>NZ_QLLL01000001.1:0-404225 GCF_003259335.1 Chitinophaga skermanii
TCACCATTTACAACGAGCAGCGGCCACACAGTAGCTGCAACTACTTAACCCCTGCACAAGCGCATCATCAACATGGTAAAATGGCCATGAGATGGCAGCAAAAGGGTGCGTCACCTACAGGTGCCCAAGGCCGGTTATCCACAAATCCAGGTGGATTGTAAAAAGAAAAAAAGAAGCAAAAAAAGAAAAACTATAATAAGTAGTAGTAATAGGTTCTTTTTTTTAATCTTTGGAACTGTAAACTATTATACGGATTAACAACTACAGGTGTAAACCTTTATCCGGATTATCTAACAAGGGTGTAAACCTATTTTAGGACGTGACATATCTTTTTCCAGTACTTACCCTATCTCCACCCTATCCCTACCCTATCTAAAGCCTATCTCGACCCTATCCTAAGCCTATCTAAAGCCTATCTCCAGACGCTGAAATGCCTATGCCTATTGAGTTTAGCAAAAATGCCCTTGCTGAGTCATTGATTATCAAATAATTACAAAGCTCCTTCCTGCGGGTGTAAGAAGGAATTTCGCAGTATGCAACAATATTTGGTTAGTGTTTTTGGTAGAGAATGGGAAATTGCTGCATTAAACTATCTTTTTGGGCCTGTTGTAACTTCTTCATGGAAGTATGGAACTGTTGGTCGGCTACGATGGACAACATATTGTTTTGGGCATCTTTTACCGCGTCGTGAACATTGCCGCGAACACCCATGAGAATTTGATCGGAGAACAGGAGGGCGATACCTTTTGGTAGCTGGTGCATGGTTTGGTACATATCGTTGAGGGTATCGAGCAGTTTGCTACCCAATTCTGCGTTGCTATGTACTTGTAGGTCACCAATAAACACACCGCTGGTATCTACGCGTACAACCAGCGAATCTGGGATTTGCATGGCTGGGCGGGTGGTAGTATCTCCATCTGGTAACAGGATGGTAGTGTCGGTAGGAGGAGCTTGCGGGGTAGGCTTACTATTGCAAGCCGCCATCATAATCAGAACGCTAAAAAACAAAAGGTATCTCATACAGAAAGTTTAACGCTAAAAATTATTGCAGAAATTATTCCAAAATGCGGTCAATCTTCCTACATTACTAACACTTAGAACTTTAAATAGATTGAATATGGAAACGATTACATGGCCAGACTTTGAAAAAGTAGAGATCCGCGTAGGTACCATTATCGAAGCACAGCCTTTTCCCAAAGCGAAAAACCCGGCTTTTCAACTAACAATTGACTTCGGGGAAGAGATCGGGATAAAACGTTCATCTGCCCAAATCACTGTTTTGTACCAGCAAGAGGAACTAATTGGTAAACAAATTATAGCAGTTGTAAACTTTCCTGTAAAACAAATCGCTAATTTTTTCTCTGAGTGCCTCGTGCTAGGTGTAGTGGGAGAAAATAAGGAAGTCGTTCTAATTCAACCAGATAGGAAAGTTGAGAATGGGAAACGTATAGGGTGATGATAATTAAATT
This sequence comes from Chitinophaga skermanii, assembly GCF_003259335.1. Taxonomy (GTDB): domain Bacteria; phylum Bacteroidota; class Bacteroidia; order Chitinophagales; family Chitinophagaceae; genus Chitinophaga; species Chitinophaga skermanii. Next base: position 1,470 of record NZ_QLLL01000001.1, read on the forward strand.
TAATTTGTGATTAAATTTAATATAATAGCTCAATTAGATATATTGGTACTTTACGAGCTATTTTACTACGTTCACGGATTTAAAGAAATAACTATATATGGCGACTATATCTTTGTGTTAGGTTTTTCATAGGATATGGTTAAAATTATTACAGAGGCGGTATTCTTACCGCCTTTTTTTATTTGTAGCAACCAAATATTCTAATAGTAGAGAGTCAATATACCGGGTACTTACGTAAAGTGTTTTCCCCTGGATTTCAATTCTGCGAAATTATTTTTAAGTAGCACTAAATCAATCCCTTAATATAAGATTAACCATTATATAACGTATTCGCGAAAGCGGTTAACGGTCAAAGTCGCGCGTTTACCAAGCAAAATACATCGTTCGCTAAATTCCAAATTAACTATGTTCCTAAATTATAGAAATTTGTACTAGGTTTTTCAATAAAGATATGGTTAAAATTTTTCGGGGCTGTATTCTTGCAGCCCTGTTTTTTTTCCTACATCCCTCTACCTATCTTATTTTCCACCGCGTATATATTTTCTATCTAAAATTTCGTTAAGCAATTTATTGTTGCCTTATAGGCAATTAAAAAAGCCAGCTCTATTAGATAGAACTGGCTTTCTTTTTATGATAGCTATTCGCTTATTTCTGGTTGAAAGCAGCCGGGAAAGGTTTATTCAACAAGTTTTGGTAGTAGAAACGGTAAGATTCATCTCTTGAATGAATACGTTTCACACCACCCCAACCATGTCGCTCGCCTGGATATACCATAAACTCGAAATGCTTGTTCAAATTCTCTAATTTATCTACCAATTGAATACTGTTCTGCATGTGAACGTTATCGTCCATTGTGCCGTGTACAATACGCAATAAGCCTTTGTATTTCTCTGCATGTGTCATTACGTTGGTATTTTTATACCCTTCTGGATTCTCTTGTGGTGTATCCATGTAACGCTCTGTATAATGTGAATCATACAATGCCCAATCCGTTACGCTGTAATTCGCAATACCATGGGTAAATACATCTGCTCCATAAGTTAATGCCATCGCCGTCATGTAACCACCAAAGCTACCGCCGGTAATACACATTTTGCTCGCATCTACGCCTGCTTGCGTTGTTAACCATTTCGCAGCATCCATAAAGTCTTCAATCTCGTGAATACCTAAGTTGCGGTGAATATAGTTCATACCCACTTTACCTAAATGACCACCAGCACGGTTATCTACTGCTACTTGGATAATACCTTCTTTCGACAACCACTGTGCTGAAAGATCGTTTTTCCAAGTATCGTATACAGTACCGGCATCAGGACCACCATAAATGCTAATAATTACAGGGTATTTTTTACCTGCTTCCATGTGTAAAGGCCACATGATAGTCATAGGTAATTCTAAGCCATCACGGGTTTTATATGTGCGTAAGTCGTTGGTGGCTAAGTTGTAGTTGTCGAATTCAGCACCTTTTGCATTACCCAATTCTTTGATCACTTTACCGTTCGTGTTCAATAACGCGATGCGGGTAGGTGTTTTTAAGTTGGAATACGTTGTAACGAAGTAAGTACCATTAGGTGATAATTTTACATCGTGGCTGAAATCGCCGAAAGTTAAACGGGTTGGAGCACCGCCTTTCAAGCTCACTTTATATAAATCGAAACGGGTAGTTGCTTCTTTACGCGCCGTGAAGTAAACGAGTTGTTTTTTCTCATCTACATACAACACGTCTTTTACACGCCAGTTACCGTTGGTGATTTGTGTTTTCAAGCTACCGTCCATGTTATAATGGTAAATATGGTCCCAACCAGATTTATCACTCATTACCATGAAACCTTTACCGCCTTGTAAGAAATACACGTCTTTGAACCAGTCAACCCAAGTCTTCTGCTTCTCATCGTACACTTCTTTTTTAGCTCCTGTAGCAGGGTTGATAGCGTAGATCTTTAAATTGTCTTGTTGACGAGGCATCCATTGCAACCATAAAGTGCTGCCATCTGGTGTCCAGAATGGCGTACCGAAGTATTGGTCGTCTTTCGGGTTGAAATCGGCCCATACGGTAGCGCCACCACCAACAGGTACGATACCTACTTTAACTTCCGGGTTTGGATCGCCGGCTTTCGGGTAGCGGGTATTTTCCAAGTAGCCGTGTTGACCTTTTTCGCTATAGATAGGGAAAACTGGCACCTTGGTATCATCGAAGCGCATATACGCGATGTTTTTGCTATCGGGGCTCCACCAGAAAGCACGGTAGCGTGTAGGGCGACCAAGAATTTCTTCAAAATACACCCAAGAAGCCCACCCGTTGTAAATAACGTCGGAGCCATCGGTTGTGTATTGTGTTTCTTTCTTAGAAGCTACTTCTACAGAGTATAAGTTATTGTTGCGGGTGAAAGCAACAAATTTTTCATCGGGCGAAAGGGTCGGATTTTTTTCCTCTTCTTTGTCATTCGTTAACCTAGTTTCAACGCCTTCCGGGGATTTGATGAACACATCATTTTCTCTCACGAAAACGGTATTGTGTGTACCAACCGGTGGCACATACACTTCATCTTTACCGGTTAATGCATTTACTTTCCAGGTTTTCATGCTGCCATTGGCTTCTCTACGCATTTCGAGGTATGCGTCGTTATCGGCCCAACCCGTTACGAACGGTAATTGGTTGGTAAGACCTGCAGGTGGACGTTTGAAGATGTCTTCGAAACCGAGTTCCTTTTTTTGTGCGCTGGCGGAATGGCTCATGGCCAACATCGCTAAACCAGTGATAGCAACCGGTAAGATTTTGTGCTTACTTCTCATAATTAGTTGACTAGTTTGTAGTTGTAGACGCATTTGCATGCGAAGGGATAAAATTAACCCGCAATCACGAATTTCCCGTGAATTTATTGCTAGATAAGAAAATCAAACCCAAATTATTTGAATTCTTTGATGAACGTGCGAGCAAATCCATAAACGAAATACCAAAGAATCACTGAAACACACCAAGTATAAATTTTTCTTACACAAATAGCAGTTTCTGCTAATGGATGCAGTGATGTGTACTAATTTTAAGGAGGTTTTTCATAGGATATGGTCTAAATTTTAGGGCAGTACTCTTACTGCCCTTTTTTAATGCTTTTAATTGTCCGATGTGTTGGCAATTACAATTGCTCCCATCATCAAACCCGTATCTTTTAAAATGTTGGTAATGGCCATTGGGTCGCCCGTAGTGGCCAGTGGTACATGCACTACGAATATCACGATCAATAAAAATAAAGCAAACAAATACCCACTCAGCCTCACTTTCCGGTCGAATATGAACGATACGGCCGCCAGTATCAAGGCTACGCCTGTTACATATACCCAAATAACCCCGCCTGGTAATGGTACAAGGGCCGACATGGTAGAGCCCATTTTAAAATGTGTAATCCCGAAGATGGCTAGGATAATGCCGAAAATCACGACTGCTACCCTGGTTGGAATGATGGTTTTCATGATGATCTTTTCTTTAGGTAACGTTTGGGGGCGAAGGATGTTTATAAAAACAAGCAAGCCGCCTCTAACAAGTAGAGGCGGCTTGCAAAAAATATGAATTAAAGCGGTTACGCTTGTTCTTCAGTAGATTCTGTTTTCTCTGGGCGCATTTGCGGGAAGAATAGTACATCTTGAATAGACGGTTGGTTCGTCATCATCATCGTTAAACGATCGATACCGATACCGATACCAGATGTTGGCGGCATACCGTATTCTAAGGCACGTAAGAAGTCGTAATCGATGTACATCGCTTCATCATCGCCACGTTCCATCAATTTCACTTGTTCTTCAAAGCGTTCGCGTTGATCGATTGGGTCGTTCAACTCGGAGTAAGCGTTAGCGATCTCTTTACCGTTCACCATCAACTCGAAACGTTCAACTAATCCCGGTTTGTTACGGTGTTTCTTTGTTAACGGGCTCATTTCAACTGGGTAGTCGGTAATGAAAGTTGGTTGTACGTAGTTGAATTCACATTTTTCGCCGAAAATTTCGTCGATCAACTTGCCTTTACCCCAGCTAGCTTCAGGGTGTAAGCCTAATTCTTTACAAACGCCACGAATTTCGTCTTCGTTCATATTGCTGATATCGAAGCCGGTATGTTCTTTAATGGCATCGAACATTGTTACGCGTGCAAAAGGAGCTTTGAAATTGATCATTTTCTCACCTACTGGCACTTCTGTAGTGCCGTGTAAAGCGAGGGCGATTTTTTCCAACAGGGTTTCTGTTGTTTTCATCATCCATTCGTAATCTTTGTACGCGGCGTACATTTCCATTACGGTAAACTCTGGGTTGTGCGTACGGTCCATCCCTTCATTACGGAAATCTTTCGCAAATTCGAACACACCTTCGAAGCCGCCTACGATTAAACGTTTGAGATACAGCTCGTTAGCAATACGCAAGTATAATGGCATATCGAGCGTATTGTGGTGGGTAATGAATGGGCGGGCGGTAGCACCACCTGGGATAGGTTGGAGAATAGGCGTTTCTACTTCCAAGTAACCCAAATTATTATAGAACTCGCGGATCGTTTGCATGATCTTCGTACGCTTGATGAAGGTATCCTTCACTTGCGGGTTGATGATCAAATCTGCATAACGTTGGCGGTATTTAAACTCTGGATCAGTTACGGCATCAAATACTTCACCGTCTTTTTCCTTAACGGTAGGTAAAGGGCGTAAAGCCTTTGATAATAAGGTGAATTCTCTTGCGTGTACTGAAATTTCGCCAGTTTTAGTGGTGAAAGCGTAGCCTTTAATACCTACGATATCGCCATTATCGACTAATTTCTTCCAAACCGTGTTGAACATTGTTTTATCATCACCGGGGCAGATATCATCGCGACGGATATACGCCTGGATAACACCCGTATGATCTTGAATTTTAGCAAAGTTAGCCTTACCCATGTCGTTAACACTCATAACACGACCGGCGATGCATACGTTTTCGAATTCAGACTTCGTTTCTTCCGAGTAGCGTTGCTTTATCTGGATTGCCGTAGCATTTACCGGGTATTCTGGCGCAGGATAAGGATCAATGCCTAAATTTTGCAGCTCCTGCAATTTTTCGCGCCTAATGATTTCTTGTTCTGATAAATGTTGAGTACTACTTACGCTCATGGTTGTATCTAAATTCGGGCAAAAGCCCTTTTAATGAAATTGCTTGTTTTTGGAGTGCAAAAATAATTTATTTCGCGGTTATTGGGGCAAGATCATATGGTTTGGGGTAAAATCAAGGCAAAACATGCTCTAAATCAGGCCAAAACTGGCCAGGTATGGTTATATTTAATGATATAATAAGGGTGTTCAGAAGGATGGTAAGATTATTGTATAAGTAAAATGACTAAACAAAAGAACCGCTAGTTGAGTAATAGATAAACCAGGTTTTAATTTTTAAATCAGAAGATTCATGAAAACGATTTTAGTACCCACCGATTTTTCAGATGCAGCCTACAATGCGGCGCAATATGCTTTGCAATTAGCGGGGCAAATATCGGCTACCCGCGTAGTGTTATACCACGCGTACGAGTTGATTGTACCTATCCCGGATTTGCCTACGGCTGTGCCTATGGTAGATGTAGATGAATTGCGCTTGTCGAGTTTAGATGGTTTGCAGAAGATGGAAACCGAGTTGGCCCCGTATATCCCGGCCGGCTGTGAACTCGTTTCCCGCGCCGATAACCACTTATTGGCTGCCAACATCAACGAGGTAGCCGCTGCTGAGCATACAGATTTTATCGTGATGGGTATTATTGGCGGCAGTAACTTGGAAGAAATCCTCGTAGGCTCCAATACCGTGGATGTGGTGAAAAACACCCAGTACCCAGTATTCGTAGTGCCCATCGAGGCCAGCTTCAAACCGATCAAGAAAGTTGTTTTCGCTTGCGATCTTAAACGCGTTGTAGAAACTACGCCGATGAAGAAATTAACAGCGATCTTGGATTTATTAAAGCCAGAACTGATTGTAGCGAATGTTCACCCAGAAGGGAAAGAGATTTCCGGTGCTCAACCAATGGAGGGCTTGGTGCTAGATACTTTCTTAGCGCCGTATAACCCAGATTACCGCTTCGTGGAGAATAGCAACGTGGTAAACGGAATTATCGACTTTGCTACCAGCGAAAATGCCGATTTAATACTAGTAGTACCTCGCAAACATGGGTTTTTTGATAGCATCTTCAAGCGCAGCAACACTTCCCGCTTGGCTTTCAAAACAAGTATCCCGTTGTTGAGCTTACATCAATAATAAATTTAACTTTGCAAGGGTTAAACCTTGTTACAACCTATGCGTCTCATATACCGAATCAACAACAATATGTTTAAAAAATCACTTTTATTAGCAGCCGGCGTATGCATTCTTTCTTCTGCCGTGGAAGCACAAACGAAGAAAAAAACAACCACAAAGGCGAAAGCTAAAACCACAAAAACCACCACAGCAAAAACATCAACAACTACCACTGCTGCAAAAGCAGATACAGTTGTTACAACGGCTGTAACCACTACTACTACCCCGGCTACTACTACCACCACAGCAAACAATGCTTCTAACAATAATACTGTTACAAACATACTCGGTGCTGTGTTAGATGTAGCATTGGGTGGTAATAATAACAATAACAACAGTTCAACGACGAACAACGGGTCTACTACCAACACGAATACCAATACTTCTACTACCACCACAACCACACCTACTAACACTAATACAAATACTAGCAACACGAAAACTTCAACTAGCAGCATCTTAGGCTCTATTTTAAGTGGCGGTAGCAGCAGTGTATCAGAAAAAGAAGCAGGTGCAGGTATTAAAGAAGCATTGGCGCAAGGTATTGCGAACGGTATTTCCCTGTTGAACAAGAAGGATGGTTTCTTTGGGAGTGATATTTATAAAGTATTGTTGCCTGCCGATGCCGTGAAGTTAGAATCCACTTTGCGTAAAATTGGCTTAGGTAATGAAGTAGATAAAGCGATCTTACAAATCAACCGCGCCGCGGAAGATGCAGTAGGCTATGCAAAACCTATCTTCGTAGATGCTATCAAACAAATGACGATCACCGATGCAATTAAACTCGTAACAGGTGGCAATACTTCTGCAACGGATTATTTCCGCGGAAAAGCAACCGATACGTTGAAAAGAGCATTTATGCCAGTAGTAGAAAACGCTTTGAATAAAACAAGTGCTACTGCTTATTACTCGCAAATTGTTACTACATATAACAAGCTCCCTACTTCATTTACAAAAGTAGATCCGAACTTGCAGAACTATGTAACGGACATGGCGGTGAAGGCATTGTTCGACCAAATTGGTAAAGAAGAAGCCAACATCCGTGCTAATCCAGGTGCGCGTGTAACCGAGTTATTACAAAAAGTATTCGGTGGCAATAAATAAGTTAGTATACAAACTACTATATAAAAAAAGTCCTTCTACATGTAGAAGGACTTTTTTTATATGATACATCAAATATTGTTATGCGTTTGATAATAAAACTTGCCATGCAGCATCTACTTTATTATCATCGAGCAACGTTTTTGCGTAGAGATGTAATTCGCGTTCCATATCTGTCGGATTCACGCTGAAGTATTGCACAATATTTTTCAGGTGATCGTCGTGGAAAGTAGGATCTATGCTCGGCATTTCGTGTACATTGCCGAGTTGCCCGAGGTTGTTGCCGGTTAGGATGTGGCTGGTTTTGATAGAAGCTGGTAATGCATCCACGCCAATGCCTAATTGCGTATTGGGTTTCGCTACTTCAAATACTGCATCACCACTGGCACGGCAATAATAATCGCCTCCCATCCTAGCTACTAGGTCAATTTTATGCGGGTCGATTTTGCCTTGTTCTGTTAATACATCTTCGTTCACATGGATTGCCACTGGTTCGCAAATTACGAGGTTACCTGCACCGCCATTGGTACCGGTTTCTATAATTTGTTTTACAATACACTCAATTTGAACGGGACTTTCCTTTACACGGAAAGGCTTTATTTTTTCCGAAGGAATAGCAGTAAAGCCCGCTTTCTCGAACTCGTTTACACCTACTGGGTATTCGCAACTGGATAAGGATGCTTGTTGTACCATGTTGTACGACACAACGTTGATCACCACTTCCTTATTAGCATATACATTCGAAAGCGTATGCTTGGTGGTATTGTCGCGAACGCGGCGAGCGGGTGAAAATATCAGCGTAGCGGGGTTTGACCCGAACACGTTGAAAAAGCTGAACGGCGATAAATTCGGTTGCCCGTTTTCGTCGATCGTACTGGCAAAGCAAATTGGTCGTGGCGAAACAGCACCTAGTAAAATGGCGTGCAGGTCACTTGTTTTTACTTCACCTGGGATGATTGTTTTCATTGTCGTGTTTGCGTTAGCGTGATTATTTCTTTTTCAAAGCGAGGATGGAGAAATCGCTTTCTTCTGCGATGATGGTGTTATGTAGTTTACCTAAACCTTCGATCTCCATTTCTACCACGTCGCCGGCTTGTAACCATTGTTCTTGGTAATTAGGATCATTTAGTTTACCGGTACCATTCAACTCCAAGAAGCAACCGGTTCCAACTGTGCCAGAGCCTATTACATCGCCTGGTAAAATATTGGCACCATATGAACATCTTTCCACGATTTCCGCAAATGTCCAATCCATATCGGCCAAATTACCTTCACTAACTTGCACCCCATTCACCCAGCACTTCATTTTCAAGTTGTACGCATTGCCTACATGGCCTTCTTTGGCAGGCACTAAGAATTCCTCTAATTCGTCGGGCGTAACGAACATAGGACCAATTACTGTACTGAAATCCTTGCCTTTAGCAGGACCAAGGTTGAGCAACATTTCTTCCATTTGTAAAGTACGGGCGCTCATGTCGTTCATAATCATGTAGCCACCAATGTACTCGTCAGCCTCAGCAGCGGGGATATTTCTACCATGTTTACAAATAACGATAGCAGCTTCCAGTTCAAAATCCAATTTATTGAAATGATCAGGCATACAGGGTATTTCGCCCGGGCCTTGAATAGCGTTGTGGTTGGTGAAGTAGAAAATTGGATATTGGTCGAACTCTGGAATCATATCTACCCTACGGTTGCGGCGTGCAGCAGCTACGTGTTGACGGAAGGCGTAACCATCTCTACAAGACGTAGGGAAAGGTACTGGAGCCATAATTTGAACAGATTCTACAGGAATACCGATCACGCGGGAAGGCTTCGTACCTTGCTTTAAACTATGGTCTACAGTTTTAGCAATTCCAATCACATCGTCCCACATCATTAAGAACATATTCATGCTCGATGGCAGCTCGGGGTGTAACTCGTTGGTGTTGTAGAGGAGCCCGTCTACGAGGATAGCGAGTTGGTCGACTCCTTCTCTTAAATAAGTAACCAGTTTCATGTTGTTGTATTTTGGCGCGTATGAATTACCCAAATATAAGCCTGTGGCCGAACAAATAAAAATTATAAGTGGCAAGCCCACGTGGGTAAAGGAAAGCGCTTGTTTTATATATTTATGATAAGAAAAATAGCGTATTGAATATGAAGCGAATCTTGCTTTTAACCTGTATGATAATAAATGCTGCTGCTGCAACTGCGCAGGAGCAAACGGATTCTTTTTTAGTGAAGTTGTTAATGGAGAAAGGATCGCCAAAGTTGAAGCATATCTTACAGCATCCCGATTCGTTTCAGTACCAAATCATTTACACTAAAATCGATTATAATCGATATAATACTCCTACCCTACACAACTATTGTTATGCTGTTAACAAGGATAAATATTTCAATCCTGCCTCTACTGTTAAAATGCCCATGGCATTAATGGCTTTGGAATTGATGAACCAAGAAAGGGTAAAAGGTTTAAATAAGTACACCCGTATGGAAGTACAGAACGCAAGAACGCATGCAGCATCATACGATAGCAGCATTCCATCGATTGCACAGTATATTCGGAAAGTATTTCTTGTGAGTGATAATGATGCTTATAACCAATTATTCGAATTCGTAGGCTTACACAATGCCAATAAAATGTTGCACGCAAAAGGCTACCCCAATAGCCGCATCCTCCGCAGATTTGCCCCCATTCCTGAAAGTGAGAACCTAGTAACACGTAACATTCAGTTTTACAACAAAAAAGGCAAATTAGTGGTAGAAAAGCAAGCTACCATCTCTACCTATAATTACGACAAATTACCTAAAGTATTTGTCGGCAAAGGTCGATGGAACAGCCAAGATAGCTTGATTAATGAACCGATGGATTTTACACGGCATAATACAGTGCCTTTACTTGATTTACAACAAATACTCACATCCATTATTTTCCCACAATCAGTACCATTATCACAACGTTTCCAACTCACAGGTAGCGATACCAAGCTACTATTAACGGCTATGAGCGAATTGCCACGCGAATCGCGCTCGCCCATATACGATACCACGGAGTTTTTCGATAGCTATACCAAGTTCTTCTTTTTTAAAGATGGCAGGCAGAAGATACCCAGCAATATTCGGGTGTTCAACAAAACGGGCTGGTCGTACGGGTATTTAACCGATGTGGCCTATATCGTAGATTTCGAACACGAAGTGGATTTTATGCTCAGCGGTACGATATATGTGAACCGCGATGGGATATTGAACGATAACAAGTATGAATACGAGGAATTGGGATACCCATTCTTCCGCGAAATAGGAGAAATTATCTACAACTACGAATTGCAGCGAAACCGGGCGTATAAACCCAATCTCAACAAGTTTCGATTATCGTATAATTAGCCCGTCGCACGCAATGTATAATTCTTAAGCGTTTCTCTTGAGTGAATTTTATATTATTAATTACAACATATAAATGTTGTCTATCTTCTTTTATTTCTCATAGAATAAGCCATGAGTCATTGTGTAGTATTTGCTGCCATTCATCATTCTTCATAAAAAACTTGCACGGAATTTGACGTATCGTGTCTGATTTGATACGATATTTGCAATATCAAATCTTTACACGGACTACCACCGTTTTATTGTTAATCTTAAATATTCGGTTGGCTGTTTCGTGATTTTGTGAACCTATAGCTGTTACCAATTGTTTTTTTGGAAATACTCATTAAACATAGGAACTCATGAAATTCGAAAAGATTAAGAACAAAGGCCAGGCAAGGTTATTCGAAAGTCAGTACCTGGAAATGCTTACCAAAACACACCCCTTGGTTATTTGGGGCATGTATATTCCTATAATTGGTTACTTATTATACCATAGTTACGATGCTTATTTGAACAGCGTAGGCAGAATTGCGCTCGTATTCTTAAGCGGGGTATTTGTGTGGACATTATTTGAGTATATCATGCACCGGTTTATTTTTCACTTTGCCACGGAAAAACCGCGGCTCCGTAAAATCATTTACGTAATGCATGGTAATCACCATGAATATCCCCGCGATAAACAACGTTTATTTATGCCGCCCGTGCCGAGCTTAATTATTTCGTCGGTATTATTTGCCTTGTTCTATTTGGCAATGGGTAGTGTAGCGTATATGTTTTTTCCCGGGTTTATATTTGGGTACCTCTGCTATGGAAGTATGCATTACGCTATACACGCGTGGAACCCGCCTTTTAAATCGATGAAGCCACTATGGCGTAACCATCATTTACATCACTACAAAAGCGATGATAAAGGCTTCGGGGTAAGCACTGCTTTTTGGGACCGTGTATTCGGTACTTTCTTCGATTTAGATAAGGAGAAAGATGACAAAGAGAAAGTGAAGGAACTAATGTTTTAGTCCAGTTTTCATAGTAGAAAAATAAAAGGTTGACATGTCAATTATGTCAACCTTTTATTTTGTAATATTTTTTGGATGAGATTACCATTTTTCTTCATCATCGCCTGGCACGGAATTGCTGTTTTTATGTGCTTCGCGTGATTTCCATTTTTGAATTTGGCGATCGATGATGAGTCGTGCAATGTGATAATAGACTTCTGGGTATTCGCCGGTAGCGAGTAGTTCTTTTACTTTATTTTCAGAAACATCTACTCTGTATAAGAGGTATACGAATTGTTCGAAGTCGTTGTTAATAAGTGCTTCCAGCTTTTGGGCCAATGCTTTCACCAGTGATGACTCTGTAATGTTATCATTGGGAACGCTGATATCCAGCGTTGTTGTCAGCCATTCGCCTGCGGCGGAAATATATTGAGGAAGCAGTGGTTGCATAGTTGTTATTTGAATCGTTTGAACTTATACGATGCGTTGGTAACAATGCGAACAGGTACTTTGATGTCTTGTTTAATCTTCTTTTTCTTATTGGCTTTATACGTGTATTGACCTTTCATTTCTGTGTTCTGTACGCATATGCGGGGGAATCCATTTTCGCGATCGATTAAATAATTGCTTTGAATTTGCCCGCCGATTTCGGCAGTTGCTTGGATGTCGTCTTCTACTGTGAGTGTTTGCAATTTATCTGTGTTAACATTACCGGTACCGTTAATTTTAGCGGTTTGGGCATCCCAATGTTGCAGGTTCCAATATAGGTCAACACGGCCTACTAAGCCTGTTCTCAGCGGAACGCTTTCTTCCCATTGGGTTCCGGTTTTAATACCATGTGATGGATAAATAACGAGCAATTGTTCTAGCCAAGAACGGAATGCATTGGTACCGAACTGATCGCTCAATAGTTTTTTATAAGCAGCGATTTCATCTTCTTTCAGATCTTTGAACGCAACACCGGCTTTTTCGAGAATATTATCCAGCCCATCAACACTATTGATGATACCTGTGGTTTGAATATCTACCGTGAACGTTTGATCGAGTAAGTTTTTGAGAGCGGCTTGCAGGGGTTCTTTTTCGTTTTTGATATTAGCGTCTACTAGGATATTCCTATTATTAGCGTTGTAGATGAATTTGAGTTCTTTGTATTGAAATGAGAGCAGGAACTTGCCAGGTAAAACATCTACTACATTGATGGCGATTTTGTTGTTATAATCGCGGGTCGTGCGTTGCACAACATCATTTACAGTAATGTATGTTTCTGTTCTGCTTTCTTGTTGTAGTTCGAATACAGATCCCTTATCAAATTTATATCCCAATTCAACATATTCTTGTGCTTGGGAAGTAATTGTTACGCTGATGCTTAATAAAAGTAAACTTAAAAAACGCTTCATCTTCAATCTAAAAAATTAATCTATACATATTTTTCAATCACGCCTAAGCCAAACAATGCGAAGTCGTACTTCACTGGGTCCCAAGGATCGAGCTGTTTCAGTTCGTTGGTGAGTGCCAATGCATTTTTCCAAGAGGCATCCGGTTTTTCAATTAAACCAAGTCTAGTGGCTACGCGGGCTACATGCACATCCATGGGGATCACAAGTTGCGAAGGCAGTATATTCTCCCATATCCCAAAATCTACGCCACGATCGTCTTTTCTAACCATCCAACGTAAGAACATATTCAACCTTTTACAAGCCGCGTTGGCTGCGGGCGTAGAAATATGTTTCCTGGTACGCTCCGGGTGTTCCAGTGCAAAGAACATGGTTCTGAAACCTTTCAGTGCATTTTCAACGTTATCATCATCTTCCGAAAGATGCCCACTAAAAGCAAATTCCAAGGAAGTAACATTCTGGTAGTAATGCTGTAGAAACTCTACAAAGTACATCAAATCCAACCCGTTAAACGTACGATGCTTAAACTGCATCAGTTTCATACGCTCACGTGGCTGGTGGTTCAAGATAAAATCGTAAGGCGCATTATCAAACAACCGCATCAATTCCGTGCATTTGTTAATAATCGTCGTTCTGTTACCCCACGCTAATATGGCTGCAAATAACCCGGAAATTTCTATATCCTGAAGCTTGCTGAAACGATGCGGGATACAGACTGGGTCACTTGCAATGAAACCAAGCTGGTTGTAATGATCCACCTTGGCATCGAGATATGATTTCAATTGCTGGAGTTCCATATAAGTCTAAATTACCTGCCGCATTCCATTACGGAAGTTGGCCAGGTACTATCGGTTGTGTATTCGGTTTTCCGTAATATAAGGTTACGGTAGCTAAATTTAAGTTGTTTTCAATAAAAAATGGCCTAAATATCCATGCACGGTTGTTAACAAATCATGATAATCAACCGTGCAAGTAGTATTTTACCCCCAATTAGCCTATAGCCTGGGTTAAATCGTCGATCAAATCTTCCACATCCTCAATCCCTACACTCAAGCGAATCAAAGAATCCACTAAGCCGTTTTTTACACGTTCCTCCCGGGGAATCGAAGCATGGGTCATGCTTGCTGGGTGACCAATCAAGCTTTCTACACCGCCCAACGACTCTGCCAAGCTAAAATAATGGGTACCACTCAATACCTTATGAGCAGCTTCAATGCTATCATCTTTTAAAGTAAACGACATCATACCACCAAAACCCCTCATTTGTTCCTTCGCAACGTGGTGGTTGGGGTGATCGGTAAAACCGGCCCAATATACTTTATCCACTTTGTTGTGGTTACGTAAGAAATGAGCAATCTTCTCCCCGTTCTCGCAATGACGTTGCATCCTAACGTGCAAAGTTTTCAATCCCCGCAATACTAAAAAGCAATCTTGCGGACCCGGCACAGCCCCGCAACTATTTTGGATAAAAGCCAATTGCTGTGCAATTGCCTCCTCCTTTACAATAATAGCACCATGTACCACGTCGCTATGGCCGCCTAAATACTTAGTAGCAGAGTGTACCACTATATCTGCCCCCAAATCTAAAGGGTTCTGTAGATAAGGAGAAGCAAATGTATTATCGACACATAAAAGCAAATTGTGGTTTTGAGAAATCCTCGATACGGCAGCAATATCAATAATATTAAGAAGCGGGTTGGTAGGAGTTTCCACCCATACTAAACGCGTACGATCCGTGATGAGCGGTGTAATGCTATTGGCGTCTTGCATGGCAGTGAAGTGGAATTTAATACCGTAACGCTCAAATACCTTCGTAAAAATGCGGTAAGTACCACCGTATAAATCGTTTGATGCAATAACCTCATCGCCAGGGTTCAACAATTTGAGGATGGCATCTGTAGCAGCAAGGCCACTGCCAAAGCAAAGGCCATAATTACCGTTTTCGGCGGCTGCGAGTGCATCTTGTAAAGCTGCGCGGGTTGGGTTTTGTGTACGGGCATATTCATAGCCTTTATGCACACCGGGCGCCTCTTGTACGTAAGTAGATGTTTGAAAAATGGGAGTCATAATTGCGCCGGTAGACGGATCGGGGGCCACGCCGGCGTGAATGAATTTAGTGCCTAGCTTCATGTGAACTATATTTTAGCCTTGGTTATTAACTATTTGATGCCTAAAAAATGGCGTTTCTAAAGGTACTGAAAAAGGAAACGCGAACGATTGGGGAAATTGAACTCGAAAACCAGTAACATGAAAAATTAATTATATAGTAAAAAACATATATACTAGAAACTCTGCGCTTTAGGTATTCCCTTGTTTAATATATGTATATAATGTATAAATCAGCTTGTTATATTATATTTTTAAATAGGCTCATAAAATATCGATTTCAAGGTTTTACGTAATCCGGGCAAATTTTATCACTCACGAGGATTTTTTAAGCGTTCACGAGAATGCATGAACTTGTATGATGAAATAAATTAATTTCAATCCAGGTTTTTCATAGGATATGGTTAAAATTTCTGAAGGCGGTATTCTTGCCGCTTTTTTATTTTGAAATTTAGACCCATAAGCGCGAAGTACCATTGGTACTTTTATTTACAGTAACCTTTAGCGCTGCGGTATAGGAATATTTTGGAGGCTGGTCGTAAGACGGGCCTCTTTTTTTATGTATGGGCACAAAAAAAGCCGGCTCTGAAAGAACCGGCGTATTGATTACCAATAGGTAAGATTATTTTTTCGTAGCAGTTTTAGGTTTTGTTGCCGGTTTTGTAGTGGCCACCGGTTTGCTGTCGGAAAACTTGATGGGTAGGCTTACTTGGGTTTTGTCCCATGCCATTACTAAATCAGCACCACCATTTGCTTTCTCAAATGCCATTGTAAATGCTTCTACTTCATCGGGTGTTGCTTCTGTTGGTACGTCTGTTCTAACTACATCCAATGTTTGGTTGTATTTATAGGCACCCCAAATGTCCGTGTCTTTATTCAAGATCACTGTCCATTTCGATTGGTGTGGAATCGCATAGATCGTATAACGACCTTTTGGTACGGTTTTACCACCAATGGTTACTGTACGGAAGAATTCGATCTCGCTCGCTTCATTCGCGCCTAAACGCCATAATTTATCATATTCTAGTAAATCACCGAAGATCGCGCGGCCTTTCTTTTGAGGGCGGCTATAGATCACGCGGGCTACTAATGCGCCGGGTTCACCTTTTACCTTTACAACATATGGATACATAGCTGGGTAGTACGCCATGTCCATCGGGCTCGGATCTACAGGTGGCAATTTTTTCTCTTGGGCAAATGTCGACAAACTTGCGAAGGCTAGCGCGATCGCCAAGCCTGCTGCAAAAACGTTCCTTTTCATGGCATTAACGGTTTAATTGATATAATTAAAATCTGTTCTCAAAACTACAACTATAAGTCATTCCGGGCAACTGCTCTCCCACTTGTTTTGCTGGCTTACCGTGGTTTTTACCCCGGCATGACGCCGCCCAAATGCTCGGCTATATAGCCTTTTACATATTCTTCCAATTTAGGGAAGAAGGCCTCGTAAATTTTTGCTAAAGTTTGGTAATGGTCCTCGAACACTTGGAATGTTACCTCGGCTGGTGTTTCTAAGTACTTTGCTCGCCTACTTACTCCTCTCATCGATTGGAATATACCCTCCCGGTTTTTATAACTGTATAGCCAATTGTCTCGCTGCATATACTGTAATACTTGTTTGAATACCGACGGTAAGTGTTCAAAGTCTGTATTCAAAACTTGGTAAGCCTCTTGTGAAAAGTCGTACAGTTGTTTATCGCTAAAGTGTAAGGGGTCATTGGCTAAGTAATGATCGAAAATGATATCTGTGAAAACGCCGCTGTACAAGCCTACGGCAGGTTTGAACAACTGCTTTGCTTCCTTCGTAAGGGGGTGTTCGTCGGTGAAGGTATCGATGGCTCTATGTAATCTTATGCCTTGCTGTACGCGTGGTGCAAATTGTTCTATCTGCCTACCTTTTACAAAGTCGGCGATAAAATTTCCCCGCATGATGTCTTGATCATGAAAAGAAAGATATGCATGCGCGAGGTAGTTCATTTTGTCCGTGATTGCTTTGTAATCCTTTGCTGTAGGTTGTTTGGGCCTTACTGATGCTAATGGAATAGTTTTAAATCTGTTATTCAAATATAAGATAATTTGGCGCAGCTGTTCGCTTTTAGAGGAAAGTGTCCGCTTTTGTAACAACGATTTTTCCATTTACCAGTGATACCGGATTTTGAGTTTAACAAAAGCTTAACTATGCACTTTGCAACATTCTTTCGATCCGCGCAACTCCTTTACCATAGCATGTTACAGGTTGTTTAAATGTGGTAATTTTCATGGGTGTTATAACACGCTTAACACCCAGTTAATCTAGTTCCACCACTCTTACCTATTCGCTTGATACCGCTTATCCAGCATACTACTTTTGTATCAGCAAACACAATTAACGCGACCCTAAAAATTTTTCCGCCATGAAAAAACTAATCGCCATTCTAAGTGTTGCCGCCCTATTGTTCAGTGCAACTTCATTTGCAGCTGATAAATACGGTAAAGCAATCATTAGTAACCAGAAAGTACTTAACTCTTTTAATCAAGAGTTTGCAGGAGCTGCAAAAGTAACTTGGTATGCAAACGAAGATGAAAAAAGCTACGTTGCCAAGTTCGACATTAAAGAGTCGAGAGTAACCGCTCATTTCGATGATGAAGGTAACTTATTAGCGACTTCTCGCGTCATTAGCGACAGCGACCTACCTTTACCGGTAATTAGCCGTTTAATGCACCGTTACCCTAATGAAAACATTAGAAACGTTGTGGAATACACAGCCAACGGTTCATTAACTTACATGATCACCTTGGAAAATGATACCCAATGGAAGATCATTAAAGCCGGTGCTGATGGTGGTTTGTCAACAGTTCGCAAACTCCGTAAAGCGTAAGCTTATTTGGTTGAAACGAAAATTAAACTGATTCCAAGAAAAGCCTCTCTATCTTTCATGTAGAGAGGTTTTTTACATTTGTTAAATAATGTAACCCCGGTTAACCTTTCTCTGCAATATCGATTCATTACCTTAACTTTGCAGCTTCTTTAGCAATAGTTAAATATAGATACGAACATGAATAAGGGACCTATTTCTCAATTTATCACGCATCATTACCGTCACTTCAACGCGGCGGCATTGGTAGACGCAGCCAAAGGCTACGAAACCCATTTGTTGGAAGGTGGTAAAATGATGGTTACACTCGCAGGTGCTATGAGTACTGCCGAGCTTGGTATTTCTTTCGCAGAAATGATCCGCCAAGGTAAAGTTGATATCATTTCTTGTACAGGTGCTAACTTGGAAGAAGATATCATGAACCTTGTTGCACACACGCATTACAAACGCGTACCTAACTACCGCGATTTAAGTCCGCAAGAAGAATGGGATTTGTTAGAACAGGGTTTCAACCGCGTTACTGATACTTGCATCCCTGAAGAAGAAGCTTTCCGCCGTATTCAAAAACACATCTATAAAATTTGGAAAGATGCCGATACAGCCGGCGAACGTTACTTCCCGCACGAGTTCATGTACAAATTGTTGTTGAGCGGTGTGATGCAAGAACATTACGAAATCGATCCAAAAAACAGCTGGATGCTTGCAGCCGCTGAAAAAAATATTCCTATCATCGTACCAGGTTGGGAAGATAGCACTATGGGTAATATTTTCGCTTCTTACTGCATCAAAGGCAACTTGAAAACAAGCACTATGAAAAGCGGTATCGAGTACATGATGTTCTTAACCGACTGGTACCGCGCTAACTCTAGCGGTAAAGGTGTTGGTTTCTTCCAAATCGGTGGTGGTATCGCGGGCGATTTCCCAATCTGCGTAGTACCTATGATGTACCAAGATCTTGAATGGCATGATGTTCCTTTCTGGAGCTACTTCTGCCAAATCTCTGATTCTACTACATCTTACGGTTCTTACTCTGGCGCCGTTCCAAATGAAAAAATCACTTGGGGTAAATTAGATATCAATACACCTAAATTCATCGTTGAATCAGATGCAACTATCGTTGCTCCTTTGATCTTCGCTTACATTTTAGGTATGTAATACATATTATTACTTTTGAAAGGAGGCTACCCTTGGGTAGCCTCTTTTTTATGCCCCTTTATGTAGGTTTTGTGTCGTATTTATACTTTAAAGGGGTTAAATGCGAATTGTTGTTAGCCTAAAAGTAGCTACGCACAATATGCCGAGCCTTTGACTTCCCTTTGACTTCCCTTTGACGAGCCTTTGAAAACCCTTTGAAATGCCTTTGAAATGCCTTTGACGACCCTTTAAAAGACTTCAACTTGCCTTTGAAAGACTTTGACCTGCCTTTAAACGAAGTTGGCGGTTGTTGCCCTTGTTAGTCGCAAATGGTAACTTTGGGGTGTTATTTGTATGAATTAGTGGGCTAAATTGAATATTGGGCTATTCCTCGCAGTGGTAAATACAATATACTTTAATGTTCTTTCAATGTTCTTCTAATGTTCTTCCAATATTATCCCAATATGCCAGGTATATTGGAGATCTATTTGCATCTTTCCCGCATATAATCAACCCCTTGATCTTCAATTACATTCCTACCCTACCCAACGAGGTTAAAATTTTCTAGCCTAGCATCAATTTTTTTGTAGTTTTATTTGAGAGCGATTCTAAAAGAGACTAAAGACACTTTTCAACACGATTCAACATCGCACAAACCGTAAAGAAATTCAACAATAGCGAAAAACATCCTCCAACATTATGCTAAAATCAGCTGCCTACTGCTTAGTACTCATGTCCGTCGTATTCATGAGCTGCGAAACGGGTAAAAACAAACAAACTCAAGCCGACAGTGCAAGGGCATCCGATTCGGCTAAATTGTTTCTCGTTGAACGAGATTTTGATACCACTATTGGTACCAATAAAGTATCCTTGTTTTACCTTCAAAACTCCCATGGAACACGCATGGCCGTTACAAACTATGGCGCAAAGGTAGTTGCATTATCTGTGCCGGATCGTAACGGCAAATTTGAAGATATTGTACTCGGCTTCAGTAACATAGATAAATATTTCGAACCCCACGAAAAGTACTATGGTGGCGTTGTTGGTAGGTATGCAAATCGTATTGGTGATAGTAAATTCAAGATCAACGATACCATCTTTCCCCTTTACGCTAACAATGGCCTCAATAACTTGCATGGTGGTAAAAGTGGGTTTAATGCTGTAGTATGGGAAGTATCGCAACCCGATTCGCAAAACCTTGTATTCCACTACCGCTCTTACGATGGCGAAGAAGGTTTCCCCGGCAACCTCGACGTAAACATGGTATACACCCTCACAGAAAACAATACATTCCGCATTCACTATACTGCTACAACGGATAAAGCCACGCATGTCAATCTTTCCCATCACTCCTTTTTCAACCTAAAAGGTGCCGGCAATGGCCCTATTACAGATCATATTCTAATGATTAATGCCAACGCTTATACACCTATTAAGGAAGATCTTATCCCAACCGGCGAAATTGCACCTGTAGCAAATACGCCCTTAGATTTTACCACGCCTAGAGCAATTGGGGAGCACTTAGATACAACGAACGACCAAATCAGGAAAGGAAAAGGGTACGATCATAACTGGGTGCTGAATAACAATAAAGGAAACCTAGCGCTGGCAGCGAGTATACTGGAACCGAAAAGTGGTCGTTATATGGAAGTGTGGACAACAGAGCCAGGTATTCAATTTTATTCAGGTAATTTCTTAGGTGGTGCCGATACAGGCAAATTCAACAAACCGTACAAATTCCGGGAAGCATTTTGCTTGGAAACCCAACACTTCCCCAACTCACCCAATCAACCGAATTTCCCATCAACGCTATTATTGCCAGGTAAAACGTATAGTCAATCTTGTGAATACAGGTTTTCTACAAAATAAGTGTTAGTAAAAGGCCGGTTAGAACAACCAGCCGAGCAGTATAAAAGTTAGTACTATAAAAGGTGACGGCACTTTGCTGTATAACAAAATCAGCAAAGTGCTGATCATTATAGCAACATTATACCAGTTGTATTGAATGGTCGACATTAAAATCAAAGTCGCTGCCCACATAATACCTACCACCACGGCGTTGATACCTTCTAATGCCCGGTAAATAATCACATGCTTTTTCAAGTTCTGCCAGATAGGGAAAAAGAAGAGTACAAGTAGCATACTGGGCAAGAAAATCGCGATCGGTGCAATCATACAACCCAATAACTGGTAACCCGTTCCAAGATTCCTCATCACCATCCCTCCTACATATGCCGTTACGCTAAATGTAGGTCCTGGAATAGCCCGCATGATACCTACCCCGGTTAATAGCTCTTCCGAGTCCATAAACTGAGTTTTGGCGCGGAAAACGTATTGTTCTAGCATCATGGCTATTAACACGTCTCCCCCACCGAATACCAAGCTGCCGAAACGGTAGAAGTTCTCGAATAAGTTAAAAGGACGACGGGTGATCCAATCGTTTGTACGTGCTACCTCCGACATAATACCCGCCAGGATGAAAATCAATGCGAATAGCCATAGGTTCGTCCATTGAATTTTCTTGGGCTTCTCTTCTAAGTCGGGAATCCGTTTGTTGGAAAAGTTCGAGATAATTCCCCCCACGATAATCAATGCAGGAAAGGTCCAAGGCGATTTAAAATAGTACGCTACTACGAGTGATACTAACGCAATAAGGAAAGTGGCTGTATTTTGTACAGATATTTTATAGGCTTTGATGCCGCCAAAACAGAGGAAGCCCACGGCCATAGGTTGTACGAACTTGAATATATCGACATGCAACGCTTGTTTGTCGAAGTACTGTAACAGGAAACTCAGCGAGCCCATCAGTAAACAAGCCGGCGATATCCAAATTAGCAAGGTAAGTACCGCCAATGGTATGCCTCCACGTTTGTAACCAATTAAAGTAAGTGTTTGGGAAGAAGAGGCGCCCGGGAGTAACTGGCAGAAGGCATTGTATTCCATCAACTCTTTCTCCGTAACGTCTTTGCGCTGTTGCACAAATGTTTTTAGCATCATCGCAAGGTGCCCTTGCGGTCCACCGAACGCGGTAACGCTATGCAACAAAACAGCCTTTAGGAATGAAAGGTGACGTATAAACACGGGCGAAATAGTAATAAACCTGTCGAAAATAGTGAAAACTTTAAATTGTTGGCATAATGGAAATTATAAATCGTGGAAATAGACATGAAAATTTCCCCAACTTGCAATTACGTATATGCAATACGGTTATACTGGTTTAGATGTAGACCTTTGTCTATCTTGCGTTTTGCTTCATAAACAAGGAGTTACGGGCTTGGGCATAAATATTGTTGCTTATTTAATTGATGGGAACGAGAACAAAATAGTTCGTATAGGCGTTTTGGATAGTATAGATTAAATCATTCATATGAGGCAATTCGTTGTTTTATGCTTGTGCTGTTTTTGGCTTACCCATCTCGCTCATGCGCAGCAGCCCCCCGACTATAATAGCCGCGCGTATTGGTCGAAGTTTCAATTACAACCCGAAAACGCCAAGCCAAAAATTATTTCAGATACTTGCATGGTGTTTGTAAGTAATCGCCATTTTCAGCCCGATTCCGCCCGTTTCCTCGACGAATTCGTCGATACCCTTCACCTCAACTATTTCTTCCTCCAAAAACAAGATACTAACTGGCTCGTATACCGTACCCCTTCTTTAAACGATGCCATGTTATTAATGCCTCACCAGAAGGATATTGTTGTTTATGCTGAAGGTATGGGCAAAATATTCACCAGTAATGTTGATCGTGCTTACCTGCTCACTTCCCAGTATAGTGTAAACGTGATCATGTTTGATTATTCGAGTATTAATTCCACTTATAAACCGAAAAGAAACTTTGCTTTCGCACAAGAAAATGCGCGTATGAGTGCGAAGCAATATTTGCAGTTGTTGCACATGCTGCAAGAAGGTCGTGCCCAGCAAGCAAGTTGGTTAGGCCATGCCAATATCACGTTGTTTTACCACAGCATGGGCAATATCATCCTCAAAAATATGATGCAAACGAAAGGAATTGAATTGTTGAACCAGCAACCTTTCATCGATAACCTGGTAATTAATGCAGCTTGTGTACCACAAAAGAAACATGCGAAATGGGTGGAGAAAATTGATTTTGCAAAGCACGTGATTGTACACTACAACCCGCGCGATATACAGTTGAAAGGCGCACACCTTCTTATGCGGCGAAGATTGTTAGGCGAAAACTTATTTAGCCATCTTGCCAATAATGCTACGTACGTTAACTTCCGGCCTTTAGCCAATTGGAAACACACGTATTTCATGAACTTTCCCCACGAGAAATTCAAATTGTCGCCCAGCATGCACGGGTATTTTGCAAAGCTTTTCGGCGGCGATAGTTTAGCGGCAACAGAAGTAATTAACTTATTTGCGTCAGGGAAAACAAAGACAGATTTATAGGGAGAAAATGTTTATAGAACCACGACCCGGAGGTGTTTCCTGTTTTTTGGAGGCACCTCCTTTTTTAAGTAAAGGAATAAAAAAAAGCTGCGCCAAGGAATGAGCAGCTTTTGAATAGATTGCCAGGAGCAATTATTTCTTCAAACCAATTTCGCGCAAGCGTTCATCGAGGTATTCCCCGGCGGTAATAGGTTCGTATTGTAAAGGATTTTCAGCAGTTACGCAGCTTGGCAAGCAGGTTAAGTCCATGTTCGACTTAGGGTGTAAGAAGAACGGGATGCTATAACGGCTAGTGCTCCATTTTTCACGTGGAGGATTTACTACGCGGTGCGTGGTGCTTTTCAAACGGTTATTAGTTAAACGTTGTAACATATCGCCCACGTTCACAACAATTTGTTCGGGTAAGGAAGTAACCGGTACCCAGTTATCTTGCTTATCTAAGATTTGTAAGCCATCGGCAGAAGCACCAACTAAGAGGGTGATTAGATTGATGTCTTCATGTTGTTCTGCACGGATCGCCGACTTAGGTTCTTGGGTGATAGGAGGATAATGGATAGCACGCAAAATGGAGTTACCATTATGAATTTTGCTATCGAAATAATGTTCATCTAAGCCCAAGTACAAAGCAATTGCTTGCAACAAGTATTTACCAGAGCGCTCGAAGCTTCTGTAAGCATCGAAGAACGTAGGAGTAAATGCCGGTACTTCCGCAACGGCGATATTATCGGGATATTCTGCTTTAATAGGATCGTTATCGGTAACGGTTTGACCAAATTGGAAGAACTCTTTCAAATCGGGTGCATCGTAACCTTTCGCATGTTCTTTACCGAAAGAAGTGTAACCACGTTGACCGGCTAATTCCGGTTTTTCATAGTCGTGTTTAGTTTCGAAAGGAAGCGCAAAGAATTGTTGCACGTACTTGTAAAGGTCGGCAATAAGCTCGTCGGGTATACCATGGTTTTTCACCGCCACAAAACCAACATCTTCATATGCTTTACCCAGTTGCTGCACAAAGGCTGCTTTACGGCTTGCATCGCCAGAAATGAAATCTGCTAAATCCACGGATGGGATTGTATTAACATTAACCATAATAATTATTTTGGAGAGCTCAAAGATACGTGTTTTTACAGCGCCAAGCGTTTATGTAAAAAGAACAGCAGCAAGCCTTGGGGCCGCTGCTGCATTGTGTTTGAAAATTGGGGAAATTGAACTGTTTGTTAGGTTAAATGGGGCATGCGTATTAATGAAGCAATGTTGTTTCTTCGTTCGTTATATCTACAGTTGCATAACGCGCTACTTTGTTAATGAGGAGCTCGTCCATGATGTCAACATAATTCTTATAATTCGCGTCTTTGCTTGCTTTAATCATGACCATTAATTGTGTGTCGCTGCCATGTACAGCGGCTACCGCTTCTTTTTTAGCCCGTATTACATCGCCGATTCCGAGCGTGTTTGCATAGCTGCTAAGCTTAGCTGTTTGCGGGTTATCGCCTTCGTAATACATCAGTTTATTATCGCCACCCAATAGTATTGTTAGCGACTTACTAGCCGATACTGGCATTGATGGGCCGTCTGCTGGCATAATAAGATCGAGCGTATTGGGTTTTGATAAAGTGGTGGTTAGCATGAAAAAGGTAATTAGTAAGAAACCGAGATCTACCATGGAAGTCATATCAACGCGGGTTGATAACTTCTTACTACTTGTTCCTTTTCTGTTGCTGCTTTGTTGCATGTTCATGTCGGCCATTGCATATAATTTAGGTTAAGGAGGAATTGGAGGAAGCGATGGGTACGAAACCCATCGCTATAGAAATTACACACGCATTTTGCGTATACTATTTCGTCATCCATTGGTTGCTCAAGTACCATTAAGATGCAGGCTTCCAATTAATTCCATACGTAATTGTTAAATAATTTTAAGCGTGATGGAAGAAAAAAATCCCATTAGGCAATTTTGCCTAATGGGATGCTATCAATACATATTGTATGATATATCAACTATTGATAAATAAACGACAGCGTAAATCGTGTTCCTTCTGGCGTGTATAGATCTTCAATATCCTTCCTGCCATTTACAAACGATACTCTATAATATACATCATGCAATGCAGAGTTTACTTTGATGGCGCTTTTAAAAGTATGCCCTGTATGTTGACGGTCGATCGCTACGAGTACATCTTGAGGTAGTTCTCGCATATTAACAGCATATTCTTCTTCCAACCATTTACCGTTTTCTTTAAAACGGGCTAGGATACGTTTATTATCATTTCTGAAAACAGCTTGCCAGGTTGTATTGGCTAGTTTTTCCCACTTGCTTGCTTTAATACCGGGATATTTTGTTTCGAAGGCTGTGGTTACCGTTTCTGGAGCTTTAGATTGCTGCGCTTGTGCGTTGAAAAGGACAAAACCACACAGTAAAATGGTACATAGAATGTGTTTCATACTGTTAGGGTTTAAATGATGTAGGTTGTACTATGAATATACGCCAAAAAAAATACCCTGCAAGGTTAAATCCTGTGCAGGGTAAATTTTATGTATTGTTTGGTAGTAATAAGTTACTACTAGAATTCTGCGTTCTTAGGCGTACGTGGGAAAGGAATTACGTCGCGGATGTTGGTCATGCCCGTTACGAACAATACCAATCTTTCGAAACCTAAACCGAAGCCGCTATGTTCTGCAGAACCGAAACGGCGGGTATCTAAGTACCAGTACATTTCTTCTACAGGTAAGCCTAATTCCTCCATTTTGTGAACGAGTTTATCGAGGTTTTCTTCCCTTTGAGAACCACCTACAATTTCGCCGATACCAGGGAATAAGATGTCCATTGCACGTACGGTTTTACCGTCTTCGTTCTGTTTCATATAGAACGATTTAATAGCAGCTGGATAATCGGTTAAGATCACCGGTTTTTTGAAATGTTTTTCTACAAGGTAACGTTCGTGCTCAGATTGAAGATCGGTACCCCACTCCTCTACCATGTATTGGAACTTCTTGTTTTTGTTAGGCTTGCTGTTCTTTAAGATATCGATAGCTTCAGTGTATGTAATACGCATGAAATCGTTGTTCAATACGAACTCTAATTTCTCGATCAATCCCATTTCGCTGCGTTCTGCTTGTGGTTTTGATTTTTCTTCTTCAGCTAAGCGAGCACCGAGGAATTCCAAATCTTCGCGGTTATGTTCCAGTGCGTAACGGATTACATACTTAATGAATTCTTCCGCAAGATTCATGTTATCTTCTAGGTTATAGAATGCCATTTCCGGTTCAATCATCCAGAACTCGGCCAAGTGGCGAGCCGTGTTGGAATTTTCAGCGCGGAAAGTAGGGCCGAAAGTATAGATTTCACCGAAAGCCATTGCGCCGGTTTCTCCTTCAAGCTGGCCAGAAACGGTTAAGTTAGTGGCTCTACCGAAGAAATCTTCTTTCCAATCTACCTTCCCTTCTTCTGTAACCGGCGGTTTTTGTGGATCGAAGGTGGTTACACGGAACATCTCACCTGCACCTTCTGCATCTGAAGCAGTAATGATAGGTGTATGTAAGTACACGAAACCTTTGTCGTTAAAGAACTTGTGAACGGCATAAGCTAATGTGTGACGTACACGGAATACAGCGCCGAATGTATTTGTACGGAAACGTAAGTGGGCGATTTCTCGTAAAAATTCGAGGCTATGCTTTTTGGGTTGTAAGGGGTACTTTTCCGGATCGCTATCACCTAGGATTTCGATGGAAGTGGCCTGTAGCTCTACTTTCTGACCAGAACCTTGTGAAGCTACAATCGTACCAGTAGCACTAATAGCAGCACCAGTAGTAATACGTTTTAAGATAGCCGGGTCGGTATTTTCGAAATCTACAACAACTTGCAAATTATTATTAGTAGAGCCATCGTTTAAAGCTATAAATCGGTTGCTACGAAAAGTGCGCACCCAACCTTTTACTGTTGCTGTGTATTGCACAGCATCGTCGTGCAAAACTTGCTTAATCTTCACTCTTTGGCTCATAAATGATATTTTATTTTTAATAAGGACTGCAAAAATAGCAAACTAAAGAATATTGTGATAATGCTACTTGCATGGTATTTTAACAAATATAAGGGGGAAATGGGCAGCTTGGGTGTTTGTACTGTAAGTTTTGGCCCTCTTTTTGGGGTATAGATAGGGTAGGGAAATGGCCATTCCTTGGAAAACCCCGCGCTGTTGGGATTTACGGCGACAAGATAAGTTAACAGGCCGCGAACAAAACATTCCAAAAAAATGTTAAATTAGACACCAGCACGCCCCCAGGGTGAACATTTATTTGGATAAATTCAAAACTTGTTTTAATCTTGTGCTTCAATCTGCCTGATCAAGTAATGTTTCTTTTGCCATCTTCATCAGCAGTCCTTAACTCAAGTGATCCCTACTTAATTTAATGACCAAACTTTTATTACTGAAGAAAAACAATTATTCATAATTGGTGGATGTTGGTATGCAGTGGTACCCGCCTCACAATACTTCTAAAATTTGACAACTCAGATGATGTACGACATCTTACAACTGAACGACATGCTCGTTCCTGAACTGCACGATATTGCAGAAAAACTCGACATTCCAAACGCGAAAAAACTCGATAAGCAGGCTCTAATCTATAAGATTCTTGATAAACAAGCTGTAATGGCATCCGAAGACCACCCAGACGGAGAAGAGAAAAAAACAAGGAAACGTAAACCCGCCCTTAAAAAAGAAGAAACCACTACTGTAGAAGAATCTGAAGATAAGCCCACCGCAAAAAGAGGACGCAAACCTGCCGCATCAAGTAAGCCCACTACTAAAGACGAAGAAACAGGAAAACCAACACCGGAAGCGCCTAAAAAACGTATACTCGATCTTGATTTAGATATTCCATCTCTTACATTCGATGACGACGACGATATTATTCTTCCAGCATTAACAGGCGAAGAAGAAGAAGTGATCGAAGAAGAAGATGAACCAATCGTTACTTTAGAAGAAGAGGAAGAAGAGGATGACGATGATGATTTTGTAACGATCGACGAACCGGCTGCAGCACCGCAACCGCAACGCCAAAAATTCGGTAAAAAAGAACCACTATTCAATATCGAATTCGATGGTGTTATCGTAAGTGAAGGCGTATTAGAAATGATGCCTGATGGCTATGGTTTCTTACGTTCTTCCGACTACAATTACTTAAGTTCCCCCGACGATATTTATGTATCTCCTTCTCAAATTAAACTCTTCGGTTTAAAAACCGGTGATACAGTGAAAGGCGCTGTACGCCCACCAAAAGAAGGTGAAAAATATTTCGCATTGTTGAAGGTTGAAACCATCAACGGCAAAAAACCGGAAGAAGTACGCGATCGCGTTCCTTTCGACTACTTAACTCCTCTTTTCCCATTCGAGAAATTCACACTTACCACTACCTCTAATAACTACTCTACGCGTATCATGGATATGTTTACGCCGATTGGTAAAGGCCAACGTGGTTTGATCGTGGCACAACCGAAAGTAGGTAAAACAATGTTGTTGAAAGAAGTAGCTAACGCTATTGCTACCAATCACCCAGAAGTTTACTTGATGGTTGTATTGATCGATGAACGTCCAGAAGAGGTAACAGATATGGAACGTTCTGTAAAAGCAGAAGTCATTGCTTCTACTTTCGACGAACCAGCTGAAAAACACGTAAAAGTTTCTGCTATTGCTTTACAAAAAGCTAAACGCTTAGTAGAGTGTGGACACGATGTAGTGATCCTCCTCGATTCTATCACCCGTTTAGCACGCGCGCACAATACTGTTGCGCCTGCATCTGGTAAAGTATTAAGTGGTGGTGTGGAAGCAAACGCTATGCAAAAACCTAAGCAATTCTTCGGTGCTGCGCGTAAAATCGAAAACGGTGGTTCATTAACCATCCTCGCTACAGCATTGATCGATACTGGTTCTAAAATGGACGAGGTGATCTTCGAAGAATTTAAAGGTACAGGTAACATGGAACTTCAATTGGATCGCCGCTTAGCGAACCGTCGTATCTTCCCTGCTATCGATGTTACGGCTTCTTCTACCCGTAGAGATGATTTGTTGTTGGATAAAGAAGTGTTAGCTCGCTTACATATCTTACGCAATCACTTAGCAGATATGAATACAGAAGAATCAATGAACTTTATGTTACAACACATGCGTGGCACGCGTTCTAACGAAGAGTTCTTGACTACAATGAATCGATAATCGAATTAATTGATATATCAAACAAAAAGCCTTTCCCATGCGGGGAAGGCTTTTTTGCTTTCAAGATATGAGATGATAAAATAAAAAAGAGGACGGTTTGAATCGTCCTCTTTCGATATGTTTTAATAGTGTTTTTTCTGTTGCCCGGGGGCATATGGTTTGGCTGATTTAGAGCCGGTTCTTTTCTTCATTTGGCCGGGAGGTACCTTCCCACTATTGCCCCGCGTTTCGTATGTGTGTACACAACTACTTAATGTAAATGTTGTAAACGATATGGCTAATATAGCAAGGAGTAGCTTTTTCATTGAGTTGAAGGATTGGTTCACATCATATAAAGCGAATGTTATGCCAATCCTCTGAAAAAGATAGTCATTACATCGCGTTCCATCTCCATATAGGTGTGTAATAATTCGCGGTCTTGTAGGTCGAATCCCGGCGTTTGGCGTTTGCACCAAACCACCCAAAAGCCAAACATTACGTTCGCCAGTAATTGGGCGCATCTTTCAGGATCTTGGGTTTTAGAAATAGTGCCCAGTTCTACGCCACGTTTAATCCAGGTACTTAAGAAGCATACTTCAGCTTTTTCTACCATATCACTCACCTGGCGCATAATAGCAGAAGGCTTTTCATGTATCCATTCGTGGATGCCAAATAAGAAATGATAATCGAAGAGTACTTTTTCTTTGGAAGAAATATAGGCTTCCATAATTTCTTCCATCGATTCTGATACAGCCGCAATGCGTATCACATCTTCAAAACTCTTATTCACAATACCTTTAATAGCAGCTACGTAAATATGATCTTTGTCGGGGAAATAATAATATAATGAGCCTTTAGAAATCTCGAGGTCTTTCGCGATTTCTTCCATCGTAGTTTTGGCCATGCCGTAACGTTTAAAACGTTTGAGTGCTGCCTCTAAGATGAGTTGCCTTTTCTGGTCTTGCTCAGCCATACAGTGTATAAAGTTTGTGTAGCGTTTGTGTTGATCTAAAAAGATCAAACGTGATCAATTGATTTATCCGCAAATATGAGATTTATAAACGGTGTTTAAAAGTACTACTTCCAAATGGCTATCAACTCTTTTTTTCGACGTTCTGTTACTTCCAATTTGCTGCCTCCTCTTAATTGTACTTGGTTGCTCACTTGGTCGAGCTTTTCAATATGTGCCAATTGTACCATTTGCACGTTATTTACCTGGTAAAAGCGTAAAGGTGCAAATAACTCGGCATAATAACGGAAACTCCGAGCTGCAGGTACCTGGGTACCATTGCTTAAATGAAACACTGTACGATCCGATTGACTTTCAAAATAGTCTATTTCGTTAATTCGGATGCTTGTTTCAGTGCCGGAGTCTTGTGGTATAACGAGTAACTTAGCAAAATGATCATTTGGGTCGAAGTTTTTTAGTAGTATATCGTAACGGGTTTTGGATACACCCCGGTCTATTCTTTGCACAATGGTATCTACAGCTTGCAAAAGACTTTCTTTATCAATGGGTTTCAAAATCAGCTCCACTTCACTAAAACGAATAGCATGCAAAAACCTTTTTTCAAATGCCGTAACAAATACTGCTTCGAAAGAACCATCATACGCACCGGCAAGAACGTCGAATCCCGTACCGTCAGGCATTTCTAAATCGAGGAATACAAGTTGTGGCTGATGCGCTTTTATTTGTGCAATACCCTCCTTGCAGTTAGCCGCAACGGCCACTGCTGTAACACCGGGACAATATTTTTCTAACATCAAAGAGATAATGTCCCTACTATTTCTCTCATCGTCGATGATAATCGCTTTTATCATGGGATCTAACTAAACCGTTCGAATGTAAAATTATAATTGTGGAATCAAAATCCTAACAACTGTGCCGCTCATTGGATGAGATTGAGCACTTTTATCAATGATTTCGATCTGTATGTCTGTATTGTACATTTTATTCAGCAATTCCGCCCTGTTCAAACTAATCTCCATACCACTCGACTGGTGGCCTGTATGCATCGTGCGTAATGCCTTTGTACGTTGAATGCCAATACCATTATCTTCTATAATACACTCCAACATATCGGGAGCTACCATGTTGAAATGGATATTGAGCTGGCCGGGTTGATGATACTCGTTGGTCATGCCATGTTTTACAGCGTTTTCCACATAAGGTTGTAATAACATTGCGGGTACTTCCAACTCAGCCGCATTAATTTGTTGGTCGATAATGATGCTGAAATCCATTTTGTTTTCAAAACGCATCTTCTCTAAACCCAAATACGTATTGAGATAGGTAATTTCATCTGATAAAGTGATGAAGTTACGACGAGAAAAATCGAGTGTTTTACGAATCAAGTATGAAAAGTCGGACAGGTACTTTTGTGCATATTCATAGTCGCGTTGCATAACAAACAACTGGATACTATTTAAGCAGTTGAATATGAAATGCGGGTTGATTTGCGCCCTGATTGCCTTTAGCTCAATTTCCGACACTTTTTTACCATATTCTATGTCCAATTGTAGCTTGCGTTGTTCCTCGAGTTCTTGTTTACGACGAAGGATTTCGGTTGTTTGTTCTTTAACCAGTTCTTCTAATTGTTCATTCAGCTTGCGTTGCAGGGCCTTATTCTTATTCAATTGGCGAATCAGCATTTCTTGGGTCTTCGTTTTCTCGAGGTGAATTACTTTATGGCGGTAACTCAATCCTGCCGCAAAGAACAACATTTGCAATAATACCCCAACAGTGAGGAATAATGGTTGCGGTGCTAATTCAGGCAAAGCAACCACGCCTACTTCACTAAAGCTCTTAAAAAAGCAAATTAAAGATACCAAGTAAGGCCAAATAGAACCATACAGGAAGAAGCGAACTAATGGATGATGCTTCACACGTTTGGCCAACGCTATTAACACAATGGTAAGCGGGAATAGCACACCAAAATATGTATAGGTAAAAATCTTTGCTACCACTTCAAATTGTTCGAAATAAATAGCACAGATAGAAACTACTACAAGTGCCCCAATGAGGTAAGAGAAATACTTGAAAGTCTTTTCCATAGCTGGCCATCGTTCGCGGAGACCGAGAAATTTCATCCCAAAAAGTAAGTACATCAAGTAAAAACAGAAGAGTAAAGCCGGTACATCTCCATAGTACTTCAACATCGGCCAACGATGGAAGAACGAAAGTTGGTAAGGCTTAAATTCAATCCGGAATGCGAATAACACCACTAAACCGAGTAAGAATACGGCATAGTACAAGCTCGAATTGTCTGGTAGTTGTGTGTAATTAATCACGGTAATGCAAAGCAAAACGAACAACATTCCCAGCATAAAATTGAAAACAACAGCATCGCAGGCGTATTCTGCACTTACCACATTGCGGTATTGTTCGTAATGTAGCCTGTCGTAAAGTACCGGCATCATGGGGTTTTCGCGGTAGAAAGTATTTTGAATTTGCAGGTAATAGGTTTTTGTTTCACCTGCCTTTAAATAAATGGGGAAAGCAAACCTGTCCCATCTATCCACGCCGCCTTTATCGACCATCATACCAGCTTTTCCTAGTAATTGTATTTGCTGGTTAGGTAATTGTTGGTACCAGTTCATTTTATCGTGCCAACCGGTGAAGAACAGCAAAGGGCCATTACTGTGGCTAGTATTGTGAATAATAATTTTGAACCAGTAATATTTACGTTGATGGATTTGTTTCTTGTGGGTATGGAATATGTTAGCTTGTTGCTTGAAAGGGTGGTTAAGGATGAATTGAGGTTCGATATTATAACTTGCATCTACTAATACCCCGATATGTGAACGAATATCTGTTTCGGCAAGGGGCGCAGCAAGGTTGATATGCAAAGTGTCTTGTGCATACAAGGGCCTGGCATAGGGAATGCAAGTAAGAATAAATAGAAAGAATACTAAAGTACGATTCACAAATCGGTGTTAAGGATAATTACAACAAATTGTCGATCTCCTTAGCCAACGCCCGGTCTTTACTCGTAATCACATCACCCGCATCGTGCGTGGAAAGGTTTATTTCAACTGTATTATAAATGTTTGTCCAATTGGGATGATGGTCCATTTTTTCTGCTACTAGTGCTACTCGGCACATGAACCCAAAGGCTTCATTGAAGTCTTTAAACTTGAATGAGCGATGGAGCTGATTATTGACTTCTTGCCACATGGGTAGAAAGTTTTTGGGATGAAAAAAATGGATATCGAAGGCTGCTACTGTGTAAATAATGTTGGTTGACTGTGTCTTATGCTCAAACGCCTTTTAGATCCTTTATGGTTAAAATATTAAATTCATTTTATGCTTTAACTCTTTCGTTTCCACGATGGTCACTAGTTGAATCAACCCTAATTTTCGAAGTTGGTCCACCAGTTTAATAATATCTGATTTTTGGTAATAGTTGCCTTTTACCAACCAGAGGTAATCGATATTCTTCAAATCAGGTAGCAAAAACTCTGCCTGGCAATGATTATTATAAAAGTAATGCGATACCGACTTCGTATGCTCCTGGAATTCGTACACGGTGAAGAAGAATTGGCGGTTATTTTTCGCCAAGTTCACCTCTAACGAATTATTGACCCTGAAATTATATCCCAATTCGCGGTTAATTTGCCACACTAGTTGGAAATCGCGCGCGCTGGAAACTAATCCCACTAAATAAGTAGCATCGAAAAAATCTTCTACCAGTTGATCCTGGTCGAGTTTCAGCTTTAATACCGACATATACGGAGATTGAGGATAAATACTATCGTACTGCTGAGTGTACTGGTTACCGCTTGTCGATGTATACTTAACTACCTTTAATTGATGTTCACCTGCAATTCCTTTGTCTTTCATTGAAACTATTTCGGGCTCCAGTAAATACTTTTAACGTTCTCGATGTTATCGTCTTTCACCTTGATGCCTTCGCTGCTGGGCAATACTTGCGTGCGCGTTGGGGTTCGAAGTGACCGTTCCTGCTGTTGATCTTGAAACAGCGGTTTCACATGGGCCGGGCCGCAATGGGGCCGGCTTGCCTTTCGGGGGGTAATGCGCAACCCGGTTACTTTGCATCATGGGACTTGCGCATTACTAATATTATATAGCTTCTAAGAAGCTTGTGTTTGTTCGTTGTTCGGCTTTTGTTCGTTGGCATCGCGTTTTTGTGCGCGTAACCTTTCACGTTTTGCTTGATCGGGTACATTTTCGTAATCGAAAGGGCAGTGTTTGCAGCCATTTCCGCAACAGTAGCCTCTTCCTAGGTGAAACTTTTCCGTTAGCACAACGAAGCCGTCTTCGTTATAATAGAAATCAATCCCCTCCTCCAGCTTCTTTCTCATCGGTGCTTAATTTAATGCTTCTCCAATCGATGGGATCGGATGGCAACATAAATTTAAGAAAACGAATGGTTCTGCCATCGGCTAAATGCATTCCTTCGTAAAAAGTTTGAATTTTTAACAATGGATCGATTTCGCTTTGTGCATAAACATCCGGGATATCTTGGATGAGTGTACAGTTGGCAGCGCCAATTACTTCCTGTGTGAAAGCATATAATTCGGCAGAATCGGTTTTAAGATTGACTGTAGCGCCCGGAATGAGTACTTTTTGGTATAAAGCGAGGAATTTTGGGTGTGTTAATCTTTTTTTCGCTTTAGAATTGCGAAGGAATGGATCTGGGAAAGTGATCCAAATTTCCGCTACTTCACCCGGCTCGAAGTAATTTTCGAGGTGATCGATCTGAGTACGAAGGAAAGCCACGTTTTTTAAATCGTTTTCGAGGGCCGTTTTAGCACCTCTCCAGATCCTGTTTCCTTTTAAATCGACCCCCATAAAATTACGATCGGCGAACATACGAGCGAGGCCAAGCGTGTAATCGCCCTTACCGCACGCAAGTTCTAGCGTAAGTGGGTGGTTATTATTGAAGTGTTCTTTCCATTTACCCTTCATGTTTTCAGGGTAAATCAAAACGTTTGGGAACGTTTCAATATCTGCGAATCGTTGTAATTTTTTTTGTCCCATGGGCCGCAAAATTACTTTAAAAAATGCAGCCGGGAAGAGCGGAAATGAGATTTTTATAGGATATAGTGCTTGATATGGGGGAATTAAAATATAAATAAAAACTCTGCCACAAGCTTTTACAGCTCGTAATGCTTACTGGTGGCGTATCTACTTGGTTGATAAAATGGTAAGGAATGGGGTATGTACTGGATGGATTTCTTGCTAAAACGTGTAGTTACAAATCTTCTTCCTACATTAGCGAAAATTAAAAAGCCCAATGAACAAAGTTCTTGGGCTTTTATACAATAAAATTTGTTGGCTGTAGGGGGAGGAGTCGAACCTCCACGTGGCAGTTAGCCAAAGCACAAGTAAGATTAGTGGTCAACCCATTATGCTTAGGTTTATCCTGTGATCCACACCCTCGAGACAAGAGGGCATGTCTGCCAATTTCATCACCCCACAATTTTTAGATTCGTTCGGTGTTTTTTGAAATCGTATTGTTTTTATCAAAGAATCTGATGCAAATCTAAAAAGAATGGGTATTCCTTGCAAATTTTTCAAGAAAAATTTTTGAATTTTCGAAAATTTTCAAATATTTGCATAACGGTTTAAAACATTCAAAAACAAATTGTAAAAATGAGCCACAATTTGAATATTGACAAACTTGATTTGCAGATCATCAGTGAGATGATGACAAATGCTGAGATTTCATATGCCGATTTGGGTAAGAAATTGTTCGTATCCGGGGGCACCATCCACGTAAGGATGAAGAAATTGCAGGAATTGGGTATAGTTAAAGGTACGAAATTGCATGTTGATTTGAAAATGATCGGCTACGATGTAATTGCGTTTATCGGTATCTACCTCGAGAAAAGTTCATTGTATGACGGTGTTGCCCGCGAACTCCGCAAAATCCCTGAAATTGTACGTTTAAACTACACTACTGGTAGTTATAGTATGTGGGCAGAAATCATATGTAAAGATATTACCCAGCTTCGCCGTGTATTACACGACGAGCTTCAAAAAATTAAAGGTATCGAACGTACCGAAACTTTCATCTCCCTAGAAGAAAGCTTCACTCGCACTATCAACGTAGTAGAATAATACGCTCGAAATGCCCAACCACCGTTAGCCTGCCGGCAGTTTACTCAGGAGGCTCGAATTGTGCCAGGCTAACGGTATTGTAATCATTGGTTATTACAGGTTATTTACTTAATCTTGTTTCATGGTTACAACTGAAATCGCTGAAAAAATCAAGCGGCTAGAAGAAAAATATGCCGCTATGGGCCAAGATCTATCATCTTACCTGGATGGTCTCCTATATGCAGATTACCTCACTTATTGGGATTATATCCAGCTCGATGTGTTGCTAAACCTGCAACACCCTCGTACGCCCATCCCTGATGAAAATATTTTCATCATCTATCACCAAATTACAGAGCTCTATTTCAAACTAGCCCTTCAAGCCATCGAGCAAATTTGCCTCGCCAAAGAACCAACCGAAGAAATCTTTACCACGCAAATTAAACGTGTGAATAACTACTTCCGTAACCTTATCAACTCTTTCGAGATCATGGTAGATGGTATGGATAAAGATCAATTCCTACAGTTCAGAATGGCGCTTTTGCCCGCTAGTGGCTTCCAAAGTGGCCAGTTCCGCAAAATAGAAATCTGCTCAACCAACCTCATCAACCTCGTATATGAAAACCAAAGACCGGAAGTCGTTCCAAACGATTTGCAATCTGCA
The DNA here is from genome assembly GCF_003259335.1 of Chitinophaga skermanii. Lineage (GTDB taxonomy): Bacteria > Bacteroidota > Bacteroidia > Chitinophagales > Chitinophagaceae > Chitinophaga > Chitinophaga skermanii. The sequence goes on from NZ_QLLL01000001.1 coordinate 39,026, forward strand.
TTGGATCATATATATTGGTTGAAAGGAGCCTCAGAATTAGCAACCGGTAAGAAAACACTTACCCTTCGCCAATTCGAAGCCAAGTACAAGCACGAGTTTTTACGCCTTGCCGAGCAATATAGAGATTGCAACATGGCTGCTACTTTCTCGAAATTACCTGCAGATGCACAAGAGCGCATTAAACCATTGTTAATGGAGTACGATTTAAACATCAACGTACGGTGGCCGCTCATGCACTACAAATCGGCCGTGCGTTACCTGCACAAAAAGCCGGAAGATATCGCTGCAACTGGTGGAACGAACTGGCAACAATACTTACCGCCTAAAAACAAACGCATTATTTTCTTTAAAGATGTATGGACCGATCAAGAACTCGAAGATTGGGGCAAAAACGCTTTCTAAGAAAAACAAAAAACACCTCTCCTAGCCTAGCTTTGAGAGGTGTTTCAGTTTAATGAAGTTGAAGTATTGTTATAATGAAGGTGTTTTGCCACCATCCACTGGTAAATTAATACCCGTAATATAGCTCGCCGCTGGACTTGCCAAAAAAGCAACTGCTGCCCCAAATTCACGTGGTTCCCCAAATCGTTGCATAGGTATTTCATTCTTCCACTCTTCTGCAATCACTTCTGTACTTACATTCCTAGCTTTTGCCTGTGTTTCGAATAGGCTGGATAAGCGTTCCGTAGTGGTTGACCCTGGCAAAACATTGTTCACCGTAATATTAAAAGGTGCCAACTCGGTGGCTAATGTTTTAGCCCAACTGGCTACCGCGGCACGTATAGTATTTGAAACGCCTAAGTTCTTGATAGGTGTTTTAACCGAAGTTGAAATTATTTGAATGATACGCCCAAAACCGGCTGCTTTCATGCCCGGAATAACAGCTTGGGACAGTATTTGATTGTTAACCACGTGCATCTCGAAAGCCTGTAAAAAAGCACCCGGTTCGGCCGTAGCAATGGGGCCTGCTGCTGGACCGCCTGTATTGTTAATTAAGATATGAATAATGGTGCTGGCAGTAATAGTATCGATGATAGCCTTAACGTCTGCCGTTTTCGAGAAGTCAACAGCGTAGTAGCGGTGTGTTTGTTGTTGAGTCGTATCAAGCGTTTGCAACGCTTGTGCTAGTTTATCGGCGTTGCGGGATATAAGAATACAAGAAGCGCCAAGTAAGGCTAATTCTTGAGCAGACGCTAGTCCTAATCCTTGCGATCCCCCACAAACAAGGGCTGTTTTGCCCGTTAAAGAAAGGTTCATATGCTGGTGTGCTTTTATGATGAAGGTCAATTTACAGCGTCAAATCCTTGGGCTGTAATATTACCTCTAATTTACCAGTGAGTTTCGACGAAAAAAAATGCAAAGTCATTTACATGCCTCCCACTACCCCTCTTAAAACAAAAAGTTTTGTGAAATTTCTCATTGGGTTGACAATTTGAAAATATTCAGCTATTTTTCGTTAAGTTTGCAGCTCAAGTATTAAGCTGCACCTTTTCCAGCTATTATACCCAAGGTCAAATAAAGAAATCCCTTCTCTGCTTACTTTGACCATGTGCGTAACAAATAGCTTCTTTAGCATTAAAATTTATTGTTGTTTTCATAAAAACAAAGAATGGAATATAATACCACACGCAATCATTTAATCATGCGTGAGTATGGCAGAAATATTCAAAAAATGATTGAATATTTATTGTCAATCACGGACAGAGATCAACGTCAACGCAATGCCATTGCTTTGATTGAGTTGATGGGTACGTTGAACCCACATTTACGTAACGTAGAAGATTTTCGTCATAAACTTTGGGATCACCTGTTCTTAATTTCCGATTTTAAATTGGATGTAGAATCGCCTTATCCCATCCCAACACGCGAAACCCTTAGAAACAAGCCAGAACCTTTGCCATATCCGAAAAAGTATCCTCACTTTAGGCATATTGGTAAAAACTTGGAAATGGTGATTGAGAAAGCGTTGCACGAAGAGAATCCGGAGAAGAAAGAAGGTTTTACCCAATGTATCGGTAACTACATGAAACTCGCTTACAGCAACTGGCACAAAGAAAGCGTGCATGATGATGCTATTAAGTCGGAATTGTCGACCCTCACCGGTGGCGAATTACAGTACCAAACGGGGGCCAACGCGCCTAGTTTCAGTAGCGGGGAAAACTACCGCGCTAGCGGCGAAAACCGTGGTGGTGGCGAAAACCGTGGTAGCAACAACGGCGGCAAACGCAAGAACTTCCAACAAAATAATAAAGGTGGAGGTAATTTCAATAAAGGCAATAATAAACAAGGCAATAAACACAAATTCAAAAATAGGAACAAGTGAGTAGCGCTTTCGAAGTAAGAGGAGGCAAGAGCCTCTCCGGTGAAATTATACCTCAGGGTGCCAAAAACGAGGCATTACAGATCATCAGTGCTGTGTTGCTAACACCCGAAAAAGTAACCATTAACAATATTCCAGACATTTTAGATGTCAATTTATTAATCGAATTATTAGGCGATATCGGGGTGAAGGTAAACCGTGTATCCCGTGCTGTATGTGAATTCCAAGCCGATGCAATCGACTTTGATTACATGCATACGCCTGAATTCAAAAAGAAATCTGGTCGTTTACGCGGCTCCGTGATGTTCGCCGGTCCTCTATTGGCGCGTTTCGGTAAAGCGTATATCCCTAAGCCCGGCGGTGATAAAATCGGTCGCCGTAGGTTGGATACACACATCATCGGGTTTCAAAAATTAGGCGCCGAATTCGTATACGAAGCCGATGACAACTACTTCCGTTTGGAAGCACCAGCCGGTGGTATGAAAGGTACTTATATGTTGCTGGATGAACCATCAGTAACGGGTACTGCTAATATCGTTATGGCTGCTGTGATGGCTGAAGGCACTACAACGATCTATAACGCCGCTTGTGAACCATATTTACAACAACTTTGTAAAATGATGGTGCGCATGGGTGCTAAAATCGAAGGTATCGGCTCTAATTTGTTGACCATCCAAGGGGTTGAAAAACTCGGCGGTTGCGAACATACCATGTTGCCCGATATGATCGAAATCGGTTCTTTCATCGGTTTAGCAGCTATGACGCAAAGCGAAATCACCATTAAAAATGCCGGTATTCAACATCTCGGCATTATCCCAGAGAAGTTCCAACAACTGGGAATTAAAATGGAATTCCGTGGCGATGATATCTACATTCCTGCACAAGATTCTTACGAAATCCAAACATTTATCGACGGCTCTATCCTAACAATTTCCGATCATCCATGGCCAGGCTTTACGCCCGATTTGCTCAGCATCGTGCTCGTTGTAGCAACGCAAGCAAAAGGTAGCGTATTGATCCACCAAAAAATGTTCGAAAGCCGTTTGTTCTTTGTCGATAAATTAATCGATATGGGTGCCCAAATCATCCTCTGCGACCCACACAGGGCAGCTGTAATTGGTTTGAACCGCCAGCACAAATTGAAAGGTATTACAATGACCAGCCCCGACATTCGCGCGGGTGTGAGCTTGTTAATTGCTGCATTAAGTGCTGAAGGTAAAAGCACCATTCACAACATCGATCAAATCGATCGCGGTTACCAATACATCGACGAACGCTTACGCGCTTTGGGTGCGGATATTAAGCGTCTCTAACATATTCAAAAGGCATTGGCCTGTCAAGATCCCGAACCTTTATGCGGTAACAACGCATAGGGGTTTGGGATTTGAGTTATAAGAAAGGTTCAACAAATTAGAAATACTAGTGTAAAAAATGGCTATATCATCCCTACATAAAATAATTATCGTTACTGCTCCTTCTGGAGCAGGTAAAACTACCATCGTAAAGAAATTATTAGCCGCAATGCCAAACTTGGCTTTTTCCATTTCCGCGGCTACCCGCAATAGGCGTGAAAATGAAATCGATGGGAAAGATTATTACTTCATGACGCCTGAAACGTTCCAGGAGAAAATCGAAGCAAACGAGTTCGCAGAATACGAAATGGTGTATGCCGGTAAGTATTATGGTACTTTAAAAAGTGAATTACAGCGTATTTGGGATGATGCTAAATTCCCCATGGTCGATATCGACGTCAAAGGAGCCCTATCTATCAAAGAAAAATACCACGAAAACGCACTTACCATCTTCATTCAACCGCCATCAATCGATGCATTACGCGAAAGGTTAAGCGAAAGAGGTACGGAAACCCAAGCGTCGTTAGACGAAAGATTGGGGAAAGCACGCTACGAATTATCGTTTGCGCACGAATTTGATCAAATTGTTGTAAATGAAGATCTTGAAACAGCTTATAACGAAGTAAAAACACTTGTGGAACAATTCTTGAACAAGTAAAAAAGGATATGTGTTATCCTTTTGATAGAATTTTGAACGGTGAGGGCTGCATTTTTTCTTTCATTATCTTTGTTTAGATGGACATTACCACTGTTATTTTCCTAGTACTAACGTTATTGCTCGCCGGGTTATTTGCCGGCATGGAAACCGCTTTTGCCAACATCAATAAATTGAGTGTTGAATTAAAGAAAAAGCAAGGCCGCTACGCAGGTAAAATACTTGCAGGCTTTAACGATAATCCTTCGCGTATATTAGCTACCAGTTTAATTGGGCTTACGATCAGCATCGTTATTTATGGCATGTTGGTCGCCGGTTTATTGGACCCTCTGTGGAGTTATTTCTGGGATGAAGCGTATCAAGATCGTATTCGCCCGGCATTGATCTTCGCGGAGATAGTAATTGCAACGATTGTGATGTTATTTTTCGGGTTTTTTATTCCGCGTAGCGTATTCCGTTCACGCCCCGAAGCAATGCTTAGTTTCTTTGCCTTCCCTATTTCCATATTGGCGAAGCCGTTGTACGTAATAGGTAACTTGTTTGTGTCTGTTTCTGAGTGGATATTGAAATACTTATTCAATGTGCGCCTATTGGAAAACAAGCATTCCTTTGCGCGGGTAGATGTTGAGCATTTTATCCGCCAATCTTCCCAGCATGTGGGTGAAAACCAGGAGCTAAACACCGAGTTGTTTGAAAATGCGTTGGGCTTGATGCACGTGAAAATCCGCGGCTGCTTAATTCCCCGTAAAGAGATTGAAGCAGTAGACATTAATACCGACATTGCTACCGTTCGCGCTAAACTCATCGAAACGAAGCTTTCTAAAATCATCATTTACGAAAATAACATCGATAATATCCTAGGTTACGTACACCAGCTCGACATTTTTAAACAACCGTCGGATATCAAAAGTGTTATCCACGAAATTATAGCGGTACCGGAAACGATGAGTGCCATTGATTTACTAAATAAATTCAACCGCGAACGCAGGAGTATTGCTTGGGTAGTGGATGAATTTGGTGGAACGGCGGGGATAGTTACCATTGAAGACGTGTTAGAGGAGATTTTTGGTGATATTAAAGATGAGCATGATGTAGAGGAGTTCGTCGAGAAGCAAATCGCTGAAAAAGAGTACATTTTCTCTGGTAGGCTGGAACTAGATTACTTGAACGAAAAATATCATTTCGAGTTCCCAGAGGACGAAAGTGAGACACTGTCTGGATATATCATCGCTCACCACGAAACTATCCCGAAAATCAAAGAGCGTATTATTATAAATGATTATGAATTTGATATCTTGAGCGTGACGGATACAAGGATTGAGATGGTGAAAATGAAAATTTTCAACTAAAAATGGGAGAAAGTCCTATTTTTACACCCCTACCGCAAAAACGATATAGCAAGAAAACTCGTATGTTAAGATAGAAGTGATGTGAGAAACAGTGGGTTAGGAATTAAAATGCGAAATAAATAAGTTGGATATACTATTTTGGAGGCTAAATCGTTTTTGTACTAAAGTAGTAGTAAATTAACACGGAAAGCGTGGAATTAGCGGGTAGTACGTAACACTATAATTTGATTTTTGTTAAAAGGTTGTAAAAAACTTTGTTATAACATTGATAATACAATAATTCTTTCTATTTTTGTTATAGAAATTCAAAAGCTCTTAATTAGTTATAACTTTTATCTGAATAGCTTGCCAAACAAAAGGATTAAGTTATAGCGAATAGAGTATAAGACATTCTCGAATTCAACTTTTTTGGGGTTAACAAACAATGGATGAAAGGCCGGCTCTTGATTCTTCTTGGGCTGGCTCTTTTTTTGTACCTACCTCAACGCTTCTCTTCTCCATTTCTAATTATTTCCGTTTACATATTTTCTGCCTTGTTATTTGGGCGCTTATCGTATATTTAAAAATTAAGCGAGTTTTAATACTGGAATTTTTCCTTGAGAATGCTTGCCTATTGGGGATTCCACGCACACAGTAATGCTATGTGAATGAATATTGAACATTCGTTTCGCCCGCCAGGCCATCATTTTCAGAATTTTTGCAGTTCAACAGCTATATTTGTGTTTCTTGATTATCGATTTACAGTATGTTTAAAAGAATTTTTGCTAATAATACGGACAAGGCTGAAATGTCATTTTTCGAACACCTTGAATCGTTACGTTGGCACTTAGTAAGATCGGCCTTTGCCATTGTGATTTTAAGTATCGTTGGTTTCATCTACACGAAAGAAATTTTGGATAATGTAATCTTCGGTCCTACCAATGCTTGGTTCCCAACGTACGGTTGGTTGTGCAAATTTGGTCAAATGGTTGGCTTAGGCGATAACTTATGTATCACGCCTGTTAAGATCAATTTCCAAAACCATATGATGGCCGGACAAATCATGCTCCAATTCAAATTGGCGGTGATTATTGGTGTGGTAGGTGCTTTCCCATTCATTTTCTGGGAATTCTGGAAGTTCGTGAAGCCGGCATTAAAAGAAAGAGAATTAAGAGGCGCTAGAGGTATCATCTTCTGGGTTTCTCTTCAGTTCTTCTTAGGTATACTTTTTAGCTATTTCCTCATCGCTCCATTTACCATCAACTTCTTAGCTAGCTATACTGTTACTGATAAGGTAGATAACATCTTCTTCGTAGATGATTATTTCTCTTTAATGACGCAGATCGTTATTGGTATGGGTGCTTTATTCGAATTACCGATCCTCGTATTCTTCTTAACGAAAATCGGGTTCCTGTCGCCTAAGTTCATGAGAACTTATAGAAGACACGCCATCGTTGTAATCTTAGTATTAGCAGCCGTAATTACGCCTCCAGACGTAGTTGACCAATTGCTTGTATTCATACCTTTGTATGCTTTATATGAAATTTCGATCATCGTTTCTCAACGTGCTATGAAAGGCCGTGAAGACAAAGAAAGCGAAGAAGAAATTGAAGAATGGTCGTAATAGATCGTTCGTGTAGCTAACAATTGTACACCAAACAGCAATTCAATACTAATGGAACAAAATACTTTCAACCTGGCGCTACCGGTGGCAATCGGTAGCGACCACGCAGGTTTCGAATACAAAGAAGAAATCATTTCTTACTTGGAAGCAAAAGGCCTCAACGTAAACGATTTCGGACCATTTTCTGCAGACTCTGTTGATTATCCAGATTATGCTCACCCCGTGGCAAATGCCGTGGAAAATGGTGAAGCAGCATTCGGAATCCTCATCTGCGGTAGTGCCAACGGCGTAGCCATCACCGCTAACAAACACCAAGGCATCCGTGCCGGCCTTTGCTGGGGGGAAGAAATAGCTCGCCTCGTTAGGCAACACAATGATGCCAATATCCTCTGCGTACCAGCAAGGTTTGTAGACAAAGTAGCGGCTATCAAAATGACAGAAATTTTTATGGATACACCTTTCGAAGGTGGTAGACATGCCAACAGGGTAGGCAAAATTGCTTGTAACTAATCCTGTAATACAATACAACAAAATTATTCTTCTCTACGCATGCGTAATACCGCGCATGCTGTAGAGAGGGTTTTAGACCAAGATCAACGAATTTGTAGCCCCCGGTAGTTATCCAAGTTTATCAACACTTTACTTATATATGAGAACATTCAACCTCTGTGTTGGTTTGCTCGCATTGGCAGGATCTGCCTACGCGCAAAGAGCGTCAAATAATGCTCCCGAGAAATTTGGGAACATGATTACCGCTGCCGACTTAAAGAAACATCTCTACATCGTAGCCGGCCCTACCATGCAAGGCCGCGAAACAGCTACTGAAGGGCAACGTATTGCTGCCAAATATATCAGCGACCACTTTAAGAAAATTGGACTGAAACCGGGTGCAAATGGTCAATGGGAACAATTCTATTCCCTGTACATGGATACCTTAACCAACGGTTCTATTAAAATCGGTGATAAAGCGTTTGCTTTTGGTGATGATTACTATGGTGCTATCAGGGAATTAAAAAACCAAACTACGCAAGCTAGTACTATTGTTTTCGCTGGTTACGGAAAAGAAGGCGACTTCAAAAACGTATCCGAAAACAGCCAAGTTGTTTTATTATTACAAGAACCTCCTAAGCAACAAGCCAATCAACCACGCCGCCAATTCGTTGGCCGCCCAACGGAACAATTGCGCGCTGCTGCTAGCAAAGGGGCTAATACCGTGTTTATTGTAATGCCGGCAGGCTTCGATTTAAGCAGGATTAAACAACGCGTAATGCGCTCTGGTATTTATATGGACCAAGTGCAAACAATGGAATATCTTCCAAACTACTACTACATTTCAAAAGAAATGGCAGAAAGTATCATGGGGGCTGATAAATACAACGCCGCTGTTGCTGCTACTTTAGCTGGTAATACAACCGTAGAAACATTCAATAAAAGTGTAGATGTGAACCTTGCAAAAGGTACAAACGAAAGCAAATCCAGCAACGTTTTAGGTTTATTGGAAGGTACAGATAAGAAAGACGAAGTGTTATTTGTAACTGCTCACTACGATCACTTAGGTATCGAAAATGGTGAAATTCACTATGGTGCCGATGATGATGGTTCTGGTACTGTATCGGTATTGGAATTAGCAGAAGCTTTTGCTGCTGCTAAAAAAGCAGGTAAAGGTCCTCGTAGAAGTATCGTGTTTATGACCGTTTCCGGTGAAGAAAAAGGCTTATTGGGCTCGAAATACTATACCGATCATCCAATTTATCCTTTAGCTAATACTGTAGCCGATTTGAACATTGATATGATTGGTCGTATTGATGATGACCACAAAGCGGATACAAACTATGTATACATCATCGGTGATGATAAATTGAGCTCAGAAATGCGCCCAATCAGCGAAGCAGCTAATAAAATGACCAACTTAAAGTTGGACTATAAATACAACGATCCTAACGATCCGAATCGCTTCTACTACCGTAGCGACCACTACATGTTTGCACAACACAACATTCCCATTATTTTCTACTTCAACGGTGTGCATGCCGATTACCACAAGCCTACCGATACCGTAGAAAAAATCACGTATAACCTTATGGAGAAACGTGCGAAATTAGTGTTCTACACCGCTTGGGAAATCGCCAACAGAAATGAAAAGTTAAAAGTTGATCGCCACGAGAAATAATCATAGCGAACGATCTATATTTTTAAAGAAAGGAACGGCATTTGCTGTTCCTTTCTTGTTTTAATGCATGTTGGATTTCATTGTTGATGGGCACCCAAGAACGCTATAAATACAAGCTTATGAATAAGATCATGACAGCCTTCCTAGCGCTTTGCGCTATTGTATTAGCAAGTTGTAGCAGTACCAAAGTATTGGAAAATGATGCAAATGATGGGTTCCGCTTGTCGCAATACCAAACCTTCAATTTCTACGATATTGAAGCCAGTGGCGATACAAGCGATATGGCAGCCTATAAAGAAGGGACCACAGCCCTCAAAAATGCCGTAGCCAAACAATTGATTGCCCGCGGTCTTACACAAACTACAGCTAACCCCGATTTACTTGTTAACATCGGCATTGTTGTAAAAGACAAAGTACAAACCCGAGAAACGGATTTCCGTACCGATGCACCACGGTATATGGGCCAACGACGCTATTCTTGGAAAAGCAGCGAGGTAGAAGTCGGTCGCTATAAAGAAGGAACCGTTACCCTTCACTTGGTAAACCGCCAAGAGAATAAAATGGTTTGGAAAGGAGTGGTATCAGGTATTCTACCGAATAAACCCGCCAAGCTGCAAGCACAGGCGAACGACGCGATGACTACACTTTTCGAAAAAGTGCCATAAACATGGTTCTCCCGGTAAACTTTACAACTTTCCGCAGGATATGTGCGGAAGAAGACTTCTTTATTTTGCAATGACGGTTACGAGGTGCTGGAGTGTTACATCCGGCATAGTTAATTCTTGAAATTCCACTACTTTATTAAAACCGGGATCGCTGATCTCCAATTTGCGTACCTCCTTTGAAGGGGAAAAATATTCCTTATCTCCATGGATGGTAATGGTAACATGACTGATACTTTTATCACATTGATGTTGTAAGTGCTTAATCACTTGGCTGAGGAAGTTTTGTAGAAACGTGTTTCCGGCGGGTTGATTGCCCGGCGCTGAGAATAATGCCGCTTCAGTGTCCATGAGGAGATTAGATTTAATGGTTCAATAAAATATGGGTTCACGCTATAACGTGCCCAATTACCAAATTGTTCATGGATAACGCAAAAACTATGTATTTCCAGTTTGGAGGGGAAGTACCTGGTGTTTTATCTAATCTTTTTGCAGTTTGTTTGGGTTCCAGTTATCCAGTAATAAAATTACAATAGGTAGCTGCCTTTTGTTGTTAGAATGGGCGCTATACTTATCCACCCTGCTTCGAGGTTATTAACAGTGCCCAATCTTTATATGTGAAAAATGGACTATAAAATTCCTGGTAGCTGTTTATGGAATTTTAAGAGATAGAACATCTATTTAAAAAATTACCATTTTACCACCTAACTCCTATTTATGCAGCAAAAAAAGCGATGCCTCGTTATATTTTTCGGGTTAATGGCAACTAGTTTTTCTCTTTCAGCTCAATCCGTTCAAGAAAATAACACCCAAGCAGGCGATCAACTCATGGAAGCTGCCATCACTTTGATGGATAATGGTAACAGTGATTCGGCTGTTATATTGCTCGACCAGGCTTTACAACTTTCCCCTAAAAATCCAACTTATACCTACGAGAAGGCATTTGCCTACTATTTGAAGAAGGATTACAAAACTGCCCTTCAACTTTTACAACCGTTTTATAAGAAAGGAATTGCTACTATGTCGATGTTTAAGCTCTTGGGCAATAGCTACGATTACTTGGGCGAACCTAAAAAGGCATTGGAGGTATACGAGAAAGGAATTGAGCAATTCCCTGGCAAAGCAGGATACCTGTACCTAGAAAAGGGCGTGGTAAAAATGGCCGATAATAAATACAACGAAGCCTTACAAGCTTTTGAAAACGGTATTCGCGCCACACCTACCCATGCCTCCAACTATTACTGGGCAGCGAAGATATTTTGTAATGCTACAGAGGTGCCGCTGTGGGGTTTGTTATACGGGGAAGTGTTTTGCAACCTGGAACGTGGTTCGAAACGTACAGAAGAAATCTCCAAACTCCTGCTATACACGTTTAAAAACCGTATCACGTTTACCGATAGCTCCGCCAATGTTAAATTGTATAGCGCTCCTGTAAATATCAACATTTCGCTTCCGAAAAAAGGTGAACTCGATCCCAATGCACTGGCTAACCAATTAAAAGGTGTACTCGATCGCTTCGCCACCGGTTTCTACGAACCCACTTTCGCCGTTGGTACCACTCCTTTCAAGCAGATCAACGCAGCAACACTATACGAAATCCGCTTGCATGTGCTCAATACTTACTACGAGAAAGGGTATGATAAGAAATATAACGACGTCCTCTTCGACTACCAACGGAAGATTTTGAATGCAGGCCACTTCGAAGCGTATAATTATTGGTTATTTAGTGGTGGTGGAGATGATGAGCTAGAAAACTGGGTGGATGCCCACAAAAGTAAATGGAACGAATTTATTGAATGGTTCAAAGCGAACCCGCTAAAAGTAGATACCGATCATTATTTCTCACGCTCGAAATATGAATAATATGGGTTGTTATAGCAAGTTCTCCCGGTAAAATGAAAGCCGGGAGAACTTGCTTCCAATACCTGGGCAACACTTTAGTTCGAATATTTCTTCTTCTACATATATAATTTCACCCCTCATTTCTCCCAAACCCACTACCCTAGCGGCAACACATTTTTCCGATACTTTTTATGTATGAAATAATTTGTGTAAACAAGCTACCAGTAAGGATGACAGAGTTTTTACTGCTACAATTTTTCTGTAGGCTATTTAAGTTGTAATTTTGTCGCTTGCAATCACCTGTTGCTCCAAAGCAATCAATAAAATTATTATTTCTTACATGAATACAAATTACCTCAACGAACTGAATGAACGTCAACGGGAAGCCGTTAGTCATATTAACGGTCCGTTAATGATTGTTGCCGGTGCTGGGTCAGGTAAAACAAAGGTATTAACTACCCGCATTGCCCATTTGATGAGAAATGGTGTAGATGCTTTTAATATTCTAGCGTTGACGTTTACCAATAAAGCGGCACGCGAAATGAAGGAACGTATAGAGCGAATTTTAGGCGGTCACGAGGCGAGGAATTTGTACATCGGTACTTTCCACTCGGTATTTGCTAGGATTTTACGTTCAGAAGCACACAAAGTGGGGTATCCCAACGACTTCACTATTTACGATGCCGATGATGCAAAGAGTGTAGTGAAAACCGTAATTAACGAATTAAATCTCGACGATAAACACTATAAACCCAATCTCGTTTATAACCGTATTTCTGCGGCGAAAAACAGTTTGATGAGCCCTAGTGAATATCAACACGATTACTATATTCAGCAGGAAGATATGCGTGCCAATAGGCCCATGATTGGTAAAATCTACGATCTCTACGCTAAACGTTGTTATAAAAACGGCGCGATGGATTTCGATGATTTGTTGTACGTATTTTATCACTTGTTGAAGAATGTGCCGGAAGTGCTAAGTAAATACCAACACAAGTTCCGTTACATCATGATTGATGAGTACCAGGATACCAACCCAGCCCAGTACGAAATCATTAAATTATTGGGTGCTGTTCATGAAAACATAGCAGTGGTAGGTGACGATGCGCAAAGTATCTACTCCTTCCGCGGTGCCACTATTCAAAACATTCTCCAATTCGAAAAGGATTATGATGGTGTGAAGGTGGTGAAGCTGGAACAGAACTACCGTTGTACTAAATCTATCCTGGATGTGGCCAACCAAGTAATCAAAAACAACAAAGGCCAGATCGAAAAGGAATTGTGGACAGATAACGATGAAGGAGAAAAAATTCGCCTTGTACGTACCACCACCGATAACGAAGAAGGTAAATTCGTAGCAGATACCATTGCTGAACAAAAGCTTCGTAACCACTACGAAAATCGCGACTTTGTTATTCTATACAGAACCAACGCGCAGAGCCGTTCCTTCGAGGAAAGCTTACGCAGAATGAATATCCCTTACAGGATTTTCGGTGGTTTATCGTTCTACCAACGTAAAGAAATCAAGGATTTCGTAGCATACTTGCGCGTAATCATCAATACCCGCGACGAAGAAGCGTTAAAGAGAATCATCAACTACCCTGCCCGCGGTATCGGTAAAACAACCCTCGATAAAGTTACGCTCATTGCCAATGAACAGGATATTACCTTCTGGCAAGTGTTAACAAGTGCAGCTTCTTTTGGGTTTAAATCCGGTACCTTAGAAGCGATTGACGGGTTTGTAACGATGATTCAAAGTTTCCAATCCCAACTCGCTAAAAGTAACGCGTACGACGTAGCCGTACAAGTAGGTAAATCAACGAACATCGTAAAAGAACTGTTCAACGATAAAACTACCGAAGGCTTAGCCCGCTACGAAAACGTACAAGAGTTATTGAACTCTATTAAAGAATTCACCGAAACGCCTACGGAAGATGGTGAATTACTGGAGAAATCTTTAGGTAGCTACTTGCAACAAATTACCCTCCTCACCGATGCCGATCAAGGTACAGATGAGAATAGCGACGTGGTGAAACTTATGACTATCCACGCAGCGAAAGGGTTGGAATTCCCAGTTGTATTTAGCGTTGGTTTAGAAGAAACCTTGTTCCCGAACAATATGGCCATCAATTCCCGAGAAGAATTGGAAGAAGAACGCCGTTTGTTCTACGTAGCCATCACGCGTGCGAAGAGTAAATTGTGGGTAACGTACGCGAACAGCCGCTACCGCTTTGGTAACCTCGTGCAAAATGAACCCAGTCGCTTTATCGATGAGATTCCTGAAAAGCACGTCGACAGAAGCTATGCGGGTGGTGGTGTAAGGAACATGGGTAGCAGCTCGCCAAGCTGGGGCGGAATTGGCAGTGCAGCAAGAGGAGGTAACAATATGTTTGATACCATGAAGAAGAAAACCCCGGGCAGCCCAACACCTAGTTCGTCTTCTACAGCGCGCCCTATGCCAAAACCGGCTGCGGCATCGTCGAACCATACGCCTTCGGCGAACTTTACACCCGATGATCCGAATACAATGGAAGTAGGGATGCAAGTAGAACACCAGAAGTTCGGGTTTGGTACCATTACCCAATTGGAAGGAGCAGCTAACAACAGGATCGCAACTGTGAACTTCCCGAAAGGAGGTGGCGACAAGAAGATCATGTTGAACTATGCGAAATTGATGATCATCAACAAATAAATTCAACTGGCCATCATAGCTTATACAGCAATGATGGCCATTTTTATGCCCGCGAAGAAAGGAAAACCATGAATGAAGTAGCTTTCAATAAACTCAAGCACTTTTGTGCTTACCAGGAAAGATGTCATAAAGAAGTACGCGATAAATGCTACGAGCTGGGCGTTCACCGCGACGAGGCCGAGCAAATGATCGTGTTATTGGTAGAAGAGAATTATTTAAATGAAGAACGTTTTGCAAAAGCCTTTGCGGGTGGCAAGTTTAGAATGAAGCATTGGGGCCGAAACCGTATTACCATGGAACTGAAGCGGCGCGATATTTCGGCTTATTGTATTAAAGTGGCCATGAAAGAAATTGATGCCGACGACTATTACAAAGCTTTACTGAAAGAAGCCGGTAAGAAATACCACAGTTTAGAGAAAATCCAAGGTTACCAACGAACCTACAAAACCATGCAATACCTCATGCAACGAGGTTTCGAACAAGACCTTTCCAAGATGGCTATTGAAGAAATCGCAAATAGTGCCGAATAATCGAGGAATAATTGAAAAATTTCTAAAGCGGTAGATTGTAATTTTGAGAGAGTTTTTAAAAAGGCTTTTTTAATTCGCCCATATGAGTGATTTAACCGTTACCCTTATCCAAGCCAATTTGCATTGGGAAGATAAGGCGGCCAACTTGGCCATGTTTGATGCAAAGATCGACGCCATTCAAGGTCGTACAGAGATAGTGATTCTTCCAGAAATGTTCAGCACAGGTTTCAGTATGCAACCCGAAAAGCTGGCCGAAACAATGGAAGGCGAAACGGTTAATTGGATGAAGAAGAAGAGCCGCGAAAAAAACATCATCCTTGCCGGTAGCGTTATTATCGAAGAAGATGGCCATTTCTACAACCGCTTCATCTGGATGCAACCTAACGGTGTGTACGGTAAATATGATAAACGTCACCTCTTCGGCTTCGCCGGTGAACATAACCATTACGAACCAGGCGATCAACGCCTAATTGCACAAGTAAAAGGCTGGAAAATATGCGTAGCTGTTTGTTACGACCTCCGTTTCCCTGTGTGGGCGCGTAACCAAGTAGCGGCCGATGGTACAGCTGCTTACGATTTGTACATCAACGTGGCCAACTGGCCAGAACGCAGAAATACTGCTTGGAGAACCTTATTACAAGCACGTGCCATCGAGAACCAATGTTATGTAGTAGGAGTTAACCGCGTGGGAAATGATGGTAACAACATTTATCATAGCGGCGATAGTAGTATTATCGATGCTTTGGGTGAAATTATCTACCATAAAGCACACGATGAAGACGTTTTCACCTATACCTTAACAAAAGCACCTTTGGAAGAAATCCGTAGCAAGATACCATTCCTCAAAGATGCCGATCGCTTCACGATCCTCTAATCTTTCTTATAGAATAGGCTTTTTCACACCAAACAATACCTTACCAGCATGAAAACGGCGTACAAAAACATGCAGCTTTCTTACCAAGATAGATGGCGCAACGACCTAAGCATTTTATGTGAAAACGGAAAAGTTGCAGGCGTAGTGCAGCATCATGATATCCCAGGAGGCTACGAACAAGTGGATGTAAATGGTAAGTATTTGTCGACCGCGCTCATCGACCTCCAAATTTATGGTGGTAGTGGGAAAGTATTTCTTAAAGAGCCTACAGTAGAAGCTATAGCAGCTACTTATAAATATTGTTTATCCGGTGGTGCAGCGCATTTTATGATTACGCTGCCTACCATTGGATTCGACATTATCGATCGGGCAATTGAAGCGGTGCATGCTTATTGGCAACAAGGTGGTAAAGGCTTATTGGGTTTACACCTAGAAGGCCCATTTATTAACGCCGAGAAAAAAGGTGCACACCTCGCTCATTACATTACCCTACCTACATTAGAACAAGTACAAGCCCTTTTGGCAAAAGCCAATGGTGCTGTGAAAATGATGACCGTAGCGCCTGAGAAAGTGACTGTAGAAATTGTACAGGCACTAGAAGCGGCAGGGGTATTAGTATCGGCCGGTCATAGTAATGCCACTTACGATGTAGCGACCAAGATGTTCAACGACGCCGGTATTCCTGCGGCTACGCATTTATTCAATGCGATGAGTCCTTTAGAAAGCCGCGCACCTGGTATTGTAGGGGCTATTTACGACCACGATACAATTTGTAGTAGCGTGGTGGCCGATGGTGTACATGTTAGTTTTGATGCGATCAGGATTTCCAAGAAAATTATGGGTCCTCGCCTATTCTTAATTACCGATGCGGTAGATGTGAATGAAAGCGGTGACTATATTTATCTTAGGCAAGCAGATCGATTTGTAACAGAGAAAGGTATACTAGCCGGTTCTTGCTTAACGATGTTACAGGCGGTAAAAAATTGTGTAGAGAAAGTGGGCATCCCAGCGCACGAAGCCTTACGCATGGGCAGCACCTACCCTGCTAAGTTGGCACAAAAAGAAGCTTCACTGGGCACATTACATATTGGAGCCGATGCAACATTCGTGTTGTTTGATGAGCAATTCCAGCCGCAAGGCATGATCATCGAAGGAGAGTTGAAAGACTAGTACAACATGGAATGTTTTGCTACCTTCGCAACACTATGAATGATATTGTAAGATTTTTCAAGAAGGACCAATATAAGAACCTTTTTTTCCTTGCATGGGCCGTATTGGGCATATTACAAGCCTGTTTTACCGAGCTGATGGACGATGAGGCCTATTACTGGGTATATTCACAGCATTTAGATTGGGGCTATTTCGATCATCCACCCATGATTGCTGTGCTCATCAAAATTGGCTATTCCCTATTCCATAATGAACTAGGAGTTCGTTTAATGATGGTATTGTTGAACGTTGGTACCTTGGTATTACTGGATAAACTCATTCCCACAAAGAATAATAAAGTACTTTATTTAATACTCGGCGCGATGGGTGCCATGCAATTGGGCGGTATGTTAGCCGTTCCGGATTTGCCGCTCATTTTCTTCGCTACGTTGTATTTCTATGCTTATAAGAAGTTCTTATCATCCCAAGACTGGAAACATACCATTTTCCTCGCCATTACCATGGCGCTGATGTTCTACAGCAAATACCATGGTGTATTGCTTGTATTCTTCACCTTGGTAAGTAACTTCTCGTTGTTGAAAGTACGCCAATACTACATGGCTGTACTGATTACAACACTTCTCTTCTTGCCACATATTTACTGGCAATACGCGCATCATTTCCCTTCATTACAATATCACCTCGTAGAAAGAAATGCATCGGCATATAAGCTGAACTTCTCCTTGGATTATATAGCAGGACAAGTGTTGATGTTCGGTCCTTTAGTGGGTTGGTTGCTATTGTATTATGGCTTCCGCTGCCCGATCCAAAATGCATTCGAACGTGCAATGAAGTTCTCGCTTATCGGGGTGCTGGTGTTTTTCTTAATCAGCACATTTAAAGGTCGTGTTGAAGCTAACTGGACGGTGATGGTATTTACGCCGCTTGTTGTGCTTGCGCACCAAGCTATTGTACGTTTGAATTACTCATTGAAACCATTGTTATACACGCTGCCGGTAACCTTGTTGTTAGTAATCATTGTACGTGTGTATATGATGTGGGACTTTGTACCGAATTTACGTGTACGTCCTGAATTGCACCATAACCACGAGTGGACAAGCGCTATTAAAAAAGTAGCGGGCGATAAACCGGTAGTGTTCTTCAATACCTACCAATCCCCTTCCAAATACATGTTCTATACGGGCGAGAAAGCTTATAGTTTAAACTCGGTATACAGCAGGAGAAGCCAGTATAACTATTGGCATATGGAGGAAGATGATTTATGGGGGAAAGATGTGTTAATGGCTTCTCGTAATATATACGACTTTATGGTAAGGGATTCCATTATGGGACCTGGTGAAACCATATTCGATCGGCCCGTGGTATTAAAAACCATCGATCATAAACCAGATTCTATTCCATCCCAAGAGAAAGGTAAATACTGGTATGTCAAGCATCAAAATCCATATTATTCCTACAGTCTTATTCAATTCGATTCCAATACGAAAGAGTTTTATGGGCAACAAAACGAGATTGTAAATATGCGAGCGAAAGTATTGAATGGTTACAAAAAACCGGTACAATACGATCCAAATGATACCGTGTATGTTGCTTTTTCGTTCGCAGACCGAACCGGTCGCCCAGTGAACTTAAAAACAACCATCACTTTGCAAGAGGCATTAACGAAAGATTCGATCGATATCCCCCTTCGTTTTCCACATGTAATTGGTAGATATAAGGTAAAAATGACCCTTCTTCCGAAGCATGCCGACATGCCGCCAACGCATAATTCGCAATATTTCTATTTCAACGTTATTCAGTAAGCATTTGATACTGAATGTGTTGAAAGGGTAAAATAGCTGAAACCCTTGCTGGCATTGAGTGAGGATAGGCTTTAGATAGGCTCGAGATAGGCTTTAGATAGGGTAAGGATAGGCAAAAGATAGGCTAGGGATAGGGTGAGGATAGGCTTTTGTGCTAAAAAGATAGGCTTTTGGCTAGTTTGGGCTATATAACCGAAGCTACAAGTTATAGATATGGGCATGTTAGGGTAATACCCAGGTGCTAAAAATAAAAGCGGTCGTCTCTACTGTAGAGGCGACCGCTTTTTTATGCTTAAAGCGAGTTTATTGTTTGAAAGCATTCCAGCCTTGGGCTTGTAACTTGTGTTTATTGCCTTGCTTGGTAATGATGTGTGTACCTTCCGAAATATCGGTCATGTATCCAATTACGCTAATTTCTTCCGACGCGGTGATCTTGTCGTAATCTTCTTGTTTGATGGTGAAGAGCAATTCATAGTCTTCGCCACCGCTAAGTGCGCAAGCGGTTGGGTCGAGGCCGAATTTGAACGCTGCTTCGCGGGCTTTTTCTGCGATAGGGATTTTCTCTTCGTAGATGACGCAACCCAAGTTGCTTTGCTTACAAATATGGATCGCTTCGGAGCTTAAGCCATCGCTTACGTCCATCATGGATGTAGGCGTAATTTTATGGTGTAATAAGAAACCAAGGATATCGTGGCGCGCTTCTGGTTTCAGTTGGCGGCCGATGATGTAGGTTTCTTCTTCTAGGTCGGGCTGAATATTAGGGTTTTCGAGGTAGATTTGTTTCTCTCTTTCCAAGAGGGTCAATCCCAAGAAAGCGGCCCCTAAATCGCCGGAAACGCATAGCAAATCGCCTTTTTGAGCGGTAGAACGTTTGATGAACTGCATCGGGGTTACTTCACCGATAGCGGTTACGCTAATAACGAAGCCTTTTTGCGATGAGCTGGTGTCGCCACCTATCAAGTCTACATTATATTTTTCGCAGGCTGCATATACACCTTCATAAAATTCGTTGAGTGCTTCAACCGATAAGCGGTTCGAGAAAGCAATGCTTACCGTAATATGTGTTGGGATGGCACCCATAGCATAAATATCGGAGAGGTTGACAACCACAGATTTATAGCCGAGGTGTTTGAGCGGCGTATACATAAAATCGAAATGGATGCCTTCTACAAGCATGTCGGTACTAATAACGGTTTGTTTACCGAAGTGGTCGATAACAGCGCCGTCGTCGCCTACACCTAAGATAGTGCCGGCATTTTGGATTTCTATGTTGCGTGTGAGGTATTCGATTAGGCCAAACTCGCCAAGACTTTCAATTTCCGTTCTTTCCTCCATAAAATGAGTTGTTGGGTGTTAAAAATTATTGCTGGTTAATCACTTTGAGCATATCGCTATGGATAGTGCCGTTGGTGGCCAGTAGTTGTTTTTGGTAAACGGAGTATTCCGTACCGCTAAAATCTGTTACCATACCGCCTGCTTCTTTTACGATTAGGTACCCGGCAGCGGCGTCCCATGCTTGTAGGTTGTGTTCCCAGAAGCCATCGAACCTGCCGCAAGCAACCCAGCAAAGGTCGAGCGCAGCAGAGCCGAGCCTACGAACGGGGTTACCGTGGTGAATAAAACGTTCAAATACACGAACAGGGTCGTTCGGCATGGTTTCCCATTTGTAAGGAAAACCCGTTACTAGGCATGCACTGGCAAGGTCTTGCTTTTTGGATACGTGGATGATTTTATCATTCAACGTAGCGCCAAAACCTTTCTGGGCGAAGAAGAATTCGTTCATAAACGGGTTGTAAACTGCACCTAGAATTAGTTCACCATCTTGCTCTACCCCGATAGATACGCAGCAAATTGGAATGCCGTGTGCGAAGTTTACGGTACCGTCGATGGGGTCGATGATCCATTTTACATTAGAATCCGTTTTAATTTCACCTACTTCTTCGGAAAGGATGAAATGACTGGGGTAATCTTCGCGGATCACTTCAATAATAGCAGCTTCGGCCTTTTTATCGGCTTCGGTTACAAGGTTATTGATGGTGTCTTTGCTGGTTACTTCGAATTCTCCATCGAAATAATGCTGTAAAACCTTAGCGCCCGCCTGTGTAGCTTTCAGTAACGTTTGTTTTAACATGCAGCAAAGGTAAATGAAATTCGGTTTCGTAGCGAGTTAGCTGTAAAGCGGGCGTGGTGGGGAAATGAGGGTTCATTTCTCATCATCATACCCAAACCGCTATATAACCTAAGTAATCGTTATGTAACACGTTAATGCGACTTTATATAAGTGGTAGGCAGGAAACCGATTTTATACCTAGATATTGCCTATTTTTGCAACTTAAATAAGGAAAAGAATTAATGGCCATTTTTGGTAATCTAGTATCAAGATCCCTGCGCATTCGAAAAAAGTTTACGTTTAAATTAGGGACGCCTCGCCAATATCAAGTACAAGTACTCCGTCGCTTACTTGAAAAAGCCAAGCATACGCAGTTTGGTGAGCATTATGGTTTCGAGAAAATATTGGGCAGCACCAACTGGGTAACTCAATACAGGCAATCCATTCCTGTGCACAACTACAATAAAATGCATACAGAGTGGTGGCATAAGTGTTTGGAGGGTACTCCTAACGTTAGCTGGCCTGAAAAAATCAAATATTTCGCTCTTAGCTCCGGTACTTCCGAAAGCGCCAGCAAACATATTCCTGTTACACGCGATATGCTCAAAACAGTGAAGAAAGTGGGCGTAAAGCAACTGTACTCGATGGCTAACTTCAATATTCCACCGAAAAGCTTCGAGAAAGGAATTTTGATGTTAGGCGGTACTACTTCCTTGTATGAGCGTGGCGATTACTATGAGGGTGATATGAGCGGTATCCAAGCCAAGAATATCCCTAAATGGTTCCGTCGCTTCTACAAACCAGGTGGTAACATTTCGAAGAAAACAAACTGGGAACAACGTATTCGCCTCATCGTGCGCAAAGCGCCACAGTGGGACGTGGCAACTGTTTGTGGTGTACCTGCATGGGTACAAATTGTTTTCGAAGAAGTGATTAAATACCACGGCGTTAAGAATATCCATGAAATTTGGCCAAACTTGGCTATTTATATCCACGGTGGTGTATCATTCGAACCCTACCGTGAAAGTTTCCAAAAGTTATTGGGCAAACCTATCACTTTTATTGAAACGTACATGGCGTCTGAAGGCTCGTTTGGTTTCCAAGCACGCCCGAATGTAAAAGGCATCAAATTGGTGTTAAATGCCGGTATCTTCTACGAATTCATTCCTTTCAATGAAGAAAACTTCGATGCAGAAGGGGAAGTAAAAGCGAACCCTAAGTCGTACATGATCCACGAAGTAGTAGAAGACCAAGAATACGCTGTTATGCTTAGCACTTGTGCCGGTGCATGGCGCTATTTGATTGGCGATGTAGTGAAATTCACTTCTGTGAAGGAGCACGAAATCGTGATCGTAGGTAGAACGAAGCAATTCCTTAGCTTATGTGGTGAACACATGAGTATCGACAATATGAACAAGGCGATCGACACGGTTCAGAAGAAAATGGGTATTACCATTAAGGAATTCACCGTGGCAGGATTCCCTTACGAGAACTTGTTCGCACACCGTTGGTACATTGGTACCGATGCTGTGAACCCCGATATAGCAAAGATTCGTGAAATCATCGACCAAACCCTTGCGGAAGTAAACGACGATTACGCGGTAGAAAGAACATCGGCGCTGAAAGAGATTTTCGTAGAAGTATTACCAAACGACACATTCATCGAGTACCTCCGTTTCAAAGGAAAAGAAGGTGCGATGAATAAGTTCCCACGTGTAATGAAAGGAGAGAAATTGAAAGACTGGGAAAACTTTGTAGCAAAGAAAGCCATTAACACTAACGCGTAGTGGCTGTACGATATTTATTCGCATTGTAGCAAAAAGCATTGATAATTGATAAAGATGGGTAACTTTAGAACCGGTTACCCATTTTTATTTATAGGGTTTTTAATCATGTGATTATCATTTAACTTTAACACTCCAAAAGAATTACGGAATTTTAGCACATGTGGGCAGCGATTATTCAAGGTTTAGGATTAGGCATCTTTTTATCGGTTTCCGTTGGACCGGTAATTTTTGCTATTATCAAATACAGTATTAATAACGGTTTTAAGGCCGGTATTACCTTTGCGTTGGGCGTTTCGTTCAGCGATACGATGTTTATTTTAATGGGAAATTTGGCATCCGCATTCGTTGGCAACCTTGGTCAGCATACGAAAGCCATTGGTATTGGCGGGGGCATTCTGCTGGTTGGGATGGGTATTTATGGACTCTTATTCAAACAAGTAAAAATTGTTACCGGCGATGAGCGCCCCGAAATGTTTAAAACCAGTGACTATGCAAAAATCTGGATCGCAGGGTTTCTCATGAACACGTTGAATCCAGGTGTAATTGTATTCTGGTTAGGTATCTGTATTGCACATGCGCCTATGCCTGTAAGCTACCGCGCCGTGATGTATATTACTTGTTTGCTGGTAGTATTATCTGCCGATATTTTGAAAGTATTCGTATCAGACAAGATTCGCCATAAGTTGACGTTAACAAACGTAGAATGGTTAAACCGCATTTCTGGGATCTGTTTAATCATATTTGGCTTGGTATTGCTATACTCTGTATGGTTCAACCCAGAAGGCCTTATGAAGCACTAATCATCCCATGCGCGATCTCTACGAAGTAGAGGCAGCACGAATATTAAACAAGGAAGTTCATTACAACATATAAATAAAACGCCCTCTTATCTAAGCGATAAGAGGGCGTTTTTTATGCGTTGAAAGGTGCGAATTACCTGATGGTCCAAGTTTCGTTACCTGCTAATAATTTATCAAGATCGCCTGCGCCGCGTTTTGCTAAGGCTTCGGTGAGTTGAGCGCTCATTACATCCTCGTAAGTTGGACGGAAGGCTTGGTAGAACACGCCGAAAGGTCGTGGCAAGTGTCCTTCGATACGTGGATCGTCGAACATACGGGTTAAGATTTGCGCTTTATAGAAATCTTGCTCGTCGTGTTTCCAAAGATCGTCGGCAGTATGTGTACCGGCTGTAAGGTCTACTACGATTGGTTTTAAACCATCTAGGAAGATACCTTTATCTTTATTGGCACCGAAGATCAACGGTTGACCTTGTTCGAGTGTAATGGTTTCGTTGG
This sequence comes from Chitinophaga skermanii, assembly GCF_003259335.1. Classification (GTDB taxonomy): domain Bacteria; phylum Bacteroidota; class Bacteroidia; order Chitinophagales; family Chitinophagaceae; genus Chitinophaga; species Chitinophaga skermanii. The sequence continues at coordinate 63,239 of NZ_QLLL01000001.1, forward strand.
CTTTTGTACCTTTTTCGGTGAAAGCTTCGAAAGCACCGTCGTTGAAGATGTTACAGTTCTGGTAGATTTCCAGGAAGCTAGCACCTTTGTGGGCGTGGCTTCGTTTCAACATCTCTTGGAGGTGTTTCGGATCACGATCCATACTACGCGCGATGAAAGTTGCGTCGGCTCCTAATGCCAATGCCATCGGGTTGAATGGGTGATCGATACTACCCATAGGGGTCGATTTCGTTACCTTGTTAGGTTCAGAAGTTGGAGAATACTGTCCTTTCGTTAAACCATAGATTTGGTTATTGAACAGCATAATGTTTACATCGAAGTTACGGCGGAGTAAGTGAATGGTGTGGTTACCACCGATCGACAAACCGTCGCCATCGCCTGTTACGATCCACACGCTCAATTCTGGGCGTGCAGCTTTCAAACCGGAAGCGATCGCGGTTGCACGGCCGTGAATACTGTGCATACCGTAAGTGTTCATGTAATATGGGAAGCGAGAAGAGCAACCGATACCCGAAACAATCACGATGTTTTCTTTCGGGATACCCAAACCGGGCATAATCGTTTGTACTTGCTTTAATATAGAGTAGTCGCCGCAGCCTGGACACCAACGTACCTCTTGGTCCGTTGAGAAGTCTTTTGCCGTTAATGGCTGGGGAGTTATTGTGGCCGTTGACATTGTAATAATTTATTGAATGTAAAGTTACGACATCGGGCAGTACAATGTTGGCATAATTGGTTATGTGGTATACACAAAAGTTATGTCTACAATTTGTAGGGGCCCCTTTTCGGTTGGGAAAACCGGCTTATTGGGCGATCAATTCTTCCCAATATTCTGCAGCGCGGCGTGTGTGCGGGATCACGATGGTACCGCCAACGATGTTAGCCACGGCGAAGATTTCGTACATCTCTTCCGTTGTAACGCCTTGTTCGTGCGCTTTACCGAGGTGGTATTTGATACAATCGTCGCAACGTAACACCATAGATGCTACGAGACCTAACATTTCCTTTGTTTTAGTACTTAAAGCGCCTTCTGCATAACAATTGGTATCGAGATTGAATAAACGGTTGATCACCTTGTTTTGCTTGCCGAGAATCACATCGTTCATCTTGGCTCTATAGTCGTTAAATTCTTGTATTAATTCTCCCATTGTAATAAAAATTGAAATATAAACCCGCTAAAAGCCCGCCATCTCAATAGTTGCGTTGTTTTTGATGTATAAGGGGGCTGAAAGCGTTGTCAAATATCCTGCTTTCTTGCTGAAAAAGGAAAGCAAATATACGTAAATCCACTCGCGTAGTGGGGATTAGGTTGATAGATGAAGGTATTATGACAAGTGGCGCCCTAGTTCGCAGAAACGAGGAAATCTTTGATACCAGCGACGATCGACTGCGCCATTTGCTCTCGGAAGGCAGGGTCGAGCACTTTCATTTCATCTTCCGGGTTGCTGATAAAAAGTGTTTCTACGAGGGCGTTTGGGTATTCGGTAGGTGCATTTAAGGCAAAATTGAAGCTACCTATATTCCCAAACTCGTTTAAGCCGAGGCCGAGCATGCGTTTATTGATGGCTTTGCTTAAATCTTTGAACCCAATATGCCTGTAGTATGTGCTGGTGCCGGAAATACGTATGGGATCGGCGCTAGAGTTGAGGTGGATGCTAACAAGTAAATCGGGATCGCGTTCGCGGTAATAGGCGATGCGGTAGGTGTTATCTACGTAGGAGTCGTTTACGCGGGTCATGAGTACTTTGGCGCCTTCGGCTTGCAGGATGTTTTGTACATCTTTGGCGATTAAGAGGGTCATGTCTTTCTCGTAAATACCTGTTGGTCCTTGCGAGCCGGGGTTTGAACCACCGTGGCCGGCATCAACAGCGATCGTGAGATCTTTCAATGTTTTTTGTGCAGGGGGGCGTTTTACGCGGATGGTAAGCATGCTGCCGTTGTAGTATACTTGGTGACCCCAGTGTTGATTGTGTTTTAGTTCGATGATCACGCGGAATACGTCGTCTTCTACTTGTTCGTAGTAAACGTCTTTAATTTCCTCGGCGTTTTCCAGCTGGGAGATCCAGTTGGTATTGCTGGTAGCGCCGTATATGTCGACCATTATTTTCGAAGGGTTGATTTGTTGGAAGGAACGGAAGGGCAAGCGTTGCTGCAACTGAACCGTAACATAATCGTATTTCTCGTCGCCGAATACACGCCAGGAGCCTGTGTTGGAGCTAGGAATGAAAGTGCCGGCTGGCATTAGCTCTACTTGGCTGGCTGGAATATAGGCTGTAAAGCTTTTCGAGAGGCGTACTTTATAATCGTCGCCAGCTTTGCCCACGATGTTAAGTAAAACGGCAGAATCGATATATCCTACTTTGGCACCACCTAGGCGATCGTCGCCGAGGCCATATTTTAGGTAGGGTAATTCGCCGGTGGCTTTACCAATAAGCGGTTGATCAAGTGTATTGAGAACCGAAAACTTGTTGCTGGTATTACGTGTAACAGTTTGCCCGTTCTTTTCGAGTGTAACGGGTATAGTGCCGCCTGTGAGTACGGGATCGTTGCAGGTAACCATGTAGGTGCCTTGGTAAATCCCGGGCATGCTATTGCTTTTATTTACGGGGAGTTCAGCTAATTGTAGCTTGTTCCCTACCCTAACGATGCCGCCAGGTAGTGCTTTTACTTTGAACTTGATGAGATCGCCGGGTGCGAGTATTTGGTCGCCATCCGGGATGGTTTGGATGGAGGCGATCGTTAGCGTGGAAACCGGCGTAGCGGGTTGTGCTTTAGTGTATGTGAAAGAAACGGTTTTATCGGTGTATGTTCCGGCCGAATCTGTAGACGTTAAAGTGAAATTATTTGCGCCTTCATTCAAAGCTACTTCGATGGCGAATGCGCCTGTTGGGTAAACCTTTTGGGGGGTGTTGTTGAGCGTAAGAGAGCATCCAATGCAAGTGCTGCCCACGATGTATTGCCGCGTGGTGCCCACCGAGGAACTAGTCCTGGAGGGCTGTGTTAAACGAATATAAGGCTTCTGCTGTGCATAAGCCTGCGTGATAAAGCTTGCTAATATCACCATAGCTACGCATTTCCAAAGGATCTTTCTCATGAACATAAATTTACCGATGCTTAAAATTATAGATTAAATACTTGTGATCCATGCATTTCGGTAGGAATAAAAGAGGAAATATTCAGCAGCAAGAAGGCTGATTGCCTATATAAACAAAAATCGCGCTCAATTTCTGGAGCGGAGTATAAAATATTTTGAGGATGCTAGGCTGCATGTTATCACGTGTTTTTATAACCAAGTAGTTTTACGTGTTTTTGTTGGGAAACTGCCAGGTTTATTTTTGGGGGAAAAGAAAGAAGGTTGGTAAAGAAGGTGATATGTAGTGAAGGGAATGTTAAATGATAAATATTGATATGTCAAAAATTGTGATGCGATATATGTAATAATATGGGTTGTATTTTTACAATCCTTAAACCCCCTATTAACATGAAATACATTTTACTCGCATACAGCCTGCTATTGATAGTAGCCTGCTCTAAACCCGACTATACCAATTTCCCCGGCCGATCACCGCGTTTAGCCCTCATTAAAAACCAACAAGGCGATGTAGTCGATAGCCTTGTGTATGATCTTTCTGGCAAACTAGTACGCCGTTTCCATTTCGGCACTTATCACGCAAGCGACATTACTGGGCATTATTACACATTCGATGCACAAGGGCGCGTTACGATGTCTGCCGCATTGTCTTTAAACCCCGATTACACGGTGAATAATAGTTATTACGATACTATTAGGTATGTATACAATGCGAATCAAACAGTATCTGTATTGCGTAATTACAATTGGATGATTGTTGATATGTACGTTAGCTACGATCAAAACGGTGTAATAACGCAAGCCATATCTATAGATAGCGTTGCTACAGGTGATCAGCCAAAGTATATATTAACAAACCAAGTCGTTAACAAGAACATCGTATCCTATAAAGAACGATTTTATAATCCCAATGATGGTAACTTCTTTTTTGATGAGGATGTGACTATTCAATACGATAATCAACCCAATCCATTCTTCGAATTACATAAGAAGAATCCTATTGCATTTACATTCTACGATGCAGCGAGTGAATACAATATGGTGAATACGAAGAATAATGCATTGTCGCGTCATGAAGTGGGTGCTTATTATGATAGGTTTGTCCAATCGTGGTATACTTATCATCCACAATTAGGCTACCCGCTAACCGCTAAAGCTGGATCTGTAGCTGCAGGAGATACAACGGTTACCTTCTATGCGGAATATATTTATAAATAATTGTTTAATCCAATAATTACCCACCATGAAATATTTTATCCCCTTATTGATCTTACTATTGGCTAGTTGTACAAAGCCAATCGATCCAAGGTTTCCAACTAAGTCCCAATTAGTTCTTATCAAAGACAATTACGATCAAACCACTGATAGCATGGTATACGATCGGGCAGGGAAATTAGTAAAGCGTTATCATTATGACTATGTAGCTGAAGACCGGTATTCATCTGTGCTTACTTATTTATACGATAAGAAAGACCGCCTAATAGAAACTAAAGCATTACTTAGTTTCAACTATAGTCCTACTCCATATAGAGATAGTATTAAATACATCTACAATAATGACGGGAGCATAGATTTTATACGTGGAGAAGGAACCATCGGTATGGAAAACGTACGGCTTTTTTATGATAAAGATGGCGTGATAAAGAAGATTGAAGCATTAGTATTGTCGCCCTTTAACAATAAGCCAATGTACGAATATATACATACGATTGTTAATGGTAATATTGTTGCAGCAGATCAAATATCACGTAGTGCGTATGATGATAATTACTCAGTCGGTAACTGGACTTATTCCTACGATAATCACATCAATCCATTTACGCTTATTCAACAGAAATCACGCTTCGCTTTTTCTAGGTATGATTTCTTCAATTCTGGCAATCAATTCCCGTGTAAGAATAATATTGTGAGAACAAGGCTAGGTGAAGGATATGGAAGTACGCATGAATTAGAATATGATCCTATCACTGGATTACCCATAATAATGCGGTATGTATCATTTGTGGGAAAGATTCAAAGGACTGAAAAATACTACTACAAATAATCGTATAATTTTTTGGCTAGTACTAACACTTTGCCTTAGGTAATTCTTTACCTAGGCAAAGTGTTAATATTTCCTTTCCTATTGAGGAGTGTGTTGTTTTAATCAACAATGTACGTGTAAAAATACTGCATGCTCTAATAACCTTTTTTTTGCGCCTCAACGAGGGTTGTTGTTCTTGCTTTGGGCATGAATAGAAGTGATGAATTTAGGGCTGAAAAGTGCCTTATATTGCATTTGTATGAACCTGTAGTGGAATAGGTTAGTGGCGGTATGAATGAGGTTGTAATGCCTAGTTACCAGGAAGGCCTCTACTGTCTTCAACACTCCAATAAGCAAATCCTTACTTGCCCTTCGTATTTCCCATGGCATTTCACCGTATTGGCCGAATGGTTCCCGGCTAAAACATGGCTTTACCGGGTGTTTTCCAAACGTATTCTAACGTGATACCCAGTATTGATAGGCTATTCCAAGGAATTTACCGACTTACTCAAAGTAAGAACTTAGCAAAGACAAGGTTGACTCAAAAGAGCGCTAAAACCATCTAATGTTTATATAAAGCAATTATTGAGGAACTGCCGCCGGATGTGTTTATAAAGAGAGCCAGCCTTCCCTAAAAAACAAAGCATCCAGTAAGCCTGTACGCTTACTGGATGCTATTATTGATAAATGGTAAGTGTGCTGAGTTAGAAACTATACTTATTATCCGCGATTAATTTGTCGGCAACTCTTCTACGCGCATCTTTCGTGTTGAAAGGTTCTACCTTGGTAAAACGTTTCAGGCCCAATAACATCATGCGTTGCTCATCCCCTTCTGCGAAGCCATTGATCGCATCTTTACCTGATTTGTTGATACGATCTGCTGCATCTGTGATGTATGTACGCACAATATCTGCATGTAACGCAGTGGCTGCTTCCCCTTTCGCTGCCTGCAACTTGATAACACGTAATAAGGCGCTTTCTGCTACAAAGGTTTCAATCGCCATATCTGCAATATCCATGAGGATTTCTTGTTCAGATTCTAACTGCATCATTAACTTCTGAGCAGCAGCACCGGCTGTCATGAGAATAGCTTTCTTGAAGTTATCGATGTATTTCAATTCTTTTGCGAAAGCACCTTCATCATCTGAACCGAAATCGGGAATACTCATTAATTCTTTCATCACGTTCATGGCAGGATTCATCAAATCGATTTTACCTTTCATGGCGCGTTTTAACGTCATATCGAGCGTTAATAAACGGTTGATTTCGTTTGTGCCTTCGAAGATCCTATTGATCCTAGAATCGCGGTAAGCTTTCGAGATTACGTATTCATCACTGAAGCCGTTACCACCGTGTATTTGTACGCCTTCATCTACCACAAAGTCTAATACTTCAGAACCGTTTACTTTCAAGATCGCGCACTCTACGGCGTATTCTTCCGCGGCACCGAGTAGGGCTTCGTTGAATGCTTTACCGGCAGCAACTAATTCTTGTTCTTTATTATCGATCAATTGTGCTGTGCGGTATAACGCGGATTCACATACCCACATCCTGATGGCCATTTCAGCAATCTTGTGTTTGATTGCACCGAAGTTAGCGATGGGTTGTTTGAATTGAACGCGTGTATTGGCATATTGAACAGTGGTGTCGAATGCTTTTTTAGCGCCACCGAGTGCAGCTGCGCAAAGTTTCAAGCGACCGATGTTCAAGATATTAAATGCAATTAGGTGGCCTTTACCAATTTCGCCGAGTACATTTTCTACAGGTACTTGTGCATCTTGGAAGTAGATTTGGCGGGTAGAAGAGCCTTTGATACCCATTTTATGTTCTTCTGCACCGAGGGTAAAACCAGGCGTATCTTTATCAACGATGAAGCCGGTGAATTTATCGCCATCGATTTTTGCAAACACGGTGAATACATCGGCAAAGCCGGAGTTGGTGATCCAGCATTTTTGCCCGTTGATGATATAGTGTTTACCATCTGCAGAAAGTTTCGCCGTGGTTTTGGCACTTAAAGCGTCGGAACCGCTATCGGGTTCAGTTAATGCATAGGCGCCTTTCATTTCGCCGCTGGCTAATTTGGGAATGTATTTTTGTTTCTGCTCTTCTGTACCGAAGTATAGAATAGGCAATGAACCGATACCGGTATGCGCTGCCATGGCGACTGAGAAGGAATGACCAGATCCTAATGCTTCATTGATGAGGGTTGCGGTGATAAAGTCTTTGCCTAATCCACCATATTCCTCTGGAAACGAAGCGCCTAATAGGCCTTGTTCTCCTGCTTTATCTAAAAGGGAAGGCATGAGTCCTTCTTCTAATTTATCGATGCGGTCAAGTACTGGCGTCACTTCTTTCGTTACAAACTGTTCTGCCATTTCCTTGATCATCAATTGTTCTTCAGAAAAATCCTCGGGAATAAACACCTCTTTTGGATCACTGTTTTTCACCAGGAATTCCGCCCCTTTTAAGGCTGTAGTATTATTTACCGCTGTCTGCATCTTTGGATGTTTTTAGTCTATTTGTAATTTAATGATATTGGCGCATATGGCAAAAGTTGATTAACATTGCTTTTGTTAAATTTCTATGGAATCATTTTTTCTCTCATATTTAACCAGTAAAATTCACGTAATCCACCACGGAAAAGGGCCCGAGCTGCTCATTTGTTTCCATGGTTTCGGCGAAAGTGCCAAGCATTTCGATGTGATTGCTAAGGGTTTAGGGGATGTGTTTACGGTGGTAGCCATCGATTTGCCTTTGCATGGCAATACGGTATGGAGAGAGGAGCGCCCGCTTGAAAAAGCGGATGTAATTGATTGGATAGAAAAAATATTGGCGCAGTTCGGCCAACAAACGTTCTCTTTAATGGGTTATAGCATGGGAGGCCGAGTGTCGCTTTGTGTCATAGAAAAGTTAGCCACCAAGGTCAACCGTTTAATTTTAGTGGCACCCGACGGGTTGAAGAATAACCCCTGGCATATGATTGCCACGCAAACCCGCTGGGGAAACCATATCTTTAAATATAACACGTACCATCCCGCGTTTTTCTTCCGTTTGCTTACTGTTTTGCGGAAATGGCATATGATTAATGAAAGCGTGTATAAGTTTGTTTTATACAACATGAACAACCTCGCAAAGCGAGAACTCGTGTACAAAGTATGGACTTGCTTACGGCATATGATGCCCAACCGGAAACATTGCAAGCAATTATTGGCACAGCGAAAGATTCAAACGTTACTCTTTTTCGGTAAGTACGACCGTGTAATTCCTCCAATTCTTGGCCAGAAATTTGCGGACGGCACTTTCCCATGTAAAATAGTTGTGCTCGATAAAGGTCATCAATTGTTGAGCGAAGAATTAGCGCTCATGGTAAAACAAAATTTATAAACGCTCTTTCATGAAGGTGTTGTTGATCATTACGCTGGGACTGGCTTTTTTATACGTCATTTTGATGCTGACCTATAGTTATGGTTGGCGCAAACTCAGTTTTTTTACGCCTAAGTACCGCATTACACCGTATAACACTACGGTGAGTGTTATTATTCCAGCACGCGACGAAGCGGGTAATATTACCCCGTTGCTCGATGCTATTCATGCACAATCGTATCCTTCGCATTTGTTTGAAGTGATTGTGATTGATGATTTTTCGGAAGACGAAACGGCTCAGCTAGTTTTATCCCATCCCGCGGAAAATGTAAAGCTGATTAAGCTATCTGACAGGCTCAGTAAAAATGAGCGACTCAATTCTTACAAGAAGAAAGCCATTGAATTGGCGATCAAAGAATCGACAGGTGCGCTAATTGTTACCACCGATGCCGATTGTGTAATGGGACCATTGTGGTTGGAAACGATTGTTGCATTTTATGAAGACCAACAACCGAAATTTATTGCGGCACCGGTATCGTTCTTCCAAGAAGATAACTTCTTTAAAACATTCCAATCGCTCGATTTCATGACCATGCAAGGCATTACAGGTGCTATGGCATACCTGCAAAGTGGCACCATGTGTAATGGCGCAAACCTTGCCTACGAGCGTGCTGCCTTTGACGAGGTTGGTGGATTTTTGGGGATTGATATGATTGCTTCCGGGGACGATATGTTGTTGATGTATAAAATTTTCCACGCATATCCTAAAGGCGTACTCTACCTTAAGAATAAAGATGCTATAGTACGCACTTTGCCGGTAGATACAATCAAAGGTTTTATGAATCAACGCATCCGGTGGTCGTCGAAAGCTGATAAATATGAAGACAAGCGTATTACGCAGGTATTGGCGTTGGTGTATTTCTGGAATGTAAGTTTATTGGTGCTATTCGTAGCGGCTTTATTTATGCCGGCTTTGTGGTTATGGTTAGGAGGACTAATGATATTGAAGATTTTGGTAGAGTTGTATTTCTTATCACCAGTGGCTAAATTCTTTTCACAATCACACCTATTAAAGTGGTTTATCCCGGGGCAGCCGTTTCATATTTTATACGTTATTGTAGCCGGTTGGCTGGGTAAATTCGGTAGTTACCAATGGAAGGGCCGAACCGTAAAATAGAAATTGCAGCGGGCTATTGTTTTCTTACATTCACCCGCCGCAACTCTTTACAAGAAAAAAATCATGATATAACGTTATCGACTAAACGAACTCCTCACTATCTGCTGTAGAAAGTGCCCATTTACCGTTGGCAACTTCCTTAATGTTCATGGCATACCGGGCGGTATCACCAAAACTCCAGTCAAGATTTGCGCGCATCCAAGAGCGCAAGATGGTGATGTAGCGTTCTAGCTCGATATTAAGAGCGGGACCGAAATTAGGTAGGTGGAGACTGAGGTTGATGAATTTTTGGACTTCTTCATCATGCATTTTCGCTGTTTCTGCGATGGCTTCTTCTAGGCTGTAATTGCGTTCATGTTTAAGAGCGAGTACCAAGTTGTGTACATCGCCGTGTTTGCTTTCTTTGGCGAATGAAAATAGATCGTTAGCCCAACAGACAACGTTGTTACAACTAAGTGCAAGTTGTTGCACATCGGGATGTAAACGAACTGAATCTGGTAAATAGATTTTCTCTAAAACTTCGATTAGTTCAATGTCGCAATACAATGCGCCTGTGTAAGGGCGTTGTGCAATGTAATCTGCAACAGTGGGCGTTCTGCCGGCTACCCTATTCTCTCCTTCCCAGCTACAGGCGCGCAAGTAATCGGTCATGCTTTGGGCGAAACGTTCGCGCCATCCAGGTGTACTGATGGGTTCCATGCGTTCGATTAAATCGCTAAAGCTAGCCGCCAGGCTTTCACCTTCGGGGGAAGTGGAAACGGGTTTCCCTTGGAGGATGTTGGTGATGATGTGGATGATCATGTCTAGAAAATCGGTTTTGCCGAACTTGGCTTCGTCATTTTGATCATCTAGCATGAACAGCCAGGTGTTGAAATCTGCGGCGATAAATACTTCTTCTTTATCGGCCGTAGGAAAAGCGCGGGCAGACAAAGCGGCGAACCGAGCCCGCTTGAATTTAGCCCAGGCTTTTTCAGAATTAACCAGCCCAAATGCGCGTACCCACTCAGTGGTATGCATTTCAGCTTCTTGTGCGTAACGACTGATTTTAGTCGGAAACGGGCAATAGATCTCCGGTAGTTGGATCGATGGCATAGTACTATAGTTTAATGGTTAACGAATTGGCAAAAGGTTATACGAACGTTCGATGGCAACGTTGGAAATACTGTGTCTTCTATAATTTACTAAAAAAAGCATAGACAAAAAAACACTTTCATATAGTGCTTGAGAGTCTAATAATCAACACTGCTAAGGATTTACAGCGATTCAGTGGTGAGATGATCGGCAATAGGTTATTATATATAACATTAAAACTCACATGAAAATTAAATGCTTTTTGTGAAGAAAATGCATTTTTTTTAGGAAGGGAACACACGTTTGTGTAATTGGGCGAAATAGGATGAAACAATAACTAGTACTTTTTTTATAACTTGGAACTTTTCGAGGAAACAATCATACATGCAACAACCCAATTCCGATGCTTCTTTTACCACGCGTGCGTGGAAACGCCTTCGCCGCAACAAAGCTGCTATAGCGGGTTTGGTTGTTATTGTGTGCAGTATCCTAGTGGCTATTTTTGCATATTGTATAGCACCGGATAATACACCCAATGCCAACCGTATGATTTTAGAGGTAAGCGGCCAGAAGCCCGGTTTTACAGTTAACATGTTAGCCGTAAAAAAATCGCGTGACATCGAGTCGCCTAATTTCTTCCAATTCCTATTGAACGGAAAGGAGTCGCCGGATACCTGGATACCCATTCGACAGTATCATTTTGAAGGCCACCAGCTTGTGATCGAAAAATACATCGATGAAACGCTGTCGGCTACCGAAAAACTACCCCTATCACAAATACTCTACGGCTCTACTGAAGCCGTACAAACCGATACTACCCTATTACAAGCCGCTGTAGCAGAACGCATTCAGCCATTTACGTACTGGTTAGGTAGCGATAAGTTTGGGCGGGATATATTGAGTCGTTTAATTGTAGGTACGCGGGTTAGCTTAAGCGTGGGAAGTATCGCGGTATTGATTTCATTGTCGATCGGGATATTCTTGGGTGCTATTGCCGGGTATTTCCGTGGTTGGATCGACGAGTTGGTGATGTGGTTTATTAACGTTATTTGGGCGGTACCTACCTTGTTATTGGTATTTGCTATTACGTTGGCCTTGGGTAAAGGCTTTTGGCAGGTATTTATAGCAGTGGGTTTAACTATGTGGGTAAGCGTGGCGCGGATTATCAGGGGGCAGGTATTAGGTATAAGGGAATTACAATTTGTGGAGGCTACCCGCGCCTTGGGTTATAGCCATCGACGTACTATTGTAAAGCATATTTTACCGAATATTTTGGGGCCCGTGGTGGTTATAGCGGCGAGTAACTTTGCAACGGCCATTGTAGTGGAAGCGGGTTTGAGTTTTTTGGGTGTTGGGGTACAGCCTCCTCAGCCTTCATGGGGGTTAATGATTAAAGAGAATTATAACTTCATCATCACCCATAACCCTTTATTAGCCCTAGCCCCAGGCGTGGCAATTATGATATTGGTATTGGCTTTCAACTTATTGGGTAATGGTTTACGGGATGCCATGGATGTGAAGGGAAAACTATAGGATGAATTAATTTGCACGAATAAATAAAATATATAATTTTAGAGCGAAGAAAAACCCTACTATGCCGGTAAAACCTATCTTAACGAAGCTCCTAGCTTGCTTAATCCTTTTATTGGCCGCTGCTTGCGGTGGCAAGAAGAATGATCCGAAGCCTGTAGGTGCGGAAGAAGACTTAGCGGTAAAATTAGAAGGGGTGATCGTGGATAGCGAGATGAATGCAGCACAAGGAACAACGCTACCCTTCGCGGTAAAAGTAACTTCGAAAATGCCGCCCCAAGGCGTGAAAATAGAAGTAAGTGCCCTGCTAACACCTGCAGATACAAATGTGCCGCAAAACCCGGCCATTACAACATCGAATGCAAACACGGACATTACACTCATCGACCTGGCGAGCCTACGTCTTACCAACATTACGGTCATCGTTTCATCGGTGAGTAAGCCTACGAATAAGGTAACATTCCATTTCGGGGTTTGGAACAAGGTTCAATAAGGATCTACGGTAACTATTCACGAAGTTTATGTAAAGGGGCTGTCTATTACGGCATTTTAAACTAGTTTTGCGCCGATATTTTGTATGAAGCGAGAACTGAAATTTTTATAATGCGTATTGCCGTACATGCACCCTTGTTAATACACGATTCGCTGGCCGACTCTGGTTTGGCAGCTTCGTATATATTGCGCGAATTGGCGCAACTACATCCCAATGATGCTGTTACAGCATATGTAGGGAAACATTTTACACCTGCTATTAACATGCCAGCAAACCTGCAAATTCAACAGGTAAAAGGTAACGACGATAGCCGGTTTGCTAAATACTGGCGCAACACTTGGCATTGGCCCAAAGCGTTGAAGTCGGCACAAACGGATGCTTTAGTGAGTATTGATGAGCTGTTGCCGTTAAAACAACTGAAACAACCCGCGGTATTGGTGTTGATGCAGCATACAGGCCTGCTGAAAACGGCCGCCGCGAAGAAATACTTAGCACAGTATAAAGCCATCGTCGTATTTTCTAAGTATATGCAGCAGCAAGTACTGGATCATTTCCCTGCTTTGGCCGATAAGGTACATGTGTTGCAACCGGGTTTGGATGATTTAACCTTGAAGCCGTTGGATTGGGATGCTAGGGTAGCTGCGAAGCAGCAATATGCCGGTGGATCAGAATATTTTGTGTTCCAGGGAAGTATTTCCCCCCGCAACAACATCATTCCTTTACTGAAAGCTTTTTCTGCCTTTAAGAAAAGGATGCGTTCGAACATGAAATTGATAATGGTAGGGAGTTTTAACACGCAAGGTGCTGACATTGCCGAATCATTAAAAACATATAAATTCCGGGATTCAGTGAATATCATTGAGTCGGTAGGCCAGGCAGAATTGAATGAAATCATAGGCGGGGCTTATGCCATGGTGCATATACCTTCGCAAGATGGGATGGCCCTCCCACTCTACCGTGCCGTAATGGCCGAGGTGCCAAGCGTGGTGGTAGATGAGAGTGCGGGGCACGAAGTAGTGGGTCAATCGAGCTTACGGGTACATGCGGGCGAGGTAACAGAATTGGCGGAGAAGATCGGGTTTATGTACAAGGATGAGCAGTTGAGAACCCGCTTATTGCAGCAGTTGCCTTCTACAAGTGGCTACCATGGCTGGGATAAGGTGGCGGAAGCCATTTCGGCATTAATTGAAAGTTAAGGGATTAGTAACCCTGTGGACAAAACCTTATTTTTGCCCTTCAAAATTGAGAAAATGGGAAAGACATCGAATATCGAGATAAAAGTTACGTTGGATGACCAACGAGTTCCTGAAAAATTGGAATGGAGTGCAGAGGAAGGTAGCGAAAGGTTGAACCAAGCGAAGGCTATGATGTTAGCTTTTTGGGATGGTGCCGATAAAACCGCGTTACGCATCGACCTTTGGACAAAGTCGATGATGGTAGACGAGATGGCAGATTTCTTCTTCCAAACCATGATGACCATGGCGGATACCTATAAGCGTGCTACACCGTACCACGATATGGCCGAGGATTTGAAGCAGTTTGCTAACCAGTTCTACAAGAAGTTCCAGGATAAATTGAAACAGGAAGAAGCCGAAGCTGGTCAGAAAGGTTTATAATAATACTTGGTAAAATTTCATAAACTGGTATTAATTATTCAATTTTAAAGCCGTGCTTTTTTAAAAACACACTGTATGTCATTAGAATTAACAATAAATGGAGCCATTAAGACTGCGATGCTTGCAAAGCAAGAAGCGGAATTAAGAGCCTTGAGAGCCATTAAAGCTGCCGTATTGTTGGCGAAAACCGCCGATGGTGCTAATGGCGAGTTAACGGAAGCGGATGAAGTTAAATTATTGCAGAAGTTAGCGAAGCAAAGAAAGGATTCATTGGAAATTTTCCGCCAGCAGAACCGTGCTGATTTGGCACAGAAAGAGGAAGAGGAATTGGTGGTGATTGAGAAATTCTTGCCAAAGCAATTGGATGAAGCTGAATTACGTGGTTTAATTGCCGGTTATATTGCTCAAGTGGGTGCTAGTTCGCCTGCAGATATGGGTAAAGTAATGGGTGTAGCTACGAAAGAATTGGCGGGGAAAGCGGATGGTAAATTAGTTTCTACCATTGTAAAAGAATTATTAGCCAAATAGTTAATAGTTTGAGCAATGTAGGCGAACGATCGATCTACAGTTTATGCATATAGATATCATATTCGCCATCATTGTGGCTTTTGCCATCTACAAAGGATATACACGCGGCTTAATAGTAGCAGTATTTTCCTTTTTAGCGGTGATATTTGGGCTTGCGGCAGCGCTTAAACTGAGTGCAGCCGCGGCCGATTACCTTCAACATCATTCGGGTTATCCCTCCCGTTGGTGGCCAATGGTAGCCTTTGTCGTGGTTTTTATCGGCGTGGCCTTATTGGTTCGATTGGGAGCTACCTTTTTAGAAAAAGTGGTGGAAATTGGCTTGATGGGGTGGGTGAATAAATTAGGTGGCATTTTATTATACACTTTATTATTCACCATCGTTTACAGTGTACTCCTCTGGATGGCCAATCAAATGTACTGGCTGTCTCCCGAAGTAAAACTGCAATCTGTCATTTACCCGCATATCGAGCAATTGGGTCCAACGGTTATCAATACCTGTGGCAGTTGGATGCCTATTTTTCGCGATATGTTCGGCACGCTTCAAAGTTTCTTCGAACATGTGGCTAAGCAAATTCCTGCATGACGCATTCTGTTCAAAGATTATTTGAATTAATAAAAAGAATTATTTTAGCGCAAAATTGACTCTTAACTTAGGCAATGGATTACGAAATTAAAACACAGGGCAAGTTTAATTTTATTGAAGAAGGAGAAGGCGAACCACTTGTATTATTGCATGGGCTATTCGGCGCTTTGAGCAACTTCAAAGACTTGATCGAATACTTCAGACAGTACAATAAGGTGGTAGTGCCTATGTTGCCTTTATATGATTTGAATATCCTGGATACTTCCGTAGGTGGTTTGGCGAAATTTGTGCACAAGTTTATTGAAGCCCGCGACTATCAGAATGTTCACTTGCTAGGTAACTCCTTGGGCGGTCACGTCGGTATCGTTTACATACTTAAACACCCCGAAAGAATAAAATCACTCATCCTTACAGGTAGCTCCGGTCTTTTCGAAAATGGAATGGGCGAAACTTACCCAAAACGTGGTGACTACGAATACATCAAAAATAAAGCTGCGCTTACTTTCTACGATCCAGCAATGGCCACGAAAGAATTAGTAGATGAAATTTTCGAGATCACCAGCAATCGCTTGAAAGTGATTAAGATAATTGCACTCGCAAAATCTGCTATCCGCCATAACCTTGGTGAAGAGCTTACCGAAATTAAAGTGCCTACCTGCTTAATCTGGGGTAATAATGATACTATCACACCTCCAATGGTAGGCGAAGAGTTCAAAAGACTCATCCCGAATTCAGAACTTCACTTTATCGACAAATGTGGCCATGCGCCAATGATGGAGGTGCCGGGTGAATTCAATAAAATTCTTCACGACTTCTTAGAACGAATTAAATAATTTTTTCGCAACCTATACTGTTGTCTAAACGAATTAACAGAAGCCGTATCTACCTATAGATGCGGCTTTCTTGTTTTAAGCACTGCCACACTTTTGCTGTACCTACCCGTAACTTTGGTAAGAGATTTGCACATAACGAACAATTAACCTACTTATTTATTTAATTTTAGTAGCGGTTGGAATATTCTTTGTTATTATTGTAAAAGAATTTAGGCTTATGTTGGCAAAGGAACTCATATCATCAATTGTACCGGTCATGCTTCCAGGGGATACAGGCTCACAAGCGCTGAAACTCATGAATGAGTATCACATATCCCAATTGCCGCTTGTTGTAGATGGTAAGTACCTTGCCCTTGTGGAAGAAGATGATGTGCTCGACTGGGAAGATACCGACTTGAAACTTGAAAGCGCTCCTAATAACTTCAAACCTTCTATCAACGAAAACGCTCATATCTTCGATGCGTTGAAGTTGTTCTTCGAATTTAAATTGTGTGTATTACCGGTTATCACCCGCGAAGGTGAGTATCTTGGTGTAGCCACAAAAGATAATCTTATCGCGGCTTTAGCACAGATGAATGCAGCAAAAGAGGCCGGCGGTATTATTGTATTGGAAGTAGGTCCTCGCGATTACAGTTTGAGCGAGATTGCGCGAATCGCGGAATCGAACGATGTTACTTTATTGGCTGTGAATACTTATAGTAACCCAGCTACCGGTAAACTGGATGTAACGCTTAAAACAAACCGTATAGAATTAAACTCGTTAGTAGCCACTTTCGAGCGATTCAACTATACCATCAAACATCTCTTCACCGAAGAAATGGAAGAAGACTTGCTGAAAAAGAACTACGATTTGTTCATGAATTACATCAGCATGTAGCGGTTTCCTCTTAATATTCCCTATTTTAGCTACTCACGTTCCTACATTACACTGTTCAATTTGGTTAAAAGATTCACTTTTTTCATAGCACTTTTGTGCCTGCTTTTTACGTTGCCGGCGTTTGCGCAGCAGCAGGATACGGTTGTTCCTACTGGAAGTGAACCGTATATTATCATTAAAAAGGTAATAGTAGAAGGGAATAAGAAAACCCGGCCCTCCATCATCCAAAGAGAAGTTCGTATCCAACCCGGCGATACCATTTATTACAAGGATCTCGCTAATACCCTCGAGGCAGCCCGTAAACAGGTGCTCAATACTTCCCTATTCTTAGCTGTTAATACAAATATTCGTAACTGGGAAGGGAACCAAGCCGATTTTGTGGTGGATGTGGCCGAGCGCTGGTATACCATTGCCTTACCCGTTTTTAAGTTAGCGGATCGGAATTTCAATGTGTGGTGGGTAGATCAGAAAAGAAGTTTAAACCGTGTAAACCTTGGCGTACGTGGGTTTCAAGATAATTTAACAGGTAGAGGTGATAAGCTTTCCATGGAAGTACAAGTTGGCTATACGCAAAAAGTATTGCTAGGATACACACTGCCTTACATCGATAAAAAATTACGGCACGGGGTGGGTTTCCTTGTCTCGTATAGTCGTAGCAGGGAAATCAATGATAGTACCAATTTGAACAAGCAGGTATTCTTCCGCCAGGATGAATTCTTACGGGAGGTATCACTCTTTGCGCTTACTTATTCCTTCCGCCCAGCCATCAATGCCCGGCACCAAGTATGGTTATCGTATAATACAGAATCGGTTGCCGATACGATCGCAAAGCGTAACCCCAGCTACTTGGGAGATGGCCGTACGAAGGCGAAATACTTAGAGCTATTATACCGCTTTAATTACATAGATGCCGATAGTTGGATATACCCGCTTAAAGGAACATCTTTCCAAGGAGAAATAGCACAGGCCGGTTTTTTTGGTTTGGCCGATGTGAAATATACTAAGCTCCGGGTAAAGGCTACTCAATATTGGCAATTACAAAAGAAGTGGTATGCAGCTGTGGGAGCTCGTGTACAAGCAAGGTTCCCTTCAGATCAACCCTATTTTATGATGAAAGGAATGGGGTATAATGAAGATTATCTTCGTGGGTTGGAATACTACGTAGTAGACGGAACAAACTTTGCCATTGCGAAAACAACGTTGCGTTACGAACTATTGTCATTCAATGTGCATCTTCCACTTATTCCGAAAAAATTCCGTTCAGTACCCTTCAGAATATATGGGAAGGCCTATGCCGATGGCGGTTATAGTTACAATAAATTCCCCGGTAATAGTTTCTTAAACGAGCGGTTTTTGTATACGGGTGGTATTGGGTTAGATATTGTTTCTTTTTATGATACTTGCCTCCGGATTGAATACAGCGCTAACCAGTTCGGCCAAAAAGGATTATTTTTACACACTAAGATTGATATGTAAACAGGATTGTGTTGACATTGGATGCGCGCAACCCTATTTGTAAACACAGCGTTTTAAGCCCTGGCATCGATAGAAACATTATGCACATAGCCCTTTATAGCAGAGGATTTAATAAAGAAGATTTAGACGACATCAAATTGTTGTTAGATGAACTGGGGAAACAAGAAATTACCCCTGTTATCTATGAACCGTTTTTCCGTGAACTAAAGCCACACGTGCAGTTTCCTGCGGAAGTGGATACGTTTTCGAAGTCGGCTGATTTGGATGGTAAGATCGAGTTTTTGATTAGCTTGGGAGGAGATGGAACTTTGCTGGATACGGTTTGTTTTATTAAAGATAAGGGTATTCCTGTATTGGGAATTAACTTCGGCCGCTTAGGCTTTTTAGCGAGTATTGGCCGTGAAGAGATTCACGAGGTAGTGGAATCGTTGGTAGACCGTAATTATTCGCTGGACCGTAGGTCGTTAATACATTTGGATGCCAGTATCCCGTTGTTCGATGATGTGCCGTATGCGCTTAACGAGTTCACGATTCATAAAAAAGATACCTCCGCGATGGTAAAGATTCATACTTACTTGAATGGAGAGTTTTTAAATACATATTGGGCCGATGGCTTGATTGTTTCGACCCCTACAGGTTCAACCGGTTACTCTTTAAGTTGCGGTGGGCCGATTGTATTTCCAGAGGCTAGCAGCTTTGTAATAACGCCGGTGGCACCCCATAACTTGAATGTTCGCCCTATTATTATTCCTGACGACCAGGTGATTTCGTTCGAGGTAGAAGGACGTAGTGACCAGTTTATTTGCACCTTGGATTCCAGGATGGAAATCATCGACAATACAGTGCAGTTGGCTGTGAAGAAGGAAAGTTTCGAGATGAACTTGGTGCGATTGAATGATAGTAACTTCTTGCATACGTTGAGGAATAAGCTATTGTGGGGGATTGATACGCGGAACCCGGGCGGCCGTAGGTAACGTAAATTACCCCAAAAAGTACAAATACGACAAATTATCAGCATAAAATCATCATCCACCGAGGGCGGGTAAAAGTGTTAGGCTTTTTCAACATACGATTATCCGTTATTTTGCGTTCTTAGTAAGATTTATGAACCACATCAACGCTTGTTTCCGCCGAATCATACCGCTACTCACCGTGTGGGCGGCACTTTTATTTTTAGGCATTGGCCGTGTGCAGGCCCAGTACGAGTTAAAGTATGTAGGCGAAGCGGGTTTTGCCGTTGGCGCGGCGCATTATTTTGGTGACTTGAATACACGAACGGCGGTAAATGCGCCGAAACCTGTTATTGGTGCGTTTTACAAGTATTATTTCAGTGATTATGTGGGGGCGAAAGCCACCTTGCGGTTTATGCAGTTGGGGTATTCGGATGCTTATAATACGAATGATTTTCAGCGTAAGCGGAATCTTAGTTTCAATACAAACCTTTATGAATTGGCCTTGCAAGGCGATTTTAACTTCTTTCGTTTTGAGCCTGGCAGCCTGGATTATGCCTTTACCCCTTATTTAACGGGAGGTCTTGCGATGTTTCATTTTAACCCTTATGCCATGCTCGACGGTAAAAAATATTTCCTACAGCCATTGAGAACGGAGGGGCAAGGGAGCCCCCAGTATTCCGATAGGAAGCAATATAACCTTATTTCGCATGCTTACCTGATTGGTGGCGGTTTTAAGTATAATTATTCGAAGAAAATTAACCTAGCAATAGAAGTTTTATACCGTTTCTCCCAAACGGATTACTTGGATGATGTAAGTACAACCTATGTTGGTGACAGTTTTTTTCCACCCGATGTGAATGGTAACCCTTCTGTTGCCTACAGGTTACAAGACCGTTCAAGTGCGGTAACGAGCCCTGCGATCGGTGAACCGGGCCGCCAGCGCGGGAATAGTCGTGATAAAGATCATTATGCTACGATTGAGTTTACCGTTGGTTGGTTGTTCACTTCCTACAAGTGCAAATTTTAAGGGTAAAATACCTGGTAAAAAGCCTGCAAATACACCTTATACTTTCGTGTTATATTTTGCATAAAGCCCTGTGGTATTGGGTTTTATACGCACTTCCGTTAAAACTACGTTAAAACAACCTGCCCCGCTTTTATAAGACCTACATTGCGGTATTTTTGTATCTTTGCACACTTTTAGTAAATCTGTTTTATAACACGCCTGGAATACTCATGAGTTTGAAGGATCAATTGGACCTACAGCGCCTGCCACGTCACATCGCCATTATCATGGATGGGAATGGTCGATGGGCAAAAGAACGCGGACAGGATCGGCTTTATGGGCATCATGAAGGGGTGGAGAGTGTGCGTACCATAGTGGAGGCATGTGCCGAGCTAGGGGTAGAGTACCTCACACTGTATGCGTTTTCAACCGAAAACTGGGACCGTCCAGTTTACGAGGTGAACGGCATCATGGAGTTGTTGGTGAATACTATTCGCAAAGAAGTGAATACATTGACTAAGAACAACATACGTCTTCATGTAATAGGCGATATGACTATGTTGCCCCCACATTGTTGCCAAGAGCTTGAAGAAGCGATGGCAATAACCGAACACAATACCGGGTTAAACCTGGTGATGGCGTTGAGCTACAGCTCGCGCTGGGAGATATTGCGCGCCACAAAGAACATTGCGAAAGATGTACAGGCGGGGAAATTAAAGCCCGACGACATTACCCCGGATGTTTGGGAGCAATACTTGTGCACGGCAAAGTTGCCCGATCCAGAACTGATGATCAGGACGAGCGGTGAATGTAGAATCAGCAACTTCTTACTATACCAACTGGCTTATGCGGAATTATATTTCACCAGCACTCGCTGGCCAGATTTCCGCAGAGAGAATCTTTACGAAGCCATCTTAAATTATCAAACCAGAGAACGTCGATTTGGCAAAACAAGCGAACAAATACAGCAGAATGAAGAAATTGTTTCCTAAAAGTCTACTGGCCATAGTATTATGTTGCAGTGCAGGACTCAGTGTATCCGCACAACAAAAAAAAGATACGGTTCCATATAATCCTTATCCAGCCGGGTCGCCATTCGATCTAGAGCATCCGCAACAATACGAGATTGCCGATATTACTGTAACCGGTACGCAATATTTAGATAAGTCTTTGTTGCTGCAATTATCAGGATTAAACGTAGGTGATAAAGTTGTTCTCCCTGGCGATCATTTCGCAAAAACGATTAACAGTTTATGGGGACAACGCTTATTTTCCAATATCGCAATTAACATCACAAAAATCGAAGACGGCAAAATTTGGCTTGAAATTACTTTAGCCGAGAAAGCCCGCTTATTTGATTTCACATTCAAAGGCACTAAAAAGTCGGAGAATGAAGACCTCGCAAAGAAAGCGGGTCTTAGAAAAGGTACTGTTATTACAGATGCCCTTTTGCTTAACACGAAAGCAGTTATTAGAAAGCACTACGCCGATAAAGGTTTTGGTAATACTTCCATCAGCATAGATGAGAAACCAACACCGAACCAAGTGAACTACAACTCGCTTGTTATCAATGTTTCGAAAGGAAACAAAGTACGTACTTACGACGTAGGCATTTATGGGAATACAATGATTTCCGACCAGGCGATCAAGAAGAAAATGAAAGGCACCAAGGAAAAATCCCGCCTTACATTATTCCCAGACCGTGAAGAGGTTTATTCCGACTCACTTCCAAAAGAACACGATTACGTAAAATCGTTGGGCTTCCTCACTCCTTCCCGCACTTTACAAGAAATTGATCCGTACTTCCGTTTTAAATTATTTAGCTCCTCTAAATTCAATGAAACGAAATACGAAGAAGATAAAGAGAAAGTAATCGCTTACTACAACTCGAAAGGTTACCGCGATGCCTTGATCACAAAAGATACCACCTTCACTACGAAAGCAGGTAACTTTAAAGTGGCCTTGGAATTGAAAGAAGGTAAGAAGTATTACTTCGGTAATATTACTTGGAAAGGTAATACCGTATATACAGATGATATCTTGAACCGTATGCTCGGCATTCGCAAAGGTGATGTGTACAACTTAGAATTGTTGGAAAAACGTCTTGGTAAGCAAATGAGTGCTGAAGGTGGTGATATCATGGGGGCATATATGGACTTTGGTTACTTGTTCTTCCGTGTAGATCCTGTTGAGATTGGTATTCGCGGCGATACCATCGATTACGAAATTCGTATGGTGGAAGGTCCGCAAGCGGATAACAGGAACATTTTAATTGCAGGTAACGAAAAAACGAACGAGCACGTTATTCGTCGTGAGTTGCGTACATTACCGGGTGAGAAGTTCAGCCGCCAGGAGTTGATCCGTTCACAGCGTGAGATCAGCAACTTGGGTTTCTTCAACCCTGAGAAAGTGGTACCGAACCCAATCCCAAATTTGCAAGATGGTACAGTAGATATTGAGTACACTGTGGAAGAAAGAGCCAATGACCAATTGGAATTATCTGCTGGTTGGGGTGGTTATATCGGTCTTACCGGTACACTAGGTGTTACTTTTAATAACTTCTCACTGCGAAATATTTTCAGAAAAGAAACATGGGACCCATTACCAAGCGGCGACGGTCAGAAATTATCGATCCGTGTATCGTCGAATGGTAGAGCGTACCGTTCTTATAACTTCTCTTTCACTGAACCTTGGTTAGGTGGTAAAAAGAGAAACCCATTCTCGGTTAGCTTCTACTACACGTTCCAAGATCCGAACGCGTATGCAAAAGCAATTGGTGGTACTGTAACGAACCCAGATGCTTACTTTAAAGTATTGGGTGCTTCGGTTTCGTTGGGTAAACAATTGAGATGGCCTGATGACTTCTTCTCATTGATGTATTCGTTGAACTATCAACAGTACAAATTGAAAGACTTCAACTACTTCTCTATCCCTGGCTTTGATAATGGTACATCTAATAACGTGAGCTTACGTTTAACCTTGGCGAGATCTTCTGTAAACCAGCAGATTTACCCAAGTAGCGGTTCTAACTTCATGTTATATGGCCAGTTCACGCCACCGTACTCTTTATTCAACCCGAATAGAGATTATACGAAGGAGCCGATCAATGAGCAGTTTAAATTTATCGAGTACCAGAAATACCGTTTGAACGTAGATTGGTATGTACCGTTGAGTAAACCGGTAGGTACCGAGAATAAAACATTGGTATTGAAGGTAGCTGCTAAATTTGGTTACATCGGTCGTTACAACAACCGTACAACCTTGTCGCCATTCGGTCGTTTCGAATTGGGTGGTGATGGTTTGAGTAACTTTGCTATCTACGATCGTGATATCATTTCTCAGCGTGGTTATCCTGTTTATTATACATCGAATCCTAAATTGAACCCAGAGAATGCTGGTCAGCCTGCGGGTTACCAAGGTTTCAGTATCTTCAACAAGTATGTAATGGAGATTCGTTATCCATTTAGCTTGAATCCGAGTTCAACTATCTTTGGTTTGATGTTCGTGGAAGCGGCAAATGGTTACCGTGACTTTAGCGATTACAACCCGTTCCGTTTACGTAGATCAGTGGGTATTGGTGCGAGATTCTACTTACCGATGTTCGGTTTATTAGGTTTCGATTACGGTATTGGTTTGGACAGGTTGCAACCGGGTAATGGTATGAAGGATGCAGCTAAATTCACCTTCATGTTAGGTTTCGAGCCGGAATAATAGCAATTGTTAAAAAAACATCGCTTAGCTGTATCTTATTATTTTTATTCTATATTGCAAGAATATAACGTAGTTCGGAGAGGCTAGAGTGAATGTAGAGCAGTGCAAAGCTTGAAAAATTTGTTCCTTATTTTAAACAGTAAGATCACATGAAAAAACTATTCATTATCGCAGTTATTTTAGTTAGTTCGGCTGTTACAGCAATGGCTCAACGTTACTGCGTGATAGATACGAAATACATTTTGGAAGCGATTCCTGAATATAAAGATGCTCAGAAGAAGCTGGATGCTATCGCTGAACAATGGCAGAAAGAAATTGATGCTAAGTTTTCGGAAGTAGATAAGATGTATAAGTCTTACCAGGCTGAGCAAGTGATGCTCACCGAAGAATTGAAGCGTAAGAGAGAAGATGAGATAGTGGCAAGAGAAAAAGACGCTAAAGATTTGCAGAAGAAGCGTTTTGGATATGAAGGCGATTTGTTTAAGAAAAGAGAAGAACTTGTAAAACCAATCCAAGATAGAATTTACAACGCGGTACAAAAATTGGCAGCTAGCCGTATGTACGACTTTGTATTAGATAAATCTAACGGCGTAACGGTTATTTATTACGATCCTAAGCTTGACAAAAGCGAGGAGATCTTGAAATCTTTGACCGGCAAGTAGTTTAAAACCAATTTTTTACCTATAACTTTTTAATTCAAAAATTCAGACAACATCATGAAGAAGTATGTAATTATCGCCTTGGTGGCTATTGCAGGTTTGGTAAGTGCTAACAAGGCAACTGCACAATCTAAAGTAGGGCATATCAATGCACAAGCTTTGATCGAAAGTTTACCAGAAACAAAAACAGCTATCACTAAATTGCAAGCTTACGCCGATACATTAGAAAGAGATGGCAAATCTTTAGTAGATGAGTACACTAAGAAAGTGTCAGATTTCGAAAAAACAGCTTCTACACTCTCTGAAAACATTAGAGACGTGAAAGCACGTGAAATCCAAGATGCGCAAAAACGTATCCAAGATTACAACCAAGCTGCTGAACAAAAGATCGAAATCCGCAGAGGCGAATTGTTGAAACCAGTGTACGATAAAGCTAAAAAAGCAATCGACGACGTAGCAAAAGAAAAAGGTTACAACTATGTAATCGACAACTCAGCAGGTATTTTGTTGGTAATGCCAACAGGTGACGATATTTTGCCATTAGTGAAAACTAAATTAGGCGTTAAGTAAGAAAAGACAATAAGCGCGATTAAGAGAATATAGGAAAAATTGATTGTCTGCTTAAAAAAATAATGATTGGAACGGGGCCCTCCCCGTTCCTTTTATTTTAAGAAACGTAGGACAGTAGCGGATCTGGCTTCCAAACCTGGATTTCAGTGTAAATTTTTGGGACAATTGCTTTACAATTCAAAACTTTTCCACTACCTTTGCCTTCCGTTTTAAAAACAGGGTTATTTGACCTGTGGCCATTGGTCAACAGGCTTTTAGTACAGGAAAAAAATAAAAAAACAAGATGAAACGTACTTTTCAACCGCACAACAGACGCAGAAAGAGCGTTCATGGTTTCAGAAAGAGAATGGAAACTGCTAACGGCCGTAAAGTGTTGGCTAGCCGCCGTGCTAAAGGCAGAAAGAAACTTACTGTTTCTGACGAGCGCAAGTTAAAATAAGATTTCGCAGATAAATTTACTTTGCTATAAAAACTTATTCTTTTAATAAGGAAGAAAGGTTAAAAAGTAGGAAACTGATTGAAACGCTTTTTCGAGATGGAAAAGCGTTTTCTATTTTTCCTTACCGGGTGATCTATATGCCTACCCAATTGCCTACTGCAAAGTATCCTCTGCAAGCCGGCTTTAGCGTATCCGCACGTAAATACCCCCGCGCCGTTGATCGTAACCGAATTAAACGGCTCGGCAGGGAATCTTTCCGCTTGGAAAAACAAGCATTACTCTCCGCCATGCAAGCTAAGAACTTGCAAGCGGCTGTTTTTTTCGTTTACCTCGATAAAAAAATAGCCGATTTCTCCACCCTACGCCATAAATTTTCGGTAATTTTAAATCGCTTGGAAAAGGAGTTAACACAAGCATAAGCTCCTATTGTGCGATTTGAATTAACGATCATGAAACATATACTACGCTGGCTTAGTTTCCCGTTTATTTTCTTGATAAAAGTATACCAATGGTGCATTTCGCCCTATTTAGGTGCTAATAAGTGCAGGTATACCCCAACATGCTCGCAATACGGGCTGGAAGCGTTTAGGAAATACGGCCTATTTAAAGGATTTTACCTCACCGCCAAACGGGTACTCTCTTGCCACCCTTGGGGCGGGCATGGGTACGACCCCGTTCCGTAAAAATTACGCTTCCTCCACCGGGAACTTATCGTATTTTTAATCCATTCATTACCAATCGAATTCTCTTCCCATGAAAAAATATATCCGATTCGCGATGCCCGCAATTTTACTGGCGACCATGCTAGTTGGGTTCAACGATAGTGACAAATACTTCCAAATCGCGAAAAACCTGGATATTTTCGCCGCTTTCTACCGGGAACTGAATACTTATTACGTCGACGATCTTCCGCCTGAAAAACTCATGAATAAGGGGATTCAAGCCATTTTGGAAGAAACGGACCCGTATACCGACTTTATACCCGAAGAAAACCTAGAAGACCTAAAATTCATGGCTACGGGTAAATATGGCGGTATTGGGGCAGCAACCGTTACGGATTCGAATTGGACATCAATTTCCGACATTTACGAGGGTGGCCCTATGCACAAAGCCGGTGTTAAAGCGGGCGACATTATTGTGCGTTTGGAAGGCCAAAATGCTAAAGGAATGTCGAATGAAGATGTAAGCAAGCTGTTAAAAGGAAATGCCGGCAGTACCTTAAATATTACGTTTAGGAATCCAATGACAGGCGTAGAAACAGCTAAAAGTATTCAAAGAGAAGAAATAAACGTGCGCCCGGTAAGCTACTACGGTTTAGTGGAAAATGATGTAGCCTATATCAAAATGATTCAATTCACCGAGAATTGTGCATTACAGGTGCAAGAAGCCTTCGAGAAACTGAAAGAGCAACATAAGAACCTGAAAGGCGTAGTACTCGATTTACGTAGTAACCCTGGTGGGCTATTAGATGAAGCAGTATCGCTTTCAAACATTTTCATCGATAAAAACAAACTCATCGTTACCACGAAAGGCAAAGTGAAAAACTGGGATCGTGAATACAAAACCACGAAAACTGCGATTGATATGCATGTTCCTTTGGTGGTGCTTACGAACCACAATTCCGCTTCTGCTTCCGAAATTGTAGCAGGTGCTGTTCAAGATTTAGATCGTGGCTTAATTGTAGGACAATTATCTTTCGGGAAAGGATTAGTACAAACTACCCGCGCCCTACCCTATAACACGAAACTAAAGGTTACAACAGCGAAATATTACACACCTTCTGGCAGATGTATCCAAGCAATCGATTATTCCCATCGTAATAGTGAAGGTGAAGTAGATTATGTACCCGATTCTTTACGTAAAACATTCTATACAGCTGCGGGGCGCGCTGTGAAAGATGGCGGTGGTATAGAACCAGATGAGAAATTGAAAGTTACCTACCTTAGCCCTATTGCCGTAGCATTATTGCGTAAGCAATTCATTTTTAATTATGCTACTAAATATTACTATAGTCATAAAGAAATTGAAACAGCCGGTAACTTTAGTTTAAGCGATGCGGATTTTGAAGATTTCTTACACTATTTAGAAGGCAAAGATTACAGCTATAAAACCCGCAGCGAAGAGTCATTAGAAAGCTTCAAAAATACTGCGAAGAAAGAAAAGTATTTCGATGCTGTTGCTAAAGAGTTTGATCAACTACAACTGAAAA
Organism: Chitinophaga skermanii; assembly: GCF_003259335.1. Taxonomy (GTDB): domain Bacteria; phylum Bacteroidota; class Bacteroidia; order Chitinophagales; family Chitinophagaceae; genus Chitinophaga; species Chitinophaga skermanii. Next base: position 91,447 of record NZ_QLLL01000001.1, read on the forward strand.
TCAAGCACGATAAAAAGCAAGATATTCTCAAAAATAAGACTGAAATCAAGCACTTGCTGGAAGAGGAAATCGTGAATAGGTATTACCTATCGAAAGGCAGAATTGAGCGCAGTTTAGCATGGGATAAAGAGGTGTTGGCAGCGGTAGATATTTTCCATACACCGAATAAATATCAACAGTTGTTGCAGACTAAGAAGTAGTTATTGCTCTTTCTGTAATATTTCTACAGCCTTCTCAGCAGCACTTTGATTAAAGCCGATTGAAGGGGACGTTCTGATCCAATATTGTTTCATACTAGGCAATAAGTTTTCTAAAGATGCATCATCATCAAGAATGACAAAGTGATGTTGATGCGCGTGTTTGCACCATGTTTTGATATACTGCAACCGGTTGGCAAATGGATCAATAGAGATATTGTTTAATACGAAATACTCATCAATTGAAAGGGCACTTGTGTAGGATGGAATACGGGTGGTAAAAATATTGTCCCATTCATTTTTCGTGAAGCGGTTTCGATGTGAAGTGGTGAGTATTATATTGGCTCCAGTTTTTTGCAAGAGCCAAGTTAGGTGTTGCTGTGCATTGGGTTCGAAATCATAAAATCCATCTTGCAAGAATTTCAATGGTTTCCAAGGAACTGCCGGCACCATTACGCCATCAATATCTAATAAAATAAAAAGTTGCATGGTATAGAATATATTAGGTTCATGTTCATCAAAAATACTGTTATCTAATAAAACAAAAAAAGCGTCCTGCTGGCTATGAAGGTGGCAGGACGCTTTTGAATTTATTAACCTATGACCTATTTAACGCGAAAATGCTCGCCTAATTGTACGTTATAACATCTTTCCCCCTTTTTCTTACATAGAATACCTTTCATCACATCTTTATGCAAAAAATTATGATTTGCTGGCAATTATAATTATTTTGACAAGTACATAGCAATGCAGAACAATCACTAGCAATTATTAAACCTATAGAAAAATGCCAGTAAATTCCAACGAATCAAACCGTCGCGGCTTCATTTCCAAAATGGCCAAAGGCGTAATTGGGGCGTCGCTGTTGCCTAACATCATTACAGCTGCCGATAAAAAGCGCAATATTGAATGGCTTGCGCGACAAAAAAACAATGAAAAATTTAGTGCGAACGACCAACTTCAGATCGCCTTGATTGGCGCCGGTGGCATGGGAACCGCGGATGCAAATACCGCTATCCAAGTACCGGGTGTGAAATTGATTGCAGCTTGCGACTTGTACGATGGTCGTTTAGCCGATGCTAAGAAGAAATGGGGTTCAGATATCTACACTACCCGCGATTACCGCGAAATTTTAGAGCGTAAGGATATTGATGCAGTTATTATTGCAACACCGGATCATTGGCATAAGGATATCTCCGTAGCGGCCATGAACAAAGGCAAATCTGTGTATTGTGAGAAACCAATGGTGCACGATATTACAGAAGGTGCAGCTGTTGTAGACGCGCAAAACAGGAATAAAGGCGTTGTATACGAAGTAGGTAGCCAAGGTGTTAGCTCATTGGGTAACGAAAAGGCGCGCCAGTTATTGAAAGACGGCGCTATCGGCCAACTAAACTACGCGGAAGGATTCTGGGCAAGAATGTCGCCATTTGGCGCATGGCAATATCCAATTCCTGCCGATGCTTCTCCGAAAACTGTAGGCTGGGATGCATTCTTAGCTAATACAAATAAACGCGATTTCGATCCATTACGTTTCTTCCGTTGGAGAAATTACCGTGATTATGGTACAGGTGTATCAGGCGATTTATTCGTTCACTTATTCTCTAGCTTACACTTGGTAACAGGTTCTATAGGCCCTGAAAAAATTATGGCTACAGGTGGCTTACGCTACTGGAAAGATGGTCGTGAAGTACCAGATGTTATGTTAGGTATGTTCGACTATCCTGAGACCGACATTCACCCTGCTTTCAACCTTTCTTTACGTGTTAACTTCGTAGATGGTACCGGAGGTACAAACTACTTGCGTATGGTGGGTAGCGAAGGTTCTATGACGGTTGAGTGGGATAAAGTGACTTTATACCGTAACAAAGCATATGCAGCTTCCGACGACCCGTTACTACAAACGAAGAAATCACAAGATAGCGGTCGCCAATACGTATACGATCGTAAAAGCATGTTGCCGCCGGATAAAGTAGAGTATTCTGCAGAAGAAGGTTACAAAGGCGCCCACTTCGATCACTTCTATAACTTATTCAACGCCGTTCGTACGAAGGGAAAAGTGGCAGAAGATGCATTGTTCGGTTTTAGAGCAGCAGCACCTGCATTATTATGTAACGATAGCTATTTCAACAACAAGATCACTTATTGGGATCCTAAGAATTTGAAAGTAGTTAACAAGTAATCACAGCCAAAACATCCACACAAATGAAAAAATTAATCGTTCCTGCATTGGGCGTAGCAACAGCTGTTGTAATGACAGCTTGTGGCGGCAATACAGCAGAAAAGAAAGCAGATAGCGTAAGCACAGCGGCAACAACACCAGTTGCAGCAGCTGAAAATACATTAACCGATACTGAAAAAGCAGAAGGTTGGAAATTGCTCTTTAATGGCCAGAACCTCGATGGTTGGCGCATGTATCAAAGCAAGCCGGCCGATACTTGGGGTGTGCAAGATGGTTTATTGCATTGCACAGGTAGTGCTACCGATAAGAGTGATAAACGCGGTGATTTAGTGACGAATGATGAGTACGAAAACTTTGAGTTTTCTGCAGATTGGAAATTAGCACCACAAGGAAATAGCGGTATTTTGTATTTAGTATCTGAAGAGTTCCCTTCTTCTTACCAAAGCGGTCCTGAATATCAATTAATCGACGATAACAACTTCCCTGAGAAACTCGAAGATTGGCAAAAAACAGGTGGTAACTATGCTATGAATCCACCGCTAAAAAATGCTTCTAAGCCTATTGGTGAATGGAATAATACCCGCATCATCGTTAATAAAGGTCATGTTGAACATTGGTTAAATGGTGAAAAGGTAGTTGAATACGAATTGTGGAACGATGAGTGGAAAAAACACAAGTCTGAAGGTAAGTGGAAAGATACGCCTAGCTACGGTTCTGCTAAAAAAGGGCACATCGCTTTCCAAGATCATGGTAGCGAAATTTGGTTCAAGAATGTTAAATTGAAACAATTATAATATTCATATCAATATTTGAATAATCAAATATTGTGTTGTTGGTTTATTATCTTTTTGAATGGAATGAAAAAAGGCCGGCTCTACTTGTAGAGTCGGCCTTTTTTATAAGGATCTTTTCTGAAAAAGATTACAAAGCTGCTTCGTAACGTTTAGCTACTTCTTCCCATTTCACCAAGTTCCAGAATGCTGCTAAGTATTCAGCACGACGGTTTTGGTATTTCAAATAGTAAGCGTGTTCCCAAACGTCAACACCTAAAACTGGTGCACCTTTCACTTCAGCAACGTCCATTAAAGGATTGTCTTGGTTTGGAGTTGAAGTAATTTCCAATTTGCCATCTTTCACGATCAACCATGCCCAACCAGAACCGAAACGAGATACACCCGCTGCGTTGAATTTCTCTTTGAAAGCATCGAATGAACCGAACGCGCTATTAATAGCTTCAGCTAATTTACCTGAAGGTTGGCCACCTGCATTTGGTGCAAGGCTTACCCAGAAAAAGCTGTGATTCCAGTGACCACCGCCGTTGTTTCTTACTGCAGCACCGATTTTACCGGCGTTTGCAACCAATTCTTCTAATGATTTGTTCTCGTTCTCTGTACCGGCAACTGCTTTGTTTAAGTTGTCTACATATGCTTGGTGGTGCTTACCGTGATGGATCTCCATTGTCAATTTATCAAAATGCGGTTCTAATGCATCTGAAGCATACGGTAATGCAGGAAGTGTAAAAGCCATAATCAAATTTTTTTATGGGTTAAAAATGATTTTTTTGTTTAGCGTCATCAAATTTACTGCCTAATCTGTTAATGTCAAATTGAATTAATTGTCAATCTTTTAACTACCCCTTCATTTAAAGGGGCTAACAATGAAACGTGGAAGGGACTAAATCCATAACTGTGGCTAGATTGCAGTTAGGATATAATATTTTGATATATGATAAAATCTGTTATATTTACATCTAAGTGTTATAACTTTTACTATTGGATGTTCTATATTCGTAGAGAAAAGATTTGTTTTTGTACCCTTTCACTATTGTTTGTTTAAATAAAACCGTATGCAGGACATGGGCAAAGTTCATAGCGACTCTCTAGATGCATTGTTATCGGAGAATGCGCGATTAAATAGCCAGTTGAATCAATTCAAGCAGATGTTGGATGCCATGCCGGCCATGCTCTACACTTCAAACAACGACAAAAAAAGTATAACCTGGTGTAATCGTACATTGACCGATACCATGGGTTATACGTTGGATGAGATTAAAGAAATGGGGATGGCATTTTTCCAAGAAATTCTGCATCCAGAAGATTTCGGCGTTGCGATGGTAGCTCGCAATGAATTTTCAAACAATAAAGAAATTTTCGGCGGCATATTGCGCGTAAAAGGTCGCCACGACAAGAATTGGAAGTGGCTTGTTGGCCTTGGTATTCCTTACACCCACGATGATAGTGGTTCACTCAGCGAAGTGATTTGCGTTTTCCTTGATTTTTCATTTGTAATTGACACCAGCAGCCAAATTAGCGAGGCTTTGCGGGAGGTATTGCGTAGAAGTAATGAAGACGTACTGAACAAGTTGACGGCACGCGAAAAGGATATTTTCATTTTAGCGGCGCAAGGGAATAACAATAAAGAAATTGCCCAAACCTTGAATTTGAGTCGTTATACCATTGAAACCCACCGGAAGAATATCCGGTTGAAATTAAAAGTTCGCAATACATCTGAATTGGTAGCATTGGCCAAGCAGATAGGGTTCCAATAAAGACAAAAATGGTGTTTGGCCCTAGATTTTTGCAAAATGATTTGCAAAACCATTTTGCATGCCCATACATGTGATATTTATTCTTAATTTAATAATCGTACCAATGGAAAAAGATTAACCATTTGCAAAACGTTTTGCCTAGAAAATTAGAAAATAGTATTAGGTAGGGGGTGTTTGACTGCGAGTGAATAGCGCCTGATAGTATTTTGTAGCATTTTTTATCAAAAATACCCAAGCTTGGGTATTTGCCCACATTTATAACTCCACTAATTTAGTAGCCTGAAACAGCGCAGGTAGATTAGCACGGAGAGTTTTCTGTAGGAAATTTTTGATCACTATGATAACCGAAGAAAGAGCTTTTAGCATCTTAGAGCTTGATCGTTCCGCCACACCCGATCAAATCATCATAAGATACCAAGACCTAAAAGACCAGTACAAGAAAATTAAAGAAGAAACCCAAGATTTAAAAACCCAGTTGGCATATCAACTAAAACAGATAGAGTTAGACGATGTTTTTATCTTCTTCCGAAAACACCAAGTAATTTAAACATACAAGTAAGATTTCAAGCATATTTAAAGATATAGTCTTTCATGCATTGTTCGTTCCTATTCATTCGTTGTTTGTAACCTCATTTGCTCGCGCACACCGGTCTTGCATCTGTTTTTTTTAACCCAACCCTCCGAACAATGCATGCGCTATAGCGTGAAGGGAATTTTACCTATTTTTGGTGCAATTAAACCCTTAATAAAACCCTTCACGCTATGGGCACAAACATTTTTTTAATCATTTTAGCCTTTATCCTACTAATTGTTGTACTGTCTTCCTTTGTAACAATTCAGCAAGGTACTATCGGCGTTACTACCATTTTTGGTAAGTACAACCGTATTTTACATCCAGGTCTTAACTGGAAAATTCCACTCATCGAAAAAATCTTTCGCCGCATCTCTATCCAAAACAGGTCGGTAGAACTTGAATTCCAAGCCATCACTGTCGACCAAGCAAATGTGTACTTTAAAGCCATGCTGCTTTACTCCGTTTGGAACCAAGATGAAGAAACTATCAAAAACGTGGCTTTTAAGTTCATGGACGAACGTAGCTTCATGCAAGCACTCATTCGTACCATTGAAGGGTCAATCCGTGGGTTTGTGGCTACTAAACGTCAATCTGAAGTATTGGGCTTACGCCGTGAAATTACTGAACACGTAAAAGAACAAATAGATACCACCCTCGAACAATGGGGCTTCCACTTACAGGATCTCCAAATGAATGATATCACTTTCGACGATGCTATTATGCGATCTATGGCGCAAGTAGTAGCGTCCAATAACTTGAAGGCTGCTGCTGAAAACGAAGGACAAGCTTTATTGATCACTAAAACCAAAGCCGCAGAAGCTGATGGTAATGCTATCAAAATCGCCGCTGAAGCAGAAAGAACGGCTGCCCAATTACGTGGTCAAGGTGTGGCGCTCTTCCGTGAAGAAGTAGCTAAGGGTATGACGATGGCTGCCAAAGAAATGCAACAAGCTAATCTCGATACAAGCGTTATCCTCTTCTCTATGTGGACAGAAGCAATCAAACACTTCTCAGAAAATTCAAAAGGTAACGTAATCTTCTTGGATGGTTCTGCTGACGGTATGGACCAAACAATGAAACAAATGATGGGGATGAATAAACTTATGGACCCATCACAACAGAAGAAGTAGTTTTTATAAAATATTTTTTAGATAGCAGGTTTCCTTTGGAAGCCTGCTTTTTTTATGATAAGCATTAACCTACTTTCTCCAAATAAAATACGTGTCAGCTGAAATTACGCTATACGCGTATAGCTGTATTGATTTGATGGGGTGTTTATGAGAGGACTTAGCAATGTTGGTAAAACAAAACCCCACTTAGCCATCAACTAAGTGGGGATCGTTTATAAAATGTATAGCTATATCCTAACGACGTTTAGCAAAAAAGCTTTTCACTAATGCCAAGCTCTCTTCCCCTAGTAATCCTATTTCCACTTTGGTTTTAGGATGAAAAGGAGATGTTTCTTTTGCAACGCGTTTATAACCGTTTTTTTCATCGGAAGCTGCATATACCACGCGGCCAATTTTACTCCAATATAGTGCACCTGCACACATCACACATGGCTCTAAGGTTACATATAGGGTGGCCTCCATGAGGTATTTACTGCCAAGGTTATTGAAAGCGCTCGTAAGTGCGATCATTTCCGCATGTGCAGTACAATCATTCAGTTTCTCAACTTGGTTATGACCGCGCGCTATGATTTGATTATTGAGCACCACCACTGCGCCGATAGGTACTTCGCCTTCTTCCATGGCAATTTTAGCCTCGCGTAGGGCTTGCTGCATAAAGTACTCGTCGTTCATGTTTTAGGCTTGTATTAGGGCTAAAAATTCATCTTCTGTGAGGATTTTGATGCTGTTGATTTTTTTCGCTTTTTCAAGCTTGCTGCCGGCATCGTCGCCTACTACAAGGTAGTTGAGTTTACTGCTTACACCACCTAGAATTTTGCCGCCATGGGATTCTACCATTTCTTCAGCTTCACTGCGCTTTAATTTGTTTAAAGTACCGGTGAATAAGAAGGTTTGACCACTTAAACTGCCGTCAATAGCAGTTGCGCCTTTTGTGCTTTCCATATTCACACCCAATGCCGCCAACTTCTCCAACATATGGATATTATCATCGTTCTCGAAAAATTGCTTAATCGATCCCGCTACTTTAGGCCCAATATCTTCCAAGGCTAATACCTGCTCCTCCGTAAAATCTTTCAAATCCATAATATTCGAAACAGCATTGGCAAGGGTTTTAGCAGTAGTTTCACCTACATATCTTATCCCCAAACCAAAGATCAATCGATGCAATGGCTGCGTTTTAGAACTTTCTATAGCTGCTTGCAAGTTGGTAATAGATTTCTTCCCAAAGCCCTCTAAGCTGCCAATCTTTTCAAAATCCAATGCGTAAATACCCGGGATATCATGCATGAAACCCATCGTATAGAATTTACGAACATTGCTTTCTCCAAAACTCTTAATATCCATGGCGTCCTTACTCACATAGTGAATCATTCGCTCTACAACCTGGGCTTCACAATTGATGTTATTACAACGCCATACACTCTCTCCTTCCGGTTTCACCAGTACATCATCACAAACCGGGCAGTTCGTAGGGAATTTGATGTCTTCTTCTTTGCCGGTTCTTAAATCGGCCATCGATTTCACGATGTAAGGAATTACATCTCCTGCACGTTCTACAAGTACTGTGTCTCCTTTTTTCAAATCTTTTTCCTTGATCACATCTTCATTAAATAACGAAATCGAAGAAACCGTTACACCTCCAATCGGAACAGGATCAATTTTCGCCACTGGCGTAATAGCGCCTGTTCTACCTACCTGGAATTCCACATCGCGCAAAATACTGGTCGATTGGCGCGCTTTAAATTTATAAGCGATGGCCCAACGCGGGTGATGCGTGGTCATGCCTAGTTTATCTTGTAATTGATAGTCGTTTACTTTGATCACCATCCCATCGATCTCGTATGGCAAGTTATCACGCACTTCTTCGAAGGCAAGGCAATAATCGATTACGGCTTGTACACCTTGCACGACTTTCTTTTCTTTAGCAGGACTTCTAAAACCCAATTCCAGCAGCATGTCTAAGGTGTTACTATGGGTTTGAATTTCTACCGGTTCTTCTGTACCAGGTTGCATGGCATGGTAGCTCATATGGTATAAGAAAGCTTCCAGTCCACGTTTGGCCACTTCTTTCGGATCAACCATGCGCATAGAACCAGATGCCGCGTTACGCGGGTTTGCCAATGGAGGCAAGTTTTCAGCTATACGTTGGTCGTTGAAGTTCTTAAAGGTGGTTTTATTAATCAACACCTCCCCTCGCAATTCGATCTGTTGAATCCCAAATTGCGCAAAGTTGGCCGATAAAGGAATCGTACGTATTTGGCGGATATTATTAGTAATATCTTCACCGGCAACGCCATCGCCACGCGTAGCGCCGCGTACCAACATGTTATTTTCGTATATCAAAGAAATACTGGCACCATCGAATTTAGGTTCAATACAATACTCTATTACATCGAGGCCTGTTATTTCACGGGCTTTACGATCCCAATCCAGTAAATCATCCGCGTTATAAGAGTTTTCTAAGCTTAGCATTGGTACCAAGTGCTGCACCGTTGGAAATTCCTTTGTTAAACCACGGGCTACACGCTGGGTAGGTGAATCGTTGGTAATCAAACCAGGGTTATCACTTTCCAGTTTTTTCAGCCAAGCGAATAGTTGATCATACTCGAAATCCGACACCACGGGGTCGTTCTGGATATAGTAACGCCAATCGTTATAACGAATCACGTCACGCAAGCCTTCTATCGTGCGCTCCGGCGATTCCATCAGTGTTTGTTGGGGAACCAAAGCCAATAATTCCTTGGCTAATCGTGATAATGTTAATTCAGCATCTTTGTTGTATGTCATAAATCAAATCTGTGGCGTAAATTTAAACTTTATGTTCCAGTCAATCCAAAATCTTTAATAGTCCTTATGAAGCGATTTTCATATGCCTTCTTGAGTTTATGCATTTTAGCGAGCTGTGCTGCAAAGAAAGAACAGGTCGATTTAATTGTTCAAAAGGCCAATATTTATACCGTCGATAGTTCCTTCTCTCTCGCACATGCGATGGCCATCAAGGATGGAAAAATCGTAGCGATTACTACTGATACTACGTTAGACCAAGTGTACGATGCCAAGGAAGTAGTCGATGCCGATGGGAAATTTATTTATCCAGGGTTTATTGATGCTCACGCGCATTTTGTAGGATACGCCGTGTCGTTGCTGAATGTTGATTTAGTAGGAACGAAGAGTTGGGATGATGTGATTGAAAGAACAAAAGCCCACGCCGCGAAAAGTGACGCGCCATGGGTAGTAGGTCGTGGCTGGGACCAGAACGATTGGGATGTAAAAGTTTTTCCTTCAAAAGAACGTTTAGATAGCTTATTCCCCGATCGCCCAGTACTATTAACCCGGATCGACGGCCACGCCGCTATTGCTAACCAAGCGGCCTTGGATAAAGCAGGCATTAAACCAGGACAAACCATTGCCGGTGGCGTATTCGAAACCCAGAAAGGCAAACTAACCGGGCTATTGGTCGATAACGCCGTGGGGCCTGTAGAAAAGGTTATTCCCAACTACCCGGAAGTAATGTATAAACAAGCATTAAAAACGGCTGCCATTAATTGTTTTGCACAAGGACTAACCACCGTGAGCGATTGCGGTATTATGCGCCCTGAAGCAGAATTGCTGTTGGGATTAGAAGAAGCCGGCCAGTTAGATATGCGCTTATACGTAATGTTATCCGATAGTAAAGAGAACTACGATTGGGCATTAGCAAAGGGCGTGGTGAAAACCTCCCACATTAATATTGGCGGTTATAAGTTTTATGCTGATGGAGCATTAGGCTCACGCGGGGCATGTTTGCGACACGATTATACCGATAGACCCGGCTGGCGAGGCTTCTTATTAAGCGATAGTATTCACTTTGCGGAAAGAGCGGCTGCTTTGATTAAAAGCAACTTCCAAATGTGCACCCATGCTATTGGCGATTCAGCTAACCGGGATATCTTGCGCACTTATGCCGCTGTGCTAAAGGGCAAGAACGACCGTAGATGGAGAATCGAGCATGCGCAAGTAGTAGATAGTAACGATTTTCATTATTTTGGTGATAACAATATTGTGCCTAGCGTTCAGCCTACCCATGCTACAAGTGATATGTATTGGGCGAAAGATCGTTTAGGGGCGCAGCGCATTAAAACGGCTTATGCCTACAAACAGTTATTGCAACAAAATGGCTGGATTGCATTAGGAACTGATTTCCCTGTAGAAGATATTAGCGCCTTGAAAACCTTCTACGCTGCAGTAGTAAGGAAAGATGCAAGCGGCTACCCTGCTACTGGGTTCGAACCGTCCAACGCTTTAAGCCGTGAAGAAACGCTCAGGGGTATGACTATCTGGGCTGCCAAGGCACAATTCGAAGAAAAAGAGAAAGGAAGCTTAGAATACGGCAAGTGGGCCGATTTCACCATGTTAGATACAGATTTAATGAAAGTGGCAGATAGTGCTATTTTAAAATCCAAAGTGCTGGCAACCTTTGTAGGTGGTAAGCAAGTTTATAAGCAATAAAAACAGTAACCCGCAAAGCCAAAACCTCGAAATACAGCATAGATAAGGGTTTTGCGGGTTTAAAATATTTTGCTAAATGTTTTTAGCATCTGCAATAAAATAAATTAAATTGCAATAGTTTATTGCAAGATTGATTGCAATGGGAAAATGGTAGTGAAAAACGTTTTTTATTCAAGTTTACATCCAAAACAATTATATAAGCATACGCCGGTTCGCATTCAACTTAAAAAATAGCGTATAGCAAGTATTTTAGACATTCCACGATTATGTTTATACACACCAAAAACGTAAACACACATTTAACCGAGATCAAGGATTACTTTAAAGTCGCGATATCTGTCGATTGCGTCATTTTCGGATTTGATGATGCAGAACTAAAAGTATTGCTGATTGAATCGGATCTTAAAGAATTCAAAGGTAAATGGTCATTACTGGGCGACATCGTTCGGCCCGATGAAGATCTCGAAAACGCTGCATACCGCGTATTACAAGCACGTACTGGTTTAGATGATGTGTACATGGAACAAGTACAAACATTTGGCGCCTTAAATAGGCACCCAGGTGGACGTGTAATAACGGTAGCATATTATTCGCTGGTCAACATCGAGCACATCGAATTGAAGAATCTTAGTAACGAATTGCATTGGCATTCTGTAAAGGATGTACAGCAAATGGAAATGGCCTTCGATCACCGCCTGATCTTGGATACATGTTTACGTAGATTACAGCACCAGGTTATTGAACAACCAGTAGGCTTCAACCTATTACCCAAAAAGTTCACACTCCGTGAATTACAGAATTTGTACGAAGCCATCCTCGACATGAAACTCGATCGTCGCAATTTCCGCAAGAAGTTTTTCGCGATGGATGTGTTAATTGATTTGAACGAGGAAGAAGAAGAAGTACCACATCGCCCGGCTAAATTGTACAAGTTTAATGCAGATCGTTATGCGCAGCAAAAGAAGAAATCCCTAGGATTTTAGAAAAAAGCACCTTGTAACCTTTGAAAACTGCGCTATCATTGAGTTTACGCTTGTTGTGATACCCACATCATCAGGCTTTCTAGTGCCTACTTTTTAAAATATTTATTTTACTTTTTCTACTTAATAAAATATTTACAGCGTAACTGCGACACTTATATAAATTTTCGTGTTATTTTCAGAAAATTACTGTCCTAAAAGTTTGTTTTTAACAGAAAAATAACTAAGATTGTGTAAAATATACACAGTAAGTGTTCGTTCAACTAAATTTTCATGATCGCGTGCAGCCCGGTTCAGCGGCTTTGTAGAAAAAGTAGGTCAATTTTAAATATTTCATAGATTATTATCACTTTATTATAGAACGCATTTTTTAAGTTCCACGTTGTGACTACCAGGGCCTTCATACGCCCGGAATTGGTAAAAATGTAAACAACCATTTTATTCCCTGCATGAAATACATGCAGGGTTTTTTATGCCATATTACTTCCTCGCTACTTATAGCCACTTCCCCTTATAAATGCATATATCCTCCATGTTAATTTACTATAAGTACAATGTTGCAACCATGTACTCTCCAAGTGGTTTCCATGTAATTTTCATGTAACTGCCATGTAAATCCATGTAGTTACATAGTGTTTACAAGCTATTTGATATATAGTTTGATAGTATTTACCCTATCTCCTCCCTATCTTCACCCTATCTCTAGCCTATCCCAACCCTATCTAAAGCCTATCTTTTGCCTATCCTAACCCTATCTTTTACTGCGTTTCAGCCGATTCGCTTAGTGTAACTAGCTGTGTGTGAATTGGTAATAAGGGTTTGGGTACTTATATGACCATTTCCAGCTATTGGCTGATGGAAATTTATCAATTCGACGGTGCCTCTTTTAAATGATTTGCAAGATTTGATTGGGTACATTCAATCAATTCGAATTCTCGCAGCGCGTGTATTTACAAGGGCTTATAAGGCTTATTTTCGTGAGATGCGCTACAGCGGGCAATTGCTTGACGGAAGCCAACTCAAAATCTATACACATCATGTCTTACACACCGGAACATAAGGTTCGTATTGTAACGGCTGCTTCTTTATTCGATGGTCACGATGCGGCTATCAATATCATGCGCCGTATCATGCAAGGGAAAGGGGCCGAGGTGATTCACCTCGGGCATAATCGCTCCGCCGCGGAAATTGTTGATTGCGCGATCGAAGAGGATGCTCAAGGGATTGCCGTTACTTCATACCAAGGCGGCCACATCGAGTTTTTTAAGTACATGTACGACCTTTTAAAAGAAAAAGGTTGTGGACATATCAAAATCTTCGGCGGCGGCGGTGGTACCATTTTGCCAACCGAAATTGAAGAGCTACATGCTTACGGTATCTCGCGTATTTATTCGCCCGATGATGGTCGACAAATGGGGCTGGAAGGTATGATCGAGAACTTAATCTCGCAATGTGATTTTGAAACGGTAAAACAAAACCAATTCAAGCTCAATAACGAAGCATTATTGGAGAAATCGGCTCCAGCTATTGCACAAGCCATTACTTACGCAGAAAGCTACCAATTAAACGGTCAATTAAGCGGTACTCAACCTACGAAACAAATCCCGGTACTCGGTATCACCGGTACAGGTGGTGCAGGTAAAAGTAGCGTAACCGACGAACTCGTTCGCCGTTTCCTCAACCGCTACACCGATAAAACAATCGCCGTTATTTCTGTCGATCCTTCTAAGAAGAAAACAGGTGGCGCATTGTTGGGTGACCGTATTCGCATGAATAGCATTCACCACCCCCGTGCCTACATGCGCTCGCTCGCTACCCGCGAAAGCGATAAAGCCATTTCATTGCATATTCAAGAAGCGATCGACGTTTGTAAAGCGGCTGCATTCGACTTCATTATTCTCGAAACTTCAGGTATTGGTCAAAGTGATACAGCGATCATCGATTATTGCGATGTATCTATGTACGTAATGACGCCAGAGTATGGTGCTGCTTCGCAGTTAGAGAAGATTAATATGTTAGACTATGCCGATGTAATTGGTATTAACAAATTCGATAAAGCCGGCGCATTAGATGCATTACATGATGTGCGCAAACAATACAAACGTAACCACAATTTATGGACTGCGAAAGATGAAGATTTACCGGTTGTAGGTACCATCGCTTCACAGTTTAATGATGCCGGTGTGAATGTGTTGTTCGAGAAATTGATGCACAAAATCACCGAAAAAACAAACGTTCACTTTGGTGCCGATGTGCCGGAAGATTATAAATCCGATACCACTACCAAATCTCAAATAATACCGCCTGCACGCGTTCGCTATCTCGCAGAAATCTCAGAATCTATTGTCGATTATGCGAAATGGGTAGATGAACAATGTAAGCTCGCCACGCAATGGTACCAAGTAGAAGGCGTTCTTCAACTGGAAAACATTCCCAATAAAGCCGAACTCACCAAAATCAGCGAACACCTACAAAAGTCGCTCGATCCACACTGTAAAAGCTTGGTAACCGGTTGGAACAACCTCGTGAAGAAATACACGGCCGATTTCTACGAATTCCAAGTACGCGATAAAGTCATTAAACTTCCATTATACACCGAAAGTCTTTCACACAGCCGTATTCCAAAGGTTTCATTACCTAAGTACAAAGACTGGGGCGATATTTTACGCTGGCAACTCACGGAAAACCTACCCGGTGAATTCCCTTATGCGGCCGGCGTATTCCCACTAAAACGCGAAGGTGAAGATCCTACAAGGATGTTTGCCGGTGAAGGTGGACCAGAACGTACAAACAAACGCTTCCACTACGTGTCGTTAGAGCAACCTGCGAAGCGTTTATCTACCGCTTTCGATAGCGTTACCCTTTATGGCGAAGATCCTGCTTACAGGCCGGATATCTACGGAAAAATCGGTAACTCCGGTGTTAGTATCGCTACAGTAGACGACGCGAAGAAACTTTACAGCGGTTTCGATCTCTGCGATCCGAAAACGTCCGTATCGATGACCATCAACGGTCCTGCTCCAATTGTACTGGCATTTTTCATGAATGCCGCGATCGATCAGCAATGTGAGAAGTATATTGCCGAGAACAATTTAACGGAAGAAGTGGCCGCTAAAATCAAAGCGAAATTCAAAGACTTCCCATTGCCTGCTTATAACGGTCAATTACCAAACGGTAACGATGGTTTAGGATTGAAATTATTAGGCGTACCGGGTAACGAAGTATTAGATGAAACTACTTATAACAAAATCAAAGCCCACGCATTAAGCACTGTACGCGGTACTGTACAGGCCGATATTTTGAAGGAAGACCAAGCACAAAACACTTGTATCTTCTCTACAGAATTCGCCTTGAAATTAATGGGCGACGTACAAGAATATTTCATCGATAGGAAAGTACGGAACTTCTATTCCGTAAGTATTTCCGGTTACCATATCGCGGAAGCCGGTGCTAACCCAATTACACAGTTAGCCTTCACATTAGCAAACGGTTTCACGTATGTAGAATACTACTTGAGCCGTGGCATGAATATCGACGATTTCGCACCGAATTTATCCTTCTTCTTCAGCAACGGTATGGACCCAGAGTACTCTGTTATAGGCCGTGTTGCACGTAGAATTTGGGCGAAAGCAATCAAGAATAAATACAAAGGGAACGATCGTTCTCAAAAGTTAAAATATCATATTCAAACATCAGGTCGCAGCTTACACGCACAAGAAATCGACTTCAACGATATACGCACTACGTTGCAAGCATTGTACGCGATTTACGATAACTGTAACTCGTTACACACCAATGCATATGATGAGGCTATTACAACGCCAACAGAAGAAAGCGTTCGTAGAGCTATGGCTATCCAGTTGATTATCAACCGTGAGTTGGGTACGGCTAAAAACGAGAACCCGAACCAAGGTAGTTTCTTCATTGAAGAATTAACGGATTTAGTGGAAGAAGCTGTATTAACGGAATTCAACCGTATTACTGAAAGAGGTGGTGTGTTAGGTGCTATGGAAAGAATGTACCAACGCAATAAAATTCAAGAAGAAAGCTTGTACTACGAATCGTTGAAACATACAGGCGAATACCCCATTATTGGTGTAAATACTTTCTTGAATAAGAATGGCTCTCCCACTGTTATTCCTGCCGAGGTTATTCGTTCTACAGAAGAAGAAAAACAATTCCAAATTAAAGCGGTAGAAACGTTCCAAGCACGCCATGCAGATAAGAGCAATGAGATGCTGAAACGGTTACAGAAAGTAGCCACTGAAAATGGCAACTTATTCGCCGAATTAATGGAAACAGTAAAATATTGTTCCTTAGGTCAAATTACCAATGCGCTGTACGAAGTAGGCGGTCAATACCGTCGCAGCATGTAAGCGTTGGCTTTACTATTAGTGCTTTTGGGGTCGATTTTTAATCGGCCCCATTTTTTTTGCCCGGAAGGGGGTAACAAGATAAGGAGTGTGTTGATATACTTACAAATACCCCTTTCAATATTGACCATTACTTTACTGGATACACGCTAGGTTTAATTAGGAAATCGGAACCCGTACCCGCAAGGAGTGCGGGTTTTGAGATTTTATACGGTCAGCAATTAGTATATTGTGGACGTATCACTAGTAAATACTATGCAGGTAGAAACTATTTATTCCGAGCGCATTCATTCATACGATAAGGCCATGCGCGCCAAGCAACAATTGTTGAAAACCTTGGGTATGGTTCGGTTGCTCACGTTTTTGTTGACCTCTTTTTTTGTGTATAAATTGATATTCACGCAGTTCAACACCATTTGGTTATGGCCAATAGCAGCGGGTGTTGTGCTGTTTGGGGTATTGTTAGTGCGATATGTGCGGGTGAAGGAACAATACGTTTTATTAGAGAAGTTATTGTGGATCAATAAAACCGAATTGCAATCGGCTACCGAGTTGCAATGGAACTTCGCTGATGGCAAAGCTTACATCAACGAACAACACGATTTTTCCGGTGACTTGGATGTTTTTGGTGAAGCATCACTCTTTAACTACATTAATCGCACCGGTACATTGCAAGGGGAACTAGCATTGGCTAAAGCCTTGCAGCATCCTCATCAAGATATTCATACCATAGAAGATATACAAAAGGCTGTTCAAACCTTAGCACCTTCCATCGAACTACGACAACATTTCTTAGCAGAAGCCATGTTGGCCCAAGAAAAGAAAGATGATGTGGAAATGTTGAAGAAATGGATTGACATGCCCATGGAGTTCATCAACAATAACTTCTGGCGTTGGTTTAGCTATATTAACCCTGCCTTGCTGATCGCTTCTTTCTTTTACGGTAATAACGGAATTACGTTGTTCTTTTTTGCCCTGAACTGGATAGCCTTATTGCTAAACGTGAGCAAAGTGAATAAACAACATAGCTTGGTATCGAATAAAGAGCGCATGCTGGGCAAATTTGCCGTTTTATTAAAGAAGATGGAAGAAGTACCCAATGCTGCCGATAGCAAGGTTTTAAGCCATCAAGCGGCGCTTGCTAAGGAAGCAGGAGCAAGTTTACAACAGCTATCAAGAATTAATAACTCTTTAGATCAAAGATTAAACATTTTGGTGGCCGTGGTATTGAATTCGATCATCTTGTATGATTTCCATTGCATGTACCGCTTAGAGAAATGGAAACAGCAGAACAGTCAAAGAATTATGGATTGGTTTGCAGCGATCGCCCAAATGGAAGTGCTGAATACCTTCTCCACCTTTGCTTATAACCATCCGCACTATGTATACCCTACCCTTACTAACGAAGCGAATTTAATAGAAGGGAAAG
This sequence comes from Chitinophaga skermanii, assembly GCF_003259335.1. Taxonomy (GTDB): domain Bacteria; phylum Bacteroidota; class Bacteroidia; order Chitinophagales; family Chitinophagaceae; genus Chitinophaga; species Chitinophaga skermanii. Next base: position 109,348 of record NZ_QLLL01000001.1, read on the forward strand.
ATGTTGGTCATCCCCTAATCCCGGTTGATGCTTGCGTAGCAAATGATATGCAAATAGGTGTAGATGGACAGTTCCACATTATTACCGGCTCGAATATGAGCGGGAAAAGTACCTTTTTACGTAGTGTGGGCGTTAATTTCTTATTGGCCATGCAAGGCGCCCCGGTTTGTGCGCGCGAGTTTAAGTGTTCGCCTGCGCGGATAATGACTTCCATGCGCATTAAAGATTCTATAGCAAGGCATACATCGTACTTCCAAGCGGAGCTGTTACGTTTGCAACACATTATTAAAGTATTGCAAAGTGGGGTGGCTTCCTTCATTATCCTCGACGAAATCCTAAAAGGTACTAACAGCGAGGATAAGCTCACCGGCTCGCGGGAGTTGATTGCCCATTTCCTCCGTTATAATTGCATGGGTATGATTGCTACGCACGATTTGGAATTAGGTCATATGGAAGAAACATATCCTTCCCAAATCCGCAATTATTGCTTCGAAAGCACCATAGAAAACGATCATTTACATTTCGATTACCGTATGCGTAGAGGCGTTGCCCGGAATAAGAACGCTACGTTCCTTATGCGGCAAATGGCTATCATTTAATAATCTCTTTGCTAAAAAATTTGGCGGTACTAAAACAATTAGTATTTTTACTAACAAAATTAGTATCTTATGACGTTGCCATTCCAGGATTCGTCTGCTGAACCCCTATACTATAAAGGTCGTGGTGCCCAATTGAACCCGAAGAATCGTTATTTAGACGAGTGCTACGCGAAGGAGCATCCAGAGGGGATCGATGAGTGGTGGCAATCGGACGTGCCTACGCAAATGATTGAAGAAAATGCGAAAACCTTGGTAAACAAGGTGGATAGTCCAGATGTAGGTATGTGGTATTCCATGAACCCTTACCAGGGTTGCGAGCATGGTTGTATCTATTGTTATGCCCGGAACTCTCACCAGTATTGGGGCTATAGTGCAGGCTTAGATTTTGAACGGAAGATCATTTGTAAAGTGAATGCGCCGGAGTTGTTGAAGAAGTTTTTAGAGAATAAGAACTGGCAACCTAAACCCATATCGCTCAGTGGTAATACCGACTGTTACCAGCCGTTGGAGCGAAAAATGTTCCTTACACGTCAATTACTCGAAGTGGCTTGGGAATACAAACAGCCTGTAGGCATCATTACGAAGAATTCGCTTGTATTGCGCGATAAGTACATCCTGCAACAAATGGCGCAGCATAACCTTGTATGTGTATTTATCTCGTTAACTACCCTGCAAGAAGATTTACGGCAAAAGATGGAGCCACGTACGGCTACTGCCGCCCAGCGTTTAAAAACCATTAAAGAACTTACCGATTTGGGCATTCCGGTGGGTGTAATGACAGCCCCCATTATACCGGGATTGAACGATCATGAAATCCCGCAACTTTTAGAGCAAGCCTCGAAGAACGGCGCCAAGTTCGCCGGTTATACGGTGGCTAGGTTGAACGATGCAGTGAAGATTATATTCAACGACTGGTTATACAAAAACTTCCCCGATAGGGCCGATAAAGTATGGCACATGGTGCAAAGCTTGCATGCAGGGGAAGTGAATGATAGTCATTTTGGTCGCCGCATGACAGGGGACGGTAATATTGCGGCCATCATTAAGCAGCAATTCAAGATACATACTAAAAGATTGGGGATCAATGCCGAGAAATTCGAGTTTAACTGTGAAATGTTCCAGCGTCCAAAAATACAACTGAGTTTATTTTAATTGATATGTCAACTAACTACCTTGTTTAATATATGATGAACGGCCTTGTTGATCGCGGATTATGCATTAATTTTAGCGATTCATCTATGTAAGTTATACCCTTCATCCAAAATAAAACAGCGCAGTTTCTATGATTAAACGAGAGTTAGGACTCCTCGTAATAGCCATGTTGTTGGTTGTTACGAGCGGGAAGGCACAAGTAAGCCAGAATTATCAGCATTGGTACACCTACTTCGGTACCGCAAAAATTAACGACAAGTTTTCTATTCCTTTTGATGTGCAGTTGCGGATTCGTAACGGGATCAGCGATAAAGGTCAAATTTTGACCCGTGGTGGCTTGCAGTACAGTATTAACAAGCGGGCTTCTGCCTTATTGGGGTATGCCTATGTAACCACGTATACCGATCCTTTAGACACTTGGTTTCCAGAACACCGTATGTTTGAACAGTTCATTTACAAAACCCCTATTCGCAAATGGGACATGACGCACCGTTTCCGACTAGAGCAGCGTTGGGTAGGCGTGAAAGGATTGAATGCGGAAGGAGAGAAAGAAATAGCCGATTGGCGTTATGGGAATCGATTACGTTATTGGAACCGGAGTGTTTTGCCGCTTTCCAAGAAGTATTACTTCGTTTTACAAGATGAATTGTTCATGAACTTGTGGGGGAATGATATTAGCAATAAGTTTTACGACCAGAATAGGTTTTTGGCTGCTGTGGGATATAATATCAAATCGAACCTTAAAGTTGACGTGGGTTACATGAACCAGTTTATTCAGGCGGGTAACGGTAGTAAAACAATGAACCACATATTACACATCGGGGTATTCCACAATTTCGATTTATAATATTTATTTGTAATAAATGTAAATCCTCTATAGTCTAAGACCATAGAGGATTTTTTATTGCGCATGATGTGTGCGTAGTTTGTTATTCTGCTTCTTGGAAGAAATAAACCACGAGGATGAGGGCGTCATCGTCGCCGGTATTGGTAGGTTTATGACCTAGCCTGCCATCAAAAAAGATAGAGTCGCCGGTTTCCAGGTGATATACATCGTTTTGGATTTGGTACTCAACGGTACCTTTAATGATGTATTTATATTCGTAGGCATCCGTTTTCACCAATTGGCTGCGACGGGCACCTTTTTTAAGCTCGAGGATAACGATATCGATAGGATTATTCTTCATATTCCTCGTCAGCACCCTCCTATATTGGAACCCTTTCGCATTTTCTTTTTCGAAGGGTTGATAGGAGTCCTTCTTTTTGACGATTACCTTAGCCGACTGGTTTTTATAGTTTATGTCGTTAAAGAATTCGTTCATATCGAGGTTAAGTGCCCGGATAATATTAACTAAAACGAGTAAAGAGGGTACGGTACGATTGTTTTCGATTTGGGAGATAAGCCCTTTGCTGACGTCGGCTTTATCGGCTAATTCCTGTACGGTAATGCCTTTTGACTTGCGCTTTTCCTTTATTTTATTACTAATTTGAATAATGATATCCTCTTGCATGGGCGAAATATTGTAATTTTTGGATCATATAAACGTGGATTAACAACTGGCAAAACTTTCTCAAAATTATAATATGTAAATTAAACTGTTTGCTTTGATTAGTAAATGAATAATATACTTTTGTAAAAATTAACATGACATGCTGCTCCGTTTCGACCAAATTCTAACGATTTCGTTCACCTTGTTTGCAGTGATCGATATTTTGGGCTCGATTCCCGTGCTCATTTCCCTTAAAGAAAAGATTGGAGAAATTAACGCTGGTAAGGCTACGCTTGCCTCGGGATTTTTGATGATTTTGTTCTTATTAGTGGGTGAACCCTTCTTGAAGTTAATGAGTGTTGACGTAAAATCTTTCGCCGTAGCCGGTTCGATTGTGATTTTCGTTATTGGGTTGGAGATGATTTTGGGTATTGAATTCTTTAAAAACGACAACGACACCAAAACAGGTAGCCTTGTTCCTATTGCCTTCCCGTTAATCGCCGGATCGGGTACTTTAACGACGATTATGTCATTAAAAGCCGATTTTAATGATATTAACATTGCGGCGGGCATTGTAGTGAATTTGGTGATTATTTACGTTGTGCTGCGTTGTTTAACCTATATAGAACGGATTTTAGGCAAAGCTGGGTTGATGGTGGTTCGTAAGTTTTTCGGGGTAATACTTTTAGCCATTGCCGTAAAAATCTTCAAAAGCAATATTGGGAACCTCTAGTTTATTTCAATAATTAACTTAGTTTTGCGTTCCAAATTTTAGGTTGGTCCCGTAGTACAATGGATAGTACGTAAGTCTCCGGAACTTAATATACAGGTTCGATTCCTGTCGGGACTACAAAGAAAAAGTCGGCTGATGGCCGACTTTTTTGATTATAAATTGAGCTTTTATGCTTATATTATACGTACCTATTGAGGAACCGGATATTCACATCGTTGTTCCAGAGAAGATTTGTAAGTGAAAAAATTTAAATTGTCTTCTTTAAGACGTAGGCAATTCAAATCTATTTTAGCTAAGGCAAGATTGTATAGTTGATCAAAGTATGATATGACCTTATCTAGCTCTCTTACGGCTTTGGCAAAGTATTTTTCAGAAGTATGAAAAGCACTAGCAGTTCTTTCGTCTGGATTATCACTACATAAATAGCGTGCTCTTCTGGAAAGATTCTGCAATTTTACGTAAGCTAGGTATATCGCTTCTGGAAGTTTTGAAACAGATAAAATATTGTAAGGATTTAGTACATTATTAACCTGTTCATGAGATCGATAGTGATTATCAGATTTTTGCACAATATGAGCATTCACTAAATGAACCGCTACATAGAAAGACACCGTAACCTGCCAATCCCATTGTGAATTTATCCTCGCATTTACATCTGATAGAAACTGTATATTTTGCTTTGCTTGGTGAATGTGTTCAAGAAAAGTTGCCAAGGCCTGGTTATTTTAATTGCTTATAATGAGGTGGAACAGATTGGGAATCAGATTTTTCAACTATTGTAGATGATATGTAAAAACCATATCCAGCATATTTGGAATTAACTTTTGCTTCAGTAAGTATTAGGTTGTCTTCTGCAGCAATATCATCATTTTCAATTTCAGCCCATACAAGAATTTTTGAATCTGATAAATCTAACGCAAGATGAATAGGTTTAGCAGCAGATTCATTTAAGAATTGTAAGTAATCAAATATCAGGTTTCGTAAGAAAACCATTGTTGTCATTGATCTACTCATCTTCGAAAGCTCTAATTCATTTCCACTCATCATTGTATTGTAGAATAAGACTTTATCAGTAGACGCGGTATCTGTTTCTAATAAAAATTTATCAGTAGTAATCTGCGCAATTAGCTCATTGAACCAATCTTGCATACTAGTTTGTGGCGAAGTTGAATTGATTATATTTTCATTTTCTTGCACCATAAAGATGTGGTTTTAGTATTGGGGAACCAAATTTATACAAATGTACTTATTAGAAGTACCAAAAGCAAAAAGAAATGTTGATAAATGCAGCCTTGGCTTAAAGGTATTTATCTATCTATTAACAGAGATAGCACTGTAGTTTAGTATAAAATTAAATGTTGAAATGTAGAAAATAAAAAAGGACCGATCTCTCGATCGGCCCTCATTATATACTGGCTGTAACACAAATACTCGCTTATTTCCATCCGCCACCTAAGCCACGGTAAACATTCACCACGGCAGCTAATTGTTGCTTCTTTGTTTCAATTACTTCCAATTTCGCCTCTAATGCATCGCGCTGCGTCATCAATACTTCCAAATAGTCGGCACGAGCATTTCTAAAGAGATCCGTTGATATATCAATGGATTTTGTTAATGCATCTACCTGGCGGGATTTCAAGTCGAAACTCTTATCCAAGTTGCTGATTTTAGACAGTTCGTTCGCTACTTCTAAGTACGCATTTAGAATGGTGCGTTCATAGTTATACATCGCTTGTAATTGGCGTGCATTCGCTGAATTGAACTCCGCTTTGATCGCATTCTTATTAATTAACGGAGTTACTAAATCGGCTGTTAATGAATATAACAACGATTCGGGGAATCTAAATAAATAGGAAGGTTTAAACGCTTGGAACCCCACAGCCGCCGAAATACCAACGGATGGATAGAATTCTGCGCGTGCCACTTTCACATCTAATTTCGCGGCTACTAATTCCAATTCTGCTTGCTTAATATCTGGCCTGTTTTCCAACAATTGAGCAGGAATACCTGTTTTAACCGGCGATGGTAACAAGGCTAAGAAATTGGATTTATCGCGTGGAATTTCTTGTGGGAAGCGGCCCAACAAGAAGTTCAAACGATTTTCGGTTTCGCGTACATCTTGTAACAAGTCGTACTCCAAGCTTTGTGATTTCAATACTTCCGCTTGGAACTTTTGTACAGCTAATTCCGTTGCTTTCGTAGCCTCTTTTTGGATTTTTACTACTTCTAATGCATTCTTTTGTAGCTCGATGTTCTGGCGAACTATCGCGAGTTGATTATCAAGTGCAAGCAATTCGTAGTATGAGTTGGCTACTTCTGCCACCAAGTTGGTAATTACGAAATTTCGTCCTTCCATAGTAGCGAGGTAACGCTCGATCGCTGCTTTTTTAGCATTGTGGAGTTTGCTCCAAATGTCGGCTTCCCAACTTGAGTATAACGACAAACCAAAGTCTGCTAATGGGTCTGGTACTTCTTTACCAGGTGTAATTTCTGTAGAAGCATCGCCAGCACCTTGGCTTGTATAGCGGCCCACTTTTTCAACACCAGCTCCTACCCTTGCACCAACTGTTGGCAACAAAGCACTATGCCTAAAACGAACATCGTTTTTCGCGATTTCAATTTCTTGCAAAGTCATCATCAACTCCTGGTTATGTACTAATGCCGTATCGATTAAGTTAACGAGATCTTTATCTGTGAAGAACTCGCGCCATTTGATCAATGAGCTATTAGTAGTATCGCTTGAACCAACAGCAATCGTATCGATCGGTTGATTGAAAGCTTGGGGAACCGACCTGTTTTCAGTTTGCTGTGTACCTTTCGGTACATTGCAACTAGCGATGGCTAGGGAAACTCCTAACACACTAAGGCAGGTATATTTCCTCGATTTAAACATTGTGATCAATTTCTTCTGTTAATGGATTTTCTTCTTCGCCTTTTACAAGGATGTGTTTTTCAGATATTTTGCCGAAGATGTAATACAACCCCGGTACAATCACCACACCAAACACGGTCCCGAATAACATACCGCCGGCTGCTGCAGTACCGATCGTACGGTTACCCAATGCTCCTGGACCTTTCGCCAATACTAAGGGAATCAAACCCGCGATAAATGCAAAGGATGTCATCAAAATCGGGCGGAAACGCACTTTTGCACCTTCCATAGCAGCTTTGATAACAGATTCACCTGCACGGTGTTTCTGTACAGCAAATTCTACGATCAATACGGCGTTTTTACCTAATAAACCAATCAACATTACCAGCGCTACTTGCGCGTAAATGTTGTTTTCTAATCCCAATAATTTCAACAGTAAAAACGCACCGAAAATACCCGCCGGTAAAGAAAGAATAACGGCCAATGGTAAAATGAAACTTTCGTATTGTGCGGAAAGAATTAAGTAAACGAAGCCCAAACAAATCAAGAAGATATAAATGGCTTCATTACCTCGAGCAACCTCGTCTTTAGAGATACCAGCCCAATCAATACCATAACCACGTGGTAGGGCTTTCTTCGCTACTTCGTTGATAGCATTAATAGCTTCACCCGAACTAAAACCTGGTGCTGCTGAACCTTGGATTTCCGCGGCTGCATACATATTATGACGAGTAATCTCGGATAAACCATATACTTTCTCCATCGTCATAAATGCCGAGAAAGGTACCATCTCATCACGATCATTTTTCACATACAATTTCATAATGTCTTCTGGCAACGCTCGGTATTGTGGCGATGCTTGCACCATTACTTTATATTGACGGCCGAATTTGATGAAGTTGGTTTCGTAGTTGGAACCAACAAGTGTCGACATCGTAGACATCGCATTATCGATTGTTACGCCTTTTTGTTGGGCAATATCATTATCGATGTGCAACATATATTGTGGGAAGCTCGCGCTGTAGAAGGTGAAAACGGATTGTAATTCTTTCCGTTTACTTAACTCGGCTACGAATTCGCGGGCCACCGTTTCCATTTTCTTATAATCGCCAGAGCCTGTTTTATCTAACAAGCGTAGCTCGAAACCGCCTGCAGCACCATAACCTGGTACGGCCGGTGGTTGGAAGAATTCAATTGCAGCACCTGGAATATCTTTTGCTTTTTCTTCCAGTTCTTCTATGATTTCTGTGGCGGATTGTTTACGTTCTTCCCAAGGCTTTAAGTTAATCAAACATGTACCAGAGTTAGCACCGGTACCTTCTGTTAAAATCTCGTAACCGGCCAAAGAGGATACAGATTGTACACCTTCGATTTCTTCTGAAATCTTTTGGAGACGTTCCGATACTTGGTTGGTTCTTTCTAAAGAAGAACCCGGAGGTGTTTGTATAATCGCGTAGATCATACCTTGGTCTTCGTTCGGAATGAAACCGGATGGCACTTTACTGCTCACATACCATGTACCAATACAGAATGCAATCAATATCCCGAACGTTACTACCCTACGGTTAATGATTTTACTTAACAAGTTGGTATATCTACCTGTAAGCTTATTGAACTGTTTATTGAAACCATCGAGGAATTTATCAACCGGTGATTTCTTCTTATTAGTACCATGGTTGTTCTTCAACATCATTGCACAAAGTGCCGGCGTTAAGGTTAACGCTACGATACCCGATAAGATAATGGAAGTAGCCATGGTGATAGAGAACTGGCGATAGAAGATACCTACCGGTCCCGACATAAATGCTACAGGAATGAATACCGCCGCCATCAAGAATGTAATGGCAATGATCGCACCACTGATCTCATGCATGGCTTCCATGGTTGCTTTCTTCGGTGATAGATGTTTTTCTTCCATCTTCGCATGCACCGCTTCAATTACTACAATCGCATCATCGACCACGATACCAATTGCCAATACCAAGGCAAACAACGTAATCAAGTTCAATGTAATGCCAAAGAACTGCATGAATACGAAAGTTCCCACTAAGGATACAGGTACAGCAATCGCAGGGATTAATGTGGAACGCCAGTCGCCAAGGAATAGGAATACTACCAAACCCACGAGGATAAACGCTTCCACTAATGTGTGTACTACTTTTTCGATAGAAGCATCGAGGAACTTGGATACGTCGTACGAAATTTCATAGTGAATACCTTTCGGGAACGAGTTGGCTTGGATTTCTTTCATCTTCGCCTTCACATCTTTAATAACTTGGCTGGCATTACTACCATACGATTGTTTCAATACAATCGCAGCGGAAGAGTGACCGTTTAAGTTAGAATACAAATCGTACATGGAGCTACCAAATTCCACGTCGGCTACATCCTTCAAACGGAGCAATTCGCCGTTCGGGCTGGAGCGTAAGATGATATTTTCGTAGCCTTCTTTCGTGGTAAAACGACCCGGATATTTCAATACATATTCGAACGCTTGGGATCTTTTACCAGAGCTTTCACCCGTTTTACCTGGAGAGGCTTCCAAGCTTTGTTCATTCAAAGACTTCATCACTTCTTCAGCCGAAATCTTGTATGCTAGCATACGATCAGGTTTTAACCAGATACGCATCGCATATTCACGGTTACCCAAAATTTCGGCATAACCAACACCATCCACCCTTTTCAATTCTGGTAGGATATTGATGTCGGCATAGTTGTACAAGAATTTCTGATCCATTTTCGGATCATCACTATACAAGTTTACGTACATCAACATGTTGGATTCTTCGCGGGTGATTTTCACACCTTCGCGGACAACCAATGGTGGGAGCTTGTTAACTACTGAAGCTACGCGGTTTTGTACGTTAAGAGATGCTACGTTGGGATCGGTACCAAGATTGAATACAACTTGAATAGTTGCTTCACCATCGTTACCCGCATCCGACGCCATATATTTCATGCCAGGAACCCCGTTAATGGCGCGTTCCAAAGGAATTACGACAGATTTAATCAGCAATTCGTTGTTGGCACCCGGGTATTCGGCCGTAATATTCACTTTCGGAGGAGAAATTGATGGGAACTGTGTTACCGGCAAATGCGTCATTGCCAACACACCCATAAATACGATGATGAGTGATATTACTATAGACAGGACGGGCCTGTGTATAAATTTATTAAACATTGAACTTCACAATTAGGAATGAAACTTTTATTCCGCTCTCAAGCGCAAACTCGCCAACACTTCTTCGGGCTTGATGTACTCGAACTGGATTTTATCGTCGTCTTTTGCTTTTTGCACGCCATCCAACAAGATTTTATCGCCCTCGCTGAGGCCATTATCTACTACGAATAAATCTGGCATACGACCGGCGATATTGATGTTGCGGGATTTCACGACGTTATTTTTATCGATTACAAAGACATAGAGTTTGTCTTGAATTTCGTACGTCGCTTTTTGCGGGATGACTAAGGCGTTTCTTAGGGGAACGGTCATTTGTACTTTACCGGTTTCTCCATGTTTTAATAGCCTATCTGGGTTTGCAAAACGTGCTCTGAACGCGATATTACCAGTTTCGCTGTCGAATTCGCTTTCAATTGTTTCCACGTCTCCTTTTACAGGGAGTGGTTGGTTGTTGGCAAGTAATAAGGTCACTTTTGTATTACCACGATTTTTTGTGTTGGTTTGGTAATCCAAGTATTCGGGTTCCGAAACGTTGAAGTACGCGAACATTTGGCTGTTATCGGAAAGGCTGGTTAATAACTCGCCTTCATCGATTAAGCTTCCTAATTTTTTTGGCAATCTGTCGATGGTGCCTTCAAATGGCGCCCTAATTTCGGTAAAAGAAAGGTGAAGTTTTGCTAAAGCGATTTCAGCATTTGCTTGGTCGAGCTTGGCTTTGGCCATTGCTTGCTCATTCTTGGAAACGATGTTTTTGTCGACTAAGGCTGTTGAGTTTTGGTACTCGATTTCAGCGGCTTTCCCTTCAGCTTGCGCTTTTAATAATTCGGCTTCATACACTTTAGGCATGATGCGGAATAGTAATTGGCCGGCTTTTACGTACTGACCTTCGTCTACGAAAATCTTTTCGAGATAACCCTTTTCTTGTGCGCGAATTTCGATGTTGCGCACTGAGCGGATTTGGGATACATATTCTTTCGTAAAAGAAGTATCCACTTTCATTGGGTTTGTTACGGTGAACTTCGTGGCTGTTTCTTTTTCTTCGTGTTTTGAGATACAGCTTTGGCAGAACAGGGCAATAACACCCGTGAACATGACAATTCTCTTCATGATATTATTGGAAATTAAGCGATTGGTTGCGCAGAAACCAGGGTGTGCCTGGCATACAAATGGTGGCACAGTTTGACCAAAGTAGGCAGTAATTAAGCAAACGGTTAAACGGAATGCATGTAAAAGCACCCCAACTACGCATGGTTATGCCGTTGGAAACTGGAATTCACACGAAGAATCAGATTCTAAGTGCGCTATGTTTGATGTAGATGTATGATGAAAGATCGTAGCATCCCGGGGGAGCATGATGGCTACTATATAAGAAAGTAAGTATCGATTGATATGAATTGATAGCTGAATAGCTGACCAATAATTTATACTTGCGAGCAAATGAAGAATGAGGGTCTTCATCAAAAACATCATCTGTTATCAAATGATCCCCTTCCTTATCAATATTTAAATCTTTAATAAGCGTGGTAGAAGAATGATCGATGATATGATGGCGAGCACGGTCATAGCGAATGCGGGTGTTGTCCTTCCGGGCACCGGCTATTACATACCCATCTCCTAACAATAGGAGAATACATATGTGCAAAAATATTTTTACCGCTATTCTCATTCTGAAATCAAAAGTAGTAAAAGATTGATTGTTGGTTAGTGTCCAGGCCTCCAGTTGCCAGTCAACAAAAGGTTAAATTTTGTAGAATGTAACACTAGTAAGCATTTGAGGGTACTTTGAACCGCCTTAAAATGTGCTTAATTTTGATGCAATTTTCACCAGGCTCATTTTTTTTCGGTCGATTCGCCACATTTCTTACAATTTTTAATCACCAATTATTCATAAAAAATGCCTGCTTCCGGAAAAGCAAGCATTCAATTTTTAGCCAAAAGCTATCTCTTTTGCAAGAGAATAACCATTTCGCAGGCAGCTAGGGACCGCCTGCAATTATCAAAATACATGCTTATGTTACAACTGCGTCAAGCCGAAACTTGCGCATGCTATTTTAGGGAAAACGTTGGTTCTTTGGTTTGTTGGTACTAGTAAGACGCTTGGAAATTGCCTTCACCCTATTCTTTTCCAAAATATTTTTTCTAGCTATCAAAACATCGCCTGAATGGTCAACAATTTCCCTTTTCTTTGCGTTCTTCCTATACGGGAAACCACGAACCAGTCAGAGAAACCAATTCATAAACCTCGAAAACAGACATCATGCGAATGCGCATTGGCCTTTTACTACTCTTTTTATGTAGCACCTTATTATTTGTTAGCTGTACTAGTGATGACGATGATGATATTGATACAGGTGCATTGGTGGTGATGAACACTTCGCCCAATAGTACCCCGGTAGATTTTTTCCTCGATGGCCGGCAAGTTAACACCTCCCCTATGGCTTACCCTAACAATTCGGGTTATTTTAATGCTTATGCCGGGCAAAGATTGTTGCAAGTAAATATGGGGGGCAGGTAAAGGTTACGGAAACCCTCAACATTATGAAGAACAGCTTCTACAGTATGTTCCTCATCGATTCGGCATCAAAACTCAAGCCCATGTTCGTTACCGATAACTTTTCGGGCAGCACATTGAAGGCAAATGTTCGTTTTTTTAATGTAAGTCCGAATAGTGCTACTGTGACAGTAGGCTTATTGCAAGGCACTACATTTACGCCATTATTTTCGAACCGTGGGTTTGAAACACAAACCAGTGGTACGGCGAATGAAAAGTTCATAGAAGTTACGCCTGGGGTATATTCTGTCCAGGTGAGAAGAGCAAGTGATGGTTTTGTTCTGCTAACAGCAAATGATGTTACTTTACAGAATGGTAGGTATTATACGCAAGTGCTGCGGGGGTTCAATTCTGTAGAAGCGCCATTAATTTTACAAACGCTTATGAATCATTAGTTTTTAAATTGATATAGCGATGTAATGAACTGGTTTTGTTGCGGTTGTAGGCATAAAACCACTGTTTACTCTTACTTTACTCATGGTAATCCAACGGATTAAATCAGTACCGGTAAAAAGTAAAGAAGATAGCATAAAGGTCTTTCCTTACAAGGGAAGGCCTTTTTTATGCATGTGCCTTAACTGCCCATGCCTGTACTTTGTGAAATGCTTCTTTAAACCAGAAAGTAAACTGCCCTGGTTTGGTTTGGAGTAAATGGTGGATGTCGTCGAGGGAATAGTAGCCAAAGTCTTGTACTTCCGACTTTTCGGGTACAATATCGCCGTCGTAATAGCCTACCAGTACGTGGTCGAATTCATGTTCTGTGAGGTTATTGTCGAGTTGGGCCTTATATGTGAAGGAAAATATCTCTGTTAATTCGCATTCGAATCCCATTTCTTCGCGTAACCTACGTTTTGCGCCGGTTATTAGATCTTCCCCGAGAATGGGATGGGAACAACAAGCATTCGTCCATAAGCCACCGGAATGGTACTTTTCCGTTGCGCGTTGATGGAGGAGCATTTCGTGTTGATGATTGAAAATAAAGATAGAAAAAGCCCGGTGTAGCAAACCTTTTTCGTGTGCTTCGAGTTTTTCCATGGTGCCTACGGGTTCATCTTGTTCGTTCACTAGGATAACAGGGGCGTGTATCATAAACGCGTGATTATAAGTTAGATATTGCTGCCAGGTCGTCAAAAACTTTGCCGTTCTTTATAAAGATAGTATACAAAGTTTAGATTTTACAGGAAAAAGGGTAACAAGCGGGGCTTAAGGGGGATATAAAAAAAGTAAGTAACGGAACAAATAAGTTCAGTTACTTACTTTTTATTGAACAACATTTGTGTTTTCGCTCCTCGTTGCCTTGGAGAGATATTGAATTTTTTGGAAAAACTAAGTGAAAGATAGTCGATATGGGTGTTGGGTTATTTTCATAGTAAAATACAAGTTTTGCGGTTCACAATGATTTTCAACTAAACTGATAAGCATGCAGAAACAAGGGCCAGTATTAATTTTTACCGGATATGGTTCTAAAAGAAAATGAGGTTTGTCTCGAACAAGCTAGTGGTTAAAATTAGCGACTACATTCACATTAGTGCCTTGCTACTTGGGCTTTTAACATTTTTCGGGCGAAGTGGATACGGCTTTTGATGGTACCCAGTGGTTCATCTAGTAAATCGGCGATTTCGTAATATTTGAAACCATCGAGATAAAGTAAGAAAGGCTTTTTGAAGATAACGGGTAGCGTGTGAACGGCTACTTGTATATCTTTTACTCTTAAGCCTGATTCTGCTTGATTACCAATGATTACTTGGTTGGAGTTCAACAAGAAATCGTTGGTAGAATTGTCAAAACAGAAGTGTTGTTTGGATTTGCGCCGGTAGTTATTAATAAAGATATTCCTCATAATGGTATACAGCCAGGCCCGGATATTAGTACCGGCAAGGTACTTTTCTTGGTTGGAGATGGCTCTAAACATTGTTTCTTGGAAGAGATCTTTAGCTGATTCGGCGTCTTTGGTTAGCGTAATCGCGAACGGTTTGAGAAAATCAGCATTGCTCAATAATAGGGTGTTGAATTCAGCGGATGACATATTGTTTAATTTTTGCTTGACTAATTTAAACAAAATTAATGTTCATTCCAACAATTTCCATCATTTTTTCAAAGGAAAGAAATTCTCTCGCACTCTTAACATTTTCATAATCAGTATTTAAATATACAGAAAATAATATAAACGCGGAAATTTTAGATTTTGGAGCGTTTGGGATTCTGTTTAACTGTTTATGTATAAATAATTAAACAAATGTTATAATGTTGATATGTTACTGTAGGTTTTCCTGTATAAAATAATATACGGTAGTTTGCACAGTTTGGATTGAAATTTGTTAACAAACGGGGTGCCATTCTTTAAAGGTCGGAATAGTTTATAGTTGATGAATGGTTTTCAATCTATTATCATTTATATGGTATTTTTAATAAATTTGCCTGCCTTTTTCAAGGTAAATGCCTTGAAAATTGGGAATGTTGGTTTATTGGATACCTTAAAGTTTCGAGAAGTTTATATACACTCTATGAAAAAATTATTGTTGGTTCAACTATTAATATTATTTGTTTGTGTGGGTGCGTATGCACAAATCCCTACCATGAATCCCCAAACATTGAAGCAAATCAATGTAGATAATTTATCGGATGAACAAATTCGTGAGATTGTGAGCGAAATGCAAGCAAAAGGAATTAAAATTGATCAAATCGATTCTTACGCTAATCAAAAAGGTATTCCAGCTTCTGAAGTACTTAAACTGAAACAGCGAATTAATGCGCTGAATCTTGACGAATCTTTAAAAACTAATAAAGATAAAGCCAACGTATTTACAAATGAGCGTGAAATAAATGGTTCTACTGATGAAGGAGCTAAATATAATAAAGGCGAAGCTGTAACAGAAGCTAAAAAGAACCGGGTATTCGGTGCTGATCTTTTTAATAATAAGAATCTTACGTTTGAGCCAAATCTACGAATGCCTACTCCTCCAAACTATAGATTGGCAACGGGTGATGAAATTATGATTGATGTTTATGGTTATAATG
The DNA here is from genome assembly GCF_003259335.1 of Chitinophaga skermanii. Classification (GTDB taxonomy): domain Bacteria; phylum Bacteroidota; class Bacteroidia; order Chitinophagales; family Chitinophagaceae; genus Chitinophaga; species Chitinophaga skermanii. The sequence goes on from NZ_QLLL01000001.1 coordinate 124,944, forward strand.
AAACCCAAATGCAACTAAAAGTTACTCCAGAGGGTTATATACGTATCCCTAATTTAGGTCCTGTTTATGTGAATGGACTTTCTATGGATGAAGCAAAGGTGCGTATCAGGAAACAATTATCAACTATTTACAGTGCCATTAACTCGGGAAATACCAATGTGCAAATCACTTTAGGCAATATTCGTAGTATAACCGTATTATTAATTGGTGAAATAGAAAGGCCAGGTTCTTATACTCTTCCATCCTTAGCTAGCATTGCTAATGCTTTATATGTATCTGGCGGTCCTAATGGCAATGGTTCTTTTAGAAGTATCCAATTAATTAGAAATGGCCAGCCTATAGCAACTTTTGACCTTTATGATTTCTTGACTAAAGGAGATTTGTCGAAAAATTTGATTTTGCAAGATCAAGATATCATCAAAGTAAATCCTTATAAAACACGTGTAGAATTAAACGGAGAGGTTAAAACACCGGGTATTTTCGAAGTAGCGGATCATGAATCTTTATCTGATATCATTAATTATGCTGGTGGATATACTGATGTTGCTTACCGTGGAAATATTAAAGGATACCGCATTAATAACCGTGAGCGCGAAGTAATTGATATTAGCGAAAACGAGATAGTAGGGTATAAATTAAAATCTGGCGACCAGTTTATTGTAGATGCTGTACTAACTAGGTTTTCAAATCGTGTGAATATTACTGGCGCTGTTTTCCACCCAGGAGATTTCTCTTTGGATAATGGTTTAACATTGAAAGGGCTTATTCAAAAAGCAGATGGTTTGAAGGAAGATGCTTCAATGAACCGTGGTATTATTCGTCGTTATAAGGAAGATTTAACCGCTCAATTAATCAGTTTCGATCCCAAAGCAATTATGAGCGGTGCTGCTAATATTAATTTACAGAAGGAGGATAGTGTAGTTATTTTCTCAAAGAATCAGTTAAAAGAACAATTCCTTGTGAAAATCAGTGGTATGGTTAAAACGCCTGGATATTACGATTATGCTGAAGGGATGCATTTAGAAGACCTTATTTTATTAAGCGGAGGATTGAAAGATGCGGCTTCTTTACAAAAAGTGGAAATTTCTCGTCGTATAAGAAATCAAGGTGGAATTGGTAACGATTCTATGCTAGCCGTTATTCAGCATTTCGATATTACTCCTGATTTAGCGATCAATAATAGTGGCGGTTCATTCCAATTACAACCATTCGACGAGGTGATGATCCGTAAATCGCCTTCATATACCGAACAAGCAGATGTAAATATTAATGGCGAGGTAATTTATCCGGGTAATTACACAATTACATCAAAAAAGGAACGTATTTCTGATTTGATTAAACGTTCGGGAGGACTACGTCCAGATGCATACCCAGAAGGAGCGGTGATGGTAAGGAAGACATTTGTAAATAACTCTGATTCTGTGATGCTGAATAATAAATTGGAAGTGTTCTATAACAAGCTTCAAGACAGTGCATCTATTGGAAGGTTTAAATCTGATATTCAGCGTAACGGGCAGTTATTAAATATTGATTTGCCTTACATTTTGAAACATCCTGGTTCTAAGTATGATTTATTTTTAGAAGAAGGAGATTTATTAAATGTTCCGAAGAAATTGCAGACAGTACAAGTATTTGGCGAAATATACTTCCCGAAAAAGATTCAATATTCCAGCGATTTGAAGTTTAGAGAATATGTGCGTTTTGCTGGTGGATTTACCTCGCAAGCTTTGAAAAGAAGGAGTTATGTAGTATACGCTAATGGTACAGTTAAAGGCACAAAGAAGGTGTTATTTTTCAATAGCTATCCCAAATTGAAACCTGGTGCTGAAATTTATGTACCAGCTAAAAGCACCCAAAGAGGCTTAAATCCGCAAGAAGTATTAGGTTTAGGTACTGGCATCGCTTCAATAGCATTAATCGTAGCTACCATTTTAGCTAAATAATTAAAATTCCCCCAACTGTATGGAAGAAGTTGCAAGAAGTATGTCCGTAAATAATGAAAACGAAATTTCTGTAAAGGAACTCATTTTGAAAATCCGGGATTGGATTAAATTTCTTTTTAGCAAATGGCTTATTATAGGAATTATCGGAATAATTGGTGCAGGTGTAGGAGTAGCATTTTCAATTTTTTCGCCTACAAAATATACTGCTGAACTCACTTTTATTTTGGAAGATTCTAAGAGTAATTCTTTAGCTAATTATGCTGGGATTGCCAGTCAATTTGGAATCGATTTAGGTGGTGGATCAACTAGTGGTGTATTTTCTGAAGATAATATTTTAGAGTTTCTGCGTTCACGATTGATGATCGAAAAAGCGTTCCTTTCAGCAGCCACAATAAATGGCAAAACTCAAAGCTTAGCTGATTTTTATATTGATATTACAGGGAAACGAGAAAAGTGGAAGGAAAAAAAATTCGAATTGACGTTTACGCCAAATTTACCTCGAGATAAGTATACGCTAAGTCAAGATAGTGTTCTCCAAGAATTATATTATAAGATTATCGGTGATGATCTAACAATTGAAAAACCCGATAAGAAGTTGGCCTTCGTAGATGTAAACTTAACAACAGAGCACGAATTGTTTTCGAAGGTTTTTACTGAAAAATTAGTGGCTGTTGCGACCGATTTTTATGTGCAAACAAAAACTCAGCGTTCTAAGTCAAATGTAGACAAACTTCAAGCGAAAGCAGATTCAATTGAACGGTTATTAAATAAGAAAACTTATGCAATGGCCGCTTCACAAGATATTAACCTTAACCCTGCCAAAAACATTTCCGGTGTATCTATTGAACTGGAAGGTAGGGATAAACTGATTTTACAAACAATGTATGGCGAAGTGTTGAAGAATTTAGAGTTAAGTAAAATAGCCATGCTACAAGAAACACCTATTATTCAAGTAATTGATGCCCCTATCTTACCATTAAAGATTAAAAAATTTGGCTTTGTAAAAGGCTTTGTGGTAGGAGCTTTCCTTGGTGCATTTTTAACGATAATAGTGTTATGCATCAGAAGATTATATAAAAAAATTATGAACTAAATTAATTAAAATAGGTAATATGTCTTCAACACACAAAATAGCGGTTATCGGTCTTGGATATGTAGGCTTACCTTTAGCAATCGAGTTTGGCAAGAAGTATGATGTACTAGGTTTTGATATCAATACAAATCGTATCGCCGAATTATCTCGCGGCGAGGATCATACCAAAGAAGCAGATCAAGATGGTTTAAAAGAAGCTACTGGCAAAAGAGGCACTGGTATAGGATTATGGTTTTCAAATAACGTAGAAGATTTGAAAGCGTATAATGTTTATATCGTAACGGTACCTACGCCTATTGATCAATTCAAAGCTCCAGATTTAACCCCGTTAATTAAAGCTTCCGAAATGTTGGGAAAAGTTTTAAAACCCAACGATATTGTCATTTACGAATCAACTGTTTACCCCGGTTGTACTGAAGAGGATTGCGTTCCTGTATTGGAGAAATTCTCTGGCCTCAAATTCAACAAAGACTTCTTCTGTGGTTATTCCCCTGAGAGAATTAACCCGGGTGATAAAGTGAACACACTTACAAAAATTAAAAAAGTAACTTCTGGTTCCACGCCTGAAATCGCAGATGTTGTAGATAACTTATACAAAAGCATTATCATCGCAGGTACTCATAAAGCTACTTCTTTAAAAGTGGCCGAAGCTTCAAAAGCAATTGAAAATGCGCAACGAGATGTGAACATCAGTTTTGTAAATGAATTGGCTTTGATCTTCGATCGCCTTGGTATTGATACTACCGACGTTATTGAAGCTGCTGGTACCAAATGGAACTTCTTAAAATATAAACCAGGTTTAGTTGGTGGCCATTGCATTGGTGTTGATCCTTATTACTTGGCACATAAAGCTCAATCTACAGGTTATCACCCACAAGTTATTCTTTCGGGAAGAAGGGTGAATGATAACATGGGCATGTTCGTTGCGAATAAAGTCGTAAAACTCATGATTAAAAAAGGCCATAAAGTTGATGGCGCACGCGTATTGATTTTAGGTGTGACGTTCAAAGAAAACTGTCCAGATATCCGTAATTCCCGTGTAATCGATATCTACCAAGAATTACAACAATTCGGAACTAACGTTGAGGTGTACGATCCCCATGCTCATAAAGATGAAGTTCGTCATGAATATGGTATCGATTTGATTGATAAGTTGGAGGCATGTTATGATGCTGTTATCTTGGCGGTGTCACATAGTGAGTTCTTGAATATTGACTTTAAGAAATTGAGAAACGGGCATAATACCGTGATTTTCGATACCAAATCTTTTATTGATAGAAACTTAGTAGACGCTCGTTTATGATTACACAAACCACTATCCACATGGTTGACCTAAAAGGTCAATATGCAAAAATCAAGGATCAAATTGATTCAGCGGTATTGAATTGCATCGAATCAGGTGCATTCATTAATGGTCCTGAAGTAAAGCGATTTTCGAAAAACCTTGAACAATATTTAGGTGTAAACCAAGTAATTCCTTGTGCGAATGGTACAGATGCTTTGCAGATTGCCATGATGGGCTTGGGATTAGAGCCGGGCGATGAGGTGATTGTACCTGCATTTACATACGTTGCAACGGCTGAAGTTATTGGCTTATTGGGGTATGTTCCTGTAATGGTAGATGTTGATCCCGAAACATTCAACATCGACATCACTAAAATTGAGGCAGCTATTACACCTAAAACCCGAGCAATAGTACCTGTACATCTTTTCGGCCAATGTGCTGATATGGATGCTATCATGGAAATTGCTGGCAAACATAATTTATACGTAATTGAAGATACTGCACAAGCAATCGGCGCCATCTACACTAATAAAAATGGTGAAAAGAAAGCGGCTGGTGCCGTTGGTCACATCGGTTGTACATCTTTCTTCCCATCGAAAAACCTAGGTTGTTTTGGTGATGGGGGTGCTTTATACACAAATGATGTTACCATTGGTGCAAAACTTCAAATGATTGCCAACCACGGTCAATCACAGAAATACGTTCACAAATACATTGGTATTAACTCCCGTCTCGATACAATTCAAGCTGCCATTCTCGATGTGAAATTGCAATACTTAAATGATTATTGTGATGCAAGAAGAACGGCTGCTGCTTATTATGATCAAGCATTGAAAGATGTACCGGGTGTAAGAACACCTATTCGTTCAAGCCAATCTACACACGTTTTCCATCAATATACTCTCGTAATTGAAAACGGCAAGCGCGATGGCTTGAAACAATATTTGCAGGAAAAAGGTATTCCAAGTATGGTGTACTACCCTATTCCTTTGAACGAACAAGAAGCCTTCATAAAAATTGGTAAAGTTGTGGGCACCCTTGATGTGACATATAAATTATGTGCGTCCGTGCTTTCATTACCAATGCATACTGAGCTCAATTCAAGCGAGCAAGATTTTATAGTGAATGCAATTAAAGAATATCTAAAATAACCACGTAGTATGGAATATTATGTACATCCTACTGCAGTTGTAGATGAAGGTAGCACAATCGGCAAAGGAACCAAAATTTGGCACTTCTCTCACGTAATGCCCAATTGCTCTATCGGCGAGAACTGTAACTTAGGCCAGAATGTAGTGATTTCTCCAGGTGTTGTACTTGGTAGAAATGTCAAAGTTCAAAATAACGTATCTATCTATACAGGTGTTACTTGTGGTGATGATGTATTCCTCGGACCTTCTTGCGTTTTTACTAACGTAACAAACCCGCGAAGTGCCGTAAATCGCCGCGACCAATATCTGAAAACACATGTTGGAACAGGTGCATCAATCGGGGCAAATGCTACGATTGTTTGCGGTCACGATATCGGTGAATTCGCTTTCATCGGTGCTGGTGCCGTAGTTACTAAAAATATCCCAGCTTTCGCTTTAGTGATAGGTAATCCTGCACGACAAGTTGGTTGGATGAGCGAGTTTGGTCATAAGTTGCAGTTCGACAGCAACAACCTAGCTACTTGCCCCGAAAGTAACCAAGTATATGAATTAGTTAATACCAACCTGGTAAAAAGAGTTAAATAAATTATGGTAGCGCAAGAACACAAAATAAAATTTGCCGTTATCGGTTGCGGTCATATCGGTAAACGCCATGCGGAAATGATCCAAAGAAATGCTGAAGCAGAGCTAGTTGCTTTGATTGATGTAAGAGATCGATCCCTGTTAAACCTCGATGCATTTAAAGATGTTCCATTATTTTCATCATTACAAGAATTCTTAAAATCTGGTATTGATGTAGATGTTGTAAATATCGCTACACCTAATGGTTTCCATGCTGAACAAGCATTAGCTTGTTTAGAAGCAAAAAAGCACATTGTAGTAGAGAAGCCAATGGCATTGAAGAAATTAGATGCTGAAAAAGTAATTTACAAAGCATTGCACGTACATAAACATGTGTTCGCTGTAATGCAAAACCGCTACTCTCCACCATCACAATGGATTAAGGAGATTATTGAACAAGAATTACTTGGAAAAGTGTACATGGTTCAGTTGAATTGCTACTGGAACAGGGATGCTCGTTACTATAAACCAGAAAGCTGGCATGGTAAGAAGGACTTAGATGGTGGTACTTTGTTTACACAATTCTCACACTTTATCGATATTATGTACTGGTTATTCGGAGATATAGATAATATCCAGACTCGCTTCAACAGTTTTAATCACCAAGGCATGACAGAATTCGAAGATTCTGGTTTTGTAACTTTCGATTTTGTTAATGGCGGTATGGGTTGTATTAACTATTCAACCTCCATCTGGAACCAAAACTTAGAGAGCAGCATGACCATCATAGGTGAAAAAGGCTCTGTAAAAGTTGGTGGTCAGTATATGAATGAAGTAGAGATTTGTAACATACAAGATTATACAATGCCAGAATTGGCTCCAACTAACCCTGGTAACGATTATGGTGCTTATAAAGGTTCTGCTCAAAATCACCATTACGTAATAGATAACGTAATTGATGTATTGAAAGGTAGAGCAACCATTACTACAAACGCATTAGAAGGTTTGAAAGTAGTGGATATTATTGAAAGAATTTACTCAAGTAATAAGATATAGAATGGCAGGCGACAAGGTAGGGAAGATTCTGATTGTTTTCTTGGGTCAGATGTTCAATTTATTATTGATTTTTTTATTAACGCCTTATTTAGCGCGCTCATTATCGAAGCCTGAATATGGTACATTTGCCCAAGTACAAACAATATCTACTTTCTTTGTCGCCTTGTTTTCCTTTGGAATTTCGCGGGTGTTTTATTTAACATTGGAGCAAAAGGAATTTGATAGAAATAATGCATTAACAACGATCGTCGCTATGACAGCAGTGATGGGGCTAATGGCATCTCTCACTACGGCAGCTTCGGCCACTTTGTTTGCTCACTTGTTTAATAATGAGCAGATCGTAACTTGTTTGTATTTGTATTCTCCGTTTTTTATTTTCAATAGTCTAAATATAATACTCGAGTTTAACCTAATACGGTTGGGTAGAGTAAAAAATAGTGTTTCAATTATAATTATCAGTAACATAATTAAATTGAGCTTATTGTTGATTGCTATTCAGTGGTTGAAGGAGTTCCACATGATATTTATAGTAGTTGGGATGATAGCTCCTATGGCTCAATGTTTATTATATTTAGCTGTTAACAAACCCAAGACAATATTTGCAGGAAAATTTGATCGTATAATTATGAGGTATGTGTTGAATGTTGGTATTCCACTAGGTATAACAACTGTTTTAGCCGCATCGTATCTTTATTTATCGGGCTTTTATGTGAGTTATTTTTTCTCTCCTGCTGATTTTGCAATTTATAGGAATGGTGCCTTTGAAATTCCATTCTTAAGTATTATTGCAACCTCTGTAACGAGCATTATGACACCCCATTTTGCAGCCTTGCTAAATGAAGGTAAATTGGAAGATGTAGTAAGAGTGAAAGCGAATAGCATTTCGGAAGTTGCAGCTATAACATATCCCATTATCGTGATCTTCCTTTTTTATGCTAAGGATTTCATGATCCTTTATTTATCAGATAAATATTTAGCAAGTATTCCTATTTTCTTTATTTACACTTTTATTTTGTTTATGCGTGTTACATCTTATGAAGATGTGCTTTCGGGTTTAGGGAAAACGAAAACAATTATGTATGCATACATGATTTACTTCTCTGCTAACATCGCAGGTGTATTTATTCTTGGTAAAATTTGGGGTATTATAGGTGCCGCAATCGCTTCTGTTATTTGTATTTATTTGTTAGCATATTTACTGATAAGTAAAACTGCATATTATTTGAAAGTGAATGTATTGCAAATTTTCAATATCAAAAAATTAGCTCTAATACTATTTTGGACAGCATTAATATGCGGAGTTTCTAAATTTATTGCACTCACGACTAGTAACATTTGGGTTATAGGACTGATTATATGTTGTGCATTGTCGGTGGTATACCTTGTCTTAATTAGGCAAAAACTTATTACTGTTACTTTGTTCGAAGGACTAATTACCAAATTACCATTTGGGAAAACAATATATCGACTAATAACTAGAGTTAGCGGGGTACCTGTAACCAGTAAATTTTAAGGATACGAAATGGAGAATAAAAGTTCGACATATCATATAAAGTATCAAACGATTATAACGGTATTCCTGTTAATGCCAATAATGATCGATCAATTAAATGGTTTTTTGATAACAAAATTGGGTATTACGATTTCTATCAGTCAAATGTTGAAATCGATATACTTATTAGGTATGCTTGCTTATGTAATGGTAGTTGATCGCCATAAATTCTTGGTTTTGTTAGGATTTACTTTAGTTGTATTTCTACCAATTTTATCGAACTTATTATTTTATAGTAAGCGAATCATCTTTTTATATGATGATATAGCATTTGTATCTAAATTATTGACATTTCCTGTTTCATATTATTTTTTTATTTCTGTAGCCAAGAAATATCCATTTATTCAAGACAATATCAAACGGCATGCTAATACCTTCTTCTTTATTATTCTCGTGGCTTTAATATTCTCTTTATTGGGATTTGGTAATAGTAATTATGGCCAAGTAGGAGGAGCGGAAAATGAAGATGGTATGTCTTATGGTTATAAAGGTTATTTTATTGCAGGAAACGAGTTAAGTGCTTTGTTTGTACTGTTGTACGCATTTTTTTGTTATTATCTCTATAAGAATTTCAAAAGTATTTTTTTAGTTTCTGGAGGCTTAATAATTGGGCTATTGGCTGCAGGGCTAATTGTGACAAAGACCGCTTTAGCTGGCTACGTAGTAATTTCTATCGGAACCCCGTTCTTCATTAAATATCAAGAAAGCAAGTCTGTATTCTCGTATACAAAGTACGATAAAAAGTTCTTAAAAATATTCATCATACTACCGTTATTTATATCTGTTGTTCTTTATTCCTTATTCCAAGAACGAATTGAAGCAAATATTAGTCGTATACAATATAACATTGCGAAAGCTGATGAATTGTCAAGCTTCTTATTAAGTGGTCGTGATAATCGTGTGAAAAACTCGGTTGATTTATTTGTGGAGAAATATGCATGGTATGAAAAGATGTTCGGTACCGGTTGGGAGTATCCCAAGGATAGGATCAAAGCTGAAATGCTAGGAATAGGAACAGCCGAGTTAGATTACTTGGATTTGTTAATTTCGAATGGCATAATTGGGCTATTGCTAGTATATGGATTTTGGGTGGTTGTTTTATTGAAGATGACAAGTGCATTTTTATCTAAAAACAGGCATTCATTGATAAGTCCAGCATTATTAGGATTTACACTATTGTTTTTCCTAAGTTTCATAAGTGGGCATATAATGTATTCTGCAATGGTAGGGTTTTATTTAGGCTATTTTGTTACACCATTAAATATGAAGAAAGAGCTTATATTGATTGCCTAATGAAGATTACAATTACAACACTAAACCTATTACAAATACCTTGCAAAGCATGAAGAATATATTACTGATAACGGCATTACCTTTTAGAAAACAAGGGAATCAAAGTATGATGCGCTTTGTAAAAATGTTTTTATCAAGAGGAATTGCGGTAGAGGTATTTACAAGCGGAAATGATCAACGGGGTGAAAATGCTGTTATGATGGATAACTTTTCATTGCATCGTTTTTCGGCATTACGAGATAAAATTTACAATGTAATCCGTGCTTTTATAAGAACATTAAAGAATGTAGTAAGAAAAGTAAAAGGAGAAAAAGTAAAGGTAGCAACTGAGAACATTCCAGTTACAAGGAAGAATTATTTTACAACCATCAAATCGGAAGATACTTTTCCCCCATATGGAAAGCATAATATAACTACTCTTCTCAATAAATGGACTTTCTTCATATTGGCTTTAGTAGATAATGTTTGGTTGACTAGTTATTTGTTATTGTTTCATCGTAAAAGCCTGAAAAAAGCGGATATCATCGTAGGGTATGAAAATGCTTATGCATTTACTGCCAAATTTTTGGCACGTCTTTATGGTAAAAAGTATATTAATAAATATCAAGGTGTAGTGCCGTTAAAAGCAACTAATGAGAATATCTCGGATTGTAAAAGATACTATCCACTAAGTTATTATGGTCTTAATACAAGTGATTTATGTTTTATGGTTAATGATGGTACTAATGGTATTTTTTATGCAAAAGCACGTGGTTGCAAAAATATTTATTTTGAACCTCACGGTGTTGCAGTTGATGATTACAAGGATATACAAGAAGTAGATCTAAGTGCCTATAAAGATAAATTTATCATTTTTAATAATGCTAGTAATAGTAAATTGAAAAGAGCAGATAGGGTAATTCGTCCTTTGCTGTCGCTAGCGCCTAATATATTGAAGCAAGTGATTGTTATATCAACATATCATGCAGAAGACTTGGAAGAGTTAAGAGCTTTCGTAAAATTATCAGGTTTGGATGCAAATGTTGTATTTCTTGAAAATCTTACACACAAACAATCGAATTACCTTGTTCGTAACACTGCTGTGTCGTTCATGACAAACGAGGTAAGCAATCTGGGAAATCCAATGCTGGAAGCAATTTATTATCGTACGCCAGTTATTTCATTAGATGATAAAAGCATGGACGGGTTTATTACGAATGGTGTAGATGGCTTCTTAATTCCATTAAATAGTGAATATGATAAGACGGTAGCCGACATTATTACTAAACTTGTAACTGATAAAGGTTATTACCAGCAGATAAAAGATGAATTATCCAAAAACTTTACGGTGAATACTCTACAAGTTCAGCAGGAGAAGGAGTTTAAATCCATTGTTGCTTTGTTTAATTAATTAGCGCGCATGAGAATTTTTTTGATATCTAATATGTACCCTTCAAAAGAAGCCCCATCATTTGGTGTTTTTGTGAAAAATTTTGAAGATGGAATATCACGTGAAGGTGGATTAATTACGAGACGAGCATTGATTATTGGAAGAAGTGGCAGTAAGCTTGTAAAATTACGTAAGTACCTAAGCTTTTATTTAGAAACGCTAAAGGGGTTGTTCAGTAAAGACTATGATATAATTTATGTTCATTATGTATTGCATTCAGCTTTTTTGCTTTATTTCTTTTTGCCTTTTGTGAAGAAGCCAATTGTGCTAAATGCCCATGGTGATGATGTGCAACCACAAGGACGCTTACATAAATGGCTACTCAAAAATCTAATCAAGCCGGTAGCAAAAAAATCAAGCTGCTTTGTAGTGCCATCCAAATACTATAAAAGTGTAGTACAGAATATATTCAACTTGCCTGCTGAAAAGATGTACGTATATCCCTCTGGTGGGATTAATACGGAAGTTTTTAAACCTTTTGAATCTGGACAAACATATTCATTTGGATATGCTTCTAGGATTGATAAAGGTAAAGGCTGGGATACCTTTATTGAGGCACTAAATATAATTAAGCAATCCCATCCTCAATTAAACTGGACGGTGCTAATGGTAGGGGATGGAGCACAAAGCTCAGAAAAGGACAACCTTATAGCAAATTACAAGCTAGGTAAGCATATTACTACCATTCAAACAGTACCACAAGCTCAATTAGCTGCTTGTTTTAATCAGATGGAGTGCTTTGTATTTCCAACAAGACGTTTGACGGAAAGCCTTGGCTTGGTTGGTCTAGAAGCAATGGCATGTGGTGTTCCAGTTATAGGATCGGATATAGGAGGATTAAAGGATTATATTGAAGATGGAAAGAATGGCTACCTTTTTGATCCAAATAATCCACAAAGTTTGGCTGAGAAAATGCTAAAATATATACATTTGGAAAAATCAGAACAGGCAACGATAGCTTGGAATGCATCTCAGAAAGCCCAGGAATTTGAAAGTAAAAAGGTAACGCACGAATTATATCTCACTTTAAACCAATTAGCAAGTAGGTATAATTGACCATAATTGCCCTACTCTGTGCAATATTTACTAAAGGAATCTATTAACAATGCATCATACAGATAAAGTCGAAATCATGGGTTGCCCATGTTATTGCTTCGAAAGTGAAGAAGCTGCTTTCTTACAAGTACAAGATATCATTATGGCAAAGAATGGTGGCTATAGCGTTGCCATCAATGCAGAAAAGGTAATGCTTTATGAAAGGAATGAAAAATTTCGTGACATTATTGCAAATTCTGTACTTCCTTCACCCGATGGAGCTGGCGCTGTATTAGGTATGAAATTGTTGCACAAGAAAAAATCTATTAAACTTGATCTCCCAAGATTAATCCTCAAAATTGCCGATGCCAATAAACTTCGCTTATTTGTACTGGGGGCACAAGAAGAAGTAAATGCAACAGCTTCAGAAAACATTAGAAAATTATTTCCCAACATAAATATTGTTGCACGTAGAAACGGTTTCTTCAAAGAAGATAAGGAAATAGCAGACCTAGTTGCTCAATTCCAACCAGATATCGTCATTATGGCACTAGGTTCTCCTAAGCAAGAAAATTTAGCTGCTTATTTAAAAGCATTTGCACCATCTGCATTTTTCGTTGGTTGCGGTGGAGCTCTCGATATCCTTGCTGGAAAAGTCGAAAGAGCCCCAGCTTTCTATATTAATAATAACCTCGAATGGTTTTACCGCTTAGCTAGCCAACCTAGCCGAATTAAACGACAGAAAGTACTACCTGTATTTTTCTTTAAATTGATGTTCACTGTAATGAAGAAAAAACTTAAACTGCAATAATGAAAATTTTAACTGTTATAGGTGCTAGACCACAATTTGTAAAAGCTGCTGCTGTTAGCCGCAAAATAAAAGAACAAAGTACACTATCAGAAATTATTGTGCATACTGGGCAGCACTACGATGAAAACATGAGCGAAGTGTTCTTCCGTGAAATGGATATTCCGAAACCTAATTTCAATTTACAAATCAATAATAGCAGTCATGGTGCAATGACCGGAAAAATGATTGAGGGTTTAGAAGAGATTATGTTGAGAGAAAAGCCCGACACTATTTTAATTTATGGTGATACAAATTCAACATTGGCCGGTGCTATTGCGGCGTCTAAAATTCATATACCTATTGCACATGTGGAAGCGGGTTTAAGAAGTTTCAATATGCGTATGCCAGAAGAAGTAAATAGGATTTTAGCTGATAGATTATCTAGTTATTTATTCTGTCCAACCCAACAAGCGATTTCAAATCTTAAAAATGAGGGTTACGATAATATACCTTCCAAAATTATTTTCAGTGGCGACGTTATGTTTGATGCCGCTTTATATTATACAGATAAAAGTAAAGAAACTTCAAAGATACTTTCGAGGTTAAACATTGCTGCAGGTGAATTTATTTTAACGACTATTCATCGCGCAGAAAACACAGATAGTATCGAAAACTTACAAAGTATTTTCAAAGCCTTGAGAATATTGGCAAAAGATTCAACAATTGTATTGCCATTACACCCAAGAACGAGTAAGTTTATACAAAACCATCAAATTGATACATCAAATATTATCATCATTGAGCCTGTTGGATATTTTGATATGTTACAATTAATCCAAAATGCTCATTTAGTAATCACTGATTCTGGTGGCTTACAAAAAGAAGCTTACTTCTTCCAAAAACCATGTATTACAACACGCGAACAAACAGAATGGGTAGAGTTGGTGGATAATGGTTACAATATCCTAACAGGTGCTGATGCTGATAAAATTATTGCTGGATATAATACTATGAAAGGGAAGTCAATTTCTCTAGATAAAAATTTATATGGCCAAGGAAATGCTGCAGAAGGTATTGCGAAATTTCTTGCTGATGTAAAATAGAATTTAACAAAACATTGGTTAAAAGCTGAATATTTCGTTCAGCTTTTTTTATGCCCTTTGTAAATAATGGAGTATTTCGCCAGGAAGTTTATTGTTAAGTAATTAGAAAAAAGCAAGGTTCACTTGTATTGTACAATCAATATTCTTAAGCGTATGACTAGCTTTCAAGTACTTTCTACTGCTTAACTTGAAGTCTATATACAATGGAGGTTATATACAATTACCCAAAGCAGAAATTATATAAGTTCCTGTAAATAAAATGGGTCGTATTTTACGACCCATTTAAAAATAATGTTCAGTATTAATAGTAGTCCTGACCAAATTTTGAGTTATGTTTAATTGTATTAGGTACGACATTAATTGCATTTGCAGCGTTATTAGTAGCCTTGGTCGCTGAACGCATGAGTGTATTGTTTTGTTGTACGGCTGCTTTTTGGTAATTCCCTTTGTTATAATCATATAAACCAAACAGCTGTGTCTTTTTTGTTTGTGTATCCTCACAAACATTATCTTCAATTATATTACCGTAAGTATAATTTTGTAAAGTGATTGCTCCGCGGTTACGGGCATTTATGCCCTTTTGATTATTGTTTTTAGCCGTATTATTTTCTACTTTGGAATTCATCATTTGTCGAAAGAAGAAACCCTGTAAGTTATTACCGATTGCTTGATTTCCTATGAATTGAAGATTATCACACATTTCTGGATATGGATGACTAGCGTTTTCGATACCGAACCCAATCCCACAATTTGTAGCAATATTATTCCGTAAAGTAAGGTTAGACTGAGGTACATGTATTCTAAAACCGTAGTTTCCGCAATTCTGTGCTTTACAATTCTCTACCAAGCCACCTTTTTGATAAGCAATGGTAAAACCAGAACCTTTACCTTGGTTTGAACTACTACCTGTGATTGCTTGACAATCTCGAACTACACAATTTTCTACCATGATATAATAGCCATTGTCAACAGTCCAATTCAATGCTTTACAATCTGAAATTTCAATTCCTGTGCCTCCTAAGAAATACCCAGTTCCACTATTGGAGGAAGTACACCCTTTTACAACCCCGTACGGCGAATTCATTAATATTCCTCTTGGGCGTCCAGAATTGCCAGGTTGAGAATTACTTAACGCACGAGTAACAATAGCATTCTCGATAAGATTGCCGGTTTTGGCATTGCCTTTATTATCGTAAAAAGCAACACCATGCCAAGTATCGGATGTACTTACATTTTTCACAGAGGAATTTGTACAGTTTCTCATACAAATACCACCTTTACCACCACTACCGGCCTCACTAATTGGGGTAGTGTATATGCCTTTAACAGTAATGTTAGTGACATGTACATTATCATTTACTATATTCTGGCTTGTAGTGATAATACCTTGTGCACTATTTTTTTGCCAATTAGCTATACTACCTGTTTGGCGAAATATAACCGTGTTAGGGTTTGTTCCTTTTATTGTAATATTGCTTTTTAGAATTATTGGAGATCCTATATTATAAGTACCATCGCTGAAAAGTAATGTTGAATTTGCCGGGGCTGAAGCGATCAGTTGGTTGATTTTGTCGGCATCATCTTTATTATCATTGGGTACTATGCCCTTTTGTGATACACTAATTACACTCTGAGAGAATGCAACTGTAGAAGTGAAGGCCAAAATCATACTCAAACGCGCTGCTTGAATCAATCTTCTTGTATACATAATATTAAATTATATCAAAGTAATTTCCTTTGGTAGGTATAACAAAAAACGAGCCCCCGTAGTTATATTTTACAACTTTTTTTTGAAAACAGGACTTTTGCATGAATATTGTTATCGTAAAGGATTTATCCAAGTTAGTCTATATTTGTATATGAATAATTAATAATTGCATGAAAAAAAAATACATTCTGCTTTTTACGTTGAGTGTTTTAGGATGGCATCTTTCGTTTGCCCAAAACCCTGGAGAACAATATCGATTGAATGATTATAAAAATAGCGGCGACAGCAGTAGCTTTCACTCTTCATTAAGAGATTTTATAAAAAGACCCCAAGTAACTTTGCCCCAAGATGATTCTGCGCGCAAACGCAGCTGGATGCATCGCAAAATATTCAAAGAGCATTTACTCGAATATAACCATGAAGATTATACTTTCTATGGTGATTTCCTACCCGACTTTCAGGTTGGTAGAAGTAATAAAGATATCACCACATGGTTAAATACACGGGGCTTTGAAGTAGGTGGTACTTTAGGTAAGAATTTTTCATTCAGAAGCTCATTTTATGAAAATCAAGGAAAGTTCCCAGAATATTTAAATGCTTATACAAGAGCTAACAAGGTAATTCCTGGCCAAGGTCAATACAAAGATTACAACGGCGATGCATTCGATTTTAATTATGCAACAGCTTTACTCTCATACGACGCAAACAAATTCCTGAATTTCCAATTAGGTTACGATCGCAATTTTATTGGCGATGGTTACAGGTCGATGTTGCTAAGTGATAACTCTTTTAGCTATCCATTCCTCAAAATCGTAGCTACCGTTGGTAAAATTCAATACACTACAATGTGGGCGCAATTTATAGATATGCGTTATCCTAAAGCCTCTTACGATAATGGCTTTAGAAAAAAATGGGGCATTTTTAATTATCTCGACTGGAATGTATCCAAAAAAATATCTGTAGGCGTTTTCTCATCCATTATCTGGCAAGATTCAGACTCTACAGGTAAACGTGGATTCGATATGTCGTATATCAACCCAATTATTTTTACACGACCGGTTGAATATTCTGTAGGAAGCCCCGATAATGCTATCATGGGTTTGAATGCTAAATATGCCATTTCAAAAAACAGTACATTATATGGCCAGTTTGTATTAGATGAGTTTAAGTTGAAAGAATTTACTTCTGGAAATGGTTGGTGGGCCAATAAGTTTGGCGGCCAATTGGGTTTCCGCTCGAACGACATCTTCAAAGTTAAAAATTTGAATATTTTAACGGAAGTAAACGCTGCAAGGCCATATACTTATAGCCAGAGAACAACATTAAATAACTATGGACACTATAATCAACCTTTAGCTCACCCATATGGTGCTAATTTTGTTGAATGGGTAAATTTGGCCGATTATCAATATAAACGGTGGTATTTACGTGGACAAGTTACTTATTCACAATATGGATTAGATACAGCTGGCGTGAACTTCGGTAAAGACATAAATAAGAGTTATGAAACCCGTGCAGATGATTACCATAACAAAATTGGGCAAGGATTAAAAACCAACTTATTCTATGTACAAGGGACAGTTGGCTTCCTCCTGAACCCTAAGAATAACCTTCGCTTGGAAATGTCGGCCGCCACAAGAAGAGAGTCCAATAACCAATGGAAAAACAACGAAACCTTCTTTTCAATTGGATTGAGAAGTACTTTTCGACGATTCAATTATGATCTATAAAGTAAGAAATTCGGCATAAAAGGCTAAGCCCGGGTGAGAAATCTCCCGGGTTTTCTATTTATATACAATTATCTTTATGCTTCCTTTAACGGAACAGCGAATCAATATTCCCAGCGAATGAGTAATTTGCAGAATATTCCAATGCATTAAAAAAGCATCGACTTTAATGAAAAAAGCCTTAATTACTGGTATCACCGGCCAAGATGGCGCATATTTAACAGAATTCTTATTAAAGAAAGGATATGATGTGCACGGTATTAAAAGAAGAAGTTCTTTATTTAATACTGACAGGATCGACCATCTTTACCAAGATCCGCATGAGAAAAATGTAAAGCTCACGTTGCATTACGGCGATTTGACTGATAGCACGAATCTCATTCGTATTATACAAGAAGTACAACCTGACGAAATATATAACTTAGGTGCAATGAGCCACGTAAAAGTGAGCTTCGAAACACCAGAATACACGGCAAATGCTGATGGCATTGGGACTTTGAGGATTTTAGAAGCGGTAAGATTATTGGGTTTAACTGAAAAAACAAGGGTTTACCAAGCAAGTACCTCAGAATTATACGGATTGGTACAAGAGGTACCTCAATCTGAACGTACGCCCTTCTATCCGCGTTCTCCATACGCAGTAGCTAAGATGTACGCTTATTGGATTACGGTAAACTACCGTGAGGCCTATAATATGTACGCATGCAACGGTATTCTCTTCAACCACGAAAGCCCACTCCGCGGTGAAACCTTCGTAACTCGTAAAATTACGCGGGGTGTAGCCAAAATGGCACTCGGCATGAGTGGCGGCAAGTTATTTATGGGGAACCTAGACGCACAACGCGATTGGGGCCATGCGAAGGATTACGTAGAAGCAATGTGGTTAATCTTACAACAAGACACACCTGAAGACTATGTAATTGCAACCGGTATTACTACTACAGTGCGCGATTTTATTCGTATGGCATTTGCTGAAGTAGGTGCGGAATTGGAGTTTAAAGGAGAAGGTGTAAACGAAGTAGCTGTGATTAAAAGCACAACAGGCAAATATCCAGCTTTAGAAGTCGGACAAGAAGTAGTCGCCATCGATCCAAGGTATTTCCGACCTACAGAAGTAGAACTCTTGATCGGCGATCCAACAAAAGCAAATACCAAACTAGGCTGGAAACCTAAATACGATTTGCCTGCATTAGTGAAAGAAATGGTTTCAGCTGATGTAGAGCTATTCGAAAGAGAAAAAATCTTGAAAGACGCCGGTTACAAGGTGTTAAATCAATTTGAATAATGGACAAACAAGGAAAAGTATATATAGCAGGACATCGTGGAATGGTAGGGTCAGCTATCATGCGGAAGTTACAGGCAGAAGGGTTTACCAACTTTGTTACCAGGACTTCAAGCGAATTGGATTTACGTGACCAAGCTGCTGTAGCAGCATTTTTTGACACGGAAAAACCAAACTATGTGTTTCTAGCTGCCGCAAAAGTAGGTGGTATTTTAGCAAACAATACTTTTAGGGCAGAGTTTATATATGATAACATGATGATCCAGAATAATGTGATTCACCATGCATATTTGAATGGTGTGGAAAAACTATTATTCTTAGGATCATCTTGTATTTATCCTAAAATGGCGCCACAGCCATTGAAAGAGGAATTTTTGCTGACCGGGTTGTTGGAACCAACAAATGAACCTTACGCTATTGCGAAAATTGCAGGTATCAAAACTTGCGATGCTTATAGATCCCAATATGGCTGTAACTTCATTTCTGTTATGCCTACCAACCTATATGGCCCGAACGATAACTACGATTTGCAGAAATCGCACGTGTTGCCAGCGATGATCCGCAAATTCCATACAGCAAAAATTAACAACGAACCTTCCGTTACAATATGGGGAACAGGTGCCCCGAAACGCGAATTCTTACATGCAGATGATATGGCCGATGCATGCGTACATCTCATGCACAACTACAACGAGGAAGGCCTCGTGAACATTGGAACCGGTGAAGATATTAGCATTAAAGACCTTGCACTATTAGTACAGAAAGTCGTTGGCTATGAGGGCGGTATCGTTTTTGATACTTCGAAACCCGACGGTACGCCACGTAAATTAATGGACGTATCCAAGTTGGCCTCGTTCGGGTGGACTTACAAAATCCACTTAGAAGATGGTATAAGAAGCGTTTATAATGATGTAGATAAATCTAATTGGGCATAATGAAAAGCACAAATGATACATATGTTTTTATTATGGCAGGCGGCGTTGGTAGCCGTTTCTGGCCTAAGAGTAGAAACAATTACCCCAAACAATTCATCGATATTTTGGGTGTAGGGCAATCCTTGTTGCAACTCACCTACGCACGTTTTGAAAAACTTTGTTCTCACAAGAATATTTTCATTGTTACCAACAACCAGTATAAAGATCTCGTAGCTGAACAGTTACCCTCTTTACCTGCTGAAAATATTTTATGCGAACCTTCAAGGAACAACACTGCTCCTTGTATTGCATATGCCACATTTAAACTGGCGGGCCTCAACCCCAATGCAACCATGGTTATAGCACCAAGCGATCACTTCATCCTGAAAGAAGATGTGTTCGTAGAAAAAATCCAACAAGCAGTCAATTTCGCGTCTAAAAATGAAGTGCTCGTTACTTTGGGTATACAACCCACTCGACCCGACACCGGCTACGGCTACATCAACTACGATCGTACGCCTACTGAAGATGGAGTATTTAAAGTAACACGCTTTATGGAAAAGCCACCATTGGCTAAAGCAATTGAATTCCTAGAAAGCGGCGACTACGTTTGGAATGCTGGGATTTTCGTGTGGCAAACACAAGCCGCACTAAATGCGTTTGAAACATATGCCGGGGATATCTTCAAGCTCTTCCAAGCTGGCTTACCGTTCTATAATACTGGTGAAGAACAAAAATTCATCAATGAACATTACCCCAATTCACCTAATATCTCTATCGACTTTGCCATTATGGAAAAAGCGAATAACGTTTTCACCATCCCGGCAGAATTTGGTTGGAGCGACCTAGGAACTTGGGCTTCTTTGTACGATAATGCCCATAAAGAAGGGAATAACAATGTTATCAATACCAAGCTCTCGAAACTCGATGATACCGAAAATAGCATTATCAATGTGCCAAAGGATAAACTGGTAGTGGTGAATGGTCTGAAAGATTATATCGTGGTGGATAATGAAGATGTACTCCTCATTTACCCTAAACACAAAGAGCAAGACATTAAAAAAGTAACTGAAGAATTAAAGAACGAAGGCAAAGAAACCTTCCTTTAATCGCTACTCTCTTATAAAAAAACTAAAGTCCTTTCTACATGTAGAAAGGACTTTTTATTTGAATTAACGGGGATACAAACAAAAGGAGCCAAAATGGATTAAAAGGCCGCTGGGGAATTCGACCTAGATGCCCTCCTGCTGTCCAAGATATGTACAACCCTGACCTTCGCGGCATGATCAATTGCACGGGAATACATTGCACCTAAATCAAAAAATTTATAAATAAGAATTTTGCTTAATCAAATAGTTGAATCGATTCTCAAAAGGACTTCTCGGCTATACTTCACAGTCTTGGCATTCTACCTGTAACCTGTTGTTGTGTCTTTCGCGCTAACCAGGATGACAACACGTTTTCATGGAAATAATAATACATGCGTGAATAACGATTCTATAATGAATATACGAAAAATTCTTCACCAAATCACTAGGCTATGTTAAAATTTAGGGGATTAAGCAAATTTTAATACTTCAATAAATCATTACTAACTTCGTGCTATGCATTATGTAACGGTAGAAGGCATCACAAAGGCCTACGGCGCAACGCCCCTTTTTAAAAATATCTCTTTTCATATTGAAGAAGGCGACAAAATCGCCCTCGTCGCTTTAAACGGTTCGGGAAAATCCACTTTGCTGAAAATTTTATGCGGTAAAGAAGTACCCGACGAAGGTAAAGTCTGGATTCACAAAGATGTAACCGTGGTAATGCTCGAACAAAATCACAACTTCATCGCCCATAAATCCGTATTAGAGAACATTTTTAGCCAGGATAATCCCATTCTAAATGCCATCAAGAACTACGAATTACTAACCGACGAAGCTGCCGGTGAGCCCGATCCAGTGAAACTCATGGAAGCCATCAGCCAAATGGATGAGCTGAACGCTTGGCACTTCGATAGTAAGGTGAAACAAATCCTAGGTAAGCTCAATATCCATCACCTCGACCAAGAAATAGGAACCCTCTCCGGTGGGCAACAGAAACGTGTGGCATTGGCAAAGGTGCTGATCGATATCGGGTTCGAACATAAACATACCCTTTTGATTATGGACGAACCTACGAACCACCTCGATGTTAGTATGATCGAATGGCTGGAGAATTACCTCGACCAAGAACGTGTAACTCTTTTACTAGTAACGCACGACCGTTACTTCCTCGATAGTGTTTGTAACGAAATCATGGAAATCGACCGCGAAACTCTCTTTATATATAAAGGCGATTACGAAAATTACCTCGAACGCAAGGCTACTCGTGAAGAAATGGATGTGGCTAGCATCGAAAAGGCCCGTAACACATACCGCAAAGAGCTGGAATGGATGCGTAAACAGCCAAAAGCACGTACAACGAAATCCAAATCCCGCCAAGATAACTTCTACGAAGTAGAGAAAAAAGCCCAGTCGCGCATCCAAGAGCAACAATTGGAACTGAACGTGAAAATGTCACGCTTAGGTGGCAAAATCATTGAAATGAAGAAAGTATACAAATCTTTCGGAAATCTCGAGATTTTGAAAGGCTTTGATTATACCTTTAAAAGAGGCGAAAGAATTGGTATCGTAGGTAAAAATGGGGTGGGTAAATCTACATTCCTACATTTAATTCAAGGCCAAATTGAACCCGATAGTGGTAAAATCAACGTGGGTGAAACGATTATCTTCGGTAACTACTCGCAGGAAGGGTTGAAAGTAAAGGAAGATGTACGCGTGATTGAATATGTGAAGAACATCGCGGAAAACTTCCCATTGGCAGATGGAACAAAAGTAAGTGCCGCTCAATTCCTAGAATTATTTCTCTTTACACCCGAAAAACAATACACCTATATTTCTAAGTTAAGCGGTGGCGAGAAAAGAAGACTTCACTTGTTATCGATTCTCTTCCGCAACCCGAACTTCCTGATTCTCGATGAGCCCACGAACGATTTGGATTTACCAACGCTCAGCATCTTGGAAGATTTCTTATTGAATTACCAAGGCTGTATCTTAATTGTGAGCCACGATCGTTATTTCATGGACAAAATCGTAGATCACTTATTCGTGTTTGAAGGCAACGCCCAAGTACGCGATTATCCAGGTAACTATACCCAGTACCGTGAGTGGCTGCGTGAACAAGAAAAGAACAAGTCGGAAGAAAAGAAAGAGGTAAAACAGGTTGCAGAAGCTAAACCGGTTGCAACAGAAGCTCCTAAAACTCGCAAGCTCAGCTTCAAGGAGAAATTCGAGTTGGAAACGCTGGAGAAAGATATCGAAAAGCTTGAACAAGAAAAGAAGGAGCTCGATACTTTATTAAGCAGTGGCAACCTACCATACGAGCAAATCGAATCCGCTTCCAAACGAATTGGAGAGGTGATGGAACAGCTCGATGAAAAAGGATTACGCTGGCTGGAACTCAGTGAATTAGCATAAAACGATGTGCGTTGTTGAACTTCAGCAACGCACATTTTTTTTATACCCTATTTTACTTGCAATTTTTATTGTCTATTTTACTGGCAAAGCAACCACACGTTATGCTAGTAAATGAACAACCAAGTCAATCGCAACGCTTCCTCTCGCTCGACGTTTTCCGTGGGCTTACCGTTGCCTTAATGATCTTAGTAAATAACCCGGGCAGCTGGTCATTCGTATACCCGCCGTTCCGCCACGCCGAATGGCATGGTTACACGCCAACAGATCTCGTTTTCCCATTCTTTTTATTCGCTGTAGGTAATGCTATGAGCTTCGCTTTGCGTAAATACGAAGCCATTGGGCATGCTGCCGCTGTCAAGAAAATCTTGAAACGTACTTTCCTCATCTTTATCATTGGTTTATTGCTGAATTGGTTTCCATTCGTGAAGTATGATGATGGGGGCAACTTTGTATTTAAATCGTTCGAATCGTTGCGTATTATGGGTGTTTTACAACGTATTGCTTTGTGTTATGGCATTGCTGGGTTGTTAATTCACTTCCTGAAACCCAAAGGCGCTACTATTGCCGGTATTTTGCTATTAGCCGGGTATTGGTTAATTCTCAATTTCGCAGGTCAAGGTGACCCTTATAGCTTAGAAGGTAATGCAGGGTTGTTTATTGATAAAGCCATTCTAGGTGAATCGCACATGTACCATGGTGAAGGTCAAGCATTTGACCCAGAAGGACTGTTAAGTACTTTGCCAGCCGTTGTGAACGTAATTGCAGGCTACCTCGTTGGTGCTTACATTCAACAGAAAGGTAAAAACAATAAAACTGTTGGTAAACTATTAATAGCAGGTGTGGTTTTGGTCGCTTTAGCTTACTTGTGGAATATCGAATTCCCTATCAATAAAAAAATATGGACAAGCTCTTATGTACTCGTTACCGTTGGCTTGGCTACGTTGGTGTTGGCTTTGTTAGTGTATGTTATTGAAATTGTAGGGGTGAAGAAAGGCTTCGGATTCTTTGAAGTTTTTGGTAAAAACCCGCTCTTTATCTATGTAATGTCGGGTGTGTTAGTAAAAACATACGGCCTTATTCGTCCAGAAGCTGGTATGAATGCGTATTCTTGGATTTATAAATATGGCTTCCAATCTTGGGCTGGCGATTATCCAGGTTCGTTGTTGTTTGCAATTGCGCACGTATTGTTGTTCTGGTTATTAGGATATGTGATGGATAAAAAGAAGATCTATATTCGTGTATAAAATGATTGAAGTATCAATCTTATTGAAAAGGCCGTCTCTACAGCGTAGAGACGGCCTTTTTGTAATATTATTTATTGAGAAGTTAATCTTCCTTCGTACCATCATCCGCCATTTTAACAATGCGTGGTTGGAATTTTCCGATCACATCCACTAAATCAATTTGTTCTTTCATCACCAAATCAATGTCTTTATATGCTGATGGTGCTTCATCTAATCCAGCGCTTAGCAAGGTTACATGATTGGCTTTCAAGAAAGCATTTACATCTTGCCAGTTATTCGCTTTTTCGGATTGAGTTCTACTCATCATTCTACCCGCACCATGAGATGCAGAATTAAATGATAAACGTTCACCTTTTCCTCGTACTATATAACCCGGGGTGGCCATCGAACCCGGAATAACGCCTAATACACCTTTTCCCGCTGGTGTAGCGCCTTTCCGATGAACAATATAGTTTTTACCATCGTAGGTTTCTTCCCAGGCAAAGTTGTGGTGGTTTTCCACGCGTGCTAATAACTTCGCTCCTATTGACGTTAATACACGATGGTGAATGTCGTGGTGACAAGCAGATGCATACTCTCCTGCTAATGTCATAGCCAACCAATACTCTTGTCCTGCTTCACTATCCATAGATAAATACGCCAATTTTTTAGCATCACCCGGCAGCGGGCATACAGATTCGGCTATTTTAGAATAGTGTTGCGCGATTTGTCCACCAAGTGCGCGTGAACCGGAATGCGATAACAAAGCCACGTAATCACCAACAGGCAAGTTGAACTCATTGTCAACATCAGTAATTGTTACAATACCCCATTCTACGAAGTGGTTACCTCCACCGGACGTACCAAGTTGTTTCACCGCTTTTTCGTGTAAGGCTCGTAATAGTGGCAATGTTTTAAACGCCGGATCATCGAGCACCGCGGCATCATTGGGTTTCTTCCATTGACCGCCAGCGCCAAATTGCGTATTGTTCTCGATGGCAGTCGCTAATTTTTGTTTTGAATGGTCGAAACTCTCCAATGGAACGTCCACGATACTCAAGCACATTCTACACCCGATATCTACACCAACGCCGTAAGGTATTACTGCGTTTTCAGTGGCCAACACACCACCAATTGGTAGGCCATAGCCTTGGTGTGCATCTGGCATTAAAGCTCCACCGAATGTAACCGGTAGGCGCATGGCGTTATTCATCTGTGAGAATGCGCCGGCTTGGATATTGTTGGCACCGTATGTTTCGTAAGGTATCATCTCTTCTTTTAAAGAAATGGTTTCATCCTCCTTCGGCATAAAGTACCTTGCAATGGCCGACAATTCGGGGTCTTCGATGAACATTGTAGGGTTATCCTTAATATTGGATAAAAGGGTTAACACGTCGGCTTCTGAAAGTTCGGGTTTATAGTCCGACATAATAGCCATGGCTAATTTCATCACCGCAGTTGAGGGGTATCCAATGGATAATAAAGTTTTCCCTGTTAAGGGTGAACGTTTCATTGTTAGTTAGGTTTTTAGTTGAGCCGCTGCCACCTGGAACCCAATCTGCTGTTTCTCCGGTTGGAAGCTGGTCGACTTATAATTAATTATTTCTGTTACTGTCATCGGTTTCTCCACCTTAAACGGTAGTTTCAAATGATCAGCTAATTGCTGTCCTTTATCTACCGGCAATGCTTTGAACTCATATTTCGCAATTAAGCGTCCTTTGCGCATAAGCGCCTCGTCTATGGAGGTAAGGTCGCTATTGAATGTGCATATAATTTGCGTGCGCAAAACGTCGGCCAATAAACCGTCGCTGAGGTTGAGCAAATCGCCAACAGGTGAAATATTATTGTGCTTTCTACTGCCGATAATGTTTTCCGCGTCTTCAATCACCAGTATAGAATCCGGGTAATTCAACATCAATTTGATAAAATCCGGGCTCATAATGTTACCGGCGTTGTTGGCCGACAGGAAAATCACTTTTTTCTTAACACGACTGATAATGTAGCGTAGATACGTGGTTTTACCTGTACCAGGTTGACCATGTAGTAACACAATACCTTTATCTTTCTTCGTATTCAGGCGCTTCATCAATTCTTTATCAAGATCCACCAAGGCATTTTCGTAATATAAAGCTAAGTTGATGTTCGTTTTAGGAATTTCTAATTCCGTTAACGTGTACTCACCTTCGTGTACGGTAAGAATGCTTATCTCTGCTTTGCGAGATGGTCCGCGGTCTTTGCATTTTCTTACAAGTGACGTTACTTCATCTACGAATGCTTGTTGTTTCCCATTATGCAGAATATGACAATCATCGAATTCAAAATTCACCATGCAATCATTCTCCATCACGAAGCAAGCATAATATATTTCGTATTTACGTTTGTCTTCATTATAAAAATGATATACATATGGTTGTTTCACACGGCTACCAAATTGTTCCATGAATTTCTCCACGGCTTTGGTACGTTTTATATTCGTGATATCGTGAATTGTTGGGATATCGCCGTATGTGTTCAAGTAAAAGTTGATGGGGCTAATATAGCTTCCATCGATTAGCTCGCTGGATTCAGTAACCCGTTGTATGGCGTTATTCATTGTTGACTTACTATTGCTGCATTAGCCCAACCCGCCATGGTGACGGGTAGGCTTTTGCATCTCCTTTTTAATAATATAAATACTCAGTAATAATTGGGGTCACCACAATGTGACGTGCTAAACAATCTTAGCAAAGGCCCCTATGGGCAATAATACGATGTATGGATAAATAGTTTGTCATTTTATTTTAATTATGGGGAGAAAGGTGCTGCTGCCTTTTGCAACAGGGCATATAGTAGGTTAAATGGTAATATTACCTTTCCCTTTCTCCCCGGTTATTTTTGGCCATGATGGCCGTTTTTGGGGTCAAATATGGGTCAACAAAAAACCCGGCTCTTCGTACATCAAGGGCCGGGTTCAAGAAACGTGTCATTGCATAACGTTTACAAATCCTTACTTAATGTAGTTGTATATCGACTCTTACGAAAGCCTACGAGTTGCACGCCGGCCGCCTTTTGCGTGCCAGCGAGATTACTAACCCAGTAATATGTTTGCTCGATCGTATGATTCATTGCATAAAAAAAGCCCAGATCATTCGACCGGGCTTGTTTATATAAAGAGATTCTATTTATCTATTTACCATGAAAACAAATCACCGGTATTATATGTCCATATGTCCTTTCCGCCGCGTTCTCTCGCGTCAATCAGGATCATATGTAATACTTGCGGTTGCATTTTGTTTTCGTTTTTACTGTTTATTAATTTGATGATGCAAAGATAGATAAAATTTCTAAAACACAAAATTTTGTTAAAAATATTTTTTTTATTTGATGTGATAAAGAAATGTTATATAAGCACAGCGCGTGTTTCGAACTGTTTTTCAAGTTTTTGCATTTGCCTAATATGACGTTCGATGTGTTTAGTAAGGAAGTAGATATATTGATAGATATCTAATCTTCCCAGGTTATTCACACTCATCATTGTTTGTACAAGCCTACCCTCTCCATTTTTTAAAAGTGATAAATTATACATGCATTGTGCAAATTGTTGTTTCAGGAGATTCCGCACTTCGTGCATGTCTTTCTCCCCGTTAGGTTCTAGGTGCTGTGGGTTAATCCATCCGAACGACTTACTACCGATCACATCAATGGCGGTAAATTTTTCGTGGTAACCGGCTGGGGGCATCAAATTTAAACCGTCTACTTTTTTGTCGAGCGCGCGGCGAGTGGCCTTGTTAATCACAAGTAACAAGAAGTAATTTGTTAAGCTCACATGCTCCAACACTTCACGCATGTTCCAATGTTCGCGTGAAGGTTTGTAATGAAGCATCACCACGTCTTTGTCGAAATAACGATCGATCTCTTTGAAATTAGCCACCAAGGCTTCTTTTACGATTTGTACTACGTTTCTCATAGTATTCGGTTTTGGGGCAATACTTAATTAAGCATAACCAGTTTATTGTGATGTTGTTTTTTGCATTGTCAATTTTTAAACGACTCCATTAAAAGCAAAACCCGTTCCAGCTTAGCGCCGAAACGGGTTGTATTTATGTTAAAACGTATCGTTTACAAAACACACCTCGCCCGGCTGCATATACACTTGTACATGCACTTCGGCTCGTTACCACGTTTTATTAAAAACGCCGGTAACGTTACTGGTTTAGAGATAATTGTTGTTGTCATATTCATTACCTACGAAAATGAAAAAGGTCCCGCCTATTTTATTAAGCGGGACCTTTTCGTTATATCGTTTTAGATAACTTTTGCTTGTTAACTTACTTTATAACATGCCCGCATGCCCGCCGCCTGTTTCTTAAACTGCGCCGATGCCATCATAATATATTTACAATTGCGTAACATGAATATTGTTGTCTTTTTTAAATTGCTTGATGCAAAGGTAATTTTTATTTTTTTTACCGGCGCTAATTTTTATATAAAATTATTGTTACCGACCGCAAAGGCACATCATGAAGCCTTTTTCAGCAAAATTTTTTGATTCAAATAGGCATTGGCCGCATCCAATACCGGTAGGTAAAGCCCCCATTTGTCGGCCGTATCAAACGCATTTTTGTAAGTTTTCTTTACGGTTAATACCAGCTTGTTACCATCGATTTTTGCAGTGGTCACAAATGCTGCGCTAGCATTATCGATATTATAGTTCAGTTTATCGATACCCTCTACTTTGTATCCCGCTGGGATGTTAATGTTGAAATAGTATTCAAAGGAACGGGCGAATGGCTGGTAAATATCGGCTTTACGGGTTCTAAAGTCTTCCTTAATCTCCACTTGGCCACCAATCAGTTTACCCGCATCGAAGATGTAATTGTTGCCGGCTCGCTTCAATAAACCATCCAAAGAATACGCCGTGGTATACACAAAGGCAGGCTCCTTCGCCGGGTGCATCCCGCTTTTTACAATCTTCAATGGCTGCACATTTTTCGGTTCCCGCGAATATTCAGATTCTATACTGCTTTTTACAACTTCCTCCCGGTCTTTCCTCGCTTGTGCAAAGGCTGTTTTATATTCACTATAAATAGTTGAGTTAGCCCGCGTATCGGAGTAGCTGCTAAGAAGACTTTTGCTCGATTTTAACCATTTCCTTTCATCATCATAATAATCCTCGTACAACATCAATTCCTTTTGTGCATCTTCTCTAAAGGCCCCGCTACAAGAGGTTTCTCTTTGTAAGTTGATGAGCGAGAAGCTAGAGTCAATTGATACTTCGTATTTCTCCGATTTCAGATTGTCGTTGAACGTAGAGAAAGGAAGATGGTAAGTATCCGGTACATCAATCTTTTTTGATACGCCAAAGGCTTCTGCTTCCTGTCCTTCAAATTCTGGTGGTATAGCACCAGCGGTCGTAAACATGCCTGTATTACTAAAATATACAGGTTTCTCGCCCGTGGTAGCCAGCAATACATCGTAATCGCTGGCATTGTATAGGTTCGTGGAATCAGGGCCATATTTCGATAACACAATTAAGAAGGCTGTTTCTATATCTACTTTCTTCAATAACCCGTTCAAATATTCTAAGAAAAAGGTGTTTTTAAATGAATAGCCATTCCTGTTAGCTCCTACACTAATAGGTTCTGCCGGGTCGGCATGGTAAAGCAACCTAAAACGCAATAAGTAATATGCGTATTCCGCAATGTCTTCTTCTGTGGCTTTCCTGTTACGTTCAATATATTCTTTCAATTCCTTGTAAATCTCTTTATACAATGGATACATCGAAATTGGATATTGTGAACTACGAAGGCTAGCTATGGCTGCATCTTTGATCTTTTGTTGCGATTTGTCTTTTACAATATCGCCAGGACGTAATACCTCGCGGCCGAAGTTCCAGCCACTGGTAGGCACCGCAATGGTCATCCGGATCATGGGCAACTGGCGCATTTTCGACATCCATAGATCAAGCGGCGCTTTCGGGATATCTTTTACGAGCAAATCGAGCGACTTTATCCCGTTTTTCTCGCTTTGTACGAAATCGGGTGCATTATTGGCTAGTTTGTAATAAATAGCGAAATAACGGTCGATATTGATTTGAATACGGTAGTTAAGAATAGGGTTGTCGCTGGCAAATATGTAGTAGTCGTAAATTGGCGTACCGCCTGGCGTCATCGTTTCATCTTGGTACCACACGAAATAATCTAATACGTCGCCCACTTGTAAATCTGGAATGGCTAATTTCTTCTTCTTGTTACGGTTACCTTGATCGGTTAATACAGCTTCGTCAATATTAACGTCTTTCACTTCCCCGTTAGGTTTAATTACCCGGGCCCCTATAATGCTATTGCGCAATTTGCGACCACGGGTTTGATCAATAAACTGGGTATAGCTTAATTGAGAATACGTTTCTAATGCAGCTTTGTCGTTGATTTTGATGATTTGACGAAGAATGTTCGTCATATTACATACACTCCTACCCCTCTTGTCGCCTGAAATAATCTCTGTTCTTGAAAGTATGACAGCAGATTCTTTTTCATATTTCGCCGGTACTTTATAATCGGTGTAATATGCTTCCTTCCAACCGAAAATCTCTTTCCTGATATCGGCTGCTAGCTCGTTGTATTTACGTTCTTCTTTCGATGATTGCGCAAAGGCAGCCAATGGTAATAGTAATACCAGGTAAACGACAGCCTGTTTAATATAGTTCATATAGTAGGTTGTTATGATTTGGATAAAGTGATTTGGTTGCGGTATAGCTCAGTCAATGCTTTCACGTCTTTATTCCATTGCGACATTTCGCTTTTGGGTAAACGTGTATTTTTTAAGATGATTTCTTTTTGATAAATAACCTGGTCATTCTGACGCTTATACCCCACTTTGATGGCATATGTGGGCCTATCAATCATCACATCTTTCGGAAGATCCGTGGCTTTGTAGCCTTTAGGTAATATCAGTACAGTTTCGTGGAGGGTGTGACTTTTATAAGGAAATAGGTAGTCGCTTTTACGCTTGGTGGTATCAATTTCCAATCCTTCATATTCTTTTCTAAAGTCAATTTCCAAGTACATATCTTTATCAAAAGCAGTAATGGCTTCTTTATGGCGAACGTTATATTTGAAGCTTAAATCGGTGTTCCAATTGCTGAGATCTGATGT
Organism: Chitinophaga skermanii; assembly: GCF_003259335.1. Classification (GTDB taxonomy): domain Bacteria; phylum Bacteroidota; class Bacteroidia; order Chitinophagales; family Chitinophagaceae; genus Chitinophaga; species Chitinophaga skermanii. The sequence continues at coordinate 156,725 of NZ_QLLL01000001.1, forward strand.
AACAAGGTTTTGTATATCACATCTTTTATCATCTTCTTTCAAATATGTTAAAATGGCTTCGTCGAGTTTATTTTTCTTAATGTTGTGAACAGCTGTTAGCAAGAACTCCATAGACTCGCCTGTGTACAGAATTTCATTAGAGCCTACCAAGTCTGTACCTTCAATTTTCAATACACGTTTTTCTGATGTTACGTTTTGTTTATAATCGCGTAACGGTACTTTTTCCAAGATATACTTGTCGCCATCTTCGATCATTACTTGCCGGCCTTGGATGCGTTCAGCATATTGGTCAAAACCAATGTACGATTCTGTTGCATCTAGGAAGTAACGCTTCTTATTTAGTTGCACGGCGCAGATCATATGGTTATCTACAGACAGGGAAGGCAAAGAATAATCATATGCGATATGATTGGTACCAATCCAACACAAGCGCGCATCTATGCCCAACGAAACCAATAACTCTTTCGTGAGGTTAGCCATGCCTTTACAATCACCGTATTTTTTCGATAGTACATCTTGCGCTTTAGCCGGGCGAAATCCAGCAATACCATCTTCAAAAGCAATATATCGAATGTTATCCTGTACGTAATTAAACACAGCTTTCACTTTGTCTACATCAGTAGTAGCATTCTTTGTAATCGATTTTGCCGTAGCAGCAATCGAAGTAGGGTCATTCCCAATTGTTTGAACAAGCGAGCGGTACCAACTATATAAATCGGCAGTTGTTTGGAAAAACGTTGTTTTCCCATTTTTTGCATCTGCATAATGCGACATTACCAATAGGTGTGGTAATATGTACGAAGGACCAGGGGCAGCATTCTCAGCATCCCGGGCTTCCCAATTACGCACAGTATAGGTAATAGTACGGGTTTTAGAGCGCTCGTCGCGGCTGGTGGTTTTAAGAATTTTTAAGGGCGATTTATCAAAGTTCATCTCCTTAATATCCACATGCATCCAATCTGGAATAACGAACGTAATTTCTTTTCGCATGGTGAAATAGGGTTCGTCAAAGTAGATAGCGGTTAAATAGCGTGGATCAAGAATGGTTTTCTCCAATTCAACCGAGGCTTCGGCACCTTTCTTTTCCAAAGGCAATTCGAAGTAGCAGATCTTTTGATCGGAATAGAAGTACTCGTCAACCGCATAATACTTGTGAATAGGTTTTACATTGAATTTTTTACCATCCAGTCGAACACGTACATCGTTGATGGTGGATTTCTCATTGTAAAAGTCGGCGTAGCCGATAGTGGTTCTGAACTGTGTACACAAATATTGTGTCACATCCGTTTGCAGCACATTTACCTCGTTGTTTCTATTGAATGTAAACTCGTAGCGTTCTGTTTTCTCGCGGATGCTTACATTTTTCTCCCCGGGTTCTGTTGCGAATACATGCAGGGCACACATGAGTAAGCATGTGGCCATAGTTAGGACATTTTTAACTGGGATCATAAGGGATAAATAATATATGTAAAGATAGCTTATTAAGTGAGAAAGTATAATGCATCGACTTGCGCCGAAGGTAAGTTAAAGACTTTCAAAGGGAAGTATAAGTCTTTCAAAGGCAGGTTAAAGTCTTTTAAAGGCAAGTCAAAGGCATTTCAAAGGCTTTTCAAAGGGTCGTCAAAGGGAAGTCAAAGGCTCGTCAAAGGCTTTTGTATAAATAAGCACTTTAATTAGGCTATTTGCGACAGCTAAATTCACCAAAAGTTTATAAAAAGCAACAATAAGTTTAGCCTTAGTTAACGATTTGTTTATATGGGAAGGGGAATTTCGGGTAAAAGCATACTTCGGAGGAAATTAGCGCAGTCGCCCTCGCAGTTTTATCGATATACACGTTATTGGTAGCATTTGGCTCATATTCGAAAGGTTGATTGCTACGTTTAGGTATGCAGGCAATGTGGATTTTATTTTTTACGTGGCTTATTCTTTTGGGAATATCGGCAGTATATCCACCTTCCCGCGTTCAAATTGCAAACGAATAATTCCACCGTACGGTAACTTCATTTGGAAAGAATCTTTTAATGGAATTTGCTGTACATATGCTATAATAGCTCGAATAACACCGCCATGTGCAATAATTATGGCATCTTCATTCCTCGACATCACCTCTTGGAATATGTCCACAGTGCGGTTGTACAATGCTTGGTAGCTTTCGCCACCTGGTGGCGATTGGGTTACCCAATCTTGCATCCAAGGCTCCATTTCTTGTGGTGAAATATCATCCCAAGCACGCATTTCCCATTCCCCGAAATCTAGTTCTACCAAACGTTTATCGGTAATAAGCGGCTGGTCGAATATATGCGTCGCCAATTTTGCACAGCGTTGTAACGGGCTTGTATAAATTTTAAACAGTTGGTTGGGCAATAGCTTTTTAATCATGGCCGATTCTTCCAAGAAGCTATCGGCCACATCAAGATCAGTAACGCCGTAACATGTACCTGTAGGTACACGAGGCGTAGTATGCCTAATTAGATAAATTTCCATACCGCACAAATAAAAATGTAAATCGTGGTTTCAGCGGCTTGTTGTAATGCACCAAGGCAATCACCTGTATAGCCTCCAATCCAACGCTTCATCAGTTTTACAAAGTATGCATATACCAGTATTAGCGGGATAAACATCAACAAATACTGCCATGGCAAATATTGTGTAATAATGAATGCTGCTAATGGGAAGATGGCTGTTAAGGTAGCGAAAATGAAATCCAATGTTTCCATTCCTTTCGCTATGGGCTTTGCTTTACTGTCTTCGTTTTCGCGTACATAGTGCAAGTTGTACACCACATTCAATGCAATCCATCTACTTAAGGGGTGTGCCACAAGTATAGCCGTAATAGCCGTATATAATGTCATGCTACTAAGGCAGTAAAATTTAATCAGCATAACCAGTACCAGGCCCAACATACCGTAGGTGCCAATACGACTATCTTTCATGATGTCCAAGATTCGTTCTTTCGTCCAGCCACCGCCAAAGCCATCACACATATCGGCGAACCCGTCTTCATGAAAAGCACCAGTTGCCCAAATACCAGCCACCAAGGCTAATATAACAGCTACCTCGAAAGGTAAAATGAGCGAGGTGAGGTATAAACTACCGGCAACAATGCCGCCTATTACCCAGCCTATAAGGGGAAAATAGCGGGTGGCTTTGTTTAACATATCTTCACTATGACCAATGTTCTTAGGCACACGAATACGTGTATAAAACATCACGGCTGTTAGGAAATAATGCCATTCTTTTTTCATGATTCGATGTTTGAAACCTTCGCTTCTGCAAAGCTGCTCATATTATTTAAAAATGCTACCGCGGCTTGTATTAAAGGCATTGCTAAAGCAGCTCCAGTACCTTCTCCTAAGCGTAGGTCGAGCTGTAACAAAGGTTTTACTGCAAGGTTACGCAATAATGCTTGGTGACCGTTTTCGTGCGAGGTATGAGCGAATACACAATATTCTATTACTGCAGGATACAATGCTAAAGCGGTTAATAAGGCAGTACTCACAATGAAACCATCAATCACGATAACCATTTTCAGTTCTGCAGCTTGTAAAATAGCGCCTACCATCATCGCAATTTCAAAACCACCAAAGGTTGCCAGTGCATCAAGTGGGGAAGTTATGTTCGCATGGAAAGCTTGAACTGATTTTAATACTTCGATTTTACGTTGTAATAAATCGTTGTTATGACTAGTGCCGGCACCTGTGCAGTCTTCGATAGGTGCTTGCGTGAAATAGCTCATTAATAAGGCAGCAGCGGAAGTATTACCAATACCCATTTCGCCAAACCCAATCATGTTGCTACCTTGTTCGAAGGCGGATTTCACAATAATGGCACCTGCTTTAATAGCTATGTCGCGCTGTGCGTCGGTCATTGCTTTTTGCAAACGGTAATTGGCTGTTCCGTATGCAATTTTGGTGTGTATAATGGGCAATGAAGGATCGAAATCGTGTGCTACACCTGCATCTACTACTTCAAGTTTAATATTATTAAGTTGGCTAAAAGCATTGATAGCGGCACCTCCTTGCACAAAGTTGTATACCATTTGCGCTGTAACTGCTTGTGGGTATGGGTTTACTACGCCTTCTTCCGCAATTCCATGATCGCCTGCAAATACAATAATCGTTGGGTTGTTTAACTGTGGGGAGAGCGTTTGTTGGATTTTACCAACTTGAAAAGCAATTTGCTCAAGCACACCTAATGCGCCGAGAGGCTTGGTTTTTAAGTTTATTTTTTCTGTTAGCGCGGCGTCTAATTGTTTACTAGGTGCCTCGATATGAAATGTTTTCATTGTTAATGGTGGTTTATTGTTTGATCGTAACAGGGATACCCGATACCATAAGTACAACTTTTTCGGCTAAGCGGGCTACATATTGATTGGCAAACCCTTGCAAATCGGTAAACTTGCGACCTATCTCCGTTTCTGCATGTACGCCCATACCCAGTTCGTTTGTAACAACAATGAAGGTACCTGGCATTTTCGCCAAGGTATCGATCTCCATTTTAAAAATGGTTAAACTACGATCTATATCATTGTTCTCTTGGATAAAGATATTTGTTAGCCATAAGGTTACACAGTCTATAACCACTACGCGGTTGGCGATGGGTAATTCCGAAACATGAATAGGTGTTTCGAAGTTCGACCAGCGATGGTCACGGTCTTGTTGATGGCGTGCTACGCGTTGTGCAAAATCTTCGTCCCATACCTTGGCAGTAGCAACATACACGGGATTTTCACTGAGCGAAAGCGCCGTTTGTTGTGCATAGCTGCTTTTGCCGGAACGAGCGCCGCCGGTAATTAATTGCAACATATTTATACTTGAACGGTTTCTTGGAAATATGCGCTGTACTTGGGTTTTAAGCGATCGCTTGTTTGGAAGATAGATGGGTGGAACAAATGTGCCAACACTTCAATACCATCTACCAATGTACTGGCGCTAGGTTGTGTGAATAAGTCGTAATCGGCAATGTATACTTCTTTGTTCTTCACGGCTTTTAAGTCGTTCCAACCAGGCATGCTGGTTAATAGGTTCAACTCTTCTTTACTTCTTTCTACCAAGAAACCACAAGGTGCAATTACCAACACTTCTGGATCATATTTCAAAATCTTCTCCCATGGCGTTACAATAGAATCGCCGGCAGGATTGGATAGCATATCTACACCACCTGCATATGCAACTTGGTAGGGTATCCAGTGACCGCAATTATATACAGGTTGCATCCATTCCATCAGCATTACACTACGGAGTGGCGCGCGGTTGGCACGTAAAGTGTCTAAGATGTAATCTAGGCGAGTTTGTAGTTGTGCAAGGTGCAAGTAGGCTGCTTCTTCATGACCTAATGCTTTGGCAATCGTAATGGCACATTCAAATACATCTTGCAAGTTATTTGGACTCAGCGCCACAAGTTGTGGTTGCTTTGGAAGCGCATCAATAGCTTGTTGTGTACAACGGGTATCGATTTGGCATACTTCACATACATCTTGGGTAAAGATCACATCAGGCGAAATACCTGCTAATAATGGCTCATCAACATAATACAAACTTTTTCCTTGCGCTTTTGAAGCGGAGAAAATACGATCAATTTCAGTGCTGCTATAATGATGACCTTCAAGCACACAACGCACTACAGCGGGCTGGCCTTTCGCTACCGGGGGGCATTCGAAGGTAACGCCTTTTAGGAGATGACCGAGCTGCATATCGTATATCATTTGCGTGGCAGCAGGTAAGAAAGAAGAGCAAATCATACGGGGAAGGTTTTTCAGTTCAAAAAAAATCCCGCTCATGCGCCTGTAAACAAACGGAATGAGCGGGAAATATTGTTAAATATGATGCATTAGCGAGCAATGGCCAATTGCGGGTATTTTTGTTTCAATAGCTCGAAGCTACCAAACATCAAACCGCCATAAACCAAGTTACCCATTAACATTCTTTGCATAAAAGGAATCGCAAGATCCAAACATTCTAAGTAGCCATTTAAATCTTTCGTGAAAGGTTGGCCGGTAATAATGTTTGTACCACCACCTATCCAAACGCCGAAATCAGATACAATCCAATGAATAAGCGCAGCGCCTACAGCTCCCAGGATGAATTTGAAAATTGTTACTTTATGAATCGCTTGACCGATTAATACCATCAAGGCAAACGCCAAGTAGTTATAATACCAGCCACTGTATAATACGCCGTCCATTTTGTAAATAGCGAGGTTGATCACTACATCACTCAAAAACAACGTTAATAACGGGAAGAAATACGCTTTCCATTTATCAGTGAAATAAGCACCACCAAATAAAGCCATGGCGCCAATTGGTGTGAAGTTAGATAGTGGCGTGAGTTGTCCGCTATTGAAAACCCTGATAATGCCTACCGCCAAGATAAACAGTAAGAGTACGCCAAAACGTGGGTTGATTTTTTTGTTTTGCATGATAACAGTTATTAAAAACGGGATAAATATACGCTATTGCGCACGATCTTAAAAATTGAATAATACGCCCGCGGTAAAGTTAGCCTTGCGACTGTTATACCCGCGGATGTCGAAATATTGCTGGTTCGTGAAATTGCGGAAATCGGCATACACTTTCAAATGCTTGTTGATTTGGTAATCGGCATATGCATCCAAGGTGTAGTAGCTTGCTAAAGGCTGAGATGGCGCTTGGTACATTTTTTCCCAACGTTTGCCTATTACTTTCGATTGTAAGCTTACATACAATTTCTTCGTGGCTTGATAACCCAAGCTTGCATTCAATGCATGCTCTGGCCTACGGTACAAGTTGTTGTAACTGGTATCTTGATCGATGGTTTTGCCTTTTACATACGTGTAATTCGCTGTTAAACGCAAATCACGGGTAATGTTCCAGCTACCTTCGATTTCAGCACCGTACATTTCTTGTTTGTCGGCATTGTAGTAAAAGCTTGGATCTGGCCAAGGAGCTGAATAGAAGTCGATCCAGTTTTCCACTTGGCGATAAAAGCCCGTTACACGGAAATTGACAGCATTTTGCGCTACTGCCGCTTGGTAACCAAACTCGTAATTGAGGGAGGTTTCGGGTTTTAAATCCTTGTTGCCATACTCGGAATACAACTGGTACAAAGTAGGCGTTTTGTACGCGCTGGAAATGTTGATAAACACTTTGTGCTTGTCGTTGATCAAGTAAGAAGGATTGAAGGAAATAGTTTGGTTATTACCATACACATTGTGATAGTTAAACCTGCCACCTACTTCCAATGAAAAACCGTTCAAGTTATGTAGCAATAACGAAGCGTAATGACTAAACTGGTTCATATGCGCACTATCCGGGCTAATACCTTTTACAGGAAAAGCTGAGCGGTATTGCTCGTCTGTGTTAGAAGTACGGTAATCGGCCCCTACAATAAACTGGATGTTCTGTGTAAGATCAAGATTAACATAGGTTTCGATTTGGTGCGTATTGGAAATGTAATCCGCATAGAAATAGTAATCGTTTGCTATAACGGAGTCTTTAATTTGATGTCGCTTATTCTGTTGATAACTATAAATCAAATTCCAGCTACCCGATTTGAACGAGTATTTGCTGTTTACACCTGCTAACAAGGTATTGTTGTTTACCTTGTTACCGGTTTGATCGGAAAAAGCACCTGCATCCAAGCCGGCGCTATAACGAGCGTAATTCGCGAAAGCATTGATCTGCCAACGTGGGTTGATGGCATAACCAATATTAGCAAACACTTGGTTACGGGTAAAGCCATCTTTATCGAAATTACCTTTACCGGTAGAATCATAAGCGCTAGAGAAACCTTCGGAGCCTAGGTAGTTGTAACCTACTTGGTAAGAAAGTTTCTTTACCGTTCCGTTTACAGTAGCATTACCATTGAAAGTGCCATAACTACCGTAAGAAGCGCTACCATTTACACCTATTGGCTGCGTGTAGTTTTTCTTAGTGATGATGTTAATAACACCCGCCGTTGCATCTGAACCGTAAAGCGTGGATTGCGAACCTTTTAAAATTTCGATACGTTCGATATTGGCGAGGCTAATGAAGTTAAGGTCGAAAGTGTTGGTAATGGTAGAAGCATCGTACATCGGAATTCCATCGAGCAAAATCAACGTATTGCCACTGGATGCGCCGCGTGTATAAACCTCTTGTAAAGTACCTAAAGCATTCTCGGCACCATTCACAATAACGCCGCTTTGGTTGTTAAGAATTTGGGTAAGCGTTTTGCCATTGTTGCGTTGCAAATCTTCTTGCGTAATTACAGTGACTACTTTACCTGTTTCTCCTAGTTTTTTAGGGAATCTTGTGGCCGTTACTACAACGGTGTTGAGTTGGTTGTTGGTGGTGTCGAAACCGACAGATTTGCGTTGCGCGAAAGTGGTTGTTCCTATTAATAATAGGGCCACTCCGAATAATGTAGATTTTTTGTACATCGTTACAGGTGATGAAATAAATAAATGCGCCGACAGGAAATGATATTACATCATTTAGCTTTTCTCCCGAAAGCGTTATGAAAAATGGCCTTTGGCAGGTCTTCTGGCTTACCTGGTTCCGGTTCACCTTCCCGTCTCTATTGTGTAGAAACAGTGGTATAAGAAGCTCCGAAACGTTTCCTTTTACAAGGCAGGCTTACAGCTACGGGGATAGCCCCGGAATTAGACCGGTGTTCCCTATTAATGCGTACAGCGGGATGCTGCTTGCAACCAAGTGCGCAGCAAACCTACGTTAATTTGACGATTCGGCAACATGGGCCCCCACTTGGTTTTACAATTCGGCTACAATGTGTTGATGAATTGTTCACTACAACCCGCTACATTCGCCAAGGCTGTGGCTTATAGCTTCAAGTGCATGGCACTAGAAAATTTGAACACTTGTGATTATATTGTAACATGAGCATTAAACCAAAACTTGGGTTATTCGATTTCACAATGATTGTTGTGAGCTTGGTGATAGGGATGGGCATATTCCGCACACCAATCAACGTCGCACGTGAAGTATCTTCTCCTACACAGTTCTATGCGATTTGGGTATTGGGTGGTATTGTTACATTGTGCGGGGCCTTAAGTTATGCCGAGATTGGGGCGCGTTTCCCAGTGGCAGGTGGGTTTTACAAAGTATTATCCTATTGCTATCATCCCGCTTATGCTTTCATGATTAACTGGACGGTGCTCATTTCCAACGCGGCCTCTGTAGCGGCTGTGTGTATGATTGGAGCCGAGTACATTGGGCCGGTAATGTTGCCACCGGGTTTACAAAACGAGGTAGGACATAAAATTGTTGGGATATTAGCCATTCTGCTATTATACGGTATTAACATGTTAGGGATACGGATGAGTGCTACTTGGCAAAACTTCTTAACTGTTATCAAGATTACGATGATTGGTTTGTTGTGTATGGCAATTTGGGGGAATAACGTGGCACCACCTTCCACAACAGCAGTGCGTGATACGATTGAGCAGAATTGGTTTTACGTATTTGGTGCGGCGCTCGTGCCTGTATTTTTCACATACGGTGGATATCAACAAACGATCAACTTTGGGAGTGATGTTCGCAACCCGTCGAGGAATATGCCCCGTGGGATTTTCATCGGGATGGCTATAATATTAACGGCCTATATCACCATCAACTATGCTTATGTGAAAGTAATTGGGTTTGAACAGTTGCGTACTTCCGATGCATTAGCAGCTAGGATGGTGGGAGCGTTTTTCGGAGATTATGGGTTTAAGATAACAAGCATATTGTTGTTCCTGTCGGTGTTAGGATATGCGAATGTGAACTTAATTAGTAACCCACGTATGTATTACGCCATGGCAGAAGATCGTGTACTGCCGCGGGTTTTTATGAAGGTAAACAACAAAACGCAAGTACAACAAGTAGCGCTTTCTGTATTCGTAGCGCTTATTATAGGCATCGTGTTTTTCCTGGGTACCTTCGATAAGATACTGAAATATGTGATGCTTTTCGATACGATAGGATTGGCTTCTGCTGCCGCTTCTCTCTTCATTTTAAGAAGAAAACAAAAGGAGTTGCCTGCTGGCGAAATCTATAAAATGAAGTTGTATCCCTACCCTACTATATTATTTGTGACGGTTTACCTGCTAGTAACCGTTAACATCTTTATCCAGGATTGGGTAGGCGCATTAATTGGTTTGAGTATGTTCTTTATCGGGTTACCGATTTTCTTTGCCATGCGCAAAGCTGTCAAGGACAAAGAAATGCCCTAGTAGCAGTAATTTAGTTGCGAAACATTCATCGGAAAAAATGTACATTTAGCCTTAAACCCAGCCAGCAGGCTTTTTTTATACTCGTTTATATTGCACATACCGCCTTGACCACCTGCTTGGCGGAGAATTGAAAATTATGGATGTATCATTTATCATGAATGAATTAGGGGAAGAGCGAGAGCTGTATTTCAATAGTATTGCCCCGCCGATCATGCAAAGCAGCAATTTTTCATTCAAAACAGTAGGCGCTATGCGTGAACTGTTAATGGATGAATATAGCGGCTATTTGTATTCGCGCGGTAAGAACCCCACGGTGGATATTCTCCGAACTAAACTGGCAGCGCTCGATGGTGCAGAAGATGCCCTCGTATTCAGTAGCGGTGCGGCCGCTATTTTTGCCGCTGTTTTATCGCAAGTGAAAAAAGGGGATCATATTATTTCGGTACGTGATCCTTACAGTTGGGCAAGGAAAATGTTTGAGGTGATACTGCCACGATTTGGTGTAACCACCACGTTTATCGATGGTACTCAAATCGAAAACTTCATTGAAGCCCGTCAAGCCAATACAACATTGGTGTACTTAGAATCGCCCAATTCATTTACTTACGAATTACAAGATTTACGCGCAGTAGCTCATTGGGCGAAGCAACATGGCATAGTATCTATTATTGATAATAGCTTTTGTACGCCATTGAATCAACAACCTATTGCTATGGGGATTGACATGGCATTACAATCCGCTACGAAGTATATTGGTGGACATAGTGATGTAATGGCTGGTGTGTTAACAGGTTCCGCGGAAAAGATGAAACAAATCTTCAATTCGGAGTACTTGAACATAGGCAGTGGTATTTCGCCTATGAATGCCTGGTTGTTGTTGAGAGGGTTACGAACAATGGAGATTAGGCTACAACGGGTATCGGCTACTACACACGAAATTTGGCCTAAATTGAAAGCGCATCCTGCTATTGAAGCCATTCATTTTCCTTTCGATCCTGGTTTCCCACAGTATGAACTAGCGAAAGCGCAAATGAAAGATGCATGTGGCTTGGTAACAATTCAACTCAAAACCCAAAGCCGCGAGCAAATCGAGCAGTGTTGCAATCAATTGAAACATTTCTTAATGGCCGTTTCATGGGGCGGCTATGAGAGCTTGATATTTCCTGCATGTGCATCTGTACCGGAAAATGAATTCGACGGTACAAACCCAAGGCACAGAATGATACGAGTGTATTTCGGTTTGGAAGATGCGGGGTACTTGTGGAACGATTTACAACAAGCATTAGATCAATTAGTATAAAAAGAAAAGCCTCCCATACAGGAGGCTTTCTAATTTGTTTGCTTGCCAAAATATCTTGGATCAACCAGGCATACGGGATAAATTCTTATCCATATTCCTAATTTCATTAACGATTTGCGGAGTTGTTGGTTTGCATTCTTTCGCACGACGTAAATACTCTTTCGCAGATTTGAAATCTCTTTTACTGGCAGAAATATTACATAAAGCGAATAATGCAGCTGCTTTATTTTCTTTATCAGGTAAACCGATCTTCAAAGCACGTTTCAAGTTATCACTTGCATTCTTTAAATCACCTTTCTGAGCGGCAATCATACCAAGTTGGAAGTATTGCATACCTTCCATTTCTTTCATGGGGCTACCTGCTTTCAAACTTTGACGAATGTTAGCTTCCGCTTTATCGAAATCATTCGTTTGCATCGCGAAGTTACTTTGTAAGAAGTAGTAAACAGAGCGAATAGGTTTGTATAATAATTTCGGGAATTTAACTTGGTTCATCAATTTCATGGCACCATCAATATCACCGGCTTCAGCAGCCTCTTGCACCAAACGCATAGGGCCAAACATGAAATGTGTAACGAAGCATACAACCGCTAACAAAAACAGTGTAAACGCTTCCCAAAAGCCAACCGTAAAGGTTAAAGCCAATCCACCTACTAACAAAAGAACACCGATTGGTAAGCGGTATCTGATAAAGAAATTTAATGCTTTCATGTACAAAATTCAATAAGGGAACGCAAAGATAACTAAAAGCTGGTATTATATCGGAACAAAGTAAAGGAACGGCCTAAAAACAAATAGGACCGGCTGTTTACAACCGATCCTATTGATTGTGAATAAGTTATTTGGTATTAACGTTTGCTGAATTGGTAAACTACATAGGCAGTTTGGTTACCCGCTGCGAAAGGCGCTCTCCATACCATGCTATTACCATCTACGCTTGTTAACTCAACACGGAATCCTTCTGTTACGTTCTTAGGCTTCTCACCTTCATATATTTCTTTAAACTGTAACATGATTACGCCGTTTTGGTTAATCGTACCCCAAACGATTCTTTGCGTACCAGGTTGACAACCTTGGTCTGAAACGCTTGTTGTGTACGTGCCATAATAGTTACCAGGTAATGTCCACACACTACCTTGCAAGCATTTATATGGAATACCGTTTAAAACAGTCGTTACACGGAGGTCGCTAGGAACTCCTTCGAAGCTGATATTGTTCAGCACCCAAGTACCCATGGCAGCTCTTTTTTGACTGTTAGCGGTGGGCGCTTTTTGGCTGGAGGAACATGCGCTAAGAATAACGGCTGCCATACCCATGGCTACAATAGCACCGAAGATTTTTTTCATACACTTAATTTTTGAGTTCGAATTTGCGTGCAAATATCTGTTTTCATAGCTAAACAAAATTCCGGCCAAACTGTTTTATGCGAAATTTTTTTTATGTAACAGTTTAATTCTCATTCTGAATAATATATCCTTATAATGTTTGTTTATTTTGCACATAATTCATCAATAATGATTATAATTGCGAATTAAAAACAACTTTATATGGCCTATTATAACCATAAGTGGGTACACGAAGGCATTCTCTTGCGAAGGTTAATAACAAAGCGGAATATGACTGTAAAGGACTTTAGCCTCCTCGTAGGGTTCGCTTATCAATCTGCTCACTATTATTTAAGAAAGGAATTCATTAAGCGCAGCAAACTCCAAGAGTTCTTATACTTGCTGAATTGTGATGAAGAAGAATTTTACAGTTTACAAGACGACAACTACCAGTACACGCCTCATCATGGACAACGCTTGTTAAGCCTATTGTCAGAATATGGTATCAACAAAACCCGTTTCGCCATCAATCTTAAAATTAAAAGAAGTGCACTTTACGCCTTGTTCCAAGAAGAAACCTTCGACTATAATATGTTAACAAACGTATGCTCCTTGTTAGGTATTACCCCGCACCAATTCGATGCCTTTAATTGGATGGTAGCCGAAGATAATGAGCCTTTTGCACGTCCCGCTAAGCATGATTACCGCGATAAGTATTTGCACGAAAAAGAAAAGAATATCAGCTTAGCAGATGCCTATTCAATCCTAAAGGCACAGAAACTTGAAAAAGATGAAGAATGCTTATTACTGCAAGCTGAAGTGGCTGAATTAAAAAGAAAATTGAAGAAACAATAATTGTTATATCAACAAATGTTTGTTAGCACAATTGTAACCTCCCAATTAGCATAAAGCATTAGTTAAATTCTTTTCCCCTTTACATTACTATCATTGATTTGATTTGCCGAAGTAATTCGGTGTACATGAGAATCATATGCTTTAGAATAGCTACCAGGAAGGATTAAGTGTGAAAATATGGTATAATAAATTTCACTTAAGGCTCACTTTTTATACTCACCTATCGTAGTTAAATTAATTAGTAGCAAGCATGTTACTGTAATTATAAGTGCATAAACCTCGCAGGTATAAAAAAAGCATCTCTGCATTTGTAGAGATGCTTTTACTGTATATTGAATGGCGTTGTTACGCTTTGTTCTTTTCTACATTCGGTAAGAAGTAAGTTAGTAAGCCTAGCAGTGGTAAGAAGGAACAGAGTTTATATACATACTCCAGGCTCGTCATATCGATGAGTTTACCAATTACAGCCGATCCAATGCCGCCCATACCAAAGGCCAAGCCAAAGAATAAACCTGCTACCATTCCAACTTTGCCGGGAATTAATTCAGTAGCATACACTAAAATCGCGCTAAATGCAGAAGATAATATCACACCAATGAATACACTTAATACAACCGTAGCAGCTAATCCTACATAAGGTAATAGCAAAGTAAACGGTGCAACACCCAAGATGGAAATCCAAATCACGTACTTACGACCAATTTTATCGCCTACCGGTCCACCGATGATCGTGCCTGCAGCAATGGCAAATAAGAAGATGAATAAGTAAATCTGGGAATCTTCAACCGATACTTTGAATTTATCCATGAGGTAGAAAGTATAATAACTAGTCATACTAGCCATGTAGAAGTATTTCGAGAAGATAAGGAACAATAGTATACCAATGGAAATAACCACTGTTTTGGTTGGCAAAGCAGGTTGAGAAATACCCATGGCTGTTTTTGCTACTTTAGGTTTTTGTAAGTGCAAGTTCGCCTTGTACCATTTGCTTATCCATAGCATTACCGCGATTGCCAATACAGCTAAAGCTGAGAAGATGATAATAGAGCCCTGTCCGCGCGGCGTAATAATCCATGCGGCTAATAATGGTCCAAGTGATGAACCGGCATTACCACCTACTTGGAAGAGTGATTGTGCCAAACCTTTTTTACCGCCTGCTGCCATATGCGCCATGCGGGAGGCTTCTGGATGGAAAACGCTTGAACCTACTCCCACCAAGGCTACCGAGAATAACACAAAGGCAAAGTTATGTGCGTAACTTAAGCATAATATCCCCACCAGTGTAAAGAACATGCCTATCGCTAATGAATAAGGTTGCGGTCTTTTATCTGTATATAATCCTACCACCGGTTGTAAAATCGAGGCAGTTAATTGATATGTCAATGTAATCATCCCAATCTGCGAGAAATTTAAGTTTAATTCCTTGCTCAAAATTGGGTAAATAGAGGGTATCAACGATTGAATGGTATCGTTCAGTAAATGCGTGAAACTCAGTGCCACCAAGATGGAAAACACGGTTGATTTCACAGCCTCGGAAGCAATGTTTTTTTGTTCTTCCTGTAGTAATGTTGCCATGATGCTGAATTTGCTAGAGCTCGCCTAGTGTGTTAAGTGATTGAAATTATATGTCATCGTCGTAATCGTCCGACGTGATTTTAGTGATACATACGGTGGCTTTTTGTACATCGCCCGCTACGATAGCATCCAATAATCCCTGGTGTAAATCCTGCGAAAACGTAAATGCATCGGTGTTTTCGTGTATTTCTTTGAAGTTTTGTTGAATATGCCTTGCTATGGTTTGATATAAATCCAATAACACAATGTTTTTAGCTGCTTCTGCTATGGCGCTGTGGAACTGGATATCCGCTTCGATGGTAGCATCTAAGTTGCCTTCCAGGCTAAACTGGTGACGCTTACTTAAGGCCGTACGCATCTTTTGTATGTCTTTCTCCGTCCTATTCACCGCCGCTTTCTCCGCAATCTTCACTTCCAACATCTTTCGTAACTCATCCAAGTCTTGCAACTTAGCTCGTTGGAACTTTTTAGTCAATGGCTCCGTTACTTTCGTGGCAGCCACATACGTCCCCGATCCCTGTTGAACACGCACGATGCCGTTGTTCTCAAGTATACGTATCGCCTCGCGGATAGAAGAACGGCCGACGCCATATTGCTCCATGAGTGCCGGTTCTGTCGGTAACTTTTCGTCTATTTTGTATTTCCCGCTCGTAATCATTGCCTGTAATTGGCCAGCCACTTCTTCCGCTAATGAAGACTTTTTGATGGGTGTATGTTTTTGCTTAAACGTCATATCATCTGATGAATTGCAAAGATAGTTAAATTTTAAACCGGCGTAGATTTTTTTTAGGTAATGACAACTTTTGATATATAGAACAATGCTATAAAGCTTGCTGTTATTGGGTTTGAAGCAGGAAGAATTTTTATCTCGGCCGAACTGGCCATTCTCCTTAACTTTGGACCAGAAATTTTTCAAAATGAGCAATATTAAGTACCCAGCTTATCTCGAAGATGCTTTCGTGACGGGATATAAGCAAACGGATGAAGACGGTGATGTTTTTGAATTTTACAACCAGCCCGTAGGGGATTTAAATATCCATGACGGCAAAATAATAGCCTGTGATGCTTTCACCTTCTATGGCGACGATCCATTCACCGACAATTTCCCAAAAGGCAAATTCCCCGTTGAACTCGCGATCGCTAAAATCTCTGCTAACGAAGACGAACGCACCGGCTTCGCTCGTATCAAATTCTCCAACGAAGCACCCGTTAAATGGGAATTCGCTTTAATTGAAGGACAAGATCGTAGTGAAGTAGAAAACGGTACGATGTTCGGCTACGGCGTAGATTCAGGTACGGGTAGCTTTATGGACCTTAGCGGCCACGAAGCTTATACCGCTGCTTATGATGAAGACGAAAAATACTATGAGAAAGTAGTAGAACAACTGGATGAAAATTTTGAAGATACCCGCTCATGGTTGCTTTGGCAAAAGAAAAACCAAAATGTAGCGATCTTCTCTACAGGTTGGGGTGATGGTATTTACCAATCGTATGTTGGCTTCGACACCAATGGTAATATCTGCCGCCTTGTAACCGACTTCGGTTTGTTAGATTGGCCTGAATAATAAATGTAATCATCTACATAAAAAAGAGTCCTCCCTACAAGTAGAGAGGACTTTTTCATTGTTAGAATGGCGAACAATGTTTTCTTAGCTGTCAACCAAAAGATAAACCTATTGTGCTCGCAAACTCTTTACAGGATTTACTGTTGCTGCTTTCACGGCTTGATAACCAATCGTCATTAAAGCCACAATAAACGCTAACAATCCTGCTATTATAAATATCCACCAGCTGATTTGAACATGGTAGGCAAAGCTTTGCAACCATTTGCTCATAGCCCACCAAGCGAGCGGTAAAGCCAATAATACAGCGATGAATACAAGTTTCATAAAGTCGGCAGATAACATTCCCACGATATTTTGAACGGATGCTCCTAACGTTTTTCGGATACCGATTTCTTTCGTGCGTTGTTCTGCCATAAAGGCCGCTAAGCCAAATAGTCCCAAGCAAGCAATAAATACAGCCAATGCCGTAAAAATCAATAACACCTGGCTTTGCTGCTGCTCACTTTTATACTGCTTCGCGAAGTTCTCGTCTACAAACGTATAACTGAACGGGTTCTCATGATCGAACTGCGCATACACCTTTTTGAGCCATGCCAGCGCTTCCGGGATTTGACCCTTTTTGAAACGTACAAAAAGGTTGTCTTCCATTTCGCGTACCGGTGGCATTAGTAAAATGAGCGGTTCAATTTTATGTTGTAAAGAATATATATGGAAATCCTTCACCACACCCACAATCTGGCGTTGTGCTTTCGTACCTTGTTGATCGATTTTAAATTCTACTTTTTTACCAAGCGGGTTCTTCAATCCAATTTTCTTAATAAAGGCTTCATTTACCATCACCGCACTATATTGGTCGCCCGTTTGGAAAGCAAAGTTGCGACCCTGCCCTAACTGGATATCCATAGTTTTTAAGAAATCGCCATCGATATACAATTGGTTGGCAGTTACACTACCATCAGGCATTTCTCCTGCATCATTTTGTACCCAGTAACCCCGCGCACCGATGTAGTTAGTACCTATTTCGTTGCTGGAAGAAGCTACACTTTCTATATGCGGGCTTTTCATAATTTCTTCTTTGAAGGCCTGTATATTCCTGCGAGTTTCTTCATTATTTATGTGGAACGACAAGGTTTGATCACGGTTGAAACCAAGGTTGGTTTTAGAAACGAAGCGTAATTGTTGATAAGTTAGAATCGAAATGGCAATTAAAGCAATGGCTATTACGAATTGGAAGATTACCAGCGATTTTCTGAAAGCACTATGCGCATTGGTTTTCCCACTTTGCAAAGCTTTCATAACATTTGTTCTAGCCATGAATAGTGCAGGATATAGACCAGCCATCAACGAAATCAAAGCTATAAACCCAATGAAAATAAGGATTGTATAACCCCAGCCAAACATACCAACAAACAAATGTTTGTCTGTAAAGTCGTTGAAGTAAGGTAATAAAACATATAATCCACCCACACCCAATAAAGCTGCAAAGCTTGTTACAATAAACGATTCCGTTAAGAATAACTTCGTTAGCTGTTGAATATTCGATCCCAACGTTTTGCGCACGCCTACTTCTTTCAAACGAAGTGTAGAACGAGCTGTGGCTAGGTTCATATAGTTAATGCACGCAATAATCAGCACCAACAATGCCACCATCAAAAATATATACACGTACTGAATATTGCTATTCGGTGTTAATTCGTAATCCAAGTGAGAGTGCAAGTGAATAGCTGTAAGCGGTTGTACACCCAAATGGAATGATGTAACGCCCATTTGCTCGTGTAAATATTTCTGGTAGAATGGCTGTACCTTCTGTTCAAATTGTTGCATGTTTACACCCTCGCGGAGTAATACATAGGTGTACAATTCAAAGTTCTGCCAAGTAAGTTCTTCTATGCTATTTAATTTTGAACGTAAAGCCGAGAATTGTAAATGTGTACTAGCAGGTTGGTCTTCAATTACAGCGCTCACAATGGCTGTTTCGTTATCCACCTTTACTTCTTTGTTTAGTGCCAACGCGGGATCGGTGAATAGATTTGCCGCCATAGATTTGGTCAACACAATCTTACCGGGTCCTTGCAAGGCGGTGGTAACATCACCGGCAACTGGAACGAAATCAAATACTTGGAAGGCTGTTGGATCTGTAATAAGAATACCCTTACTGGCCGGTATTTTATTCTCCCCTACAGCAACCACGTTGCCGCCTTCTGGCAAGAAACGTACAAAGGCTTCCACTTCAGGATAATCATTCTTAATGGCTGGTCCCATGGGGGCAGAACTCGGCGCCAATCTCAATTCACCACGAGGCCAAGTGGCCTCTTCAACGATCCGGGCAATGCGGTTAGCTTTGGGATAATGACGATCGAAACTCCATTCGTCGTAGATATACAATAATATCGTCCAGCACGCGATCAACCCGATGGCTAAGCCCGCTATGTTAATCATCGCGTAAGAGCGGTGTTTAACTAGGTTGCGAAGCACTATTTTGAAAAAATTGGTAAACATGATCGTTGAATTTGGTTGAATAAGCTTTAGGCTGTTCCTACTATTAGAAAAAATGTGCCAATACTTGTTGGTATTGATTTTCAATTAATTACATTGTTTCTATTACAATAGAATGTCCGGTTTTGATACACGGGTTGTTCAATTCCGAAATTATCCAGTGCTGTAATTAATCAATAGCACCTATGATAGACACTGTTGCAACATTGTTCTCCCTCATAATATCAATCCCGTTGTAGTGATGATTCCCTCCATCCGTTCCAGGTTCAATATGGTAATGTATGCCCCCTTCCTGTGTTTCAGTTGTATACGTTTTATTAGCGATGTTTCTAGTGTATACCTCCTTGAAGTCATCTTCAAAAAAGTTCTCCGCCATCCATGCCGCTTTTTCTAAAAGAAAGGTAGTATCCGGCATTCTTTCAAGCGCCGTGAAGTATTGTGCTTGGTATACGTAAACATCGCAACCACCAATGCTCAACTGCATAGAATCATTATTGTCGAAGAATAAGGTGGCTATTTTAGTGTTGGGGTTCCAATTGAATTTTTGTTGTGGATTGAAGGCGTAAATAAGATCTGTCGTTACTTTATATGAACTTGTATCAAATATGCAATCTTCCGCTTCTGTTCCCGGTATTTCCACATGGTGGGTAATAACAGTGCTTTTATGGTTGTTGTTGAAGGTGGAATCTACTTTGTCGCGTTTTACAACTGTTTTTTGTTGACAAGCAAATAAGGCTACAAGCAATACTAGGCAAAGGGTTATGTATCTCATGGAATGAATATTTGTGCGGAAACAAATTTAGGTATTTCTTTTGCAGCTAGTATATTATTTCATAGCAACAAATGGGTGTGCCGAATGTGCCTGTTTTAATAGTTTTGTATGATGCAATCAAAGGTTTTTATTATTCCAACACACCATGCATTCAGTTTTAAAGAATGTGCTTGGTTCTTGCACCGCAATTTCGACGACTGCATGCACCTGGTGAAAAACGACACAATTTATAAGGCTTTGTTGTTTGATGATGTACCCGTATTGTTCAGCATTTCTGCCCACCCAGCAGGCTTACAGGTACAAGTACTGAATGCTGAATTACACGAACCGCTGCAACAATACATTGCTTCCTACATCCAAGACTGGTTCGATCTCGACCGTAACATTGCTCCTTTCTATGTGCGCTTATCGGTACATCCTGTACTCGCTTACATGCGCGAATCGTACGCCGGTTTACGGCTGATTGGGATTGTAGACTTATTCGAAGCCCTCTGTTGGAGCATTATCGGTCAACAAATTAACCTACCATTCGCCTATAAAATGAAACGCCGCATGGTAGAAAAGTTCGGTACAACGTTGACTTACAACGACGAAAAATTCTACATCTTTCCCACCCCGCAACAGCTATTAACCGCCTCCATCGATGATCTACGTGCTATGCAATTTTCCCAAAAGAAAGCAGAATACGTGTTAACACTCGCACAAGCCTTCGCCGATGGCAGCCTTAGCAAACCCCAACTCGCTAACTTACCCTCCCTCACCGATAAACAAAAAGCCCTCACAAGCCTCCGCGGCATTGGTATATGGACCGCCAACTACGCCCTTATGAAATCACTACACGAGCTTTCGTGTGTACCACATGGCGATGTAGGTTTATTAAAAGCCTTGGAACAACACAGTATCATTGCCCAACGTAATGAAACTGGTAAAATAGAAACCCTCTTCAAAGACTTTGCAGGTTGGGAAGCATACCTGGTTATTTATTTATGGCGCACCTTGGCAAAAATGCCAGGAGAATAAGCATTACAACGGTAAAATAACACGAAAGGTAATATTCAAACGTGGCGATTGTATACGCGTGGCTTTAGGCACACGGTGTTCCCAATTATGCTGCGTATCGCCTTGCATCAACAGTAAACTGCCATGCTGTAAATCAATACTTCGTTGGTTTTGCTTACTTGAATATTCCCGTAATTGAAATGTGCGGGTTGCACCAAAGCTAACGGAAGCAATGGTAGGCTGGTAACCCAACTCTTTTTCATTATCCCGGTGCCAACCCATGCTATCGTTACCATCGCGGTAATAATTGAGCAATGCACTTGTAAATACCACTTTACTTACTTTTTCAACAGCTGTTTTAATTTGCAATAACGCGCCACTCCAAGCGTGTGCTTGCAAAGTAAGGCCAGAGTAAGTGTAAGGTTTATCGGTATCGCCATAGAATGCGCTTAACCGGGGTTGGGGAACAATTTTGCCGAAAATCTTAATGGATTCTTGTTGCCAAGGTACTTCCGTTTGAAGCGTATGAAAAAGAGAATCACTTTCTTTAGGAGAAAAGAAATGCGGGAAATAAAATACCGCGCCACTATGTGGTAAAAGATTCTCGTGGCTATAATCAAATAGTTCCATTTTGCTTATTTATTTTCCATGCTGCATAAGCCGCGCGCATACAATGGCCGCAAGGTCTATAGCCCGCTGCTGCAGCTTCTTCCAACGAATGAAAAAATACCCGGTTCTTAGGCTTCATGCGCTTGCCGCTAGTGCATTGTAAGGTGCCGTATATCTTTAATGATTGATTTCCTGCGTACCGGAACCCATGTTGCACAATGCCCCTTAATTGGGCAAACATGCTAGCTCCAAGCGATACTTGTGCTGTTACCATGTTATCAAGTTTTTGCATCATGAAAAATGATACCCAAAGCATACCGTTGACCACTTCTTACCTCGCTAACGCCATGTTTCATATGTGCCCTATAATACCCTTTTACACTTTTTACCGGCTTGAAATTAGTCGTGAAGATAAGCATATCGCCGCAACGGGGTGATAATACCGTAACTTTCGATTGGGCCCGTGGTGTTTGCTGTGTTAACACAAATTCACCTCCTTCATAATCTTCATTCAAAAATAGCACCACTTGCAAAGGGAAATACACATCGCCGTACAAATCCTGGTGTAGCGTATTATGCCCGCCAATACCGTACTTGAGTATTAAAACAGCCGGTAAGTCTTGCCCCGCCGCGGTACATTGTTCGTGCAGTTGTTGTAATGTTGCTGGGTATTGTTGAGGAATTTGTAAAACCTTCATCCAAGTATTTGCCACAGGTGCTAAATGTGTATATACATTTTCTCGTATGTTTTGTAAGATGGCAGGAAGAGGGTATTGAAAATATTGATACTCACCCAGCCCAAAACGATAGCGTTCCATGATGATCTTCTTACGAAAATGCTGGGGCTGATGATAAAAATCAACTAGTTCGCTCGTTTCGGTGTTATGTAGAAGTTGGGGCACGAGGGCATGACCATGGTCGTGCAGTTGCTGGGTGACATGCGACCAGTCAATTTGCGCGATTCTTTCCTGTAAATTATTCATGCTGTAAAACTATGGCAGGTTAAAACGACAGGAAACCCAATTCTTGCTATATCCCGAAGGCTTAGCACCATTTTTGATACGCAATAACAGAACACATCCATATAAAAAAAGAAAAAACAATTCATATGGCCCAATTACCAAAATTCATGATTGCTGATGATCCTGTAACGGATCCAGACAATGAGTATATCTTCCATACACAAGAGCCGCGCTTTTTCGCCAAACGTGTAGAAGAAGATGATGAAACTGCTTACATCGATATCGTACAAGAAATTGATGATGTAGAAGCATACTATAAGAACGATCCAGCTAAGAAAGAACAATTGATTGAAGAATTAGAAGACTGGTATTATGCTTATATGGAATGGTTAGAAGAAGATGAAGACGACGAAGAAGAGGATGACTAACAACCTTATTAGCGCCCCGTAAGCCATAACTTACGGGGCGTTTTGTTTGTAGTAGAATAAGCATAAACATTGAACAAAAAAGCATTAATCCCGCGCAGCATGCCTTTCTATTTTTGTAGCATCATTGCTTGATCCACTTAAATGAAAGACATATGAAATGCCTCGTTCTATCCGGGTTGTTCACGTTATTGGGATACCATATCCTACAAGCACAAACGAAAGTTGATGCTTGGTTAACCACGATCGATACTGCCCACCGTTTACAACCACAAATTCCTTTACAATTCACCACCACTCCCCCAAGTAACATACCTACTATTCATATCTATCCCGATACCAGCTACCAACAAATGGATGGCTTCGGTTTTGCCCTAACCGGTGGAAGTGCGCAACACATCATCCGAATGGGAGCCTCAGAAAGACAACAATTGTTACAAGAGTTATTTGGTACTAATAATGGCGATATAGGAATTAGTTACTTGCGTGTGAGTATGGGCGCTTCGGATTTGAATGAATTCGTGTTTTCGTACAATGATCTGCCAACCGGTAAAACCGACGTTACACTCCAGCATTTCGACCTAAAACAAGATAAGCTCGACGTTATACCTGTGCTACAAGCAATCTTACGCATCAACCCACGCATCAAAATAATGGCCTCGCCTTGGTCGGCGCCAACTTGGATGAAAACGAATAACAATATTCAAGGTGGCCGGTTAAAGAACGAGTACTACGAGGTATATGCACAATACTTCGTTAAATACATACAGGCCATGCAAGCACAAGGTATTCACATCGATGCCATTACCATTCAAAACGAGCCATTCAACGATGGTAATACGCCTAGCATGCAAATGTTTGCAAAGGAACAAGCCCGTTTCATTAAACAACACTTAGGCCCGGCGTTCAAGAAAAATCACATCAACACAAAAATCATTTTATACGATCATAATTGCGATGCACCAGCGTATCCAATTTCTATATTAACCGACCCCGAAGCACGGCAATATATCGACGGTAGCGGTTTTCACCTATATGCAGGGAATGTAAGTGCCATGAGCAAAGTGCACATGGCCTTCCCGGAAAAGCACCTATACTTTACAGAAATGATGGCTGTGAACCGGAAGGAATTCAATGTAGCTATACCTACCGACCGTATTGTAGTAGGCGCTACGCGGAATTGGAGTAGGAATGTAATACTGTGGAACCTGGCCGCCGATGCTAATAATAAACCGCACACCGATAACGGCGGATGCTCTATTTGCCAAGGTGCCATTACAATAGAAGGCAACCAAGTTCAACGTAATATTGCTTATTACACAATTGCGCATGTATCTAAGTTCATTCCTCCTGCATCTACCCGCATTCAATCGAGTGAAGTAAATAACGTTTCAAACGTAACCTTTAAAACACCGGGTGGTAAAATTGTGTGCCTAGTAGCCAATAAAAACACGGCAGCACAATCATTCCTAGTTGCATATCAACATCAATCATTCAACTATACATTACCCGCAGGTGCCGTGGTAACATTTGTTTGGTAAAAACTTAGTTCGTTATGAAGAAAATATTCACCATTATATGCCTGCTTTGTAGCACAGTAGGAAACACATTTGCACAAAACCCGTTAATCGTTAAAGTAGCAGAAGGGAGGTTACAAGGAGTGCAAGAAAAAGAAGTTCGAATTTTCAAGGGTATACCTTACGCAGCAGCGCCTATAGGAAGTTTGCGTTGGAAGGAACCACAGGCAGCAAAACCTTGGAAAGGTATTCGCGATGCTACTCATTTCGGTAACCGTGCTATGCAGCGTGCAAGCTACGCCGACATGGTATTTCGCTCGCCCCGTATCGATGAAGATTGTTTGTATTTGAATGTATGGACAAATGCCAAACGGCCTACAGAAAAGTTACCCGTATTGGTATATTTCCACGGAGGTGGTTTATCGTCGGGTGACGGATCGGAGTGGCGATATGATGGGGAAAGTATGGCGCGAAGAGGTATTGTAGTAGTGACGGTGAACTATCGTTTGGGCATATTTGGATTTTATGCTCACCCTGCTTTAACAAAGCAATCGACCCATACAACATCGGGTAATTATGGATATTTAGACCAGGTAGCTGCGCTATTATGGGTGAAGAAGAATATTGCTGCTTTTGGGGGCGATCCAAGTAAAGTAACCATCGCAGGGCAATCGGCAGGATCCATATCTGTTAGTTCTTTAATGGCTTCACCTTTGGCCAAAGGATTATTCCGGGCGGCCATCGGTGAAAGTGGTGCTGTACTCGCCTCTATTTCACCCATTCCGCTACAAGAAGCTGAGCAAAATGGGGAAACATTTATGAAGCAAGTAGGCATACCATCCATCGAAACATTGCAACAAATGCCCGCCGAGCAATTAATGGAATTAGCTACTAAAGCAAGCAAACGTTTCTCCCCTACGGTAGATGGTTACTACATGCCGCAATCACCGCTAGCCATTTACGAAACAGGTTTACAAGCCGATATCCCTTTGCTAGCCGGTTGGACATCCGCTGAAGTAAGCTACCACCACGCTACAGGTAAAGATCAACTTACGCAGGCTTCTTACAAACAGCTATTAACCAACTTGTATGGAGCACAAGCGGAAGAAGTACTACAATTCTACCCAGCTAACAACGATACAGAGATGCTCCAATCTGCTACCGATCTTGCCAGTGATCGTTACATTGTACACGGTACATGGAAATGGATGGATTTACATGCAAAAACCAGTGGCAGCGTAGTGTATCGCTACCTATTTGCCAAACATTTCCCGGAGGCCCTCGATCCCAGGTTCATTACCAAAGAACCTTTATTAGGCGCACCCCATTCCTCGGATATCTCCTACGCCTTAGGTAATCTCCCAAATAATACCTTCTACAAGTGGACCCCAGCCGATTTCGATGTATCGGGTAAGATGCAGTCGTATTTCGTAAATTTCATCAAAACAGGGAATCCCAATGGAGCCGGTCTACCGAATTGGCCAGGACTACAAGCCAGTATCCCTAAAGTAATGGTATTTGATACCGAAACAAAAACCATCGGCGAACCCCATTTAAAACGCTTTGTTTTCATGGATCGCTTTTTTGAATAATACCTAACTTGGCATTATCCACCCTTATGGGGGTAGATAATGCCAAGTATCTTCCCTAGTTGCTTCCAAGTCATTTCCCGTTAACTACAAGCTGCATTAAAGTAATTTCCATGCTGGGATCATGTAGGCTCCATGTAATTTTCATGTAAACTCCATGTAGTTTTCATGTCGTTTCCATGTAAATCCATGTAATTACATCGGTGTTACCCTATCCCTAGCCTATCCTTTTCCTAGTAAAAGCCTATCCTCACCCTATCTCTACCCTATCTAAAGCCTATCTCTAGCCTATCTCCACCCTATCCTAAGCCTATCTCCACCCTTGTAATACACTTGAAATCAAAGGTTTACGAAATATGAGAGTACTAACTCATTAATAATTAAAGTTTTACGGAGTAACCGCTAATAACTACAGGTAGCGACATATTATTTTCAATCCATGTCGTAACACATGATAATCACCTAGTTTTCAGATAATAAGGAAATACCATGCTTGCATTCATGTAGTTATTCCTCGTTTCAAGATAAAATGATCTTAACTTTGGTGTTTTCCACCAAGGACGGCATGACAGCGGAACCAAAGAAATACGAAGGATGGGATGATGGTGAGTTGGTGATTTCCTTTCAGCAATATGCAGATATTCGCGCTTTTGAAGAAATATATAAGCGCTATTGGTTTAAATTGTATAATGTTGCTAGGGCTAAAACGAATTATCCCGATGAAGCGGAAGAGTTGATTCAAACTATTTTCGAACGTTTATGGATAAACCGCGAGAAAGCGGTCATCCTAAATATAGGCGCGTACCTGGCTGTTTCTCTTAGGAACATCTTACTAGATTACCAACGTAAACTCCAAACCGCCGAAAAATTCCGCCAAAGCCTTCAACCCAATCCTGCTAACAACACTACCGAAGAGGCCGTGAACCATGCCATGCTCCTTAGAAGCATCGAGTCTACCCTTCAAGAACTACCCGGTAAAACCCAAACCGTCTTCAAACTCAGCCGGTACGAAAATAAATCCGTCCGCGAAATCGCCGACAAGCTCGACCTCACCGAAAAAGCAGTCGAATACCACATCACCAAAGCCATCAAACTTTTACGCCAACGCCTGAAAGGATACCTTACTTTCCTGTTTTAAAAAATTCTTTACTTTTTTTTAGGGGTTTGCTTCCCTTCCACGTCAATATATGTATATGAGCCAAATCGAATTCGACGCGTTACTTGAAAAATACCTTGCCGGTACCTGCTCTCCACAAGAGGAAAAGGCCGTCATGGAATGGTACGAGGACTTCATCAACGGTACTGAAATCGCGATGTCGACCACGGAAAAAGACGCTTTAGAACGTAGAATTTGGTCAAATATTTACGAATCAATCAGCACGGAAGAGCAGCCATTGCCACGTTTAGTGTGGATGTGGCCGCGTAAATACGCCAAAATAGCTGTGGCTTGCGCGGTAGCCCTTGTTGTAGTTGGCGCTGCAACTTGGTTTTACCAACGTCAAACTGCCCTACCCAGCGTATTATACGCCCAGCTCGATGTGCCGAAAGATTATGTAGACGGTTATGTGAAGGCCGAAGGCAAACAACATGTTGTACTGGGTGATGGTTCTGTAGTGGATTTGGAAGAAGGTAGCACTATTTATTATCCACCACAATTCGAAGGGAAAACCCGTGAAGTGTTTTTAACAGGGAGCGCATTCTTTAATGTTGCACCCAATGCAGAACGCCATTTTAAAGTATTAACACAAGAAGGCATGGTCGCCGAAGTTTTAGGCACCAGCTTTTTCATCAGCCACGACCACCAAAACCGCAAAGTAGAGCTATCGGTACTCACAGGTAAAGTTTCCGTGTACGAACAACCGGAACAAAAAGGCAGTCATAAGAACGAAGAAAACGGGATTATACTTTCTGCCAACCAAAAAGTAACGTATAAATCTACTAACAATCAATTTGTTACAACGCTCGTAGAGGAACCACAACCGATCAGTGAACCGGTAGATTCCACGAAGCGTTTATCGCAATTTGTTTTCGAAGAAGCCACTTTGAAGGAAGTATTGACCACCATTTCGAACACTTACGGTATTGCAGTAGAAATGAACAATGAAGCCTTCAACAACTGCCACTTTACGGGTGATCTCTCCAAGCAAAACTTGTACGAGAAATTAGACATCATTTGTAAATCAGTACAAGCTTCCTACGAAGTAAAAGGAACCGCTATTTACATTAACGGAACAGGATGCAACAGGTAGCCTCTACACAGTGTAGAGAAATGCAGCAAAAAATAGGTAGCAATTTTAGAGAAATAGAACTGAACAAAAACTTTTAATAACAAAAAAAGCTGGTAATGGGGGGCATTACCAACTTTAAGGACTTAATAACCTTTGGCGAGGTTACTAGGTTTCTTTTGCCCGAAATCAATTCATAATTAACGAACAAAATCCACATCAAGTTATGAAAAAAATGCGATGTTCAATCGTAATTAGCCACATTATGAGAATAACTTTCATACAGCTTATTCTTGCTACTGTCTTCACACTTTCACTCTATGCTAACAAGGCTCATTCGCAGTCTGTACTCGACAAGTCAATTAGCATCTCTGCAGATAGAATGGAAGTTCGCAAAGTGTTATCGCAATTACGCGAACAAACCGGCGTGAAGTTTATGTATAGTAGCGACGTAGTAGATGTGAACAAGAAAATTTCTTGTCGCCTGGAATCGAGCAAATTGATTTCTTTCTTCGAAGAGGTGTTAGCGCCTATCGGGATCGATTTCAAAGTGATCGATAATGAACAAATTCTGTTATACCAATCTGCCACTAAACCAGCAACGCCTGCTAAAGTGGTAGCGGTGAATAACACCATTACAGGTAAAATTGTAAGCGACCAAGGCGAGGCTTTGCCGGGTGTATCTATCCGTGTAAAAGGCACTAACATTGGTACTACTACCGATGCAATGGGTAATTTCTCGTTAAACGTTCCTAACAAAGAAAGCATTCTCCAAATTTCTTACATCGGTTTTGCGAGCCAAGAAGTGTTGGTTGGTGAACAAACAAACTTCAATATCAAATTAGTTACCGACAATGGTAAATTGGATGAAGTAGTGGTAGTTGGTTACGGTACACAACGTAAAAAAGACATTACAGGGTCTGTAGCAATTGTAAAAGCAGATGCGATTGATAGTCGTCCTATCGTAAGCGCCGCTGCAGGTTTACAAGGCCAGGCTGCGGGTGTAAACGTATCATCTCCATCGGGTAAACCAGGTGCCGGCTTAACAGTAAGCATCCGTGGTACTACTTCTTTGAACGCTAAGAACGATCCTTTGTTCGTAGTGGATGGTGTGATCGTAGAAAACATCGATTTCTTAAACCCAACCGATATTGAGAGCTTCACAGTATTAAAAGATGCGGCTTCTGCTGCTATCTATGGTGCTAGTGCGGCAAATGGTGTTGTATTAGTAACAACGAAGAAAGGTAAAGCCGGTGCATCAAAAGTAAACGTAAATGCGTATACAGGTTTTAGCAATTTCGCTAAGAAAATTGATGTATTGAATGCCAAACAATACCGTGACTTGATGAAAGAAATGGGCGGCGGTATTAAAGTAGATGCCGATACAACTATCAACTCCGATTGGCAAGATATCGCGTTCGGTACCGGCCGCGAACATAACGTGCAAGTAGGTATTTCTGGTGGTACTGAAAAAGGTCACTACTACATTTCTGGTGGTTACCAAAAACAACAAGGTGTTGTTGCTCCAGCAGATTACAACCGCTACTCTATTCGTATTAACCTCGATCAGAAAGTAAAAGAGTGGTTAACAGTTACAGCTAACATGGGTTATACCCGTTCAGAATATGTTGATGTTCCAGATAACCAAGGTGTTGCTAGGGGTGGTACCATTTTGTCGGCTTTAACCTCGCCGCCAACAATTGGTATTTACAAAGCAGATGGTACTTATACCAATAATATCAACTCTGCAAGTATGCAAAACCCAATCGCGTATGCATTCGGTCCCGATCAGAAAGCACGCGATAACCGTTTCATCGGTAATGCAGCAGCCGACTTCTTCCTAGCAAAAGGTTTAACATTCCGCTCTAACATGGGTGTTGAATCACAAGGATACCGTTACGATTATTTCTTAGATCCTATTATGACGGATAACGGTAGAGCGCAAAAAGGTATTGGTAGATCTGAATCTACTGAACGTTTTGTATGGTTGTTCGAAAATACATTAACGTATAAGAAAACAATCGGTCAGCACGACTTCACCGGTTTAGTTGGTCATATGATGCAATCTTCCAGCTACAATAATACGTACGATGAAGGTCGTGGCTTCCCGAATGGAGGTGTACCTACTTTGAACAATGCTTCTGTGCGTGTAGCACAAAGAACAACGATGGCTGAATGGTCAAAACGTTCTTACTTAGCACGTTTAAACTACAGTTACGCAGATAAGTACTTATTAACAGCAAACGTTCGTGTGGATGGTTCTAGCCGTTTCCCAACCGACAATAAATATGCATGGTTCCCTTCAGTATCTGCTGCATGGAGAATTAGCAAAGAAGACTTCTTCGATGTAAAAGCTATTTCTGATTTGAAATTGCGTGTAGGTTACGGTAAAACAGGTAATGATGGTATCGGCGATTACAGAAGCTATACTTATTATGCACCAGATGGCAACTTAGGTTACACATTAGCTAACATCGGTAACCCAGGCTTGAAATGGGAGTCAACAGCACAAAAGAACATTGGTATCGATTTAAGCATCTTGAACAACCGTGTGAACTTCACCATCGACGGTTATATTAAAACAACAACAGACTTATTGGTAGAAGCACAAATTCCGCCATCATCTGGTTTTAATACAAGAATCTTCAACTTAGGTACATTAGAAAATAGGGGTATTGAGTTTGCGGTAAATGCAGTAGTGATCGATAAGGCAGTACGTTGGAATGTAAACGCCAATATTTCTAGGAATAAAAACGAAGTAACAGAATTAGGAGCCTACACCAAATACCTTTCTTATGCGAATATCTACGAAAGAGATAACGCGATTAGAGTTGAGAAAGGTCGCTCATTGGGTTCATTCTACGGTTATGTTGCACAAGGCGTAGATCCTAAAACCGGTGATATGATCTTTAAAGATTTGAATGGTGATAAAGTAATTGATGAAAGAGATCGTACTTATATTGGTAATGCACAGCCTGATTTCATTTACGGTATTTCGAATAATGTACGTTACAAAAACTTCACCCTCGATGTATTCATCCAAGGTGTGCAAGGCAATGATTTGTACAATGCAACGCGCATGGATTTAGAAGGTTTGTACGATTCTAAAAACCAAAGCACAGCAGTGTTAAGACGTTGGACTAAAGAAAATCCAATTACAGATATTCCTAGAGCCGGTACAGATGCGATTGGTAATAGCCGCGTTTCTTCTCGCTTTGTTGAAGATGGTTCATATGTGCGTTTGAAAGCCGTAACATTAAGCTACACAGTGCCTAGCAAAGTGATGTCGAAAATTGGTTTCTCTGGTTTGAATGTATATGCTACAGGTCAAAACTTACTTACGATCACCAACTATAAAGGTTTAGATCCTGAAGTAAGCACAAGCAACCTGAACGGTCCTGCCGGTGGTATCGACTTCGGTACTTACCCACAAGCACGTGCATTTATTTTTGGTGTGAAAGCTGAGTTTTAAATCAACAACCTAACAATTCCATTATGAAAAGAATGAATCTATATATAGCAACAGGTGCATTGGCCGTATCGATGTTAAGCTCATGTACAAAGGATTTCTTGGTAAAAGAACCCATCTCTGATGCAACACCTGAAAAGGTATCAGCAGAACCGCTGTTGAAAGGTGCTTATCAAAATATGTACGATGAGTACTATACATATGATTATGTAGTGAATGGTGACGTACAATCAGACAACGCTTATGCGGGTGGTGATAATGCGAACATCTTTGCGATAGATAAATTTACCATGAATGCTTCAAATGCGAATTTGAAGAGGGATTGGCGTTATTTATATGCCGATATTAAAAACTGTAACATCGTACTAGATGCGGTGGCGAATTCGGTAGATAAAACGATTACAGAAGAACGTCGTCAACAAATCCTTGGAGAAGCGTCTTTTTTACGCGCTTGGCATTATTTTAACTTGATAAGAACTTGGAAAGAAGTGCCGATTGTAGACCAAGTGAAGAGTTCTTTACCCGATATCTTCCCATCTAAAAGTTCTACAGAAGCAGTATATGCCTTTATTATCAAGGATTTAGAGTATTCTTTAGAAAGAATCTCCGACCAGCGTACCAACAAAGCCGTAGCGTCGAAAGGTGCCGTATATGCTTTATTAGCAAAGGTTTATGCACAAAAGCCTAACCCCGATTACGCGAAAGTATTGGAGTATTGTAAAGAAGTTGAGAAGTTAGGCTATGATTTAACACCTAATTTTTCTACCTTGTTCGCGCCTTTGGCAGCTAACAATATTGAGTCGATCTGGGAAACTACTTACGATGGTAAGCAAAACCAAAACTGGATGGCCGGTATGAATACGCCATTCATGTGGGGCGACTGGAAGAAATTCAATATTCCTTCTCATGAAATCGTAAAAGCATTTACTGCAGAGAATGATTCAGTTAGAGGTAAAGCGAGCCTTGTGTACGTTACGCCTAATTGGAACGACGACTATTGGACGAAGCCATTACCTGTAATAGGTAAATACACCGATGCTGATGGTAGAAATACAGCTTACCGTTTACGTTATGCTGATATCTTGTTATTGCGTGCAGAAGCATTAGTAGAGTTAAACCAATTAGATAACTCTGTAAATGGTGCACAATACTACATCAATAAAGTACGTACACGTGCAATATTGAACCCAACACCGGCAAGAACACAAGCAGAATTACGCTTAGCAGTAGAGAAAGAAAGACAATTAGAGTTAGCATTTGAAGGTCACCGCATGTTCGATTTGATCCGCACTAAACGCGCTGTAACAGTAATGAATGCAGCAAAAGATGGTAACGGCAACAACTTAAACTACGGGGTAACAGAAGATAAATTATACTGGCCGATTTCTCAAGATGAAATTGATACCAATCCAAATATCAACAAGTAAGAAACTCACATGTGTTTATAAAAAAGCCTGGTGCAACACCAGGCTTTTTGCTTAAAAAAAATAAGTGTAAATGAAACAACTATTTTTGCCTACTCTCCTAGGGGCTGCTTTGCTATCTGCAAGTTGCGGCACTTCCAAAAAAACTTCCACCTCCTTGGTAACAAAAGGCCAAGTGAATTACTGGACCACGACAGCTGATCAAAACAAATTATTAGCACCCGGAACGCCGCTTACATTCGGCGCAAACAACTCCGCATTGCCGACTATTGCAATCGATAGCATGAGTGTTTTCCAAGGTATCGACGGCTTCGGTTACACCCTTACTGGCGGTAGCGCTGTAATGTTGAACCAAATGAGCAAAGAGGCCCGTAAAGCATTGCTACAAGAGCTATTTGGCAACGGTAAAAATGACATCGGTATCAGCTATTTACGCGTAAGCATCGGTGCTTCCGATTTGAACGAATCGGCATGGAGCTACGATGATATCCCAGCCGGCCAAGAAGACTTAAAACTCGAGAAATTCACCCTTGCCCTCGATCAAGCAGGTGGTAAAGGCACCGGCTTAATTCCACTTTTAAAAGAGATTTTAGCCATCAATCCAAACATTCCCATCCTCGGTTCTCCTTGGAGTCCTCCAGCTTGGATGAAAGATAATGGGGCTACCAAAGGCGGTAAATTGTTGCCGAAGTACTACGATGTATATGCTCGCTACTTTGTGAAATACATCCAGGAAATGAAAAAAGAAGGGATCACCATCGATGCAATCACCATCCAAAACGAGCCATTACACCCAGGTAACAACCCTAGCTTGTTAATGGTAGCCGAAGATCAACGCGATTTCGTGAAACAAGCTTTAGGCCCTGTTTTCAAACAGAACAATATCAAAACGAAAATCATTATATATGATCATAACTTGGATAAACCAGAATATCCAATGACGATCTTAGCCGATCCAGAAGCTGCAAAATATGTAGATGGTTCAGCATTCCACTTGTATGCAGGTAAAATCGATGTAATGTCGAAAGTACATGAAGCATACCCGCAAAAGAATTTGTATTTCACTGAACAGTGGACTGGTAAACGCACTTCTTTCCGCGACGATCTATTATGGCATACGAAGAACGTAGTAATCGGCGCTATGCGTAACTGGAGCCGTAACTCGTTAGCTTGGAACTTAGCGAACGATACAGCGTATAAACCACATACACCAGGTGGTTGTACAGAATGTAAAGGTGCTTTAACAATTAACAATGATGTGGTAATGAGAAACGTAGCTTACTACACGGTAGCACACGCTTCTAAATTTATTCCAGTAGGTTCAAAAAGAATTGCATCGAACAACGAAGGTACTATCACAACAGCTGCGTTCCTTACCCCGAAAGGCGATAAAGTATTGATCGTGTGCAATGATGCGAAAGAAGCAAAGCAATTCAACGTTAAAACAAACTCGCAAACTTTCACCAGCACCATTCCTGCTGAAAGCGTGATCACGTATACTTGGTAATTTTCACATCGTTCACTATAGATCCACACACAATGAAAAAAGTTGTATTACCTCTTGCTGCGCTCGCGTTGTTCGCGTGTAACAACCCCAAACAAGCAGCGGATACAAATCAAACTGCTACAGCAGATTTCAATTTCAACGATCACCAAAGCGTGACCGTTTACACAACATCCGATAGCGGCAAATTACGCTTGCAAATTACGGATACATTACATTGGGAAGATAAAGCGCAACCTTTCGAAACAGAACCTTGCATTTTCGTTAGCCCGCGTAACACTTTCCAAACCATTACAGGTATTGGTGCGGCGTTAACAGATGCTTCGGCCGAAACTTTCGCGAAGTTGCCTGCAGATAAACAACAAGAGTTCCTTACGGCTTCTTTCGATGCCGCAAAAGGTAACGGGTATTCCATGGCTAGAACGCACATTAACAGTTGCGATTTCTCCAGCCATTCTTATACCTACGTTAAAGAAGGCGATTCAACCTTAAGCACTTTCAACATCGAACCAGATCGCCAATTCCGCATCCCGTTCATTAAGAAAGCCATTGAAACAGCCGGCGGTAAACTAACAATGTTGGTAAGTCCATGGAGCCCACCGGCTTTCATGAAAGACAATAATAACGTGTTACAAGGTGGTCACTTAAAACCGGGATCACGCCAAGCTTGGGCGAACTACTATATCAAGTTCATCAAAGCTTACGAAGCGGAAGGTATTCCTGTATGGGGGTTAAGTGTGCAGAACGAACCAATGGCAAAACAAAAATGGGAGTCTTGTATTTTTACTGCGGAGGAGGAAAGAGATTTCATCAAAGAATACCTCGGCCCAACTTTACATAAAGATGGTATGCAAGATAAAAAACTCGTTGCATGGGACCACAACCGCGATTTGATCTTCCAACGCGCCAGCGTGATTTTGAACGACAAAGAAGCTGCTAAGTATGTGTGGGGTATCGGTTTCCACTGGTACGAAACATGGACAGGTGGCAACATGCAGTTCGATAACGTGAAATTGGTGAACCAAGCATTCCCCGATAAACAACTCATCTTCACAGAAGGCTGTAAAGAAAAATTCAACATGGATTCTATCAATAACTGGTCGCTCGGCGAACGTTATGGTAACTCTATGGTGAATGACTTCAACAACGGTACCGCAGCTTGGATCGACTGGAACATCTTGTTAGATGAAACAGGCGGCCCGAACCACGTAGGCAACTTGTGCTTTGCACCTGTACACGCCGATACACGTACCGGCCAATTAATTTACACCAACGCTTATTATTACATGGGCCACTTCTCTCGCTTTATTCGTCCTGGTGCAGTACGCATCGGCGCAAGCAGCAGCAGGGCCGCTTTGCAAACAACAGCGTTTAAAAATACCGACGGTAAAATTGTTGTTATCGTATTAAACATGACGAACCAAAAGTTACCGTATAACTTATGGATCGATGGTAAAGCAGCCGCAACCGAAAGCTTACCACACTCGATCGTAACCTTAGTACTATAGTGTACGTGGAACTTATAATACCCCCGGTTCATTCTTGTACTAGGGTTTTTTACACTATAAACTCTTGATTCACAGCAACGCCTTCTACTTGTAGAGGGCGTTGCTGCTTTTGCGGATGTCTACTTTCGTAACTTTACGCAGCCCCCGTTGCGTCGCTCCCTTCAACGGCAGTATATATTTCTTCAATTCCTCATTTTCTATTTTTATAATTGAATAAATAATCATATATTTTGATGGATAACAGTATTTCTTCACCCGGTTTTTATTCGTCGCATAATGAAGCAGCTTACACACCAATACACGCAATCGCCGAAGTTCATCAATCAACTCGATTTCGATTCATTTGAAACCTATGCTTTACCTGGTGGATACGTGTTAACCACAGCTGGGGGCGTAGATACCCAAGCGCAGAAAACGAATAGTTATAAGAAAGATAGCCCAGCCGGTGAAGCCTTAATTCGCATTTTACAGAAACCTGTACTAGATATTCCAATGTCGTCTAAAATGCCTATATACCGCAACGCGATTGTTTTTTACAATGCAGCAGGAACAATTGTAGGTAGCTTGAATGTAGACTTTGATATTGATTCGATGGCCATTGATTCATTAACACATATTAATGCCGATGCCGGTACTTATACTTTGTTACGCGATTTCTTCGAGAAAGCAGGACATGCAAGTGTGAAGTAGAAAAGTTGATTTCACAATATTTGATATATCAAAAAAGAGGGCTTTGTAGGCCCTCTTTTTTTATTATAAAAAAATCGCATAAAAGAACCCCACAATATTTATTTTCAGAATGTTGCGAAGAAACTAGGAGTAGTGTGATTTTTTCGTTAAGTTGGGAGTAATTCAACCAAAACCTCTTCTGTTTTGCACTTTTATTGTGTAAATTTATAATGAAGGCTATCACGTA
Source organism: Chitinophaga skermanii (assembly GCF_003259335.1). Taxonomy (GTDB): domain Bacteria; phylum Bacteroidota; class Bacteroidia; order Chitinophagales; family Chitinophagaceae; genus Chitinophaga; species Chitinophaga skermanii. The sequence goes on from NZ_QLLL01000001.1 coordinate 193,948, forward strand.
TTAGATTAAAGAACTATGAGCAAGAAACAATTAAATCATCACCATTACGACCATCCCGCCAAGCGTTGGCATGGTCTGAAATCTGTTGATGTTTCTAAGAATTTGTACATAGCCTCTTCCCGAACAACTGTCAACACCGATGTAACACGCTCACAAATCATGCACCAAATCCTCGACATCTCTAACAAAAGAAGTTGGGTGATGAAAGCCATGCACATGGGTATTAGTCAAGCATTACAGCAATCACAAGGGGCAGAGAACGACTTTCTTACAAACCTACAACAAGAAGATCTTAACCAGGTGCAATTAGATTTGGCTTTACACGCCGACATTCTACTACAACAATGGCAATCATTGCGCTAGTACTTAGCACTGGTAAATTCTCAACAAGGCGGCGGACCAAGTGTTCCGCCGTTTTTTTATCCCACTATTAGGTGATGGAAGTCAATTGATATTTCTATTATATTCAAATATGAAATATTTAATCCCTATTCTACTCATTTTCCTTGTAGCCTGTGAAGGTGTTGAAGAAACCGGGTTTCAAACCGGTAACGACACTATTCCATATGCTGCTGTTCTTAAGTATTCCGATAGTGTATTCAAATCCCACCAAGCAGATACTGTATTCTTGTTTGTAAACCCTCGCATGTCGCTATTAATTGGGCATCCTTTTGAACCAACGGAAAAACACAGCATCATCGTTCGCCTTATAAACGATAGTACAGCCAACCTATTAGTACTACACGACCGTTCAGGTACTTGGGATACTTTAGTAAATGAGCGCTCTATCTCGGTTCAGCTCCGCAATGAAGAATTATCTCTTGATTTCGAGGATTATGATGGCGATAATATGCATGATTTGATATTCACGAAAAGCAAGTGGGATCAGCCCCAAGGCGAAGTGGCAGATTTGTGGTTATATAAGCATAAGCAACTTGTGCGCATCAAAAACTTCGATCACATTATCAACCCTGTTTACGATGAAGTTACGCACCGTTATTATGGTCAAGAAGGCTTAGGATACAATAGTATGAATGTATATGTATCCGAATACAAGCTGGTGAACGACCATGTTGAACGCTCTATTGTAGTACGTTGTCTACTGAATAAAGCAAAGGATAGTTGCCTGGTGGTAATGAACGATGTTCCCACACTTACCATTCCTGTGAAAGACGCTTACAAGTACATGCCTGCATATTTTCAACAAGAAGTAAAAGACAATTTTGAAAGCGAGAAAAAGTAATCAATACCTTTTGTTTTTCGCCCGGGATTTATTGCACTACTAACAAATAGTGAAAATTATTATTCATGGGAAATGCAAGATGGTTGCGATGCTACGTGTTTGAAAATTACTGAATTTAAAATAGTTGCTAAAAAAGAAGGTGGGAATGTTGGCGGTTTGTAATTTCAGGTTATGAGTACATTTGATGTTATAGTAATTACAATCAGCTGTGGTTTAATATTAGCTGGTATTCTACCGGTGGTAGTTGAGTTTATTAAAATCAAGTTGAAACATTACCGTGTTCAAAAGATTTTAAAAACGAAGAAAGGTAGTTTGATATTTACCTTTTACAACGATGAAGTAATCGAATTGAATATGGAACGTGTAGAAGAAGATAAAGTGTTACGAATCGTAGAAATATTAACCGAAGAATAACCATATAAAAGTTGGATATGTTAACCCACATTGCCGACAGCAAAAACCAACAAAACGTTCCCCAATTTTTAGGTGTTGGAGGAGGAACGTTATTAATATCACTTGCCAATAATCTTCCTGATACGAATGTATATAAATCTTGGTTGATCATTATTGCACCATCAATTACTATGTTTATCGCTTTCTGTTGGAAACTAATTTTTGAGCGAATGACTAAGCATTCAACTAAAGTCAAAGTAAAAGAACAAGATGAAACATGGCAACAATATTCGAATGATCTTTTGAACGACCCTCATTTATCTGAAAAGTTCAAAAAGAAAGTACAAGCAAAGGTGGAAGAGTATAAGTTTGATCGGCTAAAGAGTTTGCAAGAAAAAATATTGTCAAACGAATCAAAAATAGATTAGTCTACTATACTTCATATTTTTTGATAGATAATTGACCACATGAGGTTTAATTGAAAGATTGGGTTTGATCAAATAAAAAAACGCTACAATCCAAGTAAAACTCGAATTGTAGCGTTCTTGTAGCCCCGACAGGGATCGAACCTGTATCTAAAGTTTAGGAAACTTCTATTCTATCCATTGAACTACAGGGCCATCTTCCAGTAAGCTAGGCCTACGAAAGGAGTGCAAAAATAGTCAATTTCTACAAATTTCCTACGAAAGATAAATGTGCTCGATCTCGTTGGCGTATTTTTCTAATATTATTTTCCGTTTTAATTTCAAAGTAGGTGTTAATTCACCCGTATCTACCGTCCATTCTTCTGGTAATAACTCGAATTTCTTCACTTGCTCGATATGGTTGAAGTATTGGTTGTATTTGTCGACCGTTGTTTGGAACAAGCCTTTTACCTCGGGGTGTTGCAGTATGTCGTGCTTATTGCTGAACGGGATGCCATGCTTCTGGCACCAATCTTCCAAGTTACGGAAGTTAGGTACAATAAGGGCCCCGGTAAACTTCCGGTCGGCACCTACTACCATTAACTGTTCAATAAAAGGCGACTCTTTAAATTTATTCTCAATCGGTTGTGGAGCTACGAACTTACCGCCAGAGGTTTTAAATAACTCCTTCTTACGATCGGTAATCTTTAAGAACTTATTTTCTACCAATACCCCGATGTCGCCGGTATGGAACCAACCATCGGTAATTGCATCGGCTGTAAGATCCGGGCGTTTGTAATAGCCCATGGTAATATTCGGCCCTTTACAAAGAATTTCGCCATCTTCGGCTATACGTACCTCTACGTTGCTAATAACTGGGCCAACAGTACCAAACATCCTATCGGTAGTATCCATCCTATTCACCGCTATTACCGGTGATGTTTCCGATAAACCATAACCTTCTAAGATAGGGATGCCACCCGCTGTAAATATTTTTAATAACCTCAACTGGCATGCAGCGGCACCTACTACTACGGCTTGTATATTGCCGCCCAGTGCTTCACGCCATTTGCTGAAGATGAGCTTATTCGCGATTTTCAATTTCACATTATACCACCAGCCTAAATCTTTATTTAACTCGAATTGCTTACCTAGCTCTATCGCCCAGAAGAACAATCCTCGTTTAATACCTTTCAGTTCTAAGCCCTTCGCCATGATCTTCTCATACACTTTTTCCAACAAGCGGGGCACCGTGGTGAAAATGCTAGGCTTCACCTCGCGCAAGTTATCTGCAATGGTATCCATACTTTCCGCATAATAAATTGATACCCCAGAGGTGAGGTATACATACGTTACCATGCGCTCGAATATATGGTTCAATGGCAAAAAGCTCAAACTACGCGCCTCCCTATTTACAGGTAAATACGGGGTGCAAGCACGCACGTTACTCATAATGTTATCATGACTCAACATCACTCCCTTAGGAAACCCTGTTGTGCCGGAAGTATAAATAATAGTGGCTAATTGGAAGGGATCGATACTAGCCTTAATCTCTTCGATTCTTGGGTAATCTTTTTCTTCACCCATGGCCAAAATCTCCGTCCAATGTTTATAACCGTCTATTTTATTGAAAGTGTAAATCTCTTTAATGGTAGGAAGGCGGTCCTTCATTGATTCTATCTTTTCGAGAATCGTTTCATCGCTCACAAATAAAATCCGCGCCGCCGCATCGTTCAATACGTATTCTGTTTCTTGTGCGCTAATAGTAGGATAAATGGGAATCAATACGGCACCCACCTGCTGTACCGCTAAGTCGGTCATCATCCACTCGGGTCTACTCTGTGAAATGATGGCTACTTTATCGAGCGTTTCTAAATTGGTGGACGAATGATTGCCCAAACCCAGTTTCAACAAACCCGCACTGAATTGCATGGTCAAATCGGCCACTTCTTTCGTGCTGTACTTCTTCCACGTGTTATTCACTTTACCGCAAAGCATATCCTGCTTTGGATAATTTTCCAATTGGTAGGCAATAACGTCGAATAATCTAGTAGGTTGGTGCATGATAGTTGTCATTAGTGAATAATCCCGCACAGCATAAGCTTGCGAACCTTTCCAATATTTTTATTGTGCCTCCTCTCCTTCACTGCTGTTGATATCCACAACGGAGTACCGGCGGTATGCATTACAATATCCAAATAGTAACCCTATTCCCCAGGAGAATGTGAACCAAACGGGCCATGGTAAACCGTTATAATTCTTTAAGGCAAGATACCAAATTGCCCATAAGGTGGAATTTATACAGATATAGGCCATTAAATGCGACATAAAAGATGCCTTTGCTTTGGCTAACCGAGCTAATTTCATATCGCGCAGTTCATTCATTTCCATGGTACTTCTCTAATTACTAACAGGTGTAGGCTTATAAATATAATCGATTTTTTGCGTATTTAAAAGCGAAGGGCCACAGAGTTTACAAATTTCCTTGCAAACGCTGTGGCCCCGGCTATTTAGAAAATGTTAATTATTGTTGCGCCTTGGCAGTGATGCTGAACGTGATATTCACTTGCGAGTTAATCAGCTTGTCTTGCAACGATTTATCTGCCCTATATGTCATTCCCCAAAGCGTACGATCCATGTTAAAATTAGCTTGTGCTAATACCGCGTCGGCCGTTAAGGTAATGCGTACTGGGAAACTCATACTCTTGGTAACATTTTTAATGGTTAAGTTACCTTTCACAATATGCGTAGCGTTCTGTAACAAGATCGTATCTGCACCCGGCTCCGATTTATAAGGTTGCACTGATATGATGTCAAATTTCGCCGATGGAAACTTGGCTACATCGAAGAAGTTCGGACCGCGTAACTCGGTTTCGAGTTGACTTCGCATATCGGCATCTTTCGCCAAGTCTACATTCTTCAAGCTACCCACATTAATAATGAACTGGCCGCCTGTTATGGTAGAATCTTGCACGTAGATATTACCCGATGTGATGTCGAACTCGCCCGAATGCCCACCTGTCGATTTTGTACCGATCCAAGTGAGTACACTAGACGCAGTATCCAATTTATAAACATCTCCCACGTCATTCACACTTATACTATCGGCATCCTGCACAACGGCTTTATCGGCTGTAGGTGCTTGGGCACACGACATAAATAAGGTGGCGGAAAGGAAAATGCTTATAATTACTTTTATTGTCATATCAACGTTTTGTTTTCAGAAATCATGCCATAGAGTACCTATTAAGCGTCTACCAAAGTTCTGTTCCCCACCCATACAAAGCGCTTCAAGATAAATTCCTGGTTCGTGAAGCTGGCATTACCTGCTGGGTTACCACCTGTTACGTGAAAATCACTGAATGCCGCATGTTGGTTCACCCAAATGAATCCCGTTAAGTTGAAACTTACAGGCGCAAATACGCTGTTCATTTCTTTTTCAATCTTCGCTTTCGTTGCTTCGTCGGTCGTATAAGCCGCGCAAGTGATGGCACCATGCTGGCGAGCCATTTGCTTTGCTAATTGAACAGAATGGTTCGTGTCTTTCGTTTTGATCAACAATACGATAGGACCAAACAACTCGCGCTCGAAGATATGCTCGTCGGCAGAAGTTACCTCCAACACAACCGGCGAAGTTGTACGGGCATTGGCAAACTCGTCATTATTCACATGACTACCTTCTAATACTACTTTTGCACCCAATTGCGTGGCATCTTTTACGCGCTGTAGCGTTGTTTCATTTTGTACAGCACCCAATGTACCGGCACCCATTTTAGGATTCGTTACAATGCCTGTAATGGCATCTTTCAATTTCTGCGCTACCTCACTAAAGCTTACTTTGCCATTAGGAGTATCGATACCGCTTTCTGGAATAAAGAAGTTCTGCGGCGCCGTACACATCTGGCCTGAATATAAACACACCGAAAATGCAAGGTTCTGCATAACGGCATCAATATCTTTTACACTATCGAGAATAACGGAGTTAACACCTGCTTTCTCGGTAAATACAGTTTTGCCTGGAATCGATTCTACATAATTACCAAACGCACTGCCGCCAGTATAATCAATAAGACTGATGGCCGGGTTTTCCGCCAATTCTTTCGTTATTAAGTTAGCGGAGCTATCGGCGGCTAATTGGCAGATATAAGGGCTGTAACCATTTTCTTCCAACACCTCTTGGATTACACTTACTACTATCGCAATGGGTAATACAGCTTTCGGATGTGGCTTAACGATAACCGGGTTGCCTGTAATTAAATCGGCGTACATACCTGGTAAGGAGTTCCAAACTGGGAAGGTAGAACAACCTATTACAAGACCAATTCCTTTCGGGATGGCTTTAAATGTTTTGTGGAGTTTGATAGAGAACTTGCCCATGGGCTTTTCCCAAGCTTGTTCTTGCGGGTAACGTTGTAATTCGCTGTAACCCATGGCAATAGCTTCTAAAGCACGATCATTGGCGTGTGGGCCCGATGCTTGGAAGCTCATCATATAACTCTGGCCCGCAGTATGCATAGTAGCATGGGCAATTTCGAAGAAATGATGTTGAATCCTATCAAGCGTTTCTGTTAAAATAGAGGCACGTTCTGCCACTGGCACGTTCGCCCAAGTTTCGGCTGCATGGGTAGCACTCTTAATTAATTCGGGAACGGCAATAGAAGGGTACGTTATACCCAAAGGCGCTTGCGTATAAGGGCTAACTTCTTCACCCACCCAACTTTCAACAACATGTTGTTTCAAAGCGGTAAAAGGCCTATTCAGCATCGCTTTGAAATTCTCTTCTCCGCGGGTAGGCGCTTCTTCCCCGTAAGCTTTCGGATGTTCGGGGTATTGTGCAAAAAAGGTTCTTTCGTGGTTCGCTTTAACCGCGTTGTCGAGGGTGTTTTGGTGTTTTGCAACTAGCATAAGCTAATGTGATTTAGTTTTGTGTGTAACGTGAAAACACCGCCGGCCCTATGGCTCGGCGGTATTGGAATTTCTTATTGTTGCACAAACACCCTTTTAGGATTTACTTCCCGATGGTAGTGGTGTTACTGTCGTAAAACTCGCCTTTACGGGGTTTAAAAGGATGGTTGCGTTGATATTGATTAAATGCGTCGTATTCAGCTTTGTGCAAACTTGTCCATGCTTTATACTCTGATTGGTTGCTTGCTGGGCCAAATAACCATTGGTTGTAGGCTTCAAACATCCCATCTTTCAACAATTTCCGTTGAAAATCGAATAATGCAAATGGGTACATCTCGTTATTCATACTGTACCAATCCAAGATAAATCTTGTTCGCAACATGATCAAATTCTCAGGATCAATGCCGGTTGTAACGGTACTAATCTGCTTAGATATGCTATGTTTGAAAGCGTTGATAAATTCATTACCGGCAGCGTTGTTCTTCTTGCTTTTCTTCACTGGTGCCTCCGGGATGCTAGAAAACATAGCCGGGTCATCGAACATTTTCTTGTAACTCTCGATAATCACATCGCGCATTTCGGCTGTTCTCGTTGTATAACTCTCAAGGTTCACGAAGGTTTCACCGTAAATGATGGCCCAAATAGGATCTTTGGAATAGAAATACGAACGGGCAGCATTGTAGTAATTACCTGGGAATAAAGGATCTACTTCAATCCCCTTCACCCAAGTATGCAAAGCCCCGTCAAAGTTGCGCATATTCTGTTGTAACTGGCCATAGTCGTTGTACAACTCGCCTCTATCCGGGAACTTCTTCAAGCCTTTTATATACAATTTCTCGGCATTCTTCCATTCTTCGCGTGCCAAGTAAATGTTACCTGCAATTTGGTATAACTGTACATCCGCATCCCGCTTGTCGAGCAAAGGCTCTATTACATTCTTCGCACGACTCATATCCCCTTTCAAGTAATACGCAAATCCCAATTCGCGCTTTAATGAAGGATCTGAGGGAGATTGCTGGATGGCTTGATTCAACACTAGGATCGCATTCGCATAATCCCCGGTACGCATAAAGTTCCGCGCTGTGTTCGCTAATTCCGAAGCATCTTGACCAAAAACAAAAGCGGAGGAAAGTAATCCAGCCATCAATAATGTGTATCGTAAACTAAGCTTGCGCCATTCCATGTAATAAATCCGTTTTATGTAAAAATAAGAAAAAAGTTGAAGCACCCCGAATGAGCCGCTTCGCCATTAAAAACAAGCACCGTCAACCCTTCCATGCAAAACCAATAGGCCACTTGCAAGGTATAAGGATCGACGGTGCTTATAAAATATCTGTGTATAAAGTTTTGCTAAATCGTGTGCGTCAACAAGCCATCACGGAGCTTAGGCTCGAACCAGGTTGACTTTGGAGGCATTACATTACCACTGTCGCTGATGTCGAATAATTGTTGAATGGTTACCGGGTACAAGGCAAATGCTACTTGCATATCGCCACTGTCAACACGTTTAACCAATTCTTCCAAACCACGGATACCGCCTACAAAGTCGATACGCTTATCGGTACGAGGGTCTTTAATACCTAAAATATTGTCTAACACGTTGTTTTGCAAGATGGTAACGTCTAATACGCCAATAGGATCGGTGGTAAATGTACCTTCTTTTGCAACGAGGTGGTACCAAGTTTTATCTAAGTACATGCTGAACTCGTGCAACATGGCCGGCTTTTTAGGGGTATGACCAACTGCTTCTACTGTGAAAGTATAGTCGAGCTGTGATAAGAAGGCTTCTTTACTGAGGCCGTTCAAATCCTTTACGGTTCTGTTATAATCGAGAATGGCGAGTTGGCTGGCTGGGAAAATGGTGGTTAAGAACCAGTTAGCAGCTTCAGCGGGCTTACCATCTTTCACCAAAGCGGCGTGTACCAAGGCAGCAGAAGCTGCGCGGTGGTGGCCATCGGCGATATAGGTACAAGGTACTTTCTCTTCGAATAATTGGGTGATGTTATTCACAGTAGCTGCATCATTCACTACCCAAATGGTGTGAGAGATACCGTCTTCCGCCACGAAATCGTATTTCGGTGCATGGGCAGTTTGCCAATGATCGATAATGCTATTTACTTCAGGAACATCGTTATATGCCAGGAACACATTGCCGGTTTGTGCTTTCGTAGCCGTAATGTGGTTGATACGATCTTGTTCTTTTTCTGGGCGGGTGAATTCGTGTTTCTTGATGATGTTGTTGTTGTAATCTTCTACGGAAGACACGCAAACAAGGCCGGTTTGTGAGCGGCCATGCATCACTAATTTATAGATATAATAGCAAGCAGATGCCTCTTTGAAGAGGGTGCCGTTGTTAACGAGTGCTTGTAAGTTTTCTGCAGCTTTTGCGTACACGGCAGCACTGTGTACATCGGTTCCTTCGGGCAAATCGATTTCTGATTTAGAAACGTGGTAGAAGGAGTGCGGGTTGCCATTTGCTTCTACTTTTGCTTCTTCTGAAGAAAGTACATCGTAAGGGCGGGCGGCTACTTGAGCAGCCAGTTCTACTGTTGGTCGTAATGCCTCAAAGGGTTTAATACTTGCCATAATAAAAAATAATAGTGGTGAAATATGCCGTGTAAAAATAAGAAATGCCCTAGCCAATCAAAAGAAATACCAAAAATAAAAAAGCGCCTCTATGTTGTAGAGGCGCCAATTGTTATATCATACAGGGTTTAAGGAAGTGCGTTAGACTTTCTTCAAACTGAAGTATTTCATGGCTTCAACCATCACCTCTACACTTTCCATGGGCAATGCGTTATACAACGATGCACGGAAACCGCCTGAAAGTCTGTGTCCTTTAATACCTACTATATCTTCCTTCTTACAGAATTTCACGAACTCTTCTTCTAATTCTGGTTTGTCCATGATGAAACATACGTTCATTAAGCTTCTATCTTCCTTCGCAACTGTTCCACGGAACAATGGGTTGTGGTCGATTTCGTCGTAAAGTAACGCTGCTTTTTTCTCATTTAATTTCTCGATGCCGGCTAAGCCTCCTTGGCCTTTCAGCCAGCGAAGCGTAAGCATGGAAATGTAAATGGCAAATACGGGAGGGGTGTTTAACATAGAACCATTCTCGATATGTTGATTGTAATCGAGGATGGTAGGGATTTTACGAGAAACTTTTCCTAGCATGCTTTTGCGCACGGCTACCATGGTAGCACCTGCAGCACCCATGTTCTTTTGAACACCAGCATAAATCAATGAGAATTGATTGTAATCAAGTTGGCGACTCAAAATATCGCTACTCATATCAACCACCACAGGAACATCGGTTTGGGGGAACGAATGGTACTGTGTACCGTAAATGGTGTTGTTGCTAGTAAGATGCAAGTATTTCGCTTGGGGCGGAATTGTGTAATTCTTTGGAATGTAAGTGTAATTCGCATCTTTGGAACTAGCGATTACATCTACAAATCCGAAATTCTTGGTTTCTTTAATAGCTTTACTCGACCAAACGCCGGTGTCAATTATAGCAGCTGTTTCGCCACTATCGAGCAGGTTCATAGGGACTTGCATAAACTGAGTGCTGGCGCCGCCATGGAGGAACATTACCTCAAAGTCGTCGTCTAGCTGCATCAGCTCACGCGCAAGCGAGCGTGCTTCATCCATTACTGCCATAAAATACGGGGTGCGGTGCCCTATTTCAAGTATCGACATGCCGGTACCATCAAAGTCAATCAATGCTTTGCTGGCTTTGTATAGTACCTCGTTAGGCAATACAGAAGGACCCGCGTTAAAGTTGTGCACCTTCATTTTGCGATCTAGATTGAATTCGTTGTTTGCTTTTTCCACAGTTCTATGGTTTTTCTAAGGATGATCGGAAAAAATTGTTCAGCTGCAAAACTTGCTGATGATGGTGTAGGATTGGCTAAAAGAATGTGCGACAAAGATAATCGAATTGTTCAATAATTACTCATGCCCGCGCCCAAATATTTTACCTTTCCTCCAACTGTCATCCAGGGCCTGCATAGCGAGTTTCTCCTCCGTATTAAGTGTGTCTTTTACTTTGAAAGAAAGTGTTGGTTGACCGGCATTTATCCATGCTGTATACCAACAGCTCGCCACTGCAAATATAGAATTTCGCATTCTACGTTCCACCATATCGCCCATGCTTTTTGCATAAGCACGTACATACATATCGCTGTAACCCCTTACCAGCAAAGCGTTCCTGTAGGTAAACGAATATTTTACATCTGCAGAAAATTGCGCTGTTACCTTCTTTTCAAGCTGTAAAACACTGTCTGCTGCTAATGCACTTTCCATCACCACGCGCCATATAAATGCCCGTGTATCATGGATATACACGGCCTTCCCTAACCAAAAATCATATTCCATATCTGCTAATAACTCCGGTATACGCGACTCCCACAACGCATGAATCCCATGCTGGTTGCTGAATTGACCGTTATGGTTACTGCTCGCATGTAACGGTACATGGGCATCGCCGATGTAATGACCTAGTTCTGTGGCAGTTCGCAATATGTATGTAGCATCCGTACTATCAAAAGCCTTCGTTAATCGTGCCATCATTCTTTCGAAATGCCAAGGTAATATGCCATATCGTTGTAATGTGTCGGCAGAAAATTTCTCTACAGCCTTGTTGTAAATACGGGGTAAGCTATCGTAAGGGTAAGCACCATAGCGATCTATATCAATGTAATGCCGCGGGCCTTCTGCCGGTAGCAGGTATCTACGCTTATCGGGATCACAAGCATGGGCCACGATATACTCGATGTTGGGTTTAAAAAATGCCATCATCCCAGGTGGCAACATGTACACTGCCAAACGGTTAATTCGCTGGTGCGCAAAAAATCCCCAGCCATAAGCTAAGGGCATATCCATACATGTACAAGTAAGCACAGCCGCAGCAATGGCGGCCGCTTTGAAGAAACGGGTCAACATGTTAACAAACAATTAGATGGTAAAAAAAATCCCGCCTCTAAGAAGCGGGATCATAAATATAAATTATTTCTCGTTGTGCTGCGTATGTCCATGCCCATGTTCATCGTGGGTAAGGGTGGTTACACCACCCGACACGGCAAATTTCATGGCCTCGCCTGCTGAAATGTTCGTTAACTCGCGAACCCTGTCTTTCTTTACCATAAACACTTTGCCGGTAATGGCGTATGCATGCGGAACATATACAGCGATATATGTTTCATCTAATCCAAAGTGGGTTACATCATTTTGTGTAATGAAACCTAGCTCCCATGTATCTTGCCCATAAATGTTGGCCAATACAGGGTGGTCAAACTTTTTCTTCTCCCCTACAAACGCATCAAACACATCTTTCACAGAAGAATAGATGTACTTAATGAAAGGTGTTTTTTCCAAGAGGCGGTCGAACATATCGAAGATGCGACTTAATATGAAGTTGGAACTGAGGTATCCTACCACCACCACCAATACAAGCACCAACACGAATCCTACACCTTTGTACTTTAAAAAGGCAAATTGAGACCCCGATTCTATTAAATCACGTGGCAAAAGCCCATCGATAGTTGTAAATACCCAGTATAAAGTAAATACAGTAACCCCAATCGGTGCTAAAATCAATAAGCCCTGGAAGAAATACCGCAAAATGCGGGACAATAATACTTTGAGTCGTAGTTTCGGCGACATGGTCTTCTGAATAAGTTATATAAATGCGGTTACAAAATGCGCTGATTAAACTTAGGCTAACAGTTAGATGTGCTACAACATTGCTTTTCAGCGAGTTTTGATTGTAAGCACAGGGCAAAAATACTTATTATTACCCGGATTCTATATCCCCCCTAAAAAACCTAAAAAAAATATAATGGAAACTTTTGTAGTTTAAAAAGTTTCCATAGTTTTGTGTCGTCAAAGCATATCAAACCAAAACATGGAGATACAAGAACGAATTTTAGACACCGCTTTTATGCTGTTCCGGCAGTACGGTACTCGGTCTATCACCATGGATGACATTGCAATGCGTATGGGCATTTCCAAGAAAACCCTCTACGCCCATTTCGAAGATAAGGACGACCTTGTTTTTCATGCGATTACCCGTTATTTGGATGTGATGAAGGAACAATGTGAAGATGGTCGCGCCCAATCGAAAGATGCACTGGAAGAGATGTTTTTGGTAATGAAGATGCTCGACGATAAGCTTCGGAATATGAACCCTGTGGCCCTCCTCGATTTGCAGAAATTCCATGCAAAGGCTTATCAAAAGTTTGAAGAACATAAAGACGTATTTCTCGTCGATACAATAAAGAAAAACCTAGTCCGCGGTATTACAGAAGGATTTTACAGGGAAGACATTGATATAGAGATTATGGCGCATTTCAGAACGGCATCTTGCTTAATGTGTTTTCGCCCCGATATCTTAAACCTCCAAGGTTATGATATGGGCCGAGTGCAGCGCGTACTACTAGAACATTTCTTGTTTGGATTGGCTACTCAAAAAGGCTATAAACAAATAGAAAAATACAAGCAAAAATTACCATAATATAAACCCGCACTTATGCAACTAAATCGGAAGCTCATGCTCTTGATAGGGATCGTGATGCTCTTTTTCGCGAATGTTAATGCACAAGTCAGCAACAACGCGCCAGCTAATGCTGCGCCCGTGCAGCTCTCTGTGCAAGATGCTATCAACTATGCTTTATCGAACCAGGCCGATATTAAAACTGCTAAAATTGATGAATTAATCCAATTAGCTAAAAATAAAGAAGTAAGCGGATTAGCATTACCCAATATCAGTGCAAATGGACAGTTCCAAGATAACCCAGTTATCCAAAAACAATTGATCGATGCTTCCAACTTCGATCCTAGCATTCCGAAAGGCACGCTCGTACCTATTGCATTCGGACTAAAATATAACATGGCCGGCCAAGTGGTGATGAACCAAACCCTCTTCGATCCTAGTGTACTCGTGGCTTTACAAGCACGCAAGGCATTGGAAGATATGGTGAAGAAAAATGTAACCAAAACAGAGGTAGATGTTAAGTCAAATGTATACCAAGCCTACTACAGCGTATTGGTAACAGAAAAGGCCGTAAACATCTTCACCGAAAATATTGCCCGATTAGAGAAATCATTATACGAAACTGAACAGTTTTATAAAAACGGTTTAGTAGAGAAGTTAGATGTCGACAGGTTACGCGTTCAATTAACGAACCTTAAAACCCAAGTCATCGGGCTACAAAATACATTAGTGGTGAACCGCGCCATGCTCAATTTCAGCATTGGTATGCCTATCTATAACCCCGTTGTTTTAACGGATACACTTAGTATGCAAGCGGTGAAAGCACAAGTAGAAGATACTTCCAATTTCAACTACCAAGCACGCCCCGATTACGCGTATTTAGAATCCACTAAAAGCGTACTTGAATACGATCTTAAACGCTACAAATTAAAAGGCTTACCAACATTAAGCTTGAACGTAGCTGGCGGCGCTTCCCGTGCTTCTAACAATTTCGATTATTTTCAATCGCAAATGTGGTACGGTTACATGTACTATGGCGTAAATCTGAATGTACCCATTTTCACAGGCTTCCAACGTAAACGACAAGTAGACCAAGCTGCCTTGGCAATTGAGAAAACAGATGTGAATATGGAGAAGCTTAGGCTGGCAATCGACTTGGAACAAACCCAAGCCGGCAGCACTTTCGCTTCCAATGTGAAAGCACTCAATGCGCAAGAAGATAACATGCAACTAGCTACTGATGTGTATGAAACTACTATCACAAAGTACCGTGAAGGGGTTGGTTCCAGCACAGAAATGATTACTGCTGAAACAGGTTTATTAACAGCGCAAAACAACTATTTCGACGCGCTGTATAAAGCGATCGTTGCAAAAATTGCTTACTTAAAAGCTTACGGAAAACTCTAAACAACATTCTACTACAACTACAATCAGTACTCTATATGAACAAAGGATATTACTTATTGCCCGTTCTTGCAATCACGGTAGCCGCTTGCGGCGGTGGTGGAGAAAACCAACGCGCAAAAGATTCAACTAAATTAGTATCCCTCAAAAAAGAAGTAGCCGAGCTAGAAGCTAAGCTCAAACTGGGCGACACGGCTAAAGTAGAAAAACAAAAAAATATCACAGTAGCTACTGTTAATGATACTACGTTTAATCACTACATCGATGTACAAGGTAGCGTTGATGCTCGCGAAAACGTAAACGTTTCTACTCGTTCGCAAGGCGGCGTTATCACGGCTATCTTCGTGAAAGAAGGGCAACATGTTAGTCAAGGTCAAACTTTAGCTCAAGTAGATGATCGCTTGGCACAAGCTAGCATCGCGGAATTGAAAACACGCTTGCAACTTGCCGAAATCACTTATAAGAAACAAGCTAACTTGTGGGAGCAAAAAATTGGTAGCGAAATCCAATACCTCAATGCTAAAAACGGTTACGAAGCTTTACAAAAAAGCTTAGCTGTAGCGCAAGAACAAAGTGCTAGCAATAAAATTATCTCCCCTATTAACGGTACTGTAGATGCTGTGATCGCTAAAGTGGGCGACGTAGCTGCTCCTGGTCAACCTTCGTTCCGCGTAGTAAATAGCAATAACCTAAAAGTAGTGGCCAATATCGCCGAATCTTTCGCTGCTAAAGTAAGAACCGGCGATCCAGTGGTTATCTCATTCCCAGATATCAACAAAGAAATCAATACCCGCATCGGCTTCGCTGCACAGTTAATCGACCCAATTAGCCGCACAATTAAAGTAGAAGTGCCTTTGCCTGCTGATAGAGATTTGCGCCCGAATATGATCGCGCAAATCAAAATCGTTGACTATACCGCTAAAAATGCGATTGTAGTACCCGTAAACGTTATCCAATACTCTTTGGGTAAACCATATGTTATGGTGGTGAAAAACGAAGGTGGTAAGCAAGTAGCTAAGCGCGCAATGATCGAAATGGGTAGAACATATAATGATTTGGCAGAGGTGAAATCGGGTTTGACTGCTGGCGACCAAATCGTTACTACCGGCTACCAAGGCTTAAATGAGAACGACTTTGTGAAGTTGTAATCATATCCTAGCCAACAAAACACGAAAATATTTGACAATTGCAAACGCAATGCTATGAAAGATTCGAATAAAGAATTTAAACCCACCAGTTGGAGTATCGATAATAAAGTGAGCATCTACGTGGCCACTATTATTATCGCGCTCGCCGGTATTATATCATACATGAAATTACCCAAGGAGCAATTCCCTGAAGTAATTTTCCCGCAATTCATTATCAGCTCCTACTACGAAGGTACTTCGCCGGAAGATATTGAAACGCTCATCACCAAACCCATTGAGAAAAAACTCAATGCCATCAGCGGGGTGAAAAAGTTAAAGAGTAATTCTATCCAAGATTACTCGATGATTACGATCGAATTCAATGCCAACGAAGATATTGAAGCCGCTCGCCAACAAGTACGCGAAAAGGTAGATGAAGCAAAGCAAGATCTACCCAACGATATGAAGGTGGCGCCACAGATCATTAAGATCGATGTGTCGCAAATTCCTATCATGAACGTGAACTTATCGGGTGACTTCGATTTGCAAACATTGAAGAAGTATGCCGATGAAATGCAAGACCGCATCGAAACACTGAACGAAATTACCCGCGTAGATATCGTTGGTGCTTTAGATCGCGAAATTCAAATCAACCTCGACAAATACAAAATGGACGCGGCGCGCATCAGTTTCGATGATGTAGCCATGGCTGTTAATGCGGAGAATAAAACGATCTCCGGTGGTTTGGTATCGGTAGATGGTCAAAAGAGAACCTTGTCTATCAAAGGTGAGTATAAAGACCCTACGAAGATCCAAAACATGGTTATCCGTGGTAGCTCCGGCGCTACAGTGTATTTGAAAGATATTGCCGAAGTAAAAGACGGCTTCAAAGAACAAGAAAGCTACGCACGTTTGGGTGGTAAAAACGTTATCACGCTCAACGTTATCAAGCAAAGTGGTCAGAACTTGATCGATGCTTCCGATAAAATCCGCGCAATCACGGAAGATATGAAGGAAAACTACTTACCAAAGTCTTTGGAAGTAACTATCACAGCCGACCAGTCGAACTCTACCCGTGTTACCTTGCACGATTTGATCAACACGATCATCATCGGTTTCATATTGGTAACCTTGATTTTGATGTTCTTCATGGGTGCCGTAAACGCCGTGTTCGTAGCATTAAGTGTGCCTATCTCGATGTTCATCGCCTTCATTATTATGCCAATGTATGGCTTCACGTTGAACATGATGGTATTGTTCTCGTTCTTGCTGGCATTGGGTATCGTGGTGGATGATGCGATCGTGGTAATTGAAAACGTACACAGGATTTTCTACGAGCGAAAAGACTTAGGTATTGTAAAAGCGGCGAAAATGGCTGCGGGCGAGGTATTCTTGCCGGTATTGTCGGGTACCTTAACGGTATTGGCGCCATTCGTACCACTTTTATTCTGGCCGGGTATTATCGGTAAATTCATGTTCTTCTTACCGGTAACCTTAATCACTACTTTGATTGCTTCCCTCTTCGTAGCATATATCATGAACCCTGTATTTGCAGTAGATTTCATGGATAGGCACGAAGGAGAAAATCACCCGAAACCAACTTGGAACAAACGCATGTGGATTATGACAGGTGTGTTTGCTTTCATCGCGCTGATGGGCTATTCAAATAGTGTAGGGGTAGGTAATTTCGTGGTGTTTATTTACGCATTAATTATTGCTGAACGCTTCTGGTTAGGCGGTGTGGCACGTAAGTTCCAACACAACTTCTGGCCTAAAGTACAGAACGCATACAAGAACATACTTACTTGGTGTTTGAAAAGATGGCGCCCAGTATTGATCTTGATTGCCACCTTTGGTTTGTTGATTTTCAGTATCGTATTAACAGGTATTCGTCAACCCAAAGTAGTGTTCTTCCCGCAAGCAGATCCGAACTTTATTTATGCTTACTTGGAGTTACCGATTGGTACCGATCAAAAATATACAGATTCCATTACGCATGTAATCGAAGACCGTATTACGAAAGTAGTCGGTAAAAACAACCCAATTGTAGAATCCATTATCTCTAACGTGGCCGTAGGTGCCGGCGATCCGAATGAAATGGACCAGTCGGTACAAACCCATAAAGGTAAAGTAACCGTGTCCTTCGTGGAATTCGGTAAACGTAATGGTCAGTCTACTGTAGAATATCTCGATAAAATCCGCGAATCTGTAAAAGGTATCCCGGGTGCCGATATCACGGTAGAACAAGAACAAGGTGGCCCTCCAACAGGTAAAGCTATCAACATCGAAATCTCTGGTGATGAATTTGATGAACTTGCCGGTACTTCCGATAAATTAAAACGCTACCTCGATTCATTACAAATCGGTGGTGTGGAAGAATTGAAAAGCGATTTCAAGAGCAATAAACCTGAAATTATTGTTAATATCGACCGTGAGCGTGCGAACCGTGAAGGTATTTCAACACAAACCATCGGTAACGCTTTAAGAACAGCATTACTTGGTGCCGAAGTATCGAAATTCCGTGATCCAGATGATGATTACCCAATTATGGTACGCCTCAAAGAAGATCAACGTAATAACATCAATACGCTCATGAACTTGAACATTACGTACCGCGACATGAACATGGGTGGTGTAATTAGGCAAGTACCATTAGCTGCCGTAGCAGACATTCGATATTCGAATACGTACGCAGGTATTAAACGTATCGATCAAAAACGCGTCGTAACCTTGGCATCAAACGTACTATCGGGCTATAATGCCAACGAAGTAGTACAACAAATCAACGAAGCTGTAGCTGCCTTCCCGAAACCGGCTTCTGTGCAAGTGAAAATGACCGGTGAACAAGAAGACCAGGCAGAAACGATGAACTTCTTAATGATGGCAGCATTAGGTGCCTTTGGTTTGATTTTGATGATTATGGTGGTACAGTTCAACTCCATCGGTAAACCCATGATCATCTTCATGGAAATCCTCTTCTCGATCATCGGTGTGTTCTTAGGCTTCGCAATATTTAAAATGGATATTTCCATCGTAATGACGGGCGTAGGTATTATGGCATTAGCCGGTATCGTAGTAAGGAATGGTATCGTATTGGTAGAATTTACCGACTTACTTGTACAACAAGGCGTGCCTGTATACGAAGCCGTAATTGAAGCAGGTAAAACCCGTATGACACCGGTATTATTAACCGCGATCGCAGCGATCTTAGGTTTGATTCCGTTGGCGGTAGGGTTGAATATCGACTTTGCTACTTTGTTCTCACACGGTAACCCGCATATCTACTTCGGTGGTGATAACGTGGCGTTCTGGGGACCATTAGCATGGACGATGGTATTCGGTTTGATTTTCGCAACCTTCCTTACCCTGATTTTGGTACCGGTGATGTATGCAATGAACAAACGTTCAATAGATGTACTCGACCAATACGGATGGCCGCGAGCATTTAAATACGTGCCTTTCCTTGTAGTGATATTGAAATTGTTCTTATCGAGGAAGAAAGTCGCGGAATTACACGACGAAAATTATATTTCACCTAAACCATATAACTTCTTCCCAACAGGCGAAGAGCCCCACGAAGAAGTTAATCATTAAAAGATCTGTGATGCTGGATGCCTGTGGGCCACTAGTCAAATTAGAAGAAATGCAAGATGAACTAAGTGTAAACTGGTTGTAATGTTAGTAAAATACAGCACAATAAGAATACAGGAGTAAGCAGGCATTCCACATCATTCATTCGAAAAGGATTGATTATTCAATATAAAGAAACAACAGTGTAACAGTTGTAGGTTAAAAGATCGCCGTCACGATATCCATCGAGACGGCTTTTTTTATGCATAAGGTATAAAATGGGTATCCCAGGTACGTTTTCATCGCAGTTTATAATATCTTCTAATGGTAGTTTAATGTTCTTTCAATGGTAAAACCGCGTTGTTGCTATATGGAGATATATTTCACATATACCTGGGATATATATAGCATGTTTTTCGCCATATTTTGGCAATGTGGGCAATGGTTTTTTCAAGTGCTCGGCATTTTAACTGAAATGGTTACTTGAATTACAACGCTTTAACAAGCTTGCACGCCTAGTAACTGTTGAACATGATTTACTAATCGAGTGATTTCCAACTGTTTTCTGATTGTGCATCGACATGCTACCGACAGTTCTCCCACTCTCTACCGACTCTCCACCGACATTTCACCGACACATACCCAGTGTTTCTAAGGATTTAGTAAGCCCTTTACCGACAGTTTGTCGACATTTTGGGGTGTTTTCCCAGTGTTTCCAGGGGTTCAGTAAGCCTTTTGTCGACATTTTTCTGCTATAACCCTTGATTTTGCTCGATTTTCTTACTGTTGTTACCAGCGCAGTGATGGCAAAAACCGGCATTTTCCGGCATAAAGCGGCACAAACCGGCACAAAGCGGCATAATCCGGCATATTCCGGTCAAAACCGGCATAAAGCGGCACAATCCGGCACGGCATTTTTTTTCTTCGATGTGGGTACGTAATTTTGTTGTTAGAAAGGGTAACAGAAGGTAGCTAAATCATTTATAAGCCCTATAGTGGCTGTTTTTTAGGATTGATAGTAAGGTAAATAGGTGGAAAAAGTAAGCAAGTAGCAATAATGGAAGGGGTAAAACAGGGAAAGCCAATTTTAAATTTTTACCAGTTATACAATTGTTCTTGCAGAATTGGAAATTAGTTCAGAATTTGGAGGTCGAAAACCCAGGGAATCTGTTTTTTAGAAGATATCGTTGTTCAACCAGGATACCATCTCCAAATGGATATTGTTTTTATGTAACTTGCTGATATAAAGCAAACTCTTATGCCACAGAACCATGAAATAGACTACCGCATTTACGGCGAAGAAATGCAGGTGGTTGAGATCGAATTAGACCCACAAGAAACAGTGATTGCTGAAAGTGGTAGTTTTATGATGATGAACCAGGAGATCCAAATGAGCACCTTATTTGGCGATGGTTCAGGAGCCAGCCAAGGCTTTTTTGGAAAACTGATGTCGGCCGGCAAACGTCTTCTCACCGGTGAAAGTCTTTTTATTACAGCATTTACCAATATGGGACATGGCAAAAAATGTGTAAGTTTTGCCGCGCCTTACCCGGGTAGAATTATCCCCATGGATTTGAATTTAATGGGTGGTAAGATTATTTGCCAGAAAGATGCATTTTTATGTGCAGCGAAAGGCGTAACGGTAGGGATCGAGTTCCAACGTAAGCTGGGTACAGGTATCTTTGGTGGTGAAGGTTTTATTATGCAGAAATTGGAAGGTGATGGCTTAGCCTTTGTACATGCCGGTGGTATGGTAATTGAGAAAGAGCTGATGCCTGGTGAAGTGTTGAAAATTGATACCGGTTGCGTGGTAGCTTACACGCAGAACGTAGATTTTGATATTGAATTTATAAGAGGCATTAAGAATATGGTATTTGGCGGGGAAGGATTATTCTTTGCCGTGTTAAGAGGTCCGGGTAAAGTGTGGATTCAATCGTTGCCAATCAGCCGTTTAGCGAGCCGTATTGTGGCAATGAGTGGTCCTGGTGGTAGAAAAGAGGAAGGCAGTATTTTGGGCGGATTAGGTAATTTATTGGATGGAGATTGATGAAAAAAATTCTTTCAAAGAAAGGAATATAATCTTATCTTTATTAAACCGGTAAACCGACGATGAAAAACAGAGGTCAAACCCCGTTATGTAATTACTTTATATTATCAGCGTTTAGTCAGAGACAATAGAGAGAAAAATCAATCCATAATTAAAAGATAGAGATAAGGACCAACCAACGTGGCTTATCGAGCAGCCGAAACACTATGTATTCATTTGAAGCAACCTTGTCGTTTGCACAGCAAGAGGACGGGAAAGACGAGTTAAGCAAGTTTAAGCAGGAGTTTTATTTCCCACAGCGTAATGGAAAAGACGCCATTTATTTTTGTGGCAATTCTTTAGGATTACAGCCTAAAACAGTAGAAGCTGCAATAGCACAAGAATTGAGAGATTGGCAGGATTGTGCTGTAGAAGGTTATTGGAAAGCGAAAAACCCGTGGTTATTCTACCAAACATCCATGAGGCCAGTATTGGCAGAGATAATGGGTGCGAAGGAAATGGAAATCTCGGTGATGAATACACTTACGGTGAACTTACATTTTATGATGTTAAGTTTCTACCGGCCAACAAAAACAAGGTACAAGGTGTTAATGGAAGCAGGGGCCTTTCCGAGCGACCAATACGCTGTAGAAACCCAGGTTAGGCACCATGGATTTGACCCAAACACCGCAATTATAGAAATAAGTCCTAGGCCAGGCGAGCATTTGCTGCGAACCGAGGATATTTTGCAAATAATTAACGAACATAATGAATCAATTGCTGTAATATTGCTGGGAGGCATAAATTACTATACCGGCCAGTTATACGATATAGCAACCATTACGGCAGCAGCCCATAAAGTAGGCGCTATGGCAGGTTTCGATCTTGCCCATGTAGCCGGGAACGTACCGATGGAATTGCATAAATGGAATGTTGATTTTGCAGTTTGGTGTTCTTATAAATATTTAAATGGAGGCCCAGGCGCTGTAGGTGGCGCTTATGTTAACGAGAAACATGCAGCCGACAGGGAGTATCCCCGTTTAGGAGGCTGGTGGGGAAATGAAGAAAGTACCCGCTTTAAAATGGAAAAAGGATTTATACCAAAAGCAGCCGCAGAAGGATGGCAAATGAGTACAGCCCAAGTTTTTAATATGGTATCCCTAAAAGCATCGCTGGAACTATTTAAAGCTGCCGGTATTCAAAAGTTGAAAGAAAAAAGTGTCCGGTTAACCAACTACCTGGAGTTTCTTCTACAACAAGTGAAAGGAATAAATTTTGAAATAATTACACCTAAAAATTGTAATGAACGAGGCGCTCAATTATCTTTGCTCTTCAACGAGGCTGGTAAAGAAATTCACCAACAACTAACAGACGCAGGTATAATTGTCGATTGGCGGGAACCCGGTGTAATCAGGGTTGCTCCAACGCCTATGTATAATTCATATGAAGATGTTTTTCATTTTTATGAAATCATCGCAAATATTGCTTCAAAACGCTTAATTAAGTAAGATGAACTTTGAGAGAAACGAACGCCCCCGAAAGTACTCTTCTCCTGACTTCAACAGAGAACAACAAGAACCCAACAAAGACCGGGATGGCGGTTTTAACAGAAAATCCGAATTCGACAAAGATCAAGACCGCGGTTTTAACCGTGATCGTGACGGCGGCGACAGAGGCTACAACCGTGGCGACAGAGATGGCGGTGGTGGCGGATATAGCCGTGACTCAAATGGCGGATTTAGACAAGGTGGCGGCGGATACGGCCGTGACCGAGATAATGGTGGTGGCTACGGCGACAGAGGTGGCTATGGCCGCGACAGAGATGGCGGCGGTGGCTACGGCGGCGGTGGACGCGATCGCGATGGCGGCGGATACAACCGCGGCGGTGGTTACGGAGATCGTGACTACAACCGAGGTGGTGGCGACCGTGATGGCGGCGGCGGATACAACCGTGGCGGCGGTGGAGGCGGCTACAACCGAGGCGACAGAGACGGTGGCGGAGGCTACGGTCGTGATCGCGACGGTGGTGGCGGTGGCTACAATCGCGGCGGTGGCGGCGGCTACAATCGTGGTGGCGACAGAGACGGCGGCGGCGGTTACAACCGTGGCGGCGGTGGTGGTTACAACCGCGGTGGCGGTGGTGGCGGCTACAACCGTGGCGGTGGCGGCGGCGGTCAAAGACGTCCTAGCGGTGGTGGTTTCAGAAATACACGCCCTCCTAGACCAGAAAACAAAATCTACTTTATTGCCCTCTTGCCAACTGCTGAAGTAGGTAAAGAGATCATTAAAATAAAGCAAGAATTTGCAGAAGCATACGGTCCAATGTATGCTTTGAAAGTTCTTCCACACATTACTTTGCAAGTACCTTTCACAGCTGATCCTAGCTTAGAAAGAGCTTTCTGTGATGAGTTGACTGAATTCGCGAAAACGCAAGCACCATTCGAAGTAGGCTTAAATGGCTACGGCACCTTCCCGAATAAACAAAACCGCGTTTTGTTTATCAACGTAGAGAAGAGTGAAGAAATGAGCGCTATGCACCGCCAATTAATCAACTTCTTACGTAAAGAATTTGGCTTCAGTACTATGTTAGCCCGTACAGGCTTTACTCCGCACGTTACCGTTGCGTTTAAAGACTTGGAAGATGCTCAATTCGAAAAAGCATGGCCAGAGTACGAAAACAAAGAGTACAAAGCTTCTTTCAAAGTAAGCAACCTTTACTTCCTCCGCCACAACGGCAAATCTTGGGAAGTATTACAAAAATGTAAATTAGGCGGCGGTACGACTACACCTACACCTCCACAAGAGTAATCGTATTCCACTTTACATGATATTATCATCAATGCCTCGGTAGCAATACCGGGGCTTTGGTGTTTGTAGGGAGAATGTTTGAACATACCAACTAACTGGCAAATACAATCCCGCCTTGCTAGAAATAGTACTAAAAAGAAGGTATAGAAAAAAACATAGGCCATATGTTAACCTATATTCTACACATAGCATCACGAAGGAAGGTGAATTGATAAAACCGTATATAACACAAGTATAAAAAGAGGAAGGGTAAACAACCAAGCGTCAACTATTCCCTTAAAACAACACCTTATACCCACCATAAGGAAACATCCCCATTTGGTAAGCTGTATGCTGCTCGCGTTCATAATAGTAATACACATTTCCAAACTCGTTCCGGGTATTCAATAAATTATCGATGGCGATAAAGAAATGGTGACTCACATGTGGGCGATTCAAACGGTAGCTTACTTTAATATCAACGCGAGAATAATCCTTGTAACGATGTTCATAAAACCCATCATCCTTAATCACTAATTCGTTCTTTGCCCGCGATGCTTCCACATCAATCGGTAAGTCTCGCCTATTGCCCGATTGCAAAATGCGAAGATCCACGCTTAATGCGTTTTTCTTCTTGTAGCCAAGAGGATATTCCCAGCCACCGGCAAGGTTAACAATGTAATTGCCATTGTACAAAGTATTGTACCACTTCCCATTAGGTGCTAAGTAATGCGCATTGTATAAGCTAGTGGTGAAAAGGAAGTAGGTATTTTTATGTAAGAATTTCTCTATGGTAAATTCAATCCCGTAGTTCTCCCCTTTCCCTTTATTCACAAGCGTATCGGGTACATACTCGTTATACCCTGCCCCATCGTTTAATGCAGAATAGAAGCCCGGGCTAGCAGAAATAGGAATGTTAAAATGCTGTTGGAAATAAGTCTCCGTTTTAAAACGCCAGTACTTCGAGAAGGAATAATCATAGCCTACAACGTAGTGATTGCTGGCCGAGAATTTCAAATCCCGGTTGGCTGGTGTATACACTTGCGATTCCTTGTTGTAATTGCGGTTAATATACATGTACACCGGCTGCGCTTGGTGATGTAAGCCATATCCCAGTTTCAACTTGCTCCTAGTATTAAAAGCATACTCCGCCGAAAAGCGCGGATCGAGACCCTGTGTACGGTTATAAAACAGTTGTTGATAATGTAAGCCCGTGTTAAAAGTAAGCTTTGGAATGGGCTTATATTGCCAATGTACAAAACCTTGCAATAAATTCACCATCGCCAGCTGGTCGATATTCAACGAGTACAAAGGGATGTTCTTATCCTGCAAATTACGCAGGTAATAATTGTAAGATTTCCTACTGAAAGTAATACCCGATTTAACCAAGTTCTTTTGATCTGCTTTATGTGTTAGCTGGTACGACATGGTAAGGCCCTTTTCCTTGAAGTCGCCTACATATTCTCGTAACGTTTCTTTACCAGGTTGATTAATATCGCGGGTAGAAGTAATGGCACTCGTGCTGAAGGAAGTTATTACTTGGCCATATGTTTTCGGGGAATAATAATGTTCATAACGCATTCCCAACACACCTACATCACTGCGGAAGAAACCGTACGTTTTCACCAAGGGGTGGCTCAATTGACTCATATCTTTCTCTTCGTCTTCAAACAATACCTTGCTCTTTCCTCCCATACCAAACACAACAAATTTATCGTTGAACTTGCCAGGAAAGTTGAGCTTAAATGTAATATCATTGAACCTAGGTACACCGTCTACTGTAAGATCCACACCAAACTTCTTAATAAAGTCAAAGTTCAACATACGGGCACCTATTAAGTAAGAGCTCCCCTGTGCTTTATCTAATGGTCCTTCTGCATTAAATTCTATCCCGCTTAGGCCTATTTGCCCATTAAATTCATGCTTTAAATTATTCCCAGTACGCAACCGGATATCAAAAGCCGACGATATTTTATTGCCATATTCGGCCGGCATGGCACTCGTAATAAAATCCGAATTGGCGATGAGGTTATTGTTAAGTACGCTAAATACACCCCCGCTGGTATTGATGTACGTGTAATGGTTAGGATTAGGAATATCCACACCTTCCAATCGCCACAACATCCCGAACGAGTTATTACCCCGTACAATAATGTCGTTGTTTAAATCATTCATATTGGTAACGCCCGCGTAGTTAGAAGCCATACGGCTAGGGTCGCTACGGGTACCGGCAAAACGGTTGGCCTCTTCAACCGATAACATCCTGGCGCTAACGATGGCTAGGGGGTTAATGGTTTTGTCTTTTTCTACCTGTGTTCCCCTAATCATGAATTCTTTCGCTGTAATCACATCTTCTTCCAGGCTTACATTCAGCATGGTTTGCTTTCCGGCCATGAACAATACTGCTGGCAGGGTAACCGGTTTGTAGCCTATACATCGCACGGTAATGTCTTGCCTGCCCAGCGGGATATTATTCAGTTTGAATTGCCCTTCCCCGTTTGAAACAGTACCAATGTTGGGTTGGGATTGAAGGAAGATGGTAACCCCGGGAATGGGGGTGCGCATGTTTTTATCGGTTACTACGCCTACAATGGCTTGTGTATAAGCTTCGGTTTTGACGAGTAATATTTGCGACGACACTTCTTTCCAGGTAACGTCGGTGCTAGAGAAAAGTCGACCCAGGACTACTTGCAACGATTCTTCACGGGCGCGCAAATTCACTACCTTTTTTAAAGGAATGTTTTGCGAGATGTAGGAGAATGGTATTTGATAACGTTGTTGTATATCAATTAATACTGATTCCAAGGAGCTGTTGGCATAATCCACAGTTACCTTTCTACTAAGCATTGTTTGCGCTTGGATAGCAATACTAAAAGAACACATCCACACTACCAGCCATGAAAAGAATGCGCGTAGCCTCATGGGGTTGTTGAGTGTAAAAATTTATCGATGGCTGATGATGTATTTACCGTTTTCGAATTTCCATTGTGTGCCGGTAGTGATGGTAATCACTTCCAATACTTCTGGAACTTTCATTTGCGTTGTGAAAAGGCCGTTATAGTCCGTTTTCAAAATCTCCGCATCACTTACTTCTATATCGATCCCGAATGTTTTTTCAACATCGTTAATCACTTTGCTGAATGGATCTTTATGGTAAGTAAAGCGCATTTCTCTCCATTGTGTAAACACAGGTGCATCAATGGGTTGAGTAGTGATGGTTTCGTCGAGTTGAAGAATACCTTTATGGCCGGCTGTTAATACTACTTTGTTGTTGGCATTTGTTTCGGCCATGAAGGCTACTTTTCCGCTTGTTACAGCTATTTCTACCGGTTGTGGATGGTAAGCTTTAATGTTGAAGCTGGTACCCAATACTTCTGTGCGGGAGCGGCCGGCGGTTACAGCAAACGGTTTCGTATCATTTTGCGCTACATCGAAGAAGGCTTCGCCGGTGAGTTGGATGTTGCGTTTAGCGGTATTGAAATCGTTGTTGTATGCCAAGGAGCTGTTTTCATTCAAATGCACGGTGGTGCCATCTGCCAATTGCAGGGTTTTCTTTTCCCCGTTGGCAGTACGAATGGTGGTGCTAGCCACTTCTACAGCACTAGGTTTGAAGTGGTTGTAGATAAGCGGGGTAGCGATTAAAATTGGTAAGGCAATGGCCGCCACGCGCAACCAGGTACGTTTGTTATTGGCCTTGTGCACTACTTTTAATTCGTTGGGCCTTTCTTGTGCCTGTAGTTTGGATTGGAACTTCATCCAGTTGTCGCTAACATCTGGTTCGGGCGCCCATTGGGTACGGCCGGTGAGGCCCCACACTTCTTGGATGGATTGGTAATAAGAAAGATGGGTGGCGTCGGCGGCAATCCATTCCGATAGAGCTGCCTGTTCCGCTTGGGTAAGCGTGCCATCCAGCTTGCGGGCTATTAGAGCGTCTATGTTATCGAGATTGTCGAGCATATGAACTATGTATGAATTGTAGGTACTGTTATGAATAAATAATAATGGGTGGTAATCTTTGCTAACTAGTTAAGTAATCTTTTAAAGAAACCCGTAGCTTCTTGAGTGCCGTGATCATTTGATTTTCGACCGTTTTCACGGAAATATTCAAGGTACTGGCGATTTCTTTATAGGATAATTCTTCGTATCGACTTAGTATAAATATCTCCCTGCACTTTTCCGGAAGTTGTCCTATGGCGGCTTCTATTTGCGCAGAAGTTTCGCGTAGGTTGCCGGATATGGGTGCAGCGGGCAGTTGTTCTTCTAAGGGTGAGAGCTCAGTATGGGCTCCTTGCCGTTTCTTTTTATCGATGTGATCGAGTGCCATATTGATCGCTGCTTTTTGCACATATGCTTTGAAGAAAACATCTCCAAGCGAGTGGCGTCTATTCCAGATTTTTATAAACACGTCTTGTGCAAGATCTTCTGCCATGGGCATATCTTGAACAAACCTGTAAATTGTTTTACAAGCGAGGGGAAAAAATTCTTTGAATAGAGCAGCCATAAATTGGCTCTCATCCTTCCGCAGCAAAGCGTGAAAATGTTCATTACTCGGCGACATATCATAAAGATACTCATTCGCTTTGCTTGTAGCGGGTTGGGGTTGTGGTGACAGTATTCCGCTTTCTTTCATGGTTCCTAAATCTTGTTAATCTTTCCCGAGCCCGTGACTTGTGTTTTTACGATTTCGGGGTTGCCTTTGTACGTAACGTTTCCGCTTCCTAGAATCTTAATGTCAATCTCATCTTTTACACTCACACGTTGGTTCCCGGAACCGTTGATCGTGATGTTTGCTATGCGGGTGTTCAAACCCAATCCGTCTATATTACCACTTCCGTTTACAGTAGCACGGTAACGGTCGGCATCTCCTTCGAACCGGAGGTTCCCGCTACCATTAACGCTGGCATTTACTTGCAAAGATGCCATTTTTAATGATGCTGATCCCGATCCGTTTAGATCCATGCTAAACGCATTATTCGTGATCGTATTGTCTGTGTACATATCGCCTGAACCGCTTAACACAACGGAATTGTAGTTACGGCTCTCCAAATAAATATGGATAGGGCTCTTCCTGCGGAAGTAAATACCCGGCTGCACACGTATACGTAAGGTTTGATTACTTACATATGTTTCAATATACCGAATCAAGTTGTCGTCGGCTTCAATTTTAAGGGGTACATCGTCGCCCTGCTTAAGATGAAGAATAAAATCCCCATCCATCGTAATGTCGCGGAAGATGTTTACAGGCCTCTGCTCGGTAATCACCCGCCCCGAACCTACCACATTTTCCTTCACACATCCGCTTAAAATCAATCCGAAAATGACTAATAAGCTGATAACCAAGCTAGTTACAAGGCCAGTGTACGTGATAAAGACCGTTTTGGAAATGGATGTTTTCATGTACAGTTGTTTTATAATGGCGTTTCAACCCGTGGTTGATAACTATAAGACGGGAAATGGGGGCCTTACCCCTATAAACTACATGAAAATGTAGGTGAAGGAAGGAGAATGAGTAAATAGTGCCATAAAAGAGATCGTAGAAAAGGGAGGCACAATTTGTAGAATGTGGGCAACAATACTGTGTAATTAATTTCACATATAATTATCTGCCTATGAAAGGATAAAAATTGATATGTCAAATATTGATGTAAAAGAAAAAGCCGGCCATACAGATGTATGGAACCGGCTTTGCTTTAATTAACCCCTATGAAAACTAACGTTTGTTATTGTGCTAATTTGATTTCGCCAAGATCAGTTGCTTTACCGTCTTCAACTTTTACGTCGTTGATAGTCGCATCTTTATAAGGTTCTTTGGCGTCGATTACTACAGTGTAAGTGCCTGGTTTAGCATTTTGGAAGCTAAATGAGCCACCGCTAACTGCAGTTTTTAATGTATCTGTTGCTGAAACGGCCCAAGCCTCTGTTGCAGCGTCTCCTGGCGTGATTTTACCGCCTATTGAACCGCCTTCAATTGCTTTAAAAGCGAACGTACCGATGGCTACTGCAGCCAATGCTAACATGCTAACTCTAATCCTTTTCATAGCATACAAAATTTAAATGGTTTTAAAATAAAGATTGGTTAAGTAAAAATTCTATTTCATGTTGATGATTATCTCTAAAATCAATTCTTCATTTATCACTTATTCATGCGCCTCGTCGTGGTAGAATTTTCCAAACACCATGCCAAAGAAGCCAATTAAATCTTGTATTTGCCTTTTAACATTTCTTTGTGATTTAGTAATTTAGACATTCGTATATGCGTAAACGTTAGTAATATTATGTTTGTGTCATGATAGGAATCCTAATCATTAAGTAGTACTTATTATCACCTCTCAATTACCTACAGTTATAAGCTATAATTTAATACTATAACCCGCCACCATTACGGTAAAAAATACCATTACTGCCGCCCGGCGGAGATTAATTCCGGATTCGACTTGTTGCATGCTCTTAAGTCTACTAACTTTGTGTGGTTATATCATAAATGTATCATTAAGGACTTAAATGCCGGAATTATCTCGCCGAATCCCTAATTTTACAAATCTTATATTATAAATAGTTAATTCGATGCCCAATACAACGATTCAACAACTGGAAGATGTAGTCATCAAATTCGCCGGCGACAGCGGCGACGGTATGCAATTGACGGGTAGCCAGTTTTCAAATAATACAGCCCTGGTGGGTAACGACCTTAGCACTTTCCCGGATTTCCCTGCGGAAATCCGCGCTCCACAAGGTACTTTGGCTGGTGTGAGTGGATTCCAATTACACTTCTCCTCTAACCGCATATTTACCCCCGGCGATGCTTGCGACGTACTCGTAGCCATGAATGCCGCGGCGTTAAAAGCCAACCTGAAAGGCCTGAAAAAGGGCGGTATCATCATCGCTAACTCCGATGGGTTCGACTCTAAGAACTTGCGTTTAGCTAACTACCCCGACGGCGTAAATCCATTGGAAGACGGTTCATTAGCCAATTATCAATTACATACAATCGACGTTACCAAGCTTACCCGTGAAGCTTTGAAAGAAGCCACTACGCTTGGTATGAAAGAAAAAGACCGTGCGAAAAACATGTTCGTACTAGGTTTTATCTATTGGTTGTACGACCGCGATATGGCGAGCACCATTACCTTCTTAACGGATAAATTCGGCAAAAAGCCAGATATCCTCGATTCGAACTTGAAGGTTTTACAAGCCGGCTATAACTACGGCGATACGGTAGAAGCCTTTGCTACGCGTTATAAAGTAGAAAAAGCACGTATGGAGCCGGGTACTTATAGAAGTATTACCGGTAACACGGCATTGGCTTACGGTTTGATTGCCGCGTCGCAAAAGGCAAATTTGCCTTTGTTCCTCGGTACTTATCCAATTACACCTGCTTCCGATATCTTGCATGAATTGTCGAGGTATAAGAATTTCGGTGTTCGTACTTTCCAAGCTGAAGACGAAATTGCAGGTATTGCATCTGCTATTGGTGCTTCTTACGGTGGCCACATGGGGGTAACTACCACCTCTGGTCCTGGTATGGCCTTGAAAGGCGAAGCAATGGGCTTGGCAGTGATGTTGGAAATCCCGTTGATTATCGTAAATATCCAACGTGGTGGTCCTTCTACTGGTTTGCCTACCAAAACAGAACAATCCGATTTACTCCAAGCATACTACGGTAGAAATGGTGAGTGCCCTATGCCGATTATCGCGGCAGCAACGCCTTCCGACTGTTTTGAGGGTGTATACGAGGCTTCCCGCATCTCTTTGCAACATATGACCCCCGTTATCTTCTTAAGCGACGGTTATATTGCGAATGGTGCAGAACCTTGGCGTTTCCCTCAAAGTGCCGATTTAGCACCTATTTCCGTGCAATTTAAGGCAGGTTTGGAGGAAGGAGAAGACACTTACTTCCCTTACCAACGCGACGAGAACTTAGTGCGTCCTTGGGCTATTCCAGGTACCCCGGGCCTCGAGCACCGTATTGGTGGCTTGGAAAAGCAAAATATCACGGGTAACGTTAGCTATGATCCCGAGAACCACGAAGTAATGGTGAAAATTAGGCAAGAGAAAGTAGATCGAATTGCCGACCATATTCCTTTACAGAAAGTAGAAATCGGCCCAGAAAAAGGTAAAGTACTTGTATTGGGTTGGGGTTCTACGTTCGGCTCTATTAAGTCGGCTGTATTGGATTTATTAGCGGAAGGTCATTCTGTAGCGCATGTTCACTTGCGTCATATCCGTCCTTTCCCTAAAAACTTGGCGGAAATTCTCCACAGTTACGAACACGTATTGATTCCAGAGATCAACAATGGCCAGTTAATCAAAATCATCCGTGAGCAATTCCTCATCGATGCAAAAGGCTATAATAAGATCATGGGTGTACCTATTACAAAAGGTGAATTGGTAACGAAGATCAAGGAGATTTTAGCACAATAATTTTCCGAATACAAATATTTAAATCCTGCTCATTTATTTGGGCAGGATTTTTTTTGTAACTTAACATACAATACTTCGCCATTTTAGACATAGAAACCCATATTGTATGAGATTTTTGTTTCGTGTATTCGTGAACGTTAGTATCCTACTAACATTTGCATTGGGAACCTTTGCACAACTATACAAATACCAAGTTACTTCCAATAACAAGGTGATCGGTAGTGTGGAAGCCCACCAGAAAGGCAACGGGTCGTTGCGACATATTATTATTAAAAGTCGTTTGCAGTTGAAGCTGATTGGGAATGTGAATACGGATATTGAAGCAGAATTCAAAAACAATCACTTGCTCAGCGCCTCTTCTACCCGCTTAACTAATAAAGAGGAAGAAAAGAATAAGAATAAAACTACCACGCAATTGGTCGATAAAAACTACCAAATTGTGCACGATGGTAAAAAGTCCGAGTTGAAACAAGCTATCCAATTTGTAGTGGGCGATTTGTATTTCACTGAGCCGAAAGACATAAAGTCTGTATACAGCGAAACACAAGGTCAAATGCTCGACATTCGAGCGTTGAACGATGGGCAATATGAACTAATTATGCCGGATGGTAAGAAGAATGTGTACACTTATGCGAAGGGTAAGCTAATAGAGGTGGAAGTAAACCACGTATTAGGAAAAGTGTATTTTAAATTGATAGATAGTTGATTGATATATCAAGTAAGTTGTTAGGGACCTTCTTCGGAAGGTTTTTTTATAGTATGTAATTAGCGATTATAGGGCCGAAGCTAGATATACATTTGCGGCTGAAGTGAGCGTAGCAACGGGGGAAGAAGCAAGTTACTATTTTTCAGTACACAAATAAAAAACCGCCTCTACAAGAGAGACGGTTTGAAGTATATTATTTGAGAATTTTTTCGATGATCTCACCTGTTTTCTTATCTTTTAAGATAAGCTTTTTACTTCCGTAGTGCGTCATCTCTTCTTTGATCAGGTAGTATTGCGCATCGTAGTCGGTTAACGCTTTGATTTTTTCTACACCTGTTTGGCCGCGCCAATCTTCGAGGATAACGGGTTCCCAAATTTTAGATTTTACAGATTTGTATGCTGCATCCAGGATAGCATTTACCACGTAACCGTCGTAGAAGGTTTCTTGTGGCTGGGTACCGGCTTCCATGGCATTGAACATATCAGTGAACATGTGGTTGTAGCCTAGTTCATTTAGCTCATCGCCTACTGGGAATAACCAGCCGCTATTGCTTTCAGCTTTCTCTGCTACGTAATCTGCTCCTTTACCCGTGGTGAACATATCGAAACCGGTGCGTAAGAAGCTATTGAGCCAAATGGTTCCTTCAGAGCCCATAACTTCATCGCGAAGATCGAGACCACCGCGGAAAGTCCAGCTTACTTCGAACTGTCCTATAGCGCCGTTTTCGTACTTCACGAGGCCAATTGCGTGATCTTCTGCATCGATAGGTTTTACTTGCGTATCGGCCCAGCACATTACTTCAACAGGACGAATATCTTTACCAATAAAGCTGCGTGCAATTTCTACGCAATGGCAACCAAGATCGAGAATACAGCCACCGCCTGCTTGTTCAATATCCCAGAACCATTCAGAGTGTGGGCCAGGGTGTGTTTCACGTGATTTAGCCCAGAGGATTTTACCGAGGGCACCGGCTTGTACGCTTTGCAAGGCCTTTAAGAACTTCGGTGTATATACCAAATCCTCCAAGTAGCCATTGAAGATGCCGGCTTTCTCAACAGCATCCATCATGCGTTTAGCTTCTTCGGCGTTTCTGCCAAGTGGTTTTGTACAGATTACACCTTTTTTTGCTTCGCAGCAAGCTAATACGGCGGCTTCATGAAGGTTGTTCGGCAATGAAATACATACTACTTCTACATCTGGGTGGTTAATGGCTTCCAGCATATCGGTTGTCCAGTGCGCACAATTGTAGTCTTCTGCAAATTTTTTCGCGCTTTCTTCGCGGCGCGAATAGATACTCACAATTTTATCCCTGCTTCTTTGTCCTTGTAAAGAATCGGCATAGAATCGCCCGATAAAACCCGAGCCCAGCATTGCAATTTTAGCCATGATTGAAATGAATTGATGTTATGAATTTTGTGGATTTTGTATGGTGTTGCTATGTTTTTCTTTGAAGAATAGGATGAAATAAATGATCACTAATAAAGCTACGCCTGAAGGCACGAGCCAAATGGGCGTCCAATTGTATTGGCCATCGGCTGTGATTAAAGCATGTGCAATAATGCCCGATAGCCAGGTGCCGATGAACATACCTAGGCCATAGGTGGCGAATGTAAACATACCTTGGGCGGCATTCTTGATCTTTTCGCCTGCTTTGGCTTCCGTATACATATAACCTGTTACAAAGAAGAAATCGTAGCAGATCCCGTGCAGTATAATACCCGCGTATAACATCCATGTATTGCTTTGCATATCACCAAAAGAGAAACACACATAGCGCAATACCCAAGCGAACATACCCAGCATCAACATCTTTTTCACACCAATACGATGGAATAATAACGGAATTGCGAGGATAAACAGCGCTTCGGAGATTTGCCCTAAGATCATTTTTGAACTGGCATTTTCCATGCCTTTGTCGTTCAAGAAAAGGTTTGCCAGTTCATAATAGAAAGCCAATGGAATGCATATTAATACTGCTGCAATAAAGAAGATGAAATATGACTTGTCTTTCAGCAACACAAGCGCGTCTAAACCGGCCGCTTTAGCGAAAGTTGTTTTTTCCTTGGAGGTATTCTGTGGCGGGGTGTGTGGCAGGAAATAACTCATGGCCCCCAGTAATAATGATGCTCCACCGGCTAGTATAAAAGTGGTGGCCGTGTTTTCTATTTTGAAATAGCTGAGTACAATACCCGATACAATCCAACCCACGGTGCCGAATACCCTAATTGTAGGAAACTGTTTCCCCGCATCTGTTAGTTGGTGAAAAGCAATGGTGTTGGAAAGCGCGATGGTAGGCATGTACAACAGCGAGTAGATTAAAATAATCCAATAGAATACGTTGCTGCTTTCAATTTTCGTCGCTAGGAATAGTATGGCTGCTCCTAAGATATGTAATACACTCATCACCCGTTGTGCTGAGAAGTATTTGTCGGCTACCATACCTACGAAGAACGGTGATATCATGGTCGCAATTGCCAAGGCACTGTAGGCAGCACCTATTTGCACAGGCGAGGCACCTAAATATAATTTCATGTACGTACTCATGGTTACGTACCAAGCTCCCCAAATGAAATATTCGAGGAACATCATGCTCGATAATTGGAAACGAGTCAATGCTTTCATAACGTTGGAATAAGGGGTGAATAAGTTGAACTTAATATACTGCTAAAAATGAGCAATACAAACCCCTGTATAGATAAATTACCTACACAATATTACCAGCGGTAAAAGCATGGTGGATTAGGCGGCTGTAATTTTTTGATAGTATTTACAAGCAGGTCTTAATGCGCATTCTCCACACTTCGGGCTTCGTGCTACGCAAATGTACCTACCATGTAAAATAAGCCAGTGGTGGGCTATGTGCACTTTATCTTTCGGGATGTTTTTAATGAGTTGTAGCTCTGCTTGGAGCGGAGTTTTGGCATTTGTTGTTAGTCCAATTCTTGCCGATACGCGGAAAACGTGTGTATCTACGGCCATATTGGGTTGATGGTCGATTACAGATGTTATAACATTGGCTGTTTTACGTCCAACGCCGGGTAATTTAACGAGTTCTGGAACGGTGATGGGTATTTCGCCGTTAAAGTCATCCATTACCATATTAGCCATCCCGATGAGGTGTTTGGTTTTATTATTTGGGTAGCTAATGCTGCGGATGAGGGGGAAAAGTTCGTCGAAGGTAGCGGTACTCAATGCCGGGATGTCCGGGTATTTTTCGAAAATGGCCGGTGTGGTGAGATTGACTCTTTTATCGGTGCATTGGGCAGATAGAATTACAGCTACTAACAATTGGTAAGGATTGTCGTAGATGAGTTCGGTTTCTGCTTGTGGTACGTGTGTTTCGAAATAATTGAGTACAAATTGGTAGCGTTCCTTTTTCGTCATGCTGTAAATATAGCGCATTCGAAAAGTTTGGCGCGTAAAATTGTTGTGTAAGACAAAAGATATATTCGCCTTATTGAAACCAATTTGCTTGCTGGGTTACCTTTTCTTTTCGCCTTTTTTAGCGTAATCGAAGATCGCTTGTAAGGTAGAAGTTCTGGGTGTGTACTGCACGGTATCGAGCAGTTGCTTGGTAACTAGAATCAATTGTTGGTCTTCCTGCTGTAAACGTTTTTCCTCTTTCATATCACACTCGTTGTTTCCTGCTTCGGAAGATGCATAGGATTGTAAATTAAAAAATGGAAGTGTAGAATTACTCATGCGGGTACAATTTGATGATTGATTTGAGTGAACGAGAATATAACGGTGAATGGGTAGGAAGTATTGTTAATTTACCGAAAATTTTTCGCTTTTAAGAAAAATTTACAGGTTGGTTGGTTATATACAGGTTGTATATTATTGTAAATTATAATAAGGTGTGATTATCAGTTGTCTTTCTTCTCTGGGACAATAATATAAAGGTCTTCGGAATCCTTTTTCATGTAGTATTTTTCGCGGGCAAATTTCTCTCTTTTCTCTTGGTCGGAGAGGAGATCTTCTTTCTCTTGTTGATTTTTTTCTATTTCGGTGAGGTAGAAGCTTTTTTGGGTTTCCATTTTGCGTTGCTCGGCGCTGAGTTCGTATTGAGCAATCAGGTTATATCGATCCAAGAAACAAATCCATACCACGAATGCTAATATGGCAATAAAATAAATATTGCGCATGTAGCTGGGTAGTTTAAAAGATTTTTTTTGTTCCATGGGAAGAAGATGAGGAAAACTAAAAAATAAAAACCCTGGTATTGCGGGTGCAACACCAGGGTATGTTGACCACTATATAAACGTTTTTAACGATTATTTCTTGCCAAATTTAGTTGATTTATTTGGATAAAAAGCAACGCCTTCCAATTCTTCTTCAATGCGAAGTAATTGGTTGTATTTAGCCATACGATCAGTACGAGAAGCAGAACCTGTTTTGATTTGACCGCAATTCAATGCTACAGCCAAGTCAGCAATAGTTGTATCTTCTGTTTCGCCTGAACGGTGGCTCATGATAGAAGTATAACCGGCTTTGTGCGCCATGTTAACCGCGTCGATAGTTTCAGTAACAGTACCGATTTGGTTTACTTTGATCAAGATGCTGTTAGCGATACCATTGTCGATACCTTCTTTCAAGCGCGTTACGTTTGTTACGAACAAATCGTCACCTACTAATTGTACTTTAGTACCGATAGCCTCTGTTAATTTTTTCCAGCCATTCCAATCATCTTCCGCCATGCCGTCTTCGATAGAAACGATTGGGTATTTGTTGCACCATTCAGCCCAGTAAGCAACCATTTCATCGCTGCTAATTACTTTACCTGAAGATTTGTAGAATTTGTATGTGTTGTCAGCTTCGTTGTACATTTCGCTGCTTGCAGCATCCAAAGCGATTGAAACTTGTTCACCTGGTTTGTAACCGGCTACTTCGATTGCTTGGAGTACAGTTTCGATAGCTTCTTCGTTTGATTGGATTTCAGGAGCGAAACCACCTTCATCACCTACGTTAGTGCTGTAACCTTTTTTCTTCAACACGCTTTTCAAGTGGTGGAAGATTTCAGTACCCCAACGTAAAGCTTCAGAGAATGAAGGCGCACCATGAGGAACGATCATGAACTCTTGGAAGTCGATTTTATTATCAGCATGTACACCACCGTTGATGATGTTCATTAAAGGAATAGGCAAAGTAGTTGTGTTAACACCACCAAGGTAACGGTAAAGTGGTAAACCGCTTTCATCAGCAGCAGCTTTAGCAACAGCCATGCTCACCGCCAAGATAGCATTCGCACCCAATTTAGCTTTGTTTGGCGTACCATCTAATTCGAGCATTAATTTATCGATACCGGTTTGATCGGTCACATCATATTCACCTTCAATTTCAGGTGCAATGATTTCGTTTACGTTTTTAACGGCTTGCAATACACCTTTACCCATGTAAACGCTCTTATCGTTATCGCGAAGTTCTACAGCTTCGTGTTTACCTGTAGATGCACCAGATGGTACTGCTGCACGGCCAAAATGACCATCTTCTGTTCTAACATCTACTTCCACTGTTGGGTTGCCACGGCTATCCAAAATCTGCCTAGCATGAATTTGTGTAATGATACTCATGATGAATTGGGTGTTTAAAAAGTTTTATGGTTTTTCTAAAATCCAGCCCGCTTACTTGCCAAGCATTGTTACCACTCTACAAATTGCCTTGTAATGCTGACCTACTATTTAGTAATATCCCTGAAAATATCTTCCAGCGACGTTGAATTGCTCTGCAAAGAAAGGATGTTCCTGTTATTTATCAAAGCAAATTGCATTAGGTTTTTCCGAAGAACCTCCAGGTCGGTCGAAAACAGCTGCCAAGCATTGTTTTCCCTCGATACCACCCGTGTAACCCCCGGAATAGCGGCTAATTCTTCGTTGGTAAGGGTTTCGCCGAATGAAACGGTAATAAAACCCTCGTCGCCCGGCTGGTTTTTTAGATTAGATATATAATCGTTTGCTGTAATGTTTCCGTTCTTAATGATGATTACCCTGCTACACATGGCTTCTACTTCCTGCATAATATGGGTAGACAGCATCACGGTTTTATTTTGCCCAAGCGATTTAATGAGGTCGCGGATTTCCACAAGCTGGTTGGGATCTAAACCGGAGGTTGGCTCATCTAAAATCAATACTTCTGGGTCGTGTATCAACGCTTGGGCTAGGCCAACACGTTGTTTGTACCCTTTAGATAAAGCCCCGATTTTTTTATTCCGTTCTGCCGTTAATCCAGTCATAGCAATCATTTCATCAATACGTGCCCATTTATTCGGCACTTGGTGAGCATCTGCTACGAACGACAAAAACTCGCGCACATACATATCGAAATACAAAGGATTCGCTTCCGCGAGGTAGCCCACGCGCTTACGCACTTCCATTGTATTTGTTACAACATCAAAGCCAGCCACCTTCACCGTGCCCTCGGTTGGAGGCAAATAACCGGTGATAATCTTCATGGTGGTAGATTTTCCGGCTCCATTCGGGCCTAAAAAACCTACAATCTCACCTTTCTTCAATTCGAAGGAAATATTATTTACGGCCTTTTGCTCGCCGTAAATTTTAGTGAGGTGCGTTACTTCAATCGACATGTTTAATTTTTGAGTGCTCTAAAGTAATAGAAAATTCGGTGTGATAAATGGTTTTGCATAGGTAAGCCGCGAAAAATTTCATCTCTCGAACAAAGAACAAAAGGATGCCCAGTACACTTAGGCAACGGCGCATCCTCTTGTAAAATCTTTCCAGGGAACAATTAGTAGGTAATGCCCGGTGATAAGGTCTTCGCTTGTTCAATCATTTCCGTGATTTCGTTTAATGATGGGATGCGACCCACTAAGTTTTTAGTGTCGTTTACATCTGCTAAGCGCTGGTGCAAGTTCGCCGGTACGCGGTTACGTAATTCCCTAACTGTATCAACACCGGCCGCTTCTAATAATTCAGCAAACTGTCCGCCTACGCCGTTAATGCGCATGAGGTCGGCATGATTCACCCATTTTAAAATCAGCTTCTCCGGGATGCCGGTAGTTTCAGTTAACTTGCTACGGCCACTTTTTGATGCACCGTCTTCCAATAATTTTTCTACAGTATTGATACCAACACCTTGCAATTTGCTTGCGTAGGTGCTACCAATACCTTCGATTTCATGAATAGCGTAACTCATAAGATGAACATTATATGTGTTGAAAATACAGAATTCTAGCAACCTTTAATTTAAAATAATGTTAAATAAGCAAGCAGTTAAGAATATAATTGCTAATTTATGCATTCGCTAGATGCTAACATCATCAATACTTTTGAAGGAATGCAGTTATTTCTTTGTATAACAGTTACGCATATACGAAGTTATTCAAGTCTTATCTATACATTACTTTTGTACAATGAAGCGTTTATTTATCGGTCTTAGTTTATGTTGTTTAATAGCGCAACAGCTCCATGCGCAATCGATGCCTACAAAGAATTATCCCCAAGGTTATTTCCGTAATCCATTGGCAGTACCAATAGTACTGGCAGGGAATTTCGGCGAGTTACGTC
The DNA here is from genome assembly GCF_003259335.1 of Chitinophaga skermanii. Lineage (GTDB taxonomy): Bacteria > Bacteroidota > Bacteroidia > Chitinophagales > Chitinophagaceae > Chitinophaga > Chitinophaga skermanii. The sequence goes on from NZ_QLLL01000001.1 coordinate 234,951, forward strand.
CGAATCACTTCCATTCGGGATTGGATATGAAAACCCAGCAACGCGAAAATCTTCCTGTACATGCCGCAGCCGAAGGCTACGTTAGTAGGATCGGTGTTTCTCATACCGGTTTCGGGAATGTTTTGTACATCACGCATCCTAATGGATACACGACAGTTTACGCACACTTAAATAGGTTCTACCCTGCCCTCGAGCAGTATGTAAAACAACAACAATATAGCCAGGAAAGTTGGGCCATGAGCCTCGATATCCCGGCAGGCAAGTTCCCCGTTAAAAAAGGAGAATTTGTTGCGTGGAGTGGTAATACAGGCGGTTCCGCCGGCCCACACCTCCACTTCGAAATCCGCGATACAAAAACGGAAAAGCCATTAAACCCCATGTTATTCGGCTTCGATATCCCCGATACACGGGTGCCTGAAATGTATAGGCTTGCTGTATACAATGCCGACAAAAGCATTTACGAACAATCGCCGCAAATGATTGCTTTACGGGCTTCAAAAGTAAAAGGAACATACCTGCCACCCACGCCGGTGGTAAAGGTACATGCCAGCAAAGTGGGATTGGCTGTAGGTGCTATCGATCGACAATCAAATTCAGATAACCCGAATGGTATTTACGAAGCAATCCTAACAGAAGATGGTAAACCAAATATTGGTTTCCAATTGGATAATATCGGTTACGAAGAAACGCGCTATCTCAATGCACACATCGATTACAAAATGAAGAAGGCCGGTGGTGCCTACGTACAATTGTTGTTTTCGCTGCCTGGGAATATGCTGGATATTTACCACGATTTAGCAGGCGACGGTTATTTGGATTTGTCAGATGGAAAGCCACATCCCATTACAGTTGAAGTGAAGGATGCGTACGGAAATGCATCCAGCGTAGCGTTGTCGTTGCAATATGATGGAACCCAAAGTCCAGCGCCAGTTTGTGCGAATAGGATGTTTGCCGATTCTCGTAATATCTTTGAAAACAACCAAGTGGAATTCAATTTACCGGAAGGTGAGTTATACGACGATATTTGTTTCGCTTACCAAGAAATTCCTAGTAGTGCAGCTACCAATTTCTCGAATATACAACATGTGCACAATGCGCTCGTGCCTATTCATAGCAACTACAATATTCGCCTAAAACCGAATAAGCCCATACCTGCGAGTTTGCAATCGAAGGTAGTGATGGAGCGTGATAGCTATGGCAGCAGTACTTCTGCTACTACCTACGATAATGGCTGGTACACTGGAACATTCCGAGATTTTGGGAATTTCAAACTCGTGATCGATACCGTTGCTCCTAAAATCACTTTACTGGGTGCATTGAAGCAAAATGCAAACCTGTCAAAATCAACGAAACTTTCTTTCAGTATGAGCGATGGTAGCGGTATTCAATCGTACCGTGCCGAGTTAGATGGAAAATGGTTGATGTTCTCTCGTAAAAGCAATGTATTAACGCACACGTTCGATGAACGTTGCTTACCGGGATCGGGTAACCACACACTTAAATTAACAGTTACGGATATTGCCGGTAACAGTTCAACATATACATTCAACTTCAAACGATAAAAAATGACGCAATTAAAAGAAGGTGATAAAGCGCCTAATTTTAAAGGAAAGGATCAAAACGGGAACAAAGTTTCTTTATCGGACTACAAAGGGAAACGTGTGATCCTTTACTTCTACCCGAAAGACGATACGCCGGGATGTACTGCCCAAGCTTGTAATTTAAGAGATCATTATCCAGAGCTTACAAAGAAAGGTTATATCGTAATTGGGGTAAGTATTGATGACGAGAAAAAACACCAAAAGTTCATTACGAAGTACAATTTGCCCTTCACTTTGTTAGCCGATGATGATAAGACGATTGTGACGCAGTACGGCGTATTTGGCCCGAAGAAGTTTATGGGAAAAGAATATGAAGGTACACACCGTACCACTTTCTTAATTGACGAAAAAGGTAAGATCGCGAAGATCATTACAAAGCCCGATACAAAGAACCATACAGAAGAAATCTTGGCACTTTGGGAGCAATAAGCTTCACTATAAAGCATAAAAAAAACCTTCCCACATAGAGGAAGGTTTTTTTATGCTATTGCAATGATGTTATTAGCGTTTTTGACGTTGTTTCTTGAACAAGTTACCGGTTTTAAAGCGGTTACCTTCAGGCGAACCTACACGGTCCATCGCACAACGGAAACCAACTGTCATAGAACTCATATCTTGTTGCATGTAACGACGAGTACCTGGTGACAACCAATAAGCGCGATCGTTCCAGCTACCACCTTTAATAACGCGAGATTTATCGTTTACTAAAGAGGTCATACCGTAACCGTATTCAACCAAAGACAATGTATCACCATCCAAGTAGTTGATTACGTCACCTTTTTGGTAGTTCAAACGGTGAGCAGATTCTTCATCTGTTACAGGGCGCATTTTAAGGTTACCAAGAGAATCTTTCTCTACTTCACCATCGCCATTTTTAAATACAGTTTCGAATTTGTTACCACGGAAGTAGTTGAAATCACTACCATCGATAGGTGTTAACGGTCTGTATACGTCATTCACCCACTCACTCACGTTACCCGACATGTTATACACACCGAAAGTGTTCGGATAGTAAGAAATGATCGGACCTGGAATGGATGCACGGTCGTTCAAACCACCCGCGATACCCATGTTATCACCGGAACCGCGTTTGAAGTTCGCAAGGAACTTACCTTGCCAGTTACCACGGCGGAGTTCGCGAAGACCACTGTTATTATTGTTCCAAGAGTAGATTTGTTTGTTCATGATCAACTCTTCACCACGTTGACCTTCTTTCTTAGAAGGACCAGGGTTTTGGCCAATATAACCGAGGGCAGCGTATTCCCACTCAGCTTCCGTTGGGAGGCGATAGTTCGGTAACATGATACCGTCTTCGAACTGTGCACTACGCGGAGAGCCGTCGGCGTTTTTGAACTGTTTCTTGTTGGATTTCGACATTTTACCCGGTGTACCTTCGTATAGGCCAGAGGTATATGCTTTCGTATCGAACGTGTTATCGTCGGATTGATCCATTACGTCGGTTTTCGACAAAAGACCTGCATCCATCAATAATTTTTCGTTCACACGGTTCGAACGCCATTTACAATATTTGGTAGCTTGTTCCCAGGTTACACCCACTACTGGATAATCGTTGTAGGCAGGGTGACGGAAATAATATTCCACCAAAGGTTCGTTATAAGCTAATTGCGTACGCCATACCAAAGTATCTGGTAAAGCTTGGCGATAAACTTCAGGGAAAGATTCACCGTAAACGCGTGTTAACCAGAAAAGGTATTCGCGGTAGTGTACGTTTGCTACCTCGGTTTCGTCGATATAGAAAGAAGAAACCGTGATACGGCGAGGGATATTATTCCAGTCGTACATAACGTCTTGTTCAGTGGCACCCATTACGAATGTACCACCTTGCACGAAAACGAGACCAGGACCGGTTTGTTGGTCTTTATTTTTGGCTACCATATAGCCTCCCATCTTAGGGTCGTTATAGTTCCATCCAGTAGCTGATGATTTGCCAGCATTTCCGCTCTTATTACAGGCAGATAATAGCAATGCACCTGTACCTAAAAGCATGGAGAAGGAGGTTAATTTACGCATGCGATACGGCTTTTTTACAGTATTATATAGGTAAACGCAAATTTAATATTTTTTATTTTATATCAAAAAATATTAATTTGTAATTAAATGTTACCAAAACAGCTACCACACTTTAAATCAGGGTGTTAGCGTTTTGGGAAGTTAGTATTATTTATATTAACTTAAAATAGTATCTATAATTGTGGTTGATATCTTGCTCAAATTTGAGTTTTGCTCTTCTTGAACGTAGATTTGTACGCTATGAAAACGCCGGTTGCCGCTTTTTATTTTGTGCTTTACTGTTGTTTATTTTTCCTGGCTCCCGGGAAAACGTACGGTACCTCTCCCCTAACTAACACACTACAAGATACTTCTGTTTTGCAAAATGGCAACTGGTACCAAGTAAAATCCAAAAATCCAGGTATTTACAAGCTCGATGCTCGCTTCCTACAACAGCTGGGTATCAATTGGGTAGGTCAACCATCCAAAGGGCTTCGCATGTTCGGCATCCCAAGCGGTATGCTACCGGAAGCCAATGCAGCTAAGCTTACAAAAGGTATGCAAGAGATGCAAATTTGGATAGAAGATGGCGGAGACGGTATTTTCAATGAGCAGGATTATTACTTATTCTATTCACCCGGTGCCCACAAAGTAGCCTATAATAGCATCACAAAACAGCTCGAACACCAATTTAATTTATATACCGATAGCCTCAGTTTCCTCATCTGTACCCATGCAGGCAACACCTCGGAAGTGAAGCAACAAGCAGTACAACCTGCTGCTACCCGTACTACCACCACCGGCGATTACTACATCTTCCACGAAAACGATGCGCTCAACCTCTTGCAATCGGGGAAAAGCTGGTATGGAGAAGTATGTAGCAATGAAGTGGGGGTAGGGCTTAATCGTACCATATCGCTTGCATTGCCCAATGGTGGCCTGCAAAATGCACAGTTAAGTGTAAAAATGGCAGCGCGGGATTTTAGTAACACGGTAGCTAATATTACTGTAGGCGGTCAAGCATTTCCCCTGTATTTTCCCGCCGTAACGGGTAATATCCTTGACGCGTACGCCCAAGATCAACTGCTGACTGGGTATTTTCAACAAATTCTTACTAGCGGCGATGTAAAAATCGCCTTCCAGCCAGGGGCTAACAGCGGGAAAGCTTGGTTAGATTTCGTAGCCTTATCGGGGCGTGCTTCTTTGGAGTTACCAACAAGCGGGCAGTTCGAGTTTTGGGATAAAGCTACCAGCAGCACCGAATACCGTGTAAAAGCAAGTGAGGCAACGATGATGTGGGATATTTCTAATCCCCTTCAACCACTACAATTAAATACGACCAATACAGGGGGAATTACGAGTGCTCGTGTTAGCCAAGATAATAATTATCACTTTGTAGCTTTCGAACCTGGTAAAGCCTTAACGCCCATTGCTATAGGTGCTGTTGCAAACCGAAACCTTCTACAGTTATCACCACAATACTTGATTGTTACACATCCCGGGTTTGTACAAGCTGCCGAACGACTAGCTAGTTTCCGTTCGCCGGAATGGTCAACAGCGGTTGTAACAACCACCGAGATTTACAATGAAATGGCTGCCGGTAACCCCGATCCTTCTGCAATTCGAGATTATATTCGGTATTTAGCGCAGCGGGATCTTCGGTTCGTTTTGTTCCTAGGGGATGCTTCATATGATTATAAAAACCGGGTGAAAGCCAATACCAATTTTGTTCCCAGCTGGCAAAGTGCTGCTTCGCTAGATCCATTAAATGCCTATGTAAGCGATGATTTTTTTGGGTATTTAGAGGCTGGAGAGGATGTGAATAACCCTGCCCAAGTTAATACGCTCGATGTAAGTATTGGACGCCTTCCTGTTCAAACTGTGGCAGAAGCCAATGCTGTTGTAGCGAAAATTATGCAATACAATACCAACAGTACCTTCGGCGACTGGCGTAAACGCATGGTATTCGTGGCCGACGACGAGGATAATAATCTCCATGTGAACGATGCGGAGAAATTAGCCTCCCAAGTAGCTCAATCAACTTTTCCCTTCGACATCAAGAAGATATACCTCGATGCCTACCCTCAAACCCAAACCGGCGGGGTGGCACGCTATCCTCAAGCCCGTGAAGCTATCGACCAAAACCTCTTCAAAGGTGCCCTTGTATTAAATTATACTGGTCATGGCTCCTTCTCCCGCTTAGCAGATGAGAATGTTTTGGATGAGATGTCGGTAGAAAACTGGCAAAATGAGAATAAGCTACCGTTTGTAATTGCGGCGACTTGTGATGTAGCGCCCTTTGATAACCCTGCAGTATTTTCGCTGGGAGAAAAGTTATTATTGCGTTCGAAAGGTGGCGCTATAGCTGTAATGGCCACAGTACGACCCGTTTACGCCAACGCGAACTACGAAATGAATGCCGATTATTTGCAGCAAGTATTTTCAATAGAAGGATTAACCCTCGGCGAAGCAGCCCGGTTTGCGAAGAATAAAACCTATGCATACAACCGGAACGTTGTGAATAACAGGAAATTCCACTTATTAGGCGACCCTGCGATGCGGCTAGCATTTCCGCAGCTTGGAATTGCCACGGATTCCCTAAGTGCTGATACTGTACATGCTTTAGGTCAGTACCGTGTAAAAGGCACAGTAATTACCCCTGCAGGGCAAAAAGCCCGGGATTTCAATGGAAAAGTTATGATGCGTGTGATGGATAAGCCCAATTGGCAGCAAACACGTGCTAATGACCAGTCCAGCTTGGTTTTGAAGTATCCTGTTAATGATCAAATTTTGTTCAAAGGTGAGTCGGAAGTAAGAAATGGAGAATTTCAATTTACTTTCATAATGCCAAAAGATATAAATTACACCCTCGGAAATGGAAGTATTGACTATTATGCCTACAGTAAAACCGAAGATGCCGCAGGTGCCTTCCATCAATTACAAATAGGCGATAAAATAGCGAATACTCCCAGTGCCGATACTTCCGGGCCCCAAATTTCGGCATGGTTGAATACAAAATTCTTCCGCCAAAATGATATCACAAGTAGCGACCCCTTACTGCTCATCGATCTGTTCGACGAACATGGGATCAATACAACCGGTAAAAACATAGGGCACGATATAACAGCTTGGCTAGATGACAGTACACGGTATTTCGTATTAAATGATTATTTTAATGCTACGTTGAACAGCTATCAACGTGGATCGATCGAATTTCCAATCCAAGGCATCGCAGCAGGAGCACACGAGTTGACGATCAAAGCTTGGGATACCTATAATAATTCCAGTGTTTACAGGCTCAGGTTTAGGGTACCAGGCCAACAAACTTTGCAAGTAGAAAGCGTTGTGAATTTCCCTAACCCGTTCAATGAGCAAACACGTTTCATCTTTACCCACAACCAAGGAAGCGGCGAACTAGCGGTAAGCGTACAAATTTTTAATACGGCAGGACAATCCGTCCGAAATATTAAGAACACAATAAATGTACAAAATGAGCGTTTTCAAAGCATTTTGTGGGATGGTAAAGCCGACTCTGGAGTAAAAGTAAACCCCGGTATTTATTTCTATAAGTTAACAATTAGAGATAAAGAGAGCAGTGTCAAACACTTAGGTGGGAAGCTTTTAGTATTATAAAGATATTTTAATTGATTAAAATTTATTATGTGTTTATAATCCCTTATGCTTGGTTATATCAAATTACACATTATTTTTACATCTTATCTAACTAAATCCAATATTGCATGTTTCGTAGGATAACAACGGCTGTGGTATGTTTCTTTGCCATATTTGCGTCGCCTAAGGCCTTCGGCCAGATCAACTCAGGTGATGTAGATGGTAGGGTAAATACTATCAATACTGCTGTTCCTTTTCTCCGTATTTCTCCCGACGCCCGTAGTGGCGCCATGGGCGACGCGGGGATTGCTATTTCCCCTGATGCCAATTCTGTTTATTGGAACTTATCCAAGCTACCTTTTGCCACGCAAAACTCGGCCGTATCTGTTACTTATACCCCATGGCTCAAAGAACTCGTTAACGATGTTTTTCTTGCTAACTTAAGCGGGTATACGAAACTAAGCGACATCGAAGCTATTGGCGGTTCCTTACGTTATTTCTCACTGGGTAATATCAATTTTACAGACATCACCGGTCAAACCACCGGCGAATACCGCCCACGCGAATTCGCATTGGATGCGGGTTACGCTAGAAAGTTGAGCGACCATTGGTCGATCGGTTTAACTGGGCGTTTCATTTATTCAAATCTTGCCAACGGTCAAAACCAATCCGGTCAAACTATTCGCCCGGGTAAAGCATTTGGTGCAGATATCTCTACCTTCTACACGAAAGATTTCGAACGCGAAGATGGTTTGAAGAATACTTGGAACTTCGGTGTAGCGATTACGAACATTGGTACGAAAATCTCTTATACGCAATCGGCGCAACAGAAAGATTTCATTCCTACCAACCTCGGTATTGGTACTGCCTATACATACGAAATTGACGAATTCAATAAAATCACCGGTACTTTAGATATTAACAAGTTAATGGTGCCTACACCAGATTCTGCCCGTACTTACTTGAATAAATCCGTAATGGAAGGCATGTTCTCTTCCTTTGGTGATGCAAGTTTGAAGGAAGAATTCCACGAGTTAATGTACAGCCTTGGTGCCGAATATTGGTATAACGATATGTTTGCTGTACGTGCCGGTTACTACAACGAGCATGCTACCAAAGGTAACCGCAAATATTTCACTACCGGCCTAGGTGTGAAATACGACATCTTCGGTTTAAACTTCTCGTACCTCGTGCCTTCAGGCTCCGGTATACAGAAGAACCCACTGTCGAATACTCTCCGCTTCACACTCACATTCGACTTGTCGCGTAGCAACGATTAAAGAATCCTATCTTTGCAATAGAACGATACTTGTAAATCCTCCTAGCCTTTCGCTGGGAGGATTTATATTTTATTCGTGCATATGTGCAGGTTAAACTGTATGTTTGGACAATTATCTATTTTCATCATAATACATGAAACATGAGTAAATTAAGGATTGGATTGGGCGTGGATTTCCACCAGTTAGTAGAAGGACGTGATTTTTGGTTAGGCGGTGTTTTAGTGCCGCATCATCAAGGCGCATTAGGGCATAGCGATGCCGACGTTTTATTACATGCTATTTGTGATGCGATGTTAGGTGCTGCAGCTTTAGGTGATATTGGCACACATTTTCCAGATACAGATAATGCGTACAAAAATATCGACAGCAAAATTTTATTGGCAAAAACAACGGAATTGATTGCTGCTAAAGGTTATAGTGTTGTGAATGTGGATGCCACATTGTGTTTGCAAGCACCTAAAATCAAACCTTATGTTCCGCAGATGCAATCCGTTATTGCGAAATTAATCGGCGTAACAGAAGAAGAGGTGTCTATTAAAGCAACCACCACAGAAAAGTTAGGTTTCGTAGGTCGTGAAGAAGGTGTAGTAGCATATGCTTCAGCCCTCTTGGAAAAGCAATAATTTGCCTCGAAATTTTAACAAAACTTGCCACTGCGTTTAACCGCATTATCAACTTTCAAAAGTATCTTTGTTTATATGGCCGAAGTAACACTGAAAATAATTAACCAATCAAATAACCCAATGCCGGAATATGCTACAAAAGATGCAGCCGGTATGGATCTTCGCGCAAACCTCGAGCGCCCAATTGTAATGCAACCCATGGAACGTTTACTCATTCCAACGGGCTTGTTTATGGAAATTCCGCAAGGCTTCGAAGCACAAATTCGCCCTCGTAGCGGCTTGGCCATCAAACAAGGTCTTACATTATTGAACACACCTGGTACCATCGATGCCGATTACCGTGGTGAGGTGAAAATAATTATGATTAACTTATCGAAAGAACCACAAACCATCCAACATGGCGATCGAATCGCTCAAATGATCATTGCCCCTTTTGTGCAAGCAACGATCGAAAGCGTAGCGGTACTGTCTGAAACAGAACGCGGCGCCGGAGGTTTCGGTCATACCGGTAAATCCTAATCCATTTCCATGCGTATAGCCATCACCGTTATATCATTTGTTGCCCTTGCATTGGCCGCCGGTTGTAAAAGTAACCGCAGCATCACGCATGCTCCAACGCAAGCTCCATTGCAACAAGTGAAAGATCCCGAAGTGCTGGCTCAACGTGCCGACAGCCTTTTCTTCGCCGCACAGCGTTCTAAAATGCTGGGCGATTACAAAACCGCTATCACGCAGTATTCCGATTATTTACGCTTAAATCGTTATAATCCGACCGTTTACTACGAATTGGCTCGCCTCTTTGTAGAAGTACGGAATGCGCCGATAGCGCTCAGCTTTGCAAGGGTTTCGGTGAAAATGGATAATCAAAATAAATGGTTCCAACGCACCTTAGCCGATGCTTTTGTGCTGAATGAAATGTACGATTCCGCTGCCACCGTGTTCGATCAACTCGCCCGCGAAAACGCAGATAACGAAGAGTTCCTGTTCAATAAAGCTATGAATCTCGCACAAGCGAATAAGCCCCGCGAAGCGCTTAATGTGCTGGATACCTTAGAGAAAAAAATGGGAGTGGTGGAAGATGTCATCCTGCAAAAGCAACGACTTCTTCTCAGGCTTAATAACGTAGGGGGAGCCGCGGCAGAGATTAAAAAACTGATTGCCGATAACCCACTGGAACTACGCTACCGCCTACTACTCGCCGATGTATACGAAGCGAATAATTACCCCGAAGAAGCAAAAGAACAATACAACTGGGTACTGAAACGCGACGAATTCAACCCGAGAGCACTCATTGCACTCGCCAATATGGAGAAAAATGAAGGCAATACGGAAGCGTATTGGACTCATCTTTCCCGTGCATTCGCTAATCCAGATTATAATATCGACGATAAAGTCGCATTCGTTTATCCATACTTGCAAATGCTTTCGCTCGACTCTACTAAAATGAACGAAGGGCTCCGCCTGTCGCGTATTATCGTAGATACACATCCGACCGACGCCAAAGCATTCGCTTTACAAGGCGACATGTTTACGCAGGCTCAAATGGAAGACAGCGCACTTACCGCCTATTTCAAAGCCGTAGACTTGGATAGCACGAAGTTTACCGTTTGGTATCAAATTATGTGGCTTACTTCCAGGGGCGATGATGTGGATATGATGAAAGAAGTGAGTGAAAAAGTCACCAGGTTGTTCCCTAAAGAGTTTATGGGGTATTATTTCAACGGCTTGGCGAACTATTTCGAGCAACATTATGGCGATGCCGCCAAAATACTCAACCGCGGCTTGCAAGTAGGTACAGGCGATTCGAAATTACGAGGTGATGTTTATTCATTGTTGGGTGACATTTACCACGCAACTGGTCAACACCAGTTAAGCGACAGTTGTTACGAATTGGTACTCGATTTGCGACCTAAAGATCACCTGGTGATGAATAACTATAGCTATTATTTATCGATGCGGGGTGAGAAATTGGATAAAGCGGAACGATTATCGCGGCGTAGTTTGGACTTGATGCCCAACAGCCCGGTTTACTTAGATACATATGCCTGGATATTATTCAGGTTGGGCAAATATTCCGAAGCGCGTGATTATATAGAAAAAGCATTAACGCACGAGGAAGCAAAGCAAGATCCCGATGTGCTAGAACACTATGGGGATATCTTGTATAATTTAAAAGAAGTGGACAAAGCCGTAGAGTATTGGCAATTAGCCAAATCGAAAGGCGCAAATTCAGTTGGCTTGGCACAAAAAATAGCAGAGAAACGTTATATTCATCCTGCTATTACAACAAGTGCACAGTAGCCGATGTAATGAACTTATTTTTCGAGAACAATGAAGCAAAAAGTACTATTACACATACTATCCGTATTGATCATTGGCATGGTAACGGTTTCGTGCCGATCGTCGAAGAAATTAGCACGACCGGAAACGGGTTATTTCACCGGCGATTCTACGAAATTACCGAAAGACTCTAGCGGTACTTCCGTACCCAAAGGTACCGACCCCGCTGAAGTAAAAACTTTACTGGATAATATTCAAAAGAACCACATCGATTTTAAAACCTATAGCGCTAAGTTGAAAGCCGATTTCGAAAGCGATAAAGGGGAGTCGATGAACAATTTGAATGTTGACATCAATATGATCAAAGACAGCGTGGTTTGGATTTCCGTGAGCGTACCTATTGTAGGTGAAGTAGCACGGGTACTTATTACGCCCGATAGTTTGAAGTTGGTAGATCGTTATCATAAAGAAATGATGCTGCGCGATATTAGGAATGCCAGTGATGTACTTGGTATTCCATTCGATTTTAGCACCATCCAAGATTTACTCGTTGGTAATCCCGTGTTCTTGAATGATTCCGTATCCCAAATCGTAAAAACACCAACGCTTATCTCGTTCTCTTGCGTACAAGCCGGCTTAACAAGCTTGTTTAACGTATATCCCGACGATTACAGCTTACAACAAAGCAAAGTATCAGGCGCAGATGCCACAGGACAACAACGTTCTTGTGAATTAACATATGGCAACTATAAAGTAGTAGACGGCAGAAAATTACCATTCTCTAGGAGAATCTTCATCGAAGATAAAAGATTGATTAAAGTAGCCATGGATTTTACCAGGGTGGAATTCAATAAGGATAAAGTAACCACTACCTTCAATTTCCAACCCAGCAAATTCAAACAGAAATAAAACTCTGTCAAGGAATTCGTTAAAGTTTATGCGCATGTATAATTAAGCTTGTAACTTTAACGTTATTTAAAAATATAATTTAAGCGGATTAATACAACATGAGGGTTCAATTCAACAAGTTTTTCACAATTTTAGTCGTAGTAATGCTAGGAGTAATGCCGATTGCTTTGCAAGCGCAGAATCAACCCTCCAGGGAAGAACTCGAACGCAGGAAACGGGAATTGCAGAAAGAAATTGATGAAGCCAACGAAGCTTTAAAAGAAACGAAAAAATCGTCGAAAGAGAGCCTTGGTCAACTCCGCGTGTTGCGTAATAAAATCGAACTCCGTTCAAAGCTCATCAATAATATCAACTCCGAAATTAATTTCATTAACGGCGATATCAATTCCGCGTATCGCGATGTGAAAACTTTGGAGAAGGACCTAGATACGCTGAAACAACAGTACGCACAATTGGTAGTATATGCTTACAAAAACCGTAGCTCTTACGCCATGCTCAACTTTGTATTCAGCGCTAACAGCTTTAACGATGCCGTTAAACGATACGAATACCTTCGCCAATACCGCGAATACCGTCGTCGCCAAGCAGGTACGATCGTAGAAACCCAAAACGCGCTAAAAACTAAGATCAATAACTTAGAATCACAGAAGGTTAAACGTAGTACAGTACTTAAATCGGAACAAGAAGAGCGCAGCACACTTGAAAAAGATAAACAAGAAAAGGACGAGGTTTTTAATAAACTGAAGTCCCGCGAGAAAGAGCTAACGACAGATTTGACCAAGAAAATCAAAGATGCCCAGAAAGTTCAAACAGCCATCCGCGCTGTAATCCGCAAAGAGATTGAAGATGCTCGTAAGAAAGCCGAAGCAGAAGAACTAGCCCGTAAGAAAGCCGCTGCTGCTGAAGCAGAAAGAAAACGAATCGCTGCTGCAGAAGAAGCCCGTAGAGTAGCTGCCGCAAAAGCTGCTGCTGCGAATGCCGCCAAAGAAGCTGCTGCTAACAATAATAACCATACCGTGGTAAAAGAAGCTACTGCACAGAAGCCGCCTGAGCCGAAAGTAGAGCAACCTAAACCACAAGAAAAAGATCCGGAAGATACCAAACCAGCTAGGGCTGTAAACGTACTCGAAGCAACACCAGAAGCAGCTGCCCTAGGCGAAAGCTTCGAAGCCAACAAAGGCAAATTGCCTTGGCCAATGGCGTCTGGTATTATTACTGGTTACTTCGGCCCGCAAAAGCACCCTGTTATCGAAACTATTACAATCAACCACCAAGGTTTGATCTTCTCCACTCCCAAAAATGAACCCGTACGCACTATCTTCGACGGGGAAGTGAGAAAGATCTTTGCTGCCGACGGATCAGGATACGTTGTAATTATCAAACATGGCCAGTACTTCACCAACTACGTACACGTACAATCTTTACGCGTTAAATCCGGGGATATGGTAAAAACCGGCCAAGTAATTGGTACTGCCAGCACCAACGAAGAAGATAACCGCGGTGAATTCGAGTTACAGATTTGGAAAAGCGTACAGCTTCAAAACCCAATCCTGTGGTTAAAACGTAAATAATCATTTTATACATAATAAGAAAGCCGTCTCTTTACATAGAGACGGCTTTTTTTATGCCTGTTATTTACCTATTAGGAACATATTATGCCAATGTGTTCAGCAAGTATGTTCCATGTTATTTCCATGTAGTTTCTGGCTAAATCCATGTAGTTTCCATGTAAACTCCATGTAATTTCATATCCTCACCCTATCTATACCCTATCTCAAGCCTATCCTAAGCCTATCTCAAGCCTATCTCCACCCTATCCCCTTCCCTATTTATGCATTTATAATTACCTATAAACCAGTGTAATATAAAAAAAGAGGTCGCCATATTGCTATGGCGACCTCTTCTAAGAGTTTGAATATTAGGCCATTACAGGCTTTACGCCTTGTACAACACGCTCATATAGCTTCTCGTACTCGGGAATAATGTTGTCGATATGGAAACGTTGTGCTTGTTTATAGGCGCCTTCACGGAGGTGTTCCAATAATGCCGGGTTGGAAAGTACTTCTATAGCATGTTTGGCCATAGCATCTACATCTCCTACATTGCTTGTGAATCCTGTTTCGCCATCAATATTAATCTCTGGCAAACCACCCGCGTTACTCGATAATACGGGTACATGCGAGGCCATGGCTTCCAATGCCGCCAAACCAAAGCTCTCATAATCAGACGGTAATAAGAATAAATCTGCAATCGACATTACATCTTCCAACTGCTCCTGCTTACCCACAAAACGTACATCGTCGCACAAATTCAAAGAACGACACATACATTCAATCGATGGGCGATCAGGACCGTCACCCACTAATAAAAGCTTCGCAGGCATTACATCACGCACTTTCTTAAAGGCATTTACCACGTCGGGTACGCGTTTTACCTTGCGGAAGTTAGATACGTGTAACAAAATTTTCTCGCCGTTAGGGGCAATCGCCTTCCTAAATTGAGGCATATCGCGTCGGCGGAACCTTTGTGTATCTACGAAGTTGTAAATCACCTCGATATCCTTCGTAATAGGGAACGATTTATATGTTTCCTCGCGCAAGTTGTTAGAAACAGCCGTAATAGCATCGGACTCGTTGATCGAGAAGGTAACAACGGGTTCGTATGTTTTATCCTTGCCTACCAACGTAATATCGGTACCATGGAGGGTTGTGATAAACGGAACACGTTTACCGTGCGTTGCCGCAATTTGCTTCGCCAAATAGGCTGTAGATGCATGCGGAATAGCGTAATGTACGTGTAAAAGATCCAACTTCTGGTTCAAAATTACATCCACCATGGTGCTGCTAAGCGCAGATTCATAAGGTGGAAAGTCGAATAAGGGATAGGTTGGAACTTGAACTTCGTGGTAAAAAATATTGGCGTGAAAAGCGTTTAATCGAACGGGTTGCTGGTAAGTAATGAAATGAACCATATGTCCTTTATCGGCCAGCGCTTTCCCTAGTTCTGTCGCTAATACGCCGCTACCGCCATAAGTGGGATAGCACACAATTCCTATATTCATTAATAATCTGTTTAATCTTCCTTTTAATAGATTTCTCTTCCTAATGAGGGGAATGACTCGCAATGGGCTTCCGGGAAATTTACAACTAAGGTAGTGTACAAATTTCATTTGGAGCGTTCACAAATCTCATTAATTTGTAATAGCAATTTAAATGACTAGTTTTAAATTTAAATTAAATGCTTATGAAGAAGTATTTACTCCTCTTCCTGTGTTGTGGGAGTATTGTAGGGGCGAATGCGCAAGCCAACCGCGATTCGCTCGTTATTAGGCAAGTAGCCGACGAAATTTTAGCCAACGGTAAAGCCTACGAAGACCTTAGAGTATTAACAAAAACCATTGGTGGCCGCCTAGCCGGTTCTCCGCAGATGGTGAAAGCTGAGCAATGGGGTGCAGCTACTTTACGTGCTGCCGGTGCCGATACCGTGTATTTCCAAGAATGCATGGTGCCACATTGGGTACGTGGAGAGAAAGAGCAAGCCAAAATTATTTCGAATCGCCGCGATTTTATTCCCCCGTTGAATATATTAGCCCTGGGTAATTCCGTAGGTACCGGTGCCAAAGGGGTAACGGCAGGTGTAATTGAGGTGAAGTCGTTTGATGAATTAGAAGCGAAAAAGGATCAAATCAAAGGTAAAATCGTTTTCTATAACTATGCCTTCAAGTCCAATTTCGTTAAAACCTTCCATTCTTACGGCGATGCTGTAAAGTTCCGTGGATCGGGTGCCAGCAGGGCAGCGAAATATGGTGCCGTTGCGGTCATTGTACGTTCTATGTCGCACAGTACCGATAACAACCCGCATACAGGTTCCGTAAATTATGATACCACCCAACCGAAAATTCCAGCAGTAGCCATCGGTTTACAAGATGCTGATCGTCTCAGTACCCGTGTAGCCAACGACCCATCTGCCAAAGTATATATCCGTACGATGTGCCAGAAGTTGCCAGATACAATTGGTCATAACGTAATTGGCGAAATCCGTGGTGCTAAATACCCGGATGAGTTCGTTACGGTAGGCGGACACTTAGATTCGTGGGATGTATGCGAAGGCGCGCACGACGATGGTGCCGGCTGTGTACAATCGATCGAAATCTTACGTACTTTCAAAAAATTGGGTATTCAACCACAACGCACCTTGCGCGTGGTATTATTTGCGAACGAAGAAAATGGCGGTCGTGGCGGTGCGAAATATGCAGAAATAGCGAAAGCTAAGAATGAAAAGCATGTATTTGCCTTAGAAAGCGATGCAGGTGGTTTTACACCTCGTGGCTTTATGTTAGAATGCACGCCAGAACAACGCGCGAAATTGGTGTCGTTTAAACCCTTACTTTTACCATACGGTGCATACGATTTCGATGAAGTAGGTGGCGGGGTTGACGTAGGATTTTTACACCGTGCATTGGGCACTCCAATGGGCGAACTTTCCCCTGATTCACAACGTTATTTCGATATTCACCACGCAGCTAGCGACGTATTCGAAAATGTAAACAGGCGAGAATTGTTGCTTGGAGCGGTAAATATGGCTGGGTTGATATATTTGGTAGATCAATACGGACTATAAAAGCAAGTTTATATTCAACTATTATATGCGTAAATTCCTATTTTTCGTAATCGGCGGTATTGTGTTAATCTTCACAATATTCTTTATTTACAAATACTTGTACGTATATGCCGACGGCTCAAAAGCAGGCGAACTCAACTACTTCGCAAAGAAAGGCTATATGTTCAAAACCTACGAAGGCCGCCTGATCCAATCAGGTTTCCGCGGTAGGCAACCGAACACATTGCAATCAAACGAGTTCACCTTCTCAGTAGTCGACGAAAAAGTAGCCCAAAAACTACTCCGCTGTAGCGGCAAACAAGTAGAAGTACATTATAAACAATACCTAGGTGCATTACCATGGCGTGGATATAGTGTGTATATAGTAGATAGTATATTGTCTGTTACAGATCCTTTGACTTTGGAGAAGGAACAACTATAATTGAGATATTCCCTTATAAAACGAAAGCCTTTCCAATTTAGGGAAGGCTTTCGCATTTATAGAAATCTTTTAAATAACCAGTGAATGCTCCCCTATTAAGTATTCCTACCAAGCTAAGATGTTGCCCCTATTCTGCTCGGCAGCGCAGGAGTACGATAGTTAATCACGGCTCCGCGTAGAGATCCTCCTTTCTTTAAAGAAGCAAAGAAATTAACACAGGTAGTTATGCATGTAACAGGAATATCGCTGGTCTTTTATGTAAATCCACCTTGTTCATATCCATTTTCCATTCTTTCACCGTCAATGTGCGAATAAACTCTGTTGGGCCTGTAAGGTCAACAGCTACGCACAACCGTGTACTATCCTTACAATGCTGCAGGATATCTTGTACTACTTGGTTATTACGGTAAGGTGTTTCAATGAAAACGATAGTTTGATCGCGTTTTTGCGAGGTGGCTTCTAGGTCTTTAATAGTTTTGCCGCGTTCTGGGTTTTTAACGGGTAAATAGCCTGTAAACTGGAAGTTCTGGCCATTCATCCCGGAGGCCATTAAGGCGAGGAGAATGGAGTTAGGACCCACCATAGGTATAACAGTAGCACGCACTTGGTGAGCTACTTGCACAATTAGGTTGCCGGGATCGGCGATGGCTGGACATCCCGCTTCACTGATAATGCCAATATCGGTTCCTTCTAGCAAGAGCTTCTTAGCCAATGCAAGATCGGGTGCATGGTTTTCATGCATGAGATGCAGCTGTAACTCGTCGATATTGATATTTCTATCGAGTGCTTTTAAGAAACGGCGTGCTGTACGTTCATTTTCCACGTAAAATACACGTAGTTTTTGCACAGTTTCAGTGATGTACGCGGGTAAAGAGAACAACGCGTCGGCGCTTAAAACGGTGGGTACTAAGTATACTTTTCCTAACTGCTTCATTTTAGTTTCTGTTGTTGTATGTGGATGGTGGCGGCAATTACCGCGTAACAAGGTGCAATAATAGGAATGAAAATCAATATATAGTACACCAAGCCATTGCCTACCGCCATGCCTTTATGTTCACGAATGAAGGCAATACTTTCTTTGATGCTCATTTGTTTCCTTTCAAAACTATAATCCATCATCGAAAATCCCCAATAAAAGCATTCCACTAACCATGCTACCAAGGGTGTTATTAAACCAACTAACGGAATAAAGGCTAATATAGATAAAGCCAACATCAACGCCGTTTGATAAACCATGTTACGGAACGATATTTTAATCCCGCGCCAGATGTCTTTTATGAATTGGGAGAAGTTGAAAGGGAAGTCCTTTCCTTGCATGATGGCCTCTGTTTTCTCACTTAAAAATGCGAAAAGTGGAGAACCTACTATCAAGAAGAAATATTTAAAAAAGGAAATGTACAGCAAGAGGGTAATAAGCCGTATACACAACCCGGCCAGTATAAATAAAAAGTTGAGGAAGCTACTGCCCAATGATGCTAACCATTTCTTCAACGGTAAGAAATTCATCAAAGAATCTACCAATTCACCAATATATCCCCATACAAATACGGCGCCTAAGAAAAATAATGCGCAGTAAATAAGTCCCGGGATAATGATCCACTTCCAAAGCTTATGCTGTTTAATAAAGGTATGTGCTTTACCATATGACTGTATTGCACCAAGTACTTCTCTTAAAGAAAACAAAACAAACGTATTTTACTGTGACAGAATATAGGTTATGAATTATAGGTTGAACTAAAAATAGTAATATTTTTGGTCATGGCTAAATTAGACCGCGCATTCTACTTGCAAGACAACGTTGTAAATGTAGCCCGGCAACTGCTAGGTTGTAAAATAGTGACCATGTTCAACGGTGAGCGCACCGCTGGTATTATTGTAGATACAGAAGCCTATAAAGGTATTACAGATCGTGCTTCGCATGCATTCAATAACCGCCGTACCAATCGTACCGAAAAGATGTATCTCGAAGGTGGTTATGCCTACGTTTATCTCGTGTACGGTTTGCATCACCTCTTCAATGTAGTAACAAATCAGCAGAATCACCCCGATGGAGTTATGCTACGAGCCATTGAACCCGTGGAAGGAATTGATGTAATGTTGAAAAGATGCGGGAAAACGAAGCTGGATTATTCACTTACGAATGGCCCTGGTAGCCTTTCTAAGGCATTAGGGATTACTGTACAGAATGCCGGCGAAGACTTGACCGGTAACTTGATTTGGATCGAAAAAAATAACAAAACATTACCAAATTCAGCAGTGATGATAACCACCCGGGTAGGTGTAAATTATGCAGGCGACGATGCTTACTTACCCTATCGCTTCTACATAAAAGATAACCCGTACCGCAGCAAAGCAAAAGGATTGCCCCTCCCCTAAAATCAAAAACCGCCCTACTAAGAAGGCGGTTTCTACTATGAAATAAGTTCAATATTAATATTAGAAGCGAGGACAATGTTGCCTATAACGACTATTCTCATCACGACGGTGAATGTAGATAATCGACAACTCCATACCACCACGGTAGTTAGAAGCGGCACGTAGTGTAGACACGTTGAAGTCGTAGCTTAAACCTACTTGCACGTTTTTAAACTCTAAAC
The DNA here is from genome assembly GCF_003259335.1 of Chitinophaga skermanii. Taxonomy (GTDB): domain Bacteria; phylum Bacteroidota; class Bacteroidia; order Chitinophagales; family Chitinophagaceae; genus Chitinophaga; species Chitinophaga skermanii. The sequence continues at coordinate 254,904 of NZ_QLLL01000001.1, forward strand.
CCACATAAGGGTTTACCGCATCTTTGTAACGATACCAAGCACCTACATAGAAAGTAGTAGGCTCTTCCGGTATACCGTTTACTAAGAAGCCGATAGCACCGCCCAAAGCCGTTTCAGTAGCTTGGTTCTGGCGCATATGGTAAGCACTTAAGTGGATACGATTGTATTCGCTGATAGGAAATGAACCACCAGCATGCACCGTGTAACGGTAGCTTAAACGGTTGTTATTTTGCCCTAAGAAAGATTCGATAGGTTGTGTGAAGTGATAGTAAGAAGCGCCAAGGTAAGCATTCGCATCTTCTCCAATTAAACCATTGTACAATAAACCTACGTTGTAATCCATATAGCCAATGCTAGGATTAGCAATTGATTCACCGCTGGGTAAAGATGGATCGAAGCCGGTATTACCGATTTGGTTTTCAAAAATCAACTTCGTTTGATCTATACGTTTATTTACCAAAGCCATCTGAACACCCAAACCTAAAGTGTGGTTGCCATCAACGTCTAAGGCTTTATGATAGGCAGTACTTAAAGCAGCGTATGTAGTAGTTAAAGCACCGGAACCGGTTTTGTCATACATCGCTAAAATACCTACGCCCCAAATATCATTATAAGAAATTCTATCCTTCATAATTCCGAAATCAGCTGCTACTGTTCCCGTTACGTAAGGTGATGTAACACTGCTCCATTGTGAGCGGTAATTACCCGATAACCGGAAATCCCCGGAGAAATAACCGGTAAATGCTGGATTCAAAGTAAGGGGAGAAGCAAAGAATTGCGTGAAATGCGGGTCTTGCGCTTTTGCAGAAAGCGTAATAAGGATAATGGCTAAAGATAGTAGAACTCGTTTCATACAACAGGTTATAGCATATAGGATAGACACTATATAATGTGAAGGTAATTAAATAAAATCATATTTCAAATTAAAATTATATAATTATTCTTGTAGGAATGCCTGCCTCCAAATCATATGCATTAAAAAACACCGCAAATCGCAGTTTGTTAACTAATTATATAAAATTAGTCACATTCCTGTTTTGCGGTGTTTCCGTGTATTGCTAAAAATAATATTCTTATTGCTGCATCTTAGAACCGAATGCCAAATCACCGGCATCGCCCAAGCCTGGTACAATATACCCCTTGGCAGTCAACTCATCGTCAATATCACCGGCCCAGAGGGTCATATTGGCCGTATCTGCATTTCTTTGTACATATTCGATACCCACAGTGCAAGCAATGGCCGTTACAATGTGAATATGCGATGGTTTGCCAAATTCTACAATGTGCTCAATCGTTTTCACTAAGGATGCACCTGTAGCCAACATAGGGTCGGATAAAATAAGCACTTTCCCTTCTAAGTTCGGGCAAGAAACATATTCAAGGCTAATATCAAAAGAACCATCGCGGTTATGCTTACGGTAAGCGGAAATAAACGCATGATCGGCTTTATCGAAATAATTAGCTAATCCTTCATGTAACGCTAACCCAGCACGTAAAATTGTACCAATAACAGGCTGTTCTTTTATGACGTGGCAATTTGCCGAACCCAATGGCGTTTGTACTTCCTTATAGGCGTACGTTAAGGTTTTGCTGATTTCATATGCAGCTACCTCGCCCAAACGCGCCATGTTCCTACGGAAACGCATGCGATCTGTTTGAATCGATGCATCACGGATTTCACTCAACCACTCTCCTACCAAAGAGTTCGTTTCACTCAAATTAATAATCATAAGCTTTGCCTGTTTTGCGCTGCTAAAATAGGACACTTTAGCCATTTAGCCCCATTAAAAATAACAAATCCACCTCGCAAAGGCAAGGTGGACTTGTTTATCGTAGCAAAGCATGGGTTATTTCAAGATGGCTGCCTTTTTCACCAATTGGATGAATTCGGCGCAATACCCCTCATTATCATCGCCTTTTGCCCCTTGGGCACGGCTAATTACTTCATCGTAGTTTGCTTGTGCTTTGTATTGAGATTGACGCAGCAATAATCCAAATTCCGCCACTGCCGATGCCAAACGGAAATCACGCGGAGCTTGGTCGATTGTTTGCATTGTGGGTTTTAACGTGGTAGATAACAGGTTGCTTTTCATTTCGCCCGGCAATTTATAGCGGGTTTTCACGGTTAATAACTCGTCGTTATACACACCTATATTCGTCACCTGCTGGTATTTCAATGGATCTACGGCTGGTCTTCCTTCCGAAGCGCCAATAGGCACAATCTCATACAAGGCGGTTACTGTATGACCAGCACCCATTTCTCCTGCATCTTTCTTATCGTCATTAAAGTCTTCTTTGTTCAACATCCTATTTTCATAACCTACTAGGCGGTATGCTTGCACAAACTTAGGGTTGAACTCTACTTGGATTTTCACATCGTTCGCAATGGTGAATAGGGTGCCGCCGAATTCCGTCATGAACGTACGGCGGGCTTCTTCGAAGTTGTCGATGTAAGCATAGTTTCCGTTACCTTTATCTGCCAAAAGTTCTAACTTTTTATCTTTATAGTTTCCCATACCAAACCCAAGTACAGATAAGTAAATACCTTTATCTCTTTCTTTTGTAATTAGTTTTTCCATGGCTTCATCACTCGATTCTCCTAAGTTGAAATCGCCGTCTGTAGCCATTACAATCCTATTATTCCCTTTTTTAAGGAAGTATTTGGAGGCTGTTTCATACGCTAATGTTAAACCCGCGCCCCCTGCGGTACCACCAGATGCTTCTAAGCTTTGTAATGCAGTAATAATCTTCTCTTTATCGGCGCCGGATGTAGAAGGCAATTTAACAGAAACTGCTCCTGCATAGGTAACAATAGCCACACGGTCTTGCTCGCGCAATTGGTTAATGAGTACTTGGAAGGCACGTTTCACCAATGGCAATTTATGCTCGCTATACATCGATCCTGAAACATCAATTAAGAATACAATGTTAGAGGCTGGTAAATGCTCTGTTTGGATGGTTTTGCCTTGCACACCGATTCTTACTAATTGGTGTGTTGTATTCCACGGACAAACAGCCATATCGGCATATACCGCAATTGGGTGATCTGTTTGCGGCGCTGGGTATTTATAGTCGAAATAATTCACCATTTCCTCTACACGTACAGCATCCGCAGGAGGTAGTTGCCCATTGTTTAAAAAACGACGAATATTGGAATATGCTGCACGATCAACGTCGATGGAAAACGTGCTTAATGCTTCATCTTTTACATTCCGAAAAGCATTGTCTTTTATGCTGGCATAGGATTCTTCTTGCCTATCTGCATAGCTATAATACCCATAAGCACCGGCAGGTGGAGGAGTGGCTTTGTTCGACATAGTAGAAACGCCCCTAATCATCACTTTTGCGTGCTGGGTAGGTTGTGTTACATTGCTCATAACAACCGATTCTTGCAATGCCTGTTGTGCCCTTAGTACGATTGTTACCGGGGAACTTGTAGTTCCATCTACATCAACTTCTTTCGCTGTATAACCGATATACAATACCTTTAAACGTGCTTTCGATTGGGTTAATTTGATGGAGAAATTACCCGATTGATCAGCTGCTACACTGTTCTTCGTGCCAATTTCCAATATGGTGGAAAATGGTAATGCCTCGTTGTTTTCATTCACTACTTTCCCTGTAATTGTTAATGATTGTGCATATACCTGCACCGTGAATAAAGTAGCCGCGATAAGTATTAAAAAAGACATTAATTTTTTCATGGTCCCCGTTTTTCGTTCGTAAAAATGATGCACCCATTTCCCGTTCTCCATAAATCGGCTATAAAAATTTTGTACGATGCCTTTGGGAATATGATGTTACCTTTGCGGAAATTTTTGATAATGGTTTATCATGTTATTGGCTTGATGAGTGGTAGCTCACTCGATGGCTTGGATATAGTAAAAGTAGAATTAACCGAGGTTCGCGGGCAATGGACATACGAAATCCAATACGCAGAAACTTTAGCATATACAGCGGAATGGTCCGATAAGCTGGCAAATGCCGCTAACATTTCCGCAAAAGAGTACGTTTTATTACATGCCGCTTACGGTCGTTATATGGGCGAATTGGTGAATCAATTCATCGAGAAAAATGCCCTCGAACATAAAGTGCATTTCATCGCTTCTCACGGTCATACAACTTTCCATTTCCCCGCATTTCACGCAACTGCACAACTCGGTGATGGCGCTACATTAGCGGCTGTTACAGGTTTGCCTGTTATCAGCGATTTGCGCGCAATGGACGTGGCTTTAGGCGGCCAAGGTGCACCTATTGTACCTATCGGCGAACTAATGTTATTACCGGGCTATGATTTTTATCTCAATCTTGGCGGTATTGCTAATATATCTGCTCCAATTAACGACCAGTACGTTGCATACGATATATGCGCTGCTAACCGTGTTTTAAATGCCCTCGCAGGTATGCTAGGAAAAGCATACGACGCGAATGGTGATTTGGCGAAAGGTGGTCATGTGGATGAGAAATTGTTAGCACAATTGAATGCACTTCCTTACTTCGAACAAGCTTACCCGAAGTCTTTGGATAACAGTTTCGGTGTAGATGAAGTGTTACCCATTATTCAATCATATACTTTAAGTGTACAAACCAAATTACGCACAGTAGTTGAACACATCGCGCAACAAACCGCGAAAGCTGTTGAACAATTACGTGCACAAGGTACTACGGCGGCTACTAATAAATTATTGGTTACCGGTGGAGGAGCACATAACCAGTTTTTACTGGAAGTATTAGATGGGTATGTAAGCAAATTGGGTATCGATATAATTGTACCCGATGAACAAACGGTCAACTTCAAAGAAGCCTTAATTATGGCTTTGATGGGCGCTTTACGCTGGAGACAAGAGGTGAATGTACTAAGTTCTGTTACAGGTGCTTCTAGGAACAGTGTGAATGGTGCTTTGTGGGTCGGCAACGATGTGTAACTCCAATTCGCAAAATAAACTAGGTTGGTCGGTGTTTTCGTAACATCGACCTTTTTTATGTCAAACATTGATGTGTCAAATAAAAAACGCTTCCTGTTGTAGGAAGCGTTTGGTTTATATGTTTCATATGATAGGCTCGTGGCGATTAAGCTTTATACACAAAATCAAACTTATCTCCATCGAAAAGTCCTTTATCACTGAGCTTTAAATGAGGTATCACTAGTAAAGCCATGAAAGAAAGTGTCATAAAAGGTGCCGATAATTTACTGCCCATTTGTTTTACACTTTTATCCATTTCACTGTATTGCAATGCAACATCATAGCCATCGTGTGTACTCATTAAGCCGGCTACAGGTAAGGGTAACAACTGGATGCGTTCTTGCGTAGCGATACTAATACCGCCTTTACTATCGATTAGTAAGTTGACAGCTTCACAAATACTTTGATCGTCGACGCCCACTACAATAATGTTGTGACTATCGTGTGCTACTGTAGAGGCAATAGCTCCTTTTTTCAAGCCAAAGTTTTTAATAAACGCGGTTGCAACAGGCGCTTCGTTGTAGCGGTTTACAACGGCTATTTTTAATACATCTTGCGTAGTATCGGTTTTAATTAAACCATCCTTTACTTTGAGGGTAGCTGTATTAGCAGGCGTAATTAGTTGCCCGTCGAGCGCTTCAATAACAGGCACTGTAACGGTTTTGTCGTTTTCGTTAGCGGCTTTTACAGCGAAATCTTTAGCAGATTTAAAATCTACGTTAAATTGATTAATGGTGGATGTAGGTACTGGTTGGATGAGCGTTCTACCGGCTTCAGACACTTGTTCTCCTTGGATAAATGTACGCATGATGTTGAAGTTTGTGGGATTGTCGATCTCGATGAAATCTGCTGGATCTCCAACGCGCAACAAGCCCGATGAAAGTTTGTAATGTGTAACAGGATTTATACACGCTGCTTGAAGGATGTCGTATAAGTCGTATCCTTTTTCCAGCGCTCGTTTCACCAATAAGTTAATATGACCTTCTACCAGGCTATCGGGATGTTTATCGTCACTACAGAACATTAATTCTTTCGGGTGAGTAGCAATGAGCGGTACTAATGCTTCGAAATTCTTGGCCGCACTGCCTTCTCGAATCAAAATTTTCATGCCGTAATTCAGCTTATCTATTGCTTCATCTATGGTAAAACATTCGTGATCTGTACTAATACCCGCTTCGATATACTGGCGGGCTTGCTCGCCGCGTAGACCTGGCGCATGACCATCTACCGGCTTGTTGTGTTTCTTGGCGGCGGCTAGTTTTGCCAGCACACCAGGGTCTTTATGTAATACCCCGGGGAAGTTCATCATCTCGGTCAAATACTTCACATCTTCCCTCGCCAATAGCTTATCCACATCTTCGGGCGTAATAGTGGCCCCGGCCGTTTCAAAAATAGTAGCCGGTACGCACGACGGTGCCCCGAAATTAAAATAGAACGGTACTTGCTGGCCGTTTTCTAACATATATTCTACCCCGGGCACGCCGCATACGTTCGCAATCTCGTGTGGGTCGGATACAGTGCCAATGGTGCCGTGCACAACGGCCAAACGGGCAAATTCCGATGGAACGAGCATAGAACTTTCAATATGCACATGAGCATCAATAAAACCGGGTAAAATATAGGTGTTCACATGATCGGCAATGGGCGTAATTTCCTTGATAACGCCTTCTTGTACCGTGATACGGGCAGGAAATACCCTTTTGGCCTCAATATCTATGAGGTTTGCTGCAATCTCGAAACTATTCATGCAGCAAAAGTAAAAGAAATATCTGCGACCAGGACGCAGTTCCTAGTTTGGCCTAATTTTAGCCTGTTCGTACTGCGATTCTACCTTTTGGTACAACAGATTTTTTGTTATTATCTTTAAAAGGATACATTTGTATTACATCTTCTAAAACTCTAAAAAGAAACTTATGAAACGTTTTAAATTGTTTACCCTCACGATGGCATTGACTTTCGCAGCTTTTACAAGCTTCGCACAAACTGCGGATGAGGTAGTAAGCAAACACATCGAAGCGATGGGCGGATTAGATAAATTGAACGGAATTAAAAGTCTTTACGCTGAAGGTAGCCTCGAAGTACAAGGTATGGAAATCCCTTTCAAACAATGGATTCTCCACGATAAAGGCATGCGTATGGATATGGAAGTAATGGGTACAGCCAATTCACAAGTTGTAACAACTACCGGTGGTTGGATGTATATGCCAGTTCAAGGTATGTCTGAACCCAAAGAATTAACTGCTGAAGAAGCAAAAGCTGGCCAAGGTCAACTCGATTTAAAAGGCGAATTGGTTGATTATAAAACGAGAGGTATCAAAGTTGATCTGAAAGGTAAAGAAACTATCGACGGCGTTGAATTATACAACTTGTTGGTTACTAAACCTAACGGCGAAACGTCAAACATCTATATCGATACAAAAACAAACTTGATCAACAGGAAAGCTGAAAAGAAAAACATCCAAGGTCAAGATGTGGATATCGTAATCGTATTCGGTGATTACAAGAAAGGTCCTGAAGGTATTATGACGCCAACAACGTTAGAACAACCGGCTATGGGCGTGAATATCAAAATTAACAAGTATGCTTACAATGGTGCTGATGTGACAGAAACATTGTTCAACAAGCCAGCAGGGAAATAATTAATTGATATATCAATTTTTGATAAGGAGTTTCGAAAGGAACTCCTTATTTTTTTGCATATAAATTCACCATGGCTTTCGCTTCTGTTGCCAGTTTCTCTGCTAAGCTAGCCGGTGCTATTACTCTTACATTCGCACCGTAACTCAATAACAACATCGTTAACTCCGTATTCAATACCACCTGGATGGAAATCCTACATTCTTCCTCGTTATCTGTTAATAAAGTTTGCGTAGCATGAATAGGCTGCGATTTGATGTATTTCCCTTGTAAAGGGGTAAACGACAGTTCTACGTGTTCTGGCGCTTCGCCAGGCACGGTTATGCCAATAGCGTGCTGGAAATAGCTGGCATCGTCGAAGTTTTTTTCGTCGAACTTTTGGTTGGTAGGCCATAAGTCAACCAGCCTATCTAAACCAAACGTAAGCACAGTACCACCGCGGGTTTGTTGACTTTTACCGATCAGGTAAAAACGATCTTGGTACTCGCGGAGGTGATAAGGTTCTACCCAGTGTTCCTTGGGCTCGTCGCGCCCGAAGCTTTGGTAGGCAATGCGAATAACGCTGCGTTCTTTGATGGCGTCGACAATATCTGGAATAAAGGAGGCGCCTTTATATTGGGAGGCCTTACTGAACTTAATGAGGCCTTGGGTTTCGAGGTTATCGCGGTTGATTTTTAAGCTGGCGGCAATTTTTAGGATGGCGTCTTCAAATTGTTGAATAACGGGCAGGCTACGGAATTGCTCGAGGATACCGATGGCGATTTCGAGTCCTTGGAGGTCGGCTTCGTCGATAGGTATTTGCTTAATGGAGTAATTATCGTCGCTATACGCGTAGGTTCTCGACGAGCGATCGTATACAATCGGTGCATTGTAATTCAGACTGGTATCGCTGCGCATGTGCTGGATATCCTGTTGGATCGTTCTTTCACCTACGGGCTTTTCGATTTTATCGGCCACATAAGCAATGATATCGGCGAGCGTGGGTTTGGGTAAACGTTTGTTTCTTAACCGTTCGTCGATCCAGCGGAAACGAGAAAGCGCGTCTTTATTAAAAGGCATGAATTGCTGTTTAAGGAGTAGTAAAAATAAGGAAAAATGGCTGTGATAGGGCATTGGGCAGAAGAATTGAAGAAAAATTCATCTCTTTTTTTACTGCGCATATCCAGTGCGTGGTGAGCGAATAATTTCGTATCATCAAATCATAGCAAAATGAAAAAGATAGAAGCAAATAAAAGCGGACTAATAACGACGGGCATTTCCATTGGCCAGATTATTTTGGACGACTCGCATTATCTCACTTTCTGGGGCTATATCCAAACGCCTGGAGGTGAGTGGAAAAGATGTGACTTTGTAACCAATTACGAGGTATTAAATAACATGTTGCGCTACTTAGAAGAACATGATGAAGCTGTACAAATGGCCATTGTGCAGAAGTTGGAGCACATGGAGCATATACCCGAAATGATAGACTTTGAAGCCCAATTAGGCCACCCTGTCAAATTTGAAGACATGCGGTTCTACTTGGCAAAACCCATCTACAAACGTAAAGATGCTTGGGCTGCTTATGCGCAAGACAACTGTTTCTATATTCAAAAAGTAGAGGCCATCCCAGTCCCCAAACCGGCCAAACCTGCCGTGAATATTGAAATTGATCAATGCATGCAAGTATTAGCAGACCATTACGAGCTGTATTTGGGCTATTTAGAGTTGGATTTCCCTGAAGATGATGCCCGTAGGAAAGCCAACCTAACGAACGACATGAAATATACCTTAGCTTATTATGCTTGGAAAGAGCAAGAGCTAAAGGATAAGCAGTAGCCGGCCTTTACCCCGCTTGTTTGTTAACAACCAGTACCCCAACCCGGCAAGTCCACAACTGTATTATTTTACAGCACAGGACATCCACTTCAAATTATCTTGCAGGCTGAGGATTAATATTTTCTAATTTTGTGAAATTTTTTACTAGAAGTCTATAATATTTATAGGAAATTAGTATTTTTGACCACATAATTGAAATACTATGAGTTTAAGACTCGGCGACATTGCCCCAAACTTTAAAGCTACAACTTCGCAAGGCGAAATTGATTTTTATGAATTCTTAGGTGATAACTGGGGCGTTTTATTCTCGCATCCTGCTGATTATACACCGGTTTGTACAACTGAGCTAGGTAAAACGGCTTTGTTGAAGGACGAATTTGCAAAACGTGGTGTTAAAGTATTGGCAGTGAGCGTTGACCCGGTTGATAAACACTTAGGCTGGATCAAGGACATTAACGAAACACAAAATTGTGATGTAACGTTCCCAATTATAGCTGATGAAGACAGAACAGTAGCGAATTTGTATGGTATGATCCATCCAAATGCGTCAGAAACTTTCACTGTTCGTTCTTTGTTCGTGATTGGTCCTGATAAAAAAGTGAAATTAACCATCACTTACCCAGCATCTACAGGTAGAAACTTTTACGAGGTTTTACGTGTTATAGATTCATTACAATTAACAGCTAAGTACAGCGTGGCAACACCGGCAGATTGGAAAGATGGGGAAGACGTGATCGTAGTTCCTGCGATTCCTACATCTGAGATCCCTGGCCGTTTCCCGAAAGGCTTCACAGAAATTAAGCCTTATTTACGTACAACGCCTCAGCCGAATAAATAGCTGAAAATCAGTTCGCAAAACAAGTAAATTGAATTTATTTGAGACACTTATAAAATAGTGTTATGTAGAACAGGAATTCGTGCTATCTTTATCGCGTATTTTACGAACGATAATTCAAAAATATTAGATATATCGTGTTGAAATTGAAATGCTAAATCGTTTTTGGTTTATTGATTTCAACATTTGCAAGATTTTTTTTAATGGTTGGTTTTTGATTTTACGAAACGGGGATTTTTCCCCGTTTTTCTTTTTTATACATGTCCAACCAGCTTAGCTTCCCCCGGCAGTCCCCTTTTACACTTTATATGATGTCGCTGTTTCCAAACCCTCCCTGTTTTGTTTCATGAACAAAGCCCGTTTCCTACTATGATAGTAGCGCTTTAATACTTTATATGCCTCTTTTTTAACAAAGAAACCCCTTTCGTGGTAAAATAACCGTAGTAATAAATCTAAGATGGTTCATTGTAAGTCCCAGTTAGCTTTTGCTGTAAGTAAGCCTAATAAGCTGCATCACCGGCAGCAGAAGAAAGAATAGATGAAACTTGGATAATGAGATAGTCCTAGGCGGGAAATCTTTAAGATAATCGTGTTATATAGTAAGAAAAAGGCTGTGGAACACCACAGCCTCTAAATATTTATCCTTTATGTTTTCTTAATTGGGTAAGCGTAGCTTGCATATCCTTGCTTAACGGCGCTTCTATCGTTTGCTTTTCACCTTGCATATTGGTAAAGGTGAGTTTGAAAGCATGTAGTGCCAAGCGGCTTAATATCGGGCGCTCTTCCTCTACATATTTGCCTAGCTTGAACTTCTTCTTAATAGCCGATAACAAAATAGGTTGTGCTGTACCGTACATCTCGTCCACTGCAATTGGGTAACCCAACCACTTCATATGTACACGAATTTGGTGCGTACGACCTGTGTGGATTTGTAGCTGTATAAAGCTGTATATGCCAAATGATTCCAATACCTCGTAATCGGTATGAGAAGCCCTGCCCCTTGGATTAGTTACCATTTTACCGGCTACCACAGGGTGCTCCATTATACTTTCTTTAATAGAGCCTTTCTCATTCGGTAATACACCATTCACAATACCGATGTAATACTTCTCTACCTCGCGGCTCTCAAATAACTTGGAAAAATACTTGTGCGCTACCTCGTTCTTCGCAAAAATGATCAATCCACTCGTATCCTTATCCAGGCGGTGCACAATAAATATTTGGTCATATTTCTTCTTCAACAAGCCCGATAAAGATGCCAATTGGTTATCATGACGGTCAGGTATGGTTAACAATCCCGATGGCTTGTTCACCGCAACTATATTGTCATCTTCGAATATAATATGTTCTTCGATTCGCATGTTCTATGTAAAAGGCTGCAAACCCTTATAATTAAGAGTTTGCAGCCTATTTATTTGGTGTAAATTATTTGAAATGTTTCAGCAAAATCACTTCTTTCTCAGTAAGTAAACGCCATTTACCACGTGGCAAGTTTTTCTTCGTTAAGCCTGCATACATTACGCGGTCGAGTTTTTCTACTTCGTATCCCAAATGCTCGAATATCCTACGCACAATACGGTTCTTACCACTATGAATCTCAATACCCAGCTGCTTCTTGTCTTTCGGATCTACATAACCCAATGCATCTACCTGGGTAGGACCATCTTCCAATACCAACCCTTCTACAATCTTTTCTGCATCCGGTTTCAACAACGCCTTATCCAACTCTACGTGGTAGATCTTCTTGATGTTATTGCTAGGATGTGCCAATTTCTGTGCTAAATCACCATCGTTGGTTAATAACAGTAAACCACTGGTATTACGATCGAGGCGACCAACAGGGTATACTCGCTGATCAGATGCATCGGTGATAAGTTCCATCACGGTTTTGCGTCCTTCCGGGTCGTCCGTTGTGGTAATGAAACCTTTCGGTTTGTTCAACAAGATGTACACAAGATTTTTAGAAATCTTGATCTTCTTGTTCGACAATTTCACATCGTCGGCAGGAGAAACCTTATGGGCCGGTTCTGTTATTACCTGGCCATTCACAGTTACTTTACCTTCTTTGATGAAATCAACTGCTTTACGGCGTGAACAAAGGCCGCAATGCGCAATATATTTGTTCAACGGCATTTCACCTGGCACAGATTCGTGCTGGGCTTCAGACGCGTCGTTTTTTACTTTTCTTTTTTCTTCTTTACGGGCTTGTTTATCGGCAAAACGCTCGTTGGCAGTATCTAAGTACTTCTGGCGATTAAAGCCGCTTGGTGTGTCGCGTTCTGGGTTTTTGAATCCTTTGTCGAAGAGTGGTTTTCCGTAGGCCGATTTCTTTACGCGCTTTGCACCGTTATCGTCGCTGCCATGGAAAGCGGATTCTTTCTTATTAGAGAATTTCTCTTTGCCAAAATCGAAGTCAGCGGTATCGTCTTTGTCGTACGACTTCTTAGGTTTTCTATCAGAAGAAAATTCTTTTCTATCTTTTGAATAACCTTCAGATGACCTTTTCTTCGGGAAGTCATCATCTTTTTTGAAACGAGGCTTATCGGAGCTGAATTCTTTTCTATCTTTTGAATAACCTTCAGGTGATCTTTTCTTCGAGAAGTCATCATCTTTTTTGAAACGAGGCTTATCGGAAGAGAATCCTTTTTTATCTTTTGAATAACCTTCAGACGATCTTTTCTTAGAGAAATCATCATCTTTTTTGAAGCGAGGTTTATCTGAAGATGCTTCAAATGTTTTCTTCTTTTTGAAGTTATCTTCTTTATTGAAGTCGTTATCTTCTTTGTGTTTTTTGAATGGCTGGTCTGCTTTAGAGAAACGTTTCGACTCGTTGAAGTTAGCCGAGTAATCGCTAAAAGTTTTGTTAGACTTTTCGAATGAAAATTTGTCTGAATTCTTGCCGCCAGCAAACTTACGATTGCTTTCGTTTTTGCTTTCTTTAAAAGGGCTAAAGCTCTTTTTACCGGCAGGTTTGTTTTGTTTCATGTATTGAATTTATATTTGCTGCATTCCTGCAGTATTAAATAGTTGAGGATGCTGCAGCTTCAGCGATTTCGTTCGCTTTTTGTTTGTTTGCCAGCTGCCCGCAAGCGGCATCAATATCTTTACCCCTACTTCTTCTTACACGTGCATTCACTTTGTTTTTAGCAAGGTATGCAAGGAAAGCATCGGTGGTTTCAGAATCCGGTTTGCGGAATACAACATTATCAATCGGGTTGTACTCGATCACATTCACCAAATCTACCGGCACTTGGCGGTAAATCTTAATCAATTCGTCTGCGTCTTGCAACGAATCGTTGAAGTTTTGGAAAAGGATATATTCGAAGGAAATTTCGTTGCCTGTTTGCTTGTAGAAATAATTCAATGCATCGATCAACTCTTTCAAGCTATTGCTATCGTTAATCGGCATAATTTGACTACGTTTTTTATCGTTCGCCGCGTGTAATGAAAGCGCTAAGTTGAAGCGAACTTTATCGTCGCCCAATTTGCGAATCATCTTCGCCACACCGGCAGTAGATACCGTAATTCTTTTAGGACTCATACCTAGGCCATCTGGTGCCGTAATTCTTTCGATGGATTTCAATACGTTGCTGTAGTTCAACAACGGTTCACCCATACCCATATACACGATATTCGTGAGCTTTTTGCCAGATTGTGCCAATGCTTGTTGATTGAGCAGTGCTACTTCATCATAGATTTCGTCGTAATCCAAATTACGCTTACGCTCCATGTAACCGGTTGCACAAAACTTGCAGCTTAAACTACAACCCACTTGGCTGGAAACACAAGCCGTTTGACGTGTATCTGTTGGGATTAATACCCCTTCCACGATGTTGCCATCGGCCAAACGGAAGCTGTTCTTAATGGTGCCGTCGTTGCTCTGTTGGGTAGTACCCACCTGCACTGCCGGCAACACAAAGTGCTCCTCCAAGTAAGTACGTAACTGCTTCGAAAGGTTTGTCATTGCCTCGAAGCTCGTTGCATGGCGCGTCCATAGCCATTCGTACACTTGCTTTGCACGGAATGCTTTCTCGCCATTTTTCACGAAAAAATCTTGTAACTCGGTTAGGCTCAAATGCCTAATGTTTTTCTTACTGCTCATTTCGCTGCAAAGGTAACGAAAAGTACGCGGATGCTTACTTTTTGTCTAAATTCCCTATTTTCGATATCCTTATGCAAACAGCTTACATTGTTGACGCCGTGAGAACGCCCATAGGGCGCTATGGTGGGGCTTTAAGCAGCGTTCGCCCCGACGATCTTCTTACCGTTGTCGTAAAAGCGCTACTCGACCGAAATCCAAGCATTGATGTCCACGCCATCGAAGACATTATTGCAGGTGCTACCAACCAGGCCGGGGAAGATAACCGCGATGTGGCTCGTATGGCCGCTTTACTCGCTGGTTTACCCGTAACTGTAGCCGGTAATACGGTTAATAGGCTCTGTGCCTCAGGCCTACAGGCTATTATGGACGCCGCCCGTGCTGTAATGTGCAACGAAGGCGATGTGTACATTGCTGGGGGCGTAGAAAGCATGACAAGAGCGCCTTTTGTAATGCCTAAAAGCGACGGAGCTTTCTCCCGTAAAACGGAAATCTACGATTCTACCATCGGTTGGCGCTTTACGAATAAGAAATTGGCAGATATGTACTACCCGTATTCTATGGGTGAAACTGCCGAAAACGTAGCCCGCCAATGGAACATCAGCCGCGAGGATCAAGATCGCTTCGCCTTCGAAAGCCAAGTAAAATACAAGCAAGCCTTATTGGCAGGTAAATGGACCGCGGAAATTGCCCCGGTAGCCATCACCCCTAATAAAGAAGAGCAAGTTATTTTCTCGGTCGACGAACACCCCCGCGAAACCACTTTAGAGAAACTCGCCGGTTTAAAACCCGCTTTCGCCAAAGATGGTAGCGTAACGGCAGGCAACTCATCGGGTATAAACGACGGTGCATCCGCAGTATTAATCGTTTCCGAAGCTGCATTAAAACGCTTCAACCTAACACCCATGGCGCGTATTGTTAGTATGGCAGTGGCAGGTGTTGACCCTTCTATTATGGGAGTAGGACCTGTACCAGCTACACAAAAAGCGATGCAAAGAGCAGGTATTACACCGAAGGATTTGAGTTTGATTGAATTAAACGAAGCCTTTGCTGCACAAGCCTTAGCATGTTTGCGCGACTTGAAATTAGACCCCAGCATCATCAACCCTAATGGAGGTTCCATTGCTATCGGTCATCCTTTAGGTTGTAGTGGTGCAAGAATTACCACTACCTTACTGCACGAAATGCAAAGAAGGGAAAACATGAAATACGGCTTAGCCACCATGTGTGTAGGGGTTGGACAAGGTGCCGCCATCATTTACGAGAAACTCTAATTCACCAAAACAAGAAAAATTTTGCAGCAGGCATCCATTCCAACGATGCCTGCTGTACTTTTATGGGAAGAATTGAACCTATGTCCGACAGCTCCATTCCAAGATCTCGTTTCATTTTAGGCTTTAGCATGGCACTTTTTGGTGCTATTTGTTTCTCCGCCAAAGCCATTTTTGCTAAGCTTGCTTATCGCCACGAACCAATTGATGCCATATCTGTACTCGCTTTGCGCATGATCTTTTCAATCCCTTTTTACCTCGTAACGGCTATATGGCTATATAGCAGGCCGGGTAACCAGCGACTTACTGCCAAGCAATGGGGTTATATATTGGTGTTGGGATTTATGGGTTATTACTTAAGTAGTATCCTGGATTTCATGGGTTTACAATACATTTCTGCCGGCTTGGAACGGTTAATTCTCTTCCTCTACCCTACTTTTTCCTTACTCATGGCAGCCGTTTTCTTCAAGAAGAAAATCACAAAGCTGCAATGGAGCGCGTTAGGTCTCGCATATATCGGTATGCTGATTGCCTTTTATGGTGATATTCAAACACAAGCCATTAGCCGCGAACTCATTATAGGCTCGTTACTTGTATTGGGCTGCGCTATAACATATGCATTTTACATTGTAGGAGGCGGCGAGGTAATACCCCAAGTTGGTTCCATGAAGTTTACTGCTTATGCATTGACTTTCAGTTCAATAGGCGTATTTGCACACTATATGCTAAAACATGGCATACATTTTCCCCAAGCCACTACACACGTTTATTGGTTATGTGCCATGATGGCCATTATATCAACAGTAATCCCCACTTTCTTAATGTCGGAAGGTATTCGAATGATTGGAGCAGGTAATACAGCTATTATTACAAGTGTAGGCCCAGTAGCCACTATCGCTATGGCGTATTTTTTCTTGGGAGAAGAAGTGAATGTACCACAGGTATTCGGTACTATCCTAGTGTTGGCAGGCGTGGTGTTAATCGGTAAAAAGGGGAAAGCCTAGTCTAATGCTTCGGAAATAAAGGTGTTTTATTATTGCTCATCGTTTCTTGCCTATATAGAGATATATCCATCCCATATTGTTCTAAGTAATTGTAAAGTACCTAGCAAGTAGGTTCCATGTGCTTTCCATGTAAATTCTTAGTAGTTTCCATGTAATCCCCATGTAACTTCCATGTAAATCCATGTAAACACATTGGTAATCTATAGTATTAGATATATAAGTGCCTTATCATTTACTATGAGTTCATCGGTAGTTCCTATATGAAGGGTAGGTACTCAGCTTGGGATTCCCTAAAAGGGATAAAGAATTCCTATTGGGAAGATGTGTAGATGAATAAGTGGGATATTATGCTTGGGTGTAAAAGGGACACTTGTTAGGTAGGAGTGCAAAACAAATAAACGAGCGGTCGTTCAAAATTAGCCCGGCCGCCCGTTGATGGCAAGCAAAATGGGTATTACAAACAAATATGTTTCTCGGTCATCATTTTACGCAGGTTGATTAAACCATAGCGCATACGACCCAAGGCTGTATTAATACTTACTTTCGTAAGATCGGCAATCTCTTTAAAGCTTAAATCTGCATAATGGCGCAAGATGATTACCTCGCGTTGCTCTTCCGGTAATAAGTCGAGCATTTTACGAACACTATCATAGCTCTGGCGTTGGATCATCTGGTCCTCGGCGCTCTTCTCGCTGAAATTCAGTACGTTAAAGATGTCTTTATCGTCGCTAGTTTTAACAATAGGTGTTCGCTTTATCTTTCTGAAATGATCCACGCATAAGTTATGAGCAATGCGCATTGCCCAAGGAAGGAAGCGACCTTTCTCCGTATACCTGTCGGCACGGATCGTGTCTATTACTTTAATAAAGGTGTCTTGAAAAATATCTTCAGCAAGAAAAGTATCCTTTACTAATAGTACAATTGAAGTAAATAATTTATCCTTATGGCGGAATACCAACTCTTCTAATGCAGATGCATGGCCCATCTTGAAGAGGGAAATTAATTCTTCGTCGTTAAGTTTGTTAATTACTTGCATAAACTTTCTACCAATACAGGTGAGTAAATAAATCAATAATCAGATAGCAGATTATTTAATAGAGTAGAGTTTATGCGATAGCGTGTAAATTAGGGTGATAGAATTATTTAATACTGGTTATTGCAAATATAATAGAATAGTTCAATAAAACAACGGGGACTCATATATTTTATAGGGTATTTTTCTAAATCATGATTTAACATTTTCCTTCCCCATTTTTGCACTTCCTAAAATTTTTAGCAAGCATTTTTCAGTACATTTGTATTATGCGCACAAAAGATACAACTGCGAAAAAAAAGGATGCTGTGAATGAAGTGAGCACACAGGATCAGATTTATATAAAAGGCGCGCGGGTACACAATTTGAAGAATGTGAATGTAAGTATCCCCCGCGAGAAATTGGTAGTGGTTACAGGTGTTTCAGGTTCGGGAAAATCGTCGTTGACAATGGATACGTTATACGCCGAAGGTCAACGCCGCTATGCCGAAAGTTTAAGCGCTTACGCCCGCCAGTTTTTGATGAGAATGAACAAACCCGACGTTGATTACATCAAAGGTATTTGCCCGGCCATCGCCATCGAGCAAAAAGTGATCACCCGTACTCCTCGCTCAACTGTAGGGTCGATGACAGAAATCTACGATTATTTACGCCTACTATTTGCCCGTGCAGGCCGCACCTATTCCCCCGTTTCCGGTAAGGAAGTGAAAAAGGATGAAGTGGCCGACGTGGTAGATTATATCCAAAAAATGCCACACGGCAGCAAGGTGCAAATTATTGTACCCTTCCGTCAACACGCTAAACGCGATGCAAAAGAAGAGCTGAATATTTTACTACAAAAGGGTTTCAGCCGTTTATTTGCAAAGGATGACGAGGGTGTTGGTAAAATGTTGCGGATCGAAGATTTGGTAGAAGAAAAGAAACCCAAATTGCCGAAAGCCACCTTCGTGCTCGTAGATCGTATCGTTACTAAAGATTTCGAAGAAGATGATATCCATCGTATCGCCGATTCTATTCAAACCGCTTTCTACGAAAGTGAAGGTGAATGTATCCTTGAGATCGACAGCAAAGAAGAAAAACGCTTCTCCAATAAGTTCGAACTCGATGGCATGCTTTTCGAAGAACCCGTTCCCAACTTATTCTCCTTCAACAATCCCTTCGGTGCCTGCCCTACCTGCGAAGGTTTCGGTCAAGTATTAGGGATCGACGAGGACTTGGTAATTCCCGATAAGCGCCTCAGCTTATTCGAGAATGCCATTGCACCTTGGCGCGGCGAAAAAATGAGCGAATGGAAAGAGGCTTTCATCCGCGCAGCAAAGAAATTCAATTTCCCAATACACAAGCCCGTTGGCGATTTAACCGACGAGCAATACAGCATTCTCTGGAAAGGAAACGAGTATGCTGAAGGCTTGAACGACTTCTTCAAAATGGTAGAACAAAACTTGTACAAAGTGCACTACCGCGTAATGTTGTCGAGATATAGAGGAAGAACTACCTGCCCAACCTGCCACGGTGGCCGTTTACGACCCGAAGCTTTGTACGTAAAAGTAGGTGGTAAGAATATAGCAGAATTAGTGGATATGCCCATCGAAAAACTGAAAGTTTGGTTCGATGGCATGGAGTTGAACGAATACCAACAACAAGTAGCTAAACGTATTTTAATAGAAGTCAATCACCGCATCAAAACTTTGCTCGACGTAGGTTTGGGGTATTTAACCCTCAACCGCGTAGCCAATACTTTATCGGGCGGTGAAAGTCAACGTATACAGCTTACCCGTACCCTTGGCAGTAACCTTACCAACTCGTTGTATATTCTCGACGAACCCAGTATAGGCTTGCATGCCCGGGATACCCATCGACTCATTGGTGTGTTGAAAGAACTACGCAACCTCGGTAATACCGTGGTAGTCGTAGAGCACGATGAACTAATGATGGAGGAAGCCGATTACATTATCGATATGGGCCCACTAGCCAGCCATCTTGGTGGTGAAGTGATTTTCGAGGGAACATACCCGGAAATCTTAAAAGATCCGAAAAGCCTTACCGGTAACTATTTGAACGGCACCATGCGTATCGACCCGCCAAAGGTTACGCGCAAATGGAAGAAGTCGATTAAAGTAGAAGGTGCTAGGCAGCATAACTTAAAAAATATTGATGTTGAATTCCCATTAGGCATTTTCACCGTGGTAAGCGGTGTGAGCGGATCGGGTAAAACCACGCTGGTAAAGCAAATCCTTTACCCAGCGTTGATGAAAATAAAAGGAGAGTTCACAGAACGTGTTGGCCGTCATAAAGCCATCACAGGCAATATCGACGATATTACACAGGTAGAGATGGTCGACCAAAACCCAATCGGTAAATCATCCCGTTCCAACCCTGTTACCTACATCAAAGCATACGATGAAATCCGCGACCTGTTTTCAAAACAACCACTCAGTAAAATGCGCGGCTTCCAACCCAAACACTTCTCGTTTAACGTAGAAGGTGGTCGTTGCGACTCCTGTAAAGGGGAAGGTGAAGTAATTGTAGAAATGCAATTCTTGGCCGATGTGCACTTAACCTGCGAAACTTGCGGTGGCAAGCGCTTCAAAGAAGAAGTATTGGAAGTAACCTATAAAGGCAAAAACATATACGATATATTGGAACTGGGTGTAGACGAAGCTTTGGAGTTCTTTAAAGACGAAAAAGATGTGTGTAACAAAATTAGGCCATTAAGCGACGTGGGATTAGGTTACGTAAAACTTGGCCAATCGTCCGATACCCTTTCTGGTGGTGAGGCGCAACGTGTAAAACTAGCTTCCTTCCTAGGAAAAGGAAAGGCTCAAGGCCACATCCTCTTTATCTTCGATGAACCCACAACGGGTCTACATTTCCATGATATCAAGAAGTTGCTGGCATCCTTTAATGCGCTGATCGAACAAGGGCATACCATCCTTGTGATCGAGCATAACATGGATGTGATTAAAAGTGCCGATTGGTTGATTGATTTGGGACCAGAAGGCGGTGAAGGCGGCGGTAATTTACTGTACGAGGGCATACCTTCGGGCTTATCGAAAGTAAAAGAGAGTTATACCGGACAATTCTTGAAATAAATAAAAACGCCCTCCACATCAATAGTAGAGGGCGTTTTCAATATATTTGACGGCGAAACCGTTGATTAACGAAGACGGTCGAGCGATTTAATTAATTTTTCATCCTTATAAATACCTTTCGCCGCTAAGAATAGGAGAATAAGGATTACAATCGGCAAGAAAGCTGCCGGAAGGAATGTAGAAGTTTGCATAACAGCACCTGCTTGTTGCTCGTCGCCAATTTTACCCTGTACAATAAAGTATTGCAAGAAAATGGCGCAAACAGCTAATAACACATTCAATACCGTTAAACGAAATTGCAATTTGCGGTTCTTGTATAAGAAGATGCAAACAACAGCTAAGGTTACGATCAACATGTATAATACAAAGGAAAGAAAGTTCGATTGAGCGGTTACTGCCACCGTTTGGGTAACACCAGCTTTTAAGAAATCAGCTTTCCATAAGTTGAAGAACCAAGTGGCGGTTCCGCAGGCTGCGGCCAGCAACAGGTAAAGACTTTGTATACGTTGTATCATGATATTTCGGCATGTTTAATGGGGTAAAAGTAAATAATTATTACGAATACTGGGCGGCTTAACACTGCTGTTCATGCGATAGTTTGTATATTGCACGCCCAATAACAATCTTATATGGCTAGAAAACTGAATAAGCAAGACGCATTGGATTATCATGCGCTCGGCAGACCCGGTAAGATAGAAGTAATACCTACGAAAGATTCAAAGACACAGTGGGATCTCTCCCTGGCTTACTCTCCTGGGGTGGCCGAACCTTGTAAAGAAATTCACAGAGACGTAGAAAATGTTTACAAATATACTGCGAAAGGTAACCTCGTAGCGGTTATCAGTAATGGTACTGCCGTACTTGGCCTTGGCGATATCGGTCCGGAAGCAGGTAAACCTGTAATGGAAGGTAAAGGTGTATTATTCAAAATATTTGCTGATATCGATGTATTCGATATCGAATTGAATACGAAGGATGTAGATGAATTTGTGCGCGTGGTAAAGGCAATGGAGCCTACCTTCGGCGGTATCAACCTGGAAGATATCAAAAGCCCCGAGTGCTTTGCGATTGAAGAAAGGTTGAGGAATGAATTAAGAATTCCCATCATGCACGACGATCAACACGGTACCGCGATCATTTCCGGTGCAGCTTTGTTGAACGCCTTGGAATTGGTGAAAAAGAAAATTGAAAAAGTTAAGTTCGTTGTAAACGGTGCCGGTGCTGCTGCAATGGCTTGCGTAAAGCTATATGTTGCCCTCGGTGCTAAATACGAGAACTTTATTTTATTCGATAAAGATGGTGTGTTGAATAAACAACGTACCGACTTAGATGCAATGAAGCAATTGTTTGCCACTTCATCTAAAGCTACCAACCTTATCGAAGCAATGAAAGGTGCCGATGTATTCGTTGGTCTTTCTGTAGGTAACGTGGTAACCCCGGAAATGGTGAAAAGCATGGCGAAAAACCCAGTGGTATTCGCAATGGCTAACCCCGACCCGGAAATTTCTTATGAAGCAGCTACAGGTGCCCGTCCTGATGTGATTATGGCTACGGGTAGAACAGATTATCCTAACCAGGTAAATAACGTATTGGGTTTCCCTTACATCTTCCGTGGGGCGTTAGACGTTCGTGCTACGCAAATCAACGAAGAGATGAAACTCGCTGCCGTTCGCGCCTTAGCAGAATTGGCTAAATCGCCTGTGCCAGATATCGTCAACTTGGCTTATAACGAACGCAACATTGTGTTCGGCTCACAATACATCATCCCAAAACCGCTCGATCCACGTTTGTTGAGCACCGTTGCCCCAGCTGTTGCTAAAGCAGCCATGGATAGCGGCGTTGCCACGCACCCGATCACCGACTGGGAAGCATACAAAGAAGATTTGAACAAACGCTTAGGCTTGGATAACCAACTCTTCCGCGTAATTGGTTCAAAAGCCCGTAAAGATCCACGCCGCGTAGTATTTAGCGATGCAGATAACGTGAAAATCTTGAAGGCTGCACAAGTGGTGAAAGATGAAGGTATTGCCTACCCAATTTTATTGGGTAACGAAGCACGTATCCGCAAGATCATGGAAGAAAACAGCATCGAAATCGATGACGTTGAAATCATTGATCCTAAGAGTGATGAAATGCAAGACAAACGTCACTATTTCGGCCAATTGTTCTTCGAAAAACGCAAACGCAAAGGGTTCAACTTGTACGAAGCGAAGAAAATTATGCGCGAGCGTAACTACTTCGGTTGTATGATGGTGGAAACAGGTGAAGCAGATGCTTTGATCTCTGGTTTAACACGTAAATACCCCGATACCATTCGCCCAGCTTTGCAGGTAATTGGTATGGAGCCAGGTGCTAAACGCGTGGCCGGTATGTATATTATCAACACGAAACGTGGCCCGCTCTTCTTGGCCGATACCACTGTTAACTTCAACCCAACTGCGGAAGAATTAGCGGAAATTACGATGATGGTAGCAAAAGAAGTTCGCCAGTTCAATATCAATCCACGTATTGCTATGATCTCGTATTCTAACTTTGGTTCAAGCCAAAGTCCTGAAGCACAAGCCATGAGCAAAGCCCGTGAGTTGGTGAAGCAAATGGACCCAACTTTAGTTGTGGATGGTGAAATGCAAGCAACATTAGCTTTTGATAAGGAATTGTTGAAAGACAACTATCCTTTCAGCGAGCTAGTAGATGGCGAAGCGAATACCCTCATCTTCCCGAACTTAGCTGCCGGTAACGTAGCGTATAACTTGTTACAAACAGTAGCAGGTTTCGATTCTATCGGTCCTGTTTTGCTAGGTATGAAGAAACCGGTGCACATCTTGCAATTAGGCTCTACTGTTCGCCAAATCGTGAACATGGTATTAATTGCCGTAGTAGATGCACAAACAAAATGCTGCCAAAAAGAAGAAGCACCTGTGAAAAAAGGTCGCAAATAAGTAAGATTTCAGTACTTTGAAATATTGTATCAAACCCCGGTAATGCTAGCATCACCGGGGTTTGTACGTTTTTACAGTCGTCATTTTTCACAATTCTTCCTATATTCGGAATATGCAAGAAATTTCACGCAAGAAAGTCTTCTTCCCGCTCAACCCCGCGTTCAGGAACTACCTTAAGTTATATGAACGCGAATTGAAGTTGCCTATCTCGTACGAAGACCTGAAATATTATGATTTCGGTGTGCCCGTGTACGACAAGTACGGGAAGGACACCTTGTGGGTAAGTGTGATGTACCCCCAGCATATGATCGATACCATTCACAACGGCCTAAAGCGGATATATTCCATTCTTAAAGCCGGGGGCGACCAAGCTGCGGAAGAACATCTACACATCGAGCGGATCGATTATTGCACCTTTGGGAATTCGCACCCCTTCCGGATCAAGATTGTGAATAATTATAATGAAGTGTATGATTATTTCTATATCAAAATAGCAGATGCTTCGCGGATATACGGCTTGGAATTGGAACATATTTTGTCGCCCTATTGGATGAACTTCTATATCGATGGTAATACGCTCGTGGAGGAGCATATTGCCGGCGTGCCGGGCGACCAGTTTGCGAAGGATTATATTAACCGCCCTGAGTTTAACCCGAAGCGGATAGCCAAGGAGTTTGTGAAATTCAACGAACGTTGTTTTGTGCGCTTACTGGGAGATATGCGTTCGTATAACTTCATATTTGATATTACGCCCGACTTCGACGATGTGCAGTTTAGGATAAGGGCGATTGATTTCGACCAGCAATTTTACGAGGGCAAGAAAACTTTATACATGCCACAATTCTTTAAAGAGAACCGGGTGTTCGTAGAATTGGCCATGAAACATTTGAATGCGGAGGTGGTGAAACAATACCAGCAGGAAGAGCGTTCGTTAATTGCCCGCCGCATAAAAGCGCACCGGCATAGGATGAAAGATTTGCGGGATGTGATTATGACCGACCGAGTGTCGTTCCCCGAGAAAATTCAGCAATTGGGAAGCGAGTTGGCGGTGCATTATGAAGACCCAGTTTTTGCTAAATGCAAGACCATGGGGGAAATAATAGAGCGTAGCTTAAAACGCTTACTGGTGAAGAGTTTACGGTAAGGGAATTGAGAAATGACGAAAAAAATGTATCCATAAAATAATAATATTACAAAGAGGAGCCAGCATATAACTGGTAACTCTTTCCTATCTTTGACCAGTTATGCAGTTCAATTTGTTCTACCACTTCGGTAAATTCCTGTTAATGATAAAGGGCATGTTTACACGCCCCGAGAACGGGAAAATGTACTGGAAAGAATTTATGCATCAATGCGTGGAAATCGGGATCGGTTCGTTAGGCATTGTGTTAATCATATCTCTCTTCTTAGGTGCGGTAACCACCGTACAAACGGCTTACCAGTTGGTGAGCCCGATTATTCCTAAAGCTACGATTGCACAAATCGTACGTGATACGATGATTTTGGAAATGGCGCCCACGATGGTCTGTATCGTATTGGGTGGTGTAATTGGTTCAAAGATCGCGTCTGAATTGGGTAACATGCGTGTTTCCGAGCAGATCGATGCCTTGGAGATCATGGGTATCAATACTAAAGCATATTTAATCCTTCCTAAAATAATGGCAGCCATCGTAACCATCCCTATGTTGGTTATTACAGCAGCATTCTTAGGTATTTGGGGCGGTAAAATGGCCGGCTCTTTATCTGGGATTTTATCCGACGAAGAGTTTATGCAAGGCTTACGCCAGTCGTTCGACGGCTACAATGTATTTTTTGCCTTAGCGAAGAGCTACACTTATTCCTTTATTATATCCAGCATCCCGGCGTATTACGGGTATTATGTGCAAGGCGGCGCCTTGGAGATTGGTCGTGCTAGTACAACGGCTGTGGTAATCAGCTGTATTTTGATTTTATTTGCCGATTACATATTGGCGGCAATATTGTTATAATCGCTTTAATAACGCAATAGATGATTGAACTGGTTAATATACGGAAGAGCTTTGGTGAAAAAGTTGTTTTGCAGGATGTATCGGCAACGATGCAGGCCGGTAAAACCAACCTTATCATCGGGTCGAGCGGTAGCGGTAAAACGGTACTGATGAAGTGTATGGTGGGCTTAGTGAAACCCGATTCTGGGAAAATCTTGTATAATGGCAAGGATTTCACGGCGATGAACGACAAAGATAAAAAGGATATACGCCAAGAAATTGGCATGCTATTCCAAGGCTCGGCCTTATTTGATAGTATGACAGTAGAAGAAAACGTATTATTCCCATTGGATATGTTTTCTGTAGGGTCTTATAAAGAGAAGAGGAAGCGTGTGGCAGAATGCTTAGACCGTGTGAACCTTTCGGATGCCGCGAAGAAATTCCCGGCTGAAATCAGTGGAGGGATGAAGAAGCGTGTGGGAATTGCCCGCGCAATTGTGCTGAACCCCAAGTATCTTTTCTGCGATGAGCCTAACTCTGGCCTCGATCCGCAAACTTCGCTTGTAATAGATAAGCTCATTTCAGAGTTAACAAAAGAATATAATATTACAACTGTTATCAATACCCACGATATGAATACCGTAATGGAAAGCGGGGATCATATTGTGTATATGTACCAGGGCTTAAAGCAATGGGAAGGAAGTAATAAGGAAATCATCTTCGCAAAAGATGAAAAATTGAACGATTTTATTTTTGCCTCGGATTTCTTGCGAGATGCTAAAGAAATGCGACAAATGGAGATGTTCCAGGACCGGGATTGGCGAAATAAGATGAAAAAAGATGGCAATGAACCTAAGTCTTAACAACCAGGTAATTGCTAATTCCCTATTATATTTTAAATTTGCCACGCCAATAGAAGAGCATATAATAATATTAAACCAATAAATCAAAGCGCGATGAGTGTTTTAGTAAATAAGCATAGCAAAGTAATTGTACAAGGATTTACCGGTACAGAAGGTACTTTCCACGCTACTCAGATGATAGAGTATGGTACGAACGTAGTTGGTGGTTGTACACCAGGTAAAGGTGGCAGCACTCACCTCGACAGACCAGTATTTAACACTGTAGCGGATGCTGTAAAAGCTACCGGTGCTGATGTTTCTATCATTTTTGTACCACCGGCATTTGCTGCTGATGCAATTATGGAAGCTGCGGAAGCGGGTATTGCCTTGGTTGTATGTATCACAGAAGGCATTCCTGTACAAGACATGATTAAAGCTAAAAACTTCCTCGTAGGTAAAAATACACGTTTGGTGGGTCCTAACTGTCCAGGTGTTATCACTGCTGAAGAAGCAAAAGTAGGTATCATGCCAGGTTTCATCTTCAAAAAAGGTAAAATCGGTATCGTATCTAAATCTGGTACTTTAACGTACGAAGCGGCTGATCAAGTGGTAAAAGCTGGTATGGGTATCTCTACAGCGATCGGTATTGGTGGTGATCCAATCATTGGTACACCTACTAAAGAAGCGGTTGAATTGTTGATGAACGATCCTGAAACAGAAGCAATCATCATGATTGGTGAAATCGGTGGTTCTATGGAAGCAGAAGCTGCTCATTGGATCAAAGAACATGGTACTAAACCAGTTGTAGGTTTCATCGCTGGTCAAACAGCGCCTCCAGGTCGTCGTATGGGTCACGCTGGTGCTATCATCGGTGGTGCCGACGATACAGCGGCTGCTAAAATGAAGATCATGGCTGAATGTGGTATCCACGTAGTAGAAAGCCCAGCTAACATCGGTAAAAAAATGGCAGAAGTATTAGGCGTTAAAGCTTAATCCTCCTTGCTCAATATATTTAAGGCAAAAGCCCATCTCTTCGCGGGATGGGTTTTTTGTTGCCTAAGATTATGCAATCCCCCCAATTTTTGCATCCTTTATACAACCTAACAAGCTTTACCGTTTATACATACCGATCTTCGGATCGATGCGCCGCTGGTTGAATACAACATGGCGGCGCATTTTTAAACAGCTTCAAATTCATTACCCTATATGCAGCGACTCGTACTATTTCTATTGCTTTTATTCACATGTCATGTGAAGGCACAAAAGCCTATTCCCAAACAAGTAGATACCTCGTTCAACTTCTTCGAAAAACAATATCTCCAACTTATCCAAAAGAAAGATACCACGGCGGCTTTCAAAGTATTGCTGGATAAATTGGTGAATGGTTACCGTACCAATAAAAGCTACTCAAAAGATATACTTCGTACCACGAAGTACATCAATCAATACGATTCCATTCGTAAAGCCATCCTCAATGCCGCTCAAGCTGTACATTTCTTAGAATTAGGGATGACTGGTGGGTACACGCTCAATCAAAAGTTTTATACAAAAGAAGCGCTATTCGATTCAGCTTTTGCTGTAGGTAGTGCATTTGAAAGGGATAGCGAGGTTTTATTAAACACCAAGATAGAAGCATATGCAAAAGAGTTGGATGCTGAACAATTCCCAAGTATTTATAGACCCTCTTTGTACGACTTATTTGCACAACGCTTGTTAGTACTTTACAGTGCTGCTATAGCAACAATCGAAAGAATAGACACAGTAGCTATTTCTCCCTCCAATATGGTTTTAGCACCGTCCACGGTGTTTGTCAATACAACCTTTTCTTCTAAGGCTCCCCATGATATTCGTATACAACAAATACGCCTCTTTCAAACATTAACGAAACGGTATATCTCATCAAGTAATATAGATGCTTTGCGGCATTTGGAATTCCAACGTGCCAAGATGCTGTATGAAAGCAGAACTAACAAAAGGCATATTATTGAAAACGGGATAAGGGATATGCTGACGTTCAAGTTAAGCCTGCTCGATTCTACTATGCAATCCCAAACAGCATTAGCTGAAACTTACCTAGAAGTAGCCCAAGAATTGAACAATAATTTTGATAGTCATGACGAGCAGTCCTTATTACAACAATTACATTATGTGAATCAAGCCATTAAATTGGCTCCCAACTCATGGATAAGTGAACGTGCTTTAGCGTTGAAATACGATCTCGAATACAAAGAACTAGATGTTAAAATAGAAGCAGTACAACGCCCCCATACACCAATATTAACGCTGGTAACTTTTAGAAACATTGAGAAGGTACAGTGTAAAATTGAACGTTTCCCATTGGTTGGTAAGGGAAAGTCTACCATAGTAAGTAAATGGGAACAGGCATTGCCTAAAGCGGTTGAACATACTAGTTATAGTACGGAAATCCCATTAGAAGGTTTGCCAGTGGGGAATTACCGGTTAACAATTTCCGCGGCTACCTATGAAGGAAAAGTAGGTACAACAAGCGTAGATTTCCAGGTGTCGAATTTATTTCCTGTATACTTAGGCAATAACAAGGTGGCCGTACTTGATAGAACAACTGGGTTACCGGTTACGAATGTTAATATTGAAGCATGGAAGAAGAATAAACTATTAAGAAAACTAGGAAAAACAACGACAGAAGGCAGTGTAATACCAGTCTTTTCGATTTATGGAAGTTGGACGCACCTATTCATAAAAGGTAGGGATTCATTATTATTGCAACCAGGTGATGCATTTGTAAGCGTACATAGTGATCGTAGGGAGAAGAGGCGACAACAAAGAATATTTGTTTACACAGATCGTTCTATTTACCGTCCAAACCAGCGTGTCTTTTTTAAAGGATTTATTGGGGCTGAAAGCGCTTCTGATTGGGATAATTTTAAACCTGTCACGAAAGATAGCGTTGCTGTTAGGTTGTTGAATGATCGATCGGAAGAAGTTGCAGAACTGTATATAAAACCCAATACTTTTGGCTCTTTCAGTGGCTACTTCGACGTAAAAGAAAGCTACGGAACAGGGGAATTTGAAATTGAAACCGATATAGATCCCGAAAGTGAATATTATAATGTTACTGCCACAAGATTTAATGTGGAAGAGTATAAACGACCACGTTTCAAATTGGCTTTTACTGGTTATGATAAGGAAGTAAAACTACATCATACATCCCTATTACCAGGCAATGCACTTACATTAGCAGGTACACCCGTTTCGCATGCTTCCGTACAAGCACAATTACAATATACTTGGCGTTTTTCTGATAGCATCAAACATACAAGCGATTATATACATGATACTGTACAATTCAATACCGTAACAGATACACTAGGAAATTTCATCATCCCCATTCATGCTATTAAAATCGATACAAGCAAAGGTTTACTCGAGAGTGCATATCTCCAATTGTATGTAACCGTTACGGACCAAAATGGGGAGTCGCATGAGCTGGATAAATCAATCAGTATTTCAGATGAAACTGCTAGGATGTATTTCGTTTATGGAAGTGAAGTGAGTGTTGAACATGTTCATAAGTCACCATTTGTGCTGAAAACTAATAGTGATAAATTACTTCCTTACCCTATTCAAGTTAAAATATATCAACTAACACCTGGTAACTTTGAAACCCATAAAAGAGCATGGAATCCACCAAGTCTTTACTTCATGGATAGTATAACCTTTTTACAAAAGTTCCCTGGGTATGATTATAAATATGGTACGCAACAATCAAACTGGCCGGCAAAATTGTATAAAGAGTTAACGGTTTATAACAACGATTCAACTGCATTAAGGGGCCTGCCGCCTGGGTATTATAAATTTGTGGCCACTTCACAAGATGAATATGGGCAGCCTTTGGAATATGAAGGGTATTCAAAATTGTATGATTATAACGCCAATGAAGCTCCTTCATCTAATTGGATACAACTGGGTGTACATCCTTTTAAGCCGATATACCAAGTTGGCGATACCATAACGTTCCGTGTTATTATGACACCGAATGTATTATATTATTTGGCTTTACAACAAAGCAGTTACGGTTATTTAACATCACAATCAATATGGTCTAAAGGCGATGTAAATGAGGTGAAGTATAGCATAACGGAAAAGGATTTAGGCGGTAAAACATTGGGTGTTTTAGGCGTTAAAGATGGAAGAGTATTTTCAAGGAATGTGTTCATTTATGTAGAACCTAAACAAGCTCCCTTGGCCATTTCCTTTCATACCTTCCGAGATAAATTATTACCAGGGCAACATGAACAATGGAAAATAAAAGTAGAAGCAAAAGCACAAGCTTTACCCGCTGAGATTACCGCTACGATGTACGATGCTTCAATCGATGAAATGCTGAGGCATAGATGGGAATTGCCCAACTTTAAAGACGAAACAAGAACATATACCGTCAACCAGTTTCAATATTTATACCCTAAAAACAATCATTACAGTTCGTATAGCGAGAAATTTATTCGTTATAAATATCTACAGTTTGCAGGTTATTTGAATACGCTTAGAAACATACATCAATATGAGGGCGATGCATTGAATTTTGCTGGTGGAATGAAAAGAGAATCTTTAACTGCCGCAGTGGCGGCTATGGCGCCCCCTAATTTTGCAGTGGCTAGCGTATTAGATCAAATTGTAGAAAAACCTATCCTCTCCATCCGCCAAAACTTCAATGAAACAGCCTTCTTCATCGCTCATCAACAAAGCAATGAAAAAGGGGAAATTGTATTGGATTTCGACTTGCCAGGATCGGTTACTACTTGGCGTTTTAAAGCGTTCGCAGGGAATAAGCAACTTACCTTCTCTAACTTCCTACAAGCCGATGTAATCTCTCAGAAGAAGTTAATGGTACAACCCAATGCGCCAAGATTCGTACGCATCGGCGACGATCTCAAAATATCTGTGAACTACATCAATAACACCGATTCTACCCTATCAGTAAAAGCGGGCATGGAATACATAAACCCAAAAACAAACCAGCCTTTCGAAGAGTTTTACAAAGTGCAAACCATCCAACTACAACCCTTCGAAAGCAAAGTGCTCCATTTTACCTTACAAGTACGCGAAAACATGGAGCAAGCCATCATCTACCGCGCAATGGGTGATGCAGGTACTATCAGTGATGGAGAACAAAACATTATCCCGGTACTGCCAAGAAGTACCGCCCTCAGTGAAACATTGCCGATTGGGATGAAGGGGGATGGTGAGAAAACTTTCGTATTCGAATCACTACAACACAGCGATACCAGCAACACATTACAAAACCGCTTACTGAACATAGAATATACTGCTAGTCCAATATGGACGGTGGTGCGTGCATTGGGTGATTTACGCGAATACCAACACGATTGTACAGAACAGTTAATGAGTAAATACTCGGCGAATGCCTTAGCGCTTTCTTTATTGCAAGAATATCCACAAATAGCGAAAACAATTGCAGCATGGAAAGCCACAGCGAAGAAAGATGTACTCGATTCCTTATCCTCCTTACGCCATATTTTATTCGCCCAATCGCCTTGGTTACTAGACGAAGCAGCTAAGCAGAAACAATTATTTGGTTTGCTAGATCAAGTAAAAGTAAAAGCAACCTTAGTAGATATACGCGAGAAAATAACCGCAAGGCAAACCCGTGAAGGCGGATTTTCTTGGTATGGTGGCGATGGCGCCGATATGTATATAACTATCGAAATTTTGCAGCAAATAGCACAGTTGAAGAGACTTACAAAGGATGCGTCTTTTAATGAATTACTCGCACGTGCAATACAATACCTCGATCAGCAATTTGCGAATAGTAAAACACCTCGTCCTATAGATCAATATCGTACCATATTGCCTGTACATAACAATATCCAGTATTTACTTTTACGCGATGAATATCCACAATATACAATGGTGGATTCCATTAAAACGTGGAAGAAAAAGTACACAGAAGAACTACGCGTTACATGGCAGAAGTATCCATTGTACGACCAATTGGCCTTGGCTTTATATTTTAAACGGAACGGAGATCTACAAGTGGCCAACAATATTATACGTGCCCTAACATCCAAAGCAGAAGTTGATGATTCTTTGCAAACAATGTACTGGAAAGATGTTCCCATGAATTACTTTGATCATAGTAACATCGAAACGCAAACTTTAGCACTACGCGCTTTTGCAGAATTAGGGAAGAACGAACAACACGTGTTGTATTTGAAGAATTGGTTATTACGCCATAAAGACAACAACAATTGGGAAACCACCAAAGCAACAGCTGGTGCTTGTTATGCGTTATTGTCGACAAGTGGGAAATGGATGGATGCCCAACCCAATATCACTATCACCACCAACAACCATGTAATAACATCAAGCGCATACGAGTTGGTAGAAAGCATAACACCAAAGGAATTCAACCACAAGAACGCAAACATCAAGTTACAAGTAAAGGGCTCTAATGGCCAGCCTTCTTGGGGAAATGTTAACTGGAAATACAGCGAAGATTTGTTGAAGTTGAAAGCAACTAGTACAGGTCCTATTACTATTGATAAACAATATTTCATAGCCACCCCTGGTGGCAATATTGCACAAAATAAAGCCATTCAACCGGGTGAAGTATTGGAAGTAGGACAACAAGTTGTAACGAGAATAAAAATAAAAGTAACAGCATCTTTGTCGTACTTGTTGGTGGAAGATGTAAGGGCAGCTTGCTTCGAACCTAAAAATGTATTGTCGGGGTACAACTACCTTGGGAATATGCAATATTATGAAGTAACAAAAGACGTAAGTTCTAATTATTATATCAACAACCTAACACCAGGTGAGTATACAATTGAACATACTTCTTCGGTTACCCATCGAGGTGAATTCACCGCTGGGCCTGTGAAAGTAACCTGTATGTACGATCCGGCCATTGCTGCGCATTCGGCAGCCGGTGTACTAAAAGTAAAATAGTATGAGAAAGGCGATCACTCCTAGTGGTCGCCTTTTTTATTTGTAG
Organism: Chitinophaga skermanii; assembly: GCF_003259335.1. GTDB lineage: Bacteria > Bacteroidota > Bacteroidia > Chitinophagales > Chitinophagaceae > Chitinophaga > Chitinophaga skermanii. The sequence continues at coordinate 288,399 of NZ_QLLL01000001.1, forward strand.
CTTTGCGGCCATGTCGTACGATTATATCATAGTAGGCCAAGGGATTGCCGGTACATTAACAAGCTGGCTATTACAGCAGCGTGGTTGTAGTGTATTGGTGTACAATGAAGGAAATCCCCGTAACGCCTCCAATACAGCCGCCGGTATTATTAACCCAGTTTCTGGACGACTTTTCGAAACTGCTTGGCGATATGATGAAATGGTTGATGTAGCAAAGTTGATATATCAATCATTATCTGAAACACTACAAATAGAGATATTTAAACACCGGGATATATACACAGTATGGCCTTCCAAGCAAATGCATGATGCATTTGAAAAAGCCTTAAATACCTCGCCCTACCTCGCAACAACAGAACAATTATTTAGTCAACAAATTATACAACCACAAGGTGCCGGTATCATAAAAGGTGCACAAGTTTTACTACACGCATTATTACCCGCCTATACTGCTTTTTTAGAAAGTAAACAGTTATTACGGAAAGAGCTATTTAATATAGCGAAGTTGGAATTATTGGCTGAAGGAGTTCGGTACAATGATATATCCGCACAAAAAGTAATCTTTTGTAATGGCGCTGCTAATAATCCTTACCTGCCGGAAGGGGCTTTAATTCCCACGAAAGGGGAAGCTTTGGTAGTACGTGTACCGGGATTAGATACTGATAAGCTCATCAAGAAGCGCATTTCACTCGTTCCATTATGGGAAAATGCTTACTGGGCTGGCGCTTCGCTTACAAATCAATTCGAAAATGCCTTGCCAACAAGCGCTACGCGCGAGTGGCTGGAGAAAAATTTGCATGAAATCTTGGCAGTTCCTTACGAGGTGGTGGACCATTGGGCGGCTATAAGGCCAGCCACGGCGGATCGTCGACCATTAGTGGGGCTACACCCTACTTTTCCACAATTGGCATTTTGTAACGGCTTCGGAACAAAGGGCTGTTCTATTGGACCCTTTGCAGCATTGGGTTTGGTAGATTTATTGACAGGAAAAAAGACGGCTATTTCCCCGGAAATTGATATTAACAGATATTTTACATCCCGCCAGGTATAAAAATAAAAAACGCAAACCGTATCTTTGAAGCCCGCCACAAACGGACAGTAAGAACCAAAACCTGGTAGAACCCTTACTGGAATTGAATCTTAAAGAAAATTGGACTATGTATAGAACGCACACCTGCGGCGAGTTACGCATGGAGCACGTTGGCCAAGCCGTAACATTAAGCGGCTGGGTACAAACTGTTAGAAAATTTGGCAGTATCACGTTTGTCGATCTACGCGATCGCTACGGCATTACACAATTGTTGATCGGAGAAACTTTGAACGACCAATTGGATGCAAATCCACTCGGTCGCGAATTCGTTATTCAAGCAAAAGGTACCGTTACTGAACGTTCCAATAAAAATAAAAATATTCCTACCGGTGATGTAGAAATCACTATTAGCGAGTTCACCATTTTAAACGCTTCGAAAACGCCTCCATTCACAATCGCAGATGATACCGATGGTGGTGATGAGTTGCGTATGAAATACCGTTACCTCGATCTTCGTCGTAACGCTGTAAAAGAAAATTTAATCCTTCGTTATAAAGTAAACCGCGCTGCTCGTAATTTCCTCGACAGTAAAGGTTTCATGGATATCGAAACACCATTCCTCATTAAATCTACTCCTGAAGGTGCACGCGATTTCGTGGTGCCTAGCCGTATGAACCCGAACGAGTTCTACGCCTTACCACAATCGCCGCAAACTTTCAAACAGTTGTTGATGATGAGTGGTTACGATCGTTACTATCAAATCGTGAAATGCTTTAGAGATGAAGATTTAAGAGCTGATCGCCAACCCGAGTTTACGCAGATCGATTGTGAAATGAGCTTCGTAGATCAAGAAGATATTTTGCAAAACTTTGAAGCAATGACAAAGTTCATCTTCAAAGAAATCAAAGGCATCGACATGACAGACGCCTTCCCACGCATGACATGGGATGACGCGATGAAGTACTACGGTAACGATAAACCAGATATCCGTTTCGAAATGAAACTGGTAGACTTAACTGAAAGTGGTCGTGGTAAAGGATTCAAAGTATTTGATGATGCTGAATTAGTTGTCGCTATTGCTGCTAAAGGTTGCAGTGAATATACCCGTAAACAGTTAGATGAACTGACAGATTGGGTGAAACGTCCGCAAATTGGTATGACAGGCTTGATTCACATCAAGTACAATACCGATGGCACATTGAAATCTTCTGTGGATAAGTTCTTCGACGAAGCTGCATTGAAAGGATTTGCCGAACAATGTAATGCACAACCAGGTGATTTGATCTTGATTTTGGCAGGCCGCGAAGAGCGTACCCGCAAAGCCATGAGCGAATTACGTTTGGAAATGGGTGAGCGTTTGGGCTTGAGAGATAAAAATGTATTTGCTCCATTATGGGTAATTGATTTCCCATTATTCGAATATTCTGAAGATGATGACCGTTGGTTCGCCCGTCACCATCCATTCACATCTCCGAAACCAGAACATATCGCGTTAATGGACGACGTAAGTCAATATGGCAAAATTAAAGCGAATGCGTATGATATCGTGTTGAATGGTACTGAAATAGGTGGTGGTTCTATCCGTATTTTCCAACGCGACCTACAAGAGAAAATGTTTGCTGCATTGGGTATGAGCCAAGAAGAGGCCCATCACAAATTCGGTTTCTTATTGGGCGCCTTCGAGTACGGCGCGCCGCCACATGGTGGTATTGCCTTTGGTTTCGACCGTCTTTGTTCATTGCTCGGTGGCAGTGAAAGTATCCGCGACTTTATCGCCTTCCCGAAAAATAATTCGGGTCGCGATGTGATGTTGGATGCTCCTGCGGAAATTGATCAAACTCAATTAGATGAGTTGTTTATTTCCCTAGTGAAACCAGCTTAAAATTACCAAGTTCAATATAGACGGGCCTTTGAAAAGGGGCCCGTTTTCATTTTGGGACGTTCTTGGCACAATGTTTGCCAAAATATGCCGATATTATTCGAGAATTATTAAACTAATATATAATACAACTAAGTGGGATTTTGTGATGGTGACTCATTTAGTGTGTGGTTGAAAAGGTGCAGATTGGATCATAATAACGCTCTGTAAAGCGTTGAAAAACAGTAATTTCATGCAAATACGTAAATTTTTTAGAAGGAAGTTATTAGTGGGCGGGTTGTTCGTGGCCAGTTCATTTTCGGCGGTAGGCGCGCAAGCGGCGGCTCCGAAGGTGACACCAAAGACCTACATCGCTAAATACAAACAGCTTTCTATGAAGTTGAGTGATGAGACAGGCGTTCCTGCCAGTATAATATTGGGCGTGGCAATGCTTGAATCAGGAATGGGTACTAGCAAGAATGTACAATTATTAAAGAACCACTTCGGTATAGTGGGCAAAAATAAACTCGCTAAGCGAGGCATCTCCTATCGTTCAAAGTATAGAGAATACGCTTCGGACGAAGCTTCCTTTCATCATTTCGTTAAAATCGTGCAAAAACGCGCTTGGTTCCAACAGTTAAAAGGAACCGACGAGCATTTGCCATGGTTAACACACCTTAATAAATCCGGCTATTCATCTGCAGGTCTTACCTGGGTGAAAAGGGTTTCCAGCATTATCAAAAAATATAACCTAGAAGCGCTGGATCAACCTATCGACGTTGCCATACATTAATTATTTATCCTAATTTCGTGTACATTTTGCTGGCAGGGAAACGTATGCTTACTTAAAAGAGTGGGTATAACGCACCTATGCTTCAAGTTGTAGAGAAATTAGGATTATAAGTTTTGTAATTGATGTTGCTTTATGGGTCCTGGAAATAAGCATCCCTATCCATTTTTAATAGTTGCTGGCACATTGGGCTGCCTCATCTTATTGTCGTTCGTACAAACGAGCTTCTCTTTCAGCGGGTTAACTTTTAGAAAAGTTGACGTATTGGCAGAACTCCGTCATGCCGAAACCCCGAAGAATAACGCCCATCACCCCTCGAAAAAATCCCTTGCTACGAAAGTTCAAATCCCGGGCGATCATCCCGAAGATACCCCCGTTGATAGTATCGATACAGATGGCGATCAACAACAGCCCGGCGATAACGGTTCTTTCCCAACCCCTGAAGATTATACCGTGCATAACGGCATTATAGAATATTACGTACCCGGCAACCCAACAAATGGTTTAACCCATTTCATTTCGGCATTGCATGGTTTACAAAGTGGTAACCGCAAAAAAGTTCGGATCGCTTATTTCGGCGATTCGATGATTGAAGGCGATTTAATCACCCAAGATTTGAGAGATAGTTTACAAACCTTCTTTGGCGGTAGCGGTGTAGGCTTTGTTCCCATGATGTCGATCACGGCCTCCTTCAGAACGTCTATCACCCAAACAGCTTCCAAAGACTGGACAGATCTACATTTCAAATCCGATAATTCAAAAGACGGCATGATTGGTGTATCTGGACATACATTCACCCCTACTCCTCAAAGTTGGGCGAAATATGCACCGGTGAAAAGGCGCCATTTGGATAATTTCGAAGAAGTAAGTTTATTGTACGCTGCACCTAAGCCGGCAGCAGAAGTGCAAGTAGAAAATACAACCGTCGCATTAACCGGTAACGAACCGGTAAATATGTTGCCATTACCCGTAAGTGGTAATGCACCATTCACTTTGAAATTCGGCAATGCGCGCAGTAGTGTATTCTACGGCGTATCGATTGAAGGAAAAGAAGGTGTTGTGCTCGATAACTTCTCGTTCCGCGGTATTAGTGGTATCGAGTTAGGCAAGTTGAAAAGCAACATGCTGAAAAGCTTGCAAGCAGAACGACCTTACGATTTGATTGTATTGCATTACGGTGCGAACGTATTATGGAAACCCGATTTAACGGATTACTCCTGGTTCGAACGCCCCATGAAAAAAGTAATAGATTCATTACATCATATTTTCCCGAATACATCTTTCTTGATTATTGGTACAGCCGATAAAGCTTACAAGAAAGATGGAGAATACGTAACCGCACCAGGCGTACAAGCATTATTGGATGTGCAAAACAACATCGCAGAAGAGAATGGTTTTGCTTTCTATAACTTGTTCCGTGCAATGGGTGGTGAAGGTTCGATGGTGAATTGGGTAGAAGGTGAAACGGTTTTAGCGAATAAAGATTACACACACTTTAACGCAAGAGGTGCCAGCAAAATCGCGGGGCTTCTATATAAAGCAATCATGAATGAATTTAAAATGGCAGAGAAGCATTAGTTGGTGCTTGTTCTTGTTCATTTGTTTTTCTTGTTTTGATCTCAGCGCAAACACAAAGCCCAAAAAGCAAACACGCCCAGCTCAAACAAAAACTACAAAAAGCAAAACAACATCATCGGCAAAGAAAACAAGCACCAAGAAGAAAACCACCTCTTCAAAAAAGAAAACATACCACAAAGCAGCGAATACCAAAACTGTAAACGCAGCACCGGGCATAGACGAACTCTATGATCCCGCTGATAATTCAATTGAAAACACTGCTTACCTGTTACCATTCTTAAAAGCGTTGCAATCGGCTGATAGTAACGTCGTGTCTATCCTTCATATTGGAGATTCGCATTTACAAGCAGGCAATTACCCCGGTACAATCGCGCAAAACCTACAACAAATGTTCGGTGATGCCGGTCGTGGTTTTGTATTCCCTTATAACTTAGCCGGTACCAACGGGCCACACGATTATACATGGAGCTCCAGTACTTCTTTCTCATCGGCACGCATTGTAGATCGTAATGTGTCGTTTGATGTTGGGCCAGGTGGCATTGCCATTAGCTCTCCACAACAAAACTTCAGTTTAACATACATCCCGAAAGGCAATAACGTGAATAGTAATATCCGCGAAGCTACCGTGTATTACGATGCAGGAGCAAACGGTGCGAATACCACCGTGTTTTCCAGCGGGGCAGTTACTACTACTAAGCCCATCGAGTTCGAAGGTGCTACAGGTACATGGCAACAAACAACATTCAGTTACCCTGTTAGCCAGGATAGGTTGAACTTGAACTTTGCCAATACCGGGGTGGGACAATTTAGGTTTTACGGCGCTTCTATTAAAAGTGGGCGCAACGGGATTTTATATAATACAGTAGGTATCAACGGCGCACAGTTCTTACATTATAACGCCAACAAAAACTCGCTCATCGAGCAATTGATTTGCTTTCAACCTCAATTGATTATTTATTCTTTAGGTACAAATGAAGCATATGGCTTTACATCTGGAGAAGCCGTGCGTGCAGAGATAGAGAACGTGGTGTCGGTGGCGAAACAATATGCACCGAATGCAAAATTATTATTCACAACACCGCCTTACGGGATGCGCATTCGTAGAACGAGTTCCGTACGTAAGAAGGTTGGTAAGAAATATAAAACGGTGAAAACGGTGAGTTCGATTCCGAATCCCAACGTGGTAAAAGTGCAACAAGAAATCGTAAAGTACTGCCGCGAAAATGGCTATGCTTTGTGGGATTTCTACCACATCATGCGGGGCGATAAACGTTTCAATACAGGTTGGGGCGCGGATCATATTCACTTTAATGTAGCCGGTTATAATTTACAAGGACAGCTTTTATACGAAGCCATTCGCAAAGCTTACTTATCACAACAGAAAAACTAAACCAATACCCGCGTTTCCAGTGCTTCGCGTTGAAAAGTGACTATACTTATGTTCGACATAGAGAAAATTTTATCGCACGTCTTGTATGATCCAAAAGATCCAGTGCTTTTTAACAGTGCGTTTTTCCTTTATTTCTTTGCCTTCTTTTTGCTGTGTTACCAATTGGTAGCACATAACCAGCGTGGGCGTGTATGGGTATTTACCATCTTTTCATTGTACTTGTTTTACAAAGCCTGTAACGAGTACGTGCTCCTCGTCATTCTTTCAGCCATCGTCGATTTTAACCTGTCGCGGTGGATTAACGACTTGAAAACGCCTTGGAAACGGAAGTGGTTATTGGCCTTTAGTATCGTGATTAACGTAGGTGTATTATTTTATTTCAAGTACACGAACTTCTTCATCGGTATTATGAACGATTTAAGCGTGGGGCATTTTACCCCGATCCACGTGTTATTGCCGATTGGTATTTCGTTTTACACCTTCGAAAACCTTAGTTACACCATTGATGTGTACAGGAAGGAGATTAAGCCGGTAACCAACTTCATGGATTATCTTTTCTTCTTATCGTTCTTCCCGAAATTGATGATGGGCCCTATTGTACGTGCTGCCGATTTCTTGCCGCAGATTTACAAGCCTTACCATTTAACGAAAGAAGACGTGGGCCGTGGTTTGTTCTTGATTATGGGCGGTTTGTTTAAGAAGGTGGTGATATCGGACTTTATCTACCAAAACTTTGTACAATATATTTTTGATGATCCTTCTCGCCATACGGGTATCGAGTGTTTGATGGGTGTATATGGATATGCCTTGGTGATATACTGTGATTTCTCAGGTTATTCCGACATGGCTATTGGTATTGCGCGGTGGATGGGATTCGTTGTGCCGCCGAACTTCGATAAACCTTACCGTAGTTCTAGCATTACGGAGTTTTGGAGAAGGTGGCATATTTCATTGTCTTCCTGGTTGAAAGATTATATCTACATCCCATTAGGCGGTAACCGCAAAGGTAAATTCAGGCAACAGGTAAACCTGATGTTAACCATGCTAATTGGTGGTTTCTGGCATGGTGCTAACTGGAACTTCATTTTCTGGGGTGGTATGCACGGTGGCGCTTTGGCGGTTGACAAAGTGTGGATTAAATGGCAAAAGGCCCGTACATTCTTGAAAACAAATACCGTGGCTGCAAAACTATGGAAGCTGGGCGGCATCCTCTTTACCTTCCATTTCGTATGTTTCTGCTGGATATTTTTCGAGTCGAAAACATTTGGCGATTCATGGACCCTTATTCACCAGGTGGCATTTGATTTCCAAGGTAATTTATGGAAAGACTTGCTTACTGGGTATACAGCAGTGTTTATACTGATGGCAATAGGTTATATTGCACATTTTTTACCATATAAAGTAGAGTTTAAGCTCGAGAAGTACTTAGAAAAACTGCCGGTTTGGGCGAGTATCGTGGTAATGGTGGCCTTTATTTGGTGCATTATCCAGGTGAAAACCACGGAACCAATGATTCCTATTTATTTCCGTTTCTAAAATATGCGCAGGTAATAGGTCGGCCATGGTGGCGACTCTAACACTATTTTATTCATGAAAATAGAAAGTATTATGCATTTTGTTAATATATATGCATATTCCTAACAATAAGTGAGTAAATTTGCGCTCTAACTTTTGTTTTTAAAGTCAATCTTATGCGTACTGTTACACTGAGAAGAGTAGTGATCACCGGCTTGGGAGCATTAACACCGATCGGTAATGATGTGAATACATTCTGGAATAATATGAAGGCCGGTAAAAGTGGTGCCGGACCGATCACAAGATTTGATCCTACCGAATTCAAGACCAAGTTTGCTTGTGAATTGAAGGGATTGAATATTGATGATTTTATCGATAAGAAGGAAGCAAAGAAAATGGATTTGTTTACACAATATGCCATGATCGCTGCCGACGAAGCAATGAAAAGTGCAAATTTTGATCTCGAGAAAATCGATAGAACAAAATTTGGTGTGATTTGGGCTTCTGGTAACGGTGGTATGCAAACCTTCGAAGACCAGATCATCGAATTCCAAAACAATAATTTCGTTCCTAAATTCAGTCCTTTCTTTATCGTAAGACTGATTTCTGATATTGCTGCCGGCCAAATTGCTATGAAGTATGGCTTAATGGGTATTAACTATTGTACCGTTTCTGCTTGTGCTTCTTCAAACAGTGCCTTGGTAGATGCTTTCAACTATGTACGCATGGGTAAAGCAAATATGATCTTGGCGGGTGGTTCTGAATCCCCCATCACACGTGCAGGTATCGCCGGTTTCAATGCATTAAAGGCTTTATCTACCCGTAACGACGATCCTACAACCGCTTCTCGCCCTTGGGATGCTGAACGCGACGGTTTCGTAATGGGTGAAGGCGCTGGTGCCATCATCTTAGAAGATTATGATCACGCTATCGCTCGTGGTGCTACTATCTACGGCGAAATGGTAGGTGGTGCAATGACAGCCGATGCATACCACTTAACAGCTACCCACCCAGAAGGTTTAGGTGCTCAATATGGTATGAAACAAGCTTTAGAAGATGCAGAATTGACAATCGACGATGTTGATTACATCAATGCACACGCTACTTCTACTCCTTTAGGCGACGTTTCCGAAATTAAAGCTATTGCGGCTGTATTCGGCGACCGTTTGAAAGATATCAACATCTCTGCTACGAAATCAATGACTGGTCACCTACTAGGTGCTGCAGGCGCCGTAGAAGCGATCGCTTGTATCAAAGCAATCCAAGATGATGTTGTTCCGCCAACAATCAGCACTACAACACTTGGTGAAGGTTTGCCAGAAGGATTGAACCTTACATTAGGCCAAGCACAAAAACGCACTATCAACGTTGCTATGAGTAATACTTTCGGCTTCGGTGGACACAACGCTATTGCTGTGTTCAAGAAGTTTAAAGGTTAATACCTACAACTACTACGAAAAAATACACTATTGCCCCGGTAAGCTCGCTTACCGGGGTTTTTATTTGTGGAAAATAAAATCCAATTTTGCTGAATCTCCGAATATTGATCTTAGCATATCAACCTACAATTATGAACAAGCAAGACACTTTGAAATTAAAACAAGAAGTGGAGCGCCGTGTAAAAACCCTAGATGAACTGTTGACCGAACTATATGGCAAATCCGGCTCTTCCAAAAGAGAGAAAATTGAATTGGAATACCAGCAATTCAAAAAAGAACAACCCAAAGAAAGCAACAAATTTAATCACCAGTAAACAAATCATTGTTATATCAATTAACGACTATGTATTGATAACCCCGTTGAATAACCCTGTTGATAAATTTTTATTATTAACACTCTTTTAGCCTTCTTTTAAAACCCTTTGTACATAAAGGTTTTAGGGGATTGTGTCATATTTTCGTAATGCGCGGCATTACGGGCTTTCTCCTAATTTTTTCGTAGCTTAGATGTTCGAACTACGTTTCGAGAATGTTATGGCAAAATTAAAGAAAAACGTAACGGGGGAACCCGCTCCAGCGATCAGTGCTGACGATCAAATAGAGGTATATGGCGCACGGGAACACAACCTCAAAAACATAGATATTAATCTTCCCAAAAACAAGTTAGTCGTTATAACGGGCATCAGCGGCAGCGGAAAATCTTCCCTCGCCTTCGATACCATTTATGCCGAAGGACAACGTCGCTACATGGAAAGCTTCGGGGCCTACGCGCGCCAGTTTATCGGCGATATGGAACGCCCAGATGTGGATAAAATTACTGGGCTCTCTCCCGTTATCTCCATCGAACAAAAAACGACCAACAAGAACCCACGCTCTACCGTAGGTACCATCACAGAAATTTACGATTTCCTTCGCTTGTTATACGCCCGCGTAGGGGTGGCCTATTCCTACGAAACGGGTAAACGCATGACACGCTTCTCGGAAGAGGAAATCCTAGAACATATCTACAAGAACAAAGACAAGAAGAAACTCGTGATCCTTGCCCCCCTCGTAAGAGGTAGGAAAGGACATTACCGCGAATTATTCGAACAAGTACGCAAACAGGGTTACCTGAAAGTGCGCATCGATGGCGAAATCGTAGACCTTAAAGAGCGTTTACAAGTAGATCGCTATAAGATCCACGATATTGAACTGGTAATTGATAGGATCGTGGTGAATAGTGAATCCCGCGTGAGAATAAGTCAAAGCGTACAGAAGGCATTGCAAATGGGGAAAGGACTCATGTTCATTCTCGATAGCGATACCAATAAGCTCGCGCAATACAGCAAACAGCTCATGTGTGAAGACACAGGTATTTCCTACGAAGAACCTTCACCCAACACCTTCTCCTTTAACTCGCCGTACGGCGCCTGCCCGCGTTGCAAAGGTTTAGGTACAATTTACCAAATCGACCTCAACGAGGTAATTCCCGACTATAGCAAATCCATCGAGGAAGGTGGCCTAGTACCACTCGGGGAAGCCCGCGACACGTTCACGTACAAACAAGTGCAAACCCTTGCACGGAAATATAAATTCTCCCTCAAGGCACCCATCGCCGATATTCCCCCTTCTGCCCTCAACCTATTGCTATACGGCAATACCAATGGCGCAACGAATATGGATGTAACGGTAGATGAAGAAGCAGCACCTATCGACGTAAACGCCGAATACGAAGGGGTCGTAAACATGGTTCGCCGGTATTTCAACGATACTTCCAGCGACCACGTACGCACTTGGGCCGAAGGTTTCATGAAGCTCCAAGCCTGCCCGGAATGTAACGGCACACGCTTACGCAAAGAAAGCCTGTTCTTCAAAGTGGATGAACGCAATATCAGCGAACTCAGCAATATGGACTTACTCCGCTTACGCGAATGGTTCACCGGTATCGAAGAACGCCTCGACAATAAACAAAATGCCATTGCCAAAGACATTCTCAAAGAAATCCGCGAACGCCTAGGTTTCTTATTGAATGTGGGCTTAACATATCTTACCCTCAACCGTGCTACGCGCACTCTTTCCGGTGGCGAATCGCAACGAATTCGCTTGGCTACACAAATTGGCTCGCAACTCATGGGTATCACCTATATCTTGGATGAACCAAGTATTGGGCTACACCAACGCGATAATATGCAGCTGATCGACGCCCTCCGTAACTTAAAAGAGATGGGTAACACGGTAATCGTAGTAGAACACGATAAAGATATCATGCTACACGCCGATCACCTCGTAGATATTGGCCCCGGGGCAGGCAAACATGGTGGCCAAGTGGTAGCACAAGGCACACCAAAGGAAATGTTGAAGATGAACACCGCCACGGCCGGCTATTTAAGCGGGAAAACGGAAAGCCCAATCCCGGCTGAACGTCGAAAAGGCAACGGTAAGTTCCTAGAACTGAAAGGTGTAACAGGGAATAACCTGAAAAACGTATCCGTGAAGTTCCCATTAGGTACCTTCATTTGCGTAACAGGTGTATCTGGTAGCGGTAAATCCACGCTTATCAACGAAACTCTTTACCCTATTCTTTCCAAGCACGCTTATAACTCCAAGTTCGAACCCATGCCTTACAAGAGCGTGAAAGGTTTAGAGCATCTCGATAAAGTAATTGAAATCGACCAATCGCCGATTGGCCGCACGCCAAGAAGTAACCCAGCTACTTATTGTGGCTTCTTTACCGACATTCGTACACTCTTTGCACAAGTACCAGAGGCAAAAATCCGTGGGTACAACGCGGGCCGCTTCTCTTTCAACGTGAAAGGTGGTCGTTGCGATGTTTGTGAAGGTGCAGGTGTTCGTGTAATCGAAATGAACTTCTTACCCGATGTATTCGTGCATTGCGAAAAGTGTAACGGTCGCCGGTATAACCGCGAAACCTTGGAGATTCGCTATAAAGGCAAATCTATTTCCGATGTGTTAGATATGACGGTGGATGAAGCTGTTGAGTTCTTCCAACCCGTTCCATTCATTTACCGTAAAGTAAAAACGTTACAAGATGTAGGGCTAGGGTACATTACCTTGGGTCAATCTGCTGTAACCCTTTCTGGTGGTGAAGCACAACGTGTGAAATTGGCCACGGAATTGTCTAAGAAGGATACGGGTAAAACCATTTACATCCTCGACGAGCCTACAACCGGCTTACACTTCCAAGATATCCAGTTGTTGTTGAAGGTATTGAATAAGTTGGTGGAACGTGGTAACACGGTGCTGGTGATTGAACATAACTTGGACGTCATTAAAATGGCCGATTATATCGTGGATTTGGGTCCTGAAGGTGGTGAAGGTGGTGGAACAATTCTTGCAACCGGTACCCCGGAAGAAGTGGTGAAGTGCAAAGAAAGCCATACCGCCCGTTTCTTAAAGCAAGAATTACACATATCATAATACTAGCATTCTCGATACTGCCAGCTTTTTACTAATATTGCAGCGATGAATTCGATGTTTAAACTATGCGCCGGCTTATTGTTGTTGGCCACGACTTTCTACGCGTGCGACGATCAAACCGAAACATGCGATAAAGCGTTCCGCGCCAGCGTGCGTATGCGCTTTAAGTACCCGCGCCCAATCGATGGTCGCGTGGTAGATACAACATTACCTTACGTAACCATTAAATCTATGATGGGCGATACGGTGGCAAAGAACCAAACCGGTTTAACCGGCGTAGCCTTGCCGCTTAACGGGGTAATCGACAGCACATGGTACTACTTTAAAGCGGATTCTACAGTACTCGGCGATACAATCCTATTTAGATATAAACGTCATCAACAGTTTATCTCACCAGGATGTGGATTTGCCACGTATTACCACCTCGATACAGTAATAACCACGCGCCACGCGATCGATTCTATCCAGATTATCAACAAGGAAGTGACCAATAATGAAGACATTCATCTTTACCTGTTTTATTAGTTTGTTGCTTTGCGCAGGTGTAGCTCAGGCGCAACAGAAAACCGACTCGGCATCGGCCAAGAAACCGTCTGCTGTTAAAACAGATTCGGCTACCGTGCACTTGAAGAACGATACCTTAAAGATTCATCAAACTTACCCGGCGGGTTTGCGTATTGGAATAGATATTAGTCGTTTCGCGATGATGTTTTTCCAACCATACCGTACGGATGTTAACTTTACGGCAGATGCACGTATTAACAAAGACTTGTATGCTGTGGCGGATTTTGGTGTGAACAGAACAAAACATTCCGATACAAATTATACCTATAAAGGCGGCGGTGCTTTCATAGCGCTGGGCGTTGATTATAACTTGTTAAAGAAACAAAGTATCCACGAAAATAACATGTTCTTCGTAGGTGCCCGCTATGGTGTAGCTATGTTCAACTACGAATTCCCTACTTATACGATCTACGATAACTATTACGGCAACGTAACAGGCAGCGTACCAAAAACAAACGAAATGGCCCATTGGTTAGAGTTTGCCGTAGGTTTACGTACAGAAGTATTGAAGAACTTCTACATGGGATGGAGTTTACGGGTACGTACCTTGTTAAATAGCAAGATTATTGATGGCGACTATGCGCCTTTGGTTATTCCTGGTTATGGTGCCGGCGATAAGAAAGCGGTGTTCGACTTCAATTATACCCTTTCTTACCTCATTCCATTATACAAACTAAAAGCTCCTTCTGCCCCAATCGCGGTGCCTAAGAAGAAAAAATAATACACTGATGCGTGTTGCGTTTTACGGCGCAACACGTACCATTTCGATATGCGGGATGTTGTCTTCCAAATACATATCACTCGCTTTTACAAACCCCAATTCCTCGTAAAACCGCTGCAAGTATTCCTGCGCCCCAATACGGATTTCCTTCGCCTCGAAATGTTCTTCCACAGACGCTATCGATACACGCATCAACTCCTTACCAATCCCCAATTTTCGCACACTAAAAGCCGTCGCTACCCTGCCTATGCTCGCCTCCTTGAATTTAATGCCCGAATCAAATAACCGGGTAACGGCTACCAACTGGTTATCGTCGGTATAACCAAGTACATGCAAGGCTTTTTGATCACTATTGTCGAGGTCTAAATACACGCAGTTTTGCTCCACTACAAACACTTCCGAACGCAAACGGAGCAGGTCGTATAACTCGTGTACGCCTAAGTCTTCAAACTTCTTAACAAACCAAGTAATTTTCATGCGACATATAGTTTAAAAAAAATGCACCGTGAGAAGTTATCCCACGGTGCAAGTATAATAGTTTGCGGTAAATTTTCCCGGAACAGCTATTACCAAATTACTACACGCTGTGCAGCCGGTAATACCATTTTGTCGCTCGGGCCACATTTCCACGCATGTTCGAATTCTACTAAGTGAGGTAATGGTCCGTTAATACGATCACGTGCTGGAGCATGCGGATCAGTTTGGATTTGGTTACGTAAAGCAGCATCCGTAATGTTTGCATGCCATACTTGTGCCCAACCTAAGAAGAAGCGTTGTTGCCAGTTATGACCGTCGATTAACGCCGGGGCAGGCTTGCCTTTCAACGATTTTTCCAACGCGTAATAAGCCAATGTTAAACCACCTAAATCGGCAATGTTTTCACCAATAGTAAGGGCACCATTGATTTTGAAGCCCGGTAAAGCTTCAATACCATTGAAGTACTCGATATAACGGTTCGCTAAAGCATCGAAGTTTTTACGATCGCTTTCAGTCCACCAGTTTTGTAAGTTACCGTTTGCATCGTATTGAGAACCTTGGTCGTCGAAACCGTGTGTGAATTCGTGACCAATTACAGCGATAATACCACCATAGTTAATAGCATCATCGGCGTTCGGGTTGAAGAATGGCGGTTGCAAAATACCGGCAGGGAATACTACTTCGTTGTTCAACGGGTTGTAATAAGCATTTACTGTTTGCGGTGTCATTAACCATTCAGATTTATCAACAGGTTTGCCCACTTTAGCAATCGCTTCGTTGTGGTTGTACAATGCTGTGTTTACCAAGTTTTGTACTAAGTTGTTAGCACTGATGTTGATAGAAGAATAATCTTTCCATTTATCAGGGTAACCAATTTTGTACGTAAACGCGGCTAATTTTTTATGCGCCTCTTTCTTCGTAGCATCGCTCATCCAAGTTAATTGGTCGATACGTTCGCCGTATACGGTACGTACGTTCTCGATCATTTCAGAAACTTTCGCTTTAGAAGAGCTTGGGAAATATTTCTCTGCGAATAATTTACCCAATGGCATACCGAGGTTAGCATCAGTAGCGCGGATGGCTCTTTCTAAACGCGGTTTTTGCGCTTTTGTGCCACGCATTACTGTTGCGAAGAAATGGAAGTTCTCGGTATCGAATTTTGCTGGCAATGCACCCGCGAAGTGCGTTAATACTTGCCAACGTAAATAGGTTTTGAGTGTGTTGATATCAGAACTTGTTAAGAGGTTGTTTACTTTACCGAGGTAAGGTTTGTCTTGCAAGATAACAGAATCAGTTTTGATACCGTTGATGCTTAAATAGCTCAACCAGTCTAAATCCGGTGCTAATGTTTTTAATTCACCTACACCTACTTTGTTGTATGTTTTAACGGGGTCGCGCAGCTCCACGTTCGTTAATTGCAACAAGGCTAATTTCGTTTCGAAATCGAGCACGGTTTTACCTGGGTTGGCATCTTTCCAGTTGGCCAACGAGAACATTTTATTAACGTGTTGTTCGAACTCTTTACGCACGTTTTGGGTGCTTTCGTCCTGGCGTTCGTAGTAGCTTCTTTCACCTAAGCTCAAACCATCTTGACCACCATAAACGGCGTTCATTTTAGAATCGAGTGCATCGGCATCTACATATACACCGAAGATATTGGTGATGCCGATTTTAGACAATTCAGCAGCAGTTTTCCACCATTCTTGTACGTTGTTGATGGCGTCGATTTGAAGTAAGTACGGTTGAATAGGGGTTAAACCTAATTTTTCGATCGTAGCTACATCGAGGTAAGATTTGTAGAAGTCGGCGATTTGTTGTTCTTCGCTGCCTTTTACCAAGTTTTTCTTTGTTGTGATGGTGTTGATGATACCTTTTAAACGGACTTCTTTGTTTTCTTTATCTAGTACGTTGAAGGCTCCCCAGCGACTTTCAGTGCCTGGGATAGGGTTATGCTTCTTCCAACCGCCATTAGCATAGTTATCAAAATCCTGGCAAGGTTTGAAACTATTGTCGATAGAGGATTTGTCGAATGCAGGAACCGGTTTGTTTTGAGCGTTCACTTGCCCAGCAGCCAATACGGCTACTACTGCACTTGCGCGCATCCACATCCCTGCAGTGGATTTTATATCTCTCATTATAAACAGATTTTAGGGTTTAAAGGTAGGGAAAAACTAAAGTTCAGCCATACATGGTCATGTTAAAACTCGGCAAGCGGTGGCAGGGCTGGGAATTATTTAGTAGGTTTGCGTTGGATAATAAATTAATCGCATGCCATTTTCATTTACACTGTACAGGTTTTTAACGGGCTTTATTTTAATCGTTTCCGGTCTTTTTAGCATGATCGCTGTTCTGGGTATTATTATTTCACCAAGTATTCAAGCGCTATTAAGTGCCATGATGGTGGGTGCGCCTTTGATACAAGCAATACTTTCGCAAGCGATCCAACGTAGCTTAATTCACGGAGGTTACCCCGTTAAGCAAAGTACCCCGGGTGGATTGCGTGTAATGAGTATTATTGCCATTGTAATTGGCGCATTAATGGTATGGAGTTTCACTACTTTACTTTTCAACCCGGAGGCTATTATCGACGTTATTTTAAATGATCCTGCTGTGCGTAAGCAAAACCCGGATGTACTGAAAGATCGCGATATTTATATCAAAACACTACGTGTATTAGCTGGTATCATGATCGTGTACGGCGCTATAATTCTAACAAACTGTAGCCTAGCATTACGCTATTTGAAAGTTTGGCAACACCGTCGCCACGATGATGAAAACATTACCTTCGATATAGAAGAATAGGCAAACGAATTACGAGCCCCTTTGCTACACTAACCCAAACCATCACCGGTAAAAGCAAAGCAAATGACAACACATTCTTCCATTCCCTTGGCAGAAAGGTTAAGACCCGCTACCCTAGAAGATTTAGTAGGGCAGGAGCATTTAACCGGCGAGGGAAGTATTTTACGTAAAGCCTTGGCACAAGGAAAAATTCCCTCCATGATACTATGGGGCCCTCCAGGGGTGGGAAAAACAACGATTGCCAACATTATAGCACATACCTTAAATGTACCTTTTTACACCTTAAGCGCTATCGCCGCCGGTGTGAAAGAAGTACGTGAAGTAATTGAAATCGCGAAGCACCAACAACAAGCCGTATTGTTCATCGACGAGATTCACCGTTTCAATAAATCCCAACAAGATGCATTGCTCGGTGCCGTGGAGAAAGGTACTATTACATTGATAGGCGCCACCACGGAAAACCCATCGTTCGAAGTAAACGCAGCATTGCTGTCACGCTCCCAAGTATATGTATTAAAACCACTCGGCCCGCCCGATTTCTTGCAATTGCTTACGCAAGCCATGCAAAAAGATGCCTGGTTAGCTACGAAGAACATCGAATTAAAAGAAACAGAAGCCCTTTACAACATTGCCGGTGGCGACGCCCGTAAGCTGTTGAACTTATTCGAATTAGTGGTAGATACTTTGCAAGAAGACCCGATCGTTATCACCAATCAAAAAGTAATGGACATTGCCCAACAGCGTGTAGCCATTTATGATAAAACGGGTGAGCAACACTACGATATTATTTCCGCCTTTATCAAATCCATCCGGGGAAGCGATCCTAATGCCGCTGTATATTACTTGGCACGCATGATTGCAGGTGGAGAAGATGTAAAATTCATTGCACGCCGATTGGTGATCTTAGCCTCGGAAGATATCGGGAATGCCAATCCCAACGCGCTATTACTCGCAACAAATACCTTTCAAGCCGTGTCTATGATTGGGTATCCCGAATCGCGGATTATCCTCTCGCAATGTGTTACCTATTTGGCTTCATCACCGAAAAGTAACGCCTCGTACATGGCCATCAATAAAGCACAAAGTTTGGTTACACAAACCGGCGATTTACCTGTTCCTTTGCACATTCGCAATGCGCCTACAAAGTTGATGAAAGATCAAGGTTATGGTAAAAATTACCAATACGCCCACGATTACACGAACAACTTTGTACACCAAGAATTCTTACCCGATGCCATCAAGAACACAAAGCTTTACGACCCCGGTAAGAATGCCCGTGAAGATGAATTGAGACGCTACTTGAAAGCGATGTGGAAAGAAAAATATAACTACTAATATTCGACAAAAGGCTGTATGAAAATGCAGCCTTTTTTTGTGCTTATCCTTAGTATGTCGCAAAGCTACTTACAAGGTGCTTAAATATACCAAAGCCTTTGACTTCCCTTTGACGAGCCTTTAAAAACCCTTTGAAAAGCCTTTGACCACCCTTTGACTGTAGTCAACGACCCTTTGACTTGCCTTTGAAAGACTTTAACCGGTAGTTGGCAGTAGTTGCCAAAAGTTATTGTCGCAAATAGACCGCTTGAGGTATTAATTGGTGCTTTTATAATATCTCCCAATGTTCTTCTAATGTTATTTCAATGGTAAAACCGCGTCTTTGCTATGTCGAGATATATTACCCATATATTTCCCATATACCTGGGATGTTATTTCCATATATCCAACATATGGTAGTTACCAAGTTTTTGTCGACAAAAAGCTTATCTATACGTGTAGAGATCGGTGCGACCCGCGCCAGCATAGGGTTGGAGTCGGTAAAATATGTTAGATGCCCGAAAACACTAGCTTTTTTTCTAAGAGATTTACTGGTAGCAGGTTTGCTGGAAGTAGTGCTGTGCTATAAAAGGTTTCAGCGGAAAATAGGTGCCTTATTGCGACTATATTTCAGTCGTTTTGGATAGCTCGTTTTGACGACGTAGATCCGTTTTTTTAAATTGCGATTTAAGCGTGTAATAAGGCTCATTTTTGCCATTATTCTTGGAGAGTGATAATTGATTGGAATAAAACAATAAGGTCTAAAATCGCCTAAAAATAGCCTTTAGGAAATGGCGTTTTTAGTCAATACCCAGCCTGGTTGTACGTGATTGAAAATCAATACAATCAAGCTGAGGTGCTTGATTGTATTAGAGTTTACGCTTGTTATCTTTCTCTAGGATTTCGAAAGTTTGTTGGATTTGTTCGCCGTCTTCATCCACGATGGTCAAGGTATGTTTGCCTGCTTTAGGTTTGAAAGCTAACTGGTGATAAGTTTCCGTGGTGCCAATGTATTCGTTGTCTAAATGCCAGAATACTTTTGCTTGGCTATTGCGATGCGTGGCTTTGAAAACTGTTTGTCCTTGTGTACCATCAATTTCTATTGGGATATAGATTTTAGCCCCTTGCCTTGGGTAAATTAACTCCATACTATGCCCTTGTTCTGCATTCGGTTCACAACCTGGTTTGTAGGGAGGCAATGGCGCGTATACATGTTTGGTGCGGTAATAAAACTCCATAGCGGGCGGCAGTACAAACCACGATTTGTGCTGCATATTATACGGCGATTCGCAGCTTTCCGTTACACGGTATTGCCCCGTGGGATCGAGGTGTACTAATTGGTGATAAGGGCATACCGGTGCACGTTGACAAGATACCGGTAATAACATCGTATCAACATCTACGCAATGCTCGCCTACCCTATAGCCACTTTGCCTGCATACAGCTATTTTCGACATGCCCGCTTGCGGTTCGTTGAACCAAGCGGTGTTGGATAATTGCCTAAATATCTCGAACATAATGGGGGCTGCTGTTTGCACACCCACTAAGCCTGGCCTTCCTTCACCATCGGCATTACCTACCCACACACCTACTACGTACTTCGGTGTAATACCAATGGCCCAACCATCTCTAAAGCCAAAGCTTGTACCTGTTTTCCAAGCTACGCGTTGTGTGCTGGAAAACTGTTGCCAAAGTAATTCTTCACCGGGGCGCATCACTTCTTCCATCGCTTGCAATGTATACCAAATAGCGCCCGCATTTACCGGCCCATTCGTAGAAGGAGAGTGCTTAGAAGCGAGTTGATTGTTCGCGATATATTGTGGTGCATGCACGTCATCTTCATCATACTTACCATTCAAATCCTGGTAATGCAATAATAAGCGGCCCATGCTGGCATACATACCTGTTAATTCCCACAAAGTAGTTTCTCCACCGCCCAAAATCATCGATAAACCATAGTGCCCAGACGGCCTGTTCAAAGTAGTGATCCCCATACGTTTTAGCAATGCATGAAAACGTTCAGTTCTATACTGGCGTAACATGCCCACCGATGGAATATTCAACGACCGCGATAATGCCCGCGAAGCCGCTACGGCACCATCAAATCCAAGATCAAAGTTTTGCGGTGTATAACCTGCAATTTGTGTAGGCACATCGGCAATCAATGAATTCGGTAAGATCAAACCATCGGTTAACATGGCGCTGTATAATAATGGTTTTAACGTACTACCCGGGCTGCGGGGTGCTTGGATAATATCGACATGACTTTGCAGTTCTGGATTTTCGGGGTGATAAATATTCCCCACATAAGCTAATGTGTTCCCCGTTTCAAGATCTAGCACAAGGGCAGCTGCGTTGTTGATATTGTTCGCTTTTAGTCCTACGTGATGGCGGTCTAAGATGCGGGTAACATTCAACTGTAAATCCCCATCAAGCGTACTTTGCAAACGGGTTTCTACAGCTATCTTTTGCTTGGCTAAATCTTTCTTGAATTTATCTAATAAGTGGGGTGCTAATTGGGGCAATGCATACGGCTGATCGGGTATCGGTTCTAGCTTCGCCAAGTTGCAGGCCGCGGCATCGAGGGTACCGTTGTCGCGGAGTTTATCGAGCAATTGGTTTCGTTTATTCGTAAGTGTTTGCCTGTTCCTACCAGGATGTACGAGTGCCGGGGAATTGGGTAATACAGCTAAGGCAGCCATTTCACCCCAGGATAGTTGTTCGGGGCGGCGACCGTAGTAGCGCCAAGCTGCTGCTTCTAAGCCTACCACGTTACCACCGAAGGGCGCGTTGCTGGCGTATAAGGCGAGGATGGTGTTTTTTGAATAGCGGAATTCTAAACGGGTAGCCATCACCATTTCAATACACTTCTGCCACAAAGTACGCGGCTGGTCGCGGTACAAACGAATAACTTGCATGGTAATGGTACTGCCACCACTCACTACTTTCTTCCCACTAATATTCTGCTTTAAAGCACGCGACATAGCTACCGGGTCTACGCCCCAATGGTACCTAAAACGTTTGTCTTCATACGCTAAAATACATGCCTCAAACTTCTCCGGTACTTTCTTAATGGCTGGGAAGCGCCATTGTCCGTCGTTTGCAATGGTTGCGGATAATAAGTTGCCGTTGCTGTCTTCAATCACATAGGAGGTTGGCGTGTTGAATAGTTTTTTCGGTAGAATGAAATAGTATCCAATAAGCAGTATGCCTACTACAATCAATAATTTCTTTCTTCTTACTACCCAATGTTTAAAGCGTTCCCAAATTTTCATACTTCTATATATAGCAACATGCCATTTCTTATTGCAGGTAAATTAACACCTTTATCGCAATAAGAAATGGCATGCGCATTTCTTTAAAAAAACGATTTTATTATTTCACTACTTCTACCCATTTACCAGGCACATAGGCGTGAATGGTATTGTCGTACATGGCTTCAACTGCTGTTGCCGGTAAATAGTATTTACCCAAATACGCAGCATTTAACAATACCTGGTAAGTAACCGTTTTGTTCTCTTCCAAGTTGAAGTAAGTGTACACCCTATCATCACGAATGTCACGGTAAGTATATGGCGATGTATGTACAGCACTATCATTACCCATTAACCTGGTGTTAATAATTTCCCAACCCGATGGGAACACTTGCGTTAAAGCCATTTGCTCGTAATAACCGCGGCGGCCCGGGTTGCGGATAGTTACAGTGGCTACAAAGTCTTCACCTTGACGTAACATGGCCGGATCTACAGCACGACCGCTACGGGCGTTGTATTGAATATCCATACTTAATACATCCGGGTTATTCTCTGCATAAGGATTTGTACCTGCAGCAGGTTGACCTTGTAAGATCAATCTTACATACAACACGTTGGTGCCTTTATTTTGAATACTCACATTACCGCCGTTTGCACCGTTGATGGTTACCGGGATTTGCGTTACATACGCATCGCTATTCACAGTAGCACTTGTGCCGTTGGCATTGTAAGAGAAATTCACTTTACTACCATTCTTATTATCACCACAATAACGACCAATCGCTATCAATGAGTAAGCCGTTGTTTGCGTACTGTACCAAGTATCTTGCGATAACTCGGCCGCTACTTGGCGCAATAAAGTAAGGGCAGCAGTACGTTGACCTAAAATCGTTAAGCTTTCCAAGATAATGGCCCTATCGCGTAAATCGCTACCATAGGTATAACCCAATTGTGTATAAGGTTTCACATCTGTTGGTAAACCTTTCACAAGTGCATTGGCTACTTCGGCCTGCCCAGCTAATTTATAAGCCGCTGCCAATTGCCATTTCGCCGTGTTTGAAAGGTATTTGAATTCTTTCAAACGGTTCATCGCACCCATTTCAGGTGTTTTACCTAATGCTAACAAGTACAAGCGGTAAGCTTGTGTAAGATCGCCACCGTAGAAGTTATTGGTACTAGGCGCCCATGTTACAGCTTTATTACGTTGGTATTTACGCCATTGTTCTAAGAAGCCACTTGGTAAAGTGTAGCCTTTTGCTTGGGCTTCTAACATGAAATGACCGGCGTAGTTGGTGCCCCATTCGTCGCCGTGACCAATACCTGGCCAGTATGATAATCCGCCGTCAGTTGTTTGGAAACCTTTCAAACGGTTGATACCTGCTTTGATATTGAAATCGAGATCTGCTTTTTGTTTGTCGGTCAGGTTCATAAGTGTACCGAGGTACAATTGTGGGAATACGCCTGATGTGGTTTGTTCCACGCATCCATGTGGATATTGAATCAAGTAATTCAAACGTTTACCCAAGTTCAATGCAGGAATTGTACTTACTTCTAATACAGCTTTGTTTGTACCACTCATACCTACCGGTGTGAAGGCTGAACTCCAAGCTTTATTACCATCTAAGGTTGCTTCGATTACATTAGTAATAACTGGGTTCGGGTTACGCACATCTAACTCTATATTTTCTTCTGCTCGTTCGCTACCACTTGTTGCGGTGATTTTAATCTTACCAATACCTACGCTTTCTCTCACCTTCACGTCGAAGTACACCAATTGCTCACCCGGTTGCGGGAAGCTAACAGATTTTGTGCGTTCGCCTACTACTTCGAACAAGTTGTTAGGTGCGAGTGTAACATTGGCGCTACGGATATTCTTTTCTAAACCGAATACAGTTACTGGTAATTGGATGGTTTCGCCAGGGCCAAGTACGCGTGGTACTGTGGCTAAAATCATCAATGGTTTCTTTACCGCCGCTACTTTATCGGCAGAACCGTAAGCCCCATTTTGACCAGCCACTACCATGGCTTTTACGGAGCCAATGTATGGTGGTAATTTAAACTGGTGGCTCGCTTTCTGGCCTTTTTTCAAGTAGAAAGGACCCATATATTTTACCACAGGTTTAAACCTATTGGCACGTGCTGCACCTGCATTTTTATTCAAACCTTCATCACCACCAATACTTAATACGCGTTCTAAATCACTACCCCATGCACCAATCACGTAATCGAACAAGTCCCAAGTTTTAACACCCAATGCTTCGCGTGCATAGAAAATGCTGTGGATATCTGGCGTTTTAAAGCGGGTTAAGTCCAACAAGCCTTCATCTACAATCGCTACCGTATACGTCATTTCCTTGCCTTTCGCTTCTGCTACTTGGATGGTAACATTATCCTCTGGACGAAGTTTTTCTGGCAGGCTTACAACAGGTTGTAAGATGGTATTCGGATCTTCTACCAACACAGGAATGGTACCGTACATGCGAATTGGTAAATCGTTTGCTGTTTGAGCGTGAGGCTGTAATAGGCTTACGTTTACGTAGATATTCGGCGCCATGTCCTTCGTAATTTTGAAGGAATAGGTCGTTTGACCTTTCTTGGTATTGATCCATTTAGTGCTAAGTACTTTACTACCCGACTCGATACTGATTAAACCACGGCCACCTTCGCTACTTGGGATGGTGAGTGTAGCTTCTTCTCCTACCGTGTATTTTTCTTTGTTAGCAGTGAAAACTAGCATAGCAGCTTCGGCTGGGTTTTCTTTTTGCATCCTTTCGAAGGCATTAGGCCAGTCGATATAAGCCGTGGCTCCGCTTACATGGCCACTTTGTGCATCTTTTACACGTACGAGGTAACGGCCCCATTCTGGGTAGTTCACCCGTAAATTATAGGTGCCTTTACCGGCTTGTAAGTAAATGCGTTCGCGGCTTACGAGCTGGTTGTAATTATCTTGGGTGAAGTTGGTAAGGTCGCTTTCACTTTGGTCCCACCACCAACTCCAACGAATTTTATATACTTCCACTTCCACTTCGCGGCTGCCACTTAATAGGTTGCCGTTATCGTCGACGTTAACGATGCTTACAGCATGTGGTTTATCGGTTACCAACATACCTGTTAAGCGTTCACCCATTGGCATTTGAATACCCACGTAGCTGTTATACACATGGTACGGCATACTTGTGTAATCGATACTGAAATCACCACCAGGTTCGAATACTTTCACTTCGTAATTAGCCTTCAAAATGCCGGGTGCTTTCTCGCCTACATTCAAATCGGAACGTAAAGCAGTGCTACCCGATTCGCCTAAGCTTCCTTCGAAGATGGTTTTATTCTCTGTTTCGAAATGCGTGGTAGGGTCGTCGAATGTGTAATTCGGGAATTGTTTAAATCCTGTTCGAGAAGCCGTTAAGGATACATCTACTTTAGCTTTTAAATCTTTCGCAGGCGCCCCGAATAACCACATCGCAGATAGAGTACCACTATTGGTGCTGCGTGAAAGGGATGTTTTACCACCGAAATCCAAATTGATTTTAAGCCTATTGGGTTTCACGGTTTCGATGCGGATGTTCTTGGTGAATGTAGCACCGCCCACTTTTACTTTGGCCAACCAGCTACCTGTAGGCGCATCGGCATCGGTGAAAGTGTTGAAGTTATAGAACCCATTTAGCGAAACGTGCTGGTTAATACGTTTGTATAACTGGCCTTTCGGGTTATACAATTCCATGGTTACAGGATGGTTGGCTGGTAACTTCTTGTCTTTATCTTCGAGTACGAAGGTTAAGTACAACGAGTCGCCAGGGCGCCATACGCCTCTTTCCCCGTATAAGAAACCTTTCATCCCGCTTTGGATTTCTTCACCTTTCAAGTCGAAACGACTGAGGGGTAAAGAGCTTCCATCATCTAGTTTCAAGTAGCCTCTTTCATCGCCTTTTTTGGCAATAAGTAAGTACGGTGTACGTTTTAATTCGAACGTAGCAAAGCCATCGCCATCGCTTTTACCTTTGTGCACCACTTGGTTTTGATAGTCGAGTAATTCTACATCAACACCCGATAACGGTTTCGCATCGCGGATATCCGTTACTGCAACCACCATGCTTTTATCGTTGCCGCGCTTAGCAATTAAACCAAGGTTGGAGGAAATGATATTACGACTTGCCCATTTATCGGCATTGTAGTATGAGTTATGACAAGGGTTTTCGCGTTGATTCCAGTTGTAACCAAATGGATAATAATTATCGTACGCGCTCCAGAACTCATCATCTTCATCTATTTTATCGCCGTAGGAGCCGTAATCGTAACTTTCGTCTTCATCATCTTCACCCTCAGCATTGTTATTCGAAGTTTGTGTATTACAAGCCAGCGTAGCATATTCTTTTCTGAAACCGATCGTTACTCTATAGATCGCACCGGGCTCGCTTTTCAGTAACTTCTCTAAGTCGAGGTTAAAGCGATTTTTGTGGTGAAGGTTGATAGATTTGTCTTGGTCTAAACGCACGGTTTTACGCATCACCGGGGCTGCTACACGACGTAGTTCCTGGTTACCGTTTAAGTCGTTGCGTTGTAAATATTGCGGGATATTGTTTTCGTAGATTTTGATAATCGTTACATCTACTGCGTTTAAGTTTACCGCATCGAAAGGCATAACTAGCTTTTCGGATTGAGGTAGAATAACACCTTTGCCTGGGATACTTACGCTAGGCAAGCGATTCTCGAAAGTAACGTTCCCCGCGAAGCTATTATTCAAACGTTTATCGTTCAAGTTCAAAATACCTTCTGTAACACTTACACTATAGTTGCCATCTAATTTTGATGGTGCGAATACACGCACTTTACTGCCTTCGATGGTGTAACGTAAATCGCCCAAGCCACTCATACCGATTAAACCTTCTAGGTTTTGAGAAGGACTTAAAGGATCGCTGAATAACACAAGCAAGCAAGGATCGGGCTCATATTGTGCACGAATATCGAGTACTTTGAAATCGCCGATAGCTGGGATTTCGAGCGTTTGAGAACCTTCTTTCTTGCTATTGATCGGTGTGCCGGTATAGTTGAGAACGAGGTTGCTTTTTACGCTGCTGCGAGGAATATTATTGATCGTGTATTTGTGTTCGCGGTTGGCTTCATTGTGTTGCCAAGTAATTGGCAACTTCTTACCATTGCCTTCCGCTGTTAAAACTTTTTCAATAGCAGTAGGATCTTCAATATCGGCCGTGTATATCACACCTTGCAACGTCATCTTATCCAAAGAAGTACCACCGGCCGCTTCCAGCCCGTATTCTTCCATCGAAAAAGCCGGTTTAATAACTTGGAAGTCGAAGTCGAATGATTTCATGTCGCCCGGTACTTCCATTACTTTACCAAGCTTAAAGGTAGCACTGTAGGCTTTGCCGGGTTGGAGATTTTCTTCGGGGCGGAACTCGATGGTGGTGGCATCAACCCAATAAGCCTTTCCTTTAATGGAAGGCGAGAAGTCAAATACATTATCCGTCACCGGTTCGTTCACGGTGTGGGTAACATTTACGTCGCCCGATAACTGTACACGGATGGCGCTTTGCTTAGAGATAACGCCTGTAGTATAGGCTTCGATATACTTTGCAAAGGCCGGGTTGATTGCTTTCTTCGTTTGCTTACATGCTGTAATGCATGCAATAGCCAAACATACCATGAATGCGAATACAAGGTAACGCTTGTTAGGGTGCATGGGACTAATTTTAGATACTAAGGAGTAACGATATTATTTAAAGTTATTGATAATCATCGAATGAACAAAAAGTTAGGACTCTTTCCGTTTGAGTTGCAACACTTTATCAACGGCATTGGGAATCTCTTCACTGTAGTGTGTAACGAATATTAAAGTCATAGGAAGATGTGCGCATAGCATATCAATCACTTGCTTAAAATGCTCTTTTTGTTGATGATCTAAGCCTTGGCAAGGTTCATCGAAAATAAGCAATGGCGGTTGTTTCACCAATGCGCGAGCCAATAAGGTTAAGCGCTGAATACTACCCGGTACATTCTTAAACAATTGATCGGCGTAAGTATGAATACCTAGTAAAAGCATCCAGTCGAGTGCTGTATCTAATTGCGCCGGTTGGATATTGTTCCTTACACCAATGGTATCATAAAACCCGGAGGCTACTACGGCTGCGCATTTTGCTTGCCCGCTGAAATACTGGTGTAATTCTGGCGATACGAAACCAATGTTGCGTTTAATATCCCAAATACTTTCACCTGTACCACGTTTGCGATCGAATAAAACGATGTTATTGGCGTAGGCTTGTGGATTGTCGCCATTGATTAAGCTGAGCAAAGTGGATTTTCCTGCGCCATTAGGACCCAGTAGCGCCCATTTTTCGTTTGGTAAGATCGTCCAGTTAATATCGTCTAAAATAACATTAGAGCCGTATTGTACATGCACGTTTTCCATGTGTACAATTTGCTGAAAGTTATATGTAGGTGCTTGTGTAATCAATTTTTGGAGCACATTTTCTTCTGCACTTGTTAAGGTAAGTGTTTTGTGCTCGGTTTCATGGGCGAATGCATATATGTAAGCATCGCGTGTATATTCGCCGCTTACCGTTGCATTTTCTAAAGTGAGTACGTGCGTAATGCTTGGGGGAATTTCGCCGGGCGTGGTGGTAACAATTACGGTCGTACCTGCGGCTACTACGTGATCGATAATATTATGCAGGTGTTGACGAGCTTGTACATCGAGGCCAATGAAGGGATTGTCGAGTAATAGCAAAGCTGGGTTTTTCAACAGCGCCTTGGCAATTAAAGTTCTACGGGTTTCGCCGTTCGATAATTTTATCACTGCCTTTTTTAGCAAAGGCGTAACGTTCAAAGGTGCGATGAGTGCTTGCAACGTTGGGTTATCGGCGGCTCCTGGTGATTGGTCGTACAAGTATTCCGATACCGTTAGAGCATCTTCTGAATCGGAACTATTGAAACGTTGTTGATAGTAGAAATCAACTACATTAGAACGATTCTTAAAGTCGTGGTGATGGCCTACTTGGGCGATTAAATCGCGGTACGTAAAGTAAGGATCGGTAACGGTATGTGTTTGTTTATAATCGTTGTAATAGTGATGGTCGATATGACCATTAATCACGTTGTATTTCCCTGCGATGGTGTTCAGCAAAGTAGTTTTTCCTGCACCGCTGGGTCCAACGATGGCCCATTGTTGACCTTTTTCAATATTCCAGCTGAGGTTTTCGAACAGGGTTTTATCCAGGTAACGAACAGTGATGTGGTGTAATGAAAGAAATGGCACGGTTAATTAGTTTAACGTAATGTTGAGTTAATCGCACTAAAATACGTTTTAACTTGTATTTACGCTAATAAAATTAAGCTGCAGCAGCTTGCATTGCCGCTTCCGGGATGCGTTGTGTGCGCGATTTTAGGAAGATAATTACCTCTTCATCATTCGCAAAACGATTACCGGTATCAACGAAATGCTTTGCTAGTAGGTCGTACCGCTTAGTCATTAAGTAAGCGAATACATGTAAGAAGTGAATATTCGCGAAAATAATAGCATCGTTGGAGTGGTATTCATGTATAGTTTTCAAGAAGTAGGTAGGATGTTCCGTCCAGTGCATATTAGGCTTAATGTGGTGTGAGATGTGATACCCATCATTCCAGCATTTATGGTTATACTTTGTATTAATACAAGTAATGCTGTTACGGTATTCATTCCCAGGGTCTTC
This sequence comes from Chitinophaga skermanii, assembly GCF_003259335.1. Lineage (GTDB taxonomy): Bacteria > Bacteroidota > Bacteroidia > Chitinophagales > Chitinophagaceae > Chitinophaga > Chitinophaga skermanii. The sequence continues at coordinate 318,251 of NZ_QLLL01000001.1, forward strand.
TGCGTCGATAAAGGCATGTTGTGCAAAATTGCCTACCATCATAATTATCCTAGATATCACAAAGGGCAAAATGAATACTACGAAGGTGGCCCAGAAATTAACAAAACTGAGTCCTATGCACATGAAGATGAATATTAATTCTCCGCGTACGGAACGGATTAACAGCTTCTTGCGGTTTTTTCTCACGAAGTAACGCGCTAAGTTGTACACACCTGTAAAAAAGAAAAGACCAAGATATACCCCGAAGCTTTTAATGGAATCGCGTTGATAGCCCATGGTAGAGCTTTCGTCGTCGGGTAAATTATTTTCCGGGTGATGCATGCCAATATGGTGACTATAGTAGGTTTCAGGCGTTTGTCCAAATAGTGGGCCTAATACCCATGGGAGGTAGTGGTTAAGTATTTGGAAATCTTTCTTGAAGAATGTGCGGTGACTGGTGCAATGAAGCATGAGGCCGAAGGGGCCTTTGAAAATGAAATTATTGAGCACCAAGTATAGCGCGGCGGCTGTACCCCAAGCCCAATTGGGTATCCATGGCACATACAGCAGAATGGCCAACACTGGTAAAGTGAGTGATATCTTGAGTGTAAGATATACAAACGGAAGATCTCTAGGGTCGCGAATAAATTGCAACAAGAAGCGATCGAGGCGCGTGGGTGCAAGATTTGGCGTGTACGTTGGATCGGTGATGGAAATAGTACTGAATTGTTTCATGCGTGTGGGTTGAAAGATTTGGCATAGAAAAGCGTCAAACTATACAAACATAAAACGCGCAATAAAGTTGCGTATTGTGGAAGAAAGGTGGGTGATTATGAAAAGAAGTGTGTGTAGTAATGATTTGCGGCGTATAAAAGTTATGTTAAAAAACGTTACCAGGTCGATATTGGGGCAGATTGGGTAATATTCGTACAATATTGGCGGGAAAATAATTATAAATTTGCCCTGCCGTGTAACCCTGGAACGTGGATGTTAGAGCAACCAACATTCTAATTTATTTACCTACTACAAGCACTGTTGCTAAATAGCTTGTGGTCATAGTATTTACCTTCTGTATGTAGTATTGGCATCAACCATCTTTCGGCGGGTAAAACAAGAAATGTTTAAAAATGAAGCGATTATCCCTCAAAGATGTAGCAAAATTGGCCGGTGTGGCACCTTCTACTGTCTCGTTTGTATTGAATGGAAAGGCAAAGCAAATGCGTATTAGCGACGAGCTAGCGGCTAAAATTGAAGCTGTTGTTCGGAAGAGTGGCTATACACCGCACCAAGTAGCAGTGAACTTACGCACGGGTCAATCTAAGACCTTGGGATTGATTGTTGAGAGCATTTCTGGTAGTTTTTTCGCATCCTTAGCAAAAATAATTGAAACGGAAGCTGAAAAATACGGTTACCGTGTAGTGTATTGTAGTACGGAAAACAATGCACAAAAAGGCGGTGAATTAATACGAATGCTTTCTCGCCAACAGGTAGATGGCTATTTAATTACACCTACAGCGGGTATGGAGAAGGATATTCAACAATTGGTTGATTATAAGAGACCTGTAGTATTAATGGATAGCTTCTTCCCTACGTTATCGCAAGTGCCTTATGTGTTAATTGATAATTATGATGGTATGGTGAAGGGCATGCAGCATCTTATTAACAAGGGGTATAAGCAAATTGGGTTGGTAACGGTGGATATGGACTTAGTACAAATCAAAGAAAGGTATAAAGGTTATACCGATACGTTGCGCGATAATGGCATCGCCAATAAAAAGAAGTACCAATTAAAACTTCCATATAATATTACCCGTGAAGAGGCCGTACAGCATATAGCCGATTTTGTAAAAAGCAACCCCCAAATGGACGCGGTGTTTTTTACGACAAACTATTTGGGAATATGGGGACTGGAAACCTTTGCAAAATTGGGTATTCGTATTCCGCAAGATATGGCCGTTATTTGCTTCGACGACCATGATTTATTCCGCCTCTACCCTCCTGGTATAACCGTTATAGAACAACCTGTTGAAGAGATTGCTAAAACAGCCATTCGCTTGTTAATGCAGCAGTTAAATCAAACAAAGGGTGTAACGAAGAAATCCCAAGTGACATTGCCCGGTAAGTTCATAGTTCGGGGTTCGGTTTAAAAAGTATTATTTTCTAAAAAAAATTTATTGATTCGTAAAAATAACTTTATTTTTACCGGGCACATTATTGTGTTTAACCCGTGAATGAAAGAAATGGATCAAGCAATTTCTTTTTTTTAGAACACTTTGCTAAAACGATTTTGCATTTAGCAATAGTATTTTAGGGGGAAATCACAAAGATGAGCTTGTATGAAGTGAACGACAAATACAGGTAGCATGTCATGAGATTCTGGGAATCTTATTTTTTTGAGATATTGCTAAAACGTTTTATGTTTCCACTTCTACAAATTAAGCATACGAGAGAAATACCACGCAGTATGGGGATGCAAGAAAGCCGTGAAATTAGCTTACACTGCGTTATGAAAAAGCATAGAAACTGATCTAAGAACACCATTAACTATTTGAAAAACCAAAGAAGGTAGCTTTTCACGAACTATTATTGCCTTTACATGTTTGCAGTGAACCGATCGCCAAGTTGTTGTTTGACCTAAGGCAGTAAATTATTTACAAGTTGGAAAATGAATTGAGCGACTAGTCGCCACGGTGACAATTTATTGTGGAATTGTGCATGAGAAAAGTTTTGGTGTTATATGCAAAATCGATTTAGCATTGAGTTTGGTGGAATTTATTCCACTCAATCATTGCGGTATTTTTCATTTAACAATTAATCATCAAGAAAAAACACGTAAACGTATAATTATGGTAGCATGTATTAACAGCCTAATTCAGCTTTCTCCTGCTGTTAATATCCTATTTGTTACACGCACTAACCGTGTATTGATCAAATTTTTATTAACCAAAACAAAAAACTGCACATGAAGAAAAGATCCACGTTTCTGACGCAGGTTATTTTGCTTTGCGGTATTTGCATGCTTTCTGCATTCGCTGCATTTGCCCAAGGTAAAGTAATTAAAGGTAGGGTAACCGACGCCAAGGATAATACGCCTTTGCCCGGGGTAACCGTACAAGTTAAGAACACATCCACAGGTACACAAACCACGGCCGATGGAACGTATTCCATCACCATCCCGGAAGGCAACAACGGGATTCTTGTTTTCACGTTTGTTGGGTACGACCCACAAGAAATTGCACCCGGTAATCTGAACACGCTGAATGTGCAACTTAAAGTTGCTGTGAAAGCGTTGCAAGATGTTGTGGTGATCGGTTACGGTACTGTAAAAAAATCCGATTTAACAGGGTCTGTTGGTAATATCAAAGGCGATGTATTAAATCAACGCCCTGCTGCTTCTGTTAACCAAGAATTAAGTGGCCGCGTAACCGGTGTAAACGTTTCCACGAACTCCGGTCGCCCAGGTGGTAGAACAAACTTGCGTATCCGTGGGTATACTTCTATCAACACTACCTTAAACCCACTCTACGTAGTAGATGGCGTCATCTTACCAGCCGGTAACTTCGATCAAGGTACTACAGCGATCGATTACATCAACCCAAATGACATTGCCTCAATTGAAGTATTGAAAGATGCTTCTGCCACTGCTATTTATGGTGTACGTGGTGCAAATGGTGTAGTATTAATTACTACAAAAAGAGGTAGCAGCGCTGGCGGGCGTGTTACCTATGATGCAGATTTCGGTTTAAGCCAAATGGCGCGCAAATTAAAAGTACTCAATGCAAAAGAATTCTTGGCTGTTGAAGACCAAGCTTACTTAAATGCACAAAAGTACGACCCAACAGGTTGGGCTGCAGGTAAGTACACCGATCCTAAATTAAAACGTAACAACCCTTTACTCTTCGATGCAAGCGGTAATCCTTTGTACGACACCGATTGGCAAAAAGAAGCTACTCAAACGGCATTCGCTCAAAATCACCAAGTGTCATTCACTGGTGGTAATGCGCAAGATAATTATGGTGTATTCTTAGGCTACCGTAACGAAGATGGTATTTTACGTAACTCTTATATGGAACGCTACTCTGGTCGTTTCGTATTCGATAGCCAAATCAAAGACTGGTTGAAAGTAGGTGGTTCTATGAGCTTCAACTGGCAAGATGAAAACCTGGTTGATATTGGTACCGGAGGCTTGAATGTTACAAGGATGATGGTAGAATCGTTACCGATTATTCCTGTAAAATACCCAAGTGGTAAATGGGGATCCAACGCGGATTATCCAGGTATGGAAGGTGGTGAAAACCCAGTTAATATCGAGCAAAACAGGATTTACCAATTGAAAACACAAACCTTGCTCAGTAACGTTTATTCTAATATTACGTTAGCAAAGGGTTTGGAATTGCGCAGTGTTATTGGTGTAAATATCTTCAACCAAAGAAACGATCAATACGCTTCTCGTGATTTACGCCAGATTTCTGCCGATCAAAAAGGTACTTCTTCAGTAGTAAACCGCCGCGATAACTTCTGGCAGTTTGAAAACTACTTAACATACAATACAACTTTCAATAAAGATCATAAACTAACGGCTATGGGTGGTGTTGCTTGGCAACATACAGATAGCTATAGCAATACAGCATCTTCTTGGAATTTCTCTGATGATTATTTCAAGTTTAATAACCTGGGCGCAGGTTCCAATCCACAGGCGCCTGCCTCGGGTTTAAGTAAGTTTGCATTTACCTCATTCTTTGGTCGTATTAACTATACCTACAAAAACCGTTACTTGGTAACATTAACGGGTAGGGAAGATGGCACTTCAAAAATGGGTAACAACAATAAATTCGCTTTCTTCCCATCAGCAGCTTTGGGTTGGAGAGTGAACCAAGAGAACTTCTTGAAGGATGTTAGCTGGTTATCCAACTTGAAGTTAAGAACGAGCTTGGGCCAAATCGGTAACTCTGAAATTAATCCATACAGCTCCCTTGCCCGCTTAGGTAACTACACTTCCATTTTCGGCGGTATCCGCGAAACGGGTATCGGTAACAGCCAGTTGGCCAATCCTGCATTGAGCTGGGAACGTACTACGCAGTATGACGCCGGTTTCGAGTTAGGTTTGTTTAAAGACCGTGTAATGATCGAAGTAGATTACTACAATAAGAAAACAACCGATATGTTGTTGAACGCCCCTGTTCCAGGGTCTAGCGGTTACACAACTATCGTACGTAACATTGGTGCCGTGCGTAACCGTGGTTTCGAGTTTGCTTTAAACACAGTGAATATCCAGAAAGAAAACTTCACATGGTCTACTACGTTTAACTTGTCGATCAATAAGAACAAAATCCTAGCCCTTGGCGCTGCCGGCGACGATGTGTTCCCTGGACCAGGTTTCTTAACGCAAACAAACGTATTGCGTGTAGGTGAATCAGTGGGTTCTTTCTATGGTTTAGTTCGCCTTGGCACATGGTCTGAAGCAGAACGTGATGAAGCAGCGAAATATCCTACAATTGGTTCTTCTGCCGGTCATGCTTTACCGGGTGATGTGAAATATTTGGATGTGAACGGTGATCATGCTTATACAGATGCAGATCGCAAGATCATTGGTAAAGGTATTCCAGACGGTTACGGTTCTTTCACGAACACGATTAAATTCAAAAATTTTGATTTCTTAATTGAATTGCAATACATGTATGGTAACGATGTGTTGAACATGACGCGCCACTCTGCGGAAGATCGTACGGGTCAAGCGAACAGTTATGCCACCGTTTTAAATGCATGGACGCCAACGAACCAGAACACAAACATCGCGCAATTGCGTCCTATTCCAGCGGGTTATTCCACTAACATTGATACACGTTGGGTAGAAGATGGTTCTTTCATTCGTGGTAAGAACATTGTACTCGGTTATTCTTTCTCACCGGAAACATTGAATAAAATCAAGCTTTCCCGTTTGAGGGTATACTTTGCTGCACAGAACGTTTTCTTAATTACGAAGTACACGGGCTATGATCCGGAAGTATCTACGTACACAGAGAACTTTGCACAGGGTATCCAATTCTTTGATTATCCGAAGCCACGCACATTTATGTTGGGCGTAAACGTAGGATTCTAATAACCATGTTCAAACTAAAAGAAAACAACAATGAATCGATATATTAAAAAACTCGGCATCCTTGCCCTCTCCGCGGGTCTTCTTGCGGGTTGTACAAAAGGATTCTTGGAAGAACAAGACCCGTCGAATTTTACACAAGATAACTACTACACGAAGCCAGAACACGCAAGAGCAGCGGTAAACGCTATCTATGCGGGTTTACGTTTCATGTCCGATGGTTTTGGTACTTTCGGTGGTTCTCCTTTTATGATGTTGGAATTCCCAACCGGCTTATGTAATACAGATGTTGGTCAGAACCAGGATAACACCAGCTTGCGTAACCTTACCTACAATGCTGATAACCAATACTTGGAACGCTGGTGGAACCAATGCTATAAAGGCATTGCCAACGCGAACCTCGCAATTGCCCGCATTCCTGGGATTACGATGGATGAAACATTGAAAAAGCAATATTTGGGCGAAGCATACTATTTACGTGCTCTCCAATACTTCTACCTTATCCGTATTTTCGGTAACATCCCGTTAATCAAGGAGCCTATTACCTTCACCTCCCCCGATTTGTATCCAACCCAAGCTGATCCAAATGCCGTGTACGAATTGATTATCTCGGATTTGAAAGCGGCTGAAGCAGCAGGATTAACACCTACCGATACAAGAGGTTATGCCTCCCAAGGTGCCGTAAAATCTTTACTGTCGTTGGTTTATCTCACAATGGCCGGCGAACCAATGAAGAAAGGTGCTGAATATTACCAATTAGCAGCTGCGAAAAGTTTGGAAGTAATTCGTTCTAAAGCGTACGATACCTTCCCTACTTACGAGGATTTACATACAAAAGCTAAGAATAACACGGGAGAAGAGATTTTCATGGTACAATACAAAACAGGTATTGCTACGAATGCACTTCACCAATATTTCATCCCGAACTTCCGTAGAATTTCGGCGTTCGCGGATGAATTCGGTTCTATTTCAGCTACGAATGAATTTGTAGCATCGTATGATGCGAATGACTTAAGGAAGCAAGAGCAACAGTTCTTCTTCACGAAGTACAAATTGTTCGCTGATACATCGAAAACGGTGAACTTTGGTGGTAATTATGTGTTTAAATGGTTTGATCGTGTAGGGAATGCCACTGCACAGAGCGATTTAAACTGGAGAATCATGCGCTACGCTGAAGTATTACTTATTCACGCGGAAGCGGCGAATGAAGCGGGCGCCGCCACACAAGATGCCTACGATGCATTAAATGCCATCCGTAAGCGTGCCAAGTTAGCTCCTGTAAGCGGGTTAAATCAAACCCAATTCCGCGAAGCTGTATGGCGCGAACGTTACCACGAACTTTGTTACGAAAACGTTATTTGGTTCGATATGGTAAGAACACGCAAAGTATACGTGCCTACAACGAATACATTCGACAATTTCGTAGGGCACAAGTTCACTTACGGACCAACTTTACAAGAGAAGAACTTATTGTTCCCGATCCCAACACGTGAGATCAAAAACAATAAGAACATCAAACAACACACACCTTGGTTATAAACTTTTTACATAAAGAGTAGCATAATACGGCTGGCCTTGTTTAGGGCCGGCTTTTCTCTTTTTTAAAACTTTAGATGCAGCTCGTCGTTTTCGCGGGTTGGATTTTGTAAATGCAAATAAATGAACATGAAACGTTTTGGATTTTTAGCAGCTGCCATGTGCACTGTCACCTTCGCCAAAGCACAGGAAGTCAACCAAGTAAGCGACCCCGTCGAATGGGTAAACCCGCTGATGGGCACTGATTCCAAAATCACTTTGTCGAATGGGAATACTTATCCCGCTATTGCCACGCCTTGGGGTATGAACTTTTGGATGCCACAAACGAATACAAACGGCCACGGTTGGGCTTACCAATACAGCGCCGATAAAATTCGCGGCTTCAAACAAACCCATCAACCTTCGCCTTGGATTAACGATTACGGCCAGTTCTCTTTAATGCCGGTTACAGGATCTACGAAGTTTACACAAGACGACCGTGCCAGCTGGTTCTCTCACAAAGCAGAGGTATCTAAACCTTATTATTATAGCGTGTACGTGGCAGATGCCGATGTTACGACTGAAATTACCCCTACCGAAAGAGCGGCCCAATTCCGCTTCACTTTCCCTAAAACAGATAGCGCCTTCGTGGTGGTAGATGCTTTCGAGAAAGGTTCCTATGTTAAGATTATCCCTTCCGAGAAAAAGATTATCGGTTATACAACCCGCAACAGCGGTGGTGTACCGAAGAACTTCAAAAATTATTTTGTTTTAGTATTCGATAAGCCTTTTAAAGTAGCCAATGCTTGGCACGGTAACGTGTTAGCAAAGGATACGCTCGAATACCAAGCCGATCACGTAGGTGCCATTGTGGGCTTCGCTACAAACCGCGGCGAACAGGTGAATGTAAAGGTGGCTTCTTCTTTCATCAGCGCAGCACAAGCCGATTTAAACCTGCAACGTGAAATCGGGAAAGACGATTTTAATACCACCCAAGCAAAAGCAAAGGCTGCTTGGAATAAAGAGTTGTCAAGAATTATGGTAGAAGGTGGTACGATCGACCAAGTACGTACTTTCTACTCTTGCTTATACCGTACGATGTTGTTCCCGCGTAAGTTTTACGAATACGATGCTAACAACAAAATTGTTCACTATAGCCCGTATAATGGCGAAGTATTACCAGGTTACATGTTTACCGATAACGGTTTCTGGGACACTTTCCGCGCAGTTTTCCCATTCTTCACATTGATGTACCCAGAAATGGACAGCCACATTATGGAAGGTTTAGCTAACACTTACAAAGAAAGTGGCTGGTTGCCAGAATGGGCGAGCCCCGGTCATCGTAACTGTATGATCGGTTCAAACTCTGCTTCTTTAATTTCCGACGCGTACATCAAAGGTATCCGAGGTTTTGATATAAATACCTTATGGGAAGCTTTGATGAAGAATAGTGAAAATGAAGGACCATTAACTTCCGTAGGAAGAAAAGGTGTGAAGTATTACAACGAGCTAGGTTATGTACCGTATGATGTGGATATTAACGAAAATGCTGCCCGCACATTGGAATATGCGTACGACGATTTCACTATCTATAAATTAGCGCAAGCCTTGAACCGCCCGCAAGAAGAAATTGCGCGCTTTGCGAAAAGAAGCCAGAATTACCGGAATTTATTCGACCCATCGCACAAACTGATGCGCGGTAAAAACAAGGATGGTAACTTCCAAGCACCTTTCAACCCTTTCAAATGGGGTGATGCTTTTACAGAGGGTAACAGTTGGCATTACACATGGAGCGTGTTCCAAGATATCGAAGGTTTATCTAGCTTAATGGGTGGTAAGAAAGAATTTGTGAAGATGTTGGACTCTGTGTTTATTATGCCTCCAGTGTTCGACGAAAGCTATTACAGAACCGTGATCCACGAGATCCGTGAAATGCAAATTGCTAATATGGGGCAATATGCACATGGTAACCAACCTATTCAGCATATGACTTACTTGTATAACTATGCAGGTGAACCGTGGAAATCGCAGTATTGGGTACGCCAAGTAATGGATCGTATGTATAAGGCTACGCCTGATGGGTATTGTGGTGATGAAGATAATGGGCAAACCAGTGCATGGTATGTATTCTCTGCAATGGGCTTCTACCCCGTATGTCCAGGTACGCCGGAATACGTTTTCGGCGCGCCACTTTTCAAGAAAACGACTATTACGTTCGAGAATGGTAAGAAAATGGTGATCAATGCACCAAGCAATTCCAACAAGAACATCTATGTACAAAGCATGAAATTGAACGGTGCTACGTACGATAAGAATTATATTAATCACTTCGACCTACAAAAAGGCGGTACGCTGCAAGTAGAAATGGGTGCAGCACCGAATAAAACGAGAGGTGTGAGTGAAAAATCATTCCCGTATTCATATTCGAGGGAGAAATAATGCAAGAATCTAAATAGTTGACATGCTATTTATTGTTCACTGTATGAGTGTCATCCCGGCTCACCGGGATGAATTTTTTTTAAATTTATCGACCGAATCTACCAAGATTTTGAACCTGTATAAACAAACAACATGAAGAAAATTCTCTTTTCAGTACTTTGTTGCAGTACACTTTCTGCCATGGCGCAAGCGCCTAGCAAAGAAGTGTTGAAGTACGTGAAACCTTTAATTGGTACGGCTAGGATGGGCCATACGTACCCCGGTGCTACTGTTCCCTTTGGTTCAGTGCAATTAAGCCCGGAAACAGATACCATCCCTTACGAAATGAATGGTCGTTATAATGGCGACGTGTACAAATACTGCGCGGGCTACCAATATGAAGATCAAACAATCGTAGGTTTCAGTCATACACATTTTTCCGGTACAGGGCACTCCGATTTGGGTGATTTCCTCATTATGCCAACGCAAGGCAAATTGCAGCTGAACCCCGGAACAGCCGCCAACCCCGAAACCGGCTATAGAAGTAAATTCTCGCATGCTAATGAAGTATCCGAAGCCGGCTACTATAAAGTGAAGCTCGATGAAAACGACATTATTGCTGAATTAACGGCCACCAATCGCGTGGGTGTACACCAATATACCTTCAACAATGCCGGCGATGCCCACATTATCTTGGATTTGATGAGTGGCATTTACAACTACAAGGAGAAGAATACTTGGACGTTCGTACGTGTAGAAAACGATACATTAATAACCGGTTTCCGTCAAACCAATGGTTGGGCTAGAACACGCACGGTGTATTTCGCTATGGTGTTCTCAAAACCATTTAAACAATATGGCCACGAGAAACAGGATCGACAAGTGTACCAAGGCTTCTGGAGAAAGTTCGACCAATCGAAAAATTTCCCAGAAATGGCAGGACATAACATCCGTGCTTACTTCGATTTCGATGCAAAAGCAGGTGAAAAAATCAAAATAAAATTCGCAATTTCCCCTGTTAGCACAGAAGGTGCGATGAAAAACTTGGTGGCAGAAGCCCCAGGATTCGATTTCGATCAAATCAAAGAAGAAGCACGTGCATCATGGGCGAAAGAGTTGCATAAAATTGATGTGAACATGGTGAGTGAAGACGAGAAAACGAACTTCTACACTGCTATGTACCACAGCTTCATCAACCCAACTACATACATGGATGTGGATGGACAGTACCGTGGTTTGGATATGAATATCCACACAGCGAAAGACTTTACCAACTACACCACCTTCTCATTATGGGATACTTACCGAGCACAACACCCGTTCTTAAACCTCGTTCAACCTACACGCAACGCGGATATGGTAAAATCGATGTTAGCACATTTCGACCAAAGCGCGCAGAAAATGTTGCCGGTATGGTCGCATTACGCGAACGAAAACTGGTGCATGATTGGTTACCACGCGGTACCGGTAATTGCCGATGCTATCATGAAAGGCAACGCACCGTTTAACGCGGAAAAAGCTTTAGAAGCATGTGTAACCACTGCCCGTCATAGAACATACGATGGTATCGGTTACTACATGGATATGGGGTATGTACCGGAAGACAAAAACGGTTCTTCTGTATCCAAAACGCTCGAATATGCTTACGATGACTGGTGTATTGCACAAGTCGCTAAAAAGCTCGGTAAAAACGATATTTACGAGGAATTCATCAAACGTTCACAGAACTACAAGAACGTTTGGGATGCAAGTATCGGTTTTATGCGTCCCCGCTTAAGCGATGGTACCTTCCGCCAGAAATTCGACCCATTGAAAACGGATGGCCAAGGATTTATTGAAGGAAATGCATGGAACTACAGCTTGTATGTACCACATTATCCAGCGGAAATGATCGAGATGATGGGTGGCAAAAAACAGTTTGCGCAACATTTAGATTCATTGTTCACTATGCATTTGCCGGATGAATTTTTCGCGGAAACAGAAGATATTACGCGTGATGGTATTATCGGCAACTATGTACATGGTAACGAACCATCGCACCACACTGTGTACTTGTACAACTTCACAACAGAACCATGGCAAGCGCAATCTCGCGTACGTATGATTTTGAAGAAAATGTACCGTCCAACTCCAGATGGTTTAGGTGGTAATGATGATTGTGGACAAATGAGTGCATGGTATATCTTCAGCAGCCTTGGATTCTACCCAATTTGCCCTGGATCGCAAGAATACCAATTAGGTAGCCCAGCGGTAAAAGACGCGAAATTAAAGCTGGAAAACGGCAAAGAATTCGTTGTAGAAGCCAAAAACCAAAGCGATGCGAACGTATATGTGCAAAAAGTGGAATTGAATGGTAAAGTGTTGAACAGGCGCTATATTACCCACGAAGAGATTGTGAATGGTGGCAAATTGGTGTTCTATATGAGCGCCAAACCCAATAAACGCGTTTAACCATATACAAATTAATACCCTTAGCCGCCTGGTGACTCACTAGGCGGTTTTTTTATGCCGTTGCGAGATCAAGTAGCTCGCTCATTACTTTCTTCCAGTGCTTACGCATTTCATCGCGGTGTGATTCTGTATCAAGATGTTCGTGGAGAATACTGATAGTAGCACGGTCGCCCGTTGGAATAACACGAATTTGAATAGTGGAAACTTGTTGCCAAGCAGGTAATTTCCAGCGAAGACGTAAATGAGAGTGAGGGTTAAACACTTTTAATTCGCTGTAAACTTCATCGGTGTTTGTAGCGGTTTCATTCAACCAAATATGCATGCCAGCGTCGGAGGTAATTAATGCCCATGCTTTTTCAACTGTGAGGGGAAAGACCTTCCTAACGCCGATTTGGAACCCTTGCCCGGCTTGTCCTTCTTTTCGTATACCCATGGCCGTTAAATAACCAAGGGTGATTTTCTGTCGCCACCAATTACTGTCGACCCCCAGGTGTTGTAAGACTTCTACAATTTCTTTGTGCGATTTTGATTGTGCTTTTTGCTGGTTGAGTAAAGCAATCCACTGGTACCAGTCTTTTTCAGTGGCTTTGAACAACGCTTCATTCGAAACGTTGACGTACGAGTTAGATGTTTGGAGTGTTTGGGTCATGCGTATTAGTTTTTCAGCGCCGGTGTATCATTACGTGTAAAATAAATATACAAAATTGCTAATGAATAATTACAAACCGGGTAACAGGAATAAAAAAAATATCTGCATTTACAAATTATAGCAGGGTATATGCAAGTTGATCGCAGCCCAGTTATTTAACATTAAATGGAAAGTAAAAGTGCCTAAATTGTATTTATAACTCGTTGATATTGTTCGATTTTATCGAATTGTTCATTTTTTTTAAAGTTTTTTTTAATCGGCTGTAATGCTTTGTGGTATTGGGTTTGGTTGAATATTTGGAATATAGTTTTCACTGTTTTTTGAACTTTTTTTCGATTTTCTTGAAGAAAAATTTGTTTTTGAGAAATAAAATCTGCTATCTTTGCAAACCGAATTACGAAAACACACACGGTTTAAGTGATTCAAAACAAAGGAGATAACCACAGTTCGGGATGTAGCGTAGTCCGGTTATCGCGCCTGGTTTGGGACCAGGAGGTCGCAAGTTCGAATCTTGCCATCCCGACTAAGAAAAAGGAGATCAAGTAATTGATCTCCTTTTTTCGTTTATATACATTCCCATCTACTGCACTTCTTTTTTAGGAACTAAATTTCGAATAGATATCACCTTGTAATCTGTATCAACTTTAAGTTGGTAACTTAATTCTGTTGCCGGAAATTTTGTGATGTCTTTTGAATATTGTGCCTTCACATAAATTACAGCGGTTGGTTTTTCGCCGGTTAATCCGGTAAACGAGATATCGATATCCTGTGGGCTAAAGGTAACGGCTTGGTGGCTTGTATTAACTGTTCCCTTTATACTTTTCCATGTTGCTACTGTTTGATCTACTGAAACGTTAGAATCTAGATAATATCGCTCCATAACGGCCGCATAATACTTCCTAATGGTGTCTTCTGATTTTTGCGTGTTTAAAATCGCTGCAATAACCATTCTTAACGAATCTTCTGAGAACGTATAAGCAGTTACTTTTTCTAAAGAATCGGTTTTAACAACAAGTGAATCATTTTGTGCCGCCAATACCTGGTTCTTCTCAATTAAACTATCTTGCCTGCTTAATAATGCATATACTCCTACTAGTAAAGAGAACGTTGTAAGCATAATTAACACCCTATTCCTAGCAGCATTTTTTTTAATCGATTTATCCAACAGCTCAGCCATTTCTTTATTGTTCATTTGCTTCATCATCTTCTTGGGGGTTTTGATGTTGATTTAAATAGCCTGCAATCACTTTGAAACAATCATTCCAAATCTTTAATATACGGAAGCATGCGCCTGTTATTAAACCTGTTGGCGCTAACAATGCTAAAGCAGATTTAAAAGCCGGCTTGTCTTCTTTTCCATCTTTAAGTAAAATAGCAGCACAATAAACTAATAAGCCTAGCGAAATAACAGTTGCTCCGAGATAAAAGAAACGTTCAAACTTGAAATGATCGAGCATGAACTTTATGTATTCCCTAGGGTCGGGTCGTGGAGGCTCGTTATGAGTAGAAGCCTGTTTGGATTTTGGGGACATATGTATAGGGGTTTAGATAATTAAAATAAACATTTTCCTTCGCAAATTATAATTGAATTACGTGTGAAGACTATGACTGCAACAACTATGCAGTATGTATGAACTGTTAGATGAATTGAATCCCAAGTTATGCTAACATTCTCAAGTTCTACTTGAGAACTCCGCTGTTTGATTAACAACTATTTAGCATCTTTCATAAAAACTACCAACGTATATATTGCGAACTTAAACCAACTTTTAAATATAGCTATCGCAGTAAAAAAGCTGTATAAAAATCACAGAAAATAGCAATTTTTGAACATATCTACAACTACTTTATTCTAAAATAAAAATAGTTGTAACCATTTATTAGAATTTCTAAAAAGCTACTAAAATGGACGACAAACACATTGAGAAAAAAGTTGACGATATAATCGCGAAAGCAAAAGTACTAGGAACGTTCATAAACAAGGACGAATTAGATGGAGAGATCGTTCTTCTTTGGAGCAGCCAATTAGAACGCCGGAACAAGCAGAGGAATTTGAAAAGCTATTAGAAGCAGCTTTCAACTCATAACAAAAAAGCTTTCTATCTTATTCGAACGCTTTTCTTATTAGGAAGCTTGGCCTACACCATTATTCCCCCTTCATCCCGCTAGGCGCATATCCAAATTGCTTCTTAAACTCCTTGCTGAAATATTTCCGATCATTAAATCCCACCATCACGCTCACCTCAAATACAGAATATGTCTTCAATGCCAACAATTGCGCCGCTTTCTTCAATCGTATCGTTTTCGCAAAATCATTCACCGACATATCCGTCACGGCTTTCAGTTTTTTATACAATACGGATTGACTCATCGCCATTTTCTCCGCAAGTAGCCCAACCCCAAACTCCACATCGCACATATGCTCTTCAATAAGCGATATTAACTTGTTGAGAAACTGTTCATCTGAATGATCGATTACAATATGCTGTGGCCCCACCACAAATTCTTTACTAAACTTCTCCCGCATAACCTCCCGCGTAGTTAATTGGTTCTTCACCGTAAGCGCCAATACATCCGTACTAAAAGGTTTCGTTAAATAAACATCCGCCCCTTTATTCAAACCAACGATTTGATCGTTTTGAGAGCTTTTAGCGGTTAGTAATACAACAGGGATATGATTAGTCCGCTCGTCGGATTTAAGCTGGTTACAGAGCGTAAAACCATCCATGCCTGGCATCATTACATCGCTGATGATAAGATCAGGGATTTGTTCAATAGCAGCTTGCCAGCCTTCTTGCCCATCTGTTGTAATAATAAGCGTGTAGTGCGACAAGGTTTGGGCAATCAATTCCCTTACCTCGGTATTGTCTTCTGTAATAAGTATGGTATACTTGGCAGCTTGTGCCGTATCAATGGTAATATCGGCTTCAAACAACTGCTGTAATCCTTGTTCCTCCTGCCCTGTATGAATAGCCTCTCCTTCTAAGTGCTGGGTACCTTTTTGCAAGGTAATGGTGAATCTTGTATAACCTTCTTGTGTATCCGTGGCAAGTGTACTTACAGCCGTTAGCTTACCTTTGTGCTGTTCTACGATCGACTTGGATAATGCTAACCCAAGCCCGTAACCCTGCTGCTGCATAGGCTGATCCCCCGCTTGGAAGTAATTCGTAAACAACTTCTCTAAATCACGCGCCGAAATCCCCTTCCCGTTATCCGTCACGTGAATACAAACACAATCCTCCTTATGCTCCACCTGCAAGGCAATACTTCCCCCGCTAGGCGTAAACTTAAAGGCATTGCTCAGTAAATTATACATCACTTTTTCCAACTGGCCTGCATCGAAGTATACATCCGTCGCCTGGTCGTACGTGAACGATAAACGGATATGCTTTGCTAAAGAAAGATCTTCGAACGATTGGTAAATGTTTTCCAAGAAACGAATGAGCGCATGCTTGCCTATTTGGAGTTTTAAATGACTCGTTTCCACTTTCCTAAAATCCATCAACTCCGTCACCAATTTCAATAAGCGGTGCACATTATTACTCACATGATCCAAGTGATATTGCAAAATGTTGTTTTGCCGATGTTCTTTCTTCAACTTCTCAATCGGCGCCATAATCAATGTTAAATGCGTTCTAATTTCGTGGGAGATGTTGGTGAAGAAGTTCAACTTCGCTTCGTGTAGTTCTTTGTCGCGTTGCAATAAGGCACGCATGTAAAAGAACCGGGTAACGAAAAATAAGATGGCTGCAAGTAGCAAGGCATATAGCACGTAAGCATACCAGGTTTTATAAAAAGGTGGCAGAATGGTAATGCGCATAGTCACCGGCTTACTCCAAATGCCATCATTATTAGCACTTTTCACCAGCAATTTGTAATCGCCTGCCGGTAAATTGATGAACGTTACAGATGGGTTCTGTAATTCCGTCCAATCCTTATGAATACCCTCCAGTTTATAAACGTATTTGTTTTTATCGGGGTGAATGAAGTTGAGTAAAGCGAATTCAATAGTAAATGTATTCTGGTTCGCCTTCAGTTCCATGGCATCAGTAAAGCCAATGTCTTTACTAAGAATAGAAGGCTCGTTATCCACATTTACGGGGGTATTAAATACCTTCAATCCTGTAAATACCAATGCAGATGCTTTGGTATTTCGCTCAATTTTACCCGGGAAAAAACTTGTTAGTCCCTTCGTACCACCGAAGAACATTTCGCCATTAGGCGCTTTGTAAAAGGCATTGTAGTTGAATTCATTACCGGCTAACCTGTCACTCTTTGTATATGTTTGAAATGATGCAGTTGCCGGTGTGAAGCGTGTTAACCCATTACTCGTGCTGATCCATAAAGTATGCGCCTCATCCTCTAAAATCCCCAATACGTTGTTATTCGGAAGCCCATGCTTAGTTGTATAAATAATAAATTTCTCCTCTTTCGGCTGGTACAAAGCCAAACCCTCATTATACAATCCTATGTAAATTTGTCCCTGCTCGTCTTGGAAAACACAGTTAATATTAGCATTCGTTCTACCATTAACGGGTACTGCTTGCAATTGCTGCGTAGCATGATCGAATCTATACAAGCCCTCCAACGCACCTATCCAAATGTTATGCTGCGTATCTTCCAATAAATAACTAATATTCTTATACGCCAACGTTTTCAAGGCTTCCTCGTACCCAAGACTTTGTAAATCCGTGCCGGTGCGTTTATACACTTTTAAGCCGGGATGCCCGCCAATCCAAAACCGGCCTTGACTATCTTCCAAGAAAGCCACAATCTCGGCATGCTTGTGTTTCTCATTAAAAAAGAGGTAAGAGAAGGTTTGCGTGGCAGGATCGAAGAGATTTAATCCTCCGCCATGTGTACCTACCCACAGGTGATGATCAGTATCGATATACACGTTCTTCACCAAGTTAGATCGTAAGCTCCCCGGTATGTTTGCATTGTATTTATAGACCGTAAATTTCCCAGTGGCTTTATTGTAACTATTCAACCCACCTCCTTCTGTACCTACCCAAATAAAGCGATCATCCGATACAATAGAACTAATAACACCACTACTTAACCCGTTCTGCGGGTTGTGCTGCCAAATCGTAAACGGTGTATTAGATCGATGGGTAATATTCACACCACCATAAAATGTACCTACCCATACCGAGCCATCCCGGTCTTCAAATACACTATGCACCGAGTTGCCACTCAAACTTTTCTCATTCGTTACATCATTCGCATACGCCGTCATGCTACCATTCTCTACATCCATCACGTTCACGCCATCCTGCGACCCAATCCATAGTTTCCCAGTTTGGTCTTGCATCAGCGCACGAATATTATTACTTAACAAACGGCCAGGCGATGCATAGTAACGCTGAAATGTTTGCGTAGCAGGATCGAATTTATTCAATCCATTCACTGTACCCACCCAAGTATTGCCCTGTCGATCATGTAATATTGCTTGCACATATTGATCACTCAACGTAGTAGGTTGGGTAGGATTGTTAATAAATGTCGTTTCAGAAAATTGTTCTCCCTTATTATTAGATACAACATACAACTTTTGACTAGTTGCTACCCATAGCTGTCCCTTTCCATTTGCTTTCAAACGCAATATATTGGCCACTTTGAAGCTTTCTATGTTTGATATTTTTTTCGCAGGAATGAATGTTGAATTACCTTGTTTTACAAATACACCGCGTGCAGTACCTACCCACAATCTTCCTTTTTCATCTTCTTCAATAGCACTAATATTTACTTTTTCTACTGTATCCATTTTTGCGCGGTGAAAAGTATTTCGCTCCGCATCAAACCAACTCAATCCTTCTGTTGTGCCTATCCATAATTTACCATCACGATCGCACAAAATAGTATTAATGTAGTTGCTGGAGATAGATGTAGAATCGCTGGGAATCGTTTTGTACACAGCGATTTGGTAACCATCAAACCTGTTCAATCCATAACGGGTACCTAACCACATGAAGCCACGTTTATCTTGCGCAACACATAAAACAGTGTTCTGCGATAACGATTGTTCAACTGTAAGATGGTTGAATATTTTTTCTTGTGCGCCCAATTTTTCTTCCGCCAAAAAAAGGAACAACAGTATATATACTAAGTGGCAATATTTCAGTTTCAACACAACAGGAAATACGTTTTTGTAACCAGGAACTAGATGTAAAATGTAGGAAAAAATCTGCTTTCTCGACTAAAATGGTTGAATTAATGTATTCTTAAGTGGCTGTTTTTCAAATTAATGTGACTTGCGATGCTTGTTTGTCCTACCGAATAAGATTTTACCCCCTTTTAGATAAAATCGTGCCCCCAAACTAATTGAAAAGATTGTGAATTTAAAGCACTATTTCACTTAACACGGCTTTATCTACTAAAACTACCTTTATGAGATCAACCAAAATTCAAGGCAAAAAGAGGAAGCTTTGGCAATACCGGGATTTGCCAAAGCATAAAAATATCCTCCTGCTAGCTTTTGCTACTAGTTGTATTTATTTACCGGGAACCGCGTTTTCGAAAAATCAAAATACCAACCATTTCGTTCAACAAAACCAAGTCGCGCTAACGATCAAAGGTGCCGTAAAGGATAAAGAAGGTCATCCAATGCCTGCCGTTTCTATTGCTATTAAAGGAACCGGGAAAGGAACTATCACCGATGCCAATGGTAATTTCTCACTCAATGCTACGAAAGGCGATATACTCGAGTTCTCTTTGATGGGGTATAAAGTTGTGCGTGTAACCGTAGGCAACGATACGAATCTTACCATTACAATGGAAAGCGATGTGGCCGCTTTAAATGAAGTGATGATTGTTGGTTTCGGTACGCAAAAGAAAGCCGACTTAACGGGGGCTGTTGCGCAAATTGGTGCCGAACGCTTGCAAAACCGCCCTATTGCAAACGTTGGTCAAGCTTTACAAGGGGTGATGCCCAACTTAAACATTACCGTAGGAAACGGTAAGCTAAATACAAAACCATCTTACAATATTCGGGGTGGTACTTCTATTGGCTTAAATAGCGATAACCAGTGGGAAGTAACCACAGGCTCGCCGTTAATCTTGGTCGATGGCGTTCCCATGGATATCAACCAATTGAATCCCGAAGACATTGAATCTGTCACGATGTTGAAAGATGCATCCGCCGCCGCTATCTACGGCGCCCGTGGTGCCTTCGGCGTTTTATTGGTGAAAACAAAATCCGGTAAGCGCGACGACCGCGTGCGCGTAGATTACTCCAATTCCTTCCAATGGAGTCACGCCGCTGCCGTCCCCAACTTACTAGACGCTGCCACTATTCAACAAGCGCTCGTAGATGCCGAAACCCTGGAGAACCGCTCGCCCTCAACAGATATGTTGGCAAAGCTCGATTCCATTAAAGCATACATGGCCGACCCACTCCATAAGAACCCATGGTTCATGAACGGCAACAATATCGTTTGGATCGGTAACGTCAATCCTTACAAAGAAGCGCTGCGCGACTATGCCCCCATGCAGAAGCATAACTTATCCTTCTCGGGTGGTAACGCAAAAACTAGTTTCTACGCTTCTTTAGGTTACCAAGGTCAAGAAGGTTTGTTCACGATGAACACCGAAAAGCAAAACCGCTATAACGTAATGCTTAACCTTACCACGGCAGTAAATGATTGGTTCAAAATCGACTTCCGCAATTCCTACAACAACAGCACCTACACCGAACCCGTTTCGCCATCAGGCAAAGGCGGATGGTGGACGGCCATGGCGCAAGAACCCGGTCGTAATGTAAACATGCCTATTAAAACCCCGGCTAATTCCCCGGTAGGCGTTATGTACACCGATAATATCCTCGCTTTCATGGATTACGGTTCTACTAATAAAACCAAGGATGAAACCACGTTGATCACTGTTTCCCCAACCCTTACACCAGTAAAAGGCTGGAACATTAAAAGTGATCTTTCCTATAAATCGTATAACAACGGCTACAAAACCGTGGTACCACAGTTGCGACGTATAGAAAATAACTGGACGAATCCTACCACCGCGCATACCAATCCCGATTACGTAGATCGTTACACGAGCCACTCGAACCAATACACGATCAACCTTTATACCGATTACACCCGCACCATCAACCAAAACCACAATCTCTACGGCTTGGTAGGTTTCAACCAAGAATGGTACACGGATGAATCGCTCTACGGTAAACGCGAGAATTTATTAAGTCCCGGCATCCCGGTAATCGACCAATCCCTCGGTAACCAATATGCCGACGATTCCGAATCGCACTGGGCCGTACGCGGTATATTCTACCGTTTAATGTACAACTACAAAAACAAGTACTTCGTACAATCTAACGGTCGTTACGATGGTACCTCGCGCTTCCCTTCCGATCGTAGATACAAACTATTCCCATCCGTATCTGCCGGTTGGAGAATTACCGAAGAAGGTTTCGCCGAAGGCATTAAAAACGTTATCAACGATTTCAAAATCAGGGGTTCTTATGGTAGCCTTGGTAACCAAAACGTAGCGAATTACATTTACATTCCTACCTACGGTACTACTTCTCAAATTAGTTACTTGCTGAACGGTATTCGCCCGCCAGGTATTACACCACCCGGCTTAGTAGATGCAAACCTTACATGGGAAACAGCCACCACCATCGACTTTGGTTTTGATATGGTAGCGTTTAAAAACTGGGAAGTAAATTTCGATTACTACAAACGTAGAACGAAAGATATCTTAACACCCGGTACAGCATACCCTTCCGTACTAGGTACATCTGCACCCACGCAAAACGTAGGTGAGTTATTAACCACCGGTTGGGAATTAACCACCAAGTACCATAACACTACTTCCTTTGGCTTAAACTACAATGTAGCCTTTACCCTAGGCGATTACCAAAGCGAAGTAGTGAAGTTCGAAGGCAACCCCAATAAGCAATTATCCACGCTATATGCCGGCCAAAAACTGGGCGAAATCTGGGGCTATGTAACAGAAGGTATCTTCCAAACACAAAAAGAAATTGACGAAGCACCTATCCAAAGTGCTATCCAAAGCGGTTTGTGGTTCCCGGGCGATATTCGTTACAAAAACCTAAACGGCGATACAGCCATTACCAATGGTGCTAACACGGTAGATAACCCCGGCGATCGTAGAATTATTGGTAACAGTACCCCTCGTTTCCAATTCGGCGTAAATATCGATTTGCAATACAAAGGGTTCGACTTTAACATGTTCCTGCAAGGTATTGGTAAACGTGATGTATGGATCGGTAACAGCTTATACTGGGGCGCTGGTTCTACAGGCACTTGGGAAGTATATAACAATTCTTGGACGCCGGATAGAACAGGTGCATACTACCCAGCTTATAAAAACAAGGCCGGCAACAGGCAAGTACAAACGCGCTACTTGGAAAATGGTGCTTACTTAAGAATGAAGAATATTTCGTTAGGCTATACCGTTCCCAAAAACATCACGGAAAGAATTAAGTTAAGCCGCGTTAGAGTATACGCTGCTGCCTACAACTTATTCCAAATCTCGAAACTGCCTAGCACCTTCGATCCAGAATTATTAAGCTCTAACTACCCGATCCTGAAATCACTTGCCGCAGGTATCCAAGTGTCATTTTAACCAATTCAAATTCGCACAGCCATGAAAAGATCATTCTATATATGCCTGGTAACGATGCTGTCTGTGATGGCATTGCCCGCTTGTAATAAAGAGTTTCTCGACAGGTACCCGCTCGATAAAATAACAGATAATACCTTCTGGAAATCGGGGAACGATTTAGAAATCTATGTCAACAGTTTCTACCCAAAATATATCATCGGTTTCAGCGATGCCTGGGCCGACGGCACAGTGGCTCCTTATGGTGTGAACGCCGCCATTTTACCTTATGGTGATGTAATTAGCGATAACGCTGCGCCTAATAGCTATGCACGTGTTAGCGCCAATCAATATAACGCACACCTTAGCGGCGCCGCCGGTTCTGGTGGATGGAATTACGCCAATATTCGCGCACTCAATTACTTTATCGATAACTACGAAAAAGCACCTATTACGCCGGCTGAAAAAAATGTGTACCTCGGTGAAGTATATTGCTTCAAAGCATGGGACTATTTCGAAAAAGTAAAACTATTCGGTGATGTATCTTGGCTATCACATTCCTTGCAAACCAATTCTCCCGAACTATACGCAGCCCGCACACCACGCGGAGAAGTTATGGACTCCGTAATGGCATTATTGGATAAAGCAATTGCGATGCTGCCAATAAAAGGGGCCGAAAAATCGGGCCGTTTGAATAAGGATATGGCCCTGTTCTTAAAAGCCCGTGTAGGTTTACACGAAGGTACATACCGTAAATACCATACCGATTTAAAACTCGACCCAACGGCCTACTTAAAGGCTGCCGCCGATGCATCGGAAGAGTTGATTAATAGTGGTCGCTACGCTTTGAAACAAGGCACCACAAGCAGCGTTTACTTCGATCTATTCGCTACAGAATCCTATAAAGGCAACACCGAAATTATTCTCGCAAAAGAATACAGCGCAACGCTCAATTATGGTGCTGCGTTCAGTCGCTATTTCGCACAGAACCTACGCCACCAATTCGGTGCAACGCGTAGCTTGGTAGATGAATATTTGTGTACAGATGGTTTAACCATTTCTACTAGCCCATTATTCAAAGGCAAAGACTCTATTCAAGCCGAGTTTACCAACCGCGATCCACGCCTTACACAAACAATCGCCAATTTCGGTACCTACAACCTCGCTGTAGGTGTAACCAGTGGCGCCGATAATGCACCCAAACCCAATATTCCGGGCCTTTCAGGTAATAAATGCCCTACGGGTTACCGCGTAGCCAAATGGTTCTATAATAACCCGGTTGATTGGGATCGTATTACGAACGGTATGCAAGCCGCGCCCGTTTTCCGCTATGCTGAAATACTCTTAACATACGCCGAAGCGAAGTACGAACAAGGTGCCATCACCCAAACGATTATCGATAAAACCATCAACGCTTTACGTGCAAGGGTAGGCATGCCAGGTTTAACCATCGGGCAAGAACCTGCCGATACCCGTTTAGATAATATCTACCATCAATATCTTAGCTACCCAGTTGCGCCTTTACTTCGTGAAATTCGCCGCGAACGCCGCGTAGAAATGGCTTTCGAAAATACACGCTGGCACGATTTAATGCGCTGGAAAGCCGGCCGCTTGTTAGAAGTGCCTGTAGAAGGTATCAAGTTTGTACAAGCACAATTCCCGAAAGTAGTGATTAACAAAGATGTGTATCTAAGTAGCGAAGGATTCCTGTTACCGTATTATAAAACATTACCTACAGGTAGAACATTCGACGAAAATAAACAGTATCTTTTCCCTATTCCTATCGCGGATATTGTACTCAATAAAAATTTAGGCCAAAACCCAGGTTGGGAACAACCTTAATATTTCAATCAAAATCAACATGTTTATGAGAAAGTATGACTTGCGAAGGATAGGCTTGCTGCTGTTGCTCTGTGTGACGATGTTTGGAAATGCCAACAGTCAAACTACAAAACAACCTGTAGCCCTCAAACACGGTGCACACCGCGTAGGTAAACGTACCGATGCCGACATGGCCAAGTGGCGCAGCTACGGCCTCGGCCAGTTTATTCACTGGGGCTTATATTCTATACTCGAAGGAAAGTATAATGGCAAATATTATAACGGCGCCGCCGAATGGATTCGCTCTTGGAAAGAAGTGCCACACGCCGAATACGATTCATTATACAAACAATTCAACCCGGAAAACTTTAACCCCACCCAATGGGCAAAGATGGCCAAACAAATGGGCGTGAAATACGTGACGTTTACAACAAAACACCACGACGGTTTCTGCCTATGGCCTAGTCAATACACCCAATACACCGTTGCTAACTCGCCTTACAAAAAAGACATTGTGAAGCAAGTGGTAGATGCCTACACGAAAGAAGGTATCGACGTGTATTTATACTTCTCGGTAATGGATTGGAGCCACCCCGATTGGCGTACCGACCTCAAAACAAAAGAGGACAGTGTAGCTTTCGATCGCTTCAAACTATTCACTAAAAACCAACTCACCGAGCTACTGAAAATGTACCCACAAACAAAAGGTTTATGGTTCGACGGTACCTGGGATACAAGTTGGAAGAAAAGCGGTGCCTTCAGCGATTCGTTGGAACAACATCTTAAATCCCTCATCCCTGGTTTAATCATTGGATCCCGCTTACGGGCCGATGAATTCGGTAACCGCCACAACGATGCCAACGGGGTATTAATGGGCGACTATGAACAAGGCTGGGAACGTAAAATCCCGAAAACATACGCCGATGTACATGGTAACGACTGGGATTGTGTAATGACCATCCCCGAAAACGGATGGGGCTATGCAGAAAAATGGCTTGGCCATTGGAAAACCTCGTACGAATGTATAGAAATGACGACCCAATGTGTATCCCTCGGTGGCAACTTCGTCTTAAACTTCGGCCCTAAAGCCGATGGTACTTTCCGCCCAGAAGAAATCACTGTTGCCAAAGAAATGGGCGATTGGATGAAAGTAAACAACGCGGCGATCTATGATTGTGAATACGCTAACTGTGAAAAACAAGATTGGGGCTATTTCACTAAGAAACAAAACGATGATAAAATCTATATGGTCGTATTCAACGTGCCTATCAACGGTAGCTTGAAAGTGAAATTGCCAAAGAACACAAGCATCGGTAAAGCCAGCTTATTACAAGCACCTAGTACAGTACTAAGTACCGAGCAGTTAGATTACAATGCTTCCTATATCCAATTACCAAAGGGCATGAAACCTACATCGCCATTCGTAATAGTGATCGATACGAAGCAGCAAAGCCAAGTTGAAACAGAGCAAAAAGCAAAAACATAGTTCCCGCATATGCAAAGAAGAAATTTTATACGCTGGTCGTCGCTACTAGGCATCATGGGTTTTGTGCCTGCGAAAGAAAGCGCCGCTAACATCATCGATGTACAAAGTAAAACACCCGCTAAGGGAGACGACCGCGCTTATTGGGTGCATTTATTAGATAAGATGTCCACGCCGGTATTGAGCAATATGAGCCAAGATAAATTGCGTGAGAATATGCCCATGGAATATAGTCCTACTTGGGATGGTAGGAATAAAGAAGTGGGATATATGGAAGCCTTTGGTCGACTCATCGCGGGTATTGCTCCATTCTTGGCCCTGCCCGTAGATGATTCCGAAGAAGGAAAAATTCGCAAGCGCTTGCTCTTACAAACACAGCAAAGCTTAGCGCATGCTGTAAATATGGCCAGTGCAGATTACCTGTATTGGGGCGACGAGAAAACACGTCAACCTATTGTAGATGCAGCCTATATCGCGCAAGCATTTCTATATGCACCGAAAGCATTGTGGGAACCGCTTTCTCAAAAAACAAAGGATCAATATATCAACGAGTTCAAAGCCATGCGCGTTATTAAACCGTTTAACAGCAATTGGTTGTTATTCGCTGCCATGGTAGAAACGTTTTTATTGAGTATCGGGGAAGATTTTAATGCAGAAAGAATCGATCATGCCATCGACCAAATTACGAGTTGGTATGTGGGTGATGGTTGGTACAGTGATGGCGATCTTTTCCACTTCGATCATTACAACGGGTACGTTATTCACCCTATGTTGGTAGATGTGTTAAGAGTGAACGTGGAGAAAGGACGCCGCCCGCAAGCAGCCTACGATCAAGCCTATAAGCGTATGCAACGGTATGCATCCTTCCAAGAACGATATATTTCACCGGAAGGTACCTTCCTCGTAGTCGGCCGTTCATCCACGTACCGTGTAGGCGCTTTCCAACCACTCGTAAAAGTAGCATTGGAAAATAAATTGCCCAAAGGTATTTCCCCGCAACAAGTAAGAAGTGCATTAACTGCCGTGATGAAGAATATGTTTGTACCGAAAACCTTCCGCAAAGGCGATTGGCTAACATTGGGTTTAGTGGGAGATCAACAAGCCGATCTTTCCGATTATTACTCGAATACCGGCAGCATGTATATTACATCGCTCGTGTTCTTAGCCCTTGGCCTCCCTGCTTCACATGAATTCTGGAGCGGCGATTTCGCCGAGTGGACACAGCGGAAAGCATGGAGTGGAAAACCTTTCCAAAAGGATTATGCAGTTGATTATTAATGAATGAAGATGAAGAAAATAATTAGCACAGTTGTTATTGCATTGCTCTGCCTACAAACCTTTGCCTTTGCACCAAAAGATTCCTTACTGGCACCGAAGAAAATTCTAGCCATCATGGAACGCGTAGGCGATTGGCAGATCAACGAATTTCGACAAGATCATATTAAATGGCCTTGGTGGGATTGGACAAATGGCGCCTTGTACACTGGCATTGTAGAACTAGGCAAGCTCAGCAAAAAGCCGGTATACAACCAGTTCTTACAAGAAGTAGGCAACAAGAATGATTGGAATACAGGCCATCGCAGGTTCTTCGCCGATGATTATTGCGTAGGTCAATTGTATGCACAACTTTACATGCAATACAAGCAACCTGTCATGATTGCCAAATTCCAAGCACTCGCCGACAGCATTGTCAACAAGCCACATACCGAATCGCTAGAATGGAAAAATAGCATCCAATTACGCGAATGGGCATGGTGTGATGCCTTGTTTATGGGCCCGCCCGCATTAGCATACCTATCTACAGCCACGGGCAACCCGAAGTACCTCCAAACTGCCGACGAACTATGGTGGAAAACAACCGCCTACTTATTCGACAGCACCGAGAACCTCTATTTCCGCGACAGTAAATACTTCCTTCAAAAAGAAGCCAACGGCGCGAAAATGTTCTGGGCAAGAGGTAATGGCTGGGTAATGGGAGGTTTAGTAAGAATGCTGGAAAACATGCCGAAAAACTATCCTAACCGCCCAACATTCGAAGCCCTCTTTAAAAAGATGGCAAAGAAAATTGCAGCTATCCAACACGAAGACGGTACCTGGCACACCGCCCTGCTAGACCAAGCCAGCTACCCATCAAAAGAAACTAGCGGCACCGGTTTCTATGCTTATGCCCTCACCTGGGGTATTCGCCATGGTATATTACCGAAGAAAGAATACTTCCCCGTTGTGCAAAAAGCATGGTATGCATTGGTAAGCGCCGTTCACCCAAATGGTAAGCTAGGCTTCGTGCAAAAGATTGGCGAGAAACCCGGCGTAGTGGATTATAATAGCACCGAAGTATACGGCGTAGGAGCCTTTTTACTAACAGGTAGCGAATTATACCGCCTATTACAACGTTCATAATTGCGATTGATTTTCTAATAAGCAAGCAAAGCTGTGTTCTACAGCTTTGCTTTTTTTATGCGGGGAATTGATGTACATTGAACCACGATAAATAGCCTAACTATGCTACCAGTAATCCTTTTGATGCTATTGCCACATCAACAATATGATGCTACTAAATATTTTCATAGCCACAAAGAACACTGTAGTGTATCGTATAACACCATTTGGGATATAGAAATCGCCCTTAATGCAACAGGTAGTTTTGCCTTGGTTTTTGAGAAGCGGAAAGACAACCATTTACAAGAGGGTTATAAAGTAATTGGGTATTATGAAGAAAAAAGCGATACCCTAAAACTACAAGCTTATGGAGCATTGCAAGCAACAGGTGGTTGGAAGAACGCTACTTTGGTAAAACATCATGAAAGCTATCAATTGGTAAGTGGTGGGTGGACTACTTTAAAGGAACTTATACCAGGTAGAAGCCCTTACCTAGTGAGGTAACAGCCAGCACTACAAATAGCCTTGCAAGAGCGGTACCCCAAAGATATAACACACCGATTTTTTTATCCCAATGACGTTGAAGATTGAAGTGTTTTACTAAATTTATAACACAATGAACTACCCTATAAACGACAATACTGATATCCTTATCCGCCTTAACCGAAACGATTCCGTTACGCTATTATTCCATATTGCAGATAATATCTACGAAATAAGAAGCTTGGTATCGATCGACGATACAATGCCTCTTCTGATGGGCACCATGCATAGTTTGTTAGAGGGCAAAGATGATTTTGTATGGTCTTTCTGCAATTATGATGAATGGAATCATATTTATATCAAAAGAAAGCCTCATCAGCCTGAGCTGTTGATAATAGAAAGTAAAGAGTCTGGTTCTAGAGAACCCTTTTCTACTATTTTTCAATTTGAAGTCGAGCAAAAACAGTTCTTACTTACATTGTATTACCAACTCAAGAAAATTGCCCATTTAATGACGAACGAGGTATATGCAGAAGATAGAAAAGCAGCTTTCTCAATCGACACGTTCCAAGCATTACAAGCAGCTTTGCATGCAAGTTATCCGCAAGATGTAGTGCTAGGTTTATTTTAGGGAGAATAGATATACGAACATGCAGTATACCATACAACATATCGCGCAACAATTCAACATCCCAATTTCGTCGGCAACACATTTCCTGTCGAAGTTCTCCAAGGTGGAATTACTACGCGGTACTGTTTTCCAAGCCGCCGGTAAAACATGTCATAGCATTGGCCTCATAGAAAGCGGGCTCATGAAATGCGTATTCCACAAAGATGGCGAAGAAGTTGTATTCGAGTTCGCCTACGAAAACCAATTCATAGCCGATTACTATAGCTTTGTTACACAACAGCCCTCCGAAAAAGAAATCGTGTGCCTAGAAGATGCCATTGTATATGTAATTGATCGCGAGACCTTACGTGCCCTTGCAGAAGATATGCCCTTTGTTGAAGACATGAATAGGAAGATGAATGAATTCCTATTCCTCAAAATGCACGATCGCCTCAAATCCCAACTCCTTCATACCTCCACCGAACGATACGAACAACTAATCGCAGAAAGACAAGATCTTGCCAACCGTATTCCACAATACTTACTGGCTTCCTATGTAGCTGTAGCCCCTGAAACCCTTAGCCGCATCCGTAAGAAATTGGCAAGCCGGTAGTGTTTCTTGACCAAAGTCAACCACTCCCCGCAGCCCCACACCGTACCTTTATACCAAAAATGGACGCCCTTTCACACTTACTACAACAAACCCGCCATACACACTCTTGGACGCACAAGTTAATTGATGACATACCCATTGATAAGTGGCACATCATCCCAAACAACATGCAATCCAATATTACTTGGCAAGTAGGTCATTTGGTCGTAAGCCATTATTACCACGCTATTTGGGCAATCCAAGGCCATCAAATGAATATCCTGCAAAGCATCCCGTTACAGCAGTACGCCCAACTCTTCACCGCCAATCCACCCAAGGAAGCTGTGAACCAAATAGATATACCACAACTCCTCGCTGATCTCCACACCATGGAGCAAACATCCCTCAACATCATCGCACAGCTAACCGAACAAGCACTTACAGCCCCCTTGGAACCCATTACGCCCACCCATCCCATTGCCCATAACAAGCTAGAAGCCATCGATTGGAATATCCATCACACCATGTGGCATTGTGGACAAATAGCCATGATCCGCCGCAGTGTTTATCGTAAAATGGAGTTCGGGTTACAATTGTAACACTTACACTACCAGCCAGCTGGCATGTATTTCCCATGTAATAACTAAGTAATGCCCAAGTAAATGACATGTAGCACCCATGTAATGTCCATGTAATTGATGGCTATATCACTCATTTTCATGCCTTTGTAAGGGTGTCATTTCCTTGGGGTACACCCGTAATTTTGTCGTGTTTACTTCGAGAGATAGGCAAAATGTTATTGCCTTCATTCTAAGGCATTAACAACTAAAAGCTTGTTTTTATATAGTTGATAATCAGTGCCTAAATCGGCTACTGACAAGGGGTTTGAGGCAATAGTTAGGCTTAATTTTTGCTCATGTAATAGGGAAATATGCTATCGTTCATCCATAAATTTCATCCAAATGGGCAAACTTGTACACATGCCGTTCAAACAGCTGGAACGGGTATCATTCTACCCCACTAAAAATGGGTTCATTACCACCACCCCTTACCGTAAACCCACTAACTGGGACGCGGAGCAATACGAGAAAATACGGTCACATCGCAAAGAGTTCGGGCGTGCCGCGCAGGTAGCGGCCGATATTCGCTTTGGTTTCAAAGAAACAATGGAATTGTTTCCTGATAGTACCATGTACAGGAGGCTATCAACCGAATTATTGAAAGTGATTAAAAGCGATACCACGCATATACGGGGCGAACGCACCGTGGAAGATGGTCGTATTGATATGTTAATGGGCTTCGAGTTTAACAAGGACGTTCATTTCAAACGCACCTTCAATACGCCATACCAAGTAGCTATAGATAGAACAAAAGGCACGGCTACTGTAGATATCCCAGCCTTCTCACCCGCCAATCGCTTGCGAGCACACAAACACGCTACCCATTACAAGCTAATGCTAACGGTACACGCCATCAATTTTGATACAAATGAAATGGACAGTGTAAGTACTACCACCACTACTATGGCAATTGCCAAGCAAACTAACGAAGGAATTACACTAACAGCTAAGTTCCAGCAACAGGAACACCGGCATATTTTCGTATCGCTGGGCGTAATATTTATTGAAATGTTACAAGGGCGAGCATACGACATCCGTGGTAAGCACTGCAATGCCATGAGCATTATTGCAGTATCGGAAAAGCAAGCGGTTATGCCATCGGTACAGGAAAAGAAGGAAACACGGGCTGTAATTATACCGGCTGTTCAAATGCTGTTAAGTCAACGAGCAGCTGCCATGCGGGTGAATGAAAAGGGCGCACTAACGCCACCACCCCCTTGTTGGAACAGAAAAGCAAAAGGAAAGAAACGAACATCCATTATTCCACCGAAGCCGCGGGTTTCAACTTCATCCCAACCAGCACGGGAATAAAAATAGTGGTTATAATTATACTTAGCATGGTAACCGACGGGTGAATATTATATACCGTTTGGATATTGTGTGCAAATTGGGTAATGAATTCAAAAGCAGCCAGTAGTCCAAAGAAAAGTACGACTAACAATACCTTGTTGAAGTAAATACCGTAAATACGGTTGATGAAAAACGTAACAGCGGCCGAGAGGTATAAGGCGTGGATAACATTCGCGATGATGATGTTCTCTATACTAACCGTCATCATAATCACAATAAAATCAACACAAATAATAAAGGCAGATATCGCAAAGATGTAGAGGAAACTGAAGATGCCCCAAATTTCCTTTTGGGCCATTAATACGGAAACTGCAAAAATTAACATGTACACCACTACGTTCACAATACCGTTCATGTTGGGCACCGTGTAATTAACAAATGTCCATATTAACATCAGTACAATGTACACCAAAAGAGAACGACTGAACAACCCGGTTTCGAATGTTAATTTTTTCATAGGGCGTAAAAATACTATTAAATCCCATGCAAGCACATACCTTTTGTATGCGCCTGCATGAAATACCCTTAGCGAACCGAAAACATAAACCCAATGCCGTATACATTCCTAATGTTCACCTGCTGATCCTGCCGGAAGTATTTACGGAAGCGGCTAACGAATACATCCAGGCTACGACCTACAATGTAATCGTCGGTACCCCATACTTGCGACAGTATCTCTTCCCGTTTCAATACCTTGTTGGCATTGTGGAAAAGATAGAGCAGTAAATCGCTTTCCTTCTGGGTGAAAATGATTTCCTTGCCGGTAGCATCGGTAAACGTAAGACTATCGGGTTGGTACCGCATTTGCCCGATCTGTAAGAACGAGTCGCGCTTTTTGTGTTGGCTGGCTTGATTGCGTTTAATGATATTCGACATTCTAAGCACCAATTCTTCCGCATCGAAGGGTTTAACGATATAATCGTCGGCCCCGAGGCGAAGGCCCGCTAAACGGTCTTCTTTTTCATTCCTAGCGGTAAGGAACAAGAAGGGTAGTTGTGGATAAAGTTGCCTGATATCTTTCGAGAGATCGAAGCCGCTTTTACCGGGTAAGTTAACATCCAACAATACGATGTGGAAAGGAGTTTCGCTGGCAGCAATGGTGGACGTAACTTTATGAGCGTCCGATACCCAGGAAACGCTAAACTGCTGGAGCTCTAAATACTGTTTAACTAAATTGCCTAAATCGGCTTCATCTTCTACAAGTAATACGTGGTACGACATGTTTTGCTATGCTTTTATAGGAATCGTGATGATGAACCTGCTGCCTTTGTCGAGCACACTCTTTACCTCGATCTGCCAGTGGTGGGCGAGTATACACTGCTTCACGAAATATAAGCCTATGCCCAAGCCCTTTACAGGCGAGCTTTTGTGATCTTGATAACGGTAATATTTATCGAATACATGCTGTATGGTATGCTTGTGCATACCAATACCGTTATCGGTTACTGTTAATTGAATGTTGTTCGTGGAAATACCTATGCTGATAGTGACTATTTTATGTTCGCGCTCGTTGTACTTAAACGCGTTATCGATTAAGTTCTGTAATAAGGTGGTGAAATGAAAAGGATCGGCTTCAACTAAAATCACCTCCGCTGAAGGTTGAAAAATGATTTGTTGCGATGCTTGTAATTGCAAACGGTAGGTTTCTATGATCTCTTCCACTGTTGTATGTAAGAACAACTGCTCTTTTTTTACCGGTAATAGCCGCACATTCGTAAACTCCAAAACGCGCGTCACCAAGTGCCGTAGGCGTTCCGACTGCCTTTCTATAATCTGTGCCATCCGTACCGTTTTAGGAGGACATTCTTCATTGTTGGCATGTTGGATATGTAACGATGCCATAATAATGGAAGTAATAGGTGTGTTAAGTTCGTGGGTAACGTTATTAATGAAATCGGATTTCATATTCGATAAACGGATTTGTCGCATCCAGTTTCGGATGGTGAGAATAAAGATCACGATCAGCGCTAATAATGTCACCACAGTAGAAGTAAACGTTCCGCGCATTTGTTCAAGAATAGCGAAGCGCTTGTTATATGGTTGGGCATGTAATTGAAAATTCATCGCGTAGGAATTAGGTGCGGGCCTGCTGATACCTACCCCTGAAATTTTGTTGCTATTGGTGAGTTCGAAATTATCGGGATGGAAAAGGAGTCCTTTTTCGTGTTGCACAGCTTGGGGTATACCTGGGATTTTCAAGGAGGCGTTGTAAAAAGGCACGTACGATTTGCCATCGAACGTGAGATCGATACGGCGAATAAGGAACGAGAAGCGGAGGCTATCGGGTATACCGGCTTCTTGTAGGAGTTCGGCAATAAGGGCATGCCCGGTATTATGTGCGTTGACTTCTTCGAATATTATCCGGATGAGTTGGTTAGAAAAGACCCTGTATTGTTGCGGGTTGTGGTAATATAGATGGGATAACTTTTCGAATTGGGGGTGTAGGATAGAGTCGACAATGGCATGCGTACCGGGGTACACCACGTCGTTGGCGATGGCCTTGCCATATAATTGGTTGAGCTTATCCTTTTTATCATAGTAGAAGCGTTCATTGAGCAGTTCGTACGTATTGTACAATAAGAATAACTGCACAGCAATTAACGCGATGAAACAGAAGATAGTAACGCTGATATATATTCTAAATTGACGTTGCATAACAATCGGTTGGCAAATAAGGACGGATGTGTATTCGTGGATTACCCAGTTACAATTGTAACTTTACAATTCATTTACAATTGCTTTAATATTGTTTACGATTTGTTTGATTTTTATTGACAACATTATTCATATTCCTTCTCTATTTTAGCATCGAGATATTTTTTTGATGTAGTGAAAAATCGATTTAGCAAAGGCATAGAAAAAATTGTATTGTATATCAATGATTAGGTCTTGTAATAAGTGATAAACTATTCTAGCGAGTATCCTGTAACCTCGCCACGTTTTCGAATACAATCAGTACAATCCTTTCCTACGGCACAAACATTAACTATTAAGATTTCGGTTGACGGTATAAAAATAACAAGTTAATGCTTTTTTAAAAATATGTTGCTAAATCGATTTAGATAATATAAAGAGTACATTTTACACATTTAATTATTCAACCAAAATAATTCTCCCTCGCAAGGGGAAACAATTACAGTCTAAACAAATTTCCATGAGTAAGAAATTATCTCGCGGGCGGAGTATTCCCACTGCCCGTACGGTAGCCTTATGCCTATCCTCGTTGTGCCTAGCAGCAATGGGACAAGATGTATATGGCGCTGTTCCACGGTACGCAAGCGCGCCCGGGGTTACTGTAACATCTGCCAACCGCCAAGATGTTAAGATCTCCGGTGTTATTAAAGACAAGTCGGGTAAGCCAGTGCCCGGTGCCACCATTAAAGTAGTAGGTACCAACCGCGGTACTACCTCCGGCATCGATGGTTCCTTCTCCGTAGAAGCCGATCCAAAAGGCTCGCTTGAAATCTCCTACATCGGTTTTAAAACACAAATCGTTACTATTAACAACTCTGTACTCCTCGATATTACACTGGAAGCAGAAGAGGGTAATATGAACGAGGTGGTAGTGGTAGGTTTCGGTCGCCAAAGGAAAATTAGCCTTGTAGGGGCACAATCTACGATCAAAGTAAGCGAGTTAAAGCAACCCGTAGCGAATTTAACCACCGTATTGGCCGGTAGAATTGCAGGTATCGTAGCAGTACAACGTAGCGGCGAACCTGGTCACGATGACGGCGACTTCTGGGTACGTGGTATCTCTTCTTTCACCAACGGTCCTACCCGTCCTTTAGTATTGGTAGATGGTGTGGAAAGAAGCATTGCCAATATTGACGCGCAAGATGTGGAATCATTCACCATCTTAAAAGACGCCTCTGCTACGGCTGTATATGGTGTTCGCGGTGCGAATGGTGTAATTATTGTGAAAACGAAAACCGGTAGATCAGGTAAACCTCGTATCAACGTAGAATACAACGAGGGCTTAACCCAATTCACCAAAATCCCTAAAATGGCCGATGGTCTTACGTACATGAAGCTCGCCAACGAAGCTTTAGAAACACGTGGTCATACACCAAAATACTCCCAAGAATACATTAACAATACGGCGAATAACACGGATAAATACCTATACCCGAATGTTGACTGGATGGATGCGATCTTCAACAGCTTCGGTAACAACCGCCGTGCAAATATGAACGTAACAGGTGGTGGTAACACGGCTAACTATTACGTGTCGTTAGGTTTCTACGACGAGAAAGGGATGTTTAAAACCGACGATCTCGCGAAGTACAACCAAGCGATCAAGTACCGCCGTTACAACTTTACGAGTAACTTGAATGTGAAAGTAACGCCAAGTACTACGATGGATTTGGGTATCCAAGGGTATATTTCCAATGGTAACTACCCGGGTGGTGCTGTAAACATCGATGGTAACGGTAACATTAACCTCAGCTCTACTTACATTTTCGAGCAAGCGCTTTGGATTCCGCCGGTTGAGTACCCAATTATGTACCCCAGTAACTTCGTACCAGGTCGTAACCCGAACGGTGATCAACGCAACCCGTATGCCGACGTTACACGCCGTGGTTATGCCAACGAATTCAAAAACCAACTATATTCCAACGTACGTCTTACCCAAGATCTTAAGATGCTCGTGCCAGGTTTAAGCTTCACATCGATGTTCTCTTTCGATGCGTTCAATGCCAACACCTTAGCCCGTACAAAACGTGAAGATACTTACGTACCAGATCCTGTTACACCGTACAAACCCGATGGTTCTTTGAACCTCGTGCGTACTTTCCAAGGTAATAACTTCTTGGGCTACAATGCCAACAGGAGCGGTAACCGCCGTTTCTATACCGAGTCTTCTTTGAACTACGATTCTACCTTCGGGAAGCACCACGTAACGGCTTTGATCTTGTATAACCAAACCGATTATTTAAACCCATTTGCTGGCGATTTCACCCGTAGTATTCCTTACAGAACACGCGGTGTGGCCGGTCGTGCTACCTACTCTTGGAAAGATCGTTATTTCGCGGAAATCAACGCCGGTTATAACGGTTCTGAAAACTTTGCGCCGAACAAACGTTACGGTTTATTCCCTGCATGGGGTATTGGTTGGGTTGTGTCGAATGAAAACTTCTTCGTGAACTTCAAACCAGTGGTGTCCTTACTTAAATTCCGTTTCTCCGATGGTAAAGTAGGTAGCGGTTTACTGGGGTCTGGTGATAATGCTCGTCGTTTCGCCTATGTTACCTTGTTGAATGACAATGCTACAGGCTACACCTTCGGTTCTGGTCGTACTGGTTTCGCAGGTATTAACGTAAGCGATTACGCAGTAGACGTTACCTGGTCGACTGCCCGCAAAATGGATTTCGGTGTGGACTTACGCATGTTCAACGACCAGTTAGCGATTACGTTCGATTACTTTAAAGAACACCGTACAGGTATCTTCATGCAACGTGCAGCGGTACCTAGCTTCGTGGGATTAACGAACAACCCTTGGGGTAACCTAGGTGTTGTGGATAACCAAGGTATCGATGCAAGCATCGAGTACAATACGAAGATCGGTGAAGTGAATATCGGCTTAATGGGTAACATCACTTACAATAAAGATAAAGTGATTGAGAACGATCAACCGATCCCGAAATATCCTTGGATGGATCGTCGTGGTACCAACATCTTATCTCGTTACGGTTACGTAGCTGAAGGTTTATTTACTTCTGATGAAGAAATCGCGAAAAGCCCTAAACCAGAAGGTGCAGGCTTGAAACCGGGTGATATTAAGTACAGGGATTTGAATGGTGATGGTAAAATTGATGCCTTCGATCAAACAAGAATTGGTCGTGGCGACTTACCGAAGATCGTGTACGGTTTTGGTATTAATCTCTCTTATAAAAACTTCAACTTGGGTACCTTCTTCCAAGGTCAATCTGATGCAGATGTAATGTTAAGCGGTCGTGGTATTATGCCATTCAATGGTGATGGAGGTGTAAGTAACGTGTACGCGGTTGCTACAGATCGTTGGACACCGGAAAACCCAAGCCAAAATGTATTCTATCCACGTTTAGCATTCGGACAGGCCGAGAACTATAACAATACTTTGCCAAGCTCTTGGTGGGTAAAGGATATGAGCTTCTTACGTTTGAAATCGGCGGAATTGGGTTACACTTTACCTAAGCGCTGGACAAAACGTGCCGGTATTGCGTCTAGCAGAATCTACTTGATGGGCTACAATTTGCTTACGTTCAGCAAATTCAAATTATGGGATGTGGAACTTAGCACGTCTAACGGCGGGGTATATCCAAACATCACTACGTTCTCTGCAGGTATCAACATTCAATTCTAATCCAAGACTACAACTAACATGAAATATTTAAAAATAGGCACGGTGGCATTATTTGCTATGATGCTCAATGCCTCCTGTCAAAAGGGTTTCCTCGACCAAGTACCGGATGACCGGTTAACGTTGAAAGAAACGTTTTCTCGCAAAAGCACCGTCGACAAGTACTTGGCGAATGTGTATTCTAAAATTCCAGATGAATATAGCCAACGTTATGTAGGTAACAACAACGCCGGCCCTTGGACGGGTGCGAGTGATGAGGCTGATTTCACATGGGGTTTCGTTACCTCAAACTCGATGAATATTGGTGGTTATGATCCAACTTCTGGTTGGGTGAAAAACTTCTGGTCGAGCTACTACCAAGGTATTAGCGCTGCCACGTATTTCCTCGATAACATTAACCAGTGCGCGGATTGTGGTCCTAATATCACCAAACAATACACTGGCGAAGCAAGGGCTTTACGCGCTATTTATTACTATTACTTGATGCGCATGTTTGGTCCGGTAGTAGTATTGGGTGATAAAGTAATTCCACCAGATGCAGGTTTCCCGCAAGTGCAATTGCCACGTAATTCCTTCGATGAATGTGTTGATTTCGTCGTGACTGAATTGGATAAAGCGGCAGCAGACCTTCCACCAACTTCTGCTACCGACGATTTAGGTAGAATTAACCGCGGCATTGTATTGGCGATCAAACAAAAAGTATTGTTATTAGGCGCTAGTCCTTTGTACAATGGTAATCCTGATTACGCTGCGTTAAAGAACCGCGACGGTAAACAATTAATTAGTCAAGCTGCGGATGTTAACAAGTGGAAACGTTCAGCAGAAGCCGGTAAAGCCTTCATAGATGAATTTGTTACCACCGGTAAATTCAAATTATACCGTAAGAACGATGCCTTGGGTAACTATAGCCCGTACTTATCGTGCCGCGATGTAATGTTAGATGATTGGAACCCGGAAGTGATTTATGCCCGTGTACCGGGTAACGTAACCTGGCTACAATACGAGCGTACACCCTACCATAGCGGTAGCAATGGTGAGGCCCGTGGTTCTGGTGGTTTGGGGGCAACACAAGCTATCGTAGATGCTTATTTCACTTCAAATGGTCGTAGTATCGACGATCCATTAGCGAACTATGTAAAAACAGGCTTCTCAACAGTAGCTACGCCATTTGCAGAAGCGGGTACGTATAACCAATGGGTAAACCGTGAGCCCCGCTTTTACGTGGGTATTACCTTCAACGGTAGCATTTGGCAGTATACGAAATACGGTAATATAAAAACGATTACAGAGTATTCTGGCAACTCGGGTAAGAAAGTGGGTGGTAATGACTATTCACCAACCGGGTACATTGTTAGGAAGAATGTGTTTGTAGGTAACGTAAACGCAGGTAACCGCACCTTGGTATTGTTACGTTTGGCGGAAGTGTATTTAGATTACATCGAAGCATTGAACGAAGCAGAACCGGCAAACGCCGACATTCTTAAATACCTCAACGAAATTCGCGACCGCGCGGGTATTCCAACATATGGCTCTGCTGGCTTGCCTGCACCGGTTGGTCAAGCTGCCATGCGTGAAGCCATTCGTAAGGAGCGCCGTGTAGAATTAGCCTTTGAAAACGCGCGTTACTTCGATGTACGTCGTTGGAAGATTGGTGAAACAACGGATAATGGTGCAGCATATGGCTTAAACATCAATGCAGATGGTGCTGCCTTCTATGAAAGAACCATCTTTGAAAACCGTGTGTTCACCAAGAAACATTATTTGTTCCCGATACCACAGTCGGAAATCGACATCGATAAAGAAATGATACAGAATACTGGTTGGTAATTTATTCGCTCTACCAAACAAGTATTGCATGCCGGCGGGGGCTCTTGTAAGAGCTCCCATGCCCGGGATGTATGCGCAGAATAGAAAATGCTGGGAACGAACATCCACGTCAATATCTCTATCCACATTTTCATAACCAAAATCCATTTATCATGCGTACAATTGTAAAATTAGCCCTGTGGGGTATTGCACTATGCAATAGCCTGCAACTCCTTGCGCAAACGGATATCACCAATAGTAGTGGTACACTAACGGCGCAGTACA
The DNA here is from genome assembly GCF_003259335.1 of Chitinophaga skermanii. Lineage (GTDB taxonomy): Bacteria > Bacteroidota > Bacteroidia > Chitinophagales > Chitinophagaceae > Chitinophaga > Chitinophaga skermanii. The sequence continues at coordinate 358,711 of NZ_QLLL01000001.1, forward strand.
ATGATTCTCCAACCGGGGAAGACATTAGCAAAGTGATCGATAACCTTGCTTCTACCAAGTACCTTACGTTTCATAGCTCCGCTTGGATTGGCTTCCAAACACCGAGTGCCGTAGTGGTGAACAAGTACACCATTACTTCTGCCAATGATGCCGACACCCGCGATCCCTTATCGTGGACCTTTTCAGGCTCGAATGATGGTACTACATGGACCACACTCGACACACGTAGTAACGAAGACTTCCCTTCCCGTTTACAGCTCCGGGAATTTACTTTCAGTAATAGCACGGCGTACCAGTACTACCGCCTGCAAATGAGCAATAATAGCGGTACCATTTTGCAACTGGCAGAATGGGAGATTTTCACCGCCGGCTCTTCCTCCATTGTTGATATCACCGATTACTCGGGCGGTACTACCTCGGATCAATACAACGTAACAGGTGCAGAAGGCAATGCGAAATTGATTGATAATAGTATCTTCTCGAAATACCTCACCTTTAATGCTACAACTTGGGTACAGTTCCAAGCCGCTAATAGTGCTGTTGTAACTTCATACGCCATTACTTCGGCTAATGACGCTCCCACCCGCGATCCCAAAAACTGGACCTTCCAAGGGTCGAACGACGGAACCAACTGGACAACCTTGCATACTGTTACCAACCATGCGTTCCTCAACCGTTTTCAAAAGAGCAAATTTTCGTTTAGCAACACAACTTCTTACACGCGCTACCGCTTAAACATTACAGCCAACGCAGGTGCCACCATTACCCAATTAGCAGAATGGGAAATTTACGGCGTAGGCACCGGTACAATTCCAGCACCCGCTGCCCCTACTAGCTTAAGTGTACAAAATGTTTCCGGCAACCAGAACATCCTTACTTGGACAGATAATGCCACGTCGGAAACTCAATTCCGTGTAGAGCGTTCCAGCAATGGATCTACTTGGAACTTGTTACGGAATGCACCTGCCAATACCTTCCAAATAAGAGATACAGGCTTAACGGGCGGCAATACTTTCTACTACCGTGTACGTGCAGAGAATGCCACTGCATCATCGGCCTATAGCAACACCGTGAATACAACTACTGTGGCGAATGATTTCCCTCAAACATGGCAAGAGCACTGGTTTGAGCACAATCAAATAGTGAACAAGGTATACTCCGATCAGCATGTGGCAATTTATTTCGATAATGATATGAGCACGTCTATTACATGGATGAATAGCGTGGTATCGCAAGCATGGGCTTATACCAAAAGCTTGTATGGTGGCTTTAGCGATCCAAGGTTATATGCTGTATTCCACCAGGATAAATACGGTGGTGGTTCCCCCGCTACCTATTTTGTAGGCGACCGCGATTACCGTAATGCTATTTGCCTAGGCTCTAGCGGCAACTGGAATTCTGCTACCGGCTGGAATTTGGATGCTACCATCCACGAAATTGGTCATATCGTAGAAGGCGCTTCAAGAGGTGTAAAAGAATCGCCGGCCTTCCCATTATGGGGCGATAGCAAATGGTGCGTGATTTACCAGTATGATGTATACCAAGCATTGGGTTGGACGGCAGAAGCTACCCGTTGGTACAACTCCAGCATGGCTACAGTAGATAGTTACCCGCGTGCCAATACATATTGGTTTAGAGATTGGTTTTACCCGATTTGGAATAACTATGGGCATGGGGCAGTACTTGCCAACTACTACAACTTACTATCGCAATACTTCCCACAACAGAACCAGGTGTATGCCCGTAACTTGAATTGGGGCGAGTTTGTACATTTCTGGAGTGGTGCAGCCGGTGTAAACCTAAAAGCGCAAGCTACCACCGCCTTCGGTTGGACAAGCGAATACGAAGCGCAATTCAACCAAGCTCGTATCGATTTTCCATTTACTTACAACGATAACTTGTTGGCAAATGTAGAAGCCATGGCAAAAGCCGCGAATGATGCTAGTCAACAGAAAGCAATCGTTAGCGCCGAGCAACAAGCCTTCGATAATAGTATCCGCGTATGGCCGAATCCATCGAGCGATAAAATCGTTCGTATTGCAGGGCCAGCTAAACAGCAACGTTTATCAGTTGAGATTTATAGCTTAAACGGCGTGCGTGTGTATACAGGCGTTATTCAACAAACAGCGAATATCAACCTGCAAGCGCAAGCAGCGGGTGTGTACTTCGTTATTTGTAGGGATGGTAAAATGACTTCTACGAAAAAGATCATTCTTCCGTAGGAAGAGTTTTGGTAATAAATATCCTAATGCAGAGGGCCGTCTCTTTCACTGAAGAGGCGGCTTTTTTTGTCCGCTTAACATTTTGCCCAGTAGATAAGTTGCATATCAATAATTGATTTACAAGCAGCCAGCATGTTCATAATCGAACATTAACCCCGTTCGTCACCATTGGTCATAACAATCATGGCCGTCAATTTTACCTTTCTTATTTTCAGTTGACCAATATCGAATCGTTAGAACTTGTTAACTACAGAATCTTAAACCTATGCAATCTCTTTCAACCAATGCTGCTGTGGGCGTGCCTTTACAGCAGAATGAACGTATTTCAGTGATCGATACAATTAGGGGTGTGGCTTTATTGGGGATACTATTAATGAATATCCCGTTTATGGCAATGCCCAACGATTATATCGAAAATTACACCTTGCAAAAGGAGTCTTCTACAGATGTAATCATCTATTACATTGTGAATTTCTTCTTTGAAGGTTCTATGCGTGCCTTGTTCGGCATGTTATTCGGGGCAGGCATGGTATTGCTCACTTCCCGTTTAGAGAAACAACTATCGCCTACCTTAACCCCGGCAGATTTTTATTACCGTAGGTTAATATGGTTATTAATTTTTGGGTTGATAGATGCTTACCTATTAATATGGGTGGGCGACGTATTGTACGCTTATGCTGTTACAGGCTTGTTTTTGTTCCCTTTCCGGAAGTTGCCTGTAAAAACCTTGTTGTTGTATACAACAGGCGTTTTTATCATTATTACTTACAAGGAAACAAATCGCCAATACGAGATGCAGCAAATGCGGGTAAATGGTGAAAAAGCATTGCTACTGGAAAAGCAGAAAGTGAAACTAACCGAAGAACAGGAAAAACATAAGAAGGACTGGACAAACTTCAAGGAATCACACGAACCTGCTAAAATTAAAGAGAAGGCAGATAAAGAGATCAAGAAAGCACGCGAAGGATATTTCAAAATTATGCGTAACCAAGTACGGATGAACCAGAATATACAGTCATTTGTATTGTACGTTCATATGTTTTGGGATACTATTTTGTGCTTCTTCATAGGAATGATCTTATTCAAAAGCGGGATCCTCCAAGGCGAGAAATCGATGCGCTTTTATGTAGCCATGTTACTAGGTTGTTATGCGATAGGACTTACCATTAGCTACTTCATTCTTAAAATGCATATTGACACGAAGTTTGACTTTACACAATACTTTAGTCGTATGCCTGTTAACCTGTACCAATTGAAACGCATATTACTAGCGGGTGGACATTTGGCCTTGATTCAAATTGTGTACAAACTGGGTTGGTTCAAATGGTTATTGTCGGCTTTGGCGGCAGTGGGGCAGATGGCGTTTACGAATTACTTAATGCAAGCCATTATTGGGAATTTCATCTTCTTTGGATATGGATTACGTTGGTTTGGCGCCTTACCACGTACGGATATTTACTTGGTTGCCATGGGTATTTGGGTGTTTCAAATTATATTCAGCGTATTGTGGTTGAGGAAATTCAAATTTGGTCCTTTTGAATGGGCATGGCGCAGTTTAACATATTGGAAGCGGCAGCCCATGCTTAAATCAACAGCAGCTTAGCCTTCACGGCATCGGCGTAAGAATAGGCAGTTTTGATTTTCGTATGCCGGTTGTCTTGCATCGTGATAATGAATGTGCCTTTGAAGTATTTCTGCATCTCTTGGATTTTCAGTTTATTGATAATAAAGCCACGGTGTACCCGAACAAATTGGGCGGGTAGCCGTGCTTCCAAGTAGGTTAAAGAATATTCTATGAGGCGTTCTGCCTCGTGGGTATGCAAGGCTACATACTTCTCTTTTGCTTCGAAGAAGATAACATCGTTAATATGGATTAACTGGATTTTCTCACCGGTTTTAACGGGAATGGTGCTAATGACTCCAGGAGCGGCAGGTGCTTGTAAAAGCTGTTGTAAAGCAGAGAACCAGTTGTTTTGATTGTTCCGATGTAGTTCTACCCTTTTCATAGTAAGCGCCAAGCGTGCATCGTCGAAGGGCTTAAGCAGGTAATCGAGCGAGTTTTTCTCGAAGGCTTTAACAGCGTATTCTTCGTAGGCGGTAACGAAAACAATGGCAGGCTGGTGTGTTAATGCCTGCAATACCTCGAAGCCATGGCTACCCGGGATGCGTATATCCAGGAAAACAAGCTGCGGTTTCAACTTATTGATTAATTGTGCCGCTGTAATACCATCGTATGCTTCGCCGATGATGTGTACTTGTGGATAAACTTGTAATGCTTGCCGCAACCGGTGGATAGCCACTGGTTCGTCATCCACGATAATCGTGGTGATGTTGCTGGGCAACGCTGATGCGAACATGTTTGAATGGTTCATTGCTCAACTCGAAAGAAAAGTTATTCGAATATAATAATTGTAATTTATTCATCACCATGTGTAATCCCATACCCCCGTTTGGTACAACCGGGAAATGAGGACCATTATCGGCTATTATCATCACTATTTGCCCGTTTTCTGCTTGTACCTTCACTTCTATTGTACCAGGGCCAGCATTGGGTTCTATGCCATGTTTAATGGCGTTCTCTACAAGCGGTTGTAAGATAAACGAGGGTACTTGTTGATGTTGCAGGTTGGGATCTACTGCAATGTGATAGGTAAGGCGGTTGTCGAACCGGAATTTCTGCATAGCGAGGTAGGTGGAAATAATATCTATTTCCGTTGCTACTTCGTGAAAGGTGCTACTGTTGTTGTTCAATGAAAAGCGGAAGAATTTCGACAATAATAATACGAGCTGTTCGGCTTTGGCAGGGTCGATAGAAATGAGTCCTGCAATGGTGTTATGCACATTGTATAAGAAGTGTGGATTGATTTTCGCACGGAGTAGCTCAAGCTCGAAGGCCGTTTTTTGTTGCTCGAGTTGTAATAGGCGGAATTGCTGTTGCGTGATGCGGTTGTTGAGAGAACTTTTTCCTTCTTCATGTACATACATGGGAATACCTACAACCAAAGCAATCAAAATATCCAATGCGTATACATTGCCGCCGTTCGCAAATTTGTATGCCATATCTCCCACTATCGTAGCACGCAGTATAAAAGCTAATTCTTGCCCTACCAATGCAGAGGCCACAAGTAGTAGGATAATGATAATCATGCGTAGCACAAGATGTTGCGTAAAGAAGGTGAAATAGCGCCTTTGGTATACCACGAAGCACATCAAGCTACCAATACAAACACTCGATACAATGTTGATAAAAATACGTACCGGCCGCGGGTCATACGTGAAATATAGAAAGGTGCCGAAAGCCAAACCAATCAATACACATTGTAAGAATGTTGTAATTACAAGCCGCATATTAACCCACTTTTTGTAGTTGTTTTGCTGTACGTTTTCCACGTTGTTGAGCAATTTGTTTAAAGATAATCATTATCACCGTGAAGCCCAATATAGAAGGTAATAGCTGGCTGTAAGGATGGTACATGTAAAACACGGTACCACTAAACGCTGCGAAAGATGCGCTTAAAGAGCTGACCATCTTGTATACATGTTCATACAAAAACGTTCTTTGTAACCAACGTGCCGACATAAAATACTTTCCAAAATCATACGAAGTATTCATTGCTACAGACCCCACGGTAGCAAATACCACGGATGGCGACCAAAACACAGCAATACTTTTGATATAATACACGTAAAAAACCGCTGAACTAAGCACCAGCGAGGCTACAATAAAATCCAATACCTTCGGACGTGCACCTTTTAAGCGAATAGCCCGTAACCCAGAAAACGTATTATAGGCGGCTAGTAATGTAACCACAAGCAAAAGCGAATTCACTTTAAATACAAATACGCCCAGTAATGCCGTGGTAATTACCACTACCATTAACCAAGTGTATAGCCAACCAATGTTGCGATGCGCAGGCCTATTATTGCGGAGAAAGATAGCTATAGAGCCGATAAGTAAACATAAAGTACCGCTTACTACGTGAATGACGATGTTGACAGTATGAAACGTGTGCATAGTGTTACCAAGTTTTATTGATAGCAAAATGACAAGTTTTATGTGCGTATAGCAAGGAAAAACCGACGAGGTGGTATATAGGCCGATGAAGTGGATACCCCTAAAGGCAAACGGGATGCAGCCCAAACTACATCCCGTTTTATATATTGATGGAGAAATAGTCCGTTAAGCACAGCGTACAGCAAAAAAATGCCAATCGTAGCCATGCTTAAACGTGGAGTGTATTTGATAACCGTATCCCAGTTCTTCCAACACTTCAATCACAGGGGCCATATCGGCGAACGAAGCCCACGTGAAAAACACCTGTCCGCCCGGTAATAAATAGTTTTTACACCCTTTTAAGAATTCCGATAGGATATCCTGTGCAGAGATGCCCAAATCCCATGCTTCGTCGAGAATAGGTAAGTTGCCAAAAATGTAATGGTAGCGACCTTTTACCGCTTGGAATAGGTCCGATTCAAGCACTTCCATCCGTTCTTCGGCACGGAGTGCGCGCATGTTGTGAATGGCATTACGTACCGCCATTTCGTCTATATCAGTCGCAATTACTTTGTTGGCACCTTGTAAAACACAATGGAGCGCAATAATACCGGGGCCGCAGCCAATGTCGAGAATATCTTTGCCTTTTACAGGGGGCATATTTTCTAATAGCCAACTGGTAGAATACGTGATTTGTGGGTCGGGTGTGAATACACCGTCGTTTACTTGTAGCGTGATATTACCCAGTTGTACGAGGTAATCGGGGTGCTGGGTGAGGTATTCCCAAGGCTTGGTAGCATTTGATAATAAGCAGAGTTTTTGATGAATGTGAAATTGACCGGGGAAGTTATCCGCAATAAACGACGTGATATGGGCTTGATGAGCAGCATACGCTTCAGCATGGTGATCGAAGCTTAGTTGCAAAGATTGGTACAAATCGGCCGGTTCATTGAAGTGTAACACGGAAGGTAAGGTGAACGTAAGACATTGTTCTTTGATACCGGGAATAGCCAAGAATTCGTCGTGTGCGAATGTGTGCGGGTAACCTGTTAGGTCGGTAAAGAATTGTTTGATTTTGCCGTAATCTGCGCCGGTGCCGTTTAAGACTAGAACAAGTATTCCCTTTCCTGTTAAAGCATTGAGCATTTTATGAATAGCCGCTGCTTTATCAGAGAAGTAATAGAATACATGCGAGGCGATGATGATATCGTACTGTTGGGTTAATGCTACGTTCTCCCAATCGCTTTGGATGAACGCTACATTGGGATGAAAGGTGAGGGCATGTTCGTATTTCTCGATAATGGTGTAGTGGTCGAATAATGGCGCTAATGCGTCGGAGAATTGTTTGCCGGTTCCCATACCGATTTCCAAGCAGCTGGATGCTTTGTGCATAGCGGCCAATTTTTGAATGGCATTGATGATGAGCGTTTTTTCATTAGAGCGACTCACCAAGTTATTATACCACTGGGGGTTGAATACAATTTCATTGTTATTGTTTTCCATAGCAGTTTTTCCCGTTGATGTTTTGGATGATTACTACTTTGAAGTTAGTGCCGATGGCCAGACATAAGGTAGCAGTGTGTAGCAGGTACATGTGCTATTGCTTTGCAGTAGAAGTAGTTGTAATGGACACATAAATTCCGTTCCCTATACTTCAAATGGCATAAAAAATGCATAAACTTATCAAGAGCTTCGCTAATAGGCAGAACATTTAAAAAATTGGCATGTTGTTAGTCATTCAAACAAGTAAGTTACAGTAACCAAACTAGAAGCAAAGTGGTGCCCAGCTATGAAATTTTAGTTATTTATAACTATAAAGTTCCAGGTTTAAGGGCTTAATTATTAATTATCTTTGAGTATATGCACGAGAAATATATGAGAGAGTGTATCCGCCTTGGATACGAAGCTATGTTATTGGGTAATGCGCCGGTGGGATCAATTTTAGTATACGAAGATCATATTATTAGTAGTGCTACAGAGGCATCGAGAACAACAGGTGATGTAACCGATCATGCCGAAATTATTGCCATCCGGAAAGGATTATCGTTTTTAACACCCCAACAGCTGCAAAGTGCCGTATTATATTCAACACATGAACCTTGTGTAATGTGTGCTTATGCTATTCGTCATTATGGCATTGGTACCGTTGTATACGGCAAACCTGTACCTTTTGCAGGCGGCGATACGTCGAATTACAACTTATTACACGACCGCGAACATCCTCGTTGGAACGAGCCTCCCGGGATTATAAAAGGGATCTTGCAAGACGAGTGTGATAAATTGAGCGTGGCGTATGAGCAGCATAAAGAGAAAAAGCGCTAATTTGCTGTTGCTATGCAACTGACGATCACAGGCTATTCTACGGCACTATTTGCCACTTGGTATTTCATTGAAGAACTAGGTATTTTATTCGATGCAGGAGATGGTGTAATGCCTAATTTGATGCAAAAGAGCCGGAAGATTCAGCATGTGTTGCTATCGCATCCCGACCGGGATCATCTTACAGGCTTATTGCAATTAAACCAATTGAACGCGCGGCCGGGATATCCCGTCATGTATTATCCCCGCGATAGCCAGTCGTTCCCCGCCCTCGAACAGTTCAGTAAACAATTTGATGCACACGTTTCTCAAACTGTGTGGCAGCCCGTTGTGCCCGGAGATATTATTCAAGTAAAAGACGATATCCGCGTAGAGGTATTTCGAAATGAACATGTACCGGCTCTACCCGGTGTAGTAAAGAGCTTGAGCTACCAAGTATTTCAAGTGAAACAAAAAGTAAAACCGAAAATAGCCGCTTTGCCACCACAAGAGATTAAGCGCATCATCATGGAGCAAGGCAAAGCGAGTACTACGATGGAAGTGAGTACTAAGCTAATTGGGTATTCTGGTGATACCCCGGTGGAAAGTTTCGAGCATTGGGATGGTACACAAATACTTATTCATGAAGCCACGTTTATTGAAAGTGCAGGCGATATGAATGTGAATACCCATAAAAACAAACACAGCACTTTAGAACAAGTATTACGTGCCATAAAAGAGATCAAGATAGAACAACTCATTCTCGGTCATTTCTCTTCACGCTATAGCGCCGAACAAATTGATCGTTCAATTATACAATTATGCGATCGTTATAAAATCGATATCCCGGTATATCGATTATTACCAGGCGAAACAGTAAAGGATATATTATCAACTACCCCAATTAATCAATAGCCCAGAAAGAAAGGTAGTACTCCTTATTAAGTATGCATGCTTATAAGCGTTGTAACGCTTATTGGAAGAGGATTTTACGCGTATTAAATTCCGCAGTTTGCCCTATATAGATGTTAATTCATTATGCTTTATACATAGTGAGTAGCTTTGTACCCGTAGAATTATTTTCCGAAAACGCGCTTGCTACGAAATATTAGATCGGTGGAAAATGAATATAGTATTTACTTTGCTGGTGTTCCCCCATTCCCTCCTTCGATGCCCACTTTTTCATGGCACATCTTTTTATACATTTCTTACCGTATCCATTTTTAACCAAAAAAAATTTTGTTATGAGAAGAGGTACTTCAAACCGTGGCTTTGCGTCCATGGATCCAGAACAACAACGTCGTATCGCAAGCAAAGGTGGACGAAATTCACATGGCGGTCGTTCCCGTTACGAAGAAGATGAATACGATGAAGATTATGATGAGGATTATGATGACGATGAGGATGAAGATGAAAATTATGATGCATACAATGAGTATGAAGATGATGACGATGATTATGACGATGATTACGATGAAGATTATGACGACGAAGACGATGATTACGAGGATGATGAAGATGAGGATGAGTACGACGGTCGTAGAAGTCGCCGAAGCGATGGTGATGGCAGAGGTTTTGCCAGCATGGATCGTGAAGAAGTAAGGCGTATTGCCAGTATGGGCGGTCGCGCTTCGCACGGAAGCCGTGGTAGAGATTATGAAAGAGAAGATGATCGCGGTGGCGGTGGTGGTCGCCGTAGTACAAGTGGTGGCCGTGGCGGTGGTAGTAGCCGTGGTGGCGATGGACGCGGAGGAAATAGCCGTGGTAGTAGCAGTAATGGTCGCGGTAGTAGCAGCAACCGAGGTGGTAGTCGCGGAGGTAGCAGCAGTAGCAGCCGTGGTGGACGTTCATCTTCAGGTACCAGCCGTCGTGGATTCGCTAGTATGGACCCAGAAGAAGTAAGACGTATTGCAGCTATGGGAGGTCATGCTTCTCATGGTGGTGGCCGTGGAGGCTCTTCATCCTCACGAGGCGGTTCATCTCGCGGTGGTTCATCACGTAGTAACTCATCTCGCGGTGGCTCTTCACGTGATGGCAGTTCTTCTTCTCGCGGTCGTGGTAGTAACACCCCGCGTCGTGATGATCAAGGACGTTTTACATCCAGCCGAGGAGGTTCTTCGAGAGGAAGAGGTCGTAGTTCACGCTAAAACATGCATAGTTAGTGCGATTTAATATTAAATATCAATCAACCTTGGGCTATACGCTAGTTGTATGGCTCAAGGTTCCTTTGCCGGCATAAACTTTCTACAAACATACCTTTATACATTCTAGCATTTCTTGCGTTAATAACTTAAAGGTTACTTACGCTTCCTATCAATTGTAGGTGCTTATTTAAGCACCTTTTTTGTGAATAGAAATGATTGAATTATTGAAAGGAGAATAACAAGCGCATATTTTGGTTGCATATTTGATATGTGCATTATTGATAAAATACATAGCCATGGAATCCCAATTAGCCATTACTACAATTAACCTCGTAAAAGACAGCCTTATTAGGAATGCCGAAACAATTGCATGCGCAGAAAGCGTTACAGCCGGACATTTACAAGTTGCTTTATCACTCGCCGATAACGCCATGGATTATTTCCAAGGCGGCATTACGGCCTATAATGGAGGACAGAAAACCAAGCATCTCGGTATCGATCCCATTCATGCAGAGAAGGATAATTGTGTATCACGACAAGTAGCCGAACAAATGGCATTAGGGGTAAGTACTATGTTTAATGCTGATTATGGCGTATCTATTACGGGGTATGCTTCGCCGGTGCCCGAAGAAGGTGTATTGGAGTTGTTTGCGTATTGTGCAGTTGCTTATAAAGGAAAAGTTTGCTTACACGAGAAATTGAGAACAGATGCAGGGAACCCGGTGTCGGCAAGAATTGATTTTACGAATCAAATACTACAATTATTGTTACAAGTTGTTCAAAGAAACCCACAACCTGTTATATAAAAAAATTCCAGTCCACAGAGGTGGACTGGCACTTTGAACGCTATGTACAATTTAAACGACAGTATATGTAGAATCAATTTATAAATCTCCATCAAAACCACCCTTCAATGCATCAATCTCTCTTCTTTCTTCGCGCGATGCAGGGTGTGTAGCCGAAGCACGGCCTTCATCTTTCGTACTGGGTTCATTCTGTTTACGCATGGCATCGGCCGACATTTCATCGCTCATGATATTATTCATGAAAACATGCCATTTCGTTTTCATCCCGGATACTACTTTCGATTCTCCTTTCATCAAAGCATCATACCCATCTTTCGCCACCTGTACAGGATCAGCTAATGCTGTTTCACGGTAAGTAACTGTATTTTCTTGGTGGGCTTTGTGAAAGAAGTCAGTATCTGTAGCGCCGGGTAATAGAACCGTAACAGAAAGTTCCGTATCCTTTAACTCATTGGCCAAAGCCATCCCAAACGATACAACAAATGCTTTTGTGGCTGCATACACAGCTAGTAATGGCATGGGGCCAGAAGCTGCTTCTGAACCTAGTAACAAGATTTTACCTTTCTTTTGCCCTATCATATTCCGAAGGAATAACTTGGTAAGGGCAATCATCGAAGTAATATTCAACTGTATAATATCTAAATCGCGTTGTAAAGGTGATTCGGAGAATGGCCCCCATTCTCCTTGTCCAGCATCATTCACTAAGATATCAATCGGAACAGCCATCGCTTGTACTGCATCATAAATAGCTTGTGGCGCAGCAGGAGAAAATAGATCAAATACCAAAGGAGTTACTTCTACACCGTAAGCAAGTTTTATATCATCGGCCAGCGTGTACAAACGATTCTCGTTTCTAGCCACAATAATCAAATTGTAGCCATCCTTAGCCAGTAATTGTGTTAATTCATACCCAATACCGCTAGTAGCCCCAGTAACGAGTGCATAACGAGTAGGTGTGCCGGTGCTAAAATCCATGATCTCGTTTTTTAAGACATAGATGAAAGATATGGTTTATTGTAAGGTGACAAAAAATAGGCCAGCTTCTATAAGAGCTTGAAAACCTTTGTTATAAAGGACTTTTAGAATTGAGAGATTTTTAACCCGTAGAAAACAATCATCATATTAGGCAAATTTTTTCCTGTTGAGTAGGCAAATACCCAATAGGGATATTGTTTACAAATTATTAATCCCCGCTCTTCAAGCATCTATATCTATGGCATTAAATTTCGGGTGACAAGCATAGAACAAAACCCGTTGATCATGATAGCAAGAGATGGTGCCAAGAACAGTTTATGGCAAACAAAATCCGTTCAATTCTTTCCGCAAAGGAAAGCAGATACCAACGTGCTGTACGATGTAATAATTGTAGGAGGGGGTATTACAGGTGTAGCCACCGCTTTATCATTACAACAGAAAGGGAAACGCTGTATTATCTTAGAAGCACAACATTTGTGCTTTGGTACTACGGGCGGTACAACGGCCCATATCAATACGTTGTTAGACACTTCTTACAAGGATATTATCAAAGATTTTAATGAAGAAACAGCGCAACATGTATATCATTCTTGTGTAAATGCTGTCGATTTGATTAAGAAGAATGTATCGGATTATGGGATTGATTGTGGTTTCGAGGAAGTAAACGCCCATCTATTTGCGCAAACAGGTGAAGAAGTTGAAGAATTGAACGCCATTCAAACAGCTTGTGCGCAGGTTGGGATGGATGTATCTACAGAACATCAATTAGATATCCCGATCTCGTGTATACAATCTATGCGCGCTGGAGGCCAGGCTAAATTTAACCCCACAGCATATGTATTTGCTTTAGCCCAAGCATTCGAAGAGTTGGGAGGTACAATTGTTCATAGTTGCCGTGTAACAGATGTAGATGTAACAGATGATATTGTTGCCGTACTAACCAACGGAGATATGTACCGGGGCAAGGATCTTGTTTATGCAACACATAGCCCTCCCGGCGTGAATTTGCTGCATCTGCGTTTAGTGCCTTATAGGAGTTATGCTTTATCCTGCCATTTACAAAATGGTCATTATCCCCTCGATCTTTTTTATGATATGAAAGACCCCTATCACTATTACCGCACGCAAATCATCGATGGTGAGCCACATTTTATTGCCGGCGGGTTCGATCACAAAACAGGGCAGGAAGTAAATACGGATCATCCTTTTAAACTATTAGAAGCATTTGTGCGGCAAGATTTTGACGTGGCTAGTATAGAGCAAATGTGGAGCTCGCAATATTATGAAACAACCGATGGTTTGCCATATATAGGTCCATTACCCGGTTTTGAATCGCATATATACGTGGCCACGGGTTTCGGTGGTAATGGTATGACTTATAGCCACGTGGCTGCACAATTGTTAACAAATTGGATTTTAAATGTACCCACTCCATATGCAACAATTTACGATCCATCAAGGGTAAAACCTATGGCAGGCTTTAAAACGTTCGTGAAGCACAATGTGGATGCTGTGAAAAACTTATTGTCTAAAATATTACCACCCGAACACTTGGAGCAATTGGCGGAATTGGCACCGGGTGAGGCAAAGATAGTGATGTATGAAGGTGTAAAGTTGGCGCTGTATAAGAATGATGTAGGGAAGTTGCATGCATTGGAAGGTAATTGTAAGCACCTTGGATGTGAGCTTACTTGGAATAGTGCGGAACGGTCGTGGGATTGTAGTTGCCATGGTACCCGGTATAATTTCGATGGGTTGGTGATGAATACGCCAAGTACAACCGATTTGCGCAGCTTGTTAATTGATATAGTTGAAAAAGAAATTTCATCCAATAAAAAGTAACCACATGGAAGAGTTAATCTCACTAAAAGAAAAGAATATATTAGTTACGGGCGGCACAACGGGTATTGGCCGGGCCTTTGCTATTCGTGCGGCTAAAGCCGGTGCAAACGTGATGATATTCGGGCGAGAAGAAGATGCTTTACAAGACGCGTTAAAAGCATTGAAAGAAGTAGCACCCACGGGAAAAATATATGGCATGAATGCCGATGTGGGAGTAGAGGATAATGTGATGGAGGTGTTCGAAGCAGTGGATAAATATTTTGATAGAAAGTTGGATATCCTCATTAACAATGCAGCCATCAAATTCGAAACATTGGAAAGTGGTGATTACGATACTTTACAATACCTCGTGAATGTAAACGTATTGGGGTATATGACTTTCGCTCGTTTCGCAATAGATCGTATGCAAAAAGGAGGACAGATCATCAACGTTGGTAGTATGAGTGCTACAGCGCGCAATCCTGAAGGAACCGCCTATGTTGCCACCAAGGAAGCAATTAGGGGATTTTCCATTGCTTTATCGAAGGAGTTAAATGATAAACATATCCGTGTATCATTGATAGAACCTGGGTATGTAGGCTCTGATTTTCAAGACGACATGCCTCGCGAGGAAAAGATAAATAAGCAAGAGAAAGGTGAGATGCTAATGGCTGAAGACATTGCTAGAACAATCGAATTTGCCCTTCAACAACCGGCCCGTGCTAACATTGCACTGATGCAAGTGTTACCATTTATGCAGGAAATTTAAATACCCGCATTGCGGAAAATCATACTCAAACAAAAAAATATATACCATTCTATTGTATGTTGTTTTGATATAAATGATTGATAAATAGTTAATTATTAACTTAACATTTCTCTAAAGGTAGCTGGCATATAATTTTCACTTTTCATAGTATTGTTTCACCCGGAAAATAAATGGTTATGAAAAGAAACAGTATGAAACGGGGATATGACGACAACAGGAATTACCCGTTAAGCACTTACAACGATACACGCAGGAGCGACCGGGATTTCAACAACTACACCCGTAGCTCCCAGTTTTACGATGAGTTCATCGACGATTCACCCAACCAGTACAACGAACATATGACCACCCAGTTCGAAGATGATTACGACGATCGCATGCATCAAAAAAGAAGATCACACGACCAGTATAATGAATTAGATGAACGGGATGGCTATATGAACGATGAAGAGGTAACTGACCGCAATGGCGATCGGCGTCGTACGCGTAATCGTTCTGCAGAAGACGATTTTTCAAACCGCGATAATTACCAAGAGAGCCGCATGGGCAACCGCTATAATGAAAACGATTTAGGCGATTATCAAAAACGCCGCGAGCGTAATAGCTGGCCGGAAGATCGTCATGCACGCGACGAACGTTATGGTAATAATGTTCACCAGCACCGTAATAATAGGCGTACTATACGCGATGAAGATATTATACACGTAGGCAATGGCGGCGGTCCGCCAGAATTAAGCCGTAGGGCATTTGGAGCCAACGGTGAATGGCACGAGAAAGACCCCAACCGCCGTAACCTCTATGGCAACGAAGAAAATAACGATAGGCGGAACCGTAAGAAAAATTACCCGCCCTATTAATGTACATGCCATAGTAAACAATGTTTTCTAATGACAATTGTTTTTGTTGATTCGAGAAAGGCACCTATCACTAGGTGCCTTTTTATATTGCTGTAACTGTAGTAGGTACTTGTACAATTGAGAAATTTTATACACCTTCGTTTGTATTACCTAACTATTTATGATAAAGTTTAATTACAAGTATTGTATCGCAGCAATTATAATATTCTTAGTAGAAGTATTGATAGCATTGTATGTAAAAGACGAGATTATTCGCCCCTATGGTGGCGATTTCTTAGTAGTAATGCTAGTATATTGTGCATTGAAGAGTATTGTTAACTTACCCGTAAAAACGGCAGCCATCGCCGTATTACTATTTGCTTATTGTATAGAATTTCTCCAGTATGTAAGAATTGTTGATGTATTGGGCATAAAAAACCGTGCACTACGTATCATTATCGGAACGAGTTTCGAATGGGGTGATATAGTAGCATATACATTAGGTGTGATAACGATAGTGTTAATTGAAAAGGCGAGGGCAAAGAAGTTTTCCACCCTGTAAGCATGTGGCCATTTCTTGGATGCTGCCACTGTGTCTATTAATCTTTAAAGCGCTTGTTTCTTTTACAGTAAATCAATAATGCGTGTTAATTCTCAGTATAATTTTGTTGTTCTCTTTATGGCTAGGGTATTTTATTCATTTACCCATTCGCAGAGCTTTATTGTTAAAGCGTAGTAAGTGGAATGAAGAACTAGGTTTTACAATTGGTTTTGCGATTGCATTATGCTTGGGAATGATGGGTTTGGGAGCATATTTATTGATGATAGGGGAATCATTCACTACACTTTGCAAGGAGTTACCCGGGGTGTTGTTGTATATATTGTTTACAACCTTGTTTGGCAGTGCTCTGTTCTATTGGATAAACCGGTATGAAGTCAAGTATCTTCAAGCATTTATAGTGCCTGGTGTAATTGCTATACTAGTTAGTATGGTGGTTATGTTTTTGTATTGGATGACGCAAATACCTTGCTAAATGTACATGCCCGTTTCGCAAATACTACCTTGCAAAACGGGCATGCTTATTCTTTATAAAATTATTACACTTCACTATAACTCCGCTGCTTCTTCTGCCAAATCACCCACTCTACAAAAAGTAAATTCGGCACAAAAGCCATCCATGCATCAATAGTGTGTATAACTACAGGATCTAAGTGAGTAAAGGTGGTTAGCAAGTATTTCCAAATACGGAAAGTGATCGCGGAGCAGGTTAAAGCGTAGCTACGCATCATAAACCGCCGATGACCCGCAATATCTCCATCTTTAATATGCTTCACACCTTCATACGTACAATAGCACCACAATAAATCTAGTATAATAAACGCTGCGCGGATTTGCCAACCGCCACTGGCAAATATGGCAATAATAAATCCGGCTGGCACATTAATCAACAAGATATTATACGCATATAGCTTGCCCATCACTTTGTGTATAAACCTATGGTTATTTATGATATACTGGGAAAACTGGGTAAACCCTGCCAACACAGCAAAAATGGCCGTAAATACGTGTATATAAAAGGCCGATTTCCAAAGCGGTAAATCTGTATAGCTGTTATGCTGCAGAAAAATACCCACATCGTCACGGAATGGAACATATTGGAGAATAATGCTTAATAAAACAACGGTGCCACCTGAAATAAATAGGTAGGCAATAACAAACTTGAACGATTTGAGAATGATCTTCACTGGCTAGCTGATAATTATGTTACGAAATGTACAATAATTATCATGTCAATTATTTACCATTTTACTTATTAATAATATTTTATCACTAGAGTACTGCCGGTAAAAGATAATTAGACATTATTTTATCAACCTGTGGATGTGCATACGGCATGTTATAAGCGTTCGATGCTACTACCACTACCATGTTTTGTTCCTTAAAGATGAATATCTTGTTACCGCCATTCCCGCTACAGTAATATGTTTCGTAAGGTTTTCCTTTTACAGTATAGGTTTTATTCCATAACCAATAACCATAGAATTCATCTTCCGTGCCGGGAAGCTGTGCATGGTGTTGCATACTTTTCTTCACCCATTCAGCACTCATCACCTGTTTGTTTTTCCATTGCCCGTTTTGCAGGTATAGCATCCCGAATTTCGCAAAATCCAAGGCGCTTAATTCTAAACCACCCGCGGTGCTAGGCACTTTTTGCGGCGTATATACCCACTTAGATTGCTGAATATGCAAGGGTTTGAATAAGTTTTCTTGGGCGAATTTCTCTAGGCCATTCGGCACTTTTTGGTTGATGATATCGCCGGTTAAAAGCACGCCCGCGGTGAAATATTGCCAGTCTTTTCCTCTTTGCATGCTGGAATCCATGGGGAGATCGAGGGTGAACTTTACCCAGTTGCTTGTAGGGTACATGTTTTCTTCGTTACCCGGCGAATCCTGGTTATTATCGTCACCGGCGAAACCGGCCGTCATGGTCATAAGGTTTTCTAAGGTAACATTGGCTTTGTTAGGATCACTGATCGAGTAGAAGTCGCCGATGCGGGCATGTTCATTTTTTATGTACTTTTTATCGATGGCTATACCGAGCAAAGCGGCAGCGAATGTTTTACCTACAGACCGGGTATCGAGTAAGCTAGCGCGGTGGGTGTTGTTAAAATACTCTTCTAATAATACTTTGCCATTTTTTATAACGACTATACTCCGAATATTTTTATAGAACCCTTGCTGAATTCTTTTATTCATTTCTATAATAAGACCCGTATCTATCTTCTCCTTAGAAAGGGGAATATCGCTATAAGGGGCAATTTTTTGCACGGCTTTTTGGTCGGCACTTACGGTTGGGTAGGGCCAGCTAAAGGTAAGGTCGCCACTGGCAATTATATCACCTACTTTACCGTAAATCAAAGGACGCATTTCTACGCGGAGTTTGTGCGCAGTTTCATAAAGGGCATCTCCACCACCTCTTGCAATAAAGCGGTTCCAGAGGTAGTTACCCCAATGATCTTCAAATGGGTACGAAATGAGGGGAATGCGGATAATAGTACGCCTGTTTTTGATCTCCGGTGTACTGGCCCCGGCATTCAGGTTTTCTTTGTATACGAGCTTCCCATCTACATAGAACGAGAACTGGTACGAGCCGTTCTTCACCAGCTTTGTAGTGTCGTCGTTGGGCGCTAACACATGTAATGCATTCGTAAGTGAAGTGGGCAGAAATACTTTGGCTTCCAAGGGAATAGTGCCTTGCACGGTAAACTGTTGTAAGAAATCGCTTTCTTTTACTTGCGCAGCATCAAGTTGTTGCGATAGAAATTTGATTTCGCCAACATGGGCTTTGTGCACGGGTAACGAAATAGGGTCGTGCTGAACAAAAGTTTGGGCTGTTGCATTCAATGACAGCAATATCCAGCATAGCAGGCTAGAAATAGTACGATACATTACGATAAGGTTTAAAAATGGGAAATAAGGAAGGATGGATAATTGCGACTTAAATATACTGCGCCAAGGGGAATTTTGGTAACAAACAAATGGTTAACGGTTGTTAAAAAATAAGGCAACGTATTAAAACGTTGCCTTATAGCTCTTTTTATTTTCCTTTATCTACTTTCTTAATCAATTCTTTACGCACATTTTCCGGGACGTTACTCAGCAATTTGTATTTCGTTGCTTTTTCGATGGATTCTACGGATGTAAGGTAAGTTTGCCAATCGAAGTTCACATCGTTCGAATTTGGGGTGTTTACGGCAATTACACGCGTATTTTTATCGATCCGTTGTAAGTCGTTCTTGCCTTCAGGGATCACTACGATTATTTTCCAGATGTTAGCCGGCACATTTACATTCTTCTTATCGATTTTCATGATTTTACCCCGGTTGCCAACACCGCCGGTACCGTAGCTACCCATAAGTACGTATACTTCGTTGCCTTGTTTCACCAATTCACGGGTATATTCCTCGAGGCCCGACCATAAATGCTGGTTGTGGTTAGGTGCTTGTGGAATCATGTTAGTCATAAGGAATGTAGATTCATTGGCGTCTTTGCTGGATGTTCTATCGGCAGAAGGGCAGTTATGGCCACGATCAAAACCGCTGCTCGAGTAGCTGGAATGCGTTACGCGGTACCAGTCGTGTGGTAAGCTTTCATCGGGTCTGAAATCGTTTACGCGGGGCGACTTTCCAAAGTCGCGTTTCGAGATATGCCAGCTCACCCAGTTCGGGGTGCTATTTGTACTACTGTACGACAGCTTATAAAAGCCTTTATCCATCAGGTAGTTATCTGGCATGGTTAAAGAAGTACTAGCGTTGGATGGGTTGCCGAGTAAAAGATGATCATCATCGTCGTCATCATTACTTGCGGTGGTGTTGGTATTATCCGTAACAGGCTTGCTAGGTTCTGTTGGGGTAATAGTACCGCCGCCGAGGGAAATGCGGATATTGTCGATGTTGAGGCGATGGTTGTCGCTGCCGACTTTCCGGATTTCGAAACGGATTGTTTTATTGGTATTAGCTGTGAAGCTGGCGGGTTGTAGTTGTTTGTTGGTGGTTTTAATGGTTTTACCGATTTGTGTAAAGGATGCACCTTGGTTAATCGATACCCATAATTCCCAACTACTGGGGCCATCGTTGCCATATTTGGCGTGTTGCATAGCAATAGTAACAGTGCCTTTCACTGTAACATCGAATGTCATGGCTACTTTGCCATTATTGCGCAGTCGAATTGCGCGGGTGCCTGATTTATGATCATCATCGAGCGTACCGATCATAGCATCATCGAAGCGCCATTTTCCACTGGGTGTTTCGATGGTGTTTGCGGCATAGGCAGGTTTGGAAGCTTCCTCGAAATTCTCTTGTAGGAGAAGTTCGTTTTTATTGGAATTTTTGCTTGTTGTGGTTTGGGCTACAGGTGGAGCACTTGCTGTTGTTGGAGCCTGTTCTTGTTTTTGTGACTGGTTATTTTTATTTACGCAAGCGGTAAAAAAAAATGCAGTCAATAAAACAAGTAACATCGGCCATTTACATCCGTTCTTATAGTTCATGTCGTTGGCATCACTTCGGTTACAAAGGGTGGCAAAAATATTGACTATTTATTGAATAAGGAAATTAATATAGGTGTAAAAAATTGGTAAGGAATGTTGATATGTCAATAATTAGACAAGAGTTGCTAGTAGATTATATAGATGAACTGAGCGTAGCAAGGATGATAGGAAGCGATCAACCGGTGACGAACAAAAAAAGCGAATACGCTTTTGGTAGGGCGTGATTCGCTTTAATAAATGAGTGAACAAATCAACAATAAAATCTTTGCGTTAGAAAAAATCAGTCCCAGCCTTAAATAAGGCCGAGAGTTACTAGCCAAGATCTAAATCGTTCTAATGAAATGATGTAAGGATTAACTAAACCGGGATGCACGCCGATTGCTCAGCAGGTGTATGGTTTTCGTATAATAAGTTCGACAGCTCATCGTTTGCGCGGGTAATTTGTTTGGGGCTACAATCAATGTATGCAAGTTCGAATAATTTGAACCAGGTGATAGTAGCATTTTTGTGCGCAAGGATGGAACCATCGCTGAATTTTAACTGTAATTGATCGCCCGCTGGGATCATTTCGAACCTTCCTTTTAGTTTGTGAACGAGTTTTGCTAGTTCGCTTTCGAAGAGGAAGATGATGGCTTCGTGCTGTTTGATGGCATAGAGGCGTTCAAAGAGTAGGAAGCATACGAGGGCTTCTGGCACTTTTACGTTCTGGGCCACGCGGTTGCAGAGCTTGTGTAAGTCAACCTTTGGTAATTGTTGGTTAAACAAGATCATAAGGAATGGTTGATAATGTTCTTCAGAGGATTGGTTCTTCTAGTGTTGTATAGCCGCTCGGGAAATTAGAACTGTTAAAAAAGAAGGGAGTGTTGAGCTCCCTCCCACTAACCAAAAACAAAAGATTAATTTGAAAACTACATGGGGCCTCAGATCCAAAGGATGAATCATTACTTGAAATGGACAGTGCCATCATTATCAAAATAATATTCAACTGAAGAAGTTGCCTTCAAATTTTCTAAGAATGTTTCTAGGGATTTATTCCTATCTACTTTACCGCTAAATTCTTCAATACTGGCGTGCCTACTATCGATTACTACTTTAACGCCGAACCATCTTGGTAATACAACGCTAATATCTTTCAACGTGGCACGGTCGAAATAGTAAATACCATCTCGCCAGCCGAGTACTTTTTTCGCATCAAATTCTTCGGTGCGGATATAAGCATCGTCGATGGCAATGGCTTGCATGCCGGGTTTTATTATTTCTGTTTGCCCATTTATTTGCATTCTCACAGAGCCGCTTACAAGGGCAACACTTACTTCGCTTGGTTTGTACGAGTTCACGTTGAACTCTGTACCTAACACCTGCACGGTTTTACCGCCCATGTGCACGAAGAAAGGCTTATTGGGGTTGGGTGCAACTTTGATATAGGCTTCACCATCTACGCTAATATCACGGGATTTACCCGTGAAAGCGAAGGGGAATTCCAAGATCGTTTGCGAGTTCATCCAGATTTCAGTACCGTCTGGAAGGTTGAGTTTATAATTCATCCCGATGGGAACGGTGAGCGTATTCATGCCACTAGGCAGGTCGTCGG
The DNA here is from genome assembly GCF_003259335.1 of Chitinophaga skermanii. Taxonomy (GTDB): domain Bacteria; phylum Bacteroidota; class Bacteroidia; order Chitinophagales; family Chitinophagaceae; genus Chitinophaga; species Chitinophaga skermanii. Next base: position 381,215 of record NZ_QLLL01000001.1, read on the forward strand.
CATTGGCGTAATTCAATGTTTTATTGAGATTACTCATTTGCGCACCACCTACGTTAATGCTGCCGGTTGTGCTCGACAAGTTGATCACTTGGCCGTTGGCAAGCGTTAACTGGGTACCGGTTTCTTCTTTCACCACTGGCTCTTGCTGGGCAAGCTGTTGCTCAAAGGATGGTGGACCAAAAGGATTATAGACATATACAATGCCCGCCAGGAGTGCCGCCGCAACGGCAGAGATGGCGATGCCCCGTTTCCACATTACTTTAACCTTCGATTCGTGCTCCACCTTCAATGCTTCGAATGGCAGCGGGTTGTTTTTACCGCTGAATCGTTCAAATTGGACATCCACATCGCTAGACCTAAATAAGGCCTGGATGTGCTCCCATTTCTCGCGTACGGTAGGATCTTCGGCAATAAGCTCATCGAGATATTGCTCGTTCGCCGCAGAGATCTGCCGCGTGATCTTTTCCGTCATTAAACGGTGGATATCGTCTTTGTTCTTGTACATAATCACATTACTACATCTAACAACAACTATTTTATTTCGGCCGTATTAGATATTTTTTACTTTTTTTAAAATTTCCCTCATTTTTTTTACCGCGATCCCTAATTGCACCTTTACGGTGTTCTCACTAATCGATAATTCGGCGGCAATTTCCTTACGGGATTTGTGGTGCATGTAGGCCAAAACAAAGGATAGGTGCTCGCGCGGCGACAGGTGATCCAGCGCGCGGGAGATGTGGATCGCGAGATCCTGGTTTTCGAGCATGTTGGGGGGAACTACATGGCCGGGTGGGACCATGATTTCTTGTAAGCGGCGTTTACGGACCGACTCCCGTTTTAATTTGGTCAGGCAAATATTTTTAACACAGGTATATAGGTAGCCTTTCAAGGCTTCCGCGTTCCTGAACCGGGGCACTTGGGTAAATGATTGCTTTTGCCATGCTTTGACAAAAAAATCGTTAACAACTTCTTCAGACAATACTTCGTCTTCCAAGATGGTAATGGCGGTAACAACAAGCCAGGCCCTGTATGCCTGGTACACTTGTTCAAAGGCGCCCAACTCGCCGTTGTGCAACCTTTGTAAAAGTTGGATATGATCGTATGATTGCATATTTAATAAATACATTCACGAGGACGCGAACCTATTATCTATACACAAGGGATAGGCATCACAGGAGGTATGATGTTCCAGCGTTAACAAACAGCGGCGTATAAAACAGGTTAATTCATCAAAAACAATATTACACTCATAACTATCATGTTTTGCAGTCATACAGATAGTTGATTAGACCTTGGTTGCAAGGTATTATTCGGAATATGGATACTGTTGTGCCTAGAAATACCGCATATTCTTACTGGTAGAACGATAAGCCCTTGATGTTATTAGAAAATAGCTGATCCTTATTATTAAAAAATAGCTTTTTCAGTCATATTAACGTAAAAGATAGGCCTACGGTTTTAAGTGGAGAAGCAGCAACTATTGTGATGCTGCTAAAATGAGGGTATAAATACCCTTATATTTTGAAAAAGAATAAAAATTGCGACTTGAAAAAAATGATAATTTTTTACAGCAACAGGAAAAATTTTTCATTTTCATTTTGCAAATTTTCGTATCAATTCCCACACGCTTATCTTCTGCAAAATCAATCCTTTCGGTTAAAAATTACCATACATACACGTCTTTCTTCAAAACAATATTTTCTCACTTTGTTAACACAAAAATTATTAAAAAATAATACAGCACCAGCATACATGATGTTGTTAGAAGTGTAGAATGTAATTGTCATTTACGCTCATATGATAGAAAAGTTTGTATTAACAAACAAATAACAAATAAGGGTGTAAAACGGGAGTGCTGGACGTTTGATACGACAAATAACACTTCCCGGCCAACTTGATTATTATATTCTCAGAATGCAAGCATATTTAACTAGTAACTGAATATTAAACTGGCTATTTGTTAGCAATTAATTTCCACTTTCGCCATGTTGAAGCCCCAAAAACGAACTTTCATTCTACAAGAGAATGAACCATTTCATCAACCCAAACAATGTATACGAAACATGAATCCAGCTATCAAGTTGATACTCGTAAGTGTTCTTGTTATCTCATTTACGCTGATGTCGACTGTTTTTGCCCAAGTAAACAGTAATAATAGGCAGGGTGAAATCATGGTAAACATCCCCGCATGCAAAGTGACTTTGAAAACACTCTTCCATGACATAGAACAACAAACCGGTATGACGTTTTTTTACAACAACCGGTTGGTGAACGTAGACGAAATAATACGGTTCTCGTGTAGTAATGAAAAGCTGGATATTGTATTGAGGAGATTGCTACATGAAAAAGGCGTCACTTGGTCCTACATGGACAAGGAGATAGTATTAAGACCTATTACGAAGGAGCGCACATTTCTCCAAAGTTTTGGCACCCATGAAGCAGCAGGTATTGACTTAGCTGCTTGCGATGACAACAACAAATTAGTAATCACCAAAATCATGTAGAATGCGTAGACTGTCCCTGAAGCTATTCACGGTTTTTAGTATTTACATCCTGAGCGTCATTTTCATACAAGCACAGGCGAACCGTAGCGAAGTATTAATCAATATCCCCAAATCGGAAGTAACGCTTAAAAGCGCCTTATCCCTTATCGAGAAGCAATCGAAGTATACGTTCTTTTACAGTCACACCCAGGTGAATCGCAACCAGAAAGTGACCGTAGATTTTAAGAACGAACGATTGGATAAAGTATTACAAACCTTGTTATATCCGCATGGTTTGGGGTATAAGTATGCAGGGGACCAGATTTTGATATTTGAGAGAGAAAGGGCAGCAGGTACAGCTTGGGGTTCTAATAATATTTTCGTAGATACTTTAATCACATTAACGGGCCAAATAAAAGATAACAAAGGGACACCATTGGAAGGGGTGTCTATATCTATAAAAGGATTTGCTATTGGTACAATTTCTAAGCAAGATGGTACGTTTGCTTTAGAAAAAGTTCCACAAAACTCTAATATAGTTGTGTCCTTGATAGGCTATATACCGCAATACTTTTTAGCAAAAGATAGTAAGATAATTTTTGCTGTTCTAGAGCCCAGTGTAACAGAAATAAAGGAAGTTGAAGTTTATTCCGATGGATATACTAAAATTAATAAAGTACAGGCTTCAGGTTCATACTATAAAGTGAATAATAAGACCCTCAATAGAACGCCATCAACTAATATTATTGATAGGTTATTATATGTAACTAGTAGTTTAAATTATACTCCGGAGAAGTCAGGAAACATTATCTCAGTTAGAGGTGTAAGCACAATTAATGCAAATAAAGATCCATTAATTGTTGTTGACAACTTTCCATATGACGGATCTATAAATAGTATTAATCCAAATGATATTGAATCTGTAACTGTATTGAAAGATGCAGCAGCTGCTTCTATATGGGGAGTGCGTGCAGGGAATGGCGTAATAGTAATTACTACCAAGAAAGGAATCAGTGGGAGGAAACCCAAAGTGAGCTTTACTGCAAATAGCACTTTTTCTGAAAAGCCCAATTTTGGCTATATAAACGCTATAGGAACATCGGACTATATTAGTTTTGAAAAACAAATGTTTGATATGGGGTATTATGATAATATATTGAGTAATACCTTTAGCTACCCAGTAATTTCAGATGGAGTAAATATAATGAATAAAGCAAGAAATGGCGAGATATCTAAAGTTGAGGCTGAAAAAATGTTGGGAGATCTTCAAAACGGAAGTATAATATCTGATTTAAAGAAATACATGGTAAGAAATGGAATAAATCAACAGTATAATATAAATATTGCAGGTTCAACTGACCTAAATAGATATTATGTATCCTTAGGATATGATAAGAATAACTTTAGTGCTATTGGCAATAATTTGACACGATATACAGCATTAATCGAAAATCAATTTGAATTGAAGAAGTTTAGTGTGTCTTCGACCATTTCTTACGGAAATACGCAGCAGAATTCTAGAGGTGCATCTTATTCTAATTTAATTCCCATTGGTCACAATGTAACACCATACACCCAATTGAAAAAGAATGGGAATAATATTGCAATACCTTATCAATTCAACTCAAACTATATTGATAGTGCTACATATCCCAAGCTTTTGGATTGGCATTACGTTCCATTAGATGAAGTTAATAATAGTAAAAACATAGTTTCACAAAAAGATTTAAGAATTGCAATTGGGGTAACATATAAAATTTTAGAAGAGCTTAATATAGATGTGAAATATCAGTATCAGAATCAAGTAAATGAATTGGATCAAGTTTACTATGAGAGTTCCTATTATGCTCGAGATCTAATTAACAAGTATATGAATGTTGATATGTTTAATAATGTCTCTTACCCAATACCTATGGGAGGAATAATCAACAGTACCTCAGGAAGCCAAACTTCAAATAATATTAGAGCCCAATTGAATTTTACAAAAAAAATTAAAAAACACTTTCTTAACTCTATTTTAGGTTACGAAGTAAGGGAAAATAAAAATAATATTCTAACTGATAAAAAATACGGTGTAAATTTTGAAACTAATACATCTCTTCCTGTTGATTATATAAATGACTACCCTGTTCGACCTCTTAATATTTATAGTAAAATAACTTACGATGAGTTCATAATAAAAAATATTAATCGATTTAGAAGCTATTTTTTTGCATTTAATTATACTTATAATAATTATTTAACATTAACAGGAAGTGGCCGTTTAGATCAGTCTAATTTTTTTGGTGTAAAAACTAATCAAAAACAATTACCATTATGGTCTTTCGGAGCAAATTTTGATTTATTAAATTCCCCACTTATTAAATCGTCTGATTTTTTTAATTTATTAAAATTGCGAACAACTTATGGGTATAGCGGGAATACAAATAATGTTGCTTCCTCTTTGGTTACCATAAAATATGGTATTAACTCAGATTTAAATATAATTTCTGCTACATTAAATAATCCTCCTAATCCATCATTGAGATGGGAAAAGGTTGGTATGCTAAACATAGGGGTTGATTTTTCTATTTTTAAGAATAGAATTTCAGGCTCCTTAGAATACTACAATAAAAATTCCAAAGATTTAATAAGTTTTATTACTACAGATCCTACTGTAGGCGTGACGCAATATTTAGGGAACAATGCAACAATGAAGGGGCACGGATTTGACATTATATTAAACACAATTAATATCAAATCAGATAAAGTAAACTTTTATACTAATCTTTTATTTAGTATAAACTCAAATAAAGTTACTTCCTATGAACAACAACCTAAAACAGTTTTTGATTATATTGATAATAACCAACCAGTTATAAATAAACCCTTAGATAGAATTTATAGTCTTAAATACGCCAATTTAAATGAAAGTGGAGATCCACAGATTTTTATTGATGGAAAGATTGACTCTTATGATAAATATATAAATGCAAAGGAAAGTGATTTAGTTTATGGTGGAGCTACTATACCTAAATATTTTGGATCTTTAATGAATACCATAGAATTCTCAAACGGACTTAGTCTATCATTAAATTTAACATATAAGTTTTCCTATTTTTTTAGAGCTGGCTCCATCAATTATAATGAATTATTTTTCTCTTGGGGGGGACATAATGATTATTTAAATCGATGGAAGAAGAAAGGAGATGAATTAACTACGAAAATTCCTAGTATTCCATCTAATTTTGATGACCCTAGCCGTGACTACGCATACTTAAAATCAAACGTGTTAATAGAAAAAGGAGATTATATCAGACTTCAAGATATAAAATTACAATATAATCTAAATCCTCAATTATTACAGCGTTTACAAGTTAACTCACTATCATTATTTGTTAACGTAAACAATGTGGGCCTATTATGGAAAGCAAATAAAAGAAAATTAGATCCAGAGTATCCCAACATTTCTTCCATACCTCCTTCTAGATCATATAGTCTTGGGGTAAACCTTAATTTTTAATTGATAAAAATTTTCATATGAAAAGAATATTTTCCTTTTTCTTGATTATGATTTCATATCTAGTATTGTCTAGTTGTTCAAAAGATTGGCTTGATCAAAAGCCAGATGGCTCAATGTCTACACCTAGCACCTTAACAGATTTTGAAGCATTATTAGATGAAAATAGAACTTATTTAAGTCCACTTGGAATTGGTGAGATCGCTTCTGATGATCATTTTACTAGTGAAACAATTTGGGCAGCAGGTATAACAAATCAAGAAAGAAATGCGTATACATGGTCTAAGGATTATCCGAATATTGAAATTGCTGATTGGAACTCATCTTATAGTGGTGTCCTTAAGTGTAATGTAGTGATTGATGGAATTGAGAAAGTTATTCTCAGAAATGCTTCTGATGCAATTAGAAAAAACAGCATACTTGGAAATGCATTATTTCATAGGGCTAGACTATATTTTGAATTGTCACAAATTTATGCACCCTTGTACGTTTCATCACAAAGAAACTCATTGGACATGGGTGTCCCTTTGCGACTTGATCCTGATATTTCGGTATCATCATCAAGAGCGATAAATTCGGAAGTTTATGATCAAATAATTAAAGATTTAGAAACGGCAACAAAGTTGCTCCCCGAATACGGAGAATATAAAATTAGAGCTTCGAAGGTCTCAGCTTTTGCACTATTAGCAATTATAAATCTAAGTATAGGTGAATATGAAAAGGCAAGTATTTATTGCGATTCAGTATTTAATGCCAAGTTTAGACTAATTAATTTTAATGATGTGGTAGCGGGGATAAAAAATTTGGGCAGATTTAACGATGAGGTCATTCTTCATACAACAGGTGCGCGTTATCCATTATTAAGTATAGGTTGTAACATTGACACATTTTTGTACTCTACTTATAAGAAAGGGGACCTACGAAAGTCTGTTTATTTTGATTCAACTATTACTAGGATAATTTATAAAGGGGCCTATTCAAATAGCAGAAATATACCATTTTACGGGATTGCTTTAGATGAAGTTTATTTAGTTAAAAGTGAAGCATTATGTCGATTAAATAAGACTAAGAATGCTGTTGAAGTTTTAAATTCATTGTTAGTTCAACGTTTTGAGCTCAACAAATATATTCCATACGATTTGAATCTTAGCTCAACTGAATTGCTTCCAATAATTTTATTAGAAAGACGAAAAGAACTTATTCTTAGAGGGAGAAGGTGGCTTGACTTGAAAAGGTTCAATAATGATCCAGCAATTGCTAAGACTTTATTGAGAAATATTGGAGGTTCTCAGTATTTATTGCAACCAAAATCTTTTAAGTATGTTTTTCCAATTCCGGATGATGTTATAAGTAAATCTGGTATTAAACAAAATAATGGTTGGTAAATATATTGATTATGAAGATTAAATTCATTGCACTTTTAATTAGTATTATTTTGGGCTTTTTTGATATCTCATTTTCCCAATTAAAGCAAATGAGTATTGGAGAGAGTGTACCTAATATTAATCTTAATATTAGGTTAAAAGACGGAAAAGAAACAAACATTAGCATTGATTCTTTAAAAGGGAAGTTAATTATTTTTGATTTTTGGAATAGATATTGTGCTTCTTGTATTGCTTTATTTCCTAAAATGGAAAAGATTCAAGAAAAGTTTGGAGATAGAGTTAAAATATTTTTAGTAACAAAGGATTCAAAGAGTGATCTAAAATCTTTATTTGAAAAATCAAGAATAATTAAAGAGAATAAACTACCATTGATAATTAATGACACTATTCTGTCTAAACTTTTTCCGTACAAAGCAGTGCCTTTTCATGTTTGGTTAGATGAGGATGGACGTTTTTTAGCAGGAACAGACCCTACTAGCACAACGGAAGGGAATATCGCCAAATATTTGGAGGATAAAATAGTTGATTTTCCATTTAGATTTGATGAGAACAGTTTTTCTGTCTATAAGAAACGATTAATAGAACAAGAAGCCTACACTAATAGACTTAAAAGTCTACCAGCATATTCGATAATAACACCCAGATCAATTTTAACTGCACAATCTCCTGTAGCGGCAATTTGGGACTCAGTAAGCAATAATATCAGTGGGATATCTATTTATAATGAAACAATAGTTGGTCTATATAGTAGTATAATGTCTCATGTTAAATATGACATGGTAAAGGTTATTGTAAAAGAAGAGAAGGATTCTAGTTTATTTTATCCACCTCAAAATGAAGATTCTTTAACAAAATGGAATTATTTGAATACTTATTGTTATGAGTTGAAATTACCTTCGCTTTATTCAAAATATAGTTCAAATGATTATGATTCAATTATGTACAATAAAGCACAAAGTGATTTGGATATATATTTTAATATAAAATCTTTCAGAGAGGAATTTTTTGATACATGTCTCATAATTAAGAGAATTGATTCAAAGATAATCAAAGATGCTAGCGGAGCTTCAATCTATGAGAAAACGGCTGAAGGGAAGTATTATATGAACAATTGTAATATGGGCTGTATTAATTTTATAATTAGCGAATTGCAGAGAAAAACTCATACAAATTATTCAGTTATAGATGAGTCGGGATTCGATAATATAAGATTTTCAATTCTTCTAAATCCTATAGGAAATTATATTGATCTAAATCAGGAGTTGAATAAACTTGGTTTAGGAATATTTTTTGAAAAAAGAAATATCAAGGCAGTGGTTTTAAAAATGAAATAAATACTTTTAAATGAAAAATTATATCATTATAGTAGCATTATTGTTTTTATCGTTAAATTCTTTTGCTCAACAGAAAAATATAGTAACTATTAAAGGAATTATTGAAGATTTACCCTCAGAAACAAGAATTTATATTTGTCAAAATGGAGTTTCAGTTGATACAATTGGAACTACTGTTACGAAGAACGGGAAATTTGAAACAAAGGTATTTTTAAAGAAAAATGGTACATTTTTGCATGTTTTTCTTGATTCTTCATTTAGTAAACGCGAATTAATAGTTTTTGCTGAGAGAGGAAGTTTTACTATTGAAGCTTCTCTTAAACATTGGCCTAACGCAACTATAAAAGAGAATAAGCTGAATAATGAACTTACAACATTTATGGAGAAAGATAATACTAATGCGAGTATTTTGAAAAATGCAATTTTGAACTTAAATCAAATTCTAGGAGAACTACGATATTTGCGAGACACAAAAAGTTCGGACACATCCAGAGTAATTTCTAATTCCTTGAACGCAATGAGAACAGTAGATTCTTTAGAGAATGTGCGTTTCCTTCCATGGAAATCGTATATAAAAGAAAATCCGAGTTCTTATTTTTCAGCATTTTTGTTATTGAAGATGATTCCAATCATGAAAGTTGATTCGATTGATAATTATTTAGGGTTGTTAAATGGTCAAGTACGCGAGAGCGAACAATTTGATTTATTGTTAACTGCTATTGAAATAAAGAAAAAGAATAGCTTAATTATCGCAGGTTATTTGCCAGAAATTGTTGCGTTTGATGTTAATAGAAGAGCCATTGATATAGGAGTCGAAATACGAAAAACTAAAATTACCATGCTTGACTTCTGGGCATCTTGGTGTGCACCCTGTCGCGAGATTATGCCCGAACTAAAGGAATTATATTTTAAATATAAAGATAAAGGATTTAACGTGGTTGGCATTTCTCAAGATGATCATTATATTTCTTGGGTGAATGCTATTACTAAAGATAAGCTTCCTTGGCTGAATGTTTCCGACTTGCAAGGCAATAGGGGTACTATTGCTAAATTATTCAATATATATAAATTGCCCACATCATATCTAGTGGATAATAATGGCAAAATTATTCTAGCTGATGCTACTTTTGTGGAAATAGAAAGATACTTAAAGAGCAACCTTTAGAGATAGACTTTTTGATATACTGTTGTTACAATAAATGCATTTATGCTTGGGATATATGTTTTTTGTGCACAGCAAAAGACTCCCTGTCCAATACAATATTCTGAATCTAGAATTGGATATTGAGAGGAACTTGTAAAATTCCCTATTTTATTGATTGGGCTCCCATATGGGAAATGTGTAATGTCATATTCTAATGTCTGTGAGATATTTGAATAGCCAGTTGGTGGTGGTATAGTTGGTATTTGTATCAGTGTATAGCAATCTTCGAGGATTTTTTCATCATTCTGATTTTGAATTGTGATACCAACTAAGGTAGCAATTAAATATAGTTGTATTTTCATTGTAATTAATTTTACATTGTGAAAACTATTATTGCATTTTTATATAGCGCTATAAGTTTATTTTCATTTACTAGAAATTGTTTTAATCGTTCATTTTTGTAATTCGGAATTACAATACTATTCAAATATTTCCCAGTATTCGCTTCATAAATATCAATAATGTTTCTTGAATTAAAAATTGAAAGGGATTCGTTATCTGCTCTTAATCCTGAATACACGTACAGTAAATTATTACTATAAGAAGCATGTTTATTCACTTCAATTCGTGCTTTGCTTGGTGCGATCTTCTGTTCATTACTATTGCTTTTATTTACAATGCTTAATCCAAGATCTTTGCCTTCTACTGTATCTATTGTGTTGAACTTGTTTAGAATTTCTAAGTTTTCATTAAACTTATATACTTTATTAAAGTAGCTTGTAATGTAAAAGAATGATTTTGATTGTTTATCAAAGATTAAATTTCCATCACTTAAAAAACCTCCATCATTATTCTGATTTATAATTTCATTTTCCTTTTCAACTATCCCTGTTTTATTATTTATTAATTGAAACGTTTGTTTCTGATAAGTTGGATCAAATGCCCTGACTATGGAATGGTTTGAATCAAGTGGTAATGATTTCGTAAATATGGTTGATTGAATATTTATACTATCTGTGGAGTTGCCAATTTTATTTATTAATATAATTTTCTCGTTATTACTATATAGATAAATATATGGAGAATCAATAGTAATAGAATTAGTTGCATAAAATGTTGGACTTATAGTTCTTGCGACACTCAAATACGACCATTTTTTCAGCGAGTCGTTACAAGATAGAATAATCCTAGGATCTGTTCCCGCAAAATAATACTGTGATTTTGAAACACCGCAAATCCTATTTATATCATTAGTTATAATTTCAGTACTTTGAATTTTTAACTCATTCTTAGAAAATATTCTTATAAATCCATTATTTTTTTTATTAGGCAAATTACTAAAATGTAGCATTATTGCTAAAAGTAGTGAACAAGTGCTCCCAAGTAGTATTATTGTGATAACTTTTTGTTTCATTCTAATATTTTAAAAAAATGAATGCAGGTAGTGTTTACACTACCTGCACTTTGTATTATAATCTTTGAGCTACTTGAGTTACTCTGTATTGAGAAATAGCAGCAACGAATTCTACTTTAGCACAGCAGAATTTACCAGTACCAAAGCATTCTACTTCTAAATCAATTAGCGGGTGAGTTGCATCAACAACAGGAACTGCTAATTTGCCCACTGGAGCATTGATAGCTGTCCAGTTTGTAACTTGACCTTCCAATTTAGGATTAATGTTGGTGTAGCCAGTTGGAGCTGGAGTAGAAGGAATGTTTAACAAAGTATAGCAATCAGCTACGCGTTTAACTTCAAAAGCACCAGCATGAGCTGCTACAGTAGCAGAAATAGCTAAAACTGCGATAGCTGCAGCGAAGAAAGATTTTAAAAGTTTCATTTTAAAATTTTTTAAGGTTATGAATTAATTGTGGTACCACTTAACTTACAGGGAGTGGTTTGTCCTATATTGTTATCAATACAGAACCCTGCCTTATGGCCATTAAGGAAAAAACGTATAAAGAAGTTATGATTTTCTTTTAGCGGTCAAAAAATACCCCAAAGTAGCTAGCACTGTCAATACTGCATTTAAATATAAATGTTGCTCCCAATTCAATTTATTGATAATCCCACCACAGCTACAAGGCAAATCATATGCATAAGTAAGCATGAGATATATGTAACCTGTGAATGCAAACATCAATATGAATGAAATTAAGAAGGCCAGGTGCTTAGTCTTTTTGAAGATGAACAATATCCCCACTAATACTTCAAATGGAGGTACTGTATATGCTAGAAATGTTGAGAAGTCATGTATAAATGGAGAGCGAGACATTTGCACTTTTGTTTCGTCGAAATCCATTATTTTAGTTATCCCAGTATAAAACCACAATACAATAAATATCGCAGCAATCAACTCAATAATGATCTCTTTATAATTGATCTTCTTCAAGAAAATTGGCATACTTAATTTACTCAACAGGTTTGTCGGCTTCATAATATATCCGTGGTTTAATAGTTAATAAACATTCGGTTTTTCCGCGTATTCAATTGTCGATATAGTATGTTTCTTGGTGTTACAGATCAAAACTAAGAAGTGTCCCTGCAATTGAGCGGCATTTGTTTGTTAACATTGAATATTTTATTACTAAATATGTAACGTGCTTTTATAATCACTCAAACCGGTTGGTTAAAGCTCCTGGAACACTTGTTCAATTCGGAAATACGTGACACCGAGAATATTTACTTGCGAACCTCGTGCACAACAAAATTGTCCAATTCCTTCACATCCAATTGGATCAATAAACGTATTACTTACTGGGGGGCGAGCAATTTTATCTATGTTCATTCTTGCAGTTGAGTAGGTTGTGATAAATCGTGTTAATGGTGTAGTTATTTTGGAATATGGAGTGATGTCGGCAGTAGGTACGATAAGTGAGGTACTACAATCAGCTACAAAGTTACTTTCTTGGTTTACAGCGAAACTACTAGAAATTATTGATACAATAGACAGTAAAATATGTGATCTCATGATAAGTGATTTAGTTTAAAATTAACTAAGTACACTGTATCAGATTTTCAGCGTTTCAAAATAGACATGATTATCACCTTTCGATGCTCCACAACCCCCACCACCAGCCGCCAACCCAATCGGTCAGCGGCTCCCTAGTGATGAGTGAATTAGAACCATTCGAAAACCATTTGTGAGAATGCAGAAATGGCGGAGAAACCGGCTGGTTAATACCGGTAGATAAAAAATAATGGTGGTTGCCCTTACTAGGCCTCATTTGCCGTCACGAAAAAGCTAAGGAGTGACGGGTACTTTTTACTACTCATGAAATTTATATAACAGGTTAAACTTGAAAAAATCCCGGGGAAACGCTTGATCTACATATACTATAATCCCGGTAAGCTGAAAGAAAAAAGAAAAATCATATATACACAATCGAACAACACCTCAACTATACCCACCTCAGCTACCCCTTCGGGCAGCTGGGCAGGAAAGTGGGGAGGTAGAACAAAAATGGTGGTTATCATAACAAGGCGCAGTGTTAACACTTGCCACTCATAACAACAACAGTAATAGCGGTGATGTATAAGTTTTTGTAAAAACAACCTTTGATACATGCCACAGTGGCCCAAAGTATTTTTTAGTACCACATTGATATACAATGACGATCGCAATGATAACAAGTGTGTGGATTGTACACAAAGCGGGTAGCAAATAGTGATGAACATCTAATTGATATGTCAACCATCATTCGTACAATCATAGCAATTAAGAAACCTACCCCCAAAATCTCCTCCACCACGATCGCTTCCGCCTCCTTTCCCGTTCCGCAAACATGTGCAATAGCGAAGCCAACTGTACATTCAACTCAATAGCCCGGTCTAAATCCCTTTTTTCTTCCATAACAATACCATCTTGGTTACACGAACATGATTCGCATAACAAGGCAGAATATCACAGCACAACTGTAAATTAATCGTGCGGCGTGTGAATACGCAAAATGCTTTTCACCTCTTGTGGTGTGAGCGTGAACGTACTTCCACGGGGAATCTCGATGTGCTTGGTACAATACGTACCTACATCTAGCGGCATATCAGTGCCACTGCATGGGATGAGGAATTCGTAGTACTCGTTTTCTACGAGGTGTAGTGCTTTGTTGCAACGACGTTGAGATAATGTAATGGGGCCTTCCTCAACATAGATATGCGCTTGCACAGGCGTTGTTACCTTCGGTAAAAGGGTAACAAATTCATTGATGAAAAAGTAAGTCACAATCACCGTGTATTGTGGCTTATCAAATTCTTGCATAAACCATTCGTTTACGCCGTGCTTAACATAACCGGTGCGTGCTCGACCAACAATCAGCAGTTTCTCGAAGTGTTCCGGTACACGTGTCACATTTAGGAATGGTGTAGTGGAGCCTGCTCCTTTGATTAGAAAGATCATCGTTGTGAATTATGTTGGTTAGTCTTCAGTTGTAACGAAATCATACTTTTCATTTACGTTGGTTGATGGGATACGTCGACTATAACGCGGTTTTTCCAGGGCGCACATGGGGCAATGCTACAAACCATTTTATCACTTCTTGATCGATTTTCAAGCAGGAAAATCGTCTAGTAAATAAATGAAAAAAGCGGTCGCTAGATGTTAAACATATGTTATTGAGAAGAGAATCTTCAAATTGGCATGTAGCGAAAGGAAATAGCAAGAACAATTGATTGCCCGTGTTTTAACACGTAAAACCCACAAAATTTTCTAGCCAATAAGTTGTTAAGCAAGTGCTGTATGAAGAAAAGCTACCAGAATTTATACCAAGGCTTTTTATCCTTCGGTGCATCTATCAACCGGGTTAGCGGGTCTTCCTCTGCCATGTATAGCTTTAAACGTTGGAAATTATTCTCTGCGGGGTCGAAAACGGTGTCTAATTGCGGGTCGTACACAAAATACCCGGCCACCTCCCGGATCGCCTTAATATAGCGCCCTAAATCGATAATTAGCTTATCCGAAGCAGCCCCCTTCGGCCAATTCCCTACACGGATACTCACCATATGGTGTAAAATGGATAAACTCACCGGTGTTTCATGGGGTGGGGTATTCAAATCGATATGATCGTACAAATACTCCGCTTCCTCCAACGTAATGCTTTGCTGAACAGCAATGGCTTCATGGTTCAATTGAATAGTTTCAAGGGAAGGGTTAATCGTTTCCAAGGCGCGCACAATCCGGTGCTGCATGGGCACATTCTTCTCGCAATGTCCCAAAGTTTCCAAATGCAATTTGATCAATAGCAGCGCTTCTTCCTTGATGGGTTTGCCCACGAGGGACTTGTAACAAAAAATAGCATGACTCATAGGTGCGGCTCGATTTGATCTTTGTAAACACTGTAAAGATATTTTAACAGGATTCACCTACCAAGGTTCATATAGAAAAAAATAAATTATTCTTTATACGAATAAAACATTCCCACTATGTATCAATAAAATATACCTTAATAAGTAAAAAATATTATACTAAAAGTAAAATAAACTTGACAAATAGTAAAATATGCTTAACTTGGTTGAAAATTGATCCCATATGAAATCTCGACTCCTTTTACCCAACAAGTACAAGAAAATTGGCTTAATGCTATTCCCCATTTTCTTACTCTATTATTTCTATATTGAACATTTTGATACCGGCTTCATCAAGTTTGATGTCGGTTTTAAGAATTTCGCCAGCCCGTACTTAGATGATGAATTTGTTTTCCTCGGTTTAATTGTTTCTTTAATGATGATTTCTTTCTCGAAAGAGAAGAACGAAGATGAGTACATCGCGCTTGTTCGGCTAGAATCTTTACAATGGGCCGTCGTCATCAATTATGCCTTGTTAATCATATGTGCATTCGTATTTTACGGCTTCGATTTCTTAAGCGTGATGATCTATAACATGTTTACCGTTTTGGTAATTTTTATCATCCGTTTTAATTTTATCGTTTATCGAAACAACAAAAGAGTATCTGCATGAAAAACACGATAAAGGTGCAGCGCGCAAAGAAAAATCTCACGCAGGATGATGTAGCTAAGTTGGTAGGCGTTTCACGTCAAACCATCAATACCATTGAATCCAATAAGTACGTACCTTCTACCGTGCTCGCATTAAAATTAGCCAAGGTTTTCGAAGTGCCTTTGGAAGAAATCTTCTCCTTGGAAGAAGGCGATATGTAAAACCTTTATTAAGCATATAACCTGTAAAGACGTTCTACTATTAGTGGAACGTCTTTTTTATTGATAGGTCAATCGATGCATCAACTGCAACATCACTGCATGTGTCTATTCTACTTTTGAATTACTTAATTGAATCTGAGCACTAAACAGTCTTGCTTTCCCGGGAGCATGTCGATTTTATTTTTTAACAACCCTAAATCATTCCCATTATGAAGCACTTCGCCACCTGGTGCGCTGCTCTACTTGCATGCGTTATTTTCAGTAGTTACGCATTCCGCAGCGCCGACACGAACAAACCCACGCTTACTATCGCAGAAAGTAAAGTAACCGTTAAAGTAGATGCTATTGGCATTGAACAATTAAAAAGCGCCAAACTATCTGCCGTGCAAGAAGTGAGCAAGAATTACTTTGTTACCATTCCTGGTACCGGCCCTGTTGGTCCTGTAGAACCATGGGATCCTATTATTTGTGATGGTATGACCCACTCCCAATTATGGGCCGATATTTCAACGCGCTACAACAATTGGCGTAACTCGGCAGCCGGCGCCGCTGCGCAACAATGGGCTAACCAAACTTGTCAACCTTACATGATTTGTTTCGCCAATTGTGGCCTAGCAGTTTTGTACGCCATCGAACCCACTAACTGGAAATGTAACATCGCGCAATGGTATGGAGAGGTAGCCAAAAGAGGATCATTAGAAGCCGTATTAGTTCCCTAACATATTTTCAAACCCGGATTCAATTGTACAAGTAACCCGGTTAACCCTATTACCCGCGCACTTAGCATGAGCAATACATTTTTCACAAACCCTCAATATTCCCATTTATGAAACACATCGCAACTTGGCTTTCAGCTTTGTTAGTATGCGTAGTATTAAGCAGCTATGCTGTAAAACATACGCCCGTTAAAACTGCTAAAACAACTACTACTAAAAAAGCAGTACGTACTATCAATGTATTTGTAAACGAAGTTGGTTACAACCAACTTATCACAGCCCGTTCTTCCCAAATCGTAGCCAACGGCAACGATTTCTATCAAACCGTACCCGGCACAGGAACCGGCCCTGTAGGCCCCGTAGAACCATGGGACCCCATTATTTGCGACGGTAAAACGTATTCCCAATTATGGGCCGATATCACGAATAAATGGAATGCTTGGCGCACGTCTCCATCTGGCATTGCTGCACAGAATTGGGCCAATGCAAACTGCAAACCCGTTTTCTATTGTGTAGAAAATTGCATGGTAGCAGTCATGTATGTAATCGAGCCAACCACTACGATTAATTGTCCTCAACCTTGGCAACAACACCTCGCGGTGAACATGAACTTACAAGTAGCAGTGATCGAATAGGATCATTGCATACTGGAAAAACAAAACCCCAACATGTGGTAATAGCATGTTGGGGTTTTTTATTAATAA
Source organism: Chitinophaga skermanii (assembly GCF_003259335.1). Lineage (GTDB taxonomy): Bacteria > Bacteroidota > Bacteroidia > Chitinophagales > Chitinophagaceae > Chitinophaga > Chitinophaga skermanii. The sequence continues at coordinate 398,631 of NZ_QLLL01000001.1, forward strand.
GAAAGAATTTATTGTAGATTTAAAGAGATGATGTGATACCCCGGTTTAACGTCAACATTATAATCCCAAAAAATACAACGTAAAAACATGAAAAAGTTACTGATGCTTTTCTCTTGCCTTCTTATGATGTCGAAGGTAACAGGGCAATTCTATCTACCTATCGAAGAAAATCATTTGTTGAACTGTTGTAATCCAACAAATACTCCTATCGCTCGTTATACTACTGCTCAAATCGATGGGGCATATAGGTATCTTTTAGATACTTTGAAATTTGAATATCGCTATATTCATGGTGCTTGCGAAAACCGTGCGCATTTCATGTCAACTGCACTGCAAAAGAAGGGTATTCAAACGCAAAAGATTTGGTGCTTTGCTCCCGCGCGGTATACTTTCTTATCGAAGAAACAACTTTTTGTGAAAGATCCCTTACAGATTACTGATACGGTTAACTGGACTTATCACGTTGCTCCAATCATCATAAGCGATAAAAACGATACGCTTGTAATTGATCCTTCGTTATTGTCAACCGGTCCAGTACCTTATAAGCAATGGTTGAATGCTTTAAATTGCCCCGAAGCCATGTATACGTTTATTGATTCGGAGTGGTACTTGTTCAATTCATTCAACGGGTTTAAGGTTTACAACAATGTAAATGATGCAAATCCCCGGACATTAGATATACCTGCTTGGTTCCCGAATGTGATGACGGGCGACTTTATGAATTATAGTATGGGAACACAAAATATACCAAATGGGCTTGCTACGAATGATATTGCCATGAAGATCTATGTTGATGAGAAAACGACGCTTAGTAAAGAAGATTTTCAAAAGATACTAGGGAACATCAATAATGTCATCGCATTTATTACAAATACTACAAACAATACAATTGATCAATCTTTTAAAGATAAACATGCTGTATTGGTGAAGAAGTATGAAGCAGCTTTTAACGAACGGAAAAAATATTGGAGCGAAGTGTATAATAGATTGTCCAATTAAGATATACAAACAAAAAACCGGAAGCATTTTCATACTTCCGGTTTCTCTTGCGGTGAGGGAGGGATTCGAACCCTCGGTACAGTTTAACCCGTACGACGGTTTAGCAAACCGTTCCTTTCGGCCACTCAGGCACCTCACCATTCCCCGGTCGGGGTTGCAAAAGTAAGTAAAGATTTTAATTCTCCAAAAGTCTTTTGAGATTTTTTTAAAATATTTTTTCTTTATTAAAATAAAAACGGCCTAGGATGTAGTACCAAGGCCGTTTTGCAATATTTTTATTTGATTAAATTACATCGCTGCTAGTTGCACTTTCTGTTGTAATTCAATCACGCTGTCTCGAAATGTGTTATCCGTATCCATTAAATCTTTTACGGTTTGGCAAGAGTGAATCACCGTTGTGTGGTCTCTACCACCAAAGTGTTCGCCGATTGTTTTCAGTGAGTTCTTTGTGAATGATTTCGCCAAGTACATCGTTATCTGGCGGGCTTGTACGATCTCGCGTTTACGCGTTTTCTGTAATAATTTATCGTAAGGCACATCAAAATATTCGCATACCATCTTCTGGATACTATCAATCGTAATCTCTTTAGAAGATGTTTTCACAAATGATTTCAATACACGTTTTGCTAAGTCTAAATCAATCTCCTTGCGGTTTAAGGATGATTGTGCTAATAATGAAATCAAAGCGCCTTCCAATTCACGTACGTTACTTTGGATATTATACGCTACGTATTTCACTACTTCTTTCGGCATCTCCAACCCGTCGTTACGCATCTTCATCTCTAAGATTTCCATACGTGTTTCGAAGTCGGGTACTTGTATATCGGCACTCAAACCCCAACGGAAGCGGCTTAACAACCTTTCTTGCACGCCATCTAAATCTTTCGGCGGTTTATCCGACGTTAAGATCAATTGCTTACCCGATTGGTGTAAGTGGTTAAAGATGGCGAAGAACGCATCTTGTGATTTCTCTGCACGGGCAAAGAATTGGATATCATCAACGATTAATACATCTATTAATTGATAGAAGTGAATAAAGTCGTTAATAATATTGTTTTTAGAGTGATCGATAAATTGGTTGATGAATTTCTCGGCACTCACGTACAATACGGCTTTATTAGGGTTTTGACGTTTCACCTCGTTGCCAATGGCTTGTGCAAGGTGCGTTTTACCTAATCCCACGCCGCCGTAAATTACCAGCGGGTTAAAGGAAGTACCGCCCGGCTTATCGCTCACGGTTTTCCCTGCCCTGCGGGCAACACGGTTACAATCACCCTCGATGTACGAGTCAAAGGTGTAATTATGATTTAATTGCGAATCAATTTGCACACGCTTAATACCCGGTATTACAAACGGGTTCTTCACTGGGTTGTGAATAGTAAGCGGGAAATCTACTTCGCTCTCTTTCTGTGGTTTGGTAAACTGCGTAGGCATGTTTACGGTTTTCGCATGCTGGTGCGGGGTACTGTTTTCAACGACAATCCTGTACTCCAACCTGGCCTCTTTCCCTAACTCACGTTTAATAGTCTTACCAAGTAAACCTACATAATGTTCCTCGAGGTATTCGTAAAAAAATTGACTGGGGACTTGAATCGTTAAAACATTGTTTTCAAGCTTTATGGGTTTAATAGGTTCAAACCATGTCTTGAACGGCTGCCATTCCACTATATCCCTGATTATATTCAGACACCTATCCCAAACTTGTTCGCAAGTTTTATTCATTTAGAAAAAATAATTTGTCGTTTATTAATTAGGGTGTTCTCGAATTCAAACTTCTCAACGAAGAATGTTGAAAAATTTTTTAGACAGGATGACGAATATCTGTAGAAAATGTTGAAAAAAAAAATTTATCTGGCCTTGTTTTTTTTCAGATAATTACAATATGTCTGTCCTTTGTTGTGCCTTCTAGTCGATCGCCTAAAACCCTTGTTCCTCCTAGATTCTACCGTTTTTTTTGTTGTTTGTAGTTGCATGATTAACAACTGATTTCAAAACTTGTTGTCCCGTTTATTTAAATAAAAACAGAATGTCGGTAAAATACTATTGCCGGTTAAAATTAAATGCCAAATACAGCGGTTGGTTCCTATTGTTTTCACCTACCCATGAATGCATGTCATATTAAAATATGTTTCCCGCATTTTCGAAAGCGGACGCAAATGTATGAAAGGTTATTTGATTTTTGAGAATAAGTTGTGTAAAAGTTATTGTTGGTTCTTTCCTGGGAAAACTTATCTTTGGCGCAACTGAATTTTTTAAATAATTTTTTGTCATGAGCTTTGAAATTACTGGTAAGCTGATCGTGAAGTACAACACCATGCAGCGTAGTGAAACCTTTAAAACAAGAGAATTTGTTATAGAAAAGTCTGAAGACATCAACGGTCGTATCATCACCAACTATATTAAATTTCAAGCCGTTCAAGACAGGACTGCGATTGTAGATAGATTTAACGAGGGAGAGACAGTAAAAGTTTATTTTAATATTAAAGGAACACGTTGGGAAAAAGATGGCCGCGTGAATTATATCACCAACTTGGACGCGTGGAGAATGGAATCCATGATGCAAGGCGCTCCAGGAGCCGACGCTCAACCGAACTACGGTGGTTCACAAGAAGTGTACAACCCTACTCAGCAAGAGTCTGGTGACGACTTACCATTCTAATATTTTATATTAGTTAAGATATTACAACGAGAAAATGATGAAATCCCGGCCATGCCGGGATTTCTTGTTTTTACTAACTTCCCCAGTTTCAGCGATTAACGTATATTTGTACCCCGTTTTAGGATAAATACCTAACAGCTACAATTATGATCCAACAAATATCGCTCAAACTTAAGCCCCTACAGGCCGCTTCTCAAATCAGCATTCAACAACAAGCTGCTGCCGAACTCGGCGTCAAACTCAGTGATATCACTGGTTTCCACATCATTAAACGATCTATCGACGCCCGCTCCAAGCAAATCTACTTCATGCTCACCCTCAAAGTGTACGTGAACGAACCTTTCGTTGAAAGAGAATCCATCCAGTTTGAATTTGATGTAATACCAAAGAATGCACCTAAAGCTATCGTGATAGGCGCAGGCCCAGCAGGACTATTTGCAGCACTCCGCCTCATTGAACAAGGTATCCAACCCATTGTACTCGAAAGAGGTAAAGACGTACGCGCCCGCAGGCGCGACCTCGCCGCCCTCAACAAAACCGGCGAAGTAAACCCCGACTCCAACTATTGCTTCGGCGAAGGCGGAGCCGGCACCTATTCCGACGGTAAGTTATATACCCGCTCCAACAAACGCGGCGATATTAACCGCATCCTCCAATTATTCCGACATTTTGGCGCAGAAGAAAACATCCTTTTCGAAGCCCATCCACATATAGGTACCAACAAGTTACCGCACATCATCACCGCCATGCGCGATCATATCATCGCCTGCGGCGGCGAAGTGCACTTCGAACAGAAAGTAACGGCACTGGCTATACGAAACAACACCATCGAAGGTGTAAAAACGGCAACCGGCGATCTATTCGAAGCCAAACACGTCATATTAGCCACCGGCCACTCTGCCCGCGACATCTTCAAATTATTACACGCACAAAACATATTAATTGAAGCCAAGCCCTTTGCCCTAGGCGTTCGTATAGAACACCCCCAAGCATTGATCGACAGCGCTCAATTCCACTGCCTCATCCGCCCCGATTACTTACCACCCGCGAGCTACAGCCTAGTAGAACAAGTAAACGGCCGCGGCGTATTCTCTTTCTGTATGTGTCCCGGCGGTATCATCGCCCCCGCCGCCACCGACCCTGGCGAACTAGTCGTAAATGGCTGGAGCCCCTCAAAAAGAAACAACCCATACGCCAACTCAGGCATGGTCGTAACCGTAGACGAAGAAGACTTCGCCCCCTTCCAACACCACGGTGAACTCCGCGCCATGTACTACCAACAACACGTAGAAAAAGAGTCCTTCAACGCCGGAGGCGGCAAATTCGTAGCCCCCGCCCAAAGAATGGCCGACTTCGTCAACAATAAAGTATCGAACACCCTCCCTGGCTGTTCCTACATCCCCGGCCTGCGCAGCACCAACCTAAAAGAAGTGCTCCCCGCCGCCGTACACACCCGCCTATCCGGAGCCTTCCAAGCCTTCGGCAAAAAAATGCGCGGCTACTTCACCAACGAAGCCATCCTAGTCGCCACCGAATCGCGCACCTCTTCCCCCGTAAGAATCCCCCGCGACTCCACCACCCTCCAACACCCCCAAATCAAAGGCCTCTACCCCTGTGGCGAAGGCGCTGGCTACGCCGGCGGCATCGTCTCCGCCGCCATGGACGGCGAACGCGTAGCCGTAGCCATCCTAGAACAACTACACCCATAACACCCTGTAGTTGTTCGTTTTATCACCTCCCCTGGAAAAAAGCCAGGCAGCCTTCTCATGCCCCTAAAAAAAACATGTAGATATCTATATAATACAAATCAACCCACATCTCATACAATCCCCTCCCCCCAATCAAACCTCCTTCACCACAACCTCATATAAACCACGTTCACAAAACCATTAGGTCCTCCGTTCCTAAAGGTTTTGCATCAATCAGCACCACTCCAA
>NZ_QLLL01000001.1:404405-1000344 GCF_003259335.1 Chitinophaga skermanii
CAAACCTCCTTCACCACAACCTCACATAAACCACGTTCACAAAACCATTAGGTCCTCCGTCCCTAAAGGTTTTGCCCCAACCCCCTCACCACCAAAACAACCATCTTCCCACCCCAACAAAACAGGCACCACAAAGAACCACCGCCCTTCACCACAGTAGCACCACCGCTCAATCAACATCCCGATAAAACGGCGACGCAGTCTTTCGCCGTTTTTCCTCCTTTCTTTGGTTACTTTCTTTGGAGAAGCAAAGAAAGTAACACATTAGGATGTAATCGAAATAAGAATGGCCGATGCCCCATCAGAAAACTGAAATAAGAATACTTACCTGTACATCTCAAAGAAAAAAACATTATTAAAGAAAGAATCATTGTTAACCCCCGCCGGACGGCCCTTCGTTAGCACCCCTACCCACCAACGGAGTTAAAAACCCCATCCTGTAGATACAGATAAAACCCCGGTTCGTAAGATGATACCAACATTTCGTGTATTTTTATTGCAACAGCACAATCTGTACAGTAATATTGCTCCTAGTTATCAATTCGTACTATGAACCTAATAGAGATCAACAACCTAAAGAAATATTATGCTACCCATAAAGCGGTAGACGATATTAGCTTCTCCATCCCTAAAGGAAGCATTTTCGGTTTATTAGGCCCTAATGGCGCCGGTAAATCTACCCTCCTTCGTATGTTAACGGGTATTTATTATCCCGATGCAGGCCAGATATTATTCGATGGTAAATCGTTCGACCCGCTGAAAGATGTAGGGTTGATTGGTTATATGCCGGAAGAGCGTGGCTTGTACAAAAAAATGAAAGTGGGAGAGCAGGTCATGTACTTGGCGCAGCTGAAAGGTTTAAGTAATAGCGATGCGAAAAACAAAATCAACTATTGGTTCAAACGTTTTGAAATAGAGAATTGGGCCAACAAGAAAATCGAAGAACTTAGTAAGGGTATGCAACAAAAGGTGCAGTTCATCTCTACCGTGATGCACGATCCTAAATTGCTTATCCTCGATGAACCGTTCTCTGGTCTCGATCCTATTAACTCGTTATTGATTCAAGACGAGATATTCAAACTCGCCGAAAACGGTACTACGATAATCTTCTCTACGCACCGTATGGAGCAAGTAGAAGAAATCTGTGATCATATCGTGTTGGTGAATCTCGGTAAAAAAGTACTCGATGGTAGCGTAGCACAAATCAAACAAGATTTCAAAAAGCACCTCTTCAGGGTCGATTTCGCAGAGCCCATTAATTTCGCGCAAGTAGCTACGCATCATTTCACGATCGAAAAATCGCAACCAAAATCATTAGTCGTTAAGTTAAACGAAGACAGCCAAACGAATGACATCCTTCGTCATTTCATTAACCAAAACGTTACCATTACTTACTTCGAAGAAGTATTACCTACCATCAACGAGGTATTCATTGAGCAAGTGAATAAAACGGGCGGCATCTTAGCATAACATTACTAACGACTATCAAACTTATTCGATATGAACAAAATTTTCATCATTATAAAACGTGAATACTTATCACGTGTTCGCAAGAAATCATTTCTTGTTGTAACGTTGTTGATGCCATTACTTTTCTTGGCATTAATGATTGTTCCTGCCTTATTAGCGAAGAACAGCAGCTCTAACGAGAAGATCGTTGTAGTAGACGAAAGTAAATTATTCGCCAACCGTATTCCCGACTTCGACGAAGTACGTTTCACATTCAGCGACCAACCCTTCGATTCGTTACGCAACACGTACCTCGATAAAGGCTATACTGGTTTGCTGCATATTCCTCAAATGGACCTAGTTCGTGATCCTAACATCGTGTATTATGGGAAAGGCCAGATGAGCATCATGACGCAGAGCAAATTGGAAGGAAAATTAGATGCTGTTATCGAAGATATCCGCATGGAAAGAGCGGGCATCGATAAATCTAAAGTAGAAGGTATTCGTTCGAATGTAAATATCATTAGCAAAACCGGTAAAGACGAGAAAGAAGGTAGTGCAGGCTTAGCATTAGCCATTGGTTACGGTAGTGGTTTCATTATTTACATTGTGTTGTTGGTATTTGGTATGATGGTAATGCGTGGTGTAATGGAAGAAAAAACAAACCGTATTGCGGAAGTCATAGTAAGTAGTGTAAAACCATTCCAATTAATGATGGGTAAAATCCTCGGTATTGGAGCCGTAGGTTTAACACAGTTCTTAATCTGGATCTTCTTAATTTGGGGTTTAAGCTTCTCATTACCATTATTCTTTGCAGGTAGTGACTTAACAACCGCTCAATCTGCCGGTAACAACACAGCGATGATGATGGCCGTGAAACAAATCTCAGTGATTGCACAGAGCGCTGATTGGGGTATGATTACGTTCTGCTTCGTATTCTATTTCTTAGGTGGATATTTATTCTACTCTTCTTTATTTGCTGCCGTTGGTAGTTTAGTAAACGAAGACCCTAACGATGCACAGAGCTACACGTTCCCGATCACCTTACCGATCATCATTGCTATTATGATCATGTTCCAAGCGGTGACCAACCCAACAAGCCAAGTGGCAGTATGGGGTAGTATTATCCCGTTCACTGCACCGGTAGTAATGATGGCTCGTATACCTTACGGCGTTCCGGGTACAGTAGCGTATTGGGAATTGATCTTATCGATGTCGTTGTTAATAATTGGTTTCATTACCACTACTTGGATCGCCGGTAGAATTTACCGCACAGGTATCTTGTTAAACGGTAAGAAACCAACCTTGAAAGAAGCGGTGAAATGGATCTTTAAGAATAACTAATGGGTTGTAAGTAATAAAGTAAAAATAGGCTGCCTTTACATGGTAAAAGCAGCCTATTTTTTTATATTTGTAGAGGCCAGCACTGATCCCAGGTAGCAAGCTTTCACACTTAGGCTGGCAATCGTATACTACTTTTCAGCTCATTCATCTTAATCAGCATATATACACTTCTTGGCTAGGGAATTTGATCCCAACCCAATACCGTATTATTAGAAATGTATTATACACCAATAAGTTACGCAACTCTACCCGTAACCTCTCTGTACTTCCTCTGTAGGTTCTCTGTAACTTCTCTGTAGTTTCTCTGTAGTTTGCCTTGAAATCGGCCGTAGGTCTACGTTATAGCGCCCTTTATTCACCGTCTTTCACCCGGTCGTTTGTCGATGTTTACCTTATACAACCCTATCCTTACCCTATCCACAGCCTATCTCTAGCCTATCTCTAGCCTATCTTTACCCTATCTAAACCCTAGTAAAAGCCTATCTCGACCCTATCTCCAGCCTATCTAAAGCCTTTGCCGGCTTGTGTTTAGCTGCATTTGTTCTCGAAACAGTACTGTAAACCAATTGTTTAAGCTTGTAAGCGTTGCACGGTGGCTTTATATTCTGCCCATATTTCGGCCACTACCTCGGCTGCGGGTTGAATACGGTCGATTAAGGCGCTTACTTGGCCGATCTCCAATTCGCCTTCACGCATGTCGCCTTCGAACATACCGCGCTTTGCACGGGCACGACCAAGGAGGTTTTTCAATTCCTCGTCGCTGGCACAGCTAGCTTCAGCTTGTTGTACATCGTCGAAAAACTTGTTCTTCAAGAGGCGTACAGGTGTTAAACGTTTGAGTGATAACATGGTATCACCCTCTTGCGCCGTAATAATGGCTTCTTTGAAGTTGATGTGGGAAGATGCTTCGGGGGTGGCTACAAAACGGCTACCTACTTGTACCGCATCGGCACCTAATGCAAAGGCGGCTGCCATGGCTTTGCCGGAACTAATACCACCCGCTGCAATAAGCGGTATATTAATAGCAGCACTCACTGCAGGAATAAGCACCATAGTGGTTGTTTCTTCACGGCCATTATGCCCACCGGCTTCAAACCCTTCTGCAACTACAGCATCTACGCCGGCGGCCTCGCTTTTTTGGGCGAATTTAGCGCTCGATACTACATGCACAACGGTAATGCCCGCAGCTTTTAATGTAGGTGTCCAGGTTTTAGGATTACCTGCCGATGTAAATACGATGGGAACTTTTTCTTCGATGATGATTTGAATAATTTCATCGATACCGGGATAGAGTAACGGTACATTTACGCCAAAGGGTTTTTGCGTAGCTTGCTTACACTGTTGAATATGTTCGCGCAGTACAGCGGGGTACATGCTACCGGCGCCAATGATACCCAGCCCCCCGGCATTACTAACTGCCGATGCTAGCTTCCATCCGCTCGCCCATATCATGCCCGCTTGTACAATAGGCAATTCTATGCCGAATAAGTCGGTGATCCTGTTTTGCATGTTTCAAATATAACGAATGCAAAACATTCACATCATCAACCTAAATCGATTTCCGTATTATCACCAATATTTAAACTTTGACTTAACCCGCGAATGTTCGCATCACTCCCTATAAGGCTGGATTTTAATACTACTTCGTACAAGTTACTGAACGATCCAATGATGCTGTCTTTTACAATGGAATAACTCACCACCGTATTATCACCGATGGCTACATTCGGGCCTATAATGGAGTTCTTAATGTTACATCCCTCGCCAATACTTACCGGGGGAATAATGATCGTGTTTTCGTAAGGAATAGTGGGTGGAACAGCGCTCGGTTTATATTTCTTCAACATTATCGCGTTCGTTTCCAACAAGGTTTCTTTGCGCCCGCAATCAAACCAGTTCGTTACTTTAAATGCATTGAATTTTACCCCGTGCTGTATCATACAATCCAACGCATCCGTTAACTGGAACTCGTCGTGCGATTTTACTTGGTCGCGGTAATTATCTTCTAAGCATTTATACAACTGCTTTGTTTCACGAATTTTATAAAGACCTACTAAAGCAAGGTTAGATTTCGGAATTTGTGGCTTCTCAATTACACGGGTAATCGTTCCTTCTTCATTCAATTCCGCTACACCAAAGTTACGCGGATCATCTACTTTCTTCACACCCAATAACGATACCGGCGAATTGATGATCTCCGTAAAGTCACATTCACAGATAGTATCACCGAGTACAATCAAAATCTCGTCGTTCTGTACTACATCGCGTGTTAAGAGAATAGCATGACCAGTACCCTGGCGCGCATTCTGTTGTACGAAATGACAAGTTAAATGTGGATACTTCTTCTCCACGTAATGTTGAATCTTTTCACCCAAATAGCCAACAACAAATACAAACTCTGTAATGCCCGCTTCCTCTAATTGGTCAACGATAATACTGAGAATGGTTTTGCCTGCTAATGGAATCAGGGCTTTCGGTTGTGTATACGTATGTGGACGTAGCTTGGTGCCAGCCCCAGCTACGGGTATGATTGCCTTCATGTAATGCAGTCGATTAGGTTTAGTGTACGTCGGTTACGCAAGTAACCTCGCTTATGTTCAATCCTTTCAATAAAAATACAACAACGCACTCCCACGCGTTGTTGCGGGTGAAATTACTATAAAAATATGTAAACAATCGATTACAGGCCGATTAATCGCGTGATATTTTCGTTGGATATAAAATAACAAGCCCTCTTAGTTTGTCGCTAAGAGGGCCTGAAATGTATGATTGCGTAGATTATCTCGACAATAACTTGATGAAGATAATACCCAACGTGCCAGCTTCTCCTGGACTAGCCGGTGTAAATACCAATTTCAAGTCTTGTGGCGTAACGCCGTTAACTGTTGCAAAGTTGATGGTTGCAAAAGATGGCTTCATTGGTTCCAAGTTTTGACCGATAACTGTTTCACCGAGCAATTGTGTACCCAAGTAAGCTTGCACGCGTAAACCGTGCTCTAATGGTTTCTGACCGGCGTATTGTAATTCGATTCCATTGACGGAGTTCAAATCCAATTTCGCAAATGTCATAAAGCTATTCGCACTTGGCAAGGCTAAACGCATACCGTTGTATTCCATTTTAGATACACCATCACCTACGGTGAAGTCGTATGCCGATAAGGATGGAGATACTAATTCTGCAATAGCGCTACCTGTTAATGGCTTAATACCAGAACCACCTTTATCGGTATAGCTGGCAAGTAAGTAGAAAATACCTTTGTCTTTAAATGTTGCCGCTGTAGCAGGTACTACGCTACCTGTTGCAGGTAAGGAAGCAATCTTGCTAGCAGGGTCTGCTTTCAATGAGAAGATATAATCAACGATCATTTTCGCATCACCCACACTTAAGTTAGGGTGAGCACTCATGGCCGTTTCACCCCAAACACCGCCACCACCTTTGATGATTTTATTCACCAAGTAGTCGCTGGCTTTTGGATCGCCTTTATACTTATCTGCCACTAACATAAATGCAGGGCCGATTGATGTTTCATTCGTTTTATGACACGTTTTACAATCCAACGTTTCCATGATGTTTTTACCCATGGTAGCGGCTGTAACGATTTGGTGACCTTGTGGCATGGCTGCTTTATCACGACCTTCTACGTACTCAGTTTTCACGAATAAATTCGCTACATCTAATGTACCATTTGCTAAGCTACCATCTTCTTTATCTGTTACCGCAACCGTGTAAGAAACGGCTTTACCAGGGAAGTAGAATTGCGTGTTACCATTTAACTTGATCGCTACTTGTGGTGTTTCGTTACCGGCATACACATTAATGCTATTGCTACGAACGTGCGCACCATTTGGATCGTATACTTCTACTGCTACAGGGTATTCACCTGGTTGTGTATACGTATACTCAACTGAATTCTCCGTTGTTTCCTTCTTCATACCGTTACCAAAATACCAGATGTAAGTCAATTTGTCTTTATCTGGATCTGAAGCCTCGGCTGTAATTTTCACTTTAAATGGTAAGGAACCTGTTAGTTTATCCACATTGATGCTAGCTTTAGGGGCACGGTTACCACCATTGAAGTCGATACGTGCTAAACCTGCATCAGGATTTTTAGAGAACCAACCGTTACCGTATTCTAATACATACAAACGACCATCAGGACCCATTTCCATATCAATCGGCGCATTGAAGCGCGTGTTCGGCATGAAACGTTCCATTTTAGAGAAGTTGCCGTCTTTATCCATTGTAACGGCCATAATCCAACCGCGGATCCAGTCGTAAATGAATAATTTGCCTTCGTAGTATTTAGGGAAACGTGTTTCTTTTGGATAGAATTCTTCGTAGAACACTGGGCCTGCTTCGGCATTTCTACCACCACTACCTACAATTGGGAACTCTGTAGATTTAGCGTAAGGATACCAAATGAACGCAGGTTGTGCCGGTGGTAATTCTTGTAAACCGGTATTGTTACGCGATTTGTTGATCGGTTTAGCCGGGTCGAATTTCTTACCACTTACACCGGTAGCGTAATCGTATTCTACATAAGGAATATTGTTAGCGATGAATAATGGGTAACCATAGTTACCGGCTTTCTTCGCTTGGTTTACCTCGTCGTAACCACGGGGGCCACGTGTTTCTAAACTATCGTTGTTCGCATCCGGACCAACTTCACCCCAATACAAGAAACCAGTTTTCTGATCCACGGAAATACGGTACGGGTTACGTGTACCCATCACGAAAATTTCTGGACGTGTTTTATCAGATTTCTCGAAGAGGTTGCCTTTTGGAATATCGTAACTACCATCTTCATTCACACGAATACGCAAGATTTTACCGCGTAAATCGTTCGTGTTACCAGAAGAACGGCGACCATCGTATTGTGTATGACCAGGACGATCATCCAACGGCGCAAAACTACTAGTCTTATACGGTTGATTCGGTTCGTCGAATGGCGTAGAGTTATCACCGGTAGAGATATACAACAAGCCATCGGGACCAAACGCCAATGAACCACCTGTGTGGCAACAAATGTAACGTTGTGAGTAGAATTGCAAAATCACTTTCTCTGATTTCATATCCAGCTTACCATCTTTGAAAACGAAGCGAGATAAACGGTTAACAGATGTATCAACCGGTGAATAGAAAATGTAGAGGTAGTTATTTTTCGCAAAGTTAGGATCAGCTGTTAAACCAAGGAAACCTTCTTCCGCGTTAATATTTGGAATATCGGTTTTGTAGTACACATCTAATTTACCTACTTGGGTTAATTGTTTTGTTGTGTTGTTATACAACATCAATTCACCTCTACGTTGTGCTACCAAAATGTCGAGGTTCGGCAAGATGGTCATTTCCGTAGGCTCGGTGAATTCGCCCGATGTTAACGTTTGCTTAGTGAAGCGATCTTCAGAAGGCACGCGTAAAGTAGTGGCTTTGCTGTAATCGAGGTACAAGTTTTTGCCAATGGCATACTTAATACCACCGAGGATATGTTTTAAGAAATTTTCTTCTGAGTAAGATTCAACGGTATGACCTAAGCCTGTGTAGAATGCACGGCCACCGTCGTAATCGTGGTACCAGCTAATAGGGTGGTTGCCGTTCATGTTGCCGCCTTCGTAGCTTTTTTCATCGAGGGTTAATAGCACATGTACAGTGGTATCACGTTTTTTGTAATTGTACCATTCGTCGGTACGTTTCCAAGGATTGGGTAAACCTTTGGTAGCAATGAAATCATTATCTACTACGTTTACATTCGCTTGGTGAACACCTGGAGGGTGGCTATCGAAATAAGCACCGGCCAATTTGTTGTACCAACCCCAATCGTATTCGGTATCGGTAGCTGCGTGGATACCCACGTAACCGCCGCCGGCTTGGATATATCTTTCAAAATCCGCTTCTTGGTAATTGTCGAGTACATCGCCTGTAGTGTTGAGGAAGATAACGGCAGCATATTTCGATAAAGTATCTTCAACGAACTTGCCGGCATCTTCGGTTGTGTCGACAGTAAACCCGTTTTCTTGACCGAGTTTTTGGATGGCTTTAATACCTGCCCCGATCGACTCGTGGCGGAAACCTGCGGTTTTGGAGAATACCAATACACGCGGTTGCCCTTCGCGTTTCTTCGAACACGCGGCGAGACAGAGTAGCAGTGCTAAAAGCAGAGGAACACTCAGTGTTTTCATGGTAATGAGAAGTTTTTGTAATCGCGTTTTAGTTTATCGTGGAATTGTTAATAACGGAATGGTATACGAATTATTTCTTAGCAGGAAACTGTTTCCCCATGGCATATTGTAATCCACCGAGTACATGTTGCAAGAAATTTTCGTCGCTGTAAGACTCATCAGTATGGCCTAGCGCCGTGTAAAACATTCTACCACCTTCAAAATTTTGGTACCAAGCAATGGGATGTTGTTCACCGTTTTTGCCGCCGGTATAAGTTCTTTCATCGAGGGTCATCAATACTTGCATATTAGGATTGATGTCTTTGAAATTATACCATTCGTCTTTTCGTTGCCATTCGCTTGGGAGATGAGCTGTTGCGAGGTGATGTTTGTCGATCACGCGTGAAATAGCAACTTGTTGCTTTGGGTGATCGAGGAAATATGCACCTACAAACTTGCCGTACCAGGGCCAGGTAAATTCTGTATCTGATGCAGCATGAATGCCTACATAGCCTCCGCCTTTATGAATATACTCAATAAACGCGGATTTTTGTTGCTCATTGAAATTTTCGCCGGTAGGACTTAAGAAAACAATCGTGGCATATTGTTGTAAGTTTCCGGGCGTGAAGGCTTGAACGTCTTCTGTTGTGTCTACATCGAATCCATGCTTTTTACCCAGGTCGATAAGGGCAATTTTGCCCACACCGATGCTGCCGTGTCTAAATCCCGTGGTTTTGCTATACACGAGGATTTTTGGTTTGGCTTTCGCCATCAAATTCACCGATCCAACCAGCAGCATTGCCCAGCAGAATAGGGCGAATTTTTGTAGCATAGCTATAATTTGGATGATATAAAATGGAATGTAATACTGGATAGCTATTACATAACGTGGACGAGTACAATACAAGCGCTGCAAGGTTATTTACAGCGCTTGTAAGGGAATTATTTTAATACTTTAATCTTGATATTGCGGTACCACACTTTATCGCCGTGATCTTGCAAAGCAATTTTACCGGTTTCGAATGCACCGAAGCCTTCCCATTTTTTGAATTTAGAGCCGGCTACGAGTTCTTTCCATTCATTGCTGCCGATTACTGTTTCAACGGTTTTAACGCCGTTTAAATAGAGGCTGAGCTTGTTGTGGTCTTTTACGATTTTCGCTGTGTTCCACTCGCCAACAGGTTTAGCTGCTTTTTGAGCAGAAGCGATCATATCGTACAAGTCACCAGAATTGTGTTTATAGATTTTACCATCCGCATGTTTAGCATCATCCAACACTTGCATTTCAGGGCCTGTTAAGTATGGAGCGCCGTATTTAGCGTCTTCTTTCACGCCGAAGATAATACCACTGTTACCGCCTTCCGAGATTTTCCAATCTACTTGGAATTCGTAATTCGTGTATTCTGCATCTGTTGTTAAATCACCACCTTTCTCGCCTTCCTTTTTATCGAGTACAAGGGCGCCATCTTCAATTTTCCAACCTTCACCTACAGTTGTTTTATTGTAACTGTGCCAACCTTTCGTGCTGGTACCGTCGAACAATAATTGCCAACCTGCTTTTTTCTCTTTCTTCGTAAGTTGATTGTTTTGCGCGAACGCGGTAGATCCATAAAGAATCGCACCTACAACGAGCGCTGTTGAAAAGAATCTTTTCATTGTGTGTGAATTTTTAAAATGCGGGTAACGTGGTGTGTGAAGTCCAGGTTTCCCCTGCTATGATTGAACAATAATTAGATGATGTGTTGTGGGAAAGTGATAGTCAAGTTATTCACCCGGCCTATCAACCGTTCATCACAAAGCTTTAACAGCGCTACTTAGAAACAGAAAATCTGAGTAATTCGCTACTGTAAAGTAGGAATTACCCAGATTATTTTTTAGCTAAATAATGTTAAACTATTTAGCAGCGTAAGTTTCTAAGATGTGCTTAGCGATTTCTTTACCGTCGTTCTCAGTGAAGTTAGAGTGTGGCGCCATCGGCGTTTCACCCCAGTTACCGCTACCACCATTGATAATCTTGTCGGCCAACATTTTCACGTTCTCGTCGTTCAATGGGTATTTAGCCGCGATATCTTTGAAAGAAGGGCCCACCAGTTTTGTATCTGGTTTGTGGCACGTTTTGCAATCCGATCCGTTCATCAACTCTTCACCACTTTCTTGTGGCTTTACCATAGAGTTGTCAGCCGCTGCATGATCTTCGCTTTTAGTTTCTTCGGCTTTTTTATCACCACCACCGCAAGCAGCCAAAAACGCAGCACTTAAAAATAACGGCGCCAATAATCTTTTTCTCATTTTGCTTTGATTGTTTATTGCTGTTATAGTTTGATTCCATAGAGCAACAACACGTTGCCCCCTTATCTAAATTTGAATATTAAATTATAATCCTAAAATACGGCGGTTGAAGTTTTCGTCGGCACCAGTGCCCGCGAAATCATCAAATGCTTTCTCCGTTACACGGATAATGTTGCTAGCAATAAACGGCGCACCTTCTTTCGCTCCATCTTCCGGATGCTTTAAGGCACATTCCCATTCCATTACCGCCCATCCACTGAAATTGTACTGTGTTAATTTGCTGAATACACTTTTGAAATCCACTTGGCCATCACCTAATGAACGGAAGCGTCCAGGACGTTCCACCCAACCTTGGTAACCACCATATACACCACTACGACCGGTAGGATTGAATTCCGCGTCTTTTACGTGGAATGCTTTAATACGCTCGTGGTAAATGTCGATGTATGCTAAGTAATCTAAGCATTGCAATACTAAGTGACTTGGATCGTACAACAAGCAAGCACGTGCGTGGTTACCTGTAGCTTCCAAGAAACGCTCGTAAGAAATACCATCGTGTAAATCTTCGCCCGGGTGTACTTCATAACAAACGTCTACACCATGTGTATCAAACTCGTTCAAGATCGGTAACCAACGGTTCGCCAATTCCTTGAAACCTGTTTCTACTAAACCGGCAGGGCGTTGTGGCCAAGGATACACCGTAGGCCATAATAAAGCACCACTGAAAGTAGCGTGGGCATTTAAACCCAAGTTAGCACTGGCTTTCGCCGCGTATTTCAACTGTTGTACAGCCCATTCGGTACGTGCTTTCACGTTGTTGGCGCCACGTAAGTTTTCCGGTGCAAAACCATCAAACAATTCGTTGAACGCCGGGTGAACTGCTACAAGTTGGCCTTGTAAGTGGGTGCTGAGTTCGGTAATTTCCAAACCGGCATCATTTACAATCCCTTTTATTTCATCGGCGTAAGTTTTAGACTCCGCCGCTTTTTGTAAGTCGATGAGGCGCGTTTCCCAAGTAGGAATTTGCACACCTTTATAACCTAAGCCTGCCGCCCATTTACAAATGTCGGGCAAGTTGTTAAAAGGAGCTGCATCGCCCATGAATTGCGCTAAGAAAATACCGGGACCTTTAATCGTTTTCATGTTCTTCGCTTTAAAAACTCTACAATACAATTACACTTCGAACGGCGTCCATTTCACATCTGATTGTGAAGAACGTACCACGTTATCGATAAACGCCATACCACGGATACCTTCGGTAGTGGTTGGGAAATCGGCCGCTTCTTTCGGCGCTTGGGTATTGCTGATTTTAGCACCCAAAGTAAGCGCAAAGTTACGGTACAAGTTACCGAATGCCTCGAGGTAACCTTCTGGGTGACCGCCTGGCGTGCGTGCATTGTGGGTTTCGTAGCTAGAAAGATGTGCACCACCATTACCTGCACGGTAAATTTCGGTTGGCTTATCTAACCATTTCACGAGTAAAGTATTCGGCTCTTGTTGTGCCCATTCCAGGCCACCCAATTCACCGTAAATACGAATTTTAAGCGCGTTTTCTTCACCGGCAGCAACTTGCGATGCTTGGAGAACACCGGCAGCGCCGTTGTTGAACTTCAATAGAACAGCACCATCATCGTCGAGCATACGACCTTCAACAAGGATGTTAAGGTCGGCACATAATTTCTCTACTTGTAAGCCAGAGATGTATTCTGCGAGGTTGAAAGCATGAGTACCGATATCGCCCATACAACCTGATTTACCAGATTTTTTAGGATCGGTACGCCAAGCAGCACCGGCATTACCTTCACGCTCGCTCAATTTGCTGAGCCAGCCTTGTGGATATTCTACCCATACTTTACGGATTTTACCGAAAGTACCGGCAGCTACCATTTGGCGGGCTTGTTTCACCATTGGGTAGCCGGTATATGTATGTGTTAATAACAGGGTTAAACCTGTTTCTTTCACTTTAGCATCGAGTAATTTAGCTTCTTCTAAGCTGAAGGTGATAGGCTTTTCGATGACTACATTGAAGCCGTTATCGAGGGCCATCATGGCAGGTTCGAAGTGTGCGAAGTTAGGCGTAACGATCGTGATAAAATCCAAACGTTCTTCCGCTGGTCGAGCAGCTTCAGCCGTGATCATGGTTTTGAAATCGAGGTAGATCCTGCTTGGATCGAGGAACAACATGTCGCCGGACGCTTTCGCGATGTCGGGATTGATGCTCAATGCACCCGCTTTCAATTCGATAAGACCGTCCATATTGGCTGCAATACGGTGGATGGCGCCGATGAAGGCATCTTTACCACCGCCGATCATACCCATTCTTAATTTCCTATTCATATCTTGATACGCTTTAAAAGATTATGCAGTTTGAGTTTGTAAGTGATTGTGAGGTTGGTTCTTTCTTTTTCTCATATAAATAACCAAGCAAGTGAACGCAACGATCAATACAAGAGGGATGTATAAAATGATCTGCAAGATTTCTGGGCCAGAAGCCGATTGTGCCGCTGCATAAGCCGCTGCTTCAGTAGAACCCGGTGCTGCACCAACATATGCATGGTAATCTGCACCTGCAGGAAGTTTAGCCGCAATAATAGTGTCGAAGTGACCACCAATAATAGAAGTGAAGATCGATACAGCGAACATACCCATACCGCCTACTAGGTTCATACCCAAAGCACCCGATTCAGGAATGTTTTCAGATACGAAACCTAACATACATGGCCAGAAATAAGTAACACCTAAACCAAAGATAACAGCCGCTACGAATACCATGTTACCAGAAACGGTGCTCATCATATATAAACCAAGTGCCGCTAAAATCGAAGAAATTAACAATACACCGGCAGGCGACATTTTATGTACTATAGGGCCGGCAAAAGCTCTACCCAAAGTTTGTACACCCGTTGTAATCGCCAAGATCAGGATACTGTTTTCTACTACATTCTTCATCAAAATCTCGATCCACTGACCCGTGTAAAGCTCTGTTACAGCAGTACCGGCCATTAAAATGAAGATCACAATGAATAAAGGATTACCTAATGCACGGTACATTTGGCTGGTGGAGATACCACTAGCAACACGCTCTGTTACAGGGAATTTCAAGCGCAAGAAAAGGTAACCGTAAATGAAAGTAGGGATCAACATAATCGCCATCAACCATTTGTAGTTTACACCGCCTACTGTACCTAAGTAGTAAGAAATGAGTGTACCAATTACGATACCACCCGGGAACCATAAGTGGAAATAGTTGAGTTTAGTAGTTTTATTATTAGGGAAAATAGATACTACAAGCGGGTTACAAGCCGCTTCAACAGTACCATTTGCCATACCGATAAATAAAGTAGAAATAAATAACTCCCAGAAGCCGGTAGCGAAAATAGTTAAGAGAATACCTGCTAAGTGAAGCACAAAAGCCGCCACTAATAAGTTTTTCATACCAATTTTATCTACGATAAAACCACCGATTACCACCGCTAATGGGAAACCCCAGAAAGCTGTACCGGCAATAATACCGAGCTCCTTCATGTCGAGCTGGAAAGTTTGGCCTAGTGTATTTAAAATACCGGCGCGGATACCAAATGATAAAGAAGTCACCAACAAGGCTAAGCAGCTAGCCACGAAAAGTTTTTGTGGTTGAATAGACGACTGATTCATGAACGTGTGAATTTTAGTTAATAGTTTAAAGGGTGTAATGAACCTTTAAATTTATAAAAAGTAATTACATATTTCCATCTTTTTCTGGCATGAAAAAGCGTTGGCATCGAAGATGTATATAAAGTTTGGCTAGTATGAAATGTATTTTTAATCTCTGCAATTCACCACCTTAAATTCCCGAAGCAGCAGCAATTTAATTATAATGTGTTTGAAATACACATTGTAGGCTATTTTAATTTTTTTTAGAAAGTTGCCGCCCAGCCGAAGTAAATCTTCGTAAACCCTTACTGGTATTACGCATGACATGAATCCATCACAAAAAATAATTTACATGAGCGGCCTGGCCTTTCTGCCGCCATATATGCCTTTTTAGCAGCACCACTGCTATTTGCCTGTAATTCTGCCGTATTGGAGGGGTTGACAGGTGGATATGAAAAAAAATTAACCGTTTTAATGAAAATTGACGTAAATAGCGTGCGAATGCTTGCTGTGGCAGGGTTCTGTAATAGGCTACGGGTAGGCCGTTTACCTGTTTAAAGCAGGCTATTACGGTTGTTTAGCCAACACCCGGCTTGTAATTAACTAGGAGAAGAACAACAAAACATCGATTCAACGTCGCAAATGGGCTATCAGCAGTAGAATAATGACGGGAAAGACGGGGCTGAAGCAGAAAATGCTTGTTATTAAAATTTAAATAGCATCCTTTTTTAACGTAATCTTTCTATATTTCGCAGGCATACTTGTTATCTTTTAGCTTAATTTTACAACCCTTGTTGGAAATTAAACGCCAACTGTCAGCTTGGCACATTTATGCAGCTAAGCACAATATTTGAAAGGTTTATAGCTTTCGGCCTAATTTTTCAGCCAACTATCCGTAAGCCGGTATTTCAAATATTGGAAAATTTATCATCGTAATTCGTATTTAAACATGTTAGGTTTCTTAACAAAACTTTTTGGAGGTAACAAATCGGACAGAGATATCAAGCTCGTGACGCCGATTGTGAAGCAGATAAACGAGGAATACGCGAAACTGCAAAACCTCTCTATAGACGACCTGCGTAATCAAACGCAAGTTTTTAGAGCGCGTATTAAAGCCCACCTCGCCGAAATTGACGAAGAGATTGCCAGCTTGAAAAGCCGCGCGGATGAAGCCGAAGATGTACACGTTAAGGATACTACCTACCAAGAAATCGATAAATTAAAGAAAGACCGCGATAAGAAGATTGAAGAAATCCTCGAAATTCTTCTTCCTGAAGCATTCGCTACAGTGAAAGAAGCTGCGCGCCGCTTTAAAGAAAATGAAACCATCGTTTCCAAAGCAACTCCTCTTGACCGTCAATTGGCCGTTACGAAAGATTACGTAACGATCGACGCTGAAGGCAATGCTACATGGAAAAACAACTGGGTAGCTGCCGGCAACCGCGTTACCTGGAACATGGTGCACTACGATGTACAATTAATTGGTGGTACCGTACTCCACCAAGGTAAAATCGCTGAAATGGCTACGGGTGAAGGTAAAACGCTTGTTTCTACCTTACCGGCTTACCTCAACGCGTTAGCGGGTGAAGGTGTGCACGTAGTTACAGTGAACGATTACTTGGCGCGTCGTGACTCTGAATGGAACGGCCCATTATTCGAATTCCTCGGTATTACGGTAGATTGTATTGATAAACACCAACCACATTCTGCAGAGCGCCGCAACGCGTACCTCGCAGATATCACTTACGGTACAAATAACGAATTTGGTTTCGACTATCTCCGTGATAACATGGTGCATAGCCCGGAAGAAATGGTACAACGTAAACACCACTTCGCAATGGTCGATGAGGTGGATAGCGTATTAGTCGATGATGCTCGTACGCCGTTGATTATCTCTGGTCCGATCCCTCGTGGTGAAGAACAAGAGTTCCATGCTTTGAAACCACGTATTAAATACTTGGTGGATGAACAAAGAAAGAAGATCAACCAATATTTACTGGAAGCGAAGAAATTAATCGCGGAAGGTAAAGATGATCCGAAAACCGGTGGTTTAGCTTTGATGCGCGCTTGGCGTGGTTTGCCGAAAAACACGGCATTAATCAAGTACCTCAGCGAACCAGGTGTGAAAGTAATCCTCCAAAAAGCTGAAAACTATTACTTAGCAGATCAAAAACGCGAAATGCCGAAAGTGGATGAAGAATTATTCTTCCACATCGACGAGAAAAACAATAGCGTAGATCTTACAGATAAAGGTGTTAACCTCATTACCGGTGCAGGCGAAGACCAAAACTTCTTCGTAATGCCGGATGTAGGTGGCGAAATCGCGGAAATCGAAAAAATGAATGTTAGCGCGGATGAAAAATTACACCGCAAAGACGCTCTTTTGGCCGAATTCGCCGCTAAGTCAGAACGTATCCACTCTGTTCAACAATTGTTGAAAGCGTACACCCTCTTCGAAAAAGATGTTGAGTACGTAGTAATGGATGGTAAAGTGAAAATCGTTGATGAACAAACTGGTCGTATCTTAGAAGGTCGCCGTTATTCCGATGGTTTGCACCAAGCTATCGAAGCAAAAGAAGATGTGAAAGTAGAAGCTGCTACACAAACTTTTGCAACCATTACTTTACAGAACTTCTTCCGTATGTACCACAAATTAGCTGGTATGACGGGTACAGCTTCTACTGAAGCCGGTGAGTTCTGGACTATATACAAATTGGATGTAGTGTCGATCCCAACTAACATTCCAATTTCCCGCGACGATCAACAAGATTTAGTATATAAAACGAAACGTGATAAATACCGTGCAGTTATCGATGAAATCAAAAAACTTACACAAGCTGGTCGCCCAGTACTGGTAGGTACTACATCGGTGGAGGTATCTGAATTGTTGGGTAAAATGCTCACATTCGAAAAAATTCCTCACAACGTATTGAACGCGAAACAACACGCCCGTGAAGCACAGATCGTTGCTGAAGCTGGTTTGGCCGGTAACGTTACGATCGCTACGAACATGGCTGGTCGTGGTACGGATATCAAGCTCGGACCTGGCGTGAAAGAAGCGGGTGGTTTGGCCATCATCGGTACTGAACGTCACGATAGCCGCCGTGTAGACAGGCAGTTACGTGGTCGTGCCGGTCGTCAAGGTGACCCAGGTTCTTCTCAATTCTTTGTTTCCTTGGAAGATGACTTGATGCGTCGTTTCGGTTCTGAAAGAATCGCGTCGTTGATGGATAGAATGGGTTACAAAGAAGGTGAGGTGATCCAACACAGCATGATTACGAAATCGATCGAAAGAGCACAGAAGAAAGTAGAAGAAAACAGCTTCGGTGTGCGTAAGCGCTTGCTCGAGTTCGATGACGTAATGAACAAACAGCGTTCTGTGATCTATTCTAAACGTAACCACGCATTGTTCGGTGATCGTTTAGCGATTGATATCGATAACTCGTTCTACGAAGTAGCACAAAATATCTTAGAAACGAACCGCGATACAAACGACTACGAAAACTTCAAGTTGGATGTTATCATGAGCTTCGGTTTAGATACACAAATCACGCAAGAAGAGTTTTCTAAAGGCGAATTGAACGCAACCGTAGATAAATTATATAACGAAGCGAAATCACACTACGAACGCAAGTCGGAAGAGGTGGCGAAAGGTACTTTGCCGGTTATTAACCAAATCTATGAAGAACAAGGTCAACACATCCTCAACATCTCTATTCCATTTACCGATGGTAAAAAAGGTGTAAATGTATTGGCAAACTTGAAGAAAGTAGTAGATAGCGAAGGTAAAGAAACCATTCACGCTTTAGAACGCAGCATTACCTTAGCGTTAATCGATGAAGCTTGGAAAGAACACTTACGCGAAATGGACGAATTGAAACAATCTGTTCAAGGCGCTGTGTACGAACAAAAAGATCCGTTGTTAATCTACAAGTTGGAAGCATTCAAATTGTTCCAACAAATGAACAACGATACCAACCGCGACATCGTATCTTTCTTGTCTAAGTCTGGCATCCCTATGAACCAAGATGATCAAGGGAATGGCCAAGCACCACAACAAGAATTCCGCGAAGGACGTGAAGAAAAAACCGACATGAGCCGCATGCGTGCGACACACCAAGATTTTGATGAACAAGACGGTGGTGAAGAAGCAGCTTACGGTGCTCCGCAAGACACGGAAGTGAAACAAGAGCCAGTTCGTGTAGGTCCTAAAGTAGGTCGTAATGATCCTTGTCCTTGTGGCAGTGGCAAGAAATTCAAACAATGCCATGGTAAGGATCTCTAAAAAATAAAAAAAGAGTACAACAACAGCGTTGCAGGGCGTACATTTGCGCTATGCAACGCTTTGTTGTTTTAACAACGTTCAAATAAACTCATATGCAAATCAATCGCTACATCGATCATACTGTATTAAAACCTACCACAACGCTTGATGATATTAGGAAACTGTGCATGGAAGCCGTAGAATACGATTTTGCGGCCGTTTGTGTGCCGCCGCCTTTTGTACAGATTACCAGCACATTTGTAGGTAATACCAATACTAAAGTGTGTACTGTTGTGGGGTTCCCATTCGGTTATTCCGCTATCGAAGCAAAAGTGGCAGAAACAGTGATGGCGATCTTGGAAGGTGCAGAAGAAATAGACGTAGTAGCGAATTTAATAGCCATTAAAGCCGGTGATTGGGCCTTTATTGAAAAGGAGATAACAAGCATTTTACCGATTGTACATAGTAAGGGTAAAGTGTTGAAAGTGATCATCGAAAGTGGCATATTATTAGATGAAGAAATTATCAAATGCTGCGAGATTTACGGCCGGTTGGGCGTGGATTTCGTGAAAACGTCGACCGGGTATGCTGAAAAAGGTGCAACTGTTGAAGCAGTGGCATTGATGCGCAAGCACTTACCGGCAAATATTCAAATAAAAGCCTCGGGCGGGATTCGTACCTTTGCTTTTGCGAAAGAATTGATAGCAGCGGGCGCTACACGGGTGGGCTGTAGTGGAAGTGTGCAGATCGTGAAAGAAAGCCAAGCACTAAATTAATTCCAACGAAGTTGGGTCAACTAAATACAAAATCGATGCAAAAACTATTTTGTTTGCCTGTTTTGATGTTACTATTTGCCACGGCCGCCAACGCACAAGTAAGCGATGGCAGTGTGAAAGTGGTAAAAGATAGTAGGATTGATATCCTCGTGAAGAAACAGGTGTACATTAATACGCTGGCCATCCGTAACCAACCAGGTTTCAGGGTACAGGTGATTAACACCACGAAGCGTAATGATGCAAACGAAGCGAAAGCGCGCGTTATGCAAGCTTTCCCAGATGTAAAAACGTACCTCGAATACCAGTCTCCCTATTTTAAGGTTCGCGTAGGCGATTTCAAAACCCGCGATGAAGCAACCGAATTACGTGATAAATTATCCAATATGTTCCCCGGTGGCGTGTTTGTAATACCTACTATTATCAACCTATCACTGGATAAAGAATTGATGAATGAAGAATCGAATTAAAGCCCTAGCCGACAATTACGCTCAAGAGTTCATCCAGGTGCGCAGGCATTTACATGCCAACCCTGAACTCTCTTTCCAAGAATATGAAACCAGCAAATTCATCCAACAAAAACTCGATGAATATGGTGTGAAGTACACTGCCGGTGTAGCCGGTACCGGTGTAGTAGCATTGATTGAAGGCAAAAATCCTACTAAGAAAATTATCGCGCTAAGAGGCGATATCGACGCATTGCCGATTCTCGAAGCCAACGATGTTCCTTATAAATCTACCCATGAAGGCATTATGCACGCATGTGGGCACGATGTACACACCACGTGTATGCTGGGTGCTACAAAAATCTTGCAAGAGGTGAAAGACGACTTCGAAGGTACAGTGAAGATCATCTTCCAACCAGGCGAAGAAAAACACCCAGGAGGAGCTAGTTTAATGATTAAAGAAGGCGTGTTGGAGAACCCAGCCCCGCAAGCCATCTTAGGTTTGCATGTGCAACCTACCATGGAAGCAGGCAAATTGGGATTCCGTGCAGGTCAATACATGGCCAGCGCCGATGAAATCTATATCACCATCAAAGGCAAAGGCGGCCACGCCGCGGCTCCACATTTAACCGTGGATACCATTTTGGTGGCTTCTCACTTAGTAGTAAGCTTACAACAGATCATTAGCCGTAACAACAATCCGTTCACACCATCTGTTTTATCTATATGCGCGTTTAACGGCGGTTTTACAACCAATGTAATTCCGAGTGAAGTGAAGTTAATGGGTACTTTCAGAGCCATGGACGAAACTTGGCGTTTTAAAGCACACGAGTTAATCAAGAAACAAGCGGTAGAGCTTGTGCATGCAATGGGTGCAGAAATAGATATCGACATACTCGTAGGGTATCCTACTTTATATAACAACGAAGCTGTAACAGGTAAAGCCCGTCAATTGGCGGAAGATTACCTGGGTCAATCTAACGTGGAAGACACGGAGATTAGAATGGGCGCAGAAGATTTCGCGTTCTATTCACAAGAAATCCCCGCCTGTTTCTTCCGCCTAGGTACCATGAATAAAGAAAGAGGTATTACCTCGGGCGTACATACGCCTACATTCGATGTAGACGAAAATGCCATTAAAGTAGGCATAGGAACCATGGCTTATTTGGCAACGCAATTTTAAATCAACAGCGTTCCATCATCAACAAAAAAATCAATACCGCTAATGATAGCAATTGGACAATACAACCTGTTAAGGGTGAAGAAGGAAATAGAATTTGGCGTGTACCTCGATGGTGGCAACGACTTAGAAATTTTATTGCCAAAACGCTTCGTTCCGAAAGACACGAAAGTGGGCGACGAACTAAAAGTGTTTCTTTACCACGATTCTGAAAATAGATTGATCGCTACTACCCAGCAACCCAAAGGCGTGGTAGGCGATATCGTTACCTTGAAAGCTGTAAGCGCTACGCCGCAAGGAGCATTCTTGGATTGGGGATTGATGAAAGATATTTTCGTTCCGCTTTCCCAACAACAAAGTAAAATGGTAGCCGGCCAAGAATACTTGGTGAAAATATATATCGATGAAAGAACGGGTCGTGTAGCAGCTACCGAACGCTTCGAACAAGATTTACAAAACGAGGAGTTAACGGTTAATATCCTCGATGAAGTAGATGTATTGATTTACCGCAGAACCCAATTAGGCTTTGTTGTAATTATCAATAACAAACACATCGGCATCTTGCATACCAACGAAATCTACCGCCCGGTAGATGTAGGGGAAAGATACCGAGGTTATATCAAGAACATCAAACGCGAGAAGATCGATGTTGTACTTGGCAAACCGGGTTACCAAAAAGTAGAAGACGAAAGCGGGAAAATCATCCGCCTTTTACAAGAAAACAACGGCTACTTGCCCTACCACGATAAGAGCGACCCGGAAGAGATTTACCAATTCTTCGGGATGAGTAAAAAGGTGTTTAAGATGGTAACAGGTAACTTATACAAACAGAAAAAAATCATCTTCACCCAAACAGGCATTAAGCTTGCAGAAGATGAAGCATAAAAAAATTGAGCCGGCTCCAAGAATAGAGCCGGCTTTAATTTTTCAAGGTAAAATAGAAATCTTTATAGTTTATCAATCAAATTCTTCAGGGTTGTAGCATTGGTATTAATCGTAATACTAGTAGTAGAATCTCCTTCTACGGGAAAAATATGCTTCACTAAATGTAAGGGTATATCGAAATTAGTATGACGGCTTAAATGGGGAATTAAACTATCGACCCTCACGCTGTTTTCTACAGTTACATACGTGTTTTCATGCGCTTTAAAATAGACATTGTTAAGTGTATCATGTGATAGAATGATATTGCCATGTATTTTATTGATACACATTAACGGCATCGCAGACTTGTAGTTTGATATCGTTACATCTGCATGTTCGCTGGTAACACTGGCAATACTTGGCATCGCAATCATACGCGTTTTGAAATAGTCTACACGCGTACGCAACTCATCTAACTTATCATATGCCGTTTCTGGAAATTCTTCACGGATAAATAGGGTATCGTTCTCCACTGTATACTTTGTGTAGGCGGCCATTTCTTCAGGAATGGTTAGGTAACAATTTGGAGTATAGCTACGAGAGATGCTATAGTCTGCATAATCAAAATCACTGGGCTTCGTACTATTACCTATACGCGTGTAGTACATACCATCAACTTTTACATGGTGGAAATTGGGTAAGTTGATGGTTTTAAATAAAACGGGTTGCGCGTTATAGGGCGAGTGTAATTGGTTGAATTGCCTTGCCAACAAATAGTTGTGCATAACAAGTGCTGCCAATAAAAGTATAGGTACAGCTATAAGGAGTTTTGTACTGAGCTTCATGTTAAACTGGATGGTTTGGTTAAATGGATTTTACATGTTTGATTTAAAGGTATCGAAGCGATCTTTTAACTCATCTAGTTCGATGTTAAGTAAGTAGATCTTTCGGAAGAATTGTGGAAGTTCCTCTTGTAAGAAATGTTCTTTTCTTGCTTCGGTTACGCGTTGTACAGCATCTTCAGCTACGAAATATCCCAAGCCACGTTTAGTATAAATAATTTGTTGCGATTGTAAATATTCATACGAACGCATAACGGTATTGGGATTGACTTCTAGTTTCACCGCCAACTCACGCACCGACAATACCTTTTCCCCGGGCAGCCACTGTTTTAATTGTATTTGATCGCAAACATATTCTGCTATTTGTAAGTAGATTGAATGCGTATTATTGAATTCCATGTTGTAAAATTTTGGGCGTTAATCAGGCAGCTTTCTCCCTGATCTTTGTTAACGTAATCAACCATAAGAACGGGCATAATAATAACGCAGCATAATAAAACATGTTCTGCTGTTTGGTAGGAAGAACCACCAGGCGTGCACCAACATACTCTTTATAATCGTGGTTATAAACAGCATAACCTGCACTCCAAAATGCTGCATTGTTTCCATTCGGTTTTAGCTCTAATAAAGCTGGATTCCCTTCATAATGCCGGGGTGGATTAGCGTTCTTTTCCATGATGTAAGTACCAATGGAATCGTTGATGGTAAGGCCCGAAAAGTATAATAATCCACAGAAAATGATATACAATAAAAAAGCATTCCGTTTAAAAATCACCGAGAAAACAGTCATACCCGAAGCAGCAACAGTGTACCACAATATGCCCCATTTGTAATACTGTGGGTCCATGGTAATGGTCCAACGGTGCATGTAATGAAAGCTGATATATACCATTAATTTATTGGTGAGGAAGAAAATAATGCTACCAACAATGGGGAATAGGATCATGCTATACACAACACCAACACTTAGTTTTTCCAATGCCGAAGCAGGTAACATATAGGCCTGCATATTATTCTTCGAACTGGCATATGGTTGGAACAAAGTGCTCGTGAAAAATAAGCCGATCAATACTAAACCGGTGATATAAATACCTACTTGTACTTGCGACTGTAATGTTCCCAGCTTTGCATATATGTATTGAAACCCAATAGATGCAATTGTAATAGCCAAGAGCGAATACATATATCGTTTCGAATATTGCGCCCACTGGTAAGCCATTAAATATTTAAATCTTGTAAAAGAGAACTGCATGCTTAGTTATTTGAAGTGTGAAACAATTGTAACACGGCGGGTTTATTCGCCATTAACGTGTTGAAGAAAAACTCTACGTCCATGCGTGATGGGATACCTGTTGTGTTGGCTAATGCCACAACATGACCTTTAATGGAACCTTCGCTATAGAGTATGTGTTGAGGAGCTTCTTCTGAAAGGTTCAGCACTTGTTTGAAGAGCATGCGTTCTGTGATGTGGGCAATGGGTTGATTGAAGATAACCTGCGTATCGTCCATTACAATTACATCATCGATAAGCATATCTAAGTCTTTTACTTGGTGCGTGCTGATGATGTACGTTTGGTTGTCGAGAAATGCGCCGGCAATGATTTTACGGAATTGTCGCTTCGATGGGATGTCGAGCCCATTTGTAGGTTCATCCATTAAAATCACTTTTGCTTTTGTGGCGAGGGCGAATGAAATAAGGATTTTCTTTTGTTGGCCATGACTAAAGTCGCGCAAGCTTCCTTTGTTTGGCAGCGAGAAATCCTTTAAATGTTGTTCGAAAGCATTTTCATCGAAATGGGCATAAAAAGGAGCGTACAAGCGTTTGTACTGTGCAATAGTTAGGTTAGGAACAGTAAAAGCCTCTGGTAGCAAAAAAACATCTTGTAAAAATGCCGGCTCCCGTTTGCTGGGAGTACGTTCATTTACCTGTACGGTACCTTTTTGTGGAAATAGTAAACCTGCGATGATTTGCATGAGGGTTGTTTTACCCACCCCGTTTTTACCTAGTAGCCCGTAGATCTTGCCGGGCTCTAAGCGCAAAGAAATGTTCGATAACACAGGTTTCGACGATTTGTAGCAATAATGTAGTTGCTGTAGCGAAATCATTGTTTGTGACTTTTAAATAGTTAGGTTTAGTGTACTAGATCGCTAGTACACCATAAAAGTACAATCATTTTCCAATTCTCCAAACATGTGTAAAAAAAATCATAGAACCCAAGTTGGAGAAAATGAACAAAAAGCCTGGTAACCAGTTATTAATAAGCATTTACAAGCATCAAAAATAATTTAACCCTAATCATATTACCATGGCAGCCAAGGGCAAAATCAGTTTAACTGCCGCCATTTCACTCGGTATTGGGTCCATGATCGGTGCCGGGATATTTGTGTTGTTAGGGCAAGTGGGGGCCGTTGTGGGCGCTGCTACGTGGATATCTTTCTTATTGGCGGGGATTATCATCATTTTTTGCGGGTACAATTTTGCGAAGTTGGGCGCGCGTTACCCGTCGAATGGGGGCGTGTTGGAATACTTGGTACAGGCGTATGGCATTAACTTGTATTCGGGTGGGATGGGTGTTTTTTACTATATCGCTTCGATCATATTAATGGCTGTAGTGGCGAAGGGGTTTGGGTTTTATTTATCGGCATTAGTAATGAAGAACCCACCAAGCTACCTACCTAATACATTCGCTGTATGCCTCGTGTTGCTATTAACCTTGCTTAATTTCATCAGCGTTTCTGCCATTGCCCGGTTCGAGAAATGGATTGTAGCTATTAAATTACTGGTAATTATCAGCTTTGCCGTGTTGGGATTTGCATTTGTTAAACCTAGCCTGCTAGCAAACTTCGACCAGTTCAGCTCTGCGAATTTGTTTTCCAGCCTAGCGCTTACATTTTTTGCTTATACGGGCTTCAACGTTATTTCCGGCTCCGCCGAAAATATGGACAATCCAAAGAAGAACGTTCCCCGGGCCATTATGCTAACGATTTTCATTGTAATGATTATCTACATCGCCCTTGCACTTGTAGTATTTGGTAATTTATCGGTCGATCAAGTGATTGCAGCGAAAGAAACAGCACTGGCCGAAGCAGCACGCCCCGCTTTGGGAGAAACAGGGTTTGCAATTGTTTCCATTGCTGCATTGTTTTCAAGTGTTAGTTCTATCAACGCTAACATATTTGCATCCAGTAATAATGCCTATGTAATGGCTGTGTATGGTACGTTGCCTAAGGCAATTGAAAAGCGTGTTTGGCGCCGTGGTACTGAAGCGCTTGTGGTAACTTCATCTATCATTATCATCTTATTACTCTTATTCGATCTCACGCTCATTGCTTCTGTAGGCGGTTTGGCCAGTTTAATAGCCTATACAGCTGTTAATATCGCACATTTACGCTTATATAAAGATACCGGTGCGAAATTGTACATCGTATGGTTGTCGGTTTTAATCAGCTTAGGTACTGTTATCGTTGTATTGTTGGCGAATGCCAAAACAGAACCCGGGCAGCTATATGCTACGGTAATCATTATTGTGCTTTCCTTTTTGTTTGAATGGATCATGCGCACATACGGTAAAAAGTACATGGAAGAAGCTTTGCCGCGGGTGCAAGATCCTATTCCTCCTAAAAACTAATGCCTATGTACCAATCTTACTTAGAATTTGCGGTCACGGTTTTTCTAGGCTTTTTTGCCATTGTTAATCCTATTTCCAATATCCCGGTCTTCATTAATTTAACGGCGTATATGAACGACGAACGCCGCAAACAAATCGCTTTCCGCGCTTGCCTCATAGCGTTTTGTATCATCGTGGTATTCAGTGTTGCCGGGAAGTTTATCTTTTACGTATTCGGTATTACCCTCGCCGCCTTGCGGGTCACGGGTGGTATACTTGTTTTCGTGATAGGTTATCAAATGATCATGGGCAACGATAACAATACCAATGTGAATAAAGGAGTAAAAGACGATGTGCAGCCCGACCAAGGCATTAGCATGGCCATAACCCCGTTGGCTATGCCGTTAATGGCCGGTCCGGGTACTATTACGACTGCCATGAGTTTCTCTGCCAGTAAGAATATTACGCACTTGGTAATGGTGATATTGATTTACGGGTTATTGGCATTGATTGCTTATGCGTGTTTTTTAAGTGGGAAAAGAATTGTGAAGTTGATCGGGGAAAACAGCATGTTGGTGATTACTAAAATGATGGGCCTGATTCTATCAGTGATCGGGGTTCAAATGTTTGCACAAGGCGCCAACGAACTATTTCATTGGAAGTGATATAAAATGAAAAAGGCCTCTACTTTGTAGAGACCTTTTCGCTTCAATATATTAACCGGCAAAACTATGCGCCCATTTCTGGGTACAAAGAGAATTGCTGCATGAATTCGTTTACTTCACCTCTTACTTTCGTGATAGTACTTTCGTTATCAGCATCCATCAACAACTGATCGATCCAGTTAACGATCAATGGCATGTGTTCAGCTTGCATACCGCGGGTAGTGATAGCAGGTACACCTACACGGATACCAGACGTAACGAATGGAGATTTATCGTCGAATGGCACCATGTTTTTGTTGATGGTGATATCGGCTTTTACTAATGTTTGTTCAGCTTTTTTACCACTGATGTTTTTATTGCGTAAATCGATCAACAACAAGTGGTTATCTGTACCACCAGAAACGATTTGGTAACCTTTTTCTAAGAAGCTGGTTGCCATTGCTTGCGCGTTGGTGATAACTTGTTTAGCATAAGTTGTATAGTCGTCGCTCAAGATTTCGAAGAAAGAAACTGCTTTAGCGGCAATAACGTGTTCTAATGGACCACCTTGGATACCAGGGAAAACGGCTGTATCGATGAGGTTGCTCATCAAGCGTGTTTCACCTTTAGGGGTTTTCAAGCCGAATGGGTTTTCGAAATCTTTACCCATCATAATCATACCACCACGAGGGCCACGCAAAGTTTTGTGCGTAGTTGTGGTTACGAAATGACAATGATCGAATGGAGAGTTCAATAAACCTTTAGCGATTAAACCGGCAGGGTGAGCGATATCCGCCATTACAAATGCACCGATTTTGTCAGCGATTGCACGGATACGAGCATAATCCCAATCTCTTGAATAAGCAGATGCACCGCAAATAATCACTTTTGGTTTCTCTTCCAAAGCAATTTTCTCCATTGCATCGTATTCAACACGACCAGTTTCTTTATTTACACCGTAGAATAACGGTTGGTAGATTTTACCAGAAAAGTTTACTGCAGAACCATGTGTTAAGTGGCCGCCCATGCTTAAATCGAGGCCCAAGATTTTATCGCCTGGTTGCAAAATGGCTAAAAATACAGAAGCATTCGCTTGTGCACCAGAGTGTGGTTGCACGTTTACGTATTCAACACCAAAAATCTCTTTTGCCCTGTCAATGGCCAATTGTTCACTCAAATCCACAACTTCACAACCGCCATAATACCTTCTACCAGGATAACCTTCGGCGTATTTGTTGGTCATAACGTTACCCATGGCTTGCATTACTTGCAAGCTGGTAAAGTTTTCAGAAGCAATCAGCTCAATGCCGTGGCGCTGTCTTTCCAGTTCCTGGCGAATGATGTCGAAAATTTGCTGGTCTCTTTGCATGGTGCTTTAAAATTTCGCACAAAATTAAAAAATCGCTACATCAAATACAATGATGATTTGCCGAAATCCCAGTTTAACTGCGCTTTACTTCAATTCTTTTGGCCTTATTTCGCTTTTGTTGATCATATATATAATTCAATAATAATGCAATGATTAATAAAAACAAGCCAAAGAATTCCCGTGTTTCCTCGATCCAAGGCTGATCTGCCACCATGGTTTGCGTAATACTTTCCGCTTCATGTGCCGTAGCCCAGCTTAAAACCCCGTCGCGGTCGAAGAATAAGTATACAGCATATATTAAATACACCGCAATGCCACCCAAGTACCAAAGCCTATAAAATTTGCCTTTGGCAGCTAAGGCACACAATACGGCAGTATATAAATATATAGGCATCCAGATATAGGGATCAAGATCATTATATTGTAGTCCTGCGAATATAACAAACAGCACAGCGGCGATTATATTAAATAACTTCATAGGTTGCATTCGTTTAGTTGGATGGCTAACTTACAGTAAATCGACCACTTCTCTATGTTAATCTTTAAAACATTTTTTGCAGAATATTTGCATTTTTGAAAATATTCACATAGTTTTAATGCACTAAAAGTTGCCAATAACATTTTGCTAGGAAGTACACCCTAGTAAATCGTACAGCAAAATTTTTTTAAACCAAAATCTAAGCAATTTATTAAAGACGTTTGTCGTTATAAGTTCCACTTTATGAAATGCAGGGGAACACATGCTCTTTGTTGCATTTCATCAGAAAAATCACCAAGTTTTATTCCGAGCACGAGCCAAGCCGCCAAGATTTTTAGGCACTATTTTAGTATAAGTAAATAGAGGTTCTGTACAGGATAAGTTGACAGATAGGAAAACAGCACCAGTTGTAATTTATTTTACTGTGTGTAAAGGCCAGGTTTACTGGATGTTACATGCGGTTAGAAAGTTGGTAGTAAGAGATCTATAAAATAGCACATAGAGGTGAAATGGTTCATTCGTAATTTTTTCTATATTGCAACCGATGTAGAGGAAAGGGAGTCAACCAAGAAACTACAAGCTAAAGAAGACACAAATCTACTGCTAACTATTCACACGTAATTTATATGCAAAATATTCATGCATCGGCTCATTGAGCCCTGCATAAAGAGAATCCTGGTTACTAATCAGGTTTTAGAATGGCGGAAGGAGAGGCACTTGTTGCCTCTCTTTTATTTTATACTATACTACATAAGTGGCAGTTTTTACACTTTAATCTCCCCCTTCGTATTTCCTTATTTTATTACAAATCCCCGTTACTTCCCGGTATTACTGGCAATTCGGATTCCTACGCAATTGCTTCACGCACTGCGGTGTATAACACAAAGAGAGGAATATTTTGTTCTGATGTTTATGTTATTTTGGGTTAGCCGGTAACATATCACACAAACGGTGCATTTATGTAAGAGAAAATATTTTTTCTCAACCATTCGGCGTTAGTTTGTGTCTATATGTGTGAGAAAATGCAGCTCATTGATTATAAAAATCCAGCCATGCTTATTTGCACAACATTCATCGGTAGAATACTACCAGTTGTAATGCTAAACTGGCGGTTGTGATTAAATTTTGACTGCTCACCATTTTTAAAATTTGTTTTATAAAGTTTCATTTACTTTTAGCGCTATAGGATTCGGTTATGGGAAAGGAGTTTGTATACGACCAGGGGGCATTTCGCTCATTATTAGAAGATCTTTTGTTCACGTATGCTTCTGAGCAAGGAAAACAATGGCTTGACGGAAAATTAGGACAATATGCCGCGCAGTTTGTTAAATCGCAGTTTAACGCCACGTTTTCAGCCATTCCACGGTTCGTTGGTAAACAGGTGATTACGCTAAGTACACAAGAAGCCGAAAAACTAGATGCACTCGTGCCCGGGTTTTCTGCTTTGCCACTTAGTATCGACCGCCTCGCGCGTACCTGGTGGATCTTGCAAGTGCCTACCAACAATGAAGATCAATACATTACTACGATCGAACCATTGTTCCTCGCCGCTGAAATGAATGAACTAGTAACACTTTATAGGGCTTTACCATTGTTGGCTTTTCCGTCGCATTGGACGCACCTTACTTCGGAAGGTATTCGTTCAAATATTGCTTCGGTACAGGATGCGGTGATGTTACAAAATCCATATCCAGCAAGCTATCTCAATGAAAATGCTTGGAACCAATTAGTGCTCAAAGCCATTTTTACAAATAAACCGGTACACCAAATCATTGGTCTCGACGAACGTGCCAATGCTTCCCTAGCACTCGTTCTCAGCGATTATGCTCATGAACGTTGGGCAGCCGGAAGAACCGTAGATCCCATGTTGTGGCGATTAGTCGGTCCTTTTATCAATGAAAAAAACTTGCCCGACATCACGAGGGTGTTGCAAGCTGAAAATAATGTGGAACGAGAAGCCGCAGCTTTAGCCTGCGCCGCAGCCGATTATCCACCCGCCAAAACATTGTTGCAGCAATCTAACTTGGCACAAGCCGTAGAAAATGGTTCCCTCACATGGAACACGGTCGCTAGCCGTTTAATATAGCAGAGAAAAAAAATAATTTATCAAGTTCGTTCTACCAAAAGAACGGTGTAATTCAGTGCATATATGTGTTGCAGTCATCAACTTTCTGAAAAAGATTTACAACCTATCACTGCCCAAGCAGGATGGCAAGAAAATATTAAAGGCATGCGCTTCTTTGATCCGCATGTGCATATGACAGCCCGAACAACCGACGATTACCAAGCCATGGCAGATGCCGGCGTAGTAGCTATTATAGAACCGGCCTTTTGGCTAGGTCAACCCAGGACAGGGGTCGATACCTTCCGCGATTATTATGCGAGCTTGGTAGGTTGGGAAAGATTTAGATCATCACAATTTGGTATCAAGCATTACTGTACAATCGGCTTGAATT
Source organism: Chitinophaga skermanii (assembly GCF_003259335.1). Lineage (GTDB taxonomy): Bacteria > Bacteroidota > Bacteroidia > Chitinophagales > Chitinophagaceae > Chitinophaga > Chitinophaga skermanii. The sequence goes on from NZ_QLLL01000001.1 coordinate 436,201, forward strand.
CGAAAGAAGCAAACAATGAAAAATTAGCAGAGCAGGTGATGGAAATCCTACCGCTCTTTATCTACAAAGAAGGTGTTGTAGGTATCGGGGAAATTGGGTTTGATGATCAAACGGCGTTAGAAGAAAAGTATTACCGCGCACAACTCGAATTAGCAAAAGAGGCCAATCTCCCAGTACAAATTCACACCCCGCACCGCGATAAGAAAAAAGGAACACAAAGAAGCATGGACATCGCCATTGAACACGGCCTTGATCCCGCGATGGTAATCGTAGACCACAACAACGAAGAAACCGTGAAAGAAGTGCTCGACCGCGGATTTTGGGCTGCCTTCACCATTTACCCTTTCACGAAAATGGGGAACGAAAGAATGGTAGAAGTAGTAAAGCAATATGGTAGTAAAGGTATTATGATCAACAGTGCGGCCGATTGGGGTATTTCCGATCCGCTCGCTGTTCCGAAAACTGCCGCTTTAATGAAAGCGCATAATATCAGTATCCAAGACATAGAACTCGTTACATACCAAAACGCCATCACTGCATTCGCACAAAGCGGGCAGATCGATGTAGCCGATTTTGATGCAGTAAAGAATATCGACCAAAGTTTAGATTATAACGGTAGTCGTGTATTACGTGGTGGCCAACAGCCGCGCATCGCGAAGGATTCGATCTTTATCAGGTAGTTAGATGAAAGTAGTATTATTTATCCTCAACCATATGAAAACCTAGTTATACAGTGCAGTATATAAAATATAAACTATTAGGTTATTTACGCTTGATGCGGCCGGCGAATATTTTAACTGCTGTGGCCGATATTCTAGCGGGCGTGGCCATTGCTGGCTTCGCCGTACACCCTTTATGGGGGAATATAGATGCGATTTTGCAAATCACTTGCATTTGCTTGGCGGCGTTCGGCTTGTATGGCGGTGGCGTGGTGTTCAATGATGTATTCGACGCTGATTTGGATAGCGTTGAACGTCCAGAAAGGCCCATCCCAAGCGGCATCGTTTCCAAAACACAAGCAATTATCCTCGGCGTATATTTACTCACCATCGGGGTACTGGCAGCTTTCACCATTAGCCAACTAACAGGTGCTATTGCTATCGGTATTGCCGCTGCCGCTTTGATTTATAACAAATGGGGAAAACATCATAGCGTCCTTGGGCCATTGAATATGGGCCTCTGCCGTGGCTTAAACCTACTCATGGGTATCAGCATCGTTAACGATGCTGTTGAAACAATGGGGTGGCTCGCCTTCTTGCCTATTTTGTATATCAGTGCTATAACATTGATTAGCCGGGATGAAGTACATGGCGGTAATGTGGGCCCTTTACGTATAGCGGCAGTGTGCTATATGATTGTGTATGCGATGATTTTAGGGGTAACCTACCATTTTCACCCTGAACGTATTTGGTTCGTGATTCCAATTGTATTGCTGTTCATCTTCTTAACCAATAAACCGTTATTAAAGGCAATGAAAGCACCTACAGGTCCTAATATTGGCGCATCTGTAAAAGGAGGTATTATTGCTATGATTGTAATGGATGCAGCATGGGCAGCCGGTTTCGCAAATACGCCTTACGCGATTTCCGTCATTATCTTGTTGCCCATTTCCATGTATATCGGGAAGCTGTTTGCAGTAACGTGATTTACTCTTGGACGTAGATGGATGTTTCACCTTTTTCTTCATCCAACAAATACAATTGCGTTTTATTTTCCACCGATTTTATTTGCCATACGAATAACTGTGGTGGCGATTTCCATCCTTCATCCTTTTTACCGGCTACATACATCGATTGCGGGTGAAGTTGTAATAACGAATCTTCCAATAAAAAGTAGCCCACAACATCCGATACAGCCTTCGGTTGCTTAGCAGTTAGTTGTATTTCGGAATGAATGGTAAAACGGGCATTTGTTTCCAAGGTGAGTTTATGGGTGGCAGTAGACGAATTCATTAACCATGTACCCAAAACCGGCGATTCAATATCAGTTTTGATTTCTCCATCACCGATAGAACGGTAACGGTTACATGCTGCTAAAAGGAGAACAAAAAGTAGGCAATAGATAACACGTTTCATGTTGAGCGATTGAAATAAAGAATGAGGTTTCGCTCAACTAAATAAAGACTTTTAGGTGCAACGCCACTGCGTTGTACTAAATTAACAGGGCGATCCGTATGCAGGGTCGCCCTGTTGTATTTTACTCCAATAAGCCTCGTTTCATGGCCTCTTTCACCAATCCCGCCGTGTTCTTCACCGCAAGTTTCTGCGTTAAATTCAACCGGTGAGTTTCCACTGTCCGTAAACTGATATACAGTTTATCCGCAATCTCCTGGTTCGTGAGTTCTTCAGTGATCAATTGTAAAATCTCCTTCTCACGGCGTGTTAAAGGAATGCCATTGGTGGATCGTTTTTGACCGGTAATGATTTCATTCAGTAAACTGTGCTTGATCGACTCGTCGAGGTATTGTTGCCCCATGTACACTTTTTCAATGGCATCTATCAATGTTTCCTCATCAGTGTTTTTCAGTAAATATCCCGATGCGCCATTACGTAACATTTGCTTGATGTAGTGCGATTCGGTGAAATTCGTGAGCGCAATCACCCTTAGTTGGTCATCTTGTTTACGCACACGTTTACATACTTCCATTCCATCAATGCCCGGCATTTGGATATCTAGTAATAACACATCTGGTGGGTTGACAGCCACTTCATCTAAAAACGTTTCGCCATCACGGGCGGTAAATACAATCTCGATTTGTGGATAAGGTGCTAACATGGTGGTTAATCCATTTATCACCATCACATGATCATCAACAATAGCTACTTTAATTTTCATACAATACTTTTTAGGGGTTAATTAAGTTGGGATGAGGGTACAAATACCCATCCTTCTAGTTTATCTATATCGAATTCAATATGTACAGTAGTACCTACGCCTAGCGCTGTTTCTACAACCACACTGCCTTGTAATGCTTTCATACGTGCTTGTAACGATTGCAATCCCATACCGTTTTTCGCAGCATCATCTTCATACCCAATACCATCATCTTCAACTGTAATCGACAACAAACTACCATGCAAACTAAGTTGCACCAAGGCTTGCGAAGCATGTGCATGTTTCACAATATTGTTCACCAATTCTTGCACTACCCGGTAAATAGATAGCTCGAAATTTGGATTGAAGCGCACTAAGTTGTTAGCTGCGAAAAATGTAATCTGCAAGGTTTGGCCATGACTCACATTCTTACAAAAGCGATGCAATGCTTCTGTTAAGCCATACCGCGATAATGTTTCTGGCATGAGGTTATGCGCCGTTTTACGAATCTCTTGCACTGCTTCATCCAACAAGCGCATGGCATGTGTATAACCGCCTACCGACTTCAATAATGGCATTTCGTGTTTTACTGCTGAAAAATGCATTTTTACAGCCGATAATAAGCCGCCTACACCATCGTGCAAATCTTTAGAAATACGCGATCGCTCTCTTTCTTCTCCTTGTACAATGGCTTCCAATACCTGTACTTCTCTTTGCTTGCGGATGGTTTGAAGCTTCTCCAAATGTAAGCGCTGGCGATCCCGGAATTTACCCACGATGATGATGGCAATAATGACCAAAAAAGAAAGCGCCAAAAGCGCAATGGTGAGCCACTTATTTTTTGCTTGAATTTGCAAGTCCATCTTAGTGAGTTCAAGCTGCTTTTGTGCAAGGTCTTTATCTTTTCGAGCGGTAGCATATTGGATTTCCAGTTGATGCACATTTTGCCTTGTATCAATACTTAATAAAGAATCTTTTACTTGCTCATATTCCTTTCTAAACCCCAATGCAGCCAAAGGTTCCGCCAAGGCTTCTTTATTTTCCGATGCAGTTAAAAATGCATCTTTTAACTCGTAACTCGCATGCATCTTTTTCGCTAAAGCAATACTTTCCATGATGTATTGATCCGCTTCGCGGTAACGTTTCAATTTATGCAACGTTTGCCCTGTTCCTAGCAAGCCATATAAGCGGTGCTCTGCACTGGGAAACGTATCGGTAATGGCTAGTATTTTACCGTAAATTTGTTGGGCTACATCCAAGCGTTGCAACATGTCTGCTTCTATGCTGGCAATGTTAATCAGGCCGTCGAGTACCAAGGTATTATCGTCTAAAATATGACCAAGGGTGACCACATTCCTAAAAGTAAGCACTGCTTGTGTTGTTTGGCCGGTACGCGCTTGTGCAAAGCCAACATTTACCAAGCTCGATGCTAGCCCGAAGGTGTCTTTCAGTTGTACGGCTACCTCGTATCCTTTCTTGGCATACAACAAGCTTTTATCGTATTCATCTAAGCTTAAAAACACAGATGCTACGTTGTTGTATAAGATACGGGCATGGGGGCGATCCTTAAGTTTGTCGCTTAACGCAATGGCTTTCAAGTAATTCTCTACAGCGGCTTGCAAATTCCCGAGCTTTTGGTGTTCGTTTCCTACGTTATTGTAGGCCACAATAGCCTGTTGCTCATCGTGTAAGGATAGAAAAATGCTTAGTGCATCTTCAGCCACAGCCAAAGCCTCCTGGAAGGCACCTTTGTTATTCAGTACGTCGATGTAATAAGAAGCCCAAATCCCTTCTCCTTTTTTGAAACCAAGCTTTTTTGCAAGGGTTTTGCCTTTTGAAAGAAAGAATATGGCCGAGTCGGGAGCATTGTACACGAATTGGTTGGCGTACTTATAATACGCGATAACGGTGTTGGAATCTTGTTGTGAGGAAGCCATAATCGACCGCAGGCTGTCGTTTTGCCAAGCGTACGGCGGCCGCGCCGAAGCGTGATTGAAAATGAATCCACACAATAAACTAAATACGAAACCCCAAAGGGCTCGATTGTTGATCTTGCGCATAAAACATAGTGGTCGTACACGACCAATTTTATTTACACATATAAGCTGCACAACCTTGAAGAGGGTGATTTTGGGGTGGCACTTAATGTTCAATGTTAAGCAATGGTTCCTTCGTACCTGGGGCTTCGGAACAGCTGGGAAATGCTCCGTATAAGTACGTGACTACAAAAATCGGTATTTCCGCTAAAATGTGCAAGGGGGAAGTCCCCTAATTTTGTGAATGAAAATACACATGAGCGTTTAAGCGTATTGTTGTATAGAAGGAATAAAATGGGAAATCTTTACCGGGTGGGCGATTGAACGCATATTTATGATTGAATATGGCGGTTTAATGAAGTATCACCTAAGTATGTGGTTCTGTGATAAACGGAAAAATCGCCTGCCGGTAATGCTTATTGGGATAAAGATTTTAATAAAGCTGCATATAGATAGGGAGGCCAAACTTATCAAATTAACTCGTATAGGCTTGCATCTGCGAGCCTTTGATGCTATTTAACAGAACCGTTCGTACAGTTTCCGTCTTTGCTCCAAGTTTTTTTGTACATTAGCTACCTCGAAAAATATTTATCCTTTCTTATTTATACGGAACTGGGAATGTCGCATATACAACAATCATTCAGCGTGAAGTTTGAGTACAATGTGTTCTTTACTGAGCATTTGTTTAATTCAACAAACCCATTATTCGCGCAATTTTTAACGGACCATGCAGGGCAAGAGACCCGCAAAAAGCTATTGTTTGTGTTGGATGAAGGTGTGAAAAACGCTCATCCTGAACTTGATAAGCAAATCGGGGAGTATTGTGAACAACTACCAGGTTTTGAGCTGATGGAGGAAATCCTAGTGCTGCCAGGTGGTGAAGCGGTGAAGAATGATCTCCAATTATTCTATTGGCTCGTAAATGCCATCGAAGAACATGGTATCGATCGCCATTCATATGTAATTGCCATTGGTGGCGGTTCTGTACTCGATTTAGTAGGCTACGTGGCGGCAGTTTCGCATCGCGGGGTTAAACACATCCGCATTCCTACCACCGTGTTATCGCAAAATGATTCTGGAGTAGGGGTGAAAAATGGGATCAATTACCATGGAAAAAAGAACTTCCTCGGTACCTTTGCTCCACCGGTTGCAGTTTTTAATGATGCGACTTTCTTGTCCACTTTAGAAGAACGCGATTGGAGAAGTGGTATGTCGGAAGCTGTGAAAGTAGCATTGATTAAAGATGCTGCCTTCTTCGAATGGATGGAAGCCCATGCCGCAGAACTTACAGTAGCCGAGCCCAAAGCCATGCATCACATGATCTTCCGTTGTGCCGAACTACACGTTGCCCATATTTCCAGCGGCGACGCGTTTGAAAGTGGTTCATCTCGACCACTCGATTTCGGGCACTGGAGCGCACATAAACTTGAACAACTCACCGAATTCGAAATTCGCCACGGAGAAGCAGTTGCTATCGGCATTGCACTCGATAGTGTGTATTCGTACCTCGTAGGTTGGTTGCAGAAAGAAGAAATGCAGCGCATTATCGATTTATTGAAAACATTACGCTTGCCATTATATCACCCACTGTTGGAAACAACTGTGGATGAAGATGATGAAGAAGCAGAACCCAATATGAATATCTTAGCCGGATTGAACGAATTCCGCGAACATCTCGGTGGCCAACTTACCATCACGCTCCTCCGTAAAATCGGGCAAGGAGAAGAGGTCCACGAAATGGACGAGGAATTGTTACAAGAAGCTGTTAATATGCTGCGCGATCAATTATAAGCGCGCAGCCAAGTTTATCTATTGTTTCGTTTACTGTTGCCCCCCACGTTTTAAGCATTTCATCGTTTTTTTAGCCTAAACAGCATTTTGTATTATGAACACGTCATACGGGCACCTATCTTATTGCACAAACATTCATAGTGGCGAAAGTTGGAAAGATCATTTTGCACAATTACAGCAACATATCCCTGCTGTAAAAGCCGCTTTGAAAGTAAAAGAACCATTCGGAATCGGTTTAAGAGTATCGAACCTTGCCAGCTTAGAATTAAGTAAAGAAGAAAACTTAAGCGCTTTTAAAGCATGGTTACAGCAAGAAAATGCCTATGTTTTTACGATGAATGGGTTTCCATTCGGTGGTTTCCACGGAACAGTTGTAAAAGACAAAGTGCATGAACCCGATTGGCGCACACCCGAACGTGTAAACTATACCATCCGCCTGTTTAGAATCTTAGCCGCCCTACTACCCGAAGGTACAGAAGGTGGTATTTCCACTTCCCCCCTCAGCTACAAACCTTGGAGCAACAAATGCTCCGAAGCACACGTGCAAATGATGGAAGCTTGTACACTTAATATGCTACTTGTTGTAGAACAACTTGTAAAAACGCATATGAGTGGTGGACCCTTTATGCACCTCGACGTAGAACCTGAGCCAGATGGAGTATTGGAGAATTCAAAAGAATATATCGACTGGTATTTTCAATATTTATTACCCTTAGGCGTACCGTTTTTAGTAGATAAATTGCAACTGAAAGAAGAACAAGCGGTAGAGGCTATAAAACGACATGTACAGCTCTGTTACGATGTTTGTCATTTCGCCATCTCATATGAAGATCCATTACGCGTATTCACCCGTTTATCATCGTATGGATTACGTACCGGCAAAATCCAAATCAGCGCAGCTCTCCAGGCAAATATGCCTAGCAACCCAGTTGCGCGGGAAGAGGTATTAACAGCCTTTTCCAACTTCAATGAACCAACGTATTTACACCAAGTCATTGCAAGAAAAAACGATGGCTATTTCATACAATATCCCGATTTGCCGGAAGCCCTTGCCGATGGCAAAAATCCTGCTGTAGAAGAATGGCGTGCACATTTCCACGTGCCCGTGTTTGTACAGGATTACGGGGTATTATCATCTACACAACAAGAAATCGTGAAAGTGCTGCAGAAGCAAAAAAACAAGCCTTTTACACAGCATTTAGAGGTAGAAACTTATACCTGGGATGTATTACCCCCTGCGTTGAGAACCGATATGAGTTTGGGAATCGCGCGGGAACTGAAATGGGTACTACAGCAATTTGAAATATAACGTAGATCATGTAATGGTTGCAAGATGAGAAAAACCGCAGTAATCGACATCGTGGGCCTCTCCTCATCCCTCATTGGAGAACATACGCCCTTTTTAAAGCAGTATGTGCAAAAGCACAAATTATCAACCATCGCACCCATGTTACCTGCCGTTACCACGAGCGTTCAAAGCACTTATTTAACTGGTAAATGGCCTGCCGAACACGGCATTGTTGGGAATGGATGGTATGATAGAACAGATTGCGAAATCAAATTCTGGAAGCAGTCTAATAAGCTCGTTGAGAGCGAAAAGATTTTCGAAAAGGCAAAAAAAATTGATCCACAATTTACCTGCGCCAAAATGTTCTGGTGGTACAATATGTACGCCAACGTGGATTTCAGCGTAACGCCACGCCCACAATATTTAAGCGATGGTAGGAAAATGCCCGATTGTTATTCTCACCCTGCCGGTCTGCGCGATAGGTTGCAAGCCACGCTAGGGCAGTTCCCATTGTTCAGTTTTTGGGGACCGAATGCGAATATCAAATCAACACAATGGATCGCGGATGCAGCCATCCTTACCGATGAATGGCATGCTCCTACTATGCAACTAATTTATTTGCCGCATTTGGATTATTGCTTGCAGAAATTCGGGCAAGATTTTACTAAAATCGCCCCCGAATTACAAGCCATCGATAAAGTAGTAGAAAAGTTGGTAAACTATTTCGAAAGCAAGAATGCCCGCGTAATTCTACTAAGCGAATACGGCATCACGAACGTTTCAAAACCAATCCACTTAAACCGCATCTTCCGCGAACATGGTCTCATTGCTGTACGTGAAGAACGTGGTACCGAGCTTCTCGATCCCGGCGCTTCTAAAGCCTTCGTAGTAGCCGATCACCAAGTAGCACATGTATACGTAAACGATCATAACGTACTCGGAAAAGTACGCGAGATGTTGGAAAAAGTACCGGGCATAGAATTGATTCTCGACCGTGATGGTAAACGCGAACACAATGTACAACACGATAGAAGCGGCGAGTTTGTGCTGATGGCCGATGCCGATAGTTGGTTCACCTATTATTATTGGGAAGATGATAAACGTGCACCTGATTTCGCGCGTATTGTTGATATCCACCGCAAACCTGGATACGACCCAGTAGAGATGTTCACCGATCCGAAAGACCCATTCGTGAAATTGAAAGTAGTAGGTAAACTCTTGAAAAAGAAACTTGGCTTCCGCTACCTCATGAACGTCATTCCACTCGATGCAACGTTAATTAAAGGTTCACACGGGCGCGTACATCCCAATAAAGCGTTCCACCCAATTTACGTAAGCAATTTCAAACCCGCGCTAAGCGAATTGGAAGCAACAGATATCCACGATCTCATGTGGGATCATTTAGTAGGTTAAAATTTCTTCTACATATAGCATCCATCTCTACATAGTGGAGATGGATTTTTTTTATGCCGGTAAGCCGCCCTGTAATAACCACCTATCGAATATAATTTGATAATTCAAACCCTTTTTCTATATTCATGCAACCGATTGCAATTAAGCTTTATCCACGGAGCTTTCCACAATGTTGTAATTCGGTTGTATTTTATTCACGTTATCAACTAAAACTTGTACTTAATTCATCAATATGCAACGTAGAGATTTCCTTAAGAACAGCGCGGTTGCAGGCGTTGGCGCTGCTGGGCTGACTATCCTGAATTTTCCTGTTTTCGGTAAGAACGCACCGAGTAATAAAATTGTATTAGGCGTAATGGGTGTAAACTCGCGCGGTAACTGGCTTGCACAAGTAGCTGCTAAATTACCGGGTGCCGAAATCGGCTATATCTGCGATGTAGAAGATGGCGCGATTGATAAAGGTTTGAAAGCGGTGGCTTCTTCACAAGAAAAGAAACCACAAGTAATCAAAGATATTCGCAAACTCGTAGAGGTAAAAGATGTAGATGCTATTATCATTGCTTCTCCCGACCATTGGCACGCTCCTGCTGCTATTATGGCTGCGGCTGCCGGTAAACATGTGTATGTGGAAAAACCTTGCTCGCACAATGCGGCAGAAGGTGAATTACTTGTGAAAACTGCCCGTAAATATAACAGGCACGTACAAATGGGTAACCAACGTCGTTCTTGGGTAAATATGCAGAACGCGGTAAAAGAGGTGAAAGAAGATAACATTATCGGTAGAGTATTCTATGGTCGTGGTTGGTATGTGAATAACCGTGCGCCTATTGGTGTAGGTAAGAAAATTGCTGTACCAGGTACCCTCGATTGGAATTTATGGCAAGGTCCTGCTCCACGTATGGATTATTTAGATAACATTGTTCACTATAACTGGCACTGGCGCTGGCATTGGGGTACTTCCGAAACTTGTAACAATGCTACACACGAATTAGATTGTATGCGTTGGTTCATGGATGTTGATTTCCCTACGAAGGTAACTTCTGCCGGTGGACGTTATGCTTATTCGGGCGACGATTGGCAAACACCAGACACGCAAACACTCAATTTCGAATTCACCGGCAATAAATCTATCTCTTGGGAAGGCCGTAGCTGTTCTGCTTTCAATTTAGAAGGTAGCGGTCGTGGTTTTACTTTGTTTGGTGAAAATGGTAGCTTGTATTGTGGTGGCGGCGATTCTTATAAGATCTTTGATGTGAAAGGTAAGTTGGTGAAAGAAGTGAAACAAGCTGATGCTGCTGCAAATCAAAACGTAGTAAACACCGTGTCTCCTGCCGGTGAACAAAGCGATGCTATTCACATTCAAAATTTCCTCGACACCATCCGCGGTAACGCGAAGTTAAATTCCGAAATCGCGGAAGGTCACAAAAGTACGATGCTTTGCCACTTGGGTAACATTGCTCAACGTAGTAACAGCATTTTACAATGCGATCCTAAAAACGGTCATATTCTCAACAACAAAGAAGCGGCTGCTAAATATTGGGGCAGAACTTACGAGAAAGGCTGGGAGCCAAAAGGTTAATAACACAACTTTTATAACAAAACACCCAACCGCTTTGTAGCTGGTTGGGTGTTTTTATTTTTATAGTATTATACAACTTTTTTCTTCCGCAACGAGAGATACAATATGCCCAATGGCAATAAAATGAAAAAAGAAATAAAGAAAACCCCGGTAGCCGGTAATACGATGTCACCTGCTCCATAGAGGTCTGTAAGTATAATAACAGCAGGCAAAACTGTACAAGTTACAAAGGCCGAAAACACCGTAATAAAGTATATGATCTTATCAAAAGTCCGAACTAAGGGATGCTTTATTTCGAGTGTTCTTAATGCGTATAATATACCGAAGAACGAGCCAATGCCCAACAAGGCAAATGCTATAAAATGCATAGGGATATAAATTGAATGAGAAATAAACTACCTATTCCATTACAACATAACATTGAACCTGGAATGCAAGAAAATTACAAAAGTTATTGCATAAAAAAGGCTATCAAATTGATAGCCCTTATCTCAAAAATGTATTATTGCTTCGACCAATTCTGCATCTTCATTTCTAACACCGATAAAGGTAAACACCCACCATCTAACAACGCATCATGGAAGGATGATAGCTTGAATTTATCGCCCATAGCGGCTGTATATTTCTTACGTAACGACTGGATTTTCAATTCTCCAATCTTATACGATAATGCCTGCGCAGGAATGGCCATGTAACGTTCAATCTCGGCTGTGGCTTCATGTTCAGAAACCGGTTCATTATCCATCATGTATTTAATCGCTTGCTCACGCGTCCAACCTTTATGATGCATACCGGCATCTACTACCAAGCGAATAGCACGGTGAATTTCATCAGTTAAACGACCAAAGTACATATAAGGGTTCGTGTATAATCCTAGCTCTTTACCCAAGCTTTCGCAATAGAGTGCATACCCTTCACCATAAGCCCCCATCCAACTAAAGCGACGAAGCTTAGGTAAACTGTCGTTCTCTTGTTGTATAGATATTTGGAAGTGATGACCCGGAATGGCTTCATGTAAGAACAAGCACTCCATACCTGTGTACGAGAATTGTTTGGCATCTAAAATCGGCACGTAGAATATGCCCGGCCTACTACCATCTGCACTTCCTTGAATATATTCCGCACTAGCAGAAGCTGCACGGAAGGCTTCTGTTTGGCGTACTTCAAATTTCGTTTTCGGTAAGTGCCCATACATCGCCTTTACACGGGGCATAATCTTCGCTTCAATGGCTTTAAACGAATCGATCACCGCTTGTGGCGTATTGAATATCTTGAACTGTTTATCATTCCTTACAAACTCAAAAAACGCAGGTAGGTCACCTTTAAATCCAACACTTGTTTTCACTTGTTCCATTTCACTACGAATACGCGCTACTTCCTGTTCTCCCGTTGTAAATATTTCATCGGGCGTTTGATCAGTGGTAGTCCAGGATTTAACCAAGAATTGATAGTAGGCTTTGCCATCCGGTACACCTTCTATACCACTTGTTGTACGTGCTTTAGCGAGATATTCAGTAGAAAGAAAATCGGCTAGTTTCTGGTAAGATGTAATTACGTATTGTTGAATGGCCTCGCGGTAGGCTGCGCGTGTTGCAGCTGGTAAATCGCTAGGTGGTGTGTTAATGGGTTGGAAGAAAATGTTTTTCGCAGAATCGTTGATTGCTAATTCCTTTACTTGCGGGATCACTTTCAACACCAATGCTTTCGGTTGTACATAGCCCAACGATATGCCTTTACGCATGTTAGCAATGGCTGTGTCCGTCCACACTGCAAACTGCTTCATCCGGGAAATAAAATTCAAATAATCTTGCTCCGTTTTAAATGGCTGCGCACTACTGCCAGATCCCAATTGTGGGAAGGTTAAAGTTAAACTCGAGAACTGGTTAATGGGCATTAAGTTGTCGTGGAATTGCAACCCGGCTTTCCCTAATTCCAATTCTCGCGCTAATACGAGGTAGCTGATTTTGTCATTTTCTACCATGCCCACCGTATCAATCATAGCCAAGGAATCTTGATAACGTGTATATACCGAATCCAAGTGCGCGCGGAATCCTTCACTAATATCTATGTTTAAACGATCGTTATAACGCGTTTCACTATTGAACGTGGCATCAACAGGGAATAATTGCAATTTCTCTTCGTAATATGTTTCTAACAATAAATGCAAGGCATCGGCCTGCTGTATGACTTTATATTGCGAAGATGGCTGTTTACATGCCGCCAACAAACAAGCTAACAGCGGCAAAGCAAAGTAACGAAAACGCATGAGGTATCAATTTTATGCATAGGTAGGAAAAAATTGCATATGGGCCTTTGCCTCCTATGGAAAACCTGTGAATTCGTTATCTATTCACCTATGCACAAAAAAAACATCCCGAAGAATCGGGATGTATGTGAAAACAGTGAACAATGAAATAGCATCGCTACTATTTCAACTTCTTTATTATTTAGATAATACTTTAATCTTAATGCTTTTGAAGCTCACGCTATTACCGTGGTCTTGCAAAAGAATACGACCTTCTTTCGCCATACCGAAGTTTGGCCAATCGGCGTATTTACTACGTGCAACCAGCGCTTTGTAGATATTATCACCACGTTTGTAGCTCACCACTTTATGGCCGTTCAACCAATGTTCTACGCGGTTGTCGGGATATACTACAACACGACCGTGGTTCCATTCACCTACTGCTTTGTGCGAGTTAGTGAAGTGCATAGCAGGAATAAGGTCGTATAACGAGCCGAGGGTACGGTTGCCTACAGCGCCGAGTTTTGCATCGGGGTGTTTCGCATCGTCGAGAATTTGGTATTCCAAGCCGATAGCAGAGCCGGTATTTTTCTCGCTTTCAGTTACGAAGTATTTCACGCCTGAGTTAGCACCTTCTGTTAATTTGAAATCGAACTCCAAATCGAAAGCAGTAAACATTTCATCTGAAACAATATCACCACCGTTGGTAGATTCTGCTCCATCGCTAGGTAATACATTCAAAGTGCCATCTTTAATTTCCCAACCTTTCGCGGGGAAGGTCGTTTTATAAGCACCTCTCCAACCTTTTGTAGAAGTACCGTCCCACAATAAACGGTAACCGTTTTTCTGTTCTTGTGGAGAAATATTATTAGGAAGATTATTTACTACGTAAACATCGTCGTATGGTGATAATTGTGATGGCGCTGGGTTTTCCATGATGCGGATATTTCTCCAACGGATCGTTTTACCTTCATCGGCTTTGTTATTACCAATACCATGTACTTGTAAAGCAATGAAACCGGTAGGCAATTCAGCATCTACTACATGCGCAGCAGGTACGCCGTTGATAAAGGTGCGAATTTCGTTGCCATTACATTCAATACGGTATTTGTTCCAAGTGCTGGCTTTGTAGGCTTTTTGCGCAACTGGGTTTAAGTCGAGTGGATATAACCAACCCCTGCGGCCTTCCTCATAAATACCACCGCTCCAAGCTCTTTCGCTAGGATCGATTTCCATTTGATAACCGAATACTCGGCCATTTTGGTAATCGGCTTTGCTTTGAGAACGGAATTGGATACCTGAATTGAAGTCTTGATCTAGTTTATACTCCAACTCTAAAATGAAATTGCCATAGTCTTTTTCAGTAGCAAGAAAGGTATTGGGGGTGCCGGTGATAGTGGTACCAATAATTTCCTTGTCTTTCACAACGTAAGATGCTTTACCGCCGAGCTGTTTCCATCCTTTCAAATCTTTACCATTGAAGAGCGGTTGCCACTTGCCGGGTTGTTGGGCATTGCTGCACAAAGCCAGTAGCAAGGCGGTTCCTAGCACGATGAACTTTTTCATGAACGTAAAATTTTTGTAAGCGCGTATGCTTTACAGGGGTGTAAGCGGCGCGTACAGTTGGTTAAGATAGTTACATTTTCCTTGGCAATACCCCGTTGCCATACTATTGCACCCGTGCAAAAGCGGGGCAATATAGTAACAATCTTTAAAAATTGCAATCGTTTGCAATTCTTTCAAACTTGTTCTAGTAGCCTGTTTTTAGAATCCCGGAGATTTTGGTTTTACACTCTGCATTCAACCAGGGACCGTTTGGCCGTTAAATTATAATAAAATCCTTTATTTCTATAGATTTCTACACGAACGGGTATTGCTCATCCCTCGTTATTTTGTTAACTTCATACAATGCCCACGCGGTTGTTAACTTGATTTAAATTTTATTCCACTTTTTAAAACTAGATAATTATGGCCCAAAAAAAGATCTTGTTCCTCACAGGAGATTATGCAGAAGATTACGAAACGATGGTTCCTTTCCAGATGTTACAAATGATTGGTCATGATGTGCATGCCGTTTGCCCGGGTAAAGCTGCAGGCGATAAAGTGATTACGGCAATTCACGATTTCGAAGGGGAACAAACTTATAGCGAGAAACGCGGGCATTACTTCGTGCTAAACACCTCCTTTTCAGATGTGCATGCCCAAGAGTATGATGCCATTGTACTCGCAGGTGGCCGTGCCCCGGAATATTTGCGCTTGGATAAAAAGGTACTGGAAATAGTAAGGCACTTCGCCGATGCCGATAAACCCATTGCTGCAATCTGCCACGGTATTCAAATATTAACCGCTGCCGATGTAGTACGCGGTAAAAAATTAACCGCCTACCCAGCCGTTGCACCCGAAGTAACCATGGCCGGGGGTACCTACGAGTCGGTAAACGTACACGAAGCAGTAGTAGACGGTAAATTAGTAACCGCCCCAGCTTGGCCGGCTCACCCAGCTTGGATAGCCGAATTCTTAAAAGTATTAGGTACGCAAATTACGCTATAATAACAAGTTATAAACTACAGGTACCCGGTGAAAAGCCCGCTTGCCTGTAGTTTCTCTGTACCCGCTCCGTACTTTCTCTGTAATCTCTCTGTAGTTTCTCTGTAGTTTGGCTATAACTACCTTATTCTCACCCTATTCCAAGCCTATCTTCTCCCTAGCTTCATCCTATCTTCACCTTATCTTTCCCTATTATCTCCCCATATTCCTCCTTATTCCCCTTACTAACTTCCTACATCTCAACTATCAATTCCCCTTCCTTTACTACGTAAAAACAGTATGTTTAACCCATTGAAAATGAGTGATAAATTTGTTTTTTAATTTTACCGCACAATCATTTCTAAATTATCCTTCCTTTACTTACCTTTGCAGCCAAATTGAAGGGCCTAAACCGCCTTATAAATATTTAAAAGCATATGTCTGGACAACTTAAAGAGGTTCGTAATCGTATAAAATCCATTCAGAGTACTCAGCAGATTACTAAAGCCATGAAAATGGTAAGTGCTGCTAAGTTAAAACGCGCACAAGATGCTATCATGCAAATGCGCCCCTATGCTGTAAAACTCCAAGAGATGTTGCAAAACATCGTGAGCAACAGCGAAGGAAGCATCAACAGTGCTTTGGCTGCTGAAAGACCCGTAGAAAACGTGTTGATCGTAGTAATTACTTCTGATAGAGGTCTTTGCGGTGCTTATAACACCAACTTGATCAAATTGGCCAAACAAACGATCCGTGAGAAATACTCCTCACAATTCGAAAAAGGTCATGTTACGATCATGCCAATCGGTAAAAAAGCATTCGAACATTTCACTAAGAACGGTTATACAGTAGATGCTACGCATTGGAAAATCTTCTCTGAATTGAGCTTCGATTCAGTAAGAGCTGCCGCTGCTACCGCTATGGAAGGTTTCGTTAAAGGTAAATACGATGCTGTTGAAATTATCTACAGCGAATTCGTAAACGCCGCTACCCAAACTTTTGTAGCTGAACAATTCCTCCCTATTGCTAAAGTTGAAAACAACAACAGCAATATGAAGGCCGACTTCATCTTCGAACCAGAAAAAGATACCCTCATCGCCGAGTTGATGCCTAAAATCCTCAACACCCAGTTCTTCAAATCTGTGCTCGATGCACACGCTTCTGAACACGGTGCGCGTATGACCGCTATGGACAAAGCTTCTGAAAACGCCAACGAATTACTCCGTAACCTCAAAATCTCTTACAACCGTGCCCGTCAAGCGGCGATCACGACCGAGTTAACGGAAATCGTAAGCGGTGCTGCTGCACTCGAAGCATAAGCCTAGCCAAGGTTTTGCACAAATAATACACAGATCTCATTTTATATTTTATAAAGAAGGTCAAAGACTGTAACTTAGTCTTTGACCTTCTTTTTGTTAGTGAAGTTCGAACCCGGTCTAAATCTTCTGAACCACTTATAATTCTAAATCATGGAAATTTCGCAACTCATTCCCCATGTAGAAGCTTTGATATTTGCCGGTGATCGACCATTACCCATGGCCGACATCGTAGAATTACTCAACAATGCCCTCGCATTCTTGGAAGATCGCGCTACTCCCGAACAAGTGGAAGCAGCGATCGACGCTATCAAGGAAAAATATAGCAGCGAATTTTATGCATTCGAAATACGCGAAAGCGGCGGTGGATATCAATTCTTAACGAAAAAAGAATACTACCAAACCGTAGCCCAATTAAATGGTGAAAAGTTCCTAAAACGCTTATCTACTGCCGCTTTGGAAACTTTAGCCATTGTAGCTTACCGCCAACCCATCTCGAAAGGTGAAATTGAACACATCCGCGGCGTAAGCACCGATTATTCCATCCAAAAACTCCTAGAGAAAGACTTAATCGTTATCTCCGGCAGAAGCGAAGATTTACCCGGTAAACCCCTCTTATACAGCACTTCTAAAGCATTTATGGACTATTTCGGGCTCAATTCCCCGAACGACCTCCCCAAGCTCAAAGAAGTGTTCGAGGAAGAATATATTCAACCCACTCTCCTCAACGAAAACGGCGAAGCCATCCCGGCCGATGCCGTATCGGAAGAGGATGAAGGACGTTTTGTGGTATCCAACAACGGCGAACTCCAAATCGAACCCAACACTGTTCAACTCGACGATCCCGACGCCACCGGCTTTGCCACGCTAAAAATCGATGAAGAAGGTATACAACCCCAAAACATCGAAGATGTCATCGAAGAAATGGAAGTAAAACAAATCTGGGGCAACGAAGACGAAGCAGATGCCGACAGCGATACCGAACTCGAAGAGTTCGAACGCATGCCGGAAGAAGCTGAACAAGAAGAAGCTGCCGATGACCAAGACGATGAAGAGGAAGAAGAAAACCGCGAAGACGACGAAGAACACATGATCGACGATCAAGAAGATGAAGATGAAGACAGCGAAGGCCTCAACAACAGCATCATCCGCCCCGAACCTAAAGGCGACGGCGATGATGAAGAAATGGACGAAGAAGAATTCGAAGAAGCCGAAGCCGAAGAAGAGGACGAAGATGATGATGATGACGAAGAAGACGAGGATGATGATGATATCGAAGTAGGAGAAGACGGTGAAGGCTATGAACTAGATGAAGACGATGATGATGATGATGACTTTGACGACGACGACGAAGAAGAAGAAGATGATGATGATGATGAGGAGGATGAGGAAGACGACGATGAAGAAGACAAAAAATCCAAATAAGCATATAACCAATGCCGGTGCTCCAACGCCGGCATTTTTATTTTACGTGTACAATCCGCTTATACATCGCAATAATCTTCTCTTGCGAGTATCCCATTCTATATAAGCACAATACAATAATATTGGCAGCCTGTACCCGCAGGTAATTTTTAGCATCGTATTTCTTGGTAGAAGCGATAACTGCCGTAGGTAAAACAATAAACTTAAAGTACTGCTTACCCCGGCGAAGCAACTCGAAATCTTCCATAATCTTAGTTTCGCCGTTATAGCCATTTAGCTGCTCAAATACAGGACGTTTAATAAAGAGCGTTTGTCGCCCGGCATTGCTATACAAAGCGCTAAAACGACTTAAAAATGCCCCTAAACGGGGGAATATGCGGTTGGTTTTGTACTTAAACCGGAAACAGCCCATATCGTGTTGCTCTTTGATGGCGAGCATAATCTCGCGGGCGTAGGTGGGGTGAATACGAATTTCTGGGTGTAAGAATAGGAAGATATCGCCTTGAGCCAAGGCGGCGCCGTAGTTCATCTGTGCTGAACGGCCTTTAATGGGCGACTGTAAAGCGCGTGCCCCCATCGATTGGGCAATGGTTAAAGTTTGGTCGGTACTTCCACCATCTACCACTATCAAATCACATATATGCGGCGAACGTTCTGCAAGAAGATCTTGTACCAGTAACCCTATATTAGCCGCATTATTATATGTGGGTATGATAATGCTGATTGTCATGCGTATAGTGTTATGCGTTGCCCTCCTTATTAGAAACAGCCGCGTAGTAAACGTTTTTGCATTACCACGCGGCTGTATTTTATTTTCGGGCGAATTCGGTTAATCCAAAGTATATACTAGACTATACGCTTTTTGGATTCCGAATGTTGTAAATTATCACAGATTTACACGTTCGTGTTATATCTAATGCGTTTACAATTCTACGATACTCAAATTCTTCCAACGAACTTTAATGCCGCCACCAGAGTGGATTTGCAAAGCAATCTGGCCATCGATAGAACCAATTTTCTCATCATCTAACGTAATCATCTCGTGACCATTCAAATAGGTCGTAACATTGTTACCTTTCACACGTACTTTCATCGTATTCCATTCACCCATTTTCAAGTACTTGTCTTTTTCAGGTGCCGGTTTAATTAACCAACCACGACCATAAGATTCGTAAATACCGCCGGTAGCCATATTAGGAGGCGCCACTTCAGCTTGCCAACCTGCTACGGTAGTACCTTTAATAGAAGAGTGGAAAAACACCCCGCTATTACCGTTAGCTTCTTGTTTAAAGTCAACAGTTAACTCGAAATCTTTGTACTTGTTATTCGTACCGAGGTAACCATATTCTTTATCTGGACCACTTTCACAGATCAATTCACCTTTCTCTACATACCATTTTTCGGTACCGTAAACAGTCCACCCGGTTAAATCTTTACCATTAAATAATTTTGTTTTCTTCTGTGCATTAGCGTTGAACGAAAGCAATGCAATTGCGGAGATGCAGAGCGCTTGCTTTACCATTTGTGGAATGGTTTTTCTCATAATCGGAATTTTAATTTTTGCTTTTGTGATATAAAATATTGGCAAGTAGGTAAGATAATATTTTACCCCAGCATCTTCAAGAATTGTGGATTAACGGTAAAGAAGTCGAAAGTAAATACCCACCTACTACACTAAAATATTAGCTGCCATTGCCTTAGAATAGAATAATTACCACCACATAAATACAATCATCAACCTGTGATGAATGCACCCAAACAACAAACTCCCCCCAGCAAAGCCCCCAATGCCCTTCACCACAGTAGCACCACCGCCTAATCAACATCCCGATAAAACGGCGACGCAGTCTTTCGCCGTTTTTCCTCCTTTCTTTGGTTACTTTCTTTGGAGAAGCAAAGAAAGTAACAAATAGGATAATAGCTATTAACACAACCCCGCCGCCAGCACAGGAAACCAAAAAAAAAGGCCATCTCATACGAGACAGCCTTTTACAAAAAAAAGAATTTATATAGCACCCGCCAGGCCTACCTAGCAACATTCACCGCTCTACGTTCGCGGATCACCGTTACTTTAATCTGGCCAGGGTATTGCATTTCAGTTTGAATCTTATTAGCGATTTCGAAAGATA
The DNA here is from genome assembly GCF_003259335.1 of Chitinophaga skermanii. Classification (GTDB taxonomy): domain Bacteria; phylum Bacteroidota; class Bacteroidia; order Chitinophagales; family Chitinophagaceae; genus Chitinophaga; species Chitinophaga skermanii. Next base: position 456,763 of record NZ_QLLL01000001.1, read on the forward strand.
AACGATCTGCATCAGCATCTGTTACTTTTTCGCTTTCAACGATCACGCGGAGTTCGCGGCCGGCTTGGATAGCGTAAGCTTTCTCAACACCATCGTAAGATGTAGCTAAGTTTTCCAAGTCTTTGATACGTTGTAAATAGCTTTGCATGATTTCGCGGCGAGCACCTGGGCGAGCACCGGAAATAGCATCACAAGCTTGAACGATCGGGGAAATAACGTATTGCATTTCCATCTCGTCGTGGTGGGCACCAATAGCGTTTACAACGGCAGGGTGTTCACCATATTTTTCAGCCAATTTAGCACCGAGTAAGGCGTGGCTTAATTCTGTTTCTTCATCTGGCACTTTACCAATATCGTGGAGTAAACCGGCACGTTTAGCGAGTTTAGGGTTTAAGCCTAATTCTGCGGCCATTACAGCACAAAGGTTGGCAGTTTCTTTCGAGTGCATAAGCAAGTTCTGGCCATAAGATGAACGGAAACGCATCTTACCAACCATACGAACTAACTCTTTATGTAAACCATGGATACCGAGTTCGATCACAGTTCTCTCACCGATTTCCATTACTTGTTCTTCTAATTGACGTTTTGTTTTGTCAACCACCTCTTCGATACGTGCTGGGTGGATACGACCATCTTGCACCAAGCGTTGCAACGATAAACGGGCGATCTCGCGGCGTAATGGGTCGAATGACGATAATACGATTGCTTCCGGGGTATCATCAACGATCAAGTCAACACCCGTAGCAGCTTCAATGGCACGGATATTTCTACCTTCACGACCGATAATTTGGCCTTTGATTTCATCACTTTCCAAGTTGAAAACGGTGATAGCGTTTTCAATGGTTTGTTCAGCGGCGGTACGTTGAATAGATTGGATAATGATTTTCTTCGCTTCTTTATTGGCTTTGAGTTTCGCGTCTTCGATAATATCTTGGATATGTACCATTGCGCGGGAGCGAGCTTCTTCTTTGAGTGATTCGATGAGTTGAGCACGCGCTTCTTCCGCAGTTAAAGCAGCCACCTTTTCCAGTTTACGGATATGTTCTTCTTGGTGTTTCTCTAACTCGGAACGTTTGATATTAACAAGTTCAATTTGGCGATTGAGGTTTTCTTTAATCGCTTCGTTTTCAGATTGTTGCTTTTGAAGTTGTTCTTGTTTTTGATTGTAGGATTGCTCTTTTTGTTTTACGCGGTTTTCTGCCTCTGCTACTTTCTGGTTACGTTGTAAAACTTCTTTCTCGTGTTCACTTTTTAATTGGATGAACTTCTCTTTCGCCTCTAACATGCGGTCTTTCTTGATGTTTTCGGCTGTCACTTGCGCATCAGCTACAATCTTTTTTGCTTGTGCTTCTGCATCATCTATTTTTTGCTGGGTGTTTTTAGCAAATATTATCTTTCCTAAGAAAATACCTGCTACTAATGCCACTACTGCAGCTATAGCTATTGCAATTTCCATACTTGAATTTTATGTGATTTATATAAACGCTCCCTGGGCCATCTTGCGCCAATGTGCATAACTGGGTCGAGAGCCGACCCGCGAAAATACAAAAAATTGGGAGTAAATGCCAGGATCGTTATGATAATGAATAATTTATAAGCGCCAATTTTAACGCTGGGGCTTTTTTTTAATGGAAACCAATAGGTTAGTTATACACTATCCTAATTGGGAATTTAACAATTGTTCTAGGTGTTCTAGTTTTTCTTTTAGTAAGGGAGAAGTGCTGGCTTGGGCTTTACCCGCACTGGTTACAGGATGAGTAGCGTACATGATGAGTGCCATGGCTATAAAGTCCTGCATATCTTTCCCGGCATATGCTGTTTTAAATTCAATAATTTTCTCATTCACTTCTTTCATGATGCGTCTAACATCTTCTTCCTCCTCCGGCTTAATCTTAATGCGGTAGGCACGGTCGGCTACGACTATGTTAATGGGAATTAATGGGTCCATAGTGATGATCCGTTGTTTGGTGTTAGGCACTTAATAGTGCAATGCATCGGTCGATTTCGCGGATATATTCGTTGATTTTACCGCGGATTTCTTTCTTAAATGCTTCATCGTCGGCTGAACGATGTTGCGCGGCATTCGCGATGGCAGCGGTTTTCAGTTTACTTTCCATGTCTTCTAGCGCCTTGTATTGCAGTTGAATCTCTTGTTCCTGGCTTTCTACTTGTTCTTTAAGCAATACATTTTCAGCTTGAACCTGCTGCATCTTTTTCAGCAGCAGGCCCAGCTTATCTTCTATTCTTTGTATGTACTGATCGATTTCCATTATTTGCGAATGATCGCTTGCAATTGGGTTTCGTATGTTTTCACCAATTTATCCATTACCGCGTCGATTTCCTTATCGGTTAAGGTTTTTTGCGTATCTAAGAAGGTGAAGCTTACCGCGTACGACTTCTTATTTGCGCCCAATTTCTCACTTTCAAAAACGTCGAACAGGTTAATTTGTTGCAAAAGGTTGGATTTTACCGCTTTAGTAGCTGCTTCTACGGCTGCGAATGATACCGACCTGTCGAGCACCAAGGCCAAATCTCTACGTACAGCAGGGAATTTCGGGATTTCAACGTAGAATTTCTCTGTCTTCTGTAAGAGAGAAATTACTTCATCCCAATAAATATCTGCGTACCAAACGGCCGGTTTGATGTCGAATGCTTTCAATTTTGCTGCTGAAACACTACCCAATACAGCCACCACTTTGTTCTTTACCTTAATCTCGTAAGGTTGCTGTAAATCGGCGTGGGTTGCCTCGGCCCAGCTCATATTACCCAATCCCAGCTGCGTTAAAATGTTAATAACATAGCCCTTCAAGAAGTAAAAATCAACCGGCTGTGCCTTGTACATATACGTTTCTGGTAATTTATTACCCGTTAAGTACAATGCCAAATGGTGCGTTTCAACATAATCACCTACCGCCTTTTGCAAGTAAGTTTTACCGAATTCGAAAAACAATAAATCGTCATTCTTACGGTTCAAGTTGAAGGTAATACGCTCTAAGCCTGTTTCCAGCATAGATGGGCGCAATACATCCAACTCGTTGGTTAAACTGTTGATCATTTTCACGGTCGTAGCTTGCACTTCCGGCGTGAAATATTGGCTGTTTGTAATTGAGTTGGTGAAAATTTCATTGAAACCATTGCCCGCTAAGTAATCGGCGATTTTTTCTTTTACTCTTTCCCTATCTGGATTGGCTGCAATCGAAGGAGCAATGCTAATGGTAGTAGGGATCGGAACATTGTTCAATCCATCTATTCTCAACACTTCTTCCACGATGTCGGCCGGGATCGAAATATCTGTCTTGTGATAAGGCACCGAAAGTTTCAATGTAGCCCCATCATTTTCCAATACCTCGAATCCCAATGCTTCTAATATACGAATAACTTTCGCGGGTTCATAGGTATGACCGCTTAATTTATTGATATAAGCAAATGTTACGCTCACTTCCACCTTTGCTTTCGGCACAGGGTATACATCCGTAACGCCGGCAGCCATTTGGCCACCACCCAATTCACAAATCAAGGCTGCTGCACGTTCTAAAGCGAATTTCACGTTGGAAATATCCACACCTTTCTCGAACCTAACAGCCGCATCGGTACGTAAACCGTGGCGGAGAGAAGTTCTACGGATACCACCGGCAGCGAAAAGAGCACTTTCCAAGAAAATGGTGGTTGTACTTTCTTTTACACCCGAGTTGAAGCCGCCGAATACACCGGCAATACAAAGCGGGGTGCTGTCGCCATCACAAATCATCAAATCACCTTCGTCGAGTGTACGTTCTTTCTCGTCTAAGGTTACAAACGGGGTACCTGTTGGCAAGTTCTTCACACGAATGGTGTTGCCTTTTACTTTGGCAGCATCGAAGGCGTGTAAAGGCTGGCCCGTTTCGTGTAATACGAAGTTGGTAATGTCTACAATGTTGTTAATAGCACGGATGCCAATTGCTTGTAACTTGTCTTTCAACCATTTAGGTGATTCGGTTACGGTTACACCGGTAATGGTGGTACCGCAATAACGAGGACAAGCCGCTTCGTTTTCTACAACAATATCGATATGCAAAGGAGTGCTAGCGGTAGTGCCTGCTGTGAAAGCAGGGGCTACTACGCGGTAGCTTTTATTTTCGTCGTTATGATTGCTGAGGTACGAGCAAATATCTCTTGCTACACCCATGTGGCTCATGGCGTCCATGTGGTTAGGCGTTAAGCCGATTTCGAAGATGTAATCTTGTGCCGGTTGGAAGATATCGGCAGCAGGGGTACCTGGTACAAGGGCTGGGTCGAGCACCATAATACCGGCATGGGAAGCACCCAAGCCTACTTCATCTTCTGCGCAGATCATGCCGTTACTTTCTTCACCGCGGATCTTGGCTTTCTTCATGGTTAAAGGTTCGCCGCTGGCTGGGTAAATGGTAGTGCCGATGGGGGCAACTACTACTTTCTGACCGGCAGCTACGTTAGGAGCGCCGCAAACAATGGCGAGCGGTTCGCCGCTACCGATATTTACCTTGGTAAGATTGAGTTTATCCGCATTGGGGTGTTTTTCTACAGACAACACCTCGCCGATCACGAGACCGGCCAAGCTGCCTTTCACGCTTTCAAACTTTTCCAAGCTTTCCACTTCAAGGCCAATACTTGTTAAAATCACGGAAAGTTCTTCCGGTGTTGGTTTTACCGGTAAATAATCACATAACCAATTGTACGAAATCGTCATTTGCTTCCTTGTATTATTTCGGCCAAGGTATTACACCAAGGCTTTTACATTTTTTAAATCAATTAAATTGTACCACCTTTGTAGGCTCTTCAGCCACCTAAAAATGTGCGTAAAGTTAACAACTTCTGTAGAAGGAGCATGGGTAATTTATTGTAAACTGCCTATAAAAATCTTTTTACACATTATTTGTGAATAATCGGACATTTGTGGTGAATTGAGGTTGCTGAATGTGAATAAACTGTTTTAGATTGGTGGATAACTGGCAAAATGCTGTTATTAACCATGTGAAAACGGGGCTAATAAATATAATACTGCGTGAATTTGTAATAGTTCTAAAATGCCGTTACCTTAGTTTTCCGGCCCAAAAAATGACTATTTCCGAGAATGTGCGGTTAAAAAATTTAGCCTAATTGTGTCAAACGTAATGTGCAGGCCCATCCAGTAACCATCTTTAATTAACTTTTTTAAGCGTTTGCTATAAATGGATTTGAATCTAAAGAAAGACCGCAATGTACGTAGGAAGCCATCGGTGGATATTTCCACTATGGTGTACGGCAAGGTACCCCCGCAATCGAAAGAACTGGAAGAGGCTGTATTGGGTGCGGTTATGCTGGAGAAAGGCGCTTTCGACTCCGTAATCGAGATTTTAAAGCCCGAATGTTTTTATGTAGAAGCAAACCAAAAAGTATTTTCAGCGATGACGCGCTTAGCCGCGAAATCGATGCCGGTAGATATCCTAACCGTTGTAGAAGAACTTAAGTCAAGCGGCGAGCTTGAAATGATTGGCGGCCCGTTCTATGTAACGAAGCTTACCAACATGGTTGTTTCTTCCGCCAACATCGAAGCACACGCGCGTATCGTTCTCCAAAAATTCATCCAACGCGAACTTATCCGCATTTCCGGTGAAATCATTTCCGAGTCGTATGAAGATACGGCCGATGTATTCGATTTGCTCGATGCTGCCGAATCGAAACTCTTCGAAATCACCAATAATCACCTTCGTAAAAACTATGATTCTATCGACCGCGTATTGGTAAACACCATTAAGCGTATCGAAGATCTACGTAACAAGGGAGAAGACATGACAGGTGTTCCTTCAGGCTTCCCATCCCTTGATAAAATTACATACGGCTGGCAGCCAACGGATTTAATCATCATCGCGGCCCGTCCTTCTGTAGGTAAAACCGCCTTCGCTTTGAACCTAGCGCGTAACGCCGCCCTTCACCCCAAACATGGTAAAGGTGCAGCGATCTTCTCGCTGGAGATGTCGAGCGGGCAAATCGTTATGCGTATTCTTTCCGCCGAATCAGAGATCAAACTCGAAAAAATCTCGCGTGGTAAGCTGGAAGAGTACGAAATGAAGAAGTTAATGACCCATGGTATCGAACGCCTGGCGAAGGCACCCATTTTCGTGGACGATACCCCGGCCCTCAATATCTTCGAGCTACGTGCTAAATGCCGTAGGCTTGTACATAACCACGGTGTGGGTATCATCATTATCGACTACTTACAGCTAATGTCTGGCTCCGCCGATGGCAAAAACTCGAACCGTGAACAGGAGATTTCCAAAATCTCCCGCGATCTGAAAGGGTTGGCCAAGGAATTACAAGTGCCCGTTATTGCACTTTCCCAGCTTAGCCGTGATGTGGAAAAACGTAAAGATGGTAACAAAATGCCCCAGTTGAGTGACTTACGTGAATCGGGTGCCATTGAACAAGATGCCGACATGGTTATGTTCTTGTACCGCCCCGAATACTACGAAATCACCACCAACGAAATGGGTGAATCCAATAAAGGTGAAACCCACGTCCGCATCGCGAAACACCGTAATGGTCAGCTCGATACCGTGAAGCTCCGTGCCGTTCTTGAATTCCAACGCTTCGAAGACGACGGTTTCGTTGATGGTAACGGCCCTAGCGGTGGTCCTGGTTCCAGCCCGTTTGCAGGCATGAACAAAGGTCGTGGTGAAATGGGTGGTAATGATGAAGCGAAACTTTATATCCAAAAGGGTTCGAAGATGAACGATATGGACTTTGGAGACGACGGGTTTGGAGATGCCCCGTTCTAATCCTTTCAACAATATTTGAAAGCCAGCAACCTCCACGGTGCTGGCTTTTTTTATGCGTATCAAAACAATCGTGGAAAATTGATGGATGAATTTTATTAGACAGGCTATTAACCACTGCTTATGAAAACAATGTTAACCAAGTACAAAGGTTATTACCGGGATAATTTCCAACTGGCTTTCCCAGTTGTGATTTCCCAATTAGGCCACACGCTCGTGGCTTTATCAGATAGTATCATTATCGGGCATGCCGGTAAGGTACCCTTGGCGGCCGTTGCCTTGGGGAATAGCATGTTTACCACTTTTATGGTGGCAGGTATTGGTATGTCGTACGGCTTAACTCCTTTAATTGCACAAGAAAATGGTCGTGGTAACCGTGCCCGTTGTGGTCGATTACTCGCCCATAGCTTATTGATTAACATGGTGGTGGCGATGTTATTGTTTTCGGTGATTTACTTGTTATCGAACCATATCGACATACTAAAGCAAAGCGAGGATGTTGCCCGCGAAGCGAAGCCCTTCTTGCGTTACTTGGCATTTTCGTTTATACCCTTAATGGTGTACCTCACCTTCAAGCAGTTCGCGGAAGGGTTGGGCTTTACGCGGCAGGCGATGAATATTAGCATTGTGGGTAACGTGCTGAATATTTTGCTGGGTATTACCTTGGTATATGGCTTATTCGGTTTGCCTAAAATGGGCGTAGTAGGGGTTGGTATTGCCACCTTTACCGATCGCTTATTAATGGGTATTACCATGGCCTATTATGTATTAAGTGCACCGAGGTTCAAAGCATATTTGAAAACCTTTAGCTTCAACCGTATACAGGGTGCTATTTTAAAGAAGATTGCCGGTTTGGGTACGCCCGTGGCTTTGCAATATATCTTCGAGGTAAGTGCTTTTGGCGGCGCAGCGATTATGGTGGGCTGGATTGGGTCGACCGAATTAGCGGCACACCAGGTAGCATTAAGCTTAGCGGCCATGACCTACATGATGGCCAGTGGTATATCTGCTGCGGCGGGTATTAAAAGCGGTAACAACTTCGGTAGGAAGAACTTTACCGAACTGCGGATGTCGGCCATTGCTAGCTATCACTTAGTGTTAGTATTAATGAGCTTCTGCGCCCTTATTTTCCTTATCGGCAACCAAATATTACCGGCCTTTTACATCGATGATCCGGCAGTAATTCAATGCGCTTCGGGATTATTAATTATCGCGGCGGTGTTCCAGTTATTTGATGGTACACAGGTAGTAGGTTTGGGTGTGTTAAGGGGGTTGGGTGATGTGAAATTACCGACCTTAATTACACTGGTAGCTTATTGGGTGATAGGATTGCCTTTAGGCTACGTGTTAGGCTGGAAAATGGGTATGGGTGTAAGCGGCATTTGGTGGGGCTTAACGCTTGGCTTGATGGTGGCTTCGCTCTTGTTATTCTTCCGGTTCCATGTACGAACAAAGCAGCTGGAAGCAGCGAATAAATAAGGTAGTTTTTGCGGTGCGGGTAGTGATACCCGCACTTTTTTTTATTGCACGGGCTATTTGTTATTTTTGCGGCAATGGAACTACCGGTATTTTACGCAAAAGAACTACAAGCCGCACAAAGTCAATACACGATGGATGAACCCACTTCGAAGTATTGTGTGCAAGTATTACGCAAAACCATAGGCGATCACGTATTGCTAACCGATGGCAACGGCAGTAAATACGAAGCCGAAATTATCGACGATCACCGTAAACGTTGCGTGCTTAACATTCTTAACGTAACAACTGTTCCCCCTTCACATCCCCAACTCACCATTGCCATTGCCTTTACAAAGAACGCTTCCCGTATTGAATGGTTCCTGGAAAAAGCCGTGGAAATAGGTGTGCAAAACATCATTCCACTCATCACCCACAGAACCGAAAAAGAAAAGCTTAAAGTAGAGCGCTTGGAAAGTATCTTGGTAAGTGCCATGCTACAATCCCAACAAAGCTTCATTACCAAGCTAGCGCCTGCTACTACCTTTAACGAGTTGGTACAATCCTGCACTATTTCCCAGAAGTTTATTGCTCACTGCTTACCCGAAAGCAAACAATTCCTGTTACACGTGGTAAAACCAGCCGAAGATGCCATTATCCTCATTGGCCCGGAAGGCGACTTTACACCACAAGAAATTGAGTTGGCTTTACAACAACAATTCACACCCGTGTCGTTAGGGAATACCCGCTTGCGTACGGAAACAGCCGGTGTTGTAGCGGCTACTTTATTGGCAGCGAAGAATGTGGAGTAATTTCTAATACAAGTCGGATTAAAAAGTTGTTTTACAATTGTTTTTATGTGTTTACAATTGTGAACAAACTTTTATTTTTGTGAATTAATGATTACTTTCATGAAAGTATTGTTCGTACTAAGCATGTAAAAATTATAAAACAATTTTTCAGGCTTAAACGATATAGTATGAGAGTAATCTCTAAAGAGAGGGTAAATGCTTTTTCAAAGAAACATTCAAGGGCTTTAATTCCTTTGAATGATTTGTGGTACAAATTGACAAAAATGAATTTTTCTTCTTTTAATGAATTAAAGGAAGTTTTTTCAACAGTAGATTTTATTGGAGAGGATCGTTTTGTATTCAATGTAGGAGGAAATAAGTTTAGACTAATTGCTATGATCTTTTTTAAAAGGCGATTGGTTTACATCCGTGGAATCTTTACTCATCGAGAGTACGATGAATTATGTAAATCAAATAGCTTATTAACCTTATGATGTTGAATTTGTAAAAAACTAAAAATGGAACATATTACTTCAAAGAAAATGTATCACGAAACGATGGCTGAAATCGAAGCGATTATGGCCAAAGGATCCGCAAATCTTACACCTGAAGATGATGAAAAGTTGGACAGATTATCAGAGGCAGTAGAAATATGGGAGGCTAAACATTATCCAATGCCAATGAAACCTGATTTTAAAACTGTAATCTATCATGTGATGATTACAAATGGTTTTAATCAAACGCAACTTTCAGAAGAGTTACGAATCTCTAAAGCTTATTTATCAGGGCTATTAAAAGGAAGCAAAAATCCTAATTTGGATATTGTAAAAAGCTTGCATAACCGGTTCCATTTAGACGGCAATATGCTTTTAGATTGTGTATAAGTAACAAAAAAAGCCCATCTTCCGATGAGCTTTTTCTAATGTATTGCACAATAATTATGGTTTCAAGTCTGTATCCTCCAATTGCGGTTCGCGCAATTTAACTGGAGGGGCTGTTTTCTTGCGTACACGCATGTTCAATATTTCTACGAGGAACGAGAAGGCCATTGCGAAATACACGTAGTTTTTCAAGTGTAAGTCGTGGGCACGTTCTGCATCCCAACCTTCCACGATTAAGATCGCTCCCACCATTACCAAGAACGATAAGGCCAACATTTTTAATGTAGGGTGCTTGTGGATAAAGTTGCTGATTTGTGCGGCAAACAAGAACATTACGAACATCGCGATTATTACGGCGATGATCATAATATCGGTGTGTTTCGCTAAACCTACGGCCGTAATGATACTGTCGAAAGAGAACACAAGGTCGATCATGATGATTTGTGTTACCACTTTGGCCATGGAATTAGAGGCTTTGCTTTTGCCGTCGCCGCTTACGTGGGTATCTTCTTCACCTTCTAATTTGTGGTGAATTTCCATGGTTGTTTTCACGAGGAGGAACAAACCACCGCCCAACATGATGAGGTCGCGCAAGCTGAGGCCATTGCCGAAGATGGTGAAAAGCGGTTGCGTGGCTTTCACAATTTGGCCGATGAATAATAGGAGGATGATGCGGGTAATGATACCGAATACCATCCAAAGTTTACGGGCTGTTTTCCGTTTTTCTTCGGGTAAGCGGTTCATAACGATCGACACGAAAATAACGTTGTCGATACCGAGGACTACTTCCATCAATATAAGGGTGAGCAAGCTAATGAGCGAGTCGACCGTTAATAGATGGCTAATGTCGAAGTTCATGGTGTGTTTTGTTAACTGTAATTGTTAGGTGATATAAATGCGCAATCAATAAAATTTATGATCTCCTAAGGCCGGCACAGATCTTCTTCACAATAGCAGGACCTTCATAGATGAAGCCGGTGTACACTTGAACGAGGGCAGCGCCTGCATCCAGTTTTTCTTGGGCGTCGGCAGCTGTGAAAATTCCACCAACGGCGATGATGGGAATTTGCCCGTTTGAATGTTTGTGAATGTAGCGAATGACTTCGGTGGCTTTCTCTTTCACCGGTAGGCCGCTTAACCCGCCTGCGCCAATCTCCTCTAATGTGGCAGCAGGTGTTTTTAAACCTTCGCGGCTGATGGTGGTATTGGTAGCCACGATCCCAGCCAGCTTAGTTTCCGATACAATTTCAATAATATCATCGAGCTGCTCGGTGGTTAAATCGGGCGCTATCTTTAATAAAATAGGTTTTGGCTTTATTTTCTGTGCATTCAACGTTTGCAAGTGGTGGAGCAATTGTTTTAATGGCTCTTTCTCTTGCAAAGCACGCAAACCGGGTGTATTGGGTGAACTTACATTCACTACAAAGTAATCTACCACGTCGAATAAAGCATGGAAGCCTTTTTCGTAATCGCTTACTGCTTCTTCGTTGGGCGTTACCTTGTTTTTACCGATGTTACCACCTACAATGATGTTCGATTTGCGGTTGAGCAAACGTTTTGCTGCTGCGGGTGCACCTTCGTTATTAAAGCCCATGCGGTTAATCAACGCGCCATCTTCCGGTAAACGGAATAAGCGGGGAAGATCGTTCCCAGGTTGTGCAAGGGGCGTTACTGTTCCAATTTCTACGAAACCGAATCCCAATTGTGCCAATTCATCAATATACTTAGCATCCTTATCAAAGCCGGCAGCAAGGCCCACCGGGTTGCTAAACTTCAAGTCAAATAACTCTTTTTCCAAGCCTGTAACATTCGGCTTACAAAAAGCGCTTATAATAGACTTACCAAATGGCACATTGTGCACAAATTTCAGGCCACGCATTACGCCGTGGTGAATGCTTTCAGGTTGAAAGCCGAACAGTATTTTTTTAATTAACGAGTACATGAGTGATGCAAAGATAAAGTTTCAGCATCACACTTTTATGCGGCATAAAGGAATACTATTGCGTAAATTAAATTATATGTTTATAATGGATTTCCATGGAGGTTTGCATAGAAGCCCATATTTTTACACGTAACTATTATGTTGACAATACAAGAGTTTGAACATATTTTTAAAACACAGCACCATGGCTGTATAGCGTTTGCTACGCAATACACCGGCGACCCCCACGTGGCCGAAGAGGTGGTGCAACTTGTATTTACCCAGCTCTGGGAGAAACGTAGTACAATAGATATCCAAGGCACGCCAAAATCCTATCTACTCGGCGCCATACGCAATACCGCCATCAGCCACTGGCGTAAACAGCAGGTGCGCAACCAAAAAGAAACCGATTTTGGGCAGTCGCAATCCCAAGCCGCAGATATGCCCGCCTTTGCACGCGATCTTGAAAATATGCTCCAGCTAGCCCTACAAAAACTCCCGGAACGCTGCCGGGAAGTGTTTGTGCTTAGCCGGCAACAGCACCTCAAGTACGCCGAAATTGCCGACACAATGGGCATATCTATCAAAACCGTGGAAAACCAAATGGGAAAAGCCCTCAAAATTTTACACGAAGAACTAAAGGAATTTTTACCCCTTATCTTGTTGCTATTATCTGCCGGGAAAGGACACCACCAATTTTTTTAACGCTTTTTTAACGGGTGTAGGGGGAAGGCTATTTGCCAAACGTCTTACATACATAAACAGGAACTATCCATGTTCGATTCATTACAAGGCGACGAATTATACGCATTACTCTGCAAATATCTCCTCGATGAAAGTACCGAGGAAGAACGCGCATGGGTAAATGCTTGGCGCGTAGCCGATGCTAATAATGAATCTATATTGACCGGCATTCAAAAGGTAATTAATACTCCTTTGGCCACTCCTGTTACCAATACCGAGGCTGCCTGGGAACAATTATATACCGCTATTGGCAGGCCTAGCTATAACGAAGCTCCTTTAACCGTTGCTCATAAAAAGCCCCTCCGCGCTTGGATGCGTATAGCGGCTATCCTCGTCGTAATATTGGGTACCACCCTCGTGTGGCGTCTTCTCCAACAAGATGAACCAACGGTACTGTCTGGGCCGTTGCATACAAATTTGGCAGATGGTACTGTTATCGATTTAGGGGAAAATGGTCATTTAACACCCGTGAAGTCGTTTAATAAGAAACACCGCGCCGTACATTTCAGGGGCCACGGTGTATTCGACATTGCACAAAACGATCAATACCCCTTCGTTATTCACCTCGACAGTATTGAAGTAAAGGTACTAGGTACCCGCTTCACCATCGATTATCATCCCGACTCGGCCATTATGATTCATGTGGATGCAGGTAAAGTTTTGGTTATCAATCACAATACCGACGATAGTATTGTGCTTACCCAAGGCATGATCTTACGAGCTGAAAATGAACTGGATAAATTCGATGTAGCTGGTAACGTGGTGGATGTGGATAAGAAAAAACTCACTTTTAAAGATATTCCCCTCTCTAGCGTAGCCCAAACTATACGCACTGTTTACAAGGTAGACATACAACTACAAGATTCCTCCTTGTTTAAGATTCCGATATCTGCTACTTTTGAGAATGAATCGATGGATAATATTATCGCATCGATTACGTTTATGACCAATTTAGTGGCTGAGAAAAATGGCCAACTAGGGTATCGGATTTATCGAAAATAGACAGTAATTTATGAGGTCGCTGGCCCGGAAAGCTCTGCTGGTGACTATTTTTATATGGTTACCAATGCAAGTATTGGGATGGAACTGGCACACCCGGGTATCCCTTACCTTGCGAAATCAACCCCTGTCCGACGCCTGCGAACAACTGGAGAAAGCCTACGGCATCCATTTTTCCTTTAGTCGCGATGTAGTGAAAATGAACCAACGGGTTACGTTGGAAGTTAAGAATGAACCTTTGCGGAAGGTAATGGATATGTTATTCACGCAAAACGGGATTCTTTACAAACGTATCGGCGAACAGGTTGTGTTGACAGTTTATGTAGTGAACACACGTACCATTAATGGCTACGTGGAGGATGCGCGTACCGGTGAGAAACTCATTGGTGCCACGATCTACGCTGCCCATAACAATACGGGCACTTTAACCAATCAATACGGTTTCTATAGCTTAACAGTGCCGAAAGACACGGTTAATTTCGTGGTGTCGTACATCGGCTATATTCCTAAGAAAATCCATCTCTCGGAAAAAGAAAAGAATAAACAACTGACCGTTTCGCTCGTACCCAATAACACCTTGCAAGAAGTAAGTGTGAAAGATGATGGGCCACGTTTACAAGAGCAAACCCAAATGAGCAAAGTGGAAGTAGCGGTATCGGAAGTGAAAAGCATGCCGCGCCTACTTGGCGAGAACGACGTGCTGCGCGCTATCCAAGCAATGCCAGGGGTTACCGCCGGTGGCGATGGGGCCAGCAGCTTACACGTTCGCGGTGGTAGCCCCGATCAAAACTTGATCCTTATGGATGGCACGCCGGTGTATAATTCTTCCCATCTATTCGGGGTATTCTCCGTTTTCAACCCAGATATCATTAAGCACGTCGATTTATATAAAGGGGCCTTCCCAGCTCGTTACGGCGGCCGTTTATCGTCGGTGGTAGATATTGCTATGAAAGATGGAGATATGAAGAATTACCATGGCGAAGCGTCGATTGGTTTATTGGCGGCGAAGTTTATGGTAGAAGGACCGATTATTAAGGATAAAACCTCTTTCGTAGTTACAGGCCGTAGAACCTATACCGATTTGGTGGCGCGCCCCTTCTTTGAAGAAACATTAGACCTTGGAGAAGACGGCGAGTTCTACGCTTATTTCTACGATTTCAATGCGAAAGTGAACCATATCTTCTCTCCCAAAGATCGTTTATTCCTCAGCGCTTATGCCGGGCAGGATAACTTCAGCTTGAAGCGGGTAAACCCCAATACTGGGGTCGATTACAAGGAAAGAATCAGCTTTAGATTAGGCTGGGGTAACCAAGTATATTCGGCTCGTTGGAACCATATCTTCAACCCGAAACTCTTTTCTAACCTAACACTCAATTATTCTCAATACTACTTCTTAACCGATTACAGTTACCTCTACCAATCCGATGATAAAGAGGAACAAGATGATTTATTCGGGAAGTACTATTCTAAAATACATGATGCCGCTGCCAGGATGGATTTCGACTTCCGTCCTAATCCCAAGCATACGGCTAAGTTTGGTATGCATGCTATTTATCACCAGTTCGAACCAGGGATTACACGCTTTAGGAATAAGGATGATGCAAACCCGGTGGATACAGTGTTTAACAAGCAAAGAAAAGGAAGTGTAGAGTTGAATTTGTACGGGGAAGATGATTGGAAATTATCGGACTCATTATATGCCAATATTGGTGTGCATATATCGGGTTTTATGTTGTTCCCACAGTTTTATTGGTCGGTACAACCGCGCCTTGGCATTCGCTATATTTTACCGAAGAACTGGGCTTTGAAGATGAGTTATACACATATGACCCAGTATATTCACTTATTGGCCAATAGTACCAGTTATTTACCGAACGATATATGGGTGCCTTCTACCAATAGGGTGAAGCCGATGAACTCTCGGCAAATAGCTGTAGGCATTGGTAAAACAAGTAATAGCCAAGTGTACGAAGCATCGGCGGAGGTGTATTATAAAACCATGTCGAACGTGATTGAATTTAGTGGAACCGAAACATTGGAATCGGCCACGAAGCAGTGGGATGAAAAGGTATCGGTGGGTCGTGGTTGGAGTTACGGGTTAGAAGTATTGTTCCAGAAGAAGAAAGGGAAAACACGTGGCTGGGTAGCGTACACTTTATCGCGTAGCGACCGGAAGTTCCCGAACATCAACAACGGGCATGCCTTCCCGTATAAATACGATCGTACGCATGATCTTGAATTGGTATTCATGCACCGATTTAACAAGCACTGGGAAATTTCCGGTGGTTGGGAATATTCTACAGGCTTGCCGCTTACCTTGCCGATAGCTCGTTACGAAGGTATTTCCGATCCTTCGCCGCACGACCCGGTAGGCTTGCCTTCTACGCCGGTAGATCAAATTGGCGACCGGAACAGTTTACGCATGAAAGATATTCACCGCTTAGATGCGAGTGTAACGTATAGTTGGTCGAGGAAGAACAAGTTTACACATAGTTTAAACTTCAGTTTATACAATGCGTATAACCGTAAAAATCCCTTCTTCTACTATTACAAAACGAATCCACAAACAAATCAACGCGAACTAACGCAGTTCAGCATTCTGCCTTTATTACCAAGTGTAACGTATGCTTTAAAATTTTAGGAACATGCAAAAGTTGATACAACATATCGCCTTATTCTTATTGCTGGTAGCGAGTTTTACAACGCAATCATGCGAGAAAACCGTGAATTTGGATGTGCCTTACGAGGGCGATAAGCTGGTGTTGAATTCATTTATTCAACCCGACAGCGTTATTTACTTACGCGTAACAGTGTCGGGCAAGCCCAGTAATACGTCGTTTGCAGAGGTAACGAATGCCAAGGTGCAATTAATGGAAAACGATGTGGAAATACCTGTTACGTTCCAACGTATTAAAGGATTTGGGTACTATGTGTCTACCGAAAAAGCGAAACTTGGAAAGCAATATAAATACGTGGTAGGTGCCAGTGGTTTAGATGAAGTGTCGGGCCGCGATACCTTGCCGCATGCGCCGTTTATTAACTTGTTGCGCGCGCGGAAAGGAGGTATTCGTGCACGCTTTTATTTACACGATCGGCCACGTGTAAAAGAGTATTACCGTGTAAGAATGTACGCGGGTGATTCTTCTGCCGTAACCCACAAAATAGAACCTAAAGTAGTGAAGAAGTTTAGGTTCGATCCATCTTATAGTAATGCGTTTACAGATATTGCAACGGAGAATTATTACGATTACGCGTTGATTACCGACGAGCGTTTCGATGGGAAGGATACTCCTGTTGTATTGCAATTACAAGAAGCGCATAAAGCGAAAGACTTTATTGTAGTAGAAGTAACCTCGCTTACAGAAACGGCTTACCAATATTTGAAATCATTGGATCAGCAGAGAATGGATGAAGGGAATGTGTTGGTAGAACCTACCCGCGTGTATAGCAACGTGTTAAATGGTTATGGAATAGTGGCAGGGGTGAATGTGCGGAGGATCTACTTCAAAATACCCGATTAGGAAATTGGAAAAGCGGGCGGCTTTCATTAAATTAGGTGATACATCATCTAAATCGTGCCCGTTATGAAAACAATCCAAGATTGGCTGTCCGACTACGGGGAAAGCCACCAAAACGAAACAAACAAAACCGTGCACTGGATCTGTGTGCCGGCTATTTTCTTCAGCATTGTGGGTTTATTGTTTAGCGTAAAGATTAGTGCTTTCGAAGTACTGAACATGCCCTTGAACCTTGCCATGATCGCGTTACTGTTAGTAATTGTGTACTACGTTCGCCTCTCGCCTGCATTATCTGTAGGCATGCTTATTTTCTCTTGTGCTTGTTTACTCTTAGCCCGTTTTATTGAACTACAAGGCCTGCCGCTATGGTTGGTATGCGTGGTTGTATTTGTATTGGCATGGATTGGGCAATTCTGGGGACATAAAGTAGAGGGGAAAAAGCCTTCCTTTCTAAAGGACTTACAATTTTTATTGATTGGCCCGGCCTGGTTAATGAGTTTCATATACCGGAAAATTGGTATCGCTTACTAATTGAAAAAGATGAAATGTAAGCCTGTACAGCGTTTAAAATAAACGTTAAAGCTATGTGTTGCACCGCGGTTTTTGACAGGATTTATCTTAAATTTGGAAAGATCATTATTCATCTCAATAAAAATATTTAACCATGCAAGATGCATATATCGTAGCCGGCTTTAGAACAGCAGTTGGTAAATCGAAACGTGGCGGATTTAGGTTTTACCGGCCCGACGATCTCGCAGTGGATGTAATTACGGGTTTGTTGAAATCGGTGCCGCAGCTCGACCCTGCACAGGTTGATGATTTGATTGTAGGCAACGCTGTTCCAGAAGCAGAACAAGGATTACAGATTGGTAGAATGATTGCTGTACGCGCATTGGGTATTGAAGTGCCGGGCATGACGGTTAACCGTTATTGTGCATCGGGTTTAGAAACCATTGCCATTGCTACGGCAAAAATACAAACCGGCCAGGCCGATTGTATTGTGGCGGGTGGTACGGAGAGTATGAGCCTTGTACCAACAGCAGGTTGGAAAACAGTGCCTAACTACACGGTTTCCAGCGTAACACCAGATTATTATTTAAGCATGGGTCATACCGCGGAAGCAGTAGCCAACGAGTTCAAAGTTTCCCGTGAAGACCAAGATGCTTTTTCATACCGTTCGCATCAACGTGCGATCAACGCTATTCAGAATGGCTACTTCAAAAAGGGTATTTTGCCTATTGAAGTAGAAGAAGTATACGTGAACGAGAAAGGTAAGCGTGCCAGCCGTAAGTATACAGTTGATACAGACGAAGGTCCACGTGCAGATACTTCTATGGAAGCATTGGCAAAACTGAAACCTGTATTTGCTGCCGGTGGTTCGGTAACAGCCGGTAACTCTTCTCAAACCAGTGATGGTGCTGCCTTCGTGGTGGTTATGAGTGAAAAGATGATGACCTCTTTGGGATTGAAACCGATTGGTCGTTTAATTAGCTGTGTATCGGCGGGTGTGCACCCGAGGATCATGGGTATTGGTCCTGTTGCGGCTATTCCGAAAGCATTGAAAGTAGCGAATAAGACCTTAGCAGATATTGATTTGATTGAGTTGAATGAAGCCTTTGCTAGCCAATCTTTAGCGGTTATCCGCGAATTAGGATTGGATGAGAACAAAGTGAACATCAACGGTGGAGCTATTTCTTTAGGTCACCCATTGGGCTGTACAGGCGCGAAATTAACGGTACAAATCCTCAATGATTTGGAACGATTGAACCAAAAATACGGTATCGTAACTGCCTGTGTAGGTGGTGGGCAAGGTATTGCCGGTGTAATCGAAAGATTATAAGCGATCAACATAATATTGTCGGCGCAATGAGCTTTGGCTTGTTGCGCCGTTTTTGTTTTGCATACACTGTATGCACATTGTACTTGCATTTACACGGCTATGCATAAACGTAGTTATAAAGTCTATTTCTCTACCTTTTTCCTCCACTTTGTTTTAGTAGGTACATAATGCTCCTAGCATTAGCGTTGCAATGCCATCCACCAGTGTAATTATGACGAAAGATTATCTCATTCCTTGCGTGCAAGTTGCTTTCTAACACGCGTACGCGGTTGTTTGTGAATAACTGTATGTCGACGAAGAATAGGCGCTCCTATAGCGACATACGGGGGAATGGCGAAAGTGCATGTTTTGTTGGAGATGGTAAATACTTTCGGGCGAATTTTTTTAACTGTTTGCGGTATAGGTTTCCACTCGGCTTTGTCGAACACGTGGGTTATTTGCATGGCATTGCAGGTACCACCTTTTACCTTGTATGCGCGGTTGTTTTCAACATCTACGAATACAATGCCGATGGATACGAATAGGTGGCGATTGTCGTTGGGTTGGAAAGGTAATTGGAATATTTGTTCGGGTATAGATTGGTAGATGGATTGGTATTCGCTGGTTACGCAAGTGCTGTTATAGCTATATGTATCGAAGTTAATGGCGTGAATGGTGGCTATTAACTTGAAATGTGTACTGTTTTTAGGGGCGTGTACTTCGCTGCCTGCTTGGAATGCCGGGATGGTTACTTGTGCATGCCCTTGTTGCCTATTTAACGCTACATGATAAGGCGCAGTAAACAGTCGGCGGAACTTTGTTTGACTGTTGAATTCGAAGCCTTTAAGCTGGGCTATATTGCCTGCCTCTACGGTGCGTTCGCCTAATGGATGTATGGTATCTTGCTTGAGAGTTTTGAATAATTGGGATGATAGCCTGCGGTACATGCCTTTATCGTTGATATATTCCATCGTTTCTTTAAAAGCGTGGCGTACGGCGGCGGCTGTAGTGGCCGCTCGGCCGAATTCTTTCCGTTGTGCACAAGTGCCTGCTCCCCAATTGGTAGAGGGCTTCTTATTGGCGGCGGCTAATAATGTTTGTAATGATTGAAGAAGAGCGAGTTGCTCGAGTAATTGCGGGGTTAGTTGTAGCGATTTACGCATAACAATGGCTTTTTTGTGGTTACAAAATGGATGTTGCTTTTACTTATTAAGATAAGCAAATTCTCCCGTATTTGCAAAGGTGTGGCAACATAATTTTGATTGGTTATCAACATGTAACCCACGGCAATACCACGGTGAAATAACGGCTTACAAGCGGGTGAAAATAAGGTAGTTATAAGCAAACTACAGAGAAACTACAGAGAGATTACAGGGAAAGTACAGGGCGGGTACGGAGAATTTACAGGAAAGCATTCATTTACAAGTATTCTTCAATACTTAAGATGGCACATGATTACAAGGTGGTCACTTGTTTGCATCCCTAACAATACACAAATTTACTTCAATTTCAACAAAGCTTAATAAGATAATATAATTGCATAAAACTTTTTATTAATTTGGAACCTGAAAACCGGAATCGAACCTGGACCTGTGTACATCTTTTATTGAATAACCGTATCTCACATGGATCGTAGAGCATTTTTATCTTTTGCCCCGCTATCTCCCAAAAAGGCTAAGAAACTTTCTTATGGCCGAACATTCTCAGGCGTTAATCTTTACAACGGCGAATGGACTACTGCGCAAGTGGTACATTTACTGAAGCGTGCCATGTTTGGTGCTACGCCCGCCGATGTAGCGTATTTTAAAACGCTAACGATGGACCAAGCGGTGGAAACATTACTGAATATTTCTCCCATGCCTACGCCGCCTGTGAATAACTACAATGTAGACGGTTATTCCGATCCTACCGGGGTGGCTGCAGGTGCTACCTGGGTTACAGCACCCGAAGGTGATGAAGAGGTACAAACACGCCGGAAGAATTCTTATAAATATTGGTGGATTGGGTTAATGCTCAACCAACAACGTACCATCCACGAAAAAATGGTACTGTTCTGGCATAATCACTTCGCCACCGAAACCAATACCGTAAAAGATGGGCGCTATCTATACAATCATAACATCACCCTCCGCCAATACGCCCTTGGCAATTTCAAAGCCTTAACAAAGGCCGTTACGCTCGATCCCGCGATGTTGGTATACCTCAATGGTTATCTCAACGTGAAAACAGCGCCCGACGAAAACTATGCGCGTGAACTACACGAATTATTCACCGTAGGTAAAGGGCCTGATTCCCATTTTACAGAACCCGATGTACAAGCCACGGCGCGTGTACTTACGGGCTATAAAATCGATAAGGTAACCTGTAAATCTTACTTCGATGCTACTTTACATGATAGCACGAATAAGGAGTTCTCTACTTGGTACGGTAGCAAGGTTATTTCCGGGAAAACGGGCAATTTGGGTACTACCGAGCTTGACGATCTCCTCAATATCATCTTCTCACAAGCAGAAGTAGCCAAGTTTATCTGTCGAAAATTGTACCGCTTTTTCGTGTATTACGATATCGATCAATCGGTAGAAGATGAGGTGATTACACCTCTCGCTAACCTTTTCAGGCAGAACAACTACGAGATAAAACCCGTATTGCAAGCTCTTTTCAAGAGCGAGCATTTTTACGATCCGTTGAATATGTCGTGCTTGATTAAAAGTCCGCTCGACTTTACAGTTGGCTTATGCCGTGAATTCGGCGTAACCTTCCCCCCTGCCAGCAACTACAACGATGCATATGGTACATGGCAGGTGGTGCAGTACGCGGCTTCAATACAACAGCAAAACATTGGCGACCCGCCGGGTGTATCGGGTTGGGAAGCTTACTACCAAGAACCGCAGTTCCACGAGCTATGGATTAATACCGATACCTTGCCTAAACGTAACCAATTCAGCGATTTAGCCATTTCAATTGGGTATACCATCGGTGGGCATACGGTTACCATTGATCCTATCGACTTTGCGAAGCATTTACCCGATCCTAGTGATCCTATTAAGCTGGTAAGCGATTCGCTCGATATCTTGTACAGGATGGGTGTTTCAACAGAAACGAAAACCTTCTTGAAAGACATGATTCTACTAACAGGTACTGAAACCGATTACTATTGGACGAATGCTTGGAATGCATATGAATCGAACCCCGATATGGCCAACAAAGACGTTGTATTAAAACGTTTACAAGCCCTGTACAAATACATCATGAACCTATCCGAATATCAATTAGCGTAAGCAGCGCTGCAAAAACCCTTTTATGAAAAGAAGAGATTTTCTAAAATTAAGTGCGCCGGCAACGGTTTTACCTTCTTTTATCAATGGCTTTTCCATCAAAGCTTTCGGTGCTTCGCCGCTGTTAAACGCTTTGCAAGGTGCTGCTACGGATAACGATCACGTTTTAGTGATGATACAATTGAATGGTGGTAATGATGGTTTGAACATGGTGATTCCCTTGGATCAATATGGCAAATACCAAGCTGCCCGTACCAACATTGCCATTCAAGAAGGGAAAGTATTGAAGTTAGAAAAATATACCCGCGCTGGGTTGCACCCTTCTATGACGGGTGTACAGCGTTTATATAACGAAGGAAAAGTGTGCGTGGTACAAAGTGTGGGCTATCCTTCACCGAACTACTCTCACTTTAGGGCGACAGATATTTGGGTAACAGGTTCCGATGCCAACCAAGTACTTAGCACAGGCTGGGGCGGTAGGTATTTGAACTACGAATATCCCAATTACCCGAATGGCTTCCCCAATGCAGAAATGCCCGATCCATTGGCCATCCAGATTGGATCGATTGTATCGCCGGCCTTCCAAGGACCAACGAATACGATGGCCATGGCGGTAACGAGTGCGACCGATTTCTATAATTTAATTAGCGGGAAGGAAGATCCTGTTCCCAATACAAAAGCGGGGAATGAATTGGCGTATATCCGCCTCATCGCGAAGCAAACCAATAAGTTCGCCGATTCCATTAAACTCGCGGCAGGTAAGGTAACAAACCAAGGGCAATACCCTAAAAGCCATTTAGCAGAACAATTGAAAATTGTAGCGCGGTTGGTAGCAGGTGGTTTAAAAACTCGTTTGTACATGGTAAGCATGGGTGGTTTCGATACACATGCAAACCAAACCAATGCAGGCGATACATCTACGGGGATGCACGCGAACTTAATGGAGCAATTATCGTCGTCGATCGATGCCTTCATGAAGGATTTAACGAACCTAAAAGCGTCGAAGCGCGTGGTGGGTATGACGTTCAGTGAATTCGGGCGAAGGATTAAATCTAACGGCAGTATGGGTACCGACCATGGTGCATCTGCGCCGATGATTATATTTGGCGATTATGTACAGTCGGGCGTATTGGGGAATACCCCAACCATGCCAGATGCCGCATCAGTGAACGATAACATACCGATGCAGTACGATTTCCGTTCTGTTTATGGTTCTTTGTTAGAACAATGGTTCTGTGTAAATAACGGCGACTTACAAACGATTTTGCTGCGGAACTACCAAAGCTTGCCGATCGTAAGGCCACAAGCTTGTGGCTTGGTAACGGGTGTAGATCCAGACCCGAATCAAACCGCCGGTACGAACATCATTACCAATTATCCTAACCCGTTCACTACTAAAACCAATATCACCTATATTACACAAGGCGGGCATACCTTGGTGCAAATTTTTGATACCATGGGCCGCATGATTCATACTTTAGTGGATAGGATACACGTGGCAGGTACGTATAACTTGGTGTTTGACGGGGAAAGATTACCAACGGGTGTTTATTATGCACGTTTCCAGAATGGGATGGTGCAGCAAGTACGTACAATGTTAAAAGTAAGATAGATGGTGCAACATTGTTGCAAATAATTAAAATTTCGTATTTTCGCAGCATAATTCGTACGCGTGAAGAAATTTTTATATCAGAAAATATGGTCACTTTTCCTATTGGCTGTGTTTGCATTCCATGCAACGCCAAGGGAATTTGTGCATTTATTTGCTGATCACTGCGATACGAAGCACGAGAAAATCGAGGGTACGATCATAGACCTTCCGCACAAGCACTGTGACTTTTTGCAGATTGGGTATTCGCCGGTAGATGTTTACCAGGTGACTTACCTTCCAATTGTGGCAGTAACGGATTGGTATTATGCAGTACCTACTTATCCTCACCAAGTTCCAGCAGTTACTTGGAACCTTCCTCTACGCGCCCCACCCGCTACGGTGGCATAATACACTATTTATTATCTATCATTTTGTTTGAAAAAAAGGAAGAGGTGCAGTGATGTGTTCACTGGCGCGTCTTATGATTCTATCAAGCGTACCCATTTTGCATGGAGGTATTATACCATGATGATGGCTACACGTCCCGCATTTTGTTTATGAACATGATTCAACGCGTGGTTAGTTTACTCGCGCTATGCCTGCTATTTGTGCGTACGGGTTATGCACAATGTACTTATACTTTGAGTGGAAAAATTACTGATAGTCAAACGAACGAAGCGTTAATTGGCGCTACCATTGGCGTTGTTGAAACACAGCAAGCCACAGCTACCGACGAGCGCGGGTTTTACAAGTTGAATGGACTTTGCGCCGGTACTTACACTATTCGTGTGATGCATATTGGTTGTAAAACGTACCAGTTCTCGTACACAGTGGCGGGAGATGGTAAGCGTAATATCCAGCTTGAGCATGCTATTAGTGAATTACAGGGCATTACGGTGGCCGGGGTATCGAGTCAAAAATCGATGTCGGGCCCGGTATCGGAGGTGAGTGGTAAAACATTGGAAAAAGTACGTGGCCTTTCTTTAGCGGAATCGTTGAAGGATGTGAATGGCGTTACCATGTTAAGCACAGGTGCTACCGTATCGAAGCCGATTATTAACGGGTTGCATAGTAACCGGGTATTGATTTACAACAACGGTGTTCGCCAAGAAGGGCAACAATGGGGTACAGATCATGCCCCGGAAGTTGATCCATTTATTGCGAATAAGCTCGTGGTGATCAAAGGTGCGAACGCGATTCGTTATGGTGGTGATGCTGTGGGGGGTGTTATTTTGGTAGAACCGAAACCCTTGCCAACCACGCCGGGTATTAGTGGCGAGTTGAACTTGGGTGCTTTTTCAAACAATAGAATGGGTGTAACGTCGGCTACGGTGGAAGGGAACTTTGCGAAGATCCCGGCATTAAGTTGGCGCGTACAGGGTACATTGAGGAAAGGCGGAACGTATAGAGCGCCGGGATATTGGTTAGACAATACAGGCATGGAAGAAAAGAACTTCTCGTTGGCTACAGGTTGGCGGAAGGAGAAATATGGATTGGAGTTATTTTATAGCCAGTTTAACACCAATATAGGCGTATTTACAGGCTCGCACATAGGTAACCGGAAGGATTTGGAGGAAACGATTAAAAGGGACCGTCCTTTACCGGAATTTACCCATGGTTTCTCGTACGATATTAACCGCCCGATGCAAACGGCAGAACACGAACTGTTCAAAGCGAAAGCGTATTTGAATACCGGCAAAATTGGGAAGATCAACCTCGATTTTTCGCGCCAGTTCAACTACCGCGATGAATTGGATCGTAACTCCGCTTTATCGGTAAATAACTTGAAATTGAACTTAACCACCTATACAGCTAACCTTGCTTGGGATCATTACAACTGGCATGGCTTACGTGGAACAATTGGGGCTACGGGTACTTACCAAAGGAACCATTACCAATCGCGTATGTTCATTCCGAATTATGAGTCGATAGCATGGGGTGTTTTTGCGGCAGAGAAATGGGAAAGCAAAAACAACCAATGGATGTTGGAAGGTGCCATTCGATATGATAATAAGTCGTATACCGACGTGCACGATAATTTACACGAGAAGAATTTTAGGGACCGCGATTTTGCCGGTTTAACCGGAACATTAGGCGCCACTTGGTATCCTAATCAACGTACCACCATCGCTTTCAATGCCACCAACGTATACCGTGTGCCGGGGCCGAATGAATTGTATGCATACGGCATACACCATGGTACCGCCATGTTTGAAGAAGGTGACAGGAACTTGAAAGCAGAGCAAGGTATAAAAATGAACCTCAGCGGTAACTATAAAATCTCCGACAATTTCGAGGCCGACGTAGTAGTGTATTATAATAGGTTTCAAAACTTCATCTTCTTGCAACTCACGGATAGTTTGCAAGGCAGCGTAAGAGGATTTTTCCCATATGCATACTACACCCAAGCCAATGTGAATATGAAAGGAGTAGATGCACAAATTCGCTGGCACTTCTTACCTAAATGGCAATTCAGTTCCAAAGCATCCATCTTACGCGCCCGCAACGAAGACATCAACGATTGGTTGATATCCATGCCATCCGACAGGTTTACGCAAGATTTGACGTTCTATCCTGGCGATACGAAGCGTTTGAAGGATAGTTATTTCTCGTTAACTGTTAGCAGCGTAACGAAACAAACACGTGTACCGTTTGAAGCAAATGACAAAGGGGAGAATAAGTTGGATTTAATGGCACCACCGAATGCATATACCTTGGTGAACCTGGAAGCAGGCACCGACTGGCACTTAGGTAAACGCCCGATAGGTTTCATTTTGGGGGCAAGTAACTTGCTTAACCAAAAGTACCGCGAGTACTTAAACACCTTCCGTTATTTTGCCGATGATCCAGGTATTAACGTGTATTTAAAAGTAAAAGTTCCTTTTACAATCACTAAAAAATAACATCGAGCTACCACTCAACTCACACTCAAATTATTAGTTATGTTAAAAAGATTCTCTACCCTGGCGATGATTGTATTGGGTACTTCATTATTCTTCACTGCTTGTAAGAAAGAAGACGATAATGATCCTACTGAAAATGCCAACGAAGAAATCACTACACTGAAACTCACTTTTGTTAATAACGCGAATGCAGCAGATAAAGTAGTAGCCAATTGGCGTGATATCGATGGTATTGGTGGTAATGCTCCAACAATCGATTCAGTTATTTTAAAAGCAAATACAACTTACACTGTTTATACGGATGTGTACGATGAAAGGGTAAGCCCTGTCGACACTGTTACAGCCGAAATTATTAAAGAAGGAATCGAGCACCGTGTGTTCCACCTTTTCTTCGCTACTGCCAATTCCAGCGTTGCTGATGCATTGACAAACGTAGCTACCGTTACACCGTTGGATAAAGACGAGAAAGGATTACCATT
The DNA here is from genome assembly GCF_003259335.1 of Chitinophaga skermanii. Classification (GTDB taxonomy): domain Bacteria; phylum Bacteroidota; class Bacteroidia; order Chitinophagales; family Chitinophagaceae; genus Chitinophaga; species Chitinophaga skermanii. Next base: position 483,909 of record NZ_QLLL01000001.1, read on the forward strand.
AGGTTTAGAAAACACCATTGCAACGAAAGGTGCATTTAAAGGGGTTTACCGCGTGATTATTCGTCACCAACCGGGCGCTAAAGACGGTACTTTTGCACCAGGATCTACCGATGTTGATACTGAATTCCCATTCGCTATCAAATAAGTTGATTGTATAAATGGATTACGGGAGAGGGCCTTAGGGCCCTTTTCGTGTTTTTAGGAAATGCCTTTTATCCAAAAATGCATCCCTTTACGACATTTAGTATCAAGTAAACTACAAAAACAATAATTTTGTATGATTGCCTTTTGGAAGGCAAGGATTGTTTGTTACAAAAGAAGTTATCTGGCAAACTGCTCAGATTTTGGATGAAAAGGAAAAGGGCCGTTTTTACGGCCCTTGATTGTTATAGTGAGTTGATATAATCGTTTATTCATTGGGAGCACCCGGCAATGATGCGGTAGATTCATCATAATACACAAAGAAGTACAAGTAAATTACCCTGGAAATGCGCATGAGCCATGGTTGCAATAGAATGAGGATGACCCCGTTCACAATTAACCAATAAATGACGCTGTTATCTTGCCAAGAGAGCTTGAAAATCAATGCATACCATATCAAGTTAAATACAGATAAGGCTACTCCTAAAGCATAACTTACATAGCCGGTGCCGAACCAGAAGCCCGTTTCCAACTCGAATTTTTGTCCACATACAGGGCAATTGTCGTACATGTTGAAAATCTTAGACATGCTCAAATGGAAGGCATTCTTTGTTTTAAACATATGACCACGCCTACAATGCGGGCATTTCATTTGGAGGATGCTTAAAAAATAGTTCGGGCGTTTACTCATATTTCTTGTTACGGGTTTAAGCCTGCAATTTACTTTGTAAATGACGCCGAAAAATTGATTTTCGTCATTTTACAATATTAACCCTTAACAGTTTCGATTGTTTGCTTACGCTCACCAATTTGCTGGCGCCACATAGCGTAATACAAGCCTTTTTCGGCTAGTAACTCGCTGTGGGTACCTGTTTCGATGATATGTCCTTTCTCCAACACATATATTTTATCGGCATGCATGATCGTGGATAACCTATGGGCGATCATTACCGTGATATGTTCTTTTGTAGCAGTAATATCGCGTACGGTTTGGGTAATTTCTTCTTCCGTGATGGAATCCAAAGCCGAGGTAGCCTCGTCGAATACGAGCAATTTGGGTTTGCGTAGTAATGCACGGGCGATGGATAAGCGTTGTTTCTCACCACCGGAGATTTTTACACCACCTTCACCGATGACCGTGTCGATACCATTTTCGGCGCGGGCTAAGAGGGTTTGGCAAGAAGCTTTACGGAGTACATCCATGATATCATCTTCCGTGGCCGCAGGATTTACGAACAGCAAGTTTTCGCGGATGGTGCCGGAGAATAATTGCGTGTCCTGGGTAACGAAGCCTAATTGTTGGCGTAATTCATCCAAGTCGATATGCTTGGCATCGATGCCATTGTAGAGTACGCGGCCTGTTTGGGCGGGGTATAAACCTACGAGGAGTTTTACCAGGGTAGTTTTACCAGAACCAGAAGGGCCTACGAACGCGATACTTTGGCCTTTTTCCACGTTGAAGTTGATATTTTCAAGTGCTTTGGTAGGTGCCGTAAGGTGTTTAAAGCTTACTTGTTCGAAAGCGAATTGTTCGAGTTGTTTAAGGTGTTGTGGATTCTTCGGCGTTTCTTCTACCGGTGTTTGCATTAATTTCTCGAAGTTATTCAACGATACTTCTGCTTCGCGGTAGATCAACGTGATATTACCAATTTCTTGGAGTGGACCGAAGATGAAGAAAGAATACAATTGGAACGAGAATAACTGGCCAATTGTTAATTCTTTATTGAATACTAAGTATAATAAAACAAACAAAATAGATTGGCGTAAGAGGTTCACGAAAGTACCTTGTACGAAGGAAATCATACGTAAACCACGAACTTTTTTCAGCTCCAATTTTAAGATTTCCAAGGTGGTTTTATTCAGCCTTCTTACTTCTTGGTTTGTTAAGCCAAGGCTTTTCACCAATTCAATATTGCGTAAGCTTTCCGTGGTAGAACCTGCTAAGGCAGTTGTTTCTTTTACGATGCTTTTTTGAATGGTTTTGATTTTTCTACTGAGTACCCTTGTTAATACCGTGAGTAAAATACAGCCACCTAAATAGATGGGGCCTAAACTCCAGTGGATTGAAACCGCTAGCGTCATTACAAACACCACACCTATTAACGACACGAATAATACGTTTACAAAAGAGGTGATGAACTTTTCGCAATCGACACGTACTTTTTGCAAAATGGCGAGTGTTTCGCCGCTGCGTTGGTCTTCGAATTGTTGGAAGGGTAAACGGAGTGAGTGTCGTAACCCGTCTTGGTAAATTTTAGCACCTGTTTTTTGAATAATAACGTTCACGAAATAATCTTGGAACGCCTTCGCGATGCGCGACACCATGGCTGTTCCTACGAGTAAGCCAATGAAAATGGCTATTTGTTGCACGAATGCTGGGCGCGGAATATTGGAAGAGTTATTTGCATAATCGACTAACTTACCGAAGATCATGGGATCTAAGAGTGAAAAGATTTGATTCACGCTCGCTAGCAATAAAGCGAACACTACCAGCCATTTATAATTCTTGAGATAGGACAATAATATTTTCATACGGGGCAAAATTAAAGAGAAAACGAACGCTGTTAATGTTGTCACTACAATATGACAATTCCTTCATTTTTCAGTGGAAATTCGTTAACTTAATAGTAGCGTTCGCTGCTGCGAAACGTCGACTGGTTTTAGATCCAAACAATACGGTTTTCCCACATGCTTTAAGGCCAATAACTCTCCTTGCGGGGCCTTCTTCTCAAAACGTTCTCCACGCTAAGCTCGTTTCGGCGGCGCATGCCATTGTTCACCATACAAATTCCATTTTTATGAAGTTGTACGACGAAAAACACATTAAAAACATTGTGCTGATAGGGGCATCGAAGAGCGGTAAAACGACTTTGGCGGAAACGATGTTGTTCGAAGCGGGCATCATCGACCGTAGGGGTCGTGTTGAAGACCGGGATACGGTGTCGGACTATCACGAAGTAGAGCATGAGCGCGGTAACTCGGTGTATGCTACCACGTTGCATACCGAGTGGCGCGATTACAAAATAAACGTGATAGATACCCCGGGTTTGGAGGATTTTATCGGCGAGGTGATTTCATCTATTAGGGTAAGTGATACGGCGGTGATGGTATTGCATGCGCAATACGGTGTAGAAGTGGGTACGGAGCTGGTGTGGGATTATGTAGATCAGTACCAGAAACCCACGATTATCGCGGTGAATCATTTGGATAATGAACAGGCGAACTTTCAAGCCGTGGTAGAGCAAGCCAAGGCATATTTTGGGGCTGCCGTTACCGTGATGCAATACCCGGTGAATGCGGGGCCGGGCTTTAACGCGGTGATTGATTTGTTGAAGATGGTGATGTATAAGTTCCCGGCAGATGGCGGCAAACCGGAGAAACTGGATATACCAGAAAGCGAGCAGGAACAGGCCAATGCCTTGCATAACGAGTTGGTGGAAAAGGCGGCAGAGAATGATGATGCGTTGATGGAAATGTATTTTGAGAAAGGGAGTTTGGATGAAGACGAGTTACGGGAGGGCTTGAAAATTGGGATGATGAAGCACCAGGTGTTCCCTGTTTTCTGCCTGGATGCGCGGCATAATATGGGCAGTGGTCGCCTGATGGGATTTATCGACAATGTAGCCCCTTCGGCCGTGGATATGCCCCCAGAAACCAGTGAAGACGGCCAACCGATCCCTTGTGCGTTAAATGGACCTACAGTGCTGTTTGTGTTTAAAACATTATTAGAACCTCATATAGGCAAATTAACCTTCTTTAAAGTACTGTCGGGGGAAGTGAGAACCGGGATGGAATTATTCAACGAAAAAGGCAATGTAACAGAACGGCTGAACCAATTGATGATTGCCGATGGGAAGAACCGAAATACGGTAGAACGATTGAAGGCCGGTGATATAGGATGCACCCTTAAACTGAAAAACACCTTTACCAACCATACCCTTTGTGATAAGAACTTCTCTCTCCAAGTAGACCCCATACATTTTCCTTCACCAAAAGTCCGCGCAGCGATCGTTGCAAAAAATAAGGGCGACGACGAAAAGTTGAGTACCGTGTTAGCGGAAATTCACATGGAAGATCCCACGTTAGAAATTGAATACAATAGAGAATTAAGGCAAGTAATATTACATGGCCAGGGAGAACTTCACTTAGCCGTTACAAAATGGCGACTCGAACATATTTACGGCATGCAAATCGAGTATTTACCTGCTAAAATCCCTTACCGTGAAACCATTCAACGCAATGCGATCGCTTCTTATAGGCATAAAAAACAATCGGGTGGTGCAGGGCAGTTCGGGGAAGTGTTTTTACGCATAGAACCCTATGTAGATGGCATGCCACCCTTGGCCGATTACCCGGTTCGAGAAACGGAGGAGATTGCTTTGAATTGGGGAGGGAAGCTGGTTTTCAACAACTGTATTGTTGGCGGCGCGATCGATAACCGTTTTTTGCCGAGTATTTTGAAAGGTGTGATGGAGAAGATGCAAGAAGGGCCGTTAACGGGCTCGTATGTACGGGATATCCGCGTATCGGTGTACGATGGTAAAATGCATCCTGTAGATAGCAATGATGTATCGTTCAAGATTGCCGGTAAAATGGCATTCCGCGAAGCGTTTCACCAAGCGGCCCCGCAGTTATTAGAACCTGTATTCGATGTTGAAGCCGCTGCTCCAGGTGGTATGATGGGCGATGTGATGAGCGAATTCCAAGGGCATCGTAGTATAATAACGGGCATGGATACAGATAATCACCAGCAAGTGATAAAAGCCCGTACACCGCAAGCAGAGCTGGATAGGCTGTATGCAGCCTTGCGGAATGTAACCCAAGGCAAAGCGAAAGTGAAAGCAGCTTTTGCAGAGTATGCACCGGTACCGGCAGATATGCAGAAGAAGTTGAGCGAGGAGTATAGTAAGAAGGAAGAGAAAGAAGTGTGATGATATGATAGCGAAGTGGGATTGTTTGATGTGTCAATAATTCCGCTTCGCTAAGTTTTATATGATGGTTATAGCCCTCGTTTGAAGGGTGAAGTTTGATTAATTACTTCCATTGTTTCTTTTAAGAAAGTAATAGAAGCTGTTGTTCAAATATTCTATAAAGCAAATGCATCGATAGGCTTCTAATTTCAAAAAAAAGTTCATGACAATACAAGAGCAGTAATACCGCTAATTCCTAATAATAGCTTGGCGATTAATTGAGATACTAGTTGTAATGCATACGGGGGATGTTAATTATTTACGTAGTTTCCGGTTGCCCTGCTGTATATGCATATGCTAGGTTTATGCACATACAATACACAAAAAATTTAGCCTGCCCAATTCTCCCTGTCAAGAGATCGATAATGAATGGCTTCCGCGATGTGTTCTGGACGGATATTAGGCGATAAAGCTAAGTCGGCTATTGTACGTGCCACTTTCAAAATTCGATCGTATGCGCGGGCCGATAAGCCCAATTTCTCGATGGCCTTGGTTAAGAGCTTTTTACTGGCATCACTAATATCACAATGTGTTTGTAATAGTTTTGATTCCATTTGGGCATTGCAATAAATACCGGGTAGTTCATTAAAGCGTGCTGCTTGTACTTCCCTAGCGGCGATCACTCTTTCCCGGATACTTTCACTGGTTTCTTCTTCATCGTTGTTGAGGAGGGCTGGGAATTCTACGGGCGTTACTTCTAAATGTAGATCGATCCGATCCAATAATGGGCCGGAAACTTTATTCAAATACTTCTGCACTACGCCAGGGGCACATGTACAAGTGCGAGTGGGATGGTTGTAATACCCACAAGGACAAGGATTCATAGACGCGACCAACATAAAACTCGCCGGGAAGTCGGCCCCGGCTCTAGTTCTTGCGATAGAAACGAATCTTTCTTCCATCGGTTGGCGCATAACTTCTAGTACACTGCGTTTGAATTCGGGTAGTTCGTCGAGGAAGAGAACACCATTATGTGCTAGGGATATTTCGCCGGGTTGTGGAATGGAACCTCCGCCAACGAGTGCCGTATCGCTGATCGTGTGGTGCGGTGCTCGGAAAGGGCGGCGAGATATTAACGTTGCGTTTTGTTGTAGTTTACCTGCTACGGAATGAATCTTCGTGGTTTCGAGTGCTTCATGGAGTGTTAGCGGGGGAAGAATGGTTGGCATTCTTTTCGCGAGCATGGTTTTACCTGCACCGGGAGGACCAATGAGAATAATGTTGTGGCCACCGGCAGCAGCAATTTCCATGGCGCGTTTTACTGGGCGTTGGCCTTTCACATCGGAGAAATCTGTATCGAAGTCGTATTGTGATGCAAAGAATTCATCGCGGGTATGTACGGTTGTAGGTTGTATAGTAGAAGGGTTTTGTAAGAAGGCGACTACATCGCTTAAATGGGACACCCCGAATACTTGTAGGTCGCTCACCATTGCTGCTTCGCGCGCATTTTCCATTGGTACGATCAGTCCTTTAAAACCGTCTTTACGGGCTTTGATAGCGATCGGTAAAGCGCCTTTGATGGGCTGTATATGGCCATCTAACGATAATTCACCCATCATCATATATTCACTTACTTCCAATACGGGTGCAATTTGCGAGGAGGCGGCCAGGATGCCGATGGCTATGGGTAAATCGTAAGCGGCGCCCGATTTGCGTACATCAGCAGGTGCTAAGTTTACTACCACGCGGAAACGTGGCATTTTAAAACCGGCGTATTTAATAGCGCTTTCTATTCTTTGCTGGCTTTCTTTAACAGCATTGTCGGGAAGGCCTACCATGTAGAACTTTACACCTTGGTTTTCTACACTTACTTCAATCGTAATAGTAATGGCATCTACGCCTGAAATGGCGCTGCCGAAGATTTTTACAAACATGGGTTAACAACGAGTTGGTTTTGCTATAAATGTAAATGTAATTTTCATCTCGAAAAAAAATAAAACGGCTACACACTTATAAAGCGTGTAGCCGTTAACGTAATGAATATGCTTAATGTAGTTGTTCTAACAAGTCTAACACCTTTTCGCGCTTCAAAATTAAGTAACCTAATTTTTCTTTCGCAATACCATCTTTTAATTGGTAAGTGAAATACAAAGTATCGTCTTTTACTTCCGATTCGAAATACTTAAAGGTGATTTTAGGTTCTGCTACTAACTCGTCGGCGATTTCGTACAAGTGAGTAGATAAGATATACAAGCAGCGGGAATTCCGAAGCAAGCCACGAATCACGGCTAATGAGCAGTTCTTGGCATCTTCTACGTTCGTGCCTTTGAACATTTCATCAATCAAGATCAACCATTTCTTTCCATCGCTAATTTTTACAACGGTATTTTTAATGCGTTGTACTTCGTTGAAGAAATAGCTTTCTCCTTTGAAGATATTATCGGTTACCTGGATGTTACTTAAGATACCATGGAAGAAACTAAGCTCCATGTTTTTAGCAGGTACACCCATACCTAAGTGTGCCAGGAACACGGCTACACCCAGTGCTTTAATGAAGGTGGTTTTACCCGCCATGTTGGCACCGGTTAAGAACAAGAAGGGCTTTTGCTTATCGAGTGTAATGTCGTATGCAATGGGTTGTGGTAAAATTAAGTGGTATAGATCGCTGAGTACAATATGCGGCTCTGCTGTTTCTACGAACTTTGGGAAGTTGAGTTGGAAAGTTTTTACGGCTTTCGACATGCTATAGTAAGCATCGAGTTGTGTATAAATTTCCGTGAGTTCCCATACGACCTTCGTGTGGCGTTTACGTACTTGGTGATCGAAGCCTAGGATTTGCATGAAGTTCAAGTCACCTTTTTGATCGGCCACGAGGATGTCGTAAAACACTTGTTGATTAAGGAGTGTTTTGGCTCGATCCAAGAGTAAACGCAAGGGTGTTGGCGCTTCGGGCTTGTTGTAGTGTACAATAAACTCGGCGAAGCCTTTTAGTAATAACACGAATTGCGAAAACGAAAACTTGATGAAGCCGTAATCAGGTGCGTAAAACGTTTTCATCATTAAAGAATTCACCGCTAAGCCTAATCCACTAGCGCTGGAAATAGGCGGTATCGCAGCTTCTAAGTATTTCTCAATCACTACGATGGTGCCATTGGTGATGCTTTGTGGCCAATTATCCTCTTTGCTAATGAGGTATTGCAAGATCTCTTGTCGTTGCTTAATGGCAGCGGTATCTTGTAACGGCTTACTGAATAATCCACGCAAGTATTCACGTCCACCCGCCGTAGTGGTAAAATCGAGCTTGTGAAATAGGGAAAATTCTTCTTCACGGTTGAAGATGGATAGGTCGAGGTAGGTGGTTTTGTCTAACTCCATGCGTGTGAATTTTGATTGAAATTAGTGTAAAATAATCGGATGGCGATTGTATTGAGATGCAAAGGCCGCAATTATCCATAAACTAAACATAAAAAAACCGGCCAGTTTTTTCAAATGGCCGGCTGATAATGCTTGTTATATCAATTATTTGCGATCGTATAATACACGGTGACCTAAAATGCTATCGTCGAAACGACCATTTTCATATGCCAAGTGGCCGCTCACGAAAGTGTGTGTTACGGTTGAATCGAAAGTATGACCTTCAAACGGGCTCCAGCCGCATTTGTAGTAGATATTTTCTTTTGTTACTTGGTAGCCTTTGTTCAAGTCAACAATCACTAAATCGGCATGGTAACCTTCGCGGATAAAGCCTCTTTCTTTGATTTGGAAAGCGATGGCCGGGGCATGTGCCATTTTGTGTGCCACTTTCTCCAAGGAGATTTTGCCTTGCTTCACATAATCTAACATTAACAATACGCTGTGTTGCACTAATGGAACACCTGATGGTGCTTGTGCGTAAGGTTGTTGCTTTTCTTCCCAAGTATGCGGAGCGTGATCGGTAGCAATCACATCTAAGCGGTCATCTAATAAAGCAGTCCATAATGCATCGCGGTGATGTGGTGCTTTAATAGCGGGGTTGCACTTGATAAGGTTGCCGTATTTCGCGTAATCATCTGCTGTAAAATGCAAGTGGTGTACGCATACTTCCGCGGTGATACGCTTCTCTTCCAAAGGCAAGAAGTTGCCGAATAGGCTTAATTCTTTTTCTGTGGAGATGTGAAGGATATGTAAGCGGGAGTTGTGTTTTTTAGCGAATTGTACCGCTAATAACGACGATTCGAAGCAAGCTTCTTCATTGCGAATCAAAGGATGATCGGCGGCTGTAAGGCCGTCGCCTTTTGCTTTAATGAAAGCTTCCATGTTGGTGCGGATAATACGTTCATCTTCACAATGCGTGGCGATGAGTAATTCGCTTTCAGAGAAGATTTTCTCCAAGGTAGCGAGGTTATCTACGAGCATATTGCCGGTAGATGAACCCATGAATATTTTAACACCGGGTACGCGGTCTTTTTTATCGTTTGTACGGAGTACCTCGTCGCTATTATCGTTGGCTACACCCATAAAGAAGGAGTAGTTAGCAAGGGAGGTATTTGCGCCGATGGTATATTTTTCTTCCAAGCGTTCTTGGGTAACCGCTTCTGGTTTGGTGTTCGGCATTTCCATGAAGCTGGTAGTACCGCCTGCTACGGCTGCGCGCGATTCTGTGAAGATGTTGGCTTTGTGGGTAAGCCCGGGCTCGCGGAAATGCACCTGGTCGTCGATTGCACCGGGTAGCAAGTGTTTCCCTTCACCGTTAATTTCTTTGTAATTGCCGCTAGCGCTTATTTGCGGGGCGATTTTCTCGATACGGCCATTGCGGATGAGCACATCTTGTACGCTCGTGTTGCCTTCGTTAACAACGGCAATGTTTCTAATCAAATATGCTTGCATGCCGCAAAGATAAACCGCGGCAACATCCCAGGCACAAAAAAAGCTGCCGGGAAGGCAGCTTTTTACAAATATTTTTGATTTTGTTATCCTTCTAAGTGGATGGAGAACACCAACATACGGGATTGTAATTGCTCTACTACGTTACTATAGCGGAGGTTTTTATCTCTTACATGTACGTTGCCGATCCCGTTGCTGATTTTGAATTCTGGTGCGAATATGAAATTCGGGAAATAGAATTCAAACCCTGCGCCTACTTCATACCCATAATCGCTTTTCTTCACTTTTACGAGGTCTTCAGCCCGGCGAGCCCGGTCGTTGGAGGCAAGATCGTAATCGAATTTCATCCCGGCAATGGTATATACCCGGAAGTTGCCGAAGCGGTCGCTTTTGAACTTCACTTGGAGGGGAAAGCTGACGAGGATGGATTCTACTTTTTTCTCGGTATCGTGCCAATCGGGGTATTTCTCCCGGTAGTACAGGTTTTTATTGGCGAATACGAGTTGCGGGTTGAAGCGCAAATCGAAGCGATCGTTGAGGCGCATATTAGCCAATAAACCGAGGTTGAACCCAAAAGTGCGAAGTGGCTCGGCCACCATGATCGAATCCGATTTTAAGAAAAGATCGGAGTGCGTCAGCTTGTAGTTCGACTGGTTCGAAGCCAAGGTAATACCGAAATAAAAGCGTTTCTGGTCGTGCTCCTCCATGTGCAACACTTGTTGCGCATAGGTGGGTACGACAGATTTCCATAGGACGAAAATCGCTACTAGCGTGTAGCGAAATAAACGGAACTGATACCGAATGTGAGCGTTTTGCATGTAACTGCTTGGAAGCCTGTGTTTGTTAATATATCGCACATTTCTTTCCCTTGTGGAAAGGCCCTCACAGAATCTGGCAGGTAGGTATAGGCCTCTTGGCTTTTAGCTACCATTTTACCGATATGGGGGGTAATGTAACGGAAATAAAAATTATACAATTGCTTAATAGGAAACGCTGTAGGATTTGAAAATTCCAATATCACCAACTTCCCACCCGGTTTCAATACCCTCAACATCTCCCCTAAACCTTTTTCTAGGTGCTCGAAATTTCGAACGCCGTAAGCGACTGTTATCGCATCAAACGTTTGATCAGGGAAACTTATTGTTTCGCTATCGCCTTGTTGCAAGGTGATTTTATTGGTCAATCCCAATTTTTCGATCTTCTGCTTACCCACTTCCAACATACCTGTGGAAATATCGATGCCAATGATGGAGTCGGGATTGAGTATTTTATTGGCCATAATGGCAAAATCGCCTGTTCCAGTAGCCACGTCCAACATTTTTTTAGGCTGGTCGCGTTTAAGGCGTTTTAAGGCTGATTTCCGCCATAATACATCAATTCGTAATGACATAAACCTGTTCAAAAAGTCATATCGTGGTGCGATATCATTGAACATGTGCGCTATCTGCTCCTTCTTGCTTAAATTTGAGGCTTTGAAAGGAACAATTTTCTGAACCGTTTCTTTTTCCGACATACGCCGCAAAGGTATTGAAATAGTTGGTAGAATTAGGAACAGAATCTGTAGATGTGATATAAATCATGCCTACGTTTTAAAACTTATATTGATATGATTATAAAAACGGCCGAATACTTGATCAGTAGCCCCAGTTACAAAGATTGCCCTAAACCGGATATGCCGGAATATGCCTTCATTGGTCGCTCTAACGTGGGAAAATCATCCCTCATCAATTCTTTGGCCAATAACGAGAAGTTGGCAAAAACCTCGGGTACACCGGGTAAAACCCAACTGATTAACCACTTTATTGTGAATAAAGATTGGTACTTAGTCGATTTACCGGGTTACGGCTTTGCGAAAGTATCGCAATCGCAAAGGAAGAGCTGGGAGAAGATGATCGAGGATTATTTACGTAAGCGTGAGAACTTGGTGAATGTATTCGTGTTGATCGATAGCCGTCTAACGCCTCAAAAGATCGATTTGGAGTTCATTAACCAATTGGGCGAATGGGAAATTCCGTTCACCATTGTGTTTACAAAAAGTGATAAGAATACGCAGTTGGAAACTAGCCGTAACGTAAAAGCTTTCTTAAATAAGATGCGAGAAACATGGCAATTCTTGCCGCAACACTTTGTAACGAGTGCCGTAAAGAAAACGGGGCGCGACCAAATTTTGGCGCTGATTGCGGAGTTGAATGCGTCGTTTAGAGGGATCGCATAGGGGAGAGAAATGTATGCCCGGTAAAAGGAACTACCGGGAGAAAGATATTTGCAACGGGCGCTTCGGGGTTCGTTGCAATTTTTTTAGGTGGATGATTAGTTCACCACCTTGTTGGCACAACTGCTGCTGGCAAAAGCTTCGGGTTTAGCTTTGAAGGCAAAGCCCATTCCTAGAATATACCCTACGGCTTCGTGCAATGCCAGGTTACTTTTGAATTGTGGGTTCGTGTTAATATCTACGTGCACTTCCATATCCACATCATACTCGGTAAATAAGTCGCACAATTCATAGGCGATTTCAATACTTTTCGCTACTTCAACAAGCATCCTTTCTTTTACGGTGTACTTGTCTTTTGTACGGTCGTTGTGGATAAACATAAACCCGCCATGACCTTCCCGCAGGAACACAATAACCGTTGCAAATTCGGTATCGGCGCCTTTCACTTGTGAATCGGTACCGATGCAAACCTTTAAACGGGTGCCGTTGGCGGTTTCCCGCACAATGGCATTGCGTACTTCTTCTTTGATTGGCAAACTAATGGGTTCGCCATTGAATCTTCTCCATTTCATACAATATATATTTTAATGGGTGAATAAGTAAGGCATCATCAAAGAACATTGCGTGTCACTCGCATAACAACGATATCGAATATACGAAATAAATACGGTGATTACGCTGCTGTAGAAATTGTTATACCTGCTTATTAACAATTACATAAAGCACGGTGGAAAAGATTCAAGAGAAGCTTTTAGCGCAACCAAAGCAATTTACCGTATTTGCAAGGTCTGTATGTGCCGCTATTCGTATCGAAGTAATACGTACAGTTGTAAATAACAGAACCTTCACAAACATAGTCGTATCCTTCAATGCCTGCAGGATAGAAATTACCATCGGTGCTTCTCCAGTATTGTGGAAGGCTGCTGCAAAGTGGAGCAGAAGTAGAAGCTACAGCGGCAGTAATGCCGAAAACAACGGTCAATGCCGTTAATGCAAATTTTACTTTTTTCATGCGTATGTGGTTTATAGATGTGAAATGGGTTTACAAAATCGATTTTGTTCTAACATGCAGGCCGAAATTAAATGCAATGGCTGCGGAAACACGACAGTCGTAATAATTGATATGTCAAGCAAAAAGCCATCTCTTGTGGAGATGGCTTTTTGGGGAATTTGTTGACCAAGAAATATTACTCAATCCAGTAAAATTTGCCGTATTGGGATGGTACATATTGGTGCAAATCAGTATCGTAGCTATATGTGCATATGGCTGTAGGATCAAGAACACAAGCATAATCTACATTAAGTCTGCCGTTAATTAGTGTATAAGACCCATTTGCTTCTAAGTGATACCTAAGCGGCACCAATTTATTAGCGGCATACGTTTCATTGATAATGGCAGTGGTAAAACCACCCATAATGGCACATGCAAAAAGTGCCCATTTGAACTTTTTCATAGATAAATGTTTAGTTAGAATTGATATGAACAAGTAGGGTTATTGTTGAATAGAAATTGGTCCGTACATACCAAAATTATAGGGTGTATAACGGCGGCGAGCGGGATCGTAGGTATATGTACAAACACCTTCGAAGTGAGTTAAACACGTGTAATCCACGCCTTCTACACCAGCAGGATAAAATACACCGTCACCGCCTAAAAAATAAAGATCTAAGCGAGCTGCTTGGTGTTCTTTAGCATTTGCTGCAATAGCGGCTCCCATACCGCCAACTATAGTAATAGCAATAAGGGTTAATTTGATTTTTTTCATGTGATAGTTTTTAAGTGATAGTTAATCGAGGAATAACAGGGTAATGAATATAACGTAGCTACAAAACTTGTTTACAAGATGAACAAATTGTTACGCCGCGCTTTTGGAAGATGGTATTTGCAAATCGATGAGTAGAAGTGGTGGATAACATGAATGGATAAAACTTTATAGAAGAGGATCAAGGCAAAGGTTAGTGTGCACGGGTACAAGTAATGGTATAACGCCACTTTAATAAAGAGGCGTTATACATGGAAATGTGCGCTTATTTGGTTCTGATGGGTTCGTACCGCCCAGTTTTGCAAGGAACGAAATTAGCGATCGTTGGATCATACACATACGTGCAAGTGCTGTTTAAATCGTAAATACAATTGTAGTCAACACCTTCCATGAAAACAGGTGTATACCAATCGCCATCGGCATACCATTGCGCTTCTGTTGTACAAGGCGCCGACAAATGAGAGGTTACTGCAGCACTTACACCACCAATAATTGTAAAGGAGAGTACCAATAATTTAATTTTCTTCATACATATAGGGTTTGATAGCCATAAATATAAATCCCCATCACGCAGGCATATTGCAGTATGATGGGGATTAAAATGTATGATACGAATACCTATTCTTCCAAACCAGTGAAGAAATGGCCGCTTAAACAGGGTACAAACGAATGAGTTAATTCGTCGTACGTGTATGTGCATACTTCATTAGGCGACTTAATACAGCTATACTGGTAGTTTATCGGCAATTCAATGTACGCACCAAAGGCATTTTTGTAGTACATCGTTTTCAATGCACAAATGGGAATAAAAGCTTGTGAAGAAGCGATGGCTGCGCTGAAGGCAACGCATACGGTGATAAATAGCAATAGGAATTTGCGTGTGAGCATAGTGTGGTTTTTTCGTGGTGAATAGAAATGGTTAGAGAAGCCGCTACCATTTGTAGGAGCGGCTTGTTAGAAAATCTTTATTAGTCAATCGACGCATAAATGCCCAATCGGCAAGGCTTGAAAGCACCGGTAGTAGCATCTCTTACATAAGTGCAAGGAGTGTTTTGACTGCGAATACATTCCGAGTCGCTGTTAATAGTAACTGGATAGTACGCGCCATCACGTAATACATATTGTTGCTCTTGTATACAGAGCGGCAATAATTTCGGTGTAGCGAAAGCGGCGCCGGCAGCAAATAGAATCGTGCAGGCTAACAAGGCGATTTTGTTCTTTTTCATGTGTATTCAATTTGGGTTTGTGGAACGGGTTGATGGGAATGGCGATTGAAGGTAGGAGTAGTAACTGCTGTGCGCTTGCAGGTAATAGTAAAAAAATAGCCGTCTCTACAAAGTAGAGACGGCTACGTGATATATGTATAGCTAGAGATGTTTAATACTGGCCTGTACTTAGTAGCACCAATGTACAAGCTTCTTGGGGCATAATGCCATGTTCTTTCGCCAGTTCGATGAGCTCATCGTTTTCTGTACCGGGGTTGAAGATGATGCGTTTCGGCTTCAAGGAGAAGATATAATCGTAATAATCTGCCTGCAAAGTAGGATTGATGTACAAGGTAACAGTATCTACTTTCTCCACTTCCGGGTGTTCTTTCGTAATAGGAGTATCACCAATTTGGCCGGCACGGTTACCAATTGCAATAACTGGGTGGTTGTGTGCACGTAGCCTGTTTACGGCTAAATAACTATAACGTTCCGGGTTTTCTGAAGCGCCAATTACGACGGTTAATTTCTCTGACATACCAGCTGATTTTAATGACCGTTAGAAGAGGTGATATTGATTGCGGGGCACTTGGGACACCAAATCAGCAAATAGCGCATCAACATGCGTAAACTTGAATTGGAAACCTTCCCGTTCTGCCTTAGCAGGCAATACCCACCTGCTTTTCAATAATAACTCAACTTCTGTACCAATTAGGCCGGCACCCATTTGTAACATCCATTTTGACATGGGCATGCCAAAAGCGTGGCCGGTTGCCCGGCGAATGCTTTGCATCATGACTTTATTGCTCACTGGGTTGGGCGCTGTTGCATTGTAAGTACCAGTTACTTGGGGATTTTTATATGCCCACAACATTAAGTCAACCAGGTCGTCAACATGCAACCAGCTAACCATTTGTTGGCCATTGCCATGGCAACCACCAAGCCCCCATTTTGCTAATTGCAGGTAGTAAGCTAGTACGCCGCCTTGTTTGCCAAATACGGCGGAGGTTCGGAATTGTACTTTCCGGGTATTGGGTAATGCTAGCTGATCGAAGGCTGCTTCCCAAACCTTGCATACTTGAACGGAGAAATCGTTGTGTATTTCATGGCTGTCTTCCGTCATAGGCCTATCTAGGGAATGCCTGTAAATAGTAGCGGAAGCAATGTTGATGAATACTTTGGGCGGATGGGTGCATTGTTGGATGGATTTGCCGAGTATATGTACCGCGTTGAGGCGCGAGTGCATGATTTCGGCTTTATTAGCCTTGGTGTATCTACAATTAACGGATTTGCCGGTGAGGTTAATGAGCAAGTCGGCATTGTTTAAGTGGGATTGCCAAGGACCGGGATTTTTGCCGTCCCATTGGACGAATTGGCGTGTTGGGGTGCTAGGGAGTTGTTGGCGGGTAAGAACGATTATTTCATGACTTGGACTGAGCCTTTCAAGAAGCGCCTTACCGATAAAGCCGGTGCCGGCAGCGATGACAATTTTCATTTCTTTTTGTTTTTCGAACTTTCAGAAAATATTGAAACATTGTACCAAAAAAAATTATTTCAGCAATTTGAAGATGGTGCTATAGAACCAGCTCTCTTCAGCCTTAATTAATGCATTTAAGGTAACGTCTGTATGTTTAGCGAATTTATAGATGCCGTTAATGGCGTCGACAAAGGCTTTTACGTTTTTATCTTTCGCATCGCCTTCTACTTTTTGGAGTTGTTGTAATACTTTCAACATAGGGTCAAGCTCGCGTTTCTTTCTTTCGGCAGTAATGGCAGTACCTACTTTCCAGATATCTTTTTCCGCGATGAAGAATTCCTTTCTTTCACCGGGCACCAGTACCTTTTCCACGATTCCCCAGTTAATTAATTCCCTAACATTCATATTGGTATTACCGCGCGAAATATTCAATTCTTCCATGATCTCGTCGGCACTCAACGCTGCAGGCGCTATCAAAAGTAAGGCATGGATTTGTGCCATTGTTCTATTAATGCCCCATTGAGCACCTAGAGAACCCCATGCTTGGATGAACTGCGCTTTAGCTTCCTGTAATTTCATTTATCGAAGTTAGATAAAGTTTTCGAACTTTCAAAAGTTAGTGAAAATTATTTTACGGGAGATGGATCGGGGTGTTATTCCATAGAATGAAGGGCCAAACGGTTGCCTTCTGTGTCGTAAAAGATGGCGAAGTAACCTAAATGTTGACTTTCAGAAACGGGCGATTTTCCGAGCTCTATTTTGCCTCCAGCGTTGGGGATTCGATCGAGGACTTCGGATAGGTCGTTCCCGGCGTTTAAATACACTAGGCAGCCTCGTTGACTGCTGATATAATCGGCACCTTGTACAATGGCCGCGCCAACGCCGCCTTGTTGCATATCGAATAATAGGAATCCCATACGGTTCATTCCCATATTCGTTTCGGGCATATCAAACTGGAATATAGTATTATAAAATTGCTTTGCCCTTTCGAAATCTTTCACGGGGATTTCCACCCAGTTAACTGCGTTTTTTGGAATTTGCATGTCTCCTTCAGATTAGTAGTAAAGCATGTATATAAATATAACGAATCTTTTTTTTCCTATATCATTGGAATTGAGTTTGGTAGGAATGAAGGAATAGTTGGGGGAAATGGTTTGGTAAACTACAAAAGAAAACGCCGCCTCTACGGGTAGAGGCGGCGTTTTTATAAAAAGATGTTTGTGTCTTTTAATTATACGAGCATCGTTACTGGGTTTTCCATGTAACCTTTCAATGTGCCAAGGAATTTAGCTCCTACAGCGCCATCTACGCTACGGTGGTCACAGCTCAAAGTAACTTTCATTACGTTGGTAGCTTTGAATTGACCTTTTTCAACGATCACCACTTCTTTAATACCGCCAACAGCTAAGATAGCAGAATCTGGTGGGTTGATGATGGCTGTGAATTCTTCGATACCCATCATACCTAAGTTAGAGATAGTGAAGGTATTACCGCTGAATTCTTGTGGTTGTAATTTCTTGTTCTTCGCTTTATCGTACAATACTTTCGCATCGCTAGCGATTTGGCTCAATGATTTTTGATCTGCGAAACGAATCACAGGAACGATCAAACCATCTTCGATTGCTACAGCAGAACCGATGTGTACGTGGTGATTTTCGCGGATGAAATCGCCCATCCAGCTGCTATTTACGGCAGGATTTGCTTTCAATGCCAAAGCAGCTGCTTTGATCACCATATCGTTGAAGGAAACTTTAACTGGAGATACTTCATTGATAGCTTTACGAGCAGCCATCGCGTTGTCCATGTTAATTTCCATGGTCAAGTAGAAGTGTGGCGCTTGGAATTTGCTTTCGCTGAGACGCTTAGCAATTACTTTACGCATTTGGCTAACTGGTGTATCGGTATAACCTTCTTGGCCACCAACGTATGCTGCTGCTGCAGGAGCGGCTGCTTTACCAGGTTGAGCTGCTGCAGGTGCTGCAGATGGTACGTAGCTGTCAACATCTTTCTTCACGATTCTACCGTTGTCGCCGCTACCTTGTACTTTACCCAAATCAATGCCTTTCTCTTGTGCTAATTTCTTAGCTAATGGAGATGCTTTAACACGACCGCCTTCTGATGATGAAGTACTGCCGTTGTCGCTAGCTGCTGCCGGTATAGCCGCTGGTGCTGCACTTTCAGCTGGTGCCGATGCTGCTGCTGGAGCTGCACCTTGTGCGCCTTCTGCTGCGAGGATCACATCTACATTTGTATCTTTTTTGCCTACAATGGCAATAATGTCGTTTACTTTAGCTGCTGTACCTGCTGGAACACCAATATATAAAAGTGTACCATCAGCATACCCAACTACTTCCATCGTAGCTTTATCGGTTTCAACTTCAGCCAATACATCGTCACCTTTAACGGTATCGCCTACGTTTTTATTCCAAGCTATGATTTTACCTTCTGTCATCGTATCGCTCAAAAGTGGCATACGAATTACAGTAGCATTTTTCAATGCTTCTGCAGCGGCTGCTTTATCAACAGCTGGTGCAGCAGGTGCTGGCGCAGCGGCAGGAGCCGGCGCTTCTTCTTTTTTAGCGGTGCTATTACTTGTAGTAGAGCCTTCCAATAATGCTTTATAGTCTTCGCCGGGTTTACCCACGATTGCGATCACCTGGTTTACTTTGGCGGCTTGACCTTTCTCCGTACCAATGTATAACAGCGTGCCATCAACATATCCAACAACTTCCATGGTTGCTTTATCTGTCTCCACCTCAGCAATCACATCGTCGGATTTTACGGTATCGCCTACCTTCTTATGCCATTCCGCAATCACCCCTTCGGTCATGGTATCACTTAAAAGGGGCATTCTGATAACTTCTGCCATAGTGTTTCTTCCAAATTTTGCCCAAACCTACAAGTTTTTGCGCAAAAACGCAAAGTAACTATCACATTCTCTATTAAAATTTAGAAAATTTAAAATGCAACGGTCACGGTCGACATTCACGCAAAAGCACGACTAAAGCCGTACTTGGGTAGTTTATAATAGTTTTTTATTTAATACTACATCTTTCTAAAAGTCAAGCTCCATATTTAACTTGTCCTTCAACTCTTTCACGAGCGGGTACTTTTCGATCATCCGGGCGAATTGTTCGCGGCTCGACAGCGGTTCTGGCCCTAGGTCGACTTTCTCCTGCATGGATTCATCCAATAACAGGGTTAGTACGATGGTTGGGTTGTTGAACTTGCGTTTGAAGAATTCGGAGATTTCTAGTTTCTCCTCTTCCATAAAGCGCATTTGTACAACGTTCCTGCTGCAAAGCCCGATTTCTTCGGGACCGATAAGGCTAAGGGTCGCAAGGGCTAAATTACTTACGACGGTCATTTTATTAGCCGCTCTAAATCTTTCAATAAACTCTTCCCAATACACATGTAAAGCGCCCAATGTAATAGGCACGGCGGCATTGGTAGTGGATTTATTCTTTTCGGCGATGGCTTCCTTCATGGCAGCCAAGCCTGTAAGTTTTGTTTTTGGTGCAGATGATGTAGCAGTCGCGGTATTCGTGGCGGTGCTAGTTGGCATAGTAGGTTGCGGAGGAACCGGCCTTTCCACTGGCGGTGCCATGGTAGCCGTTTGTTGTGCAGGCGCTTGGTAAGTAGGCGCTTGTACGGGCTTTGGCGGTGCGGTTGGAGCAGTGGCTACTGGTGTTTCGGCTGTGGCGGGTTTCGCCACGATTGTTTTTTCCGATAACGGCTGCATGAAAGGTGCGCGCAATTTCTGCGGCTGGCCGTTATTAGGAACTAAGTTTTTTTTTACCACCTCTCCGGTGGTATCGTTGCTTACTAGGTTTACTGCTTGTTGGAGGTAACATAATTTGATCAATGCCATTTCCACATGCAGGCGTTTATTACGTGCTTGGCGGTAATTGATCTCTGTTTCATTCAACAAGGATAAAGCCGTAATAATATATTCAGGGCTTAGTTTGCCGGACAGTTGCTTATAACGATCCTTCAAATTACCCGATACTTCTACTAAGTGCTGTACCTTATCATCTTTACTCACCAATAAATTCCGAAGGAATTCAGCCCAACCTCCCAAGAAGTTATCGCCTTCGAACCCTTTCTGCAAGATCTCATCGAATATAAGTAAAGCACCTGCAATATCTTGTTGTAGTACGCAATCCATTACTTTGAAGTAATAGTCGTAATCCAAAATATTCAAATGCTCCAAGGTGTTTTGGTAAGTCAAATTGCCGCTGGTAAAGCTCACGATTTTATCAAGCGTACTCAACGAATCGCGCATACAGCCATCCGTTTTCTGCGCAATCAAGTGCAAAGCATCCGCTTCGGCCGTGATGTGCTCTTTTTGGGCAATCTCTTGGAGGTGATCCACGGTGTCTTGAATGGTAATGCGCTTAAAATCGAAGATCTGGCATCGACTCAAGATCGTGGGAAGGATTTTATGTTTCTCGGTGGTAGCGAGGATGAAAATAGCGTAAGAAGGGGGTTCTTCCAATGTTTTCAAGAATGCATTGAACGCGGAAGAACTGAGCATGTGTACCTCATCGATGATGTATATTTTATACTTGCCGGCTTGGGGGGCGAAGCGAACTTGCTCTACCAAGGTACGGATATCATCTACCGAGTTATTAGAAGCAGCATCCAACTCATGAATGTTGAACGATGCCCCTTCATTGAAGCTGCGGCAAGAATTACATGTATTACATGCTTCACCGTCGGCTTGCGGGGTTTCACAGTTAATGGTTTTAGCCAAGATACGCGCACAGGTCGTTTTTCCCACACCACGTGGACCGCAGAATAAGAACGCATGCGCCAACTGGTGGTTTTTGATGGCATTCTTTAAAGTGGTAGTAATGTGCGACTGCCCAACCACTGTTGAGAAGTTTTGGGGGCGATATTTCCTAGCTGATACAATAAAATTTTCCATAAACTTGCTTCACTCCAAGTGCCGAAATTAGCACAAAAATGAGTTTGATGGGCAAGTTTTTGTTACGAGCTTCAAAACCCGCTACAGTTAAGGCACTGGGGAATCGCCACCATCCCAATCAGCAAAATTACCCAATATATCCCCCGCTCTTCATCCCCAACCCCGCATCCTATTAAGTAAAAATTACAAGCGTCTTCTCCTAAAAAACAAAAGCACCCCAAAAGGATGCTTTTACTATTATTTATACCGTTGGGTGACGGTGGAACTCCTTTGTTCGATCGAATAAGTACCTATATGTAGTCAATTTTCGGCTCACAAATCCACCAAGACTAGCAGCAACATTCACCATTTTGGGATTAAAATCGCCAATCCATTGCATTTCGTAATCCGTATACGGTAGCTCGTGCTGGATTATTTTAGCTCCTTCCATGATCATGAATGAGTCGACCCCCTTGCCCTGGAACTCAGGGATAAGTCCAAATACAATGCCCGTCAGCTTTTTATTCGGCCGCGTCATTTTCAGCCATAAGAAATAAAGCTTTTGGAATAGCCCGAACTTCCCATTGAGGTGTTTAAAGTATTGATTCAACTCAGGTAAGTTAAGCCAGCAACCAATAGGAACATCGTTGTGGTAAACGAACCACACCACCTTAGGGTCCATCACCATCTTCATTTTTTTGAAGATAAGGTAGGCCTGTGCCGGTGCCATGTCTTTCCCACTGCCATGTTGTTTCCAGGCTTGATTGTAAATAGTGGCAAAGTCTTCCGCGTACTTTTTCAAGTTCGATTTATCGATATACCTAGCCGAATAAGCAGGATCTTTAGCGATTGCGTCGTGGCGGGTATAGTGTTTCTCCATTACGCGATCACGCACGTTTAAGGAAAAGCACAATTGGTGGAAGAAAGGTTGGAACCCGTAGGTTTCTAACAGTTTTTGATAATAAGGCGGGTTAAAGTTCATACCGTATAAGGGTTCATGGAACCCTTCTACTACTAAACCCCACCAGTTATCGCGTTCACCAAAGTTAATTGGGCCATCCATGGCCTCCATACCCCGCTCTGCCAGCCAGTTTTTAGCCGTGTCGAACAGTAGGTTGGCTGCTTCTTGGTTATCGATACAGTCGAAGAAGCCACAACCGCCTGTGGGTTGCTCGTCGCCAACTGTTTTATATTTTTTATTTACGAATGCCGCAATACGGCCGATATAATTGCCGTTATTGTCTTTCAAAATCCAACGAGCTAATTCTCCCGAACGAAATGTTTTATTCTTCTTTGGGTCGAATACTTGTTCGATGTCCTTATCCAGCGGGCGAATCCAGTTAGTGGTATGCTTATTAATAATAGCATGCACTTCTATAAATAGCTTCGCCTTTTGTGGATTGTCAACTAAAATTAATTCCATACCAGCTGTTTGCTTCATGTGTTTTTACGGATGCAGCTGAGCTTTTCATGTCTTAGCTTGCAGAAACGCACCGCTAAATAAACAAAAATCACGGAAATGCCAATCATCCGCTTTAAATATCGTTTATAAATTATATACAGTGCTATGCTTGTGAATGTGCCGATTTAACACAAATTTTAGACCCTGGCTTATACTTTTATGAAATATCCGTGTTGTTGCATCTTTATAAGTTTGAAGACTAAATCGTAAATCCAAAATCTCATTTAACCAATAATATTCCCCTAGTAAAACACACACGTTACTATGCTCAAGAAAAAATGGTGGATTTTCGCCACTGCCACTGTTGTGATTGCAGCTGCCTCCTATTTTGCTTTCGGAAGGAAAGCCAGCGCTGTAAATACTACCGTTAAAGTACGAAAAGGAAATTTTAGAAATGTAGTTAGCAGTCCTGGTGAATTACAAGCAGAAAATACAACCTATATCTCTGCCCCCAGCGACCTGCAAAGCAATGATATCTACGAAGAGATCAAAATTCAAGATATGATCCCCGAAGGTACCATTGTGAAAGAAGGTGATTATGTTGCCACCCTCGATCCCGCTGTTGTTAGTAAGAAAATCAGCGATTTTCAAACACAATTGATGACAGCCCAAACAACGCTTTCTCAAACGGCACTCGATACCGCGCTTACACTCCGCGAAGCTCGTACCAACATGCAAAACCTCGAGTTCCAAGCTGAACAAAAGAAGTTGGCCGTAGAACTAAGCAAGTTTGAACCGAAAGCAACGATTCGCCAAGCAGAAATCGACTACGAAAAATCACACCGTGATATTGCTGAAGCGGAATCTAACTACAAAATCAAGGTGCGCCAAGCCGAAGCTAAAATGCAACAAGCGCAAACTAACTTGAATAGGTTCCAAAATATTATCAACGACCTGGAAAGCCTCCGCTCCCGCTTCCGCCTCATGGCCAATAAACAAGGGTTATTGGTGTATATTCCCGATCGTATGACCAACGGTAAAAAGAAAGCCGGTTCCGTAGTACGCTCTTGGGACCCAAGGGTAGCCATGGTGCCAGATCTTTCGTCTATGATGTCGAAAACTTATATTAACGAGGTCGACATTAGCAAAATAAAAAAGGAACAACCCGTTAATATGAGCTTAGACGCCTTCCCAGATGTGAAGCTCGCCGGTAAAATTGTTAGCGTAGCCAGCATTGGAGAGAACCGTCCCGGTTCAAACGCAAAAGTGTTCGAAGTACAAATAAAACTCGATAAAGTAGATACTATCCTACGCCCGGGTATGACTACCTCCAATAATATTTTGGTGAATGAAACCCCCAATCAATTGATCATCCCGCTGGAAGCCGTATTTGCTGAAAAGGAAATCAGCTTTGTATACCTCCGCGACGGTAATAGTGTGATCAAACAAGAAGTGAAACTCGGTAAAGCCAACGACGAAGAGGTGATAGTTGCCAAAGGCATTAAAGAAGGCGACGAGATTTATTTGAGCGAACCTGTTTCCTCGAAAGAGAAAGCCGTAAAGCGACTCTAAAAACATTCACACAAAACTTTACACATGTTTAAATTCTGGGGAACGCGCAACCTCAATAACCTTGCTATTGCCTTCGAGTCGCTGGTAGCCAACCGTTTACGATCCTTTCTAACGGCATTGGGTATCATCTTCGGCGTAGGGGCAGTGATTGCCATGTTGGCGATTGGTAATGGTGCGCAACAGGAAATATTAGATCAGATGAAGCTCGTGGGGGTGAATAATATTGTTATCAAACCCAAAAGCACTGATAAAGACAAACCTTCTTCACAAGCATCTACCGATGCCAACGCACCGAAAGAAGAAGCCACGAAAAAGAAATTCTCTAAAGGCTTAACCATGGCCGATGCAGCGAATATTCAAGCTACGCTGCCAACGGTGGAAAATGTAAGTCCAGAAGTAGTGATGGACCAAGATGTGCTTTATAAATCGCGCAGCGGAAACTTGAAACTAGTGGGCGTAGATACCAACTTCTTCCACCTAAACAATATCCCGGTCGATCAAGGCACTCAATTCAATCCTACACAATTACTCAACGGTGAAGCCGTATGTATACTCGGTAGCGGCGTAGCCAAGAAATTTTTCGTAGGGGAAGCTGCTGTAGGAAAGCTCATTAAAGTAGGACCGCAATGGTTGAAAGTTATAGGCGTAACGGAGGAGAAGAATATCAATAGCAGCATGCAATCTAACTTGGGTATCCGCGATTACAACATGGATATTTATACACCCATTCGCAGCTTATATATTCGTTATAAAAACCCCGCTAAACAAACATTTACAGTAGAAACCGGGGAAAGCGGCTGGTGGATGGACGATGGGAATAATAATGCTAACAGCAAAGCCGGCGAACTCGATCAACTCATCGTTAAAATTGATCGTGCCGAAAACGTATCGGAAGCGGCAGAAGTGATTACACGTATGCTCAAACGGCGGCATAATGACTTGCTCGATTTTGAAGTTACCATTCCTGAGCAACTCTTGAAGCAGCAGCAAAAAACCAAGGATGTATTCAACATCGTGTTAAGCGCGATTGCTGGAATTTCTTTGCTGGTAGGCGGTATTGGTATTATGAATATCATGCTAGCCTCTGTATTGGAGCGTACCAGGGAAATTGGTATTCGCATGGCTATTGGTGCGCAGAAGAGAGATATTATTATGCAGTTCTTGTTCGAAGCGGTGCTCATCAGCTTAACAGGTGGTATTATTGGTATTATCCTCGGTGTTGTTGGCGCTTACTTTGTGGATAAAGTGGCTGATATCAATACCATTATTTCCGGCCTTTCTATTTTCTTATCCTTTGTATTGGCTTCCGCTGTGGGCGTGATATTCGGTATCTCGCCAGCGAAAAAAGCAGCCAATCAAAATCCTATTGAATGTTTACGTCATGCTTAAGAATAAAGTTTTCCTTGCCACACTCTTTAGCCTCGCAACATCTGGTGCCATGTCGCAAAGCATGTCGCTCGATGATGTGATTTTATCGGCCAAACAGAAATCGCCTTCCTATAACCGTGCGCAAAGTAATGCGCTCAACAGTTTATACCGTTATAGATGGTTTTCTTCCGGGCAAATGCCGCAATTGGTATTGAACCTGGATAATAACTCGAGCTTCATGGGACAAACGATCGCCATCACGCAACCCGATGGTACGATCGATTACCGCCGTCGTTCATATTCCTCAACTGCTGTAGGCCTATCGCTTACGCAGATTGTGCCCTTAACAGGTGGTAACTTCTCGTTTCGATCCGATTTAGAGCGTACCGACCAGTTTACGCCTACAAGTGCACAGAACTATTTGAGTACACCGTTTTCTATCAACTATAACCAGCCTTCTATTATGTATAACCAGTATAGGTGGGATAGAAGAATTGAACCTTTGTTATATGATGAATCGAAACGTAAGTATATCGAAGATTTAGAAGTAGTTGCCTTAGATGCAGCCCGCTATTTCTTTGCTGCTGCGGCGGCGGAGAAAGTAGTGGCTATTTATGAAGATAACGTGAAGAACACGGATACTTTATATACCATTTCTAAAGGCCGTTACGAGTTAGGTAAGATCGCGGAGAATGATTTGTTACAGATTGAATTGAACCTATTGCGTAGTAAAACCACTTTGGAGCAAGCGATTGTAGAACGAGAGATAGCGATGCAGAACCTAAAAGTATTTTTGGGTATTCAGAAAGACGCGAAGTTGGCATTAACGCTGCCAGAGAATGTGCCCCAGTTTGATGTAGATGTGGAAAAAGCCTATGCAGAAGCAGCCAGTAACCGTCAAGCCGTGATTGCCTTCAGGAGAAGAAGGTTGCAGGCTGAACAAAGCGTAGCCCAAGCACGCGGTAGTAACGGTTACGAACTGAACTTGCGGGCGCAATTGGGTAGATCGAATAGTAACGAAGTGTTGAAAAACGCATACTCTGGCGGTAATACCCAGCAAACCCTTTCTGTTGGTGTGGCTGTACCGATTGTTGACTGGGGAAGGGCGCGCAACCGGGTAAAGCAAGCTAAAGCGAACCGCGATTTGAATGAAATTGATGTGCAATTGGATGAAAGAAACTTCGAACAAGAAATCTTCTTACAAAGTCAACAATTCAACATCCAAAAACGCCTCCTTGCCGGTGCCGCAAAATCAGATACCATTGCGCAATTACGCTACCAAATCACGAAAGAACGCTACTTAATCGGTAAAATCTCTATTACCGACCTAAACCTAGCCCAAGAAGAGATGAACCAAGCCAGCCGTGGCTATATCTCCGCCCTCGATAACTTCTGGACAGCGTACTACACCGTTAGGCGCCTAACATTATACGATTTCGAGAAAAGCGAAAAGATAACTTACAAGTTTTCAGATCGTTAGATAGCAATATCCTTTCTTGAATAGGCAAAGGCCCTCTCGTTGGTATAGAGAGGGCCTTTGTATTACTATTCATTATCAATGCAACTAAGCTTGCTTGCCTATATCCTACCAATTGATTACCTTTTCAAACCCTATTAGTACCCTTATCATTCCCTATTCCGAGTAGCTACCCTCCATGTAAGAACAAGGTAATTTTCGGGTAGTTTCTAAGTAGCTACCATGTAATTTTCAAGTAATTTCTATGTAAATCCATGTAACTACCATGTAAATCCATGTACTTTCATCGTATTAGCATCGTATGTTGATCGTGTGGTAATAGTAAATTACCTATATCTTCATCGATACTTCCTTATTTGTACCCTTATGATTTCCCATGATTACATGGTAGCCTGTTCTCTAAACGCAGTATGAGCAATGGTTTGGAGTAAATATTGGCATTATTTTTTCATAAGAAGGGTATGCCATGGAATAAAATCATCATAGGAGGACTAGCGTTATTAACCATCTTATTCGGGGTAGATGCCTGCCGTGAAAGAAGGCATGCGTCGCGTATATTAGCTGAAAATCAGCGTTTGCTGAACGAGAACCGGGATTTAAGGAAATCAGTTTCCTTAACCTCCGAAACAGCGCAACAAATTGTTGATCGCCATGAAGTACAAGCTACACAACCCAAGTTCGTAGAACAACGCGCTTATTATCGTAAAAACTGGCGCCAGTTCATATCCATTAATTCAAATGATTACAGAACAGGCTTATTCGGTGGTATTAAAAACTTAAAAATCACAGTCGGCAATCAAACCGATTACCAGCTAGATAACGTGGTAGTAGAAGTACAATACCTAAGAAGCAATGGCGACCAATTTAAAACTGAAAGCTACACCCTACGGAATGTACAGCCACGTTCCAATGGCGCTATTGAAGCGGCGGGGAGTAGGAAAGGTATGAAGGTGAAAATCCGGTTTGTAAGCATTACCAGTCAAAATATGGATTTCTGCTGGTCGGTGAATAAAAAGGTACCTCCCAATACCGATGATCCTTACCAATGCTCTAATCTTTAAATCATATCCTATTAAAAAAAGCGGGCACTACTAGGTAGAACCCGCTTTATATGTATGTAAGTACTTGAAAAGAGTAGGTTGTTTTCTGTGGTGAGAATGAGCAACAATATATGAGCCTTTTAACTGGCTCTTTACTTCCTTCCCTTCACTTTCACCGTTCCAATTTCGCTACCATCGTCTTTCAACATTGTTAGCACCAATTGTTCTTGGTTGGCTTTTACCTTAATTAAAGTGCGGTTACCGGCTTTAGGGCCGCCACCAATTACAAACGGGTAGTTATGTTTACCGGCTTCTGGCTGGTAGATCCCAAACTTGTGGGTATGCCCGGCGATGAAAAGATCAATTTTAGCATCGTTGAAGATGGGGCCGAAGAGTTCCCGGCAATGTACGGTGCCATGGGCCTCGTCGGAATGGTAATGAGGAATATGCATCATGACTACCCTGTACTTGGCTTTTTTAAATTCCGGGGTTTGCACGGCGCGTTTCAGCCAGGCTTGCTGTTGTTCGCGGTACTGGTCGAAATCCACGATGCCGGCATATACAGGATGTGTATCTTCTTTATCCTCGCCTGTATCTAGTACAATGGCATGTACAGGTCCGCGGGTAAACGAATAGTAGTACCGGTTGTTCGGGTTATCGAAATAGCTATCGATCTGCCGTGCAAACTTCCCCCTGGTTTCGTGGTTACCCCGTACAAATAGGAACGGTTTTTCCGAAGCAAATACCTCTGACGTAGGCTTAAATAAGTGATCTACGAGTTGTTGCTCCCCGGTTTGATAGTCGAACATGTCGCCGTTTAAGAATACAAAATCGTACGGATCGTTCCCATTCAAGCTAATGAGGTCTTTAAAAGAGTTCGGGCGATCGTGTATATCATTGAGAATCAACCAGGATGTTTCCTTGGCGGCTGGATTGATAGTGGTAAATGAGTATACTTCGGAAAAGATGGTTTCTCCGTAAGTAAGTTTATAAGGTTGGAAATCAACGATTTCTTTGGATACGGCTTTGTAATAATAGGTGGTATTGGGTTTTAAATCGGTGAGCACAATTTTATGCAACGTGGAATTAGCATCTACCAAGCCATTGGTAACATGGTGAGCCTTTTCGCTGAGTTGTTGGGCATTTTCGCCGAATTCTACCCAACTATAACAAGGTTTATTGGTAAGCCAAAAAATTGTAATGTGAGTGCTGCCGGGGTTTTGAAGGTACGGCGCACATAAAAACTGGGTATTATCAGTGCTGTTAAGAGGAGGAGATTGATTATCTTGCAGAACATTTTTCGCAGTAGAAGCAAGCGGTGATATACCGAAAACCCCTAATAGCCCGGCTTTTGATACATTTCCTAAGAAGTTGCGCCGGTTGAGTTGTTGGTTTTTAGTCGACATATGATAAGCGGATATAATTTGAGTGTTTAAATATAGAATTCACTCATCTGAAAAAGAAACCGCACATCATAATTCACAGAACAGTAAACGGTTGTAGCGCACTTGGAATTTTTTGGACTGTTATAATTTGGGTTTTCATGCATTAACGCTTACCTTTGCGCGAAATTTTGCGCAAGCTTATTTATAGCATTATATAAACTACATAAAAATATGCCTAACACAGGTAAGATCAAACAAATCATCGGTCCCGTAGTGGACGTTCATTTTGACGGAAATTTGCCCGAAATTTACAACGCCCTTGAATTGACCCGCGAAAACGGACAAAAAATCATTCTCGAAGTTCAACAACACTTAGGGGAAGATTCAGTTCGTACAGTGTCAATGGACTCTACGGACGGTCTTGTTCGTGGTATGGCAGTTGTAGATTTAGGTGCCCCTATTAAAATGCCTATCGGCGATCAAATTAAAGGTCGTTTATTCAACGTAGTTGGTGAAGCGATCGACGGTTTAGGTCAATTGGAAACTGCTAACGGTTATTCAATTCACCGTCAACCGCCTAAATTTGAAGATTTAGCAACTGAATCAGAAGTATTATACACAGGTATTAAAGTAATCGACTTGATCGAACCATACGCAAAAGGTGGTAAAATCGGTTTGTTCGGTGGTGCCGGTGTAGGTAAAACAGTATTGATTCAAGAGTTGATCAACAACATCGCGAAAGGTCACGACGGTTTGTCAGTATTTGCTGGTGTAGGTGAAAGAACCCGTGAAGGTAATGACTTGATGCGTGAGATGATTGAAGCTGGTATCGTTAAATACGGTGAGAAATTCAAGCATTCAATGGAAGAAGGTGGCTGGGATTTAGCTGCTGTAGATAAAAAAGAATTAATTAACTCTCAAGCTACATTCGTATTCGGTCAAATGAACGAACCGCCAGGTGCACGTGCGCGTGTTGCTTTGTCTGGTTTAACAATGGCAGAATACTTCCGTGATGGTGATGGTACTGCAGGTGGTGGTAAAGATATCCTCTTCTTCGTAGATAACATCTTCCGTTTCACACAGGCTGGTTCTGAAGTATCAGCATTGTTAGGTCGTATGCCATCAGCGGTAGGTTACCAACCAACATTGGCTACTGAGATGGGTCTCATGCAAGAGCGTATCACGTCAACTAAAAACGGTTCAATTACCTCTGTACAGGCGGTATATGTACCTGCGGATGACTTAACGGATCCGGCTCCTGCAACAACATTCTCCCACTTGGATGCTACAACGGTATTGAGCCGTAAGATTTCCGATAAAGGTATCTACCCAGCGGTAGATCCATTGGATTCTACATCTCGTATCTTGTCGCCAGCAATCGTAGGTGAAGCTCACTACAACACTGCACAAAGAGTGAAAATGATCTTGCAACGTTATAAAGAGTTACAAGATATCATCGCGATCTTGGGTATGGATGAGTTGAGCGACGACGATAAATTAACAGTATCTCGTGCTCGTCG
This sequence comes from Chitinophaga skermanii, assembly GCF_003259335.1. Taxonomy (GTDB): domain Bacteria; phylum Bacteroidota; class Bacteroidia; order Chitinophagales; family Chitinophagaceae; genus Chitinophaga; species Chitinophaga skermanii. The sequence continues at coordinate 515,153 of NZ_QLLL01000001.1, forward strand.
TGTTGAACGTTTCTTGTCTCAACCATTCTTCGTAGCAGAACAGTTCACTGGTTTGAAAGGTGTATTGGTACCAATCGAAGAAACAATCCGTGGTTTCAACATGATCATGGACGGTGAAGTGGACGAGTATCCAGAAGCTGCATTCAACCTTGTAGGTACTATCGATGATGCTATCGAAAAAGGTAAGAAATTGTTAGCTGCTGCTTCTAAATAAATGATAATAACCGGTGAGCCTTGTTAACCACAAGGTTCACCGGCCTAAATATAGCGGCCGATTACCGCGTCACGAATAAATAATTATTCATGCTATTAGAAATATTAACACCGGAAAGAAAACTATACACAGGCGAAGTGTACGGCGTACAATTACCTGGTATAGACGGTTCTTTCGAAATCCTTGATAAACACGCCCCGCTCATTGCAGCATTGGGTACAGGGTCTATGAAGGTATTGAAAGATAAAAATAGCGCTGACAATTACACTATTTCAGGCGGGTTCGTAGAAGTTTTAAATAACAAAGCGACCGTTCTGGTGGAAGGTGCCAGCGTAAAATAATACTGAATTCAGTTCGCTGAGAAAGTGATTTTGATAATAATAAACGTCTCTACCTCGTAGAGGCGTTTTTATTTTGTAGGAAGTACTATTCCCATATCGGGAATACCACTTTCATTAACAAGTAATTAAGTTGTTCGAATAATAGAATGGGAGATATTTGGGGGTAACGTTTACTAGCCAAGTAAAACCTAGTTTAAGCCTAACAGCCAATTAGCATATCATAAGTACAGTATAGATGTGCCGCCATTAGGGCTGGCTGTTTAGTTCAATGAAGGATCAATAGGGAAATTAGCCATTAACTGTATTACCGGGTCCTCGATTTTCTTTAAAGCGTTCTGCCAAATGTTCTGGGCATCGTGGCTAAATAATAACGATGGGTCTTGTACTTTCGTAGCTAACCAGCTGCCTTCTTTAATCTCTTCTTCGAGCTGGTTTTGATCCCAACCACTATAACCTACGAAAAACTTCACCAAGTCTAAATCCAGCAATCCAACATTTAAATACTCCACTACCTTCTCGTAATCACCACCCCAATACATCCCGTTGCCTAAATCCACGCCGCCATCGATAATACCGGGTAATTGGTGAATGAAATGCAGGGTGTCGTACTTTACCGGGCCGCCAACGTATAAAGGCACGTTGGGGTGCTGAATATTGGGTACCACTTCTGCCAACGTAACCGGGCATAAGTTGTTCACTACGAAACCAAATGTTCCATCGGCTTCCGTATGCTCACATACCAATATAACGCTCCTTGCAAAGTTGGGGTCTTTTAAGAAAGGATCTGCAATCAACATCGTCCCTGGAGAAAGTATGGCCATATCACATAAGTTTGATGCAATTCAAATGTAACACAGAAAACTAATAAAAAAGAAGGAAATTATAGAAAAGAAAAAAGGAGGCTAGACAACCTCCTTACCATTTTATCAACCAAAATCTAAATCGCTTATGGAACGAATCCACGTCGATGTATGTAGAAAGTTTAAAACTCTTTGTTTGAAATTTTGAAATCCTGGCGTTTGACCAGTACTATATACTTATCAAATTTAGTACCAAGATTGTAATGCAAAGGTAGGGGATTGTAGAGTAATTCCGGTATAAATTCTCCGTTAAAATTACGTTAAAGTGATGTTGTATTGTAAGAAACAAGCTGGATGCGTATTTCGAGATAATAATTTTGTATCATAGTTGCTATAGCAATTATTTATTTTTAACAAAATAAGGCACTGTTGCAATTATTTGTTTATCTATTTTTATGGTTCTATTTTTAAGTGCATGTGGCCGTTAAAGAAAATATTCCCCGTAATTATCATTCTAATTACGTTGTCGCTCCTAGGTAGTATCGCTATCCAAGTGAACTGGATTACAAATGCCGTTCACCTACGGAAAGAATCCTACCAAGAAAGGATGCAAGAAGTGGTAGCCCAAGTGGCTTCCAACCTGTACGACCGTACTACGCGTATTAGCGTTAGAACGGTACGTATGCGCAGTAGTATCGACCCTACCGGTAACCGCGTAATGCTCGAAGGCTTTACCAGCGATCCTACTACCTACAAGATGAATCAATACAGCGTTGTAGATGTACGCGCCATGATTGACTCGGCCTTGCGCAAACAAAAAATCAAAGCTGAATACGAATTCGGGATCGAATCCATCACGCCTTTTGGTAATACTGTGAAAGTAGCATCCAGGAATTTTCCAAGACTACGGGCTGAATTAGATTCGTCTGTCTACTTGGCGCCTTTCGTATCGCCAATTGTACGCGACCTGTCGGAATTGACAGATTCACCTGACGTTATTACCATCATCGTACCCAAACCCAACTTACTTAAATCACTGGGGTTAATGATCGTGGGCAACGTACTGTTCACCATCATCATTATCGCGGCCTTTTCGCTGACGGTACGAACGATGTTCAGCCAGAAAAAACTATCAGAGATTAAGTCCGACTTTATCAACAACATGACCCACGAGTTGAAAACGCCTTTGGCTACCATATCATTGGCGATTGATGCAATTGGGAACGAGAAAGTGATGGACAATAAAGATAAAATTCGCTACTTCTCCGGCATTATTAAAGAGGAGAATAAACGGATGAACAGGCAAGTAGAAACCATTTTGCAAAGTGCACAGTTAGAGAAAGACGAACTGGAGATGAAGAAAACCGTGATTGATGTACACCAGCTGATCAACAAAACGGTGGATAACTTGCAGTTACAACTCGATAACAAATCCGGTAAGGTAGAACTGCAACTGGATGCGCATCAACCCATCATCAGCGCCGACGAAGTACACTTCTCCAACCTCATTTTCAACTTACTCGATAACGCGATTAAGTACTCGAAAGAAGAAGGTTTGTTGATCAAAATACAAACCCAAAACACGCGTAAAAGCTTACAAATTACCATTGCCGATAATGGTATTGGTATGTCGAAAGACACCGTGTCGCGCATATTCGAGAAGTTCTACCGCGCTCATACAGGTAATGTGCATAATGTAAAAGGCTTCGGCTTGGGCTTGGCTTACGTGAAGGCGATTGTAGATGCACATAAAGGTAAAATCAAGGTGGAAAGCACGATTGGAAAAGGTTCGAAATTTATACTAGAGTTTCCGCAAGATTAAGTAACGTATTTTTGTGGCGAATAAAGCATAGGACTCATGGCATTAACTGAAAAAGAAATATTTAGATACAAGCATCCCATTGCCGTACCGGGCATGGGCATTGATATGCAAGAAGCGCTGAAAGCTGCGCGTATTTTGATTGTAGGTGCAGGCGGATTGGGTAGTCCTATTTTGCAATACTTAAGTGGCGCCGGTGTAGGAGTATTAGGCATCGCGGATTATGGTGTGATCTTAGAGGAAGACTTACACCGTATGCCTTTGTATCAAATGCAAGATGTGCGTAAGCACAAAGCAAAAATGGCATCCAGCAGGTTATGGGCATTAAACCCGTACGCGAAACATTATCCTTTCTTAATTCAAATTAAACCTGGAAACGTTGCACAAGTAATTGAAGGGTTCGACTTGATTGTAGATTGTTCGCAGCACGTACCCACCCACTTGGTGATTAACGATGCTTGTGTGCTGCAAGACAAACCATTTGTGATTGCAGAAGTGCATAACTGGATGGCATGGTTTGGTGGCTTCAACATGCCGGTGTTGAATAATGAAAGAAGCGCCAGCTACCGTTGCAATACACATGTGATCGACGAGTACCGGAATTTTGATGCAGGTTCCCTGGGGCCTACCCATGGTGCTACAGCCTTACAATTGGCAACCGAAATCATGAAGTATATAGCAGGCGTACCGGCATTAGCAGGTAAACTCTATACTTGTAACTTCTTACATCATCAATACGGTACGGTTGATTTAGTACCGAATGTGGAAATTATTACCGAGGTGAAAACAGTCGGTATTTTAACAGCCGAAATTTATGGCATGGAGATCGTGCCGGATGTTGAAGATTAATTAAACGAACACATCATTTTAAATACCGCTGCATCAACATATTGTTGATGCAGTTTTTTTATTTTTCAGTATGGAATCGAAACGTAAAAGCATGTGGAAGAAAATCGCTATTCTCCTGTTATTTTTCTATGTAAGTGTGGGTGTTAGCCTATACTATTTTCAAGAGAAGATTATCTTCCATCCCATTGTGCTGGCAGCCGATTATCAATTCAAATTCGACATTCCTTTCGAAGAAAAATTAATCAAAGTCAACGACAAAGAACAACTCAGCGCCATCTTGTTCAAAGCCGATTCCGCCAAAGGTATCGTACTATACTTCCATGGCAATGCCCGGAATGTTGTGCAGTATGCGCAATACGCGCCGAACTTCACGAAACATGGCTATGACGTATTAGTAATGGATTACCGCAAATTCGGCAAAAGCACAGGCAAGCTTTCAGAACAAGGCATGTACGACGATGCCATGTTGATGTATAATATGGCCCGCGGCCGCTTTCAACCCCAAGACATTATCATTTACGGAAAATCACTCGGCACAGGTGTTGCGGCAGAGCTAGCAGCTATCCGCGATTGCCAACGCTTGATACTTGAAACACCTTATTACAAATTGGCGGATTTAGGTCGTAAATACGCCCCTATTTACCCGCTTTCGTTGTTGATGGACTACCAATTTCCTACCTACGAATATTTGCAAAAAGTAACAGCGCCAATCACCATTTTCCATGGCGATGATGATGAAACGGTACCATTTAGTTCCGGTGAAAAATTGAAACCTTTATTGAAGAAGCCTACGGACCTGTTCGTAACCATCCCGGGAGGTCGTCATAACAATTTGAATAAATTCCCTTTGTTCCATGGGAAGCTGGATAGCTTGTTAATGGTTCGCTAAGGGAACAACGTATAAACAAAAAGGCATCTCCGCTTGGGAGATGCCTTTTTTTATTGCATTATAAATAATCATTTACTTTTTCAGTTCCTTCAAGTAGCATTCTTTGTTGCTAACTTTCAGTTCGTGGTGGAAGCCGATCTTTAGCGCGTAATTTTCGTGCTGGTGGCCTACTGGGAAATTGTAACATACAGGGTAATCGTAATCCTTCACGATGTTCTCGATGATTTCGAATTCTGTTTGTCCGAATGGTGTTTCCGTGTCTTTCGCCTCGGTGAATGTACCAATAATGAGGCCTGCTAAGTCTTCGAGATAGCCTGCGCGCTTGAGGTTGTACATGAGTCGGTCTACACTATATCTATATTCCCCGATATCTTCGAGGAATAGGATTTTACCTTTTGTATCGATCTGCGATTCGGAGCCTGATAGGGAAGCGAGCAGGGTTAGATTGCCGCCAACGAGCTGTCCGCGGGCTGTTCCTTTACGATTCAGTTCGTGGGATTCGAATTCGTAGCGGTATCTTTTACCTTCCAAGGCATCGCGGAGGCTTTGTACGTAAGCATCTTCTTCGGTTACCCTTGTAATGCCGCTACACATTAAAGAGTGCAAGCTGGCTACACCTACCTTTTGGTGGAGGTGCGAGTGGAGGGCAGTTACATCGCTATAGCCACAGATCCATTTAGGATGTTTCTTGAATTTATGGAAATTGAGCTGGTCGAGTAGGCAGATCATGCCGTAGCCGCCGCGTCCAAATAGGATAGCTTTAATTTCGGGGTCGTCGAGCATATCTTGGAGTTCTTCCAAGCGGAGTTCGTCGGGGGCGGAAAAATTGTGGAAGCTCGTGCCAACGGTAATACCCAAATGCACGCGAAAGCCCCACGATTCTAATACTTTAGCAGCATATTCGGCTTGGTAAAGTTCCATTTTACTACTGGCGCAAGTAACGCCGATCAAATCGCCTTTTTTAAGATATGGGGGAATTTTCATCATTCTAGTACGCTTTATTTACCTTTGCTGATTAATTGTTTGTTCTGATTTTACCTTGGGCATGGTGGAAAAGTAGGATAGTTTGGTGGTTTAACGTTATGTTTACGCGTATTCACGTAGCCAATTGCGGCAATTCTCCTTATCTTTATCCAATATACTCCAGCGGCTAAATTGATAAAAGGTTTTGGACTTTCCAAAATGCTAACAACGATTAGGGGTTTTTTAACATTACGGATTTTTAACAATATGAAACAATTTAACAGGTATTTAGTTACCGCTGCGCTTCCTTATGCTAATGGACCGGTACATATCGGCCACTTGGCGGGTTGCTATTTGCCGTCTGACATCTACGTTCGATACCTCAGGGCAAAAAAAGCAGATGTAAAATTTATTTGCGGTACCGACGAACATGGCGTTCCTATCACTATTAAGGCCATGAAAGAAGGGGTAACGCCTCAAGATATTGTAGACAAATATTACGCGATCATCCGCGATAGCTTTGCAGCGATGGGTATTTCTTTCGATATTTTCTCCCGTACCTCTCGCCAAATTCACCACGAAACAGCCGCCGCTTTCTTCAAAAAAATGTACGACGATGGTTTGTTCGAAGAAAAAGAAAGCGAACAATATTTTGATGAAATAAAACAAGTGTTTTTAGCCGATCGATATATCATAGGAACTTGCCCTAAATGTGGTAACGACAAAGCCTATGGTGATCAGTGCGAAAAATGTGGTACTTCATTATCGCCCGACGAACTTATCAACCCTCGTTCTGCATTGAGCGACGCGGTGCCGGTGAAGAAGAAAACCAAACACTGGTATATGCCATTGCAAAACTATGAACCGTTCTTGAACGAATGGTTAATAGAAGGACATAAAGAGTGGAAGAACAACGTATACGGCCAATGTAAAAGCTGGTTAGATAGCGGTTTACAAAGTCGTGCTATGACGCGTGATAGCAACTGGGGTATTAAAGTACCCGTTGAAGGCGCAGAAGGCAAAGTATTATACGTATGGTTCGATGCCCCGATCGGTTATATTTCGGCAACAAAAGAATTAACCGAAAACTGGGCAGATTACTGGTCGAAAGACGATACTAAATTGGTACACTTTATCGGTAAAGATAACATCGTGTTCCACTGTATCATTTTCCCTGCCATGTTAAAAGCACATGGAAACTTCGTGTTGCCAGAAAACGTACCGGCTAATGAATTCTTGAACATTGAAGGTGAAAAGATTTCTACTTCACGTAATTGGGCTGTTTGGGTGAATGATTATGTAGCTGATTTCCCTGGACAAGAAGACGTATTGCGTTATGTATTGTGCAGCACAGCACCAGAAACAAAAGACAACGATTTCTCTTGGAAAGATTTCCAACAACGCAATAACTCCGAGTTAACCGATATCTTCAGCAACTTCGTTCACCGTACTATGGTGCTTATGCACAAATTGTGCGGCGGTAAAGTGCCACCAATGCACGCCGATTTGAAAGATGCGAAAGATGATGCAGTATACACAGAATTACAAGATGCTGTGAAGAAAGCTACCGAGTTCTTGGAAAACTACCGTTTCCGTGATGCATTAGCAGAAGTGATGAACGTAGCAAGAATTGGTAACCGTTACTTACAAGACCGTGAACCATGGATCGTAGCAAAACAATTGCCAACGAACCCTGAAGCACAAAAACAAATCGATAACGCGATCCACGTTTGTTTACAAATCGTGGCCAACCTCGCCATCTTATCGAATCCATTCTTGCCTTTCACCGCAGAAAAAATCTGCAAAATGTTGAAAGTAGTAGATCGCATGTTGGAATGGGAAAACGCTGGTAGAATGGACCTCGTAAAAACAGGTTACAGTCTCCGCGAACCTATCATGTTGTTCAAGAAAATCGAGAACGAAGTAGTAGAAGATCAAGTTAAAAAATTACACCAACGATTGAAAGAAGCAGTAGATGCCATGAATGCTACAAATGGAACAGTAGCACCGGCAGTTGAAGAAAAACCGGCAAAAGCGGAAATCCAGTTCGATGATTTCGCTAAAATCGACTTACGTGTTGGTACCATTACGCATGCAGAAAAAATTCCTAAAGCAGATAAATTGTTGAAATTATCTGTTGATATGGGTACTGAACAACGTACCATTTGCTCAGGTATCGCGGAATATTTTGCGCCTGAAGATATCATCGGCAAACAAGTAACCGTTGTGGCAAACTTAGCTCCTCGCAAAATGCGTGGTATCGAGAGCCAGGGTATGATCTTGATGGCTGAGGATAATGGCAAACTAGTATTTGTAAATCCAAATGTAGCCGTAGCACCAGGTAGTGGTGTAAGCTGATTTGGAACGCAAGCATAATATTATAAAAGCGCTGCTATGGGATACCCAGGCAGCGCTTTTTTGTTTGGATACTTTAAGACATTCTCTTAATACTTAACTAAAAAGTTGTATTTTCTTGAAAGGAAAAAGAATAGTTTACCGCAGTTTACTACCTTATTAATTCTATCATTAATACACTTCTTTTACCTAGAAGCTATTGTATCAATAACTTTTTTATTTTATCCTCCATTGGGCTCATTTCTCTTAAGTGTAATTAATAAGAAAATTGTAGCAGTTGTGATGATAGTGTTAATAGTAATTCACTATTTAATATTTAGCTTCAAAAGGAATTGGGGTGATTATATGTTTGAATTTTCCAATGAAAGCAAGAGACAAAAAAATAGAGGGAATGCTTTAGTGCTACTATTTATTTTGGGATCATTATTTCTCTTGATATTTGTTTCATTAATCGTCGCAAACACTGGTGTATTTTATCATTGAGGGGAAAAGTGAGGATTATTCGTGGTATCTATTTTTAACTCATTTCTTATTTTTACATACACCTTAAAATTTGAATACGGAGAACAAGACAGTTTCATGAACGTAGATATGATTAAACCTTACCGATATATTATTTACAAGTTAATGTCGTCTTTGGCGAAGCGAAATTCATCTCCCAAAAGTGGTACGTTAGCGATATTAACATTCGTGCATTTCTTTTATGTGTCGATTCTAATTTTAATAGTAAGTGTATTATTCCCTTCATTTGGTAGCCACATACTTACTTTTAATCGTGTGGGAATGATCCTGTATTTATTGGGATTATTCGCCGTGAATTACTTCGTATTTTATTTCAGAAGAGATTGGGATGCATATATACAGGAGTTTTCTGGCGAAAGTAGGACACAAAAATTATGGGGAAACATTTTTGTAATACTTTATGTATTTGCAGGAATGTTTTTAGCGATAAAATCCTGGGAATGGGTAGCTAGTAATGGCTGGTTTATAGATGTCAAGTAATAAACGAAATGCTATTCATATAATTGCATACAACCTAAGCCCCCGGCATCAACCCCGGGGGCTTTTATATTTATAAAATTTATTATCTACCCTTTCCTCGCAATATCTTGATATTGACCTATTTAATCTTTGTTAAATTCCTCCCAAACCCTCATTCTTCCCCCTTCCCCTTGTTCATTTGTCGAAAAAATCCACTAAATTCATTACTTATTAAATTTTTAAGTATCGCTAACCGAAAAAGCTAGATCAATCATGCAAAGAAGAATCAATAAAGTTGCCGTTTTAGGCTCGGGTGTTATGGGATCAAGAATTGCTTGTCATTTTGCTGGCATCGGGGTGAAAGTGCTTTTGCTTGATATTGCTCCTAAAGAGCTAAACGAGGCAGAACAAAAGAAAGGCCTTTCGCTCGACCATCCCGCTGTGAAGAATAGGATCGTGAATGATGCTTTGCAAGCTGCTTTGAAATCGAACCCATCACCGGTTTATTCCAAAGAGGTAGCGCAACATATTACCACCGGTAACTTCACCGATAACATGAAGGATATCGCCAACGTAGATTGGATCATCGAAGTGGTAGTAGAAAACTTAAATATCAAGAAAGTCGTGTTCGAACAAGTGGAACAATTCCGCAAACCCGGCACGCTCATTACTTCAAATACTTCGGGGATTCCTATTCATCTTATGACCGAAGGCAGGAGCGAAGACTTCCAGGAACATTTCTGTGGAACCCACTTCTTTAACCCGCCAAGGTATTTGCGCTTGTTGGAAATCATCCCAACTCCGCACACCTCCCAAGAGGTCATCGACTTCCTCATGCACTACGGCGATCTTTACCTCGGTAAAACCACCGTATTGTGTAAAGATACCCCCGCCTTTATTGCTAACCGCGTAGGCGTGTTCTCCATTATGGCCATTTTCCACATCATGCAGAAAATGGGCTTAACGGTAGATGAAGTAGATGCATTAACAGGACCGGTAATAGGCCGCCCAAAATCTGCCACATTCCGTACGGCCGACGTAGTAGGTATAGATACCTTGGTGAAAGTAGCCAATGGTGTAGCCGAAAATTGTCCTACCGACGAAGCCCGCGATATCTTCCAAATACCTCCATTCTTGCAAAAGATTGTAGAGAACAATTGGCTCGGGGATAAAACCGGTCAAGGTTTCTACAAGAAAACAAAAGGAGCAGGTGGTAAAGAAATCTTAACCCTGAACTTGGAAACCATGGAATACGGCCCTAAACAAAAGGCGAAATTCCCTGGTATTGAAGCAGCGAAACCCATTGAAGATTTAAAACAACGTATACGCGCATTAGCCGTAGGAACAGATAAATCAGCACAGTTTTATCAACAATTCCATGCACACTTATTCAGCTATATTTCACACCGTATCCCGGAAATCGCGGACGATCTCTACAAAGTAGACGACGCCATGAAAGCAGGTTTCGGTTGGGAAATCGGTGCTTTTGAAACATGGGATCTTTTAGGTGTAAAAGCAAACGTAGACGCCATCAAAGCACAAGGTTTAACGGTAGCAACTTGGGTAGAAGATATGGTAGCAAAAGGCATCACTTCCTTCTATAAAATCGACGGTGGAAAGAAATACTACTACAATCAAAATACAGGCGATTACGCGTTAATACCGGGTGCAGATAGCTTTATCATCCTCGAAAACCGCGCCAGCAATATTGTGTGGAAAAACAGCGTCAGTAACTTGTACGACCTGGGCGACGGTATCGTTTGCTTGGATTGGAAAACAAAGATGAATACCATCGGTGGTGAAGTACTCGACGCAGTGAATAAAGCCGTTGATCGTGCTGAAAAAGACTTCCGCGGTTTAGTGATTGGTAACGATGGCGGTAATTTCTCTGCCGGTGCAAACGTAGGTATGATCTTCATGTTGGCAGCAGAACAAGAATACGATGAACTCGATATGGCTGTTCGCTTGTTCCAACGTAGTACCATGCGTTTACGTTACTCGTCTATTCCTACTGTTGTGGCGCCTCACGGTTTAACGTTAGGTGGCGGTTGTGAAATGTGTTTACATGCCGATAAAGTGCAAGCAGCAGCGGAATCGTACATCGGTTTGGTTGAATTAGGCGTAGGCTTAATCCCAGGCGGCGGCGGTACAAAGGAAATGACGGTACGTGCCAGCGATCAATTCCGCGATGGTCAAATCGAATTACCGCATTTACAAGAAAGATTCTTAGCGATCGGCACAGCAAAAGTGTCAACCTCGGCCGAAGAAGCATATGGCTTAGGTATCTTAGACCGCAATAAAGATAGTATCACAATGAACCAAAGCAGGCTCATTGCCGATGCAAAAGAGAAAGCCATTGAAATGGCTGAAGCCGGCTATACTCGTCCACAAGAAAGAACAGATATTAAGGTATTGGGTCGTGGAGCACTAGGTGCGCTATTGGCTGGTATCAACGGTATGAAATTCGGTAACTACATCTCTGAACACGATGCGAAAATCGCTACGAAGTTAGCGTACGTAATGTGTGGTGGCGATTTAACCGATACGGCCGTAGTTTCTGAACAATATCTCTTGGATTTAGAGCGCGAAGCATTCTTGAGCTTAAGCGGTGAACGCAAAACGTTGGAAAGATTGCAAAGCGTAATAAAAACAGGGAAACCAATTCGGAACTAATTATATTTATATCCTATTAAAACTCTTTTTCTTTGGAAAATAACGTTCTATCCCTTCACCAAATCTCCAAGAAATATGGAGCCGTGCAAGCTTTAGCAGGTGTGTCGTTCGACGTGCCTAGCGGGAGTGTGTTCGGAATTTTAGGTCCTAATGGTAGCGGTAAAACCACGCTCCTCGGGATCATCATGGATGTACTGAAAGCCGACCAAGGTACCTATTCTTGGTTTAACGAACAGCCACATTCCAGCCTGCGGAAACGCATCGGCACCTTGTTAGAAACGCCCAATTTCTACCACTACTATACTGCCGTTCAGAACTTGGAAATCACGGCCGCTATTAAAGGTCATGGTAAACAAGATATCGACGGTGCCTTACAAATGACAGGCCTCTACGAAAGAAGGCACTCGAAGTTCAGCACCTATTCACTCGGTATGAAACAAAGGTTGGCCATTGCCGCAGCTTTGCTGGGCGATCCGCAAATCCTATTGTTCGACGAGCCTACGAATGGTCTTGACCCTGCTGGGATTGCAGAAATCCGGGATTTGATTCGCAAACTGAATCAACTGGGTAAAACAGTAATCATGGCAAGCCACTTGCTCGACGAAGTAGAGAAAGTATGTACCCACGTGGCTATCCTCAAAAAAGGTAACTTATTAACAGCTGGCCTAGTAAATACGGTATTGTCGAATGAAGATATCATAGAAGTAAGTACCGACGATCTTGCAAAACTTGAAAGTGTACTAACCGCTTGGCCGGGCGTGAAATCTGTGCAACGTTTCCACACAATCTTGCAAGTTACATTCGAAGGTGAATTTACAACAGGACAAGTAAACCAATACTGCTTCGAACAAGGCATCGTGTTAAGTCACCTGTCGATTAAGAAGAAGAGCTTGGAAGCGAAGTTCATAGAATTAACTAACTAACAGTCACGCTTACACGTAATTCATTATCAACCTTATTTACAATCTACTATGTTTAATTTATTATATGTAGAATGGCTGAAAGTCAAGAAATATAAAGCCTTCTGGATCATTCTCGGCATTTTCGCTGTTCCATTCCCTATCATCTTCATGGAAATCATGAAAAAGATAGATGAGAAAGCGGGAGTAGTGGGCGTTATGTTCACCGCCTTCCCTTCTATCTGGCAAATGAGTGGTTTCTGGAGTAGTATCAACCTCGTGTTATTAGCGATGTTGGTGATCTTGATGATAACCAATGAAAATACTTACCGTACTATTCGTCAAAATATCATTGATGGTTGGAGTCGCGAACAGTTTTTTACTGCAAAGCTGCTACAAGTTATTATGTTGTCAGTTCTAGCTACAATAGTGGCTACGATTGCTGGGATTATAACAGGTGTTGCACTAGATGATATGCATAACGCTTCAAAGGGATCATATTTTATTTTCTATATCTTTCTACAATCTCTCTGTTATCTGTCAGCGGCATTGTTCATTGGTTTATACGTGAAGCGCGCCGCCTTGGCAATCGCAATTTATTTTATGTACGTGGTGATTGGAGGTGAGTTCTTGCTCCAGTTTGTTATGAACAAGTACTTAGGTGGCTATGTTGGTAACTTCTTGCCTTTACAAGCCAGTGATGAACTAGTTCCGTTTCCAAACATGGATAAATTGTCGAAAGAAGTTACTGGAAAGGCGCCTCTCGATCCTTCAATTTACCTAATTGCCACACTGGTTTATATAGGATTATTCATATTCTTGTCGTACAGGAAGATGAAAAAAGCTGACCTGTAGCGAATTATAACAAAAAAATAACTGGATAATACCCGGCTTTGTTTGCAATTACAATTGGCGGCTTGTTACTTTGGTAGTAAATTTGAACGTAAAAAGAGATTTGAACGTGGCAAAGAAAGAACCTATCATACTCGTAACAAACGACGATGGCATAACAGCGCCGGGTATTCGTGCTTTAATAGAAGCTGTAAAGGGCCTGGGAAAAGTAATTGTTGTAGCACCCGATAGCCCCCAATCAGGCAAAGGTCACGCTATTACCATTGGTGTTCCATTGCGTTTGTACCAAGTAGATATTTTTGAAGGCATTGAAGCATGGCATTGCTCCGGCACCCCGGTAGATTGCTTGAAGCTAGCCCGCGACAAAATCCTACAAGGCGTAAAACCCGATATCTGCGTAAGCGGTATCAACCACGGCGCCAACCACTCCATCAACGTTATTTACTCTGGAACTATGTCTGCCGCCATGGAAGCCGCTATTGAAGGCATTCCTTCGGTTGGATTCTCGTTCCTTGATTATAGTTACGATGCCGATTTCTCTTTATGTAAAGAAGTGGCGCACGATGTAACAAAGAAAATGTTGGAAAGCAACCTGCCAGATGGCACTTTGTTCAACGTAAACATCCCGCAAGTACCGAAAGAACGCTATAAAGGATTGAAGATTTGCCGCCAAGCCAATGCGAAATGGGTAGAGGAATTCGATGAACGCCGCGACCCACATGGTAAAAAGTACTACTGGCTAACAGGCGAATTTAAGAATCGTGATACGGGAACAGATACAGATGTATGGGCATTAGACAATGATTTTGCATCGCTGGTGCCGGTACAGTTCGACTTAACGGATTACAAGATGAAGGACAAATTACAGCAGGACTGGAATTTATAATCAAGCACACTATCACTATTTAATCCTATTTAACTATGTTCAAAAAAGACAATCTCGCACTCGGCATTGTTTTGGGGTTTGTTACACCTTTACTGGCATTCGTGCTGTATTGGTTGTACGCGAGATCATCTAAAGGGTATTCATTTCAAGAAATGATCGAGCTGATTAGCCTGAACCATTTCTTCTTATTGCCGAAGGTGATGAGTATTTGCTTAATCGGGAACGGTATCGTGTTTTATTTATATACACGTCGCCGCTTAGATACTACGGCAAAAGGAATATTCCTAGTTACCATGTTATATGCCATCATCATTTTATTGCTGAAAATAATTAAATAGGGGGCGGAAAACACCGCTCCTTCTTTATATTTGGGCGATTTTATAAACGGAATGCATCAATGAAGTATTACATAATTGCAGGCGAAGCCTCGGGTGATTTACACGGGAGCAACTTGGTGAAGCAAATGAAATTGCAAGACCCGGCTGCGGATATCCGTGCTTGGGGCGGCGATTTAATGGAACAAGCTGGCGCTAAAGTGGTAAAGCATTACCGCGAATTGGCGTTCATGGGCTTCGTGGAAGTGGTCATGAACCTACGCACGATCATGAAAAACCTGGATACTTGTAAGAAAGATATATTGGCATTTAAACCCGATGTATTGGTGTTGATCGATTACCCAGGATTCAATATCCGTATCGCCGAATGGGCTAAGCAACAAGGCTTTAAAACCGTGTATTATATTTCTCCGCAAGTATGGGCATGGAAGGAAGGTCGTGTGAAGAAGATCAAGGAATGTGTAGATGAAATGTTGTGCATTCTACCATTCGAACAAGCCTTTTATAAGAAATGGAATTTTGATGTGCAGTACGTTGGTCACCCACTTATCGAAGTGGTACAAGAAGCGAAAGCCAATAACCACGTGCCACCATTCTCCGATAAACCCATCATCGCGTTATTGCCCGGAAGCCGCAAGCAAGAAGTAACCAAGAAGTTACCTATCATGCTTACCATGGCGCGTTATTTCCCGGAATATCAATTCATCGTAGCACAAGCACCTAGCTTGGATGATAGCTTTTTACAACAGTTTACGAATGCTTACCCGAACGTAAGTACTGTAAAGAATCAAACGTATGCGCTGTTGCTACAATCCCGTGCAGCATTGGTAACAAGTGGTACCGCCACCTTGGAAACCGCGTTATTCGGTGTGCCGGAAGTAGTATGCTACAAAGGCAGCCCTATTTCCTACATGCTCGCGAAAAACTTCATCAAGGTGAAATACATTTCCCTCGTAAACCTCATTATGGATAAACTGGTAGTAACAGAGCTTATCCAGCACGATTTAACGGAGGAAAAACTCTTAAAAGAACTCACTTTGTTGCTGAAAGATGAAGCCAAGCAGCAACAATTGAAAGCCGATTATGCACAATTATGGACTTTATTAGGCGAAGGTGGAGCATCTGCCAAAGCCGCGAAGGCCGTTGTGGATATGGCACGCAAATAAATGTTAACCCAGCGATCGAATGTATGCGGCGCTGGGTTTTTTCTTGCCTGTAAACGAGCGGTTGTATTTCTTATCCCCTTTGGTTGTGTCACACACTTCAACCTTACCGCTTTATCAAGCGAATAATCATCACAATAATCGCAAATAAAAACACGATAATAGATATCCTATTCATGCCATGCATTAAGCGAGTATTGCGATTAATAGGCTCGTTTGGATCGCGCTTTTTGATATAGAGATATTCCGCGATTTGTTGCCACATACTTTTCTTCATAATTGGATTGTTTCTAGGCTTACGAAGTTCGTGAAAATTCTTCACAAGCCTATGCCGATAGTATTTTTCCGGTACTTTGCTAAAAATCTATTATACATGGGTAGATTTGCATCATCCAGGCTGCTTGCCATCCAAAATTAATTTCCCATTTTTATACAAAGTTTATACATGAAGGTAGTGAAAGGCTGTATGCTGGCAATTCTCGTGCTTTTTGCACATTGCTTGCATGCCCAAAAAACAATGATCCCCCTCGATAAAGGCTGGGAATTTAAACGTGCCGATGATCAAAAATGGTATCCCGCTACTGTGCCCGGTACCGTGCATACCGACCTCCTAGCACAAAAACTTATTCCCGAACCATTCTTCGGTACAAACGAAAAATCACTACAATGGATCGAAAACCTCGATTGGGAATACCGTACTAACATCGAAATACCGGCCAAACTACTAGAAGAAGATGTCGTAAATCTCTATTTCGGTGGTTTAGATACCTATGCCGATGTATATGTAAATGGTGAAAAAGTATTAGTGTCCGACAATATGTTCATAGCACAAACAGTGAATGTAAAAGGTCGTTTAAAAACCGGTACTAATATTATCCGCGTATTCTTCCATAGCCCCATTAGGCACGATATGCCAAAGTTTGTGCGCGATGGATTCCTTTATCCCGCAGGAAACGATCAAGCCCAAATCCCACTTAGCATTTATGCCCGTAAAGCACCTTACCATTACGGTTGGGACTGGGGCCCACGTTTCGTAACTGCCGGCATATGGTTACCTGTATCTATTGAAGCATACAGTATTGCACATATCAATGATTGCTATGTCAAACAAAATGCACTCAATACAAAAGAGGCTAAAATGCAAGCCCAACTCGAGGTAGATTTTACAAAAAATGGTCAATATACAGTAGAAGTAAGCAGTACAAATAATAGCTTCCCTACACAGAAAACAACCATCAACGCGCAAGCCGGTAAACAATCTATTGAAGTGCCGTTCACCATCAATAAGCCGAAACGTTGGTGGCCGAATGGTTTAGGTGAGCAATACCTCTACCCTGTTCAAGTAAAAATCATTCACAACAAACAAGTGGTGGATGTTGCTACAAAGAAAGTAGGGCTTCGTACCATCGAAGTGGTAAATAAACCCGATAGCATAGGTGTTAGCTTTTACGTGAAAGTGAATGATGTGCCGGTATTCATGAAAGGAACCAACTACATTCCGCAAGACAACTTCTTACCCCGCGTAACCAACGAGAAATATGAATACCTCTTCAACACAATGCAACAATCCCATTTTAACATGGTACGCATTTGGGGCGGCGGTATTTACGAGAAAGATATTTTCTATGAATTAGCAGATGAGAAAGGTATACTTGTTTGGCAAGATTTTATGTTCGCTTGTACATTGTATCCTAGCGATCCCGCATTTTTACAATCGGTACAAAAAGAAGCTGAATACAATATCCGCCGCTTACGCCAGCATGCATCGTTAGCTTTATGGTGTGGCAATAACGAAATTGGTGTGGCCATAAAAAACTGGGGCTGGAAAGGTCAATATGCTTACACAGACGCACAATGGAATCAACTATTGAAAGGCTACGATACCCTCTTCAATCATTTATTACCGCATGCTGTAAAGGAAAATGATAACCGCTTTTATTTCGCTTCCTCGCCCATTAGTAATTGGGGGAAAGATGAGGATTTCAAAATCGCGGATAATCACTACTGGGGCGTTTGGCACGGTATGGAATGGTTTGAAGCATTAGAACAGAAGATCCCTCGTTTTATGAGTGAATATGGTTTCCAATCGTTCCCAGATTTACATACCGTGTTGAAATTCGCTACACCGGCAGATTTTGATTTGAATAGCACGGTAATGCAATCCCATCAACGAAGCGTGGCCCGCGGAAATGCAGCGATTAATACCTATCTCTTGCACTACTATCATAAACCCAAAAACTTCCAACAGTTCCTCTACGTGAACCACGTATTACAAGCTGAAGGCATGAAAATAGGTATGGAAGCACATCGTAGAGCTATGCCGTTCTGTATGGGCACGCTGTATTGGCAATTAAACGATTGCTGGCCGGTAGCTTCTTGGTCGGGTATGGATTATTACGGTCGTTGGAAAGCTATGCAATACTTTACACAAAAAGCCTACGCACCACTCCTCGTAAGTAATACTGTGAAAGATGGTCAACTGCAAACGTACATTGTAAACGATGCCTTAACACCGAAACAACTTACTTTGATAACAGAAGTATATAGCTTAAAAGGAAATGGTATATTGAAAGAAGAGAAGAAGATAACAGTACAACCCAATAGCAGCCAGTTGGTACAATCTATTCCAACCAGTAGCATTGCAACACCTAACGATGCTGTTATTTCCACTTACCTATTAGATGCTAACGGCAAAGGTGTTGCCAACAACGTATACTACCTCGTGCCACCTAAAGAGTTACAGCTAACCAAACCGAACATTACATTCAACGTAGAAGAAGATAATACAGGCAAATACATAACACTTAGAACCGATGTGCTAGCGAAGAATATCTACCTCTTCCTAGCAAAAGACGACGCTTCGCATTTTGAAGATAACTACTTCGATTTGTTACCTAAGAACCGTGTGCGTTTGCGCGTGAATACAACATTAAGCGTGGCTGAAATACAGCAACAATTACAAATCAGTAGTTTAATCGACAGTTATTAACAGTGAACAATAGCAAGAAAAACAGCAACATCAATATGAAGAAAATTCTAGTAGCACTTGGGTGCGCTATGCTAACGGCAGGCCCTTTGGTGGCCCAGAAAGCCGGTCCGTATATACCCGAAACAGATACGGCCGTATTGCATAAGTTGGAAGATTGGCAAGATTGGAAGTTTGGATTGATCATGCACTGGGGACCATATTCTCAATGGGGCGTGGTGGAATCTTGGAGTTTATGCCCAGAAGATGAAGGCTTTACACAGCGGAAACCTTATGGCATCCCTTATTACGAATACGTTCAAAAATATGAAGGTCTCGCAAAAACCTTCAATCCAACCAAGTTTAATCCACAACGTTGGGCGAAAGCAACCAAAGATGCCGGCATGAAATACATGGTGTTCACCACGAAGCACCACGATGGTTTCTGTATGTTCGATACAAAGCAAACCGATTACCGTATTACATCCCCTAACGTAGCTTTCAGCAAAAATCCCAAGGCAGATGTTACCAAGGAAATTTTCGCAGCTTTCCGTAACGAAGGTATCCACATCGGTGCTTATTTCTCTAAACCCGATTGGAATACAGAAAACTACTGGTGGCCATATTTTCCACCGAAAGATAGAAACGTCAACTACGACTTGAAACAATATCCAGAACGTTGGAATAAGTTCAAGCAATTCACTTATAACCAAATCGAGGAGTTAATGACCGGCTACGGTAAAGTGGAAATCTTGTGGTTAGATGGCGGTTGGGTTCGCCCGTTGAATATGCATAACGACGAATCGTTATCATGGAACAAAACCCCAGCACAAGACCAAGACATCGACATGGGTGGTATCACGAAAATGGCCCGCTCTCACCAGCCGGGTTTGATCGTGGTTGATCGTAGTGTACATGGCCCATACGAAAACTACCGTACACCAGAGCAACAGATTCCTAATGAACCATTATCTTATCCTTGGGAAACCTGCATGACTTTAGCAAATTCTTGGTCATACGTACCCGGTGACACTTATAAACCAGTAAACACCATCATCCACAACTTGGTAGACATCGTAGCGAAAGGCGGTAACTACTTGGTGAACATCGGCCCTGGCCCAGATGGCGAATGGCATGATGCAGCTTATACCACCATGGAAGGCATTGGCGCATGGATGAAATTAAACGGTAACGCGATCTACGGAACCCGTGCTATTGCCCCCTATAAAGATGGAAAAGTATGCTTCACCCAGCATAAACAAACCAACGAAGTAAATGCTATTTACTTATTGGATGAAAACGAGCAACTACCAGCTACCATCACTTTCAAAGGCATAACACCTGCAAAAGGTGCTACGATGAAAGTAGTAGGCACAAACACAACCGTAAAGTGGAAATCAACAGCTAATGGCGTTGAAATTACAGTACCTGCCAGTCTTCAATCAAAAGGCTTCAAGCACGCGGTTGCGTTTAGCTTTAAGCACTAATTAAATGTCATCATACAAAAGCCGGTGTATCACATGGCTGATGCACCCGCTTTTTTTATATTTGTATAGCAGTTTTGTGTTGCAAAACGCCTTTAAAGGTGTAAATGCGTAAAATGCGTTTCGTATATCTACCGTAATGGGGCGTTTGCGAGGCCGTACGGATGTCGTAATGATTCCTATACGGTATTAATGCGTACATGAGTTGAATAATAATACCTCTTATGGGCTAATAGCGTACAACTCTATCCCCAATAGTCATCTTCCAAGGCATTTTAAGGTACTTTTCGTGTAGTTTTAGGTACCCTCCATGTAGTTTCTCTGTAGTTTCCATGTAACCGCCATGTAATTTACCGGTATTTCCATGTAGTTTCATATATAGTTCATCGTATAGAGATCGATAGTTCATCGACTTTACCCTTATTGTTACCTTGGTATTCCTTTGGTTATTGCTTATGTACAGTTACTTAGAGACATACTGCTGCTTCAATTAGTGTTTAAGAATGGCTAGCAAGCATAAAAAAAGGAAGTCAACGTTGTAAGACGTTGACTTCCTTTTTTGTATAATGATGTGCTGAAGCGCTATCGTAATAGCTTATTGGCCAATTACATCAAGCTTTTAATCCCTGTACCTTTTAGCGCGTGCGCTTTTCGAGTAGGTTTGATTATACCATTTAGCAATGTTGAAAGCAATACCCATATCGCCCGTGAAGAAACGGTAGTAACGGTGGCTACTTTCTGCATAGTAAGCACCTGAATCGTCAACAGGTAAAGTGAACATGTATTGCATTTGGAATTTCACGAGCTTTTTACCGGCACGGAACGTAAATGTTGGTTGGAACATAGGAATCGAGCGACTCACCGAACGGTTGAAATCCTTTAAGTCGTATTCGTTCTCATAAAAAGCAGCTCTACCTGCTTTAGCACCATAGAAGTTCACCACTTGAAAACGTGGACTGAACGCGATTTCTACTGCACGGTGTACAAACCCGATGGATGGTTGAATGAATACTTTTGAATATTTAGTTTCAAGCAGGTAATCCTTTTTAACGGTATTATCTTGTGGACTTTCGTAGAATGTTTTTTCATATGTTTTACCATACCCTGTACCAACACCGGCATACACGTCGAACACCATCAGTTTTTTGTGGCCGAATGCAGTGAAATACCCAATAGCGCCTTCAAAACCATGACCGCGGGAGTCGTAATCTTTCAAGTACACATCATCGTAATAATCTTTACGATCGCCACTACGGAAGCCCCATAAGTATTGCGCATTCGCAGAAACAGCAATGTGATCGGTGATGGCATAC
Source organism: Chitinophaga skermanii (assembly GCF_003259335.1). Taxonomy (GTDB): domain Bacteria; phylum Bacteroidota; class Bacteroidia; order Chitinophagales; family Chitinophagaceae; genus Chitinophaga; species Chitinophaga skermanii. The sequence goes on from NZ_QLLL01000001.1 coordinate 536,934, forward strand.
GCAGCAGCTGCGTTACGGGTGGAAACGCTTCCTTTGAATTCGTTTTTCTCTTTTAGCAAAGGAACATTCGGTGTATTAGCTACAAACACGTGAGTAGGCGAACTACAAGCAGCCAAGCCAGCGGCAAGCGTCGCAAGTAAGCATAGGTTTCGTAAATTCATAATAGTCGCAGGTTATTTGGGGCAAAAAATACAATTTTTTTATTGGTTTCCTATGGTCGATTCCCGCAAGATAAGTTCTACATCGAACACATATTGTTGATTTAAAGCGATTTGCTCTGTTTTATTTATGATGGACACCAGTGTAGAAGCAGCTTTTTCTCCCATTCTATACCCCGATTGCTCGATAGTAGTAAGTGAAGGCGAGATAATTCGCGACGATAAATCGTTCGAATATCCAACTACCTTAATTTTTCCCGGCACATCTATTTTGTGCTTCCGCGCTTCTTGGATAAAGGCTACCGCGGAAGAGTCGTTGGCAGCAAATAGGCCGTCGATTTTAATCTTTTCTGAAAAGATCTTTTTCGCAGCTTCGGCACCTGCATCGAGGGTAAGATTATGTACAAAAAGAAGGTCCTGGTTGAAAGGGATTTTATATTTCTCCAAGGCGGCTTTATAGCCGGCAAGGCGTTTTTCGTATAAGTTACAAGTGAGCGCACCGGCGAAATGAGCAATGTTTTTACAACCTTGCAAAATGAGGTGTTCCGTAGCGAGGAAGCCTCCTTTGAAATCGTCGCCCGTAACGGCAAATCCATCGAACCCGCTAGGAACACGGTCGAAGAAAACGAGTGGAATGTTGTTTTTGATGAATGGGTTGAAGTGTTCGTAGCTCGTGGTAAACATAGAGGAGGCTGCTAATAAGCCATCTACCCTTAAAGAATAGAGGGTTTGTACTACCTCTTTCTCCATCGCTACCGATTCGCCACTTTGTGCAATTACCACGCTAAAGCCATGTTTGTGTGCTTCATGTTGAATACCGCTGATGGCGTTAGACTGGAAGTACATGGAAGTACGGGGCACAATTAACCCAATAATGTTAGAGCGTTTTTTACGCAAGCTGGAAGCGATCCAGTTAGGCACGTACCCTAGTTCATCGGCCGTTTGCTGCACAAGCTCGCGGGTTTCTTTGTTAATCAAAGAATTGTTCTGTAAGGCCCGTGATACGGTAGAGGCGGATATCTTCAAACGATTGGCAATGTCGTAAATAGTGACTTTCCCTACATCATCCTTATTAGCGTTCGCCTTCTTGGTTGCTGGCTGTTTACCTGGTTGCTGTTTCACTTGCGCAATTATTGCTTTAGGGTAGCGATATTACGTAAATAAAATGAGAACCATGGAATACTACTTGTAATGTAGTGCAGTAAAGGGTTGTAGCAATGTGTAGGGTTTACACAGTAGGGCTTTTTATGCCTGCTTTTTTGGGGTAATTCGACCAAGTTATAGCCCCCAAAATGAGTACAATCCCAGCTATTTGCATCCAACCTACTTGTTCACGTAGCACAATCGCCGCAGATACCACCGCTACAGGTAGCTCCGCCGCGCTAATAATTCCCCCCAAGGAAAGTCCTACTTGCGGCATTCCTTTCGCATAGAGAAATGGAGGTAACACCGTTCCAAACAAAGCCAAAGGCAGTCCCCATAACAATAAAGTACTGTCGAATAATCGACCATTAAACAGGTATGTAGGCGGTAAAATAAGGCTCACTATCAAGAAAGCGCCCGTTACCATCCAAGCACTTTTCAGTACTGGAGGTGTATTACTACGGGTAGAACTGTTGGCAGTCATGAAAACTGTGTAAAAAGCAGCTGCTAGTAACCCAAAACCGATACCTGCAACAGGTAGGTGACTGTTTACGCCGTTCAACATACCGCTGGCTAATATGGTGCCGCATAAGATCAATCCCACGCAAATAAGTTGTTGCACGGTAGGGCGTTTTTTATGGAGAATGGCATCTACCAGCATATTCATCCAAGTGAATTGCATGAGAAGTAAAATAGCTACGCTGGCTGGGATATACTGTACGCTTTGATAGTAAGTAATGCTAACAATCCCCGACGAAGTACCCAGTGCTAATAATTTTAAGCCATTTCGCCACTGTATAGGCGTTTTTTTATCGCGGGTAAGTAAATAGATCGCCCAGAGGAATATCATGCCTAAACCGGCCTGTATGCCGCATAATTCGGTAAGCGTATAGCCGAGCTTATAAGCAGATTTTACGATGGTAGAGAGAATCCCGAAACTACATGCGCCGGCAAATACCAGCAAAGCGCCTTTCCACATGGTTTTCCAAATTTAAACGGTAAAACTACGCCTAAATGTCAACATGCAGAAATCGATACAATCGATCAACGTATAGGCTTTAACGTTATACACATTATTTCGGTACGCATGTTCAATGCGTACCGGCCCCTTAATTTTGTGGTAAGATACTTATTTAAGTATAGGGATAAATAGCCGAACCGCTCATTCATGGGCGGTTTTTACTCAGCTTACTTATTGTTTAATTCAATGCATAAAAAAGCCCCGGACAACAATGCGTCCAGGGCTTTTTTATTATCGTTGTGCGATGTTGCTTATTTAGGATCTAAACCTTTCGTTAAACGATCAGCTAAATCTTGTAAGTGGTAACGACTCATTGCATCGCCAGCACCTGCAGCCGCAGCGCGGATTTCATTTCTCAATTGTGTAGCATGTGCACGACCGATCGACATTACATCGTTTGTTGTGCTAGCACCGCCACCCATCATCATTGGTGATTGTTGGTTGGCACTTGGTTCTTTTACCAAGTCGAGCAATGCACTCACATACAATTTCTGTAAGTTCCTGCGGTAGATATCGATTGGCGCATGTGTAGCTAATTCTTTCCAAATACCACCTTTCAAATCGGTTAAGTATTCTGTTACTGGGTAAGCATCTTTACCGTAGTTCGCTTCAGCATTCACCAATTTCAAAATCGTTCTTGCACTTAACAACCTGTTGATAGTTGGTGTTTGAACTTTCGTGATTACATCTGCAGCATTACCACCAGTTTTAGCGATAATGTCGGTGTTGATCAACCATTTTGGTGTAGTGAAAAGTTGTGCTTGTAAGAAGGCTACCGCTTCTTTTTGTGTTGCTTTTGGAACAACTTCATAAATAGCACCGCTTTGTTCTACTGTTTTAGGAGTTTCGTAAATACCGGCTACGTTTTTAGCAACGTGACCCATATAACGGTTGAATTGACCAGAGATTTCACCGTACAATTCGCCTAAAGTAGCATAACCTTCGTTTTCTACACGTGTCCAAGCCGCTAAGTTCGGCATGATACGTTGTAAGTTTTTGATACCATAAGCACCGGCTTTCATAGCATTGTCGCCCAAATCTTCGTTTTGTGAACGTGGATCATCTGGGTTAGACTCGGTACCGAACCAGTATTTTTTATCTTGTAAACGGTTGATCACCCATTTGTTCAAAATTGGTGTTTCAGCTTCTGGAGATTTTGCTTCAGGAATAGCTTTGTAACCCCATTCGATCGCCCATTTATCGTAGTAGTTGATACGTGGGTACAAATCAGCACCAGAAATACCATCGCCAGGTTGTGCTACGTAGTTGAAACGAGCATAGTCCATGATAGAAGCAGCGTGGCCATTCTTTTTCACCCATTCTTTATCACGTAATTTTTCAACCGGGTAAGTAGAACTAGAACCGAAGTTGTGACGTAAACCGAGGGTATGACCAACTTCGTGAGAAGATACGAAACGGATCAAATCGCCCATTAATTCGTCGCTGAATTCCATTTTACGAGCGCGCTCGTCGTTTGGAGAAGCTTGCACGAAGTACCAGTTACGTAATAAGTGCATTACGTTGTGGTACCAGTTGATGTGTGATTCCAAGATTTCACCAGAGCGAGGATCGTGAACGTGAGGGCCGCTGGCGTTAGGAATAGAAGATGGTTTGTAAACGATTGCAGAGAAACGGGCGTCTTCTAAGCTCCAAGTAGAATCTTCTTGAGGCGTAGGGGCCATTTTCGCGTAGATAGCGTTTTTGAAACCAGCTTGTTCGAAAGCAGATTGCCAATCGTTTACACCTTGGATCAAGTATTTTCTCCATTTAACCGGCGTAGCAGGGTCGATGTAGAATACGATTGGTTTTTTAGGTTCAACCAATTCACCGCGTTTGAATTTCTCCATGTCTTCCTCTTTTGGTTCTAATCTCCAACGAGTAATCATGATCAATTTCTTAACACCTTGTGGATCGGCATCGAAATCTGTAACACCAGTAGCGAAGAAGCCAACGCGTGGGTCGAAGTATCTCGGCTGCATTGGTTTTTCTGGCAACAAGATGATAGAAGTGTTTAACTCTACAGTGGCGTTTACCGGCGGCGCAGGAGGCATACCAGGGAATGGTGAGCTACCTTGCTTAGCGTATGTTTTTACGGTTTTAATTTCCGTGTTAGATGGGTAAGATTTTACATCTAGGATGTAAGATTTATCCGGTTGCATTTGTGTCAACTTCAACGAAGTTTTCATTCTACCATCGAAGAAGAAGATATCGTTGTCGCCAGCAATATAATCCGTGATATCGATAATAGCACCATCGTTGTTTCTAGACCAGCCTTTCACGTCGAACGCAGCAACAATAGGTTGTACGTTAGAGTTCATCACGGAAGTGTACATAGGTTGGGTAGAATCTTTCGATACATCGCCTACAGAGATATTTCTCATGAACACTTTGTTACCAGGGCCTTTTTCGAAGCGCACCATGTTCTCGTTGATTTGGTCGCCTGCGAAACCGCTCATACCGGCTCTGAGGTCGGCAGCAGATTTAGAAAGGCGGCTAACGATCAAGAAATCGCGGCCGAGGAGAGCGTCTGGGATCTCCATGAAGTAGCGGTCATCTTGTTTATAGATATTTACCAGGCCTGAGTCGGCTTTGGCACGTGGCGAGATGAGGTCGCTGAATTTTTTGGCGGCAGGTTTAGCCTGTGCACCGGGGCCACCTTGTGGGCCAGCGGGGCGAGTAGAATCTTTAGCAGGTGCGGTTGACGGCACAGGTTGCTTTCCTTTTTCTTTTTTATCTTGGCTGAAAGCTGGGGTAGCGGATACGATAGTACCGGCCGCCAGTGCAGCAAGCATAAATTTGCTCTTTGGATGCATGTTGTAAATTGGTTAATGATTGATTTTCCCAATAGCCTTCGAGGGGCTATAAATAAATAGCGGTGCAAATAAATGGATTATAAAAGGGAACGGCAAGTAAAATCCATAAGCGTAAGAAATGGGGCTAAAAGTGGGTTAAAAAGTGGATAAATAGGTGGAATTTCATATGGAAAAATTAATTATTTGAATCATATAGGGAAGGTAGGGTAATGCGTTTGGAGGGTATGAAATGGGGGATGGGTGAAAGGTGGGTATAATGGAAGAACCTGTAGCTGTACTGCATTTGTACGTTAGAACACGTAATGGAATAAGTGTAAAAAAGGCACCGAAGGGTTTTAATTAGCTGGATAGGTAGGCTGGTAGGGGATATAAAACGAATCGTCCATTTTAAAAAATTCTCTTGGGACATTTGAAAATTTTCTTAAATTGTGCGTCCAACTTTGAAAAATTATTAAATTGGGGTTATCAAAAAGGTAACGCCACGGGGACAGAAAAAAAATACTGGATTTTATTTAGTTATAAGTGTTTGCTCAAATCAAGTGAGGTAGGAATAAAAAGCGTGCTGGTAGCGGCTTTTTGAACTGTGAGTTAAATTTTGGGAGATTTTTTGGGCTGCACTTGTTTTTTTGAGGTAACCGTATAACTTTGCGAATCGCTGATTATTAACATTATATTTAATAGTTATAGCTGCAGTAGTAGCAAGAAATCTAAGTAGGATTTTTGAATATTGTGAATTGCTTATAATTACTTTATTACTAACAAAACAAACAGTTTAATTTTTAACACTAAAATTCAATCAACATGGCTGAGACTAAAACAACTGTGACTGCAGCTACTGCTAAGACGGCTTCTTCTCATCAAGGTAAAAAGTCATCTAACCTGTTTGCTGTATTGGCTGTACCCGTTTGTATCATTATCGGTATTTGCTTCTACGCATTCGTATTGGGTAACCCAGCGAACTTCCAAGGTGGTACTACAGCAGGACACCCAGTTGAAGAGGGTATCGGAAAATGGTTTGGTACAGTTTACAAAGGTGGTGTGATCGTACCTATTCTTATCTCTACATTATTGGTTTGCCTTTTATTCGTAATTGAAAGATTCTTGTATCTTTCTAAAGCTAAAGGTAAATTCAGCGGTGCTGAGTTGGTAAGAAAAGTACAATACCATTTAGCTAACAAAAACGTTGACGCTGCATTAGCAGAATGCGACAAACAAAAAGGTTCTGTAGGTAACGTTTTGAAAGCTGGTTTGAAAAAGTACAAAGAAATGATCTCTAACACTGAGTTGGATACAGATCAAAAATTATTGACAATCAAGAATGAAATCGAGGAAACAACTTCTTTGGAATTACCAATGATGGAGAAAAACTTGGTATTCTTGTCTACAATCGCTTCAGTAGCTACATTGTTAGGTCTTTTCGGTACAGTATTGGGTATGATCAAGGCGTTCACCGCGATGTCATCTTCAGGTGCTCCAGATTCTTCTGCATTGGCATTAGGTATCTCTGAAGCCTTGATTAACACTGCATTGGGTATCGGTACTTCAGCTATCGCGATCATTGCTTACAACTTCTTTACTACAAATATCGACAGCATCACTTACTCTATCGATGAGTCTGGCTTTACTTTAACGCAAAGCTTCGCAGCTAACCACAAATAATTTTGGTTATTTTTTGTGGAAAATAGTTGATTAGACATCTTTATTAGAGAAAATTAAAAAAGGAGTGATATGCCAAAAGTAAAAATGCCAAGAAAAAGCACCCTCATCGACATGACAGCGATGTGTGACGTGGCTTTCTTGCTCTTGACCTTTTTCATGCTGGCAACCAAGTTTAAACCGGACGAACCGGTAACTGTGGTTACTCCGTCTTCAATTAACACACAATTATTGCCTGATTCTGATGTGATCTTGATTACAGTTGATGATAAGGGTAGAGTGTTTTTCAGCATGGACGGTCAGCCTAAAAGGAAAGAGTTAATTACCAACTTGAACACAAATTTCAACTTGGGATTAAGTGATAGGGAGATTGCCAATTTTGCGATTGGATCTAGTATCGGTACAGATTTCAAGAATTTGAAAGCTGTGTTGGATATGAAACCAGACGAGCGTAAGAAATCGCCGCTTGAGTCAGGTATCCCAACCGATTCTGCCAATAACGAATTAGGCACTTGGATTGAGTATGCGAGAGCAGCTCAAGGTAACTCTAAGTTGTTGAAATACTGCATCAAAGCAGACAACGCAACTCCTTATCCAAAAATCGAAGCAGTATTGGAAACTTTCAAAAAGAAAGGTATCCAAAAATTGAACTTGGTAACTGATTTGGAAGCAATTCCTCCAGGTACTGCGGCAGCTGCTTTACAAGACGAGAAAAAACACTAATTCGCCGAAAGCGTTTAGTGAGTGTAAACTAAAAAAAGCTTGCATCATGGCTGAAATGGATACCAGCAGTAGTGGCGGTGGCAAGAAGCACGGTGGTACGAAATCGAAGAAACAATCGACCCGTGTGGATATGACACCAATGGTGGACTTAGGTTTTCTCTTGATTACCTTCTTCATGTTGACCACTACTATGTCTAAGCCTAAGACGATGGATCTCATCATGCCTAAGGATACTGAGAACCAGGCGGAACAAACGAAAGTTAAAGAAAGTACTGCCTTAACAATACTCTTAGGAAAAGATCATCGTGTATATTATTACGAAGGTTTGGCGCAAGATCCGAATGCTTCTGCTGATCCTAATTTCTTCAAAGCTACTTCCTTTGCTAACAAAGGTGGTATCCGCGACGTAATTATCGAGAAGAGAGACAAGGTAGCGACAATGCGTAATGCTAAAGGCGAACCAGAAGATGTAGTAATCATCATCAAATCGAACGATGACGCTACTTACAAAGACTTCGTAGATATCTTGGATGAGATGGCTATCAACCGTATTCAACGCTATGCAACTGTAGATATTTCTGATCAAGATAAACAATGGATCAAATCTACTGAAGCAGCAAACGGCGTTCAATAATAGATTAACATCAATTGCATCCATCAATAAATTTTTAAACAATGGATTCAGCTAAAATATTAAAATCCGATTTTCTTGACATCCTGTTTGACGGCAGGAACAAAGAATACGGCGCTTATGACTTGCGTAAGCAATACAATAAGCGTGTGCGGAATTCCATCATCGCGACTGCTTCTTTAGCAGTATTGATCATCGGCGGCTACGTGATTTCAAAATCATTGAAAGCTAATGAAGATACTACGAAGAGCAAACCAGTGATCGAGGATATTAAGCTTGAGGACGTGAAAATGCCGGATGATCCAAAAACTCCTCCGCCACCACCACCTCCACCAGCGCCACCGCCACCAGTAAAACCGACGGTACAATTTACCCCGCCGGTGATTAAAAAAGATAACGAGGTGCCACCTGAAGAGGAACCACCAAAGATCGAAGAAATCAAGGATAAAGCGGTAAGTACTAAAACTGTAGAAGGTGATCCTAACGGTATCGATCCAGGATTATTGAGCGACAGTAAAGGTACTGGTGTAGTAGAAGCTCCACCACCACCACCGAAAGAGGAAATTTTCACTTTCGTAGAAAATCCTCCAACCTTCCCAGGCGGTGAAGATGCATTGAACAAGTTCCTTCAAAAGAACGTTCGCTATCCTCACATGGCCTCTGAAAACGGAATTTCTGGTACAGTGTTCGTAACATTCGTAGTAGATTCTGAAGGTAAAATTAAGGACGTGAAGACTGTAGGTGCCGCTAAAGGCGGTGGCCTAGAGGAAGAAGCAGTAAGGGTTGTTAGAAGCATGCCTAACTGGAAACCGGGTAAACAGAACGGTCGTTCTGTATCGGTTCAATTCAACCTTCCGATCCGCTTTACTTTGCAAGAGTAGTAATACTTTCGTAACTTTACATAATTCCTCACCATCGAACATGGTGAGGAATTTTTTTTTACCCAATTTTGTGAAGGATTTAAACCAGCGTATATGTTAGGAAAATTAGCGAACCATGATGAAACAATTGTAGCACTTGCCACCGCTCCCGGCGTAGGTGCCATTGCTGTTATCAGGCTCAGTGGAAAAGAGGCGATTGATATTACCAACAAAGTATTCCCCGCTAAAGACCTACACCAGCAAAAAGGATATACCCTTCATTTCGGAGGACTTGTACACCCACACACCAAGGCTATTATTGATGAAGTAGTGGTGAGTTTGTATAAAGGCCCCCGTTCTTATACGGGCGAGGATACAACAGAAATCTCTTGCCACGGTTCCCCGTACATTCAACAACAAATTATTGATGCTTGCATCCTAGCAGGTGCCCGCATGGCTAAGCCCGGGGAATTTACCCAAAGGGCTTTCTTGAATGGTAAACTCGACCTCACACAAGCCGAATCAGTAGCCGATTTGATTGCTAGTAACTCTGCCGCTTCTCATCAAACGGCCATGCAGCAAATGCGGGGTGGTTTTTCACGCGAATTGCACCAGTTACGGGATGAATTAATAAAGTTTTCGGCTTTAATAGAATTGGAGCTGGATTTTAGCCAAGAAGACGTGGCATTTGCCGATAGAACGCAATTGTACGAACTGGTAACCCAAGCCAACAAAAACGTACAGCACCTAATCGATTCTTTCCGCATGGGGAATGTGATCAAAAACGGTGTAAATACAGCGATTGTGGGTAAACCCAATGCCGGGAAATCCACTTTGCTCAATACCCTCCTCAACGAGAACCGCGCCATTGTAAGCGAAATCGCCGGTACTACCCGCGACACCATCGAAGAAGTGTTGAATATCGAAGGCATTTTATTCCGCTTGATCGATACCGCCGGTATCCGCGAAAGTAATGATACCATCGAGAGTATTGGGGTGCAAAAGTCACTCGAGAAAATGCGCAATGCAGGCGTGGTAATTTACCTATTCGATGCCAATGAACTAACCGTAGAAGAACTGGAAACCCAAGTAGCCCAGTTCCAAGCAGAAAATATTAACTACATCTTGGTTGCCAATAAAATTGATGTACAAGGAGAAGTAGCCCTTCGCAACAAGTTCTCCGCCTACCCTGGCATCATTTATATTTCCGCCAAGAACCACGATCACATCCAACAAGTAAAAGATCAACTGGTAGCCGAAGTAATGGGTGGTACCATCAACACAGAAGATACCATCGTAACCAATGCCCGCCACTATGCAGCCCTGAAAGAAGTACTCCGTTCATTAGAAGATGTGCGTAACGGGATGGACAACCAATTACCAGGCGATTTGCTGGCTTTGGATATCAGGCACTGTTTACACTACCTAGGCGAAATTACCGGCGAAGTAACCAATGAGGATAGGCTTGATTGGATATTCTCGAAGTTTTGTATTGGGAAGTAAACATCTCAAATAACAACAGAAAAATGGATAAATGCACCCAAAGGGCTGTCAGCATGCGTTTTACCGTATCGACAACCCTTGTGCTTCTATTTTTTACTCAAAGTTTCGATAAGTATGTTCATGATCTGACCTCTTTAATTTCCTCGTGCGTTTGTAAGTAATTTGGTAACAAATTCACCGCAAGACAACTCTAACAAGGCTTTTGCAGCCTAAGCTTGACACAGGCTGCAAAATTCCTATTCTAACGACCCAAAGTCTCTAATATTTTTTAGCTCATTAATTGATTATTGTAAGCATAATTTTATCTTTGTCGTCAAGATACTTTTAAATAAAGATAAATAAATGAAGGACATTCAAGTTTCAGAAATCAGGAAGCTCGGACAGAAATACGCTTATAATTCAATCGAAATGCACTCCACAATAGCAAAAAAAGCCGGATTTTCTGGAACAGATCACAAATACTTGGGTTTTTTCCTTCAAAAAGGTAAGCTAACCCCGGGAGAGCTGGCAGAATTAACAGGACTGACCACAGGATCCGTCACTGCACTAATAGATAGATTTGAGAAGAAAGGCTTAGTGAAAAGAGAGCATGATTCAATTGACAGGCGAAAAGTTTTCATCATACCAGAAAGCGAAAAAATTATGGACCTTATGACACCTTATTACCAAGATTTTCAAAATGAAACAGATAAAATAATAGCTTCCTTTTCTAGTTCAGAACGAGAAGTCATAAAAAACTATTTAACTAAAGCACTTCAATTGACAGAGAAGACTATTGATAAACTAAAATAATTAAGTATGTCACAAAAAGATAAAATACCTTATGGAGTATCAACAATACATACTCCATTTGCTCAAGTCTATTTACATGGAACCAAGGCCGACCTAATGATTGGAGAATTACTCCTACCTGGATATAATTCTAATTTTGGTAAACAAGACAAAGCTAAATATATCTATTTCACTGCTACTCTTGACCCTGCTGTATGGGGAGCAGAATTGGCTGGTGGAGATAAAAAACAACGAATTTACCTGGTAGAGCCAACTGGGCCAATTGAAGATGACCCCAATCTCACAAATCAAAAGTATAAGGGTAATGCTTCTATGTCTTATCGTTCTATGCATCCACTTAAGATTGTAGGGGAAGTAACTATATGGGATAGTCATAAACCAGAACAAATAAAATTCATGAAAGAAGAAATTGCAAAACTAGAAGCTCAAGGAATTGGGATAATAGAATAAATTATAAGCAATAAATGCAATTAAAATTCTTCTAAACTGCAAGTAAAAGTGGTAAATAGTTACAGATGTAAATATGTAAAATTGTCTATTTATTCCTTGATGCTGTTTAAATATTTGATTATCATATTTATTTTGGTTTTTGTATCGTGAAGTAAATACAATCGCTTTATTCATTTAAATCTTTCAGGTAATTATGTTTAATGAATTAGATAAGTATACATATGCTGATCATTTTTTTTATAAAATAAATGATAATTTAAGTCAAGTTTGTAATGCTCCAATTGATAAAAGTGGTGTTTATGTTATTTACGCTTTGAAAGATGGAAAAATAGAACTCGTTTATATCGGGCATGCTGGAGAAATTAAATCAGATGGGTCCTTTTTAATTGGAAAGTCTGATCTTGGTGGTTTGAAAGATCGGCTTGTAAATGGTAGTCAATTTGGTAGTCCGCGTCACAAATCATGGAATCAACAAATGTCGGCAGAAGGAATTATAGCATTAGACGTTTATTGGTATGTAACGCATAATGAAGATTACATCGACAACCCCTTAGCCGTAGAGAATAAACTCTTATCAATATACCGGGAAATCTATGGAGAATTACCTCGATGGAATAGTAAAGATTAAGTTTTACTAACATTCAGTGTTGTGTCTTACTAGTGTACTTTGTAAGCGCTTGGGAAAAGGGATTTTCTTGAACCCCCAAGTCTCAATATTTTACTTACGGTATCACTTTCCGCGCCCTCAAGGTATCAAACAATTGGTAAAACATTTCCTCCGTATCAACATACTCATGAAACCCCAATCGCCGAGCTTTACTGCCATCGGCAAAGAAGTCGTAATCCCAAGAAAATACAAAGTCAGCAAATCCCCAATTCGCTAATATTCCATAATCATGCGCTGCTAATCCATGTTTCTCTTGCATACTTTGCCACAAGGCTCCTTTATCGGCCATGATGGTTTCTAGATGCATAGGTAAAGATGGGGCAACTGTTAAGCCAAAATAAGCCGCTATTTTGGGCCAAAGGTCATTCCAGCGGAATAAGTCTCCATTGGTGATATTGAAGGCCTGGTTGGCGGCTGTAGGGGTCGTGGCGGCCCATATCGTGGCTTTGGCTAGGAGGCCGGCATCGGTCATTTCCATGAGTTTGTCGTAGGCGCCGGGTTTGCCGGGGAAGCGTAAGGGCAAGCCTAGTTCTTTTGAAATGGAGGCATATACGGCTATGTTTAAAGCGAGGTTCATGGGGTTGCCCAAGGCAGTGCCTCCTACAACGGAAGGCCTGATGGCTGACCAAGTCCACGGTTTGCCTTTTTGTTGGGCCATGAGATATGCTTGTTGGTCGACATTGAATTCTGGAGGCATATGGCCTGCATCACTTTCTTTGGCGGGTGTTTTAAAGGGGCCGAGATGGGCGCCATATACTTTGTAACCTTGCATGAGGCTGATGTGTTGTAAGTTTTGCGCAATGGGTTCGATGGCGCTTACAACGTTTACTAGCATACTTAGGTTTGGTGGCACCAGCTCGGCCCATGTTGGGCGGTCTTGGTATGCTGAATAAAAGATATGGGTGACTTGCGTAAGGTGTGATAGTTTGGTTTTACTATCTGTTTCATCCAATAAATCAACTGCAATATGTTGAAGGTTGGGTTGTGGCGCGCCACCTTTACGTGAAAGCCCAATCACTTGCCAATTGCCGAGGGATAGTAAATGTTCGATTAAATTGGTACCGATCACGCCATTGGCACCCACTACTAGGGCTGTATTGTTAGAAGTATTCATAAAAGAAATTTGAAATGAAGGCCTACCATGCAAGCCGTTTGAACAATACAAAGGTGGTGTATGTCTATCGGTAGTATTGGTATAATTCCGATAAGATTTTGTAACTTTCTTACATGAAGCGTTATCATCAATACCAGCCATTATTGGTATCAGATTTTGAAATGAAGGAGTGGCGGCATCCCGAGCATAACCATAATCACTATGAACTCATTTACATCAAAAAGGGAAAGGGTACGCATGTAATCAACCAAATAACCCAACCATATAAGGCAGGAGGTCTCTATTTATTAGGCCCTGAAGACAAACATTATTTCGAGATTCAAATCCCTACTCATTTTATATACTTAAAGTTTACAGATCCTTATCGATATAAGCATCTCAGTGGAGATATGCGTAACTGGCAGCATTTGGAGTATCTCATTAAAAGCCGTGAAACCCATATTTCAGGCTTCTCATTATCGCGCGAAGATCAACAAATCGCTGCCCGTTTATTCGAAGTAGTAGCCGCCTTAAAAGCTGATGTAAGTTATAACGAACAGCTTATTTGGATGCAACTCTTGTCGATCGCTACCATCTTACAACGCAATATGCCTGAGTTAATGGCTATCCCCCAACGTAGCAAAGACATGCAAGCCTTGTTCTGTTATCTTCATAAAAATATCTATCACCCAGAAAATCTACGCGCACCCATTATCGCCGCCCAGTTTAATATGACGGCCGACTATATAGGCCCATATTTTAAACGCAATACAGGTACCACGTTACGCGATTATATACAGGATTACCGCAAAACACTCATTACTCAACGCCTTGCCAGCAAGCAGTATAGCTTAAAAGAAATAGCAGCGGAGTTTGGACTAACGGATGAAAGTCATGTGAAGAAAATAATATCATCCACTTAGCCTTTTTATAATTGCCACCCAAATGACCAACTTCAGGTTTATTTTCCGCTTATAAAGTTTAAAGATCACTTGTTATAAGTAGGTTAGGAACTAAGTATTTTTTTTGTAAACTTAGCAAGATGTTGAAGATTGGAGCAGAACGATCCCTCATATTTAAAGCATTACTGGGCTGGATATACCTGTCCTTTTTCTGCGTACAACTACATTTCAAATATGTAGTAGCCTTCGATGCTATTAATCGTACTTCACATGTTATTTCCGTTGAAAAGAAGAGTGGTCATACACAAGTTGGGCAGGCTAAGAACACACAAGTAAAAATAGTTCTAAACAAGCGTTACCAACCCGAGGCGGTTTATACACTGCCGGTAAGTCTTGTGCCTACTCCAATTTATCATCCTTCCAATTTTGCTTATCAAGTAGAAGTAGGTTCATTTTGCTACGCTAATTTCACTTTACAACTTTCTCTTCGAGGTCCTCCAGCCTGCTAACCTATTTACAACAAATTTTGAATTGTATATCTGCTCTTATGGAGAGGAGATATATCAGCATGTGTTTGCCTATAAGGCATTGTAATAAATCGAATAAAACTGTTTATAGATATGATAGTTGTAAAACTAATCAGACTTTGTTTGATTGGTGCATTGATACCATTACCGTTACTTGCGCAGCAGCAAGTTAAACCTCCATTAGATTTATCAGCATTACTTATGAAGGTAAATGAGCATGCTCCCTCATTAATGGTCGACGAATCGGCCATTCGAATAAAAGAAGCACAAGAAGAAGCATCCCGGTTTAATTGGCTTCCTTCTCTTAAACTTAATTACCAAGCTGATATAGGCACAAACAACAATTTACCTGGCGGGTATTTCGCAAATGGAATTGTTCCCGGTAATTCACGCGTAAGAGAAGAGGAGAATACCAGTACAATTTTAACTGATCTCGGGATTGCTGCATTTGATTGGGAAATCTACAATTTTGGAAAATACAATGCACAAAGAAATGTAGCGAAATCCGAAACAGCATTAGAAAAAGCCCGCTATGAGCAAGCGAAATTTGAATTACAAGTACTCGCATTAAACGGTTACCTACAACTAATACGATTACTGGAACAAAGAACCATTCAATTACAGAACATCGCAAGAAATGTGGAAATCCGTCGCTCCATACAATCCCTAGCTGTGAGTGGGGTGAAGGCCGGTGTTGATACAAGTATAGCTGAAGCGGAACTATCCCGCTCGCGACTCGATTTAATGGAATTAGATAATCAAGCTAAAAAGTTGCAATTGCAATTATCTTCTATTACGGGGATGCAGCCAGCTGATATAATGCCAGATACTACATTACCAGGCAAAATGTACAGCAAGTTTATTCTGCCGATGATAAATGACAATGATACAATAATAGAAAATCATCCGCTTCTTCAAGTTTACAAGTCATTAGAAACTAACAGCCAATACCGGGAGGAACAAGTACGGAAGAACTACAATCCTAAACTGATGTTACAAGCAGCATATTGGGGACGAGGTTCCAGTGTAAGTGCAAAAGATGAATTCCGTTCGCTGTCAAAAGGTTTCGGGTTTGAACGTAGTAACTATTTAGTTGGGTTGGGGCTTACGTTTAACATATTCGACCTAAAAAGGCGCCAGTTAGAAGTAAGTATTCAACAGCAACAAACATATTACGCAAAGAAAAAAATCGAAGAACAACAAGTCGCCTTAACAATGCTTAATGACCAGGCGGATGTAGAGCTAGAAACAGCGCGAGAGCGATTAATGGAAATGCCTCACCAATTAGATGCTGCCAATGCTGCTTACCGGCAAAAATTTTCGCTCTATAAAAATGGTTTAACAAATATCGTGGAGCTAAATGCTGCCCAAACAATGTTATACCGGGCCGAAACTAGCTACACAAATGCCCGGTATGCTTACTGCAAAGCTATGTTCCAAAAAGCTTTTGCAACTAACCAATTACAAGCCTTGATTAATTTGTTAAAGTGATCGCCTTATGTCAATTATAGTATCTTCTTTAAAACGACCGATTACAGTGATGGTCATCACTTTCAGCCTATTGCTTTTTTCAATCATGGCTGCCATGCGAATCCCGGTGGATATTTTTCCCAAATTAAATATGCCTACTATTTATGTAATAGAATCGTACGGTGGTATGTCGGCACAACAAATGGAAGGGTTCTTTTCAACTAGGTTGCAAGACCAATTCTTGTATGTGAATGGAATTAAAAGCATTACTACCAAGAATATCCAAGGGCTAACGATGTTGAAACTGAATTTTTATGAAAATACAGATATGGCTGAAGCATCTGCACAGGTGGCATTGCAGGTGAATAGAGCTATGAAATTTTTTCCACCAGGGGCCTTACCTCCACAAGTAGTAAGATTTGATGCATCCTCTTTACCGGTTGGACAATTAGTAATTTCTGGGGAAACGCGCAGTTTAAAGGAAATTTACGATTTAGCTGCCACACGCATACGGCCAGCTTTTTCAACCGTTGCGGGCTTATCGGCACCACCTCCATTCGGTGCTAACTCGCGCGCGATAACTGTAAACGTAGATCCAGCTAAACTTAGGAGTTATAACCTTACACCAGATGAAGTAGTAACCGCTTTGGCGAAGTTTAATGTGATGTCTCCTTCAGGAAATTTACGACTCAACAATACAATGTACTTAACAACCATCAATACATTAGTGAAAGAGGTGGATGAGTTTGGAGATATTCCTATTACTACGAATAGCGGGGCACCTGTAAGAATTAAGGATGTAGCCCGTGTGGCGGATGCCGCAGATATTACTGTCGATTATGCATTAATCAACGGGAAACGATCTGTGTATATACCTGTAGTTAAAACTGCAGATGCTTCAACTTGGCAAGTTGTACAAGATTTGAAATCCAAATTGCCGGATATGCAAAGTTTATTACCTGCCGATGTAAAAATTTCTTACGAGTTTGACCAATCTGTATTTGTAAGCAATGCTGTTAAAAGTCTAATAACAGAAGGTGCATTAGGTGCTTTGTTAACCGGGCTAATGGTACTCTTGTTTCTTAGAGATTTACGAAGTAGCCTTATTGTAGTTATCACCATTCCAGTATCTATATTGATTGGGTTATTGTTAATGAAGCTGTTTGGGCAAACGTTGAATATAATGACATTAAGTGGATTAGCCCTTGCTATTGGTATTTTAGTAGACCAGGCTACAGTTACCATCGAGAATATTCACCAGCATTTGGAAATGGGAAAAAATAAAAGACAAGCCATCTTTGATGCATGTAAAGAAGTTGCCTTCCCCTTGTTGTTAATATTACTGTGCATTTTAGCTGTATTTGCTCCATCTTTTTTAATGACGGGTGTTCCTAAAGCAATGTTCTTACCATTATCACTAGCGATTGGGCTGACCATGATTGTTTCCTATGTTGCTGCTTTAACGCTTGTGCCTATTCTTTCTAATTGGTTAATTAAAGAAGAAAAATACCAACATTATGAACATGGAAAATTACATGCTCATGCAGGACAAGTGTTAGATGAAGTAGAGCTTGAACAGGTGGATAATCATTTGAAAGAAGAGCAAAAGGAAGCTGATAAGAACGATTTTTTTGAGCGTATGAAACTAAAGTACATGCGGTCGCTCCATAGAAATATGCTGCGTAGTAAATGGTTAATTGCTTTGTATCTCTTAATAGTAATTGGTTTTACAGGATGGGCATTTGTTTATATAGGAAAAGATATGATGCCGAAAATAAATAATGGTCAATTTCAAATGCGTATTAAAGAACCTGATGGTACAAGGTTGGAACGTACAGAAGAAAAAGTAAGGAAAGTTTTACAAATTATTGATACCACTGTTGACCATCATGTGGCTATCAGTTCAGCCTATGTTGGATTAATTCCCAGCAGTTATGGCACAAGTAACCTGTATGTTTTTAACACCGGTACACATGAAGCCGTATTACAAGTAAATCTTGACGAAGATTATAAGGTAAATATGGATGAATTAAAAGATGTCTTAAGAAAGAATATCGCGCATAATTTACCTGGCTTGCGTATCAGTTTTGAACCAATTGATATGACGGAGAAAATCATGAGTCAAGGTGCAGCAACTCCTATTGAAGTGCGTGTATTAGGGAAAGACATGGACGAGGTTCGTGGATATGCCACTAAACTTGTAAGTAAACTTAAGCAAGTCGACTTTTTACGAGATGTACAAATTGCTCAACCCTTAGAGTTTCCAGTAGTATCAATTAGTATTGACCGTTTAAAGGCAGCTCAATTCGGTTTGAATGTACAGGATATTGCTAGGTCTGTAACCGCTAGTACTACATCGAGTCGTTTTACGGAAAAGAACCAGTGGCTTGATGAAGAGAAGGCCTATACTTACCAAGTTCAAGTACAAATCCCCGAATATGTGATGAATACGATGGATGAACTAAAAGAGATTCCATTGGTGAAGGGTAAGAATAGCCCAACTTTGGGTGATATTGCAGATTTTAAAATTACACGTGTACCGGGCGAATATGATCGTAGTGGCCCTCGTCGTTTTTTAACGGTAAGTGCCAATATTTATAAAAAGGATTTGGGACGTGCCACAGATGCTGTTAATGAAGCATTAAACTCGTTGGGGCCTGTGCCTCGTGGCATGAAAACAGAGGTAAAAGGCATGAGTAGTTTATTATCTGAGACATTGACGAGTTTGCAATATGGGTTGTTATTTGCTATCGTGGTGATATTTCTACTACTAGCAGCTAATTTTCAATCTCTTAAACTCGCACTATCAGTGTTATGTACTATTCCAGCTGTAATTGCCGGTTCCTTAGGATTGTTATTGATCACAGGGGCAACATTGAACTTACAATCTTACATGGGCATGATTATGTCGACCGGGGTGTCGGTTGCAAATGCGATCTTAATCGTTACAAATGCTGAATATCTGCGCATGGAGTATAAAGATGCATATAAAGCAGCCATCACAGCGGCTAGTATCCGTTTGCGACCTATTTTAATGACGAGTTTTGCTATGATAGCCGGTATGATACCTATGGCATCTGGGATGGGAGAAGCAGGTGAGCAATCGGCCCCATTGGGTTGTGCTGTTATTGGAGGATTGTTTGCTTCAACGATAGCAGCTTTATTTATCCTACCACATGTATTTGCCCGGTTACAACATTCAGCCCGTCATACTTCACTTTCGTTAATGCCTTCATCCAAGAAAACATCCAAACTTCATCTACAACTTTAAACAAGTACTCATGAAAAATACAATCATAATCACGCTTTTAATTGCATTGTGTGCATGTAATGCAAAACAAAAGCCCATAGACCTAACAGACGGCCAGCATGCAAATAATACAAAATATGAAATAGGATCAGTTGCTGAAAAGCCGTTAGCAGGTTATATTAAACTACCTGGGCTGCTTCGACCTTTCGAAGAAGTAAATATCTATGGAAAGGTAAATGGCTTTGTGAAAGAAGTGCTCGTTGATAGAGGTTCTTCTGTAAGAAAAGGGCAGGTATTGGTTACAATAGAAGCACCTGAAATGGAATCCCAATTACAAGCAATTAGCTCGAAATTTGTACAGGCGCAAGAGAATGCTTCGGCAAGTAAAGAGAAATATCGCCGTTTAAAAGAAGCTGCCAAAGAGCAAGGGGCTGTAGCACCATTGGAGTTAGACAATGCATTATCAAGAATGAGGAGCGATGATGCTATCGTATTGGTTGAGAAATCTAACGTGGATGCCATGAATAATATGAGAGGCTACTTAACTATTACTTCCCCGTTTAATGGGATGATTGTTCAAAGAAACATAAGTGCAGGAGCTTTGGTAGGGCCGGGTAGTAAAGGAAATGATGTGCCTATGTTAGTATTACAGTATCTTGAAAAGTTAAGGTTAGAAGTGTTTATCCCGGAAGCATATGTCGACAAAGTAAACCTTGAAAGCCCTGTGAGCTTTGTATTCAATGCATTGCCGGGTAGTGAACGTACTGCACATATTAGTAGAAGCGCAAATGCTTTAACTAGTATGCGTTCAGAAGCTGTTGAAATAGACATTCATAATAAAGATTTGCAATTGAAACCTGGTATGTATGCAGAAGTAAAAATCCCGTTGCTATCTGCTGCTCGTTCATTATTAGTTCCAGAAAATGCTTTAATTCGTTCAACTGAACGTCAATATATAATCAAAGTAATGGAAGGGAAAGCTCATTTCGTAGATATTCGGGAAGGCCTGAAATCAAATGACTCAATAGAAGTTTTCGGTGATTTACAGAAAGGAGACGCTATCCTCCTCCATGCATCAGATGAGATAAAAGAAGGTGCTACGATTAAATAATAATAGTCGAATGGGAGGTGTTAGCTTGCCTATATCTCCCATTTTATAATCTCCAACGAATTTTCCTCGTATTTCGCCCCTTATACATATTTACATCCATTCATTAGTTGCCAGTTTATCCCTTACATACGGGTTCCCATAAATTGTATAAACTAGTTAAAGCTATTTTTATCATATAGATGTTTTATATTTCTTGTATAAATGCTATTCATGAACCCTTATTCCTAATTTTTATGCATCCTAAAACCCTTTTGTTATTCATTCTCCCAATTATATTAGGAACACACTCCATTGCAAATGTTTATAACGAATGTTGTGGGAAATGTACCGGCTCGAGTAATTGTACTGCCTGCAAAAATTGTAGGTATTGCAAACATTGTAATAGTGGCGGTAGCTGTGGTGCTTGTAGTAGCGGATATGAAAATAAAGTGGAAAATAAAAAGAATGAAGTTTCAAAATCCACTCCTCCTAGTACACTCATCATTAAACCAGACGTTAACCCGAAAAGCTTACTTTACTATGTAAACACACAATTCGCCCAAGTAAGATCAGGCCCCGGTTCAACCTATAAGGTTATTGATAAAATTCCTTACAAAACAAAAGTACAAGTAATTTCTATCCCTAATGGCGACTGGTACGAAGTAAAGTATACTGCCAGTGATAAAAGTGTAAAGCAAGGTTTTGTTCTAAGGGAAAGTTTGGCGAAGTAAGCATGTGGTAACTTAAAATGACAATTATTATTGAACGTATTTTGTAGCCATAAGTAATCTTAATGTTAACAATAGTTTTGACAAATTAAATGTGGTAGTTGTATGCATTTGCATCACTACCACATTTTTCATTTAATACACCCTTCCCGCAAATATCCCCCAAACCCGCACGAATTTCAACCCACTTCGTGCACACTTCAATCCAAGCACGCAGTCCTACCACGCAACTACGATTTTTACATACAGAAATTTTAACACAACACCCTAAAACAAAAACGTTATCACCCTCTTCCGTTTTATTATTCACATTAAAAACTGAAAAACCATGAAAAAACTAATCTTCGCCATCGCTTGCTTGGCTATTGGTTTCACGGCGAATGCAGCCGATTCTAAAACTTCTACACCAGCAGAGAAAAAAGTAGAGGTGAAAACTACTACAGCCAACATCAAAGTTGGTGCAAACAAATTCGAAAAGAAAGACTTTTACCGCATTCAAAGAATGTTTACCATCAACGATTTGTGTGGTAACCACGTAAACGTTTGGGTATCGGCGCCAAACGGTACATCTTTTATTACAATGTACGATGCTGCCTTAGATCACGTAGTAGGTTGCTTGAACTCAAACGGTTGTTACCAATAATTACCTAGTTAGGAAGAGGGTGATTGTTTTGCAGGCTTCGTTAGGATTTCTTACATGTTGTAACGCTTATTTAAAGTGTTGGTAATAGCATGTGTTATCATTCATCAAATATTCCCCAAAACGGCACGAATTTCAAGTCGCCGTATACGGACATTTATCCGCTATCTATACACCATTATGCAATCCCGAATTTTACAGTAAGAGAAAAACGTTCCATAGCATAACCATCCTTTTAACCAATACATATTTCTGAATTACACCAATTTTAAATTGAAAACCATGAAAAGAATTATCATCGCAATTGCTTGCCTCGCTGTAGGTTTCTCAGCATATGCAGCTGATTCCAATACGCCTACTGCTCATCCCAAAAACATTTCGGTAGGTACAAAGAAATCTGAAGGAAAGGATTTCTTCCGTATTCAAAGAACGTATTTGATTGAAGATGCTTGCGGTCAAATTATCTACGTATATGTATCGGCTCCCCATGGCACGTCTAACACGGTGATGTACGATTGTGCATACGATTACGTAATGGGTTGCCTTAACTCAAACGGTTGTTATCAATAAAATCATTCATTTACCACGAAAACATTAAAAAATTGAAAACCATGAAACAATTCATTTTAGCATTCGCTTGCCTAGCAATTGGCTTTTCTGCAAATGCAGCTAATCCCAAATCTTCTACACCGCCAGCAGTTAAAGTAGAAGTAAAAACAACGCAACCTGAAATTAGGGTGGAAGAAAAACAACCAGCAGCAAGCTTCTTCCGCATTCAGAAGAGATTCGATATGTGGGATGCATGCGGACAAATGATTTCCGTATGGGTATCGGCACCAAATGGTACCGCCTGGGATACTATGTACTCCGTAGCTATTCACCACGTAATGGATTGCTTAAACTCAAACGGTTGCTACCAATAGGTTCATAAAGAAAGGATGGTTTTTTATCGACCATGTTAAAGTAAATTATAGCAAACCATTGTTGTTAATGCAGCGCATGAAAAAAGGATTGGATTCATTTCCAATCCTTTTTTCATTTTGCCAAAAGTGTCATTACAAAGTTATCTTCAACCCCATTTCATCAATCATGAACAATAAAGCTTCCGCATTCCCTTTCGCATCATCTACAGGGTGATGCGAATGCCGTGTACGACGGAGATGTTTGAAGTTTTGCTTCGTATCTTTCACCATGCCCTTGTAAAGACTGCCTAAGTTGGTAGAGCTAAACCCAAACGGGTTATTACCTAGAAAATGATGAAAGTACCAATTGATAAACATCCAATCGAATCCATTGTTATCGCTGATAAACATAGGGGAAGATGTGAAACTGTATTTGTTCAGCCAATATTTGAAATCCAGCATTACTTTCGCAGGATCGTCGAATTGCATTGTTTCTTCGCGGCTAAAACCGGAAACGGCTAATGCTTTGGGATCAAATTGATCTGAAATGGGTTTCAAGCGACCATAAAAGGTTTTGTTGAGATCTTTATCCACCAATACGGCGCCAAATGAGATCATAGAATAATTGCCGGGAATCGGGCCATCTGCCTCGATGTCCACCATAAAATACGACATAGTTAGGTTATTAAATGGGTACAAAGATAAAGAGAAATTGATATGTCAATGTTGTTAAGGTGCAAATAATTCTCCCATGCCCAAACAACGAAACCAAACCCCATCATGCTCACCTACATAAGATTGATGGTAATGTCCATAATACCAAGATGTACAATTTGCCTGTTTTACAGTGGAGAATATTTTACTCATGCTAGCGCGTTCTTCCTTTAAATCGTACAGCAATGTAGAATCTTGCTCAGCATAATGCTTCACCAATTCATCGAATGTAAATGGCCATGTTTCGTTTGGTGCGATATGTGAAACGACTATATCAATATTTGTTGTAATGGCTGCTTGTAGCTTGGTTGCATCGTATACGAATACTTCGTCTTCCCAATAATCTTTCCCTGTTTTTCTTTTAGCGCGATCAATGGATATACCGCCACCAATGAATAAAACGTATTGTTCTTCTATTTGTAATACTTCGTAATCTTGTACGAGCACGATGTTTTGTAGTGATACATCTGAACGATGATCCCAAAACCATTTACAATCATGGTTGCCCCGCAAGATGTACATTGTATTTTCACCCTCTCTTAAGAAACGATCTACCTGTTGCAATGCTTTTATATCATCCTCTTTCGATTGGAATCCTACGCCCCAATCGCCCACTTGTATAAACGATGTTTGTCGCAAATCCAGTTGCTTTATCTTATGCAGTATTTGTGGATAACCTCCATGTAAATCGCCTATTAATATCATAATAGGTCTAATATAAAATATTTCAACGAGGGAATAGCACGTCAATATGCGATAACAAAAAACGGCCTCTATATTTATAGAGACCGTTTTTTGTTCGTACGAACGTACAATTACAATCCGTACCGTACTGTTATCCCGAACGTGCGTGGATCTCCTAACACACCGGCATAATGCCCGTAGTTGCCTGCACCTGGTAATAACTGTTCAAAATAGTTAGTGTCGAAAATATTACGCGCCCATACAAAAAGTGATAATCCTGTTGCTGATCTAAATCCTGCACGTGCATTCACCAAGGTATAACCATCTACTACTAAGTATGTGGATGGTGACGGGCTTGATGAAAACTCGCTACGGTAATATCCATCAACAGCTAAGAAGTATTCACCGAAATGCCCTAAGAATCTTTTAGCTTTTGTATTCACTTCACCGCCTAATGATACGGCCCATTTAGAAACACCAGGCAAACGACCACCCGATACATCTTTAAATGTTGGACCACCGGTTTCTTCTAATGGTGGTGGCGCATTCTTGAAGCTCACGTATTTGCCATCGGTATAGGCTACGGCACCGTAGAACAACAAGAATTTCTTGATCTTAATATTACCATCTAACTCAACGCCACGAACACGTACTTTTTCTGCATTCGCTAAGTAACCGCGGTTAACGGATAAATCGGCTGCTTGTACTTGTGTTTGATAGTCTTTAATGTCGGTATTATAGACGGTAAGGTTGAGTAAAGAGTTTTTAGTAGGCGATGTTTTTAATCCCACTTCGTAGTGTCGCACTTCTTCTGGCTTAATCACCGCTAATTCTGTCATCGGTTTACCCGATGCATTTGGTAAGCCGCCTAAGTTCAACCCAACAGGCTTATACCCTGTAGAATAAGTAGCAAAAGCATTTAGGCGATCGTTTGGTTTATACGCCAACGTTAATTGGCCCGACCAGTTAGTATCGTCGATATCGGCTTTGAAGGCTTGGTTCGAGTAAACAACGTTTTTCAAGGCTAACAAGGCTGGGTCGGTGGTTTGTAAGCCGCCGTACGTTTCACGCTTGAAGTCTACCTCTTTATCGTCGTAGTTGAAGCGGATGCCAGGTAATAAGCTCAATTGTTTCGTGATTTTCCAGTCGAGTTGACCAAATACTGCACCACTGAATGTTTTGAGGCGTGGATATGAACGAATACCGTAGCCTTCTACCAGGCCTGGCGTTTTCCACAGTTCGCTGGTGGAGTTTTGAGAGAAACGCCATTGGTCTTTACCGGCTTGTTCAGTATGCGCATCATCAGGATCTAACTTCTGGCCGAAGGCAAATACCCCGAATACAGCACTCAGTTTCTCAGTGAAAGAACCTGCCCAGCGTACTTCTTGCGACCATTGTTTATGTTTAGAAGGAGCTTGCGAAAGAGCTAAACCTTGTAAGCCTGTGAAGTCACGATCGTTCGAAGGGTCCCAATTCCAATACCGCCATGCAGTAGTAGAGGTAAGTGTACCACTGCCCACTTTAATATCCACATTCACAGAAGCACCGCCGAAATCTTGGCCAGAGCGCCATGGTGTATCATGATCGATAATACGATCGAATGGATTGGTACTTGGCACTTTGTAGTTTAAATCTGCTGCAATCGCTGGGAACTGCTGATAAGCAGCCCTTTTGGTAGGCGCTACGCCGGCAAATACTTGCGCATAACCATCTGGACGTTGACGCGAAGCGTCAGCTGCGAAGGTGATTTCTACTTTATCGGAAGGCAAGTAAAGTAAGGAGAAACGACCGCCTAGGTTGTTAATTGTATTGGTATATTTCGTAGTTCTTTGATTGTAAATAGTACCATCGCGGTGTGTACCGGTGAACGATAAGCGTGCCGCTAACTTTTTGCTGATAGGTCCTGTAAGAGTACTTTTAGCTTGTGTATAACCATAATTACCGTAGCTCAGTTCGAAGTTGGCACTAGGTGTGAAACTAGGTTTTTTAGTGGTGAGATTGAAAGTACCAGCTGTAGTGTTTTTACCGAAGAGCGTTCCCTGTGGGCCACGAAGTACTTCAATTTGTTCTACATCGATGAAGTCGATTGTAGTGGCGGCAGTACGGGCGTAATATACACCATCTACATAGAAACCTACACCGGGATCAATCCCATCATTCGTTAATCCAAATGTTGTACCTAAACCCCTAATACTCAAACCTGTATTACGTGGGTTCGAAGAGTACAACTGCACAGACGGAATCAACTCCTTCAAACGGTTCACGTTGAACGCGCCCGCTTCTTCAGCTTGGGAACCACTTATTACTGAAATAGGGATGGGTACTGCCTGTAGTGTTTCTTTACGACGACGGGCAGTAATTACCACCTCGGATAATAAATCATCTTTCGGTAAAGTAACCACTAGTTCTTCCGAAGCACCATTTACTTGCACTTCGGTAGATTTATACCCAATAAAGCTAATCAACAAAAGGAAAGGAGGTTCTTTTTTAGATTCGATCGTGAATTGACCGGAAGTATTGGCTACAGCGTAAGAAGCCGTGCCTTTAACAACAATTGTGGCGCCGATGAGCGGCTCGCCTTCAGCATTTTTAACAATACCCTTCACAAGTGTTTGGGCGTTGAGGAAATGACTGGTAACTAAGAGAATGACAAAGAGCGGTAATATTTTTTTCATGATGCAAATAGGTTGTGAAAATTAATTAGATGGCCACTGTCGTGATGGTGACGTTAGTGTTTGGTTGATAATGTGTTTTGATTGTAATTCGGGGCAGCAACAGTAAGGCCGCATGAATAGTAAGGACGTTTTCATTATAGGTTGATTTTAGTTTCTAAGACGAAAGTAAAATTTAAATCAGATATATCCTATAGAAATGGTAGACTAATAGGGCAAGAAACATACAAGCAAATGATAATCAGCAATAAAAAATTTTGCGGCTTTTGAAATTGGTAAAAAAATGAGCCAGGGAACAGCCAGGGGTATGAGGACATTTAATGCCTTATATGTTTCCTTTGCTTTGCTATGGCTGATTCACTGGTAATCGAAACCGAAAACTCAATGATCGAATCGGGAAAATTTACAGGGAGGAAAGGCTATACAAGGTGCAACCGGGCGATTCTTCAATAACTTTGCGGCCGATCAACTATAGAGAACTAGCAAGTGGATAACAGTAATACGAGAAAACTTTACAACTGGGCAATATTTACATGTATTCTATCAATCGTTTTGCCAACTTTCACGCATGCACAACAGCAGGCGAGCAAGGCCGTATTGTCGGGCCGTATTATCAGCATGGATAATACAAGTCGCCCAGATTCGGTGTTGGTGTTTGCAAAAAAGGATAGCGTACAGTACCGTGCCTTTTCAAATGCGGAAGGCGTTTTCTCATTTGGCGCCATTCCAGTGGGTACTTATAAACTCAGTATTACGAGTATGTTCTTCAAAACAGCACCTCGTACGATCCATCTCCACAAAGATGTATTGGTAGAAATGCCCGTACAAAGCAATCAACGAACTTTACAAGAAGTATTTATAACAGCATCGGAATCAAAAGGTATGACAAGCACGTCTGTGATCGATCGCCGGGCGATGCAACACTTACAACCTTCGAGCTTTACCGATTTATTGGAATTATTACCTGGCGGTCGTGCAAAAGACCCGGTATTAACTTCCATGAACCAAATACGTTTGCGCGAAACGGGGTACGATAGCAGGAGTTACGATATTTCTTCTTTAGGTACAGCTTTCGTAGTAGATGGTGCTACCATTAATACAAGCGCTAATCTTCAAAACTCCGAAAACTATTTCGTGACTGATCCCAACGCATCCCGCTTCTCCGTGAATAAAGGTGTAGATATGCGCAGCATTTCTACCGATCAAATTGAGAAAGTAACTATTATTCGCGGTATTCCTTCTGTTGAGTATGGTGAAGTGACGAGCGGTGTTGTGAATATCGAACGCAAATCGGGTGCCTCTCCTTTTTCTGCCCGTATGAAAGCAGATGGCTTCAGTAAATTATTCTACCTCGGTAAAGGTTTTAATATCGGAACAAAAGGCTGGACTTTAAATACGGATATCGGTTACATGAAAGCGAAAAGCGATCCACGTAACGATTTCAACACTTATAACCGTATTAACACTAGTGTTCGTTTAGATAGAAAATGGGTGGCCAATGGCCGTAGTAATACCTGGCGGAATAGTCTTGATTACAATACTACCATCGACAACCAACGCGTAGATCCCGATAATGGGTATGCCCCAGTTGATAAGTATACATCCAATAGTAATTCATTCCAAGTCAATACACAATTCTCTACCAAGGCAATCAATCATAAAGCTTTTTGGCAGGGATTAGACCTTGGATTCAATGCCTCTTATACGAAAGATAAGATTGATGCTACCAAATGGATTCAAGCGAAATCTGCCGAAATTCTCATTAATTCGATGGAGCCGGGCGAGCATGATGCGAAATATGTAACACCTAGTTATGCTAGTCACCTGTTAGTAGATGGCCAGCCATTTAATGCGGCCTTCAGGATCAATACTACTTTGGGTTTTGATGCATTGGCGGTTCGCCATGAAGTAAAGGTGGGTATGGAATCTCGTTACAGTAAAAACTTTGGTAAAGGCCAGGTATACGATTTAGATTTTCCTACCAGCACTACCATTAGTGCGCGCCCAAGGGCATTTGATACCATCCCTGGTATGTTTAACCAATCCTTCTTCATCGAAGATAAAATAAGTACCTATATCGGTAAAAGCAAATTAACCACTGCCATTGGTGTACGTGGTATGGCTTTACTGGGTATGGACTCGAAATACACCATCGCCAATAAAATCTATATAGATCCTCGTATCAACGCTAAGTTAGCGTTGCCGAAGATGGATGTAGGGAATAAAATATTGAAGATGGAAGTGGGTGCAGGGTACGGGTATGCTACGAAGATGCCTACATTAGACCAGTTGTACCCGAACTTCAAGTACTTCGACTTAGTACAGGCAAACTTCTACCACAATAACCCCGGTATGCGTAAAGCCAATGCAGTTACCTATATAGTAAACAATACCAACTACGATCTTCGTCCAGCTACCAATAAGAAATTCGAGATCAATGTCGATTTCGAAATTGATCACCACCGTTTATCGATCTCCTATTTCAAAGAGAAAATGAATACCGGTTTCCGTGAATCGTCGCAGTATTTGGCCTTGGGGTACAAACAATATTTAATCGATACAACGAAGTTAAATGGCCAAGCACCGGTGTTAAGTGAGCATCCTTATGTGGATAGAAAAAGATATTATACTTATTCATTCGATACGAACGGTAGTACTTTAAATAAGGAAGGTGTTGAGTTCCAATATACTTCTAAACGTTTTGCGGGTATCAATACACGTTTCACGTTGAATGGTGCTTACTTTATATCGATCTACAGTAACTCTATGCCTTACTACGGTTTAATCCCAAGTTCGGTGATTACGAATGGAGATACGTACCAGTACATTGGTATGTATGAAGGTAATAACGGGCAAGTAAGAGAGAGTTTCAATACGAACTTAACCATTGATAGTTACTTACCTAACTTGGGTTTAACGGTATCTACCTCAATTCAAAATATTTGGTTTACCGCTCAGAAGAACGAGCGTAAGAATGGTGTGCCGGTGATGTTTGCCGGTATTGATGAACAGTGGTTGCCGTATACAGAGAAATACTTGACTGACCCGGATTTGAAGTTCTTAACGATACTATATACAGAGTCGGATTTTCAGCGTAAAACCGTGCCGATTGATTTGCAGATGAACATGAAAATCACGAAAGAATTTAAAAAGAAAGCTAGCATATCCATGTTTGTGAATAGGTTATTTACTTACCGCCCCGATTATGTGCGTAATGGTATTAAAGTGTTGAGAAGCGGTTATGTTACCCCGTATTTTGGAATGGAATTGAATTTTAATTTTTAATAAATAAGCAAGGTTATATGCGTCAAACTAAACTATTCTTATTCATATTCGCTGCGATCGGTCTCGTATTGGCAGCATGTTCGAAAGATGAATTAAAAGTGAAAACTTCGCAAGTTGGGGTTGCTTTAACAAACCCAGCTGGTTTAACGAATCCACAAATTACTGATATCGCGGTTGAATTTAAAGAGGTGAACAGTGGTGTTGAATCTAAGTTCAACTTAAGATCGGCAGCAGAATTATCTAACCTTACTTTACCAGAAGGTTCTTATAACGTAAACTTAGAAGGTACGGTAACTTTTGGTGCAGATAACGATCGACAAACCTCTAAAATCCGTGGTTATAAACAAGGTATTATCATTTCAGGTGGAGAAGTAAAATTAAACATCCCGTTATTCTTATACAACGTTGCATCTAAATTCGTATTCCAAGAAATCTTCTTCACAGGTACGGTTACTAAAGAAGGTAAACAATACAATGGTGATAAATATTTCGTTATCTACAACAACTCTGAAGATACTTTATATGCCGATGGTTTAGTAATTTCTGAAGCACAATTCTTAACAACTACCAAAAGAAACTATATTCCAAACATCATGGGCGAAGCTTTCACAGCTGGTTCTATTGTAATGATACCTGGTACCGGTAAACAATACCCTATCTTACCTGGTAAAGGTTTCACCATTGCTAACAACGCAATCAATCACTTGGAATATAACTCGAATTCATTCGATTTAACAAGCGCTGAATTCGAATTAACATTGGTAGGCTCTATTAATGTTGATAATCCAAATGTGCCTGATTTAATTAACCTCAATGGTAATATGACGATGCACAACCGTGGTTTCAAAACGTACGTAATTGCTCGTTTCCCGCAGAATATGACTATCGACGCATACAAAGCAGCTAATTACTACGAATACAAATATTTGAATTCTGCCGGTGATACAACGAAACAAAACGCTTACAAAATCCCGAATGCTTGGATTATGGATGCTGTAAACTTATCAGTAGAAACAAACTACGAGTGGATTTTAACTGATCCTTCTTTGGATATGGGTTGGTCTTACTGTGGTAAAGTAGATTCAGATAAAACACGTTACGGTAAAGCTGTTCGTCGTAAGGAGTTGTTAACAAACCCCGATGGTCGTGTTGTGTTGAAAGATAATAATAACTCTACGCTTGACTTCGATCCTGAAGTTACAGCCAAATACTTGATTAAGCAATAACCATGCGTTGGTCATTCATTATAACGATTTTAGTCTTGGGTACTGCTGTAAAAGCCAGTGCCCAAGATTCTATTCCTACTAAGCTATGGAAGGAACAGGCTTCGCCCGTAACGTATGTTAGGGATGATGTGTATAGCAATCCTGCTTTAAAGTCGTACCAAAGGGTGAATACATATTCACTTATTGCTGCTTCTTACCGCAAGAGCCAACAAGATTTGTATTTACAACAATTGGGCAGTGGTGCAGCGGGGTTACATGTGCATTCAGAAACCTATTTAAAGCCGAATGAAAGAACCACCTTGTGGGGGAAAGCTTATTACACTACGCAAACAATTGAACAAGTGAAGTTCAATGAATCGGCAGATTACAGCATCATTTATCCTTACGTGATGGTGGATTCTGTGGGTGGTAATATGAAATCGGAAACGTATTTTTTTAGTGGTGGTATTGCGCAATCAGTTGGTGTATACCAGTGGGGTGTGAATGCAAGCTTTAAAGGATTGCAGGCTTACAGGAACCGTGATCCACGCCCTAAAAATATATCTTCAGAGATTACCTTAACCTTAGCTGGTTCCCGTAAAATTGGGCAGCACTATGCATTGGGTGTTGATGTTACAGGTGTGAAATACAACCAATCGAATACCATACAATTTGTGAGCGATTTAGGTCGCCCTTTATTGTGGCATGATGCCGGTTTGGGTGTATACAATAAACTGTTAGCAGGTACCCGCGATGCTGCTGTGCATAATGGGTTTATGGTAGGTGGAAAGTTGAATTTTGTACCTACTACGCGGAATGGCTTTTTTGTAACAGCCGGTGTACAACAATACAATGTAGGTAAGAAATTGGGCAGTGTAATTGATGAAGTAGCAAGAACGAAGGAAACGAAGGTGGAAGCTGATTTGGGATATATGCAAGAGCGAAATAATACACAGCTTATTGTAAAGGCCGCTTTCGAATCGGTGAAGAGAAAAGGTATTGAAACGAAATTTGATAACAAAAGCAGTCAATTAAGCCTAGTACCCGTATCGGAAGATCTTCGCTATTTGCATGAGTACACCATTGCACAAGTACGCGCTGTGTACGGTAAAACCGGCGGCTTGGTGGATTGGTTTGTAGGGGCAGATGTATCGTACGACGATCAATCGCAGCGCTATGTAGATCCCAACCGTACATTAACGTACACGAATATTATAGCAGGTGTAGATCTTACTTTACGTAAGCAATGCAGTAACATTTTGTTCTCTCTGCAGGGTGAGTACAAGCAAATTGAAAACCAAGACAAGAACAAAGTATGGAACCTTGATCCCGATAAGCCATCTATCTACCAAATGTTAAATAGCAATTTCGAGTATTTAACTACGGGCGGTACTTACTTCGGTGGCAGCTTGCGCGCCGATTTTCCTGTAGCACCTAAAGTAACTGGGTTTGTACAAGTAAACGGAGCGAATCAAACAGGTATTAATAAAAGCGATTATAAGGCTACCATGGGGGTTCTTTTCTAATAACCCTTATTTGCTAGTTCAAAATAGTGGAAAGTGTCTTAAAAGCAATTTTAAGGCACTTTTTTATTTATACCCTTTGTTGGGTATGTACAGGCTATTTAACAATGGAATTAGTACTGTAAAAATCAGCTAGGCAATTACAAAAGACTTTGTGCGCAATGGGAGTCGATCTAGCATTCATACGACTAACTACCAAGGCATTATGCACTACAACCAAGGTAATAGTAAGGGTAACAACGGGTGTAATACGATAAAACATAATCCTCGCAAAGGTAGACCCACGGTGGTTTACCGGGCTAACTACAGAGAAACTACAGAGAAAGTACAGAGAAGCTACAGAGAAAGTACAGAGAACGTACGGAGGAAGTATGGGTTTTTAATGTAGAAATAGTTGGTTAACAATATGATATGATTTTCTGCCTATAAACGTCTATTCAATCAGCCCCCACACTAACAAAGTGCAAAATATGAGGGCTGTTGAATATCAATATTTTATTAAAATCCGATCCTATTTTCTTCTTCGGTTCGCACGCGTTGTTTAGCTTTTAGTGTTGATTTACCGAAGTTGTAAACAATACTTATGCCTGCGCGGCGGTTCGCATTGTAATGTGTTAAACGGTTATTAATAATTTGTTGCTCGCGGAAGGTGAGCGTTACTTGGTAATTGTCGAATATATCGTAGTAATTCAACTTTACCATTAACTTATTATCTAGGAACGATTTGGAAACGGCTACATCAATGCTACTGTATTGTTGCATGCGGTAAAGACTATTCCCATAAGGCGATTGATACAAGTATCGCAGTTCGAAGGTGAAGCTTTTAGGTAAAGTAAATACCTGGGTACCATTGAGCCTGAAATCGTAATTGGGTATAGCATACACTTGATCCAAATACGGGAACTTCTCCTTTTTATAGTTGAGCTGCAAATTGTGTTGCATTCTCCACCATTTCGTTACTCTCAAAGGTACACTTGTTTCAATGGTAATAAACTCGGTGTATGGAAAATTCTTACCTAAATACTGCAATTCATTCGTTACAGTATCATACAATGGATACCTACCCATTACATCAAATTCTTTGCCGATATTCATACTTACAAACCACGATTTTACCGCGTACGAAAGGTTGATAGTATGGGTAGTTGAAGGTTGTAAGTAGGGGTTGCCTACAAAGAAGTTAAGCGGACTGTTATAAAACCTAAAGGGGTTTAGTTGTGCAAATACCGGTCGCGTCATCCTGGCAGCATAAGAAAAGCTTACTTGCTGCTGTGCTTGCAATTGGTACGACAAACTAATGCTAGGCAATAACCGGGTAAAATTGCGCTCCGTGATGTTTTTTGTTGTGATGGCATTGGCTGCCGATTGCGTGTTTTCAACCCGGAGACCTACGCTGTATTGTAATTTACCCAATTTCCTTTCATACGATACGTACCCGGCATGCACATATTCATTGTAATTAAAGCGGTTTGTACGACCGCTATCCACTACGAAATTCTTTTCCACATTTAAGGTATCATAACGAAGATCATTTTTAGTGATATTGGCAGCATAGCGTCCACCGAACCTTAAGGTGCCTTGGAACAAGGGGCGATTAACATCTACTTGTGCACTAGTGATACTTATATCATTTTGCAGCTTGGTTTTCCACTGTGTTAGCAGGGCTTTGGTAAAGTCGTTGTAATGCTGGAAATCTTCTGTTTGTTTTGATGTGGCCTGCATGCGATTACCTAGGAACTGGATGTTGGTTTGGCCAATATGGCCGGTATAGTTTAGGTTAAATGTATTGTTCGTGTTTTGTGGTAATGCTAGGTTAAAGCTATGCGATACATCTAGCAAAGTGGTTTTTGCCGCATTGGTTGTACTTAGCATACTGCGGGCACCTGTTTCACGGTCGGTATTGTTGCGCCGCCAAGAGAATTCTACTTGGTGGTTTTTGTTGATCGTGTATTCTGTTCCTACTAAAAAGTTGAGGTTGTTGTTGTGGTAGGATACGTTGTTGGTTGTACTCATCCAATTCGTATTGGCCAATTGTTGGTAAGCGTTATAGCGGTACAAGGTGGTGCCGAGGGTATACCCAATTCTACCGGTATATACGAACTTCGGGGTTTTATACGTAAGGCTTGTGTACCCTTCAGCAAAGCTGGCTGCATTTTGTTGCAGGTAAATGTTGGCTGTACCTTGTAAACCCAAGGTAGCATCGCGCTTTAGTTTAATATCAATAATGCCCTTGTATTCACCATCATACCGGGCACTCGGTTGTGCTATTACCTCGATCGACTGTATACTATTGGGAGGTAAACCGCTAAGGTATTGTTCAATTTCCCCGGGCGTTAACACCAACGGTTTGCCATCAATGAAAATCGTGGGCGTATTACGCCCCGAAATTTGCAAGGCCCCGTCGGTGCCCCTGGTGATACCCGGAATTTTCGTTAACACATCGAAGGCATTCATCGAAGTATTGTATAAAGCATTGTTGGCCACGCTTATAGTTAGTTTGTCGGCTTGTAGGGACTGGGTAGGGCGACTGCCGCTAACGGAAACAGTACCGAGTTGCTGGGTATTAGGAACGAGGAAAATGGTACCGAGATTAGATTGGGCGGAGGAGAGGATATGGAATTCGGTATATTTTCGTTCGTACCCCAATACGGTTGCCAGTACATAGTACCTACCGGGCGCAACGTTCGTTAAACTAAAAGCACCGGCCGAGTCGCTTACTTGTCCTTTTACGAGGCTGGAATCTTCTTTTTTCAATAGGCTAATTGTAACATATCCTACTTCGCTTTTCGTTCGTTCATCGGCTACTTTTCCTTGCAGGGTAACCTGCGCAAAAATATTGCATGGTAACAAAAACGCGAGGCAGGCAATCATAGAGATGCGCGGCATAAAATCGTTTTCAGCAAACGTATGGGATAGCGGCTTTCTTGGGGTCTGATCTTATAGAAATGCACGTCCTGATTTATAATATAGGACGGTGATTGGAATTGATTGTGTTGGAAATGAGTGTGTTATAGTTTATTTGCTTGTTCTTTAAAACCAGCTGGTGTGGCACCTGTCATCTTTTTAAAAGCGGCGTAAAAGGTGCTTTTGGAGTTGAAGCCTACCTCGTAACCAATGGCTTCGAAGGTAAGGCGGTCGTCCTGCGCAATTAATTTGCATGCTTCTTCTACCCTGTATTCGTTCATGAACGTGGTGAAGCTTTTTTGCAAGTTATCGTTGAGGAATTGGGAGAGTTGGTGGGAAGAGATGTTCATCAATTTAGCCACCTCGCTTATTTTCAAATTAGGATCTTTATGAATGCCTTGGGTAGCTAATAAATGGAAGAGTTTTTCTTTCAAACCCGAAGCCGCCACCTCGTCAATTTTCTTCTTCCCATTCCCTTTCGCTTGGTTCGCTTCACCCCCACTCAAAATATTCCCGATGCTAGCCCGCTGGAAATAGAAAAACAAGGTGAGGTACAACAAGAAGGTAAACATAATAGCGCCGCTGATATAGTACCGGATAGCTACAAGGTTATACATCGACAAATCATATACTACTTTCACCGCTAAGTTGGCAAGAAAAAGCAATAACCAAAATTGCTCGGTTGCTTGTAAAGGGCGCGACCTTGTAAAGAAGGTTTTCATCACCGGCCACAAAACAACACCCGAGGCAAGTATAAACCCAGCCCAAACGAGGTAAATCACCTGTATAACCCCGTTATTCCAAAATGCCCGGTTGGTATCGTAAGGAAGAAAGATATTGATGGCTAGCATGCTTACAATTAAACATGCCCAAGTAAGTTGCCAACTTTTCGGAATGCTTGTTTTTTGCTGCATGGCTGCCCGGTAAAAGTAATACAGCGCAGGTCCAATAAATAGGCAGGCCGATAACCCAATTTGTGCATATACTTTCGGCATTTGCGGGTTAAAGTACAAGAACACCGATTTGGCAACACGGATACTGATCATTAACAACAAAACCCCCAGCAGCCGAGCTGCTAATGAGTGTGTACGCTTACTAACGAGCAAGTACGTACTTAGTACCAACCCGTTAAAGGCGCCGAGCAAGCTCACGAACGACACTATTTGTTGCATGAAATTCATGCCCTGAATTTAATCAATATTTCAAATAAATGAACATCCCGCCTAGCTTTCGCCGGGCGGGATGTTGTTAAAAAGAAACGCAATGTGTATGGTTACAGGGTATATTTTGCACGCAGTGTTTTCAATTCTTTTGGTCCTACGCCTAATTCTTTTTCGAAGAACTTTTCAAGCGAACCATATTTCTTTGTCAATTCTGCGAATGTAAGCTGGATGTATTTAGGCTTCAATTCCATGGCTTCTTTCACTTCGGCTTCACTCATGTTGGTGAATTGTTGTAAACCTTTGAACATGCGTGTGTTCATTTTTTCCAAGTAAACATTGCTGGCGGTGTAATCTGCTTCGATTGTACTTTGTGGTACTTGCAATGCATACAAAATAAGGGCTGTAGCAATACCGGTTCTATCGCGGCCACCAGTGCAATGGTACATAACAGCTTCATCTTTCGGCATAGCCAATAGGGTTTGGAAAAGCGGTTTGTACCTTTCTCCTAATGGTGCCACATTGCCATAGAACTTTTCGAGGAAGTTGCCTTCTTTAAGAATTTGCGCCATTTGTGCTGCGTTAGGAATACTATCGCTGCCTTGTGGGCACAATTGGTATTGCGTGTTTTGTGGCAAACGATCGGGTGCTGCTGCCGCTTCTGCTACGCCACGGAAATCGTACACGGTATGGATATTTCTACCGGCAACGGTATCTAAATCGGCATTGGTTAATTTACTAACGTCGGCCGAGCGGAATATTTTACCCCAAGCCACTGTTTTGCCTGTTGTGGTTTTGTAACCGCCAATATCTCGGAAGTTAACAGCTCCTTGTACGTGCACAAGGCGTTGCGTAGAATCGGCTAATTGTGCAAAAGCAAAACCCGGTATGAATAAAGCAAGCGAAAAGAATAATTTTTTCATGTGTTAATGGTTTGAATGTTATTTAATAATGTCCCAACGAATGCCTACTTGTCCACGGCTACCGTACCATTCGTTGCTCGTGATGCGACGTTTATCGCCCATGTACACTTTCAGAGGTTCGTTCGTTAAGTTGTTCAACTCTGCAAACACGCGAATTTTTTTCGTTACGTTTACGGTTGCAGCAGCATCTACGGTAAAGTTTTTATCGGTATAGGTGTAGAAATTGGGACCTAGTTGCGTATTGATGCTTTCTACGCTGGCGCCACGGTAGTTACCGGCTAAGCGAATCATAACACCATTGCGTTCGTAGAATAGAATGCTGTTGAAAAGGTGTTTAGATTGGTTCGGTAAAGAGGTGGTATATGTGCCTGTTGGCTTCACTTCAGAGTTAATAAAAGTGTAGTTCAATTCAACGCCTATACCACTCAATACACCTGGCAAGAAATCGAACCGTTTGTTAATACCTGCTTCGAAACCCAGCAACCAAGAATCGCTTAAGTTTTGTGCTTGTGTAAGTACGAAGTTTTGTCCTTCCGAAACATAGTTTACGCGGTTACTGAAAATCACGTTCTTGATGTTCTTGTAGAACACGCCACCCGATAATAAACCGATATTCGAGAAATAGTATTCACCCATTACATCGAAGTTGTGCGCGATGGTAGGCTTCAAATCGATGTTACCTTTTGTAAC
Organism: Chitinophaga skermanii; assembly: GCF_003259335.1. Taxonomy (GTDB): domain Bacteria; phylum Bacteroidota; class Bacteroidia; order Chitinophagales; family Chitinophagaceae; genus Chitinophaga; species Chitinophaga skermanii. Next base: position 575,713 of record NZ_QLLL01000001.1, read on the forward strand.
AGTGATGGGGTTCTTGGTATTGTCGATAGATTCACCCGGTGTTAAATCAGAGAAGTTCGGGCGAACGAATGACTTGGTGTAAGCGGCACGTAAATTGGCATTGTCGTTCAATTTGTATTTCAAGTGCACCATCGGTAACAACACGTTGTAGTTGTTATTCACTGTTACGGGAGAAATGGTGGTAACAGCCGGTGTGCCCGCGGTAGCAGCTTTTGAACCGTGCAATTTGAAGGAGGTGTATTCATTTCAAACACCTGCAACAATTTTCAAGCGATCTGTTGCATCAATTTCGGCCATGGCGTAAGCAGCTGCAACATCTTCGGTACCATTGTAAATGTTGGTAGGATTTGTTTTAGGTGTTACGTTCATGAAACCGTTTTGACGTAAAGTGGCGGTATCGAATAATTGGAATAATTGGTTCTTGGTAATAGGGTCGATGGCAAATGCATCATGATTACCTTGCATGCCGGTGAAGTAACCGCCCGCCATTGGGAAATCTGTTCGATTTAAACTGCTTAATGGTAATAGGGCAGGTGAATTAGGTACTCCTAAAGATGCGGATGCCATGTATACCATATTCGAGCCATACATGCCGCTACGATCTTTATGACGGAATTTACCACCGAACTTCAAGTTTACTTTTGTATTTACTTGGTATTTCAAGTTTACTTGGGCGGTTTTGTCCTCCTCTTTCGTGTCGAGTTGAGCAATAACGAGTTGTTGTAACGTCAACTTCGTAGGGTCCATTACTTCGTTTGCATTCTTTAAACCTGCATCGAAGCCGAGCGGGTTGCCGCCAATACCGTCGGGAGAATCAAATCCCCAATAGCGCTTCCCATCAGAAGAAAAGTTATTGAATCCGCCTGTGATCTTTTGTTTGAAGGTAGCAATTGGTAATCCTTTATTACCATTGGTAGGCGGGGTTTCTAAGAAGTACTTCGTATAGTAATCGCTAATGGTCCAGTCTAATTTTACTTTGGGTGATAATTGGTGTTCACCACCTAATTCAGCACCATTTAACACGGTTTGATAATAGGAATAACGGTAATTGTATTGGTACTGGCTGTTGTTATAATCTACGTACGATTCATATACAGGTCGAATATCATTGAACTTATCCATCAATCCACGCACGAATAATTTATGGTTGGTATTGAAAGTATAATCGAAACCGATATTGGCGCCATATGTTTGGCGGGTACCCATGTAGCGTTTCAGCATGGTAGTGCTGATCGATTTTTGTTGGGTAGGATTTGTTAAACCTGTATTGTAAGCCACTTCAAAAGCGTCGGTGCCCCATTGGCGGTTCCAAACTGCCGCAGCCAACATTACACCTAGCTTGTTATGAAAGAAGCGGTCGCCATATACGATAGAGCCATTATAGGTACCATCTTTCGAGAAGGTATTATATCCACCTGCTGCGCTTACGTTTAATTGGCGTTTAGCTGGCGACGTACGCGTTATGAAGTTAATAGACCCACCAATAGCATCACCTTCTAAATCGGGCGTTAAAGCCTTTGCTACTTGCACGTATTGGATCATTTCTGAGGGAACGGCATCCAATACCGAGTTACGAGAACCCATTACGTTGGCACTTGGTAAACGGCTGCCATTAAACAAAATGGAGGTCCATGCGAAAGGCGTACCCCGTACAGTGGCGGCATCTGCTTCGCCATGGTAGCGAGCTACGGCCACACCTTGCACACGTTGTACTGCTTCAGCTGCGTTTCTATCCGGTAGTTTACCAATGGCATCGGCTGCAATTACATCCATAATAGCGAGCGAATTGCGTTTAATGTTAAGGGCTTTAATGGTGGAAGGCGCCATGGTACCTTGGATCAATACCTCGCCTAATTGACCGGCAGGATTAATCTGTACAGTACCTGCGTCGATAATGCCTTTTTTTACATCTACTTCCAAGGTTTTTGTTTCGTGGCCGATGTAAGATATGATGAGGTTAACTTTCCCAACTGTATTTGTATTCAACGTAAATGCACCATTAAGATCTGTTGTGGTGCCGATTTTTGTGTTGGCCACCATAATAGTAGCGCCGGGAAGATGTCCTTCTTTACCCGTAACAACACCCTTCACTGTTTGTGCTTGGGCCGACATTATGGAGGCCGTTGCTACACAGGCGGTGATAGAAATTTTCTTAAAACCAGCAATCATGTTGATAAAATTTTCGACAAAGTTGAAGGAATGAGCGCCGCGGGTCGACCGTTTCGGTGTAACGATACGTTTGTACGTGAAAAGCGATGCAGGTGAACGTGACTTTGTTGTAAATCAATTTGTTATTAAACGTTATCAAATTATTACCAAGCCTAAAAGTTGCTATGAAAAGTGTGGATTTAACCTTGGCGTAATACAGGATGTATATTTTAGTGGCAGATTCAGCCGTATGATTTATGTAATTTCAATAGGTGCCTTCCAAGCTTTCGTGGCCACATTATTATTATGGCGAAACGAAGTGCGTGATAAAGCCGATGCATTGATATTGGTGTTATTAATGTGTATTGCTACACATTTAGGCATTAAATTTTACATCTACAGTTTTGTATCCGATGAACATGTGCGGATGCAGATGAATACATTTATTGGGTTGTGTTATGGCCCACTGGCGTATTTATATGTGCGGAAGAAATTGCAACCCCAGTTAATCGTAGCCACTAAGTGGTATTTATTTTTACCTTTTCTGTTGGCTGCAATAGGCTATTCTACGGTTGTTTGCTTATTATATGCTTATACGCCTGTTGGGTATAAAGCACTCGCGTTGTACAACGATGTGTCTACTTGGATGTTAATTATATCAGGACTTATTTACCCTATTCTTATCTTAAAAAAGCAACCTCGTTTACAAGGAAAACAAGAACAACAGCTTGTTTTGCATATTGGTATTTTATTATTGTCCGTAGGGATCATAGCCTGCGTTTTCCAAGTATATGGCATGGTTAGCAAGGCCGATTATACAACGAACTTGGTGTGTAGGAATATCTGCTATACACTACTTTCCATTATTTGTATTGATATCCTTCGCTATAAATATAAAGGAGTGGCCCAGCAAACGCAGTTGGAAGAAGTAGACGAAATGAAAGGTATGACAGGGGAAGAAGAAGTGTTGTCGCTACCAAGTGAACTACCCTTGTTGCCGACGAAAAAGACCATTCTTAACGAGTATTCTCACGCGGCTATTTTAGAGAAATTAGAATCCCATCTCGCCCAATCGCATTTGTATACCGATGCCAACCTCAGCTTAGATAAATTAGCAGAAGCTATCCAAGAAAGTAAATACCACGTGTCGGAAGCGTTGAATGCCTACGCTCATAAATCCTTCTACCAATATATCAACGAACACCGCGTAGCACATGCCGTTGAAATGATGACCCGCATTCAGCAAAAAGGCTTGCCGGTGAATATACTTGTGATTGCCTACGAATGTGGGTTTAAGGCAAAATCTTCTTTCAATACTTACTTCAAGAAAATAGTGGGCGATACACCCAGCGCGTTTTTAGCCAAGCAAAAAAGTACGCAATTAGCGAAAGTATAGGCGTATGGGGATGTGTTTTCCACATCCGCTGATTGAACAGCGGGTGGCTTCCTTGTGTTTTACACATGGAACATTGTTTATCTCATGAAGGAAGCCAAAAAAATACTTACCCGCCTCTTAGAAGCCGCCAATATTCATGTAAATGGGAGCAATCCTTGGGATATCCAGGTGCACGACGAAAGATTCTATCGCCAAGTATTGAGTCATGGTACCTTGGCCCTCGGCGAATCGTATATGGCGAAGTGGTGGGATTGTGCACAACTCGACGAACTCTTCACGAAAGTACTCATTGCCCACCTCGATACTTTTATTAAAGCCGATTTGAAGTTGAAATTGGAGATCTTCTGGGCGCGGGTTAGTAACCTTCAACGACCTTCCAAAGCCTACGAAGTAGGCGAACAACATTATGATATTGGCAACGACCTCTTCGAAGTAATGCTGGATAAGCGGTTAACATATACTTGTGCCTTTTGGCAGCATGCCCATACGCTCGATGAAGCACAAGCTTATAAACTCGATTTAAGCTGTAGGAAACTGCATTTACAACCCGGCATGCATGTACTCGATATTGGTTGTGGTTGGGGTAGCTTTGCCAAGTTTGCCGCGGAAAACTACGGCGTAAAAGTAACGGGTATTACTATTTCTAAAGAACAAGCAGCCTTTGCCCAGGATGCCTGCAAAGGATTACCTGTAGATATTCAGCTGATGGATTACCGCTTGCTAACAGGGCAATACGATGCCATAGCGTCGCTGGGTATGTTTGAACATGTGGGGTACAAGAATTACCGCCAGTATATGCAAGTTGCACACCAATGTTTAAAAGATGATGGACTGTTTCTCCTTCACACCATCGGGGGCAATCATCCGGCCATGTTTACCGATGCATGGTTGAATAAGTATATTTTTCCAAATGCCATGATACCCACGATGCCATTAATTGATGAGGCAATGGAGGGATTATTTATTATGGAACATTGGCAAAATTTCGGTACAGATTACGATAAAACCTTGATGGCATGGTATGGGAATGTGGTAACGCACTGGCCGGCATTATCGGCAAAGTACAGCGAAACGTTTTTTAGGATGTGGTCGTACTACTTATTATCCTGCGCGGGATCGTTTCGAGCGCGGAACAGCCAGTTGTGGCAATTGGTGTTATCGAAGAACGGGATACGGGGTGGATATGCAGTACAGCCTCAAAAGCATGTGCAAGTGGTGTAAATGTACTTACTGCGGCAATGGGTCATTACTGCCACGTAACTTTAGTTAGGAAGGCCGCCTTGTTGCTTGGTGATTTCTTTACATGTATATATCCCCGTTTGTCATATAAATTTCCGTTACATGAAAAATTGACTTTTACACAATTACCCCAAATTCTCGAATTGATACCATAAAAAGGTCGGCACTAGGGTGTTCGGCCTTTTTTCTTACCAAATATTTTGGAACCTTCCAATTTTTCCGTTTAGTAAAACCTTTTTAATTTCACCCTAACCACTAAATTACTCTACTATGGCAGCTAAAGTGCTTAATGACGAATTGTATGAACAGGTTGAACTGCTTTCGGAAGCGGGCAACGAATTTGCTGACGATGAAGAATATGATGCAGCAATTGAGAAATTTAAAGAGGCTTTAGATATTATCCCTCAACCTAAATCAGCTTATGAAGGTGCAGCATGGCTGTACTCTAGTATCGGCGATTTGTACTTTTTGAAAGACGATTTTGAAAATGCGGCGGAGAATTTTGCTGCATCCTTGAATTGCGAAGATGGAAAAACGAGTGCTTTTGCACAAATGCGTTTAGGTCAATCTTTGTTAGAAATGAAGGATGAAGACAAAGCCTTCGAACATCTTTATAAGGCGTACCGTTTGGGTGGAAAGCCTGTATTTGCTGAAGAAGATAGCAAGTACTTGAGCTACCTAAGCAAGCGCGGCGCTAAATTATAATGCAACAAAAAATCCTCTCGTTTGAGAGGATTTTTTGTTTTATGTAGATATCAATTATTGATATACATCGTGATTGATAACATTCGGCATTTTTTCTCCTTTCAATGCGGCGATTAAATTTTGCGCGGCGAGCGTAGCCATCGCGTCGCGGGTTTCTTTTGTGGCAGAGCCAATGTGCGGTAAGATGCATACATTGGGGAGATCGAGTAATGGGTTGTTGGCTGTCATGGGTTCTGGATTCGTTACATCTAAGCCCGCACCCCAAATCTTCTCTTGTTGTAGTGCTTCCATTAAGTCCTTTTCATTGTGCAGTCCGCCCCTGGCAGTGTTAACAAATATCGCACTTGGTTTCATTTTAGCGAATGCTGCGGCATTGAAGATGTTTTGCGTGCTGGGAGATAGATTCGCATGCACAGAAACTACATCGGATGTGGATAACAATTCGTCAAAACTAACATAACGGGCTCCTAATAAAGCTTCTGCTTCTTCATTACGGGAGCGGTTATGGTAAATGATGTGCATGTCGTATGCTGCTTTACATTTCTTCGCGAGTTCTAACCCAATCTTTCCTAATCCAAATACCCCCAGTGTTTTGCCGTATAGCTCTATGCCAAGATTGGCTTTGGGTTCGAAAAATCCCCATTGGCCATTCTTTATGGATTGGTGCATAAAAAACGCTTTGCGGGAAACTGCCAGCATAAGCAGGAAGGCTACGTCGCTTGTAGCTTTGCTAAGTACGCCGGGCGTGTTGCTTACTGGAATACGGTGTTCTGTAGCAGCATGTACATCCAAATTATCGTACCCTACCGATAAAAGCGCAACGGCTTTAATATTCGGTACTTGCGAGAAAAAGGATGTATTTAATTTATTAGGACCCACGCTCAGCAATGCATCGTGCTGTAAACAGCCTTCAACGAGTGCTGCTGGCGATAAGGGAGCTTTTTCGGTGTATTGCGTGTAGGTATGACCAGCGGCGGTTAATAAATCTAAGCCTACTTGGGGTATTTCTCTTGTAATAAAAATCTTCATATCCATTCATTTTAATCCGTTACACAGAATTACAAACCTCGTACATTTTCGGTCAACACAATGATAAAACATTGTTAATAAAAACCCCTTGCTGTGTAAACAACAAGGGGCTGGTAATATTACATTATTTGATGTATCAAATATTAAGTTGTCCGCGACCAGATGCTCCTAAGAACGCTTCTTTCAATGCTTCTGAGAAGGTTGGGTGTGCGTAAGGAGATTTCGCAATTTCGGTATCTGTTAATTCAAATTCTATCGCGTAAACGCCTTGTGCAATCATATCTGCGGCACGAGCACCAATGATGTGTACGCCCAGTACTTCGCCATATTTAGGATCGGTTAATACTTTCGCGAAACCATCGGTATCGTCGGCAGCGCGGGCTTTACCATTGGCAGTGAATGGGAATTTACCTTTGTTGTATGGAGTGTTCGAAGCTTTGAGTTCTTCTTCGGTATAACCTACAGAAGCCACTTCCGGCCATGTATATACTACACCTGGAATAGCGTGGTAGTTTACATGTGCTTTAAGTCCGTGGATAGAATCTACTACAAATACAGCTTCATCCTCCGCTTTATGCGCAAGCATAGCACCTTTGATAACGTCGCCAATAGCGTAAATGTTAGGTTCTGCCGTTTGTAATTTTTCGTTGGTTTCGATTCTGCCGCGGTTGTCGGTTTTAATACCTGTTTTATCTAAGCCTAAACCTTCGGTGTATGCTTTTCTGCCCACTGCTACGAGTACGTAATCGCCGGTAGCGGTTTGTTGTGCGCCTTTTTCATCGAGGTAAGAAACAGAAGCCCCGCTGCCTGTATTCTTAGCGGATTGTACTTTGCAGTTCAAGAAGATGTCGATGCCTTTTTTCGTGAGGAGTTTGAACAATTCTTTCCCTAATTCATGATCCATGGTAGGAATCAAATGGTCGGCGTATTCAACGATCGTTACTTTCGTACCAATACGTTGGTAAATAGATGCCATTTCCACGCCAATAACGCCACCACCGATGATGATCACTGATTTAGGCTGCTCTTTCAACGACAAAGCCTCGGTAGAGGTAATAATTCTTTGTTTGTCGATTTCTACACCTGGAATCGTCGAAGGTTTTGAACCGGTAGCAATAATGAAGTATTTCGCAGTGTATTTTTCTTCTTTTCCTTCGGAAGTAACTTTGATTTCATTTTTGCTGGTAAAGCTTCCAAGTCCTTGCAACACAGCAATTTTGTTCTTCTTCATCAAGTACGTAATACCGTCGTTGTTTTGCTTAACAACAGTTGCTTTACGGCTGATAAGTTTAGTGAAATCAAGACTTAAGTCTTTATAGCCGATACCTTGTTTTTCCGTTTTATGTTGGATCATATCATATAACTCGGTACCATCCAGCAAAGCTTTGGTAGGAATACAACCTACGTTGGTACACGTTCCACCCAACACAGCATATTTTTCTACGATAGCGGTTTTATAACCTAATTGCGCCGCGCGAATAGCAGCTGTATAACCGCCGGGACCAGATCCAATTACAATAATGTCGAATGATTGTGCCATAATATCAAGCAAGGTTTGTTTTGAGAATAATCGAGATAAATAGGTCTTTCAGGCGATAAATATACAGAGAAATTGATCACGCCCAGCGAAAGCTATATTAAATGAACATCGATTGGCGTTCTATTGTTTTCTTGTGAAGAATAGTACAATATTTACGCAATTTTGTCTATTGCGCTGCCCAGCGCTTGTTGCTAGTTTTGTATTGTCAATTTTGAACATTAAATCATTTCAATATACAGTTATGGCATCCGACAACAAGATTAAAGGTCTGCACCACATTACTGCAATCGCTACAGAAGCGCAGGTGAATTACGATTTTTATACAAGAATTCTTGGATTACGACTCGTAAAGAAAACCGTAAACTTCGATGATCCAGGTACTTACCACTTTTATTATGGTAATGAAGTAGGTGCACCGGGTACAATTCTAACATTTTTCCCATGGACAGGCATTCAGCAAGGTAAAGTAGGTACGGGTATGGCTTCCGAAATAGGTTATGCTGTTCCACAAGGTAGTTTGCATGCTTGGGAAGATTGGTTTAAGCAACACAATGTAAAATATGGGGCGATTGGGGAACGCTTTGGGCAGAAGATCCTACCTTTTCAAGATCCAGATGGTTTATTGTTGAACTTAATCGAGGTGGAAGATGAACGTTTGCCTTGGACAACCGATAAAATCCCGGCACAGCAAGCAACACGTGGGTTTCATAGCATTACCCTAAGCTTGCAATCTGCGAAGCCAACGATTAATATCTTAGAAAATATCTTCGGTTATACTTTCGAAAAGCAAGAAGGTGAGCTTTACCGTTACCGTACCGATGCTATTGAAACGGCCAACGTAGTAGATATCCGCGAATTGCCGAACGAGAAGCATGGTATAGTGGCCGGTGGAACAAATCACCACGTTGCATTTAGGGTGGAAAACGAAGAGGTGTTGATGCATTTCCGTGAGAAAATCCTCAGCAAAGGCTTGTCTATTACCCCGAAAATTGATCGTAACTACTTTTATTCCTTGTATTTCCGTGAACCGGGAGGCGTGCTTTTTGAATTAGCTACCGATAATCCAGGGTTTGCAGTAGATGAACCGGTGAATGAATTGGGCCAGCATTTGAAATTGCCTGCTCAGTACGAGCCACAACGTAGTGATATAGAACAAGTTTTACCGAAGTTGATTCAATAAATTTGGCATATGCATATTAGGAATATTGTAAAAACGGGCGTGCCCATCGAGGAGGCGAAGAATGTACTCGTTATGCTGCACGGTCGTGGTGCGTCGGCCGATGATATACTAGGCTTAGCCGAGCATTTTGATATACACAACAAGGGTTTTGCCTTGTGGGCACCCCAAGCAACCAACCATACATGGTACCCAACTTCGTTCATGCAACCTATTGCGCAGAACGAGCCATGGTTAAGTTCGGCCCTCAGTTGGCTGAAGGAAATTGTAGACGAAATTGTGGCAGCAGGCATACCGTATAAGCATATCTACTTTTCCGGGTTTTCCCAGGGCGCTTGCTTGAGTTTGGAATTTGTAGCCCGCTTTGCAAACAATTATGGTGGTGTAGCAGCTTTTACCGGTGGCTTAATTGGGCCGGAGATTAACCTTGATAACTACCAGGGTAGCTTTGATGGTGCGCCTGTGTTCATAGGTACGAGCGACCCGGATTTTCATGTACCCGTAGAAAGAGTAGAAGCTACAGCCAAAGTACTGGAAAGTATGGGGGCAAGCGTGACCACTAAAATTTACAAGAATATGGGGCATACGATTGTACAAGATGAAATAGATCATGTCAACCGCTTGATCTTTAATAAATAAAGTAACATTTCTCGATGGAAAGCCAGGCCTATTGGAGTGCCTGGCTTTTTTATTGTTATTATATAGCTATACTAATTGCTAAAATATTTAGTAATTTATTGCAGGAATCCGTATTTTTGTCAACATTTTTGTAAACAAATCCATACATGTTGTCTGCACCTTCCATCAAACTATCTGCCTTAACCGCCCGCATTCAGCAGGTGATGAAAGATGCATTTGCGGGGCAGACTTTTTGGGTGGTGGCCGATGTAACGAATTATTCTTTCTATCAACAAAAGCAATATCATTATTTTGACTTGGTGGAGAAGGAGGCGAATGGTGGGGCTGTAGTAGCGAAAGTATCGGCGGTGGCTTGGGGTGAAGGAGCATTGCGCATCCAAGCATTCGAGCAAGCAACAGGGCAAGTGTTCAAAAACGACATCCATGTATTGGTGAAAGTGAGTGTAAGTTATCACCATGTATATGGCTTACAAATCACGCTTTTAGATATTGACACGAATTTCACCATTGGCTTACTGGAGCAACAAAAACAAGCGGTATTAAAGAAGTTGCTGGAGGATATGCCGGGTGTAATTCAGAAAGTGGGTGATCGTTATGAAACCTTGAACAACCGCTTGGATTTACCGCCCGTTATACAACGAATAGCCGTGGTAACTTCCATGAACTCTGCCGGTTACCAGGATTTTAGGCATACCTTGGAGCACAATCCATTTGGGTTTACGTTTGATATCGATTATCATTTTACGGTAGTACAAGGCGAAACAAAAGCCGAATTAGTGTTACAACGACTCATCGATATTTTCCTTTCTAAGAAACCTTATGATGCAGTGGTAATGATTCGCGGCGGCGGTGCACAAACCGACTTTTTATTGTTTGATACTTACTTACTGGGGAAAGCTGTAGCGAAATTCCCGCTGCCGGTTATTACGGGCATTGGGCACCAGAAGAATGAAACGGTGGTGGATATGATGGCGCATACGCCTACGAAAACACCTACTAAAGCAGCTGAGTTTATAATTGCCCATAACCGCAAATTTGAAGTGGCTGTGCAAACGTTGCAGAAGAATATTGTTGTACGATCGCAACAACTCTTTCATGCCCATTTTCAAGCGCTCACCACCTTGCAAAACAGTATCAACGCTTCCGCGCAAGCGATCATTTCTATACATAAAGATGCGGTGTATGATAGTAAGCAATGGATAGTACAACAATCCCGGGAACGCTTACATCAACAAAAGCAACAATTAACACAAATTACCCACGATATTACCCGTTCCCCTGCACAGCAACTGTTGGAACAAAAACATTTATTAAAGGAGCTGCAAATGAATATGGCCTTTAAAAGTAAGACCGTATTACAGCAACAACAACTCGCTGTGCAACATTACAATACCGTATTTAAACTGCTAAGTCCAGAAAATACACTCAAACGTGGCTTTGCCATCATCCAAAAGAACGATCAAATTATAACAGGTATGCAGCAATTAAATGAAGGCGATACCATCCGCATTCAAATGCAAGGAGGTAAGGCTACTGCTACCATCACGCAAAAACAATCCTACGATGGACACCAATAACTTAACCTACGAAGCTGCTTTCGAAGAACTGAAAGAAATCGAAGCCGACATCGCAAACGAAACGGTATCGGTAGATGTACTGGCCGAAAAAGTTAAACGCGCAGCGGCGTTGATCCAATTTTGCCAATCGAAATTACGCGCTACCGAAGTAGAAGTGAATAACATTATTAAACAAATGGAAAAAACGAAGAAGGACTAGTATTGAATTATTTGGTTCTTTTCTTACAAAGTTGGTAAAGGCGTATACGCTTCTGCATTTTAGGAGGCAGTGTTGACTCATCGGCAATCATGGCCGAAATCCAAGGCTTCTTACTAGGTTGTAAAAGGGTAACATTCTGCGTTGCTATTATACGATCAATATACATACCACGCAGCGTATCATGTTCTAGTATTAATGTAGCATCAATCGGCTTGGGTAGTTCTATACCCACCGACGATAAGGGCCAAGCATGTGCAATGGCTAAAAGGCGATCTTTAGCAGGTAAGTCCTGCATGGCATGCATTACTTTGGGTAAATGTCGTAAAACTAGGTCGGCACTAACAATGCTGGAAGGATGAATACTATTGTTGTAATCGGGTAAAAGTGCGTTGATTTCTTCTTTGCTCCAATGCTGTATAAGAGCACATTGAGCAGCACGGTACATAATTTTAGTAGCCCACAGCGCTGCCCCCCTGTCGAATATCGGCGGATTACCGGGTAAGGCAAGTTTCAATCGATCATAATGCTTTGATAAATACTCTACGGTAGCATGTTCGTCGTCCATCGAGTAAGTTTGGATGTGGCTCGCTACGATGGCGCGCCCGCTTCCAAGGAGCGTTTGCGTAAATGCTAAAAGCTTCACAATGGTATATTAGGTAAGAAGGTCGGTGATTCGTTTCGTTTCAGAATAATAAATGCCGTGTAAAGATATAGATAAATTTTCATGTTTATTTTACTAATAGTTAGTTATCAATAACATGGGCTTTAAAATATCCGGCTGTTAATTTATAAATAAAAGGTGCCGCTATCGAGTAGGGGCACCTTTCATTTATGGTAAGGATGACTTATTGATGTGTAACGAAGCTTACTTTATCAACCACTACATCCAATGCTTTCATCGCCGAATTATCACTGTTTACTTTTTGGCCACCAGATACTTTATTGTACAGCTTGGTATCGCCGCTTTTATTGGCTTTCAATAATACATGAACACCTTTGCCATCGAAGGCACCCCCTTCCCAGCTGGCTACAATACCGCCATTTTCCCAATCGAACCCGTTTACTTTGAAATTCCTGCCATTCACTTTCACCAGTTTATCGAGTGGGTCGCCTACGCGGATACCGAAAGGCGTTTTCCACTTAGAGCGTACTTGGCTAAAGGTGACGATCTTAGAAGAGTCGTCGAAAATGATCTCAATTTCATTGTTGGTATCGGGGAATACAACGTAGGCTTGACCAATATCATTACCGGCGAGGTCGTTTGCATCACGGAGAACGATATTTTCCTTGCCGTATTTAGCAACTAGTTCTGCCGGTTTATTGATTTTGAAAATGTTGGAAACATTCCAATCGGTAGAGTCTTCCAATGAGTAGGTGGTTGCTTGCATCACGGGTTTGGTTTCCAGCTCTTCGGTCGATTTCTGAACGGGAGTTGTCATGGGTACCGTAACCGGAACGGCTGCCGTGGCAGGTGGGGCTGGAGTTGCAGGGGCTTTTGTGTTGGTAAGCACGCCCGATTTCAGCAATTCGGCCTTTTCGTCGATAAGTTGTTTTGACTCTCCTTTGTATTTCTTTTCTACGTAGGTAGCTAAGGGGAATACGTTATTGGATTGCAACTGCATTAACCGCAGGTTGGAGATAAGGGTTTGGCGGTTACAATCGCTGTATTGATATAAGAACTTCAAGGCAGCATCCATCGCAGCGGGGTCTTTTTGAAGATCGGTCATGGTTTTATCCAATTCCAACCCCCCGGCACCACTTCGTTGCATTTGTTCGTTTAAGAAGATCATAATGGCATCATTCTTAACGGGATAATAGTGGGCTACTCGTTCCGAGAAGTCTTCGGCAACTTTAGGCTCTAATTTAGCTTGGGCTGTAGCCAATAAAGGCAAACAGCAAGCAAGGAATAAAAAAAATCTTTTCATCTACTAGCGGGTTTATGAGTATTACGTGGGCAATGGTTACCAGTACTTTGTCCTAACCCGAATTTAAAGAAAGTTGTTTAGATGGCCATCTTTCATGGAAGAAATAGGGCGGGTAATGGTTTAACCATTTGCCTGTATTATTTTTGCTTTGTAACTTAGTTAACGAACCAGCCGGGGGAATGTTGTATGCATAGGAAAATTAACCGGGTTACTAATTAAAAAACAATGGCTTCGACGAATCATTACTTTGAATTTTTGAGCATGGTGCAGCACCATGAAACCCACAGCCTACAAGAGCTGCTCAAAGAAAGATCGTCGGATTATTTTAACCGGGTTCAAACTACCGATAACCAATTTAACGGCCTTTATATTCTCGATTATACCAAAGGGAAGTACCTTTTCGCTAATAAAGGGATGGAAAGCCTCAGTGGTTACCCACCCGGCGAATTCCTCAATGGCGGCCTTAATTTTACCTGTTCGCTCTGGAACGACGATGATTTTAAAGTGTTCCACGAGAAAGTGCATACCGAAAACCTCCGTTTCTTAAAGGAGACCCCGGTCAGCGAACACGGCAACTTCTTGTTTACTTGCAACTACCGCATCAAAAACAAACGAGGCGAATACCGCAACGTACTGCAACAATCCGTTTACCTTCAATCATCTATCACCGGCGAACCCCTTGCCACCATGGGTAGCGTAACCGATATTACAGCTTTAAGGCTCGACGGGCGCATCACCCATACCATTGAACCGCTAACAGCAGAAGGAGCAGGTACGCCTGTTGTTAAGAATGTACACTATGCTCAGTCCGACAATATGCTTTCTCACCGCGAAATGGAAATTGTAAAACTTATCTGTGAAGGCTTTAGCTCCAGCGAAATTGCTAAGAAACTCTATATCAGCATTTATACCGTTCATAATCATCGCCAAAACATTATGCAGAAAACAAATAGCCGTAATGTGGCGGATATTATTAAGTATGCGATCAAGAACGGTTGGCTGTAACACTTACCCATCTTGCCTTTTAAAAAATAGTCATTACTAACTATTAAAGTGTTTTAGGGGAAATCCTAATTTTGAAGTCCAGTATAGCAGAGATAAAGGAAGAATTCTACCTTTTAGTTTAAAACGACCATTATCATTGGAGCGTTCTCATTGGAACGTATGCGACTGTATTAAACCTATATAAATGAAGCAAATTTTCCGCGCCTCTTTATTTATGGGATGGATAGTGGTTTTGGAGTCATGTAATCCCTCTCCTGAAAGGTCGCAACCCAGTATTAATCAAGGCCCCGAAGTGCTGGACGCCCCGGTTCAGCGGTTTACTTTCGAGGTATTCAAGAATGCTGATGGTACGTATGGGTTCGATATTTTAGAGAATAACAAAGTAATGATGCACCAGCACAAAATCCCCAACAGTAAAGATACTTTGGGATTTTCTACTTCCGAGGAAGCAAGGTCCGTTGCCAGTTATTACGTGATGAAACTCGGGAAAAAACAACAACCCGAAATTCATCCTAAAACGCTTGATAGCCTTATTGAAAGATATTAGCGCATGCCATTCGATCCCAAAAAGAAAACCGCTCTCTACTGTAAGGTAAGGAGCGGTTTTCTTTTTGAATATAGTGGTACTTTACAAAACTTTATCTATACTAATCAAATTGAAGCGGGCATCGTGCTGAATAAAACTAGCCATGATGGATGCATGTCCTGCCCCTGCTAAAATTACGATGGTCGCGTCTTTCTCCGTTGTAGCACGTTGTATGTTAGAATACATGATGAGGTTGCGTTTGTACCAGGCAGCCACTAAGTCAGATCCAAAGAAGTCGTGATCCTTATTGATTAAGTTAATTGGCCAGATGTAAGAGCCTAAGTTAATCTTGTAATAGGCGGCACTGTTCAATCCACGAAACACATGCTCTAATTTACTGCTTCCTACAATCTTATTCGTAGCATCGGCCAAGGCCATGTTCGTTTTCATAAAATCTTCATAAGTAAAGTTGGCAAGGCTATCTACTTTCGATTTAATTTTATTGAAATACATGGGCACATTATCATAGTCCATAGCGTAAATGGAATCGTTGTTCGCTTTTTTTGCTATGCGGAAGCCGAATTGAAAGATTTCATTTTCACTATAGAAACGTTTCAAGAAGTTATTCTTTAATGTGTCTACGTTTACGATTGGCTTGCCGGCCTTATACAAACTAAATAGCTGGTTCAGTTCTTCATTTTCGTCGAAAGGATATTCAACAAATACTTTGCTGGGCTTGTATTTCTTTACAATTTTGTCGGAAATGCTTTCTAAGGATTGTTGATTCTTTTCTTCTAAGATATTTCTTTCGATGACCTTGTTCTGGTCGAATCCTGGGTTGTTAAAATGGTAGGTACCAATTAAGATAACATTGATCTTTTGTTGACCGTAACCTAATACTGCTGTGCATAACAACAGCAACGTAAAAATCTTCCTCATAAGCAGTGTAATGATGTTTTTGATCGGGCGCGAATATAACGTTTCAACTCCTAAAAAAAAGAAGGCTCCTACTAGTGTAGGAACCTATCTTATAAATCATCATCCTGGTTATATATTAGAATTTGAAGGCAATGCTACCCAGCAATTGGCGAAGCATTTGCGGGTTCGCTGTTGAATAGCCTGTCCAATATTTTTGATTCCCGATATTGTTGCATTTTACTGCTAAACGGATTTTACTGGTTTCGTAGTTGATAGATGCATCTACTAAAGTATACGACGGTAGCATGAAGGTGCCGGCTGCTTTGTTGTTCACAACTTTGTTATCGCTAGCGTAGTTTCCGCCAATACCAAAGCCTAAGCCTTTTACGGCGCCACTGGTGAAGTTGTAGTTTAACCACAAGTTCGCTAAGTTGGCCGGGCCAGAAGTAGTAGGCCTGAATCCTTCTGTATTAGCATCGGTACGTACAAACTTACTATCGTTGTAAGAATAACCCGCGATGAAGTTCAAACCTGGTAATGGATTCGCTGTAACAGCTACTTCAATACCTTTCGATCTTTGTTGCCCATCTTGAATAGAGAATAACGGGTTACTAGGGTTGGCTCTTACCACATCCGTTACTGTAATGTCGTAATAACTAACGGTACCACTTATTCTTCCTCCCAATACATCAACTTTCACCCCTCCTTCCCATTGGTTCGCTTGTTCTGGTTTGAAGGATTTCCCGTTTTCGTCTTGCCCGTTTTTATTCGTGAAACCATTTTGGTAGTTACCAAATACCGATACGCGGTCTTTCAACACTTCGTATACGATACCGAATTTAGGAGAAAGGGCTGTTTGATTGTATTTACCGGTAATTGTATCGTTCACCACATCACGGTTACCTCTATTGTCGAAATGATCGATACGTACACCTGCTTGGATCAAAAGGTTGTCGGTTATGTTAAATACATCGGAAATGTACGCGCTGTAAGTATATCTCCTGTTGATGGTATTATATGCAACTGGTTTAGAGCTTGCATACGCAGAATCGACTTTTGCTTTGTTGAAGTTTTGATAAGTAGGAATTTTACCATCGGCAGCTATCATGTCGAATAAGTCGGCCGACGATAAACCACCGAAGTTACCTTGGAAACGGCGGTAAGGAATGTTAGCATCGTAAGCATAGAAGTCTACACCACCAACAAAGCGGTTACGGAATTGACCAATGTGGAAATCGCCGTTGAAGTTTTGTTGAATTTCAAATGTTTTGTCGGTGCCATTCGGTTCCCACACCATTCTTGCTATAGAGTTACCACCTGGTAATAAGTAGAAGTAGGGTGTAGGGCCAGACGCTGTATTACTGGTATAGGAAAGGTTGGTTTGTGTTGACCAGTTGCTCGACATTTTGTAGTTCGCCTGTGTGAAGAACCCATTATTCTCACCTTTCTGTTGCAAGTCATCGGCAAAGTAGGCACGCTTGTAGTCCACTTTCAAATCCTTTGCATTCGTAGCGCCTAATTGTGCCATTGTCATACCTGGATAAAAGAAGAACGAAGGCATAATGGTACCTTTAGAACGGGTGAACTCTGCTTCGAATAAGAAGGATAAACGTTCATTGGCTTTGTAAGAAATACTAGGTGCCAAGTTTAACGCTTGGCTATTCCCGAAATCTTGCCAAGTTCTGTTTTGTTGATAAGAACCGTTTAAACGGAATAAGGTTGTTTTGGCAGAATCGAGCGGTGTGTTGAAGTCTAGGGCTAAGCGATTGTAACCATACGTACCACCGGTGTAAGCTACTTCTCCTCCAACATGATCATAAGGCTTTTTCGTTACGCGGTTAATTAAACCTCCATACGAAGTT
Source organism: Chitinophaga skermanii (assembly GCF_003259335.1). GTDB lineage: Bacteria > Bacteroidota > Bacteroidia > Chitinophagales > Chitinophagaceae > Chitinophaga > Chitinophaga skermanii. Next base: position 593,598 of record NZ_QLLL01000001.1, read on the forward strand.
AGCGAGTTGCCGAACAAGGTGGCAGAAGGACCTTTGATTACTTCTAGTCGTTCCAAATTAGTAGCATCTAACCGGTTGGTGGTATAGCCGGCAATACCATTACGCATATTGGGTTGCGTAACAAAACCACGCATGGTATAAATACTACCGCCGCTACCAGGGCGTGCAATAGCATCCCACATTTTAGTAATGCCCGGTACGTTTTTGATAGCGTCATCAACGTTCACTGATAGTTGACTAGTTAACAATTCCTTTGTCAAAGTAGTATATACTTGTGCATTCTCTAAATTTTTCAAAGGCATTTTACCTACGTCGGAACTTTGGTTTTTGGTGAATTTATTTTGTGTGCCCGATGATATAATTACTTCTTTCAATTGCTTACTAGATACTTCTAGTTCAATAGAAAGCTGTTGTGTTTTACCATCTTCTACTTGCACCGCTTTTTCAACCGGGGCAAACCCCAATAACGTTACCCGTACAGTATAATTGCCAACAGGTACGCGGCGGAAGGTAAACTTACCATCTTCGCCGGTTTGGGTTACTTTTTCTGTACCCAATAATTGAACATTCACATGAGGGGCTGCTGTGCCATCGGTAGTGGTTACTTTGCCGGTGATCGTACCCACTTTATCATTCTCGCTATTAATCGGTGTAGAGGCTTGCGCGAGTTGAACGAATGTCAACATCAGCATCAATAGGGCGCCTATGCGGCGACAGGAATTTGTAAGGAAATCCATGAATACTTGCTTTTAAGAGCATGCAAGGTAGTGGGCCAGGAAACGTTGCTAGTATCGAAAACGGAAAAGTTTTTACGCAAAAAAGAAAATCAAGTTGTCGTGTTAATCGATTGTTATTGGTGTGTAATTTTTAGTCGTACTATGCAACAAAATCATGCTTTGTTTGTATAGCGCGTGTATGCGTAGTTGTAAAAATCAATCCAAAGTTTCTATGGGTTGGAGGCTTGCTTGTGGTACATTTGTAACAACTCCAATCTAGCATAGGAAGCATTATTGAACTTTATAAACTTAACACATGATACCCACAAAATCATACGCTGTTCACAGTGCTACAGACGCGCTGGCGCCATGGGATTTTGAAAGAAGAGATGTAAAGCCCCACGACGTATTAATCGAAATTTTGTATTGCGGCGTTTGCCACTCCGATATTCACCAAGTACGGGGCGAATGGGGCAATTCTATGTACCCCATGGTGCCCGGTCACGAAATCGTAGGCAAAATCACGCAAGTCGGCGAACATGTCAAGAAATTCAAAGTGGGCGACCTGGCCGGCATTGGTTGCATGGTCGACTCTTGCCGCGAATGTGGGCAATGTAAAAGTGGCTACGAACAATTCTGCGAAAAAGGGCAAACCGTGTTTACCTACAACTCGCGTGAACGCGATGGTAAAACGCTCACCTTCGGTGGTTACTCTAATCAAATTGTATGCGATGAAGCTTTCGTGGTAAAAGTACCTGCTAACTTGCCTTTGGAAAAGGTGGCGCCTTTGTTATGTGCCGGTATTACTACCTATTCCCCTATCAAACAATGGGGTATCGGGAAAGGACATAAAGTGGCGGTACTGGGTTTAGGAGGATTAGGGCATATGGCTGTGAAATTTGCTGCAAGCATGGGTGCAGAAGTAACCATGTTAAGTACTTCTCCATCCAAAGAAGCGGATGCTCGCAAGCTAGGTGCAACACACTTCGTGAACACGAAAGAAAGAGACCAAGTAAGGGCACAACGTAATAAATTCGATTTCATCATCGATACGGTGTCTGCTCCACATAATTACGACATGTATTTGAATATGCTCAAAACCCGTGGAGCCATGATCTGCGTGGGTATTCCTCCAGAGCCTATCTCGCTGAATGGCTTTTTGTTACTCGGCCAGAATAGAATTCTAACAGGCTCCTCGATTGGTGGTATTCCCGAAACACAGGAGATGTTAGATTATTGTGGTGAACACAATATCACCTCCGACGTAGAAGTGATCGATATTAAAGATGTAAACGAAGCGTACGAACGCGTATTGAAAAGCGATGTGAAGTATCGTTTCGTGATTGACATGGCTACTTTGAAATAATAACCTTCTTACATATAAAAATACCCCTGCTAGGTAATACACTCAGCAGGGGTATTTGTTTTAAATAAGTTTACCATCCAAAAGCTAACATCCCCAGCCCGCAAATAGTAATGCTGGCACCTCCAATCACATGCATATATTTCTCTAAGGCCGATTTTTGTAATAACGAAAACCCAAAGTAGCCTAACAACACCATCCCCACCATCACTACCAATGTAAAAAATAAGAACACCCCAATCAATAACACAATATTCATCGGGGCATGCGTAGCCGCCGGAAACATCAATAGCGGTATCAACGGTTCACAAGGCCCCAATACAAATATGATGAACATAATCCAAGGCGTTACTTTTACCCGGTTTCGTGGCGCTACGGCTGTGCCATGCTGATGTTTATACACGTAAATATCGCCTCCTGCTGTTACATCAAAATGCTTGTGTGCACGGTTTCTAATGGCTTGTATAATACCATACAATAAGTATAAGCAACCAAAGATGAATAAGGCCCAAGCGGCTAGTCCACCTCGTACTTCTTCTATACCCGTTAACTTACTCAATTGCCACCCGAAGTAAATACCTATCAAACCTAATACAATTGAGCTGCCAACATGACCAATCCCGCATACCACGGTCCAACCGATTGTTTTATACACATTCCAATTTCTCGATTTCGACAAGGCAATAAAGGGAACATAATGATCTGGCCCTGTTACGGTATGTAAACAACTGATCGTAATAGCCGTCAATAATAACGTCACTAATTCTGGATTCATGCGTATGTTTTAGCTTGAAGTAATGTTGATAATTGTTGTAAGGTGCTGAACAGTTGTTCTGCACCATTGCCTAATAGTCGTACCACTAACCCGTTGCGTGCTGTTTTACTTACGCCGAATGCGATGTTTTCTTTCGTAGCAAGCAGCTCGTGTAATGTGTCAACAGGCAAATTAGGCTGTTGATGTGTATCAAAATACAACAGCGACGCTTGGTGAGTATACTGTTCATACTGTCCAAATGCATGTATAGGAATGCGTTTGGGTTGTATGATTTGTTTATCGATGAAGATGATGTTTTGCTGATGATATACCCGTGTTTCGTTGTGTAACGAGGTAAGGTGAAATATCTCGCCGTTCAATTTTCTACCGCAGGTAAGTACTTCACCCCAAACCAGCGTGCAATCATCGGCCAAATAGATATTATTTTCAGCATGCAAAATAGCATCTGCATGTGGTACAAGCGGGTGTGGTATATATTGCAAATGTGCACCTTGCTCCAAGGTATACACCGCTTTTTGATGTGCACCTTGCTTAGCTGGAAATATGCGTTGGTACGATTGCGTTTGCAATTTTGTACGGGTATGCTCACCACAAGTTACTTGTATATCCCACATATCACCATCCATCATGCCGGGCGAAGAGCTCATGAGCATGAGTTGTAACGGCATGGCTGCATCATATTGTGGCAATGGTACAACTTTGAATGGTGGCGTTACATAGGCATGTTGAAGTATGCTTTTTGTACCACGTAGGGCTATTACAATATGTAAAGCACTGTTCATCGGGCAAGATTAGGTTCTTCTACCGTTTCCAATAATGCATACTTCTTAATCCAACCAATAACATCCTGTAATCCCTCCAAGCTCATTAAGTTCGTAAACACAAATGGCTGTCCTTTTCGCATCATGCTGGCATCGCGGTGCATAACGGCTAAGTCGGCATGTACATAAGGCGCTAAATCTATTTTGTTAATTACGAGTAAATCGCTGCGTGTAATACCAGGGCCGCCTTTGCGGGGTATTTTATCGCCCTCCGCTACGTCAATTACAAAGATGGTTACATCGGCTAAATCAGGACTAAAAGTTGCAGACAAGTTATCGCCGCCGCTTTCGATGAAAATAATTTCAATACCCGGGAACCTTTGTACCATTTCGTCTACCGCTTCCAAGTTCATACTCGCATCTTCACGAATAGCGGTATGAGGGCAGCCACCTGTTTCTACTCCAATAATCCTATCCTGGGGTAGTAAGCTATTTTTAGTGAGGAAGGCTGCATCCTCTTTTGTGTATATATCGTTTGTAATAACGCCAAGGTCGTACTGGTTAGCAAGTTGACGAGTTAAACGTTCTATTAAAGCCGTTTTACCTGAACCTACTGGTCCTGCTACACCTATTTTTACATAATGCCTGGTAGATTCCATAATAATTGATTTTGTTGATAAATACTACGACATGTATAACCGCGAATACAGTCGCTCATGTTGCATACAGCGAATATCAAATGCTGTATTGCACATCCCAATAAGCTTATTATCTAAGTGGATAGTTGTATAAATACAATCCGCTAATAACGTCGTACAATTGTGAATAATGTGCTGCCCTTCAAGTTGCCCAATTGGAATCAACTTCACGCAGTTTGTAACGGTACTTACTAAAGTGTTATAATAAAAAGCGTACAATGTTTCGTATAAAGGAATATCCATGGCCCGTGCATACGCCCCAAATGTTAGGGTATAATGCCCGCTGGCTTGCTGTTGCACGATCGCTTTTTCATAGGCTTGCATAATGGGGTAATCATACAGCTTATTGAATATTTTAATCGTACGCATTGCTAATTTATTGCTGGCGGCCCTTGGTTCCATGGCTGCTTTTAATGCGGAAACAAATGTATCGTGTTGAAGAAGTGTTTCGATATTCTCTGCCTCGTACCCTAATTTTACAAAGGCAGCATCGTTATAAGCTACGTTGTATTGTAAGTAATCCTGTACATATTGCAACGCTGTGGTAGCATTATGGATGTGCCCATTTTGCACATACGTTTCTACACCATTGGAATGCGCATACGCTCCAATTGGTAACGTAGGATCTGCTAAGTGTAGCAGCTTACCGATATAACTAATTCCCGGCTGCAAATTGTAAGATTTTAGTGAACAAGGAAGTGTCGTTACCATGTGGTGTTACGCTGGTTTGTAGTGGGTGTAATAACTGTGTTGTTGTTTTCTCAGCATTGTATCCACTTGCTTGTAACCAGCGATCAATGGGTGCTTCATAGGGAATTAGTAATGCTTCACCTTCAATATATAAAGGCAAATGTTTGTTCCCAATTTCGTAACAAATAGCAGCCATTTCGCGCATGTTGACAGGTGCTATACGTAATACTTCGCAAGGTTTAATGTGGATAATGATGACTTGTTGTTCATCCATATGGAGAATGTCGCCATCTTGTAAACGCATTTTCTCTTGTAGTAACTTCAATGCAATATCTTGCCCATTGCGCGTGGTTCTCCGCGCAATACGTTTAGTGGTTTCATACCATTCAATGTCAAGTATGTCTTGTGTTCTATTTGATATGTCAATGTTTAATACATGGCCTACAATCTCTCTAATCAGCATACAAACACAATTTTTAGAACAAGAAATATCGCTGCGTCAATGGTAATTCCTTTAATGGCTCGCAAGTGATTGTTTCGCCGTCTACCTTTACTTCGTATGTTTCGGGGTTTACGGTAATATCCGGCGTGGCATTGTTGTGGATCAAATCTTTCTTGCGTACTGTTCTACAGCCACTTACTGGAATAAGTTGTTTTTGCAAACCATATTGTTCACCAATATTGTTGTTGATGGCGGCTTGTGATACGAAGGTTACACAACTTTGCAATACTGCTTTACCATGTGCGCCAAACATATGCCTATAAATAACAGGTTGTGGTGTAGGAATCGAAGCATTGGGATCACCCATTCTGCTAGCGGTGATGGTGCCACTTTTGATAATCATCTCCGGCTTCACACCAAAAAATGCCGGCTTCCACAATACGATGTCTGCAAGCTTTCCTTCTTCTAATGACCCCACATGCTGCGAAATCCCCTGGGCTAATGCCGCGTTAATCGTGTATTTAGCGATGTATCTTTTTACACGTAGGTTGTCGTTGTCTGTACCTGCATCTTCTGGAAGCGCGCCTCTTTGTAGCTTCATTTTATGCGCCGTTTGCCATGTACGGGTAATTACTTCGCCTACACGTCCCATTGCTTGCGAGTCGGAACTCATAATACTGAACACGCCTAAGTCGTGTAAAATATCCTCCGCGGCAATGGTTTCTGGGCGTATGCGCGAATCAGCAAAGGCTACGTCTTCTGCTACTTTCTTGTCGAGGTGATGGCATACCATTAACATATCCAAATGCTCATCTATCGTATTCACGGTGTAGGGGCGCGTTGGGTTGGTACTTGCCGGTAATACATTTTCAAAAGATGCTGCACGGATAATATCAGGCGCGTGGCCGCCACCTGCTCCTTCTGTATGGAAGGTGTGAATAACCCTGCCATTAATAGCGTTCATGGTATCTTCTAAAAAACCCGATTCGTTTAACGTATCGGTATGTATAGCTACTTGTACATCCATTTTATCCGCTACATGCAAGGCTGCATCGATGGTTGCTGGTGTGGCACCCCAATCCTCGTGTATTTTCAGTCCGAGTGCACCGGCCTCAATTTGTTCTACGAGCGGTGCTTCGGTTGCACAATTCCCTTTACCGAAGAAGCCCAAGTTCATAGGGTATTGCTCCGCGGCTTGTAACATCCGTTGTATGTTCCATGCACCTGGTGTAACGGTAGTGGCGTTTGTTCCATCTGCCGGCCCTGTACCGCCGCCTATCATGGTGGTAATACCACTGAATAGCGCATGGTCGATTTGTTGTGGACAAATGAAATGTATATGCGTATCTATACCACCGGCAGTAGCAATTAAATGGCTACCATTATGTACTTCTGTAGATGCACCGATGATAAGGTTTGGGTGAACGCCATCCTGGGTATCGGGGTTGCCCGATTGACCAATGCCCACTATTCTACCATCTTTCACCCCTATATCTCCTTTTACAATACCCCAATGGTCAATAATCATCACATTGGTTATTACCAAATCGGCTACTCCTTCAGCGCGCATGGCAGTAGCGGATTGTGCCATGCCATCGCGGATACTTTTACCGCCGCCGAACTTGCTTTCGTCGCCATGCACGTTGTAATCCTTTTCGATCTCGATTATCAAATTGGTATCGGCTAAGCGCACACGGTCGCCCTGCGTGGGTCCGTACATGCTAACGTATGTATGTTTAGGAACTTGTAAACTCATGCTTTGTTGGTTTTAAAACCCAATGCCGCCGCTTTCTCAAGGGCTTGGGTTTTGATGTTCGGATCTTGTACAGCACCATTCACGAGGTTATTGAACCCCACAATTACCTGCTTGCCGCCGAAGCGGGTAAGGCTTACCTCTTTTTCTTCTCCCGGTTCAAAGCGCACCGCGTTCCCGGCCGGGATATTTAATCGCCTACCGAAGGCTTGCTCGCGGTTGAACTGCATCATTTTATTCACCTCAAAAAAATGGAAGTGTGCGCCTATTTGGATAGGGCGGTCGCCGGTATTCACAACAGTTATGGTAATGGTATCACGACCATCATTTGCTGTTATGTCACCTGCCTTGATAAAATATTCGCCAGGTATCATACAAAAGTTTTTTTATTTAATGGGATGGTGTACAGTAACGAGTTTTGTACCGTCGGGAAAAGTAGCCTCGATTTGGATTTCGTCGATCATTTCAGGAATGCCCTCCATCACGTCTTCACGGGATAGAATGGTAGTACCGTATTGCATAAGTTGTGCAACGGATTGCCCATCCCGGGCGGCTTCTTGTAAATGACTGGAAATGTAGGCGATGGCTTCGGGGTAGTTGAGTTTAAGGCCCCTGTTTTTTCGTTTAGCCGCAAGTTCGCCGGCTAAGAACAACAATAACTTCTCTGTTTCTCGTGCAGTTAGATGCATATTGTAACAATTGGTTGAGTAGTATTGCTTGGCGTATGACCATCGTAATTTAGATAAAATTACCGAGCTAAAAATTTTTTAATTAGGATGTAGGGTTGATGAATAGTAAATTTAGAGAAATGTTATACGCCATGAAACGTTTTGTTATTTGCATATGGACGATGTTGATGACAGTAGGGGTATATGCACAAGATTTGCCACAGCAACTTTTAGAAAAATATAATAACCGTGATTTCGCCGGTATCTACGCCCTGGGCAGCGAGCAAATGAAACAAATGGAATCTGAAAAAGACTTCACCAGTTACCTCGAATCTCTCCGCGAGGAAACAGGTTCTATCAACTTCGCTAAACCCTTGCAGAACTGTAATAGCTGGCATACCTTCGAATGGCGTGGCGAAAAGAAGAACCTCCGTGTAACTTGGGTAATGAAAGACAAGCAATCGTTTGATGATTATTTTATCGACGATGTTGTAATGCAACCCAATAGTAGAAGGCATTTCCCTCACGATAATCCACTCCAATCTCACCAAGATTCTATAGTACACAATTACGCCACCGCCTATTTATTACAAGCTAATACCGCGGGCATGTCTATTGGCATTCTACGCAGCGGTAAAAAATATGTGTATAACTATGGTGCTATCCGCAAAAATGGGCCATTACCTTCGGCTGATAATATTTACGTGATGGGGTCAATTGCGAAAGTGTTTGTGGGTATGATGTTAAGTCAAGCTGTGGTAGATAAAAAAGCGAAGTTCGACGACGATGTCCGGAAATACTTACCGGGTAATTACCCCAATCTCCAATACAACGGCACACCCATTCAGCTGGTACAATTAGCCAATCATACATCTGGTTTACCACACGATTTAAGGGAATTGCCTTCATCCATTACAGATTTGCCTTTCTTGGATTTAATGAAAGCCATGGAAACGTATTATCCCAAAGACTCCCTCTTGCACGATCTTCACCAAGCTACCCTCGTAAGCCAACCAGGCACAACGTATAGTTACAACGGCCTCGCCTACCACGTACTAGTTGCTGCCCTAGAAACCATGTACAAACAGCCCTACGAACAAATACTTACCAACTTCCTCAAGAAGAACCTCAACATGTTCGATACCAAAATCGACCTCAGCGATGCCGATATGAAACGTATCGTAACAGGCTACAGGCCCAGCGGCGACACTATTCCTATGATTCAGTCATCCGGCTTCTTCTACGGTGGTCCCCGCTTAAATTCAACCATCAATGATATGCTGAAGTTTGCCGTAGCACAGCTTTCGGGCAAGCATAAAGCCATGGAATTATCGCATCATCAAACTTTCGAAGATAAGTACAGGAAGGTGGGCATTAGTTGGATGCTAGGTACGAATTGCTTAGGACAATCAGAGATTTTCCACACAGGTTCTACCAGTGGTTCTTTCAATAGTATCTTGAAGCTTTATCCCAATCAACAATCAGCCTGCATTATTTTCACAAACGATGGTTCGGCACAAAACCGTTTATCGGCCGTGGAACGTGGTATTATGTTGGATTTATAAGTGTTTTCCCAACAATGCCGCTCGTAAAACTCTGCTAACACCGTGTTTTCTTTCTTGTATATTTAGGGCATCCACACTAAATCATATAAAATCATGTTTCAACGCGGCATTGTATTATTTGTTAGCATGTTGCTTAGCAGCCAGCTGTTTGGCCAAATTTCCGATCCCATTAATATTATTCCACAACCGGCCTCTGTGAAGGTCCTGGAAGGATCGTTTTCGTTAAACGGCAAAACAAGAATTATGTCAACCGCAGCTTTCTTGCCGGTGGCTAAATTATTGTCATCACAACCTTATATTACGCATCGTTCTGTGTACGTAAGCTCTAATGCAACTACAGCTGCTAACACTATTTCGTTTAAAACACTTAAAACCAAAGGCGATTCTACAGCGTATCGATTGCACATTACCCCCGACCATATTACCATCTATGCACGTTCTGCACAAGGGGCTTTGTATGGTATGCAATCTTTACAACAAATTATTCTTACACGCAATGATGTAACAGCTATTCCAGCTGTTGATATCCAAGATAGCGCGCGGTTCTCGTACCGCGGTATGCACCTCGATGTATCGCGTAACTTTTTCCCTGTTGCCGAGGTGAAGAAATTATTGGAGGTGATGAGCTTGTACAAACTTAATACCTTCCATTGGCACCTCGTAGATGGCGCAGGTTGGAGATTGGATATTAAAAAGTACCCCGAACTCACAAAACACGCAGCTTTCCGCACACAAAACACGCATGCCGATTGGCGCAAAACCCGCCCAAGCCGTTACAGCGAAGAAGGTCGTGCTAGTGCCTACGGCGGTTACTACACGCAGCAGCAAGCCCGCGAAGTAGTTGCCTATGCCAAAGAACTCGGCATTACCGTAATCCCGGAAATCGAAATGCCCGGCCATAGCGAAGAAGTGTTAGCGGTTTATCCACATTTAAGCTGTAGCGGTATTCCCTACACAAACGGCGATTTCTGTATCGGCAACGATAGCACGTTTACTTTCCTTGAAGATGTACTTACCGAAGTAATGGACATTTTCCCTTCCAAATATATCCACATTGGTGGCGATGAAGCCAGCAAACGCGCATGGAAAACTTGCCCTAAATGCAAAAAGCGCATGGATACAGAACATTTAAAAGATGTCGACGAATTACAATCCTATGCAGTAAAACGTATGGAGAAATTCCTCGTGAAAAATAAACGCAAACTCTTAGGATGGGATGAAATCCTAGAAGGAGGCCTTGCGCCGGAAGCGACGGTTATGAGCTGGAGAGGTGAAAAAGGAGGCATCGAAGCAGCCAAACAAGGTCATGATGTAATTATGACACCGGAGAATTTCCTCTACTTCGATCACCCACAAGCCGAATTATCCAAACAGCCGAAAGGCTTCGGCCCTCACTTACCTTTACGTAAAGTGTACTTCTACGAACCACAACCCGCAGAATTAACAGCCGACGAAGCTAAGCACGTACTCGGTGCGCAAGCCAATACGTGGACAGAATACATCCCCACTTCAGAACACCTCGAATACATGATGTTCCCACGCGTATTTGCCGTAGCTGAACTCAACTGGACGCAGAAAGAACTGAAAAACTGGCCGAGCTTCCAAAAGCGCTTACGTGCCCACGCAGGTATGCTACAAAGGATGTTCATTAACTACTGCCGACCTTCCAATGCCGTAGAATTTGAAACACAAGTAGATAAAGCCGCGCAAACAATTTCCGTTCGTATGGAAAGTGAACATTATCAACCTCAAATTCGTTATACGCTCGATGGTTCCACGCCTACTATGCAATCGCCCCTTTATACCGGCCCTGTACCGGTTAAAGGCCACGCAGTTGTAGCTGCCGCGATCTTTGAAGATACGTTGGCACTTAGTGAACCCTCTACAATCGATATCAATTTCCACAAGGCCATTGGCAAAAAAGTAACGTACAATGCACCGTACAGTAAGAAATACCACGCACAAGATGATAGCACGTTAACAAACGGCTACACAGGTAACTATTCTTATAGCGATGGTCAATGGCAAGGTTTCGATGGAAAAGACGGTATAGATGTAACAATCGACCTTGGCACTACGCAAAATGTGAATAAAGTGTCGATGCGTTTTATGCAAATGATTGGCGTAGGTATTTATATGCCGGGTAGCATCGAGATATTAACATCGAACGACGGGGTGAATTTCACGTCTGCCGCCACGATTCAAAACGATGTACCTGCTACGCGCGATGTACCAGAAGTAAAAACATACAGCACTACGCTGAACAACGTACAAACACGTTACCTTCGCGTTGTTGCCAAGAATGTGCAACGTGGTTTCCTCTTTACAGATGAAATCACCGTCGACTAAAAGGTACAATTATTGTGCAAAAGCATATAAATAAGCAAGATATGGAATACAATGTTTTGGGAAATTCGGATTTGAAAGTGAGTGAAATCTCGTTCGGATGCATGAGTTTAGGCACAAACGATGCCGATAACGAGGAAGTGATTAGGAATGCCATATTGGAAGGTATTAACTTGTTTGATACGGCAGATTTATATGCACAAGGATATAACGAAATCACGCTCGGTAAAGCCTTACGTGGCCAACGTAAAAAAGTATATATCGCCACCAAAGTGGGTAACCGCTGGAATAACGATGGCGAAGGATGGCATTGGGATGCTAGCAAGGAATGGATTCTACAAGCTGTAGAAGAAAGTCTCAAACGCTTGCAAACCGATTATATCGACTTATACCAATTACACGGCGGCACCATGGAAGATAATATCGACGAGGTAATTGAAGCATTCGAATTATTAAAACAACAAGGTAAAATTCGCCATTACGGGATTTCAAGCATTCGTCCGAATGTGATCCGCGAATACGTAGCTAAATCGAATATCAGTAGCGTAATGATGCAATACGGTTTGCTCGATCGCCGCCCGGAAGAAGAATGCCTGCCTTTGTTGGAAGAAAATAATATCGGTGTACTAGCACGTGGTAGCTTGGCGAAAGGTATGTTGGTGTACAAACGCCCTACTACCTTCTTAGATCATACCGAAGAAGATGTGAAACGCGTGGCCATGGCTGTACGCAGTGTAAGCGGCCCGAAACGTAACGCAGCCCAAACAGCATTGGAATTCGTATTACAAAACCCGGCTGTTACATCGGCAGTAGTAGGTATTCGCACCATGAATCACCTCCGCGATGCAGTGGGTGTATGTGATGCACCAGGTATGACTAATGCCGAGTACAAATCCTTATTGGATGCAGCACCGGCACATTTTTATCAAGAACACAGGTAAGCGATTTTTACTCAATACATACATCGATAGTTTTGAGCAATTCCTCGAAACTATCGATGTTACTTGACCCCGGGGACACTCCAATTGTTAATATTTAAACCCCTAAAATGATCTTTGTAACTTCAGACAATAGATTTGAAAGTGATGTTTTATATGTTGATAAGTTAGTATTAGTAGATGTGGTAGCTGAATGGTGTAGACCCTGTAAAGAGATGAGGCCAATCATGGAAGAATTAGCGAAGACATTTGCTGGGAAATTAATTGTTGGGTTGATTGATTTAGATAGTAATCCCAAAACAGCTAAGCATTATAAAATTCATTCAATACCCACTTTCTTATTATTTAAAAACGGAAAGCTAGTAGAAAAAATAGTGGGCGCTCATCCCATGGCTGAATTTGTAAAGCATATTGAAAAGCATGGTAGCGTATAAAGCCTATTTTATATATTGCAATATCCCCCTTCTCCAACCATTACAAGCAAGTTCACAGGTAAGTATTTTTTAATAAATATATCGATAGCTATATCGGAACGATTGATATATTACTTCAACCCCGGATACACACTATTTTTCATATTAAACCTTTAAAAAAATGGTACTCATAACAGATGATAGCTTTAATTCAGATGTTTTAAACGCAACAGGATTAGTTTTAGTAGATATGTGGGCTGAATGGTGTAGACCTTGTAAAGAAATGAGGCCCATTATAGAAGAATTAGCCATGAACTATGCTGGTCAAATAACTGTTGGTAATTTCAATGTAGAAGATAATCCTAGGATACCTCCACAGTATGATGTTCATTCAATACCCACTTTCTTGTTTTTTAAAGATGGAAAGCTGCTAGATAAAATAGTAGGTGCTCATCCCAAAGAAGAATATGAAAACAGGATTGAAAAGTATAAGTAGTTTGCAAGCATAGTTTATTATACGTTCCCCCTCACTTCCCCAGCCAATCATTAACAAGACCACAGGTAAGCAATTTTTCTCAATCTACGCATCTATAGTATTGATCTATACATCAATACAGTTGATGTTGCTTGAACCCGTATACACAGAACTTTGTTAATAATTAAAAACCAAAAAAATATGGCACTTGAATTTACCGGCAGTAACTTCGAAACAGAAGTATTAAATAATGATAAATTAGTAGTTGTAGATATGTGGGCCGAATGGTGCAGTCCTTGCCGAGCACTTGCTCCTATTATAGAAGAATTATATAAAGATTTTAGAGGACAGGTAGATGTTGGAAAAGTTAACATCGATCATAACCCGCAATTAGCTATTGATTATGACGTTCGTTCAATACCGGCTATCTTATTTTTTAAAGGAGGTAGACTGGTAGATACAGTAGTAGGCGCTCGTCCCAAGGCTGAATTTGAAAAGAAGATTATGGCGCATATGTAGTTTGTTACTTGTACAGTTATTTATACGTTTTCCCCTACCCCTTCCCAGCTAATCATTATCAAGACCACAGGTAAGCAATTTTTCTCAATCTACGCATCAATAGTATTGATCTATACATCAATACAATCGATGTTGCTTGAACCCGTATACAAATACCTTTGTTAATAATAAAAACCCAAAACATATGGCACTTGAATTCACCGACGCAAACTTCGAAACAGAAGTAATCAACTCAGACAAATTAGTAGTTGTAGATATGTGGGCCGAATGGTGCGGTCCTTGTAGAGCAATTGGTCCTATCATTGAAGAATTATCAAAAGATTACGCAGGACAAGTAGATATCGGCAAAGTAAATGTCGATCATAACCCTGAAACAGCGGTTGACTACGGTATTACTTCTATTCCGGCTATCTTATTCTTTAAAGGTGGTAAGGTAGTAGATAAAATTACAGGCGCAGTACCTAAAGCAGTACTCGAAAGAAAGATTCAAATGAACATGTAGTCGATTTCCATGTATTACAAGGTGCATATTATTCAACAAATATTTCTTGTACGGAACCTTTGTTGTTAATAAGCAGGCTTTTTATACCCTAACGTGAAGTATATTCTGCTTCGGCAATATACAAGTGATATTACCTGAACACCGGTACACTTAACTTGGTTAACATCAAAACCCAAAACATATGACACTCGAATTCACCGACGGAAACTTCGGAACAGAAGTATTAGATAATGACAAATTAGTTGTTGTAGATATGTGGGCCGGATGGTGCGGCCCGTGTAGAGCAATTGGCCCTATCATTGAAGAATTAGCACAAGATTATGCCGGGCGAGTAGACGTAGGCAAATTGGATGTGGATCATAACCCTGAAACGCCTGTTAATTATGGTGTTACTTCCATACCAGCAATCTTATTCTTTAAAGGAGGGCAGTTGGTAGATAAAGTAGTAGGCGCCCATCCGAAAGCTGAGCTAGAACAGAGGATTCAAATGAATTTGTAGTCGATCTCCGTGTATTATAATATTACGTTATACTGCAAGGGCTTCCAATTTGGGAGCCTTTGTTGTTTGGTGGGGGAAGATTATACCCAAGAAAAGAAAAAGTACATATGCTTGCGTAGTACTTCCAGCGCGTTATGCAAGGTATTATATATGGTCCGCTCTGTTAAAGAAGTCTTTTCCGCCATTTCTTTGTAACTCATGGCCTCGTAAAAGCGCATCTTGATCAATTCCGATTGGCGGGCCGTTAACTGGGTAAGGGCACGTTTTAGCTTCTGTTGAATGCCGTCGTTGGTTTGGGCTGAAATCAGGAGTTCTTCGTATGATGGTTGTGAAAGTTGGGGTATTTCTTCTATGTTCTCCACCGGCTCATGCGCGCCCGTATTTAATTTCGCATGTGTTTTATATAAGATGCGTTTGTAGATGGTAATGATATATTGCTGCTTATTGTGAACATCCGTCAATTTTGCGCGAATCTTCCATAATTCAAGAAATAATTCATTAATGCTTTCTTGTACAAGGTACTGGTCGCGGTATAAATAAATCCCCAACCGGTATAAATCATCGTAAACAGCGTTGAAACACCTGTAGAAAGATTCCTTATCGCCATCAGCCATAAGTTCCCAATGATTGTGTATGTCGAGACTATTGGCGTACATGAAAGCGTTAGGTTGTGATTTTACTTGCCTGCTTAAGATACAAAAATATCATTCAAAAAAAAACTTGTGAAATCATTGGTAAAAATTGAATGTTCCCCGCACTTGTATGTAGAACGCGCAATTTATGGACTTAAGCAAGTATTCTACCACCGATTTCTTATTGAACGACAGCTTCTTACAATATTGTCTACAGCTGAACGAAGAAGACATCGTGTTCTGGGAACACTATATCAACAATCATCCCCAACAAGCAAAAACGATCGCCGAAGCGAAAGAATTATGCTTGCTCATGGCCATAAAACCATCCCAAACGCAGAAAACTGCCGCTTGGCACCGGGTGGAACATGGAATCGATCAATTGTCGACCAAACGCACAAAAGTCGTATACTGGCGCTGGGCAGCTGCTGCAGCTTGCTTATTAGTATTGCTCGCAAGCAGTGTATACTTCTTCCAAGCTAACACGGCTCAAACAACAGCCTCCGTTCTCCAATCTGCTAAGTTTAAAGTATTTGCACAAGCACCTGCCGATCAACGAATTGAAACCACTTTGCCCGACGGTACAAAGGCTATCTTAAACCCTAATACCATTGTGCGCATCAACGAAGGCTATAACCAACAATGCCGCCTTGTACAAATGGATGGTGAAGCCTATTTCTCCGTATACCAAGATGCTGCTCAACCGTTTATCGTTAAAACCGGTAACGTAGCCACCGAAGTACTCGGTACGGCCTTTAAAATTAAATACCAAGACGACGATTCGCTCACCGTTATGCTAGCCAGCGGTAAAGTTAAAGTGAACATGATGAACGAAGTAAGTGAAACCCTTTCATCTACTTTATTAACACCCGGAGAAAAAGCTAGCGTAGCAAAGCATTCTAATACAATTGTAAAGTCAAATATTGATATACAGTATATACAAAATTGGGTAAGTAGAAAGGTGATTTTTGATAAGGCTGATTTAGCTACTATCATTCAAACCATTGAAGAAAACTATGGTGTACAAGTAAATGTGGTAAATAAACCGAAAGATACGGTGATGTTTACAGGTACGTTTTATAATGAACAAGTCGACGTAGTGCTGGATGCCATTAGCTTTACGAACAATTTCAAATTCGATCACAAAGGACACGCAGTAATCATACGCTTTTAATTCAACCAAGTATTTTATCAACCACAAACGCTTATTTACAAAATCTACGTAAATGAAGAAAGTTCTACCCTGTTGCTTTCGGAGTTATTCGGTGAGGTCGGCACTGCTTATTATGCTGTGCTGGCTGCCCACTGGTATCTATGCGCAACCTACGCCTAAGTTGTATTCATTTAATTGGAAAAATGCCTCACTCAGCAAGGTTTTCAAAGATATTGAAGCCCAAACGAATGTGCGCTTTTCTTACAATCCACACGGCCTTAAAGAAAATAGATCCATCCATTTAAAGGTGGACAATGCCGAACTCGACGCACTCATTGCAAAACTCTGTGATCATATCAATACCCGCTATAAAATCGCGGATAATATTGTGATGATCCAATCCCAAAAGGATAACCCTGCAACAAAAGTACAAGCGCCTATTGTTATTGCAGGTAAAATTAAAAATGCCAAAGGCGAACCAATGCCCGGCGTTTCTATTCAAAACAAAACTTTCCACAAAGCCACGCAAAGCGGTGCCGACGGTAGCTTCACGATTGAAGCGAATGTAGGCGACGAACTCGTGTTTACGATGATCGGTTACGAACCGCAAACACAAACCGTTACTGCTGGCAATACTGTACTTAACATCACGCTTGAAGATAAAGCAACCGACTTAAACACGGTTGTAGTAACTGCTTTAGGTATCAAACGTGAAGCCCGCGCACTCGGTTACGCGTATGCCGATGTGAAGGGCGACGATATGAAGAAAGCCCGCGAAACAAACGTGATCAACTCTTTGGCTGGCCGCGTACCGGGTTTAATTATCAACCAAACTGCCGGTGGTCCTGCCGGTTCGTCCCGCGTTATCATCCGCGGTAACACGGAAATTTCGGGTAATAACCAACCGCTCTACGTAGTAGATGGTGTGCCTATCGATAACTCTAACTACGGCCAAGCAGGTAACGACCGCTACGGCAGCGGGTACGATTTTGGTGATGCCATCTCCGCTATCAACCCCGATGATGTTGAAACTATCAGCGTATTGAAAGGTCCTAGTGCTTCTGCCTTATACGGTAGCCGCGCTTCTCACGGTGTAATTTTGATTACTACAAAGAAAGGGGCCGGTAAAAGAGATTTAGGTATCGAATTCAATAGCACCACTTCTATCGAACAACAATTAACACGGTTCGACGATTACCAATACGAATATGGTCAAGGTACCAACGGTACCGTACCTCGCGACTTCAACCAATCACGCGAAACATTATTCAGCAACTGGGGTGCTAAGCTCGATCCAGGGATTAATGTTGTAGGGTATGATGGTAAGCAGCGCCCATACGGCTTGGTAAAGAACAATATCTCTAACTTCTTTAGAACAGGTTCTACTACTACCAACACCGTTTCCCTCACTAACCACGTAGCAAACACCGGTTTCCGTTTATCGGCCAGCGATATGCGTAATAACGATATCGTACCAGGCAGTTACATGGAAAGGAATACGTTCAACTTAACCACCAATTCTAAGTTCGGTGAGAAATTAACCATCGATGCGAAGGTGATGTATATGCGTGAATACGTGAAGAATCGCCCGGCCTTGGCCGACGATGCAGGTAATATTGGTAACAACTTCGTAGGTTTAGCAAATACAGTTGACCAATCATTATTTGAACAAGCGTATAAAAACGAACGCGGCGAATATATCAACTGGGGCGGTGGCGAATACCGTTTGAACCCTTACTGGGTGATCAACGAAATGCGCAATACAACCCGTAAAAACCGCATCATTGGGGGTATTACCGCTAACTACCAGTTCACTAGCTGGTTAAGTTTGCAAGGTCGTATCAATACCGATCAAACTTATTTCTCTTATAGAAAGTTCAGTCCTAAAACCACACCGGGCGCATTATCGGGTCGTTTACAAGGTACAGAACAACGTTTTAGTACAACAGAAGCCGATTTCCTCTTAACAGCGCAAAAGCAAGTAAGTAAGAACTGGAACTTGGCAGCACGTTTAGGTGGAAGTATTTCACACCGTACATCGCCAGGTACGTACATGGAAGCTACGGATATGGTAGTAACCGATAATGTATCGTACAACAGCTTTAAAGACAAAGTAATTACCGATATCGCTTGGCGTAAACAAATCAATTCTTTCTACGGTATGTTCAGCGTAGGGTATAAGAATTGGTTGTATGTAGATGGTTCGTTTCGTAGGGATGCCGCTTCTACTTTAGCATTAAGTGAAAACGTATATTACTACCCATCATTATCGTCTAGCTTCATTTTCACCGACGCATTCCACATTCCTAAAGATGTGATCACCTTCGGTAAAATCAGGGCCTCAGTAGCGGAAGTAGGTAGCGATACCGATCCATTCAGGTTGAATCTTTACTACGATTTACAAAAATACCCGGTAAACGATCAAGCAGTAGGTGGTATTAGCAACCGTATTAAACCACCAGATGTATTACGCCCAACACGTACACGCTCATTCGAGATTGGTACGGAAATGAAAGCATTCGATAACCGCGTTGGCTTCGAATTAACATACTATACGCAAGACTCGCGCGATCAAATCGTGAATGTTCCTGCACCGGTATCAAGCGGTTTTGAACAAGAAATTAAAAACGCCGGTACTATCCAGAATAAAGGGGTGGAAATCTTATTATCGGGTACACCTGTTCAAACAAAAGACTTTAACTGGTTCGTGAGCGTAAACTTCGCACACAATAAAAACACCGTGTTAAACTTAAGCGATGGTATCGCCTTCTTACCATTGTCGGAAGCTCGTTGGTTAGGTGTATCGGTAGTAGCACAACCCAATTTGCCATATGGTACCATCCTTGGGTACGATTACATGAAGGATGATGCCGGTAACATTGTGCTCGACCCAATCACACTCGCACCTAAAAGATCGACCAACAGAACGGCTCAAGGTAAAGGTACTTGGGACTGGACTGGCGGTTTGAACACCTCCCTCAGCTACAAAAACTTCACCCTTAATACCATCCTCGATATTAAACAAGGTGCCGATTTGTATTCCATGACGAACCTCTTCGCCGTAATCCGCGGTAGCCATATTTCTACTACAGAAGGTAGAAACGAATGGATGAAGTCGGAAGAAGCAAGACTAGCGGCTAATAAAACACCGCAAGAATGGGAAGCCATGGGCCAAGTGAAAGGGTATGTGCCGCAAGGTGTAGTACAAACAGGTGTAGATGGTCAAGGTAAACCAATCTACGCGAAAAATACACGCGCGATCAATCCTGCTACTTATTTCGGTTCTTATTATAACGACAATGAAGGTATTATTACGCCGTTCATCTACGATGCATCTTACATTAAAGTGCGCGAGATTTCATTGAATTACAGCATTCCGAAAAACGTATTGAAAAGCATGCGCTTAACAGCTGCGAGCATCGCAATTGTTAGTCGTAACCCGTTTATCATTCATAAAAACGTACCGAACGTAGATCCAGATTCGAACTACAACAACGGTAACGGTCAAGGTTTAGAATACGGTTCATTGCCTTCCCGCAGAAGCTGGGGTATTAACTTGAATGTTAAATTCTAAAAAGCAACAAATGAAATTCACACATCTTCATAAAATATTCTTCACCATCGGTACTACTGCCGCCCTGTTTTCCTGTAACGATTTCGGCGACATGAATATCGACCCTACGAAAAGTAGTTCGATGGACCCCGGCTTGCAAATAGCCTTAGTAGAAGCGCGCTTCTCGGGCGATTTAACTACCAACGAAAGAATCGGGGCTTTCATTACAGTACCTATTGTACAACACTTAGGCGGTGCATGGGGTGCACAATACGGCGCTGCCTATGTAAAGCAAGAATCTTATTTCTCAGCTTTATGGGCACCTACGTATTTAACCGATGTACTGAATATTTCAGATGCCGTTAACCGTACAAAAGGCGATGCGACGAAAACTAACATGAACGCCGTAGCGCGTATCTTGAAAGTTTATTCCTTTGCCCGCTTAACGGATTTGCATGGCGATATCCCGTACAAACAAGCATCATCGGGTTATTCACAAAAAATTACGTTCCCGGAATACGATAAACAAGAAGATATCTATACCGATTTCTTTAAAGAATTAGCAGAAGCTTCTGCACAACTCGATCCTGCTAAAGATCCTGTTCCTACAGATCTTTGGTTCAAAGGAAACATTGCACAGTGGAAAACATTCGCCAATTCATTACACCTCCGTTTAGCCATGCGCTTAACGAAGGTTAACCCTACAAAAGCCCGCGAAGAAGCAGAGAAAGCGTTCGCAGCAGGGGTAATGAATAATGTGAATGATATTGTGTTAATGCGCCACGCAGATATTCAAAATACGTACGACGATCTACGGGGTAATGGCTTATCTGGCGCAATGAACCAAGATCCCGGTATGCCTTTCCGCATGTCGCAAACGTTTGTAGATTATATGCGAGGTACTAACGATCCTCGCTTACCTAAATTAGCACGCTATTACTTAGCGAATAATTCAACAAGGTTCAAAGAACGTATCGATATCACCGAACAAGTGGTAGCGGTCGGCGGTTGGACAGGCGTTGCACCTGGTAAATACAACTGGGACGATTGGATGAATACCATCTATGTGAACGTACCAGGCGTAGGATCAGTAGAAGCAGACAATAACGCCCAAAAAATGCAACCGGCCAACTTTTTATTATCGAACAATGCTCCCTTCTTACACTTAACATTAGCCGAAGTAGAATTCTTAACAGCAGAAGCATGCTTCCGTTGGAATTTAACGGTGAATGGAGGTGATTATAAATATCACTACAACAAAGGGATTGAAGCGGCCTTTTATCAATTGAGTTTATTCCCCAACGGGCCAACATTTACCAACACGCAATTATCGCAATTCCAAGCAGATAACGTGTTGGCACCTGGACGCGAATTACAAATGATCAACTCGCAATTGTGGGTGGCCTTGTTCTTAAACGGGCCGGAAGCATATGCGAATTGGCGCAGAAGTGGTTTCCCGAATTTAACACCGGGTTATGTACCTGGTTTGTCGAACTCGGAAACCATCCCACGTAGATTCGAATATCCTTTGATCGAAAGGGAACAAAATGCCGCCAATTATCAAAAAGCTGCCGACGCGCTTGGCGGCAATAGCTGGAATAAACGTGTATGGTGGGATAAAGAACTCTAATCATCACCATTCCAATTAAAAAGAAACGATCATGAGAAAAATATATCATCTTCTAATACTCGCTGCCATCCTAGTTATAGGCAATAGTTGCAATAAAAATGATGTAAGCGATCCAGGTTGGAAACCCGGTGATCAACCGAGAATTTTCGACCAGAAAAACGTATTTCAAACGCCTAGTCATGTTATTAACGGGGGCGAATCTGTTGCATTCACCGGTTTACTATTCTCTCCTGCCGGCCAAGTAAAAGTATCTTGGAAGGTAGATGGAAAAGAAGTATCCACCGACACTGCTTTCACATTCACCCCCACAACCGGCGGCGAATTCGCCTTGACTTTAGAAGCCACTTACGGCGGCCTTGCCAGCGTACGTTCTACTAAAGTGCTCGTAAAGCCTTCGACTTACGAACCGAAGCCCTTCACAAAAGTAGCATTAGGGTATGTAACAAGCGGAGGCTCTGCCGCCAGCGTGAACTGGGATAACGTAACACACGTATCATTCTTGGCAGGTAAAGTCACAACCGATGGCGCACTCGACGTTTCCGCCGGTGAAACCAATCAACGCGCCGATGAAATGGTTGCCCGTGGGCATATCGCCGGTCGCCGTGTATTACTCGGCCTTACGGGTCGTTTATCGGGTGTTGATGGATGGGCTTTGTACGAAGCCAACGATTTCGGTCAAGCTATCTACAACGATGCCGCCCGTGCTATCTTGCTGAACAATATTAAAAACTATGTAACCGCGAAAGGCTTCGATGGTGTTGACTTGGTAATGACCGACATTAACTCTGGTTTATATGCACAAAACCTTTCTAAGCTGGGTACATTCATCAACGAATTACGCGCAGCATTGCCGGCTAATTCATTGGTAACCCTTACAGGTGGTGTAGGTTGGCAACATTGGGATTACCCGAATGTATCGAATGCTGATTGGGTTAACGTACGTGCTTTTGAAGATCCAACTTTTGTGGGTCCGGGTGCGCCTTTAGGCCAAGCATCGAGCTACCAGTACATGTTGGATAAAGCGGCGATTTGGGTGAATAAAGTGGGTGCATCGAAAGTGGTAGTAGGTATACCGGCATTTGGTTTACGCTACTTGGAGTTAGATGACAATGGCAACAATGCTAGTTGGGGTTCCTACGATTACGTGCCTTTCAAAGACATTATCGCGCTTGATAATACAGCAGCCGATAAAGAAATGATTAACAGTAGTAAAGGTATTTACTTCAACGGTAAACCGCTCGTGAAACAAAAAGCCGATTATATCAAAGCCGGTGCTTTTAAAGGCGCTTACTTATGGGCTGCAGATTATGATGCAGAAAATGGTAATTCGCTCATGAAAGTCCTCAACGACGCTTTAAACAAGTAATTGCAAAATACAAAGTGGTATAACAGGGTAGGGTCGCAAACTTCGGTGGCGGCCCTTTCTCTTTTTTAGGCTCAAATCCGGCTTGTTATTGTAAAATGGAATTTGTGTGTAGGATTTGTAATTGAAGGTGAATTTAAGGCTCTTTGGTGCCTTTTTTGTTAATGTTTAGGTAATGATCTGAAGTGAAAGTAGGGGTGTGGGACACTTCGTTTGAAGTGTGCGTGCAGTGAAGAAAATAGAGGTAGAACCAGCGAGGGTTCTAGCGGGCTATACGGCTGAAACCCTTATGAAATAATATCTCCTAATGTTAGTTTAATGTTGTTTTAATGGTAAAACCGCTTCTTTACTGGGGGGAGATATATTTCCCATATATGTAGGATATATCCAGGATATACCTAGTAGTTATTCTCAAAGGGAAGTCAAAGGCTTTTCAAAGGCTCGGTAGTGTATTGACCGCAGTTGCCCATGAATTCCATAAAGTAAGCTTTTCCTTGGCTATTTGTTGATGTGTAGTAAGCATTGCCCTTATTGTGTGGAAAGGAACGCATCAACGGCAGTAATGGCTTGTTGTAATCTTTCATCCCAAGTACCGCTAATACGTACAAACGGAACCTGGGAAGCTAAAAGCTGCTGTTCGTGGAAGAGATGAAGCGCATCCCGGCGCTCCCGGTCTAAACGCGTACCGTCTTGAATATACGGCGCATCATTCTCCAAAAACAAGTACAAATCCATCTTATTGGCCGCTGTTATCCAATGCGCTACTTGTAACGGTTGTTGAAACAGGAACTCGCTGTAAGAACGGGTAATGTTTACATCGGTATCGATGAACAACAATTTATGAGCAGTGGGTAATTTCTCTACAATCGTATAAGCATGTAGCGTGGCAATCTCTTGCAGGTGTGCTGGCTGTACTTCATCCGTATGCTCAATTACCTCGCGGGCCATTTCTGGTACATAGGCCGTTTGGTAGTGCTCGGCAAGTAATTGCGTAAGGGTAGATTTGCCTGTAGATTCGGTACCGTATAAACAGATTTTCTTGGTAAAGTAG
This sequence comes from Chitinophaga skermanii, assembly GCF_003259335.1. Taxonomy (GTDB): domain Bacteria; phylum Bacteroidota; class Bacteroidia; order Chitinophagales; family Chitinophagaceae; genus Chitinophaga; species Chitinophaga skermanii. The sequence goes on from NZ_QLLL01000001.1 coordinate 618,103, forward strand.
GAACGCGCAACAGGTGCTATAAAACCCCAATGCTGCAATGGTTGCTTACGAATGTCGCTCGCTGCAATTGGGTATTGTTCCCGCGGTACATCAAATAACTCGTACGCACAATGTAAATGCGCCGCTACAAAAACTGCATAGGGTTCACTTGCTACAAACACATCTATCGGTGGCACCAATGTAGCAATCACCTCCGACCAAACCTTCGATACGCCTTCGTCCGATACCGATGTATTCGGTAAATCGGCTTCGTTGTATTCGAATAGAATAGGCTTTATAAACGGTTGATTCGGGAAACTATCTTTGATCCATTGTAGGCGAATAGCACCGGGTATCGTTTCTTTGTTCGACGCGCAAATAAGTATATACAATTCATCACACAACCACAAAGCATGGTTAATTAAAGCGAGGTGTCCTGTATGTAAAGGGTAAAACTTACCGAGTACTAAGCCTTTTTTCATCTTTCATTATTTTAACCCATTCATACAAACCATACGATGCCATAAAGAAAAATATAAAGTACTCGAACGATATAAATAAAATATGCTTCAACGCGTAAACGAAAATACAAATGGCATCTATCACAATCCACAATACCCAATTCTCGAATATCCTACGTGCCAATAACGTATTGGCAAATATGCTGGCCACAGCTATAAACGAATCTACATACGGGAAGGCCGCCGGGTGCTGGAATACCGAAGGGAAATAATCGTGCAAGTGCTGAATGAAATACCCGAATATGCCTGTTAGTGCGGCTATCCAAATAAGTATTTGTATACGTTGTTTGTTGCTGAGTCGTTGTATAGGTTTTCCTTCTTGCTTTTGCATTTTCCAAATCACCCAACCATACACACTAATGCCGAAGAAGTAAACTTGCAAAAACATATCGGAATACAACTGTACTTGGTAGAATACAGCAAAGAAACAGGTAACATTTATTAAGCTGGCGGGCCATGTAATAATATGCTGTTTCGCTGCAAACCACACGGCGAATAAACCCATGATGGTGCCAATGCATTCTACATAACTCAATGGATACCCGAACACGGTAACGAGTATATTCTCTATATCAAAAAAGTGCACGTAATTTCTTTTATGGCGTCAAATGTACATCAATAGTACTCAATTTTCCGCAATGCCATGTTGATAACGTTGTTCCCATCATAACTCAATTTCTTCACCCAGTTACCTTGCGTGTCGTAGAAATATGCTGTGCGGTGGAGGATTTGATGATCCGATTTACGCATCTCTTTGGTAGTAGCTACTTTGCCAGATGCATCGTAAGTGGTTTCTTGGTGAATTTCATCTACAGGCATCCGGTCGAGCAATTGGTACAATACATTCAAAGTTTCTTTGCCATTCGTGTTGTATACAAATGTTTGATACTCTTGCACGTAATTGTCGGCACTTAAGTTGTTTTTCTCCCGTAATAATCCCTGCGCATTGTAGTTGTATGTAATTTTTAAATCAAGTTTTTTGTGCAGGTAATTCTCTTCCTCTACCAGCTTTTTATTAGCATCGTAGCGGTACACGTATTTGTTTTCGGTATTGGATTTTTCGCGGAGCATGCCCCATTTATCGTACGTGTATTTCGTGGTAATGTTTTTAGATAACTTGTTGTTGGTGTAGTTCTGTGTAAGCTTTTGTACCAGTTGGTTTTCGGTAGAATACATGTAATAGTCGGCTTGGCGGAGGGCTGCATGTTCGTAATAAAACTCTTTTACAAGCAAGGCTTCTTCATTATAGTAGTATTCATAGGTTTTGCCTTCGGTGGTGGAAAGTGATTTTAAGAACAAGGTATCTACTTGTTGGTAAGTATACGCCCATTTTTGCGGGAATATAAACTCCTCTCCATCGTAGTTCCAGAATGTTCGGGATATGGCTAATCCTGCTTCGTTGAAGTCGTAATCTACATGGCCGATTTGGCACAGTTGAAAGCCGGCATCATCCTCGTCGAATTCCGGTTTCCCCGTGGGTTTTTGATATAGGCGTTCTTCAATATGGGCCACGTTGCCGGTTAATTGTAAGCTTTGCCAATCGGGTTTGTACTGGGCAAACAAGCAACATGCTTGTATGCACAATAAGCCGAACAAGAGGCCGGTTTTCATAGGTTGCATCGGGAGTGGATCTTTTTATAAAGATATATTATAAAAATATAGTATTCAACATGACCCTCAGGAAATCGTTATTAATTTTCATAACACCAGGCGGTACTATATATAGTGCTATACTAATACAAGCGTATATATTGGGGCTGATACAATGGCCTGTTTTGTTTTATATCTACAACAAAAACATACAGGTTAGTACCCCGGTATTGCGTATATTCGTTTAACCTACTCCGTTAGGGAATGCAAACACACCATTCAAATGTTAAAACCATGAAAGCAATAGCTGTTACTGCCTTTAATGAATCTCCCCAACTCATGGACTTGCCGAAACCGGCTGTAAAACCAGGTACGGTATTAGTCAAAATGGCGGCCGCAGGCCTTAACCCGTACGATTGGAAATTGACCGATGGTATCATGAAAGACCATATGAAGCACGTTTTCCCGCTTATTATGGGTGTAGACGGTGCCGGTGTAGTAGCGGAAATTGGCGAAGGCGTTACGCGTTTTAAGGTGGGCGATAAAGTATATGGCCAGTTTATCCATGCACCTATCGGCGAGGGTTCCTATGCCGAATATATTGTAGTGCCCGAAAAAATTAACATTGCCATTGCACCGAATAGTGTGCCTTTAACAACCGCCGCTGCCATTCCTACCAGCGGGATGACGGCCTACCAATTACTCGATACCCTGAACTTACAAAAAGGGGAAACCCTGCTCATTAACGGCGCTACCGGCGGCGTGGGAAGCTTTGCTACTACCTTAGCAGCGCTCCGCGGCATCTACGTGATTGCTACAGCAAGCCCCGCTAACGAAGCCCGCATGAAAGCATTGGGAGCCTCTGAAATCATCGATCATACAAAGGCCCCTGTTATACCCCAATTGCAAGGCAAACACCCGAAAGGTGTCGATGGCCTCATCGACTTGGTGAGTAATGCAGACGATTTCGATAAAATGAGTGGACAAGTGAAGCCCGGCGGTACGGCCTTAACCACCGTATTTGTGGCCAATGAAGAAGCCTTGCGTGCAAAAGGACTGAAAGGTGGCAATTTTGAAACCAAGGGCAGCGTGGCGGCACTCGATAAATTGAGTTCTTTGGTGGATCAGCAACTACTGGAAGTGCCTGTAGGCACTGTGATTTCACTCAACGAAGTACCCGAAGCCATTGCCCTCAGTAAAAGTGGGAAAGCGAAGGGAAAAACCGTGATTGAAATTGGAATGTAAAAAGATGGGGGAATCGTTGTTATTTTCCTATTTTTTCCAGTAACAGCCCACGGCGATAAATTTAATTTTAGTGTGCTTTGCTGAAACCGTTCATGGTCGCGTGTTTTAACTCGTTTCCTTGTGGTTACCCCGGGGGTAAATGACACCTTCATGGCATTCGGTACCTTCTCCTTTCACTAAAATGCCTAATTTTGTTCCATCTTAGTGTAATGGTCTACACTTTATGGTTGTGATTCACATTTAAATTATGGCAAACAGCTTATACGATTTTGGCATGATCGGGCTTGGTGTAATGGGTAGAAACCTATTGCTCAACGTCGCCGATCACGGGTTTTCAGTTATCGGTTTCGATAAAGACAGCGAAAAAACGCAGGCAACAGAAAATGCCGCTACTCCAGGCACAACCGTTAAAGGCGTTAATGAACTTTCGCAAATGGTGCAATCCCTCAAGCGCCCACGCAAATTGATGATGCTTGTACCGGCGGGAAAACCGGTAGATGACGTTATCGAATCTCTTATCCCCCTTCTCGAACCCGGCGATGTTGTAATGGATGGTGGTAATACCCACTATACCGACACCCTCCGCCGCGTGAATACATTAAAAGAAAAAGGCATCCATTTTATCGGCGTCGGTATTTCCGGTGGCGAAAAAGGTGCACGTACCGGCCCTAGCATTATGCCAGGCGGCGACGTAGAAGCCTACGAAATTTTGAAGCCGATCTTAGAATCGATCGCTGCAAAAGTGGGCGACTCTCCTTGCGTAGCTTACCTCGGTAAAGGCGGCGCAGGGCATTTCGTGAAAATGGTACACAATGGTATCGAGTACGGTATTATGCAGTTGTTGAGCGAAGCGTACGTGTTATTGAAACATGGCGCGAAGTTGAATAACGACCAATTGCACGAAGTATTTGCGAAGTGGAATAACGAGCAGCCTTCTTTCTTAATGGAAATCACGAAAGATATTTTCTTGATGCCGGACGAGAAAACAGGTGGCCGCTTATTAGACTATATCGACGACCAAGCCGGTGCAAAAGGTACAGGTAAGTGGACATCACAAGATGCCCTCGATTTACCCATCCCTGTTACTGTAATTGATGCAGCCGTTGCCGGTAGAAACATCTCTTCTTTAAAAGCAGAGCGCGCATCCGCCGCTACATTATACCCAAGCGTAGAACCAGCAGCCGTTGCTAACACAGCAGCCTTTATCGAAGAAGTAGGCAACGCTTTACAATTCGCTACCCTCATGAGCTATGCACAAGGTTTAGCCATGCTCCAAACCGCTTCGAAAGAATTAGGTATGGACATCGCTATGCCGGAAGTAGTACGTGTGTGGAGAGGTGGTTGTATTATCCGTTCTACCTTGTTAGAAGTATTCTTCAAAGCATATACCGCTAACCCTACATTGCCAAACATCTTGCAAGATGCAGATATCGCGGCAATTGTGAACGATAAAACAGCGGGTACCCGCAACACCGTAGCTTACGCAGCTACTGCAGGTATTGCAGCTCCGGGTTTCATGGCGGCATTATCATACTTTGATGCGTACCGTAGCGAACGCATGAGCACGAACTTGGTACAAGCGCAACGCGATTATTTCGGCGCGCATACTTACAAAAGAACTGATATGCCCGGTACTTTCCATACCGAGTGGAACACATACTAATCGAACAACATACACCTGATCATGTTACATCATAAACGTCCACCGGCTTCCATCTTGTTTATTTTTGGAGGCAGTGGCGACTTGAACTTGAGAAAGCTGACACCAGCGCTCTACAATTTATTCTTAGACGATTGGATGCCCGAACAATTTGCCATCGCGGGTATCGGTCGTACCAACTACACCGACGAGGATTACCGTGTGAGATTGGTAGATGGTATTAAGAAGTTTTCGCGTGAAAACGACGGCGGCGATTCGCACTTGGAAGAGTTCTTCCAACATGTGAATTACTTGCAGTTGGATGCTGAGAATGATGCGAATTACGATAGTATTGCTGCCTTGGTGAAGAAGAAGGAAGAGGAATGGGGCGTACACCCGAACGTGATTTTCTACTTAGCTGTAGCGCCACAACTCGTTCCTATCATTGCGCCTAAATTAGGGGCTTTGAATCTTTGCAAAGACAAACGTGCTACCCGCATTGTAGTAGAGAAACCATTCGGTCACGATTTAGCGTCTGCACAAGAGCTGAATACTTTGCTGGGTCAAATGTTTGCTGAAGAGCAAATCTTCCGCATCGATCACTACCTCGGTAAAGAAACCGTTCAAAATATCTTGGCTTTGCGCTTCGCAAATGCTTTGTTTGAACCGGTATGGAACCGCAACTTCATCGAGCACGTACAAATTACAGCGGCTGAAAGCGTAGGCTTGGAAGGTCGTGGTGGTTACTACGAACACTCCGGTGCATTGCGCGACATGGTGCAAAACCACATCCTGCAGTTAATCTGTATGATTGGTATGGAAGCACCTGTTTCCTTCGATGCCAACGAAATCCGTAATAAGAAAGTAGATGTGCTGAATGCTATCCGCCGTATTCCGAAAGAAGAAGTACACGAGTACGCTGTTCGCGGTCAATATGGCCCCGGTTGGATGAAAGGTTCACAAGTAGTAGGTTACCGCGAAGAAAAAGGTGTTGATCCTAAATCTGAAGTGGAAACATACGCCGCTGTGAAGTTCTATATCGACAACTGGCGTTGGCAAGGTGTACCGTTCTATATCAGAACCGGTAAATTCATGCACGATAAAGCCACCCATATTACGTTGCAATTCCGCCCGGCACCACATTATGCATTTCCAACAGAATCGGCAGAAACTTGGCGCCCGAACAGGTTAACCATTAGTATTCAACCAGAAATGGATATCCGTATCCGTTTCCAAGCAAAACGCCCTGGTCAGAATATGACGTTAGATCCTGTGAACATGACCTTCAACTACGATGAAGCCTACGATGATCATACACCGGAAGCTTACGAAACATTGTTATTGGATGTAATGGAAGGTGATGCGACTTTGTTCATGCGTGCCGACCAAGTGGAAGCAGCATGGAAAGTAATCATGCCTATTTTGGAAGTATGGAACCAACGCGGTCCGCAAGACTTCCCGAATTACGCACCAGGTTCTTGGGGCCCTGAAGATGCAGAAGCATTGATTGCCCGCGACGGACATGCTTGGATCAACATTCCTACACCGAGAGGATAAAAACTAGAACAATGGAATTACACGTTGCAAAAGATACCCACCAACTAAGCGAAAACTTAGCGGCATGGTTGAGCAATTACATTCAAAGTAAATTGCAAACGCAAGAGCGCTTTACATTCGTGCTTTCTGGCGGTAATACCCCGAAAGCCTTGTATGCCCTGCTCGCGAAAGCACCGTATAATCAAATGATTGAGTGGGAGAAATTGCACTTCTTCTGGGGCGACGAAAGAGCCGTTCCGTATGAAGATAGCCGCAACAACGCCCGCATGGCATTCGATGTATTGTTGAACCACGTTCCAGTAAACCCGGAAAACATTCACCCCATGTTAACCGACCGTGAACCGGAACAGTCAGCAAAAGAATACGAAGCTACCTTGCACCGTTATTTCAAAGGACAAGAAAACACCTTCGATCTCGTACTCTTAGGTATGGGCGACGATGGACATACCTTGTCACTTTTCCCAGGCTTACCCATCGTGCACGAAAACAAGAAATGGGCGAGCGCCTTCTTCTTGGATGCACAGGATATGTACCGTATTACGTTAACAGCGCCAGTTGTGAACTTGGCTAGCTGTATCGTGTTCTTGGCTACAGGCGAAGGAAAAGCCCTTACTTTGAAAAGCGTTATAGAAGGCGTATACAATCCCGATGTTTACCCAAGCCAAGTGATTAAACCCGAAAATGGAGAGTTACATTGGTTCGTGGATGAGGCAGCGGCAGGAGCCTTGGATCGTTAATAGCTATTAATGTTATTGAATAATAAAAAAGACGCTCTGTACCGGAGCGTCTTTTTTTATGTTGGAATGAATGATGACTACGAGTTTTCCCGCATCATGAGGAAGTTAGCGGTAGATTGATACGCAAACACCCCGATCATCGGGAAGAAAAAGGCAAAGCTTTCAATCGTGTTTTGAAAGAAAGCAGTACCAATGGCATACAAAGCCATGGCACCTAAGCCGGCTGTGAATAACCGCAAAATACGTACGTTTTTAGGCAGTTCGGGTAAGTTCATTGTAGCAATGGGAATAACCATAATAGCGGCATAAATGCAAATACCCAATAAGCCTGCTACTGTGGGCAAGGCCAAATATGCTAAGCCGGTAGTTGCACTTAACCCAAAAAGCAGGGCAATATGGTTAGAGGTCTTTTTCTCTTGCGCAGTTAGTAAATAACGGCCATACGGGTTTATGCGTAAGAGCAGGTTACTAAGTGGCGTTACAATCCAGGTACCTACAACAAACGTAGCCAGTATGTAGAATAAAACATCTGAAACGTTACTTAACACTTGTCCTAGTATGAATATCCCGGCAATAATGATCCATTGCATTTTACCGGTTTGTTTACTCATGAAGAACATGTATTTCAAATACAGTTTGTAGAGCCAATATTTCGATTTCATGGCTTGTGCCATCCCGCTGCGCGCCCATTCGAAAGTAGGATCTTTACGCAAAGCCTCCCGGAAGTGTTCGAGGGCTTTGGCTTTATCTCCATTTTCAAGGTGTTTCCAGCCCAAATTTGTGTGTGTATACACGTTTTCTGGGTTATGTTCCAACGCTTCATGCAAGCCGGCAAATGCGGCTTCTTTATCGTTTAAATAGTAAAGAGCATGTGAGCGTAGGTTGAGGCAGCTTTCATTTTCGGGATCAATCGCTAAACCTTCTTCTGCTTTAGCCACGGCTTCCTTGAATTTCTTTTTAATGAGGAAGATCCGGCTCCATGTAGCGAAGTAGCTGGCATCGTATGGGTCGATACTAACAGCATTCTCAATGAAGGTGAATGCTTGATCGTACTTTCTTTCTTCGATGAGTACCCGCGATTTCATGTAATGGAAACGAGGATCGCCCGCATCATTAGCGAGGGCCGCATCTACGATGCTTGCTGCCTTTTGGGTTTGCTCCAGCTCCATGTAACAAATGGCGAGTAAGTACAACGCATCACTATTGTTGGCATATTCGCCCAAGAAGTGCTGTAGCGTTGTAATCGCATCTTGGTAACGTTGATGTTGTATAAAGAACCAAGCCCTATTCAGTTGTTCGGCCATGATTATTTCTTAATGTTTAAGTATTTCAGCACATCGTCGTATATACCCGATTCATTGGAGTACATCGCGTAATTGCGGGCGGTATTAAACCATTCGCGCGTAGTAGCACGGTGGGTTTTAGTGGCCTTAACGAGTTCTTTTTGAGTAATAGGGGATGGCGTGCCCGATTGTAAGGCTTCTAATAACTTCTCTTCGATGGCAATATCGATAATGGCTTTTAAATCGGCCCCGCTATAGCCTTCAGTTACTTTTGCAATAGCGCTATAATCAATGCCTTCAACAGGCTTGCCTTTCAAATGAATCTTTAAAATTTCTTCCCTGCCTTTTTGTGCAGGTGGTTCTACGAATATAATGCGGTCGAAACGGCCCGGTCTTCGGAAGGCAGGGTCGAGGTTCCAAGGTGCATTTGTTGCACCCATAATGAGGATGTTTTCATTGTTGGCATTAATACCATCCATTTCCGATAAGAACTGGTTGATAAGGTTGCTACCATTATTGCGCATCGTGTTACGATTCGCTCCTAAAGCATCTACTTCATCAAAGAACAATACACAAGGCTTGCTGGCACGGGCCAGTTCAAATAATGCATGGAGGTTCTTTTCAGAATTCCCCATCCACATATCCAATACATCGTGTATTCCCACGTTAATAAACTCTGCATTAATCTGGCCTGCAGTAGCACGGGCTAAGTAAGTTTTACCACAACCTGGAGGGCCATACAGTAAAATACCGCCACCGGCACGTTTGCCGTAAGCTTTGTAGAGTTCGGGGAATTGTAAAGGCTTGATAATCTTCAAGTCAATTTCCTGCTTCTCACGCTCCATACCACCAACATCGGCGAAGTTCATGTCAGGTTTCTCCAACATAAAAGGGGAGGTGTTGGTAGAGAATTCATCTTCGTCGTCATCGTCGTCTTGTAAAGACGCGTTTTGACCTTGTTGCGATACCCGGAAGTGTGTATCGAGTACTTCATCACGGAAGCCTGGGTTGAGGCTGAGTAAATGTTGATACACATCGCGTGCTTCCTGCATAGAATTCTCTTTTACGAGTATCCTGCAATGCAATAAAAGAGCGTCGAAATGATCGGGATTTTGTTGTTCCAATTGTTCTAATACAACAATGGCAACGGAATATTTTTGTTGTTGGTAAAACGTGCGGGCAAGACCCAACTGGGCTGTTTCATTTTTGGCGTCTAGCTCTAATACTTTCCTGTACTGCTCTTCCGCGAAAATAAATTCATGCTCTTGTAATAACACCTGGGCCAAATGCAAGCGTAACGGCACATTATTAGGCGATACCGCCACCGCTTCCTGCAATTGTTTGATCACTTCTGTAGACATGCCGGATTTTTTATATGATTTGTCGAAGTGTAATAATACAGGTTTTCCTACTAAAATGCTTGGTATATATTGTTAAAATCCAGGGGAGCGTTGGCCTATCGCCGTTGGCAGGAACAGCGTGCGGGTTTGGGGTTGGCGGGAGAGAGAGGGAAACATGTAGAAGGATATGTTACCCTTCTACATGTGTCATTTTAAAAAAATAATTCCTAATCAAATGAAGATGGCTACTCTTCTTCACCTTCTTCCACGAAATGATCTTCTGGTGGAGGATTTTTCCGCCCCATTTCTTCGAGTTCTGCGAGTTTCGCTTTACCATAGGCAAACCTTGTGATAAGTACATATAAAACCGGCACTGTGAAAATCGCTAGTAAGGTGGCTGCTAACATACCACCTACTACGGTCCAGCCAATATTTACACGGGATGCTGCACCAGCGCCTTCAGCAAATACCAGCGGCAATACGCCCAAGATGAATGCAAAGGATGTCATCAAAATCGGCCTAAAACGTAATTTCACCGCCTGCAAAGTAGCCTTCACTAACGGGATACCTGCATCTACCCGCTCTTTGGCGAATTCTACGATCAAGATCGCATTCTTCGCCGCCAAACCAATTAAGGTAATTAACCCAATTTGCGAGTATACCGAGTTCGCCTGCTTACTTAAAAACAAGGCAAGGATGGCACCAAATAAGGCAATTGGAACGGCTAATAATACAGAGAACGGTACCGACCAACTTTCATATAAAGCTGTTAATAATAAGAATACGAATAAGATAGATAACCCGAAGATCATGGTACTTTTGTTACCGGCTTCAATCTCTTGCTTGGAGATATTGGCCCAGTCGTACCCAAAGTTCGAAGGCAACACTTGCGCCGCTACTTCTTCCAAGGCTTTAATAGCATCGCCAGAGCTGTAACCGTATTGGTTTACACCATCAATTTCTACAGAACGGTACAAGTTGAAGTGGTTCAATACCGGTGCGCCTACCCCGGTTTGATGGGTTACTACAGCACTTAACGGTACCATTTCGCCGTTTTGGTTTTTTACATAGAAAGTATTCAAGGCATTGATGTTCGCCCGGAAGGAAGTATCTGCTTGTAATACTACGCGGAAACTCCTGCTGAACCGGGTGAAGTCATTCACGTACAAGCCACCTAAATAGGTTTGTAACGTGGTGAATACATCGCCTACTGATACACCCATTTGTTTACACTTGTCGCGGTCTACCGTCACATTAATTTCCGGTGTAGTAGCCGAGAAGAAGGCATATGCCCGCATAATTTCCGGTCGCTTATTGGCTTCCATAAGGAATTGCCCTAATACTTGGTTGAATTGGTTCACATCGTTACCAGATTTCTGTTCCAAGATAAAGGAGAAACCGGCCGATGTACCCAAGCCCCGTAAGGTAGGTGCGGGAATAACAATGGCGGTAGCTTCGGTAAACTGCGCTAAAGCGCGTTGTACCCTTGCTTGCACTTTGTTAATATCGTCGCCCCGCTTATAGCGCTCGTCCCACGGTTTCAATTGTAAGAAGTAAGTAGCGGAGTTAGGTTTAATGGCATTCGCAATGAAGTTAATACCTGTAATACCCATGAAGTGTTGTACGGCACTGTCATTGGCCAATATTTTATTTACCTGTTCGGTTATTTGTAAAGTTCTTTGTGTACTCGATGCATCGGGTAATTCCAAGGCTAAGTACATCGAACCCATATCCTCTTGCGGAATAAAGGTGGTAGGTGTTGTTTTGAATAAGAATCCCGTTACGAAGAAAAGTATCATTAACAAGATCAATACAAACCCCGATTTGTGAATCGCTACACTTACCCCTTTACCATACCTGTCGGTTACATTCCCGAACCATTTGTTGAACTTGTAGAAGAACTTGTTAATACCTGTTGATTTTTTACTCAAATGTGCCGGTTTCAATAACATAGCACACAACGCTGGTGTAAGCGTTAATGCCAAGAAGGCCGAGAGCAATACCGAGAACGCAATGGTTAAGGCAAACTGTTGGTACAGTCGCCCACTCACCCCTGGAATAAATGCTACGGGTACGAATACCGCTGCTAAGATCAGGGCAATGGCAATTACCGGTGCCTGTACCTCGCTCATGGCTTTATAAGTAGCCTGTAAGGGCGTCATTTTATCGAAATCAATATGGTGCTGCACCGCTTCCACCACCACAATGGCATCATCCACCACGATACCAATGGCCAATACGAAACCAAATAAGGTGAGCGTGTTAATCGAGAACCCAAGCAGCTGGAAGAAAATAAACGTGCCGATAATCGACACGGGAATTACCAACACCGGTACCAAGGTAGTGCGCCAGTTCTGTAAGAAAATAAACACCACGATTACTACGAGAATCAAAGCCTCTACGAAGGTTTCAATTACCTCTTTAATGGAAATTTTAACGAAAGAAGTTGTTTCAAAAGGTACAATCCATTCCACATCTGAAGGGAACGATTTGGCCAGCTCTTGCATTTTAGCTTCCACATCATCGTTCACATTCAATGCGTTTGCACCCGGTGCTAAGTAAATAGCACAACCAGAACCTGGTTTGCCATCGGCCGCAATGTTAACGGCGTAAGAGAAGGAACCTAACTGCGAACGGGCAATGTCTTTCAAACGAACGATGGCACCGTTTTGCGGGTTAGAGGCTATGATGATGTTCTCAAATTCTTCGGCTGTAACAAGGCGACCTTTCACTTTCACGTTGTACTCGAAAGCCTGGTTCCTATTAGCAGGTGGTGCACCAATAATACCTGCAGGAACTTGCCTGTTTTGTTCCGTAATAGCAGCGGCCACTTGGTTAGTAGTAATACCCAGGGCTGCCATTTTATCGGGGTTTAACCAAATACGCATACTGTAATCTTGGGAGAAGGCGTTCACATCGCCTACACCGTAGATACGTGCTAATTCGGGTTTAATATAGATATTGATGTAGTTGTCGAGGAATGCCCTATCGTGGGTGCCGTTAGGCGATTTTAAGGCTACCACCATCAACATATCATTCGAACGTTTTTTAGTGGTTACACCTGTTCTACGCACATCATCGGGTACGCTCGGCAAGGCGAAGTTTACGCGGTTTTGTACGTCGAGGGTGGCAATATCGGCATCTACTCCTAAATCGAACGTAACGGTAATACTCATGGAGCCATCGTTCGCACTTACAGATTGTATATACATGGCGCCGGGAGTACCATTCACCTGGTTTTCAATGGGGGTAGTAACCGTTTCTTCTACCGTGGTAGAGTTGGCACCAATATAGTTGGAACGTACTTCTACAACGGGTGGCGCGATATCGGGTAACTGCGCAATGGGTAAGTTCACCATGCAAATACCACCTACAATCGTGAGCAAGATCGCGATCACTATCGTTGTATTCTTTCTTTCTATGAATGTTTTGGATATCATGTTGTAACTACTACTAAGTGTATAATAACCATTCCTTGATCCAGTTGCCTGTTAACGCAATTGTACGCGAACGGTATCGCCAGGTCTTACTTTTTGCATGCCTTCTGTTATCACCTTGTCGCCAATCTTTAAACCTTGGGTGATAATAAGCATACTATCTACGATAGCGCCTCTCACTACTTTGTTCGAACGCACTACATTATGTTCATCCACCGTTAAAACGTCTACTTCTGCCAATGTTTCGCGGATGGCTTTGGCAGGAATGGCCACTTGATCATCCGGCGTTTGGTAACGTACTTGCAATACAGCCGTCATACCCGATTTTAATTCTCGTTTCGCATTAGGAAAGCTAAGGCGTACTCGGATGGTGCCTGTTTGTTGATCTACAGTATTATTCACCAACAAAATTTTTCCTTGCTCTTCATACGTAGTTTGATCGTTGAAGGTGAGGAAGTAACTGCGGGGTGTGGCTGTTTGATGGGCCAATGCTGTTGCGAATTCACGGTAGCGTTGTTGCGGCACATCAATATCAACATACATAGGGTCTTCGTTTACGATGGTGTTGATCAATGTTTGCCCTGCATTCACGATGTCGCCTACACGAATAGAAGCAATACCAATGCTGCCGCTAACGGGTGCACGCAAAACGGAATGGGTAAGGTCGGTATTAGTTCGGGCTAATTGGGCTTTCATGGCAGCAAGATTCGCTTTCGATGTCATAACGGCCGTTTTAGCTTGGTCCACTGTTTGTTTAGAAATCGCATCTTTCTCCAATAAGGCATTATACCGGTCGAAATCCCTTTGCTTTTGTGCTAAGTCGGCTTCGGCTTGGGCAACAGAAGCTTGCGATTGTTCTACCGTGGCGCCATACCTGCTACGGTCGATTTCGTATAATACTTGTCCTTTCGTTACGGTGCTACCATCGGGTACTTTTATGGCTTCTAAGAAGCCCGTTACGTCGGATCGTACTTCTACTACATGGTTCGCCGTTAAGGTAGCAGGGAAATTCTCGGTCACTGTATAACTACTGGCTTTAATGGTGGTAGCTACTACCGGGGTAGGACCCATACTAGGGGGTGCCGCGGATTTCTTTCCGCCACAAGCGGCCAGTAATATCACCATTGGCGTTATGCTACCGGCAAGTAGTAGCGAGTGTAATTGAAATCTTCTAAAAGTAGATGGTTGCATATCTTCTTTTTAATAATAACCTGTTTTGAAATGTTAACGACCCGTAGTTTGGATCTTACCCATGGCTTTGTCGAGTTGTACTTTACTTAACAAAGCATTCAATAATGAATTGATGTAATCGCCTTGCGATTGCTTCAGCTCGGCTTCTGCCGATATCACGTCTAAGCTCGTGGCTACGCCTTGCTCAAACTTCAACTCCACCCGGTCGTAAATACCTTGGTTGAGTTCCATGTTTTGCTTTTGGGTAGAAAGGATGAGCATATTGTTTTGATATTCGGTGAAGGCTTGTCGTACTTCTAATTGAATTTGTAGGGTAAGGTTTTGCAGATCGTAATATGATTGTTGCAGCGTGATTTTACTTTGATTCACCCGGTGCACACGTTCCGTACCTTGGAAAACCGGCCAACTGAATGTAACCCCGAAGGCGCTGGCACCGAAACCGCTTTTATACAGCTCGCCCATATCGGCACCAAAGAAGTTCCAGCCGTAGTTTACGTAGGCATTGAGCGATGGTAGTATGCTGAGTTTTTTACTTTTCAGATCGAGTTGATTGAGGGCGATTTGGGTTTCTTGCATGGAATATTCAACCCGGTCGTGCGGTTCGTACATGGAAGTGTCTTGTGGTAAGTCTTTCGTTGGATCGAAGTCGCGCACGGTTTCCATCAACTCCAGTGAATCGGCCTCCGGCATACTCATCTGGAATTTCAGTACGAAATAGCTATAGTATAGTAAGCGTTCTGCGTTCTTCACTTGGGTTTCGGTGGTATTGAAGGAAACTTGTATCCTGTCCACATCAATCCTTTCAGCGATACCAACATCATAACGGGCTTTGGTATCTTCCAAGGTTTTCTTGAGCTGGTCGCGGTTAGCCACCAGTATTTCGATGGCTTCTTTGTTAACGAGCACGTTTAGATAAGCCTCGGTAACGGCTACACGCGTATCGATCTCCGTTCTGCGGAGATCTTTGGTAGATAACTCGGTATATACCTTGGCCGCTTTCAGGCCGAGGAAGTAATCGCTGTTGAAAATGGTTTGGTTCACTTGCCCTGTTACATTCGATGTAAACTTGGTGCCAAATTGCACGGGAATGCGGTTATTAGGGTTACCACCGGCAGAAATATCTGGAATAAGTGATGTGGCCAACTTAATGTTATCTACGAAATTGGCATTGATTTCTGCGTGGGGGAATAGTTTCCCTCTTTGTTCGCGTACTTGTTCTACAGATTTCTTGGTGGCAAGGCGAGCATTCAAGAGGGTGTATTGGTGTTCCAGGGCATATTGTATGCTGGATTGCAAATTTAACCTGTTGATACTCGGTGCAGTGCCGGCTGTTTGTGCTAGAAGTGGCGCAACAAAGGCGGCCTGCAGGGCTATAATGAGTGTTAAGATACGTTTATGTGTCATTGGCTTCCAATTCGTCATATGGATAGAGCTTAAAAGAAGTACCGGGTTTTGTCCTAGCGTGGTCTCCGGCTAAAAATCAATAACAGGGGAATGGTAAAAAGGTTGTGTGGGAGCGTGATTTATATATTAATTAAATGGGCGAATTCGCCCATTTTTGCTAAATAGAAAAAAATCTTTATGGAAAAAATGTAGCGCTTCATCTCTATAACAAATCAATCGCGCTATGGAAACAAATAAAATTTTACAATCCGATTTTATCGATCTTCTTTTTAATGGAAGAAACCAAGATTATGGTGCATACGAATTACGTAAGAGCTATAATAAGCGTGTACGTAACTCAATACTAGCAACGTTCTCAATTTCATTGCTGTTAGTAGGTGGTTATGTAATTGCTAGTAATAGTGATTTGTCAAATATTGATAGATCAAGAAAGCCTGTAGTTGTAACAACTGTATTAGAGCACGTTGAAATTCCAGAAACCGTAACTCCTCCCCCGCCTCCGGTGCAAGCACCGCCTCCCCCTGCAGTTGCTACAATAGCATTCACACATCCACGTATTGTGGATAATGACCAGGTGCAGCCAGAGGAAGAAATGCCACCAATCGAAAGTACAGATAACAAAGCAATCGGTATCAAAACAACTGATGGGGTAGAAGGTGATTTTGACCCCAGTGCCAACGGCTTAGGCCCTACAGCCGGTGGTGTAGAAACCCCGCCGGTAGAGAAGAAAGAAGAGATTTACACCTTTGTAGAAATCATGCCTTCTTTCCCTGGTGGCGACCAAGCTTTACACAAGTTTTTGAACGACAAGATTGTATATCCTTCTATGGCTGCTGAGAATGGAATTGAAGGTACTGTATTTGTAACTTTCGTAGTGGATGGTGATGGTAATATCAAGGATTTTAAAACAACAGGTGCCGTACGTGGTGGAGGCTTAGAAGAAGAGGCTTTAAGGGTGGTGAAGAAAATGCCAAAATGGAATCCTGGGAAGCAGAATGGTAAGCCCGTAAATGTGCAGTTCAACTTGCCTATTCGTTTTAGGTTAGGAAATTAAAGACTTGTGTAGTAGTTGTTAGGTAAAGTCCCGGTACGCAAGTACCGGGTTCTTGCATTTATCCACATTTCACGTAACTTTATGCAAATTCTATTTCCTATGCGCTATTTAACGCTGTTGTTCCCCATGATGCTGTTATTTGCCTGTTCCGAAACAGGTAAAAAGCAACAGAAGGTCGACGATACACCTAAACTAAATGCTAGTAACCTCTACAATCGTGAAGCCGTTTTTGCCCTATTGAAAGATGGGAAATTAAAAAACGATTCTTCACAAAAACTTTTCCTACGCGCGATTGATTTATTTCGAAACCAACAGCAACCACAACAAGCGATCGGCTTCTTTAAACAATCCATTTTTATTGCCCCGCAAGCACAATCGTATTACGAATTGGGCAATGCGCTATTATCTGTAAAAGGGGATAATGAAATGGTGCGTACTACCAATATGAAGGAAGCTGTAAATGCTTTTAAGATGGCTTTAGCATTAGACTATAAACCTGTGAATAAGTTGTTGTACAATATTTCGTGTGCTTATAGTTTATTAGGTAATAGAGAGTTGGCCGAGCATTATTTAACATCAGCCATCGAATTTGGTTACGGTAATTTCGATCAAATTATGAAAGACCCCGATATGCAATATCTCCGGGAAAATGGCAATTTAAAGTATGTTTTGCAAGAAGCATTTGCGGGTGTAGGTGATCCGGCAGCCTTACAATGGACATTGTTTTATCGTTCTTTCTCACCTATAGAACTTCCATTAGTACTTAACGAAAAGTCAGGCCCCTTATACGAAGAGAATAGTCTTTATTATGATTACGAAGTTTTTATACCAGAAATGAGCCGCGATGATAAGTTTTCCCGCGAAACGGGATCGGTATACTACGCAGTGGGTACTTTAAAAACTACGCCTATTTACCGTAGTTTGATTTATGCGGTGAAGGATGTGATGTATACTAACATGTTACCACCGATGTTTGTAATCTGTAATTACAATGCTAAAACAGGCCGCATCATCGATAAAATGGTAATTGCTGGACGGGATAAGTTGGAAGATCCATTCGTTGTGGGTGACCTATTACAAGATGGCAAGTTTCAATTGACATTTATCGACTTGAAATTCTCAAAGAAACGTGAAGAAATGAATTATGAAGATGAATTGAAGGAAGTGTCGAGAAAGGAATTGTATAAAGAAATGTACACCATTAATGAAGAAGGAAAGTTTGTAAAAGAAACGCCATCATTAGCATCTAGGTAATAACTATTACAAGATATAATAAACCCCATGTAGTGAATGCTGCATGGGGTTTTCTTTTATAACAATTTACCTAAATAATACTTTTCGATCCATTTCCTGCGGATCAAGTATTCCGCAAGGAGTAAATTTAATGTCCAGCTCAACCATGCTATTAGGATATAAGCTGTTCTAGGATGCAAATGAACATGAAAGGTAGCTAATAGGAAAGCATAAAACCGCAAGCTGATAGCCGATAAGGTTAAAGCAAAGCTTCTCAACATCCAATGCCCATGTATCGCAAACTTCCGCTTGGTAGCATAATAAAAAGCGAATCCAGTAAACAAGATCCACAACAAGGATAGTAATACAAAGCTTACCTGTGCAGCAAGGCCCCCATTAGCATAAATACCCATAATTAAGCCCGATGGGCCGCTAAGGAAAATTACTATCACTATATACACTATGCCACTTCCACGATGTAATTGAGCCTTGCGGAACATAATGTATTTGCTGAATTGTAGTAAACCGGTTATTAGTACAATTGTGCTTACAAATACGTGGATATAAAAGCTGTAACGCCACGTTTTAATATGGTATACCAACTGTTTGGAGTTCAAGAAATCAATATACGGATCGAAGCTCGTGTATGGTAGGCTAAGCAAAATCATCAACCATGTGCCCCATAATATAGCTGCCATTGCTGCTACACGTAGCAGTACCCCACCAATTTTAGAATTCATTTTGCATTAATTCTAAGTCAGCATTCGTAATAGAGAGTGATTCATATTCATTATTGGGGTCTGGCTTGGTATGCTTTACAAGGAAAGTATCGGCACGGCGATTATTAAATCCTTCTTTACCCCAGTTGATGTAATACTTTTCGTTCGCGTATTTGTAAGTTCCTTTTACAATCACTTGTTGTAATACTTTAGTAGAATCAGCTTTAATTGGATAATAAGCTATCTCGCAGCTACCATCCTGGTAAAAAGATAAAGTATGGTTACCGTCGTAGTAACTGTTGCTTTCCATGAAACTTTTAGGATCATTATCATCTATGTTATGCCTTACTAATTTGAATTGCTTCGCTGATAAAGAGTCGCTAAAGGGCTTCCAAGAACCTGTGGCATTAGCGAAGTCTTTATCAAATATGAGTGTAAACACGCCATCGTACTCATGACTGCCAGGTTCGTTCAAGATAACTTTCCACTTATCTCCATCTGCTTCTATCGTACCACTTACGTTTCTACGGTTGCCTTTATGGGTATTGTAACCCGCTATAAATTTTTCTTCTACGAAGTTGATAATGATGTGAATAGGAGCCCCGCCGAAATCGCCCGTATAGTGCCCAATGGCTAAGCGTTTTAAATCTAAGCCATTATTTACAGGTGCTACTGTGGAATCGCCAGTTGCTGTTTGAGGGGTGTTGGAATTACAAGCTGCAATAAATACTACTATTAGGGCCATTAATAGGCTGTTACGCATCATAGGTTAATTAGTTTTAGTAAAGATAGAAAAACAGGTCCATTCTTTTGCTATTAACGTGTAAAGTACGCTTGTTGAATGTTTTGTATAAATGACTAGCGGTTATGTGTTGTAACGATGGTTGTATATATTTAAGGCTATGCAATACAGAAAAATAGCGCACCAACTTAGCTTGGTCATGGCCCTGTGCTTCGGTTCCCTCAACCTCTTCGGCACAAAGAAACCCTCGCCCAAAGTGGTAATAGGGTATGTAGGTGGTTATCGTGGGTTAGTTGACGCATCAATTATTGACGCATCAAAACTATCCATCATCAACTACGCATTTGTTAACATTAAAGATGGAGAAGCATTCCTCACAAATGAAAAAACGGATACCGTTAACTTCCGTACGTTGAGCGCTTTGAAGAAGATCAACCCATCCCTCAAAATCGTCATTTCTATCGGCGGTTGGGCATGGAGCGAGAACTTTTCCGATGCCGTTCTCACGGAAGCCGGTAGAAAGAAGTTCGCCACCAGTGCTGTTGCTATCGTAGCAAAGTACAAACTGGATGGTGTGGATATCGATTGGGAATACCCAGGCCTGCCTGGTGAAGAAGGCAATGTCTACCGCCCAGAAGATAAACAAAACTTCACCCTCATGTTCAAAGAACTCCGTCACAGCCTCGATAGTCTCCAAAAGAAAGCAAAACTCAAACAAAAGTTATTGCTCACAACAGCTGTAGGCGCATCTAAAAGCTGTATCGAAATGACGGAAATGGACAAGGCTCAACAGTACTTGGATTACGTGAACCTCATGACCTACGATTACAAAACCGAAGGATCGAAAATTGCCGGTCACCACACCAATTTGTACGGTTCCACAAAAGATCCTGAAGAATCTTCTGCAGATCGTTCTATTCGTTTGTATATTGCAGCCGGCGTACCCCCTGCTAAAATTGTAATGGGTATCGCGTTCTACGGTCGTGGTTTCAAAATGAAAGACGATACCAACTTTGGATTAAACCAAGTGCCAGAGAAAGGCGTTCGTGGTGGCGGATTTACTACCATCAAAGAGAAATTCTTGAACGACAGTGCCTACACGGCTTATTGGGATGAAAATGCACAAGCACCGTATTTGTACAATGCCAAGGAAAAAGTATTCATTACCTATGACGACGAAAAATCTGTCATCGCGAAATGTAACTACGTAACCAAGTACAAATTAGGCGGTGTAATGTTCTGGGAGTATTCCAGTGATCCTAAAGGCTATTTATTAAACACGATTCATGTAACTTTAAAGTAAACGTTAGAAAAACAGGGTACACACACAGTTTCGCATATAATCACAGGACTCACAAACAATCCTAATTCACAAAAGATGATACAAAAACTATTAGTAGCCATGTTATTGGGCGCGTCGCCGGTGCTGGCTCAGCAGCAGCAGCCAACGTTCGACGCCGGTAATTTAAAAGTAACTTGGGGTGTAGTAACCAATGGCCACGAAGGGAAAATGGCCACGTTATCGGGTTTCACAATTGTAAACAAAGGAAAAACAGCCTTCCCGGCGAGCGGTTGGGAGTTGTATTATAACTTCGTACGCCCGGTGAAACCGGCCGCTATTAATGGTGTGAGCTTAAGCCACGTTAACGGCGATTTATACAAAATCACGCCCACCGAGGGTTTTAAAAGTATTGCACCAGGTGATTCTGTAAAAATCGATCTAGTTTCTGATGCTTGGGTATTGCATCAATCCGATGCCCCTGCAGGTTTATACCTAGTGTGGAATAGTGATGTGAATAAAGGGTACGCGATTAAGAACTTCAGTGTAACCCCCTCTACTAAAAAGGAACAACTCCTCCGCTTTTCTGGCGATAATATCGCCCCTATCAGCGCAGGTAAAGTATATAGTCAAAACGCACTCATCCAAAATATTGCGGAAGAGAAATTGGTGAAGGTTTTCCCAACACCAAAAGATTACAAAGAAACAAGCGGTACTTTCAACTTCAACCCCAATACCGCCATCAACACCGATCCTAGCTTCAAAAACGAAGCGGCATTATTTGCCAATGAAATGTCGGCCGTTTTTGGCAAACCGTTAACCGTTCATGAAAATGGTGTTGGCAACGGCATCACATTGCGCAAAAACACCTTGCCGGAAAACGCTTATACCTTGGAAGTAACCACCGATGGTATTACCATTGCAGCTAGCAGCCCAGTAGGTATTTTCTACGGTTTACAATCGTTGAAAACATTAATGCCAGGGCAAGCTTGGGTAGGCAAACAGAAGTCGGTAGCTGTTACCAATGTAAATGTAACAGATGAGCCCCGCTTCGGTTACCGCTCTTTCATGCTCGATATGGCACGTAACTTCCACAGCGTTGGCGATGTGAAAAAGGTGATTGATGTAATGGCATTGTATAAGTTGAACACTTTGCACTTCCACTTTAGCGACGATGAAGGTTGGAGAATTGAAATGCCTTCCTTGCCAGAGTTAACATCTGTTGGTGCCAAACGTGGTCATGGTGCTGCCAATACTATGTTGCTACCATCATACGGTTCAGGCCCAGATGCCAATAACGACCAAGGCACTGGTTTCTACACAAAAGCACAATTCATCGATATCCTTAAATACGCACAAGCACGCCATATTACCGTGATCCCTGAGATTGAATCACCAGGACACGCCCGCGCAGCGGTGAAATCTATGGACGCTCGCTATGCTCACTACCACGCTTTAGGCAACGAAGCCAAAGCAACGGAGTATTTACTGAAAGATCTGAACGAACAATCGAAGTACGCTTCTGTGCAAGCATTCACAGATAACGTAATGGATGCAGGTTTACCTTCAACCTACCGTTTCATCGAAACAGTGGTGAAAGATTTTGTGGATATCTACAAAGAAGCCGGCGTGCCATTGAATATCTTGCACCTCGGTGGCGATGAGCTACCTCATGGTGCATGGACAGGTTCTCCTGCTGTTGCGAAGTTGATGAAAGAAAAGAACCTTGCATCTGTAGATGATGTTTGGTACTACTATTATCAACAAGTGTATAACATCCTTCAAAAACACAACATCCAATTATACGGTTGGGAAGAAGTGGGCATGCGTAAAACCAAGCTCGATGGTAAATCTACCAGCATTCCAAATCCCGATTTCGCGAACAAGAACGTTCAAGTGGATGTATGGAACAATATCTTGGGTGGCGGTGCAGAAGATCTCGCTTACCGTTTAGCCAACGCGGGTTACAAAGTGGTATTAAGCTGCGTAACGAATAACTACTTCGATATGGCGTACGAGAAAAGTTGGGATGAACCCGGCTTCTACTGGGGCGGTTATATCGATGTGGATAAACCATTCTACCTTATCCCGTACGATTACTTTAAGAACTCTAAGGTAGATGCATACGGTGCACCGTTGAATAAAAACATTTTCATTGGAAAAGACCGCTTAACAGATTTCGGTAAGTCGAATATCGTAGGTATTCAAGGGGTTATTTTCAGTGAAACAACCAAAACAACGGAAGATATCGAGTATAAATTATTACCACGTTTACTAGGTTTGGCAGAACGCGCTTGGGCACAAGATCCAGCTTGGGCACAAGAAAAAGATGAAGTCAAAGCTGAACAAATGTACCAAGAGGCATGGTCGCACTTAGCGAACATTATTGGTAAACGCGAATTACCACGTTTAGCGAATTACAGTGGTGGTTACCTTTATCGCATTCCAACTGCCGGTGCTGTTGTAAAAGATGGCCAAGTGTTTGCGAATGTTCAATTCCCGGGATTGACTGTACGTTATACCGTGGATGGTAAAGAACCTTCAGCTAAAAGTCCTACCTACATCGCGCCACTCAACGCGAAAGGCAAAGTTAAATTCAGAGTATTTGATAGCAAAGGTCGCGGTGGCCGTGTGATCGAAATCGACGCAGGCGCACCGGTACAAGTGCAAACAGCACCACGACCATAATTTTTACATGTTAAGTTAGTGAACATGCACAGGCTTCTTGCTTGTGCATGTTTTTTATGCATCACCTTTTCAACCAAAAGAACTATGTCTTCTCCTACAACAGCGGCCCGTATCCGCTCCATTGATGTATTAAGAGGTTTAACCATCCTGGTGATGGTATTTGTAAATGAACTGGCAGGCGTAAGCGGCATGCCCCAATGGGCGAAGCACATGCCAGGTTCAGCCGATGGTATGTCGTTCGTGGATGTAGTATTCCCCGCGTTTTTATTCATCGTGGGTATGTCGATTCCCTTTGCTATTAAAAACCGTCTTTCTAAAGGCGATACCATGGGCAAAGTAGTATGGCATATTGTTTTCCGCACATTGGGATTATTAGTGCTGGGTTTGTTTATGGTGAATGCGGAAGGGGGCTATAATGAAGAGAAGATGTTGATCCCTATCCCAGCGTGGAGCTTACTCTTTTATTTGTTCGTCATACTGATTTGGAAAGTGTACTATAGCGAGAACAAGGTATATGTGTATACAATGAAAGGTATTGGTGTTGCGGGATTAATTGCCCTCTATTTCCTATACAAAGGTGGCGAGAATGGCGACGAAGGTATGAAGATTCATTGGTGGGGTATTCTTGGCTTAATCGGTTGGGCTTACTTCTTCGCAGCCATTATTTATTTACTTACAAAAGATAAATTGATTTGGATGTTTACCGCGATAGCAGCTTGTATCGTGTTTTATGTACTCGGTAAAACCCCGGGCCTCGAAGGTTCCTTCTTCAGCGCACATTCCGGTCATGCTATTCATACATCGTTAGTGCTCTGCGGTTTAACGTTATCTACTATCTTCTTCGGCAAACGTTATGGCAAATGGAGCTTCCGTGCGAAATACGAACGCGCATTAGCGTATGGCCTTGCTTTGGCAGTAGCAGCATTCATATTACACTATTTCTATCCTATTTCTAAAATTGGCGCTACACCACCATGGGCATTATATTGCTCGGCGATTTGCACCGTTTTGTATATGATCATCTACTTAATTGTAGATATAAAACAACAATATAAATGGACAGGATTCCTACAACCGGCTGCTAGCAACCCGTTATTAACGTATATCATACCATTTATTATTGGCTCGGCTATTTGGTTATCGGGCGTGGAAGTAATCCCGGCAGCTTGGAAAGTAGGCGCAGCAGGCGTGGTATGGAGTATCGCGTTTTCCTTCTTGGTGCTAGGCATTTCTTACTTGCTTACGAAGTGGAAGCTAAGATTACAGTTATAATAAATTCCCGTTTTGCAGAGGATTATGTAACATCATTGCGGTAATTTCGTTAACTTATGTGGGGAAGAAATTTATTTGTTGCCTATTGTCGACTCATGAATTGTTTCCCCATTTAAGTTTTGGAAGGATTACGAATTGAACCGCTTCTGTAAAATATTTATACTACTACTGTTCGGCTGTTGCTTTTTACTGGCACTTTTTAGTGTGCCCGTAAACCCTGTTTTTGCACAACATCCGGACCGGGATACTGTACCCGTTGAGCAGAAACAGAAAAAACGTTGGTTCAGAAAAGTAAACGATTATGTTGATTCATTGAAAAACCGGCGCTTCCGGGATTCTGTTCTCCGCAAAATCTCCAAAGCCAACGAACCCCCTAAGCCGGAAGATAGCAGTATGTACAAAAGTGAAAAGTACTTCACGGAACATACGGGCAAAGTAATCCGCCGCATTATCTACAGGCAATTGAAAGTATTCGGTCCCGGCAGTATTAACGATACCACTTTTACAACGAATATGAAGCTCATTAAAATGGCGAATAAACTCCATTACAATTCGCATATATGGCTCATTCGTCAAAACCTATTCTTCCGCGAACGCGATACGGTGAACGCATTCGAACTAGCTGAAAACGAAAGGTACTTACGTAGCCGCCCTTTTATACAGGATGCGCGGATATACGTGGTTAATTCTACCGATAATAACGATACCGCCGATGTGCTGGTAATTACCAAGGATGTATTTGAATACGGTGCCGATGTTCGCAAAGTGCAAACTTCTGCCGTAGGGGCATCGGTGTACAATAACAATTTATTTGGTGCAGGGCAGAAGGTGGAAGTGGGTTTCTTGTGGGATAAAGATTATAAGCCGGAATGGAACTCCGAAATCTCCTATACTAAATACAACCTTTGGGGCTCATTTATCGATGCAAGCGTAGGGTATTCCACCCTCAATAATACCACGGCCCTCGATTCGGGCGTGTACGAAGGTTCGTATTATGTACGCGTCAACCGCCCCTTGTACCGTCAAACAGCCTCTTTAGCAGGTGGTTTAACCTTGGCGCATAACTTCTCTATGAATATCCGCAACCGTGCCGATAGCTTGTACCGCGATTACCGCTACAATGTATTCGATGTGTGGACGGGTTATAATTTCCGCCGCCGCCGTGGCGACGATGGTAAAATGGGGAGTAAACCCGATATGGCTATCCTCGGAAGGTATTACCGGGTGAACTTCGACAAGCGACCCAACCAAGAAATCTATAAAAATGATCCTATATATAACGACCGTCACTATTACATCGGCCAGTTTTATATCTTCAAACAAGACTTCTTCAAAGCACATCACTTCTTCGGTTTTGGTAGAACGGAAGATATTCCCTTTGGCTACAACGCCAGCCTAACAGCAGGCTGGGAAAACTGGGTGGGTCGAAGGCGGTTCTATACAGGTGTGGAAATGCAAAAAGATTGGCTAACCAAAATGCAAGGCATTGTTACCCTTAAACTGGGTATGGGCACCTTCTGGCAAGCCGGTGTTTCCGAAGATGCGGTGATACATGGTGAAGTGGATTATTTCAGTCGCCTGTTTAAATTTGGGAAGAAAGGCTACCTCCGCCAGTTTGGACGGATCGATTACCTGGGTAACCCGAATAACTACTTTTACAGGCCCCTTAATATTAACCGTGAAAATGGCTTAACGGGGTATGTGCGTACAACCATCAATGGTTACCAACGATTGAATGTGCAGTCGGAAACCGTGTGGTATAGTCCTTTGCGCGTATACGGTTTCAAATTCAACTTCTTCCTCAGCCTACAAGCCTCGCAGTTAAACTACGAAAAAACGAACTTGCTAAGTAATCCCATTTACAGCGGTTTCGGTGTGGGTGTAAGAATCCGTAACGAGAACTTGTCGATCAATACCTTGCAATTAGCAGCCTATGCTTACCCGAATGCAGCCCCCGGTATGCAGGGTGTTTGGTTCCAATTAACCACCGTAAGTGATTTAAGATTTGATATCTTCGCTTTGAAGATTCCGCAGTTTATTTCATTTAGATAACAGCAATTATACCTAACTATTTTACCTATGATATTACGCTTAATGTGGATAACGATGATCATTTGTACAATTCAATCTTGTCAATACACTACTAAGAACAAACGACTTGTTCAAATAGATTATTATACCCCCCAGTCGAACGATAGTGTATTGGCGGCGTTGGGGATACATGAAGTCACGAGAAAACGAATTCAGTATAACGATAGTGGGACAGTGATGTGGGAAAGAATAGAAAGTATTTCGCAACACAATGATGAAGGTCAACAGGTGTCGATAGAACGCTTCAATTATGTAACAGAAAAGCGTAGGGAATCAAATAAACGCTCATCACGTGAGGTAGTTAAGTTTTACTATACTGTCGGCAACTTGTTATCCAAAGAAGAGGTAGTAAAGTATTATGCTGATGGTACTATTAGTCAATACACCTATTTATACACCTATGACGATCACCATCAAGTGAACCGGTTTGAAAGCCGGAATGGGATTGATACATTTGTTTTTTACACGGCCTATACCTATGAGGATGATGGCCGTGTTATGAAGAAGTATGATAGCACTTACCATAAGCACACACTTTGCAAAGAAGAAGGAGAGAAGCAATATACTGTTGGATTTTCTTATTATGATTACAAGGCTGATACGCTAGTTCGTGACGATAAGTATTTTTATGAAGTGAAAAATGGGCTTCTGCTGAAGCGAACAGGAAGATTGGATTGGTGGAAGGAAAGCACTTTTAAGTATGACGATAAAAGAAGAGTAGTAGAAGAAGCGATTTCTAATTTTGGCCCCAAAGGTGAGGAGTTGCCTCCTGTGGATATTAGATACTTTCAATATAATCAACTAGGTTTATTAGAAGTGGAGAAGTGGACGATGTCTGGGCAAATGAAATATAAGATTGAAGTGATGTACAATTAGCAGGAAGATGGTGTAATTTGTAATAGAATCCATTCCCTCCCTACATGTAAGTTCCAATCGTTCTTATTGATTGTCTTAATTATCCCCTAAAGGGCGAATGACGGTTATTGGATGTTGCATATAGCCTTTCAGGGTGCGATTACAACAAGGTACCGTAGTCGCAAATTACTACCTAGTAGGTGGTAATTGTATTTATGTTGCAAAATGTACACCTTGCAAGGTGTGATTCAGTCATTGTCCCTGCCTTCTGCTTCCCTTACAAGCTATTTTAGCTAGTTTTCATGTGTTTTTCTGTACTTCCCATGCAGTTTCTATGTAGTTCCTATGTAACTTCCATGTAGTTTCCATGTAAATCCATGTAGTTTCATCGTATTCACATCGATAATCACCTTATTGTTCCCTTGTATTTCCCTTATGTTTCCTTTGTTGTGATGTTGATGTTGGGTTGGTTGTATTTAGTACTACCATACACGTAAGTAGATAACAACAAAAAAGCCGCTTGCACTTAAGTGCAAACGGCTCAATATATTGTATATGTGATTATAACATCGTTAGTAACTTATTCCTCACCAAAAGGCAGGCACCTATCATACCAGCTTTCTCCCCAAGTTTCGAAATCTTCAATTGTGTATCGTTATTCACAAGGCTGAGCGAGTATTTGTTAATGGCACTCTTTATAGGAAGGCGAATGTAATCGCCGGTGGTGCTTAAGGTTCCACCAAGGATAACGAGTTCTGGGTTGTAGAGGTTGATAAGCAAGGCGATACCACGACCCAATTGCTCCCCGATTTCAGCGATCAGCTCAATTGCCAATACATCGTCGTTAATAGCGGCTTGGATAATGTCTTCTAATTGTACATCCTCGCTGCGTTTATGCTTACGGGTAAGTACAGTAGATGAACCTTCGTCGAGGGCTTCGCGGAACTTGCGTACAAGGGCTTGGCCAGAAGCTTCTGTTTCTAAGCAACCTTTTTTACCACAATGACAGATTAACTCGTTATTAAAGAAAGGGATATGCCCGAATTCACCGGCAAACCCCGATTTGCCATAATACAACTGCCCATTGATTAATATCCCTAAGCCAATACCATGATCGAGGTTGATAAACAACACGTTCTTCTCTTCATTCACCACGCCATTACTAAACTCGCCGTAGGCCATAGCACGCGAATCATTCTCTAAAAACGTGCGTATCCCAATCCTGCTTTCAATAATTTTGCTTAGCGGTTCCTCATCAAAGTAGAAAAAGCTATAACTATACCCCGTAGCGTAGTTAATACGACCCGATAAGTTTACGCCGCAGCCCAAGATTTTATCTTTCGATACAGGCAGCTCGTCAACGAAACTGAGAATCGTTTTGCACAATTCATCGAGGGAGGCCTTTGTATTCTGCAATTTATAAGGTACCCGTTCGGCCAACTTCACCAAGTTCTTCTTAAAATCCAGCAAGCCAAGGTTTACGTGGTTACGCTTTACTTCTACGCCAATAAAGAAGCCTGAATCTGGTGCCAGCCCGTAAAGGTTCGGCCTTCTACCGCCCGTAGAATCGATTTTCCCATAGTCTTGCACCATACCATCATGAATAAGGTCGTTGAGCAAGTGCGTTACTTTAGGCGCGCTGGAGTTCAGCTCGCGGCTAAGGTCAGCTATGGTAGCATTTCCTGTGTTGGCGAAATAGGCGATTATTTTCTTCTTGAGGCTGAGGTTTTTATAGGCTACCCCGCCAATGTTTTCGAGATTCAATTCTTCGAAAAAAGTATGTTTAGCGCTCATATAGCAGCTTTTGCTTACGTTAGTGGGTACAAATAAACATCAAATTATTATCTTTTTAAAAAAAATTAAAAAAGAATTCTGATTTGTTATAAGTTGTTGAATACAAAATGCTTACCGCTAAATACATCCGCCAAGATTTTACAACTTCTTAAATGCTTTCTAAATGTAGTATGATGGTATGCTTTGGCCGTTCGTCCGGCGGTGGCGCTAAACAGGCCTGCGTTTTAGCATGCGGGCGGTATTACGTTTTCGAGAATAGCGCTCATCACCGTTTTCCGCTGGTGGAAGCTTATCCACATTATATAGAGGGATTAAATAACTTCCGGGCTTTTATGCAGGAAGCCAATTGGTATTAAATTCTTATAAAGCCATTTCATCTTAAATTTATTGGTTAATATTAATCATGTTAAGAAAATATTTTAATAAGTATTTCTTTATTAATAAAATATTTGCTTATTTAGCCTTGCGAGAAATCTAATATTACATTAATGACGCTTAATACGAAGTGTATCATTAAAATATCAACCATCCACATTTGCCAAACCCCAAGGACGGAACTATTCAAAAACAAAACACTACTATTCCATGAAGATGAATGGACGCTTACTCTGCCAACTTCTAATTTGCTGCTTTTTCGCTTCCATGGCGCAAGCACAAACAAGGCGTAACATTTTGTGGTTCGATGCCACGGCTAACTTTAAACGTTTCTCTTACGAAGACTCTATTAAAAACATTCTCGATAAATGCCAACAAGCCGGTGTAACCGACGTGGTAATCGATGTAAAGCCTATTACCGGCGAAGTGCTGTATAAAAGCAAAATCGCTCCACAAATGCTCGATTGGAACGGCGATAAACGTGCTGCAGATTTCGATATGCTACAGGTGTTCATCAACGAAGCTCATAAACGTAACATGGTAGCACATGCTTCTATGAACGTATTCGTTGCAGGTCATAACCATTTCGATCGCGGCGTTGTATACACCAGCCATCCAGAATGGCAATCGCTTAACTATACCGATAGCGGCTTAGTACCTATCTCGAAAATCAAAACCAAATACTCGGCGATGCTCAACCCGGCTAACCCCGAAGTGCGTGCATACGAACTAAGTATCGTAAAAGAAATCGTTGATATGTACCCAACGCTCGACGGTATCATCCTCGATCGCGGTCGTTACGACGGTATTCAAGCCGATTTCTCTCCCTTATCTCAACAACTCTTCGAAAAATACATCGGTAAGAAAGTAGCGAACTTCCCTTCAGATATCTACACTTATAAAGGCAAACAACGCGAACCAGGTGTATTATATAAAGAATGGTTGGAATGGCGCGCTAGCGTTATTTACAAGTTCTTCGCCGATGCACGTAAAGTGGCAAAGAAAGCCAATAAGAAAATCATCTTCGGCGACTATACCGGTGCATGGTATAGCACCTACTACGAAGTAGGTGTTAACTGGGCTAGCAAAAAATACGACCCATCTAAAGACTACAACTGGGCAACTAAAAAATACAAACAATACGGTTACGCAGAATTACTCGACTTATTCACCACCGGCTGTTACTTCTTCGAAGTAGCGAAATCGGAAGTAAATAAAGGCGATGCAAAAGCGGCTCGTACAGAAGCCGGTATGGAAACTGCAAAATCTCCTTTATACACAGTAGAAGGTTCTGCTGAATTAAGCAAAGACTTAGTAAAAGGTGCGGTGCCTGTATATGCTGGTTTATATGTTGACCAATACGCAAAAGATAAGAACCAATTCATTAAAGCCATGAAAATGTGCCGCGCGAAAAGCGATGGCGTAATGGTGTTCGACGTTGTACACATTATCAATAACGGTTGGTGGGATGCACTCACCGAAGGTTTGAAAGGAAATCTATAATCTACAACGTTCTTATTTGCTATTCTCATGTTATGTAAACTACTTCATAAAATGTTGTTAGTATTTACCGTTAGTGCTTCCACGCTAACGGTAAATGCCCAAAAAAAGATCAGCACGCAGGTGTTGATTGTTGGCGGTGGAACCGGTGGAACAGCTGCCGGTATTCAATCTGCTCGCATGGGCGTTCAAACGCTCATCGTAGAACCTACGCCATGGTTAGGCGGTATGCTGTCTTCCGCAGGTGTTTCTGCAATTGACGGTAACCACAACCTGCCTTCTGGCCTGTGGAAAGAGTTTCGCGATCATATCTACAAAGTATACGGTGGTCCTGAAAAAGTATTTACAGGTTGGGTAAGTAACACCCAATTCGAACCCCATGTAGCCGATAGTATTTGGAAGGTGATAGCCGCGAAAGAAGCAAAGCTGGCTATTCGCTATGGGTACGAGTTTGAGCGTGCTACAAAAAAAGGAAACCGTATTACGGGGGCTATTTTTAAAAATGCCAAAGGTGAAACGTTAACTGTAACAGCGAACATAGTAATGGACGCTACCGAACTAGGTGATGTGATGAAAAGTGCCGGTGTGCCATACGATAAAGGTATGGAGGCGGGCAGCATTACCGGTGAAAAAGTGGGTATCGAACAAAGCAATGGCATTATCCAAGATCTTACCTACACTGCTGTGTTAAAGGATTTTGGGAAAGGGGTTGATAAAACTATTCCTTGCCCGGCCGATTACGATCCTTTGGAATTTGATTGCGCTACTACCCAGTTTTGTCATGATACAACTTTGGAAAAACCTCGTGTGGATAACCAATCGATGTTGAATTATGCAAAACTGCCTAACGAAAAATATTTGCTCAACTGGCCTTTGCATGGCAATGATATTTACTTAGATGTAATTGAAATGTCGCATGCAGAACGCGCCGTAGCATTAGAAAAAGCGAAGGCTGTTACTTTGCGATTTGTCTATTTTATTCAACATGAATTAGGATATAAAAACCTCGGTTTAGCGGAAGATGAATTCCCAACGAAAGACTTATTACCCCTTATTCCTTACCACCGCGAAGGTCGCCGTATGCAAGGTGCAGTAAGGTTTACGATGCGCCATATCGATGCACCGTATACGTATGGTACGCCTTTATATAGAACAGGCATAAGCGTGGGCGATTACCCAATCGACCATCACCACAAGAAAAACGCCGAAGCGCCTCAGCACTTAGAGTTTTATCCTGTGCCATCGTTCAACGTGCCTTTAGGGGTGATGATACCAAAACAAGCGAAGAATTTTATCGTAGCAGAAAAAGGAATTTCTGTCTCCAACATCGTAAACGGTACCACGCGTTTACAACCATGCGTGATGCTTACCGGCCAAGCAGCGGGCGTTTTAGCTGCATTAAGTGTACAACAAAATACTACACCTGCTCAAATTTCTGTTCGTGCTGTACAAGGTGCTTTGTTGCAATCCAAAGCGTACATCATGCCTTACTATGATGTAAAGCCTTACAACGATCATTTCCTAGCCATTCAAGAAATAGGCGCCACGGGTATTTTGAAAGGGAAAGGGGTGCCATTTAAATGGGCCAACCAAACTTGGTTTTACCCAGATAGTACGGTTACTGAAAAGGACTTTGCTTTGGGCTTGATGGAGTTTAACAGCAGCTTCAATGCCAATAACTTCAATGCCAATACAGCCCTCACAAAGGCCCGCGCGTATGAAATGATTAACACGTTTGTGAAAAACTATACGTGGAACAAACAAATACCAACCATTCCAACATTTATCAATAAAGAAAAGGACAGTCAACAAACCATCAAAAGAAAAGAGCTGGCCAACTGGCTCAAACAATGGGTTGATCCATTCAAACTACAACAAATCGATATAAACGGAAATTGGATGCATCAATAATTGCTTTATCAACCAAACTTAATTTAAAACTATCCCGCATTATGAAACAAATGCTCACTTGCATGCTGCTTCTTTGCATGTTGCTTCCGTTTCGTTCGATAGCACAGTCGAAAACGATCACGGGCACTGTAGTTGATGCAAACGATGGCGCGCCGTTGGGCTTGCTATCTGTTAAAATTAAAGGTACCACGAAGGGGGCGCTGACCAATACACAAGGGTATTACACCTTGTCGGCGAGTGAAGGAGATATTTTGGTATTTACGTATATCGGCTATTTACCTACAGAGTTAAAAGTAGGGGCCGCTAATACGATGGATGTAAAACTGAAACGCGATGCGAAACAGTTGAAAGAGGTAAACATTAGTACTTCTTATGGTATCCAAAAGGCTGGTCGCTCTTTGGGTTACTCTGCACCCGTTGTGAGCGGTGAAGAAATTGCCGGCTCAAAACGCGAAAACTTCTTAATGGGCTTAGCCGGTCGTGTGCCGGGTGCTACTGTTACTTCTTCATCTGGTGCACCGGGTGCTTCTGTAAACATTGTGTTACGTGGTGCCGTATCAATGTCGGGTAATAACCAGCCATTGATGGTAATCGATGGTTTGCCGATTAGTAACAACACGCCTTCACAAGATAAAATGCTCGGTGCTTCTACTACTGCCGGTACTGTTTTATTAGATAGAACAGCCGATTATGCCAACCGTGGGATTGATATCAACCCCGAAGATATTGCTAGCATCACGATCTTAAAAGGTCCTGAAGCAGTAACCATGTACGGTTCTGAAGGTGCATCGGGTGCAATTGTTATCACTACGAAGAAACCAAAACCTGGTAAAGGCAAGGTATCGTACGATAACTCTTTCCGCTGGGAAACATTGAAACGCTTACCAAGCATTCAAGCTGTATACGGCCCCGGTCGTAACGGTGTAGATGATTATACGCAACGCGTGTTCGGTGGTACAAAGTACACCGATACAACACAGTTGTTCGATAATATCCATAATTTCTTCCAAACAGGTTTCACACAACGACATAACCTATCTGTTAGTGGTGGTACAGAAACTGCTTCTGTATTATTATCTGCCGGTTATATCGACCAATCGGGTGTAATTCCAACTACCCGCTTCCAGAAATCTACTATCCGCTTAGTAGGTAGCGTGAAGTTATCGCCGAAGGCTTACTTCCAAGGTTCTGCTACGTATGTTTCTTCTAATAACATCAAGGCTTCCCGTGGTACAGGTGGTGTATTGTTGAGCTTGCTCACATGGCCGGTGAACGACGATGTAAGAGATTACATGAACGAAGATGGTTCTCGTAGAAAAATTGGTGGTGGTACTGAAAATGATAACCCTTTCTACGATGTATACAAAAACCGTAATACCGATTTGAATGATCGCTTGTTGGGGAACGTTAAACTAGGGATCGATATCTTGCCTTGGTTGAATTTAGAAGGTATCGTAGGCGCCGATGTATACACTACACGCAGCAATATGTTCCGTCACCCAGAATCAAGAACAGGTGTGGCTACAAATGGTTTCATTTCCGACTATAGCGAAACTTCCCGCTTAATTAACTCGGTTGTAAAAGCAACCATCAATAAGCGTTTCGGTAAGTTTAACAACACCTTGGTATTGTCATCTACTTACGACGATAACCGCTTGATGTTAACATCGCAACGTGGTGAGAAATTATCTGTTCCCGATTTCAATAGTATCAACAACGCCGATCCTGCTACCATTGCTGCTAACCGCAACGAACGTAATTTCCGCAAATGGGCGATGTTTGCTAACTACTCATTCGATTACAACCGCTTAATTTATATCTCGGGTACTTACCGTTACGACTATGCATCTAAACTAGCATTACCAAACGTACCGGGTCGTGCGCCTGGCTATAAAGTGCCGGGCTTCGATTTCTGGGGAACGAGCTTGTCGTATGTATTTACGGAGCATGGTTTGTTCAAGCACCAAAATATCTTAAGTGAAGGTCGTTTACGTTTCTCTTACTCATCAGCAGGTAAAGAACCGTACGAGTTCTACATCATGGGTAATAAATATTCGCCCAACTCTTACCAAGGTGGTGGTTACTTGGCTAACTCTACCAGTGGTAACCCGAATATTACACCGGAATATACTTACAACTTGGAGATGGGTACTGAACTCCAATTCTTCAAGAAACGCTTAGGGATCGACTTCGCCTATTACCGCTTACGTAGCGTAAAACAATTGTTGAACGTGCGTACCAGCTATGGTACAGGTGCCGTGTTAATCTTCTTAAATGGTGGTGAAATTAGGAACGAGGGTATGGAAATTCAAGTAAAAGGCGCCATCGTTCAGAAGAAGAATTTCGACTGGAATATGACGGTGAACTTTGATAGGAACGTTGGTCGTATTGTGAAAATGCCGGCCGATGTGCCAGAATTCTCCGATACGCGTACATTCGGTGCCGGCGACGTTCGCCCTATTACCAAACCTAACAGCTTCACCTCTAGCTTAACTACCCGTAAATACGCGCGTAACAAAAATGGCGATATCCTTATCGATGCTACCACCGGTATGCCAATTAAGGAAACCGATTATAGCATTGTAGCCGACCGCGCACCGAAGTTTAAAATGGGTATTGTAAATGATATCCGCTTTGGTTCTTTCGTATTCACCCTGAACACAGATATCCGCTACGGTGGCGATGTGTATAATGGTAACGAAGCATTCTTATACGAAAACATGTTGAGCCGTAAAACACTCGACCGTGAAAACCCGCGCATCATCAAAGGCGTAGTAAAAGACGGTTTCGAAAATACGGATCACCCTACATGGAACAACACCGCTGTTACACCATACTACTATAACAGCTATTACAATATCGGTACCAGCACAGCAGGTTTCTCTGATGAAGACTTCATCGAAAAGAACATCAAATGGATCCGTGTACGCGACGTAACCTTGAGCTACAATGTTCCGCGCAAGTTCTTATCTCGTACGAAATTGATCTCTGGTGCGCGCATCTACGTAACGGTAACCGACCCAATTTTGATTACAAACTATTCCGGTGCCGACCCGATGGCGAACTACAATACGCCTGCAATCGGAGGTTACGGCAGCGTGGGCATCGATTACGGTAGCATTGCTGCGCCGATTGGTTATAACGTTGGTTTATCTGTTAATTTCTAAACCCTCAACACCACATTGTAATGAAAAAATTATTGTTCATATTATTAGCTGGTGCCCTTGTAGGAGCAACTGCTTGTCGTAAAAAAATCGACATCAACACCGATCCAAATGCACCGCAATTGCTTGGTGGAGAAAGCTTATTGCCTTCCATTCTTACACAAATGGCGCGCGGTATGCAATACGATGGTGCCTACCTTGGTAGATACACCCAAAACTGGCAAAACATCAACGCCAACGAAACCTACGATATGCACGGTTGGACTGTTCCCGCCGCGTACGAAGATCCAAGTGGTGAAATTTGGCGTATGACGTATTACGCGATTGGTCGTACCATTGAAGACATTATCGCCGATGCAGAAGCTAAGAAGAAATGGGATTACCTGGGTATTGCAAAAGCTATCCGCGCTTGGTGCTGGCAAACAGCTACCGATTACCATAGCGATATCATCATGAAAGAAGCCTTTAAACCGGGTTTATATACTTTCAAATTCGATACCCAAGAAGAAGTATACAAAGAAGTACGCAGCCTTTGCTACGACGCTTTAACGTACCTTAACCGTGAAGACGGCGCTGTAAGCCAAGCGAAAATGAGCAAGATTGATTTCGTATATGGTGGCGATCGCTCTAAATGGAGGAAATTCGTTTGCGGGATTTTGGCTAGAAACTATCAACACCTTTCTAACAAAAGCACCTACCAAGCCGATTCTGCTATTTACTATGCTAAAAAAGCCATGGCATCTGCAGATGACGATTTCTTGATTTCTTTCTTAGGAACCTCTTCTTCTAACTGTAACTTCTACGGTACCTCTTATACTGCTACTACAAGTTTCTACAACGTTCGTCAAAGCTTGTATATCGTTTCCTTAATGGATGGTACCATTGCAGCCGGTAGCACCGAGCCAGCTAACCGCGACCCTCGTTTGCAAGCTATGTTAGCTATTTCAGCTGATACTGCAGGTACAAACAATGGTGGTTACCGTTCGATCTCTGCCTTACAAGGCGAACCTTTCGTATCGTATACCGATACAATAAAACAAGCCCAAGCACGCCGTCGTGTACCGTACGTGTGGGGTGATAAAGTATATAACTCTTACCCAGCAAATACTCGCCCTGGTCCAGGTGTAGGTAAGTACCTGTTCAGAGATGATGCTTCTTTCCCTATTATGACTTACGCCGAAATGCAATTCATTCTTGCAGAAGCGAACATGAAAATAGGGGATAAAGGAGCTGCTCATACAGCCTATAAAGCAGGTATTAACGGTCATTTCGACTACCTAAAGAAATACTTCGCCAAAACATCTCCTGCTATCAGCGATGCTGCTAAAACAGCTTATATGAACAATGCGAAGGTGGTGAAACAAAATGCGGCCGATTTACGCATGAGCGATATCATGGCACAGAAATACATTGCGTTATGGGGTTGGGGCTTCGTGGAAACTTGGACGGATTTACGTCGCTACCACTATACCGACATGGATGCTGAAACAGGTACCCAAGTATTCAAAGGTTTCGAATTACCGCAACGCTTCTACTTTGCGAATGGTGATAAGCCTGCCTACCGCGTACGCCCACGCTACAATTCCGAGTATATCTGGAACCGTGCAGAATGGGATCGTTTAGGTATGGATATCAACGGCGATTATGCAACGAGAGAAATGTGGTTCAGTCAACCTTAATTCCCATCAACCAAAAACACCAGCGATGAAAAAAATTACATCCTTAGCATATACTTGCTTAGCAGCCGTAGCGATGTTGGCTGCTTGTAAGAAGAATGAATTCCGCAGCGTAGAGTTGCAAAAACCAGGCGATGCCGCCAATGTGAAATTATACTACTACCCACCACAACAACCTAACTGCTATTTGAAGTTGGGCGACGATAAACTGGGTGCTTCATTATTCTATTCCTTGGTTACACCGGCTACAGCTGGTTTATTCGAAAGCATTCCTTCCGGAAAACAAATGTTACGCCTCGTGATTCCGCATACCGGCACGAATGTAGATTCACTTCAAATCGGTAGCTATACTACTAACATGGAAGGCCGTAAGTTCTACTCTATGTTTGTATACGATACCGCGAAGAACTTCTTAGTGGTGGAAGACGACTTTTCACATGCGAAAAAAGGCTACGGCAAATTCCGCTTAGCCAATATCCAGATGAACGTCGGGCCCATCGACATTCGTTTGAGTAACAACGATTCTTTGTTGATCTCGAACGTAGATTACGGGACTGTTTCTCCATTCATCGAAATGCCGGTGGATGTGTATAATATCAAATTATTCAAAGGCGGTACAAAAACGCTGCTCACAGAGATCAAGAATTTTTCCCCCCTCGATAATAAATTCTATACGATCGTGGCGCGTGGTTGGGTTGGTCAACCAACAGCTAGCGGAGGACCTTTGTATACGACCATTAATAATTTGTAATGCAGTAAAAACTTGTACCGGTGCTGTACGCAGCAGTGCCGGTACAAAACTTTCAACATGAATAGGAATAATAGTTTAGACGCTTTACGTGGATTCGCCATTTTGGCCATGGTATTATCGGGCAGCATAGCATTTGGTCCTGTATTACCGGCATGGATGTTCCACGCGCAAGTACCGCCTCCCTACCACGTATACGATCCATTATTGCCGGGTATCACCTGGGTGGATTTAGTATTCCCCTTCTTTCTTTTTTCTATGGGCGCAGCCTTCCCACTGGCTTTGCACAAGAAATTGCAACAAGAACCCATCCATAAAACATTATTATACATTGGGCAACGGTACGTGTTGCTCGTATTCTTTGCCATCTTCACCATGCATGCAAGAGCATGGGTAATGAGTGGCCAACCTACAACTGTCGATCACCTTATCTCGATAGGCTGCTTCGTGTTGTTGTTCTTCATGTTCGTGAAGTTCGACAAAATGAATCCCCAGCTTGCCCTTACCCTTAAATTACTCGCCTTTGCGCTAGGCGTATTTTTCCTATGGCAATACCCATTCGCAAAAGGCTTCAGCATCACCCGCAGTGATGTAATTATTATTGTACTGGCCAACATGGCATTATTTGGTGCCTTAATTTGGATGCTTACTCAGAAAAACCCATGGTTGCGCATAGGTATATTGCCTTTCGTGATGGCCATCTTCCTCGCATCAAAAGAAAAAGGCAGCATCAACCAAGCGATTTTCGACTTTACACCGGCCGCTTGGGCGTACAAATTCTATTATCTCAAGTATCTCTTCATCATCATCCCCGGCACTATAGCGGGCGATTGGATGTTGCAGCGTATGAAAAGCACCCCTGCCGAAGAAACACAGCCAAGCAAAGGATTTTATGCTACGGTTGCT
Source organism: Chitinophaga skermanii (assembly GCF_003259335.1). Taxonomy (GTDB): domain Bacteria; phylum Bacteroidota; class Bacteroidia; order Chitinophagales; family Chitinophagaceae; genus Chitinophaga; species Chitinophaga skermanii. The sequence continues at coordinate 658,033 of NZ_QLLL01000001.1, forward strand.
TTATTAGGAATTGGATTGAACGTGTTGAATACCGTGTGTTTGTTTGGTCGATTCTTGGTGTTTAATTTAATCGCAACGATTGTATTATTAGCGATCCTGCATTGGTTCTTGAAAAAATCCAATGCCGCTGCCTACTATAAAAACCTTGTAGCAGCCGGTACCTACTTGCTGTTATTGGGCTTATTTTTCGACGCCTTTGAAGGTGGTATCAAAAAAGATCCTTCAACCTACAGTTACTACTTCGTTACCGGCGGCCTAGCTTTCTTTGCTTTGCTGGCATTTGATGCAATAGGTGCCATTAGTACAAAAGGGTTTGTACACTATTTAGCCTTAAATGGTAAGAACCCAATGGTGGCTTATACAGCCGGGAACTTGGTATTAATACCGCTGATGAAAGCAACGGACATATTCACCTATTTCACGGCCATTGGTAGCAATGCTGTAGGCGGATTCTTACAAGGCGTTTTGTTCACAGGCGTGGTCAGCGCCATCACCGTATTCTTCGTATTGAAAAAGTGGTACTGGAAAACTTAATCAATCAAAACATACAATCAACCTATCATACATGCCATTAAGTTATATTGATATTTCGATTATCCTCGCCTACGTTGTAGGTATGATCTTCCTTGGGTTTTACATTTCCCGTAAAGCCAGCAAGGATTTACAATCTTATTTCCTCGGCGGTAACACCATGAAATGGTATTACCTCGGTTTGAGTAATGCTTCCGGCATGTTCGATATCTCGGGTACGATGTGGACGGTAAGTATTCTCTTTATTTACGGTTTAAAAAGTGCTTGGATTCCTTGGCTATGGCCCGTGTGGAACCAAGTATTTGTATTCGTGTACCTCGCCATTTGGATGCGCCGCTCTAATACCATGACGGGCGCCCAATGGATTACCTTCCGCTTTGGCGACGGTAAAGGTGCCCGTTTATCGCATATCATCATTGTTACATTCGCCGTGGTAAGTGTAATTGGATTTATTGCTTATTTCTTTGAAGGTATCGGCAAGTTTAGTACTTCAATTTTACCTTGGGATTTAAGTATGCAAATCGGTGCCTTCCATTTATCATCTGAACGTGTATATGCATTGATTTTATGTGTGCTCACCACTTTATACACCATCAAAGGTGGTATGTACAGCGTGGTAGCCACAGAAGTGTTACAGTTTTTTATTATGACTATCTGCGCGTTAGTCATTGGTTACATAGCATATACAAACATCACAGCAGAGCAAGTAAGTGCGGCGGTGCCGGCCGGTTGGAAAGACATGTGGTTTGGTTGGCACCTGGATTTAGATTGGAGCGCTACGAGCATGCCTACGGTGAACGAGAAAATTGCGAGTGATGGATTTGGTATGTTTGGCTTATTGTTTATGATGATGTTGTTCAAAGGCATCTTCGCTTCGTTAGCAGGCCCGGTGCCTAGCTACGATATGCAACGTATCTTATCTACCCGTACGCCATCTGATGCAGCTAAAATGAGCGTAAGCACTATTTTAGTGATGTACATGCCGCGTTACCTCATGGTGGCTGCCTTCGCTGTACTAGGCTTAGTATACTTAGCACCGGAATTAAACGCCATGGGCGGGCAAATTGATTTCGAAAAAGTGTTACCATTAACCATTGCGAAGTTTGTGCCGGTTGGGTTACAGGGTTTATTGCTCGCCGGTTTATTAGCCTCTTTCATGGGTACATTCTCGGCCTTTGTAAATGCGGCACCTGCTTACATTGTGAACGACATCTATAAAAAATACATCAATCCTAATGCCTCCGATAAAAAGTACTTACGCTTGAGCGTAATAGCCTCTTGTGCATTGGTGTTTGTAGGGATTGTATTTGGCTTTAATGCCGCTTCCTTAACGAAGATCACTTTGTGGATTACTTCTGCCTTGTATGGTGGTTATGCCGCGGCTAACGTGTTGAAATGGATTTGGTGGCGTTTCTCTGGAAATGGCTATTTCTATGGTATGTTATTCGGCTTAATTGCTTCTACGGTGAAGTTGGTGTTCTTCCCGGAATTCGTCGACATTTTCGTGTTCCCTTACATCTTAGGCTTCTCTTTCCTTGGCTGTATTATTGGTACTTATATGCAACCGCTCGAAAATCGTGAGGCGGTGAAGGCTTTCTATAAACAAACGCGTCCTTGGGGTTTCTGGGGACCTATTAAGCGTGAAGTTTTAGCCGAAGATCCAAACTTCAAACCTAACAACGATTTCGGTAGAGATATGGTGAATGTGTTTGTCGGAATTGTTTGGCAAATGGCGCAAGTGGTCATCCCAATCTACTTCATGATCCGTGAGAATATGCAATTGCTCAGCTGGTCGATTGTATTCTTCGCTTGTACTTGGATATTGAAAAAGAATTGGTGGAATAGGTTGAAGTACCAAGACGAGCCCACTCCTTCCACCGTAAACGTAACGACAAATCAAGCTGTATGTGCAGAAGAAAAATAACCCAACTAGCTATCACCCTAAGCCTTGTTGCTGGCAGCTTAACAAGCCAAGCGCAAAAGATCGATAGCTCGTACAATAATTCACACTACCAACAACGCCTCGCCTTCTTCAAAGCAATGCCCAACCAAAAGAACGAGATCGTATTCTTGGGCAATAGCATTACCGAAGCAGGCGAATGGCAAGAATTACTAGCGGGGAAACCCGTTGTAAATCGTGGTATCAGTGGCGATGTTACATACGGTATCATTGCACGGCTCGACGAAGTAGTGTCCTCCAAACCAAAGAAAGTATTTGTATTGTGCGGGGTGAATGATCTGAAAAGAAACACCCCGGTAGAAGTTATCGCGGAAAACTATAAACGCATTATTCACATCATTCAAACTACGTCGCCCCGCACGCAAATTTACATGCAAAGCGTATTGCCCGTGGTAGAATCGATGCTAGGCAAAAACTACGAACACGTGCGGAATGAGAAAATTGTAGCATTGAACAAGCTGCTACAATCCATCACGCAGGAATACAAAGTAACGTACGTGAACCTCCATGAAGTGTTCACCGATGAAAGCGGCAGTTTGATCAAAGAGCTATCAACCGATGGCTTGCATTTAAGGATGGTGGCATATATCCGTTGGGTGGATTATTTAAAAAGTAAAAAGTATTTATGAGAATAACAGGCACATTTATCGATGAAATTAGCCACGATATCCCGCACCAGAACTGGGGCAGGGCAGAGTGGGATGCCGATTTCGCGCATATGAAAGCTGTGGGTATCGACACCGTAATTATGATCCGCAGCGGCTACAGGCGCTTTATAACCTATCCTTCCCTATATCTCCAGCAACAATTGGGGTGCTATGCTCCGCCGGTTGACTTGGTCTCGCTTTTCCTTGAACTAGCTGATAAGTATGATATGCAATTTTATTTCGGTTTGTATGATAGCGGGCGCTATTGGGATACCGGCGACATGCAAGCAGAGATAGATGTGAATAGGTATGTGATCGATGAAGTGTGGAAAAAATACGGTCACCACAAAAGCTTTAAAGGCTGGTACTTAAGTATGGAAATAAGCCGTAAAACCAAAGGCGCCATTCATGCATTTAAAACGCTGGGTCTTCAATGTAAAGAAGTATCAAACGGTTTGCCCACTTTTATCTCGCCTTGGATTGATGGCAAAAAAGCAGTAATGGCTGCTTCTGCAACTTTGTCGAAAGAAGATGTTGTTTCTATTCAAGAACATGAAAAAGAATGGAGCGAAATATTCGCCGGTGTACAAGGTGCGGTAGATGCTGTTGCCTTCCAAGACGGGCACATCGATTACCACGAGTTACCCGAGTTCTTTGCCGTCAACAAAAAGATGGCCGACCAATTTGGAATGCAATGCTGGACCAATGCCGAATCGTTCGACCGTGATATGCCGATTAAATTCTTGCCTATTAAGTTCGAAAAATTGCGCTTAAAGCTAGAAGCTGCTAGGGCAGCGGGGTACGATAAAGCCATCACATTTGAATTCTCGCATTTTATGAGCCCGCAATCTGCTTACTTACAAGCAGGCCATTTATACAACCGTTACCGTGAATATTTACAAACCCTATAGCAAAAGACAATCCTAGTACAATGTTTGAAATGAAATCGTTTGCACAACAATACCAACGCGAACTTTTAGATAATGTCATCCCGTTTTGGTTACAACATTCTAAAGACACAGAGCATGGCGGATTTTTCACTTGCTTAGATCGTTATGGAAATGTATTTGATACTGATAAATTTATTTGGTTACAAGGAAGACAAGTGTGGATGTTTTCCATGTTATACAATAATGTAGAAAAAAAGCAAGAATGGCTCGACATGGCCTTACATGGTGCCGATTTCTTGGAGAAATATGGTCGTGATGAAGAAGGATCGTTTTACTTTTCTTTAGATCAAACAGGTAAGCCACTTATTCAACCGTACAATATTTTCTCGGATTGTTTTGCTGCAATGGCGTTTGGTGCATTGTATAAAGCCGTGCCGAATCCCCGTTACGCAGAAATTGCCAAGCAAACGTTTGCAAACATCGTTCGCCGCCAAAACAATCCAAAAGGCAAATACAGCAAAGCATACCCGGGTACCCGCGAGTTGAAAAACTTCGCTCTACCCATGATTTTATGTAACCTTTCCCTAGAGCTAGAACACATCCTTGGTAGCGATACCGTGAACGAATTTATCCCGGGTGTACTCCACGAAGTAATGGATGTTTTCTACCACGAAGAAACGGGCCTCATCCTAGAAAACGTATTCCTCGACGGTAGCTTCAGCGATAGCTTCGAAGGTAGATTACTCAACCCCGGCCACGCGATTGAAGCGATGTGGTTCATTATGGATCTCGCCGAACGCTTGAATGATCCTGCCCTCGCACAAAAAGCCAACGACATAGCCCTCCGTACGCTCGAATATGGCTGGGATAAAGAGCATGGCGGTATTTTCTATTTCCTCGATATCAAAGGAGCGCCAACACAACAGTTAGAATGGGATCAGAAGTTATGGTGGGTGCACCTCGAAACACTCGTTTGCCTAGCAAAAGGTTATCAAAAAACAGGTGATGAACGCAATGCCGAGTGGTTCAAGATAGTACATGAGTATACTTGGAATCACTTTAAAGACAAAGAATACAACGAGTGGTTTGGGTACCTCGATCGCCGGGGCGACGTATTACTGAACCTGAAAGGTGGTAAATGGAAAGGTTGTTTCCACGTGCCACGCGGTTTGTACCAAGTGTGGAAAACATTGGAAAAACCGGTATTCGCTTCCAAAGAAGAAAGATTGTCAATATAAAACCAAACAAGCAAGCAAAGCAGCAGCCCGGTGGCCACACCGGGTTTTTTTATAAATAATACCCGCAAGATTGTATCTTGTATCGCACGTCATGAGCCTTTTATGAAAGGTAAAAACAGGATAGAAACTATGAAGAAGCTCACATTTGTTGGATTATTAGGTTTGTTGTTATTACAACTACCTGCTATGGCGCAAGAGAAAACGCGCTTTAACTATGCAATTAAAGATACCGATACCTTATACATGGATCACTACAAGCCGGTAGGTAAAAGCAACGGTATTTCCGTGATGTTTATCCATGGTGGTGCATTTGAAGGTGGACATCCAGATAATCAAAAGCCGATGGCCGATGGTTTATGCAAATTAGGATACCGCGTATTTGTAATCTCGTACCGCTTGTATTTGAAAGGGGTAGGCTTCGGTTGTAATACTACCACACCCGAGAAATTGAAAGCCGTTCGCTTGGCCGTAGAAGATGCTGCCGATGCTACAAAATACTTATATGCAAATGCCCGCGAATTGGGTATAGATACCACCAAGCTCGTTCTTGCCGGTAGCAGTGCCGGTGCTGAAACTGCGCTGCAACTCCTTTTCAACCCGTACGAAAAGAAAGATAAGGCACGCTACGAATTCTTCGGTCGCCAGAAGTTTGCTGCCAGCATGATCTTCGCCGGGGCCGTTCTCGATATGAATACCGTGAAAGAAGACAAATGGACGCCCATGTTGCTGATGCACGGTACCAAAGATCAATTAGTGCCATACGGTACAGCTGCCCACCGCTTTTGTACAGCAAACGATGCCGGTTGGTTAATGATGTTCGGTGCGAAAACGATCTACGAAAAAGCACAAGAAATGAACAAGCCTTGTATCTTGTATACCTACGAAGGAAAAGGTCATGAAATCAGTGGTAAAATGTTCAGCGAATTCGCGAAGATGGATGAATTTATGAAATCGGCAGTAGCAGGCACCATGAACGGGCAACAATCCGTTGTAATTCCAGCGCAATAATCCTGTTAATATACATTGTATGAAAAAATCTCCTCCACGTTATTTACAGGCGCTTGCTGTAGCCCTGTTTTCATTATGTATCAGTACAGCAAAAGGTAACATTCGCTTGCCCGCGATTATTAATAACGACATGGTCTTACAGCGTGAAACAACAGTTACACTCTGGGGATGGGCAAACCCGAATGAGAAAATCAAGATCACCACTTCTTGGAATAACCGCGTAGATTCCGTTACCACAACAGGCGACGCTACATGGCAAATTCAAATTCCTACACCGAAGGCCGGTGGCCCATATACCATTACCCTCCAAGGCTGGAACACTATTACGCTCAACAACGTATTAATCGGCGAAGTATGGGTATGTAGCGGTCAATCTAACATGGAATGGTCGGGCAACCAAGTGTGGGACAACGTGGTGAAAGCCGGTGGTAATTTGAATAATCCCAACATTCGATTTTTCCATACACCGAAAACAACTGCCCAAACCGTGCAAGATAATTCGCCGGGTAACTGGACCGTATGCAACGAACAAACCATTAGGTGGTTCAGCGCTGTGGGGTATTTCTTCGGAAAGCGATTGAATGAAGAACTAAATGTACCCATTGGCTTAATAAACGCCAGCTGGGGTGGCACTCCCGCAGAAGTGTGGACGCCTGCTAACATTGTCAACAACAATCCATCATTACTTGAAGCATCCAAGAAAATAGCACCCGCACAATGGTGGCCTAATACACCGGGTATTGCTTACAACGCGATGATTGCACCTATCACCAAGTTCAATATAGCCGGTACCATTTGGTACCAAGGCGAAAGCAATAAAGCCAACGCCGATGCTTATACGAACTTGTTCACTAGTATGATCAAAGCATGGCGCGACGATTGGAAGAAAGTATTTCCATTTTACTTCGTACAAATCGCTCCATATAATAGTGGTGATAAAGACCAAACCGGGGCGCTCGTTCGCGAAGCACAAGCCAACACCGAAAAGCTGGAAAACACGGGCATGGTAGTCGTAACAGATTTAGTAGATAATATCAACGATATCCACCCCTAAAAACAAGCTCGATGTTGGTCTCCGCTTAGCCAACATGGCGTTGGATAAAACATACAAAGTACAAGGCTTGCAACCGTACTACCCAACATACGAAAGCATGGAAGTACAAAAAAGCAATGTTATCATCACCTTCAAGCATGCCGAAAACGGCCTTGAACAAAAGGGTACAGCACCATCAACGGTGTATATAGCCGGTGCCGATCAAAAATTCCTTCCTGCAACCATTAAATTGCAAGGTAATAAATTGATCGCCACTAATAAGGCTATTAAAGAACCTGTAGCCGTACGCTTCGGGTTTAGCAATGCCGCAGTTGGTAACCTGTTTGGTAAGAATGGCTTGCCGGTGGCACCGTTCAGAACTGATAATTGGGATGTGTTAACAGTAGCGCCTGCACAGTAAACCGTCTTTTGTAATAAGCATAGGAACCCCGGGCATGCCTGCATGCCCGGGGTTTTTTTATGTAGAGGTAACATCTTTACAATCCTAAATAATTGGAATCCCGTTATTTAGAAGGATAGGACAACTAACCATGATTTTACGATTGTTTAACAATCGACCCAACAATTAGAATGGTCAAGTGTCGAGAATCTTTTATAATTTCGCGCTGGTTTTCAATGGATAGAGGACAACCTGTGATCAATGCCTAAGAATGATACTTCACAGTAGTTATATCCCCATCTTTTATGTGCCGGCTAAGTTTTAGATTAAGATGGACAACCTACAATCATATAGTGATGAGTCGCTTTGGCAGCTGGTTTCTTCTGGGAACGAGTATGCTTTTGCCCTTTTATTCGATCGCTATTGGGAGTTGATGTTGAAAGAAGCCATGATCAAAACAGGCAGTGAACAAGATGCCATGGATTGTACCCAGGAACTCTTTATCAAATTGTGGAACCACCGCGCGCAACTCACCATCCAATCGTCGTTTAGAGCCTATATTTTTACCGCCTTGAAGCACCGGGTAATAAGTCATTTCCGGGCAGCTTATACGGCTAAAATGGTATTGGTAGAAGAATATAACGATCCATTAGAAGAGCATACCGATTTAATGGACGAGGTGCAAGCAAAAGAAGTAGCAACGCTCGTTGCTACAGAAGTAGAGAAAATGCCAAGCAAAATGCAACGCATTTACCGGATGAGCCGCGAGCAAGGTATGAATATACATGCCATCGCTACCGCGCTCGATATTTCGGAACAAACGGTGAAGAATCAATTAACAACCGCCTTGAAGCGCCTGCGTATTGCCGTTGTGCAGTATTATGGTAATATGGTGCCGCTGTTACTGGTTTCACCTATACTATACAGCCAAGTCGTATTTTTAACATAATATTTTTTTCACATTTCTAGTACTGCGAAGTATTTTGTAGCGTCTGTAAAGCAAAGAAACTGTAATGCCAGAGCAAAAACCTCCTGTTAGCATATTGGATAAGTACCTGCAAGGAACTTGCAGCGATAGCGAGCGCGAGTTGGTAGATGCTTGGTATGACCAGTTAAACCACGCTTCGCCGGCTAAACAACTCGAGTCGGATGCCACGTATCGCAAGGTGCTACGTACCAAGCTTTGGCAAGAAGTGCAACCTTTCACGCCTACCCTTCATCGCAATACGAACAAATCAAAATGGTATTGGGCCGCCGCCGCCGCTGTTGCTACCCTTGTAATAGCGATACTGGGCGTTCAATACAACAAAAACGCATCCTATACCGCGGAAATTTCCTTTGATACTATCCGCGTTGCGCCGCAACAACTCCAATCACTCGTTTTACCCGATGGCTCGAAAGTATGCATGAATGCAGGTACTGTATTCGTGTATCCCAACAAGTTTCCCGGTAACCAACGTAGCGTAGAGGTACTACAAGGCGAAGCGTTTTTCAAAATCGAAAAAGATAACAAGCGACCTTTTTATGTAAAAGCAGGCGATGTGAATACAGAAGTATTGGGTACCTCCTTCAACTTAAAATGGTACCAATCACTGCAATGCTTTAGTGTAAGCGTGTTAACAGGCAAAGTAAAAGTACAAAACGATCAATACCCAAGCGAAGTGCTAACCGCGGGTACGGAAGCTATCCTGGAAAAAGGGAAAGCATGGAATGTACATCCCATTGCCGACACAGCTGTCGTAAAAGCATGGCAGCAAAAAGAACTCGTATTCCGCCAACAAACATTCGAAAAAATTGCTGCTACACTAACCTTGCAATACGGGGCTAAGATTCATTTCCAATACCCAAAAGTGGCACAATACCGCTTTACTTGCAAGTTCAGCAGTAAACAAACATTACAAGAAATCATCGGGCAATTATGCCTCGTGAATGGTAATGTTTATTCGAAGATGAATGAGAAGGATTTCTTGATCCAATAAAATACTGATCAGTTCAAACGTATTGCCGATAAACTAATTCTACTTATGCCAACTCGCGGATGCAAGATATGGCGCTACATGTTGATGTTCTCTATACTTTGGTGCACATGCACCATACAACTGGCTTTTGCCCAACATGTACCAAATCGCCCTATTTCAATCCGCTTCCAATCCGAAACACTCGATGGAGCGATCTTAGAATTAGAACAAGTATCGGGCGTTGCTTTTGTATTTGATGCCGCGAAGCTGAAGAAATACAAGATTCAACAAAAATCATTTGTACAATCCACTGTCCCGCGCATCCTGGAATTACTCCTTATGCAAGTGCCGTTTACTTTTAAAGCGGAAGGGGAGCATATGATTATTTATGCTAAACCCATTCCCAGCCCCGGTGTTATCACCGGTAGCGTAGTAAACGAACAAGGAGAACCTATTCCCGGTGCTACTATCAGGGCAGGTCGAACCCCTAAAGGAACCGTTTCAGGGGCGGATGGCTCTTTTGCCTTGCCCCTGGACGCGGGTACCTACTCGCTGGAATGCTCATACCTCGCATACGGCTCTCAGCGGATCGAAGAGGTAAAGGTAACGGCAGGGAAAACTAACCATGTAGAGTTTGTACTCAGCGAAATGAGTCAACAACTGGGCCCCGTTGTAGTTACTGCGCTCGGTATAAATAAACTCCAAAAATCATTAGGCTACGCCGTAGCAAGAATTGATCAAAAGGAATTTAATACCATCAGCAACCCTAATATCCTCAACTCCTTATCTGCCAAAGTACCCGGCATGCAAATTCGCAGTATGAGCCCCGATCCAGGTGCTTCTTCGCTGGTTGTTATCCGGGGCGAATCTTCTCTTAATAACAACACGCAACCTCTTTTCGTAATCGACGGTATTCCCATCGAATCAAGAGAAAATGTGAGCGGTAAAGTAGATTATGGTAACAAAATATCCGATCTCAATCCCGATGATATTGCAGAAATAACAGTATTGAAAGGTGCTTCCGCCGCAGCTTTATACGGTTCGCGTGCTGGTAACGGCGTCGTGTTAATTACCACCAAATCGGGCAGCGGCTACCAACAAGGTGTAGGTGTAACATATTCTTCTTCTATCATGCTCGATCGTGCTTGGCAATTCCCGAAATTCCAAAACGTGTATGGTGCCGGTAAAGATCTATACGCTGTTGAAACTTGGGGGGAAGCTGCATGGGGCCCCGCACTGAATGATGGTTCCAAACATACACAATGGAATTCGCCACGCGATGAAAATGGAGAGCTAGTGCCTTTGGATTGGAAGAGTTACCCCAATAGGGTAAAAGACTTCTTCAACACGGGCAAAACATTTTCGAATACAGTCTCCGTTGCAGGTAATAACGATCACGGCCATTTCCGCCTATCACTCTCAGATGTGCGCAATTCAGGTATTATTCCGAATACCGATTTTCGAAAAGATATGATCAATATCGGGGCTGCTTACCGCTTCCATCCCGCTATTCAAGTACAAACCAATATTTCCTATTCCAACAATGCCAGCAACAACCGCTACTCCGGCGATCGACAAGGTGTAATTAATATTCTATATACCACCACCCCGAATGTAGATACACGCAAACTCCGTGATTACTGGAAGCCCGGCAAAACGGGGGTAGAACAATTTAGCCATGTACAAGATATGTACACAGGGCGCCCCATGGTAGATAACCCTTATTTCATTGCATACGAACAAACAAATGCTTACGATCGTCACCGCTTAAACGGGAACGTACAAATCAATATCAACCTATTACCGAGCTTACAATTGATGTTAAGAACCGGTATGGATCAATACGCCGAGCAGCGCGAAAGCCGTAAACCTTTTAGTGCTGTACATTATGTAAATGGCTACTATCGCATCGAAGATCTCTTCTTCCGGGAAATGAACAGCGATGTGCTATTAACCTACGAAAAGCAAGTAAGCACCCATTGGTCGATTAACGCCAACTTAGGTGCCAACCGGATGGACCAAGAACGCAATAGCAACGGCCAAGCCGCCGAAAAGCTCGTGATGCCGGGGATTTATAATATCAAGAATGGCTCACCAGGAAGTATTACGCCTTCACAAGATTTCTATAAAAAACGGGTGAACAGTGTATATGGTACTTTCCAAGCCAACTACAAGTCGCAATGGTTCATCGAACTAACGGGTAGAAACGATTGGTCCAGCACCTTGCCTCCGCGCCACAGCGCGTATTTCTATCCATCTATTTCTACTTCTCTTATCCTTACCGAAGTATTTAATATTCCCAAAACAAGCGCCCTCAGTTTCGCGAAGTTCAGGGCTAACTGGGCACAAGTAGGGAAGGATACCGACCCGTATAATTTGTACAATACCTATGCCTACACAAGCGATTGGGGAAATATTAAACGGGTGGAAATGGAAGCTGTGCTGAAGAATGCAGACCTGAAACCCGAAATCTCCAACAGTATAGAATTCGGCGCCGATGTACGCTTGTTTAAAAATCGTATAGGTATCGACGTCACCTATTATAAATCCAATAACAAGAATCAAATTATCCCTATACCTGTTGCCTCTTCCAGCGGTAATACCATGCGTATGATCAATGCCGGCAACATTCAGAACCAAGGCATCGAATTACAACTTAATGCCACGCCCATCCAGCAAAAGTTACAATGGCAAACTACGGTGAACTTTACGCGGAATTGGGATAAAATTGTAGCACTATCGCCTACCATTCCCAACGGCGAAGTGTATTTATCGGGCGGTGAATGGTCGAAAGTATTAGCCCGCGTAGGAGGAAGGATGGGTGATATGTACGGCGAAATGTGGAAAACAGTGCCGGATGGTCCTTACAAAGGGCAACCTTGGTTAACTGCCAGCGGCGAATACCAAGTAAATGCCGAACAGTATATTCAATACGGTAACTACAATCCCAATTTCACAGTAGGTTTCATTCAAAATCTTACCTATAAAAATGTGCATTTCTCCGCATTAGTCGATTGGCGACAAGGGGGTACTTTCTATTCCTATACCGCCAATAATTTGCAAAGCGATGGTAGGGTAGAGAAGACTTTATTCGGAAGAGATGAAGCGCATGGTGGTTTAGAATGGACAGATCAAAACGGGCTTGTTCGTCACGATGGCATGCTATTATACGGCTATATTCAAAACCCCGATGGCAGCTTTAGGTTAAGCGATAAAGTGATGGGTCCCGAAGCGTATTACGGCAACTACTATTGGGATTACCCATCCCGCAATAGCTACAGTGCCACCTACGTAAAGCTCCGCGAAATAGCCCTCGGTTATACCTTCATGCGCCCTTTCAAGAATATTCAACAGGTGGGCATTACCTTCATGGCCCGTAACCTATTCTCTTATACAGCTGCAGGCGAAGGGTACGACCCCGAAACCTCGAACAAAATTGCTGATACCCGCTACAATGTGGGTATTAATACATGGACTTTACCGGGAACTCGTTCCTACGGTGTGAAACTAGATGTAAACTTTTAGTGTATGTGGAAAAGTGGAAGTATCATCATATTACTGTGCTTACTTGTGGTAACAAGTTGTAAACATGATTTCGAAGAAATCAATACAAACCCGTATGGTTTTAATGATGTAGAACCCAAATTCCTATTATCCACCGCCATCACGAAAACAGCCTACGAACTACAACATGTTTCAGTACTCGATCATCCCGGGGAAGCCGGCCGTTACATTACCATGGTACGTAACGAAACAATGGATAAGTTCCTTTGGGGCCCCCAAGATTGGCGCGAAACGTATGCCCGCCTTACCACTATTCAACATCTCATTTTTGAAGCAGAGAAGTACGAACAACCACAATACCTTCCGCTAGCCAAAATATTGCGCGTTATCAACTTCTCGTACCTTACCGACTTATGGGGCGATGTGCCCTATACAAAAGCCGCATTAGCTTACAAAGGCGTATACACACCCGCATACGACCCACAAGAAACCATTTATCCCGCTTTACTCGACGAACTTAATTCCGCCAATCTTACACTCGCCAGCCCCTTACCGGCAATTGATCCCAATTACGATATGCTTTTCCATGGCGATGTGTTGAAATGGCGCAAATTAGCGAATAGTTTACGCCTACGGTTATTACTACGTTGTAGTAAAAAGTACACGCATGCCACCATCATCCTCAAAACAATGCTGGATGACCCGTATACTTATCCCATTATTACCCAAAACGCCGACAATGCACAGTTACCGTACCTAGGTTCCCGCGCCGAAGACAGTTGGCCTTTCAGTGATCTCGCCAATGGCTACGACGAGTTCGACAAGCGTAAACCCAGCAAAGATTTAGTAGACCGCCTTAAAGCGCTCAACGACCCACGCCTGCCAATAATGGTAGCCAAAGTAAACCGTAAAGAAGGTGCCATTGTAGATACCAGCGATTACGTAGGTGTACCCAACGCCTTACCCGATCCTTCCAAGTACAACGGTGGGAACGACCATATGTCACACTTCTCCGACGCCTTTAACCAGCCATCAGGTAATTTCAATAAAGCCACTTTCATTACCGCAGCCGAAGTGTATTTTATCCTAGCGGAAATTGTACAAATAGGGAAAGTTAAGGTTCCTAACGAAAACGCTGCTAGCTTGTATTACAAAGGCATTGCGGCTTCTATGGACTATTACGGTGCCCAGGAGCCTGAAGATTACTACGAACAACCCAGCGTAAAGTACGACGGCACCTTACGCCAATTGATACATCAAAAATGGATAGCCCAATTATTTGTAGGTATTGAAGGTTGGATGGACCACCGCAGAACGGGTTATCCACAATTTGTACTGGGTCCATTAGCCGTACAGCCCACTATTCCCCTCCGGTTTATGTACCCATTAGAGGAAAGTTTGTATAATTATGAAGAATATAATAAGGCGAAAATCCGCATGGGGGGTGACTTACAGGATACGAAGATGTGGCTGATAAAATAATTTTCTACAACTTATAGTACCAAGGGAGTATTTGTAGCGTCTATTAGGTGGATAATCGAATCTAACTAGTAATGCAATCCTTTGATCCAATGTATTAGAATTACAAAACCCTATTGGATCGACTTGTTGAAAAGATCAACAAGTATGTGTCTCTGATATGAAATGGGCGTAGCTTAAGCTACGCCTTTTCTTTTTTTATCAGTATAATAATTTCCTCAATGCATCCGGTTGCACAATGCGAATACGCGTACCCTGCATCTCGATCAATTTCTCTTGTTTAAAGTCACTTAATGTACGAATAAGAGATTCGGTAGCAGTCCCAACGAAACGGGCAATATCGTCGCGGGAAAGCTCGATTAAGGCGGAAGAGCCTTGCTCTTTGTGAAGCTTGTCGTGGATAGATAACAATCCGCTGGCAACACGCTTGCGAAGCGAGTCGTACGCGAGTTGTAATAACCGATCTTCTTTCTCTTTTACTTCCGAAGCAATTCTTTTAATAAACGTACGGGCTACAGATACATCATTCAACAATTGCTCTAAAAACACTTCCTTGGGAATAAGGGCTATTTCCGTGTTTTCCAATGCTTCGGCATTATCATCGTAAGGCCGGTCTTCGATAAGCGCCACGTAGCCAAAATAATCGCCTTCACCGTATAAGTTGGTAATGTATTCTTTGCCGTCGTCGTTCATACGGTAGGCTTTCACCTTGCCGGATTTAACGTAGTATAAGTATTGTGGATGTTTGCCTTCGCGGTAAACGGGTTGTTTCTTCGATAACACCGTGCTGCTATAGCTATCGGGATCGAGGTTGAGTAAGCCGGAAGATTGCCAGTCTTGTAATAAATGACTAACGCTCTGTTGTTGCGATTGCTTGAATTTCTCTTGTAGCAAGGTTTGCTTTTTCAAGCGGGTTTCTACAGCGGTGAGTAATTCTACATCTTCGAATGGCTTGGTAATATAATCATCGGCACCTAGTTCCATTCCTTTTCTAAAATCGCTTCTATCAGTTTTAGCGGTGAGGAAGATGAACGGGATATGTTCTGTATCGGGTACTTTACGCAATAAATGCAATACGCCGTAGCCATCTAGCTCGGGCATCATAATATCGCAAACAATTAAATCGGGCTTATGCTCTTTCGCTAGTTCTACTGCACGTTTCCCATTTTCGGCTTCGATGGTTTCGTAACCTGCGAGGGAAAGAATTTCTGCAACGTTTTCACGGATGTCGGTATGATCATCTACTACTAAAATAGTGGCCATTATTTTATGCTATGTTGTTAGGAAATGTGATTGTAATGGTAGTGCCTTTACCCAATTCGCTGTCTACTTCAATTGTGCCATCGAGCATGTCTACGTAGCGTTTAACGATATGGAGGCCAAGGCCCGTGCCTTGAATATTAGTAACGTTCTTACCCCGGAAAAAGCTCGTAAATAAATAGGCTTTGTCTTCCGCCGGGATACCCATGCCTCGATCAGCCACGGTACAAATAACTTGGTTTTCATGGCGCGAAATTGTCCAGGTAATGGGTGCTTCTACCGGGGAGAATTTCGACGCATTGGTGAGCAAGTTTACGAAAATATGTTTGAGTAACCGCCTGTCGGCAATGATTTGTAAATGTGGATCAACACTACATTGCAACGTTTGCCCCTGTTTTAATAAGCCCTGTACTTCTTCCGATGTTTCTGCCATAAACCCTTGCAGCGGTATCACTTCTAAAGAAATCTGTACTTTCCCTTCCTCGATTCTTCCTAACGATAAAAAGTCTTCCAACAATTCATTCAAATGCTTCACCGCCTCTCTTATCTTGTTCACATGCTTTTCACGGCGTGGTTGATCATCGGTTTGCGTGTATTTGCCAATTAACGCGGCCGAAGAAAGTATAGCGCTTAACGGGGTTCTAAACTCGTGCGATGCCATCGATACGAAGCGGGATTTGATTTCACTCAATTCCTTTTCTTTCGCCAAGGCTTCTTCCAATTCCGATTGCGAAGTTTCCAATTGCTGCATGGCAGATTGGAGGTTTTTAGTACGCTCATCCACTTTTTGTTCGAGGTCGGTATTCAGTGCTTGCATACTTTGCGTAAGCTCCTCTAATTGCTTCTTTTGCGCTAGTAAATTGTTCTCCGACTCCTTCCTTAATGTAACGTCAATGATGAAGGCTAGTACATAACGCTCCCTCCCTTGGTTAAAATGACTTAAACTCACTTCCACCGCGAACTCCGATCCATCTTTCCGCAAGGCGAACAAGGCCATGCCGGTGCCCATCTTACGATCGGTTGGTTTCTTCGCAAAGTTGCTACGGTGTTGTACGTGCTGCCCCGTAAAACGGCGAGGTATCAACATCTCGATCTTTTGGTTCAACATTTCTTCTGCTGAATACCCAAATAAGCGTTCAGCTTCAGGGTTGGCCAATACAATCTCGCCCTGCTGGTTCGTTAATATAATTCCCTCGTTAGCATGCTTAAACAATGCCGTTAACTGGTTTTCATCTGCTTCTAAGGTTCTATACAAACGCTTCACAAATAACACCAGCATCGTAGTGCCTATTACCAAAATAAGGGAGAAGAAGTGCTCGATGAACACCTCGGCTACATTGGGGTTTTTATGGGGCAAGAAGGCCACCGTTAACACCACCAATGTACATATAATGCCCATCCAGCTGGTAACTGTATCGTCTTTAATAAACAAACTCAACAATATAACGGTAATCAATCCCCCGTCGAAGAAGTTATAATCCGGCCGCCATATTAATAAGTACACGGTAATAATTAATACAAGGCAGGAAATGAATAGTATAGACTTTTGTCCGAATCTAAACATGCAAATGATTTAAAACGGTGCAATGTTGGATGAATGTCAAAATATAGAAACCGCGCATCCGCGCGCCCACGCTGCAATTTACACAATGTTCAGCAGCCACAACTGATCCTGGTCAGTTTTTTGTCTGAGTAGAATCACGCGTCATCATTATGTCACTCATATTCTCAACCCCTTGTTGCTGCTAGTTTTGTGGCATCATCATCAATAAAAAATCCTGTTATGCCTGGTCAACACGATACCGAAGAAAAATTCATCCCGAAAGGAGCGATCGCATTTTTTATGCTGTTAATCACGCTTTGCGTGGTCATCTGGTACGGCATCTATTACATTATGTTAGAACGCGCTTAAACTTTTGATTATGCTTGATAAATACGAAGGCAAAGCCATAGGCATTACCGCCATTATTATTATGGTATTCTTATTCTCCCTGTTATACGTTACCGGGAAACAAAAAACAGATGTAGTGGAATGTGTTCCCTACGACAAAACATACACTACACCCCGCATCAACCAAATCGATAGCACAACTTACCAAGTTTTCGCCGTAGCCAAGATGTGGAATTTCGAACCCAGCCAAATCTACGTACCGGTAGGTGCAGAGGTAGATTTCTTCGTCACATCGGGCGACGTAGTACACGGGTTTAATATCGCCGAAAAGAACGTCAATATGATGGCTGTATACGGCGGTATCAACAAAACCACGGTGAAGTTCACAGAGCCGGGCATTTATAAAATCACCTGCCACGAATATTGCGGCGTAGGTCACCAAAACATGCAGGCAGAAGTGATTGTGAATTATCCAAATAACTATTAACGAAGTAACTCAACGTATATGAAAGTCAGTCGCTCACTCAAGAACGTCATCCTCATAGAACTATTTGTTCCTATTACCTTGCTGATTTTGGGTATCTACCACGGCCTTATGCAAACCGTGTATAGGGCCGGTGTAATCCACCAATCCAGCGCTGTAAAACTAGATTATTACCAAGGTTTAACCTTGCATGGTGTGATCAATGCCGTGGTGCTCACCACCTTTTTTGCCGTGGCATTCGGGCACGCTACCATTACATACTACCTCAAAAAAGAACCGAATAAAAAGGCTACGTGGACGAGTTTAATACTCATGGTTACCGGTACTTTGTTAGCAGCATACGCCATGTTGGCCGGTAAAGCATCCGTGTTATACACTTTCTATCCTCCCCTCAAAGCGCACCCATTGTTCTACATCGGTACAGCCATGTTGATTGTGGGATCTTGGGTGCCTTTATTCGACTGGTTGAATGTATACCGCCAGTGGAAAAGAGAGAACCCCCACACGAAAATTCCTTTAGCAGTACTCGGTACTTTAGTCAATTTTATCATTTGGTTTACGTGTACCCTCGCCGTTGCATACGAAGTACTCGTACTCCTTTTACCTTGGGCACTCGGTTTTAAAGCTACTGTAAATGTTACCCTGGCCAGAACGTTATTCTGGTTCTTCGGTCACGCCCTCGTATACTTCTGGTTATTGCCTGCTTACATTATGTTCTATACCATGTTGCCGAAAATAGCAGGTGGTAAACTGTATTCCGATAATGCCGGTCGTATCGCCCTCTTCCTATTCTTATTACTCTCTGTTCCTGTAGGTGTTCACCACCAGTTCAGTGATCCTAATATTAGCCAGTCTTCTAAATGGGTATCTACCATTCTTACTTTCGGTGTAGCCGTACCAAGCTTTATCACGGCTTTCACACTGGCCGCCTCTTTGGAATACGCCGGTAAGAAAAATGGTGCGAAAGGTTTATTCGGATGGATGGGCAAACTGCCTTACTTAGATCATAACAAGTATATGTTCGGGTACATGATTGCAGGTTTGATTTTATTCATCTTCGGTGGTTTAACCGGTATTGTGAATTCTTCTTATGCTTTGAATAACGTAGTACACAATACTTCTTGGTTGCCGGGTCACTTCCATATGACGGTTGCCGGTCCTGTATTCTTAGCAATGATTGGTATGAGTTTGTACTTGTTATCTGCATTAACCGGCAAGAAAATATTCTTACCAAAGTTGAACGTAGTAGTACCGTACTTATGGATGATTGGTGTATTGATTTTCTCTGCAGGTTTGATGTATGGCGGTTTGATGGGTGAACCACGTAGAACGAACTTAGGTATGACTTACTTAAACCCTAACCACGAACTATACCATCCACAATGGGTACCCTCTACCTTGTTGGCACTCGCAGGCGGTATTATCATGTTTGCGGCAGGTATGTGTTACTTTATCGTATTCTTTGGTACCATCTTCAAAAAGAAAACCCAAGAAGCCGAAGTGTATTTGCCGGATAGTGAATCTTATCACGACGAAAAATACATCCCGTTATTCAACAGCTTTAAGCCTTGGATAATCATGATGGTCATCATAATTATTATCGCGTACGTTCCTACTATACTGGACGTATTGCGATTGGGCGGCCCAGGTGCGCCACCGCACTTGCCAAGCAGCCCAACGCCAGGTTTATAGCTTATTTCGAATAGGCAATTACGTTACAGGATTTTGTTTAGCAATAAATGATGTATATGAGAACAAATTTGATTAAACATAAAACAGCTTGGGTACTAGTGGTAATGATAGTACCCCTGCTGGCCTGGCTAGCTGTAAGGGCTTACGAGAATAAGTTTGAAGCTTTGCCTGTATATAGCAACTTCGCGAATTGGGATGTTAAGAACGATACCACGCAATTACATGGATACGTTTTTCAAACCCAATCCGGCAGCGATTACAGCATACAGCAAACCGGCCACAAAATCATCGTCGCTAATTACTTCTTCGCTCGCTGCCCCATCGTATGCCCGAAGATGATGAAACAGCTGAAAAAAGTACAAGCCGCCTTCCTTACAGATGATAACGTGCAAAT
Source organism: Chitinophaga skermanii (assembly GCF_003259335.1). Classification (GTDB taxonomy): domain Bacteria; phylum Bacteroidota; class Bacteroidia; order Chitinophagales; family Chitinophagaceae; genus Chitinophaga; species Chitinophaga skermanii. Next base: position 678,402 of record NZ_QLLL01000001.1, read on the forward strand.
GCTCTCTTTCAGCGTCGATCCTAAGCACGATTCCAGCGCAGTACTCGCGCAATTTGCTAACAGGTATCAAATCCAAGAAAGCAAATGGCGCTTACTCACCGGCGATAAACCACAGCTCTACCGCTTAGCCCGCAACGGCTTTAGGGTAACGGCTACAGAAGGCGACGGCGGCGAAAATGATTTTATTCATAGTGAACAATTGATCTTGCTCGACCCGCAAGGTCGTATCCGGGGCTACTATACCGGCACGGAAGAAAAAGCGGTCGAACAGTTAATTCACGACATTAAAAAACTGGAACATGAACTTTAGAAAGCTCATTTTATTGACCATGGTATTGGTGATGGGCGTACAATATACATACGCTGCCGATATCGCAGAAGGTAAAGAAATCTTCCTTGCACGTTGCGCATCATGTCATAACGTAAACAAGAAATTAGTAGGCCCGGCATTAGCTGGTGTAGGTGAACGTAGAAAAACAGCGTGGATCGAGCAATTTATTCATTCTTCTCAAACAGTAATTAAAAGCGGTGATAAGGATGCCCTTGCATTGTACAACGAATACAATCAAATGGCCATGCCCGATCACCAGGATTTAACGGCCGCTCAAATCGCATCTATTCTCGAATACATCAAGTCTGAAACGAAGGCAACAGAAGATAAGCCTCCCTTTGAAAGACCAGGTGAACTACAACCGAATTACAAACCCATTGAAGCCAATAACTGGCCCTTCTTCGTAGGTTTCGGTGGTGTAGTGATCCTATTGATACTAGCCATGGTATTGGCCGTACAAGTGAAATCAGTTGAACGAGAAAAGAAATGGAAATAAAGATTTGCTTTTCGAGAGTTATTAAAAGATTTTATGCTTAAACGTTAGCCATGGAAATGGCAGTAATAACGGTGCTTGTGTCTACTCGCACCTCGTTTTAAAAAAACCTTTTACATCATACAAAAGAATGGAAACAGTTTAACTTTTTTGGCGGGCCTTGTGCATGTTTTTCAAAGTAGCCATTTTATAATTCAGTCGCAATTACCCGCCATTATCTTATTGTATCATTGTTAACATTGTTGATAATACCCCATCTGTGACCATTTATTTGAACGCGAGTATTTACTCGCGTTTTTTATTTATATCCTGCACCTTCACATGGAAACTAGGCGCCTCGTAGTCTGCCGGCCTATGCTCCTCCGGCATATGTATCGTATTGCCATCGCGTACAGCTACCTGCTGTGGTGACATAATTTCAATGCCTTCCTCGTTAAATACATCGATAATATTTTGATGAATGCGCGAATATAATTCGGCCATCTTAGCAGGAAGATGCGTATATGCGTTAAGTTGATATTCAGGATAGTAATCCGATAAAGCTGTTTGCAATACAAAGGGTTCCGGGGTAGATAATATACCTTCTGTACGCTTAGCTGCACGGATCAACATTTCATTTACTTTTCGCCAGGGTACATCATATCCAATCGTAACCGTGGTATGTAAAATCAAGGCTTTATTTTCCTTGGCTGCTGCCGAATAATTGATGGTTTGTCCACTTAATATCAGCGCATTGGGAATGGTGATTTCTTCATTTTTAATGGTACGTATTCTTGTGACCAACATGTTTTTCTCAATCACATCACCACTTACTTCACCAATTTGTATACGTTCTCCCAATTTGAATGGCCGCATATAGGTAATTACAATGCCTGCTATTACATTGGCAATAGCAGAGCTGGACCCCAATGAAATTAATATACCTAAGAATACCGACACGCCTTGGAATACCTTGCTTTGGTAGCCCGGTAAATAAGGGAATATGGCCACAAACATCAGGATATATAACAAGGCTTTAATAATCTTAAAAGTAGGCTGCGCCCAATCGGGATAGAACCCATGAATCTTCAATACCCCTTTTTCAACTTCATTCGCCATGTATTTCACACCATGTACAAGGTACCGCGTAAAGAAGTAAATGATAAGGATGGTAATAAGATTCGGAATGTAATGCACAACCCCGCGAAGTATATCTTTAATAGGGTTCAATACAAACGATAGTAATTTCTCTGCTAATGGCTTTGTCCATGGGAAAATATTGAACAACACAGGCAACGCAAAGTAAATGGCTATAATAATTACCACCCAACGCAAGAACCGCGCAGCTTCACGGGCCAACTTGCCTACTTTTTCGGGTGATAATAACGTGTAACTACCCATACGGAATGCCGGGTAAATGGGTTTCTTTAATACCCGGTACAATACTTTCCTAAATACATAGTTTACACCCCAAATAAACAGCAATAAGCCCAATATGACAGCCGCTGTTTCCGCTAAGAAAATCAATAACTGTTTATACCCTTTGAACTCGTAAATGCTACCGGTTTTATCTTTGATGATGTTGTAGTACGATTCTGCTAACCCAATTCGATCTAAGTCGGTAAAGCGCGCATCTTCTTCCGTAATCGTCATTACGATCTCGCGGCGGTAAGTTATTCTACTGGCAATGGAATCTGATTCAAGCAATAAAGAATCGGCCGAAAAGTCTGGCCGCGCTGTTATGTCGCTTATCCGCATATTAATCAAGTTCGCCCGCTCTTGTATGGTAATTGTAGGTGGGGCGGATTGAATACTGAAGAGTGTATCGTGTTCGAAAATGATAGGTGCCGATAACGTGTTGGATGGAACAACAACACTGCTATCAGTTTGTTGCGCTGGCGCGTTTAGGTGGAAGATGAGGAAAGAGATAAGAATGATCATTCGCATAATACAGGGTTGATTATGCTTATAACAACATTTTTCGAATATGGATTAAAATAAAAAACGCCCCGGGATCTACCGCGGGGCGCTCACTTTTCCATATAGCTTATTTATTAAGCATGCGTTCAAATCGTGGTGTTAGCTTGTAGTCTGTGCCCTGTATCGTTTCAAACGTCACAACCCGCGGGTACGGCAATTTCTGGGCATACACTTCGTTGTTATTATCCACAATATACAAGTTAGCAGGCAACAAAATAGCACAGTTGCTACCTTGCTCGGAATAAATATTTCCACTGGTTACTTGTCCATTCTGCCATGCAAACGATACTTTAAAAGCCCCCCTCGCTATCATATTATGCACTTCACCTGCTTGCCAAGCTGCATCGCTCGGTAAGGCAGGGAGTAAACGAATTACTTGGTTTTCACCATGACTCTGTAACAACATCTCCGAAATCCCGGCAGTACCGCCAAAATTTCCATCTATTTGGAAGGGAGGATGCGCACAAAACAAATTCGCATAAGTGCCTCCACCGTTGCGCATATTAATCCCCGTTGCTTCAATACCCACGGGTGTTAATAACTCGTGTAATAAAGTCAACGCATGATCGCCATCACCCAACCTCGCCCAGAAGTTTATCTTCCAAGCCTTCGACCATCCCGTACCACCATCACCTCGCTGCCGCAAAGTTTCCCTTACAGCCTTTGCCAATGCCGGGGTACCCCAAGGCGTAATTTCATCGTAAGGGTGTAAACCGTATAAATGCGATACGTGGCGGTGTTGTGGTTCAGCATCTTCCCAATCATGTAACCACTCATTTAAATCGCCTTTTGCGCCCACTTGGTTAGGGGCTAACCGGCTACGTTTCTTCTCCAATTCCCGCGCAAAAGCAGCATCTTTTCGCAATACTTGGGCAGCTTTAATGGTATTGCCAAAAAGCTCACGTGCAATTTGCATATCCATTGTAGGACCCATCGCTGTTTGCCCTTTAAACCCATTCGGCATAATGTACGTGTTCTCGGGTGAGTTCGACGGGGCTGTTACCAACCATTTGTTGGTAGGCTCTTCAATCAACACCGAACTAATAAATTGCGCCGCTCCTTTTAACACGGGGTAATACTTCTTCAAATAAGCCGTATCGCGTGTATAGTTGAAATGTTCCCACACATGGTTACATAACCATGCCCCACCTGTAAGGGTAGAGCCCCATTCTGCCCCTTCTCCCGGGGCTGTAAACCCCCAAGGATTACAAATCACGTGCGCTACCCATCCCGGTGCATCATAATAAGCTTTCGCTGTACGCTGCCCGGGTTTAACTAAGCCGGCTATGTAAGTCAACAAAGGCTCCGTTAATGTACTAAGACCATTTGCTTCCGCCAGCCAATAATTCATTTGTAAGTTGATGTTGATATGATAGTCACCATTCCAAGGTGTTTGATATTCCGTAGCCCACAGTCCTTGCAAATTAGCAGGCAAACCTCCTGGTGCAGAAGAAGAAATGAGTAAATACCTTCCAAAGTTGTAATACAACATCGGTAATTGTGGATCTGCTTGATGTTGTGCATAACGCACCAGCCTTTCCGGTGTAGATAAACTATCTACCGCCGTATCATGTGCTTTTAATTTAATAGCTGTTGTATTGTATAGCAGCCCATGTTCGAATACATGGTAATCGTAAATCGATTCGTAGGTTAAAGCCTTAATGTTATCAATCACCGCTTTAGCTGCCGGGTAAGGATTAGGCCCTCGCTTAGCAATATTGTGAATATTATAGTCCGTTTTAGCAGAAATCACCAACAAGCATTCATTCGCATGATCTACATCAATACTGGTTTCGTTTGTACGCTGCGACCCACCCTTCGCCAACACCTCCAGTATAGCAGCATATTTCAATCCCGGTTCATTCCCATTAGGCAATTGCCCATTCAAAATAACACTGTTTTTACCCGTGGATATTACCACGTGCTCATGCCTAAATAACCGGGCCGAGAAACTGATACTCCCTGGTTTATCTGCCGTAATGCGTACAATAATTGCCTGCTGTGGTTTACTCACAAACGCAGTTTGTGTATACGTAACCCCGTTCCGCTGCCACGTGGTGGTAGCCACCGCCTTCTCCAAATCGAGCGACCTGGCATAATGTGTATAAGCAGCCGTCGTATCTTTCCAAGTAATCAACAAATCTCCCAAAGTTTGGTAACACCCATAAGGTACATTCGCCCCTGCACCATTACCCGACCCTTTCCCCAAAGAAACAAACGCCGTCTGCAAAATTCGCTGCGCCGCCTGGTTATCACCATTTAATAAATACGATTGAATAGCCGGCAACACCTTGTGCGCCTCCGGGTTATTAGGATCTTCAATTCCCCCCGACCACATACTAATCTCATTCAACCAAATTCGATCCCTATTAGGATTCCCCGAAATAAGCGCCCCCAACGACCCATTTCCCAAAGGCAAAGCCTCCGTAAATGCCGCCGCAGGCCCCTTAAAAGAAAGCGTATGCGCCCCTCTTTGCGCCTCACCTCTCAATACCGTTAACAAACCAATACACACCACCGCGCTCACCTTCCAATACATGCTTCTAAAAATTGACACCATAATGGGATTTCATGTTTTTGTATCAAGCCCCCCGTGGAAAGGACCCTATAACACATAAGTACCAAAAAAATCCCAACATTCAAAACCACCCACACTATTGTACAAGAAAAGAATAAAAAAGTGTCAATAATCCCAAAGTTGCCCATACACCTACAACTATTTCCACTATCCAATCAAACCTCCACCCCCCCAACCCCTCGAATAACCCAAACCCCAACACCACAGGCACCACAAAGCACAAACGCCGTTCACCACAGTACCACTAAAGCCTAATCACAGCCCCGATCCAACGGCCACGAAGTGAATTGGCCGTTGGTCCTCCTTTCTTTGGTTACTTTCTTTGGAGAAGCAAAGAAAGTAACACATTAGGATCTAACTAAAACTAGCATAACCGATCCCACATAAAAATAAAAAAGCACGTTGGATAAAAACTTCCAACGTGCTTTCAGCAAAAAAAGAATTACTTACTTAGCAATAATCCCTGCCTTAATCATATCATCAATCACCGTTTTACTAAAATCAGTCGCTAACTTACCGGCAGAGCCAGGATCAAACGACTTCGTCTGCGCAGAATACAACAACTTCCGCTGTGCTACATCGTAGAAATTCACCTCTAAAACGTAATTCGTAGTAGTCGTATAATACCCTGGATCGTATAAACGGTTGTACATAAAATTGTACGACCAATAAAAGTTGTTATAATAGCCCCAATAAGGCGAGTAGTAATAAGAACCTGGGTAATAGTTGCGTTCCTTCTGTTTATCTAATAAAGAAATCACAAACGCGCCATCAAACCCATCGCTTGTTACTTTCTCTACCGCTTTCTCTTGATCATTTTGGTCGAATACTTTCGGGCCATATTGCGACCAGGAAGTAACGGCGTTGAAACCTCTTTCTTTTAATGAATTCGCCATAGCATTCTCAACACTCTCGCGGATATCGCGATCCTTGGCCCCTGCCATACCGGCAACAAGGATTTTATTGTATTGCTTCAAGGTTACATCACTCGCTTTCCACGATGAAGTAACTTGTGTACTATTACAGGCAAATATGGCCATGGCGATGACGGTGGCAAACAGTAGTTTTTTCATACTAATTGGTTTATAGTTTTCCTTAGTTCCTACTGTAATAACAATCCGCCAAATGAAAGGTTGCTCTTTTATTTGCTCACAGAATCAAATAAATTCAATCCCATTTTTTTCACCATGTGTTGAATGGCTAATTGCGCTTTCACACTATTGCCCGCCTTGTCTAATGGCGGCGCAAACACACAAATGGCCATCTTACCCGGAACTACGGTTACAATACCCCCTCCAACACCACTTTTCGCCGGTAAGCCTACACGGTATAACCAATCGCCACTACCATCGTACAAACCACTGGTGGCCATAATGGCTAGAATGCGGGGTACGTATTTTGTGTCGATGATTTGATCTTTTGTAACGGGTTGCTTACCCCCATTGGCAAAGGTGGCTCCCATTATAGCTAAATCACGGGCCGATACACCGTAAGAACACTGGCGGGTATATAAGTCGCAAGTCATTAACGGGTCGTCGTACATTCTACCGTACGATTGTAGCAAAAGCGCAATGCCTTGGTTATGTTGGTTTGTTTCCGATTCAGATTTATACAGTTCTTCAATCACAGGTAGTTTTCTACCCGCAAAGCGCGTAAACCAAGCATCTATTTTTTCCCATTTTGCTTGCTTATTCGGCGCTTGTACAAAACTGTTGGTAGCCATGGCCCCTGCGTTTACCAGCGGGTTCACTGTGCGTTGAGGTTCTAATTCTATCGCTATCACAGAATTAAAGGGCATACCTGTAGCATCTACACCAATACTATCTTCTATTTGTTTCAAACCACGTTCTTGCATAGCTAGTGCCAGCACAAATATTTTAGAACAAGATTCTATCCCGAATTCATACTTCGTATCGCCTAACTCGTATACCTTCCCATCAACGGTAGCTACCACTATGCCGTATAGGTTTTTATTCACATGATCTAAATACGGGATGTAATTCGCATTCGCGCCACCCGTGTTTGATTTAAATTGATCGTATGCTTCTTGCATGGCTGCTTTGATCTCCGATTCCCTGGGAACTTGTGCCATAGCAGTGATGCAAAGTAAGCTCATTGCGCAGGAACCAATAATGTGGAGAAAGGTGCGTTTCATATGCTACAAGGTTTAAGTACTTAAAATTTATACAACATGGAAAACTGTAAACGATGATCGTCGCCACTACGCGCATCCACCGTTTTATGTTTCCCGTAGAGATATTCAAGACCCACTTTTACAAATTTGCCCGGGTAGAATAACAAGTTCGCTACAGCATAATCTGTATACGCGTAATCGGTGCCGGCTTGCGATTTGTCGTACGTAACGTGCATGTGCGACCAGCCCACTGTACTACTCCATTTATTGCCCCACCAATGATCGTAGAAACCCATTAACGCGTACACGGGTAATGATTTTACAACGTCATTCGGCTTCAGAATAGCGTCGTAACCCAACCCGCCTAAATCATTAAAGTAACGGGCAATACCTTGGCCATAGGTGGCCTGGAAAACGAAGTTGTCTTTGGTACGTTGACTCAATTCAATCACACCGGTTAAATTTGCGCCCCAACCAATTTCATTATTGTTCTTGGTGGCGGCGTCTTTATATGTAATAGGATGAAACAAGCCCGCTAATTGTAAATGCGAACTTGGGGTGATGTTGTAACGAAATTGTGCTACTACATCAGGGTAAACGGTGCGCGACGAAATGCCCGAATCCGCCGGGAATTTTGTATCGCTGCCAGGGTTTTCCACAGCTAAAGCCAAGGTAGTATTCTTAGAAAGCGGCTGGGTGTAACGCAATTGAATCTGCCTTACAAACACCATCGCATTCGGACCTTCATAATCAAGTATGTTGGGGAATACATCTATATCCATAAACGTTGACCAGTACTGCCCTGCACCCCAACGACCAATTTGCCCCCAGGCATGCCTTAAACGGGGCGTAGAGGTACCATTGCTATTGAATAGATCTAGTTCGAAAATCGTTTTCAATTCGCCTTTGGTAGTGTTGGAGGATGAGGAGATGGTTAAACGCGTTTGCCTAGGACTGAAGGTGAGCCTACCTTCGGAAACATTGTCAGCAGGAATGGAATTCGTTACGAAAGCATCTGTTGACCCTATTTGTTTGAAGTCGTAAATAAAATCCGCTTGCACATAACCGCCTATCGTAAGGCGTGTATTATTCATATCGGCTACTACGAAACCACCATAACGGTTGCCTTCAATAGCAGCACGCGTTTGTGTACGGTCTTGGGGAATGTTCCTTTCAAGAAAAACCTGCGCACGGTGGAATCGTTGTTCTAAACTATCTACTCGTCGCTGTAAGGATAGGATGGTCGTATCTTGGGTTTGTGCTTGTGCAGCAAGGCTACTGAGCATAACCGCACAAACACCGGGTAATAGAATTTTCTTCATAGCGTTTGTCGTTTCGTGCTACAATAGGTTACTATGTGGTTTGCGGCTGATGATGAAAGGTAGAACCACAAAAATGACGGTACCACCTGCTACCATAGCTACGTAAGAAGCTGGGCTACCAACCGGTAACTGGGTAGGAGGGAAGAAGGCCACCACGAAGGAAAATAGCGTAGCTAAAAAACCAATACCTGCAAAAAACCACATGCCGCTATTACCACCAGGTACTTTATAACTGCGTGGTAAATCGGGCTGCGTATAGCGAAGCTTAATGGCCGCCGCGTACATTTCCAAGTACATAATCAAGTATAAGCCAATCGTTAAGGCACTCAATAAAAAGAACGCCACACTTACGTTATCCATCACGAAATACAAACCAGAAAGGATGGTTACAATGGTACCTTGTACCAAGAGAATGTTTTGCTGTATACCGGCTTTATTCGTTTTCGCCCAGAAAGGCGGTAATACACCTTCTTTCGCGGTCGACAATAAACCTCTACTTGGCCCGGCAATCCATGAGCTAACACCGGCTAATACGCCAAAGGCTACGAGTATACCAATCACGGAAGTCATCCATGGTATATGGTACTTCGCAAAAATCGTTTGGAAAGCCTGCATTAACCCAGCTTGCAAATCAATTTGGTCGTATGGCAAAATAGTAGCTACTGCCAAAGAGCCAAACGTGAACAAGGCGAAGATGATGATACCGGCTAATAAGATAGATTTAGGGAAATCCTTCTGCGGGTTGGGCAATTCTTGTGCATGTACGGCATGTACTTCCACACCGGCAAACAAGAGCAAAATACCCGCTAAAAACGCGATATCGCCCATGCCGGAAATATGTGGGAAGATGCGGGGATGCACATGTCCATCTACCACCTTTACAATTGTACCTTCTGCATTTGCAGGGTGTAAAAACTCGATGGTATTACCTTGCAAAATATATACAATGGCAATAAGAATAATTACCACACCGGGTATAACCGTACCTACCACGAACCCATAGCTCGTTACTTTACTGATAAGGTCGGTTCCTTTTAAGGCTAAGAGCGTAGCCAACCAATAAATGGCGATTGAGAAGATACCCACAAATGTACCATTGTTGGCCAGCTCGGGTTTGCCAATGGTATAGGCAATGGCTGCGGCTGCAAAGGCTAGCACAGTAGGGTACCATACCACGTTTTGAATCCATTGTAACCAAATAGCAAGGAAGCCGAATTTGGCGCCGTAGGCTTCTTTCACCCAGGTATAAACACCACCGCTTCTATTCCCAAAGGCAGAGCCCAATTCTGCGGCTACTAAAGATGCCGGGATTAAATACAAGATGGTGGCGAAACCAATATAAAAGAACATCGTTAATTCCTCTTTCGCCATCATGGGCAACCCGCGTAAACTGATAACAGCCGCGGCAGTCATTAATGCTAGGCTGGTAGTACTGATGGTAGTGGATTTTGTATTTGCCATATGCCGATTCGCTTTAGGAGTGTGTGTAATATTTTCGTGTACGCATATACGTTAATATGCACCCTGCGATGCTCGCAGGGTGCATGCGTTATGAGGGGGTAATACTAGTTGTGTGCATAACCACCCGCTTCTTTCTGGGTAAGCGGCTTGGTAATCGGGTGTTCCTGGAAGTATGCAATGGATGATTTCACGTCTTTGATGAACAGGTCGGCCATATCACGGCTAAACCCGTGGCGCACCAAAATACGTTGGATAATCACATCGTTCATGTTCGATGGCAATGGGTACGATGGTACTTGCCAGCCACGCATGCGTAAACGATCACTTAAATCGTACAGCGTAAAGCCGGGATTAATACCTTCTTTCATACGCCAAGAAGCACCGGGAAGGTTGCCCCTACCATTATAGAACAAGTCGAAGTAGCCAAGTTTTTCAATCTCGTCGGCGATATAAGCAGCATGATCAATACACGATTGCATGATCTGTTTATAGCCTTCAAAACCCAGTCGAATGAAATTATAATACTGTGCAACAATTTGCCCGCCCGGCCTCGAGAAGTTCAAGGCGAACGTAGGCATGTTACCACCGAGATAATCTACATAGAAGATGAGATCTTCCGGTAAATCGGTTTTCTCGCGCCAAATAGCCCAACCCACACCCAGTGGCGATAAGCCGTACTTATGGCCAGAGCCGTTGATAGATTTTACGCGTGCTAATCTGAAATCCCATACGAGATCAGGACTTAAAAATGGTGCAATAAAACCGCCACTGGCCGCATCTACGTGAATAGGAATGTCGAGACCTTTTTCGGCTTGTAGTTTATCGAGGGCTTCACTAATGGCTTTTACATCTTCGTATAAACAAGTGAAAGTAATACCGAGCGTTGGAACAACGCCAATGGTATTCTCGTCGCATAGCGCTATCACATCTTCCGGTTGCATGGTAATTTTACCAGGCGATAAAGGCACTTCACGTAATTCTACATCAAAATAACGGGCGAATTTATGCCAGCAAATCTGGACAGCGCCGCAAATTAAATTGGGTTTGTCGGTAGATTTACCAGCCGCTTGGCGCTTTTTACGCCAGTTCCATTTCATAGCTAAACCGCCTAGCATGGCAGCTTCGCTGGAACCTGTGGTAGAACAACCGATGGTGTCTTTGGCACTGGGCGAGTTCCATAGCTTAGCAAGAATATGTACACAACGACTTTCAATTTCCGCCGTTTGTGGATATTCGTCTTTGTCGATCATGTTTTTATCTAAACAACGATCCATAATTTTGTGCACTTCATCGTCTACCCATGTTTGACAAAAAGTGGCGAGATTTTGTTTCGAATTGCCATCGAGCAATAACTCATCAATAATAACATTATACGCTGCCCTTGGGTCTGAAGGTTTTTCAGGCATCTGGTACCTAGATGCAATGGACTGCAGGGCTTGGCCGGCATAAACGTCGGCGTTTTCATCGGGCCTGTTTACCAAATCTTTTAATAAGTGTAGTGCCATAGCGTTTATTTTTTATGAGAATAGACTGTTAAAACGAATGGTTTCCTATGATGTACATTTGCAATAGCACATCAAATATTGATATATCATTGAGTGAAAGCTGAATTGGGTTATCGTTTCATCAGATCGAAAAAACATCTCATCTCGAACAGCTTACGCAATTAGTTAATTAGCAACCGAATAGTACCAGATAAACAGCAGTAAGGGAAGAATTGTTAATAAATCAGCCAAAAAAATACATGTTATAGTTTTGATGTATAATAAGTTATAATTATTTATGTGTGATAGCTATATATGTCATACGAACGAATAGATACCCTTTCGTGGGTAGATGTGAATGGGTAGTAATGGGAAAAGATGATGGAGCATAGCATGTAGTAGTAAGTATGATGATCGTTCGTGAATAGTATGGCAAATTCATTATGGCTTGGTGACGAGAGATGTATTTGTTGTTGTGCTTTCCCGCTTGTAAATAGGTAGCCTCCCTGTAATGTTCCTGTACCTACCATGTAGCGCCCAAGTAACTCCCATGTAACCACCATGTAACACCCCTATAACTACCCTTATAATCTCCTTATTACACCCTATGATTTACCTTTATATGATCAAAGCTGCACCTTACTCTACCTTTATAAAAACCTTCTAAAAGCGTATGCTTTACCCACCACAATACGCAGAAAATTCATTATCTTCCCTATAGCATTGTATTTGTTGTAAACCGTTTTATTAACCCCTTTAACATTGAAAAATGGGAAAGATTATTCACCTATATCAACACCTCGAACAGGCTGCTTGGTATACACCCCGATACAGCCATGTTCCCCCGCAAAGTCGTAAAGCTACCAACTGGCAAGCGCCCCAGTATGAAAGCATTCGCTCGCACAGGAAGGAATTCGGAAGAGCCGCGCAAACGGCTGCCGATGTACAACTGGCATTTAAAAACATTACCACGGTTTTCCGTGATGCTTCTATGTACCGCAGGCTTTCTTCTGCCCTCTTCCACATCCTAAAAAGCGATACGGCCCATAAACGCGGCGAACGAACCGTGGAAGCGGGCAATATAAAAGCACTACAAGGTTTCGAGTTTAACAAGAATATGCCCTTCCGCCGTACTTGCAACATCAACTATAGCGTACAGCTCGATCGCCAACAAGGGAAGGCACACGTTATTATGCCCGCGTTTATGCCCAAGCACGAATTACGTGTACCTAGAAATGCTACCCACTTTAAAGTAGTAGCCGCTGTACATGCGATCGATTTCGACCATAACCGCTCAGATGGAAATTGTGTTATTACCAATACTTTAGCGCTGAACGAAGCCATCACGGAAGGTTTTACCCTAACGATGGACTTTGCTAAGCACGATCCTCGCCATCTATTTGTATCTGTTGGGATTGTTTTTGTAGAAGTAGAAAGCGGGCGTGAATACTTGGTGAAAGGAAATACACAGAATACCATGTGTATTAGTCATGTATTTGTGAAACCTTCTGTAGTAGAAGAAGAGGAAGTACCGGTTGTTACAAGAACAAAACAATCGCCCGCTAAGCGAGCAGTTATATTTGATCACTTCAATAGCTTCAAAGCAGTTAGGATACCTACCACGGGTAACAATACGCGTCAACAACATCGTCCCATTATAAGACGCAAACAACACCGGGTAGAACAGGTAGAGTGAGGTTGTAGAAAAGGGAAAGATAAGGGAACCACGCATAGTAAAAATGAATGTTTATATAGCCTACCCGCTATATTTATGTCATCATTTACATAGCGTTGTGTAATAAATTCCAAATTAGTTTTACATTCGGAACGTGGTAGTACAACCCTTAATTTTTTCTTATGAACATGCAATCCTTCACGAGCGATATTTCGCATAAGCCGTTCCCCGTTTCCGAGAAAGTAAGTGCACGGTCGTTACATCATTCGATCTTTAATTACATCAAACAACAAGAACCGGGGTTCGATGAAAAGTGCTACTTGTCATTGTCGGAATTGAACCGTTTCCGGTATAAATACATTGCCGATACCATGGTGCAAGATTTGGGTGAGTTGGATGAATTAGAGAAGATTGTAGTGAATAAACTCCGCGACCATGGCAGCTTAACACGGGAATTGCAAGACGATGAAGATGATATCAAACTTTCCTTTGGGCAACGTTTAGCCGATAAGGTAGCCGATTTTGGTGGTAGCTGGACCTTCATTGTTTCCTTCCTCGTGTTTATCGCTATTTGGATGGCTGTGAATATTTACTGGTTAAGTAACCGGGCCTTCGATCCATACCCTTTCATTTTGCTGAACTTGATCTTAAGTTGTTTAGCCGCTTTCCAAGCGCCCATCATCATGATGAGCCAGAATAGGCAGGAAGATAAAGATCGTCAACGCGCGAAAAAGGATTACATGATTAACTTGAAATCAGAATTAGAAGTGCGGATGTTGCACGAGAAAATGGATCATCTTATCATTCATCAACAACAACAATTGCTGGCCGTACAAGAAGTACAAGTAGGCATGATGAAAGACTTAATGCACCAAATCTCCACGATGCAGAAATCCCAAGACAAATCATAAATCCCTTACAGTGCAGTTGCGCAAAATGCCTGCGCGGTATAAACAGCAACGAGGCTATACAACATGCGTGAGGTCTCGTTGCATAGCCCTGAACTGGTGGTAACATGGCCTGTAGAACCGGTGAAATAGCTAACTGTTTGTATTACATAACTGTAGTGAAAAACAAACCTGTATAATCGGCCTAAACGGGCCATAGTAGCAGGAAAAATAATTGCACGTTAGTGTCAAAAATAATAGCATTACTGCTATGAAATTGCAGTAAGATTCACTAATTTACAAGACACAAACGGAAAAATGGGAACAGTACCCATGGAATTTTAACCCTTTTAAAAGCTTTTTCTATGAAGAAGATCTATTGTTTTTGCCAGCACCCGGTTACTTATCTTGAATGGAGTAAAATCTTGCCAATGCAGTGATTGATCTCGTTATTAGTCCATTATTCATTGATATGCCAATTATTTTTAGCTCGTCGCGATAGTAAGTAGAGAAACTTTATTGTTTAGTGTACCAGCTTTTTAGTAGCCCCAGATCTGTGTAGCTTTTACACTGAACCACCTATTTTACCATTTACCGAAATATATATTTATTTACTTTAAGACCGGCGTTAATTCTTGTTTGGCAGTTGGTACAATTTCGAGGCATGATGCTTTTTGTTCCAATTAGTAATTCATTAAATGACACACAAAATGGTTTTACAAACACCAGGTTGCCTGCACATGAACCACCTACTGCAAGCAAACCGAGCGATGTTGCCTTTACATGCGAATTTGTCACCACCCTAAGGTGCCCCGTGTAATTTCACATTGTTTATAATGCAGCCACGCACGCAATATAGGCAAACCAGGGAGGCAATAATTTCCTTGGACAGCAAACCCGCAGATGGAAGCACGAAACGCGTAGCACTTAACTTAACTGTATATTCCTGCATACACTTATTACTGCCGCCATCTTTATTTCATCATCTATTAAGACCCCCTTTGCCAAATGCCAAAACGTTATTTCGAACGACTACAGACTATTGATTACTTGATAAGGATTAAAGGTACCGGTAAACCCGGCCAACTCGCAAAACGCCTCCGTATTTCTGAACGCACTTTATACGAATTCTTGAAAATGATGAAGGATTTAGGTGCACCGATCGAATACGATCGCTATAAGGAAAGTTATTATTATACGGAGAAAGGCGGCTTCAACATGCGGTTTACGAAAAGCTTAGGCGTAATGTTGATCCTGCTTTGCATGGTAATCTATTAACAGCATATTTTCAAAACAGTAAAACCCCAATTAGCACGGTATACCGGCTAATTGGGGTATATTTTTTTACAGTATATAAGCCATTACAAATTCTTCGGTAAGTTAGCATCCACCGGCAATGCATCATACAAATCTATCCAATCCTCGTTCGCCGCATCTATCAATACGCGCTTGTCCTCATCACTATACATTTCCTCTAATTCCTTCAACCTAAATCGCGCCACATCTAAGGCATGGTAGAACTCGAAATACACCAACTTGGTGACTTCCACTTTCGCAGCAAAAGGCCTGTTTAAGCCTGTTTTCAGTTGTTTAACTTGGTGTTGAAGGTTTTCTGTGAGCGACACGAGGAAATAGTTATGCGCCTCGTTGGTCATGATGTAAACATTAAAATTACCAGGATACACGGTACTTAATTTTTAATGATGAAATCTCTACAGTTTCACACGCACAGAGTTTTCAAATTACAATTACATAAAAGCTCGAGAAACATTTATAGCAGCATGTTGCATGCATGTTGGCATAAACTGAAACGCAACATTCCTATACACATTTGAATAAAAAAGAGGTGCGCAGAACGCACACCTCCTGTCTTTAATAGTTAACTTGGAGTATGTGTAAGAATCTTAGTTGTGCTTCAAAAATAAGTATACAATAGTACTATTCTTCCTATTGGGTTCGTGTTAATAAGTTGTTAACCGCTTGTTAACGGCTGTATCTGCTTGATTGGCAGCGCCTATTTTAACCGTTCCGTGTGAACACGTGTATACAAAACGTTACTTGCCCAGTTTTAGTATATAGCATTCACTACAATTATTCAAATAGCGCTATTCAATGCTAAAATCCTATCGCTGGCATATATCCCTGCTTACTATTTTTATAGCATCCAAAACAACCTGGTTATGCGTCTTTTCCTCGTTATTATTCTGAGCTGCTTCAGCTTCTCTTCCTATGCGCAACAAGCGAAAGATTGGCTCATTAATAACGATGCATTCAAAACAAATATTCATACCGGTAACAATCAATTAACGATTGAGAACGGGTTAGCCAAACGGGTATTTGTGATACAGCAAAACCTCGCCTGCATAAGTTATCAACAGCTGCAAACAGGCGAACAGTTTATCCGCGCTATTCGCCCCGAAGCTATCATTACACTGAATAACCATGCTTATAACATCGGCGGTTTATATGGTCAACCACAACAAGCTTACCTCCTTGAAAGTTGGTTGACAAACCTGCACGCCCAGGAAGATGATTTCCAATTCATGGCCTACCAAGTAAAAGAAATCGATCCTTATGTAGCATGGAAGCCCAACTTATGGGCAACAAATACAACCCATGCAAAAGGAAAAGAGCTCGTATTGCTTTTCGAACACAATGCTTTCCCCGGCTTGAAAGTACGTGTACATTACGCACTGTATAACGGGTTGCCGCTCATTTGTAAATGGGTAACGGTAGAGAATACCGGCAACACCCCGGTACAGGTGAACCAAATTGTAAACGAAGTATTGGCCACGCCTGAAGAAGAGTCGGCCGTGTTCAGTGCTGCCGGTAAAATGAAAACCCCGCACAGCTTATACATAGAAAGTAACTATGCTTTTAATAACGCCATGAAGGCCAACCTAAGCGATCAAACAACTCATTGGAAGATAGATTCATCCTATACATCGCAAGTGAATTACGACTACCAAACGCCTTGCCTCTTGGAAGTATACCCGCCTCAAGGGATGAACATGGCTGTACAACCCCAGCAATCCATCTCCTCCATTAGAACATACGAACTACTACTCGATAGTTACGACCGCGAAAGAAACGGCCTCGCGCAACGCCGCATGTACCGCGCCATTGCCCCGTGGACTACCCAAAATCCCATTTTCATGCACCTTGTTACCACCGACAGCGCCAAGGTGTTACATGCCATTGATCAATGCGCAGCTACGGGTTATGAAGGGGTGATTCTTAGTTTCGGTAGTGGGCTTAATATGGAAGATACAAGCGCGGCCAATATTCGCCGTTTTAAATACTTCGCAGATTATGCACATGGTAAAAAGATTTTGCTAGGTGGGTATTCCCTTTTTTCTAGCAGGAGAATTAGTGAAGAAGATGATGTAATTGACCCGGAAACCGGGGAGCGGGGACATGCATTTTTTGGCAACGCCCCCTGCCTTGGTAGTAATTGGGGATTAGCATATTTGTCGAAACTAAAGCGCTTTATTGCTGCTACAGGATTTGATATTTTCGAGAATGATGGTCCTTATCCCGGTGATGTTTGCGCTTCTACCAAACATCCCGGTCATAAAGATCAATACGATGCACAATGGGCACAAATGCAATTGCAAAAATCGCTCTACCATTGGTTGAACGAGCGTGGGGTATATATTAATGCACCAGATTGGTATTTCCTCGATGGTACACATAAAATTGGATTAGGTTACCGCGAAGTCAACTTCTCCTTACCCCGCGAACAACAAATGATTCTCAACCGTCAAAACATCTTTGATGGTACTTGGGAGAAAACGCCCTCGATGGGCTGGGGCTTTGTACCACTCACCGAATACCAAGGTGGCGGAAAAGCGGCTACTATTGAACCTTTGCACGAGCATATTACTACCTATCAACAATTGATGATGCAATACTACGGTGCCGGTATTCAAGCTTGTTACCGTGGCCCACGTTTGTACGATACAAACGATACGAAGCAAATGGTAACCAACACCATTGCTTGGTATAAACGCTATCGTACAATTCTGAATGCCGATATTATTCACTTACGCCGGGCCGATGGGCGCGATTGGGATGGTATCATGCATGTATTGCCTGGCCATAAAGAACGCGCGTTGGTTATGTTGTACAATCCTTTAACGCAACCTATTACACGTAATATCCAACTACCTTTGTATTACACCGGTATTGCACAAACGGCAAGTATGCGTGAACAAGAAGGTGCTGCCCGTAAATATAAACTGGGACGCGATTATTCCATTACAATAACCGTAACTATACCAGCCGGAGGCTACACTTGGTACGTTGTAGAAAGCAAGGATGAATAATCAACCTGTAATAGTTAAAATGCTACCAATAAAGCTGTGCGCTTTGTACTAATTTGTTGGTATATCAATTATTTGCACATTCATTAATGATCCACAATATGAAAAAACGCTTCCTTCTTTGCGCAATCACTGCGCTGATGGCGATGCAACAACCATTACAGGCGCAGAAAAAACTCTTTAAAGAAACAACGCAACAAAAAGCAGATCGCATGCAATGGTGGACAAACGACCGTTTCGGTATGTTCATCCACTGGGGCCTCTACGCTATGCCTGCCCGCCACGAATGGGTACGCAATGCAGAACGGTTAACCGATTCGGCTTATCAAAAATATTTCGATTACTTCAACCCCGATCTCTATAATCCGAAAGATTGGGCAAAGATGGCCAAGGCTGCCGGTATGAAGTATGCCGTGCTTACCGCCAAACACCACGAAGGTTTCTGCCTCTTCGATTCTAAATTCACGGAGTATAAATCCACTAACACACCCATTAAAAAAGATCTCGTAAAAGAATACGTCGACGCATTCCGTGCCGAAGGTATCAAAGTAGGTTTCTATTATTCCCTCATCGATTGGCACCATCCCGATTTCACGATCGACCGTAACCACTCGCAAAGGGTAAATACGCCTGCCGAATACGAGAAACTGAATAAAGGTCGTGATATGGCCAAGTACCGCGAATACTTGAAAAACCAAGTACGCGAGCTCCTTACAAACTATGGCAAAATAGATATTCTCTGGCTCGACTTTTCCTATCCTGGTCAAAACGGTAAAGGAAAAGATGATTGGGGTTCTATTGAATTAATCAAGATGGTGCGCCAATTACAACCGCAAATTATTGTAAACGATCGCCTCGATTTGAAAGAGTACGACGATGCATGGGACTTTGTTACCCCGGAACAATATAAAGTAGCGAGCTGGCCGAAAGATGAAAAGGGGAATAAGCTGTATTGGGAAACCTGCCAAACCTTCTCTGGCTCATGGGGTTATCACCGTGATGAAAACACTTGGAAAAGCACGCAGCAACTATTGGTATTACTGATCGAGTCGGTAAGCAAAGGCGGTAACTTGCTATTAAACGTAGGCCCCACTGCCCGTGGTATGTTCGACTACCGTGCACAGAACGCGTTGGGTTCCATGGGTGAATGGATGAAGTTCAATGCTGCTTCCATCTACGGTTGCACGGAAGCACCGGCCGAGTATAACAAAATTGATCAAACCCTCCTCACCTATAACCCGAAAACCAAGCGCTTGTATGTGCACTTGGTCGACTATCCATTATCGCGCCTAGTATTACCAGGCTACGAAGGGAAAGTGAAATATGCCCAATTCTTACATGATAATTCGGAGATTAAGATGACGGCTAGTAACGGTCATTGGGACAATAGCGATTATAAAAAAGGAGATTTAACATTAATCTTGCCGGTAACCAAACCAAATGTGGAAATTCCTGTTATAGAATTAGTTTTAGCAGAGTAGGTATATTATCAGCAGAGAAAGAGGGAAAGCGGAAGACAGGCTGCTTTCCCTTTTCTTTTATAACGGGTACGGGCATACGAAAAAAATATTGTAAATATTTAAACAATTAGATGTTCCAACCTGTTATATACCTCGAAGCTTAATTAGCAACGCAAAAATGAATTATTCGTCTATTGCTTACCCCGAAACTTATTCGCAATAGCGCAAAAGATACTGTAGACGTGGAATATGAAATGGCCGGTCTCTTCGTGAGCCGGCCTTTTCATTGTTATAATTGTGTGTTTTTGTGAGCTGTAGTAATAGGATGAAGCGCTCGTTGTGTCACTCCCTTCAACGTAGGTTTACGGCTTCATCTCTTTTAAGAAACGCTGTGCTTTCAAATAGTTAGCGGCGGTAGATGGGATTTTCTCTAGCCATTCTTTACACAACTTCTTGTCTTTCTGTTTATAATAACTTAACCCGATATAGAAAGCCCCTTCATATTTAAACAAAGATTCACCGTTGTAAATCTGTAATAAGTCGGCCCGTGCTAAGTCGTACTGTGCTGTTTGGTAATAAGCTACCCCGCGGTGATAAAGGCTGAAGGCATCTTTGGGATTACGTTGTACTTCTTCATTTAAATACGGCAAAGCTTCTGCGTACTTGCTTTTATTGAAGTATGCTTGTGCTTTTTCCATGGCTGTAGTAGAGGCAACCCCGCGTTCGGTGGCGCTCGACATTTCTACGGGAGGGTATCGTTTGGTGATATCTTTATTCCAAGGTGCAAATAGTAAAACGCTGGCGATCACGGCGGCGGTGGCAATAGCCGAGTATACCATGCGGCGTACGCCGCGCACACTTACTTTTTCTTGTGCGAAATAGGTAGCCCGGTGATCTTCTAGCTTTGCACGGAGGTGGTCGCGTGTTTCATCGGGTAGCAGCGTTTTTTTCAATTGGTCGTTGGCATTTTGCCATTCAACCAAGTTCGCTTGCAAATTGGGGTCCGATGCCAGTTTCTGTTCGAACGCCGCTTTTTCTTCCGGTGTCATATCACCGGAGAGATACTGGTCGATATATACGTAATCCTGTTCGTTCATTAGATTCCCCATTTTTTAGCATTAGATTTAACGGCCGCGATTAGTGCAGCCATGCATTCGGATTTCTTTTTGCGCAGGTAGCCATACGTGACGCCCAGCGCGGATGCTATTTCTTCTTGTGATTGTGTACCCAACGATAGCTGGATGATTTCCCTGCAACGGTCGCCCAATTGTTCGAACATCGCTTTGAACAGGTGTGCTTGTTGCATATCGTGCCAAGTGTCTTCGGCCTGCTTGAAAGTATCTTCTCCAATAGTAGATTGCTCATCTATATCGATTGTTACCCCTTTACGGCCACGTTTTTTCAACTCGTTGAGCCACTTTCTTTTACAAATCAATAGTAGGTAAGGCTCGAAAGGGCAGGTGAGAATAAGCTGCTTGTATTTGGCTTGGTTATAAATATCTACCAAGGCTTCTTGGAAGATATCGGCAGCATCATCTACAGAACCACTATTCTGCACAACGAAGCCCTTCACTTTCTGTGAAAACCGTTCGTAGATCTCTGTAATGACCTCGGATTTATTCTGTAGCAGTCCTTCTATATAACGCTGATCGGCATGTTGAACATTTGCAGCCATTCGATATTGTTGGGTGTTAAGTTGAGTGTGGCTGGGACCACGGTAATAAAGATAAAGAATTTTGAAAACCTATTTTCCATCAATCGATGATCATCCTATTAAAGTCTTTTGTAGGCACTCTTTCAGCCTGCAAGACAGGAAATAGGCAGAATTTTTTTTACTTACATTAAACATATCCACAATTTAATTGTCTAACTTGCCGTTTTTGTCCACCTTTCGGGCAGGTAACAATTTCCTGTTCGTGTTGATATAAGCATGTTAAGGGACAGTAAATTTTCATGCTTTAAAACGTATTCTATGTACTTTATTGGATGTACGATCGCTTTTTGCCTATTGTTTTTGATTATTGTGAATGTAATTAAGCAGGTGCAAGAAGCATCAAACAAAGAGAAAAACATTGAAACACCAGGGGCAAAAGAAATAGTACCGGTAGTACCAAGTACTAGTAATGATTTAACCGTTATCGTTGTGAAACCGACCGTTGAAGAGGAAGTTGTGATGTAATTGGTCGCGGTTGACCAGGTATGTTTCTTTCTTGCAAACACATGTTTATTGAACCAGCATTTTCCTATGCCACAGGGGGATAGTATGCCCAGTTGTTAGGTATAGGCGGTATTCTTTACAGCAACGTTCAACCCCGTTTTCATAGAAAGTTATTGTAGTGCCTCAACCATGTTCCTACGAACCAACCGGTATTGGTTATTAAATCTAGCATTATGTATTACAGGTGGTTACTTTTCACGTTCTGCATGTTGGGGTGTGCCTTCACATTCCGTGTTGCTGCGCAATCTGCGCCGCCCGTTCATGATTCTATTCCTGCAGAAATGGACGTTCAACAAGACGAAAACAAAGTGCAAATACAAGCTAAACTGCGCCCCCTTCGCCAAATTGCCGGTGCACCCGCCGCATTTTATACCTATTTCTGGGAATTCGGTGATGGCAAGTTCAGCTTCGATATGACACCCTTACATACTTACCGAGATACAGGTGAGTATAACCTCCGTTTATATGCTACTAATAATTACGACGATGGAAAGGCGCCCACAAGCAAGCCTCGCCGTGTGAAAGTGAAGAAGAAAACATACGTAGCTTCTAACGGTCACCAAAGCAATTTCTTCAAAACCCAAGGCAGCATAGAAATGAAGATCAATCGTATGCCCCGCCCAGGTGAAGAAATGGTCACCATTATCGGCTACCGCAACCAAGCCCCAAACGGCAGCGGCGATATGAATGGTGCCCTTGTACTTTTCTATAACGAAAAACAATTCAAAACAAATAGCTTCGATCTTGCCGATACACGTACTTACCACGGAGAACGAAACTTCTCGGCCGATTCTATGTTCGCCATGTTGGCAAACGATAACGATTACCAACTAGCGGGTACATATACACGCAGCGGCCCCCATGCCCTGCCTAACGTAGATCCTACGCGTAAAGCAGCCTTCGCGCAAATCATCGCCGAGAAGCAACAAACCTTTAAAGCTCAACATATTTGGCGCGTAGAGAACTTAGCTGCCGGTGAAGAACAATTCATGTTTTTATCCATGAATACCTTGCCGGAAATGATCAAGGATACCAATGCCGTGGTTACCTTCAGCGGTATGTTTGTACCCGAAGATCCCGCTAAGCCAATAGAACAATTCGACCTCGAAATGCAAATAGTGGCCTCGCACGATCCCAATAAAATGCAACTCAAACATCGTTGGATGAACTACCGCTTTGTAAGCAAATCGAAAGAGCTTACCTATAAAGTGCAGTTCCAGAATACAGGTAAAGGACCTGCCAAAACAGTGAGCGTAGGCGTTAGAGTGCCGGGCATGTTAAGCTCGAATACAGTGGAATTGGTCGATTACTCACCGAAATGTGTGCTGTGCGATTCGGCATATGATCGGCAGAGTTGCTTAGATACCATTATTAGGAAGGATAGTATCTTTTTCGTGTTTAAGAATATTTACTTACCTGGTATGCAGCAAGATGGCGTAAGCGATAGTGATTCTACTAAAGGTTTTATTAAATACAGGGTACGTTTCAATAAGGAACTTAAAAAATTACCTTTCTATAGCCAAGCGGCTATTGTGTTCGATAAGAATGAACCCGTGATTACGAACCGTTCTTATGGTCGTTTTAAACCGGGTATTTCCATTGCACCAATAGCTGGGTATAATATCCTAACAGGCAATGAATCGAAAGATACCCTTTCGCCCACAGTACAACGAAGGCAAGTAACCTTGGGTGTTGCCGTGGCGCCATTTGCACCGTATCGATTGTATTGGCAAGTGGAAGCCTACTTGAATGTGCATAACAAAACACAGGAATTAACGAGTGTTGATAACCAACGTCGCGATACAGCCGTGGGCGACCGGAAATACATGGTGCGCAGCCGCGAGCACTACACCATTCGAGAAGTAGCGTCGTTAGATGTAGTACCGGTTCATGTGCGCTATAACTTAAATCGTTTTGTAGGCGTAGGTATAGGCGCGATGGCCACTGCTTCTATCTCCAATAAAGTTAGCACCAAGCAAATAGCTTACCTGCTCGATGCGCAGGATGGTTCGGAACACCAGTTCCAATCGGCTACCCCATCTAAAAGCGATGGCTTCGATATTTGGGGGGCTGCTATGTTTGCCGATGTGAATGTAGGATTGGTGCGGGTAGGACCAAGCGTTGGGTTTAGATATATACGTTACTTACAAGAACCAACGAATAAGTTCTTCATTTACGGGATTTGGCGTTTTTAAGTATCTTTAAAAGGTACTATCAAATCCTACACCAGCATGCTGTTAAAGCTAGCGCGTATTCTTTTATGTAGCTTCATGATCGTAGGCCACGCTGCTGCCATTACAAGGCAAGATTCGTTGCCACACCTATTGCAGCGCGATTTAGATTCTTTACAAAAAGCAAACGACCTCGAACAATGGCTTTACTTGCGCATGGATTACGCTGTAGAGAAACCCGCAGCGCGTTTACCTTATTTATTATCTACTAGTACCCAAGCATGGCGCCAACCCAAAGATGAATATGAACGCCAAGCATGGCTCGATTTATTAACCTACCAAGGATATTACCAAATGCTGGCCGGTCAAATTATCGGTAGCATCCAAAGCTATGAAGCAGCGTATAAATATTACTTCGATCAACCACTTCCACATAACGATATTGTAGAGTTTGTTCTAAAGCCACTGGGGAATAACTATACCCGTTTAGGCGATTATGCCCGCGCCGAGTTTATTCTCCGGAAAAGCTTGGAAATTTCCGAAGCAGAAAAGGATGCACAGAAAATGGCCGCCAGTTGTTGCAACTTAGCCGTAGCTGCCCTTACCCAAGAGAAATACGATACCGCGAAAACATATGGCCGCCGAGGCTTACAATACGTGCAAAGAAATTCCGGCGTAGATGGATTACTACATTCGCTCATGGCCGATGTGTACGAGAAAACAAACCAATTAGATAGCGCGCAGTTCTATGTACAACGAGCCATACAAGTATTAAAGCAGGTGCCGGTTACTAAAGGCGTAGATGTATATTATTGGCAAACATCGGCCTTGGAAGCGGCAGGGAATATTGCCTTGAAGAAGAAGGAATTCCAAGCAGCCGCGAAAGCATACGGAGCAGCCTTGCAATTATTGCAGCAACATTACGGGGCTACCCGTAAACGCGAACAAGCACGCTTGTATGTAAAACTTGGCAACTTGTATGTATTACAACAACAAGGAGTCAAAGCAACTGCTTTGTATAACCGCGCAATCGAGATATTTATTCCTACTGCAGCACAACAAAACTACCTTCCACGCGAACAACAATTATACGGTGAATACACATTGGCCGATGCTTTACAAGGGAAAGCCAAGGCTTTGCAATTACAACAACAGCATGAAACAGCCTTACAATATTTGTTACTAACATTTATCGTGGAAAGAAAGCTGCAACGCGAATTCTTCAACAGGCAAACAAAACTTATTCACCAACAAGCTTCTAAGCAACTTGCTGAAACAGCGATGGATGAAGCATTTGCTTTGTGGCAGGCTACAAAGCAAACGAAGTATGCTAATATGCTCTTGCAAATTAGCGAGTGGAGCAAGGCGCAAGCTTTACAGGAAGAAATTAACCAAGCCATTGCATATAGCCGTGCGAACCGGAAAGATTCATTACTGATCAAACAACAACAACTCCAACAAGCCATTACTTACCACGAACGCGAAATAGCAAATGCTAGTGGAAATGCTGCGCAGCATCAAAAATCAAGGGATGAATTAAACTATAGCTTGTCGTTATTAAAAGAACAAGTAAAGGCTAAGTACCCGGCCATGTATTCGAATGAACAAACATTCAATGTCGACGAGCTATGCAAAGCACTACCGGCAAATGTACAAGCGGTGAGTTATTTCGCGGGTACGCAACATATGTATGCCTTGTTGTTAAATCAAAAAGGTGTGCAGCATATAACGCGGATCGATAGTGCTTCGGCGAAATTGCAACAAATGCGAACATTCGTGGAAACCTACTTTCACAACGGGCCATCGGCGATGATGAATGCACCGAAGCAATACTATACGCAGGCGCACGAGATGTACCGCTGGTTGTTAGCGGGTTTGCCGCTACAAACAGGCAAAACAATTTTGTTAGTACCAGATGGCAATATTGGATACCTGCCTTTTGATGCATTGATAACAAGTCCACAGTTTAAGGAAAACCCGCAAGCATGGCCGTATTTTATTAAGCAACATATTTCTACACAAGCCTATTCGTTACAAACGTTTGTGCAGCAGCAACATCAACCCAGCAAAGCTGTAAAGAATGTACTAGGCTTTTTTATATCGCAACCGAAAGGTATGCCTGCTATTCCTGCTGTGAAGAAAGAGAGCGAAGCGATGCAACAGTTTGTGCAAGGTGATTTTTATAATGATGAACGCGCTACGCGCCAATTGTTTACAGAGAGGATGGCGGGAGCAGATGTACTGCATATATCTACACATGCCAGCTTATTGGGCGATCCACCGGTATTAGCACTCCACATGGCCGACGATCCATTTTATTTATTTGAACTTTACCAGCATAATTTCCACCCGCAATTAGTTGTATTAAGTGCCTGTAAAACAGGTGATGGAGTACTGGCAGAAGGCGAAGGAATTATCAGTCTTTCCCGCGAGTTTGCGGCCTCTGGTGCCCGTGGTATTATTGCCGGCTTGTGGAATGTTAATGACGCAGCGGCGGCCCAATTAACGGGTGATATGTATAAGTATTTATCTACCGGGAAACCGGCCTTTGCGGCCTTGCACCAAGCAAAATTGGATTGGTTAACAAAAGAAACAGCCAACCCAAGTTTGCAATTACCTTATTACTGGGCCATGTTAACCTATGTTGGCCATCACCAGCCGGTTGAACTTATTGCTGTTCGGCCATTAGTATGGACACGTTGGGTGGCTGGTATAGTAGCTATCGGCTTGCTGCTTTGGGTTTGGATGCGCAAGTGTATTTTCCGGAAAAAATAACCATTTATGAGCTTGGCTGTTAAATAACATGATAACCGTTAGGGATTTCTTCATTCATTAATAGTGCAGGTATGAATACAGCCAGGATAGATCGTGCCTACTATATGCACATGATGCTTAAATTGGAAGCATTGTCCACTAAACTAGATCACCTTCTCGATCATATAGAGAAACCGGGTTTGCCGGGTATTTTTCAAGAAAAAATCGACCTAGAGGCCATGTCGGCCTGCTGGGAAAAGTACTTTAACCGGTACGAACATCTCGATCCCGGGAAGTGGATGCGTGGGAAATAAGCATACAATACCTTACCAGCTACCATGTATGTGCTAGACAAATTGGTGTATGCAGTAGGATTTAGTGAAAACCAGTGGTCGTGCATGTGTTTTCTACGTGGAATCAAGCGTACAATGTAAACCTTACTTAGCGGGTTGGGCTTGGTCAAAATAACAACCAGGGTAAATGCCGTCGATTAACTTATAAAGGATTTCCCTGAGTTTCTCTGTATCCTCTTTTCCAATGATATTTGAATAAAACTCATCTATCTTCTGCACCGTGGCGCTAGAAGCTAGCATTAATTCTTTTCCTTTCACGGTTAAGAAAATAACAGTTGCACGGTTGTCGGTTTCGTGCTTTTTCGTGTAAATAAAGCCCGCTTGCTCCAAGCTTTTCACCACTTTACTCATGGCCTGCTTGGTAATACGTGCTTTTTTCGCCAACTCGTTATTGATCGTACCTTCCAACTTAATATTCGCCAATAATCCCATATCGGCGATTTTAAAGTCGGGATACCCCAATTCCGCTAAGCCCTCCGTCAAACGGTTGTCAATATCCTTCTTGGTCAACGCCAATAGCTTTATTAACAACTTGTTCCGCTTGTCCAGTAAGCCCCTAATTTGCTCATCTAAGATTTTTTCCATCATGTTGGACGTCTAATTAATTGATAAATATAGGATTGCCTATTATTCTTCTCCAAATAATCGACCATCTTTTCTACAAAATTAAAATATTATTAAAATATAGTCAACTTATTTGTCTTTTTAGTAAACCCGGTTTACCTTTGTCCTCGAAATTAGAACATAGACATGGAAAACACAAGTAACAACCCTCGCAAAGGGAAATTAGTAGTAAGAATCATTTTTATATTGATTCTCGTGGTTGGTGCCATCTTCGGTATTAAAACTTGGATGTATGCCCGTCACCACGAAACGACCGATAACGCCCAGGTGGAAGGTCATGCTGCCCCTGTTATTGCCCGCGTATCGGGTTATGTGAAGGCGTTGGACGTTCAAGATTACGGTAATGTAAAACTAGGCGACACCTTATTAACGATAGATGATGCAGAGTACAAAATTGCATTACAACAAGCTGAAGCGGATTACCAACAAGCGCAAGCGGACTTATTATCTGCACAAGCCAGCTTAGGCAACTCACAAGCTAACTTACGCGTTGCTGAAACAAATGCTCAAGTTGCTTTAGTACACAAAAACAAAGCTGCTGCCGATTTGAAAAGAGATCAAAACTTGTTCAACGACCAAGCGATCACGAATCGTCAATTAGATGATACAAAAGCAGCGAGCATGTCGTACGACAAGCAATACCAATCTTCCTTAGATCAAATTGATTTAGCGAAATCAGCGATTTCAGTTACGTCTACTAAAATCGGTCAAGCACAAGCTATCTTAGCTTCTAAAGCTGCTTTGGTAGAACAAGCTCGTTTAAAACTAACTTACACGCATATCACGGCTAACATCACCGGTAAAATCGGTAAAAAAATGTTAGAGGCCGGTCAATACGTTCAAGCTGGTCAAAGCCTTTTCACTATTGTGGATGATAAAGGTTTCTACATCGTAGCCAACTTTAAAGAAACACAATTAGCGCACATTTTCTTAGGTCAAGAAGCAGAAATCGAAATCGATTCTTACCCAGGTTTGGTGTTAAAAGGTAAAGTGGCTGATATCTCCCGCGCTACCGGTGCAAAATTCTCTTTATTACCTCCTGATAACGCTACAGGTAACTTCGTGAAAATCGTTCAACGCGTACCTGTTAAGATCATTATCGAAAACGCTGACCAATACATGGACAAATTACGTAGTGGTTTGAGTGTGGATGTAGCTTTAAAATACTAATCATGCAACAATTGGCATCACCATTAAAACCGAAAGGTTTTAAAAAGTTTGTGATCGTTGCAACGGTGATATCGGCTACCATGCTAGAATTGATCGATACCACCATTGTAAACGTAGCATTATCAAATATCAGCGGGAACTTAGGTGCCACCATTGAAGATGCGTCTTGGATCGTAACAGCTTACGCGATTGCTAACGTAATCGTAATCCCGATGACGGGCTTCTTAGCCAGCTATTTCGGGCGTAAAAATTACTACCTCACATCTATTATCATATTCACTTTTGCCTCGTTTATGTGCGGCAACTCCACGAACCTTTGGGAACTGGTAGCTTGGCGCTTCATACAAGGTATCGGTGGTGGTGCATTGCTCTCCACTTCGCAGTCGATCTTATTCGACACATACGAAACATCGGAACGTCCGACCGCCTCTGCCATCTTTGGTATGGGTGTAATTATCGGGCCTACGGTTGGTCCTACTTTAGGTGGCTATATCGTAGACTCTTATCACTGGTCGTACATCTTTGATATCAACATCCCGGTGGGGATTTTAGCGGCATTCTTGGTTTATTCATTTATTGATAAACAGCCGTACGAGTACAAAATTGACAGGAAGAAGATCAAGATTGATTATATCGGCATCGCATTATTGTGTTTGTGGGTAGGCTCTTTACAATACATACTGGAAAAAGGACAATCAGAAGACTGGTTTCAAGCAAAACATATCGTGGTATTAACTGTAGTTGCAGTTATATCCTTTGTAGGATTTGTGTGGTGGGAATTGAAGACGGATGCGCCAGCAGTGAATTTGAAAGTGTTGAAGAATAGAACGCTGGCCATCACCACGGTATTAACCTTTATCATGGGTATGGGTATCTACTGTTCGATGTTCGTATACCCGGTATGGATGCAGCAGATCATGGGCTTTACGCCTACATTGACGGGTGAGTCGTTATTGCCGGGTGCGGTAGTGGCCGCCTTTATGATGCCGCTTGTAGCGCGTGCTATTATGAAAGGTGTGGCGCCGAAGTACTTGATCACTTGTGGTTTCACGATTTTCGCATTTTTCTGTTTCTGGATGGCTAGCGCTAGTTCTGAAGCAGGTGCAGAATTCTTCTTTATACCATTATTATTACGTGGTGTGGGTATGGCCATGTTGAGCGTACCATTAACGAACCAAGCCGTATCGGGTTTGCAACCAATGGAAATGCCGCAAGGTATCGCGATCAACAACATGTTACGCCAGTTGGGTGGTTCATTCGGTATTGCCTTTATGAACACTTACGTGGCAACACAATACGCTACACACCGTATCCAGATGTTACAGTACGCAAATAGCGACAATCCCATCGCCGTTAACCAATTGAATCAAACTGCGCAAAGTATGATTGCAAAAGGTGTTCAACCTTCAGCAGCACACGATGTGGCACTGAAAGTAATGGATGGTATTGTAACGAAACAAGCATATGTACTGACTTATCTCGATGCATTCCGAATTGTAGGTATTTTCTTTATCTGCGTATTGCCATTAATGTTCTTCGTGAAGAAGAGGAATTTGAGCAAAGACGCGATGAAAGAAGCATCAGAACATGCACACTAATATTTTGTGTGCCGTATTTATCAACGAATTAATACAATGAAAAAGATATTTTATTCACTCTTCGCTTTAGCTAGTCTTGTTGCCGTAAATGCACAAGCGCAACAAGTGCCTAGTGATTTACAAACACTGGTGAATCAAAGCTTCGATCACTTCGCCGACATCAAAGCGATGAAGGCGCAACAAGCGATTGCAGGCGACAGAACGCAAATCACTAAAGCTAGCCGCTTACCGGAAGTAAACGGTTCATTGCAATACCAACACTTGTACCCGGTACCTAAAATGAATTTGGGCGACGCGGTATTCCAAGCCATTCCTTCGGAAAGCTTGAATGTTGGCGTAACCGGTCGTCAATTATTGCTCGACTTCGGTAAAAGCAACAGCGTGATCGATCATGCAAAAGCACAACAGAACTTATTAGGCATTCAAACAGAAGAAGCGAAAGAAATTCTCGCTTACCAAGTTGCGAATGTGTACTTGAACATAGCTTTCTTAACAAAAGAAATCGAAGTACAAGATGCGAACATTAAGCTGTTGGAAGAAACAGAGAAAATGGTGTCGAACAAGTTGAAGAATGGTGATGCGATTGATTTGGATTTGATCAATACCCAAGTGAAATTGGAAAACTACCGTAACCATAAAGTAGAGTTTGAAAGTCAATTGGAAAAACAAATGGCGAACTTAACTTACTTAACGGGCGTAGACTACAAAGAAGCCATTAAGAATGACTTTAACTGGCCTGCAAAAACAAACGTTGCACCTGGTGATGCATTAACCGAGAATGCTTCTTTAAAAACAGCCTTGGAACAAGAAAAGGTGGCAGAACTGGATTTGAAAACAGCTAAATCTCAATACACGCCTAGCTTATTCCTCGATGCCGGTACCGGTATTAAAAATGGTTACTTACCAGACGTAGGAACCCCTAAGTGGAACTTCAACGCCGGTGTTACTTTAAACGTACCGATTTACAATGGTAAGAAATTGCGTTACCAAGAAAGTATCGCTAACCACCAACTAGAAATCGCGAAAATCAACACCCAAGGTGTAAATGATAAATTGAGAAAAGATGTAGCTACACAAAACGCCGACATCGTTTCTAACCAAAAGAAATTACAAACCTCTGAAACCTTGGTAAAACAAGCAGAAAGAGCATTACAGTTGGCACAATCACGCTACAAAAACGGCGTGGTAACCTACCTCGACTTACAGAATGCACAAACCTCTGTACTCGAAGCCCAACTGTCAAGAATTCAATATCAATACCAATTATCGATATCAAGCTTGGAATTATTGCATTTAACAGGCAACCAGTTTTGGAGATAGGCGCTATTGATTTTTCGTAGTAGTGTGTTTTAATTTCCCCTCCACGAAAGTGGAGGGGAAATTTGTTTTTAGGGGAAATGATCCCTAAAGGGGTGATTTTCTTGTTTTGTACTAGAATCCGTCCCTTTAGGGTATAATTCTTGTGAATTTCCCTTGTTTTGGCTATGGCAACATCCCTTTAGGGTATAATCAATGCCCATCTAGTTTAGATTATGCCAGATGCAGTAACTTTATTGTTGTTAATCGCAAAGCCATATGAATGAAAACCTACAATTCCTCCTCATCATGCTCGGGCTGAGCCTTATGCTTCTCCTATTTGCCATTTTGAACCCTAATTGGCTGTTTCAGCCTAATGAGCGCGTATATGGGCTTGGATCTATTATTAAATATTTCGGCAGAACTACCGCTCGGTGGGTTGTAGGGATATTGGGCGGGATTGGATTGTTGGGATGTATGTTTATTGGGTATTTGATGTTAAGTCATTGATTTATTCAGCAATTTATTCTTGGTTGTATTTATTCCGTATCTTTAATTAATTGAAAATGAACAAAGTTTATTAGGCCCAAAATTAGGTTTGATTAATCCCCAGTGTAATAGCCAATTGGATTCATACAAAATCATATGGCTCAAACATGCCTATACATCCTGCTTAATCAAACTCATATAATGCTTTAATAATGTAACAGAAAGAATGTTGATAGCCATATTTATCTTTTAACATTTGACTTAGATATTATTTTTTAATTTTGAACTTAACTTTAAAGTGAATTGTTTACGAGGGAAAATAGTTTATTATGGAAGAGTACGAGCGCTTGATGTTTATACCTTTCATAAAGAAGGCTCGAATTTGAGCGAATTTCAAAAGTTTATTGAAAAATTCAAATTAAATGAGAAATATAGGAAGGATTTTGATGAAATTATTGCTACTATAGACTTATTTGGAAGGTACGGAGTTGATGAAAAGCGTTTCAGGCCTAAAGGTGAGTTAAATGTAGAAGCCCTCTTAAATGGTCCATGTGAACTTCGCCTATATTTAATTCCTTGTGGTAAATGTGCAATTATTCTTTGTAATGGAGATGTAAAGATTGCAGATAAAGTGCAAAATTGTCCTAATTGTAAACCGCATTGGCAATTAACAAGTGAATTAGAAAAAGAATTACGAGAAAGAATTATTGAAGGAGAGACTAAATGGAAGTTCAAAGGGAATACTCAAGAACTGGCTGGAAATTTATTTTTTGAACTAGGAAATTGTGATTAACCCTAAAAGTACAAACTATGCAGAATGAATTACAAAAATTAATTAATCAAATTCCTGAAGATGCAAGCCGAAAGGTTGAATTGTCGTTTTTATTCACCCAGAGAATTTTAGATATTCTTGAGAAAAAAGGGATGTCGCAGAAGGAATTGGCTGTTAAATTGAAGAAATCTGAATCTGAGATAAGTAAATGGATGAAAGGAGCGCAGAACTTTACTTTTGAGACTGTTGCTAAAATTGAAATTGCTTTAGGTGAGAAAATAATTATTATTCCAGGTGTTGAGGAATTGCCAGAACCCGTACACGAAATAGGGTGGTCAACAGAAATGCATTTTGATCATAATACTAAGCAGGATTTGTTTACAACTCTAATAGATATTCCCAACATGCATTATATTATTGAACGAAAACGTGCGCCTTTTTTTTCGCCTACACCACAACATTTAGACGATTTCTTAATCGTGGATATGATGTCCGATAAAAAACATACAAAATACATTTGGAAGGCAAATACTAAGAATGGAATATTAAATAAAAAAATGACGTTGTTACCATATTAATATGAAGTACAATCTACAGATGCGGGATTTATACATTGATAGTTTTCAATGTGAATTAAACCCTAAAGACAATAAAGAATCATTAAAAGTTATACTAGATGTGGCTTCCGAGTTGGGATATTCTCAGAATATTGAAACAATGGTTGCAGTAAAAATTACAGTTGTTCTAAAATTAGAGAATGAATCTCAAAGTGGAGCTTTACCTTTTGTAAAGGTTGGAGAAATAAGTACAGTTAATGTGTTTGATTGTACTTTAGAAGCTACTAGAACAAAAGTAATTAATGGTGAAATAATCGTCGAAGATGAATTGCTTAATTTCATGATAAATATTGCATATAATAATACTCGAGGATTATTAAGGGAACGAGGTAATGGAACTTTAATGGGGAATATTGTATTGCCCTTAATGGGGCCAGAAGGAATTAATCCACAGAATAGGAAGTAACCGAAATCCAAAACTAATTATAGCAGTGCCCTTGTTTACCACAAGGGCATTTTTTATTATGATACTTACTCTATTAGAACTATTATTTCGTAAACCGACATTTTACCCTTATCTTTAGGTAAATTGTCTGTATGAAAGTAGCCGCGAAAAAATCATCTACCCAAAAAGCACCTACAAAAGGTAAAGTGGTGTATATGATATTAGGAGGGGAGAAGAATATTCACCGTGCTGTGAATAGCGAGCTGGATTACTTGGATCTTAGTATTCATGGAATTCCTAAATCGTCTATTATCAGCATTGCCGAATACCTCGATATTCCCATGAAGGATATGGCCGACTTGGTGAACCTTTCACCCAAAACCCTAGAACGCAAAAAGAACACCGATCTACTCAGCGAAGTCGTCTCTTCGCAAGCCATTGAAATTGCTTCCACCATTGCCCACGGCATCGAAGTGTTCGACGATATGGAAACATTCAAACATTGGCTCAATAAAGAAAACCGTGCCATCGCAGGAAAGAAACCATTGGAGATTATGAATACGGCTACCGGTCTCAAAATCATCAACACTATCTTAACCCGCATCGAAGAAGGCGTTTACTCATGATCGTTTATAGAATTGTAAAAGACGCCAAGCGCGCACATGATTTAAGTGGTAAAGGCGCTTTTTTAGTAGGCGGTAGATGGAATAGCGAAGGAATATTCATGCTGTATACCAGCGAATCCCAATCACTCGCCTTCCTCGAAACACTCGTGCATTTCGACCCATCCGAAATTCCACAACACCTCTACGTCATGAAAATCGATATCAGCGACAGTGCCCCGCTATACCGGTTACCCAGTACAAAGTTGCCCAAAAACTGGCGTGATACTGATCATATCCAACTGAAAGAAATCGGCGATAACTTCTGCCGTAATAAAAGATCATTGGTTATGAAAGTACCATCCGCTGTATTACCCACCGAGTTCAATTATGTCCTCAACCCACTTTTCCCACGTTTTCACGATTTAGTAAAAGTAGTAAGCGTAGAACCATTGGCGGTCGACAAAAGGTTTGGGCATTAAAAAACGCTTTGATCTTTCAACCAAAGCGTTCTATCAATATTTGTAATATCAATTATTTCATGCTGCGAACAATGCCCAGTTCGAGCCCGCGTAATTCTGCAAGCCCACGTAAACGACCAATAGCACTGTAGCCAGGGTTTGTTTTCTTCTTCAGATCATCGAGCATTTGATGACCATGGTCTGGACGCATCGGGATGCTGATGTTTCTTTTATTCATCACCGTTACAATCGCTTTCACTACTTCGTACATATCTACATCGCCATCGAGGTGGTCGGCTTCGTAGAAGTTGCCAAGGGCATCGCGTTTCGTACTACGGAGGTGAATGAAGTGAATATGTTCGCCTAAACGGTCTACCATACCGGGTAAATCATTGTCTTCGCGTACACCGTAAGAACCTGTGCAGAAGCACAAACCATTAGCAGGTGAAGGAGCCGTTGCTAATAACTCGCGGGCATCTTGTTCCGTGCTAACAACGCGTGGTAAGCCAAGGATGGGGAATGGAGGGTCGTCGGGATGAATCGCTAATTTAATGCCTACTTCTTCTGCTACCGGTACAATTTGTTGTAGGAAGTAGAACAGGTGAAGTTTCAGCTTAATGGCATCTACATCTTTGTATTTATCGAGGGCTGCTTGGAATTGTTGCAGGGTAAATGATTCTTCCGAACCAGGTAAACCGGCAATAATATTCCTTTGTAGTAATAATTTATCTTCATCCGTCATGCTATCAAACAACTCCTTCGCACGCCAGATTTCTTCTTCTGGGTATTGGTTCTCAGCACCGGGGCGTTGTAAGATGAATACATCGAACGCGATAAAAGCTGCTTTATCAAACCTTAGTGCTTTCGAGCCATCGGGCAGGGTGTAGGCAAGATCGGTACGTGTCCAATCAAGCACGGGCATAAAATTGTAAGTAACGATCTTAATACCGCATGCAGCTAGGTTACGGAGCGATTGTTGGTAATTCTTGATATAATCTTTAAAACGGCCTGTTTGGGTTTTAATATCTTCATGAACAGGTACACTTTCTACAACAGACCAAACCAAGCCTTCTGCTTCAATTTGTTTTTTACGGAGCATAATTTCTTCTTTGCTCCATGTTGTTCCATTAGGAATATGGTGTAAAGCTGTTACAATCCCGGTTGCGCCGGCTTGCTTTATATCTTGTAAACTAACCGGGTCGTTGGGGCCAAACCAGCGCCAAGTTTGTTCCATTCTCAACATATCAACGTGCAATTTATAAATGATTAGATGATGGTTCGGGCCCAAAAATAGAATCTCCCTGCGAAAATCCTAGTACTGCCGATCATTTTTATCTTTTTAAAAATACGGATTTTGCTAAACCGCTTGGTATCAATTGTTTGTTAAGGAGCAATAAGTATCACCACCAAGTCCATCACATTCGTATGTGTAGCCCCGGTTTTCAATAAGCTCCCGGTTTGTTCGAAGAAGGGGTAAGCGTTATTCGCTTGAAGATAAGATGCCCCGTTTTGCATAGTTGTCATGATATCCGCAGAAGCATATGCCCCGGCTGCATCAGTAGGACCATCTTTGCCATCTGTTCCGGCGCATAATATGGTAATACCCGGCGTATTATGTAGGGCTAAGCCGGCAGCCAATGCCATTTCTTGGTTTCTTCCTCCCAATCCTTCTCCTTTCACAGTAACGGTGCTTTCACCACCTGCTAATAAACAAGCTGGGGTAGCACCATCATAAGCCATGGCTTGTTCGATGAATTGTTGACCCAAATCCCGGGCTTCCCCGCTGAAATGCTGTTGTAATACTGTTACATGGTACCCCAATTCGCTCGCTTTCTCTGCCGCTGCTTGTATAGCCGTTTCGTTGGTGGCAATTAATTGGTAGAAAGTATGCTCAAAGGCAATGTCACTAGGGAATGGTGTTTCGTGGTTTTTCTCTTGTAAATGGGTAGCAATAGAAGCCGGTACCTGGTCGAGCAATTGGTATTTCTTCAATACCGCTAAAGCGTCTTTAATCGTACTAGGATCACCTACAGTAGGTCCCGAGCCTATCACGGATGGATCGTTCCCCGGTACATCGGAAATGGCGAGCGTAAATAAGGTAGATGGATATACCATCTTTGCTAACTGCCCACCTTTCAGGTATGATAAATGCTTGCGTACCACGTTCATCTCGCTAATATTCGCCCCGGAACGTAATAACAACTTGGAAAGCACTTGCATGTCTTCCAAGGTAACACCTTCTACAACATCTGCTAACAATGCCGAGGCGCCACCCGATAATAGGAAAATTAGTACATCCCCTTCTTTCAGTTGCTCGCAAAAAGCACGCATCTTCTCTCCCGCGGCAATGCTAGCTTCGCCCGGGGTAGGATGGTCGGCTTTAAACAGTTCCATGTTGGTGAAAGTATGTGCGGGTATTTCTTGCGTAACTGCTAAACCTGCTTGTATACGCGTGCCTAATATTTGCTCGGCGCTTAATAGCATAGATGCGGCGGCTTTACCTGCCGCGGCGATATAAATGCTGGCTGTAGGGGGAATGGGCTTACCGGCTACAAAAACCTGGTCGTTCTGAATGGTAATAAAACGAGGTAAAAGTGCTTGCGGTTGAACGGCATGCACAGCTTGGGTAAAAATCTGCTGCGCGTGTTGAACGGCCTGCATACTATAAGGCTTCGCTACGTGATTCTCTACGTTGTTGTTTGCGATCCATTTTAGCCTCCAGCTGCTCTTTCTTCTTTAATTCCCAATCATTCCACTTCTTGTATTGCGAAGGTGTTAACACCGTTTTAAAACGCTGCGTACGCTCATTGTTTAAGTCCTTGATTTGCTGCATACGGTCGCGCTTCGATACACTTGTATCGCGTCTTAACGCATCCAGCTTTTTGAAGGTATCCTCGTTAATTTCGCGGACTTGTTTACTCTGCACTTTGTTCAAACTCAATTGCCTATCGAGTTTATCACCCATTTTGTCGGCTTTCCCTTCGGCTGTCCAACGTGTTTTTCTAGCGCTTGTATCTTGCGCTTGTGCGGCATGGGTTCCGATGATCAGCATGGCGGCCATCATCATGGAGGAGGCGATGACTAGTTTCATAAAATCAGTTAAAATATCCCGTTTAAATACCATTCGTAAAAATTATGCTAATAATATATTACCAGCACTAATGTTTTGTTAAATTTAGCAATTAAATACATACAGAAAACACCCTTTTTGTAGTGTTTTGCTTTTGAAAAAATGCCAAAATCTAGATCGATCGCAGTGTCAATCTTTAGAAGACAGCCTATTTTATTATTCTAATCAACAAATTAAACCGCAATGACAGCAGGATTTTCCTTTCCCGGAAAGTCGCGGCAATTACCGCTGCGTAAGCGTAAAGGCTTACCGGGAATATCGTTTTACAAGCACAAAACATTGTATGGCGTAGTGGGTTTATTGATGGCAGCGATGGGAGCCAAAGCACAAGCTACGTTCCCTGTAAACGGTGTAAATGCACCCCGCGAAGCATGTTATGCTTTCACCCACGCCACCATTGTAAAGGATGGTGTAAGTAAACTCAATGATGCTACCCTTCTCATCCGCGACGGTAAAATCGTGGCTGCCGGCAATGGTGTTGCCATTCCTAAAGATGCCGTAGTAGTAGATTGTAACGGAAAATACATTTACCCTTCCTTCATTGATGCTTATAGCGATTACGGTACTACAGCCGCTAGTCGTCAACGTAACTTCAATGCAGCCCCCCAATTCATTTCTAATGCAAAAGGTCCGTACGGTTGGAACCAAGCTATTAAAAGCGAATTCAACGTTGTACAATCTTTCGTAGTAGATGATGCAAAAGCGAAAAGCTACCGCGATGCTGGTTTTGGTGTAGTATTAACCCACCAAGCCGACGGTATTGCCCGCGGAACAGGTGCTATTGTTACTTTAGCAAGCGACCGTGAAAACAAAGTGATTTTGAAAGAAAAAGCTTCTGCTCACTACTCTTTCGAAAAAGGTTCTTCTACCCAAGATTACCCAAGCTCGCTCATGGGCTCTATCGCTTTGTTACGCCAATCTTTCTTAGATGCACAATGGTATAAATCCAATCCTGCTAAAGAAGGTGTAAACTTAAGCCTCCAAGCTTGGAACGATAATCAACCTTTACTCCAAATCTTCGAAGCAAACGATAAATGGAACGCGCTCCGCGCCGATAAAATAGGCGACGAGTTCGGTGTTCAATACGTCATTAAAGCCGGCGGTAACGAATACCAACGCATCGCCGATATGCAAGCTACCAAAGCTACTTTCATCTTGCCGGTGAACTATCCTGCCGTAATGGACGTGGAAGATCCCAATGATGCAAGGTTCGTAGCCGTTAGCGAATTAAAACACTGGGAATTAGCTCCCACCGAAGCCGGTGCCTTCGAAAAAGCGAATATCCCGTTTGTACTTACTGCTGCCGATCTGAAAGACACAAAGTCGTTCATCGCAAACGTACGCAAAGCCATTCAATATGGACTTAGCGAACAACGTGCTATCGACGCCCTCACGAAAGCGCCTGCAACTTTGTTGAAAGTATACGACAAAGTAGGTAGCCTCGATGCCGGTAAACTCGCGAACTTCTTTATTGCTTCTGGTCCTGTTTTCAACGATGGTACTGTTATCTATCAAAACTGGGTACAAGGCAATAAATATGTTGTGAACGACGATGCATGGAAAGATATCCGCGGCACATACACCTTACAAGCCAACAACGCTTCTTACACAGTTGAATTGAAAGGTAGCGCAGCTAGTCCTTCTCTAACAGTGATTAAAGGCGATACTTTAACCGGTAAACTTGATGTAAGCGGTCAATTAGTAAAATTGAATGTACCCCTTACAAAAGATAACAAGCAGCAATTACGCCTAAGCGGTGTTATGGGCGATGCCGGTTGGGCCGGTAATGGTGTTGATGAAAATGGTAAACCCGTTTTGTGGACACTCGCGTTCAATAAAGCATTCACGCCTAAAGCTGATGCCGACAAGAAAAAAGATACCCCGGTACTCGGTAAACTCTATTTCCCTTTCAGTGGATACGGAGCCGAAACAGCGCCTAAACAAGAAGATATCCTCATTCGCAATGCCACTGTGTGGACAAGCGAAAAGGATGGTAAACTTGAAAATACAGATGTATTAATCAAAGGCGGCAAAATCGCGCAAGTAGGTAAGAACCTTGCTGCCAGTAGTGCACGCGTAATTGATGGTACAGGTAAGCACTTAACGGCCGGTATTATCGATGAACACTCGCACATAGCTATTAGCCGCGGTGTAAACGAAGGCACACAGTCTGTTACTTCTGAAGTAAGAATCGCCGACGTATTAAACCCAGATGATATCAATATCTACCGTCAATTAAGTGGTGGTGTTACAACTTCTCATTTGTTGCATGGTTCTGCGAACGTAATTGGTGGACAAACCCAGTTAATTAAACTGCGTTGGGGTGTAAACGCCGAGCAGTTAAAATTTGCGAATTGGGATCCATTTATCAAGTTCGCTTTGGGTGAAAACGTAAAACAATCTAACTGGGGCGATCGCCAAACAGTGCGTTTCCCACAAACACGTATGGGTGTTGAACAATTGTTAGTAGATGCCTTTACCCGTGCTCGCGATTACGAAAAACAAGGCGCTAATAAACGCCGCGATTTGGAATTGGACGCATTGGTTGAAATCTTGAATAAGAAACGTTTCATTACTTGTCACTCTTACGTACAAAGTGAGATCAACATGCTGATGAAAGTAGCCGATCGTTTCAACTTCACCGTAAACACTTTCACCCACATTTTAGAAGGTTATAAAGTAGCTGATAAAATGAAAACCCATGGTGCAGGCGCTTCTACATTTGCCGATTGGTGGGCATATAAAATGGAAGTAACCGATGCTATCCCACAAAATGCTAGCATTATGCAACGTGTAGGCTTAACAGTAGCAATCAACTCCGATGATGCTGAAATGGCTCGCCGCCTCAACCAAGAAGCTGCGAAAAGTGTGAAGTACGGAAGCATGAACGAGCTTGATGCTTTGAACATGGTCACCATTAACCCAGCGAAACTTTTACACATCGCGGATCGTACAGGTTCAATTAAGGTGGGTAAAGATGCCGACGTGGTATTGTGGAGCGATCATCCATTAAGCATCTACGCGAAAGCAGAAAAAACAATTGTAGATGGTACCGTGTATTTCGACCGTGAACAAGATTTGAAACTGCGTGATCGTATTGCGAAAGAAAAAGCTGCTTTGATTCAAAAAGCGTTGAATGAAAAGAAAAGAGGTGGCCCAACACAACGCGCCGTGCCTACAATCGACGTGTTATGGCATTGTGAAGATGAAGAACGCGGTCATCAAAAACAATTATTCGACGAACACGATGTAATGGAAACAACAGCATCACAATCTTCACACTAAAAACGACATCATTTATGAAAAAAATAGTTAGTGTAATGATGGGGTGCTACTTAGCTACTACATTACACGCACAAGAAAACGTTTACCCAGCACCACAGCAATCACAAACGATTGCCATCGTGAACGCTACTGTTCATACTGGAACAGGACAAGTATTACCCAATTCTTCCATCATTATAGAAAAAGGTAAAATTGTTGCCATTGGTGGTAACGCTGCTGCCGGCGCAAAAGTGATCGACGCAAAAGGGAAACATGTATACCCAGGCATTATTGCACCAGATACAGAACTCGGCTTAACAGAATTTGAAAGCGTACGCGCCACGAACGACTTTGCCGAGGTGGGCGATATCAACCCATCTATCCGTAGCATTGTTTCTTACAATGCCGATTCTAAAGTAATCGGAACATTAAGAAGCAATGGTATTTTGTTAGCAGGCATTACCCCTCGCGGTGGTTTACTAAGTGGTAGCTCTTCTGTAGTACAACTCGATGCTTGGAACTGGGAAGATGCTGCGTACAAATCAGATAACGGTATTCACTTCAATATGCCGCGTTTAATGGCGCGTTCTAACCCCTTTGGTGCATCAGCCAGTGGCCCTTCGAACGATGCTGTAAAAGCAGCTATGACGAGAATTGAAAGCGTACGCGAGTTCTTCCGCGAAGCAAAGACGTATTTGGAAACCCCGCAACACAGCGAAACCAACTTGAAGTACGAAGCTGTAAAAGGCTTGTTCAACAAATCACAGAAGTTGTTTATTCACTGTGATCTTGTAAAAGAAATGTTGGTAGCCATGGATATCGCGAAAGAATTCAACTTCGATGTAGTGATTGTAGGTGGTACAGATGCTTATTTGATCGCTGATTTATTGGCGAAAAGTAACATCCCTGTTATCTTGAATCAACCGCATAGCTTGCCTGTTAACCAGGACGATGCGGTAGATCAACCATATGCTACAGCTGCTCAATTGCAAAAAGCAGGTGTGCTGTTCTGTATCGCGAACGAAGGTTTCTGGCAACAAAGAAACTTGATGTTCAATGCCGGTACAGCAGGTGCTTATGGTTTGTCCAAAGAGGAAGCTTTAAGTGCTATTACTTTGAATGCTGCGAAGATTCTTGGTATTGCTGCGCAAACGGGTTCTTTAGAAGTAGGTAAAGATGCTAATATTGTGATTAGTACAGGTGATATCTTGGATATGAAATCAAGCGTTATTACAAATGCTTTCATTCAAGGTCGTGAAGTGAGTTTGGATAATAAACAATCCCAATTAGCAGAAAGATACAAGCATAAGTATAACTTACAATAAGCTTATACCACCAATTGAAAAGGCGTTCTCTGCATGTAGAGAACGCCTTTTTTCTTTCCCTTCAGCCCAAAAAAAATCACCTTCCGAAAAATCGAAAGGTGATCCTAATTGTTGTGTCAGTTAAATATTATTCAGCCGTAACGAGTACGTAGTTTTTCTTGCCTTTTGCAACAAGAATATACTTGTCGTTCCAAAGGAAAGAACTATCTACAACTAATTCTTGTGCTGTTACTTTTTCTGTATTAATGCTCAAACCACCATTTTGTAACATCTTACGCGCCTCACCTTTACTTGGGAAGATTTGCGTATTTGTCATGAAGGTTAAAACGTCAATGCCAGCTGCTAGTTCAGCTTTCGTAATTGTAGCTTGTTGAACACCGGCCATTACTTTCTTTACATCCACATCACTCAATGATTTCAATGCATCAAGGCTAAGTTTGCCGAACAAGAAATCGGTTGTCATCATAGCCAATTCTAATTCTTGTTGACCGTGGATGAAAGCTGTTACTTCTTGCGCTAAGCGTTTTTGTAACGTGTATTTACCTTTATCCAAGTTGTGTTCTGCAATAATGCTAGAGATTTCGTTTTGATCGAGGAAAGTAAATGTTTTGATCCATTGCTCAGCATCTTCATCAGTACAACGTAACCAGAATTGGTAGAACTCGTACGGTGTAGTTTTGCTGGCATCCAACCAAATGTTACCTTTTTCAGATTTACCGAACTTCGTACCATCCGCTTTCTTCACAAGTGGGCAAGTGAAGGCAAACGCTTCACCACCACCTTTTCTACGGATCATTTCGGTACCTGTAACGATATTACCCCACTGATCGGAACCGCCCATTTGTAAGCGACAGTTCTTCTCATTATATAAATGGTAGTAATCGTATCCTTGGATCAATTGGTAAGAAAACTCGGTAAATGACATACCGTTATCGCCTTCAATTCTTTTCTTAACAGAATCTTTCGCCATCATGTAGTTCACGGTAATATGTTTACCTACATCACGGATAAAGTGAAGGAACGAAATGTTTTTAAACCAATCGTAGTTATTCACCATTTCGGCTGCATTGGGCTTAGCAGGATCGAAATCGAGATATTTTTCGAGTTGAGCCTTAATGCAACGTTGATTGTGTTGGAGCGTTTCTTCATCCAACATTTTCCTTTCTTCGGCTTTGAAAGAAGGGTCGCCTACCATACCGGTAGCGCCACCAACAAGAGCAAGCGGTTTGTGGCCAGCGCGTTGCAAATGTTTTA
Source organism: Chitinophaga skermanii (assembly GCF_003259335.1). GTDB lineage: Bacteria > Bacteroidota > Bacteroidia > Chitinophagales > Chitinophagaceae > Chitinophaga > Chitinophaga skermanii. The sequence continues at coordinate 722,994 of NZ_QLLL01000001.1, forward strand.
ACAGCATGATGGGAACCAAGTTACCAATGTGCAACGAATCCGCTGTAGGATCGAAGCCAACATAACCGGTTGTCATCTCTTTTTGTAATTGTTCTTCCGTGCCTGGCATCATATCCTGCACCATTCCACGCCAGCGCAGTTCTTCTATGAGGTTCATCGTGTAAACAAAATTTTTGCGAAGGTACTAAATAAGGGCCAGTTTGTACCTGGTTACCCACTAACACGGCTAAATTAGTATCTTTATAGTCGATTTTTCACCCCCAAATACAACCATGCAATGAAAAAGCTACTCACCCTCCTCTTGGCATGCAGCCTCGCTACCGTAGCAAGTGCACAATGCAATGCGTTTTACTACTTAACAAAGAATACAAAAGTCGAAATTTCCATCTACGACGGCGCCGGGGCATTAACCGGTAAACAAAACGTAGCCGTAACCGATGTGAAAAATAACGGGAAAGCGGTTGTTTCCACCGTACATTCTGTTTTTACAGATAAGAATGGCAAAGAAATTACTACCAGCGACGGCAAATTCTCTTGTGATGGCGACCAATTCGCCATTGATATGGTGTCGAACCTACCTTCCCAATTAAAGAATGCTAAACTGACCCTTAAATCCGGCCAGTCGGAATTAAACTACCCTTCGAAGCTCTCCGTAGGGCAACACTTACCCGACAATTCCCTGGAAATGGAAACGGAGTCGGGCAACATGAAAATGAACTTGTCTTACAAGGTGTACGCTCGCAAGGTAGAGTTGAAGGAAAACGTGAAAACACCTGCTGGCGCCTGGGATTGCTATAAGATTGTGAGTAAATCGGATGTGAAAATTACAATGATGGGAAAAGTGGTACCCATGAATATGACCATGGTAGAATGGTTTGCCCCTAATTTCGGTATTGTAAAAACGGAAAGTATTTCGGCAGATGGGAAGGGGATGGGTAGTACAGTATTAACTGCCTTAAAAAAATAACCCACGCTGCAGGCTTACCCGCAGCATGGGTCAATATCTATTATACACGTGGTTTCCACGGAATTTCTTCTACTTGCAAGATGTGAGCTGTATAACGGCCCAACACAAACAGGTAATCGCTTAACCGGTTGAGGTATTGGAGTACTTTGGGCTCAATAAACATACCCTCTTCCTGCATTTGTACACAATGGCGCTCGGCACGGCGGCATACACAGCGAGCAATATGACAAGTAGAAACCGCTACATGTCCACCTGGTAATACGAAAAACTTCATCGGGGGAAGGATCTCATTCATTTTATCGATTTCTTTTTCCAGCAAGGTAATATCGCCTTCGTGCAAATCGGGAATAGCCATTTTGGTTTCTTTATCCGGGTCGGTTGCCAAAGCGGCGCCTACAGTGAAAAGGCGGTCTTGGATTTCTTTTAGCATGGCTTTGGTGCCGGGTTCTGCCATATAATCGTTCACGAGGCCAATGTAGGAATTGAGTTCGTCGACGGTGCCGTAAGATTCTATGCGGATATGGGATTTGGGAACTTTCGTTCCACCGATCAAGGAAGTTTTCCCTTTATCGCCTGTTTTGGTATATATTTTTAAAGCCATGGTATATAAATAAAAATGATACTTGTAAAATGAAGGTTTCCCTACGAAATTACAAATATCATTTTTAAATATAGGCGGCTACGCTTAGTGGGTAGCAGTTAAGTATTTTGGATTGCGGCGATCGGTTTCTATCAAGCCATCGCGCAAGCGCACGATTCTATGAGCGTGTTCGGCGATGTCTTCTTCGTGGGTAACGAGTACTACTGTATTGCCACCAGCATGGATTTTGTCGAATATTTCCATGATTTCCACGGATGTTTTCGTATCCAAGTTACCGGTAGGCTCATCGGCGAGAATCAACGATGGGTCATTAACCAATGCGCGGGCAATCGCCACACGTTGACACTGGCCACCCGATAATTCGTTGGGTTTGTGTTTATAGCGTGAGCCCAAACCTACTTTCTCGATCATTTGCATGGCTTTTTCTTCCCTTTCTTTTTTGTTTACACCGGCATAAATCAGGGGAACAGCCACGTTTTCGAGGGCAGTTAAGCGGGGCATGAGGTTGAATTGTTGGAATACGAAGCCAATTTCCTTGTTACGAACAAGGGCAAGGGCATCGTCGGGCATCGTGGAAACGTCGTGTCCAGAAAGCACGTATTTACCACCAGTAGGAGTGTCTAAACAGCCTAGGATATTCATCAGCGTAGACTTACCAGAGCCGGAAGGGCCCATAAGGGCTACGTATTCATTTTTAAAAATATCCAACGAAACGCCTTTTAAAACGGGAAGTTCATTATTCCCGATTTTATAGCTTTTGCGGATGTCCTCGAGGTGTATTACACTCTGTGCCATGGTTATTTCTTAATTACTTTAGGAACTTGGAAATATTCGTTATTGGCCGAAGGTGCGTTGCGTAGGGCTTCTTCACGAGTGATGGTAGGCTTCACTACATCTTCACGGAGCATGTTTACTTCTTCGGTTAAATGGATTAAGGGTTTGACTTGCGTAGTATCGAGTTCGCCTAATTTTTCGACCATCGTGATCATATTTTGTAAGTCCTTTTGGATGGTGGCCTTTTCTGAAGGATCGAATTCCAAACGGGCAAGATTGGCTAGTTGGTCGATTAAAGCGTCATTCACTTCCATAAAATCAAATTAAGCGAAAAATATAAAATAATTGGAATGTTACTATATAGTGAATCAAAAATAGTGATAAACGGTGGAAATCCCTACAGTTAAGTATTGTAAGCATTGTGAAAACGCTGTTAAGATTTAACAAGCGATCTGTAGACAACTTTTATTAAATTGCGCCTCATTATGGCAACAGAAAAGGAAATAGTAGTTAGCGGTATCCGCTCTACCGGGTTTTTACATTTAGGCAACTATTTTGGTGCAATTGCAAATTACATCAGAATGCAGGAAGAGTTTAACTGTTATTTTTTCGTAGCAGATTGGCATTCGCTTACAACCCATCCTGATCCAAAGGACTTACGTTCAAACGTTTACCGCGTTTTGGCTGAAAATATCGGTTCGGGCCTCGATCCCGAAAAAGTAACCTTGTACGCTCAAAGCGATATCCCTGAAATCGCGGAATTGTACTTGTTATTAAACATGCTCGCTTATTTGGGTGAGCTAGAAAAAGTACCTACGTTCAAAGAAAAAGTTCGCTTAAACCCGAACAACGTGAATGCAGGTTTATTAACTTACCCAGTATTAATGTCGGCAGATATCCTTATCCACAAAGCTGTAAAAGTGCCGGTAGGTAAAGACCAAGAACAACACTTGGAAATGAGCCGTAATTACGCGCAACGTTTCAATGCTCGCTACGGTGAATTGTTCCCAGAGCCAATGCCTTTCAACTATGGCGATAGCTTGGTGAAAATTCCAAGTCTCGATGGTAAAGGAAAAATGAGTAAAAGCGAAAACCAAATGGCAACTTTGTATTTGGCTGATGATGACGATTTAATCATCAAAAAACTGAAAAAAGCAGTTTCTGGTGATGCTCCAAAAGTACCAAACAGTCCGAAAACAGAGCTGATTGAAAACTTATTCTCCTTGTTGAGATTAGTTTCTACGCCAGACGTTGTGGCTGAATTCGAAGCAAAATGGAACGATTGTACCATCCGTTTCGGCGATATGAAAGGTCAACTTGGAGAAGATATGGTGAAATTCATTTCCCCTATCCGCGAAAAAGCGAAAGCCATCCAAGAAGATCATGCGTACCTCCAAAAAGTATTGAAACAAGGTGCTGAGAAAGCAAGAGAAAGCGCCGTTAAAACTTTATCAGAAGCAAGAAAATTGATCGGTATTCATTACTACTAGTCGATACCATCTCAAAAAATTAATACAGTACGGGCCAGCTTTATGCAAGATGTTAACGATTCTCACATCTTGTATAAAGCTGTTCCCTTTCACACTAACAGCATTATACTTCCCTGCATGGCAAAAAATAAGATCAAGCATATAGCGATTGCCGGAAATATCGGCGCGGGCAAAACAACGTTAACAGAAATGTTGGCCAAACATTACAAATGGGTGCCGCAATTCGAAGATGTAGAACATAATCCTTATCTCAACGACTTCTACGAAGACATGCCACGCTGGTCGTTCAACCTGCAAATCTATTTCTTGCATAGCCGTATCAAGCAATTGGTAGATAATGCACATGGTCGTGATACCGTTATTCAAGATCGTACCATTTACGAAGATGCCCACATCTTTGCACCGAACTTGTACGAAATGGGTTTAATGACAAAACGCGATTTCGATAACTATTTCAACTTCTTCGAAACATTGAAATCAATGGTTCGCCCGCCAGATTTGTTAATTTATTTACAAGCATCTGTACCTACTTTGGTAGCACAAATCCAGAAGCGTGGCCGCGAATACGAAGAGAATATTCGCTTAGATTATTTGAAAAGATTGAATGAATATTATAACAATTGGATCGAGAAATATACAGAAGGTCCTTTGTTGATCATTGATGTAGATAAAAACAAATTCCCTGAAAGTGAAGCAGACCTCGGCGAAATTATTTCCCGTGTAGATGCTGAGTTGTACGGGTTGTTCTAATGGTTATACACAACATTATTGAATGCTTGCAATCGAATAGGTTGCAAGCATTTTTTGTTAGAGCAGTTTTACATTTGATGAATGTAGCCTATATCATTTTTCAAAAAATGAAAATAGTGATTCGCTTGAAAGGCTTTCCTGTATTTAGATGTAGCGTATATTGAAAAAGTGGATTTGAAATAGTTGCGTAGAAAATTTGGGATGAATAATCTTTCCATTAGTTTCGAATACGTAAAATAAACATTGTTTGTAACCAACCATATCCATGAAGCAAATTGTATTCATTGTTAGCCTGTGTAGTAGCTTGTATAGCACTGCTCAACCATCATTATGGAGGAATGTCCACCATATTGTATATGCTCGCACGTTTAGTGCCAACCATCATTTGCCTGCATCGCATTTGCTGAACCAAGCTAGGCTCGGTAATCTAAAAAGGTCTTCCACTTCGGTACTGTACGAGAGCCGGTTTTTATTGCCGGGTGTAGGTATCTATTCATGTGTGTTTGCTACACCATTGGGCAACGGAGGCATAGGAGTGTCATTCGGTGCCGTTGGAGATCGCTATTTTAAAGAGCAGCAATTTGGTATTGCGTATGGAATGAACATTAATACATCCATGCAAGTGGGTGCACAGTTCAATTATGTGAGTGCAACGGGAGAAGGGCTACAGCGTGAATTTGCAGTAGTACCAGAAGTGGCATGGCTTTGTCATATTACACCTGCTTTATCACTGGGTTTGCAATGGTATAATATCGGGGGAAGTTATGTCATAAAACAAACGTTATTACAAATACCTGTGATCGTAACTGTAGGAATAGGCTACGAAATTAGTGAACAAGTACTGTTAGAAGTTGTTTGTGTGAAGGCATCTCAATCCTCGCTAACCGCCGCCATGAAGCTGTTATACGAACCTGTAAAATTTCTCCAAATTCAATTAAGTACGGCTTTTCAACCTAGCATGCAGGCCATATCTTTTCGCTGGAAGCGGGGCAAGATGGGGTATGGAATAGGCGGAAGTTACCATGTACAATTAGGCATTTCACCTAATGTTTTATTGATATGGCAATAAAATCTATTACCTGTTTGTTGTGGTGCGTAATCAGTATTCAACTATTTGCGCAGCAGCAAGAAACTTGGCAAAGTGAGTTGCAATTGGAAGCACAGGCAGTTCAAGAAGATGCACAAGAAAATGAAGATCAACAATACCAATTACGCCATTGGCAAAGAAAACCATTACAACTAAATACAGCTACCGCCGAAGATTTAGCAGCGTTGGGATGTTTACATCCATTACAAATTGCCGCTATTCTATCGTACCGTACATTGCTGGGTGATTTTATTAGCATCTACGAATTACAAGCAGTACCAGGATTGGATCTATTGACCATTCGACAAATGTTGCCATACATTGTAGTGGGCAGAGATATGGCAATGAAATTTTCTATACAACAAATACTTACAGGCGGCGATCATACTTTCCGCCTACGATTAGGTAGTGTATTGGAAAAGGCGCGGGGCTTTAAAATACGAGATACCCTTGGGAAGCAATATGTAGGTGATAGAATGAAAGTGCTTTTACGGTATAAGTATCAATTTGGGCAGCAAGCGAGTTGGGGATTTTTAGTAGAGAAAGATGCCGGGGAGCGCTATTGGAGTAAGTACGGCGTGGATTTTTCCAGCTTTCATTTTATGCTGGCCCATCAAAAACATGTTAAAAAGCTCATACTGGGTGATTATGTTGTGAACCTAGGACAAGGATTAATTCAATGGCATAGTATGGCTTATAGTATGGGTAATGATGCAATGTTGATTAAAAAAGATAATGAAGTAATACGACCCTATACATCGGCCGGGGAGTATTATTTCTACCGGGGTGCAGCTATTACATTTGAAGTACCCAAAACAATGGTCACAGCATTCGTATCACGAAGAAGATTGGATGCTATTATGAATGAAGATAGCTTGTTGCAAGCGAATGCCAGCATCCAAAGTAGCGGGTACCATAGAACAGCGCTAGAAATAGCACGTATGCAGCAATTCACACAATATACTGCCGGTGGACAAATACGTTGGTCGAAACAACAATCAAAATTAAATCTCAATGTAATTCACCACCATTTCAGTAGCAACATAAAAAGGGGAGATGCCTTATACCAAGTGCTATCATTTACAGGAAAAGCAGCCACCAATATCAGCACAGACTATAGCTTGAATTGGCGCAACATGCATCTATTTGGAGAAATAGCATATGAATTGGGGAAAGGTTGGGCTTCTGTGCAAGGCGCATTAGCTAGTCTTCATAAAGACGTGGATATCTCGATTTTATACCGCTATTACAACAAGCAATATCATGGTCGATATGCGCGGGCATTCGGGCAACAAAGTAACGTAACCAATGAAATTGGTGTATATACAGGTTTCCAATGGCGGTTTAACCGAGAAGTGCAGTTGTCGGCATTCATAGATGTGTATAAGTTTCCTTGGCTTAAATACTTGGTGCCCGCACCTTCAAGCGGGGTATCGGCTTCCGTTACATTACAGTATACGCCAAGCAAGCAAACCAGTTGCTTTTTAAGGTATACCAGCCAGCATGCAGAAGAACAAGTTATAGTACCGGGGAAGCATGCTTATAATTTAGTAGGTAAGCAAGTGCAAGTGGCCCGTTGCCAGGTAGTACATAAACTTTCGGAGTTAGGGCAAATGAAGGTACGGTACGAGTCGAAGTGGTATCGTTCAACTACGCAACAAACGGGATGGATGCTATATTGTGAGTGGCAGCAACGTATTCCTCGTTCCACGGTAAAGATAAGAAGTAGGCTAACGCGTTTTGATGTAGGAGGTAGTGATAGCAGGATGTACGTGGTAACAGGTAACCAACTATTTGATCAAAGTATAATGCAATACAGCGGGGAAGGTTGGCAATACTATGTTTACCTGGATTATAAATTGGCAAGGAAACTCCAAATAACAGGGAGTATTCAACACCTGCATATACCAGGCAGAACGAGTTTAGGTAGTGGGTGGGACGAGATAGAAGGGCCTCGAAGTACACAATGTATGATTCAATGTACTTGGGGTTTGTGAGGAACGGGGGAAATAGGAGTGTTTGGGGTATAAGGGGACTAGCATACTGGTAGGTTAATGCTGAAATAAAGGGTATTGAATATCTAATTCATTGAAAACGTATTAGTTAACTAAAAATCACAAAAGCAATTTATTCACCGCAGTGAGCAAAATGCACGCCCATACAGGATTGTAGCTTATTTGAAAAAGTAAAATCCTTATTTTATAATATCTTCCAATGTTATCCTAATGTTCTTCTAATGTTCTTTCAATGTTATCCCAATATTGTAGATATATTCTCCATATAGGCAGATCAATCGTTACAGTATAGGAATCTTATTGCTAATCAATAGGTAATCAAAAAATCCCAGTAAGTGTGTAAGTAACACTCGTAAAGCTACCCAAGCAAATGGCGAGAATAACGCGATACGACAAATATGCCGCCATACAGTTGCTATAGATGAACCTGGTAAATCATGGTCCATTTATCAAACTGGGCAGCAGCCCCCGGTTTCTTTTACCACGAGTCCTGTAACCAATAAAAGGCCGAAGCAATACAGGTCTAATCCTTGGAAATACGTATCATGGTAAATTCGTCCTCCTGCCCAGTTAATATATTTTAATACTTGTTGGTTGAACACTTATTCTAAGGAACATGGTATTTAGAAAAGCAAAATAAACTTAATGGAAAAATCACAAAAGCGAGTGATGCAGCGGGAAAGTTAGTACTGTAGCGCGATTGGGGAGTTTGTAGATAGATGTTTGAGCTGATGTTTGATATGTCAAATATTGATTCATGCTATTAAAGGAGTGGCCCTGGTACAGTATTTGTTACGACTTGTATCGAACTGGTGACCTGGTTTTAACTTTCCGAGTGGAAAATATTTTTTTAAAAAGTGGGCATTAGTTGCAACTTTATGCCCGCTTAAACGTCATTATAGTAAGCGCACGGATGAATACATAGCCACGGAATGCAAAAAATGATTGTTCGGAACCATCTATTAGTATATATAATTATCTAGTTGGGTAAATTATAGCTTGAAAGACCGTCATACGAACCATATTATATATTGAATAATTATATATGTGAAATTTTCTTGTTTTTCCCTAGAAAAATGAACGAATCGATATAAAAACAGGTTATACCTGGGAAGCCCGGGTAAATCCTAGTTATATCTACTTTCTCGAAAAAATGGCATTATTCCCGTAAGATTGGAGGTTAATAAGCTGATAATTAAATAATTATAAATAATTGGTGATTTAGATTTTGATTGACACCTTACTGATCATCAAGTGAACCGGTTCACACGGGCCGGTTTTTTTTCAAAAAAATTTTGTGAACCCCTCTTAACTTGTCAAGTCCTTGACCAGCAAGGATTTATCATGTCTTCCCCACTTGTAAACTTTTTCCTCCTTTTGTAATTTTTTAACACGGACTTAACTAAAATTTTTTGGTACCAATTATTTTTTACTAAATTGCGAGGGTCAACCAAAATCTAAATCGCAATATGAAAAAGGCTTTACTCTTTTTCACCATGCTCATGGTGAGTATAAGCCTGGCCTATGCACAAGAGCGCCAGGTTACGGGTAAGATTGTAGATTCTGATGGTACAGCAGTACCATTTGCTACACTTCAAATTAAAGGTACAACCCGTGGTACCACAGCCGATCAAAATGGTGTTTTCAAATTAACTGCACACGTGGGTAACACGTTGGTAGTTCGTTCAGTTGGTTTCTTACAAAAAGAAATTGCTGTTTCCGGTTCTGGCGAATTAAGTATCACGCTCGAATCATCGAATAGAACCTTGGATGAGGTTGTAATCGGTGCGGGTGGTGTTGCCGCTCGTAAAAGGGAGATCGGTTACAACGCAACCATTGTAAACTCACAACAACTTGTACAAGCTCGTCCAGTGAACGTTGCTTCAGGTTTGAGTGGTAAAGTTGCAGGTTTGCAAGTAAACGCGATCAGCGGTGGTGTAAACCCAACTGTAAGATTAGTATTGCGTGGTCAACGTTCATTATTAGGTAACAACACTGCTTTGGTTGTTCTTGATAATGTGATCGTTCCATCAAACATCTTATCTAACTTGAACCCAGATGATATCGAAGATATCAACGTATTGAACGGTGCTTCTGCTGCCGCGATCTACGGTTCTGATGCATCAAACGGTGCCTTGATTGTAACGACCAAAAAAGGTAAAAACGGTTCTGCTTCTATCAAGTTCTCTCAAACTTTAACTGCTGAGCAAGTTTCTTACTACCCTAAATTGCAAACAGAATTCGGTTCTGGTGCAACTGGTAACGGTCAAGTTTATACGCCGTATGAAAACCAACAATACGGTCCTCGCTTCGACGGTTCAATGGTACAAATTGGCCGCCCGTTGAGAGATGGAACAACTCAAAAAGTTGCTTATTCTAACACCAACGATAAAAAACACTTCTGGGAAACTGGTTTAACTAGCCAATCAGATTTAGCATTATCTTCTGGTGATGATAAAGGTACTTCTTACTTAGCTGTTCAATACGCTAAAGTAAATGGTACTACTCCTAAAGACGAGTACAACCGTTTTGGTTTACGCGCTAACGGTACACGTAACGTAGGTGATAAAGTTAAAATTGGCTATAACACTTACTATACACAAAACCGTTACGATATTACTTCTGCTACTTCAGGTATGTACGATCAGTTGTTGAACACGCCTGCTCACATTCCTTTAACTAAGTACAAAGATTGGCAGAATGATATGTTTGCTAACCCACAAGGTTACTACAACGATTACTATGCTAACCCATACTTCACAATCGATAACAACCGCTCTGCGACTCGTAACGATTATTTAGTAGGTAGCGCTGAAATCCGTTACTCTCCATTCAAATGGGGTTCTGCAGTTTACCGTGTAGGTTTATCTACGCAAAACAGCAGCTTCAAAAACACTACAGGCCGTTTCATCTATGAAGATTCATATTATGTAACTGGTTCTAAAGCGAACATCCCTGGTAGCGTATCTGATGGTAGCTCTTACGAAACACAAATCACTTCTGACTTGCAATTGCAATTCGAGAAGAGAGTAAACGACTTCACATTCAACTTGATCTTAGGTCAGTTCATTAGAAATAATACTGCTAAATCTGTTGGTGTAAGTTCTAACGGTAATATCATCAAAGACCTTTACAACGTAAGCGTTCGTTTAGGTGAATTGGGTGGTGGCGAAAGTAACTCTACAGCACGCCAAGTGGCAGTTTGGGGTAACTTCAAAGTTGGTTATAAAAACTTTGCATTCTTGGAATTGACTGGTCGTAACGACTGGCGTTCAGTATTGCCACAAAATAACTGGTCATTCTTCTACCCATCTGTAAACGCATCATTCATTGCTACAGAAGCAATCGACGCGTTGAAAGACAATAGTTTCTTGAACTTGTTGAAATTACGTGGTGGTTGGTCTAAAATTGGTCAAGCATCTATCGGTGCTTACGCTTTGGAATCAACATTCAGCCCTGCAAGAGGTTTCCCTTACCCATCTGGTCCTGGTTTCACTGCTAACAACTTGATCGTTGATAGAAACTTGAAACCTGAGATGACAACTGCTTGGGAAGCTGGTTTTGATGCTGAATTATGGAACAACAGAATTAACCTTTCTGCTACATATTTCTCATCTTCTACAGTTAACCAAACTGTAACTACTGGTGTATCAACTGCTTCTGGTTACTCACAATACTTGAGAAATACAGGTGAGGTGACAAACAAAGGTCTTGAGTTGACTTACAGCGTTGTAGCTTACAAAACTAAAGATCTCCAAATCACAGTGGGTGGTAACTACACACACAACGATAACAAAGTTGTATCCATCTCTAGCGACGTTCCAAGATTACAAATGACAACTGGCGGTACTGCACAAGTGTATGCTGTTCCAGGTATGGCATTCCCAGTAATTTATGGTGTTGACTATTTACGTGATGACAAGGGTCGTATCATCGTAGACAAAAACACTGGTTATCCTTCAGCTGATCCAGAAATCAAATACTTAGGCAACACTAACCCTAAGGATATCATGGGTCTTAACTTAGAAGTGAAATACAAAAACTGGCGTTTATTCACATTGTTTGAGCACAGAAGTGGTTATGTTATCTATAACAACGGTGCATCAACATATGACTTCTCTGGTTCTTCTATCCGTACTACACAATTCGGTCGTGAACGTTTCGTAATTCCAAACTCTTCTTATTGGGATGACAAATCAAACAGCTACGTAGCAAACACTAGCGTAATGGTACGTGATGGTGGTACTGGCTATTGGGCTGATGGTGATGGTGGTTATAACATGGCTATTGCAAGTAACTATGTATATAGCGGTGCTTTCTGGAAATTAAGAGAAATGGCATTGACTTATAACTTACCTGCATCTTTCTTAGGTAAAACTAAAGTAATCAAAAACGCGAGCGTAAGTCTTCAAGGACGTAACTTGTTCTTATGGGTACCAAAATCGAACTTGTACACAGATCCTGAGTACAGCTTCACAGACGGTAACGCTGTAGGTATCACTACATTAGGACAAACTCCTCCATCTCGTTACTTTGGTGGTAATATCTCAATAACCTTCTAATTAGCAGCGACATGAAAAAACAAATATTAAGTTTACTCGTTTTAGGTGCGGTTGCATTTTCTTCCTGCAAAAAGTATCTTGACGTAAATAAAAATCCAAATACAGCAACCACTAGCTCTCCAGAGCTATTATTGCCACAAGCTTTAACTGCATCTGCTGCTAACACAGTTGGTTTAAGTGATTACGGTTCATGGCAAGTTGGTTACATCGCGAACGCAGGTGGTTATGGCGGTTGGGGTTCTACCTTGACTTACAACTACACTACTTCTGATTACAACGGTGTATGGACAAACCAGTATGATGCATTGATGGACTATCAATTGATCATCAACTACGCAAAAGCAGATCCTAAGTATACATATTATGAGGCTGTTGCTAGAATCATGAAAGCGTACACTTTCCAAATTTTAGTAGACAACTACGGTAATGTACCTTACTCACAATCATTGAAAGGTTTAGATAATATCGTACCTGCTTATGATAATGCTGAAGCGATCTACAAAGACATCTACAACCAGTTAGATACAGCGATTATCAAAATCAGAAACGCGCAAGAACCTCAGATTTCTTTAGAAAACAGTATTGGTAAAGCTGACGTTATGTTCGGTGCTACTACTGACCTTACTAAATGGATCAAGTTTGCAAATACGTTGAAATTGAAATTGCTCGTTCGTGCTCGTAAAACAACAGCATTGGATGGTGTAACCAAAGATTTCACAGGTGGTTTCATTGACCAAGATGTATTAGTAAACCCTAATTACTCTAAGAATGATGGTAAACAAAACCCATTCTGGAATAACTACCACTCGAACTACGCAGGTACAAGAGCTGGTGCTGGTAACTCAAGGGTTCCTACGCGTTTCATTATTTCTTTCTACAACGGTACTAAATTAACCGATGCTAGAGGTGGTGTAAGCTTTAGAAACCTTACTACTGCTAACCAATTAGGTTACACTGGTGATGATGCAGCTACTGCTCCTGCAGGTACTGCTTGGTACAAAGGTGTGAGTACTGCTTACACTGCCGATGAACCAGATGCACTCGGTATATTGAAAAATCGTCAACAAGGTCAACCGATTATGTTCTTAGCAGAAGCTAAATTCTTACAATCAGAAGCTGCATTGTTTGGTGTTTACGCTGCTGGCGATCCAAAGGTGTTGTTTAATGAAGGTATTTTAGCTTCTTACAGGTACCTTTATTCAACTTGGGACGGTCGTTTCTTATCGAATAAGCTTCCTGAAACAGATTACGCAGCTTATTTTACAAATAACGCTACAGGTACTTACGCTAGGTTAGTAAATTGGGATTTGGCAACAACAAATGAGCAAAAATTAGAAGCGATCATCACGCAGAAATACATTGCTCTTAACTTTATCATGGGGCACGAAGCTTGGGCTGAATACAGAAGAACAGGTTACCCAGCTATTACTGCAGGTTCAACTAACGCAACTGCCACATTTGTGTCTTTGAACTCTACAATGACAACACCTGATAAATTACCAGGAAGAATCTTGTACCCATCTTCTGAATATCAAGTGAACCCTAATAACGTTCCTAAAGGTATTGCGGTGACAGATTATATTTTCTGGGATAGAAGGAAAAATTAATTGTTGCGAAACTAAATTTATTAGTCATGAAGAAAGTATTCTCAAATATATTTATGATCGGCGCACTGGCTACTTCATTAGTATCCTGTGTGAAAGAAGATCAAGCATTTAATCCTGAGGCTTCACCATCAGTAGTAGGTTTCAGAAACGTAAACAATACGATCAGCTCACCTACTAGCACTCCAATCCCAATGTTCCAAGCTGCATTTGATATTATGCCCGCTGCGGAATTTATGTTACCAATTTCATATTCTGGCCCAACAGCGGCTCCGAATGATGTATCGGTTACAGTTGAGGTTGATCCAACAGTTGTTACAACGTATAACGACGAAGTAAACGAAGGTGATCCTTACACGATTATGCCTACCACTTTATACACCATTGAAAATCCAACTGCGATAATCAAAAAAGGTGAAAGAATTGGTTATATTAAGGTAATCGTTAAAACTGCTGATTTCGACCTAGATGAAATGTATGCCGTTGGTTTGAAAATTAAATCAACTACATCTGGTGGTATTAGCTTGAACTACGGTACAGCAGTTTACAGGTTAGATGCTAAAAACCACTGGGATGGTGAGTACAAAGTAACAGGTAGTTATGTAGATAATGATAATCCTGCATTTAAAGGATTGTACCCATATAACCATATGTTCTTAATCACTGCTAGTGCAAACGAATGTTACGCATATAATGATGATTATGGATTGACAGGTTTCGTGTTCAATACTGGTACAGGTGCGAGCTACTATAGTAACTGGACGCCTCAATTTAGATTTGATGCGGGTAAAGTAGTAGAAGTTACCAATGCTTACGGTCAAGGTGCCGGTACTAGATTTGGTAAACTTTCACCAGATGGAGCTAACACAGTAACCGAATCTGGAGACGTAATCACAATCGATGTGAAATATGTTATGGTTCAAGTAACAAGAGACCGTTGCGTGTTCACTGAGAAATGGGTTAAAACTGGAGCAAGACCATAAGGTTGACATTTAAATAGAATTTTGAAAGCCGCCTGCTTTATGCAGGCGGCTTTTTTATTGAAGCCCATTTTATTTCATATATAAAACCCCTTTAATCACCTGCTATTCACTCTTTCTCAAAAAAATGTCGAAAAAACGTCGTGGTTTTCTATTTTTGTGCTTTCTTAATAATATTATAATGGAAAATCAAAACGAGGAGCAAAACCAGCTCAACATAGAATTGAATGAAGATGTAGCAGATGGAACATATGCCAATTTAGCTGTGATAACCCATTCTCCTTCGGAATTTGTTGTTGATTTCATTAACGTAATGCCCGGCATGCCAAAAGCACGGGTTAAATCTCGCATCATCCTTACTCCCCAACATGCCAAGCGACTCATGAAGGCCCTGGCAGATAATATTAAGAAATACGAAGCTGCACACGGACCTATTCAAGACCAAGAGCCGGTATCAATCCCGATGAACTTTGGAGGACCCACTGCGCAAGCATAAAGCGTATTTTTGTAATTCTAGCTTTTTTGGGATGGACCACATTTATTCTTACGAACACTTAACCCGTTTCACAAACGAGGTTTTCTTACATATGGGCTGCTCGGAAGAGCATGCACAACTGGCTAGTGAAGTTTTACTTTCTGCCGATCTACGCGGTATCGATTCGCATGGCGTTGCCCGCTTAAGTGGGTATGTACGCCTTTGGGAAGCCGGCCGTATCAATGCGACCCCTAATATCCGCATCGTACATGAAACACCGAGCACTGCAACGGTTGATGGCGACGGAGGTTTAGGGCTTGTAGTTGCCCCTTTTGCTATGAAAGTAGCCATTGAAAAGGCAACAAATGTGGGCAGTGGCTGGGTATCGGTTAAGCACTCTAACCATTTCGGCATCGCAGGATACCATGCCATGATGGCCTTACAAAATGATATGATCGGTATGGCCATGACAAATGCCAGCCCGCTTGTAGCACCCACATTTGCTACCGAAAGAATGTTGGGTACAAACCCCATCGCTGTAGCAATTCCAGCAAAATCGCAACCGCCATTCGTAGCCGATTTCGCTACAACAACGGCTGCCAATGGTAAACTCGAAATCTTGCAACGCAAGAACCAAGAGGCGCCTACAGGCTGGGTACAAACAAAAGAAGGTGATACTTCTACCAACCCGAATATCCTTAAAGATGGCGGCGCATTGTTGCCACTAGGGGGCGATCGCGAACATGGCAGCCATAAAGGCTATTGCCTAGGTGCTATCGTAGACATTTTCTCGGCGGTATTATCTGGCGCCAATTATGGCCCATGGGCTCCACCTTTCGTAAGCTTCTTACCTTTACCTCCTAACCCAGTAGGCGAAGGTTTAGGACATTTCTTCGGCGCTATGCGTGTCGATGGATTCCGACCGGCAGATGAATTCAAAGAACATATGGATAACTGGATTAATAGGTTCCGTTCTACAAAACCTATAGAAGGTCACCAAGTGCTTATCCCAGGCGATCCAGAAAGAGAAATGGATGCAGAAAGAAGAGTAAGCGGTATACCTTTATTAACGCCGGTTGTAAACGACTTACAAGGCGTGGCAGATAAATTCAAAATCAATTTCTAAGCATATATAAAATCAAAATGAAAGTCTTAAAATTTGGCGGCACCTCAGTAGGCAAACCAGAACGGATGCATTCCGTAGCTAACCTGGTAACGGCAGACAACGATGCAAAAATCGTTGTGTTATCAGCTTTATCTGGTACTACCAACGCGTTGGTAGAAATCAGTCAATCTTTGTCTGAAGGCAATAAGGTACAAGCCAAGGAAAAAATAGATAAGCTTGAAGGCCACTACCGTTCTTTCGTAGATGAATTAGTGAAGGGCGTTGATGGTAAGGCAAAGGCGAATGCTATTGTCGACGAGCATTTTGAGTTCTTGAATATCATCCTCAAAATTTCTTTTAACGAGGCATTGAACAAAGATATTCTTGCACAAGGCGAGTTGTTATCTACTAAATTGTTCTGCACGTACTTGGAAGAAGCAGGTATTAATGCTGTATTGCTTCCTGCATTGGATTTCATGAGCATCGATGAATACGAAGAACCCGAGATTCCTAAAATCAAAACGAAACTCGCTTCCCTCATCGAAAAAAATAAACAAACCAATATCTTCATCACGCAAGGTTACATCTGCCGCAACGCTCGTGGCGAAATCGATAACCTAAAACGTGGTGGTAGCGATTATTCCGCTTCCCTCATCGGCGCCGCTATCCAAGCTAGCGAAGTGCAAATCTGGACGGATATCGATGGTATGCATAACAACGACCCCCGTCTTGTTAACAAAACATTCCCTATCGAACAATTATCGTTCGACGAAGCGGCTGAATTGGCTTACTTCGGGGCTAAAATCTTGCACCCTGCATCAATCTGGCCTGCACAACACTTTAACATTCCTGTTAAGTTGTTGAATACGATGCAACCAGAAGCAAAAGGTACAATCATCACCGAAATGCCTAACGGTAACGGGGTAAAAGCGGTTGCTGCAAAAGATGGTATCATTGCGATCAAGATCAAATCTAGCCGCATGTTATTAGCTTACGGTTTCTTACGCAAAATCTTCGAAGTGTTTGAGAAATACCGTACGCCAATCGATATGATCACTACTTCTGAAGTAGCTGTGTCGTTAACAATCGACCACTCTCAACACCTCGATCAAATCTTGAAAGAGTTGCAACCTTTTGGTAGCGTTGAGCTGGACCACCAACAAGCGATCGTTTCTATCGTAGGTAACGAAGTAGCAGCTACACCTGCTATCCTCAGCAAAATGTTCGATTGCCTTAGCGAAGTGCCATTACGTATGATTTCTTACGGTGGTAGTAGGCACAACATTTCTATCCTCGTAGCGGCGCAATACAAAAACAAAACATTGCAATTGCTCAACAAAGGTCTTTTCGGCCTCGAGTAATCGCGGAGAATATTAACACGAAAACCGTCTCTTGTAGGGACGGTTTTTTTTATGCTTGTGAGCCGGCGTTGGTACTTGTATGAAGCACTGTTGCGTCGCACACTTGTACGGTTGTATTACTTTCTGCCCAACTTCATCCCAAACACGCCAAAAACAAAAAGCGGCAGGCGAAAATCACCCACCGCGTTTGGTACTGCTGAATCGAGGAATGCATGTACTTTAATATTTTTAAGCAATCGCTTTATCTTCGAAATACCCAATTTTGCGCATCTGCTCAACGTTTAACGTAACTACTCCAAACTCTTCTATCACCTTACCTTCCATGCTGTAAAACCCTCCTTTCTGGAAAGGATAACGCGCCAAACTATTAGGGAAATGCACCGTATCCAAAAACTGCATTTCTGCATCGAGAAAGGTACCGAAGCACATTAACTCACCCTTGCTGGTGCGCGAATGTTTCAAACATACTAAGTAACCTAAAGCGCGGATAGTACGACCAACATTAAATCTAAACATCCGCGAAGGGGTATAACCCACTTGGTTATGTTGTAAAATACTAAACGGCGAGGCCAAAGAAAATCCCAACAAATCAATCTCGTCAAAAGCATCTTCATGCGAATGATAGGCGAGGGTAGGCAAACGCCAATCTTTCGACGGCTCTTTGAATAACGGCATGTGATGCTCGTGCTGCTTATAATTACGTTGTAAAGCCGAACTTTTCCACAACAGTTCTTTTTTCATCTGCCCCGTAAAGTTGAATGCACCCACGCGTATCAATATTTCTAATTGTTCAGGGGCAGGTTTGGTTCTGTCTATAAAGTCTTCCAACCCGGCAAATACCCCGTTCTGCTTGCGTTCCCGTAAAATGTCTTCTACCCAACTCGTCTCTAATCGCTCCACGTGCACAAAGCCCATGTATACATCTGTACCTTTGATGTTCGTTAAATAATCGCTGTTATTCACACAAGGAGCATGCAGGGCAACGCCCGTTTTCAATAACTCGCGGAAGTACAATTCACGGTTATAAAAGCCACCGAAGTTATTAATCACGGCCACCATAAATTCCGCCGGGAAGTATGTTTTCAAATACAGGCTTTGGTAGCTTTCTACAGCAAAGCTGGCAGAGTGGGCTTTCGAAAAGGAGTAATGGGCGAAGCTGGCTATTTGACGCCATATTTCGTCTGTTGCCGCCGCGGGCCTGCCTAATCGCGCACAGTTATCAAAGAACATGTCCCTGATTTTCTGAAATTGATCGTTCCCCCTATATTTACCTGCCATGGCTCTCCTGAGAATATCTGCATCGGCCAAATCAAGCTCGGCGTAATGATGGGCTACTTTAATCACGTCTTCCTGGTACACCATGATACCGTAAGTTTCCTTTAGCAATTGCTCCATGATGGGATGCAAATACACGGCCTTTTCCGGCGCATGAAAATTCAATACATATTGCCGCATCATCCCCGATTGCGCCACACCCGGACGAATAATAGAACTCGCTGCTACAAGGGTAATGTAATCACTACAACGCAGTTTCAACAATAATTGCCGCATGGCCGGCGATTCAATATAGAAGCACCCAATCGTATTTACATGTTGCAACTGCGCATTGATATTAGGGTCTTCCATAAACTTTTGCACATCGTGTATATCAATGTCGATGCCTTTGTTTTGCTTCACTATGTCCATGGCTTCGCGGATATGTCCTAACCCGCGTTGACTCAAAATATCAAACTTATGTAACCCGATTGCTTCGGCAATGTGCATGTCGAATTGCGTGGTGATAAAGCCTTTGGGGGGTAAATGAGTGGTACAATATTGATGTATGGGTTCTTCGCTGATGAGAATCCCACCCGCGTGTATACTCAAGTGATTGGGGAACTTTTCCAAGCGCGAACCGTAGTACCAGATTTTACTTTGAATAGTATCATTGCCATTGAGTGTAACTTGTTGCGGGCTATTTAAAATTTTATCGATTTCTGCTTTCGGTAAGCCATATACTTTACCCAATTCGCGCACAATTGCATTCGTTTGAAACGTAGTAATGGTGCCGATAAGCGCCGTGTTTTTATGGCCATATTTTTTAAAAATATATTGCGTGATCTCATCCCGGTCTTTCCAAGAAAAATCGAGATCAAAATCGGGTGGCGATGAGCGGTGGGGATTTAAGAAACGCTCGAAATAGAGGTCGAGCGCAATGGGATCTACGTTCGTTATTTTCAAACAATACGCAACAATGGAATTCGCACCGCTACCTCTTCCTACGTAAAAGAAATGCCGTTCATTGGCAAAGCGAATAATATCCCAAGTAATCAAAAAGTACGACGTGAAATGTAAATCACTAATCACTTGTAACTCTTTCTCAACACGTCGCTTCGCTTCTTCATGCTGTGCCCCGTAACGATCTTCCATGCCTTCATAGGCCAATTGGCGCAGCAGTTGTGCATCTTCTGCTGCGCTTGCAGTAAACAGTTTTTTATTTCTATGTTGATGAAAATCGAATGTAATATTACATTGTTCCATCACGCGCAAAGTGTTCTGGATGATGTGTGGGTAGGCAGCGAATGTATCTACCAACTGCGCGGGCCTCACGAAGGTTTCGCCTTGCTTGGCCACGCTTTGGGGATCGAGTTGCGTGATGAGCAGGTTCTGATCCACTGCGCGTAGCAATCGGTGTAGTTCAAAGTATACATCGTCTTGATAAGTGACCGGTTGCAGTATCACCAATTGCTGCGCGTGTGTGAACGTGTCTATTCTAAAAAGTTTTGTTAGTTCATTACTGCGAACACCTACAAGTTCGTGTTCCTGTAAATCTGCCAATGGAACGGTTCCCCAAGGATAAATAGCATAGGTATAGGGTAACCGCGGGGCGCGCTGCTCGAATGCTGTTTCTTGTTGTAAATGTTCGCTTATATGTTGGTTAATATGTAGCCAACCTTCCATATTGTGTGCGAGTAAAATGTATTGTAAATCATTCCCATTTCTACACTCCACACCTAGTATAGGCTTGATGTGATGCGCGCGGCATTCTTGCACGAAAAGCCATGCATCGGTGGTATTGTTGATATTGGTCAACGCCAGCGATGTAATGCCCAGCTGCTGTGCAGTTCTCACGAGTTCTTTCGTGTCGATGGTGCCATAACGTAAGCTGAACCAGCTTTTGCAATTCAAAAACATATGTTTTATTTACCGGCCATGGTAGCGTTTCCGCATCGTGCCGCCGCTTTCTTTCAAAAATGGTAAGATTTGTTTCTCGCTTGTTTCACCGTTTTTCACATTACATCCCCGCATTAAAAACTCCGCACCAAATTGATCTTTAATACTATCAATGGCTTGGTATAACGCGATCATTTCTTGTGTATCGTCGAATAAGTTGATTTGATAATTACCTTGTACTAAATGACTGAACCGAACCCCGATAAGCCGAACTAACAATCGCCTATCGTACAGCTTCTCGAATAAAGCTTTCACATGCGATAACAGCACGTGATCGCAAGCTGTATACGGGATGGAAATTTGCTTGGTCACTGTTTCAAAATCCGAATAGCGGATTTTTACCGTCACGCAGCCGGTGAGCTTTTCTTGCTGGCGCAATTCAAACCCAATTTTCTCTGTCATCCGTACCAGCTCGCGTTGCATAAACTGCACATCAATGGTATCGGCATGGAAGGTGTTTTCCGTGGAAATGGATTTCTGCTCGTAGTACGGTACCACGGGCGAATCATCGATCCCGTTGGCTTTATTCCACAATGTGATGCCATTTTTCCCCATCCACGCTTCCAGCAGGCCTATGGGGATTTCGCTGAGTGTTTTAACGGTTTCTACCCCCCGGCGGCGTAATTGTGCCGCCGTTTCTTTCCCCACCATGGGGATTTTATCGATGGGCATCGGCGCTAAGAACGATTTCTCGAAACCAAACGGGATTTCCAACTGTCCATTCGGCTTCGCTTCATCCGTAGCCACCTTCGATACCATCTTATTAGACGCTAAACCAAAGGAAATGGGCAACTTCGTGCGCTTCATGATCAAAGAACGTAACTCGCTCGTCCACTTCAACGACCCGAAAAACTTATCCATCCCCGATATATCTAAATAAAACTCGTCGATAGACGCCTTTTCATATAATGGGGCTTTTTCTGCAATTGTATCCGTTACCATGCGCGAAAAATAACTGTACTGTTCCATGTCGCCACTGCGTACAATCGCATGCGGACATAAACGCAAAGCCGTTTTCATGGGCATGGCCGAATGGATTCCAAACCGCCGCGCCTCGTAGCTACAAGCGGCCACTACGGCACGGTCACTCTTACCACCTACCAACAAGGGTTTCCCCTTTAAGCTATTGTCGTGCAAGCATTCTACCGACACGAAAAAGCAATCGAGATCGAAATGCGCGATGGTGCGATGTTGGAGCGTGATCATGTCTTTAATAGTTATAGAATCTACGACAAAAATACTAAAATATTTAGTAAAACTAAAAAAGTTAGTAGTTAAATCCTGGTAAAAAGGATGTTAAAACCAGGAAAATTAAAACCAAGCAGGCATGAAAACTGTAGATAATAGTAAGGGCACCAGTCCCGGTAGTTTTTACTCACTTAAAACTATTACCATGATAAGGCCGAATTATTTCAGAGAAATTTTATTTATTGCTTTGCTATTCTTGCCCATGGTTTATTTGGGCATAGTATGGCCATCATTACCGAACATTTTCCCGTCGAACTACAACTTATTTACAGGTACACCGGAGCGGGTAGGGCCGAAGTCGGATATCTTATTATTACTCATCTTTTTATTCGTAACGAACGGCGTATTGTATGCTTTGTTCCGCTACATTCCTAAAACGGAGGATGAGCCGCCGCAAGAAGCCAAATCACACATGGCGCAGTATTACCGGATACGGTTCCGGATACACTTTTTCTTATCGCTTTTCAGTTGTACGCTTATTTGGATGGCTTCGCATGGGAAAGTGATGTTCTTGGAAAAATGGACCTTCCTCTTTGTAGGATTGATGGTAGCAACAATTGGCGTGTTCTTAAAGAACTTACACCCGAATAATTATGTAGGGGTAAGAACGCCGTGGACGCTGCAAAGTGATATTAATTGGACATTAACGCACCATATGGCCAGTAAATTATGGCTGTTTACGGGAATTGCCATCGCTGTTGGTGGTATGTTTATCCCGATGGTGGCAGGTATATGTTTATTTATAGTAACGGCAGGTATATTAGCTTATTTACCATTTGTATACTCGTACCGCTTATTTTATAAAGAACAAGGTTAGATGGTTTGTAAACCGGCAGGTTCGCCATTTAGTACAAGGAGCTGAAAAGTTAGGTACAGGCGATGCTTTTTAGCAAATTGTGTAATAATGCTTTATTAAGTAGAAGCAAAAGCAACGAGTTTTAATACGAATGGATAAAAAGAAACGCCCCCTACAATGGTAGAGGGCGTTTTTCCATTTATTATAATACAGTAATTGTACGACAAAATTACATACCAGGTAACCAACCTTTACCTAAAGCGGCACGGAAAGGCCAAGGAATTAAAGCCAGCAATAAAATCAACGAAATACCGAAGAAAATTAAAGCTGTTTTGTGTTTCTGCGCATCAGAAGCTGCTTTTTTGATCTTAGAACGACCAATGTGCATAAATGCTAAAGAAGCCAATGCCAATACAGTGTGTTCAACAGTAAAGAAGCGGAGAACACTGTCTTTCATCGCCGCACCCATGTTGTCGAGAGCAGAGCCGATGAGGGGACTTACAAAGAAGAGTAATAAGCCAAATACTACTTGCAAGTCGAAAAAGATCATGTAGAACAAGCTTGCCTTATTGTCTGCATTTGTGTAGGGCGTTTTGCCAGCTACACCTCTAAAAGCACGGATTACCGCCCAGATACCTGCGAAAAGCACGAGGTAACGCAAGATGGAGTGCACCCATTGAACTGCTGTATACATATTATCAGATTTTTTTAAACCAGGGACAAAAATAATGGAACT
This sequence comes from Chitinophaga skermanii, assembly GCF_003259335.1. Lineage (GTDB taxonomy): Bacteria > Bacteroidota > Bacteroidia > Chitinophagales > Chitinophagaceae > Chitinophaga > Chitinophaga skermanii. Next base: position 746,758 of record NZ_QLLL01000001.1, read on the forward strand.
CAACCAAGTTTATTTGGAAAATAAAAAAAATAATTGCTAAATTTGTTAGTATTATTTACTAAATAAATTAGAGCGATGTCAACCGTTTGCCGAAATTTAAAATACCTGCGTAAACAAAAGGGCTGGACCCAGCAGGAATTTGCAGATAAGTTAAACATCAAGCGATCATTGCTAGGTGCTTACGAGGAAGAGCGCGCCGAGCCCCGCACAGAGGTGTTGGAGCAGGTGAGTGATATGTTCCGGGTAAGTATCGATGATTTATTGCGCCGTGATTTGAGTACCGCAAAGGAGAATTACTTAGAGAAACGCCGGGCGCAGAAATTAGGAAATAACCAACGTCAGAATGTAGTATTTGTACCGGTGAAGGCAGCGGCGGGTTATTTGGCTGGATATAATGATGATGAATTTATCGAGGAACTGAACACCTTTACCTTACCCATGTTGGGTGCCGGTAATTACCGGGCATTTGAAATTGCCGGGGATTCCATGCTACCAACCCCTTCAGGTAGCGTTATTGTTTGCCATAAGGTAGACAAGTGGGAAGATATTAAGAACAACGAAACCCATATCGTGGTAACGAGCCGCGAAGGGATCGTGTACAAGCGTGTATTAAAGAGTAACCGTAACAAGAATAAGGTTACGCTAGTATCGGATAACCCGCAGTACGACCCTTATCCATTAACCATGGAAGATATATTGGAGATCTGGCAAACAGATGCTATTATCCAAAAAATGGGTTCCCAATCCCGTTTAAGCGTGAATCACTTGGCAGATATGGTCACCAACTTGCAAGAACAAGTGAGCATGCTAAAAAAGAAAATGCAAAACTAAATGTAGCGCTACATCGCGACTACAGTAAATAATATTTCACCAAGTCAGCATCTTGTTTGCCTCGATTGCCATCTGCAACGGGATGCTGCCTTCGGTGATGCATGTTGTTAATCCTATTCGTTGTTGATCAATTATTAACTAAGTATTGATCAAGTGTAAGGCAATTATTGATATGTCAACTTATTGATAATTGATATGTATTAACCCCTGTATAAGCATTTTGTTATACCCCCTTCCTTCCTTCTGTTCGCAGTACTTTCATGTATATTTATGTATGCTATAAACATTTAAAAACCTCATCTATGCCCGACACATTGTCCATTATCAAAGAAGCCATTGTTAAGAGAAAACCCATTCAGTACGAATACAATTGCCCCGGCAAAATACCCGGTAAACGTACAGGGCATCCTCACATCCTCTACACCGCCAAACACGGTCAAACCAATGTCGATATCTACAAACTAGGCGGCGTTTGTACCGATCCCTCCAAACCATTACCCGCTTGGCGCGATTATATAATCGACTATATCACCCATGTAGAAATCATCGATACTGCTCCTTCATTTGAAATCGAAAGAACCTTTAATCATCATGCCCATAAGTATGTAAAAGTGCTACTACAGGTGTAGTGGTTCATCGAATCTTACAACACAACGCATTGGGATTCATGGAATACTGTAGAACACCAACTACTAATGTTGTTGTAAAGAAAGTTTCATGTGATCCCAATGGTTGACCTTTTGTAAGCAAAATGGTTGTTTTGTGGCCTTTTTAGCCTGTATTTTGACTTATCTCTCTCTTGGTGGTAAATATTGCTTGATGGGTTATTGTTGTGGTCTTAAAAGCCCTTAAAAAGGTTTTTGTGGTTTGGTGACGATTTTCATAGGGTTGCCAGAGCCATTCAAAGGGAAGTCAAAGTCTTTCAAAGGGTCGTCAAAGGCATTTCAAAGGGTTTTCAAAGGCAAGTCAAAGGCAAGTTAAAGGGAAGTCAAAGGCTCGCTATATTCTTTACCGCAGTCGCCAATTATTTTCCGCAGGGAATAAATTAAAGGGTAAAATTTAAAATGTATTGATAAGTAAGCCTTTAAGAATTTTGCCCCATTTTTTCACCGCCTCAACACCGATTTTTTCACTTCAAACCTACTGTCAGCAAGGATGATCCGGTAGTTTTCAAAGTTTTTGTCGACAAAAACCTTGTTAAACCCCCAATCTCAAAAACTCCATTATCCCAATCAAACTCAAACACCCCAAATAGCAACACCACGCAATCATAATCAACGAACCCAAGCCCGGCAGCACAGTACCTCCACAGCCTCATCAATGCTCCGATAAAACGCCCCCGTCGTTCACGGGGCGTTTTTCGCCTTTCTTTGGTTACTTTCTTTGGCGAGCAAAGAAAGTAACACACTAGGATGTACCTGAAATTAGTATGGCCGATTCCCACCCCGGTACTCCCAAAAACAAAAAAGCACGTTTCTATAATAAGAAACGTGCTATTATTGATTACTACAAAACAAACTACATGCTGGCTATTTTCAGCTGCTGCGTTTTACCTTCTCTCTTAACAGTGATGTTAATTGGTTGACGTTTCCACTCGCGTTGATATTGTTCTATCGTTGCAATATTCTTGAAAGCAAGTGGTTTAATATTATTGATCAATTGTACTTCATCTCCTTCCGCAAGACCTGCTGTAGCTGCCGGGGAGTCGGGATAAATACGCATAACTTTTAGTTTACCATCTTCAAAACCGTATTGCACTTGTGCCATCCAAAAATCACCGGGATACCCAAAGTTATTGTTGGGAATCAAATAGAATTCACGCATGCCGGCATTGATGTAAATATTGAATTGCTTAATCACATCAATACCCAAACTTCCATCACTCATTGGCGACCAGCGTTCATCTCCCTCTTCGTACTGCTGCAAACTACCTTGTAAGGCCGGGATTTTTGTAGCGCCCAGTGTAATCGTATCAATCTTACCCATAGCTGTTTTGGTAGTATGACCAAAGCTGATGTTCTGGCTATACGATTCCACTCTAAAACGCTCCATAAGATTTTTATTGTGTACATATGGTCCAAATAAAATCACATTATAGCCAGCGCCTGTATCAAATGCTAAGTGTGCCAAGTGTTCGGTACCACGAATGTTAATACCGGTCGCAATTTCAGGTGTGCCTCTATATACAAGCGGTAAATAAAACCCACCTTTCGGGTAAGCTATTTCTCCTTGCGTGTATAATCGTAACACCGATTTGTCAAAGTCAATACATACCGAGTATTTGCGCATCACGTTACCCCCAAATAATCCATCTAACTCGCCATCATACTTAGGGAAAATGGCGATATTAGAACGTTCCAGCTGGATACCTTCTGCTAAGTGTAGTATGTTGTTTTCGCTGATAGTAATTTTTGCTGAGCCACCAACAATGCTTGTTTGCTGCTCGCGGCTTCCTGTTAAACCCAATTCATCGGCTACTTCTTTCTTCAACCCAACACCATCGGCACCGGTATCGAACAACATGCGTAATACTTTAGGATGGTTATTAATCTTAATCTGTACTACAATTTTCTTGTTCTCCATCACGAACGGGATAACGCCCACTTCGTGCGCAGTGGTATCTAGCTTCGCGCCATATAATTGGTCGAATAAACGAACTCGGTCGATTTTACCATCTTTATCCAATAAGATATTAGATACAGTAGGTGTTTGCTTCTCGAAGTAATATTTTACTTGTAATTGCGTACCCTCTTTTCCAGGTAAGGTTTGTAACAACTCCATTTTCTGCAAAGCCGGTTGCTTATCGAAAATTTGTTTGAGCATGCGGAAAGCATTTGGGTTACTGTAAACACTTACGCTGAAATGTTCGCCGAGCAAAGATTTAAGTGTGTCGGCATTGCGGGTTTGAAAAGCTGTGGTTAATGTTTGTATTACTTTGTCTGATTGTGCCGATGCCGGTTGTAGAGAAAAAATACCTACAGCCAGGATAATAAGCATACGGCATAGCCTCATCCCTTGGCGGGAAGGCCATGTTAATGGTTGGTGGTGCATACTTTTTTTTAATGGTTCTTGAGGGTGCAAACTAATTAACTATTCAGTCAATTCAACAACCATTCATACAAAATTTGCACAATCAGCGGAAATTCTTACTGGGAAAGGGAAGAAAATACAATGTTTTTTATTGCATGCGAATCACTTCACCATCGGCTAACACAAATAATGGCTCATCTTTCGCGGGTTTTATGCTATATAATCCTGTAAATGCACTAAAGGCAGGTAATAACGCGTATTCCTCGCCGAAGTAAAAACAAGGTAAGCGTAAGGCTTGCTTGCCGGCCCCGTACATGGTTACGCCAGGGTGCACATGGCCCGACATTACGTATTGTGCCTCCCCAGCTGCATGCAAAGCCGGGTCGTGCGAGAAGTGAATATTGCGGATGTTTAAATGATCGTGCTGTTGTATGCCCAAACGAACGTATACATCCGTAGGCATAATATCGTGGTTGCCATTTACTAGGTGAACCTGGATATGGGGAAACTGGTGTCGCCAAGTATTAAAATATTCCACATCGTTGTTGTACGTACTGTGAAACATGTCTCCTACAATAATCAATTGCGAAGGTGAAAACTGGGTAATCAATCGTTGTAAACGGAACAAATCTTCTTGCACTAAGTTGGCTGGCACAGCAATGCCTTCTCTTCTAAAGTGCGCCGATTTTCCACAATGTAAATCTGCTATCAGTAAGGCTTTTTCGTCTTCCCAATATATCGCTCGTTGCGCCGATAAACACCATTTTTGATCCTTGTATGAAAAGTAAGTTTCGCCCATTGCGGGGCAAAATTAAGGGAATTTAGAACGGCTAACATATATTGTTTGTTGCCAATTATTATTCTAATGTCATGCGTTTAATACGATCGGCTAATTTCTCGCTGGTTAAGGTTTCGCGCAAACTATCCACTTTTATTGGGAAACAGAAGGGGGTTAGTTTTGTAGGGGTTGTAAGGATAATTTTACTGTGTGAAATCCTTTCCAATGCCTCGCGTAAGCGTGCTTCTTCCATTTGGTAAAAGAAGGCTTCGTTGAATGCTTGCCGTAATAACAAGTTTTGAGGATCGTAATCTTTGAACACGTTGAATAGGAGTGAGGAAGATGATTGTAAATGTCGATTCGCTTTATGTTTACCAGGGAACCCTTGGAAAATTAATCCCGCAATCACGGCAATATCTCTGAACTTCCGCTTCGCCATTTCGGTAGCGTTAACGCTCGTTTGTAAGTCAATCATCAAGTTCTCCATGCCCAGCAATTGATGGGCATTTTCCTGTGTTAATGGTATCGGCTGGTCGGATAGTAGCTCGAATCCATAATCATTCATCGCAATGGAAAAGGTGATTGGCGTCAATTGACTAATTCTGTACGCCAACAAGGCTGCCATTACCTCGTGTACTAAACGACCTTCAAATGGATATACAAATAAATGGTGGCCATCTTTCGTATAAATATTTTCAATCAATAATTCATCTTCCCGGGGAATGTACGACAAGAAATTTTGCAGTTCGAATAAGGGTGATAACGATTTTATTTCAATGTCTTTACTCTTAGCGGCTTTGGATGCTTCGTTGAATTTCGCACGCAACATATGCCCAAGGTTCGCCGATAAAGGTACGCGCCCACCATTCCAACTAGGCACAATACTCTTACCCGGACCTGCTTTGCGAACTAATACCGTCATGTCTTTAATCATCACATACTCCAACCTTCTACCACTTAGTGTAAAGAAATCTCCCGGCGAAAGCCTCGAAATAAATCCTTCTTCAATCACCCCAATATAACCACCCGTCATAAACTTCACTTTCAACATCGCATCACTCACAATGGTGCCGATATGTAAACGGTGACGCATAGAAATTTTCCTACTCAAACAAGCATATAATCCTTCTTCCGTTATCTCTAATTTCTTAAACTCATCGTATTGATATAAGGCTTCGCCACCGGTTGTGAGGAAGGAAAGAATCCATAGCCATTCGTCATGTTCAATATCTTGAAAGCAGAAGGTGCTCTTTACTTCGTCGAAAGCAATTGCTGGATCGAACCCATCGGAAACACCTAATGTAACTAAGTATTGCAACAGCACATCCCATGCTAACATCACCGGCTGCCTGCTTTCTACTACTTCTTCTTTCATCGCGGTTTTCAATGCCGCAGCTTCCACTAGTTCCAATGCATGTGTAGGCAGAAACCAAATCTTGCTCACTTCGTTAGGCGAGTGGCCGCTACGCCCAGCCCTTTGCAAGAAACGCGCTACACCTTTCGGGCTGCCCACTTGTATTACGGTATCTACTGGTCGAAAGTCAACACCTAAATCCAAACTCGATGTACACACAACTAGTTTCAATACCCCGTTATGCAAAGCTTCTTCTACCCACATACGCAATTCCGCGTCGATAGAACCATGGTGGAGGGCTATTAAACCCGCAAACTCGGGGTATAAGCGTAAGATCTCTTGGTACCACATTTCTGCCATCATCCGGGTATTGGTGAATAGTAAAGTGGTTCTACTTTCCTCGATAATCGGGATCGCTTGGTGTAATAATTTCAACCCCATATGTCCTGCCCATGGGTACTTTTCAATTTCCGGGGGAATAATACTGTGCAGCTCAATTTGCTTGTGAAGATCTGCCTTTACAATCATACCATCCGTGTTTCCCGGGCCTAGTAGCACTTGCATGGCCTCGTCGAGGTTGCCAATAGTAGCCGATATGCCCCAAGTACGTAAACCAGGTGATAGGGTTCTTAAACGCGAAAGCGCAAGTTCTACCATTACGCCGCGTTTGCTGCCGAGAAGCTCATGCCATTCGTCGCATACCACGGTGCGTAAGTGTTTAAAATATTTGGGGTAACCTTTTTGCGAAAGTAAAATATGCATGCTTTCCGGGGTAATAATTAATACTTCCGGCATTTGCACCTGCTGAGCCTTACGTGTTTGGGTAGACGTATCGCCGCTCCGGATGCCTACTTTCCATGATATATTCAATTCAGCAATCACTTCTTCCATAGCACGACCAATATCTTTTGCCAACGCGCGCAAGGGCGTAATCCAAATTAATTGTAAGCCGTTATTTTGTTGCTGTTGATAAGTGGTAGGATGTGCGTCGATCCATTCAATCAAAGCACCGAGAAATAGGGAGAAAGTTTTACCAAAACCTGTTGGTGCATTCACAAGGCCAGAGCGCCCGTGGAGCAAATGTTCCCATGCTTCTTCTTGGAACGCGAACGGCTGCTGTCCTTTCTGCGCCAACCATTCCGTAATAATATTCCATCCTTTCGAGTTCGACATCATTATAAAATTACATCAAAATGCGAACCTAGCCACTGTATAGAAAAGCTATATTTTTGCAGGATGAGTATATCGTCGTTTTTTCAAATCAAACAACACAATACAACTATTAAGAAGGAGGTATTAGCTGGGCTGACTACCTTTTCCACCATGGCTTACATCCTCGTGGTGAATCCCATCATATTGTCCAAAACAGGCATGGATTTCAATGCCTTAATCACCGCCACAGCATTAGCGGCCGCCATCGGAACCTTTGTAATGGCCGTGGTAGCTAAATTACCTATAGGCTTGGCGCCGGGCATGGGCTTGAATGCTTTTTTCGCATACACAGTGGTGTTATCGATGGGGTATAGTTGGCAATTTGCGCTAACGGCTGTTTTCTTAGAAGGGATCATTTTTATATTCCTATCGCTCTTTAGCATCCGGGAAGCAATTATTAACAGTATTCCGGATAATTTGAAGCACGCGATATCGGTAGGGATTGGGTTATTGATTGCCTTAATTGGTATGTCGAATGCCGGTGTTATTGAAACGGGAATGAAGTATGTGGGTGATGGAAAGCTCGACGGTGTAATTCTTAAAATGGGTGATATTACTGCTACGGGCCCCATGATTGCGCTAATTGGGTTGATTGTAAGTGCTGTGTTGATGTATAGAAAAGTGAATGCGGCTTTGCTGATTGGGATTGTGGTAGCTACGATTATAGGTATTCCATTGGGTATAACTATTTGGCCGGCAGGTGGTCACCTTATTGGTTGGCCGCCTAGTATAAAACCCATCGCGTTCCAATTACAATTCAGCGAAATATTTACCTTAAAAATGGTCGTGATCTTGTTCACCTTGCTCATGATCAACCTTTTCGATACTGTTGGGACCTTAATCGGGCTTTGTCATAAAGCAGGTTTATTAACAGCCGATGGTAAATTGCCACGTGCAAAGCAGGCCTTACTAGCAGATGCCGTAGGCACCACAGCCGGTGCCCTGCTGGGTACAAGCGTAGTAACGGCGTATGTTGAAAGTGCCAGTGGTATTGCTGCCGGTGGTAAAACAGGCTTAACGGCCCTTACCGTATCGGGCATGTTCCTGTTAGCCTTATTTTTTGCCCCATTATTTGCCATGATTCCTGCTGCAGCAACGGCCCCTGCTTTAATTATTGTGGGCATGTTGATGATGAGTGCTGTAACCGAAATAAAATTCGATGATATTACCGAGGCTTTGCCTGCCTTTTTAACCATTGCCATGATGCCTTATACTTATAGCATTGCACATGGTATTGTGTTTGGGATGCTGTCGTATGTGCTGTTGAAGGTATTAACGGGTCGTGTGAAGGAAATTAGCACAATCATGTATGTACTATTTGTGCTGTTTATATTGAGTTTTTTGGTGCATTAGGTGTGCTTTTTGATGATATGTTACTTGTAACCCCGTTATGCTGATGGCTTAATGGGGTTTTGAATACCAGTCGCATATAGCCTTATAAGGTGCTTCTTTTGATAATGCTAGGTTGAAATGAAGTTGAAAACGCTTTTATCTAATATATATCAAATACATTCCCTTATATGCTTATCATTACCCCAATTTTCTACCTATTAACTGTAAATTATCTTTAGGCTGTTTTCAAGTACTTATCAAGTACCTACCATGTAGTTTCTAAGTAGTTTCCATGTAAGTTCCATGTAAATACCAAGTAATTCCATGTAGTTTGCCTATCTCCACCCTATCCTCACCCTATCTTCAGCCTATTCTCTCCCTATTATTACCCTATTATCACCCATATACAACTCCAATCAAGCTTATTCTTTTCTTCACCGGCTCCAATAAAAAAACACCGGCATAACCGGTGTTTCCAAACAAAACATCAAAAGAAAAATCTTAATGGGTGAATAACAAGCGAATCCCCACCAGCAGTAATGCCGCGGCAAGGAACATAATAATACGTTTCGGTTTCACTTTATGCGATAGGCCAGCCCCTAATTGTGCACCGGCTACTACACCTATGCCGATGTAAACCGCCATTTGCCAACCTTCCCAGAAGCTACCTTGAATCATGTGAACGATCGTTCCACTCAAGGCCATGATGGCTAAAATAAAGTGAGAAGTAGCTGTGGCAATATGGATCGGGAAATCCAGTAAACTCACCAAGGCCGGTACGTGGATAATACCACCGCCAATACCCAGCAAACTGGATAAGAATCCAACTAAGAAGCTAATAACAATACCTACCCACAAGTTAAATTGGAAGGTATGTACATGCCCATTACTATCGGTAATACTACGCTGGGCTAATTTACCCCGGTTGAAGAAGTGCGCGTATGCTCCTTGTGCCGGTTTTACAAATAAAAACACGGAAATCACAATCAGCAAAGCTCCTAAGATCATGTTGAAAACATGGCGGGAAATAACGCTCGTTAACAGGGCGCCTAAAACTGATCCCGGTAAAGTAGCCACGGCAAAGTAAATCGCCGATTTATAATCAATCCGCTTCATGCGGGCATAAGCAAAAGAACCAGAGGTGGCATTTAAAAATACGACTGCTAAGGAAATACTGGTTAGTACATCCGCCGGCATATCTGGGAACATAAACAACAGGATGGGTACCAAAATAAATCCACCGCCTGCGCCTATCAATGTTCCGAATGTGCCAATCAAAAACCCTAAACCAATCAAAAAAATGCCATGTTGCATATAAGCCGTTAGAATAGTTTTCCGTGAAAAATGTATATACCCAAACCAATATTTACGATGCAACATTATAGGAAAGATAAGCTGCCACGTTGATTGGCAACCTCTTTTAATGGTTCGGTTAAATAAATGATGGGTTGTTATGACTAGTGTACTAGGTATAACGGGGGCACCGCAATAGGTGTATAGCCTTGTTTTGGTGTGCCAATTTAAAAGTAAAGTTAAATAATTTTTGGATTTCTAGTACGGTTTGAAATTTATAACTTATTGATTATTAGTATGTATAGTCTACCAACACTATATGGATTACCGAGTTTGCGTGCAATAAAAAACCGCCCGGAATGCTGAATTCTCGGGCGGTGTAAGCTTTTTATATATGCGCAATTATTGTATTGCGTTCATTTTGTAGTCGGCACTATCACCTTTTTGGATGATATAAATATTCTTATTCTCGAAATAATCTGGCTGTTCCTCGCCCTGTTTCAAGTAAATAGGCTGGAAATTGAAGTTCGTAAATACTTTATAAGGCGAGTCATTTACATCTTTATTAAAGTAAACACCACTCCTTCCCAATAATTTCGCGAAGTAATACGTAAACTCGAATCCTTTAAATGCATTGTCTGAAGGACGGGCACGGTAAGTTTTGCGGAAATTTTCCGTGATATACTTGCTGAAAGCATCGTTTTTATCGTTGTAGTACGGGCTGCTGTAGTAAATAGTTAAACCGTTGAATTCCGGTTCTTTGAACTTCATCACGTCCCAAGTAGGCATACCAAAGATCTGCATAGGGTAAGTAGATGATTGCGCACTTAATTTACGGAGAATGGTTTTAGCACCTGCTTCATCCAAAGCTGCGATGATGCACAAGTTTGGCCTGTCGGTTAATAAATACTGCGACAATTCCGTTTCTGTCATGTTTTCATTCCATACTACTTCCCGGATGCGGGCCTTTTTATCATATTGCATGGCATCGTGTGCTGCTTTAATGTCGGCGGCAATGCGCGATTCTAAGGCACTGTTTCTTCTGAAAACGAGTATGTTCTTATTAGCGTAGCCTCTTTGTACATACTCTTGAATTGCATCTGAGTGTGATTTAAGGGTACTATTACCAATAAATAAGAATGGGTTCTCGGTAATACCACCATCATTAGGGTAGGTGGCAGATACAAAGTTGATTTCTTTCTGCTTCGCAAAATCGCTCAGTACTTTAATCTCGGGTGTAGATACAGAGCCGATAATTAAGTCGATGCTTTCCAATTGTTTAGCTTTAATCAATTGGGCAGGGTCGTTTTGCTTGGCTTTGGAATCGTATACAAATACGTTGAATTTGTAGCCTTGTTTTTGGAGGGTATCGAGGGCGAGCTGTACACCTTCGTAGAATTCGAGGCCTGGCAATACGTAACGGGGCATTACGCGGCCGGGGATGTCGAGCGAATTAGCAAATACCGAATCCAAGTATAAAGGGGCAAATACAGCGATATTGTAACTATTTCTTTTTACTTCTTTCGCGAACGCAGGTACGTTGAAAGGAGCTTTAACGGTCGGCTTCTTTTCTTCTTTCTTTTCTTCGGTAGTAGGCTTCTTAACTACTTGTGGCGTAGGTGTTTGCGTGCTGACTTTAGCCGTTTTACACGCAGCCATCATCATGCAGAAAACCATGCATGCCAGCAAGCTGTGTAACAGTTTTATTCGATTCATAGCGTGCTTCAATTACAAAAATCGTTCCTCTTTTAAGGCGAAACGGGTTATAAAGATAATGGCAACAGCCTTGAAAGTACTGTTGCCATTGCATATCGTTCGTATGTTAAATTATTCCCACTCGATCGTTGCCGGTGGTTTAGAACTAATATCATACACCACGCGGTTAATTCCTTTCACCTTGTTAATGATATCGTTAGAAACCTTGGCTAAGAACTCGTACGGTAAATGTGCCCAGTCGGCTGTCATACCATCTAAAGAGGTAACTGCTCTTAAGGCTACTGTAAACTCGTATGTACGTTCATCGCCCATAACGCCTACGCTTTGTACCGGCAACAAGATAGTACCTGCTTGCCAAACTTGGTTGTACAAGTTGCTTTCACGTAACCCGTCGATATATACTGCATCTGCTTCTTGCAACAAGGCTACTTTCTCTGGGGTAATTTCACCCAAGATACGGATGGCTAAGCCTGGTCCTGGGAAAGGATGGCGTGCTAAGAAAATATCGCTGATACCAATTTCTTTACCTACACGGCGTACCTCGTCTTTGAACAAGAAACGCAATGGTTCTACCAATTTCATGTTCATTTTCTCTGGTAAACCACCTACGTTATGGTGAGATTTAATGGTAGCAGAAGGACCGTTTACGCTAACAGATTCAATTACATCCGGGTAAATGGTACCTTGACCTAAGAACGCGATATCTTTTAATTCATTGGCTTCTTGTTGGAATACTTCGATGAATAAGCGGCCGATGATCTTACGTTTAGTTTCAGGATCGGTTACTCCTTTCAATTCACCGTAGAATAAATCTTTCGCATTCACACCTTTTACGTTCAAGCCCATGTGCTTGTAAGATTCGAGTACAGATTCGAACTCGTTTTTACGTAAAAGACCGTTATCTACGAAAATGCAATATAATTTATCACCAATGGCTTTGTGGATCAATTCTGCCGCTACGGTAGAATCTACACCGCCACTAAGTGCCATTACTACTTTTTTATCGCCTACTTCTTGCTTAATGCGCTCGATCGTTTCTTGAACGAAGGCTGCCGGTGTCCAATCTTGGGAAATGCCACAGATATGAACGAGGAAGTTGCGGATAATTTGTTTACCCTCGATAGAGTGGGTTACTTCCGGGTGGAATTGTAAACCGAAGATAGGGTGGGTAGTTAAAGTGCTGCATTTGAAAGCTGCTACCGGGATGTTTTCGGTAGTCGCAACTACTTCAAACGCTTCCGGGATACGAACAATCGTATCGGCATGGCTCATCCAAACTTGGCTTTTTTCAGAGATATCGTAGAACAATTTCTCCTCTTTGTCGGAATGTTCCATGGTAGCACGACCGTATTCGCGGTGATTACTTTTTGCTACTTCACCGCCGAAGTATTGTGCCATGTGCTGTGCGCCGTAGCAAATACCCAAAACCGGTACTTGCGCTGCCAAAGCTGTAATATCAACTTTAGGTGCATTCGGATCGTTTACTGAAAACGGGCTACCCGATAAAATAATGCCTTTTACGCTGGAATCAATTTCTACAGGCTTTAAGCACGGCTGAATTTCACAATATACATTAAGCTCCCTAATGCATCTTGCAATCAATTGCGTGTACTGGGAACCGAAGTCGAGGATCAAAATCTTTTCTGTCATGGTGGTGCAAAGATAATGAGAGTTTAAAGATTAAAAATTGGCGGAACGGAAAATTTAGCGTTTTGTTGTGTAGATGAGGGTTTTAGGTAGAATTTCCATCCCAATGCCGCCCATTTTTCCACCCAGCAACTACCCTTCCCCAACTTTTTTCAAAAAAAATTGGCCGACTTGTGCAACCATTCTTTAAAACCTGTTACCTTAATATAAATACCAAAACATCGCCCATTGCGGTGCAAAATTTTAAAAACACTTAACGCATTTAAAAACCAGGATATGAAACTCTTATTTAGATTACCCCTCTTATTAATGCTCCTAGCTAGCGTATTAACCAGCTGCGATGCTATCGGCCAACGAGTAACCGGCAATGGCGACGTTGTTAAACAAAATATTAGCGTTGGTAGCTTCAATTCTATCGCGCTTTTAGGTTCTACAGATGCCATCGTAACTAAAGGCAATACGGTAAGTGTTGTGGTAGAAGGCGAAAGCAATATCATCCCTTTATTAGAAATTAAAGTAGAAGGTGGTGAGTTGAAAATTGGTACTAAACGCGGTGTTAGCTACAACACGCATAAAGACATTAAAGTATATATTACTACACCAAACTTGGAAGGTGTTTCTTTAACCGGTAGCGGCGACATGATCGTGAAAGACGAATTCACTTCGAACAGCAACGTAACGGTTAAATTAACCGGCTCTGGCAACTTGAACGCTAAGTTCAAAGCACCTAATGTAAAAGCGGTATTAACGGGTTCTGGCGACTTAGTAGTAGGTGGCTCTACCAAAAATGTTGATATTTCTATCAGCGGTAGCGGTGATGTAAATGCAAAAAATTTATTATCTGAAAACGCGGATGTACAGATTTCCGGCAGTGGCGATGTAGATTGTCATGCAAGCGTAGGCTTGAATGTTAGGATTTCTGGCAGCGGCGATGTGAAATATTCTGGTTCACCCAGTGTGAACACGAAAGTATCGGGTTCAGGTAGTGTTAGAAAATCATAATTGTACATTTAGTTTAAGTTAGGCAAAGGGAGGCAACATGGTTTGCCTCTTTTTGTTTTTGGCAAAAAAATTAGGTGAAACGGAGAATTCGTAGGATATTGAAGCCAATTGTAGTGAAAACTACGCCTATAATTGCACAACTTTAGAGCGTTCAATGCAGGAAACCAGGGCATGACAATTTGTTTGTTAATTGATCCGGAGTCTTTGCTGGTGAATGTTCTATGTTATAACTTATTAAAAAAATAATTATACACTAGTTAAGATTTTTGTAAGTTTACAGCTTGAATCGAGAACAGGAATCCTATATAATGAACCAACAACTGAAGATACTGGTTGTATACTACTCACAAAGTGGCCAGCTCAAGCAAATTATCGATACCATTGTGGCTCCATTTCAGCACAAAGCATCGATTGTATATAAGCTAATAGAGCCGGTAGAGCCCTTCCCATTCCCCTGGAAAAAGCAACAGTTTTTTGATGCGATGCCCGAATGTGTGTTGGCCCGGCCAAGGGCTGTTAAATACATTGGTGTAAGTGCCGATGAGCATTTCGACTTGGTCATTTTAGGATATACCCCTTGGTTCTTATCGCCTTCTCAGCCCGTTGCTGGCTTTTTACAAAGTGAAGAAGGTAAAAGTATATTAAAAGGAAAGCGTGTGCTAACCGTGTCGGGTTGCCGTAATATGTGGCTCAATGCCCAAGAAGCGATTAAACGTTACTTGTCGGCTGCGGGTGCTACATTGGTAGGTAATATTGCCTTGGTAGATAAAAATCACAACTTGGTTTCTTTATTTACGATCCAGCGATGGGCGTTTAAAGGAAAGAAAGATGGTCATTTTATTTTGCCACCGGCCGGGGTGCAGGAAGAAGATATAAAGGCTTGTGACAGATTTGCTGCACCAATTGTAGCAGCATTGGAGAACAATAAGATGGATACATTGCAAGCGGAGCTAGTACAACTTGGCGCCGCGGAAGTATTGCCCAGTTTAGTAGTGCTGGAGAACCGGGGTACAAAACCGTTCAAGTTTTTCGCGAAGTTTATCAGCGATAAAGGAGGCCCGGCAGCACCATCACGACAAGGACGTGTTTCATTATACAGGAATCTATTGCCAATTGCGGTTATCATATTATCACCTATATCAGCTTTATCTGCTTTAATAACACTTATTACAAAAAAGAAACAATTAAACGAAGAAGTAGCCTATTACAAGGGAATTGAACTTAGGAAAGCCTAAATTTTTGTAGTTAGCACCATACTTGCTACAGTGAATGTAACTTTCGTGGAAAGAATAAGACCCGCGTTTACAGTATATCCGTTTAGTATTATATATTTACGGCCGCTTTAACTTTTTAAAACCTGTCATGAAAGAAGTTTTTATCACTAGGCTCGCAAAATGTTTACCTAATGAGCCAGTCGGGAATGACGAAATGGAAAGCATCCTGGGTAAGATCGATGGCAAGCCATCTCGCGCCAGGGCAATCGTTTTGAACAGTAACAAGATCAAAACACGCTATTACGCGATGGATAAAGAAGGTAATATTACGCACACCAACGCATCTATGACGGCAGAGGCAGTAAGAAACCTATTCGATAATAAATTTCCAATCGAACAACTCGAGTTATTGGCTTGTGGCACTACTTCACCCGACCAATTACTACCTAACCACGCTGTAATGGTACACGGCTTGTTAAAATGCCAACCCGTAGAACTATTATCTGCAACCGGTGCATGTGCTGCCGGTATGCAAGCTTTTAAATACGCATACATGAGCATCAAATGTGGTAACACTTCCAATGCCGTTTCTACCGGCTCTGAAAGATTATCCACCTGGATGCAAGCAACTAAGTTTGAACCCGAAACCGCTATCGTTCACGAAATTGAAGGCAATCCTATTATCGCGTTTGAAAAAGATTTCTTACGCTGGATGCTCTCCGATGGTGCTTGTGCCGCCCTCTTCCAAGATAAACCTAACGAAGATGGCCTTAGCTTACGTGTAGATTGGGTAGAAATTGCTTCTTACGCAAACGAGTACGAAACTTGTATGTACGCCGGTGCTATCAAAGAAGAGGATGGTAATGTGAAAGGTTGGGTTGATATGACCCCGGAAGAATGGGCTGCCAATAGCGCCTTTTCTTTCAAGCAAGACACCAAAATGCTCGGTAAAAACATCGTTCCTATCGGTGCTAAATGGTGGGTAGAACTCGTTGAAAAACATAATATTAAGGTCGATGAAATCGACTTCTTCCTCCCGCACTTGTCTTCCGAATTTTTCCGCATGAAAATTGATGAAGAAATGAAGAAACAAGGTGGATACGTTCCGCAAGAAAAATGGTTCACCAACCTTACGAAGGTAGGTAACGTAGGTACTGCGTCGCCATACCTGATGTTGGAAGAATTGCTAAATACAGGTAAATTGAAGAAAGGACAGAAGATTATTTTGATGGTACCAGAAAGTGCCCGCTTCTCCTATTCTTATGCTCAAATTACAGTCGTTTAATCAGCACGGCCTACACCAACAGGTTTTAGCAGGAATCAATAGCACGTATTACAGCATCAGCTTAGCAACAACATTTACCTCCTAAACATATTGCATACAAATAGAAGGAGCCAATTGGCGGCTCCTTCTATTTTATATAAAATGTAATTTTAAGCCCGTAAAACTGCAAACATGAAAAAAGATGAAGTTCCGCAGGATAATAACGACCTGCACAAACAAACATTTAAACAATTGTTTTACGCAGTGGATAACGATGGCGATTACGTGAAAGTACCCAGCGTAGGTTGGGAACCGGAGAATGTTGCCATGGCGCAAGCATGGGATGAAGTGAACGATAGAATTGCACAAGCGAAAGAAAAAGTGCTACAAGGTGAAGTAAGCCCCATTGCTTATTACATGGAAAAAAGCCTTATGGATATCAGCATCCTAGCAGGGCACGTCGGTAAGTTTCAATGGCAAGTTAAACGCCACTTCAAACCGGCAAATTTTAATAAACTAAGTGATAAAATGTTGCAACGTTATGCCGCTGCTTTTCAAATCAGCGTACAAGAATTGTTGCAAGTAAAATAAAATCAGATGATGCAAACAGCAGCACCTGGTGCAATCAACAACAAGATGAACCAGCAGTTTAACCACGTACAATCAGCCCACTGCGAAAGCGGTGTTGTGTCGAACCTACTTCGTCACAATGGCTTGCAAATTAGCGAGCCTATGGCTTTCGGTATTGGTAGTGGTATATTCTTCGGGCATCTACCGTTTGTAAAAGTGAATGGCATTCCTGGTACCACTTACCGCATATGGCCTAGTGGTATTCTAAATAAAGTGTGCAAACGCTTAGGTGTACAAGTACACTCGGAGAAGTTCTCCAACCCGCAAAAAGCTATGGCCGCTCTCGACCAAGCTGTTGCGGCTAACATCCCGGTAGGTATGCAATCCAGTGTATACTATTTGCCCTACCTCCCCCAAGCATACCGTTTTCATTTTAACGCCCACAACCTCGTTGTGTTCGGCAAAGAAGGTAACGAATACTTGGTGAGCGATCCTGTAATGGAAGGTCCTGCTAAAATTGACCCGGAAAGCTTAGCGCAAGCACGTTTTGCTAAAGGATACCCAGAGCCGAAAGGTCGTATGTATCATGTAAGCCACGTGCCTTCACAAGTCGATTTCCGCAAACCCGTTAAACAAGGTATCGAGCAAACTTGCAACTTCATGTTGAAGGTGCCATTTCCAATGCTGGGTATTAAAGGGATTCGTTATTTATCGAAGAAAATTGTGAAATATCCAGAACTGGGCGAGCGTAAGGCTGCTTTGTTCTTAGGTAATATTATTCGTATGCAAGAAGAGATCGGTACCGGTGGTGCCGGTTTCAGGTTTATGTATGCCGCGTTTCTTCAAGAAGCCGGCATCAAGTTGCAAAACGATGAACTGAGAAACTTGGCGCAATCGCTAACGGCTGTGGGCGACGAGTGGCGGAATTTCGCTTTCGAAGCCGGCCGTGTGTGTAAAGCGCGCACAGTAGATCAAAATGCATTTGTGAACCTTAGCCAATTGCTGATGCACGTGGCAGAAGGAGAGCAGCAGTTTTTTACAAAATTGTCGAAGGTAAAATTGTAGTGTTGTGAACAGTATCGTAGTAAAAAACTTGTATAAAACTTACGCAGGGGCCTTACAACCCACTTTGCAAGGATTATCATTTAGTTTTCCGGAAGGGAAGATCGTGGGTTTACTCGGTCCGAACGGTGCCGGTAAAACCACTACGATTAGTATACTTTGCGGTATTGTAAAAGCTAGCAGCGGGGAAGTAACTGTTTGCGGGCTATCGCAAGATGCTTCGCATAGGGAGCAGGTAAAGCGCGTAATGGGTATTGTACCCCAACAAATCGCTTTGTTCCCGCAATTAACCGCGTATGAAAACCTCGTGTACTTCGGGAATTTATATGGCCTAAAAGGAAAATCCCTCCGCGGCAAAATTCTTGATTACCTCGAAGCTTTCGGCCTGGAAAAAGCCGCCCATAAAGAAGTGATCAAATTCTCCGGTGGTATGAAACGTCGCACCAATATTATTGCCGCGATTTTACACGACCCCGAATTACTGATCCTCGATGAACCAACAGCAGGCGTAGACGTACAGTCGCGCAGCATGATTCTCCGTTTCTTGCGTGAATACAATGCAAAAGGCAACAGCGTTTTGTATACCTCGCATTTACTGGAAGAAGCACAACAGATTTGCGACGAGGTAGTGATTATGGACGAAGGAAAAGTATTGGTACAAGGCGAACCAGGTATATTAATTCAAACATTAAACGAATGCCGCAACCTCGAAGATGTGTTCTTACACTACACGGGTGAAGCGGTACGCGATTAAAATATTTTAGGTGTTAAGATTATTAGCAACATTACGGAAAGAATGGTTCCTGCTTACGCGGGACAAAGCAGGATTGGCATTGTTATTTATTATGCCTGTTGTGCTTATTACCGTAATGGCGGTTATTCAAGACGCTCCTTTTAAAGATTACCAGGAAGTAAAGTTCGATATATTAACAGTCGATAACGACCAAGGCCGGTTGGCGAAGCACATCAAAGAAGGCTTAAGCGCTAGCGGTCAATTCAATATTATCGACACACTGAACGGCGAAGTATTAACGCAAGCAGTAGCCTTGAAGAAGGTAAATGATGGCGATTATAAAATCGCGATCGTTATTCCCAAAGGTGCCACCGCCAACATCGTGAGTAACGCGAACAGCATTGTGAATAACCTTGTGCAACGCATGGGTATGAGTAGCCAATTGCCTGTAAAAGAAAAGCAAGACTCGCTGAATGTTTGGATATACTTCGATCCCGCTGCGAAGAAAACCTTCAAAAGTGCGATCCATCAATCGCTCGACAACTTCCTTACACAAGTAGAAACAAACATGCTGTTAGAAAGAATCCAGATGCAATTAAAAAGCAAGGATTCTACAGCACAAGATAGCTTCCCAGCCATACAGTTGAAAGCAGTAGGCTTAAAAGAAGTAGCAACAACAACCGATCACAAACAGATCGATGTTGTTTCGAATTCTGTACAGCACAACGTGCCAGCATGGAGCATATTCGCCATGTTCTTCATCGTTATTCCAATCGCCGGCAACATGATCCGCGAAAGAGAAGACGGTAGTTTATTGCGAATGAAATTAATCCCGGGTTCATACTTGGCTATCTTAGCAGGTAAAATGTTATTCTTCGTGGGTATTTGTGTAGTGCAATTCTACTTAATGATCCTCGTTGGTATTTACCTTTTACCGTTAATGGGATTGCCCAAATTAGTATTAGGGCACGATCATATTGCCTCCTTTGCTACGGCTGTAAGTATTGGTTTTGCCGCTACAGCGTATGGTATTTTGGTGGGTACCTTGTTCAAAACACCGAACCAAGCCTTGAACTTTGGCGCAATTTCGATCGTGATTTTATCGGCTATCGGCGGTATTTGGATACCGTTAGAAATTATGCCGGAACATATACAAATGTTTGGCCGAATGTCGCCGCTTAGTTGGGGACTGGATGCCATTAATGATATTTATTTAAGAGGTGGCAACTTGTGGAAGATATTGCCGGATATCGGTCGTTTAATTGGCTTAAGTTTAGCAATGTTAGGCATCGCGGCTTGGGTTGAGAAAAGACGTATTGCGTAAGCAAGTTACACATCGGGATAAACCTTTAAACCTTTATTTTAATGATAATCTCTACGGAGGAAACGAAGAAGGGATTAACCTACAACATTATGGAAGCGTTAAAACAGCAATTGAAAGAACAAATCATTGAAGCATTGAACTTGCAAGACACTAAACCATCCGACATCGACGATAACGCGCCTTTGTTTGGTGAGGGTTTGGGTTTAGACAGTATCGATTCTTTGGAATTGATGGTTTTATTGGAAAGAAACTACAAGATTAAAGTAGAAGATCCACGCGAAGGCCGTAAAATTTTGCAAAGTGTACAGTCAATGGCTGAGTTCATTCAATCTAAACAAGTAGCCTAGTTTGAAAGAAGCCATGGGAGAGCGTGTATTTATAACCGGTGTAGGCATGATCACCGCGATTGGTGATAATGTAGCACAAAACCTGCGCAGCTTACAAGCGCAACAACCCGGTATTGGTTACACGCAGTATATCGACACAATATATCAATCCATACTGCCGGTAGCCGAAGTAAAGCACGCTACAGCAACTTTAGCGGCAATGGCAGCATTACCGAATGGCGGCGAAGGATTTACAAGAACTACCTTATTGGGA
The DNA here is from genome assembly GCF_003259335.1 of Chitinophaga skermanii. GTDB lineage: Bacteria > Bacteroidota > Bacteroidia > Chitinophagales > Chitinophagaceae > Chitinophaga > Chitinophaga skermanii. The sequence goes on from NZ_QLLL01000001.1 coordinate 767,720, forward strand.
CTTATTGCCATGCGCGAAGCATTGGCGAATGCAAACATCGAGGATGCTAGTGAAGTAGGATTTGTAAATGCTTCTACCGTTGGCGGGATGTGCGATACGGAGAATGTGTATTTTGATATTGTCGACCCTTCTAAAACAGGCTCTTTCTTACAATATGTCGACACCTTGGATTGTGCCGATTGTACGCAACGTATTGCGGATGTAGTACAATTTCAATCCCATATCTCTACCATTTCCACCGCTTGTTCATCTTCTGCCAATGCATTAATGTATGGCGCTAGGATGATTAAGCACGGTATGTTAGAGAAAGTGGTGTGTGGTGGAACAGAAGCACTTACCCGCTTCACCATCAACGGTTTCAACTCCTTGAAGAATATCGATAAGCAACATTGCAAACCTTTCGATCACCAACGTAACGGCCTTAACCTAGGGGAAGCGGCTGCATACTTGGTGTTGGAAAGTGAAAGTAGCGTAAAACGCAATAACAGTACTGTGCTGGCCGAATTATCGGGGTATTGCAATACAAACGAGGCCTTTCACCCTACGTCGCCCTCTCCCGATGGTGATGGTGCTTATGAAGCCATGCAAAAAGCTTTGGCCATGAGCGGTCGTCAACTCAACGAGGTGCAATATGTGAACGTACACGGTACCGCAACATTGAACAACGACGTGTCGGAAGGAAAAGCCTTGGAACGTTTATTTGGGAGCAAAGTACCTAAATTCAGTTCCACCAAACCTTTTACAGGGCATACTTTAGCTGCCGCCGGTGCAGTAGAAGCCATCTTCTCGGTGCTAGCCATTCAACATTCCCTTATCTACCCGAATCTTAACTTTTCGGAGCGAATGGAAGAATTGAATATCTCACCCGAAACCCAATTACTCGAAAACTATACTGTCGATAACGTCATTTCCAATTCATTTGGATTCGGCGGGAACAATGCGTCGCTGGTGATTAGCAGCGCACAGCTTTAATTTTTATACCCATGCTCAATAAATGTTACATACAAGCTACTAGTGCTATTTCGCCACAACATACGTTCGAGGGCGAGTTTCACACGCAGCCTTTTGTAGCAAGTACCCGTAATTTGTTAAACGTGATTGAACCTAATTATAGCGGTTTTATCTCGCCGAATAATTTACGCCGTATGAGCAGGTTGTTGAAAATTGGGCAAACAGCCGCATTGAAGTGCTTAGTGGGTAGCGAGTTTCCTGTGCCTGGTGCTATTATTACCGGTACAGGTAAAGGTAGCTTGCACGATACGGAGAAGTTCCTAAAGAACATCCGCGAATACGAGGAAACAGCCTTGAACCCTACGCCATTTATCCAGTCGACTTACAATGCTGTGAACGGGTTAATTGCTTTGCAACAGAAGTGCACGAGTTATAACAATACATTTGTGCACCGTGGTTTTTCTTTCGAAAGCGCATTGCAAGATACCCTCATGCAATTACAAGAAGGTGTAGAATCGGTGTTGGTGGGTTCATTTGAAGAAATGTCGGAAGAGCACTTCTATATTAAAGGCCGGATCGGCCATTGGAAAGAAGGTGCCACTAATGAAACATTCTTGGCCGATAACCAAACTACGGGCAGCATTGCCGGCGAAGGTTCGGCGTACTTCTTAGTAACAGCAAAACCAGCCTCGCGTAACTTGGCCGTTATCGAAGGCGTGGAAATGGTGTACAAGCCAACAACAGAACAGCTGGGAAACAGGCTGCAGAAATTCCTTGCCCAACATGGTAATCCCACAATAGATGTTTTATTAACTGGCGAAAATGGCGATGCTAATTTTGCACACTATTATCAATATCTCCACCAACAATTCTCTCCATCTACCACCATAATTCCTTTTAAACAATTGTGTGGCGAGTATGATACGGCAAGTTCATTTGCTACTTGGTTAGCAACAGAAATACTCGTGCATCAATCGTTACCATTAAGCTTACAGGCTTATAATACAGCAAGCTTGCAAAACGTACAACATGTGTTGATTTACAATAACTTCATGGGAGAACAGCATAGCTTTATTTTATTGTCTAAATAATAATTGATGCATCAATAAAAGAGAAAGCCCCCGCAATGCAGAGGCTTTCAATTAATTGATATAGCAAATATTGTTATTTCACCAAGCGGTAAACTGGGTAACGCATGAAACCTGGTTCATTATAAGGTGAATTACGGTATACGAAATTCAACTGTGCACTAGCACTTTTCGCAAAGGCCGTATCTTGTTTTTTCTTCTCTTCCAAAGCTGTTTGTAACTCGGGGTGTTGCTTGAAATATTCGTACCCTGTATCTTCAAACACGTAGCTAGAATACCCTTCTTTTTGACCAAGAATAGCATCAAAGAAATTCCAGTTAAAGAATGAATCTGGGCCTGTTGGTTCAAGCGTTTCTATTAGGTAACGGTTAGCCACTTGGTTCATTGGAATGATATAATCGCCTTTATGGAACGCGATACGTTCTTTTTGCGCGGTTACTTTCGTGCCATTGTGGATATAATGTTTCTCATATGGGCGTTGCGGCGTATTGTAGTTATCGATACGGTAGGCTTCCACCTCGATAGTTGTATCTTTTTCCAACCGTTGCATTTGCACCTTGTTACCTTTCAGCAAGTCAATAACTGCCCACCAACCTTGCGGGATAATGTAGGCATCGGGTTTCGATACGAAGTTACCGGCATTGAAATAGTTGAAGAACTTAATGTTACGCACATATGGTTTCGAGCGATCGTAGTATAGGCGTGGTAAACCTGAGATATCACTTGGCTTTTTGGTAGCGGTATATCCTTTGAATTCGCGCTCGCTATATTTCGTCATATCCTCTTTCCAAGTAAGTGGAAATTGTTGTTGTGTTTTCACCGATTGCTTCGTTTGTTCACGCAGTTGCTTAATCTTTTCGCTATTCACGCTGGTGAATTCGATGAAAGATTCCATCAAAGCGTACGTAGCTTCCACGCGTTGTTTGTAAGGTTTTAGCATGTGTGTTTCTGGTACGAAACCAAAGGTGTGGAAAAGCGAGGTGTAACCGCTGGAATAACGGGGGCCATCGGCATATTCAATCCATCCGCTATCGGGCGTTTCGCCGAAGTGGTTTACATAGGGGATCAAATCGTAGCCTTTCGCTTTCATCAGCTTGTACAAGCCGGGTTCAAACGCTTTGTTCATGAACTCCCCCATTACGCCACCTAGCTTGTCGTGCTGTGTGCAGAGCAAGGTAATGATATGTTGATAATCGGCGCCGTTGCTCACGTGGTTATCAATAAACACGTCGGGGTCGGTCATTTGGTAAATTTTATGGAAAACACGGGCATTCTTAGAATCTGCTTTGATAAAATCCCTGTTAAGATCGAGATTTTGTGCATTGCCACGGGAACCGAATTCATCGGGGCCGTTTTGATCTACGCGGTAGTAAGGCGTTCTGTTTAAGCTTCCGCCAATATTGTATAAGGGAATAACAGCGAGTACGATGTTATTCGGTAATTTCTTTTTGCCGAGGGCGAGGTCGCGCAGTAGCATCATCGATGCGTCGATGCCATCTGGCTCACCGGGATGTATGCCGTTATTGATGAGGATCACCCGCTTATTTTTCTTCTTTAACGAAGCGAAATCGAAATCCCCATCCGCAGAATAGATGGTTAAGTGCAATGGGTAACCGGCATCTGTTTCGCCTACTTCGATGGTTTTGATTTGGTTGAACTTTTTATCGAGCATCTTGTGATAAGCGATGGTCTCGAAATAAGTAGCCGTTTCACGGGCATTGGTACGCTCGTAGCGCGTGGTTAGATCTTGTGCAACCGCTGTAGAAGCCGAGAGCGCCAACAGCAACGTTGCCGTTAAAAAACTTTTCATGTGGGTAAATTACAATTCCACCTCAAATAATAGAAAACGATTTGAAGAATGGTTATAGTACTGGATGTAATCGTCGATTGATTGGCTATTGGGCGGTAGTTGTGTCACTCATTTGTACTGTTGAGTGGCTATTGGAGGTATGGTATTAATTTTGCATATTACATCCACCTAACTATACCCATACTATGAAACACTACTTCTTCCCGGATGCTTTTAAGCAATTCAACGACCCGCAATTTTCTGAAATAGATAACCAATTGTATTATGCTGAAGCACCTTTTACAGGTGTGCAGTTGGGGGTATTCTCTTATAAAGAATTTAAGAATGGTTATTTACATGGCCGCTTCATCCTTTTTGAGGGTAAGTTTCCTAAAGAGATTGGTATGTACAAAGATGGAGAAATTGATTGGATGGTTTCGTTTAATGGTACAACAAAACCTGTTAGTACAGTGGGAAGAGCTCCATTCCCTGTACTTTATGAAATGGATGTAGACACAAGAGATAGTCATGAAATCATTTTGCATTACAATGTACAAGAAGGAATCATGTTTGGGGGATATGACTATACCGAAATTCAAGACTACGTAAATGATGGTTTATATGTTTATTTTCATAGAAATGGCTATGTAAGGGAAATTAGGTTTAATTATAACGGAACTTTGCCAGCAAACAAGCATATAGGAGAAAATTCTCATGTTGACTTAACCTTAAGTGATAAGGGCATATTGCGAACATCGGAAAGTGAGGTGGAGGGATGGTTTGCTGCTAATCCTAATAGTATTCCAACAGAAAGTATACATGTGGGTTATTATCAAACAAGGGAGGCGAAGTATAAAGAAATAACTAAAATAAACCCTTATGAAGGGGAAAGAAATGGTGTTTACTTTAATAAAGTAGGGGATTGGATTGTAACCACAGAGTATACAGGTGATTGGCCAGCAACTAATATAGTTGTCAATGATGAAGTATTTGAATCATCCATTTATGAGTTATTGACCGAAGAAACGCCGGAGCATGTTCCAGAATTTGCGCATGAATACTTACACCGCGATGGCGAAATTGCTGTTATAGAGGAATATTTAAACCAATGTAAGCATGCAGACCGGGAAAAGTACGACCGGATAATAGCCATCATTAGAGATCACCACGATAAAGATGTGCGGGATATGGTAGAAAGAGTAGAGCGTGTACCTAAATAGGTACGGGAATTGCAAGAAAGCATAAACTAGTTCGAAACATGACAAAAGAAGAAGTCCATATCATACGAGATAGCGACCCTGCTTTATCATATAAAGGGGCGTGTTTGTATTATGATGAAACCCCATTCAGCGGTATCGTCAAAGGAACATTCGCGTACCAAGAGTTCGAGACTGGTTTGCCCCATAATCGCCATATTCGCCTACATCCCAATGGGGAAGTGGCCCTATTAGCCCGTTATTTTACAGGAAAGCCTACCATGCATTACGAATTTTCTGCAACTGGGGAATTGAATCCAGCTACTTATATAGCGTACAATACTTTTCCAGATTATAGCCTACACAATGTGAAGAATGCGCAACATCCAGGATTTTTCCAAGGTGAATTGGGTCGTTTGGAGTATGAAAAAGAGGTATTTACGGGCGTTAAGGTGGGGAATTATGCTTATTGGGAGTATAGCGTCGGGCTTTTAGATGAACTTCACGTAGAATTCCATCAAAATGGAGAGTTGGCTAAAGTGGGAAAATATGATATGGCAGAAAAGCAATGGGAGGTCAATTTCTATGACAACGGGGAGTTGGTGAATACTGGGAAAACAAAAGCCTAAAGAACCATCCTTCCGTTCGAATGTGCGACGCAAGAAAAGCTAAATGCTTAATAACCAGTTGGTTAAATATACTTACAACAAACTAAAAAAGCTCTTCCTACATGAAATAGGAAGAGCCTAAATATAGTTTGAATTCAAAAAACTAAGCTTATGCTAAAGTGTTAACTTTTTTAGTCAACTTGCTTTTCAAGTTAGCTGCTTTGTTTTTGTGAATAACATTGCGTTTAGCCAATTTGTCAATCAAAGAAAGCACGCCTGGTAAATCTTTCTCAGCTGCTGCTTTATCAGTGATAGCTTTGATATCACGGATGGCATTACGGGTTGTTTTACCGTAGTAACGGTTACGCTCATTACGCTTTGTTGCTTGACGTACGTCTTTTTTCGTTGCTTTATGGTTTGCCATTGTTAAATTTTCAAGTTTCGGACGGCAAAGGTAACACTTTTTATTTTATAAAAAAATAAAATCCTCTTTCTTTTACCGCATTGCTATCCGTAGATGTTTAAAAAACGAATTATGAGCTGCAAATATAAGGCAAAGTTAAAAACATGTAATGAACTAATTTTTTACTATCTGGTTATCAAAAAACGAGCGATATTTGCAATCCCGTATCATATATATTATAAGATACGTTAGAAAAGTATTTGAATCAAGGACTAAGCTAAATTAACGTTGTAAATGAAGGACTTTTCATTTGTCACCAACTCACATCCTGCGTTTATAGAGTCTCTATACCAGGATTATCGTAAAGATCCTGCCTCTGTGGATCCTGATTGGGCTAAATTTTTTGTTGGGTTTGATTACGCGGTAAGCAACACCAATGGTGCCGCCAATGGTGCAGCCGCCGCAGGAGCCACAAATGGAGCGCCAGGTGCATTACCGGTGTCTAATGAGCAATTGGTGAAGGAACTAGCTGTTTACCGTCTGATCCAGGCCTACCGTAAGAAGGGCCATCTCGTAGCCAAAACAAATCCTATCCGCGAAAGAAAAGATCGCCATGCAAATCTTGATATTTCATACTTCGGTTTAACAGATGCCGATTTGAAATCCGAATTCTATGCCGGCCAAGTGGTGGGCTTAGGAAAAGCAACTTTGCAAGCAATTGTTGACCACATGAAGGCCGTATATGCGAGCTTCGTGGGAATTGAATTCACGTATATCAACGATGCTAAGAAAATCGAGTGGTTGCAAAACGAAATGGAAACTACCATGCGTAAGCCACTTTCCGTTGAACAGAAAAAACGCGTTTTGTTGAAACTCAACCAAGGCGTTATGTTTGAACGTTTCTTACACACGAAATATATCGGTCAAAAACGTTTCTCTCTCGAAGGTGGCGAAACTACCATTCCAGCTTTGGACACTATCATCACTACTGCTGCTGATCATGGCGTTCAAGAAGTGGTAATCGGTATGGCGCACCGCGGACGTTTGAACGTTTTAGCCAATACGCTCGGCAAAACCTACGAACAGATCTTCTCTGAATTCGAAGGTAACGCCACGCCAGACACAACTATGGGCAGCGGCGACGTGAAATATCACCTCGGTTTCCGTTCTACCCTCCAAACGGCTCACAACAAAGAAGTAAACCTTCAATTAACACCCAACCCTTCCCACTTAGAAGTGGTTGACCCGGTTGTTTTAGGTTTCTCTCGTTCTAAAGCCGACGTGATCTACGAAAGTGATTACGATAAAATTTTGCCGATCCTTATCCACGGTGATGCTGCTATTGCCGGCCAAGGTGTGGTATACGAAATCGCGCAAATGAGCAAGCTCCGTGGTTATTACACAGGTGGTACCATCCACTTCGTTATTAACAACCAAATTGGTTTCACTACCGATTTCGAGGATGCCCGCTCTTCTAACTACTCTACTAGCGTAGCTGCTATCGTAGAATCTCCTGTTTTCCATGTGAATGGCGACGAAGTAGAATATGCTGTTAAAGTAGCAGAAATCGCTACCCGTTACCGCCAGGAGTTCAACGAAGATATCTATATCGACTTGGTGTGCTACCGCCGCCATGGACATAACGAAGGTGATGATCCTAAGTTCACCCAACCTGCATTGTACAATTTGATTGAGAAACATGCTAACCCGCGTGAAATCTACTCAAAACAACTCATTGCAAATGGTGATGTAGATGCAGCTTTGGCTACCGAAATGGAAAAAAGCTTCTGGAAGGACTTACAAGATCGCTTAGACGAAGTAAAGCAACATCCTTTGCCTTATTCGTACCAAAAACCAGAAATCTGGTGGCAATCGTTACGTAAATCTACCCCAGACGATTTCAATAAATCTCCTGAAACAGCTATTTCTACAGAACAAGCGGATGCGATTTTTAAAGCATTGATGGCTATCCCAGAAGGCTTTAAACCATTACGTAAAGTAGAAAAGCTTATCCAAGAGAAACAAAAATTATACGAAGAAAGCGGTTTACTCGACTGGGCTTCCGGTGAATTGATGGCATATGCCAGCATTTTAGCTGAAGGAAAAGACGTTCGTTTGAGCGGCCAGGACGTAAAACGCGGTACTTTCTCGCACCGCCACGCGATCTTACGCAACGAAGAAACGAACGAAGAATATAGCCGTTTAAGCAGAATTGCCGATAAACAAGGCAAATTCAGGGTATTTAACTCATTATTAAGCGAATTCGCTGTACTGGGTTTTGAATACGGTTACTCTATTGCTAACCCGAACTCGTTAACGATTTGGGAAGCACAATTCGGCGACTTTAGCAATGGTGCTCAAACAGTTATCGACCAATTCATCACTTCCGCCGAAACTAAATGGCAGAAAATGAGTGGCTTGGTGATGTTGTTGCCACACGGTTACGAAGGTCAAGGTCCTGAACACTCTAGTGCTCGCTTAGAACGCTTCTTGCAAATGTGCGCAGAGTACAATATCTACGTAACAAACTGTACAACAGCTGCTAACTTCTTCCACGCATTGCGTAGACAATTAGCATTGCCTTTCCGTAAGCCAATGGTAAATTTCTCGCCAAAAGCGAACTTGCGTCATGTACGTAGCCAGTCTAATATTAAAGACTTTACGACAGGCGGTTTCCAAGAAGTATTGGATGATCCGTTTATTGATGATGCATCTCGCGTTAAAAAAGTGTTGATTTGTTCTGGTAAGATGTATTTCGACTTGAGTGAAAAACAGATGAAGGAAGATCGTAAAGATGTAGCGATTGTTCGTATGGAACAATTGTATCCTTTGCCAATCACTCAATTGGAAGCAATTAATCAAAAATATAAAGGTGCTACATGGTTCTGGGTACAAGAAGAACCTTTGAACATGGGTGCCGCTAGCTATTTGCAAATGAACTTGAAACAGTTTAATTACGGTGTAATTAGTCGTAACCCAAGTGCAGCCACTGCTACAGGTTATGCGAAAGTGCACGCGCAAGAGCAAGCAGAAATTATTGAAACTGCTTTCAGCATTTAAAACGGTTACCTAAAAATTTTCAAAATATTCATCTCTACTTGAAGAAGAGAGTAGAGGTCAACCATCAACATCTTTTATATGGTTATTGAAATTAAAGTTCCTACGGTAGGAGAGTCTATAAGCGAGGTTACAATTGCAAAATGGTTAAAGAAAGATGGAGATTTCGTGCAACAAGATGAGGTTTTGTGCGAAATGGAATCTGAGAAAGCAACGTTCGAACTAAACGCTGAAAAACCCGGTATTCTGTCGATCAAAGCAGAAGAAGGTGCTACATTGAACATTGGCGCTGTAGCTTGTACCATCGATACATCGGCAGCTCCAGCTGCAGAAGCTCCGGCCGCACCAGCCGCCGCTACACCGGCAGCAACAGCTGCACCTGTTGCAGAAGCTGCTCCAGCAGCACCTGCAGTAAATAAAGGTGTAATTGATATCAAGGTACCTACTGTAGGTGAATCAATCAGCGAAGTAACCCTTGCTAGTTGGAGGAAAAAAACAGGCGATTACGTTGAGCGCGACGAAGTACTCGGCGAATTGGAGTCTGAAAAAGCAACATTAGAATTAACAGCCGAAGAAGCAGGTGTATTAACAACCGTTGCTAAAGAAGGCGATACATTAAAAATTGGCGATTTGGCTTGTAAGATCGATACTTCAGCTGCTCGCCCAGCAGGCCAAGCTGCTCCAGCTGCTGCCCCTGCCGCAACTGCTGCACCGGCTGCTAAACCAGCTGCCAGCGCTGCACCAGCAAGCTTACCAGGTGATGTGAAAGCAACGCCAGTAGCTGCTGCCGTAATCGCGGATAAGAAAGTAGATCCAGCTACTATCAAAGGTTCTGGCTCTAACGGTAAAATCATGAAAGATGATGTTTTCGCTGCATTGGAAAATCCAGGTGTTGCTATCGGCCACGAATTGTTCAGCCGCGTAGAACGCAAGGAAAAAATGAGCAACTTGCGTAAAACAGTTTCTCGCAGGTTGGTAGAAGCGAAAAATACCACTGCTATGTTGACTACCTTCAACGAGGTAGATATGACCAACATCATGGCTATCCGTGCGAAATACAAAGAAGTATTCAAAAAAGCGCATGACGTGAATTTGGGCTTCATGAGCTTCTTTACAAAAGCATGTACATTTGCATTACAAGAATTCCCTGCTGTAAACGCTTATATCGATGGTGAAAACCTCGTATACCACGATTACGCAGATATTTCTATCGCCGTATCGGCTCCAAAAGGCTTGGTTGTACCTGTAATCCGTAACGCGGAAAGCTTAAGTATGGCTGATATCGAGAAGAAAGTAGTTGAATTAGCTACCAAAGCCCGCGATAGCAAATTAACCATGGAAGAAATGACCGGCGGTACCTTCACCATCACCAATGGTGGTGTGTTTGGTTCTTTGATGAGTACACCTATCATCAATATCCCGCAGTCGGCTATCCTCGGTATGCACAAAATCCAAGAACGTCCAATGGCTATCAATGGCCAGGTGGTAATTCGCCCAATGATGTACTTGGCTTTGAGCTACGATCACCGTATTATCGATGGTCGCGAGTCTGTTAGCTTCCTGGTACGTGTGAAAGAGATGTTGGAAAACCCAGAACAATTGTTGTTCGGTAAAGATCCAGTGAAGGCTTTATTAAAACTGTAAGTAAGTACAATTTAAACAATAACATCGAAGCGTGTAGGAAAAGCCTATACGCTTTGTTGTTTTTAGGCGTAGCGGTGGAGAAATACAGTTGGTATGAAGCATAATTGCTTACCGTAGCCTTTATTTAGACTAAAATGTATCTTATTAGTTAATTACCAGTGGTTTTAGTAGTTTTTGTGCCCTGGTTGCTTCATTATGAATGTTAATCATCGTTCCCTGTACCATCCTGCCTTTTGGGAACTAGTTAAATGCCTGTATGACTCCTATTATGTTTGTCGACAAGCTTCCGAGTAAGTAACTACCATGTAGTTTCCATGTAATTTTAGGGTAATTCCATGTAGTTTCCATGTAAATCCATGTAATTACATCGTATTTATATAGTATTTCCATATATAGTCATCGGTAATAGATCAATATACCCAGTTGTTTTACTTATTTACAGCCTTTGGAGACCCGGTAATTTCCTAATGGGAAGACATCGTCTAATATCACCCTAATCTATACGTAAAGGTATTGATTATCAATACAGGGAATAGTGCTCTAATAGCGAGAAGGCAATATATGGCTAGGCTACTTAAGCATAACTGCCTCAGTAGCAAACAATAAGTACCCACCACGTTATTAACAATCGTGTAAAGCGTAAATTAATGTAGAAAGTGGTAAAGAGATACAGGGTTACGGCCCCGTAAAGGTGAAGTTTGGTAAAGAGAGTTAACGTACAGAAGATTGCTGTACTTGTTGTTGTTCAACTTTTGCCGGCGTTTGTGCCGCTTGTTCAGCTATTTGCTTGAACTTTAAATAATAAAGAATCGCGAGGAACAAAAAGATCTTAGATAATACAACTAAGCTAACAAAAGCGATGCGCCACCACTTATGCACCGTGATTGAATTCTGGTGGTCGCCATTCAGATTAATGTTGTAGAAATTCGTGTTGGAACCGGTCTTTGTATTGTTGTAGCCTTCATTCCATTCAATCCGCTGTACCACGCGCGAACGTGTTTCCATCGGTGGCATTACGGCTTCCGCAAAGGCAAGACGCTCTACACTCCTTTCCACGGCATCAATCTCGGTGTTGATTTCGGGAAAGAGACGGCGCATCTTCTCCAACTCCCTTTCCTCGTCGGGAGTGGCCAAGCCTAATACATAGCTTTCGATGATACCGCTCGATATGTAGTTTTTTAAATCCAATGTGTACTTATATATTTACGAAAATTAATCATTGCAGATTTTAAAATAAGGTCTATTTCTTTTTCTTCCTTTCCCATTAGCTTAGCTATAGCAGATAATGGCAAGCCATTAAAATAACTTAGTTTAAATACCAGTTGCTCTGCTTCATTTAGCGTTGATGCAAATCTTTGAATTGCACCCAAATTCTGCCTTGTTAGAGAGGTCGCTTGCGACGAATTACTAGTTATCGACAATGAATGGTTCACTGCCAGTTCCCGTGCCTTTCTATAGAGCCAGGAAAATAAGGTGTTGTACCCGGATGACTGAAACTCTTGTACATGTGTGAATAAGTAGGAGAATAAGTTCACTATTATGTTGTTCGCTGTATCTGTGTCGCCTACTATTTGTAATACTAAGCTATAGAGGGCTGCTGCATATTTATCATAAGCTAATTGTTGCGCAAGGGGTTGTCCTGCTAACAACTGGTTCACGAGCTCATGTTCATTTATATGTACATTATCCTGCTGCAAGCGTAGTGATTCAGTTCATATTTAAAAATAGGTAAATCGTATCATATAAAAAAATATCTAGTGAAAATCACCGTTTCGTGGTATACACCGCGCGGTGGTAAATTAACCGTATTTTTGCGGCATGACGCGTTGGGAGAATTATTTAAAATCGGCTGTGCAAATCCTTCAGCAATACGGGGGAGACGTGCCTTTGCACCACTTTTTGAAAGGATTTTTTAAGCAAAACCCGAAAATGGGTAGCCGCGATCGCCGCTGGGTATCGCAATTGGTATATGACTATTTCAGGCTAGGACAATGGGAGCAATCGGCGAACATGGAAGAACGCATTAAAGCAGGTGTTTTTTTGTGCGAGGATGAGCAGAACGATTTTCTCAATTTCCATTCACCGGGGCTAAACGAGCAAATTAGTTTGCCTTTGGAAGATAAATTGCCTTTGGTGAAGTTGAATGGAAACGGGTTCTCCGCGGATGCCTTATTTCCTTTTACTGCCGAGCTTTCGGCCGGGATAAAAGGGGAAGAATGGGCCCAATCGATGTTAAAGCAACCCAACTTGTATATACGTGCAAGACCAGGTAAAATGGACCAGCTATTAAAGCACCTTGGTTTATCGGATACAGCTTTCGTGCAAATCGGGGAGCAAACTATCCAATTACCCAACGGTACGAACCTGGAAAAAATATTCCCACAGAAGAACTGGTACGAAGTACAAGACTTATCCTCTCAACAAACAGGTAGCTTGTTTAAACCCAAAAGAGCCGAAAATTGGTGGGATTGCTGTGCTGCTAGCGGTGGCAAGTCGATCTTATTGAAAGACCAAATGCCAAGCGTAAACCTTTTGGTAAGCGATGTACGGGCTTCCATCATCCAAAACCTAAAATCTCGTTTCAGCGAAGCCAGTGTTGGTAACTACAGTGCGCAAGTGATTGATTTAACCGTAGATAACTTCGCCCACAGCCTTCCCCGCAAACAATTCGATGGTATTATCCTCGATGCACCTTGCAGTGGTTCGGGTACCTGGGGCCGAACGCCAGAAAACTTAGCCTTCTTTACAGCCGCTAAAATTAAGGAATACACCGATCTACAGGAGAAAATTGCTATGAATGTACTGAACTACGTTCGCCCTGGTGGGGCTTTCATCTACATCACATGTTCCGTTTTCAAGGCAGAAAATGAAGATATGGTAGAGAAATTAGTAGCAACAGGCAAATTAAAGCAAGAAGAGGGGGGCCTCATTGAAGGCTATGAAAAAGGAGCAGATACGATGTATGCTGTGCGCTTCACGAAAATATAAATGGAAGCTTATACCCATAAAAAAACGTCCCGGTAATGAAACACGGGACGTTTTCTATCATTGATGTACTTACTTTCTTATCCAAAGATATTACCACTCCTGATAATACCGCCACCAATCACATCGTCGCCATCATAGAAAACGGCTGATTGGCCCGGGGCAATCCCTTTTACTGGCTCGTAGAATCTCACTTTCACTGTGCCGTTATCGTTATAAAGACTACTTAATGCACCTTTATCTTTGTAACGGATCTTCGTGATCGCTTCCATCCCGTCTGTAATTTCGGGATATTTTATCATATTCACGCCAGAAACAATCATTTCATTTTTCTGTAAGTCCGTTTCATCACCCAAAACAACTGTGTTCGTTTCTGGGCGAATTTCCGTTACATATACAGGTTTACCTAAGGCTATCAAGCCTTTACGTTGACCAACGGTATAGAATGGGTAGCCATTGTGTTTACCTACAACAGTACCATCCTTCAGAATGAAATTACCACCTTCTACACGTTCTTCGAGACCTTCTACCTTATGTTTCAAGAAACCGCGGTAATCGTTGTCCGGTACAAAGCAAATCTCATAGCTTTCAGCCTTCTTCGCCAGTTCTGGGTAGCCGTAATCGAATGCCATTTGGCGAATCTCCGTTTTACGGTAGGTACCCAAAGGCAACAATGTACGCTTCATTACCGGCTGTTCCAGTCCCCACAGTACGTAACTCTGGTCTTTCGTTTCGTCGATACCTTTACTAATAATGGCACGGTCGTTTTCCGTGCGGATGCTTGCATAGTGACCAGTGGCAATGAATTCGCAGTCCATAGCGTCGGCTCTCTTCATTAAAGCCTTCCACTTGATATGCGTATTACACAATACGCAAGGATTTGGGGTACGACCCGCTAAATATTCATCAACGAAATTATTAATAACAAAGTCGCCAAACTCTTCGCGTATATCTAAAATGAAATGTGGAAAACCATGGTGAACGGCCGCAGCACGCGCATCATTGAACGAGTCGATATTGCAACAGCCGGTTTCTTTCTTAGAAGTACCAGCCGAGGCATAATCCCAGGTTTTCATCGTAATTCCCACAACTTCGTAGCCTTGGTTATGCAGCATAAGGGCTGTAACGGTACTATCGATACCGCCACTCATTGCTACTAGCACTTTTCCATGTCTACTCATTATAAAAAAATGTTTAAGGATGCAAATTTACTACAATCCGGTCAATAGCAGTGTGGATATGTATAGATACCTTCGATATTAGCATAGCTTTTAACTATTGCCTGGCTTTTCTACCAAAACAGTAGGAATTTCTTTTTTCTACAACTATATTTACTACTCAAAGCGAATAAATTATTATCCATGCTGCCTGTATTATCAAAAGATTTTATCCTAAAACACCCGCAGTATAAAGTAACACCTGAACTGTTCGAGTACCCAGAACGTATTCTACAATTCGGCACAGGCGTACTTTTAAGGGGACTGGTAGATTACCTCGTAGATAAAGCCAATAAACAACAGATTTTTAAAGGAAGGATTGTTGTGGTGAAGTCGACAGGCGGTGATACCCAAGAATTTGATGTGCAAAATTCCTTGTACACGACCAATATTAAAGGCGTTTCCCAAAATCAATTGGTTGACGGCTACCTGGTAAATGCTTCTATTTCTCGTGTTTTGCAATCGGTTGCAAAATGGAGCGAAGTTTTGGAAGCGGCCAACCAGCCTACCATGCAAGTAATTATTTCCAATACCACGGAAGTGGGTATTCAATACACCCCAGAATCTATTTTCGAAGGCGTACCTAACAGCTTTCCAGCGAAGCTGCTAGCCGTGCTGTACAGTCGTTTTACCCATTATAAAGGGGCGGCCGACAAAGGATTTGTGATTGTTCCAACGGAATTAGTGGTAGATAACGGCCTATTATTGAAGGAAACCCTGATGAAATTAGCTGCTTACAACGAGTTGCCAGCCGATTTTCAACTATGGATGGTGAATGCGAATACGTTTTGCAGCTCTTTGGTCGACCGGATTGTACCGGGTAAACCCAAAGAACTGGAACCTTTATGGAACCATACCGGCTACCAAGATAATTTGTGGATTACCACGGAACCCTACTTGTTATGGGCTATCGAGGGCGATGAGAAGGTGAAAAAGGTATTGTCATTCCACCAAGCCGATGAACGTATGCGTATTTTACCTGTTATTACCCCTTTCCGCGAGCAGAAACTCCGCATATTAAACGGTTCTCATACCGCCGCTGCCGCTACCGGGTATTTGCTCGGCCTGCAAACGGTGCACGATTGTATGAAGAACGATACAATGAAAGGCTTCTTTCAAACAGTAATTTTAAAAGAAATTACGCCTACCTTAAAGGATATAGTGCCGGGTGTAGAAACGTTTGCCAACGAAGTATTGGAGCGATTTGCCAACCCTTTCATCGTACATAATCTTCAAAATATTACCTTCCAACAAAGCACGAAAACGAATGCCCGTAATGCCTTAACAATTGTTCGCTACTACGAACAATTCGGTCACTTACCGGCTATGTTATGCCTTGGTTTCGCTACCAGTTTATTCTATTTGAACCCTGTATTGAAAGAAGGAGGTAAATTCCTCGGGCGTTTCAACGAAACTTTATATGAAATTAAGGATGACAATGCCGTTGTATTTGCGAACTGCTGGACGGATGTGAATGATGTAACGGAGTTACCCCAGTTGCAACATTTGGTGGAACAAGTATGTAAATTATTGTTCAACGAGGAATTGAGAGCCTTGCCGGGCTTCACCTTGTTGGTTGCGGCTCATTTACACGGTATGTTTACACAAACACCTAACGCCTATTTATCTCAATTCATCAACGATCACCAAACAGTATGAACGGGTTTTTAAAAGAAGATTTTTTATTATCTACAGGTACAGCCAAACGATTGTATGTTGATTATGCGGCGGGTATGCCCATTATCGATTATCATAACCATTTACCGCCGCAGGAAATTGCGGAGAACAAACCATTCGAGAATATGACGGCTTTGTGGTTGAAGGGTGATCACTACAAGTGGCGCGCTTTACGGGCGAATGGCATCGAAGAAAAATACATCACGGGCAATGCTACAGATGCAGAAAAGTTTGCTGCTTGGGCGGCTACTGTTCCGTATACTATGCGTAACCCGCTTTACCATTGGACGGCCATGGAATTGAAGAACCCGTTCGGCATTACTGCTTCGTTAAATGAAAACACGGCAGCGGAGATTTATGCACAGTGTAATGCACAATTATCCCACTTCACCCCGCAACAATTATTATTACATTATAAAGTAGAAATGCTCTGCACTACCGATGATCCTACAGATTCGTTGGTATACCATCAACAAATTAAGTCACACCCCTTCGGTGTGCGAGTGTTGCCTACGTTTAGGGCCGATAAAGTATTACTAACAGCAGATTTGCCCGCTTTAAATAACTATTTCAAAACACTGGGAGAAGTATCTAATATTGCGATTACCAGTTTTGAAAGCTTAATGGTAGCACTCAAAGCAAGGCATACCTATTTCCACGACATGGGATGCAGGCTTTCGGATAATGGCATCGATACATTTTATGCAGCCGATTTCACGGTGGATGAACTAGAGAAGATTTTTGTGAAGATATTGGCCCAATCTGCTTTAACAGCAGCCGAAACCAATACTTACCGTGCAGCTGTGCTGTATTACTTATGCACATGGAACCACGAAAAGCAATGGGCTCAACAATTTCACGTAGGTGCTATTCGCAACAACAATACACGCTTACTACGTACTATTGGGGCCGATGCCGGTGTAGATTCTATCGGCGATTGGCAAGTAGCGCAAGGGATGAGCCGCTTCTTCGATAAGTTAGATGAAACCGACCAGTTGGCGAAAACAATTGTGTATAACTTGAACCCAGCTTATAACGAAGTGTTTGCTGCTATGATTGGCAACTTCCAAGGTGGCGGTATTGCCGGTAAAATGCAATATGGTTCGGCTTGGTGGTTCTTAGACCAAGAAGATGGTATGGAAAAGCAAATTAATGTACTGAGTAATTTCGGGTTATTAAGCCGCTTTGTGGGGATGTTAACAGATTCTCGCAGCTTTTTATCGTATTCTCGTCATGAGTACTTCCGTAGGATCTTGTGCAATTTGATCGGGAAAGATGTGGAAAGCGGGCGATTACCAAATGATGAAGCATGGTTAGGTAAAATGATCCAAGCTATTTGTTTTCACAATGCGAAAGCGTATTTTAACTGCTAATGAAAACAGTACAAATAATTACAACAGGCGAAATCCTTTTTCGTATTTCGCCTAACCTACAAACCAATGAAGCGGCCATCTATGTAGGTGGTGCCGAGGCCAATGTAGCAGCGGCTTTAGGAAATTGGGGGAATGATGTGGCTTATGTAAGTAGAGTGCCACAAAACGGTTTATCGATCCAAGCACTATCTATTTTGCAAGACAAAAATATTGTTACTGAACGTATGTTGTTTGGTGGCGATAGAATAGGAACTTATTACCTCGCGCAAGGTGCCGACTTGAAGCATGCAGAAGTGGTGTACGATCGTAAATATTCCTCGTTCAGTACTATTCAACCGGGTAGTGTGAATTGGGAAGAAGTGCTATCCGGTGCACAATGGCTCCATTGGAGTGCTATTACACCGGCCCTTAGTGAAGATGCAGCCGCTGTTTGTAAAGAAGTGTTGGAAGCCGCCAAAGCTTTAGGAATGACTATTTCTACGGATTTAAACTACCGCGCTAAATTGTGGCAATACGGTAAACAGCCGGTAGAAGTAATGCCTAGTTTAACGGCTTATTGTGATGTAATTATGGGGAACATTTGGGCGGCAAACAACATGCTGGGTACAAGCTTGAACCAAGCGCTTATTGATCAAAATAACCAAGAAGCATATTTACAAGCAGCGCGAGAAGTAGCCACAGAAATACAAACAAAATACCCTCATTGCAAGCATATCGCTTTTACTTATAGATTTTCCAATGGTCCGCAACACAACTTGTACTACGCGGTATATTGGACGAATGGCGAATTGTATTGCTCTAAAACCTACGATACCAACGAAGTTGTAGACCGTGTAGGCAGTGGTGATAGCTTTATGGCGGGATTAATTCATGCATTGGTTCATCAATACGATGCACAAAAAACAATCAGCTTCGCGGCAGCAGCAGCGTATAGTAAGTTGTTCTTGAAGGGCGACTTCAACACCACGCCACTACAGCAAATAGAACAATTGATGTAATTCACTCAACAACAAAATAATCTTATATGGCAACAACACCGAGTAACGCGTTGAATGCATTTGGAAAATGCGGCGTAGTGCCAGTTTTTTATCATGATGATGCAAACCTTTGCATAAAATTATTGCAGGCAAGTTATGATGCCGGTATTCGTGTATTCGAATTCACCAACAGGGGCGAAAATGCGAGAAAGAATTTCGCTACTATGCTCGATTACAAACTGCAACATTGCCCGGATATGTTACTGGGTATTGGTACCATCAAAACCGCTACAGAAGCACAACAATACATTGCATTGGGCACCGACTTTATCGTTAGCCCGATAGTAGATGCTGCTACACAAGCCACCTGTGCGTCGCACGATGTATTGTGGGTGCCTGGCTGTATGACACCAACAGAATTAGCTACAGCAGAGAGTTTGGGTGCCACATTTGTGAAATTATTTCCCGGAAATATCCTTGGTGCTAACTTTTTACGCGCTATAAAACCTTTGTTCCCCGGCCTGAAATTCATGCCTACTGGGGGTGTAGAGGCTACGCAAGATAATTTGAAGGATTGGTTTAGTGCAGGTGTTACTTGCGTAGGAATGGGGTCTACCTTACTTACTAAAAACATCATCGATCAGCAAGATTGGGAAGCGCTAAAATTAAAAATTACGCAAACGTTTGCATATATCGATAGCGTGAAGTAACTTGGACATCCACACCTTAATCAACTAGAGCGTTAAACATGAATTCCACAACTATTGGCAAGTACCGCTGGCGTATCGTTGCGCTATTATTTTTCGCCACTACCATCAATTATATTGATCGACAAGTATTGTCGTTTACTGTTATTAACGAAGATTTTCAGCGCGAGATACTCGGCTTAGCCAAGAACCACGTTATTACTGCCGCCGATGATGCGCAGTTGAAAGTATTGTTAGGGTATGTAGATGCCGCATTTAAGATTGCTTATGCATTGGGTTTCCTTTTAGTAGGTTGGTTTATTGATAGGGTAGGAACAAGAAAAGGTTTCTCGGTATCGATGATCGTTTGGAGTGTTGCAGGAATGGTCCATGGCTTGGTGAGCCGTGCTGCCGGTTTAGTAGGCGCACGCTTTATGCTAGGTTTGGGTGAAGCCGGTAACTTCCCTGCTGCTGTAAAAACAATTGCCGAATGGTTCCCTCGCAAAGAACGTTCATTTGCTACGGGCATTATGAATGCTGGTGCGAATGTGGGCGTAATTGCTACGGCTTTGGCTGTGCCTTTTATTATTGCACACTTAGGTTGGCGTGCTTCGTTCGTGATTACGGGCGCATTGGGATTAGTGTTGTTGGTATGCTGGCGACTTTGGTACAACCGTCCACGTTTAGTAAAAAATCTTTCTGCTGAAGAGCTGGCTTATATTGAAAGCGATCCTGATGGTAAAGAAGACGATAAGCCTGCACGTGTTTCGTGGTTGAAGCTTTTCCGTTATCCACAAACATGGGCCTTTGCATTACCTAAGTTTTTGACCGACTGTGTTTGGTATTTCTTCCTTACATGGTTACCCTTATTCTTTGCTAAGAATAATACCTTGGATGAGAAATTGGATTTGAAATCGGTGGGTATCCCGTTCCTCGTTATTTACATCATTTCCGACCTAGGTAGCATCTTTTTTGGTTGGCTTACCTCAACTTTCATGAAGAAAGGATGGAGTGCCAATAAAGCCCGTAAAACAACTTTATTTATCTGTGGACTTTGTGCATTACCGATTTTTTTCGCAGCGCAAACAAACAGTTTGTATGTAGCTATTGCATTGATTGCATTAGGTACAGCAGCCCACCAAGGTTTCTCTTCGAATATCTTGGCAATGGTGAGTGATATCTTCCCGAAAAAAGCAACCGGTTCTGTAACAGGTATTGGTGGTATGATGGGAGGGGTAAGTGGGGCCTTGGTATCGGTGTATGTTGGTCATATCGACGGGTATATGCCAATTTTCATTTACGCAAGTACAGCATATTTGTTGGCATTGTTGGTGATTCACTTATGTGTACCGAAAATGCAACAAGCAGCGCTATAGGATAGAAAAGAAAAGTTAGATTTTGAATAGAGCAAAAGGCCGGCTGTATGACCGGCTTTTTTGTTTGAAGTTATCTTGCAATAACAAAGGCCAACCGCGCAGGTTGGCCTTCAGATTGTGTTAATTATATGGTACTGTTCCCGGTTGAAAACTCGTCGGGGCGGTGAACTATAAGCTCACACCACGTTTCCAAGGGATGAAATCATCTTGTTGAAGAATTTCTGCTTTAGCGTGCACATTACCGCTAGCGATTTCGATTACGTAATCTAAGATTTCTTCTCCCATTTTCGCAATACTTTTTTCGCCGCTGATGATGCTGCCTGTGTCGATATCAATGATATCAGGCATTTTCTGCGCTAATTTGGTGTTGGTAGATAATTTGACAACCGGCGCTATTGGGTTACCGGTGGGGGTACCTAAGCCTGTTGTAAATAAAACTACGTTGGCACCAGACCCAACTTCTGCTGAAGTCGATTCCACATCGTTACCGGGTGTACATAATAGGTTTAATCCCGGTTTGGTAACATATTCAGTATAATCCAACACATCTACCACCGGCGAGGTACCACCTTTCTTAGCAGCTCCGGCCGATTTAATAGCATCTGTAATTAAACCATCTTTAATATTACCTGGAGAAGGGTTCATGTAGAAACCAGAGCCTACAGATTCAGCTTGACTTTCATATGCACGCATAATACGGATAAACTTATCGGCATTGTCTTCTGTTTCGCAACGGTTAATCAACTCTTGTTCTACACCACATAACTCGGGAAACTCCGATAAAATAGTAGTGCCTCCCAAAGCCACTAACAAATCTGATGTATGCCCAATAGCAGGATTCGCTGAAATACCAGAGAAACCATCGGAACCACCGCATTCTAAACCGATTACCAATTTTGATAATGGTGCAGGTTTACGCTCGAGTTTATTCGCTTCTACCAAGGCCATGAACGTTTCTTTAATGGCCGTAGAAAGCATATTGAATTCGGATCCTAACTTTTGTTGTTCAAAAACAAGGATCGGTTTATCGAATTGTGCATTCAGTTTTTTCGTAGCTGCTTGCAAGATAGATACTTGGGCATGTTGACAACCTAAGCTCAAAATAGTTGCACCTGCTACATTCGAGTGGTGAATATAACCCGCTAACAAAGCACACAAAGCATCTGAATCTTGCCTGGTACCGCCGCAACCACCTTCGTGCGTAAGGAACTTAATACCATCGATATTGGGGAATACGCTGCTGCGTTGTATTTGATGCGTAGTGGGATGAGGTTCGTATGTTTTTACAGCATCTAAATTGCCTGATTTGTATAACGAAACCAAGTCTTCCACTTGGCTATTATAAGTTTCGGCAGGAGCAAAGCCCAAGCCTTTTTCGAACGCTGTTTTAATGACCCCTACATTGCGGTTCTCGCAAAATACCATGGGAATAACCAACCAAAAGTTACGTGTTCCCACTTGGCCATCAGTACGATGGTAACCCATAAAAGTACGGTCTTTCCAAGGGGTAACATCTGGCGCTTGCCAAGCATAGTTGGCATCTTTATCGTGGAAAGCGTTCGCATCGTGCTCGAGGTTATTTACCGTAATAAGGTCACCTTTGTGAATATCTGTTAAAGCTTTGCCTACTAAAACGCCGTACATTACTACAGGCGAGCCTTTTGCAATAGCTTCGATCGTAAATTTATGTTTAGCTGGGATGGTATTTAGTAAGGTAATTGTATCGCCATTAAATGCAATCTCTTCGCCGGCCGGTAAGTCTTTTAAAGCCACCAGCACATTATCTTTCGGATGAATTTGTAAGTAAACGTTCATATAGCTAATGTAGGATAATTGAGAATCCGATTTTAATACTAAAATGATTATCCATGATAACATTTTGCCGCTTTCCGGCCATTCCCGCATAGGTATGCTCCCTTCTTATAATATTTAGCGCCCCGGGAAAACGTGGACATCCTTTTCAGATGAATTCAAAATTACAACCTTACCTCCATTCAAATCCGAAAATCTATGCAAACGTTTGCATATTTAAATCAGATCATGTAATTTTCCATTCTTATCTTTCATTCTAATTAATAAAATTGGTACATGAACACGCATATTGAAACCAGGTATGCCGTTAGTCCTAACGAAGCTAAAGCCTGGAATACCGCACAAGCAAGAGAAGCATTACATATCCCACAACTGTTTGCAGCGGATAAAATCTACATGGTTTACTCGCATTTCGATCGTTTCATCACCGGCGGTATTATGCCCGTGAAACAAGCATTGAAGCTAGAAACTGTAGATCAATTGAAAGCTGATTATTTCCTAGAAAGAAGAGAACTCGGTTTAATTAACGTAGGTGGCACCGGTAAAGTATCGGTAGATGGTGAAGTGTTTACGGTGAATTATAAAGAGGCTTTATATATTGGTCGTGGTAAGAAGGAAGTGATTTTCACCAGCGAAGATGCCAATAAACCTGCTAAGTTCTACATGAACTCTACTAATGCTCATACTACCTATCCCACTAAGCACATCACCAAAAATGAAGCGGAAATCGTTACCCTCGGTTCCCAAGAAACTTCAAACCACAGAACTATTAATAAACTAATTGTTGCCACCGTTTTACCTACTTGCCAATTGCAAATGGGTATGACCGAATTACATCCCGGCAACATCTGGAATACCATGCCCGCCCATACGCATGATCGCCGTATGGAAGTATACTTTTACTTTGAAGTACCACAAGGACAAGCAGTATCGCACTTCTGGGGCCAACCACAAGAAACCCGCCACATCTGGATGCAAAACGAACAAGCGGTAATTTCTCCGCCATGGAGCATCCACTCTGGTGCCGGTACAAGTAATTATACTTTTATCTGGGGTATGGCCGGTGAAAACTTAGATTACGGCGATATGGATGCTGCTCCTATCACAGAATTACGCTAGTTATTATAAATAGCATTTCTCATTTCATCACGCAAGCGTTTGCTTATGCAAACGTTTCCACATAATTCACACGTCATGAAAAGAAATTTCTATGCCTTAGCCCTTGCGGGTTTATTAGGATTGAATTCCACAAAAGCGGCTACTGTTGCTGATAATGATTCTACATTGTCGGCATCTAGTAACATCCAAGTGCTTAAGAAAGTAGCCGATTGGCAAATCTTGCACCTCGAAAGAAAGGGTTTTAACCGCTCGAAGGTCGACTGGATTACAACAGCATTCTACGCCGGTTTGATGGACTTTGCACCGTATGCCAATGATAATAAATACCACAGTTGGTTAATTGGTATCGGTAACGAATTAAGCTGGAATACTGGCCCGCGCCGTTACCATGCCGACGATCTTTGTATTGGTCAAACGTATGCGCAACTCAGCAACATTTACGACGATCCTAAAATGATCGCACATTTTAAAACCCTTGCTGATAGTATTATAGCTGAACCACATACAGCATCTCTTGAATGGAAAAATGATATCCACATGCGCGAATGGGCATGGTGTGATGCTTTGTTCATGGCGCCTACTGCCTTAGCGTACTTATCGAACACTACAAAGGAAACAAAGTACCTAGACATCGCTGATAAACTGTGGTGGAAAACAACCGATTACTTATACAACCCGAAAGAGCGATTGTACTTCCGCGATCAGCGCTATTTCAACCAGAAAGAAGCAAATGGTCAACCTGTTTTTTGGAGCCGTGGAAACGGCTGGGTAATCGCCGGTTTAGCAAGAGTGATTGATAACTTACCAAGCAACTACCCAACACGCGCTAAATACATGCAATTGTATAAAGACATGGCTTCGCGCATTGCCGAACTCCAAACTTCCGACGGAACATGGCATGCAGCTTTGTTAGACAGCGCCAGCTATCCTGCAAAAGAAACGAGTGGCACTGCCTTCTTCACTTACGCATTAGCTTGGGGTATTAACAATGGTACTTTACCACGCGATAAATACTTACCCGTTGTTATCAAAGGTTGGAACGCATTACGTGCAGCTGTGCAAGAAAATGGCAAATTAGGTTTTGTACAAGTAGTAGCTGCTGCACCAGGCCATACCACTGCTGAAGATACGGAAGCATACGGTGTAGGCGCGTTTATGTTAGCCGGTACAGAAATGTTGAAGCTTGGTTTGAAGGAACAAAAAGTGCTTAACACTGAATTGCATAATACCCTTGGAGTAGTTCGCGATGGCGTTGTAGAAGCCAATTTTTCGGCTTTTGCTAGCGCTATGAAAGTAAGCAGCAAAGCACCGTTTAAAGTAGTAAATGCTTTAACAGGAGAGGAAGTGGCTTACCAAATAATTAATGGACAAACCATCTTATTTGCTGTGAAAATGGCACCGGGAGCAAAGATCATTTTGAAGACTTCACCGGGCGAACCTTCCCCTGTAAAGGCACGTACGTATGGTCGTTATGTACCTGAACGTAAAGATGATTTTGCTTGGGAAAATGATAAAATGGCGTACCGTATGTACGGTAAGGCATTGGAAAGTACACCTAATGAAATGGCTTATGGTATTGATGTTTGGTGTAAACGTACGAGCGAACTAGTAATCGATAAATGGTATAAATTGAACAACTATCACCACGATAATGGAGATGGTATGGATTACTACAAAGTTGGCTACACCCTAGGTGCGGGCGATATCGCTCCGTACATCAACGATTCATTATACTTCCCTAAAAACTATCGTCGTTTTAAAGTGTTGGTAAATGGTCCATTGCGCACCACATTTAGCTTAGAATACGATGCGTGGACAGCCGGCAACACAAGCGTGACGGTTACAAAAAACATTACCTTGGACGCAGGCTCGCAATTGAACAAATTCGAGATTGTGTACGACATGAAGGATGGGAAGGATATGCCGGTGGCGATAGGTATTGTAAAACGTCCAGAACCGGGTACTATCTTATTGAACGAGAAAGCAGGCATTGCGGGTTATTGGGAACCACAGCACGGCGAAGATGGCACAACCGGAGTTGGTACAATTGTTCCAGCAAACGTAAAGGGAATGATAGTAGACAAGAATCATTTGATTACAAAAACAACAGCCACATCTAAGAAGGTTATCACTTATTATGCAGGTGCTGCTTGGAGTAAAGCGGGTGTTTATACAAATAGTTCGGATTGGTTTACTTACTTAACGGGCTATGCGAAATGTGTACAAACCCCGGTAGTCGTAACCTTTCATTAAATAGCGATAAAAACAACTATATGAGCGTATTGAATTCATTCAGCGTACATCATAAAATAGCCTTGGTTACCGGCTGCAAACGCGGTATTGGTAAAGCCATGGCAGTAGCATTAGCAGAAGCAGGCGCCGATATTATTGGCGTGTCGGCGAACTTGGAGTTAACAGGCAGCGAAGTGGCGAAAGAAGTAGAAGCATTGGGTAAAAAGTTCTATGCTTACCAGTGCGACTTTGCCGATCGTGCTGCTTTATACGAGTTTATCACGAAAGTAAAGGCCGATCATCCACAAATCGATATACTTATTAACAACGCGGGCACCATTAAACGTGCACCTGCGGCGGAGCATAGCGATGAATATTGGGATGAAGTAATAGCCATTAATCAAACAGCGCAGTTCATTTTAACCCGCGAAATTGGGAAGGATATGATTGCCCGTGGTAGTGGAAAAATTGTGTTTACTGCTTCTTTATTAAGCTTCCAAGGAGGTATTAATGTACCTTCATATGCGGCAAGTAAAGGTGCTGTGGCACAAGTTACCAAGGCATTTGCGAACGAATGGGCTGCGAAAGGGGTGAATGTAAATGCCATTACACCGGGCTACATTTCTACAGATAATACAGCTGCTTTAAGGGCCGATGAGAATAGGAGCCGTTCTATTATGGAACGCATTCCTGCCGGCCGTTGGGGCGAACCGGAAGACTTTAAAGGTCCTGTTGTGTTTTTATCTTCTGAAGCGTCTAACTACATCCACGGTACAATATTAACCGTTGATGGTGGCTGGATGGGAAGATAATCTGTGGAAATTCCTATAGATTTTATAGCTTGCCAGGATATTTAAACAGCTTGAGAAACAATGAGTAACCGTTCGGAGAAAACGATCGTTGATATTGCCGAAGCCTTGGAGCTATCGGTTTCAACCGTATCGCGCGCATTGAACAATCACCCGGCTATTAGCCTTGCCACGAAAGAGAAAGTGAAGAAAATGGCCCGTAAAATGGGTTATAGACCGAACACTTTGGCGGCAGGCTTGCGGAATAACCGTAGTAAAACGGTGGGATTGATTGTGCCACGGATATCGATGTTCTTCCCTGCTACAATTACCACCATTATTCAAAACAAGCTGCAAGAGCATGGGTATCACCTTATTATTTGCCAGAGTAATGATTCTTACGAACAGGAAGTGGCATTGGTGAATACATTGTATTCCGCAAGGATTGAAGCATTGGCAGTGTCGACTACCTTATTTACAACGGATTTTTCGCATTTTGATGTGTTTAAGAAGCATCAAATCCCGGTCGTTTTCTTCGACCGCGTACCGAAAGATTACGATGTGAAAATTATTAAGGGCGACGATTACGCCGGTGGGTATAAAGCTACAGAGCACCTCATTGGGAAAGGATGCAAAGATATTGTGTTTGTATCCGGTCCGCTAACCTGTAACTTGTATACCGAGCGCTTAGAAGGGTATAAAGATGCCTTACAAAAAGCCAAGATTCCGTTTAAAAAGAGCCGCGTGTTTTACCAGGAATTAACCCGTGAAAATGCATGGCAAACTTGCGAGAAAATCTTTGCCCAAGCACCTTACCCCGACGGGATATTTGCCACAAACGATACAACAGCTATCACTATGCTAGAGTATTGCCGGAAACACAATATTGCCGTACCTGGACAAGTAAAGATCGTAGGCTATTCAAACGACCCTCGTACCGAAATTGTAACACCGAGTATTACATCGGTTGATCAAAACCCAGCTACGATGGCAGAACGAGTAGTAGCAGCCTTAATAGAAATGGTGCAAACCAAACCCGGCGTTGGAAAGTTCTCACAGGAGATCATTCCTGTACAATTAGCTGAAAGAGAATCCTCCGCGGGTACCTTTAAGAAAAAGAAGAAATAACCACATACAAAAAGCATTCATCGAAATGAATGCTTTTTTGAAACATTTTTATGCAAACGTTTGCATGAGTCATAACAGTTTTTGAAGCTTGAAACAATGGCGAAGCCGGTATGTTCCCCTTACATACCGGTTTTCGTTTTTTTATATATGTATATGTTTTGTTAAATCCATTCATAACACCACTTCTACAGTCCAAGTAATCAGTCGCAATTAGAATAGGTACAATGGCTGAAAGTAGCCACCAAGGCCTGCCGCATAATTATATAAATCATACATGCAATCCTGTAACAACTAGCGATGCTGCTCGTGATACCTTTGTATCGTA
Organism: Chitinophaga skermanii; assembly: GCF_003259335.1. Lineage (GTDB taxonomy): Bacteria > Bacteroidota > Bacteroidia > Chitinophagales > Chitinophagaceae > Chitinophaga > Chitinophaga skermanii. Next base: position 796,151 of record NZ_QLLL01000001.1, read on the forward strand.
AATAAAATATCATGAACGCAACAGCCATACATAAAACAATTAAAGTCAATTACCCCGTGCTTGGGATGAGTTGTGCATCTTGTGCAGGCAGTGTAGAAAGCATGCTGAATGCGCAAGAAGGTGTTGTGAAGGCCGCGGTGAATTTTGCGAATAGTTCTGCTTCGGTAGAATATGAAGAAGGGGTTGGTAACCCCGAACGCTTCAAACAAGCCATTCAGAGCGTAGGATACGATTTAATTATTGAACAAAATGAAGATACATCAGCCAATGTAGAAGCTATTCACGCACAGCAATTAGCTACGTTGAAACAGAAAACTATTTGGTCAGTTATTTTTTCTGTACCACTAGTAATCATCGGGATGTTTTTTATGAATATGCCGTACGCTAATTATATCATGTGGGCATTGGCAACCCCGGTAGTATTGGTATTTGGGCGACAGTTTTTCGTGAACGCTTGGAATCAATTGCAACACAAAAGTGCCAACATGGACACCTTGGTGGCACTAAGTACAGGTATTGCATATATATTCAGCGTTTTTAATACACTCTACCCCGAATTCTGGCATAGCAGGGGTTTACATGCACACGTCTATTTCGAAGCAGCAGGTGTGGTTATTGCCTTTATTTTACTCGGTAAATTATTGGAAGAAAGGGCCAAAGCTTCTACTTCCTCCGCGATAAAGAAATTAATGGGGCTACAGCCTAAAACCGTTACACGTCTTAATCCCGATGGCAGCGAACAAACAGTAGAAATTGCCCTCGTGGGTATTGGCGATGTATTATTAGTGAAACCTGGTGAGAAAATTGCACTCGATGGCGAGGTAATTACGGGGCAATCTTATATAGATGAAAGCATGATTACCGGTGAACCGGTTCCTGTAATGAAAGCAAACGGCGATAAAGTTTTTGCCGGTACCATTAACCAGAAAGGCAGCTTCCAATTTAAAACAGAAAAAGTAGGCGGTGAAACCCTGCTTGCTCAAATTATTCGCCTAGTACAAGAAGCCCAAGGTTCAAAAGCACCCGTACAAAAGCTTGTAGATAAAATCGCCGGCATATTTGTTCCCGTGGTAATAAGTATTGCTTTGCTCACTTTCGTAGCATGGTTGGTTTTAGGGGGCAACAATGGCCTCACGCAAGGCTTGATGGCGATGGTTACAGTGTTAGTAATTGCTTGTCCTTGTGCTTTAGGTTTAGCTACGCCTACTGCTATTATGGTGGGCGTTGGTAAAGGTGCCGAAAATGGTATATTAATCAAAGACGCAGAAAGCTTGGAAAAAGCGTACCGTATTAATGCATTGATTTTAGATAAAACAGGTACCATCACCGAAGGTAAACCCAGCGTAGTGGGTATTCAATGGTTGGAAGGTGCAGCGCACAATTTGCCGGTACTAGTAGCCATCGAAAAGCAATCGGAACACCCATTGGCAGAGGCGATTGTGAAACATTTCGAAGTACAAACGGGGAAAGTTACTATACAACAATTCGATAGTATTACCGGTAAAGGTGCCAAAGCAACTTACGGTGCACATACTTACTTTGTAGGCAGTAAAAAGCTGATGCAGCAGGAGAAAATCAGTATTGCTCCTCAATTACAAGCGCAGGCCGATAGCTGGTTGAACGAAGCGTACACGGTAATTTGGTTATCGGATGAGAAAAAGGCCCTTGCTGCTGTAGCAATTGCCGATAAGATTAAAAGTACCTCTGCTACTGCTGTGGCACAATTGCGCAAAATGGGTATCGATGTATATATGATTACAGGTGATAACCCGCAAACAGCTGCTGCTGTTGCCAAACAAGTTGGTATTGAACATTATATCGCCGAAGCTTTACCACAAGATAAAGCAGCCTATATCCAACAATTACAAGCGAAAGGAAAAGTAGTAGCGATGGTAGGCGATGGTATTAATGATAGCCATGCTTTAGCCCAAGCCGACGTAAGTATTGCAATGGGAAAAGGTACCGATATAGCGATGGATGTGGCGATGATGACATTAATTTCTTCCGACTTACAACAGATACCAAAAGCAATTTCTCTCTCCCGTAAAACGGTACGCACCATCAAACAGAACTTATTTTGGGCGTTTATTTACAACGTAATTGGTATACCGCTAGCGGCAGGTTTACTCTTCCCAATTAATGGTTTCTTATTGAATCCAATGATAGCAGGAGCGGCCATGGCACTTAGTTCTGTATCAGTAGTAAGTAATAGTTTACGACTCAAATTTGCTAAAATATAAATTCAACAATTCAAAAATATTTCAACAATGAAAACACTTCAATTTAAAACGAATATCAACTGTGGTGGTTGTATTGCTGCAACAAAACCATTCTTAGATAAAGCCGATGGCGTAGAAAAATGGTCGGTTGATACCGCTAATCCCAATAAAATTTTAACAGTAGAAACCGCGCAATTATCGAATGAAGACGTGATAGCGTTGGTACAAAAAGCTGGGTTTAAAGCAGAAGCACTGGGTGCTTAAAAGTTAGATAGATGTATAGGCGAAGTGCCCGTTGTTAATAACGTTGTTTCTTTTTACTAATTGAGGAGTTCGTAATTAGAAGACGTTGTTAACAACGGGTGCTTCGCTTTTTATAAAAGATCTTTTAGATGACGGGTATTGCTTTTCACGGTATCGATTACATCTCCCCAACGGCCATCAAATATCATTTTCGACATCGACAATGCGAAGCCTTTTACCTGGTCAAACTCGATATGTGGCGGCATCGCCAATGCATTTGGATCGGTAAATACATTCACAAGTACAGCGCCTGGTTCAGCAAATGCTTCGTGTAATGTAGCAGATGCTTTTCCTGGATCGTTAATGGTGAAGTTTTTAATGCCCATAGCGGCCGCAATCATCGCGAAATCGGGGTTTACCATATCGGTTTGCCAATCGGGAATGCCTGCTACTTGCATTTCCAATTTCACCATGCCTAATGCACGGTTATTGAATACAACTAGTTTTACAGGCAGCTTGTACTGCGCGATGGTCATTAAGTCGCCAAGCGTCATGGTAATACCACCATCGCCGCAAAATGCTACAATTTGTTTACCAGGACGCGCAAAGGCAGCGCCTATTGCCATGGGTAAGGCATTGGCCATAGAACCATGGTTGAATGAACCTAACATTTCTCGACCATTTTTCGGGCTAATATAACGGGCTCCCCACACGTTGCACATGCCTGTATCTACGGTGAAAATGGCATCGTCGGCAGCTATTTCATCAATTAAATACGCGATGTATTCTGGATATATAGCGTTCGTTTCTCCCTTCTTTTCGGGTATAGCTTTGGTGCTCACTTTCTCATACGCTTCGCGTTGCTTAGTAAGATGAGCGGTATTGGATTTTTGTTGAATAAGTGGTAAGAGTGCTTGTAATGTATCGCGCATGTTGCCACATAAACCCATCGTTAGGTTGGCCCTTCTTCCCAAATGCTGTGGCTTCACATCTATTTGAATGATTTTACCTTTTACATCCAAGAACGGCACATAGGGGAAGTCTGTGCCTAACATTAACAATACTTCAGCGTCGTGCATGGCTTGGTAACCGCTGGAATGACCAAGTAACCCGGTCATACCTACTGCATGCGCTGTATCGCCTTGTAAATGCATTTTACCGCGGTAGGAATAGGCAACCGGGGCGTGTAGTAAGCCGGCAAGTTGTTGTACTTCGGTAGCAGCATTTTTACAGCCTGCACCACCGTATATGGTAATCTTCTCGTGGTTATTCAGTATGTCGGCCAAGGCTTGTAATTCTTGTTCGGCTGGAACGATCTTCGTTTGCGGCGCATAGATTTGCGTACTACTAGATACGTCGGCCGCATCCATTTCCGCAACATCACCCGGCAACCCAACTACTGCTACGCCTTTAGAATGGATAGCTGTTTGTAATGCATGTTGCATCATACGGGCAAACTGGTGCGGGGTAGAGGCTACTTGGTTGTAATAGCTACAATCGTCGAACAGCTTAATGGTATTCGTTTCTTGGAAATAGGAGGTGCCGAATTCAGTAGTATGACAAGTGCTGGCAATGGCAATTACCGGTGCACCAATTCGGTGTGCATCATATAACCCGTTAATCAAATGTACATGGCCCGGGCCACTACTACCCATACAGCAAGCAATCCCGTTTAGCTGTGCTTCCGCGCTAGCGGCGTAGGCCCCTGCTTCTTCGTGCCGTACATGCACCCATGCAATACGACCATCTCTACGAATTGCATCATTCACAGGATTCAAACTATCGCCCGTTACCGCGTATACGCGCTTTACACCGGCCTGTACCAACATCTCTACTAATTGTTCTGAAACGCTCTTACTCATAAATTTTACATGATTAGGATGATGAGTGAATACATGTAAAACAAGCAGATGCCGGAGATGTTTGTATAAAAAAAAGAAAGTCGCGGTAACCCGCGACTTTCTCCTAAACTTTATGCGATATGTATGCTATTGTACGAGTGTTAATGATCCTTTCTTTTCAAAGATTTTACCATTTTCATCCATGTAGCGAATCATAACCAAGTATGTACCTACTGGTTGCATTTTACCTTGGTTACGACCGTCCCAACCTCTCGACATATCTTGGCTCATGAAGAGCAAGTTACCCCAGCGGTTGTAGATGCGCATTTCGAATACTTGTGGTTTACCGATACCTCTTACACGGAATACATCGTTTTTACCATCGCCATTTGGAGAGAAGGCATTCGGGAACGCGTACGTGATACAGTTTGGATCGGATGCTAACGTAATACTAGCTGTGTTCACACAACCATTTGCGTCTGTACCGGCTACTTGGTAAACGGCACCGTCGATCATGGTTACAGTAGCTGTTGGTGTAGTACTTCCGATTACACCCGTTTTAGGTGTCCAATCGTAAGAAACGGCGCCGCTGGCCACTAAGTTCACTTGCGAGTTTTCGCAAATAGCAGCTGTAACAGGAGCAATTCTTACAGTTGGTAAAGGATTTACGGTTACATCTTTCAATCGTTCCGTACCGCAACTTCCACCAGATGGATCAATAATACCTACACTGTAAGTACCAGGGGCCGTCCATCTAATTTGGCGAACAGTATTACCCGTACCAGATACCACTTGGCCACCATCTAATTCCCAAGTAGCATTCGCAGGTAATGCACCATTGAGGGTGATAGTTAATGTATTATTTAAACAGATATTGCTTACCGTGAAATCAGGCATTGTGTTCGCAGAAACAGTATAAGGAGCTGGAACGCGGGGGCTTTCACACTGGAATGTTAAATCGATCGCCGACACGTATACGTTGAAGTTGCCTGGTGTACCTGTTACTGGCGTGTAGGAAGTAACACCGGCACCACCTGTTGGCATTGTATACCAAGATAATTGTGTGTTAGGACCGCTGCTAGCCGTTAGAGGAGAAGCAGGAGCACCTTCACAGAAAGTAGGACCAGGTGTTGTAACTACTGGAGCAGCAGGAGCAGCTAGGATATTAATCGGAACGCGTGCGCGGTTAGATTGACAATTCGCTGTGCTCGATACTTCAACATATACATCGTAGGTACCTACCGTGCTAGTATTTGTATTTAAGCGGGTTGGAGAACCTGTTCCACCTGTAGGCGTTGTATACCATAAGTAGTTATTACCGGCAGGTTGCGGAATTGGTTGAGGTGCTGTACCATAACAGAATGATTGTACTGCTTGGTCAGGAATTGGCGTTAAACCGTCTACAATTGCATAAGTAACTTGTGCAGGAGCACTTTGACATACCCTTGTGTCGGTTCTATCTCCCGGGATTAATGGGCGAGTTTGGTATACTAACCAAATAACATCCGTTGTTGTAGGAGCAGTAGGAGTTACAGTTGGAGCTGTTTGTGTTGGAACACTTGCCCCTTGAATCCAGTAAATATCTGTACCTGATACATATGGTGCTAATGAGCGTGGTGAGCTACCTACGCAAAAATCAGGCACTGGTGTAACTGTTGGTACTGGAATTTCAGGTGCAATATTAACGTTTACACTCACTTTATTACTTACGCAACCAGTCGAGTTATTCACTTGTGCCACGTAGTAAGTAGTTAAGCCTGGTGCATGTGTATCAATTGTAGGAGCTGTTGGACTGCTAGGGCCTGTTCTTGAAGTGTACCAGAGAATGCTATGGCCTGGATCTGGATTAACACTTGTAAACGCAGCGCCAGTAATACCGTAACAGAAATTTTCAGCTAAATCTGTAGTACCCCATGGCACCATCGGGCGAACGTTTACGGTTACTTCCACATAATCACTTACGCAACCAGAGGCATCTGTTCTAGTTACAAAGTAGGTAGTTTGACCTACCGTGGTTACTTGTGGAGGAGCCGTAAGCGTAATAGGATTTTTGCTAGCATCGTACCATTGCAAGGTAGGATCGTTACCTACACCCGCTAGTTCGTCGATGAAGCCTGTGCTACCCGGACCGCTAACAGGCGATGTATTTTGACATAATAAGATCGGGTTATTTGTTAAAGTAGGGCCTGAAGGTAAAGCGAATGGATTAGGCGATTCGAAGGCGCCGATGTCGATTACGCCGAATTGGGTACGACCTCTATTCACCACATCCGTAGCCGGTACGCTTGCGTTAGCTACACCCGCGTTGATAGCAGGAGAGCAAGAGAGTAAGTCGAGGTTACCTGTAGCCGCGTTTACGAAACGAGGGTTGGCTAACAAGTTACCTGTACCTGGATAAACAGCAGGGCCGCTAATGATAGAATTGCTAACACTAATAGTAGCGCCCGATGTGTTATTGATTTCACCGGTAGCAGTGTTGTTGCCATTGTTATAGGCAATGGTATTTTGAATAGTTGTGCTGAAGATGGTGCTTGTACCAGATTGCATGTAGAAGGCACCTGTACTACTTACCGTACTTTGGTTGCGTGAAGCACTTACGTTCAGAACATTTGTTTGGATAATGCTATTGATACCACTTACGTTCGTAACCATAATAGCACCGGCATTGTTACCGCGGTTATTGTAGAACACGGTATTAGCGATATTGGTATTGATAACGTTATCGTTGGTAATAGCAGCAACGGTTACACCCGCACCATTTACCCCGGTATTGTTCCTGATAACGTTATTGTTGAGTTGTGCATTTACAATGGCTCCTACACTTCTTGGGCTGATAACAATACCACCTGCATTTACGGAGCCGGTATTGTTTTCGATGGTACAGTTACGTACGTTGGCAAATACCATCGTGTTTGAGGGGGAAGGAGCGTTGGTGGTGATATAAATACCACCTCCTGTAGCGCCACCATTTGCACCGCTTACATGAAACCCATCGAGGATAGCATCGGGGTCGGTTTCATTAAACACTACCACGGAAATACTATTATCGCCTACTGCATTCGGCACCCCAATATCACCACTAAGAATAGTGGGATTGGTAAGGAAGTTACGATCAGTAAGGTTTGCCTCGTTACCTCGGAATCCACCATAAATACCTACACCAGATTTCATTTGGAAAGGAATCGAGGTATTGGAAGTTGTAGTGGGGAGGTAAGTACCCATGGCTACCCAGATTTGGTCGCCCGGTGCGGCTGCTGCAATAGCTGTTTGTAAGGAAGTGTAAGCATTTGCCCATGATGAACCATTGTTGGTGCCAGTGGCATTCAGGTTGACATAGATAGTGGCTGCATTTACTGTACCGAACGACAGGAACAAGCCCGCTGCCAGTACTAAACGCTTGATTAGGATATGCATAATGTTTAGTTATGTACTATAGTAGTATAGGATTCTAACTTTAAAATTACGAATTATATGTATATTTATATATTTGGAATATAAAAAATATGGCTTTATATAAGAAGTATTTTTTCTGTGTAATAAACACGTTGACCTGTAATTGCTTATAGCCCTTCAAACTAGTACCTTTCTTCCTACATTTTTGATCAACCACCCATATTTCCTCCGCAAATCAATTGCATAGTTGTTCGTTTGCTCAATTGTCATATATATAATTTACAAACGAGTTGTTAGCTAGCTGTAAATAGCAAAGTGAATAGCAGCTGGGAGGCAATAAATTCAATCTCAATACTTTATCAAGAGAATGATAAGTAAACATAAAGGGAATGTCGATAGAATACCGATCAATTATCGATGTATATACGATGTATATACGATCAAACTACATGGAATTACATGGTGTTTACTTGGAAACTACATGGAACTTACTTGGAAGCTACATGGGAAGAACTTGATAGTTACAGTAAATGTGCACAGAAAATGCACAGAAGATACTTATATGAGATTATGTGAATTAAGGCTAAGCACAGGTAGGTAATAGGGTAAGTAAGCTATAAGGAAAATAAAGCCATGAGGATACCCTTCTGCCTATAAAGGGTCAAATATTACACCAATAAAAGATGGCTGTTCAATAAACAGTTAACTGCATAATATTGAACTACTTAAAATGAAAACACCCCTTAGTAGGAAACTAAGAGGTGTTAATCATGGTATCTGCTAACGATATAAATTATTTGACTGCCAACGCTTTATCGATTGTGAAAACGATATTAGCGCGGTGTGCTTTTGTTTCTTCATCACCTACAACTGCGGCAGCTAATTGTTGGCGGATTTTTTTCAAGTTATAGATAGCTACGCCTTTAGACACTGAATCGTACATAGTTGAACCAGGAATAGCGGCTAGCTGGCGAACATATTCGTTCTGCAAATACTGCCTGTACACGTTTACGTTACCTGCTAAATCTGCTGCGAAAATCGCTTTAGTTAAGTCGCCTACTACTTCAGCTGCTGTGTATTTGTTACCATACAAGCGAGAGTTGGTGATTCTTTGTAAAGTAGTGGGGTGTAAAATGTGCATGATGGCACCACCACCGTGTGCAGCGAAGTTACCCGTGATTTTTGGATCTTCAGTACCTGACATGAAGTTGAAACCACGACGTTGCATTTGTAAGTATGGATACAATGACTCATCTGCTTTAAACGCATCTGGAGCAAAAACGTATTTCGTTAATACAGTCATTGCTTTCTTTTGCAGTTCATATGGAACCGGTGTAAATGGTTTTGTAGATGAATTTTGATCTGCAAAGCTTCTATCTACATATACACCACCAATGTAGCGGCTTACAACTTGGGTCATGCTATTACGTTGACCAACCAATGTACCGTAACGAGCTCTTAACTCGGCGTAAGATTGGCCAGGTTTGCTGTATTTAGCCTTCAATTTAGGCATGATGTTATTCACCAATTTATAACGATCTTCTGCATATGCAACCGCATCGTTTGTTAAATCGTTGATCATCACGCGGGGATCGATGGCTTTACCTGGAGAACGCATATCGTCTGCGTCGTTACCGAATGCTAATTTAGGATCGGTGCTACGAGCAAGGATTTTGTCTAAGGTAGCTTTTTCATTTTCTGGCGTTGTTTCTACGTAACCATATTCGATTGCCCACAAATCGTAAGGACCAGGTTTAGTTGTATAGTAATCGCCTTGTTGGGATTTATCCAATGCTACGTTGATAGCTGGGTAATCCATTACAGAACCCAATTGGCCGTATTGACGGGTAAGGGATTTATTGTTGATTTCAGCTGGAGACCATAACTGGCTTGATTTCATGTTGTGGTTCAAACCAAGGGTATGACCCATTTCATGCAAAATCAAGTAGTACAAGAATTGTTTGTGCATTTCAGATACTTCTGCAGGGCTAGCATTGCCAGCTTCTACGAAAGTAGCACCCGCTACGAACTGCGCTTTTAATTCTGCAGCCATTGTACAACGAGCACCATCTGGGTGGAAGTGATTGTCGATTGCTTGGTTATTGAAAGCTGCACCGTTGTTAGATAACAAATCTTCCAATACTGGCGAGTAGCTACCAGAAGCCCACTCAACTGTGATATCTGCACCAAGGATTTGACCTGTTACTGGGTTTACGAAGCTTGGGCCGATTGCACCATAGCTAGGTGTAGCACTTGCTACCCAACGGATCACGTTATATTGAACATCACCTGGATCCCAAGTAGCGTCATCTGGTTGCATTTTCATTACCACGGCATTTTTGAAACCAGCTTTTTCAAAAGCTTCGTTCCATTTCAAACCCGCTTCGATGATCGTTTGACGGTATTCAACCGGGGTCGTATTTTCTACATACCATACGATTGGTTCAACCGGTTCGCTGATCGCAGCATTTGGATCTTTTTTCTTTAAGTTCCAACGGTGGATACGATCGCGGTATGGCGTTGCAGAAAGAGATGTTTGATCGTTTACTTCTTCAGAGAAGTAACCAATGCGTGGATCTTCTAAACGTGCGCGGAAATCATTTTTAGGCATTTCAATGAACGTGTGTTGCATACGTACACGTACATAGCGCGCATCAGTAATGTCTTTACCGCCACCATTGAAAGGCATTGGGTTGTCGTATGCTAAATCTACTTGGATAGCGGTATTTGTTGGGTACGCGCTGATTTTGTAGTATTTAGACTTTGTTGGATTTAAACCACCCAAGTTAAACATAGCACCTGGCGGCATACCTGGGGGTGTTGTTGGTTTTACGGGGTCGAGTTTATCACTCAACATCAAGCCATCCACAGCAATTAAATAACCGTTTTCATCTTCTGCCGATGGTTTATCAGAGAAAAACACGGCTTCAGAAATGTCTACGCCATCAGTTTTGCTTACAGCGTTATTGGGGTCGTAGTAGAAGTTAGTGTTCACTAATTGGAACTCCACTTTATCATACGCCTTTTTCATTTTGAAAACGAAGTTGGAACGGTGCATACTTTGGTTCAAGAACAAAGTGGTAGGACCGTTCATCGAGAAACTTTGGTAGACAAATGGTTTGTTTAATTGGTCTTTACGAATGTACATCTGAACACTCCCTGTTACAGTGTCTTGGTACAATGTGAAAAGACCGTCTTCTTTACGGCTAGATTTTACTTTGTCCGCAATTGAAGGCTTTTTAGGCGCAGCAGCGGCAGATTTGGATGTGTCGACAGGGCTGGTTTTACTTTGCGCAAAACTTGGAGGGGTTGCCAAGGATGCCACTAGTAGGCCAAGGCATAGTCCGCTCAAGGGCGATTTATAGGTCATAGATAAGCAGTTTATAAGCACATAAGATAGTATCAATATTGTATTGGATTTGTTAAATTTTGATAGGCGGCTATTTGTCGGTAAGGATTACAGGGGGTAGAAAAGAAAAAGGGCTACCTATAATAGGGAACCCTTTTTTATAAAATATTCAAAACCATTATGGCTTCCATTCAAACAAGTAAAATTGCGTTTCTTCGGTATCGCTGAAATTATTATCCACGATAAATACCAGGCTACGGTTGCCATTTGGTAAAACGGGGCCAAATGTAACACCTTCTACGTTATCGATCATATTCACTTTGCCGGCAATCTTATCGAATGTAAATAAGGCTTTTACTTTTGGTTCTTTATAGTCGATACCTACCGTTGCTTTTTTCAATTCCATGATATTGCTTACATCTGTGGCTTTTGATACATCCAAAAGATTAACACGGATGGTGTTGTTCTTTACACCGGTTGAAAATGAACGTTCGATAACCATGATTTGGTTTTCGTTGATTGCCATAATATCCGATACGCCGTTTACCCTGAAACCGTTCTTAGGATTGGGTATGCTTGCCACCGACGACAAAGGATACAAGTATTGTGCTATGGGCATTTTGGTGCTCAAATCGTACTTAATAATGCGGGTATAAATCTTTTGATCAATGGTGTCGGCACGTTCGCTATCGCCGTACAGGGGTTCTTCGCAGCTAACGAAGCAGTATTTATAATCCGGGGTAAAGGCTAGGCCTTCGAATACGCCGTTTCTACGAGGACCTTTTTCTTCCTTGCTCATTTCAAATTGAGCAGGAATAGGTAGGTTATATTGGGTGTTGCCGCTACTGTCTACAGCGGTAATACTAGGATCGGTGATGGCAGCGTAGGGTTGTTCCAAAGTACGTTCACCTTCGCTTGTCCAAAGGAAAACACGGCGTGTAGGATCGAATCGCAGTGCTTCGGGATCGGGCGTAAGTGCTGGGTTCACCGCACGTTTGGGATAAGTATCGCCATTCGGTAATTTGAACGTGGTGGATTTGATGAAGGAAACGCTATCGATTTTATAACCGTTAATATGTACACGGCCTGTATAGAACCTTGCGGGAGCTAAATCAGAGCGATCATCACAAATCATATAATACTCCTGTTTATCGGCGTTGTAGTCGATGCCGGATAAACCGCCGATATCAATGCCTTCAAACTTGGTGTGGTTTGGTAATACGTATTGGTGGTGGAACACTAGCGTTCCTTTCTCCTTTGGAGATTCCTGTACTTTTGTTGTTTTACAAGCCGTTATAAAGGCTATAAACACGAATAGGAATCCTAACTGCTGCCATGATTTCCCTGCCATAATAATTACGTTAAAGCTGCAAGTTATTGAATTTTGCGGGGTCGGCAGTTTAAGAAAATGAAAAGTCCCGGCGATGGGCCGGGACTAACACTATTTTTTATTTGACATAATCTTTTCTTTCATCTGTGCCATAAACGGCTCGCGGTAGGTGTCGCCAATGGGAATGGTACTGGAGGTATTTTCCAGGTGTACCATATTACCTTCAATCATCGTGATATAAGCGGTTGCAATAATGAAGGATTTATGTGTACGCGTAAAGCGGCCTGCTGGCAATCGTTCTTCGAGATCTTTGATATTCAATAAGGCAATGATTTTTTCGCCTTGTTGGGTATTGATGCTAACGTAGTTTTTCAAACCTTCGATGTAAACAATATCGGGCAAATTGATTTTGATGAGTTTGCCTTTTTGTTCTGTTTTTACGAAAATGAAATCGTCCTCTTCTTGGGCTGCTGGCTGTGATGGAGTATTGCCAATGGGGGTAATGAACGACATAGCGCGTTGCGCTCCTTTAATGAAGCGAGCAAACGAAATGGGTTTCAACAAGTAATCCAACACATCATTCTCAAATCCCTCGAAAGCGTATTCACTGTAGGCCGTCGTTAAAATTACCTTACTTTTCCCGTTAATTGCTTTAATGAAATCTATGCCTGTCATGGTGGGCATTTGCACATCCAAGAAAACCAAATCAATTTTTTGCGAGTTCACTACTTGTAGTGCTTCAACGGGATCTGTACTGGTAAATACCAAGTTAAGGAAAGGTGTTTTACCGATATGATGCACTAATAAATCAATGGCATGTTGTTCATCATCTACAATAATGCAGTTTATCATGGCTAGAAATTAACAGTCAATTCAGTTATGTAAAAATTATCGTCTTCCTGTACTTTAAGCGTATGTTTCTTTTCGTACATGAGTTGTAAGCGGTGGCGTACATTCTTGAGGCCAATCCCGGTTGATAGTTCTTTTGTGCCTTTTTTCTTCTTGTTACAAATATAAAACCGCAATTTCGAATCATCAACATCTACTTGTATCACCAATGGCTCGTTCGGGTTTAAAAGGTCGCCATGTTTGAATGCATTTTCAACTAATGTAATTAGTATTAGCGGTACAATGCGGGCTTTATGATTGGTAATGTTTTCGTTATAAAGAATGCTTAGCTTGTTATTGAAGCGCATTTGGTTAATGTCGATCACATTTTTCATGTGTAATAACTCGCGGTCTAAACTCACAAGACCATTTGCATCTTCTTCTTTCCCCAACGCGTAGCGCATAATATCAGATAGTAATAATACCGCGTGTGATACTTCATCACTTAGCGGCACGGTTTTACTATAAATGAAATTGAGCGAATTGAAGAGGAAGTGTGGATTGATTTGGTATTTAATAGCAGATAGCTCAGCATCCAGTTTCTGTTTCTCTAGTTCTTTCTGTGTTTTGGCGCGGTTATTCCAATCAATCACTAAGGCCACTACAAATATCACCACCAAATTCAGCAAATAACCTATCACTAGCGAAGCCAAGAAGAACAATTTCCGGTTTTCGAGCACCCAGTATTTGAAAGCCATACTGCTATCATTATCCTGCCGGGTTTTGCGCATCGATATTTCGTACGTTTCGTGTACTAAGCCGTAATCTAACCAAAAGCTTACAATAATCTTCACTACTAATATCCCTAGCACAATCATAAAGAACCGGCCAAATTTCCTATTGTGGAAAAGGGGAATCATGGCGTGGTAAATAAGGATATACGTGAATATCGTGTTTTCCAATAAACCACGTATGCTGCTTAATACCATTCCGGCTAAGGAGTTATGACCATTATTAAATGAGGCCATGTACACGTTCCAAGCCATGAATATAGCGAAGCCATAATAGACTAACAGGATGAGGAAAATGATGAAAATCTTCTTCCAGTCGCGTTTGATGATATTTTTTATTTGTTCGAACATATCTTCTTCCTAGAATGATAAATATAACACTCCTAATTCAAAATGCAAGTGACTTAAAGTCCACTTGCATTTGTACGGCTGTTTTCTGATTCGATACTACTTTTCCTTGTTTTCGTTTGTTTCACATTTTTATTACCAAAAGAGTAATTGAAAGTGAGGTTTACAACACGAGAATCAGGGATAGAATGTACTTTGTTCAGGATATTTTGATAATCAACTTTGTAATCTACTTTACGGCTATGGAAAATATCGGTAACACCTAATTTCAATGAGCCTTTGTCTTTCAAGATGGTTTTCTTCACACCCAAATCCAAAGAAGCCATTGCGCCAATGTTAGTAACACCCATTACCATTGGTGTAGAAGCAGAACCGGTTACTTCCAAAACAAACTTTTTAGGCAAGGTAATCGTATTGGTAGAATTGAACATTAAGGCGAAGCTATTGGTTTCGAAACCACCTTGGCTACCATCTTTCACGTTAAAGTACAAACCGTTTAACATGGTCATGGTTTGCCATTTTTTGTACAACATTTTAGTAAAGACCATGCTAGCATAGGCTACGTTAAATTTACCGAGGTTGTCGTAAGTAGTTACTAATGTTTTCTTTTCTTCATCTTGTTTATAAACCATTGTTAAAGCATTGCCACTGTGTACCCAACCAACTTTCGTGATAAACGTGTATTTGTAGATAAATCCAGCTTCCATGGCGTGTAAGTCCATCGGTTTAATGTTAGGATTACCTTGGGAATAGGTATAAGCGTTTTTATAATTGATGAATGGGTTCACAATATCATAACCAAATCGTTGGATGCTTCTTCGGTAGCTGAAGCTATAGATATGTGCCATATCCTTATTATAGTTCACGTTTACGCTAGGAAATAATTGCAAATAGTTGCGGTCGAAAGAACTAGCCGCCGAATTTTCCGTAGCGCGTAAGTCACCTTTTGCGTAAGTATGTTCTAAACGTAATGCAGCGGTTAATGCAAGCTTTTTGATGCTTTTAGAACCTTGTAAGTAGGCTGCGTTGACGTTTTCTTTATAGATAAAGTGGTTTGTTTTGCTGACATCATTTTCCCATTTACCGGTGTTTAATAATTCCCAGTTTAGGTCGTTATCTGTTTGTGTATAAGTTGATTTAACACCGCCTTCCCATTTGGCGAATTTCGTTGTGCGTTCGTAATCGGCGCTGAGTGAGTATAAATTGATATTGGATAATGAGTTGTTACGCAATGCATCTTGGCGGAATGGGCTAGTGCTGTTGGGTAAGAAGTAGGCTGTGTTAAAGCCATCGTACCAATCTTTATTGAAATTGAAATAGTCGAAGTTGATGGTGAATTCTTTCCTTTTGAGCGCATTGGCGTATTTGTAGTATGCGTTCGCAGAAGGGTTAAAGGTTCTTACATCGCCGGTATTAATTTGCGATAAAGTAGAATCCGTTTGTTTGCCTTGGAAACCCAAGTAAGTCATGTTTTCATTCAAACGATCGCGGTCCGAGAAGCTGCCTTTCAACAATACACCAAACGAGTTTTTCGAGTTAAGGTCGTAGTCTACGCCCACTTTCACGTTATGTGTTTGTGCTTTTTCATCAACTGGGTTTACATCGTGGATAACATAGTTATTCGTGAAGTATCGATCACTAATGGCGTTATTGCGGGTTTTGGTATACAAGTAATCGTAACCACCGTAGATATTCACTTTTTTATTACGGTTATTCAACGTAATACCTCCATTACCACGTGGAAATACACCAGCACCACCACCTAAAGTAAGTGTACCGTTGGTACCGAAGTTTTTATTCTTTACGAATTTGATATTGATGATAGCACCATCTTGTGCATCGTATTTCACCGATGGATTACTCATAATCTCCAGTTTATCGATGTTGTTGGCCGACATGCCGCTCAACTGGTTCTTTAAATCATCTGGAGATAAACGTGAGGGTCTACCATCGATATACACTGTAACAGGTTTACCGTTCAAGGTGAGTTTGTTACTTTGATTCTCTATCACAACACCCGGTGCTTTTTGGATCAATTCGTAGGCAGTAGAACCCGTAGCAGCTGGGGAACCGGCTACGTTCATGGTCATTTTATCACCACTCATCGTGATTAACGGTGGTGTTGTTTTTACTTCAACGGCTTTGAGGCTGCTGCTGGTGCTGTTCAATAAGATTGTTGGAATGTTGATGGTATTGTTGTTCACAGCGATGTTCGCAATCGTTGTGTCTTTGAATCCCATGAAGGTAACACGTAAGCTATAGGCCCCGTTTTTTAAGCTATTGAAAACGAATTCGCCTTTGTCATTAGTTGTTTTGATAATCGGGGTAGAATTGGTAGCTGACAAGGTTACCGTGGCGGACGGTAAACCTTGCTTGCTACCTGCGTCGGCAATGGAACCTTTAATTGTTTGAGCATTTGCGGCAAAACCGGTTACTAAAAATGCTCCAAGTATTAGATGGCGTTTAATAGATTTCATATAGGTTGTGTTGATGATGTAAAAGTATTTCCATCTAACTGGCCCATAAAAAATGTTACACCAACAGGTTAAAAATCGGTATCAACCCCCTAATTTCTCCTATTACATAAAAAACATATCTACAAACAGCCGCTTTATACAAAGAAAAACGCATTGCCTTTATGGCAATGCGTTGTATAATGAACCTCTAAAAAGTGAAACTACATAACTGGGAAATGCACAACAGAAGGACGTTTAGCATCGTTGTAGATCTTCAATTCGATGTTGCGGGCATCGGCCTTGGTTTCGGTGCTTACATCCTTGCCGCTACCATAGTTCTTTTGCCAGAACGTGTCGGACAACGGGGCTACCGTTACTTTCAGCTTACTACCTTTCTCGATGCGTTTGGTGATCCAGTAAAGGTTATCGAAGGTGAAGTGATATACTTCGTTTGTTTTTAACAAGTTACGTTGATGGATGGTTTTCGCATGGGATAAACGTTGTACACTTTGCGATAGTGGCCAAAGCTTTCCTTTGGCATCTTCCTCCCAGATGGTAAAGAAGATATCTGCATCAGGTGCATCTATGCTAAGGTACAAGTCCAACGTTGGGCTGCCATTCAATACGAAAGCTTCTTGGTAAACCGGTGTTTCGAAAAGCAGCTTCGTTTTCTTTTTGAAGATTTCTTCGGTTACCATGGCGTTGTTATTGGTATAGATATGCAAAGTGTCGTCTAAGCCCGGGGCTGTACTAAACTTAATAGCGATAGGACTTGAGTTTGCTTGCTTGGCCTGTAGTTGGTTGTTGGGAGAAAGATAATAATTAAGTGTATCGCGGTTCATTTTCTGAACCGAATTGAAGTGTGCCCACCTATTTTCGCCCATAACGAATACGTTCACACGGTCTTGCAAGAACGCAGGTTTGGGTTTGCCTTTCAGTACATAATCGAACCATTCGTATACCAAGTTTACTTGGTTTAACAAGGCTTCTTTTTCAATTTTATAAGGCGCTAATTCGGCTCTTGGGTTGCCTTGTGCACCACCATGGTCGAATGGACCAATAAATAGGTAGTGATTATTTATGGCGTCTTTTGGTCCGAATTGGTTGTGCATACGGTAGTAATACATAGCCCCTCTTTGATCATCATCGAAATACCCTGTTGTGGTGAAGATGGGAATATTGATTTTCGCGAATTCTTCAGGAGTAGGAGTTTGAGCAGCATACCAATCGTCGGTAGTGGGGTGCTTTAACCAGCGTTGGAAAATGGTGTCGGTTCCGCTTCCTTCTAGGGAATCGAGTTTGTTATATGCTACACCGTTACGTAAGTAGGCATTGTTGATTTTATCCCAACGATCCTGGTTGCGCATTTGTGATAAGTCGGTCATGGGTTGGCTGGCAGCATATTTCAACCATTGCAAGTTGTACGTTAATTGCACGCCCTGCGGGTTAGGAAAATCGATACCTGCACCTACGGCTACTTGTGGTACAATTGTTTTTAAAGCAGGGTGCAAGTATTTAGTCGCAGCCCATTGTGCAAAACCTAAATACGAGCCTCCGTACATACCTACTTGCCCATCGCTCCAAGATTGTTTGCTAATCCAATCGATAATGTCGTGGTTATCCTTGGCATCATTTTCAAACGGGAGGAAAACGCCTTCCGATTTGTATTTACCACGGTTATATACAGTTAAGCTAGCGTAACCTTTATTGGCGGCAATTTTAGTTGCATTTACTTCAAAACCTTCATTAACTGGGTAGCAGTTAACACGTAAAATCGTAGGAAGTTTGGGCGATGCGCCTTTTGGAAGCACTAGTATCGCGCTAAGCTTAGTACCATCGCGGAGCGGGATGCGTACATCGCGCTGGATATCGTATTTGGCAAGCGTTAGCTTTTGTGCATAGGCTTGGTGAGCAGCGAAGGCTTGGGATTTGATGATACCGTACACGTAGGTGCCAAGTACATCAAACAGTTCTTCGCTTTTTACTTTACCATTTTTGCCCGCTTCAGCAGCAATTTCTTTGCTGGCATCGGCATAAGAGGTGTAATAATAACTGGCGAAGCTTAATAATTGGTCTTGACCTTCTTGGTCGAGGGGGCCAATTTGTGCATCATACTGCGTGGTGAAGTTATCATTAAAGTTGCCGTGAGGCATCATTTTGGCTTTGGCAAAGGCCATCACTTCCGAGTAACCGGCGAGTGACACTAGTTTTCTATCTTTTTCGAGTACCCGGAAGCTGTCGACGTTAGCTACTACAGCGGGGTATTTCTCCAAGATGGTGTTGGCAAATGCGCTGGTGACGAAAATATATTTCCTTGTTTCTTTGGATAAACTTGTCTTGCTCCCGAAAAGAGAGTCGGCATATTGCAGGTATTTCTGCGCGATACTTTGGTAATCGGCAGCATTGGGCTGTGCTGGGATGGCGAAAGTTTTTTCGGGAACATCTGCATAAGCGGGTTGTTGTGCCGGCAGCGCAATAGCGAGGCTGAGGCAGGCAAACACGAGGATAACTTTTTTCATAAAACGCTTTAAGGTTTATAGATGGCTTTGTCGGCGTGTGATTTTGGTACTTCAATTTAGGTAATTCCTAATAAAAAACGGCCGTCTCAACAACGTAGAGACGACCAGGTATAATATTTTGTTACAAGAATTGGCTTAAATCCCGGGAATGGGCGTGTTTTTATTGATGGCTGTGGCTTTGCTTTCGATGAG
Organism: Chitinophaga skermanii; assembly: GCF_003259335.1. Taxonomy (GTDB): domain Bacteria; phylum Bacteroidota; class Bacteroidia; order Chitinophagales; family Chitinophagaceae; genus Chitinophaga; species Chitinophaga skermanii. The sequence continues at coordinate 815,660 of NZ_QLLL01000001.1, forward strand.
CAGGCCTTTCAATTGGCCAAAAACATAGCCACCCATCAGGTTTCCCAAGGCGCTTTGTTCTACATTGAAAGCTTTCCCATTGGCTTTTCTCACATTTTCAAAAGCATTGGCACAAATCTTTTGGAAGTCGGTAAATAAGAATTGCGAGTATTTTCTGAGCTGATCTAAATAATCATCATTAAACCCTTTTGTAAGCTCGTTGAAGGTGGCTAAGTAAGCGTCGTAGTAATTGCTAACGGGGGCTGTTTTTAGGTGGGCGAAAATCATCATATCGAGGTTGACTTTATAGGGATGGAAGCCTTTGGGGGTCCATTTCATCGCTCCTCTTAAAGAGGTGGCTACATCCTGCCAATGACCTAAAATTGCATATGCATATGCCGTAGTTACGAATAAGGATGTTCTTGTTTGATTCGATAATTGGTCGTTGGCATCGAATAATGAATCGGCATAATCCAAGAATTCAGTAGCCACTTTTTCATAATCAGCTTGTGTTGGACTAGCGGGCAATTTGAAAGTGCGTTGCGGTATATCCTGGTATTTAGGCATTTGGGCGCAAAGGGCCTTACTTACGAATAATGCTATCAAAACAAGCGATATGATCTTCTTCATGTGGGAATAAAGATAATTAATTAGCGGTACCTGCCGGTGGTGGCGTTTTAGTATGATCGTTGGTAGCTGCTAGCTCAGCTTTTACTTGTGCAAATAAATATGCTATTAGAAAGTGTCCTGTAGCTCCTTGGTTAATCACGCCATCTTTTTGAGCTTCCTTGATACTTATTTGATGGATAGTTTGGTAATCGGTAAATAGGAAGTTTAAATGTGCATAGATCTCTTCTTGTAATTGTTTATTATATGGTAGCACCAGTTTTTTATATGCATTGTAATAGTTTTCATAGAAGTTACCGTGCGTGGCGGTTTTGGCAATATAGAGTGCTTGGAATTCTACCAGTGCATTTTTCGCACGAAGTTTTCGATCAATAGCTTTTGCTTGGCTAACTTCCTTTTTCATTGCATCCCAATTTTCTAAAACAGCGTAAGCGGCAGCACGAGAATGATAAATAGCAGTCAACGTATTTTTAGACAATGCTTTGTTGGCGAATGAAAGGGAGTCGGCATACGCTAAATATGCTGTTGCCAATTGTTGGTGCGCTTCTTTTGATGCTGCGTTGGGAAGTGTGAACATGCGCTCAGGTAAACCACGGTAGCCTTGTACTTGGGCAAAAAGCATATTCGTTAGTAATAGGCAGTATAGAACAATAATGGTATGTTTTCTCATGTGGGGGAATGGGTTTGTACGTAAGATGCTAAAAGTAATTGAAATGCATAAAAAACAAAAAAGGTCGACGTTTTATTGTGCGTCGACCTTTTTTTATATGACAACCTGGTATTAGTTCCAGATTTCGTTTGCGGAAGTAAGAATGATGGGTTTACCATCGGTGATTACGATGGTGTGTTCGTGTTGTGCAACGAAGCTGCCATCGCGGCCGGTGAGTGTCCAGCCATCGGCTTCTGTGAAGGCTTCACTTCCTTTGGTGGAAATGAAGGTTTCTACAGCCACTACGGAGTTGATTTTAAACTTCGCGCGGTTGTGGCGATCGTACCAGCATGGGATTTCGTGGGGCGCTTCGTGTAAACTGCGACCAACACCGTGTCCTACGAGGTTTTTAATAACGCGGAAGCCTGCTTTTTTCGCTTCTGCATTAATAAGACCACCTATTTCATTGATTTTAACGCCGCCTTTGATTTCGTGGATGGCTTTGTATAAAATGCGTTTAGAGGCATCTACAAGTGGTTGTAGCCCTTGAATATCTTTCCCAAGGATAAAAGAACCGCCATTGTCGGCCCAAAAGCCGTTTAGTTCGGCAGATACATCTACGTTGATTAAATCACCTTCCTTCAATACAGTTTTGGTAGAAGGGATACCATGCGCGATTTCATTGTTCACGCTGATACAGGTATAACCAGGGAATTTATATGTGAGGTAAGGAGCTGAATTGGCGCCATATTCTTCTAAAATCTTCTTGCCGTAATCGTCTAATTCTTTTGTTGACATGCCGGGTTGGGCATATTCACGCATTAGTTTTAGTGTATTGGCTACGGCATTTGCCACGGCGGTCATCCCGTCAAATTCTGCTTGTGTTGATATCGACATAATTCTAACCGTTTTTTTAAGTAACTGCAAATTTACGATATATGGATGTTAATTTTTTGGCTACATCTAAGAAAGTGGTAAAGTGGTGGTGGTTTGTATGGAAGGCTTTATGGAAAAAAGATGAAAAGAGTGGTAGCGTGGAAGTGTGCGACGCACCGGGGGATGAATAGGGTGATGATGATGGGCCCAAAAAAAGCGCCGACTTGCGTCAGCGCCTTTTGATATCGTTGTTCTTGGCTTAGTATTTTTCCAAATATTCTTTGATTTGAATTTGGAGAGCAGCAGTGGCAGGAACGATCGGTAAGCGGAAATAGTTCTGGATGATATTGTTTTGTTGCAAGAATGCTTTAATACCAGCAGGATTATTTTCAGCGAACATCAATTCGAAGCCGTCTAACATCTTGTAGTGTAGTTGTTGTGCGGTTGCGTAATCGTTTTTCAAGGCAGCAGTTACCATATCGCTTACATCTTTTGCGAAGAAGTTAGCGGCAACGGAGATCAAACCTTCCATTCCGCAGGCAATTTGTGGCATAGCGAGCACGTCGTCGCCACTTACTACTACGAAATCTTTTGGTTTGTTCTTGATGATGTGCATGCATTGTGCCATGTCGCCAGAGGCTTCTTTCATGGCTACGATGTTTTCTACTTCGTGGGCGAGGCGTACGGTAGTTTCGGCGGTCATATTACGACCGGTGCGGCCTGGCACGTTGTAGAGGATAATTGGTTTCGGAGAAGCGGCAGCGATAGCTTTGTAGTGTTGGTAGATACCTTCTTGCGTAGGTTTGCTATAGTACGGTGCTACGCTTAATACAGCAGCAGCTTCATCGAGTGGGCACTTTTGCAAGCGCTTTATTACATCGTTGGTGCTGTAATCGCCAATGCCTACTACTACTGGAACCCGTTTGGCAACCTTTTCGAAGGTAAACTTTATAAGGTCCAATTTTTCTTCGGCTGATAATGTGGGTGTTTCGCCTGTAGTACCGAGTGTTACTACATAATTCACTCCACCCTCAATTACATGATTGATGAGCTTTTCAAGCGCATGCCAATCGATGTCCTCGTTCGCTTTAAAGGGCGTCACCAGCGCAACGCCGGTGCCCCTTAACTGTTGCTGTAGCATAAAATTGTCTGTCGAAACAAATTTTGATTGTTGGAAATATTATATCGAAAAAAATTATTTTTCGTCGAAGAAGCCCATGCCTGAGAATTTATCGATTCTTTGGCTGATACGGGTATCTGCATCTATTTGTTTAAGTTCCGCGATGGTGGATTTGATCTTAGCTTTAAGGATCGCAGCCATTTCATCGGGATTCACATGAGCACCACCGAGTGGTTCTTTGATAACGCCATCTACAAGACCGAAGCTGCTCATATATTCGGAAGTGAGCTTCAATTCTTCTGCGGCTTTTTCTTTAAAGTTCCAGCTGCGCCATAAGATGGTAGAGCAGTTTTCTGGAGAGATAACGGTATACCAGCTGTTTTCGAGCATTAGGATACGGTCGCCCATACCAATACCGAGCGCGCCGCCTGATGCACCTTCACCGATAATAATACAAATAACCGGTACACGTAATTTCACCATTTCGAAGAGGTTACGAGCGATCGCTTCGCCTTGGCCACGTTCTTCGGCTTCGAGGCCTGGGTATGCACCCGGGGTATCGATGAGCGTTACGATAGGTTTATTGAATTTTTCGGCCAGTTTCATCAAACGGAGGGCTTTACGGTAGCCTTCTGGGTTTGCCATACCAAAATTGCGGATTTGGCGCATTTTGGTATTAATACCTTTTTGTTGCCCGATGAACATGACAGTTTCGCCATCGAGGTCAGCAAAACCGCCTACCATGGCTTTATCGTCTTTAACGTTACGGTCGCCATGAAGCTCGAGGAAGCCGTTACACATTTTTTCAATGTAGGCTAATGTGTATGGCCTATCGGGGTGGCGGCTCAGTTGCACCCTTTGCCAGCTTGTAAGGTGTTCGTAGATATTGGTGCGTGTATCTGCTATTTTTTGTTCATATTCTTTGACCGTAGCAGAAACATCTACGCCGGCTTTCTCGCCACCATCTTTCAGTTTTTGCAACTGATCGTATAACTCCGCGATAGGTTTTTCGAAATCCAGGAATTGCATAAGTACATTTAAAGGTTTAATACGGTGTAAAGATAGTACTTGAAAGTTTTTTTAAAAAAGATTTGCTTAATTGAATTTTTTGTTGCTATCTTTGCAATCCCAAAACGGGACAGCGGTGTTACAATTGCTGTTAGAAATTTCGAAATATAGTAGAAATTTTTGGTTTTGAGGATCGGTAGTTCAGTTGGTTAGAATGCCGCCCTGTCACGGCGGAGGTCGCGGGTTCGAGTCCCGTCCGGTCCGCAAAAGGGGACTTATCATAAAAGTAATGGTAAGTCCCTTTTTCTTTATAAGCGAAATTGCCCAACTGGTGGGCAATTAGCTGAAAAATCAAATTCATCTTAGGGGTTCGAAATGCCCGTTTTTCCCGATCATATACAATTCCCTCCGGAAAGATCAGTTTTTGCAATTCCTCCTTTTGGGTCGCTTCGCTGGAACGCCATGCTGTACTGAGATTGCGCGTAAAAGACAGCGTTCTTTTCAGAGCTTCCGGCAGGTTCGAAATGCTTTTTGCACATTCGGCCAGTTCCTTAATAATTTTAGCTCTTTCTTCCTGATACCGGTTATTGAATTTATTGTACACTTTCAGGGTTACCTGCTTTAATAAAAGGCTTTCCTCGGCATCTTCTATTTTCTTTTCTATAGCAGCCAGTTGTTTTTTAAGAGCAGCTTCCTTTTCAACATTGTCTTTTGAACATTCCTCGTAAAACCTTTCCATTTCGTACTGTATGGGTGCTATTAATTCCTCTGATACTTGCAGGGTAGTCAACAGGTCTTCGAATAGCTGATGAAGTTCTGCGGCATTACGGTTGCATTTACATCCATTGGTGCGGCACTTGTAATAATAGAACTTCAACACCTTCGTTTTGGTCTTTTTACGCCTTTCATACCCTGTTAATGGTTCACCACACCTATCACATTTTAAGAACACCTTTAATGGCAGGTAATCATTTTCTTTTTTATGAGGTATATTGAAACCAACAGCCTTTTCATTGATCTCGTTTACCTTCAAAAACACTTCATAGCTTATCAGCTTCTCATGTTGGCCCTCAATAACTTTACCATCCAACAAACCGTGATTAATAATACCACGGTAAAAAGGGCGCTTAAAGGTCTTGGTAAGCTGTTGTTTAATCATCTTCAATCCCAATGCCTTTAATCGTTCCAGTATTGCTTCATTCTTTACACCCTCCGCTTTCCATAGAAAAGCCTTTCGGATTAACAGTCCTTCTTTATTAATTACCAGCTTGCGTTCTCCATTCACTTTTACAATATCATAGCCTTGTGGCGGGCGGGTTACCCATATTCCTTTTTCCAGCTTGGCCTTCATGCCGCTTATTGTTCTTTTCCTTCTTAGCTTATTGTCATAATTACTGAACAGCAATTGCAAATCCTGGCTGAATGCGCCGGTTTCATCACGGGTATCTGTTGGTTGTGCTACGGCATATATGGTAACACCATACTTTTCTCTCAGGTCATGCGCAAGTTTTATAGCATTGCCACCGGTGCGACTAAAACGGTCTGTCATATATACTACAATCTGGCTGATCTTGCCTTATGTTTAGCTATATAATCCAGCATACGCTTAAACTCTTTACGCCCATCTGTTTTGGCACTTTCGTAGGTGCCACCAAAACTGGCAGCTATAGTTTTGCCATTCCTGCGGCAATATTCTTCAATGGCTTTGGTTTGGGTTTCCAGACTAAGGTTCGTATCAAACTGTTCTTTGCCTGATACACGGGAATAACTAACCACCAGGTTAGATTCTACAAAGGTGGTGATCTTCTTTGGCCTGTTCCCAAACTGATTGAAAGCAGAAATATCTACAGTCATTGTTTATCAGTATTTAAGAGGTAATGTAATGGTTAATCTATTTGATGGGAAAGTTGGTATAATACCCTGCAAAACAACCTTATAGAGTGAATAATTTCATCTGCTTTTTCATCTGTCATTTGCAAGCCTGAAAGCTCCCGTAGTTTATCCGGGGTAAGGGGTAGCTTTTGGGGATTGAGGATTACTTGCAGCTTGTCTGTATTAGCAGGGCTGGTTAAATGGCTCATAGGAATTGTTTTCTTACAATATCCCTGCTTCCCAAAGTGTGGGTTCCCGGTTTGGGCGGCAATGTCCTGATTTGGGCCGAACATTCCCGAATTAGGGTGAAAAAAGCCGGTCAAATTGACCGGCGAGATATCTTTCGAGTTATTTACTCACCCATATAAGAGGTAATCTTATTGAGAATAAGTTTCTCTCTTGCTTCAATAAACTTTTCAAATTCAGCTTCCAGCCATAGAGATTCATCCAATGGTATTAGATGGCTTTTAACAAATGACTTTTTATCTGGCAAGGTATCTATCCAATCCTTAAAAGGACTTGCATTTTTATCGCCCCTGTTTGTGCCATAGTCAATGAGTTGATAGTTCCTGATACTATTAATCTTAGGCCACTCATAATTTAGTCCTTCAAGAATTGATTTGGGCATTATATGGTCAATATCCTGAACCCTTATAATCATTTTCCTGTCATACATCAGGTAAAATAGAAACTGGCTATCCAATCCATCCAAATTAGAAGCATCAAAGGTCTCTGTAAATGTAACTCCGTGTTCGTAGTAAACATCAAATAAGTCATCCGTTGGAAATTCTTTGTTTTTATGGCCCTTAATTTCATCAAGCAATTTCCTTATCCCTGTTTTATACGGAATCCAGCCAGCACCTTTGCTTTTGAATACCCCATTAATAAGAGAATAATATATCCACTTTTTTATCCTTGGAAATTCGGAGTTGTTAGCATCGTAGTTTTTAAAGAAATTCTCAATCTCATTGTCCGCAAGTTCTTTGTGGAAGATATGGTACAAGACAAAATATAGCGGAATGAATGAGCGATTACCTTCTTTATAATAATTATATAAATCAGAGGCTTGCAAGAACTTTCGAAGAGCGATTAAGGAGCTTATTATCCTTTCTTTATTATTGATTGCAAACTTTGCATCAATTGCATCAATATTAGTCATTTCCTTCCTGTGATTATCTTGAAGCAAGAAAATCAACTTGATTAAGTTATCTTGGTTCAGTCCTATATCAGAGTACTCTGCTATAGTTTCTTCTAAAAACTTCTCCATTCGCCAATCAAATCCTTTAAAAATGGATGCAACTAAGTCAAATGGTGAAAGTTTGGTACCCCCATCATTTAGTCTTCTAAATAATTCCACTATCCTTTGGCGGTTGGTTACTTCATCAAAGGTGACTTTATCAATGGCGACCTCTGAGATGCCCAATGTCTTACCGGAAAAAATATTCCTGTAAAAAGCAGCAACATTCTCCTCAATATGAAACTTTTCCTGGTCATCAATAATATTACCTGATGCAATTATATTCCTTGCTACTATCCTATCGTTATTCGATCTATTCAGTTCATTGAATAGTACATTAACAGGATACCACTTATAGCCTCTTATAAGCTTGCTTGAATCTTCTTTAGCTTGTCGAGGAAGTTTGCTAAAATCTCCTTCAAATTGAAATTCAAACTGCCCATTGTAATTGCTAAATAGGTCAAAGTATAAAATCTTTCCGTTTATGGTACCTGTGAGGCCAATATAAAATGTTTGTAAGCGTTGCTGTCCATCTACGACAAAGCTTTGTTGCTGAGGAATCGTATCAACCTCTGCTGATGGAATAGATTCGCCGTCTTTGGTAAATGGCCTGAATGGAAAAAGTGGCTGAGTATTTTTATCTTCTCGAATAACCATTACGCCTCCAAAGGAATCCCCACGTAGTAAGGTATCAAAAAGGAGTTCCATTTTCTCCTCCTCCCAGACAAGGCGTCTTTGGATGACAGGTAGGACAAATTTTCTGTCGTCAATATCTTTGACAACATCAGAGATGTTTTTAGATTCCCAGTTTGCCATTTAAAAAATTTTATATGTATAATGAAATTTTATTTTCTCAATTTATGTTATTCGGATCAATCGATAATCATATCGGGCACTCCTATTTTTTCTACAATAATTTTCACCTGTAATGAAGTATAGTAATGTCCATTCTTTCTACCTATTTGATCCTGAAATGGCAGCAGCCATTTTCCTTGTAGGTAGTAATGCCTTTACGCAACTCGTCAAAGGTGGCTGCCTGCCGATCTTACTAACTATGACTTTATCTTTTTGGATAGTGTAAATCGGCTTGGATTATCCCCTGATTTTCTTCGAAGCTTGAAAGACCAGTATCCGGCTAAATCTTTTATCTATGTTTTCCAGTCTACCAAACAGGGCAATTTTAGAGGAGAAAATAGCTTCCAGCATGATGTTGATGTGGTAATAGAAGTACCTGAGAAGGGAACAGCGGTGCAGATGGGGCGGTTTAATCAGGGTGGTCAAATGAACATATTCGATCATGAAACAGGAGACATTTAACCTTTCGTGAAAGGCTACCATTCTTACATAAATAATTAATTGATGGAAGGGTTCTCCATAGTGAAGGTTTGTTGATGTGGCACTATGGAAATAGGAGTAACAATCGTTATATTGCAACTTATGCTCCGGGGATCACATTTTCCTGAGATGAACCGTATCAAAGGATACAGGTATCGTCTGTTTTACATATAGTAAGTTTGATCACGACTTAATCTTAATTTAATCAAGTAGTAACTATGTTAGAAACAAGGAATATATTTATAGATACACAAGCCTTCGTATCGAACAACTTTTTTCAAAATAAGAATTTGAAACGATTGGCTTATTGGGGTGGAATAAACTTTGTAAATTTATATTTGACTGAAATTACAAAAAGTGAAATAAAAAGTAATATTAGAGAAGACTTACTAAATGCGAAACAAGAAATTAATAGATTCAAAGATAACATATCTAAGCGTGCAAGAATACTGCGAAACATTCCTGAATTTAAAGCCTATATTGAACTTCCAGAACTTAATATTGAATTAGATTTTTCCAAACTTTCGATGGAACTCGAAATGTTCATTAAGGAGGGAAATGTTCAAACAGTACCATATGAATATGCGGACTTAAAAACAATTGTTACTAAGTATTTCAAAGGTGAAAAGCCATTCTCTCCTGGTAAGAAAAAATATGAATTTCCAGATGCGATAGTATTATCTGCTTTAGATTCATGGTGCTTAGAAAAACGAGAGAAAATATATGTAATTAGTGGAGATAGTGATTTTAAAGGCTATGAATCAGAAAGATTAATACCAGTTTCTGACATCAAGGAAATGTTAGATAAGATTAATAAACAATACAATAAAGATTTAGATGGCTGGCTTTCAGAAATTTTCGAAGTGTCAAAGGGTGAAATCATCGAAAAGCTATCACATGCGTTCGAAGAAAAAGTAAAAGATGAACTTTCATTTGAAATAGACATTAATAGGGTTAAAACTATAAATATTGAGATATATGATTTTTCAATAGTCGATAAAGAAAATGAGGGTTATTATACTCTCCAGTTTGACTATGATATAAAATGTGAGATAGAGGTTACATATAATAATTACTCGTTTAGCATTTATGATAAAGAAGATGATAGATATTATGGATATGATAGGAGTAGAGCAAAAGTTGAACTGGAAACAACTCAGACTGCGGAAGTTGAATTGGAAGTGTATTATGAGCGAGACATTGCAGCTGAAGATGCAGATGTGTCTATTCTTTCAGTTTATACGACAATCCCCGACGAGGGAGATATAACGAATGAACTTGAGGGATATATGGATGTTTTTTAAGCTTGTTCTGTTCTTAAATAAAAATGGGCTGTATCCAACTACAGCCCATTTAAACCGATACTAAAAAACGGTATTCTAGTCTAGGACTACCCTCAATCTTGGTCTTTCATTAAAGTCAAACCAAATATTGAAATCTTGTTCTGAAATTCCTAAAATGTCTTCTGAAATAGCTTTCCTAGAATATTTTAATTCATTTTCATACACAGAAATAATCCTCTTAAAGAGAACCGGCATATCAATAGCTATCTCAATATTTTCTTTTTTCCTTTCGCCAAAGCGACTCAGTTCAATAAAAAGGAATTTAAATTTATTGGCATTGATAGCTCCTATTTCTTTGGCTCTGTAAATGATCGCCTGTTTAGAAACTTTCCAATATAATTTAAGTTCTGTTAATCTTGAATAGGTTAAGTTGGCAAATGTATATTGAGCCTTTTTCTTTGGCATAAGAAAAGCCCCAGCAAAACTATCCGCTTGCTGTTCTACTGCATCTAAATCTTCTAAATCTTCATAAAACTCTGGGTCTTCTGCAAATGGTATGTGCATGATAAGATGCCCTAACTCATGTGCTATAGTAAACTTTTTATGATCGTTAGGCATGTTCTTGTTAAGAACAATTAAGGGCGCATTAATGTCCGTTTGAAGAGTTAACCCAGAGAATTTATCAGAGTTAACATCTAAAAAAAGAACTGTAATACCTAGCTTTTCAACCATAGTAACAAGGTTGTCTATAGGATCATCATTTAATCCTAGAAACAATCTGAAAGAGTTAGCTATTGCTTCAGGGCTATTATTACCTTTAACAGGAATAGCCGGTAATTTCTTAATATTTATATCAACCGAGTTTAATAGCTCTTCATAGCCTGAACGAATTATTTCCATTTTTGATTCTAATGGTACCAATTCTGAAGCTGGAAAAGCATTTCTTTTCCGATAGTAAAACTTACTAAGTCTTGTGAACGATTTTTCCTTTGAAAAAAAAGCTATTGGAATGCACAAGACCTCGGCTAGTTGGTTTGCAAGCTCTTCAGTAAAGGGCAATTTTTCCTTCTCTACATTTGAAAGAGTAGATTGATTCGCGTGTCCAAGCCTTTTAGACAATTCTCCCTGAGACAATCCTCTCATGTTTCTGGCAAGGACGATTTGCTTCGGGTTCAATATCATATTATTTATTTTATAAATTTATTGTGAGGCAGGAATGCTCCTGCCTCACAATCGTTTATTAAACGGCTCCGTCGGCAGTATTTCCGAGTTCGCCAGTACCTCTTACTTTAGGTTTAACAATAATGTCATCTGGCAGGTTTACAGGCATAACTGGCACTGTAGGAAGTGTGGTTCCACCCATTTGAGACGCTAAGTCAGATAAGTCACTGACCCATAGCACCTTGTGCATATCCCTTAGTTCTGTAAGATAACACCCTGTAATATTATCCCATATATTATCATTTTCCAACCTAAAACCAGCGTAAAGCACAGTAATTGGTGTATCTCCTAAAAGAAGCTCTCCTGAATTTAACTGCCTTACATGGTTAGTGGGAATATTTCTTGGGCAGTATGCGTTATCCAGCTTTTTAAAGTATACCCGCGTTTGAGCATCCAATGAAAAGAAATCCCTACCGTGTACGTCTTTTTCCATATGATCTGGATACATCTCTTTCATAGTCCCAATCAAATTACCATTCATGGTTTGAGACATAAAGCTTTTACCGCGATGCGTAACCGGTGTCGGATTACTCAAAGTTTTTTCATGGGCAATATAGAAAATCGATTCTAAATCAATTCCTTTCATGAGGTAAATTTTTTCCATTTGTTGTTGCCGCTCTGAACTCCACTTGGGAATCTCAAATAAAGAGCCTAAATTTGCCATCTATATGATTTATAAGTTAAATAATAGCCCACTTTGCAGAGTGGGTTTTTTCCATGGCAAACTTACAAAAAATTTCGAAAAAGTTGTAAAAAAAATTCCTGAAAAGTTGTAAATTGCTATATAAATGGCATTATGACACCAAAATACGAGATAGAAGCAAAGGAACTACGACGCAAGCAAGCTCTTGCAGCAGTTTCCGAGTTAAAAAAAGAAACAAGACATTACAGAATACACGAATATTACAGTTGCAACTTTTTACAAATAAAGGAAAAACTGGTTTCAACGGCTGGTGGTACTACAATTGTAGCAGCTGACGTTCTGTCAGAACTCGGTTACCCTTTTCAAAAAGATACTCAGTTGTTATTGGTCTTAATAAATAATAGTATTAAGGAGGGGCTTTTGAGCGCCTCCAATTTTCAATGATCGTGTGTTAAACTGATTATTTTTCTGTGAAGGCTATGACATTTTGCAGTGACGATATTAAAAGGTTCGAAAACTGTCCCTCGTAGCCCGCAAGGATGAAAAAAGCTTCACAGCGATGTGAAGCTTTTTTGTTTTATGTTGAACTTTCCTAATCTATTCTTTTTTTACTTCTTCGCATTCTTTTTACAATCCCGCTTTCTTTAGCATGTATTATTACCTCGACCAATTATCGACATATTCGTTTTATGTAGTAATAATTTAAAGATGCAAATCCATATTAGATGGATAGCGAATTATTATATATTTGAACTACAGCATTCCTATATCAAATCTATCTAAACGATTATACAATGTCCTTTTTTAAACGTCTATTTGGAAGCGCTAATCCCAAGCAAGCTTCTACTACACCTAACAGTCCTTTAACCGAGGTTGAAGTAATGCCTGGTCTAATACTTCCCCAAGCATTCGCCGAGCATTGGACGGAAATCAAACGCACCGAAAGGGAATGCATTGCTATTTCAGCAAAAACCAGCGAAAACTTAACCTTTGCTGATAGTAAACTTGGGCATTATCCGTGTATTCCTAAGGGGTTTACGTATCCATTAGATCAGCATGGCCATTATATGTATCCTTTGGCACAAATTAATTGCAGCGAATTACCTGCTCAGTCAATGTTGCCTAGCACAGGATTTTTACAGTTTTATATTGGCACTCATAATGATGTATACGGAATGAGCTTTGAGGATGATATACCCAGCGATTTCAAAGTGCTTTACTTCTCAGCTGATGAGGTAGCGGAGTATGAAACAAATTTGACTTTCCTTGATGAGGTTTTAACAGCCAATAATTCACCAGTATTTGAACCCCATAAGCTCTCTTTTCAACTTAAAAATGAGTTTCTTGGAAGAAGTGATTATGAAGGTAGGCTCACAACAAAATTTGACTGGGCGGATATTATCCAACAATATCCGGCACATGAAGAAGAACTAGAACAATGCGCTTTCGATACTTTTAATGGTAGTGGACATAAGTTAGGTGGATATGCCTACTTTACACAAACCGATCCCCGGGAATATAAACCATCCGTTAGTGCATATAGGTTACTATTTCAACTGGATTCAGATAAACAAATTATGTGGGGAGATGCAGGCGTAGGCAACTTTTTCATTCACCCGGATGATTTAGCAAAACGTGATTTCTCCAAAGTATTTTATACTTGGGATTGTTGTTGATTTTACAATTAAACCGGTTTATATAAACACGATACGAGTTCTTGGAGAAAGCATATAAGTACATAAGGAACTCGTATTTCGCTATCATTGAGTGAATCAATATTCAACAAACCCAATTAACAGAAACGACTGTTACAATTCCGACTTCCACTTATTCCCATCTTTTATTATATATATATCATTCATAACCCAATACAGTTTTGATTCCAATTATTATCTTATAAATACCAATAAATATCCTACCCACTCCATATCAAATACCTGTACGATTTTTCTTATATTCGAGATAACGAGTTCCAAGTGAACCGTTTCTACTCTGTACAAAAGAAATTACAATTACAATCCTATACAATAACCTCTATCACCGGTAAGTGACAATGACTTGCTATTCCCCAGTATATCCACGATAGAGGAATAAAAGAATGGTTAGCGTTATGATATTTGAAACTGTTACTCTCTTTTTTGCCGGTTTAATGGGTGATCTAGCCGTAGATTTTACGAAGGATCAATTGAAAGAACCTTTACAACGAAACTTCAAGTTACTGCGCGAAGCTTATAAGGACAGGGAACTACCAGTTAACCACGATATTCAAAAAGCTGTAAGGAAAAGCTTACTATTTGCTGGGGCTGAAGCTGCACAATGGTGGCGTGCAAATTTCCCTCCCTCGGCAGAAACAGATGTAAACGCTTACTGGAAACAAGAAGCTGTACAACGCACTATCGCTGATTTTTTTGAAAACGAATTACATAAGTTTTCCGATCCACATTACATCCCGTTAAATACGATTACAGATAAACCCATCCTGCTAAATTTTACAAAAGAAAAAAGTCAATGGCTGTCGCAACAACATTCAGATTTTATTAGCCGTTTAGCTGCTATTATCATTGATGAACTAGAAAATTACCTGCAACAGCTACCCTCTAAACATACCATTCCAACAACCTTTAATGATATACTCGTAAATGGATGGTCAGATAAAAAAAGAAAATGGTCGATTTTCGATGTGATGTGCGATTATTTTCATGAATTAATCAAAACGGACGAACGTTTAAGGGCCATTATTCAAACAGAGTGGCTAGGTGATATCAAGATAAAACTTGAGCAACTTACGGTCGATTTATCGGCATGGGGTAATAAGTTCATTGATACTTATGGCAAATCTCCCCAGTATTTTAAGGATATTTTAACCAAGCTTAACCCGCAACCTTTTTTACTCTTAAATTTTGACACCAGTTCTTATGCAGAAATTACCTTCCGGTCTAGATATGTACCATTAATTGGGAGAACGGATGAGCTGAATACATTACACGAATTCTGGGATAGCCCAGAGCTGTTTGAGTGGTGTATGGTAACCGGTGCTGCTGGGTCGGGTAAAAGTCGCCTAGCACTTGAGTTTTGTTGTGAATTGGATCATATCCAAACAATTCATGCTGGCTTTGCCAATATCGACCAACTTGCTTCCTTCCAATGGTATAATTGGGAACCGGTTTGCCCTTGTTTAATCGTCATTGATTATACCGCTTTCGTGCAAGACGAAGTGATTAAAATATTAAAACTGTTGAAAGAACGCAACGAACAAGATACGTTGCCATTTAAGGTTAAATTCATCCTGTTAGAGAGAAGTTTTTCAGAAAGTTGGTCCGATCAATTTAGAAGAGCTATTAAATTAGGAGATATTCCAAACTTCTACGGTGGAGAAGCTATACAATTGCAGGAGTTGGATATGGAAAGCATTGATGAAATCTGCAGTTACGTATTGAAGCAAAAAGGTCAAAAGTTCCCCCAGCATTATCTAAGTAAATTGTATTCACAAGACGAAGATCGACGCAAGCGACCACTCTTTGCTATCATCTTAGCATTGGCTGTTGCAGATAGTAATGACGTTAATGACTGGGATATTGATCATGTATTTGAAGATTTATTAGATCGTTACTTACAAAAAATTTGGCTTCCTGCAGCTATTGAAGATAAAGAAGTATTGCATAAACATTTGAATTTATTGGCCATTGCTACTATGACGGGTGGTTTGAATATGGAAGATTTGGACAAAGTTTTAGATCAAAACCACAAATGGCTACCAAACGATAATTTTGATAAAGATTTATACCGTTTAGCATCTCCTAGCTCGAACCATGAAATTACTTGTAGCCCACTAGAGCCGGATATTTTGGGCGAATATTTTGTACGTTGGCAATTAAAGCGGAATGGTAAATATCCACGCCAAGAAAAAGACCGGGAACGCACTTCCATCGAAATGGCATGGGTACTAAAACCTATAGAATACGGCCGTTTTGTATTTCGGACATTTCAAGACTTTAGTACAAGCAGAAATATAGATAAGCATCAAACTATTACATCTTTACAAACTTTATTAGAACTACCGATTGAAAGTAGTGATGGCTGGTGGGTAAGATGGTTTGCCGACATTCTTAATGCTGTGGTTAATATTTTTACTTACGTAGACCATATTTATTTTGAGCACTTCAAAAGTTTTTTTGAAGATAAAATTGAAGAGCTATTTTATAAATATGATTTTGAAGAAGTTGATAATGCATTTGCAACCCTATTAAATGTACAAATTGCACATGCTGCATTCACAAATATGGAAGAAGCAGAGGCGCATTTTGAACGTTTGGCAGCCTTATATAACAAAAAGGATAATCTTGATATAAAATCCATGTACGCCAGGGCTTTAACCAGTATGGGATATGGGTATATACTAAGCAAATCGTATGATAATATAAAAAAGTGTTATGCCCAATTGTTATCCATTGAATATGTAACGCCGTTGATGTTGAAAAATAGGCTCAATCTTATTTCGGCGATGCTGGAATATCATCATGGAGACGCTTTCTCTAAAGAAGAGCTTTATTTAGAAGCATGTAGTATTTATGGAGCCGTGCATGATAATTTTGCGCATAATTTGTTTTTACAATGTAAACGATCATATATTAAACATATTCAGCAACGAAAAGACTCCCTGGCGCATTTTTCTGAGATGTTCCAGGAAGGAAATGTAGACTATCATGATCAAATTTGGGTACTAAAAGCTGAAGCATTTAATGCAATCACCAATTTATTATTAGAAGAAGATCCTTTGCAGGCCTTCCAATACTATGAAACGTTTGTGAATGTATTGGGTATAATGACTGATTATAAGCGTTATGTTAAGGTAACTATTGAGTTAGTAGAAGTATCTAGTAAAATATGCATTTACTTGCTAAAGAATAGTGACGATGGATATCAACGATATTTTGATCGTATGATAAGTTGGTGTAAGGACAACCAAAATGCTAAAATGGTTGATAGAATTGGAGAAGGATTAGTGGGATTGTGGAAAACAGTTCCCCATGAAGAGGTGAAATTAATGTCTAGTATTGAGCAGTTTTGGAATTTAGACGGTACTAAAAATGATGATTTTAGAGAACGAATCCTCCAAGTAGGCATTAACTTAATTAAATATTGGATTGAAATTAGTGAGTTAAAGTATATTCTTCATTACAAGAATAGGTTACTTGAAATAGCCAAACCACTACCCAAGCATGATTATTATTATTGGAAATGTAGGATCAATTTATATGAAGTTTCATTCTATATAGGTATAGATGAGGAGAAAGTAATTCAATGCCATCATTTAATTACAGGCATTATGAAGGAGGTTAGTACCAATGATATAAATGATATGGTGCTACTAAGTTGTCATGGTATGATTAATCATTTCGCAGATGTTAATAAGTGGGAACAAGTTGAACGAACATTTGAAGAACTACGTTCTTGGCATATTTCATCAAATACGAATGCCTTTATTCAACGAGTAAGCGATATATTCAAATTTATCTTTTATGCCATTATGGATAAAAATGATATGGTGTTATTGAAAGAATGGCATGAGAGAATTATTGGATTGAATGAATTTATTGTATCACCTAAACTGCAACAAGATTATATAATTCTACTAGGTGGTGTTGTGGAGAAAGTGGTTGAAAAAGAAAATACTACCAACGATATAATGATGGTATTTCAATGGTGGAAGTCATTAGTGGATAGTAATTATTTAGATGGTACTTTTGAACTTCAAACACAAGCCATAAGAGCAGTGTTAACAAAATTGTTAACAAATTCGGAAGATGCTCCAGCTGCTGAGATTATTGAATATCTTATAGAATTAAGGAAAAAGAGCGATTCAGTAACATTACAAGTTCTACAAGTGAAGGCTGGTTATTTATATTTCAGATTAGTGTCCGATTTGAATAAAAAAAGAGAGCTCTTTCACGCTTTTGAGAACTATGTTGTTTTACCATTTGGTAGATTTGCTGATCTTGGTTTGGGATTATTCGTTACAAAAACGGTGTATGTATTGCTCGATCAATGGGATCTAAAAGACCTAAATTATAAAAGCAATATTGAATCATATTTTATACACTGCTTTAATAGACTAAGTGATCTAAAAGGTTTTGAGAATGATAGTGATTACCCAGGTATGCTAAATCTCTACAACAAGCTCATATCATCTCAATAAGCTAGCACACAAAATTAATGTCAATGGTGCAATGCTTGGCTCAAATGCCACCGCTGCAAACACTTGGAACATCCCGGCAGTACCTACTATTAAATTAACGGAACTAGCCAAAACGGATTGATACGGCTTTCCCCGGCTTACCGGCATTGTATTAATGATGCTGCTCACCCCTTCTCCCCTTCTTAACAATTTGATAAACATCCCCTTCGCATAATCTTGATAAGCTTCCTATACCTTTGACCAGAGTATAGATTTATGCCTTCTCCGCAATTACACACGCACGATCAATTATGGGCCGATATTCAAGCCGGTAGCGAACATGCTTTTAAGCAGCTGTTCGACTTATTCTGGGATGATATGTATTTATATGCCTACAAGATTATGCGTGATAAAAGTTTGGCCCAGGATGCTGTGCAGAACCTTTTTATCTATTTATGGGAGAAGCAATCCCAATTACCCCTTGTGCACGATATAAAAGCCTTCTTGTTCACCTCGTTGAAACACCGCTTACTTAACCTCATGCGGCAAGAACAAACCTATCAACAGCACATAGCACAATTCCTCGCCATTGTACAAGATATTGATTACTCCACCACGCAACAATTACAACTCAAAGAGGCGAATTACGAAATTCTTTCCCGTATCAATGCGTTACCAGGTAAAATGAAAGAAGTATTCTACCTCAACCGTGTAGAGAACATTCCCGTTGCCGAAATTGCTGAACTGTACGGCACTTCCCCTCAAACCGTACGCAACCAAGTAAATGCTGCCTTGCAAAAACTAAAGGCGAACTGGTCGTTGCCAGCTGCTTTGATGGTGATTTTAACCCATCATCATTAATTCCTACCAGTATATTATATAATTGAATAGCACGGGTTACTTGTGCCGGTAACTACCCGGGTTAAAAAAGCCTTTTAATGTAACTACATCCAATACCCATCAGCGTTTTGTTGTGTTAACTATCCCGCGATAAACTATTTTCATGTTACCAAATCATTAACTCCAAATTCTCGATAGTTATACCGGTTTGCAATTGTGTCTTACTTATAAAGCACCTTGTTTTGGATCAAGCATATTTACAAATATTATTAGAGAAGCACAGTAAAAATACCTGTACGCCGGAAGAACAGCAATTGTTATTCGATTGGTTACAAACCATCGAAGCAAAGAATGCCGGTGCTATGGAAGATTTTTTACCGGGCGAATGGGCGAAGATCAAAGCAGGCACTTGGCAAAAGGTAAAGCCTACCTCGAAGGTGCGCAGTATGTATAAACGTTGGATGGTGGCGGCAGCCACTATCGGGGTAGCCGCTGTATCAACCGTGTTGTACCTAAACAAACACCATAGCAAAAGGCTCGTGGTAACCAATACGCAACCGGCTGTACAAATCGTGTACTTGCCCGATAGTTCTATGGTAGTAGTAGCGCCGGGTGCTGAAATTGCTTACAATGAAGGGTTTGAAGGTAATGAACGGAAGGTGGAGGTGAATAAAGGAACAGCGCTGTTCGATGTAAAACCCAATTTCAGTAAGCCTTTTATAGTGCAAAACGATGATGTGCAAACACAAGTACTGGGTACAGCTTTTAAAGTAGAGTATAATAAAACTTTCAAACTACATAGGGTGAGCGTTTCCAGTGGTAAAGTGCGCGTGGTAGATGCCAACAATAAAGGGTATATCCTTCACCCATCCGAATACATAACAATTGATAAAGAAAAGGTTTTAATAGGAAAAGTAGATGTAAAAGATGTGGATGCCTTTAGGAATAACGAGTTGGTACTAAGAGATGCCAACTTACAAACCTTGGTACACACCTTACAATTACACTACCATGTAGCAGTAAAAACAAGTAGCGATTTGCGCGCAGGTAATATTACATTCCGCGTGCCGGCCACCATGGGCCTTCCAGCGCTGTTGGAAGTGATTGAGAAAATCAGTTACCAACCGAAGCTTCACTTCCAATTAAAAGGAGAAGAGCTGTTCATTTATTAAGTATATCAAGGGTTTGATATAAAGGTACATGCTATAACTACATAGCATAACGGGATTTCTATGTACATACTTTAACAACAAATAATATGCAACTCACCAAAGTTTTATCATCTATCCGCAGCAAGTCTGCCGTGGCTTTATGGATGCTGATGTTGGCTTCTACGGCCACCGCTTCAGCAGTAAGTGCCACCGCGCAAGCTTTGCAAAAAGTAATGAAGAAATTTGAAACGCCTGTAGGCAATCTATCCACTGCGCTTAAAAAATTAGAACACGACGCACACGTGAATTTCGCGTATGATGAAGCTGTGTTACAAAAAGTACAAGTGAAAGCACAAGTTTTCCAAAATGCTTCTGTCGCTTCTATCTTACAAGAGTTGCTAGGAAAATCGTCACTCCAATTCCAAGAAAGATTCAATACCGTGCTGATCTTCGATGCATCACAACCCGCTAGAAGCCTCAGTGCTATTCAAGAAGAAAAAATTAAGGTAACCGGTACGGTAGCTTATAAAGATGGCCCACTGGCAGGTGCTACCGTTATGGTAAAAGGCACTACAACAGGTGTAACAACCGATAGCAAGGGTAATTTCTCTATCAATACTACTACATCCCCTAACCTTACCCTCGTTGTAAGCATGATCGGCTACGGTACTAAAGAAATTACTGTAGGTAACGAACGCACTTTTAATATTACCATGGAAGAAACCACGATCGGTTTGAACCAATTGGTAGTGGTAGGGTACGGCTCTCAACGTAAGGCGTTGATCTCTGGCGCTATCGCGGAAGTGCCTTTAGATAAATTAAACAGCCGCTCTTTAAATAATGTGCAAGATGCTTTGCAAGGTAAAGTACCGGGTGTGATGGTACAAAACCAAGGCGGCGACCCTAACAGTCCTGCTAAAGTATACATCCGCGGTATCGGTGGTATCAACGGCGAATCGGTGCTGTACGTTGTAGATGGTATGATCTACAAAGGGGGGCCTATTAACCCGAACGATATCGAGTCTATCTCCGTATTAAAAGACGCTTCTGCGGCTATCTACGGTGCGCAAGCTTCTGGTGGTGTTATTTTAATTACCACGAAGAAAGGGAAAGCCGGTAGCATGAGCATCAACGTAGATGTGAAAAACGGTTGGCAGTCGGTGGCTAAGAAAATGGATGTATTATCTGCCAAACAATTCGCAGATGTGGAAAACGCTGCTTACGACGCTGCTGGTATTCCACGTTCAGAGGCTTTTGATGGTACGAAATACCCAGGCGGACAATTAACCTTAACCGATTGGCAAGACGAAATCTTCCGTACGGCGAAGGTGCAAGATTATAATGTAGAAGTAAAAGGCGGTTCCGATAAATCGCATTACTTCATGAGCTTCGGTTACCGCAAGCAAGATGGTATTATCTTAAATACCTATAACGAACGCTACGGTTTCCGTTTGAACAGCGACGTGCAAATGAAGCCATGGTTGAAAATTGGTGAAAATTTATCTTTCACTTTCCAACAAGGTAACGGCGCCAATACTACTTCTCCTTATTCTGGGGTTATTTACACCGCTTTAGGTTACCCTCGTAACGTAAAACCATACAATGCCGATGGTACATTCGCCGGTATGCCAATCGATTACGCCGGTTCTTACGGCGATTTGGCAAATCCTGTAGCGTATTTGAAACGTTTGGATAATAGAAATCCATACTTCAATATCTCCGTAAATCCTTACGCAGAAATCCGTTTCACGAAAGACCTGAAGTTCTTATCGAGCGTGGCAGTTACCAAGGGCATGACCAGCAACAAGGTATTTACAACGGCTGTTCCTGAGATCGGTAAAATCAATAAGAATAACAATTTGTACCAAATGATGAGTAATCACACGGATATCTTGTCGGAACAAACTTTAACCTATAACCACCTTTTCAATGGTGTGCATAACATTACAGCCGTAGCAGGTTACTCGTTCCAAAAGAATGAATCCGAGTATTTGTCGGCCGAAGGAACCAATTTCAACGACGAGCGCTTTATCTACCGTTATTTAGGTAACGCTGGGGCATTTACTAAACCGCAAAGCGGCAAAGACAAACGTGCATTGGAATCATACATCGCCCGCGTGAACTACGAATACAAAAGCAAATACTTACTCGGTTTATTAGGCCGTATCGATGGTACTTCTTTAGTACCTTCTCAAAACCGTTACGAGAAATATTACGCGGTGACAGGTGGTTGGATCTTAACGCAGGAGAACTTCATCCGCGAAAACTTAACCTTCCTAGATTTCGCGAAAATTCGTGGTAGTTATGGCTTGTTGGGTAACTTAGGTTCATTGCCTTCTAACGCTTACAATGCTAACTTATCGGCTTCTAATATCTACATGGGTAAAGAAGGTTCTCTGAACCAAGGTTATGCCGAAAACACGATCTCTAACCCGAACTTAAAATGGGCACAAGCGAAACAATCGGATGTAGGTATGGACCTGGGTTTCTTGAATAACCGTTTGTCTGTTACAGTTGATTATTTCTCTAAAAACATCGACCGTATGATTTTAGCGGTTGACTTGCCAAGTACTTCGGGCGTATCGAACCAAATGTACCAGAACGTGGGTGAAGTAAGAGATAGAGGTTGGGAATTTGGTGTAACATACCGCAGCAACGATAGAAGCGAGTTTAAATGGGATATTGGCGCCAGCGCTTCTACTTTGAAGAATGAGTTGTTGAGCTTGGGTGATAGAACTTCTATCAATACCTCTAACATTAACGTACGTAGCTCTTTAACACCAATCCGTATACAAACCGGTCAATCGTTGTATAACTTCTGGGTAGTAGAATCTGCCGGTTTATTCCAAACAGAAAAGGAAATTGCTGATTACAAAGCTAGCAACGGTAAACAAATCCAACCGGCTGCTAAACCGGGCGATCGCAAGTTCGTAGATAGAAACGATGATGGTGTGATCGATGATAACGACAAATACTTTGCCGGTACACCGTTCCCTAAATTAAACTACGGTATTAGCTTCAATGCCAGCTATAAAGGTTTCGATTTGAACGTATTCGCGCAAGGTGTAAGCGGTAACAAATTGTTCAATGCTTTGAAATATACCAACATGAACCCCAGCATCGGTACCAACTACAATATGTTAACAGGTATTTTAGATGCATGGACACCTACCCACACGAACACCGATGTTCCGCGCCTCAATTCTAAAGACACAAATGGTAACTACGGTACTGTATCAGACTGGTACTTGGAGAACGGTGCTTACTTACGCTTGAAAAACGTAACACTCGGTTATACATTACCTAACAACATCTTGAAACAAGCCGGCTTAAACACGGTACGTTTCTATGTAACCGGTAGCAACTTGTTCACGATCACGAAATACAAAGGCTTCGATCCAGAAGTAGGTACCGACGAAGTAGGTATCGACAAAGCTCGCTACCCTTTAGCACGTACGATCATGGTAGGTTTGAATGTTAACTTCTAATCGATTAAAAACTAATTCAATGAAACGCAATATAAAAAATTTAGCGCTTTTATTTGCTGCCACAGGCTTGTTGAGTGCATGTTCAAAACAATTAGAGATTGTTCCTGAAGGTGCCCCCAGTAACAGCAACTACTGGACCAATCAAACAGATGCCGTAAACGCATCGAATGCCATGTACCAATGGTTTGATAACGAAAACTTCTATGGCCGTGGATTTTGGTGGTTCATTAACGCCAGCGATGATATGGTAACCGGTCGTGTTAAAGCGGAAGGTGATAACATCAAAAACTTCAACCGCGACTTTATAGGTAAAGATTATACAGAATCGCAATGGAAGATGCGTTATATCACCATCAAGCGTGCGAACGACATTATTAAGAATGTGCCGAAGATTAATATGGACGAGAAATTGAAGCGTCGTATTCTTGGTGAAGCGTATTTCTTAAGTGGTGTAATGTACTTCGAATTAGGTTCTACTTATGGTGATGCCCGTGCGGGTGTACCTATCGTTAGCCGCGATAGCGTGGTGGCTGATAAGCCAATCCCACGTGCTGCAAACGTGAATGTAGTATACGATTACGTGGCAAGCGAACTGATCAAGGCTAGTGAGTACTTACCATATTTCAGTACGTATACTGAAAAGGAATATGGTCGCCCTCACAAAACAGCGGCATTTGCCTATTTGAGCAAAATGTTCTTATACAAGAAAGATTATGTGAAAGCAGAACAATATGCCGATTCGGTGATATTAAGCGGTCAACATAAACTGCTCGATAAATTCGAAGACGTATTCACCATCGCTAACAACTACAGCAAAGAATATATCTGGTCGGTAGCATCCTTCGCGAAAGGAGATGGAAACGGTTTCGGTAGCATATTGCCGGGCGTAATGTTAGAGAACAAAGGTTGGGGCTTGTACAATGGTTGGGGGTATTATATGCCTACCAAAGAATTGTACGATTCTTACGACTCTACCGATTTGCGTAGAGCAGCAACTATCTTGAAACCGGGTGATAAATTTGTGTATTTTGGTGAGAACAAAGTATACGATTCGAAGAATAGCTTATCGGGTTTCCAATTCCGTAAGTACATGGAGCCATTTACTTATGCAGGTGGTATTCATGCTAGTACGAACCCCGATCATCCTACTACCGATTTAGCATTGCCTTTAATCCGTTACGCTGAAGTTCTTTTAATTAAAGCAGAAGCACGCATTATGCAAGGTAAGAGTGGTGATGATGAAATTAACTTAACCCGCAAAAGAGCCGGTTTGAAACCTATTACAGGTGCTACCTTAGCCGATTTGAAGAAGGAAAGAAGGGCGGAATTAGCGGGCGAATGGGCCAACAGGCATGCGGATCTAGTACGTTGGGGTGATGCGCAAGCGGCTTACGCCAAGCCTTTACACCACTACGATGGTTCTATTGCATGGCCTGCACGTAACTTCAACCCGGCAGTGCACCATGTTTGGCCAGTTCCAAACAGTGAAGTACAAAACAGCGCCGGTGTTGTGAAGCAAAATGTAGGTTGGTAATTGAAATTTTAACGACACATAATAACAAAAGGCGCATGGCGGGGGTCCGACCATGCGCTTTTCATTACTAGTAAAAACAGGGAGAGAAAATTAACATGACATACAATACACAATTCGTCCGCCTTCTTACATGTGCAGCTCTTTTATCCTGCCAAGTTTCCTTCGCTCAAAATCGCCCTTATACTACGCTTAATGGGCATTCTCATAACGACTATGAACAGCCTGTTCCTTTTTACGCGGCTTATCAACAACAACTCGGTTCTATTGAAGCAGATGTGTTTTTAGTGGATGGTACATTGTTCGTGTCGCACACACGGAAAGATATTACACCCGCTGCTACCTTAGAAGCCTTGTATTTGCAACCCATTCAGCATACTCTTGAAAAAAATAGCGGCTATGCTTATCCAAAGAAAAGCACAGAAGTGCTGCAACTCCTTATCGATATTAAAACAGCCGCTCAGCCTACCTTGCAAGCGCTGGTAAAAGTACTGGAGAAGTACCCGGTTATTATCCATAACCCTTATGTTAAAATCGTGATTTCGGGGAACCATCCACCGCTCGATACTTGGGATAAATACCCTGCTTATCTCTTATTCGATGGTAAGAAAGGTGTTATCTACAATGCTACACAATCGAAACGTATTCCTATGGTAAGTGCCGATCTGCAAACATTCTCTCGTTGGAACGGGAAAGGGGTGATCGTGGAGGAGGGTAGGAAATTGATCGAACGTTGGATCGACAGTGCCCATACGGCCGGTAAAAAAGTTCGTTTCTGGGGTACCGCCGATAACGTGAATACATGGCGCACCTTAATGCATTTCGGCGCCGATTACATTGGTACAGATCACCCAGCGCAATTGTCGACCTTCTTACAATCACAGCAAGCATCTAGTTTCCATGGCGATAGTAGCTTGGTACATGCTATTTACCGGGCTAAATATGTGAACAACGATGGGCAAGGTAAAGTAAAGAACGTGATCCTATTGATTGGTGATGGCATGGGTTTAACGCAAATCTACAGTGGCTTTACCGCCAATAGGAGAAAGCTGAACCTTACGCAGTTTAAGAATATCGGGTTTTCGATCACCGCTTCTTCCGATAGTTATATTACCGATTCTGCCGCCGGTGGTACGGCCATGGCTACGGGCGAGAAAACGAATAACCGTTACATCGCTGTTGATGCAACGGGAGTTAAATTGAATGCTATTCCCAAGTTGCTGGCCCCTACTCGGAAAAGCAGTGGCTTAATTAGCGTAGGAGATATTACCGATGCTACACCGGCGGCCTTCTATGGTCATGCGAAAGACCGAAGTGAATCGGAGCAAATTGCAGATGCCTTTTTAGGAAGCAATGTAGATATTATGATTGGTGCCGGGGAGAAGCACTTTACAAAGCGCAAAGACGGCCGCAATTTAGCGGGAAAAATAGAACAGGCAGGCTTTACCTTCACAACGGATGTAAATGCCTTAAATACCCTTCAAACAGGTAAATTCTTGCTTATTAACGATACTATTGGTGCTTCTATGTTGAATGGGCGTGGTGGTATATTGAAAGCTGCTTTGCAGAAAACCATGACTACCTTGGCAAAGAACCCGGCTGGCTTTTTCATCATGGCAGAAGGTGCACAAATTGACTATGGCGGTCATGCCAACCAGTTACCCTATGTAGTAACAGAAATGTTGGATTTTGATGATGCCATTGCTGCCGCTATGGAGTTCGCCGATAAAGATGGTGAAACACTGGTGATTGTAACAGCCGACCACGAAACAGGCGGCTTATCCTTATTGGATGGTGATTTAGAGAAAGGCACAGTATTCGGGCATTTCAGCACCAACGATCATACCTCGGTGATGGTACCTGTATTTGCATATGGTCCTCGCTCAATGGATTTTAGAGGGGTGTATGAGAATACCGAGATATTTAAGAAGATCATGGCCATATTGAAAGGTCATTAAATGCACGTTCCTATTTAACCCTAGATGAAGCTCGTCGCTACTTGTAGTGGGCGGGCTTTTTTTGTGGGGAATAAAAAAGGATAGCTGGTGGCTATCCTTTTTGGAGTATAATAAAGTGAGATGTTTATTTATTTGCAATGCTAACGAGGAATTTCACTTCATTCATGAAGATATCTGCATCCATTTTTGTGCGGATAACTTTAGATAAGTTATCTTCTCTTTTAACAGTATTTGATACCGTAGGCATTGGAATAGCTGTACCTTTTGCTGCAAGCTTTTTATACTGTTCCATTTTTTTTAAAAGCTCTTTGTGCATGTAATGTATTATTAGAGGGATTTATATTTATGAGATAGCTTGGTGTTGAAACGTGCTTATCGCTGTGCCTGTGCTTGCCTAATCACGTTATTCAATTCGATCATAAATGTATCTGCATCCTTTTGAGTACGGATGACTTTGTATAAGTTGTCTTCTCTTAGAACAGCATCCGGTACTGTACTTGAAGCAGTGACAGTGTTTTTTTGTGCAATCTTTTTATACTGTTCCATTTTTTTAAGAATTTTCTTATTCATGTGGCAAACATATATATAAACATTGAGAGTTGATTTCTCACTGCATTGTATATCAATACATTTATGCAATTATATAAAATGTTAACTGTATTTAACGATGCTTATTAACCCTTTTCTCTTCACCCTTAATGATTACAAATTATGTTTAAAAAAACGCTAGTAGTATGCATTGCTGTAGGATTGTTTGTTTTATCCGCTTGTAAGAAAAATGATGTGTCAACCAATCAACTAGATGCGTCAATTGTTCAGAAGATTAAAGCATTAGGCTTTGATACATCTCGAATAATACCCATGGGCAAAGGATTTATCGTGGAAAACGATATTTACTTGTCAAGAACTTACTTGGATAGTAAGGTACCAAGTAGTCCTGTTATACAGATTGCAAAAACAGAACAGTACCGAACATATAATATTGTAACGGGACTTCCTCGAGTAATTAAAGTTGCATTAGATGGAAGTGCGAATACTGTATTCTTCCAACAAGCTGTTGATGAAGCAATTGCAAGGTTTAATGATCTAGGCTACCAATTAACTTTTCAAAGAGTAAGTACCGGGCAAGATATATTAGTGAAGGGATATTATGAAGTAAGTACTTCTCTAGGTTATGCTGGTGATGGTGTTAATGATGCGACTGGTTTTCCAGATGTAAATGGTAATCCTGCATCTGTAATCAATATTAACACATATTATATTTCTACAGTGAACAGTGTTGGGTATACAGCCAGTATTATTCAACATGAAATAGGGCATACAATTGGCTTCCGTCATACCGACTATTTTAATAGAGCAAGTTGTGGTATTAACGTTGCCGAGCCTGTTAATCCACTTGGGGCAGTACAAATTCCAGGTACACCATCAGGTGCAGATTACCGTTCTTGGATGGAAGCGTGTCATGCCGGTACAGGAAGTTCTACATTTAGCCAGTACGATATGTTTGCATTAGCCTATTTATTTACAGCTAACGGGGATCCTGGAGCGCAACCTATAACTGATTTCTACCATGCAGCCAATTCTGATCACGCTTTTACTCCAAACCAGAATTTCAATTACTTTTATAGTGGATGGGTGAATAATGGCCGTGTTTTCAGGGCATTTCTTAAACCTGCTACAGGCCGTATACCTGTTTATGAATACTACAATTCAAGTTTAAAGGACCACTGTTTATCACTTACTGCAAATGACCCTTCCATTTTGCAATACCCTAATTGGAGTATGACGGGTTTAATATTTTACGTCTATAGTACTCCCGTTGCTGGATCAGTGCCAATATACACTTATTATAGTAGTGTAGGAACAAACCATTATTATACGAAGGTGTCAAATTTTCAAACAATTATGCCGGAGTATCGTAATGATGGTGTTGTTTTCTATGCCGCTCCTTGATCCTAAAAAATCTTAATTTCCACAGTAGGTGCTTTATATGTAATGTTAAACAAACAGTTAGATGTAAAGCACTTACTTTTCCATTAGCTTCATCACTTCCTCCAACTTCTTCACATCCACCTCCACTATCACATCATACGTATCTGCTTTATCCCCTTTGGCTGTTAAGTAATAGTATTGATGCTGTAAATTCGATGCTAAGTAATAGAAGCAATTCAACTTATTATCACCTTCATTTCTAATTTCAAGTACTTTACTACCGGCGGGCATGAATAACATATTGGTTAAACCTGCTCCGTGTAACCCAATAACGCTATTAGCAGATGATAATATCTCTATTTGCTGTGTTAGCGAATAGTCTTCCATTACATGTACTTCATAACCATATTGCTTTACTAAGGTTTGTACTGCTTGTTCATTACTGATCTTCCGTTTCTGTGCTTTTTCTCTACTAATATAAATTTTACGTTGGCCAGTAGGTTTGTGTTGTATGAATTGCTCACGCAGTAACTTCATGTAATGTGGATGCGATTCACCTACGGGTGCTGTATGGCTGGGTAGTATCAATTCTTTTACTTGTAGTTGTTTCCCTTTGTTGTAGTAAATGGCTTGTAACCCTAGAAATGCTAAAGAACTGGGTATGTACGTTCTTTCTGCATAGTAAGCGGGTAGCAAAACAGGGCAGCTATTACCTACAATAGCTGTGGCTGCCAGTATCCTAGGTAATGCATCGGCAAACCAATGGTAGTACTCGGCACTCCATTCGTCGGTAGGCCAAATGGCAGTGGAGATTGTGCTAGCTGTGGTGAAGAAGCGAAACAACCTTTTACTAATTGCCCACTTGGATATGGGTAAAATGTTGGTGTATGCCGTATAGAAACGTAACGGTTTCCAAGTAAATATTTGACATTTTAGGATGTGCGCGTTCATGACCCGTAGTAAACTAACAGGTGTTGGCGTAAGGGAGGATGCTGTTGCAAATAGATGTTGGTCATCCATTGAAAGATTCAATGGAGTGTGAGTGTTGATATGAAGGGTGGGGGCTTGCAATTCAATCTTTTCCATTCACAAAGGATGATTTGTGTAGGAAGTTACGAATTTTATGCTATTGGTGAAAGTTGACGCTTATAGAACACGTCCAAGCCTTGATGATACCAGTAAATTTCTGTAATTTGTTAACAACCTAACTATAGAAGCATGGAAACCACGAGCCCGATGAGCCTATTAGTCGATTTTGAACAAGAGAATTTATCCAATAGCAGGAAACAAGAATATTTCGATATAGAGCCCGTTAACAAAATACATCGCTCTATTACCATTAAACTTAATGATGAAGAACTCAAGATTTGCCGTGATTTTAATTCCGATGCATTAGTGATCTTGTTTATAGGGACAGTGCTTGTTTTCCTGCAAGTAATGATAGCAGGGGGCAATGGAAAAGCAAATATCCTAGCAAGTTTAGTTGGGATAGCGTTTACTATAATAGCTACAGCTTTTGGTATGTATCTATCATTCCGTAAAAAGCCGCGCGTAGTATATACGGTGAATAAAAATGGTATTGTGTTTGGGAATAAATTGTATGGCTGGGAAGGGATAGGCGAAGTGTTTTTTGTAACGCGGTTTTTTCCTTACTACGATGAAGGTCGGAAGGTATATGACACCAAAGAATATTTCGTTTTATACTTTAACGAAGACTTCCAATACTTTCCTATGCCACCGGATAAAGAGCATCTAGCAACGGCCATTAATCACCTACGGCCTTAAAAAAATGAACCTGCAAAGCATAGCTATCCCGCTTACTGTAGTTTTTACAGTAAGAAATGTACCATCAAACATCACCGAAGTCTATTCTATTAGTTCCATTTTTTGTGCTGTTGATACTTGCTTTGTACCTATAATGGAACGATGTAGTTTACGGGTGCTATTTTGATGTTGCCTTTTTAATGTAGTAGGAGGAATAAGCGCTACAGGTTTATGAGCAAGAATAGTAGCTGCTGATGGCTTTGCGGGTTGTGTAACCAGGGCTTGCTTTTCGTATACCCTTGTAATACACATAGCATTGTGTATGCCGGCTTTAATCTCGTATTCGCGGCCGTCTAGGATTTCTACGAATATGATGCCCAAAGATACTATCAAGTGTCGTGGATCGTTGGGTTTGAAATCGAGGTGTAAAGCAAGGCCGTCTTGTAGTTGGGTATGTAAAGGTATGGTAGACGTAAGCGTGCTATAGCTGTCGGTTTGATGGGTATCGAAGTTAATAGCATGTACAGTTAGCATCATTTTGAAATGGGTGGTGTGTTTAGGTACCGTTAGCTCGTAGCGGGGGTCGAACTTGTCGAAAGTTACATCTACAGTACCCTTTTCCCTGTTTAATTGCACCTGGTGCGATGCGCGGCATACCCGGTGAAAGCGCGTTTGCTTGTTAAATTCGAAGCCTTTTAAGCCTTGCAGGTTGCCGTTTTCCACGGTGCGTTCACCCCGAACATGGCTTACATCTTGCTGTAAGGCCGCCAATAACTGGCTTGATAGCCTCCTGTACATAGTTTTATCGCGAAATTGTTCCATAGATGCTTTGAAGGCCATGTGCACATTAGAGGCTATTTGTGCAGCGGCACCAAATTCTTTGCGGTGCGAACGTATTTTCTCATATTGCTCCCTTCCCAGTTAATATTTCTCCGTTGACGTTCAACAGTGATATAACCGTTCTTAGTTGGGTAAAAAGCCACCTTTTCCAGGCGCTTCAGGTTGAGCGCATTGGGCTTGCTCATAACGAATTGATTTAGTGGTTAATAAAACTTGATGGATGTGCTGGGTTACAAACACAAACAATCCTGTATGTTTATTAAAGTTAAGGGGTAAGAAGGAAGTGTAGGAGCAGTGGATTAAAAGGCTCTGTATTGATTATTAGTGGGTTGGGTAAGGGTAAATAAAAGGAAACATAAGAGGATGCACGATGCCACTAGCATCATTGCACATAGGAAACACTTTATAGCTACATGGAAATTACATGGTAACAACATGGAGTGAACTTGGAAGTGATTGAAAATGAAATGTTTGTAATTTGGCTGAAGACGGTCTGTATAAGGCCGCCTCCTATTAGTGTCTAGGCGTCGTGTATTGCATAGTCAAATAACCGTTTACTTATTGCAAGATCGGTAGATGATGCATTTGATGTTTCATTAGAGGCTTCAATGGCATCCATAAAATAGAAGAAGTCAATAAGATTGAAGTATATATGGTTGTCGTACTGAAAATGTACTTTGCCCCCCGTTTTTTCAATTTCAAAAAAATATAGTTCATTATCTATATGGAGTGGGAGCGTTGTGTAAATTTCAATGACTTCGCTATCCATATTCAATGAATGGTTTTTACAAAAAGTTTGAAAATCGGCTCCCTGGCGGAAATAAGTGACCAATTCTAATAATGTCATGAAAATATTAATACTTGTCCTGTTTAAATTGCCTCAATATGGCATGAGTGGTGTATAACAAATATAATGACTTATTCATGAAATGATGCGTAAGTGGTGTGCTCGTGCTTCAAATAATTGTTGCAAATTGGCTGAAATCAAACTGGATGTACGAGCTTCTGCATTTATAATATGCACCGCGTGTTTCCTTGGAGCTCATTTGCGTGCATTCGAATACCTATGATTTCCGTGCAATCAAATTGTGTCCGCTGAAAAATTATAGTACTTTGCTATTTCATGGAATTTGTTTTACCACTACATCGACTCATCGATCATGAGCGTCAACATCTTGATAAATCGTTCAACCAAGCATCTTTTACAGTGCAGGATGTTCGGGAGGTACCGCGCTCTATTACTATAAAGTTGAAAGACGATGAGATACTTACGTATGAAGAGAATACTAGTCAACCTATTGTGCTAGTAGTGCTGATGTTTATAACAATGCTTTCAGTGGCAGGTGTATTCGTATCTTTTGGGAAAGCACATATTGTGCAAGCTTTAATATTGACGAGTATAATTTTAGGGTTGGCTGTTTTATTGTTTATTCAAGTGTTGAAAACAGAAAGAACGATAGCTTATAAAGTTACACGTAATGGGTTATTTCTATCAGACCAATTCTTTGCTTGGAAGGCTTTACAGGAGATTTATGTGGTGGACAGGGAATTTGTATATTACCGTAAAAAATTAAAGCAATACTACCATGTTAAGTATATCGTTTTTCACCAGGATAAAGCATTTCGATTTTTCCCTATTAATGGTAACCTACAGCAGTTAGCAACAGCTATCAATCATCTTCGACCTAGGTAGTTTAAAAAAAATAGTATCTTGTTATCAACCTAACTAATTTATAACAGCAAATATGTTATTCAATCACATTCCTTCCGACGAGCACACGCCTAGGTATTATCGTGTCTACGCCCACGAGATGAAGATATTCTTATCTCAATACTATTTACCAACAGTAGATATCGTTCACATTTTAGAAACACGGGTGGAGCCGAATAGAAATTATACACCTGGCGGTTATAAACTTTATCCCAATATTTTCAAAAAATTATTACCGCCTATTGGTGTAATATGTTTTTTACTATTTTCAGGCAACGAAGCTTTCTTTTCATCTACTGCCCGTGGAGGTGGAGATGCATTGGTTTACTTAGCATTGTTAGCGGCCGTGGGATATATTGGGGTCATATTATTTAGGCCTGGTAATCCTATTATTGTGGATGAAAAGGGGATTAATATGGATGGAGATATGGTATTGTGGGAAAATGTAGAAGAAATATTTTTTGTATACAGGGAATGGCGAAGTACTGCTAATATCAAGTATCGCCATAACGAAAGTTTTTTAGTGCTTCAAACTCCTACGAGCCTAATATATTTTGCGCCTTCAGTGTCAGAAAAGCAGCTATTCTCGGCCATTGTGCATTATAATCCTAAGTATGGGATAATGGAGTAAAAGCTGTGGACCTAATATTTTTTAATTCAACTAATCTATGCATGTTTTTTAAAAAAGAGGCCACGTATAAACAAACAGGGATATACCAAAGATTATACGAGTTTGAAATGTACTATTTGAGAGAAAAGTATAATCCAAAGCTAGATATCATTCATATTAGCGAAGTTGAAATTAATCACAAAACTACTTTCCCGCTTTCGCAGGTGGAACTACGACCTAGTTTCTTCCAACAGTATTTGATGCCGGTAGGTTTAGCAATTTTGGGTATTGTGGGTGGAGTAGTAGCGTTATTGTATGGCGATGGGAAAGTATCGAGTTATATTTTTGTTGTGTGTGCTTTTATTTGGGCTGGTGTTTTTTTATACAATGCTAGTAAGCCAATAGATCCTTTGGTAATTGGAAAACATGGGATTACATTTGATGATAGTACTTTTTTGTGGCCGGAAGTAGACGAAGTGTTTTACTTAACCAGGAAGTGGGGATATGGTAAGAGGCGGCAGGTAGAAGTATTTTTGGTGATCCAGTTGAATGACAGGCTGGTGTATTACGAAACGTCGATTGCTGCGAAAAGAATGTTCACTGCCATAGCCTATTATCGCCCTTGACTACATTAATTCATGGCACATCACATAAAACTAATAGGCATTCAACGGTTACAAGTAGGTTTTCAATCATTTTTCGGATTGGAGTTGAAAAATGGTTTTCATTACTATATAACATCAAAATGGGAGAATGCTTTATTAGAAGCAATAACATATTATCATCTTTCCATTTAATACTTAGTAAATAGATAACATGGCATTCTACACCAAACTAGCTGGTATCGAACGGTACGAAAAGATTATTGCATACGAAAAAGAACACTTTCTTCAATTCCATGCACATTGCACTGTTGACCTATTGCATATCCAGGATGTACAAATAGGTCCTCATACTAAGTATAACGCGAAGGGTGGGTATGTGCAATCGAACCCATTTACGAGTACTAGTTTCTTAGTAGCTGTGGCTTGTATATCGCTGGCTATTATTCCTATGAATATGATCGTAGAAAATGCCATGAGCTACACGCCTTTTATATTAGTTGCCAGCGCTATCCTAGTATTGGGGGCGTGGTTGGGTAGGAAGGAACATCGGCAAATTAGATTTGATCCAGAGAAGATTGTGATGCCTACGGGGGCTGTTCCGTGGTCGGCCATTTCTAATGTGTTTCATGTTCAACGGGGTTCAATCGACGAAGGCGGAAATGCATTGGAGTTGAATAGCATACATGAAGCATTTTTAGTACTAGAACTGAAAGATAAATTTCTATACCATAAAACCTCTATTCCCCGTAGGAAATTGTTAGAGGCAATTGCACATTATCATCCTATTTGGAGAGATATTAAATAAGTGATAGCATGACATACAGGGAGCAGATAGATAGAAATGAAACCGAAGAGCCAAGAAGGCACCATCACCCATACCGTATTTTAGATGTGCACGATGCTCCTATTACGCACATGTTAAAGAAGAATAACAAGGCTATTGTATTGAAAGCCGACGATTTGAATGTTGGGAGTTGGATTATTATTATTTTTTTTATGCTACCGTTGATGGTGATAGTTGTTGCTAAAGGATTAGCTGATAGAGATGGGGGAATGGTGGTTAAAGGTGTGTTGTTGAATGCGTTGTTGGGCATTATATTAATGCTTAGTAGTGGTTTTTTCTTTACAAAAAGAAAAGTAGTTGTTACCTCGAAAAACATTACTATAGAAGGTACCACCATTCCGTGGGAAATTGTACAGGATGTATTATATATACAACGCATTCCCCAAGGCAAGACAATACCTCGGAATGATATTGTACTGGTAGTAAACCACGAGTTATTATACTATAGGGAGTACATACCGTTCACTAAGATAGCTGCAGCTATCAAGCACCTACATCCCCAACAGGGCATATTTTCAACTAATATTTCGACCTCCCAATAAAACTTTGTTAACATTCAATTTACAGTTGTTCTGGCTAATACTATTTCAGCAAAAAGTAATACTATATTGCCATAAAAGGCTCATTTCTCTATTTTCTTTTCCTAAAACGATTTAGTAATTTTATAGCACCTATGTCATGCACCAAAGCTAGTAAGTCGTATATACCTGGCAAAAAGGATAAAATCGCCATGGACTGGTATCTTGCAAGGTTTTACATTCGCGCGATTGTATTGGAGAAAAATTTTTAGACTAGTAGGATGGGCTATTTTCAATTTCCCGACTCATATAAATGTACGAAGTTATGGACAGTGACGATTTGCTGCATGTAACGGATGATCGGCTGCTCACCGAAATACACCAAGGGAATAAAGCAGCATTCGACATCCTTTACAATAAATATTGGAAATCCGTATTCAACACCGCGTATAAACGGCTACTTAACACGGAACTCGCGCAAGACGTGGCCCAAGATGTATTTGTACAGGTTTGGACACGAGCCGAGGCGGCTCCTATTGAGAATATTGGGGCTTATTTACATGTGGCTGCGCGGAACGGGGTATTCAAGCAATTGGAAAAGCAAAGCAAGTATATTCTTGTACATACGAACTTCGAAGAAGGGGATGAACCGGCTACTACCTACGGGCAGGCCGATGAAAACATGCGCTTTAAAGAGTTCATGGCTGCCTTCAAAGCATTAACCGATTCCTTACCGGAACAACAACGGGTTATATTTAATATGCGTTTTCACCAAGGCATGACTACGCAAGAAATAGCCGACGAATTGAACATATCTATTAAAACAGTGCGCAACCAAATCGGCAAAGCCTTACAGAAAGTGCGCCATGCGCTGATGTGTATACACATCCTTTTCATCCTCCACCACCTCGATTAATTCCTCGTTAAGAAAAATTAATAAAAATTTTTTGTAGTTGAATGGGCGCATCCCGTTTTTTCGACTCTATAATATTGAACACTGTAATTGATGGACAACCAAGATCAAAATAAGGAACGCTTTATCCTACTCTTAAAAAAATACCGCGAAGGCCGAGCCACCGCGGAGGAAACGAGGTTCCTAGAAGCCTATTTTGATGTTTTCGAGGGGGAAGACGAGTTGATCACGGCAGCTAATGAACATGAATTCCTTGCTTTACGAGATCAAATGAAAGCCAATATCGAACTCAAAATAGCGTCACACTTTGCTGCACCAAGGAAGAGAAGGTTCGTGTGGATTAAATGGGCAGCAGCAGCGGCGGTATTCTTAACAATTGGTTCCAGTATTTATTTCTATACAAATAACATCGCATCAACTTCCAACCATTTTAAAACCATCAGCGCGCGCAAAATGGACAGGGCGCAGCTGCAACTGGCCGATGGGTCAGTAATTTATCTTGATGAGGAACAACCCGGCACCATCGCAGAGCAAGGGGGTAGCGAGGTCACGAAAGGAAGTGATAATTCACTTGTGTACAATCAACATGCGGATGATCCTACAGCGCCGCCACAGATGAATATCTTCTCTACCCCTAACGGGAAAAAATACAAGATCGTGCTGCCCGATGGTACAAAGGTTTGGCTGAACGCTGTTTCATCACTTCGCTTCCCTACAAGTTTTAGCGATCATGATAGGGTAGTAACCTTGGTGGGAGAAGCATTTTTCGATGTAGCAAAAGATGAAAAACATCCCTTCATTGTGAAATCCGGCGAGCAAGCTGTGCAAGTTCTGGGTACACAATTCAATATTAACGCCTATGAAGACGAAAGCCAGTTAGAAACAACTTTAGTAACGGGAGCGGTGAAAGTAACCAATGCCAACAACACTATTGTTATCGCGCCCGGTGAAAAGGTGATCGTTGTAAAGGATGGTAGTAAAATAAGTAAAGTCAATGCCGATGTAGAGCTGGAAACGGCTTGGGTGAATGAAATCTTCTCTTTCAAGAATGAAGATATCACCAGCATCATGCGCGAAATTGCGCGTTGGTATAATGTGAATGTACAATTTAGCGGTAAGTTCCCCGGCGATAGGTATTCCGGCGAAATCGAACGTAGCAACAAATTAGAAGACGTATTAAAAATTCTAGCGCTAAATAATATCCATTTCGAAATGCAAGGTAATACGATCATTGTGTCGTATGACAAGTAAAATCAACCAATTTTCTAGAACAGTAGTATTAAAAATTTATCAACCAAACTAAATAAGAGTCTGCTTATGCATTGATCAGCCAACATTTTCTACAACGCAGCCGGTACGCCGTAATCGACGGCAAGAAGGCCAAAAACATTTTACCGATTTAAATTATTATCTCCATGAAATTCAATTTTCATTGTTCTCCTTTGCCGCGCAGGGCAGGGGTAAGGGAACTTTTGTGTGTTGTGTTGAGATCGACGTTGATGCTCGTTTTGCTGTGTAGCTTTTCTGTATCAGTGTTTGCTCGTCAGAACACATCGTACGTGAGCATGAATATGCAAAACGCGTCCCTAGAATCTATCTTCAAAACCATTAAAAAGCAAACCGGGTACTTAGTTTTTTATAAAGACAATATCAATCCCGCTACGCTGAAACAGGATGTCAACTTACAACATGTTGCATTAGAAGATGCATTGACTGTATGTTTAAAGAACTTTTCATTAACGTATACAATTGTTAATAAAACGATTGTGATTTCCCTTCCACCCGCTACACGCGTAGCAGCGGCGGAAGTACCTATGCAAGAAGGCCCAATTACGGGTAAGATCATCGACAGCTTAACACGCGAATCGTTGATTGCAGTAACCATCGTGGTAAAAGGCAAGAATATTTTTGCTCAAACTAATGAAAGCGGTGCATTTAAAATTGATGCTGCTGTGGGTGATGTGTTACAGGTTTCTTACTTAGGGTATAAGAAGAAAGAAATTGTGATTAAGAATAAAGCGGCGCTTACTATTCTTTTAGCACCTACATCGAGTGCTTTGAGCGACGTGGTCATCACAGGTTACCAACAAATTAAGAAAGATAATTATACTGGTAATGCCATCGTGGTAAAAGGCGATGAGTTGAAGCGGTTGAACTCGCAAAACATTTTAAAAGGTTTAGCGTCGTTCGACCCTTCTATGCGTATCAGTGAAAATAATATCCTCGGTTCCGATCCGAATGCGATGCCTAAAATTAACGTACGTGGTTCTACTTCTTTACCTGCTATGAACGGCGAGGTATTGGATCGTAATAACTTGTCGAGCAACTATAACTTACCTGTATTTATTATGGATGGGTTTGAAGTATCGTTACAGAAAGTGGTGGATTTTGATATTAACCGTATTGCCTCTGTTACGATCTTGAAAGATGCAGCGGCAACCGCGGTATATGGCTCTCGTGCAGCGAATGGTGTAATTGTTATTACAACGAAAGCACCTACTCCTGGTAAACTTCGTTTAACCTATAACGGTGAAATGCGTATGACGGCGGCAGACTTATCGGATTATAGCGTGTTGAACGCGGCCGATAAGCTGGAATACGAACGTTTAGCGGGTTTATACTCTGGTGTTAACAACTCGGCCAATACGGTAGATGAATTAACAGCACAATACTACGCGAAGCTGAAAAACGTGGTGAGCGGCGTTAATACTTACTGGTTATCACAACCATTGAGAAATGCATACGGCCAGAAGCACACGATTTATGCCGAAGGTGGTGATACTACGTTCCGTTATGGTATCGATTTACGTTATCAAACAAACCCTGGTGTAATGAAAACCTCTTACCGCGATCAATACAGTGGTGGTATGAGTTTCAGTTACAACCCATCTCGCAGGTTGGTAATCAAAAACGAATTGACCCTTACCGCTGTTAATCAACAAAATTCTAAGTATGGTAGCTTTTCTACGTATGTAAGCATGAACCCGTATTACCCGATTTATGGACCAGACGGCAAGTTGATACAAGAAATTGCGAATTGGAGAGTAGATACTTATAAAGATGGTCCTGATCAAATCAAGAATGTACCTG
The DNA here is from genome assembly GCF_003259335.1 of Chitinophaga skermanii. GTDB lineage: Bacteria > Bacteroidota > Bacteroidia > Chitinophagales > Chitinophagaceae > Chitinophaga > Chitinophaga skermanii. The sequence continues at coordinate 855,480 of NZ_QLLL01000001.1, forward strand.
TATACAATCCACTGTACGAGGCAAGCTTGGGCAACTTCGATAAATCGAAATATACCGAGTTGCTCGATGCATTTTCGGCGGATTGGAAAATTAATAACGATTTACGTTTGATTGGTTTAATAAGTTATAACAATACTAAAACCACTAACGACGTTTTCGTTTCTCCATATAGCTCGGCCTTCATCAATACCCCAACAGAAGAAATCCTCAATAGAGGTTCCTATACCTTTAATTTTACAAATTATACACGTTTTGATGGTAATGCCCGTTTGGTTTACAACAAAACTTTAGGTGGTCATGCTATTAACGCTGTATTAGGTGCGAACTACGTATCTACTAAAATGGATTACAAAGGATTCCAAGCGCGCGGCTTCTCGAATGATAAGTTCTCTAGCTTGGCTTTCGCAAGAATTTATACCCCTAATTCGGCTCCTAACGCCGATATTACGCAAAACCGCTTATTGGGTTCGTTCTTTAACGGTAGCTACTCTTATAAAAATCGTTACTTAGTAGATGCATCTTTCCGTATGGATGGATCTTCCACTTTCGGTACAAAAAACAGGACAGCGCCATTCTGGTCGACCGGTTTTGGTTGGAATGCCCACAATGAAGAATTCATTAGGGCTATTTTACCAAACGTATCTCGTTTGAAATTTACGGCTACTACGGGTCTTGTTGGTTCCGTTGACTTCCCTCCTTATTTGTCGAGAACTACTTACTCTTACCAAACAGCTAACTGGTATTCAACAGGTATTGGTGCTATTGTAAATGGTTATGGTAACAGTGCGCTTGCTTGGCAAAAAACGCAGAACTACGATTTCCGTATGGAGCTTGGTTTGTTCAACGATCGTATCGTGATCACACCGGTGTACTATCATAAATTAACGAAAGGCTTATTAACCGATATTAACGTAGCGCCATCAACCGGTTACACTACTTATAAAGAAAACTTGGGTGATATGGCTAATAACGGTTATGAATTATACTTGTCGGCCAACCTTTATAAATCGAAAGATTTAAACGTAAACTTCACTGGTAACTATGCTTACAACGAGAATAAGATTGTAAAGATCTCTAATGCCTTGAAGAAGTATAATGAAAGTGTGAACGATTACCAATTGAACGAGGATAATAAAGCACAAGGTGTGCCATTGTTACGTTACCAAGAAGGGCAGTCGATTAATACAATTTACGCCGTTAAATCGATGGGTATTGATCCGCAAAATGGTCGTGAAATTTACGTGATGCGTGATGGTAAATTAACGTACAACTACTACATCAGTGAAACACAGCCGGTGGGTAATATGACACCGAAAGGTGAAGGTTTCGTAGGAACAAACGTTACTTACAAACAATGGATGTTGAGCTTAAGTGCGCATTATAAATTTGGTGGCGATTGGTATAACCAAACCTTGGTAGACCGCGTAGAAAATGCTGATCCTAGGTTTAACGTAGATAGCCGTGCATTAGCGATGCGTTGGATACAGGCAGGTGATAAGGCTTTGTATAAGAATATTGCCGATTTGAATACAACATATGCATCGAGCCGTTTTATTCAGAAAGATAACTTGTTTGAATTGCAATCTGTGTACCTCTCTTACGACGTGAAAAGAGAAGTTGCACGCCGTTGGGGCTTACAGTCACTTCGTGGTGCCATCCAAGGCAACGACATCTTCCGAATTGCGTCTATTAAACAAGAGCGTGGTATATCGTATCCATTTGCTCGCAGTTTAACGGTTTCTTTATTGGCCACCTTCTAATCAAAATAGACATGAAAAATTTCTTATTGATATGCATGCTGCTGTGGGTATGTTCGTCTTGTAGTAAAATACTCGACATTAAGCCTCAAACACAGATCGATTTAGAGGAATTGTTCTCGAATGAACAAGGATTCAAAGAGGCATTGAATGGTGTGTATACAAGCTGTGCCGGCCGTGATTTATACGGTGGTAACCTTACCTTCGGCAACTTGGATGTGTTAGCACAGAACTACCAGTTCGCGAGTGATGTGAACATGCAAAATACAGCCAACTTCGATTATTATAATGGCACCTTGCGTGGCATGGCTTACTCGGTGTGGACGAATGCTTATAAGTCAATTGCGAATTGTAACTACATTTTAGCCTACATCGACAACGATACAACTAAGTTTTCAGGCACTAACTATTCCTTGATTAAAGGAGAAACGATTGCTTTACGTGCGTATTTACATTTCGATATGTTACGCATGTTTGCTCCATCGTTTAAATCTGGACCCACCTTGCGTGGTATTCCTTTTGTGACTCAGATTAGTACTACTTCTACCCCTTTCTCTACAGTGAAAGCCACCCTCGATACCTTGGTAAGCGAATTAAACCGTGCGAAAGAATTGTTGAAGAAAAGCGATCCTATTTTGTTGCCAACATACGTAGTAGGATATCCAAGCTCAACAACAGGTACTGAATTGAAAACACCCGATATGTTTTTACAAAACCGTAGACATAGAATGAACTATTATACGGTTTGTGGTGAATTAGCCCGCGTGTACTTGTATAAAGGTGATTATACCAATGCATTAGCAAATGCAGAAGAAGTCATTAAAGCGAAGAAATTCTTGCCTACTAAAGAGGCAGATGTTTTCCAAACGGACGTAGAAAAGAAAGATCGCATTATGTATAACGAGTTAATGACCGCTTGGTTTGTGGATACTAAAAATATCCAGGATATGTTGATCAGCACATATTCGAATTCGAACCCTAGCTTAAGTGGTACAACTTCGCAAGTAAATGATATTTACGAGATCGCCGGTCCAGGTGGGGAAGACTGGCGCTTGAAACAATGGTTTAGAGCCCAGGCTTCTGCGACCGGTGGTACAGAACGAGCTATTTTATTGAAATATGTAAGAAATGCGGAACCATTGAAGAATATGCATCCATTGGTAGCACCGGCCATGCGTTTGACGGAGATGTACTATATCGCGGCAGAAGCGAGCATGGATACGAATCCTGCTATGGCTGTGGAGTATTATAATACGGCTAGGAAAATGCGCGGTATTGGGATGACTTTAACCAATATGGGATCAAGAGATAACTTCTTGAACTTATTGATGAAAGAAGCGCGTAAAGAGTTTTATGGTGAAAGCCAAATGTTCTATATGTACAAACGCTTGCATGCAAACGTGGTTATCAGCTCAACCCAGGTTAAACAACCTAGCAACAACGTTTTCGTATTCCCATTACCAGATGATGAAAACGCTTACAGAAACAACTAAAACCGGCATCATGAAAAAATATTGCTTACTCGCTGCATTGATCTGTTTGGCCTTTTTCAGTTGTAAGAAGTCGGAGATCTTATCCTACAGCGTGTCGAAAGACAACATTTACTTGAAATATAAAAACACGGATAGCATTGTTTATTCGTTTGCCTATAACCCAACTTTAGAACGTGATACGGTGTGGATACCGGTGATTATCTCGGGAGAAAAATCAAAATCGCCCCGCAGCTTCACCATGTCTGTTGTTGATAAAGGCACATCGGCGGTTAGAAACCTGCATTTCGAGCCTTTGAAATCGGAATATATTATGCCGGCAGACTCGGGTACTACCATGGTGCCGATTATTTTGTTGAACATAGATACAGCCTTGGCGAATAAATCGGTGGATTTAACGGTACGTGTTTACGGAGGAAAGGACTTCGATTCGGAATTACCGGATGATATCCGCTCGAAACGTATCTTCTTCTCGAACCGTTTAGAGCAACCATTATGGTGGCCTGCATGGCCTCAACTGGGCAGGTACAGTAGAACGAAACACCAGTTATTCTTGATCTCATCGGGTACAAGGGATTTAGTTATCCCAGGTTCTTACCCAGATGCGTACATGGAAATCCCAAGAGCGTTGTACTACATCGCCAACGTTAGTTACTTCCTCAATTATCCATTCGAATGGGTAGCGGAAAATACCAAAACGGGGTACATGTTAGAGAAAAGAAACGATAATACAGGCGACTACGATTTCTATAACATCGCATCACCAACAAAACGTTTCCATTTAAAGTATTTCCAATCTGCGAACAAGTATGTGTTCATGGATGAATATGGTCAACAAATCATCTTCTAATTATTGCTTATGAAACACTTCGTATATATCCTTTTTTTGGTGGCCGTAGGAATGGGTGCGTGTAAGAAAGATTTGGGGAATTATACCTACACCCCGCCGACAGAACCGGTGATTAAAAATTTTGTGGATTCGACCGTGAACGCGATGGTGGGTGATTCTTTGATCATCAGTCCAGACGTAAAGTTAGAAGGTGGCGATCCATTAAAAGACTTAGAATACTATTGGGAAATTATTGTAGCGGAAGAGGCACGTGCCGAAACCTATACAGGTTACCCATTACGCATGGTGTACAATTTAAAACCCATGGAACGTAATGCGCGTTTAACCATTACCGATAAACGTAACCAACTTAAATACTTCTATAAGTTCAAAGTTATGGGTGGTACGCAGTTCTCGAAAGGTACTGCTGTATTGAGCCTCGATAATGGCGTTACAAAGTTGTCGTTTATTCGTCCTGATAGCACAGTAAACGCGAACTTGTACTTCAACCTTCACAACGAAAACCTTCCTTCAAAACCGGTGCAATTGTATGCTAAGCCATTAGCGTACCAAGCCAATACGGTAGAAGATATGTGGGTAATCTGTGAAGATGAAACTCATCCTAGCATCATCCTAGATGGTAGTACAATGTTGAAAAAACGCACGTTTATCGAGCAGTTTTTCAAAGCACCTACACCCATGGTTACCCAATACTTTGAAGGTTCTATGGGGGTGCCAACAGGTATCATTAATAACAAACTATACCTCTCTGTAACACAAACGGCTCCGTTTGCACCAGATTTTGGTAAGTTCTCTAGCATGGTGCCGGGCGATTATACCTTGTCGAAATACTTCTCTCGCACACCGGTGTTCTACTTTGGATTTGATATGAAGAGCCGTGCGTTTGTATCGTTCGACGGTGGTGGTAACTACATGGGTAGCGATTACACGGTAACAGCAGCGGCTTTCAACCCGAAAAGCATTGAAGCCGGTGAATTGATCTTTATGCAAGCTGTAATGGGCCCATCGTATGCTTACTTTAAAGCAGCCGACGGTAAAGTGTATGAATATGCCATGTCGGTTGATATGGCCAACTATGCACAACGTGCTATTAAGCCTATTCACAAACGTGTATTCAAAGGCTCTGATTTAGTGACGGCTACTACCAAATGGCAACGTAGTGCAGTAGATATCTTCTACTTCACTTCCAACGATAAGATCTACCGCTACAACCCAGTGAACGAAGATTTACGCGCACTGGATGCCAACTTCGGTGGTAAGAAAGTAACGATGATTCAATTGAACTTAGCCGGTACCGAGTTAACAGCCGGTATTGACGGGGAAGTGTTGAAATTGGATGTAAGCGTAGGCCAAAACGGGCCAATTGTTAGCCGTGTGAAAGGTATCCCAGGCGAGCCGGTCGATATTATTATTCGCAAGTAAATACAAACACCGGTGTACGTGATACATCGCCTACACCGGTGTTGATAAATGAAGCGTAATCAAACAAGCAATCATGAAATTATACCTAAAAATATTCAGCATTTGCGCCGTGGCGATGAGCATGTTGGCGTCGTGCGAAAAAGATGATACAAATGAAGCCACCACGAAAGTGGAGTTCGCACCTGAAGTAATTCGTGAAAAATGGTGGGACTTTAGATCGGAAATGCACCGTGCGTATTTAGATGATCAAGTAGCGGTGTACCTAGCTTCTGATGTGGATTCGAATATTGTACGTTGGGCGGGTCCTAATATGAACAAAGTATGGAAATACACGAAAGCTACATACGGCGCCTATGGTGAAGATGGACGCTTATTGGTATTTGCACATGGCCCAGAGTATTTAGAACCAGGCGGCGTGTTCTTTGCCACCTTAGCAGGTTACATGGATGGTACAGTGAATTACCGCAACATGCTTGTAGCTACATCAAGTGTATGGCAAGATACCATGACGATGATGGCAGTAATGACGCACGAGGTAAGTCATATCATTGAAGGTTCCAGCTATGGCATTAAAGGTTCTCCTTCTGCTAAATTATGGGGAGATAGCCAATTCGCCGACATTGTGATTTTCGACACATTCTTAGCGATGGGATGGAACGATTGGGCACAAGAAGTGATCAGGAATGGCCAAACCAATGGCGTGAACTATCCAAATCCGAACCGTCGTAATTACTGGTTTAGAGATTGGTGGTATCCATTGTACATGAAGTATGGCAAAACACAGTTACTTGTAAAGTACATGAAGAGCATATCAGAAAACGTGCATACAAAAATCAACTGGGAAGGCTTCAAAGAATATACGGAAGATCTTAACCTCGGGGAGTTTGTGCATTTCATGAGTGGTGCTGCCGGTGCAGATTTAAAAGCACAAGCAAAGATTGCTTTCGATTGGACCATGGAAAATGAGCAACAGCTCATCAATGCAAAAGAAGATTACCCGAACATTAAATACTAAGATTAAGGAAACCATTTATGAAAAGAATATTATTCGCGGCCGCTAGTATATTGCCTGCATTGGCATTTGGACAAGCAGCCATTCAAAAATCACCTTTTACCATTTCCGGTAAAATTGGTCAATTGAACGCACCTGCTAAGGCGTACATCGATTTCATGGATAACGGCACTACCGTTGAAGATTCTGCCACTTTAGTGAACGGGGAATTCAAATTCGCCGGTCAAAGTGCGGGTTATTCTTATGCGAGGTTGGCATTGAACCACGACGGTGTAGGAGGTAAAAGCAAAGCAGTGTATGCAGGTGATGTTATATACTTCTACTTCGGTAAAGAAAAAATAACTATCACTTCGAAAGATTCATTGGCAACAGCCGTTTTCACTGGTTCAAAAGTGTATAACGATTACCAAGCGTACAACAAGCAAATTGGGGGTACGATCATGGATTTAACGAAGGCAGCAAACGCAGCATTCTCGGCACTTACACCCGAACAGCAGAAAGATACGGTGTATGTAAATAAGGTCAACACCATGTTCAGAAATAGCATCAACGCGCGCAACGAAAAGCAAGTGTTATTCGCGAAAGCGAATCCTAACTCGTACTTCGGTATGGTGGCCTTGTCGGAAGGTGCGGGTGGAAATGTGGATGTCCCCCGTATTGAACCGATCTTTAAAGCCATGGCTCCTTGGTTGAAAGAGATGGATTTTGGGAAAGAAGTGGGCCAGCGTATCGAAGCCGCTAAAACCATTAAGTTGGGAGCGAAAGCGCCTGGTTTTACGCAGCAAGATGTGAATGGCAAACCTGTTTCATTAGCCAGCTTGAAAGGCAAAACCGTGTTGGTAGAATTCTGGGCTAGCTGGTGCGGACCTTGTCGTGCCGAGAACCCTAATTTGCGCGAGCAATACGCGGTATATAAAGATAAGGGTTTCGAGATCATCGGGGTTTCATTGGATGATAAGAAAGATAAGTGGCAAGAAGCCATTGCAAAAGATGGCTTACCGTGGATTCATGTGAGTGACTTGAAAGGTTGGAACAACGAGGTAGGTCGTTTATACGGCGTACGCGCGGTACCGGCTAATTACCTCCTCGATAAGGATGGCAACATTATGGCTATCAGCTTACGTGGCGAGGAATTGAACAAGAAGCTTGCCACCATTTTTGCTAACTAAGTTCACTACCATCAATTACAGCCATTGATTTGGTTGATAAACATGTAATCCCCGGTCGTTCTTCGGCTGGGGAATTTTTTTTATATTCGGGGTTCCATTAATCGATTGCAGAGATGAGAAACCCGCTTAGTTTTAGCTTCCAGAAGCCTACTCCCTGGCTATATTTTGTATTAGTAATTGTTGTGCCTATTTTTCTTGGTATTTCGGTAGCCTATTGGTATCCTCGCTCGGCTTGGTTGTTTGCGCTTTCGATGGTAGTGCCGTTGGTGGTGGGTATGATTTTATTATTGCGTAATAGGCGGGGGAAAGATGAGATCGTTTTTACGCGTGATGGGTTTGATTCGTTGGTATATGGAAACATTGCTTATAGCGATATTGTGAAGATCCATAACTCGGTTTGGTTGCCGAAGCCTTCGTTAAAACTGAGCTTGAAGAATGGCAAGAAAGCAACTTGGTTACTTTCTTACCGGGCGAATTTGTTTAACAATGAAGAAGATATTATACAATTCGAACGCTTTACGGCCCAGTTAACAATGGAGCTATTGAAGTTTGAAAAGAAAAATCCATTCACTTATATCGTCAATGAACCATCGGCAACCAATATCCCGGAAGGAGCATTAAGTCGCCAAGCCCAGCAAAGTACAGCGCGTAATAAACGTCCTACATGGATGATACCCGTTACAGCGGTGTTTGCTATTACTGCATTTATTCGTACGTGTGGTAAAGATCTCTTCAAAAGAAAAGAGCCTGATTTCGCTAAATATGCCATGGAGCAACGCGCACGTTACGAAGAGAATATTGATCGTTCGAAAGCCGTGATAGATTCATTTGTACGTTCACAAGGCGCAATGTATTTATACACGAATGATACAGCCGCTAAGTTAGTGATGTTACCGGATGTAGCCGTTGTGGATGTAACGGGCATAGAAATGTTCAGAAACCAAATGGCGAATGATAGTTTAGAAAAGTATATTCAACATCCCGATTCTTTTGCATACAAAACGATCGTCATCAGTGGTCGTACTTTTAAACCCATGACGAAAACGATCTTGAATATGAATGATAGTGCCAACACGACCTTGTATTTCCGAGTATACGATTCTACACTACATATTATTAACGGCTACGATCGCAGGCGCAATCCCGGCCCGGTAGATTCTTCGAAGTTCCCTGTGTTCGACATGACCACGGCCATTCCAGTGTACGATGTGAAAGATGTGTATACCCCCATTAGTGAAACATTTCCAGGCATGCATATGATGTTAGCACAAGTAAAGCACCGGCCAACAACATTTAAAATTTACTTGACAGGAAGGGAGAATGAAGGCGTTACACGGGAAGTGTTTGATAGGAGTGTAGCAGCATTGGAGAAACAGTTGAAAGCTGTGGAGGTGGATGTATCGGGGTTTGTGAAGAAGACGTTTAATGAGTAGAGAAGTTTATTATAATAACTATATACTTTCAATATACTTTTGACTTCTCAAATACAACTATCAAGGTAAAGGAAGAAATTAATGCGTGTATTATTATCGATTAAGCCAGAATTTGTTGAGAAAATATTTAGTGGCGAAAAGAAGTTTGAGTATAGAAAAGCCATATTTACTAATAAAGATGTTAATAAAATTGTAGTCTATGCTACAATGCCTGTTGGTAGAATTGTAGGTGAATTTTTGATTGAAGACATTTTGACAAGTTCTCCCAAAGCAATTTGGAATAAAACGAAGGAGTTTTCTGGTGTACAATATGACTTTTTTAAGTCTTATTTTGATGGGCGTGATAAAGCTTATGCTATTAAAATAGGATCGCCGATATTGTATGCTGAACCAATTGATCCCAAAGACATGAATGCGCAATTTGTGACGCCACAATCATTTATGTACTGGGATTAACTACCGCCTTTTCCAAATCTTCCCCACTAGCTTATGCAAAGTGCCGCTGGTACTTTCAGATTGCTCGAATAATTTTTTAATTGGAGCGGGTACAGTTGGCGATCGGTATAATAGAACGATATCTACAAACCCGCTCTTTATGTCTTCATTATACGAAAGAGAACCCCAACTTTTCTTCATAGCACCACCCAGGGCTTTTAACTGGGCTTTCACACAAGTCTTTTCTTCGGGCGACATAGCCCAAGGTTCGAATGTATATTTACTACCGGGGCTGATAGAGGCGTGGGTAACTTGTTCATCAGCAAACCAAATAATAATATTCCATTCCCCTTGCTCGAAATTGCGTAAGAGATAGGAGGTATACCGATCCGATGAAGTCCAGTTTTCAAATCCCAAACCTTCCACCATCTCCAAAAAAGTGCTACGCATCAAACTTGGTGAGATGATAACATTGTTTGTGATGGTAAAATTCCCAGTATTTGGATCGATGTGCATGTATCAAAAGTAATAAAATTATATCTTGTGCTTTGATACCCTAACTATATGAAATATATCTTACTTGCCTTACTGGCACTTTGTAGTATGCAAACTATTGCGCAAGATAAATTCCCGGAAACAGCTCTTGTGGAAGCCTGCTCAAATAAATTAGATACTATACCTAGAGAGAGAATTCCAGCTGCTATTAATAAGTTGAAGCCTTTAGCCGGTAAAAATTTAGATGCAACTTTACAATTGGGATGGTTAAGTAGAAATATCGATCAGTTCAGCCAATCTAACCAATACTATACCCAAGTACTCAATATGGTAGATAAGAAAAGAGATATTAACTATTATATCATAGCCATGTTAGAGATGGGGTCGAATAATTACAGGTTAAGGAAATATAAAAAATGTGAACAAATACTTATTGTAGTAGACAAGGAGTTTCCTAATCGTTCCCTGGCCATGTATTACCTTGGACTTGCATTGTGTATGCAAAAACGATATGATGAAGGGATCAAACGATTAGAGAGCATATATCGACAAAAAAAGATGGAAGAAGCAGGTATCCTACTTACATTAAATTATATATATGGCGAAAAGGGCGACTATAAAATGGCTATAAAATATGGAGAGATAGCATTGAAGAAAACTGATGATTATATTCTAAGGGGCTCGGTTCTCAATAATATTGGTTACTCTAAGGCCATGCTTGGCGATGTAAAAGGAGGAATGGAGATGATAGAGGAAAGCTTAAAAGTGTACCCTCGTAATAGTTATGCTTATTTAAACCGCGGTAGAATTTACCTAAAATTGAATAAAAAGAAAGAAGCTTGTAAGGAATTTGCTTTAGCCGATGCCAACAATGTTGTACCGGGCTTTAGTACGAATTTTATACCGGCTGGGACCTGTCGTTAACCAAAAAAATTTTTTTCGATACACATTTTTCACTTAATTTTTCAGTCGAAGAGTAAAGCAGACCCCCGCCAAGGTCTTTCTTCTTATCGACATCCAAAATCTGTACAACTTAAAGAGAATCAATACTTTTTTTGAGTTAGTATTGCGTTTTGAATGGCGTTGATGTATATTCGTTATGAACGCATAGCCTTTTATCAACCAAAACGTTTAAGATTGAGGTATTCCACGTTAACTACATGGTTGCTGCTATTTTTCGTAGCCGGCAGCTATGGTCAAAATCAAACTGCGTTGCCGCAAGTTGTTAACTATCATAGTTACGACTATAAAGCCGGGGTACAAAACTGGTCGATTGCGCAAGATCAAAGCGGTATTCTTTATTTTGGAAATAGCGAAGGTTTATTAACATTCGACGGCAAATTCTGGCGCAAATACCCTTTGCCCAATCAAACCATCGTGCGTGCTGTGAAAGTAGGTAGTGATGGCAAGATTTACGTGGGCGGCCAAGATGAATTGGGGTATTTCTCGCCCGATCAACAGGGCCGTTTGCAATACCATTCCTTTAACCATTTAGTACCGGCGGGCGAAAAGCAGTTTTCTGATATTTGGAGTATTCTTGAGCACGATGGCAGTATCTTCTTCCATTCTAAGAACAGCATATTCTTGTTGAAAGACGGGGTGATAAAAGTATATAAACCCAATAATAAGTGGGCTTATATGGGTTTATCGAACAACCAAGTGTACGCCCAGGAATACGGCGCAGGCTTGTTGAAGTTCGACCATGGTACTTGGAAACCTATCGGTAACAATCCCGATCTTATTCAAACCCCTATCTCGGCTATTTTACCTTATGGCAAAGATACCAACCTCGTAGTAACCCTCAAGAAAGGTTTATATCTCCTTCACCAAGAAGAAATTACAAAAAAAGTGACTGAAATAGACGAACGTTTGCATAACGATCGTATTTATTGTGCACAAAGGGTAAACGACGAGTGGTTGGCCCTTGGGAGTAATGCTAACGGCGTATTTATCATCGATAAATTTGGTCATTTAGTGCAAACGTTTGCATACGCAGAAGGACTGCAAAAGAATAACACCCGTAGCATGTTGCTCGACCGGAATAAGAACCTGTGGATCGGTTTAGATGACGGTATCGACCAAGTGGCGATCAATAGCGCGGTGAAGTTTATTTACCCCGATAAAAGGAAGCAGGTAACAGGCTACGCCACGCGCATTTTCCAAAACCACCTTTATGTAGGCACTTCTAACGGGTTATACGCTACAAAGCTCGATATAACTAAGGGTGACTTAAGTTTATCCGATAGTAAATTCTTCGAAGTACCGAACACCACCGGGCAAATATGGAGCTTGGAAGAGTTGAATGATCATTTATTTATTGGTCATGAAGAAGGTGCCATGGTTGTGAAAAACCAGGCGGCCTCGCGTTTGTACACAGGCACAGGCTCTTGGCAATTTAGGCCGGGTAGCCAAGTATTTCCTGCAAAGGATATTATTGCGGGCACTTACACCGGCTTACGACATATTAAGTTCAACGGTACAAGTTTCGAAGACCACGGGCAATTGCAAGGTGTACCTGCATCGCTGCGGTTTATCTCTTTTGATAATGCCGGCAGCACAGTATGGGCTTCACACCCGAACCACGGTATTTATAAAATTGATTTAACGCCCGACTTGTCGAAGATTCAGCGATCTACCTTGTTGGGGCAAAATGCCGGGTTACCGGCCGACCGGGATAATTATATATATAGAGTAAAAAACAGGATTGTAGTAACGGCGCAAAAAGGGGTATACGAATACAACCCTGCCAAGCAAAAATTCGAGGAAAGCGCGCTACTCAACGGGATATTTAAAAACCGGAAAATCCAATACCTCCACGAAGACAAACAAGGAAACATCTGGTTCATTAGTAATAAACGCACGGGTGTAATCGACTTTTCAAAACCTACTAAAAGTCACCCGTATACCCTGGTCGATTTCCCGGAACTAGCAGGACTAACTTTAGGCGGCTATGAGTCGATTTATTCGTGGAATGATGAAAACATATTCATTGCGGGAAATAAAGGTATTATACACGTTAATTATAAGAAATACCGCAATCAAACTGCCCGTCCAGATGTGCATATTGGCCAAGTGCGATTACCCGGGGCGAATGATAGCACTTTATACGGTGGCTATGGTGCACCTAATAGTAAGAAGCCGCCTTATTTATCGCATAAAAATAACGCAGTGCATTTCGAGTTTGCGTCGACTATGTACGAGCAGCTACGCAATATAGAATTCAGTTACCAGTTAGAAGGATTTGATGAAAACTGGTCGGCATGGACGAATAGGAGTGAAAAAGACTATACGAACCTGCCGCCGGGTGATTATACGTTTAAAGTAAAGGCAAGGAATAACTGGGGGAGCGAATCGAGCGTGGTGTCCTACACATTTGAAGTAGGAGCCGCTTGGTACGATAGTATATTGATGTATTTAATTTATGTAGTGGCCTTGGTGGCGCTCTTATATTATATACTCCGTTGGCAAAAGAAGAAGCACCGAGCCGAGCAAGCGCATTTACGGTATTTGCACCAATTGGAGTTAGATAGAAATGAGAAAGAAATCATCCAACTAAAAAACCAAAAACTTGAAACTGACATAAGTTTCAAAAATTCCGAATTATTGACCATGACGATCAACTTGGTACAAAGGGGAGAGGTGTTAAAAAAAATCAAAGACAACATCACGGCGCTCATGAAATTAGATTCAGGAGAGCATACGCCGGCCTTCCGGAATTTGTTGAAACAAATACGGGAAGTAGAGAAAAGTAACGAAGATTGGGACCAGTTTTCCATCCATTTCAACAACGTGAACTTCGACTTTTTCAATGACTTGAAAAGATTGTTCCCGGAAGTGACACCTAACGATTTGAAACTGTGTGCTTACCTGAGAATGAATTTGTCGACCAAGGAAATTGCGCAACTATTGAATATAACCTTGAAGGCAGTGGAGATTGCGAGGTACCGCCTGCGGAAGAAATTGCAATTAATGCCGGATACCAACTTATCGGAGTTTTTAATGCATCTTCCGAAAGAGCAGAAGGTGTAATGCATTGATTTTCATAATACTTTAAGAAGCATGTAGAGGAGTTGTAGGGCCAGGAAAGCGTAGCGTTTTCAAGATTTTTCCTGGTTGTAGTGTCTTTGTAGTGGTATATGCTATCGATTGCAAAAACTCTTCTATCTATTTTTAATTCGAACGTATAAAACTGAAACAACACTAATAATTAGTCCACACAAACAACAAACCAAACAAAACGAATCGGCCACGTAAAATTTAACTGATTACAATTCATTCCAATTATGAAAAAAATTTCACGTTTCCAGGTGGGGCGCATCACATGTGCCTTGCTTTTGTTTGCAGCTATTATGTTACCGCTGCAATTATTGGCACAATCCCGGCAAGTATCGGGTACGGTAAAGAACGATAGGGGAGAATCCTTACCGGGTGTTATTGTACGCGAGAAAGGAACTTCTTCCGGGGCAGCCTCCAACGAAACCGGTAAATTCACCGTGAATGTTACCGGCGCTAATCCCACTTTGATTTTTAGCTTTATTGGGTACAATACTTTAGAAGTACCGGTGAATGGTAGAGCTACCATAGATGTAACGTTACAAGTATCGGAAAAAACCTTGGACCAAGTAGTGGTAGTAGGTTATGGTACGATGCGTAAATCCGACATCACGGGGTCTATTTCTTCTGTAAGTGCCAAAGACATCAAAGCTACACCAGCCGCTTCTTTATCCCAGGCATTGGCCGGTAGAGCAGCAGGTGTAAAAGTATCACAATCATCGAACGCACCAGGTGGTGGTATGACTATCCGTATTCGCGGTGGTAACTCTATCCAAGGAGGTAACGAACCGTTATACGTAATAGATGGCTATCCATTGTACAACGAAAGCGGTCCCACCCTAAACCCGAATGATATCGAAAGCATGGAGATTTTAAAAGATGCTTCTGCTACAGCTATCTATGGTTCCCGTGGTGCAAATGGTGTTATCATCATTACCACGAAAAGAGGTAAAGCTGGTCGCAATAATATCAACTTCGAAAGCTACTACGGTGTGCAAAAAGTACGTAAGAAATTAGACATGCTCGATGCTACCCAATTCGCCAAGTTGATCAACGAAGGTATCGCTAACAACAATGCAGACAACCTCGCGGCTAATCCCAACTACACACCCAAACCACTCGCCTTCACCGATGCACAAATTGCTGCACTCGGCAAAGGAACCGATTGGCAAGATGCTATTTTCCGCGATGCGCCTATGCAAAACTACCAGTTGACTTTCTCCGGTGGTAACGATAAAACCCAGTACGCCGTTAGCGGTAGCTATTTCGGTCAAGAAGGTATTGTTATCAACTCGGGCTTCGGTCGTGGTACCATTAGAATGAACCTCGATCAACAAGTAAGCGATCGTTTCAAAATTAGTACTAGCATGACCGGCGCGTTCTCTCGTGGCCGTTCTGTAAATACTGATGGCGATGGTGGTGGTAATGCCGGTGTTGTATATGGAGCATTAATTTTCTCTCCTACCGTTCCAATTTACAATGCCGATGGTTCGTACACCATGAACAACCGTCCTGGTGGTATTTTGATTAGTAACCCGGTAGCTTTAGCCATGGAAACAACCAACAAAACTACAACGAGCCGTTTCCTCGGTAACGTAACAGGTGAATACAAAATCATCGAAGGCTTAACGATTAAAACATTGTTGGGTGCTACGATTAACTATGGTAAGAACAACTTCTACCAAACACGTAACGTATATGCAGGTGCTGCTAACAATGGTAGAGCGTCTATTAATGCTACACAGTACGGTGAATGGTTGAATGAAAACACCTTGAACTTCAATAGAACCTTCAATAAAATTCACAAAGTTTATGCAACCGTAGGTTACACATTCCAAACTGCGAATTTTGAAACAGTGACAGCGAATGCACAAAACTTCTCGAACGACATTCTCAAGGAAAATAATATCGGTACAGCACAGCAAACGAACATTGGTGCTTCTGGTAAAAACGACTGGGCTTTACGTTCTTACATCGCCCGTGTAAACTATGGTTTCAGGGATAAATACTTGGTAACATTAACGGGTCGTGTCGATGGATCTTCTCGTTTTGGTGCGGGTAATAAAAATGCCTTCTTCCCATCTGGGTCACTTGCATGGCGCCTTTCTAAAGAGCCATTTATGCAATCGATTGAAACAATTGATGACTTGAAAATCCGTGCCAGCTATGGTTTAACGGGTAACCAAGAGATTGGTCAGTACCAATCATTGGGTTCTTTATCGGTACAGAATTACAACTTTGGTAATGTGTTATCGGTGGGTTATGCACCGAACCGTATTGGTAACCCTAACTTGAAATGGGAAACAACGGCGCAATTGGATTTCGGGTTTGATTTATCGATGTTTAACAGCCGCGTAGAAGTAACGGTAGATGTTTACCAGAAAGATACCCGCGATTTGTTGTATAACATTTCCTTGCCGATTACATCTGGTTACTTTACATCGTTACAGAACGTAGGTAAAGTGCGTAACCAAGGTTTGGAATTCTCTTTGAATACTACCAACGTTACGGGTAAATTCCAGTGGAATACGAATTTCAACATTGCCTTTAACCGTAACGAGATTATGGATTTGGGTAACGTGAAAGGTGATATTCCTTCTGGCCAAGCGAGTGGTCACTTGCAATTGGGTAACTCTGGTATTTTACGTGTAGGCTCGCCTATTGGTGTGTTCTTCGGGTATAAAACAGATGGTATTTTCCAAAATGCCGACGAGATCAAAAACTCTGCGCAGAAGAATGCTAAACCAGGTGATCGTCGTTTCGTAGACGTAACAGGTGATGGTGTGATTTCTACTGCCGATCGCGTGATTCTTGGTAAAGCACAACCTGATTTCACTTACGGTTTTACCAATAACTTCTCTTACAAAGGGTTTGATTTATCGGTATTCTTCCAAGGAGTACAAGGCAATAGCATCTTCAACTTAAACCGATTCGAACAGGAATCTATGACAGGTGTTGCGAACCAATCAACGGCTGTATTAGATCGTTGGACGCCAACTAATCCAAGTAAAACAATTCCTCGTGCTAACTCAAGCGGTCAACCTTATCAAATTACGGATAGGCAAGTAGAGGATGGTTCGTACTTACGTTTACGTAATATTCAATTGGGTTACAACTTGCCTGAAAAATGGTTAAAGCGTGTAAACATGACGAGTGTAAAAATCTATGTAAGCGGTCAGAACCTAGCTACATGGACGAAGTACTCTGGATTTGATCCGGAAGTAAGCCGTTTTGGCCAGGATAACTTGAGTATGGGTACTGATTATGGTAGCTACCCTGCTGCGAAAATTTACTTAGTTGGTTTGAACATTGGATTGTAAAAATTAGCAACATCAAAAAGAACATTATGAAACGTATTGCATATATATTGGGCATCTTGGCGATTACTGCCAGCAGTTGCGCGAAATTAGACGAAACGCCATATACATTTATTTCACCCGAGATTTTCTATAAAACCCGTAACGATGCTATTGCAGCTGTAACAGCGGCTTATTCATCGGTTCGTAATAACGGCTTCGTAGCAAGAAACTACGCGATTTTGGGAGAGATTACGACCGATAACATGTTCCCGTTACCGAATAATGCCGATCGTATCCAATTGGATAACTATGTGCATAATTCTCAGAACGTGATTCTCCGCGAAACTTGGCAAACATTTTACCAAGGTATTCACAACTGTAACTTCGTGATCGATTATGTACCGAAGATTAATATGGACGAAACTTTGCGTGCCCGCTTAGTGGGTGAAGCGAAGTTCTTACGTGCTTTCTATTACTTCCATTTAACGCGTTTATTTGGAGACTTGCCTTTAATGGTAACGGCTACTGCTTCTTTGGATAAATTAACCTATCCAAAACGCGATCCACGCGCTAAAGTGTACGAACAAATCATTTTGGATTTGAAGGATGCGGAAGAAGTATTGCCTATTTCATATACAGGTGCCGACCAAGGCCGGGCTACGAAAGGTGCTGCCAAAGCATTTTTGGCTAGTGCTTATTTAACCACTAAACAATACCAATTAGCATACGATAAAGCGGCAGAAGTAATGGCGCCAAGTATGGGGTATGGTTTGTGGGATAACTATGCTGATGTATTCGATATTAAAAACGAGTTTGGTAAAGAAGCCATTTTTGATGCACAATTCATGAGTGGTCCTAATAACCAAGGAGGTAACTTAATTGCCTTCTTTGCACAAGAGAACAACTCGGTAGGTGGTCGTGGTTTCGGTTCATTCCAACCTACGCAAGAATTATACGATGCCTTTAACCCGGCAGATAAACGCCGCGAGGTGTTTTTCACAAAAGGAACGGATAATAAATACTATTGTAACAAATGGATTGATGCAGATGCTAAAACAGAGAACCAATCGGATAACAACTATCCTTTGATGCGTTATGCCGATGTGGTATTGATTGCGGCGGAAGCATACAACGAAGTACACGTTCCAGTGAATGATAACGCTGCTTATAAAGCGGTGAACAGTATCCGCAAGCGTGCCGGCTTACCAGATTTCCAGAATTTATCGCAAGCACAACTCCGCGACTCTATCTTCCAAGAAAGAAGGTTAGAGTTATGCTTTGAAGGTCATCGTTGGTTCGACTTAGTTAGAACCGACAAATTGGTGAGCACTTTAACAGCAAAAGGAACGACTAATATTAAAGCTTTTCATGTACTATTTCCAGTCCCCCAATTTGAAATAGATCTGAATCCAAACTTAAAACCGCAGAATACCGGGTATGATCCAAACTAACCGGTGGTGAAGTTTACAATCTACAAGGCTGTTGAAAAATCAACAGCCTTGTTTGTTTTATGAAATACCAATATTTACTTGTTCGCTTGTTGTAGATACCAATTAGCCGTTGCTTTTACTCCTTCCTCGTAGGAGGTGGGCGTGAATTGAAAGGCCTTTTCGAATTTAGAAGAATCGAAGAGGAAAGGGAATTCATCTTGGTAACCCATTTCTACCATATCACGCATAAAAGGATTGAACACCCCAATCAGCCGAATCATCCATTTCGGTATTACCATTATCTTGGATGTACCTCCCATATACTTCGCAGCTAACCCAATAAACTGCCTGCCTGTTAAAGCTGGTCGCACACTGGGAAGATGCCAAATTTGGCCATAGGCATGCGCTGTTATAGCGAGCATATACAAGGCCTTGGCAGCATCGGGGGTATAATTGTACGCCCTTGGTACATCGGGGTTGATAAACCATTGTGGTCGCTTACCTTTCAGCATGTTAGCAAATACCAAGGTGCCTGCTGCACTTTTATCGGTTACGCCGGGACCATAAAAATCTACGGCCCTTGCAATGATAGCCTCTAAGTTGCCGGCTTTCATTTCAGCTTCCAACAGGCGGGCAATGTAGGCTCTTACGACGCCTTTTTTACTGCTGGGTTTATAGGGTGTTTCTTCCGTGATAGGCCCATCTACTTTCCCATACATATAGGCATCGTCGAAGAAGACCAATTTCGCATGAATGGCTTTGCTAACACGGATCACGTTTTGCATGATTTGCGGCCATTGTATAGCCCATAATTTCGCGTTGTAAGGTATACCGATGGTAAGGTATACAATGTCGGAGCCGTCTAATGCTTTGTATAATTGCTCATAATCTAGCACATTCGCAGCGCGGGTTTCTGTACCTTCAACAGGCTGAGGCTTGCGCGATACTAAGCGAATGTTTTCATGATGCGCTTGTAAAACGGGTAGTAGTGCTTGTGCAATGGTGCCATTTGCACCGAGTATGGTATGTAGCATGATGGTTGTTTTTATTAATTTTGATACCACAAAGCTATTCCTACCACTTGGGGGAAAATTGTAAGAAAACGAAATCTAACTTTCATGGAACAAGGTGGAAGGTATCCGGTACATCCCGGCTTGCAGGGAGTTTTAAGTCATTATTACGTGATCCGCAAAGCGGCTTATGATCCTATAGAAACCTTTCATCTATCGCCGAATCTTGAAATGATGCTCGTTTTCAATTTCGGACCTCCTATTAAATATGGTTTCGGGGAAGACACTTCTTTACCCTATACGCTACATCAAATCAATATTGTAGGTCCTTTGCGTAAGATGTTGAATTACGAAGTACCGCCAGCGGCCGATTTGTTAATCTTACCTTTCCAGTATAATGGCTTTTACCGCTTATTCCATGCTTCGTTGGATGTGTATGATGAAAAGGGGATGAGCGCAAGCGATGCGGCTTTACAAGCAGAAAGGGTAGAAGATTTGTGGAAGATGTTGGCTTCATTGGAGCATACGGCTGCACGTATCGCGGTGCTTGATCAATATTTGTTAAAGGCCATTTCCTCTACAGGTGACCATTTATTGCCTTTGTTAGATCACATCGATACCATCCACGATACAACACTAAATCCCGTTAAGGTTATAGCTGCCAAAACCGCGCTCACCGAAAGATCGGTACAACTACAGTTTAAGAAGTATGTAGGGTATTCCTTGAAGGAGTTAACCCGGTTTCTTCGCTTTAAATCGTTACTAGCAGAAATATCGAACATGCCATTTACGAATAAGGTAGATTGGTTTGGATTGATTGTAAAGTATAATTACCACGACCAAAGTCATTTAATAAAAGACTTTAAATACTTCACTGGTGTAACACCCCGGCAATTCATGCAACTGAATGCCGACGGGTATTTCTGCATTGGCAGGGATTAGGTGTGCTAAACTTGTTCATTTCTACCCCGCTGAAGTGTGGTAAATTCATTGTATGAAAAATGGATGGTTACCCGCAGCATATCCCATTGTGCAAGCACCGATGTTAGGTGTTACGAGTCCTGCTATGGTGGCAGCGGCGGCGAATGCAGGTGCATTAGGCTCTTTGCCGGTGGGTGGTTTATCGTATGATCAAACAGCCGCTTTAATACAAGCGGTGAAGTCGTTAACGAAACTGCCTTTCGCGGTCAATTTGTTTGTACATGATATACCTAGCGTGATCGACGAGCAAGCTTTTGATGATATGCAGGTTTGGATGCAACAAACGGCCGATAAATACCAGCTTGCCTTTCAACCGCTTCAACGTGCACAACTCCAGTTCTTCCATTATACGGAACAATTGCCTTTACTGGTAGACCCGCAAATTGCCGTGGTGAGTTTCACGTTCGGCAACCTCAACAGCGAAGCAATTCAATTCCTTCATCAACATAATAAAATACTCGTGGGAACTGCTACCAGTGCCGAAGAAGCAAAAGTGCTCGATGAAAGTGGAATAGATGTTATTACAGCACAAGGTATTGAAGCTGGAGGGCATAGGGGGGCGTTCCTTCATCCCGAACAATTACCGCAAATTGGATTGCTAACACTTTTACAATCGATACAACAAGTTACAAAGAAACCCATCATTGCTGCCGGGGGCATTGGGCATGCCGCTGCGGCAAAAGCAGCTATGGTAGCAGGTGCCCAAGCGGTACAAATTGGTTCGTTATTCTTAGCCAGTAATGAAAGCTTGGCCATTCCTGCATACAAAACAGCGGTTCTTCAATCCAAAGATACCAGCACTGCATTAACCCGCGCCTTCTCTGGTAGGTGGGCACGCGGTATTCAAAATACGTTTATGCAGCTATTGGAGAAAGAAGGCATCGATATTCCACCATACCCTGTACAGAATAGCTTAACAACCGGGTTTAGAAAGGCAGCGCAAGCAGCGAATAATAGCGAGCTGACGAATTTATGGGCTGGGCAAATGGCCAATAAAGCACGCGAAGCGAGTACAACAATAATATTACAGGAATTAATAGCAGCAGGAAAAGCGGTAGGAGCTTGGTGACATTCCAGGTGCCGAACGTACATACTTTGGGTAAGCATCCGTACACCTGGTCTGTCTGTAGATTGGCGGAAGTCTACAATAAATTTGTGGTTAAAATTACTTTGCCGAGCATAACGATTAGGTTAAACGTTTGTATTAAAAATTCTTTCCAATCCTTCACTATACCCACTTCCAACAGGTAAAGCAAGGTGGGCTATGTACACATTGTTTTTATCCAGTTTATCTACAAATTTGTGTGCTACAATATAAGAACGATGTATCCGGGTGAATTGCGCAGGTGGTAACAATTGTTCCGCTTCCTGCATGGTCATCCGCGAAAGTATCTTTCCCTTATCTCCAATAAATTGAACGTAATTGCCCGCGCTTTGTACATAATGGATAGATGTTACAGGGATTCTCACTTGATCATAGCCACTTTTAACGGCGATAAATGCTTCTTCTTTGAACGCTTCACGCTTTAGATGTTGTAAATACAGGGCTTTCTCACATGCTTTTTCAAACCGTTGTAGCGAAAACGGTTTAAGTAGGTAATCTATTGCGTTGAGCTCAAAACTTTTTACGGCATGCTCGGTATAAGCCGTTGTGAAAATTACCATCGTTTCCTTGGAAACCCTTGCTGATACATCTAATCCGCTGATGTCGGGCATTTTTATGTCCAAGAAAATTAAATCTACCGGGTGCTTTGCAACATAGTCCATGGCTTCAAAGGCATCGGTGAATACTGCTAGTAGTGTTATGCCTTTCACTTTTCCTACGAAGTTTTGGATAATGTTCAGCGCGATAGGTTCGTCGTCGATGGCAATTGTTCGTAATATCATAGGGTTTATACTGTTAATGTTAGGTGTACGAAATACTCTTGCGTGCCTTGGCGAATGCTTAATTCGTGCTTGCCTGGGTATAATAATTCTAAGCGTTGCTTCACATTGTTCAAACCAATGCCTGTATTGTAACGTTCTGTATCTTCACTGTGCCTAGCGTGTACAGAGTTATTCACATCGAAATAGATATGGTGGTCGTCGCAATACAAGGAAATGTTTACCCATGATTTTTCGCGCAGGCTGATACCATGTTTGAAAGCATTTTCAATGAACGGGATCAGCAACATAGGCGCTACAAGGTGGTTGCAGTTGATATCTTCGATTTTACTGGTGATATGTACTTTATCGGATGTTTGTACGCGGAGGGTTTGTAAATGAATGTAGTTTTTCATGTATTCAACCTCGCTGCTCATCGGGATAAAGTCTTGCAAGTTTTCTTCCAACATAAACCGCATCATATCACCCAAGCGTTGTACGCCCGTAGCGGTACGATCGGCATTTTCTTGTAAGGCAGTACCGTACAGCGTATTCAACGAGTTGAATAAGAAGTGCGGGTTAATTTGGTTGCGGAGTAAATCAAGACTGGCATTGGAATGACCAAGCTTGGTATTGAGTTTTTGAACTTGCAAATAGTGTTGTTTATTTCTTTCGTAATGGAAGATGGATAAGCCAATGAACAAGATAGGTACACATACTTGCAAGATTAAGATGTAGGCATCATCGTAGTTACGGGAGAAAGTAGCCATAAAGATCATGAATAGTAACACGAAGCTAATGGCTAACAAGGCGTAATATTTGAACTCGTTGTGCTTTTTACCTTCTTTGAAAGGCAGTAATAAGTAGTGGTTGATTAAATAGAGCAACCCGCAAACCGGGATAATAGTGGCCCATAATTCTTGTGCAATACGGTATCCTCTGCCGCTTAGGATGAAGAAGCCTAACACGTAAACGGTGGTAATCAACAAAAACTCCCGCAACATTTTTTGCATAGTACCGTTTTCGAGGGTATAGGGGATGAATTTGTCGAGGATTAGATATTTAAGGGTGTTGTAAGCTGCTAATAGCGCCGTAAAAGCTAGTGCCACAGGCATAATTGTTGTGAAAATTTTGCTCACCATATTAAACGGATAATCGGCGGAATAAAAATTCAAGATGGCCACCGATGCTACTACGAATCCATACGCACCTACCCATCCAAGGATCAACTTTTTCCATGCTTTGCGACCATAATAGATGGGCGTCCATACAACATCCACAAATACGAAAGCTACATACACGATGAAACTGAAAATTAATAGGCTAACAGCATCGGGACGGTACGAGCTAAGGAGGGAACCGATTTGTGCCGCCATGATAATGGTGGCGAGCATGAACTCTATAAACGAAATGATTTTGTTTCTCATGTAACTAATTTTATGCAAGTATACCCTGCATTTTCTAGGCTGTTTTTTGTAAGTGATGAAACCTACTTTTCATGTGATGATTTGGTGCTACAGCCTATTTTCTTGCCTCAATTTACTAGGTTCCCGGGTAAAATAGGGGCATTTGCATGTTTTTTGAGGTGGAAAAGAAAGATTTTGACAGGAATGATAAATAATTGTGGCGCTGCTTTATTTATTATTATTTTCTTCTTTAATTTGTAAACTTTAGTCAATCACCGGGCCAATAGTGGATAAAAAAAGCAGAAAATCAAGCCGGTGCTTGCTTCACTTTAATGTTGAATTATGACCGGAGATATATTATTGACGATTTTTCTTGTTCTGTTGAATGGCTTTTTCGTGGCCGCAGAGTTTGCAATCGTAAAAGTTAGGGCCACCCAAATCAGCAGTATGAAAACGGTGCCTTCGAACGTGCTTAAAACGGCCCAGAAGGTAGTCAATAACCTCGATGGTTACCTCGCTGCTACCCAATTAGGTATTACCTTGGCTTCCCTTGGCTTAGGTTGGGTAGGTGAAGAAGTTACAACAGAAATCATTTTAAATACCATGCAAGCCTTGAATGTGAACGTAACGCCGGAATTGGCGCATAAGATTTCTGTTCCTATCGCATTCTTGGTGATTACTATTTTACATATTGTATTCGGTGAATTAGCGCCTAAGTCATTCGCCATTCGCAAACCGGCGCCCACTACACTTGTAGTAGCTGTGCCATTGCGTATTTTCTATTTCGTGTTCCGTCCATTCATTTGGTTCTTAAACGGTATGGCCAATATGATTCTACGCATATTTGGTATTGCACCGATGAAAGAACATGAAATTCACACAGAAGAAGAACTTAAACTTATCATCTCTGAATCCCAAGAAGGCGGTGCCATCGAAGAAAGTGAGCGTGAGCTGATTCAGAATGTATTCGACTTCGATGATCGCCGTGTAAGGGATATACTTGTTCACAGGAAGAACATTGTTGCCTTAGATGCCGATTTACCGTTCGACGACTTTATCGACCTGGCCCTCAGCGAAGGGTATAGCCGTTACCCTGTGTATCAAAATTCAATCGACAACCTTATTGGTGTTATCAATACAAAAGACCTGTATACCGGTTTGCATGCCCATAAAGTAAAAACCCCGGGCGATATTATCCGCCCAGTTTTCTATGTACCCGATAGCATGAAAATCAAAGACCTGTTGCGTACTTTCCAACAAAAGCACCAGCAGTTAGCAGTTGTAACGAACGAGTTTGGCGATACAAGCGGTATTGTTACCATGGAAGACATCTTGGAAGAACTAGTAGGTGAAATTCAAGACGAGCACGACCATGAGCAACCCATTGTATTACAAACCCAGCCGAACGAATACATGGTGAATGCACATCAAAACATTGATGAATTGAACAAGTATTTACCGGTGATGTTGCCAATGAGCAACCATTATAATACACTAGCGGGGTTGATTTCATATAAGCTGGAAGAGATTCCACATGAAGGACAAACCCTCACTATTGGGAATTACACCATTACGGTAACCAAAATGGCGAAAAGCTCCGTAGAAACGGTGAAGATGGTGTATAAATAAGAGAAATTACAAATTAACATAAGCCCGGTATGCTTGCATGCCGGGCTATTTTATTTATATAAAATAGAATGCTTGCACGTTTATTGCGGGTGAGCTAAATTAGTAGATTCACACATCCAAAAAATCCAGCAGTATGAAAACTAGATTGCTTTATTCACTTGTGTTATTACCCTTCCTACATGCATGCTCCAGCGCCCCGCAGCAGTTAACAAACAAAACATTGCTTAGAAATGCCACCGTTATAGATGGCACGGGCAAAGCACCTATGACACAAACTGATATTCTTATTAGTGGAGATCAAATCGAGGCCATTGGCCAGCATTTGGATAGTACAGGTGCGAACGTAGTTGATTTGAACGGTAAAACTGTAATGCCTGCACTTATTTCGGCGCATGTGCATATTGGGAATTTGAAGGATACTACCACCACCACCGGTAACTACACCCGCGAGAATATTCTATCGCAACTAAAGAAGTACGAAGATTACGGGGTGCTGCATGTGCTAGTGATGGGTACCGATCGCCCGTGGTTATTTAAAAGTGGTTTGAAAGATTCTAGTGCTACAGGTTTGTTACCCGGTGCCCGTATTCATTCGGCCGGCTTTGGGTTTGGCGCTAGTGGTGGCGGATCGTTCAACCCTGCTGGGGCAAGTGACTTGTTTCATCCTGCAGATGCTGCAGAAGCAAAAACAAACATTGATACGTTAGCGCAGTATAAGCCCGATATGGTAAAGATTTGGGTAGATGATTTTGGTGGTGGCTCAAAGAAAATGGAACCTGCCGTTTACCAAGCAATTATTAAAAATGCACATCAACATAACTTGCGTGTAGCGGCGCACTTGTATTACGCGGCCGATGCTTCAGCATTGGCGAATGACGGGTTAGATGTTATTGCCCATTCTATTCGAGATACTGTTATTACCGACGAATTGGTACAATTGCTCAAGCAAAAAGGAGTGTGTTACATACCAACACTATCCCTGGATGAGTTCTCTTTCATTTATGCACGTAAACCGGAATGGGTTGATGATGCTTTCTTCAAAGCAGCACTAGAGCCGGGTGTGTACGAGATGATTACATCGGAGAAATATCAAAACGACATCAAGAACTCTCCTTCCTACAACCGTAACATGAAAGGTTTTGAAATAGCCTTACAGAACTTGAAAAAGTTATACGATGGCGGTGTCATAATAGCCTTGGGTACTGATAGTGGTGCTACACCTGTACGTGTACAAGGGTTTAGCGAGCACTTGGAATTGGAGTTGATGGTAAAGGCAGGCTTGCTACCTATCGATGCAATTAAAGCGGCCACGCAGAATGCTGCTAAAGTATTGAAGCTAGATGAACAATTCGGTACGATTGAGAAAGGGAAAGTAGCGGATTTATTGATTCTTGATGGAAACCCGGTGGAGGATATCAAGAACACAAGAAAGATCAACGCTGTGTATAAAGCTGGGAAAATTGTAAAACCATAAGCATGTAAAACTAGTGGCACACTGGGCAAAATGCAGTGGTATTGGCAGCTTTAAAATCTATTTTGGACGGGAGATGATATAGGTGAGCATACTTGGAACATTGATATGTGTATTTTCAAAATGGCTTGGAGCTAGTTCGAATCCCAATTTTTCAAGTAGTCTTACCGAAGAGGGATTTTCACCGGAAGGGAATGCGGTTATTGTTTCAACACCCATTACTTCGAATGCGTATTGGAGTACCGGGATAATAGCCTCTCGCATCATCCCTTTACCTTGAAACCCTTCGAGAAGTTCGTACCCAATTTCTACGGTTCCTTTTGGTATATCAAAGTTCCAGAGGCAAACTGCTCCGATTAAAACGGGATTCTCCCGGCTAGACATTGACCAAAATATACATTCATTTTTATTGATTAGATGATCAATCTTATCAATATATGCAATGGCTTCGTCGATACCTACAAATGGTGCTTTTCCTGTAAGTGCTGCAACTTCAGCATTTGAACGCAACTGGTAAATTCCTTCTGCGTCATTTAATGAAAGCCTGCGAAGAATTAATCTGCCGGTTTCTAATACTGGGAAATTTGAAAAGCCTGGTTGGCGCATTGGGTATTCACTAAAGATAAGTGATTGGATTTTCGTTAAAGTTATTCAATAAAATCGCATAAAAAAATAGGTTGTTCAGCTATTATGCTCATTTCTCCGTAGGACTAACGCACCAGTACATCCACCAACAGGTATTTCGCGGGAGGCTTTACAACGGAGATCTATGCTACCTACAATTCCATTGGGGCCGGAGATGAAGATACGGGAGGCTGCTTTCCACCCAAAGCAGGCATCACAACAAAAACAATAAGTCAAAGAGCAATCGTGCACTTCTTCGAAAGTAAGACGAAGCTTTGACGTAGAAAAACGCTGTGCCGGAAAGTGCCGCTTTTTACCGCTTTTAACCGCTTTATGCCGGAAAGTGCCGATTTGTACCGGAAAGTGCCGCTTTCTGCCGGAAAATGCCGGAATGTGCCGGAAAATGCCGGTTTTGGAGTGTTGAGCAAAAGCTTTGGGAAAGGAAAAAGCAAGGAAAATGTCGACAAAGGGTTGGTAAAACCCTGTATAGGCTTACTGCATGTCGGTAAAATGTCGACAAAAGGTAAGGTAACGCCTTGTAAACACTGGGGGTTTGTCGGTGAAATGTCGGAGAAGAGTCGGAGAACTGTCGGTGAAGTATAAAAAAGAGGGTGCTTTTTGAAGGCACCCTCTTTAGTTTTGTCAATTTTGATATATCAGGCTTCTGTTTCGACTAAAACTTCCACTTTTTCTAACGCTTCCATAAATTCTTCAGCCCAATAGTGAATCGTATAGGTGCTAACGGTTTGATATAAACGTTGCATACGTATTTTGCGTTCTTGTTCGTCCATCACGAGGGCTTTTAGTAGGCTCTCTTTCATGGATTTTTTATCGTACGGGTTGGTTAGTACAGCGTGCGCCAGTTCTACCGAAGCACCGGCGAATTCTGATAACACAAGTACGCCTGTAGCATTGGGATCTTGACCTTGTACAGCTACGTATTCTTTGGCTACAAGATTTAAACCGTCACGCAGTGGTGTGATCCAGCAAACATCGGCCATCGCGTAATATGCTACTACATCTTCGAAAGGTAATGCACGGAAGAAGAAGTGAATAGGCACCCAATCTAAGCGAGAATACTTACCGTTAATTTTACCAATGGCTTGTTCTAGTTCACGTTGCACACTTTCGTATATTTTCATACCACTCGATGGAGGCGTGCAAATATTGATTAACTCTACTTTACCATGGAATTCGGGGTATTCTTCAAGGAACTGCCCGAATGCGCGGATTTTTTCAAGTGGACCTTTTACGTAGTCTAATCTTTCTACGCTGAGGATGATTTTTTTACCGCTCGTTTGTGCACGGAGTTCTTTTGCGAGTTGTTGTACGCTTTCTTTTTGGGTAAGTTCGCTGATGTAATCAACGTGTACGCCAACAGGGTTAGCGCCTAAGCGTACAGTGCGTTGGCCTGTTTGGATTTCGGTAGTCATTTTACCGATACCCATGGCGCAACTATACGTTAAGAACCTCGGTGCGCAATTCACTTGTTCCACGATCTTTACATTCATCAAACTACGAACAACATCTACGAAGTTTTCGACATAGCGAGGAATATGGAAGCTGATGTAATCACATTGTAATAAGCTACCAATAATTTCGGCACGCCAGGGAATAACGTTGAATGTATTCGCGGCAGGGAATGAGGTGTGGTGGAAGAAACCGATTTTTACATCGGGGCGTAATTGGCGTAAATAGCCGGGTACCATCCACAAGTTATAATCATGCACCCAAACAGTAGCACCAGGCTCTGCTTCTGCTGCCGCTTTTTCAGCAAAAAGACGGTTGATTTTTAGGTAATGTTCCCAGTGTGTATGGTTGAACTGTACTTTCTCTATAAACGAGAAAATAGCTGGCCAAAAGGCTTCTTTTGAGAATAATTTATAGAATACCTCAACATCTCGCTGGCCGAGTAATACAGGGCTGGCTTGCAAGTTTGGGTAATTTTCTTCATCAATAAAAAAGTTCTCCGCCTTCGCTTTCTTGTCTTTCGTTTCTTCCCAAGCAATCCAAGTGCCGGGCCTACCGGTTTTAAAGAAGTTTGTTAGCGTTGGAATAATTCCATTCGGACTTTTAGGTGCTACGCGTTCCATTTTACCGTTTACTTCGCGCGATTCGAATGGGAAGCGGTGGTACAACATTACAAGCTGTGTATCGACGTTCTCGTTTACAGCAAGCGGTATGTGTTGCGCTTTCACGAATGAAGCGAAAGCTGGAAATTGTTGCATGGCTTCCATGATACCGCCTGCACCTGGGGCAATGGCTTGGTATACATGATCGAGTTCCGCTGTGGCATTAAGCAAAGCGGGTTCGGCTTCACCAACCACTACACCTTTGTAGCCGCAATTGTAAAGTGAAAGGTCGTTAAGTGTATCGCCGGCAACGAGTACTTCGTTGGCAGGTACTTGCAATAAGTGGATGAGTTGTTTCAAGGTGCTGCCTTTATTTACATTTGGCGGCATCACGTCTAGGAACTTCCCGGCGGAGAGAATGATATCACAGCCTAGTTGTGCTTCTAGTTGTTCTACTTGGTATTTAATGCTTTCATCGTCGAAGAAGTACGAGCAACGGCGTTGTTGCGGTACTTGTTGAAAACGCAGGCCGGGGATTTGGTCCATTTGTTCGTGGATCACTTGCCTGCCTGGCCATTTTTCTTCTATACTATTTTGAATCGGTTGTACAGGTTCCAAGGTGTAGCCATTTAATACGGTGGCCCCCACATCGCAAATAATATAATCGGGACGCGGGATTACCGGGTCGCTCAATAACGGCAATACGCTTTCAAGCCCACGGCCGGTAACGAAAATCAACCTGAAATCTTTGTTGTCACGAATCAAGCTATACAACTGGTTCTTGCTTTGCTGGTCTCCTCCTAAAAATGTTCCATCTAGGTCTGTTGCTAAAATCATACACATTTGTTTAAGGTTAACGAAGCATGCTAGGCATTCCTTCGCATAGAATAAGTGTTAGTTACGATAATGATTGTTCCAATAATTGGAACTCCACATAGGGTGATGCTTGGTTGTATAATACGCGGTACATGGCCGCTACAATAGGCATATGTAACTGTTTCGCTTGCGCGATAGCGTAGATGCCTTTTACGGCGTAATAACCCTCCGCTACCATGTTCATGTGCGCTTGTGCTTCTCGTACGTTATAACCACGACCAATCATTTTACCAAATGTTCGGTTGCGACTAAATTCCGAGTAAGCCGTTACAAACAAATCACCGAAATACGCCGATTGCGTGAGATCACGCGGTACATCATCTACAGCATGTAAGAATGCTTTTACTTCGCGTAAAGCATTACTAACGAGTACTGCAATGAAATTGTCGCCGTAATTCATACCACTAGCAGTACCCACAGCAATACCAATAATATTCTTCAGAATTGCTGCGTACTCTACGCCGAGTGGATCGTTGTTATCGATCACCCGTAAGTACGGCGAGTTTAACTGTGTAGCCAGTTGCGAGGTAAGTTGTTTGTCTTTGCCGGCGATTGTCATATATGTTTTCCGTTGCAAAGCAATTTCTTCTGCATGACAAGGGCCGCCGATAACTAAAATATCATCCGCATCTACATTAAAGAATTGCGCCAAATAAATTGAAGGCACTACATGTTGTTCACCAACAACACCTTTAATGGATACGATGATTTTCTTTCCTGTAAAATCAAAATCTTTCCATTCAGCGATGGTAGCTGCTAAGTAGGCCGATGGCACAGCAAATAATATGTAATCAGAAGCGGCGATGGCTTCTTGCGCAAGATGGGTTGTAGAAATGTTATTAAAATCGAGCTCCAGGAAACTAAGATAATTGCGATTTCGCTTATGCTTTTGAATATAAGTGGCGGCTTCCGCATTGCGATGAAGCCAGGTGATTTGGAGCCCACCCTCTGCAAATATTTTCACTAATGCCGTTGCCCAACTACCGCCACCAACAATGGTAAGACGAGTAACATTGGTCAATACTAAATTCGTTTAATGAATAATGATATGAGCATTGCAAAGTTAACTAATATAAAAGGGAAGTACGAAGGAAATGGGTGTCATGTTGACACAAATTGCGCCTATTCGACGCAATTCGTGTAACATAAGTGTATTGAAATTAATATGTGGAAATAATTACACAGTAGAAGTTTCTTCTTCTACTTCGTTGATTTTTTCTTGTAGTTCTTTGATGGTCATGTTGTAAAGTACAGAATGCCTGTTGTTCACGCGTTGTACGAGGTGTACATGCGCGATAAAGTTCTGCACGATTTGTATTTTATCGCTTGGTGTAACTACGAGCAATTGTAAATGTAATTGTTTGCACAGCTCCATGAGGTACGTAGCTTTTTCTTCATCTTGGTTGCTGAAGCTTTCATCTACGGCGATGAAGCGTAGGCTTTTCGGGTTTTTACCTTCGCGGGTAATACCAAATTGGTATGCAATCGCACTACACAAAATCGTGTAGGTTAATTGCGCTTTTTCGCCACCAGATAGTTGTCCCATTTGGCGGTATGTTTTCTTCACCTCGTCGGTATTCCTATAACGTTCATCTGCCCAGAATTCGAACCAATTACGCACATCCATTACCCTGCTTCTGTAGGCTTCGTTTTCATCGAGCAAAGAAATTAATGGTTGCACGAAATTTCTGAAGTGCAGCGCTTTTTCTTCGAAGCTGCTTTGTTGCCAGTTGGCGGCTTGTGGCAAGGCATCGAGTAATTTGTTTTTGAACTCTTTGATTTCGGAACCTGCCGGCACTGGGCGTTTACCTAATTCAATATAGGTGTCTGGCAAGCGGTTGAAGTTAATGCCACGGAGGCTTTCGTTGAGTTTTTTGATGCTATTGTTGATGTCGCGTTCCCACTTCTCGATTTCTTCATTCAGGCCACCAATTTTATACGTGATAGTGACGTTGATGTAGTTTTCGAAATCCTTTTTGAAGCGGGGTAAGTTTTCTGTTTGCAGCTTCTCTAGCCATTCGATATATTCTACAGCGTTATTGGCATCATCGGATAATGGTTGTACATCGATGAGCCAGCCGGGGAATTTTTGTAAGATATCGGGGCTAGGATTTTTTAGCTTGTTGATACCTCTATCGAGTTGGGTTTTCTCTTTATAGAAATCTTCTTCCGCGCGTTTAAGCGTACTTTCTTTGGCTTGTTTGAGTTGTTGGTAAGATGCATCGATATTATCTAGCGTAACATTTCCTAACTCGCTACTGTGCTGTTGTTGGAAAACGATGAGTTCATCTTTATCTTGTTCCGTGATGTGCATAAGTAGCTCGCCATACAATTGTTGTTGCAGTTGCATGTCGCCGATTTGTTGTTGTAACAACGCTTCGTCGCGGATCAATTGTGTATGAATATTTTCTGCGAAGGTTTTTTGTTCGCGGATTTCTTGTAGTTGTTCTTTGAGCGCGTTGAGTTCTTTATTCTCTTTGCGTAGCGATTCCATTTGTTCGCTCGCTTTGTGAATAGATTTTTGGATGCGCGGGATGTCGACTAATTCATAACCTTTAAATTCTTGTAAGCGGCTGAGGGCGTAGAATTGCTTTTGCAGGCGGTTGGCTTTATTTCGGCATGTTTGCAAAGTTTCATTGGCTTGCGTAAGTGCGTCTGATAGCTTGTTCCGCTTGATAATTAAAGCTTCTTTTTTCTTCTCATTATTCCATCCCATTACATAACGCGCAGCGTCGTTTTTCTCGGGACGGTCATCCTTTTCATGTCGATCATAGTTCTTGATCAACCCATTCAATGTAATGGCTTTATCGTACCGTTGTAAAGTTTTTTCGTTTTCAACGCAATAATAATCGAACTGTTGAATTACCTGTTGTTCCACCCATTGACTCATCTTGTTTTCGGCGTGGAATTCCAGTTTATAATACACTGTATCTTCTTCTGGTACCAGCATAATACGATCTTGGTTCACGCGGTTGTAAATGAGGCGTGTACGAAGATTATTGTTGTTAACGTATGTAGTTACGCGTTTGTAGTGTTTTTCGGGTACTAATAAGCGGAGTGCAAATGAATGCAGCAACTTTTCTAAAGCTGGTTGCCATTCGAGTGCTTCGGTTTTTACTTGCATTAATTCACCGGCGAAGAGAATTTCGTTTGTTTCAATTTTTAGGTTGTTACAAATTTCTTTACGCAGGTTTACTAAGTGTGCCGGGATGTTGTTTTTAGATTGGTGCAACATCTCGATTTCGCGCTCTAACTCTTCTTTGCCCGTTACGGATTTTTCCTTTGTGCGTTTGGCTTCGTAATCATCTTCATCATTTAACCGTTGGTCGTTTTCTAATATTTTC
This sequence comes from Chitinophaga skermanii, assembly GCF_003259335.1. Lineage (GTDB taxonomy): Bacteria > Bacteroidota > Bacteroidia > Chitinophagales > Chitinophagaceae > Chitinophaga > Chitinophaga skermanii. The sequence continues at coordinate 889,601 of NZ_QLLL01000001.1, forward strand.
GACACGCGGTTTAAATCCTTCATAATACGGCCATATGCCGATTCGTTGGTGATTTCCTTTTCTTGTAAAGGCAACAGGGCAGCCCATTCATGTAAAGAATGAAGGTGCTGTTCGGCTTGTACTTTGCTTCGTTCGAGTTCTTGGATATCTTTCTCTAGTTGTGCAAGTGCTTGGCCGGCTTTATTTTTTTCCAGTAGATTTTGCGTAACACGATCTTTTTCGTTTAGTTGTTCGATTGTTTGCTTCGTGTTGTCTTTTTTCTGGATGAGTGATTGTATTTGCGCTTTATTTTCCCGCAGTGCTTGCGTGAGTAACTGGCTTTTGGTGAAGCTATTCCAGATAACCGAAGTAGCTAGTTGTTGCTTGGTTTGATCGATTTTCGCTTGGTGCAAAGAGAACTTCTCGTAATGTTGCTGTACCGTTTCGAGGAGTTTGATTTGTTCTTCTGTTTTTTCGATATTCCGTTGCGCGTCTAGCAACGTACTAAGGTGCGATTTCAACTCTTGGAATTGGTCTTCCATATTCCGTGGCTCCAGCATGTGCATGCGGATGAATTCATCCAAATTGCCCAATACTTTAATACCAACGGTTTGGTTGAACAACTGTAAAGCTTGCGGGCTTTGCATACCGAGAGCTTCTACGAGTCGTTGTGCATATTTACTTGCTGCGTCGAACCATTCAATTTGTTTGCGTGAGCCTTTGTTGTACGACTGTTCCAACCTTCTTTTCCATTGGCCGTTAAAATCAAATGGTGAGAAGTCGGCTGCAATGTGTAAAGCGCGATGTGCAACCCCGAATACGCGTTTCATATCGCCATTCACGAAATAGCGTACTTGGAAGAGCGTTACTTCTTGTTCTGCTTCATTCGCGAAGTTGACAAGCAGGATACTATAGGCTTCTTCTTTTTTCTCGCGTAAATACAGGGCTTTGGTGGTGCCATTAGCATCGTTGTTGATGGTGCCGTAACCTCCCATAACGTAAGATTCTTCCGTTCTATCACCTTTCTTTTCACTACCAGAGCTTTGGTTATAGAAGCGGTACTTCTTTTCGGGCACCATAAGGGTAAGCAGGGCATCGATAAAAGTTGTTTTACCGGAGCCATTGCTACCGGTTAATAAACTTGTTTCACCTGCCGGGGTAATGGTGTGTATATGTTCATCGAAAGTGCCCCAGTTGTACACTTCCATGTATTGTAATCTAAAGCCGTTCTTTTCGCTATCGGTGCTAAAAACGTTTAATTGCATCTGAGATGTTCCTTTTAATGGATAAAATTAGTTTTGCTCGGCGGCGATTTCTTCTTTGTATGCTTGCAGTTGTTGGAAGAATTGTTCCAGCACTTCGCCATCTACCTTCGCCTTAATGATTTTCCGGATTCTGAATTTTTGTTCATCGATGATGTCTTGATGTTCCACCATGTGTAAGAAGCCGTTTTCTTCTGCTTTGTCAATTAAGCGATCAATTTCTTTAAGAAACCTGATTCTACTTGCTTTTTCTTTGAAGAAGAGTTCTGCGTATTCTTTTATTTCCCGGCGTTTTTTAACGAGTTCACGGGTAGTTGCTTCACTCATTTCGAATTCTGCCATCATTTCCCGGAGGAGTACCAACATAACGCTTTCTTCGTACGTGAATGCGCGGCGGGTTACCCAGCTTACTTCGGCTGTTTCATCGTCGGTTATAATATGTTTCAAGAAGGCGTAACCATCCAGTTCGTCGATAACGAGAATGAGGCCGAGTTGTTGTAAGAACGTGATCAGCTCGGTTTTATATTGAATAAGTTTGTCCCAGTTGTTTTTATCGAGGTATTCCACGGGCCCTTTCAATAATTTCACTACAACGGTGGTATATGGTAATATTTTGTTGCTCATGTTAACTATTTTCCGAATAATAAATAAGGCACTTCAATGAACTTTGTATGCTCGGGATTGAGCGGGATGTGTTCAGTGGTATTTTGAACGATGTATGCGTTGGCGGCTTTATCTTTTAAGAAACTGAAATAGGTAATAACTTCTGCCAGCCCGTTTTCGAGTGGGTTAAGTTCCACGATTTCTTTTAAGGTAGCCGTATGTTTATCTTTCAATACGCCTTGTACTTTTTGCCAGAGCATTTTTTTATCAACATGCGAGGTGTTAAGAATCCTGCTGAACCGCTCCAAGTCTTCGATTTTTTCCATGGCAATTTCTGGATGTTTGGCAACATTGGTATCACGCTTTTGTTCGAGTGATAATTTGCGGTCCATTATCATTTTGATATCTGCTGTATCGTCGAGGGTAATGCCGCAGGGGATGTTGTCTTCTTCCATTAAATCGAACACCAATTCTTTTATGCTCCCGATCTGTAGGCGTAGGCGCCTATGTCGCGCGATTTCTTTTTCCGTGATAATACGGCTGAGTTTCTCGGCCATTTTATCATTCGCATCGTACACACTTTTCCCTTGTTGTAAGAGGAGTGATTTAATGTTTTGGAGGAAGTGATCGTCGGCGGTAATTTGACGGTCTTGCAGGGTATTCAGCAATTGGTCTGTTAGTTCTCGCCATTCTTCTTGCCCGGCTCTTGATATTAAAAAATCCCAGAAGGCATAGAAGCTTTTTCCTTGGTTACTATTCCGGAGCGCATCGTATGCTTCGAATGCGAAACCTACAATTGCCCCTTTATGATGTTCGGCCTTCGTATGTTGCTCTACAATGGCGCGGTGAATTTGTTTGAAATTGTCTTCTACTTCGCGGAAGTCACTTACCAGGTCGTAACACAGGCGGGTGAAAAGTTCAAGGCGTTCTTGTACTTGGGCGTTGTTATAGCGATCTGGGATAACGCCCAGTTCGATAGCTTTAATTTCTTTATCGATATCTGCGCGTTTTTGCTTGAGGTTTTCAAGTTTTTTGGCGCGGTCGTCTTCCGTGTTTTCAACAATGTCGCGGAGGGAGTTGAATAGCAGTTTGAAACGGCTTTCTGTACCTACGTGTTGACGAAGTTGAAGGGTTTGTACCCATTGGAATACTTTTTCGGAATAGGCACTCAGTTGGTAGATAGTGCTACCTTCTGGGCCGGGAAGATCCTGTAATAGTCGTTTTTGCACCCAGTTGAGGAGGTATTTCCTGCTCCGGGTTTCTTCGTCTTCTCCAAATTCAATCTTGGCTTCTTCGAAATCTTCGGTACCGGCTTCTTGTTCGCTTAAGGTATCGGCAAGGAGCTGGATGAGTTGAGATTCGTTGATACTGAACCGGTTATCTTCCTTGAACACGCCGTACAGAAAGGGTAGTACCCAGTGTGCATTGCGCATGCGGAGCATTTGTAATGCGGGCGACGAGCCATATAAGGATGAAAAATCGTCTTTATTCATGAATGATGTTCAAAAATTTGCCCTGTAAGCTAGGAAAAATTTACCTGAACGGGGGCGCTTTGGCCGACATGTGGAAAAGTTTAGGGGATTGGCTATGGGAGCGAATTTGAATGTGGGTAAAATGGTTTGGTCATGAGGGATTGATTGGGATAATGATATTTGGTTATATGATGTTTTGTAAGGAGTTGGATTACGGCCAATCGGTTTCTAGGCGGGGGATAAAAAAAGCTTTTATGAGATTTGGGTTACGGATGCACACTTGGATGTGTGTATGTTCGTAAAAGCCTGCGCCATCGTACACTTCTTTTCCTTCGAAGAATACGCCTCGAACGGATTCAAAAGGTGTTAATCCAGCATATTTTAATTGTGAATGTAAATGTTTAATAACGGCACAATCCAGTTTTCTCAATACTTTGTCGTTTAGGTACCTGGTTCCTGGGGCATTTACATTTCGGGGTAATGTAATTTTTTTAGCATTTGCAATACCTTCAAAAGTGTCGTAGGAAACTTTTAGTAAATCTATATTTTTCTTATCTGTAAGATCTAAACAATCTCCTAAGCAAAATACGGCTCCTAGTACTGCCGGCTTTTTGATTTGAAGAGTGGGTGGTGCATTTTGGGCGTAATGCAATGCTCGTTCATAATTATTCTGCCAAAAATAAATCCCATCACCTAACCAATCAAATATATTTTTGCTGGGTCTCAATATGGTTTTGCCTAAAACTACGGCATCTCTTAACTCTTCAGAGCATCCATGGAACCCTAATATTAAACCTTGATCGGATGAATATATTAAATTATTAGTACCCATTTTCGAACATTGAATTACAATATTAGGAACTCAAAAATGTTCGAACAAACGATCTTAAGTGAGACTTGATAAAGTTGTTTTATTGCTTAGATTTACTTGAAATTTTTTTACGCGTTTTATTGTTTGCTTGCAATTTCTCTGTGAAGATTTCACCTAGTTTGTATTCATCATAAATGCGTTGCATAGCTTCCTGTGAAGAAAGTATAGCTTCTTTTTGACGAACTAAAGCGGCCATTAATAAGTCGTAATTTTTTGCTGTCATATTTCGAAGTTACCAAATTTTATGCAAGGATAAATCTATAGTTAACAAGCAATAAGAAAAGCCTTCCCTAACTAATAGAGAAGGCTCTTATAAAAAAGGAAACGTTAACGTGATTATTTGCTTTGCAATTCCTTGCCGGCAATATCTTCCCAGCGGTAGAATTCAAATGTTTTGTTATCGCTCATCGCTACAAACAACCCTTTCGGAAAGCCAGGTAATGCTAGACTTGTTACTTCGGAACCGTCACTTTTATTGGCTTGTACTTTTACCACTTTCAATAAAGGATGTTCAAATGGTTTACCGGGTTCGCCTTCGCGGCGGAAAATGTGAAACTTGTTAGCACCTTGATCGCTGACGATGATGTAACCAGTGGTATCGGTTAATTTGTAGATTGAAATACCTTCGTGATCTTCGGTGAAACCTTCTTTCGCAAATACGCTCAATTCTTCGTTGCCTTTTGCTGGATCCGCGTAGTATTGGTGCACACCAAATTGTTCATCAGAATAGTATACATAGCCCAATTCAGCATCTACAGCAATAGATTCAATTTCTTTTTTACCGCTGTAATGCCCGAATTTGCGTACCACAGTTGCTTTTACTTTTCCTGTACCGTCGTCGGACAGTTTGTATTGCCAAATGTATTCGCCGCTAGGACCGTCTTTCCTACCTACGAAAGCATACATGGTACCTTGCTTGTCTTTATACAAAGCCACGCCCATGGGTGCACGAAAATCAGGGTTCTTTTCTTCCTTGAACACTTCAATACCTCCACCGTCGATGGCTTCCATTGAAGGCACGGCGAAGATGCGAATAGTGCCGCCTAACCTCTCAGTGGTCACTGCGATGTCTGTAGGTTTTCCTTTCAACATCAAACCATACCCGACATCTACATTGTTTGGACGTTTCAAGTTGCGTACAACTTTCTGCTCAATGACTTTACCTTGCAAGTTATATACATATAAAGCACCATCTTCTTCTTTGTCTGTACCAATTACCAGGCTGCTACTGGTATCGGTTGGATTGATCCAAAATGCAGGATCATCGCTATCATAACGAACAGTATCGGAAACGTACACAGGTCGTACGATCGAGTCAACACTGCTAACAGTTTTTGTTGAATCTTGTACAGGTGTTGTTGGGGTAGATTGGCAACTGGCCAACATTACACAAGCTACACCCATCATGGGAATGAATCTACTCACTATAATAATTTAAAGTTGAATCAAATTATTTTGTACCAAAAGCACCAATGTTGCTAGTTGGAGCAGGACTTGTGTAAGTAACACCACCTACTGTTAAGCCACCAGAGAAATGCCTGGTAAAGCCGGTTTTACCTTTACCTAAAGCAGGAGAACCTGTAGCTAAATGGAAATCCCAGCTAGTGTTGAATGTAGCGTTTGTGCTAGCAGTGCTTACAGGGTAGTTTACAAACTTAGGATCGTTTGCTGCTACTGTTGCAGAAATGATATCGTTTGTACCGGTTAAAATTTCTGTAGATGGTTGGAATTGTGCTACGCCATCGGCAGAGAAACCATAGTACAATGTGTTGCCCACTGTAGAACGAGCATCTTCTGGGTTCCCTTTATCGCGTTTGATACCGTAGCGATCGTTCGCTAACAAGTTGTTGTATAAATCGACGCGTACATTTTTTTCAACCCAGATAGAACCGCCTTTTGTAGTGGGTCTTCTCCAACCTGCGTTTACGATTGTGTTGTTATAACCAATAACGTGTGCTTGCGGTGAGCGATCACCCGCATTGCTCAATTTTAAACCGTTTGTATTCGGGCTATAAATCAAGTTGAAAGCAACGTCTGCTTGTGTACCAGATTTGATATTGATAGCTTCGCCACCTGAAACACCTGTTGTATAGAATGTGTTATTTGCAATGATCATTTTGCCACCTTCTAAATAGAATACATCTTCGTTGAAGTTGCGAACGGTAGAGTTGGTTACTACCAATTTACCATTGATGTTACCATAATACAAAGCCGGTACGTGTTCGCCCGCTGCTGCTTTATATAAACCAGCTTTTACTGATGCTGATGATTCTGTTGTTACAGCACCGCCATATTCTAAGATAGTGTTGCTTAAAACTAATTCGTTGCTCGTTTGTGCAGCGATAATACCACCCCATAAAGCGCCGAACTCGTTTGCAGCTTTTAAGTTGTCGGGAATAGTAAATTTCACCGGGTTGTTGCTAGTACCTAAGCTGTACAAGTTACCTTTTACGATAATTTCTGGTTTGATGGTTGTATCATTCATCAATACAGTTACACCTTCTTCGATTGTTAAACTTTTCCCTTCTGGAATAACAATGTGGTTAGTGATGGTATAAGTACCGCCTTTTGTCCATGTACCGGATACTTCGCCGGAAACAGTTTCTTGCACAGGAGGTGCTACGTTGTCTTTTTTACTGCATGACGATAGTACGGCAGTGGCAATCACTGCGCTGAGTAATACTTTTTTCATCTTTGAATGATTATGTTTTACGTTTGATTTATAGTTTGTAACGGAATCCTAATAAGTAAGTACGCTCGTAATAGTCGCGTTTAATCAATGTTTTATTGCTGCCCGCGGTTTGTCCTTCAATGAAATCTTTGTTATTCATTGGTTTTTTAACGTATAGTTCAGCGGGTGTATTTAGGAGGTTGTTCGCTTTTGCGAAAACAGTGAATTTGCCGATTGTTTTTTCTACAGAAGCATCGAGTTGTACGAAGCCTTTTTGCCAGATGTCGTTATCAACGAATTGAGAAACCGTGTTAATACGATCACCTGTGTAAGAGCCCGCTAACTGTGCGTCCCAGCCTCTTTTCGCGTTTTTGTACAGTAAGCTTACATTTGCCACGTGTGCACTTTGACCGTATAAAGGACGCGTTTGATCAACCAAGATGGTTTTTAAATCGCCATTATCTTGTGCTGTTCTAACACGTTTTGATTTAGATGTGGTAATAGAAGAGTGTGTATAAGTATAGTTCGCCTTCACCCCGAAATTGCGTAAATACTTAATGAAATCTAACTCTACACCATAGTTAGTGGCGGTACCGAAGTTACCTGGCATCAAGTAGATATCTTGACCACGGTTTTTATCGGGTTGTAAGGTATATTCAATGGGGTTTTGAATGCGTTTGTAGAATACACCTGCCATGAACTGTTCTGTAGGACGAGGAAAGTATTCATAACGAAAATCGATATTATCCGCTATGGCATGTTGCAAATTTGGATCACCACGTTCTTTATATTCTTCGTTTACTAACGGCGTAGGAATAATTTCTGCAAACCCCGGCCTATTTAATGATCTGAAGTACGATGCACGGATGTTGGTATTGTTAATACCCATGTAGCGTAAGTGTAATGAAGGCAATACGTCTGTGTATTGTTGGGAACCGTTCGGGTTGTCTTCCCCGATTGGGAACTTCATGGAGTAGCCTTGGTTGGTATTTTCGACTCTTACACCACCAACTGCTTCCAATACTTTGCTGGCTACTTTAAATTGGATATAACCGGCTGTAATTTTCTCGGATGCGCTATAGGTATTACCATTCGCTACTGAGCCGAACGGGTTTTGTACTGTCCATTGAATGTCTTTATAGCTGTTGAAATCTACACCATATTGTGCTTGTAAGTTAGCCGGTAATAATTGGTAGTTGTTGTAGAAGTTTTCTCTTTGTTTGTCGCGGTACAAACCACCTACTTGCCATGTAACCGGTAAGTTGGCAATATGTTGTTTGTAAATGAAATTGAGGTAACCTGCGAGATCCTTATCGGTATTGTGTTCCCAACGACGGCTAGCATTTTGAACAGTTGTACGTTTATCTACGAAATTGGTTCTTTGGCCGTGTAAAGGAATGTTGGTGTTGTCGGGTTGATCGTTTGTAGCATTTGCATACACAGCCGACCAGTTTACTTCAATACGATCAGATAAACGATGTTCGCCTTGAAGCGTGCTATTGTAAATAGATTGCTTCGTAATACGGGTACGGGTGCTGTAACTTAAAGTAGCATTGCCTTTTTCTGGATCGTAGCCCCCGATAGTTAGCTGCGTGGTTTGAACATCGCGTACTTGTGCATTATTGAACTGCATGTAAGCGTTGTACCATTTGAAGGTATGTTGATCGTTTAATTTATAATCCAATTTAGCGTGTAAACCTAAGCGAGTTTGTTGTTCTGAGTATTGGCGAACACTTCTATCTGTTAAGGTAATACCCCGTAAGGTATCTACTACCTCGTGGTTATAGAATACGCTATTGCTGCCGCGGTACGTGTTCTGGAAGCTACCCGCTACGATTACACCGAATTTATCTTTAAAGAAACGGTCGCCCATTGATAAACCTGCTACTACGTTAGGTAATGGTTTACGGGTATCGTAATCGGCTGTTACGGTAGAAAAGTCCTTGGCGGAAGCGCTGTATTTATTGCCATACATTTCATAAGGCGATTGCATATTCACTTTACCTGCTTTCACACCCATGAAATCACGGTTCAAGAACAAACCATTATAGCCGGTAGCTAGGTTTGCTTGCAAAGAACGGGTGGCTGGGGCATCTTTCATGACCATATTCACCACACCTCCTACGGCATCACCTTCCATAGAAGGCGTGAGTGCTTTGTATACTTCCAAGCGATCTAATAACTCGGAAGGGAAGATATCTAAAGGAACGTATCTATATTTATTATCAGGTGAAGGAATTTTAACACCGTTTACTAAGGTATAGTTATAACGTTTATCCATACCACGTAAAATGGCAAATTGACCATCACCATTGCTATTTCTTTCTATACTTACACCTGATATCCTTTGGAGTACATTGGCAACTGTAAGATCTGGAGAAATTTGGATGGCTTTGGCAGAAACGATATTCAGTACTTGGTCGGCGTTACGTTCGAGAGAACGAGCCGTTTGTTCCGAACTTGGGTTTTGCTTACCTTTTACTACAAATTCTTGGAGATTCTTTTGATCATCTTCCAATACTATATTTATAATAACTGTTTCCTCATTATTAATCACCACCTTCGTTACGTTCGATTGATAAGAAAGTAGTTTAGTCCGGAGCGAATATTCCCCAACAGGCACATTTTTAATAACAAAGCCACCATCCAATCCCGCGATGTCGTGCCACTGTTTCCCTTCAATTACCACCAAGGCGCCCATTAATGGTTCCCCATTTTTATTAGTCACCTTTCCTTTAATTATGGCAGCATACAATTGTACTTGGAAAAATAGTATGCCGACGAAAATCAAAAATTGCTTGTTGAACATAGTTGTTTTTTTGCTGACACAAAAGTGCGTCGACGGTCTCAATTGCTGAAAAATTCCGCGTGAACAAAATGTAAACAACGTTACAAGCACCGTAAACAACAAGGCAACAACGTGAACAAGAACTGTATAGATTAGCCATGGTGGCTAATTTGTTGTGTAACAAAAAGTATGTTACCAAATTATTACCGTAACATTACCGCAAAGTTACGCCTACATCGACTGGATAAATGCTGTTAAGCTTTCTCCTTGTTCCAAGTTCAATTTCTTCCGTAAACGGTAACGAATTACCCGTAAACTATCCAAAGAAACACCCAGTAAGGTGGCAATATCGTTCGAACTCATGTTCATTTTTAATAGTGCTGCCAAACGAAGATCGTTTGAGGTGAGGTTATCGCAATGTTGTTGAAGGTTGGTATAAAAGGTTTGGTGCACTTGTTCGAAGATGCCGCGGAAATCTTGCCAATGTTCGTCGTGGTTAAAACTTTGTTGTACGAGGTTGAGCAATTGCTTGATTTGTTTCTTTTGGTCACGTTTATCATCTTTTACCATGGCTTCGAGTTGCGACCGGAGGTTTTCGAGTAGTTGGTTCTTTTGGATGATGTGAAGCATATGGGTTGAAAGTTCCTTTCCTTTCATGTCGAGGGCGTGAACGAGCTTTTCTTCTTCCAGTTGTTGATTGAGTAAAGCTGTTTGCATGTGAGCTTTTTGGGATTCATATGCTTGCTTATTGTGCTCGTGTAAAAGTTGCTCGCTACGGATTTTCATGCGTTGACGCGAGATGATAGTCCACCCCAGTAGTACTAAAAGCACAATTACCAGCACGGCAGCTCCTGTAATAATGTAGTTTATGCGGCGCGTGGTTTTTAGTTTCTCGATCTCTACATTTTTTTTCTCTGTATCGTAAATCGTTTGTAAAAGGGCCAATTGTTGGCTGTTTTCCTCCGAATATATAGCTAACAGGTGTTTCCTGCTTAGTTCCAGGTAGTAAAAAGCACTATCATTACGACCTATTAGGTTGTAAGTTTTGGCCATATCACGGTAGGCGCTGGCTAATTGGTATTGTTCGTTTAGCTTTTCGGCTAGGAAGGTGGCCTTGCGGGTGTAAACCAAAGCATCGTCGTAGCGCCCGGTTTTACGTAAAACATCGCCTAAGTTATTATATATTTCTATCTGCGCAATTTCATTGCGGTCTTGTAGGTTTAAATACAAAGCTTTTTGGAAATAGGCAAAAGCACTATCGTACCGGGCTAAATCTTCGTAAATGCTCCCGATATTTTCATAAATCTTGGAAACGCCGCGAGCATCTTTCAACTCATTATAAGAGTAAAGGGCGAGGTGTTGGTAATAAAAAGCACTGTCGTACAATTGGATTTTCTCATGGAGATGCCCAATTTTCCCATAAATGTCGGCCATGCCGGGTTTATGTTGTTGTTGGATATATAAATGAAGGGCTTCATTGTATTGTTTGCGTGCCAATTCGGGTTGGCGATTATAATAATATAATAAACCCATATCGCCGAGGGTTTCGGCAAGGAGCTGTGGGCTGTTGGTGAGGCGGAAGTAGTTGACCGCTTGTTGAAAATAGTCGAGTGATTGGGGATAATGGCCTAAGTGGTAGCAAACTTGGCCCATTTCGCGGAGAGCTTTGGCGGCGGAAAGGTTATCTTTTTGTTCCATTGCCATATTGAAATTGGCCTTTAACTGGAGAAAGAGCGAATCGGGGTACGAAACATGGTTGCGTTCTAAACCACTGGGTAATTCCACTTCCATTCTCAGGTCGTTCTGAGCTTTGGAGGTCAGCATCATGAAAAAACATATTATCAATAAACTACAATACCGGGCCATACGGGGGAATATTATGATGTAATGAGCGCAAAGGAAATAAACCCATGTTACGTAATTGTTAAGTGGGTTCAACCGATTGCCTACTATGCCTGTTATGATTAATATGGAAGTAAAATCTACAGGCGGCAAAATGCTCCGTGAGAAGGTGAGCCGCCGATCTCAAGGTATTTACAAGGCGCAAACAAAACGTCCTTCCCCCTTAACCATCATTAAGGCAACGAATTACGACCGTGTGCGTAACCTAATACCTATTCGGCATGCCCGCATGGCGGCTTCTCCCTTTGCTTTTTACCGGGGAACAGCAGCTATTATGGCCCGCGACTTGGCAAGCTTACCACATACAAACTTATTCGTACAAGCCATCGGCGACTGTCATTTAATGAACTTCGGAGGATTTGCAACCCCTGAGCGTAGCCTTATTTTCGATGCCAACGATTTCGACGAAACATTACCGGCTCCTTGGGAATGGGATGTAAAGCGATTGGCGACGAGTTTTGTATTGGCTGCGCGGCATAATAATATGAAAGGGGTAGATGCTAAAGAAATGGCGCATGAATTTGCTTTTTCTTACCGGAGCCATCTTGCTGAATATACAAAAATGAGCACCTTAGATTTATGGTATATGAAGTTCGATTTGGAACAAGTGCGCAGCATGACGAATAACGCTAAAATTCAACATCTCCTTGAAGCTGCTGTTGCAAAAGCTGAAAAGCAAACACATCAACAAGTTTTTTATAAAATTACCCAAAGCCTGCTGGGTAGTTTTGAGATTGCAGAGCAGAAGCCCCTCATTTATCATCCCGTAGATGTTAAAAAGGAAATGGAGATGATCCAAATATTTATGGATAATTATAAGAGAACATTGTCGGATGATAAACGCTATCTCTTTAATAAGTTTACAGTAATTGATGTGGCGCTGAAGGTAGTAGGTGTAGGAAGTGTAGGTACACGATGTTTGGTGGTGCTATTAATGAATGATAAAGAGGAGCCATTATTCATCCAAGTAAAAGAGGCGCGCCCCAGTGTATTGGAAGCTTATACTAAAAAAAGTAAGTATAAACATAATGGAGAGCGGGTGGTGCAAGGCCAGCGATTAGTGCAGGCGGCTAGTGATATTTTCTTAGGTTGGAGTACCGCTTCGGATGGAAGGCATTATTATCTCCGTCAATTGCGCGATCGGAAGATTGCGCCAGATGTAGAGAATTTTGATAAGGAGTTGTTATCGGCCTATGCACGTTTATGTGGCCGCATGCTTGCGCGTGCTCATGCGAAAACGGGAGATGGTAAACGGTTAAGTGAATATATGGGTAAAAGTGGTGTGTTGGATGAAGCCTTGAGTGATTTCGCGGTAGCATATGCAGATCAAACTGAAAAGGATTACGAAGCATTTACTTTGGCGATAAAGATGGGTAAAATCCCCGTTCAGCAAGAATAACCATTATTCGTCTTCATATTGTAGTGCTGGTAATTCTTTATGACTTTTCTTCTTGTTCGTCCATGTATAATAGAAGAATAGACGGATGGTATGGTTAGCATCATACTCGAAGCCATTGGCTTTTTGTTGCCATACCAGCATATACCCGAAATCGTATGACCATCCTTTCCCGAATCCTTGCCGTATACCTGCAAAAGCTCGGAATTGGTCGAATGTATTGTTGACAATCGTTTTTCCGAACTGAACAGCTACTTCGTTTGCTAACGAGATTTGGGGTATATGAGGATTTTTTGAAACAGGAATGCCTACACTAATTAAATACCGGAAACGGTTAGAGAAGTTAAAGTCGCCGGTAGATTTATCGTCACGTAGCGCTTCGCGCCAGCGTTGTTCACTTCTAAACCTGTTCAGTAAAGAAACATTGCCTACACGGGTAGCATATGCAATTTGTTCATACCAACGATTTTCATCGGCATATGTTTTTCTACCAGGAGGGGGCGCTAGCCAAAGGTGGCCATAGCCCATAATAAAAGAAAGGTTTTCATTCAACCAATACCCGCCACCGACCCGCATGAAATAAAAACTGGGGTCTGATACAAAATTATTTCGTTTCATATGGAAATCGCCGATGGCGCCCCAATGATTATTGAAGCGGAAAGTGGAGTTTATGCTTACCCATGATTGAAATTGGTTATTGACGGTTTTCTCGGTTTGTGCCCATAAGCAGTGTGGCAAAAGACAGAATAGGAGCCATATTTTTTTCATATACTGCGCCCATTGGTTGTTCCAGGCTTGATTCAATTACAAATTTGGGGTTGTATATGTTCAATAAGGATCAAAAATTAGCGGGGCATTTGCAGGATTTTCTTTCCATTGCGAAACACACTTGTGATGGTGGTTTTACCTTTTTGGGTATCGAATGAATGGAGGGAATGATTGTTATTGTATACAATGAAGGTGCCTGAAGATTTTGTACCATCCTTTTTTTCTACTGAATAGGTAATGCTGTAATCTAAGGCAGAAGTATAGAAAGCAAGGTCGATGTAAAGAATGCCAGCTTTATCGAGTTCTTCTTGTGAGAGTGTTAATTTGCTAACGAGTAATTGACCTTCGGGATTGCTAATACGTTCAATGTTATTGGATGGAATGCATGCAGGGTTTTCTTTACATAGTTTTGCGAGCCATGTACTTTCTTCTTTGGTGGGATGAAGAGATGCTTCTTGGGAGATTCTTTGCATTTGTTGTGCATTAAGTTGTGTTGAGGTGATAGAGCAAAAAAATATGCTCAACCATATTAGTTGTTTCATGCACTAAATATAGTTGAGCATACTGCTGTATACCCTCAGCTTATTTCTTCTTAAAGATCTCTTGCAACATGATCTCGAATGCTGGAATAGGCATGTTATTATGATTGAAACCGTCGAACTCGTAGAGTTTGGTTTTAGTGTGACCATTAATTTTCATCATCCGTGCTAAGTAAGCGTTTTCTTCATAACGTCCCAGCATTTCTAATTCTCTATCACCCGTGAATAGATATAAAGGTGGTGCATCGGCGCGGGCATGGTATAGTGGTGCAAATTCATTTACGATTGCTTGTTTGTCACTGATATTATGTTCCTTTCTCCATGTAAAATGGGTAATAGCTTGGCAACTGAAAGAAAATAAGGCAGCAATACGGTTGGCGTCAATTTTATATTTAGCGAGGTAATGTTTATCTAGGCCGATCATTGCTAATAAATAGCCACCTGCAGAATGGCCTGCTACGTAGATGCGAGATGTATCGCCCCCATATGCAGAAGCGTGTTCAAATGCCCAAGCAACAGCGGCAGCGGCATCGTCGATAATGTCTTCCACTTTTGCTTTAGGACTAAAACGGTAATTGGCTGAAATAACAATTGCTGGCTGGTTGTTGAGAGTAGCCGGGATTCTTTTGTCGCCACCGGTTAAGCCACCACCATGAAACCATACTATAATAGGAAGTTTATTTGCTGAAGCCGGTGCTTGTATATCTAGCACGCAACGTTCTTTCATGTATGCATCTTTTACCTTTTCTCGGTAGGGGATGTTGTTTTTTTCGGTAGTAGCATTCTTCGATTGTGCGAAGATAGAAAGGCTGCATATAAGCAGGCAACATAACATGAAATAACGCATGGGAAGTAAATTTGAAGGACTTAAAATACTATATCTCGATTTAATTTGTTAATTTTTTTTTGTTGAGAATTAAATGGAATACCTGTTGAGGAAAATAGAATATTCTCGTAATGTAGTTTAAACTGCAGTTACCTTTTATAGTTTTACACTTACCTAGACTAAGCAGCACCCATCATTTATTCACCTTATAATTTACTACCAATGAAAAAGTTCCTATTGTTAGCTGTTCTAGTTATATCTAGCCAACTCGTTCATGCCAAATCCCAATCTAACGGCGATTTAATTTCTTTTGTTAATGGTGCAGTACCAGCTATTCGTGCTACGCCTATTGTTGTTGAGGTCATTTTCTCCTCTGCAATAACGCTTTTACCAGGTCTTCCTGTACAGGTTAAAAATATTACAAAAAACACTACCTACAATACAAGCCTTGTAGTAGTATCTGCTACTGCACTTGTGGCAACTATTAATAATTTTTACGCTGATGCAGGTGATCTTGTACAAGCAAAATTGTCGCTGGTTGGGGGTGTTGTAGATATCGGCTTAAGTGCTCCGCAAGCAGTTACAACTACAGATATTAGTGATGAATTTCTACTAATAGAGATATTACCATTGTAAACATATAAATGCTGTAAAAAGTCTAGGGAACGCTAAGTTTTACTTAGCGTTTTTGTCGTTTGTATGAGTTGATGCAGTTGAAGTGAGTGACGCAACGGCGGCCGAAAAGAACTACCATCGCCAGCTAAACATCTTTTTCACCTTTCGCCTCTAACATGGCTAAACGACCATAATGGTCTGCAATGCGGGTTGTTTCCGGCAAACGATATTGGGTGCATAAATGGAGAACGAGATTTGTCGCAGTTTCAAGGGAAACTTTATGACCAATAGATACATAAACTGGGTTAATATTTGGTTGTGTTCGAAGTACGTTGCCAATAAGTGTATTGTCTGTTTCGTCATACAATCCTACAAAGGCACCTTTTTCAGGCGGTAATTCACCATGAATCCCGCAAAGGCGTGTTTTTCCACATCCAATAGTTGGAATATCTAAGCTAATACCCAAATGAGAGGCCATCCCAAATTTGCGTGGATGAGCTAGTCCTTGTCCATCGCATACGATGAGCTGGGGGTGTTGTTGTAATTTTTTGAATGCTTCGAGCAGTGGTGGCAACTCTCGGAATGAAAATAAGCCTGGAATATAGGGGAAAGTAACCTCCATTACATGAGTAGCAACTTCAACGATACTGAGTGTTTCGGCATCTAAAACTACGATACTACCGGCTATTAGGTTAGTGTCTTTATCGTATTCCACATCACATCCGGCTATTAGCTGTAATGGAGTAGCAAATTGATCATGGGTAATAACTTGTGTTCTTAATTTATCTTGTAAGGCTATGGCTGATTGCTCGTCGTGCATATAGGATTGTTATATCTAGACTTATACTTGCAAGACGAAAATAATAAGTTTTTGTTATTTAATATTTGCATTGTATGCAAAACACAAAGTGGTGGCTAATTTAGATAAGAGTAGTTTGTAGGAAATCTAATGATTAGTAGTACGGTCGCAGTATAAAGGATTAATTTTGGTGGACACATTATTACGACACATGATTTTTCTTTTGCAAAACTTGGAAACATGATGCATTTTTAAACAAGGCCATGTTGTACACACATGACCTTATTTACCTTAAAAAATTGAAACTTTTAAAATCCTGCACCGGGGATGGTGCAGTTCACGTTTGAATGGCTAGTTCGTGCGTGAGATGTAAAGTTAGTTATGCCAAGTGCAGCAATAGCGCAGTGTGAAAATGATAATGTAAAAAAGTCGTTAATGCGTAAACTTTTATGTGGCAGTACAACACGTGCTGCCTTTTTTTTGCTTACTCAATTGATCTACTCTTATATTCCTTCAATAGTGCACCAGGTTTATTAATTTGTTTGCATTGTCATTATTCCCTGTAGTAATATTATACAGTTGCTGTATGTTTTTTTACGGATTTCCTCAACATTATTTCTGAAATCCCGCATTGTACAAGAGTTTTCATTCGCTTAGTTTTACATTCATACAGCAAAAAAAGCATAAGATAACTCTCCTGTGAGTTTCAGTAGCGAAGCTATATTTCTTCTGCAAAAACCTCCAATTTCAATCCTTTTTATTCTTTAGACCCAAAAAATTGTTCCCATATGTGCGGTATTACCGGTGTATTCAACATACACCAACGGCCACTTAAACAGGTGCCCGTTGGTGCATATTCTGCTATGACCCATGCCCTCATTCATAGAGGCCCTGATGAAGAAGGTTCTTTTCAACACGATTTCTTTTGGCTAGGCTTCAAACGGTTGTCGATTATTGATTTGTCGCATGGGCAACAACCCAATTGGAATGAAGATCGTACGATTGTGAGTATTTGTAATGGCGAAATCTTCAATTACCAAGAGTTAAGGGCCGATTTGCAACAACGTGGCCATATATTTAAGACTAATTGTGATGTAGAAGTGTTGGTGCATTTGTATGAAGAATATGGTACCCAAATGTTCAAACATCTCAATGGGCAATTTAGCTTTGCTTTGTATGATTTCCGCCAAGAGCGTTTTATCCTAGCACGCGATCATGTAGGTATTTGTCCTTTATTTTACACGGAAGTAGATCAACATTTGGTATTTGCGAGCGAGATTAAATCAATTTTGCAATACCCTGGTGTTAGAAGGCAAGTAAACTTGGAAGGGTTAGATCAAATATTCTGTTTGCCTGGATTGTGTAGTCCTACTACAATGTTTAAGCATATTCACGCATTGAAACCTGGTCATTTTCTACAAATAGAAAGCGGGAGCGTAAGTGTGCATGAGTATTGGGATTTACAGTTTGAATCCCAGCCGGTTCATCATCCTGAAGAATACTATGTAAATGAATTACATGAGCGGCTTACCCAGGCTGTAAAGTACCGATTACATGCAGATGTTCCCGTGGGATTATATATTAGCGGGGGATTAGATTCTTCTATCATTGCAGGTTTAAGTAGAAATTTGGACACAACGGCGGAAAAGCAATCATTTGGTGTTGTGTTTGACCAAGGTCGTTTTGATGAGCGGGAATACCAGCGGATTGTAGCTTCACATAATAATATCCAGCACCAAGAGATATTGTTTGATGTGGATAAGATGGCGGGGCAATTGAAGCAGATGATTTATTGTGCAGAAACACCTTTAAAAGAAACATATAATACTTGTAGTTTATCGTTATCGCAGCATGTTAGGGACCATGGTATGAAAGTAGTGCTTACTGGTGAAGGTGCCGACGAGGTGTTTGCCGGCTATGTGGGGTATAAGTTAGACAAAAATAGAAGTGTGATGGGAAATGATTTAACCGCGGTTGAATCGATGTTTGAGAGTGAAATTCGGGAAAGAGTGTGGGGGGATGAAGGGTTTCAGTATGAACGTAACTTATATCCTTACCAAGATGTTCGCCGGAGCTTGTATTCAGATCAACTGAATGATCAATTTGAAGCATTCAATTGTCTTCATGAACGATTAATCGACAAATCGAAAATAAAAGGCAAAACACCTTTGCAAAAGCGTGCTTATGTGGATTTTAAATTACGTTTATCCGACCACTTATTAGCAGATCATGGTGATCGGGTAGCCTATGCCAACTCAATTGAAGCACGTTATCCATTCCTGGATATCAACGTGATTGAGTTTGCTAAAACAATTCCAGATGAGCTAAAACTAAATGACTTCTGTGAGAAATATATCTTGCGTAAAACTTTTGCACAATATTTACCTCCAGCTATTCAACAACGCGAAAAATTTGGTTTCGTAGCACCGGGTGCTAGGTATTTGTTACAACAGAATATTGACTGGGTGAATGATTTATTATCGTATGAAACCATTCGCAGGCAAGGATTTTTTAACCCAGATGCAATTGAAACATTAAAACAAACTTACCTCTCAGATGATTTCAACTTGCACGAAACTTTCGAAGTAGATCTATTAATGATTGTTATTACATTCGGATTATTCATGGAACTATTCGATATGGAACCTTTTAGCTAACAACCTACTTTTTCTTTCACCTTATTTAAATTAGTTATGAAAATCATGAATGCCTTCCGTGCATCCGTGGCCCAAAACCCGGAGCGCATAGCTCTTCGCATGCCTAGTAAAACCATTACTTACAGCGAATTGAACGACTTTGTAAATAATGTACTGCAACAATTACAAGTTGCAGGTGTACAAAAAGGCGATATAGTAGCGATTTATGCTACACCTGGTATTGAGTATATAGCTTCCATCCTGGCTTTACAAGCATGCGAGGCCGTGTTTTTGCCTTTGGAACCCGGTGTGCCTACACAACGCGTATCTTTTATACTTGACCAAGTGAAACCGGTATTAGTGATTGCAACATCTTCACTACCGGCAGGCTTACATTGGCCACAAGCCCAATTGCATCTGAACGGCGACCAACTATCATTAGAAAATACAGTTACTGCACATACGGTACGCGCAGAGTCATTATTTACTGATAGGCTAACACCTGCGTACTTGTTCTTCACTTCTGGTTCTACAGGTACGCCCAAAGCAATTGAAGGGACGGTAGAAGGTTTAGATCATTTTATTCGTTGGGAAAGTGAGTTGTTTGTAGATGATGTACAACCCAATGTTTCGTTATTAGCACCGCTTGCATTTGATGTGAGCTTGCGCGATATTTTCTTACCGTTGTATAATGGTGGTACGCTGTGTATTCCTACACAACAAACAAAGCAAGATATTCGTGGGTTCTTACAATGGATCAACGAGAATAACCTCACACATATACATTTAGTACCATCATTGTTCAGGCTCTTAACAGCGGAAATTCAATCGAACCCTAAGCTTTCGCATCATCTAGCCACTGTAAAGAATATCTTTTTAGCCGGAGAACCTTTGCTTTATAAAGATGTAGCAGCTTGGAGAAATGTAGTGCAATACGATATCCAGCTTGTAAATCTATATGGACCATCTGAAACCTCTTTGGCTAAGTTGTTTTATCGCATTCCCGCAGACATAAGTTCGCAAAAAGGGATCGTGCCATTGGGAGAAGCGATAGCAGGAGCGCAAGTTTACATTATGAAGAATGGACAAATTTGTAACACCAATGAAATTGGGGAAATTTCGATTCAAACTAAATTTCGTTCAAATGGCTACTTCGCTGATAATGCATTAACGAATGAGAAATTTGCACTTACTAACCTGGCCCCTGCCTACGGCGAATATCTCTATAAATCGGGTGATTTGGCGAAGTTAGGTGAAGATGGAATTATCTATTTTGTGGGTCGACAAGATACACAAGTGAAAATTAATGGTAACCGGGTTGAGTTATCCGAAGTAGAGAAAACGTTGCAAGATTATCCTTCTATTCAACAAGTAATTGTAGCTGTTCACGAAAATACTTCTCTTGAGCTCGAAATTGCGGCTTATTATGTTGCAGCTGATAATATTCCTGTAGCAGCGTTTCAATCATACTTATCTAACATTTTACCGACATATATGCATCCATTACATTATATAAAAATGGATAAGTTTCCTTTAAATATGAACGGTAAAATTGATAGAAAAGCATTGCCGCGGCCGGTTCAGAAAGTAAATAGCAGCGATTTCGCTCCTTGTGAAACGCCATTAGAAGAAAGTATTGAAGCTATTTGGAAAAGTATTTTGAAAACGGAGCAAGTGGGTCGTAATGCAGGCTTTTTCACAATTGGAGGTTCTTCATTGAAGGCCATTCAAATTATTTCACGTATGCAGAAGGAATTCGGTGTATTGGTAAAACTGGCAGATTTCTTCGCAAAACCTACCGTAAAAGACTTAGCGGTATTAATTGAAAAAGCCTCTACAACAGTACATTCTTAAACTTTCCTGTTATGTCCCCATTATTTCCGCTCACCTTTTTGCAACGCACTTTGTGGTATTTCTGGCAAAGAGGTCAAGAAGATATCGCCTACAATTCTAATTCCAGCGTGGAGTTGGTTGGACCTGTGGATGTAAATATTATCCAACGGGTTTTTGAAACGATTATAGAGCGGCACGCTGCGTTGCGTACTACTTTTTTAGAAGTTGAAGGGCAACCTATGCAAGCAACAAGGCAATTAGAGGAATTGGGATTTCATGTAACGGAAGAATCATTTTTAAATCACTCTGAAGCAACGTTGCTTAGTCGCATCCAAGATTATTTTCATTATAAGTTTGATTTAATCAATGGGCCACTTATTAAGGTGCATATGCTACAATTGGCATCGCAACGATATATGATGTTGGTAAGTATGCACCATATTATTTCCGATGGTTGGTCGTTACAAAATCTATCCCGGGAATTTTCTATTATCTATAATGATTTTGCATCAGGAAAACCTTGTTCATTAGCACCTTTGGAATTTCAATGCTATGATTTTAAGGAAGAAGAAACAGGTAATATTGATGAGTTACGCACGTTTTGGTTAGATAAGTTACAAGGGGAATTGCCGGTATTGGATTTGCCTTCGGACAGGGTGCGACCGGCAATAAAGACTTATGAAGGTGATAATTGCTACTTAGGGTTTAGTGCTGAAGAATTTCAATGCATTCGTTATTATGCTTCAAAACAAGGTTGTAGCCCATTTATCGTGTTACTGTCTGCCCTGAAGGGTTTGTTTTACAGGTACAGTAACCAAGCTGATATAATGGTGGGTATCCCAATGGCTGGCCGATATGAGGTGGCGATGGAACCATTGATCGGTTGTTTTGTGAACACTTTATTGATGCGTAGTACTTTTCAACCGAATTGGAGTTTTGATGAGATGGTTAGCTACATGCAAATGAATTTCTTAGAATCCTTTGGAGCACAACAATATACATTCGAACGTTTATTGAATGATTTACGTTTAAAACGTGATCCAGCAAGATCTCCTTTGTTCGATATTACGGTGAATTACTTGGAGCGGTTGGTGGATGAGGGGGATGTGCATCTACATGGTATCGACATGAGAGGATATGAAGTGCCTAGTAAGAATAGTAAATATGATATTGAAATCGACTTTATTGAAACGACTGATGCCTTGCGGATGAATTTTAACTACAATTCTTCCTTATTCGATGCGTGGCGTATGCAGAAAATGTTGCAAGATTTCAAATGTTATGTGTTCGAGGCCATCAAGCATCCCAATATTTCTATCGCAAGGATCAATTTTATACAAGCCTCGGAGCGTGAACAATTACTGGAAGGATTTAACCGTACGGCCCGTAAGGATATTCCAAATGATTTTCTAAGTGTATTGTCGACTATCGTTGCAGAAAAGTCACAGCATATTGCTTTGAAACATCAGCAATTTACATGGACTTATGGGCAGTTGGCGAAAGTGTCGGATGCAATCGCTTGTTACTTGCAGAATTCATTTCATGTTTCGGTAGGACAGCCTATTGGGGTTTTGATGCCTCATAACGATTGGGTAATTCCATTGTATATAGGTATTATGAAGTCTGGTGCTTGTTTCATTCCACTCAATCGCCAGTATCCTAAGCAAGAATTAGAACAACTAACCCGTTTAGATCACATTGCCCTTGTAATTGCTGATCCAACATTGTTTACCCAAGAAGATAGTTCAACAGCCCGGGTTTTATCATTACAACATATTAAAGATGAGATGCAGCCTTATTACGGTATTGCTCCTTCAAATGTCGAGAATGTAGCTGAACAAACGGCTTATATCATTTATACTTCGGGATCTACTGGTACACCGAAAGGGGTGGAGGTGAAACATGCTAGTCTTATCAATTATTTGCACTGGACGAATGATTATTATTATCATAACGAAAGTGGTTTTAATACTACACTTTTCACAAGCCTTTCTTCTGACTTAACAATTACAACGCTTTTCGCACCATTAATGCGCGGCGATGTAATTGAAGTAATGGATGGTTTTGCTGATGAAATTGTTGCTAACGCATTTGCAAAGAACAGTGGCATAAAAACAATCAAACTTACACCGTCTCACATCAATCTACTTCCAATGAGTACTGCAAATGATAGTGCTATAGAAGTTGTGATAGTGGGTGGAGAAGCTTTATTGGAAAGACATGTAGAGATTTTACGTTCGTATAATCCATTCATTAAGATTTACAATGAATATGGGCCAACTGAAGCTACTGTAGGATGTATTGTGGAAGATTATGATGCAGGAAGACCCGTTCGTTCAATTGGGATGCCGATTGCGAATACGCAAATATATATTGTTGATGAACTTATGCAATTACAACCTATTGGAGTACCTGGTGAAATATTGATTGGTGGCGATTGTTTGGCGGCTGGTTATAGGAACAATGCAGCCATGACTGCAGCCCGTTTTATTGATCATCCTTTTCTCCCCAACCAGAAGGTATACCGTACAGGTGATATTGGTACTTGGTTGCCGGCTGGAAATATTGAATATTTAGGTCGTTCTGATGGTCAAATTAAAATCCGTGGTTACCGTGTAGAGCCTGGTGAAATTGAAACGATCATTGAAAAATATCCTGGCCTTAGTAAGGCAATTGTTGTATTGCATAATGCCGATAAACGTCCATTCTTTGTTGCATATATCATTACTTCGCAACCGTTTGATGAGATTGCATTAAGAAATTACGTATTTGATAAACTGCCTGAATACATGGTGCCAGAACGGTTCATTGAAATTGAAGAAGTGCCTTTGGCTAGTAGCGGAAAAGTAGATAAAAGTAAATTACCTCAAATTAACCTCATGCAAAACCCAGGTGCTTTCTCCGAGCCAACCAATGAATTGGAACAAACATTGAAAAATATTTGGATGCAGGTGTTGAAATTGGATAATGTGAGTATTGAAGATAATTTCTTTGAAGCCGGCGGCGATTCAATCTCAATTATTCGTATGCACCAAGAAATTGTTAACACGCTTGCCGTGCAGATCACAATTGTTGATCTCTTTAAATTCAATACCATCCGAAGTCAAGGCAATTTCTTGTCAACTAAAATAAAAGTAAGTACCGTTACTGCGAGTGACTTCGAAGTTTAGTTTTCACCCAATAAAAATATTCTTATGCATAATTTTTCATCCAGCGATGTAGCTA
The DNA here is from genome assembly GCF_003259335.1 of Chitinophaga skermanii. Classification (GTDB taxonomy): domain Bacteria; phylum Bacteroidota; class Bacteroidia; order Chitinophagales; family Chitinophagaceae; genus Chitinophaga; species Chitinophaga skermanii. Next base: position 913,786 of record NZ_QLLL01000001.1, read on the forward strand.
TCATCGGGGTGAGCGGCCTATTTCCCGGGGCCAACACTTTAGCTGCATTCGCACAGTTGTTAGCAGAAGGGCAGGATATGGTACGTACGGTATCGCCAGGTAGGTTGACTGATGCGCGTTGTGATGCTTCTAAAAATTACCGACCCATTGGTTTTTTAGAATCCGTAGACAAATTTGATCATTCTTTTTTCGGTATATCTAAAAGTGAAGCAGAATCCATAGACCCGGTTCAGCGTATTGTACTGGAGTTGGTATATGGTGTATTTGAAAATGCGGGTTACAGCCCGGCAGCATTTAAAGGCCAGTCGCACGGTGTGTTTATGGGAGGGCTGGGTAGTGCTTATTCGGCTGTTTCGGGTATTGATGATGGTGTGGCGATTATAGGAAATACAAACGGGATTATCGCTGGTAGAGTTGCGTATATGCTAGATTTGAGAGGGCCGGTGATGATGTTAGATACAACTTGTTCTTCCGCATTAACAGCGGTGTATGAAGCTTGTCAACATATTCGCCAAGGTCGTGTGAAAATGGCTGTGGCAGGATCATTTACAGTGCAAAATTTCTTTGCAGAAATGCAGGAGGAAAGCCCATTGAATACAATGTCGCCCGATGGTAAATGTAAACCATTCGATCAATCTGCCAATGGTATAGGTAGTGGTGAAGGAGGTGGGGTGATTTTATTGAAAAGTGCTGCTGAAGCTTTTTTAGATGGCGATCACATTTACGCGGTTATTAAAGGAATGGCGATGAATAGTGATGGTGGCTTATCGAACGGTTTAACAGCGCCTAGTCCTGAAGCGCAAAAGCAAGTGATTTTAGAAGCATGGGCTGATGCTGGGATCAATCCTAACACAATTGGTTACATAGAAGCACATGGAACAGGTACAAAATTGGGCGATCCTATAGAATTCCAAGCACTTACTGAAGCATTTCGTAAACATGGAGCAGCTTTACAGTCGTGTGCTTTAGGGGCGGTAAAGGGTAATTTTGGGCACTTAGATCATGCCGCAGGTATGGCGGGGATTTTTAAATTGATTTGCTCTTTGCAGAATGGAAAACTATATCCTAGTTTACATTTTACAAGTCCGAATCCTTTCTTAGATTATACGCAATCGGCCTTGTTTGTCAATACAACTTATAAAGATTGGCTTACCGATGGACATTCTCGAAGGGCTGGGATTAGTGCATTTGGATTGAGTGGTACGAATGTGCATTTGGTTTTAGAAGCATATGAGCCTTTTTATGAGCAGACGAAGGATTTGGAGCATTGGGGATCTTATTTTTTGAAATTAAGTGCCAAAACTCCCGCTGCACTTCAACAATATAAAATTGACGTTGCTAATTACCTTGAAGCATTACCGGCAACAGATGTTATTAGTGCATTGCACACATTGAATATTTGCAGGGGAGATTATGAGCATCGCTTAACGATTCGGGGTACAAGTATTGAGCAATTAATTTCGGCCCTCCGGGATGCTAACTTACCAACGTTCAAGCAAAAAGCACAATCCGCGGTTACTGTATTATTGTCAAACGAAGCTGTACCCCCTGCTATTGTGAATTACATTATACAAATCAATAGCGACTTTAAATCGGTTCATGATACAGTAATGGCAGATGCGCCAGGTGCGATTGCTCCTACGTTAGCGGGCCAATTGGTGTGGCTATTATTTCTCGACCAAATTAAAATCGACATATCAAGAGTTGTTGCTACTGGAATTGGTAAGCTCGCACAACGCATCTTCAATGATCGTTCATTACTCCAGCAAATCACAAAATTAACTGCGGAGGGTATTCATGAACTTCCTACAGATAAAATGAAGGTTGATACATTGGCAGGAACTTTAGCGACTCAAGATAGTAGCACGTTATTGCTTCGAGTAAGTAATAATTGTTCGCTAAGTAGGATGATAACCCAAGCTGCTCCCGTATTACGAGCTATTCAACCAAATAGTGCTGCATTTGATGCCTCTTATATGTTGCAGTTAATTTTTGAACAAGGCATTACAGCACATATTCCTGCATTTCGATCAATTTTACATTTTGCTGTTAAACCAGCTCCTACTTACCCATTTCAAAAGATTCGTTGTTGGTTTCCTGTAGAAGAAGCAAGCAAAGTTCAAGCTACCGGCGAACATTTATTGTACGAACATCGTTGGAAAGAGATAACTCTTGCGAAAGGTCATCCCATTTCGCAAAAAGTACTAGTGCTTTTCACTGGTATAAATAATTTTGCAACAAACGTATTCAATTTATTAGCATCCAATAATACAATCATCCAGGTGAATAACGGCGCTTATTTCGAGAAAATTAGTGCTACGCAATACAATGTGAATATCAATTCCTTGGAAGATTACATAAAATTGGAGCGCGCTATTGCAACAGATTTTCCCGCTTTAAATGGTATTGTAGATGTATTGGGATGTGATGTTAAGAACGATGAAAACATTCTTGCACATGCTTTTAATGTAACGAAGGCATTCGCAACGCATTTGTTAAAAAGGCAATTTGGTGTATATGTGGCTACAAGTGGGATATATAATTTGATAAACAGGGAAACAAGTGAAGTGGCAGCAGCCTGGGGGGCATGGAAAGGAATTTTGTCAGATTTTCTACATGTAGATATGCGTGTAGTTGATTTTGTAGATGAAGATACTGCTAATAATGCTGCAAGTTTTATAGATGCAATAACTGCTTCACATGAAATAAAGTTTAGCAAATTTGTTGATAAGAAACATTATGTACAAGCCTTGCATCCTTACAAAGGATTTACCTCAACGAATGAAGGACTTCTTCAACAACCCGGTACGTATATTATAACAGGAGGATTGGGGAGAATTGGTAGAATCGTTTGCCGTTTTTTGGCGGATAAACATCATCATCTAATTGTGATTGGTCAACGTGCGATTGAAAATGATATTGAGAAATCGGCATTCGTGAAGGAATTACAGCAAAAGGCGGCCAGTTTTACATACTATGCGGCACCTTTAAACGATCGTGAAAAGTTGATGCATGTTGTGAAAAGTTTATCGAAAGAGTTACCACCTGTACAGGCAGTTTTACATTTGGCTGGTATTGCCGACGATTTCGTGCCTTTACAAGATAAAACTTGGCAAAATTTTGAACGTACATTATCACCCAAGGTTGCAGGAACACGTCATTTATTTGAAGCAACTGCTTCGCTTGAGCCTTCATTGTTCTTGTGCTTTTCCTCGCTCAACGCTATCATACCTAAGAAATTTAGCGCCGATTACGCAGCGGCCAATTGCTTCGAAGATCATTTTGTACAAAAAATTGGCTTATATGGTCGGACAAGATTAGTAAGTATTAACTGGCCGGGATGGGATGTGTTTGATGAACCTGGTAATGGGATTGGTGCAGATGAAGGGATGCAAGTAATGCAACAAGCGATTAGTAGCGGACTTTCCAACATTGTGGTATCGAAACCAAAAGATATTGCATATTTCAGTATAAATCCATTCTTCCAATTGGAAGATACTGTTAACAACCATTCATCTGAACCCAATATCAATCGTTTACCAATTGTTCAAAGCGTTGAAGAACTGATCGCCCAAATTTGGCAAGAGGTATTAAAAGCTGATGATATTCAATTAGATGATGATTTCTTTGATATTGGAGGACATTCACTCAATGGCACGCAAGTACTAAACCGGGTGAATAAGCAATTCAATGTATTGTTGGATATGGACGATTTCTTTGAATATGGAACGATCCAGGCTATGGCAAATATTGTGAAAGAACGAATGCCTGTGCAAGTTAAACCAAGCTTGAATGAAGAAATTGCACAAATCTGGAAAGATGTATTGAAAGCTGATGATATTCAGTTTGATGATGATTTCTTTGATATTGGTGGGCATTCATTGAACGGTACCCAAGTATTAAACCGGGTGAATAAGCAATTCAATGTATCGTTGGATATGGACGATTTTTTTGAATATGGAACGATTAAAGCTATGGCGAAGATAGTTGAGGAAAGAATGCCGGCGCAAGTACATCAATTGGAGAAGGTGGATAATGATATTATTCCTACCATCCCAATTAGTGAACATTACGCGACTTCTGCCATGCAACAAACGTTTTATATCAACAGCCAGTTGCAAGAAGGCTCCCGGATTTTCAACATGGTTTTACCGTTCTTTATCAAAGGAAATCTTAATAAAACTGCATTAGAACAATCTATTTCCTATTTGTTAGATCGCCACGAGTCGTTACGTACTCGATTTTCAGTTGAAGATGGTGAATTGCGCCAGGCAATTATGTCATTAACAGATATACCACTACCTGTTACCTACGAATCCGCTGATCCGGCCGTTAATTGGGATTACTACCCGCAACGTGAGCATGACAGGTTATTTGATATTTCATCTGATTTGCTGTTACGCGTAAACGTAGTGGCATACTCTGAAGAAAGACATTTGTTTGTGCTGACAGTACATCATTTAGTAACCGATGGTTGGAGTCAAGGCGTGTTGTTGGCAGAATTTTTACAAGCTTACGATGCTTTTTCGAAGAATGAAAAGCCAGCTTTGCCTGCTTTGGGCTTCCAATATAAAGATTACGTAGTATGGTTAGAAAATGAATTACAGCGCCATGGATCGGAAGAATTAGATTATTGGGAGAAAAAGCTTCAAGGCAATTGGCCGATGTTTGAAGAACCTGTTACTGGAAATGAAGCATCAAAATGGAAAGCCGGCACTTTGAAATTTGCATTGTCTTCCATCGAAACCCAAGCGCTCAAACAATTTGCTAAACAGCAGGATACTACATTATTTATGTTACTCCTCGCGATTTCAAAAGTTGTATTACACCAAGCTTTCGGATGGAACGATGTAGTAGTAGGTACAGTTACCAGTGGTCGTATTCATCCTTCCCTCGAAAACCAAATCGGCAATTTCCTCAATACAATCGCCTTGCGCGATCAAGTACGAAGTGATATGACGTTCGTAGAACTACTCGCTAGCGTACGTCAAACAACATTGGAAGCTTTCCGTCACCAGACAGTTCCATTTACAAAAGTAATCGAACATAGACTTGGTACAGGTGTACAATGGCGCGAACGCTGGATGGAGGTACAAGTAAACTTACATAACTATGTGCAAGTTGAAGACCATATTAAAGCTGCCGACTTTCTCGAACTACCAGCAGAAACTACCGATTACGATTTTGATACAGATTGGAGTTTGCATTTTAATTGTATGGAAACAGCCCCGAACGAACTTAGTATTTATATCAATTACAATAAAAATATGTTGGAAGATGCTTTCATGCACCGCATGAAGGATCATGTTCAGCAGTTGATCCCGTTACTCTTAAAACAATCAACTTCTCCTTTACACACGTTTCCAAACCTCGTGGCCACTGCCACTATTTAATTCACCCTCAAAAATTTTCTACATATGAACCCAGTTTTTGAACAAGGATTTCCTTTAGTGGTACGCTTTAACGGCGATAACCGCGATACTTTTATTGCGTGGTACAAAGAAAATGAAGCCAAGCTCACAGATCTTTTACATGAAAAAGGAGCGATTTTATTTAAAGGTATTGACCTGAGTGATTTAGATGATTTCGAACATGTGATGTCATTTATCTCGGATAAATTCGTCAATTACGTCGACGGTTTTTCACCGCGTACAAAACTGGCGAAGAATATTTATACCTCAACAGAATACGATGCAGATTTCTATATCACGCTTCATAACGAATTATCTTTTTCTAATCGTTGGCCTTCGCGTTTATTCTTTTTCTGTGTAACACCTGCACAACATGGGGGAGAAACACCCATTGCTGACGGTCGTGAAATTCTTCGCAAAATGCGTCCTGAATTATTAGAAACGTTTACACAGAAGGGCGTTACCTATATTAGGAACTTGCATAATGGCGGTGGTGTTGGCCCTTCTTGGCAACAAACGTACGAAACAGAATCTCAAAATGAAGTGGAGAACTTTTGTAAAGAAGGTAACGTGGATTTTGAATGGAAAGAAGATGGTGGCTTGAAAATTATTCAGCGTAAAGATGCCTTATTGAAGCACCCTGTAAGTGGAGAGGAAGTATGGTTTAACCAAGTAGATCAGTTTCATCCTTGCCATTTGCGTCCAGAAATTTATGAAACATTGATGGAGTTGTACGATAACCAGGAAGAAGAGTTACCGATGTATGGTTGTTTTGGAGATGACTCACGTATTGAAAAGGAAATGATTCATGAAGTGAGAAGCATTGTGGATGAAACGGCGGTTCCTGTTGCATGGCAGAAAGGTGATTTGTTGATGTTGGATAATGTGCTGGTAGCTCATGGTCGTATGCCATACAAAGGTGATCGTAAAATATTAGTGTCGATGTCCGTTTAGCCATCTTTTAAAATTAATCCATGAAACGTATTCTTCGTTTATTGAAAAGTAGGTCGAAAGCCTTTTACTTGCTTATTATCCTGTTGGGGTTAGGGAACTCTCTTATTTACAGTGGTATTTTATATTTTATAAATCAAGCAATCACCAATCAACCGGTGGCAATTTGGCCTGCGTATGATTGGGTATTGTACTTGTCAATTATTGCATTTTCGGCTGCTTGTAATATTATCTCGCAGAAGTATTTGATAGTATTGACTAACGAAATGTTAGTCAACTACGAGAACTCGGTGCTTACTAAAGTGAAGCATGCTACTTACGAGAAATTTGAAAAAATGGGGAAACAGAAAATTTATGCAGCATTAGGCGACTCATGGATTTTAGCAGAATTTCCTCGCACTTTCGTGGCTTCTGCCAATACTTTGATCATCGTGTTGTGTAGTATTGGATATATGTTCACCGTGAATGTACCGGTGGCAGCTACCTTCACAGTTTTTTTGGTGTTATTATCCATCGGTTTTATTCGAAGTGGAATTACTATTAAGAATGAATTCTCGGCTATACAGCGTTACCAGGATCAATTTTACGGCTATATGACCGATTTTTTGGATGGTTATAAAGAAGTTAAAATGCGCATTTTACGTGCCGATAACATTCTTGGTGGTTTCATTTATAACAACCGTGCGGCGAAGAAAAAGCTGAGTATACAAACATATACTAAAGACACCATTTTTGGTTTTATTTCTCGCTTTACTTGGTATTTGTTAATTGGGTCTATCGTGTTTCTATTTCCACGGATTTTAAATTTCCCCATTGCAGAAATGACGGTCTGTTTGTTGATTGTATTACACATGTTAGAGTCGATGAACTTTTTTTTGGGAAATATTCCATTTTATTTTAGGGTTGATGGAGCATTGAAGAAGATGGAGGATTTGGATCAACAAGTGGAAGATTTCAGAACAGCCGACATGATCGAAAAAGTGAATTTATCTAAAGAGCCTTTCGAAAGTATCGTTTTTGAAAATGTGGAATACACGTATTTCGATGAACATAATAGCTTAGTTTTCTCATTGGGTCCAGTAAATGTAACACTTAGGAAAAATGAAACGGTGTTTGTTGAAGGGGGGAATGGCAGTGGTAAAAGTACTTTCGTGAATTTGCTCACTGGTTTATACATCCCCCAAAGCGGAAACATCTATTATAACGGTGAGAAAATTGACTTGTCAAATGCCGACGCATACCGTGATAAATTGTCTTCTATTTTCACGAGTAACCATCTTTTCTCCGAAAACTACGACGAGTTTGATATTCGCGAACAAAATGTACAGTTATCCCAATTAATCGATATGGTACAGCTGCGGAATATACTCCGCATCGATACATCTAAGAATTGGTTCAAACATCATCTTTCAAAAGGACAGCAAAAGCGTCTTGCACTTGTTTATTCCCTTTTAGAGAACCGCGATGTATTAATTATGGACGAATGGGCGGCAGAACAAGACCCTGCATTCCGTGCATATTTCTACCAAGAAATTATTAATCGTTTAAAATCTATGGGGAAAACCATTATTCTTATCACCCATGATGATCGTTATATCAACCAAGCCGACCGTGTTATTAAGTTCGAAGAAGGTAGAATTGTGCAAGATGCATTATTGAAACCATTATTAGAACCACAATTTGTAGGATAATGGTACAGCAAGTTGTTTTTTTACCATATGCTGGTGGATCTAAGTTTGCTTATCGTAATTACGTGAAAAATTTGCCAGTTGGCGTAGAAGGTATATTGCCCGAATTGCCGGGGCATGGTATGCGTATGCAAGAATTACCGCTTACTTCGTTACAAGAAGTAGTAGAAGATTTATATAAGCAAATTCGACCACAGCTGAAAGGTCCGTACATTATTTACGGGCATTCAATGGGTAGCTTATTGGGGTTTTTATTGACAAAATATTTACTGCAAAAAGGTGATCCCATTCCTCAATACTGCGCATTTACGGGAACCATGGCTCCTAGTCAAACAGGAAAGCGAGTACGGAAGCTTCATCTATTACCTAAGCATGAGTTTTGGGCAGCCATATATGCATATGGAGGAACACCGCAGGAAATCCGGGATACCGAAGCGTATCAAGATTTGGTGGAAAATATTTTCCGTACCGATTTTCAACTTGTAGAAACCTATAAACACGAAGCTTTCAAGTTGCCAGTACCCGTACTTGTAATTAATGGCAGCGAAGAAAATATAACCCCGGAAGAAGTGAATGCATGGCGGAATGATGTCAATAATTTTGTTGAGATACAAACTATGCCAGGACATCACTTTTTCATTCAAGGGAAAGAACCTGTTATTTTGCAAACAATTCTTTCCTTTTCAACTCTTATTCAGCATCCACAACCCTCTAAACATAGTAAGCATGAGCTTATCAAAAATTCCAAGTATACTGATGTCAACGCTGAAATTGGGCTCGATGGTTATTCCGGGCAATGGGAAAATGGCGAGCCAAGCCAGGGAAATCCCAGTATTCCAACAAATCAATGTGAGCATTGCAACAACCCGTGTTGTTGTGCAGAAAGGCTTATCAACGAAACTTGAGATTATTGCCGACAAGAATATTTTGCCGTATATCAAAACACAAGTTAAGAATGAATGCTTAACCATTGGTACACTACGTAACATTAGTTTACAACCCTCACAATCGATAGAAATTCATATTACAACGCCCACTTTGCATACACTTCGTAATTCGGGCAGCGCTCAAATTGTGCTGCCAGTTACGACTGCTGTAGAAGCTTTACAGGTGTATAATTCCGGTAGTGGTAGTATGGAGTTATTATTGGAGGCTGGTTTGTTAGAAGTATGTAATTCTGGATCTGGAGAACTTACATTGGCTGGTGATGTGGCTAAGTTGAGTTGTAATTCTTCTGGAAGTGGGCACGTGAAAGCCGAAAATTGTTTTGTAAAGGAAGTGTATTTCAATGCCAGCGGTAGCGGCCAAAGTTATTTCTCCTGTGGTGAAAAATTGGTGGGATTTATTTCAGGAAGTGGAGGCGTGTATTATAATGGGAACCCATCTTTCGTACAAGTCGATTCACCGGGAAGTGGTAAGCTTAGCAAAAACTAGTACCGTGTTAACGTTGTATTTCACTGTATTGCCTGCGTTTACAAACGAAACATGGGAAGAAAGTTGGCAACAATTGGATTTACCAGCTGAGTGGAAATATCACCTTCAATTTCCCAAACATATACCCACGGCAGCTGCATCGCTAGCAGGCAAGGCAATGTTGAAAAAGTATTGCTATATGCACAGTAAGCAGCTTAGGAAAGACAAGTATGGTCGACCATATTTGCTAAACTCTCCAATTGATTTCAATATTTCTCATGCGGGAGATCTTGTTGTATTGCTTGTAAGTGATAGAAAGATCGGGGTAGATGTTGAAAAAATTTCTCCCATTGCACTGGATGACTTCGAGCAGGTATTTACACAGCAAGAATGGCAAATCATCGGGAAAGATCTCAATTTGTTTTACCGCTATTGGACTATTAAAGAAGCCGTTATGAAGGCGGATGGTCGGGGTATGCATATACCTTTGCAATCAATACACATTCTCCCAAAGTTAACCCAAGCCTTCACGGATCGTGCGGAGTGGCAGTTAATCCCCGTGCAAATTGTACATGGCTATGCTTGTACAATAGCATGTTTACCCGGTACAAATGACCAAATTTCTATTATTCAAACTCCTGTTTTCTAGCATATAAAAAAATCAGTTCATGGCAACAAACGCTACAGCAACCGTACTTTCATTATATCATCAACAAGTGGCTTTGCATCCGCATGCATTGGCGGTTATAACCGAAAGCGGGGTGTGTACATATGAAGAATTGGATAGGAAATCGAATAAATGGGCGCAATATATTGTGCAACTATGTTTGTCGAAGAATGCGGCCGTAGCTGTTTATATGCATCGAGGAGAATCATTTGTTGTGGCAATGTTGGCTATAATGAAAGCAGGAGCAACCTATTTACCAATTGATGCCAATACGCCTAAGGAGCGTGTGTTAAATATTTTACAGGATGCTGGTGTAGAGTTAGTAATAACTGATATAAAGGATTTTGACGCTAATATCCCAGTCCTTCGTGTGAATAGTATTCCGAATGTTGGGAAAGCTTTTCAATCAAAAAAAATAGATCCGCAAAGTAATGCATATATTATTTATACCTCGGGTTCAACAGGTTCTCCGAAGGGAACAGTTGTAACACATGATAGTTTATATGCTTCGACAATTGCTCGTTTAAATTATTACGGAAACGCAAATTGTCTTTTGCTAATGCCATCTTTTGCTTTCGATGCATCATTAGCTACAATATGGTGGAGTTTAAGTAGTGGGGCCTCATTAATTGTGGCAAGCGACGAGACGCTGAAGGATGCAAAGAAATTAAATAGTTTGTTGCTACAAAACCCTGTTGATGCATATGTGTGCGTACCGTCTTATTATCGTTTTTTATTGGAAGTGAATATAATTCCAGCAACGAGTTCGCATAGAGCAATTCTTGGAGGAGAAGCTTTAGATGAAAGCTTGATGGGATTACATTATGCAAATTTTCCCCTTTCAGAGTTATACCAAGAGTATGGCCCAACGGAATGCACAATTTGGGCAACTGTTGCGAAAGTAGAAAAGGATAAACCTTTATCAATAGGTTTCCCGGTTGGAGATGTTAAAACTAAAATTGTAGAGGATGAATTGTGGTTAGGTGGCCGACAGGTAGCTGCTAAATATTTAAACCGTCCTATTGAAACAGCAGCTTCATTTGTAGATGCAGAAAATGAACGTTGGTATAGAACGGGCGATATTGTATCGGTTTCTGAAGATGGAGAATTGGTGTTCATAGGTAGAAAGGATGAACAGGTGAAAGTAAATGGGCATCGCGTAGAGTTAAACGAGATTGTATGTTGCTTACAAAATGTGCGCGGCGTAAAAAATGCTGTTGTGGCAGTTCGAGAGGCGGGAGGAAAGCAAGTGATAGCTTTTTTACAATTGGAAGAAAATGAAATATTTGAAGAAGGCAGTATCCGTAATTACTTGCAATCAAAGTTGCCGGCATATATGGTACCAGGCGCATTTATTGAAGTGAGCAGTTTCCCGCAAACTTCCAATGGAAAGGTGGATAAACGTGCATTGTTGGAAATTTACGAATCCCATTTGCAAGTTTCTACAGAAGAAGGCGATTCGGTTTTAACCTCCATTATTTTATCATATTGGCGAGCACAACTTGCTCGACCAGATCTTGGACTACATGATAGCTTATTGTCGTTTGGAGCAAATTCATTGTCGATTTTGCGGTTTGTACATTGGTTACAACTTCAACATCTACATGCTATTTCATTTGCGGATGCTTTTAAGGCTGAAACTGTACAAAATATTTCACTTGCAGCGAAAGATATTTATGCAGCTGAGAATGAAAATTATGTTCCTGAAGAAAATTTACCAATTTCTTTTACACAAGAAGCGCTTTGGGTAGTTGACCAGTTGGAAGGAAGTATTCATTACCATATTAATTTTTCTTATAGCACAAATCATATTCTACATGTTCCTTATTTTAATGAGGCCCTTAGATTGCTTGTTGCTAAATATCCTAGTTTAGCAACGCGTTTTATTATGTACGACGAAAGCGTATTCTTGGCTTCCTCTGAAGTGCCCATATTAGAAAGAATAGTTGATGCAAATGCGTTTTTTACAAAAGCAATCGAACTTACTAAAGGACCATTATTCCGAGCTGGGTTCGAAACATTCGAAGGAACGACCAAGTTATACTTATCCGTTCATCACATGGTGGCAGATGGTTGGTCGTTACAATTTATTATAAGTAATTTATTGAATTTTTATGATCAATTGCGGCAAGAAGAGAAGGTGATGATTGAGGTTGATAATAGCGCAATTTCGTTTGCGCTATATCAACGAGAGTCGTTGAAAAATGGTGATTGGAATCCATCATTGAAATATTGGTCGCATCAATTAAAAGATTGTGCACGTTTGGAAATACCTGCAGATTTTGCTCCAGCTACTCAACCAACGAGAAAGGGAGCAGCCGTGAAGTTTGTAATAGGAAATGAAAGATGGGAGAAATTACAAAACTTATGCGAACAAGAACGAGTTACGCCATACATGGTGTTGCTCACAACTTTGAAAATATTATTGTATAAATATACTAACTGTGCGCAAGATGTTTGCGTGGGGAGTGTGCTTTCTAATCGACCAAATCCTAACTGGCAATCATCCGTAGGCTACTTCGCAAATACAGTGGCTATTAGGTCGCAAGTATTAGGAACTGAATGCGTACACCAATTATTGCAGCAGGTAAAGGAAAATACTTTATCTGCGATTTTGCACGGCGAAGTACCATTTGAAAAAGTGGTAGATACTTTGCAGGTAGAACGATCATTAGAAAGCCATCCATTTTTTGATGTTATGATGGTATTGCAAGATCAACAATTGCCGCAAACTATTCAAACTACTACTAGTATATGGAAGCATGAAGAAGTTATAAGGACAACAAGTAAATTTCGGTTACTATGGGATTTTCATCTCGATACAGATCATATCATAGGTTGGCTAGAATTTAATGAACAGTATCTGCCTAGTACTGCTCAGAATATGACGGACCACTTCCTACAAGTACTAGATGCTGTTATAGAGACACCCTTAGCATCTATCTCTTCTATTTCAATCTTACCAAAAAAAGAAATAGAAAAGCTATTATCAATGCCCGTTGTTAACTGGGATCGGCATACTAATTTGGTAAAATTATTCCAAGAAGTGGCACTGAAATTCCCTTCTAAAACTGCATTGCGATTCGAAGGGGAATCCATGGATTATTATACGTTACATTTAGCAAGTAATAAGTTAGCTCATCATTTATTAAAAAGTGGGGTGCAGCCAAAAAGTTTAGTACCATTGTGTTTACCACGATCTTTCGAAATGGTAATTAGCATACTGGCAGTATTAAAAATTGGAGCTTGTTACGTACCTATTGATCCTGAATATCCACAAGATAGGATTGATTTTATGTTAGAAGATACAGCTTCTCTCTTTATCCTGACACGAGAGGATGTTGTTTTACAAACTAATATCCAGAAAATTTTTGTAGAGTCGATACATTATGCGTATTCAGATGAAAGTGAATTGAACGTTGATATTCACCCCAATGATTTAGCATATATTATTTATACCTCCGGTTCTACTGGCCGCCCTAAAGGCGTGATGATAGAACATCAACAAGTGGTACGTTTATTATTCAACGAACAACCTTTATTTGATTTCAATGAAAACGATATTTGGACATTGTTTCACTCATATTGTTTTGATTTCTCTGTATGGGAAATGTATGGTGCCATATTATATGGCGGATGTTTAGTGATTGTTCCTTCTGCCGCTCGCAATACATTTGATTTTGCAAAAATACTACAGGAAGAGAATGTAACTGTACTTAATCAAACTCCCACAGCATTTTATGCTTTACAAGAGGAAGTTTGTAAAACTTATCCTTCCTTGAATGTTCGCTACGTTATTTATGGAGGTGAAGCATTGAACACAGCTTATTTGCGCAATTGGTATACGCATTATCCTGCGTGCAAATTGGTAAATATGTATGGTATTACGGAAACGACGGTACACGTAACTTTTAAAGAAATTGGTGATGACGTAATTGCAGCTGGTATTAGCAATATTGGTATTCCAATTCCCACGCTGGGTTGCTTGGTTATGGATGCAGATATGCAATTGTTACCTACTGGTGTTCCTGGGGAACTATATGTGAAAGGTGATGGGTTGGCACGAGGTTATTATAATAATCCTCACTTAACGGCTGAACGTTTTATTGATAATCCTTTCAGCCCCGGTGAGAAATTATACCGAAGTGGGGATTTAGTACGGTGGACGAATGCTGGAGAGATGGAGTATTTGGGAAGAATCGATCAGCAAGTAAAAATCCGTGGTTATAGAATAGAATTAGGAGAAATTGAAACAACGATACTACAAAGTGGCTACGTTTCGCAATGCGTAGTAATTGCTTATGAAGGAAAGTTAGTCGCTTATGTGGTGAGTGATAATAAAGACAATATTCTACAATACCTACAACACCGGTTACCATCGTACATGGTACCAAGCCTATTGGTCAATGTTCCTTCGATCCCTATCACGAGTAATGGCAAAGTAGATCGCAAAGCATTACCCAAACCGGTGGATTTACTAGTTACAGGTAGTGATGAGCCTCGCAACGAAACAGAACAGCAACTCTGTACTATTTGGCAAGATTTACTGGGTATCTCGAAAGTTGGTATCCACGATAACTTTTTCGAAGTCGGTGGCGATTCAATTGTGAGTATCCAAGTAGTCAGCCGTGCCCGCAAGCTGGGATTAGATATAAAACCACGCGATATTTTCCAATTCCAAACAATCGCTCAATTATCTAGTTCATTAACCCAGCTAGAAGATATTGTCGCTCCTGTACTTCCCTTGGAAGGGGAAAGTCCTATGTTGCCTATTCAACAATGGTTTTTCGAACAGGGGCATGAGAATTTGCACCATTATAACCAAGCTGTTTTACTTGATATTTCCAAAGAAGTAACTGCATCGCAATTGCAAGCTGCTGTTGATCATTTGTGTAAAGAACATGATGCACTGCGTTTTAGGTATTTGCTTGGAGAAGATGGAAGTTGGAAACAGTATTACAACGGTGCTGGAATTACGGTCGAGACAATAAGTGTAGAAACCACCAATATTGCAACTATTTGCACCCAGGTTCAACAAGGATTGAACATTGAAAACGGTCCAATTGCCAGGGTAGTTTTACTTGAGCTACCAGGAGTGAAAAATGGTTTGTTCATAGCCGCGCACCACTTGTGTACCGATGGGGTTTCTTGGCGTATACTATGCGAGGATTTGGAAAGCTACATTACTTGTATTGTTGATGATAAACCGTTGCCGGTGCTCAATCGAACAACAAGTTATAGAGCTTGGGCTGAACGTTTAATTGGGTTGAAAGATCACCCGGTGTTATTGAAGGAAGCAAGTTACTGGGAGAAAATTGTATCCCGCGTTCAACCCCTACCAGTAGACCACGCTTTGCAAACACCACGTTTAATAGGAGATATGCGCAGGTTGCAAGTTTCTCTTCCTGCCCATTTAACACAATCACTTTTACAAAACGTTCACCAAGCTTATTCCACAAGAATTGATGACATCCTCTTATCAGCCTTACAATTAACCTTGCAAGGTTATACGGGTTTGAACGAGCATGTAGTAACCTTAGAAAGCCATGGCCGGGAAGGGTTTGGTGCCGATAATAGCCGTGTAATAGGTTGGTTTACATCGATGTACCCCGTTTTGTTATCTAGTACGGGGGATCTATCAAATGTAATCATTAGCACAAAAGAATCGCTGCGGGGTATTCCATACGAAGGTTTAGGTTACGGTATCTCAAAATATTTTAATAAAAATATTGGGTTAGTATATACACCTTGTATATTATTTAACTATCTTGGTCGTCTAAGCAACTTGGTCGTAGGACGAAGTTATTTAACCCAAAGTACTGATATCCTCCAAGGAACAGGTGAAGCTAGCGCAGCCACGAATGTTTACCCGGCGCAGCTAGGTGTAGATGGATATATTTTTGAAGAAAGTTTACAATTCACGTGGAGTTATAACACGTTGGAGTTTGCAGCAGGAACAATAGAGAAGTTAGCCAACGATTATTTATTTCACTTAACAAATATTATTCGTCATTGTATCAATGCCGAAGTTATTACCCCTACAATTTGGGATACCGGGCTAGGTGGAAAATTAAGTAGCGAAGAGTTTGAATTGTTACGTGCGCTTGAAAGTTTTGAAGAAGTCCACCCTTTAACGTCAGTGCAGGCGGGCATGTTATACCACGGATTAATGGATAATCATGCCGGCACTTACGTAGAACAGTTTACCGCGGAGGTAAACGGGGTTGATGAGAAGCTATTGAGCGCATCATGGCATGTAGTATTACAGCAATTTGGAATTCTTCGTACTTCTTTTCACTATGAACACCTAGCCCACGGCGTACAGGTCGTACATGGCCATGTTTCCCTCCCTTTTTCAAAGTACTTAATCCAAGAAGACGAAGTAGAAAGTTTCTTAACGGGCGACCGTTTAGCCGGCTTCGATTTTAGACAAGCACCGTTAATGCGTGTAACGCTACTAGAAGTAAGTAACGGCCGAACATTGATGGTGTGGACTTTCCACCATATTTTACTCGACGGTTGGTCGGTTCCCATCGTTATCAAGGCCCTTCAAACACATTATGAATCGCTACTACGCGGGGAGCCCGTTTCTTTCGAAGTAGACAATTTCTCGACCTTTACAAAGTACCTTCAAAAGCGTGATGTTATTTCGGAAGTAACACATTGGTCGCAGTATTTACGTGGTTTTGAAACACCGAGCCTGCTACCGTTTGTACCAGCGAACGTGGCCCGCAACCAAGGCAGTGCAAATACCGGTTCAATTCAACTAGCACTCAACGAAGGGGAACATGCTGCGTTACAATCTTTCGCACAACGGAACCGTGTCACTTTAAATACGCTTGTGCAAGGAACTTGGAGCTATTTATTGTCGCGTTATAGTGGCCGTGAAGACGTGTTGTTCGGGGTAACGGTATCGGGTAGACCTACAGATATAGCGCATAGCGAGGAGCGTGTAGGACTTTATATTCATACTATTTTACAACGTACACAAGTAAATAGTGGTAATATTAACAGCTGGCTTGCTACTATCCAGGATGAGCATACGCGTAACCGTGATTATAGTTACGCACCGTTGAGTACATTGCAAGAATTAGCCGGTGTAAAAGGTGATTTATTCGATAGCTTGTTGGTGTTTGAAAACTTCCCGGTAGAAGATACTTCGAACGTGGCAGGAAGTTTACGCTTTAGCCATATCCAGCTAGCAGAGCATACCAACTACCTGCTCACGATCTTGGTAGAACTGAACCCCACCTTGCAGATCAACTTCAGCTACAACGCAGGTTTACTGAACGAAGAAACCGTTTCGATGGTGGCAGGTCATTTCAAGAACACCTTGCAGCAACTTATGACGTTGCAACGTATCGAAGAAATCGAGTTACTTACACCGGCTGAAAACGCTCAGCAGCAATCTTTCCAAGGCGAACGTGCTGCTTACCCGGTTGGGTCAACCATGGTTGATTTACTGCGCGAAGCTGCAATTTTACACGCAAATAAGCCAGCGTTAACGTTTAGTGGCAAACATATGAGCTATGCGGAGTTGGAAGAACGCAGTAACCAGTTAGCGAATTACCTGCAGGCACAGGGTGTATCACGTGGCAGTATTGTCCCGCTGTGTTTAGAACGCTCTTTCGAAATGGTAATTGGCCTGCTGGGGATTATTAAATCTGGAGGCGCGTATGTTCCCATAGATCCCAGTTACCCTGCAGAAAGGATCGCGTACATGTGTAACGGTGGCACAGTTGGCTTTGTGCTAACAACGAGTGACACCCAGCTATCAACCCCCTTAGTAAAAATAGAGATTGATAATTGTCGCTACGAAGCCTATTCCAAAGATATATTCGATCCCGGGATTACGCCGCGAGATCCATTATACGTTATTTATACATCCGGCTCCACGGGCCAACCCAAAGGCGTCGTAAATGCGCACGAAGGTTTGGTGAACCGTTTAAGCTGGGCAGCCCATTACCACGCTCTTCAAAGTAGCGACGTTATCTTGCAAAAGACCACTTATTGCTTTGATGTATCGGCGTGGGAATTGATGCTTCCGCTGATGGTCGGAGCCCGCATGGTTTTAGCAAAACCCGGGGGACAAAAAGATAGCCAATACTTACGACAATTAATTGAAGAAGAAGGTGTCACTGTTTTGCATTTTGTACCAGGTATGCTGGGAGCATTTTTAAGTGATATTGAAGCAGGTGCTTGTGAAAGTTTGCAACATGTAGTTTGTAGCGGGGAAGCCCTATTAGCATCCCATGTTTCGATGTACCAAGAAAAACTCGGCCACGCCAAGTTACATAACTTCTACGGCCCCACTGAAGCAGCTATAGATGTTACTTACTGGGAAGTACCATTATGCCAAGCAGTTGAAAAAGTATTGATTGGTCGCCCGGTCCAGAACGTAGATGTTTATATTCTCGACAAAAATTTACACCGCCTTCCAGTTGGGGTACCAGGAGAATTATATATCGGCGGGGTACAGGTAGCCTTGGGCTATTTAAACAACCCGGCATTAACGGCAGAACGTTTCATCACGAATCCATTCGGTGAAGGAACCCTTTACAAAACCGGGGACCTTGCAAGCTGGACTGCCAGCGGTGAAATAGAATACCATGGTCGCATCGACGACCAAGTAAAAATCCGTGGTTATAGAATAGAACTAGGAGAAATTGAAACAACGCTACAACAAAGTGGCCTAGTACAACAAAATGTAGTCATCGCTAATGAAGGAAAGTTAGTCGCTTATGTAGTGAGTGATAATTTTGATAAAGACAATATTCTACAATACCTACAACAACGGTTACCATCGTACATGGTACCTAGTTTAATGGTCAATGTTCTTTCGATCCCTATCACGAGTAATGGCAAAATAGACCGCAAAGCATTACCCAAACCGGGTAATTTACTAGTTACTGGTAGTGATGAGCCTCGCAACGAAACAGAACAGCAACTCTGTACTATTTGGCAAGATTTACTGGGTATCTCGAAAGTCGGTATCCACGATAACTTTTTCGAAGTCGGTGGCGATTCAATTAAGCTTATTCAATTATACAGGCAAGTCAACCAAACCTTTGGTAAACGCCTCAATGTTTCTGATCTCTTCCAATACAATTCAATTCATTTGCAAGCTGGCGCAGTTCAAGAAGAACAAAGTGCAGATACGCAAATTATGGTATAACATTCTAACTCCTTTCAATTTCAATAGTTTATGATCAAGGATATGGAAAAAAAAGCTACCCGCCTCAGTTGGGTACTCAATGCTCCTCGTCAACAACAACGTATTGCGCTACTTATTCCGCAATACAATGAAGCATCTAATTGTAATCTCGAACGTAGATTACAATACTTTGCAAATGTAGCAGAACAATACAAGGATAAACTTGACGTTGTCATCATCGACGACGGTTCAACAGATAACAGCCTTGTGAAAATGATTCGTTTTATTAACGAACATAATCCTGCTTTTTATCTTGCCACAGTTAAACCTAATGCAAATAAAGTGGGCGCATTATACCTTGCTCTCAAGCATATCGAGCATGAGTTTGTTATCCTTTCAGATTTTGATACAGATATTGATGATCCTGGGAAAGTAGAAGGCCTTGTGCAAGCGATGCAAGCCGATCCATCTCTCATGGGTTGTTATTTTCGCATGTTGCCTTATGAAGGTAGTGGTAGCGTTTTTGATTTTCAACGCCTTGAATATTCGCTGCTTCGTAGTTTATATCGCTTCCACGAAAAGGATCAAACAGTAATGGTGATGCCAGGGGCTGGTTGCTGCTTTAAACGTGATGTGTTATTGTCGATTTATGAAGAACATAGTGGTTTTAGAAGTGGAGAAGATCGTGAAGCCACGCAAATTGGTCACCGTTTAGGTTTTAAAGCCATTTATGCAGATCATATTCTTACCCTCACTCGCCCACCTTTATCGTTGCGCGCACTTATTAAACAACGTGTACGCTGGAATTTGGGTTATATTGAAACCTTTGTAAAAGAGAAAAGCTTTTATGCAGACCAAATTATGAAAGGTACACGCATTGGTTTTAGATCATTAGTGGATTTATTTGTGCTACTTTTTATACTGGGTATGCCATTAATGATTGCGTATTTCGCTGTGATGAATGTTACGCAATTAATGTGGTTCTTCGGTGGATTATATGTATTCTGCCTTGCTTGGTGCCTCAATCTTTTATTAATTGCACCAGGGGAAACAACTGAGCTTAAAGGTCGACGACTTTCCCTTATACTTGCATACCCAGTCATGAAGCTTACGGTTGATTATTTTGGATGGATGGGCGCTATCATTAAATCACTTAAAAAGAAGTAATTATATCTCGCGGATATGTTTTTGGAAAGCATCCTTAAATGTATCGCCGATGGGAATAACTTCATTATTGATGATAATTCGTTGCTTTTCTATACTTGAAATCTTTTCTAGTGCCACGATGTAAGATTTATGTACGCGGATAAATTTATCTGAGGGTAAATACTCCATGATTTTAGAAAGACTTGTTAAGCTGAGTACTTTTTCACCAGCGGTATAAATCGTGGCATAGTCCTTCCCCCCTTCAATATAATATATATCATCAAAAAACACGCGTTGTAGGCGGTATGCCGTTTTTACAAATATAAACGGCTGTAACTGCGGCGTAGTAGCAGTAGAGAGGCTAGGTATTGTGTTTTGAACGGATGTGTTTTGCATTTGTAACTGCTCGAGTGCCTTTTTGGTGGCAATAAAGAGGCGTTCAAACGAAATGGGTTTAAGCAAATAATCGATCACATTATATTCATATCCATCTAGCGCATATTGCTGGTGAGCGGTGGTGATAATCACTTTTGCTTTGCCTTGCAACAATTTCATAAATTGTAAACCCGTTAAGTCCGGCATTTGGATATCCAAATAAATAAGTTGGATTTGCTCTTTATCGACTAAAGTATAGGCATCCAGCACTTTTGTGGTGGTTACAATTTTTTCAATAAATGGGATTTTTTGTAAATGACTTTCCAGTACTTTCAAAGCTAATGGTTCATCATCGATGGCAAGTACGTTAATCATATTAATTGAGGTTAACGGTTAATGATGATTCAAAAATAACATTATCATTCTTAATATCCAGTTCGTAGGAATTATGGTATAATAAATCTAATCTGCGCTT
The DNA here is from genome assembly GCF_003259335.1 of Chitinophaga skermanii. Taxonomy (GTDB): domain Bacteria; phylum Bacteroidota; class Bacteroidia; order Chitinophagales; family Chitinophagaceae; genus Chitinophaga; species Chitinophaga skermanii. The sequence continues at coordinate 935,066 of NZ_QLLL01000001.1, forward strand.
CACATTCTGCAAACCAATTCCTCCAACATGATCCTTATTCTTATAAGAGATCTTATTCCTCAAATTAAACACCAATTTTCCATCTTTTAACTTGATACTAATAATTAAAGGCTCTTTTTTATCCATTACATCTCCATGCTTAAATGCATTTTCAACAAAAGAAATCAATAACAACGGTGCTATTGAATAGTTTTCTAAATTCCCAGAAATATCGAAATTAATATAAGTCTGATCATCATACCGGAGTTCTTGCAAGCTAATCATATGTTGTAAATAGGTGACTTCCTTCTGCAAGGAAACTTTTTCTACGTTAGATTCATATAACATATAACGCATCATTTCAGATAACTTTAATATAGCATCTGGCGTTTTTTGGGGGTCGCTTAATGATAATCCATATAAGTTATTGAAGGTATTGAAAAGAAAATGTGGGTTGATTTGCGATTTTAGGAATTGAAGTTCCATAGCATTTTTTTCTTTTTCGATAACCTCATTCCTATACATATCATCAATAATCTTCAATAAAAAGCAAATAAAAATCCCCATAGCGCTAAAAAACACGTTCTCCGCGAAATATTGTCCAAAAGCAATACCATCAGGAAATTGCCATTTGTCGAAAACAGGGCCTACAAATTTCTGTTCAATCAAAAAACGTAACGAAACGTCGAACCCAATCATCAATATTACCGAAGCGGCGGCAATGGCATATTTTTTCCTGCTAATCAATAACCCGAAAATATATAAGCTCAAGTAACATACAACAATCGTTCTACCATAGCCAATGGGAGTAAATGGGTCGGTGAAGTCTTTCCAGAATGCCTGCCAGGTAATGTGCATATTATTATGAAGGGCAACATTCATAATAATACCTAGTAGAATGAACAAGGTCCAGAAAACAATGTGGGTTAGGATGATTTTTTTTCTTGCCACGCTTTTTCTTTAAAAATAAGAAAAAAGGCTCACCTATAGTAGTCCCATCCGCCAACTGCTCACTTTTATCCGCCAACAGTTTGCGGAAACTTTTTCCCCGTCTACAGCTACATTTTTATCGTTCACCTAACAAAAAAAAATAATCAATCAAAGCGCGTGACTTTTGTTTCGAAGCATTGATGAGCGCGGATTTCATCCAGTTAAAAATAAAATTATGAAAGCCATTGGAGCAACCCTTTTCATCCTAGTTTTTTGTCATTGCCTCGCCATAGCCCAATCGCCCGTTACCCTTACCGGCGAAGTAAAAGTAAAAGGCGAAGGACCCGCTCCGTATGCGAATGTATTGCTATTAAAGAAAGCTGATTCGGTGTTAGTGATGGGTGCTTTGACAGATTCAATAGGCCGATTTTCTCTACAAGCCTTGCCGGCTGAGTATTTAGTGCGTATAAACTATTTGGGATACCAAGATGTAATTATCCCAATTTCTGTAACAAGCACTGAAACAATGCAAGCTTTACCGGCGATTTTCTTATCGCAACAAGCCAAGAAACTAAACGAAGTCGTTGTAACGGCCCAAAAACCTTTCTTGGAGCAGAAAATCGATCGCTTGGTGGTAAATATTTCAAATAGTGCTACTAGTGCAGGTGCTACTGCATTTGAAGTATTGTCGAAGGTGCCAGGCGTAGTTTTAGTAAATGATCATTTAAGCTTATCAGGTAAAACAGGTGTTGTGATCATGATTAACGGTAAGCCTTCTCCGTACACAGATATGGAATCGGTAATTAAAGATATTCCAAGCAGCAATATCGACCGGGTTGAGGTAATGAATAACCCCGGCGCAAAATATGATGCTAGTGGAAATGCCGGTGTAATCAACTTGATATTGAAAAAGAATTACCGGGCAGGGTTTAATGGGAATGCTGTAATTGGTGGCGGTTTTAGTACATATAATCAAAGCAATGTTCGTTCCGACGATCGCAATTATCATCGCTTAACAGGTTCCTTAGCCATGAATTATCGACAGGGAAATTGGAACATATTTGGTAACGTGGATTATATGCGGAGGTCGGTGTTTGAAGTGAATAATTATGATAGGGTCGTAGATGGTACGTTGTACAAACAAACGAATTATTATCCTTACCAGTACAGCACATACAACTTCCGTGTCGGGGTAGATTATTCCTTAAGCAAACGCACCGTAATAGGTTTTTTGCTAAGTGGCTATCACCGGAATGGTGAAGGAACAGGTAGAACATACACCGATTTGCTGCCACTTCATACGATGAAAGCGGTAGATAGTTTTAGAACAGATAATACAACAAATATTAACCGTACTAGCGTTACTGCTAACCTAAATTTCAACCATACGTTTGATTCTACCGGTAAAGTTTTGAATATCGATTTGGACGTATCTGATTATTACTATAGGAATGAAGGGGATATTAGGATTTTAACGGCCGATCAATCAATAGTACACCAGTTCCAACGCGGAAAAACGCCTCTTAATTTTTGGACTTTCAAGGCCGATTATGAACATCCATTTTCTAGTCGATTGAAGTTAGAAACAGGGTTGAAAGTGTCGAGTGTGAATATCCATAATGACTTGTTGTTTACGCGGAATGGAGAATACGATCCCCATCGTTCAAACATCTTCAAGTATGAAGAAGCCATTTACGCCGCATATGCAAGCCTTACTGGTGAGCACAAAAAGCTAAAATGGCAAGTAGGATTGCGTGTAGAGCGAACTGGCAATAAAGGTTACCTGGCTGATACGCTGGCTTTGAAGAGAGATTATTTACAACTCTTTCCAAGTTTATTTATTCAGCAAGAAATTAATCCAAATCTTTTCATCCATTTCACATATAGTCGAAGGTTAGATAGGCCGGATTTCCAATTATTAAGTCCCTTCGCATATTTCATCGATTCGTTAACGTATGCGAAGGGCAATCCGACCTTACTGCCGCAATTGAGTCATGCCGCAAGGCTGTCGATCAAGCCTAAAGATTGGCCTACATTTTCAGTGGCATATAGTTATACCGATCGTGTGATTTACCGTGAAGCACCGCACCAAGAAGGAAATGTAACGTATATGCATGCAGAAAACTTGGGTGATTGGCAAAACATAACTACCGAATTGAATTATCCCTTTAAGATTGGTAGAAAGCTAGATGGGTATTCTGGTATTCAAGCATTCTATAATCAATATAAAGCACCGTTCGCCGATTCATTATACAACCAAAGGAAATGGAATTGGCAAGTGTATGGCGGCTTTACTTATAAGTTCACGAAAACATTCTCCGCCGAAATCAACGCTTACTATACATCAGGTCAACTAAATGAATTTACTCTAACTGGGTCTTCGTCTGGTATAAACCTCGGGCTGGCAAAAACTATCATGAACGGCAAGGGAAAGATTACATTCTCGGTGAATGATATTTTCTATAAAAATCAAACCACAAGCCGCGTAAAATACGGCGATGTAGATATGAAATACTTCTATCGCGATGATTCGCGCAATGCGCGGCTCACATTCTCTTGGAATTTCGGAAAGTATAAAGTCAACTCGAACCGCGAACGAACAACCGGTTCAACAGAAGAACAAGATCGCTTTTAATCGTCCAACTGCTTAAAAAACAACGTCTATGCTACGAAGTAAAATACTCGTATGGCTATTGCTATGCCTTGTTGTAACCGCCAACGCACAAGGTGATTATGGAAATAACAGTGCTATAGGGCACTATTTCGAATTTCGCGGTTTCCGCATGTATAGTGAGTCGTACGGCAATGGTAGTCCTATTCTTTTTATTCATGGAAACGGTGGATCAATTGCCAGCTTCGATAAACAGTACCCTTATTTCTCCAAGCAATATAAAGTCATTACTGCCGATTCTCGCGCTCATGGTAAATCTATCGATCGTGTTGATAGCCTTACCTATGAAATGATGGCTGATGATTATGATGCATTACTTACGGCAATGCAACTGGATTCTGTGCAGGTTGTAGGATGGAGTGATGGTGGAATAATAGGTTTGTTGTTAGCGATAAGGCATCCTAACAAAGTAAAGAAACTAGTCATTTCTGGAGCAAATCTATGGCCCGATACAACCGCTGTGAACGTTGATGTGTTGGATATCGTGAAGCCGGTTTATAATGAATTGAAGCAATTACAGGATCGGAATCCCGATCAAGCAAACACTTTCAAACAACTCCGCTTACTGATGGAGCAGCCGCAAATAACACTCAGCGCACTTCAGTCCGTCAATTGTCCTGTAATGGTGGTGGCAGGCGATCATGATATCATTAAGGTGCGCCATTCAGTCCTTATCAGTGAACATATTCCGCACGCATACTTGTGGATACAACCCGGATCGGGACACGGAATTCCTGTCGTTTTCAGTGAACAATTCAACCACAATACAAACAAATTTTTTAAAGAACCGTATCGACTTATCACAAAAGAAGGACGCTTCGAATAGTTGATCTGTCAATCATTAACTCAGCATTTTAAATGTAGCTCATATGCAACCAAATAATTTATGCAATTGGTATGTACTATATACACGTTTCAAATCTGAAAGAAAAGTGGCAAAGCAGTTATCTGATGCAGGCATTGAAACGTATGTTCCTTTGCGCACGGTGCGTAAGCAATGGAGTGATAGAATGAAAATGATGGAAGAGCCCCTGTTTTGGAATTATGTATTTGTGAAAATAAACTTGAAGGAACGATTTAAAATTTTGGCTACTAGCGGTGTTGTACAGTTCGTGTCTTTCGAAAACCAGCCGGTTGAGATGGCAGAAAAGGAAATCGAGAATATTCGCATCATCGAATCTTCTGCAACAGATGTGCATTTAGAATCGATTTTTATTGCAGGAGATAAAGTACTTGTTACGAAGGGTGTATTTAATGGAATGGAAGGTATACTCGTGAAAAAGTCTTCTAAAGATAGGCTTGTCTTGAAGTTGCCTGTGTTAAAACAAGCCATTTCGATTGAAATGCCTGAAGCTTATGTTTCAAAGGTGAGTTAAATAATTTTTTATGAAAATCATTGCCAACGCGGGATATATTCAACGTAGAGAATATTTGCTATATAGAATTCGGAGTGATCATTACCCGTTTAATATGCAGCGCAGTTTTTCTATCCCGCACTTCGATCATGCCTATTTTAATTCATTTTTACAACATGTTGTTACTAAGCACGAAATCTTGCGTACAACCTATGAAATGAAAGATGGCCGATTATTACAAATAATTCACCCAGTTGCCAACATGCCATTGGAAGTAGATTATTTCGACTTACGAGGAATGGCGGGGGAAGCACAACAATCTTTCATGGAAGCTAAGAAAACACATCAACGTGCATTGGCTTTCAATTTCGAAACTGGCCCACTTTTTCGCGTAATGGTTTGTTCTCTACAAATTGATTTGCATATGGTAACGGTGACTGGTCACCACTTGGCTTTTGATGAGTTTTCTTTTAAGGTGTTTGATGCTGAAGGAGCGTATTTTTATTCAAACCAAGTAGTAATACCTCCTGTTTTCGATTACCGTCATTACACAGCATGGGAAGAAAAAATTTTATATACCCAAGCTGGCCAAGCTTTCCGAGAAATTTGGAAACGAGAAATGCAGGAAGGGTTACCAACATATGATTGTGTTCCTTTTGAAAGAAAAGTAGCAAAATTGGAGAAAATCCAAACCAAAATCGATACCGTAAAAAAGCGAATGGAAGCCATCGGATGGATTGATCAAGAAGTGTTAGCACCTGTAACAAGGCGTTACTGTGGAAGTGATGGTGGTTTGTTTACCATTGTATTAGATGCAGATCATAAGAAAGTTATATGGAATTGTAGCAAAAAGTATAACGTAAGCTTATCTGCTGTATTTATCGGATATTTTCTATGGGAAATGTATAAGATATCTGGACAATCCCGTTTTGCTATCGACATTCCTGTAGCTCCACGAACTACGAAACAATACCAGAATTCAATTGGTTGGATGACAATTCAAGGTATGGGATTTTTTGAACCTGCATTGGAGAACAGCCTACCTGGGTTTTTGGAACAAGTCAATAATCGCTTGTTCGAAATGCATCATTACGGACTTTATCCATATGAACAAGTTGGCTCTTGTTTACCAGGTGTTGTAGGTGCAGAAATTCCAATGTTCTTCAATCTCAATTACCCAGACCATCTCTACGAATTCAAACATAAACCTGCAGCTGCTTCCCAAGGAATTACGTGCTATCAACAACTGGCCCTTTTTGTAAATGTATTCGAAAATGCAGTTACGTTGGATGTAGCTTACGATAACGACTTATTCACTCAATCGGAAATTCAATCAATCACCGATCAATATATTCGCCGCCTTATTCAATCCGATACTATTCCCGCTTCGTTACATAAAATTGTTGTAAATGAGTAAAACTTATGAACGTGCCGCTATTTATGTAGTAGCACATCAAGATGATTGGCAATTATTTATGAGTCCTCATGTAGGTAATGATATTGCTGATGAAAATTGTTGTACTGTCATCATTCATACCACAGCAGGAGATGCAGGGTATGAAGATGCTTATTGGATAGCAAGAGAGGCCGCTGCTGTGGCTAGTATTAGGTTTAGATTATCACAAACCCCAATGCAGCATCAAGTCCTAGACGAAATTGAACTGAACGGACATTCTATTACCTGCACAACAAACGGGGATTGTACCTCCTATTTTATGCGTTTACCCGACGGGAACTACGAAGGAGAGGGTTTTGAGCGGTACAATTACCAAAGTCTTATGAAATTGAGAACACAAGATATTTCATCACTCAAGTCTGTAGATGACCGTAATAAGTTTACCGATTGGCAATCGTTGGTTAAAACCCTCGATGCTATCATCCACGTTTCAACGTTACAGGTAAAAGGAGAGATAGTATTGCATTTCATTGATCCCGATATTTCTCTTAACCCGCACGATCATTGTGATCATATTATGACGGCTCATTTACTGCGCGATACAACAGCACATCAATTCTTTGAAAAGCATGCGTACTTAAGTTATAGCACGTTTTACAAAGAGCACGATTTAACCGGTGAAGAATTGTTTTGGAAAGTGGGAATGTTTGCCATTTACCACCAAGTGGTATATGAAAGTTTTGGACATTCTACGATAGGAGAGAGTAGCGAATTTTTTACTTGGGCAAACCGGAGGGCCTATTTTAGAGCCTATTAATCGATGGAAATTATATTGTTTTGAATAGCTGATTTAATAAGGCCAATGGTTGTTTTGGCACCCATTTCTTCTTTCAAAAACTGTTTAATTTTTTCCACAGCACTAGTACTTAAGAAAATTGCATCTGCAATTTCTTTTGTATTTTTTTCTTGCCAGAGAAGTATCAACACATTTTTATGGACTTCGCTAAGTTTTGGTTTTTTAGGTTTATTCATTAGTGAACCGGTTCGCCAATACAAAGCGTCTGTGAATAATTGGTTGCGATAAATTTGTTTATGATAAGCACTTTTTACGGCATCGATTAGCTCTGTAGGATAAGAAGTTTTGGGAATACAGCCATAAATTCCTTTATCAAGTAATTCACTTACCATCATGGGATCTTCATTGTTCTGTATTAAAATGGCGCTGATATGTGGGAACGTTTGCTGGATGGTTTCAAGCAGTTGAAGTGTATTATTGAGCGGTGAAGACAAATCCATCAGTAATACATTCACCTCTTTGCAAATATTGAGCTTGGTAAAAAGCTCATCATTACTACCTACATCAATAATCACGTGAATATTTGCATCTTGTGATACCATATGAACAAGTGCTTTCCTAATAAGCGTGTGTTCACTCAGAAGTGCCAGGTGAATTTTTGGGTTATGCATGTTTGTCGGGTTTCTAAAACACTTAATAAAATGCACGGAAGCACAATGCTTGGCGGTAACAAACACACTAAAATTGGTCAATTGTGTCCTACATGCTATATCTGCTTATAAACGGTATTTGTAATATTAGTTAACAATTCCTATAATTCAAAATTTAATTACCTATTTATAGCGAAACCCTTTACTGTGGAGGATTTGGTGTGTATTGATCACTGCGGTTTAAATGCAGTGTTATTGTGATTGTGAATGGTTCGGACTGCGAAGCAAGTAGTTGGAGGAAGCCCCCATGTTTTATGGAGGCTCCTGTTATTTTAATATGTTCGTTTATACAGCTTGTTACCTTCTACTACAACAAAAGTAGCTTTCGATGTGGTAGTCATATTCCAGTCGTAATTTTCCCGCGAATTTTTAAGGAGTCCCTCATCTTGCCATGTTTTTCCACCATCATAAGTATAATAAATGCCACGACCATGTATTGCAAGACCCCGCATTTCATCAAAAAAGTAAAGACTATAAAGCTGTGTTTTCCATTGATTTTGACCATCGGTTTCTATAGGGAACCAAGTTTGTCCACCGTTTGTGGTTTTATACAATGCACCACCATTTGAAATGGTTCCTCCGATATTTCCATTATACAAACTAACTGCTACATAGGCAATATTCTCATTCAACATAAATAGGCTTGTGATATTGCGTGACATTGCATCTGGATGATTAGCGACTTTCCAAGAATCTCCTCCGTCTGTAGTTTTCAATATTATGCTATAATTAGTTGCATCAAATTCATCACCTGAAATAGCAAAACCAGTATTGCCTTTCATTTTAACTATTCTAAATGGCATCCTGTAATTATCAGATGTGGATTTGAAATTTTGGCCACCGTCCTTAGATTTGTATAATTGCGAAGTATAGAATATTACATTTTCATTTTGCATAAACACAAAGCTGCCGAGTTGAGGATTTAAAATGTTTATAGATGAATTGCCTGCCTGTTTCCATGACAATCCACCATCATTAGATGCCATAAAAGCCGCTGCTGCTGCCAATACCAAATTACTAGTGGGAGAAGGGATACCGATGTTACCCGGGAAACTACCGCCACTTGCATCCCTGAATAATTTATTATCTATGCTTTGATAAGTCCATGACTTTCCTCCATCCGTAGTGCGTAGCAAATAGGTTGTATCCATGGTTTCTGATCTTCCTACAACATAACCATTATAGTCATCAAAAAAATTCACTTGGGAAATGCTACTTACTAAAATAGGAAATTTAACAAGTGACCATTCTATGGAATAATCTTTAGTAGTTGAAGGCGTTTCTTTGTCCTTCCGACAAGCAAAAATAGTCGTACATAAAACGACTACTAGCGTTAGGTTTAATTTCATTTTCATCTGAGTGTTTTTGAATGAATTCGTGGAATATGAATGCTTTGGGATGCCTTTCAAATTACAATGTTTATTCAAGAAATAAATATAAAATTGATGTAACAATCGTTGATGTTTATCCGTTTCATGTTTCGGTCTGTTTAGGTTTTTTTAGGCATTGTTGCTTCGCATACTTCAACGGTCGAATGACATGGTGCACTTGCCTTTTTTATTTGTACGTATTTCATTCATTCAAAACACCTTACATTTACACCCGGTTTTAGAAAAATTGGGTTGAAAATGGAACGTAAGCATTTCTTGAAGTTATTAACATTCTTACCTATCATCGCGGAAGCAAAAGGTTTAGAGCGCTTACTGGGTAAAAATTTTACTTTCGATAATAGTCAAACAATGCCGGTATTCTTTATCGGGCATGGCGATCCTAATAATGCATTTCTCGATAATCCTTTTACGCAAAGCCTGCGTAGAATGGCTGCAAGTCTTCCCCAAAAACCTTCTGCCATTTTAGTCATCTCAGCTCATTGGCAATCGCTCGACAATACATTCATCTCAACAAAATCAAATTACACATCTAGCTATTACCCCGTTCAAGGTGCCTCCGGCTTGGCTGGCAGCTTTCTAGAAGAAAATCCGACGCTCCAGGCCGACGATCAACGAGAATTAGATCATGGTGCATGGGCTATATTAAAACATCTCTCACCCAATGCGGATATTCCCGTTATGGAAATGAGTATTGATTTGGCAAAACCATTAAACGAACACTGGAAATTAGCGCAACAACTAAACACGCTGCGAAACAAAGGTGTTCTCATAATCGGTAGTGGAAATATTGTACATAATTTGGAGTTATCTACCTTGCATATGTTCTCTCAAAAGCCTTATGGTTGGGCATTAGAATTTGATGAATGGGTGAAAAAGAAAATTGATGATCGCGACTTTTTAAGTTTATTATTATATCAACAGCAAGGGAAAATGGCGCGTAAATCTGTCCCCACCTTGGATCACTACTTACCAATGTTATACGCTTTGGCGCTTATGAGAAAAAACGAACCCATTACGCACACATACGAAGAAGTTTTCGCAGGAATTAGCATGCGTTGTTTTCGAATTGGTTAGTATTTTAATCTTGCTGAAGCAATTTTGCAGCAGCTTGGATTTCAATGGATGTTACAACAAAAATAACACTAATGTGCTATCTACTGTAAGTGAAAAGGACCTAAATTCGTTAACACAATATGCGTATTGTTTGATTTTTGGCTTTGATGAAACCCTTGGATTGTTTGTTAAGATCTATTATAATATCCTGCTAGCTTAACTTTCAGCCATATTTTACTTCTCGATATGTGAAGTTTTCATTATTGACAAATAAATATCTTTAGAGAGCATTAAAAGTACGCTTTCAAATCGTATCTGTTTTATAACACGTTTGTTTGTTCTGTACTAGATAAGAATATTCCATTTTTGAATACAACAAAATTTTGAAGCCCGTCGACCCAATCGTTGTTTGGAAAAGGTAGCATAACCCAACATGTTTGCTTGGAATCTTGGTTCCTGTTTATTTAGTTAGGATTGTTAACTATCTGCCGATTTTAATACGGCATTTGTGTTTGGTGGCAGCTTTAAGCGTACCAAAGTATAATGAGTGGCCCAAAATTTACGTTGCAACCAAGATCATCGTATGAATCAAAAGAAGGCAAACAGGACAATTAAATGGATATTGTTGTTATTCATGTTTTCCTGTCATTTTGGAGCATTTGCACAAAACAGTTCTGCTACACAGTATGTAACAATGGGTACCTTGTTGTTAGAGCAACGCCCGCTTGTAGGCGCTATGGTTCAACTGCATCGTACTACTGATAGCGTACGTGTAAGAACAGTATTTACTGATTCCATAGGACAATTTACGCTAGTCAATATCCCGGTCGGCGCATATTTCCTAGTTATTCAGTCATCAATACAAACGTTTCAACCTGTCGCCATTCAAATTGAAGCTACGGCAAATCATATTATTCCACCCATTCTACTCGATAATAAAGTTCAACAATTAAACACCGTAACCGTACAAGCGAAGAAACCTATAATGGAGCGAAAGATCGATCGTATTATATTTCATACCGAACAAATGCAAACTTTAGCTGGCGGTACTTTATTGGATGTACTTACAGAAACGCCCGGTGTAAGAGTAAATGAACATGATATTTCGCTTGTTGCCAAAAGCAGTGTAAAGGTGATGATCAATGATAAGATAATGTATTTGAGTGGACAAGATTTGTTAAACTACCTACGCTCGCTTCCTGCGGAAAATATAGCTTCTATTGAGGTTATAACTATGCCACCTGCACAATACGATGCTGCTGGTAATGCAGGTATAATAAATATTCGTACGAAAAGAATTAAGCAAGATGGATGGAGTGCGATGCTAAGTACAGCTTATACCCAAACTACATACGTTCGAGGAGGAACAGGTTTACTTCTTAATTATCAAACAAAGAAAGTTGCATTATACGCTAATACAAGTATGAGCGAAGGAAGTAAGGCACCCAATTATTTCACACAGCTCTATTACCCTAAACAAACGTGGGACCAGTTGGAGCATAGAAAGGATAGAACGGGAAACTTCAATTATCAAGCCGGAATAGATTATAACCCATCTCCCAAAACAACTATGGGATTGGCTTACATGGGAGCACATGATAGGATAGATTTAAGGGGAGTGAATACAATTTTAATGAAGGACCTATCGGCTCAATTGGACTCCACTATTAATACAATTAGCCGTGCAAAAGGGAATAGTGATAATGGATCATTAAATTTGAGTTTTAAACATACTTTCCCTCAATCACAAAGATTAACAGTAAACGCAGATTACTTTTTTCAAAATAGTCATAAAACGAACGATTACCAAACAACAAATTACTTACCTGGAGGCAATCTGACAGGAACAGCAAACGTTTCTGCAGCAATAGGAAATCAAGAGATTGATGTGCAGGCAATTAATGCAGATTTTGAGATGCCGATTGGGAAGGCAAAACTTACTATTGGTGCAAAGGCTACTTTCATTCAAAATCGGTCTATGAACGAGATAGATGATAGCCGAAATATACAAGTAATTACAAAAAACCAATTTACATACAAGGAAAATACGCAAGCTGCATATTTAAATTACCATCAATCCATAGGTAAGGGATGGGAGTTACAAGCTGGATTACGTGGAGAATACACTAGGCTTGATGGTTATGCTGTTGCCATTAAGGAACAAGTGAAGCAGGATTATTTCAAAATATTTCCGACGTTATATGTTGTAAAGACTATTAATGATGATAATGTTGTTGCTTTGAATTACGGAAGAAGAATTGATAGACCAGGCTACGCTTTGCTTAATCCTTTTAAATGGTACAGTAGTGCTTATTCCTATTCTGTTGGTAACCCTTTCTTGTTACCTTCTTTTAATCACAATGCTGAATTGTCGTACACCTTCAAAAGTAACTATAGTTTGAGCTTGTATTTCCAGGAAACAGAAAATAAGTTTAGTCAAATTGAAAACCTTCGACCAGACACGAATTTGATAGAATTGATATATCGCAATTTTTTGACATCGTACAGCTTGGGGGCTAATATTTCTGCCGTGGTAGTACCAGTGAAAGGCTGGAATATGACAAATAATGTCTCTGTTTATCAAAACATGGATAAATCGGATTTACAAGGAACAATTCCGCGGCAGTCAATTTTAAGTGCATTTTTAAGCACGAGCAATTCAATAACATTGAATAAGAAGAAAACGCTAATTGCAAGTTTGAGTTATTGGTACCAATTCCCGGAGATAAGTAATTATAGTAAGTTTGAGGCTTATTCGAATATGAATATAGGTGTAAGGGCACTTTTTTTGGAAAAGCGATTGGCTGTTAATATAGCAGTAAGGGATATCTTCAAAACTCAACAAATAAAGTTTTCCTCTATTGTAAATGGGGTTGAAAAGAAAAATAGTAACTATTACGATGCTCGTAGTTTGGGTGTAACTATTTCATATAAGATAGGTAAAAAAGAAGCAAAAAGAAAACAGCAAAACAGTAACCAAGATGCTATCGATAGAGCTGCCGGTAGCTGATTATACAATATTTCAATTTACTACATAATCCATGGACCCTTATGTACCAGGCGTAGCCGAAAACCTGTAGAAACGAGTAGGCGTATGTTAACCAATTTTAAATTTTCTCACAATGGAAATCAAAAAATTGAAATTGAACAAGCAAACTTTGTCTGTTTTAGATGACAAAGCATTACAAAACATCAAAGGTGGTCGCAACCTTGATGCAGCTGAAGCTAGCTGTACTTCAGGCCAATGTAACACTAGCTGTGCGCAAACAAATGCTGAAGAAGTAGCACAATAGTAGCCGTTAACCACAGGGTAAGCTGAAAACCTGTTTGTAAAAGAGTAAGCATCATTTTTTTAAAATTTTTTGTCATGAATAACGAAATCAAAAAATTGAAATTGAACAAGCAAACTTTAGCGGTTTTAGACGATAAAGCTTTGCAAAATATCAAAGGTGGTCGTAATCTCGATGCAGCAGAAGCAAGCTGTACTTCTGGCCAATGCGACACTAGCTGCGCTAAAACAAATGCTGAGGTTGAATAATTAGCCCATTCCTCTCGAAACCATTTTCAACGTTTAAGAATATTAGCAAATCTGTAATGACAGCTCTGCAGGGAGTTGACTGTAACCCTTTTGTTGCCCAAAACACCCAAATACTCAAACACTACAATGGTTTCTCTTATACAGGGCATGCTGAAAACCTGTTTGCAAAAGAGTAAGCATCACACATTTATACATGTTACAATGAATACCGAAATCAAAAAATTGAAATTGAACAAGCAAACTTTGTCAGTATTAGACGATAAAGCTTTACAAAACATTAAAGGTGGCCGTAACTTGGATGCTTCTGAAGCAAGCTGCACTTCTGGTCAATGTAACACTAGCTGTGCTAAAACTAAAGCTGAAGAAGAAGCTGAAAGCTTCGGAAAATAGTTTCTTTCTTGGAACCTTGTTTGTTTTGGCCCGTAGGGAGTTTGTAACACCCGTATTGTTGCCCTAACCCGTCATGCCCGCATCGTAGGTTTCCTTCATATTAGGGTTAGCCGAAAACCTAAGTTCAATAGAGTAGGCATCAGTCACTTTTAAATACGCAATACAATGAATACCGAAATCAAAAAATTGAAATTGAACAAACAAACTTTATCAGTTTTAGATGATAAAGCTTTACAAAACATCAAAGGTGGTCGTAACCTCGATGCCGCTGAAGCAAGCTGCACTTCTGGTCAATGCGACACTAGCTGCGCTAAAACAGGCACTGTTGAAGAATCAGCGGGCGCTTTATAATTTCCCGAAGGGCCGGCGATTGCCGGTCCTTTCTATCTTTTATTTCTATTCCATTTGTTTATGTTAAAAGCACAGATAGATAAAATCAATTCTTTTATTACTGAAGAATACGACAAGAATTGCCAAATTATGTCTGGTGTACTCTCCGACGCACTTTATTTTTTTTATTATGGGATCGTATATCAAGATCAAAGCGCAAAAGATCGTGCTTACCGGAATTTTGCATACCATACCGATACCGTGAATGAACATATGATGAACTACAAATTTGCTCATGGATTAACAGGTATGGCTTGGTTCTCTCAATTTCTAGTCAACAATAACCTACTACCTGCCGATTATACTGAAGATTTTAATGATATCGATGAGGCTATTATTCATACGATGAGCTGGGATGCAGAAGACCAAGTGTACGACCACACAATTGGTACCATTGGAAAATGCATTTACCTCATGGAACGTGGAACAAATCAACATTACAAAACTTTATCAGAAGCTGTATTAACCCTCCGCCGTACTGCACATTTTTCAGATGATGGAAAAGCTTGCTGTTGGCTCGATTTGTATACTTCCCATTTTAATGAGGCGCCACGTAAACGAGTAAATTATTATAACCACGGCCTCGCTCATGGCCTTTCATCCATTGTTTTTTTCTTGTGTAAATGCTATAAGCAAGATATAGAAAAAGAAACTTGTGAACAATTGATTGTAGCAAGTTTAAATTGGTTAAGGCAACACAAAAATGAGCAACAATTCCCATATATCTATCCAAATATTGTATACCGTGATGGTGAAGTAAACACTTCCTTTACACAAGGATGGTGTATGGGCCTAATTTCAAATGCAGCTCCTTTTTATTTCGCAGGAAAGACACTAGGAAATGAAGAGTGGATCAATAATTTCCGCGAAGCCATTCAAATCAGTCAACATATTACGCTTACTAAAAATAATTTTCCGTCTCTCGAAATCACCGGTGGGCATGCCATGGAATTACATATGTGTCATGGTATGTCAAGTTTTATTTATCAATATGATAAAATATACAATGAAACCGGTTGGCAAGAATGTAAAGATATGGGCGATTATTGGGCCAATCATTTAACTAGTTATTTGACCGATGATGTTCTTATAAACTTCCCAAAGCATGGTATACTACGTGGTTTACCTGGCTTAGCGCTTCCATTGCTTAACCGTGAAAATGGTAGCAAAGTGAATTTCGCATGGGACAAAATCCTATTGTTTGATATAGAAAATTTGTAAACATGGGTGACAAAAAATTGAGTTTTCTCGACTTTGGATATTACATGCCTCCAGGCGTACAAGCTACTGATACGATTAATGCTGTATTCGATTTGGCACAAAGTCTTGACCAAGCTGGATATCATCGTTATTGGTTGGCCGAACATTACAACGATTATTGTTCTTGGACGAACCCTGAAATCATGATAGCGATATTGGCTGGGTACACAGAAAATATAAAAGTAGGGGCAGCTGGAATACTTGTACATTATCATAGTGCTTACCGGGTAGCATCCGCTTTTAAAATGTTAGGCGCCATTTACCCTGGACGCATCGATTTAGGTTTAGCGCGTGGAGGGGTTCCGCCAGAAACTACAAGAGCATTGTTGTACAAAGATGCCATTGATTGGGACTTGGCGAAAAGCCAAGTAGCTGAGGTGTTGCAATATTTACGAGGACTATACGATCCTGAGGCACCCGGTGCATTACCTGTTCCTCCCTATGGAACCGATGTGCCCCATGCTTGGATGTTGGGAACCGGAATGGAATCAGCAAAAGTAGCAGTGGCAGAGGATATGCATCTATGTGTTTCTACTTTTCATAGCAATAAGCCATTACAAAGCTACATCGATACTATTCAACATTACAAAGAAGCATACTATGAAAAACATAGAAAGCACGGCACTTGCGCCGTGGCAATACAAATGACTTGTAACGATGATGATCGGCGAGTAAGTGCCTTATTGAAAGAGTGGAATTTGGATATGACTCAACAAGATAATCACCGTGTGATTGGGAATAGTGCTTATTGTGAGGATAAATTGAATGAGTTCTACGATGTCTTGAAGGTCGACGAGATTGTGATTTATGAGCACAACCGCGTTTTAGAAGAAAAGAAAGAAAGTTTATTACGCCTGGGCGGTTTGATATTACAAAAAGTAGTATAAAATGTTAGAGAAATTTTTTACACCAGCGCAGCAAGTGGTTGCAAGAGTTCCAACAAAAACTATTGATACATGCGTGTTTGAAGGATCTGTAAAGGAGAAAATGAAGTCATGTATGGATGATTCTTTTTTTAGTAATGCGTTATACATTGCTTCACCTGCTTTGCATGAGCAAATTAAATTGTATTTGAATGAGAATGATGCGACTGAAAAGCGTACGAAGAAAATTGAACATGCATTTATGCGGTATTTGAACAGAATGAGTACCCGCTGTACACCATTCGGTATGTTTGCGGCTGTAGGAACTATGGAAATAGCTGAAAATGGAGATAAGAACATCGTTCATGATACATCAGGGCAATATTTGGATGTAAAATTGGATGCGTTAGTGTTGGAGAATATTTCAAATCGTTTATTGAATGAACCTTATATAAGAACGCGTTTGCAATATAAAGTAAACGAAACTTGCCTATTTGATGGAGAAGATGTAAAGTATATAAATTATTATTTCCTACATGGAAAAAGAATTCATGAAGTTGTTAAGATAGATCGAAATGAATATTTGTATGAAGTGCTGAAGAGCGGTGGAAACTGGGTTAATTATAAAGAAATAATAGGCACTTTACAAGCGTATGATGAAGATTTGGAAATGGACGACATTGTTGCGTTTATTGATGAATTGATTGAAACACATATTCTTATTACAGAAATCGCACCATCCATTGCCGGAATGCCATATCAAGATCACTTTATGGAGGTGTTGGAACGCTTGTTAATAAAGGATATTGAGGGAGAGGCGCGTGATTTGGTTGGACGGGTTACTAGCATTTTTAAGAAAACAAGAGCTGTTAACAAGGATGTAAGCTTGATGGGATTTGTCGAGTGGCTCATTGATGAGTTTACTTCATTGGATATTCAGTTTGATCCCCAGCGGATATTACACATCGATACCTATCATCAATTCGAACAGGTAAAAATTGATCAAAGTATTATCAATTCTGTCATGCGTGGTATTGAAGTAGCTAGCCATTTTACGCTTTCTTCTTCTAGCGCAACAGTGGAAGCTTTTAAAAAGGTAATGGAGGCCACTTATAACGAAGCTCCAGTGTCGCTGTTAACTGTTTTAGACGCTGATATGGGAATTGGTTATCCAGCTAATAAATTAAAAATTGGTGCCAATAACCAACTATTAAATGAAATTACAGCTTTAAATCCTCCTGCTAAACCATATACGGAAATGCGTTGGTATGAGCAGCACTATTCATTTTGGTTACAGAAATATGTTGATTGTATTAAGGCTCAAGAAAGAGAAATTGTTTTAACTGATGCTGATTTGAAAAGTTTTCAATCGGTTATTCCTCAATTACCCGATACCTTTAATGCCCATTTTTCCATTATTTCTGCAAAAAACCTACAACAAAATGAGTTCGATCATTATGTTCAGTTTAATGGATGGGCTGGTATTACTGCAACAAATATGTTAGCAAGGTTCGCTAATGCACATCCCGGAATTCAGAAAATCTGTGAAGAAGCGGCGATGGTTGAAGAACGTGCTTTAGGTGAACATGAAGTGATGGCGGAAATTAGTCATGTTAGCGATGCTGGATTGGTGAATATCTTAGCAAGACCGTTACTTAGAAAATATGAATTGCCATACCTTGTAAACTCCCAGCTGCCTGGTGAACGCGCAATCTATCCTGGCGATCTACAAGTGTATGTTAAGAATGATAAAGTATTACTGTATGCAGAAAAAATACAAAAATTCGTAAAGCCGGTCTTAACAAGTGCACATAATTATACTATGTCAGAACACCCAGTGTACAAGTTTTTATGTGATATACAACGGCAGAATACGGTAGATGGTGTGCATATACATTTAGGCACATGGGTGGATAAGTTAGATTATTTTCCCCGCGTTCGTTATCAAAATGTTGTTTTAATTCCAGCAAGTTGGGAGTTCAAAGAATCCTACTTCGAGCCATTTTTTAAACAACAAATAACTATAACAGAAATGAGGGAAAGATTGATGCATAAATTGCAACACATTCGTTATTTCATGGTAAAAGAAGGTGATAATGAAATGTATGTGGATGTAACATGCGAACATCACTGGGAAATGTTTTTCGCTTACATCAAAAGCATGAAGAAAATAATCATCAAAGAATCGTTATTCGATCCTTCGCAAGGTATGACCAACGATTTTATTTTACCGTTTTATAAAAAAGAAGCTGCTCAAACTTCATCAAAAGGTAATTCTGCACAGCTGATTCGTGCCCTGCAAAGCGCAACTCAAGAAAATACCCAACGCAGCTTTTACCCCTGTGATAGTTGGACGTATTTTAAAATTTATTGTAACCCATCCCAATTCGATCAATTATTATCAAAAGAATGGCCACAACTGTTACAAAAATGGAATACTGATTATCAATATGAACCACAGTTTTTCTTTATAAGATATTTTGATACTGCACATCATTTAAGGTTTAGATTGTTTAATCCACCAGTTGAGCATTTTGGAAATATTGTGAAAGATGTATTTGCACATTTTTCAGCGCTACCGTTTGTGCATAATATTCAAATGGAAAAATATGCAAGAGAACTAGAAAGGTACCATCCTGCAGATTTTGATGTGTTAGAAAAAGTTTTTTGTAAGGATGCAGAAATTGTTCAATATTTCTTGCAAGAAAATTGGCAGTTGCCAGATTTTGTAAGGCTGCAATTTGCATTGAAAAATGTCCGGCACTATTTACTTTCTTTCGGATTCAGCCTGAATGAAATCCTTCAATTCTGCGAAGTTGCCCGTGATAACTTTGCTGTAGAGTTTAATATGGATCTTATACTTAAAAAACAGCTCAGCAAGAATTTCAGAGAGCATCGGGAGGCTTACGAAGCTACAGTTGTTGGACTTCCAAATGAACTTCCATGGATTGAACGTGGCGAATATTGCAAGTCATTAAGATTAGAGGTACTCACAACACAGAAACGAAATGAGATTATTTGGAGTATTGTCCATATGCACGTAAATCGACTCTTCAACTTCAACCAACGTTTTTATGAATTGATAGTCTATGATTACATGGAAAGGATAGCTAGAATTGAAGTTGGTAAAGCTAGATCAGGTATGAATATAGCTTCTATGAATCAATAATATTACAACCAAAAATTTAGATACATGTCGTTCCCCTTTATTAGGCAAATAGATAAGATGGATTGTGGACCGGTGTGTTTACAAATGATAACGCTGTTTTATGGAAAGCATATAGAGCTTCGCTATTTGCGAGAGATTTGCGATATGGGAAAAGATGGGGTGAGTATGCTAGGAATAAAAAATGGGGCTAATACTTTGCTATTAGATGCTTTAGGTTTTCATATTACGCTTGAAGAGATTCAAGAGCAGCAAGTATTTCCAATTATAGTTGCTTGGAACCAAGAGCACTTTGTTGTTGTACATGACGTTAAAAAGCGTGGTAGAGATTACACAGTATATGTTGCCGATCCCGCGAAACATAAACTAAAGCTAAGTGGTGATGAATTCTTACAAGGGTGGATCGGGGCTCATGGTGGCCCAACAGATAAAGGATTTTCCATGTACATCGAACCAACCGATGAATTCTATAGTACAAAAGAAAACGATAAAAAATTTCCTCCTCAACCCAAAAATAAAACGTTTTCTAAGATCACGAAAGAAATAGGTCCCCATAAGGGCTTGCTTATTAAGGTGGCACTGGGAATTTTAGTGTCTTTGGGTATACAGGTCGCGCTTCCTTTTATTACCAAATCTATGGTCGACTATGGTATTAATGGTGAAAGTATACAATTGATTGTGCTATTGTTAACAATACAATTTGTAT
This sequence comes from Chitinophaga skermanii, assembly GCF_003259335.1. Taxonomy (GTDB): domain Bacteria; phylum Bacteroidota; class Bacteroidia; order Chitinophagales; family Chitinophagaceae; genus Chitinophaga; species Chitinophaga skermanii. Next base: position 955,660 of record NZ_QLLL01000001.1, read on the forward strand.
TTGTACTATCGAAGAGTATTGTTTATTTGTTTCGTAACTGGGCCGTATTGTATATTGGTTCACGTATTAATATTCGACTGATTTCGAATTATTTATTTAAAATGCTGCGCTTACCTGTCGTGTTTTTTGATCGAAAAAATAGTGGAGATATTGTACAAAGTATTAATGATAATGCACGAATTGAAGATTTTTTAACAACACATAGCAGTGAATTTATTATATCAATTATTACATTGGCCGTTTTTGAAATTATATTGTTAGTATTTAGTGTGAAGATATTTTTATTCTTTTTAGCGGTATTGTTGATATACGCTGCTTGGGTGAAATATATTCTAAACAAACGTAAGAATCTCGACTATCAAAGATTTGATTGTGCTTCCAAGAATCAAAGTTTCATGATTCAATTAGTAAATGGTGTACACGACATTAAGCTTAGTAATGCTATTACTAAGAAAATCACAGATTGGAATCAATTACAAGAATCACTCTTTCACTATAATCAAAAGAATTTAATCCTAAAGCAAATTCAAGACCTTGGCTCCTTCTTCTTGGTGGAACTTTCATGCTTAGTAATTGTTGGTTACGTAGCTATTGGGGTTGTACGAGGTGAGCATACGCTTGGTGAACTAATTGCCTTGCAATATATATTGGCCCAGTTGTCTGCACCTGTACAAAGCTTAGTTGGCTTTTTCAAAGCATATAACGAAACAAAACTCAGCTTGAAAAGAATCGCAGAAGTAGATGAGTATCCGGCTGAAAATGAGGAAAAGGTTTATAGCCCAGGTGATTTGCAGCATTTGAATGCAACGATTAAGGTACGCAATCTGTCATTTGCTTATCCTGGCAGTATTCAAAAGAAAGTGCTAAAAGATATTAATGTTAATATCAAAAAAGGTAAAATTAACGCTATTGTGGGCACAAGTGGAAGTGGTAAAACAACCTTTGTGAAGTTATTGATGAAAATGTATGAACCCCAAGAAGGCAGTATCTCCGTTGGTAATATTGAATTGAATGATATTGATTATGACCAATGGAGAACGGCCACAGGAGCTGTAATGCAAGATGGATATATTTTCAGCGATTCCATCCTCAATAATATTATTATGAAGGGTGGCGAAATTAATCAAACATTATTGCAACAATCAATGGATGTTGCCAATATGCAACATTATGTACGCGATTTACCAAATGGATTGCATACACGTATTGGTTTGGATGGTGCCGGTTTAAGTCAAGGACAGAAGCAAAGATTATTAATCGCGCGTTGTATCTACAAAAATCCACTGTTTATATTTTTTGACGAAGCTACGAACTCGCTTGATACAATAAATGAGCGGATTATCTATAACAATTTGGCTAATTATTACGAAGGGAAAACTGTGATTGTGGTAGCACATCGTCTAAGTACGGTGAAAAATGCTGACCAAATAATTGTTTTTCATGAAGGAGAAGCCGTAGAAACTGGTACGCACGATGAGCTAATTGGGTTACGTGGATATTATCACTCTTTGGTAGTAAATCAGCTTGAAAATCCTAACCTTGTAGAAGAATAGTTATGCAAATTATTGACAAAATTGTAGCAAAACAACATTTCATTCGCAAGCATATGTTAACATTGATCATATCGTCAGTGTTCACATTGGTCGCGGTCTTGTTATTTTTAATTCCTGTTACCATTCAGAAAAAATGTAGTTTCCAATTGACGAATTCCAAAGAAGTCGTTATTAAAAACCTACCTGTATTGTTTGCTAGAATGGCAGTAGGTAAAATTGTTGAACTAGAACCTCAATTGGGTAATGGTGAAAAGTTTACTGTTAAAGTGAATGATGGTAGTCGTAGTACTGGTACTTGTAAAGGCGTTATACTAAATACACAAGGTCAAATGTTGCATGGTGAAATGAACGGAAGTTGCTATATACAAACAAAAGTATATGAAATGTTATTTTAAGTTTCAGTAAATGAAATTTTGAACGCCTTCAAATTATGTTTGAAGGCGTTTTTAGTGTGTCCAAATCATTCCTAGTGGATTCAATAATCTATGGTGTCGTTGAGCATCCGCAAAGTTGTCAAAGTTTAGGTGTTTGCCCAGCATTATTTCCTCATAAGCAGCGAACATTTGGCTTGCAGCTATTTTGGGATCCATTCGACCAACACCTGTACATAAACCTGGGATCGCAACGGAGTGAATTCTATCGTCATTTTGGGCTGCAATTAGAATGGCTTTCATCGCTAGGTATGCATTGATGGACGTGTTGATATTGAAATTTGTAGGAATACGCATCGTTGGTGCTGAAATTAGATGCGGAATTTTTGAATCGCCGGTTTCCAATATTATAGCCTGCCCAACTAGTAGTTCTCCAGTGGGCAGTGCTTTTATTTTTGCCTGTAACTTCTTTTCCAAATCCCATCCCAATCTCTCCGATATAGCATAGTCAAGACTTCCATCCATAAATCCAAAGGAATTAGCGGGACTTACTAAAGCATCTACAGTTAACTGGGTAATATCTGATGTAAGAATTTCTACCCCAGGAGCATTTTTAAAAAATATTCCCCAAGCCTCCACTAGTGATGGGGTAATGGCTGTTAATAGAATTCGCATAGTTAGGTTTTAAACTACAAAGGTAAAAAATAATGTTGGTGGCTTTGTGTATTTGTTACATAATTTTTGTGATGGTGAGTATATAATAAGGACTGTAGTATAGCATTCAATTTTGACCAATTATTTTTGATTGTAACTTAATGTCACATTGATTATTGAAGGATTTATTCACTTGAAATTTGAAAGGATTTCGAACTAATTCTGCTGTTTGAGTAGGCGAAAAAAAATTTTTCACTCCAAAAAAACTAAGAATCAATCTATTATCATAGATGTGGAAAACAATATTCCCAAAAGAGAAATTGATTATTATGTTATTTCGAAAATTAGTTAAATATTGCAAGCGTGAGTTTTTGTTAATCGTGTTGACCAAATAGACCAAACCAATCATTAAAATTTTTAACCTCTACGTAGAATGCGTATCGTTGCTGCATTGGCATTCTTATGCCTCATGGTCGGCTGTAAGCCTGCTATGGAAACGAAACTGAATTTCAGCGATGTGAATACTATTGATGAAATATTATTCGAAGCGAAATCTTCCCAACAGTATACCGTGTTAATGGTAACCAACAAAACCTGTGACGTTTGTTTTTACTATAAGCGTACTCTTACACACATGGTAAAGACAAAGCCCGATCTTTTTCCCGTAAACGCGACAGTAACCTCGGTTGATGCCCGTATGGATGGTAATATGTGGGTCAATCAAATTGTTCGTGAATACGCATTTCCACTGTTTCTTATTATCGACCCTAGTGGTAATGTGCGTGGTGTACTGAAAGGAGGAAGCGCAAAAGACTTAGTAAATGTGATGAGTAAAATTGCTGCTGGAAGTATGTATTTCTCCGAATCGAAACGCCCTTTTCTGAATATTGGTAAAGATACCAGCCAGCAGCTTAGTACAGCATCGAAGGTAGCTTTTGTTAATGACCTGTTTCATGTACTAAGTGATTTTCGTACACACGGGAAAGTTGATAGCAATGAAAATGATAGGTTGGTTAAAAGCATTCAACAACAACCATATTTTCTAAATAAGTATTTACTGTCTAAATCCCTGTACAGTTCCGGGTTGACGGATTCCGCAAAAGCAATCAGCAATAGTATTATGAAAGAGAATTTCGGAGAGTTAGATGCTATGTTGTATCAACCTTATATGACGGAAGTACGGTTTATGGCGGATAATTCTTTCGATACAACGCGCCAACCCTTGCTAGTAACGGCACAAACCGATATGAATTTTGGAAATGATGTGGTGAATGCCAGGAAAAAGTTAGAAGTACCTGTTAAAAATGCTGGTACAGAGCCACTAAAGATCGAAAATGTACGTGTTTCTTGTGAATGCTTAAAGGTAGATTGGCCTAAAGAACCCATAGCAGCAGGCGCTACGAAGAATATTATTGTCGAATACGAATTGAAGAGAACAGGACCTTTTAGTCAACATCTATTTGTTTTCTCTAATTCCCCCACCTTGCCATTATTGATCAATATAAATGGAAATGTAACCCTTCATTAAAAACTAAAACCACCAATTTTTTATGAAAAAGAAAATGCTCGGATTGTTATTAGGTCTTGGCCTAATTTCCACTGCTATTTATGCGCAAACAATCATCATCAACCTGAATTATTGCGAAGAAAACGTAACGCAAGAAGGATTATATCCTCATCCCCAAGCGCATAACTGGTTTTATGCTTGTTATATCGACCAGTATGGTATGAATACCGTTGCTTACCAGTGCCCTGAAGGATTATGGTTTAATCCACGTACACAAGTATGTGATTGGCCTTGGGAGGAATAGTGTGCATTTATGTACACTGCCTTGATGGACAATAATTAATGCATCAGCCATCACAACTACTTACCATTTGTATGATTTCGAATAAGTACAATGGTAAGTAGTTATTGTATAAAAATAATTAATATGAAGAAACTACTCGTCATTTTATTCATTACAGTGAGTTGTGCTGCGCAAGCACAGAAATTGCCCAATACACAAAGTGTCCCCATTTGGGCAAATAATTTGAAAGTGGATGGAAATATTGAAGATTGGGGGGAATTGAAAAGCTTTAATAAAGATGGAAACTTCTGGTACAGTATTGCCAACGATAATGAATTTATCTACCTAGCTATAAAAAAAACTTACAATATTACAAAGGCAATTAGCAGAACAGGTATCCAATTTTATATCAGCAAGAACGGAGAGAAAAACATTGCTTCTGCTCCATTGGTTCAGTTCCCAGTTGTAGTGGCCAATAATAAGCGTATTCCCATGGGACAGTGGAATGAGATAGCTGTAAAAGATATACCTGCTATTAGCGACTCCGTAATATCCATTTATAATGAGTTTGGTATCAAGGTTGGATGGGAGTTCAGTTTTGAAAAGAGCCTCTATGTCTATGAATTACGTGTACCAAGGAAATTACTCGATATTGATGCGAATACAAGCAAGTTTACTTACAATATTTGCATGATGGGAACTGGCCAACGTGGTCGTACTTCTATATTTTTAACGCCAGGCCTAAAAATGATTTCTGCTAATGGAAGTGAAATGACTGAAGAGGATAAGCAAAAACGTGTTGATGCAGATACAGTATCGGAGTTTTGGGCGGAATATACCATAGCTAAAAAGGAGGTGTGATGATGCGCTTTTGGATATGCATCTTATTTTGTTTGCCATTTCGAATGTATGCGCAACAAAGTACAGCTTTGCCAATACGTGTTGTTAGTGGCGTTGTAATGGATTCTTCAGGGAAAGTTGAATTACCCGGGGCATCAATTAAATTGATTGCTGGTAAGGATACCGTGTATCAAGTAACAAATGAGGATGGGGTGTTTGTTTTTCGAGAAGTGAAGTCAGCGGAATTTTTTATAGGTGTAAACATGATGGGGTACCAACCATTTTATCAAAAATACTTGTTCAACGATACTAAACCCCGCATCACTATTCCCCCCGTAATTCTGCGTGTAAATGCTCAATTGCTTGAAGGTGTTACCATCAAAGGAAAAGTAGGTCCCAAGATGTTGGGCGATACCACCCAATTCTGGGCAGATGATTATATCGTGAGAGATTATGCAAAGCTGGAAGAATTGGTCAAGAAATTGGAAGGAGTTGAAGTTGATAAAGATGGTAATGTAACTTTCATGGGGCAACAAGTCAACAAGGCACTCTTTAATGGTATTAAGTATTTTGGTGGTAATGTGAAGAATATTATCAAGGAATTACCTGCTAATATTGTTGAACGAATTCAAATAATCGATGACTATGGCGAACAATCCACAGCGGCAGGCCTTAAACAAGGTGAACCGAATAAAACACTTAACATTATTTCTAAGAAAGATAAATCAGTCGCTAATTTATTCGACATAACGCTTGAAAGTAATATAGATGATCGCCATGAGGCACGTGGATATGCTAAACGTGTTGATGGCTTAAAACAACTTGAATTACAAGCAGGCATAGAGACCCAGCCAATGGGCGTGCAACAAGGTGCTGCCGTAGGAACAATTAGTAATGCTAAAACTTTAATGCAATCCACTAATACATCCAATTCTGACATGTCGGGAGGGGATCGACGGGCTCACTATGCGGTGTTAACTTTCAAAGATAAGCTCAACGCTCGTTGGCGTTACGAACTAGGCTATCAATTCAAATCCCAAAACGAGTCTTATTTTAAAAAGGAAAACAGGTATGAATATTATGATAAAGGTATCATCTGGGGGAACAACTTATTGACCACTAACCAACATGCTCGTCAACATGAAGCCAAAGTGGCTATGTTTTACCAAAAATCTGATCAAACAAAGTTTAACATATCCTTCGGTTGGAACAATGATTGGCTGCATGTGGATAAACGGAACCAAATTAATCAAAGTGGTTTAATAAATGCCCAGCAATTGAGTATTATTAACAATAATACCCAAAAGGATATTTACCGAGTGGAAAGTAACTATTCTCACATATTTGTACCTTCAAAGGCGGTTATCACTGCTAGTATAAAAATTCAATCCAATCCTTTATACCAAAGAAAACAAGATGATAATTTAATTACTTATACAGATTCTACACAGTATGTGAAGGATTCGGTTTACAATTTGTTGAATAAGACGAACGATCATCAGCAACAGCATTTTGCTAATGCAACTTTTACCTACCATTTTTCCGAGCGAACGACGATGGTTTTATTGGCTCAATCGAATTATAATGTCTTTAATCATCAACAAATTGTGTCAAATGTGCAAGAGAATGGGAGCCCATATAAAGTAGATTCTTTAAGTAGAAATTATGTATATAAAACATTGGAAACCCCTTTCAGCATAAACTTCAGAAGAATATTAAGCAACCAAAGTAGTATAAATATAGGTGCAAGATTTTCACATGTCAACATAAACGCAGCCTTATTAAACCCTAAGAATACATTGTCTAAATCATACGCGATTATATTACCAGAGTTTAACTACGAGTTTGCGAAAGGGACAAATTTTCAATTCTCAACTCGCTATTACGGAAGTGTACAATTGCCTAGATTCGAGGAAGTTATGCCAATTCCTGATTATAGTAATCCATTGCAAGTTGTGGTTGGTAATCCTTCATTAAAGCCTACCGTTCTTCATAGTTTCAGTTTCCGAATGACGAAGCTATTTAAACCACAGGCATTTACTATTGGTTTATTATCACAGTATTTATTACCCAGTAACAAAGTAACCCAGCAGGTTACATTATATAGTAAAACACCGAGTATTGTTACCCGCGAAACAAGTTTTACGCAAGTAAATGGGAACAATAGCTGGAACGGGATGTACCATCTCACAAAAACATTCGATCATACATCCTACTCTGTGAAATTCGAAGGACGCTGGAATCGCTCGAAAATGATTTCTTTTTTTGATAAAGGAAGGAACATTGCAAGAGGTTTACAGTTGAATCACACCTTAACTTTCAGCGGAACGCCTATAAGTTGGCTCGACGTAAATCTCGCTGCTCAATGGGAACAAAACAATAGCAAGCATTCTTTACCCTTATTTCCAACGGTGGAATATGCAAAGAAAGCAGTCAATTTGTATGGGAAGCTGTTCTTTACAAAAACTTTCTTAATGGGATTTGATATCAATCAATCTTTTTATGAAAGTGAAGACGCAACGTTGAATCGCCAGCCATTTGTGGTTGGCATGAATATAGAAAAGCGCGTATTTCGCCAGAAGAATGGCGTTGTAAGTTTATTGGTGATGGATTTGTTTAAGCAGTACCAAGTTGTAAACCGTCGCTTGTTAATGAATGGTTATGTAGATATACAATCGAATACTAATAGCCGGTTTTTCATGTTGCAGTTTTCATGGAGTCCTCAGCAATGGTCGGGTGGAAAGAATATGAACAAAGAAAGACGCAATGATGGCAGTTTCATTGATTGATGCTACCCCAACATGCAAGCATGTTGGGGTAAAGCATACAATCTATTTTTGCTGAGACTGTTTCAATACCAATGCCGCAACTTGGCCCGTTACTGTTGTAGGTGAAAAGCAATCGCAATTGCTCATTCCTACTACGTAGATATCTGCACTGGGAATATAAATACCCATTGTCTTGAACCCGAAAACACTACCACCATGTTCTCGCGTAGGTACTCCCTCAATATTTTTAATATGCCAACCATAGCCATAAGTAAAGCCTGAACCATTATTGAGTTGATAAGTCCGGAAAGCTTTCGCTCGCCCAGTTTTGTTCAATATTAGGTCAGTATTCAACGCTTGCTGCCATTTTAGTAAGTCGGCTAATGTCGACATTAGCGCCCCGGAAGAGAAAGGCACGCTAAAACTTATAGCAGTTTTATTCACATAACCCCACTGCTTTTTATGGTAACCGCTAGCCCGGTTGGGAATCACCTTACGATCGCTGGCATAATAGGATTGGTGCATGCCCGCTGGGTTAAAAATATATTGTTGAATAAAATCTTCATACTTCTCTTTAGCAACCATCTCGATTATGTACCCTAGTATAACATACCCCGAATTATTGTAATCAAACTTCTCCCCTGGAAGAAAATCAACTGGCTCATCCTTGAAAAAATCGATCATCATTCTAGGCGTCATTTCTTTTTGGGCGATGCTTGGGAGGGTTTTCATCTTTGTGAAATCTTTAATACCTGCAGTATGGGTAAGCAAATGGTGAATCGTTATATGTTGGCCATTTGGGTAGTCGTTTATGAATTTTATAATAGGATCTTGCACAGATAGTTTCCCTTGTTGCTCAAGTAAGAGGATTGCTACAGCTGTAAACTGCTTGGTCATAGATCCTAACTGGAAAACATGGGCGGGAGAAAGTGGTACGTCTAACTCTAAGTTCGCTTTGCCGAAACCTTTTTGATAAATGGGTTTTCCATTTTGAGCCACCATAAATACTCCTCCTGGTCCGTCTTTATCATTAAAGGTTGACAATATAATACTATCAATTTGCTTGTCTAATGATTGTGCAAATGTGTTATTAGTAAATATTATTAGAAAGTAAAGTAGAATATATTGTATGGGAGTTTTGAGCATTATTTCGAATGTTTTTTTGACACTCCAAATGTACAAGGGCGTTATTTTTTAAATCATTATTTGTGTTAAACAGCTTACTTGGTGTGATGAATTTCACCAACAGTGGCGAGATTTGTAAATAAGGTATCTTTGTGCTTGCTAATAATATTGCAATACACAAATGTTCAACATATGCGTTCATTAGAAGAATTAATTAATAAAGAAGATCCCGCTTGGCCATTAGTGCAAGAATGGATAGAATCTGCTACGCATACAATCGAAGTGTTACCTGTAGAAAAACAAGTGGCGGAAGATGCTTTGTTACACCTACAAGTTACTACTCGCTCACCCATGGGAGCTATTGTATATGAAACAGGTGGTATTTTCGTAGATCATGGATGGATCCGTATTCTGGGCGCTGGTCACCCCAAAATGCAACGCAGCATCGATTCTTGGAACCAAGCAGGTTCTGGATATCTTATGGTAGCCGATGATGTAGTGGGGGGCCATTTTGCTATTAATGCGGGTGGCTTAGGGGATGACCAAGGTAAAATGTATTTCTTCGATCCTGCAGGTTTACGATGGGAGCCAATGGATATTAGCTACTCAGAGTTCTTAGTATTTTGTTTTGAAGGCGATATCGCGGCATTTTACCAAGATTTACGCTGGACAGGTTGGGAAGTAGATGTGCAGGCTATAGATGGCAACCACGTTTTCAGCTTTTTCCCATTCTTATGGACGAAAGAAGGTGAAAACATCAATGAAGTGTCTCGAAAAGTCATTACAGTGAAGGAAGGATTGGATTTCCAAATAGAACAAATGGGAATGTAATCTTATTGTAACTATTTATGAAGGTTAATCAACAAGCAAAGTTGATTAACCTTTTATTTTATTGAATTGTCACCTGGTTGTATATAAACGCCGGTTTATTGATAAATCGGCAAATTGGGGTAATTTTGCAAGCATGAGTCGGCAATTGGAGACATTAAGTGACTTTTACCGTGATCGTTCATCGATTCAATTTCCCTTCAGTACGGCAGATATTGAAACTGGAAAATCCCACTTCAACGTCAACATCAGGAAATACTGCAACTTCAAAACGCCTTACAACCGGCGCGATTTCTACAAAATCACGCTCATCCTAGGTGTAGGTGAAATTAATTACGGTGGTAATACTATTCTCATAGATCGCCCAGCTTTACTCATTCCTTGCCCTGCTGTTCCTTATTCATGGGTGAGTATGTCCGATGAGCAAGATGGCTATTACTGTTTGTTCAACCAGGAATTCTTTAACGAACATTATCAATTCGATATTTTCAAACGTTCCCCTTTATTTAAGGCTTGGAGCGAACCTGTCATCTTCCTAGATGAGCAGCAGTTAACGCTGATTAAAGTATACTTTGAGCAAATGTTAGCTTTAGCGCAAGGCGAGTATCCATATAAATATGAAGCTGTACGCAACTTGTTATGCTTACTAATGCACACCATATTGGTTGAACATCCCGCAGATACTTTAACCCCCAACGACTTACCGGCTTCATCCCGTTTACTCAAAAACTTCGATGAACTGCTCCATCAACAGTTTCCTTTAGATTCTCCAGAGAACCCATTAACAATGAAATCCGCCGCCGATTTCGCGAAGGTACTTAACGTGCATGTAAATCATTTGAATGCTGTAATTAAGGGGGCTACGGGTCATACTACTACTAATATTATCAAAAGTAGAATTGTGGAAGAAGCTAAAACTTTGTTATTGAATACCCAATGGGATATTTCTGAAGTGGGCTACTGTCTTGGCTTTGATGAACCCGCACATTTCAATAATTTCTTCAAAAAACTAACCCAAACAACACCTTTGCAATATAGGCAAGCCGGCAGGAACGGTCATATTTGATTTTTGTAATGATCTCTTTGATTGTTCTAATCGTATACAAGCTACACCGCAATAATTTTGTGATCAAATTAGATATATGTTACAGCAAGCGTCAGCAAGGAGGAAAAAGATCGCAACGATTTTGGCATTTAGTTGTATCCCCTTGTCTGGATTTTTTACAGATATTTATTTGCCTTCGTTCCCTTCGATGGCAAAGGATTTAAATGTTTCCGCCGATAGAATACAGTTAACACTTACCTGCTTTTTTATGAGTTACGGCTTAGGACAAATGTTTGTAGGCAGTTTGTTAGACAGCCTAGGAAGATATAAGCCTGCTATGATTTCATTAGTAGTTATGTTATTCTCTTCTTTAATCATTGCCAATACACGTAGTGTGGAACTGATTTGTGCCTTAAGAATCGTACAAGGTGTTAGTACAGCCTTCTTGATCGTGGCTAAACGGGCGCTATTCGTAGAAATGTACGAGGGCGATGAGCGTAAAAACTACTTGAGCTATTTTACAATAGTATGGTCGTTAGGTCCAATTATAGCACCGTTTTTAGGCGGCTTCTTACAACAACTCTTCAACTGGCAAGCGAATTTTTACTTCTTAGCTTTGTACACGTTCGTATTGCTGGTGCTGGAATTGATTTTTAGTGGTGAAACTTTGATCGAGAAAAAGAAATTCGACTTACAAAAGATCCGCCGTGATTATGTTGAAATGTTAAGCAATGCTCCTTTCTTAATAGGTATCGTGATATTGGGTTTGAGCTATTCTGTAGTGATGGTATTCAATATAGCAGGACCATTTGTAATTGAACATAGTTTCCATCATAATTCAGTAGTAATTGGATATTGTACTTTAATCCTAGGTTTTTCTTGGATGATAGGTGGTATTATTGGCAAACGATTAGTAGCGGTAGATTTTAATAAAAAAATTCTAGTAGCAGGTAGCACACAGTTAGTTTTAACCATTTTGTTAATGGTAGCTGGGCTAGTGATGCATTCACTATGGGGATTTATGTTTTTTGCCTTCTTAATCCATATTTGTTCAGGGTTATTATATACCATCTTCTTTACACAAAATATATTAGCCTTTCCTCAACATGCAGGCTTAGCCGGGGGATTGATTGGAGGCCTAGTATATGTAATTACCTCGTTTTCGGGTTATGTACTATCACAAACTGGTAAAATGGAAACCCAAGGTGATATCTCATTACGGTATATGCTCATGTCGCTGATGTTATCATTGGTGGTGGTCGGACTAGTGAGGTGGAAACAACGACAGTTACGTAAACCCAGTCTTAGTTTATAAATTTATTGAAAGGAAGTAATTACAGTTACTTCCTTTTTTTATATCATATTTTAATCATTTGAATAGCAGGTCTTCCCTTTACTATAATAATTTACTGCTACAACGAAGGTGATATAGTTATATATTGGTTTTTTACTTAACTTACTGTTGGAAGTCGAAGAGCAAGATGGGCCCCAAATATCAATATCCCAAATAGCGACAGTATACATTTTTATTTTTCCCAGGTAGCAAATCCCCATAATAATCATTGTATAGGTGATGTTGTTCATGCTACCAATTATTTCGTAAGCATTAATAGTAAAGAATACTATTATCATCCCAATCAACCTTAACCTCGAATTAAACATGTCATTGAAACAAACAACGACTACATGCGATTGCGTAAAAAAGGACAAAGCCCCCATGATTAATTGTCATACGCATATTTTTACATCAGAAACTGTACCCCCTCACATCGCGAAATCTTTTGTTCCACCGCCATTTTACTATTTATTAAACATTACGGTGTTAGTGAAACTTGTACAATGGTACTTCAATAGCAAAAAAAGTCCTTACCGCTGGCCGGGCCAGCGTTGGTATATCGTACTACGAGAAATGTTGTACCGTGCGAAAATTGCTACTACCCGCTCTCATATTTTAGGGGCCATTAAGTTTTTGGTAGGAGTCATCATAATAATTAGTGTGTTCCACGAATTCTATAATATCTATATAAGCGATTACTTACACGAGCAAGATATTAGCACCAACACCCCGGATAAAATTATCGGTTGGCTTGATGCTCATGGCATTTTAATTATTACAAATAGCTGGCTTTTGAAAGGTTTATTGCTAGTAATACTACTAACATTCTTCCCATCTGGCAAAAACTTGCTATTGTTTCTTTTGAAGAAATTCTCCGGTTTCTTCAAAATGTTGCCGGGTAAGGAAACCACGGCTATGCTGAAACGCTATATGAATATCGTTCGTTTCTCAAGGTATAAAGACCAAAGCAGGATTTTCGACCGGTTGATCAAACAATACCCGGAAGGAGCTGGAATGGTGGTGTTACCAATGGATATGGAGTTTATGGGGGCTGGGAATCCGCCCAAACCATATGGCAAACAAATGGAAGAATTAGCCGCGATCAAAGTAAAACACCCCAACCGTATTTTCCCGTTTGTATTCGTTGATCCACGAAGAGAAAAGGTGGGTAACGAAACATTTTTCGATTATGAAGTAGTAGAGGGGAAAGTAGTCCTAAAACCCTGCTTCATCAAAACCTATATCGAGGATAAGGAATTCAGTGGCTTTAAAATTTACCCGGCCCTTGGATATTTCCCATTCGACGAAAGGCTATTGCCCCTTTGGAAATACGCAGCTGATAACGGTATCCCAATCCTTACACACTGCATTCGTGGAACAATCTTCTACCGCGGTAAAAAGAAAAAAGAATGGGATACACATCCTGTATTCGAACAATATGAAGGCGACCAGGATAATAGTAAACCTGTATTGGATAAATACTTCAAACCATTACGCCTACATCATATGCGGCCTGTAGAAGTACAAGAAATTTTTACGCATCCCATGAATTACGCCTGCTTGCTTTATAAACAATGGCTTACCAAATTAGTCGCACAAGCTAAAGATCCAAGAATACAGGAATTATTTGGTTACAGTCCTGGAGATAATACAATTGAACAAGACCTAAAGCATTTGAAACTTTGCTTTGGCCACTACGGTGGCGAAGATGAGTGGCTCAAGTTTATGGAGAAAGACAGGGATAATTATGCACAACAGTTGAATACAAAAAAAGAAGGTATCACAATAAAGGATGAAAATGATAAGATTAAACGAGGATTGGCAGAGCAATTATGGAAGAAGGCAGATTGGTATTCCATTATTAGTACGCTCATGTTACAACATAGTAATGTATACGCAGATATTAGCTATATACTACACGGTACCGAAGATGTAATTCCTCTACTTCGTCAAACACTTCGCAATGATGGGCTACTGAAAAAGGTACTCTATGGAACAGATTTCTATGTAGTGCGTAATCATAAGTCTGATAAACTGATGTTGGCAGATATGATGAATGGTTTATCAGAAGCGGAATTTGACCTTATTGCACGTGATAATCCCCGCGAATTCTTGAAACGATAACCTCAAAATATTACACCATGGCAATCGATTTTTTTGCAAAAGATGTATTGTATAGAACATCACTACCCAAGGAAGTAAATAAGAGTTCCGTGTTAGGTGGAACTATTGACGATTCTGGATCTGTAAGCGGCGTTGAACTACGTTTACTACCACCGTTTATTAAAGATAATAATACACCTGCATTCCTTGGTTTTCCAGGGAAAGCTAGTTTGTATTGTTTAGTTATTGTGGTCGGTGATGCCGATAACCAGTTAGCTGGTGGTATCGATTTACAAGGTTTTCCTCGTATTGGTGACCATGAAGCTTTACCCATTAATAAAACAATTTACTATTGGCAAGCGCCTTCCAAAAAAGCAAAAAGTCCTACGCAGCTTCACGCCTTTTGTTCAGTTATGAAGTCTAAAAAAGGCTTGCGCGAAGCAGGAGAAATCATGGCGAAAGTAAAATCAGATCCCGATTATAAATCTATTACCAGTCAACTCGCTACAATGGCTTCCAAAGCAACACCAGTAACAGCTGCTTTAGATTTAATCACGAGTATTACAAAGGTGGTAGGTACTCATTTACAAGGTGTAGAAGATAAGCCTTTAGGTACTATCATAAATAGTTATACTGTGTTGCATGGCGACTTTGATACACTTGGTATTAATAAGCATCGATACAGTACACCCAAAGTTGATTTTGAAATGGAACTAACAGTACGTGATACGAAGAGGGATCCGAATAGAAATGGTTCTGTATTAGGTGGCAAACCTAGTGCTGGGGAGGAAGAAGATGAGGTACAAGTGCTCTTACCAGGTTTTTAAATATGCGATCTATAAATCCGATACTTATGAGCTTTAAGAAAATCAATATTCCCAATGCAGCCAATACAGGTTGGGAATGGCCGGTGAAAACAGGTGTAATTGATCTTAGTAAAGATGGAATTGTTGCGGTGGCCACTGACCCAAATATCATACAATATGCTGATGTAGCTAGCTTAGGAGCACAACAAGTGTATAATTGGAATGTGTTGTTGTTTGATGGAATAGAAGAAGCACGTCACTTTTTTGATCATTCTAAGTATTTAACTCAACTGAATACTTCAGTTATTATCATTATTGAAAAAGAATCCTTTTTCATAAGAAAGGACTGGGGAGCCATTGATAAATTATCGAAGAACTGGACAAGCCTAGTAGATGCCGGTGGTTTGTATTATGTACAAACTGCATTGAAATTGGAAACCTGGTATGCAAGGTTCATGCTCGAACTTTCATTAAACAAAGGTGTAGAAGAAGCGATGGCTTCCTTTAAGGGCGCTAATGTGAATGTAAGAGCATATGTTGCCAATGATTTAAACGATAGAACTAAACTTTCTTATTTCGCAGTAGACCTCGGTCAAAAGCTCATTAAAGTTCATAAAACGGGTCCATTTATTCCGATTAATATTGAATTGCCGGGAAAGGGTTTGGTAAATATGAATCTACAAGACATTGGGAATTATCTTCAATCAAACGGAGAATCTTATCAAATAGAGGATGGTAAAGTGTTTGCAAAAGTTGTATCCACAATTAGCACAAAGTTAAAGCGAATCGGGTTTCAGCTACCTAGTACAGCAGATGGTGAAATTGAACTACCTAATTATATACCGGAAGAAACGCCGGAAACAAAGCCTCCAGTAATTGACGACTTAGATGATCTTGTAATAACACCAGGTGATGAGGATTCAGATGAAAGAGATAATGATGATTTACCTTTTGAGATAGATGGTGATGATGATGATGTGTTTGGGAAAAGTAGTGGAAGAGGGCAGACTGTACCACCTACCTCTTTGCCTTCTACGCCCCGCGGAAATAATGGTGGAAAAACACCGGTTCCACCAACAGGACCTGCTGCTCCCCGTTATTTGCGCGTTGCGATATTCGACGAAAATGGTAATCCAATTGAAGATCATCTATTGGCAGGGAATGCATTTCAAATGAAAATTAGCATAGGCGTTGATTCTCCTTTATGGACAAGAACAAATAATCAAATCCGTGAAGAGCAACTGTTTACCGATCTTACTATTAATAGAGTGAATATCGATCTTGTAATAGATGTTTTAGCCGAAAAGAAAAAGTATAATCGCCGTATCCTTCTGCCTCGCTCAGGCGATAGTACCATTGCATTACTAGATTGTATCGCTGCTAATGAAGCTGGTGTTTTTGAGGCTGATATATATGCTTACCATAAAACTCGTTTACTGCAAAAGGTAAAGTACCGTGTTGCTATTACTACGCCTGGGGAAGTAGTTGAATTGGAGAAACCTGTATTGGTAACACAAATCATACTAAACGAAGATTTGAACCAGTTGGAGAATAGAACAGATTTTACCACTAGTATTTATATAGATGCCAAAGGGAGTGATGATACGGTATTACCTGCTATGCATAATAACAAATACATAGAATTAAGGTATGCCTCCAGTATTGAAAAACTGGTAGAGAAAATGAAAGATACCATAGAAAAAGGTGCCTTATTTCAAGACCAAACTGCTTTAAATTCGGAAGACAATATTAAGTTGCTTATCAAACTTGCTAACCAAGGTTACATGCTCTATACCAATTTCTTAAATGAAGTAAAGATAAGTGGGCCTATTCAATTGCTAAGCAACCAAAATGAGTATTTACCAATCGACTTAGCTTATACATTTAAAGCACCATTAGAAGATGCTACATTGTGTGAGTATGCAGAAGAAGCGCTCATGAAAGGTACTACTTGCCAGTGTGTAACCAAGAATGTAGATCATAAAAAAGTGGTTTGCCCAACAGGTTTCTGGGGATTGCGCTATATAGTAGAGCGGCATCAATTTCCTACGAATGTAAAAGGTGGTGAGGAAGATTTTAAACTGACATTTTCACCGTCTACTTCAAAAGGCACACTAGAAGTACTTAATAGAACATTATACGCCTGCACAAGTAAAGTAAATAATGTAGAGCCAGGTAGCTATGATAAAATGAAAAAGGCTCTTCATGATAGAGCTCCGGTAACACCAAGAGAGGCTACCGGTTGGGCTAATTGGTTACTGGAAATTCCACAAGTCAACCCCGATACGCTTATACTCGTCGTTCATATTGAAGAGAACGATGATGTAGGTGTACAACAACTAGAAATCGCAAACCAAGATTTCCTCACACAAACCCAATTCGATGAAAGCTATTTAAATGTAGCAGCCAATAAGCAGCCACCTTTTGTTGTATTAATTGGTTGCGAATCCACTGATACCAACGCTTACTTATTCGATACGGTTAGTTTTATTCAACGTAAAGGCGCCGCCATTGTCTTATCCAATTTCACCAAAATAAAAGGGGAAGTAGCCACGGCTATCGTGATTGAGTTAGTGACAATATTGAGAGATGAAGCAGGGAAGGAACTCCGTTTCGGTGAAGTTGTACTTCGCTTACGTCAGCGCCTATTAGCGAAAGGTATGATGATGAGTTTAACACTATTAGCACACGGCGACGCCGACTGGAAAATTAAAGTAGCATAAAAAATGTACAATATTCACTTACTACCAGCCCTATTCGGCGATGCCATTTTGATTGAATACGGCACACAAGTCGATCCTAAATATATACTCATCGATGGAGGACCTTATTATGGGTATTCCGGTATGATGGCCGGTTTGAAACGCGTAGCCCCCAACATAAAAACAATAGAATTACTAATCGTCACGCATACCGATATTGATCACATCGATGGTATTATTACCTTCCTTAACCAATCGCCATTACCCATTACAGTAAAACAGATTTGGTTCAATGGTTTTGCTCAAATCAACCAACCTGAAATTCGCGGTAGTATACTAGGTGCTTTGCAAGGAGAATACTTGTCCAAGTTAATAGCCGATCGCCAACTAGTTCATAATGGAGATTTTGGAGGAAAAGCTGTCGTTATACGTGATCCGAATGCTTTACCGGTTATAAATTGTAGTGGCTTTACACTAACCTTATTAACGCCTTCCATAAAAGCCTTACAAAAACTCTATGTAGATTGGAAAAAGGAAATTGCGAAGATTGAAGCAAAAGAAACTGTTGACGCCCGTTGGCAAAAGGAAACACGGTATACTGCAGCACCTTCCGATGTGTTAGGTGGCAGCGGAAGCCCAGATAAGAGCATTGCTAACATTTGCTCAATTGCTTTTATTGGTACTTATGAAGGAAAATCCTGCCTTTTTGCAGGCGATGCCCCTTCCGATGAGTTGCTTCCAGTTATTCAATTACTTAAAGCACAGCGTGGCGAACCTCGCTTTACACTAGATGCATGGAAGCTAGCACACCATGGCAGTCAAAGAAGCACTACGCGTAAATTGGCAGAAGCGCTGATGGCTAAACATATACTTGTTTCATCTAATGGCAGTATACATCATTTACCCGACGAAGCATGCATTCAAAATGTAGTTGAAACACAGCCGGGTTGTGTATTGTATTTCAACTACACATCGGAATATAATACACGTTGGAAAGATCCCGCCTTGCAAGGACAATTGAATTTTGTTGCTCGTTATCCTACGGATGATGGCAAACCTGGGATTTCTATTCATTTATAGTACTAAGCATAGCAGTTTATTCCTTTACTATAGCTACTAATTTATTCAGTAATTCCATATCCTGGCGTAATTAAGAAATTCTATGTGATGGGTTCATGGTTAACATTTTGTACATTTTTAATTGCCCTAAGCGACTAATCCTTGCATCTGATGCAAGTAAATAGGGGGATATTGCAATGGACAGCAAAGAATTATTTGAAACGTTTACCCCATGATGTTACAAAGAAATTGAAACTTAGATTTAATTGTGCCATTTTCTGGATGTGTTCTTCACTGAGCGCAACTCCGCCTAATATTTGGTTGCCTCCATGAAAATCCATGATTACTTGAATGTTTCCATTGGCGGTAGTCACCAAATTGGCGACCCCTTCTTTATCTGTTGCTATTAAATCCAGTAACTCGCTTAGCTTTTCTTCTACAGGACCTACTTTTATGCTAGGTGCGATATCAAGCAAACTAAATTTTAATAAATCACCTTTATTTTGTTTGAAATCTATCGGTAAGGTTGTCATTGCCGCTAAGTGATCACCACTAAGTGTTTTTGATTTTGCACGGAAAACAACCGTATTCCTTGCTTCGGTTCCAATGTTTACAATCTTCTCATTTGCTTCGTCGATGTATACAGCTAAATAGAAGTGTTCATTTACAACTTTAACATACGCTACTGTTATACCATCTTTTCTACTTCTAGAAATTCTCTCAATGGTAGGTAAACCATCATCATAATGCACATCCATAATTTCAAGGTATTGCTGGGTTACACGGAGTGTCTTTAGGTTAAATTCTTGCTTAATAAGCAATTGTAAGGTTAAATCTGGGATCAAAGTATTATATTTTATAACTAAATATACGTTTTGCATTTTATTTATCATAATCGTACCTGCTTTGAAAGTATGGAGGTAAGTATGGCGAGTTAACCATATTTCACCAGTTAAGTCATGTATAGCTACAACTAAGCAAGATTCAGCTACATGCATTCATTAATTCTTTGGGAGTTTTGTTAACACTAAAAAGAAGTACAATGAAAGCAGTTAGAATTCATGAATTTGGAGGTGTAGAAGTCTTGCAACTTGAAGAAATAGAACACCCAGTTCCCCAAGCCGACGAGATCTTAATTAAAGTATACGCCAGTGGTGTTAATCCTGTCGATTGGGTTATCCGGGAAGGTGGGAACGACTTCTTGAAACCCATCCTAAAACTACCCTTAACCCTAGGTTGGGATGCAGCAGGTATCGTAGAAACAGTAGGAGCAGCAGTAACAACTTTTAAAAAGGGAGATGAAGTATATGGCGTACCTAACTTCCCAGGCAATGGTAGCTATGCTGAATTTGTGGCTGCTAAGGCTAACCAGTTTGCATTAAAGCCCAAAAACATTAGCTTTAACGAAGCGGCCGGTGTTCCTTTAGCTGCCATGGTAGCGTGGACCGGTAACTTTGAACTCGGTAAACTGAAAATAGGTCAGCGTATATTCATTCGAGGTGCATCTGGTGGTGTTGGCAGTTTTGCTGTACAGTTTGCTAAGGCGAAAGGTGCATATGTAATTGCCTCGGCTTCCACTAGCAATATTGAATTCCTACAACAGCTTGGTGCCGACGAAGTAATTGACTATAAAACCCAAGCATTTGAAGATTTGTTACGGGATATTGATGTTGTGTTTGATGCCTCCCCACTTCGCGATGAAGGAGAACGTTTGAAAAACGTGCAAGTATTAAAAGACGGCGGTGTATTGGTTAGTGTAAATATCGATTTCCCCTTTAGTGATGAAGTAAAAGCTGCACTCGATGCAAAACATGCAACAGGGGAATTGGTAGGAGGGAAAGGAACATTTGTTGCTGCTGAATACCTTAAGGAGATTGCAAATTTGATCGATGAAGGCAACGTAAAGGTGATTATTAGCAAAATATTCCCACTGGAACAAGTTGCCGAAGCACACAGGGAAAGCGAAAGCTGGCATGTGCGCGGTAAATTAATCATAGAAGTGAGAAAAGAACAATAAAATGACAGGCGAGCGTATACATAGGTTTAAATCAATTAGCGAGTTTCACCGGTTTCGAAACTTGCCCAATCCTCAACACCCATTAATTAGCGTGGTGAATGTTGAAGATGCGCGCCATTTACATGTTGATGAACCTATGAGTTTAGTGCTCGACTTCTACATGATTGCCCTAAAAAGAACCAATGGCAAGGTGAAATATGGCCATCAACAATTTGATTTTGATGAAGGCTTGATGTCGTTTATGGCCCCTGGGCAAGTGTTTAGTATTGAACTTGGTGAAAGCGGAGAATTATTACAATCAGGGTGGATATTGCTTATTCATCCCGATTTCCTATGGAATATGCCTTTGGCCAAACAAATAAAACAATACGAATTCTTCGATTACTCGGTAGGTGAAGCCCTGTTCTTGTCTGGTAAAGAAGAAGATACCATAAATAATATCATCATAAATATCCAACAGGAATATCAATCGAATATCGACAATCACAGTCAGCATGTAATGATTGCCCATAT
The DNA here is from genome assembly GCF_003259335.1 of Chitinophaga skermanii. GTDB lineage: Bacteria > Bacteroidota > Bacteroidia > Chitinophagales > Chitinophagaceae > Chitinophaga > Chitinophaga skermanii. The sequence goes on from NZ_QLLL01000001.1 coordinate 977,170, forward strand.
CGAATTATTGCTTACATATGCCGATCGTTTCTATCATCGCCAGTTTATAACCCGTAAGAAATCAAATCACCAACTCCTCGTTCGTTTCGAAACATTGTTGAATGACTATTTCAAAAACGATGAGTCGCTTCATACTGGTCTGCCAACGGTACAGTATATTTCCGATAATCTCCACGTATCTGCCAGTTATTTAAGTCGTGTACTTAAAATGTTAACGGGCCAAAGTACCCAGCAACACATCCAAGAAAAAACCATTGAGAAAGCCAAAGAAAAATTAACTACAACCGATATGTCGGTCAGCGAAATTGCTTATGAATTAGGTTTTGAACACCCGCAATCCTTCAGTAAATTATTTAAAGCGAAAACGAATCAATCACCTTTGGAATTTAGGCAGGGGTTTAAGTAGGACAACTTTTAGCAGGGTTGTTAAATTTTCCATTCACCAGCCTTGGGGGAATTTAAATATACTTATTATTCTTAGTTAAGAGAATTGGGCTTTATTAGAAGGGACAACTTTCGAACTTAGTCTTATCAGATCTGGAGAAAATAGCTTCATTTCACAATGAGTATATTTAAATATATGAATATATTTATTTGATTTACAAATGTTTATATTCATTTGAATAGCGTATTCGCGTGTTTTCCTTTTTTTTGGTAATTTTACATGAAATGAATATTAATGATACCAGAAGTAAACTTAAAAATATCATTGACGGAGTTATCATTGAGGGGGCAACGGATAATTGCACAGCAACCAGAAATATCCTATGCTCAAGCTTTAGCACAAGTACAACGGTTAAGAGAGACTTCGAAAGTAAGTCAATCTCAAAAAAAGAGCAGGTCGAATTCTTAAGGAAATATGCCTCAGAAAACGCTCTATTAATAGGACAAGCCCCAAGTGAATCTCAATTTCTTGCCAGAGGAGGTGAAGCAAAAGTTTATTTTGAAGAAGAAACAAAAAGTGTCATTAAAATCAATGATGGAATTTACTACGCTACCTGGCTGGAGTTCTTTAACAGTATAGTAATTCACAATCTCCTTTTCCCCAATACAGCTTATACTTTTCTTGGATTTATTGAAATTGAAGATGATTTCTTTGCTGTCTTAAAACAACCATTTGTGACAGCAGGCGATGTAGTTGACTTATCAGATGTTAAGAAATTACTGGCATACAATGGTTTTGAAAATACATTAAGAAAAGGACTGCCCACTAATAACTATTATAATAAGGAACTAGGTTTGATACTTGAGGATATACACGACGAGAATGTTATAGTCAATTCCAATACACTTTTTTTTATTGATACTGTATTCTATACTGCTTTTCAAGAGCAATAATTATTGCCTGTTTTTTGGATGCTGATGGATTAACGCCAAAATTACTACCGCTTACTTTACATAGATTTTTAGTTAGTCAGACAAGCCTGGCTGATAGTCCCATCCTCTCTGTTTATGCCCCTGGTACTATTATATATGGATGGGATCTTCGGTTGTATCTGCTCAATGAGATCACAAATCATTTGGATCACTACATATCGGTGTTTGATAAAGAAGATCAATGCTATTATGCTGAGTATGGGGATGAATTAAGGAAAGTGTTTGACATTTAAGAACAAAAGTTAGCCGGTAAAGATATTCCATATTGGAAGGAATTAATACTCTATTGGAGCTCAGTTGGTCAAACTTTGGATTAAAACCTCTTGGTGACAATGGGGAGATGGTCCAGCCTGATCTTTGTTATGGGAAAAATCGATTCAACAAAAAGCCTTCAGAATAATCTGAAGGCTTTTAATTTCTGCGGACCGGACGGGACTCGAACCCGCGACCTCCGCCGTGACAGGGCGGCATTCTAACCAACTGAACTACCGATCCTCGATATACTGTTTCCAGCAATTCGGGACGCGAAGATATAGATTTATCATTCAATAAAACAAATTTAATGCGAGGAAATTGAAAAATAATTTTCAAACTAGCTGTGGTAAAGGAATGTGGCGGAAAAATAATTCTATTGAGAACGAGAAAATTTTACTTGCAAACTTCGAAAATCCTTTTATATATTTATTCCTCGTTCCACGATGTTCCATGTTATCTTTATTTTAAATAGGGGGTTATAGCTTAGTCGATGAATATTTCATGAACAGGATTTATATACTTTTGCGACCAATACAGTGATTTTTTCCCAACCAAAAGCGTTGTACCAATGGTTCAGCCAACGGATGAAGAATTATGCGAGAAGATCGTAAACAACGATCTGCCGGCTTTTCATACTTTGTATCAAAAATACAGCGATGCAATCTTTGCATACGCTTTCAAACTCACCACCTCCCGCGAAATAGCGCTCGACGTGGTGCAAGAGGTATTTCTCAAAGTTTGGGTGAAACAAGCATCACTCGACCCTTCCCTGTCTATCAAAGCTTTCCTTTATAAGATCGCCAAAAACATTATCCTCGATCAACTTAAAAAAGCGGTGCACGACGAGAAGTTCCGGCAACATTTCCTCGAATCTTACGAAGAACAACCCGCCACCAGCCACAACGATTTGTACTATAAACAACTCGAAGAGATGCGCATGCAAGCAATCGCGCAGCTTCCCGGGCAACGACAACTCATTTATAAACTCAGCAAACTCAACGGCCTTTCCAATACCGAAATCGCTAGTCAACTCGGTATTTCCTCCAATACCGTCAAGGATCAACTAACGAAGGCATCCCGTTTTATCCGCCAATACCTTTACCAACATGCCGATATTGCTATGCTGGTAGCGGTTTTTACTATGATGGCATAGAAAAGAAAAAATATTTTCCAACACGATCGTACATCCCTTTCACTTAATCGTATTATCTATATAGGCGCATTTTCACATGGATAAACAAACCGTGCATATCAAGTCATTATTTCAAAAGCTGGCAGATGATTCCATCTCGCTGGAAGAACGCTTGCTATTGCTCAATACCATCGAACGCGCCCAAGCTAATGATCTTCCCAACGAAAACGATATCGCTTTCGATCAAGAAGATACTACGTTGAAAATGACCGGGAATGAAGCCCATAACATCTTCAACAACATTATACAACACATCCCGGAAGTGGCAAATACCAACGTAGTGCCTTTCTGGAAACGTACATGGGTAAAAGTAGCTGCCGCTATTATTCCTATGGCCGGTATAGGGTTGATGTATAAATTATCGATGGGTGAAAGTAGAATTATCACCTACCACAACAATGCCAGCACTATTAAATTAGTGGCTTTGCAAGATGGAACATCGATTTACTTGAAACAAAAAAGTACCTTGCGCCTCCATGAAGATTTTTTATCGCGCAGCGAAAGAGAAATCTGGATGGAAGGAGAGGCATTTTTCAACGTGCAACAGCACGCTAATAAACCGTTTATCATTCACGCCAACGAAGATTTGAATGTGCACGTTTTGGGCACTTCTTTCAACGTAAACACCAACAATGGGCATCCTTATGTGGTACTCAGTTCCGGCGCCGTTAAGGTGACGAACAAACAAACATCTAAGGTTCTATCGCCCGGCGATATGGCTTATTTGAAAGACGGGGAATTATTGGTTAATAAAAAAATTGATACGTTATACTACACCGCCTGGAAAGATCATTTGATGGCGTTCCACGGAACTTCCCTGCAAGAAGTTTTACATCAAGTTGCGCAGCATTACGGCTATAGCGTAACATTCACAGGCTCGAAAATGAGAAAAGAATTATTTACAGGGTACTTGTCAACGAATAACCTTCAACAAGTATTGTCAACATTAGAACAAACATTTAACATAAAAACTACTGTTAAGGATCAACAAATCATAGTGAACAACTAACGACTAGCAAGTAAATTTGTATGAAAACAATTAAATCAATCAGCTGCAAGCTGGTATTGGTAATGACAATGCTATGCTGCTTCACGGGGTATTTTACGCCCTTAGCACAGGCTGCTTCGCACCAACCGAATGCAGTTTCCCTGGTATCATTTATCAGTACCCTTGAAGGGAAATTTGATGTGCGTTTCAGTTATCGCACGAACCTGGTAAAGGACAAAATGGTAGAACACCCTGCGCTCGCAGAGTTTAATGCCGGTAACATCGATGCGAAACTGAACGAGTACCTCCAACCACTCGGCCTCTTGTGCAAACGCATCAATAATAAATTATACATCATCGCAAACGACCAACCGGCTACTAAAAAGGCCGACGCCCCCTTTTGGCAAGCACCCGCGGCTCTTGTGAAAGGTACTGTAAAGGATACAGTAGGTCGTACTTTACCGGGTGTAGCCGTTAGAGTAAAAGGTACTAGCCGTGGCGCCATCACCGATGGTAACGGCCAATTCTCGTTAGACGGGGTGAACAACGGTGATGTACTCGTATTTAGCCTAATCGGTTACCAACCATTAGAAGTAACATTCGCTGGTCAAGCTAACCTTAGCATTGCTTTACACGAATCTAGCATTGCATTAGATCAAGTAGTAGTAACGGCTTTGGGTATCAAACGTCAAGAAAAAGCGTTGGGTTATGCTGTTCAACGTGTTACCGGTAATGCTGTGCAAACTGTAAAAGGGGTGGATATGGCTACCTCTTTAACTGGTCAAGTATCGGGTTTGGTAATCAAAAACTCTACAGAATTCTTTGCCGCTCCAACCTTGGAATTGCGTGGTGAAGAAGCTTTGCTTGTTATTGACGGCGTTCCTTATGGAAATATGACTTTAAGAGATGTTCCTTCAGACGATATTCAATCTATCGACGTATTAAAAGGCCCTACCGCTTCTGCTTTGTACGGTTCACGTGCTTCGGGTGGTGTGATCTTGATTACTACGAAAAGAGGTATGGGTGAAGGTGGTTTGTCTGTTAATATCAATAGCAATACCATGTTCCAAACTGGTTTCTTAGCGATCCCAGAGGTGCAAACAAACTATGGTCGTGGCCAAAATGGTAAAATTGATAACGACTACGTTTGGGGGCCACGCTTAGGTATTGGTCAAACCGCTACCGATTGGAACCCGGTGACGAAGCAATTCGAAGCAAACAGGCCTTTAAATTCCGTAGGTGGCAATAACCTCAAAAACTTCATGGAGCTAGGTGTTATTACGAATAACAACATCAACGTAACGCAAACCGGGAAAAACGGTAGCTTCCGCGCTTCGATGAACCATATCTATAATAAAGGTCAGTTTCCGAACGCGAAAATGAATATCTACAACTTCACAGTAGGTGGTGATATCAAAGCAGGTGATAAATTCACATTAGAAGCACACATGGGTATCAGCCGAAAAGAAGCTCCACAAACTTGGGGGTCTGGTTATGGTAACCAAGGTTATATCTACCAGTTAACAATGTGGACGGGTCCAGAGTATGATATCCGCGATTATAAAGACTATTGGAAAGTAAAAGATCAAACCCAAAACTGGATGTATACCAACTGGTACGACAACCCTTATTTGATCGCTTACGAAAAATTATACGGCGTAAAGAACAATACCTTCAATGCTAGCATGACGGCTAACTACAAGTTCTCGAAAGATTTGAACTTGTTAGTACGTATGGGGTACGACGCGTTCCAAAACCGCGAAACCATGAGCAACCCTACTGCTAATATCTTCTCTACCCGTGGTGGCTGGAATGCAAGAGGTTATTATGCATTGTCGAACTTCGACGGTTATAGCATGAATAACGACGTTTTGTTGACCTATAGCAAAAAAGTAAAAGACTTCACTTTTGATGCCATGGCCGGTGGAACGATTTATTTAAGAAGATCGGATTCATTGATTGCTGCTACACGTAATGGTTTAATTTCTCCTAGGTTCTTTAGCTTAGCAGGTTCTATTGAAGCACCTACTTTCACACAAGGAACTGGTCGCCAACAAATCAACTCATTATACGGTAAAGCTAGTATCGGTTGGAGAAACAGGGTGTTCATCGATGCTACGGGTCGTAACGACTGGAACTCTACACAACCGGAAGATAGCCGTGCTTACTTCTACCCTTCTATCGGGTCGAGCGTAGTGATGTCGGAGTTCTTCAAAATGCCGCAGTTTGTTGATATGTGGAAATTCCGTGGTTCATGGGCTACCTTCAAAACACCGGCGAAAGTGTACCAAATTAATCGCTTGTATACAACTACCATCGCTGCTTGGAACAACATGAACTCGGCTACATATCCTAGCAACTTGTTAGGTGCCGATCTTTTACCGAGCTCTATGCGTACTTGGGAAATTGGTACCGCAGCGTATTTGTTCAACAAGCGCATTAACGTAGATGTAGCTTACTTCAACAAGTACTACTACAACCAGCAAACAGTTGTAAACATTCCTGAATCTTCTGGTTATTCTTCAACCCTCATTAACACCGGCGAAACTTACGTTCGTAAAGGTGTGGAAATTACCGTGGGAGCTAGCGTAGTGAAGAAGAAAAACTTCGAATGGAACACGATATTGAACTGGTCGAACCAACATAGGTATTATAAAGACTTAGACTCTTTATATTCTTCTAAAAACCCATGGGTTCGTTCAGGCGAAAGAATGGACGCGTACACAGCTCGTTACTTCCTTCGCGACCCACAAGGCAACGTGATCCATAATAACGGTTTGCCAATGACCAGCGATTACAACAAAGTATACGGGTTTACAGATCCTAAATTCAGCTTTGGTTTCATTAACACTTTCTTGATTCACCAACACTTTACTGTTACATTGAATGTTGATGGTCGTATTGGTGGTGTGATGTACAACTACGTAGACGATAAAATGTACGATACAGGTACGCACCCTGCTACCGATAACAACTGGCGCTATGATGAAGTAGTGAAAGGTTTGAAAAATTATGTAGGTAACGGTGTGAAAGTAGTATCTGGTAGCGTTCGTTACGACAACTTTGGTAACATCGTGTATGACGATCGTAAGTATGAAAAGAACGACGTAGCCGCTTCTTACCAAGCCTATACACAAAGATTCCATGCCGGTGATTACGGTGTGCAAAAGAAATCTTTCGTAAAAGTGCGTGAAGTATCCATCGGTTACAACATTCCGAAGAAAGTATTTGGTAACTCTGGTATCAAAAATGCTTCTGTGGCAGTATCTGCACAAAACTTGTTCTTGTTCACGAAGTTCAAATATTCAGATCCGGATGTTGATACAGAAAACCTCAACTCGCCTTCACAACGTATGATTGGCGTAAACTTTAAAGTAGGCTTCTAAACTATCTTCAAAAAAGAAAACAATGAAACGTACAGTCTTAAAATATATACTTCCTGTAACATTGGCTACTACCTTGGTAGCTTCTTGTTCGAAGTTCGATGATATCAATACCAATCCTAATAAAACCGACCGCGTTACCTCTGCTACACTCGCTACGGGCATGATTTTGAACGTTACAAGATCTAGCATTGCTACGCAAAAAACTTTCATGCAACCTTTCTTACTCGGTAAGTATATTACTTGGGGTGAAGGGCAGGAAGATTTGCAATACAATAGGTTTGGTCGTGCTAACTTTAGCCGTATCACCTTGTTGCGCAATATCGACCCTATGTTGAAATACGCTACCACTGAACAAATGCGTAAATCATACAAAGCATTGGGTCATTTCATCAGTGCATGGCAGTTCTTCCAAACTACCATGCAAGTTGGCGATATGCCATACAGCCAAGCTGGTAAAGGCGAAACCGACAACATTATTACCCCTAAATACGATTCTCAGAAAGAAGTGTTCTTGGGTATTTTAGCGCAGTTAGACAGTGCTAACAACTTGTTCTCACAAGGCTCGAATTTCGACGGTGATCCTATTTACAGTGGTAATGTAGATACTTGGAGAAGATTGGCTAACAGTTTCCAATTACACGTGTTAATGAACTTGTGTAAGAAAACAGGAGATGCTGATTTGAAAGTAATTGAACGTTTTAAAGAAGTAGCACAACGCCCATTGATGCGCAGTTATGCCGATAATTTCGGTATGACATACAACGCAACAGCCGGTCAGAACTACCCTTGGTCCGATATCCCGGCGGGTTCTGGTAACCCGAACGTAAAATCCAATTACGTAATGTTATCGGCTAACCTTATCAATCCTTTGAAGCAATTAAAGGATCGTCGTTTGTTCTACTATGCTAAACCTTCACCGGTACAGCTTACAGCAGGTAAATCAATGTCAGACTACGATGCATACATTGGTGCGGAAGTATCGAATGCGTTCAGCGATTTGCAAACAATGCGCGTGTTGAAAGATTATTCTGATGTGAACAACCGTTATATCAACATGGTAAACACGGAACCGGTAAGTGTATTTGCTTACAACGAGTTGCAGTTTATTTTGGCGGAAGCTACCTTGCGTGGTTGGATTAGCGGTACACCGGCGCAAACATACTATGCAAATGGTATTACAGATGCGATGAAGTTTACAGCATTCTATACCCCCGACAACGCCGACTATCATCATAACATGAAAATCGATGATGCTTACATTCAATCTTATGTAACATCTGTAGCATTAACGGGTGATTTCGAAACACAATTATCGCAAATCATTACACAGAAGTATTTATCTAACTTCTTACAAGCATGTAACTATACAGCTTGGTACGAAAATAGAAGAACAGGTTACCCTGTATTCATTCTTAACAGCAAAACAAACTTGAATACACCAACAGATAAATTACCTGTTCGTTGGTTGTATCCTACAGCAGAGTTGAACTACAATACAAAGAACCTCAACGATGCCATCGTTCGCCAGTTCCCAGAAGGCGACAATACGAACGGTGTAATGTGGTTGTTGAAAGCCAACTAAGCGTTTCACTTTTATTTTATAGAAAGGGTATACCATGTACGGTATACCCTTTTGTTTTTCGCAGTGTATATGACAACCCGGCATGGCAGCCGTTTTGCTATGCCCCATCGTGTACATTTATTAATATCCGTTTTGGGCGATTTTAAGGGTGAATATGCGGTTAATTACCTTAGTTGGTGTGTTCGGGTGCTAAAGTCATTTGAGGGTCTTAAATCGCCTCTAATGGAATAAATGGTGAATGGAAAGGAAAACGTAAGGTTGCTATAAGGTACAAATAAGGTAAGTATAAGGGAAACACTAGGAAACATAAGGGTTTATACGATGAAACATAAGGGAAGTATAAGGGAAACTACATGGAAACTAGGTGAAATTACATGGAAACTACATGGAAGTTACTTAGAAACTACATGGGAATTATTTGAGAAGAATAGGGAAGTGGCTTGCTCGTAATAGGCATCAAATAGGTGTGTAAGCTTCTGTAAATTTATAAGAAAGTGTCATTATGACTGCCGCACTTAGGCACACTAATATCGGTTATTTTCCTCGAGCGTGTTATCAATCGGGAATATTAAATGTATGGTTACCCCCGGCCCACTGGTAAGTTCGAATGTACCATTTAAATCACCCGTTAAACCCTGCATTAAGCGTAAACCGAGCGACTTGCTTTGTGCTTCATGAAAACCTGTTGGTAAGCCTTTACCGTTATCGCTGATGGTTAATTCCATATCATGTACACCGCTTGGTTGCATGCGGATACAGATTTCCTTTTTCACTTGTTCAACCGGGAAGGCGTATTTCAAGGCGTTGGTAATGGCTTCGTTTAGGATTAATGCAATTGGAATAGCTTGGGACACATCCAGTTCTACGTCGGCGATTTCCAATTTGAATTGTGTACGGGTAGAATCGAAGCTTTCGGCAAGGTTGTATACTAATTCCGGTATGTAAGTCGCCAAGTTAATACTGGTTACATCATCGGATTGGTATAACTTCTGGTGAATCAGCGACATTGCATATACGCGGTGTTGGCTGTCCTTGATAGCGTTTAGGGCATCGTTTTGTAAGTACGTCGATTGGGATTCCAATAAGCTAATAACTGTTTGCAAATTGTTCTTCACCCGGTGATGCACTTCTTTCAACAATAACTCTTTCTCTGTTAGTAACCGCTCTAATTGGATATTCTTCAAATTAATGGCTTCTTGTTGCGATTCTAGTCGCAAAGTAGCAAGCTTTTTCACGCGGTAGCGATTGTACATCACGCCTAATAGTAACATTAACATCACGGCACCAGCTACCAGGAAGTTACGACTATAAGTAGCTTGTTGCAAATTAGAACTTGCTAACTGCTGTTTCTGCTCGAGTATTTTAATGTTCTGTAGTTTCAATAGCAATTCCCGGTCCTTCCGCTCTGTTTCAGACTTTGCCAATGCCATATTTTGCAAACGCGATTGTTCTTCGAGTAATAATTGTGTTCGGGCATGTGTTAAATCCTTTTGTTGTAACTCCGATAAACTATTCAGGAGGGCAATGCGTTGTGCCTTATTTTGTATTTCTTGGTCTTTCTTTTCCGTTTCGTACTTTACTTGTAACTCGTTTAATTGCTTGTACTTGGTTTCTTGGGAAATGGAATCTTCCAAGAATTTAGCGCGTACAAGGTGATCGATAGCGCTTGTGTATTGCTGCTCGGCGGAATCGATGGTAAATAGCAACATCTCCGTTTGTATTTGCACGGTAATACCTTGCAAAGATGCATTGAGATGCTCGATATAGGGCCGCGCTTTACTGTATTGTTTCTGTTCAATATAAAACTGGCCGAGTGACTTTTGATGACCGAAATTATCTACGGATAAGTTGGCTTTTATATATTCTTTTTCGGCTAAGTCGTATTGACCTAACGCTTTGTAACAGTCGCCCATGGCTTTTGCTGCATGTGCTACATCATCGAGGTTAGCAGGATTGATGGTTTTAAGTGCATTCTTTACATATTGTAAGGCTTCTTTTGGTCGATTATCGCGTAACATCGCGGATGCAATTTCCCCGGTATAGAAGTAATTATGTTGTCCATTGCTACGAACGGTTTCGGCATCTGCTTTTTCATAATATTCAATCGCTTTATCAAATTGATTCATATGTCGATAGAGCATGCCCAAATTATCGTAGTACCGGGGTAGGTAATTGTCTTGCAGCTTCTCACCGGCCTTAATAGCATTGATGCCAAAAAGCAAGGCCCGGTCTAAGTTGCCATACCAGAAATAGAGTTGCGACACTTTGTAGAACTCGTATGGGATATCCGTTAGTTCATGTTCGTGTTGATTAACTAATTCAAATATCTCCGACTTCACCATTTCAGCTGCGGGTTTCTGCACAGCAAACTGGTAAATCTCGCATTTAAGTACCAAGGCTTGTAATATCCTGGAAGGCTTCTTTATTTCTTTCGCAATGGCTAAGGCTTCGTTTACATGGGCAATGGCAGTATCGAAGTGGTGCGGGGCGTTCCGAAATATCCAATTGGCAGCATAGCTTACATGCAGTTTTATACTGGCAGAATCTTTTACTTGGTGAAGGATGTGGTGTAGTTTTTGGTCGTCGCGTTTATCTATATACACCAAACCTTCTACCACCAAAGCATCACTTACACCTTTTAAATAACGTATAGGTCTACTTTCTTGCTTCGCTACTTCCGTATAATAGAGTGATTTCTGTAGGTCGCTGTCTAACTCGCCGGGAAGGAATACATAATATTCAGCCAATTTTAAAGCAGCATTTGCACGTGCAGTTCCTTGTTTGCTGGCCGACAATTGTTGCAATAGCCGTGCCTCCTCATTTCGTTTGTTTTGTTGGGCATATAAAGTCAAGCCCATCAAACACATCATGAACAAGCTCAGCAAACCCTTCCAGAAAGTTTTCTCCTGCATAAAATTGAAAGCAATATTTTTCTATCACGCGCTCCCTAGCGTAATTCGATTTTGGTTGTACCCTAAAGGTGAATGGAAGTTGGCGTTTAAATTACATCAAAATTGCCTCTTTTTATTGTATATATCGGTAGAAATGCTGTGGAAATGGCGTTTTTGACCACATTTCAGCTTAGGCGGCCCCGTTGAAGCCCGTTTCTACGCTGTATAGATGAGGCTTTTCATTCACGGGAAGTACAGTTTCATTGGGCGTTATTCCTGGATGTAAAATATCTTCTACCGGGAATTGTACCCTTATGTGTACACCTTGGTGACTGTGCATTTCCAATGTACCGTTTAAATCGCCGGTTAAACCTTGCATTAAACGCATACCGAGCGATTTGCTAGGTGCTTGGTCGAATTGTGCCGGCAAACCACGACCATTGTCGCGAATCACCAATACCATTTCCTGTACACCAATAGGCTGCATTTGCACGTAAATCTCGCGTCTCGCTTGGCTGGGCAAGAAAGCATATTTCAAAGCATTCGTAATCGCTTCATTCAAAATTAAGGCTACCGGTATTGCTTGCGATACATCTAGCTCTACGTTGGCAATCTCCAATTTGAACTGTGTACGGGTGGAATCGAAACTTTCGGCAAGGTTGTATACAAGTTCCGGTATGTAAGTACCTAAGTTAATACTCGTTACATCATCGGCTTGGTACAACTTCTGGTGGATGAGCGACATGGCATATACACGGTGTTGACTATCCTTTATGGCATTCAACGCATCGTTTTGTAAATACGCCGATTGGGATTCGAGTAAGCTAATAACGGTTTGTAAATTGTTCTTCACCCGGTGATGCACTTCTTTCAATAGCCATTCTTTCTCGTTTAATAGTTTCTCTAGCGCTGCATTCTTCTGGTTAATAGCTAATTGTTGGGCCTCTAAGCGCAAAGTGGTGAGTTTTTTCACGCGGTAGCGGTTGTACATAACCCCGAGAAGCAACATTAACATGACGGCGCCCGCTATTAGGAAGTTTCTACTGGTGGTAGCTTGTAGCAAGTGGGCACTTTGAATTAATTGTTGCTGTTCGAGTAATTGGATGTTTTGTTGCTTTAACAAAATATCCCGGTCTTTTCGAGCAGCTTCCGATTTAGCGAGGGCAGTGCTTTGCATCCGGGTTGTTTCTTCCATTTGCAATTGCAGTCGAGCGCTGGCTAAATCTTTTCTTTGTAAGCCCGATAAGCGATCGAGGAGTTCAATTTGTTGCGATTTATGTAAAATGTCTACATCCTTCTTCTCGGTATCGTATTTAATTTGTAGTTCGTTCAACTCGCGGTATTTAGTAGCTTGTTGTACGGAGTCGTCCATCTTCTTCGTCAATATAAGATGATCAATAGCCGCTTGCCATTTACCGGCGGCACTGTCTACTTTAAATAGCAGCATTTCTACGTTGCTGCGCAACAATACTCCCTGTACAGGTTCTTTCGCAAAAGTTTCTAATAATGGCCGTGCTTTTTCAAATTGCTTCCTTTCTACGTAGAATTGACCGAGGACTTTCGTAAACCGTATATCCCGCGAGTTTTTAACAGCTTTGATGTATTCTCGCTCTGCAGCGTCGTACTGACCAATGGCATTATAGCTATTGCCTAAGGCCACGGCGGCATGTGCTATTTCATCTTCAAACTGGGGTTCTACATCTTTTAAATAATATTTTACATAAGGTAGGGCTTCCTTTGTTCGTCCCAGCATTAACATCGAGGATACAATTTCCGATATATAGAAAAAGAAGTGCCTGCCTGTTGCGCGGGTATATTCTTTGTAAGCCTTCTCTAAGTATTCAATCACCTTAGCATGTTGATTGGTACCGCGGTAAATCATAGCGAGGTTATCGTAATACCGGTGCAGGTTAATATCTTGGAATTTCTCACCTATTTTTACCGCTTTAATACCGAAATACAAAGCCCGGTCGAGATTACCATGAGTATAGTACATCACAGATATTTTCTTTAATTCAAATGCAACGTCCTCGTGGAACTCTTCGTGTTGTTGTACAAAATCAAATAATTCTGATACATACTTTTCAGCTTCATATAAATTACGACGGTAATAATTTACTTCCGCTATAAGCCGCAACGCTTTTAAAATAAAAGGTGGCTGCTTTAAGTCACGCGCTAAATTAAGTGCTTGGGAAGCGTATATATGTGCACTGTCGAAATGGTGATCCGTTTCGCGGAATATATAGCTGGCGGCGAAAGTGGTGAGTAATCTAAAACGGGAAGAATCTTTCGTGGTACGCAGCAGTTGAATAACCTTTTGATCATTGCCCGTTTCTATGTATACGAGGCCTTCCACGGTAGTGGCAGCAGCTAACCCGGCTGCATACTTAATGGGTTTACTTTCATTTCGTGCCATTTGGGCATAATGCATCGCTTTCTGCATATCCCCGGGGAATTCGCCCGGAAGAATCACGAAATATTCACCCAGTTTTATGGCAGCATTTGCCCTTGCTTTCCCGGGAGCAGCATTATTTAATTGTTGTAATAAACGTAATTCCTCGTTTGTTTTACCCTGTTGGGCAAACAACTTTACCTGCGGCATGCAATGCAGCAGTACATAAAAGAGTATAAAGCAATAAAATTTTCTCACTACCATAAATAAGTAGGAATACGCCTTCCATTGTGGAGCGTTCCCGCATAATATCAAATATAACGTGTGCAGTAAAAGGCTGAAGGTTAATGGTTTGCTCTACCTAAAAGCTAGGTCAAATATGCACGAAATTAGCCTAAAAATGTTGTACATATCGGAACAAGCGAGGTAAATTTATACTTTGGTGACAAGCGACCTGTTCTCGATTCAGCCGCCGTTGTGTCACTTCCTTCGGCCTTGGTACTGAATTTGAGGAGTAGTTATTAGTATTTATCCTAAACTTTGTTTTATGGCAGACACAAGAACAACCCTCCCAACAAATGGTAACTTTTATAAGATCTTGGTCGAATTATTCGAGCAAAAGAAAAAGGCCGATATCTTATATGAAGATGGTGGTGTAACCCGTGGCAGCGGTATTGTTACAAACTTATTCGAACGTGATGGTAAAAACTGGTTGCAGTTAGATGATACCTTCGAAGTTAGTTTAGATAAATTGTACGCGGTAAATGGCACCTTTACATCGGATTATACCGAGTGTTAGGGTTGAGGTAAACGTATAGTAATGGTTTGTTGGGCTGCAAGGGTAAACTCCAACAAGCCTTTTTCTACCGAACCGGGGTGTATCACCTTGTTTTCTGCGATTACCTCCCAGTTTCCTACTGCTTTGTTCATACACACCAACACAAGTCTACAGGAATATGCAGCGCTACCTAAAATTTGTAGCGTAATGGATTGTCCTGTTTTAGCACTCACAACTTCGAACGGGTAATCTAGGAATACGTAGCATCCTACATCTTCCAAGCGAATATAATGGTGCGTAAGAATTTCAAAAGGTAAACCCAATCCATATACTTCTTGTCCTACCTGCCCTAATGGCTCGTAACCTATTTGGAAATCTTCCAAGGGAATCCATAAATCCCGGTCTATCTCTCCCATACGAACATCTGTTGCTATTATATCAGCCGGTAAATTGGGAGGATAATAATAGGGTGCCCGGTGAATAGTATAACGAATATATTCAGGTAATAAATCCCGTAATGCAGGCAATACATCGTTAGGCGCTAACAACAAGTACTCCCGGAAAGCATTCATTATATCACGTTCTTCATAAGCAGCTGCATAGTTCGCATCATCTAATGGGAAAATAGAAAAGAAGGTAGGGTAATGTTTACTATTCCCGTATTTGCATTCCCAGAAAGCTGTATTCACAAATAGGTTAGCCATGCAGATGTAGCTTTGTTCTAGGAAATGCGTTTGCTTTGTTTCTGCGTATAATCGCAACATAGCTACCGCCGCAAAAGCTGTGTTGTTCGATTGGTATAGCATTTTAAATCCTTCCGAGGCTAATGCATTGGCGGCTTGAACCGCTTCTTGGAAATACTTTTCTTCCCGTGTTAACTCCCATGCTTGTAGCATCACGAGCGCGTATAAACCCGCCACATCTTTTTCTCCGCCTTTACCGGGTTGGGCTTCTGCTTTAATAACAGCTAGTGTATGAATATCAAAAAATATTGGCCAGCGGTATTGGAAATGCCGCGCCACCTTTATAACAAAGTCAACCGAGTTAAAGAATAATTGCTCAGCATTTTTATAGCCCCTTTCTGCCAATACCGATAAGTTGTACAGTGCATGGTGTATATACCATGCATCCATCACGTTCGGTTGCTTATGTTCTTCCGATCCATCCAAACTATGAGCTGCGGCAGGTAGCCAACGTAATACAGCATGGGTATTATCATCGTAGAATTGGTCGAGGGCTTGTATAAGTTGCTGCACGATTTCGAACTTCTTGCCGCGCCAGCGTGAGAAGGCTTCTAATGGAACGGAGGCCGATAATTGTACCATTATTTCGGGCGGTGTTTTGTAATCGCATACGTAGGCATTGAGATATTGTTTACCCTTTACTTGTAGCCAACAGCCTGGGTTATGTTGCAAACCACGCATAGTTTTGTTGGCTAGTGTAGGCCAATGTTGATATTGCGTGCCGGGTTTGGGTACAAGTTGGTACCATTCTGCTAATAGCGATAAATAAGTGGTAGCAATTTCTGTAGGGGTAGTTAACATGCCTGGTACTACTTTGAAATATACATCGCTGATGGTGTAGGTAGTACCTGCTGTTAATGGCTTATCTTCCTTGGAAGGCAATGCAAATCCTAATTCGGGCCATTGTCCACCTACGGTGTTATTAATGTTTGTTTGGGTTTGTTCACAATATTCATTGAGTAATGTGAAGTTTTGCACATAAAAGAAAGAACCGCTGTAGGGGTTTTTCAATCCCCCAAATATAAAGCCGGTCCGTGGCCCTACTTGTGAGGCATATATTTCGCCATTAAATGATGGTTCCGGGTGATCTAATAATATTAAATCGCGAGGAGAGGAGCCTATATGAAAGTTCATTTTCGGGGTAATGCTACATGTAAAATGTAGAAATCCATTCTTACTAGGAAGCTGCAAATTGACTTGATAGGTAGCAAGATGGGTTTGTAACGTGAAGTTGTATTGATGGTTTCGATGCGTATGGGTGATGGAGAAAAAGGTAGCACCATGCAGGTGAACCATTCTAAGTGCTATACGACAATTGGGCATATTCAATACAACATACAATCCATCATCCAACAAATAAACAGCGTATGGCTTCATTATAAGCATAGGAGCTGCTTGTTTATCTATATAAGCTATTGCATTTGCTCCGTAGTTAGAAATGTTCGTCATTGCAACCTGTTTTATAGGTACAGTCCATTCAAAAAATATACCGCTGGGTAGATTTACATGTGCTAACGCACGCAGTATCTATCATTTAGGAATGGGGGGCTATAGTAACGTGCTGCTTATTTCTCCAATTTCAACCAACGAATAATACGCTGTACTGTGCTGGGTAAAGGCATACCAAGGGCTGTATAGATACCTGCCTGTACGGCAAGAAATTGCACGAATGCAAAAGTTTTAGAAGGTGCAGTTTGAAACAGGTTTCGAATAAATTGACGGCGTGCGAGTGTGGAGAATTGCCGGGGCGATAATACCGTATTTTGTAGACGCGTGATTTCTTCGGGGAAAATTTGCAACAACGATAACTCGTAACACAAGAAAGTACCGTAAATCAATCGCTTCAAATAGCCTTTATTAGCCCTTGATCCAGGAATTAGGTGGGTGATGTGTAAAATAGGCGCAACACCGGCAGCATAGCCTTCCCGGATGCATAGGAGTACCATTTGGGTATCTTCCCCGGAGCTGAGGGCTTTCCCTGTTCTACCGGGCAAAGTTAAGGCCCCTGCCTTAGCCAATGCGACATACTTTTTTAAGATGGGTGTTTGGGTGCATAAACCTGTGCCGAATGGGTAACAATCTTGCCAAGCTGCGATACTAGCGTAACGGGGTTCTGTTTCATGTCGTTCTTGAAACGCCGCCCGGGCGGTATACTTAATATTACTGGGTACACCATCGAGGAAATCTACATACACATTACCGGGGCCCCATGCGCCTACTTGTGGATATGCGATGGTTAATTGCTTTAATGCTTGGAGGTAATTTTCTGCCGGCTCATTATCGGCGTCGATGTACACAATGTGTTTTCCTTGGGCAGCTTCGATAGCAGCAATTCTTGCATGGAAAACACCTTGTTCTTTTACTTCCAATACTTGCATATTGGGCATTGCTTGTAAGAATGCTTGTATGTATGGTAAGGATAATAATGGTGTTGTACTATTGTTATCTACAAGGAAGATGTCGGTTTCCAATCCGTATACATCGAGATGTTGTACAGCTTGCAGGCAACGTTGGAGAATGCGCTGTTCTGGGTTGTAGGCACAAATCACAATTGAGAAATCGATCATTTTCGGAAGATATTTTTGAACCAGCGTTTAATGCGCCTACGTAATAGTTGTTCTTTTTCTGCGTATTGCCATTTCTCTGCTAAGCCAAAGTCTTTTGCAAGAAAATGATAATCCGCCGCTTTTGAAGGTACAAAAATATGAGGGTGTACCAAGGGTTTTTGCAAAGCTTGCCTTGGTAAAGCTGCTGCGTGTTGCTGGGGTACATTGAAGGTGTGGGTAGCATCTTCCCGGAAGCCAAGGTTACTAATTAAGTTCACATTCGGCGTAATGCATAGCCCGTGTTGGAAGAACGTGGTGAAGTTAAACTGGTAATCCCAAGAATCAATCTTCCCCCCTTTCAGATCCCTAAATATATTCAACCAACCATCGATTAAAAATGGATCAGTGAAGATGTTGTGAATAGTTAATTGTGCATCATTTTCAGTGTAATCTTTCAGCTCTACATCATAAGCTTGCCAAGCGCGGCGCCAACTGGCCCAACCCCAAATATGCGAATACTCGCTGAAGTAGTAGCTGGCTGTGCCATGTTGTTGACCGTTTTGTAGGTTGGTGCCGGTAATACTCATGATGCGTGTATCGTGTGCATATCGTTGTAGCATTTCGTCGCAGAAGTAAAAGAAATCTTCATGTGGCAGGCAATCGTCTTCCAAGATAATACCTTGCGCCTCCTGTTCGAAGAACCATGTTATGGCCTGGGCTACGGCATATTTGCAACCGAGGTTGGTAGGTTGGAAGAGGCGGTAAACATCACATGGCCAGTCGATATCGTTGTAGATGTTTCTCGTAGCGGCACATAGATCATTATCGTTGGCAACTTGTGTACGGGGGCCATCTACGGCGATATACAGTTTGCTGGGTTGTACGGCACGCACTTGTTCAAACACACGTTGCGCGGTATCGGGCCTATTGAAGGCTAGTAGGAGAATTGGGTTTTGAACGTTGTACTGCATTAGGTTTTTAATAAGTTAGCGGCTGCGGGAATATAGTCTTTCCAGAACTTGGGAAACTTCGTCCATGCATGGCAGCCAAGTGGTAATTGACCATGGTTCATATCCAATAATTCTGCCGCATTTACTTCGAAGCTGAATTGCATCGCATCCGTAGGCGGTGCTACTTTGAAGAACGGGAATAGTTTGGGTACGATAGCCGTCCATATTACATCCTCATGAAAATAAGTACCCCGGAAATAACCTTTTAGGTGTTCATTTAAAATGAGCTGCAATTGGGTTTGCAGGAAATGTTTTTGCAGGAAGCGGAAATTGGAAACGAGTAGCTTTTGTAATCGCCAGCGCGCTTGGAATTTCTTTAGCAAGGGCAAAACCTTTAAACACGAATGTATATTCCTGATAGAAAACCCCGAATTCAGCATGGGTAAGAAGCCTGCACCTGTTTTCGCTTCTAGGTAACCTTCGAATACGGGTGCGCCAATAAAATCGTACGCATAGCCTTTATGTAAAGCAATTTGATCGCTGAAAATATAAGCATCCAGTTCGTAAGTCATCATATACTTGTAATCGCGGAATAACTGGTAGAATTCCGGCTGCATCTTCATCCGGTTATAGTCGGCCACGGAGGCGAGCCATTGTGGTGGCACGGGTTGTAACTTCAATGCCGGGTGAATTTTGAGATACGCCAAGGTATGCATGCCTTTGGGGAAAACGAGGAAAGTATCGTACGCCTTTAAATGTTTTGCACAAGCTTGTAAAGCAGCCGCATCTTCTGGGCTGAGATGTGGTTTGTGCACAGGAATGATGATACAAAGCGACATGGTTTATTGCAATTTAAGGTACCAGCAATAGTTAACAGGATTTTAGCGGTTTGGGTTGAGTAGATAGTGGGATTTTATTTTATTTCCGAGATTTTTTGTTGCATTAATAGGTGGCGTGCCAGGCCCCAGGTTTTCATACTGCTATTCCAGCCTACATATTTGAAGTTGGATAATTGGATGTGCTATTAAATAGAAAATATCTTCATTTATCTAGCAGAATTGTCAAATGGAAAGATTTTCCTTCAAACATAAGCGGAAGGAAATCAAAGGTGAAGCTAATGAAATTGATTACGGTATGCGGATTTATGATCCAAGATTGGGCCGTTTTTTAAGTGAGTACCCATTAAGAAAATCGTATCCGTGGAATTCTACCTATGCATATGCAGAAAATAGAGTGATTGAAGGAATAGATTTAGATGGTGGCGAGTTTTACCATTATAGTCTAAACATAAAAGATGGTAGAGGGGTATCCGTATCTTTGATAAATGTTCAAAAAACAATTCCTTGGAATATAGAACCTTTTTATGGAGGTGACCCAGTACAAGTTCAAGTTGATATTGCACCATGGGGGAAAGCCCAAGTTTTACATTTTGGATACTATAGATACGTATTTAAAGATATGAAAGCAATGTTTGGTGCCATAAATTTGTTTAATGAATATTTGGATGAAGGTGGGGATGTCTACATACATGAACTTCCTGGTGTTCCTTATAGTGCCACATTGGAGTATGCAGCTGAGTTTGGAGATGATTTAAAACATTTAGGTGATGTAGCAAGTCTTGGATTAGCTATAGGTGGGACTGCTGCTTATTTACCTAAACCAAGAGGCTTATCAAAGAATGTGAAAAAGTTAACTAAAAAAGGGCAGCATAGCCAAGCAAGAGATAGACACAATGAGGATTTAGTTAGGCAGAAAACAGGTGGCCGTGAAGTAAAGGGAGTATTGGACGGTAAAGAGTATGAGATTGACTCATTTACTCTGTCGGCGATTTATTAATTGAAGTAAAACGAAAATTGTCTGCAAATAAAAATTCTAAGAATTTCCTTAGCAAGCAAGTGAGCAAATTAAGCATCATTTAAAGTTGGCTGAGAAGTGGAAAAAAAAGCTAGAATATTGGTTTTTTTATGAACCTCATCCAGAGGTAAGAGCATATTTAGAGAAGAAGGGAATTAAAGTTGTTCATTTTAATGAAAATCCTAAAACAAGATAATTAGAAAATTATGAAAAGTTACGCATCAATTGTTGGGGGGATAGAATGCAGTAGTGAAGAAGCAAAATTATTTTTTAAATATTTAAAGGAAACAGAATTTTTGATTGATAGATATGAAATAAGTAAAAAGGACGCTAAATACTATTTCGATTGTTATTTTATTTCTCCTGAGTACATAACCCAAATGGTAATGTTAGGATCTAATTATTATATAGGTAATGAGTTGTTTTTTATTCACCAACTGTTATTTATAATTGAGAAAATAAATGATGAAGTAAATGATTTTCCATTTGAATTGACAGGTAAGTTTAATATACGAAGCGAGGATGGGGAATTTGTTTGGAATATCGAAGATGGACAAATGTATGTTTATCAATGGGACAGAATTGATAAAGAAATCAAATTGAAACTACTTAAAGAAATTAGATTAAGCGATCTGCAATAAAATTGGAACGCAGTGACGATTCTATTAGTGGGCAGGATAGGATTCGAACCTATGAAGTCGAAAGACAGCGGATTTACAGTCCGCCCCATTTGGCCGCTCTGGAACCTGCCCATTATGTTAGCCAAACCAACATAAATACTGTAGAGCTAAAACCCAATAAAAAAGCCCACTTTTAGCAGGCTTCTCTGGAGTCCTTGCGGACCGGACGGGACTCGAACCCGCGACCTCCGCCGTGATAGGGCGGCATTCTAACCAACTGAACTACCGATCCTTTCAAACTTTTTGTATCATCTAAAGCGTTGATACTCCGTTGAATGGGATGCAGTGAATAGGTTTAATTAATTTTATATGATAACCTGTTAAGAACAATAGAAGGTGGGGAAAAGACAGTTGCCGGAACAGTTGAGGAACCAGGGTTTTTATTCGCTGCTCAATTCTCATATACTTGGCGATGTTGAAGTCGGCCAAATTTTTGTGCTAGGCAATAATAGCAGAATGGGAAACTCGCAGGTGATAGTAACTGGTACACGAGGCAAAATATTTTTACCTTTGGATATTTCAGGCACCCTTATTTAATAAATCATGTTCATCCTCAAGGTACTCCAGCTCCAAGTACGGCGGATATTTTGGTGTTAAAAATGGTACAAGAAATTCAACGTTTAAATGGAAAGCCAGTTCAAACGAGTTCTGGTATTGTACCAAACGGCAGTGGGAATATAAAGTTCAATATAAATACACCAACGATCGATAAATAAAATGAACTATGGATATAATGCTTAAAGAATATTTAATCAAAAAAAATTATGAACTGTTCGAAGATATTCAAAGGTATAGAATATTTAGAGGGGTTTATTCTGATTTGATTTTAGATACTATTGAACGAAATATTATAGGATTAAGTGAAAATTATTCTGATGTGATTCAATTATTGATTGAAAATGGAGTACTTCTCACAAATGAAGATGAATTGAGAAGTAGACCTCAAACAAAGGATCCAATTTTTATTAAAGTAGAAATTATTTTTACAAATAGCATAAACAATAGAAACAGCATTAACGAATCTTCTAATCCGATTGTATGGGAGAATTTGTATCCGACACAAACTTCAATATCTTTTTCTCAAGAAGCACAATTATGTTTAGGAGAATATAAAGTGCTAAATCTGATTTTAAATAACCAACTAGCATTAAGCCGCCCAATTAAAGTTGGAGATAAGTTTGGTTTTGGTACTACCAGTTATATACAAGGTGAATTTGAAGTATTAGAAATTCTTTAATTGGTAGTTACAACAAAAAAGCCGCCTCTACGATGTAGAGGCGGCTTTTTAATTCCGTGGGCAGGATAGGATTCGAACCTATGAAGTCGAAAGACAGCGGATTTACAGTCCGCCCCATTTGGCCGCTCTGGAACCTGCCCGTTATGCCAGCTAAACCAACATAAATACTGTAGAGCTAAAACCCAATAAAAAAGCCCGCTTTTAGCAGGCTTCTCTGGAGTCCTTGCGTACCGGACGGGACTCGAACCCGCGACCTCCGCCGTGACAGGGCGGCATTCTAACCAACTGAACTACCGATCCTTTCAAACTTTTTGTATCATCTAA
>NZ_QLLL01000002.1:0-583904 GCF_003259335.1 Chitinophaga skermanii
CATTATCACCATTTACAACGAGCAGCGGCCACACAGTAGCTGCAACTACTTAACCCCTGCACAAGCGCATCATCAACATGGTAAAATGGCCATGAGATGGCAGCAAAAGGGTGCGTCACCTACAGGTGCCCAAGGCCGGTTATCCACAAATCCAGGTGGATTGTAAAAAGAAAAAAAGAAGCAAAAAAAGAAAAACTATAATAAGTAGTAGTAATAGGTTCTTTTTTTTAATCTTTGGAACTGTAAACTATTATACGGATTAACAACTACAGGTGTAAACCTTTATCCGGATTATCTAACAAGGGTGTAAACCTATTTTAGGACGTGACAGCATGAAGAAAACCTATCTTTTGCCTATCCTAACCCTATCTTTACCCTATCTCGACCCTATCCCAAGCCTATCTAAAGCCTATCTCGACCCTATCCTAAGCCTATCCCAGGCCTAGCTATATATTTATAAATCAACACCTTACCTGTTTTTTAGATAATTGTAGCTCTTGTAAATGCATATAATTCATTTACTTATAAAGGAATCCGGCATAATTCGGCACGTATACAGTAGTATGATAACTTATTGGGAGATTATTCCATGCTAAGGAGAGGGCGGCAAAGTGAGGTGTAAATGGGCGCATAACAATGTTTACAGCAGTAGTTATAGTGTAACCTTTAGAAGTTGATACGCTTTTACAATAAAAAAGAGGATGCCTGCTTGAGACACCCTCTAACTATTCATCGCAAAAATTATTCAGGTTTTAAACCGATCGCGTTGATGTAATTCTTCTGTACAACGTTGTTTTTAAACTTCATCGCCTCGATTAAATCTAACAAGATCTTCTTTGAAGCCGCTTGATCTGGACGAGCATCGCGGATTTCTTTGTAGGTTACGCGTTGTGCTTCCGAGAACTTCACAATGGTATCCCAAGCCGGTGGCGGTGTAATCGCTACGAAAGACGAACCATCCATTTTCTTATATGGCCAGAAAGTCCAACCAATGTTGTTCTCTTCCATTGTCTTCACGAAAGCAGCCATCCACTCGTCTTTACCATGACCAATTTCACCCATATACATCGGTAAGTTCACGCTATCGCGGAAGCGAATAAAATTGTTGATCGCTTTAGCAGTAGGTTCGCCGCCGTAACGGTGACAAGAATACATGATTTTCTTATCGAACTTCGAATCTTTGAAAGGCTTGAAGTTACCGTTCCATTGTGCGCCACCGAGGATAACGATGTGGTTGTTATCTACTTCACGGATAGCTTTTGTACCCAACTTGTAAATACCTTCCAACTTATCGTTCAACTCTTGCATGTTTTTGAAATACGGCGCGATAGGTTCGTTGAGCAATTCGTATGCCAGGATGGTAGGCTCGTTTTTGTAATATTTAGCAATCTTTCTCCATATATCGCAGAAAAGCTTTTGGCTAGCTTCGCTTTCGAACAACCATGGATAACCGTAACTATCGTCGATATTATCACCGGTTTGACCACCTGGGGCATCGTGCATATCGAGGATAAGGTATAAACCTTCCGCTTTACACCATTTCACAACAGAATCGATACGAGCAAAGCCATCTTGTTTGGCAGTAAGGCCCATATAATCTTCGTCGGTAAATAGTTTATAATGGAAAGGAAGACGTACGACGTTGCTACCTGTTTGCTTAATAAAGCGGATATCATCGCGGGTGATGTAATTGTCTTTCCAAAGTTTCCAGAATTCGTTGGTGAAATCGGGGCCTACCAATTGGCTAAGCATTTCGTTGATGAAACGGCCGGAATTGGTTTTGTTGAACTTAAGCATGTAACCTTCGGGATTGAGCCAGTTACCGAGGTTGGTTCCTTTGATGAAAAGCTTCTCGCCTTTCGGAGTTTTTAAATCGTGGCCGTCGATCTTTACGAATTGTGCATTCGATTGCAAAGACCCGACTAGCAAAGCCGTCAACGCGGTGAATAGGAATTTCTTCATGTGAAAATTTTGAAAGTTTTAGCGTGGAATAAAACTATGAAAGCATAAACCTACAACAAACAAAGATAACATGCAAGTTCCTACCCACTTGGGTTTCAAGGAATTTATAAGGGGTAACATATACACTATTACTCGAAGCGGAAGAGCTGCGAGGTATCGAAAGAGCCATCCATGGTACTGATTTTTTGTACGTTGGTAACTTTATGCCAAGGTGTTTTGCTAGTATTATTCATGAGGATTTGGATATCGACACTTGGCTTGTAGTTTTCGGCGAGCATGACCATCTTTTCGCCTTTCTTGTTTTTTACTACACGCATAACGATGGCGGCGCTGAGGCGGTCGCCTTTTTTGATGAAGACGTCGCCGACTTGGATATCGTCGACCGTTACATGGTTCATAGAGGCGCGTAGCGACTGTGCGTCACTAAAGGTGATCACATTATTAGTATATACCCGGAAAGACTCCATACTGCCGGAAGCCTCTTTCGTACGTTCTTTAGCGATTTTATTTTGTGGCAAAACAGTGTAGCGATCGCCTTTACGCCAGCCTACGTAATCCATCATGGTACCATCTACAGCATAAAAATGTATATCCTCGTAACGTTGGGCATTGTAGAGGTAATAAGCGCGTAAAAAAATGGGGGCTGCGGCATGGTGTTTTACGTCTTTCTTGCCGAGTGTAATGTCCAGTTTCCCGTAACTGCCTTCTTTCTTATCTATAATCAAAGTATAGCGGTAGAGCCAACCTGCAAAAGAGCGGCGATCTACAGGAACATCTGTAAACCCTGTAGGAGCCTCTACCTTTACTACTTGTGTGCGTTGTTGGGCTGTAACATTTACTTGCATGAATATAGAAATGACCATCAACAACCAAGAAAACTTTACCATAGCGCGTCGTTTAAATTATTGGAACCGCATTAAATGTTTTTGCAGGAACGTCCAACCAGGCGTAATAACCGTGCCAAACTCTTCGGCTTTGTACCAAGGTTGTTCAATGCCTCCTATTCGGTTGCGTACAACATGTATACTTTGCGCGGGTGTGTAACCTTGTGCTAACATGTATATCTTCTCCCCTCGCGGGTTTTGTGCCACGCTCATGACGATCATCGCATGCCCGGGGAAGCTGCCTTGAACGAATACATCGCCGGGTTGGATTTGTTGAATGTTAACCGGTTTTAGTTCCTTAGCGAGAGAATGGGTGCCGGCGTACATAAACACAAACCGCAAATACTTTTCAAAAGTTTCGCGGGTATCGGGGCGAGCGGCCACCTTCGTGGCTACTAATTTATTATGCTTTAATTGAAATGATTGTCCTTTTAACCAAGCCGTATACGCTATTAATGTTCCATCTGTAGCGTGGAATGCAATGCGTTCGACATCCTGCTTGTTGTACAAGTATTCTGCCCGTAACCTAATAACGGCATCGGCGCATTGTTGTAGGTCTTCTTTGCCTATTGGGATGTTTAGTACGGCGTATTGTGAAGCCTGGTCTTCTTTCTTTTCACCATTATAAAGATAAACGGTGCGATCCTTTTTTAATTGTACTTGTAGCAACCATTTGGCGAATGCATGATCGGCTAAACGGGTATATCCTTTAGGAATAGGAATGGCTTCAATGGTTGCATAATTAGGCGTAGGTGCTGCAATGGGTTCTTGGCAACCGTATAAACAGGCGAATAGTAAGAAAGTAAACAACATGGCGTATAACTTTCTTACTAAGATGCACAAAGGGTGTTTTTTCATAAATAGTTTAACCACCAAAATAGCGTGTAATCTTTTCAAATACAAACATTAACAACACTCCTTTTTTCCTTCATTAAAAAATAAACACGCTATTACCCTACTAACTTTGTAGATTAATAAAATTCCCATTATCTTTGCTTTGCCTAATAATCTACTGAATGTTTGCTTTTGCGCGGTAGAAGTAGCATGACCAACCTTATTCACGCTATCCTGGATGAAAAGATTTTAGTAGCCATAACCAGTTTATTCAAAAAAACTCAACCAACATGTCGACCAATCATTTGCGCTGCCCCATGCGGGCTTAATCTTCAAATTTCCGACTACATACTGTAGTTGAGCATTTTCGTTTATGCATTTCTCCTGTTTACGGGAGGTGAAATTGTATTGCCAATACGCATTGCAACGGCTATACTTTATACACCATTACCGGTAAGCGGGCTGGATTTCTATTGCCTTATAAAAAGAAAAAACATGGCCTATTTTTTACAGCAGGTGCAACGTGTCACTTTGCTAATTTGCTGCGTGGTGGGAACAAGCCTCACAATTTCCGCCCAAACAAAACCACTCATTAACTCGCATTTATCGGGGCGTGTTATGGATGCCCAAACCAAGGAACCATTGCCCGGTGCTGCCGTGCAAATTCAAGGTACTACACACGGTGTAATCACCGATCAACAAGGGAAATTCTCTTTCGTAACGGGGCAACCATTTCCCTATACATTAATTGTAACGTATACCGGGTATAAGAAACTAGAGATTGTAGCCAATAACCCAAACATCGACATTGCACTTGAAGTGCTGCAAAGTCAATTAAACGATGTAGTGGTAGTAGGTTATGGTACAAAGAAGAAAAGCGATCTCACGGGCGCCATTTCATCAGTGAACAACAACTTATTCAAACAACCCGTTAGCTCTATCGACCAAGCTTTAAAAGGCAGTGTACCCGGCGTGCAAGTAGTTCAAACCAGCGGGCAACCCGGTGGTGGTGTAAGTATTCGTGTACGAGGTGGGAGTTCTATACAAGGCGGCAACGAACCGTTGTACGTGATTGATGGGTTCCCCGTATATAATAGTACTACAAACGCCGGCACCACAAGCGGTACGCCTATTAATCCATTGGCTAGTATCAATCCTGCCGATATCGAAAATATCGACATTCTGAAGGATGCTTCTGCTACCGCCATTTACGGCTCTCGTGGTGCCAATGGTGTGGTGATTGTTACAACGAAGAAAGGTCGTGCCGATAGAAGCAATATTTCTTGGGAAAGCTCATACGGCGTGCAATCATTGCGGAAGAAAATTGATGTGTTGAATGCCCAAGAATTTGCGATACTGCGTAACGAAGTGTTATTCGATACCAATCCTGCGAAAGGTCCCAATCAATACTTAAGCAATGAAGAAGTAGCGAAACTAGGTAAGGGTACCGATTGGCAAGATGCAGCCTTCCGCAGTGGTAATATTCAGAATCACCAGCTTACGATTAGTGGGGGTAGTGCTAAAACGCGTTACCTCCTATCGGGTAATTATTTTACCCAAGAAGGCATTATTCGCCATACCGATTTCAACCGTATCAGTTTGCGGGCAAATATTGATGCACAGCCCTACGAGCGCTTGAAAATCAGCAGTAGCATTACGGCCAGCAAATCCGATGCAAACATCGCGCCTTCGGGTATAGTAAGCTCTTTACTATTAATGCCTCCTACTGCTACCATTTACGAACCCAATGGCTCGTATACCTTGCGAAATCCTTTTGAAAACATTTTTGCCAACCCCATAGCTACACTTAACGAGCAATTAAATAAGTCAACCACGAACCGGTTCTTCGGAACCGCGTTCGGGGAATTGAAGGTAATTGAAGGGTTACATGTGAAAGTTTTACTAGGTGCCGATGTAAATACCACCAACGAAAAGTTGTATATCCCTAGTACCATTTATGAAGGAACACAAACAGGTGGTGCTGCCGGTCGTGGTAACTACTCCAGCTATTCGTGGTTGAACGAAAATACGATCACATATAACAAAAATATCGGTCGACATGCTTTCGATGTACTCGGCGGTTTTACCCAGCAAGAGTTTAATAGCGATGTAGTGCGTACTGGTGCAGAGAAGTTCGTGACCGACCAACTAAAGTATAACAGTTTACAAAGTGGTGCCACTTTGGTGCGCCCTTTTTCCAATACTACTTCATGGGTGTTACATTCCTGGCTAGCGCGTGTGAACTATACCTACGATAATCGCTTGTATTTAACAGCTAGTATTCGTACCGACGGTTCATCCCGGTTCGGGAAAGGTAACAAATGGGGCTACTTCCCATCAGCAGCGGTATCGTGGAGAATTGGGAATGAAGATTTCTTCAAACGCTACAAACAAACCATTAGTGATTTAAAACTACGGGCCAGCTTTGGTGTAACGGGGAACCTAGAAATTGGTGAATACCAATCATTAGCCACCTTGTATAGTGTAACCTACATAATTGGAAATAAAATCCTCACCGGCTTCACCCCCAATCGCATTGCGAACGATCAACTAGGATGGGAAACCACCGATCAATACAATGCCGGTATTGACGTAGGTTTATGGAATAACCGCGTATTGGTTACCCTCGATGGTTATTACAAGAAAACCCGGAACCTCTTGCTGAATGTAGAATTACCATGGACCTCCGGCCAAGCTAGCTCCCTACAAAACTTTGGCTCGGTAGAAAACCGTGGTATAGAAATCGGTATCAACAGTAAGAATTTCGTAGGAGATTTTACTTGGTCGACCGACTTTAATTTCTCCTTAAACCGCAACAAAGTATTGTCGCTTGGTAACGGGGCTAAGCAATACATTACGGGCAACTACATTATTCAAGTAGGTCAACCTTTAGGTAGCTTCTACGGAACGGTTACAAATGGTATTCTTCAAACAGGCGAAGAGAAAGATAAAGGTGCTTTCACAGGTAATGCAGCTCCTAAACCCGGTGATCGATTATACAAAGACATTAACAAAGACGGCACTTTCACTACCGCCGCCGATCGCGCGATTATTGGGAATGCACAACCCAACTTCCTTGCCGGTAT
This sequence comes from Chitinophaga skermanii, assembly GCF_003259335.1. GTDB lineage: Bacteria > Bacteroidota > Bacteroidia > Chitinophagales > Chitinophagaceae > Chitinophaga > Chitinophaga skermanii. Next base: position 6,767 of record NZ_QLLL01000002.1, read on the forward strand.
TCAAAACCATTTCTCTTATCATGGCGTGAGTTTGAGTGTATTTTTCCAAGGCTCATTCGGTAACAAAATATTAAATGGCAATAGGCAAAGTTTGGAACTGTTTACTGGTCAACAGAACGCTGCCGGTTCAGCACGCGACCGTTGGACTGCCACAAACCCTAGTCAAACCATTCCCCGCGCAAAGCTCGACCCTGCGCCTATTTTCAGTGATCGCTTTATTGAAGACGGCACCTTTGTTCGCTTGAAAAACATTGCACTCTCCTATGATATTTCGCGGAATTGGTTGCACAATATAGCAGGTATTCAAGTATATGTATCGGCACAAAACTTACTCACTTGGACGAAATACACAGGCTTCGACCCGGAAGTAACTTCGGGTAGTAACGTATCGCCCGGAACAGATGCCGGCATCTACCCTGTGGCTAAAACATTCAATGCAGGAATTAAAGTTTCCTTTTAACCGCTTAAAAACGTTACCATGAAAAAACTAGGCATTCTTTTCTTAATCATATGCATGGGCAGTATACAAGGCTGCTCTTCTTTAGACGAAAATCCGCAATCGGATATCGTTACCAACCAATTCTATCAAAACGAATCGCAAGCCGATGCCGCGGTAATAGCTGCTTATAGGAAGTTATACGAAACAGGACAATCGCTTTATAATAGCTTGTTCCAAATTGGCGTAGAAATGGCCACGGATGATTATGAAGCTGGACCTCGCGCCCGTAATGCCCATGTGCGTGCCATTTCAGGGCTAACACACGACGCTTCGAATGATAGAATGGAGCAACTTTGGAAACAATCCTACGATGCCATTAATACATCGAACATCGCGATCGAACGTATTGCTTTAATTGGTGAAACCCACATCAATGGCACGGTGCGCACACGCCTAATTAACGAAGCTAAGTTCTTACGTGCATTACACTATTTCAACTTGGTGCGATGGTTCGGTGATGTGCCTTTGGTATTGCATGAAGTAAACTCTTTAGAAGCGAATGGCTTGTATGTTGAAAAATCGCCCAGCAGTGAAGTGTACGCGCAAATCATTAAAGACCTACAAGATGCAGAAAACTTGCCTGCACCAGGTGCTTACAGTGCAGCTAATATTGGCCGTGCTACGAGCGGTTCTGCAAAGAGCTTATTAGCCAAAGTATACCTCACGCAACAAAACTGGACGCTGGCGGCTGCTAAATCCCGTGAAGTAATTGAAGCAAAATGGTATGACTTGTTTGAGAATTTCGCAGATGTGTATGCCGTGGGTAGAAAGAATGGGAAGGAACACATATTTTCTGCACAATTCTTAGGGAATGCGGGCTACCAAGGCAACAGTTTAGCCAGTAGATCGGCACCCAACGAAGTACCTGGTATTAATGGTGATTATGCCGATGCCATTCATAAGCAAGGTGGTTTGTATGAAAGCTTTAGTGAGAACGATACCCGTAAAGCCGTCACCTTTTCCACGAGCCTGGTAAGTCCAACCGATGGTAAAACGTACACCTTCGAACCTCACTTACACAAATATTACGATGAGTCTGTAGTCGGCAACCAAGGTCAATCCTCTAAAAACTTACCCATTATACGGTATGCCGAAGTACTACTCATTTATGCTGAAGCATTAAATGAAAGTAGCGGCGCACCCAGTACTGCCGCTTACGAGGCCATTGATAAGGTACGCGCACGTGCAGGTATTGCTTTGTTGAAAGACATTGCGCCCAATTTAGGCAAGGATGCCTTCCGGGATAGCGTGTTCCAAGAACGCAGGAAGGAATTGGTTTACGAATATCAACGTTGGTTCGACCTAGTACGCCGCGGACCAGATTATTATGTTAAAACCCTCAAAGCAGCCGGTAAAACATTGGCAGCACCCAAACATATTCGTTTCCCTACGCCACAACGCGAATTAAACCTCAACCCAAAATTGAAACAAGACCCATTATGGTTATAAAACGGCACATCAACATGAAAAACATCATCACCTTATTCACTTGTTTGCTGCTGGTACAGCTTGTATCAGCGCAAAAAAAGACCCAACAACCCAATATCATCTTAATAATGGTAGATGATATGGGATGGTCGGATATTGGTCCGTATGGATCTGAAATTAGCACACCCAACTTGGACCGCCTAGCGGCAGAAGGCTTGCGCTTACAAGAGTTTTACAATAATTCCATTTGCGCCCCTACACGTGCGTCGTTGCTAACCGGGCAATTTGCCCATAAAGCGGGCATTGGATACTTTAATGTAAACCTAGGCTTGCCCGCTTACCAAGGTTACTTAAACCGCGAATCGTTGACGCTAGCAGAAGTGCTGAAGGAAGCGGGTTACAGTACGTTAATGTCGGGTAAATGGCATGTGGGCGATGATAGCCTAAGTTGGCCTAATCAACGAGGATTCGACCAGTTCTTTGGGTTTATTGGTGGCGCTAGCAATTACTTTGACATTGCGCCTTACAAAGAGAAAGCACCGCCGGTTCAATTGGTAGAGAATAACCGGGCTATTAACCTGCAACCCGGTAAATATTTAACCGATGAAATTGCCGGGCACGCCGTACAGTTCTTAGAGGAACAAAACAAATCCAACAAGCCATTCTTTCTATACGTAGCATATAATGCACCACACTGGCCTTTACAAGCCCAACCAGCTGATATCGACAAGTATAAAGGTAAATACAGCATTGGATGGGATTCACTTCGCCAACAACGCATACAACGTTTACAAAAAATTGGACTCCTAGCTCCCAATGCTACCATCCCAAAAGATCCACAAGTACCAGCATGGGAAAGCCTCACGTACGACGAAAAGAAATACTGGGAAAAGAAAATGGAAGTTTATGCGGCTATGATCGACCGGATGGACCAAGGTATTGGTCAAATATTGAACAAACTAAAAGCATTGAAAAAAGATAAAAACACGCTGATTGTATTTATCTCTGATAATGGCGCACAAGGTGGCTTTATTCCGGCGGGTCGTAAACGCCCGCGTAGTAGCGGACCAATTGGCTCGGCCGGCTCATACGATTATGTAGAACAAAGTTGGGCGAATGTGTCAAACGCAGCTTTACGTTCTTACAAAGCCAGTGCATATGAAGGTGGTATTAGTTCTCCATTAATTGCTTGGTATCCTGGTAAAATTAAAGCCAATAGTATAGCGAAGGGTACGGCGCACTTGGTAGACCTCGCCCCTACTTTTTACGAACTGGCCGGGGCACAATATCCTCAACAATACCACCAAGTCGCCATTAACCCATTACCGGGCACCAGTTTAGCGAAGCTTTTCTTAGCACAACAAGAAATTAACCGGGCAAGCCCGCTATGTTGGGAACGTGCCGGAAACCGGGCAGTGCGTAGTGGTAAATGGAAATTGGTAAGTGCTTATCCTGCCAATGAATGGGAATTGTATGATATAGAAAATGACCGTGGCGAAACGAAAAACCTTGCACAGCAACAGCCGCAAGTAGTTGCCGAATTAAATGCAGTGTATGAAAAATGGGCGAAGCAAAATGATGTGATCGATTACGATAAAATCAAACCCACAGGTAATGCCGGGTTTGCAGGGCCTTTTAATGAGAATACACAAAATGCACGTCGTACTAACCAACGTTAAAACAAGCTTACATGAAAAAATTATTCTTCTCCATACTAGCCATTACAGTGGCTTTACAGGCAACAGCGCAAAAGCAACCGCCTAATATTATTTTAATCGTGGTAGACGATATGGGGTATTCAGATTTAGGTGCGTATGGTTCGGAAATAGCCACGCCTAACTTGGATCGTTTAGCAAAGGAAGGATTGCGGTTACGCGAATTCTATAATAACTCTATTTGCGCGCCTACCCGGGCTTCTTTGCTAACAGGGCAATACCAGCACAAGGCCGGCATTGGTTATTTTGATGTGAACCTCGGTTTGCCTGCTTACCAAGGGTATTTAAACCGTCAATCGTTAACACTGGCAGAAGTACTCCGCAATGCTGGATACAACACTTTGATGTCGGGTAAATGGCATGTTGGGAACGATTCGTTGGCATGGCCAAATCAACGTGGTTTCGAGCAGTTCTACGGGGTAATTGGTGGCGGAGCGAACTACTTTGATGCGAAACCGATGCCATTGGGTGGAAGAGACTACCCAGTTGTGCTTGTAGAAAATAACAAGCGTTTACGCCCGGCTGATAACTCTTACTACTTTACCGACGAAATTGGCAACCACGCATTGCAATACCTCGATGCACAAAGCAATTCCAATAAGCCATTCTTCCTCTACTTAGCCTTCAATGCACCGCACTGGCCATTACAAGCATTACCCGAAGACATTGCCAAGTACAAAGGTAAATACGATATCGGTTGGGATTCTTTACGGGCTAGCCGTTTGCAAAACCAAGCGAAACTGGGTATACTTCCTGCGAAGTATACCGTGGCTGAGCGTGACGAGGCAGTGCCTGCTTGGGATAATTTAACATACGATGAGAAAAAACTATGGGCAGCCAAAATGGAAGTATTTGCCGCGATGGTGGATAGAATGGATCAGAACGTTGGGAAGTTGTTGGATAAATTGAAAGCGTTGAAGAAAGATGATAATACCCTTATTGTGTTTATTTCCGATAATGGTGCGCCAGCGGAAGATGTAGCACATTTTGGACAGCGCGCAGGTCGGAATTCCGGGCCGGTAGGTACAGCAGGATCATTCGAAGCGCAAGGTAAAAATTGGTCGTACGTATCGAATGCACCCTTCCGCTCTTTCAAAAACTCGATGTACGAAGGTGGTATTAGTTCTCCTTTTATAGCTTGGTTGCCCGGTAAAATTCCAGCCGGTCAAATTGCAAAAGGAACAGCGCATTTGATCGACTTGGCACCTACCTTCTACGACTTAGCCCATGCCAATTACCCTGCCCAATTCCAAGGTGAAAAAACAAACGCATTACCTGGTAAAAGCCTCCTGCCCTTGTTACTCAACAATACCGCTATTCAACGCGAGCAACCCATTTTTTGGGAACGTGCAGGTAACCGCGCGGTACGACAAGGTAAATGGAAGTTGGTATCGATTTTCCCATCGTATAAATGGGAATTGTATGATATAGAGAATGATCGTGGTGAAACGAAAGACTTGGCCGGGCAAAATAGGCAATTGGTGAACGAGCTATCGGCAGCTTATTTCCAATGGGCGAAGGAAACCGGTGTAGTGGAATATGAAACGATTAAACCGGCAAATATTTTCGACCGGGGTAAACAAAACAATACGAAATAAAGGCCTGTTTTTTATTCATTATACATTGTGAGGAAAAGCCGTTTCTATTCTTAGAGACGGCTTCTTTTTTTATATTTTATTATCTTCATCCCTATGTTTTATATCAGTGAAGTAACGAAGTCGGCACCGGCGGTGTTTAAGTCGCCGCTACAGGAAAAGGTGTACGAAACATTAGCCAAATTCAATGTTCCATTTGAACGGGTGGATGTAGATGATGCTATTACAATGGAAGATTGCTTGGTGATTAATAAGCAGTTGAACATGAAAACAGTGAAAACATTGTTTCTCACCAATCGCCAGCAAACGGCGTTCTATTTGTTTGTTACAACGGCGGAGAAACCATTTGTTACAAAAGATTTCTCGGCAGCATTGGGTGTGCCAAGGGTATCCTTTGCGTCGGTAGAATTGTTGTATAGTATGCTGGGCACGCCTGTTGGTGCTACTACGATTTTTGGGTTACTGTTAGATACCGAACACGCGGTGCAAGTTATTATTGATGAGGAGGTGTTATTGGAAGAATGGTATGGCTGCAGCGATGGTACCACCACTTCTTACATGAAGATTCCGCGGGATTGGGTCATGAACGATTTCTTGGCTTACGTGGGGCATACGCCGAAGATGGTGAAGATATAAATGGATGATCGTTTAGTATAAGTAAAAATAGTCCCGTTTGTACGAACGGGACTGGGTAAAAAGTTGGCAAAGGTAATTTGCCTATAATGAAACAAGCTGAAGTAATGTTCTTGCCGTTATATTAGAACGTGTAGCTAACAGCGCCAACTAATGCAGAACCCGTGGCTACGTTCTCCTTCTTCAATTCTCCATCTACGAAGATTTGCACTTTTAAGTTACCGCTAGCATCGGGTGCTAAGGCTGTTACGTTCATGTTCACCATTAGTGTACCTGCCGGTGTAGTAACCTCTGGGCTTGTCCATGTGGCTGTATTTACATCCGAGTGGGAAGTAATTTTATCGTCGTAACCGTATACGATCGATTGGATTTTCGCATTTGTATTACCGATTGCTTTAAATACTACTTTATGAGAAGAAGATGCCGGTTTATCATCGTCTTTCGAGCAAGCAACGGTTAACATAACTAGGAGTGCAACAATTGGGAACAAAAGGTTTTTCAATGTTTTCATGATTTCTGTTTATAATGCCTACTCTTTAAAATCCACAGTTTTCGGCTTCCCTGTATAAGACATGTTTTTCCTTGGCTGGCAATTTTCATCTGCATGGGCCATTGGTAGGCACAAAATTACAGGCACAAAAAAGTCGTGGCAATCCCTATATCCCGTGAAAAATTTCTACTGGTTTCCCGGTATATTTATTTTTGGCAACGCTTTTGCTGAATTAGTGCATATTTTCGCCAAAGATGAAAAACCGAATATTGCTATGTATATGCAGCTTAGCAAGCGTGTTCTGTTCAGCCCAACAATCCCACGACGACAACACGTTGCAAGCGTTAGAGAAAAAATTGAAAGACGCCACTACGAACGAAACCACCATGCGCGCAAACTTTGCCTTATCCGACCATTGGCTGATGACGGATACGGTGAAGGCTTTGCAATACCTACAAGCGGGTGAAAAACTTGTTCCAAAGGGGCCGGTACTGCCCATGGCGATGGCACTCTACCACCGTTCCTTAACTTTTTCAAAAGACGATTTCGCGCTTCAACAAGCCAACTTTTTAAAGGTCGACAGCCTATTGCAACACGATCAACAACCGATGGCTTATTTGTACCGGGCGAAAGCTTGGTATGAATATGGTCGTATTGAACAAAAGAATGATGCACCCAAAAAGTTCGTAGATATCATTCTCAACAAAGCTATCCCCTTGGCGCAAAAAGCCGGCGACCCTACCCTTGTAGGTAAAGATTATCTTGCCGTTGCTATTGTATTCAAAAACACCAACGAGTTTGAGAAGGCACGTCTGTACACCCAGCAAGCCATCAATGCATTTAAAGCCCCTAGTGTAAATGAAGGAGAACTGCTGATTGGTTACCACACCATGGCCGAAATTGCCAGCTTATCGAATAACAACAAAGATGCTAGGCCTTACCTAGATTCTTCGCTAGCTATCTTGAAAAAATACCCCGGTAGCGAATACTACCTTAGTTACTATAATGCCGAAGGGATGTATTATACATTGGAATCGCGGTTCAAGGATGCCCTGCAAAGTTTATCGAAAGGAGTAGCACTGGCACAGAAACTACATTTGCGCTACGACGAACTTCGACTAGTGATGCAACAATTTTACGCCTACTACAATGATGGCAATTTTGGAAAAGCCCGTGAAACGGTAGAATACCTATTAGGCGAAGAAGCGATTGCTAAATACGCCATGAACCGCGTGCAATTGCTGTACGGCGCCGCTGCTACGTATAAAGCCATGAATAACTACAAAGCAGCTTTCTCGTACATGGAACAATATAGCGCCTTACGGGATAGCATGTCGCAAAGTAAGTTAACGAACGATGTGCATGCCTTGGAAATAAAATACCAAAACGCCGAAAAACAAAAAGAGATTGACGCACTAACGGCTAAATCGATCCAAGATTCATTGCAGGCGAAGAATGCTCGTTTATTAATGATTACATTGATTAGTGGCATTGTTGTATTGCTGGTGATTATGGGTTTACTGGTCATCATTTACCGCAATAAAAGAAAGCTCCACGCCCAAAAGGAATGGCAATTAAAACAACAACTCGACACCATTGCGCAACAACAACAAATCCAATTTAGTCAAGCCGTACTGCAAGGAGAAGAACAAGAACGGAAACGCCTCGCCCGCGATTTACACGATGGCTTAGGCGGTATGTTAGCCGGTGCGAAGATCAACCTTTCCACCCAAATAGCTGGTTGGCCTACCGATTCCCAGAAAACAGAGTTAGAGAAAATTACCCAGCAAATTGACGATAGCGTGCAAGAACTCCGCCGTATCGCGCATAATATGATGCCGGTAAGCTTATTGAAGTTTGGCTTACAAACAGCCATAAAAGACTTATCCGAATCGCTCATCAACGACGATATGCACATCGATTTCCAAGCACTGAACATCGCCGACAACCTGGGAGAAGAAGTACAGATACATATTTACCGCATCGTGCAAGAACTGCTTACCAATGCTGTTCGGCATGCCCAAGCCACGCATATTATTCTACAATGCAGCCAAGATGAAGACAGGTTCTACATCACGCAAGAAGACAATGGCATTGGCTTTTCGGAACAACAACTGGCGAAAGCCAAAGGCGCAGGATTTAACAATATTAAAAACCGTGTAGGACTTTTACGTGGCAGCATCGATATACAAGCTGCGCCAGGGGAAGGCACTACCATCAATATAGAACTACATGTTAACGGGTAATGTGAAACTGGCGATCGTAGATGATCACCCGATTGTACTAGAAGGCTTGCAACGATTAATTGCACATGTACCGGAAATAACCATGGTAGGCACCTTCACCGAAGGTGCTCCCCTACTCGATTATATACGTACCAACCAAGTAGATATCTTATTACTAGATATTTCATTACCCGGTGAAAACGGGATGGAGATTTGCAAGGAAGTAAAACGTATTTCACCCCAAACCCAAGTACTGGCTCTGAGTAACCATGCCGAACGCAGCATGATACTTCAAATGTTACAACATGGTGCCACTGGTTATTTACTAAAAAACATTGCCCCCGGTGAACTGGTGGCTTGTATTGCAGAAGCACAGCAAGGCTTACTTACTTTCAGCAAAGCAGCAAAAGAAATCATGGCCCGCCCCTCTTCCGTAGAATTGAAAGGCATTCCACAATTAACCAAGCGGGAAAAGGAGATATTACATTGGATTGCAGAAGGGCGAACCACACCACAAATAGCAGAACAATTGAATGTAAGCCCGCTCACTGTAGAAACGCATCGGCGGAACTTAATCCAAAAGTTTGCAGTACCTAATGTAGCAGCGTTAATTAAAGTGGCGGCGCAACAGGGGTTTATTTAATCATCCCCTTTCAGAAAACTATTTCTGCAACCTTGGAAGACTTTCTACGTATTGCTGTGCCAGCTTAATCCAATCTTCTTTAGGTGATAAAGTGATAGTGGGTGTAATAAATTTTTGCAAGATACCATTTTGCACGGTTGTATTAGTTTGCCGGGCCATATATATGTTTGCATAAGCGTCTTTACTAAGCAAGAATTGGCCATTTAAATTGTATTGTGCTAGTGGAATGGGTTTCGCTGCAATGATGGTAACGAGGTTACTTTGACGAATGACATCTAAAAACCTAGCAGTGAGATCATTTACTTCATTCACTAATATAACAACGTGTTTCAATTGTACAGGCGACTTAACCGGGTGATATACTTCTTTTGCATCTGCAGGTATCCACCAAGCGTTGTTGTTTGCTTTTGTAATGTAATTACCAGCGTCAGCAATGCCTTTATTCGTAAAACGCTGCTTGTACTTCGCTGCTTGCACGTAAGTACGTGTGGCTGGAGAGGCATATAAATCAGATCCATATTTCACGACATCATGATCTGCCATTACAGGTACAAGGTGCCATAAGCTTAGGCCGTAAGCGCTTTTGCGCATATCAAATATTAGGTTTTCGGCTTGCGAAATAGTTGACCACTGTTCTTTCATGAGATTGTCGAGCTTCGTGGTGCGATCGTATTCGATGAAGTTATAAGCGAAATAGACTGTTTTTGGTGAAAGTTGTTGTACAATAGCCGTATCTCCTTGGAAGTACTCTTTACCGGGCATTGCTTCGGCAAACGGTACTCCGTCGCGGGTTAATTGTAATATGAACTTACCGGGCTCTACCTTCCCATATACCCTTTGCTCGTGGAGAAATGCACTCAGTCCTTCAATATAACCATTCACAGTATCTTTCAATAACATCACAATACTGCCTGGCGCAACAGGGCGTTTGCTGCGAACAAAGTCTAACAACACCACGGCGTATTTACCAAATGGTGTAGGATGTTCTACAACAGCTAAATGATGTGACCCCATGTTGTAAATGCCTTCAATACTATTCGCATCTTTATCGCGGAGCGCTTGTAGTTGGGCAGTTGTTAACACCATTTCTCCTAGTACATCTACGGTAGCGGATTGACGGTTATATGCAACATTTCCATCGAAAAAGGTGGTCCATTTCTGCAAATAGTACGTACAATAAGGGTACTGCTGCACGTTTTTTATCATCGCTTCTGTAGCGCGGTTATGTTCTTCATAGGCTGCTTGCGTAGCAGGTGTTACATAATCGTGAAAACCCGCGAAGCTTTCTTCTACGCGGCTTTTCAGTTTCTTAAATTCTTGTTCACAATCACATTGTGCCCAAAGTACAGTGCTGCATAACTGTACACATACGATCAATAATAGTTTCTTCATATCTCATGATGAGTAGTTAATATACAAGGTATTTATAAGCGCTGATTGTATGATGCACCCTTTGGGGGATGCTTACTTTCCTTCTTCCAATAATATGGACGACACTGTGTAATATTGCACCATAAGTGCTCCAACGTGTAATTCCACTTGTACATACCCGCCAATGGTGGCTTCATCGTACACGATTTTCGTTACTTTGGCTGTACTTGCTTCCGTGATGGGACCACAAGCTTGGAAATGCACTTGGTAATCTGTTGTCTTCCCTTTTCGAATACTTTTATCGATCACTTTTGCATGACAAACAAATAGTGGCTTATAATCGTAGTGAACATTCATAAAGCAGATCAATCCCCATAATACACCGAGTAAACAAAGAAAAATCATTGGATATTCGATCAAACGTTGTTTGAGCGTAGGATTACTACGTTCTCGAGCAATGATGAACAAAGAACCTAAAAATACTAGGCCAATTAAACAATACTTCCAAAGTAAGTTATAAGAGAGGATTTCTGTTTTATCATAGGCAGACACTAAGAAAAGCAACATAGGAATTAAGAACATAAAAAAGATGGAAGGCACTTTTTGCTGTTCATTTAATTTATCAATTGTTACCAAGTACCTGAACGTATATAATAAGTAGCAAGCATATACGGGGCACAATGCGAGTAAGTATACTACAATCGGCCAATCATTTCGATATAATGCCACTAACCCTGCTAGGATCACCGTAACAATATTACCTGCTTTCACATATACACGTGCTTTTCGCAAGGAGGATGCAGCCTCATCACGTCCTTTTTTCTTTACCTCTTCTTCGAAACCTGCATTAGCTTCTTCGTTGTCCAAATCTGTGAAATGTGTGGCAGCGAAGTGTTTAATTTTTTCGAAGCCGGTAAGTGAGCCTGGGATGTCAATCTTCGTATTAGAAGAACTATTCGGCAAGAACGATAATGTAGTTTTCGTTGACTTATATCCTCGAATCGCATTGTAAGGCAAGTACTTAGTGCTACTTCTTCCTTCATAACCTTCCGTAATTCCGTAATCGTCGAACGTTATCACAATATCCAATAAGCGCATAGCATACACCAACACACCCGTAAACACAAAACCGCATACAACCAACGTTCCTTTCACCCATATATCCGTAGCAGCATATATAGAAACAACCGCTCCCCCGCACGATAACAATGCCATCACGCCAAAGAAAACCTTAATCGTTAACTTATATTTCTTGGTATTGGTAAAAGAGCCTCGTATTTTCATATGGTATACATCCAACCATATAACATGCCCTAACAGGAGTATGATAGTTTCGGTACAGGTCAAATGGCACCCTAAATATAGTTTTTCTCTTTTATATCTCCATATCCATTCACCACGATTTTATACCTACTACATCAACCTATATACCCAAGAGAAGGTAGCTTTTACGGTGTATACAAGGTAATTCCAACCAGTTGATTATACCCAACCCAGCTATCGATAAGGTAATAACAAGGTAACATGCACTAAATCACGATCTAACATTAGGGTAACATCGATGAATATACGATCTAACTACATGGATTTACATGAAAACTACATGGAATTTACATGGAACATACCTAGAAATTACATGGAACGTACTTTGAAACTACTGGGATGTTAGCTAGTTCATATAGGGAAGAAACGAAGTCATATAAGATAAGAGACGGGCAACGATATATGCCCAACCGGACACATTTGTGGGAATATACTTAACCGATAAAGGGAACATGGCACTACCTATTGGCAGCACATGGGTATAATGTACATTTATTTGCTGGATGGTAGCTATTGACTTATTAGTCCGTATTACCGGCAAAAGCAATGCCATCTACCTTCCCTTACATCCAATAAAAAGGCACCCCAAATGGGATGCCCTTTCCATTTTACTATATAAGACTAACACTAAAATTTGTAGGCTACGCTGGCGGTTACGGCGCTAGGTTTTTGAGGGTTTACCGACCAATAACCAATGTAATAAGTTGTATTGGCGATATTGTTCACATTCACCGTTACCCTGAACCTGTTATTGTTGAAGTACACGCTACCATTCAGTAAGGTATAACTTGGTAGCCTAAATACGCCTGTTACACTGTTATCGACTACTTTGTATTCGCTGGCATAGTTACCACCGAAACCAATACCGAAATAGCGTAATGGTCCGTTTGTAAATTTGTAGTTAGCCCATAGGTTCACTAAGTTACCTGGACCTTGGCCACCCGGGGCACGACCCGGTTCTGCATAGAAACCGCCATCTCCTTTTACCACGTAAATGTCGTTATAGGCGTAACCGGCAATAAGCGTTAAATTTCTTACTGGTTGTGCATTGAATTCGATTTCGAACCCTTTGCTGCGTACTTCGCCGCCTTGTACAACACTGTTCGGGTTGGCAGGGTCGGTCATTACCTTATTGCTTACGGTAATGTCGTACACAGAGAAAGTACCTTGTAATTTATCGTTGAACAAATTAGCCTTTACACCGCCTTCGTATTGGTTGGCGTGTTCGGGTTTCAAGGATTTGAAATAGCCATTGTTACCATCTTTATCTGTTACGAATGCGGGTGCTACGTTGAAGAAGGCATTCATGTAGTTGGCGAAGATGGATAATTTATTGAGGATTGGTTGGTATACCACCCCTATTTTGGGAGATAAGGCAAATTGATCGTAGTCCTTTGTTTTGAAGTAATCGCCCCGTAAGCTGAGCATTACATCCAAGTTTCGCGTGATATTTAGTACATCTGAGAAATAAACGCTGTAATATGAATTCTTAGTAGCACTGATATTGCGATCGCCCGGCGCTAATAATGAATCGATTGCTGCACGGGTTAAGTTAAGTTTCGGTAGCGGCGCACCGGTGCTTGGGTCTTGTGTAGCTACTTGGCCTTGTGGGTTTACATAGCGACCGCTTGCCCAGCCTGAACTGTTTTCATCGGCTTTTCGTTGGTAAAAATCTATCCCTACCAATAACCTGTTTCTTACACCAGCGATTTTAAAGTCGCCTGTAAAGTTTTGTTGCACGTCGAAGGTATTCACCGTTTGGCCTTCATCGTGGAAATATTGGTTAAACCATTGATCACCTGGTTCATCATCCCAAATATAGGAATAGATACCAGCAGATTTGGTACGACCTTTCGAAATAACCGTTTGCGAATTCCATTGGCTAGATAGTTTATATAACATTTGACCTTGGATATTGAGGCGCGGGTTTTTGATGGTTAAATCGTTACTGGTGAAAGAAGCCTTATTGTTGAGGTTTAATTCCTTTACGGTTTTCCATTGTAAGGGAGTAGCCCTATCGCTATGGAAAAATACGGGTGGTACCGCACGTTCTTCTTGCAAGATTTCAGCAATTAGGCTAAAAGATAAGCGGTTGTTTGCTTTATACGAGAATGAAGGTGCGATGAAGAATGATTCTTTTTTACCGGCATCTTGGAAAGAGCCTTCGCGGTGATAAGCTGCATTAACACGCATCGCCAACTTATCGTTCTTATCGAGCGGGGTATTGATATCGGCTGTAATGCGGTGTAAGCCGAAGCTGCCAAGATTATAAGCTACTTCGCCACCGAAAGTGTTGTATGGCTTTTTGGTGATGGTATTGATGATACCGCCGTAACCATAGAAACTACCGCCAAACAAGGTACCAGATGGACCTTTAATAACCTCGATAGATTCGATACTAGCGGGATCGAGTGTACCATTGGTAATACCCGGTAAGCCGTTATACAAAGTGGGTTGTGCTTCAAATCCACGGAGGGCAAAATAAGCTGCACCATCGCCACCACGACCAGTCGACTCCCAAGTACGGGAAATACCGGGTACATTGCGCAAAGCATCGTCGAAGTTCGTGATGTTCTGTTGCTTCATGGTTTCGAGTGTAACCACTTGGTATACTTGCGGGTTCTCCAAGTTCGTTAACGGTAGCTTAGCCACTGTTTTGGTTTCCATGTTAGCATTACGACCATTCACGGTTACTTCGTTTAGCTGGGCCGTATTTTCCTTTAATTGGAAATCGACTTGCAGGGTTTGCCCGGCAACGACTGTAATATCCTTTTCCTGTGCTGTTGATACGAGGTTTGTTACTTTGATCTTATATGAACCGGGCTTTACGTTTTTAATGGTAAAGTCGCCTTTATCGTTTGTAATATCGCCCAACATGGTTTTATCGATACGTACGGTTACAAAGGGGGCCGGTTGGCCGTCGCTCGTAAGAATTTTACCGCGAACAACGGCATTAGATTGGGCAAACGAGATGGTAACTGTACAAATGCATACAATTAACAAAGAAAGTTGCTTTAGCATGTGGGAACCTAATTTGGTTGATGAAGAATTAGACTGCAAAGTTCCTGCACTGGGCAACGGTATGTTATTCGAATCGGGAAAACTTATATGCGAACCCGGAAAATATTGGGGTATTCAAAGTTTATGGCCAGGATTGGCGTAGCAATTGCTCCGCCTTGGGAGAGGTGAAATAGACTTGTATTTCGTTTTGTTGCATGGCTTTGAAGAAGTCGGTTTCCGTTTGCCATGCGGGATGTTTGGGGGGATGGAGTATCCATTCGGTATGGTTGCCGGGGGTAATTTTCAATACGGAGATGTAGGTATTGATTTCATGGGATTTGTGATAGCGAGCTACGTATTGTTGGATGGTAGTTTCTATCACCCTTGCCATGGTAGCACAATCTACTGTAGGATTATATGGAAACCCAGATAGGTCATCTTCACAAATAAAGCCCTCGTTTTTAACCGTATCGATCCGCCCTTTTTCTAGGATGCCGATAATAGGTGTTGTTCCTTCATATTGGGCGAACAGCAATTTATTGCGTTGAGTAACGAGGCGATAGGCGCTTTTATCGGTTTGACGGAGGAATTTATAGAAACCTAGGATGGTGGAAAGCAAGGAGGTATCGGCTTGTTGTGGTTGCTGGGAGAAAAGGTGGTAATAGAAGTATGGGTATTTGTCGTTCAATAAGTAAGCACCCGAAGAGGAAATAATAAACCCCGGCATGTCGTACACCTTTTGTACAGTATCGTAATATGCCAAGATATTACCCCGGCGATCGTTAATAGCGATACGTGTATCTGTTCCGATAACAATACCATCGGAACAAATGGCGGCGATTTGGTAGCTGCCATGCTGAAACGTAGGCTGCGTATGATTATTAGCAGCGTATAATAAGAGTTGCAGGGTAACGATGATATTCCACATATGCCAAGTGTACAGGTACCCCTGTGCAAAAACCGTGCAATGCTTTTGGGCTGTTAAGGTAGCCTGGAACTTAAAATTGGCTTAAAAAGCTGGGTGGTGCAGGAATATTTAAGGGTATTTAACTAAAATCTTTCTAAAGAATTATATAGATTTAAGCCTAAATATTCAGCAAATGTTATCGAGAAGAGATTTTTTAACGAGTGGCGGTATTTTGGCTGCCGCTGCCATCGCTGCACCTAGCTTCGCTTTTGCTAAAGGCAAGAAGAAAGTTGGGTTGCAATTATATTCATTGAGAGACTCCTTGCCGAAAGATGTACCAGGTGTAATTGCACAGGTAGCAAAGGCGGGTTTCCAAGAAGTTGAAACGTATGGTTTCTCTATCCAGGGTCAATTCTGGGGACAAACGCCTAAACAATTCAAAGCGTTATTGAAACAACACGGTTTAACAGCACCAAGCGGTCACTACGGATTGGGCAGCTTCTTGCACGACGGTAAAACCGACGAGTTAAAAGCAGCGATTGAAGCGGCGAATGTATTGGGAGCCGAGTATGTAACCATTCCTTGGTTAGAAGAAGGTCAACGTAAGAGCCTCGACGATTACAAACGCATTGCTGAGAAGATCAACATTGCGGCAAAAGCATGTAAAGAGGGCGGAATCCGCGTGGCTTATCACAACCACGATTTCGAATTCAAAAAATACGGCGAGCAAACAGGGTATGATATTTTGTTGGCAGATACCGACAAAAGCTTGGTTGACTTTGAATTGGACTTGTACTGGGTAGTACGTTCCGGTAATGATCCAATTGAATTGTTCAAAAAGCATCCGAAGCGTTTCACCATGTGGCACGTAAAGGATATGGACAAGCAAAACCATGCGTTGAATGCAACGGTAGGTACCGGTGCAATTGACTTTAAGCCGATTTTTGCGCAAGCGAGCTTATCGGGTATGAAACATTTCTTCGTTGAACACGAAACAAACTACATTCCAACACCGATTGGTACATTAACTGCCAGCTGTGCATTCATCAAGAAAAACTTGGTTAAATAGTACAGGGGTTCGTTCCACTTGAAATTTATACAAACAACATTGAAGCAACGATTTATAAAAATCGTTGCTTTTTTTATGGAAATCAATTATTCCGCTGCATCATAGGTAAAAAATACCGATGTCTTCACCTATATCTCTATCTATACCCACAGCATGTGACCAGGATACAGCCAATATGAAGATAGTGCCTGGTGGGAGATATTGCGATAGCTGTGCACATACAGTGCACGATTTCACAGGGTTCAGTGACGCGGCGCTCCACTCTTTTTTAAAAGATAGAAAAGGAAAAATTTGCGGTATATTTACGTACGACCAGTTAGATAATGCGTTACATACCCCGCCCCGGCAGCAAAGTGTACCAGTTTGGATGATAGTGGGCGTATTAACGACAGGCACGATTATCAATACACAACCTATACCCTTTCAACCAACCACCCATTATACACAATATGCTTTCCAGGCTGATAGTATTCCCGTATTAGATACGACCGTAGCGCAACCGAAAACAATCTGTGAGATTGTAGGAACCGGTCCTAAAAAAGCATATAGCATAACAGGAGAGGTATTGGTAGTAAAACATACAAAAACCAAAAAGGGGTTCTGGCAAAGAATCTTCCGTTAAAACCAACCAAGATGCCACTTAAAATTTTCATTCTCTCCTGCTTACTTATTACGTTGATGAGCGGTTTACAAACATCCGCCCAAAGCAAAACAGATTCAAGTAAATACGATTCCCACATCAAAACCGTTCAACTCGATACTTTGCAGGTATTAGCTGGGCGATCACGTATTATTACATCTTACGTTTGTGTGACGGGTGGCTCGTATTATGTGGGTACTCCATTAAAAAAACGTAAACTGAATGCTTGGCAAAGGTTCTGGCAAAAGATTTTCCCACAGAAAAAAAGTGAGCAGGTGTAAAAAGCAATGCAACCGCCTAGTATCTACCCAATAATTAGTACATTGCAACGCTAGCCAAATTAAGGAAACATGCAGAGAATGAATGTACTAGACAACCCAATTTTCCACGCCCTTCAAACCACGCAACATCATTTTAGTGAAGGCAATGAACAAGTATTAAAATTCAAATCTTCCATCCTTCCATTTGCAGGTGCTAATACCAACGATGGACAGGCATTAACAGCCCTCCTACCCTTTATGGAGAACGGGGAAACATTGTTTATCAAAGACCAGTTTGATCAAATTCCAAGCGAATTTCAAGTAATGGGTATCGTGAATTGTTGGCAGATGGTTTATACTCCGGGAAACATCCAAGTACCTATCACTGCTGACGTGGCGGCCTTGACAGGGGAAGATGCAGCATCATTATTTCAACTTGTAGATACCGTGCAACCGGGATTTTTTAAACCGGGTACTAGTAGCATTGGTCAATACTTTGGTATACGCAGCGAGGGGCAGTTAGTAGCCGTGGCGGGTGAGCGATTTCGCATGCCGGGATTTACGGAACTGAGTGCCATTTGTACTTTGCCAACGCATACTGGGAAAGGATATGCGCAACAACTAATACAAGTGTTATGCGAACATAACTTGGCGAATGGTCAGCAAGTACTGTTGCACGTAGTGGATTCTAACGAGCGTGCTATTAAGGTGTATGAGAAAATGGGATTTGCGAAGCGGATGGATTTGCCTTTGTTAAAGTTGAAGAAAGTTAGCGATAAGTTATCTTGATAGGTATTGATAGCTAGAAACTTTCCTTATTTTTAAGTGCAACCTATTCGCTTATTTATGAGAACAAGATTTTTATTGTTGGGTTTGGCAGCTTGTACCATGGCTTCCGCCCAACAAAAACTCCCCGTTATTCGTGCCAACAATGCCAAAGCTACCATTATCGAGGGCGCTATGCGATCCGACTGGTATATATCGCCGGAAGCAAAACCCGATGTGCACCGTTTAACAAAACATACCAAGCCACAAAGGATGGTATTTAAAACAGATATCGATTCTATTGTTGTATCTATTAAACCCGGTAAGCAGTTTGATTTCATTGTGTTATTGAATGGTAAAGATTCTGCTTACACACGCTTCCAAAGCATGCCGTTGGTGAACTACTCGAAGAAAAAACCAGTACAACATGATACATTGCATTTCGAGTTAACCAGCTTCAATAATGTGAAGGTAAAAGCGGTTGTAAACAAAACCGATACGCTCGACTTAAAATTTGATAGTGGCACTACGGGTTTGCTCCTCACCAATAACGTCATCAAAAATAAAACCCGCATTACCACGCCCATGAAGCCTATGCACCATTTACAATTAGGTAATATGCAATGGGATAATTTGATGATTTACCCCGTGGAGTTAAGTGGTCAAGGTACCGATGGGCGATTTGGCTGGGATTTATTTGATGGTAAAATCGTAGAAATTGATTACGACAAATCGTTGTTTGTTGTACATAGTCGTAGACCTACCATTAGTAAAGATTATGCGGCGTTTGACATAGAATATATCAACACGTTGTTTTGCATACAAGCATCATTACAAGTAAAAGGCGCTAATTATCCAGCCCGTTTCTTATTCGACAATGGTTACCAGCGCACGATAATGCTCGATACTACGATTACGCATGCACAGCATTACCCGGAAGATTTACCGGTTATTAAGAAAACGATTTTGCGGAATGGACAAGGGAAGGAAATACCTGTAATAACTGTTAACAATGAAAAACTGGTAATGGGTCCTTTTGAACTGAAAGACGTACCTGCACAATTATTAGCCACAACAAACCCAGCGAGGTTTGATACGCATATATTGGGTGGCGAAGTATTGAAGCGGTTTAATATGTTTTTGGATTTTCAAAAAAACATTGTGTATTTAAAGCCGAATACGCTTTATCATCAACCTTATGCCGAAAGCATGTAATTTATCGTTGTTTAATTTGCTCGTAGAATAGAGGGCGATACGTTTCACTTACCGGCAACACTTGCTGGGCAATGTGTACCGTGTTGCCCTCAATTTTTTGTATGTGTTCTAAAGAGATGATATAAGATTTATGAATCCTGTAAAATGGCGGACTGGGCAAGCTTTCCGTAAGGTCGCTTAAACGTTGGTAGGTGATAATTTTTTGTTGCGTAGTGTGGATCACTACGTAATTCTGCAATCCTTCTATATATAGAATGTCCTGGTAATTAACTTTGATAAAGGCATGTTTGCTATCTCCTTTCACAAACATGTAATTCGTTGGAGGAGCCGTTGGCGCTGCCGGGGAAGCTGGTTGAAAATGAACCTGTGCTTTTTGTACAGCGCGTAAAAAACGTTCGAAAGGAACGGGTTTTACAATATAGTCAACCACATCATGTTCAAAACCTTCGAGGGCAAAACCAGGGTAAGCCGTTGTAACAATTACCTTGCATTGATGACCAGCGATTTTCAAGAATTGGATGCCTGTTAATTCGGGCATTTGAATATCGAGGAATACCAAGTCGGCTTTCCCTTCTTGCACAAAACGGAGTGCTTCGATGGCGCTGGTGAATTTACCGACAAGTGATAAAGCCGGCGTTTTTTCTACAAACCCGGCAATAATATCGATGGCATATGCTTCATCGTCGACCACAATGCATTTGATCATACTTAAATCTACGGTTTATTTTAGACTTCCAATTCCAATTCCGTGGAATAAAACCCGTTCTCTTCTTTGATTTGTAGCACATGCTTACCGGGGTATAGCAACAGTAACCGCTTTTGAACGTTCACGATACCGATACCACTAGAGGCATCCTTTTGTAACTGGTGGATTTTATTGTGCACGGAGAAATGTACCTTTTTGCCTTTGGCGGTTAGATTAATGGTGATAGGATGTTCGTGGTCGTTCACTACGCCATGTTTAAACGCATTTTCTACAAAAGGAATCAGTAAAAGCGGGGCTATACGGGGGCGTACTATACCATCCTCTTCAAACGTCAATTTTACAAAGAAATTCGGTTCAAAGCGGATATTGAATAGGTTGATATAGCTTTCGATGTACTCGTATTCACTATCTAAATCTACCTTTCCATCTTCGTTTTGTTGCAGGCTGTATTGCATCATTTCCCCGAGGTCGGTAATGGCTTTGGAAAGCTTATCGGAAACGGGCAGTGCAAGGCTGTACATATAATTGAGTGTATTGAATAAGAAATGAGGGTTGATTTGCGCGTGTAAGAAAGCCAGTTCGGCTTTCTGTGCTTCGGCGCGTAATTGCGCATTGTATTTCTTTCCTTGTAATGCTTTTTGGGTGAAGAAGACGGCAGCGGCTATTAGGATAAATGGCAGGCCGTAGTATAGGTTATCGATGAGGAAAACGCGGATGGGGGTACCGGGCGCGTAATTACTTACATTCAGCAGCTTGGGGTAAATCCCTTCTTCCAAACCTGTTCTTACCACTACAAACAAAACATAAGCTGCTACAATACCTAACACAAGCTCCCAACCGCGGTTGTATTGATAGAACCTTGGGTAAACCAACAAATAGCAAAAGTAAAACTGTATTACCCTAGCGAGGTTCATGGAAACGTCTAACCATATATAGAAATGTTCGTTGGATTCTATTAGCCAAGCAGTTAGGAAATATAAGAATAAAACCAACCAGCAAGCAATATGTACAAGTAGCGTTTTAAGTTTCATAGCAGCAATCTATTACCTAGGAACGACTTTTACGTTTTTTTTATCTGAAACACCCTTTTTTTTATGTGAAACCTGGTGGTGGGATTCGCATAAAATTCCGCGGCACATACATAATGCTCACTTCATGTGTGCTAAGCAATCTTCACCTTTACAAAAAACAAATTCACATGAAAACATTCCTCACCTCGCTATGCATTTTGTTTGTGCTTCAAACATCGGCTCAACAAAAAATAGAAATCCTATTTGTGGGTGCTGCACACGTTAATCCGCCCGCCCCTGCATATTACAATAAGCTTGTAACCAAAATTGCTACGTTTAAACCGGCCATGGTATTTGGCGAATTCCTCTCTCCTGCCGACCTTTCTAAATTATCTGCTGGCAATTATGGTTACGACCGCGACCTTCCAAGAATACAATATATAGCCGCCCGCAACCCTACACCGGTTATTACATCGGCTGCACAGGCGAAAAAGTACCATGATATGTTGCAAGCAGATCCTACAAAGCACATGCTTCGTTCCGACCTGGCTGTTTATTACTTATTACAAGGTGATTTTGCCAATGGTATGTACCAAGTATTCCGTTTGTATACAGTTGATTCGACTTCCCTTACTACAGCAGAAAAGGCTTATATAGCCAAATGTTTTGGCGAACGTAGCGAGGTGGTACGTAAAGGATTGTTGGAGAAGAAAAGTGAATACTACAATGTTTTCTACCCCTTAATACAAACCACGAACCTAAATTATATGCATGCCATGGATTGTCAAACCAACGATGGTACATGGGCGAAAGCTTGGCGTAAAATGGATAGTGCCTTCCAAGTGCTTCAACAAAAAGCCAAAGCAGATACGAGTTCTGCTGAAGCGCATACATTAGCACTTATCGACAAATACATGTCGTACACCGAAGCCGAAGGACAACAATTTGCCACGCAGCCTTATGAAAGCATGAATACCGATCGTTATAAAACTTTAGACGCTGCCATGAACTTCTACGGAGGGCAAGCATTCTTGGGATTCCCTGGTTACCCTACACAAGAATTAAAAGCTATGACGATTCCATGGATAGCTAGAAATGAAGGCATGTGTACTAACATTTTACAACAAGCACGAGCAGCGAAAGCCGGCAGGATTGTAATAGCTGTTGGCGCTTCTCATGTAAAAATAATGGAAGAGATGTTGCAACGCGAGCCGGGTGTAAAACTGGTGAATTTGAATGACCTATAAAGAACGATGCTTACCCCGGTTGTATGAACGATTGGGGTAAGTATTTCATTGCCAAGTATTTCGTAGCTTTAAAATAAAAAGAGACATGGATCGCCTACAAATTATTCGAAGCTTCATTGGCAAAACATTTACCGCATCGCCCTCTCCTTTCATGCAATGGTTGGCTCCAACAGTAATAGCCGCAGAAGAGGGAAAATTAACCTTTCAATATACCATTAGAAAAGAATGGTTGAACCCAATTGGCAACTTGCACGGCGGTGTAATGGCGGCTATAATGGATGATATTATTGGCGCTACTGTTTTTACTTTGACTGAACAGAATTTTTATACGACGATCAACAACGTGATCGATTATTTTGCACCAGCCAAAGAAGGGGACGCTATTATAGCAGAAACTTTGGTGATTAAAAAGGGTAAGCAATTTGTGAATGTACAATGCGAAACTTGGAATGCCGATCGTTCGAGAATGTTAGCACGCGGAACGAGCAACTTATTTTTAACAGGCGTTGCTGCGCAAACTTACAAGTCACCTACCACATAATTTCCGAAAGTCTATAAATAATCTCCATACTGCAATCATACGGCAGCAATTGCGTTTATCTTTATTTTTATTAGTGGTTGTTTTGAACCCAGTTTAAATATTCCTGTTACGCAAACTATTCCTCACACTATGCATTGTAACCCATGCATAGCAAATGATTGTTGTATGAATTTATCGAATCCATTTGGTAATCCGCTTTCCCGTTCCCATATGCAGACCCTTTCTGGCGGGGCAACACATGTAAAACCTCCGTGTGGTTACGTGGTTGAAGAGTGTGAACAATGTTCAACAAACTGCATGTGTTTATGGCATTCTACCGGTGTTTTATATTGTGAAAGATACCAAGGTGGCGGCGTCGATTGAAAATAATTGATCCCTTCCAGCATCCAGGCTGGAAGGGATTTTCTTTTTATTGCTTTCCTGTATTCTTAACACAACAAATCATCTAAACAAGATGCAACATTTACTTTTCGGTAAGCGATTAGATAGGCGTGCTATGTGCCTATTACAAGGTGGTATGTCCAGCGAATCATTGCCTTGCGGTTTCTATGTAGATGACTGCGTAACGGAATGCACGATTGTTCGTTGTTACTGTGAATTGGCGGCTGGTGGTTACTACTGTGCTAATCGCTAATTGGGATAATTATTCACCTTCAATAAATAACCTCATGCAATTGGGAAAATTACTTGACAGAACTGCTTTGAAACAACTTTTCGGCGGGCAGCTTACAGGCAAACCTTGTGAGATGGCTGTTGTTTGGGATTGTGCACAATGTCCTCCTGAATGTACTTGCGATGACGATGATAGCGCTGATGCGTCTTATCTCTGTTATGCTCGACTATAGTAGTATTTCTTATTTCATCACATTAAAAACAAACTATCATGCAATTAGGTAATGCTTTGAGCAGATTACAAATGAGGTCGATCCTAGGTGGTGACCAGAAAGCGGCATTTTGCGCAGCACAAATCGTAATGGATTGCGGCGAATGTCCAAGTTCATGTAAATGCGACGATTCTTGGGGTATTGAATGGGTATGTTATTCTTGATAACAACTCGTATAAGATTTATTAAACAATAGCGAGTTGATGGGTAACAAACGTTCTCGCTGGTATTTAATAGAATGGAATACCCGTTTTGTATTTGTATATATATGAACGGTGTATTCCTATATCAAATCTACACCTGGGTAAATTCCTTTTACAAACATGCCAATAGGTACAGCCTTAAATAGGCAACAAATGCAGCGACTTTTCGGTGGTGATGTACAAACAGCACGTTGTGCTGCGCGGTTTGTAAGTAATTGTGACTTACAATGCCCTGCAAGTTGCTTGTGTATTGAAACAAGTACAGATGAGTTCTATTGTTTCTAAAAATATTTCAACACGATTAAAACAAACTATTATGCAATTCGGTAAAACTTTGAACAGAACCCAAATGCGCCAAATAACAGGTGGTATGTTTATGCCTCCATTATGTGCCATGAGCTTAGTATGGGATTGTACACAATGCCCTAGCCATTGTATTTGCGAAGAATACAGCCCAGGAGAATTCTTGTGCTATTCTTGATTTAAAACCCATATTACACATCATTCATGATTCTTGGTACATCATTAAGCAGGCAGCATATGCAACAAATTGCCGGCGGCAGGCATCTATCGCAAAGTATTTGTACGAACACGATACTACCCGACTGCACGCTCATTTGCCCCATTGGTTGTTACTGTTACTTTACAGAAAACCCGGGTATGTTGCTATGCGGCGACTAATTCATCATTATTAATAGTATAAAAAACTACAGCTATGCAATTTGGTTCAGCTTTAAATAGACTTCAAATGCGCGCTATTAGTGGCGGCTTAAGAGAAACTGCTATTCTCTGCAATTTCTTCATTATCGATAGTTGCGAACGTGAATGTCCGCCTAAGTGTAAATGTGACGGTTTCATTTGTTTTAACTAGTTCATATGAAACTAGGAAATACATTAACCAGGCAGGCAATGTATTGCATTGCAGGAGGTATACGTAGAGAAATGCGTATTTGTCCAAATACCCTTCTTCCCTACTGTTCCCCGGACTGCCCTGCACATTGTACGTGTTATTTGATAGAAATTGAAGGTTATTACTTGTGTGCAGATTGAAACAATTAGCACAATATACAATTAGGTAGTATTTAAAGTAGGCATGATTAGAAGATGGATTACACACTTTCCGTGGTAGTTTATCTCCATCAACTGCTTATTGGATGTAATACCAATTGGATAGATGGCATTGCCACAAGTTTCCTCCCAACAATTAAAACCAAAACATCATGCAATTCGGTCTTACGTTAAATAGGGCACAAATGCGTGCTATTGCCGGTGGCTATAGCGATGGCTACATTCGTTGTTTAAGAACATTGGTGGATGATTGTGCAACACAATGTCCAGCGGAATGTAAATGCGTCAATTTTGTTTGTTTTTCATAATCAATTTTTCATCCAAAAAAACTATATCATGCAATTAGGAACATCACTTAACAGGGTTCAAATGGGTAGCATTAATGGCGGTTTGAACCAGAAAGCAATTATTTGCCAGTATACGCTGGTTTGGGATTGTGAAACACAATGTCCTAGAGAGTGCCAGTGTGTTGATTACGTTTGTTTTTCTTAAACCCATAAATCCCATAATACCATGATCGGTCAACAACTTGGTAGAGCGCAACTGCGCAACATCACTTGTGGTGTTATCAAACGTTCGTCGTCTTGTATAGAAATGATCACGATGGACTGTGCACAATGCCCAGCCTGTGATTGCTCTCCATATAGTGGAGAATGGTTTATTTGTTTACGTTAACCGGTTGAGCCGGTATTACTGTATCTATAAAGGTTTGTACTGAATGCTTGATGGGTTGTTTTTACAGGTACCGCTATCGATAACGTATACAATTACGAATACTAAACCCAATTAAAATGATTGGTCATCAACTTGGCAGAGCGCAAATGCGGCATATAGCATGCGGTACATCTATGCGGTCTTCAGCATGTTCAGAAATGATCACGAAAGATTGCAATGAGTGCCCTGTGGATTGTAATTGTTCGCATTTTGCGAATGCATGGTTTATCTGTTACATTTAAAATTGAATGTATGGTAGTTGGTCAAATACTTAACAGGCAACAATTACAACAAATAAATGGTGGCTTAGCCTCTATTGATCTTTGTTGGGATGGGTATGTACTCGATTGCGTGCAATGCCCGCGTGATTGTGCTTGTGATTTTTTATGGGAAGGTGAATACCATTGTCATCCCTAACAGGTTGTCTTTCTTTTTTTCACTTATAAATCAATAAACATGTTAGGAAAAACGCTGAACAGAATCCAGATGCGTTCAATCGCAGGCGGCAATGGCTTACGTCCATATTGCGACGAAGAAGTACTCAACTGCGCAACACAATGTCATAGACTTTGTGTTTGTATGCCATTATCAGAAACATTCTGGTGTTCTACTTACTAAGCAGCAGATGAACCCGTGCAAACGGTTTCTTTCCTTGTCATTTCTCAACCAAAATATATCCATTATGTTAGGAAAAACACTGAACAGAACCCAATTAAGAAGTATTGCAGGGGGAACTCATTTCGACGCATTCGCATGTAATAAAAGCGTGCGTAATTGCGCTGCATTTTGTCCACAAACTTGTTCTTGCGATCAAATGACCGATTTAGACTTTTACTGTGGCTACATTTTGTAAAACACGTGCTGCACATATTTGTGTGCAGCATTTTTCTTTTTTCAATCTAAAATCTAAAACATGTTAGGAAAATCTTTGCAAAGATTCCAATTACTCGGTATTAACGGTGGAAGATCGTTCGAGCAAAAAATTTGTGCTAGTTTACCAACATTAATGTTGGACTGTACTGCATGTGATGCTCCGTGCACTTGTTACTTATTAGATCCGCCGGATCTTTTCGTTTGTTCGAAATAAAAAAAAGTCCCTCAAACGAGGGACTTTTTTTTGCTTTGGTTAAGCATTATTACGGGAGGTAAACTCTTCTACTTCTTGGAGATTGGGTATTAAACCAATTAGATCTTTTAGTTGGTATTTACGAGGGAATTCACGGCCATTAATATAAATAGTGGGCGTTCCTTTCACCCCTACATATTCCATCCAGCGATTAAACTGTTGACGTAAAGGTGCTACATCATCTTCGTTATTGGTAGACCATTTCGCCAGGAACTTCTCCAAGTTCATATGTAGGAACCAATCATGAATCATAGCAGCACGTTCATCGGACGTTGCCAGCGTGTAAGCCTTCCTTAAGATGTGCGTAAGGGCGAGGGCTCTACGTTCGTTGGGATCGGTTGTACTACTGGAGAAGCGTACTTTGATATTAATATCGTTTTTATATTGATGATACAGTTGATCGAGTGTTTCGTGGGCACCGGCACATGGTCCGCAATATGGGTTACAAGCTACGGTGATTTGGATTTTTGCTTCCGGGTTACCGAATTGGAATTCATTATTCCAAGTACGCGTATCAGCCTCCGCCGATTGCTGCCATAAATGCGTGAACACACCTGCATCTTTTTTCCATTTCAATAGTTCGATCGCACTTTCTGCTTGTTCCCGTAAGTACTTCGCAATCGATTTAACAGGCAACAAAATAGCACATACTACCGCTTGTACCCCGAAGAAGATACCCAAGGCAATTGGATCGATACTGTTAATGAAAGTAGGTAAATAGATGAGCGATACGGCGAATTGCAGCGTAAGTACACCTACTATACCTAGGCAGAGCGCACACCAGCTTTTCACCTTGTATTTCTGCATATACACACTTGCGACTGCTACTAGTACCATGGGCAATGCGAGCACTTGTATGGCGTTGATGAGTGCTGGGAACCTCACGGAGAACAGCAGGAATAGCAATTGTGTGCTGAAAAAGGCGAAGGAGAAATCCGCTAAGCTAATTCCCCAAATACCTTTGGCGTACTTGCTTCGTAGGATGGCATCACAACCGGAATGACTCACCGCATTGCATACCTCCTTTACAACTTTGATTTTAACACCTAGCTCCGTTGCCAAAGTGGCGGCGCTGAACATAAAACCAGCTACAATTAAAATACTCCAAGAGATGAGCCAGATATTGAGTTGCGACCAAAATAACAGGGTCAATAAACCCAATAGCCCCACTACGCCGGCAGCTAATAAAGTGCGCAGGAACGAGTCTTGCTGTACTAGGCGGTTATTGCCTTCGAATTCCCAATTGGCTTGTTCGCCGGGGAATAGCACAACGCCCGTCCAACTGTTCTTAAGCATCTCGTTTTGATCCCAATCCGCTACGTTGTTGACTTGTACAAGATAATCGCGTTGCGAATCTTCTTCCCGAACATGTGCGAGTAATGGGTACGTGAACTTAGGAATGTACTGGCGCTCGCTCTCTAAAGCGTAATATTGCATGCCGCCCATGTCGAGGAAATCGACCAATGAGATTAACGATGGGTAATGTGGGTGCGTCTGTAACTCTTGCGCGATAAAGGATTTGTTTACAGGGATTCCCATTTTGCGCATCCAATTGTAAGCAGTGTCTTCAAAGACAGGAATAGTTTGTCTACTTTTCATTATAGCGGGTTTGGATGAATGAATATCTATAAAGCTAATACGCAATAACGCGGTATTCTTGCAGTGATGGAACCTACCTTACATATTTGTTGACCTGACTAATATTTGTTTATATTCATTGTATGAATGCACGTGCCAAATTTCAACGCCACAAAGGCGGTAAATCGACCGACAAAACACTTACTTTCAAAGAACGTTTAGCCGCACTACGCAACCTGCCCATGTTCTTCAAAATGGTGTGGCAAACAAGCCCATGGATGACAGTTGCCAGTTCTCTCCTGCGTATTGCCCGCTCTGCCATGCCCGTAGCCATTCTGTATATCGGGAAATTGATCATCGACGAGGTGATTTTCTTGAGTGCTCATGCCGTTCATTCAACCGAAAAGTTGTGGACATTAGTAGCCTTGGAGTTTTTGTTGGCGATCTTATCGGATGGTAGTAGCCGTTTAATTAGTTTATTAGACACGTTGTTGGGGGAATTATTCTCCAATAAAACCTCCATCAAAATTATGGAGCATGCGGCAACCTTGGATTTGGAACAATTTGAAGATGCTACCTTTTATGATAAGATGGAACGTGCCCGCCAGCAAACGACAGGGCGTTCGGTATTACTATCCCAAACCATGGGGCAAGTACAGGATATTATTTCCATTATATTCTTTGCGGCCGGTTTGGTGGTATTAAGCCCTTGGTTGATTCTATTATTGATAGTGGCTGTGATTCCGGCGTTTTTGGGTGAAAGTCATTTCAACAATAAGTTATATGAGCTGTATTGGGGACAAACGAGCGAGCGGCGCGAAGTGGATTACATCCGGTACTTAGGCGCTAGTGATGAAACGGCGAAAGAAGTGAAAGTATTTGGATTGAGTGACTTCCTTATTGATAAATTCCGCACGATTGCCAATAAGTTTTACCGCGACAATAAGCGGATTGCCGTGCAGCGCTCGGCTTGGGGTACAGTATTTGCCATGATGGGGAGTTTGGGGTATTACGGGGCTTATATCATCATCATTCTCAGAACAATTAATGGTCAATTGTCGATTGGTGACCTAACCTTCATGGCGGGTTCATTTAGACAGTTACGGGGATTATTAGAAGGGGTATTAATGCGTTTCACGGTTGTATCACAAGGCGCCATGTACCTAACTGATTTATTTGAATTCTTCGAGCTAAAACCACGGATTAACAATGTTGCTAAACCAAGGCCATTCCCTGCTAAAATCGAGCAAGGATTTGTATTTGAGAACGTGAGTTTTAAGTACATGAACAGTGAAAAATGGGCCATCCGGGATTTGAGCTTCACCTTGCATGCAACAGAAAAGCTAGCGTTGGTGGGTGAAAATGGTGCCGGTAAAACAACATTAGTAAAATTACTTACCCGTTTATACGATCCAACAGAAGGCCGCATTTTATTAGATGGTTATGATTTACGGGATTATGATCTTCTCCAATTACGACAACATGTAGGCATTATCTTCCAAGACTTCTTACGCTATCAAATGAACTTATCACAGAACATAGCGGTAGGCAACATTATAGAAAAAGACAATACTTCGTTGATCACTTCCGCCGCTCAGCAAAGTTTAGCCCACTTATTAGCGGAGAAACTACCTGCCAAATACGATCAAATGCTGGGCAAAAGGTTCCATAACGGCGTAGAACTATCTGGCGGTGAATGGCAAAAAGTGGCACTCGCTAGGGCGTATATGAAGCATGCAGATTTGATTATACTGGACGAGCCTACGGCTGCATTAGATGCCCGTGCTGAATATGAAGTATTTCAACGGTTCGCCGATTTAACGAAAGGCAAATCATCGGTATTGATCTCTCACCGTTTTTCTACTGTTAGGATGGCAGACAGGATATTGGTATTGGAAAAGGGAACGTTGGCAGAAATTGGTAGTCATGAAGAGTTATTAGAGAAAAACGGTCGCTATGCCGAATTATTTAATTTACAAGCGATGGGATATCGCTAAAACATATGTAGAAAATCGTTTCTATCATGCGATAGAACGATTTTCTCTTCCTTCACTCCATCCTCTTAAAATGACATTCGACCCTCGCAAATCGTCATTCGAGCAATAAAACCATGGATTTTCGGCTAAAAATGATCAACTTAATCCCTTCATTATCATATTCCAAAACGCCGATTTGTACATGGACATTCACGCGAACGCCCACTATTCCATTCCTCTACAGCAAAAAATACGACTGGCACTCGGCGTGTACGCGATTTATTGGCCCATTCGAATATATGTTAACCACGACGATTTCGGTATCCATGCTATTAGCCGTGATTGGCTGATTTGGATCGTAGAACTCATTCTTACCACGGCTTACTTTACCCTTTGGTTAGTTTTCACCGAGCGTATAGAGCAGCAATTAAAGCATTCCTTCCTATCGAGATCATTTAAAGATCATTCGCTCACTTGGAAGATACTTATGTTGGTGATAGCCGCTTTATTAGCAGTAGGCTTCAACTGTTTTTACGGTGCTGTTTGGATGCGGTTAGATAGTTTCTTACATGAACCTGATTTCCGCCATTTTGCGGAAGATTATATGCGCAAGCGAGCTTCCACTTCTCCCCTCATAACCATACCTATAGAAGTAAGACATAAAGCAGTAGCGAAGGTCAACAATGGTTTAGTAGTGATGGCCCTTCTTTCGGCCTACTATTTGGCGGCTTTGAGCCGTGGCCATAAGCAATTGGAAGAACTCCGTGTAAACAGTGAACAATTGAAGCGCGAAGCTACACAAGTGCAGCTGTCTGCCTTGAAAAACCAGGTGAATCCACATTTCCTTTTTAACAGTTTAAGCATTTTATCCAGCTTGGTTGAGATCGACACCAAACTATCTGTGCAATTTATCGCGCAGTTATCGCGGGCATTCCGCTATGTGTTGGAGCAACGAGATACAGAAAAAGTGCTATTAAAAACGGAAATGGACTTTCTGAAATCGTACATCTTTTTACTGAATATCCGCTTTGAAGATAAGCTGGTGGTTAGTACTCATGTAGATGAAAACGATAGTATGCGGTTCCATATTGCACCGTTGACCTTACAGCTGCTAGTAGAAAATGCTGTCAAACACAACCAAATGTCGATGGAACAACCGTTAAAGGTAACCATTTTCGTGGAGGGCGATTACCTCGTAGTTAAAAACCCATTGCAGCTAAGGCCACAACGAGAAATGTCGACCGGTATGGGATTGCAGAACATTATTAACCGCTACCGTTTGTTGGTAGATCGTCCTGTAATTGTGGACGATCAGCCGGGCTATTTCACCGTAAAAATACCTTTGTTATGAATGTTGTGATAATTGAAGATGAAACATTAAGTGCAAAAAGGCTCGAGAAGATGCTGCATAGCATTGATGTGAAAATAAACGTAATGGCAATATTGCCATCGGTAAAAGCGAGTGTGCAATGGTTAGCGGATAATTCAGCACCATTGAATTTGATATTTATGGACATTCATTTGGAAGACGATCATGCTTTCAAAATCATAGAAGAAACGGCGCTTTCCATACCTACTATTTTCACCACAGCTTACGACAATTATGCGATTAAAGCATTTAAAACGAATAGTGTTGATTATTTGCTGAAACCCATCGAGCAGGCAGAACTAGAACAAGCGATTACCAAATTCAAGCAAATACATTTTCAGCAAGGCTCCAAAGAAACATTCAACTACCAAGCCTTGTTAGAAAAACTAGCCCCTACTTCGTATAAAACACGTTTCATGGCAAATGTGGGCAATAAGCTGATCAGTATTCCAACAGAAAATATCGCCTACTTTTATTACAAAGACAAAGCCACCTGGGCTATGACAAAAGAAGGGAAAAGCTGTTGCGTTGAATACAGTCTCGATAAGTTAATAAAACTACTCGACCCTAGCACCTTTTTCCGCATCAACCGCAGCTACATTGTATCGTATGAAAGTATACAATCGATGAAATATTACTCTACCAGTAAATTAAAATTGGATATAGCGCCGATAACGAGTGAAGAAGTATTTGTGAGTAGCGACCGGTTAACAGCATTTAAAGAATGGCTGGGCAAATAATACAGCAAAGAAAATGACTATTCGACCTTGAAAATTGGGTATTCGACCACAATGTTTTTTGAATACAATTGAATTGCAAGACATTTAGAAATAGATGAAGATTTTGTTTCAATAAAGAGCAGGTTTCTTAGAAAATGCTTTTGGAATTGAAATTCCCCCAGCGGCATATTTTACATATGCCGTTTCTATTAGTACGTTATTCAAATTTGCAATCGAATTAATCAAGCATCAACCGCATTCAACTACCTTATAAGAATGATCGTACCGGCAATAATACAAGATGCGCCCAATATTGTTTTCCAATCTAGTTGTTCCTTTAAAAATATTGCCGATAAAACGATGGCGATTGCAACACTAAGTTTATCAATAGGTGCAACTTTTGAAACTGGGCCCATTGATAGCGCTTTGAAATAAAAAATCCATGAAAGCCCCGTGGCTAAGCCACTTAATGTAAGAAACAAGATGTTTTGTTTGGTAAGCGTTCTAATACCTTTCAGCTCACCGGTTACAGCTACAATTCCCCAAGCTAACCCTACAATCACAATCGTTCGAATAGCCGTTGCAAGGTTGCTGTTCACACCTTTCAATCCTACTTTCGCCAGTACAGCGGTTAGTGCTGCAAAGATGGCTGATAAAAGTGCATATAATTTCCACATACAGCTAATTTTACAGTGAATGTAAGGGATAAAAATCATTCAGATTTTCTTCAGATTCTGGGTACAAATTTGTGCCAGTACCTACAAAGTACACCGTTTGTAACAAATATACAGGGCGATGAATGACCGGTTTGAAGAGAGAGAACGACCGGTGGTCTGTCGCCCTTCGTATACCAGGGCCTATATGCGGTTGGGCAATTGCTCCAATTGCCAATTAAACTCACTTACGGGAGATTGACCTAGTGTATGTACGGCATGCACAATACGATCCGCTGCCAGGATAGCATGTTCCGCCATGTGAGTTGTAGCGGCAGCATGGCAAGCAACTTGGGCAAGGAATTGGATAAAAGCAGCTTGGTAACCGCTTGCAGCAGATTTAGCAGCAAAGGATGCCTTCCGAGCATCATTTATTCTTACTTTCCCATCAACCTAGCTAATTCTAAAAACAATACCTGGTTCTTGCTATGGATACGGGATATTGAGTATATAGGTCGAGATTATTAGCATATTTCACAAGCGAAGGAATGACTTCTAATTGTATTTTTTGCAAGATTAAATGGGGCGTAAAGTGTATGGGGAATTCCATTTAGTTAAATGCACGCTATGTATAAAAGTAAAAATACTATTCATGCACATACCACCTCGTATAAGACGCTGCTGTATTGTACATGAATAGTATTGTCATATTCAGTTTGTAATCAAACTACTTCCTAAATTTCAAATCATACTTACTGTTGTATAAAAACTTAATCGGATCATCTACTTCAATAATATCTATGACCGCTTGTTGCTTATCTTTTGCATTTTTGTAGTATGCTTCTGCTATTTTGTAACCCATGTAATATCCCAAATCAGCAGGTTTATCCTTTACCTTATCGTAGTTGTACAACCAATTACTAGTTGATGTATTACACAATTCTTTTTTCAGATCAGTCCACAATTCCTTTTCATGTGCATCACCATATTCTTTTACAATTGAATTGATTTGTCCACCTGTTGTAAGTTCTCCAATAAAATCACAAAACCCTTCGCGCATCACATTGTACAACAAATTACAACTCATGGCTTCTGGTGCGTACTTCGACACTTGTTGTGTATGCACACATTCATGTGCTACCATATTCCTAATCTTCTGAACGAGGTTCGTATCACCGGCTAACATTTTTCCATATGCAGAATTATTAAATTCGCTTAAATCTATTTCGCGGGTAGAGGTGGTGACTTCTGTGCCAATTAACACGTACTTATCCGATACTGTACCGCCCGTATTGACAATACCAATGGCAAAACACACTTTAAATGGTTTAAAATTCGGATAGATCTCTTGGAACTTATTGAAGAGTTGATTGATATCATCCTCTACTGCTTTTACCTTATATGTATTCGCACGAACGGAGGCAAAATATTTGGGCAACTTCCGAATGATATTTACATACTTTTCAGCAGTAAGCTCTCGTACTCTCATAAAATCTATCAAACCATCTGTAGCACGATCTAAATAAATGGTTTGAATGGCGTTAATACTATCGTTCCTAGTTTTACATGTTGCCAGTGCATCAAATGCTTCCCAGAAATGATCTATATCTACTGTTAAAACATGCTTCTTATTCTCTGGTTCTAATTCTTTTTTTATGCGGGCTATTCTTTCCAACTCAGCCTTCGTATACTTTTTCACTTGTACTGAAACTTTCCCGCTTTCCGGGTTTGTACTTTCATTCAAGCGCTCAATTATCAATGTATAACTACCCGAAGTACTAGGCGTAAAATCAAATTTCTCTGGACCATCCGTTCCATTGGGGCTATCCTGCGTATGTAACACTTTTCCATCCAATTGCAGTATTACTTGCACGTCGATACCTTGCTGTTGAACGTGTATCTTATAGGGTCGACCCTTCTCTAATTGCAAGGTATAACCAGTTGCTTTGTCCTTCTGGATAGTTACATCTGTGTATAGTTTACCAATGTCTAATTTACTAGTTTGGCCAAATGAAAGCATAGCCATAAGGCACAGGGTAATCGTGAAAATTGTTCTCATGTTGAAAAATATAAACGTATATATAGATCTTAGTTTATTGGCACAAGGTATCTTGCTGAAGCGGGTCTCTCCAGTTAAAATAACGCTATTTTTAGAAATATTATTTCGAATTACTAGGTATAAATTCAGCTTTTGCACCCAAGCTTTCTAGTTGAGCAATGACTCTCAGCATTAATATTTTGAATCCACTTTTTAGTACAAATGGCGGGTTATTGACCATTCCCAAGGCTGCTTGCGGACTTAAACCTAGCAACGCTTTTACAAATTGCATAACCTTCACCTTGTTAGGTCCACAATCGATTACAAGAATATCACCTTGAACATAATCTCCCATGTTAACCGGTTCTTGCTCAACAAATTCATCTTGCGACAATGTATGATCGTATACTTCTTGCCACAGCCCTTCATCAATGTTGCAGTGTTCTTCAAGGTAGGCAGCTGTGCCAGGCTGGTTACCATGCAAACGCTTTAAGTCCTCTAAAAGCGCTTGACAAGCTTGTATACCAGGTGCTACTAATTGTGCTTCCCATACCCCTGCACCATGCCAAGCAAAGTACACAGGGTACCCCTTCGTTTCTTCTGAAAAGTCAACAAAATAAGGATCATCCATTTCATTCAGAGCCACCACAAACCATCCTGGTTGCCATTGCCCTGCTTGCATACCCGTTAAATCTTCTAACGTAATGCCATGAAACCGGTAACCACTTTGTAGCTTTTCAAACGCAACCTGGTCTTTTGGATAATATGCAGGCAAACAAGCATCCCCAGCTATAATAGCCATATCGATAAAATTTTGCACTGCAGCAGGAACCTGGATCATTTTCCTCGAATAATTAAATAGTGAATAACAATACATTATAGGTTACAACAGCCTTTTCAGATGATATGAATCTACTACAATTCAGTCGTAAGGCAAAAGATAACCAATAGATCGTTTGTTGATTAGACAGGGAAAGATGGTAGGTGGTCACATAAAAAACAAAATAATTTTTTGCGAAAATTTCGTGACCAATTTACTCGCTTCATTGTCTTATAAGTGAATATCCAAACACTTTTTATTATGCGAAGCGATATAGTAAACCAAAAGGAAATAGTATGAAATCCTCACAATATTGAAGTTTCCCCAGTATGCACCTACATAAAAAAAGCCGCTCCTATCATGTAGAAGCGGCTTTTACAAATATCACTGTTGACTAGAATAACTTCTCTTGCGGAGGCTTCGCTCCCGCTAAGCGGATATATACAGTTGTTTGTCCGCGATGGTGGGTTTGATGCTCAAAATCCTTTTCAAAAGCCACGCGGCGTGTCATTTCAAAACGGTTCATGAACTTAATGTTACCATCTAACTCTGCTGGCGTCATTTTCTTAAGAGCAGCCATCACGTAATCATAACTGTCCATAACCATTTTGGTAACGGCTTCTTTAGATTGATCTTGAGATTTCTCCAACGCGCCAAATCCATACGGTGCTTTTTCACCCGTAATGGTGGCTGTAAATCCATAATTGGCATCGGCCAAATGGAGCATTTGCTCTGCAAAAGAACGCATTTCCGGCGTTGGCTTCAAGCCATAGCTACCGGCAGGCATCACATCAAGGTATTCTTTCGTATACGCTTTGGCTCGTTCCCACTCTTTCAAAGCCTCGTCGGTCGACTGGCCGAATGAAATGGCAGACATACAAAGGCATACCAATAAAATTTGGAAAATTTTGAGTGCTTTCATTGCGATATATTTTTCGTGGAAGGAATGTTTTAATGGAATATTACACACAGCACACGATCTATATAAAGTTACAATCAAAAAAAGATAATGCAAAAATTACTATTTTTGCCCTGAACAACAATGAAACAATGGATCTTACATCATCATTTTCAAAAGCCCTTCTATTACTAGATGAAGGAAAAATCGAACAGGCTGTCACTTTACTGCAAGAGGTTGTAACGGAAAGTCAAGAAGCGAATGATGTCCAACATTTCGTGCAAGCTAACTGTGCATTAGGCGAATTCTATTTTAATAACGCTGAATGGGATAAAGCACTCAGCTATTTAGAACTAGTGATCGGCACTCCTATGAGCGACGAAATGGAAGAAGCGCTTGCATCTGAAATTAACAATGCGAAACAAATGCTACAAGAAATGTAGTATTAACCTTATATGTTTTCTTTGATTCTATGAATACACGCTCTCCTAGCGTGTATTTTTATTTATAAGAATAGGCTCGATACAACTATAATATCCCCAGTATCTTCTTCTTAAAGTTGCTAAATCGATACCCAAAAGTGATCGATATATCAGAATTAACTCTCCGCAATTTCTTTATCAAGAAATTAGTCCTCAAATTCTCCCAACTAGCATTCATGTACACGTAATAACGAGGACCATTATACCCTGTATTAATCCAAGCATGCACATCATACACCGCTTGAATCGACTTATTCCCGGGTGTTAGTTCATACAAGGCCCCTCCACCCGCAGCTATAGCAGGTGCAATCAACCAATTTTTAGCAGGCACAATATTATACGTATAACCACCCCGTAAAACCAATGAAACCCATTTAGGATTCGACGACAATAGCTGGTAAGTAGCCGAGTCGGGCACTAAATCGCGCGATGGTGTTACCCAACTAATCCTGCGCCAAACGGGTGATGCCGTAAAAAAGAAAGTACCCTTAGAACGAACTTGTTCTTCCGAGAAAGCAGAAGCCGCCCTGTGCGAGAATTGGCGGGCATTCGTATAATAATACATATCTAGCCCCACATCTACGAAGTGAATATTTCGAAATGGTTCGTATGATCGATGCTCCAACTTGGGAATCAGCAAGCCATTATAGGCATTAAAAAACGGCTGAAAGATCAGTTTACGGGTGCCAAACTTAAATTTTAAGGAAGTATAGTGGAAGTTAACGTTTTTATCGAGCTGGGTGCCAGGGATATTCACTGTGGCTTGCAAATACAACCACTTGTAACTTACATCCACCCCTATATAGTTACTGGAATTGGCTGTTAACCTAAAATCACTTTTATCGGTCTGGTTCTTCGCAAAATTGAACTGTAAACTCGTGAGGCCGGTGAATACTTCTATCATATTACTCTTCTCGTACCGGCGCACGAAATTCGTATCCAAATCAGCCGATTGCCCCTGTAG
The DNA here is from genome assembly GCF_003259335.1 of Chitinophaga skermanii. Taxonomy (GTDB): domain Bacteria; phylum Bacteroidota; class Bacteroidia; order Chitinophagales; family Chitinophagaceae; genus Chitinophaga; species Chitinophaga skermanii. The sequence continues at coordinate 45,541 of NZ_QLLL01000002.1, forward strand.
GTGAAGAGCTTGCCAAAATAGTGCAAATACAAATGTGATATGATAACGCCACCGTTTCATGTGAGTACTTCTCGAAAATACATGCTTTCGTACGCGAATATAATCGACAAATCCCAAACAGCCTTACCCTACAATAGCTTTTTCAAACCACAATGCCGGCAAAGTATCCCCCCAACACCCAGCCGGCCAATATTTACCATCAACCTAAACCACCCCGCACACTAATAAAAATAATCATCAACACAATCAATGTAATACAAACGTACAGGCGATCTTTCTCTAGAATAAATCCTACCAACGAAAAAAGCACCCGCGAAATTGGTGTCGCGAACAATAACATAATACCCAATAGAATTATATCACGACCACGACCCGCTCCAATCCCTTGCAACATCTCTTTTAAAATCGTTAACATATCCCGATCCGTTTCCACGAACTTAGGGTAATACACCACCTCTTGCCCATGACGTGATAAGTAGATGAGTCCTCCTATAAAAGCAATACCCAAAGAGGTCCATACGCCCCAGCGTAATAGGTTGCCAATAATATATTGTAAGTCTTTATCTTTTACATTTTCCATGATATCCCGCTTTTAAATTCTCCCGGTAGCCCCGTTATAAATCATCTGTAAGGCTAATAGTGTAATAACGATGGCGAAAAACAGCTTCAATTTGCCAGGTGAAGAACGAATAAGTATTCTCGCACCCGTTAAAGCTCCTAATAATACCCCTATTACAACAGGCATACAAATTCCCGGTTGAATATACCCTCTTTGTAAATACACTACCGCGCTGGCCGTTGCTGTTACCCCCATCATAAAATTACTGGTAGTAGTAGATACCTTGAATGGTATACGCATAATATTATCCATGGCTATTACCTTTAAGGCGCCTGAGCCAATACCCAGTAACCCCGATAGAACACCCGCTACAATCATCATTAAAAAACCACCTATCACGTTCTTCGTTCCATAATGCACCGTGCCTTGTGCTGTAGGATATGATCCGTACAACTTAAGCTTCGTGGCTAGCGGGCTCGATGTTTCTAGCACATGCACATCCTTCTTACGCAAGGAATTCATCGCAGAAAATATCAAAATGGCACCAAACAATACGGCAATCAGATGGGTAGGTGCAACTGTTGCTAATAAGGCACCCACGACCGCTCCCACCGTGGTAGCAATTTCGAGAAACATCCCAATGCGCATATTTGTAATACCCTCGCGAACATATGCCGCCGCCGAACCCGAAGAAGTGGCAATCACCGACACAAGCGCGGCCCCGATAGCATAATGAATATCAATTCCTAAAAACACGCTCAGCAAAGGAATAATAACTACCCCTCCTCCTAGTCCTGTTAACGACCCAATCAAACCTGCCGCGTAAGCACCTGCAAATAAGATCAATGTAAAAACTAAAACCGTCATTTATATAGCATTTGAATTATGTTGAAGTAATGCATCGAAGCTTGCAATAGCAGCTACTTCGTTGCGATCGATAATGGCTTCCAAAAGTTGTTCATGCAAAACATGCGTGTGCGAAAATTGGGTAACACTGCCGCTATCCCGTTGTTGGAAGGATGTACGTAATACATGCGTAAAGCCTGCATATAAATCGGCTAATACGCTATTTTTACTAGCAGCCGCAATGGTAGTGTGAAATTGAATATCTGCATCAATGGCAGTAGTATAATCATCGGCTTGAATGGCTGCAGCCCGGTTTTTCAAGGACTTTTGCATTTCTTTGACCTGTGCTTTTGTACGGTGTGCAACAGCTAAACGTATAATGGCATGCTCCAGTAATATACGCACTTGGTTCAATTCCTGCTGGGCAGCACGTCGTAACCGCTGCTCCAATGTTTCCGAAGATACGCCTGGCTCGTTCACAAACGTGCCCGACCCTTGCTGTACCCGCAATATCCCGTTTTGCGCCAAGGTTTTAATCGCCTCCCGGATGGTAGATCGCCCTACAGCAAATTGCTCCATCAACTCCGGCTCCGCGGGAATCTTCTCACCCACTTTCCATTTACCAAGTGAAATATGCTGCTGCAATTTCTCTATAACTATGTCTGCTAATTTTGTTCGTTTCGACATACAATCAAACATCAGATGTTTGACAAAGGTAAACCAAAACAACATTCAAACATCAGATGTTTACAAATTATAGTACGCTAGCGATCAATTTTACGCCTTCTGCTATTGTATCTTCTGAAAGAGAACCATATCCCAATCGAATACCATATTGGTTCTTGCCAAAATAGAATTGTGAAGATGGTGGAAGAGAAATATTTTTTTGACTGAGTTGATGAAAGAATGAAGTCGTATCTAGGTTTTCTTTTGGCGTTAACCAGAAAGCCAACCCACCTTCCGGCACTGTATAATTAAAATAAGTAGCTAGATGTTCTCCTAGCAACTCGCTCATTTTATCACGCTTTGCCTTATAATGCAACGTTGCTTTTTTGATATGTCGCTTAATGGTTCCATCATGAATCAACTGCAATACAGCTTGTTCCATGATAATATCTCCTTGTACATCGATAATTTTCCGCAACTCACCAATCGACTCGATAAACGAAGCCCGGCTACTTACCAAGTAACCCGTACGCAATGCCGGGGCTACTACTTTACTCATGGTACCTATGTAGATGAAATTAGCCAGGCCAGGTAAACTGGATATAGGCATGAAGGGCCTGTAGCCGAAATGAAATTCGTTATCGTAATCATCTTCAATAATTGTAAAACCGTATTTATTCGAAAGTTCTACTAATTGGTATCTACGTTGCAAGCTAAGGGTAACAGTGGTGGGATATTGACGATGCGGCGTTGTAAAAATTGCCTTGATGCGTTTTTTTGATTGAAGATGATGAAGAATATCATCAATTACTAAACCATCACCATCCACTCGAACAGGCAATAGCTCCGCTCCTGCTTTTTCAAAGGCAGCCCAAGCCGGTTTATACCCGGGCGTTTCAATCATTACTGCATCGCCCTTTTCCAATAAACATTGTGCAGCCAGGTAAGTAGCCATTTGACTACCGCGGGTAATACATACCTGCGATTCGTTGATTTGCATGCCCCGTTGATGGTTCAACATTTGCGCAATGGCTTTTCGGAATTCCATAGAACCCAACTCACAAGCATAATCCATTACCTTCCAGCGAGCTTTACGACTGAATATTTGCCTATAGGCCCTCGCCAACTCGTTAATGGGCGCTATTTTACTATCGGGATGCCCATCGTCGAATACAATTGTATGTGCTTTTTGAATGGCAACGGCGGCGGTTGAAGTGGTTACAGGAAGATCTTTTTGCAGTTGCAAGGTGGGGGTTGTTTCGGCTACGAATGTGCCTTTACGCTCTTTGGATACTAACCACCCTTCCATCAATAATACTTGCAATGCATCTACCACTGTATTGCGGTTCACTTTCAATAGCTGGGCTAGCAACCTGCTCCCCGGCAAGGCCTCACCTGCTTTTAGGCGCCCCATTTTAATATCGTGAATAATTGCATCCGCTATTTGCAGGTAAATGGCCTTTTCAGCCGACTCATCGAGTTGAATATTTACGGACCAAGGTCTTAACATCTGGACTACCAATTTTTACACATTCTGTATCATAACAGTAGTCCAAAGGTACAGTAGTTTTGCCATCGAATTACAATCATTCTTTCACGCACAATTTTAAAACATATGCAAAAAGCCGTTTTTTACCACGCAGGTTGCCCAGTTTGTGTAAGCGCAGAACACGATATCATCCAACTCGTTGGCAAAGAAAATCTTGACATCATTCACCTCGGTGAACAACAACAATACATCGATGCAGCAGCTGCTGCTGGTGTAAAATCCGTTCCAGCCTTGGTTACAACAAACGGAAACGTACTTCATATCAACTTCGGCGCATCTATCGCAGATGTAAAATAAGCTGTACACAAGGCATTATTAAGTAATTAGTAATGCCTTTTTATCAAATTGACCTAATTTTGGGCATTCAAATGTAGAATGCATGCACGTACTCGACGTAATCATTAATGAGAAAGAAAAAGTAAACTGGTCGGATATTTCATTAGACCCTGCTAATAAACAAGTGTTGGACCAGCTAATGAAGGAATTCCGGTATATCGACGAGCTAAAGAAGTACAATTTACCTGTCGACAATAAGATTATGTTGCATGGAAGTTCCGGCTGTGGCAAAACAACCACCGCGAAGGCCATTGCTTCAACGTTGGATAAAAATCTCTATATCCTCAATCTTAGCACCATCGTTTCTTCTAAAATAGGCGAAACCGCCAATAACCTAAAAATGGTATTCGACAAAGTCGCCCGCGACCATGCCGTACTATTCCTCGATGAATTCGACCATATTGGTAAAACCCGCGGCGAAGACGATCGAGACGTAGGTGAAATGCGCCGTTTAGTGAATACCCTTATTCAACTCATCGACTATTTCCCTCCAAAGGCATTGCTTGTTGCTGCCACCAATCACCTCGAAATGATTGATCATGCATTGGTAAGAAGGTTTCAATTACGCCTGCAATACAACCTGCCGAGCGTACACGAATTAAACGCTTACTACGATAAACTACTTACTGCCTTTCCTCCACATTTGCAGGAGGTTGAAAGGTTATACGGGATTTCCTATGCTGAAGCCAAGGATCACTTGTATACTTCAATTAAATCGATTCTTATTAACGATTTAGAGTCAAAAGCTGTAATAGCAAACGTATAGGGCACCTCCAAATAAAAACGTCACATGTAAATAGTGACGTTTTTATTTGGAATGCATATGTATTATTCTTTCATTGTTTCTTCACGACTATACCCAGAAGCCTCCGTATAATCTCTCTCTATTTGATCAATTAACCCTTCATCAAACATATTTACTATTTGGTTCTTGGAATACTTCACAAATGCATTATTCATAAAATAATCAATTTCAGCAAACTTCTTACTCACATGTACATATACTAGCCGACTTTCATAAAAACTTAGACTATCTCCTTCAATTTTTTTAAGCTTTAAATAAGTATACACATCGCCATTTTCCTGCTTATCCACCACACGATAAACATCATTTACTATAGGATGTTGTACAAACTTTTTAGTGCTGAAGCTATCCATCCAATCAGCTATAGCGCCATAGAGCATTAATGATAATATGACAATAAGCCCACTGTAATAATAAAAAGGCGCTCTCGTCGATTTTTCATAATCATTTTGCAATGTTGTATCATGGGTGCGTTGTCCGCAACTTTCACAGTAAATTTCTGCATATTTAGGCCCCATAGGGAAAAAAGGGATGTAATAAACATGCCCATAAGCTTGGCGAACAACAGTTTTTTGGTTAAAATCTTTGCAGTTTTTACAATTCCGTTGGTGGTCAGTGGAACGTTTGATCACACCGACCTTCTTGCCGTAAACAATAAACATAATAGTTAGGGATAATAAATTTAGGCCAGAAAAGTAATACAATTAAATAACATATCATAAACTTCGTTTATTGATCACCCTACTTCGCCCATAACTCAATATCCGGATGCTCTCCAATCACCTCTAAAATAATATCAAAATATGTTTGTCCTTCTCCAGCCAGCAAAGCTTGCAACTTCTCGGTAAAAAGTTTTTTATTGAATGGCGAGCCTGGCACTAACTTGCTTTCATAATATGCCCGCGTAACATCTACCCCCAACGCTTTCTTGCTTTCTTCGAAATGTTCCCACACCAATAACACAGGTTCATCCAGTTTTATCAACCCAAAACCGCCATATAACAAATCATTCAAAGCATCCAAACTTTGCCCTAATAACCAATCTTCATCGACCATAAAAACACGGTTGATCTCATCATAAAAGCTGGGAATATCATGCATATTTGCACCTTGAAGGGTAATTACTTTTCTTGGGTTCGACATACATTTGCACTTTCGTTCATCCTAAAGTTACATTCCTGTAATTGAAATCCCTACTTTCGCATAAGACCATGCAAACAATTTCTATTATACAAGCCGGCGAAAACGACGTAGTTGCATTACAGCAAATCGCGCAAACCACTTTCATAGCAGCTTATGCTGCCGTTAATACACAAGAGAACATGGATAAATATCTCCATGAAGATCTTGGGTTACCACAATTACGCAGCGAATTAAATAACCCCCACTCGCTATTCTTCTTCGCCCAACTCGATGGCCAAAACATAGGCTACATCAAACTAAACATTGGCGATGCACAAACACACTTACAAGAAAAAAACACGCTAGAAATCGAACGTATATACGTGTTACCTCCATACCAAAGCATGCGCATAGGCCAACAACTATTTGATCATGCCGTTGCATTAGCCAAAGCACGTGCATACACGAAAGTATGGCTAGCCGTATGGGAACAGAATCATAAAGCCATCCAGTTCTATACAAGGAATGGATTCACCGTGTTTGATACCTGTACTTTCACTTTAGGTAATGATGTACAAAATGATTTGATGATGGCATTGACTTTGTAGGATTTTATATTATTCAACACCAACATTCACCCATGACCCAATTACATAACCCAGTCGCCTATTTCGAAATCCCGGTCCACGATATGGCCCGCGCCGTTGAATTTTATGCCAACGTATTTGGATATACCTTCGACATCGACACGATCGACAATTACGAAATGGCCCTCTTTCCTTGGCAAGCTGCTCATCCCGGCATTACGGGTGCCCTTGTAAAAGGCGATGTATACAAAGCCACCAACAACGGCATCATTCTCTATTTCCATACCAACGATATCGCGTACACCTTACAATGCGCCATCGATAACGGTGCCAAAGTACTCTACCCTATTACCGTTAATGAACAATACGGCTTTGCAGTAGCAGAATTTGAGGATACAGAAGGTAACCGTATAGCACTACGCCAAGTTTTTAACGAAGCATAAATACTTTGTCCGTATATTAATTATATATATCAACACAGAAGGGTTGTCTAAAAACATACCTCGTTTAATGTCCTACACAAGACAAATTCTATTACAGGATACCCTTACTAAAAACCGCATTTCTTTATACTTTTTAGCCCCATAAAGACAACCAAACACCCTACCCCTACCCCTACCTCTTCCTCAAAACCACACTTTCGGCCCAAATAAGGCTAAAAACGAATGAAATTCCCAAATAATTGAATGCCAATCAGTTCCATAGCAAAGCCTTTGACAACCCTTTGAAAAGCCTTTGAAAATCGCCCGAAACCCTTATAAACACTAGGGGGTGCCTTTGAAAGACTTTAACTTCCCTTTGAAAATGGCCTAAAACCCTTGTAAACACTAGGGGTACTCTTTGAATGACTTTAACGACCCTTTGAAAAGCCTTTGACATGCCTTTAACCTGCCTTCGAAAGTAGTGAACAAAACTGCTACGCCCCTTTAAAACACTTATAGATGCAGCTGGCATCAATAAAAAAAGCAATGCCCGTTTATCACGGGCATTGCTTTACATGGTATATTCAAAATCGTATTAGTTCTTCGGCATAACCGGGTCTACACCTAACCATTTCTCACGGATGAATTTCGCTTGTGCTGAAGCATTCTCATCGATGATTAATTTTTTAGACGATGGTGTAGAGAATTTCACACCGGCCAATGCAAAGTATTCTGCATACGGAATCGGTGTATTACCGGCTACATATTTCACTAAGAAATCTTTGATAGCTGGGTAAGATAATTTACCAATTTCATCGAAGATTTCATCATCATTGAAATAAGCATTGGCGCCATATTTCACACCTAAATCGTGCATCAAATTACGTAAGCCGTAGTTACCTTCTGAAAGATGTAATAAATAAACATCCAAACAGGCAGAAATCAACGCACCTTTCTGGTATACGTTACCATACTGATCGGCATACGTAGTTGCTGCAGATTTACTCAATGTAGTGAACGGTAATGTATCGTTATACTGCAGAAGTGAACCTGTTACTTTTTGCGACAATTTATTCAAAAATTGTTGCTCTGTATCAATACCGGCTTTACGTTGTACGTGGTGAGCAGTGTATTCTGTTGCTCCTTCATATAACCATAAGTGTTTCGACAAAACAACTTCATCATAGTTAAACTCTTTCACCTCTTTAGAAGCAATTGTTAACGGTGTAATGATGTGGAAGAATTCGTGTGAAGAAATATTCACAATCATGTTCTCCAACGCCGCCGCCGGCATTTCTGGTAAGTAGTAGAAAGAAGATGTGGTATGTTCCAAAGCACCAGATAAGCCTGGAGGGAACGATTGTTTCAATCCTCTACCTTTAATGTAATACAAGAACGCGTAACGATCTGTTGGTAATTTACCACCCAAATAGTTCTTCGCACCTTGAATCAAAGCCGATAATTTGTTAGCAATAGGCGCCGCTTTAATATCCCCGTTCGGAGAATATACAGCCACCAATACATCTGTTAAACCTACTTTAATAGTAACCGTATCCATTTTACCATACATGGCAGGCATATCATAGATATCGTCTACGTTCGTAAAATCGAATACATCTTGGTTAGCAGTTGTTTTTACAGGTGTTTTGCTGGTAGCAGCGAAGTAATTCGTAGGTTTATTGATGGTTACTTCGAAAGGCAGCTTGCCTTGGTTTTCGAAAAACCCAATAATGCCCGGGTAATGCAATACAACGTTGTTCTCCTCGAAGTTGGTAGCCGCCATCGGGTACACGTTATGCTTCTTGTCGGTATCAAAAATATCTTCTACGTTGTAGGTCAATTTCGCCATATGGTGAGCATTCGAAATCTCCCAACGGTTCACATCCAAGCGCTTTACCGGCAAAGCTTTACCGGCTGCTGTAAAGGCTTGTACATTATCCACGAAGTTTCCATAGTCGCTAATAGCGTAAGTACCAGGGATAATTTTGGGTAACGAAAAGATGACTTTTTTACTCGTTTGCGGCGGCGTCACCAAGCTCACCGGCAAAATATCGTTCTTGATTTGGTTGACATCCAGCGTATACTTGTACGATTGGGCGTTCACAACCGACAACATACTAAAGCTGGCAATGCAGGCTAAGAATACTTTTTTCATCAAAAAAATTGGTCAATTTGTTATAGAATTGCGCTATACACCGCAAGATTACAAAATAATCCCCGCTCAACGCACTACTATTACATGAAGAAGGCACACCTTCCGGCGCGCCTCCTTTTGCAAAATCAATAAAAATCGCTCGTCTACGCTTATTATTTTACCCCTTGGGATGCTTGCATAATCACAGCGGCCGTTTCTTGTGGTTTCGACATGAATACAACATGACTAGCCTTAATTTCCGTGATTTTCGCCCCTGCCCTTGCATACATCTTTCTTTGGATGGACGGTAAAATCGCTTTATCTTCTAAAGCTACAATCCCGTATGAAGGCTTTGTTTTCCATGGCGCCTTGCTTACTTTCGCCCCTAAAGCATCTGCCGCGAACATTCCCTGCGAAGCATACATAAAGTTAGCTTGGTCTACTGGAATATCTGCACAGAAACCTGCATGAAACTTCGCTTTATCATAATACAAGATACCATTCGCATCCGGTGCTAAAATCCCACTTTCTGGAGCCGCCGGTTCTGTTTTCGCCCAATCAATCGCAGATTCACCCTTATCCAATTGGAAAGCCGCGATATATACCAATGCTGCCACGTTCGGATGATCGCCCGCTTCTGTAATAACGGTTCCCCCGTATGAATGCCCTACTAAAATGGTTGGTCCATCTTGTCGATCTAAGGCTGCTTGGGTAGCTTTTACATCGGCATCAAGGGAGCTAAGGGGATTTTGTACAACCGTTACGTTGTAGCCCTTCTTGGTTAAAATATCGTATACACCTTTATAGCCCGAACCATCTACAAATGCCCCATGCACGAGTACTACGTTCTTGATAAATGGTTTGTTTTGCGCAAATGCAGTATGGAGGCTAGCTGTCAATAAGAAAAGACTAAAAGCTATAAATATTCTTGTAAGGAACTGTTTCATTTTTGTGAGTTTAAGGAATGTGTAGGATTTGTTAGAACGCCTAGCGCGGAGCAGCCGGCGAATGAAGAAAAGAGAATAGTGAATGAAATGATTATTGTTCGAGATGTGCTTCTAAGGTGATTTGTAAACTTAAAGCATTACTCACCGGGCAAGTTTTCTCGGCATGTTGGGCAATACGAAGGAAGTCGGCTTCCGTAATACCGGGTACTTTAGCACGTAACACCAAATGAGAATGCGTAATTTTGCCTTCTTCCAATACAACAGTGCTCTTTGTTTCCAAACGTTCCGCGGTGAACCCTTCCGTTGATAAATCTAGGCTCAACTTCATGGTGAAACAACCTGCATGGGCTGCAGCTAACAATTCTTCGGGGTTCGTACCAATACCATCGGCAAACCTGCTATTGAAAGAGTATTGCGTTTCGTTTAATACGGTGCTTTGTGTAGTTAAATGACCGTTTCCTTCTTTAATGTTACCGTTCCAAACGGCTGTAGCATTACGTTTCATATCGTTTTTACGTTTTTTGTTTTTGTAATAATTAATTCAACGATACAAAGGTATAGCCGTTCTACAGCTCGAAAAATGTCATTTTGCCGATTATAATTGTACTTTTTTCCCCGAAAGGTACTTTTTCTTAAAAGTAGCCGGTGAATCACCTGCTTTATTGGTGAAAAGGCGGTTGAAATAGGCTGGGTCGTCATAGCCTAACTGGTAGGCAATCTCCTTCACGCTATAATTAGAATAACAGAGTAAACGCTTGGCTTCTAGGATAATGCGGTCTTTTATAATATCATTGGGGGCGAGTAGGTCGTACCGGTTAAATTTAGCAGAAAGGGTTTTAGGCGCTACACCCATTAAGTCGGCATAATCAGCAACCATGTGTTTAGTACGGAAGTGAATTTCTACTAAACGACTGAAATCTCGGAAAAACTCTGTTTCTTTCAATGGTTCATCAAGTAAAGCGCCTAACTGTTGCTGCTTCCAAATGCGGGTGGCACGTATAATTAATTGTTTCAAATAGGTACGGATCATTTCTTCATGCGAACTCTCTTTCCCACTCAATTCCTGTTTAATATATCCATATAAAGCGTCAATCACTTTCGCCTCCGCGCCGGGTAATTTTGTAATGGGCAAGTTGTACATATTATTAAACAAGATGCCATCGCAGGCTACTTCGGCATCGTGTATCTGAATACAATAAAAATCCCGGTTATAATATATGAAGTATGCCGGGCCTTTCCCCTGCTTGTTAAAGTGTAGGTATTGGAAATTGCCAACACAAAACAGTGCCGCACTATCTATTTTATATTCATCAAAATCAATAGTAACACTGGAACCTGCAGGCATGAAAATAATCTTGATGTAATCGTCGTACTTCCCTGCACGGATCTCCTCCAAAGTATCTTCATCAATTTCAAAACACCCGAACTTTTTATAATTAGATTCAAAGTAATTCGAATACGCCATGCCATCTGTTTTTATGATGATGCAATGTTAGTGGTTTCCAAGAAGTATACAAAATGGGTGGAGTTATTTTGCTTCACTTACCTCCATTGTTCTTAGTAGTTCGAGTGAGTTTTGGATGAAATGATCCGTGGCACTATCTTTCACTTTTGAAAATATTTTATACTCTAGTTCAAGCAATTCACCGTGTACCTGGGTATGTATCAACAATCTCTTCCTTATAATAGAATCGGTATCCTCTGCTGCCATGATATAATAATAACGCCCGTTTATCTTCTCAGTTATAAACTTTCTATTTGTTAATGTACGATCGAATATCGATTCTTTTTCTTTCATGCGATCCAAATAATACCGATGATAACTCGTGTCGGCATCATAAACAGGAAATAAGTATGCATGCTTGAAAGTCAACTCGTTTTTATGTAAAATAGTATCGATCCAGAAAAAGCCGCTTTCTTCAAAAATAGGTAATGCTTTCGATTGGAACCTATACCACCTTTCAGCACATGCAGGCCAACAATCCGATTCACAAATCCAAGAGAAACTAGTATCGTACGTTTCCGGCACATAAAAACTTAAGGTAGTAATGCTATCAGCCAACTTCAAGCTAACCTTCTTGGCATGCTTGGGCAAAGGTTTTACAGGAACTCCCGGCCTACAAGCGGTGCAAATCAACAACATAAATAGGGTTACATATCTCAACATATAGATATTATAACGTTTTCAAGGTATCACCATACACACGCACGGTGCTTAACAACTGGACAGACCGCTTAATGAAATTTTGCTTACGAGTGGAATCCGTATCACGCATTACCAAGGAATATTTCAAAAACAAACTAGTGCCATGGAATTCAGTTTCTGCAAGTACTTCTACCCTCTCTGTATAATTCATTTTACCCGGCACAACCACTCCCATATATCGATCTCCAATTTTAAAAATAGTATCAAATGTTACACTATCTATAGATTTGTAACGGGATATGATACGCATGGCAGTGTTCAAATTACCCGTATCAACCAGTGCATACCTAGGTTCCGTAAAGTATTGCATGGTAAACATGTCAGTTGAATCACTTTCCCACCAATTAGCCTCTTGCGCATAATAGGTTGAATCCCGAAGTGGCCATTGCTTCGATTGGTAACGATATACTTGGTCGGGGAAATAACTACAGGTATTACCATCAAAATATTGATAACTCGTATCGTACTCCTCCGGCACCGCAAATGTTACGCTTGTAGTACTATCTCCTAATCGTACTGTTTCCCACCGGGCATGTATCGGTAACGGATTGGGGTTGATAGCTTGGTGACATGCTATCAAGCATACAGCAATACAGGATAAAAGGGTATATTTCATATAGGTTAGGTCGATGCTTCCTATAACGCATCACTCGTGAAAGATATTTTATCAAAGCTCGCTTACATCTCTCTTCTCCTAACAAAAAAAAGGACGCCTTTTCAAACGTCCCAATATGCTCATTACCCCGCAATAATATTAAACTTGTCCGTCCCTTCCTCCCGCTCTAACTCCGTTCCAATCGGCAAATCCAAATAAGGTATAATCGCCGGGTCGTAGTTCGCAATCGTATTTACATCATACACCCCGGCATTATTGTGATCATTCACATACTCATCTGGCTCTATGCCGGCGAAAAATTGCCAACCTGTATCTACTTCATTCACCGGCTCATCACGGTACATGTACATAATTGGCAGCCCTTCCACGGTAATCATATCCGTGGCAATACAACCTCCCCTATTAGGCACCAATGGTACAATTTCTGCTGCCGTTAATTTGAATTTTTTATTGGAAGGATGCATATGCTATTGTTTTAATGATGGATCGAAAATTGCAACCGCTACGCGGCTATCAGCACAACCGTAATATAAATACCACTTTTTGTTATGCATAACCAATCCCTCTACAAATACTGTACCCGCGGGATATTGCCCACTTTTTTCAAATGGCGCACTTGGTACAAAAAACGGTGTATCTAAACGACCAATTACTTTGGATGGATCGTTTTTATCAAACAATATTTGCCCAGCCGCATAGGTATTCGCTGTGTAATTAGTATCGCGTCCTTCGCCCGGTTTATTTTTACCATTGTACAATAGCAAAATTCCTTTATCTGTAATAACAGCCGGAGGGCCACATTCCGTTAAGTCACTATCAAAATGGTAAGGTCGCGTTCTTACGCAAGCCGCCAACTCGTTATCCTTATCCAACGTAGGCTCCCAATTAATTAAATCGGTGGATGTAGCAATGTTGATGAAATGTTCACCCCAATACATCATGTACTTACCATTTACCTTAGCAATGGTTTGCTTGCCCTTTTCCAACTTCGTTACAATAGATGCCGATTTACTGGCCATATCCCTAAAACGCCCTTCGTAGGCTTTATAAAAAGCTGGGCCATGCTTGGTCCAGTGCAACAAATCTTTCGAGGTAGCCACCGATAAGCGTGGTACTTTTTTATTCCAAGCCGTATATAACATTACATAAGTACCATCTTCTGCTTGGGCAATCCGCGGATCTTCGCAACCACCTGGCCATTCGTATTCTTTATTGTTATCATTCGCCGGGTAAAAAACAGGCGTTGAACGCCTTTTCATCTGAATGCCATCTTTACTTTTCGCCATCCCCAACCGCGAAGTTCTTTCGCCAATACCCACACCCGATTTATCTTCCGACCGGTACAGCACATATACATACTTCCCCTTCTTCGTGGCCGCCGGGTTAAATACATCATTCGATTCCCATGCCACTTGCTTCCCACTCATTGGGTCGAGAAAAGTACTGGTACTATCGGGCGATAAAATGGGATTTACATTGGCCGGGCGTACAAATGGCCCAAATGCCCATGCAGGCAATTTCGCTTGGGCAAATGCCAATGTAGCAAAGCAGGTGTACGCACATAATAATAGGAAACGTTTCATACGCGGAGTGTTTATTGCATTAACGTGGAACTGATCCTTTAATGTAGGAAGGATTCTTGATAAATAAAAGCGGCTATTGCCTTAAATCGGCAAATTTGTTGTTTGCTTAATGGTGCGCATCACGAACGAACTTTGAATTTTACTGATATGTGGTAAAACAGATAGCTTTTTCATCACAAACTCGTTGAAATCATCCGGGTCTTTTACCAATACCTTCAATATCACGTCCACTATCCCACCCGTTACATACACATCAACGATCTCGTCGAGGTGCTGTACTTTTTCAAGAAACTCGTCTGTGTATTCGATGCGTTGGGTATTTAACGATACATGCACGATGACCATAAACTTCAATCCCAATTTTCTTGCATCCAGCAAGGCTACGTAGTTCTTAATATAACCTTCCTGTTCCAGTTTTTTAATACGCTCATATACAGAAGTACGCGACATGTTCAGCTTTTCTATTAGCTCCCCGATATCGAAACGGGAGTTCTGTTGCAACAAACGTAATAGCTCCAGTTCCTGTGGCGATAATTGCTCCATTGGATTTTTTCCTACTAATATACCAAAACAACCCTTCTACTCGTACTTATTCCGACAAAATAATTACTTGACAAAACAAAATACATATTTCACTGCCATATTTCACACCACAACCAGCACATCATACATTTACCTGTACAAAACACAATTTCAACCATGAAATACGCTATTATCGTAGCACTCGGCGCGATTAGTTATGGCGCCCTCAGTTCATTCGCCAAAATTGCCTATGGCCAAGGCTACACTCCTGCTGAAGTAACATTTACACAAGCCTTATTGGGTACTTTAATTTTATGGTCGCTCACTTTCTTTCAAAAGGTAACAAAAGGCAACATCCGTATTCAGTTCAGTTGGAAACTAGTATTAGCCGGTACCACGATCGGGCTATCGGCGTATTGCTTTTACTTATCGGTAAAGTTCATTCCCATTTCACTCGCCATTGTATTACTTATGCAAGTGTCCTGGATGAGCAATTTGGGTGAATGGATATTCTTTCGCAAGAAAATGCAAGTGGTCGATATTATTTGCACATTGGTGATTATTGTAGGTACCATCTTAGCAGGTAACCTATTGCAAACACAGCAGCTGCACTTTTCGTTGGTTGGAATTGGCTTAGCATTGGCAGCAGCATTCATATATACCTTATACGTTCTCTTTGTTAGCAAGCTAGGAAAAGATATCCCGATGCTGAACAAAAGTGCGCTTATGATGACTGGCTCTTCCCTTGTGATATTCCTTATCAATGCCCCTTCCATCGTACAAAGCACCCATTTCGACGTACAGTTATTTCATTGGGGTATTTTCTTAGCACTTTTTGGCACCGTCATCCCTCCTATATGCTTTACGGCCGGTATGCCCAAAATTGGCCCGGGTTTAGGCGCCATCCTCTTAACATTAGAATTACCCGCGGTGGTTTTATGCGCACATTTCATACTGGGAGAAGAAGTTAGCCCACTACAAATTGTAGGCATGATACTGATGATGGGCGCTATTATTTATTTGAACTTATACAAGCAACGTGTACAACAACAATTATCGAAACCCTGCTTGCACAGCAACTTATAAACGCTAGCGTAGATCGAGCAATGGTGAAGATAGTAGCTGTGTTAACAAAACTTGGTACAACAACAGGTACAATTCTCTCCTGTATTAATACTTTTTTAGCACCTATTAAATGGTAGTTATACGCTCTGCTGTTGTACATTTTAGCACTTTTATTTTTTGTTGTTTTTATTGAAGTTTTGATTATATCTTTACGCCGTTACGCGATGAACAAAAAACATTTCCACCTGTTTTTTTATCGCCATTTCAATACACAGCGAACACTGCGTAACTTGTTTTCATTCCTTCCCACGCATATAGGAAACCAACAGCTTTTTATTATCAACCTTATAATTAAATCCAACAAAAGTGAAATTCACACGAATTGTTAGTGCGTTATGCCTGTTGCCATTACTATTTGCAGGCCGCGTACAAGCGCAACAGAACGGCCAACTACATGCTTTACAACAAAAATTTGTAGACCTACGTTTCGGTATGTTTATCCATTTCAACATTCCTACATTTATGGAAGATGATTGGGCCGACCCCGATGCTTCACCCGCTCTTTTTAACCCACGCAAACTTGATTGTAAACAATGGGCAGATGCCGCTGCAGCAGCCAACATGACTTATGGTTGTTTAACTACCAAACACCATAGCGGCTTTGCTATTTGGGATACGAAAACAACCGACTACAGCGTTATGAGTTCTCCTTTCAAACGCGACGTAGTAAAAGAATACGTAGAAGCATTCCGCGCAAAAGGTTTACGTGTAATGTTGTACTACTCTATTCTCGACACCCATCATAAAATAAGACCTGGCCATATAACGCCTGCGCACATCGCCATGATTAAAGCACAAATCACGGAATTGCTCACCAAGTATGGCGAAATCGATGCGTTGATTATTGATGGATGGGACGCCCCTTGGAGCCGCATTTCGTATGAAGATGTGCCTTTCGGTGAAATCTATGGCTTAATTAAACAATTGCAACCGAAATGCTTAGTAATGGATTTGAATGCTGCGAAATATCCTGCTGAAGCGCTCTTCTATACCGATATCAAATCGTATGAACAAGGCGCCGGTCAACACATTTCTACCAGCACAAACCGCCTTCCAGCCTTAGCTTGTTTACCATTACAACAAAACTGGTTTTACAAATCCAACTTTGCTACAACACCTGTAAAAGAGGCCGGCAAATTGGTGAATGAAATTATTGTTCCATACAACAAAGCATGGTGTAACTTCATCTTAAACGTAGCGCCTAACCGCGATGGCTTGTTCGACGCGAATGCTATTGATGCATTGAAAGCAATCGGCAAGCAATGGAAAAATGAAGGTCCTGTTGCACCATTACCGGCAAATGAAGCACCTATCATTGCAGAAAATATCGCGAAACATGTAGCGGCTAACAGTAGTTGGAGCGATGATATGAACATCATGGATTTCGCGAACGACGATAACTTCCGTTCATCATGGTCATCGCACCCAAGTGTAAAACAACCATGGTATGAAGTTGAATTCCCGAAAGAGCGTTCTTTCAACATGATCACGATGGTAGAAAATTCAGCACGCATCAAAACGTACCACTTCGAATATTTCGATAACGGTGTTTGGAAACCATTACCTGGTAAGCCAACAGATGCCGGCCGTGTAAAAATTTTTAGGTTCCCGCGCGTTTGGGGTACAAAAGTGAAAATCGTCATCGAAAGCTTCTCTGAAACACCTAGCATTGCTGAATTTGCTGTGTACGACGAGAAAAGAAATTAATAAAGCCTTGATGAACAAACAAGCCCATCTCAAGCGTGTTGAGATGGGTTTTTGTTTTCTACCCTACATGGTCATAAAATGGTCGATTCACTGCGGTAAATAGCCGAATTATAATATCTTCCAATGGTAGTTTAATGTTCTTCCAATGTTCCAGGCCGCTTCTTTCCTATATGGAGATATATGTGGGATATATTTTGGATCAATACCACCTGCTTCTTGCAGCAAGTGAATAGCCATCCCCCATTTTTCTAACCTGCTCTAAATAAGTCATTTCCGTTTTTTCTCCGTGTATTTCGGCCCCTTTCACCGACACTTCACCGACACTTCACCGACTTTTCACCGACAAACCCCTAGTAAAACCAAGGGTGAAGTAAGCCTTTTGTCGACATTTCTCCGACATGCACCTTGAATTTACTGGGGTTCAGTCGACTGTTTGCCAAGTGTAAGTTGATCGCAAATGATTGAAAAGCGGCATTTTCCGGCACTTTCCGGCATATTCCGGCATATTCCGGCACAAAGCGGCATATTCCGGCATAATCCGGCAAAAAGCGGTTAAAAGCGGCACTTTCCGGCACGCGACTTTTTTTCTTCGAAAGGGAGCTGTACTTTTGTTTTGAAGGGGATGAACAACAGTTTTAGCATTGCGATAAGGGAGGCTCGCAAGGTGCAATGGGTAGAAGAGCTGGGCGTAAAAAAAGGGCAAAAAAATAAGCAACATCATGCCGTACCAGCACCATGTTGCTTATCATCAAAACAAGCAGGAAATTACTTCACTTGCTGCACCACAACTTTCGACAATTGCTTCACAAAACGGCGGCCTGTGGCAAAATCGGAAGTGGTTATCAAGGAAATTTTCTCTTCTAACTGCATAGCATCCGTATCATCGATACTTAGGATAATATAAGTTTGAGACCCGGTGGGAGAATTGAAGATTTCATTCCAAGAGTACACCACCTTGTAGTTGTCTTCTGCCCACCCAATCAAATAAAATTCGCTGTTCCATTTGGGCGAGTCCGTTTTCAACACTAGCTCCTTCAGCGCATCTTTCAACAATACACCCTTCACGTTGTGCAAGGTTTTCTTGTACTCAAGTTTATGATTCAAAATGCGAACACTGTCGATCTTATGTTGTGGTAAAGATCTCAATTGCGCAAATTGAATAGTCAGCACTTTTTGCACATCGCCTTCCACTGTAAAAGATTGCTGCGCTTGGGTTTGAATAGTGAGCACTAAGCTAAAAACAAGTAAAATATATTTCATAAAAATGGGTGTAAATGCGAACTAATATACAAAAAATATGCAGGGCCCTGCTGCATATTTAACAAGCAAAATGAAGTAATTTGCGTTGAACATGATCACGAAAACCAATGCCGCCCGCATGCTCGATAGCCTTCACATTTCCTACGAAGTAAGAACGTACGAAGTACACGAAGACCATCTCAGTGCTGTTGACGTAGCCGAATCAATCGGCATCGAACCGGAACGACTTTTTAAAACGCTCGTGCTTAAAGGCAATATCGACCCCTACATTGTAGCCGTTATCCCGGGCAACGCGCAACTCGATCTTAAAAAAATAGCCAAGCACAGCGGCAATAAAAACTGCGACATGTTGCCCATGAAAGACCTGCTCGCAGTAACTGGCTACATCCGCGGCGGCTGTTCGCCCATCGGCATGAAAAAACAATTCCCCACCTATATCGAGGAATTGGCTACGCTTGAAGCAACCATTGTGGTGAGTGCCGGTAAAAGAGGCCTCCAAATTATCCTCGACCCGCAAGATTTAGCCAAAGCTGTCAATGCCCGCTTCGTGGATATTGTATAAATCGCTTTCATGAACCAATAATTATGTCTATTTTTTAAAAAATTTCACCATGTATACACCCAAGAAAGAAGACATACAACAAGAAGTATTCGACCTGTACGACGATTACGCGCATAACCGCCTCTCCCGTGCAGATTTCATGCAGAAACTGTCGTTGTTTGCCGTAGGCAGCCTAACAGTACCTGCTCTCATGAGCTTCCTAATGCCGGAGTACAAAAACTCCCTCCAAGTGAAAGCTGGCGACCCACGCATCACGGAAGCTTACATTACCTACACCTCTCCAAAAGGCGGCGGCCAAATCAAAGCCTTGCTCTGCATGCCAAAAGACAATACAAAGAAGCTGGGCGGTATATTAGTGGTACACGAAAACCGCGGCCTCAACCCGCATATCGAAGACGTAGCCCGTAGGGCAGCACTGGCAGGCTTTATTAGCCTAGCACCAGATATGCTAAGCCCACTTGGCGGCTACCCCGGCAACGACGATACCGGTCGCGAGATGCAAAGCAAACGCGATCGCAACGAAATGCTGGAAGATTTTATCGCCGGTGCCAACTATTTACAAGAACAACCCTCCTGCAATGGGAAAGTGGGCGTTGTGGGCTTCTGTTTCGGTGGATGGATCGCTAATATGATGGCTGCCCGTGTACCCAGCTTAGCTGCCGCTGTACCTTTCTATGGTGGTCAGCCGCCACTGGAAGAAGTACCCAACATCAAAGCCCCCTTACAAATTCACTACGCCGAACTGGATACCCGTGTAAACGAAGGCTGGCCGGCATACGAACAAACACTCAAAGACAATAAAAAGGAGTACACCGCCTTCATATACCCTAAAGCCAACCACGGCTTTCATAACGATACCACCCCTCGTTACGATCGACCAGCCGCTGAATTGGCATGGAAAAGAACCATTGAGTTCTTTCAAGCACAACTGCAATAGCCAAAACATAAACAGGGCATCTCTCCGCCTAATTTTCAGTATCTTTGCGCCCGCCCGGCCCCATTGGCCGGGGTATAACTATTAGAGAATTGTGAGATGAACGATCCCGCGGATTATACAACTACTATTGCCACTTTAGACATGCCATTCCTGCAAGGGGAAGGGCCTTTTCGTGGCTTCGCGGATCAAGCGTTTGCCCAACAATTGGCAACGGGCATCGTGTTTAGTGTGAACAACGCCATTCATCCTCTTTGTCGAATAGCCGCCGAAGATTTACAAATTCACTTACAGCAGCAGCAAGAATGGACACATAATTTTGGGCTATCCAGCGATACCCAAGGACAAGTAATTGGTAAAATGTTTGGCGTGTTGGTGGTGGCGCACAACAACGAAATTGGTTACTTAGCCGCCTTTTCCGGCAAATTGGCGAACGGGAATTACCACAGCCGTTTTGTGCCACCTATTTTCGATGGAATGGAACCAGGAGGATTTTTAGCCGTCGGCATGAAGCGTATTACCGGCATTAATACCGAGATAGCGGCCCTAGCAGGCACATCTTCACCCGAAGCTACAGCACAAATACAACAACTGAAAGCCGCCCGCAAGGCGCTTTCCAACGGTTTGCAGCAACAAATCTTCAACGAATACAATTTCATCAACCAAGCGGGAGCATACAAAAACCTGCTAGATATTTTTACCCCGCATGGTTACCGGCAACCGCCAGCAGGTGCCGGGGAGTGTGCAGCACCCAAATTATTACAGTACGCATTCCAGCAAAACATGCGCCCATTGGCACTTGCAGAGTTTTGGTGGGGCCTTTCACCTAAGTCGGCTACCTGGCAACACAAACATTTTTATGCACCTTGTAAAGAAAAATGTGCTCCAATATTATCATTTATGCTAGATAATTATTAGTTTGTTGGCGTTACCCAATATCTCTTATACTATTTGTATTCATTCCAATGAACTTTAAAAAAGTACCATTAGCCGAAGTGCTCGAAAAATACCCAATTAGAGACCATCTTTTCGGCGACTCCACATTGTTCGATGAACGTATCGACACAGGTTTCTTCTATGTAAATGAAGGCGACATGTTAATCGAAGATCATGTTGATCTGAATATTGTAAATGCCCCCGGCGACATACAAGGGATTATCATTACCGGTAATCTCGTTGTTTTTGGCAATATTCTCAATCATGAACTAGATTTTGGTTTAGCCTTTTATGTAATGGGA
Organism: Chitinophaga skermanii; assembly: GCF_003259335.1. Taxonomy (GTDB): domain Bacteria; phylum Bacteroidota; class Bacteroidia; order Chitinophagales; family Chitinophagaceae; genus Chitinophaga; species Chitinophaga skermanii. The sequence goes on from NZ_QLLL01000002.1 coordinate 67,267, forward strand.
AACATAACCTGCGACAATTTCTTAATTGGAGGGGCTGCTACCTATATCGGTGGCAACCTATCCGCTAGGGAAGTAATATTATTACACTATAGCGCAGGTTGGATGCAAATTAACGGGCTTATTTCTTCTAGGGTGATGATCGTAGACGATTATCCATTCATCCCTAAAGAAATGAACATTACACAGTTTTACGACAATTCGCGCGACGAAAACAGTCCTAAAGAGAATGCTTGTTTTAGGGATGAATCTGGTAATTACCGCATTTCAAATAACCTGAAAGCGTTACTTAATATGCCTGATGCCCTCATCTATGAAGACATCATAGATGAATTGTCGCAAGGCTCTTCCGTATTGCTTCCCCTGTAACACGATCTTTGTAAACACACAAAAACCATCTTTACTAAAGTAAAGATGGTTTTTGTTATGCCTGTACAACTAGCTTTTCTTCTTAATTAACTTCACTACACCAGGATCGCTGATGTATTGAAGGTTGTACCGCGATTGATCATCAAATTCCTTTGTAAAATCGAAGTACCCAGTTGTTTCACCGGGCTGTAAAGTAATGGAATCGTCGACATAGGTATATCCTTTCGCCGTTTCTCTTTTCAATATGCCTTTGATAATAACGGGGTGGTTACTAATGTTTACATAGTAATAGAAAGGTTGCTTACCACCAATTTCCATATCATAAATTTCTTTCGTAACTACGAAAGGTTCTCCATAATCGGGATTATCGCGGGTTGTCCATTGAACGGTATATTGCTCTTTGGCAATAATGGCCAAGTTGTTTTTGCAATCGTATGCAGCGGGATAGCTACGATGCTTCTTTAATACAGCTTGGTATGAAGAAGAATTCGCTAAGCGAGCTTGCACGTATGCTTTGAAATACTGTGTAATATTTTGTTGTTCTGTAGGAGTTAAACGTTGATGGTAGTAACTGGAACGAAAAACATAATGCGGGAACTCGGCATAATCGTTATTCGTATAGCCATCTTCAAACTTATAATTATACCCATCCCCTTCCAAGGCATAAGGCAAACCATTGCGATACAGCACCGTTACGATACCATCATAGATATTACTCCATTTGTTCGATAAATAATAACCTGTTTCGTAATTAAACTGCAGTACTTTCATACTACCATCTGCGTAGCGTTCTTTCACGCGCCAATTAGTTGTTTCTTTGATAGATCGAGATAAATCTACCAGTTTCAATTGCCTTAAAAGGTTTTCAAGATCACCTTTTAGGAACTGTATTTTATGTTGATCGTCGGCGGTTAGCGTGGTATATGTGTTGGAAGTAACGGGTGCTGTAGTAGCGTTTTCTACACGGGAAGGCGTGGGTGCTGGGTTGTTGCTACGGTTATACAATGTGCGATATTGCCTGGTTGTATTTCCTTGTGCCATTTCATTATTATACCCTTTGCGCGTAGCATCTACAGTAGCCTGAGCATTGTGGGAAAGCGGTTTCTCCTTCGCTATTCGAAACGTACCCGGTGCACAAGAAGCCGACGATCGAATCCATTCACCATCAAAGTACGTAGCACCGGTATACTTCCAATTGCCCGTTATAATAATACTATCCGCGGTTTCAGTAATATCGGCCGTATAGTTCCCTTGGAACAAATCGCCGCCCCGTTTACTTATCACTACAGCATCTTTGAAATACAAGCGGTTGCCGCTACGATAACCGGTTACTTTTACCTGCGCCTCGAAAATACCCATTGCATATTCGTATACACCGGAAATACCGGTACCCGATTGTTGTAAATCAATCACAAAGCGGGCAGGTGCATATTCACCTTGCACAAAGTATTTACCCTTGAATTGCCCGGCAATATTGGTTTGTGCGAACATAGTAGCATAACAAAGCGTAGCACATAAGGTACTGGCTACGAGACAGAACATTCGTTTCATAAAGAGGATTGTTGCATTTTGGGGTGGTTGAAGTAATATGAAGATATTGATTTTAGGTGGAATGCTGATGTTAAGAAATCGCCCTGTTATGAAGCCCCCTTCTGCTCCAAAATGGCGATTGTTTCCAACGTTGTTCTACCGCGTAATAATCGGCATGCATCTGCATATATGTTGAAAAGCCTTGGCTAATGGCATAATCATAAGCTATAAGCGCATCGTGGTTGCCTTGCAAATGGGCTGCTATTGCATGACCTGCATAATAGCCACTTTCCATGGCCGAAATAATACCATGAGAAGAAATAGGATCATAGGCAAAGGCGGCATCGCCAACGGCTAACCAATTATTACCATGGCGTTGTTGTAAATATCCTGTTGCTGCGTGGTATAAGCTGGGTGTAATAGGTTGTATCGACTTTGTTAATACAGTGGGTAAAAACTGTGTTTGCGCATATAGTTGTTGAAACCCTCCGCTTGTTCTATTGAACGGGGATATTACATCGGCATCGGTCATGTAGGTTAGCACCAATTGCTCCTCGCTTAATGGCGCCCCGTACCACCAACCGTGTTCCACTGCTTCAATATAGGTATATTGCTGTAAAGAGCCTGTATTTTGAACGATCGCATAACTGCCTACCAACTTATCCAAATTCCTTCGCGGCACGTTTAAAAGCCTCGCAATGCGCGATTTTCTACCGGTGGCATCTACGATAAATGAGCAAGCAGCTACTTGCCGTTGTTTTTCCGTATTGGTACATTGTACCTGCCAACCGTTTTCGCAAGGCGTAACAGCCTGTACCGTACTACCTTGCCATATGGTTACGCCGCGCGCATGTGCTACTTGGCATAATTGGGATTCGAACGTTTGACGGTGGATATGCCAACCTTGTGGTGCCGTGTGATGAAAGAATATTTTATCAATTGGCCTAACATGGCCCCATACGGCACGGTTACCGTAGCAGGCAATATGTGCAGGATGTTCGAGTAGCGATTGTAATTGTAGCTTTTGGAACACCTGGCGCGCTTGTGGAGGCAGCGTTTCGCCGGGTTTTGGGATGGGTTGTGGAGCAGCTTCAATGATTATTGATTCTACCCCCAAAGCGGCTAATTGTAAAGCAGTGGCGGTACCTGCAGGACCGCCACCAACTATGATTACTTGCTTATGCATGCCTTACATTTCATCACGTGCTAATACTCTACGTTTACGTACTTGCAATTGCTCTGGATGTACACCAATCGCATCTGCCAACATCATTCGCGATGTTTGTAATGCCGGTGGTGTAGCATGTTCTGCATACAATACTTGTTGGAAGCTTGGATCTTCTGCTTCAGAACCTGCACGCCCTGCCTCTACCCATAGCTTCTTTGGCAAGCCTTCTATTTCACTACCTGCAGGCATTTCCATTTCTGTAGAGATACCCAGTAAATGCCATTCATGCACCATTTGGTTGATCTTTGGTAAGTATTGTGTACCGAAATCACGCAACCAATCTTGCCTATAATCGAAGTGTTTCAAGCGTTGTGGTAAGTTCAAATTACTATCCGTTAAACGCTCCCAAGAAGCGGCTGATAATACTTGGTTCGGCACACGTGCTGCCCAGAACGATGGTAATGATAAATACGTTGTTCTTTCATATCCCGATAAACAACTAGCTTCATCCGTTTGCCATGGCACGCCCAACCAACGGGTTAAAGAACCGGGGCCACTACCGTCTAATGGTCCATTTGGGCCCAAGGCAATCGCCGGCGTTAATACCGGTCCATAATTATCCAACGGTGCTTCGTTCTCTGGTAATATTTTTAAACGGAATGGTTTGGCATCCCAGAAAATACGTTGGCGGAAAGGCCATGTAATTTCAATACCAGGGTGGAATGGGCCGCCGAGGCATTCTTCCAGTGGGGCTTCAATTAAGTATTTCACTTGCTCTTCCGGCGACAATGCATCGAAATCTGTAGCGCGTGGTGTACCTTCTATAAACTCGCCTTGCGCCCACTTTTCCATACGTGCGTATTGGGCAGCTGTTAATGGTAAATCAACGTTGTGCACTTTTTCATATTCACCAAATGCATCGCCATAGAATGGTGGTGCTTTAGTAGGTTCGTATGATAAGCTGGATGGAGAACGGTACCAATCCAATACACGCTGGCGGAATTCGGCATTATGTGGTGCAGGTGTTTTCAACTTATCAATCATCTCCGGCGTAGTGAAATCGCTCGGCGAGTTTTGTCCAAACACCATAAAGAACCCGTGGTTCACCCACTGCGTTTGCACCGTGCGTTCCAAGATGGGATAAATATGTTTCCAGAATTCTACTTGTGTAGGTTGTTTAATTTCCCCTGTGCTAATGAATAAGTCTTCTACTACATCATACATCGTTACTACAGCAAACAAACCTTGTCCATAGTTCGGCGGTGTAATAGCCACCATAGCTGGGGCTGCATCATACTTGGTACCGCCAATAGTTACAGTAGCGTAGATCGTACCATCTGCCACATCATCATGCCAACCATCGTTATTGGCAAAGGTGGTAGGCTTCGCACCGGGTTCTTTAGAACCTGATGTACCATCGGCTGGCACTACTAACAAACGACCTGCTTCATCTGTTCTAATTTCACCTAAAGGCACGCTTTTACCGAAGAACTTTCCATCATTAAACATCACACCTTGCTGGTTAATCCCGGAAATTTTTTGCGGTGCAGGTTCAATTACTAACTGCGTACGGTCTGGCTCTTCGAGGTTACGGTGTTCGCTGGGAATAGATTGGTTACCGGGTAAATCCAGGGCATTCATAAATTGGTACCAGCCAGCTTTACGATTGGCAATATTCACGCGCCATTCGATGGTTACATCGGCACCGGCTGTTAACTCTTGCACTACTTTTCCTTGTGCATCCAGCCCGTAAATTCTGAAACGCGGTACTTGTTTCTTGATACGACCTTTCGCATCTTTATAACCGTTCGTATTACTGGGTGCTACACCCGGCACATCGGAAGCGAAAAATATTTCGTTGGAATTACCCACGCGGGCAATGCCCAATGGAGGATATATCTCTACGGAAGAGATTGCATTTTTAGTAGCCATGGAAAGTTTTTTTGAGGGTATAAATAATTATTGACGGGCTGAACGAGGTTCTGTTAAAGCAATACCATTGCGGTTTCTACGAAGGCGAGCACCTTCTTCATACACCACTTTCCGTACTGCTCCTATTGAGTCGGCCGGTGCATGTTCCGCTAATGTATGCCAAGGGTTATAAGATAAGTTTTCGCCGTAGGCTACTTGCCCGGGCGCATCAATATCTTGTTGATGCAAAGTAAGGGTAGCAAACAATTCTGGGGGCGACACTTGTTCATCCCATCTCACCGTTGCGTCATCAATGGGCATACCTGTACCCGATTGGAATTGTACATAAAACCCGAAACGCCAAGATTTTTCAATAAGGCTTTGTTTCAATTCATCGCGCAAATAACAGGGGTTATTCTTGGGAATAGGCTTCGTAACGGCGGGTTCTAGTGCTACTACTTTGTACTTTACGTAGTTGTTAGTACCAAAAGCGTAGGGCAAACAACTACCGAATGTAGCCATGAGCGCGCTGGGTTCTTCCTTCTCCATCTCCGTTAAAATCTCATCGGTAATGGGATGATCTTTTAAGTACTCGTTGTAATCGCGGAGAATAACTCCGGCATGCGTAAACTTGCACATTTCGGTGGCGTTGGGTACAAAGAACACGTCGTGGTTTTGCAAAATGAAATCGGCCGTTAAAGCATCGTGTTCACTTTCCAAGAGCTTTTCGCCGGGTACGCCAAATAGTTTAATCCCAAGGCCAATGGTACTTTTAAGATCACCTAAACCCACCTTGGTATCACTAGAGAAGCGTAGCCAAGCGTCGAGCCTTTCGTGTTTAAATACACCTACTTGTTTAGCAATGGGTAAATTGGGGGTACGTTCCCAGGTAGCTTTTACCATTCCATGTTGCTTCGAGAAAACGGGTCTACGAACAGGGCACTGGCCATCTAGTGCCCGCGGAAATTGAATAATGTCGATAAACATTTCCTTGAGACTGGCCGTGGGGTTTTGGTCGCAATCAACCGCTTTTTCTTTACGCGTGTTGTGATGCGAGGATAATAAATGCATACATGCATATTTAGGGGTGAGCAATTAGATAGCTAACAACATGGGATTATTAGGACACGGGTACAAACACACTATAATGCTGTATTATAGCCTACTTACGCACATTTAGATACTGTAGATACTGTCGTTTATTGTGGAGCAATATTATGTAAATTAGGTATGCCTTCCAAATGAAATTTAGCTTGTTACAACATGATTTTGAATCACTTACCATACATCTATACCATCATCAATTCCTACCTTATTACTCGTTATAACATCATGTAAAAAATTCATTTAATACCAAGAAACATTTACATATCTTCTTCGTCATACCGCAACAAAAAAGGCTGGAACTAGATAGTCCAACCTTTATTGGTAGATGGTTCGAAATTATAATAATTGTGATGAATTCTCGCTTGCCAATGGGCACAAAGCCCGGGCAAAGTTGATGGCATTTTTAACACAGTATACTTGTAAAGAAAATAGAAGTAACTGAGCTTTAAAATCCCCCTTTTAGGGGATGCTATTCATAGGAATCAATCTTGGTAGGATACGGTTATGGCGGAGGAATTGGGGATTTTAATGATGATTTCTATGCAATAAATTTCATCAAGCCTTACCTAAATCATCCCCAACCCTCCAGCACAACAGTTCTCTACTTTTTAACCAATTCAGCGATTAGCTCCGGAAGCTTTACCTTCTGTGCATAATCCATATTCGCTACAATCTTTCCATCTTTACCAACTACCATCACGTAAGGAATACCTTTGATGTTAAAGGTTTTACGCAAGCCTTGATCAGTAAAACCACCTTCTGCCAAGCCTTGGTACCATTCCATCTTATGTGCTTCCATACCTGCTTGCCATTTTTGGGCGTCGTCGTCGAGGGAAATGCTGAGGAATACGACATTCTTGTCTTTATATTGATGATACAGTTCACGAAGTTTCGGGATATACGCAACGCATGGCGCACACCAAGACGCCCAATAATCGATTACCACGTATTTACCTTTAAAATCGCTTACCGAGAAAGTTTTACCACTAGCATCTGTTAACTTGAAATCGGGGTACACAGTACCGGCTGCACGGGTTTTATAACCTTCTATACGGTTAGCTAATTCTTGGCCATAATATGAGGCTTTACCGATGGCAGATAACAAGTTATAACCCTCTACAGCGGTTTCAGCATTCTGATCAGCTTGTGTGGCCAACCATGGGGCTATTTGGAGATATGGGTGTGCTTTCAAATACACCATTGGCTCTTTGAAGGCTGCTTTATACTCGTGGTATTCCAAGTTGTACATACCCCCAATAATGCTCTCCCCTTTTAAAGAATCGAATGGAACGTTTACTTTATACGGCTTGTTCTCCAAAAACATGAAAAAAGATTTCGTACTAATCTTCAATTGCACAACCGTTGGATGATCAACAGTACCCTTAAATACGAACTGCCCATTTTCAATGCGTACTTTTTCAAATTGAATACCAGGCGTAGGGCGGAGAATTTGTACTGAACCGCTCACTAAACCTGGGATGTTACCTTTAATTTCAAATCCTTGTGCAGATACTGCTACTGCCGGCAGCAACAAGAATGCGCCTATTTGCAAAATGCGTTTTAACATATTGAGAGGGATTGTGGTTGATCAAGAAAAGGTAACGGCACCAAGAAGTGCCGTTACAGTACTGCTTATTTTTTTATGGTCGGGTTTTTCAAGTTCGATGGTGGTAAATCGTTTGGTTTCATTTTGAAGATCTCTGCCAATTTAGCATCGATTTGATCATTGTATAAATCACGCGCAATTACCACACCTTCTGGATTAATCAAAACATTGGAAGGAATATAAGTAACACCATATGCTGCCGCTGTTGTATCGGCCCAACCTTTTAAGCTAGACACGTTTGTCCACGACAATTTATGTTTTGCAATAGCATCTACCCAAGCTGCACGTTTAGAGTCCATTGAAACAGCCAGCATAGCAAAGTTTTGGTTCTTATATTTCGCATAGGCATCTTGTAAGAACGGGATTTGTGGTAAACATGGTCCACACCAGCTAGCCCAGAAATCTATAAACAAGTATTTACCTTTATAATCCGACAATGAAACGTTTTTACCATTTACATCAGGCAACGTAAATCCAGGTGCTTTATCGCCCGCTTTTAAGCGATTTACTAAGCTTGGATCTGCTGCTCCCTCACCCAATTTGAACTGAATATTCGATTTATCTATTTTACCAGGGTATAAATAGCGTTGTACATACCTTGTTTTAAGCGCATGCTCGCCCAATAATGCAACCACGCTGTCGCGTTGTGCTTTTTGTGGGAAGAAAGTAGTAGCAGTATAGCCAGAAGGGCCTGAGTTAGGGTGATTGCTTACCCAACGGATTAACGTATCGCGCATTTTCTTATCGAGCACTTGGATGTGTGCTACACAAGAATCTGCTACATCTTCATCACCAATTTTAATGGCTTTATTCAATGTTTCTTGTAAGTCGGCCATTGTTTTACCGTCACCTTCAAATGGCGACGTAATGTCCATTACTTCTTGCCATTCTTTCACCCATGGGCTACCTGTAAAAGAAGCACCTTCAAAATAAGGCCCTTTACCTTCTACTTTACAAATACCGCTTTCGAGGTACAACACGGTACCCCCTTTTTCGCCGCTGTTACCTACTTGTAAGATGTATACGCTACCACCTTTAGGTACGCCCATTGTTAATTCGAACTTGTTCTTCTTGATGTAGGTGTACACAGCTTCTTGCGAGTACGCTTCTGTTAATACAACTACGGTATCATTCAGTGCATTTTCGAACTTACCATACACGGTTACCAGTGTATCTTTATCTTGTTTTACAGCAGCAGTAGGTTTCTTTTTCTGTGCATAGGTTGCTGCGGAAGCTAAGCAAAGCAGCAAAGTGAATATTCTTTTCATCTTGGTTGTTTTCGTTATTAAGTTGAACGTTATTTAGATCCTTTTGCCATATCTTCTAACACAGATACTGTTTCGGCGATGTAGATGTCTTTACGAATTCTATCTAAGAAAGCTTTGTATCCTGGTGTTTCTGTTTCTTCGGCTTTATGAATAGCGGGATTGTAGCTATTTAATGTGGCTGCTTTTACAGACAACTGTGCATTAGCCGGCAGTTCTTTGCCTGTTTGAATGGCTTTTTGTGCGGCATTGGCTTGTTTGTATTGACGAACGAAACTGGCTAGTTCTAGGTTTACCGGCTCTTTCGAGTAGTCGAGCACGGCTTGGATATTGGCGGATACATTCTTGTAAGCCGGGTTATTCGCGATACGTTCTTTTGCCCGGTTAACTACGCTTGCAGAATCAAAAGAAAACTTTAATCGATTGATCGGCGGGAAACGTAAGGTGTCCACATTTAAAGCAGAAGAAAAAATCTTTTCGCCAATTGGTTGCCAGTACATGCGGTCTTGGAATACAATTTCAGGTTTTACACCAATCATTTGCGTTGTAGTGCCATTTACACGGTAGAACTTCTCCATGGTTAAACGCATACTACCGTAGCTAACATCGGCGGTATTACCATTAGTGTCGCCCAACTTACCTAAGTTCATATTCATTTGCGCCGTGCCTTTACCGTACGAGGAAGAAGTACCTACAATAAGACCGCGACCTAAGTCTTGAATAGCCGCTGCAAAAATCTCGGAAGCAGAAGCACTCGCTTCATCTACCATCACCGTTAACGGGCCGTTATACATGGCTTCTTTTGCACTGGAAGAATAGTTATTCACCACTTCCTTGCTTCTTAACCAGGATATAGGACTAGATGGCATAAAGCAATTGCCCATCTTCACCACTTCTTCCAAAGAACCACCACCATTACCACGTAAATCCATGATAATACCATCAACTTGCTGCTCCCTCATTTTATTCATTTCCTTTACCACATCATTATACGAACCATTGAGATTCTCGCCTTTTGGGTCGATGTAGAAGCCAGGTAAGTAAATATATCCGTAGCGCTTACCATTCTTTTCAATGACAGCACCTTTGGCTTTATTTTCTGTATCTACCATTTCATCACGCTTAATTTCAACAATGCGCGATTTCTCACCAGGTTGTTGTAATTCCATTTTCACAGTGGTTCCCTTCTCACCACGGATCATAGCTACCACATCATTATTAGCCATACCACTAACCGGCTTCATCTCTCCATCCTTTGTTGCGATGGCGATAATGTTATCATTTTCTTTGGCTAAACCGCTTTGCATAGCCGTACCACCGGGCAACAAGCGTTTAATAAAATAATCATCCGCATTAATACCCAGCTCCATTCCAATACCGTAGTATCGCTTAGCTAACATATCGGCAAAAGAATTATCCTTTGGTCCAGAATACATGGTATGAGGGTCAATCTCGATTACCGCGTCGTTGATATAAGCTGTAAACTTTTCATTTGCAGCCTCTTTACCGTACGATTTTTTAAAATACTCGGCATACCATTTACGCACCTTTTCGCGAGCTTTGGCTTCTATTTTAGGATCTACTTCTGATGCGAGTGTAGTTGTATCACCACTGCTCATTTTCATCTCGATGTAATTACGTAGTACATAAGATTTCATCAGCTTACGCCAACGTTCTGAACGTTCTGCAAGTGTAGTAGGATAATGAAAAGCGTCGGCATTGTTAGCTATTGATTCTTTTTGTTTGAAATCGAAAGGCTTTGCCAAGTGTTGCATACACAAAGCTTCTGTTTCCTTTACTCTTTGTTCTAGTAAAGCAAATGCAGCATCAAAGAAGTCGGTTCTCCCGGTATTAATTTCATCATCAATCGTTGTTTTATACTTCGCGAGTTGATCGATATCTTGTTGTAATAAGATAGAGCTATACGGATCGATCGTTTGGAGATAATGTTTCCATACGGCCGTTGCATACACATCATCGATGGCACGTGGTTGGAAATGCTTCTTTTTCACCTTACTAAACACCGCGTTGATTACATCGGATCTAAATGCTTTTAAAGCAACCGGATCGGTAGGTGCTTGTGCATTCGCCACTGTTCCAACAGAAGAGGCACAAGCTAATAAGAATAGCCATTTATAACGCTTCATTACACTTCTTTCTTTTGATAAAAAATGATAAACAAACCTTAACATGCTTGCTTTCATCTAAGGCAACGAACCTGGTAAAAAGGGTGAAGCAAAAAGTGAAATATTTCTACAATAAAAAAAGGAACCGGTATTACCCCGGTTCCTCTTAAACATGATCGAATAGCGGATCACCACGTTTTATGAAGCATTACCAATAGCTTGCAAATCGAAGTTATAATTGTCTAAAAAGAATTTCACAACAATGGCGTATTTCTTTTTGATTTTACCGCTTTTATCTACGGAAGCACTTAAGATAGTAGCATCCAATTCACTTTTCGTATAGCCCATAATATGCTCTACGAAGCCTAGGAAGTCGGTGGTTTGATTATTACCAAAAGCTGGTGGCTCTACAATACCCAATGCATATGGTACCGGGCCTACTACATCGTAGGAGGTATATGCTAAGGCTGAAAAATCGGCCGGCACTGTAATAATATTGGCCAACATCAATCTTTCAAAATAAGCGCGGTTCATTTTTCGATAGATGAAGCGCATATTCTCCGGCGTTTGTTTTACCAAGGTACTATCGCACCAGCCAATTGTCATAGCGCTAATGGTGGCTGCGAAGTTGCTGGCAGATGGTTTCCCTGTATTACCGATCGACGATGCCAACAAGATTTTCTGCGGCATGGTTTTTTGCAAGAATGCTTCGGGGTATTTATTTAAGATCCCCTTACGCAACATCTCTAATGCATTGGGCACATACGTTAAGTTAGGCGCTTGTGCACTATCGGTACGGTTATTAAGCAAGTTATACGCAAAATCTGCATGCGTGTATTTATACAGGATGTACGTTTTATACTGACCGTAAAGCTTTACGATGGTATCATCGTAAGGTTGGTTACCTTGCGGTATTTGGTATAATGGTTTTACCGGGGAAGGCGTTAATTTATCTTCCTTACTACAAGCAGCCATCACCACCACCAATAAGAATAAAGCATATTTTTTCATGATACTCTTTTTACAATGATTAAAGTGCCACACGGGGACCGGCGAATAATGTATTCTGTGTTAACAGCGGGTTACGCGTTAATACAGCTTGTGGAATAGGAATCACATATTGCGGATCTCTTTCCTTCAATTCGTATACTTCCGTAATTGTTTCTGTAGGCCGATAGATATGGCGAATCGATGGCATACCATAACGTCTTAAATCGAACCAACGGTGCGCTTCCTCACGGAATAATTCACGTCTTCGTTCTTCACGACAATGTTTCAACAATGTATCGGCAGGCGCGGTTTCCCATGCTTGGAAACTATATTTGTCGATACGATTTTGGCGCAAGGTATTCAAGCTTTGTAATGCTTTATTATCAGCATCTGCTTGGCCTTTTTTGAACAATTGGATATAGGCTTCTGCCCTATTCAAATACGCTTCTGCACTACGGAAACAAGTGCTAAAATGGGCAGACACTGTACTGCTGGTTGTAGAGCCAGAAATGGTATTTTTCATGTCTGAATAAACAACACCGAAGATATCTAACAAAGGACCAAAGTTTTCAGCAATATTGATGAATTTACGAAGGTCGTTATCAGCAAAAGAATTATACAGGTCGGTAGAAATACCATAAGGTTCCACCAACAGAGACGGTAGTTGTTCTTGGTTCATCCCAAATGCCCAAATAGTTTCAACATTTTTAAGACCCGTAACCGGCTTTGATTCTGGGTCTGGGTAACCATCCCAAGTATTCAGGTTCATCAAAGTGGGGTGGTATTTGATCACTTCATCTGCATGCGCAATAGATTGCTCCCATTTGTCTTCGTACAAATACACCCTGCTTGCCAACAAATGAGCTGCTACATGTGATAAGCGCGTTTTATTATTGTACTTTTTCCCTTTGTTCAAACAGTAAATAGCACTATCTAAGTCGCGCTCAATTTGTGTATACACTTCTTGTACAGAGGCACGAGGTATAAATTCATCCGATAAGTTAGCCGTTAATACCAATGGCACGCCAGGATTTTTTGCCGGCGAAGTAAGTTTATCATTATAAGGAAGCCCGTATAAATTTACTAACTGGAAATAATAATAGGCGCGTAATGCATAAGCTTCACCTTTATATTGGAATTTATTATCATCGGGACCAATTGCACCATCCATATATTGAATAGCTACATTGGTTCCTAAAATACCTTGGTAATAAGTCTGCCAACTATTGATATTATTTTTTATTTCCACTTCCCCAATATTCTCCACGTAATCGGGTTGCCATTGGAAAGCCGCACTTCCGCGTACTGCATTACCCACTAACACCCTCCCTTTAGGAGTAAAAAAACATTCAACATCGTCTGACAATAATCCCACATATGCTTGTAAAATACGTTGCCCGGGGTAACCATCGGTTACTAATATACCAGCATAATCTTCCGTTGTTTTAGGTACCAAGTCGGTTTGAGAATACTCCGCCAAGAACTTCTTACAAGAAGAAAAACTAATGGCGCACATCACGATTAATATTATCTTTTTCATCTGTTCTTTTTTCTTGTTTAGAAAGTGGTATTTACAGTAAAGCTATACTGTCGTGTTATAGGCAATGCGAAGCTGCCAAAGTTATCCGTTTCTGGATCTTGACCATTCAACCGTTTGTTGGCAATTACAAAAACGTTATTCACTGTACCCGATACCGACAAAGTTTTCAAACCCGCTTTCTTCACTAACCGTGGAGGTAATGCATACCCCATATTGATATTCGTACACCTGAGATAGTCGTTATTAATGGTTCTAATATCCGATTGGAAATAAGCGGTATAAGGACTTACAGTAATTTTTGTCAAAGATCTACTATCACTTACTACGGTAAAAGGCACCTCGATGTTATTGTTTGAACGATCGTAGAAGGTGGGAATATTAGTATATGCCTCATCACCAGGTTTGCGCCAACGATCTAAAAACTCAACAGGAAGGTTTGTATAGGTAGGTGGTACACCACTCATAATATTATTAGCAATACGTTGGTAACCATCATTCAAACGTTTTGTAGCACCCAAGCTGAGGTACAATACAGTGGAGAATGAAAAGGCTTTGTATCGCAAAACTGGGTTGATAGTACCCGTTACTTTAGGCAATAGTTGGCCGGAATATACGAGAATATCATCCGGGTTGCTGGTGAATGCATGATCCATGTTATTGAATGTAGGAATACCCGTGTTGTGGTCTAAGCCTTTAAAGCTATAAGAGTAAAACCCACTAATCGGGCGACCAGGCACGTTTGCATTTGCACCAAATAGCGCGTAATAGTCGTTACGCGTTACACGGTTCGACAGCTTATTGAGGTTCTTACTAGATGATAAAGACAGGGTAAAGAATGTGTTCTTACTTTTAATTACATCAATACCCACGCTCATTTCTAAACCGGCATTCACAATCGTGTTGCCATTTCTATACATCTTACCCATACCATACTCGAAAGGAATATCTACTTGGTCGATAACATCTACCGTTCGCTTGTTGTAATAGTCAACATTCACCCTTAATTTATTATCTAAGAATGCTACATTAGTACCTATGTTCCATTGGTACGTCTTTTCCCAACGTAAATCCGGGTAAGGCATGCTTTTAATCGTTAGCTTAGGAATTTCATCATAATAGTTTAATATATCATTCTTATAGCTGGCGATCAGTTGTGGGCCAACGGCATCCACTACGTTACCTTGGGTACCGAATGATGCGCGTATTTGCCAGTCTGATAAGAGCCCGCTTGTTGGGAACCATTGTTCAGCAGCAGCATTCCAACGGGCCGAAATGTCGTAGTTAGGTAAGAACCTTGAATTGGAGTATTGTCCAAATCTATTTGAACCATCTGTACGAATCAAACCATTCAAAATGTAACGTCCTTTAAAATTGTAAGCCATGTTTGCATAATAGCCTACACCGTTATCCAACATATCGATAATACTGTTCTTAGAATAATTCTCTAATGCTTTCTTTGAGGGAGAAAATATCTTACCTCTTTCTGGGAAATAGCCTGGCGCTGTGTTCAATAGTAAAGAGCTTCGCGTAGAACGAATTTCATTACCAATGGTAAAGTTGAAATGATCTCTTTCAGCGAAAAAGCTTTTTGTATAATCGAAGCTATTCCTAATGCTATATGTTAAGTTATTTGAATTATTAAAATCGGCAATCCCTCCACGTGGCAAGGTAGATTCATTAAATTCTTTCTCGGTAGGTTGGTAACTTAAGTTATAACCACGTTTAGGGGTCATCGCAAATGATTGCTCATCTGCGGCAATAAAACCACGCATGATATTATAAATAATACTGGAATTGTTCCTAAATGTCCATCCTTTTCCGAGCTTATAATCCAAACTAAGATTAGCTGTAGTAGACTGCAATGTTGTCGTATTCTCTGTATGCGCCAATTCATTCTTCATATTGAAGAGGAAAGGTTCCTTATACTGCTCATAATTAGAAGAACCGCTGGCGGCTTGTCTTACTTGCTGGGGATACTTGAGGTCGGCATTATACGTTCTTGATGTTTGCAAAGAATAAGCCAGCACGTCTACACCGTTATAATACCCGGTAGATTTCCGGTAGTTCGACATCACGGTTAAATCCAACTGCAATTTAGACGTTACTTGGCTATGAATGTTTACATTCATGCCATATGAACGATTCCCATCATTCTTAGCAGCGCCATTATTTAGATTATAAGTAGCAGAAGCGTAGAACGTTGTTTTACCGGCACCACCACCCATGCTAAGCGAGTGGTTTGTACTCATACTATTACGGAAAAACAATCCTAACCAATCGGTATTTTCCGTTTCAAGCTTTGCTACCCTTTGTTGGAATTCAGCTTCGGTAATTTCCCTGGCATACAACATCCGCAATAAGCCTTCATACGAATAATTCTCTTTGAACAAGCTTAAATCCTGTCCATACGCCACGCCATCTTCCAACATTTCTCTTGAAAAACGGATACGTTCTTTAGAATTCATCATGTTATAATCGCTATACTTCGGTGCACGGTTAAAAGAAACCGTGGCGTTGTAACTAAACTGTGTAGGCCCGGCTTTACCGCGTTTTGTAGATACTACAATTACACCATTTGCTGCACGGGTACCATAAATAGCTGTGGCAGCAGCATCTTTTAAGAAAGTGATGCTTTCAATATCGTAAGGGTTTACACCACTGATGGCATTTCCCATTAATTCATAGTTAGCCGATAAACTTCCGTTTACTACGTTATTTAAAACGGCCGATGGCAGGTTCACGGGTTCTGGGCGAATCATCCCATCTATCACCCACAAAGGCGAAGCATTCCCTACCAAGGTAGCTGTACCACGCATGCGTAACGTGGGTTTAGCATTGGCACCACCCGAACTGTTTATCACCATTAAGCCCGGCACTTTACCTTGTAACATACGATCTACTGTAGGTACACCTGGTTGTATAATGTCGGCACCACTTAACTTTACCACGGAACCGGTAGCTAAACGGGGATCAATTTTTTGATACCCGTTTACCACTACTTCCTGTATATCCCTTGCAATGGTATCCATTTTAAAAACCTGTAACTCATTCTTGCCTTGCCTGGCAGTAATGGTTAAAGGTTTCATCCCGATCATCGACAAAGTGATAAGCTCCTCGTTTATCGGGGTTAAGGAAAACAAACCATCGGCTTGTGTAACGGTCATTTCGTTGGATGTATGTGCTTTAATACTTACCCCTCCAATTGGATGTCCATTGGCATCCGTTACACGGCCCTGTAAAACGAAACCTAAGCGTTTATCTTCGTTTACACCGGGTTTTTCATCGGCAAAAATTGTAATGCCCCCCATTCCATCAGGCGAGAATTTCAGCTTTGTATTCGCTAACAACTTCTGCAACAAGGCTTCGATGGTAACTTCCTTCATAGAGATGCTCACCGGTTGTTGGCGCTCGATTAAATCGGAACTATACGTAAAGCGGATTTTTGACTTTACGCGAATTTCCTTCAAGGCTTTGCTTAACGGGACGTTATTCGCCGAATAAGAAATTTTTGTCTTTAAATAATCTTGCCCGCCACTTTGTGCTTGTGCCGAGAATTGAAAAAGAATGCAAAACATGCACAGCATGGGAAGCCTTACTGCATAAGCTGCCATGTCCTTCCACCGAAAGGACGATTTTAATAATGTACGCATGGTAGGTATGTTAAATGAATGCCTGGCAACACCCAACGATGTTACCCTGTTAGTTGGCTTTTACGGTTGATATACAATTTTTACTACACGGCCTTCCATTTTAAATTGCACGTGTTGATCACTTTGGCTGATTTGTTTAAATACATCTTGCACATACTGCGGGCGGCGCATGTCGATCGTGAAGCGTTTTTTCTCTAAAGAAACTTGGCTGAACCGAACATCGTAATCATACATCCGCGATAAGGTGGTGGCTATTTCTTCTAATGTTGCATCCTCGAAGAAAATATCGCCATCCTTCCAAGCCGTAAATGGCCTTGTGTCCACTGTTGTTTTTTCCAGCGTTGCATTACTTTTTTGGAAACGTGCTTGTTCCCCCGGTAGTAATACAACTTGACTATTAGCGGCCATCACTAATAGTTTACCGGAACTGAGTGTTGTGATAACATTGGATGAATAATTATTTACATTGAAACCTGTGCCTAATACTTTCATAGAAGCATCGCCAGCATGTACAATAAATGGTTGTTGTGCATTGGCGGCTACATCTAAATAGGCTTCTCCATCTACATATACTTCGCGGGTAGCACCGGCAAACACCGGTGGAAACACAAAGCGCGAGCCTGCATTTACGAACACCCTCGTTCCGTCGGACAATTGCAAAGCGAATTGCATACCGCGTGGTACTTCTAAAGTATCCAAAGCATTCGCTGCTACCGTGGCATCGCCCGCGGAATACACAGCTTTATCTGCCTGTACTTGTACACTAGCACCTGAAGAAGCTTGTTGTAGAGAAGTTGTTTTCTCCACTTCCAACACCTTCCCGTTCGACAATTTGAACTTTACTTTACCCGGTTCGCCGGCTTCGGCGATGGTTGTAGATGGCACAGCAGGTGTTAAGGAAAACCAAGCACCGAGACCTACCGCTACAAGAATTACAGCAGCTGCTGCAAACCTTACGAGACGGAATACCCGGGTACGTTTTTGATCCCTTGCTGCCACGAACCTTTCCCAACCGATGTTTTCATCGAATTGATCGGTATGAAGGCGGGCTTGGATCTCTTTCGCATTCGCCAAAAGTGCGAATTCTTCCGGCGTAAGCGAGGTGGAACTATCCTCTCCTTCAAAGGCGTCGAGGAGTTTATCCCAGTTTATATCGTTTTTGTTATCGTTCGTATTCATAAAAATTACTACTCATTAGGCAACGAAATGTTACAAAAGGGTGAAGGCTTTTACCATTGTTTGAAAAAAAACAGGCAAGCCATCACTTTTACCATCCAACTACACTCTCTCCGTAAGAAGAGTAAAGCCAGCTTTATTTGGGTTTTGACGGTATTAATAGAGATATCGAGTTTAACGGCGATATCCTTGTACTTCAAATCGTCCTGGTTACTTAATAAGAAAATTTTTCGGCGCTGTTCTGGCAAACGACTAATTGCTTCCCATAAGGCTTTGTTGCGCTGGTCGTCTTGTTCCAGCTCTTCGCCTGGGAAGTTTTTCGACAATTGTTCGATAACACCTACTTCTTCGAGCGTGGTTTTGCTCGATTTCTTTATGTAGTTGAGCGAGGCATTGCGAATGGCACGTACGGCATACCGTTTAAAATCGTGCGTAATTTGGATATGGTGTCGTTTCTTCCAACAATAAAGAAAAAAATCCTGCACAATATCCCGGGCAGCATCTTCATCATTTACTATATAGAAAGCAACAGCACACAGCAGTTTAAAATGAAGCTTGAACTGGTTCTCGAAAGAAACGGCTTCTCCTGAATTCGGTTGATGCATAGACCACGTTGTACCTTGAGCGGTATCCGCGCAAAGAAAGTATAATTCCCTGTTAATTTCTATCATTTTGCTACATCGCTTTTCTGGCAATAAGTTCGAACAAGCCTTTCCTATAAGGCATTACATGATTTTTTCTTCTCGGCTGAATTTAGACCTATGGTTGCCGGCAAATATTAATCTTTCTTTTGGTTGATGGCCTTTCTAACACGTAGCCATGACTATAGGCAATGTTTGTTCAAAAAAGGGTGAAGCCTGCGCAAAATATTTTTCAAATTGATGAATTTTTCCCTGTTTAACAAGTCTTTGTGATTATTGCTTAGGGGTAAATGCTATTTTGGAAGTCTATTTAATAGGTAATAAAAGCATGTTATTCAATTTGTCAATGCTCAATCCCGGAAAAAATTGGGCAAATAACACGATTATCACACGCTAATATTATGAATTTCAATTATTGAAGTATATATTTATGACTTTTGCTTCCTAACCGGGAGCTTGTATTAAACCTATTGCTAACTTGTCGACTATCATTTTTTACTGCCTACAACCAGTTATTTATGGCATTTCTTTATTGCCATTCCCGTTGCTGTACCTATTATCCGACGCGATGAATGGGTTACTCTACTATGTGCTTTCTTATAGGAAGAAAGTAGTGATGAGCAATTTGCGAGCGTCGTTCCCAGGTAAATCAGAAGAAGAACTCAAGAGAATTGGTAAGGACTTTTACCATTATTTGTGCGATATGTTCCTGGAAACATTCAAAACACTTACCATCAGTAAAGAAGAAATGTTGAAGCGTTGCAGCTTCACACCCGAAACCGTTCAATTGTTCAAGGAACTGGCCGACAAAAAACAGAGTGTTGTGCTGGTAATGGGCCATAAAGGGAATTGGGAATGGGCCGGTAATACCTTCAGCTTGCTTTGTGAGCACCAGTTGTATGTAATTTACCACCCACTTGCCAACAAGGATTTCAATAAGTTGATGTACAAAATGCGTACACGCTTCGGCACGAAGTTGATTGCCATGCAGGATACTTTCCGCGAAATGGTGAAAAACAGGGGCGAATTAAATGCCACGGCGTTCATTGCCGATCAATCGCCTACCCCTTCTACCGCGCAATGGGTACAATTCCTTCACCAGGATACACCCGTTTCGAAAGGCACGGAAAAGATTGCCCAGAAAATGAATTCACCGGTAGTGTACGTATCCGTTCATAAAGTTAAACGTGGATATTATAGCGTAGAAGCTGCTATGTTGGTAGCAAAACCATCGGAAGCAGCAGAAGGAACGATTACCGTGTCGCATACACGACAATTGGAAAGAGATATTATAGAACAACCTGCAACGTGGCTTTGGTCGCACAGACGTTGGAAACATAAACGACCACAAACAGTATAAAGCCCGTAACTATGGCGGGTACTTTTGCCCAGCCATCACCATTCAAATCAAACACCTATGCGCGAAGGAAAAGAACTCATCTTGGCAACTAAACCATATGCCAGCGAAAACCGCTCCAGTAGTTGGAAACATCTTTGGATTACCCTTGTATTACTGGTAGCCGCTTTATCAGCCACCCTATTATTACCTTTTTTTGTAGCTAAACTGGCTGCCAGCATCCTATCAGGCTTGCTCGTAGTAAGAATGTTCGTTATTTACCACGACCATCAACACCATACCATTTTACAAAACTCTGTATTGGCAGAAGGTATTATGACCATCTTCGGGTTATATATCCTAGCCCCTACCTCTATTTGGAAACGTTCACACGATTATCACCATAAACATAATTCTAAATTATTTAGTGCTAGCATTGGCTCGTATCCCATTGCTACGCGCCAAAAGTTTGAGCAAATGAGTGGCAAGGAAAGAAGGGCTTATCTTTTTACCCGTCACCCATTAACGATATTAGCAGGGTACTTGTCGATGTTTATGATTG
This sequence comes from Chitinophaga skermanii, assembly GCF_003259335.1. Taxonomy (GTDB): domain Bacteria; phylum Bacteroidota; class Bacteroidia; order Chitinophagales; family Chitinophagaceae; genus Chitinophaga; species Chitinophaga skermanii. Next base: position 88,241 of record NZ_QLLL01000002.1, read on the forward strand.
GCATGTGCTTACAGTCGTTCACGAGCAGTCCAAAGAAACACTGGGATAGCTTATTGGCGTTGATCTTGCATATTGGCGGTAGCGCTGCTGTGATCATCTTTTTAGGCTGGCAGGCTTGGGCTTTATTTATCGTTATTCCGTTTACGATTGCTTGTGGTATTGGGGCGTACTTGTTCTATGCGCAGCATAACTTCCCGGGAGTAACGTTTAAGGAGAATGAAGATTGGTGTTACCATGATGCTGCCTTGTTATCGTCGAGCTACATGTTAATGTCGCCGATGATGAACTGGTTTACGGCGAACATTGGTTACCACCATATTCATCATTTGAATGCCCGCATCCCGTTCTATAAGCTGCCACAAGTAATGGCGGAAATACCGGAGTTACAAACCGCTAAAACTACAAGCCTTGGTATTAAAGACATCATTGCTTGTTGCAAACTGAAGATTTGGGATTCCCAACTACAACGCATGATTACCTTGCGTGAAGCAGCAGCATTAAGAGGTACACCATGTACCCCGGCTAAGCCTGTTTACGCGGTGGTTACATCGAAAGTAATGTAAGAGAACATAACAACATATTGCAAAAGGATCACCTGGTAACGGGTGATCCTTTTTTATTTGTAGTGCTTGCTTACTGGGTTGTATGCGTTACTTCGGTAATAGCGGTGCTTTGGCTGCTGGCGGTATCGGGATTATTGGTACCTGTGGGTGCTACCACATAAGCCGTGTTACTTACTTTACCTGTTCCACTGGTAGTACCCTTCAAGAGTAACACCACCTTCGCTTGGGCAGGAAAGGTGCCGATATTGGCTTGCAACGCATTCCCCTTGTTAGAGAAGCTAATATTACTGACCCCTGCTGTAGCGGAAGACACTTCAAATACCGGTGATACTAGCACGCTAGGCACGGTATCAATTACCACGGTACCATTCGCAAATGAAGGCCCGCCATTCACAATCTCTAATTTATAGCTAAGGGTACTTCCTTCCGTAACTGTAAGTGGTGCCGTGTTTACAATGGCTAGTGCTGCTACAGCCGATACATTAATAGCATAAGCAGTACTGGTAGGCGAATTCCCAGGTATGCCTACCTGCACTAGGTTCTGCGTAGCGCCTAATGTCGCCGATTGGCTCACTGTAGCTGTCACCGAAATTTGCACGCCACTGTAATTACTCACCGGCAAGTTGGCTTGCAAGGAAACATTCCCCGTTCCGCTCGTATTCCCAATGATTACCGTACCCGGGTAAGCACTTGCCTTCCATGTGATGTTCTCGAAGCCTGCCGGGAATAGATCTGTTATCAATGCCCCGGCAACGGCAGATGGGCCTAGGTTATTCACGTAAATAGTATAGGAAACCACTTCCCCACGGGCTACCGATACAGGCCCATTGGTATTTACTTGGAAGGCCCAACGATGGGTCGTAGATGCAATGCCTATGGTTGATTGTATGATGCATAGGAAGAATGCTACGCATACTGTAAACGCTTGGGAGCGCATTAGCTTAAACATGCTGTAAACGTTTTTGAGGTTACTGTAGATAGAAAATTAGCTACAATAACAGCGCAGGCGTTTTGAATGTTTATTTGGGTGTTGGCACACATGGTGCATAAAAAAAGCTGCCTACATGATGTAGGCAGCTCTCCTTGTATAAATGAAGCAAGATTTATTTCATGACCACTTCTTTCACTTCAAATGCTTGGAACGACAAGCTTGATGTACCGTTCCCCCTGGATATAAGGTCTGTATCCTGGGCAACAGCTAAAGGATTAAATAAGCGAACAACAAGTTGACCACCCGGTTGCGGTGTAATACTTGTTATAACTACATGATGATTAGATAATGTACATAATGGCAATGTAGCTTTCAAGGTAGCTTTAGCTGGGAATGCGATCAACGGTTGCATAAACTCCATAGCCGCCTTCTCTTGCTCTTCATTGGCAATACCATTATGTGGACGTAAGGCATAATGGAAAACACTATTTCCTTCTTGGCTGGCTTTATAATTCGTATGCCAATAGTTATTCATTACATAACTAAACCATTGCGCAGTTGGAGCTGCGGTTGTTTTCCATTCTTTATGCTGTTGGTTAATCACTAACCTTTCATCTACCATACCCGGCGACATCATAAATGGTTCAATCATCATTAACTGCACGCCACGTTTCTCACCAGATGCATCAAGCCAACGACGTGTACTAATAAAATCACGGTTCGAGCCCGGTAATTGGTCTTCCAAATAACGTAATGTGCCATACCCCGCATCTGTAGTAACTTTATTCATTGTTTGAACAAAAGGGAATGAGAAATACATGGCTTCTTTCGTAGTAGTGGGCGACTTCTCCAACATATTCTCAATGGTTACTTTGTCGTCATTAGCTACCATAGTAATTACGCGTACTAACTTTTGCGTGCCGGGTGCTGATGATTGAATTCGCACCACGCACCTATAAGGCCCTACTTCCTCGACTATAACTTCCGGGGCGGCATTTGTAACCGCTTGCGTAGGATCCATACCTGGCACATACCAATATCCATTTAAGCCTTGTTCTCTGAATGAAGCTGCATAATTCACCCCATCTTTCTCTAACGTGGTAATAGAACCATTCATTGAATTCCATATAACATTCACTTTTCCATTTGATATAGCTGTTTTGGTAATGGTGAATGGAGATGGATGTACTTTAACCGGCGTATTTTGTAAGGTATAAATTGTTGTACTTAAGGGTGGCAAGTTCTCTGCAATAAACAAATAACTACCATCTTTCAATTGCTGCAATGGGTATACTTTTCCTTTACTATCTGCTATGCTTTTAACAGGTGCTTTAGAAGAAAAAATAACTTGGCCATTGCGGGTCCACGACAAGGTATTCACTACTGCAATAGACGTTGATGACGAATCGGTGAGTGGATCTAATACAGCTACTTTAAGTGCAGCTGTTTGTTGTTCCCCAGCTAACATAAAGTCTTTTTTAATACGCCATTGTTCGGTTACGAAAGGAATACCCGGCTGCGTTATACTATTATGCGCTCCCCAAGTATGCTCGTGGAACATCAGTACATTCCGCCAAGCTTCATAGAAAGCTTGCGGGTTGTATTTACCTGGGTTCAGTACAGAGTATAGCGTTGTTATTTGTTGTAATTGTAAACTACTTACACGGTTAGCGCCTTCTTCTGTAGCTGTTGATGCCGCGCCATCTTCCCAATACGGCGTTATATCTCCTTTCACAACTGGAATATCTTTGCCATAACGTGCAGCAAAGGCTTCGAACATTTTATCGGCCGAGTTGAGTACTATTGTAGGAGAGGCATATTTCTCATTCCACTGTTTTACGAAGTCGGAGATGGTACTGTCTAAAGGGGCGTTATCGGCCACTACATTATAGCGCCATTGTACCATTTCGTAAGGGTATTTATGGGCGGCTAAGTCGTTCAAGTATTCCGCGATGCGTTTTGGTCCATTCTGGAAAATGGCGCCCGGCGCATTGCCATGCCACGAGGAATATCCCTTCCCGCCTGTCCAGAATAATACTTTTTCTTGGCCAGAGGGCGATTGCCACCATACAGGTTTATCACCCCACTCTTTCACGAAATGACCAACACGGTCGCCACGGTACGGATGGTTATTACCCAAGTAATTCGGGCCGCTGGAGAAGTACTTTACGCCTCCTTTGGAAAGGCCAGTAACGGTTGTCCATGCAAAGCCCGGCACATCGGAAATCATGGCGCTTTCTATTTTAATACCGTATTTCTTGCGTAACACTTCCGCGTAATCGGTATAATGGAAGATTTCTTCCGGCATACTTAACCCTGTAAGGATATTCGCATACAAAGCCGACAAGCAAATGCGACCGCTTTTAACGGCTTGTACAAACTGCTGTTCTTCCGTTGGCGTAGCTTCTTTTAAAAAATTCTCTACTGCCCATAAAGATTCTACGTTCCAAGTGAACTTCGCTTCTTCGGGATAGTTTTTTGTTTTCTCTACTAACCGAATGGCATCACGGATATTCTTCGTGTGAATGCGTGCCACCTCTGGTTGTAAATGGGAGTACCCAATATCGGTATGCGAATGATGGATGAAATGGATTTCTCTTTTGATTACCGGTTGCATGGTAAGGTTACCATCAAACAACACTTTATCGGCATACTTCGCCACAACGGCTATGTTGCGGGTTGCTTGTACCGCCGGTACAGCTATTTCAAAAGAATTCATACCATCTTTTACCTCGAATTGATGTTGTTGTGTTTTGTCGATGGTAACTGAAAGTGATTCATTTTTACCAAAATGTAATACATTCATCACCACGGCTTGGCGACCATTTTTTAATAAAAATGGATAAGCGGCAAGCTCTGCTTTTTCTTCAAATGTATACTTCGACGTCATGAACCAATCGTTGCTTTGTTGCGCTTGACCAATGAGCATCAACCGTTGTTTTGCACCGGGTTTAATTCGTGCTAGGGGTACACGTAAGTACGCAATACCATGGGCATCATTGGCGCCATCGGTTCTTACTTGAACAAATGCGATGGTGGTACTATCGGCATTGGAAAAGCGCCAAGTGGGCTTTTTATTACCTTGTTCCGTTGTAATCGTCACTACTTTTTCACCATTCAAATACAAATCGAAATGCCTGTTCCCGCTATTGGTGCCCGTAGAATGCGACGCTAGCCAGCGGAAGTAAACGTATTTATCTTTTGTATTAGCAGGAACGGGAGCCGTTTCCCATTCAATGGTCTTGCGTCCATCGGTGGCTCTTGTGAGCAGCGATTGGTTTACAAAATCCGGGTAGGCAGAATGATAGGTTAATGTTTCGCCTTGTAGATCATTTTGGTAGCCCGACAACCATTTCGTTTGTTGGCCGAACGGGGATTGCCCCTTGGCTATGTGTAGCGCGCAAGCTAACAAGCCTAATAACAGGAATTTCTTCATACGGGAATAATATTATTATGTTGTGCACTGTCACAACTCGCTATATCAATAGCAAAATACTAGGGTTTTATAAATTTGCTACTTTTACTTTACAAACGGTTCTTTAACAACGCTTTGATAAGCCAACTATTTCTATTACCTTTCGATCATTATTCTTCGTTCCGACAATGCAGCTAAAACAGTATACCGACCGTGAGTTGCTCGGCCTTCTTCAAGCCGGCGACCACCACGCGTTTAGCGAGCTCTATCGTCGTTATTGGGACAAACTCTTCTACATTGCTGCCAAGAAACTACAAGAAAACGAAGAAGCCGAAAGTATTGTGCAAGACGTATTTGTAGACCTCTGGCAACGCCGCGAACAACTCAACATCGAAACCTTGGAAGGTTACTTAGTAGTAGCCGTTAAATACCGTATGATCAATTACTTGGCCAAGCAAGATCGTGCTAAACATTACCGTCAACACTTGGCGCAACAAGTTAGCTTAACGGATTCGTATACAGAAGAATGGATCAGTTTTGAAGACCTGCGCGAATGGTTAAAGAAAATGGTATCGGGCTTACCTGAAAAATGCCGCATGGCCTACCAATTGCGCGAAGAAGGTTACTCGCAGAAAGAAATCGCTGAGCATATGCAGATTTCTGAAAAAACAGTGGAAACGCACATTACCCGTGCACTCAAAACAATACGCACCAGCATTAGCCAACTCTTCTCTTTCCTCGTATCATTATTATTATAAAAAAAGGGATGGAAGACAAGCACTAGGCCCGCCTTCCATCATGGGATTATCAATCGATGGGTTGTATTGTAAACGACATACGTACGGGTGCCACAGGCACTAAGTATTGTGGTAATTGCATAGGGCCGCAACTGCCATTACCTAAGCCCATTTGGCGAGCATCCAATGTAACCACGGTTTCTTTCCGGGGCTTCAACTCGTACAAATGTGCTGCCTTTCCTAAATCTTCATCTGTTACATGTAAAGCACTAAAACTCATTACATCATGACTCACAATCTGCAATCCTCCTTTACCTTGTTTATTGGCCGATAATTTCAACCAACGCACATCTTCCCTATTTCCCATACCTTGGGGTTTCTCATATTGTTCCAACATGCTTGTTACAGAGCGGTTGTAAATTCCTACAAAAGCCGAAGATTTACGATCGATGTAGTTTTCATGCGGGCCACGACCGTACCAAGTCACTTCTTCCAAACCTTCCTCTAAGAACATACGCAATCCAAGGCGGTTAATAAAGAGTTGTGTTTGACTAGGTTCCAATAACGCGTCTACCTTAATAGCGCCATTACCATAGATGGTATAATGCAAGGCTACTTGTACATTAAAACCTTGCTTGGTTTTCACTTGTAAGCCTGTTTGTACTTTTATTTCCGAAGTACCAGGTATTACTTCGAATTTGTGCAAAGTGTATTCCGGTTGATCGAAACCAAAGCTGCGGGTATCATAAGGTTGCCCCCAGTCGCCCGTATGATCATTGTCTAACATAGCCCGGTAAATATTTACAGCTAAACCATGTTCTGCCCGCGATATGTAGGTTTGTTGCCCGTATTGCAAAGTAGACATACGGCCTGTTGTTCGATCGAATTGAACAGTTACATTTTTACCGGTGATGGTTACTTGGTTACCCGTTTGTTTGAGAACTAAGGGTAGTTTAGTAGTATCTACTACCGGGTTCGGGGTAAACCAATTCACGATCAATTGTTCGGCAGCTACGATATGCCCCTTTTTCGCCCAAATAGCATCTTCTTTCAAGGCTACTTGCATGTTAAGGTAATAGCTGGCGCCGGGTTTTAATGCCGGTTGTGTGAAAGGAATATGTATGACGGTATCCTTCGACGCTTGTAGGGCGAAATTGTTCAGTACTCCTTGTTGGATGGCATAGCCATTTTCCATGAGTGTCCATGTAATGGTATAATCCGACAGGTTTTGGAAGGCATAACCATTTCGTATGCGTATGTTGCCTTCTTGTACACCGGCATTCAGGAATTTCACGTATTGGTATACTTTCTTCACCTCTTGAATAGCTGGTTTTAGTTGACGATCAGATGTTACTAAACCTTTAATGCTAAAGGTGCCATCATTGGGTGTATCACCTAAGTCACCTCCGTAAGCGAAATATGTTTTACCGGTTTGATCGCCCGGTACTTTTGTTTGTATACCTTGGTCGACCCACTCCCAAATACAACCACCAATTAGGCGTTTGTGAGATTCGATAGCATCCCAATATTCTTTCAAGTTACCTACCGAGTTACCCATGGCATGGGCATACTCGCACATAAAGTAAGGTTTCTCGGAAGTCGCTTTCCCTCTTTCAATAATATAATCCACTGAAGGATACATATTTGATTCAATGTCACCCACACTATTCATACCTTCGTAGTGAATAGGGCGCGATAAATCAAGCGCTCTTACTGCTTCACGGGCTGCTACAAAGTTTTGACCTGCCCCGGCTTCATTGCCTAACGACCAAATAATTACGCAGGCATGGTTTTTATCTCTTTCTACCAATCGTACCGTACGATCGATAATAGCAGGCTGCCAAGATGGATAGGTGGCTATTTTCTGGTGACCATGCGTTTCGTGGTTGGCTTCATCAATTACATACAAACCGTAATAATCGCATAATTGCAACCATATAGGATCGTTCGGGTAATGGCAAGAACGTACGGTATTGATATTGTGCTGTTTCATCAACAAAATATCTTGTACCATACTTTCAACAGTAACGGCCTTACCTAATGTAGGGTGAATCTCGTGCCTATTCACGCCTTTCAGCAACACGGGTTTACCATTCACTAATAATTGGCTACCACTAATTTTTACTTCGCGTATACCAAACTTGGAAGTCATTACTTCTAGTACGGCCCCCTTGGTATCTTTCAAGGTGATATTTACGGTGTATAATGCAGGTTTCTCTGCCGACCATAATTGTGGTTGTTGTATATCACCTACCAGCGTGTATATCATTTCCGTGCCTTTGCGCTGGGCATTGATATTTACTGGGTCGATCTTACCTGCATGCTTCCCTTGTTCATCCAAAATCTCGGCTTCAACAATGGCAGGAGCACTGGTACTTTTGCCATTATTCACCACCTTCGTTTCAATAGAGAAACGGGCAGCGGTATAGTCTTTATTCAATTCGGAACGTAGGAAGAAATCGCGGATATGTAGTTTGGGAACAGCAAATAAGTACACCCTTCTGTGTATGCCACTGAAGCGGGTCATATCTTGATCTTCTAAGTAGCTGCCATCACTGTATTTGTACACTTGTACCGCTACTGTATTTTTACCGGGTTTTACATATGGACTTACATTGAATTCAGCAGGACTGAAACTATTCTCCGAGTAGCCCACTTGTTTCCCATTTACCCATACATACATGGCGCTAATAACACCATCGAAATGCAGGAATATATCCTTCCCATCCCAATCGTTCGGAATGGTAAATTCTCTACGGTACGATCCTACGGGGTTAGGCTCTTTAGCGGCCGTCCAATCGGCAGGTACTGGGCCCATTACGCGGGGTGGATCGTTCTTGAAGGGGTAAGTAATATTTGTATAGATAGGGGTTCCATAGCCTTGCATTTCCATATTGGAAGGCACTGGAATGGTGGCCCAGTTTTTATCGTCGTAATTGGGTTGATAGAAGTTTTTAGGCTTCTCGTTCGGGTGTTTCACCCAATTGAATTTCCAAGGGCCATTGAGGCTTTGGTAGAAGGGTGAAATATGGCTATCATCACTGTACGGTTTGGCTTCGTTAGCAGCTTTGATAGAGGGGAAAGGAATGTAAGTAACGTGTGTAGGTTCTTTATGCACAGCGAAGATGGTTTCATCTTCCCAATAATCGCCTCTTACTATTTTCTCTTCCGGCACATCAACTTTGATGGGTGTAATTTGCCAGTATTGAGATTTATCCGTTGTATCAACCGGTGCTTGGCAGATCATCTCATCACCATTACTTAGTTTGCGGCTGCACAACCGTTGCCCGTTGACAATGCTGGTAATGGTATAAGTGCCGTTGCTGGCAGGTTGAAAGGTCCAATGTTGGTTTTTATTTTCAGGTTCATTATCCCACAATAAAATGGGTGTGGCAGCTTGGTTGGCGCGGTTGCCCACGTCGATACTTTTTGCACTTAGGGCCATGTTTAATTGCCAGGTATCTTTGGCTATGGCATGTAAAGTCCATGCCTGTGAAGGTGCGTTTTTAGCCTTGGGCATCATATATACCGGGGCGTTATTGTCGCGGTTATTTTTTACATCGGCTACTTGTTGTGCATGGTTACTTAACTGGTAGTACTGTTTTTCTTTGAATTGTGCTGCTGCTTGCAAACACATAAGGAAAGCACCCGCAACTACGGCGGGTGTTTTCCATTTATTTAATGATGGTTTCATATTCTCTCTTAAACTATGTTCTTTCTAAAAAGCCCCCAACTCTGCGAGATGCGTGTATTCTACGTTGCCGAAATTACTGAGCACGGTTACTTTGAAGTAACGACCTTCCGGGAAGGAGGTTACAAAGAAGCGTTGCGCTGTATTGATATTTTGCAAGGTGAATGTTCCGGCACTTGTCCATGTAATATTATTGTCGCTTACTTCTAATAGTACGTTATTGGGCTTGCCGTTGTTTGTGCTTTGCCTACCTGTGAACACTAAGCCATGAATGACCTTCTTCTCGCCCATGTCTACACTAATCCAATGCGGCGGCGTACCAAAACCACCGTCCCACTTTGTATGCCAGAAGGTAGATGTTTTACCATCGATGGTATGCTTACCTAAACCACCATTCTCTTCCCCTTCTGCCGGTTCTTCCGATGATACACCCGCGATTGTCCAGTTGGCACGGTTGTAATCGGTAAAGTCGGAGAAGTTGAGCGAAGCACGTACGATGTAATAGGCTGTTTGTAAAGCAGTATTCAACTTCACATTGTTGCTTACTTGTTTAATAGAAACAGCTAAGAGGTAATCTTTAAACAAGACCATCCCTTTGTTTGGGTTGACTTTGATGGCCAGCGGGGCGGTTGATACACCTCCTTTTGGAATGACAGCGGAAAGAGATTCCAAGGAATAACAAGCCGCGGGTAATTGCGGGTAACTGGTACCATACTGCGTGTTATAAGCTGTTACTTTAGCGGTATCGTTGATAAACTCTACGTTTATGTCGTGCGACAATTGTTCGAAGCCACCATAGCTTGCACCGTAAGTAATTGTGTAGGTGGTATCGGCCATGCGCAACACGGGCATGTTCATGTTTCTTGCGGCTGCCGCCATATACACTTGGCTGGAGCTGGCCACTTGATCTTCTTTCGGAATATTGATCTTCTCGCAGCTTGTAGTCCACCCAAGCGTGATGGTAGCTAAAAGCACACGTGATATATATGTTAGTTTCATGATTTGGAATGATAAGGTTTTGAATGCGAATATTAGTAACCTGGGTTCTGTACGAGTTTCAAGCCACGGTCAATTTCGAATTGCGATAAAGGGAACCAGTAATAGGCATCTCTCCATGCACGGCTATCGGCCACCACGCGTTGATAGAATTCAGTGCCATCTTTATTGACGTTCATACCATGTAAATCCTTCATGATAGATTTTACAATTTTCCATCTTCTAACATCGAACCAGCGATGACATTCATACGCTAATTCAATTCTTCTTTCTGCACGAATAGCGGCAATTAAATCAGCACCACTTACAGCAGGTACTTCCCCGCCACCGTATTGTGGAATGCCCGCGCGTTTACGAATTAGGTTGAGGTACTTCAATGCTTCTGCATCATTACCACCATACTCTGCCAAGGCTTCGGCATAGTTGAGGTAGATTTCACCCAAACGCGCCAACACGTACGGGCGATTATTGCTAATACCTGCCAACCTATTGGTTTCCGGCGATACATTCTTCACTACTAAATACCCCGTATGCGAATAATCTTCGCCACCATTTTTCTTACCGTCTTTTCCCGAGTAAGTTAAATCTACCGTAATAGAATCTTGCGTAATGGAACCGCCTTTGTAACGTGCACCGTTGTATAAAATGGAGGCATAGAAACGCGGTTCACGGTTGATGTACATATTGTATACACCATTGGTAAAGCCTGTTTCGGAATACAATGGCGACTTAGAAATTGGCAAGCCATCTTTCATAAAGTACGCATCAACCATTTCTTGTACGGGTGAAATACCGTTCCAACCACCGGCAGAACGTAACGAACAGTTGTAGTCCCAGTTCCAGAGATCATTGTCTTTGCGTACAAAAATGGATTCATCATTCCAAGGCACTAAATGAATACCACGGTACGATTTCACCGGGTCGCCGGAAGGATCTTCATACAGTTTATAAATATTAAGATCAATCACTGCTTTCGCTGCATCCGCAGCTTTCTTCCAACGTTCACGGTCGGCAGCTTGCGATATGAAAGGCTTGCCTTCTGTGCTAACAAAAGATGCGAAGTCGGGATTACCATTATATTCAGGGCTGGCAGCATATAATAATACGCGCGATTTAATTGCCAAGGCAGCACCTTTGGTGGCACGACCAAAATCGCGGTCGGTCGCCGGTGTTAATGGTAAAACGGTGGCTGCTTTATCGAGTTCTGCTACAATATAATCAACACATTCATCGAAGGTATTGCGGGGTAACATCATGTCAATGGATGGCGCATCGGCCGGCAGTTCTGTATCGCCAATTAATACGGCTGGGCCATATTGGCGGATAATCATGAAATAAAAATAGGCGCGTAAGAAGCGGGCTTCGGCTTTGTATTGATCGATTAACTTTTGACCATCGAGGGCTAACATTTCTTTGTTACCGTCGATGTGGTTAATGAAGTACGTGGCCGAACGGATGCCGTTGTAATATGATTGCCAAGTATAAAATGGCGACGTACCCGGGCTGAAGTTACCTACGTTTACTTGGTAGATTGTCCATTTGGCCCAAGCCACGTTTATTTCATCCACGTTGCCCGTCCACGGGTTACCGTTCCACTGGTCGCTTTCATCGCGTACATAATTGTATACATTGGCTAAATATTCTTCGGAAGGCTTTTTCTTTTGAAACACCTCCTCGATGGTTTGCCTATCGTTCGGCACTTGGTCCAAGAATTTGGAGCAAGCGGTTAGCATCGCGAACACTAAAAAGATGCTGGTATATGAAATGATATGATACTTTCTCATGTGCAAAAGGCTTAATTGTTAAAACCGGCAATCGATGCCAAAGCTGTAAGTTCTCAATAAAGGATATTGCGCCCCTTTACCGTCGCCAAGTTCTACATCCCATAGGTCGAACTTGCTGAATGTGGCCACGTTGTAACCAACACCGTAAATTCTGAAGTTGCTAATACCCAATTTGTTTAACCAACGTTTCTTCGTGAAGGTGTAGCTGAGTTCTACGTTCTGTAAACGCATGAATGCACCGTTTTTAATCCACCAAGTACTATTGGCATAGTTGGAGTTAGAAGTAGAAGGATACGTAAGACGTGGGTACCAAGGATCGGTGTTTTTACCATCCGGCGTCCAACGATCGGTGATGTTGCTAAATAAGTTACCTCTCGAACCTTCTTTCTGGAAAGGTTGTAATCCTTCACCGTTGAGTGAAATATCCACGTTGCTAATACCTTTGAACCATGCGCCTACACTGAACCCTTTGTAAGTAAAGGAAGGACCAAAACCATACACAATTTCTGGGATAGAGCCATAGCCGATAGGACCTTCGTCGTAGTTATTGATGCGACCATCGCCGTTTAAATCTTTATACTTGATATCACCCGGTTGTATATCGCCGGTTTGTATAGGACTGTTGGCAATCTCTTCTTTCGATTGGAAAAGTCCTAACGCTGTTAAACCAAAACGTTGGCCTAGTTTACGACCAATGGCTTGTTGCCAAGGGTAAGGCCATAATGCGTTAGCATCTTGTTTCACAATAGCGCGGTTCCATACAAAGTTGCCACGGAATTCGAAGTAGAAATCATCCCCTATCTTCTTATTATAAGTAATCGTAGCATCTACCCCTTTGTTACGCACAGCACCTAAGTTCCCATATGGCGAACGCTGAATACCAGCGTAGTTTGGTAAATCGCCCCGTTGACGGAAAATACCATCGCGGTTTTCCAAGAAGAAATCGGCGGTGATAGAAAGGGCATCTTTCAAAGTACGTAATTCGATACCGAGGTTCGCTTTCTTTGCACGTTCCCAGGTAACATCTACAGCGTAATCGCCCACATCTAAACCACCATAATCGTTGTTGGTGTTTTTACCGAAACTATAACCTGTTGTAGTAGCTACGGTAGAAATGTAAGCGAACCTTCTACCCCCAATATTACTGTTACCCACAATACCATAAGAACCGCGGAACTTCAAGAATTGAATGGTATTCTTCAAAGGCTCGAAGAACTTTTCACTAGAGGTAACCCAGCCCACACCATAAGAAGGGAACAACCCAAAACGAGCGTTCTTACTAAAGGTTTCGGAACCATTATACCCGAGGTTTAATTCAATTAAATAACGTTCATCGTAACCATACGTAGCCCTTGCGGCGAAACCTTGGTAACGGTATGGAATAGCATCGATGAAGTTACCCGCGAAAGCATCGGTACGATCGCTTTGGTTGAATAACAACATACCGGTTACATCGTGTTTGCCGAACGAGTTATTATAGTTAATAGCCGCTTCGGAGTAGAACTGGCGGCTGCCGCTGTTGCTGCGGTTGTAACCCAAGTAGCTAGAACCTACACGCGTTTGTTCAAATACCAAGTTACCTTCAGCATCGCGGTGTGTAGCAAACCAGGCATCTACTGTTTTGGTACGCGAAATTTGGTGGTAGTTATAGTTATCGAACGAGAACATACCGTAAGCAGATAAACCTTTCAAAAGCGGGCTTAAATCTTGTGTAACACGTGCGTTCGACCATAATTGACTGTTGGTATTGTTAATATATCCACTTTGCGTAAGCATGTCGTAAGGGTTTGCTTCTTCACCACGCACTTGAGGAATAAGGCCATTGGAGTATTTTACAGGAATAATCGTAGGGGGCATTATGTATGCCGCGTTCCAAATATCGCCTGTGCCTTTACCTGGATAATTACCTTCAGAAATCCATCCCGATGCACCGAAATCAACTTTTGTATTCTTGAATACTTGTAATGATAAGTTGCTCGTGAAGTTATAACGGGTGAACTTAATCGCTGAATTATATTGCGCTAATTCATCCGTTTTATATAAACCGGTTTCGTTGTAGTACCCGGCAGATAAATAATAAGTTGCTTTTTCTGAACCACCGCTGGCATTCAAGTTCACACGTTTATTATAACCGTGCTTATTGAACATTTCGTTCATCCAGTTTACGTTTGGATAAAGATCTGGATCGCTACCATCAGCTGTTTTTTGAATCTTTTCGGCGGAATAGAGAGGGTCGGCTGTAGGGTTGGTATTCGCGTAGGCTTCATTGGCCATTTTAAGATACGTAACACCATCGGCGAATTGCGGCGTTTTGGTGAACTGGGTAATACCTTGGTTAAACTGTACGTTTACTTGCGGCCTACCCTGCTTACCTTTCTTCGTTTCAATTAAGATCACACCATTCGCGCCACGTACACCATAAACAGCTGTGGCCGATGCATCTTTTAAAATGGTAAAGCTGGCAATATCTTCTGGATCGATGTTATTGAAAGTACGTTCTACACCATCTACGAGTACTAAAGGACTACTATTGGTGAACGTGCTTATACCACGGATATAAATTTGAGAGCCATCGTACCCGGGTTCACCACTACGTTGCACCCCAATTACGCCCGCAATACGACCGGCAATAGCGTTTGTAAGGTTGGCTGCCGGGATCTTCAAATCCTCTGCTTTAATAGAAGATTGCGCACCGATTAAGCTGATCCGTTTCTGGCGACCAAAACCTACGACAACCACATCTTTCACACTACCACTTTTCGCTTCCAATATAACATTCACCACCAGTTGCTCGCGGATAGCGATGGTTTGAGATGAATAGCCAATGAAAGAGAATTGGAGTGAATCGCCGATGTTGGCACCAATCGAATACCTACCCAAATCGTTTGTAGGTACTACGCGGCCGCTTGTTTTGTTCATAACCGTAGCACCGGGCAGCATGAGGCCCGTTGCGTCGGACACGCGCCCCGAGATCGATAATTTTGGCGTATCTACCGGGATGGGCATCGGTGCCACCGGGAAAGAACGCGGTTTAATAAATACATTGCCACCTTCCAGCGCATAGCCGATCGGTTGGTCTTTGGTGCATAGGTCGAGCACTTCTGTTAAACTGGCACCGTTCACATGAATGGTAACGGGCGCGGTGCGTTTCATGAGGATTTCTTTATAGAAGATAGAAATCCCCGTCTGTCGTGTTAGTTCCGGGAAAATATCCTGGAGGCTTTTATTACGAACAGACAATGAGACCTTTTGCGAATAGCCTGCCGCGTTTACGTGCAGGAAAGCAATCAGTAGTAAGAAAGCTGTTAACTTCATTATCAGCCAAATTTTGGTTGTTGACTTCATTCCATACGAAGCCCGTGCATTACTTTTAAAATGCATAAATTTGCAGTGTTTGGTAGTTCTCAATCAGGTTGCCCTCGCTTTGCGAGATGGAACCCAGTTACAGATGTTGAATTATCAGATCCAAACGGGGGTGTTCCCGCACCTCCGTTTACTCTGCCGGCTTATGAGCCTAATCATTAGCGTACATACATAGTGTGTGGATTTTATTTTATAATTGGCTTTGTTACTTTGGCAGAATCGTTACTTTGCGTCCTTCTACTTTAAATTGATGAGAACCATATGCGCTTAATAGTTGCAATACATCTGAGAGGTTTTTCTTTCTACTGATACTTCCCCCGTATAATTCTTTACTGTCGCCCGCGAGGTTAATGAACTCTACATCATACCAGCGCGAAATTTCCCTGACAATAGATGCTAGGTCGGCATTATTAAAAATAAACAGGCCATTTTTCCAGGCCAGTGTTTTATCGAGATTGGCAGGTTGTACGGTTAAAGTACCGGCTGTTACATCCGCTACAGCTTGTTGTGCTGGGTGGAGCAGCGTATGTTCTTTCGCGCTTTGTACTTGTACACTCCCTGTTACTAAGGTTGTTTTTATTTGTTGTTCGTCGGGATAGGCCATAATATCGAAGCTGGTGCCCAGTACATGTACGTTTACGGTCCCTACTTTCACTTTGAAGGGGCGGTTCGCATCTTGGGTAACATCGAAATAGGCTTGGCCTTGTAATTCTACAATTCTTTCCTTTCCATTAAAAACGGTCGGGAACGTTAGCTTGCTGGCAGCGTTTAACCATACATTTGTACCGTCGGGCAGGGTAACATTAAAGCGCCCACCACGGGGTGTTGACAAGGAATTGATTTGCGCTACATCCGCCGAGGCATATAGATAGGTTAAACGGCCGCTATCTTCTTTTACAGCTTGATCCAGGTGCGAGCCGAGTGCCATGTTGTCTAACACTACTTCTTCGCCATTCCCAAGGGTTAATACGGCTTTGTTACCGGCCGGTAGATGGTCGTTCGCGAGGAGTTGTGTAGCAGGTGTTGGGGAAGAAGGTAATAGGTATTTGTACCCTACTACCGCCACCAGTAATACGGCCGCTGCTGCGGAGATCACCCGTATGCGTCGTTGCAAAGTGCGCGGTTGAGTAGCCTTTGCAATGTTCTTCCACATCCTAGCTTCGTGGGCTTCACGACTGGCTACAAAATCTGCAGGTAAATCCAGCACTTGGCCATCGTCGTCGTTGAGCCATTGTGCTAGTTCTTCGCGCTCTTCTTGCGTGATCGTACCTTCCAATAGTTTGCGGGAAAGTGCCTCGTAACGGTCGTTCGCTTGTTCATTTGCCATGTAAAAGATGTTGGTGCTTATAACAAGGTCAATTGAAACAGGCCGAACCCTGAGTGTGAGAAAAAATATTTTTTCAGGGCTTCCCCCGGGGGTGTACAGCTACAATTTGCATAGCATTGTGATGGTCGCCAAATACCTTGTACGTTCTGCCTTGTTCCTTGTCTTCGAAAATAATCCCGAGTGACAGGAATAGGTGCCGGGGATCGTTCGGTGGAAATGAAACGGTAAGGATTTGCGTATTGGTTACATGCTTCGTCAAGGATATAGGAGCTGTGATGTGCATATCGCTATGTTCCTCCCCTGTACGGAAATTAAAAGCGCTGATATGTACTACGATTTTAAAATGCGTAGCATCCTTTGGCCGTGTTATTTTGTTGATGGGTATGAACGAAGGAATTAGCACCCCGGCCTCGCCACTAACCCTGTTAATATCGGTTACAAAAGGCACCCTAAACACGCGCTGAAACCGGCTATTTTCATTGACTTCAAAACCTTGTAAGAGGCGGGTATCGCCATCTTCTACGGTGCGCTGCCCGCGGTAATTCACGGTATCTGTTTTCACTACTTGGAAGAGTTGGGATACGATACGATGGAATAATACCTTATTGGGTACAATTTCGCTGATATCCTGTAAGCCAGCCCGGAAGCTAACAGCCGTTTGAACAGTGTTGCCGAATTCCGTTTGATGCGAACGCATTTTCTCATACTGCACTTCCTCCCGCTTTATTGGTTTACGGAATGCCTCCGTGGCAAGAAGGCCATTTTGCGTTTGATAAAAAGAAAGCTTTTCTGCTTTTTGTGGATTGAGATAACAAATCTTTGTCATACTGATGAGATATTAAAAGTTAACAATACAGGCATTTTTAAAGCTGTGCCATGCAGCTATCTCATCTGATCAGATATTCATGTAATTACAAGTCAAAAATACTTCCCTATATCGATTCTAGGAAATGCCGTGCATAAATATGCATGATTATGCATGAATGTGCATGGATATGCAGGTATACAAGTATAGGAAAGATTTTGAACGCTTGCATTTACGTAGGTCAAGCGTGCCGGAATATGCCGGTTTATGCCGCTTTATGCCGGATTCCTTTATATCGCTTTGTATATGAATGCATTATCAGCAGTAGATGTAGCTACGAAAGTCATAACCACTTGTTTATCATATCTATAAACGATGCGGAGATAGGCTTAGGATAGGCTCGAGATAGGCTTTAGATAGGCTTGGGATAGGGTGAAGATAGGGTTTAGATAGGGTTGGAAAGGGTAAAAGATAGGCATACAGATGGGTAAGTAGTATAAACCAAACTGTTTACCTTTATAGCGACTTACCTCCTGTCGCAAAGAACCCTTTATTTGTCCGATCTCCCCATCTATGAAATCAAAGAAACGCTGCAACTTTGTAGCGGAAGTGGAGCAGGTACCACTATAATAAACGGGCATTACCGAAAGGCCATATGAGTAGGATGTAAAAAACTATCTTATGTCGAACAATTCCGTTTCCTTACACAGGGTTATAAAAACAACGCCGGAGAAATTATACCGTGCTTTTACAGATGGGGCTGCCTTATCATCGTGGTTACCGCCTTATGGGTTTGTATGCACTGTACAAGCATTTAATGCTACAGTTGGCGGCGCTTTTCGCATGACGTTTATTAATTTCAATACTGGCAATGGGCATTCTTTTGGTGGCACCTATACAGCATTAACACCGAATGAATTTGTACAATACGCCGATACTTTCGACGATCCTAATTTACCCGGTGAAATGACTACCACTGTTTGGTTAAAGCAAACCATTGCGGGTACTGATATTAAAATTACCCAAGAAGGAATTCCTGCCGCTATACCTGTAGAAATGTGCTACTTGGGATGGCAAGAGTCGTTGGAAAAACTAGCGAAGTTAGTAGAGCCGAATATTCCTGATGCTTGATATATATTTGTTCAATTGGTATCGTCCATATTTCCTTGCACATTATCACCTTCATCGACAGCAATAAATATAGCAATAGCGTTTATCAAACATTAAAAAGCCCGCGATGTGCGGGCATTTTAATGTTTGATAATTATTTCGCTTTCCGAGCTGCTTTTCTACCTGTATCTACACCTGGTTCGGCAGCCCCCCCTCCATCGGGAGGATAGTTAGGTGGATATGGCGAGGTTTGGTAATAGCTGGCACCTGGGTATTGGAGGTAATTATACCGTACGAAGTTCTTCAAGCGTTCGATAAAGCCGGCACTACTTACTTCATCCGGCAAATCGTAACCGCTTGAATTGAATCGATTAATGGCATATAATAAATCGGCTACATTGTATTCAACAGGCACACCTTCTTCCATACTATTGGCGATGGCGTAGTGTTTCACTGCATTCAAGTAATCCCAATAGGCCAAGTACTCCGAGGTTTTAGGGTTAACATCTGGGGTACCGGGATTTCCACCGCCTGGGTTACCCGGGTTGCCGCCAGGGTCGGTAGGGTTGGCGGGATCGGGTATTTCTTCACCAAAACCAGGCTTGCATGCAGGACCACAGAACCAAGCAGGCTTGCAATTCAAACAAGCGAGATCATGCGCTAAACACGCTAAATCGGCGTATAAACAACAACCTTTATAGTTTCCACAACAACCTAAAGAGGTACCACATCCCAATACGCAGTACCAAGCACAATCTCTTCCGCCATTTTTAATATTGTCGACTACATCAATAAAATCCTCGCTTGATACTAATAGCCCGTAAAAATCAGTGAATGGAACGGCTACGCCTACATAGTTTTGTAAATATTGTTTAACAGCAGTCGATTGTGCCGTTTGCCCGTGCGTACTTTCATATTGTGTGACCGTATATTCTAAGTTCGCTTTCGTATAATAATGATCTTCTTGACACTGGAAGTACGATTTACCGACTAAAAAAGCTGGGTGAACTGTGCAATTACAATCTGCAGCATTCGCTTCTTTGCGGGCTAGTGTTTTGAAAATAGCTAGGTTCATACTTAGGCTGTAAAGTACTTCATGACTAGCCGTTGTGAGCACACTATTCATAATCGCTTCTAAATCGGCAATGGTACCTTGAATAGTTGCAGCAGGCAAATCGTAGTCACTTAAATCGGCCACTTTTTGTTCGATTTGATCGGCTTGGTAAACTTTCCAAATTTCGTTGTTAAAATCGAGTTGGTAAGAAACATCCACATCTATGTTACTTAACTCGATGCTCGAACTAACCACTTTAGTACTGGTGTTATATTCTACAGACACAACATCTACCGGGTTACCGGCTTCTTCGGAAGCATCGTATACTAACTCATTCGCGGAAGCTTGGGTAATAGGAAGATCGAGGTCAATTTCCGGTGTAGGGCGAGGTTTGTTAGCATTTTGTTGGGTCGATTTTTGGCAGGCCATTACAAACAACATGGCCACTAGCACAAAGGCTATGTAAGCGAGATTTTTGCGCATCATGTAATATAGGGTTTGATAAAATGGAAAATATGAGTGTATATCGCAACTTACATGCTTTGCAAGTTGCGATATAAGGTTATGCTTTTTGTGCTACTCTACCGCCTGGATTTGGGACAGGCACCTCTTCCCCACCATCTTCCGGCGGGAAATTTTCAGGGTATGGTGTAGCTTGGTAATAGCTGGCACCGGGGTATTGCAAGTAGGTATTGCGTACGAAATTCTTTAAGCGCTCGATAAAGCCAGGGGCATCTGCACCTACCGGTACAGCAAAGCCACTATTGGCGAAGGAATCGATTCTAAGTAATAATTCTGCTACGTTATATTCCAATGGAATTGGTACGTTCATACTATTGTAAATAGCGTAACTTTTTACGGCATTCAAGTAATCCCAGTAAGTGATATATTCTGCTATTAAAGGAGCATCGCTAGGGGTACCAGGATTACCGGGGCCACCTGGGCCTGTAGGCGTGCCTGGATCATCGGCAGGATCGTCGATAATGGCTATGCCCGGCTTACATTTTGGCAAACAGAAATCTTTGGGTTTACAATCGATACAGATTTTGTCGTGAATATAGCAAATGATATTCCTGTAATAACAGCAACCTTTGTAGTTACCACAACAGCCGTGATCGGAACCACAACCGAGTGGGCACCACCACGCGCAATTGCCACTACCACTACCAATGTTTGTTATAGCGGTATCAAATTGTGCAGGCGTTACCATTAAACCATATACATCCTTGAATGGGATTGCAGGGCCGGCATATCCTTGTACAAAGGTTTTGATAGTTGTAAGGTCGGTTGTTTGACCATATTCACCTTCATACAAAGTGAGCGCTGATTGTAAGCTTAGCTTTTCGTAGAAATGATCTTCTTGGCAAATGAAATAAGCCGTACCTGTTAAGAAAGAAGGATGCACGGTACAATTACAATCACTTGGGTTAGCAGCTTTTCTTTCCAAGGTTTTGAAGATGGACAGGTTGATACTTAAGCTGTACAAAACTTCGTCGCTGGCAGTGGTTAATACATTGCTCATGATCGCTTCTAAATCTGCAATGGTACCTTGTATGGTAGCTAAAGGCAGATTAGCGATACTTAAATCGGCCACCTTTTGTTCAATCACATCTGTTTGATGCACTTTCCATACTTGGTCGGTAAAATTCACCGCGTACGATACATCCACATTGTTACTGAGTTCGATCGTGGAACTAACGATTTTTGTGCTTGGATTAAAGGCAACAGATACCATGTCTACTGGGTCTGTTAAAGAAGCACTGGCATCATATACCAGTTGATGGGGCGTTGGCTGTGTAATGGGCAACGATAGGTCTATTTCAGGCGTAGGTCGTGGCTGGCTAACTGTTGTGTTAACCGACTTTTGACAGCCTATAAAACCGGGTAAAACACAGCACATGAAGCCAAAGAACAATAGGGACGTTTTCTTCATATTATAAGGGGATTTAGATGTAACGGGATAACGTCGGGTATAACACATTCCGGGATAACATACGCATGCGCGTTACTCAATATAACATGATAATTTCATATTTCCAATAGTTGCACGTAATGTGCCATATAAATAGTACGGGTAAGACTAATTAGGATTCCGATTTATTCAAATCATCTTTAAAAAGAAAATCCCCCGCGGTAAGAATACCGGGGGGAGTCTATCAACTTAAATAGAAAGTATGTTCTTTGCGAGCATATCGTTAACAGTTATTGATAAGCGGGTAACCGCTATCGTATTTTTATTCTTCGCTTTCCGTGTTTTTGATTTTCATCAACAATGCAAAGGCATTCTTCAATACTACTTTCGTATCGGCAGTAATACCTTGGCCTTCGATTTGTTGCTTCTTATCGTGTTGAATGCCGGGTTTTACTTCGGTCATTTTATAGGTTTCCGGTTTGGTTTCTACAAACACATAGTACTTGTTTTCCCAGCGTACCATGGCATCTTCCGGCACTATAATGCCTTTCATACCTTGTACAGCTACTTCACCATTCATAAACATACCTGGTGCTAATCCTGGAACGTTTTGTTCGAAATGGCAATGCACTTCAGCCATCCTGTTTTCATCGAAGGTTCTATTGACTAAGATGATTTTAGCTTTGTAACGTTCCGTAGGATTGGCATTGGTGTATGCAGATACAGGTAAACCAACCGTAATTTTATCCAAATCCTTTTCAAATACCTTCAATGCAAGGTGTTTATCGGATGGATCTACAATGGTAAATAGAATATCTGTAGGAGATGCATATTTACCGATAGTTACATTTACTTGCGTAATATAGCCATTGAGTGGCGATACTACTGTTACCTCTTTTCTAACAGATGCAGGCGTTAAGTTAGCGGCATTGATACCAATCATTTTCAACTTCTCGGCCAAAGCACTGATTAAGATGCGTTGACGATCCATTTCTGCCTTGGCTTGTTCGTATACTTTATCGCTGGTGGCTTTACTTTCGTTGAGCACCCGTTGCCTGTTGTATTCTAATTCTGCTACGCCGTAATTGGTTTTGGCGGTGAGGTAATCTTGTTGCAGTTGCACAAATTGAATATCCTCGATAACAGCCAACACCTCCCCTTTTATCACGGCTTTACCGGGCAACATGTTGGTCGATTTAATATAACCACCTAGCGGGCAACTTAAGTTCGCCGTATTTTGGGGTGCTACATCTATCGCACCTTGTAAAGTAATAACGCCATCGATATTCTCGAAAGATGGCAGTCCTACTTCTACCCCGGCGTTCTTGCGTTGTTGCTCGGTAAGCGATACAATTTGCTCATCTACTACGGCTACTTCCTTCGTGGTATTTTCAGCCGGCGTATTGGTGGCTTTTTTATTGCCGCAGCTCGTCATCATAAACAATACTACGCTGCTATATATAATCGATTTCATGGTTTAATTATTAGTGAGTTTATTGTATTGAATAACGGCCTGGTTGAAGCTATTGAGTGTATTGATATACTCGCTTCGAATACCAATGGCTTGGTTGACGAGCATAACCCATTGTAGAAAATCAATTTCTCCATTTTGGAATTGTACATCCGCCGTGGAAGAAATGAGTGCTGCATTGGAGAGTCCTTTTGCTTCGTAATATTCTAATACTTCGCGGTACTTGGTTACTGCTTGTACGGCATCGTTCAGGGCTGTTTGTAATTGTAGCTCCACCGAGGAAGCTTGCTTGATACTACTTTCGTAATTAAGCTTTGCTGCACCTGCGCGGGCCGATTGAGCCTTGGCAAAAATGGGAATGCTGATGCCAGCGCTTACATAATGAAAGCGATCTGCGCCACCGTACATCTTCTCTACCCCGTTTACGTTTTGTATGCCTTTGATACTTTGGTTATTGTAGCCTAAAGTAAGCCCCGGCATTAAACGCGAGCGTTCAAGTTTCCAGTTATTGTATGCCGATTCAGTGGTGAATTCGGCTTGTTTGTAAATGGGCAATTCCTTCACATCTGCCGTTGCTATTTCGCCCGGTAGCTGGCCAGGGAATTTATCTTCGTTGATGACGGGTTCGTGGAAGACGGAATCTTGTAATAACTGGTTATAGCGGTTCAGCGTTAGAATCATGTCCTTTTGCAATAACCGGTATTGGTTTTCTATTTGTTGTAATTGGGCTTCTGCAGAAGTTTTCTCCAATATGTTCGCGGCACCTGTTTCGAAACGCTTGCGCGATTTGGATTCGAATAAACGGTATAGGCTATCGGCGTATAGCAATAGCTCTTTACGTTTTAGCATGGCCGCGTATTCGTAGAAAACGGTACGTACTTCGGTGCGTAACTCCAATTCGCTCATTCTTGTTTTCTCTTGCGCTACTTTCCAATCGGCTTGTAATACTTTCGATTGGTTAACATACACAGTAGGGAAACTAATGGTTTGACTGAGGCCAAACCTATTATCGGTGTACACGCTGTTGGTATGCCCGAAATCGGCGCTTAATACGGCATGACCGGGATCGAATGCTGTTTTCTTCAACTTCGCAGCAGCATCTTGGTGTAACCGGGCGCTTTGGATGTTGAGGTTATTTCTTTGCGCGATTTGTAAGGATTGTTCCAGCGATGTAGGCACTGCTTGTTGGGATTGTGCTTGGCTCGATAGCGGCAGCATAAACATCGCTAACAATACCGCTGTTACCGCTGCTGCACTTGCCTTCGAATTACTTTTCGGTGGGCGATTGAATAACAAGTACAAAGCCGGCAATACAAACAAGGTAAGGAAGGTAGCCGTAATTAAACCACCAATTACCACGGTAGCTAAAGGACGTTGTACTTCGGCACCGGCGCCGTTACTCATGGCCATTGGTAAGAAACCAAGGGAAGCCACGGCGGCTGTCATTAATACAGGGCGTAGCCTGTTGCGAGTTCCTACCATAATTAATTCTTTCGTATCCGTAATACGGCCTTCTTTTTTGATCCGGTTGAATTCCGAAATCAATACAATCCCGTTCAACACGGCCACACCAAATAAGGCAATAAACCCTACGCCGGCAGATATACTGAATGGCATATCTCTTAAGGCCAATGCAAACACGCCACCAATAGCCGATAGCGGGATGGCGGTGTAGATCAACAATCCTTCTTTTACAGAAGAGAATGCAAAATAGAGCATCGCGAAAATCAAGAGCAAGGCCACCGGAACGGCCACGCTTAAACGTTGTTTTGCTTGTTGTAAGTTTTCGAAAGCACCACCGTAAGTGATGGTGTAACCGGGATCGAGTTTCAACTTAGCAGTTACTTTCTGTTGTAACTCTTCTACGATCGATTCCACATCACGACCACGTACGTTGAATCCAACAATAATTCTGCGGGCAGCATTTTCCCGTTGGATTTGGTTCGGCCCTTCAATTTCTTCGATGTTGGCTACTTGGTACAATGGTACTTGTTGCCCCGTTGCTGTTGCAATGGGTAAGTTGCGTACATCTTCAATATTCTTTCTACCATCTTCTCCTACCCGTACCACTAAATCGAAGCTTTTTTCGCCTTCGTATATTTTACCGGCAGCAGCACCGGCGAATGCGGCATTGATGGTTTTATTAATATTTTCTACGTCGAGACCGTATTTAGCGATTTCATCGCGGTTATAGTCGATTACAATTTGTGGCATACCGGTAACAGACTCTACGTACCAATCGGCAGTGCCTTCTACTGTTTTAGAGATTTCGCCTAGTTTGGCAGCGTATTCAGCGAGTTTGTCGAGGTCTTCCCCGAAGATTTTACATACAACATCTTGTTTGGCGCCTGTCATTAACTCGTTGAAACGCATTTGTACAGGATATTGGAAGCCTGTGGTAACACCCGGCATTACTTCTTGCGCGGTGGCCGACATTTTGCTGGCAAGTTCAGGGAACGACTCGGCACTAGTCCATTCACTTTTGGGCTTCAGCACGATAATCATATCGCCCCCTTCGATGGGCATTGGATCGGTAGGAATTTCGGCGCTACCGATACGACACACAACCTTTTCTACTTCCGGGTATTTCTCTTTGAGTGTAGCGGAGATAAGATCTATAGATTTAATCGTTGTGCTGAGGTTGGTACCTACCAATAAGCGGGTTTCAACTGCGAAATCACCTTCTTCCAATTGCGGGATAAATTCGCCACCCATGCGGGTAAACACGAATACAGCAAGGGCGAATAAAGCGAAAGCAATGGCTACTAAAGATTTGCGGATACGGAGAGCTTTGGTGAGCATTTTGTGATAGCCGTTCTCTATCCGCGTCATGATTCGATCGGAGATATTGGGTTTATGAGAGAGCTTCTTACTTAACACTACCGAGCTAATCATGGGTACGTATGTTAACGATAGAATGAAAGCACCTAGAATGGCGAACGCCACGGTTTGCGCCATTGGCTTAAACATCTTCCCTTCGATACCGGTGAGGGAAAGAATGGGTAAGTATACGATAAGGATAATGATTTGTCCGAATACGGCGGCGTTCATCATACGGGCGGCAGAAGAAGTTACTTCTTCATCCATCTCTTGCTGGGTGAGTTTGGATAGACCGGCATATTTTTTAGAGAAGAAGAGGTGATGTAAAATAGCCTCCACGATAATTACAGCGCCATCTACAATTAACCCGAAATCCAATGCACCCAGGCTCATGAGGTTACCGCTTACACCAAACGTGTTCATCATCGCTACAGCGAATAACATCGATAAAGGAATAACCGACGCTACGATTAAACCCGCGCGGATATTACCGAGGAACATCACCAATACAAATATAACAATGAGTGCACCTTCTAATAAGTTATGCTCTACTGTGCCGATGGCATTGCTCACCATTTTGGTACGATCGAGGAAAGGTTCAATTTCCAACCCTTCCGGCAAGCTTTTTTGAATCTCTGCAATTTTTAGCTTAACGGTTTCGATTACATCGGAAGAATTCCCTCCTTTCAACATCATCACAATACCACCACATACTTCTCCTTCCCCGGCCATTGTTAAGGCGCCGTAGCGGATAGCGGAGCCTAAACGTACTTCAGCAACGTGACTGATTAATACAGGCACACCACCATTATTCTTAATAACGATTTTATTGATATCGTTGATGGATTTGGTTAACCCAACACTGCGGATATACAAAACGGTGGGTCCTTTTTCGATGTAGGCGCCACCCGTGTTTTGGTTATTTCTTTGTAAAGCAGCAAACACGTCGCTAATGCTAATATTCATCGCTTTTAGCTGCGCGGGGTTTACTACTACTTCGTATTGTTTCAGTTCGCCACCGAACGTAGATACATCGGCTACGCCGGGTGTACCGAGTAGTTGCCTACGTACGAACCAATCTTGCACGGAGCGCAATTCGGCTAAAGAATAGCGATTTTGATAGCCTTTCTTGGGCTTAATGACGTATTGATAAATTTCACCAAGGCCCGTTGTAACAGGCGCAAGGGAAGGCATATTGGCATTCTCGTTTATCTCTACTTGCGAGAGGCGTTCCGTGATTTGTTGACGTGCCCAATATATATCTGTTTCATCGTCGAAAACGATCGATACGAGCGACAAACCGAAGCGCGACATGCTTCTACTTTCTTTAATGCCGGGCACATTACTAACGGCCAGTTCAATGGGGAAAGTAATGAGGCGTTCTACATCTTCTGCCCCTAAAGAAGGCGCTGTTGTAATTACCTGTACTTGGTTATTGGTAATATCGGGAACGGCATCAATGGGCAATTGTGTTAATTGGTAGGTGCCATAGGCGATCCAAATCAATGTAAACACAGCAATTGCCAGTTTATTTTTAACTGAGAATTGAATAATCTTATTGAGCATAAATATTTAGCTAGGATACACAATATCGTGGCCCACGGTGCTAGTAAAGCAATCGGCCATTCATGCAGCGTTGGCTGCAGCAATCATGAAAAAATAGGTAAGAAAAATTATGCCCTTGGAGGACGGAAGAGGCAATCGGCAGCAGGATTGAAGTAGAACTGCTGGCGTTCGAGCGGGTAATCTCTTTCAACAATACCTACGCGCGGGTTTTGGATGGTTTCTTTTTGAAGATGTGGTACGAACAAGAAGGATACAACAGTAATATGCGGGCTTTTAAAAGGCAGTTGCATATCCTTATCATCATCATTATCATCTAAATCGTTTCCCCAATAGTGCATCCCTAGGAAGTCCATGAATGTAATAGAGGCATCTCTGCGGGTATGATCTTGGAAATGTTCATATAGCTTAGGCAGCTTGGCAAACTGTAGAAAGTTTGTTGCCTCACCTATGAGTATAAAGAACAATATGTGCAAGATGGCCTTTTTCACGGTGGCAAAAATAGGGTTGTTTGTGGAAAATGCAACATGAAAAGGATGGATGGTAGGAAAAGTTAATATGGAATGTGTTACTACATTGAGCATTCCTGCCTATTCCAAGTGTAATCTCGCAAGTTATGACATCCGTATATTAGGGCTTGATGCGAGCTTGGGAAGCGAATACATGTAATGCTTCTGTAATATCTGCATCCCTATTGCTTACTACATCCCAAGGGGTATAATTTACCGTCCTATTCGGCATAACACCATGTCCATAAACAGGCTTTTGCAACACAGACACAACGCGCAACATGGGAAAGTCGACCGCTACCTTGGTATTAGGCAAAGTGAGCACTTGCATATTACCACCGCTGCAACCCTCTGCGCCTCCATGTGTTTCACGCCCAATGAAGAAGGCCCTTGGGCAATATTGCCTAATGGCAGCAGCTGTATGTGCTCCAGATGAAAAGGTAGCACCGTCAATGAATACAACGAGATTCCCGCCGTAATGATCAGTTTGATCTATATGTTGTTGTGCTAATAAGTTAGTGAAACCCTGTTGAAAGTCCATTTTATAATGCCCATCTTTTACTTGACCTGTAGGTATGAAACTTAGTTTGAAGCTGCGTGTTCTTTCGGGATCGAGGTATTGATCGAACGGTGTTCTTGCGGGATTGGCGATACGTGCCCATAAGTCGCCTACCATTTGAAAGTTACGATCGGCTACATACGTTAACAATTTAGCAGCGATCCTAATATCTCCCCCCGTATTATGGCGAAGGTCGATAATTAGGTTTTTGGTCCCTTTTCTACGGATTTCTTCAAATGCTTTGGCATAGATGAGGGTATCGTTGTATTGATAGCTGTGTACTTCGAACCAGGCAGTATTGCCATTTTGTTGAAATCGAAGTGGCAGGTAACCCGTGGTGGTATCTACTTGCCAATCTTTGTAATTATCGACGATTGGGATAGGATCGGCTGGCGGGGTATTAGCGGGTACGGTATCTACGATGATGGTGTGCTGATTGCCTTTGGGGGTTTTCACCACCATGGTATAAGGTGGTTGCCAATGGTAATACTTATTACAAGCATCTTCGAAACCATCATATTCGCTGAGGAATAATTCTTTGAAGGTAATGTTGTTACCATCGGCCGCGTAGAGATCACTTCCATGTTTGATAATATCTTTCGTGGGGGTATTATTGATGCTGATAATTTCGTCGCCTGTTTGCACCGTGGCGATTTGATGATACGTAATAAATGCCCGGTTGTTTTGCACCAGTACTTTGAATGGTAAACTCGGTAATGCTTGGCTGGGTCGTTTATAGTGCTTGGAATGTTTGATTTGTGTATGGCCGCATTTTAGGGCACTGATAAACGGGTAGATAGTGGCGATGAAGGCATCTTCCGTTATGGGTTGATTGAGTTGCGCGCGGGTTGTTTCGTACATATAGCGAAGACTATCGGCAGCGGTGTAAAGCCCGAAAGCGGGATGCATATCGTGGATAGCTGACCATAAGATGTCCAAGTCGGATTGCATGCTTTTGACGGGGAGTAATGGCGGCTTGGGCTGTAGTTGTGCTTGAAGGCTTAGGGAAATACTGAGCATTACAGCTAGTAGACTGAATTTGTATCGTTTACCTTTGTGTTGATAATGAACATTCATGATGCATCGCAATATGGGATGAAGTTAATAAAGTGGCGACAAAGCATACATTAAATTTCCAACTTGAATAATTCCATACCGTTCATTTACCTTCACATCACATCATTACAAAAAATCACCCATCCCCTCCCTCTTACGGCTTCCCGTAAAATTGCCAGTACAAGCAAGATTACTTTTGAAATGCAATAACGCCGCAACCAATTACCCGGTGTAAAACATTGCAACCAAAACTACCAGCTATGGCAATCAATCTACAAAAAATCACTTTAGAAAGAACAGGTGATTCCCACGTTATTGACCTCTCTAAAAAAACAGGTGGTCTTACACAGGAGATCAACATTAACCTCAATTGGTCGAAAGGTACTACTAAAAAGAGTGGCTTATTTGGCGGGCTTTTTAGTAGTGACAGTACAGACATTGATCTCGATTTGGGTTGCTTCTATGAACTCAACAATGGCGAAAAGAGCGTCATCGATGGTTTGCAATTCGCTAAAGGAACAGGTGGACCTAAAGAGCAACTTACGCGGCAAGGCAGGTATACCGGCGTGCCTTGGATTTGGCATACCGGTGACGATCGCGGCGCTGCTGCAGGTTCTGGTGAAAACATTATTGTGAATCCTCAAGGTATGCAAGATTTGAAGCGTATCGTGGTGTATTGTTTCATCTATGATGGTGTAGCTAATTGGGCAGAAACGAATGGTATTGTTACCGTAAGCGTGCCGGGTGTGGCCGATATTGAAGTACAATTAGGCAAACAATCAAGTCCCAACAACTTCTGCGCTATCGCCGAAATCCTTTTCTCTCACAACACCATCAACGTTAAAAAGCTTGTCACCTTCCATAGTGGTCATGGCACCTGCGACATTGCTTACAAATGGGGATTAGAATGGGGCTTTGGCGCTAAATAACCGATGAAAATAGACACCTCAAAACACAGCCATTTTTCATTCGACCTGTGGTTAACGCTCATCCGCTCCAACCCTTCTTTCAAAGCAAAGAGAAATGCATTATTCAAAGCCGTTTTCAATATTGGTGAACCGTTAGAAAAGGTAGCCGCTATTGTTAGGCATTACGATGTGCTAGCGAATAAAATCAGCGAAGTATCGGGGCGACATATGTATGCTGAACAAATTTACTGTTTAGTATTACAAGCGCTTCACATCGACTTGAACGAGCATACCCAACAACTACTGCAAACATTCCAGGCGGAGGCAGATGAGTTATTCATGTTGTACAAACCGGTACTACTGCATACTAACCTCCAACAACATTTCGAAGCAATAAGGGCACAAGGTAAATCTATTAGCATTCTAAGTAATACTGCCTTTATTAAAGGATCGGTGTTAAGGCAAGTGCTAGCGCACTACGAGTTGTCGGAACTACTTTCTTTCCAGTTGTATTCTGATGAAATAGGTTATGCCAAACCTGCGGGGAAAGCCTTTGATCTTGTTTATCAGCATGCCAATAGCATTCGACCCATCGACAAGTCATCCATATTACATATTGGCGACAATCCTACGGCCGATTACCATGGTGCTATCAATTTTGGATTCAATGCCCTGTTAATTTAACAAATATGAACCTGAGATACAGTCTTCACAAAATCGAGCATGCATACGACCCGTCCTTTTCCCCGCTGGAGTATAGTCGCTTTAAATTCGGGCAAACTTGCTACGCGGAGAAATTCGCACAGGAACTATTTGATGGGTTTATTGCTCAATATACCGATCTCGTGCTGGCGCAAGAAGAAATTATATTGTTACCCAGCCCGTATTGTGCTATTCCCACTGCTTCAAATTTCCTGTGTGCTTATTTCAAAAAGCACTTGAACAGCTTTTTGTTTAAACACCAGCGTCCTGCTTGCAAAGAAAGTAAGATACATCGTTACCAAACGTATGTAGAAGATTATGGCAATATGGATTACGAGCAGCGGGTACGGCTTATTTCCGGCGACACGTATTATTTAGACAAGCAATTTATTGCCGGCAAATTGTGCCTTTTCTTGGATGATATAAAAATCACGGGAAGTCATGAACATACGGTGAATAAAATTTTGACGCAATATAATGTTGATGGACAATTCATCTTCTTGTATTTCGCTGAATTAATGAACAGTGATGTACATCCACGCATAGAGAATTACTATAACTATTTCGATGTGCAATCGCCCGGCGATATTATCCGCATCATGAATAGCGCCAGCTTTTGCTTTAATACGCGCTTAGTGAAGTATATACTATTGTTAGACACAGCGGCTTTTACCGAAGTCATGCGTAACATCAGCAGGAAAAAACGCAACGAACTACTCGACCTAGCTATTAGCAACAACTATCACCAAGTTATCGATTACCAAGAAAATATTTCAAAACTAAAACCCAAAAAAACATGTCAATTAATTTGATCAAAGGGCAAAGACAAAGCTTACAAGCGCCCAGGTTTACAGTAGGTCTTGGCTGGGATGCTAATACATCCTCTACAGGTACTGATTTCGACTTAGATGCTTCTGCTTTTATACTTGGCGAAAACAGCAAACTCTTATCTGATCAACATTTTGTATTCTACAACAACCTCCAAGCGCCGAATGAATCAGTAGTGCATACAGGCGACAACCTGGTGGGAGACGGTGATGGTGATGATGAACAAATTATAGTTGACCTCTCAAAAATTGATGCACATGCCAGTGAAATCTGCATCGTAATTACCATTCACGACGCGGCAGGGCGCAACCAGAATTTTGGACAAGTGCGCAATTCTTTCATCCGCATTTTCAATCCTGATACGAACGAGGAGTTATTGAAATATGAATTGGAAGAGGACTTCTCTATTGAAACGGCTGTTGAGTTCGGTAGAATTTATAAGAGAAATGGCGAATGGAAATTCGAAGCCGTAGGCGCCGGTATGAAAGGTGGTTTACAGGATTACTTAAACAAATTCAACTAAGCAACATGTCGATTGATTTACAGAAAGGCCAACGCATCAACTTACAAAAAAGTAACGGCACAACGCTCAGCAACATCTGTGTAGGTGTTAACTGGGGAGCTATTCAACGAAGGAATTTACTGGGAATAATGAAGCAAGAAGCGGTTGACCTTGATGCCAGTTGTATTCTTTTCGATGACCAGCAGAACAGGATGGATGTTGTATACTTCGGTCGCCTTCGTTCGAAAGACGGGGCCGTAAAACACAGTGGCGACGATTTAACGGGCGACATGGGTGAAGATGATGGTAAAGATAATGAAATCATTACCGTAGACTTCTCTAAGCTCGATGCTAAAGTTAACAAGATCGCCTTTGTTCTGAACAGTTTCCGCGGACAAGATTTTGCCTCCATCCCTTTTGCTTCCATCCGCATATATGAAGGAACACCCACCTATGTACAATCGGTGTTTGCCAGTTACAACATCGCACAAGCCAGCAATTTTGCAGGACATGTTTCTATGGTACTAGGCATCTTTTACAAGGTAAACAACGAATGGAAGTTTAATGCCATTGGCGAACCTACCAAAGATCACAAACTAGAAGATACGATTAGAACTGTTCAACAAAAATTCTTATAACATGAGAAGACTACCGGTATACCTGTTGTTAGATACTTCCGGCTCCATGACAGGCGAACCCATTGAAGCCGTGAAAAACGGGGTGCAAATGATGATCCATTCCCTTCGTCAAAACCCCCAAGCCATCGAAACAGCATTTGTGAGCATTATCACCTTCGATACGGATGCTACACAAGTGATCCCGTTAACAGACCTCGCCTCGTTCCAAATGGTGGATTTAAAAGCCAACGGCGTAACTGCTATGGGGGCCGCCTTGGGTTTATTGGCCGACAAACTACAAACGGAAGTAGCCCGCACTACGCCTGAACAAAAGGGCGACTGGAAACCATTGGTATTTATCATGACCGATGGTATACCTACCGACGATTGGCAAATAGGGTATAACAAGCTGAAAGCTGTCAATAAAGGCCTTATTGTAGGTTGTGCGGCAGGACATGGTGCAGATGATTCGGTATTGAAACAAATTACCGGCTCGGTGGTACGGTTAGACAATGCCGATTCCGAAAGTATTTCCAAATTCTTTCAATGGGTAACGGCTTCTATTTCTACCACTTCTACTAAAGTAGAAGAATCGGGGAAAGAAGTAATAGGCATGGAACAATTGCCACCGCCGCCATCGGAACTAGTCATAATAGCTTAAACCATGACGAGAAGATTACTTGCTTACTTCCTCTTGGACACCTCGGGTTCCATGCATGGAGAGCCTATACAAGCATTGAATAACGGCTTCAATGGATTGATTAGTATGCTACGAGCAGACCCGCAAGCCATGGATTCGTTACATATCAGCGTGATCACGTTCGATAAGGATGTGAAAAACATAATACCGTTAACAGACTTGGCCAGTTTTCAGCCTGTAGAAATTAAATGTCCAGAAAGCGGCCCTACCCATACGGGGCAGGCTTTAGAAATGCTTTGTGACCTAGTAAAAAAGGATCTCGTTAAAGGTTCTGCTGATAGGAAAGGCGATTGGAAGCCGTTGTTGTTTTTATTCACCGACGGCAAACCATCCGACTTACAATTGTACCGTGCGGCGATCCCAAAAATCAAAGCACTTGATTTTGGTATGATCGTCGGGTGTGCAGCGGGACCAAAGGCAGAAACAAGTTTCTTGAAAGAATTAACGCCTGAAGTGGCCAGGTTAGACACAACGGATGTAAACACGTTGACGACCTTCTTCAAATGGGTTAGTTCTTCTATTGAAATGGGTAGCAAATCCCAAGGCACCGGGGAAAACATGGTACTGCCGCCCCCACCTGGTGAATTAATTCTAGTTGTATAAAACAGCCATTATGAGAAGATTACCGGTTTACTTTCTAATAGATGTATCTGAATCGATGGTGGGAGAACCCATTGAGCAGGTACAGCAAGGCATATCGACGGTGATGACCGCGTTAAAAACAGATCCCTATGCCTTAGAAACAGTGTGGGTATCGATTATTGCCTTTGCCGGCAAAAGCAAAGTAATCACGCCTTTACAAGACGTGATTACTTTCTACCCTCCTACTATTCCAATAGGTAGTGGCACCTCTTTATCGAGTGGCTTAACAACACTTATGCAAGCCATTGATCGAGATATCGTAACCACTACGTTCGAGAAAAAGGGTGATTGGAAACCATTAGTGTTTTTATTCACCGATGGTACACCTACTGATGCTTCAGAACAAGCGATTACGCAGTGGAACAACCATTATCGAAGAAAAACGAACATGGTGGTTATTTCTATTGGTGATCGTACTAATTACGCGCTTTTAGGCAGTCTATCGGAAAACCTCTTACGCTTTCAAGACACGGATGCAAATGCTTATAGTGCATTCTTTAAGTGGGTGACGGCTTCGATCAAAGCAACCAGTGAGCATGTGAGCAACCATGGGATGGAGGTGATTAATCTTAGTAAAGCAGACCCGGGTGTAATGGAGAGAATCGACTTAACAAAGCAACAGGTAGTGCCGGATGATCAGTACGTGGTAGTACATGGTAAATGTTCGAAAACGAAGCAGTCGTATTTAGTTAAATATCGACAAGCATTGCAGTCACCGGGTATACACGATTTTCAAACTAGGGTTTATGAAATACAAGGGGCTTATAAAATTGATGCTGATAGTTATGAAGCACTGTCGAGCCAAGCAGCTTCCTCCATCAAAGTATCATCCAGCGAACTCCAGGGAAATACGGATTGCCCCTATTGTGCACAGCGTTTTGCAATGGCTACTTGCAACTGTGGTAAGAACCATTGTATTCGTGGCAACGGGAAAAACACTTGTCCATGGTGCGGGCAAACAGCCTATTATCGTTTTTCATCCAGGAGGTTTGACATAAATAGAACATTAGGATAATGGTAGAACAATTCTTACAACAACTGTTAACGGAGTTCAATATCGCTACTAGTAAATACTCGGACAATACTATATCCCGGCTTTTACATCATGCGAAAATTAATGAACTCACGAAATCGATCACGGCCGCTAAAAAACAGGCGATCAATATCTTTCAAATGTATAGCGTTTCAGAAGCATTCAAAGACACACCCATCATACTGCCCAATGCCACAGCCAAGCAAGCCTATTCATTCCAGTTCGATTTATCGGCATTTCCGCATACACGCATACGGGAAATTCGGTTACTCGATAAAGTAGGGCTGGCTTTTGATCCGGTTACGGCGCAAATAACCGGTGTACCCATGGTGGCCATTACAGTAGACTTGCAGGTTGTTTTTACATGTGGACAAGATGAAGACCAGGCAGAAGACATCAAAATTATTCCGCTGATTGTAAATGCCGATCCGAAAGACTTGTGGTTGAACAAACCGAGTAATAAAAGTGCATTGTATGCGAAAGAAGACAGTGATCGATACGCCGGTACTTTTCTCGACAAACGCATTGTAGTAGCTTCTCAACGTGGACGTTCGCATGCGCATGAAGGTTCGTTCCGGGATGATCACTTTTATACAAAGCCGTTATTGCTGGGTTGGGAGATTATTGCGGTAGCAGATGGCGCGGGTTCAGCCAAGTTTTCACGGGAGGGTTCAAGGATAGCCACCACGTTTATTGCCGATAGTTTTAATGATGAAGGGGTGTTGAAGGAATTATCGGATCGTTGTACGGAATACTTCACCCCTACCGAAGAACATTCAACGGAAGAGCAAGCATTGAAGCACAAGTCGGCCATCATTAACATCCTCTATAAATCTGTCCGTAGCCTTCACACTGCGCTCAGCAATTTTGCTACGCAAGAACAGGTACAACTGAAGGATTTAAATACGACGTTGATTTTCGCCTTGGTTAAAAAATTCGAATACGGTTACGTAGTGTTAACGTTTGGTGTGGGCGATTGCCCCATTAATGTTATCACGGAAAACCCGCACGAGGTAAAACTCCTAAACCAACTCGACATCGGCGAATTTGGTGGAGGTACCAGGTTCATTACCATGCCGGAAATATTCACGAACGAAATAGTGAGCCGATTTGCCATTCACCGTTTTAGCGATTTCTCCAAGCTTGTATTAATGACCGATGGT
This sequence comes from Chitinophaga skermanii, assembly GCF_003259335.1. Lineage (GTDB taxonomy): Bacteria > Bacteroidota > Bacteroidia > Chitinophagales > Chitinophagaceae > Chitinophaga > Chitinophaga skermanii. Next base: position 125,002 of record NZ_QLLL01000002.1, read on the forward strand.
ATTTATGATCCCAAGTTCATTACAGAGAACAAACTGGAAGACAAAGCGGCTTGGGATATGTTTTGGGCTGATTTAGCCGGTGAGAATGAAGACCAAGCAAAAGTTGACTTCCTACAACCCAACGGTATCGACCAACAATTATTATCGTGGTTAGACTTCTGGAGCAAAGGCAACCACGACGATCGTACGCTCGCCATAATTTATTAAGCTATGCAAACAGTAAAGGTTACTTCCATTATTGATACTTCTAAAAGCTACGAGTACATCGACAATGGCACGCCGAAACAAGGCGGTGTGAAAGATGTGTACTTCTCGCCCGATAGGAAATATGTTGTTGCCTTCTTTAGAACGCCCTTAGACTTCAACCAAAAAGATCGTATCAAGCGCATTGTTACCTTGTATTTAGACAACATCAAAAAAGGTCATGCGGCTGATTACTACTTACAAGATATTTTCCGTTGGCCTTACGATGCGGTAGAGCGAGATGGGAAAACGGGCGTGATTGTACCGGTATACGATCAGCGGTTTTTCTTTCACAAAGGGTACGGTGCGAACGATAATATCAAAGGCGGCGAAAAAGTAGGCAAATGGTTTACCTCTCCTTCTTTCAGGCATCAACAATATCCATTGTCGCTAGATCGGGCAGAATTAGGCGATTGGCTAAGTTATTTCCAAGTGGCAATTAGTATATGCCGAGGTGTAAAGAAAATGCACCAAATGGGATTAGCGCATAGCGATTTATCGTACAACAACGTATTGGTAGACCCTGTTACCAAATCGGCCAACATTATCGACCTTGATGGTTTGGTTGTGCCGAACTTATTTCCACCCGAAGTAATTGGTACCGCCGACTTTATTGCGCCAGAAGTATTGCGTACGAAGCACCTTAAAATATCGGACCCCAACCGTATTCTTCCCAACCAAAGGACCGACTTACATGCTTTGGCGGTGCTTATTTACATGTATTTACTCAGGCGGCATCCATTAAGGGGCGGGAAGATTTGGGATACGGATGCGGAGAAAGATGAACTGCTGGCAATGGGCGAAAAAGCATTGTTCGTAGAACATCCTACCGATGCCACCAACCGCGTAAAAACGGATCAATTGCGTAAATGGGATACTTTCTGGGGCAATCCTAGTAAAATTCCCTATACGGCAACCGGGCCCTATTTATCCGACCTATTTCGACGTGCTTTCATCGATGGGTTACATCAACCTATGCAGCGCCCTATTGCTAATGAATGGGAAACTGCTTTACTAAAAACAGTAGACCTTATACAACCTTGTCATAACCCTTCTTGCGAAGAGAAATGGTACGTATTCGACAATACATCCAAGCCTACTTGCCCCTTCTGTGGCACATCGCATAAAGGCACTTTACCCGTGGTGGATTTATACTTCAAGTTTAAGGATGATGTATGGAAACCTGAAGGACATCGCTTGATGGTGTACCATCAACAATACCTTTTTAAATGGCACGTGTCGAGGAAGGTAATTCGCAATGAAAGTTTAACAGCTGAAGATAAAAAACCGGTGGGCTACTTCGCTTTTCATCAAAACAAATGGGTGCTTGTGAACCTTTCGCTCGATGGTATGAAAGACCTTACTACGCAACAAACCATTCCTCACAATGCTATGGTGGAGCTAAACAGTGGTGGTAAGATTTTATTATCGAACGAGGAAGGTGGCAGGCTACTTTATATCACTATTACGAATCAATAATTACTAAAAATGGAACAAAATATTTTACAACTGCACCCCGGGCTTGTTTGGGGTTTCGCGGTAACAGTTTTCGTGATGTTGTTGCTTGATTTGGGGATTTTTCATAAGAAGAGTCATGTTGTGACCTCAAAAGAGGCATTAACCTGGTCGTTGGTATGGATTAGTTTAGCCATGGTATTCTCTGGTGTTGTATTGTGGGTGTTTAGTCATGATAGTGGCGGTTCCACCGTGGCGATAGAAAAGTTTACGCAGTTTCAAACGGCGTATTGGATAGAGAAAGCCCTATCGGTCGACAACCTATTTGTATTTATTCTTGTATTTTCTTATTTCAAAGTACCGCGGGAGTTGCATCACCGTGTGTTGTTTTGGGGTATTTTAGGCGCCCTTGTATTCCGGGCTATTTTTATATTCGCCGGTGTGGGGCTGATTAATGTTACTTACTTGAACCCCATATTGGAATTGCTGGGTGCGAAACCTTTAGCTTGGAATATTAACTTGGTATTGACCATATTCGGGATATTCCTTGTATATGCCGGTGTTAAATCTTGGGGCAAAGGCGACGAGGAAGAAGAAAGTGATTTCAGTAATTCGGCCGGTGCGAAGCTTGTACGCAGGTTATACAAAGTAAGCGACCACTACGATGGTGGCAAATTTTTCACTGTAAAGAATGGTATCAAAGTAGCTACGCCGTTATTGGTGGTAGTAGCCGTTATTGAATTCACGGATGTATTGTTCGCGGTGGATTCTATCCCGGCCATCTTTGCTATTTCAAAGGACCCATTTATTCTCTATACCTCTAACATTTTTGCCATTTTGGGTTTACGTTCGTTGTACTTCTTGTTGTCGAACTTCATACATATGTTTAGCAAATTGCCTTACGGGTTGTCGATCATTCTTTCCTTTATTGGATTGAAGATGATTATTTCGCCGTGGGTGCATATATCTTCGCCGGTTTCTTTGGGCGTTGTGGTAGGTATATTAATAATTTCGGTGGTGGCATCGTTGATGTTCCCGGAAAGGAAGGAAGCGGTGTAGCTGGATGTTTAATGAATAAGAAAAAGCCGCACAGGCCATAGACCTATGCGGCTTTGTTTATCGATGGGGGTGCTTCTGTATTAGTTCGCACTTACATTGTTCAATACAGCTTTCTTCACCGGCTTTTTCTTTTTCTTCTTACCCCACCACACTAAGAAACCGGTTATGGGCAAACTAGCACATATAAGGCTACCTAGGAAATAAATCACTTGGGTGGTCATACCAGCTAATGAACCTACGTGAAGGCCGTAATTAGCACGCATAATTAAATCTGCAAACTTTAGTTCACGGAGTGTTTTCTCGGAGGTGGGTAATTGTGCTAAAGTATGTTGATCGAGGTAAATATCTCTCCATGTACCGCGATGCATATCTACGCAAAGGTATAGTGCTTCAGCGGGTTCATCGGGGAAGGCAACGATAATTTCCTTTTTGTTGTAGACGCCAATTTCGTTGATGCCTTTACGCCATGCTTTGTCGACATTATCGATGCTGGTAATTGTGCGAATAATGCTTGTATCGGAATGGCTGCTTACCCGGGGAGGTACACTTTCACCTCCTGAAGCAGTCCAGTATACACTGGAAGAAAACCAACCGAAACACATCATTAAAGCAGAAAAGGCGAAAATGGTTGCTACGATGAAGGAATAGAAGCCTAGCACATTGTGTAAATCATAGTTAACACGCTTAAAGCTGGCTGTCCATTTAATCTTGAAACTTTTGTCGACGTTGGCTTTCTTTAAGTTTTTAGGCCACCAGAGTACGATACCTGTGACTAATAAAATGAAGAAAAGTAATGTACCATAAGCAGTGATGTGGTGGCCCACTTCATGTGGTAACCACAAAAAGATATGTCCATCTAGTACCCAATCAAAGAAATCTTCCCGTTCTACAATTGCATTTACTTGTGCCGTATATGGATTTACAAAGGCTACGGAATCACTTTTTTCGAGTGATACTACAGCGGCTTTGTCTTCCCCTTTATACCATATTGAAGTAACAGGTTTACCTGCTGCTGCGGCAGCGGATTTTGCTAAGGCCGATGGTGGCAGCATGTCTACTTTCCCCGTATTAGGCGCATGTCGCCACGGGTTGGTAGCGTTGCGGATCTCATGTTCAAACACTAATACGCAGCCGGTAATACCCATAATTACTACAATAATGCCGGATACTAATCCTAACCATAAATGCAACCACGCGTTCAGTTTCTTTAATAGTTTCTTCATCTCAAATAATTTCGTCCAAGTTCTTTCGCTCTATACTTTAATTTGCAGCCGTTCGAAATAGGGAACATACTGGTGTTGTATACTTACGCGCGGCAATGCTGCCTGCTGAAGCAATTGTTTTATCTTACCATTTGTCGATACGCAATAAATATTCATACCCCTGGTCGAAGGCCAAACCTTGGGTAAGGTTGCCTGTCATTGGATCGTATTCATACATATGTCCTTTTTTATCGGGAGAATTCAACATGATATAGGCTTTGTTATCTTCCACTACAACTGCATTTACATATACTTCACCGATATCGGTAGGTAAATCGAGTTTACGCACGATTTCACCTTTTCTTACGTTGAAGATGACGAAATAGCTTTCCCAGTAGTAGTAGAAATCGGGACGTGATCTATCGGAAGGAATTCTAACACGCGCAATGGCTTCGCCGTTACCGATGTACCACATAGCTTGGCAAGTATGACCTTTTAACGCGGCAGAAAAATCGAAGAAATAATTCGGATCGATTTCGGCCGTACCATTTTTAATACGGTAGATGGCAGAACCACCATCGTAATCGAAGCCTGCTTCTGGTACCGTGGTGAAATAAATGTCATTTCTATCATCGGTGAAAGAATACGGTGTATAACGCGTAGGTGCACCAGGTACCCAAGAGCGGCTATCTTCCAGCGTAGCGCTGATATTCATCGATGGGTAATCGATTACGGATACCAATACTTTGGGATATGGCAATGCCGGCCATTTAGCAGTATAGCTATACCCCATAAAGATTTTACCATCGCGGTATTCTACGAAACCAGGTGCAATGGCGAGGTATTCTTTCTCGGCAGGTAAAGAGATGTTCAATTCACCGTTGCTTACGCTTAAGTCGGTCACTTTTACTTCGCTGTACAGCACTTTATCGCTGGTACCGTTGGTACCGATTAGGATCAATGTTTCAGCATTCACCCATACGTGCGAGCTAATACTGGCCATTTGTGGGAACGGCACTTCTTTATCGGTGATAAGTTTGTCGTTGTTAATGTGGTATTTACCTAAGCGACCGGTATTGCTATTCAAATAATAATAATAACCATCGCGTTGAATAAAGCCTTGGTCGTTACAAATGGTGGTTACATTCACACCTTTACCATTTAAGCCAACGGAACCTTCTTTCAAGGAAGGCACTTCAACCAAGTAATAAGCAGTGTTTGGCCAACTGCCGAGCATCATCAAGGCACCGTATTTCTTATCGCGGCTACCTTCTTCTTCGGTAAAACGTTTGGGTTCTTTCTCGCAACCGGCTAACAATACAGCACAAAATACGGCCGGTGCAATAATGATATGTTGGAAAAATCTATTCAATTTCATGATCTAGTCTTAATAAATTTTATCGAATGAAGTATCTCAATTTCACAGCAAATGCACGACCCGGCTTTTGTAAGCGGAAGTTATCGTAAGCAATCTCATCCGATAAGTTGCGGCATTCTACGCCGATATTATACGTACCATCGTGCATGGAGTAAGTTAACACAGCATTGTGGATCAACTGTTTTGGAATGATGGGATTACTGTTGATGTTACCATATGCTTCCCAAGAAAGATAAAACCAGTGTACATATTGCGTATACCAATTCAACTGAATGCGAGAACCTTTACCTAACAAGTTGTTTTTACCAATGTTTACATCGGCATTCCAGAACAAGGAAGGTTGGTTCGGTACTTTATTACCGAAAGTAATATCGGGTACCGTAGAGCCTGCTTTTGTGAAACGCGTGTTGTTAATCATTCGTTGGTAGCTAAGGTTGAAGGAACCACCGATTAAATCGGCATATTGGTATTTTACTTCCCCTTCGAAACCGTTGATTTTTACGGAAGATTTATTCTCGTAACGTCTTGCCGCCGGCACGTAATAAATAAAGTCGTCGGCATTGCGGTTGAAGTAACCTGCTTCCGTGTAGAAGTTGTGTTTGCCGAGGCGTGTGCTATAGTAGAAACCGGCGTTAAAGTTGTTGCTCGATTCTGGTTTCAGGGTAAGGTTAGGTACCGTTAAGTAGCCGTTACCAAACATTTCTTCTGCTTCTTGTAGGCGGTAAGCACGTTCGTAAGATGCTTTCACGCCTAGTTCTCCCGTTATTTTAAAACGAGTAGCCACACCATAGCCGTAGTTTTCTTGGAAGTCTTTCAACCGCTCGTATACAACGGCGCCATTTGTATCGAAACGCAGTACTTGGCTTTGTTGCGTACCTACACCGTACATTTTACCGAAGAAAGTATTCGCCCAACGACCATCGAAGAAGGTTTGTTGATAAGCTATACCTATCACGTGCTTACCTAAAGTGCTGGGGATATGATCACGATCTTCTTTCAGCGTATTATAGCTTTTGTTTTGGATGTGATCGAAAGTATAGTTTAGGTTAAATGAATGTTGTTTGTTGATATCATAGCTGATGTTCAAACGAGCGAATTGACGAGGACGGGTAATTTTGCTGATCGTTGGTTCGTTGCTCATTTCGGGTTTGGTAGCTTTTACATAAGTGCCATCCCATTGGTAGCGGCGCATAGCAGTATCAACTACGTTGATTTCATCGGCAGCAATAGCACCGTAAAAGTTAAGGTGTAAGCCTTCGGTGAAGAGGTTGCTTTTTTTATAACGAACAGAACCGTTTAAGCTATGTCCTTTTCTTACAGCGGCGCCGTACACCATTTGTTGTTCGATACCTGTTTGCAGTTCTTGGTTGTAGCCTGAACCTGAGAACCCGACAAAGAAAACATCTGCCCATTTTCTATTCACCACACCCGCTTCGATTTGCCCCATAGCGGAACGGTATTGGTCGTGGAAGCGGTTGAAATCTTTTTCTACGTAGTCGTATTTTTTCTCGTCCCACACTTCTACACCGCGCATTGTATAGTTATTGTCGGCGTAATTGTAGAAAGAACTTACGCGGATAATGAATGGTGAGGCTGAATCGGGTTTGAATTGCGCGTTCAGTGATGCCCTGTGTGTATTAAAAGAACCGTAGCTATAGCTTGCATCTAGGAACCTTTGTGTGCTTTGATCGGTGACGATATTTACGATACCACCTAATGCATCGGAACCATAATCTACCGGTACTACGCCTTTGTATACTTCGATACGTTTAGCCAAGTTCACAGGGATGTTGTTTAAGCTCATAGTGCTGCCCATAATATCTAAAGGCACCCCATCGAGGAAATACTTTACTGATTTACCGGAGAGCCCGTTGATCGAGAACGTAAAATCAGACCCTACACCACCTTGTTCACGAACACGTACGCCTGTAGTGCGGCTTAGTACTTGGTTGAGGTCGGCCGTAGTATTCGCGTATTGTTTTGTGTCGATGGCATTAATAGTAAACGCTTGTTCTTTCAGTACTTGTGCTTGTGTTTTACCATATACTTGTACTTCGTCGAGGTTTTTACCAGGCGCCAGGGTAAAATCGATTGATGTATTTTTTGTTGTTAATTGGATGGTTTTTGTGGCCCGATCGAACCCAACGGCAGATACTTCAAGGGTGTACTTGCCTGTATTAGATACGCGAACCGTGTAGGTACCATTTTCGTCGGACACAGCACCTAGCTTTGTATTTTGTATACGTACAGTGGCACCTGGAATGGGTTGCCCGTTGGTGGAGGCGGTGATTTTACCGGAGATCACCCACGCACCTGTTTGCTGTGCTGCAGCAGCAAGCGTTAGCAAACACAAGGAAAAAGTAAAAAGGAATTGCCTGATGGTCATTTAATAAGTGTTTATAATTGGTGCTGTTGCTGGAGCAACTTTGTTTGTATGATTTTCCTGATTGCCGGGGGAACGCCTTCCATGCGGCTTCTATTAACAGCAATCACTTGGTTCGGCATTGTTAGCAGGATGTAGGATTGATCGGCCTGTAATTCCATCGATTGTTTAGCGCCTATGTGTTCGCCGCAATGCACTTGTACGTTTACGGGAATATCGTTGGAAGAGCTGTTGTCGATTTCTACAATACCGCAAAGCTGCACGAGTAATGGACCGGATGAGTCGATCGCAACATGGCTACCGGGCCCGGCATTATAACTAAGTGCTTTGTTATGCTGCTGGTTCGGGTGATTGAGTTGCCAGCCCATCCAACTACCGGCCATGATAACCGTGGCGATACTAGCAGCAATGGCCATACGATAGCGACGGTAAAAAGGTACTACCCCGTTTCGTGGTAATACTTGGGTGGATAGTTGTTGCCAAGTGGCATCAAACGCAGCCTTTTCTCCTTCGAAGGGAAGCGAATCGTTTGGCGACGCGGCACCTTGAAGCCAAGCCTCTACTGCCAGCTTTTCAGCCGGTGTGCATGCTTGTTGGAGGTAGCGTTCTAATAGTTCTTTGTTGATGTCCATATTCATGTAACTATATATTAGTTCCATGAACAAGCCTTACCCCCTAACGACTCAATAAAAAAATTTGAAAAAATACCATGAACAAGGAAGAAAGTTGGGATTTGAGGAACTTATGTGCCCGCGTGATGTGGTTTTCCACGGTTTTCTCAGATACCTCTAGCTTAGCGGCAATTTCCCGGTTCATGAGCCCGGCCTCGCGTTTGAGGGTAAATACTTCGCGGCATTGCTGGGGCATTTTACAAACAGCCTTTTGAATACATTCGGAAAGGTTACGGTATAGCACCGTGTTTTCGGTACCTGCTTCACATTGCATAGCACATTGGGCGTAATTCGCTTCATGGGCAGCATGACTAAGCTTGTCGCGAAGGTATTGGAACGATTTCAATCGTACTGCACGAACGAGGTAATGTTCGATATTGCCTTCTATACGGCGGGTGGTTCTATTTTGCCACAGGGAAGTAAATACATCTTGCACCACTTCTTGGGCGGCATGTTCATCCTGTAGCACATGGAAGCTGGTACGGAGTAATTGCAGGCCATAAGATTGATAGGCGGCAGTGAATATAGCCTCCGTGACTTCGGTTGTTATATGATCTTGTGGTGCATGCATTCCCTTGTAGTGTGCGCAGGTTGTGGTGTTGAAAACAGGGCAAAAGTACTAGTGGTGTAGGTTAGATGTTTGCGAAATCGGGAAAATTATATTTGTATGGTTAAATAGAAATGTACGCTAGAATGTTGGCTATAGCGGGATGTAGGCGGAAAATTGGGATGAGAATTATTTCATTTACCTATCGTTTATTAAATATGCACCGGTTGATAGAAATCATGATAAATAATTTATTTTTACGACAAGCGATCAAACTAAAAAATCTAAACAACCTATGAACAGTAAACAAGGACCATCATTTGTTTTGCTCATTGTAGCCATCATTGTTGGTGTAGCCCTTTATAAGCAATTCGATTTTGAAACAAAAACATTTGCCAAGCCGGCATTATCGGTGGTATACGGTATTACTTTACTAGTGGCCGTAACTGTTATCGTAAGGAATTTGCGGAAGAAATAATTCGGCATACTAACGGGTTGGGTGAAATGCCTAGCCCGTTGGTTATTTTGTGTTTTGGCTTATTAACGAAATTTTATGGAAGAGAAGATTGCCTATAAGCTTTTACTGAAACAATATTGTGAACAGGTATTGCTGGATCGTATTGCTACTACTCAGCAAGCCATGAACGAAGCGCAAGCGGCGGCCAACAATGAAAGTAAAAGTTCGGCTGGTGATAAATACGAAACAGCGCGGGCGATGAGCCACATGGAAAAGGATATGCATGCAAGGCAATTGTTGGCGCACCAGCAAGAACTACATGCCTTGCGGGCCATTAATGTACAAACGATTTACCAGCTACCTACGGCAGGGGCGTTCATTCAAACCACCACTACCCTCTTCTTCATTGGTGCTGGGCTTGGCAAACAATTGGTCAATAAAGCAACCATTATCTTTCTTTCCCCCTCATCACCTTTAGCATTACAATTAGCCAAGAAAAAAGTGGGCGATGAAATTGAGTTTAAAGGGAAAGTAGCTATCCTCGATATTTATTAATTTCTAATTTTAATCTTCCCACCATAGGTAGGTTGACCAAGAAATTTGTTTGTGCCTTACCTTTGCGGCGGTTATAAACAAAATACATGAGTCAATTTTCGCATATAAACCTGCCGCTAAAGCATAAGCTCACCTTTACTGCTAACCCAGTAAACGTAGTACCATTGCCGAATAGCGAGATTTTAATGAACTTTGCCAGCCAGCCACTGATTACCAAATTAAGCGCTCAACTCGAGATCGTTTGGGAGAAAATCATGCAAGGGCACAATGTAAAGTATGTAAGCAGTAAACTATCTGCCTCTTCTGATGGTCGCCTTATTGCCATTGCCGGGATGACAGATTTGCGCATTCTTGATGCGGAAGGCACCCAAGTGCTTCACACCGTAGAACATCCATCGTGGAACTGGTTTTTAGGCGCAGCTTGCTATTTTTCTACCGACAACCAAACCATTTGGTACGTGATCCCAGGTGAGGAAGAAGCTACCGACAAGTTACAGGTAATGGACGCTACTACTTTCGAGGTGATTGCCAGCTACCCGCTGTTGGATAGTCAACAATATACTTATACTTTCCACGCTACACCTAGTAACGATGTAATTTTCCTCGAAGCAGCTGCGGGACAGGAAGAAACCGTGTTAATGCAATTGGCGCTTCAAAACGGCCGTATTTCCTTCGTTGAATTAACGCAATGTGCCGATATGATCTTTGGTAACTTTGCACCATCGGGGAAAGAATTCGTGATGGCACCACATTATGATGGACCGCTAAAGGTTTACTCCTTCCCGGAAATTGTTGAAATAGCCAGCCAAGAGCAAGATGCTATTTTCGATGGTAGTAAAGATTTCCCTGCTTCGGAACCCGATAATATCAACTATACAGTTTACTTTATTGATAACGCGCATATCCTGGTTGTATCACAATTCGGTAGATTACTTTTGTTAAACAGGGCCGATTTACTTTGTAAGGCGGAAGTAATGCCAGCAGGTATCGAGTTTACAGCTTACAACATGGATGGCAATCCAACGAGCAACCCAGATTATATTTACGATTATAGCAGCAATATCATCAACGTTATTCTTATACACCACCAGTTATTATTAACAACCGGTGATGGTGAATTAAGAAGTTATGATTTGCCGGTTTGATAAACTTTTATTGAGGTGCCTCCAGGTTTGGGGGCACTTTTTTTCACCTCTCCCTTTTCCTACTCCAATATCCCTAACCCTGGACTTTACAACCAAGTAATTTGGACTTTATGGCCAACCTATCCCATTCCAAAATGCGGAACTTTGTGATCGAAATAACACAACAACCTACGTAGCAAATACTGTTATATGTAGGTAACCACTTTTTAAACGGATCGTATGGAAGAGCATCACAAACAACTTAAGGAAGCACTTACAGCGCCACAAATTCTATTCAATGCGTATACAAACGCGCAAATGGAAGGCGAGGCATTTGTAACAGACCATATATTCAGTTATATCATAGCGGGTAAGCAGGATATTTGGGTAGCTGGTAATAAGTATGCATTCGGGGAAGGCGATTACCGTTTCTTTACAAGAAACCAGTTGGCGAGGTATGTAAAAACCCCGGTAAGCGGCATTTTCCAGTCTATAGCCGTGCATATCGACCAGTTTACGTTACAAGACATGAGCGAGCAATATGGGCTACATAAAACACATCCTAGTAATCCAGGTGCCCCGGTGTTGCTTCAGCCCGGGAACCTCTTACAAGGCTATGTCGATTCATTACGGCCGTACTTGCATTTGCAACAACCCGATCCGCAGATAATAGCCCTGAAAACACGGGAGCTTGTATTGTTATTAATCAAAAACGAGCCGAGGTTGAAGGATATTCTCTTCGATTTTAGTGAACCGGGTAAGTTAGATTTACAGGCATTCATGAATAACCATTTCCGTTATAACGTGCCGTTGGAGCGCTTTGCATATCTAACAGGGCGTAGCTTATCGGGGTTTAAGCGCGATTTCGAAAAGTTATACCATACATCACCCGGTAAGTGGTTATTGGAAAAAAGATTACAAGCTGCTAAGTTCCTCTTAGAAGAGAAAAACGAAAAGCCGTCTAATATATACCTCGATCTTGGGTTTGAAGATCTCTCCCATTTCTCCCATGCTTATAAAAAAGCATACGGCCATGCGCCGAATAGGCATCTAAACAAGTCATAAAAATTAACATAATGGATACACAATTAAAGGGCAAAAGAGCCCTGGTAACCGGGTCTAGTTCCGGTTTAGGCGAAGCTATTGCCAAGATGTTAGCACGTGAAGGGGCTACTGTTATTATTCATGGTCGTAACCGTGAACGTGCCGAACAGGTCGCCGGCAGCATAATCCAATCCGGCGGGTTAGCCGAGGTAGCAATAGGCGATTTATCTACGAATGAAGGTGCAGATGCTGTGGCGGCCGCTGCATTACAATCCGGGCCAATTGATATCCTGGTGAACAATGCGGGTGCTACTTCCCATCAATCGTGGGGGGAAGCCAGTGCTGAAGATTGGTTAGATATCTACAATACCAACGTAGTAGCCTACGTAAGAATGATACAACGTATTGTGCCACAAATGAAGCTACAAGGATGGGGCCGCGTGATTCATATTGGCGGCGGGCTTGCGATTCAGCCTATTAAGGAGCAACCCCATTATAACGCTACTTTGGCGGCACGGCATAATATGTCGGTATCGTTGGCTAGGCAATTGAAAGAAACGGGGATTACATCAAACGTAGTATCGCCCGGCGCGATTATGAATCCCATGGTGGAAGAATGGTTGCAACAAGCTGCACCGAAGTTTGGTTGGGGTACTGATTTGGAAGAAATTAAGTATAAAGCTGTGCAGGATTTAATTCCTAATGATACCGGGAGATTTGGAGAACCGGAAGAGATTGCCGGTGCTGTTACGTATTTGTGCAGTAGGTATGCGGATTATATTAGCGGGGCTGTATTGAGAGTGGATGGTGGTACGATTCGGTGTTTGTAGGGATGTTTGGTTGAACGCTAAAGGATGGCAATATGTTGTCCTTTAGCTGTTTAATTTGTACTTATTTTGATTCAAGTATGCCTCCCACCTGCTTGTAAAAGACTATCCATCTTATCATACCCAAGTGACCCAAAAATACCTTCGAAAGAATATCAATTAGAAAAGGATCATAAGATATCGAGATGATTACATAAGCCCACTGGTATATCATCCTATTCTTCATAAATATTTCTTTAATTCATCCGGGGTAACCCTTAGTTCGTCAGCAACATCAAAAATTGTTAAGGGGGTGAAATCATTGATCCCTAGTTTCTTTTTGATACGCGCAATTAGGTTGCGGGTGGCACGTTCTTTAAATCCTGTGATGGCCATTAAGTCTTTGGCAGTAAGAAATATTCTGCTATTTTTCGTTGATAGTGGGTTACTTTTTTCCATATCCAAAAATTTGATATTGATATCTTTTGGGGATTTCAATATGACTAGTTAATACATTTGGTAAGTGTTTCAACTGTTGAGATATTGATGCCATATTAAATGCCATTTCAATTGACAGTTCGCTATCGTTCAGCTGCATGAAGGGTCTAATAATAAATACCGGGTTATGACAACAAACTACCTTATAGCACACCACAGCATGTAAATACTAGTCCTTTTCTGTGTTTCAATACAAAGCAAGCAATTGGAAATGGCGGTACCTGTTAGTACAATTTCAAATCTTTCAGCAGGTGAGTTCGTCGGCATTTGTGCCGACACACCGCAACAGCCGATAGAACTAAAACGATTCCACGCCCGCGTTTTAGTTCATGATCTAGCCCTTAAAGTTGAGAAAGAATCCTACCTGCCTATACCAGTAGTAAAGGCGGTGACCAGGGAAGACATAATGGACAACTACGAGATTATAAAGCAGGACGTACAGGATATTGTGGACGCAGTATTACAGTCCGTTTTAAATAACCCATCAAAGGAAGGGCTAATAGTAAAAAAAAACTAATTAGCCACAGTTGACCGAAATTGCGGTGCGCTTTCGACCGGTCATAAACTACCGGTCGAAAGGGCCACCTGAGTATGTTATTGCTGCTTGTGATGACACTCCGCGAATTTTTTGCCGCTACCACAAGGGCAAGGGTCATTCAGCGTGATAAAATACTTTTTCACAACGAAGTCTGGATTATCAATAGCATCCTGCATTCCAGGTGTATTACTGGCTGCGATAAACTCGTCGATCTTCTTTTTCTGTTCCTCAATTTCTTGGTCAGAAATCTTTCTTTCAAATTTCGGCGGCCATGCTAAATACTTGTTCCATAACTTGTAAATTATGAAATCCGGAACGCGTGGCGGTTCCTTCAATGTTCGATCAATATCTTTCCTTTCAGATAATGTTGATCTATAGCCAATAGCTTCCTGTAACCCCTTTTTCAATTGGTCGCCAGAAATGAAAGTATGCCTTTCACCAACCAGTAATTCAATTACAGACTTATGGAACTTGTCATTCGAGGAAAAAATTAAACAAAATGGCAGATAGTACAAATATTGTAGATCAACATGATTTGTTGGTCGAGTTCCGATAAGATGGTTTTTTAATCCTATGTAAAAGAACAGCTTCACTAAGCAACAGTAAAAAGCATAAGGAGCGAAACTACTAAATTTCTTCTCCGGTTGTTGTTCCCACCTTGCAAAAATGACCGCGGCGGATTCCGCACTGATGCCAAACTCTGCAATACAAAACTTCAAAATACCTGTTTGGTTCTGCGGGTCAGCCATGATTTGATCTACATAATTCTTTACCTCTTGGAGCGATTTTAGTGGTGGGCTTCCTGCATCACCTTTCTTTAGCTGCTGTTGTAAATTTTCCAAAATATCCTTTTGAGTAGTAACCTCTCTCCACAGTTTAGCGACTAGCTCATCTGTAGTTGAAAACTCTCCAGTCCTCCATTTACCTAATGCTTTCTCCTCCGCCGAATCTTCAATATGAAATCCTCTTAGCCCAGTTGTACTTTCTTTCGTTGTAATTTCTCCAACTATCGGACGGTTATCAATGTTCACCATATCTCCCAATAAATCCATTTCTATCAACTTGGAATAATGAATATTAACGGCAGAATTGTGTGGTAGCAGTTTTCTAGCCAGCTTCACAACAGATTCTTTTGAAGATTTGCCCTCACTTTCGTCTTTCTTCAAATCACCCAAAACTTCCATCACAAGGACAGGTGTAATATTTGGTAGAAAATAGTTATGCAACATATTAATCTCCTCCGGATTGAGCATCTGGAAAGAGGATTTATCTAAAATAATTGATATTGACATAATACTCTTTTAAGCCATTTCTATCGATTATATATTTTCCATATCGGTATCGCTCGCTTCTTTTGGAATGATAGGTTGCGGAGCTATAGGAATCTCATTACTTAACATGCCCGTATCAATAGCTAGATCAAGAAGTTTTATGCACTCGATGAATGAAAATCCATAAATCACTTTACTTGGGACTAAAACTTTACTGACTAATCCGACAAGAAAGCCGTCACTATCTACTATTGGCGCTCCGCTGCATCCTTTGTAGTCATATTTATCAGTGATAACCTGTGGCGAAACGAATAATTGAAAGCTCTTATTGGTTCCGTGGAACTTTATACTATGCTTAAATGTATTTTCCATTTTAAGCTGCATTCCAGAATAATCTGGTCTAATTCGACCAAAGAAGCAATATGTTTTTTCAGGTGAAGGTTCAACGATATTGCGACTATCAAGAATCATCTTGTGACCTTGCGAAATTTTAAATGCTTTAAAATCCAATTCTTCTTGTCGAAGTTCAAAATTCTCCTTAATCTCAGCAAAGGTAATATCCATCTTTTCCCCAGCTTTGAAAAGATCATCAAGTTCCTTTATTTCTTTAGCATTGGAAACTTTGTACAAATCAAAATAACAAAGACCACCCATAGGTTTCAACATAAACCCAGGCTTGCCTTCTTCTTCGGAAGGAATACCTGTTTCTAGGTAAGTTCCTAAGGTATCATCCTCGGTGACATGGCGTACTGAAACGAGGAAATACCTATCACGATGAAAAAGGATGCAACCGCTGCCAAAGCCTATCGGTTTCATATCAGTTTTAGCCGCTAAAAAAATTTGAATTGATGATCTAACTGCTACTTCAGGAACGGTAAGGTTTTTTTGCTCGCCTTTCATAACTATTTCAATATAATTTAAATAAAATTCATTTCTAATACTCGGAATCGGAAACACTTCATAATATACGATATTTTTAAATATCTCAAGCAACATCATAGGCGTTACTATTCTCGATGCTGGTAAAAGTCAATCTTGTTACGGTAAAAGTCAACTGGCTATTCCCTTTTAAATTCCATACTTCACGTATTTTTCTAGTACAGATTGCAAAACGATGGTAGTTCTCCCTCAATTAGTCCGCAGTAGGAAATTTACGAGCCTATCACTTATACAGCTTAGGCAACGATTGAAATTTATAGAAACCCACTTGTATGATCTTGGTAAACGTATTTCTGCGTTCAACGTCATACAAAAGAAAACCTTTGTCCAAAAAATACAACGGGAGCTACTAATCTTCCAAATTGGGTATTACTTCGCCCTTTACGAACATCTGTATAATATTCTGATGGAGAAAGAAAAAAAAGACTTCATCGCCCAAAACCCGCGAATGAAAATACTATTTGACGAGAGGATAGTAAAAGATATACAGGACATTATCAGATTGCGCGAAAAAGCAAAGAAAAATCCTCCTAAGCCGCTGTAAATCGTTTTCTGTTTTCAAAACCACCACCCATTTTTTAAACATTTTCTAAATTTTAAACCTTTGTAACACTTTGATACATCTTGCCCGTGATGCACTGCCTCTGCTCCATTTATGAGCGTTCTTTTGCCTTCATAACCTTTGTAAATTTGTATCATCCCTCGTAGCACTTGGATTTTGTGACGTATGAACATGAGTGTGTTATGAACAAAAAAATGACGCCTGAAATGGCGGTAAAAATCCTGAGTGAACAAGGCATTGCGGTCACTCTGGAAGATGCCGTGGCTATTCTTGAAATTATCTACCGGCTTGCAGAAATTACAATCACCGAAATTTTAGACCATGAAGATTGCTGACTTATATATTCGAGTAAGCACAGATGATCAGCGCGATAAGGGATTTTCTCAAAGATACCAGGAGGAAGTTTTGAGAAAATATTGCGATCATAATTTCATCCAGGTGCGCCATACAATTTTTGAAGATCACAGCGCGAAAACCTTTAATCGCCCACAGTGGAACAAATTGCTTACCGATTGGCGAAAGACCAGAAACCAGGTTGATTTTGTGCTATTTACGAAATGGGACAGATTCTCGCGTAATGCGGGAGACGCCTATCAAATGATTAGTACTATCAGAAAACTCAATATAGAGCCGCAAGCTATAGAGCAACCGCTGGACATGACCGTCCCCGAAAGCAAAATCATGATGGCTGTGTACCTCGCCGTACCCGAAGCAGAGAATGATCGCCGTGCGCTTAATGTTTTCTATGGTATGCGCCGCGCACGAAAGGAAGGTAGATGGATGGGAACGGCCCCCATTGGCTACCAGAATAAAACAGACGAATCAGGAAAATCAAAATACATCTGCCCCAAAGACCCGGAGGCAAGTATCATGAAATGGGCTTTTGAGGAAATTGCTACCTGCCAATACAACACCGAACAAATCTTGCAAATGGCCCGTAAACGGGGCTTAAAATGCAGCAAAAACAATTTTTGGGTAGCAATACGAAATCCTGTGTATTGTGGTAAAATACACGTCCCTAAATACCGGGATGAAGAAAGCATCTTTGTACAGGGCAAACATGAAGGCATCATTTCCTCTACTTTATTCTATCTCGTTCAGGAAATACTTGATGGACGGCGTAAAAAGCAGCGCACAAAAATTGTTGTTGACGATCAATTGCCCCTACGCGGTTTTCTCCTATGCCCCCGTTGCGGTAGGGTCTTAACTGGCAGCGCATCAAAGGGAAGAAATCGTCACTACCATTACTATCACTGCATTACTTCGTGCGGCTGTCGCTTCCCGGCAGAACGTGCAAATAGTCTCTTTGCAAAAGAGCTTCGTAAATATGTGCCACGATCACCATACAATCAGCTTTTCCGCCCAGCGCTGGAATACTATTTTGTAGCACAAACTAAGGGTATCAGCGAGGAAAGAGATCGTCTACTAAATCAAATCGATGCTTATACAGAATTAATACGAGAAGCTAGAAAACTGCTATTTCAGCAGCAGATAACACCGGGAGATTTTAAAGAAAGCAAGGAAGAATACGAAAAGGCGATTGCAAAATTAGAGGATAGCCTCGCGGGAATGCCCAAAAAAACACATAATATTGAAACCATCCTCGAAAAAGGCATGGCAAACATTTCTGTATTGGACACAATCTTTGAAAATGCTGATATTGAACAGCGGCGGCAGATCATTGGTTCGATATTTCCCGAAAAACTCACTTTTTCCGGTGACGCATATCGAACCACAAGAATAAATTATGCGGTTCAGCTAATATGCGGTCTGGATAAGGCTTCCGTAGAAAAAGAAAATGGGACAAATCCGTCAATTTCGGACTTGTCCCATCTGGTGATCCCGCTGGGACTCGAACCCAGGGCCCATACATTAAAAGTGTATTGCTCTACCAACTGAGCTACGGAATCATCGATGACCATATCATCATCGTGGGGTGCAAAGGTAATAAAAAGATTATCATTACCAAGCGTTTATAAAGATTTTTTCAAAAAAAACTTAATTGCCCTAATTCGCATACATCCCAATCATGCCAAAAAACAACATCCCAAACCAGCAGAATGTTGCATCAATTACTTCTCCACCACAATCGTCTTCAACACCTCTCCTTTCCGACTAATAACCTGCACCTGTACATTGCCCGGCAACACCGAAAACGTCATAAAACCCTGTATAGGGGCGAAGAAATCATACTCGCCGCGGGGGTGCATCTTTTCATTGGCTTCGGAGCCAGCGCCGCTGATAAAGTGGTGGGTGTACTTGCCCTTCGGGTGGTAATATTGCAAATGGTGCTCATGACCGCTGATATACATGTCTACCTTGTACTTTTCGAAGATTGGTTCGAGTGAGTTACGTATGTACGGTTTGTTCAAAGCACGGTTACCGGAAGTATAGCATGGATGATGCGCTACCACGATCTTCCAACGAATGTTACTACTTGTATCGGATAGCGTTTCTTCTAACCAACGTTTCTGCGCGATGGAGTCTTGTCCTATTAACTCTTTACTATAACTAGAACTGTAAGCTTCCGGATCGAGGGGATTGGTATCCAGGAATATAAATAATGCTTCGGCGCCACCGGCGATCTTCTTTTTGAAAGAATAATAACGTGCCGGCATATGCCAACGCTGGCTCACTTTTGTATAATCCACTTGGGCTTGCGCATTACCGTGGTAATCATGGTTACCCAATACGGCATACCATGCCCGGTGTAATGGATACTGGTAGAATACATTTTCGAACGACAAGTTCCATAACGGATCTTGCGTACTAGCCACCCCATCAGGATAAATATTATCGCCCGTAGCGATGATAAAATTGGCATTCATACCCGTAACTGCCTGCGCTAAGGTCGAAGCAACATCCTTTTGGAAATACTCGCCACCACGACCAAAATCTCCAATTACCGCAAACTCCAAGGCATTATCCCGGCTTAACTGCCCTTTGATAAAACCACCACGGTACCCTTTATCATACTCTGCTTGGTACTTTTTTGTTTGTGCCAATAAAGTACAAATACTCACACCTAACAAGATGAAAATCAGCAATATCTTCTTCATAAACAATTCACATTTCGTTTAAATAACAATATCGATTGATAGCATACTCATCAAAGCAACAATGGTAAGAATGTATATGCTATACCTATTAAGAACTTCCCATAAATTCAACCTAAACAATTCATCCATACTACTAGGACTTTTGTAACGAAGGCAATTAGTGTCGTTATTGAGGCAACACCTGCTTTTAAATGAGTTGTAGTTGCACAGGGCCCAATTCAACCATTTGAACTACAGTGAACTGGTATTAAGAAAGTACCCTACTTAGGCACAAACCTGTATTTCCTCACTATTACAAAGGCTCCATTCTCCCATCATCCAACCTAATACTAAGATGATAGAATAGTGCCTCATAAAATTTCATATTGGAAAACACCTCTACTCTCACTAATCATTCATCTATTTTCCCATCCTGATAGAATGTTTTACCTAAGCATACATATTGCCAAAACACCATTATAATCAATCTTCTATTTCTCAACAATACCCACGCTTCCATTCTCCCATCGTCCAACCTAATCCTAATATCATAGAATAGTACCGCCTATGCTTTCATATTGAAAAACACCTCTACACGCAGTAATCATCCATCATGATAGAATGTTTTGCCCAAAACTCCATTTCAATCACTCTTTAATCCTTACCAATACAAAGGCCCTTTCTCCCATCATTCAACCTATATCATAAAATAGTTCCACTCAATCACCAATCCAAAGTTTCCATTCTCCACCATTCAACCAGCAACATTAACACTACAATAAGCTATCCCTACAAAAACTAAAAAAGGTGTACCCACCCCAATTAAGCAGGTACACCTTCAATATTAATAACTCGGATTCTGTATCAAGTTCCCATTCAACGTAATCTCGTTGGCAGGAATCGGGTAGATGCGTTTGCGGGTATCTTTATCATTCTTGTAACCCCATGCGTCTTCGTATTTACCAAAGCGGATCATGTCGTTTCTTCTCCAGGCTTCCCAGGCCATTTCGCGGGCTCTTTCTTCTAGCAAGCCGTCGAGGGTGATGCCGGTGGCTGCGTCGGTTTTAGCGCGGAGGCGGATTTTGGTAACCAATACGTCGGCGGTTTGTAATTCGCCGGCTATAGTGGTAGCAGTGGCGCCGCGGAGGATGGCTTCGGCTTTCATCAGGTATACGTCGGCAAGGCGGAATACAGGCACGTCGTTGTTGGAGTTACGGGTGCTTGGGTTCGTGTTCTTGTCGGGATAGTATTTGATGCTTCTTACGCCGCGGGCCTTGCCTAGTTCATCGTTGCCCACGTCCATGGTTTCTACTTTCTTTAATGGCATTTCTGGTGAGAACTCTAATTGCCATTTGATGGTAGCGGCTGGATCAGGACCGTTATACGTATCATCTAAACCTTTGTTGGTAGTGGTGATGTAAATGGGTGTTCCGTCGAAGTTATATTGCTTACCGGCTAACCATGTATTGTTACGTACGTCGTTCGGGAGGTTGAATTTCTCGTAGAACGATTTGATGGTGCTCATGGCAATACTAGGACGGAATGGTAAAGAATACTTCGCCTGTAAGCCTGTATGCAACCCGAAACGGGCAAATTGGTTTCCCTCGATAATATTCGCATCGTAAGGGATGGCGAAGATGGTTTCAGTAATTTGAGGACCATTTTCCGCCGCGAAAATCGAGATGTAATCGCTCGTTAAACTGTACTTGTTGCCTTTGAGGATGCTATCCGCCATGGCTACCGATTCGTTGTTCATGTTTTTGTTGATGTACACCTCTGCGTTCAAATACATCTTCTGCAAAAGGGCAAATGCCATCCATTTAGTAGGACGGGAATACGTTACCTGGCCAGTATTCACGCTTAACAAAGGCGCTACTTCTTTCAATTCTTTCTCGATAAAAGCAAAGATCTCTGCCCTACTCGCTTGCTTCGGCAACTCGGTATTCTTGAACTTTGTAATCAAAGGAATATTGCCATACAAATCCATCATGAAGAAGTAATACAAAGCGCGCATAGCACGTACTTCTGCCATTGAAGTGGCTTTCGCCGGTATGTTCGATGCGTTCTCAAACATCTCGTACACCCTGTTACATGTATTAATACCCGTGAAACCCCACTGCCATACATTACGTACCGTAGGATGGTCTTTCGTGTAAGTATGCAAGTGTAAGAAACGGTACTGCCCACCATCATCGTAGTTACCGTCGCGGGCCGGGATGATGGCTTCGTCGGTCGATAATTCTTGTAATCGCCAGTAATCGATGGCATACGCCGTTGCTAATTGAGAATAAATAGGGCCCGATGCCGCGAGGAAGCTCTCGGGGGTGTTCGGGAAGTTGCTATCTACGTATTCGGATTCAACATTCACATCCAGCTTTGTACAGGCTGACAAGAATGCGGCTCCACATATTGCGCTATATAATAAAATCTTTTTCATGGCTGCAGGTGATTATACAATTAGAAGGATGCATTTAAACCCAAAAGGAATGAACGTGTTTTCGGGTAGAAATTGTTATTGTCGATGCCCGGGGTTAAACCACCCATTTCAATTTCTGGGTCGATACCACGGTAGTTAGTTATCACGAACAAGTTATTCGCCGATACATATACACGTAATCTTTTCAAATAATTGCTCTTCATGGGTACGTTGTAACCAAAGGTTACGTTATCCATACGTAAGTATGAACCACTCTCGATATAACGGTCGCTCAATAAGTAAGCTCTATCGTCTTTTGCCGATTCTGTTAAGGAGAAGCGTGGCAAGTTCGTAGCGGTAGAACCGTATGGTACGTTCAAGTTCGCCAAGGTAGCGTTCAAGATGTGGCTTCCGTAAACACCGCGTAAGAAGAAGTTCAAGTCAAAATCACCGTAGGTAAAGGTGTTGCTCCAACCGTACAATAATTTAGGCTGCGCATTACCGGTTTGTACCAAGTAGCTGCTATTATACTCGCGGGTAAGGGTACCGTCGGGTTTATAGAATTGAGAAAGACCGTCTTTGTCTTTACCGGCATACAACATGGTATAGAAGGTACCTAATGGCATGCCTTCCAATAAACGTTGCGAGAAGTTACCACTTTGTCCACGGCCACCTAAATCGGCTGTTTCAATGTAGTTTACTTTGAAGATGTTGTTGGATAAAGAAACAATTTCGTTCTTGTTGTGGGCTAGGTTAGCACTGGTCGACCAAGAGAATTTACCTCCTTGAATGGGTTGTGCATTGATTTGTAATTCAATACCACGGTTCTGCATTTTACCTACGTTCGCTAACATCGTATTTACACCCACGCTCGTTTGTGTAGCCGGTACGTTGTACGTGTAAATCAAATCAGATGTAATCTTGTTGTAGTAATCCAACGCGAAGTTCAAGCGGCCACGTAAGATGGTTAAGTCGATACCTACGTTCGTCATGGCGGTACTCTCCCATTTCAAATCAGGGTTTTCAATTTGCACAGGGGCAATGCTCGATAAATACTGACCATTGTAATAGAATTTACCTTTCAAATCGTAGCGCATCACGGAAATCAATGGATCAAAACCGAGCGAGTTACCGGTAACGCCATAACCTGCACGTACTTTTAAATCGTCGATCCAGTCAATGCTCTTCATGAAGTTCTCTTTCGATACTTTCCATGCCGCTGAGAAGGCTGGGAATAATGCCCAACGGTTGTTAGCACCAAAAGCCGAAGAACCATCTTGGCGTAAGGAGGCTTGTAATAAATATTTATCCTTGTAGGTATAGTTTGCTCTTCCGTAAAAAGAGATAAAACGTAAAGTAGAAATCCTAGTGCCGCCGTAATTCGGTAAATAACCGCTCAATGGGCTACCTAAACTTAAGTTATCTCCCTTCGTAGCATCCGACACGAAGCCTTGTGTCGACGTTTGGAAACCATCGCCTTTACGGTCTTCCTGCCAAGAGTAACCGGCTAACAATTTAAGATCGTGTTCGCCGAAGTGCTTGTTGTAGTTGACGTAAGTTTCGAGCAATTTGCGGGTATTGCTGAACGCGCTTCTTGTAGTACGACCGTTCAATCCTTGTGCTAAACCCGATTTGCGACCATTATAAATATCACGGTTAATTTGCTCATCTTGCATCGACACGTTCAATGTATACGTTAACCCATCCACGATCTTCAATTCCGCACGCGCATTCCCTAACATGGTTTTCGTTTTCGTTTTATCGGTGTTGTTCACCACCAACGAAACAGGGTTTAAGTAATTACGGGTACGCGACCAATCTTCCTTAAAGCTACCATCGGCATTGTAGATGTTCGTCGTAGGTAAATACGTTAACATGTTCAAGAATACGAGGTCGGGGATTCTATCTTGCGTAGCCACGCTATTGCTAATCGCCAAGTTCAATTTCAAGCGATCGTTGAAGGCTCTTTGCTCTAGGTTCGCACGTACGTTTAAACGCTCCATTTCAGAACCTTTCATAATACCTTGGTTTTGCACGTAGTTCACGCTACCATCGAATACCGTTTTCTCGTTACCACCACCAAAAGAGATGTTGTGGTTATGAGAAATACCTTGGCGCGTTACTTCTTTCTGCCAATTTGTATTCGCACCGTCTTCATCTATTGGCGCCAAAGCATTACCATTATCTTTCAAGAATTTACGAAGCTCATCACCGGTTAACATATCAATGCTACGGGAAATATTCTCCACGGCACCATAACCGCTATAGGTTACCCAACTTTGCCCGGCTTTCGCATGGCGTGTGGTAATCATAATTACGCCATTCGCTGCACGGGCACCGTAGATGGCTGTTGAAGCGGCATCTTTTAAGATATCCATCGACACGATGTCGGCCGGGGAAACGAGTTGAATAGAAGCTCCCGGCACCCCATCAATTACATAAAAAGGCTGTTGCGCCTCGCCTGTTCTAAAGGTAGAAGGTCCACGTAAGATGATGCTTGGCGTAGCATTCGGATCGCCGCTACGTGTGACGTTTAAACCCGGTACTTTACCTTGCAACAGTTGTTCCGGTGATGTAAATACGCCCGCATTAAAATTCTCGGCCGATACATGCGAAATCGCACCTGTTAAATCACCTTTCGTTGTTTGTCCATAACCCACTACCACAACGCTATTCAAATTACTAGCGCCTGTTTCCATGGCTACGTTTATGTTGGTACGACCATTCAAGGCAATTCTTTCCGTTTTGAATCCCATGAAGCTCATCACCAAGGTATCCGTCGCCGGATCAGCATTCAATACGAAATGCCCCACCGCGTTCGACACTGTACCGGTAACCGTTCCTTTCACTTGCACACTCACTCCCGGTAATGCCGAGCTCGACGCTTTATCGATAATATTACCACTCACCACTACCGTCGCTTTCTCCTTCTTGATCACCACTACCCCTTCGTTCACCACGAATTGATAACCGGTACCACGAAGTAATTGGCGCAATACGTTCTCCACCGTTTGCTTGTTTACGTCGAGCGATTGTACCCGCACTTGTTGCAAAGCGGCCGCTTCGTATACAATATCAATACCGGCTACTTTGCGGAGTTGCGCTAATGCATCCGACAAAGTACCTTCTTTTACGTGCAATTCTTGCACAATAACACGTTGCGATTGCGCCGAGGCTGAACCGGCAGCGCCTAGCAACATCAGGGCATAGAGGGCCCCGGTGCAAAGTAGCTTTGCACCCGTTTGGTTAAATTTAGCATTCATATTTAGGCCAGGTTAATTTTTATGATTCGATGATTGCACGGTGTATACACCGGGACTTTTTTCTGTGATGTTGACTTTTTTTTCTACCAATTGTTGTAATACAAGAATAACTTGCCTTAGCTCCAGCTTCATCCCCAACGACCCGCTAATCCTTATGCTAGCTTCATCTTGCAGATCAAACGTAACGGGATAATAGCTTTCGAGCATTGTTAGCACATCTGCCAACGGCATATCCTCGAAGTTGATGCGATGGCTACGTAATCCTTCTACATCTAGCAATGGCATAGTGGTGGTGTTGAATGTATAGCTATGTTTATCGATTTGAATTTGATCTCGTGCCGATAGGTAACTGAATACCAATTCGTTTTTACGTACGCGTATTTTCCCGGTACTAACGCCAATTGTAATATGATCGTGCTTTTTATAGGCTTTTATATTGAAAGAAGTACCCAATACATCTACCATTACACTATCTACCCCTACACTAAATGGATGCATGTCATCTTTTGACACATCAAACAATGCTTCCCCGTACAATAACTTCACTTGCCTATTACCATTAAAACCCTCCGCGTAAGCAATCCCCGAGCCAGGCCCTACCCACACGGTACTATTATCTGGTAAGCGCACCATTTTACGTTCACCCGTTTGCGTGTACAGGGTAACGAATCGGGTAGCCGGTTCTTTCTTCAATAATAAATAACCACTCACAGCTACAACACTTACTACAACAGCGGCGGCCGACCAGCGTAAGAGCTTTCTTGTAAAACTCATGACCGGCACGCCTACCCGGTGTTTGATACCCATTAACATTTGCTTACGCAGTTGCTCCTTCTCTTTCCCTTCCGGCATATTGCCTGGGAAATCGTTGGTATTGGAAAGATGGTCCAACCAACCGTGTAAAAAATCTTCGGGCGCATCCTCGAACCGCGCCGGGCGTTTTTTATTGTTCAAAATACAGCGTGTTTAATATAAGGTTCCACAACTCGATCGTTTTAACTATCGAGTATAGCGTGTTAACATTTTGGTAATATAGATGGGTAGGAGTACTTATAAGCACATCAATAAACGATGCAATAAAGGACGTGCTTTACGGTATGCATTACCGAGTTGATTACGAACGGTTTGTTCCGCTGTACCGCTTCTATCGGCTATTTCGCGGATACTCAATTCTTGAAAATGGTACATTTCAAAAACTTGTCGTTCTTTTTCAGGGAGTTGTTGGAGGTCGTGGTGGAAATGCTGCAATAGGTCTTTATCTTCCACCTTTATATGCGACAACACGCTACGGAGTTCGCTATACGCTACAAACTTCTCTAAATGCTTTTCTTTTAGTCCTTCATCGCGGAACTTGCGCAGAATAAGTTTGCGGGCGGCAGCAAAGAGGTAATATTTAATATCGGTTTGAACGGCGAGGGTTTCCCGGC
The DNA here is from genome assembly GCF_003259335.1 of Chitinophaga skermanii. Taxonomy (GTDB): domain Bacteria; phylum Bacteroidota; class Bacteroidia; order Chitinophagales; family Chitinophagaceae; genus Chitinophaga; species Chitinophaga skermanii. The sequence continues at coordinate 151,878 of NZ_QLLL01000002.1, forward strand.
GTTCCCAAATGCTGGCGAAGAGGTCTTGTACTATATCTTGCGCATCGGCTTGGCTGTCCATAACCTTGGCGGCGTATACATACAAATCTTCCCAATAAGTGTTGAAAATCATTTCAAACACTTTGAAATCGCCCTCTTTCAAGCGATGCAACGAGCTTATTCCGGGTGAGTATTGCATAAAATGGGACGAGCAAAAATAATTGACGGGAAGAATACAAAGAAGAGGGTAATACAATGATAGCATTGAGTTAACATTGGAGGATGCTCCTGTTAGCATGCTACTTACCTTATCACCTGCATGAAATTTTCTTTATTCAACAATACCAATTACATCAAAACAGTGGAATTTCTTGCTACCTTGCTTAACGCGTTTTTCCCGTGGTGGTTAAACAATGACCAGTTTTTCTATACTTAAGATACAAAATAATTGGTATAAGCAACCATCAATTTCATCCCCTAAATTCGTTCCTTCATACCACCTTCATGCCCATAAATTTCCTGTTTTTTATACCTTTAAGTAAAAAACATGCGATTACGTTTATTATCATTAACCCTCTACTTATTATGTTGTAGCGCATTTTCCTATGCCCAAACTGCTTCAAAATCAATCCCGTTCGAGTTATTACCATCAGGACATTTATTAGTAAAAGCCACTATTGATGGCGTACAAGGTAACTTCGTATTTGATACCGGTGGTGGTATCACCTTCTTTACAAAAGCGTTTTTTAATAAATTAAAGAACGTGCAAAAAGAAGACGGTGGCTATACCGGGTTCCGTGCTACGGGCGAAAGAATTGATGCGGATTTGTTTTATGTGAAAGATTTCGAATTGGGTCCTATTAAGAAGGCGAAAGAAGAAATCTCTTACGTGGAAGCTGATTTTGGTGGTATTGATGGAATTATTTCTTTGAAGATAATTGAACACACCCCGTTCACTATCGACTACATTAAAAAGCAAATTATCCTAGAAACGCCGCAATCTGTTGCCACCATCAGGAAAACAGCGAGCATTGTGCCTATACAATTGGAACAATCACGCGAGAAGTCACTCACGATCTTCTCTTACTTCAAATTCAACGACACACTTACCCTGCAAGTATCACTCGATAGCGGTGCCGGTAAAAATGTATTCCGCCTTAACTCGAAGTACTTGAAAGCTTTGGGTGTTGATGTGAACGATACAACCAAAGTAAAAACACATAGCCGTAAAAGTGAGATGAATACAGGTTTCGTAACGCACATTTACCAAACCCAACTCAGCAAAATTGCCGCTGCGAACGCACCCACTGTTACCACGCAAGATTTCCCCGCACAATTCATCGATGGCCTCATCTACGATGGTATTATGTGGATCAACTGGTTCGGGAATCAAATCACGTTCGATTTGAATAAAAAAGAATTATTAGTAAGAAAATAATCTTTCCATACTATAAAAAACTCCAAGCATGTTTGCATGCTTGGAGTTTTTTATGTACGTTTCCATAATTTTGTACCACCATATAACCCAATCCCTTGCAACTATGCAAACACTGCTCGAACACCTAGCCCCCTTGCCTATTGCGCTACAATTACTACTTTTCTTTGTAGAAAATGTGCTTGTGCTGGCAGGTGCTTTGTTATTAGGGCATTTGTTATTGGTTAAACAAGGTATTCCAATTGGTAAAGCATCACAGAAAGATATGCGTATCGCCAGTATAACAGTGCTATTAAACACCCTTATTACCCAAGCCGGCTTCATGCTCTGGCAATATGGCTATATACAAATCGATTTTAGCTTCTCTTATACTTTCTTCATCGATACATTGATCGTGTTCTTTGCTATGGACTTCTTCATGTTCCTCTTCCATTGGGGCGTGCATTTTACTTTTCTCTATAAATATGTACATACGCTCCATCACGAAGCGGTGCATCCCAAACCGGTAGATCTATTCGTATTACATCCATTAGAAACAATGGGTTTCGGGGTTATTTGGTTAGGGTTACTATCGTTGTACACGTTTCATATAGGTGCTATTGTTGTTTTCCTAACGTTGAATGTAGTACTCGGTATTATTAGTCACCTTGGAACGAACTTGCAAGAAAGCACCCCGCAAAGATCCAAAGGTGTGCTACAATACTTCGGCAATGCTCGTTTTCACCACCAACATCATCTGAACGAACAAGTCAATTTTGGCTTTTTCACCAATATTTGGGACCGGGTATTTAGCACCTACGTTCGTTAATAGCTACTTACAAAGCCCCTTTTGCCGCGTCTTCTATTAAGGCTGCTACTTCTTTAGGTCGCGATGCATATATAGCATGGCTACCGCCTTTGATCTCTACTACTTTCTTACTTTGCGCACGTTTCGCGTAAAAGCGTTCCAAACCTGGATGAATAATCCTGTCGGCTTCTGCAACCATGTACCAACTAGGTTTCACACGCCATGCAGGTTGCTGAACAATGCCTTGGAAACATTTATCGGCTGTAGGCATTTGTGCATGCGCCATAAACAATGCTTTCTCCCGGGGTAAATCGGCGGCAAAGTCGGCGGGGAAATGTGCAGGATCGAGGTAGTCGAATCCATCTTTCCCTTTGATTAAAGAGGTGTACGCAGAAGGATAGGTTTTCACCAAATCGGCCCGGTGCTCATTTGCATCCGGTGCATGGGCTGCGATATATACCAAGCCGGCCACCTTGGGATGGTTACCCGATGCTGTTATAATTACGCCACCATAACTATGCCCCACTAAAATAACTGGTCCATCTTGCTGGTCGAGCACGCGGTTTACTGCGGCCGTATCTTCTTCTAAGCTTCTTAAGGTATGCTGGGTAATGGTAACGTTATAACCTTTGGCAACGAGTTGATGGAAAACACCTTCCCATCCCGATCCATCTAAAAATGCACCGTGTACCAGTACTACGTTTTTGATCCGTGTATGTTGACTGAAAACTGTACTTACAGCTAACATGCATAATAGTGTTGCCAACTGCAAGGCGAGGATACTTCTTTTCATAGCGGTAAGTTTGTATGATAAAACAGGGATACCCCAACTTCCATAATACAAATCTTACCGCGTAAGGTTCGATTTGCGGGCTACCTGATCCTCTTCGAGTGTTGAACAAGCCACTATCCTATTGGGTAATCAACAGCATAAATTAAAGCATGAAAAGAATATAGCGTTTAAAAACCCATTAAACCTTTACCATCTAGTATTTGCGGACGGTACTTTTCGATACGTGCCAAACGCGTTTGTGCTTGTTTAGCCTGTGAAAAATGAATGAGATAGGCACGTTGGCGCCCCGGGGTTAAGGCTTCGAATGCACGTTTAAAATCGTGATCCTTCGCTAATACAGCTTCGAATTCCACTGGCATAATGGTGCTTAGGTCTTGCTTTGCTACTACTTTTAACCCCGCCTGCTCAATTTCGATAGCTTCGGCAATATAGGCTTTGATAGTGGAGGACAAGGCTTTAATGTCGGCCACATTTTTAAACTTCAGGGTACGGCTTACTTGGGTATTCTCCCCTGCTTTAGTGAGTACGCCTTCGGGATCTTTCAGCAAAGCACCTTTGAAGAAACTCAATACGCATACGTCTTTCAATGCACCGATAATCACAACGTTGTTGCCATTGAATGTATAACAAGGCTGCTTCCATTTATAGGTTTCTGTAAGTGGGGTCGACAATACAATTTTGCGCAATTCTAATAGCTCTGGCTGCCATTGCTCCAATTGCGCAAAGAATACGTCTACTTGCGGGTCTGTATGCTGCTTTGCCATAAGATATACCAATAAAGTGAATGTCGAATTTACCAAAGAAATATAAAAGTAAGTGCATAAAAAAAACCTGCGCCATACGCAGGTTCCTTATAATACGCTTATACGAGCAGCTAATTATTCAACGTAATAACTTACCTCTACAAATTGCCCCTCGGTTGTTTTATCCATATCTTTCATTTCTTTCATCACACCAGCCAAGGTTATAGGTCGTGCAGGTAATTTCTCTTTTCCCTTTTTGTGTGCAATCATCATCAATTCTTCTCCTTGCTCATTCCTCAATTCGTACGCCTCGTAATAATGCGCCAATGGAATCATGGTAAATACAGTACCTACAGGAACCATCATAAAGCCTGTAAACTTCATTTTGCTATCTACATGATGCGGAATACCTTGCATAATTACATTGTTAGATACCGTAGCCGCCGCAAAAGGTACTGGTTTGAATTGCTCGTAGCTGGCTTGTAGCTTCTCGTCGAATTGTGCGATGACGGCCGCTTTGGATGTTTCATCCAACAACTGCGTAGCTAATTCGAAAAACAAAATAGATTGTTGCTTGTCGGCGAACATACCGGCCACCTTGCCTACCTCTGCTTCGGTAATAACTTGGTCGTTCGCATGGGTAAAGATGTTATAAAATCGGCCTCCATTATCTAGGCTAGCAATGGCTTCTTCTGCATTTTTGAAGGGTGTAATTTTTTCCATGGTATAGATCTTATGCTTGATAGGATTTGTATTGCATCCTGTATAAACAAACATATAAAAAAATATAACGGGCTAGCGGTTATTTTTTTCTCGTGATAATTATCCTATTTTCATGGCATGAAGTTTTGGCAAGTTATTCGAAAGAACTGGGTTACGTTATTATTCTTAGCGGCTGCTATTACCATGGTGGCCAGCCCTACTGCAAAAGCCTGGGTACTACAGCAATTCATGAAAACCGGGCTATTCAATGCCTCTATCGAACAAACCACCACGGCACCTACCCCTGTGGCCGATTTCGACTTTACCGACGAGCAAGGGAATGTGATCAATACGGCTTCTTTACGGGGCAAAGTAGTATTTATCAACTTTTGGGCCTCTTGGTGCCCTCCTTGCAGGGCCGAATTCCCGTCGATGCTGGCTTTATACAACCAATTTAAAAACGAACCCGGCGTTTACTTCTTGATGTTTAATTTGGATAACAACATCGCTGCCGCGAAAGGTTTCTTACAAAAAGAGCAATACGATTTGCCTATTTTCAGAACTTATGGTGCCATTCCTCCAAACGTATACAACGGCTCTTTACCTACCACCGTTGTGCTAGATAAAAAAGGCATGCTAAAGTTCCATCATACCGGCTTTGCTAATTATGATGGAAAAAATTTCCAACAACAATTAGCCAATTTAATCCAAGAGTAAAGCGCCTTCATGGTTGAAGACGCTGTATGTTGTTTATTCCTTTGTAAACAAAAACTCTCTTCCTCCCTGCTTTAATAGCATTTCCTTCTTCTCGGCAGTAAACTCCATAATGATCCCCGCACGCTCAAATGTAAATACGTTTTGCGCGGTAGCATCAAGTAATAAAGCCGGTTGACCGCTCGCTTGGGCTACTAACCTCCCCTCCTTCTTGGTAATATCAATGGTGATAGGAATTTGCTTGCTGGCATACTTCCCTACATATGCATCCAAATCACCCTCTGTTACAGCTACTTTCGCAAATGTTGGCACCATGAAAGGCTCGTTATAAAAACAGCTTAATGCTGCATGTAAAACCGCTTCAGAAGGATATACATACCCATTCGAAATCAAAGCAATCGATAACTTACCACCCGGGAAATACCAAAGGTTGCTATGAAACCCATCAATCCGGCCGTTATGCCCAAACGCTTCGTGTCCCTTTATTTTCACCTCGACCATACCCAAGCCAAAATCATCTTTCATCGCTTTCATTAAGTTCAAAGAAGCGGGTGTAAGTAGTTGCCCATTCATCAAAGCCACGATAAAAGTGTTCAAATCTTTCGGGGTCGACACAATACCTCCCGCACCCATCGGAATACTAACATGCGTTTCTTCTTCTTTCGTCCACGATGAACGGAACTTGTAAGAATAAGATTCGTTTTTACTTAGATCCGTTTTACTACCAAAGTACGTGTCTACCAAACGAAGGGGCTTCACAATTTTTGTTTGCAAAATTGTACCATAAGGCTGGCGGTATACTTTCTCTAAGATGTACGACAATAACACGTAATTCGAATTACTATAATCGCTTTTGGTACCCGGTTCGAATGCAGGTTTACTATTCGCAATAATGGCGATCATTTCCTTCTCCGGCTTGTTTTCCGTTAAGTACGATAAGTACGCATCATCTTTCGTGAAATCGTACACACCACTGTGGTGGTTCAATAATTGTTCAATCGTGATCCTTTGCGCATGGGGGATTTGTGGGAAGAATTGATCCAAGGTTTGTTGCAACGCCAATTTCTTCTCCTCTACCGCCTTTAATGTAAGCACGGCTGTAAAGGTTTTCGACACAGAACCAATGCGGTATTTCGTGTTGGTATTGGCCTTTTTGGAGGAAGTTAAATCGGCATACCCAATAGCACGGTTATAGATCACTTGGCCATCTTGCATCATGCAAATGCTGCCCATGTATTTATCGTGCTGTTCGAGATTTGTAAAAAGGCTATCTAGCTTGGCTTTATTAAAAGTTTGGGCATAGGAAGCTACAGCGGCTACCGCTAGGAAGCCGGTCATAATTATTTTTCTACACATAATTTACTTTTTGTTGATGCTTTTTTTGATTCTAAGCAGGAGCGTGATGATGAAATAAAACAACACAGCAGAGAATAGCATAAGCGATATAAACCAATCGCCCAAAATCTCTACCATACCGGGTTGAAGCGGGTTTGTAGTTCTACCGAGTAACTTGAGATGACCATCTTGTGTGAACAACCCAACTTGCTCGGGATGCATGATTTTCGCGACAATCAAAAACAAGAAGGCGAACAAAAACAAGTATAACACGGCGAATATGATATACGAAAAACCGTTCGTGATATTCAGTACTAAAGCTTTGAAAATATGTAGCGGATTGAACGTCCTTGTAGCTTGCTCTAGTTTCTTATCGGCCACCAATTGTTTCAGTACATCGTGCGGCTCGCCTAACTTCTCCAAGATATCTAACAGTGCATCAATTTCATGGGTTGAACCCCTGTGTTGAATGGCTTCGAAAATGTGACTGTTAAACTCCATGTAAATATCGTCCTGGCTTTGCTGCGGGAGTGATTGGATTTCTCGCTTCACGCGCTTCATGTAGTCGCTGTACACCCTGGCAGAGGCCGCTTGTTCGAATGGTATCGTTGCTATTTTCATTTGATAATTTTCTCGATGTCAAAAACTAGTGTTTTCCAATAAGCATTCATTTCTGCCAAAGTTTTCATTCCCACCTCGGTTAAGCTGTAATACTTTCTCGGGATGCCCGTTCCTTGCTCTACCCACTTCGAATCTACCAGGTTGTCCATCTTCAAGCGGTTCAATATGGGATACAGTGTGCCTTCTGCGACCTCCATATCGGTATGCTTTTTAATTTCTTCGATCAGCTCGTAACCGTAATATTCATTGTCTTTCAACACGTTCAATATCACGAATGTGAGCGTTCCCTTTTTCAATTGGGACTTCCAGTTTGCTACAAAGGTTTCGTTCATGAAACAAATATACAAAACAAAGTACATTGCTATACAATGTATTTTCTAATACCATACAACATTGCATAACAAATAGCTGAAAATCAATATTATAGCCTGGAAAAATATTTTTTATCTCCCCCAAAGAGGAGTTTTACAAGCATCCACTCCTGCAAAAAGGGCACTCCCAAACCCTTGCTGCCATTACTGCGAGTCGGTAAAATGTCGACAAATAGTCTACAAACACCTTACTACACGGGGGACTTGTCGGTAAAATGTCGACAAATAGTCGACTAACACCTTACTAACACTGGGGGTTTACCGGTGAAATGTCGGTGAGGAGTCGGTGAAGAGTCGGTAGAATGTCGGTAAGCACCTGGTAAACGATCGGTATCAACTGCGGAAATAATGCAAAATATAATATCTCCCAATGGTAGTTTAATGTTATTTCAATGGTTTTCCCTTGCTATTACAGTGTTCCACATATATTTCACATATATTTTCATGTTTGGGAGATCGAGTAAGTGTGTATGTGAAGCTATTGCTTCATGCTGTGATCGCACAGGGAAAGTATTAAAAAAGGGTTCTACCATCAAAAAGGGCCGAACCTTCTACCGGGTTCGACCCATTCTTTTGATTTCAACATGGTATGGTCTAAACGAAAATCAGGGATTAACGCACCCTTCCAAGTTTCCTATTTTTCAAGTCAACGTAAATTATTACTAACAAACTTTATAGCGATGCTTTCCTGATCACTAGTCCGCCGGCATCACGCCAGCTAGCAACCATAGCCGATATTTTCGATAAGTATTCTGTTTTATTGATAGCCTGTTTCGCTGCCATTTGCTTCCACTCTTTTTCATCGGGTGGTGTAATGGAAACGGAGGTAGCAAACCAAGTAACATGCTCATACGGTAAGGCCAATCCTAAAATAATACCCGGCAAACCACTGTACGATTCCGGGCCGCTTTCACTCATAATATCTGGCGCGAAGTAAGCCACTACATATACCGAATCCAATACCAAGGCATTCGCTCTTCTACATTGAAAACCCGCAATCTCCCTCATTTCCAACGTAATCTTCCAACGAATTTTATGCAAACTATCCAACACCAAGAACGAATTCCCAAACACGCTTTTTTTGAGTATGGCGGAGCCTTGTTCTTTTTGTGTTAACACTTCATTATCATACCCCACCATTTTAAACCATTCATTCGGATCGCTAGGCATACCGGCCTTTTCAGCAGGTTTATACAAAGCCCCGTGTTGATTAAATTCGAGTTTGAAATAACTCGTATTGAAGGCCGGGTTCGCAGCTTTGTACTTATCGGCATTCTCTTGCGGCATCCCTCCCTTCTCCGCCATTTCTTGCACTAATTTGTGTGCTTGTATTTTGCGTTCGAAGGTAATACTACCTGCTTGTACCGGCTCTCTTACTTGCGCCAGTAAGCTGTTTTGGAGTATGATGAGTAATATAAGGCTACTGATCTTTTTCATGTGTTACTGGTTATTGGCGGTGGGTAATTTCGAAAAGTTCCATAACAAGCTCAACAAGAAATACCGCTGTACCGTGGTATATTGTTGTTGTGTTATAAAGTTGCCTTGCACAAAACGATTGAACCCTCGCTGCTGGTTTAACAAATCATTTACCGATGCCCTGATGTTCCAATTACCTTCTTTATCCAATCTTCTACCTATAAACGCATTCACTAACAATACATCCATATCTCCTGTAAACACGGCCGTTTTCTGGCGAATCATCCACGATGCATCGGCATGTAATTGCCATGCTTTTAGGAAGTAAATATCGGTCGACGGGTTAATGTTGTACAACCAATAATTCACCGGTGCTTCGGGCTGCAACGAGGTTTTATTGGTATTATACGAGGCTTGGAATTTAAGGTTCAGATCTAATTTCTGCTTGATGGATTTATTGAAGTAATATTCCGCCCCGTATGAATTATTCGTTACGGTATTAATGGTTTTGTTACTCAATTGATCGAGCGATTGTACACTGGCATTTAAGTTCAACCCGGTATGTGCATCCCATTTCAATATCTTCTTACCGGTACCAATATAAGCCCAGAACTTCTTGCTATTCCCATCGTTCGACCAAGTAATAAAATTACGGCCATCTTCATCTGTTACCACCGAAGAGGTGATTTGACTTTTCGCCCGCGAGAAGTTGAAGTTGCTAAAGAAATACTTTTCTCCCGCCGGTTGAAAATGGTTATACCGCACACCCCAAGTACCTGTGAAATAAGGATGCAAATCGGCATTCCCGTAAATAACATTCAAAGGATCGGCATTATTTACCACGGGCTGCAATTGCTCGATGCCCGGCATATTGTTATCGCCTTTGAAGTACACGCTCACCGATTGTTGCAACTTAATTACATAAGCAATTTCCGCTGCCGGGTACCAGTTCACAAAGTTCTGTGGGTAACGTTGGCCGGTGTATTGATTTTCCTGTTGCAAGTGTGTAAGTGCTACATCGGTACCAAAGTTCATATGCAACTTGGGTGATCCGTATATCATTTGCACACCTGCTCTATTGATGGTTCTGTTATATTTGAAACTATTGCTGATAAGGCTATCCGGGTTTTCATACCCCTGCTTACCAGGTGCCCATGCACGAATATCTGAACTACTGCCATGGTGGTTAATACCGTAGTTGAACGACAATACAGACCGTGCACTAATAGGACGAACATATATCAACTTCGCCTCCAGGCCTAGATCACGCATAGCATCTTTCCGTTGTTGGTCCAATACCTGCAAACTATCTTTCGTAATATCATTCGGGAAACGATTTTCTGCGCGTATGGTTCCTTCGGCATTACTGGCATTGTATTGCTGGTCGAGTTGTAATGTAATACTGCTTCCTTTTAATTTCAAGGCGCGGGCCAGTGTAATAGCCGTATTAAATCCACCGTTGTTCACGGTATTATCGAACCTACGGGTACCACTATTCAGTATTTCTTGCGCATTATTGACGGTGCTGGAGGAAAAGAAGTTGTTCATTTTCTTATGCTGTGTAGCACCTGCCATTACTAAGCGGAACGACCATGCCGAATCGAAACGGGTTTCGTAGTTGCCGTGTAATTTATGTTTGAATACTTGTTGTTTGAATACTTGGTCGATATTAGTTACCAGCACATCCGTTGGTAAACTTTGTTGCGAGATGGTGTTAACGGCACCGTCGATGTGCAAGCCTGCTAACTTGTAGTTAAGCGATACGGCCGATTTATCTTCATTCCATTTATCGGCATAATGTATACCGCCGGATTGAGATAAGGGCAAGCCTTGTCCTTCGTAGGTACCACTCCAAGAATCTAACTCGCTATCGCGCATCGTGGATTCATCTTTCGACAATTGGTATTTGTCATTGTCTTGTGAACCAAGACCAATTTTACCCGTATTACTTAACGTACCGTACGCAGCAAATCTTCTTTTACCTCGAAAAATATTCACCATGGCTTGGTTATCGAAGAAGCCTTCAGGGCCACCACCGATTTCTACCTTTCCAAAGCTGCCGCGCTTGGCATCTTCTTTTAGTTTTAGGTTGATGGTTTTGTCTTTAATGCCATCGTTAATGCCGGTAGCCGCGGCTAAGTCGGATTTTTTATCGTAGAGTTGTACCTTATCGACCATATCTGCGCGGAGGTTGCGCGTAACGAGTAAGGGGTCGTCGCCGAAGAATTCCTCGCCTTCTACGAGTACCTTCTTCACGATTTCACCTTGGGCGATAATTACGCCGTTACGGTCTACTTGCATGCCGGGGAGTTGTTTTAAAAGATCTTCTACAGAGGCGCCTTTTTGTAGTTCGAATGCTGCTGCATTATATTCTGTTGTATCGCCTTTGATTTTGATGGCGGCTTGTTGCTTGTTGATTACTACTTCACGCAGTAAGCGTGTGCGGCTAACAAGGGGAACAAGACCTACCGTGTAAGGACTAGCAGCTACGGTAATTCGTTCTGCGAAATCCGCGTAAGGCATTCTCGATACTAACACAATGTAATGGCCGGGTTGCACATCCCGGAAAGCAAAACTACCATCGTCGGCAGTTCTTGTATGGGCCACTAGCATGGAATCTTTTGCTTGTAGCAGCATTACCGCGGTTCTAGGCATTGGCACCTGCAAGGCCGTATCTTTTACTTGGCCTGTCACCGCGGTTTGCGCAATGGCGGGCATACAAAAAAATAGGCACAGCAATACCAGTAGCGTATAATTCTTCATGTTTGTGTGGATGGGGGTTCAGGTTACCAAACTGGGTTATGATTCGGATGAAGGCCGGGAAATACGACGCCGGGTAATGCGGCTAAAAAGCATGATCATTACAATGAACACTACAATGGTACACCATGCTACAGCGAGCGTTGTTCTAGGGAAATCGCCCGGTGCTAAGCATAATACCAGCAATAAAGCCACAGCAACAATCAACATTACAATCAACAATGGTTCATCCATCGAATACACAACTTTCTTATGGGCAGGCGGTGCCATTTTTACCTGCTGTAAAAAACGTTGGTTAAAATTGTTCGATGGCACTTTCACCAATTGTTCTTGTAAAATCTTTTTAATTTCTTCGTTATTCATGATGAAATTTTGTTTGATGATTGTGACTCCATTGCGCCTGCCATTTTCTTCCTGGCTCTATGTAACAATACTTTCACACTACTCGCACTTTGCCCTGTGATATCGGCAATTTCTTTCACCGGCTTCTCGGAGAGATAAAATAAATTAATAACAAGGTATTCATTCGGCGTTAGTATCCTCATGGCATGCATCAATTCGGGATGCATGTTACTCGTTGTATCTTCACTATTTGCTTCTTCTAATATTTCTGCGGCTTCTTCCGACATGCTCATGTAACGTTGCCTTTGTTGCATGTGCCGAATGGCTTCATAATACACGATCCTATACAACCAGCTAGAAAATGCAGCCTCGCCACGGAACTGGTGAATATGTAAGAACACTTTTAATAGTGCATCTTGAACAATATCCTCAGCCGCATTCGAATCATGGCAGTATTTCAGTGCAATAGAGTAAGCGAGATCCCGGTGCTTCTCCAACAATGCATTCATCGCGTTACCATCTCCCTGCCGTGCACGTTCCAATTCCTGGTCGAGCAGGTTCGCCATCTATTCCGCCTTCTTTTTCAATAAAAAATAATAACACAACATACCCAAGCCGGCACAACCGGTAATGGAAATTAAGTAAGGTATAATCGTGTCTTCTCCCTTCATACCATTGGTAGTAATATAACCAATGGTTAAGCCGAGCGCCACCGATAGTAATATCACGCCTTTACCCAGCATGCTATACTTCAAATTATCCATATAATTCCCTTGGAATACGAAATCTCCCTTCCGGATCAATTCGAGCCTCTCGCGGTGCTTTAACCAGCAATAGTAAGCCACTACAGCAAAGCTGAATACCACGAATAATATGATGGCCCATGCAAACAATACTTTAGGATCCATTCTTCCGCTTTTTGTTGTTTAATTATTTATACTATTTAGATACAACAGGTGAAGGAAAGGTTACAAAAACGCAAACTTTTTTTTGTGGCTTGATTATCAACGCCTCAGGTTAACCTTATAGGGCTTTCCATCCCGAAATTCTTATAAACAATGCCCCGCCCCCAACCTTCTTCATTCACATTAACACCACCTTGCTTGACTTGTTGCCTTTGATACCTGTTATGACATTCACTAAAAGATAATAACATATTCAAAAATGCAGGCCCTTTTTTTGAAACCGGCTGCCACTTTTGATCGCCTGTAGGCAATTCTTCTACAAAAAGCTCTCCTGATACCTTTAATACACGGCCGGTATCGTTGCCGGTATCTATACGGGTAACAGCGCCGTTTTCTTCATACGTACCACTTAATAAATCGCCCGGTAATATCTGCCACCCCAGGTAAGAAAGCACGGGATTAATGCCCCACCGTTGGTCGTAATGGAATACAACATCATAACAAGTACCATCTTTCATTAAATAAATAGCATGGTTACGACGTTCCATATCACCTGTTACCGCCAGCAAAATATCGCGGATATTGGCCACGATTTTGTAGTTCTTGATACGATCTACGTTAGAATGACCAATATACCCCAAAAACTTCTCGTCTTCAATATACACCCTTTGTCCGCCCATATCTTCCATCCTATTCACCAAATCCACGTCCTCGATACCATACGCCGCCATTTTCTCATTAAAGCCGCGGGCTTGGTAGTACATGTTTTGGTGAAAGGCGAGGCGGCCACCTTGGTCGCGGTACGGGATGTAATTACGACGAAGCGTAGTAACAATGGTTTTATCTAAATAGGGGTTGAAAGCGTCTTGCACCCAAGCGGCGTAGCCTTCGCCCGTGTAATTATCGGCGTCGACCATGCAAATTATTTCGCCTTGCCCTAAGCGCAAAGCCATGTTCTTGGAATGCGAGATGTGGAAATGTTCCGGTTCGAAGGTTTTGTAATAATTGACGAGGCCGGTATCGATATAGGGTTGCAGGTGTTCCTTCGCCCAATCTTCCATACCATCGGCAGAATTGTAGTCGAGTACAACAAACTCTATACCTTCCACGTGTTCATTATGCCGAATATTGGTCAATAATGTTTCCTTCAAATGTTCTAAACGGTTCATACAAACCGTACAAATGGAGATCTTTTTCATGTTGTGGGGATGAATGAATGGTTATAGCAATTGTGGATGTTTGAGCATAATATCCAAATCTTCGCGGAGCGGGATGGTTTTAGCAGCAATGTTTTTCCAAACGTGTAACATCGCATTCCAATCGGCCTTATTCTCTGGCGACAACTGTTGAATATTACCGGGCAATACGCCTTGACAAAAGAGGATATGATCGATCCCGTATACATCGAAAATCGTGTCTTTCAGCCAAGGCTGTATCATATTGCGGGTGGTGGTATCTTGGCGCGATAACAAACCTATTTCCTTATACAACGACAAAAACTTTTCGAAGCCGCTGGTATTGCCATTTGCCCGGCAATCTTTCCAATACGGGGTATCGAACTTTTTATTGTATTTAAAGTGAATAGAGAGGAACCAGCGGATGTATTCCCAATGTTCCTTCATGGTATCGTTTAGGAGATTGCGCAGGGCTGGGTTTTTCTTCAGCAATACAAAATGGTTCATGAGCAAAATAATTTGATCGATGATCATGTGCACACCGGTAGATTCTAAGGGTTCTACAAAAGAATAGGCGTTCCCGATGGCCACTACGTTACCTTCTACAAACCGTTCGTGCCTACCACTACGAAAGCGAACGTGCTTGATACTTGAAGCGCTCATCCCGGGATTTTTGCGGAGCATTTCTTCAATCGCTTGTTCTTCGGTACAATGCGCGCTGGAGTATACGTAACCGCGATGGTCTTCGTGGCGGAGCGGGATGTTCCAGCACCAACCATTGTCCATTGTTTCGGCGGTGGTGTAACATTTAATATGGCCGTTATTCGGTAAAATACCTGTTACGGCACGGTCGTTGAATAAGCTGTCTTGGAATGATACATACGGCACATTCATTTTCTTCTCCAACAACATCGATTTAAAACCGCTACAGTCAACATACAAATCATACACAAACTTATCGCCGTTCACATTTATCAACGCCGCTACTTCCCCCTCTTCATTCAATACAGCGTCTTTAATTTCTTCATCCAAAAAGATCACACCCGCACGTGCGGCGGCAAACTTCAGGTAATCGATAAACTTGCGGTTATCGAGGTGATAAGCGTACTTCAGATTTTTAGACAGGGAATGATACTTTTCTGTACCATCTTCTTCATAACGAGCAATAAAACTAGCATCTTGTCGCATAAGTAGCGAGTTAAGCGAGCATTCATTTACATCGCCGCTATGCAGGTAGGCCGACAGAATATCTTTAGTATCAAAAGGATAATTGAAGTAATAATCGCCCGGCTTACCCCAGAAGAACTTAATACCCAGCTTCCAAGTAGGCTCTACCATGCGAAAGAACTCTTGTTTATCGAGTTCTAATACCCCGAATAAATAATCGGCCATGAGCGGCGTAGTAGCCTCTCCTACGCCTATAGGCGGGATATGACTAGGTTCAATCACCGTAACCGGGATATTAAAAAACTTACGGAAGGCAATCGCAGAAAGATAACCGGCTAAACCGCCACCTACAATACAAACACTATTATAAAAATCATCTTGTGGCAGGGCCAAGTCCATATAATATGGTTGCGGGTTCATTAGCACTTCTTTCGTGGCTTTGAACTGTTCTACAAGTTGTAGATAATCATTTTGCATCGTGTTACTTTTTATGGTTGAACGTGGATGATACCATTAACGATTAAGTAGGTAACGCATTGGAAAAATGAACGAGCCGCTTCCGCTTCATGATCGAACGGGAAAGTGGCCGTAAACCTTTGCAATGCATCTGCGTACAACATGTGCTGTTGTGCTACTTCGCAAACAAATAGCGTGTAATTAGTAAGATCGATTTCCATTACCGCACCCGTAATATAATCTTGTAAAAGGGCAATGGTGGTGGGGTTGATGGGTGGAAAATCTTTCGTATATACCATTGTATCGGTCCAGTTCCATTGCACATTTTGTAATGAAGCCACTGGATTCAGGGATAGCCTAACGGGTGTATTCAATGCTTCTTCCGGCGAGGGTAATAGATCCATGCTATTAGCTGTAAGGCCCTCTGCTGCATACAAGTCTTTCGTTTCTAACGACTCCTTAGCGTATTGTAATCGTTCACATTCTAAGTTGAAAACATCTTGCATACGCGCACGATCTTCTTCAGGCAATGCATGGATAGTGTTTTGCCAAGCAACGAGATAATCATCCAAAGGCAAGTCCACCGATGGCGCATTAATTTCTAATACCGACGCTAAGAAAACTGTTCTACCCATTAGGCGATGAGGTGCTTGGCGGAATACTTTTTCTTTGAGGAAGGTTTGAACTTGCGCTTTCTCACCTGGTACGAAGTAGTTATTGATAGTATCGAAATACGAGGGAAAGTCTTTTCGTAAGCGGCGCGCAAGGAGTGCGCAAACGAGTTTGGATTTTTTGTTATGCCCCATGAGGTGCACATACTTTCTACCTAAAGGAGAAATACCGAAGTGATTGAGTGCTTGGTAACCAAATGGCACTGGCTCGTCGCCAATTTCACGCTCTGGCACATCGTCGGTAACAATGTTATTCACCAAGTGCATGGTATCGGGCGTGAGGAATAAATTATCGGTAAACAATGGAGCATGTACCTTTACATCATGATGTTGTAAAAGCCATGCAGCTAATGCTTGTTCGGCAATATGATTCGCATTAGAAGGGTGCTTCATATTGGCGATCAACGTAGCATGATCATCGAAGAAATTAAAGGCCATGGCAGCATGCTCTTGGAAGAACGGCACATCCAACCCGCCGTACACACCGGCGTTCAGCGCAACAATGGCGTTCTTTTCCATGGTATTTAACCATTGTGGCAGTGGCTTTGCTGTTTTTTGGTTGATATCGTTTACGATATCGGTATAGAAAGCGCCGGCAAACTGTTCTACTTCCCGGTTTTGATACACTACATTTTGTTGCGTGCGCAAGGTATTGAAGGGATGAAAAATAAATACATCACCATCGACATGCAAGAATGGTTGTTCTTGCAGGCCGTAAGTTTTTAATTTAGGCGCGGCCCAGAGGTAATCGGGGTAAGGGAAATCGTCGAGTACGACGTGTACTTTCGTGTAGGGCAAACCGAATGTATCTACGAGGAGTTGTTTACCGAGTGTATCGGTGTACAATTCTACTTCGTTGTAGTACTTGCGCAGTTGTAAGCAACTGAGGGCCCAACTAAAGAAGTGAAAACGTTGATCGAGCCAGCCGCCATGTAAGCCGGGCCTCGTCCATAAAGTTTGAACTATTTTCATAACAAGCGTGCTTTTTCATTCGTGTGAGTAATGATTTGACTACCGAACAATGCCATGTAATCGGTATTGGTCGATAGCAGGTATTCGTGCGAACCTTGTGCTGCTATTTGCCCATTTTTGAGGAGCAGCACTTCGTCCATCGCCATCACAGCACTGAGGCGGTGACTAATAGTGATAATGATTTTATCGTGTTGCATTTTTCGCAAGCACGATAGGATGTTCGCTTCGCGGGATGCATCTACGGCAGAAGTGGCTTCATCTAAAATGAGTACTTCCGATTTTTTTAGTAAGGCACGGGTTAATGCTAACTGTTGTTGTTGACCACCCGAAAGCATCACTTGGCCTTCCCCTTCCCCTATCTTCGTATCCCAACCGGCAGGTTGTTCCATTACGAAAGCGTACATGCCCGTGTCTTGTAATGCTTGCCGCATATCAGCCTCGCTTACATCATGCAACCCGTAAAGGATATTAAATCGAATAGAATCGTTGAATAACAAAGGCTCCTGGTGCACCACCGCGATACGCTCGAACCATTCGCCAGGCGCAAAGTGTAATAGGTTATGTTGCCCGTTAATGAGCAATTCGCCTGATTGGGGTGGGTATAATTGGCAAAGTAATTTTACCAAGGTACTTTTCCCTGAGCCATTCCAACCAGCTATTGCGTAGCTACGGCCTTTTTCGAAGGTGATATCGAGATGAGGAATAATAGTTGTTCCACCATGACTAAAAGCAATATTCTTCAACACAAGCGATTCAATGGGCACTTGCAATGTTCCTGTAGGCGTAGGTGTAGGCGTATATTGAAGCAATGGCATAATGCGTTGCATCGATACTTTTGCTTTTACAAAATCGACATGGAAGTATACCAAATCGTTCGCCGGTGCATATAAGCGGTTCATATATTGTATGAAAGCCACGAGCGAACCTGTAGTTAAGGCACCTTGTATAGTGAAGTAACCGCCTACCCCGAGAATAAGTAAGGGGCCTGCTGCTACGAAAAACATAGCGAGGTTACGGCTTAACGACGATAAAACGGTAGCGCGTTGGTATAAGTTGAACAGGTTGTCTAAGTGGTTGTTTAAGCGCTTTTCTTCGAAGGAATTTGCTTGGTGGAGTTTAATGAGTTTGAATTGACGAATACTATCGATAAAGTAATTATACACCTCACCTTCTTTCACCGAGCTGGCTTCCACTACTTTCTTCACTTCCTTATTCCAATAACGATTAAAGAAAATGGAAAAAGGGAATACCGTGAGCGATAGCAAGAACAACCCAGGATGCAACAAACACAGCATAAACGATAACCCCACGAGTAGCAAAACATTGTTCGTAATGCGCAAGAAGCTACCTACGAGGAAAGACTGGATTTTATGCACTTCGTGGTTCACTTTCTGGATAATATCACCAGGATTGTTGGCCTCGAAATAAGCATATGGTTGTTGTAATAGGTTACTGAACAAGCGCAACTTCATACTATGCACCACGCGGTTTGCAATCCAAGTACCCAAATAATCCGACCAATAACCGAGTAACAAACGCATACCATATACAACAGTTAAGCCCGCTAACAACCCAATAATCCCCCTTACATTCCCGGCTGGAATATAATCGTCGATAATAAGCTTCAATGCATAGGGCGAAGCCAATCCTGCCACGGTACCGGCTATCATAATAAGGAATAACATCGCTTCCTTCCAGAGGTGAGGACGTAAGAATGAGAAGAAGAGTTTATAATCCTGCCACTTCATACATCAAAGGTTTAAATAGGTTCATTACAAACGGGTGCCGCAAAAACCGACAGTAGTAATTGTAAGCAGGCTTCGGCAAAGCCTGCATCTTGTAAAATCAATACACCTTCTTTTAACACACCGGCCGCCGGTCGTTCCTCAAAAACACGGGCCATTTTTACACCGGGGAAAAACGCGGTTAGTTGCGTGGCCAACACTTCCATTTGCGGGAAGAATTGTACATCATCTTCCGTGATGAGTATTAAATCGGGCTGAATACCATGTAACATGGCATACGCATGTGGATCGAGCGCTTGTTGTTGTAACATAGGCTGCTGTATAGATACCAGCAACATACCGGGATCACGGAAGTATTGTAAAGCTCTTAGGCTAGGCTGTAGTAATGTAGTAGGCGTTGTTAAATAGAAATCTACACCTGTTAAAATAGCTTGTACACTGGTGGCTAGTGTAGCAGGCTGGTATCCTGCTTGTTGTAGAATGGCCGTCATACTACATTGGAGCGGTAATGTAGCAGCGCCACGAGCCGAAACAATTAATACAACCGGCACTTGTACAGGTTGCAAAAACTGTAGCTGGGTAAAATCTTGCACAATAGCGGTAGGATGCCCCAGTAATACAATGTTTGCATCGCTTTTACATTGATGAGCTAATTGTTTTAACAATACAGCATCCGCTTCATGAAATACGATAAAGTTCTTTTGCTGTAATAACAGTTGCTTCAATTGTGCTGTAATAGCGGGGTAATTGTAGAAGCTAAGCACAGAATGCAAGCTACCCACTGCTAATGTATCGAACTGCATCATATCGGCCTGTTCTACGGGGAATTTCGGGATATGATGCGGGTAATAACCATGATCATACACCGGCATTAAAGCAAACTGTTTACAAACAGTGGCCACTTGCCACATGATAGTATCAAACAAAGGCACCAAGGTAATTCTACCGAGATGCTCCCAGTGTTTATTTTCGTTGAAGTATTGTTCTTTTAAACCATCCAATAACGCCGGGTTGTACAAGTTTACCGGTGCCGGTAATGGTAGCGGAAAACCGGCTGTTACGGCGGATTGGATTAAGCGTTGTAGCCATTGCGCTATAGATTGATAAGGGGATGCTTCCATGATGCGTAATAAACGTACACCCAGCAAGGGACAAGCGAAGCTGGTACCGAAGTATTCGCGGCCGGCAAATTGAACTATGCCCTTGGTATAGAACGTAACGGGATGCTCGCGAACATGCAGTAAGTCGGCTTCAGCACGTAGGTCCATACATCCAACAGATATAACAGCGGGATGGAATGCCGGGAAGCTTTGCTTATCATCCAAATGTGCTGCCGCTACAATAGGAATATTGCGATCATATGCCAGCTGGCAAACCGTTGCCAGTTCGGGCGACATGTACTCGCTTTCCACCCCCACACTCATATTCATCAAATCTACACCTGCATCCAAGCAAGCTTGGATGGCAGCCGTTAAAACACCTTCATCCGTAACGGGCTCCTCATTAAAAATCTTCACAACAAAAAGGCTTGCGCCCGGGAAAGCTGCTAAGTATACATAAGCGCAAACCGTACCATGCATCAATTGATCATCGATCTCTTCTTCCATTACAATTGCGCCATTCGCATGGCGATATAAGGCTAGCCCGCTCATGTTCTCAGCACCGGCAGGCAGCAAACTTTTCCGAACGCCACTATCAATAATTCCAATTTTTAGCATGTTTCTACAGTTCCATTACGAGCAATCATCGTGTGCGCATCTTGTTCTTCGGTGAAGTTGTAATCATAGATGGCGCGCATTCTTTCTTCCATAAAGTATTTCCAGGCAGAACATACCTTGCTTTCGGCATTAGATACAAATCGC
Source organism: Chitinophaga skermanii (assembly GCF_003259335.1). Taxonomy (GTDB): domain Bacteria; phylum Bacteroidota; class Bacteroidia; order Chitinophagales; family Chitinophagaceae; genus Chitinophaga; species Chitinophaga skermanii. Next base: position 172,829 of record NZ_QLLL01000002.1, read on the forward strand.
ATGTTGCAATTCTCTTCGCAGATGGGCAATACTTTACAAGTTCTACAATCGGGTTGTTGTGTTTTATCGAAATGGCGGTAATAATCCATTCCAGGTTGCGTAGGATCAAACTCGCTTACGTGTTGGATGCGCTTGGTTTTATCGTTGATGGTGTTATAGCATTTATGAATATAGCCGCTATCGTCGACCGAGATTGAATTCGGGCTTTCTACCGTACCACAATAGAATTCAGCAAACGAGGGATAAGCGAAATTCAAACGCTTGGTTGCTACACTGTGTTGTGAAGCCCAACGGTTGAAACGCTCGACCTTCAACTTAGTGAAGTCTTCTTTGGATTTCTGGTATTCATAGCTTGTATAGTATACATCTTTATCTTGGTTATAGCCCAAGAAATTATAGAATTTTGGCGACCAGCTAAAGGTCACTTCACTATCGCGTTGAGGCCATATGCCCTTTGCTTCCAAGTCGTCGAACATTCCTTCTAACTCCCTGTATACAGCTTTGTCACCATTAATACGGATAGTAACATAAAACTTACCGAAAGGCATGCGCGATAAATGATCCAGGATTCTATCATACGTGCCTTTTCCATTAATATAGTAACGCATAGAGTTGTGCATTTCCTTGCTACCATCGATCGTAATTTGCAGGTCGCGGATATGGTACTTTTCGAGCATATCGAAAGTGGCCACATCTAGCAAAGTACCGTTCGTGATAATAGATGCTTGGTAATCGATGCCATTTTCTTTAGACAGCGCAATTACAAACTCGGAAAACTCTGCGATTGTTTTCTTACGAATGAGGGGTTCGCCACCAAACCATTCGATGCGAATGTTTTTAATGGGCGTTGCATGGGGTTGGTAAACGATTTGGGTAATCATTTTCTTCATAGCCTCCATGTTTTCTGGGCCAAGGTACTTGGTATCTTCTTCGCCCGGGGTTTTATCTCCTTGGTAGCAATATGGACAATTCATATTGCAAGTATTGGTGGGAGAAATCACCATAAACAGCGTATCGGAACGGTCGCACGTAGCGCGGTTCGTATCCGCCCTCTTCTTCACTTCCACAAACTCATCAATTTCTCTTGGGATAATCATCCCGTTACGTTGGAGCACTTCAATTACATCGGCATCCAGGTAATGAATTTCCATGCTATTGAGCTTAGAAACAATCAACCCGGTTTCCCAATCAAGTTCGATCATACCGTTTGACAGGGAATTGTAAATGATATACACTTGCTTTTCGGGGTAAGGAATGGCGAAATTATAATAGCTGAGTTTGAGGTCTGGTAACATATCATGACGTTTTAAGGTGTGGAAAAAGAAAGCCACTGCAACTGTACAGTTGCAATGGCTTTACCTATTTGACTAGAACAGGATTTCGTCGCCTTCGTTAGGGTTGCTAGTGCACCAAAGGTTAGAAGAATAACCAGATTTGCAGCTAGATCCACTTGAAGAAGTAGAATAACCTGAAGAGCAATAAGGAACTACGAGGTTTTGTTGTTCTGTAGTACCAGCATAATTTTGGTTTACTGCTTGAGGTTTAACCAAGTCGCGTACTTTTTTTGTGTTTTCCATGATTGTGCGATTTAAATTGATGAAAAAATGGGATACATATATATCGGCCGGATATATTCAACAATAGGGGCGCGGTGTTGCATTACAGTTGCTGCAAGCGCGCGAGGGCTGTCGTAAGTAGTTTGTCGTTATAGGGAAAGAAATCTTCCCATGTTTCAAGTGGTACCAGCAAATCGGGGTATAGGCCACGGTATTCAACTACATCATGCGGGTCTGCCGGTCGGAATTTATTCAACATATTTACGCGGACAGTAATATCGTATGGCAAGATGAAGGATTCGCCGCTTGCATAAGAACCGGCCGTTTTTGATGTACCGATAATTTTTGCGTGGGCATGTTTTCGCATCAACAACGCAAATACTTCCGATGCACAAGCCGTTTGATGATCGACGAGAACAACAACTTCTTTATCTTTTAACTGCAAATATTTACAAGGCTGCAAAGTAATCGGTGCTTGGAGGTGCTTACCATTCGCTGCCGTGTACTCACTTATGTTTGCTACAATAGGCTGATCGATAAAAGAGGCTACGATGCGGAAAGCTTCTAACTCCAAGCCGCCTGTATTGCCACGCAAATCGAAGATGATCGATTGACTGTTTGTAAGTTGTTCTTTCTCATTATACATCATTAACCATTCACCCAAATCCCATTTATTCAAGCGCCAATAGGTAACGTTGTTCTTCGTCCAATGTGCACGGTGAACCGGCCTGAATGATGGCGGAACGGTTACTTGCATATTTTGCGCATAGGTAACCTGTTTCGTTTCACCGTTTTGTATAATTATTAACCGGGTTGAATCGCTGGCGGGTTTGAAGAGCATTCGTTGTACAGCTTGTTGGTAACGAGTTTGTTCGTCACCGTAAAACCGGCCGTTGGCTTGCGTAATAGCCACCTCGGGTAAGTGGCCGTCGATGCTAAGTACAGTATCACCCACCTGTATACTTTGTGCGAGTGCTGCGTTGAACACCCCAATGACGATAAATGCTTCGCCGATTTTTCTTACATGCACAGGGCCGTTGAGCGTATTGGGTTGTTTTCTTTCGATATAAAAATGCCCATCATGAAAGGAACGCATTAGGCTATCTACACTATTTATTTTCCCGGAGAAAGCCACATTCCTTTGGCTGATTTCTTTCATTTTCGCCAAGGCGATCGTGCTCGATAATTGGTGTTCTTTGTAGTAGACATACTGTTTAAGAACGGATGTGAGCAAGCTTAGTATCTGCTTTTGTAAGAAGTTGCTATCTGTAGTAGGTTTAGTGGTTTCAAATACGTAAGCTTGGGTATAAACATCGCGGTACATCGTGAAAGTAGACATAGGGTAACTATCGCCCACCTTCCAATTGTACGATGCAAGTTGTTGTGCCGGTTTGCGGGTAATATCGTAGAAGAAAATACCTCGGGCAGGTTCGTTCACGATATTGTGTTGCAAAACTTTGCATTGCCCAAGGATTACATGGGGATAACCTCCGTTTTTCGAAGACCGGGCGACGATATGTACAGATACGATGTTTTGGGGTGATTTGTTTTGCAGTTTGAATTGTTCGAAAGGAATTTCGATGGGTAGTTGGTAACCGGGTAAAGTGCAATTCCATTCGTACGTAAAAGCTTGTTGTAAGCTATCACGCAAGGTAATAGTGCACTTTGCGGGTTGGTCTAACTTGGCATTCAGTAATAAAACACCATTTAAAACGGGTGCTTTTAAATTGAATGTTAATCCCTCCGATGGGATGGGCACACCCTTCCGAATTACGTTCTCTTCCAAGCTAAATGCTGGGCCAAAGAATGTTAACCCGTCAACAAAAGTATAGCGAGAAGCCGGTAGAAGGTCTTCTACTACATTCCGTTGAAGTTTGTTTACGCTAATTTTCCATTGTGCATTCGAGACGTTGACAATACATAGTAACATGCACAAGATGGTAAGACGACTACTTCTCATACTTGCAACTATTTTCGACAGATTTGGGACAATACTTTTTCAATAAGCAAACGCATCTGCTTACGCTAAAACATAGATGTACATTGCAAATACGAGGATATCATCCTCCTTTACGAATGAATTCATACGTGGAACGATCTGCTCTAATCCGGGTCAACTCATATGTTATATGCTAAACCTTGGGGGCCAAAAACAAGCCGGCTAACAATAACGTTTCCATTTTCTCAACCTAACATTTATCACTACCTGTGATGATTATGAACGTTAAATTAATTCGCATAGCTGCGAAAATAATGCAGCAATAAAAAAAGTTTGTAATTCCTATTTGTGAGGAGTGCGATACAACTTGGTGAAATAGAGGCAACAACAATACTAACAATTCTCCGAAACGCAATAACAATAAGCACTTACGCAGTATCACAACAGCAGGCATGTTTCCGTATGAAACGTTACTTCAGTATGTATAAATTTGTTCGGCATACGAACAATTCTTTTCATGATGTTTCCCAATAATGGAATAAAAAAGCGAAACATCCCTACAACCAGTCCTTTAAACGTATAAAATACGCGGCAAGAAACTTTGTAGAACTGTTTCGCTGAAGACTGGTGTGATGATATTAAAGTTTGTTTGGTGTATGAAGAACGCCTTCCTTTATCACCAATAAAGGTCTAAACAATGTGCTTAGTTGCGTATTGGGATCTTCTGCTACAATTAATAGGTCGGCTATGTTTCCTTTCATTACCTGTCCCCTATCTTTCAATCCAATAACACGCGCAGCATTTAGGGTAGCAGCTTGTATAATATATGAATTGGAAAGGTTGCATTTATTGGCCAAGGTTTTCATTTCATCTTCCAAAGGCACTTCGCCCGGGCCTTCTGGGTATACCCAATCGGTACCAACAACAATTTGCACGCCCACTTGGTGCGCCAAGCGAACTACGGTTTGTGCATAGGTTAATTTATTATTCGTAGCATGAAAAACAGTTGGATCAAGGAATACACCATTTGCTTTCATTTGTTGCAGCAACACTACAAGGTGCGCCGTATCCAATGTAAAGTTTTTATATACCGAACGCCATGCCGCCGAGATTTCAATTGTATCACCCGGTAACTGGTCGAAAGCCATATCAGCCGCATGTGACATGCTACTCACGCTAAGTTTGGCCACATCCATAGGCTTTGCTGGAAACACAGCTGCATGCGACCAAATTTTCAATCCTTGCTTATTCGCTTCTGTTGTAATACGAGCGATTTGGTCCTTTGTTAGGTCGTTATATACTTTAATCCCAGTAGCGCCATATCCCTTCGCCTCGGCTACAGCCTTTGCGATGTTGGTATTCGCATCAATGCTACGATACCATGGAGTGTTCCCATCTTTCGATTGCTTACTGCCCCGGTTGATCAATTCCCAATAATGCGACCCTGCAAATTGGGCTGCATAAAAAATACTTGGGGCAGGTAATTCCTTTTTATTAATGCGTTGTTTATAGTTCGCTAAATAACTACCATCACCGGCCATATCCCGTACAGTAGTGATCCCATGATACAGCATGTTCAACAAAAGTGCATCTGTCTTTTTCATCGCTGTATCAAGATTCCTTAAATCGCCGGTAGCCAAATGCATATGTGCATCCGTGAGACCCGGCGTTACATACTTCCCATCACAATCGATTACTTTATACCCTTTCGTGGGTATGTTTTTCTTCCCGTAAACAATGTTCGTGATTTTACCATTATTAATGTAAATAGCACCTTTACGTGGTTGAATTGTGGCATCCCCGTTAATGATAGTCGCATTCTTCAGCAATGTTTGCGACTGTGCTTTGTGCATAATGGCCAAACATGCTAGCGCAAGTAATAGATGTTTCCGTTTCATGTAGTGAATGATTATAATTTCAACAATTGCTCTTCGGAGATATGTTGACGAATGATATGACCCTTTTTATCGATTAAAAATGTAGCAGGCAAGGTGGCTACTTTGTAATCTTTCACAGCTTCACTTTTCATCGCGTTGTTTGTGCGTAATTGCAGCCATGGAATTTTGTCGGCTTCAACCGCCTTACGCCATGCCTCCTCTTTTTCATCTACAGAAATCGACACCACCACAATACCTTTTTGCTTGATCTTATCATATATCTTTGCGAGCTTCCTATTGGTAGCACGGCAAGGCGTGCACCAAGAAGCCCAAAAATCGATCAATACATATTCATGCGATTCTAACAAGGTATGTAGAGAAACAGTGCTTCCATCTATGGCTGTTAGGCTAAAATTCGGCGCCGGTTGCCCTACCATTTTATTCGCTTGTAACACTTGTTGCTGCGCCAATAGTTTATCGTACGTGGCGCCAGCCTGTGGGTACTTTTTAAAAGCCGGCAATAACTTATTTATATCTTCCTCTCTCCACAGGTTACCATAATTATAGGCGCTCCATGCACCGGCAATATCTCCAGCATGTTGTAAACAGAACTTCACCCGTGCTTCCATTACTTTTGCAGCAGCTTTATTCCCTTCTTCCCCGGCACGTAACTTTTCATCCAAATCCTGTGACTTTGCATAAGCATTCCCCCACATTTGCCAATTCTTCTCCAATGGCTTAACTACTGCTTCAAATGATTTTAATGCCTGTAGCTGCTTCCCCCCTTTTAGCTGGATAGAAGAACCGGGTAAAATATCTATCACCACTTCACCCTCGTTCGAAAAAACCGTTGCATTGGCAAATGGAGCACGCATGCTAATACTGTAAACAGCAGGCAGCGAATCCTTCATTTCAAATGAAGCCGCACCCTCTTGCAAGAAAACGGTATCAACGAAGGTTCGTTTAGGCCAATCGCGGTAGATCGTTATTTTAGTACCGGCTTTGTGAATAGCGGAATGAATTTGCACTTTTTGGGCAATAGCTGTTTGCGCCATGCCAAGAAGCAGCAAAGCCATGCAGGTTATCTTTTGCATCAGATAGGATTTTAAAAAAGCCGGCAGCTTTGCAATAGCTGCACGGCTATGTTATAGTTGGTTAAGTTATCGTGGATTGGGAACGATGTTGGAATTGATAGCGCTAATTTTTGGACTAATTTCCATCAAGTAACGGTTATCTAATGCAGGCAAAGTATATATAGTACCTTTGTACACACGCTTTAATTCTTTCCTAAAAGCAGGTTCACGGTTTAAGCGCTTTAAATCGAATAAACGCAACCCGTGGTACATTAATTCACGGCGACGTTCGTCCAGTACTTTCATCAAACCTTCTTCTTTCGTAGTAGCAGTTAAATCGGTATAATCGGCCGGTTTAAAACGCTTTTTACGAATGGTATTTAAAATGGTCATGGCTTCACTGGTTTTACCATCACGCGCCAAATATTCGGCATTGATCAGCATCATTTCTGTAACTGTAATGCTAGCGTTTAAGCTTCTAGCAAAATAATCTGGTAAAGGACTTGTAGAAGTGGTACCTGTAGACGTTAAACGGGAAAATGTATATACATATCGAAGATCCTTTTCACCTAGTACATCTAATAAATCTTGGCTAATCATGAAGCCTTGGATAATACCATTTTGGCTATTGGTTTTCGTAAAGATGTTTTCTGGCCACTGGTCTACGGTAGGTTTATTCGTAACACCGCTCCAAGGCCTGCTTGGATTGGTAAAACTGAACGTATTATAATCGAGAATCGTGTTATTGTATGACAATGCTACGTTTGCAGCCTTTGCAGCTTCGCTGTAATTGCCCATGTAGAAGTAAACACGTGCTAACAAAGCGTATGCTGCTGCTTTACCCGGGTGCACATAGTTTTTACCGAATGTTTGAAAGCTGGGTTCTGCAATGGCTTCTTCCAAATCTTTTAATACTTGTGCATACACATCGAATACAGTAGCACGAGCATGCTTGGCTTCTAAATCTGGCTTCAACACCAAAGGCACCGCCAAATCTGTTTTAGCGGTAGCAGCTTGATAATCGCTACCATATTGCATAGCTAATTGGAAGTGGTAATAAGCACGGTGCACTTTCGCTTCTGCTTCTAAACGTTTGCGATCTGGGTTAGTGGCATCGGCAGCCTTGGGTAAGTTTTCCAACACTAAGTTACACACGTAAATGTTTGGATACGACTTATTCCATTCAGCATCATCTTCCTCTGCTTTATAGGTTTCATTCATCCACAAGTACAATTTACCTGTACGATACAATAATTGCTCAGTAACCCGGGTATCCGTAAAAGCAACATCGTCCGTCAACAATTCATTATACCCATAAGGCGCATCTGCCAAAAGAATATCGTTCAAAAACTTCTCGTAATCTGCCACCGTGGTAGGAATGACTACGTTGCGCGGCGTTACTTCTGTAAACTTACTACAGCCCGATTCAATCACACTAAAAGCAATAAATGTATATAGCAATAATTTCTTCATGTTTCTATGGTTATAGTTCTACGCGAACGGTGAATGTTGTGATTTTAGGAGAAGGCAAACTATAGGCACCCAATACTGGGTCGATTGCTTCTGGATCGAGGCCGTATTTGTTCTTCGCCCATAATGCTACGTTGTTCATTTGCGCAATAAAATGTACACCTTTAAAGGCCGACTTGCGCAGTAATGTTGCCGGTAAACTATAGCCTAATTGGATTTCTTTCAAGCGGATAAAATCACCCGGCATTACACTATTCGAAGAATACAAGGCTACACGTGTTCTACCATCGTACATCATATCATCCGTTCCTTGAATTGAAGGAATATCTGTAGTCAATTCATCGCCCGGTTTTCTCCAACGGTTGGCGATTTGATAATTCAAATTCCCTGCTCCTGCATATCCATCCATGTTAGGCATTTCTCTTCTCATTACGTTGCCAAAGTTGTAGGTAGCAAACACACTCGCGAAGAAATCACGGTAAGTAAATACGTTCGTGAAACCGCCTACATATGGCGCACGGTATACACCACTTACCATTAACGAACTCATTACAGGCACTTTAATTTTCTCATCTTTATCACCATATACTAATGGATTACCTTTTTCATCCAAACCCGCCCAACGGTAGCTCCACAAGGTTTCCCGACCGTAACCTTGTACATAAGGAGTAGTACCAGAAGGGCGATTGCTGGCTGGATTACTATCTGGCAACTTGCTTTCTAATACAATATTTTTATTGTACGCGAAGTTTAACCGGCTATTCCATCTAAAGTTGCTTTGTTCTATGATATTACCTTGGATATTAAACTCAATCCCTTTATTGCGCATGCTGGCAGCGTTGATTTTCAAGCTTGCAACACCTACTGTAGGATCAAGTACGGAAGAGCCAAATAAATCGTAACCGTATTTGTTATACGCATCAATTGTTACTTGCAGGCGATTATTATACATGCCTACATCTACCCCTAAGTTCACGGTGCGCGTACGCTCCCAACGAAGTTTCGGGTTGTAATAATTCATCCGCAACGCGAAATCGTTCAAGTTCGCTTGTTGTCGTTGCGTAGCAACTAATACAGGGGTCGTTGTTTTATCGAAGTTACCCGTTAAACCAACTGTTGCACGGAGCTTTAAGAGCGAAATGTTTTTGATCGTCATGAAGCTTTCCTGCGCGATATCCCAAGAACCACCGATCGACCATAACGGCGAGCTTCTATATTTCGGATCGGTACCAAACAAGTTGGATTGATCGATACGGTAACTACCGGTAAAAGTATATTTACCATCGTATGTATAGGCTAGCGTGCTGTAGTAAGAAGCATGGCGGGTATCGTTATAATTGAAGTTGTTGTAGTTCGTAGCATCATAAATAGGAATAGTTGAGTTATCCCACCAGCGTAAACCACCTTTCAACAATGTTTTTTCATCCACACCCATCCAAGAAAGCAATTGATCGTTGTACCCATATCTGCGTGTATTATATCCATCGGTCACGAATTTCTTCAATTCCAAACCCGCTAATACATTCACGAAATGCTTTTTATTAAATGTATTCGTGTAGTTCAACTGCGTTCTGAAAGCCCAGTTAATGGCGTTGCTTTCACTTGTATTCAAAATATTACCTTTCGGCAAGTTGAAGTTGGCAGCATTATTCACCAAGTTAGCATACTGGTTTAAATGCGTGCGGGTGGCTGTCATACCCGTATCTTGGATATTCTTAACGCTGGTTTTCATTTTATCGTACATGAATGTACCATTCAACGTTAACCCTTTCACAATCTTCCAATCGGCTACTAACCTTGTTCTCAATTCCATCGATTTGGAATTGTTGCTAGCCAAGCGTGCATCTTGCAAAATATTCTTACCGAAATTATAATACCCTTTCTTCATCATCGAATCGTTCGATATGGCGTTGAAGTCGGTATAATCGTACAAGTAATTCCCTTTGTTATCAACCAGCATTTGGTAAGGTGCCAAATTGCTGATATTCGATGCACTAACAGGACTAGTATACGAATCACTGAACACGGTATTAATGTCGGCACTTATGCGCACTGTAGGACTCAATTCAAAATCACTACGCGTATTCAATTGCGCGTTGTTCGATTTGTTGCCGATGATTGTATTACGGTTGTAGTCGTATGCGCCAGATACTAAAAAACGATAACCTTTACCGCCACCAGAAAGTGACAAGTAATGGTTATTTCTAACACCTGTTTGCAATAACAAATCGTTGATCTGTTGCAGGTTCGACAACCTACCCAATGAATCGGATTTCGCAGCGTATTCAGATGGCGTAAGTAAGCCTTTATTCAACTTAATTAACAAATCATAAGAAGGCGTATAACCATATTTCGAACCTTCCCATCTTTCTGGGAAAATATATTCTTTGTCTAACAATTCTTTATCATAATCTACCATCGTTGCGCTACTGGCCCTACCCAACTTCGCATAATCTGGCTTCTCTGTAAAGTAGGTGTTCGCAGCATAGCTAATTTTCAACTTGCCTTCTTTCCCTCTTTTGGTGGTAATTACAATTACACCATTCGAAGCAGAAGCACCCCAAATAGCTGCCGCAGCAGCATCTTTCAATACATCGATAGTAGCAATGTCATTCATATTTTGCGGCAGTTGCGCCACCTGGAAACCATCTACAATAATTAGCGGTGCTGTACGATCTGATTGTAAAGCACTGCCACCCCTAACTTGGATAGAAAGGCCTGTACTAGAACGGTTAGCTACAGTACCAGAAAAACCATTGGCCATGGTTAAGCCTGGGATAGCTCCTTCCAATACGCCTGTGAGCGACTGGCTACTTCTTCTTTCAATTTCTTTCTCTGTAATACTAGCGATTGCACCCGTGGTGTTCTTTTTCGCCAAGGTTTGGTAACCTGTAGACACTACCACTTCTTGAATAGAACGTGCTGCTTGTTTTAAAGTAACGTTTATTTGAGACCGGTTATTGGTTTCGAGTTGGGTGGTTTCGTACCCGATATAGCTTAATAAGATAGTGGTGGGTGCATTGTGTAATTGAAGGGTAAAATAACCCCGATCATCTGTTACGGTAACCGCTGTGCTACCATGCTCGCGGATGGTTACACCCGGCACATACATTACATCGTTACCATCGAAAAGGCCCACGCGGCCCTTTATGATTTTTTCAGCAGAAGCGGAAGAAGGTGCTACAACTTTCTTGCTCACGCTGATCATGTTATTGTTCTTCTTGAAAGCAAAAGCATACTGATCTGCTAAATATTGTAACACTTCATCCAAGGTCATTTTCCCGGCTGGAATAGTAATGGTTTCGGTGGTGTTTACCGTGGAACCGCTGTAGTAAAACCGGGCTTTATAAATAGTGGACAACTCTTGAAAAGCTTTATCGGCTTGCAAATTGGAAATGTGCACCGCTTTTTTATCCTGCGCGGTCACTTTGCCTGGCAACGACAAGCAAATAATTAGTAGTAAAAGTGTTAAGGCATGGGCATACTTTCCCCATTGGGTTATCCTAGTGGATAACCGGCGATTCTGACATTTCATAAATTTTGGCTGATTACTTAATTAAAACACTCGTAGCATCGGTAAATTGATATTGTTTGTTCACTGCAAAACACAAAACATTCAGTACTGATTGTAATGAATCGTTCCGGAACTTACCCGAAAACGTTTCCTTCTTCAAATCCACTCCTTCTATATTAATGTCGACATTATAACATGATTCCAATTGCGCCACCACTTCCTCTAACGGCGTATGCTCAAATATGATCTCTTCCGTCTTCCACAACGCTAAGGCCGTTTGTTCAAATACTTGCGCCTTACTTTGGTGATGATTAATGGCTGAATTGTAACTCTCCATGGGCAAGAGATATGTTAGCAATTTTCTATGCTCATTAACTCCTTGTTCCACCTTTACTTTCCCTTGCTCTAACATCACGTGTACATGGCCCGGCGTAACCGTCATTTTAAACGCTGTACCTAACGCGGTTACCGTATAATCGCCACCCTTTACATCAAATGGTAGGTTAGCTTGCGATTTGATCTTAAAATACCCCGTTCCATTCAGCACTACATGCCTGTTCTGGGTATTATAACCCGCGTCTATATCCAGGGTACTATGCTTATCCAGGAGTACATATGTGCTATCTGGTAAAAGAATGCTCTTCCTTGTACTGCCATCTGCACTGTAGTGTAACTGTAAAGGTGCAGATGCAACAGTTGTGGGTATATTACTTTGTTTCGTTGGCCATTTAACAATCACCAAAACTGCTATTACAGCAGCCGCAGCGGCAGTACTCCACCAATACAATTGCTTATTTCTTGATCTTGGCTTACTCGTTCGTAAATAATCGTCCATTAATGCCATGGCGCCGGCTTTCTCCTTTTCTGCTACCAATAACCAGCCGGTCGACTTTACAATGTCTTCCGCTTCGTTAAAAATATCAGCATGTTCAGGATGTGCCTGTAACCATTGCCGCCACGAGTGAACATCTTGTTCATGCTCACGTAAGCAATAATTAATAAAAGAAGGCTGTGCGATCAACCACTCAACGGTAACATTGTCCATTTTTGGCACCTTTTAATAGTACAGAGGGAAATTGATGATCCTTTTACCACAGAAATAAAATATTTTTTTTGCCGATACTCGCGCGAAGCTGCGCAATCGCCCTGTGGGTAAGGTTATAAACGGTTCTAAGACTGGTATTTTTTGCGTCGGCTATCTCTTGTAGCGACATATGCTTTATAAATCGCCACTCAATTACTTCCCGCTGGGCAGGCGTTAGTTGCTGTAAAGCTGTTTGGATAAGGCTGTAACGGGTATCGAAGATAGCTTGTTCATCCAGTTCTTCACCCGACAAATTGATATAATCAGTAATATTATCTAAGCGCTTTACTTTACCCCATTGCTCAATTAACCTGCGTTTAAAAGCAGTAAGCAAGTACTTGTCGACATGCACATCACGCGACAAGTTGTCTTTTTTCTCCCATAGATATATAAAGAAATCGTGTAAACTGTCCTTTACGAAAGCTGTTTCCCCGTCGAGCCAACGGCAGCCCCATACAAATAGGCGGGTGTAATACTTGCTGTACAAATCACGGAAAGAGACGTCATCCCCATCACAGAAGCTTTGCCAGGTCTTTACGTCGTCTTGCATGCTGATGAATCTAAAAGCGGAAAAATGTTTATCAAACAGGAAATAAAGATATTTGATTTTTATTGTTCCTCCGCCAAGAAAATTTATGAATGGCCAAGACGCCGGGTGATTGTCGTAGCTTTATAAAAATTTATTATCCTTCTGATCAGTATACAAAGAATCCCCGGTACCGCTAAGCAATACCGGGTTTCGATAGGATTCAATACCTTTAATGAGCCCTGCTTTTCTCGTCCTCGTTCCCTGCCTCGCGCTGTTTCGTACTTATTTTATGGTTCCCCATTTTGTAACTGATCGACACTCTAAAGCCGCGGCTATCTCCATAACTACGTACCGTATTCTTGATGTTATTAGAATAATAAGCAATCAAAGGGCGCTGCGCATTCAATAGATCTTCGCCCGTTACGGTTAATGTCAATTTCTTATCCATCAATAAAAACTTCATTGACACATCCAATATATGCATAGTAGAAATATGGAAAATTTGATAACGCCCGGGTAACTGTACCGCATAATTGATACCCAAAAACGCCGTCTTCCCCTTGTTCATCGTAAAATCATTATTACTATAGATGTAGGCATTATAACCATCAATCGATTGAATAAAGCTGCTGCGCGATTGTACATTTTGATAGTTCACATTTAAGCCGGTAAAGCTATTCCACCAATGCAAAGTATTGAAGTTGTAATACGTCGACACGCCCAATTGGTAAGTATTCGCATAGTTCACAGGCGTTTGCTTTGTAATATTGGTGGTACTATCTACGATCGACAATTGCTGTCCAAAATCCGTTACCTGTGAATAATACAAGTTGCTCACCCACTTTTGCTTGTGCACATAAGAAAACTCGGTATTATCGATATAAGAAGGTTGTAAGAAAGGATTACCTGCTGAATAGAAATACGGGCTGGTGCGAATTACGAAGGGGTTCAAGTAATCGAAATCCGGGCGGCGAATACGGCGACTATAGCTAAGCGAATACGAATGATCGTTGCTAGGCGCATATGTAATAAAAGCTGTTGGAAACAAGCGCGTATAATTGTTTGTATTGGTTTGATCTAAGTTTTTAGAATAACCTTTGGTTTGCGTAGCCTCCATCCGTAAGCCTAACTGCATTTCCCATTTCGAATGCAGTTTTTTATTTGCCGAGAAATACAGTGCTTCGTTATGCTCCTTATAATTAAAAATATTCGACTGATCAACATTCGGTACCGTTGTACCCGTATGATGATCGAAAACCGCTAAATCATTGTTGGTATTGGTATATGAAACCCTACCGCCTACGCTAATATTGGCCCATTTATAGGGTAAGCTTATATCAGCTTTAGCAGAATAGTTGTCGATTTTATTGACGTTGGTATTGGTAGATGAAAAGAAGGTATTGTTTTCAATTTGCTTACTATCGTTGAGTTCGTTACCGGCAAAGAAGCGGTTATCGTGCTTTTTGTAGGAAAAATAATCCATATCGATGGTAATGCTTTTCCCGGTTGAGTCCAATGTAATAGCATGGTACCAGTTTACACTGTTCATCTTTGGCTTATTGGCTGATTGCGCAGTGGTAGCAATAAAACCTTTGGCTACCTGCGTTTGGGGATCTATTATACTGGTGAATGGTGCATTATTGGCATCCCGATCTGAAAAACTACCTAAATATTTAACACCGGTTGTCCACTTAGATGTTAGCTTATAATCAACCCCTACACTGGTACTCAACCCACTTTCTGTAGATGTAGTACGTACATGTTGTAACCAATGTGCTGAAGGGTATAATATGGCTTGGTCTGAAGTGGTACGTAACTGTTGTTGACTTTTACTAATAGAAGCCTGTACCGCTAATTGCCGGTGGTTATAAGTAAATAATGCTTGGAAGTTACTGCCAGCATAGGTTTTTTGAATATAAGATCCTCCAATATTGGCCATCCAAGAATTTGCCTTTGCTTTCTTTAATTTAATATTGATAAGACCGTTGTTACCCTCTGCCTCGTATTGCGCAGGCGGTGTAGTAATTACTTCAATGCTCTTTATATGATCTGCCGGGATCGATTTTAGAAAGGTGGCTACATCCTCTTGCGACATTCTTTGTAAACGGTCGTCAATCATCACCAATACCTCGCCCTTTCCTACAATAGAAACTACATCATTCTGCACACGTACACCCGGCGCAGCTTTCAATGCATCTAAGGCAGTTCCCCCGGTTGGCATAACGGCATGCTCTACATTAAATACCAAGCGATCTACCTTTCGTTCAATCAATTGCTTAGCGGCAGTAACCGTTACTCCTTGTAAGGCCGTTGCATCTTGTATATTCAATATGCCTAGGTCGGTATCTTGTTCCAGTAACACTTCTTTATTTATTACTTCCTTACCAAAATGCTGCATGCGAACCTGGTAAATGCCCTTCGCGGCTTTAAACGTAAATTGTCCCAGGCTATCCGTCACCATTTGTTGAACGGGCGAATGCGCTTCTTTAAATAAGCCCACGTATACAAATTCTACCGGCACTTGTTGCTGGTTCAATACTTTGCCTTTGATGGAAAATTGTTGACTAAAAACATTGCTATACAATAAAATTGCTGCCACGAAGAGTAAAACCTGTTTCATATACTGTGAATTAAAATCTGTCACAAAACAACAGGGAATAGTTCCGTTTAACTATTTTTATCGACAAACCCCCGCTGTTTTTCTACGAACCCGGGGGCATCTCTTTCTGAAAAGGAATAGTTTTGTAAGTATGAATGAAACGTTACACAGCGGCACTTTAACTACACGAAAAGCAGCGCTTATACACTTAGTATTTTGGTTGTTGATAGCGTATTTTACCTTCGTAAAGAACCCTATCCACGCCAAGTTTCTTGTGCCAAATTTGTTTTATTGTACGTACGTGATGGTGTTTGTAAGCACCTTTTATGTGCATTACTTCGTAGTAATGCGGCGCGTGTTTCATCCTTTTAATTGGAAAAAGTTGCTGTTGGGGTTAATTGTTTCTTACTTGTTTTTTACCGGTATGCGCTGGTTGGTGGAACAAGAAATTACCCGTGTATTATTCGGGGAAGTGAATTATACGAGTACCACCTTGTTGAATTACTTGTTGGATAACATGCACTACAGCAGTATGCCTATTTTATTCAGCTCCTTTCTTTGGTTAGGGATCTATTTTGTGCGTTTACTGGAGTACAACCATGCTATTGTAGAAGAAAATCAAATCACAGAAATCAAGTTCCTCAAGGCACAAATCAACCCCCATTTCGTATTCAATACCTTGAATAACATCTACTCGATGGTGTACTTCAAGTCGGACCAATCCTTGTTGGCCATAGAAAAATTGAGTCACGTGATGCGCTTCACCACCTACGAAGCCCAAAAGGAGAAGATCTACTTGCAAGATGAAATCAACTACATGAAAGCCTACATTGAATTGGAGCAATTGCGCCACCAAGATGCAGGGGAAGTAAAATTTACCATCCAAACCAGGAACGACTACCTGGAGGTGCCCCCCTATATATTGTCACCACTAGTTGAAAATGCTTTGAAACACGGGGTATTGACAAAAGAAATGACGATCGAAATTGATTTGAAAGTAGACCAACAAAGCTTAGTTTTCGCGATTACGAACGAAATTGGTACACAAAAGAAAGATAAATTAGGGGGTATTGGGCTCGACAACCTGCAAAAACGGTTACAAATACACTATCCCAACAAACATACCCTTACATTAACAAACGCACAGAACCGCTTTACCGCTATATTAACCATTGCCTTATGATCAACAACAAAATCAACTGTATTATACTCGACGACGAACCCTTCGCCGTGAAACTAATGGCCGATTACGTTTCCAAAGTACCGCAACTCAACTTGCTGTATGCCGATTGTGACGTATTCAAAGCCATGGATGTACTCAAAACGCAAGCAGTCGACCTCGTGTTCCTCGACATCCAAATGCCGCAACTAACCGGTATCGAGCTAATGCAACTCTTCAACCGGCAACATAACTTCATCATTACCTCGGCTTACCCGCAATACGCCTTAGAGGCCTATCAATTCCACGTGATCGACTTCCTGCTGAAGCCCATTACCTTTACCCGGTTCTATCAAAGTATTGAGAAATATACCCGCTGGCAGGAAACTTTCCAGCTAACCGGGCGCGATGACTCTCTTTTCGTAAAAGCCGACCGGAAACACTATAAAATAGCGCCTAGTTCCATCCTTTATATCGAAGGATTAAAAGATTATATCCGCATCCATACTACAACAGAGCAAATAATGGTACTGGAAAACATGAAAGATATTATAGAAAAATTACCTACGAAGCAATTTGTCCGTATTCATCGTTCCTATATCATTCCTTTAGATAAAATAAGAGTCATAGAGGGCAACCAGGTACAGATGGTGGATGGTACATATTTGCCGATTGGCGAAACCTACCGGAAGATGGTGGGGGAATGGATTGAGAAAAAGTAGAAATAAATCACATATAATCTTTTTTATTTACAGGACCTTAGGAAAGGTCATTATATATGATATGCTAAATAAGTAACCTGCTTATTCAATAAAAAATCGTACCTTTAATAGAATTATTTCGGGCTCCTGCCTCTGCTTCTTCTGATTTAGATTTAATCTCTCTCAGTCATTGCTTTTCCAGCTGCCATATTGATTACCCTCAAAAATGTGTTTTATGAACTGTTCAATACACAAAAGAATTGATATTAGTTTTCATCTAACACCATTGATATGAAAATTTACGTTGGAAATTTGCATTACAGGGCATCGAGGAGCGCATTGTATGCTTTGTTCGTCCCATTTGGGTATGTACAGCTAATTGAAATTCGTATGCTACAGGATGGTAGCGCTGAAGGAGTAGCCTTTGTATATATGAAAGGCCGGCACGACGGCACGAATGCTATACATCAATTAGACGGTATGAACTTCATGAACAGGTTCTTACAAATATTCGAAATAGAAGAATAAGTACAAACTATTAATTGCAATATTGCATATCATTAAAAACAAAGGAAAAATTATGAGTGATTCATTTTCTAAAAAAGCTAATCAGAACAAAAGAGCAAAAGCTAAAGAAGACAAAGCAGCGAAGATGAGAGATAGAAAACTGAACAACAATAAAGGCAAAGGCTTAGAAGACATGTTAGCTTATATTGATGAAAATGGAAATCTCAGTTCTAAACCTCCAAAAGAAACGACCGAGTTTGAGATTGATGCATCTGATATGACGGTTAAGGAGATTACACCTAACGCACCTAAAGATACTGCTAACACAGGTATCGTATCATTCTACAACAGTGCAAAAGGCTTCGGTTTCATCTCTGTTAAAGGCAGCAGCGACCGTATTTTCTTCCACAACCGTAATCTTTTACAACCAGTACAAGAGAACGACCATGTTACTTTCGAGGTAGAAAGAACTGCGAGGGGCAATAGCGCCGTAGACGTTAAAAAAGTGAGTAGATCGTAAGGCATTTTTAGCCCATTGATTCATGTATATTGGTCAAAAGAAATACTTAGGTATCTCTTTTGACCTTTTTTATTGCCCTTATGCCAATTGCAGGGCCGGTTTCTTTACAATCCTGATAATCTTACAAAACGAGAAGAAACGAATGAGGTAATACACCGGGTCTATTTCAAACCAACGCTTGCCAAAATTGACAGATGCCGGGTGTTTATGGTGATTATTGTGATACGACTCCCCTAACATTAATACATCCACAAACAGCAAGTTCATAGAAGTATTGCGCAATTTAAAGTTGATATATCCATACTTATGGGCAAACCAGTTCACAATAGCACCATGAAATGCTCCCATTGTAATAATAATAGGTAATAATAAATACTGCCAAGGGCTCGTTGCAAAAAATGCAAAGAATACTATATAAATACCTACCCATAATAAACGAGAAACAGCGCTGTTAGCAAAGCGATCAAACCATGTCCATTCCGGTAAGTTCTTGGTGTACCGGGGATCAATAGTAGACTTATTATGAAGAATTTCTTGGTATACAGTTCTCGTTTTCCACATCATCGTGAAAATATTAGAAGAATATGAAGGCGAATGCGGGTCGAGCTCGGTATCGGTATGCGCGTGGTGTAACCGGTGCATAATACCATATGCTTTAGGACTCATGTAAGAAGACCCTTGGGTGATATAAGTAACTACAAAAAAGAACTTTTCCCAACCTTTACTCATCGTAAAAGCACCATGTGCTGCATAGCGGTGTTGAAAGAATGTTTGAGAAAATAGCGATAGATACCATACTGCCACGAAGAACAGGAACACAATCATATTTGAAATTTTGTAGGAGCGGAAATAAATCTCAAATACGCAAGGAAGAATAGATGAAAAAAATAAAGACGCTACTGGTGAAGAGAAGGATTTCTCTAAATATAGGCTTTTATATGTTAAGGAAATGACAAAGGGAAGAATATAAAAACAAAGAGCCCTGTATTTGAAACATACAGGGCTCTTATTTGCTAATTATATTACTCTACGACTTCACTGATTTGTACAACAGGCGTAGTATTTGTATACTTTATAAAATCGGCCCTAATCTCGGTAACGTGTTTCGCCAACGCTTCTTCATAATCTGATAGTTTATCGAAGTACAAGTACCCAATCGCTAAAAAAGGCATGGGCTGATCGGGCATACCACTTTTCAAACCTTGATCAATGGCCAAGTGCTTAGGATTGAAGAACTTCCGCATAAGTGGCATGTGGCTGTTCTTGTAATAGTTCATATCAAATGTTTTGCCTTCGCCATTGGGGTAAAGAATGGTCACTTTAATCATCCCCTTTTTAACGGTAGACTGTGCCTTAACAAAAGTACACGAGATGGCAAATAGTAGGGTCAGTAAAAGGAGTTTCGCTTTCATGCATGCATGGATTTAGTGGTTGCGTGGAAAGTTTGTATCGTAATGTACGATATTAAACGGATTAGGTTCATCAAATTATAAGGTATTGGAAGGATAGGTTTTTTGTACGAAGTATCCTTGCAGTGTAACATATTTTTGTATCTAATTGAAGATGATTAGTTTAATGAGCTTCCTAAATGTCATTATAATATCTTCCAATGTTCTTCTAATGTTCTTCCAATGTTATCCCAATGTTCTACATATATACCCCATATACCTGGGATATATGCTTCCATGCTATTTGACTATTAGCTTCATGTGATTGCTAAGGTGCTTCCAAGTAGTTTCCATGTGATTTCAACCTAATTCCATGTAATTCCATGTAATTCCATGTAATTACATAGTGTTTATATAGTAGAGAGATGCTATTCAATAGTATGTAGATCGTTGTTTACCCAGTAATGCATCGTTCGTTTACCGAAGGCAGCCTGTACTTTTATTGAATTTCAATCAATTACAACAAATACCATGTAAGATATACATTTCCATGCCCAGCCTTTTTCTCGTAATAGGTTGAAAGTGGATGTTTTATAAAAATACAACGTACCTTATTGAAATGGTAAAAAGGGAATTGACTATTTTTACTACGTAACACCCTTCCATGAAACAAATACTTTTAGCTGCTACCTGCTCCTTCATGAGCATTGTACTACATGCACAATCCACCTCACCAGGTTATATCGTCACTACGTCCAATGATACCCTCGCGGTTCAGATAAAAATGAAACGAAATGTATTTGGCCAGGTAACCAATAACTATACAGATGAAGTAGAAGTCGTAGATAGCGTAAAAGGTACCATTAAATATTTGCCGGGTGATATTCATGCATATGGCATCGTGCGTGAAGATCACAAGTTAATGTTTGTTTCTAAACCCACAACAAGTGGAGAACAGAAGTTCTTATATCCTATGTATGTAGGTCCTAAATCGAGCTTATATGCCTACGGGATATTCACCTCCGGAGGTGGTTATGCCATGCCTAATAAACAAGTTTTCTATACGTTTGAAAAAGCAGGTGGTATATTTCTTTGCCTGAAAAACATAGTGAACAAGAAATTCAAAGCACAAGTAAAAGCGTTTTACCAAGATAGCCCTGCAGTGATGGAAATCATTGATTCGAAATTGAAATACTGGCTTGAATTGGATAAGGATCTACTCGTTATTTTGAAAAAAGCGAATGAATAATCACCGCTAATTTCAACCAGCAATAATGACCATTCATCCCATGTTGCTATGGGTTACATGTTTCATGTTCTATATTTATTAGATCACAAAAAACTCGGAACCCTTAAACGCTTACTCATGAGAAGAACAGTCCCTCTACTCTGTTTTGTAACCATGCTATTGGCTGCCACTGCGTGCAGCAACAACCAAGCTCCCAAAGAAACAGCCCTCAAAGCCGACAGTACAACTACACGTACGATCAAAGAAAAATGGCATTGGGGAAATGAAAAAAAGCAAATCGATGATCCCGGTTACGCCCAAATTGTAAAAGTAGGCAACACCCTGTACATCTCTGGTATTGCAACCGACGATTTAAGTCCTGCCGGTATCAGCAGCGTGTACAGCAACTTGGAGAAATGTTTGCAAACCTATGGTGCTACCTTTAGCAATGTTGTAAAAGAAACATTGTACACTACCGACATTGAATTGATGAAAAAGCACAACAATGCGCGCTTACCTTTTTACAAAGGTGATTACCCCGCAGCAACTTGGGTGCAAATTAGCAGGCTCTACGAAGCCAATGCCAAGTTAGAAGTCGATTTAATAGCGGAACTATAGTGGTTTAAACAAGCTATTATTGTCAATGCACAACCGGCCTGGTTGTGCATTGCTTTTTTAATGCGTTATTATTATAAATGTTGCGTCATCAAATTTGTTTGAAAAATTGTCTTTCTTTGTAGCACATTTTCAACTTATTATGCTGTACAATGCACAGCGTTAAACTCTATAAACACAACATTCAATATTCAAATGAAAGAAGCTCTCAATACCTTGTTGGGCCAATTAAAAGCCAATACTATTGTTTTTAAAGATGTAATCGCATTCATTGAAAATCATTACATCGCACAACCAACAGCCTTCAAAAATGGCGATGCATATAATGAAGCAACGCAAAACCAAGGCAGCGCTAAAGTGTTTTCATTCGCTCAAATACATAACTTGTCGAAAGAAGATACCTTACTATTGTTCGCAGAACACTATCAAGCCGTATTAAACACTCCCGAAGCAACTGATCATCAAAATATTAGGCAATTTATGGCACACGGCTGGGAAGGTATCCAGTTTGAAGGAACTGCATTAACGAGCAAATAAATACCCACTTTATTATCATACAACCAGTCAACCGAAATGAACAATTTCTTGGCTGGTTTTTTATTTATTGATATTATTTGCCTCTCCATTTCTAAGTATACACCCCATACAAATAATCATCTTGCCACTCGTGCATCTCCCCTTTCTATATCAAAGTAGTTTTGTACATTACAATACCACACAAATAAACCCCGTCCAACTAACTTTACTGTTCTTCAACAAGCAGTAATATTGGTAGGAATACCAGTTAAACGTATACATTCCGTAGACGTTTTTTACATTATTTTGAACAAGTGCAAAACGGACATATATAACGGTCATTATCAGCCTTTATTTCAACTATTTACAATGGAACAATCAAAGTCAACCCAAAGCAGGCGGTCTTTCCTAAGATCCTCTTTGTTAGCCGGAGGCGGCTTTATGATCAGCTTTACTTGGCTGGCCAAAACAGGCCTCGCAGAAGGCCACAAAGAAGCCATCCTACCAGCACAATGGAATGAATTGACGGGGTATATAAAAATCACGGCAGACAATGTCATCAAGATACTCAATCCCAATCCCGAATTCGGGCAAAACGTAATGACCTCCCTCCCCATGATCGTAGCAGAAGAACTAGAAGCCGATTGGAAAAATATCGTGGTAGAAATGGGTCCTCACGACAACCTAAAACTTGGCCCCCAGTTTTCCGGAGGTAGTAATTCCGTACGTATGTATTGGAAACCATTGCGGGAAGCGGGCGCAGCAGCCCGGCATATGCTCTTACAAGCGGCCGCCAACACTTGGCAAGTACCCATCGAAGAACTGACCGCTAAAGAAGGTATGATTATCCATACAAAAAGTGGTCAATCGGCGACCTTCGGCAATTTTGCATCCCTAGCAGCTACCTTGCCAATTCCAAAGAACGTTCCCTTAAAAGCTACTAAAGATTTCAAAGTAGTTCGCCACCCACAGAAGAATGTGGAAGGCATGAAAATCGTAACAGGGAAGCCGCTTTTTGGCCTCGACTATAAACAGGAAGGGATGCTATACGCGATGATTCAACATCCTCCAGCATTCGGCATGAAACTACTATCTTTCGATGCTTCAGAAGCACTGAAAATGCCAGGCATCAAAGATGTTTTTACCCTTACTTTATATGACGAAGGTTTCGAGCAAGCAGGATTCGATACCCGTACTTTCAATGAACTGTTAGTGGTGGTAGGTAAAACTACTTGGGAGGTGATGAACGCAAAGAAAAAACTTTCAGTACAGTGGACTTCCGCCGGGAATACAACGGATACCATGAGCGGACGAAACGGTAAAAGAGAAGTAGTTGTACCCGGGGAACTTGAAAGTACCAGCGCCCAACTTGCAAAAATGAAAGCGTATGCGCAACAACCTGCACAAGTATTACGTAAAGACGGCGACCCAGAAAAAGCCTTTAAAAATGCGGCACACATTATAGAACGTACCTATACGGCCCCGTTCCTAGCGCATAATTGCATGGAACCCATGAACTTCTTCGCCCATGTAACTGAAGATAAAGCCTTGGTAGCAGGTCCATTACAAGGGCCCGCCTGGATAGAACCTACTTTATCGAAATTATTGCACCTGCCACCCGAAAAGATCGAAATACAAGTAACGCGCATGGGTGGAGGCTTTGGTCGAAGAGCATATTGCCACTATGTTTCAGAAGCCGCCCTTATTTCAAGAAAAGTAAAAGCACCTATACAACTTGTTTATACGCGCGAAGACGATATGACGTACGGCATTTACCGCCCTATGTACACGGCTACTTACCGTGCAGCATTAGATGCCAATAAAAAATTGATTGGTTTTCATGTAAAAGGAGGCGGTATTCCTGAACATCCCATTCATGAAAATAGGTTTCCGGCAGGAGCTGTCGATAATTACTTAGCAGAAGGATGGCAAATACCATCGAATATTACCATTGGCGCATTCCGGGCTCCCCGGTCGAATTTTAACGCGGCTGCGGAACAATCATTTTTAGATGAACTGGCGGCAGCTATGGGAAAAGATCCCATTGATCTAAGATTGGAGTTATTGAAAAAAGCCAAAGAAAATCCAGTGGGTAAAAACAATGATTATGACCCCGATCGATATGCCGGTATACTACATTTAGTGAAAGAGAAATCGGGATGGGGCAAAGCAGAAAACAAAAAGTATAGCCGTGGCGTAGCTGCTTATTTTTGCCATAACTCCTATGCTGCCCACGTGGTAGATATTGTTATGAGAAATGGCACACCATATGTTGAACGTGTATTTAGTGCTATAGATTGTGGCATTGTAATTAATCCCGATGCCGCGGCCAACATGGTAGAAGGTGCCGTAGTAGATGGCATTGGTAATTCATTCTACGGCAAATTAAGTCATATCGAAGGCGTTGCACAACAAAGCAATTTCTACAACTATAGGATGATCAGGCACAGTGAAGCCCCTAAAAAAATCGACGTGCATTTTGTAAAAAATGATATCGATCCAACAGGCCTAGGAGAACCACCTTTTCCACCTGTTTTCGGCGCCGTTGCTAACGCCTTGTTCAAAGCCACTAATAAACGCTATTACGATCAACCATTTGCTGAACATTTCCCTAAGCCTGGTAACAGCAAATTGGATCATAAAAACTTAGGTTAAAACTACTATCAACACGCAATTATGGTTACGTTAAACATCAATAATAAACATTACGAACTTGATATAGATCCCAATATGCCACTATTGTGGGCATTAAGGGATGTAATAGGGCTGGTTGGAACCAAGTATGGCTGTGGAGTTGCTCAATGCGGTGCTTGTGTTGTTCATCTAAATGGAGAAGCAGTGCGCTCTTGTGTTACAAAAGTAAGTAGAGCGGCTGGGCAAGAAGTGGTAACCATTGAAGGTTTATCACCCAACAACGACCATCCATTGCAACAAGCATGGTTAGAATTGGATGTATCACAATGTGGTTACTGCCAAGCAGGCCAAATCATGTCGGCAGCTGTTTTACTCAAAGAAAACAAAAATCCTACCGATAAAGATATCGACCTCGCAATGGAAGGCAACATTTGCCGTTGCGGCACGTACGTTCGCATCCATAAGGCCATCCAGTTGGCGGCGCAAATTCAAAGGAACGATGCAAAGTAAAAGCAAGGCTGTAATTTTAAAACGTCTACTCGTGAGAAAAAAATTCTTCCATCAATACTATACACGCATTATCATTACAATCCTTGTTGTAACCGTTATTGGATTAACAGCTAACGGTTTAAGTAATAAAAAAGCAAGGGTCACGTTCAACGATCATACTATCAGCAAAGCTGATAGTATTGCATCGGTTGTTGCATTTGATAAAGTTTACCGTGTTTTAATGAGTCCTCGTTGTGTGAATTGTCACCCTGCAGGTGATATACCGCTTCAAGGAGATGATAGTCATTTACATACTATGTCGCCCACCCGTGGTAAAGACGGGAAAGGCCTGTACGCTATGAAATGTTCAAATTGCCATCAAGACACCAACTTGCCGGGGCTTCATACCCCACCGGGTAATCCTAATTGGGGGCTTCCGCCGGCTGATATGAAAATGGTTTTCGAAGGACAATCAGCGCGTGCACTCGCCTTGAAAATAATGAATTACAATACGAATGGCCATAAAGATAAAGCGGCTCTCCTTGCGCATGCGAGGGATACTTTGGTGAAAGCCGGTTGGAATATGGGTGAAGGCCGTACCCCGCCTCCTATACCTTATGATGAGTTTGTGGCTGCTTGGGATGAATGGATTAACAAAGGAGGTGTTGCTCCAGCGAAATAATTACGGTGAGGAAATTACGTTCTTCAGCTGTTCTACTTCACAAACAGCATATAAAAAGGGTAAAGCAAAAGGTTGTATTCAATACCTTTTGCTTTACCCTTTTTAGCACCGCACACGCTTACATATTTTGCATGATGCGTTGTAGACAATGCTACTGAAAAGAAAGCTCGTATCAATCGAAGCCTTATTCTGAATATGCAGTTTTCGGGTAGAGTATTTTAAATGCATTATAAACTGCTTGGTGAATAACTGTGGAATGCAATTCGCCCGGCATATAATCAAATTCTACACGCATGTTCCGGTTTGTTTTCAATACTTGGAAAAGCTTTTCAGCATCCTTAAACATTCTTACATCTTCCTCTTTGCTAGGCGCACCGATATATACATTCACAGCTTTTTTCAAATTATTATTCGCTAGTTTCGTGGCATTGTGAAGAAGCGATTTATCGCCCCACCAAAGACTAGGGGAAATGATAATATAATCATCAAACAACTGCGGACGTTTCAATAGTATTTCCGTGGTGAAAAGCCCGGCTAACGATTCCCCGATAACCGTTTTCTTGCCTGTAGCGAAGTACGTTTTCTCCATGTAAGGTTGCAATTCTTTTTCCAAGAACTGTATATACTTTGCGGACCCGCCATATTGTGGGAAGCTCGACTTTTGGAAGCCTTCTTTCTCAATAAAATCTGTATTCGATACAGCGAAAGTAAAATCACGTCTACGCGTATTGCCTTCAATCCCTACAACAATTGAGCGGGGAAAACGTGCAATCCATGGTTGTGTATTAAAACGAACAATGCCGGCGATATGGATAAAGTCTTCTTCCAGCCCACCATCTAATACATAAACAACAGGATACTTCATGGTATCACTTGGCGTATAATCTTCCGGTAAATATATATTGATCGTACGATCTTCTCCTAATATTGTCGAATGTAAGAGATCAGACTTTCCTATCACTAAAGGCTTGCTGCTTGATTGTGCAAAACACAGGGTGCTGACAAATAGGGTCAATAACAGCGTAAGTAGGTACTTGTATGTTGTCATGATGTTGGCGGATTGTTTTTTCTCTTAAACACAATATTACTACATTAATCATTCTTTCATGATATCCTTAGTTGCCCTTCATGGATTCGATCCCAATTCCTATTTCATATGCTAGCTTATGTATTAAGCACCAAGACACATTACTAAAAAATACGGCCGCGTTATTGAACTCCTGCAACGTATTTTGGTTATTAATGACAACCACTCCTCAAGTTATCCTCACACACAGCCATTCCTCACACATCCAAACATTGAAAAATCATGTCAATTACAACAGCACCGGCTATTAGCCCTATTGCGACTTACCTATCCTCTACTCCCTTAACAAGAGAAGATCAGTCATTCTACATCCAAACGGCGCTCAGCGGGGCCATTTTGGGCGATGGCAACCCCATGGTAATGAACTACAGTAACAACGCCATTACTATTGAACAATGGCAACCAGGGAACCAAGCACAATTATGGGTATTTAACAATAAAGGAGCGATATCACCCATCACAGATCCAACCATGGGAATAACAACATCCGCTACCAGTAGCCAATCTGCCGAAGGATTATCTATCGAAACTTTTACAGGAGCTTCCAACCAAGTATGGTCCTTCTCAAACAACCAGTTTATAGTAGACCTAGGAGGCTCAACAGGACAATTGTGCCTCAATGTACAAGGAGGAGGATCTGCTGCAGGCACCAGTGTAATCACGTATGCTATATCCAAGAGTACAAATGAATATTGGCACCCCTTCCCAGCACAAGTGATCCCAGCCAACACTTGGTTCTACTTACAAACTAACTTGCAGAACAGTTCCGGTAACACAGGCATTTATGTAATGACAGCCATGGCAGAGTCTAACGGTAATAACCCACTTGTAGCGATACAACCTTACAAAGAAGGCGCCGCTGATCAACAATGGATGATGACCCCCAGCGGCACAGTGGTAAATGCTTTATACCCAAATCTTGCCCTGACTTCTAACAGTAGCGACGACGAACCTATTTCACTACAAGCCATTCAATCCAATTATACAAACCAGCAATGGTGTTATGTTGAAGGCATGTTAGCTTGTGGCTCGGCCGGTAATACCTGGTATTTGAATGTACAAGATGCTATTCTTGCCCCTGGGCAACCATTAATTAACTACGATTTTAGCAAAGGTACAGACAATGAAGGATGGACAGTCATTCCCTACGTACCTAGCGGCCAATGGTTCACCATACAAAGCGCCATGGAACCATTTGGAAATACGGCGGGTTTATTAACTTTGGCACCCAGTGGCACTATTAACTTGCAACTAGCCGTGAATGCCCAAGAAGTTCCCGCAGGACCAGGCGCTTTGGCGCAACTTTGGCGTAGAACAACTGATGGGAATATTGTAAGTGCTACCAACCCAAATTTGGCTTTAGCAGCTACAACCACTAATGGTAACCTCACCATCGCACCACTTCAAAAAGAAAATCCTCTGCAACAATGGACATGGTCGAACTTACAAGCAGAATCCGAATCTAAAACAAACGAGGTGCTATGCGGTATGCTAGAAAACTTTTCCTTAAAACAGGTTATTAACGGGACAAGTAAACTCGGCCAACCATTAGCCCTGAGTGATGCAATTACAACACCAGGTAGTGGCCAGGTACCTCAATTATTCTATGTAGTACCATACGGTATTCCAATGAGTCAAAGTACTACTATTCAAATGGCCCAGGAAGACCTCTATCTAACCCTCCCCCCTTATGTAAACCCGGGTACATACGTTCAAATCACACAACTTACTTCTGAACCAGCTCTTTCCACATGGGAGTATCAACACCCGGGCTATATTGTTAGCAGTGCCTATCCGAACATGGTGCTAACAGCAACACCCGACAATAGTAATTATGTATTTATATTAGGCGTATACCCACGGCAACCAGAACCTGAAGCTTTTCAATTATGGTGGATCAGCGAAGAGGGATGTATTGTAAATCGTGCTACCGGCCTTGTTATAAGTAATTTAGGTACGCCTGCTAATACAGCCGTTTTGCTACAACGTTTAAGTCCATTACCGGGCTACCAATCATGGACATGTTCTACTGGCACCAGCCTAGAAATTGCCATAATGCAGCCCAGTTCAGCCTATCCAAATTATCCTCAAACTGATGCAAACGGCAATACAACGGCATATGGCGACATCTGTTCTAAGCTTGGCTTACCAAACGGTATACGCGAACAATATATTAACCTTGCTTCCCCGGTGGATAATTACCAGTCAATAATGAACATCTACTATACCTCGTTACTTGTTAATTCCAACCCGTTACCACCCTCATTAACCTTGGAAGATTATGCACCTGTTGTTAAGCAACTCAACGAGGAAATGTTGGCTGTATCGGGTGTAAGGCGACTATTTCAACAAATGACAACGCTATATCTTTCACTCAGCCAAGCACAAGAGATGTTGCTTTCTGAATTAATTACGGGCTGCGCTTTACCGAATGGTTTGAAAACAATTGTACCGCCACCGCCACAAAAGAAAAAAAGTTGGATTGGCGATTTGGTAGAAGGTTTAGCCTATACAGCCTTAAACATTGCGGGAAGTGTTGAAGGCGATCCTTTCTTAGGTAAGCAAGTGGCCGCCGCTGCAAAATTTGGCTTACCTGTGGTTGCAAACCTCATGTCAACAGGCTTCTCTGTATACCAAGGTGCACAGCAAACTACCAGTTACCTGTCTAAATACGCAGCCATTTTAAATAAAGCGGAGCTTAATATTTACACGTATGAAATGACTGTACTGGAACTACAACAAGTATTATTGAATGAATTTGAATCATTGGGTTCGGCATTAGGTCAACTTGAAACCTTTATTCTAGCCAACTGGGGAATTACAGAGCATGTATTTAACATGTCGAAAGCAATGGGTTCTAGGCAATCGCTATTCTGGCCGGCGACTTTAACAGGTACAGATACACGCAATATGTTAGCTGAATATACGATCTCCGTATTACAAACATTAATGCCTGCGAATCCTGGCTTTACGATTAATGCAAACTTGCATACAAATGCTACTAGCCCTGTAAGTCCTGCTGGTTGGCAGAGCGATGGTTCGTTTGTAGAAAACAATGACGATGGCACGCAAAATGTATATACGAATACTGTGAATAAGGAAATTATGGATATTATATGGGGGCTTGGCACAGTACCACTATCCTTCTACAAAGGATTAAACGGGTGGGCGCTTAAAACAAGTTACCAGGGACTTTTAGTACAAAATTCTGATACACCACCGGATGGGGCATCTATCGTTGTATCAATAATCAACTACACTGGATCAACAATTTATGCCGATCTATTACTTTGTTGCTTGCTGAATAGTACTGCTAATAACAACCCTACACTTTGTACAAGCATTACTTACACCATTTCTCCATACGGAACGCAACAATTTGCAGGAGGTTATTTCGCACATTTTTCTCAAATTGGAGGTGCCAATTTTAATATGCCATATGGTTTACAAAGTAATGATAGTGGTGATAATGGCATTACATTAAGCGATGATTCTTCCACAGTAATGGGAACACAAGTCTATAATAGTTTCCAATCGAGTGGTAATAATCGTGAAAATTTAATAAATACCTTACCTACATATACATTCCCGGGTCTTACATTTTATGCCCCTTATTTCGGCACGTTAAAACAAACGACCAATTCACAGGGCGTAGTGTTTGTTACCATCGAAGTGTATAAAGAGTAAGCATATATTGCTTTAAATAATCAATAACAGCAGGCATGTTTGCATGCCTGCTGTTTTCTCCAACATAATCCTGGCGGTACTAATTAAAATGCACGTAGTAGTTTGCATGCAGTTTATAGTTATAAGATGGCCAAGGTATAACCACCTTACTTTTTAATTAACCAGCTTTCTACAGCCTTGGAAAAATCGGCTACATCTACCGGGTGCCTGCTGGTAATTAGGTTGCCATCTGTTACCACAGTTTCATCACTCACAATACCACCCGCGTTTTTTAAATCCACTTGAATATTCCAATACCCTGTTAACCTCTTTCCTTTCAAAATATCGGCCGATGCAAAAACAACCGGGGCATGGCAAATGCCGGCGATCAATTTTCCCGACTTGTTAAAGTCTTGGATAAATTTGATCACATCTTTATCATACCGAAGATTATCGGGATTCCAAGCACCACCGGGTATAAATACAGCATCATAATCGCTTACTTTTATTTGATCGGCTGTATAGTCGAATTTAATCCATCCTACCGGTTGCAGGTATTGAATAGCCATTACATGTGTTTTCGACATATCGGGGTAGCTTAATCCAAACCGCGCGGGAGCTGGGTTAAACTTTGGTGATACAATATCAACCCTCGCACCTAACTGCTTGAAGTACCAAACCGGTCCTGTGAGCTCGATCTCTTCAAATCCATCTGCTACAATCACAGCGATTCGTTTACCTGTTAACGTTCTCTCCTTCACGGGTGTGAAGAAAAAAGCCTTCAATGCTTCGTTACCAGGAGCATTCAATAATTGGGATACAGGCATATTAACAACAGCAGTTGCAGTAGTTAATTGGTTAATAACTTCCAATTCATGCGATATTGCTTGTTCGTTATTCATTTTCCCCTGTGCATTTAAATTTGTGATTGCAGGTATACAAAAAAATCCTACGACCAACAGTTGAAAAATCGGTTTCATTATTTGCATATTTTGATATGGATGTAATAGTGTTTCTAATTGAAAGTGTCTACTAAAATTCAACCAGCCTATGAAGTCCCGTTTCGAAAGGTTGCTTTTTGATACTTGTATGCAGGTACTCTATGACAGGCTTTATGGGAGGAAAATTTAGGTGATATTGAAAGGCTGCTTCGTTTCTAAAATGTTCGTATGTAACAAACTGGGTTTTATCTTGCTTGAACTGCGAAAGCTGGTAATTGATCACACCCGGTTCGCTTCGAAACTTAGGCATGGCTTCATGGTAGATTTTCTTGAAGCGATCTTCTGTACCCGGCTTTGCATCTACAAACAACATAATAGTAAGTGGTTTGTCGGTAGCGTTCGCCGTTGTTCGCCATTGCTTTTTTGAAACAGGTTCAAGGTCATTCACAAATATCTCTAGGGGCTTTACAGGCAATACGTCTTTAGTAAATGCTGCTATTGCTTTGCAAGCTGCAGTGTTCCTAAACCTTTCATACGCCAATTGACTCTTCCACCTTTCAATTACCCATAGTACCTTTGTGTGCCCTTCTTCGTTGTAGGCTTTTGCCATGATGTTTTGCTCGTTATTAGACGACACCCGTACATAGTTTTTTAATGCCTTTTTCACCTTATCTTGGTTACCTTCTTTTACTTCATACTTGGTTATCACCACTACTGTCGAAGGAGATTGCTTACTGGAGTTTTGAGCAGCAGCCTGTAAGTTGCTTAGTCCAACCCATACCATACTGAATAAGATTAACTTCAAGGATGAAATAATTGCTTTCTTATGCATGGCTATGTTATTGTGCTATTTTCAACAGCAAGGCAGATACTGCTTGTGGCTGTGAAAGGAACGGTGAATGACTGGTATTTACTGAATAGACATTTTTTATACCGGCTGAAGCAATCATTTTGTCTTGCAAGCTGGGGCTAATAACAATATCATTGGCAGTTTTGATATAGGCTTTGTCAACAGCACCGAAGTTGGCTACAGTTAATGTTACCTTATTGCCGAATGGAATGGCCGGTTCTGGGCGATAATTAGTCATTACCAAATCTTTCATCGCTGGTGAACCATCACCTATGAAAAGATTCGTCAAGCTTTCCCGTTTTACATCAAGTGTTAAATGATCGGCTGACTCAACAATCTGTGGGCCGAGTTGAGAGCCAGGGTCTGTCATCGCCAGTTCACCTAGGCTTTGCCCAGATACAGGTATAAATGCACCGATGTATACAAGCTTTTTAATTGTAGCCGGGACCTGTTCAGCAACCGTAGTAATGACCATTCCGCCCATACTATGACCTACTAAAATTACTTGTCCGCCTGCCTTTGAAATGGCATCGGTAACCTTGTTTCTATATACCTCCAAGCTTATAGTATGCGTAGGCGTTTGATCACTTCCATGCCCGGGCAGTTCTACAACAATTACTTTATTGCCTTTACTTTCCAAATCTGCACGTACGGCATCCCAAACATACGGGGCTTGCCATGCACCATGCACCAATACATAGGTGTTGGTTTTGGCATTATTGGAGTCATCATTATTTGTGCAAAACGAACAGAAAAAAACAAGCAATATGGTAGAAAGGAGTAACGAAATTATTTTTTTCATATTAATGAAATTAATGGTGAAAGAGAGCGCCGATTTCATAGCTATTTTTCGGCTATTGCGATGATCCAAACTATTCAGTATCGCCAGGGGCAGCTATATCAAATCCATTCAATAGGGTCGCTATCAAACTATACCCACCCACCAAGAAGAATAGTTCTGCTACACCTGCTTGGCCTAAGAGATGCACCGCTAATTGATAAGTAGCTGTAGGTACAATACGCCCACTAACGAGCGAACGAGCAATATCGTGTGCAACACACTCCTCGGCAGCTAATCCATGGGGACTACCTCCAGCGGCCAATGTAGAAATAACACGGGAAGGGATACCAAACGCTTCGGCCATAATTTCATGTGCATACAGTTCGAAGCGAGCACCTAACTTTCCGCCCACCGTAAGTATAGCCACTTCACGCACCGTTTTAGGAAGTGTTGCATGCTGATCCAAAGCGCGCAGAAAAGTTAATGCTGGCACTCCAAACTGCGGGTATTGCAGCAAAGGAGGAAATGGCCCTAACAATGCACCATCACTGTCCATCATATTTACTTGGCCTTGACTATGACCTACCAACTTGGCTATTTCATCATGTACATACCGTACATCAGGAGGAAGGTCATTTGGCGGTATTGGTTTAATACGCATCACGAATATTTCAGTTTAAGCAAGATCACCGGCATATTGCCCAGCGATTAAGATGAAAGCCATTCGGCAAATTTTACCTGAACGATTAGCCCAAGCGTGATTTGTTCCACATTGAATAACAATGTCACCCGCTTTAATAATCGATTCTGTACGGTCTAACACCAGTGTTATTTCTCCTGCTAATACAATTCCATAATCAAGCGTTTGCGTTCTATGCATAAGTGGGTGTGGCGCGCCTTCTGCAGCCGTAGAAGCCTTTTCATCGCCCATCGCGCTGAATTTAGATGCAGCATCAGTTCCTGTTAGCTTGCGAATCTCTTCTCCCTCTGGCGGGAACTCGATAATGCGCATTCTTGTACCATTTTTGGGAGGTGGTAATACCAATCCATTTTCAGCCGGCTCTTCTGAATAGGCTTGAATAATAACAGGTGTTTCCAATGTGTGCCATACTTCGAAAAATGTAGGGCCACCGGGGCCACCTACTAATTGTGTATGCACAGGCGGTGCATCGGAAATAATAATGGCTTTTCCATCAGCATCATGCCCTGTCACAATGCGTCTAAAACTTGTTGGTTGCTGGTTCATGGTCATCATTTTAATTGTTCCCAGGTTTTTTAAATACATATACGCCGAGGTAGTGAAATAGAACGCCAATTGCCCATGCAGGGGTCGACCATAATGGCCACGGGTATGTAGTATCTGTTAGATACCATACCAGCCAAATTACCGGTGTAGCTAACAGGAATACCATTAAATGGATTTTGAATCCTTTTGCGGTTTGGGCAGGAGTTGAAGTGGCCCATTGGTTTGATTGTGTCATGCGAATCATTTAGATCCAGGGAGGCTATTTGCATGCCATACAATCGAAGTGACGAGAACGGAGAAACGGGTTGCAGGTAATACTTTGAAAATCATACAATCCGCTATATAATGCGTGGTTACGAGAAAACGAATGGGCAGTATGTACACCCGAAAATTTCGGGTGTGCCATATTATATCTCCGAAAATTTCGGGGCTTTTGTAATGTTCATGCATTAGGGTTCAGTGGAACCGGTGAAATCTTGCCTATTAATTTGCAGCTTTGCCATTTTGGATTCAAGAGTACTAGGTTTTATGTTTAATAGTGCTGCAGCACCTCCTACTCCGCGTATACGACCTTTTGTTTTCTTTAAGCAGGCCGTAATATATTCTCTTTCCGTTTGTTGTTGAATATGTTTTACCTGTTCGAAAGTATTGACCATTTCGTTCGCTATAATTCCCGGGGAAGCTCCATGAAAGCTCCGCATTAATTCTAACTTTGATTTACCATCGTTAAGCACAACAGATTGCTCTATAATATTTTCAAGTTCGCGAATATTACCGGGCCAATGATAAGCATACATCTTCTCCATCATACTATCGGTAATCCCGTTGAAAGGCTTATTTAATGAATGGCAAAATTTTTGTGCAAAATAATTGGCTAAAGGCGCTATGTCCGTTTTCCGTTCACGTAATGGTGGTAGTGTAAGTGGAAACACATTCAGCCTATAATACAGATCCAATCGAAAATTTTGTGCTGCTATTTCTTGCTCTAAATTTCGATTGGTAGCTGCTACGATGCGCACATTTATTTTTACGGTTGTACTACCTCCAACATATTCGATTTCTCTTTCCTGCAATACGCGCAATAGTTTAACCTGCATGCTTAGAGGCAATTCACCAATCTCATCTAAAAATATAGTTCCCCCATCTGCCAGTTCAAACTTACCCTTCCTCTTTTCAATAGCCCCCGTAAATGCACCCTTCTCATGCCCAAACAATTCCGACTCTATTAATGTAGCTGGAATGGCTGCACAATTCACCTTTATAAAGGGTGCATTTTTCCTTGGCGACAATTTATGGATGGCTTGTGCTACACCTTCCTTACCGGTTCCACTTTCACCCAAAATAAGCACAGAAGTATTATAAGGCGCCACCTGTGCGGCCAAATCCAATGCCGATAACAACAAATGATGGTTGCCAATAATATCCTTAAACAGTTTGTTTTCCGTCACTTCACCTCGCTTCTTCTTACTAGTAGCAGACTGGAGCATAGAAGATGTTGAAGCATATACCGTTTTACCCGCTAACTCTTCCAAGCAAATCTTCAAGCGGTTCAATAATGCTATATGTTCTTTGTGATAGATATTGATTTGACGACTATAGAAATAATAATGTACCGATAATCCATACCCAAGCGACAAAGGAAATACGAGATAAGATTGCATACGCAACCACTCCATCAGTTTTCTTTGCAGCAAATTATTTACAACATTCCCTGTCATCCCGTAAGTATAAATATTAGCATGATTGTCGAACACACTATTCTCCATAATACCTTGCAACCCGGTCTTCGATAATCCTGCTATGTTCTCCAACTCCTTTTCTCCAATAAACTGGTATTCGTCGAACCCTGTACGCAAATAACCTATGTCAGTAAATTGTTGTGCATCCATCGGCCTCATCCCACTTACAATAAAATCGAACGGTATATATGGTTGTAAAACCTTGGCCATTTTGCATAAAGATTGCTGGGCATCCAGCCCTTCATTCATTATTTCCGCAATGCTTTTTTGCAACTGCTCTTCACGTCTCCATTTCGACTCAAAGCTATGCTGATGTAAGTACCAAGCAATTTCCAAGGCAACAAGCAAGTCTTTTTCCCGCACCGGCTTCACAAGAAAACCGTATGGTTCAGTTGTTTTCGCCTCTTCCAGTATGGCTTGGTTAGCATAAGCCGATAAGAAAATAAAAGGAATATGACCGGCCCTTAATTGCCGTGCAATATCAATGCCCGATAACTTACCTTTTAACTTTATATCAAGTAATACTAAGTCGAGGTCATTTTGTTCTATATATTCTTGTGCTTCTTTTGCTGAAGCCGCAATACCGCGTACTGTATAACCAGCCACCTCTAAAATTAATTGAAGGTTGTTGGCAACAATAAATTCATCCTCAACGATCAATATCTTTTTACTCATACGATAAGTTATTAGAAGTACTAAACAAGATCGATATATGCAAACCTTGGTTATTTTCGATATTGAAAACCCCGTCTAATTGCTTGGTGAGTCCTCTCATTAAAGTAAATCCTAATGCGCCTTGCTTAACCAGGTTCATATCGGACGGTAAACCAATGCCATTATCAGCAATATGCAGCAATAAATGATCGGGATCATGATGTTGTAAACTAATTTTTACGACACCTTGTTGCTGCCCCGGAAATGCATATTTTATGGCATTTACAATGGCTTCGTTGATAATAAGGCCTAAAGGAATAGCTTTGGATACGTCGAGCTTTAAAGGTTCAATATCTTGTTCAATTACTGTACGATGACTAAAATCGAAGCTATCCTGCAAGTAACTTATGAGCTCGTCGATATAACGAGGCATATCGATAAAAGATGTATTCTCGGATTGATATAACTTTTGGTGAATGAGGGAGATGGCTTGCACCCTTCGTTGACTATCGTTAATAGCTGTTAACGCTGCACTATTATCAATGTACCTGGATTGAGAATCTAGCAAGCTCATGATAATCTGTAAGTTGTTCTTCACCCGGTGATGAATTTCTTTCAGTAGCCATTCTTTATCATCCAGCAGGTCTTGTAACTGAATATTCTTTAGGGTGATAATTTGATTACTCTTTTGTTTCAACCTATTCTGCCGGTATAATAATAAAGCAATGATAGCTACCGCACCAATTCCTCCCAACGTTAAATTCTTGACCAGTTTTGATTGTTGAGCTTGTTGATTTAATGCTATAAGCTGGGCTTCTTTTTCCCGTGTTTCATACATGACTTGGAGTTCTTCTGCTTGCCGTATTTTATTGACCCTATAATTAGAATCCAATAGTTTAGTATATTCCTTATAATGGGCTATGACGGCCTTATAATTCCCCAAGGCCGAATCAGTTGCGATGAGTAAATGATAACCCCATAGATCGTTCATCAGCGCATGATGCCCATACGATTGTATCGTTGCATTTTTTTCAAGATATGATTTAGCTATACGAAATTGTCCTCGTTTCAAATAAAGTTCTGCATAACGTTGGTTCACGCCCGCTCTTCTAAAGGGGCCGCGTACAGCCTCTGCCAATGTTTCAAGAGAATCCATCTTTTTGATATGTATTTCAGCTGAATCAAACTTATTTAGATTTAAATAGCACGTAGATAGCATGTTTTGATAAAAGAATTGGTCGGCAACACTGGCAAGTGGGTTCACCTTTTTTGAGATGTTCGAAACAAAAGTGAGCGCTTCATTTGCACGACCTTCATTATTCATTCGTTCTACAACAATATTCAAAACATTATAGACCGCTGGATTACGATCGATTACAAATCGTTGCGTT
The DNA here is from genome assembly GCF_003259335.1 of Chitinophaga skermanii. Classification (GTDB taxonomy): domain Bacteria; phylum Bacteroidota; class Bacteroidia; order Chitinophagales; family Chitinophagaceae; genus Chitinophaga; species Chitinophaga skermanii. The sequence goes on from NZ_QLLL01000002.1 coordinate 211,264, forward strand.
GCTTTTAATGCCATATCATACCCTTCTTCCTGCCGTCCCTCCGAAGTATACAAAATAGCCAGCCTTCCATAAAATAGGCCCCAACCAATACTATCACGACAGTTTTCCGCTACTTTAATGGTTTGATGCGTATAGCGTAAAGGTTCACCAAATTTGCCTTGGTACATTGTTACGTTGGCAAGCGCTTCTGTGTTATAATGAGTATAGGGGTAATGAATTGATTCCTCTAATGAAAGAGCCTTATAGAATAAGTCATATGCCTTAGATTGTTTGCCAATAACTGTTAAAAGGTAACCTAGGTCGGTCAATACGTTAATCTCACCTTCGATATCTCCAATGCTGTGATAAATATCGGCCGCTTGTTGTAGATCTTGTATTTTTCTTTGGAATGTAGCTTGTTGGGTGGCCGTATAAATACCACGATAGGCCATAGCTCTTGCTTCCGTTTCTTTATCACCCGCTTGTTTGCATTGGAGAAGAAGTTGATGATAGATAGAATCACCTTTAGGATCGTTTACTTGTAGGTATATTTTCCCCAACAGGCAGAGCGCTGTACGTTGCCACTTTCCTTCTTTTTGGGTTTTACTTTCCTTAATAGCCGCCTGTAGAAAATATGCCGTACTATCTCTATAACGGGTATATGCACTGGGTTGAAATGCGTAATAAGCACCTAGTAGTAAGAGAGTTTGCAGTCGCCTTTTGCCATTGGTGGATGCAAGTAAGCGAATACCTAGATTGGGATCAGCCCGATCGAACCAAGCAGATTGTTCACGCAACTTTTCATCAGCAAATCCTTCTGCCAATAAAGCAAACCTACTTAATCCAAGGTAACGGCTAGCTATTATTAAGCAGCTATCTTGATCGGTTTGTGCCTCCTTGGAAATGTATAAATAAGTGGAACTTAACCACAAGTTCAGCCGCTGCCACGAAGCTTTATCCCTACTTGGTGGATAATACGAATATGAAGTAGTTGCAGCGAAAGAAGTAGATGGGGATTTAGCATGCGATGATGCTATTAGTCCTAAGAGCATAACAATAAGAACTACTCTTGACATACGTAAATTTTAGCGTGATTTGGTTGGATGGGTCGACCAAGAGATCTACCAGGTTTTCATCTCCTCTAATTTAACAAATTCATTGGTGACGCCAAAGTCAATGTTCAACCAACTGTTCGAATTGTTACTGCTTTTACCTTGTAAAAGCACAAAGTGCTTTACTCCTATTAAGCTATTACTATGGCTTTACCCAACTATAAACCACTTTAAGTAAGTGAGTTAGATATGCCAACAAAGTCAACAAGCTAGTGATATAATATGCTATCACTAGCTTGCTAAATAACTTCGATAAAAAGGCTTTGATACAATTATCAAAGCCTTTTTATGCTTCCTAATAGGGTATTGTTCCCTTCTTCAATCTAACAAGTACCTTTTGCAACTTTGGTAAAAAAAGCAGTATTATAATAACACTCATTACACCAATTAGCATTACATCATAGTAATCGCGGGTTGCACGTGCCAATATTTGTTGGCTAACAAGTTTATTAAAATATGTTCCCGCTGCTGCTTTTGCCGTATACATATCATTGCCAGCATGTACATATTGGTTTTGAATATCCTGCATGGTGATCGCTAGTTGTGGATTCGTTTCAGTTAAAGATGCGCGTAGCTTTTCCCTTACAGCGGATTTAGTAAATAATTGAATTTCATTATTCAATGCTAAGCTAGCTGTAAAACCTGTAAACCGCGCGAATATACCAACAAGCGATGCATTGAACGCTATCTTCGGTGGTGCTGAAGAACCGGTAAAGGTTACAATGGGAACAAATAAAACACCTGTTGCTACACCATAAATAAACATGGGCAAAATAAAATCCATAGTTTCTCCTTGCACGGAAACAAATAGTATCATATAACCATAATACAATGCCATTATTCCAAATCCTACGATAATTGTCCTTATTAAATTATATCCCATCAATACAAACCGGGCGGTAACAAACATACTTAGTACTGTTCCAACAATAATAGCGCTCCATATAGGGATCGTACTTAGCGGATCATTCCCTATAATTACTTCAAGATAACCATAAGCCAAACCAGTGCTTCCTTTGAAAATATAAAAAGTAAATAGCAAAAGCAGGCCCATAACAAAATTCTTCGCGGTAAATACTTGGAGGTTAATTAAGGGTCGTTTCAATTTCGATTCCCTACTTACAAACAGTACCAGCATAAGTAAGTTGCTTATACTAAGTAAGCAAATTAAAGGACTATCGAACCAACCTAATTGCCGACCATAGATCAAAATGTATCCAAGTATCAAAACAAAAGACACATAGAACAAGTAACCCCACCAATCAACTTGGTACAATGGTATCTTCTTCGTAAATCTCGCATGGCCGTTCATTGTCAACAATACAACAATAGCAAGGATAATGAGTAATAGATTAAACCAATAAAATAGCCAATTGAAGTCGTAATGATTAAGAACCACACTTGCGCAAATAGCATAAAAGGGAACGGAAATTTGTATACTGCCATATAGCAAACTATACCCAATCACCCGGGCTCGCGTAGTTTTTAACCGGGGAAAAGTAAGCTGCAATACAATGCCCGACATCAATGCACAAGTAATTCCTTGCACGAACTGGCAAACAACAAAAAGCGTCCAATCCTTCAAATAGAAACAGGCTACAGCACACACCACGTTAACAGCAAGTGCTATCAATAAGTATTTCTTAGGTGCGAAATATTTTACTAGTCGAAAATCTAATGCTAAGAAAGCTACGGTTGAACCATAGATAACCACCATCGCATATTGTACATCGGTAGGTTGTACACCATAATAGCCCATTACTGTAATTGGACTGCTAAACAAGGCGAAGCCGAATAAGCTGGTCATAAGAATCGCAAATATTATAGCCCTAGCCATCCATTCTGTTACCCATGATTTGAAAACCGGGATTTTATGTGCTTCCATGATTAATCTTTTAAAACATAAACATGAGCATTCATGCCTGCAGAAAGTTTAGTCAAACTACCTTGAATGCCGGTCAACTTAATACGAACAGGAATTCGTTGAATTATCTTCACGAAGTTCCCAGTAGCATTGTCGGGTGGTAACAATGAATAACGAGCACCTGTGGTAGGAGAAATTGATTCGATCGCACCACTGAATGACTCGCCCGGGAAAGCATCTACCGCGATCGTTACTGGTTGTCCAATTTCAAAATGGCTTACTTGGGTTTCCTTAAAGTTGGCTATAATCCACTTTTCTTCTGACTGGTTTACCAAAAATGCTACAGTTTGGCCGGGTTGAATTAATTGTCCTTCTTGAATGCTTTTTTTACCGACTTGTCCATCGAACGGTGCTGTGATAACTGTGTATTTAATATCAAGTTCTTGCCTTTCGAGGAGTGCTTCTTTGGTTTTAATCTCTGCTTGTATTGCCAAGCGTTGTGCACCTAGGTATTTTAATGTAGATTCAGCAACTTGTAGTGCAGCTTTCGTTTGGTTGAAATCTGATTGTGTGATCGCTAAAGACGTACTGATATTTTCGAATTTTTGTGGTGTAGTTGCTTCCTCTGCTAACAGTCTTTTATACCGGTTAAATTCGCTTTGTAATTGATCATGCTTCGCTTTTGCACCTGGAAGCTGAGCTTTGATAACTTCGATACTTTTAAGCTGGGTTGCTTCATTTGCGGCTAAGATCGACATTTTAGCTTGCGCACTCATTAGTTCTGCAGATGCCGCGTTTCTCTTCAAGGCGTATTCATCCAGCTCAATTAAAACCAATGTATCGCCTTTATGCACCTGCTGGTTATCTTTGTAATATATTCGACTAATATAGCCTCCCACTTTTGCATTCACAGGAGATAAGTATGCATCCACCTGCGCATCGTTGGTTTGGATATAACGATACCCGTTGAAGAAATATATTCCACCCCAAACGATCATTGCTATTAATAAAATAATACTCAACCACTTGGTAAGTGTAACGATAAATTTATCCGCGTTATTTTTTTTCATAGTTATAGTATTAAAGCATTCCCACAATAGCTAGTAGGCGAATATGACTTAGTTTATAATTTGCTTGTGCTGTTGTAAGGTTGAAATTTGCCTCTAACAAAGCATTTTCTGCATCCAAAAGGTCGGTTAGCAATGATTCTTGGTTGAGGTAACTATTTCGAATCACGCGAACAGCTTCTGTATTTCTAACAATATTCTTTTGCGCGGTGGCTATACTCTCTACTGCTTGTTGCTGCTCTAAATAAGCTTCCTTTACTTGAACAGTTATTTCATCTATTTGAATATTGACTTTCTCTTTTGCTTCGCTATTGGCAACTAGCGCATGCGCTATAGCATGCTTACTCTTATATAAATTATCGATCGAAAATTGCACCTTCACACCCGTTTGACCAAATCCCCAAAGGTTATTCGAGTAGGGATAAAATGATATTTGTGGATAGGTATAATTATAATGGGAGAATAAGGAAACACTGGGTAAGCGAGCAGCTTTCGTTTGCTTAATATGCAGCTTACTCCATTTCTTGTCACTATCAACAATTTTATAAGCTGGCGATTGTTGAAGTGCAATAGTTATGTAATCGGTATAATCGTCATCGGCATTCACATCAACCTCCGTACTTTTACGATACGCTATTGTTAATACAGTATCGCTATTGTGGCCCATGAGGATATTGAGCCGTTGCGTAGCCAGGTCTATTTTCTTTTCAATCCCTGAAAGGTTTAAAGCGAGTTGTGACAGTTTCACCGAGGTTCTTAACACATCACTTTTCAACACAACACCATTTTTATGTAAGCTTTCGATAAGTGATAGTTGCTTCTTCTCTGTAGCAATTTCGGCGGCAAGGAAATCCCGGAAATGCAGGTACTTATACAGATCGAAATAGGCAATCGCAATTTGGTATTTTACACTATACTTTTGTAAATCTACTTCATACTGCTTTCGCACCTTTTCTTCCTCTTTCATCTTAACATTTACCCGGTTTTTACCACCGTTAAAAATGTTAAAGTTAAAATTATATCCAAGCCCATATCCATAGCCTTTTACAGGTACATCTTGGGGAGAAGAGAACAATCCATGATCATACATGAGAAATTTAGAATTGACTTTAGCATCCCCTCCTATTGACAGTTCCGGAATAAACCGATCTTTAGCTTCAAGTACAGCCACACTGCTTTGTTGTAATTCTAGCGCTGATAGTTTTAATTGACGGTTATTAGCTTCGGCGATCTGCCAAATTTCTTCTAAACTGAATACGTGATGCCTTGTTATATCCTGGCTAAATAAAAATTGTGAGAATAGTAAGAATGCTCCCAATATTGGGATTGATTTATATCGTTTCATGAGTTGATTTTTTATACACTGCTTGTTCCTTTTTATGTATCATCCATCTTTTGACAATCTTTTTTATCTCATCAAATACGAACGAAAAATCCATGATGGGCATAAAAGGATAAGCATATGCAGGCCAGTATATTTTAAGCATATCTATTTCATCAGCCTCTTGAGAAACTTTACTATTAGTAGGACTAGCTTCTTCCACTAACGTATCATCTTTTTGTGGTTGTTCGACTTTTATGTTATTCATGATACTTGTATTATTTACGAAGCGAAATTACCTACACGGCCAAAGCATCATTTTATATAATTAGCCTAATATTTGTTAATTTTGGCCATATGAAGATGTTGAAGCATTTGATACAGAGTGTTGACAAACACCCTTCTTCTATTATGGTAGTACGTCAACAAACGGAACAACGATTACCCGCCCATCAGCACGAAAAGGCACAGCTCCTTTTGGTATTTGGCGGAATTGCTTACCTACAAACTGCCGAAAAGGATTTCTATATTCCATCCAATCATTATATCTGGATACCTAAAAATTATCCGCACAACTTGATGTTCAATACGCAGGACCTTCATATTATCAATATCTATTTCCCTGGCAGGAACGCCAATAAGTTCTACCATGAATTGGGCATTTATCCCGTAAGCAAACTCTTATTTGAAATGTTAGCATTTAGTGAACAATGGCAAGGCGATTATTTCAAAGGTTCATGGGAATTCGAGTTTCTAACGACCCTCCGGAACCTATTGCCCAAGGAAAACTTACAAAAATTCTCGATTCAATTGCCTACAACTGGCGACGAGCGGCTACAAGCCATTGTGAGTTCACTCCGTAATAGACTGAATGAAAACCTTACCTTAGAGAATACAGCTACAGAGAATAGCATGAGTGTAAGAAGCTTGACCAGGTTGTTCCAAGCTAAATTGCACATAACATTTGTGCAGTACTTAAAAATGCTACGGGTTATACGTGCGATGGAGTTGATGAAAGATAGCGAGATGAATATGACGGAGATTGCTTACGAGATTGGATATTCCAATATCGCAGCATTTAGTAATAATTTCTACCAGTTAACGAATATGCGACCATCGGAGTTTAAACTAATCTCGGGTAGATAGGTCTTCTTATCACATGCTGGATGACTTCATTGAAGAAATGTTTTAACCTTCAAACAAGAACAACTCATAAAAGCCACGCGGAAATTGACTTTTATGAGTTACCCAAAGCTTAGTACTGAATACAACAATTAATTATCTACTTATGCTTACTCAACTTCTCCGCAAACTGCCCTTTGAAAACCAATAACGCCGAATCACTCAAACGAGGTGCAAAATCCCGGTAATCGATCTGTTCAAAATAGGCAACACTACTACCATAAAGCTGTAAACCCAGGTGATTAACCTTATTGCTCGTTTGAAAAACACAACTACTGTGTTGGCTCCCCACAACCTCCAATTTTTGCACGTTAATGCGACTAATCCTAGCGGAAGAATGCCCACTCAGCATGATATGCATACTATCGCAGTTCCAGTCCTTAATAATATTAGTAGTTCCATTGGCAACAAGATTCAATAAAGTAGGGCTAGCAATCATTAAACCATTCGGTAGTTCTTCTTTTAACGCATTATGCGAAGCACCTGCCACTGAAAACCATATAAATAGGGTATCTTGTAAAATCTTCGTTTTCAGAAAACTCTTCCTTGAATTAAGCACTTGTATGCCTGGTTTATTAGCTTGTTTAATCTCAATAGTATATGCATTGCCGCCGGTTATCTTCAAATATTTGAATGGTGGGATAACTACGTCTTCGTAATTCTTAAAAGCACTCGACAAATCGATTCTTAGATAAACAGCACGAAGGGAAAAATCAACTAGTACTAACGTAATCAATAACCCGGATATCAGTCCTAATAATATTTTATTGCTTGTTTTCATAGCTTGATATAAATAAGTTTATAATGCTGTTTCTTTGATTTTGCACCAAGTTGCTATCCATAAGGTAATAGGAACAACCATCCATATAATGATGGAAACAATTGTATCTACAGTTGAACTTGTATTGACAGTAATATTCTCATGATTATAACTGAAAATAAATCCACTGAAAGGCATATTGGAAACAATATTTCTCTCTTTTGTAACAAGCTGTAATAAATAATCATTACCATTAAACACAAGAAAAAAACCGGTGATAATTACCAGCACCGTTTTCAGAAAATGCATTCTCTTGAAGTAAACACTACCAAACAGGATAATAGATTGAAAGCTTATAAACGTAAATATGAATTGATAGAAATTGTTCTTACATAGATTAAACTCACTCCAATTGGCTGCTTCTTCGCCCAAAACTTGTACCATCAATTCCCTTACAGTATAAAACAAACCAAGGTAAACGAGTAGATACACAATAATTCCATAAAAAATGGCCACCCCTACTTTACTAAGAACAGGAGCCGGTAAAAGCAGCAACCAAATCCCTTTTTGCTTGTTTCCCAGTTCTTTTAAGATTGAATTCATATATAAGCCCCCGCCTATAAAAAGCAGTATTAAAAATATTCCCCTCGTAGTATCGCCATTAAAACTGGTTCGCCAATGCCACGTGAGTAATAGCAAAAATGTAAGAACGGCTGTCATCGCCAACATACCAATGAACCAAGCTTTTCGGTTTTCGAACCATTGCCTTTTGAGAAGAAGTATAAAATGCATGTTTGACAGGTTGATTATTGGTTAAAAATGGATGATATGAGTGTTGGGTTACTTAAAGTGGCATTAAACAGGATTTCTACATCGAGAGAGGTGGATACATTACCATGATTGCGACATACTACAATTGTACCATTAGAAGTATTCTCTTCATATAGAACATCTTCTTGCCCCACAAGTGCTTGTTTATAGCAAAACTTAAGTAAGTCATTAATGTGTTGTTTGTCTTCATGTAATAAAATGCTACTATTGTCCATAATGATGATCGAGTTGACCAGGTCATTTACATCACGTACTTGGTGGGTAGACAATAAAATTATCCTGTCGGCTTTATTGGCTTGTGCCATGATTTTCCTGAACTGGATTTTTGATGGAATATCAAGTCCATTGGTTGGTTCATCCATTACTAATAACTGCGTATTGGCTGCCAATGCAAATGCAATAACAGTTTTCTTCTTCTGACCAAAAGAGAGCTGCTGTAATTCTTTATCCCCATTTATGTGAAACTCTTCTAGGTACCGAGTAAAAGTTGCGTGGCTAAACCTTGGATAAAAGGGTGAATAGATAGCTATAAATTTTTCAATAGTAAGCGGTGGCAAGTAGCATTCTTCGGGAATAAAGAATAACTGCTCCAAGAACTTTTTCTCCCTTTGTTGTGGAGGAAGGCCATTTACTAAACAAGTACCTTCTGAAGGAGAAAGTAGACCGGTAATAATTTTCATAAGCGTTGATTTTCCAGCGCCATTTTTACCCAATAAACCATATATCTTACCGGCTTGTAAATGAAGGTGCAAGCCATTAAACAGCTTAGTTTTTTTGTTATAACTGTACGTTAAGTTGTCGACTGTAATCATTTTGATTGAAATTATTAATCCAAATAGAGGACATTTTGGAGGCTAGCAAAAAGAAATTCGACAGAATTGAACAGAAGTCGACTAACAATAGGCTGCAGAACAATAAGAGCTTTGGAGGATGCTTCAAACATATTTGTTGCCTGTAAATAGCTGCTTGTTGCTCAAATCATAGCATTGATCAGAAAATTTTCGAAAGATGTGCTTATAAATGCGAGATTAGTAGCATGGATTTTAAAACTTTGGTAGAGAAACTTCATACAAACCAACAATTAAGGGTAGCGGCACATGTTTCTTTCTGGTTACTACAGTTCTTGCTTAACTGGTACCTAACGTCCATTTCCTTTAATGTATATAGTTTATTTAGTACGCGTATTATAGCTTTGCTTAGCTTAACTGGCGTGCTGAATATGGCCTTGGTTTACTATCCTTTGGTTTACTATGTACTACCGAAGGCAAGGAAAGGAAAGTACATGTTTGTACTCTCCAGCACATTGATATTGCTGATTACGTATACTTTTATCAATACCATTTGTGAAGAAGTGATATTAACGAGCTGTAATACCTGCATGAGCCTCTTAGAGAATAGCGATAAGGGATATTACCAATTTCTGCAAACACCTTGGTCCAACCGAATGTTTGCTAAATTGGCCAGCTTGGGTATATTTTTTATGCTCGCTTTTTCCATCTGTATTCCGTTGGCTATAAAAATGGGATTGCAATCATTTAGGCAACAACTGGTAGCCATGCACCTGGCTAAAGAAAATGTTGAACTCGAATTCAACTTCTTGAAATCACAAGTCAACCCTCATTTCCTTTTCAATTCACTGAATAATATATACGGGCTCATCCTAACAAATGAAAACACCAAAGCAGCAGGAACCGTAGCCCGCCTATCTGAATTTATGCGTTATTCGCTCTACAATTCAACTAGCGATAAAATGCCGCTTACCAAGGAACTGCAAGTTTTAAAAGATTATGTAGAACTTGAAAGGATCAGGCTTAATTTCACAACCGTAACACTCAACATCATGGCCGATCGTGATGACCATCAATTACCATCCTTGTTGCTAATGCCTGTTATAGAAAATGCATTCAAGTATAGTGCAGATGTACAAGGTGCGTATATCTACATGCAGCTGGAGATAAAGAATAGTCAACTATTTTTCAAAGCTGAAAATTCGGTAGATATGGATAGACAATTGCAAACAACAGGCGGTATTGGCTTACAAAACTTACGAAAAAGACTCGACCTATATTATCCTGGTAACCATACATACAAACAAGGTATCCATGAAACCACGTATATTGTTGAGATAACCATAACATTATGAACATAATTAATTGTATGGTGGTAGATGATGAACCTATCGCCAGGGATATCATCATAAGTCATATTGCAAATACACCCGGGCTAATCTTGGTAAAAAGTTGTATGAATGCTTCTGAAGCTTACGAGGGATTATACCAACACCCAGTAGACCTCATTTTTTTGGATATACAAATGCCTGTAATTACCGGGGTTGATTTTCTGCGATCGCTTAGGAATCCCCCACTCGTGGTATTTACCACGGCGTACGAGCATTATGCTATAGAAGGCTTTGAACTTAACTCGGTAGATTACCTACTCAAACCCATTACCTATGATCGCTTTCACCAAGCGATGCAAAAAATAAACGACAGGTTTGCTTATAAAAACAGCTTAGTAATACCACCTACTCCTATAGTGCCACAGGTTGATTATATTTTTATTAAAATGGATACCAAGCTGGTACGCGTTAACCACGAACAGATCAATTATATCCAAGCAGAAAAGGACTATAGCTCCGTTTACCTGGATAACAAGCGATTGTTTGCCAGCATGCACCTCAAGCTTTTTGAAGAATTACTACCCAAAGACCGCTTTCTAAGGGTACATCGTTCTTTTTTGGTGAACCTATCGAAGATAAAAACCATACAAGGCAACATGATAGAATTAGAAGGGAAAGAATTGCCGATAGGGGCAAATTATAAGGAGGAATTATTTAGAACGTTGGGGATAGCTTAGTTGCCCTGAACTTCCTATCACAAACCTAAGAGCCATGGGGAGTGTATAGGTAAATATTAATACCTAGGTTTTTTAGCTTTGTAAATCGTGAAATATTTAATGAAAATAAAGCTTACATACAAGCTTCAAATATGCTCAATAAAAAAAGCCACTCGATTGAGTGGCTTCTCTGTGATCCCGCTGGGACTCGAACCCAGGGCCCATACATTAAAAGTGTATTGCTCTACCAACTGAGCTACGGAATCATCCTTTTTGTTTGCCATTTCAACAGTGTGACTGTTTCGATGGGAGTGCAAAAGTAGGAAAAAAATCATTCCCTCCAACTTTTTCTGGAAAAATTTTTAACACATTTGCTCAAAACAGCCAGCAGTAAGAGTTTTCGCGCAGAAAATATTTTCACTTGTTGAAAAGTTTCTCTTTCTTTCTACCTACTACTCCCCTATTTTTGCATCGCAATTATTTATTATGAACAATTCCTTCCAACAAAAAGTATTTGTTATCACCGGCGGCACTTCCGGTATCGGTAAAGCCATCGCTTTCGCAGCTAAAGAAGCGGGTGCGTACGTAGCGGTGTGTGGACGAAAACAACAAGCGCTCGATGAACTCCAAGCTAGCATGCAATACAATCAACTCTTCACTTTCGTTGCAGATGTAAGCGTAGAAGATGATTGCAAAAAATTTATCGACGCCACGTTACAACGTTTCGGAAAGATCGATGTACTTATCAATAACGCCGGTATTTCTATGCGCGCCTTGTTCAAAGATGCTGATGTAGCCGTACTGAAGCAATTAATGGACATCAATTTCTGGGGAACTGTTTATTGTACAAAATTTGCATTACCTTCCATCACCCAAAATAAAGGCACTATTGTTGGTGTATCTTCTATCGCGGGGTATAGAGGCCTACCTGGCAGAACAGGCTATTCCGCTTCCAAGTTTGCTATGCAAGGTTTCTTAGAAGCGCTACGTACTGAAAACTTACACACCGGCGTTAATGTCATGTGGGTTTGCCCAGGTTTCACCGCTTCCAATATTCGTAACACAGCCCTCAATCAACACGGTACCGCCCAAGGCGATACCCCCCTCGATGAAGGCAAGTTAATGAGTGCAGAAGCCGTAGCCGACTATACTTTACAAGCAATCGCCAAAAGAAAACGCACGTTGGTGTTAACAGGTCAAGGAAAACTGACAGTATTCATGAGCCGTATGTTTGCCGCTTTAACCGACAAACTCGTGTTCAACCACTTCAAAAAAGAACCCGGTTCACCTTTACAGTAACAACAAAGCTTTTTACCAGGCCACGAAAAAATTTGCTGCATAACCTGTTATGTATGCAGATTTTAACTTTATTTGCAGTTAAATCGAAAAACCTATGCAACAAGTTCATACTGTTGCGTGTATTGTAAAAGGTATTCGAACATTATATCACGAAACGCGAGAAAGGATTTTCCAAGGGAATTTGGATTGAGTAACATGGCTATTATTACGCTTACATCAGACATTGGGTTACAAGACTACCTAGCAGGTGCCATCAAAGGGCAACTGCTACAATGCTGCCCGGAAGCGAAAATAATCGACGTGTCGCACCAAATCTCCCCCTATAACCTACCTCAAGCAGCATACGTTTGCAAAAGCGCGTTCGAACATTTCCCTGCCGGTACTTTCCACCTCGTGCTTATTAACCTGTTTGATCGGAAACCCGATCATATGCTGTTAGCGCAATATAACGATCAGTACGTTGTATGTGCCGACAATGGTTTCATTACGATGATCAACGGGGAAATGCCCACCCAAATTGTCAAAATCAAACTCGATACTACTAAACCACGCAATTCCATCAACATCATTACCCAAATGGCTAAAGCCATCCAAGAAATGATCGAAGGGAAATCCATGTTCGAAGTAGGCGAAAAAATAACAGGTATTGTCGAAAAAAGAAATCTACAGCCTCTAACAGGAGAAGATTATATCGAAGGACAAATCCTACACATCGATAACTTCGAAAACGTTGTGGTGAATATCACCCAGGAACAATTCGAACAACACCGCGGCCAACGCGAATTCAAAATATATTTCCGCCGCGACGAAGTCATCAACCAAATCAGCGAAACATACCCCGATGTGCCAGAAGGCCATAAATTAGCGCTCTTTAACGCCGCGGGATACCTCGAAATAGCTGTCAATAAAGGGAATGCAGCAGGACTATTCGGCCTTCAAGGGTTCCGAAAAGACCAGCTTGTACAACCCAACCCATACACCCAACTGTCTTTTTATCAAACGGTAAGAATAATTTTCGAATGATTTTACGTATCGTGAAAATGACGTTCGACCCCGCCAAAACGGGGACTTTCCAAGAACTGTTCGCACAACAAAAATCTGCTATCCGCAACTTCCCAGGTTGCCATCACCTCGAACTTTGGCGCGAAACTGCTAACGGGAACATCTTCTTCACCTACAGTCACTGGACCTCGGAAGATGATCTTAACAATTACCGCCATTCCGAACTTTTCGCAACCACCTGGGCAGCTACCAAAATATTATTCGCCGGCAAACCAGAAGCTTGGTCATTACAACTGGCAGACGGACCCGTGCCTGGGGCGGCTTTGCAAGATTAGAATTTTCTAACACCTACAGTTGTAGCAGGTTTCAAGCTATAACAACTATTTATAAAACGTTAAAACTGTTGATGGCATTAGCTTAATTGCTATCTTTTTATATTTTTGTCGGAATATCTTAAAACAACCTTATGAATTTTAACAGGATCAATAACATTGTAGGTTGGATCGTCGGGATCTTTGCTTGCACTGTTTATTTAATGACCATGGAAGCGACGGGCAGCTTATGGGATTGTGGCGAGTTCATTTCTGCGGCCTATAAAGTACAGGTCCCCCACCCTCCAGGAGCCCCATTGTTTGTGCTGATCGGTAGAATGTTTACCCTTCCGTTCAAACCTTCTGAAGCTTCGTTGGGTATTAACATCATGTCGGCCTTAGCCAGTGGTTTTACAATTCTATTCTTATTCTGGACAATCACGCACTTCGCACGCCGCATTTTCGTGAAAGCCGGTGAAACGCTTACAGGCGGTCAAATCACGGCTATCATGGGTGCTGGTATCGTAGGTGCCGTGGCTTATACTTTCTCCGATTCATTCTGGTTCTCGGCTGTGGAAGGTGAAGTATACGCTATGTCTTCTTTGTTCACCGCGGTTGTTTTCTGGGCCATGTTGAAATGGGAACACGAAGCCGACGAAAAATATGCAGATCGTTGGTTAGTGCTCATCTTCTACCTCATGGGCCTTTCTATCGGTGTTCACTTATTGAACTTATTGACGATCCCTGCGATGGTCATGATATACTACTTCAAACGTAATAAAGCCACTCCTTGGGGTACTTTCTGGGCATTTTTGCTCGGTTGTTTGCTCACCGGCTTAATCCAAAAGTTCATTATCCAAGATACCATCAAAGTATCTGGTATTATGGACGTGTTCTTCGTGAACTCTTTGGGTTTACCTTTCTATACAGGTTTTACGATTTACTTCATCGCTATCTTCGGCGTAATGATCTACGGTTACTTCAAACCGAAGTTCGGCTTATACGCACCACTTATTTTAGTAGCTAGCGTATTAGCTATTCCTGTATTGGATGGCTTTAGCGGTGCAAAATTCTTTAAACTGATTATCGGTGTTGGTATCGTTCTTCTCCCGAACATCTTGAAGAAATATTTCAATACCGACCTTTCTGTAGCACGTACAAAACACTTTGTGCAGTTAACCACTGCCAGCATCGTGTTCTTATTACTCGGTTATTCTACTTACGTAACTACGCTTATCCGCTCTAGCGCCGATCCTTCTGTAGATATGTACAATGTAGATAACCCCGTATCGCTCGTAGGCTATCTCGGCCGCGAACAATACGGCGACTTCCCATTGATCTATGGCCAAGTGTTCACAGCACAACCAGAATCATGGAAAGCAGAGGGTAATATCTACGCTCGTGGTAAAAACAAAGAAGGTAAAGATGCCTACGTAATTGCTGGCGAAAAAATGTCGCCGGTTTACCGTGGTGAAGATATGATGCTATTCCCACGTGTTTGGGATGGTAGTAATGAACAAGGGCATGCCGACTATTACCGTTCCTTCTTAGGTCTTGGTAAAGACGAA
This sequence comes from Chitinophaga skermanii, assembly GCF_003259335.1. Lineage (GTDB taxonomy): Bacteria > Bacteroidota > Bacteroidia > Chitinophagales > Chitinophagaceae > Chitinophaga > Chitinophaga skermanii. Next base: position 226,395 of record NZ_QLLL01000002.1, read on the forward strand.
AAGCCAAACTTCATTGATAACATTAAGTTCTTCATGGGTTACCAAGTGAACTTCATGTACATCCGTTACTTCTTCTGGAACTTCGTAGGTAAACAAAACGATACCCAATGGTCGGGTAACGTACGCGACGGTAACTGGATTTCCGGTATCGCTCCAATCGATAATGTATTGTATGGCGATCAATCCCTCATGCCAGACAGCTTAGCGAATAACAAAGCACATAATAAATTCTATTTCTTGCCATTGATCCTTGGCATCATAGGGTTTTTCTTCCACTATAACCGTAACCGTAAAGACACGCTCGTGGTGTCGCTCTTGTTCTTCTTCACCGGTCTTGCGATCGTGCTGTACTTGAACCAAGCAGGTAACCAACCACGTGAACGTGACTATGCATACGTAGGTTCTTTCTACGCATTTGCCATCTGGATCGGTTTAGGCGTGTTAGCTGTGAACGATTTCTTATTGCGCAAAGCGAAAACGGCCATGTCGCCTGTTATTGCAACTGTATTGTGCTTCGCTGCCGTACCGTTGTTGATGGGCTTCCAGGGCTGGGATGACCACGATCGTTCTACGAAATTCTTAGCACGCGACGTAGCAAAAGACTATTTAGAATCTTGTGCACCAAACGCAATTCTCTTCACCGTTGGTGATAACGATACTTACCCACTATGGTATGCACAAGAAGTAGAAGGTATTCGTCCAGATGTACGTGTAATCAACTTGAGCTTACTCGGTGTTGATTGGTACATCGATCAACAAAGAAGAATGGTGAACCAAAGCCCTGCCGTTCAAATGACTTGGGCACCAGAAGCTTACCGTGGCGATAAACGTAACTACATCCAATACTATGATGCAGGTATGTTCCCACAAGACAGGTTCTACAACTTGAAAGAAGTAATGCAGTTCTTAGGTAGTGATGATGAACGTGCGCAGGTTAGAACAAACCGCGGTGATAACATGAACTATCTTCCAACGCAGAAACTCTTCATCCCTGTTGATAAAGAAACCATCTTGAAAACAGGTACTGTAAGTGCAGCCGATAGCGCGCAAATTCTTACGCAATTGCCTTTCCAAATCTCTAAATCAATTCTCTTCAAGAACGACTTAGCAGTATTGGATATCATTGCAGCAAACGATTGGAAACGCCCAATTTACTTTACCGGTCCTACCGATTTAGGTTTCGGCGACTACCTCCGCGTAGATGGCTTAACATACCGCCTTGTTCCTATTCGTAAACCACAAAGCGATGAAGTATTACCTGGTTTGAACGACAACTTGAACGTTCCAGTCATGGAAGAAAACTTGTTGAAGAAGTTCGCCTTTGGTGGTGCAGAAACGCCGGGTACGTACTTCGATGAACCAAACCGCCGTATGTTACAAGTAATTCGCAATGCTTACACCAAACTTGGCGTATCTTTAGCAAAAGACCTTGAAAAAGAACGCGCATTAAGAGTATTAAACCGTGCAGATAGCATGATCCTTGAAGAGAACTATCCTTACGCGATGACCTCTCCAGGTAACTTGCATAACTTGTATTCTATGGAAGTAGTATACGCCTACTATCTTGCCGGCGACTTCAAGAAAGCTAACGCCATCAGCGATAAACTGATCCGCGACATGCAACAACAAATGCAATACTACAGGGATCTTCCTCAAAACAAAATGACAAGCGACCTCTTAGACGACAATGATCGTGCAGAACGCTTTGTACAAATGTTGCAACAAATGAAAGAGCAATTCACCAAGCACGCTAACCAAGCTCCTGCCGGTGGACCAGAAGCTCCTCAAAAAATAAGTACTACAGATTCGGTGAAAAAATAACCGGGTTAATCATAAAAGAGAAAAGCCTTGTTCACAATGTGAGCAAGGCTTTTCTCTTTTATGTATTCTTATGAACTGCTTTAAGCTAAACGAGTTGTTGTAATTCTTCTATGGTAACTTGAAATCTTTTATTCTTCAAGTACATAATAACAGCTCTTAAATGAACAAAACTGTGTTCATTTCTATCAATAATAGCAGTAAACAAACTTGTAAACCTGTAATCGTTATGACTTTGCGTTGACTTAGTAATTTTCTTAAGTTCATCTAAATCCATAGATAATCCGTACTCCATAATATTAATCCCAACATTCTCCACAGCACGTAAAATAAACCGCTCTACAGCCGGTTTAATCTGAATGATATAATGGTGCTTCTTCACATCTCTATGCCTGTGTAATGATAGATACGACGTATCAATTACAATAGTAAACTCTTTTAAGTAGTCTACTTCTTGTTTATCCTTGTCAATAATTCCTATTGCAAAGTCATCTTTAAATCGCTCCTTCATTACTTTAGTAACACTTCCACAGCCTTTTTGGTGATTATATCTTGTAGTGGCAGGAACTAATGTTTGTATGAGATTGGTATCTACATAACATTCAGGAATAACAAACAATTCTGTCATTAGAGGTAACTTTCATAGTTGGTAAACAAGTCTACACCATATTGAAATACCTCGTGTAATTCTTGGTCTGTTAACTTTTTCACCTTGGTTTCGTGATCTTTATAGCTAACCGTAAAAACGCCCAAATCTTCTCTTGCATTCTCAAGAAGGTCATTCAAGATAAATGGGCTATGAGTGGCTATAATATATTGATTGGTTTTATTATAAATCATCTCCTGTGTCAAATGAGACATATACGGAGGAAAGGAATGAGCTTCAGGTTCTTCAAACAATAAAGTGTTATGCTCATTTGAAATAATGGCTGCCTTATAAAAGATAATTCTTTGTAACGTATCAGCAATTGAATTATACGGAATAAGAAACATTTCGTCATTTGCTTTCGTTTGAATCACTTTTAAAGTTTGGCTGCTTTTATCAAATAGAATTTTCAATCCATATTCACTAAACAGATGCTGAACATCGGCTTTAAGTTTATTATACTGTTCAATAATCGCCAATAAATTAGGGCCAAAGGGGGGAATTAAGTATTTAGCATGCCCTTTCTTATAGTTTACATCATGCTTATAAGCATATCTTATAATGTAAGGTGGAACATACATACTAGGTGCTACTCCTTGCCGTAATTGCAATTTATCATCAACTTCAAATAAATATGGCTGAATAAATCTATTATTAGAATTAAATTCAATAGACATGCCCTCTCTAGGATGATACTTTATATTGCATTCATCACTATTATTCACCTCAACATAAATACCGTCCTTATAGTCGCCATTATGAAACAATTCAGTTTCATTTTCTACTCTGATTAAATCAGTCAATTTCTTAGATCCACTTTCTTTCAAAAATGGTAATGTGAATAAAGATAACGCCTCTATGATATTAGTTTTCCCAACATTGGGCTTACCAATAAAAAGGTTTATTCTATTTAAATCGTTAATATGTAAGGTTTTAATCGATTTAAAATTATTTATGCTAAGAGATTTAATCATTAGTGTTATTCCGAATCTTTATTTAGCTAAAATAAGTCTTTTTAGTCCTTAGTGTCGTTCAAGTGTAGAAATAATTGAAAAGAATTCTTATTAGCTAACAAGTCGGCAATCCACACAAAAAAAATCGCCGCCCCAAACGGGACAGCGATTCCTCAAAAAAACCAATTTATCTAAATCCTACAATTTCTCTACCATCTTCAGGAAATTTGCTACGCTTTCCTTTACTTCCGGTACGCTATTATCCCAATGGTACTCGTATTCCGCCGAAATGATACCCTTGAACTTCTGTGCTTTCAATTCTGCTAATACTCCCGGAATATTGGAAATACCTGTTCCCCATACCACGTCATGCGCTTTTGGCGATTTCTCATTCAAATCCTTAAAGTGCATGCTGAAAATATGTCCTTTTAACTTTTGTAAGCATTCTACTGGGTCTAAGCCACTACGTACCCAGTGACCAATATCTGCACAAGCACCCATATACTTACTGCGTCCTTTCAAGGCTACCAGTACGCTATCGGGATGCCAGTAATGACTAGGCTTAGGATGATCGTGGAAAGCCACCCTAATTTTGTATTCATCGCAGAGTTTGGATACTGCATCGAGGTGTTCATTTTTAGGTTCACAGTTAATGACTTGTACGCCCATGTTTTTCGCAAATTCGAATACTTGCTTCCAATCTTCCTCGCTTCTAGGCACTACTACACCAAAAGCAACGAGGGTTTTCTTCTTTTGCTTGAGCAGGTCGAGCACTTGGGCTTGCTTGGCAGCGTCCATCTTGAAGTCCATTTTACCTTCAATGCCACCGCCAATGTTTTGGCCATTGTAGCACTCTACGTAATGAAGACCACAAGAATCCAACTTGTCCAAAGCCTCCGCTAATGTAAAACGATTGAAAGTATACGATTGGGCGCCGAGTTTCCAGCCCATTTTCTCTACCTTATCTTGTGCTGAAACAGCCACAGAAAGGCTCATTACACCTGCGAGAAACAGGTATTGCGCTAATTTTTTCATATGTGGAATTTTATGCTGTATATGAACTAGGCGATTAAAATACAGGCTTTTCTTGTGGATTGCAAACCGATCATCATAAAAATATGTTCGAACATTTAACTTTCCCCTGGCCCAACGGTCAATATTAATCTGTAATTTAGAAGATAAGTTAAGGGTTATGAGAGGATTTGTATTTACTAGGTTTGATCCTAATGAAGATGCAAGGACGCCTTTCGATAGGCTCCTTAGCTTTTTCACGCAGCTCCTGACTTACACGAGCGGCGATTTTGAAGAAGCACTACAATGGCTCAAAGAGCTAGACAAACAATACCAACTCACAGATAAGAATTATGGTATTGGCGATTTTTTAAACGACTTAAAAGAAAAAGGGTACATTAAAGAAAATGAGCACTCGGGGGCCATCGAAATTACCCCGAAAACGGAGCAAACTATCCGGCAAGGCGCTTTAGAAGAAATCTTCGGGAAGCTGAAAAAATCCACTGCAGGCGACCATAACATCCGTAAACCAGGCCTAGGCGATGAACTCAACGCCGAAACCCGGCCCTTCGAATTCGGCGATCCACTCGATCACCTCGATATGACCGCATCCATCCGCAACGCGCAAATCAATCACGGCATCGACTCGTTTAAAATGCACCAAGATGATTTGGAAGTACGCGAAACGGATTTCAAAACACAAACATCCACCGTACTCATGATCGACATCTCGCATAGTATGATCCTTTACGGTGAAGACAGGATTACCCCAGCCAAGAAAGTAGCCATGGCCCTGAGCGAACTCATCACCACGCGCTACCCCAAAGACACACTGGACATTCTCGTTTTTGGCAACGATGCCTGGGCAATCGAAATCAAAGATCTCCCGTATTTACAAGTAGGACCCTACCATACCAACACCGTAGCCGGTTTGGAACTAGCCATGGATATTCTGCGCAGAAGGCGAAACCCCAATAAGCAAATATTCATGATCACCGATGGAAAACCAACCTGCCTAAAAGTTGGCAGCCAGTATTACAAAAACAGCTTCGGCCTCGATCGTAAGATCCTCAACCGTACACTCAACCTAGCTGCACAATGTAAAAAACTGAAAATTCCCATCACCACATTCATGGTAGCCACCGATCCATACTTGCAAGAATTTGTTAACGAATTCACAGAAACTAACAATGGAAAAGCGTTCTACAGTGGAACCGATAACCTCGGCAAATTCCTCTTCCGCGACTTCCAAAGTGGTAAAAGAAAATTCTATTAAGGTAACGTTCAAACTATTACAAGGAAAATCTAGCAGATGAAAGATATTAAAACGTTAGGTGCACTCAAAAAGAGCGGCTATACATCTCGTTCAGTGAAGGAAGAAGTGAGGGCCAACCTCATCAAAAAATTACAAGCTAAAGAAATTACTTTCCCAGGTATCGTCGGCTATGAAGATACCGTGATCCCAGATACAGAACGTGCCCTACTCTCTAGGCACAATATCCTGTTCCTCGGCCTACGCGGACAAGCAAAAACTAAGATGGCCCGCCAAATGGTAGATCTACTCGACGAGTACATCCCCGTTATTGCCGGCAGCGAAGTAAACGATGATCCCTTTCACCCACTCTCTCGCTATGCGAAAGATTTAATCGCGGAGAAAGGCGACGATACGCCCATTACTTGGCTATCCCGCGAAGAACGCTACGGCGAAAAACTCGCCACGCCCGATGTATCCGTAGCAGATTTAATCGGCGACATCGATCCCATTAAAGCAGCGAATCAAAACTTAAGCTACGCCGACGAACGCGCCATCCACTTCGGTATCATCCCGCGCTCGAATCGTGGTATCTTCGTCATCAACGAATTACCCGATCTACAAGCGCGTATCCAAGTGGCCCTGTTCAATATCCTCCAAGAAGGCGATATTCAAATTCGTGGCTTCAAACTCCGCATGCCTTTGGATGTGCTATTCGTATTCACCGCTAACCCGGAAGATTACACGAACCGTGGCTCTATCGTTACTCCACTAAAAGATCGTATCGAAAGCCAAATCATTACACACTACCCGAAGTCGATCGAAAGCTCATTGCTCATTACAGAACAAGAATCCAATATTCATAGCGACCAAGCCAAACGTGTAGACGTAGCCGATATCCTCAAACGCCTCATCGCGCAAGTGGCTATCGAAGCTCGCTCTAGCGAACTCGTAGATAAAAAAAGTGGTGTATCGGCTCGTTTAACAATTGCAGCATACGAAAACCTCGTGAGCGCTGCCGAACGTAGATCTATCATCAATAAAGAAAAGTCTACCCTCGCCCGCCTAGGCGATCTACAAGGGATTGTGCCGGCTATTACAGGTAAAATCGAGTTGATGTACGAAGGCGAACAAGAAGGCGCTATGCAAGTGGCATATAACCTCTTGGAAAAAGCTATCCGCACGCTCTTCGCGCAATACTTCCCGAACCCCGATTCATTTAAAAAACGGAAACAAGCCGCCCAACCCGAAAGCAATCCTTACAGGCCCATTATCCAATGGTTCGACCAAGGCAACTCCGTACGCATTTTACAAGACACTACCGATAAACAATACGAAGCAGCCCTCAATAAAGTCGACGGACTGAAAGATTTCATTCAAGGCCGCTTTGGTAGCGCTACGAAGCACGAACAACTACTCCTTATGGAGTTCGTTTTGCACGGCCTCGCTGCTTACTCATTAGTCAGCAAAAAACTACTGGAAAACGGCACTAACTTCTCCGATTTACTTGGCACCATTATGAACTTCGGTTCCGATCCTGCCGAAGAAGAAGATGATTTCTAGTGGTATTTTTCTACCATAACATTGCATACCTGCCCGTCGAAAGATCGGCAGGTATTTTTTTGTTTTTATTATTATCTTGTATGCGCTGTTTTTTTATTTCCACGTAAATCTTTTCATTATGACAGGGTATTCCCGCAGAAACTTTCTTCGTTCCGCGGCCCTTATTGGCGCCGCTACAGCACTTCCTCATTCATTACAAGCATTCCACAAAGTTGGTGCGAACGATCGTATCAACGTAGCCGCCATCGGCATAAACGGGATGGGTTGGAGTGATTTAACCGCGATGTTAAAAAACCCAGGGGTGCAAGTCGTTGCCTTATGCGACGTAGACCAAAATGTACTGAACAAACGCGTAGCCGAACTCGCCGCGCAAGGCATCAAAGTACAAGCTTACACCGATTACAGGAAACTGCTCGAAAACAAAGACATCGACGCAGTCATTATCGGTACACCCGACCATTGGCATTGCCTTCAAATGGTAGATGCTTGTGCTGCCGGTAAAGCTGTGTATGTGGAGAAACCAATCGGTAACTCCATCCGCGAATGCCGCATTATGGAAGCCGCGCAACAAAAGTATGGCAGCGTGGTACAAGTGGGACAATGGCAAAGAAGTCAACAACACTTCGCCGATGCCATCGCTTTTGTACATTCAGGCAAACTAGGACAAATACGCTTAGTAAAAGCTTGGGCATACATGGGATGGATGAAATCGATCCCAAAGGTACCAGATGGTACAGCTCCACAAGGGGTTGACTACACAACGTGGCTAGGCCCAGCCGAATCTCGCCCATTCAACAACAACCGCTTCCACTTCAATTTCCGCTGGTATTGGGATTATGCAGGTGGCTTAATGACCGACTGGGGCGTACACCTACTCGATTACGCACTTTACGGTATGAAGGCTAAGTACCCCAAATCCATCATGGCCTCCGGTGGTAAATTTGCTTACCCCGATGATGCTGCCGAAACCCCAGACACCCTTACCACGGTATACGAGTTCGAAGGCTTTAACCTACAATGGGAACACGCTACAGGTATCGACAATGGTCCTTACGGCCGCAAACACGGTATTGCATTTATTGGTAATAACGGCACCTTGGTAATGGATCGCAACGGTTGGGAAGTAATCCCAGAAGGCGATAAAATGCAAGCCGTAGCCTTACAACCGAAAGTAGATGATGGCCTATTCTTACATACCAAAAACTTCATCGAGGTCATCAAATCCAAACGCCTCGAAGATTTACATGCACCTATTCAAACAGGCGCACTTGTTGCAGTAAATGCACAAATGGGCAACATCGCGTATAAAACGGGTAAAAAGATTTATTGGGATGCAGACAAAGATCGCTTCACTGATAAAGCCAGCAACAAGTTTTTGAAAGCAACATATCATAACGGGTATAAGTTACCCATCATCTCATAAGTACGTATATCCATAAACGTTACCAACAGTAACCTTGCATAGATACATTTGTACAAACGAAAAAACAATCAAACGCTTAAAATCATACAACATGCGTAAATTACTTTTCACGGGCGCTCTTGCTTTAGCAGCATTAGCATCCTACGCACAAACTAAACCAGAAGATACAGAAGTATGGAAGCCCGTTCCACAAGTAATTACACCGGGAACAGCTACCAACACGGCGCCTTCTGATGCCATCATTTTGTTCGATGGTAAAAACCTCGATCAATGGGAAGCTGAAAAAGGTGGCGCTGCACAATGGACTGTAAAAGACGGTGCCGTAACGGTGAAAAAAGGAACAGGCGTTATTAAAACGAAAGAAAAATTCGAAGATTTCCAATTACACATCGAATGGAGAACACCTGCGAAAGTAGAAGGTACAGGCCAAGGTCGTGGTAACAGCGGTATTTTCTTGCAAGAATATTACGAACTCCAAGTGCTCGACAATTACGATAACGTAACCTACTCTAACGGTCAAGCCGGTAGCCTTTACAAACAAAAAATTCCATTGGTCAACGCTTGTAAAAAACCAGGCGAATGGCAATCTTATGATGTTATTTGGACAGCTCCTCGCTTTAAAGAAGACGGCTCTGTACAAAGCCCTGCACGTGTAACCGTATTACAAAACGGCGTGTTAGTACAAAACAACGTTGCGCTCGATGGTAAAACCTTGTATATCGGCAAACCTGTGTATGAAAAACACGGCGCTATGCCTTTAGTATTGCAAGATCATGGTAACCCGGTGAGCTTTAGGAATATTTGGGTAAGAAAATTGTAAACTAATTTTCATCATAGAAAAAGGCCTCTACAACTAGAGGCCTTTTTTATTGCGTAATATCATTTCGTGTAAGTAACCGTAACAGCTATTTGTTATCCTTCTCTTTCATCTTCACCAAGGCTACAATGCCTATAAATGCCAGTAATAACAACGCCGACCCGATTAAGTAATATACGTTACTGGTGCGCATTTTCCCGCCATCCGTCATCGATAACGGCGACGTATTATACCCCGTGTATACCAACCCCAATCCTATAAAAAAGAACAATAAAAGCACGACAATAAAATTCAATTGTCGTATTGGGCGATTTGTTTTCATGAAGAAAATTTACAAGTATTTTTTTGCATGTTACATATGCTTTATATGAAAATGACAAATTTATGTGAAGCCACCAGTAGTTCATTACTCGCCCCCCGTTGCCACGCTCGCTTTAGGCAATCGTACTGCAATCACCTTACCTATTTGTACCCAACACAAAAATAACCCTTCACCGACTCATCTCCGACTCTCCACCGACATTTCTCCGACAAACCCCCAGTGTTTTCAAGGGTGAAGTAAGCCTTTTGTCGACATTTCTCCGACATGCACCTTGTAAAACCTAGGGTTCCACCCACCCTTTGTCGAGAAAAACCTTGCAAAAAACAGTTGAAAGTAGATATCAAAACCGGCAAAAAGCGGCACTTTCCGGCACAATCCGGCACTTTCCGGCAGAAAGCGGCATAAACCGGCAGAAACCGGTTATTTCCGGCAAAAAGCGGTTAAAAGCGGCACAAACCGGCACCGCGTTTTTTTTCTTCACAACGTAGCCCTAATTTCGAAGTAGCAAACAGGAAATTGTTTTTCTACACACTTCAAATTGTACAACGGGGCAGCATGTACAACCAGCAGCATAGAAAACAAAAAACACGAGTAAGCGTAGCCACCATGTTTCATCAAACATCCATTGCTCGTTACGCAAAAAAAGTAAAATACTTTTTCTAGCAACAAACATTGCAAGCATAGATCAAGTTATTGTAGAAGAAAAATAAAAGTGCAGATGAAAAGTATATCCAAACAATGCTATTACCACAAAAGAAAAACGCTTTCAACATGTAATGAAGAAAGCGCTTGTTCTGAGGTTTCTAGCGGATTCGAACCGCTGTACGAGGTTTTGCAGACCTCTGCCTAGCCACTCGGCCAAGAAACCATTTTTTTGTTTTCCGCAGAACCATTTTCGTTCGTTGGGATTGCAAAAGTAGTAATTTTCTGATATTTGCCAAATATTATTGCAACAAAATTTAAAAAAATTTGAAATTATTATAAAACGAAATGTCCTCATTATGACCAGAATAGCAGAATCAGAGCTGATTTTAAACAGTCGTGGCGCGGTTTATCATCTCGATGTAAGACCCGAAGAATTGGCCAACACTATCATCACAGTAGGCGACCCAGACCGCGTAAAAACTGTTAGTAAACATTTCGATAAACTCGAAGGTACATTCCAACACCGCGAATTTGTCACACACACCGGCTATGTGGGAAAGAAAAGAATTTCCGTGGTGTCAACAGGTATTGGAACCGATAACATCGATATCGTACTCAATGAACTCGATGCACTCACCAACATCGATTTTGCAACCCGTACGATTAAACCCATGTTGCAACCTCTACAAATTATTCGCCTCGGTACTGCCGGCGCTTTACAACAAGATATTCCTGTCGATGAATTCGTAGTTTCTGCATACGGCCTTGGTTTAGATAACCTCCTGCCCTTCTACGAATACAACAACACAGCTGCAGAAACACAATTACTTGCAGCGTTCCAACAACAAGTTCCTATGCAAAAAGGCGCGGCCAACCCGTACATTTTTGCATCGTCTAATTTGTTGCACCAACAATTCACCGATGGTTTCCATTCGGGTATCACCGTTACTTGCCCAGGTTTCTATGGCCCACAAGGCCGCGTACTCCGTGGTAATTTATCGCACCCAAACCTCATCGATCAATTAACTACGTTTGTACACGATGGCGTACACGTAACTAATTTCGAAATGGAAACAGCGGGTATTTATGGCTTGGGCCGCGTATTAGGTCATGAATGTTTATCTATCAGTGCAATCGTTGCTAACCGTATTCGTAAAGAATTCAGTAAAGACGGCGGTGCAGCGGTGGAAAACCTCATCCAAAAATCACTGGCGATCATCGAAAACATCTAATTCATTTTTTTTCATATAAAGAATTGAATTGTCACTACTTTTGCACCGATAAACAAGGCGATATGCAAGTACATTTCCATAAATACCAAGGCACGGGCAACGATTTCGTGATTATAGACAACCGCAATAATGCGTACGATAACCTTTCGCAACCCACTGTTGCACATCTCTGCGATCGTAGGTTTGGTATCGGTGGCGATGGCTTGATGTTACTTAACACAAGCAAAGACCCACAGTACGATTTTGAAATGGTGTACTATAACGCCGACGGTAATCCCGGTTCTATGTGTGGCAATGGCGGTCGCTGTTTATCAGCATTTGCAAAAAAAGTAGGTATCAAGAACGATCAAGCCACCTTTATTGCGTCCGATGGCCCTCACGAGGTCGTGTACGCCGATAATGGTTGGGTATATTTGAAAATGAAAGATGTTGACTGGGTTGAAAATGGCCCAGGTTACTTTTTCCTAGATACCGGTTCTCCGCACTTTGTAAGGTATGTAACCGGTATCGAGGAAATGGACGTGTTCAATGAAGGTCGTGCCATCCGTTACAACGAACGATTTGCAGAAGTAGGTACCAACGTGAACTTTGTACAAGAAACGGAAAACGGCATCTTCGTAAGAACCTACGAAAGAGGTGTGGAAGATGAAACCTATTCTTGCGGAACAGGTGTTACCGCCGCGGCTATCACCACTGCCAACGGCGAAAATGGCGATTATGCCGTACCGGTTCAAACCCTAGGAGGACCATTAGAAGTGCGCTTTAAGAAAACCGGCGAACGCAGTTATACCGACATTTGGCTCTGCGGCCCTGCTACTTGGGTTTTCGAAGGAGACATTAAAATATAATTAATTATAGCGGCAAACTTCAATGGAACCTTGATTTTGCTACCTTTGCGCCCGAATGATCCAATATTTCAAAAATATCAACAACGTAACGGTAGAAATTAGTTCTCCCGAAAACGATGCTTGGGTAAACGTTGCCCCGCCCTTAAAACAAGCGGAATTCGAACAATTATCCGAAGAGCTCGATATACCCCTCGACTTCTTAACCGACTCGCTCGATATCGACGAACGCTCGCGTTTCGAATTAGAGGACAATGTGAAGTTGATCGTTTTGAAAACACCCACGGAGAACACTTCCATCAATGAAAGTGATGCCTATTACATCACCATCCCGATTGTAATTATCCTCACGCACAACCAAATCGTTACCGTTAACTCGTTTGATAACGCGGCGATTAAAAAGTTCTTGAATACTTTCCATAACCGTCACCCCGAAAAAAGGAACATGATGGTGTTGAAAATCTTCGAGAAAGTGGTGGTGAACTTCTTGGATTATTTGAAAGAAATCAATAACCGTCGTAATCAACTCGAACAAAAACTCTACGATTCAAACCGTAACGAGGAGTTGTTATACCTCATGCAAATCCAAAAAAGCCTTGTTTACTTTGTAACGGCGCTCCGCTCCAACGAGCTACTTCTAATGAAGCTGGAAAGAACGAACTTTTTGGGATTGAATGAAGACGAAAAAGAATTCTTAAACGATTTAATCGTTGATACTTCCCAAGCCCTCGAGATGGCCAATGTATATACCAATATCTTGAGCAGCACGATGGATGCTTTTGCCAGCATCATTTCCAACAACCTGAACCAGGTCATGAAACGCCTTACCTCCATCACCATCGTACTCTCATTCCCGATGTTGGTGGCCAGTATCTACGGCATGAACGTACACATCCCCTATGCAGAAGCGCCACACGCCTTCTACATCCCGGTGATTTTATCGATCGTCATTTCCGTTATTATGAGCTGGTATTTCATGAAAAAGAAATGGTTCTAACCTATTACTAACGAAGAAACTCTTTACCCATGGCTTGTTTTAACGTGCGCGTATATGGTATTATGATCAACCATTTGCAGCAAGTACTTGTCAGCGACGAATATATCCGCGGCGGCTATTACACAAAATTCCCCGGCGGCGGCTTAGAATTCGGCGAAGGTACCCTCGAATGTATCAAACGCGAATGGCAAGAAGAACTAGGACAAGACGTAGAAGTAGTGGAACATATTTATACAACGGATTTCTTCCAAATCTCCGCCTTCGATAACGTAACACAAATCTTATCCATCTATTACCTCGTTCGCCCAACGAGCCCATTCACCGCTCCTTTACTCAACAAACCTTTCGATTTCACCATCCCCGAAGGTATTACCGAAGTAGAAGGCGTACGCTGGATTGAATGGGAAGACTTTAACGCGGAAGCAGTTACACTGCCCATCGATAAAGTAGTAGCAGATATAGTGAAAGCAAAATATTAAAACAAGAAAAGCAACCGGGAATGGTTGCTTTTTTTTATTCATTGAAAACGTTTTTATGGATGCTTTGTTGTAAGTTGTTTCTACCTAGTAGCGATCACGCCCTTATACAGTAGCCTTACTATTCGTTACCGCCCATTTCTTCCGCCACCACAAAGCAAGGCTTACCAATGCAATTAGGGCAGGTACTTCAACTAAAGGCCCAATAACGCCTACAAAAGCTTGCCCACTATTAATCCCAAACACGCCAATAGCCACCGCGATAGCCAATTCAAAATTATTGCCAGCCGCTGTAAAAGCAATCGCTGCCGTTTTGGAATAATCGGCACCTACCTTCTTGCCGGCAACAAAACTCAACACAAACATCAACACAAAATACACGAGTAAAGGCACACCCACTTGCAACACATCTAAAGGTAATTGTACAATTACATCGCCCTTCAAACTAAACATCACCACAATCGTAAACAACAATGCAATAAGTGTTACAGGTGATATACGCGGGATAAATTTGCTTTCATACCAAGCAGTACCTTTCAAGCGAATCATTACAAAACGTGTAACCATCCCCGCCAAGAAAGGAATACCTAAGTATATCCCAACACTGCGGGCAATCTCGCCAATGGTAATATCCATGCCCACACCTTGTACACCAAAATATGGCGGCAATACCTGCAAGAACACATACGCGTACACACTATATAACAACACTTGGAAAATACTATTCAGTGCTACTAAACCCGCTGCATACTCCCTGTTACCATCCGCTAATTCGTTCCACACAAGCACCATCGCAATACAACGCGCTAAACCAATTAAGATTAATCCCGAAAAGTAAGCAGGTTCATTGCGTAGGAAAATAACAGCCAGTGCAAACATCAACAAAGGACCAATTACCCAATTCAGCAATAACGACAAGCCCAATACACGCGTATTCTTAAACACGCTAAACATTTGCTCGTACCGTACTTTTGCGAGTGGCGGGTACATCATTAACATTAAACCAATGGCTAAAGGAATATTCGTAGTACCACTACTGAATTGTTGCAAGTAGGCAGGAAAGGCAGGCATAAAATACCCCAACAAAATTCCGCCGAACATCGCCAAAAAAATCCATAGCGTTAAGTAACGATCTAAAAAACTAAGTTGTTTCATGCTTATAAATTTTCACGCACAAAGGCTTCGCAATACGCTTTAATTTGGCCGCGCACATCCCGGAAAGCTTGCATCACTTCTTCTGCTGTGCCGGTAGCTTTCGCTGGATCGGGGAAATTGTAATGGAACTTTTTCGCCTGCGTAGGAAATACCGGGCAACGATCCTTCGCATGATCGCACACGGTAATGACATAATCGAAATCAATCGAACGGTATTCATCCAAATGGTTCGATGTGTGCTTGGAAATATCGATACCATCTTCTTCCATAATAGCAATGGCACGGGGGTTTACACCATGCGTTTCAACACCGGCACTGTATATCTCGGCACGGTTGCCGGCATAAAAACGTAAATAACCTTCTGCAATTTGACTACGGCAACTATTGCCCGTGCAAAGCACTAATATTTTCTTCATAAGATCGATTGTTTAGCAAGCACAATTAGGATCGGTACAAGTAGTTGGCTTTTCTGCATACACAGTAATGCTGTAAATGCCTGTACCGGATTTTTCGAAAGTTGTAATTTGTTCTGTAGATAAATATTTAGATAAGATATCGTGCGGAATATTGATCACTTTCTCTTTTTGAATGGTTACTTGCTGGAACCCACTTTGCAAGATCATCATCAAATAATCTTCCTTCTGAATAGCACCAGCTACGCAACCTGCATACATTTCCGCAGCTTGTTGTATTTCCGCCGGTAAATCACCTTGCAATACAATATCCGAGATAGAAAAATGTCCACCTGGCTTTAATACACGGAACATATCTTGAAATACAGCCCGTTTATTTGGCACTAAATTCAGTACGCAGTTGCTTACAATTACGTTGGCCATGTTCGCAGAAACAGGCATATGCTCAATATCACCCAAACGGAACTCTACGTTGTGAAAATTCAATTTCTCTGCATTCACACGGGCCTTTTCAATCATAGCCGGGGTAAAATCAATCCCAATTACTTTCCCTGTTTCTCCCGTTTCAGCACGGGCTATAAACGCATCGTTACCTGCCCCGCTACCTAAGTCAATCACAACATCACCTTGCTTGATCTTCGCAAATTGCGTGGGCAAACCACAGCCTAAACCAAGATCGGCATCGGCATTGTAACCGTCGAGTTGGGTGTAATCGTCGCTCATAATGTTATACACTTCCGTGGAACAACTAGTAGCCCCGCAGCAAGAAGCGGCGTTATCGTCTTTCGATTGCAAAGCAATCTCTGTGTACTTCTGTTGTACTAAATCTTTTAATTCTTTATCGTTTGACATACAGCATTTTGTTATCGTATTATTGCAATATTGCGATTAATATAGTCAAAAAAAATCAACAGCAATCGCTGCTGGTTGGGTTTACATCTTTAAAGAAGGTATTAAAAAGGGCCTTGTATTGTTTCCAAACCTTCGGGTTAATACAATAGCAAACACTGGTTCCCTCGATAGTACCTTGTACAATACCTACCGTTTTCAGCTCCTTTAGGTGTTGCGAAATAGTGGCTTGCGCCAAGCCTAACTCTTCTACCAGCGTGCCTGTGATACACACGTTCTTCTCTACTAAATACTGCAAGATGGCAATACGTGCCGGGTGGGCCAAGGCTTTCGCCATGGCTGCTATGTCATTCTGCTCTTGCGTAAATAGATCCGTTTTACTCGCTCCCATATCAAAGTATTATATCGCAATATTACGATTAAGTATTTACTTGGCCAATTATTTTTTGACAAAACCACCCTTTCAACTGGCAACGTATACCTTGCTGCGGTCTACAGAACATTTCTGTCACTCCGTACTTATATTTACCAGTTGCTAAACAGTATTTCAAACGGACTGCTCCTTCATGATGCTGCTATGCCATGGAACACCTTCCCCTTCCAATATAATTTACCGGCAACAAATTATGATGGTTGTTTTGATGATACAAATACTGGCTTAATCTTATGCTCCTCAAAACCCATCACAATTATCGCAAAAGGCTGTAATACCTGTATGGGTGATGCATCCCCTCTAATAGGTATTTCCTGTATCAACCAAAAACAATTACTTTGCCATGATACTGCATACAAGTAAATGCTTTGCAGATTTTTTGTTTCTTAAACCCTTTTTTATGCCTACCCAAGCGCCCCCTAATGCCCTATTATACGCAAGTTTTATAGAAGAAGCGTATAGCGTTTATGAAAATAATCCAAACGACATAAACCCCTCGTTAGCTGCATACGGCGATTTTTTGAATGGATATACATTAATGTATAACCTCCAAATGAAAGACTTTTTTATCGACGAAAAGCCTTACGCATACTATGGCTTTATAGCACGTAACATAGCTACGAATGAAGTTATAGTGGCCATTCGCGGAACTGCTGATGCAACAGAATGGTGGGACGATTTCCATTTTTCATTAATTCCTTTTTACCAAGGATGGGGAAAAGTAGAAGAAGGATTCTATGATATTTATAAAACCCTCAAACTAGTAGTACCAAGCACCGGAGAATCAGTGATGCTATTATCCGACACCATTACCAACGATAGTTGGTTGCAAGGCACGCCAGCTGCAACATTAACAATAACCGGTCATAGTTTAGGTGCCTCTTTAGCTACATTGTACGCAGCATCATGGGCCTACAACTCACCTACCCCTTTGCAAAATACGGCTATATATACCTATGCTTCCCCAAAAGTTGGAGATAGCAGCTTTGCTGATCAATACAACCACTTTGTTACAACAGGTTACCGTATTTACAATAAACCTGATATAGTGCCGCATTTTCCACTAAACCCATTGTATGAAGCGGTAGGAACCGGTTACGAAGTAGATTCTTGGAATAAGGCTGCTAGATCAATTCCATGCTTTCACGCGCTAACAACCTATATGTACATGTTGGGTGCTAATGCGTCGATATTGGGAAAATGCGCGCTTAGCTAAGACTATACTACTGCTTTTGCGCTATTATAGATCATTAAATAAAGGGGCGTATCATAATTGTTGGTAAGCCCCTTTCCAAATGTACAGCCTCGTGCTATTACAGGTAATGAAATTATATGCATACCATTAAGTTGTAGTCAATGATCGCCATGTAATGGATAGCCCATTATACTATTCCGCTACTTTACCCATCGCTTGTTGTTTCATAGCATGGGCTTTCTCTTTACCAAGGTAAGCTTCTATCCTATTCTCTACTAAGTAAATCACCGGCGTCATCACCAAAGCCATTACAAACTTGTAGGCATAATTCACCACGCAAATGGCCAATACCGTTTGCCAACTCCAACCTTTCCCAATTTTAAAGGCAATAAATAATACAATGAAACTATCTACCAATTGCGATACAATGGTAGAACCCGTAGCCCGTAACCATACATGCTTCTCGCCCGTAGCACGTTTAATACGATGGAATACGGTTACGTCCACAATCTGGCTCACTAAGAATGCTACTAAGCTACCTACGATAATCCACATTCCCTGGCCAAAAATAACGTTGAATGCTCCTTGCATATTCGGTACGTCTTTCTCTCCACTACTTCCTACCCACCAATCGGCCGCCGGTACATGTATAGCCACGTAGAACATTAAAAACGCGTAACTAATTAATCCCACGGCAATGTAACTAATGCGGCGCACGGCCTTCGGACCGTAGTATTCATTCACTATATCCGTCATTACAAACTCTAACGGCCATAATAACACTCCACAAGTAAGGTTGAACGACAAGTTACCTTCGCCAAACACGGTAAATGTATGTACCGGCAAGCCAAGGAACTTTTCAAGTGAGAAAATTTTACCGCCAATGGATTCGGCGATGAGGGCGTTGGCCACAAAAAAACAGGCAAACACCACGAACAGCTTCGTGGCTTTGTCGTTCACGATTTGATTAATCATGGGAAAAAGCCTAATTGAAATAATAAAACAATACAGTTAAATACGAATAAAATAGGATGCGCATCCTTCCACACCAACTTTTTACGCAACAACAACACCAATAACCAAAGTATAGCAAGGATATTTAAAGGCGCCGCAATCACCATCCCCATCACCACAATATGTCGATCAAAGGTGTTTAAGTCGCCCGATTGTTCCGTTACGAGGAACCACAAGCTGCCTAAACTACACAGATTGCAAATAAAACATACTTTAATAAGAAATCTAAACGCGCGCATATTGAAATTTCGGATAAATTACAGTTATTTTTGTTTCTTTAAAACTAAATCAAAAATACTCGACGATGTTAAACTGGCAAAAGAACATATTACCACATGTGTATGCCATCCTAATCTTTGTAGGTGTTTCTTTCCTCATCTGCAGCCCTGTTTTAGAAGGACTAGAATTAAAGCAAAGTGACAATATTGAATGGCGAGCAGGCTCACAAGAAGCGCGCGAATACAAGGAAAAGACCGGCATTAACCCTTTATGGACCAACAGTATGTTCGGCGGTATGCCTACGTACCAATTGTTTATGGATGGTACGAACTACGTTTACTGGGTACATTTAGGTTTGTCGCTTGGCTTGCCTAAACCGGTTAATATCTTGTTCTTAGCCATGTTGGGTTTTTACTTCTTATTGGCCGTTATGCGTTTCAGGCATTGGATCAACATTGCCGGGGCCATATCGTTTGGGCTATCCACCGCCAGTATTATCCTCATCGCCACCGGTCACGATTCCAAGGTCATTTGCTTGGTATATGTTGCACCGGTTATTGCAGGTTTGATTTTAACCTACCGCGGTAAATACCTAATTGGTGGAGTGGTTACCTGCCTCATGCTGGCCTTATTAATTACCAATAACCACTACCAAATCTTATACTATACACTTTTGATGGCCGGCGCCTTAGGCGTGTCTGAATTGGTGTTAGCCTACAAAAGAAAAACATTTAAGAATTTCTTCATTGCCACGGCTATTCTAATTGTGGCAGCTGTAGCGGCCGTATTACCGTCAACAGTGAACTTATGGACAACTTCTGAATACGCGAAATACACCATGCGTGGTGGCCAAAGCGAATTAACGCTGAACCAAGATGCTGCTAATGCTGCCAACCCAGGTGCACCGGCTGCGGCCCCTAAATCGAAAGGTCTCGACCGCGATTATGCATTTGCTTGGAGCCAAGACTTCATGGAAACTTTCACGTTCCTCATTCCTAACTTATACGGTGGTAGTAACCACGAAAATATCGGTGAGAACTCTAAAACCGCTAAAACATTAAGCGAAATTGGTGTTCAACCACAACAAGTAAACAGCATCGTATCGCAATTCCCGCTTTATTGGGGTCCATTGCCGTTTACAGAAGGCCCTGTTTACATTGGTGCAGCCATTATCTTCTTATTCGTACTTTCCCTCTTCGTTATCAAAAGCCCGCACAAATGGTGGATGATCACGATGATTATCATTGGTGTGTTAATGGCCATGGGTAAACACTTCCCGCTCCTTAACAACTTCTTGTTCGATTACTTACCGATGTACAACAAGTTCAGGGCTCCTACACAATCGCTCATGATCCCACAAATATTAATGCCGGTAATGGCTTGTTGGGCATTGAACGAAGTAGTAACTGAGAAAATCGCTACTCCTGTTATCACGAAGCAATTGAAAATGGCTTTGTATATCAGCGGTGGTTTGTGCTTGGCATTTATCTTGGCTTCTTACATGGGCTTCTTCAGCTACTTAGCAGAGAACGACGGAATGAAACAATCGTACGAACAAAACTTCGGTGCTAATCCAGATGTATTCCGACGTGCAATGAGTGCACTTGCCGACGATCGTGCTTCCGCGCTCCGCAGCGATGCATTCCGTTCTTTATTCATTATTCTTGTAGCAGCAGGTTTAATTTGGGCATTTATTAAAAAGCAAATCAAAAACGCCAATGTGTTGGTAGGTTTAATTGCCCTCGTTGTTTTGATCGATTTATTTATCGTTGATAAAAGATACCTCAACAGCAAAAACTTCGTAACACCTTCTGAATACGCTTCTATCTTCCATCCTCGTCCTGTTGATGAAGCCATTATGCGCGATACAGATCCGTATTACAGGGTGTTAGATGTGTCGAATTCGCCTTTCCAAGATGCATTGCCATCGTACTACCATAAATCAATTGGTGGTTACCACGCCGCGAAATTGTCGATCTACCAAGATTTAATCGAACATCAACTCTCTAAAAACAATATGCAAACCTTGAACATGCTGAACACGAAATACATCATCGTGCCAGGCCAACAAGGTTTATCGTACCAACAAAACCCCGATGCATTGGGCAATGCTTGGTTCGTAAATAAAGTAAATATCGTTCCAAACGCGAATGCTGAAATGACCACCTTGAACACGATGAATCCAAAAGATACCGCCGTGATCGATCAACGCATGGCAGCATCGTTAAACGGGTACACTTACGGCAAAGATTCTAGCAGCCAAATCAAGTTAACGTCTTACGGCTTAAATGAATTGAAGTACACTTCCAGCAATACACAAAACGGTTTTGCCGTGTTCTCTGATATTTATTATCCTGCCGGTTGGAAATTGTTAATCGATGGACAAGAAGCAGAAATCCTACGTGTGAATTACGCCTTAAGAGGTGCGAAAATTCCTGCAGGCAAACACGAATTAGTGATGAAGTTCGAACCTAGATCTTACATGTTGGGTAACAAAATTTCTCAATATTCTTCTCTCCTCATCCTCCTCTTACTCGTAGTAGGCTTGGTGTTAGAAGCATTAAAAAGCAAAAAAGCGTCATTAGCTAATAACTAATGACGCCCTAAAAAATATAGAAACGAATTTAGTGCGTGAAACGCGCACCAACTTCTTTCAAATACGCCAGTGTGTTTTTACTAACGCGCTGGCGTTTTTCTTTAAATGGAATACCCCAAATGGTTCCCCAGCCCTTGAAGAAAAGCACAAGGTTCCAATTGGTTTTAACTAAGAACTCTAAGCTCCATAAGAAGCTCGTTGTAATGTAATAGATGAATGGCAAGTACCGGTAGGCTACTTTGGATTTGTTCACCCAAAACATGCGCATCTTTTCTGCATGCGTTGTTCTACCTAATGGCGATTCGTTGTGCATCACCACCACTTCACCGGTAAATGCTATGCTATAACCATGGTCGAGTATACGGTAACTTAAATCGTATTCCTCCATGCCGTAAAAGAAATCGACCGGGTAATCGCCGGCTTTCCCGTAAACTTCCTTTTTAATGGCATGCCCGCAGCCGGTGAAATACGAGGTATCGAAATAGTTTTTGTCTTTATAGTGTTCGAAATCTTTATGGGGGAATAAGTTCTTTTGGATTTCCAAGGTGCTGGCATAATATACTTTAAAACACAAAGCGCCTAACGGTCTTTCTACTGCCGTGTGTTCATCAAATATCTTCACCACCTTCTCCAAAGCATCCTGGTCACGGAAATACGCATCATCATCGATGGTCACCAAAATAGGTGCTTCCGCAATACTTATGGCCAAATTCCGTCCTCTTGCTACGCCTAAATTCTCCGGTGAATTAATGTATCTAAAATTCAAAGCGCCTTCTTGCACATAGGCCACTACTTCATCGTAATCGGCTACAGAAGCATTATTGATGATGATCACTTCCTGTACCAATTCGGCCGCATGCTTTTGCGCTACGATGTTCTTCAATAAAAAAAGTACGTCGTTGGGGCGGTTGTAGGTAATGATAAGTATGCTAATAGGTTTCAAGATACTTCAGTTATATTGTTTACGAGGTTTTGATATGCTTGGTGTAACCTTTCCATCCCAAAATGCTGGAATGCATATTGTATGTTCTGGTTACCGATGCTTTGCAACAACGATGGATCTTCGTTGTAATGCAATATATATTGCTTGGCTTCCGCCACAATGGTCGCTACATGACTTACACTGGAAAATAATTCCCCAAAATGTACCTGCGAAAAATGCTCCGGCATCATACCCACCGGCGTAGCCAATACAGCCAGTCCGTATGCCATGCCCTCCATAAATACAAGCGGGCCACTTTCTGTAGCAGAAGGGATCACGATAATATCGGCTTGACTGTAAATTTCCGCGATTTTATCGGCATGACCAATATTCCCTAATAACTCGCAATGTGGCAATAATGTTGCCGAAATAGCGCCCGTTACATCGCCCATGAATTGGAAACGTACATCCGGCGCCTTTTCATGTACAGCCGCAGCTATTTCAGCTACAATTGCCGGGCGTTTCTCTGCCGTTGCCCTTCCTACATACAACACCGTTAACGGCTTGTGCACTTGCTTCACAGGGCGAACAAGTGGAAGATTAATGGCTAAATCGATATAGATGAACCGGTCATCAAAATGCGCCGGAACGTTATAACGACGGTAAATATCAATATGCTTCTGCCTTTCCGCTTTACTTACCGTTACAGAGCGCTTGTAAAACTGGATAAAAGGCAACCTTATATACGAGAAATTGCACAAACTGTGGATGAGCTCTATTTGTGGTACACTTTTCTTTACCCATGGCGAGAGCTTATACCCAAAGTTCGATTGCCCGTTAAACACCACTGTAGGGGTACATTGTGCATTGATATAACCACTTATTTTCCCCCTGTAAATAAAGCTGAGGAAGTACAATAATTTATTATCCGAGTACTTCGCGATAATCTCGATATCGATATTCGGTGCTTTAAACAAGTGCAGCAACGCCTCGTTATGCGAGTGCTTCGTGAAATACAGCTTGATCCTTTTCCCGGGGAATTGTTGAATAATTTCACCATGCACTTTCTCGGCGCCCCCCACATGGTAAAACGGCATGATAAAGAATATATCATACGTTTTGTTGAGCGGCTTCAATTTCGCTAACAATCTTCCCCATAATATAAAAGGGAACATGCAAATATCTTCGATCACTCTTTTAACGAGCAGCAGGTTGTATAGCATGTTTCACACGTCGTTTTAAATCTTTGGCAATGGTCATGATCATATCAGGCACCATGTACATTAATACTTTCACATCAAACCAAGATAGCTTCCCGGCTTTCTCTTTCAACTGTAGGTAATCGCGCTTGGTGTTGAAGCGTTTACGGAAGATGTTGAGGGAGCGGAAGTCGGTTTGCGTCATGGAGTTCGAGTGTACCCGGTAGCGCAACAACACTTGCTGCACCTTCCCTATGGTATAACCCGCCCCTAAAACACGTAACCACATGAAATGATCTTCGTTATTATAAGGGAAATACAAATACTCCAATTGCTTAAACACCTCCGTTTTACCCGTCACCGTCGGATGTGCAATGCAGTTCTCCTTCGGCATTTTACGCCGTATAGCTGCTGGGGAATTGATACGCCGATCTAAATCCCAAGCGCCACCTTCTTTCCCATGTTCATCAATAAACACAATCCAAGCCGCTACCATATCAATCGAAGGGTTGGCTTCTAAATACGGTATTTGTACAGCCAATCGATCTTCTGTACAAACATCGTCTGCATCTAAACGCGCAATGTACTTGCCTTTGGCAGCACGAATGCCTACGTTTAAACTGTTAACGAAGCCTTTATTCTCTTTTGTGTTGTTGATCACAATGAAACGTGCATCCCGGTCGGCATACTCCTGCAAAATAGCAAGTGTACCATCCGTAGAGCTATCGTTCACCATCAGCACCTCAATATTTGTATAAGTTTGTGTGCGCACACTTTCCAGTGTTTCACGTACAAAATCCGCTGCATTATAAGCGGCTATCACGAAAGAAACCAAGGGTTGTGCAGTCATGTTTACAGCCTTTTCCATGCAGCAGGGATTAAATCTTTCGTATTACGTTCCTTGATGCCAAACCACTTTTGTGGCGTAAACACTTGCTTGTCGGCATTCTTATTCAACCAAGCTGCCCACCAACTGAAACTACTGTTGGCAATAATTTGGTGGCGGCATTGGCTCATTAAGTATAAATCTTCTAAGTGTGTATGGGTAAGGTTACCGCTGAGTATTTCCAATGGCACTTGCCAAGGTACGTTAGTGCGTACCCATTCCGGGTCGTCGGTGAAAATGTAGAACTTTGCACCTGGCACCGTCGCTTGCATTTGCATAATGGCGGCGTCGTAGTAATCGAGCCCTACTATACCATGTACACGCAGCATTTCTGGATCTTTATAATCGCCCCGGCGGAAGTGTACAGCCACGCTTTCTCTACCCCGCAGTTCCACGGCCTTCTCTTCTACCGCGGCAGAAAAGGGTGTTTTAAAGGTAAAATCCCGGCGAATTTGTTCTTCTACTGGCTTAAAGTATTGTTCGCTCTGCCAATACCCTTTTAAATACAAAGGAGGCGTTGCCTTATAAAAACCTGGATCGAAGTGGAAATGAAGTTCGCGGTACATCTTGCGTTTGTGGGCAGGCAGTAAACGATCGAACACCTTGCGTAAGAAAGAGCGGTCGAACTGGCGCACATCGGCTTCGGTACTTAAACCCGCTTCTATATTGAAGCAATCCAAATCGTACCTGCGCAATTGTTGCGCATCGTAGCTATTAATATCTAATAATAAAGGCGATTGATGTTGCAAGCTCAGGCAGCGTCCTGCCGCGTATTGAAACATTTGGTTGCCCAAACCACCTTTTAATTGTACTATTACCATTCGTAAAAAATCGTTAATAAAACCCTGTAGGCCCCCTTACTTTCGTGCAAGAACTTGCCTGGCAGCGGCATATGGGTGTAAAAATATTCTTTTTATCGTTTATTATAATTTATTCATTTTTGTGCCGAGAAAATAAAGGCAGCCTACCCGCTCCGGGAAATTTCAGCTAACAAGTATGGGAACAATCAGACATCAAGGAATACAATCAACAATTATTACTTACCTAGGCGTACTTATAGGCGCTTTCAACATGCTCCTATTTACCAAGTTCCTGCCGCCGGAAGTACTAGGGTTGACCCGTTTGTTGAACTCGATTGTGGCCATATTTTTAACGTTTTCTTCACTTGGTTCCATCACTATGATGAACAAGTTCTACCCTTACTACCGGGATATTCTATCCCCCAAGCAACGGGATTTGTTCGGCATCGTTATTATTCTCTGCGTAATTGGGTTTACAGCCATGTGTATCGGGGCTTTTATCTTTAAAAGCAATATCATTGCCTCGTACCAAGCACAATCGCCCTTATTTACCGTTTACTTTAACGCCATTTTCCCCTACGCCTTCTTCTTCTTGATATACGGTATTATAGAAAGCTATAGCTTTAACCAGTTTAAAACCGTTGTTCCCATCTTCATTCGCGAAGTACTCGTACGACTTCTAACCACGATTATTATCGTGGCGTTTATGTTGAAGTTCTTGCATGAAGCCGGTTTTATTATCACGTACACCCTTATATACGGTATCGCAGCGGCCGTACTCATTAGCTACTTGATCAAACTCAACCTCTTCCAATTTAGTTTCAAGATCAGTTCGTTAACAAAGAAGCTACGGAAGAAGATCATCGGGTTAACCAGCATTATTTACGGGGGTAGCTTGTTCTCGGCACTCGCACAGAATATCGACACGTTGGTGATTTCTAAGGTAAATGGCTTAGCCACTACAGCCGTGTTCGACTTGTCGACTTACATCAGTAATGTGATTATGA
Organism: Chitinophaga skermanii; assembly: GCF_003259335.1. GTDB lineage: Bacteria > Bacteroidota > Bacteroidia > Chitinophagales > Chitinophagaceae > Chitinophaga > Chitinophaga skermanii. The sequence goes on from NZ_QLLL01000002.1 coordinate 253,083, forward strand.
TCCCCCAAAAAAGCGTTATCGCCATTTCAGTACCTGTGCTCTCAAAAGCCTGGAAAGACAAAGATTTCGGCCGCATCCAACGCATTTACGAACGCTCATCACTCATTTTGTTGACCTATGCTTTATTGATATTTTTCGTGATTTGGTTGAATTTCGATAGCGCTTTCACCATCTTAGGCCTGCCCGACAAATACCGGGAAGGTAAATGGGTTGTGTTTATCTTGGGCATGATGCGCATTATGGACCTAGGTACAGGTGTAAACTCGCAAATTATTGGTACTTCGAACCATTGGAAGTTTGAATTCACAACCAACTTGATATTAGTTTGCTTAAGCATCCCGTTAAACTATATCATGATTGTACATTACAGCATGATTGGGTCTGCCATTGCACAAATATTCTCATTATTCGTCTTTAATCTCATTCGCTTCACCTACCTCTACCGCAAATACGATATGCAACCCTTCAGCAAAAAAACCTTTTACACGGTATTGCTCGCTGTAGGCGGATATATTGGAGCAGCCTTCTTATTGAATTTCGACAATCCCTATATCAATGTTATAGCGAAATCGATCTTCTTTGTGGGCATATTCATTGGTGGAAATATCATCTTCAATATCTCGGAAGACATTCAACAGACGTACCAGAAAGGCTTACAAACCGTGAAAAAGATCGTTTACCGCGCAAAACAATAAGCGATCAACATCATAACACGGGAAAAAGGACCCATTTTTAAAAGGTTGGGAGGAAGTTTAGCTTGGAATCCAGCCATTTTCACTAAACGGGGATCAATCGTTGAAGTAGGCGCAAGCGCTTTCAATTGCGCTTCGCTGCGGATGTTACAATTGCGCAACTGGCGCCAGTAATAGCTGTAATATGATAAGGTGTTGAGTAGCGGTTTATTTACTTGTTGAAGGCAGATGATGTATTCACGCATCACCAAGTCGCCGTTAGTAGAAACATCATTGGTCACCTGCCCTTCGTGTATACCAATGTTTACAAGCGAAGTGTTGATATATACGAAACGCGGGTTCTGTAATAGTACACGCACATAAAACTCGATATCCACCAACCATTTCAATCGTTCATCATAGTAATAGCCCTTGCCATTGCGAATCATGGTAACACTGGGTGCACCAACGAAGTTGCCCAATAGCAAACATTCCGGGCGTTCCCGGAGGTTCAATAATTCTTTCTCCCCTAAGTACAATTCAGCCCGCTTCCCATGTGGGTACACAGTAGTACTAGCCGCAAACAAGAAATCACAAGCTGCATCCTTTTCCATCTGTTCATAACAAATCTCCAAGGCGTCGCTTTGCGAAAACCAATCGTCGCGGTGTACCAACTTAATGTATTTCCCCGTAGCCATGCGCATGCCTGCATTCCAATTCGCCGGTGGACCCAACGCAGGCTCGTTCTTCACGTAATGCACGGGAAAATCCAGCTTCAGGGAATCAACGAGCTGGCGAATTTCATCGCCGGGTGTATCGTCGGTGATGATCAGCTCGATGTCCTGGAACGTTTGGGTTGCAATCGACGAGATGCACCGGCTCATTAAAGCAGCTTCTTTATAAGCAGGTATACATACTGAAATTGCAGGGTTTTGCATATCGGGATAGAAAAATATCGGTGATGAAAATTATTCGCTCATTCTGCCGGCACCGGCATAATACTTCTTCCAGTAAGGCTCCTTCAAATCAGAGATCATAACCCCGTTACTGGTTGATGCATGTACAAAATGATCGTTATCGATGTAAATACCTACGTGCGAGATACGCTTATGACGAATTTTAAAGAACACCAAATCACCACATTGCAAGTCAGCCCGCTTTACCATCTTATTCACCTTGGTAAACAATTGAACAGAGTTGCCCACCAACGATAAATTATACACAGCACTCATTAATGTATTGACAAAGTTCGAACAATCGATGCCGTTCTTCGTGCTGCCGCCCATGCGGTAAGGTGTACCATACCAATCCTCGATAAAGCCAAATAGCTTTTCGTTTACAACCAGTTCTACTGGAATATCGAGTAATTGAGAGTATTTAAACTGCCAGCCACGCGCTTCCTCAATATCACCTACTGTAGTGGGCGCATTGGTAATGGAAGAATTAATCGGCGTTTTTGTACGCGAATGGTTATTACTACGCGTTGTGCTTACCCCGTCGATGAAAACAGGCTGTGTGCCATTGTCTTCATTCTTTACAAGTGTAGCCGTTTTCGTAGGTTTCTTCTTACTCTTAGCAGCAACGGTTTTAGTCGTTTTATGCTTCGTAGAAGATTTATTTGGTTTCGTCTTTGAAATATTATTAGCAGATGTACACGAGCTTAACAACAAAGCACACAGTGGCCAATGTAGCATTCTTAAACCTTTTTTGAGTGTCATACTTGTGTTTGTTAGAAGGTTGCAAAATAATTATTACAGACCTTGTTACAAAATCAAAAAATTGGCATGATCGTGTTATCGAGCCAAGCCATAGTCGATCATTTGCAAGCACGACCACGCTACATCTCTTACTCCATAAGCTTTTCAACAAAGTACATCTCGAAGAAACACGACTAGCTTTTGTCCTAAAGAAACGTGAATATTGTGGATAAATTATCCGCCGCATAATTTTTTTAGTTCCGTAAAGCGTCGTTTTTTTGCTTTTGACGGTGGCATGATACCACGAATGTTTGTTGCCCCGTTTATTTCGTAGATTTGCCACTTACTTAGATTAGCGCCGTTTGATATGAAATTTTCGCACTTACACGTACATACCCAGTATTCCTTGCTAGATGGAGCAGCCGACATTAAACAGCTCTACAAGAAAGCGATGGCCAGCAACCAGCCGGCTTTGGCGATCACAGATCATGGTAACATGTTCGGCGTATTCTCGTTCGTAGCAGAGGCTTATAATAACCGCTTGAACCCGGAAGATCCGAAAGACAAACGCTTAAAAGTAAAGCCTATCGTAGGTTGTGAGTTTTACGTGGTAGAAAATCGTCATAAGCGCAGCTTTACCCGCGAAGAAAAAGACCAACGCTTCCACCAAGTACTATTAGCGAAGAATGATGAAGGTTACCGCAACCTCATTAAACTGTGCTCGTTGGGCTATATGGAAGGCTTGTACGGTAAATACCCTCGTATCGATAAAGAACTGGTATTGCAATACCACAAAGGCTTAATCGCTACTACATGTTGCCTCGGTGCTTCGGTACCAAGGGCCATCCTCCGTAAGGGTGAAGAAGAAGGCGAAAAGGAATTCAAGTGGTGGCTCGATATTTTTGGGGAAGACTTCTACGTGGAAATGCAACGCCACGGTATTCCAGAGCAGGATAAAGTAAACGAAGTACTCGTTCGCTTTGCGAAAAAGTATAACGTGAAAATTATTGCCTCTAACGACTCCCACTACGTAGATCAACAAGACGCCAACGCGCACGATATCCTTCTCTGTATCAACACCGGCGAAAAGAAAAGTACGCCTACGATGAAGGATTTCGCCGACGACGATGTAATGGTGAAAAACAAACGCTTCGCCTTCTACAACGATCAATTCTATTTCAAAACAACAGAAGAGATGAGCGCCCTCTTCCACGATTTACCCGCGGCTATCGACAATACCAACGAAATCGTAGATAAAGTAGAGCTGCTCGATCTGAAAAGAGATATTCTACTCCCTAACTTCCCCATTCCAAAGGAATTCTTTACACAAGATCAATACCTGCGCCACCTCACCATGATGGGTGCCAAGGAGCGTTATAATGATTTAACGCCCGAAATCGAAGAACGTTTGAACTTCGAATTGCAAACCATCGAGAACATGGGTTTTGCCGGTTACTTCTTGATTGTATCGGATTTCATTAAAGCGGGTAGAGACTTAGGGGTATTCATCGGCCCTGGCCGTGGTTCCGCCGCCGGTTCTGCCGTAGCATACTGTATTGGTATCACGAACATCGACCCAGTTAAATATAACCTACTGTTCGAGCGTTTCTTGAACCCCGAACGTAAGAGCATGCCCGATATTGATACGGACTTCGATGATGAAGGCCGCCAAAAGGTAATTGATTACGTTGTGCAGAAATACGGTAAAAACCAAGTAGCGCAGATCATTACCTACGGTACAATGGCCGCCAAAATGAGTATTAAAGACGTGGCGCGCGTATTGGACTTGCCTTTACAAGAATCCAACGCCCTCGCCAAGTTAGTACCGGAAAAACCAGGTATCCAACTCGATCGTATCTTCAATGCACCCCTCGATGGCGAAAAAAGCTTGTCGGACAAAGAAGGTTTGATGGGGGAAGACTTGGAGAATGTGAAAAAGCTCCGCGAGATCATTAAAGGCGAGGATTTACAAGCCGAAGTATTGCGCGAGGCATGCGTACTGGAAGGGTCTGTAAGGAACACAGGTATCCACGCCGCCGGTATCATCATTGCACCGCAAGATTTATCAGAACTCATCCCTGTTTCCACGGCGAAAGACTCCGATTTGCTCGTTACCCAGTTCGAAGGTAGCATTATCGAGTCGGCCGGTGTAATTAAGATGGACTTCTTGGGTTTGAAAACCCTTACCATCATCAAAGGCGCTTTGGCACTCATTAAAAAGAACCATGGCGTAGAGATCAGCATCGACGATATTCCTTTAGATGATGCTAAAACATACGAACTCTACCAGAAAGGCGAAACCAACGGTACATTCCAGTTCGAATCGCCCGGTATGCAGAAATATTTACGCGAACTGAAACCCGATCGGTTCGACGATTTGATTGCCATGAACGCCCTGTACCGCCCGGGTCCTCTCGAGTACATTCCTTTGTTTATCAAACGTAAACTAGGCTTAGAACCTACCGTTTACGATCTCGCAGAGATGGAAGAATACTTGGGCGAAACCTACGGTATTACAGTGTACCAAGAGCAGGTAATGTTGCTCTCTCAAAAACTGGCCAACTTCTCCAAAGGTGATGCCGACGTACTCCGTAAAGCGATGGGTAAGAAGCAAAAAGCCGTACTGGATAAGATGAAATCCCAGTTCATGGACGGTTGCGCAAAGAATGGCCACGATTTGAAAGTATGTGATAAGGTATGGACCGACTGGGAAGCATTCGCATCCTACGCCTTCAACAAATCGCACTCTACCTGTTACGCCTTCGTAGCTTACCAAACAGCGTATTTGAAGGCCCACTACCCTTCCGAGTACATGGCCTCTGTATTAAACAACGCCAGCAACATCGAGAAAATCACCTTCTTCATGGAAGAGTGTAAACGTATGGGTATCGACGTATTGCCGCCCGATGTGAACGAATCGTTCAACGGTTTCGCGGTGAATAAACAAGGACAAGTACGTTTCGGTTTCTCGGGTTTGAAAGGTGTGGGTGAAGCAGCCATTGAAAGCCTAATTGAAGAACGTGAAAAAGGGGGCCCATATACCAGCATCTTCGACATGATTAAACGTGTGAACCAACGTGCCGTGAACAAGAAATCACTGGAAGCCTTGGCCATGTCGGGTGCATTTGATTGCTTTACGGAATTACACCGTGCACAATACTTCCATAAGCCCGATGGTGATCCAACTACGGGGTTAGAGAAGATTGTAAAATTCGGCAACCAAGTATCTGCCGGCTCATCGGGTATGGGTAGCTTATTTGGTGATGAAGGATTGCCGGAAGTAACGCCGCCGAAAATTCCACCATGCGACCCATGGCCATTAACGATTAAACTTAACAACGAGCGTGATATCACGGGTATTTATATTTCTGGTCACCCGCTCGACGATTATAAGTTCGAAATTAAGCATTACCACATGAATACCATCCAGGACTTAACCGAGTACCAACTCGAGTTAGCTACGCCAACGGGTGGTGGTCGTTCGAGGGAAAAGAACTTCAGGTTACCGGTATTCCTTACCACGGCCATGGAGCGTATTTCGCGTAACAATAAGCAGTTTGGCGTAATGGGTATTGAAGATTATACCGGTAAGTTCGAATTTGCCTTGTTCAGCGAAGATTATTTGAAGTTTTTACCTTACTTCAAACCAGGTTTGTGCTTATTTATCAACGGTGGTTTCAAATCCCGTCGTTTCAATGAAAACGAGTACGAATTCAAAATAAATAGCATCCAATTGCTCCAAGAAGTGAAAAAAACTCATACAAAGCAAATTGGCCTATTTACTTCGCCTAAATTACTAACGCCGGAAATGGTAGACTTCCTAGCAGAAAATGCGAATAAGTTCCCAGGCAATAGTAAGTTATATATGCAACTCGCTGATAATGATGAAGATATTGTGGTTAAAATGCATACCTTTAACCGCGGTATTGAGATGAATGACGAGTTGGCACATTACTTGGCAAAACAGCCGGATATTGATCTGTATATAGAGACAATCAATAGGTAAACTGTCAAAAAATCACCTACTTTTGTGTATGGTTTAGTTATTGCAATCAACAATACATTGAACTAATAATCACCAACTAATTATAAAAAGATCTTACAAATTAAATTTTAAAAAAATGGCTTTAGTATTTACTGATGCAAACTTCAAGTCTGCAGTGTTAGAAAGCGATAAATTATCCGTAGTTGATTTTTGGGCAGAATGGTGTGGTCCTTGCCGCGCGATCGGTCCAGTTATCGATGAGTTAGTTATCGAAAGACTACGAAGGTAAAGTGAATATCGGTAAAATCGATTTAGATAACAACCCAGTTGTTTCTACAGATTACGGTGTAACTAGCATCCCAACTATCTTGTTCATCAAAAACGGTCAAGTTGTTGACAAACAAGTAGGTGCAGTTCCTAAATCTGTATTGGATAAAAAAATCCAAGCGAACCTCTAATCGGTTTCGTACAAGATATACAGAAAAGCCTGGTCATCCGACCGGGCTTTTTTTATGCGCTATCACTTCTTCCTCATACCTATTAGCTCCCTATTCGTAGCTACCCAATTCCCTACCTTACCCTATACCCTTACCTGTTATTCCAAGTATTTTTAAGTACTGCTGCCTATCCCTCCCCTAATTATACCCTATCCTTTGCCTATCTCCACCCTATCTCGAGCCTATCCTAAGCCTATCTAAAGCCTATCCTAAGCCTATCTCGACCCTATCCCCCCTTCGTATAACTATATGGTTTATAGTTAATTAGCAAATTTGGAGCTATCCCTCTCCTTTATAACACATTATTCCACAAGACGTTACAAGGTTTTGGACCCAGATTTCGCAGTGATAGCCTCATGTACGAGGGATGCTTTACATAATAAAGCAAGCCGTTACTAAAAGGTATCATTTAATCTCATCATAAGGAGATAAATGCGCATGATCTTAGTCGATTCTTTTTATAACAAATTGTATCTCATAGCATGCATACAAATCAGCTAAGTAAAACATACGTCAAACTTCAAATTTGATCTATTACATACCTATGATTTTTAATATTTAATGCTATTTTTAAAGTAAAACATTAAAATCCACTTTAATTAAGCAATAATTTATTGCCGTACCAGGTATTTTACCTTTTTTTGCTTTTTGAATTTTGAAATCAACAATATTTATGTCTTCTATTGGGGAAAATATTGCCCGGGGTGCCTTGGGCATGTTATTTTTAGTGGCTGTATGTTATGTATTGAGTAATAACCGCAAGGCTGTAGATTGGAAATTAGTAGGTATGGGCATTTTCGCCCAAGTGATGTTTGCTTTGGGCGTGCTAAATACCACTGTCTTCGGTCAACCTGTATTCTGGATTATTTTCGGTATTGCACTCATCTACATCATCTTCAACCGCGCCATCCAAAACCAAAAGAAAGGTGTTAGCCTTCAACTCGATGGTCTTTCTATTCTCTATGCTGTTGCTGCTTTAGCCATCTTCTTCTTTGGCGCCATCCGCAGTCAAACTTATTCGTTTAATAGTCTTGCCCTTACCGGTGGTTTAGTCATTCCTTTGATCTTGCTTACGCAATTAGCGAAAAAGAACATGGAACTGATGAAATGGACCATTTTAACGGCTTGTATGATACTAACTATTTGCGTGTACACGGCTGTGTGCCCACCCGCAGTTTTTAGAAACGTACTGTCGGCCAGCTCGGATGTGTTCGTAGAGTTGATCGATATCAGCCATAAGGGTACCGAATTTATTTTCGGGGAATTAGCGAATGCCAGTGGTAGCTGGGCCTACATCTTTGGTGTACAAGTATTGCCTAATATCATCTTCTTTGCTGCCTTATCATCTGTTTTATACTACTTAGGTATCTTGCAAAAGATCGTATTCGTATTTGCTTACGTGTTGAACAAACTCAATATCTCTGGTTCTGAAAGCGTATCAACGGCTGCTAACATCTTCCTCGGTCAAACCGAAGCGCCGTTAATGATTCGCCCCTACTTGGAGAAAATGACGCGTTCAGAGATCCTCTGTATTATGATTGGCGGTATGGCCAACACGGCAGGTAGCGTATTGGCTGCCTACGTAAATATGCTCGGCGGAAACGACCCCGTTCAGCAGAAATTCTTCGCCTTACACATGCTTTCCCAATCGATCATGAGCGCCCCCGCCGCGATCGTTTGCTCTAAAATATTATTCCCTCAAACCGAAGGGCACCTCATCACGAAAGAACTCAAAATCCCGAAAGAGAAATTGGGCGACAACTTCCTCGATGCATTATCCCTCGGTACAACCGACGGTTTAAAATTAGCCGTAAACGTAGGTGCGATGCTTATCGTATTTACCGCGTTGATGTGGTTAGCAAATTCCCTCCTTTTATGGGTAGGTGATATCACCCACTTAAACCCAAGCATTGCCGCTGCCACCGACGGCAGGTACAAAGAATTGTCGTTACAGATGATTTTAGGCTATGTTTTTGCCCCAGTCGCCTGGCTAATTGGGGTAGCTAAGCAGGATATGTTGGCCATTGGTCAATTATTAGGCGAAAAAACGATTTTGAATGAATTTGTGGCGTATATTTCACTCGGACAAATGAAGTCTGCGAACGTCATTCAAGATCCAAAATCTTTATTGATTGCAACGTATGCATTGTCGGGCTTCGCCAACTTCGCATCCATTGGTATTCAAATTGGCGGTATTAGTCAATTAGCCCCGAATCAACGTAAGAACTTAACCGAATTAGGTGTGAAAGCATTAGTAGGTGGTACAATTGCCTGTTTAATGTGTGCATGTATTGCGGGCGCTTTATTCGATAAGTAAAAACATATTCGCGCAAGGAGAGTGTAGGTAGCAAATAGTGTAAGCGCGGGAAACTCTATTCGACTGTCGGTTACACTTTAAACTATAGATATTTGCGTACCTGTACTCTCCTTATTTTCGTATTCACGATGATGACTTCTGCGTTGTTGGCTCAACAACCTAGAAAATGCGGCACCGCGGAAGTATTAGATAAAAAATTAAAAGGTAGCGCCAAGCTGCAATTAGCCTATACCGAGTTGGAAAATCAATTACAACTCAAACAACAACAGCGCGTCCTTAACAAATCATTCCTCCGCGAACCTACCGTTACCATCCCGGTTGTAGTGCATGTTGTATTACCGAATCCAAGCGTAGTAACAGATGCACAAATTCTCTCGCAAATCGAGCAATTAAACAAAGATTATTCTGCTACCAATACCGATATAACTAAGGTACCGGGCGTTTGGCAAGGTATTATTGGCAATGCAGGTTTACAATTCTGCCTGGCACAACGTACCCCTTCCGGCGACCCAACTACAGGTATCACAAGAACGGTAACATCCGCTTCAGGCTTCGATATTACCAACTCCGCTTCCCGCGTAAAACACAATAATACAGGTGGTAAAGATGCATGGGACACGAATAAATACTTGAATATCTGGGTATGTGCCCTCAACGATAACTACCTCGGCGTAGCTACTCCTCCCGGCCCTGCTTTCCCAGCATCGGAACAAGGGGTAGTAGTGTTGTATACCGGTTTCGGTAATACAGGTGCCGCCCGTGCGCCTTATAATTTAGGCAGAACGGCCACCCACGAAATTGGCCACTTCTTTAATTTAAGGCATATTTGGGGTGATGATAATGGTGCTTGTACCGTAGACGATGGCGTAAACGATACCCCCTTACAAGGCGCAGAAAATTACAACTGCCCTACCTTCCCCCTTACCGATAATTGCACTACCACCGCTCCCGGCGTTATGTTCATGAACTACATGGATTACGTGTACGATGCTTGTATGTACCTTTTTACTGCAGGCCAAGTAGATCGCATGCGTAGCGCACTCGATGTTTCCCGCGCCAGCTTAAAAACTTCCGATGGTTGCCAACCCGTTGTATTAGAACCCAACGACGCTTCCATCTCCGCTATTACACAGCCTGTTGGCGACGTGTGTAACCCTGCCCAAACACCTATTGTAACGCTCCTCAATAAAGGCAGCCTCCCCCTCACGAAAGTAACGATCAAATATAAAATCGATAACGGCAACGTAATTAGCTATAACTGGACCGGTAACCTAGCAACCATGGCTACCGCTTCCGTTAACCTAGCCGCTATTAACGCCACCGGTGGTGCACATACCATTACCGTGTACAGCGAACTTCCTAACGGTGTTGCCGATCAACAAACCGGCAACGATACCTTAACGAAGAACTTTACATACCTCGCTATCACAAGCTACCCGTATACACAAGATTTTGAAGCAGGCGTTATTCCGCCGGCCGACTGGTCGATTATTAATTACGATAACTCGTACACTTGGCAACTTGCCAATACAGGCCGCAATAGTAGTCGTTCTATTATGATGAACAACTACTTCTATGCAGCCAACGACCAAGTCGACGACCTTCTCAGCCCCCGCTTCCAAGGTAATAACGACGACTCTGTGCTGTTGTATTTCGACTTAGCAGCGGCTGTTGTAAGCCCTACTTCTACCATTAACAACCTATGGGATACATTAGAGGTGCTTGTTACCACCGATTGTGGTCAAACCTTCATCCCAACAGGCTATAAGAAATGGGGTGCTTCACTTATAACCCGGCCAACACCATTCAACGGTAATTTCGTGCCTACTTCTAACGAATGGCGCAGAGATACGGTGAACTTAACGCCGTTTACAAAAAATAAAGACTTTAGGGTAGTGTTCAGAAGTACCGCCAACTACGAGAACAATATCTACCTGGATAATATTCATATCGTGCAGAAAGAAGTGAATAAGAACCTGAGAGAAAAAGGTATCTTGCTCATTCCCAACCCTTTCCAACAAACATTCTACATCGTTTTCTATCAAATACCGGAAGACTTGGAAACCGTAGCCGTTTACGATGTTTCCGGAAGACAAGTCACGCAGAAGTCAGCCACGGAACTAGTTAATAACAAGCTCACTTTTGATTTGGTAAATGCCCCAAATGGTGTTTACTTTGTGAAGTTGTTTTACAAGAACAAGGTGAAGACTTATAAACTAGTGAAAGTACAATGATGACAACGATCGATACACAACTCACGCTAGAAGCAATTCTACAAGAACCAACGCTCGATAAAGAATTAAAAAGGATTGCAGATAAGGTAATCAACAAGGAGCGACTTACACCTGCAGAAGGCATTACATTATTTGAAAAAGGCGAGTTAGGCTTTGTAGGAAGCTTGGCGAACTTTGTACGAGAGCGAATGCACGGTGATAAAACTTATTTCAACAGGAACTTCCATATTGAACCCACGAACGTATGCGTGTTTACATGCAAGTTCTGTTCTTATTCGCGCTTGTACAAAAACCGCGAAGATGGTTGGGAACTCAGCATCGACGAGATGTTGGATATTGTGAAAAAGTACGATCACCAACCCGTTACGGAAGTACACATCGTAGGTGGCGTGCATCCTAAAATGCAGTTAGACTTCTTCTGCGAACTCATTCAAAAAATCAAGGCGCACAGGCCTGGTTTACATATCAAAGGATTTACGGCCGTTGAATTGGATTACATGTTCCGTAAAGCCAAATTAACCACCGAAGAAGGTATGCGTAAACTCCGCGAAGCGGGCTTACAATCCATGCCGGGCGGTGGTGCGGAAATCTTCCATCCCGACGTACGTAACCAAATCTGCCATGATAAGGTGGACGGCGAAGGTTGGTTAGCCATTCACCGCGCAGCACACAATGAAGGTATGCACACCAATGCCACCATGCTTTACGGTCACGTAGAAGAATATTGGCACCGTGTAGATCATATGGAGAAATTACGCCAGTTACAAGACGAAACAGGCGGTTTCAACACCTTCATTCCATTAAAGTTCAGGAACAAAGAAAACGACATGGAAGACGTTCCAGAATCTTCTATCATTGAAGATTTAAGAATGTACGCCATTGCTCGTTTGTACATGGATAACTTCCCACACTTAAAAGCTTATTGGCCAATGCTCGGTAGAAGTACAGCGCAATTGACCCTCGCTTTCGGTGTGAACGATTTAGACGGTACGATCGACGATACCACGAAGATCTACTCTATGGCCGGCGCGGAAGAACAAACGCCATCTATGAGTACAGCTCAACTGGCTTTGTTGATCAAACAAGCAGGTAGAAGACCGGTAGAACGTGATACCGTGTACAACGAAATCCAAGATTTCACAGATGTACAGTTCACCGACGAAGAAATCCTCGGTTCCACTAAAAAGAACTAAACCAGTATTCAAATTGTTTTTATATAAAGCCATACCCACCAAGTATGGCTTTTTTTGTCCAGCAGCTTACTCCATTTACCAATTATCGTGTAGCCCTACCCGTTAGGGACGGGATTTTTTACAATTATTACGAAATTCATCCTTTGCCGGATGGAAATCTTTCCTAACTTCATGTACCTAAAACGATTTTGCAACATGACATTTCTTCCTAAAATATTGATCACGCTCGGCGTTGTTTCATATTTAGCTGCATGTAATAACAATCCAGGCGCTACGAATGGTAGTAATGCAGGAAGTAATACCAGCACTGTAGAAGACCAAGGCCCTGCTTTTAAGAAGCAAGGCGAATTGTGGTTCATCTCTAAACAAAACAACGATACCATTCGTAAAATCGATATCGAAGTGGCCCGCACCGACGAAGAACGTGCTAAAGGTTTGATGTACCGCCGCTCTATGGAGGAAACCCAAGGCATGCTGTTTATTTTCGACGTAGCTGAAGAACAGTCATTCTGGATGAAGAACACCTACATTTCACTCGACCTCCTGTACATCGGCGAAAACAAGGAAATCGTTTCTATCCAGAAATATGCTACTCCCCTATCCGAAGATGGATTGCCTTCTTACAAAAAGGCCCTATACGTGGTAGAAGTTGTAGGCGGGTATTGTGATAAATACCACATTACCTACGGCGACAAGATCGATTTTAAGTTAGATTAATCATTGATACAGCAATAAAAGAAAAAACCTTTCTAGGCATGGCTTAGAAAGGTTTTTTTATTGTAAGAAAGTAAATACGTTAGTGTAATTGCTCGATCGTATAAGCCTTGGTTCTACCCTTCTCTGCCGCACGTATCTCCTCGATATCCTTCTTCGACACTTCAGATGCTTTGTTGTTCCAAGAATTCCTAATAAAGCTCAATAACGAAGCAATGTCGCTATCCGAAAACTCGTCGCTATTACCAATACCCGGCATATCGCCGTTAATTTCCGGAGCTTGGTAGGTTTTACCATTTACCTTCACGGGGCCCGAGAGGCCAAACAGAACAATCTTAATCAGCTTGCCACGGTCGCCCGTTACCCATTCCGAGCCATTCAATGGAGGTGCCAGCGATTTTACACCGCCTCCATCATCGCCATGGCAGGTTTTGCAATAGCTGTTATATACTTCATAGCCACGTGGGAACTTGGCTTTTAAGGCGGTTAATTGCGCTTCATTTTGTTGTTTCGACATATCGTCTAACACTTTACGCAATTGTTTATGTACGAGGCGCGTGGTATCGGGTACCCATGCCAGCAATTTCTCTTGGTATGCTTTCTCTTGCTTGTATTGGGTGCTAATTAATGCATCAATCACGAAGATGTTTTGGTCAGCATACGAACTCATCGCCTGTAAAACACTTTCATAAAATGCTTTATCATACGGCTTAATGACGTTCAAACTGGCCGCTACAACCGGCTCTAAGGAAACAGCTTTGGCGGACTCTACCGTTTGCATATCTACCTTCATCATCATCACTACATCTTTCGCATTCCCCGCGTTAATTACTTTAGGCAACAAGGGGTATACATGCATACGGTAAGCATAATCGTAAAAGCTAGCACTAGCAATATCGGTGAAGGTTAATGCTTGTAAACCTTCCAAGGTATATAAAATACGAATCGCCGCCATATCAATTGCATCTTTGCTTTTCAGCATAGCGCGTAAGATAGGTACTGCTTCTTTCACTTGGTGATCTACGATATACTCCTGAACATGTTCCTGCATCCAAGGTTCTGGCCGCGTAAAGTATTGGCATAATTCCGCGATGTTCTCCTTGCTAAAGGTGGGAATTGTATAAGCTTGTGCCGTTGTACCTTTCTTCTCGATCCTATAAATACGACCACAATTCAGCGGTTGTGTTAAATCGCGGTCCTTGATTTCCTTCTTTAAGTAATCCGTTAAGTAGGTTTTATGTTGAATGATGCCGCGGTACATATCCAATACCAACACCGATCCATCAAAGGTTTCATATAAGTTCACCGGGCGGAAACGTTCATCGGTACTGGAGATAAACTCCACACCATCTTTTTGCGTACGTTTACCGCTTACAATGAACGAGCTATCCGACAAGGTCGACATGCTAACCAAGTTCCCAGCAGGCTCTGCCACCAAGGCTTTCCCTTGCATCCAGTTACCCAATTTGCTGCCTCGTACAATAACAGGACCACAAGCGGCTGTAAAGTTGCGTAAGCGCAAGCTATCGTCGAGCACTTCTTTTTGGTACCCACGGTTAACACCCGGGGTAGCGCGTAATGGGAATACGCGGGTGTCGCGTACAATTACTTCACCGAAACCTGCTACGTTGCGTTGGTTCGGGTTGCCATTGCTCATGCTAGGGGGGAAATAATCGCCCAGTAGGTTATCGGAATTGGTGTTATAATACAGGCGGCCTTTATTGTCTTGGGTAATACCCCATTGGCCACGGAAGTGCGTATTTTCTATAAGCCAACGATCGCCTACTTTGCGGTAGCGCTTATTGGATTTGGCGTTGTAAATCCAGTTATCGACGCCGCGCAGCAAACCGTTTGGTTGGTGTTCTACGTTACCGCCATCGGCGTATTTATCGTCGACCAAGGTTTTCTTACCGGCTTTATCGCCGTTGTTCTCTACGTACCATAGGTAAGGTGGTTCTGCTACTAATACGCCTTCACCTACTAGGCACACAGCCCTTGGTAGCACCAGCGAATCCATGAATAGCGTGCGTTTATCCATTTTGCCATCATGGTCAGTATCTTCTAAGATGACGATCTTGCCGTTTTGGGCTTCTTCCCCTTTACCATCTACATCAGGCATAAAGCCTGTCATTTCCACTACCCATAGCCTACCGCGTACATCTTGTGTAACGGCAACGGGTACAAATACGAGTGGTTCAGTAGCGGCTATTGATAATTGTAAATTGGCATCTTCTGCGTGCAGTTGAATGGTTTTCAAAGCCTCTTCCGGCTTTAATACAGGCGATTCCGCGTAGGCTTCGCGGGCAGCTAGGCTGTCGGTGTGTCGATCTTTTTTCCCAGTAGTGTTATTACAAGCTGTGGCGAATGTAGCTACCAGCAAGCTGTACAACGTGGTGCGATTCATGATTTTCATCTCTCTACTCGTAAAAACAAAGGGGATGAAGAACAATGTTGGTTCTCAATCCCCCTTGCAGTATGTTGGCGAATGTTTAATTCAAGCTTCTAAAGTCAACCGGTACTAGTTTACTTACCCCCGGTTCTTGCATGGTTACCCCGTAAATAACATCCACTGCCGCCATCGTTTGCTTGTTGTGCGTAACGATGATGAACTGCGAGTTATCGGAGAACTTGCGAATCATATTGGTGAACTTGCCTACGTTCGCATCATCTAACGGGGCATCCACCTCATCCAAGATACAGAATGGTGCCGGTTTAATGAGGTAAATAGCGAACAACAAGGCGGTAGCTGTAAGTGTTTTCTCACCACCCGATAACTGGGTAATGGCCGCTGGGCGTTTACCTTTCGGCTTCGCGATAATTTCGATACCTGTATCGGCTAAGTTCGCAGGATCAGAGAGAATCATATCACACTGGTCTTCTTCTGTAAACAAGGCCTTGAATACGCGGATGAAATTCTCTTTCACCTGGTTGAAGGTATCTAAGAACTTCTGGTTCGCCGTGGTTTCTACTTCTTGAATGGTAGCCATCAGCGAATCTTTCGCATTTACGAGGTCTGTTTTTTGTTCGAGGATGAACTCGTAACGTTTCTTCATTTCCGTAAATGCTTCGATGGCCGTAGGGTTAATTTCACCCATGTTCTCCAAGCGTTTTTTCATGCGCTCTGCGCTGCCTTGGAGTTCATCTGCCGGCAATGTACTCGTTCTTGCTTCGTCGATGATTTCGTCTAAGTTCACTTTGAATTCTACGCTCAAGCGCTCTTTCATAGAGGCAAGGTGTAGTTTCAATTCGTTCACTTTATCTTTCACCACGTTCAATTGTTGTTCTACTTGCTCGCGCGAGCGGATTTTGCCGCGTAAGTTCGTTTCCAATTCTTGTAAGTGGTTCCTGAAGTTGTAGTATTCTTGGTCTTTTTCGTTGAGCGCCTTTTCTTCTTCTTCTTTCTTACGGAACAATTCCAACAAGCCATCATCTGCACTACCGAGCTTATCTTCCGCCGCGGCAATGTTGGCCACCGTATCGGTTAACTGCAACTTGTTGCTTTCAACCTGCGTATGCAAATCGGTTAACTGTTTACGTTTGAATTCCAATTCCTGCTTCAAGCCCTGTACTTTACTTTGTTGACGGGTATGTTGCAAGTTTTGGTTGTTAAATTGAATATTCGATTGGTTGAATTGTTGCTCTGCTTCCGATGCTAACCTTTCTGCATTCACAATCGCGTCGAATAATTCATTCACACGGTCGTTCAAGGTTTCCAATTCATCGCGTACATCGGCAATAGACGTTTGGTTAGTATCCAACGAGGTTTGCATTTCTGCCAAGCGCTTATCCGCCGATTCTATCAAATGGTGGAAGTTCTCGATCCTATTTTGCAAACCGAACAACTGGTTGTTCAACTGGTTCACACGTTCGCGTGCTTGGTTGATGTTGTTCTCGTTTAGTTGACCATTATACCCCAACACTTCGTTATGCTTCTGCTGGATCTGCTCGCGCAATTGGGCTACAATCGCATCGAGTGATTTGATCTCAGCTTCTAATTTCTCTAAGTTCTTAGCACGACCCAATTTCTTACCCTCGAATAGTCCTACAGAACCACCGCTAATGCTGTACTTACCACGGTGCATTTTACCAGTTTTTTCCAACACTAGTACATCCTTATCAGGGAACTGCGTAAAATCCAAGCTCGCAATATCGTCGGCGATAAATACTTTACCCAGTAAGTAATTACCTAAACCTTTGTATTTCTCGTCGAGCTCTACTACCGACAATGCCGGCGTAGTACCTGGCGGCGTAAACAAGCTACCGCTTTGGTGGTTGAATTGGTCGAGGATGAAGAAGTTGGCTTTACCCTTTTTATTGAGGTCGAGCAAGTGAATTGCTTGGATGGCTTCTTCGGTATTGTTCACTACGTAGTAGTTCAAATACGGTTCGAGGAAGTTCTCTACGCAAGTTCTATATTCTTCCTTACAGAAAAACACGTCGCTCAAAATAGGCGCCTTGTTATTCCAGTCGGTATTCTTCTTTAAGAATTTGATACTCTCGGGGTAACCTTCTAAGCTATCAACGAGTGATTTCAAGAGGTCGAACTCGTTCTTTTTGGAATCGAGTTTCCTGTTTTCATCTACCAAGGTATCGCGCAATTGCTCGATATCGGATTGCGTAGCGAGAATTTTGCCTTTCGTTTCTTCTTGGAAACGGATCATTTCGGCGAGTTCTTCTTTACGTGTTTCGATGGTTTCTTGGAGGATTTCTTTTTCGCCTTCGAGTTGTTGTATTTGTTCTTGGCGGGAAGTTTTTTCTTCTTGTACTTGTTGAATACTGCGTACTAAGTTTTGTACAGACGTATCGGCTACGGCTACCTTCTTTTCAGCTTCGAACTGTTGACGTTGCCATTGTTGCTGGTCGCGGCGTAGGTTTTCTAGTACTTGTTTCTTTTGGTTGAAGCCTTCTTTCTTGTCTTCTACCATTTCCTTCAAGGTTTCCAACTCATCTTGCATCGATTCGAACACTTCTTGTTCTTCGATGGATTGGGATTCCGTGAAAGCAATACTTTCTGTGAGGCCCGACAATTGTCCTTCTGCATTGTTCAAGAAATCACTTAAGTTTCTTTCGCGTTCGCGGAGGTAGGTTAATTGTTGGGTGGCTAAGTTTTTATCGTTCTCTTTCGTACGAATGGTGGCAACGAGTTCGTTAAAAGATTTCTGCAATACTTGCAATTCTCTTTCCTTCGCTACGAAATGTAATTTATCGTTCTCTACAGCTGCTTCGTCTTTCGCGATTTCCGCTTCGAGCAGTAATTTCTTATCCGTTTCGAGTTGTTGCTGGTCGGTAAGGTCTTTAAAATCGAGATTGAACCCTTCTAACGCAGCTTTTGCTAACTCTATACTTAAATCTTTGTATTCCTTTTTGATTTCGTAATAGCGTTCAGCCTTTTTCGCTTGGCTTTCGAGGGTTTTAAGGTTGTTATTGATTTCAAACAACAAATCCTCGATCCTGTTCAGATCGCCTTCGGTGGCGTCTAACTTGGCTTTGGCTTCTTTTTTACGGGTTTTATAAATGGAAATACCCGCAGCTTGTTCAAGCATGCGGCGGCGCGAGTTCTCTTTATCTTTGATGATATCGTCTACCATCCCTAACTCGATAATCGCGTAAGAGTCGGTACTTACCCCCGTATCCATAAACAGGTTATGGATATCTTTCAAACGACAAACCACGTCATTCAAGCGGTATTCACTATCCCCGTTTTTGTAGAATTTACGTGTTACGGTGACGGTAGTGAATTCCGTGGGCAACACATTTTTCGTGTTTTCAAAAGTGAGGCTCACCTCCGCCATACCGCTGGCAGAACGGGTACGCGAACCATTGAACACCAAGCCCGCCTGGTTTTCCGAACGAAGGTTACTAATCTTGTGCTCACCGATTACCCAACGGATAGAGTCGATAATATTACTCTTACCACACCCGTTAGGACCGATAACGCCTGTTACGCCCTCGTCGAAATGCAAAACAGTCTTGTCTGCAAAACTTTTGAATCCTTTTATCTCTAATGTTTTTAAACGCAAGCTTCCTCGATTTTAATAAGCGGTCAAAGATATAATTTTAATACAAAACACTATCATCTTCTACCTAGCGTACATCAAATAAATAAGCTAGCAGGGGCAGGGGGTGATATGGCATCCTCTCTTCTATTTGGTAAGTTAACGGGGAAAGGCGACAAATCATATTTTTTTTATACACAGCTTTGCATAAAATGCACAACTTTTTGCCGGGAACAGCCACATAATTATCTCATTTTGTTCTTTTTATATTAATTTTTGTGATAAATTGTCGACGTAGAAAGGATGGCACGGAATTTACTAATAGGTTACCTCCATCCATTTCGATGGTTTCACAACAAAAAGATGAGAATGAAGCGTGTAGATTGTCGTTCAGCGATTGCAATTCAACAATTCGTCCCTTTCATCCTAATATTTCCGTTTAACTTTGTAGCGGCATGCATTTAGAACGATTATCCAAAGAAGTCAAGACCTTTTTATTCAGTTTCCATTTTAGTAACGGCCTTAGAACAAGTATAGGTGCCGTTGTTCCTTCGTTGATTTCCGTACCGTTTGGTAGGCTCGATATTGGGATTGCCGCCTCTATGGGCGCCCTTTGTTGTGCCTTAGCCGATGTACCGGGCACGATTATTCACAAGAGAAATGGGCTGATCATCAGCACCATCCTCATTACTTTAACTGCTTTAGGCACAGGACTACTCTCGCCCTACCCTTGGTTTTTAACGCCTTGGTTAGCGGCTTGCGGCTTTTTCTATGCCATGTTAAATATCTACGGCAACCGCGGCGCCAATATTGGCATCGGCTGTTTGCTGGTTTTAGTATCTATTTTAAGTGAACACCTGGACTGGCAAAGTGCACTCCTTGCCACCGCCGCCACCTTTGCCGGTTGCGTTTGGTATGCCATTCTCGCTATTGTACTTTGGCAAATTCGACCGTATTTAACGGTACAACAAACCTTGGGCGACTGTATTCAACAAACCGCCCATTACCTCCGCCTCCGCGCCAACTTCTACCAAAGTGATATTGATGTGAACGAAACCTACCGTGCCGTAATTGCCCAACAGGTAGTGGTGAACGAAAAGATGGAAGCGGTGAGGGAATTGTTGTTGAAACAACGGTCGGCCCAGCAAGGAACTACCAGTATTAGCAAGAGCATGGTACTCATTTTCCTCGATTTGGTAGACATGTACGAGCAAATTATGGC
This sequence comes from Chitinophaga skermanii, assembly GCF_003259335.1. Lineage (GTDB taxonomy): Bacteria > Bacteroidota > Bacteroidia > Chitinophagales > Chitinophagaceae > Chitinophaga > Chitinophaga skermanii. The sequence continues at coordinate 273,609 of NZ_QLLL01000002.1, forward strand.
TTCCCAGATCGACTACCGTTCCTTGCAGCAAAAATACAAAAACACGCACCTTATCGCCCAATTGCACGATACCATCGTGGCATTTGCCGAGGAGTTAGATCAAATAGGCTTAGCCGTATCTGCCACGCAACGTTCCTTCCCGAAAGTGAACTTGAAATTAGAGATTGAAAAAGTGAAGCGGGAAATGATTGCGTTTAGGGATACCCATCTCTCCACCAGCGCATTCAACGAGCTTATTCCTTTAGAAAGCCTGCTCACCAACTTAAAACAAATCTCGCAACGTATTTATAACCTGCACCGCCTTACCCGTTTAGAACGTGTAAAGGAAGTAAACTTCGATACCAGCCTCGACCTGGCCAAGTTTACCACCTCGCAACGGTACGATCGCGATACGTTCAAAAATAACCTCACTTTCGACTCCCATATCTTCCGCCACGCGGTGCGTGTTGGGTTGGCCATGGCAGCCGGTTACCTCTTGGGGCACTTCCTGGAGATCAGTAAAGCCTACTGGATTTTGCTGACCATCGTGGTGATCTTGAAACCCGGTTTCAGTTTAACCAAATCGCGCAGCTACCAACGTATCCTCGGTACGGTCATTGGGGCCATGTTCGCGGTATTAGTGCTATTTATTACGAAAGACCCTACGGCTATCTTCATCATTATGCTGCTGTGCATTCTGGGGGCGTATAGTTACATGACTTATAACTACGTTGTAAGCGTAGTATTTACCACTCCTTTTATCATCTTCCTCCTCCACTTCTTACACCCGGCAGATTTCGACAACGTAATGCTGCGTGTATCGGATACGGCAATTGGTGTGGCGATAGCGTTTACGTTTAACTACTTCTTCTGGCCTAGTTGGGAATATAAATTCTTGCCGAATTACATGTTGAAGATGGTAGATGCGAATAGGAAGTATTTCTTCCAAGTGATGCAGTTATACACGAAGCAACCCTTCTCCATCACCGCGTTTAAACTGGCCCGCAAAGATGTGTACGTTAGCACCGCCAACTTAATGGCCGCCTTCCAACGGATGCTGTCGGAACCCAAGAATAAGCAAAAAAGTGCTTCGGAAATATACCATTTCGTAGTACTGGCCAACTCTTTGTCATCGCACATTGCCCAGTTAGCGGCATATGCGTTAGAACAGAAGCTCCAGTTCCACAAGGAAGAGGAATACCAAGCGATTACCACTTACGTAATGACGCTCATCGACCAGTTAGAAGAGTACATGAAAACGGGCAAACATCCCGAAGAAATAGCTGCACCGGCAGCCTTGCAGGCGATTGAGCAGCATTTAGAGGATTTGGCTGCTTTGCGCCAGGCGCAAATAAACGAAGGCGCCGGTCATACCCCGGCTCGCGACGAACTCTTAGAGATCAAGCAGGTCCGGGATCAGCTCAACGCCATCGTAGTAGTGGTGAAAGACATGAAAAAGGCCGCGGTTCACGCTTCTGCAATTACGCAGAACTGATCCGTTACGGGTATCATGGCATTTAATATGGTTTCAAAGAAAGCTTCTCCATACATTGCGTAGTACGGCATGAAGTTTTCTTTTCTTTCTTGTAAAGAGTTACCCGGGAATAAGCGGGCTTTCAATTGCCTGATTTGTTCTGTTTGCCATGCAAACTTCTTCTTCTCGGCTTTCAAAAACTTATGCTCTAATTTCCCGATAGATTTAATCGCGCGGTTGTGCTCTACTTGTGTTGTTACTTCCAAGGTAACATCAATCTGTTTTGCTTTCTCGGCAATTTTGGCAAATAATTGGTCAATTAACGCGTATTCTTCTTTCAATACCAATTCAGCATTCGTATGCTTACGCACGAAGGCATTTACCAAGGCTTCTGTTTCAATAAACAAATCTTGTACGCTCAAGCCCAATTTCGCGATGCGTTCGTGGTGGAATTGATCGATGTATAAGAAGGAATTACGTAACAATACGATGGGGTATGGTACGTTGTAATGATTGAACAAGTCTTTTAATTGCAACCAGTAGGCCACTTCTCCACCGCCACCAATAAAGGCCACGTTTGGCAAAATGGTTTCTTGGAACATACCGCGAAGAATTACATTCGGGCTAAAACGCTCGGGGTAATCGTGCAAGGTTTGTAGCAAGGTAGCTTCATCGAATTCCAATGGTGTATTTAATACCTTCCATACTTCGCCTTCTTTCACGATTCTTTCGCGGGTACCTTGGCTTAAATAGAATAAGTTTATTTCACGCGGGTATGCTTGTGCTTTGTAGTTTTTCGACAATTCCACGTTCGTTTTCTCCACTACATGGAAAGAAGACTGTTGTAACAATTCTTCTTGCATAACGGGAATATACAAGCGCTTTAACGCGGGATTGTCTGGAATCAACACCACTACGCCGTATTTACCAAACAATTCGTTCACCAAGTAAAGCGTTGCTTCTTGAATGGTATCATGCCCTAAGTAAGCCTTCTTCAACATCTCCACCAAATCGGCCGCGAACGGGCCGTAACCCAATTCAGCCGTAACTTGGTCGATTAACGCGGCAAAGCCTTCTGTTTTCATTCTACCCACTGCTCCATGTTGTTGCGTAGGCCACGAAATGGTTTTGTTGTTGAGGAAGATTTTCCCCAACTCATCCAAATCAGCGTCTTCACTACCCATATAATACACAGGCACAAAATGCTTCCCAGGGAATTTCTCGGTAAGCTCTCGTGACAACTTGACTGTTTGTAAAATTTTATATACAAAATACAAGTAACCTGTAAATATATTTGGCTGGTGTGCAGTACAAATTGTGTAAGTGTTGGTAGAAAGCAACAGTTCAATATTCGTACGAACAGCGGTATCTACATGCTCCAAGCGGCTATATTGCCCTTGTAAAGCTTTCACCAATACATCGCGGTGGATGGGCTGGTTAGCCTTTGTTTTTATCGCTAATTCAACATCCGGGTGAGTTGGATTATACTGCGTAAAGTTGCGTATGCTGGGGGCCGACGTTAAAAAATCCGATACTAACGAACTACAATACCCCGTTTCATTAAATGGAATATATTGATTCAATTGCTTCATAATGCTTCCGCCGATTCATGCTTCGGCCTTTTTTTGACTGCACGAATTTAGACATTTCCACGTTGCAACCCCCTTTTTTTGGGCAACTGGTTCTGCACATGGATGTACGGAAATGTGGAAACTTTACCTCAACCTTCCCATCACAGCCTATTTGGCTACATATCGACCAAAATCTGTATTTGTCAAAATGACCTTTTTTTTACGCGCACATTACAAGTTATTAGCTTTTTAAATATCCATAGATAGTTAAACTGGCTTTCTTTTTGACTGTTATTATAGTCCTGTCCCCCTTACAAATAGATGAGTATTCTTAACCCGGAAAAAAATTGCCCAACACATGAAAATTGCATATGTAGCATCGTATCCTTCCAGAGAATGTGGCATTGCCACGTTTACACACCACTTGGTAAAAGCCGTTAGTGCCGTACCAAATACCGAAGCCATGGTCATCGCCCTTAATGATGCACATCAAGCATACGACTACCCCCCGGAGGTAGCCTATACTATCCAGCAAAATGATTTGGATTCTTATATTGCTGCCGCCGATTTCATTAATAAAAGTGGGGCACAGATTTGTGTGATACAACACGAGTTTGGTATTTATGGTGGCGAAAGCGGGATTTTTGTGTTGCCGTTTATCGACAAGCTACAAATCCCCGTGATGGTTACTTTCCATACCGTGTTGAAAGAACCGAGTTACATGCAAAAAACAATCGTTCACCAAATAGGCTTAAAAGCACAAGGCATCGTGGTGATGAGTCATTTAGCGATTGATTTCCTTGAAGAAGTATACGACATTCCTTCCCATAAAATTTCTTTGATAGAACACGGTGTGCCCGAGTTTTGTGGGATTAAGGATGTGAATGAATATGTACTTCCTGAACTGAAAGATAAAAAGGTGCTCTTTACCTTCGGCTTACTCAGCCGCAATAAAGGGATTGAAACCGTTATTAAAGCCATGCCCAGCGTGGTAGCCAAATATCCCGACGTGGTGTATGTAATCGCCGGGGCTACGCACCCAGGGGTGATTAAACACGCGGGGGAAGAATACCGTGATAGTTTGAAACAATTAGTGTCGGATTTACAATTACAGGATCACGTAGTGTTCTTGAATCGTTTCTTGGATGAAGATGAATTATGTGCTTACTTGTTACGATGCGAATTGTACATCACGCCATATTTAAGTGAATCGCAGATTACCTCCGGTACGCTTACTTATGCACTCGGTGCGGGAGCGGTGGTTTTATCTACGCCCTATTGGTATGCGAAAGAGTTGTTAGATGATGGTCGTGGTGTGTTGTTCGGCTTCAAACAATCGGAACAATTATCCAACATCATCCTCCATTTATTCGATAACCCGTATGCATGGCAAGCGATTCAAAAACGTGCGGCAGCTTACGGCGAACATTTACAATGGTCGATGATGGGACAGCAATACCACGATACGGCGCAACTCATTGTTCAAGAGTACCAACCTACACGCATGGCGGTACGTAACCTGAATCCATTTATTAACCAAATGCCGGTGTTGAACTTCTCGCACGTTCGTCGTATTACCGACAAAACGGGTATTATTCAACATGCGAAATATGGTATTCCAAATTTAAAGGAAGGCTATTGTGTAGATGATAATGCACGTGCTTTGATGATGCTATTAATGGCCAATCAATACCGCAAAAGCAAAGATGTGCACGAGATGCTGCCTGTGTATTTAAGCTTTATAAACTATATGCAACGGGAAGATGGAAATTTCCGCAACTTCCTCAGCTTTAATTTGCAATACTTAGATGAAATTGGTTCTGAAGATTCTTTCGGTAGAACGGTATGGGCATTAGGCTACCTCATTAAGTTCGCGCCCAACCATAGTTACCGCGAGTTTGCAACGGATATGTTCCAACGAGCGATTGGTCATTTTAAAGATTTAAAATACATCCGTGGGCACGCCAATACTGTAATCGGGGTAAGCTATTATTTACAATACCACCCTACCGATGAAGGTATGTTTGCTTACTTGCAAATGCTCACCAATAAACTGGTAGCCTCCTACGAATCGACGCGTACCGACGAATGGCATTGGTTTGAACCGCACATGACGTACGACAATGGGATTCTACCCTTAGCATTACTCCAAGCATACCAAGTTACCGGCGATGAGAAACTTCGCAGCATTGGGATGGAATCTTTACGATTCCTAGAAAAAACAACGATGCTCCACGATTACTTCCGCCCCGTTGGCAACAATGGCTGGTATGAAAAAGATGGCGCCGTTCCAACTTTCGATCAACAAGCGATTGAAACAATGGCGATGGTACTTCTATATCAACAAGCGGCCGCTATTACTAACGATGAAGGGTACACGAAGAAGATGTTCACCTGCTTCGAATGGTTCCTCGGCAGAAATAGCTTAGGTGTTCCGTTATACGATTACGAAACGCATGGTTGTGCCGATGGCTTGCAAGCGACTGGACTTAACCGTAACCAAGGTGCTGAAAGTACGTTAGCGTTCTTGATTTCACAGTTGTGTGTGTTGCGTGCACAGGAGCCTTTACAGTCGCCGGTTCGTACAACGCGGTTGCTTACGCGTACGGTTACTTATAACGGGTTTATAACAGTTACAAATCGATAGTATTAATACAGTTTTTTGTATAAGCCTTCCTTGATTTTCGAGGAAGGCTTTTTTAATGGCGGTTATTGCTATTTATCTTACATCCTAATTGTTACTTTCTTTGCTTCTCCAAAGAAAGTAACCAAAGAAAGGAGGAAAAACGCCGAAAGACTGCGTCGGCGTTTTATCGGGATGTTGATTAGGCTTCGGTGCTACTGTGGTGAAGGGCGTTCGTTCTTTGTGGTGCCTGTTGTGTTGGGGAGGGTTTGTTGTTGTTTGTATGGTGCTGGTTTTGATTGGAGGTTAAGGAGGTTGGGGCAAAACCTTTAGGGACGTTAGGACCTAATGGTTTTGGAGGTGGGATATTTGAGGGTTTGGGGTGATGGAGGTTTGAATGGGATGTTGGAGGGATTGGGAAACTTTTAGGGACGTTAGGACCTAAAAGTTTAGACGGAGGATGTTGGAGGGATTGGAAATAGTCGACTAAAGGCTTACTTCATGCAAGTAAAATACGGGGTTTGATAAGGTTTTTGTCGACAAAAGGCTTGGAAAATGTCGGAGCGACCCGCGTCAATACTGGGGGTGTGTCGGTAAAAGTCGGTAAAGAGTCGGAGAAAACTTTGCAGATGCCCGTAAACATTGGGGTTTAATTTGGTGCTTACTGCGGTGAATAGCTTAATATCTTGGAAGTCAATTGAATGATGATTTTTAACCTGCTTTGGGTACTGCGGGGAATAATTGGGTGAGCCTTTGACTTCCCTTTGACTTGCCTTTGACGAGCCTTTGAAAACCCTTTGAAAAGCCTTTGACGACCCTTTGAAAGACTTGGACCTGCCTTTGAAAGACTTTGACTTGCCTTTGAAATGCCTTTAAACGGCTTTTGCATTTCTGTCATTTCCCTTTGGGTGCTTTGAGGGGTATTGGGAAATACTACACAGGAACATCCCGGGTATATCCCAAATATATCCCAAATATATCTCCCATATTGAAAACACTGGGGTTTACCATTGGAATAACATTAGAAGAACATTGGGAGATATTATATTTCACATAAATAGCGCAGTAGATCGGCTGAAATGTAGTGCTGGAGCGAGGTAAGCTCACTGCGGTGAATATTTGGGGGTATAGAGGTAGAACATATTGCGTTCATACTGTGTGACTTCTGAAGGAAAGCGGCATAAACCGGCATTTTCCGGCATAAAGCGGCATAAAGCGGTTAAAAGCGGCACATTCCGGCACGGCGTTTTTTTAGTGCAGTGATAAGGGATATTTTCGTAGGGTATAACGATCGTACATACCAGTTCTTTGAAATGATTGATTTGACATGTGGATTAAGAGGGTTGTGATGGGACAAAAAAATCCCCCGCTAGTGCGAGGGATTCGTATGTAGAGGATGTTGTTTAATCTTCTTTGCCATCAGACTTGATTTTCTCTAATAGTGCTGCTAGGTTTACTGTAGCGAATGAAGAAGAATAATCTGATAAGCCGTATGGTATGATTAATTGTTCGTTGTGAATGATGGAGCCGCAAGAGTAGAGTACGTTTGGTACGTAACCTTCGCGTTCGTCTTTGTTAGGGACGAGGAGTGGGTCTTTGAGGCGGCCGATTTCTATCATGGGGTTATTGAGGTCGAATAAGCTGGCGCTGATACTGTAGGTTCGCATGGAGCCTACGCCGTGGGTAATGAGGAGCCAGCCTTCGGGGGTTTCGATGGGGGAACCGCAGTTACCGATTTGTACAAATTCCCAGGGGTGTTTAGGGGTTTGTAGGATTTGCGGGTTTTCCCAGATGTTGATCCTGTCGGAGTACATCATGTAGTTGTTGATTCCGTCTATTCTTGATAACATGGCGTATTTGCCATCGATTTTGCGGGGGAATAAGGCCAAGTTTTTGTTTTGGGCGCCTTCACCGTATAAGGGCATGATTTTGAAATTGTAGAAGTCTTTCGTTTCTAGCAATTTGGGTTGAATGGTGATGCCATCGAAAGCGGTGTAGGTAGCGTAGTACTTGGTTTCGCCCGTGATGGTGGTGTATTTTACGAACCTTGCATCTTCGATACCGCGGCTTTCAGCATCGGAGTATGGGAAGATAACACGGTCGGAAATATCTGTATCTAAGGAGAAATTGATTTCGTAGTAAGAATCGGCTAACCACAAGAGGCGTTCCAGTGATTTTTTAAGGAGGTGATCTACTTGGTAGCGTTGCTGCAATTCGCGGATCACTTGTTTGAGGGCTACATACTCAAATGAAGCGGGTAAGCGGTCTTGGATTTCGCTCATCACCGAACCGGGTAGTTTGATAGAGGAAGCGCTTTGGAAGAACACTTGCTTTTGGTACAAGGCATTCCGTACAATATCGGGCTCATCCACGTAATTACCTGGTGGTACTAATACAATATCGTTGTTCCGATCTATTAAACCCCTTCTAAATACTATCGAGGAAACGTGGCCCTCACCTACTGCCCGGAAGCTGATGATCACACGTTTTTCGCCATCTTCTAAACCGGTTTGATCAATGTCTTCAATAATCGATGGATTAAAGAAGGCGGCCGACTCGATCGAATATTCGTTGGTGAAGTAGGAACCGATGAGAAGCTTTCGTTTATAATCCAGTGTATTATAATCGATTTTCAATAGTGTGAAGAGGTTCTTCAACTTATCGGAATGGCGTTCAAAAACCCGCGTGATGTTGCGGTGGCGTTTAGAGAAATCGCGTAAGATGGGCGTCAATGCTAAGTTTACGTTGGCATCATTCATTTCCATTACTTGTTGGATAATGGAACTAGCCCTCGCATCGCCGTTGAAAAAAAACCGTGCTACAACTCTTTCTAAGTCTGGTGTAAACCGGGTTGCGTGTCGTTCTAGTGATAATCGCATGATCGTGTTGATTTGAAGACCATGAGTATGCACCCGGTTTGTACGCATGCATACCCAATTCGTAATACTAACAACAGCCCCCCGGGATTTGTTACGTGTTTATATCTCGAATCCATCCAGGAGGCATGCCCCTTTCTTCACCACAACTATGCCATCTTTTACAGTATACAATTCAAAATCACCATCTGCTAAATGTTTACCTCCATTGATGCGTACATCATTGCCGATACAACAGTTTTTATCGATGATGGCATTATTAATTACACATCTTTCACCGATGCCTAGTGGCGGCCTGTTTTCTTCTTTTGCTTTGTCGATTTCGCCCAAGGTTTGGTAGAAGTCGTTCCCCATCACGTAAGCATTCGAAATCACGGTGTCTTTGCCAATTCGTGTTCTAATACCTACTACGCAATGCTCCAATTTGCTGGCCATGATGATACAACCATCGGATATCACGGTTTTCTCTAACACGGTACCAGAGATCTTCGCCGGTGGCAGCATGCGTGCACGGGAGTAGATCGTTTTGGTTTCGTCGAACAGGTTGAATTGAGGGATTTCGTCGGTTAATCCTAGGTTCGCTTCGAAGAAGGAAGAGATGTTCCCGATATCGGTCCAATAGCCTTCGTACTGGAAGCTAAGCACTTTGTGCTTGTCGATCGCGTACGGGATAATTTCTTTACCGAAATCGGTGGCTTGGGATTGTTGACCCAGTAACAAGTCTTTTAGGAGTTGCTTGTTGAAGATATAGATACCCATGGATGCCAGGTAGTGACGGCCGGCTTGGTCCATTTCTTCGCTTACCGGGGATGTCCATTCGGGCAATAGATCCTTTTTAGGTTTCTCGATGAACGAAGTGATGAAGCTATCGGCATTCGTTTTCAGGATACCAAATTCAGGGGCATCTTTGCCATTCACCGGGATGGTAGCAATTGAAATCTCGGCTTCGTTTTCGATATGATGTTGTAACATTTCGGCAAAGTCCATCTGGTAAAGCTGGTCACCCGAAAGAATCAATACATAATCGGCTTCGAAGTTTTCGATATGTCGTAAACATTGGCGTACGGCATCGGCGGTACCTTGGTACCAAGTGGGGTTATCGGGCGTTTGTTCTGCCGCGAGAATATCCACGAATGCTTTACTGAACGAACCGAAGTGGTACGTGTTTTTGATATGTTTATTGAGTGAAGCGGAATTGAATTGTGTTAATACAAAAATTCGATCGATTTCCGCGTTCAAACAGTTAGAAATAGGTATATCCACCAATCTGTACTTTCCTCCAACGGGTACGGCAGGTTTACTTCTGCTGGATGTTAGGGGCGACAATCTCGTCCCGGCGCCACCGCCGAGGATCAGGGCTATTACAGATTTTAACATAACGGTTTAATTATTTTAGACTGGTGTATAAATTGATATAATGATGCGCAGCCGTGTTCCAAGAATGATCTATCTGCATCACCCGGCTGCGTAATTGATTGATTTGGTGTTGGTCTTGGTACAATACTAAGGCTCTCCTAATGGCATATCCTACATCCCATGCCGATGCATGCTCAAATCGAATGCCGAAGCCTCCTTCATCTCCAAAATCTACCACGGTATCTTGTAAACCACCCGTTCTTCTTACCATGGGAATGGTACCATAACGCAATGCGTACATCTGGTTCAACCCGCATGGCTCTACCCTGGAAGGCATTAGCAAAAAGTCGGCAGCAGCATACAATTGATGGGACAAGGCTTCATTATAACCTTGGTAAAAACGGTAGTTGTTGGCTACACTATGTTGTAATTGGCTCAAATGATAAGTAATCTCGCTATCGCCACTTCCCAATACAAGGAAATTCGCAGCACCGGGATGATCCTGGCTGGCGCGGTAAATGATTTCCGGTAATACATCTGCTCCTTTGTCCTTCACTAAACGACCAATAAACACGAACAAAGGTAAGCTAGGGTCTAAATGATAACTTTCACAAATGGCGACTTTATTTGCATATTTCCCTTCTTCAAACGCCGCCGCTTCATAGTGGGCCGGTAAATAAGGGTCGGTGGCAGGGTCCCACACCTCGGCATCGATGCCGTTTAAGATACCCGAACACTTCGATTGCTCCATCCTTAAAAGGCCTTCTAAACCGTTGGCACTTTCTAAAAGTTCACGCATATAACCCGGCGAAACGGTATTCACGCGCCAAGCACATTTAATGGCACAAGCAAGCGGGTTAATAGCCCCACCCCAGTCGAGCAAACCGGCTTTCCATAAATCGAATGATGGTAACAGGTACACCCTATCCCAACCGAACTGGCCTTGGTATTGGGCGTTATGTATGGTAAGTATGGTAGGTACTTGCTTTAAATGGCTGTATTTATAGCCATATTGCATGAGGAAAGGAATCAAACCCGTATGGTGATCGTGGCAATGTACTATACTTGGTAAATGTTTCCATTCGTTTAACCAATCCAGTACTGCAATTTGAAACCCTAAAAAGCGTTCAACATCATTATCGTACCCATAAACATTCGGCTGGTCTAACAAGCCGGGAATATCTATTAAGTATAAATCGAAGCCCAGGATATTCTTTTCTTCTTTCAACACGTTAAAATGGTACCAATCTCTTCCTATCCATACACCTCCTTGGTGCACGATTTCAAAATGTTGCTCATGGAAAAATTTAGTTCGATAGGCAGGAATCACAACTTTCGATATGGCTCCTTCATGTACTTGGTACTTGGGCAAAGCCCCTACTACATCCGCCAGCCCACCTACTTTGGCGGCTGGATAACATTCTGCGCTAACGTGTAAAATTTCCATCCTGGATCGTCTTTTTTTAATTAATCAAAAGTTAACTACGAAAAACAACATTACAAAACATTCCGCCAAGTAAATAGACAATTTTGATGAAACGCTCACTAGGCTTGCATGAAATTTGCTTATTTTGATGTTTTAATCGTTTCTTATGGAATTTGGAAGTGTAGATATTCACCTGTTAGACAGCATCGATTTTAAGTTAACGGCCGAACCGGCCTTCAATACCCAAACCCTTCCCGGCCAACGTGCAGCTCAGCCGAAGGTGCACATTGGGAGTTCGTTTTGGGGCGGCAAGGAATGGGTAGGCACGGTGTACCCACGCGGTACAAACGAAGCCGACTACATGGGAAACTACACTAAGCAATTCGACATCTTCGAACTGAATGCCACCCACTATAAGATATACGATGCTGCTACCATTGAAAAATGGGCCGCCAGGGCCGATGGACGTGATTTCCTCTTCTGCCCTAAAATACCACAAACTATTAGTCATTACAGTACGCTCACGAATACCCGGGAAGTTACAACGGCTTTTTTATCGAGTATCAGTCATTTCGGCCCGCATTTAGGACCGGTGTTTATGCAAATGGGCGAACGCTTCGGGCCTTCGCGGGTGAATGAACTAGTGGCGTATGCGAAAGACTGGCCGCGTGATGTGGAGTTGTTTATAGAGCTTCGCCAGCCGGGTTGGTTTACTGAATTAGGCAAATGGGAATACCTGGTACAACAGTTGCGCGATTTGGGCATTGGTATAGTTATTACCGATACGGCCGGGCGCCGCGATTGCTCGCATATGCACCTTACCACAACGAAAACGTTGGTACGTTTTGTAGGTAATAATGGTCACCCTACCGACAGGCCCCGACTCGACGATTGGGCGAACCGCACCCGTTACTGGATCGAGCAAGGTTTAGAAGAAATGTACTTCATCTTACACATGCATGGCAACGAACAAATTGCGCCCACGGTTGTGTACTTTGGTAACTTGGTAGAAGCCCAATGCGGCATCCCTGTTAAGAAACCAATTATCCGCGACGAGCCCACGCAAACGAGTCTTTTTTAAAAAATATTCAGTAAAGGGGGCTTAAAAAGTCCTTCCATCTAATCACATAAAAAAGTATTCGGACATTTCCTACTAACAAGCCTCGTAACAATATATTAATTTCGCCCCTTCACAATCTAGCTTGATATGTTGATGCGCGAAAAGCTTGAAGAACTCCGCCAGGACCTTGAGGGCATACTGTATACAGATGATACGATGCGTACCTTGTACGCCACAGATGCTTCTGCTTACCGGGAAATGCCGTTGGCCGTGGCGATTCCATCGAATGAAACTGATCTAAAGAAATTAATTGCATTTGCACGAAAAGAGAAAACGTCGTTAATTCCCCGTACCGCGGGTACCTCCTTAGCCGGCCAAGTAGTGGGCAATGGCATCGTGGTAGACGTATCGCGTGCATTTACCAAGATATTAGAATTGAACGCCGCTGAGAACTGGGTACGTGTACAACCCGGTGTTATCCGCGACGAGTTGAATATGTACTTAAAGCCTCATGGCTTGTACTTTGGCCCTGAAACGTCTACCGCTAACCGTGCTATGATTGGTGGTATGGTGGGGAATAACTCGTGTGGTTCGAACTCGGTGGTGTACGGCAGTACCCGCGAGCACTTAATTTCTGCGAAAGCGTTGTTGAGTGATGGTAGTGAAGTAGAATTTGCTGAAATGGATATTGATACCTTTCATGCAAAGTGCGACAGTGCCGAGAATGAATTGGAAAGAAAGATTTACCAACAAATACGCAGCATATTAAGCGTGCCTGCTCACCAGGACGAGATCCGTAAGGAATTCCCCAAGAAAAGCATTCCCCGCAGGAATACAGGCTACGCTATCGACCTATTATTGGAAACGGCGCCCTTTACATTGGGGGCAGAGAACTTCAATTTCTGCAAACTGATTGCCGGTTCTGAAGGCACCTTGGCATTTATCACGGAGATAAAACTCCATGTAGATCCTATTCCGCCGAAAGAAACGGGCTTGATGTGTATTCACTTTAACTCGGTAGATGAATCGCTCCGCGCGAACATCATTGCCATGAAATACAAACCGAGTGCGAGCGAGTTGATCGATCATTTCATATTAGAATGTACCAAGGATAATATCGAGCAACGTAAGAACCGTTTCTTCGTACAAGGCGACCCGGGCGCCATCCTGGTAGTTGAATTCTGTAGAGATACCCGTGAAGCCATTACGGAGATTGCGACACAAATGCAAGCCGAGATACAAGCGGCGGGTTTGGGTTACCACTTCCCTATTTTGTTTGGTGATGACACGAAGAAAATCTGGACTTTGCGCAAAGCGGGTTTAGGCTTATTGTCGAACTTACCGGGCGATGAAAAGGCCGTGCCGGTGATTGAAGATACAGCAGTAGCGGTGGAAGATTTGCCGGATTTCATAGCCGACTTCAATAAAATACTACAACAATACGATTTGCATGCCGTGCATTACGCGCATGCGGGCAGCGGGGAGATTCACCTTCGCCCCATCATCAACTTAAAAACACAAGAAGGCAATGCTTTATTCCGCACCATCGCGGAGGAGATTGCCACCTTGGTGAAGAAGTACAATGGCTCGTTGAGTGGCGAGCATGGTGATGGACGCTTACGGGGTGAATTTATCCAGCAAATGGTGGGTGAAAAGAACTACCAATTGCTTCGTCAACTGAAATATACTTGGGACCCGGAGAACATCTTCAACCCGAATAAGATCGTAGACACGCCATCGATGAATAGCATGTTACGCTACGAACCGGGCAAGAAAGCTCCTAGCTTACAAACGATCTTCCACTTCCCTGATCAAACCATGCTACAGCATGCCGAGCAGTGCAACGGTTCCGGCGATTGTAGGAAAACACAATTAAGCGGCGGCACCATGTGTCCTAGTTACATGGCCACCCGCAACGAGAAAGACACCACCCGTGCACGCGCCAACATACTCCGCGAGTTTTTGACGAACAGCACGAAAGAGAATAAATTCGACCACGAGGAGATTTACGAGGTATTGGACTTATGCTTAGCCTGTAAAGGCTGTAAATCTGAATGTCCTTCGAACGTGGATATGGCGAAATTGAAAATGGAGTTCTTGCAGCATTATTACGATGCGAACGGCGTTCCCTTCCGCAATAAGCTAATCGCCAACTTCAGTGGCAGCATGCGTTTAGCGTCTATTACGCCGGGTTTATTTAACTGGGCCGTGAAGAATAACACCACCGGCAAGCTGATCAAGAAAATATCCGGCTTTGCTGTGGATCGTTCTATGCCTACGTTGGAAAGTACCACGTTACGCAAATGGTACAATAAAAACGTGCGCAATACCCATCGCGCTGATAATAAACGCGTGTACTTATTCTGCGATGAGTTCACCAACTTCAACGATACGAGTGTTGGTATTAAAGCATTACAACTTTTGCAACGTTTGGGGTATACGGTAGAAATGATTGATCACCCGGAAAGTGCGCGAGCATTGATGTCGAAAGGCATGTTACGGAAAGCGAAGAAGATAGCAGAACAAAACGTACAAATCTTCCATGGTATTGTTTCAGAAAATACACCATTGCTAGGAATTGAACCTTCCGCGATTTTGAGTTTTAGAGATGAATATCCCGATTTAGTAAGTGCCGAACTGCGTACGAAAGCACAACAATTAGCGAAGCATGTGTACTTAATCGATGAGTTTATTGCCAATGAAATCGATAAAGGTCATATCACCGCTGCGCAGTTTACCGATGCACCGCAACAAATCAAATTGCACGGTCATTGCCAGCAGAAAGCGTTATCGGGTACAGCACACAGTAAGAAAATGTTGAGCTTACCGGCCAACTACAGCGTAGATGTTATTCCATCGGGCTGTTGCGGTATGGCGGGTTCATTTGGTTACGAGAAGGAGCACTTTGATATTTCCATGCAAATTGGCGAATTGGTATTATTCCCAGCCGTAAGAAAAGCGGCACCTGGCACTATTATAGCCGCACCGGGTACGAGCTGTAGGCACCAAGTGAAAGATGGCACCGGCGTAATAGCCAAGCATCCTGTAGAAGTGTTGTTTGAGGCTTTGAAATAATAGATAGCTTATCAATGATTGATATATACGCCTCACGGGTTTCGTGGGGCGTTTTTTTTATTATTCTTCGCTCAATGGTGCTTGCCCTTCAACGAAGTATTTTTTTGCATCTTTTTTGAAGTAACCATACAACACCCAGCCCTTGCCTTTCGGTTTCAAATATGCCCAAGAACCGGCATTCAATTCAAATTGCATTTCATTTCCATTTACGAGTACAGTTCCTACATACGAGCAAGGCCACGTGTTGTAGAGGTCGTGCAAAGTGGGGCCATCCATTTGCTTCATGTTCAACAATAAGTAGGCAATTTTATCAGCCGTTAATGTCCATTTTTCACAATCAACTTTTGAATCTTTCCACCAGCGACTAGATGTATCGTACTCTTTTTTGAAGGAGCATACTTTGATAGTGGGCTTTTTGGCTTGAAATGAAGTGAGGGTTGTAGTTATTCCTACAATGAGGAATACAACGAACAATGATTTTAACATGGCATAATTGGGTTTAATGTTGCTTGAATGTTTACGTCGTAACTCCTATCATTGTATAATTCTCTTCGAATGTTTCTATGTGTATCGTTCAAATAGCTTCGTTACCTTGGCGACTTATGTTGTTAGCTGTATTTGCTTGGGCTATAGCATCATCCCCATTTATTTTACCGGCCGAGATATTATCTTCCAACCGGTAAAATAAGATGTAGTATTTTATTTATTCTTAAAAGAAATACGACAAGCTCGCCTTTAAGAAAAATGGCGTACCCGGTGTAAAGTGTATTTCCGACACAGGCGCTACTTCATTGGCTAGCCTGCTTTCTGTATCGAATTGTGTTTCTTTCCACTTGGTATCGAATACGTTCTGCACATTCAAGCCTATTTCGAACTTGCGTTTGCTATAGGTTACGCCGGCATCGGCTACGAAATAACCTTTTGCGATTACGCTATTATCTTCGTTGGCTGGGCGATCGCCCATGTAGCGGTAACGCATAAACGCGTTGATACCCATTTTACTACGGTAGGTAATGCCGCCTGTGCTTGTAAAACGTGGGCTGAGTGGTAAGTAATTCTCGCCTTTGGCTTCTTCTACCGCGCGACCGTGGGCATAGTTTGCATCGGCATCGAGATACAACCAGTTAGTGGGTTGGTAACGAACGGATACATCGAATCCCATGCGGCGACTTTTCCCACTGGGTTCAACCACGCCTTCATCACCCACATATACAAACTCTTGGTCGAGCCAGAGGTACCACAAAGCAGCATTAATCAACAAGTTCTTCGTTGGTTTCAAGATAGTACCCAAATCGCTGCCATAACCTGCCGGTAAAACTTGGCGGCCATCTTGCTTTACTACTACGCGGGTATCGTTCGAGTGGAAGCCTTTACCGGAATTAAGGTACAAGTAAGCGAATTCGCTCGCTTTATATTGTAGGTTCAATTTCGGGCTTACCGTGTTGCCACCTGCGGTAGATTTGGTGTTATTCTCCAGCTTGTCTTTATACCCCATTTCGAAATGATCGAAACGTAGGCCACCACTGAGGGTAAAACGTTGACTTAATTCGATGGATTCCATCCAATAGGCCGCTAGGTTTAATTCGTTAATATCGCCTAGCTTAATAGGATCGATCAAAGTAGACCTGTCTTTTGTATGCGACAATTCCGAGTTATTGGTTTTATCGTACCGCACATTGATGCCTACTTCTGAAGATAGCTTCTTATTCCCCCAATACCCATTCTTCACATAGCTACCATTGTAGCCAAACAAATTACGATCCTCGTGTTGCTTAATTTGATCACCATTCACCTCGTCGTTGAGGAAAAAAGTGAAATTAGAGAACAAGGTGAATTTATAATGCGAGTAGAACACTTGGTTCTTCAAATACGCATCGTGGTTCAAAGTAGTAACTGTTTGTACATTCGCATTGGTACGCGACGTTTTACCACCTTCATTTGGATCAATAGCCCCAAACCAAGAGATACTGCCATCTTTCACCGCGCGATCGGGAATTTGGCCCGATGCATCCCAACTACTTGTAAAGGTAGAAGCACTGGCCGTTAACGTTGTTTGGGGTGAAATACGACCATGGTACTTCCCAAACAAGTTCAAACGGTTAAAATCTTGCGGATGATCGAAATATCCTTTGCTATACATGTATTCACTGGCAATGAAAGCAGATTGTTCGTTTGCTTTGGCTTTTTCTCCTAACAAATCGAACATACCTACACCCCGCCAAGTATTAAAGGCACCGGCTTCAAGTTTTACCATGCTATTCGTTAGTACATCCTTCGTTTTGAAATCGACGAAACCGGCTGTATTTAGGTTGCCTTTATCGGCATAGTAAGGCCCCTTCTTAAAATCGACTTGCTGAATGAGTTCCGGGATGAGGAAGTGCAAATCGGCATAACCTTGCCCGTGTGCGTGCGACACCATGTTCACCGGCATACCATCGGCCGTGATATTGATATCGGTACCATGATCGATATCGAAACCACGGAGGAAGATTTGTTCGGCTTTACCGCCACCGGCATGTTGACCAATAAACAACCCGGGAACCATGCGTAATACCTCTTGCGAGTTATTGACAGCCCGGAGTTTGATATCCATTTGGCTAATAGGCTTAAACGGGTTGTTGGCGGCCTGTGCCACGGACACTTCCTTTAGTTGAACACTCACCGCTGCGAGTGCCACTTTAAAATCGGCTTGTAGCTGAGCAACTGCGAAGGCTTGGGTGGTATAGCCAATCGCGGAAATATATACTGAATCTGTACCGGCTGGAATTTTCACTGTAAAGCGGCCGTGTACATCGGTATTAACTTGTTGGGTAGAGGAACGGAAACGCAGGTTAGCTGCTTCTATGGGTTGTTGGGTGCTAGCGTCGATCACGCGACCTTTGGCCGTTCGCTCTTGCGCTTGCACTGAAGCGCTGAAACATAACAATAGGGTAAAGAAAAGTAGATTTCTCCGCATAATAAGCATAGGTCAATTTGGTTGATGGGCGAAATTACTAAAAAGCGCCCGCTTTATCCTCTTAAATAGATAAGCGGTGCATACAATTGATTGTTTAACAAAATTTATGATTTGGGTGTTATAGTGGGAAATACGAACAATTTTAACCGGTATTACCAACAAATTATACCATGCATGAATTGGAATTTGCCACTAGCAACAATACTATCCGTACTGGTTTTTAGCATCCCTGCAGCCGCCCAAGAGGGCCACACCACGTTGGCAACATGTTTATCGATTGCACATCGCAATAACATCGCCATCAACCAAGCACAACGATCGCTGAACGCTCGTCAATACCAAGTAAAAGCCGAAAATGCCACGTATTATCCCAAGGTGGATTTATTGGCCGGTTACAACTATCTTTCTAAACCATTGGAAGTAAACTTGGAGCAGGTGCGGGGTGGGATTATTAATGGTTCTTCGGCACAAGTCACCAACGGCGCGAACGAGGTATTCAAACAAATTACGGGGAACGATTTACCACAAAATGTGCAAGACAATATCAACAAAGTATCGAAAGATATTTTGGGTGCATTTTATCCTAACTACAACCCGGCATTAGCCCAACAATCGTATTTCACTTCATCGCTCATATTACGACAACCTATTTACCTCGGCGGCAAATTAGCCGTTGCCAGGGATGTAGCCCATGCCGAACTCCGTTCTGGCGAAGCCAATATAGAATTGGTAGGTAAAGAATTGGATTACGCGGTGGCTACGAACTACATCCGCGTGTTATACAGCAATACACTTATGCGGGCGCAAGACCGGATTATATTGGCAATGGAACGGTATGAACGTATGGCAGAATCGTTGGTTCGCAACGAAATCATTCCTCCTTATCAAAAAAACTGGGCCAGCGTGGCCGTCATCCATGCGCGTACCCGTAAGAACAACCAGGAGTTGGATAAGATGAATGCCATGGTGGAGTTGAAGCGTTTATTGCAAATACCGCAAGATTCGAACCTCGTGATTACCGATACCCTTCGCTATGCTGTTACCGAAGTAGAGCAACCCCAAGCAGATTTCTGGCGCTCCTCGCCTACTTATAAAGCCATTGAAACAAAAACAGCACTGGCACAATCGACTGTTAAGGCGAGTAAATCGTTGCAGTTACCTAATATTTTCGCTATTGCGAATGTGCAATTGTACCAACACGATTTACCTATTACTATTCCGCCATGGTTAGTAGGCGTTGAATTACAATGGAACCTATTCAGCGGTTTCGCCAATACACGCCGGGTGAAAGCATCGCAGGAATTTTTAGCGGCGGCTAAACTAGCCAATGCTAATACCCAACAAATTATTGAAGCCGGTGCGCAAGTTTCCCGCAACCAAGTGATGATGTTACAGAAAGACATTGCCGCCTTAGATGCTGCTTGGAAGCAAGCGATGGTAACAACGAAGCAAATTAGTGAGCGATTGGAAAACCAAATGTCGTCGGTAAAGGACGTAAATGACGCGTTGTTGGTAGAAGAGGAAATCGGTAAAGCGTATAACACGGCGGTGCTGGGTTATTGGATTGCACTCGCCACATATTATAACATCTTGGGCACGCCCCAACAAATCGTATCGTATATCCCATGAAGCAATTTTTAAAGAATTACTGGGCCTTGTTCATCCCCGTGGTCATTCTCTTGATCGCCTTGTATTACTTGATGAAGTCGCCCGCGGAAAACACCAAACAACCCATTGGCATGGTGGATGCTTCTTACGTTGACGTAGCAGCAGAATTCCCCGGCCGGTTGGATTCATTGCTCGTGCATGAAGGCGATACAGTGCGTAAAGGTCAGCTCCTGGGCGTGTTACGAACCACGGAAATTGATGCCATTCGTAAACAAGCATTGGCAGCTATAGAAGCAGCGGAAAGCCAGGTGAAGTTATTGGAAAAAGGGGCGCGGCCGGAATTGGTACAATCGGCAGGGAAGCTGTACAAGATCGCCCAAGATCAATACGATTTAGCACAGAAAACTTTCCAGCGTATGGAAAGGTTGTACAATGATAGCGTAGTATCTGGTCAAGAAAAAGACATCATTTACTTCAAATACCAAGCGGCTAAAAAGGAAATGGAAATTGCCCGGCTCAACCAGCAGATGTTAGAAAAAGGAACACAACCAGAGATTGTACAAACAGCCACTGCTATTTTAAAGCAAGCGCAACAAGGCTACGAGCTTACCAAGGCGCTCACGGATAATACCCGTATATATGCGCCTGCCGATGGGATCATTTCATCTCTCATTACCCACGAAGGCGAGATTGTATCGATTGGTTACCCGATGATGACCTTGCAGAAAGACAATTCCTACATTTTGCGTTTCAATATCCGGCAGGATTTGGGAGGCAAATTCCCTGTAGGCGCAGTAACGAAAGCGACAGTACCGGGATGTACGCCCGAGCAGTTCGATGTACGCGTAAGTACCGTATCGCCTTCGTTAGATTTTGCGAATTGGGTGCCTACGAGCGACAAAGGCAAATTTGAAATGAAAACCTTCACGATAGAATTTAAACCCGTTGACTTGTCGTCTATTAAAGGCTTGCGCCCCGGGATGACGGCAGCGATTGCTATACCATGAGAAATGGATTGCTATATATCATCCTCCGTGAATGGAAGCGTATATTTTCGCGGCCCGATCATTACTTGGTATTGATTGTACTGCCGCCGATTATATTCTTTTTCTATGCCTTCATTTATAACAAACAAAAAGCAGAGGATTTACCCGTAGCTATTTGGGACGAAGACCGTACCGCGCTTTCTCGCCAATTGATGTTTATGCTGGAAGAAACCCCGAGCATGCACATTACCTACCAAATTTCGAGCATGACGGAGTTAGAGCAGCTGATGCGCGAAGGCAAGATATTCGGCGCTGTGCACTTTCCAAAACGCATGGAAAAGCAAATCAAAAGCAGGCACCCGGTAAACATTAGCGTATACACCAATGCTTCTAACTTAGTACCGGGCAAACTGGTGTATGCCGATGCATCGAAAGTGTTGATCACAGCAGGATCGGGTGTAGTACTCCAGAAGTTTGTAAAAACGGGCATGTCGCCCGCGAAAGCAATGGCCTTGGTACAACCTTTGAAACTGAACATCCAACAACTCTATAACCCTAATTATAACTACCAGCAGTACTTGGTGCCGGGATTGGTAACGGTGGCATTGCAGATGATGATTATTATGGTGGTGGTATTGGCGATTAATACGGAATGGAATGAAGGCACGATGCTGGAAATATTGCCCAAAGCGAATTATAGTGCCGGCAATATCGTGGTAGGTAAAACTATTGCACATTTGGGCGTATCCTGGTTGAATTTCATTCTCATGGTAGGTGTTTTATTCCCCTACTTCAACCTTACCCGCGATGGTAGTACTTTCCAACTATTTATACTTTTCAACTTTTTATCCTTGGCCTGTATCGGCATTGGGATGATGATTTCTACTTTAGCCAATGATACCATGTTGGCCGCCGATGTGGGGTTATTTTATACTTCGCCGGCCTTCGTGTTTAGCGGGTTCACCTTCCCACGTTGGGCGATGCCATGGTACGACCAATACTATGCGCAGTTAATGCCCTATACCGCTTTCTTAGACGGGTTTTTCCAAGTTTATTTTATGGGTTTGCCATTGCATTATGCGCAACCTTACATCTTGAAGTTATTGCTGTTTATCGGGGTAACCTTCTTCGTGTCGGTTTTCTTCCTTCATAAACGCATTCAAAAAATACATGCTTATGCAACCGCCTAGAACACGCAACCATACTACGTGGCGCTTGCTATTACGGGAAGTGCAAATGATTGCCAAGGATCATAGTTTACTGTTGACGTTACTGATTGCGCCCCTCCTCTACGCTTTCTTTTACGGTAGTATTTACATGAATAAAGCCGAAGAAAAAGTACCCCTCGATATTGTAGATAATGATCGTACTGGTTTATCGCGTACTTATATCCAGCAGATCAATAATATGCAAATGGTGCAGGTGAACCAGTTCACGAACTTGGAAACTGCGATGGAGAATATGCGCACAGGCAAAACCCAAGGCTTCTTAATGATCGAAAAGAATATGGAACGCAAGGTAATGTCGCTACAACAAAGCACCGTTACCTTGGTGGTGAATGCCGCGAAATTCTTACCTAGCAGCGACTTAATGCAAGCCATTACAACGGCCACCTTAACAGTAGGTGCAGGCGTACGTTTACAATATAATCTTAAGCAAGGCTACAACAACGATATTGCTTTGCAGGAAACGCAACCTGCCAACGTCGACTTTCACCCGCTGTTTAATTCCGGGGTGAACTATGGTACCTTTTTACTGCCGGGGTTGTTGGCCCTTATTTTGCAACAAACCTTGTTAATAGGCCTAGCCGGTGGCACAGCGGCAGAGCGACAAAAGCATACGTTCTACGACTGGTTGCAAGTGGCTAATGGGAACTATAGCCTGGCTTTATGGGGAAAGGGGCTTTTCTACTTCGTGTTATTTGCCGTGTACGGGTATTTCTTCATGAACGTTAACTATAGCGTACTCAATTTGGATCGTATGGGCAGTTCATTCCAATTAAGCATATTAATCGCGCTTTTTATACTCACCCTCATTCCCATGGCGATGTGGATTGGGATGCTATTTAAGTCGCAATTGCTTTGTACACAAATGATGGCATTCTCCACGTACCCAATTTTCCTTATTACGGGGTATACATGGCCCATATCTGAGCTACCGAAAGGTTTACAGTTGATCACCGCGTTATTGCCTACTACGCCCTTTATAAATGTATATACAGCCATTGTGCAACAAAATGCCAGCATGATAGAACGCATGCCGGCGGTGGTACATTTATGCGTGTTGTGGTTGTTCTACACGGTATTGTGTATATGGAAGATGCACCGTTTAGCGAAAGCGGGCAGCTCGTCATTAATTGTATTGCATGAAAAGTAAAGCAGGCTTACTGGTAACACTCATTCTTAGCACGCTAATGGCGGGTTTGGATTCTAGTATTGTGAATATTTCGCTGCCTACCATGCAAAAACAATTCGATGTACGCATGGATGAGCTGCAATGGATTGTAACGGCTTACATGTTGGCTTTCTCTGTTTGTATGCCGTTGACGAATTGGTTGAAGGACCGAATTGGGTTCTTTGCTTTGTTCAATATTAGTGTGAGTGTTTTTACTATTGGCTCGTTGTTATGCAGTCTTTCTACCGATTTACATTCCTTGGTGATTAGTCGTGTTATTCAAGCCATTGGTGGCGGGGCAATATCCCCGGTTGCGTTATCGATATTAACGTATTCATTTGATGAAGATACCCGCGGTAAGGTACTCGGGTGGTGGGGATTGGGTATAGTGATAGGCCCGGCATTAGGCCCTACGCTGGGTGGTATATTAACGGAGAATTATGGTTGGCCCTCTATTTTCTATATTAATGTGCCGATTGGGATAGTGGCGGTGTTATGTAGTTACCGATATTTGGGGTTCTTACGGCATCAACCCAAAGTGAAAACACCTTTCGACACGGGTGGTTATATCTTCTTTGCGCTTTTCCTCGTTTCCTTCCAGCTGGGTATTACCCGCTTAGAGAAAGATGCACAAAGCCTCGGTGGTATTATCGCTTATTTCGCCGTGGCGGTTATTTCCATTGGTATCTTTATCCGCTTGGCGTCGAAGAACGCATATGCGATTATTGATTTAAACTTGTTTAAGAACTTGCACTTTGTGAGTGCTTTATTGGTGAATATGAGTCGTTCTGCTGCATTATTTGGTGGTGTTTTCTTGTTACCGTTTTTATTGCAAGACTTAATGCATTACACCGAAATCCAAGCCGGCTTACTACTCCTGCCCGCCTCTGTAATTTTAGCGGCGATGATGCCGCTTTCTGGCACATTTACAGACAAGTATGGGCCACGGGGTATAACCATATTTGGGTTGGCGGTATTGGCGGTTACGATGTATTTGTTTGGTTATATCAGTATCGGGGTATCTGTATATGTAATTATTGCTGTGATGGTCATGCGAGGCTTTGGTTTGGGATGCTTACTAACGCCTATTACCATCGCCACGGTAGATTCGGTATTGCCGGCACAGGTAACCATGGCTTCTTCCCTAATGAACCTTAGCATCCAAATTAGCGGGGCGGTTGGTGTAGCGCTACTATCTGTAATACACCAACATAGCTTAGCGGGCTACCTAGCAGAAGGATTGAGCGATCCAATTGCGCAACACGAAGCCCTGCGCGATAGTTTTTATGTGTCTACGGTAATCCTTATCGTGTCGATTGTACCGGCCTTCTTCCTTCCCAAAAAACATTACAAACGCCTCGCGCCTGCCGTGGCTACTTCACAGAACTTACACACGTAAAATGGGAAGTTTAACAATTTTCTATACGCTTTAAAAATTCCATATCTCCGATAATCCGTAATTTACAGCCTCGAACATACAGCCATGAAAGTACCAGGACCAATAGGCGTATTCGATTCAGGATACGGCGGATTAACAGTATTAAAAGAATTTGTAAAACAATTGCCCGAATACGATTACCTCTATTTAGGCGATAATGCCCGTGCGCCTTACGGCACGCGTTCGTTTGAAACGGTGTACCATTACACGTTGGAATGCGTGCAACATTTGTTCGATATGGGTTGCAACCTTATTGTGTTGGCTTGTAATACTGCTTCGGCGAAAGCGTTGCGTTCTATCCAACAAAATGATTTACCGAAGATAGCCCCGGGTAAACGCGTATTGGGAGTGATTCGGCCTACTACCGAAATAGTGGGTAAGTATACCCAAACACAGCATGTGGGCATTATGGGTACGGCGGGTACGGTGGCTTCTGGTTCGTACCCCATTGAAATCGAAAAGTTTTATCCCGATATTAAAGTTACCCAAAAGGCTTGCCCTATGTGGGTTCCCTTGGTCGAAAATAACGAATGGAACAAACCCGGTGCCGATTACTTCGTACAAAAATATATCGATGAATTGTTGTCGGAAGATGATAAAATCGATACTATTGTATTAGGGTGTACGCACTACCCCTTACTCATAGAGAAAATCAAGCAATACGTTCCAAACGGCACCGCGATTCTTAGTCAAGGCGAGATCGTGGCGGCTAGTTTAACCGATTATTTGCAAAGGCACCCCGAAATGGAAGTGTTGTGCAGTAAAAATGCTACACGCCAATTTTATACAACAGACGACCCGGGCGTATTCGACCGTATGGCGTCTGTATTCTTCGATACACCGATCACATCACAGCACCTTGCCCTATAGATGTAGATCGTATTTATTTAGTAACTTTAAGAAATACCTTATTTATGCTAAGTCAAACAATTCAAGCGGCACTTAATACCCAAGTTAAAATGGAAGCCACGTCGTCACAAGCGTACTTGGCCATGGCGTCATGGGCGGATATTCAACCCGGCTTAACAGGCATTACGAATTTTTTCTACCAACAATCAGAAGAAGAGCGTGTACACGAATTGAAATTGATTAAATACATCAATGAAAGAGGCGGCTTCGCTGTGGTACCACCATTAGAACAACCGATTATTACATACCAATCCGTTAAACGCGTATTCGAAGAATTCTTGCGCCACGAGATGCAAGTTTCTAGCAGCATTAACGACCTTGTACACTTAGCCTTACAAGAGAAAGATTATGCTACGCATAACTTCTTGCAATGGTACGTATCTGAACAAATTGAAGAAGAAAACTTAGCGCGCACCCTCAACGATAAATTAGAGTTGATCGGGGAAGACAAAGGCGGGTTGTATTTGTTCGATCGTGACATTTTGCAATACCGTGCCCAAGTGTCGCAATCTCATAAATAACGGCTACTTACTATCTCATTCATATGGCAAGGCAGTCGTAAGGCTGCCTTGTTTTTTTATTAGCAGACCGTGCAAACAATTAAATTTCATAAGACTGATTGCGGGGTAGATTTTCTACTGAACGTATTAAACCACGATGCGATCAAAGCAAGGCATAGCCTTACCGACCGGTACAACACCGATTGCTTTGAAGTATTGTTTTTTAAAAAAGGGAAAGGGAAGGTGTTGATACATGAACAACAAATCGAGATACACGACTATAGTATCGTATTTCTCTCACCTTTCCAAGAACGCAGTTGGCAGCTCGAAGCCGGGCAGGAAGATTTTACTTTATTGATCTTTCAAGAGGATTTCTTGAATGAATTCTTTGCCGATAAATTGTTTACGTACAAGCTGCTATATTTCTATCAACACAACTACCCTGTTACCATACAAGTTACACCCCAAGCACTCGAACACTACTGTAGCTCCCTACAAGAAATCAAAAGTGAATTAGTACAAGTGCAACCCGATTCAGCCCATATTATCCGTTCCCTCGTATACTACTTGTTGCAGAAATTGAACCGTGCATATGCACAAGCGTATGCATTGCCGTTGGAGCAAGCGCAAGATCATTATGCCTTCCAGTATAAGAAATTGTTAGAACAGCATATTAAGCAAAAACAACGGGTGGAGGATTACACGGCATTATTGGGGATTAGTAGAATTACGCTCAACAAAGCCGTAAAAGATCAATTCCATGTAACAGCGGTGCAATTATTGAAACAGCGATTATTGTTTGAGATTAAGCACTATTTGCTATATACCGATTTAACAGTGGCCGCCATTGCCGATGCATTGAACTTCTCGGAATCGAACCATTTGATGCGTTTCTTTAAATCCCAAACCGGTCAAACTACAAGCGAATACTTAGCGGCTTATCAAAATGGTAGGAACCGGTAAAGTATTGGTAGAGGCCATACAACATTTCATCCCCAATTTTGTAAGAAATTAAAAGACCACATGTCACGTAATAGCATACAACTTGTGAGGAATGCCACGTTGGTGATCCAATATGCCGGCAAGAAAATCCTCCTAGATCCCATGTTCTCCCCGAAAGGCGCCTTTCGCTCTTTTGCCGGGATAGCTCCTAACCCCACCATCGATTTAACCGGTGATGCGCAGGATTATATCAAAGGCATCGATCTTGTACTGGTAACGCATACCCACCCAGATCATTTCGACGAGGTAGCGGCAGCCGTATTACCAAAAGACATTCCCTTATTTCACCAACCCGCAGATACAGCCTTCTTCCAAGAGAAAGGATTTGTGCATGCAAAAGCGATTGAGCAAGCAGTAACCTGGGAAGGTATTACCATTAGTAGAACCGGCGGCCAACATGGTAGCGGAGAGATATTGGAAAGAATGGGAACCGTATCGGGCTTTGTATTACAAGCAGCTAACGAGCCTACGGTGTATATGGTGGGTGATAGTATTTGGGTGGAAGAGGTACAGGCAGCATTACAAACATTCCAGCCGGGTATAGTGGTAGTGAATAGTGGAGGCGCGGCATTCCCGGGATTTGAATCTGCCCCTATTCTCATGGAAGAAACCCAAGCCATTCAACTTGTAAAAGCAAGCGGCCAAGCCGTTGTAATAGCGGTGCATATGGAATCGCTCGATCATTGCTTAACCACCCGTGCCAGCTTACGAGCAGCCGCGGAAGCCGCTGGTATTCCAGTAGAAAGATTGATTATTCCCCAAGATGGAGAAACCGTTTCTCTCAATTAACATACTCAATGCGAAGCTGCTCGTACGCTTCGCATTATTTCTCCCCTTCCGGTTGTTCGAAACGTTCGAACCGCAGCCTGTATATAGTAATGGCTAAAAGTAATTCCACCACTCCATATAGCCAGTACATCTTTAACAACATCATAAAAATGGAGAAAGCAAAAATAGTGAACAGGTACACGAGGTAGCGATCCATGTTCATACGTGGTAAATACAATAAGGAAAAGAAAACGCATAACTGCGCAGCCGAGAAGAAATAAATACCCCCTATTTCCGGGAGGGTGAACATGTGTTGACCATGAAGTATCATATACACCATTTCCGGTAGAAGTAAAATGAAACACGGGATAGCAGCTATGGTAAATCGTTGCCAGTAATGCAACGGCCATTGACGCAAGCCTGCGAGTTTATTCTCGAGGAACTGCACCATGTAGTAAATAATCACCGCGTGTGCCGAGATAATGATATGGTAAAGAATGAAGAACTCCCCTTTCTCAAAATTCGTTTCGTTCAATGTGAAAGCAATGTACAAGATCCCAAACGAGCCTACTTTTGCAATAAAAAGCGCCAGCTTCCGTTCGTGCAACATTTGCTTCAACAATACGAAGTAATAGCTGCGTAATTGGAATATTTTCAAGCGGCTTATGCGATCTATAAAGCCTAGCTCCTTCTCCTCCAAAACACCCATTAATTGCCGTACATACAAATAAGCCGAAATCGTGCATAATACGAAAGGGTACAGTAGGAAGAGTATCAATATACCATACGTTTTATCGGCTACAAATACTACACTAGCCACCCATGTGTATACAATCACCGGTAGCATCATTTCAACATGACTCACCCAAAAAATCCACCACCGCGTAGCAGGCGAACAGGCTTGGAGGTTAAGCAAGAACATACTTCCCTCGCTACGTAATAATTGCCGTGTAAAGAAGTTGATTTTCAAAGAGTATAAAGTCCAGCCGAGGAGCGCTAAGCCACATAACCAAGGCGTGGAGGCCATGCCTCTCATGAGCGACACATGGTAACCAACTATTTGACTGGCATCGATTAAACCGAATAGTAGCATGAACGCGAGGAAAAAGAACCCGGCATGCTGTTTATAAAATTGGAATTGTAGAACTTTCCTCAAGATGGGGAGTAATGTGCTCATAGTTGTGTAAGGTTTTTATCGGCGATTAAACAAGTATGCACATACTGCCATTGCTCGCTTACAGCAGCTAAGCCTTGGTGAGAAGTTAAAATTACTTGCACTCCTTGCTGCACATATTCATCTGTTAGCGCTAAAATAATCGCCTGCGCCTCCACATCCAATGTAGCTAGAGGTTCATCCAATAAAATTAATTCGGGGCAACCAATAAAGGCCAATACTAAAGAAAGCTTCTTGGCCATACCGCTAGAATAGCCACCCACCTTTTGATGCATATACTTCCGTACACCTAACGTATCGATGAGCTTATTCACTTGTTCGGGCGTACCTCGCTTCGTTTGCTGATACCACCGAATCAAATCTTCCCCTGTGAGAAATGCGGGAAAAATAGGTTCTGCTTCCGCATAATTAACTACGCTTCGCCAGTGTTGCAAATGTTTACGCATTTCCTTGCCATTCAAGGTAATGGTACCTTCAAAAGGAATGAGGGCGGCGAGGGATTTAAATAAAGTAGACTTCCCTGCCCCGTTCCCCCCTTTAATCCATGTACGGGGTTGATCGAACGTAACTGCGGGTATACGTAGTATAGTTTGGCCATGGTAGGCTTTATGGTAGCCCTCGATTTGCAACATTCCCTAAAATTTAACCGGAAGATAGGGAATTGTTAGGATGAAAATATTTGGTGGAACAATGTTTAACATATCAAATAATGCCGGTAACGGTTTCGACTACACGAAACATCTTCGCTTTGCAAGTAGTAGAGGCTGAATGGGTTAGTAATATTCAGCCTGCAAACGGCTTCAGCACCTCCAATATTTTGGCATATTATTCGTGTTATTACAAACAATATCTATATAGATTTTGTCTTTATTGATAACGCATCACACGAAAAACTTACGCTCATGAAGTTATTATTTACCATTGTTCTGTTCATTGCTTGTCGAGGTGCTAGTTTCGCTGCTACCGACGAGTGGAAAACCTCTTTACAACAACAGCTTAAGATATTAGAAACGTCCACTTCTTTACCACAATGGGAAAAGTCGAGCGCCTTATTGAAGCAATTGGCCGACCAGCATCCCGGGGAATGGTTGTTGCAATATTATGCGGGTTGGTCGTACACGCAGATGGTATTCCAAGCGCCGGATGATAAAGCTTCGAGCTATTGTAAAACGGCGGAACCGTATGTAGAGAAAGCATTGGCCCTGCAACCAACAAATACAGAAACGTTAACCTTAAAAGCTTATTGGTTATCGGCCCGCATTAAAGTGGAACCTACTTCGAGTGTAAAGAATGGACCGGAAAGTAAAAAGTATTCAGAAAAGGCCATTGAAGCCGACCCTAGTAACCCACGGGCTTATTTATTAAAGGCGTTAGTGGTGTATCATACACCGGGTATATTTGGGGGTGGTAAGAAGAAGGCGCACCCTATTTTCGAAGAAGCACAACAAAAGTTTGCGGCCTTCAAACCCAAATCGGCCTTACACCCAACTTGGGGATTGGCCATTTTACAAGAAAGCATGAAATCGTATCAATAATAATATTCGTACACCTGCTGGCGAATATGCAGTGCATATTGCAAGAAAGTAGGTTCATCTAACGCACGGGGGTAGCTCATTAAATGCATAGGAATGGGTGCCCCCGTTGGTTTATACGGTGGTTGCATATATTCATAAGGCGCTAATACAAACCCCAAGCGCTCGTAAAAACCAATTCGCCTTATAGCGGTATCATCATACGGCTTCTCCACTTCCAGCACAATGGTGCCTTTTAATTCTACCTGTAATATTTGCATCATTTGCTTGCCATACCCTTTCCCTCGAATTTCCTCGTTCACCGCAATATGCTCGATATACGCCCAACGTTTGAACTGCCAGTACACCACGAACCCCACGAAGCCTTCATCCGCTGTAAAAACAGCCAGTATCATGCCCGGGGCATTTTGCAACATAGCAGGTAGCATGTCGAATACACGGCGTTCTTCCGGTGGGAATGATTTTTCGTACAAGGCACGCACTTCGGAGAGTTGTGCATGATCGGGGTGAGTGATGATTTCTACTTGCATATCATGAAGTTACGCAATTTGAGGCATAAAAAAACCACGCAAGAAGCGTGGTTACAGCATTCCATACGACCCGGCAGGTAGCATGTTAGTTAGGAAAAACCGGGACATATCGCATCTCCACTTTCGTTTCGATACATATGCCGAAAAAATGCTTGAATACAGTTAATAGAATGGTCGTATTGGTTGCATTTAATCAGCAAGCTATTTTATGCAAACGCAATGCCACAACATAAACCATTGGTTTATAATACTTGTTATTTTTTAGGTGTTCGATAATGAACGTTCGCCGTCCGGTATCGTACATAAAATGCGTATACTTGTCGTGTTTTCTAGCAGGTAATTTGCAGTACACCTGCTAACGGGCATGCCTATACGCCCCTATTGCCCGAACAACCTTTTCATCCCGTAATAGTTATTTATACACTGAAAACCCAAGTACATGGAACATTCTATTCACCAACACGATAAAGCAGAACACATGGATCACGAACATATGCACCACGAACATGCGCATGGTGGTATGAAACACGATCATCACGACATGACCAACATGGGCAGCGAACACCACGAAATGATGATCAAAGATTTCCAAAAACGCTTCTTTGTAACCTTGGTGCTTACGTTCCCGGTATTGCTATTATCGCCCATGATTCAGCACTGGATGGGGTTTGAAATACATCTTTTATATAGTAAGTACTTGCTATTAGGACTATCAACGATCATTTTTCTATACGGTGGCTGGCCATTTCTAATGGGCTGGTTGCAGGAAATGAAAACGCGTAACCCGGGTATGATGACTTTAATTGGCTTTGCCATTACAGTAGCTTACGTGTATAGCACCGCTACGGTATTTGGTTTGCGCGGCATGGATTTCTTCTGGGAACTCGCCACCTTAATATTGATCATGTTACTCGGCCATTGGATTGAAATGCGTTCCATTGCCGGGGCTTCTAATAACTTAAAATCCCTTATTGCCCTTATGCCCGCTACAGCACATGTGTTGCATGGCGACCATGAAATGGATATGCCCATCACGCAGTTACAACCCGGCATGCAAATACTTGTAAAACCGGGCGAGCAATTCGCGGCCGATGGCACCATTGCGCAAGGCAGCACCAGTGTGAACGAGTCGATGTTAACAGGCGAATCGAAGCCGGTACAAAAGCAAGTGAATGATAAAGTAATTGCCGGGTCGATTAATGGCACCGGGGCTGTGCATGTGCATGTTACCCATGCGGCGGCCGATTCGTACCTATCGCGCGTAGTAAAACTGGTGCAAGATGCCCAGCAATCGAAATCGAAAACCCAGTTACTCGCCGATAAAGCGGCCCGCTGGTTAACCTTAATCGCGATTGTAGCGGGGATTATTACGTTTGTAGCTTGGTATGCATCGGGGTACGATTTGGCTTTTGCTATTGAACGCATGGTAACGGTGATTGTTATTTGCTGTCCGCATGCTTTAGGCTTAGCCATTCCATTGGTGGTGGCACGCTCTACCAGCTTGGCAGCTAAAAATGGGTTATTGATTAAAAACAGAACGGCTTTTGAAGATGCCCGTAAGATTACCACCTTAGTATTTGATAAAACAGGCACTTTAACGGTAGGGAAATTCGAGGTAAATAGGGTGGAAAGTATATCGAACCAGTTTGATACCCAGCAACTATTATCGTACGCAGCGGCCTTAGAGGCCGGATCAGAGCATCCCATTGCCGGGGGTATTACAGAAAAGGCTAAAAATGATAAGTTAACTATCCCGTCGGCCCAAGATGTGCAAGCGTTACCGGGGAAAGGTATACAAGGCAAAATTGACGGGCAAACCTTCGGGGTGATTAGTCCTAATTATGCCGCTACCTTTCAATCGCCCCTCCCCGCTTCTACCCAAGCAGGCGAAACACTTGTATACGTGTTGGCAGGCCAGCAATTAGTAGGGTACATTGGCTTATCCGATACCATTCGTCCTGAATCGAAGGGGGCCATTCAAACTTTGCATGAACAGCACATTAAAACGGTGTTGTTAACGGGGGATAATAAAACAGTGGCAGAAAGCGTGAGCAAAGAAATTGGGATCGACCAGTATTATGCCGAGGTATTGCCCCACGAGAAACTGGAGAAGATAAAAGAAATACAACAGCAGAACGAGTTTGTGGCTATGACGGGCGATGGAGTGAACGATGCCCCGGCTTTGGCACAGGCGAATATTGGGATTGCCGTAGGTTCGGGTAGTGACGTGGCGGCCGAAACAGCCGATATTATCCTCGTCAACAGTAACCCGGCCGACGTGGTGAACCTTGTATTGTTTGGGAAAGCCACTTATCGGAAAATGATGCAGAACCTTGCATGGGCTACCGGCTATAACTTGGTAACGATGCCATTGGCGGCCGGCATACTCTATAACCAAGGATTTTTATTAAGCCCGGCAGCCGGGGCGGCATTAATGAGTCTAAGTACCCTCATCGTGGCCTTTAACGCGGGTTTGCTTCGCTTGCAGCCTACCGGGAAATAGTGCCAATAGATAAACAGGTATTATCATCAAAAACTGCTATAATGGCCAATACGTGGATAATGTAGTGTTATAACTGGATCATTGTGCGGAAAAAGGGGCTTTGTTATGAAAATTCAAGCCTGGGTGAACGTGAAAATTCGGGGTGTGAACGTTGAAATTGGGTTCGGGAACGTAAAAAAGGGCGGAAAATTGTGTTTCGAGTAGTTATAAATAACTATTCTTTATAAATTATGATCCCTTTGCTTGCAAATGTAAAATATAGTCTTTAAATTAGAATTAGTTACCTGATCCTATGAAAAGACCGAATGAGCTAAGCGGTATAACGCGTGTACACTTAGCGAGATAATTTGATCTGTTCCTATAGAAAACCTAAGTAGTTAAGCATTTACAAACCGGGGATCCCTTGTTTTTATGGCGAGTATTCTTACTTGCAAAATGACAACCTAATGAAAACCTATAAGATTTAAAAGAAAAAACCAACGTTGATTTTATTGCTTACATGGGCATTCCATGTGCTAAATTAGCCTTGAGCGAATCATCAACTAATCATTTTATAAAAAGCTACCTGCCTTGTGCGCGGTAGCTTTTGTTTTTTATTGATAATCTTCTTTTTTATAGTTGCCTTTTACCCGGTGTGCTAAGTTCGATTCTTTAAAGTCCCATACTTTCGACTGGTAGCCTTCCAATAAATATTCGATCACGGGTTCGTAGGGTGTTGTGGCTGGAACATGTACGGAGATGTAGCCATCGTGCATACTGGCTTCCCAATCGCAACCCAGGGCTTCGAAATCTTCGCCGATTTGCTTGGTAAGCTGTACTTGTTTGATCATAATATGTACGGTAGAATTACCGGATGACTTCACCACGTTTTGGGCAATTATTTCCCCGTCTTTTTCAATAGCGTTTACGACATCGCCATACGACATGCCGTTGGTGAGGAACGGGATATTACAGATCGTATATTCATCGCCTACCTTCTCTGCCCAAACCTCTTCGCGCTGTAATTCGCCATCTTCGTTTGTGCTTTCGAGTATGATGCGTACATCTTCTACTTGAGCATTGTTTTCCATAAGTGCAATGATAGAAAAAAACGGTGTGATTTTACTTTGTGGTGGTAAGATATTTGAGGGATTTTGCTCGAAGAAGACATGGAAATTGGTCGACGTTTAGGATTCCTGATCATAAAAAACATACAAATTTTCGTGTAACAAGATCGTATAAAATCGGCTTTGGTATTCGATTCCAGCTGTTTGTTAACGACATTAACAAACTGACATTTAATTAATTAGAAATTATTGCTCTATCTTTGTTCCAGCAAAGAAAAAATACTTACGGCAAGTATCCAAAACGTCTTAACCATAACAAAGTTTGCTAATAGGCCATTGTAAACTTATCATTCTTCTTTATTGCAATAAGCATTGCTGAAAACCGGCTCATTTTTTTATTAAACCGAATACATTACATGAAGCAACACATTCTTGCGTTGTTAGGGTTCGCTGTAATCCTAGGAACTGCGTGTAACAAATCCAACAATGATAACCCGACTGAAGATCCAAAAATCATTGTAAACACCGACGCTGCTGCCTTAGCAAAAAGAATTTCTTTGGATGGCGCAGGTGTATTAACCTTAGAAAGTACTTCTTCAATTGCCCGTAAAGCAAAAGGCGAATTCGCAAAAGATGGCGATCAAGCTAGCCAGTATTTATTAGAATTAGTAGCAGAAGTAGCGCCTCCTACCTACAATGGCGTACAAATGCGTGCTACAAGCGTTGATATCAACGGTAACTACGCTTACGTTTCTTACAACCGCGAAGGTGAAGTATACCTCGGTGGTGTAAGCGTGTTCGATATCAGCAATATTCAACAACCTAAATTATTATCAGAAGCGTTGTTTCCTTCAACAGATATCAGCGCAGTTAAATATTTTAACGGTCGCCTTTACGTGGCCGGTGCAACAAGCGTAGACAAAGATCCATCGTTTACAACGCCTGGTATCGTTGGTTACGTAGATATTGCAAATAATATCCCTACAGGTAATTTCAAATTTTATAGCGTTCCTGGACAAGTAGCAACAGGTTTAACCATTTTGAATGGTAAAATCTATGCTGTATCTGGGGCAACAGGCGGGTTGAGCGTCATCAACGCTAGTACTTTTGCAGCAGAGAAATACGTAACCAGTGCCGACCTTCGTTCGGTAGTGGGCATGACAAACAAAGTAGCTGTGCTCAGCGGCACAAACGGTGTCACTACCTTCTCAACAGTTGGTGATATCATCAAAAACATAGCCTTGCCAACAGACGTCGCTGAAGCACAACGAAATATTGACGCCAAAGGTGATTACGTAATCGTAGCTGCCGGTAAAAATGGTGTACAATATTACAACTCAACAAGCGGTGCAAAAACCGGCCAGATCGATATTCCAGCAGTTCCTACAGGTGTAGATCCTAGCGATGTAGTAACCAACGGTGTTTCTTATAACAACGATGGTTTGTTCTTCTCTGCAAACGGTGCAGCAGGTGTGTATGTGGCGAAAGAAGGTGCTAACAATTCTTTGGAATTATTAGGTTCTTTAGATTTAACGGGTTCTTCTAACTACGTAAAATCTGCCGGTAATTACATTTTCGTAGCGAATGGTAGAGGTGGTTTGAAAATCATTAAAATGACGAAACCAACCACCAACCTTTGTGGTAACACCTACCCTTCTTACACTGGTAGCGCTTGGTTAAATGTTAACTCTGGTGAGAAAAAATACTATAGCGGCGCTGCTGCTCTACAAGGTGTAAACGTAAATGATGTATTGTACTTCTGTGGTTCTATGACTGTAGAAAGTCAATTAAACATTAACAGCCAAGGCGTATTCGATATCCATGGTTCATTAGCATTCGGTAAATACAATGCCGGTACTACTATGAACGTAAATGGTACTTGGAACGTAGAAGGTAGTGTAGTGATCTACGGTGATTTAACGTTGAATAGCGGTGCAAAAATTAACTTCCTTGGAAGCGGTGCTAGTATTACTATCTATGGTAAAGTAACGAAGAATAGCGGTGTTACGATTACTGGTACGTATACTGATACTTTTAACAAACTGAAGTAATATTCATACTAGGTTGATTATGTGAGATGCAAAGTCCTGGCGTATGCCGGGACTTTTGTTTTTATATATGATGCCGTAGGCGAGCAATGCCGTAGGCGAGCGATAAAGTATGTTTATTGTAAAAGTGATTTTAATATTCTAATTCTTGAATGCAATTATTTCTTTTCATTTCAAATCCCGTTGTTACTTTCTTTGCTTCTCCAAAGAAAGTAACCAAAGAAAGGAGGAAAAACGCCGAAAGACTGCGTCGGCGTTTTATCGGGATGTTGATTAGGCTTCGGTGCTACTGTGGTGAAGGGCGTTCGTTCTTTGTGGTGCCTGTTTTGTTGGGTGGGTTTGTTGTTGTTTGTATGGTGCTGGTTTTGATTGGGGGTTAGGGAGGTTGGGGCAAAACCTTTAGGGGCGTTAGGACCTAATGGTTTTGGAGGTGGGATATTTGAGGGTTTGGGGTGATGGAGGTTTGAATGGGTTTTGGGAGGGATTGGGAAACTTTTAGGGACGTTAGGACCTAAAAGTTTAGACTGGGGATGGGTGAGGGATTGGAAATAGTCGACTATAGGCTTACTTCATGCAAGTAAAATACGGGGTTTGATAAGGTTTTTGTCGACAAAAGGCTTGGAAAATGTCGGAGCGACCCGCGTCAATACTGGGGGTGTGTCGGTAAAAGTCGGTAAAGCGTCGGAGAAAACTTTGCAGATGCCCGTAAACACTGGGGGGTAATTTGGTGCTTACTGCGGTGAATAGCTTAATATATTGGAAGTCAATTGAATGATGATTTTTAACCTGCTTGGGTACTGCGGGGAATAATTGGGTGAGCCTTTGACTTCCCTTTGACTTGCCTTTGACGAGCCTTTGAAAACCCTTTGAAAAGCCTTTGACGACCCTTTGAAAGACTTGGACCTGCCTTTGAAAGACTTTGACTTGCCTTTGAAATGCCTTTAAACGGCTTTTGCATTTCTGTCATTTCCCTTTGGGTGCTTTGAGGGGTATTGGGAAATACTACACAGGAACATCCCGGGTATATCCCAAATATATCGAACATATATCTCCCATATTGAAAACACTGGGGTTTACCATTGGAAGAACATTAGAAGAACATTGGGAGATATTATATTTCACATAAATAGCGCAGTAGATCGGCTGAAATGTAGTGCTGGAGCGAGGTAAGCTCACTGCGGTGAATATTTGGGGGTATAGAGGTAGAACATATTGCGTTCATACTGTGTGACTTCTGAAGGAAAGCGGCATAAACCGGCATATTCCGGCATAAAGCGGCATAAAGCGGTTAAAAGCGGCATATTCCGGCACGGCGTTTTTTTAGTGCAGTAAGAAGGGGTATTTTCGTTTTGTGATGACGATCGTACATACCAGTTCTTTGAAATGATTGTTCTAAAAGGTTATGCTAGTTGATGTTGCAGGTGGGTAAGTAAGGGTATGAGGGTAGCCCTTAAACTACAAAAGCAGGCTGGTTGCCTGCTCCTGTCGAAAGATATTTGTTTGGGCTGCTGTGCAGCTTGTTATTGTTCTAAAAGGTCGAGCATTTTATAGCCTACGTCTTCGTTGGGTTCGATATAGGCGGCTTGTGAAAGGATTTCTTTGGTGCCCATGAGCCAGTTTTCTTTGCCCCAGCGTTCCAATACTTTTACGGCGTTATTGCGGTTGCGGATAACGGGGCTTAAGAGGCCGGTTTTAACGAACTCGAAGCCGTTTTGGGCATATTCTGGGAAGTCGCCGAGTTTGAGCAAGATGCAATCCAAACAGCGGTGAATGAGGAAGTTCTTGTGAAATCCTAGTTCCTTCGATGCCCCGGTGGCGATTTGGCTCAGCGGGATGTTTTGTTCCGCGAAGGTTAATACCATGGGTAAGCGTTCTGCTGTCATGCGCTTCATTACCAAGTACCAAGAGGCTTCGTCGGTCGGGAATTCTTGGAGGCGCGACCAACACCAATCCCATGTATCTACTTGTAAGAAGTCGGCTACTTTAGCGATATCCCACATTTGAGAAGGGTTGCCTTCGTTGATAGCGGCATGTAGTACTTCTTTCCAATGTGGTTTGGCTAGAATGGTGTGGATGTCGATGAGTAAATCGGCACGGAAGTCTTCACTCCAACCGTAGTCTTTGCGGGCATCCCAATCGGCTTTCTCGTCTTGTAAGAACTTGGAAAGGTCTTGCAGGAGGAGGTATTGTGAAAGGGTGTTGGCCCTGTATGTAAGGTGACTCAAATATTGATGGATCACCACGGCACCATCATCGTAATCGTCGATTCCTTCCATAGGACCGGGATTGATGAGGGCTTGGATAATATCGCCGGCTGCATGCAAAGTAACATCATCGATATCTTTGTACATCAATTCTGCACGGAGGTTACCGGCTACAGCACATTGGTAGGCCAAGTATTCGTTCATCACGGTGTTGCGGAATCCTTCCCGCATCAACCATTGCTTAATACCTTCGTCTTTCGTGTGCAATAATCGGCGAACGATGTGGATTCTCCCCCACCCGTGTACTTTCTTGGCTAAACGCCATAAGGTACCTTCCGGGTTGTCGGACATTTGTACGATGGCTACTTCTGCAAACAAAGTAAATTCATCGTGCGAACCAATCACGCAAATATTTTCAAGATCTTCCTTATCACCAATTAATCCCAACAAGGCAATACCAAACTTCACCGCGCCACGATCCGGGCTTTCGAATGCCAACCAACGAGCATAGTTATGCAAGTAAGGTTGTACACGTACAGAAAGCGTTAAAATCTTTTCGATCGTTGCATCCAAATAATGCAACACATCGTCGCGCATGAGAATGTCATAAAGAAGTGTAAGGTCCTTAAGGTGGTTATTTTCGGCAATCGCTTTTACAAGCCAAGCCATTTCAGTCGCTTTTTGATTGAGGTTATCATCGTTCGTATGATACGACAACACCCCGTCTCTCGCCCCAGCAGCCCATTGTAGTTGGCTACCTTCGCCATGCATACGATCTTCATCAGGCAAGGTCATCTCTTGCTGAATTGGATCGTGGTTTTCATCCAAGTTCGATTTCAACACGCCAAAAATACTCGGCCTGTTCTCCCAAGGTAAAACAGGTGAAGTATGCTCGTCGGTTGAGTCTTGATCTTTTTTAAAGATTGAAAAGATATTCATAGCTGGATGAAATTAAAAATGGCTTTATCCTCTGAAATGGAGCGCGAAAATAATATATTCATCGCTCTACAGCAAAGGATGTGGAATACTTTTCGCAGAAAATTTTATTTATCCACTTTGATGTTTTTTTCAAGAAAATTTCCCTTAGTTTTTTAAACAAAATTTTTTCTTTCGTATTACATTTTTCGTTCATTTTAAAAACAAGCTGAAACAAGCTACAGTAAAGACTTTAAGAGGATCACATCAGCACAAATTCATTCACCGGTATAGCAACACAATTTTTCGCAGTTGCAACAGGTAGCATGTTGTACATTTTACTTTTCTCCTGGGATTGTCAAACCAAAAATTGTGAATTTTAATTTACTTTGTCGATTATCATACATTAAAGCATACCACATGCAGAAAAATATTGTACTTGCCAGCACTTCTACTTTGTATGGACAAGACTATTTAGCATATTTATCGCCCGTTGTGCAGGCGTTGTTTGCAGGGGTGAACGAGATTATCTTCATTCCATTTGCTCGTCCCGGTGGCATTTCGCACGACGATTACACAAAACGAGCAGCCGATTTCTTTGCGCAACACAACATTGCCGTGAAAGGCTTACATACATTTGCATCGCCGCTGGAAGCGATCCAGCAAGCAAAAGGTTTCTTCACCGGTGGCGGTAATACATTTTTATTAGTGAAACAATTGCACGAGTTAGGATTGATGGGTGCATTGAAAGCTGCTGTTGAAAACGGTACTGCGTACCTTGGAACGAGTGCCGGTAGCAATATTGGTGGAATTAATATGCAAACCACGAACGACATGCCGATTGTTTATCCTCCAAGTTTCGAAACAATGGGACTTGTTCCTTTCAACCTCAACCCGCATTATCTTGATCCATTACCCGGTTTGCAACACATGGGCGAAACCCGTGAAACGCGCATCGCGGAGTTTCATACACAAAATGCCATTCCTGTTGTTGGCTTACGCGAAGGTAGCTGGATCAGAGTTCGCAACGAAGTAATTACCCTTGAAGGTACCCATACAGCGCGGATCTTCGAGCAGGGCAAAGTGCCTTACGAATTGAATGTGCAAGAGAAAATTGTTTTCTAAAATTCGTTTATATCCTATTATTGAGCCCCGCGTTTTTGATGCGCGGGGTTTACTTTATCCGCCCGAAGCCTTTCTCCTTGCGCTACAAGCACTGCATATCCAGCTCTATTTCAATTATAAAAATCTCGCCGCCTTCAGATTTGCGTCTATATAATACTGCCCGGCTTTATGCCGAAGAATACACGCACGCTTCATTCTCACCGCCTTCAAACCCAATAGCAGCAAGCTTTTACAGGTTGTATTTTGTAGCATATAATTCTTTAATTTTGATAGGCCAATTACAACATGAGCGACACTTCTCCATCACCCAGCCCGCAACGAAAGATCATTCATATAGATATGGATGCTTTTTATGCTTCCGTTGAACAGCGCGATAACCCCGAGCTGCGCGGTAAGGCCATTGCGGTAGGTGGCTCTCCTACTGGGCGAGGTGTTGTAGCAACGGCCAGTTACGAAGCGAGGAAATTCGGGGTTCGCTCTGCCATGTCGTCGAGAAGAGCCTTGCAATTATGCCCCCATATTGTATTTGTGCGACCACGTTTTGCGGCCTATAAAGAGGTATCGCAGAAAGTGCGGGAGATCTTTCGGAGGTATACGGATTTAATTGAGCCTTTATCGTTAGATGAAGCCTATTTGGATGTAACGGAAGACAAGCTTGGTATTGGTTCTGCCATCGAAATTGCCCAAAAGATTAAAGACGAAATATTTACAGAACTGCACCTAACGGCCTCGGCCGGGGTGTCGATCAATAAGTTTGTAGCGAAGGTGGCGTCGGATTTGAAGAAACCTAACGGACTTACCTTTATTGGTCCTTCCGGCATTGAGAAATTCATGGAGCAATTAGCCGTAGAGAAATTCCATGGTGTTGGCAAGGTAACGGCCGAGAAAATGAAACGCATGAACTTGCATACCGGGGCCGATTTAAAACGATTAACTGAAAACGAATTAGTAAACCTATTCGGCAAAGTGGGCCGGTTCTATTATAGAATAGTACGGGGAATAGATAACCGCCCGGTTGAACCACACCGCGAAACAAAATCTGTTGGCGCGGAAGATACGTTTGAAATTGATACAGATGATATAGAGCAGCTGAATGCCGAAATCGACCGCCTATCGGGCATTGTAGCGGAACGCTTGCAGAAGTATGATTTGAAAGGCAAAACAGTTACCTTAAAAGTAAAGTATAGCGATTTCAAACAAATAACCCGTAACCATTCTATTGCACAATCAATTAATGACATATCAAACATTTCCCACATCGCCAAAATGCTCTTAGAGAAAGTGGATATGGAAGAGAAGAAAGTGCGGCTACTGGGGGTAACGGTGTCGAATTTCCCGGAGGTATCGAATACGAACGGGATGCAATTGGAGTTGTTTTAAAATATTTACATGGAGAAGATAAATATCCCCCATTTATTAAGCACAACAGCGCATCTTAACAACCCTATTTTACCCACTTCAAAATGGCTATGGCACCAACTTTGGACCAATGCTTTATTTTTCCACTGGACATTTGAACCTAGTTTTATACAATCATTATTACCTGATGGTATTGAAGTAGATACGGTGAATGGGGCGGCGTGGGTATCGTTAGTGGCATTTACCATGGAAGACGTAAGGCCGAGGAATTTGCTGGCGGTAGACTTGGTTTCCTATTTCCACGAAGTGAATGTACGTACATATGTGAAGCGAGGTAACGATCGTGGTGTGTACTTCTTTTCCTTAGAGGCAGGAAAAAGGTTACCCACCTTGATTGCAAAACAATTTTCGGGTATGCCTTACGAATA
Source organism: Chitinophaga skermanii (assembly GCF_003259335.1). GTDB lineage: Bacteria > Bacteroidota > Bacteroidia > Chitinophagales > Chitinophagaceae > Chitinophaga > Chitinophaga skermanii. Next base: position 316,474 of record NZ_QLLL01000002.1, read on the forward strand.
TGCCAATATTCAAAGGCAAGCTTCTTCCTATACCCTTCAAAACCAAAACAAGCAACGCGCTTTCAGTGCCGATTATACAGTAGGGCCTGCAATTGAACACAAAACGGCCTTGGATATATTTCTAACTGAACGATACCATGTAATTCAAAACATTGGTGATGATATCTATAAATATACCGTTCACCATTTACCATGGCCGCTTTCGCAAATGACCACCTCGCAGTTGCACATCCATTACCCATTAGGCGATCGATTGCTTACTGCCAACAACGTGTATAGTATGCAGTATTCGACGGGGGTACGCGTGGTGGCTTGGAAGAAGGAAATATACGCGGCGCTGTAAATTAATTTACCTTTGCGGGGTAACTAAATAGAAGAGCGCACATGACAGCCCGTTATTTCACGGTGGAAGAGTTTAATAATAGTTTCCGCGAGGAGATGTTGTCGGCATTTGCCGTATATGAACAAATGATAGCAAGTGGTTTTCAGCCATATGCCTTAGCCACATTCGAGATCATGTATTCGTCGAACGATATGGAGAACCTCCTGGGATTGAAGAATTTCTTAGAAGGTAACTATCAATTCGAGATGGAAGAAGTACAACAAGGAGCGGGTATTTATACCGTTTCAGGCAGAGCAGAGCCATTCCCGGTTGACAAGGAAACAATGCTGTATTGGGATATTGACCAGTTCTGCACGGCCTTTGAATATGATTGTAAGATTGAGAATTATACGTTGATTTCCCCTATTTCGGAACCGGAGTTCCCGACGATGGATAAAAACGCGGCGGGATACTATATGGAATTGGCGATGGACGCTTACCGTATGCGCAACTTGGGGTATACCATCATTCATCTGTCGACCTTTATAAGAATTAACGACCAGGATGCGCATGCATTTTATGCGAGGGCCATTGCGAAGGACGAATTAAAATTGTGGCACCCGGCGCGTTTGGATTATGATATGGCGCTTGCCCTTGATCCTAATTTTGTGGATGCATATATTAACCGTGCAGCGAATAAAGACGAACGAGAAGAATATGCGGCAGCCATTGAAGACTATACCAAAGCCATTGCTCTTTCCCCGAAAGACGAGGTAGCTTATTATAACCGTGGTAATACTAAGATCAAGATCGGTGATAAGAAAGGAGCTTATGAAGATTGGGTACAAGCCAAAGAATTGGGCGCGAGTTATGCGCAAGCGCAAATTGACAAGTATTTAGACTATTAAACGTAGCATATTTATATATAGAGGATGGCGAGCCGATGGGTTCGCCATTTTTATTTTCGCTCATACTGATTGATAATCAATAACAATTCCCCCTTCACCCAAAAAAAGTTTAAAAAAAGAAAGGTAATAATTTGTTCGTACGAATTTTTTCCTACCTTTATATCATGAAGAAAGACAAGAACACTTCCGTGCAAGCTGAGCCTACCAAATCGGAGTTGGAAATACTCCAAGTATTATGGCAGCATGGCCCGAGTACTGTTCGATTTGTGAATGACAAGTTGAACGAGGAAAAGCGCGCAGTGCAGTATACCTCTACTTTAAAGCTCATGCAAATCATGGTGGAGAAGCAGATGTTGCTTCGTGATGAAAGTAGTATGAAGCATGTGTATAGTGCGGCTTTAGAAGAGAGCAAAACGAAAGGAGAAATGTTAGACCGGATTGTTGACAATATGTTTGGTGGTTCGCCTAGCAACTTGGTGATGCAATTATTGGGTAATTCTAATCCCAGCAAGCAAGAGATCGACGCCATTAAAGGCATTTTAAAATCGCTAGAATAATTCCAGTTCACATCTACGAAGAAAAACAACCTGTATGCTGCATTCCTTATTACCCGGTTTTATACAAGAAGCCACGCTCCGAGCGTTGGGGTGGACCCTTATTCATTCCATCTGGATTGGTCTTATTTGCTCGTTGGTAGCCGGCGTGGTGATTGCTAGTACGCGGTCGTCGAAACCAACGGTACGGTATAATTTATTAGTGGGTATATTGATTAGTTTTTTAGCAGGTACGGTATCTATTTTTATATATGAATTACGTGAAGCCATTCATGTATATCAATTATTAGCAACACAACAAACATCGTTTGTAGTGATCCCCGAAGAAATGATTGTCGCTCCTTCCGCCTTTGCGATGTCCAATCGATTTTACACACCATTACTGCAATGGTTGGATGCCAATACAGCATTGATTGTGTATACATGGTTAGTTGTATTGGTGTGGAAATCTTTGGCCTTGGCGAAAGACTTGTATGGTGTTCATAGGTTAAGAACACGGCAAACTTTTGTTGTTGACGAGGTTTGGAATGAGCGTATAAAAGAATTGGCGCAACGTTTACAGATCAAAAAGGCAGTGCAATTATTAGAGTCGGGTATTGCAAAAGTTCCAATGGCCATGGGACATTTAACACCGGTGATCTTATTGCCTGTTGGGTTGTTAACGGCGCTCAGCCCGGCGGAGATTGAGGCTATTTTATTACACGAGTTGGCGCATATTCAGCGGAGGGATTACCTCGTGAATTTGATGCAGCGCTTGGTAGAAATTGCTTTCTTTTTTAACCCGGCTGTCATGTGGATTTCATCACTCATCAAAATTGAAAGAGAGAACGTAGCAGATGATGTTGCGGTTTCGTTGAGTGATAGTAAAACCACGTATATTAAAGCGCTTGTAGCGTTCCAGGAGTACAATCAATCCGCCTCTCCTATTGCTGCAGCTATTACAGGGCCGAAAGATTTTTTACTGCAACGTGTGAAGCGTATTGTTTATAACACTAACAAACCGCTGAACAGTATGGAAAAATTATTTGTCATTGTCTGCGTGTTTTTTACCGGCATCCTAACTATAACATTTGCTAAAGTAGAAGCGCAAGAACAAACAAAACAAACGAAAAAAACTGCTATTGATACTTTACCGAGTCCTCAAAGGCAGGTATATGTGATCGATTCATCTTACCAATTCAAAAAAGTTAAAAAGCATATTCAAAAAACATCCGATTCTGGTTTTGTATTGATCAAGCCAAATTTCTCTACGGCTTACCAAGCTATGTACAATCAAAGAATGGAGATTGCTAAGAATGGTACACAGGAACAAAAGGATTCTCTATTGACTTTGTTAGCATCGCCCAAATTCAATGTAACATTCGACACCTTAGTATACGGTAATAAGTATAAGTTGAAACCTTATGTTGTTGCAAGAAGAGGCGCTGATGGCAAAATTAAACGCGAGATCAAATATCACCGTGTTCCCAATACCAGCTTTAGAACTATCGCAAGCGATTCTGCCTTTAATAAGATTAGAATGATGGGACAAACGGCGTTGACAAGGAAAGCATTTGATTCTATGAAGGCGATGCATACGTTCCGCATGGTAGGTAATAGTGCATTTTCAGTAACACAACCTGCACCAAGAATTGTGTACACTAAAGCGATGATGGATTCAGTACAAAAATTATATAAGAACCATCCGAATTTAAAGTATGTGTATACGAAAGCCATGGCAGATTCTGCTTTCAAGAAATATGGCAAGAACCAATCAATGGTGTATGCAAGAGTAATTCCCGACACTGTATATACAAATCGCCAAGGGAGGGTATTTAATAATACCATGTTAAGAGATAGCGCCCTTCGTAATAAAGTGTACTTTATAGAAAATGATCAAAGAAAAAGAATTTCATATGATTCATTGATGAAAAACTACAAGTATGAAAGATTCCGTAAAGCAGCACCCAACAACGACACTGTTGTGAGTAGCGTTCCTTGGGATCAATTACGAGATAGTTACAGCAAGGATCAGCAGCTTCAACAAGTGATCAAACACAATAATTCTAACTATCGCGGGATGAATAGAAACAACGAAGTATTATATACTTCCCATGCGCCACGCCAAGCTGTTTATAATATTACTTCGCAAACGTGGGTAGGTGAAAGCGGTAGTTATAAGCCTGTTGTAAAAAATTTGGTTAACCAGGATGGCAAACCATCTAAAAATGTTATAGTGATGTGGGAACAGCAAGTAAAACGTCCACAATCGCGTATAATGGTACCTACATTACCAGGAGAAATGAACTAGTAAAATCAACAACCAACCAACATAACTTACCTAACTGTAAATGCGTTAACTTACAGCAACAAAAAGGCGTACAATCATGTACGCTTTTCCCCGTTTAAAGGCGTTTTAGCCAAGCTGTTAACTTCTCAATACTCTGCTCCCATCCCATCGACATTTCCATGGAAACTTTTCTTACTATTGGGGCGGCTTTTATTACGTCGATATTGATCGTCATGTTTGTTGTATGGCCCCCGGGTTGAAGCGAGAGGGAAATTAAATTCACCAATTGCGGATCACCTTGTTCGTCATCGAAAGCAGCCAGTGAAAAAACAAGGTTTTGTGGCGGGTGAATATGATGTACACGACCTGTTGCGGGGAATAACATCCCATCATCGCTTTGCATTAGGATGAGTATATCGCCACCAGGTACGAGATCAAACTCGCAATGTGTAACTGAAAAACCGGCAGGGCCCCACCATTGGGCTATTTGTGCAGCGTTGGTCCATGCGGCAAATACGAGATGACATGGCACCGGTAATGCTCGTTGTATAGATAAATGCGGCATCACGTGATGAAGGTTTGAAGCTGGATATGCCATGAATAAATGTTTGGGTAGTAGCGATCATACGCTTTTACAAACTTAGTTGAAAAGTGGGCCTGTTACGGGTGATGAATGCGACAAAATAAGGTCGCAAACCGACAATCGGTGTTGCTTTCGAAAATGGGGTGTTTTATGCTATAAAAATGTGACGCAATTACACCTTTGGAATGGCGGAATAATGGGTTGGCACGGGTAGAAATTGGCCGTAAGTTTGTATAAGATTTACCTACTAATCCATCTCACGTTATTCATACACCTTCAAAAATCTATTCAAATGGCTTCAGTCAACCCGTATCTTATTTTTAATGATAACTGCGAAGAAGCGTTTCGTTTTTATCATGGCGTATTTGGTGGACCGGAATTGGAATTCCGCCGTTTTAAAGAAATGCCGAAAGACCATTGTGGTGCAGGCGAGGAAAACAAAGTAATGCATGTTTTCTACCCTTTGAAAGATGGCACTGCATTAATGGGTAGTGATCGACCGGCGCAATCGGGTACAACTACCGTGGGCGATAACTTTTCCGTTTGCATATTTACAGAGAGCCGTGAAGAAGCAGACCGTATATTCCAAGGCTTAAGTGTTAGCGGCAAAGTAGAGATGCCCATGGGTGAAACATTCTGGGGAGCGTATTACGGGATGTTTGTTGATAAATTCGGCGTGAATTGGATGGTGCATTACTATCTTCCTCCAAAGCAATAACCTAACAAACATAAAAAAGGCTTTACACAAAATGTAAAGCCTTTTTTTATAGTGATCAATCAAACATGCGATGTATTATTGTTGCGGAATAGCCGACATATCCATATGAAACACTTCCCAAATGTGACCGTCTAGATCGTCAAAACTTTTAGAATACATAAAACCCAGATCGCTGGTTTCATTTGTTACCGTAGCACCTGCTGCGTATGCTTTCTCTGCAATAGCATCCACCGCATCGCGGTTTTCCATGGAAATTGCATTGATTACAGCGGTTGCATTTTTTGCATTCCCAACTGAACGTTTTGTGAATGTTTGGAAGAAAGGTTCTGTAAGTAACATTACATAGATGTCGTTGCTGATAACAATACACGCGGCTTTCTCATCTGAAAATTGTTGGTTAATGCTAAAGCCGAGGGCGGTGTAGAATGTTTTGGATTTTTCTAAGTCTTTTACCGGTAGGTTTACAAAAATTTGCGTTGCCATAAGATGTATATTTTAATAAGGTTTTACTGTGATTAATTACTCTACAAACTTACAAGATACTAGGTAGAATTTACCTGTGTATTACCGACAATCTAAAGGGCTACATACGACAAAATTATGCTGCTTTAACAACAAGGACAGCACATGAAATGTTATCGTAATTAGCCGGTCATGCTTCAAGATATATAACTATATTTACCTCGGTACATTAAAATATAACGTATGGAATTAGGCATTAGTACATTTGGAGAAGTAAACCCCAGCAACGGAGAATCGCTGTCGACGGCATCATTTATCCGCATGCAAGAATTATTAGCGGAGGCGAAGTTAGCTGATGAAGTGGGATTGGATGTATTTGCATTGGGAGAGCATCATCGCCCAGATTTCATTATCTCTTCACCGGAGGTAGCCTTAGGAGCTATTTCGGCGATTACTAAACAGATTCGTTTATCGAGTTCGGTTACTGTATTAAGTTCGGCAGACCCGGTAAGGGTGTACCAGAATTTTGCTACGCTGGATTTGTTATCTGGCGGTAGAGCGGAAATTATGGCGGGACGGGGTTCATTTACGGAGTCGTTTCCTTTGTTTGGGTATAGTTTGAATGATTATGATGCGCTTTTCACGGAGAAGCTCGACATGTTATTACAATTAAACCGCGAGGAAATTGTGAATTGGCGGGGTGAGTTTAGGCCGGGCATCCGGAGTCGTGGTGTATACCCGCGTCCTTACCAGCATTCTTTGCCTATTTGGTTGGCAGCAGGTGGTACACCGGCATCGGCAGCAAGAGCGGGCAGGTTGAATTTGCCATTAGCATTGGCGATATTGGGTGGGCCACCGAGTCATTTTGTGCCCTTTGTAAAACTCTACCGCAAATCGGCCCAAGAAGCGGGGCACGACCCGGCAGCGTTACCATTGGCTATTAATTCTCAATTCTATATTGCGGAGAACAGCGACCAAGCGGCCGACGAGTTCTACCCTACTTACGAGGCCTTGATGAACCGCGTGGGATTAGACCGTGGTTGGTCGCCCATGACACGCGAGCAATTCGAGTATATGCGTATGCCGGAGGGGCCGTTGTTTGTGGGTAGTGCGCAAGAAGTGATCGACAAAATCATTTACCAGCATACCTTGTTCCAGCATTCGCGATTTATAGCACAATTGGTGAAAGGTACCATTACACACGAGCAGGTATTACGAGCGATTCGCTTATTTGGCACCGAAGTGGCACCGGCGGTGCGAGAGGCATTGGGCGTGAAGCAATAGGTTATTTTATGCAAGATAATGATAGGAAGCAGGTTTGAAAAAACCTGCTTTTTTTATGTGCGTGCTTGGATGCCAGCGAATGAGTTTATATTTTGATGGAAATTACGTGCTACATGAAAAGAATTATAGCGATTTTATTATTGTTGATAAGTGGGCAAGTAGTGTTTGGGCAAAGCGTGGTAAGTGGCGATAAGAAGCCACTACGCGTATTGGGGTATTTGTTGAGTGATGAGAATTGGCAAACCGATGTTCAGCAGGTGGACCTAACTAGGATTACAGATATTTGTTTGGCCTTCCTGAATCCCGATTCTACGGGTGCATTCCACACGAAGCCTTCGCTTCGATCGTTTGTACAACAACTCAAGCAGCAAAAGATTCGCACCTTCATTTCCTTGGGTGGGGCCGATGCGCCACCATACATTGCTGAATTAACACAACCGGGAAATCGCCAGCAGTTTATTCGGCACATCGTTGACTTTGCTAGCACGTATGGTTTCGACGGGGTAGATGTAGATTATGAAGGCGAGTATGTGAATTCGAATTATAGTGATTTTATATTGGCTTTGGGAGAAGCATTACGAGCGAAGCAGCTATTAATGACGGCTGCATTGGCGACTTATAATTCGAAATTCATCAATGACCAAGCGATACAGTCATTTGATTTCATCAATATCATGGCATATGATAAAACGGGGCCATGGAACATGAAGAAACCGGGGCCGCATTCATCGTACGAGGCGGCGGTGCAGGATTTTGAATATTACCATGTACAGCGGAAAGTGCCGGCAGAAAAATTGTATATAGGCTTACCGTTTTATGGGTATGTATTTGGGGAAACGGCGGCCCGGAGTATGAAGTATAACCAAATAATTGCGCAATTCCCCGGTGCGGAATATGCCGATGAATGGCCAACTGCCGATGGCACTGTTTATTACAATGGAAAATCGACCATTAAGAGGAAAGTACAATTTGCGCAATCTGCGGGAGCGGGCGGTGTTATGATTTGGGAATTGAAGCAGGATAGTAAAAACGAGCATTCCTTATTACAAGTTATACAGCAATCTAAATAAGAAAAGGCCGGGTAAAACCGGCCTTTTGACATTAAACACATCTACTTGTTATAACACAGGTCAATCCCTTACTACCGTATTTGTTATGCGGGCTTCTTCAGCCATGCGTAACTTGGCGGCTTTTCTTCCTCTAAAAAAGAAGAATAGGTTTAAAAATAACATAGCCCCTAAATAGATACAGAATCCACCAATTTTTGCGCTAAGGCTTTCCATGAGTGCACGGTTTGAATCTAAGTAATGGTAGATTCTCATTGTGGCGAAAGCGAATCCCAAGTTCATTAAGTAAAACCCTGTTTCGAACAATTTATTGGTGGCAAAAGCAATGTCTTGTTTACCCCTGAAAATGTCGAGCATAAAGATCTTGCCGTTCTTGAATAGGGAATGCGATACGTACCAAGTAATGACCAGCACCACCGGTATATATACCAGGTAAGCGATGAGGTAAAAATCTGCTCCGATGTGTACGGGCTTCATATAGTTAGGTTTTATGGTGAGAGGATAAAATTTGTTTCCCGTAATTGTGTATCACGATCATATTCATCCAATGTAAACCAGCTAGGATGAGGAGTATTCGCCCGATCATTTCTACGATTGATTGTACGAGGTACGTCCAAGTAGTAATGTTATGCCAGGTAATAATAATGGCCGTGGCATAGCCGAGGTTTACCAGGTAATAGCCGGTTAGCAGCATTTTGTTTACAAAGAGGGTGAGCTTCTCATCGTTCTCTAACAGTGGTAACACGAAAACATATCCATTCTTAAATAACACGCGGCCCACCCTCGTGGTAATGTAAAAAGTTATAGTTAGGTAAATAGCATAAGCAAGGATGTTCATAACCTTATTGCTTTGATGAAACAAAGATAATTATACTTACCGAATTTTCAAAACTTTCTGAAAGTTTATATGAATAAAAAACTCTTTCCGGCTATGGAAAAGAGTTTTCGATTTAGTTTGAACATCTTACATGCTATGTGGCTCGTCGGCACTTGGGCCGTAGCTACCTGGAATGGGGATATCTAGCAGGCGGAGGTATACGCCTAGTTGTGCGCGGTGATGGATGATTTGACTGAGTGACATCATGATAACGCTGTATTTGGGTTGGGCGCTATGGATGGTATCGCCGGTGCGGAGTGTCCAAATTTCGTCTAATTGGGCTTCGTTGGTTTTTGCCAATGCATCGAGGCCTTGTTGGAGCGACTTTTCGAATAGATTGGTTAATTCCTCGCTGCTGGTAATGGGTTGAGGTTTAAAGTCCATTCCTTCGAAATTGAGTTCATTTGTATCGATTGTCATTTCAATCCATGAAGGCAATTCGGCAATATGGCGGGCAAGGTGGCCCAAGGGCATACTTTTGGGATGCGGGTTCCAATCGAGCTTATCCATGGGCACAAGTGCCAGCATTTTGCGCGTAGTAGGGGCTTCGTTGTTGAGTTGTTGCTGGAATAGTTGAATGATTGTCATGATAGTAAGTTTTATTTGCTGATGTAAAGATGCGAAGGGGTTGTGACAACCCTATGTCAGGAGGCTTTCAAAATATTTTCCGGGTGATGCAAAGGTGTTGATGGTGAATGGTAAATAAATGAAACGTATGGAGTTTGCATTGTAATTGTTTGTATGTGCCAGCAAGCGGTTTAACTTGGCTGTTAATTTGGATTCCTACCATTACCTTTCCTGCGGAAGGGGATGCGTGCCAACATGCGAATAGTTATTAATAACTATTACGTGCTGTATAGAAAAGGTATGTAAGAGTAATAAATGGGATCTTTTTATTGTTAATTGCTCGTTAACATGCATAATTATTTTTCTTGATATAATTCACAGCAAATATTTTCAATGCCATTGTGCTTAACTACTTACCACAAAGGGTTTCGAGGCATTACATTGTACTAATACCAGGATAGCATTAACGTAATTTATTGGAAATAGTTGCTTATTGGGAAGTTAAAATACCGGTTTCCTACAAAACGTTAACAAACGTTTTATAATACATTGTTTAAAAAAAGATGTTTATATATATTCAGTGTAGGCAATGAAGTATTGCTCTACCCAGTGTTAAACCATCATCTGCCACTTTAGTTTATTTCGTTGATTAAACTATTGACACAACATGTTTGATTTGAAAAACAAGCAACACCCAACCCTCACCAACTCCGATACCGATGCAAGTATTGTTTCGGCCTGGCAATTATTTTGTGCAGCCAATAATATAGCTTGCCCAGTATGCGAAGTTTTACATGTATCCCCTACCCAATACGCACAACTTCCATTGCCTCAATTGGTACAAACCATTAAAGCCTTGGAACTAAGTATTAACCAAAGCCTCTCCATGTTCGAAAGGTTGCAGCAGCATAAACTAGACAACTCTGCTGTTCGGGCTTATTTGTTGTTACTACAGGAGCGGTACGGGGTAGCTTTCACTGTTTTGCTGAAACGCAAGAAGGAATCCTAAAATTTCTTATATTTAGAATAGGTTTGATTGACTCCGTAGCTCAGTTGGTAGAGCAACAGACTCTTAATCTGTGGGCCCAGGGTTCGAACCCCTGCGGGGTCACTTGGTTGTACGAATAATCAAATATGCGTACACAATATAACTGCTAGGTGACTTGTTATCTACGGGGAATAATTACTTCCCTATTCTTCATTTGACCACTACATTGTGTTGATCACGTCATTGGGTACATGCAATAATTATCACCTTACACTTAAGTGTAAACTTCATCCACTTCCCTCCATCCTTACAACACTATTTACCTAAACGTTAGGATTATTATCCCGTAAAATATATATTTGGCCATAAAGTAGTCAGCATTGCAAAACAATGATTCCCATAGTGATAATGATCTAATCGTACTTTTAAACGAGGGTGATACGGCGGCATTTGATAAACTTTTTATTGAAATGTACCCTGCTCTATGCTTATTGGCGAATAAGATTGTTGAAGATGAGGCCGCAGCAAAGGACATTGTTTCGGAAGTGTTTCTTCAATTATGGAAAAGTAGAACCTTATTGCAGGAGGTGAAAAGCATCAGCGCCTATCTATACGTATCTACGCGGAACCGTTCCTTCAATCACTTAAAAAAACTACAACGCGAAGAAAGAAAAGCACAAGAGGCACAAACCATCCAAGCGAATGAGAAATCGTACGAAGATATTCTACAAGATGTTTTTAAGGCCGAAACTGTGCGCGTACTACATGAAGCCATTTTAACATTACCAACTGAATGCGCCAAAGTGGTGCAATTAAATATTGAAGGGTTTAGCACCAATGAAATTGCCCAACAACTAGGTATTTCCGCTTCGGCTGTAAGCCATCAAAAGGCCCGGGCTATTAGGCTGCTACGAGAAAAGATAGCACCCGGCATCGCCCTACTCTGCCTATTACTGGCCGAATAATTCACTATTCTTTTTGTGCCCGAAAAAAAAATTTGCCAATGGAAGTCAAATCCAGTGACTTACTGTTGTCTATTATAAAACAGACCTTGCCAGATGATGCATGAAGCCGATAAACTAGGAAACAATTTGCTTGACATATTAAGTGCTGCGAAACTTACCGCATTTGAGAAACTAGATAAGTTGTCGGAAGAAGAAAAGCAAGCTTTGGAAAATTGGTTATCGCAAAACAAGGAACATGCAGGTTGGAAATCATCGTTGGATAATGCGCAACAATTAGCTGCGCTTTTACAAGCGTATGCTCAATATAAAGCCGCTGCACCTGCCGCATTAGCAGCATTTCACCAGCAACACTTCATACAAGATAAGCATGCAGCGCCGCCTAGGCGTGTATCGTTCCTACAATTAACATGGCCGCGCTATGCCGCCGCTATTGTATTGCTATTGATGGGTGCTTGGTATTTCTGGCCAACGAACAATGTTCAAACGTTTAAACAAGCGAATAACGATACTATCCAAGTAATGCCCGGGCAAGAAGGTGCTATTCTCACCCTTGCCGACGGTTCTACCATCCAGCTCGATGCTGCCGGCAATGGTATCATAGCCCATCAAAACGGCACAAACTTAACGGTGAACCATGGCCAACTTGCTTATGAAGCCAATGGAAATGCGCCAGCTGAAACTATGTACAATACGCTTACAACGCCAAAAGGACGGCAATTCAAAATTTTGCTGCCCGATGGTACTACTGCTTGGTTGAACGCAGCCAGCTCCATTAGGTATCCTACACAATTCACGGGTGATAGCCGTAAAGTAGACATTACAGGGGAAGTATATTTTGAAGCAGCTACTATACATAAAGGGGGCCGGCTAGTGCCGTTCATGGTGAATGCCAACAACAAGTTTGAAATAACAGTACTCGGCACCCATTTTAATGTGAATACCTATTCCGACGAACCCACCATGCATACTACCCTACTCGAGGGCAAAGTAGCCATAGCCATGAACCGTCCAAATGGGAAAGAACAAATTATCCTTCAGCCTGGCGAACAGGCTTCGCTAACCATGCAAGGTGATATTGTAAAAAACAGGGTGATTAAGCCCGCCGATGTAGAGAAAATTATGGCTTGGAAGAATGGCGTGTTTGATTTTAATGATATGAAAATTGACGAGGTAATGCGCCAGTTAAAAAGATGGTATGATATAGATGTAAAATATGAATCCGGGGTACCGGATATTGAATTCGTAGGAAAAATGACGCGGGATATCCCGCTGAATGGATTATTAATAGCACTAGAAAAATCGAATGTTCATTTTAGACTAGAAGGCAGAACACTGATTGTTATGCACTAATGCACTAAAATTAAAAACCGGGACACGATTGGCGTCGTTCCCGGCAGAATTTTAGTCGCTTTTATAAAAGGTCTCGCAAACCGTTTTTTATTCACAACCAAAATTAGTTTACAAGTTATGCAAAAACCTGCGTATGGTAACCTGTATTTTTCTACGCGGCGTAGAAACAGGTTGCCGGCACAAATTTCAAAAATCATGCGGCTGCTACCTATTTTCTTGATCACGGCCCTCAGTTCCGTGCATGCGGCTGTTTCTGCCCAGTCTGTCACGCTTTCAGGTAAAAACCTATCGTTAAAAAAAGTATTTTCTGTGATAGAAAAACAAACGGGCTATGTGTTGTTTAGTAATAAAGAGTTGCTTTTAAACGCAAAGAATGTTTCAGTTTCTGCTACAGATCTTCCATTAACTAAAGTATTAGACTTGGTGCTCAAAAACCAAGGCCTCGATTATGTACTGCAAGGTAAAACCATCATTCTTTCTGGCAAACCTTCCACCACGCCTTCCGCTACTCCTTCTTCCGAAGTATCAGTAGCGGCAGCTATTACCGGTGTAGTAACCGATATAGAAGGCCGACCATTACCAGGTGTTAGTATTCAAGTAAAAGAAACTCAAAAGGGCGTTGCCACTGCTGCAGATGGTAGCTTTTCTGTGAGTGCAACAGAAGGCAATACACTTCGTTTCACTTACATCGGCTATACACCCCGTGAAATAACCGTAACTGCGCAGATGCTCAAAGAAGGACAACCACCCCTTCTTGTAAAATTAAGCCAAGCTTCTACCAAGCTCGACGAAGTAGCCATTACTATTAATACCGGTTACCAATCTATTTCTAGGGAAAGAATGACGGGCGCCTATTCTTCTATGCAAACCAAACGATTAGAAGGGAAGCTACAACCCAACTTACTTTCAATCATAGAAGGTCAAGCTGCCGGTGTGGCTATTACGAAAGAAGGTAAAGTAGAAGTACGCGGACGATCTACCTTCCTTGCTAATGGCGAACCTTTAATTGTTATTGATGGCTACCCTGCGCCTGGTGGTTTAGAAACCGTGAATATCGATAACGTTGAAACTATTACTGTATTGAAAGATGCCGTAGCAGCATCTATTTATGGTGCGCGTTCATCGAATGGTGTAATTGTTATTACCACCAAAACAGCGAAGAACGGGAAACTACAAATAGGCTATAAAGGTAGTACGGGTATGACATTACGTCCCACCCTCTCTTACCTCAATAAAACAAGCGGTGCTGATTATGTGGATGCAGAAGTTGATTACTACAACAGTGATGCTGCAAATGTTTCATGGGATTATGAAGGCATTGGGTATTATGGTCGTGTTACCCAATTAATGGTCATGAAAGACCAAGGTTTGCTTTCTGAAGATGAAGTAAATACCGAATTAGCCCAGTTGAGGAAAAATAATACCCTCGACCAGTTAGAGCGAAATTTATTCCGTAGTAGTCTTACACAACAACATAATATTTCGATCTCTTCCAACACCGATAAGTTCGCTACCAATGCTGCCATTCGTTACATCGCCAACCAAGGAAACATGAAAGGCATTAGTAACGATCGCTTGATACTTGATTTAAAGAACGATTGGAAACCGAGCAAGCATGTAACTGTTAAAATGTTTTCCAATATCAATTTCTTCAACAGTAAATCACCCATGGACGCTGGCGATATGCTCGATTTTACGAATTGGAAAATCATGAGACCTTATTACAATATCGTTGATCAACAGGGAAACTCGCAGAATATTCCAGCTGTAAGGCCCGATCTAATTGAGCGCTATAACGATTATGGTGGTTTAAAATCGATGTCTTACAACCCTTTGAAAGATTTAACGATGGCAACTACCAGCAACCAAGCTTTCTTAGCACGGTTAGGGGGTAGTATTTCTGTTAATATCCTAGATGGCTTAAACGCAGAAGCCGGTGGCTCTTGGACGCGTGGTAGTGGCATGCTTCGCAACTTACGTCAAGCGAACTCTTTCTATGTGCGCTCGTTGTACAATGCTTCTTCATCGGTTTCGAACCCAGGAAAGCATTATCTCCCAGAAGGTGCTATGATGAACGAAACGCGCAGTCAAAGCGAAGCCTATACTTTCAGAGCACAAATTAATTATAACAAAACCCTTAATAGGAAACACCGCATTGCTGTTATTGCAGGTAGCGAAGTAAATAAAGACTTAGTGGATAACAATGCTGCACCTACCAGGGTAGGTTATAACGAGCAAGCAGGTACTTTTGCCACATTCAATTACCTCGATTATAATAGTAATGCCTATGCTGCCGATTTCTTATTCCCTGAAGGAATAGATGTATTAAGTAACGGTTCTTATGCTTTACGTGATAACCGCTTCTTCTCGGTGTATACCAATGGCTCGTACGAGTTCGACAACCGTTTCCTCGTAAGTGGTAGTGTTCGTATCGACCAAGGTAACCTATTCGGCACCAATCCTAAGTATCGATACAAACCAAACTGGTCGGTAGGTGGTACCTATAAACTTGGCCAAGAGAAATTCTTCCATGTTCCTTGGATTGACAAACTAGATATTCGTGCATCGTATGGTATTAATGGTAATATCTCCTTTACACAAGGTCCTTACTTGTTGATTACACCAGCCAATTACTCCGCTATTACAGGCGGTATTCCGTATACGATTTCATCGTTACCAGATAACAACTTACGCTGGGAGCGTACCTTGATTACCAACGTTGGTACCGATGTTCGCTTAATGAGAGGACGTTTGAACTTTACACTTGATTTCTATAACAAATTGAGTAAAGATTTATTAGCGCCCGACTTCATTGATCCTACTTACGGTAGATTCATGATTACAAGGAATGCAGGTACATCAAGGAATACGGGTATCGAGTTATCGTTGGAATCTGATGTTGTGAAAAAGGATCGTTTCAATTGGAACGTGGCCTTCAATGGTAGCTACAATAGAAGCAAGGTATTGCAATTCAATTACGATTATCTAAATCCTAATGTACTCACCTTTAGTTATTCTAGTAACTTATTAGGAAGCAATGCAGGTGCTGTATTAAAAGCAGGCTACCCACTCGATGCCATTTTCAGTTACCAGTTTGCCGGCTTAGATAACAGTGGTACACCACAATATTATGCTGCCGACGGGAAAAAAATATATGGTAACGACCTTGCTGTAAAAGACATGGTATATTCTGGTACTGCTAGGCCGAAGTTTATACTTAGTCTTACCAATACTGTTAGCTATGATCGTTTTGACCTTTCGTTTATGATGATTGCGAAACTAGGTGCTGTATTCCGTAGAGATGCCTTTAACGGTGATAATATTGATCATAAGGATGTTTCCTTACGCTGGCGCAAACCAGGAGATGAGAACCATACTATTTATCCTAAATTGGCCGCGTTCAGCTCAGATGCATGGTATTTCCCGTATACATCTATGATGGTTCAAAAAGGCGATTTCATGAAGTTGCGAGACCTCACATTGGCTTATAGATTGAATAATAAAATATGGGGTAATACCGGGTTAAATAGTGCCAGGATCTATTTTCAAGGCCGTAACCTAATGACGGTAGCAGCCAATAAATATGGCATAGACCCGGAAACAATCGAGCAAAGTGTAAATATGAGCGTGAAAAGAACCTTGCCAATGCGACCTGAATTTTATATCGGGTTTTCTGTAAATCTCTAATCTAACTATTATGATCAAAGTAAAATATTCATTACTCTTTGCGGGTGTTTTGTTGATGAGCTCCTGTAAGAAGTATCTCGACGTAAAACCTAAAGGGAAATTGATTCCTTCATCCGTAGCAGATTATGATCACCTGCTCGACAACTCTGGTACAGTTGAACTGAACTTCCTCGATGGGAATAAAGGCTCTGTACTAGCTACGCTAGGTGATAACCTCGAAATTACAGAAGGGCAAGGCAAAGTGGGATTCATACTAACTAGTCACCCGAATATTGAGCGCTATTACGGTTATACCTTCCGCCAGCCTTATAAAAACCCCAACATCGATGATCAATTTTGGAGTTCGGGGTCTCAAGGTATGTATCCACAGATTTCTTATTTCAACAACGTAATTGAGGGTATCAAAAACCTGGGCCAGCAATCACCAGAAGATGAGGCATTGGGTAAAGTTTCCACTGCGCAGGCGATCGTAGCAAGGGCATGGTGCTATTTAAATGGAAACATGATATATGGCCCTGTTTACAAACCAGGAGGCGACAATTCAACGAAAACCATCCCTTACGTAGTAGATATTGATATTAACAAACCTATCCCTGGCCTATCTACATCGGAAGAAGTAGCTACCCGTGTACTCCGTGAATTACATGCAGCACTACCGAATCTTCCGGTACGCTCTACGTGGCCTTCCCGTGCTAGTAAATCTACCGGTTACGCAATGTTAGCCTACTACCATCTCTTTACCCAAAAGTATGATAGTGTAGCACATTATGCTAACTTGGCTTGGCAAATTGCCGGTACACCGGCAGCCGTTCTATATGATTATAACAAATTAAGATTAGCTGATCCTTCTAGGCCGCTTACTTCGCTGATTCTTAGTTCACAAGATGGCAATATCAACCTTGTTAATAGCCGGGAAATTCTATTCTATAGAGCTACGGATAAAGATGCCGGTCAAGGTGCGTCTTTATCTTATCCATCTGCTGAAATGATTGGTTTATACGATCACGCGAATGATCTTCGATATAGTTTCTTCTACATTAATTCCCCTGGTTATAAAACAACATTAGGTGGTGGTTACGATGATGGTATGCGTATTAGCAATTACCGTTTCAGGAAAACAAAAATGACGGATGGTATCTCTTGGCCTGAAGTATTGTTGATGCGTGCGGAAGGGTATGCTAGGATGAATAAATTGGATTTAGCCATTGCTGATCTCAATACACTTCGCCAGTACCGTTTTAAACCTGGCACGCCTGCTTTAACAGTGGGTACGCAAGACCAAGTTATTCAATGGGTATTGGAAGAAAGAAGACGTGAATTACCATTGGGTGGTTTTAAAAGATTCATGGATTTGAAACGCTTCACATTAGAAAAAGGGAAACCTTGGGCTAAGACACAAATCACCCACAAAGTTGGTGCACAAACGTATACCGGTACAATTGATTCTAAGGATTTCATTATACCGATTAGTAACGTGGTGTTGAAGTTCAACCCTAATTGGGGTATTCCATTGGAAACACGTTCTTATTAATCGTTTAATCAATTAACATGCAAAAATTATTCTCAGCTATCATAATGGTTGGCTTTGCCATCAACGCAAATGCGCAATCAAAAGTGGTGATTAAAGGAACCATAAAAGGTGACTTGAAAGGGTACAATAAAATCTACGTGTTTGGCGATAACATACAAGAAGATTCAACAATAGTAAAAAACGGCCACTTCTCTATCAGTATTCCTTACGTAAAAGATGCCATTCCGTATATACATGCCGAATATGATACCAAGGTAAAGAAAGGTCCACAAGCATTCCCAGTTGTAATTGACCGTCCTTGTACTGTGAATATAGAAGTAACAGATGTAAACAAGGGACTTCGTGCCGGTAAAATTAGTGGCAATAATGCAGCTATTGCATTCCAAGCCTTCGAGCAGGGAAGAGAGCAATTGAGAGACGACATGAGAGCCACCGTAGCTGCGCAATTCCCGAACAAGCCGCCGGGTGACTCTTCCTACAATAAAGCTTTTGTGAAACTATTACAGGAAAGAATGATACCCTATATTAACAACTTCGTGGAAACGAATGCTAATAACTACGTAGGTGCATTTATTCTAGGTCGTTACCAAGCTATTATACCACAAGAGGATCTCGAAAAGTTGTATAACAAGCTGGGTAAGGCACAAAAAAGTACAGCACCGGCGAATGAAGTACAAGGTCGCTTGGTTGGGTTTAAACGTGCTGTAACAGGTTTTGAAGTGAGAGATTTCTCTTTAAATACACCCAAAGACCAGGCCGTTGCTTTTAGTAGTTTCCGTGGGAAATATGTGTTGATTGATTTCTGGTCGAGCTGGTGCGGCCCCTGTAAAGCAGCCTTTCCTCATATGAAAGAACTGTACGAAAAGTACCGCAGTGATAAGTTTGAGATTTTGGGTATTTCAATCGACACCGACAAAGCTGCTTGGTTAAAAGAATTAGACAAGCAAAAACTGCCTTGGCCGCAATTACTGGATACCAAGAATATATCAATCAACAGCTTTGCTGTAACTGCCGTTCCAACAGCGTATTTAATTAGTCCTGATGGGAAGATAATGATGAAACAGGTAGGTTTTGGTGAAGAAGGTGATAGTGAAATTGAAGTAAAACTGAAAGAACTGTTTGGAAAGTAAAGCAATGATAATAACTATATCCAAAACTATATCCAACCATACATATTACCCATTCTAAACCTTGAGCGTTTACAAAACCTGCGGCATCGCAGGTTTTGTTTTTAGTGCATATTTCAACCACCTATAACATTATAATTCACCGCGTTACTTATGCCGAAATAAGCCGTAACTTTAACCATATGAATACCCATCCACCATTACAGTCATTCTTACAACACCACACAACGCTAACACCACAAGAATATGCGCTCGTATCCCAATACGCAGAAACCACGGCAATAGAAGCCGGTCATGTATTGCTTTCTGAAGGTAAAATCGCTAAAAAGTTATTCTTCGTGAATGATGGTTATCTCAAGATTGTAACGACCAACGAAAAAGGTAACGACGTCATCCAATTCTTTATCAAGCCGCATAAGTTCTGCACGATCTTGTATAGTTTTAAAGAAAATGTGCCTTCACAAGAAAGCATACTTGCTGCCACCGATGCATCTATTACATTTTTCACAAAAGAGAATTTAGCACAGCTTTATAGTGAACTTCCACATTTGCAAGAAGCGATAGAGAGAATTACACATAATGAACTACTTTCGAAAATACAAGCGCGCAACCAACTGATGGGGGAAGAAGCGACTATTCGTTATCAAAGGTTAGTGGCGAATAACCCCGATTTGTTGCAACATGTGCCTTTAAGTGATATTGCTTCTTTCTTGGGTATTACACAACAATCGCTTAGTAGGATTAGGAAAAGTATTAGTTAAAATGCATCATTATCCTACCCTGCCATTCATTGAATATATTGCTGAGTAGGATAACTTGCTACTAATTCCATTACACTAATACAGCACCTCCATCAATCACAAAAGTTTGTCCTGTTGCGAATGTTTGTTGCATGAGGAAAACAAATGTTTGGGCTATTTCTTCGGCCTCACCTACTCTTTTCAGTAATAGCGAATTGCCAACATTTGTATAGAATGCGGCACGTTCGGTTTCCGGCATGCTATTCCATAAATTGGTTTTAATAACACCTGCTGCTACTGCATTTACACGTATAGGCGACAATTCTACGGCCATGGCCCTACAGAAAGCTTCAATTGCACCACACATGCTAGCTGCTAAGAACCAACCTGCACCAGGTCGAGCACCTGCGATCCCCCCCATTAGGTTAATAGAGCCTCCGGGATTTATATGCGGAGTTGCATACTTTACGGCTGCCAAGGCACTCCAATAACGCAAGGTGAAAAAGGATTGAGCAGCTTTCAAATCGGTATTACTGAGGTTATGCAATTCGAGATTTTCGGCAGCAGTATACACGAGGTGATCAAACTGGCCAATTGTGCTAAAAAACCGGTGAATATTCGCTTCTTGGCTAAGGTCGACCGTATATCCTTCACTGCCCTTGGGTAATTCGTTTAATGCGTTCTCTAAGCGGGTTGGGTTGCCAGATACAATAACTACCTTTGCACCGCTCGCAGCAGCAGCTTTAGCGGTTGCTAATCCTATGCCGGAGCTGGCACCGAGTACAATTACGCGTTTTCCGCTTAAGTTGTTACGTTGTTGAAAAGTGTCCATTTGATATGATGTTTTATTCACCACAAAAGTCATGCTTCCACCCAGCAAAGCATTTAACATATGGTAAATAAAAAACCCGCCACTACAAACGTAGTAACGGGTACATATGGCAAGTATTTCTTACTGTACGTTTTTGAATAAAACAGGAGCACTACCATATAATGGTGTTCGCCCGTCCCATTTCTCGATAAACTGTTGTTGTATCAACAACGGTGTTAAGGATTGTAAGCGTAATTGGTTTGCCTTCGCTTCTGCCTCAGCTTGGATAATTAGTTTACGGGCGTTTGCTTCTGTTACCTTTAATTCATTTTCTACTTGCAAGGCTTGTTGTACTGCCCGGTTCTTCGCATCTATTGCTTCCGTAATGCTCGCAGGATAAATAATACCAGATGTAAGCTGTAATAGTTCAATACCTTGGCGGTCTAACTCGTGCGATAGTTGCAATTGTACCGACGTTTCAAAGCCTTCGCGGTTTGAAATCATGCTATCGGTGGTGTATTTATTGAACTGAATACGGAAAGCATCTTTTACGTAATTGTACAAAGTTGTGCTGGTAACTTCCTTCAAACTTTTACGGTATTCTTTAAAGATCTGCGGCGTATGGCCCGGCTTTACTTTAAAGGAAATGGTAGGATCTACTTGGAATACCGATCCATCGCGTGCATTCACTGAAAACGCTTCGTAATCGGCTGTTTGCACGAAGGTTGGAAACTCGTAAATAGATTCTGTAAACGGGTTGTACCACACGCGGCCGGTTACCAAAGAAATATCCTGCACACCACGCGATGTACCATATTGCTTGACTTTTATACCTTCATGACCGGCATCGATTCGTGTGCTAAAACTGAAGAAAATAATAATACAGGCTAGAATTCCTCCAAATACAACAATCAAGGGCTTGATCTTACTCATAGGCTGTTGGGCATTTATAGTTGTTACATGATAATTCGCGTTAGGCTCTTCACAATATAACACAAATGTGGTATAACAACAAATCATCAAGCTAAAAAACCCTTACAATTTTCAATACAAATTCCCGTTCTTTAGTCACCGCGATCTAAATCCTTTAACAACAATGAACCTTAGAAAACTCTTACTAGGATGTTGTTCCATCCTACTTATCAACCAAGCCTCGTCGCAACAACTAACCTTCACTCGCCAACAAATGCGCGAAGATGCCGACTCTTTCATTCATATTATTCAACGCGTATCGCCTCATATTCCTGTAAAAAAGGTAGCGTGGCAATACGATGCGATTACATTCATGAAGAAAGCAGCCAAGCGCATTGACACGGTTACCACCGACCTTAGCTTTTACCTTGTGTTGCAAGAACTGTTGAACCTTGCACAAGATCAACATACCAGTACTTGGTTTCCGCAAAGTGAATGGATGCAAACACAAAGTAACCATTACAACAAAACGAGGAACACCTTCAAAATGGCCATCCCTAATACTTATATCGATGGGCAATACATTATCCGTGAAGCATTTGTAGCACTCAACGATACTATTCCAATCGGAAGTGTTATTACGCACATCAATGGGCAACCGGTAGATGCCTATGTTAAAGCACGTGTTGGCGGCCGCAATTACAGTTACGATGCCAAACATCAAAAGTTCTATAGTGGGGGCTTTTTCAAAGATCTTTGGAGCATTTTCTCGGATAGTTTAACACTTACATTCGCTCCTCCTAACCAAGTTGCCAAGTCGTACAAATTGCCTACACGGGAGTTCACAAAGTACTTGCCTGTTAAGTTCAAATACGGCGATAAAACAAAAGTGGAATTCTGGGAACCGGAAAACATTTTGTACATCCGTTTAAAAGAAATGAACAGTGATTCTGTTCCCTTTTTGGAACGGGAAATTGCTAAGTATAAGCATCGTGTGAACGAGATCTCCCGTATTATCGTCGATTTCCGTGAGAATGGCGGTGGCAGTGATACAACATGGCAAACTTTGTATGCCAATATCATCCCAAGCAGCATTCAATACGATTTAAAAATTAGTAGTACCCAAGCTTCCAGTACGAAAAAGGAAACGAATAAGATGCTGGCACAATTGGGGTTGTATAATTTGATTGATAAGCCACAAGTAATAGAACCTGTTGCAAATTCTTTACGATTTAATGGGCCCATTATTGTGCTGTTTGAAAATCATTATTCCAGCGCCGGTAGTGCAATGGCCATACCCAATGCAAGTAAAACGGATAATATCCATGCCATTGGTCGAAAAACAGGCGAATTCTTAGGCGTAGGCTTTTCTCCTGTTTTGTATACGTTACCCCATAGTAAAATGCTTTTCCGCGTAGCGCCTTCTATCGAAACTACTCATCCAACTACGCCTGTTGCTCTTATGCATGACGAATTGGAACAGCAAGTGCCATATAGTATAGAACATTTTAAGTTGATTAGTGCGTATGAAGGGGCTTTATTTGATAGAGAATTTTTGTTGAAGCATGATTTGTTTATCAAAATGGCTTTGACTTATAAATAATTAGATAACACCCATGATGCCCGTATGTACATCATTATACGGGCATCATGGGCAATCATTATCCTAGTCGTGGTTCACCATTTGCCGATACATCATGTAACGGCCACCTGGCATGCGCTTCCACAAGTTTGTACTTTTACCCGTTACATTCGCACCTCCCCCATTCCAAGATACTTTCACAAAGTAATAACCATATTCTACTACGTACTCATCTAAATCTATCATCCGGCTAGCACTAATAACAATTGAATCAATGCTAACCCCATCAGGCTTTTCATGGTCCATGAAGTAAGGTTTTATTTGATCCATACCAACCAGTATTGTTGTGTCGTAGGTGAGATACATACCATCCTCGGCAAAAGTTTCAATTGCGTGTAGTTCTCCTTCGCGGTTTCTTACACGTTTACTTATGAGTGCATTTCGTTCAGCAATGGAATCGCGTAGGCTTGGGCGTACCGTACTTGCAGGAATATAGTTCGGTGTAGCTTTTTGAACGAATCCCAGCACATTGGGATCAATTCTTTTTGTGGCACCCCAAGCATCCGACACTAAAGATAGCTGGCCTTTCTTACCAATACGCCATACCGATAAATACTTACATTCATAAGTAAAGGGCGCCTTCCCTGTTTGTTGGAAGGTTTGGGATGATTCGCCAATTTCGATTAAATGATCGTTGATTTGTTGCAGTTGGATAATACGTTTTGCATACTCCAATGTTTTGGTATGTTTTGCCCACTGCCCGTAGTAGTTCGTAATATCGTTTTTGGTATAGATAGGTGGATGGTATTCCGGCATGCATACACTACTATCTTCGTAATACTGTACCATCCCTTTCACATCCCCACTTTTTGCTGCCCGGGCTTGCTGCGCATGTATTTTTGTTAAGGCTTTGTAATACGGGTAATCCGGTGTTAGTACTTGACTATAACTATGTAACTGGACGCTTACCAGTAAGGTGAGCAATATTAATGTGATACGCATAAATTGTAGCTGAATGGGGATACAAGAAAAGAAGCCGGTCTGAATGGTCTTAGCGGTAATTCGTTAAAGAAAGGCTGATCGTTATCCCTAATATACGCAGAATTTTTAGAGAGCAGGGATTTATTACAAATCCCTGCTATTCAATCTTTATGGTTCAAGCCTGTACTCCACAATGCCTGCCTCCATACCTACCTCTTGGAACCCAAGTCGGTGCAACAAGGTTCTACAAGGCCAGTTTCCTGCCATTGTACGGGCTTTTACAGTTTTTGTGGCAGGTGTTTCCAGTGCCCAATTTATCATGCCCTGTAGCGCCTCCTGTGCATAACCGCGGCCTTGGAATTGTTGATCTAACATGAAGCCTACTTCCACGATGCCTTCGTCGCAGGGCTCACCTACGAACCCAATACCTCCAATACTCAATTGCTTTTCTTCGAGTATGATCTCCCAGTTTGTATACCAAGGATAAGTGGCTGGGTGCTCGGCTGTTTGGGGCAACCAAAAATGCTGTAAGGCATCGTCGACCTCGTTGCGGTACAGCGGGTCGATTAACATTTCCGAAGGTTGTAAACCAATTGCTATTTCCATAGCACGACGATCAACCGTCCACTTTTGAAGCATAGCATGCGTTAACGGTAATAATCTTAACCGTTGGGTTTTTATATAAAACATTGATAATGATCATTGATATAACAATAAAATTTCCGTTCACCCTTTCTCATAAAGGGTTATGTGCCTAAAGGAGAGATTAGGCAGCGTTATACAATGCTAGGCGTTACAGCCTGTAAGTATGTGATAATATGTTGCAGAGGCGTTGTTATAATGCTATAAAGGTATAATTTTGTGCCCATTCTTCTATGAAAATATTTTCAACGCTCCACATCGGCTCTGCCCACCAAAACCATTGCGAAGATTACCTTGTTCATGCTCCTATCGGTACCCAACAGCACCTAATTGCTGTGATGGATGGATGTAGCATGGGAACCGACAGCTACTTCGTTGCCACCTTAACCGGTAAATTACTGAGGAAAATAGCTTGGGAACAATATTGTAAATCATTTGCGGAACAAGCAGCATACGACCCTCCGTTCCTACTCGATTTCACCGCCAAAGTTCTTTTCCAATCACTCAAAACCACCGTTCAAACACTCCAATTAAAACGCGAGGAAACCCTTCATACGCTCATCCTGGGTATTATCGATGAACACACAAAAAATGCCGCTTTCCTGTGCATTGGGGATGGACTAATTTGTGTAAATGGCCAGTTCCACGAGTTCGACCACGATAATCGCCCCGATTACCTCGGCTATCACCTTCACGAAAATGTCGATCATTACATCGATAACCATCCACAAAAAATCTTCATCGAACAACTACAAGACGCCAGCATTTCCACCGATGGTATTTACTCGTTCCGCCCGTACAGCAATAAACGCTTTCCTAACCCACCCAATTTATTACATTACCTGCTCACAGACCGGCAACTGGTAGACACCAACAATATGCTCGACCGTAAAGTAAAAGATATACATGCAGAATGGGGTCTTGCCCCTTTTGATGACCTCGGTATCATTCGCGTTACCTTATAAAAAAACCGCCTCTATTGTATAGAGACGGTCTTTACCTTACTAGTTATCTATCTTTATTTAGCGATTTCTTCCAACAACATTTTCTTCAATGCAGGTTCTGAAGGGCGAGGTGCATCTATACTAACCACTTCGCCTTTTTTATTGAACACCATGAAGCGTGGAATACCTTTGATGTTATAGTATTTCGTGATCTCGCTCCAGCCCGATGCAAATACCTGCGTACCTTTCAAGCCTTCCTTATCAACGAACTGTTTCCATTTCTCGTAATCCTTCTTTTCATCTACTGAAACACCTAAAAACACGATATCTTTTCCACGCAACGCTTCTTCCAAAGCTTTTAGCGAAGGTATTTCAGCTTTACAAGGTCCGCACCACGTTGCCCACACATCTACCAGCACTACTTTGCCTTTTAAGCTGCTCAAGGAAATTTGTTTCCCATTAGCGTCTGGATAGCTGAAATCGATGGCTGGTACTTTCGTATTAGCTAATTCCTTTTTCGCTATTTCGGCAACGATTTGTGTTTTACGTTCTACTTGCGATGGTGTTATGAAGTATTGACCATATGTTTGCTCTATCTCCTGCCAAGCTGCATACGTTTTCACATAGGCACCATTTTGCAAAGCTATTTCGCCGCGTAAAGTATCGTTTGAAATCATGGTAACAGCATTCTTCCAACTACGATCGCCCTCTACGTTTTTCATTTGCGTAGATACCATGCCTTCGAAAATGCGTACAGCAAACGGGTAGTTGGTAACACCCGGATAGGCCGACATCTTTTTCACATCTTCTGTTTTATAGAATGCAGGAAAATCTGTTGCTACAGGGTGCTTCGTACGCGGCGTCATTAAGTAATGATTCGCGTAAGCGTACAAGCTCATTTCGCGGTGAAAAGCAAAGGCAGCGTCAAATGTTGCGTTTTTTGTTTTATTGAGTTTGAAAGATGGGATCGCTTTTATGGTTGCTTCCAACTCTGGGAAAAAGTCGACGTAGGTACTTCTTGTTTTAGAGAAGTTAACCGCTTTATGCTCGATTGGAAACAAGAAATTGTGCCAACGTTCCATTTCTTTGTTCTCGATGCTGGCTTGGGATAGGGTATACGAGGAGTCGTTTACCGACACTGTTAACGCATCGTCTGTTTTGAAATAGAAAGTATACTTGTTGTTTAATGCATTACTTTCTTTATCACCAATTACGTAGAAGCTGGCTTGTTGGGGTTGAAAATAAAACCCGAATGCGCCATTGTCTCCCATGGTACTGCTACGCGCCATTTCCACCAGGCGACCATTCTCTACACGGTACAAGTACACGTTCCCATCACTTTTTCTTTGCCAAGTTCCTTTCACAGTAACGCCGGCAAATACACTGCTGCTTGCCAATAATAAGGCAATAGCACTATATAATAACTTCTTCATTATTTGTCTTTTCCGAAAATATATTTTGAAATAAAAGCTTCATTATCTGCCATGTAATGCTTCTGCTTGTTGTGTAAATAATACCAACCATGTGCTGCACCTGGATACAACATCACTTCAAATTCTTTACCTGCTTCTTGGAAAGCATTCATTAATTGAAATGTATTTTGTGCATGCACATTATCGTCGGCTAAACCTTGTGCTAAGCGTAGTTTGCCTTTGAAGTTTTTTACATAGGTGAATACAGATGAGGCATTATACCCGGCTTCATTATCTTTCGGTAAACCCATGTACCTTTCTGTATAATGAGAGTCGTATAAACGCCAGTCTGTTACGCTACCACCTGCTAAACCATGGGTAAATACATCGGCTCCGCGTGTAAGTGCCATACAAGTTAGGTAACCACCATAACTGAAACCGCTAATTAATACCCTGCTACCATCAAGGCTTGGATATTTTTTCAACAATTCCTTTACAACGAAACTGTAATCTGCAATTTCCCAATGTCCTAAATCACCGTATAAATAATCCATACCTTTCTTACCGAAATGACCCGAACCGCGGTGGTCCATAGAAATTTGAATAAATGGTTCTGCTTCTACTTCCCCGTTATCGTAAATATTAGCATAGCCATCGTTTACGTTCTTTGAGTTCGGGCCACCGTAAATACGTACATATACCGGGTATTTCTTAGCAGCATCATAGTTTACAGGCCATTTAATACTTACCGGCAAATCGAAACCATCACCGGTTTTGATACGCAAGATTTCGTATTTAGGGCCTTTATATTCAGCAAAGAACTCCGTTTTACTATCAGCTATTTGGCGAATGAATTTGCCATTCGTGGTGTACAATGCAGCAACAGTTGGGGTGCTAACATTGCCGTACGCGGTGATGAAATAATCTCCACCGGGCGACAATTTCACGAAATGGGTAAAATCACCAAAAGTGAGCCGTTTCAATTTCGATCCATCGAGCTGCACACTGTATAGGTCGATACGGGTAGAGTTCTCTTTCCTAGCTGTAAAGAATAGCGTGTTGGTTTTTTCGTTGATATATTGAATATCTTCTACTTGCCAGTCGCCACTTGTAATAGGAACCAGCGTTTTACCGTTGTTGGTACCTAAATAATAATGCATCCAACCCGACTTATCGCTTTTTAAAATGAAACGTGGTGTATTCTTTAAGAAGGTAATACGATTCTCTTCATCCAAAGAAATCCAAGTACGCTGGTGTTCCGTATAGATATTCGTTTTGGTACCGTTGGCTAAGTTAATCGCATCTATCTTCAAGCTATCTTGCCTACGGTTCATCCACTGTACCCACAGTGTTTGACTATTAGGTTCCCAATAAGGTGCACCAAAGTATTGATCAGCTTTTGCATCATAATCTGCGAATACAACATGATTCGTAGCCAGGTCTACAATACCCACTTTCACTTCCGGGTTAGGATCACCGGGTTGTGGGTAGTGTGTTAGATCGTCTTTGGCATGAACAGGCATTTCATCCCGCATATTGTACACCGGTACTTTTGTTTCATCGCTACGGAAGAAGGCAATGTGTTTGCTATTAGGGCTCCACCAGAAAGCGCGGTAATTCATCCCTCTGCCTAAGATTTCCTCGTTGTACACCCAAGATGCATAACCGCTATAAACATCGGCGCTACCATCGGAGGTTATGCGTGTTTCTTTACCCGATGCTACATCTACTACGTATAAATCGTGGTTACGCGTAAAAGCAATCTTTGTTGAATCGGGAGAAAACATGGGCGTGGTTACATGTTGAATCGCAGCCTTTGATTTGTCGGCGAAAACGATTTCGTTTTTCCGGGTGAACATAGCAACGGGTTGTTGCTGGTTCCTAGCCGGTCGCTCCAGTATAACTTCTGTATTACTCTTTGCATCTACCAATACGGTAACACCCATCATATAGTTTTTACTGGTGTCGCGGGTCATGGTGAAATGGGTATTATCTACCCAGTTAAATGGAGGAATACGTTTGTGACCTTTATTCCCCATTGTTTGTGCAAAAGAGGTCTGCGAAAATGTTACCGCTAAGCATAGTAGCGGCCACCATTTTTTTGTTGATAAGTTGATCATGTTAGTTGGCAATTGATTTTACAAGTTCATTTCATCCTTCGCATTCTGTTGAATGTTCGGGTTATTTAAAATAACACTTTTATCAAAAGGAAGTATATATAATGGCGAATTTGGTGGAATAGTGTAGGTTACTTGCGGCACTGCTGTGTTCACCACTGGGAATTTACGCACCACGGTAATCGCATTTGCCGGGTCGTTGCCTAACCTACGCTGGTCCCAGAAGCGGTTGAACCCGAATAGCAATTCTTTCCTACGTTCCGTCAAAATCAATTTCATTGCATCGGCAGGGGTACTCGCGTTACTTGCTTGGTAGCCTTGCGGTAAAATACGCTTCTTCCGCACCTCGTCGAGGTTTTGTAAGGCAGCATTCACATTCCCTTCCCTCGCAAAACATTCTGCCAAGGTGAGGTACATTTCGGTTGTTTTAATACCTACCGTGTTATAACAAAAACGGCTATTACCGGTGGGCAATTTGATAAATGCGGCAGTACCGGCTCCTACTTGAACAGCCGGTGCCGTAGTACTAAAGAATGCCAAGCCCCGGGTATCGGAAGCCCCAAACGACTCGTACATTTCTTTGGAAATAATGGAGTTATTAGGTGTTGCAATAGCCGAGCCACCAATCGCGTAGTACAAGTTCTCCGGCATGGCCATATCTACGTTTTCAGTTTGGCCATTTTGGTAATACTTTACCATATCGTACACATAGTTATTAATGGCTAACGATTGTTGCGCAGCTGCTTTTGCTTTGGCATATTCACCTTTGTATAAGTACATCTTTGCCAATAACCCGTAAGCGAATGCTTTCCCGGGATGAAATTGATTTTCACCTGTATTTGCCAAATCATTCACTGCAGCTAATAATTCCGCTTCTACAAAGTTGTAAACCTCCGCTACGGTCGCTTGCTTTTCAAGTACTTCCACGTTGAACGTACTTTTAATGCAAATACCACGATCGGTAGCTGCCGTAGCAGCATTGTAAGGTTTTGCATACGTGTTTAACAACAAGAAATGCGCAAAAGCTCTTAATGTGCGCGCTTCCGCCATTAATCGTTTTATTTGTGCAGGTGTACCATTAG
This sequence comes from Chitinophaga skermanii, assembly GCF_003259335.1. Lineage (GTDB taxonomy): Bacteria > Bacteroidota > Bacteroidia > Chitinophagales > Chitinophagaceae > Chitinophaga > Chitinophaga skermanii. The sequence continues at coordinate 346,956 of NZ_QLLL01000002.1, forward strand.
TGGCCTTCTCCACGTTATCAATCACTAAACAAAAACGGGCAATGGATGCATAGGCCGCTCCGTACAAACCGTTTGTTCCCGATAATAGGAAGTTAAAACGGCTAATCGTAGAATCGCCCAAGAAGCTAATAGTAGCAATCCCAGGGTCTCTACCTATGACGGCTAACTCGTTTATCCAAACTTGGTCGTTCAGATATGCTATTTCTGCATTGTTATAAATATGGAGACTTGTATTATTCAATACTTTATTGTAATCGTCGTAGGTAGTCAATAATACTTTCCCAGGCGGTTTCACGTCTAAGTATTTACTGCACGACGAGAAAGTGAGTATGGCTAATAATATGAGGGCGGAATATTTTAATAGTTTCATGAGCTTGCTTTTACAGGGTGACATCTAAACGTAAGAGATAAGAAACCGGTGTTACATAATTACGCGTACCGCTTGTACCGTCGAATGTTTCGGGATCGATATCGTTTCCACCCGAAAACCAATACCAAGCATTATTCGCTTGTGCAGATACTTTCATGTTTTTCACCTTCATCATTTGCAAATATTTGGCAGGTACCGTATAGGCTAAGGAAATATTGCGTAGGCGGATATAATTTGCATCTATCACATGTACATCTGCATTGCGCCAGTAGCCATCTAAGTAAATAATACTCGGGCCTTGTGCGATGGTATAATCCGGGAACATTTTAGGATAACCTGTATTGGGATTTGCTTCTGTCCAACCCTTTGTAATATCTTCCGGCAAAGCACCACCATATACGCGGGTATTATAAATACTAGCAATAGGCTTACGTATTTTATAGCCGCCATACATCACAAATAGTGCGTTGAATTCTACTTGCTTGAAGCTTATGCCTTGTTGGAAAGAGGCATTCCATGTTGGCACAGTTGAACCCATGTATTTCACTGCATCTACAGCGGTAATTTGCTTTAAGGTAGTACCGTTGCCATTGGGCGTCATGTTCAGTTCCTTTCTATCATTGTTGATGTAGAATAATGGAATCCCATTTTGCTCATACGTACCGCCACTGCTAATGCCTGCAAATTGGTAAGCATACATGGCATCTTTAGGGTAACCTACCACATAATAGCTCGACGATGAAATCAATTGGTCGGCATTACTAGGCACAATATCAATACGTTTAATTTCATTCTTGTTAATCGTAAAGGTTCCGAATGAAGTAAAGGTCCAATCTTTCGTTTTCACCCAATCGCCACCTACACTTACTTCAATCCCTTTGTTCAACATAGCACCGTTATTAATGCGGGCAGTCGTGAAACCATTTGTAGGATCGAGTGTTTTTGTGGCCAATAAGTCGTCGCTGTATTTATGGTAGGCATCGATTGTACCACGAACACGGTTGTGGAACATAGCAAAGTCGAAACCGATGTTGGTAGTAGTAGTTCTTTCCCAGCGTAGTAATGGATTCGGGGCGCTGCTAATTACGTTGTAATCTAAGCTAGGTTCGTAACCCGAGGTAGTAGTACCATTGGCAACAATGTATGGGCTGGATGTTTGATCTACGTTGCCCGTAATACCATAAGAAGCCCGCAACTTCAACATATCTAACCATGTAACGTCTTGTAAAAATGGCTCGTTCACCATATCCCAACCTGCACTCACCGACCATAACGGCCTGTAACGGTATTGTGGATCGGAACCAAACAAATCGGCTTGGTCGATACGGAAACTACCCGCCAAGTTGTATTTACTTTTGTACGTATAGTTTGCTGTTGCATAAGTAGAGAAATAACGGTGCTTCACAGGTACATACACGGTAGTACCAGCTAATCGTTGTAACCCACTCTTTGCCCAGATATAAGAATTTACGCCGGTATTGGCCAAGGAATATGCATCAAAATCCTTGCTAGCCATTGTTTGTGGATTATAACCGAAGTAAATCTTCTCAATGGTACGAGGCGTGTAATATTGGCGAATTTCTGTACCTGCAATAGCCGACAACATATGATCCTTCCCTATTTGCTTGGAGAAGTTTAATTGGTTACGCCAAGTATAGTTCGATGTTTCATTAGATGTTTGCTGCAGCCTACCACCTGTTTCTGAAATTGGATAGGTGAAATTACCCGGGTTGGTGAAAGGATCTGCCGTAATATTGGCCAAACGGTTCACCAAGAAACGCATTTGATAAGCGTTCTCATTCACTTGGTAATCGGTTTTATTGCGGCTGGTTTCGTATTGGAAGGAAGAAGTAAAATTCAAATACTTCCACAACTTCACATCTACATTCGCGAAGCTACGTACAGCAAAACGGCTGCTACGGGTTTGATTCGCTTCCAACTCATCTAAAATATTAAATGAAGTAGATTTTAAACGGTTTGCTTTCACGGCATTAATAGCCGCGATTTGTTCTACTACTTTGCCATTTACCATTTGGCCACCATTCGCACCAAAACCACCAAATCCATCGGAACGATTAACATAATCGCGGTATACACGGTTACCGTTTTCATCGAGCATGCGGGTATAAGGTTCCATAAAAGCAGTAGGACTAGTATAATCTGCTTCTTCCATCACACTAGCACGATAATACTGCGTATTAATGCCGGCGTTGAATTTGATGAACTGGTTGATTTGTTGCCCAGCTTTTAAATAGATATTGAATGTTTCATTGTTATTAGTGATCATTCGGTCGTTCTGCCCTTGATAGTTCAGTGACAAGTAAATATCTTGTTTATCATTCGCTGCACTAACGGCGAGATTGTAGTTCTGGCGGAAAGAATTACGCCATATTTCTTTCGCAAATTCTTTTCTATAATCGAGCTGGCGATAGGCATCGAGTTGATCGTTCATTTCTTTTTCAGTGATACGACCTTCTGCTAGCAATCTTTGTAAATTCATTACCGGCGTATAATAACTAATAGCACCGCCAGAACCAATGTAGCCACCGGCCCCATTCGCGCCCCAATATTGCTTAGGATCGTTATTATAGTTCTGTAAATTCCGCTTGTACAAAGCCAATTCATAATCTATGTAACCCGATGTACTTGCATAGTGCATTTTATCAAGATCGGGCTTCGCTGTAATAATGAAATCGGTACTGAAGGTTACTTCCGGTTTGCGGTTACGGGCAGTCCCTTTGCCGCTTTTCGTGGTAATAACAATCACACCATTCGCAGCACGTGAACCATAAATAGCGGCGGCTGCGGCATCTTTCAGTACCGTAATGCTTTCGATATCATTAGGGTTTACAATGGCCGACAATTTGCCGCGTTCTGTTGAGGCGTAACTACCTGTAGAATACGTAGCACCAGAAGGATTATCGCCCAACCCCAAGTTCGACACTTCTGTAGGCAAGCCATCAATTACCACAAGCGGGCGTGTACCTACAGTCGACGACAAGGTGCTGCTTCCCCGGATAATCATATTATTCTTAAACGTGCTTAAACCCGCAACGCGGCCTTCCAAGGCCCCCATTACATCCACGTTAATTTGCTTGTTCAAGGTTTTATTATCTACTACTGTATAGGCAGCAGCCGTATTCTTTCGCTTCAAATCCTGGTACCCGGTCGACATAACCACTTCCACCGCTTCAATTGCCACCGGCTTTGTTTTCAATTGTACAAGCATGTTCCCTGCATGTGTTACTTTATGCTCTTGCATATCGAAGCCTACCCCGGTAAATACCAACACGGCACCAATTTCCGCATCAATGGAGAACGAACCATCGGCGGCAGTAATGGCGCCACGTGGTTTGCCCTTCACAGATACCGTAATACCTTGTAATGGCTGCCCTTTCTCGTCTTTTACGAATCCTTGGATGGTTTGATAAGCGACTGTTTCTGTTACCGCTTGCTTTTGGATAACAATAATGTTATCAACCTTTGTATAACGCAAGTTGGTATTAGCTAAACAAGTGTTGAGTACATCATACAAATTCGCATCTTTAGCGTCTAAGCTTTCAATCCTTACCCCATCTAACAAACGCTCTTCCCACAAAATGGAAACACCCGTTTGTTTCTGCATCCCTTTTAGCACAGCCGACAGCGTTGTTTTGCGCGCAGCCATTGTTACCTTCTGCGACCATGCATTAGCACTAACGTGCATACTGGCTACCATCAATAAAACCGTGGTAAGCTTCATTACCCGTAGAAATTTTTTCATTAAGAGTCCCGGTGGACAATACAATCCCGGTCCCAAGTAAGCGTTGAATTGCATAACTTTGAGAAGTTTTTGGTTGAGTGAAATATGTCGTGCCGACATGAATAAACTGCAAACAGAAACAGCTGCCGCTTCGTCTAGCCACGAGGCGGTTTTTGTTTTATGTTCGGCGATCAATTATTCGACGATCAATACATTATGTTCTAGTTTAGTGTTGATACCATAGAGCGAGAGTGCTTTCAATACGGTTGATAATTGTACATCCCGGTTGATTGTTCCGCCAAAAAGTTTTCGATCACTTGGTGTGTTCGCGAATCGCACGTCAACATTATACCAGCGGCCAATTTGTCGCATAAACGAAGCGAGATCGATGCCATCGAGTTGGAATTTGCCTTCTTTCCAAGCGATCACACTTTCTACATCTGCCAATTGTTGCAGCGAAATATTGGAGCTTGCTGTAAATACGGCTTGTTGACGGGGCAATAGTAATTGACTACCGTGTTGATTTCGCACGCGTACGCTACCTTGTACAAGCGTGGCTTTTATAGTTGGTTCGTCGGCATAAGCATTAATATTGAATTGTGTGCCAAGTACTTCGATTTGTTGTCCACTGTTTAATTGAGCAATGAAAGGTTTGTTTGCTTCTTGGGTGACTTCAAAATAAGCCTCTCCGCTAATTTTTACCCGGCGTTCCTTACCATTAAACGCTGTTGGATAGGTAATAGAAGAAGCTGCATTTAGCCATACCCTTGTACCATCGGGCAGTTGCAGGCAGTATTGCCCACCACGAGGCGTGCTAAGGGTATGTTGTACCACTACATCTTCGTTACCTGCGTAAGCAATGCCGCCATTGTTTTGTTTATGTAGGCGGCTGCCGTCGCTTTCTTGTAGTTCTCCATTTGATATATCATCTAAGTTCACCGTTTTACCGTTCGACAGGGTGAGTGTAGCCTTATTACTACCCGGCGCCTTATCGAGGTGAGAAGAAGCTATAATGGTTGGTTTTGATGGAGAAGTGGTTTGTATTTTCAAAGCATAATACCCTACAAGGCCCGTAACCATAGCTGCGGCAGCCCAGTAAATGTATTTGCGTAATGGTTGTACTATAGGTTGTTTGGAAGCAGGGAAAGCAGCATGAATTTTCGACCAGCTGGCTTTTTCGTCATAACGCGAGAATTGATCCACGGCGGTGGCCATCAGTGTAGGATCGCCAAGTTGTGCAAGAAACGCTGCATTGGCTGGGTCGATCGCCAACCAAGCATCCAATTCAGCTTTTTCTACATCATTTAACTCGTTCGCCCAATACTTATGAATGAGGAGTCCTATACGAAATGATTGATCTTCCATAAAAAAATACCGCCCTTTTGAAGTAAACGACAACCAGGATCATTTACCCCAAAGGCAGGAAAAAAAATTTTTGACTTTGATTTTAAGCCTGCATTTTGTGCAAATAGAATAGGCAGAGGACGAGTAACTCGGGGCGAATGGATTTTTTAATGAGGGCATTGCGAACCAGTTGTAATCCGCGAGCCTTTTGGTTTTGAACCGTTTTATAAGCAATTCCCATATGTGCAGCAATTTCCTGGATCGACATACCATTGATAAATGATAATCGAATGACTTCCCGGCACTGAGTGGGCAACTGTTCAATTTCGTGGTACACCGCTTGCAACGCTTCCGATTGGATACGTGCATATTCGTAGGGTGCTTGCGTAGTGCTTTGCACCTTTTCGATTTCTTCGTGCGCTAATTGATGGCGTTTCTCGGACTTTATAAAATCCAAAGCGGCGTTATGTGCCACTGTAAACATAAATGACTTCAACTTGGCCAAAGTGGCAAATTGGAAATTCCCTTCTAATAGCTTGATAAAAGTATCGGTTGCAATATCTTCTGCAGCAGTTTGCTGCTGGGTAATTTGCTGGGTATAATAACACAATTGACGATAATACAAGCCATGCAAGGTTTTAAATGCCTCCTCCTGCATGCTTTGTAAACCAGCCAAAAGGCTGTATTCGTCGTATGTGCTACTTCCTAAATTCAAATTCCGAATGTAAAAACGATAAAATTAGTAAAATCCGGGGTTATAGGCTAGGAGAAAAAAGGAGGAATGGCTGATTTTTGGGGTGAAACGTGGTATAACACCTTGTTTAAAGCGAAGTTTAATACGCTTTTGAACAATATTTTCTACTTTTTTTTGTAATTTTAATCAAAAAGCAAAGTATAATGCGTAAAGAGATGGAAGAATTAGGGCACATATTACGGGAAAGAAGAGTGATGTTGGGGTTATTGCAACCTCAACTTGCAGATATTGCTGGAATAAGTACAAGAACTATTCAACTAGTAGAACAAGGAAAAGGCAATCCATCCTTAACCACTATCATGCAATTAGCAACACCTTTAGGCTTACAATTAGCATTAACATTAAATGACCCAACCAAATAAGTAAAAGATGAAAATCGTGCAGGTATATTATAATACTGAACTAGCAGGCATCTTGTCTAAAAATGGCGGCATTTACCGCTTTCAATATGACGAGGCTTACTTAAACAAACCAGGCAGTAAACCTATCAGCCTAACGATGCCATTAAAATTGAGTACTTATGAGAGTGACACACTTTTCCCTGCATTTGTTAACCTTTTAAGTGAAGGAGCCAATAAAGCCTTCCAATCGAGGTCGTTTAAAATTGATGAGCGTGATTATTTTTCGCTTTTACTAGCAACTGAAGGAGGAGATAGAATTGGCCCTATATCAATCAAGCAATACCATGCACCAACACAAGATTAATGTTTGCCCGTCAACACTACGTGCAAATTTCAATACATATAGCCCCTTAGCGCAAGCAAACCTATTTGGTGAACGCACCAGGAGAGTATCACATATCTTACCGATGCTTTCTCCTAGCAACAATGTGAAAATGTTTAACGAAAAGCGTCAACATATCAGCATTAGTGGTGTCCAGGAGAAATATTTTCTACGCCAGGTAAAGAACAATTTGAGTTTAACAGAAAATAATAGCACGCATATATTAAAACCAATCCCTTTAGAAAGGCTAGAACGTTTAAATGATTTACCTGCAAATGAGCATGTTACCATGCAAATTGCTAAACAAGTATACCAACTTAAAACCGCCGAATGCGGCTTGATCTTCTTCGAAGATGGCAGCCCTGCCTATATTACCAAACGATTTGATTACAAACCTAATAGCGTCGATAAATATGCTTTAGAAGACTTTGCAAGTTTACTTTCTAAATCCCCAATACATGAGGGGGATAGTTTTAAGTACAATGCTTCTTATCTTCAAATGGCTGAAATTATACAGCAATATGTTGCAGCTGCCCCTGTAGCATTAGTTGAGTTTTATCAATTAATTGTTTTTAATTACCTGTTTGGGAATGGGGATGCACATTTAAAAAACTTCTCCCTCATGGAAACCCAGCAAGGGGACTTCATGCTATCACCTGCTTATGATTTACTCTGCACTAAACTACATATCGATGATAGTGCATTAGCTTTGTATGGTGGAGATTACGATGAAGCATCATATTATCAGCATGGCACTTATACAGGTATGTCTTTTGTTGTTTTTGCTGAAAAAATAGGCATCTCCCCAAAGTTAGCGAGCCGTATAATTGAAAAGTTCCTAGAAAAATTACCCAAAGCCATAGCATTCATTAACCATAGTTTTCTAAGCGAGGAAGCAAAAACGCACTATATCTATATCCTTCAAACACGTAAAAAGCTATTATCTATTCTAGCCTAAAATAGCACAATTCATTCACTATCAATTATTCATACAATACGGATGAATTTAATTTAACACTAAACAATTGATAATCAACACCAAAAAACTGCTGGGGATAGGCTTAGGATAGGCTTTAGATAGGGTCGAGATAGGCTTTAGATAGGGTGAGGATAGGGTAAGGATAGGCTTTAGGTATATTTGGGATAGGGTACCCCCTTTTGAGTACTCGGTAACCATTATTCTACCCTATGCCAGGGACATATAATGATTTTTTTACGACCTTCTATAATAGTGTATTGTTTAAATGCACCCTGTACCTATACACATGATTGTGTAATCCGCACCATTCATCAAAGATCTTAATGTTTTCTAATCCGATGATTTTCAAATAGATTGTATTTTTGTTAGGATTGATGAACATTATTAAAACCAGCGAACTAGAATGATCCACCAGAATCTTTTATTGATTATGTTATTATTCTTCGCCATGGCCATGCTGTTTATGCTAAGCCAGCGCTTGAAGATATCATATCCTATTTTCTTAGTGATTGGCGGGCTTGGGATTAGTTTTATCCCTGGTATGCCTAAAATCAACATCCACCCGGATATCGTTTTCCTTATATTTTTACCGCCTTTGCTCTTTGAGGCAGCGTGGTATACCAGTTGGAACCATTTATGGAAATGGAAACGGTCGATACTGATTATGGGCTTTGGCCTTGTATTAGTTACCTCTACTGCCGTGGCTTATTTCGCGGTAGACATTATTCCAGGGTTTACGCTTGCATTGGGTTTCTTACTGGGTGGTATTATTTCCCCGCCTGATGCCGTAGCTGCTACCTCGGTGTTGAAAGGCATGCCTGTGCCCAAACGTGGTTTGGCCATTTTGGAAGGGGAAAGCTTGGTGAACGATGCGGCTTCGTTAACGGTACTTCGTTTCGCGATTGCGACGGTTATTAGCGGCACCTTCGTATTTGAGAAGGCAGCCACCGATTTTCTTGTATTGGCGGTTATGGGAGTATTTGTAGGCCTCGTGATTGCACACATCTTGTATTTGATCCTTCGTTTTTGGGTGAAATCGTCGAGCATTACTACGCCTATTACATTGATTGCCCCTTATTTGATGTATATCGTGGCGGAAGAATTCCATTGGTCGGGTGTACTGGCCGTGGTGAGTGGCGGGTTATTCCTGTCGTTTAGAAGTAGCGATTTCCTCGACTTCAATACGCGTATGCAAACCAAGGAAGTATGGGCTACATTGGGCTTCTTATTGAACGGGTTCGTATTTATATTGATTGGTTTAGAATTACCGGTGATCATTAACGGCTTAGAGGGGTATAATATTCAAGAAGCAGTGGAATACTCGTTATTGATTAGCGCCATGGTAATTGTATTGCGCATTGTGATGGTGTTTATTGCCGATTATGTTCCGAGAATACTTTCTAAACGCATCCGTGAAAGCGAGAAAAGCCCGGGCTTTAAACTGTCGTTTATTACAGGTTGGGCCGGTATGCGCGGTGTAGTTTCTTTAGCATCGGCATTGGCCATTCCGCTTACTTTGGATAGTGGCGAAGCGTTCCCTCATAGGAACCTCATCATTTTCATCACATTCGTGGTCATTCTTGTAACCTTGGTGTTCCAAGGTTTAACCTTGCCATTGTTTATTAAATGGTTGAAGGTAGAAGAGATTGATGAAGTGATCCCGCACGAAGAACAAATCGAAAGTATCCGTTTAGAACTCGGCAAGCAATCGATTCAATACCTGGATGACAACTACCAATACGAACTGAAACAATACGATAGTATTAGTCGTATTAAAGACAATTTAGCTACTACTGTAGCCACCCTTGAATCGCTCCACGAGAACGAGAAAACAGCGCATGATGTAAGTACAGTACGTGGTTTGTATAACAAGGTGATGTTGGAATTGGTAGGTATTAGGCGTGAAGGCTTGATGAAACTCCGCGAATCGAAAAAGTATGATGATGAAGTGATTCGTATCATGGAAAACAACCTCGATTTAGAAGAAGCTCGCTTGTATAAAAACTAAGTGCTGCTCACTCATAAGAAAAGCCTTCTCCATGGTAGAGAAGGCTTTTTTCGTTATATTCGTATTGAAGAAGAGCACCCCAAAACGCAAACATTTACAGTACTATAGCTCATTACCCCAACCCCAAAACGCAAACACCCCATGAAAAATTTTTATCCAGAGAAGCCCATGGTGGGCTATCTGAACACCCAAGTTCCCATGACGGAAGTCATTTCCCAGCTACAAGCACTCGATGCTTTATTCGAAGTAAAACGCGCTTCGTATATCATGTTTCGCATCGAAAGTGCCAATGGTACAAGAGGCATTAATAACAACTTCGTTGGCGCCCAAGCCGATGGAGCCCGTTGGCCACAGAAATACGACGATAATATTACGGGCATTGTATTACGCAACGAAAACACTACGAACAAACCCCGGTTATTCGTGGCTTTTGATCGCTGGCAAACAAGCATCGACTTCTTACTAGAACGTGTATTCAACCGCGGGTTGTACGTAGGTGGCTATGCACACAAGATTGCAAAGATGCCGGTAAGGAGTGCGCACGACTTTGCCGTGGCCTATAAAAGAGATTGGGTTACAGGCAAATCTACCGCCAATCCTACGTCTACAGAGCTTAATGGCATCCTCTCGATGTACAAGCAAGCAAGCAAATTTTTCCAAGCGCCGAATATTTCGTAACTTAAGGGGAAACCTAGCTACATAAAAACATGAGTAATTCAGTACAACAAATCGGTGCAAGAGACCGTAAAATTCAAGCTGCTATGGAGAAGAAAAGATCCGTTGTGTTTGTGCGCGTGATCGCTATTCTCTTCGTATTGGGCATGTTAACATTATTAATCCTTGGCAAGTTCAAAGGATTGGCTGATTAAGCCGAGGTTGCGAAATGCAAACCGTGTTCGTTCATCGCTGCTGTAATAGCAGCGATGGCGTTCGGCCCGATAGCATGCCATGCAGCAAACTCGCTTAGTGTGTATTTGCATAAGTCTTGCAAACAAGCAATATGATGCGCCTGTAAAGCCCGCTGGGCAGGTTTGGCCAGCTTAGGCAGCGGAATAGGATCTACTTGCTTTTTCATACTTTGAAAGTAAGTTATTTCTATCACACCGTACCTTCGCAGCATGGAAAACCAATTTCTACAACTGGCTTATTTACAGGATGGCAACACCACCCAACAAGCTGCATTCGATTGCTTACAACAACACCAAGTATTCCAAGTACTTGCTGATTTCCAGCCCATTCTTGTAGGCACTATTCCCATTCAAATCGATATCCCTGGTAGCGACCTGGACATTATTTGCTCCACGAGCGATACAGCGGCTTTTGTTGATTTGATGTGGCAACAGTTTGCTAGCATGCCGGGATTCCAAGTGAAGGAATTTGTATTACGCGGGCAACACAGCGTGGTAGCAAATTTCCTGCTGAATGGGATGCCTGTTGAGATATTCGCACAAAATACGCCGACTACCCTGCAATTTGCCTATATCCATATGCTGGTTGAAGATGCTATCATACGGGAAAAGGGCGAAGACTTCCGGCAATCGGTTATCAACCTTAAAAAGGCAGGACTAAAAACAGAGCCTGCATTTGCCGAATTATTAGGCTTGAACGGTGATCCTTACGAAGCTTTATACGAATTGTATTTCGCATCTTACCAATAAAAAAAGTCGTCTCCACTCAGTAGAGACGACTTTTTCTTTTACCATATATCTTTATCACTACTCCATTACAGAAGCAGGGCGATTTTCTGTTGCTTTACCAAATTCGTAATTCGGTTTATTACCCATGTAAATCTTTACCGTACCGCCTTTCAGGATGTCGGCATGACGAATGTAGCTCTTCGTATAAGGCTTACCATTCCACTCGATTTTTTGTACATAGATATTCTCTTTACTATTGTTGACCGTTTCTACCACGAATGTTTTACCGGTTTGTACTTTGAAAGAAGCTTTATCGAACAATGGGCTACCAATTACATATACACCGTTGGCTGGGTTTACTGGGTAGAAACCTAACGACGACATAATGTACCAAGAACTCATTGCACCACAATCTTCGTTACCTGCCAAACCTCCTGGTTGATCGAAGTAGAAATCTTTCATCACTTGGCGTACTTTCTCTGCTGTTTTCCATTGTTGACCGGAGAAAGCGTACATATATGTTACGTGGTGAGAAGGCTCGTTACCATGTGCATACATACCAATTAAACCAGAGATATCGTTGGAAGCTTCTTCACCCATGTCGCCATGCGCTGTGAACAAGCTATCTAACTTCGTTGCAAAGGCAGCATCACCGCCCATCAATTCAATCAAACCTTCCACATCTTGCGGCACTAACCAAGTATACTGCCAGCCGTTACCTTCTGTAAAGTCGCCTCTTTCGTGTTTAGAATGGAAAGGATCGTACGGTGTTCTCCAAGTACCGTCATCCATTTTAGGACGAACGAACTTGATATTGGCATCCCAGTAGTTTTTGTAATATTTCGCACGTTTAGCGTAGTATTCGTAGTCTTTGGTTTTACCCATTTTCTTCGCCATCGCTGCAATACACCAATCATCAATAGCATATTCCATGGCTTTGGAAACGGATTCTGCTTCTTTATCTGCCGGGATATATCCTTTCTCTTTGATGTACTTCATACCGAAATCGTCGCGGGTAGAAGAGGCTTTCAATGCTTCGAATGCAAGTTCTGCATCGAAACCTTTAAAACCTTTCAAGTAGGCATCTACAATTACCGGTACGGCGTGGTAACCCACCATGCAATTTGTTTCACTACCCATTAAATGCCAGATAGGCAATTTACCTTGTTGTTGGTAAATAGCCAGTAAAGTGTTCACGAAGTCGTTCACTTTACCTGGGTTGATAATCGTTGTAAGCGGGTGTGCTGAACGATACGTATCCCATAAAGAGAACACGCTGTAGTTATCGAAGCCTGGGTTGGTATATACTTTCTTATCGGTACCACGGTACGATTTATCGTGGTCGTTAAATAAGCTAGGGGCAATCATGGTATGGTACAATGCTGTGTAGAATGTACGTTTTGTAGCATCGTCTTTTGTTTCAATGCTGATTTTCGACAACACATCGTTCCATTTCTTAGCAGCCGTTGCCGCAATACCATCAAAGTTCCACCCTGGGATTTCTGCTTTGATATTCGCTAAAGCGTTCTCGCTGCTAACAGGAGAAATACCCACTTTTAGCAATACAGTACCCGGGTTCTTATCGAATGAAATAACACCTTTCGCACGCTTGCCTTTTACTTCTTTGCCTTGTTCAAGGGCTTGGTCGTTATACACGGCGAAATGTTTAATGGGTTGATTGGTTTGAATAGCAAACCACAAGCGTTGATCTTCTGCCCAACCTTTCGACATTCTATAACCAACGAACGTGTAATCGTCGATTTGTTTTAAGTAGGTATCGGTAGATTGGTCCCAGCCGATGCCTTCTTTTAGATCGATAATGATATGTGCAGGATCGTTGGATTTGAAGGTATATTTATGAAACCCAACACGCTCAGAAGCTGTGAGGGCAACGTCGATATTGTAATCGTCGAGATGCACGGCATAGAAACCTGCTTTTGCTGTTTCGCGCTGGTGAGAATAATGAGAGCCGTAGCCGCTAGTAGGATCTTCTTGCTTGCCTGGGTTTACGCGTACTTTACCTGTGTAAGGCATAATCAGTACATCCCCTAAATCGCCAATACCCGTGCCGCTTAAATGCAACTGTTGGAAACCAATTACTACGCTATCGCTATAATGGTACCCACTGCACCAGTCCCAACCTTTTACAATGTTGGTAGGCCCCACCTGTACAGCACCAAAAGGCACGTTAGCCCCTACAAAAACGTGACCATGATCGCCGGAGCCAATCAATGGATCTACGTATTGTACGAGTGAAGCTTGTTTCTTACTGGCAACCGCCTTCGTTTGCGCTTGTACATGCACTGTGGAAATAGCCATCGCAGCCATGGCAATACAGCTGCTTTTCAAAATTCTCATCATTCAGTCGAATCTTTAATAAACAAAAATCAATTGGGAACCTCGTATAGCACCGGCATAGTGGCATTCACTACTATTACGTGGAAGCAGCAAGACACCTTGCCCATCATACTTGTTCACCTGTTTTCTCTGCCCCCTTACAACGCAAAAATGCAAGGGGTAAAGAACAAATATAATAAACCAGGCTATACTGTGTGCATCAGTAACGACGGGCATCTTGGATTGCTAAAGCGTTTTAGCAACTCAAGTCCACGCTGGGCGTGAAAAAAGCCCTTTTTTAGGGCTTCCTACAAAATTCGTTAGCACGGAAACTTTTTGATGATCGGCGACTAGAAAGGTTTCCGGGCAATAGTATTGTAACAAAAATGCATACTTCTTGAATGGGCATAAAAAACGGCCTCTTGTGGGGGAGACCGTCTTCATCTGCTGCTTCTGCTATTTAAAACCTGTTAGGATCAAATGCTGTTGTTGCGATACTGGTTTGTTTACCGGTAATTAACTCGGTGATTAACTTACCCGTGGCCGGTCCAAGGCTTAGGCCCATCATAGCATGCCCCGCTGCCACCACCAGGTTGTTACACCCTTTTGCGTAGCCAATAAGGGGTAAACCATCGGGCGAGCAAGGGCGATACCCGAACCACACCTCTTCCTGTTTGGGCATGGTTATACCTAGCCCCGGGAAATAGCGTTGAATAGAATTTACAATGCCCTCTACCCTACGCATATTTACTTGTTGGTTGATAGTGGTTAACTCCATGGTGCCTCCGTAGCGTAATTGTGCTTGCATAGGCGTTAGCGCTACGCGGGCTTCGCAAAGGATGGCGGGAATATTCAGCGTAGCAGTAGGTTGTTGCAAAGTAACAGAATAACCTTTACCCGGCATGAGCGGTACTTTTACACCGGCCATTTTTGCCAATTGGGGCGACCAGCTACCTGCTGCTAGCACGTAAATATCGGCCGTATGTTCTCCCTTCTTGGTGCGCACGGATTGAATACTATGCTGTTTTGTTTGAATACCTGTGACTTCGGATTCAGTCAAAAAGTGAACACCCCGTTGCTGTAGATACCCTTTTAACCGTGCCATTAGCTTATTGGGCGTAAGGTGTGCATCGCATTTATAATGTACGCCACCTAATACGTTGGCTTGCGCATTGGGTTCTAAAGCTTGTACTTGTTGCTTTGTTAGTATATCTACATCCAAACCCATGTTAGCTGCTTGGGATGCCAAACGTGCTTCTTCGTGTTCAACGGCAGGGGTTTGATAATACATGATAATACCATCTTTCCGTAAGCCTACATCTTCTTTCAACACTTCCACCATTTCCGTATACAATACTTTGCTGAGCAAATTTATATCTCGTAAGGGCAAGGCGGCTTGTTGTACATTTTGCGCATTGGCATGTTTAATAAACTGCAAACCCCACTTGATGAGCTGCCCGTTTAAACTAGGCTTCACATAAAAAGGGCTTCTACTATTCAACATCCACTTCAAACCTTGCGATACAATACCCGGTGCTGCTAATGGAACAAAATGACTAGGCACAATCATGCCCATGTTGCCAAACGAACAGTTATTATCAATATTTGTGCTATCAATAATTGTTACCTCATACCCTTCTGCCAGCATATAAAACGCTGTGCTCATACCAATAATACCACCGCCGATAATGATAGCTTTCATGTGTGATTGATTTAAGATTAGATAACTTGGAAACCGTGTGCATAAGGATCTTCATCATCGATGATGATGGTATTGTAGCCGTACACACGTGCCCAGCCTTCAATACCCGGCACGATGGCAGGTTTGCCGGCCACTGTTGTAACCGCTTCGATTGTACCCGCAAACTTAGAACCAATAATACTTTCGTGTACAAACCGATCGCCGGGGTGCAGTTTCCCTTTGGCAAACCATTGCGCCATGCGTGCCGAAGTACCCGTTCCACAAGGAGAACGGTCGATGGCTTTATCTCCATAAAACACGGCGTTCCGCGCTGTGGAGGTAGGATCGATAGGCGTTCCCGTCCACAGTAAATGACTTAATCCTGTTATATGCTCGTTTTCTGGATGTATGAATTGATATTTTTCGTTCAACCTTTTCCTGCATTCGCGGCTCCAGGCAATTAACTGCTCGGCTTTGTAATGTTCTAAACCGGGGAAGTTCGCTTGTGGATCAACGATTGCATAGAAGTTACCACCATAGGCAACATCTACTTTTATTTCGCCTAAGCCAGGGCATTCTACCGTTAAGTCTTCGGCGTAAAGGAAAGCAGGCACATTGGTTAGTTTAACCGATGTGACTTTATTCCCTTGTTGTTGGTAATCTATCAGCACAATACCGGCCGGGGTTTCGAGGCGAAGCTTACCGGGGGTTTTAGGTTGAATGAGCCCTTGCTCGATTGCAATGGTAACGGTACCGATGGTGCCATGCCCGCACATAGGCAAGCATCCGCTGGTTTCAATATACAGCACGCCTACATCATTAGCGGGGTCGTGCGGTGGATAGAGGATGCTGCCACTCATCATATCGTGGCCGCGGGGTTCAAACATCAGGCCGGTGCGAATCCAATCGAATTCGCGGAGAAAATGTAATCGTTTCTCCATCATGTTATGGCCTTGCAAAGTAGGACCACCGCCGGCTACTACCCTTACCGGGTTGCCACAAGTATGAGCATCGATACAGAAGAATGTTTTCGTAGCCATGGATAGATATTGGTTGAAGATGACAATAAAATTAAAGGGCCGCTTGCGTAAGCTGTGCATCTACCTTCCGCCAAATATGTAGCGGGTTAGCATCTTGCAAAGCTGCCGGTAGAAAAGCATCGGGGCAATCTTGCCAGCATAGTACGCGTGTAAAACGGGTGATGGCGTCGGCACCAACAGAGGTGCTATTAGCCGCCGTTGTAGCCGGGAAAGGGCCGCCATGTACCATGGCATAACTGACTTCCACACCAGTTGGTACGCCGTTGTAAATTAAGCGGCCGACCTTCTCGGCTAAAAGATGAACATCCATTGCATAGGATGTAAGATCTTGCGTGTTGGCCATTACGGTGCCTGTTAGTTGACCTTGTAAGGCTTCGAGACATTGGCTTCTTGTATGATCATCACACCATACAACGAGCGCCGTAGGACCGAACACTTCCACTTGCATTTGTGCATGTTGTACAAACTCCTTGGCCGTAACGGAGAATAAGGCAGGGCTTCCTTTTCCGCTAGCTTGTGCTACATCGCCTGTAAAGAGCGCTTGTACACCGGGTTGTGTTTGCAATGCATTTCGATTGACATAGTAATGTTCGCAGATACCGGGGTTGAGCATGGTACCTGCTGGGATGGCAGAAAGTGCCTGTTGTAACGCGTCGACAAAAGTTTTACCATCGGCATTATTGGGTACAAAGAAGATACCCGGGCTTGTACAAAACTGGCCAACACCTTGCGTAATGGAAGTGGCAAATTGCGTGGCGCATTGCTGGGCATGCGATGATAAGTATGAAGGTAAAAGCAGTACTGGGTTTACACTGCCCATTTCTGCGAATACTGGGATTGGTTCGGTACGAGCTTGTGCTGCGCGGAATACAGCCATCCCACCAAGGTAAGAACCCGTAAAACCTACGGCTTTCACGCTTGGATGTTGCACCAATTGTTGTCCTACCGTAGCGTCTCCAACAATACTGGCAAATACACCGTTTGGCATACCTGTCGTTTTCACAGCGCGTTCAATCGCTGTGGTTACCAAGGCATTGGTGCCTAAATGCGAGGGATGTGCTTTTAGGAGTACCGGGTTGCCGGCTGCTAAGGCCGATACGGTATCGCCCCCGGCTGTAGAGAAGGCTAATGGGAAATTACTAGCCGCAAACACAACAACGGGCCCAATGGGTACCCGCATTTTACGAATAGCTGCACGTGGCAAAGGTTGCCGTTCCGGCAAGGCGGTATCGATTACAGCTTCCACATAACTGCCTTCGCGGAGAATATTGGCGAATAGCTGTAATTGCGAAACCGTTCTACCGCGTTCGCCGGTAATACGGGCTAAGGGTAATCCCGATTCGGCAACAGCCCTTTCTAAAAGGGTGTCGCCGAGTGCTAGGATTTCTTGGGCAATACTTTCTAAAAATACAGCACGTTGCACGGCCGTTGTTTGCTTGTACTGCGTAAACGCGTACACGCTATTTTGCACGGCTTGTTCTATAACAGCTTCAGTAGCTGTTTCGAACGCACCTGGGAGATACGATTGGGTCGACGGATCAAACGCTTGCAAGATCATTCGTAAGAAGGTTGTGATAGTTGGGTAATGTTGGACGAATCGCCAAAGCATCGTCAATTACTTGCTGGATGGCTTGTAACTCTGCCCCTTCCAATGGTAAGCGTGGTGCACGAACATGTGTAGAACCGATACCGGTAGCTGTAGCAGCCAGCTTAATGTACTGTACCAGCTTTGGATGAATATCGAGTTCTAACAAAGGCATAAACCAACGGTATATTTCGCGGGCTTCTTCAATACGACCAGCTTTTGCCAGCGTATATATAGCCACGGTTTCGCGGGGGAAGGCATCCACTAAACCTGCTACCCAACCGTGTGCACCCATTACGAGGCATTCAAGGGCCAACGTATCTACACCACATAATATCCTAAAACGATCTCCGAAGCGGTTAATCATGCGGGTAACATTGGTAATGTCGCGGGTTGACTCCTTCACTGCTTGGATGTTCGGGCATGCTGCCAGCTCTTCGAACATATCGAGGGTAACGAGGATTTTATAATCAACCGGGTTGTTGTAGATCATAATCGGTAAAGAAGTACTATTTGCTACGGCTTTAAAATAGGTAACCGTTTCACGATCATCTGCTTTATAACGCATGGGCGGTAAAAGCATTAAACCCGACGCGCCTGCTTCCTCGGCCGCTTGCGCACTTTCTACAGCGGCAGCCGTGGTTTGTTCCGCGATATTCATAATTACCGGCACTGTACCTTTTAAAGCGGCTACGGCGAAGCGCACCATTTCATATTTCTCGCTGTTAAGCAAGCTGCTGGCTTCTCCTAGCGAACCGCCCAAAATAATACCATTCACACCGGCATCAAGCTGTGCTTGCAAATTCTTGCTAAAAAGTTCATAATCAATATTACCTAACGCAGTAAAGGGGGTGAGCAAAGCTGGAAATACGCCTTGCCATTGCTGTTGTACCATAACGCGACCTTGATTTTGTTAATACAAAAGTAGGTGGCCGCGCTGGGGGATTTCCACAGCTAATTAATCTTTTCTTTACATATTTTAACCCATTCACTATATTGCACCCATCAACCAAAAACAATATTCATCCAGTGAAAGTACTTGCATTTACCATCCCGCTCGCGCAACAAGCTACCGTAATTGTGCAGGAAGACCATATGCCGCATTTCTATGATCACCTGCACGAACATCCCGAAATTCAAGTAACCTATATTATCAAAGGCGAAGGAACGCTATTAGCAGGCAACTATATGGGCAGTTTCGCGCCGGGCGATATTTTCTGGATCGGTGCTCACCAACCACATATCTTTAAAAGCGATCCCGCTTATTTTGCGGGGAATAAAGACGTATATATACATGCCCTTACCTTCTTTTTCAACCCGGCAGAAACAGCGAAAGAACTACTGCATTTACCAGAAACGAAACAAGTGTTCGAGCGTATTAAATTGTTACAAAACGGGGCACGTATACTGCCGAATAATGCCGATCATTTCGTAGCACAACTAAAAAACCTGTTCGTACAACATAACTTACCGCGGCTGATTGTATTCTTGCAATTACTCGATCAAATATTGCATGAAAGCCAGTTACAGCCACTATCTACCAACGAAGCGAATTTTCATTTTAGTGAAGAAGACGGTGTGCGGATGAATAGGATTTACCAACATAGTATCCGGTACTTCAAACAAAACATTACCATTGCAGAAATAGCCGGTGTAGCACACATGACGGAGCCCGCGTTCTGTAGGTACTTTAAGAAAAGAACCCGCAAAACGTACATCCGCTTTTTGAATGAACTACGCATTGCTTACGCCTGTAAATTGCTGAAGAAAGAAAGGGACCGCTCGTACTCGATGATTGCCATGGAAAGTGGCTTTAATAATGTGACGAGCTTTAACCGAACTTTTAAAAGTATTATGGGCATGGCGCCCGGTAGGTACCAAGCGAAAGACCGTGATTTATTATTGTAATGATCGCTATTCTACCCACACTTCATCACAAGCCGTCATTACCTTCCGGTTGCGGGTAAAACGCCAAGCAGGCAATTGATCTAAAGGAATAGCTGTGAGCTTAATATAACGAATCTCTTGCTGCACTTCGGCCGCTATTTTCAAGAAGGAAATATCGTAATCTTCCAACGGTTCCGGTGTAGAAACGGTATCGATGGTTGTATACGTTTGACCATCGCGGGAGACTTCAATTTTCGTAAAATGGGGAGCAAAAATCCAATGCCGTGCATCTTGCAAGAAACGGGTTTGGATACGTTGTACTTTCATCACCTTCCCAATATCAATGGTAGCCTCGAGTGGATGATCGTATACCAATTGCCAGTTGTAGCTGAAATCGTTGTAACCCGGTGTTTCGTCGATAAGTGTTTGCAACCCGTTGGCAGGGTAACTGGCTTCGAATGGGTACTTCAATTTCACCGTACCTTTAGCAGCTAGGTTGGTGCGTACACCGGCTGCAAATATTTGTTGCCATTCCTTTTCATACGCATCGAGATGTATACCACCTTCCGATAATTCTTGCACGCCTGCATTTTTAGCGACCTTTAAAAAATGATCTACGCGGCGTGGGAAGTTTGCTTTTACTTGCCAAGTACCTTTTACTTGCTCGAAAATACCGTTCGCACGATGATGGTAAAAACGGGCTTGTTGCAAGTATACATACTCTTGCGACAGGCGTACTTCTGCTACTCGCCTCATACGTAGGGTATCGCCTTCTACAGCGGCTTCTGCTTTATCGAGTGCCGTACTAAATGCATCCATGTGAACGGGAGAAAGATACCTGTTATGATCGTTTACCGGGTTACCATAAATATCCAACCGTGTTTGCGCGGCTTTAATGGCATCGGTGAGTAGTTGTAAATAAGTGCGAATATATTGTGCGGCACGGCCGTAATAGTTATCGAGGAAATCGCGTTCCCATGTTAATGGGTCTACCGTAGGTGCCCATAGTGTTTTGGCGCTTACATAGCTTTTTAAAGCTGCCATATCACTATACGTATATCCACTACCCTGTTCAAATACACCACTGATACCCTGCGTTTCGAAGTATTGCAAATTTTGGGCAATTAGCTGGGCATTCATGAAAGGGGTTAAGTA
Organism: Chitinophaga skermanii; assembly: GCF_003259335.1. Classification (GTDB taxonomy): domain Bacteria; phylum Bacteroidota; class Bacteroidia; order Chitinophagales; family Chitinophagaceae; genus Chitinophaga; species Chitinophaga skermanii. The sequence goes on from NZ_QLLL01000002.1 coordinate 368,198, forward strand.
ATTCGTGAATTGCGTACAATAGTCCCACACCATGAGATGCGAAGTTTTATCTTTCCATGCTTGCAAATCCGCTCTAAAACTAGCCGCGGAAGGATCTTCGGCGATATTCTTCGACCTGAACGCATTGATGGTACTTAACATGATGTGTACATTATCGACAGGCTTTACGTGTTGCGGAGCACGTGCTGTATATAGGTAAGCGAGTGTTGTAAATTGTTTGGTAGGGAAACGGGCAGCAATTTTATTCACGAAGTGAATGAGCGAGCCTGTTGGGCCACCTTCCGCATCATCTACTTTCCTACACAAATCGCATTCACAAAAGCCGAGGCCATCGTTGGCGGAGATACTCCAATATACGGCTTCGGGGTTGGTGCGCATGGCGCTATCGAGGTATTGAATAGCGATTTGTAATACGGCTTCATTACTTAAACAAAGCTGTTCGGGTTTTCTTTCACCATTTACCAAGGAGAAATATTCCGGGTGTGCTTTGAAGTATTGGCGAGGCGGTACCAGCTTATAGAACGAATGTCCCCATAAGCCCCATAAAGCTTCGAACTGTTGCAGCTTGTGCCAGTCGCGGTATTCTTCATCCCAAGTAGCGGGGAAATATGTTTCGCGGTATATAAATCTTGGTGAGGCTTGTACATGGTAATTAGCCGGTACGGTTAAGTTAGCAGTAGCAGGAACGAAAGCCTGGGCTTGGTCGTACTTACGAGCTTTCATCACCTCTTCAATAAAGGCATATACACTGTAGATAATTCCTTTCCCTTTTGCTGCTGCGCTGAATTGAAGTTGTTGTGCATTCGCGTCGATGGCGTAGGCGCCGTCTTGGAACTGGTCGCCGCTGAGGATGAGAATGTTTTTATTATTGGTGGATTTCTCTAACACGGGAATTTGAGCACCTGTGCCACGGTAGATATAATCTTGCAAGATAAACGCTGCTTTTGTTTGTTCTTTGGAAGCTTTTGGTGGCAATACAATGTTGTATTGCGATTGATGGTTTTCAACCAAGGCAATTTGCTGTGCGAATGATGTAGTATGCATCACGATGAAACTAAGTAAACAAACAAAAATTCTCGACATATATCTTTAAAACCGTTGTTGCAAGCTAATGTAAAAATCGTACTGGTTATAACTGCCACGGGGTAAGTTTTGCTTCGTCCAATTGGCTATAAAACCCAAGGTAGTACTATACCCGATCGATTTCTGTATGCCTGCACCTATGTTATATGCTTTGTATTGATAGATCTCGTTGAAAAGGTTATTACGACTACGGTCGTCGGGCGATATGCCATAACCACCGAGTAGGGTAACGTAACTACGACGATCATCAAAGTAATAACGGTTTGTTAAGGCAAAAACCGGGTATACTGTTCCATTATCGAAGGTCGTGTAATTACGAATATTCACCCAATAATTATTCCACGATTTTGCAATGGAGGCCGTAGGTATGTACAAGTTGGCGCTATCGATACGTAAATAGCGTATACCTAGTTCTACCTCCCAATCTTTCGGTAGTGAGCGGAACAGGGAATAGCCTAATCGTACTTCCGGGAAGGCCGTGGTATTGGGCGCATAGCTAACGATACCATATGAGTAATATTTTTTACCATGTTTGATGTATGCTTCTAATTCAGCTTGTACGCCATCATCGGCACGGTTCGCGTAGTTTACACGGGCGGCGATGGTACCGAAGTTAAAATAGCGTAGGTATTGTACGCTCGTCATACTAGCGGTGGGAATATTGTTGCTATAGAACGATTGTAGGCGGAATACGCCGATCATGTTTTTATACGATTGATATTTGAGTTCTTTCGTGTATTGCTGCCAACCTGGCTCGGCGGGTGTTACTTGTTTGGCGGTATTATACGCGGCTTTGTATTCGTTTTTATTTTCGAGGGCAATGGTTTTATAGCGTAATAGGCTTGTTTCGCCGGGGAATAAGCCGAGTGTATAATTGGCGTAGCGCAAGGTGCTATCGTAATTGGATTGCAAAAGGTAATTGCGCGTGATTTGTGTGAGCAAAGTGCTATCATTGGGCTTCATCTTATTTCCCCCGTACAAATAGCGCAAAGCTAGTGGCAAACTATCGGCCTTCTCTGCTTTCCTGGCGGCTACTAAGCTTTGATCGATATAGAAATCGCGGTAATGATTATTCGATGATGCCATGTTTTGCGTAATGTATAGGGCACTATCGTGCTGGTTTTGCGCGGCTTTTACCGTGGCATATTTGAATTGATACGCTGTATCGGCCGGGTATTGGTGGCGTAGCAGTTGCATGTAATCGCCGGCTTGTTGCAACCGGTTTTCGCCCATCGATAAATTGAAGCTTTGTTCTAGGGCGTCTTTTTGTTGCGGGTCGATTTGTAGCACAGCGTGGTAGTATTGTAAGGCTTCGGCGTAATGGCCTTCGTTTCTAGCCGTGCGTGCTTTAAATAAGAGTTGGTCAACTTGGAGCTGTTTAATTTTCTCTTCTCCCGGGTATAAATTCCTCAATTGCGCCAATGTTTCGTTGGCGGCGGGTAATTGTAACTGCTGTTGCATATCCCATTTTCGCAATAACCAAGCTTGATCGTTCGGCACGTACAATAATGCTTTGTTGGCATAGGATAATGCGTTTTGTAATACACCGCGGTTAACTTCCAGGTTATATAAATATTGTAGTACGGTTAAGTTATTCGGTTGATGTTGCAATACAATGCGCCAATCTTGTAAGGCTTGCTGCGGCTGGTTTTGCAAAGCAAAAATCCTTCCTCTTACCACATATAAATCCCAATAATGCGGGTCTATTTCAATGGCTTCATTTATCAAATCCATCGCTTGATCATATTGCTGGGTTTGATTCAGTGCTGTAAGTGCTTTCTTATACACCTCATCTACACTTACCTTCTTCTGTCCCATTACAACCAAGCACGGCAACAAACTGCAACTGATAATGAGCACGAGTTTTTTCACTTGCATGTTGATTATTTATGGGGTGAAGGCAAAGCCACTTGTTGTTTAAATCCTTTCCGGAGCATATTGCCCCAGCTATGTTTCTTCCCGAATAGTTGGTAACAATATCCTTTCAAGGCAAAAAACACCACTAAAGGATGGTATAAAAGGGGTTCTATAAATGCCATTAAACATAAGCTCGCCGCTTCTTTCCATGTTTTGTAATAACTCGTCGTAATTTTATCCCAGCAAATAGCCATCGTAGTAATCAATATCGAATAAGTATAAATGAACACGAGTAAAATCAAGGCAAATTCCCAATTGATTTTCCCGGTTACTACGATATAGATGTAATACAGGATGCCTACTGTTTCAATAATAGGAGCCAATAATTCAAAGAAGAAGTTGTAAGGAAATACAATCCAACCTAAGCGTTTATACTTAGGGTTGAAAAGGATTTTAAAATGTGAGCCAAAAATTTGCAGCAAGCCACGTCCCCAGCGGGTACGTTGACGACCGTATATTTTTAAAGTAGACGGGCCTTCTGTCCAGCATAAAGTTTCGGGTACATATCGAATGGCATAGGGTTCTTTCTCCCGGCACATGTAGGCTGCCATGCGAATCATCATATCCATATCTTCCCCGAAGCTGGCGGGGTCGTAACCACCGGCTTTAATCACAATTTCTTTATCGAATAATCCCAAACCGCCGGAAACATTGGGTACAGCGTTCATCATCGACCAGCCTGTTTTTCCCAGTACGAATGAACGAATATATTCTACCTCTTGGAAACGCGGGAGCAATTCCCGTGGCGGACGTACACGCGTAATCATACCGGCGTCTACTTCGCAGGAATTGACCATGCGCAACGTGGCGCCGGTAGCAATTACGCGGACTTCCTCATCCATGAATGGTTGGATAAGTTTCAGTAGTGTTTTCGGGTCGAGGATGCAATCTACATCTGTATTCAAAAAGTAATTAAAGTGCGCAGCATTAATGCCTGCATTAACGGCGTCGGCCTTGCTTTTACCATTGATTTTATCGATCACCAGTAACTTGGCATATGCCTGGTTGGTAGATTTATAGAATGCCTTTACTGGCTGTGAGGGTATTTGTTGATAATAGGCATAAGGTACTTGCACAAGTTCGAACTCGGCGATAAGTTTCGTTAATGTATCGTCGGTACTGCCATCGTTTACGATAATTACTTCGAAGCGTGGATAGTTCAACGTAAGTAGTGAACGAACGTTGTAAATAATAGTAACCCCTTCATTGAATGCAGGTGCAATCACGGAAATACCCGGTGTAAGGGGGCTGGCTACGAGCGATACTTGGTCGCGCAGTACACGTTTTCGTTTATAATTGAGAACGCCTACATACGAGAGCATGGCGAGTAATGCATACAGCATGAAAATGGCTGTACAGTAAACGAACATCGCGTTTTCATATAACGATTGAAAAAATTGCCAAGTAATGTTCTGCATCAATATTTTATTAAAGGATTGAGTGCATGCTGCAAATGCAAATGTTCATCGCCTGCGCTTGTATTCAATAACTTTTCTATTTCGATGCCCGCGGTAAAGCGGTGCCGCTCGATGGATTTTGCGCTGTGTTTCCGAAGGAGGAAATCGTTGGCACTAGTATGGAAAATGTATTCCAAGAAAGGTAAATATCTACCGGTGCCGATTCTTCCTATTGCTTTTAGAATCTCAATTTGTACGGGTAGCTCTTCATACGAATAACGCATCACCAATATATCTTCGGCTTCTTGCGCCATAAGTTTACCGAGGCTATTCACCGCTTCTGCGCGGATGGCTACAAGTGGAGAATCCAATAAAGCGATCATGCGCGGGATAGCGTCGAACTGCATGAAGTGGACGGCCAACTTCAAGCTGAAAGACACAACGGAAGGATGATATTGCTCGTTCATCCACTTTGCAAATGCCGGGATGGCAAGCCCTTGCCTATCTGTAATAATTTTAAATAATTCGAACTGCTCCCACGATACGAGGGGGGCATTGATATGATCGAGGAAGGAGAAGGGATGATCTTCGCTGATTTTTACGATATAGCACCTGGCCATACCGCGTACATACCGGTTACGATGCTGGGTAAGGTGGAGGGCTTGGGATTCGTACCCACCAATTTCCATATTAAACAATTCGCCCAAGGCCCCTACTTTCTTACTCCAACTTAAAGCGTGTAAATCCCTAGCAGCATCCTTCTGTAAGCCAAGCGCGATATACAATTGGCGTAAACTCTCCGACACACTGCCGCTGAAATTCGATCGATATTTCTGTAACCTGTGTACTAAAATACGGCGCGCCCAACGTTTGTGTAAAGGCAAATGTTGGAACGCTGCCGTAGGTAAAAAAACAATTGTGGCAATATCTCTAACAGGTTCGCTGGAAATAATATGTTCCATAATCAACATATCAATCTGCGAACGTAAACGTTGTCCGCGCCTACGATAATAAAAACGTATCACACGAATCATCAATATACGGAGAAACACCAATACTGTAGCCCCGATAGCGAGTAACGATACAACAATCGCTCCTTGGATGAACACAGGTAAATCGTAGAACGATTGTGTTTGCCAGCTATACGGGAGTATGGTGTATCCTAGTTTCATACAGCAGTTTTTTCTATCAGCCGGTTGACACGCAACACGAGCTCTGATGGTACAAATGGTTTCCTCAAATAATCGTCCACCCCTAGTTCAAAACCATCTGTGATGGACGATTCATGTGTGATCGCTGAAATAATGATTACCGGTACATTCGTGTTGGTGCTACTATTTTTAATCTTGCTCACTAATTCGAAACCATTGGCGAATGGTAACATAATGTCGGTGATCACAAGATCATAATGATTGCCGGTTAAGGCAGTCATCGCATCTTTCCCGTTGGCAGCTAAATCAACTATATATCCTTGTTTTTTCAAAATAAGCTCGATCGTACGCAACATCAGCGTATCGTCTTCGATTACTAAGATCTTTTTCATAATCATCTCGTTCAAGTCAGTAAATACGGGTTCGATCGGTCGTTTTAACCAATGATTACAACCAATGCGATTGAAAATTTGAGGGCAGTAAAGCGAGAGGAAATTTGTGAATTACGGTTTAAATTTAGATTAGACGAAATTACTCTCTGAAAATACTCGTTGTAAAGTCTTTACACTGCTAACGCAAGCCCAACGAGGTTTTTGGTGTATAAAGATATAATATCAATTTTTGCTATGCCAATTGTTCACTAGGGTGCATAGATATATGCGAAGGTTACAACAACAATAAGATCAAACTTGCAAAGCATTAAATAAATAAACACTATATCGCTTTGCTTAATTTACTAGTTCTATCTGCCGCGAAGATACGATCCCTTTTTATGCAACCCAAGAACCTTTGTTGTATATTCTATCCCTTAACTACAATTTAACAACTTTAAATAGTCCTTCCCTGGAAACAAAGCACCCATCTACGTTTGAGCACCTTTGCAAAATACATACGTAGCTAGATGCGGAATAGATGTAATAATTTTGTTAATATGATTTAATAAGGAAATATAACCAGAAAGACTACACGAAATAATATAATCATTGTTGGAAGAATAGCCTTGAGTGTTTGATTGACCTGGTTGAAGATTTGCGTAATGTGCTGTATGCATTGCAGGACAATAATTCGTGTAGTCATTTTAGTGAATGACATCTTATATTGAAATAAGTAATTACTTACCTAGTTGCCAAGTTATCTCACTACAGCACGCATAGAAATTTATCTTAATTGAACAAGTTCGATTCCCCTCCTAGTTTCTCGCGGTAGTAGGCAATTTTGAAAGCTTGTACAGGGCTTTTCTCGCTATTGAAACGCTCTTGATGTTGCAAGAATGCTTTGGTTTTGGTAATACTCCTATTGGCTACACCTGATGGGGAGTACAAAACGGTGAGCTTTACGGGGCGACCAAATATGGCTGGGTCGGCCACCCAGCACCTATTTTCGCGCATGCTAGCGGGGATTTTCACTTGTAAAATATTTTCCATGAATATTTTACAGGCGTTGTTTTTGCCGAAGCCGCTGGTGAATAGCACTTCGTTAATTTGACTGTTCTGGATAGTAGAGATGAGGCCGGTGTTGAATTGAAGGGGCACGAGGTCTTCATCGAGGGCGGTTACTTTGCCATTAACGGGGATGCGTTCACATTGTAATAAAACATCACTCATGGCTATTTTGCGCTTTTCTAGGAAAGCGATAATGGCTTGTAGATTGTTGTAGGCAGGTAATTCCCCCGGAAAGGCGGCGGCTATTAAGCGCCAGATCGACATTGATTTGCCATAGAAGAAGGGTAATGGGAAATGTTGGTGATCGTGCGGGTGAATGGTGCCTAGCACTAGCTTTTCGGATGAGGGAGCAACGGGGTATTGGTGTATATATTGATGTTCCGTGATAATCGCCATAATCAATCGCCTACAAGTTTTCACAAAAATACCATTATTCTCGTTTATAAACCGTTAAACAAAATATCACTAAAATTCCCCCCAGCAACTTATCTTTACGGGTAATAAATCATAAACCACCACCAACCATGACAACTTTTAGCAAGCTAATTCTTGCTTGCGCGTTCGTATTCGCCTTTTCCGGCCTACATGCGCAAGAAACGCAATTCCTACAAGGCAAATTTTCCGAAGCCTTAGCAAAAGCCAAAGCCACTAATAAACCCATCTTTGTAGACCTTTATTTCGAAGGTTGTATGCCATGTAAAAAAATGGACCAAGAAACTTTCAAAGATGAAAAAGTTTCCAACTACTTCAATGAAAACTACGTTTGTTACAAAGTAGATATTTTCAAAGAAGAAGATGGTAAAGTTCTTTGTCGCAAATTTGCTGTAAGTGGCTTCCCTACTTATCTTTTCTTAACACCGAGTGGTCAATTCGTAGAAGGCTCCAGCGGTTTTACCGGTGCTGATCGTTTCTTGCCATTAATGCAAGCTTCGAAAGCATTGGCCGATAAAAACCAAACGCGCCAGTTCTCCGCGAAACTCGATGAGAGCTACCCTGCTTTCTATTCCGACGGTTACTTAAACCCGAAAAGCGGTATCGACACAAAAGCGGCGATCGCTACGTATGCTGCAGAAACGAACAAGTACACAGCAGAAGTAAACTTCGTAGTACAATCACGTTACTTCAACAGCATGCCAACCAACATCAAAGAAGCTTATTTCGCTAACATTCACACGAATGCGAAAAACTTCAATGCTAAAACAGTCGCTAATTGCATTTATAACTACTGTAAAGTTAAAGCCGAAGGCTTTGCCGCGAAAAACGACCAAGCAGGTTTCGATGCCATGATTAAACATGTTCGTCCTGTTTTCACAGAGCATGATTGGGCTATTTTCGGTAAAATTATGTACGATGGTTATTACACGAAATTGAACAATACGGCTGCTTATATCGATTACGTAGGTGCAAGTTCTTTTTACGATATTATAGATAAAGCCAACATTGTATTCGAAATGTTACCCAAATTGAAAGACAACGCTGCCTTAGCTACGAAAATGGGCGCTTGGTTCAATGATAAAGAAATCAATGCGGTACCTTACAAATATTCAATTGCGAATGTTTTTTACGCGGCTAGCATTGCAGAATACTATGCGAAAAACCAAGCAAAAGCATTATCTTATGGTAGAAATGCAGCGGAATCGGCTGCTGCCAACAAAGCGCCTAATTTAAAAAACATAGAAGATTTCTATAAAGCATTGCAAAATAACCAGCAGGATTACGTGGTAACACCTGCTCATGCTATTAAGCCAATGATTATGAACTAATTCATCCTGCACCTCGCTACAGCGGGGTGCCGTTTTTCTTATTCCTAACATTTACCAGTATGCTTAAAACAACCATTCTAGGCACATTTTTGACGGCCATGGCTATTGGTGCATATGCACAAGACAGCCTAACCGTGCAAGCGAATTTAAAAGGCTTGAAAGGTGGTACCTTAATCATTTCCTACCCAGGTGCTCCTAAAGGAGGCCAAACGATTGAGGCTACATCCGACAAGGTTTCTTTCAAATTACCTAAACGCGAAGAGTATTACGCTGTTTCAGCCCGTAATTCAAATTATGCAACGCGTACTTATGTGAATTATAAGAATGATACTATTCGCACACCAACAGGCTTTTTCGAGTTTCTTGCGAAAGAAAAGGATTTAAAAATCGAAAGCGCTACGTTGAGTTACGAAGACTATTATGCAACCGGCGATGATACTAACAATGACTATTCAGCATTGAAGAAATCACTCGCTGCTAATAGGGCAAAGCGTGATGCATTAAGTACACAGTATGCTCAAACAGATCCTGCCACCAACAAGGAATTGCTGGAAAGCTTGGGTAAACAAATGTCGGCTTTAAGTGGAGAGCGTTCTAAAGCGGAATACACTTACATCAAAACCCATCCAGGTAATTATTTGAGTGTGTATTTATTGAGCAAGATGCCGTATTATTTTTCAACGCATCGTTATCAAGAAACTTATAACAACTTAGCGGCTACCTACAAAACAACAGCAGCAGCAAAGAGTATCGAAAAAATTATTGCTGATAATGCGTTCATGAAAAATGGGGATGTTACCACTAACTTCATCAAAACTGGCTTGGATGGCAAACCGGTTGATTTAGCGCAATATAAAGGTAAAGTAGTGATCCTGGATTTCTGGGGAAGCTGGTGTGGCCCTTGCCGTGCTAGTCACCCGCATTTGAAAGAGATATATGAGAAGTACCATGCAAAAGGGCTTGAAATTATTGGTATTGCTGCTGAACGTAGTAAAACACCTGAAGATAACCAAGCTGCATGGCGCAAAGCAATTGAGGAAGATGGCATCCATTGGGTGCATGTTTTAAACAACGATCCACAAGGTATCGATGTTGTAAAGACCTACGGCGTACGTGCTTTCCCAACGAAGATTGTACTCGACCGTGAAGGCAAAGTAATTATGCGTATGACTTCTGCAGCTGCCGGTGATGAATTAGATGAAATTCTAGCTGGTCAACTTAAGTAGTTTTCATATCCCACGACAGAGCGGTCATTCATTTTTGGATGACCGTTTTTTTGCTCCAATAGTAACCCTCCCCCATGGTTACTACTACAGCCCAAAGCCAGCTAAAGGTTACAAACAACATGTCAAAGAACTGGTAAAACGTTGTTACACCCCGAAATTACCGCAAGCCTTTGCAATTACAAAACGACGTGCCGGAAAATGCCGCTTTTAACCGCTTTTGACCGGTTTCTGCCGGAATATGCCGCTTTATGCCGCTTTATGCCGGAATGTGCCGGAATGTGCCGGTTTTTGCCGCTTTTTACAAGGTAAAGCCAAGGAATTGTAAGGTGGGTGTTGGCTGAATGTCGACAAAAAGCTTAGGTAAGCTCAGTAAAATGGGCGAAAAACAAGGAAAAAGTCGACAAAATGTCGGCTTTTAGTCGGTAGCCCCCTTGAAAACACTGGGGGTTTGTCGGTGAAATGTCGGTGGAGAGTCGGTGAAAAATGATAAAAGTGTTGATTTTACAGGGGTTCTTTGTGGAGATCATTCGAAGTGATTGAGTAACAATACACTTTTAAGAGGGAAAAATACAGGTTGGCTATGAGAGAGGGTTTACACAAACGTCATATAAAATAGAGGCCCGCATGGCAAGCATGCGGGCAATTATTTACTCAGATAAATACACCAAGTGCAAAATGATTGTGTGCTTATTGTGGTTTATAAGCTACGCTTATGATTTTACCAAAGCCATTATTAGAAACGATTAATTTTAAAGGATCAGAAAACTGCGGCACTGTGAAGCGCTCCCAAGTACCACACGATTCTGCAGGCAAGCTTGGATCGTATGTAGCAATACCTAAACTACCTCTTACAAAAGTTTCTTGGAATGCCATGAAAGAAATTTTCTTGTTGCCATAATCTTTTGCAACGTAGGAAGCATAAGTACTGATATCGTATTTGTACACTTTACTACCTACGTTATAGAACACGAAACCGTAGTTATCATCAATGCAAAAGTTCTCGCCCTTTTCAATATCAATACCCTTCATTTCTTCCCAATAAGTTTTCCTAATATTTGCGCCAGTGGTTGATATACGCAATAAATGGAGTTTTTTAGTTGTTTTATTTTCCATGATAGCGAATGCTTCACCACCACCGAAATGGCTTCTAACCATGTAACGCAAATTGTAATTACGATCTTGGTAAGAGAAAGTACTATCTGCAGCATCGGTTGGCATCGACACACAGTTTACGGCACCTACAATATGGCGAACAAATCGATGATTTGTTTCATCATACAAGATACTTGGTTCGCTGCTACTACCACTGATTGAAATGTATTTAGATGCTTTAAACGTATAAGGTTCTGTAGAAATTTTATTGATGGGCACACCGTACCTAACACTCCTAGAATAGTTGTAATAATAGATATTCGTGTCTTCCTTCATGTACGAAACTGTTTGAATTTTTGAACGTACCCAATCCGGTGCAAAGTTATCTTTGATATCACCAGAAACTTCATAACGAATATTATTCAAAGCATTCCATTGCATGGTTTCACAGTCAATACGCTGGGTTGTTTGACTTGTTCCCACATGGATGCCGTAGTAGATTTTTGTGCTATTATTTTGTAAGCAATAGCAGCTTACAAATTTCGGTGATCCTTGCAAGGTAACGCCTGATTGTAGTTTATCAAGCACGTCATAGTATAACCTAGCAGAAGAATCGTTTCCTGCAACCATATCCAAGCGGGCTTGACCATTTATATCCGACAATAACATCCAACCTACGGAAAAATCACTTGTGATTTTCAAATTCCATTTGTTGTACACGGCGTAGTTGGTGCGCTTATCGGTGATTTTTAGATAGAGTGCATAATCGCCGGTTAATAGCCCTATTGGGAAGCGTAAATCGCGACCACCACCTAAATCCTTTCTTTTTCCTGTGATAGCTGTTAAACTACCTGTAAAAGCGTAATATTCGAAGGTATAGTTAGCTGTATCGACTAGCGGTTTTCCATCCATTAAAATCTCTGGATCGATTTTCAAGGTATCTCCTACTTTGGCAGAGAAGCGGTCTACAGGCAGCACTACCGTCAGTTTTTCAGGATCGGTATAATCGTAATTCCCTTTGTCTTTATAACAAGCTGTGAGCATAGCACTGGCTACAACGGCTATCATCACAAATATTTTCTTATACATACTGTTTGGTTGAATTGATTGGCATTAAGAGTTCGACTGCGTACCCATGGTCATTTCTGATCCATCGGCTTCATACACTGTTTTACCTTCCCGTTTTAAGTCGTTCAATTTTCTTTGGATCAATACGCCGTAAGAATTAAACAACGGGATCTCTTGAATATTGATAAACTCTAATGGTGTAATGCCTAATGTTTCACAGATAAAGTAAAATTTCAACTGGCTAAATTTGCCGAATGTTCCTGATAACCAGTTACGTGGTTGGGAAACCAAGTCGGTAACAAAGATCTTATATTTTACAAAGCTGCGTGTTGCTCCTGTAGCTACATTCGTAATGACAGTATGCATAGTAGTTTGGAAGTTTTCATTTTCAAACAACTCAAACTCCAGCACAACAGAATCTTGCTTCATGGCTGCTGTTCGGTGAAAACGAATTGGCAAGTTGGCTACAACTTGATTTGCAGGGATTACAACACTATCGATATTAAAATCATAGTCTTCATGTAATATGGCTGTTGTATTAGCCCCTAATCGAATTCCTACTTTTCGATCGTACGGAAAAATTTGACCTTGTGTTTTAATAGGCAACACAAATACAGAGTCGGTTAAAGTAGGCAAGCTAAAGCCAAAACTCACCACGCTGGAGTCGACTAAGTTGCTATTATTCTGTGATACTTTTTCAGCCGACCACATAAAGTAAATATTATTGACCCCGTGGTATGGGTCCAAGTTTTGTTTATCACAGGCGGAAAACATGGCCAATATGCTACAAGCAAAAATGATTGGATATAATTTCATGCGAGTTAGATTTTAGTTACGAACATTCGTCTCAGATTCTGGTAATGGCACTACATAAGTGCTTTTGTTCATTGTAACGTTGGCACCTGTAGTTGCATTTACGATGGGCGTGGTACCTTTGCGTTTATAGTAAAAGAATAACTGTCCTTCCCCGATAAACTCTTTTTGATATTCTTTCCTCAATTCGGTTTCAACTGTTGCATTTGCACCTAATGCATCAATACCCCTGTTTTGGCGAACGGTATTCAAATAGGTTAATGCTTCTGTTTTATCGGTTGTTGTTTCGGCAACGATATAGAACAATTCACTCATGCGTAACATAGGTACAACATACCCGCGTACCAAAGTTTTATCTGTTAAACCTGCGTATTTGAAGAATGTACGAGAGGCTTTTGCACCACTTGAAGGCACCATCCATAAAGCTTTTAAACGGTAATCGTTAATAAGGCCTTCGAATGTTGTACTCGTTAAGCGGGTATCGTTCTTTAAGAGGATATTATTATCTGTTAATTCCGGATCATAATAACGTTGGTAGGCTTGTACCATTTGTTGGTTATATACACCAAAAACGATTTCGGTACTAAATACTTTATCGGTGGCTCCCGTTATACCAATGATATTGGTAGCTTGCACCCAGTAATTAAACTTCAATACTTCAGTAATGGCATCTTTCGCTAATTGGTAAGCTTCAGCTTTATTGCCACGGTACAACAATACTCTTGCTTTTAAGACCAAAGCAGCATTGTAGTTAAAATGTAATTGACGAAGACCATCCACATCAGCATCTGAAATAGCTTCATTCGTTAAGATGTTCGTTTTACCCATGTTTTTGATGGGGTCTTCGGCCAAGTAACTTAACGCAAGATCGATATCTCTCAATACACTATCCATTACAGCATTAGCCGGTAGAATTGGCGTTGTTTTAGCCGTTCCGTTTGAATAATACGGGATAGATAAATTGATAGAATCTACCGTACTATACATGGGACCGAACAAGCGCAACATATCAAAATGGTGCATGGCTCTTAAACCATAAGCTTCACCACGCATGATTCTTTCACGCGCTACCGGCACTACACCGGGATAGCGATTTAACCCCTCTAAGAACTTGTTGATATTTAAAATCGTAACGTATGATTCCGACCAAATTTTATTCATTCTGCCCTTGGTTTTATCATCAGCATATTGGTAACCAGGGTATGTATTGAATGCATGGTTAGCATCGGCCATAAATTGCTGGCCTAAGTATTCTACATCTGCCATCGTCATTGCACCACCATAACTAAACTCTTTCATCATTCTCATGTAGATACCATTCAATACCGATTTGATGCCCAATTCGGATTGATACACTTGTTCTTCAAGAAATTTATCATTTGGCTGTATATCCAAGTATTTACCACAAGCACTGGCAAAAACTAATACAGCAATAACCGGTATATAAAATAATTTCTTCATTTCTATGGTTTAAAATGATGCGCCAATACTAAACGCTACTGTGTTCGCAAATGGGTAGTTAATACCTCTTTCAACTTGAATAGAACTTAACCTGAAAATATCGTTCATGTAGGCATTGAATCGTAAACTCGATAAGCCGATCTTTTTTAGCATCGCGCTTTCATCACGACGTAACGTATACCCCAAGTTGAACGATTCTCCAATGATTACATTCTCTTCTTGTACAAATCGGGATGACTTGAAATTATCATCGGTGATAGCAATGGATTTAAAACTAGCTTGGTCACCAGGTTTTTTCCAACGATCGTATAACGCTCTTCTATCTTGGTTTTTCAGCAAGTCGTCGTAACTAATATTTTCTACTTTATCGAATAAAGCAGTATTGAATATGTCGCCACCGAAGCGGTACCTAAAATTGGCGGATAAGTTGAACTGTTTGTAAGTAAAGCTGGTGCCGAATACACCCTCTGCAGTTGGTTTTGTATCTCCCATTACGCGCACATCTTTTGCGTCGTACGTGAATGTATAAGTCCCATCTAATTTCATGAATACTTCCTTACCAGTTGCAGGGTCAATACCCATTGATGGTACTACCCAAATAGCACTTGGGCTGGCCCCATCATAATATCTTTGCAAACTGCTATTCGATTGTTCTTTCGTATTCAGAGAATAGAGCGAGTTATTGAAATTCCTGTACTCGCTTTTAAATATGGTCCCCATAGCATTGAAAGAAAGAATAATACGGTCCTTCAAATTGTAAATGGGTGCATACTTGAATTTCAATTCAAAACCGCTGGTATACAATTCACCCGTATTAATAGGGTAACCTACTACACCTGTAGAAGATGGCATATCTAACATCACTACTAGAGGGTTAGTTGGCTTCCAGTATTTTTCAGCATTTAACGACAACCTGTTATTCCACAAGGAAACATCCACACCTATGTTGCTTTGTTTCGTTGTTTGCCATTTCAAACCGGCATTTCCCATGGCGTTTAATTCAACACCTTGTCCATCTAAGTTGACACTAGGAAAGTAGTTGTAAACATCTACTGAAGAGAAGGAGCCCATGTTTACGTTAGAACTAGTACCAACTGTACCTCGTATTTTCAACATTGTAATCCATGGATATTCGTTGCGGATAAAATCTTCGTTATGTAAATTCCAACTGGCACCAAATGACCAGAAAGGTGTAAACTTGTTATCACGACCAAAGGAAGTGGTACCATCAATACGGTAGTTCATATCCAACGCATAACGACCATTGTAAACATAGTTCAACATACCGTTGAAATTGAGTCTACGGAAAACGACCTCGCTAGCAGAAGGTTTATCACCATCTCTATAACCAAAAGCAAAAGCGGGGTTACCATTCGAAGCAGTAGGGAAACCCACGGCACTAAAACTAAGGTTCTTGCGAATTTCTTCTTCCGCGGCAGTGCGTAAGTTCATCGTTAACATATGCTTATTAATTACTTTTGCATACGTTATCATAGCGCTTGCCTGGTAGTTAAAACGGTTGGAATTCGAATTATCGAAACGCCCTTTCTGCATCACAGATACATTATCGAACTGCGCACTCAGTGGCGATACGAAGCGATTAGATACAGTGTTTGTATTCGACACTTGGATACCGGCTTCAGCGCGAAATTCGCGGTTGAGATTATACTGAATTTGGAAGTTGTTTGTAAAGCCGAATGACTTCGATTTGTTGAAGTTTAAAATATTCGCTTCATACAAAGGGTTCACTACATTATTCTTATAGATTTTAGAGCGAATAATCGTATCTAAGTATTTATCTCCTGTTTTTTCATAATACGGGTTAGCATTTACCCAGTTAGCAAAGCTACCATAATTGGATTCTGCAGAGTTATATCCACTTACGAATAGCTTATTTGAGATATTGAGGTTTTTCTTTCTATAGGTTAAATCTATGTTCCCGCCCCATGTATCTCTACCCGAGCCTTTCATAGCACCAGAAGTTTTCTTATAGTTAAGCCCCAAACCATAGGTAAAATCGTTAGAACCTCCATCTGTGTAAATAGAGTGCCCGTGCGACAAACCTGTTTGCAATGGTTCACTTAACCAATAAGTATTAACGCCTCTTAAGATAGCGGCCAAGTGCTTGTTATATTGCTCTTGGTGTTCTTGAATAACGTCGTCGGAACCTGTGCTATAACGGCCGGCTAATCTTTCGAATTCCAACTTCTCGGTGGCGTTCATAATATTGAAACCAGAGAGGTCTGGGATTTCAGCTCTGAAATCGGCAGTATACGAAAGGCGTAGTTTACCGGGTGTAGGGCGTAATGTTTCGATCACCACTACCCCGTTGGCTGCTTTCGCACCGTAGATAGCGGTGGAACCGGCATCTTTGAGGATCGTTACCGACTTTACGCGGTTCATATCCAAATCGGCAATTACGCGCAAGGTGGTTTCGAAACCATCCATAATGAATAATGGCTGGTTGGGATCGGAAGCAAACGCATCGTTAATAGCATTACCGGTGGTGCTAATACTTGTAGTACCACGAATTTCGATATTGGGCAATACGTTGGGGTTAGAACCAGCCAAGTTGTTTTCCATCATGATAAACGAAGGGTCCAACGTTTTCAAACTTTGCAGGATGTTGTTGTTACCGATCGTTTTCAATTCGGCGCCTGTGAAGGTGGCAACGGCACCGGTGTAACTATCTTTTTGACGCGTTACGATACCAGTTACCACAACTTCTTTAGCGCCTGCCCTCAAAGAGAGCTTGGTGGTTAGGTTGGTTGGTTTTGTGATTTTTTCACGTTGGGGTTCCATCCCAACGTAGGATATGATAATGTGTCCCGGTTGAGACAATGTAAATGTATACTCACCTTCACTATTTGTATATGTACCCCTAGCGCTATTCATCTCGCGGATGGTAGCCATTTCGAGTGGTTTGCCGTTATCGTCGTATACCTTACCTGTTACCACGATTTGCGTTTGCGCAGCACTTGATAAACCGGTGCTTTTAGCTTGCGCATAGCGAACCACCAATACCCCGTTATTGATATTGTACGATACATTCAAGCTACCCAATGCTTTGGATAATACTTGGTCTAATGGTTCATTCTTCGCGTTGACGGTAATCTTTGGTAATTGTTGTAACTCGTCGGCATTGTATACAAAGCGAAGTTTTACTTGTTTACTCAACATGCGTAAAAACTCTGGAACGCTTACGGCTCCTTTCGTTTGTAACGTAACTGGTTGTTGTTGATTAGTCTGTGCTACAACAGTGCTAGCACTAAATAGGGGCAACAGGATGAGAGGACTAAATTTTGGTTGGATTTGTAACCTTAGGCGCATAGCTATGCCTAATAAGTAATTTTTTTTCACTACTTTTACCTTGAAAAATTAATTAATAAGATATCCTCGCTATTGCTTCGAGCAATCGGGCGTTAAAGAAAACGGGCATTACTATCCTAGTGGTCCGTTTTTTTTGTTTTACTTGCGTTCTACCATAATGATGCGTTTAGATTGGTTGATTGTAAATCGAGTATCTGTAACTTGTTCTAAGAAACTTAAAATGGTTGATATATCTTCAGTTGCCAGTAGGTTTGCGCCACAACGTTTTTCAGCCACAGCAGCATCTTTAAACTCAATCTCGTAATTATACCTTCGTCCTAAACCTTCCATGATTTCCCCGAGTGGCATATCTTCAAACTTCAATTCATTATTCATCCATGCTGTGTAGAGATCGGAACTCACATTACGTACAAGCATAGCTCCATCATGCGCAACGGTTACTTGTGATTCTGGTCGTAGGTACACTGAATCTGATGCACATTTCACCATTACTTTCCCTTCTACCAAGGTGGTTTGCACCCTATTTTTATAGGTATTGATGTTAAATCCTGTTCCTAGCACGGTGATGGTTACTTTATCGGCTGCTTTCACTACAAATGGGTGTTCTACATCCTTTGCTACATCGAAGTATGCTTCACCCAGCACTTCCACTGTTCTTTGCGCACCGTGGAAATTCACGGGGTAACGTAAAGAACTGGCTGCATTTAACCACACCTTAGTACCATCTGATAATACTAAATGATACATCTTCCCTTTGGGGATGATTAAGGTATTATATACCACTACGTTCGACTGTGCACTTTGTCCATACACCAAGGCTTCATGCCCAGCAGACAAATCCGTTCCATCCGCTTCCTTTAATTTACTGACTGTATCCAAGCGCACAACTTCTCCATTTCCCGTAATTAATTGAATGCTAGTGTCTTTCAATGCTGCTTTAGGGGAATCATATACGAACTTACCAACCGGTGAGTGTAATAAATTATATGCCCAGGCCCCTACTATCAAACCTCCTACCATGGCAGCAGCAGCGTACCAAACCATCCGTTTTTTACGTATAGGCACAACAGCTGTTGCTTGTATATGATTTTTCTTAAAGTCATTCCATACCACGTCTATGTCCTCTTCTTCAACAGCGGCCATTTGTTGCATAGCTTGTTTGATGCGTAAACTATCTTGCAATAGTTCATCATCAACAGGCAATACGCCTTGCTGCTGAAGCTTTTCTATAATTGCTTCCCAATGTTTGTCTTCGGGCGACAGTTGATCGTTTGTCATGATATCAGTAATAAGACAGGTAAATGGTAAAAAAGGGTAGGTAGAAATTGAAAAACTTTTAAAAAAAGTTTTGAATGGTTGATTAGAATCTTGGCAAAGCCCCTATGAAGGCCACGATAGTTAATAAAGAAATATCTTTCCCCTGTTCCCGTAAATATTGGTAAGCTGCTTGCATATGGAATTTTACGGTATTAATACTAATACCGGTATGTTCGGCTATTTGTTGGTAGCTCATTCCTTCTTTCACGGATAGTAATAGTATTTTTCTTCGCTGTGGGGGCATTTCTTGTAGGGCATTATATAATACAGTATAGAATTTCTCCCGTAATGCTACCTCATCCAATCCATCAGGCACATTGGGCAAAGAAGCTTTTCGTTCTTCCTCTCGTTTTTGGTTGGCCAAATAATTCAAACAGGCATTCCTGATTGCTTTCGATGCATAAGCTTCAAAGCTCACATTGAAAGTAAGTTCATGGCGTTTTTGCCAGCATTTCGCATAAAAATCTTGTACAAGGTCTTTCGCCACCTCGTCATCTCCTATGATGCCGATGGCAATAATTCGTAGCTTTTTATAATGCGCGCGAAATTGTTGTTCGAAAGAATCCAGTAAGCACTGTTCCCCCATAATCCCGTTTATAATAATGGCTGTTGACTCTAAGTGGGCGATAAAACTAATAAATTTAATGTAGAATTAAAAATAGCGCCACGCCTAATGGTGAAATTACCCCTTTTCGATTCCTGTTTAGTTATCGCGGTTCATACTTTCTTGCATCGTTTCCCAATTTCGCATATACCTATCAACAAAATGATGCAACTCCAGTAAAGCCCGCTCTACCACTAGCAAAGCGGCTTCACGTTCTTGCCTACTTAATTCATCTCGCTCTAATTTCATAACAAATTCATCCACAGGATACCGTAATGCTGCACTCAACAAAGGATAGAAATACAGCTTTTCTTCATTTGTATTAAATAAAAATTTCATTCTCTTGGTGTTAACAATTCAAACAATGGAATTTAAATATATGTCAGTATTCCTATTTAACTTCTAAAAAAACCACATTTCTTATTTCTACTTTCAACACAGCTCTTCAAACCCAATACCATTAAATATTCCAGCAAAAAAATATTTTTCATTTTTATGAAGGCTTGGTAATAAGTAGTCGATTCCATTATATTTGCAAGATCGTTCTTTACATATTCAAGTGAAAAGGTAAGCAGTTCCATCACTGCTTTTAAAAAGGAACCGTGTGCAATTCACGGGCTGACGCGCAACTGTAAGTAACACATACAAGTTATTGCCCTTGTAGTTCATTGTCTCTCCCTTGTAGAGATGAGAAGAACGGCAACAACGTTACAAGCCAGGATACTTGCCTTATTACTAAAAAGACCAATGCTTTCGCGGATTTGAAGCAGTAGTCGAAAAAGAAAAACCAACCAAGCATACGCTACCGGTAGGTTCCCTCTTTTAACATCTACATTTTTCCCGGAAGCATACGTGAACTGTAAGGAGCATTATTCCCATAATGTTTCATAAAAAAGTTGCATGCGTATGCTCAAACACAACCTCGGGTACCCACAAACAGGTGTACACCTTGAATTACAAAAAGCCAGTGAATTATACTGGAATGGCACAATTGGTCGTACCGACCTTTTCCTTGTTGCCAAAAGAATGCAAGAGAATAGCTGGCGCTTACAAAAAGAAGCCGGCATTGATCTTATTCCTTGCAACGATTTCAGTTTCCATCACCAAGTACTTGATATGAGCCTTATGCTAGGCGTGGTACCTAGTCGTTATATGCCCGTGGTAACCGATATTCCTGGCAATACTGAAATTGATCTTTACTTAGCCATGGTAAATGGCTACGAGCATAAGGGTGTTACCATAAAAGGCATGGAGCAGGCCCGTTGGTTCGATACGAATGCTACGTATGTTATCCCCGAACTCGATGCGCAACAAACGTTTCAAATATTCTCCAATAAGATATTCACTGAATTTAGCGCCGCCAAGCATATTACGCAGCAAGTACCTAAGCCTGTATTAATGGGGCCTGTATCTTATTTATTATTGGGTAAAGAAACAACAGGTGACTTCCATCGCTTGGATTTGTTACGGAAGATGATGCCCACATACTTGACAGTTTTAAAAAAGCTGGAAGAAATGGGCGCCACTTGGATTCAATTTGATGAACCCTTTCTTACACAAACGCTTTCTATTGAGGCGAAAGCTGCTTTCAACTATGCCTATGGCGAGATTAAGAAGGCTTGCCCTGGCATAAAAACACTTGTTACCAGCTTCTTCGGTGCGCTCAATGATAATACAGCACTTGCGTTAACATTACCGATCAACGGGCTTCATATCGATTTGATTGCTGATGCTACACAACTGGATCAAATACTACCACTTATGTCGAGTAAGTTGGTGTTGAGTGTAGGAATAATTGATGGTCGCAATGCTGCTATTACTAATTATGAAGCTGTGCTGCCCTCTCTACAACAAGCCGTTCATGCTATTGGCGAAGGACGAGTAATGATTGCTCCTTCTTGTTCATTCGCATATTTGGATTCGTCGCTGGAAGATAAACTGCCGGCTATCATAGCACAACAAAAGCTTCGCGAAGTACATGATTTATCGTGCATCGTGGAGGGAGATACTGATAGTTTGGAGCGGAATAAAGCGGCTATTTTTAGGGCAAATACCGTGAGTAATAATCATACTACGCCCATGACTATATAAAAACCAATGGCCCTGCTAACCTAAGCGGGGCTTATTTTAACATGGTTTATACACAACATCGTACCTTTAAAAAAAATATCATGGCCTGTCACGAAACGAAACATTGCGAGCGATGTGGTACTCCCTTCGAGTGCAAAATTGGAAATGTGTTGCATTGCCAGTGTAGTGGTATTCGTTTTAATGACCAAGAAAAAGCCTTTATAGCGGCCAATTATGTCGACTGCTTATGTAGGAATTGCTTGCTGGCGGTGAAGCGCGAGGTGAGGTATAAATCGAAATTGCAATTAATTTTCTCCATTTTAAAATCGAGGTAATGACTATAGAAGAAAGAATTCAACATTCGAAAACAAGTATTTTCAAAGCGGTATTTCCTAGCACCACTAATCACTACGATACGTTATTTGGTGGTACAGCCATGCATTTAATGGATGAAGTAGCCTTTATTTGTGCGACCAGGTTTTCGAGGAAAATGGTGGTAACAGTTTCCAGTGACCGTATCGATTTCAACAAACCTATTCCTGCTGGTACCATTGTTGAATTAATCGGGAAAGTGAATCATATTGGTAAAACAAGCTTGAAAGTATTGGTGGAAGTATATACAGAAGAAATGTACAGCGAATCGCGTGAATTAGCGATTACAGGCACTTTCACATTTGTGGCTGTTGACGATCAAAAACGCCCCGTACAAATTTTGATCGATTAATTTTTATTACTCACGTCTTTATATTATTTTAATTGGGTGTATTGGAGTAGTGTGTTTGGCATTCAATCGACACCATAACACCCAATTATATGAAATTACTTCTTTCTTGTTGCGCTTTTCTATTATTGCTAGCAGTTGCTTGCGAACCGGTTCCTACCACTGAAAAAAGCGCTCATAAAACAACCACAATTTCTCCTTCAGCCGTTGTAGATAGCATGTTTGCAGCCTTTAATGCGCATAACTGGACAGCCATGGCAAATTGCTACAGTAACGATGCTAAGTTCCTAGACCCTTCCATTGGGCAAGACTTCATTACACAAACCCATGCAGAAACTATTGAGAAATACAATGGTTTACAACAAGCCATTCCCGACATTCGCGATAGTATTGTGCATAAGTACGTTGATAGTAATATTGTAATTGTAGAATTTATTTCTAAAGGAACGGTAGAAGGGAAACCTTGGCAGATACCTATTTGCGCGGTATTAACGGTAGAAAATGGGAAGATCGTTCGCGATGCTACTTACTACGACAATCAATAATTCTTTTATTATTTCGCTGTTGGAATGATAAAACTTCTTTACATTTATTAAAACCATACACCACATGAAAGTTGTTAACCTTAGCTCCAAACGCTCTGCCGTTTTGGATTTTCTTGACTATTACGATGAAGAAGTATTCCATGCCGATCATACTAAAATATTAAACGCGCTGGTCAGTAGCCCTGTTTTTGCAAAGTGGGATGCTGCTCAGCGCGTTCAATTAGCTCAATTCTTTATCGCTAGCGAGAAGCTTGTTAAACAAGCTGTAGCGGCCTATTATAATGGCAAATTATCTTCTGTAGAATCATAGATCTTACGTTGTGCTTTGGGCAATAAATAGGTGAGCGAAATAGCTAACAATAGCTCTGTAACGAGATACGTAACTTCTAACATTGAACCTGAGATAGATACAATATTATCGGGATTGATGTTAAAGAAACCTATTGCCAAAACGAACAAGATATGTAAGAACAAAGTTGTGCGTATATCTTTTACCGAGTAATTGATAAAGTAACTAGCGATGGCGACGAACAATGTATTCAATACAAATACGAACGCAAAGCCAACGGGTAATAAGAAATATAATTCACGAACAACTTGATCTTTATAAAATAACAATCCAAAAAATAAAGTCCATGCGAAAAGCCAACAACCATTAATAATTTTAAAGAGGGCCCAGAACGTGGCACGATAGTTTTGCATATTAGATTGATTTTGGGAGCGAACGGAATACTACTAATTTCGTAAAAATCTCCCGTAAATCCAAGCCCCTATTGCAAAATCTCCTGCTCTACCGCTCCTTGTTTGTTAAGCACCCTTAATTCTTCATCCATAATCACTTTTGCAGGCTTCCTTTTTACTATATATGTAGCCGTGGAATTGGGTGTTGAGAACCGTGTCCATTCTTTTGCAATCAACCGGTTATTGGCATCGTAGAATGCAATCGATACGGGACTAGGCAGTATATAGCCTTGCTGTAAGCTGATATCTACTTGGAATGCATTTTTGCTTATTCCCTTTACTTGCACTTGTTTAATTTCAAAATCGGCTGTTTGTGTACTTTGAAATAAGGCGGCGGATTGCGTACCGGGCAATGCCTGCATGAGATCGAGTACAGTGGCTTGCGGGTTGGGGTATCGATGCTGTTGTAGCAAAGAACGTAAAGCAATATTAATAGCTTCCTCCCCTTGCTCCATGGCTAAGCGATTCATGGTATATGCTCCCCGTTGGTAGTAGATATAGGGTGCATCGTGTGCTAACCAAAGCGGCACTTCTGCTATGTCGGCATAATATTTCCCTTGGAAATAATTGGCTTGGATGTTAAGCATATACTCGCGGAATGCAGGTGCGCTGTATTTCTTTTTTAGCAAACTTAATTCTGTGTACATAGCCAAGGTTTCGGTGAGCACTTTCCGGCCTAATACAGGAGCAGGATCGAGTTGACCAGCCCACCATTCGTGGGAAATTTCGTGTGCCAGTACAGCGTAGGATTGGTTTATTTTGGTGGCATCCCGGTAGGCAGTCATGTAAATAGGTCCTTCTGCGCAGAACACGGCTGCAGGGTACGCCGTAGCTGCACCTCCATAAGCCGGGATTTCAGCGATTTGTAACGACCTATATTGGTAAGCACCAAAATGGGTGCTGCAATAGTCTAAGGCATCCTTCGCCGCCGCTTGCATAGCAGCTAGGTTGTAGGTATGACCGGGATGGTAATAGAAACTTACAGCAATCCCGTTATGCTGGAAATGCTGTGTTTCATATTCGGCGGAAGAAAAGGCAAACATAAATGGCATGGGGTTACGTGAAGCATAATGGAAGTATTGGCGATTATGCATCGACCAAGTTCTTTGCAATTCCCCGGCACTTACGACGGTTTGACCGGCTTCCGTAGAGAAGGTAACGTCGTAGGTAGTCCATGTGTAATGGTATTGTTTACCGGCAGTAGGCTGATCGCGTGTGACAGGTGGTAGCTGATACTTTGCCCTAGTAGCGGGATCTTCAATGGCAATACTGGCGTTGTAGCCGACTTGGGGTATCCACTTCTCTAATTCAACATAAGTACCATTACTTACAATCGCATGTTCCACATTGAATTTTGAAAACCCGTTACGCAGTACATCAAAAGAAAACGTTAATGAAATGGAATCACCGGGTTGCAAGGGTTGCGCGAAGGTTAGTTCATATGCTTGTATGCCGTCGCTGTTTTGTTTAATTGTTCCGTTTGCTTGCAATGTAACTTGGCGAACCGGTTCTTGGAAACTCAACAATACTTGTTGAATAGCACTGGCTGAATCATTCTTCAACATGTATTGCCCATAAACTGTATAGTGGTGTTGTGATGGGAATAGGTCTACTTGTAATTTAACGTCTTTAATGACAGGTTGTGGTATACTGGCGTAATGCACGAATTGTTTTTCATACACTGCTGCTCGTTCAATTTTAGCTGCTTTGGTTTGATATACTTGTTGGATATTGGTTTGATAGTAAATACCCCAACCTGTAGCTACCACAGCTAATATACTACCCACCATCGCTATACGAAACACCGGTGTAGTTGCCTGTTTCGCTGCATGAAATCCACGCGGCCAGTGCTTCACTGCTAATAGGAAAAACAAGGCTGCCCAAGCCGTTCCGTATAACATATTCAGCAAGTGAGAAGGAGCGTAGTACCCCCAACCATTGAAATCCGAAAAGTTTAATTCAGGGGAGGCTGCATAACGGAATAAATAATGCGAGAAACCCAACCTTGCATGGAAGTTTAATACACCCACCATTAATATAGCCACACCTAAACCAACGAACCGGTTCTTAAAAATAACTTGCACCGAAAACACCAATACCGCCCACAATAAAATAGGCCATCCATTCACCCAGTACAGTTGAGCATACACCTGCCAACGTACCGGTTCATCACCACCTAATAACTGGAAACTTACGCCTACAAGTATATTTAAAGTAACGTACGAAAATACGGCCATCACCAAAGCGCCTAACTTCGCGCTTGCCCAAGTAAGATTGCTGATGGGTAATGCATCCATTATACCGGCGATACGAACTTGTCGTTCACGCCAAATCAATTCATTCGTTAAAAACAACAATACACACACTACTCCCCAAACATCTAACATCTGTACAGCAATCATCCCGCTCGTAGGACGGAAATTGATATTGTACCGGGTAATGAAAAATTCATCTCGTAATGAAATACATAACATCACCACCCAACACAAAGCCATTAACCAAGAAATAGGATGTAATAGAATTTGACGCGTATTTAACATCAATAAGTTAGACCAACGTTTTGCCACATGCCCATGTAATGTACTTGGTACAGTGCCATAAGGTTCGGCAGCTACAGTTTGGGCAGGCGTTGCTTTACGTTTACTTGTAGTTAACTGTAACGCGAACTTGTATTGTTTGTATGTAATCCATGTGATAAATATGCTTATACCGATCCAGCACAAGCGGTTAATGGCAGATACACCCGAAAAACCGAGTAACTGGGTATTCTTCTCTTCCACCGTTAAAGCAAACTTATCTTGGAAAAAAGCCATGAATCCAAATGGATCTAATAAGCCCGGCCAAATACTAGGGTTAATAGCAGGTGCCGAATTGGCCAGCACCGGCGAATTCCCCAACATCGATCCCAAGAAATATAAAAAGTACATGCCAATGGCCGCAAAGTAAACCGCCATGGCACTTCTTGAAAAAATAGCCGTTGCAAATACAATACTTACACACAATAGTATATTAGGCAACGCCAACATAGCATAAGGCAATAAAAAATAAGCTAGGTTAAAAGGCCCTTTCACCAATGGCGAAATCATTGTTGTGCCGTACATCATACCCAATACCGCCACCAAACAAAGGAGCGACATCAAAAACAATATGCTCAAATACTTACTAAAAACATACGTATGCTTTTGCAAGTTCGTCGTAAAAATGAACGACTCCATTTGATATTGCCGATCGCGTAATACAATAGCATTTGTAAACAAAGGCAAAGGCAGCAAAATAAACAGCGACACCAAGTTCATGTTAAACGCAATGTTATACGCAGCATTCTTGTGTAATTCTTCACTGCTAGGTGCCCCTTGCATGGCTAATATGCCAAAGCCAAAGAACACTATAAGACTGATCCACGTAGCATATTGCCTAACTAAAAAGCGACTTTCGAATGTCAATAGTGCACGCATCATATTATACCTCCGCCGTTTGATGGTCACGTAATGTTTGGAAATACAAATCTTCCAAATCTGCTTCTACCAATGCAAAACCATCACCGGGCAAATAATCGGCAATGACGTGTATTTCGATCATACCACTTTTAAGGCGGGAAGAAACAATGGGGAACATAGCTTGGTGCTGTTGTAATTGATCTTTAGGAATAAGCTTGGAGAAGGTGCGGCCTTGAAGATTAGCCAGTAAGTGCCTCGGCGCCCCTTGTGCTACTAACTTACCACCGGCCAGGATAGCCATTTGTGGACAAAGTTCTTTTACATCATGTACAATATGGGTGGATAAAATAACAATCACTTGTTCACCTATTTCGCTGAGCAGGAAATGGAACTTATTGCGTTCACTGGGATCGAGGCCGGCGGTAGGTTCATCTACGATAATGAGTTTAGGGTCACCGAGCAAAGCTTGCGCTACCCCGAAACGTTGTTTCATACCACCGGAAAAGGTGGCCACTGCTTTATGTCGTACTTCGTATAAATTAGTATGGTGTAATAGGCTATTGATTTGCGCTGTGCGCGCTTTGGATTGATGTAGCCCTTTCAAAATGGCCAAATGCTGCAATAAATCGAAGGCCGACATGCGTGGATATACCCCAAAATCTTGCGGTAAATACCCCAATTGCGCCCGCATATACTGTGGGTTAGTCATTATATCCACCCCATTAAATAGTACCTCGCCATTACTAGGTGCTTGCAAGGTGGCCAAGGTACGCATGAAGGATGATTTACCGGCACCATTCGGACCTAATAGGCCAAAGATGCCGTTTGATATATCTAGGGATACGTCGTTGAGCGCTTGAAACCCATTGGCGTAGGTTTTAGAAAGCCCGGTGACTTGTAAACGATTCATAAGATTCAATTTTCATGCAAATTACCCGGCGCTCGAACCGTTATATAATTTATATGACAAGCCGCCTAAACACCTTGTTAAAACGACTTCCAAGGCCGACTATCACTTCAACATCCCAAACAGGCTGTTTGTCATTATTATTTGCCGGGTTGCCCTTCGAATCGATACATTTACAGCAAAACCCAATTCCCCGCATGATCAAAAAACTCTTACAATACTATGAAGCGTGGATGGTTACAGTAGTGGCAATACTCATGTCGTTACTCGCCGTAAACAACCGCGAAGAAAGTACTTGGTCGGCTTTTGGAACGCATTTCATACAGTACCTTGGTATTGTAACGCCAATGATAGTTTTGCTCGTCGTTCGGGCTAATACTCTGGATTCAAAGCGTGCACATCAACTGTGGTTAGCAGCTTATATTTTATATGGCGGCACTTGCTACGTTATTCTACAAACCATCTATTATCAAAACGCATATTTAATAGGTACTATCTTAGTATCTATTGCCACAGGTATAGTGAATGGGTTGTACAATTACTTCTTTTCTGAAAAACAAACCAAACCTTGGTGGCAGATAAATTTCAACACCTTTCTATTGATCATAATGTGCTTGTTTGCCTTGCTGATGGCGATGATGAGTATTTCCAGTGAAGGCAACCCTGCATACGATAGCCAGGAGCGTTTGTTAATAGGCCCCGTGATAGACGGGAAGAAAATATTATTCGGCTTCCCGGGCTTTATTGGGTATTTCGTACAGTACTTTACGTTGTACTGGTTTGGATATGCTTTCTTTTACATCAATCAAAAGCTGCTTATCCCTATCTTATTTAAGCAGCGCGGTTTGTTCGTGTATACCGCCGGTGTATTTGGCACTATAATGATTTGCTACCCATTAATGGCACAAATTGCCAAGTGGATGCCTTTAGACAAAAGGCTTGGTGGGATATTCGCGGCTTCTCCTTTTGATATTGAAAATGGGTTTATTGCATTTATCATTATGCTTTTTAGCTTGCCTGTGATTTGGGTGATGGATTGGTTACAACAACGCCATCAAATCACGATTCTACAAAAGCAACAAGCAGAAACAGAATTGAATTTATTGAAGCAACAAATCAACCCGCATTTCTTCTTCAATACACTCAATAATTTATAC
Source organism: Chitinophaga skermanii (assembly GCF_003259335.1). Lineage (GTDB taxonomy): Bacteria > Bacteroidota > Bacteroidia > Chitinophagales > Chitinophagaceae > Chitinophaga > Chitinophaga skermanii. The sequence continues at coordinate 397,440 of NZ_QLLL01000002.1, forward strand.
GCGCTTAGTCTTACCCAAGCGAAACAAACACCTGCTAAAATTCAACAATTATCGGAATTGATGCGCTACGTGATTTATCAATCACAATCCCCTACTGTACCCATTACCGCCGAGATTACTTATTTAGAAGATTACCTGTCGTTGCAATCTATACGAAAGCATCATCCTGTAGACATTTCATTTGAGAAAGATATCGACGATGACCAATATCAAATTGCACCATTACTACTGGTCATACTGTTGGAGAATGCAATTAAACATGGCATAGAACCATCTACGCAAGAGAGTTTCGTTGACTTGGTGTTAACGGTCAAAAATAATAACCTTACATTTGTTTGTACGAATTCCGTGGAAACCAACCCAACAAGCCATAGTCGCGGTATAGGATTAGAGAATTTAGCGAGGCGATTACAATTATTATATCCAGGGAATCACAGCTTGGAAACAGGTTATACAAACAACACTTTTACGGCCACTATCAAAATATTTGCGCATGCAATTAAAAGCATTGATCATAGATGATGAACCACTTGCGCACGATGTAATTAAAGAATTAGCGCAAGAAGTACCTTACCTGCAAATTGTGGGCGATTGCTATTCGGCCACGGAAGCGATTATTTATTTGCAACAGCATCCTGTAGACTTATTATTTCTTGATATACAAATGCCCAAGTTGAGTGGTTTGGATTTCCTTCGTACGTTATCGAAAAGGCCACTCGTTATAATTACAACGGCGCATCATGAATACGCAGTAGAAGGATTTGAGTTAGACGTAATGGATTATATTATGAAACCATTCCGTTTCGACCGCTTTTTAAAAGCCACCAACAAAGCTTGGGAACAATTCAAAACGCAACAAACAACCTCGTCATCTTCCACCTTACCAGCAGCCACAAATGCCCCTGCTTCCCTTTTTGTAAAACAGGATAAACGCCTCGTACAAATTCACTTACAGGATATTTATTACGTAGAGAGCTATGGCAACTATGTAAAAATTTGGTTGAAAGACCATGCTATTCTTACCCCGAAAACCATGCTTAGCATGGAAGAAGCGTTACCTGTAGAACAGTTTGTACGCATTCATAAATCTTATATCGTGAATAAGTTGAATGTTGACTATATTGAGGGCAATATGGTGGTATTGAAAAATAAACAATCGCTTTTAATTGGTAAAAGTTATAAGCCTTTGTTGAAGGACTTTTTCGAGTAATGTTATATTTTAAGTCATCTTTAATCCACCGCCATTGTCAAATACGTACATTCATGCACGTTATTAAAACTGTACAACAATCATGCGATCGAACCTGCAAGCCCTGTTGAAAGGGGCATTTACTATTTTTTGTTGTGTAATATCTACTGTTTCATTTGCACAAGACGGCCCGTATATTTTTTATAAATCGAAAGATTTATTATTGAAACGAATTGTGGTAAAGAAAGACCAAACGGCTGTAGCGAAAGAAGAGATACTTACTAAGAAACGTGCGAAGCGTGTAAAGGTGGAAGTGCCCGGTAACCCAAGTTGGAACTTCGAAGTAGCCTTACATGATGCGCCGCAAAACGAGGTACCTGTAAGCGCGGGTGCTGATAAAATGTTGGTGTTATCCGACATTGAAGGTGAGTTTACAGCAGCTAGAAAGTTGTTTATTGGCACGGGCGTGATGGATGAAAAATACAATTGGACATTCGGCACAAACAAGGTGGTTATTTGCGGCGATTTATTTGATCGTGGCAAGGAAGTACCGGCATATTTGTGGTTGTTATATAAGCTGGAAGCAGATGCTGCAAGGCAAGGCGGGAAATTACACGTGGTGTTAGGTAATCATGATATTATGAACATGAACGGGGATTTCCGCTACGTGGATTCTAGTTACTTTGTATATGCCGCTTTAATGCAACAACAATACCACGATTTGTACACAGCGCAAACTGTGATGGGCCAGTGGTTGAGAAGTAAGAATATTATGGAGAAAGTAGGCGACGGGGTATTTATGCATGGTGGTGTATCGCCTGAAGTAAACGCCATGCAACTTTCCCTGGCAGCGTTAAACGATACTTGCCGCCCTTACTACGATAAGAAAAAAGCCGATATCCCAGCACCGCTAAGACTTTTCTTCGATGGTAAAACCTCGCCTTTCTGGTACCGCGGTTACCACAACGATCCCAAAGCCGATATGAAAGACATCGATAACACGCTACAATTATTCCAAGCGAAATACATCGTTTGCGGCCACACTATCGTAAAAGAGGTTGCCCGCCTCTATGATGGCAAAGTGTACGCTGTAGATGTGAATCACCATAAAGGCCATCACCAAGCACTCCTTATCGAACAAGATAAATTCTATAGAGTCGACGACAAAGGTAATAAAACCCTATTAAGCGAATAAACAAAAAGCGGGTATTCACTTCATGAATACCCGCTTTTTTTATGCCCTTTTGCCCATTATGTTGAAGGAACGGGAGACATCCCAAATCCTATAAATGAAAAAAGCGGGGAAAACCCCGCTTTCGAAACATAGCATATAAAATCACAAAAGACTCACTAGGAACATGTCCCAGCGTTTATTAAACTACTTTATAGTATCGTTTTTAATATAACCCGCCTTTCCTTGCAACGCTTCTACAGCATTTAACAAGTACACGATCGGCGCATTCCAGTTAATGGCAATTTCATTACTCGCGTAAGAACACCATTGATCGGTATAAGCCCTTTCTGGCTCGGTAAATGTATAACTACATTTATCCTGCATGCCCGGGTTCGGCCCTCCTACTAACAAACCAGGCACCGGTGCATCGATCCCATCTGCTTGGGAAGGACGGTGGTGTGGATGTTGTGGACTTTTTGTACCCAGCCCCGTTACGAAGCAATACCCGGTTGCATTCCTGCCCAACAAATAATCGATGTTCGACAATGCTGCATCCAAATATGCCTGCTTCCCACTTAATTGGTAAGCTGCCACGAGGATCATGCCTTGGTTAGCTGCGTTGGAATTACTTCCCCAGTTGAATTCTTTTGTACTAAGCCCCATTGCTGTTCTAAAAGCATTCCCTGGTACACCGCTAACATATTGATCTGCTAATGCAAAGAACTTTTTATTTAGTTGTTTGAACCGCTGCGGGTAGTAGCGCAATATGCTTAACACCCCCATGGTTCTTACATTCGACCAAGTGGGTATCGTTACCGCTTGATCGAATTGTTGTTGTATTACCTCCAAGTAGCGTTCATGCTGTGTTGTAATTAACAATTCAGCTGTCGCCCAAAACCGTTCGTCTTCTAAGTGCTGGTCGCCATAAGCGCCTGTACTAATGGTCGGCTGGTATTGTTGGTTCATTTGATCTTGGTTGTATACTTGGTTGGGATGCATTTCTGCCCACTCGTATGCAAACAAGGCTGCATGTAAACAACTATCACCTAAGGCCTTTAACGATGCGTATTTCGACAAAATCCTGGCTGCTTGGGCCGTTACCGCCACAAAATCTAAAGTGGCTGCTGTACTTTTTTGTACGAAATACCTTGGTAAGGTGGTGACGCCCGGCATTACCGTCCCATCAAAACTGGCGTTTGTCAATTTATGATACACGCCGCCATCATTGGGATCTTGCATGGTTAGCATCCAACGTAAATTATAGATGGCTTCGTCGAGCACATCCGGTATGCCGTTGAAGCTTTCCGGGATATTATATTGTGTGGCCGAGCTATAAAATGGGAAGTCTTCATACAAGTTGAACAAAGTACCCATAGTAATACCCGAATTCACGATATACTTATTATAATCTCCTGCATCGTACCAGCCGCCGCTACTGCTAAACGTGCTGCCTGCAGGTCTTTCTGCGCTTGCCGCAGAAGGATGTATTTGCACTTTATCATCTGGATGCCCTGCCTTTCTTGCCCATTTCCCTGCAAAGGGTGAATCGAGCGGTATAGAAACACGTTGATAATAAAACCCTTTCAGCACCGATACTGCAGCAGGTGCTAGCACCCTTGGTCCAATGTTGAACAGGTAAGAATTACCTACACCTGGTACATATACGTAAAACCGCCCCTCTCCTTGCAAACGACTGAAATCACCCGTTTTGGTATGCAAGGATGAATGTTTAGAAACCTGCCCTTCACTTAAACGGCCGTTGAATACGGTGTCGTGGGTAATGCTATTCACGATAAAGAACTCGGTGGCGGTTACCTTCTCCACAACCGTACATATTTTCGGTCCTTGGGTATAGTAACCAACTTGATTAATGCTGATCGATTCGCCTTGTTGTGCAAACACAGGCATAGAAAGCATCAGTAGTAAAATGGCACTCCACGTGTTTTTCGTCGGCATACTTTTATAAAAATGTCCCCGGTTATAGGGCGTACGAAAAGAAATAAACAGTTGCATGGCAAGCATATTTTCTTTTCATAAACGTTTGCGTGACTACATTCAAACAAACGTAATAAAATATTGCGATTGCCTATAATAACTACCTTCTTTTACAAAAATTTCTACTATTTCAATGAAAAAAAAGAACGTGCTCCATGAAAGTTTGTCAATCAAAACCTTCACAAAACACGTTCAACAACTGGTTATGTAGGGGGCCTTATTTCATCCTAACTACCATCTCTTTTCCTTTATAGTGCAGGGTTTCATTAGGTGCAGCTTCTAAGTCAAATGGTTTAGCTCCTACCTGGTTTACCCATACTATTTTGAACGTTCTTTGTGTAAGCATGCCTTTAAAATTTCCTTGGCGTTGACCAATGGTAAGCACCTTTGAATTGTCATTGTATTGTAACGTAATTTTAGCATAAGCCCCCTTCTCGTAATTGTAATTCAACCCTTCATCTTCATATAAAGTAAAGGAAGCATCGGCACCAGTGTACACGTAAAGGGTGATCGGGTCGGCTGGTTTTTCGGCTACATATTGCAAGGAGGGACCATAAGGCATGATAGAACCGGCTTTAACGAAAAGCGGCATTCTTTCATAAGGTGCATCGGCTACAATAGTTTGACCACCTTCGTAGTATTTATTTGTATAGAAGTCGTACCAACCCGGTCCTTCGGGCAAGTACATCTCCCGCGAAGTAGCTTTGTATTCATATACCGGGTTCACCAATAGCGATGGGCCCAATAAATATTGGTCACCAATATTGCGCACTAAAGAATCCTTCGGGAAATCCATTACAAGGGCACGCATCGGTGTATAGTTCGAGAAATACGTGGCCCCGGCCAGGCTATAGATATACGGTAAAAAGCGGTAGCGCAAGTGATCGTAGTAGCGCATACTTTGATAGGCCGGGTGCGTTCCTGGAGCGATGTTATAGATTTCGCGGTAAGGATATTGACCATGTACACGGAAAATAGGACTGAAAGCACCGAATTGGTACCAGCGAGTATTTAGTTCACGCCATTCGTCGAGGTCGGCGCCTTGGGCGTTTTCATACCTTTTCTCTACAGAAAACCCGCCAATGTCCATTGTCCAGTAGGGCAAACCACTTAGCGAAAAATTAAGACCGGCGCTGATTTGTGCTTTCATATCACTCCAACGGGAAGCAATATCACCGCTCCAGATGGTAGCAGCATAACGTTGCGAGCCACCATAGCCCGAACGCGTAAGCAGGAATACACGTTTATTTGGATCAACTTGTCGAGCATTTTCATAAATACCGCGGGCATTTTCTAAAGGATAGGCATTCAATGTTTCGGCCGCTAAACCGGCTGCTGTGAAGCCCATTTGTTCCTTTCGTTTGGCAGGCGATACGTTACTTAAGATATCCGGCTCACTGGCATCCATCCACCATGCGTCGATACCTTTTACATATAGTTTACTATAAATTAAATCCCAGAAACCTTTACGGGCAGCAGGGTTGAAAGCATCGTAAAAGGTAGATATATACCCTTGCCCTATCCAATCGCGCTGGCGATCCGCGATGTTGCGTGTATATAACCAGCCGCTGTCATTGAATTTTTTATACGCTTCTATGCCTTCGTAGAACTTCGGCCATACCGAAATCATGAACTGCGTTTTGTATTGCTCGTGTAATACTTTAATCATACTATCGGGATTCGAGAAGCGCGTTTTATCAAACTCTTGGCTTCCCCAATCGTCTTGCTTCCAATAGCTCCAGTCGAGTACAATATTATCTAATGGTATTTTCTGCTGCCTGAAGGTAGCTACCGTGGATAGAATTTCTTCTTGTGTTTTATAACGTTCGCGGCTTTGCCATTTACCGAAGGCCCATTTCGGGGCTATTTGTGCTTTACCGGTTAGGGTTCGGTAACCACTAATCACCTCGTCGAGGTTTTGACCATATACGAAATAGTAATCGAGTTGTTGACCGGCTTCGCTGGCGAAAGTGAAGGTGTTTTGTTGTGATGGTTCGATAGGATTGAGCCAAGTAGTGGTAAGGTAAGATTCGCCGCCATCGGGAATCCATTCCATACGGAATTTGTAGTGTTGGCCCTTTTCGAAAGGAATGTTTAAAACGGCAGTGCCTGGATTCCAGGCCTGCCGCCACCTATCAAGAAGCAGTTTATCGTTGATCCACACCTTAACGTAACCTGCATAGGTGAATTTAAATTTGTGCACACCGCTAAACGCAGAAGCGATAGAGCCCGTATAAGTTACTTGTCCTTTCGCAATATTGAAGTTTGCCGGTAAATGCAGCTTCGTATCGCCTAGGTAAGCATAATTAATAATAGATTCCGCTTTTTCAAATGCTATGTCGTTTGGCTGCTTTGCATCATTGGCATATGCGGCCGTTAACCAGCCTTCCTCTCCTTTTGAAGAGAATAATCGCAAGTCTGAAAGTGACTTAAATGGTCGAACATCACCGATCGTGGAAATAGAATAATTGTCCCACAAAATACCATAATTCTTGTTCGAAACCAGAAAAGGGATCGCTACTTCCGTGTTATTTTGAAAAAAAGTGACTTGCTGATCTTTATAATTAAACAGGTCGTCCTGGTGCTGCCCTAAACCATAGAAAGCCTCGTTGGGTGCTACGGCAAAGGTTTGCGAAATACCATATGAAGGGCGGCCACTGAAAACGGCCGGCGTAAATTGTCGACCGTTATACAAAGGCTCTTGCACAATCATGTCGCCATTCTTGGCGAAAAAAGCTACTTGCCCCGTTTGTTGATTCACCTTGGCTACCAAGGCAGCCGTGGTAAGTTCAACTTGCTCGCCGGTTTCTTTATACTCCCATTTCACATTGGGCTGTGTACCGGTAATAACCATAAAACTTTGCGCAGTTGGTGGAGCCATAGTAGGACTCGCCAACACACGGATAATTTGATCGTTGATAACCTGCAAACGAACCCATTGCGCGTTCCCTCCCAGGTGTGCTGCTGGGTATACAATTACCCCATCGGCTGTTTGAACGGGCTTCCGTTTCTCTGCCACTTGGGCATTTGAAAAAAGGTGTAATGAAAAGACAAGCCCAAGCAAAAAAAGGTACCGGCAGTAACGTGGCATAATGATTCAATTTAACAAGCTAGTGATCGCTATCGTGGAATTTTTAACAAGCTCGAAGTTATACAATGGGAACGTTCCCGGGGTGATGCGAATGATTATAGATAGGTATCAAAATGTTAACTAAACAAGCGCTTTGGAGGGGTATCATTTGTTACCCAAACAGCCATCATATTGCTTTTACGAGGAATGTACAAATTGGCTTAACTTTCAGATTTAATAGCAAGAAACCAGGGAAAAGTGCTGGTTACCTGGTAATTTTTCTCGAACTTTTAGGTATTAAATTGACAACGGGCGATAAATATAACAGTGAACAGCCCGGGATTTTCACAGCCAACAGTTCCATGTTACGTTATGAATAAACGGTTCAAATTTTTATGTGCTGCACTTTGCTGGGTAGGATTGATGTGTTGGGAAGCAGGGTTTTCCCAAGCCAAGGAGTTCCAGTTTTCGCGCTTGGATGCCCGGCAGGGGTTATCCAGTAGCGCGGTGAGCGCGATTTATAAAGATGATAAAGGCTTCTTGTGGTTCGGTACCCAAGCCGGCCTTAACCGCTTCGATGGTTATACTACCAAAGTATTCAGGCATCAACTCAATGATTCCGCCACCCTCAACGACGATTACATCTCCCGTATTTATGAAGGCCCGAATGGCTACCTGTGGCTATTAACCCGCAACGGGTTTAATATTTACCACCCTGCTAAGGAAAACTTCGACAGGCACCCGGAACTCACCTTACGTAACATGCACTTACCTGTTAACAACCTACAGGCTATTATTAAACTTAAAAGCGGCTTTGGGTTTGTGTATAGTAAAGAAGGGCTATTTATATATAATGAACAGCAACACAACATCACGGCACAACGCACACCCCTACCCAATACCCAATTATGCGATGTAGCCCAAGCATTGAATGGCGACATTTGGTGTATCTATGATAATGGCGTGATGGAAAAAATATCGCCCGATTTACAAAAAGTATTGCACCGGGCCGAACCTTTACCCAATGTAATTGAAGGCACTACAGGGTTCAATATCTTCGTAGATAATGATCATGAACTTTGGGCCTATGCACCCGGGACAAATGGCGGCATTTGGTTCTATCAACCAACAACAAAACAATTTCAACATTATACCCGCGAAAGCGGTATTATCCGTTTAAACAACAACATCCTCTACGGGATGGTGCAAGACGATAACGGGTTAATATGGTTGGGCACCGACCATGGCGGTATTAATATCATCAACAAAAAAACACGTAGCGTTACCTATATCACCAACCAAGAAGACGACGATAAAAGCCTATCACAAAATAGTATTACAAGCTTGTATAAAGACCAAGCAGGCATTGTTTGGGTAGGTACCTACAAACGTGGCATTAATTATTATAGCGAAAATGTAAGTAAATTTCCCCTGTACCGTCATCGCCCGAATGTAGCCAATAGCCTTAGTTATAACGATGTAAACCGCTTCGTAGAAGATACCAAAGGCAACCTATGGATTGGTACAAACGGGGGCGGCCTCATTTACTTCAACCGCGCGAATGGGACCTTCACCCAATACCGTCATAATCCTGCTAACAGGAATAGTCTTAGCAACGATGTAATTGTAAGCATGTACCTCGACCGCCACGATAAATTGTGGATTGGCACTTACTATGGTGGCTTAGATTATTTTGATGGCAAAAACTTCAAGCACTATAAGCATAAAGAGAATGACCCAACAAGTTTGACCGATGACCGCGTATGGGAGATATTTGAAGACAGCGAACAACAACTATGGATCGGTACTTTAGCCGGGGGCTTAAATAAATTCGACCGTGAAAAACAAATATTCACCCATCACAAAATGGGACCGAACTCTATCCAGTCGAACTATATAGCTGAACTGGCAGAAGATGCATCTAAAAACCTCTGGATAGGTACCTCTACCGGTATTGATGTATTGGAGAAGAAGAGCGGGAAATTTGTTCACTACGGTCGCCGGCAACAGCTGAGCAACGAAAATATTATTGCTATATACTTCGATCGGCATCATAGGATGTGGGTAGGTACCCGCGACGGTTTAAACTTATGGCACCCTAACACGCAACAATTCCAAGTGTTCCGCGAGAAGGATGGGCTGCCGGCGAATATGATACTCGACATCCTGGAAGACGATGATAGCAAACTTTGGATAAGTACACCCAATGGCCTTTCCAAAATAAACATCGAAACAACCACCGATGGTAACATTAGATTGCAATGCACTAATTACAATGAAAATGATGGCTTACAAGGTCGTGAATTCAACGAAAACGCAGCATTAAAAACACGTAAAGGAGAACTGGTTTTCGGTGGTGCCAATGGCTTCAATATATTCAACCCACAACTCATCAAAGCATCGGCCAAGCGCCCTCCTATTGTATTTACGGAACTACAAGTATTTAACCAGAATATACAACCCGGCGATACCTTGGGTAAACGCGTAGTATTACCTGCTGCCATGCCGGGTACGCGAAGTATTACATTGCGGTACGACGAAAATGTATTTGCTATTTCCTTCGCGGCATTAAGCTTCGCAAATCCAGAAAAAACGCGCTACCAATATAAATTAGAAGGATTTAGTAACGACTGGTTGCAAGTAGATAATGCTGCCCGCAAAGCGAACTTTACGAACCTCGATCCCGGTACGTATACCTTACATACCAGGGCAGCGAGTGGCGATGGAGAATGGTACGAAGCAGCCAACCCATTGCAGATAATTATTACACCACCCTTTTGGAAAACCGGTTGGGCTTATGCGCTGTATACCTTGTTAATTTTGGGCGCACTATTCATAGCAAGGAAAATGATTATCCAACGCACACGTTCACGCTTTGCCATTGAACAAGAACGTCGCGAGGCACAACGTACGCATGAACTGGATATGATGAAGATTAAGTTCTTTACCAATGTTAGCCACGAGTTTAGAACACCTTTATCGTTGATAATAGCGCCATTGGAGAAAATCATTGCTCAAACGCATGAGCTATCGCAACAGAAGCAACTGTTGTTAATTCATCGTAATGCTAAAAGGTTGTTGAACTTGGTCAACCAATTACTGGATTTCAGGAAAATGGAAGTACAAGAATTGAAGGTACAAGTAGCACCGGGAGATGTGGCAAAGTTTGTAAAAGACGTTTGTTATAGTTTTAATGATATTGCCGATCATAAAAACATTCGCTTCACTTATGAAAGTAGCATTGCTAGTTTACCAACCTCATTCGACCACGATAAAATAGAGCGTATTTGCTTCAATTTATTGTCGAACGCCTTTAAGTTTACCTTGCCTAATGGCGAAATAAAAGTAAGCGTTACGGCCCATCAGCAAGTAGGGTTTACGCAGTTAGTGATAGCGGTAAGCGATACGGGTATAGGCATTCCAAAGGAGAAACAAGACAAAATATTTGAGCGCTTTTTCCAACACGATGTACCGGGTACCGTTATTAACCAAGGCTCTGGTATTGGACTAGCCATTACGAAGGAATTTGTTAAACTCTGTGAAGGAACGATACGTGTAGAAAGCGAACCGGGGAAAGGCAGTACCTTCACGGTTACTGTACCTTTCAAAATAACCGATACTGCAACAGTAAAAGAAACATTACAGGTGGAAGCAGTACACCAAGGAGAAACTTCACTTCCTACTAAACCTACCATCAATACTAAAAAGCAGACGATTTTATTAGTGGAAGATCATGAAGATTTTCGTTTCTACTTGAAAGACAACCTTAAACAGTATTACAACATCATTGAAGCACAAAACGGCAAAGAGGGTTGGCAGAAAACATTGGCTCATCATCCGCAATTAGTGGTAAGTGATGTAAGTATGCCGGTGATGGATGGTTTAGCATTATGTAAGAAGATTAAATCCGACCCGCGTACACGCTCAATCCCTGTTATATTACTCACCGCGCTTACAGAAGAAGTACAACAACTCAAAGGATTAGAAACAGGTGCCAGCGATTATATGACGAAACCTTTCAACTTTGAAATTATGCTATCGCGGGTACGAAACTTGATTGCTCAACAAGCCACGTTGAAAAAAACATTCTCAAGGCAAGTGGAAGCAAAATCAAGTGATATTGATATTATATCAAGTGATGATAAATTCATACAACAAGCTTTGTCAATCGTAGAGAAGTATTTAAGCAACCCCGATTTTTCGGTAGAAGAATTAAGCAAGGAGTTGTTTATGAGCCGCGTAGCCGTGTACAAAAAGATATATGCTTTAACGGGCAAACCTCCTATCGAGTTCATCCGTTCTATTCGTTTGCAAAGGGCGGCCTTATTACTTGAAAAAAGTAAGAATACGATTGCGGAAGTGGCGTATGAAGTGGGCTTTAACAACCCGAAATATTTCAGTAAATACTTCAAAGCGGAATTCGGGATGTTACCAAAAGATTATGTTGCGGCAAAACGCGAAGCAGCTAAAGCCTTTACCGGCGAAGATTTACAGGAAGAAGAATAATATAGGCAAACGCGAAATGACGCCTCCCTGGTACATCCATCGCTTAGCAATGTTATCTTTGCAGGAATTTAAGAACCTCTAAACATATAATACCATGCAAGATATTAAAGGAAAAAACGCCCTCATTACAGGTGCGGGCAAAGGTATTGGCCGTGCTACCGCGATTGCGTTAGCAAAAGAAGGCGTAAACGTAGCCTTAATTGGTCGTAGCGCCGCCAGCATCGACGAAACAGCGAAAGAATTAGCGAACTATGGTATTAAAGTAACCACTGCTATTGCGGATGTAGCCGACTTAGATGCTATTAACAATGCAGCTGCCAGTATCTTAGGAGCATTCGGACATATCGATATTCTCATTAACAACGCAGGTATCGCGTCATTCGGTGGTTTCATGGATTTGGAGCCGGCTCGTTTTGCGGAAATCATTAATGTAAACTTACTGGGTGTATATTATGTAACCCGTGCATTTTTACCGCAAATGATTGAACGTAAAACGGGTGACATTATTAATATTTCTTCAACTGCCGGTCAACGTGGCGCGCCTTTAACGAGTGCCTATTCTGCTTCGAAATTCGGCTTATTGGGATTAACGGAATCATTGATGTTGGAAGTACGCAAACACAACATCCGTGTAAGTGCTCTTACACCTAGTACCGTGGCTACTGACATGGCTGTTGAGTTGAAGTTAACAGATGGTAATCCTGAGAAAGTGATGCAAGCGGAAGACATTGCTGAGTTCATTATTTCGCAATTGAAATTGAGCCAGCGTGTATTGGTTAAAACAGCAGGATTGTGGAGTACGAATCCATAAGCTATTAGCATTTTGCAAATAAAAAGGGTCTTTACTAAGTAGAGACCCTTTTAGATTTTTTATAAAGATTTGATTTTACGCCATTGCGAAGAAACCCGGTTGGAAGATATTGACAATCATCCCTACACCTATTAACGTTACAATTGCCACACCTACTAAAATTAACCAAGGCACAAAAGCCAAGTAGCGGGGCGATTTAATCACGAACTCGGAGGGGTTTTGCGCGTTGTATACCAAGGGAATGGTTTGCCCGCGTTTGAACCCGAAGCCAGAAGCTAGGTCGTAGGTTTCGATAATTTGTTGATTGTCTTTTGTGAAAAACCGCACGATGGGGTATTTCGTAGCAGCAGAATGCATAGAATCTGCGAAATCGGCTACTACTCCTTCCACTTCCACCCCGTTATTCAATACTCTCCGGTTCTTTTTCAACACCTCCCTATACAACGCTATTAAAACGCCGCCTAAGAAAAAGCAAATGATGGGATCCAATATATCTTTCACAGAGATATCTACCATTAGTCTATAAATTTAATAGGAAGTTACAACGATTTTCCGAATTACAAAATAATATTTTAAACTACCCGCCACTATGGCCTATTACAAGTCAATCATCCCATCTTTCTTATAGACCTTATTCACATTAGCTTTTCAATATTCCGTGCCTTATCTTTAAGCCATGCAAGAGAATATTTTTTTCCAATCTGCGGCTACAATGCCGTGGGTTGACCTTGGGAACGGCCTGCAAAGGCAAATAATGGGTTACGACAATAACCTCATGCTCGTAAAAGTGAAATTCGAGAAAGGCGCCATCGGCGTTTTACATCAACATCCACACATTCAAAGTTCGTATGTAGCCAGCGGCGTGTTCGAGGTAACGATCGACGGTAAAACACAAATTCTGCGTGCCGGCGACGGCTATTTCGTTCCTTCCAACCTCTGGCATGGTTGCGTATGCCTAGAAGCAGGCGAATTAATCGATGCTTTTAACCCGGTTAGAGAAGAATTCCTATAACCCCAATCCTTCACTATCAACAGTAAATCAATCACTTAACACACCACATTTAGCTAAACTCAAGCTGGTGGCGGGTGAGGATAGGCTTTAGATAGGCTTTAGATAGGCTCGAGATAGGCTTTTACATGGTTTAGATAGGGTAAGGATAGGCTAGAGATAGGCTGGGGATAGGCTAAGGATAGGGTAAGGATATATTTGACATATAAAAGGCGGCCTCTACAAGCTAGAGGCCGCCTTTTAATATATTGTAAATCAATACTTATTGCTTTTTATAAGCAAATATGTTCAATTGTTGGTCGAAAGTGGTTGTTTGTTTACCCCGTACAAGTGGATGTTGCACATTGTCGGCTGCTTCTTGGAGGTAATAATCGAAGCCCGCTTCTTGGAAAATAACGAGCATTTCGGTGAGTTTATAGGCTTCGTTGATATCGCCATGGTATTCTACGAAAAGGTGGTCGACATTCGGCAGTAAATGCTTACAATCTTTTATCACTTCATATTCGGCACCTTCGATATCGATTTTCAAGAAATCGACTTTTTGTTGTAATAAATCTGCTAAGCGTTGGCATTGAACGGTAATGGAACCGTTATGGCCACCTACTTCGTCGATTTTACTACCTTGGGAACCGCTGGCAGCGAAGGTGATGGTATTATTATGAATCCAAATGGCTTTCTCTTCCAGGCTTACGTTCTGTAAACCAAAGCTGTCGATATTCTTGGTTAACAGCCTATTATTCACTTTATCCGGTTCAAACGCGATGATGCGTGACTGGGGGTATAGGTGTTTAAAATACAATACACTTAGCCCAATATTCGCACCACAATCGATAATTAAAGGACTATCGGTGGCAGCATTGAAACGATATAATTCATCTACAATCAATTCATCGTAAGAATGTATGAATTCGTAAGGTTTCTCAAAGTAAAAGTTAGCATTGTAAACAGGGATGGAATGTAATACATGGTTAGGCAAGTGCTTTAATCGTTTTATTTGCCAAAAACCAAGACTGTTAGGCTTCCTTTGCACAGGCACAAACTTCTTGATAACACCTTTCGCAAGGTTGACTACAATATTATCTTTAATCGACATATTTCCGGGAAGTGTATTTTTAAAAACGGGTACAAGATATAAAGTAAATGCGAGAAAATGGCCCTGGCATGGCAAGAAAGTAAAAGGGGTTGCAATGTTGCAACCCCGGTAAAATATGGTGTATTCAGACTTTTTTTATGGGAAAACCGGTTGGTTCCGGTACTTTTTTGAAGGTCAAACGAACAAATCTATCAGGATGAAGGCCGGCTACGCGAATGATGTTTCACGTTTTTGGAAGCTCTTTGTGCCTAACAGGCTTGTGATGTTGTTTCTCATGTTTGATTTGTTTTTTAAAGTTGAATAGTCCCAGTGTTATAGTGCACGGCAATATAACTTCAACGTTTACAATCCTTGTAAACGGTTGCTGGTTGCATGTTTCCTGGTAATTACTTTGTTAGAATTCTATGTCTTTTTGTCGATCGATATACATGTTACATTTCGTTAGGTTAAAGATGTCTTATGTTGTTTAAACAACTACAGTTCAATCACATAAGTGCTTACTATTTTGCGAAAAACATGCCAACTTTTTAAAATAATAGCAAAACGGGGTGCTCGATTATTATTGAAACCCTTTCTAGTATTGGGTCTGAGGGAGAAAACAAATTAGAATAAAAAAACAGGAAAGAAAAAATCACTATATATATTACCTAGCTAAAACGACTAAAAAAGCTGCTAAATGTCACACTTAGCAGCTTATGATGAAGGTTATTAAAGTGTTTAAGCATCTTTCTTCCGTAAGAAATCTACATAGCCCAACAGCGAGAACAACAAGAAATATCCAATGGCCCAATACTCATGTTTATACAAACTACCGGTCGATTTTGCATTCAGTGTAAGCGTAGGATAGGTATATGGAAACACATATTGATACTCCCATCCGCGAATCATAATCAGCGAGGCTATAATCATTACTAAGCCAATACCCGCGGGTAATACAAAGTTTTTAAAGCGAATACCTAACCATGTATGTAGGGCCATAATAGGCAAGGCTACCAAGTATAAGCGTGTTACTAAAACAGCTACATCTCCTACTGGTGGTGTGTACTTCCAGAATCCTAATTGGGGATGTACCCAACCAACAAAATAACCTACTACGATCGAACTTCCCACAAACAAGATGTAGCAAATTGCCACAGTGAGGAGCACAATACCCAGTTTGCCAAAGTAGATACTATAACGTGGTACCGGTTCGGCTAGCAATTGTTTCCAGGCATTGGCCTTGTGTTCCGTTTGTCCTAGTAAGGTACCTACCAAGATGATATAAAAAGGCAATAGTAAAAACGACACAAACATCCATTCTTCTGCCAACAAGCGCTCCCATGGGTTAGCACCGGGGCCGGGCACCATTTTTTCGGGGTACGATAGGTACACGATGCAATAAACGATAGGTACGAATAGCGCGCCAATAATGGTTAACCATGAAGTAGCACTTCTGCGACTTTTTAGGATTTCGGAACGTATGTTTCTTTGTAAATATTGAATGGCGGTGCTCATGATGCTTGTTTTTCTGTTAGGTAGAGGAATAGGTTTTCTAAATCGTTGCCGTTTACTTGTACTTGGTATACGTCGATTTTTTCACGTACAAGTGTTTGAATAAGTTGGGCTACGTGTTCTTTCGATTGGTAAGGCAACTTAAAGCCGCTTCCGTTCAACATAACAAGGCCCGATTCGCGTGTAAATATTTGTACGGCGCGTTCTTGATCGCTACAGTCAACTTGTAGGTAAGCACCATTTACTTTCAACGATTGTAGTTCTTGCAAAGTGCCTTGGAACATCATTCTGCCATGGTGAATAATCCCAATATGCGTAGCTACTTTTTCCATTTCAGATAGTAAGTGACTGGAAATAAATATCGAGATTCCCCTTTCGCGGTTTAATTGTTTCAATAGCTCCCGCATTTCGATAATCCCGTTGGGGTCGAGGCCATTGGTAGGTTCGTCGAGGATTAATAACGAAGGGTCGGGCAATAAGGCGATGGCTAGCCCAAGGCGTTGTTTCATGCCGAGGGAATACTCTTTTACCTTGCGGTTGGCATCTTTGGTTAATCTAACGAGGGCTAACACCTCATCGATCTTAGCATAAGGAATATTGCGTAAGATGCATGCATTGCGTAAGTTCTCGCGGCCTGTAAGGTGCAGGTATAGCGAGGGCATTTCGATGAGCGAACCAATCTTTTGCAGCATGGGGATGCGGTGCGTAGAAAGGGATTCGTTGAACAGTAATACTTCGCCTTGCGTGGGTTTCAATAGCCCCAGTAATAAGCGGATAGTAGTGGTTTTACCGGCGCCATTAGGGCCAAGGAAACCGTAAATGCTGCCTTTCGGCATATTGAGCGACACTTGTTGCAGCACTTTGTGCTTACCAAATTGGTGGTCGAGCTGTAGGGTTTGAATAACTGGTTGATCCATGTGTTGTGCTTTTGTAAGGCAAAGATGGCTGGTCTTCTCTCCTTCTTTTTGAATATTCAACCAAAGCCATCCACCATTCAACCAACCGGGTTAAAACGACCTTTAACGGTTGATAGGGCAAAACGGGGAGTTGGTGTAGTAATAGGCACCGTTTATAGTAAAAAGGTCGTGTAATTGTGGCGAGTTGTTATTTTTGGTCATATGAAGAAACAGCGGATTACGATACTCGTGCATACCTTATTTTGGTTGGCTATGTTATGTACGCCTATTGCCTTGAACTTCCAGGGTAATGCGCGGGGCGAGTATGCTTTATATTACCTTGTATTTGGGGTAATTAATATCTCCGTCTTTTACCTGAACCTATTGTATATCGTGCCACGGTATATGAAGCGCCGCAAATTTTGGATACTCGTTATATGTTGGTTGTTATTGATTCCTTTTTATGGCACAATCCGGTACATGGTGGCACAAGTGATGGTACCTTTCACGCCCTCCTTTAAAGGCAGCCTAACGTATGGAAGGGAGATATTCCAGAGTGTATTCACGACCGGGTTTTTCGTGGGTTTATCTACGGCGTATGTGTTTGTAGCAGATTGGTTTAAGAATGAAAAGGTGAAAGAGCAATTGGTGAATGCACAACTAAAAGCGGAATTATCCTTCTTAAAAACCCAAATCAATCCACATTTCCTCTTCAATACGTTGAACAACATCTATACGCTTGCCTATCAAAAAAGCGATAAAACCCCGGATGCTATTATGCACTTGTCGGAGTTAATGCGTTACATGCTGCACGATTCTAATGAAGAACGGGTGGTATTGCACCAAGAACTCCATTTTATCGAGCAGTTAATACATTTACAATCACTACGTGTAAATGGTGATATGCAATTGCAATTCAGGCAAAGTGGCGATTTATACAAGCATCGTATTGCTCCTTTATTGCTGATTTCTTTCGTAGAAAATGCGTTTAAGCATGGTGTAGTGAACGATCCTGCCAACCCGATGGTGATTGATTTACAAGTACAAGATCATCAATTGCACTTCTCTACGACAAACAAAATACACCATGGTTATAAAGACGCGGTAGGTGGCATTGGATTAGCAAATGTGCAGCGTAGGTTGGATTTATTATATCCCAATAAGCATACATTAACCATCACCCAAGACGACAACTATTATCATACACAACTACAAATAAACCTGAGTTAAGCATGAACCCATTACGTTGCATAATTGTAGATGATGAACCCTTACCTATACAGTTGCTCAGCGAATACGTAGGCAAAACACCTTTTCTTCACTTAGAAAAAACATTCTCCAATCCCTTGGAAGCATTAGCCTTTGTAAATCATACGCCCTGCGACTTGGTATTACTAGATATTCAAATGCCTGAATTAACAGGTATTCAATTTTTACAAATGTTGCCACCACAGGTACAAGTAATTTTAACAACGGCATACGCCGATTACGCGCTACAGGGATACGATTTAAACGTTACGGATTACTTGATGAAACCCATTTCGTTCGATCGCTTTCTAAAAGCGGTAAACAAAGCGATGCAGCGTAACCAAGGGGCAGTAACGCCGGCACCGGTAAAGGTGGAACCTACACCTATTATGCCGGAGGAAGTAGATGTATTATTTGTGAAAACCGACTATAAAATTGTGAAGATCGCCGTACCGGAGATCATGTTTATTGAAGGGAAGAAGGAATATATTTCCATCAACACCACGAATGGCCACTTCCTCACTTTGCAAAACATGAAACGTATGGAGGAATTATTGCCCAACAGGAAGTTCATTCGTGTACATAAATCATTCATTGTAAGCATCGATCGTATTGATGCGATTGAGCGGAATAGGATTTTTATTGGTCATGCTGTTATTCCCATCGGCGATACTTACCGCGATGCCTTTTTCCAGTTAATTGGTAGCGGATCGTAATGCCCGTTAGCAGTATTTTGCGACCATTGGTCGTTTTTACAGGGACTAAAATGCTTGAAATACTGTAGATTTAAATTCTATTTTCTTATCTATGATGAAAAAGTTTCTACACATCTACAGTATCATGGCCGTTTTGCTCGTTTTCAACGAAGCATCGGCGCAGCAATATCTTCCTTTGCCTCGCAATATAAGCAACGCCGTTAAAAATGGTACACGTACGCTAACCGGTCAACCCGGCCCACAATACTGGGTGAATAGTGCTGATTATCAAATGGAGATTTCTTTTGATCCTGCTACACGCGTAGTGAAAGGAACCCAAAAAATCATCTACCACAATAATAGCAAAGACTCTTTACGAACTTTGGTATTAAAATTATATCCCAACATTTATCAAAAAGGTGCCCCGCACGATCGTTTCATATCCCCTGCCGATCAAAACGATGGGGTGAAATTAACGCGTGTAATAGCCAATGGTAAAGCAGTATTTTCCAAACCTACTACGCCACGCGGTACTGTAACGAATATCGCTATTCCCATGCTGCGCAGCGGTGAAAGCGTACAATTGGAAATCGATTATAATTACGAACTCAATAAAGGCTCCCATAACCGTACGGGGCAAGTAGACTCCGGCGCTTTCTTTATCGCTTATTCCTTCCCAAGAATAGCCGTGTATGATGATATTGATGGTTGGGATAGAAATACTTATGTAGGGCAAGACGAGTTTTACAACGACAATTCCAACTTCGATGTGAAAGTAACCGTACCTGCCAGTTACGCGGTATGGGCAACAGGTGATTTATTGAATGCCAAAGAAGTATTTCAACCCGCGGTAGCAGAAAGACTAGCAAAAGCGGAGATATCCGACGATATTATTACCGTAATTGACAGTACAGATGTGGCTGCCGGTAACGTGGTACAACCCAATGCCAGCAACACCTTCCATTTCAACGCGAAAAACGTTCCCGATTTTGCCTTTGCTGTAAGTAATCATTATATGTGGCATAGTTCGAGTGTAGAAGTAGATCCTACTACGAAACGTCGTACCCGTGTAGATGCCGTATTTAACAAAGCACACAAAGATTATTTCGAAGTAATTGATTTTGCACGCGCCACCGTGTACAACATGAGCTATAAATTCCCAGCATGGCCTTACCCGTATGCGCACGAAACCGTGTTCGACGGGCTTGATCAAATGGAATACCCGATGATGGTGAATGACAACCCTACTTCCAGCAAACAAGAAGGCATAGAGTTAACAGTGCACGAAATTTTCCATACGATGTTCCCTTTCTATATGGGCATTAACGAAACCAAGTATGCCTGGATGGATGAAGGTTGGGCTTCTGTTGGAGAATGGATTATCTCACCCTTGATTGATACTACCATTATCGACGATTACGGTATTGCCCCTTATAGTGGCGCTGCGGGTAATGAAATTGATTTACCCATCATTAACTTAACCGTGAAGCAAAACGCTTCCAGTTATTTCTTGAATGCCTATGCAAAGCCTGCAATGGGTTACTATTACGTAAGAGATTTACTGGGTGCCGAAAAATTCAATAAGGCTTTACATCACTACATCAAATCGTGGAACGGCAAACACCCTACACCAACAGATTTCTTTTATAGCATGAATGAAGGCAGTGGTATGAACCTTAACTGGTTCTGGAAGAAATGGTTCTATGAAGACGGGTTCCCCGATTTAGCCATCAGTAACGTGAAAAAGAATAATAACCAATACACGGTAACGGTTGCTTCGAAAGGAACGAAGCCTGTGCCGGTAACCTTACATATTAACTTTGCCGATGGCACAAGTCAGAAAATGCACAAAACCATCGCTTGTTGGGAAAAAGGCGAGAAATCGACCGTATTCACCTTCACAACTACGAAGGAAGTGAACGAGATGGTAGTGGGTAATGTGCATGTATCGGACGTAAACCCGGCCGATAATACCTACAAAATGGTAAAATTGAAAGGTTCAAGATAATTTCGGCAAGTTTTTCCCGTTTCCTACGGTAAAACACTATACTTTTGCATTTCCCGGCGATATTGGATCTTAACAATGTAGCTGATTTTTACAAGTAGATTATTACTGGTCACATCTTAAGGTGTTATAAATTCCAGTTAAACCAACCAGGTAAACAGTACATTGCTTCGAACGAATAGATTTTGGTTGAGGATGTATTAACTATTTACTTTACAGTAAGCGGTTCTACGCCGGGAAATTTTTCTTTTTAAGGCTCCACTTTGAATTCCGGGTTATAAATCACCCCCAACACATTATTCCAAGGATCACGCACACTGGCTACAACAATCTCGCCTCCAACATTTTGCGGTGTTTCGTGCGGTTCGGCACCCAATGAAATCAATCTTTCATACGTACCTACGGCATCTTCAACGCCCCAATAGGTAACTACATTATCTGCCAGCACATTTACTTCATTTACAGGCTGTAAGCCCAACTCGTAGCCCCCGATGTTGAAGCCAATATAGAAGGGTTCATCGAAATATGGGATGGTATCGAATACGCGGCTGTACCAATCTTTAGCGGCTTGCATGTCGGTTACTTTGTAAATAGTGGTTCTAAGGCCGAGAAAAGGTTGTTGCATCGTCATGATTTTATACTTTTTTGCGTGAAATTTTCGTTTAGAATACGATAATATTTGTAATTTACCGGTAATCTGTCACACTTTTAACGTTATGAAAAGGTACCTACTACTGTTACTGCTACTGGCAGCAAATACTTCGTGGGCATTTGCGCAGCCGGAACTTCAAGAAAACAACCGTGTTCAATTACCTTGCCGAATTCTTTTGGAGCAACGCGTCTTTTCTGGGCCCCTGTATATCGTTCAATTAGTCAATCCACAAACGAATAAAATTGACTCTAGTTTCGAACTGGATGTGAAATCGTTTTCATTGATTGATACCGCGAAGATATTAAGCATGGAGGTGAAGAAAAGTAGCGATGCACTGTCGGCCCTTTATGGTAGCCGGGCTGTAAACGGTGTCATATTGATTACCATGCCAAGCACCACGCAGTTTTTAACGTTCGACGATTTGTTGTTCCGTTATAAAATTCCAAGGAAATATCATTCCTTGCCTTTGTGCGTGAATAACCGTTTAGTGGAGTCTTCAGAACGCTTTATAGCAGATGCATCGGTGATTAACAATGTACAGGTGACGAAGGAAATTTATTCACCCGAAATCATCCGCGACCCGCAGCAGTTGTACTTAAACATTACAACCTTGCCGCCTAAAAAACGCTCATAACAACACAACAATATAGCTATACAAGGATGAATTTTCTTATTCATCCTTTTTTTGTGCCCGCTCATAAAAGATATTGTACTTACAAAAGGCGTTTACTTACATTCGTTCCAGCCAAAATCTATTTATCAAATGAAAACATCTCATCACCTGCTCGCGCTGGGATTATTTCTATTGCCAACAATATCCCAGGCACAAGAGAAATTCGACGAACAAATGATCGCTAAAATCCGTGAAGAAGGCTTACAACGCTCGAAAGTAATGGATATCGCGTTCCAGTTAACCGATGTAAACGGCCCTCGCTTAACCGCCACAGCCGGCTACATGAAAGCTGCCAATTACGCTAAAAAACAATTGGGCGATTGGGGTTTAACCAATACGCAAGTAGACCCTTGGGGCGAATTTGGTAAAGGTTGGGAATTGAAAAAATCATACCTCGCGTTAACTGCACCTTACTACAAACCTATTATTGCTTATCCTAAAAGCTGGACTGCCAGCACAAAAGGAACACAATCGGTAGAAGTGGTGGTAGTGAGTGCTGCAGAAGGCGATACATTGCTAGCCGCTTACAAAGGTAAACTGAAAGGCAAGTTGATCTTAATTGATGCAACAGGTTCTTACAAGCAAAGCTTTAAACCAGATGCCACCCGTTATGCCGATGAAGACTTGCAAAAAATGGCTGAAGCCACCATGCCTCCTGCACAAACAGGTGGGCCGCGTGTAGCACAAGGTTCATTCCCTAAACCTGCACCGGGTGAATTATTCATCTCAATGCATCCTGCAGCCTTACGCAACTTAAAAGCCATGGCGAAAAGCGAGGGAGCCGTTGGGTTCTTAAGCACTACAACCCGTGCGCACGACGGTACTTTGTTTGTACAAGGCGCCGGTTCTTACAAGAAAGATGATCCTGAAAATATGCTGGATGTAGTGATTGGTATTGAAGACTATTTGCCAATTGTTCGTTTAGCAGCGGCGAAAGTACCTGTGAAATTGGATGTTGATATGCAATCCATTTTCCAAACAAAAGACTTACAAGGTTATAACGTTATCGCTGAAATTAAAGGAACAGACCCTAAGTTAGCCGATGAAGTAGTGATGTTGGGTGGTCACCTCGATTCATGGCACAGCTCTACCGGTGCTACAGATAACGCGGCAGGTTGTGCAGTTATGATGGAAGCGGTAAGAATTTTAAAAGCTGTAGGTGCACAACCTCGTAGAACTATCCGTATTGCATTATGGAGCGGTGAAGAACAAGGCTTATTGGGTTCTCGTGCTTATGTAAAGAAAACCTTTGCAGATCGTGCTGATATGAAGTTGTTACCTGCCCACGAGAAATTCTCGGCTTATTACAACCTTGATAATGGTACCGGCAAAATTCGTGGTATTTATTTGCAACAGAACGAAGCATGTGCTCCTATCTTCAAATCGTGGTTAGCGCCGTTTGCCGATTTAGGTGCAGCCACTGTAACTATCCGCAATACAGGTGGTACCGATCACCAAAGCTTTGATGCCGTAGGTTTACCGGGCTTCCAGTTTATCCAAGATGGTATGGAATACAACACGCGTACACACCATACCAACGTTGACAGCTACGATCACCTAAGTGCCGACGATCTGAAACAAGCAGCTACGATTGTTGCTGCTATGGTATACAACACTGCGCAAAGAGACGAGAAATTGCCACGTAAAGCTTTACCAGCTGCACAAGCCGATAGAAGACCGTAATCTCTTTTTATAGCTATATTAAAACAGCCGACTCTACTTTGTAAAGTCGGCTGTTTTTGTTTGCAACAAAAGCGTAATCAAGCTGTTAATATAGTTGTGATATTGCCAATTACATCACGGAAGCGACTATACGAAACTCAACGCTATGCATGCAAACACCCTTGTACATAAACTCTGGATGGCTTTTACAGGTTTATTTCTTTGCTTTTTCCTCGTTATACACCTGCTGGGGAACTTACAATTATTGCTCCCGGCAGAACGAGCACAACTACAATTCAACGCGTATTCCCATTTATTATCGGGTAACATACTTATCAAAATCATCTCCTACGTTTTATACGCAAGTATTATCCTACATGTTGTATATGCCTTGATCATTACGCTGCAGAACCGGGCTGCGAATGACAAAGGCTATGCGAAAGATAACCGTGGGCAGGTGAGTAAATGGTATAGTAGGAATATGGGCGTATTGGGAACTATTATTTTAATTTTTCTCGTTATCCATTTCCGCGATTATTGGTATGTGTACAAGTTTGGGCATTTGCCTTTGGATAGTAACGGCGATAAAGATTTATACACCTTGGTGGTAAGCTCTTTTCAAGAAGGATGGTATGTGTGTTTGTACGTGTTGTGTATGTGGGCATTGGGCTTCCATTTGTTGCATGGCTTTTATAGTGCTACGCGTACATTGGGGGTATACCATCCGAAGTATGTACGCTGGTTAAAGCAGTTCGGCTGGCTGTACACGGGTTGTATCACGTTGGGTTTTACCCTTATTCCTATTTACGTATACTTTGTAAATCATTAACCATGGCGCTTGATCCAAAAATCCCGCAAGGCGAGCTCGACAAAAAATGGTCGCATTACAAAGCCACTGCCAAGCTAGTAAACCCTGCCAACCGCAGAAAGTTAGACATCATTGTGATTGGTGCAGGATTAGCCGGTAGTTCGGCAGCTGCCTCCTTGGCCGAGCAAGGGTATCATATCAAATGTTTCTGTTTTCACGATACCCCTCGCCGCGCACACTCCGTAGCAGCACAAGGTGGCGTAAATGCCTGTAAGAATTACCATAACGACGGCGATAATATCTTCCGCATGTTCTACGACACGCTGAAAGGCGGTGATTTTAGAGCACGAGAAGCCAATGTATACCGCTTAGCAGAATGTTCTGCAAACCTAATTGACCAAGCCGTGGCGCAAGGTGTGCCTTTTGCCCGTGAATATGGTGGTTATTTAGCGAACCGTTCTTTCGGTGGCGTGCAAGTATCGCGTACGTTTTATGCACGTGGGCAAACGGGGCAACAATTACTATTGGGCGCTTACCAAGCACTCATGCGGCAAGTGGCGGCCGAGCAAGTACAGATGTTTACGCGCCACGAGATGCTAGATGTGGTATTAATTGATGGGAAAGCAAAAGGCGTGATTGTACGCAATATGGATACAGGCGAAATTGAACGGCATGGCGCACACGCGGTGATTTTAGCGACCGGTGGTTTCGGAAAAATATACTACCTCTCTACCCTGGCCATGGCTTGCAATGGAAGTGCCATTTGGCGTGCTTATAAGAAAGGCGCTTATATGGGTAATCCAAGTTGGACACAAATTCATCCTACTTCCTTGCCACAATCGGGCGAGAACCAGTCGAAATTGACGTTAATGTCGGAATCGTTACGGAATGACGGTAGGATTTGGGTACCTAAAGCGGCGAATGACAACCGTACGGCGAATAGTATTCCTGAAGGGGAAAGGGATTATTATTTAGAAAGAAAGTATCCCGCGTTTGGGAACTTGGCGCCTAGGGATATTGCCAGTCGTGCTGCGAAAGAACGTATAGATGCTGGCTATGGTGTGGGGCCAACGCACAACGCTGTATACTTAGATTTTAGCAAAGCTTTAGCCGAGCAAGGCGAGAAAAAGATAACAGCGAAATATGGCAACCTATTCCGCATGTATGAAAAGATTACGGGCATTAATGCTTATAAAGAACCCATGCGTATTTCACCGGCAGCACATTTTTCTATGGGTGGCTTGTGGGTAGACTATGAATTGATGACAACGATTCCCGGGTTATTTGCATTGGGAGAAGCGAATTTTGCCGATCATGGCGCGAACCGTTTAGGAGCGAACTCATTATTACAAGCGTGCGTAGATGGTTATTTTGTAGCACCCATTACAGTACCGAATTACTTAGCGGGGGAAATACGTGCAGCGAAGGTGGATATAAACGACGAAGCATTTGCTATTGCTGAGAAGAATGTACGTCAACAAATAGACACGCTATTGGCTATTAAGGGTACCCAACCGGCCGATCATTTCCATAAACAACTGGGAAGAATCTTATACGATAAATGTGGCCTCTCCCGCTCTGCCGAAGGCTTACAACAAGCCATTGCCGAGATACGCGATTTACGTGCATCATTCTATATCGATTTAACCATACCCGGCACAGGCAACGAAATCAATAGCGAACTAGAAAAAGCACTCCGCGTAGCCGATTACCTAGAAATTGGCGAACTGATGTGTATCGATGCACTGAATAGAAACGAATCCTGCGGAGCACACTTCCGCGAAGAATATCAAACACCCGATGGAGAGGCCATGCGCGATGATGCACATTATGCATACGTTTCCGCTTGGCAATACGACGGCCCTGGGTTGCCGCCTATCCTCAACAAAGAAAACCTACACTTCGAATTTGTGCAACCTACTGTACGCAACTATAAATAAGTTAAACAATTATTGATATGCAAGTATTCCTCAAAATATGGCGACAAGCAGGCCCAAGCGATGCAGGTAAACTAGTAGATTATTCCTTAGATAATATCAGCGAAGAAATGTCGTTTTTAGACATGTTAGACACGTTGAATGATATGCTTACCCGTAAAGGTGAAATGCCCGTAGAATTTGATCACGATTGTAGAGAAGGGATTTGCGGACAATGTGGCGTAATGATTAATGGTAGAGCTCATGGTCCTTTAAAGAATACGACTACCTGCCAATTACATATGCGCAGTTTTAAAAATGGCGACACAATTTACATCGAACCTTTCCGCGCCAGTTCATTCCCTATTAAACGCGATTTAAAAGTAGATCGTAGTGCTTTTGATAAAATCATCCAATCGGGTGGGTTTATTACGGAAAGAACGGGGCAAGCACCTGAAGCGAATGATATTCCTATCCCCTTTGAAACAGCAGAAGAAGCATTTGATGCTGCTGCTTGTATTGGTTGCGGGGCTTGTGTAGCGGTGTGTAAGAATTCCAGTGCTGCTTTATTTACAGCCGCAAAAATTACCCACCTAGCACTTTTACCACAAGGGAAATACGAATCACAAAAACGCGTGCTGAACATGGTGAACACCATGGACGAACAAGGCTTCGGGCATTGTAGCAATACGGAAGCTTGCGAAGCAGAATGCCCACAACAAATTTCCGTATTACACATTGCACGTATGAATTATGAATTCAACAAAGCACTTGTGCTAAAGAAATAATTAAGGGGTGATTTTATTGAAGAACGAATCGACATACCGCTCGTCGGGCGAAAAGTGTCGGCCCCATTTGATTTTCCCATCTTCAAAAGCCCATACCACGCACCAAAACCCATCGAAGTCGGTAATACCCGATTCGGTACGCCAGGTATGTTGTGCTTCTACTAGGTATTTATCGTTAATTCCCATTACCAACGGCTCTCCTTCCATATTGAGTAAACTCATGGCATCGAAAAACTTCACAATACCCTCTACTCCTTTATGAATACCGGCGAATGGATGGTTACCCGGGAAAAACCATTGCGCATCGCTTGTAAAAACCTTGGCGATCTCGTTCATATCATGCTTGCCGTAAGCTTCGTAAAACTTGTGTATAATGGCTAAATTTGGGTGTTCCATCTGCGTCCAATTTAAGTGTATAACAAGTATGTATCACGGTAGGTTTTGCAAAAAACACACCAAAAAAAGGCAAAGCTTTCGCCTTGCCTTTCATAAGTTATTGTAAGAGAGCATCTGCAAACCGCCAATTTGTTTTAAAATCACGCGGCAGCTTTTCTTTCATGATAATCGCACGGAACATTTCATTCGGAATAGCATTCTGTTGCAAATACGTATCGTGGAATTCGCGGACAGGCACTTTTCCTTTTGCCACCATTTCATTATACAAAGCACGCAATTGCAAACCACCCATCATATAGGCAATTTGGTATAATGGCCCGTAATTGCCTTCAAAAGAACGACGTACTTCCGATGTGGCACTGTGGCGTTCATGACCAACACGATCTACTAAGAAATCGATGCATTGTTGGGGCGTCCATTTTCCTAAATGGTAGTTTAGAGAGAAGATAATGCGGGCACAACGGTGCATTCTCCAGAACAAGGCACCTACCTTTTCTTCCGGTGTAGCGTGGAAACCTTTATCCCATAACAACATCTCCCAATACAAGGCCCAACCTTCAATAGAGAACGGCGTAGTAAAACGTTGACGATAGGTTTTGTAACGGGCATTCATGAAACCTTGTAAATTATGCCCTGGTATTAATTCATGGAACACGGTAGCATGAGCAAAACCGTAGTTGTTACTGCGTAAACTCATGTGTTTTGTTTTGTCGTCCATTTCATCTGTTGGGTAAGCGATGAGAATCGATTCGCCCCCTAAAAAGAAGGGTGCAAAGCGCTGTTGTTCGGCCGTTAACATGCTCATACGCCATACTTCGCGGGCTAAGGTTGGAATGGTGACTAATTTTGCAGAATCTACATACCGAATCGCTTCTTCCGCTAAACGGTTAATGAGAGCGGGTTGTAAACCTGGTGCTACATAGTTTTCCTTTACTTTATCTAAAGCTTTCTTCCAATCTTTTCCAAATCCCATGGATGCAGCGGCTTTCAACATTTCAGCGTCGCACCATGCAAATTCTTTATTGGCAATAGCAACGAGTTCTTCTGCTGAATAAGGTATCATTTCGTATTGCAATAGATCCTTTAATGCCTCGCTTCCGATCGGTGTGCCTTTAATACCTGAGCCGTCATCTTTAAACCCGGCAGGTGTTGTTGCAGCTTGTGAACGCACGAAGCCAGCATATTTTTTAAGCATCGAATCTGCATCGTGGTAGGGTTTATTTACCCACCAAGTGTATTGCGGGTTGTAACCATTGTAGAAGTCGAACGTGTTTTGCAAACCGTAGCGTAACGATTCGATAACTTGCACAGCTTTACCGGCTTGGGCTTGTGTTAATGGCGTTTTAGTATTGATGAGTTGTTGAATCTCTTTCTGGATGCTATTCATGGTGGTAGCATCGGCTTCGGGATTTGGCGTATTCCCACGCCTACGCGCTTTTTGGAGAGTGATAATTTTATCTGCGAAAGGCACCACGTTGGCAATCTCTTTGTACGCTTTTTCATCGTTGCGCAAATCGAGTTGCAATTTATCGATCCGGCGTTTGAGTAGAATGTAATCTACTTGGTCGTCGATATCGAATTTACTATAAGGAAGCTTGGATAATTGTTGTAATTGCTCGTTGTAATAGGTATTCATACGACCGAAGTACTCGGGGCTATCTTTGAAGATATAGACCTTCTGTAAATCGTTGATATCGCGTTCAAAGGTTTGAATAATACCCGGCATGGTATGATCCGTAATTTGCTGCGCTTCGGTTGAAAGGAAGGCAGCTGTGCAGATGGCATAGAGTCCTACTAGTTTTTTCATGCGGTAGAATTGATTTCCTACCTAAAGTAATACCCTTGTTTCGCTCTTGCAAGTTATGGTTAAGATTGGTAAACAGGAGGATAATTTACCGTTGGTTTTTGAAGGGTTGGAGTATTTGGTGCAGGCCATTGGTACGAATTACACACATGGTTTCGAGGAGCATGCCGATTTTGCCTTTCGGGAAACCTTGCATTTGAAACCATTGGAGGTACGATTCGGGAAGGTCGCAGATGCGGGTATCTTTATACTTGCCGAAGGGCATTTTCGTTGTCACGAGTTCTTTTAGCGTGTTGGGATCGGGTCCGAATGACATGTTTTCTTTCATTGCCCGCAAATATGCAGTATTCTTCGAACAATCCATCTAAAAAATTAGCCGGTAGCATCCCTACTACCGGCTCTACCCTTTCCTTTCGGTTAACAAATGCAGCATCTTCTAATTATATCGTTATCCTAACTTTAAATACACCAATAGCCTCATGTTCTTCATATTCTACACCACTTTCTAAGATCAATTGCGAAGAGAACCTGCTGAGTTTGAAGGTACCCATGAGGAAGTTTTTTGTTTTACGAAGAACGTTTAGGTTACCAATACTAGGGGCAGCGGAACCACCGGCCGTTGCGTAAAAACTTTTGAAGAAATAGTTCGAGCTACGTTGGTATTCAAAGAATACAGTGGTGCTCCAAGGTTTATCACCCGTTGGTTCTCCCAACCAAGTAAGTGTAGATGTTGGATAGCCGTTGGCATCTGCCACGGCAGAAAATTGTTGTTTACCATCTTTTGAGAACCCGGTGGTTGTACCCATCAGTTGCCATTGGTCGTTATCCAATTTAATAGCAATCCCTTCTTGTGCGGTGAATACTTGGGCTAATACTAAGCCCGTAGCTCCGTTATTAAGTTTCAGTCGTACAGCTACGGTAGCGGGCTGGTTGTTGTAAGCATTGGGGGCGGTATAATTACCATGTGCGCCGTTGCCTACGATCGCTCCCGGCCCAGCTAATTCCCAGCCGGCAATCAACTTCGCACTAATATCGTTTTGCCCGCTCCTGATGTAGCTGTTTTTGCCTGCTGTTGTTAAAGGAGCCAATAGGTCCTTATCATCTACATCAAAATAGCATTTTACAGCCATAGGGAGTGTTTCACCCAGTTCTGCAAACGATACATTGGGTTCGAGGAAGATGGATTCAAAGAAACTCCAATCGCCCAAGCGCCTTGTTTTAATGCTAACTGTTTTCTTTTGTTTGTCAATTGTTACACCGCCTACGGCTGCCCATTTTCTTTCATCGTCTTGGAACGCAATGCCCAGCGCTTCTGGAAAAGTATGGAGTAGGTCGTGATCTGTATAGGTAAATGTAATGGTAGCGGGTTTGTATAATGCTTGTTGCGGTGTAATACGAAAGGCGGCGCCTAAGCCGGCCAAGTTGGTATTGGTAATTTTGGCTATTTTAATTTCTTGGGGAACCAATAATGCTTCTGGTGGAAATTCGATCGAAATTCGACTATCCATAAAGGTAAGCTTACCACCTTGTGGCCCGATGGTGCGTGATACGGAATAACCGGCAAATTCGCCGATGGGACGTACAATACCTTTAGCGGCGCTATTATCGACAGTATCGGTTGGCGGGTTACCTCCACCACCGTTCCCGTTACCTGGATTAGTGGGGTTGCTAACCGGGTCTTTACTACAAGCGAGCAAGAGGAGCATACTAGCACAGTAAATAATATACTTTTTCATGTTGTTTATGCGAATTGGGGGTGATTTTTTACCTTTTTGCGGTAGGTGCAACAAAAGTAAAACAGGCAAAAGGGGAATTTCTCAGTAGAAACACGGGAACTTGGCGTTAAGGAGTTAACACATTTTAGGTATTTTTTAGGGGCCTAAAATACGAGTCCTCCAAATTGCCACCAAACCCAATACCACGCTCATTTACAACTAAATAAAAAAAGCATTTTCACACTATTTTAACAAGTTAAAAACAACCCTATAATCCAATACAGCAAAGGGTTTCAATTCAATTCAACATAAAAAAAAGGCACCAAAACGGCTACCATGGCCAATCCACCCTAAAAAAAGTATACATTTTATATTTTTTATAGGCAAGTTTTATAGTATTTAATTAAAAATAACCTCCAAAACATCGATTTATATAACCAAGCGGCCTACATGCCATTAGATTTTCTAAAAGGATTTGCAGTTTTTGTTGGACAATTTTCAAGGATTTGCAAGGATCAAAAACTTTTAACAATTTTACATGGTCAATACGACATCAACAATGGACGACTATCACATATTTCCTCTTTTAGAAACTCTTTCTGAAAATTGCATATACAATACCTCACCACCGTTAATGCAATAACCTTCAGCCAAAAGAACGCTCACGGTCAATATTACCTGTAATAGTATTTTCCCGCTGCCAAAAAAGACATGATGTAACCAAATTCACAATGGTCGCAAATAGGATCACTATGTTTACAACTTTCATTTTGCTGTTTATCGTTTTCGTACTAGTTACCCTGTAACTAAAGGGGCTTTTATTTATTTAACCTAACACTTGTAATTCTAAACACTTAATCAACATCTTCCATGGAGAAACATGACATTCTCAAATGGGCTTTGCTCATTGGGCTGCCCTTACTATGCCTATTACTGTACAAAGTAATCCTCCGCGTTTTCTTCGGCGTGGTAATCGTTCCCGAAGACAGGATAGGACTGGTCACGAAGAAATTCGTACTCCTCGGCAAACAAGAATTGCCGGAAGGCCGCATCATTGCTACACAAGGACAAGCAGGTTTCCAAGCGCAAACTCTTGCGCCGGGTATCTACTTCTGGAAATGGTTTTGGCAGTACGAAATCACGTTCCAATCGTTCACCATTATTCCAACAGGTAAAATTGGCCTCGTGTTGGCGAAAGATGGTGCCGAGCTGGAAACCGGTCATATCCTAGCTCGCAAAGTGGCCTGCGACTCGTTCCAAGATGCCCAAGCTTTCTTAGAAGGCGGTGGTGCGAAAGGTCGACAAACAGCCATCATGACGCCCGGTTCCTACCGTATCAATACCTTCCTGTTCGAGGTAGAGATGACGGATATGTTGAACATCCCGGAAAACACGGTGGGCATTATGACCACTTTAGAGGGTAAAGCCATCGAAGAAGGATCGATTGCCGGTAAGTTCATCCCCAATCACAACAACTTCCAAAACGTGGATGCCTTCTTGGAAAATGGTGGTTACAAGGGTTTACAAGAACAAGTGATCCTTGCCGGTTCTTACTTCATTAACCCATGGTTTGCGAAGTTGGAAATTGTAAGAATGACGGAGATTTCTATCGGTCATGTTGGTGTGGTGATTTCATACGTTGGGCAGGATGGTGTGGACCTGAGCGGCGTGGAATTCAAGCACGGTAACATCGTGGCGAAGTCGTCAAAAGGTGTATGGGCAGAACCATTAGGACCTGGTAAATATCCTATCAATCCCTATATCATGAAGGTAGAGCTAGTGCCTACCACGAACCTGGTCCTTAACTGGGCAGCAGCTAGAAGCGAGGCGCATCAACTCGATAAAAACTTGTCGACAATAACCGTTCGATCAAAAGACGGTTTTACATTTAACCTAGACGTCTCGCAAATCATCCACATCCCTACGTTTGAGGCCCCAAAAGTGATCGCTCGCTTCGGCAACATGAGCAACCTTGTTACACAAGTTTTAGAACCTACAATTGGTAACTATTTCCGTAACAGTGCACAAGATGCAGACGCTATTGACTTCTTAAAAAGTCGTAAAGAACGTCAAGAGGCAGCGAGGTTACACATTGGTCGTGTGCTCGAGCAGTACAACGTACATGGCGTAGACACATTGATCGGTGACATTGTTCCTCCGGATAGTTTGATGAAAACGCTCACCGATCGTAAGATCGCGGAGGAACAAAAAG
The DNA here is from genome assembly GCF_003259335.1 of Chitinophaga skermanii. Taxonomy (GTDB): domain Bacteria; phylum Bacteroidota; class Bacteroidia; order Chitinophagales; family Chitinophagaceae; genus Chitinophaga; species Chitinophaga skermanii. Next base: position 431,248 of record NZ_QLLL01000002.1, read on the forward strand.
TAACCTTTGAAACCCAAAGAAAAGCCCAGGAAACAAGGCAGCTCTTGGAGAAAGAAACAGCGATCGCAGAAATGCAAAAAGACATCGTAAAAGCCGACCAGGGTGTATTAATTGCTGAAAGAATAGCCGATGCTTCTGTAAAGAAAGCTACCGGTGACGCGAACAGCGTACGTTTACAAGCGACCGCGGAAGGTGACCGTTTGAAATTACTTGCAACAGGTGAGGCGGAGAAAGTGAGATTATTGGCCAAAGCGGAAGCAGAAAAAACAGAATTGTTAGCACGTGCCGAAGCAGAGAAAATTTCCTTAACCGGTAACGCGGAAGCAGAAAAGATAATGGCGATTGGTAAATCGAGCGCTGAATCGTACCGCTTAGCTGTAGAGGCAATGGGTGGCGACAACTTTACCCAATTGAAAGTAATGGAAGCCATCGGTGAACAGCAAGTGCGCATCATGCCGGAAGTATTAATCAACGGCCATGGTGGAGATGGTTCGAACGGCCCGATTAGTGGCTTATTAGGATTGCGTTTATTGGATGAAGTAGCCAAGAAGAACACGCCCAAAGCTGAACCACCGAGTGAAGTGTAACCGTTGAACTGTTTTGTTTTAGTTTTTGCTTATAAGGAGCCTGGATTATTCTAGGCTCCTTTTTTTTATTGATATTTGAATATCGTTCATTTAATTTAGTAGATATGTTACTTGAATTTTCTGTTGCTAATTATCTTTCAATTAAAGACAAGGTTACTTCCCCCCTCTTTTATTCTAATTAATATTTTTGTACCTTACCCCCATTCAACCAAAGTCACACTATGCTACGATTTTTATGTACTGCGCTAATGAGCGTTTCGCTCATTCCGTATAGCTATGCGCAAAAATCTATCTTATTGAAAAATGGGCATGTAGTCGATGTAGAGCAAGGTAAAATCCTACAACAAACAGATGTATTAATTGAGGGCGAGCGTATTGTGAAAGTGATGCCCAACATTTCGGCCGACCAGGCCAACACTACGATCTTCGATTTGAAAGGGAAATATATTGTTCCCGGGATGATCGATATGCATGTGCATTTACCAGGGCCGGAAGGCGAAGATATCCCGATGAAAGATTTCATGCGGATGTCGCTTGCTTCGGGTATTACAAGTATTCGGAGTATGCGGGGGCATGCCGACCAATTACCCATTCAAGATAGTGTAAGGAAGGGATTTTTGATGGGCCCTTCCATGTACTTAGCGAGCCCTGCATTCCGGGAAGATTCTGCCCATGTGCTTTTCAAAGATATTCCTACAGCGATAGAACGCTATAAATCCCAAGGCTTCCAATACATCAAGTATCTCAGCGGGAAAACGCCGGGCTATTACGATTCCGTGTATAAATACGCCCAATTAGCTAACATGCCCCTCGTTGGTCATGCACCTCCGGGTGGCCTAAAACAGGCGGCGATCCAATCACCCCTCAGTGTAGAACATATCGATGCATTACTGGCGGTGTACCTCAAAGACCCGGCACAGTTTACATCGCTCATGAAAGCATGCGAGGAGAAGAACGTGTTTTTCTGTCCAGATGTGTACTGGTATCTTGTTACTTACCAAGTATTGCCCTTGCACTACTTGCAAAAGAAACCCGGGCTTTCACAATTGCCACCTGCCATCGTAGAGGATTGGTCCAACCGCTACACCAAAGTGAAAGCGCGCATGTCGCCCACCGATTATACAGCGATGCAAACTAAGTGGCAAAAACAAATCGATGCTACATTGAAGATGTTGAAAGCCATGAATGCTGAAGGTATAAAATTACTCATTAGCCCTGGCGATGGTGAGTTCATTATTCCAGGCAATAGCTATTACGACGAACTATACTATTTCAAATTAGCAGGCATTCCTAGTGCCGATATTCTAAAAGCGGCTACTATTAACGCGGCACAAGCCTTACACGACGATGCCAATATTGGTAGTATCAAAGAAGGAAAATATGCCGATATCCTGGTTGTAAAAGATAACCCGTTGCAGAACATTATTGCTATGGTATACCCGCAAATGGTTATTGTACGCAACAGGTATATTAGCGCATCGGGCGAGTTAGCCGACGTATTGCAATAAGGTGTTGTCCATCATGTCAAAGAACGCACAGTACTGTATATGCGTAATTACATGATGAAATTAAGGTGATAAGCTGAAGTAAAAAAACACCGTGCCGGTTTATGCCGCTTTTGACCGCTTTTGACCGGAAAATGCCGCTTTCTGCCGGTTTATGCCGGAAAATGCCGGTTTTTGCCGGTTTTCTTCGCTATTCTTTACTGGATAATGCTTTGGTAATTCTAGGCTTCTTCCTTCTCGCCTCCTTCGGGGCCGAAGAAGAATACCCAAGTTGCAAAGTCGTCTGTAAAATCTTGGAAACGGTGTTCTGCGAAGGCAGGTACAAATATGAAATCACCCGGCTGGAAGGTTTGTATTTTTCCTTGTAAATAGAAATTGCCGGTGCCGGAAATCACAACATAGATCTCGTCGCGTGTATGGGGTGTTTGATGGTCTTGCCCATGGGGTTTATACACTTCTACCAATAAGGAACCGTGCTGAAATAAAGGTGCAAATAGTTTGTGTTCTTCGCGGAGCTTTTGTAAAGCGTTTTGGGCTGGAATTTGCATATGGTAACGGGTTGAGCTGAACAATCATAACGTTATACCGAATATAAGCTATACCGGGTACTTCGCAAAATTAATCAACCCGCAAGTAAGAGGGCCGCGGTTTCGCATATTAAACCCGGCCCCCTACAAGCTCTCGACTTAACAAACAGGACGTTCCACCGTTCACCTATTTGCTGTCAAAAAGAACTTGCGGTTGTTTTATTTTAAATGGTTGGGTTGGCTGCGTAAGCGCTCCACAATTCATCTACCGTTTTACCGGTATACTCTTTCCATAAGCCATCGTTATACTTAGCAGAACGAAGGGCTGCATCCATTTTCACAACTACTCCTTTCTTCACTTTCTTTTCAATCCACAATAAAAAGCGCGCTGTTACACGGTAAGCATTGGTGTAATGTTGTTGCGCATCGAAGTTAGGTAAGCGCCAATTGGCTGCTTCGTTCGATTTACCGATGGTAGCACGTACATAATCGGCAATACCTTCTGTTAACCACCCTGGACCCGCATCACCTGGGTACGATTGTACTACGTGCATTACTTCGTGGGTTACCACGTCGATGTCGTTCGGAGAACGATCAAACCATTTTGGATTGAAACGGATTATACCATCGCTAGCTGCTGCTACGGCTGTATACTTTGGATCGATGATGAAGGTAACCGTCTTCATTGTTTTCTTGTTGTACACCTTTGCTTCCGCAGGGTATACTTCGAAGTAACGGTTAATCAATTGCTTGGAAATGTCTTCACTAAAGCCGGGCTGCATGTTGATGAATACCAACGTGTAACCTTTTTTTGTAATGGTATCGCTGTTCACGATATCGGCAGGGTTAATGTACTTCCAATCACTTTGCGCATGCGTCATGGTGTGAAGTCCTAATAGTAAACCGGCTGCTAAAACCACTTTTTTCATAAAAAACAGGTGTTATTTTTAATATTGATTGGGCAAAGGCGTGGCCAGGACAACCTAGTTTACTAGGTTGCCCGAACGCCTTTTATCATTAAAATTTGTTGCTTATTTATCCGTGGTCATGGAGTAAGGGAAATCAGCTGCATTCACACCACGCGTGGTTTGCGGCTTGTTACTCATCACAGCATCTAACTGGCCGCCTTTGAGGATATCGAAATGACTAATATAGTTTTTCGAATATTCGCGACCGTTTAATTTCAATTGCTTGATGTAGAGATTTTCTTCGCTGTTATTAGGGGCATTGATCACGAATGATTTACCGTTTTCTAATTTCAACGTTACTTTCTTAAAGAGTGGTGTACCCATTACGTATTGATCGGTCCCTGGGCAAACTGGGTAGAAGCCCATTGCAGAGAATACGTACCAAGCGCTGGTTTGACCATTATCTTCGTCACCACAATAACCGTCTGGTGTAGGTTTGTATAATTTCGCCATGGCTTCACGTACCCAATATTGCGTTTTCCACGGTTCGCCGGCATAGTTATACAAGTAAAGCATATGCTGGATCGGTTGGTTACCATGTGCATATTGGCCCATGTTAGCGATTTGCATTTCACGGATTTCGTGGATTACACCACCGTAATAGCTATCGTCGAATACCGGTGGCATTACGAATACAGAATCTAACATGTTCACGAATTCTTTCTTACCACCCATTAAGTCGATCAAACCTTGCACATCATGGAACACGCTCCAGCTGTAGTGCCAGCTATTACCTTCTGTAAAGGCATCACCCCATTTGAATGGATTGAAAGGAGTTTGGAACTCGCCGTTTTCGTTCTTACCACGCATTAATTTGTGGGTAGGATCGTACAAGTTGCGGTAGTTCTGTGAACGCTTCTTATATAAATCGATTTCTGCTTGTGGTTTGTTCAACGCTTTCGCTAGTTTGTAGATCGTGAAATCGTCGTATGCATACTCCAATGTACGGGCAGCATTCTCGTTGATGTTTACATCATAAGGCACATAACCCAATGTGTTATAGTACTTCACACCTAAACGACCCACCGCGCCTATCGGGCCTTCGTTATTGGCATCTTTTACTAAAGCTTCATACAAGGTATTGATATCGTACCCACGTAAGCCTTTCAAGTAAGCATCCGCTACAACAGAAGCAGAGTTATTACCCACCATAATATCGCGGTAACCTGGGCTTGACCATTCTGGCAACCAGCCACCTTCTTTATAATCGTTCACCAAGCCTTGTTGCATTTCTACGTTGATGCTTGGGTATACTAAGTTCAAGAAAGGATATAATGCACGGAAAGTATCCCAGAATCCTGTACCGCCGAACATATGTCCCGGTTCTACTTTACCATTGTAAGGCGAGTAGTGTACCATTTTACCTGTAGCATCATACTCGTACAATTTCAATGGGAAGAACAAGGCACGGTATAAAGTTGAATAGAATGTACGTACTTGGTCAACTGTACCACCTTCTACTTCGATGCGGCTTAATGTTTTGTTCCAAGTAGCTTTTGCTTTCGCTTTTACTTGGTCGAAGCTATCGTTACCCAATTCTTTCAAATTCAGTTCCGCTTGTTCAATGCTGATGAAGGAAGAAGCTACGCGTGCATTCACTTGTTGACCACGGTGTGTTACTTTGAACTTCACCACGGAACCTACGTGCTTACCTGTTAACTCTAAAGCTTGGTTAGCAGCTTTATCTTCCCAAGTGAATGAACCTTCAAACGGCGTATCGAACACTATTACGAAGTAGTTCTTAAAATTCTTTGGTACACCACCGCTATTGCGCGTGCTATAACCAACGATTTTATTTTCGTTTGGAATGACTTTGATGTAAGAACCTCTATCGAATGCATCTACTACCACAAAAGCACCTTCAGTTTTCGGGAAGGTAAAACGGAAAGCAGCTGCACGTTCTGTAGGCGTAATTTCAGTGGTTACGTTATGGTCGGCCAAGTAAACGCTGTAGTAATAAGGTTTTACTACTTCTGCTTTGTGCGAGAACCAGCTAGCGCGTTCATCTTCTGTAAATTTCGGCGAACCGGTTACAGGCATAATAGAGAACATACCGTAGTCGTTCATCCATGGCGAAGGTTGGTGCGTTTGCTTGAAACCGCGAATATGTGTACCACTGTAGGTATACTGCCAGCCGTCGCCCATTTTACCGGTTTGCGGTGTCCAGAAGTTCATACCCCATGGCAAGGCTATCGTGGGGTAAGTGTTACCATTCGATAAGCCCCCTTCACTGGAGGTACCCATTAAGGGGTTGATCCATTCAACAGGATCGGTTACTTTGTTGACATACTGCGCCTGTAGGCTGAAAGGGATGAAGGCGAGTAATGCTAAAAATTTCCTTTTCACGAGCTCTTTTAAATTATGTTCGACAATCGTTTACTGCGCAGCTTTAACGGGCGCAATCTCTAAAACCATATTCACCAGTCCCAAGTCTTCATGCGGCGTATCGGCATGTGCCAATTTCCAGTTGACAGGGAAATATTGTTGGTGTTGCATGTTTACATTCGGCAATGTTTTCACATAACCTACTTGCGGGATATTGAAATCGATATTTGCTACGATCTTCTTCTGGAAGTTGTTGAAGAATTTCACGGCTAATTGATTCGTGCCCTTTACTAAATGCAACAGGATGTAATGATCTACACTTTCTTTCTTCGCCAAGTTGTTACCGATCAGCGCTTGTTGCCCGTTCAGGAACACTATTACGCCGTCGCCACTGGTTACTTTCACCAATACACTTTGCTCGATCGGCGATTCTACAATCTGCATAGCGTAATAAGCGGTTAACGGCCCTGCTTGTAATTCAGCAATTTGACCATTTTGCCATTCTGCTTTTGGCACCCATGTTTTACCATTGGCGTTGGGCCATGGTTTGTTGATATCTACGTTTTCTAAGCTACCATGTGTGCCTGTGATACCGGAGTATAACGGGCCTTGTAGGTAGATAGGGCTCAATTTCAACTGGGCCACATTGTTTGGCAGCAGGAATTTACCCGTGGTATCGAATTGAATCGTTTCTGTTTTATTACCCAATTGTAAATCGATCGATTTACCAATTTCTTCGGCGCTATAGTACAACTTCGCGGTATACTCGTTAGTGGCTGCCGGTGCTAATGTGTACGCGTTTTTGATCGTGCTTTGATAACGCGTGTTATAGTCGTTACCGGTAGAGCTGTAGAACTTGAACGCGTCGGCACCATTGAGCCAAATGGGTTGGTTATTGATGGCTTTTACGTTTACCGGTGGTACGGTAAAACCTTTCGGCATCTCTAACACCACTACTTTGAAATCTTCCAGCACGGTTACTTCTTTCGGTATTACGATGGTAACACCATCGGGGGTAGCCGTTGCTTTGCACTTGATATTGTCACCTAGCACGAAGCTTTTGCCTACGGTGCCTTTTAAACCGGGTAATACGATGGTATTATTCTCCGGCTGGCGCATGATGTGTAAATATATTTTGTTGTTCTTCGTCGTAATACTGCCCCAATTGAACGGTACATGGAACGGGTCTGGTTGCGTGCTGTAGATGGCTTCACCATTTTTTGTTAACCACGCTCCCATTCTTCTCAAAATACTGTCTTCGTAAGGCACTACGCTACCATCGCCTTTCGGCCCAATGTTCAGCAAGAAGTTACCACCACGGCTAGCTACGCGGATGAGGCTGGTTAGCTTTTCGTGGTACTTTTCGTTGGCCGGTACACGTACTTGCCAAGAGCGGTAGCCCCAAGTTTCGTCGAAAAACGAGGCAGGACTTTGCCAAGGTACACCAATAGCATAATCCGGTTCTTGGTTATCACCCATTACATCGAAATCGCCGCGGTTGTTACCGATCCTAGAACCGATCATGCAGTTCGGTTGTAAACGGTGTACCAAGTCGCGCATTTCTTGGCTTTGGGCAACACTCATCGATCCCATATCGAACCACAATTCGCTAACAGGTCCATAGTTGGTGAGCAACTCGGTGACCTGCTTTTTGTTGAATTCGTGGTGTTCCGGGGTAATGAAATCGCTGTTATGACTGGAAATTGGCATGGCTTGCGGAAAATGCCAGTCGATTAGCGAGAAATACAAAGCAAAGCGTAAACCGTGCTTGGCACAGGCTTCCGACAATCCTTTGAGAATATCTTTTTTATACGGTGTAGCATCTACCACGTCGAAATCCGAATACGCCGTGTTGTACATGCTAAAGCCGTCGTGGTGCTTTGACGTGATAACAATAGAACGCATACCTGCCGCTTTGGCTAAGAGGGCGATACTATCGGGGTTCCATTTCGTAGGATTGAAACTGTTGGCTACATGGGCATACGTATCACTGTAAATACCGGCATGTGCTTGGATTTGTTCGCTTAAACCGCGACTAATATTCTTTCCATCCCAAACGCCTCCTAATTGCGAATACATCCCAAAATGGATAAACATCGAAAACTTCTGATCTTTCCACTGTTGTAACGCTGCCGAATCAATTTGCGCGGATGCTTTTCCCGATGCAAACAGTAGGCATAGCGCAATAAATCCTTTGATTTTTTTCATGTCGTTGTTAAAACTATTTACAATTTGAACGGGAAAAGGTATCATTTTCTACGCAGTATTAAAAACCATTCCTCAAAAACCTGTCAAACATGAATACAGGCAAGAGTTTCGTGGCTTTATAATTGTTCGTAGTCCGATATAATACTATTCTATCAAAAAGTAATACAATTTACGTTGGCTTGTTACAGAGGCGAGCGTTCTACTCCCCTACAGTTGGCAGTTTCCTCGAATTCCGTAAAATTAAGACAGAATAAGATGAATAGTTGTCAACGGACTTCAAACAAATTGTTAACGGATTTTAAAGGCACTTTTCCGTGTGTGGTAAGGGAAAATGCCCATAGCTTCTTATCTTGCAGTGATCAACCTAGGTATGAAATTATCCATTACTGCGTATAAAGTTATTTCGATCGTAAGCTTCCTGATTTTGTCGACGCTCCAGTTCGTGCTTGTGTACAATACATACAAGCTTACAGACGAGCGCTATTTTTTCAATGAACGAAAGACAATGGATACGGCTTATGGGAAAACCATTATCAACGACATTCTCTTTCCCGGTGGTGGCAAGGTGATGGACAAATACATTTACCCCAACATGCATACCCTCGAAGTATTGCACGATCAGGATACAGCGGCTTTCAACCAGTATAAAGCGCTATTGGTGGATAGTATTTTCACCATGCTACGAGCCAATAGTAACATGGATAGCGTGATGCACATGATTATCCAAAAGAATGGCCTCAGTGAGAAATTGGAATATGCCCTCCATTTCGATTTAGTAGATATCAGTTTCAAGAAAAACCAGTACGTCAATATCTTCAACTATAATTCGCCCCAGAAATCTCGCTTATCGCTTATTTCCGGTACTTTACAAACACCATCCAATAAGAACAAAATATCTACCGTTACCGTCACCAGCCCGGCAGACTATACCACCCGCGTATCTTTCAGTCTATATGCCGATATAAGCAACAGGAGCATGGTAATTTTACAAAGAATGCTTCCTACCCTTGTTATCAGCTTGTTTTCCTTGTTCTGCGTGGTGTTGCTCTTCTTTATTACGTTTAGGAATTGGGTGAAGCAAAAGCAGCTATCCGAAATGAAGTCGGACTTTATCAATAGCATGTCGCATGAATTAAATACGCCGTTGGCAGCGATTATTGTAGCGAATAAGGGGCTACAAAACGAGCAGATTCTAGAAAACAAGGCACAAGTACGCTCACTCACCGATGTAATCAACCGTCAAAGTGAACGTCTTAAAAAACTGATCGGGCAAGTGTTGGATATTACACGCAGTAACCAAGTTGTACTTCAAAAAGAGCCTCTCATCTTACAAAATGCCTTGCAAGAAATTATATCCGATTACCGTTATAAAATCACAGATCCCAGCATTCAAATGACCGGGGTATTGGCGGAAGGAGAAGATACAATTGAAGCAGATCGATTTTGGTTAACAACGATCCTTGTAAACTTGATAGAAAATGCGATTAAGTACAATGATCAGCCCAATAAAGTAGTGAATATCTTACTTAGACGGGGGAAAAAGCATTTATATATCGAGGTGGCAGATAACGGGATCGGCATTCCCAGCAACATACAATCGCATATATTCGATAAATTTTACCGCGCACAAACCAACCTTAAAACGAACAATGGCTTGGGGCTCGACCTTGGACTGGGACTATTTAATGTACAACAGGCGGTACTGGCACATGGATGGAGCATTTCCGTTACTAGTAAACCTGGGCAAGGCAGCACCTTTATTGTTCGAATTCCTAATAAATAACTATGAGTACGAAACCGCAGATATTGCTAGTGGAAGATGAAACCGATTTGGGGAATGTTGTGAAACAATACCTCGATATTATGGGATTTGATGTAACATGGCGACAAGATGGCCCCAGCGCCCTCGCCCTGCTGCAAGAGAACCCGCATTCCTTCAAACTCTTACTTGTAGACGTATCGATGCCTACAATGGATGGCTTTGAATTTGCCAATCATGCTGCGAATATCAACCCGCACCTCCCCTTTATATTCCTAACTGCCCGCAACGAGAAACAAGACCGTTTACATGGTTTGAAGCTGGGTGCAGATGATTATATCGTGAAACCCTTTGATGTAGATGAATTGGTATTGCGCATCAAAAACATCATTAAACGCAATGCAGGCGTAGAAGTGGTAGGTAGAAACATGCTTAACAAAGGTGATGTGAAGTTTTATAAAGATACCCTGCAATTGGTAATAGAAGGACAAAAGGAAATTATGCTTACCCCTAGGGAAGCCGAGTTATTGGAGTTTTTATTCCGCCATGCGAACCGTGTATTGAAGCGAGAAGAGATTTTAACACAATTATGGGGTGAAAATGATTATTTCTTCGGCAGAAGTTTAGATGTATTTATTTCCCGCTTGCGCAAGTATTTAGGAAAATCCAAACACATTAATATTTCGAATGTTTATGGCGTAGGTTTCGTGTTTAATGTGAACGAATAAGCGCTTGAAGCGGCACTACTTAACACTGTTTAACACTCTTACAAACCCATACTGGCAAAGGTTTCAGCCCTTTAACATTTTATTGCACCGGTTACACGACTTGTTGGCATATCGCGGCGCGGTCTTTGCATTTTACTAGTTAACGGGGGCGAAAGCTCCACGGGGAAATAAACACTAACGGGTTATTACTGTTAGTATTGTTCATAAGCAAATTGAGTACCCATGAAACGATTTTTTATCACATTAGCGCTCTTATTCTCCTTGCAATACGTTGCAAGCGCTCAATATGGCGGTGCCAGCATTACCTTCCAAAACTTCTACGACGAGTTAAGTCCTTACGGCGACTGGGTGAATTCACCCGAATACGGTTACGTATGGGCCCCAAACGTAGGAAGAGGATTCCAACCATATAGTACAAACGGTTATTGGGCCAATACCAACTACGGTTGGACATGGGTATCGAGCTACCGTTGGGGTTGGGCCCCGTTCCACTATGGACGTTGGGTATACGACGAATGGCGTGGTTGGTTATGGATTCCAGGGTATGAATGGGGGCCAGGTTGGGTAACATGGGGTAACTATGGTAACGACTATGGTTGGGCTCCATTAGGACCTAACATCAATATTTCCATCAATTTCGGATGGCGTCCTCCTTCTTTCTGGTGGACATTCGTTCCGGGCCGATATTTTGGCACAGGCGGTTGGTATAACTACCGTGTAAACCGTCCTACTTATATCAATAACGTAACAATCATCAACAACATATACAATGGTAATCCTAATTCGCGTCCTGGTCCATCGAATGGCAACCAAGCGCCATCAAGAGCACCACGTGGCTCCAATTGGTTTACCGGCCCGAATGTAAGCGATATTGAAAGACAAACAGGTTCCCGCGTAAGAACATTACCGGTGAACGATGTGAACAATCCAAGACAAGACCGTGTGAATAACAATGGTATAAACATGTACAGGCCATCTGTATCACAATCGACCGGTAATGCACCGGCACGACCTAGTAGAGTACAAAACATTGATAGGATTCGCCCGGCTACCACATTGCCGAATACTGATCCATCACCAACGATTGACAGAACACGTCCTACGGTGCCATCTGTACCGAATAACGGTAACAATAGCAGGCCTACGCCTGTAACACCGGGCGCTACAGCGCCGGCAAGACCATCTAGGCCAAGTGAAACAGTGAACCCGTCTACACCAAGCCGTCCATCGCAACCGTCTACGAATCCTGGGGCAAGGCCATCACAGCCTTCTAGCCCGGCACCTAGTGCACCAAGTAGACCAACGCGACCATCGGTACAACCGAGTAGGCCTGCTGCACCAGCACCATCGGCAAGGCCGGCGGCTCCGAGCAGACCTAGTCAGCCTGCCAACAACGGTAGTGCACCAGGTAGAGCAAGAAGAGATTAACAACAGCTGAGATAAAAACAAGATAAACCCGTGGTAATTGTGCCACGGGTTTATTGTTTTATGTAATTTCAGGCCGCGAAATAAAACACATTGTCATGACAAACCCTTTCGACATGGATGAACAACAAGCTAAAGACCTGGCGGCGCAATTAGGCAAGCCACAGGGAGAAGATGGATTAAAGGTAGCCGATCATATGCACGTGAATAACGGCGAGATGAGTAAACACGCGATAGATGTATTGAATATCAGTGAACAAGATGTTATCCTTGAAATTGGCCCTGGCAATGGTGGTCATGCCCCATATGCCATAGCGAAAGCGGCGGGTACTACCTATTACGGGATTGATATTTCAGCAACAATGGTAGCAGCGGCAAAAGAGAAGAATACGGAATTGATAGCGGCGAACCGTGCGCACTTCCAGTTGGGTGATGGTATTACCCTTCCCTACCAAGCATCATTTTTTAACAAAGTATTTACCGTAAACACACTATATTTCTGGCAAGATTATGCGCAACAATTAGCAGAGATTAACAGGGTGATGCAGCCCGGCGGGATATTATGTATTGCCATCCGCAGTAAATCTTTCATGGAGAAATTGCCATTTACAAAGTTCGGATTCCGAATGTTTGAGGCCAATGATGTAATTACATTGTTGTTGGAAAATGGTTTTACACCTATGCACGTAGTAAAAGCTACAGAAGAAGGCACCACCAATAGCGGTGAGAAATTTGAAAAAGACCGGTTGCTTATATTAGCCACCCCTGTAAAAGGAAAATAATAATTGGGAAATAGATGGAAAGAAGACATTTTTTACAGCAGGCCTTATTCACGGGCGCTGCATTGTCGGTATCGAAAATTGGATTATCGGCTATAATGCCGGGTAGCGACTTCCCCGTAGTACGCATTCCCGAGGCACAACGTAAATTTAAAAGTAAAGCAGTAGAACAAACAATTGCCCAAGTAAAGAAAAACATCGGCAACAAAGAAATCGCATGGTTATTTGAAAATTGTTTCCCTAACACGCTTGATACCACCGTTGATTTTGAAATCATCGATGGCAAACCCGATACTTACGTTATTACAGGCGACATCGACGCGATGTGGCTCCGCGATTCATCCGCGCAAGTGTGGCCATATTTGCCGCTCACAAAAGACGATAAAGACTTACAACAAATGATTCGCGGCGTCATTCACCGCCAAGCGAAATTCATCATACTCGATCCTTATGCGAATGCATTTTATAAAGACTTGAACAAAGTGAGCGAGTGGAAGCATACCGATATCACCACCATGAAACCCGGTATCCACGAGCGCAAATGGGAGATCGACAGCTTGTGTTACCCGATCCGTTTAGCCCATGGCTATTGGAAAGAAACAGGTGATACATCTGCCTTCGATGCCGAGTTTGTAGAAGCGATGCACCTCATCATCAAAACGTTTACAGAACAACAACGCTTCGATGGTAAAGGCCCGTATTCGTTCCAAAGAACCACCGCATGGGCTACCGACGGTGTACCAATGGCAGGTTACGGTTACCCAGCACGCCCGAACGGTTTGATATGTTCTATGTTCCGCCCGAGTGATGATGCTACTGTATTCCCTTACTTGATTCCATCTAACTTCTTTGCTTTAACCAGTTTGAAGCAATTACAAGAAATGGGTAAATCTATTGCGGCGATGAAATCGTTAGTAGCACCGGCTGCGGCTTTAGCTACTTCCGTAGAAAGAGCGTTGAATACGTATGCCACTTTCAAACACGATACGTACGGCACTATGTACGCTTTTGAAACGAATGGTTTTGGTAGTGTAAACTTGATGGATGATGCGAATATACCATCGTTGTTATCGTTGCCTTATTTGGGTGCCATGAAGCAGAGTGATCCTATTTACCAGAATACGCGTCGTTACGTGTTATCGCCAGACAATCCATTCTTCTTCAAAGGTAAATTTGGCGAAGGTATTGGCGGTCCGCACATTGGGTTGGATATGATTTGGCCGATGAGTATTGTTATGCGTGGCTTAACAAGCAGCAACGATAGCGAGATCAAATGGTGTATTGAAACGTTGCAAAAAACGCATGGCGGTACGGGTTTCATGCATGAATCTTACCACAAAGATGATCCAACGAACTTCACCCGTAAATGGTTCGCATGGTCGAATACGATTTTTGGTGAATTCATTTTGAAAACATACCACAAGAAGCCGGCTTTACTGTCGTAAGTAAACTGGTATACAATATTTTTGGAAAGGTCGTCTCTCTTGTAGAGATGACCTTTTTGTGTTTTACAAGGTAATTACCAGGTGACAGTCGACTGAAAGCTTACTTGCACCCGGTAAAACCAAGCATTTGATAAGGTTTTTGTCGACAAAAGGTTGGGAAATAGTCGGAACGACCCGCGTCAATACTGGGGTTGTGTCGGTAAAAGTCGGAAAAGAGTCGGAGAAAACTTTGCAAATGCCCGAAAACACTGGGGTTCTTACTTTGTACTTACTGCGGTGAATGTCTTATAAATTTGGCAACCAGGGGAATAGAGCATTTGGGTTGGTGTGCATAGATTGAGAAACAGCCCACTTAAAAGTGCGATTACGACAAATCTAATCGACTACTAAGTGATTTCCAAGTGTTTCAAAGGGAGGTATAAGTCTTGCCGGCTATTTTCTAAGGCAGTTTAAAGGCATTTCAAAGGCTTTTCAAAGGCAAGTCAAAGGCAGGTTAAAGTCTTTCAAAGGGTCCCCTTAGTGTTTTCAAGGGTTTCAGCCGATTTTCAAAGGGTTTTCAAAGGGTCGTCAAAGGCTTTTGTATTGAAGTAATTGGGGATCAATTAGTTAAAAAACGAAAGGATTTTAAGGCTTTTTTAGCATCAAAAAAATCGTTTCGAACAATGAATAACAACAGGTCAAATTACCGCTTTATTTCGCCTTAAAACATGCAAAAAAGGCCATCTCTTATAAAAGAGACAGCCTACTGTTTTGTGTAAGGTATTGACATTAAAAAAAGCCGGTGTTATATGTTTACCATTCGCGCCATTCCCAGGTGATATCGAGGGAGCGTTCGAGTTGCAGGCCGGTGAGGCGTACCGCATCGTTTACGAATAGAATTAGTTCTTCGCGTTCACGGTTATCGATTAAGCAATCGTATTTACGACTGAGTTTATTCAAATTATTGATCGTTTTTTTCACCGCATTGTATACGCCGAGTGCTTTTTGTTCTTTACATGCTTGGTGTAAAGCATCGATAAATTTCTCGAGAATAGTGGCCGTTTCACGGATATTTTTCTGCGTGAAGGTTGGATCGCCTTCATTCATACGGAGTACCCAGGAAAGCGTTGGATTAACCACTTTCATGGATTCAAGTTCTTTATAATGATGTGTATGAAGGTGTAAGTTTTGTGGGCGAATCATTTTTTGCATGTCAACGCCTTTGCTGT
This sequence comes from Chitinophaga skermanii, assembly GCF_003259335.1. Lineage (GTDB taxonomy): Bacteria > Bacteroidota > Bacteroidia > Chitinophagales > Chitinophagaceae > Chitinophaga > Chitinophaga skermanii. Next base: position 446,712 of record NZ_QLLL01000002.1, read on the forward strand.
TGTTTTTATTAACCAGCACAACGCGGAACCACAATAATGATTCATTTTCATCGAGGGCGGTTAATACTTCGTATTCACCGAGTAAAAACCACCAGCCGTATTTAAAGCTGCCTGTGTTTTGTTTAAGGTATTGTTTGCGTTTAAGTTTAACACAAATAGTAGCCCCCTGTTCGCCGTATAATAATTTAAACGGTAAGGATACATTCGCATCCTTTTGCAAGCGGGTGAAATTACGATCGAAGGTGACGGCGGTTAACACTAGTTCATCTTGTTTGGCACTAAAGGTAGATTTAGGTGAACCATGATGCACCATAAACTTTTCCTTCGCTTGAAATTCCAAGTGAACGCCTAATGTTTTATTACTTACATCTACCGCGATGGTGCCATTGTCTTCCGGTCGCTCGTTGATCGCTAATGCCCTTAAAACGCCGTCGAAGGCTGGGTCGTAAACAGAATGCCCCAATAAACTAGGGAGTTGTTCTAAGTTCATAGGTGTATCGGTGTAATGGATTAATCTTCGGATGCCTATTCGGTGGCATCATTACATACATAGGTGATTCGTACCCAAAAGATAGGGATAATATGTAAATTAAACAAATATATTATATAAAAAAGTACTACAAAGCAAGCTTTTGCATGGCTTTTACATCGTTCATCCATTGATTTATAAGGGTTAATAACAACCCATTATTGACCTTCTCAAATTTGTGAACGGTGCCTGGCAAGGCGGCAAATGATCCATTTTGGAGTGCCCGGAAGGCCGCGATCGATTCTTCGAGGTTCACCATTTGGTCGTGATCGCCCACCATGATGCGTATGGGTATTTTTACTTGGGGAAGGGTGGATGGGGTAAGTAAAGGGTGATGACCAAGGGCTAGCATTAACAAAGCCGTATTGCTGAGCAAGTTGCGCCATTGTTCGCCATGGAGTACCCGCAAGTGATCGACAAAAGCCGGTGCTTTGGCCATGAGGAATTCTGCATCGAGGCTTTTCACCTCTTTTGCGGCGGATTGGGGATTCCAATCGAACTTAGTACCAAGGGTTTGAATGCTGGCGATTTTACTATCGTTTTGTAAGGCCGCGTTGAGGGCTACATAACCGCCCATGCTGTAACCGAATATGTGAATGGGATCGAGGAACTTTTCGTCGATGTAAGACAATAATTGATTTGTCAATGTTTCTATAGACATACTTTCTTCTCCAAGGGGTTCATCACCATGACCAATAAAATTCAGTCGATGCACATTATAATGATCATGTAACGAGGTTACAATATCATCGAATTGTTTACTGGCACCGAGTGCACCGTGGAGTAAAAGGAGCGGCATTTTCATGACAAACAATTTATATTGAACAATATTACTGAATTTCTGTTTTCCACCAACAAGCTCCTACCCTATTCATTTTCAATATTTATTTTCAAAAAATAAATCCGTCTTATTCGCATTCTCGTAATTGAATATATACCCTCCTACCGACAGCTGCATTGTAAAATAGATGCGGCAATTATTAAATAATAGTTGTTAAAACTAAAATCATTCTTATGACTAAAATTCTGCAAAAGCCGGAAGAGAAAGTCGCGCCCGTAAACGACGGTTCTTTCAGTAGGCGTAAATTCCTTCGATATGCTGCCATATTCGGAGGAATCACTACAGCAGCAACGGTTGCGTGTAACAATGATACGATCTACCCCGACAACAATATGGTAAGTTTAGGAGGTGGAGACATCGGCATATTAAACTATGCATATGCATTGGAACAATTAGAAGCAGCATTTTACTTGCGCGTAGTAGAAACGCCGTACGCGGGTATTACGGACAACGAGCGAACCTTATTAACGAGTATACGAGATCACGAGGTGGCGCATCGTGAATTTTTTAAGCGCGCCTTAACTAGTAGTGCTATACCTGCATTGGAAGTGAATTTCAGTGCGATTGATTTTTCTAAACGTGATAGTGTATTGGCCACCGCCAAGGCATTTGAAGACCTTGGTGTGTCGGCCTATAATGGAGCCGGCAGGTTAATTACATCGCCCGATTACTTGGTATTGGCGGGTAAGATTGTTTCTGTAGAAGCAAGGCATGCAGCGCTTATTAGGGATTTGATTAGCAATGGTACTTTCGCGAATGAGGAAGTGGTGACAGCTGATTTTGGATTAGAGAAAAGTAAAACCCCGAAAGAAGTGTTGGCCGTGGCAAGCGCCTTCATCAAAACACAAATCGACGCTAGTAAACTACCAAGTTAATCTTCACCGAAAAAGTAAAGTCATGAATTTACAAAACATACTCAACGAATTCGAGAAAGCAGATCCTGAATTCTACGAAAGAACGGATACCCGCAGGCAGAGCTTAAAGAATTTTGCCGGTATTGGCGCGAAGCTTGCATTAACAGCTATTCCTTTGGCCTTTGGGTCGTTCTTGAAAAAAGCATACGCAGGCAGTGTTGCATCGCAATCTGAAATTGCAGCTATATTGAATTATGCATTAACGCTAGAATATTTAGAAGCAGAGTTTTATCAAATTGGTCGTGATACAAGTGGCTTAGTTCCAGCAGGCCCTCCATCAGGCGCCATTAGTACCATTGCTACACATGAAGCTAACCACGTAAAATTCCTAAAGGCAGCCATTCCTTCTGTAGGTGGTACGCCTGTAGCGAAGCCTACGTTTGATTTTACAGCAGGCGGTTTATTTGGCAATGTATTTTCAAACTATAACACCTTCCTAGCGGTAGCGCAAACATTTGAAGATACAGGCGTAAGAGCGTATAAAGGTCGTGCTGCTGAATTAGTAGGCACCGGCGATATACTCCAAGCTGCTTTGAATATCCATTCAGTAGAAGCGCGCCATGCTTCACACATTCGCTCCATGCGCAAAGCATTAGGGGCAAGTGTACAACCATGGATTACGGGCAAAGAAACGGGTATTGGCGACGTGGTGCAAGGCAGCTATAATGGAGAAGAAAATGTAATACAAGCAAACATTGATATTTCGCAATTACCTGTAACAAATCGCACGATTGGTTTTAATTCTGCAACCGAAGCATTCGATGAAGAATTAAAACCAGAAGATGTATTGAAAATTGTGAAACCATTTATTGTTCCATAATATTTTCCTACGGACTAGTTTATTATACTTAGAGAGGGTAGCCTGACCAGCCTTATGCTGGCGGGCTACTTTTATTTTACCAGTGTTTCATGTGTTTAATAAAGGCCGTAAGTTCTGCTGCTATTTGTGTATGTTCTACCAAAGAAGGATGATCGTCGCACCCGGCGTGATAGCGTTTTTTAAACGTATACGTATAGATGTTACTATCTTCCTCGTGTAAACGTTGAACAAGTGCTTGCATATTTTTTGATAAGAAGTTTGCAAGCGATGGATCGGCCATTGGACTGTTCAATAATACGAAAGTGGACTTTGGATATTTTGAACGCATCGTACGCAAGAAATCGGCATAACGATTACTGAAAATGGTACTATCTTGTATACCATCGTTCTGGCCAAGTGCAATCGTTACTACATCGGGCTGGTATAAGTTAACATCCCAATCCAGCTTATTTTCGCGCATATTGATTTTATCGAATACCTCCGGCATTGTAATACCGATATTACAACAACTATGCATTAAACCAATGCCAGAAACGGCCGACAATTGCCATTGTGCATGTAAGGCGCGTGCAGTTAACGGGCCATAACTCATATAAGCATTATGTTGATCATGCCAGGCACCTTTTCCGCAAGGGATCACGCTTTGATCGCTGCCAGTACCACATGTAATACTATTACCGTAGTACTCAATTTTACGGGATGGCTTGGGTGGTGAAGGCAAGAGTTTTTCTGCTAAGATGCCTTTGAATATGATGTAACCGATATTTCCTTCCGTGCTTTTACATACCGTAATATGGTGTTTGCCTTTGGGTAAATTATGTACGAATAAAGTATCTACCACTTGCTTCATTTGCACACGAATAGGTGCTTGCTGATCTATAGCGATACTGATGTAATTGTAGTTTGCATTATATTGATGTTGATCTTCGAGAATAATGCCTACGCTTGTACCTTCAATGGTGCATTGCATATATACACCGGGCGACCATGCTTTGGGGGCTGTTGGATCTGTAACATCTAGCCTGCCTGTGTATTGTAAATACGCATTATTGGCGGGGAAAAATTGCAGGTTGGTTTTTCCCAGCAGTAACAATAAACTTAAAATGGCTATTCTTATCATTCTCAAATTTTGATACACTTATCCTATGTTCCTTTATTTGCCAAAGCCCCTCTTTATAGAAGGGGCGATCACAAACCCTGTTAGTCATACTTTATAAGATAACGTGCGACATGTTTTTACAATAAATTATAGATCGTACTAAAATAGCTACTTACACTAAATGAAGTAGCGGTGGCGTTGGTAGCCCAAGAAGGTGTAACCATATTCATATTACCACCATCGCCATTCCAGCACCAACCGAGTACTGTCCATCCTTTGGATTTGGCATAGTTGACCATGCCCGACCAGTTAGCACTACCCGCAGGTTGGTTACCAAATTCGCCCACCATGCAAGGGCGACCAGCCGACGCCAGGTCGTCTAAGTCGATGTTTTGCAGGGTGTGGTTTTTGCCTTGGTTCCAGCCATTCGGGTAAATATGTACAGATAGAATAATGTTGGTATCATTTAACTTCACGCCGCCTTGCCCCTTTACAGCGGCAGCAGCAGTAGCCGTTTCTTGGCCCCAACCGGGAATATCGATAATGATAGTACCGCTATACACTTGACGTACTGTACTAATTGCCGTATTATAAGCAGCGGCATAACTATTAGCAGTGATATTATGACTTCCCCACTCGTTCATTAAATTCACAATAAAACTTCCTGCACTGGCAAGATTCGCGTAATTGCTTACCCACCAGCTAGCGGCGGCATTCAATTCGGTGGTGTTATCGCTGCCTAACACGGTGGATTTGTGGTAGGTGCAAATAACAGTGTACCCATTGCTCTTCGCTGCACTGATCCAGCTTTTAACTGTATTGATATTGGCAGAAGGTTCAATTTCTATCCGCACGGTTTTAATTTTTGTTTGTGCCTTCATGAGGCTCCAAGCGAAATTTACATTGCCCCCGTTGTAGTACGATGGCTGTAAGTTTACCCCGTGGCCAATACCATTTGTAAGCTCGGTACTGGGTTGTTGCGGGGGCGTTACATTCGTATTACCGGTTGTTGCTTGCTTTGAGCAAGCGAATAGAGTGAGCAGTAATGCGCATGCAAAAAATGTGGCAAACAATGGTTGCTGCTTCAAATTATGAGTGTTCATACATGTTGTTTTTACGTGAATCAAATAAAACCCGCACGTACCTGTTGGATACATCACCATGTAGCATGATTATTTATAGAGTTTCAGCGCCTTTGCATCTCGTTCGAGCAAAACTTTCGGTGATTGGACAAAACGTTTAAAATCGGGAGCGGAGGCATGTTTGGGATAAGGCATGTAATAATGCATCTTATTTCCCGGCATGACCCCGGCATTGCGCCAAAGTAGCACATACGATACGGGATAGTTACCAATTGCGGGTAACAACGTTTTCGTCCACCATTGGGCATAAGGAATTTGCTCGTAACCGGTTTCTGCAATGGCAATTATTTTATGGCGCGTTTGCGCTAGTTGGTAAATATCTTTAACATTCTGCAATACTTCCGTTTGAAACTTACTGGATGTTGTAGGATCGTCGTACTGGTAGGCATCGAAGCTGAGTACATCTACCACATCGTCGCCGGGGTAGCGTTCGAGGAAGGCGGTGGTATCTTTTGTTTGAGAGGTGTTGTATACGTAGATTAAATTGTGGAGTTGTTTTTCATCTTTGAAATAGTGAACAGTGAAGCGGAATAAATCTTTGAATTCTTGGGGTGTGCAAGTGCTGCTACCCCACCAGAACCAGTTGCCGGTAAGCTCGTGGTATGGGCGGAAAAGTACAGGTATAGGTGCGCCATTTTTGCCTTTTAAATCGTGAAGAAAGGCGGCGATTTTATCGAGCCAGGTGAGGAACTTCGCATGTTGCGGGCCACCGGGAAGAATGGATTGTACACTGTTAGGTGTTACATCCCAAGCGCTTTTATCGTTCAATGGATTATTACCATGCCATGAAATAGTGATCACCCCACCTCTTTCATAGCCTTCGCGGATGTATTGTTTCATTTTATCGAAGGGAACACTATCGAGATTGACGGGGGAATCGTTTTCTATGTAGCCGAGATCCCAGCCATATAAAGCGGGATAGTCGCCCACTACGCTGTAGACATCGCTTTTTCGTGGTTTGTATTTCCACCCAACGCCGTACGCCAATGCATCTTGGTGACCGAGTAGGAAACCTGTTTGTGCCGACTTGTGTAAATTGTTGTATAAAGCCTTCGTTTGCGGGGTAGCTCTATCATCTATTTGCGCGCGGGTTTGGGTACTTATCAATCCAAATAAAAACAACCAAGTTAAACGCTTCTTTAACATATCCTTCATAATAAAACATTTATAAAAAGCAACTGCTACCTCAACCACAGGGTAGCAGTTGCTTATCTTTCGCACGATCATCATTCCTAGTTATGAAAACAGTTTATATCAAACCGATATCATCAACGTACATGCCGGTAGTGGCATTACCTTCGGCTTCTTGTAATACAATTTCTAATAGCTTGGCAGGATTACCCATCGAGCTTAACGGGATGGTAAAATCTTGCCATTCCCCTTCCTTCAATATCATTTCAAAACCAATATCGTAATTACCATTTAATACAAGCTTCACTTTTCTTCCGTTCGAACCTACCATACCATACAACGAAATCTTAATAGCGCTGTATCCCGATAAGGTAATATCAGCACCGCTATACCCTGTTTGAAAACCACTCCACGCACCCGTGTATTGCACCTTAATTGCGCGTGTACCACGTTTTACAATTTGCGTACTGGCCCAATCGGTTGTATTTCCCCAACCACCTTTCCACCAGCTTGGTGCTAAATCATCATCAAACACCACGTATTTGAAACCAAAGGCGGCTTTCGAAGTAGTTACGCCACCGGGTGTGAAAACGTGAATAAAAGCTTGTACAATACCTGCGGGTACTTTTACTTTAATTTCTGTTGACGTGAAGCTTACTATTTCTGCTTTTGTAGAATCGAACATCACGCGTTCCAGCCCGTCGAACACTTTACCAGTAATCGTAATTACATCGCCTGTACCGGCGGCTTTTGGATCAAAGTTGGTAATCTCTGGGCCGGGTTGTTGTATTTTGAAATCAATCTTCGCTTCGCCGCCCAAAGTAATTACCGTGATTTTATTTTCTTGGTCTTTCCAAGGTGCATCGGCCGGTATGCTTACGATAATACTGGTGTTTGTAATTAACGTAGGATTAAGGTATGCTTCAGTACCATTGAACAACACTTTTATGGTGGTGCCTAAGTGTTGGCCCATGATTGCATACATATTGCTCGTATAACCAATGGAAGTGGTGCTATCTTTTTTAATCAAGCGCACTCTTTCCAAAGTTGGCGGCACGGGCGTTTCGTCCTTTTCGCAAGAAGTGAACAAAAAGCCGGCGCACATCACGAACATGAGAAAGTATAATATAATATGTTTTTTCATGACGATCTTTTTAATGCATTAGAATTTATAGGGCACTGGTGGCTCTAAGAATTTTGGGTTCTTCGTTGTTTCACTCGTTGGAATGGGGAACAAGAATTTATCTTCCGTGATCGTGATCTTCGTAGAGTAGATAACCGGTGGGCTATCGTTACTATACGTACCACGTTCTTGGTTATTGATAATACCAATGGCTTTTGCGCGATCAATTCTACCAAGGTCGAACCAATAATCACCTTCAATTGCCAATTCAATTCTTCTCTCATGCAAAATATCATCGAGTGTAATGGAAGGCTTATCACCTAAACCTGCCCGTCGCCTCACTTTATTAAAGCTCGCTAATGCACCTGCATCTGAAGTACTGGTTGCGCCTGCTAAGATGGCTTCGGCATGTATAAGATATACTTCTGCCATACGCATTAAATACGTATTGTTGGCCGTTTTTTGGTAAGCACCAATACCACCATTATCGGCCGGGGTGCCTACTACGTATTTTTTAATCGCTGCGTGTGTACCTTGTGCATTAGCATCGTCGGGTACCGTGTAACCGCCTGCTGCTTGGTTGATTTCTGGGTATACATCGCCGCGAAGCATGATGGTTGATTTTCTACGAATATCACCTGGCTCGAATGCTTTTTGCAGGTCGATTGTAGGCCCGATTACTGCCCAGCCATCGCCTGTACCAGTAATTGTAGAATTGAGTGCGAAAGATGCTTGCGTACCATTTTGTGGGCCATATTTTACAAGATCAACTGTCCACTGTAACGCGATGATACTTTCTTCGTTGTTGTTATTTTTTGTACGGAAAAGACCATCGTAGTTAGTACCAGGTACTTCATCGGTACCATATAGTTTGAACTCTTTACTATTGATAACGAGTTCCGCTTTTTCCCTGGCTTTCGCATAGTCTTTCAAATAGAGATATACTTTCGCTAATACAGCAGATGCAGAACCACTGGAAACGTGGCCATTGGCTGTATAAGTAGCGCCGCGCATTTTCTTTACGCAGTTGGCTTCAGCGAATTCCAAGTCGCGGATAATGAATTTATATACATCTTCTACGCGGTGGCGTGGTAAGAAGGGGTCGTTAATATGATCCAAGTTATTCTCGATCAACGGAACGGCACCATATAATCGCACGAGGTAGAAGTATGCCATGGCACGCATGAAATGTGCTTCACCGAGGGCATTATTGACCGTTGCTTTTGACACGGCAGGGTTTACATATTTCGGTAGGTTGAGCAATAGCATGTTCGATTGCGCAATGACAGAATAGAGGGATTCCCATGCAGAGTAGAGCAATTGGTTATCGCCTGTTACGGTAAGGTCGCCGAAGTTTACCACGTCGCCCGACCAGCTACGGCCATTGCCACCAGATAATTCGGTGATGGCCCAGAAGGCTTTTGTATTGAAACCGAACCAAGGTAGGCCGTAGAGTATGTTTGTACTCGCTGCTACTTGTTCTTCGGTTTGATAGAAGTTCTCCGTTACAATTTGATCTTCCGGCGGTTTGTTCAGAAAGTCTTTCGAGCAACCTGTACTGAGTGCCATCAGCGCGGAAAAGAAAAATATATGTCGTTTACAGATTTTCATCTTCAAAGTTTTAATGGTTCATCAAATTAGAACTCGGCATTCAGGCCAAAAGTGAACGTACGTGGCGATGGATAGCGACCGTTATCGATGCCTAATTGCAATGCATCGCCGTTATAAGCACCCACCTCCGGATCGTAGCCTGTGTACTTCGTGAACGTGTACAAGTTTTGCACGCTACCGTATACTTTCAACCGCGAGATGCGCACTTTGCGTAATAAATCGCTGCTGAAGTTGTAGCCTAAGTTCACCGTTTGAATTCTTAGGTAAGAACCATCTTCTAAGAAGCGATCGCTGAGGAAGAGATTCGGGTTATCGTCGCCGCGGCGTGGGCGTGGAATATTAGTATTTGGATTTTCCGGTGTGTAGAAGTTAGCTACATCAGCGAATTGGTTGGTATATAATCTTTGTAAACCACCGGCAGAAACACGTGTAAGGTTTAAGATTTTATTCCCGTACGAACCTTGTACAAACACACTTAAATCGAAGTTTTTGTACGAGAAGCTATTCATGAAACCATACGTAAATTTCGGGTGTGGAGAACCAATGAAGGTTCTATCTTTCTCATCAATTTTACCATCGCCGTTTACGTCTTCATATTGTACATCGCCTAACCAGTTTTGGCCGGGCCCTTGTCCGAAGTCAACACCAAATTGCTTTGGTAACGTAGCGAACTTAGACTGGTCGTTGAAGATGCCGACTGTTTTGAAACCGTAGAACATACCCATAGGCATACCTTGTACGGTGCGGGTAAGTGGGAATGTAAGGAACCCGCTGTTCAGTGTTTTTGTAATATCGGTGGTAGTAGCAGAGAGTTCTTTTACGTTGTTTTTGTATTGCGAGAACGTAAGCGTAGTATTCCAAGTGAAATTGCCTTTCGCAATCGCGCGGTAGTTCAAGGTAATGTCGTAACCTTTGTTATTCATTTTACCGAGGTTCACGTAGGGGTTCGACAAACCACCGTTGTAGTCGGGGCCGCCTGTGATAACAACCGGTAAGGAGAGTTGGTATAAGAAATCTTTCGACGTTTTATTGTAGAACTCTACAGTGGCATTTAATTTATCCTTGAAGAGGGAGAAATCGATACCCAAGTTAGTTTGCATAGCAGACTCCCATTGTAAATTCGGGTTAGGAATTCTTACGGTAGACACCCCTGCACCAAGGCCTGTTGGGTTTACGGCTAAAGAAGAACCGTATAAGAAGCCCGGCACATCTTGGTTACCAACAATACCCCAACCAGCTTTCAACCTAATATTGTTCACGTATTGATTTACGTTCTTCATGAATGGTTCGTTGAACAACTTCCAAGAAGCGGCAAATGAAGGGAAATACCCCCATTGCTTTTTCGCTAATTGATCGTATTTAGAAGAACCATCGGCACGTATGGTAGCCGTTAAACCGTATTTATCTTTGAAAGCGTACAACAAACGACCGTAGTAAGATGCTTGTGCACCACTACCTCTATAACCACCATTGCTAGCACCGGCTACATCACCAGCATCAATAGCGTAGATGTTGTTGGTAAAGAAACCTTGGCGCATAGCAGAGATACCTTCCCAGCTAGATTCCATAGCTTCTTGTCCTAGCATGGCGGTGATATTGTGTTGCTGGTTGAAAGTGGCATTATACGTTAAGTAGTTGCGGATCGACCAGAACATGCTATTCGATCTACCTTCATATAAAGTAGCATTTTTGTTTTCGTAACGGCCCCATTTATAAGTGGGTTTGAATACTGTATTGGAACCAAAATTAAAATCGCCGCTGACTTCTGAGTGGAAGGTAAAAGCTTTTGAGAAATTGATATCGGCGTAAATGTTACCCATGATTTTATTTCTTGTAACACCATTCAAAATGCTCAAAGCTTTTGCGACCGGGTTTTCGGAACCTTCGCCATCATCTTTACCAGCTAATGGACCAGCCCAAGAGCCATCCATATTATACACCGCTAAATCGGGAGCTTGTTGAAGTGCTAAGCTAACGATACCTTCTTTCAAGTCGTTGACCGTGATATTTTCATTTGTACGGGAAGCGGTTACATTCGTACCTACTTTCAACCAGCTATTTACTTGCCCGTCGATATTTGCGCGTACAGAATAGCGTTTAAAATAAGAACCAATTACAATCCCCTGCTGATCTAAATAACCGGCAGACACATAATAGTTAACACCATCTTTACCACCAGAGAAAGCCAAGCTGTGGCTGGTCATAGGTGCATTCCGGAAGATTTCTTTCTGCCAGTTAGTACCATTGCCGAGTAGGCTTATATCTGAGAACTCTTGGCGGGGTTCTACGCCATATACTTTGGCCATTTCATTTTGCAGCGTGGCGTATTGACGTAAGTTCATTACATCTAAATACTTAGAAGGTTGCTGCACACCGTAATAGCCATCGTAGGTGAGTTTACCAATACCAGTTCTTCCTTTCTTCGTGGTAATAATAATAACGCCATTTGAACCACGGGAGCCGAAGATAGCTGTAGCAGAAGCATCTTTAAGGATATCGATAGAAAGAATATCATTTGGGTTGAGCGCTGCTAAAGGACTGAGAGCTGTTTGGCCACCCCCAGAAATAGTAGAAGGACCAGAAACAACAGATCGGCCGCCTGTACTTGTATTACGACCATCGCCGCTTACTTGCACACCATCTATAACATAGAGTGGTTCATTGTTCATGGTTAAGGAGGTAACACCGCGGATACGAACAGAGGTTAAGCTACCGGGTTGGCCGCTGTTTTGGGTAACGGTTACACCTGCAGCCTTACCTTGAATCATTTGATCGACACTTACTTGCGCGATGTTAGCGATATCACTGGATTTAATAGTAGAAACAGAACCGTTTACATCTTGGCGGCGTTGTTGGCCATAACCAATAACGACAAGGTCGCCAAGGTTCCTGGAAGCGGTTTGTAGCACCACGTTAAAGGTTGATTTTTGCCCGATGGTTTGTTCGAGCGTTTGCATACCAATGAAAGTAAATACGAGGATCTTTCCTTCATTGGGGACTTGGAGTGAAAACTTTCCATTCACATCCGTAACGGTGGCCACTTTCGTGTCTTTTACTTGAACCGTTGCACCCGGTAAGGCATTGCCTTTATCGTCGTGCACGGACCCCGTTATTGCCTTGCTTTGCGCGAAAGCGTGGAGATGAAGACATGTGCATAGGGAACACAAAATCACTCCGAGGAATAATTTCATTTTCATAACGTAGGATTATTTAGTCAAAAGTATGACCACTATTGGGCTAAGCTTAAATACTATTTTATCCTATTTTTATATTTTTTCAACTAATACTATATTAACAAGAAAAAATATCTTTTAAAACACTTACCCAGTAAAGATTTCAATCGATTGATGCTAAAACATTGCACTAGTATTTTTTTTACATCAAAAGCATTACTTTCGTTTGTAAGAATAATTCAACGCTACCTATTTCAACTTTCCACACCATGAAAAGCGAGTTATTAAGAGAGATTACGCCGCTAACGCAGAGTGATTGTTTTACGATATTTAGTAGAGTGAAAAGCGGGTTTGACTTTCCATTACATTACCATGAAGAATATGAATTGAATTTTATACAGCATGCGAAGGGAGCGAAGCGTGTTGTGGGGGATCATATTGAAGAGATAGATGAATTGGAGTTGGTGTTGGTGGGACCGAATGTTCAGCATGCTTGGTTTACGCATCAATGCAAGAGTAAAGAAGTGAAAGAGATTACGATACAGTTTCACAAGGATTTGTTTGACGACCGATTTTTGCGTAGGAACCAATTGAGTTTTATACGTACCATGTTTGAGAAATCGCTGCGCGGGATTTTGTTTTCGAAGGAAACCATACAGCAATTAGCCCCGCGGATTATACTACTGAATCAAAAGCAGGGATTTGACTCGATCTTGGAATTGATGTCGATACTACACGACTTATCCATTTCCAGGAATATGCGCATCTTATCAGACGCCTCGTTCTCCAATGGCGAGCAGTTTACCTATAATAGCCGTAGAATAGAGAAAACACTCGAATACATGAACCAAAACTTCGACAAACCTATTGCATTGGGTGAATTGGCGAAAATAGCGAACATGAGTGATGTATCGTTTAGCCGTTTTTTCAAACAACGCACCGGTAATACGTTCATCGATAGTTTGAACGAAATACGGTTGGGGCATGCTACGCGTATGTTAATTGACACTACACAATCGGTGGCAGAAATAGCTTATAACTGTGGTTTTAATAATATTTCCAACTTCAACAGGATATTCAAAAAGAAGAAAAACTGTACACCCAAAGAATTCAGGGAAAGCTTTAGTGGAACGAGAATATTTATTTAGCCTGTTTGCCGTAAAGTAATCGTGGTAATACAGGAATTTTCTTCAATAAATATTGCACCACCCACGTGCCTGCTAATATGCCCATAAAAGTAATGGCGATACGCGTAGGCAGGTTTGGAATATCTTGAGCGAGATATATGAGTGAGAAGAAATAAAAATGCGTTGCATAGATTTCCAAGGAAATGGTACCGAAATAAACGAATACATTTTGTATACGTTCTACGATCGACAACTTAGCAAAGATGTAATACAATACGTAGATAGCAGTTGAAGCTACTAGGAAGCGGTAACCCAAAGTAGCCGCTGTAGTCATGACCTTCGGCAAAGCTAACTGAGTAATAAATATAGGCGCATTTAGGCGATCCCAATAAGCAAACAATACAACATACAGTATACCGCACAAGATAGCGGCGTAGGGTTTTGCTTGGGCACGTAACACATGGTGTTTCTTCGCCGCGTAACCGGTTAAAAAGAATAGCAAGTACCACACAATTAAATTCAACCCGAAATCTGCGGCCCCTGTTTTCAACACTGATTTACCTAGATAGATTATGGCAAAAATTCCCAGCATCGCCCACTCTTCATACTTCTTCGTTACGCGCATAGCGAGGAATAAAATTACGTTCAACCAAAACAAGACCCATAAAAACCATAGGCCATAATCTGGCTCCATGATCACACGTTTCAATTCAACTAAAAAACTAGCTTTCGTGTTGAAGTAGAAAAAATATGATACTATAAACCAAGCGAAAAAAGGAACGAGCAAAGTACCGAAACGCTTTTGTAGCTTTTTCCATGAACCATCGAACGTGCCGAAGCTAACATACCCACTTAGAAAAATAAAGAGTGGCATATGAAATGAATATATCATTCGAAACAAAATGGATTGATCGAAAGCACCCGGCATATTGTATTGGATGGCATGACCCAGGACGACGAGTAAAATGGCAAAGCCTTTGATGGCATCTATTGTAAGGTTCCGTTGCATCTGTGCGACTAATATAGCAGATTATGCATATACGAAAGGCAATTTCTTTTTGCAACAAAGTTGCATTTGTGTATTTTTGCAGGCTACCACTCTTAAAATAACATGCTTATGTACGACGTAATTATAGTTGGCGGCAGCTATGCCGGCTTATCGGCAGGACTTGCACTTGGAAGATCACTTCGCAACACGTTGATTATTGATAGCGGGAGGCCGTGTAACAGGCAAACGCCCCATTCGCACAACTTCATTACGCATGATGGCGACACCCCTGCTCAAATTGCCGCGGAAGCGAAGAAACAGGTATTGCAATACCCTACTGTGTCGTTTACCCAGGACCGGGTTGCTACAGTTGAAAAGCATGGTATGCATTTTAGTGTACATACAGACAATCAGCAGGTACATCAAACACGCTTGTTATTATTTGCCACCGGCATCCGCGATATTATGCCGGGTATACCTGGTTATGCCGAATGTTGGGGCATTACGGTATTGCATTGCCCTTATTGTCATGGTTACGAGGTGAAAGACAAACACGTGGGCATAATTGCCAACGGTGAGCTAGCAGTGGAATATGTGCCGTTTATTAGGCATTGGAACAAGGATATTACCCTATTTACGAATGGCACACCTACATTTGACGATGCGGCAAAGGAGAAGTTGCTTACACTTGGGATACATATTGAAACCCAGCCGATCGTGGCGCTTCAACATCAATTTGGAAGGTTGGAGAAAGTGGCTTTACAGGATGGGCGCCAAGTGGCGGTAGAAGCCATGTATGCACACCCTTTCTTTGAGCAGCATTCTGATATACCGGCGAAATTGGGTTGCGAGATGACGGAGCATGGGTATATCCAAGTAGACAGCTTTCAGGCTACTACGCAGCCAGGGATTTACGCGGCGGGCGATAATACTACGCGCATGCGCTCCGTAGCACAAGCTGTGGCACAAGGTGCTGTTGCTGGAGCGATGATGAACCGGGTATTGATTTTTAACTTGGAAGAATCTTAATCGAGGAGGTCGCTGACGTATTGTTGTTCAGCTTGCGGCGCGGGGTATGGTAACGACTTCAAATAATTCCAATCAATCTTTTTCCCCAGGTTGGCCATATAATTGGGTGGCAGCTTGGGGAAAATGTTCACACAGAGCAACATAATAGCTTCGTACATGAGCTCCATGGTTTTAGACTGGGGATCTTGCGCATTTTTAAGCAACCCTAGTGGCACCAGCATCATATAAGGCTTTTTAGGCTGGTTCTTTTTATTGGGTATAATAGGAGATAGAAAAATCTCCTTGGGACCACCTACTACATCTTCTACAAAATACAAGTCCAACACGATAGCTACCTCATGCGGTACTTGTAACTTTTTATCTTGCAATAAGTTAGTTTGAATAAACTCCTCGAAATACTTCCTTACTAGGTAAGAAATAGGAGGTCGTACTTCGTGGTTGGTTGCAAATTGATGAATGGTGAAAGTAGCAGGCACGCGTATTTTTTTTGCGCGAATATACTGTTTTAGGCATAAAAAAAGGGCATTGCCTTGTTCATACACAGCAATACCCTTCTTGGTAAATGTGAAATTACTTTTTCGTTGTGGTGTAGCGCGGCATTACCAATAGTTTTACTATGGAATGTGCAACCAACGATAATACAGCTACGAGGATGAGGATGGCCACCTTTTTAGTGGTAGAATCGAACAAATCAACTGTACTGGATTCGCCTTTTCCTGCGAAGAACCAGGTAATCGCAAAAGCGATGATGCCACAGATCCACAGGGTTGCGTGCGACCAGAAATACTTAGTTTTTTGCATGCCCCCTTTTCCGAACGAAGTAAAAAGAAGTACAACGTGGGCCACGAAAAAGGCCAGGGCTAAAATTGACAAGGAAGTGAGTACCATGGAATATAGATTTGTAGGTTGTATATTTACAATATACGTCTTTTTTTAAATTAAAAAATAGGGGCAAAATCCCAAGAAATATTAAATTATAGGTGTATTTCGATCAAAATAATATACGCAACAACACGTATTGACATACACTTATTTGACACATCAATTATATGCTAACCTTTTCCACACAAAACCTAACCATGCAAGCACTCTCCATGAACGACCTCGCTGTTGTACATGCCTTGCATTCTATACAGGAAGTTGATGAATTCAATACATTAGGTGTACCCCGCGATATAAAAGACACTACCAATGTTTTGCGTAAATGGATTACAGCTGCAGAAAATAAAGAAACACCTGAATACATTTTCACTATTAAACACCGCGCCACCCATCACTTTATTGGTCTTATTGCCTTTAAAATGAAAGCGCCTAAATTTCGTTCCGCGGAAGCTTGGTATAAATTGCATCCACACCACTGGGGTAAAGGACTAGCAACCGAAGCATTGCGCGGGCTTATAAAATTTGGGTTCGAACATCTACAATTACGCCGTGTTGAGGCGGGTTGTGCTGTTGAAAACACCGCTTCTTATAGGGTAATGGAAAAAGCAGGTATGCTGCGCGAAGGTATGAAAAGAAAATCGTTGCCCTTGAAAAACGGCTGGCACGATACTTATTTCTACGCTATATTAGATACCGACCATGTTTAGTTGTTGCGCATAATACGCTCTACGAGTCCAGGGCTTATTCTGTGCAAGACTTTCAGCAGTTTTGCTTTACCAATATGAATAACGGGGCGATCATTTTTCAAACCTTGTAACATTTCCTTCACCAAAGCTTCCGGTGATATCTTTTTTCCTTTGTTCTTGCGTGTCATACCGGTATCCACTAATGGCGGTACTACTTCAAATACTTGTACGTTGGTATGACTTAATTGGTATGTCAAACTTTTTGTAAAACTTTTCAGCCCTGCTTTGGTAGCACAATACACAGCAGCAGATCTCTTGGGTGCTATAGCTAAGGCAGAAGTGATATTGATGATAGCGGCTGTAGATTGCTGCATGAGCACGGGGAGCAAATAAGCCGTAAGCGTGATCGGTACTTCTAAATTAAGCATAAGTTCCCTTTCTATACGTGGAGCACAGGCGCTTGTGGTAGGTAATTCGTAATTATACTGAACGCCAGCATTATTAACTACCATGTTGCATTGTGGATATTCCGTGGTGACGGTATGTACGAGCGCATGTAGTTGCGTAGCATCACTAAGGTCGCAAGCGATGGGAATTAATGTAGGCTGTGCGAGGTGCTCGAGTAATTGGGTATTGCGGCCTACCGCTAACACAGTATTTCCTTGGGTTAGTAACGCTTCTGTGATGGCTAAGCCAATGCCTGCTGTGGCTCCGGTTACGAGCACGGTGTTTCCTGTAAGGTTCATAGTAACGTGTTTTCGAAGCAAAGGAACAACCTTGCTATCTCCTTTTCAATTACATATGTAAAGAAATTAGCGCTTTGCGCGTATACGGCTTAATTGGGTAGGTGAAATACCTAAGTAGGCAGCTACTTGGTATTGAGGAATTAGGTTTTCTAAACCTGGATATTCTTCTTGGAATACGCGGTATCGATCTTGTGCATCGAGTAGTACGAGTTCAATTTCTCTTTTTTCCTTTTGCATGAAAAAGGATTCAGCAAGCTTGCGAACGCCTCTTTCAATTTCTTGGTGCTGATCGAATAATTGTTCGATCTCGTAGTAGTTAGCGACCAATAACTCGCAGTTGGTGAGTGCTTGGATATTGATCTGGGAGGGTTGGCGGGTAAGTATGGCGGTGTAGGCGCCGATGAATTGGTGTTGGGTACTGAAAATTTTATTGTATTCTGTGCCGTCGCGGGATACAAAGTAGGCACGGGTAACCCCATTTAGCAGGAAGGCAATGTGTTGTTCGTATCGCCCTTCCCGGGCAAAAAAATCGCCCTTCTCTAGCTTTGCCGGCTGGAAAAGGGCCAATAAGTTAGTAGCTGCAGCCGGGGATAATGCGGATAAGCTATTGAAATAGTTGAGTAATTGGGTGGTCATTACCTTACAGCATTCGTAAAAAACACCACCAATATAGCTATAATTGCAGGCAATGCTTGCTTGATAAAAATCGATTTGGAGGCTGTTAACGCACCGTATACACCGGCTACAATTACGCAAGCTAAGAAGAACATGGCCACGTTTTTCGACCAAATAGGGTCGGAAATCAGCAACGACCAGCCCAATCCAGCTGCTAAGAAGCCATTATACAAGCCTTGATTGGCAGCAAGTGCTTTCGTTTTCTCAAATAAGTCTGCAGGAAAGGATCGAAACGTTTTCTTACCAATGGTCGTCCACGCAAACATTTCAATATATAAAATATACAAATGCTCGAGTGCCACGATGGCGATAAAGATCTTCGAAATAAGATTCATGAAACGGGTTTTAGGTATTCAATATTAAGTAAAAAACAAATCGTAACCCTGTTTAAAATGAAAAACAATGCGCTCGTATCCAAATGGAATTTTCATTAACATACATTATCATATAGAGAAGAGTTAAAATATTAACCTACTGTTAAACCCAAAGTTTACAAGCATTCCCACATATTTTTAGCATTACTAAACTCATATTAGGGGCGCCAAAGCGTCAAATTACATGTTTAAACAATTGAATTACAATTAATAAATGTGCTTGAAAATATTTTTTATACCATAAAATATATTAAATTAGAAGTACAGGATTGCAACTAAATAAGAGAATGTTTTTTGTTGACGCAGTAATTAATACCCTAAGCACCCTGTAAATGATTTCTTGTAAGACGAGCAGCGTTCCCGAGAAGAGCAATGTAAGCGCATGTAGACTGTAACGAGGAGTATCCTCTATAAACCAAAACTTATCGCATGATTATCACCTCAACCGCTTCGCGGTTTCAATGTTTCATACTTTAACATATTGGCAGCGTATTCCCCTATACAAAAGATTTTTATTGATGATTGCTAATTTGTTTATGCTTAGGACAGGCTGTTCCTTTTCCAGGGAACGGCCTTTTTAATGCCAGGACGGCATTAATTTGATGTTGCTAACTTGTTATGCTTAGTATAACAAGATTGACCGCTCCCCGGGAAAGAAATCAATATCTTTCAAACCCTGCAATTATTTACGTTACTAGTGGAATTAATGATGTTGAGTCAATTCAAACAAGTAAAAGCCCTAGCGGCCATTACAATTGAAATACGATTGGACAAAAAAGGAAAAAATTGGCATCCATGCTATAATATGGACGATTCACATACTGAATGTACGAAAAATAATATTCCATGTGCACCTTCCTGGCAGTTGCCAAAATTAGCAAAGGCTGAAAGTCATTATTACAAAGACTTCCAGCCAAAAAATATTTTGTTAATCCTTATTAACAATTGCCATTCACATCACAAGCATCTCCAGCTATAGCCGTAGAAAAATCGAGCGGTAAGCGACTAGCATTGTATTCGCTATATGATTGTTGTAACGCTTGTAAGAATAATTCTGAAGGTTGTGCACCGGAAACGCCGTACTTATCGTTCAACACAAAAAACGGCACCCCTCGCACACCTAATTGCACTGCTTGGGCTTCATCGCGGTGAACGTCGTCGGAGAAAACTTCTGTTGTTAGTACATGTACTACTTCTTCCCTATCCAATCCAATACTAGTGAACAGGTTGATGAGTGTATCGTGGTTACTTACATCTTTACCGTCGGTGAAATAGGCTTTGAACAATACTTCTTCTGCCGCATCGCCTAAGTGGTGACGTTTAGCCAATTGAATTAAACGGTGTGCATCGAAAGTGTTAGAGATAACTGTTTTATCAAAATTAAATTCAAGACCCACTTCCGCAGCCGAAGCCGTTACTTGGGCATGCATTTGCTTCGATTGCTCTACGCTCATCCCTTTCTTCTCGGCTAAATATTCATAAATACTTTTGCCGGGCATGCTAACCGTGTTTGCATCGAGTTGGAAGCTATGCCATACGACTTCGATGTTTTCTTTATGATCAAATTGTTCGAGGGCTTGTTCGAATTTACGTTTGCCAATATAGCAAAATGGGCAACGTACGTCCGACCATATATCTACTTTCATATTTGTATGTTTAGAAATTATTCGCTTTAATTAGTTGTAAACCTTTCGTCCAGCGTACTAATTCACGGAGGAGTGTTTCTGCTGACTTTTCGAGGTTTGTATTAGGAATAAACACTTCGTTTTCATTAATGAACTGGTCGAAGAACGGGATGTGAACAGCTTCCATTAGGGGTACCATGCGGAAAGTGCTGAGGTCACCTTTTAAGCCTACAAAAGCACGTGTACCAGCGGAAACGCCGCCATAACTTACGATACCCGCGGCTTTGTAGTTCCATTCTTGGCTTAAGTATTCTAAGGCATTGCGGAGTGGTGCTGGGTAATTATAATCGTATTCGGCTGTTACGAAGATGAACGCATCTGCTTCATCAATTTTTGCGCTCCATGCTTTTGTATGATCGTGTTCGTATTTCTTCAAAATGGGGTGTGTAGCCTCGTTCATCATCGGCAGATTCAATTCGCCAAGGTCGATCAATTCAACATTAAACTCGCCAGATTCTTTAGCTTTCTCTGTGATCCATTTTGCTACAATGGGACCTTTTCTACCCGGGCGAACGGTGGAAGTAATAATTTTTAGATTGAACATGTTAAGAAGGTTTTTAAAAACCCGGCAGGGAGGCTACTACCCTACCGGTACGATATAAAAATTGAAAAATTATGCTTGTTGTATAAGTTGTACGCTGGCGTGAATTTTAATATCCTCCCCGAGCGCTAATTCACCTTTTTCCATGAGCGCGTTGTACGTCATACCGAAATCTTTACGTTTAATAACACCATTTAATTCAAACCCTGCAATCGTTTTACCGGCACGATCCTGTACAGTGCCTCCATAGGTAACATCTAAACGAACGGGTATTGTAATACCGCGAATGGTAAGGTTACCAACCAATTCGTATTGATCATTGCTTTTCGGGGTGAAAGAGGTGGAATCGAACGTAACAGTTGGAAACGTACTGGCATCGAAGAAATCGGCGGTACGTAAGTGCTCGTCGCGTGTTTCGAAATTGGTATTGATGCTATTAACTTCCATCTCGAAATGGATAGACGCATCGCTGAAATTGGGCTCAGCAGCAGTCATGGCGCCTTTGTAATTCATAAAAGCTCCATTTACAACCACTACCGATTGTTTTACTTGAAATTGGATGGCGGAGTGTGTAGGATCAATAATCCATGTAGAAATTGCCATTGTATAATCTTTATAAGAAATATTAAATTAATAACATCCAAATTTATGCTAACACTGTTAGATACTGGGGCAAAAAAAATGTATATTCTATTCCAATGATTTAATAAACCCGCTAACAGCGTCTTGGAGAATCAACACCTTCATTGAATTGGGGCGATTGCTTTCGATCATTTGAATAGAAACGAGCCCGTGCAAGATGGACCAATATGTATGGAACTTCAGCATGGGGTCTACTTCCGATTGAGAACCGGCAGCCAGTGCATCTCTAACAGCTTCGATCATTTCGGCGGTGCAGGATTTCATTTCAGGTACATTCACTACCCTGTCGCAAGTAGGAATACCTAGTCCAAACATAAGCTGGTAGTATTCTTTTTGCGAGAACGCGAAATCCCAATACGCCAAAGCCATCGCCTCGAGCTGTTTGCTCGGTTTGCGATGTGCCTTCTTAGCGGCATGCAAATCCGCTTGTAACAAGGCAAACCCATCTTTCGTGAATTGTAATAAAATGGCGTCTTTATTCTCGAAATGTGTATACACCACCGGCACAGAATACTCGATTGCATCGGCAATCTTGCGGATGGATAGGGCTTGCCAGCCTTCTTCATTCACAATCTTCCACGCAGCCTGGAGGATACCTTCACGCATCTCTTTCTTCTGCCTATCTTTCCTTTGTGCTATGATACTCATATTACTACTGCAATTTTCGCTAACAGTGTTAGCAAAGATACGGCAATTACTGGAATTGCCAATTTTAGCACTGGAAATGACGAATTCCAAACAAAAAGCCGTGCATCATACCTACGGAAAGTATGATGCACGGTTGCAATGAAAGTTAGGAATTACACTATTTGCCCCAGAAAGCATCTTCCTGTTCCGCGTCGGCCGTAAATACTTGCACTTTTGTGATAAGCCCGTTTTCCACGGTATAGATATCAATATTGTCTACCGCTAGTTTTTCACCCGTTGGCAAAGTAGCCGTCCAGTGTAATACAGTGGCCACTTGCTGGCCATTGACGGAAATAGATTGAATTGTTTCGAGTTTCAGGGTATTGACGGTTACTTGGAACATACCGCCCACCATGGCAAATACTTCTTGGGCATTACGCTTTTCGCCAGAGAACTGGTTTTGGCCGGGTTGACTCCATGTTAATGCTGGGTGTAATAAAGCTCCTACCGTTTGCATATCTCCTGTTTGTACTGCTTGTAAGAATTTCTCTACGGTTTGTTGTGCGTTGTTCATATCGTATTTTTTTTCGTAATGAAAGAATGTTGTTATGTTATTTGTACGGTACAAAAGTAGCTGGAAGCAACAGGGTGATTATTACCATTACACGACAAAGATTTACCATTTTACGACAGCCGTATTTTGGAATGTATTGCAACGTAACTTTATAGCATGAACCCACATCAACAACAATTCCTCCTTCACTTCTTAGCATATGCTGCGCAGCGAAACGTAGACATAACTACCCTTTGCCAAGCTGCCCAGCTCAACATCAAACAACTAAGGAAGAAACAAGCACCTGCCTTAACACCACATCAATGGCACCGCTTATGGCAAGCTGCTATCGATGCTACAGGAGATGAATTGTTTGGTTTGCATTTCGGAGAATCCATGCAGCTAGTAGCCCTAGGCACCGTTGGAGAAATCATAAAAAGCAGCGATACTATAGGCGATGCTGTACAAACAGCCGCCAGCTTAGCATATCTCGTTACCGACCTATTCAGCATTACTATCGAGCGAAAGAAACATCAATTCAGCTTCCAGTTTATCCCGAAAGGGAATACCAATTCGCTCGCATTCCGGCAAATGATGGACTTATTTCTCGTGTTCACTGTGCACGAATTAGATGGCTTTGTATTACAGAAACTATCTCCCTTGCAAGTGCGCATTGGTTATACAATAGCCCAACCAAGCGAGTATGAACGGGTATTACGTTGTGCTCCTATTTATAAAAAAGATGTGTTCAGTTTAACTTTTCCCAGTACTTATTGGGAGGAACCTATAATAACGGCTAACCATGCTGCGCAGCAGCAATTGCTCGCTAATATTCATGCCTTACAGCAAAATGGGGATTCCATGCAAGCGAAGATTCATAATTACTTGGTAACAAACGCTTACTTAGGCATTGCGTCGTTAGAAGATATTGCAGCGAACTTAGGTATGAGTCCACGTACACTACAACGCAAACTAAAGGAAGAGGGCTTAAAATACCAGCAATTGACCGACGAAGTAAGAAAAGTGCTAGCATTGCAATACCTTGCGGGCAATAGCGCGTTGAAGGAGATTGCAGGCATATTAGGATACAATGAAATCAGCGCCTTTAACCGCGCATTTAAGAGGTGGACAGGTAATACTCCCAGCGAAATGCGTTTACAATTGCAAGCAAATTAACCATGCGAAAATCCAATAAAGTACCTTTACAAGCCTTGCTGGAGGGCGACTACCTTAGGGTGTACAGGATGCATAAGGAACTGAATGACTTATCGGCGATTCCTCATCGTCACGACCATTACGAGTTGATGATGATCACCGGTGGCAAGGGCGACCATGCCATTAACTTTAAACAATACCCGTTTAAGGTAAACCGGGTGTATTTTATTCATCCCGGGCAAGTACATACTATTAATGAATTTGAGCGAGATGGGATATTGATTCTCTTCGGTGAAACCATTATGCAACGCTTTCTTACTTTGCACAAATCGGAAGATCACTTCGGCTTACTTGATCCATTTACGGATACACCATTTGTTGATTTGGATGCCCCATCACGGGAACTATACCAATCTATACTACCTAATATCCAACAAGAGTTAAAAGCTAGGCAACCCGATGAAGCGATACTCTTTCATTATGTGTCACTTCTGCTGTTGGCCGCCAACCGTAGATTCACACAACAACATACAGATACTAAACATAGTACCAAAGAAAGAGAGATTAGCAGTCAATTGAAACGCCTTGTAGAAGCATATTACAAGCAAGAACACGGTGTAGCTTTTTATGTAAAGAAAATGAATCTTCCCATCAAGCAATTAAACAAATATTGCTCGCTTACTTCGGGGTTGAGTTTATATGCATTAATTCAAGAAAGGTGCTTAATTGAATCTAAAATACTATTACAGGTTTCTGCCTTATCGGCAAAAGAAATTAGTTACCAGCTCGGATTCAAAGACCCTGCATATTTTGGGCGCTTCTTTAAAAAACATACCGGGTTAACACCGGTTGGTTATCGAGCACAAGTGGCGCTAAAGTACCAGTCATAATAGCTATAGTACCAACTCTACTTTTACTTGCCCAGTAACTTTGCATATACAAATTACAATTGTTATGCAAGAGCAACGAAGGACGATACAAGCCATTGGCTTGGGTTTTATAGCGTCCTTATTTCTTTCCAGTACATTTATTATTAATAGTTTACTAGCGCACACTACAGGGCATTGGACTTGGACAGCGGCTTTGCGTAGTATTTTCCTTATACCTATTCTAGGTATTATATTGCTTTGTAGTAAGCAGCTAAAACCCATGTTGCAAGCTATACAACAAATGCCGGGCTTGTTCATTCAATGGGGCATACTTAGTTTTGGCGCCTTGTATACATTGCTGGCATTGGCATCTTTATTTGTGCCGGGATGGTTAGTAGCAGCCACCTTCCAAATAAATATCCTCGCTGGGATGTTATTAGCGCCATTTATTTACAACGATCATCGTTCCAAAATACCTCGCAGAGCCTTGTTATTATCAGTGTTAATTTTAGTGGGCGTATTAATTATGCAATTTGAGAAGTTGCAACATGTCGATCACATCGGCGGTGTTATACTCAGTTTCTTTTTGGTATTAGGAGGTGCTGTTGCTTGGCCTTTAGGTAATAGGAAGTTGATGGTAGAATTAGAGAAACGTGGTTTACAATTAAATGCCGTTCAACGGGTAATGGGGTTAACGATTGGATGCATGCCCTTACTATTATTCTTATGTTGTATTGGCTATGTACAAACTGGATGGCCGCCAATAGGGCAAAGTGAAGCTTCCTTTTACGCTGCGCTTTTTAGTGGCTGTTTAGGCGGTGTTGGATTTTATAAAGCTACTCATTTGGTGAAACACAACCCCGTTGCACTGTCTACCATAGAAGCCACGCAGGTTTTCGAAATATTCTTCACCTTAATTGGCGAGATGATATTGAACCATGCTGGGTTCCCCGGCATATATGGTACGGCAGGAATGTTAGTAATCCTCGTAGGTATTGGTATGCATTGTTACACCGCAGTGAAGCACAAACCGGCGATTAGCTTGCAATTGTCGTCGTAAATAATCGTACATTCCTTGTATAAAAAAAGCTGGTATATATATACAAGGAATATTGTATTGTTTAGCGGGCATTAATCATTCCTGGCATATCGACTTTTACCGGCCCATTATGCCCCCTTGGTTGCCCTACCACGATGCGTTGATCTATATTAGCGGCATAGCAGAAATCATGCTAGGGATAGGCTTAATGGTAAAACAAACAAGGGTACTAGCAGCTTGGGGGTTGATAGCCTTGTTAATAGCTATATTCCCTGCCAATATCCAGATGGCCATTAACTTTGTACGAGAGCATCACCCGCAAACATGGGTAGCTTTTGCACGGTTACCTTTGCAATTACTGTTGATTTACTGGGCTTATGTTTATACGAAACCAATAGAGCCTAGTCAACGTATATCTCGTTAAACAACTTCGTGTACAAGCATATTCTTTGGGTTCTTTGCGTGATAGGTTGGTGGCCTGTTAATGGGCAACACATCAATTGGCAGAACTTTGATAAATCGGCCTTCCAACAGGCGATGCAACAAAATAAACCGCTGTTATTGGATTTGGGCGCCAGTTGGTGCCATTGGTGCCATGTAATGGATGATTCCACTTACGAAAACCCAACCATCGTTCAATACATTAACGATTACTATATTCCCACCCGCGCCAACCAAGATAAAAGGCCCGACTTATACGCCAAGTACAAAGATTATGGCTGGCCCGCTACCATCATCTTCTCACCCGAAGGCAACGAAGTTTACAAAGAAGCAGGCTATATTTCTCCCGAAACATTTCTTCCCATTCTTCAAACACAACTCCATTCCTCCCCTATAACGAATACAATAAATAACTCACCTATTAACTACCAGGCATGGACACCTGCAGTGAAAAAATACATACTCGATAATTTTTATTACTACCTCGACACTACACTAGGCGCATACGACATGAGCCAGAAATATATAGAGTACGATGGAATCGACTACGCGATGTATGCCGCACCTACCAATAAAATTTTAGCACGTTGGCTGCAAACAAGCATTACCCAATCATTCAACTTGAATGATACTGCTTGGGGCGGCGTGTACCAGTATTCTACTAACCGCGATTGGCAACACCCGCATTACGAGAAGCTACTGGGTATACAAGCCCGCTATTTAAAAATGTATGCACGGTATTATGCGTTGAAGAAAGATGCTAGTACACTCGCGCGTCTTAACCAAATAAATAGCTATCTACAAACATTCTTAGCCTCTCCTAACGGCCTTTACTACAATTCGCAAGATGCCGACCTAATCGCTGGTCAACACGCAGCGGCCTTCTTCACCTCTTCTTCCGCTGAGCGCCTACACCAAGGCATTCCAAGAATAGATAGTGCTTGTTATGCAAAGGAGAATGCCCAATTAGCAGAAGCCTTCTTGTATAGCTGGGCTGCAACAGGCGACACTTCCTATCTCCAAAAGGCAAAAAAGATACTAACCACCCTCACCACAGTATACAATGCACCCAATGGCGGCGTTTACCACGATCTTCAACATACAAACCTCCCGCTAGCCCTCGGCGATCAATTATACTTTGCAAACGCGCTCTTATTGTACTACCAAGCAAGTGGCGATACCGGGGCCTTACATAAAAGTGTAGCTTTAGCCCAATGGATGCAAACGCATTTATTGGCACCACCCGGCGGCTTGGAAAGCTATGAACGTGCCAATGCCGTTTTACCTCCCGGGATCGTGATGGCAGAAAATATTGATGCTTGCCGCTTTTTTAACCGGTTGAGTTACAATAGTGACAAATCCTTCAAATCCACTGCGCAGCAAATCTTTCGCTACCTTACACAACCTAGCCTGCTCAAACACATCATTGCCGAACCCGGCCTGCTATTAGCACAGGTAGAATTAAGCAGTGCGCCTACACTGGTAAAAACTAACCGATTGGTATTCATACAATGGCACGATTACGCCATGGAGCAATAAACAACCTAATTGGTTGCTCATTTCATTGGGAATGAAATAATTGACATGCCTAATTGTTACAATTTTAACTATTTTTATCGTGTACCCAGTTTTTTTGGATAACAAGCTTTTATAATTAAGATTATATTTATACCTTAAACCTACCTGTGAGTGATAGAACACACGAGGGTACAACATTAATAAAACGACTACACCGCATGTAGTTAAGATTGTCAACCAAATGAGTAGTAGCGACGCAGCGTTAATCCGTGGAATCCGGGCGAATGATCGACAAGCATTCACTGAAGTGTATGAGCGTTACTTCCAAGCATTAGTAATGACGGCTCACCGTTATGTGAAAAACCCGGGCATCGCGAAAGAACTTGTACAAGAAGTTTTTATCAAGCTTTGGGAACAACCATCATTACTCGAGGAAGACGGTGCCTTGAAAGCATACCTTTTTAAAGCTGTCATCAATCAATCGCTCAACTTCCTGAAACGCGAGAAGAATATCGCGCGGCATCACCTTGTTATTGCCGAAAGCTCCAGCGAAGGCTACTTGGAGAATCTGCAAGAAGAACAAGAACTGAAAGTGCTCATCTATAAAGAAATC
Source organism: Chitinophaga skermanii (assembly GCF_003259335.1). Taxonomy (GTDB): domain Bacteria; phylum Bacteroidota; class Bacteroidia; order Chitinophagales; family Chitinophagaceae; genus Chitinophaga; species Chitinophaga skermanii. Next base: position 475,285 of record NZ_QLLL01000002.1, read on the forward strand.
GAAAAGCTGCCTACTCAATGTCAACGCGTATTTAAAATGAGCCGGTTCGATGGCCTTAAATACCGGGAAATTGCCGAAACACTATCCATTTCTGAGAAAACTGTTGAACACCACATCATTCACGCACTAAAAGTATTGCGCATCAACCTGTTTGTCTCCAACGACCAATCCCGCGATTACACCACGCAATTACGCCTACTTCAACTCTTCATGGTTTTAGCGGCCGATCTGCACGATCGACTCTAAGCTTATCCAATCTGCCCTATTGCCGTTTGTAGCCCATAACTGCTTGTATTTTCACATTACATTCTAACATCATATAAATATTTTTTAAAAAAATCTTACTTCCCACTAGGGGGGTACCCTGTATTTAATTGTATACATATTAAAGTCGCTAGAAAAAATGGACGAGAACACAATTAATTGGCAATTATTGGTGCAGCACTTCAACGATCCTTCGGACGATGATTTGCAGCAACAAGTATCAGCATGGCTTTCGGCCAATCCATCGCACCAAAACATGTACGAAGAACTGAAACGTGTGTGGGAACTTTCGGCAGACGCCAAAGTATTACAGCATTTCAATGTGCAAGAAGAGTCGGCCGCCTTATCGGCCCTATTGCCCGACAAACCTGTGTATGAATTACCGGCCGATCCCATATCTCGTTACCGCTGGTACAAGATTGCAGCGGCTGTATTACTCGCTTCTATCGGTGGGTATTGGTTCTACAGGGACGCGAACAAGATCAACTTCCTTACGAAAACAACGGCACAGCAAATTGATTCTGTCATCCTATACGATGGTTCAAGAATCATCTTACACAAAAACAGTAGCATTCGCTATGCCAGCAATATGGTGAAAGCCGACGCACGTGCTATTTACTTAGAAAAAGGGACTGCTTTCTTCGATGTACAACCGAACGACCAACAAGCCTTCGAAGTGCACGTAAACCATTCGAAAATTACGGTACTGGGCACTGCTTTCAATGTAAACGTGGAAGGTGAAGCGATTAATGTAGATGTGAAATCGGGTAAAATTAAGTTCGAACCGCGCAGCGAAAACGGCGTGGTATTGCATGGTGGTCAAAGTATCGATTACACGCCCCAAAGAGGCATCACAACACGCAATAGCACCAATGAAAATGCCGACGCATGGGCCACGAAAGAGCTGGTGTTTGTAGATGCATCGCTCGCAGAAGTATGTAAACAATTAGAAGATGTATACCAAGTAACTATTAGCATGAAAGGACATGTGCCGCTGAAAAAACTCAATGCCACGTTTAGAAATAACCCGCTAAGCGATGTATTTGAAGTATTAGAAGCAGCCTACCCTATAGAAATTGAACAATCGGGCCAACAGATCATTATCACGAGCAAATAAGCCTAGGTAATTCTTAACACACCCTGCCATCAACCAAATTTCGTCGAACAATCGTGTATCTAACCTATAACCAAAATTTAAGATGTTAGAAATTCTCATCAAGAAAAAACGACCCAAATCAAAGGTCATTTTGGCCTTATTAACGCTCGTTTGCGTGGAAGGAACCGCCGCCAACCTTTCGCATGAACAGATTCGCGACGAGCGTTTAGAAGTTATCCTGCGCAAGATGGAACAGAAGTTTAACGTAGTATTCGTGTACGATGCTGCCGTTATTAACCGCGAGATGAATGTAGAAGTAAAACTTGACAATGTTTCGATCGACCAAGCGCTGAAGCAATTGGCTGCGAAAGGCATCCAAGCGAAGAAAGTAGGCGATAAAATTGTATTAACCAAGCAAGCTCCTGTTGCAGCTGTTGAACAACAAGTGAAAACAATCACTGTAAAAGGGCATGCAAGGGTAAAAGCTGAAAACGGCGAGATTAGTACCCTGCCTGGGATTACGATTCTTGAAAAAGGCAATCCCAAAAACGGTACAGCTACAAATGCTGCCGGCGAATTTAGCATTACCGTGAAAGAAGATGCCACCTTGGTATTTTCCATGGTAGGTTACAAACCCCAAGAAGTAAAAGTTGCCGGTGCCTCTTCTTCCTTGAACATTACGCTAGAAGAAAACGTAACCACCCTCAGCCAAGTAGTTGTTACAGGTTACCAAACGATCGACCGCAAACTCTTCACGGGTTCTGCCGCGCTCTTGAAAGGCAGCGATGCGAAGCGCGATGGTGTTCCCGATGTAAGTAGAATGTTGGAAGGCCGTGTTGCCGGTGTATCGGTACAAAACGTATCAGGTACTTTCGGTGCCGCTCCTAAAATTCGTGTACGTGGCGCTACCTCTATTACCGGTGATAACAAACCACTTTGGGTAGTAGATGGTGTGATCTTAGAAGATGTGGTGAACGTATCGAATGAACAATTATCTACCGGTGATCCTACCACGTTAATCGGTTCTTCCGTAGCCGGTTTGAACGCCGATGATATCGACAATTTCCAAATCTTGAAAGATGCCGCTGCAACGGCTATGTACGGCGCCCGCGCTATGAACGGGGTCATTGTAATTACTACGAAGAAAGGTCGTTTAGGTAAACCTGTTGTGTCTTACACCGGTAACTACTCTACTTACCTGAAACCCACATATAACGATTTCAACATTATGAACTCGGCCGACCAAATGAGCTTATACCTCGAATTGGAACGCAAAGGCTGGTTAAACTACGCGGATGTTGCCCGTAGAGCAAACGGTGGTGTGTTTACCAAAATGAGCGATATGATTACTGCCGGCCCAGATGTTCTTTTAAATACACCCGAAGCCAAATCGGCCTACTTGCAACGTTATGCGCGTGCGAATACCGATTGGTTCGACGTATTGTTCAACAATTCTTTCATGCAAGAACACTCCCTGAGCGTTTCATCTGGTTCTGATAAATCACAGTTGTATTTCTCTTCCAGCTTCTTGAATGATAATGGTTGGACGATTGGTGATAAAGTAAAAAGATACACCGGTAATGCCCGTGCGAACTTTAATTTAACAGATAAATTAGCCATCGGCTTAATTGCCCAAGGTTCTGTGCGTGAACAACGTGCACCAGGTACTATTGGCCGTGTAAGTAACCCAGTAGAAGGTAAATACGATCGTGATTTCGATATCAACCCATTCAGCTATGCGTTGAATACCAGTCGTACCATGACGCCGTACGATGAAAACGGTGACTTGGAATACTTCAGAAGAAACTACACAAAGTTCAACATCATCAACGAATTACAGAATAACACCTTGGATTTGTCGATGTTGGATTTCAAGTTACAAGGTGATTTGAGTTATAAAATCACGCCACACTTAAAATACAGCTTCTTAGGTTCGTTCCGCTATGCGAAAACAAACCGTGAACACAAAGTGCGCGAAAACTCGAACATGGCCATGGCCTACCGTGCAGCCGATGATGCAACCATCCGTGCGAATAATAAATTCTTATACCGCAACCCCGATGATCCAGAAGCTGAGCCAATTGTAGTATTACCTTATGGTGGTTTCTACAATACAACCGACGATTACTTGGTAAGCTACAACATGCGTAACACCTTAGAGTGGACACGTACTTATAACAACACGCACACTTTCTTACTCTACGGTTCGCAAGAGGTGCGCCTAGCTGATCGCCAGAATAAATTCAATTATGGCTATGGCTACCAATTCGATAAAGGTGGTGTACCCTATGTTGATCCTAACATTATTAAACAAGCCATTGAAGGCAACTTTGACTTCTATGGTATGAGTATGAACTACGATCGTTTCATTGCTTGGATGGCAAACGGTGCATATTCTTACAAAGGTAAATATGCTTTGAATGCTACGGCACGTTATGATGGTTCTAACTTGATGGGTAAATCGCGAAATGCTCGTTGGTTGCCTACTTGGAATATCTCCGGTTCTTGGAACATTGATACGGAAGATTTCATGAAACAACAACAAACGATCAACCGCTTAACCTTGCGTGCTACGTATGGTTTAACGGCGAGTGTGGGTAGAGCTACCAACTCTAGTTTAGTCTTGAAAAGCGGTCGTGCTAACAGGCCTTACTTACCAGAAGTTGAATCGATCATTCGATTGGCTAACTTAGAAAACAGCGAGTTAACATGGGAAAAGCAATACGAAACCAACGTTGGTTTTGATGCAGGTTTCTTCAACGAACGCCTTACGTTAACGGTTGATGGTTACTTAAGAAATGGTTTCGATTTGATTAGCCCGATGCGTACTTCCGGTTTAGGTGGCGAGTTTGTGAAAAATGCAAACTATGCAGATATGGAATCACGTGGTATCGAGGTTACACTCGGTTCTTCCGTTATTAAACGCAAAGATTTCAGCTATAGAACCCAAGTAACCTTCGCTTACAACAACCAAAAAATTACCAAGTTAAAAAGCAACCCAAGCGTGTGGGAATTAGTAGTACCAGATGGAGGTCCTAATGAAGGCTACCCTTACCGTGGTTTATTCGGTGTAGAAGTTGCTCATTTGGATAAGTCGACCGGTATTCCTGTATTCATCAACGAAAAGGGAGAAGAAAGTATTAACGTAAACTTACAAAGCCAAGAAACCAAGTACCTCAAATACCTCGGTCCTGTTGATCCAACCATCACCGGCGGTTTCTACAACTCTGTGAACTATAAAAACTTGACTTTATCTGCCTTGGTAACTTTCAGTGCCGGTAACAAAATTCGTTTGAACCCTGCATTTGATCAACGCTATACCGATTTGAACGCTGCACCACGCGAGTTCCTCGATCGTTGGGAAAACTTGTTGGATGAAAAAGTAACAGGTATTCCATCTGTAGTAGATGTTCGCCACTTTAGCGGCTTAGGTGGTTATTCGCCTTATAGCATTTACAACTACTCTGATGCACGTATTGCCGACGGCGGATTTGTTCGCTTGAAACAAGTATCGCTTACCTACATGTTGCCACCGAAATACTTGAGCAAAATCAAAGCCAATAACTTGTCGATCAGTTTGCTCGCTAACAACCCATGGTTGATTTATGCCGATAAAAACTTGAAAGGACAAGATCCAGAATTCTTTGCATCAGGTGGTGTGGCATTGCCGATACCGAAGCAATACACCGTTTCATTAAAACTTGCGTTCTAATCAAACAATCAGATGAACATGAAAAAATATGCCCTCTATATATTAGCCGGTGGAATGGTAGCCGGTACCGGTTGTAAGAAGTTCCTTGAAACAACGCCTGATATGCGTACGGAATTGGATACGCCTACAAAAGTTGCCGAATTATTGGCCACTGCATACCCTAAAGGCAACTATATCACCTTCGCTGAAGCCATGTCCGACAACTCGGAAGACAAAGGCACCAACGATGGTACCTTGGTGAATGTGCAGCCTTGGAGATTTGAAGATGTACAAGATCGTGACCAAGATTCTCCAGATAACTACTGGTTTCAAGCATATTCGGCCATTGCTGCCGCTAACCATGCATTAGCCGTAATCAACAAACAAACCGACAAAGCGGCTGCTTACCGTGCATCGAAAGGTGAAGCTTTAGTAGCAAGAGCATACGCGCACTTTATGTTGGTGACTTTGTATGCTAAAACATACGATCCTGCTACGGCGGCTTCTTACCCGGGTGTTCCATATATTACCGAACCAGAAACCAAAGTAGTACAGAAATACGAGCGCAAAACAGTGCAATACGTATACGAACAAATCGAAAAAGACTTGTTAGAAGGTATGCCGTTGATCGACGATAATTCGTACAAAGGTGCTCCTAAATATCACTTCACAAAAACAGCGGCTTTTGCCTTTGCTTCTCGCTTTTACTTATTCAAGAAAGATTATGCGAAAGTGTTGCAATACGCGAATGCTGCCTTCCCTAATGGTAATATTAAACCTTACTTACGCCAAGTAAACGTAGCATCTGAAAGAAACAAAGAGCCATTGGTAAAACGTGCTGAATACACAAAAGCAACTACGAAAGCCAACCTTTTGTTAGTGGAAACTACCTCTTGGTGGGCACGTAACTTAAGAGGTTACCGCTATGGTATGAACAGAAATGTGTTAACCAAAACCGCTTGGTCAAGAGGCGTTAGTGGTGGTTTATGGGGTTTCTCGTTCTACGGATCAGAAGAAACTCTTTTCACACCGAAGTTTGAAGAGCATTTCGTGAAAGAAGACATCAACGCGAATATTGGTATTGGTGTGAACGTAATTCCTTTGTTTACAGCGGAAGAAGTATTGTTTAACCGTATTGAAGCAAACATTTACTTAGGTGATTATGCGGCAGTATTGAAAGACATGAATGAGTTCGGTAGCTTACGTTTCATTGTAAACGATACCGACAACCCGAACTACGACCCGGTAAACCACGTGATTACGCAAGACAAGATTTTGGCTTTTTATAAAACGAATGACATCAAATTGGGCTTCATTAAAACGATTCTTGATTTCAGAAGAACGGAGTTTTTACAAGAAGGTATGCGTTGGTTTGATATCCTGCGCTACAACTTGCCTGTAGAACACGTTTCTTTCAACCTAAAAGATCGTTATATCCTTGGTCCTGATGATCCGCGTAGGATTTTGCAGATTCCACAAGAATCCCAATTATCAGGCTTAGAAATGAACCCTCGTTAATCCATTCAAAAAGCAACACCATGAAAAAGTACATTGTAGCGATACTGTCTGTTTGTTTTGCCGCGAGCGTGTTCACTGCTTGTAGTAAAAACGACGACAACCTCGACATCCCGTTGATGTACGAAGGCGATAAATACGCTAAAAACGCCATCGATACCTTCATCATCAACGAATATATTATCCCGTATAACATCTCGGTGAAATTCCGTTGGGACCCCTTCGAAGTTCCTACCAACAAGTTCTTGGTACCGGTAAAAGAAGACGTGGTAATCCCAGTTATGACGATCGTAAAGCAAATTTGGATCAACCCGTACGAGCAAATGCTAGGCAAAGGGTTTATTCAAAAGTATGCGCCTAAACAGTATGTATTAGTAGGTAGTGCCAACTACAATAATGATGGTACGATTGTATTGGGTGAAGCAGAAGGTGGTAGAAAAATTACCCTTTACCAGCTGAATAAATTCGACCGTAAGAATGTGCCTTTTGTGAAACAAATGTTACACACCATTCACCACGAATTTGCACACATCTTACACCAAACCATTCTATACCAAAGAGAGTACAAACAAATTACGCCGGGCGGCTATACTGCTACGTGGTATAACACCTCGAATGCACAAGCCTTGGCTTTAGGTTTCATTACACCGTATGCAAGATCTAACAGCGATGAAGATTTCGTAGAAATGATTTCAACGATGTTGGTAGAAGGTAAAGCGGGTTTTGATGCCATTGTGAACGCACAAACGCCGGCAGCACGTGATTTATTAAGACGAAAAGAAGCATTAGTTTCTGCGTATATGCTCGACAAATGGAAAGTAGACATTTACGAATTGCAAACCATTACGCAAGCAGCCATCGCACAAGCCACTAACTAATGAAAACAAGACTTAAATACGTTTGTATGAAAAATATTTTAATCCCCGGTTTGCTGCTCGCTATCATTAGCATAACAGCCTGCCGGAAAATCGATAGCGACCCGGTATTCGGTCAAAGACCGGACGAGCGTTTGATGGAAATTCTTGAAAAGGCCGACCAACAACTTAAAAGCAGTGAATTTGGTTACCAAGCGTACCTCTTCCCTTCTGAAGGTGGTAACGGTGGCTTTGCTTTCTATGTTAAATTCGATCCGAACAACCGTGTGCAGATGTACAGCGATATTAACGCTAGTACCAGCTCGCAAGTAGGTAGTAGCAGCTACCGCTTGAAAGCCATTCAAACACCTTCGTTGTTCTTCGATACGTATAACTATATGCACGTATTATCAGATCCCGACAACCCATTGGGCATTGGTGGCCGTGCAGTAGGTAACTACGGTGATTTCGAATTCTCTATCGATTCTACCAAGGGCGATACGATTCACCTAACAGGCAACAAACAAAAAAGCCCCTTCGTATTAGTGAAAGCATCCCAAGCAGATGCCAACTTCTACAAGAATAACGGCTTGTACAGGTTAGATTCTACCCTGCGCGATTACATGACCAATGCTACATTCCTCTACGTAGAAGATGCTAAATCGGGTAATTATGCCTTTAGCTTGAATGCAGATACCAGGGTGGTAAGCTTAAGCCGTGTTGAAGGTGGCGAGGTAGTGAGCCTCAATACAGAATATGCCTTAGCCCCTTACGGCTTGTATTTGAACAAAGCCATCACCATTGGCGGTGTTAGCTACCGCTATATTTATTGGGATGCAGCAACAAAAAGCCTGTACTTTAAAAATGGCGATACCCGTATCAATATTAAGAATGGTACAACCGCTATTATTCCATTCTGGCGCTATATCGGGGTTGACTTTAACTCGTTGGTGATTAACGATTCGCCGATGGATGGTTGGAGTACCGACTTTACAACAAAATGGAATGCAGCACGCGTGGCCATGTTGAATGGTCCGTATACATTGAGAATGGGTTACTTATTCCTCACATTCAATAAGGATGTGAAGTTGATGACCATCAACTTGTTCATTTACCAAGGAGCAAACCAGTTCTTAGCAACGTACCCATACAGCTACACGGTTACAGAAGACGGTGTATTCAAATTCAAAAAAGCCGGCGACCCGAATGGTAACGGTGGATTGATAGCGGCGAATATGGCTCCGCTCTTAAATCACATTGAGAATGATCGCTTCACCACAGATTACTTTATCCACCCAGTGGAAGGTGTGATGGGTATGATGAAGAGTGTAGAAAACCCAGCATTCAGTTTCTCAACTTATACGACTAATTTCTAGTGAAACATCCCGGAACAGCAAGCTGTTCCGGGTCTTTCCCTCGTCAACATAATTGATATACCATGAAAAAATTTCTTTACTTCACCCTCGCTACTGCCCTTGCATTGGGTGCTTGTAGTAAATCGGAAGACTTCATTATACCGGTAGAAAAATCGTATGCAGATACAGCTGTTAATCTCAGTACTTTCAGTAGCTTACTCAATAGTGCGAAAGATGGTTGGGCAGTGACTGTGATTCCTAAAGACCACGGTATTTATTCCGCTTACATTCGTTTCGATTCGGCCGCAAAAAGTTTCACCAGCATCACAGAATATGAAACTAAAACAGCTTCTTCGAAATACGAATTAACCGTTACCGGCCAATTGAATAGCACGCTTACGTTGGCTACCGGTAATTCATTCGAATTACTACCGGTGGAAACTACCCGTTCCATTGATGAGAGCTTTAATTTCGTATCGAATGTAAAAGACACTGTACGTTTACGTGGTGCTCGCTACGGCGATGAGTTGATCCTTACAAAAGCAACCACTGCTGAGCGTACCGCTTACGAAGCGGGGGCATTGAACTCGATGCAACAATTGATTCGTGCTTATTATAACGCTACTTTGTATCCTACCATCACTACACCGGGCGGCGAAAAGCAACAGTTAGATTTAAGTCCTACTGCCCGCTTTATTTCCCTCTTCCGCGTAGCGAACAACCTATTAGAACGCGAAGGAACAGATATGACTGCTACTTTAAGAGGTATCAAATTCCGTCGACCATTGTTCATTGGTAAGGAAACAGTAAGCGAGTTGTTATTCGATCAAACGGAAGGCAACTACTTCACGAATATTGGTACACAAAAGGTATTTTTAGTTGACAATGCCTTACCGAATATTCCTTTACACTTGGCATTGGGTAAATTATACCCAGCCACTTGGGGTACACCGGATAGAACCTTCTTCCCAGAATATGGCGTTTTACCAGGTAACTCTGTATCATTTAAAACAGCCTATGATAATGCAAAAGCAGCCTTACTAGGTATGGGTTTTTCATTGTACGGTATTAACTATACGTTTGTAACAGCTTCTAATATTATGAACGTAGATGTGTTCTTTGTAAGAGGGTCTACTATTTACCAAGGTCAGTTTGGCTACAACTACGTAAAAAATGCAAATGGCCAGTTTACGTTTACGGCTCGTCCTTTCACTACGGCTACCATTAGCCAGAATGCGAGCTTTATAAGATCGGCGATGTTGCCTTATTTGAACGTTTTGGTAGCACAGCCTTATACAGTGGGTTACTACGACGCATATCAAACTTTGGGCACCATGTTGGCACAATTCAAAGGCGTAAATGATCCTACCATGGAATTCACTGGGTTCTTTGCTTCGGTATTGACCTTGTAAAAGATAGTTGACCGTCGAAGTACAGGCTCGGCGGTCCTGGTTTCACCTATTTTTGTTTAGCCCATTTTTACCTTGTAATGGTTCAATCGACGGGCATTTCTACAATCTAACGCCTGGTTTGCAGGGAAAAAATAAGCCCCGGTATGCTTGCATGCCGGGGTTATTTATTGATAGCCCCTAAACAAAACTTCCTACCGGCTGTTAAATAATCATCCACTCCTCTTCCTCGGCACAAACATCACGCACCTCATCAGCATTATTCATCAAATAAATTATTCGCTGATGCTTCGTTTACTGCTGCTCGCTTTTTGCTGCTGCGTGCTTTTAAAAGTACAAGCACAACCTCAACAAGAAATCGGTTGGCCTCGACAATTAACGAAAGACGGGAACGCCATTACCTACTACCAACCACAAGTAGAAAGTTGGAAAGACTACAAAACGCTGGTAGCCAATGCTGCCTTCGCACTTACCCCTAAAGGCGGTAAAGAAACCATGGGCGTTGCTACTATAGAAGCGGAAACCAATACAGATAAAACTGACCGTATCGTGTATATCCGCAATATTAAATACACCAGTGTGCGCTTCCCTTCAATAGAAGATGATCATCAACGGGCGGCCATGGAAAAAGTATTCCGGGATATTATGCCTACACAAGGCGATCAAATATCATTAGACCGGTTAACAACGCAGATGAATGACAAAGCCAATCCCAACACGCCTACTGTTCAAGTGAAGAACGACCCGCCCCCGGTATTTTTTAGTCAAACGCCCGCCATTTTGCTCATTGTAGATGGCAAGCCGGTATTATCGCCCATAGAGAAAAACAGTATGGAATTCGTGGTGAATACGAATTGGGATTTGTTCTACGATAAAAGTCATAAGCAATATTACCTATTAACGGAAAACGTATGGTTGACGGCGGCCGATTTTAAAGGTCCATGGACGGCCACTACCAGTTTACCGAAAGACATGAGTAAGCTCCCTGCAGGGCAAAACTTCGACGATGTTAAGAAAGCAATACCACCGAAAGGCGGTACTGCGCCGTATGTTTTCTTTAGTGATAAGCCGGCAGAGTTAATCCTAATAAAAGGCGCCCCTGTATATTCAAAAATCAAGGGCACTAATTTGCTCTATGTAACCAATACCGATAATGATGTATTTGTAGACAATGATAAAGAACTTTTTTACGTATTACTTTCCGGCCGTTGGTTCTCGGCCAATAACTTTGAAGGCCCCTGGCAATATGCTGGAGATAAGCTTCCTAGCGACTTTAAAAGTATTCCGGCCAACTCCCCGAAGGCGCATGTATTAGCTTCCGTACCGGGCACTATAGAAGCCTCGGATGCGGTTATGCTGGCACAAATTCCGACGACAGCTATCATTAACAAAGCCGAAGCCGAAAAACAAGTGAAAGTAACATATACGGGCGATCCACAATTTGCGCCTATAGAAACAACTTCATTGGAATATGCCACGAACACGCAGGATAAAGTGATCAAAGATGGCGACCTATATTACTTGTGTTTTCAAGGTGTATGGTTCATGAGTACCAGCCCGAAAGGGCCGTGGAAAGTAGCCGATAATGTTGATCCTACAATATACACCATACCACCTAGTTCCCCGGTATATAATGTTACCTACGTTACCCAAACAAATGCCACCCCTACTACCGTAGAAAGTAGTACTACGGCCGGTTACTTCGGGATGTTCGTAGTAGGATTAGTGACAGGCATGGTTATTAATTACGGTACAGGCTGGTATTACCCGCCTTTTATGTATTGGGGACCTATGTATCCTTACCCTATTTACCATCCTTGGCCATGTACGTATGGTGCAGGTGTAGTGTATAACCCATGGACGGGTGGATTTGCAGCAGGCAGAAGAGCATATGGGCCATACGGGGCAGCAGGTACGTCTGCTTGGTATAACCCAGCTACAGGTCGTTATGGCCGTTCTGCCAGCGTACAAGGCTGGTACGGAGGCAGAACATCGGCCTCTTCATACAATCCATGGACGGGTGGGTATGCGCATACAAACCAAGGGCATAATGCTTATGGCCAGTGGGGGCATTCAACAGCCGCGGTTGGCAACCATTGGGTGCAAACAGGGCATGTAACAACGGCCGGTGGTACAGCAGTGGGTTATAGAACTGCTGGAGGTAATAGCGGCGTTATTACTACGGGCAACCGGGGCAACCATGTAGTGCACACGAATAATGGGAATGTATTTGCCGGGCATGATGGGAATGTATATCGAAAAAACACCAATGGTTCTTGGAGCCAGTATACGAAAGATGGAGGTTGGAACCAAGTACAACACAATGGGAATGCTACGCATACAAACCCAGGCCGCATAGGTGGCAATGAAGGCACGCAACACGTGATGCAGGGCTTAGATCGTTCGGCGGCACAGCGTAACCGGGGTGAGTTTCAAACAAGGCAATTCCAGCAGTTTCAACGGAGTGGAGGCTTAGGCGGTGCTCGCGGCGGGTTTGGCGGCGGGCATGGGGGTGGATTTAGAAGACGGTAAATGTGATTTGGTTAACATAGCAACCGGGCTGTAATTTGTGAAAATAGCAGCCCGGTTTTTTATTTTTCCAGGGCATGCAAGATCTCTTGTAGTTTTTGGGTATTTAAAATAGACAACATAAACGTAGTACCATCTTTCTTTACAACAAACAAACCGGCATTCCCTTGCGTAAGGTACCCTTGTCCATATTTCGGGCTTCGCTTATACCCCCATCCCAAGAAATCGCCCAGTGCATTGAATTCTACCACCTGCACATAATCGATATCCTCCCAAGGAATGGTACGCAATTTCCTTACGTGGGGCGGGTAAGTAAAATGTACCCCGTCTTCATCTACCAATACACTTAAGCGGTAGATCAATAACAAGGCAAATACAGCCAATTGCAGCAATATAGCTAACGATAAGGCTATAATATCTACTTTATCTCCATTGTACATAAACTTGATGAGCAATACCACCAATAAAATGAAAATGGGTAAAAAGAGTAAAAATAAAATGGGGGTAAATAAGCGGGAGCGCTCGCTGAATGCATCGTGTTGTTTCATAAGATCAAATATTACCGCGTTGGCTACCTTTAAGGTACGAAAAATATAGCGTACAACCGGCCCAATTTTTATTACCATTTTCTTATTTAACGCATGATTACCAGCATTATTCGGACTCCTAATCGTGCAAAAGCTTAACAGTGATTTAAAATAAGTGTTACAATGACAATTAAATTACGTAAATCATTGAAAAATACCCACTTCCGAGTAATGTACGAGCAAATTGCCTGTTGTACCTTGCATTTGAATTATAGCCCGCTTAAAATCGCTTATGGATGTATTGCTCTTAGGAGAATTAAAAAAACTTTGGCAATCCCTTGCTAAACATGTATTACCCGGTGAATTCGATTTCAAATTCGATGTTCAACAACACTTATTAAACATCTTCCATGTTGAGGAGTATTATTATTTTATTTTTAACACAGGTACGGGTACGCTTGAATTTGTAAGCCCACAGGTTAGTAATGTATTAGGTTATACCGCTGAAGAATTTGATTCCATGCAGTTTCTTCGTTGCATACATCCCGACGATCAATTCTGGTTTTTAAACTTTCAAAATATGATAGCGGAGTTTTTCATGAACTTACCGCCCGGGAAAGTCATGCATTATAAAATCCGTTCCGATTTCCGTTTGAGAAAGAAAGATGGGGAATATGTGCGCATATTGTCACAAGTAACCGTTCTTCAAACCAATGAAATTGGTAGTTTGCTGCGTGGGTTTGGTGTACATACAGATATTACGCATTTGAAAAAAGATGGTCGCCCCATGTTGTCTTTTATTGGCATGAATGGAGAACCGTCGTATATTGATGTGGAAGTGAAACCGGTATTCCTTTCCTTCAAAGAACTTATTTCTCCCCGTGAAAAACAAATCTTGCAACTTTTAATCCAAGGGAAAACGAGTAAAGAAATAGCGATTGCCTTAGGGAATACAAAGCAAACAGTAGATAAGCAGCGGAAGAATATGCTCGTGAAAACAAATACGAAATCGTCGGCAGAACTAGTGGTGAAAGCCATTCGCGAAGGATGGATATAAGATATAGATATATCAAATACTGTGATCGATTTTTGCATGCATGAATATTCATTTATAAACTCCATCTTTGCAAAAATTTTCAGTACGTGACTCACTCCTCCAACGCTAGCGGGAAATTCGTTTCACTTATTTTAATACTCGGAAGCCTTACTGCACTCGGACCATTTACGATCGACATGTATTTACCCGGGTTCCCGGCTATTGCAAAAGATTTACAAACGGATGCTAACCATGTAGCCTTATCGCTTTCCAGTTATTTTATAGGTATCTCCGCTGGACAATTATTATACGGCCCTTTATTGGATCGTTTCGGTAGAAAACTGCCCTTATACATAGGCTTGGCCGTGTACATCATTTCCTCCTTAGCTTGCGCTTATGTGCATACGATCGACGGTTTAATTGCTTGGCGTTTCTTCCAAGCTATTGGTAGTTGTGCTGCCACCGTTGCAGCCATGGCCATGGTGCGTGATTTATTCCCAGTAGAAGAGAGCGCAAAAGTATTTGCCTTATTGCTATTAGTGGTAGGCGCATCACCGTTATTGGCCCCTACTATTGGCGGTTATGTAACAGCGGCATTTGGCTGGCATTCCGTTTTTCTTATCCTTACAGGTTTAGGCATATTAACTACCATTGCTTGCATTTTGTGGTTGCCTACCAAGTATCAACCCGACAAAAACATTTCCCTTAAACCGGGCCCTATTTTACGCACATTCGGGCAAGTATTATCACAAGCACAATTTTATACGTATGCCTTTACCGGCGCCATTGTATTCTCGGGATTGTTTGCCTATTTATCGGCATCACCGAAGTTATTCATGGAAGTATACGCGGTATCGGAGCAAGCCTATGGTTGGATATTTGCTGTATTAGCAGCGGGTTTCATTGGTTCTAGCCAGTTTAATACGTTGTTGCTGCGCAAGTTTAGTAGCGAACAATTGATTCGTTTTGCTTTGCCGTTACAGGCATTGATTAGCATTACGTTCTTTGCAGCTGCGTACTTTGATGTATTGAACTTAACCTTGGTATTAATTTTCATCATGTTATGGAATTGTTGCTTGGGTATTATTAACCCCAATGCTGCCGCCTTAACATTGGCTCCTTTTGAAAAGAATGCGGGCAGTGCTTCTGCTTTAATGGGCGCGGCACAAATGGGCATAGGCGCACTTTCCAGCGTGTTTGTGAGCTTACTCAGTGCTAACAGTGCTATGCCGTTGGCGACTGCTTTCTGCGGTGCCTCCGTATTAGGATTATTGGTATTGATGATTGGAAGAAGAAACATTAAGCACCCTATCAAAGCTGCTACAGGCACTACGATGGCTGCACACTAAAATAACAAAGGCTGCTGTACACCACAGCAGCCTATCTTTGTAGATATATAAAGACACGGTTAATCTTGCCAACCAAATAAAGACTTCGCTTTATTATAATCCGTGTAATCTCTTTCCCCGCTCCTAGCCACCGGCGTAATTTTCGAAGCAGGTACAAATACAAATTTGAAACGACGGAATTCTACAGCCGGCACATAGGCCGAACCATCCGGTTTGTTGATCCTAAATGCTAAAACGTATTGATTTACATTTGCACCAGGGTAAAGGAGGTAGCGGGTTTGATATAATCCGCCTGAACCTAAGCCAGGACATGGATACCATGCACCATCTAATTCAGCAGTGGGATTATAATACACCAGGACTAAACTGGAATCGACAAATCCCTTCCTTAAATTATTCAATACAAAGTTTTCGGCACCGCCATTCACAGTCTTAGCACCGAATGTGAAGGTTACAACATTGGCGTTTCCATCATTGCCGTCTTTGCCAGGCGCACCATCGTCGCCTTTTTTACAAGCTGCTAACAAAAGGAAACCCAATACGAGTACAAGCAAATTTTTCATGTGTAATGACAATTTGGGTAAGCAAAAGGTAAAACTGGAACTTCCAACAAAACAGCAAATAATAGTTAACACTCAAACGCGTAGCACCGGGGCCGTTGCTGCGGAAATACTGTAAACGATAAAGTACAAAACTATACTGCAACGGGTATACGTACAACGGCCATTTCATTGGTGGCCGGAAATTGACTATATCTGGTCGTATTAACCTGGCAAGTGAAATAACCGTTGTTTTTGTATACTGTTTTTATAAAAGATTCCCTTTCAATACCTTCACGGCATCACCACGCTCTAACTCGTTGTGTTCCTGCCATTGCGATTGTTGCTGTTCCGCCAAACGTGCAGCTTGTACGGCATGAAACTTCTCTTCCAAACGCTGTAAACATAATTGCTTGTTTTGCAATTGAGAACGGGTATCTGTTACGGTAACCGAAATACCTGAAGGTTGATGGATACCACGTACCGCCGTTTCTACTTTATTTACGTTCTGGCCACCAGGTCCGCCGGAACGGCACGTTTCAAATACCACGTCTTTGGG
The DNA here is from genome assembly GCF_003259335.1 of Chitinophaga skermanii. GTDB lineage: Bacteria > Bacteroidota > Bacteroidia > Chitinophagales > Chitinophagaceae > Chitinophaga > Chitinophaga skermanii. The sequence goes on from NZ_QLLL01000002.1 coordinate 492,008, forward strand.
GTTCCATTTTTGCGCAGCTCCTGGATCGAATAAGGAAACACCTACGAACCAGTTTTTACGCTTATGGAATTTTCTATACGGGCTTTCTGCTATCCATTGAATAGTGCCCTCCCATTCTTGAAACACATCACGTACACCGTGCCCAAAGGCCAACAGTGTAACCGATAAAAAGGTGCCTTTAAGATCACCTTTTACTTCTTCAATAGTATCGAGTGCAATGTGTGCTGCTTTTGCGTGGGCTACAATTTTCTCTTTTACTTTAGCTACTACACGGGCACATTCAACTGGGCCACGGCCCGATGATATTTGGATAATTAATTTGTCCATTGTTTATTATTCTTTGTGCATGCGAACGATTTTAGGTAAAAACCGTCCTTGTACATTTACTAATTGTGTTTGCGCTGCCATTACTGTTTCAATGTCTTTATACGCAAACGGGTTTTCTTCAACGCTGCCACCAATTAAGGTAACGCCTGCATCGGCTAAAATTTTCTTTAAGGCCGATACGGTCATTTTTTGTTTGGCTTGTTGCCTGCTCATAGCCCTACCGGCACCATGAGAAGCTGAATACAAGGCCGCTTCATTGCCTAAACCTTTTACGAGGTAAGCAGCGGTAGTCATACTACCTGGAATAATTCCCCATTCGCCGGCATGTGCAGGCGTAGCACCTTTACGGTGTATGATCGCTTCTTCACCCGATGGCAATGTATCTTTCCAGGCAAAATTGTGGTGGTTGTTAATGTTGGCCATTGCTTTTAAGCCCAAGCTTTTCAGCAGGTTGTAGTGAATGGCTTCGTGGCATGCCTTGGCATAATCGCCTGCAAGGTTCATACTCAACCAATATTCTTGACCGGCTTCCGTATCTAAATCCAACCACGCTAAAGATTGCGCCGAACGCGGCAGCTTACAAGTTTGCATGGCAATTTGCGTGTAATGTTGCGCAATAGTAGCACCTAAACCGCGGCTACCCGAGTGCGACAATAAGGCTACATACGACTTTGCCGGTAATTGTAAATCATTCCCTTCGGGCATATCAATTAACCCGAATTCTACAAAGTGATTACCCCCACCAGAAGAGCCGAGTTGCCTTGCTGCCTTGATTTGCATACGTTTTAAGAAAGCCGTGTCGTCGAAACGCGCATCGTCTAAAACTGGATGCTCCTGGTGAAATTCCAAACCGCCTTCCATACCGAAGTGTGTTTGTTCTTTCAGAGCCACTTTCATTTGGTAGCTATAGCGTTTGAAGAAACTTTCATCTTCATCAATAATCGACAACGACATTCTACAACCAATATCCACACCTACTGCGTAGGGAATAACGGCATTTTTCGTAGCCAATACACCACCAATAGGCAAACCGTAACCGGCGTGTGCATCGGGCATAAGCGCGCCTTGCATGGTAATGGGTAAGCTCATCGCTGTTTCCATTTGTTTCTTCGCGCTGTGTTCAATGCACTTGCCACCAAAAATTTTTAACATGCCTGTTTCAGCCAGTAAATCGAAAGTCTGCCAATGAATGTCGACTTCCTTACCGGTGAATTGTTCGGCTATTTTTCCCAGTACTTCGTGTTGTAAGTAGTTGTTGGGATTGTTTTTGATATCTGTCAACAAGTCAATTAATGCCTCGTTGGTATCGTGTTTATAATGTTTCGATAGAATATTTAATGCCAAGCTGCGGGCTTGGTCGTTTGTATATCCTATTTTACTGAGCGTTTTAGCTTTTAACTGGCCCATAATATTTTTAGTTATATGCCATATCAAATATTGACATAGCAATTCCATATATGACTAACACTTCGTTAGCATATCATTCAAGAAAATAAATAAATTACATGGTAATGCCCTGTCGCGTTGGAGCAACGCGATGCAATCATACACTCAAGAAACTGCTATAGGCAAAACAATCCCCTAGCGCGAAGGTGCACTGTATGTTTCAATAATAAAAACAGGAAGACCGGCCTAGTTTAGGCAGCGAGTGAAGAGGGCGATATGTGAATACGTTCTGTCATGATTCCTTAGATTTAAATGTGAGTGATAAAGGAATTCGATGCAAAAGTAGTACTTCATTTCAAATTATAAAATTTTTTATCATCTTTTTTCTGTGGAAGCTGCACACTCCATTTAATTGACATATCAATTATATTTCCAAAACACGCTATGAATAACGCTTTTAACTGCCTATAAACATAAGAACAATATTTATGTGAAATCTTGCAGGTAAATTCCGAAAAACGGGTTTTCTTTGCAATGCATGTCACTATTTATCACTTCGCTTAACTCTGGCAGTAACGGGAACTGCTATTATATCGGCAACGAACAGGATGCCGTGTTGATTGATGCCGGGATCTCTTGTCGTGAAACCGAGAAGCGTATGAAACGCCTAGGACTTTCCATGCAGAAGGTGCGGGCTATATTTGTTTCCCACGAGCATTCCGATCATATCCGCGGTATACCCGTATTATCGAAGAAGTTTAATTTACCGGTGTACATCACGGGCGAAACGATGCGTAGTGGTGGTTTAAGTTTACCCAGCGAACGCGTAATCAGCTTTGACCCCTATGCGCCGATCGTGGTGGGGGAATTGAAGATTACTGCTTTCCCGAAGTTCCACGATGCCATTGAGCCTCATAGCTTTATTGTACAGAATCACGAAGTGAACATCGGGATTTTTACAGATATAGGGGCACCCTGCGATCATTTGATCCAGCATTTTAAAATGTGTCATGCTGCTTTTTTGGAGGCGAATTACGACGAGGCCATGTTGGAAAACGGTCGTTACCCTTACTTTTTGAAGAATAGGATTAGGGGTGGCAAGGGGCACTTATCTAACCGCCAAGCATTGGAGTTGTTCCAAGCACATAGGCCGGCGCACATGAGCTTGCTGTTGTTATCGCACTTATCGAAAGATAATAATGATCCACAGCTAGCCCAATCCATGTTCAACGAGCATGCAAACGGGGTGAAAGTGATGGTTGCTTCCCGTTATGAAGAATCGCCTGTATTTAAAGTACACACCACGGGATGCCAAAACATCCATGAAATACCGCTGTTATTCTAAATAATTGTATATATGCTGAAAGTAGTGCCTGTATTCCGTGTATTCAACTACGAAAAAGTGATCGAGTTCTATGTCGATTTTCTCGGCTTTGAAGTGGTATTTAAGCACCAACCTGGCAACTTCCCTTTTTACATGCAGGTGAAGTTCCAAGATGCCTTACTGGATCTTTCGGAACACCATGGAGATGCTACCCCGGGCGGCCGCATCTTTATTACGGGTATGAAGGACTTAGCTTCATTCCAGCAGCAATTAATGGCAAAAGAATATAGATACCTAAAACCCGGGCTTCATAAAGCTTTTTGGGACGAAAACATCCTGTTGGTAGAAGTATTAGACCCTTTCATGAATAAAATTATTTTCCAAGAGACGTTGACGCCGCAATCTTAGGAGCAAGGAAATTAAATATCCGCTTCACAATCACTTCAATATAACGCTTCAAATACGCTTCATTCAAGTAAACGTTCGAGAAATTCTCGAAGCGGTCGCACTGTATTCCCAAATAGAAATAGTATAAAGCCACGCTCAGCGCGGGAATAGCCTGTAACTCTTCCGGTTGAACGGGGCGCACACTGTTGTAACCTGCCATGAAAGCAGCGTATTTCTCTTCATACGCAGGACCTTCTTTCTCTAAATGGTATAATTGCATGAGGTAATAGGCTAGATCGAGGCAGCGTGGACCATTTCCTAAGAAATCAAAATCGAAGATGGTTACATCCCCTTCAAGGCGGATACTCATATTGTCGAACCAAATATCCATGTGTACGGGGCCTTTCGGTAGTAAGTCCCAGTTCACTTGTTGCAGGCTTTCGTGGAGTATGGTTCTTGTAGACGCCATAAATGTGATCTCGGGGGAATGAGGATCGATCCACTGGCAGAGTTTAGCAATAGTATGGTCGAGTAAGCGTTCGGGGGTATAGGTTTCGCGTTGAATGTTCATTCCTGCAGTTACTTCGTGAAAATGGGCCATTACCTCCCCTACCTTCTTGTGCAAATCGGCCCCATAGAACATCACCTTCTCACCAGCAGCAAAAGAAAACATCACCCCGTAGCGCAGGCCTTCCGGGCTTTGTAGTGCTTGCATATATCGTCCTTGCTTATCGGCTAAGGGGTAAGATACGGCCACGTTTTGCGCTTGTAATGTAAGCAGCACTTGGATTTCTGCCTGTATTTCCGCCTCGGAACGCCAATTTATACTGTACACCCTGAATACACCTGCCCCTCCTTGCCATTGTACTTTAAAAGTGTGGTTAATACCCATACGGAGCATTGTACAGGTAACCGGCCCAGGTAACTGGTAAGCCGATTGTAGATACTCACCCAAAGCAGCGGGTGAAAAAGTGGAGGTGATAACGGGCAGTTGTACCATAGTTGAATGCGTATTGGCGTTTAAAAAGGGGACGCAAGTTACGCTTAATTCTTTATAGCCAGCAATGATATTGAAAAACAATAAGTTATATTTTGACATTGTCATATCAACATGATTCACAATCAATTACAAGGGTCAAATCGGCTGGAAGATAGGCTTTTACTGGAAAAAGATAGGGTGGAGATAGGCTCGAGATAGGCTTGGGATAGGGTCGAGATAGGCTTTAGATAGGGTAAGGATAGGGTGATGGTAGGGAAAAGTAAGGGGAAGATCGAAGGAAGACCGATGTAAATACGATGTATTTACATGGAACTTACTTAGAAAGTACATGGAAAGTACTTGGTGACTACTTGGAAAACACATGGCAGCTACATGAAATGCCTTGCTTGAAGATGCTAGGAAGCCTTGGGTAGATATTGGACTAACACTAGATGCTAATGGGAAGCATACTGGGATATGGCAATAAAACATGCCCAAGCAATGAGAGGGCAGCTATTAACTACTTGATAAAGAAGAGGAAAGAAAGGCCAAATTGCTTTGGCCTTCGTTATTATATTAACAGAATATCGATTCTATGGGCTTGTACCTTTTCAGCTACATCCGACCAAGAGAACACGGTAAAGTAGCCATCTTGAGAAGCTACCAAACCAATGGCATCGCGCTGATCGTGAATGAACTGGGCTGTAGATAAATGCCTAGTGCCGCCAATACTTGATGGATGTACTTCTTTGGCGCGGCCACCCATAATCGGTTCAATCATTACAATTTGATCTACCGGGAGGGCACCTTGTGCGCGGGCTATTTTGGCACCGAAAGCTAACAGTTCGTGGCTTTGGTTTACAATAGTAGCACCATCTACCGCGGTAAGACCTGTAATGTTAGATACTTCGCGGCGGAGGGCGTTTTGCCAGAAGATTTCGCTGGTGTTGCTTTCGGTTACTCTTCCCAAGTCGGCCACACCGCTAAAGGAAGGTTGGATAGCATATTGCATGGGGTGAATGATGGAATTCCGCCAATTCGCATGCTCGTCCGGCACTACCAATAAGATACCGCCCCGTTTGTGGGCCCGCATCGATACGGCGATTTGGATGAGGATGTTGGTAGGGTCGTTCCATACGGCCGAGGTTTCGGTACCTAGGAGGGCCGATACAATCGACGGGGTATCGGGGAAGGTAGCACATTCTTCGTCGACGATCTTTACTTGGTCGCCTTTTAGTACGGCTACGTTCGCGAACTTCGCTAGGCCCATGGCGCGCCTGTGTTTAACCACAATGAGGCCGGGCTCCGATACATCTACTACAAAGCAGTATTGTGGTAGTTTATTCGTGGTTCCCCAGATATAGAGTCCATCTTCATCATGCCAAATGCCTACATGTACACCGGCACTTTCTACACCGGGACCTAACTTGGTAAGTACATCTGCATTAAAAGCCAAGCGTTGGGCGAATAATAATGGTTTACCCGATTGTTCGGGATGTAGAAATGCAAGCGATATTTTCGTGGCAATGCCTTCTTCCCGGCGTAAGCTCGCCCAAAAGGCAACGTCGATAATTTTTTCTATGATTTGAACCCCGGGCGCATTCGCTAAATCACCTTCTCCATTTGCTTTCGCTGCATTCAAATGTTTACAGTAATGCATTGAAATACTATCGGCGACCTTTTTAGCGGCGGCGTAGGTTGATTTGTATTTGATTTCCATATAATAAGTGCACGTTCCAATCGAAACGTCGTCAAAATTAGTCGAATAAAAAACAATCACATATGGCTGCACGTATGAAAACTGTAAAATTTCCATGATCATTGAAAAATGATGACATTTGCGGAAACTCAGCTTACAACATGTTGCAATTAGAGAAAGTTCATCATATCGCCATTATTTGCAGTGATTACGCGCGATCCAAGGCGTTTTACACGGAAGTACTGGGCTTAGCAATAGTACGAGAGGTATACCGGGCGGAAAGAGATTCTTACAAATTGGATTTGGCTTTACAGGGGCAGTATGTAATTGAACTCTTCTCCTTCCCTACACCACCGCCTCGCCCATCGCGACCGGAGGCATTGGGATTACGACACTTAGCCTTTGCGGTGCAAGATATTGAAGCTGCTAAAGCAGCATTAACCGCGAAAGGCGTACCTTGTGAAGAGATCCGGGTGGATGAATTCACTGGGAAACGATTTACATTTTTCCAAGATCCCGACGGTTTACCGTTGGAACTTTACCAACAATAGTACAATATGGAAGAGAAAGAAGTACCGAAACAGGTTTCTAAAGACCCATTACATGGGCTAAGCTTAGAAAAGATATTGAACCACTTGGTAGATAGCCTTGGTTGGGAGGAATTGGGTTACCAAATTAGGATCAACTGTTTCATCAGTAATCCAACCATCAATTCATCTTTAAAATTCTTACGCAAAACACCTTGGGCACGTACAAAAGTGGAAGATTTCTACAAGTATGCCCTGAGAAAAGGCTTGCTAAAATAATTGCTAAAACCCGCTGTGATAGCGGGTTTTATTTTTTCATCTCGACAACTATTCGCCGGCTTTCTTAGTTAGAAATCCTTATCTTGTTGCCTGAAAACCCTAACTACATGAGATTGAATACCCTTATCCTATTATTTTGCTTGCTGGCATTACCATTCGCCTTGCAAGCGCAAACAGCGCGCGATAGCGTTCATGTAACTGCTCCTAAGTTCATTATCCAAAATGACAAAGACCAAATTTTGCTGATGTACGACAAAAACCGCCAAGCATGGGAAGTACCCGGTTCGGTGTATGAAGGCAATATCAGTTTTAAAAACTTGGCCGACAGTGTATCGGCAGAACTGGGGGTGAAAACGAAGCATTTACAGTTGGCGGGTATGTTTACCTATCATTACCCCAACAAATACCGCAATATTATTCGCCCTTATTTTGTGCTAACGTACGAGAAGAACGCCCCTACACCTGCATCAGCAGGCGAGAAAGTGGGTTGGTTTAGTTGGGAAGAAGCGCAAAACTTGGTGCCTTACCCGGCGTCGGTATTAATTTTAAATAAGATTCACCAAGATCCCCAGGCAGTGTGGGGCGCCGCCTTTATTGAATATGGGTATACAAACCCAATGGTTGACAAATCGAAAATTACCTTCAAGATTGTAGAAGACTTCTACCGTTTACAATAAAAAAAGCGTTTGATGTAAGCTTTATAGCTTGGTTTACATCAAACGCTTTATCTATGTTTGAGAAAGCCGGTTAATAATCCACCGCAATCTTCATCACTACTTTTTTCACACCAATGGCATCTGCAATGCTGATATTAGGCATATGTAAATCGGTGGGGAAGAAAATAGCAAACATGCCCGTGTCGAGCATAGAAAAGAAAGAAGGCTTTTCGGCGAATAGCATATAGTCTTCTGTTTCGCTATAAGGTTTGGAAGGAATTTGTTCGCGTAAGAAATCGTGCCCGATTAACTCCTTCCCTTTTACGATATATTGAATATCGATGTATTTCTTGTGTGCTTCCATTTGTTCGCCGGCGGCGTCTACGGTATCGTATTCGTTTACAATGGCGAAGATCTTATCTCCTTCCACTTCATACTTACCTTTTTCTAATGCCAAGAAGTTTGTATTGGCAAGGTAATTGAACGCCTTCACAAATTTTTCGCCCAAACCATGATATAATTGGGCATTCTGAAAAGTATCTATAATCATTTCCTGTTCGATATTGCTGATAGAATGGGTGAAAGATAGTGAGAAAATTTTGATAAATCCATTTCTGCCGGCTAGAACCTTCTTGCTGCTTTCCCCGTTATTTCATGGCAGGTCGCACCTTAAACACCATTACATGAAAATTCCGAAGTTCGTCGTTATAAAACCCGTATTCTACACTTCCGGCCTTATTGTGCTGGCAAGCTTGATATTGTGTATTGCCTTTAAAGCATCTGTTGACGAATGGTTTTTACGGATGCAATACTTGGTAACGGAAAACTTGGGTTGGTTCTTTATACTGACGGTGAACTTTATACTGGTGTTTTGTTTGGCGATGGCGTTTGGAAAATATGGCAATATCCGGTTAGGCGGCGAGAAGGCGGAACCGGAATTTAGTACAGGATCGTGGTTTGCCATGTTATTTAGCGCGGGCATGGGTATTGGTATCATGTTTTTTAGTGTAGCCGAACCCGTATCACATTTTGCACAACCTCCTCAACCCGTGGGTTCGCCCGTAGCAGCTGCAAAGCAAGCCATGAATTATACCTTCTTGCATTGGGGTTTACATGCTTGGGGGATATATGCCTTGGTAGGATTAGCATTAGCATTCTTTGCATTTAATAAGAAATTACCGCTAACATTTAGGAGTTTGTTTTATCCCTTTTTGGGCGAACGCATCCATGGTTGGTGGGGACATGCGATAGATATATTGAGCGTATTGGCCACCTTGTTTGGGTTATCGACATCATTGGGATTAGGCGTACAACAAATGGCGGCGGGATTAGAATTTTTGTTTGGGTGGAGCAGCAGTATTGGGTTCCAGTGTTTATTGATTATCGGAATTTCTTGTATCGCCACATTATCGGTGGTATCGGGTTTGGATAAGGGGGTGAAGATATTAAGTAACGTGAACATGATTCTAGCCTTTGCATTGATGCTATTGGTGTTCATATTAGGACCTACTATTTACTTGTTGAAAAGTTTTATTCAAAACACGGGATCATACTTAGGCAACTTCATTGAAATAAGTACTTGGAACGATAGTTACCGCCAGACCGGCTGGCAAAATAGTTGGACTGTTTTTTATTGGGCTTGGTGGATAGCATGGTCGCCTTTCGTGGGTAGTTTCATTGCCCGGATTTCCAAAGGCAGAACGGTGCGGGAGTTTATACTAGGGGTATTGATAGTGCCTGCTATATTAACCTTGTTATGGATGACCATCTTCGGCGGCACAGCCTTGCACAATATATTACAAGGCAACGATGGGATTATACATGAAGTACAAAGTAATTTATCGACGGCCTTGTTTTACTTCTTACAACAATTCCCTCTTACGCAGGCCATTTCCTTTTTGGCGGTTGTGCTGGTTGGGTTTTTCTTCATCACTTCCTCAGATTCAGGTTCATTGGTGGTGGACAATATTACATCTGGTGGCAGCATGCATACACCGGTATTACAACGAATTTTCTGGGCTTTCATGCAAGCCTTTATTGCCATCGTGTTATTATGGGGCGGTGGTTTACAAGCCTTGCAAACAGCCGTAATTATAGCCGGGTTGCCCTTTGCTGTGATAATACTATTGATGTGTTATAGTTTGAAGAAAGGATTATCGGAGGAATATAATGCCCTTCAGAAGAAGCACAAACAGAAACAGGAAAAAAGTTATAGGAATTTTATTAGTGATTTAGTGAACGACACCTCATCATCCAACGACCCACAAAAATAAACCTTATGGAACAGCGCCCAATGAATGTATTAATAGGCATCGACCTTTCAGGTATGGACAGTGTATTGGCCAGCTACCTTGGTGATTTAGCGCAATGGATGCCATTGAGCAAATTGGTGTTTTTACACAATGTGAAATTGAGTGAATTGCCGCCTAGTTTGAAAACGCCGAGTAAGCTTACGACCATCTTACAAAAAATAAAAGATCATATTCAGCAAACCCTCACGAACAGCGGTGTAGCACATACACAAAGCCAAGTAATTGTAACAGTAGAAGATTATTCAGAAATAGCTTTCACCCAGCAAGCGAAGCACCATGCAATAGACTTAGTACTGTTGGGCAATAAAATAGACATGGAAGGCAGTGGCGGCCTGAGTCATAAGTTAGTGCGTATGTTGCACATCCCGGTATTATTAGTACCGGAAACGGTGGAGGGTAGGCCCATGAGAATAATGGAGGCGGTTGATTTTTCGAAATTTACGCCGAGCGTGGTGCAATGGGGTGAAATGATACGGGGCTATAATGCGCAACACCAAGGATTTGTATGTGAACCGGTGTATGTATCGAAAATGAACTACCATTTTTTCCCGGTATTCCAGGGAGCGGATGTGGATGTATCGGTACAGAAAGATGCGGTGGAGAAAAAGAAAAGATGGCAGCAGCAATACCCGAAGTTACCGGCCTTGCAAGTAGTGGAAGCAAGTGAAACGAGCGTGGCAACAGCTTTACTACAATACGCCAAGCAACACCGTTATGATGTGATTATTATGGGCGTACAGGGTGTAACATCGTTAACGACCTTGTTTGCGGGAAGTGTAGCGAATGAAATGTTGCAAAAAGAGGTGCAAGTGTGCTTATTATTTGTAAAGGTGAAATAGAGAATATTTCCTTGTAAATCAAATAATTAATCGCTTGTTAAGTGCCGTAAAATTGTTACATTGTATATAGAAACTGAAACCAAAACACTCCGTCATGAACCGTATCCAATCAATTTTGATAGCCACATCGCTATTAGCAGTTAGCACCGTAACCCAAGCACAGAACAAACCGGCAAACAAATTTTATTTGAAAGTGGCAGGCGGCTACTTTTTCAGTGTATCACCGGGGCAGTTCCCGGATGTGGGTCCTTATCCGCCGCGTGATATACACGATGTAATTAATCCTACTACAGGAGCCACAACAACGATCCGGGAGAAAGTATTAACGGGATCGTATGGAGAGGGGGCCCGTGGGGGATTAAGCTTTGGATATAACTTGAATAAATACATGTCGTTGGAAGCGACCTTTAACTATTTCCATAGCACGAAGAACTTAATGACGCGGAATGTTACTACTATACAGGGTACCAATACAACAGTGGGGGGTATTGAATCGCGTGGGCATGTGAATGCCGTGGATTTCTCCCCTAGTTTAGTATTGAGCCCGGGTTATGCGAAATGGAACCCGTATGTGCGCTTTGGTATGGTGGTACCTTTATGGGGCCGCTTGATTATCAATACAGATGCCACTAAAACAAGCGCTGTACCGGGGCAACCGGCTACTATTGTAGCCCAAACCACTATTCACCGTAAGGAGGAAATTAAGCCCAACGCCACCATTGGTTTCCAAGGAGCATTGGGTGTATCCTACCCTATCTCGAAACGCTTTGATATTTATTTAGAAGCGGAATATAGGAATGTGCCGGTGAAGAGTAAGAGTAAAGAAGTAACCGCGTATGATGAAACAACCAATATTGTGAATACAGCTACTGGTCAACCAGTTGCACCGTCACAACATCGCGGGTTGAACGATTTAAGCATCGCGGAAAGGAATACGGATTATGTTACCGTATTAGATCAGAATAGTAATACGCCGATAGGTACTACCGGCGCTAAAACGAACTACAAGAACGATAATGCACCAGCTAACGATTTGAAATCGTATATCAACATTGGTGGCTTAGGCGCTAATTTGGGTGTGAAGTTTAGGTTTTAGGATTTTATAAGCTATTATAACATAAGCATGTGGGCGGTCTCTACTTTGTAGAGGCCGCTTTTTTTTGTGCTTGGCATAGTCCAATAAGTTGCAAAATGTTGTTTATACATATAGATCGTGTTAGAAATATCTTTATAAAAAACTATAAATACTTATAGGCTTATTGATATGTTAAGCATTAGTTATTACAAAAAAGTAGCTAATAAAAAACTAGTACGAGTGCTACCAAGTGATTGTTAATAGGGTTAAGTAATCGTGAGAAATAAACTATCGAATTGCGCGTAATTTTATCACGTAAGACTAATAAGGCATCCACTGTTTCTGACTCCAAGAATAAATCGTAAAAACCAAAATCATTTTACTTATGCAAACAACTGGGTCAAATAGACCACGAAATTCTATCAGGTTTTATCCGACAACTGATGGTGACAATACGCTAAGATTAAATGAAAATGTAAAAGAAGTACCAAAGAAATACCAGAAACTGTTACGACCATTCTGTCAAGATTACTGGTATGAAAGGTATGCAGATTATGAAGTATTGTACCAAGAAATCGAACACAATGGAAGCATTATTTGCTTAGTAAACTTTTGGTGTACAAATGATTGTAAGATGTACCCCACAGTACTTGAGAAATTTAGTGCTGTCAATATCATGATTGAAGGATCTATTTCGGTTGCATTGGAAAACATGGTTATTCTTATGCATCAGAACAAATTTAATGTATACCAGGTTCCTTTTGGTCAGCACACAGCAGCATTAGAGGCTGGGTGTTTTTACGAGTTGATTCATTTTGATTATAGTGAAGAACTTTTACAAAATAAAACTCATTCAAGTTATCCTTTAATACAAGACTGGTTAACCTTGCGACAAAAGAATGCTGCTGGTACTTTATTTCAAAAAGAAGGCTTCATTAACAAGGAGTTAAGAGAGGTTATAGGTAAAATAAAGAAATCGAATGACCAACTAAAACCGTTGAGTGTTGAAATTTACTTGTTACAAGTACTAGAAATAGCCTTACAAGTTGCCAATCATGTACAGGAAGAAGAAGAACAAGATCAGGATGTTTTGGTAGATAATAAACAATTGGGAATGCACGAGTCGCCCACTTTTAATAAAACAGGCGTACCGATTGATGCAATGATTATTAATAAGAAACATTTAGATAGTATTCTAGATTCCATTATCAACGAAGAATTTATACCATCAAGATCTAAAAATAAGTCTACATCATATTATACAGCCTTATTAGAAAATTTTTTAAGAAGAGCGCGTATAAAAGAAGATGATTTCATAGCGGCTATGATCAACCATAGCCGTGCTCATACCGGGTGTACTATTCACGGAATAGCATTAATTATAAGATTGATGGCAATTAAGGATATGTTTAAAAATAAACCCAAAATATCGAAGAAGGAAATTGTGGCTAGTTTTGGGCTGAAATCGTATCCTACATTTAGTAAAACATTTACAGAATATTTTAAAATATCACCATCAGAGTTATAATTAAACTATGATATAACGGTTATAATAGTAGGGCTATCTAAATAAAATGTTGCCCTACTATTTTTTCAATTTTACTCAAAAAACATTTTTTTTGATGCCGTCTTTTTTTCCTATCTTCAAAAAACGCAATTGTTTTGTTTGCCAATTTAGAATTTTGTAACCCGTGATGATATTGCGTATATGCCAAAATTACTTTCCATTTATTGATTTGCACTGAACAACCGCCCCACGGTGCTGCTGTCTGTATAGCAAAAGACAGGGGAGGAAAAATCATTAACCCTTTTTGTTTATGAAGAAGAAAAATCTTTCTTTAGCAAAAAAATTGTTTGTTGACAAAGCCACTATTGCCCAGTTAACCAAGCATCAACAAAGTGATGTTAAAGGCGGTGCAGTGACATTGCAGGCAGATTGTGCAACTTACGACCCACAAGTAACTTGCGAATCTCGTCCACGTCCAGGTTACGTTTGCATGTAATTAATTGAAAATCATTAGAAGAACAGTATAACAACATATTGATACCTGCATCCACGTAAACGCAGATTGCATTAATTCACCACGCTTATTATAAGGGTCTAATCGCTGGCCTTGTACTCCTTTGCTTTGGCAATTGGGTGAGACGGCTATTGCCTTTACTTTGCTGAATGTTTGTGGTTTGTTCATTTACCTCATGCTATATCAATATTTGATATACCACTCCTCTATTCCTTTCAATCTCCCATTTTCTTATCCAAAAAAACAGCTTTAACATGAAAAAGAAAAAATTAGATCTCCAAAAGAAATTGAACATCAACAAATCTACTGTTGCGCAATTAACTACCGACCAACAAGCTTTGGTAAAAGGTGGTATCATCACATTGAACGTAAGATGTGAAACAAACCAAGCCAGCTGCAATACCTTCCGTTGGACAGAAGATCAGTGCATCCTTTGCTAATCTTCCATTATCAAACGCTTAATGATTACAGGTGAAAAAGAAAAAACTTGATCTCCAAAACAAATTGTTGCTGGATAAAAACATCATAGCAGAATTAACTACCCAGGAACAGGCTACCCTTAAAGGTGGTGCTACTGTTGGAGCCGGTTGTGAATCGACTACTACTTTGTGTATAACACAAACAGGCATTGGCTTTCAACCTCCATCCAAAACAACACATGGGTCGTTAACACTCACTTGTAAGTACTTGTAATCAATTTTTCATTTACATCAAATCAAACGTTTTATGAAAAAGAAAAAAATTGCATTAGGTAAGAAGTTACAACTGGGCAAAACAGTTGTTGCTGATCTCACCTTACAAGAACAATTACAAGTGGCAGGTGGAGCAACCATAGGTTGTGCTACACGCTTAATTACTTGCCAAACAATTCCTTATACAGAGCAAGCTTGCAAGCTTTGTTGGGAACCATAGTTGCTAGTCTTGCTCATATGCAACTAGTTGCTCGTTGGCGTATGAACAATATAACAACGAAAGCTGGCATTATGTACTGCGCTTATCTCGAAGTACGTAAAGGGTAACCTTGTATTACCATACATACTTTACATAACGGTAGTTGTTTATAAACGCTACCGTTATTACTTCCCTGGTGAGCATTTTCAATCAATATCTACCATAGGGCTTCAAATAGTTATCACCCTTTAAAAACATGTATTATGAAAAAGAAAAAACTTGTTTTAGGTAAGAAATTAATGATCCAAAAAGGTACCGTAGCAAACTTAAGCGGTCAACAGCTTTCCGATATTAAAGGTGGTGCACCTGTAACGTTGCGTTCGCCATGCGCTACTTACTTCCAATCTTGCGATACCATTCCTTACACGCAACAATTCTGCGTGATTTGTGATATCGAGTAATCTCATTCGTTGCGCAACGATCCGACGAAGGAAAACAGGCACGGTAGCATGTTCCCCGTGAATACGCATAAAGTTCTATTTATGCAGGCTTCCTCCAGCCCGACTATCCCGCTGTCAAACAAACCCAAAACGCTGATAACATCCCAAGGCGTTGCTCCATTGCTAAAGACAGGGATTCATCAAAACTTTTCATTCAATTTTTATGAAGAAGAAAAAACTTTCACTCGACAAAAAATTGACGCTTACAAAAGCGACAATCGCAGATTTGAACACAGATCAACAAAATTCAATTGTTGGTGGTGCTACAGTAGGTTCTGCATGTATCACTGAGTCATTAGCTATTTCGTCTTGTATTGCTACAAGACCAAGTTCAACTCGCCCTTGCTGTCAAATTCCTTAATAGCAGGGTAAGTTAAACTGTTTGTTTTACGATAATTCTATCGTCCTTTCCGGGAGTCGCCGGCATTGTTCGGCGATTCCCTTCTTCTACCGTATAAAATCTACTTATCTATGAACGCCACGACGCAACAACTGAAGGGTATTTACGAAGATATGGTGCATATGTTCGAGCAAAAGAAATTCAATACAGAATATAGCACAAGCCTCTTTAAAGGTCCATGGGGCGCTTTATTATACATGTTCTATTACGAGCAGTACATCGATCCCACGCAAGACCGTGCAAGTGAAGTATTAGAAGAGCTATATACTAATTTTAATCCCGGCGAAGGCACCGATTTTAGTTTCTGTAACGGGCATACCGGGCCTTTTTGGTTACTCCACCATCTCAACAAGTATGAATTCATAGAAATTGATATACAGGAAATCATGCCCGGCTTCATTGAAGCAGCCATTGAATATAGCAAAGCGCATATCGCGAATAAAAACTTCGACTTCTTACATGGCAGCGTTGGCATTTGCAATTTCTTAGTGGATTATGCCAACGAGCCACATGTAAAAGCACACTTAGCCGACTTTGTAACCGCCTTACAGAAAATAGCTTTTGAAACACCCCAAGGACTAAGTGTTCCCATGTTTTATATGACCGAGCCATTTGTAGAAGGGGGCGTAAACTCCTTTAGCTTGGCCCATGGTAATTGCGCGGTGCAAATATTGCTCGCGAAGATTTACCAAAAAGGTATTGCCCAAGATGCTTGTACGGCCATTGTTTCGGGCAATATTGAATATATGATTAACAATAGAAACCAAGTAGCCGACAATGCAGCTGTACCCTTGTACCCTGCCATTATGGATGGGCAATCGGTTTACAGTAGGCTTTCGTGGTGTTATGGTGATTTGAATGTGGCCATAGCATTACTGATTTGCGGTAAAACTTGGGCGAACGACGAATGGTTAGCAGAAGCACATCATATTATGCAACACAACATGCAGCGCGACACTATGGAGCTGGCGGGCATATTGGATAATTGTATTTGTCATGGCTCTAGTGGTATTGCTGCTTTTTACCGTCGTTTCTGGCATGAAACCCGTCATCAATCATACTTAGATTGCGCAGCGCAATGGCATGAAAAAGCGATTGACTTCATGAAGTTTGACAATGATGGATCGGCACATGGTATTAAAGTGTGGTTGGGTAGAGATAGGGAGTGGGATTATTGCTGGGATTTGTTGGATGGTAGTTGTGGTGTGGGTTTATCATTATTGTCTCATACGCAGGCAGAGCCGCTGCCTTGGGATGAATTCCTTTTGTTATCCTAATTATTGAACATTTAACCATTGCATATGGCCTTGCAGCATACCGGGTTTTTCATGTTACGAAGCCCTCTCTTCCCTGTAAATAAATACAAAGCGGTGTTGGATACTGATATTCATACGCTGCTCGCCCAGCACCCGCATTTCGTATATGCACTATATATAGCATCGAAAGACCTTGTGGCAGAAATCGACCGTTGGAAAGTAATGCCCGGCGAGTTCAACGAAAAGAAAATTGATAAGCTGAGAAAGTCGTTATATAAATATTGGGTGCGTGCTTCTACACGCAGTACACCTTATGGTGTGTTTGCGGGTTGTACAACCGGTACAATCGGCGAACAAACTAGTTTTCAATTAGCCCCTATAGCAGCATCGCGGCAACATGTTAGGATTGATATGGATTATTACACGAAGATTTGTCACCATATACAATCCATACCGGCCGTTAACACCCAGTTACAATATTTCAGCAACAATAGTATTTACAATGTTGCCGGTAAATACCGGTACGCGGAGTATATCATTGTTAACCATCGCAGAAAATACTTGCTGACTTCCATTACGGAAACAGCCTTCATTACAAATATTCTACAACAAGCAGATAAAGGCTTAACGATCGATGAAATGGTAGACATCATACATGCTGAAGATGATACTATTAGCGTAGAAGAAGCAACGGCCTTTATTGATGAGCTGATCAAATCTCAATTACTGATTGCCTCTATAGAACCTACCATAACGGGGGATGATAACGTGGGGCGATTAATTGCAACGATACAAAACATCCAAGAAGTGGATGCTTTCCGTGACACCTTATTACAATTGAATGCATTATTTGCGCAACAGGATTTTGATGTACAGCGCTTACAATCCATTGTAAAAACTTGTGAAGAAAAGTTTCCATTGAGTTTGCCGAAGGATTTGTTGCAGGTGGATTTATTTAAATCGGCGGTCCATTGTAGTATAAGTGAGCAAGTAATGGGCGACATTACTACGCAAATACAACAACTAATGGCCTTATGTACACCACAAAAAGGCGGAGGCCCAGATTTACAAACCTTTCGGCAAAAGTTTACGGAACGTTACGAGTCGCAAGAAGTGCCGTTGAATATTTTGTTAGATAGCGAATTGGGTATAGGATACGGCGCCGCAAATGAACAAGCCGTGCATGCGCCTTTCGTGGAAGACGTGGTAACGGACACACCTGGTAATGGAAATGGGCAAACTATTAACTGGAACATGGTAGCACAACTGTGCTTACAGAAATACGAAGCAGCCTTGCGTGGTAACCTACAAACGGTGGAATTGACGGAATCGGAATTAAAGCAAATTGGAGATGGTGAAACAATTGCCTTTGCACCAAGTTGTTATTTATTTGGTTCCATGATAGCCGATGATCCGCAACAAGTAGATGCTGGCAAATACCAATTCAACTTGCAAGCATTTGGTGGACCATCGGCCGCTAATTTGCTCGGTAGGTTTTGCAGTGGTGATGCGCAATTGGGAGAAATCGTTAAAACGATATTAGAAAAAGAGGCCGCTGAATACCCGGGCTGCATCATTGCCGAGGTGGTGCATTTCCCAGAGGCCAGGGCCGGGAATGTATTAATTCGCCCTGTACTAAGAGAATACGAAATACCCTATGTAGGCATGCCAGGAGTAGATGCAGCACATCAAATACCAGTATCGGATTTGATGGTAAGTGTGCGGAACAATGAAATAATACTACGTAGTAAACGCCTGAACAAGCGCGTGATTCCACGGTTGAGTTCGGCACATAATTATAGTTTTAACAGCTTACCGATATATAAATTCCTTTGTGACTTACAACACCAAACAACAGTAGGCGGTTTGTTTTGGGACTGGGGCATCTTCTCTTCCCGAGAGTATTTGCCGCGCGTGGTGTATAAGAACATCATTGTAAGTCGTGCTTATTGGTACATGAAGAAGGAATTGTACACCCAAATAGGCAAAACCTTTGCCGAGCAAAAAGCCTTCTTACAAACCTACCGCGAGAAATGGAACATGCCTGCAAGGGTCATGATGGCGCAGGCCGACAATGAATTGTTATTGGATTTAGAGAACGATATAGCCATCGGTTTGCTATTTGAGAACCTAGCGAAAGTGGATGTGCAACTTAAAGAGTATTTATTTGCCGGTGAGGTAACTGTTGTGCGTGACGAACAGCAAGCTTCCTATGCAAACGAGTTACTTATTCCCCTTCACTTCACCCCGAAAGAAAAACCAATCATCACTACCATATCTGCGGTAAAAAAAGTAACTTCCCATACTATCACGCGCAGTTTTTCACCGGGTAGCGAATGGTTATATGTGAAAATATACGGTGGATACTTAGTGGGCGAAGACGTATTGGCGAATTATTTATCGACCCAGTTAACCGAGTGGAAAGCCAACGACCTTCTTGAAGAGTATTTCTTTATACGCTATGCCGATCCCAAACCGCATATACGCCTGCGGATCAAGAACACAGCGCAACCTGCGTATAATCAGCAATTATTACAACAATTAGAGAGTGACTTACAACCCTATATTCAAAGCGGCCAAATAGCTGCCATCCAGTGCGATACTTACGTGCGGGAATTGGAGCGTTATGGTTCGGCTACCATGGAAATGAGTGAAACACTGTTCTACGCGGATAGTGCGGCTGTACTGGGTATTATTTCGTTGCTAGATGGTGCAGAAGGCGAAATGTACCGTTGGAAATTAGCCATGCGAGGGGTAGACATGTTACTCGATGATTTCAATTTTTCGTTACAAGAGAAAAAAGAACTGCTAGCCCATTTAAGAACAGGATTCGTGGAAGAATTTGGTGGGATGAAGCTATTGCACAAACAGTTAAACGATAAATACCGGTCGCAACAGAAAGAGATTTATTCTTTTATGAACCGTGAAGCGGATGAAGAGAACGAGATTGAAGAAGTGATTGCTTTGTATGAAGAGAGATCGGTTATTACGCGGCCATTAGCCATGCAAATTCAAAAAATTGTTTGCGAGCAATTACAGCACGAGCGGGCGCATTGGGATATTATTTCAAGTTACATACATATGTTCTTGAACAGGATATTCGTAGCCAAGCAGCGGAAGCACGAGCTGGTGCTGTATCATTTTTTAGAGAAGTATTATTTATCACAATTAGCGCTTGTAGAATTAGCAAAATAGATGGGTTTTACATTTTATAAACAACTCGATGCCATGGATTGTGGTCCTACCTGCTTACGCATGGTAGCGAAGCATTACGGCAAGCAATACTCCTTGGAGTATTTGCGAGAGCAATCCTTTATTACCCGTGAGGGTGTAAGCTTATTGGGTATTGGCGAAGCAGCAGAGAAGATCGGGTTTCGAACGCATGCTATTAAAACGAACTTCGAGCAGTTGGATGAGAATGTGCCTTTGCCTTGTATTCTCCATTGGAACCAGAATCACTTCGTAGTGTTGCCACCACAGGATTATGACCGTGATAAAAAGAACCAGAAAATATTAGTGGCCGATCCTGGACATGGAATGGTGAAGATGGATAAAGAAACCTTTTTGCAAAGTTGGATGGGCAACAGCAAAACGGGGATTGTACTCATTTTAGACCCTACAGAAAGCTTTTACCAGAACGAAGAAGAAGTACCTGGCAAGCGGGGCTTCCGCTTCTTGTTTAGTTATTTACGACCGTACAAGAAATACGTGGCGCAATTATTCCTTAGTGTATTCATAGCGAGTATGCTATCGCTAATTGCCCCGTTTTTAACACAAGGATTGGTAGATAAAGGCATTAACCACCAGGATATTGGCTTTGTGTACTTGGTATTGATTTCCCAGTTGGTATTATTTGCCGGCACTACGGCCATAGAAATGATCCGCAGTTGGATATTGTTGCACATGAATAGCCGGGTGAACATAAGTATTATATCCGATTTCTTGGTGAAGCTGATGAAGCTGCCTATACGGTTCTTCGACACGAAAATGGTGGGTGATATTCATCAACGGATAGGCGACCATGCCAGGATTCAAACATTTTTAACAGGTACTACCCTCTCTACATTGTTTTCCTTCGTGAATTTGTTTGTATTTACCATTGTACTGGCGATTTACAGTTTAAAGATATTGGGGGTATTCCTAGTATTTAGTGCGGCGGCGATTTTGTGGATTACCTTCTTTCTAAAACGAAGAAAGGAGCTTGACTACAAACATTTCCAGCGGATGAGTGACAATGAAAACGTGCTGTTTGAATTAATTACCGGCATGCAGGAAATTAAGTTAAACAACTGCGAAACCGCGAAACGTTGGGAATGGGAACAAGTGCAAGCCAAGTTGTATAAGATAAGTGTAAAGGGGCTGGCATTGGGGCAATACCAACAGGTAGGTTCTGTATTCTTTCATCAACTTA
The DNA here is from genome assembly GCF_003259335.1 of Chitinophaga skermanii. Taxonomy (GTDB): domain Bacteria; phylum Bacteroidota; class Bacteroidia; order Chitinophagales; family Chitinophagaceae; genus Chitinophaga; species Chitinophaga skermanii. The sequence goes on from NZ_QLLL01000002.1 coordinate 513,277, forward strand.
AAAACATTTTAATTAGCTATATCTCGGCCCGGGAAGTGATGAGTGGTGATTTGACCTTGGGTATGATGTTGTCTATTTCCTATATCATCGGGCAAATGAATAGTCCACTCGACCAATTACTCAGTTTTGTGCAAGCGGCACAAGACGCGCGGATTAGTTTGGATCGTTTAGGCGAGATACACAACCGTGCCGATGAGGAAGTGGAAGGCCAGGTAACGCAGCCTTCTTGGATGCAGCAGCAAGGCGATATTGTATTGGACGATGTATCGTTTCAATATGCGGGGCCACAATCGCCACATATCTTGAAGAACATTAGCTTACGCATACCGGAAGGAAAAATTACGGCCATTGTAGGCTCCAGTGGCAGTGGGAAAACAACCTTGATGAAATTGCTACTACAGTTTTACCCACCTGTATCGGGCAAAATAACAGTAGGTTCAAAAGACCTATGGGACCTTTCACCACGTTGGTGGCGGCACCAGTGTGGTAGTGTGATGCAAGATGGGTTTGTATTTTCTGGAAGCATAGCGAAGAATATTTCTATTAGCGATGAAAAAGTGAACCACCAACAGCTAATACATGCCGTGGAGGTGGCGAACATTCGACAATACATTGAAGACTTGCCATTAGGTTACCAAACGAAGATTGGGAATACAGGAAACGGCATGAGTGCCGGGCAGAAGCAAAGGTTGCAGATTGCCCGTGCGGTGTATAAAAACCCGAAGTTTCTCTTTTTTGACGAGGCCACGAGTGCTTTGGATGCGAATAATGAGCGTGTTATTATGGAAAACTTAGATCGTTTCTTTGAAGGGAAGACAGTGGTTGTGATAGCACACCGCTTGAGTACGGTAAAGAATGCCGACCAGATTGTAGTATTAGAGAAAGGGGAAATTGTAGAAGTGGGCACACATGCGGAGTTAACGGCGAAACGGGGTAACTATTATGCCCTTGTGAAAAACCAATTAGAATTAGGGAATTAAAAAGAACGTATGCCATCAACAGAATATATCAGTAGTACCGACATAGCACCGGCGCCCTCTACGAACGGGCACGAGCTGCACCCTTCTTTGGAAGCGGCCCATAGCGAGGAAGTGCAAGAGATCATGGGAAAGATGCCTAACTGGATTATTCGTCGTGGTATTATCCTCGTGGGTTTGATATTATTGTGCCTATTTACAGGCGCCTATTTCTTCAAATACCCCGATGTAATACCCGCCCGCGTGTTGATCAGTTTCGCTAATCCACCCGTAAAAATCATTGCCCGTAATAGTTTGCCTATACAGAATTTATTAGTAGAAAATAACGAGGTGGTAAAAACCGGGCAGATCTTATGTGTATTGGAAAATGCGGCAGATTATGCCGATGTGTTAAGGATAGCCGTTATGACTGACCAGGTTGATAGTGCTTTATCATTACGGGTCACCATTGAAAGTTTGCAATTGCCCGTGGGATTGCAGTTGGGAGAATTACAATCTCAATATACAGAACTGCAGCAGAGCATTGCAGCTTACCAATTTTTCTTGCACCACAATACTTACCGGGCTAAAATATCGGCATTACAAAAGCAATCGGCCTATTATGGTGAATTGAATTCGGTATTAGGTCAAAAGGAAAATATTTTACAGGAGCAGTACCGTATTCAGCAGAACCGGTTTGCGGCAGATTCAAGCTTGGTACAAGACCGGGTGATTTCGCGGAACGAATTTAACGAATCGCGGAAGCGGATTTTGGATCATGAAATGAATACGAAAGATAACAAGAGTAATATTATCCAGAATAATTTGCAGCAAACGGAATACGAGAAAAACATTTCGGAAACCGCCATGCAGCTTCAAAACGAGGAAAATTCGTACGAACAGAAAATCCGTGATGCAGCCAAGCGTTTTAAAGGTGCTTACAGCGAGTGGAAGCAACGTTATATATTGGAAAGCCCTATGAATGGGCAAGTGAGTTTCTTTAAGATTTGGAAATCGCACCAATTTGTACAGGCGGGTGAAGGTATTATGATGGTAACACCACCTACCGACAATTACATTGCGCGGGGTGATATTTCAATTGTGAGAGCGGGTAAGATAGTGGCTGGTCAGCGTGTGTTGATTAAATTACCTGCTTATCCATTTGAGGAATACGGGATGTTACGGGGGCACGTGGTGAGCCGGTCGAACGTGGCCATGGATAGTACGTATAGTATAGAAATTAGTTTGGATAATAAATTGATTACTTCGGCGGGCAAAGAGATCCCGCAGCAGCCCCAGCTATTTGGCGAGGCGGAAATTATTACCGAAAACAAAAGTGTTTTAACCCGTTTGTTTGAGAAAATCTACGGTAATATCCGTCGTTAGTGGCCCCGCTTATGCACGAATTTACAGGTTGTTACCGTGCTTTTTGTCCATTCATCAAAACGGGCCAAAGGCTGAATTACCGTGCAAATAAGCCATGGATGGGGACCCAATCCGAAATGTATAAATCGATTGCAAGAAGAATGGATATAGGAAATTTTGACGATTTGACTATATTCGTATAGAAGAATCCATAATCAAGTTAACTAATGAGTAATTTTCAACTACCTCTTTTCGGCGATGTGAATCCAAGATCGTTGGAAGAGTACTACGAGCAGGACATCGAATTGGGCGGCAAAGTTGTGCGCATCGACCTGAATTTTGAAATGGTGAGCGTTTCTGAAAAGAAATTAGTGGCTTTACAAGAATTATTGGCTCAATTGCCGACGTTGCAAGCAACGGCATGGGAAGCCTTTCAACAAGATTTAGCAACTAAAGATACTATTAAGCAATTATTACGCTTTTTCTTAGATGAGAAGCTAGATAAAACCGTATTGGCTGATTTATTAGCGAATGCGAAGGAGGGTAATAGTGACGAGGAGAAATTGTTATCGGCCTTTGAATTGAAGCGTATTGGGTTTTTCCCGGAGCAGGAAAACGAGTTCGTGATCATGGATTACAGTTTACCTAACAACATCAACAATTACTTGGTGGTGGCGTATTTGAACTCTAAAGGAAAAGTAACGGTTGTAGAAATTGAAGACTAATCATTCATTATTTACAAATAGAGCCTCTCTTCACGCAAGTAAAGAGAGGCTTTTTTATTATAGATCGGTGTATGCATTGGTGAGCACAATTTTGCCAATATGCTTACTAGTTTCGAGTAATTCGTGTGCTTTCGCAGCATCTTCCAGGGCAAATTCGGCAAACACCATAGGTTTGAACTTACCGGATTCTATGAGTGGCCAAACGTTTTCTTTGACGGCTTGGGTAAGGTTTGCCTTGAACTTTTTATCGCGGTTGCGGAGGGTGCTACCCGTGATGTAGATACGCTTTTGCATCACTTCCCGTATATCGAGGTGTACATCGGCACCGCCCATGGCATTGATGTATACAAGGCGACCATCGTGGTTCATGATGTGGATGTTTTTACGAAAGTATTCGCCGCCGATCATATCTAAGACTACATCAATACCTACATCTACAAGTACATCTTCGAATGCTTGTGACTTGTAATTAATTGCTTGTTCGGCACCGAGGTCGAGGCAGGCTTGGCATTTTTCATCGGACCCGGCGGTGGTATATACTTTAGCACCCAGCGCTTTGGCTAATTGGATGGCAGTTATACCGATTCCGCTTGTGCCGCCATGTACGAGGAAATTTTCCCCGGCGGTTAAGCGACCACGTTCAAAGACATTGCTCCATACAGTGAAAACGGTTTCGGGTAAGCTGGCGGCTTCTATAAAATCGAGATTCTTTGGAATGGGCAGGCAATGAGTAGCTTTGGCGGTGGCATATTGCGCATAACCACCTCCCACAATCAGCGCGCATACACGGTCGCCCGTATCGAAGCCTACCACCTCTTTACCGGTAGCGACCACTATACCGGCCACTTCGAGCCCTGGGATATCTTGTGGAGCGCCGGGTGGTGGTGGATAGTTCCCTTTGCGTTGGGCTATATCCGGTCGATTTACACCGGCGGCTTTTACGGCGATGAGGACTTCATCGTCGGCTAGCGTTGGATCGGGATGATCGACTAACTCTAAGACATTAGGAGCGCCGAACTTTGTTATAACAACAGCTTTCATATCAATAAATTTTATGCTAGTTCTTAGTATGTAACAATCCATCAACAAATTAGATCGCGTTTTGTAATATAAATAAAAGTTGGCCATGCATACGATTCATATTAAGCGGGCATATGAGCCGGCGAGCAAGCTGGATGGGTACCGTGTATTAGTTGATAGGTTATGGCCGCGCGGGGTTTCTAAAGAGGAATTACAGGCAGCTGCTTGGGAGAAAGAAGTAGCACCTTCGAATGCGTTACGTACGTGGTTTCATCATGAAGTAACGAAGTGGGAAGAATTTGAGAAGCGGTATGTGGCGGAATTGAAAGTGAACCCTGCGGTGGATGAATTATTAGCCAGCTTGCAAAAGCATACCACCATTACCCTACTCTACGCTGCGCATGACGAGGTGCATAATAATGCAGTAGTGCTTCGCTCTTTCCTTCAAAAAAAACTACATTAATCTAAAAATTGGCCTAATTTTCCCGCCAATCGGTATGGTACGAATGTTTCATACCAACATAAAACTAGAACATGACACAAGAATTATCACCCTGTATTCGCACGGTGAACGTGATGCGCTACGTAACGCCCTTGCGCGAAGGCGGCTCTATGCCAGCCATCGTGGAGGCGGACGATGATTTCATGTATGTCGTGAAATTTCGTGGTGCAGGGCAAGGCATCAAGGCTTTGATAGCGGAACTTATAGGTGGCGAAATTGCACGGGCATTGGGGTTAAAGATCCCAGAGATCGTATTTGCGAATTTGGATGCGAGTTTAGGAAGAACAGAACCTGATGAGGAAATACAAGACTTATTAAAAGCCAGCGTAGGCTTAAACCTTGCTGTGCATTATCTTTCAAGAGCCATCACGTACGATCCAACAGTTACTACGATAGAACCATTGTTGGCCTCGAAAGTGGTTTGGTTAGATTGCTTATTAACGAACGTAGATCGTACGGCACGCAATACTAATATGTTGATGTGGAATAAAGAACTATGGTTGATTGACCATGGGGCGTGTTTATACTTCCATCATAACTGGACAAATTGGGAAGAGCAGTCGAAACGCCCATTTGTGCAAGTAAAAGACCATGTGTTATTACCACAAGCAAGCGAACTGGCAGCGGTAGATGCATTGTTCAAACCAATATTAACAGAAGAACGCATCCGGGCTATAGTTGGGCTTGTACCAAGTGAATGGTTAACCTTCAACGTAGAAAATGAAACGGCGGAGGAACGCCGTGAAGTATACATCCAATTTTTATTAACGCGCATTGCGAATTCAGCCATCTTTTTAAACGAAGCACAACATGCAAGACAATCACTTATTTGAGTACGCCGTAATTCGCGTTGTACCAAGAGTGGAGCGCGAAGAATTTTTAAACGTTGGTGTGATCGTATACTGCAAATCGAAACGATATTTAGGCGTAAAAATTACGTTGAACGAGCAACGCTTACAAGCATTTTGTCCTGTAGCAGATGTGGAAGAAGTGAAGACCTATTTACATGCGATAGAAACGATTACTGCTGGGAATAAAGGTAGTGGGCCTATTGGGCAACTCGACCAGGCCAGTAGGTTTCGCTGGTTAACAGCTACAAGAAGTACGATTATTCAAAGCTCCAAAACACATACAGGCTTAGCCAAAGATCCAGCAGCTATTTTGGAACGATTGCACGAGCAGTTGGTATTGTAATGGAAAACATATTATAGCCTAAACGCCTGTTATACTTTCGTGTGGCAGGCGTTTTTTTTGCTATTCTAATAGCATGTTACAGGTGATCGATCTTCTATGATAACTATGCTTAAAAGGTTTTACCAAATTTATTGGGGGCAATTGCGACGAAGGTAGTTTACCCGGTATATTCAACCCAATAAAACCAATCTATATCATTATCAACTACTTACATTCATTTTCACAATAAATAAAAGGAAAAAACACATACCAACTTGGGGCGAATCCGTCATTTTAGAGCGGAGTTTGCGACAGTATCTATGTATAATTTTAGGGTATGAAACACATATCCATTCTTGTTCCTGTAGGCCATTCGAGTGTAACAAATATCGAGGGCACCCAACAAATTCTTGAAGCCACAAATGATATTCTCCGGGCGAAAGGGGAAGAACCGGTATTTCATGTGCAACTAGTGGGCATTGAACATCAATCGTCGCAACGTGGGGGTCGGTATACCATACAACCCGATGTATTAATACAGGATGTTCCGCGTACCGACTTAATCATTATCCCAGCTATGCACGACTTACCGGGCGCCTTACAAGCGAATGCGGCCTTTAAACCCTGGATATTGCAACAATATGCACAAGGTGCAGAGGTGGCGAGCTTTTGTATCGGGGCATTTTTCTTGGCAGATACAGGACTTTTAAACGGCAAGCAAGCTGCCACACATTGGCAAGAGGCGCATCATTTTAGAACAATGTTTCCCCAGGTGAAATTGGTAGACGATAAAATTATGACGGCGCAAGATCGCTTGTATACCAGTGGCGGCGCCTATTCATCTCTTAACCTATTAGCCTATTTGATAGAGCAATATGCTGGGCGAGATGTAGCTGTACATGTGGCGAAAATATTTATGATTGATATAGATCGTGTGAGCCAGTCACCCTTTATTATGTTCAATGGTCAGAAGAACCATGCTGATGAAAATATATTACGCGCACAAAATTACATCGAAGAGAATTATGAGGAGCGGATTACTGTAGAGCAATTAGCAAGTGTATGTACTTTAGGAAGGCGTAGTTTAGAACGCCGCTTTAAAAAAGCGACGAGCAATACCGTAACAGAATATATTCAACGTGTGAAGATCGAAGCGGCGAAACGTGCGTTTGAAACGAGTACATATAATATTAATGAGATTATGGATAAAGTAGGCTATACGGATGTGAAATCGTTCCGTTCTGTATTTAAAAAATTGACTGGATTATCGCCGTTGAGTTATAGAAATAAATACAACCGCGAAGTGATGATGAATTGATTTTAGCGACCGTGCACTTTCATAACTTATTAATTCTTATAGATTTTATCTATTTTTTATTTTGTGATTCTATTGATTCCTGCTTGCATTTTCCTGTATCACAAATTAGCTACAATACTTAACTGTATTGCATTTCATAGGATTTTTACCATTTATATTTATTGGCCTATAATTGTAGAACTGTGCTGGCTTGGGGTTTGGGAGGAAAATATTTTTTAAATAAGATTTGGCAGGAATGAAATATTTCCTACATTTGCACTCCCAACGATACAGACGGAGGGAACAAAAAAAGATGATTCCGTAGCTCAGTTGGTAGAGCAATACACTTTTAATGTATGGGCCCTGGGTTCGAGTCCCAGCGGGATCACAGAAAACAACAAAGCCTACGCGATGCGTAGGCTTTGTTGTTTTAGTACAAATATTATTAAGTTACTTTCATATGATAGAAAAACAAAGCCGGCTGTTATCAACCGGCTTTGCTACTAATAAAGTATTTTGAAAAATTACGATAAGGCCACCTCTCCTGTTTTCGCTTTCGACATTCTCTTTCTAATTACTAAAGACACAATCCAAACGGCTAATAATACTACCAGGATGATAATCTTCGTATTATTCAACTCCGAAAAGAAATTATTCAGCGAATGAACAGCTGCTACTGCTAGTAACGACTGCGTAGTATCAGCCACTTTCCCAATCCCCCAAGTTCCAAGTATTAAAATACCGAAGAATACAAAATTCGAAGTAGTAAGTGAAAAATTAAGATGCCATAGGAACCAAAGTGTAGCAATAACCAGGATACCAAGAAAAGGAGGCAACGACTTAAGTTCTTGTTGCAAGAATCCACGCCAGCCAATTTCTTCCATTAAACCATACACTAAAACAGCAAAAACTCCCACCACAGGAATGGTTCCATTCGTGAAATATGCTGCGCCACAAATTAAAGCGATGGGGAATACCCAATATAATAATACAGGGAATAGTAACTTTTTGTAGTTTCCTTTTAAAGAAAGTACAGGTTTTATATTAAAAACCTTAAAAACAACCAATGCACCTACCGCAGGGCCTATGCCACGAAGTACTACTTTTAAAAAATCGTTCGACACAGCCTCTAACAAGTTAGTTTTAGTGGCTAGGTATCTGCATGCGATGGCAATTACGTAAAAGGTAAGGATAGCTAAAAAATTTACTTTCTTCTTCATTTTTTCGATTTGGATGACATGACAAAGGTAGGTAAGCGATTTCCTCAAAAAATTGACGAAGGGTAAGAAATCAAATCTTATGCAAGTTTTTTCCGAATTCTACTTAAGCTTTCGGCCGTTACGCCCAAATAAGACGAAACGATCTTTAGGCATGTTCGTTGAAAGATCTCGGGTCGGTCTTTAATAAGTTTAAGGTATCTTTCGGTAGGCGAAAGCGTTAATAAGCTGATTTGTTCCATCTGCTTACGAATAAACATGGCATCTGAAATGGCTTTCCCGATGTATAACCCAGTGGTGGAGCGGGCGTATAAACCCGTTAAATCATCATAACTGATCGACCATAATGTAACATCTTCTAGTGCTACTGTTTTAATGATTGTTGGACTTTGGGTTAGAAATGACATATAATCGCTAAAGAATTGGTGCTCGTAATAAAGGTTAATACAAACATCCTTGTCGCCGGTTTTTACAAAATGGCCTACAGCGCCTTCCATAAGGATGTTGACATACTTCTCGGTTTTATGGTAGTCTTTGATAATGTCATTCTTCGCATATGTGCGTACTTCTATGCATTCTGTAAATGCGGTCCAGATATTTATTTCTGCTTTATAAAATGGATCGAATATCTCTTTGATCTTACTTGGTGTAGGTTGCATATCTACGATTTAGCCTTTGGTAGCTGAAAGGAAGTATGTTTAACCTAGATGGGTTCCAGTGATCATAGCTTACCCTTTCAATACTTGAAAAGGCTAAATTTACATGATTTTGAGGTCTGCGTATTGTCGGCCGGCAATAATTTGATGATTTTTTCCCTGTAAACCTACTTAACAATTTGAATAAACCTCTCCAATGGTATTATTCATAACTTCCTAAAGCATTCAGTTCATTAACATATTTTATTGTATCTTCTTTGATTTTTATATGATGCCCTAGATGCCCATAATTTTATCTATTCTATTCTTTAAACAATATATAAACACCACTTACAACCTTCATTAAATATTTAAAGAGAAAGGCTTCCCCAATAGGCAATCCTTTCTCTTTAAAACATCTATTATATTAATTATTTGACAATATAATTTTAGACGCTGTTGTATTTTTAATAAACAAAATTGCGTCAAAATCTATTCCCAATTTTACAGGCAAGGATCTTACCAATGTCCAATTCGCATATATATTCATAATGTTATTTTTAGCGTTCGCGAAGGGGATTGGTCTTGTATTAAAAGACAAGTAATAATTAGCATATGTTGCTTTTGCAAACATGGCAGAAAAACTACCTTGTTCTGCTTCAAACGAATGGCTAGTTAATCCCCCTGGAGTAATTACAGTTACTGAACCTTTGTAGGTATCAAATCCTAATACGTATAAATTCTGACCGAAATTTTCCTTTAAATGATAGCCCAACCCCTTAAATTGTGCCATGGTAGTATCCTTTGCGAGATGTATATTATGCGCCCATACAATTGTTTTGCCCTTATGAGCCGCATACTCCGCAATCACATTATCGGCCATGTACTTATCCCTATTAAATGGGTCGCCTGCATATTCTTCACGATCGAATCCAAATACACGCACTTTTTTTGTTGTTGGTTGTCCTTCATTATATTGTTTCAATAATTGGAACAGGTTATATATCTCTTCTGTGTTGTATAAAACCATATCCTTCATCAATAATTTTAGGTTTCCGCGTCCATTAGTAATGTATTCATTAATAGGTTCAATATAACTTTGTATGCATTCAAATCCAATTTGCCTATATTCTAGGTTAACAACTAAGTATTCTATAATGCGACGTTTCTGGTTATAGAACTCTTTTGTTCCATGCGACGCTTCTCCCAATCCAAAAACAACATTGTTCTTTAGTTCGGTGGAGAGAAATTGAAGATCGTTTGAAGTAGAAGCCGTATCAGCAGCCAAAGCATATGCGTGTTCGTTGATCCATTTAACATTTGCATCTTGTGAATATGCTGTTGAAATACTTGTTAAAAAAACAATAAAAATGGCCAAGCAGCTTATTTTCTGCATAAATTTTGGTTGATATAGTGTAATGAATAATATAATATCTAACCATTAGATGCAGGCATATGCAATTTCCACAAGATATCTTGGCCAATTTATATTAATGATGCACATCCTTACTATCACGAGGAGCCTCTACCCTATCAAACATACCATAATCGCGAATTACGGAAGCAATCCGCAAATGATAATCTTTGAAAATATATGCCCGGCCTTTCGATTGAGCAGCCCTATGTATCTCCAAGTTGCGCCATTGTTGAATAGCGCTTTCATCACTCCAAAAAGAAAGCGATAATATCTTCCCTGGATGAACGAGACTTTGAAACCGCTCGATAGAAATAAAACCAGGTATTTTCTCCAGTTCCGGTTTAAGACTCGCAGCTATTTGCAGGTATTCGATTTTACAGCTATCGTCGTTGGGAATTACTTCAAAAATAACAGCTATCGCATGCTTATTTGTTGTCATTTTCTTTCGTCCATGTTGAAGAAAATGTAACACCTCTTCATATAATTGAAAACGGTTCTTCTCTAAGTGTAACACATGCGTTCCTTTGCTGATTACTATATATTTTTTGTCATCTACATTTTCCAAAGTCGAAAAAAGCTTTTCAGCATCTTGATTGTTGGGATATTGATCCCATTCACCACGTATGACTAATGTTGGAGGTTGAATGTTCTTAGGATTGTAATATGATTGATGATGTTGTAAATCAATTATATCTTGAATAGGGCCTGCTGGAAATTGAATTTCGTTTGTATTATGCTTTACCGCGTATGGATCGGATGCCTTCCATACATCTCCCCAACTTTCGAAGATAGCAGGTTCAAGTTGCCTTTCTTTACCAACAGGGGTTAATTTATCCATGGCACTAATTCTTTGCTGAGGTGTTATAGAATGAAATGCTGTTTTTACCTGTTCATATGCCGATGCTGTTTCCTTTGCTGTTATAGCAGCAAACAAGACCAGTTTGGCTACTTTGCCAGGATACTTTGTAGCATATAGCGCTGCTACAGACCCTCCCCACGAATGCCCAACGAGGTAAACTTTATCATAGCCGGTTTTCTTACTAATAAATTCAACAGCTTTATCAATATCCTTATAAACATCCTTTGCACGCCCAACCGGCTCTTCTTGTGAAGCAGTATCACTCATAGTTGGATAACGATCAGCATACCCATAACCCAGAAAATCCAGCGCATACACATCATAGCCATTTGATGTTAAATGATCCATCCAAGAAACGTTGTTCATTCTAAACCCAAAAGATAGCAGAGAGGGGAATGAACTGCCATGAATAAATAACACGGGATAATCGTTTGAAGGAATGTTAGGAGATTGATGAGCAATGGCCAGTTGTAAACCCTGTACATGACTTCCTGTCTTTAATATTTCTATTGTTTGCATTTTGGGTGATTTAAGCAACACATCATTTACTTGCCCATTTGCTCGTTGTATAATAGAGGCAACCAAGATGATGTGCAATACTAAAAATTTCATGTCGTCTATTTTTTGCTCCAAAGCTCGCTTTTCAATAACTTTAATACTTCAATCCATACTTAACAATGATTGTTTCATCATGGAAAATCAGTTCCGCCATCTCACTTCTTTAATTGGCGACCCCGTTCGCAGTATAATTTTATGGACGCTTCTTGATGGAAGGGCGTATACGGCGATGGAACTTGCCATTTGCGCCGATACTTCACCACAGAATATAAGCATGCATCTCAGCAAACTTTTAGCCGCCGATTTACTAACGGTTGAACGGCAAGGGCGACATCGCTATTATAGATTTTCGCGGCAAGAAGTAGCGTATGCTATTGAAGCTTTAGCGAATTTGATTCCTCAAAAAAAGAATAAAAAACCAGTTACTACAATAGATACTGATATTAAGTATTGCAGAAGTTGTTATGATCATTTAGCAGGAAAAGTTGGTGTATTACTGACTGAAAACCTAGTTACAAAACGAGTAATTGAACTTGATGATAAAGCATACCAAGTAACCCAAAAGGGGATTAAATTCTTTAGCGAACTGGGAATTGACGTGGCTACCTTGAAGGATAAACGCCGGCTCTTTGCGGTGCCGTGTTTAGATTGGAGTGAACGAAAATATCATCTTGCAGGATCACTAGGTGCAGCAATGCTAGCACAACTATTGGAATTAGATTGGATGCGAAGAAAAAAAGATTCCCGGGCTATTTATATCACTGCAAAAGGCAGTAGCGAGCTATATAACAATTTTCAAATAGAAGTATAAAAATATCTCCACTATATTTTTATACTTTTTTTATCATGCATACTATTTTAAAGGCATTTTAAATAAAAAGGTTGCAAGTAAAAACTTGCAACCGGTCATTCTATTTTCGCTTATGATTGGCTAAATGAGCTATTTATTACCTATTTTTCTTTATCATTACCTTCTAAGATATTGGTAATCCGGACCTCCATATCTTGTAAGTGATATTTCGAAATTCCTGATTGAACCGGAATCGCACGGCGAATATCTCCACGTAACGACACCAATTGTGCACGTACTAATGTAGATGCATCATTACCCGTTGGATCGGGGTTTACATAAAGAATGGTGCCATTACCGTAATTGCCTCCTGTAATCTCACTTACTTGCTTAAATGCTTTTTTAGCTTGTTCGAGATACATCTTTTGAAGATTACGACGGTATAAGTCTACCGGCTTATTGGAATAAAGTTCTGACCAAACTGTACTTTTTAAATCTTCCAACATTTCACTAGCAGTGTATGTCTTCGATCCTTTATTCATTTCTGCTTCGCGGGTAAGACTAACAATCGTACCTGATGCTAATAAACGTTTGATAACATTTCCTTGTGCAATACTGATATACAAAGCACCATCAAGTCCTGTTAAATTTGTTAGAGTATCGTTAATCAGCCATTTCTGCGTAGTGAACACGTACTCTTGCAAGAATTTCATCGCTTCCTTTTGTTTAGCGTATTCAACAGCAGTTATTTGCACGCCGGGTTGTTCTACACTTTTCAAGGTTGTATAAGAACCACCTACGCTCTTCAATACTTGCGCACTTAATAGCATGTATTGACGCAATAACGTTTCATACATATTCTTTAAGTTCTCGTAGCCTTCATTTGGTACACGCGTCCAATTTTTCAATTGAGGCAATACGCGTTGCAAGTTTTTAAGGCCGTATTTAGCTGCAATAACATTGTTATCGCCTAAATCTTCACTTTGGCTGCGAGGATCGGAGAAAGAGAATTCACCACCGAAGAACAAACGTTTGTTAGCAGCAAGGCTATCAATTACTAGTTTATTCATGAAAGCAATTTCTTCGTTGGGAGATTTGAATTGTGGATACCAACGGTAACCGAATTCGATCGCCCATCTATCGTAATCACCAATACGTGGGAAAATACCTTTCTCACTGATATTATCTTCTGGCTGTGCTACCCAGTTAAAACGTGCATAGTCCATGATTGAAGGCGTGTGACCATGTGCTTCTACCCAAGCTTTATCACGCAGCTTTTCAACCGGCACTGTAGAACTTGAACCAAAGTTATGTGCTAAACCAAGTGTATGACCAACTTCATGACTCGAAACGAAACGGATTAATTGACCCATTAACTCGTCATCAAACTCCATTTTGCGTGCTCTTGCATCTAATGGTCCTGCTTGAATCATATACCAGTTACGCACAAGCTGCATAATATTGTGATACCAGTTGATATGCGACTCAATAATTTCACCACTACGAGGATCGTGAACGTGCGGACCACTAGCATTCGCTACAGCAGAAGGCTTATAAACAATTACGCTATGGCGAGCATCATCAATACTCCAGGTGGAATCATTTTCAGGAGCCGGCAATGCCTTAATTGCATTTTTGAAACCTGCTTGCTCAAAAGCTTTCTGCCAATCGTTTACACCGGCAATCAAATACGGTACCCATTTCTTAGGAGTAGCCGGATCGATGTAATAAACAATCGGTTGTTTAGGTTCTACTAATTCGCCACGTTTGTATTTTTCAACATCCTCCGCCTTCGGCTCTAAGCGCCAACGCGTAATTAAATAGCGCGCTTTTACACCTTGTGGATCAGCATCAAAATCAACATACCCTCTCGAAAAGAAACCTACGCGCGCATCTGCGTAACGTGCTTGCATAGGTTCTTTTGGTAATAAAACCATCGAGCTGTTTAATTCATAAGAATCTGGAATGGTGGCACCAGGCTGAGCACCTGTTGACATATAACTGCGTAATGTGCGAATCTCGATATTCATCGGGAAAGCCTTCACGCTTGTTATAAATGATTTATCGGCTTGTACAGCACCTAATTTCAACGCTGCTTTAACCATAGGACCGAAGTGGAATATCTCGTTTTCATTATTGAGCATATCCGTTACATCGATCACGGTAGCATTGGCGGCTTTGTTGTATGCTTTTACTGGAAAAACGGCTGCAATGGGTTCTAAGTTCGATTTAATTACGGCACGGAACATCCCGTTTTCGGTAGTATCCGATGAGCGTTCTTGGAAACGCATAACTTTCATCAAGATTTTATCGTCTTGACCCTTATCGAAATGAACAACGTTTTCAGCGATTTGATCGCCTGCGTACCCCGTCATGTTGGGTCTTGTATTCGTAGCGGCTTGCCCAATTCGATTTACGACAAGAATAGCGCGTGTTAACATCGAATCCGGGATCTCGAAAAAGTAACGACCACCTACTGCATGCACAGTAAACATGCCTGCATAAGATTTTGCTTTAGCTGTAATAACTTGGTCGTACGGCTTAATGCCGGCAGGAAGAGAGTCCGTTTTTTTTGCAGTTGAATCGGCAGGAACCGGTGAAGCTGCAGGTTTGTTCTTTTGCGCTAATGCGCCCGTGCTGATAGCAAGCAACGACGCGAGTGCAATGTTACGTTTAAGCATAGTTTTATTTAAGTAGTTCTTCTAGTTTTGTTGCTAATGCTTCGCCGCGTAGATCTTTGGCGATAATTTTACCCTTCGGATCGAGTAGGAAGTTTTGTGGAATGGATTTAACCATGTAGAGTTTCGCAAACTCGCTATTCCAATATTTCAAGTCAGACACATGCTGCCAATCCAACTGATCTTTGTGAATAGCGGCGATCCATTCGGCTTTTTTGCCGGCTTGATCTAATGAAACAGAGAGAATATCGAAATTTTTATCTTTGAATTCCTGGTAGGCTTTCACAACAATGGGGTTTTCTTCCCTGCAAGGCCCACACCAACTTGCCCAAAAATCAATCAAAACATATTTACCACGGTAATCGCTCAACTTCACCATTTGCCCACTTGTATCAGCAGCTTCAAATAATGGAGCCATAGCACCAATGCGCACAGTCATGAATTGATCAATGGTTTTCTTTAGGTTGACTCCTTCCTCACTTTGTCGAACATTCTTCTTTAACCCTTGGAAGAGATGATTATATGCCACGATATCTTCTGGTAAATGACCGATTACATCTTTCAATGCATCGATGCTAACCATGTATCCCGGATGTTTTTTGATGAAAGTGATCTCTTGTGCTTTACGTTTATTCTTCAACAACTTCATTTCGTAACGCCATTCACCTAGCCCGATGGTATCGTATTTTGCCTTGGCCTTTTGTGCGTCGTAATAATTCTGTTGACAAGTGGCTAGTTTTTGATCAGCAGCAGCTAAATAGGCCGCCAATTCCTTTTTTTCTGCCGACAACTTAACAGTATCTGTCACTGTTTTTTGTGCCATCACACTACCACCGAAGCAACAGGCAATGGAAATTAAGAATGCGTTTTTCATGGTGATTTATTTTCCGTTTAAGACATGAATTCCCCTGTACCGGTGTGTATGGGAACACCGGTACGAGATAGAGAATTCTTATAAGAGAATGATTTTTTGTTTAGAAGACGCGGCTACCGTTACCTTGTTCCATGTAGATAACAGTATTTATTCGCCCTTCACCTTCAAAAGTTGGCGTAGAAAGAGGTTGAAGGGTACCAATTGTAGTAATTTTATGTAACCATACCTTGTATCTACCATTTTTATAGGTAGCAATAGCCAGATAGTCAACAGTATTGGTTACACCTGATGCAGGCACCGGATATTTCACATGCTGCATTCTAGTAACGACTTCACCGGCAGGCAAAGTAAACTGTAAACGCTCTGAAGTTGTAGCAATATCCGTCATATAAATATCCGAACCGTTTGCATAGTAGATATAGTCATTATCATAGTTACCTGCAATCATACTAGCTTGCATTAAGCCGTGCGTTGGAGCCAATGTATCACGTTTCAAGATCATCATGGTATCAGAACCAATTAAGCTTGGGTAGTTTACATTTAATTTATAGAGCATGCCCCTGTTATCTTCCAACTTCCACAACATGTTTGCTATACTGCGTAAACCCGGGTAGCCAGCCATCCATTTAAGATCTGCTTTCATGTTTTTCAAGTCACGACCATTATTCGCTAAGGTGGCGAAGTTCATACCATTGAAGCAGAACACAGACTTGCTATTTAAGTCCCACCCTAAATCCATGGCACCTACTTCTGCGATAGGAGAAACATTATATGTTTGCGGTAACTCGGTGAACAATGAACCTTTTAGCATACAATAAGCCTTGTTGCCGTTGATGATCATTAAATTCGTAGACGCCATCGGTTGAAACACATTCTTCAAATCGGCCTTTGCTGGTTTTGCAAAGAACATACTGTCGAATTTGTAAGTTTGGAAACCGTTACTTACGCGGTAAATACCTGCTGTTTTATCTGTCAACACCACTAAGCCACCATATAAATCAGAGGAGGTTAAAGTTTTGCGTAAGCCACTAGCGAAAATGGTTTTTACGGCGTTACCTTCTAAGCTCTTCCCGTTATTGTAATGCGCGATCCAATTATCAATTCTACCAGCTTTATGAATAAAATCAATATCGGTTTTACCGGCATTATCTTTCACGAGGTACCAACCATCGTTGTTCAAGGTAGAAACATTGAAAACTACTTTCTTCAAGGTGACTACGCCAGTTGGTTTATGACGCACATTGAACACAAGAAAATACTGACCTGGATCTAACACTACAGGCCATGCAATATTCTTTGTTCTTGCTACCGTATCAATCTTGATTTGATCACCAAGGTTGGGTACAAAGTTAGCCGTAACGTTTGTCCAGTAATAGTCATAGTCGTTTTCGTTTGAAACCGTGGGGTTTATTTTCAACGTATCACGGTAAGTGAACAATTTGATAGTATCACTAATACCGCTCACCGTTAATGTTGGTATTGGGTTTGAAGCACCGGTACTGTCGTCTTTTTTACAGCTGAAAACCAATGCGGCCATCAGCCCTATGATGAGAACATTAATCTGTTTCATTGATTTGTTGGTTGAATGGTTAAGGGAATGAAATGATAGGGCTTGTGGGTGAAGATGTTTCCCGTATGGGAGCTTTACCACTGGCAATGTTATCTGCATTGTTATTAAAATCAGTCAATGCCTGCTTTAACACAATCACATATTGCCTGAGCGCCCCTTCACTATTTGCGGCCTTATACCAAGCATCGTCAATGTTTTGTCTCAATACATCAATCATAAATTGATGCTTCCCTACACTATATTTACCGAAGGTGCTGAATGCAGGTGATAAATAGTTATCGGTTCTCCAAGAGTCGAATCTTTCCAATCGATCAGAGAATACAATTGTTTTCTCTTTTGCAATCTTTTCTCCTAATCCAAAATGATCGTTTGCTACTAGTTGAATATGTAGTCGGTAAGAATTATTTGCCAAGCTTGTATCTCTCAACAAGATAACCGGGATTTTTGCAGTGGCTTCATTGGCTTTTACCACCATTATATTCTCTACTGCTTTATCATCAAATCCAACATAGTGCGTACCGGGTATTGCTTTAAAAGGCAATTCAGTTACAACACTGTCGATGATTTTATTCGTAAGAGGATCGCGGGTGTAGGTAACAGAGAATTCTGGCACCTGCACAAACTTAACAGGTCGATCAAAAGGCGTAATGCCCCCGATCGTATTTACATCAATATATACTGTATCACGGAGTACCGTTTTAGGTTCGAATACAAATGTGGCAGATTTCGTGATGGTATCAGCCATTTGAATCCTGGCGATATCACTATAAGTAAGGTATGGCGCTTTTTTGCAGCCCGATGCAATAATTAGGGCTAATGCGCAATAGCAAATGAGTCTTTTCATGGCCGTAATTATTTGTTGTTATAGTTGATTTCACGATCAGGTTTAGGTACCACATACCTTGCAGCGCTACCTGTATAGTAAGAAGCGGTCCAGCTTGCCGGTAATGTTGCTATATTCAAGCGTTTATAGGTAAAGAACGTTTGACCTTCTGCGTAAAATTCGCGTACGTATTCACGTAATATTTTATTCTTACGATCGGCTTCCCAACCACTGTTGTTAAAACCATTCGGGAAAGGAATCCCTTTTTCATTACAAAAAGCGCGGTAGTATGTTTCTGCTTCCTCTTTGGTAGTAGCACATTCTGTAAGAATCAAATACATTTCGCTTAAGCGCAACAAAGGAACTTGCAAAATGGGCTGTAGGGTACGTTGAATAAACTTCTTATACATTACATAACCCGGTGCACTGGATTTATACGACCATAAGTCTTTCCATCTTACATCCGATGTTCTTTCCGCTACTGGAAATAGGTTATTCAGGTAATAGTAACCATCTTGAATATTGAAATCGCTACGTGCTAAACCACCCGATTCTCCAAACGTGTTATTAGCTACACTTTCCAAGTTGTAAATATGTACAGCTGTAATATGCTCAGGCGACATTAGATGATCTCCTAATGAACGATCTGATTCGCGGCCTAAACGATATGTAGGTTTGCCCGTACGATCTTTAGCATCCAATACCATTTGTGCGTATTTAACTGCATTTACTTTATTAGCCGGGTCAGACGCGGATAAGTACATATACACTCTCGCTTTCAATGCTAATACGGCATTGTAGTTCATCCTAATCTGGCGGTACATGTAAAAATTATCCGCTACTACTGGTGGTGCACTTGAAGAGGGAGAAGGGTTTAATTCGGCCAATGAATAATACTGGATCGGATCTTTCCCTTTCATGATTGCTTCTGCAGCATCCAAATCCGCTAATACCTTCGCTGCAAAGTCACTAAACCCAATCGGCGTAATAATCTCGTGTGTTACTTCCGTTACATACGGTAAGTAAACAGCAGCTCCACTATTATCCGGCATTTGGCCAAACATACGCAAGATGTCGAAGTGAGCAAATGCGCGTAATGCCAAGGCTTCACCTTTTATTAATGAGTAGTTTTCACCGGTAAACAGCGATTTCTTACCATCAATTCTCTCCAAAATACTGTTTACACTGGCGATCATTTTATACTCATCAGCATACGTATTTTCCATCCAACCTTTCACACTGGCATCGGCGTAGTTGGCATTTACCAAGTTGTTTAATGCTTGGTTACCGTTATTGATCACATCCCAGTTACGGGCCATATATTCGATATTTCCCCACATAAGGCTACCGCCGTAGGTGTTACCGCTTTTTAATTGAATGTAGGCACCGGTTAATGCATCACGGAAACCTTTCTCAGAACTAAATAATTGGTCCTTCGTTGTTTCAGCTTTAGGTGTTACATCCAAAAATTTACTACAGCTACTGAAAACCAGTGAGCCTAAAAGTATAGTAGTGATTGTTAGCTTCTTCATGTTCGTTATGGTTTAAAAAGTGGCAAACACGTTAAAGGAGATTTGTCGTGTAAACGGATAATCCAACCCGCGCTCCTGCTTAACGGTTGATATGTAGAACAATTCACCTGTATTACCAGAGATCGTTAATGCCTGCATACCCATTTTTTGTAGCCATGCTTTATTCGTGAAGTTATAAGTGATGTTGATGTTCTGGCAAGTCAATGTAGATTCATTCTGCACAAACCTAGATGATTGGAAGATGGCCGACGGATCATTGATTCCTCTGAAGAATGATACATCACCCGGTTGCTTCCAACGGTCAGTAAATACGCGTGAATCAACGTTGAAGAATTTATCGGCACTTTCCACACGGTCTACCAAGGTTTGGTTATAAATCTGGCCTCCTAAACGGTAACCGAATGATGCGTTCATTGTTAATCCTTTGTAACGTGCCAATGTGCTGAAGTTACCACGGTACGTAGGCTGGTTCAAACCAACTGCTACCCTATCCGCTGCATTCCATGAATACGTCACCTCGCCATTTCTTGTTAAGTATAACTCGCGACCAGTACTTGGATCGATACCCAAAGAGCGAACAGCATATATAGTATTCTGAGATGCACCTTCGCGGATGATTTTATTCGGCGTACTACCATTACTCAATAACGCCAATTTATCATTCGCAGCTTTCATGGCTTGTGATAATTGAACAATTTTATCAGTATTATAAGCAATGTTACCTGTTACCGACCAACTAATTTGCTGCGCCGGTTTTTGAATTAACATAACCGTAGCACTTGCTTGCCAACCTCGCTGTTCCAATTGTCCAATGTTCTCGATGTAGGTTGTGAAACCATTAGAGAATGGTAAATCAAGTGATGACAATAAGTTGGATGTTCTTTCTTTATAAAGATCGAGTTGCATGCTAATTCTACCACGGAATAACTCTGCTTCGATACCTGTATTATACTTTTGGTTTTTCTGCCACTGAAGATCTTTGTTACCAAGGTTCGACTGTGTAGCACCTAACCAGTTTTTATAGTGGTCATTTGTAATGTACCCGTAGGTTGCCAATGGCTTGTAAGCTGCAAATGCTTGGTTACCCGTTACACCGTAAGATCCACGTAATTTCAACCTATTAATGAAGCTGAGATTTTCCTGTACAAAGTCGATGTGGTGCAAGTTCCAACCACCACCGATAGAATAGAATGGTGCATAACGACTATTAGTACCAAAATTCGAAGCACCATCTATACGGTAAGAACCATCTACAAAGTAGCGATCATTATAGCTATAGCTCACGTTACCAACGGCACTCACCCTTCTAGTAGTTGCTTCTTGACCACCAGGGCGGCCATCTCTTTTGTATTGCAAAGCCATGCCTAAGAAGTCGATACTTGCATCAGGGAAACCTTCAGCCGCAAAACTGTAAGAAGTTCCTTTGTCCTCCGCAGCTTCTAACTGAACACCAACACTCAAATAGTGCATTGCTTTGAACAAGTTGCTATACTGTAAGTTTAAGTTCGTGTTGTAGCTAAATGCTTTCCCTGTTGAGAAATCGTAGCTACCTTTTCTTAAGATGTCTGCATCCGGGTAATCGGCAAATGCTGAGTGCTCTGCCGGTTTGAACACATCGGCCGTTGTATTATTGGCATTGATACCAAATCCACCACGTACCGTAAAGTTTTTGATCGGTGACCAATCTACTTGGAAGTTGTTGATGATATTCAAATAGGCACTTCTATCGAATGAATTCAACGTTGCATCATACATCGGGTTGGCATAAGGTTTACCACCAGAATTGCGTTGTTGTACCCAGTAATCGTAGCTGTACGGCGTAAACGACCTTACAATATGCCCAGCCGAGTCATAAGGACTCCAGTACGGGTTTAATTTTACATAATCGCCGAAAGAACCCCATGGCGATTGGTTGCCTTTCACGCTACCAACAGTCATACTATTGCGGAAATTCAGTTTTTTTAGGCGGTAGGAGAGATCCACTGTACCATTGATAGATGTTCTGTCGGAGCCTTTCATGACGCCGTTCTGCTTACGAACGTCACCAATCAATGCATAACGGAAAGCAGCATCACCACCCTCTAAACGGATAGCGTGCGACTGATCCACACCATTACGCAAAGGTTTAGCCATCCAATCGGTATTAACACCGCTTTCTACTACAGCTTTTACTTGGTTGTAATACTGTTGTAAAGCAATATTAGCCTCAGGGGTTTTCGTGCGATTATAATAATATCCTGATAATCTTTCTAATTCGAGTTTGTCGCGTGCATTTAACAAGTGATAAGAACTAAGATCTGGAGTACTTAAGTTCATACCACCTCTATAAGTCATGCGTAATTTACCGGCAACAGGTTCTTTAGTAGTAATAACAATTACACCATTTGCACCTCTTGAACCGTAAATGGCGGTAGCAGGACCATCTTTCAACAAGGTGATCGTAGCAATTTCGTTCGTATTAAGATCCATCATACGTTGTAACGAGATCGGGAAACCGTCCATAATAATGAGCGGGGTATTAATCAAAGCAGACGTATTATCCTGCAATTGATCGATGTTGGGTAAGTTTCTATTACCGCGCATCTGGATATCTGGTAAACGGTTAGGATCGGAACCGAAGTTGTTATTGGGCACTACATAGAAAGAAGGATCGATGTTACCAATTGTAACAAGGATGTTTCTACCTTGGAAGTTCTGAATTTCTTTCGCTGTAATCGTTTTAGCGGCACCGGTATAAGATTCCTTCGATTTGTTGAAGATACCGGTTACTACTACGTTGTTGATGGATGATACGGCCGGCGCTAAAACGATGTTAGCCGTTTTGCCTTTACGAATCGTGTACTGTGTAGAACGGAAACCAATAAAGGAAACCAATAGTACATCGCCTTCTGTGGCATCGATCTGGAAATTACCTTGTGCATCCGTGCTAGCCACTGCTTGCTTCCCGATTACGCGGATGGTAGCACCCGGTAATGGGCATTGACAAACGCTGTCGGACACGTGGCCTTTGATTTTCTCGGCCACTTGGTCATCTACAGCATTCACCGTTGCATTTGCTTGCTTGGGTTTAGGTGTAATCACGATCGTTTTTGTACTTTCCTTCAATTCCAAATTGAAAGGCTGCTCTTTTGAAATAATACTGAGTAGCTCGGGTAAGGCCATCTTCCCGTTTACGGAAACCGACTTTGCATTAGACAGGATTTCCTGGTTGTAAAAAGCTACATAACCCGTTTGTTGACGAATGATCTGCAGTAGCGATTTAACCGATAAATTATTGCCTGACACCGATACCGACTGCCCATTAACGGCTGCCTGTACATGGATAAGCGTGACAAAAAGTAGAACAAATGTCATTCTCATAGCAAGAAAAATTGTAGCTGTGCTAAAGCGGCGGCTGTGCTTGTTTTTAGCGCCACACGCTGACAGTGATTTGGTTGATAAGCCCGCGGCCGGGGGGTCTTGAATAGGCATAACCTCAAGGACCGGCTTGCGATAAGCGGTAAAATCCATAACTTACGTATTGGTTAGGGTTGATAAAAAAGCAGTTTGTCCTAAGTAAATTGTTCAAGGGATCAGCCCAGCCATCCATAGCCGAGAGTGTTGCAAGCGCTTTCGGCTCTTTTTTTGCCGGCATTCCCTTCTCGGAAATTCTAAATCATGTTACAGTTTCGATTAGTTTATTGTTAGTGATATTGAATGTTAGTTGGTATTTTGATTTACCCCGTTTATCCGGGCATTATGGCATTACGATCAGCTTACGACCCTCCAAATGAAAATGTACATTTGAGCTTTCCAGGATTTGTAACACATCCTGTAATGTATTTTGCTTGTTGATCCAACCACCAAAGCGGGCGGCAGGAATTCCTTTCTCATAAACGACTTCTATATCGTACCAGCGCTCGAGTTGACGCATAATTTCGTCGAGACTGGCATTTTCAAAATTGAATAGGCCATTTTTCCAGGCCAGGATTTGATCGGTATCTACCGCGTTCAATATCACCATCTGTGACAGTTGCGGCTTAACAGCCGCCTGTTGACCAGGTTTAAGTGTTGCAGTATGGCTATAGGCATTTATTCTTACCGCTCCTTCTAAGAGAGTTGTTCTGATTGAATGCTCGTTGGTATATGCGTTGATGTTGAAACTAGTGCCAAGTACTTGTATTTCTGTGGCTTCGCCTGTTTGTACCTTGAAAGGTAATTGCTCATTTTGCGCTACTTCGAAATATGCTTCTCCTTGTAGTTCTACATGACGCTCTTTTCCACTGAAAGCAGTGGGATATTTAATTGAACTTGCTGCATTTAGCCACACCTTTGTGCCATCTGGCAAAACAAGTTTGAATTGACGCCCTTTAGGAGTCCTTACATTATTATATACAATTTCGCCGGGTTGTAGATCAGCGGCGTTATAAGTTAATTGGCCATTTTGCAATACAACATTAGCACCATTCTGGCTGGCCACAACGCCATTACCAGCGCTATCAAGCACTAATTGCGAGCCATCGGCCAGCGTTAAAATAGCGCCATCGCGGCCGGGAGCAATTGGCGTGGTTTCCTTTAATGCAACAACTTTTCTTGTTGCGGGCTGATGTAAATCACTGTGTAACAATGCATACGTAGAAACGCCCATCAAAACAACTGCTGCAGCGGCGTAACGAACAATTCTACTTTTGAAAAAGTTGAATTTGGGTTGTTGGCTTTCCTTGGAAAGCGCTGCTAACTGTGAAAAAAAACGTCCTTTATTCTCTTCCCGGTTTTGTTCAATATTATACCAGGTTTGTAGCATCTTATGAACGGATGCTTCATTTTGTATTTTATTTAATAACGCGGCGTTGTCGGCTGATTGGGATGCCCAATCTTCCAACAATTGTTGTTCTTCTGCCAACAATGTTTCCCCTACCAGCTTTTTATGTAACAAAGCGGCAATACGATCGTCGTAATCAAAATTCATAGTTGCAAAATCCCCTGTTGGCATTCCCGTCATTTCAAGTATAACAACTGAGTGTTACGAAGCGTGACAAAAATTTCTTAAAAAAATAAAATTGAGAGAAACCGGTTGGATAATCCTTTCTTCAATAGTTCCGTTTTTAACTCTTTTATAGCTCTACCCTTACGTTGGCGGAGGTTTTCCATAGAAATCCCAAGCTGGGCAGCTGCATCGGCCGATGACATATCCTGTAGATATAATAATTCTACTACCTGGCGATATGTTTCCGGTAAACGCGCTATTTCTTCGTAAACAAGCCGCATTAGGTCCGATTCGGCCATCAAAGCCTCTATGCCTATACCGGCATCTTCTTCTTGGCCCGAGATTTCATGGGAGTTCCTTTCCCGTACACGTAAATATTTCTGGTAGTTTAGGCTGGCATTACGCGCCAAGGTAAACAAGTATCCCCTGAGCTTCCCGATCGATTCGAAACGGGCAGTGGATTGCCATAATTTCACCAGCGACTCTGTAGCAATGTCTTCCGCTTGGTGTTGATCTTGGATGATACTGTGTGAGAAATATACCAAGGTGTTGTAATATGTATCAAACAAATATGCATACGCCGTAGTGTCTTTCCCCGCTATGGCAGTAAGCAATTCATTCTCCTCGTATTGTAGAACACCCTGCAAAATCGATTTTTTACTGTTATTTGTACTTTATGCAAACATAAAAATAAATTCATTAAAGTAATAGTTGTCTATGAAGTGAGGTACCCTAACTATTATAGAAGGTAAAAAAATGACCACTAGAAATCAATTTCTAATGGTCAAACGAAGAAAGTATATTAAAGTAAAAATGACACTTATTCATCTACCTAACATGCACAACATATATAATATTACCGATCTCCTCCCAACAAGTTTTTAATGCTCTGCATATGGTCTACTAATTGCTGGCGCTCTTCTTTTGACAACTTATTAATTAAAGTAGTGATTTGTTCCTCCGAGGCAGCATTCAATTCATTAAACAACAGAGCTCCTTTGGGCGTAAGAGAAATAAGCGTTACACGGGCGTCTTCCCCCGATACTTGCTTAGCAATTAATTTATCCTTCTCGAACTGTTTCAATACCCTACTCAAATATCCTTTATCAATACCCATAGCAGCAATTACTTCCGAAGCGCTAACGGGTTGTTGTGCATTAATTTCATATAGCACGCGTACCTCCGATAACGAATAGGTACTATCCAATAAATGGTCGTCCAACAAACCAAGTAACCTCGTGTAGTAGCGGTTGAACGCCCTAATATCTTGAATAGTTTTCTGTTTCTCTTTCATATAATTGAATTAAGGTAGGGTGAGGTCGTATCGTTGTTCCACAACGGGTTTATCAAAATTCTGCGAATTTTTCTCTTCCGTTAACCGGAACCCAAACCGCGTATACAACGATATCGCCGCCAATTGCTCGCTTGTTGTCCATAAAAATCCATACTGTATCTTTCGTTCCTTCATGAATTGAACAAACTCTTGCACAAGATATTTCCCCAATCCAATACCCCGGTATGCCGGTAAAAACAAGAAATAGCGTAACTGTAGCTGTTCTCCCCGGTGTTGCACCACCATGCACCCCATTATCTTCCCTGCATGCTCGCATATCCAAAGCTTGTCTTTCTCCACATCATACGCCCGGGCAAATTCCTTTAAACCGTCTAATACGTACATTTCGAAATTCAACCCGTAATTACATTCTTTGGCATAAATATCACCATGTAAATAAGCGATATAACCCAAATCGCCGGGCGCTAGTGTGTGCCGTACCTGTATATCATGTAATGTTATCGCTGACATATAGTAAGTTTCAAAGTAGTTTATTTGTTGACAAAATCAACCTTTATTCTATACAAAGGAAAAGAATTAAGTTGAATTAGTCAACTAATTAAGGAAATTTTCATCTTTCTATTCGCCATAGCTTTATACCCTTTTGAACAAATTTCCAAACTAGCCCGGTTGTTCGGTTTTGTACAATTCCAAGCACGCTTCAATCCCGTTCTTTGTAAAAAAATACGATATGAAATCCATCACCATGCTAGCTATGCTTATTGGCATGAGCTGTATAGCTAAAGCTCAGTCCAACGAAAGTTCATTACAAGAAGTCAGAAAAATTATTGAAAAAAGCAATGCCACTTATGCCGACTTTGCCAACAAAAACGACGGCTCCATCCTCCTCCGTTATACAAATGATGCTTGCCTTTTCCCTCCCAATGCTGCGCCTGTTTGTGGAAGAAATAATATGGCAAAATTTTTCAAGGATGGTCCCAAAGTACATACTACTTTCACTATTCAACATTTATACGGCGATGGAAAAACGTTTGTTACAGAAGAGAGTTACTACGAAATGACCGATTTTAACGGTAAAAAAATTGATGAAGGGAAAGTAGTGGTGGTTTGGAAGCATACAAACGAGGGGTGGAAGATGCACCGCGATATGTTCAGTAGTAATTATCCTAAGAAGTAATTGTTAAAACCCAATATTGACAGCCTCCTGGAATGCCTGCCCGTTCTTCACGAGCGAACGGCGGGCACCGGAAGGCGTAATACCGGTGAACTTTTTAAACTCGCGGATAAAATGCGCTTGATCGTAATACCCACACGTATAAGCTATAGCAGTTAATGAATAGCTTGTTTCTAATACCATTTGTACACTTTTATTAAAGCGTGTTACTGCCAATAATGCCACTGGGTTTATGCCCACATGGGCGGCGTATAGCTTTTGGATGTACCGCTCCGAAACCCCGGTTTCTTGGGCCAGCTTACGAACGTCTAACCGTTGGTCTTCATTGGTAACCAAGCATTGCGATAACTGTTGTACCAAATTCACTTTTTGCAACTTATGCTCGTTCTTCTGTAGCAGTTGTAAAAAGTACTGTTCCAGTACACGCACCTTCGCTTGCATGGTATGCACTTCCATCAATTTGCTAAATAGTTCGGCGTACGCCTGTTTATGTACATCAAATAAATCGGTGGCGTAATTAGTGAAAGCTGTTAAAGCGTCGGTAACAAATAAAGTACTGGCGAAGGGATAAATCCTTGTAATGAGTACCGTGGTGCCTTTTGTTACTGTTAATCTTGTTGGTAATGTTAGATGTCCAAGTAACTCTACTGATGGTGTATTTTTTGATCTTCCGTTGATGATAGTGGTAGCTGAACCTGAAGAAACATTCATCACCAAATCGACACAACCACTGGGGTAAAAAACTTCATTGTTAAGATCTTGTTCGATCGTAACAAATGTATAACTCTTAATATACGGCGCTAAGCTGGCAGAAGGCAAAAATTGCATGTACACAAATGTTTACGCTTTGCTATCATAAATGTACATCATTCAATGGATTAAAAACTGGACAATAAGCAATATTATATTGTCCAGTTTTTAGTATTGATTTATACTACCCCGCGCATCTTTTCCAGCATTTGTAACCAACTTGGGTAAGCACCAGTTTTCTTCGCTAAGTCTTGAGAAACAGATTGTTTTAATTGCAAGCGCGTGATACCCTTTTCTACTTCCGAAAATGTAACTGTTACCACTGTTTCGCCTGGCCAATCGGCATCCATGCCTATTGTAGTAGGGTTAATCGGCTGCCCATTTTCATCGGCGTTTATGAGGGTAAAAACAATTCGAATGTAGGGCTGCACTTCGAGATATTCACCAATGCACCAACAATCGCCATGAACAGGGTTAGAGATACAAGAATGAAACTTTCCGCCGGTGACGATATTGAGTGTTTTGAAACGAATGGTACAACCAGCGGGAGCATACCATTGTAGAAGTTTTCCAGGGTCGGTCCATGCATTAAAAACACGTTCGATACTAGCATGGAAGGTTTCTTCAATAAAAACTTCTTGAACTTGCATAAGCTTTTCCATTTGTTATTGATTTTATTTGTGAATATGCTTTGATTTCTTGGGGGATGATGTAGCCTCTTTTTCCTCCTCTTCCACGAGGCTTTTAAGGGCATTTAAGCGGCCCGTCCACATTTTGTGGTATTGTGCCACCCATTCATGCACTTCGTTCAATTTATCTAGCCTTGCTTCGCAAATTCGTTCACGGCCTTGCTGGGTAATATTCAGTAGCCCGCATTCTGCGAGCACCTTTAAGTGGAGTGAAATCGCCTGCCTACTTACATCGAATTGCTCTGCAATGGCATTCACATTTACAGGTTGTGCTGCAATTAAACCTATGATAGCACGCCTAGTAGGATCGGCTATCGCTTGGAAAACATCTCTTCTTGCTTCCATAATATGCAATCATTTGCTTGCAAATATAAATGCAAGCATTTACTTGCGCAAATATATTTTATGGGTATATGATTCGTCATTGATTTTCAATCGGAAGCTTAGTATTACGTATTTAATACCCCTTATATACCTTTTACGTCGATGGAAAAAACATGGGATATATATCCAAACCATTGGAAGAACATTGAACAACCATTGGAAGAACATTAGAAGAACATTGGAAGATATTATAATTGCCTATTTGCTCCCGATACATGATATGCTAATCATTTATACATCAACACATTATAACGTCATTAAAAAATATTATTACACTGTGTTTAATATTCACTACAATTACAGCTCCCCTAAATTAGGTGGGGATGTGACTAATTTGATAGACAACTGCTGGCATCATTAGTCCCCCAAAATGCTTTACTTTGTTT
Source organism: Chitinophaga skermanii (assembly GCF_003259335.1). Classification (GTDB taxonomy): domain Bacteria; phylum Bacteroidota; class Bacteroidia; order Chitinophagales; family Chitinophagaceae; genus Chitinophaga; species Chitinophaga skermanii. The sequence continues at coordinate 542,911 of NZ_QLLL01000002.1, forward strand.
AGCAATATGTAGTATGGAACACCAAGAAATCGAAGCACCCGGCGAACTTCGTGGTATTATTAAATGCTTTTGGTATTTCAAAAGAGATTTTGGTTCTATTGAATCCAATTTTGAAATTATGCCCGATGGCTATGCTGAAATATCATTCTGTTTTGGGCAGCCTTGTAGTTTGGTGTCGGGTGGAAAGCTTATACCCCTACCCTCGCCTTTTATTATGGGTATGCTGAACCAACCGGTTGTTCTTCATACGAAAGATGTATTTGAAGTAATTGGGATTAGGTGTTACCCATGGACTGTATTCGATTTATTAGGGTTGCCCCCAGGGAAGGAAGAGGTTCATTTCTTCCATCACCCTATTTCACAACTACAATCTACATTAGCGCAATTATTACAAGACGGCAATCCCCTAGCCGCCTTAACTACAGTGAAAGATTATTGCTTACAAGCTACACCCCATGTTGCTATCGACGATACCATTTTTAAAGCCGGTATTGCTATGCGGGAAAGTAATGGTGCTATACCGGTAAGCCAAGTGGCCGCCGCCGCGCATGCTAGCATACGCACATTAGAAAGGAAATTCAAACAATCGGCCGGCTTCACGGTAAAAGACGTAACCGGGCTTATTCGATTTGAACAGGTTAGAAATCACCTCTGGAAACATCCCGATGCAAACCTAGCCGGGTTAGCAGAAGAAATGGGATATACCGACCAAGCTCACCTCAGCCGCGAATTCAAACGCTATAGTGGCACTACGCCTGCTGCTTTCGCTCGCCATGCGAAGAAAATGTTGTAAGCCAACAATTGTCGTGTTTATACAAGCCTAGAATAATTGGCTTTCGGAATTTTGTGTCACAAATTATTCCTAGTCATTATGCTCTACGTGAGCAAAATCATGTTATGTACGATGTAATTATTGCCGGTGCAGGCCCAGTGGGTTTGTTCCTCGGCTGCGAGTTAGCCCTCGCCAACTGTAAAGTATTGATCCTTGAAAAAGCGGATCGCCCTGGCTCTATTTTAAAGAAGTTGCCATTTGGGATGCGTGGTTTAACTGCGCCTTCCATTGAAGCACTTAATTACCGTGGGTTATTGCAAGAAATGAAAATCCCCCTTCAAGTAAAAAACCCTTTCGCCGGTAACACTCCTATACAACAACGCCCTGGTGGGCATTTTGCCGGCATCCAGTTTCATCTTAACCAAGTAGATACTAGCCAATGGAAATATCGCCTTCCCATCACAACAGATTTCAATCTTATGTCGGAAATGGAAGAATTAGAATCCACCTTCACCCGCAAGGCCCTATCATTAGGTGTAACCATTTTACGCGGCACGCCTATTACAAGTTTTGAACAAACAACCGATGAAGTGATAATACTAGCCAACAACGAAACATTTACAGCTAAATGGCTTGTTGGTTGCGATGGTAGTCGAAGTGTTGTTCGAAAAATAGGAGGCTTTGAATTTGCCGGTACAGAACCTGAATTTACCGGTTATACTGTAAAGGTAGCATTTGAAGATCCTAGTATTTTGAAAATGGGAAGAGTGCTTACCCCAACAGGCATGTACTTCCAACACCAACCGGGCTACCTAGGTATCCAGGACTATGATGGTGGCGCCTTTCATAACGCAGGCACGCCTATTACGCGGGAACATATTCAAGCCGTACTTCGCCGCATTTCAAACACCAACGTTACGATAACAAATGTAGAAGTTGCTACTACATGGACCGACAGGGCCCGCCAAGCTACCCAATACCGAAAAGGCCGTGTATTATTAGCCGGTGATGCCGCGCATATTCATTCGCCACTAGGTGGCCAAGGTTTGAACCTGGGCTTAGGTGATGCCATGAATGTAGGTTGGAAGTTAGCCGCTACTATTCACGGTACAGCGCCAGCTGGCTTACTAGATACCTACGAATTGGAACGACATCCTACCGGGCAACAAATTCTTGATTGGTCGCGGGCACAGGTTTCTATAATGCGTCCTACAGCGGCTGCGCATGCATTAAATGCCATACTACGTGATATTATGAACACCCGGGATGGAGCTACTTATTTTGCTGGGAGAATTTGGGGACTTCAAACACATTATCAGCTCAATGGCGATCACCCATTAACAGGGTATAGCGTTCCTAATTTTAATTTTGAAGATGGAACATTGATGTCGGCACATATGGAAGCTGGCAAAGGCATATTGCTCAACTTTGCGGCCAATACTTCTTTACAAAAGTTCGCCCAACAATTTGAACACCAAGTTAAATACTTAACCATACCGGCTAATGATCAATTAGGCTTACATACATTATTAATTCGACCCGATGGTATTGTTGCCTTTGCTTGTGATGAGATGCCCATCATCGAAGCCTTAGAACAAGCAACCTTACAATGGTTTACGGCATAAATAAAAAGGCTTGCAGCAAGTTTACTACAAGCCTTTTTACAGTTTACGATTACAAAGGTTTTTCGATAATTCTATATCCAACTACTGCTTGATCGGATGTACTTGTTTGATTGAAATTCGCCAAGTACATATTCACATCAATCGCAAAGGCAGTAGTTATTAATGGCAAGCCAGGATTGTTCGGATCCCCTGTTGCGCAAACGGCACAAACCCTGGCAACATCTTGACAAAGTTCGTCCACTTCTGCTTGGGAAGAGATCGAGTAATTTGCAGCCACTTTTAGAGAGGCTCGGTACAAGTTCATTTGCGAAACAGTGTATGGATTAGCTAACTGTGGTCCATTATAAATAAACCAAGTTCCGTTACAGGTAGGGGCTTTACTTAAACTGCGAGCGTTTACAATACATGCGCAACTAATAGCAACTACTATAGTTGCTAATGAAAAAAATACATTTTTCATAATAAGGGGTAAGTTAATGTGGAGTGTGATTTGAATTACAAATAATAGCGATAGCCGAGTTCATTTATAAGAAGCTCATCTTCAGTCGAAACCTATTTATGTAACAAAGTTCATACTCTTACCTGCTTTGGCATTACAAGGCACATCGCTACTTCCCACCTAACTCCGATAGCTGTTTTTGCGCATTAGTATTCTTTGGGTTTAACGTTAATGATTTCCCAAACATAGCCATCGCTTCTTGCCGCTTTCCCAAATGCTTTAAAGCCCCGGCATAACTATCGTACACATTTGCACTATTGGGGAAAAGGATGGTATTCAATGCCAATACCTTTAAGCCTTGCTGTTGAAATTCATTGTAGAACATTTGTAAACCCATTACATTCATTTCGCGCTCATCTAAATAATACGAAGCAGTATCTGATTTCTTTGAATTGAATGCAACTAAGGCCGAATCGGGGTTGGAAAGAATTAAAGTACGAACGTACAATTTCGCCAGCGATTTTTTGTTTAGCCGGGGGGTAAGCCCATTCAATGCTCTTAATAGGCTAACGGCATTTGAAGCATTTTCCCTATGTGTTTCATTATTTAGTAAGATCAACGTTTGATCCTTCGTTACATTACGTAAGAGAATGGTTACAGCCCCAGTCATTCCGCCAGGGTGAAAAACAACTTTACCATACGTGGTATCTTTTAAAATCATCCATCCTAAACCATAATAGCAAACGGCATTATCCCATCCTGTAGCGGCTAGCTCACCATTATTTAGTTTTGCCGGCGTAAGAGCTTCTTCCAAAGTAGCCGCTTTCAATAACTTATTATTGTACAAAGCCCTGTCGTACAATAATAAATCGCCGGTTGTACTTATAATGTTACTATGCCCCACAAAATCGCCCAAGTTATGTAACTCAATACGATTTTGTTGTAATAAATCATTGCGTTGCTTAATCCAAGGTGCATAGGCTGGGAAGTCGTATCCTATGGCGCGGTTAGTATCATTATCACTTTTCGATCCAATGGCGATATAGGTATGCGTCATACCGGCCGGCTGGAATATATTTTTACGCAAATATTCCTGGAAAGTAAGCCCACTCATCTTCTCTACCACCAAAGCTAGTAAACAATAGCCAGGGTTTGAATAGCTCCATTTTTCGCCGGGTTGAAATCTCAATTCACCTTGTCCTTGGTTAATAACCGTTAATATATCCTCATTCTTGAATACCCTTGTTGTATCAGCCTCATACGCAGCTTCAAACATTTGGAAATCAACTAAACCGGATGTATGGTTTAATAAATGGCGAAGGGAGATATTGGGATATTTGAAGGTTGGAAGATATTTTTGAACCGGGTCCTCTAGTCGTAATTTGCCCTTTTCCTTTAATTGAAGAATAGCAATCGCGGTGAAAGTTTTTGATAAAGAGGCCAGTTGAAAAGTGGTTTGATCCGTTAATGGCTTCTTTTGTTGCACATCTGCCGATCCTCCATAATCTTTCAATATAACACGACCTTTTTCAGCTACCAATAAGTTACCCGCTACTTCGTAATTGTTGTACAATGCTTTAAATAAACTATCCACCGTTTGTATGTTGGATTGAGCCGATAACCGTGCTTCCGTTGCCAATAAGAAGACCAACGAAAGCGTAAATAATTGTTTCATGGAACTAACTTTTTTAAGTTTAATTAGAATGACTATCCCAATATACGAAGTTATTCGTAGATCATAATTTTATCTTACGCTTGAGAATTTCACAAGTCGTTTTTTATTGATAATCAATAAAAACAACCTTTAGTTGTCGATATACAACCCAAAGTAGCGACTACGCAACTAATAGGTGTTACTTTTATGGTGCTGTATGAAGGGAAGCGAAATACCTTTGCTGCATCGTCGACGACCACATTTTCAATTTCAAAAAAGCACACAATTATGGAAGCTATAAATATTGGTAATAAAATCGCGAAAGCACGCAAACAGGTAAATATGTCGCAAGCACAACTTGCACAACAATTATTTATTAGTCCCCAAGCAGTGGGTAAATGGGAACGTGGTGAATCTGTACCAGATATTATAACAATGAACCGCCTAGCGGAGATTTTGCGGGTAGACTTAAATTATTTCTCCGGCAGCTTTGCTACAGTACGTAGTGAAGAGGTTGTGATGATGCCATCAAGCGCGGTATCCAATCGCCCTGGTCAACAAGCTTGGGATATGTCGAAAGGTAATTGGGTTAATGCTGACTTCTCGGGCCTGAAAAACCTGCATGAACAATTTAGTTCTTCCAATATGCAAAAATCCAAGTTCATTGGGTCGGATTTACCCGGCTTGCTATTACGGAACAACTACATTTCGCAATGTGACTTCTCGGCCTCGAACATCAATAATAGTCAATTTCAACAATCACACCTGGTAGACACCAAGTTTAATGAATGTACCTTGCAAGCATCCCAGTTCACGGATAGTCATATAAAAAACTGCGACTTCTCCGGTGCTGACTTTACAGGGGCGAAATTTACATCTTGTTCATTTTCAAAAAATATCATCAACCACGCCATTCTTACCAATACTTCTTTTCATGATACCCATTTCAGCGGCATCATTTTCTATGGTTTGATAGAGGATTGTTATTTTGAAAATTGCGGCTTCTCTAAAGTAATTTTTCAACAAGCCACCTTACGCAATACCTTCTTTAAATGTAAATCACTGAAAAACATTCAATTTATAGATAGCCAAGCTGATCGTATGACCTATGAATTCTTGAAAAATGGGAAAGCCAATGTAAGTGGGCTCACATTATTACCGGCATAATTACAGGCAGCCGTCTCAACTGTGTAGAGGCGGCTGTTCATCTTTCCACCATTGTTGAAAAGAAAGATATTGTTGATTGGCATCATGATGAGCATCCAGCGCTGCCTTTAATTCCTTTTTATCTAACAGGTAAGCGTTATTGTGTTTTCACCGGCCATTTACCATAATAGGCTAGTACTTTATATTTCCCTTGCACCCGCCCAAATATAAAACCAAAGAAGCTATCGGCAGTGCCATTTGGTTCGGGATATTGTTCATATACTTCATACATGCGCGAATTTTTATCGACAGCTTGGCGTAAGCTGATATAGTAATCTTCGTTTATATTTTTGTCAATCTCGTGCAACTCGTCGCTTGTTGCTTGGGGGATAATGCGGCGTACGGCGTCATGAAAAATATCATGATAGTACTTGGTAAACGCTTCGCTACTAACAGCGGTAGCTAGCTTATTAACTTTACCGGCTTGTACATCTGCATTTGTCCATTGCATGCCGGTTTGAATAGGAAAGTGTATGAACGATGTAATGTCATGTACACTATTTGTTTTTACGGCAGCTTGGAATGCCGTGAAGGTGGTTAGAAAGTTTTGTTCATCGCTCGTACCGGTTGTATCGGCAGCCCGGGTTAAGGTATCGGTATATTCCGGCAATGTTGAGCTGGGAGCTGGTAGTTTTTCTTGGCGGCTAGAATTGTTGTTACAGGCTATTAACAAGACCAGTAAACAAAAACTGATGTGGGTAGTTGTTTTCATCATGATAGATATGGTATTGAATAAGGAACCACAAGTTTTGTACCGAAGCGGGATGATACTTATATTTACATACACACTTGGAAACCATGGAATTCGATCTTAACAATAAAAACCTTGTACTGTTCCTTTTAGCACAATTTCCTTTTGCCTCGAATGATGAATTGGAAACTATGTTAACGGATTACCTCGTTGAAAATTTCGACTTCCCTACCCATGAATGGATAGAGGGCTTAACGGGTACCGAAGAAGAAACAGATAATTGGAACGGTTATACCTTTGTTCACCGTATAAACGACGAGGTAACATTATTTGTAGAGTTTCACCCACAGGAAACCATTTATTTTTTTAACGATACCTATTTAGGCAATACGGGAGGTAATTACCGGTTATCGCTCTTAAGTTGGGATGAATTACAGGCTATTCTTCAACACCAACACAACGACTATTTACTTCTTTTATTACTCCTTTTACCGCTAACCATCGGGCGTTCCCAAGAACGTACTGCCATCGAAGCAAATGTGCGAAGGTTACTAAAAGCAACAGCGCTCGAGCTAGACGAAGTTAACGTAGAACTGTTTACGCAGTTTATTGTTCGTCATCTTATATTTGAAGAGGAAGACATGAATACACTTCAGTACCAAGAGAATATAGGCTTCGTTACGAATAGGAACCATTCAGAGAGAAGTTTGTCGAACAACCCGGTAGAGATTACAGCAGTTAACAAAGTTATCACACAAGCATTAAAACTGAGCGGGATGTAGTTTGCCAAGTGGTTGCTTTGCTGCTAAACTTATTGGGAAACGGGCAATTCTGTCTACACATTCTACAAAATTCAATAACTTTAAAAGAGTGAGCATCTACTAAAATAATATGAATAACCGCTACAGAAAACGTTTTCCTACAATACATCAATTAAATTTATTATAAAGGCATATTTCTTGTGAGGATTTTCATGAGCGACCAGCTCTTATATACCAGTTAAATAGGCACCAATGAAAAAGGTAATACTTGTAGACGATGATGAAGATATCCGTGAAGCCCTCTATCTTGGGTTACGCAATTCACCCTTTGAAGTTAATTTCTTCGAATCGGGTAACGATATTTTAACTAAAGACTTAGAAGCACCGGATTTATTCATACTTGATCGAAATATTTCGGGGCAAAATGGTATTGAACTGTGTAAGTTTATTAAAGGTGATGATAAATACGGGCATGTACCGGTATTAATTATGTCGGCCTACCCTGATGTACATATCTCCGCTGCCGAAGCTGGGGCGAATGATGTATTAAAGAAACCGTTTTCTTTACATGCTTTACGAGAAATGATTCATAAATATTTATAACAATGAATCAAAATGCTACTTAGTGTACATCATCAACGCACATACAGTGAAGTCTAAAAAATCTTCTTAAATTTTTTAAGCGTGGATGAAATAAGTTTTCGTTTTTTCAATGCTTTTGTTTCGTCCAATCCTCCTTCAGACTTCCCCATACTACCACACCACTCAAAAATGTAAGTGCCCCGGCAATATGTACCGCCATCATTAAGCCAAAAAAATGTGCCACAATACCAGCCATGAGGGCACCTATGGCATAACCCATATCTCTCCAAAAACGGTATACTCCCAAAGCACTAGCACGCCAATTGGGATGTGCAGCATCACTTACTGCAGCTAATAACGCAGGATACACCATAGCTGTACCAACGCCTAAGAATACCGAGCCAACCAAGCCTGCTTGTAATGGTGGGAATATCTTCATTCCAATTACGATATGTCCTAATACTTGCACAAACATACCTGCTACAATTAAAGGTTTACGGCCAATTTTATCTGCTAAAGGACCTGTAATAATTTGTCCTACTCCCCACACTACTGGGTATACAGCCTTAATCCACCCCACCCCTTCTACACCTACACTCATGGTAATAAACAACAAAGGGAAAACGCCCCACGACATGCCATCATTTAAATTGTTGATTAACCCGGCTTGTGCAACTGCGCGAAGATTCTTATTCTTAAAAGAAGCTTCTTTGAAAGTCCACCATAAATTGGGTGTGGGCGTAGCTTCACTTGCTTTACTAACTTGCGTAGATTCCAATTGGGCAAAAGCACGCGTATCTTTAACCACCCAAATCGATAACATGAACCCTGCTATGGTATAAAAAATACCGATGTAAAAAGGGGCGGGGCGCAAACCATAATGAGCTGCTAAATACCCGGTAAGTAAAGCCGTTAAGCCAACGGCACCATATCCAGCAGCTTCATTTAAGCCCATCGCAAAACCGCGTTTTTTAGGTCCCACAAGATCAATCTTCATGTTTACCGTCATCGACCAAGTGAATCCTTGGCTTATGCCAAGTAAAATATTAGCAGCAATGATCCAATTCCAAGAAGGCCCATATGCCAAAATAAATGGAACAGGTAAACCAATGATCCAACCTAATATCAACACTTTCTTCCGTGTATACCGGTCGGCCAATACGCCCGACACCAGGTTTGTACATGCTTTTACAACACCAAATGCTATGATGAATGAAAAAATTATAATCCCACTATCAATATGAAACTCCGCTGTACCCACTAGCGGAACAACGGTGCGCTCTAGCCCTACCATTCCTCCTACTAGCATATTCACTATAACTAGTAATACGAATTGTGGCCAATTTTCCTTCAACCCTAACTGAACATTCACAATAATATGATTTGATAAAGTCCACTATTCAACAAATTAATTGAATAGAAATCAATAGCTAAAAAAGGTGTACTTACGTACACCTGCTTTCTATATTTATATTTTATCGACCCGCGTTATTGGCAGGCCTTTTAACATCCAATCGGGAAAACCGCCATCCATTCGTTTTGCTTGGAAGCCTTCGCGATGTAGCAAGGCTACAGCTTCATCGGCATATACACAAAATGGGCCACGGCAATACGCTATGAAGGTTTTGTTTTTCGGTAATTGCTTCAACTGTTGTTCTAGTGTAGCAATTGGTATAGACATGGCATGGTGAATATGACCACGATTGTATTCTTCTTGCGGGCGAACATCCAATAAGATCACTTCGTTTTGTTCGATCAACTTTGCAAGGGTGTCTATATCGACCGTTTCCATTTCGCCATAACCTTTCCGAAAATCGGTGACTACTTTTTCTACAGCGTTATTATACACCATCCCTAATTCGCGTAAACTTGCCCACGCTTGGTATACATTTTCACCGGCTAAACTATACAGCATAAAATTCCCATTCCGTGTAATTCGCACCAGCTTAGCAGCTTTCAAATGCTGTAAATGTTGCGAGGCATTGGCAATCGGCATACCTGTATTATTAGCAATATCCTCAACAGAAAAAGGGCCTTGTGCAAGAAGATCAATAATCTCCAAGCGGTGAGGATTGCTCATGGCTTTCGTTACTTTTGCCAACTCGCCATACACGGAATCTTTGAAGGCTCTTTTATTCATATTGCTATAATGGGGGCTACTTGTTTGTCAATTGCTGATCCAAGAATTGTTCTAATGCTTTATCATGTAAATTGATAGCGATGATCTTTCCTTCTTCATTCACCACTACGTTGAACGGCAATTCTTCCACACCGTAATCACGCGCAGGAACGCTGTTCCAGAATTTTAAATCGCTTACTTGCGGCCATGTAATACCTAAGCGCTGGATACTTTTTTCCCAGTTCTCTTTTTTACTATCCAGTGATACACCTAATATTTCGAAGCGACCACTGTTTGCATGTTTCTTATAAATAGCTTTTAGTAAAGGCTGTTCTTTCACACAAGGTAAACACCAGCTTGCCCAAAAATCGATGAGCACAATTTTACCATGTAGATCGCTTAGCTGTAGTGTTTTTCCACTGGGTTGTAGCAGGCTAATAGCTGGCGCTTGATCACCAACTGCTAATGTTTTATTTTGCGCGTTGCTGTGTAAAGCGGTTACCAACAGCACGAAGAGTAATAATTGTTTCATAATTTATTGCACGGTTGGGTATTGCTTATCAATCCAATCTACTTTTAAATTCTTCGGCACGTCTAGCAATTTGGCATTCTTGAAGCCCATATCCATTAATGTTTGGAAGGCAGGACGTACATTAGGGCAACGATCAAATGGGCAACAGCCACAATAGATAACAATTGCTTTGTCCTTTTTTACATTTTTTAAATAATCTTTTAGCTTTTGCAAGCTGCCGGCATCATGTGCCGCACCTATGTCGATTGAACCTTTAATTAACGCATCTGGTCCAACGTTCAATACGAGTAAATCCTTTGTTTGGTTCGATGTAATCTTATCTGCCAATGTTTTGGTGGCCATTAATTGGCTGTTGGTCCATGGTTCCTTTGCTTGGCTAAATACTGTTTGCTGCACTACAAGCAACAAACACATCCATAAAAAGAGGTGCTTCATAACGGTTATTTTTTCAAAGATAACTAAAACTATTCAATAAACTCATTGAATAGATTACGATCGCATATTACCGTTAAATAGCTAGAAATATAGGTTGCCATATTAAATACATAGATAATATACCCTGGCTATAAGGGGAACATTGGGAGAACATTGGAGGAACATGAAAGTATATTGCTTGAACAAGTATCTTCTTCATCTTTCCTCTTTCACAAGCACATTTAGCCGTAGATATTGCTCTTATTGTATAAACCCGGTCGCTAGTATTATATAATTTTATTATTTACGGCATAAGAAAGTGCTTCAACAATGTTATCGACACCCAATTTTTCGAAGATGCGGCGGCGGTAATATTTAACCGTATCAGGGGCAACGAAAATTCGTTCTGCAATTTCGATAATTGTGAGCCCTTGCGCATATAGGTATAAAATCTCCATTTCGCGGCTTGTAAGTGCCGTTTTCTTCGATTTACGCCAAGTATTAGATGCTAGGTCCAGTTCCCATTTGTCATCGCTACCATGCTTGTAAATGTATATATTCCCAGCGGCCTTATGGTGACTCATAGATACGATACACATCGATTTCCAGAGTTTCCCATCGTTTGTAAGAAAAAGCGGTGTTAGCTTGTGATTAATCAGTATTTGGCGACCGTCTTTATGTATAAGATGAAAATCGTAAGTAATGCTGTATTGGGATTTTTCTTCAGAAGGAAGATTTTTATAGAAGTCGAACCCGGCCTCGTTGAGGGCACTTAACATTTGTAAATCACTTTGTGGCACATGGTTAAAGTAAAATTGGTACCCCATTTCCTGCACCTCCCCTGCCGAATAACCCGATAAAAACAACGGGTTATCTGACACATACTCAAACGACATGTTCTCGTAATTAATTACATACACACTCTGGTACGTTAAACGAGCAAATGCCTTCACCGCCTCCAAGTAATCTTGATTTTGTAAGCGGTTTTCAGGCGAAATATTCGCTAAGTTGTTCTTTGTCAATAAACTTGAAGGGTGGTTACTTGGCTTCATTACAATCAAATAACAGCAAATTTACACTAAAGTGTAGTCCCCGGAAATATTTTTGTTTTGACTTTTGTACATATTACATCAACAAGCAAATCCAAAATCTCCGTACTGTTATGAACTGTAGGCTATGTAACCACCCGGTGAATGATAAATACTGTAGCCATTGTGGTCAACCGCTAGTAATCAAGCGTGTTGATAGTCATTACGTGGTGCATGAAATTACCCATGTTCTTCATCTTGAGAAAGGTATCTTCTACACAATGAAGGAATTATTATTACGTCCTGGTTATTGTGTAAAAGAGTTCTTTACGCACGATCGTAGCCGCCTGGTGAAACCTATTATTTGGATCATTATCACCTCCCTTATTTATACCATTTTCGAGCATCTTCTTCATGCAGAGAATGCAACACAAGGCACGACTACTGTAAGTCCTACTGCTAATAAGATGTTAGTATGGATACAGGCTCATTATGGGTATTCCAACATTATTATGGGTCTATGTATTGCTTTGTTACTGAAGTTGTTCTTTTTTAAATACCCATATAATTTGTACGAGATATTGATATTATTATGCTTTTTAATGGGCATGGGTATGTTGATTTTAACTGTATTTGTTATTGTAAAAAATGGCTTACATATTCCTACTGGTCATACAGGGGCATTTGTGGCTATGGGATACAGTATTTGGGGCATTATACAGTTTTATGGCACAAAAAAGGTAAGTACATATATTCTTGCCACGGCAGCCTATCTGATTGGGTCACAAGGATTTTATTTTTTGGCCGGGTTAATTGGCGCCATCATAGATAAATTTATCAAACACTAGTAATTGCAGCATTTTACGCTTCGCAACATCCCGGTAAGCTTGCTTGCCGGGATGTTCTTTTTTATACCTTCCATAAAAAAGGCACAAAAGTTGCCGCTATTCATTTATTGCAACAATCAACGACCCTTATGACGAACTAAAACAAAGCAACCTTGCAACATTAGAACCATTATCAATCCATTTCTTTATTAAACCATGAGCGCATGAAAAACCTTTTCGTCCTTTTAGCAGCCGGCTTGACTGTTTCGCTATTTGCATGTTCAACAGATGACGACATCGACAATGAACCCAAATATCCACCTGTAGAAACAAAAGATCCCAATAGTAAATACAAACCGGCCTTTGCTGGTCAAACCAGGGCTGCTGGCGTTAAAACCACCACCCAATTAAGCGTAAAAACTATAACATCGGGCTTAACATCACCTTGGGCTGTTAAAAGCTTGCCAGATGGCAGGTTATTGGTAACGCAGAAAACAGGTACCATGCGTATTGTAGATACAGCAGGTACATTAAGTGCCCCTATTACGGGCTTGCCAGCCGTCAATGCAAATGGGCAAGGTGGCTTATTGGGATTAGCTATCGATCCTCAATTTACCACTAACCGCATGGTGTACTGGGTATTCTCCGAAAATGTAGCAGGTGGTACTGTAACAGCCGTCGCAAAAGGTCGTTTAGCGAATGATGAAAAAACGATTGAAGGGGCGACTGTTATTTACAGGGCCAACCCAGCCTACAATGGCACTTTGCACTATGGCGGCAGAATTATTTTTGATCCCCAAGGAAATTTATTTGTGAGTACGGGCGAACGTTCCGATTTAGCTACCCGCCCACTCGCGCAATCTGTTACAGCTGCATTAGGTAAAGTATTACATATTACAAAAGAAGGGCAAGCCGCACCCGGTAATCCTAACTTCGGCACAGAAGCTTTACCAGGATTATATTCCATCGGTCATAGAAACGTACAAGGCTTAGCTTTACACCCAACTACAGGTGATTTATGGGAAGGTGAATTTGGCCCGCTTGGTGGTGATGAAGTAAACCGTATCCAACCAGGCAAAAACTACGGTTGGCCTATTATAACATATGGATTGGAATATTCGGGCAAGCCCATTGGCGACACCATCCAACAAAAAGATGGTTTAGAACAACCCATCTATTATTGGGACCCAGTTGTGTCGCCTAGTGGCATGACTTTCTACACAGCGGATCGAATCCCAGAATGGAAAAATAACCTATTCTTGGGTGCATTAAGTGGTATGCATATTGTTCGCTTAGTAATTGCCAATAACAAAGTAGTTGGTGAAGAAAGGTTATTAGCCGGCGAGGGACAACGTTTCCGCGATGTAACCCAAGGAAATGACGGGGCTTTATATGCCGTTACCGATCAAGGTAGATTATATCGAATCGACAAAGCAAACTAACAAATATGGCGGCATCTTATACGAATGTAAGATGCTGCTTTTTTTATACCTGCTAGCAAAGTAACTTCGCCCAAAACCTATTCATGTTATTTCCCCGCTACCTCCTATTCCTTCTTCTTTCCTTTACTGCTATAACATCTTACGCCGGTGGCCTTTCAGCATGGAGTGAAAAAACACCTTTCAATCATATCATCGAACATGATGGCACAGCAGGCGGTTGGGTTAGTCTTTATTTGGATACTACTACTGTCAACTTCAAAAACTTTTACTTTTATAAAACGTACCTTATCGCTTACGATGATTCGTTACAATACATCATCAACGAAAAAACGAGTACCGTTCAACAGTTTCACAATGAAACAGCATGGAAAGCAGCCTTAAAAGAACAAAGTTTGGAACCTATTTGGAAAAGAGAATACAACAGTAATTATGGCACCGATAAATTGGCAGTCATCTTCTTCTTAATTTTCGTTCCATTCCCCTTGTTGTTGCCGATATTTTGGTTGGTTTGTATCGTAAGTTTGGCATTACCTTCCCGGAAGATGTGGGTATTTAGAAAACATTTCAGCTGGGTATACCCGGCCGTGATTTTATGGGCGTTATTGAGTGATTGGGTACCACAGAGTTTTTAATGTTCGAAATAAAAAAGCCTGGTACCACAGATGCGGTACCAGGCTTTCGTATAAGTAAAGTTCAATCGCCTATTGCAATGACTTTTGTAGTTTAAATTGTTTCTTGTAATTATTGGCCGAGATATTGAGTACGTAAAATCCTGGTGGCAACTTAGCAGCATCAATTTTATACCTGCTTTGTTGGGATTTAAAACTAACGCGTGCTTGCGCACGGCCATTTATATCGTACAAAGTGGCTACATGTGATGTTACGTTGGCCGGTAAAGAGTAATAGATTTCTTGCTGGAATGGATTCGGGAAAGCTGCAATACCTAGGGCTTTTTCATCTGAAGCAACTTCTTCCATTTTACGACCCGTTGCTACTGTACTAGAACCAACTACAGGCCCCACAATGCTGAAATTGAATTTTTCCCAGCCTCCGATGGTTGTACGCGTACAAGTCATATCAGCTGCACCATTTTCAGAAGACACATAGAATCCATTATTACCACGTAACGAAATAGTGCCATCACTGTTTTGTATCCAATCGAATAGCTCGGTAGCACCAGCGGCAGTGCGGTTACATGTAATAGCCGTGGCCCCGTTTTCGGATGACACATATTTACCCATACTACGTAAGGCAATTTTTCCTCCGGTAGCAGATAGTACGCTAAATTGTTCCCAGGTTTGCGGGGCTGTTCTTGTGCAACGCATAGCTTGCGTACCATTTTCACCACTTACATACAAGTTATTATTACCTCTTAACGTAATAACCGAGCCTACCGGCGCTACTGGGTTGGCTGATGCAAATGATATCCAATTTAAGTTAAAGCCTCCTGTAACTACTTGCAAACGCAATGTTTGTTCGCCTGCAGCTAAAGTGGCTGTGGTATTTACAGTAGTCCAAGTTTGCCACGCACCTGTTACTGGCAGTGTTGTAGTAGCCAACACCGTATTTCCATTTTTCAATTGAATAGAACCTGCTGTTGTTTGTGCTGCTACGCGGTATTGAATGTTATACGTACCGGCTGTTTGTACATTTACTTTATAGTCTAACCAATCTCCAGCATCTGTATAACCTACGTTTAACCCTCCCCCGGTATCGGTAGTTGTTTCTGTTTGAATACCACTCATGGAAGTGTAGTTTTCTGCTTGAACTGTTCCAGGAATTGGAATAGCCGGAGTAGGACCAGTTGGCACACCACCTAACCAAAGCAAGCCATCAATTATAAACTTGTTTTGTGTAGCACTTGCAAAAGTGGATGATTTGCCGGTATTGGTCGCGTAGTTCATGTCGTTATGCCCAAAGTTGGCATACAACATCTTGTAGTTTTTGTTTGTCCAGATTACTGGATAGTAACCGCTGTACCAAGATTGATTGGGATCGGTACCTAATGGAAAACTAGAAGGATCGATGGAACATAGAATGCTGATGTTACTGTTGTTACGCAAATCGTTGCTCCATGCATACCATTCGCTAACGGCGCTGGTAAAGGTAGTAGGAAGTTGTTGGGTACTAGGGTGATTTTGGTTTTCACAACGTAACACAGCTGTTGTTGGACCCCAAGTATTACTTTGAAAATTACCCGACCCGAGGAAGGTATTGTTATACCAGCTCCAAGCATTTGCGTTCGTCGTAAAGGCACATACGTGGAAACCCATCCAAGCACCTCCATTTTGCATATAGGTTTGGAAGGCTGCCCGTTGTGTAGCATTCGTAGGAGCATCATCTAAGAAAAGTACGACCTGGTATTGCGACAAGAACGTTGCATTTAGGTTGTTCCAGTTAGTGGTTGATTCATAAGAAAAATTGTACTGGGCTGCCATCTGCGGAAACCATTGGTTAGCCTCTTGCACAAAGTTAATGTGCGCGGCATCCCAAGTGCCATTATAAAAGGCTATAACTTTGAAACGAGGCGTTTGCGCCTGTACACCTAAATACGATAGTAGTATAAGGCATAGAAGAGCCATACATCTGTAGGCTTTTTTGAAAAGGGGCATGTTGTGTGGAAACATGGAATTAAAGGTTTAAGTGATTATAAAACGTGGAATGGCTCAATAGTATAAGACCGGCTCAACAATACCGGTTGCAGCAATGTAGTATTACTCCCCTGCTTCAAGCAGGCACATGTGAAAATGAATAATTACGCGAATAATTGATAACTCGAAAGGTAAACTTATAAAAAAGAACTGCCGTAATTTTTCAATGTTTTACCTTTACAAATTGTATTTGAACAAGTTTTTGTTAGGGGAAAGCTCTTCATACCGTGAAACAATTATAAAAGATACAATAGTCAAATGAAAATTGCAATAGTTGGTACACATCAAGTCGGAAAAACTACATTAGCGCAAGCAGTACATGCTGAACTACAAGACTATACCCTACTGCAAGAACCCTATCACGACCAAAATGAAGCGGGCATTCCTACAGCGGATGATTTCATTCAACAATTCAACTATTCCATCAAGCAAGTAAATACCGGCAATGATCGTGTTATTTTCGACAGGTGTATTATTGACATCTTAGCATATTTACACGCAGTTTCTCCTACCTTAAACATCCAATCATTCTTCACCCAAGCACAAACGGCTATATCAACAATTGATCTATTCATTTTCATTCCCATCGAAAAGCCCGATATCGTTACCTCATCACAAGTAGAAATGCCTAAACTTCGGCAGGCTGTAAACGATTTACTAATTGAATGGATAGATGATATGGGCATAGACGCGTTAGTGGTAAGAGGAGATATTCAACTTCGTTTAGCAACTATCATGAACAAACTGGCTGGTAGCGCAGTGTAAATTATAAGCTCTCGACACACACACCGTCATAAGAGATATATATTATTTGAGTATTATACCTGTTTTACATTATCGCAATGCTTGTGGTGCCTGGTTTATTATTTCCCATAATTGTAAACCTTTCCTGTATTTCCCTGTTATCAATAACAAATACACCCAACCTGGGCATAAATGGCAGGTATTTAATACCCCCCTCATTAGCACTTCTCTCAACGTTTTAGCTTAGTAACATAGGCTGCTCAGCTGTACTGAAGCTGTCTTAACTTTCACAAGATTAATTGATTTTCTATGACTAGTTTGACTAAAACTTTGGGGAAATCGCTGTCATTATTACTGCTGTTTTCCTCTTCCTTCGCTTCCCTACAGGCCCAGAAGAAACCCAATATCCTCGTCATTTTCGGGGACGACATTGGTATTCCACAGATAAGCGCCTATACAA
The DNA here is from genome assembly GCF_003259335.1 of Chitinophaga skermanii. GTDB lineage: Bacteria > Bacteroidota > Bacteroidia > Chitinophagales > Chitinophagaceae > Chitinophaga > Chitinophaga skermanii. The sequence goes on from NZ_QLLL01000002.1 coordinate 560,858, forward strand.
AGGGATTAATGGGCTACCAAACGCCGAATATCGACCGGATCGCTAATGAAGGTATGCTCTTCACCGATTCGTACGGGCAACAAAGCTGCACGGCAGGCCGGGCCTCTTTTATATTAGGACAAGAACCATTTCGAACAGGTTTACTAACGATTGGGATGCCGGGCGATCCACATGGTATTACCAATTGGATGCCTACCATTGCCGATGTCATGAAAACACAGGGCTATGTAACCGGGCAGTTTGGTAAAAACCACTTGGGTGACCAAGATCAACACCTTCCCACGAAACATGGGTTTGATGAGTTTTTTGGCAACCTCTATCACCTGAATGCGGAAGAAGAACCTGAAGGATACTTCTATCCAAAAGATGCGGCTTTTAAAAAGAAATACGGGCCTCGTGGCGTCATTCGCTCTACTGCGGATGGTAAAATTGAAGATACAGGTCCGTTAACCTCTAAACGGATGGAAACAGTAGATGAAGAATTCTTGAAGGCAGCGAAAGATTTCATCAACAAATCCTCCCAAGGCGACAAACCATTCTTCGTATGGTTTAACAGTACTCGTATGCACGTGTTTACCCACTTAAAACCTTCATCCATGGGTAAAACCGGGAAAGGCATCCATGCCGATGGTATGGTGGAACACGATGGTATGGTAGGGGAATTACTAGACTTATTAGACCAGCTCAAAATAACGGATAATACAATTGTGGTTTACACCACCGATAATGGTGCAGAACTTGCCTTATGGCCTGATGGTGCTATGACCATGTTCCGTGGTGAAAAAGGTACTACTTGGGAAGGCGGGTTCCGCATACCTATGATGGTTCGTTGGCCTGGTAAAATTAAAGCCGGTACTGTCAGCAATGAAATTATTTCTTTGATCGACTGGTTCCCTACTTTATCCGCCGCAGCAGGCTTACCAGATGTAAAAGAAAAAATGGCCAACGGCTTCACCGCAAATGGCAAACAATTTAAAGTGCATTTAGATGGTTACAACTTCCTTCCATACCTCCAAGGCAGTACAGCTAAAGGTCCACGCGATGCCATCTACTATTTCGACCAAGGGGGTAATTTAAATGCTGTTCGTTGGAATGATTGGAAAACCAGCTTTGCAGTTGCCTCTCATGGTAATATTGCTACTGCTACACGGTCCGTTCCGGCGTGGTCGTTAATCACTAATCTACGAATGGATCCTTATGAAAGAGGAATGGAAGATGGTGGCGAATCGATGAAATTCTTCGCGCAACAAATGTGGCTCCTTGTACCAATACAAGGTAAAATAAAAGAATTCTTCAGTGATTTTGATAAATACCCTTATCAAACAGGTAGTACCTTAAACGCATCTGGTATTAACTATGGCCTATTACGGCAAACAGATGCACTTAAACGATTAAAAGAAGTAGAATCGATGTCGACCCCTAGAAACTAGCAATACAACTTACTATAAAGCAAAAAGGATGCTGATAAAGCATCCTTTTTACTTTGTGGCCACCAGCACTAAGCTATCACGGTTTAAATTTTCGCGGTAACTGCGTTAAATGGCTTTGTTTACTTCAAACCATTCTAAACTATTGACATATCAATATAATAATCATCCAGGTTAAAAAGATCGATTTCATGTTGTATAATTCTACTGTTAAATTAGAACAAGCGGGTGAGCAAACACTGCTCGTTTCGACAAACACACGGTTTCTTTCGACCAAACAATTCTTAATAATTTGTTAAATACAACTGCCGCAACCATGCATCTATGCTACATTTACAGCAATACAATTCACATTGTGTAGTCAATATTCCACAAAAAATTAACTAGTTCCACAACACTTGTTTACAGTTGCTAAATAGCCGTTTACTTCTGGTATACCGTTTGCCTTTTCACTCACAAGTTTATTCATTCACTTAAAACCATATTTTATGAAAACAATGCTGAAACTTTTGGGTGTATTATTATTAACATCGTTCATTTTTGCTGCTTGTAGTAAAGATGATGATCCAGCTGATACAGACATTTTTGCCGGTACTTTTAAAGGTAAAATAAGCTATACTGCCGGTGGTGAAACTACAAACGCCGATGATGGTAGCATTTTCGTTACGAAAGTTGGTCGTCGCTATGATTTCAGATTCTCGAATGGTATTCCTGATTTAACGGGCGTGGAATTCGAGCAAAAAGACGATAATACGATGGTTAACATTGGTGCTTCAGGTACAGGGTTAATTACTATTAATAAAGATAAGTTAGTGATTGGCTTTACAAGAGACGGTAAAACTTGGACAGCCGATTGTACCCGCTAAACATTACAAATCCGAACTATAGTGAATGGATGTATCCATTACATGTTAGCCGCGAAATTTGTCACGCACATTCGATCATAAAAAAGGCTAGTGTCTATTAGATACTAGCCTTTTTAAGCTTATAAGTTAGCCGAGATAGATGTCAATTCATCTACCAAGGCTCCTCCTTTCAGATCTTTCTTGATAATAATGCCTTGCGGGTTGATGAGTACATTCGATGGTATACTGGTAACTCCGTACATTTTTGCGACCGCGGTACCGGTGTTATCTAGCAATTGTGTCCATGTTAATTGATCTTTTGCTACTGCAGCTAACCAATCGTTCTTCCTTTCATCAATTGACACGCTCACGATTTTGAAATTCCCGGCGCCGTACTGCTCGAACAATTTCTTTAAATTAGGATGTTCTTCGCGGCATGGTTTACACCAAGAAGCCCAGAAATCCAATAAAATGTATTGCCCCTTAAAAGCACTAAGTTGTACAATGTTCCCTTCCATATCCTTCAAAGTAAAATCGCGCATAGCTTGGCCAACTTTGATTTCATTGGTTTTCAGAATCATGCCATGTACATATTTCCCTTTTTCCGAGGATTGTAAAGTGGGTAATAATGCATTGTAGGCCTTTTCTACTTCATCGATCATCATGCGCACACCGGAATAACGTACAATAACGTCGAGACTTACCGGTGAATTAGGATGTTCCTTCGCAAAATCCAATTCAATTTGCACCCGCTCTTTAAAACGCTTGATTTCAGCTTTCTCTGTTGCATGCACCAGTGCCGTGTCTTTCCGCTCTTCTGCCGTTAAATCATCTACGTTCCGTGCACCATGGTATTTATGACGGAAAGGTTGCATTTTATTTTGCAAAAGTTGGTAGGTATTATTGAGCGGTGTTCCTCCAACGGTAGCACCTTTTAACGTATCCTTACTATTAACAACGATCGTACCCGGCTCTAGGTATACACCCAGCGATTCACGCACAATATCTGCGAATTGGGGGTTTTCATTTCTATAGATAGAAGCGGTAAAAGGCTCGCCACTAATAGTTCCTTTGAAAGAAAAACGATGGTTCTTAGCAACAGTTGAATCCAAATAGGATTGCCCCTTTTGCCGGTACATTAAATACAGCTTATCTCCATCCTGGATTAGCTTCCCATTGCCTTTAATAGTATAGGTAGATTGCGCTTGCATACTCGAAACAATGGCAAATACTGCCACCATGATAGGGATCACTTTCATTGCAGGAAAGATTTTGGTTGAGTAATGGGAAATTATCATAAAATCTTGAAACGCGAAAGCACAAGCCCGTATTGTTTCATCTTGATCAATTTAAATAGCTTCTAACTACTTATCCCACCAATAAACCCCTCATGCTCAATACCACGAAAAATAAATTTGCGTAGTTAAATGACTACATATATATTTGTGTAGTCAAATAGCTACATAATGAACCTAAGACGAGATGTATTCCAAGCCATCGCCGATCCCACGAGGAGAGCGATACTACTGCTGGTGGCCTCGCAAGCCATGTCGGCAGGCGCCATTGCGGCCAATTTCGATACGGCACGCCCTACAGTTTCCAAGCACTTGCAAATACTGACCGAGTGCGAATTACTGGAACAAGTGCAGCAAGGTAGAGAAGTTATTTACCACTTAAACCCCTTAAAAATGAAAGAAATAGCCGATTTCATCGAGCCATTCCGCCAAATGTGGGACGATCGATTCAACAAACTAGAAGCGATTATGAAAAACTATACACCTAAAAAGAAATAACCATGGAAAGAAAAACGAAAGTACATGCCGAAGAAGGCAAACAAGAAATCTTCATCACCCGCGAATTCGATTTACCGCTCGAATTATTATTCAAAGCCTACGAAGAAGCCGACATTGTAGAACAGTGGATGGGCACTAAAGTAGTAAAGCTCGAAAATAAACAACACGGTGGCTTCGAGTTCGAAACATCCGATAATAAAGGCAACGTGGTATTCCGTGCAAACGGTACCATCCACCAATTCGTTCCTAACGAAAACATTATTCGCACTTTCGAAATTATGGGCACCCCGCATGGTATTCAATTAGAGTACTTACACTTCGAATCTATCAGCCCGGAAAAAAGCAAGCTCAATATGCAAATCATTTACCGCTCGGTGAAAGATCGTGATGCCTTGATTAGCATAGGTGTAGGTATGGCCATTGGTATCGACATGGCACACAATCGTTTAGAAAAAGTATTATCCAATTTACAATAACTCGTTATGTCAAAAAGAAACAAAATCATTTACTGGATCGCTACACTTTGGTTGGCTTTAGGCATGGTATCTACCGGTATCGTACAAGTTTTTAAGGTAGCACAAGAGAAGGATTATATGACCCAATTAGGCTACCCTTCCTACTTCCTTACGATTATTGGTATATGGAAATTCCTAGGCGTGATTGCTATATTATTGCCTAAATTTCCAGTAGTAAAAGAATGGGCATACGCAGGCTTCTTTTTCACTATGACCGGCGCAATTATTTCACATATTGTAGTAGGTGATGGTATGGGCGATATCTTTCCCGCGATTTTATTGTTAGCTTTAACAGCGCTCTCCTATTTCTTCCGCCCTACCGACAGGAAAATCAATTCTATTCACGCATAAAATTTTCAGCCATGGCTATCCAAAACCCAAAAGTTGATTGGTTCTTCGAGAAAGAATCTAAGTGGCAAAAAGAATACAGCATCCTCCGTGCCATTGCGCTGGATTGTGGTTTAACGGAAGAATTGAAATGGGGCTGCCCTACCTATACCCTAAATGGCCAGAACGTAATGTTGATCCACGGCTTTAAAGATTATTGTGCCATCCTATTTATGAAAGGGGCTTTACTAGCAGATGAAAATAACATCCTTATTCAACAAACAAAAAACGTACAAGCAGCTAGGCAAATTCGATTCACTTCAGCAAAAGAAATCCAACAAGCCGAATCCACCATCAAAGCCTATATCTACGAAGCTATAGAAGTAGAGAAGGCTGGCCTGCAGGTGGAAATGAAAAAAGTAGAAGCATTCGAGATGGCAGAAGAGTTCGAAGTAGCGCTAAACAAAAGCGCCAAACTCAAAAAAGCTTTCGAATCCTTAACACCCGGCCGCCAACGGGGCTACCTACTCTATTTCTCTTCCGCCAAACAAGCGAAAACGAGGCAACAAAGGGTCGACAAATATATTCCGCACATACTCGATGGTAAAGGGTTTGAAGATGAATAGGCAAAAAATAGCCCCCGGTGTTAGTCCGGAGGCCATCTATTTATCCAACTATTAAAAACCTTACTTTTTCACATCAAACCTATCCGCGTTCATTACTTTGTTCCATGCAGCAACAAAGTCGTTCACGAATTTAGTTTGACCATCAGCGCTACCGTATATTTCCGCGATAGCTCTTAGTTCTGCATGAGAACCAAATACTAAATCGACGCGGGTAGCTGTCCATTTGGCTTCACCGGTTTTACGGCTTGTACCCTCGTACACTTCGCGGTCTTCTGATGCTGCTTTCCATGCAGTATTCATGTCTAATAAGTTCACGAAGAAATCGTTGGTTAATTGACCAGGGCGGTTGGTGAATACGCCGTGTTTAGACCCGTCGTAGTTCGTACCCAATACGCGCAAACCGCCTATCAATACCGTTAATTCTGGTGCTGTTAAACCTAGTAAATGCGCTTTGTCAATCAACAATGCTTCCGTAGATGCATGTAAGCGACCTTTGCGGTAATTACGGAAACCATCTGCCAATGGCTCGAGGTAACCGGTTGACTCAACATCCGTATGATCTTGCGAAGCATCCATACGGCCGGCTAAGAATGGAACAGTGATATTTTGCCCTGCTTCTTTCGCAGCTTTTTCAATACCGGCAGCACCTGCTAACACAATCAAATCTGCGAGAGATACTTTCTTGCCACCTGCTTGGAATTCTTTTTGAATCGCTTCCAATGCATCTAATACTTTTTGTAATTGCGATGGATTGTTCACTTTCCAATACCTCATCGGCGCTAAGCGAATGCGTGCACCGTTTGCACCACCACGCTTATCGGAATTGCGGTAAGTAGAAGCGGATGCCCAAGCGGTAGATACTAATTCAGCAACCGTTAAGCCTGTTGCTAAGATTTTTGCTTTCAAGGCTGCTACATCTGCATCGTTGATCACTTCATGATCCAATGCTGGGATGTAATCTTGCCAAAGCAATATTTCTTCCGGCACTTCCGATCCTAGGTAGCGAACACGTGGCCCCATATCACGGTGTGTTAATTTAAACCAAGCACGGGCAAATGCATCTGCAAAAGCATCGGGGTTTTCTAAGAAGCGGCGGGAGATTTTTTCATACACAGGATCAAAACGTAATGAAAGATCCGTGGTTAACATCGTCGGACGATGTTTCTTGCCTTTATCGTAAGCGTCGGGGATAATGTCACCTGCATTTTTGGCTACCCATTGGTGTGCACCGGCAGGCGATTTTGTTAATTCCCATTCAAACGCGAATAAGTTTTCGAAGAAGTTATTGCTCCATTGGGTTGGTGTAGTAGTCCATGTAACTTCTAAACCAGATGTAATGGTATCGGCACCTTTACCCGAGTTGTAGCTATTGCTCCAACCAAGGCCTTGGGCTTCAATACCGGCTGCTTCGGGTTCTTTGCCTACGTGCGTAGCAGGTGCTGCGCCGTGGGTTTTACCAAAACTATGTCCACCTGCAATAAGGGCCACTGTTTCTTCATCATCCATGGCCATACGACCGAAAGTATCACGAATGTCTTTCGCGGCAGCAATTGGATCGGGGTTACCATCCGGGCCTTCAGGGTTTACATAAATTAAACCCATTTGTACAGCTGCTAAAGGCTTTTCTAAATTACGTCCATGTATATCACCATCTGCATCATCGTCCGAACTTACGACTCCATGATTTTCAACCACGCCAGGAGAACCATGTGCATAGCGCACATCACCGCCTAACCAAGTGGTTTCAGAACCCCAATACACATCTTCGTCCGCTTCAAAAGCATCCACACGACCACCGGCAAAACCAAAGGTTTTGAAGCCCATCGACTCTAACGCTACGTTACCGGTTAAGATCAACAAATCGGCCCAAGAAAGTTTGTTACCATACTTTTGCTTAATGGGCCATAACAAACGGCGTGCTTTATCTAAGCTAACGTTATCGGGCCAGCTATTCAACGGGGCAAAACGTTGTTGACCAGAACCAGCACCACCACGACCATCAAATACCCTGTATGTACCGGCGCTGTGCCAAGCCATACGGATAAACAATGGGCCATAATGGCCGAAATCCGCCGGCCACCAATCTTGTGAATCGGTCATCAACGCATGTAAATCTTTTTTCACAGCTGCTAAATCGAGGCTTTTGAAAGCTTCGGCATAGTTGAAGTTTTCATCCAATGGGTTCGATTTGGACGAATGTTGACGGAGAATATTAAGCTTTAATTGATTAGGCCACCAATCGGGGTTACGCGTACCTCCGCCGGCAACATTGTTTTTCAGTGTCCCATTGTGGAAAGGGCATTTGCTGATGTCGTTTGATTCTTGTCCCATTTTTAAAATTTTATGGTATTGAGTTGAATGCTTCCTCGCATTTGTGTTTCTAACAGGGTCAAAACTAGGACATTCATGATATAATCACAATCTATTAATTCTATTATGAAATAGTTTAAATCTATTGGCATGTATATTTGGCGATAGCTTCGTTTTATATGCAGTGAACGTCCACACATAGTAACCCAATAGGGAGAAGATTGTTCATCCAATACCGCTTATGAACTACAAATCGATACATTTGTACAGCTTTTATTTTTCGTTTAGGTGTGAAAAAAGGACAACAACATATCCCGGTTCACCAGCTGGCACTGGATTACGCAAGCGGCATTGCGGTTGGGAAAAGTACGCCTACCCAGGCGCTACAGGAGGATCATTCGATGCAATCGCACCGGCACGATTTTCACATTTTTTTATTGGTGGTAGCGGGTTCGGTGGAAATGGAATTGGATTTTGAAACGTATAAATTGAAGCCACCATACTTGCTTTACATTCATCCTTCGCAAGTGCACCGCGTGGCAAAGGTGAAGCAGGCCACCTTGTACTTGATGGCGATGGATACGGCACATCTTCAACCGGCGTATTTACAATTACTCGAACAATCGGTGATGCCGGCAAAGCCTTTAGTCTTATCTAAAACAGGTATACAGCCATATATCCAAGCCATGGAAATGTGCTTAACTGTTTATAATTCACCACCGAAGAAACTACACGACGCTATCTTACAAAACTATTGCAATGCTTTCGCCGGTATGGTTATTTCCGCTTACATGGAAACAAATGCAGCCAAGAGCAATGCTACCCGCTTCGATGTGATTACGATGGATTTCAAATGGCAATTAGAACAACATTTCACTACATTGAAACGCCCAGCCGATTATGCCGATTTACTCAATATTTCTTCGGCCTACTTGAATGAATGTGTAAAGCAAGCCACCGGCAACCCCGTTTCTTGGCATATACAGCAACGCGTGGTATTGGAAGCAAAGCGCTTGCTGTACCATACTACCCGCTCTGTGAAGGAAATAGCCGGTGAATTGGGGTTTGAAGATTATGCTTACTTCTCCCGTACATTCTCGAAATTAACCGGGGTAACCGCCCTAAGTTTCAGGAAGAAAAACCACGATTAGTCCAATTTCTACCATCCATTCTCCATTCCCAATCCGCGCAAACGGACCGTACTTTGCATGATCAAAATAGGAATACATCATGCCCAAAATTGCAAAATGGTTAGGCGATACCATTGAAACCCTCATGAGCTCCAAGTTCCCGCTCATGCAGGTATTGGAAACGACCTTCATTACCCCTACCATCAAAAAAATACGCTTACAAGGTGCTACCGGGGACATGAATTTTCAACCCGGGTACGCCGTCATTATCCGCGTATCGAGTACTGAATACCGGAACTACACCGCCTCGTTTAGTGAAAGTAAAGATGGTATTATTGACATCATCGCGCATATCCATGGCGATTATCCCGGCAGTAACTTTATGGCACAATTACAAGTGAACGACGAGATACGGATTTCCATGCCCCGGGGAAAAACAGTGTACAACCCCCATGTATCCAAACAATTTCTTTTTGGCGATGAAACCAGCTTGGGATTAGCCGCTTCTCTTCAGCCCTTATTCAAAAAACATCACCATCAATACCAATTCTATTTCGAATTAGACCCTGGCAATATGGCCGCTCCCCGCTTGGCCGGTTTGGATCACTACACCGTATTCTCCAAATCCCAATTGTTCCATGATGAACAATGGGTGGCTACCCTTCCTATTTTCCAAGAAACGAACTGGGAAGATTATAATTTCATTATGGCCGGCAACGCCAAATCCATCCAAACACTTCGGAAAGTACTGCGACAAAACAAAGCCAGGGGTAGCTTTTTAGCCCAAGCTTATTGGGCAGCGGGCAAGGTGGGATTGTAAAATTCAATCAAATCATTGCAGAATCGCAATATTGAACCGCAAAGACAAAAAGTTTGACTTTTTAAGAACAATCATTTTCCTTTTTATCATCTTCTTTTGCAAAAACATTACAAGGTTGATTGGTGTTAATTTGAAAACAATTCTACACTATAACATTTTTCAAAAAGAACTTATATGATAGCAACAAAAGGTTACGCTGCTTTAAGCGTAGGTGCAAAGTTAACAGCATGGGATTTTGATCGTAGAGATGTGGGCCCGAACGACGTGCAATTTGATATTCTTTACTGTGGCGTTTGCCATTCTGATTTGCACCAAATTAAAAATGATTGGTTTGAAGGTATTTTCCCCATGGTGCCGGGCCACGAAATAGTAGGCCGCGTTGCACGCGTTGGCGAAAATGTAAAGAAATTTAAAGTAGGCGACTTAGTTGGAACAGGCTGCATGGTAGATTCTTGCGGTAAATGCGAAAGCTGTAAACACGACGAAGAACAATATTGCGAAAACGGCAATATTCAAACGTACAACAATGTAAATCACTATACAGATGGCATGCCTACGTACGGTGGTTACTCTAAAACCATTGTTGTAAAAGAAGAATTCGTTTTACGCTTGCCGGAAAACCTCGAATTACCAGGCGTGGCACCTTTGTTATGTGCCGGTATTACTACGTATTCTCCATTGAAACATTGGGGCGTAGGTAAAGGTCATAAATTAGCGGTATTGGGCTTAGGCGGATTAGGTCACATGGCTGTTAAATTCGGTGCAGCCTTTGGTGCTGAAGTGACAGTATTGAGTACTTCTGAAAACAAACGTGAAGACGCGAAAAAATTAGGTGCGCATAACTTCATCGTTACCACAGATCCTGAACAATTCAAAGCGGCCGCTGCCTCTTTTGATTTTATCCTGGATACCGTGAGCGCTAACCACGACATTCCAGCTTACATGGGATTGTTGAAAACGAACGGTGTGCATATTTGCGTGGGTGCCCCTTCTCAACCTACCCCTATTCCAGCATTTGCATTGATTCCTAATCGTAAAAGCTTAGCTGGTTCAATGATTGGTGGTATCTTGGAAACACAAGAGATGTTAGACTTCTGTGGTCAGCACAATATCGTTTCCGATGTGGAAGTAATTGACATGTCGTACATCGACAAAGCATACGAACGCATGGAAAAGAACGATGTAAAATATCGTTTCGTGATTGATATGGCTACCTTGTAATACGTTTTTAATCACATTTTTTCTATAAGGGTTGATAGGTATTTAAGCTACCTATTAACCCTTTCTTTATCAACAATTCCTTATGAGCACCATCGACTCTTATATGGCCCCTGTTCCATTAGACAAAGCCTCCCGCTTAATTAACCACGGCCCAACCGTATTGGTGAGTGCCCGGCATAGAGGCATACAAAACGTAATGGCGGCTGCATGGGCTTGTGCCTTGGATTATTTACCACCGAAACTTACCGTTGTAATTGATAGCAATACAGCTACCCGTGCATTGGTAGAAGGAAGCGGGCAATTTGTAGTGCAAGTTCCCACTGTAGCACAACTCCAATTAACGTACGATGTAGGCACCCGTAGTTTACATACCGATGTGGAGAAATTGGCGCATTGCAAGGTGGAATTGTTTGATATAGATAAATTTGATGTGCCTTTCGTTAGTGGTTGCTCTGCATGGTTGGCTTGTAAAGTAATACCCGAACCACATCATCAACAGCAATACGATCTATTTGTTGCCGAAGTAATAGGCGCTTGGGCCGACACCCGCGTATTTAGTAACGGGCGTTGGCATTATGAAACCGCCGATCCATCATTCCGTAGCTTACATTATATCGCCGGGGGCCATTTTTATGCAATTGGAAATGCCCTAGATGTAGACATGACAAAGTAATGTCGCAAACACCCCTTTTAAGTGCATTTTTATATAAAAGCCTTTACCGAGCCTTTGACTTCCCTTTAACGACCCTTTGAAAAGCCTTTAAAAAGCCTTTGACGACCCTTTAAAAGACTTTAACCTGCCTTTGAAAGACTTTGACTTGCCTTTGAAAGACTTGGAGGATACTGCTGGAAAGCTACAAGATATATCCCCTATATATGGGGAATATATCTCCACATAGCACAGACATGGTTTTAACATTAAAAGAACATTAAACTACCATTAGGAGAAACTATTTCATAAGGGTTTCAGCGTTTCTGCCCGCTATAACCCTTACTGATACTACATCTATATTTTGCACTGCAATCCTACTACAAATGAAGTAACCAATTGCCTTCATTACTGTTTGGAACAACCGTACTAAACAGCACAATAAAGGGCAATAGAGCCGCAAATTTAGCCTCAACTAAGATATCTAACCATAACCTCCATAAGAAAAATCAATACGAATTTGAAGCTAAAACAGCCCTTAAATCGCTGCGATTTTTAGACAAAGCAGCATCATTTACCTAATCCATTCAAAATCAATCCTTACAGAATATTTCTTATCCTACTGACATAAGGCTGTCACACCGTCCTGTTACTTTTGAATTACAATTTAAATACAAGCACATGAAAACTCCGCTTTTACAATTAATACCGCAAAACAGGCAGGAATGGCGTACATGGTTAGAGAAAAACCATGATAGTGGGCAAATAGTGCAGGTAGTACTCCTGAAAAAGCACGCCCAAGTAGCAGGCATTTCCTATACCGATGCAGTAGCCGAAGCGCTGTGCTTTGGTTGGATCGACAGTACCGCGCGTACTTATGATACCGACCGGTTTATTCAAACCTTCGGCGCAAGGAAAGCTAAAAGTCCATGGTCGGGTATCAACAAAAAGAAATCCCAAGAACTCATCGATGCCCAGCTAATGACAGCCCCCGGTTTTGCCAGCATTGCAGCAGCAAAAGCCAACGGCTACTGGAACATACTCGACGATGTTGAGAAGTTACTTATCCCTGCCGACTTACAAGCCGCCTTCAAAAAATCTCCAAAAGCCGCCGATTTCTATGAGCAACTTTCCAATGCTGAAAAGAGAATGATTTTATATTGGTTAATAACGGCGCAAAGAGAAACAACCCGCAGTAAACGAATTGCTGATTTAGTGACTGGAGCAGCCAAAGGACTAAAACCCGCTATCCTCCCCCAAAAATAAAGCGCCTGCACGTTTCCATGCAGACGCTACTGTTACATCGCAACCTTTCTACAAGCTTGCGCAATACGTGGCAACGCTATCACGGCCATCGCAATGACAAGCCAGTGGGCAGTTACTACAACTTGCCACAAACCTATCACACACCGGCGGAAGCGAAGAATTACCTCCAGCAACGTGGAGCATTTGGGTTCTGCTGAGCATTTTTCCTAGCATAGTGCATTGTTTTTGGGGTAAAAAAGCATGGTTCAACACAATGCACAACAGTGCAGGTGAAAGCCATAAAATACATGTGTAATCAATGATTACAGGTACGAGCAAAAGAACCTGTTTCCAGAAGTTTGCGTGCAAGTGCAATCTTGTGGGCATTGTAAGTAACAATCCGTAACCGGTTTATCGCACCTGGCTTCATTCATAAATTGGCCACCAACAATTTGGCGCATTTGGTTCCTGTTGAGATGTTTTCCTAACATAGTGTTTTGATTTTGGAGTGAAAAAAAGCGTGGTTAATTACCTGTTTTAATTAATAAAGTACCTCTTTACTTGTTCTGCAAACAGGCACCTTATTAAATGCATCTACAAGATGCCTGAACAGAACCAGTTGCCCCAATGTGCATAATCGCAGGAGCATTCTGATGGGCATTCTAAAGCACAGTCTGTAACACGCCTGTTACAAACAGCAGCATGTTGTGCTTGGCCTCCGGCTACGCGGAGCATTTGGGTTCTGCTGAGATTTTTTCCTAGCATAGTGTATTGATTTTGGAGTGAAAAAGAATGCCATACGCTATACTTTTGAGAGTATGCGATAACATGTGAATAACCATTTGATTAATCCTAGTAAGTAAGGATAGCGGTGCTATTACCGGCGTTACTTAAACATCGTACGCACAGAAATAATGGCCCCAGCTTGCATAATGGCAAACGCATTCAACCGGGCATTCTAAAGTGCCACAATCAGAAACACGCTTATTGCATTTAGCAGCGGTGGTAGAAGCTCCTCCCGACATGTGCAGCAGTTGGTTCCTGCTGAGATGTTTTCCTAGCATAGTGTATTGATTTTGGGGTGAAAAAAGCAGGGTCCTTTGCTTTGAATGGGGCATTCAAGCATGCATGATAGCACCATGTACAACTCGGCAATAAATATTATTTATTGCGCATGGGCATATTAGCTATCAAGCTATATCTTATGGAATTTCACAAGCATATCGCTCCCTGGCAATGGGTTCGCAAATACATTCCGTAGGGCATTGCGAGCAACGTTGCACAAGCATTCCACAAGCAAAAGTGTAAGAAGAAATACCGCCTGCTAAACGGCGCATTTGGGCTCTGTTAAGCTGATTTCCTAGCATGGGTTTATGTTTTTGGGGTAATCAAACGTATAAGCGTATAGGCACTTGCTTCTCTGCAAGTAAGTACTTTTACAGCTTCTAATTTGCACGGGGGAATAGTAGTCCGAGCATGGTAGTTTCCTTAATTATTTTTCTCTGTTTGGGTGTGCGCAATTGGGAGGTTGCGCGGGGTTGAACGAATGTTTTAATTGCCTGTTATTGTAATTCAAAAATAATTGTGGTACCTGCAATTTGCATGCAGTGGTGAAATTTATTTGCTGTCAACTTCTTTATGCCAACCTTACATCCTTACCTACCGCTTCTCCTTTCATTACCTGGTTTACATTCTGCATGGTTACTGAGGCTATTTGGGAAAGTGCTTCTTGGGTAAAGAAGGCTTGGTGACCGGTTAACAGTACATTCGGGAAACTCATCAACCGTTGAATCATATCATCGGCAATAATATTGCCCGACAAGTCTTTGAAGAAAAGCTTCTCTTCTTGCTCATATACATCTATCCCCAAATACGCTACCTGCCCCGTTTTTAAAGCATCAATTACATCGGCCGTATGTAGCAAGGCACCACGACTGGTGTTAATAATCGTCACCCCTTTCTTCATTTGGTCGATGGCTGCTTTGTTAACGAGGTATTTATTTTCCGGTGTTAGTGGGCAGTGAAGCGAAATAATATCGGCAGATTGGAAGAGTGTATCGAGCGTAACATATTGCACCCCTATTTGGGCCAAGGCTTCATCGGGATACATATCATAGGCCATTACTGTACAACCAAAACCCAGCATAATCTTACAAAAAGCGCGGCCAATTTTACCTGTACCTACAACGCCCACTGTTTTTCCATGTAAATTGAATCCAAGTAACCCATTCAGCGAGAAGTTCTGCTCACGTACACGGTTATACGCTTTGTGGGTTTTACGGTTCAGTGTTAGCAACATGGCTACGGCATGTTCCGCTACTGCTTCCGGCGAATAAGCAGGCACGCGCACAACTACAATGCCGTGTTGCTTCGCAGCATCGAGGTTTACATTGTTGAAGCCTGCACAACGAAGGGCAATAATTTTAACCCCTTTTTCCGCCAACGTGGCCACTACTTCACCCGTTAATCGATCATTCACAAACACACATACCGCTGCAGTACCAGGTTCTACAGCATTCACAATATGTGGACCTAAGTGTGTTTCCAAGTATTCTAATTCAAACCCGTATTTTTCATTCTCTGCATTGAAAAACACCTTATCGTATTGCTTAGCGGAAAAAAATACCATCTTCATACGATGAATATACAAAAAGGAACGTAATTGGCTACCCTTCCTGTACGAAAGTTATTTGCGTAATACCACTGGGAAAGGTAGACTGGTTTGTTATACGCCAAGTAGAAAAAAGTGCTGGATCGTCTCCTAATTGGCCACCCGTTCCACTCATAACAGGCACATAATTTAATACCATGGTGTTAACTAGCTGATGTTGTAGAAAAGTGTTGTAAATACTTGTACCTCCACCAATCAATACTGTATCATATTGCTGTTGTTGAATGTATGCCATGGCGACCGCTTCGTTTGCCATTACTTTATAAGCTGTAGATGCGTTTTCATTGCTTGATATAATAATAATTTCTACCCCCTTAAACATCTCCAGCATAGCAGGGAATTGCGCAATCATTTCATACGTTTTCCTACCAATTATCATACACCCGGCAGCAACAGCCCGTTGGATAAAGTCGCCTGGCATTTCATTAGGTACTTGGTGTAAAGGGTTTTCGGCCAGTAACACTTTGCCATTTAAAGAGATCGAAGCAAACAAGGTAATGTTCATATATGTATGTGTTTTCCCAAAAGTAGACTGCTTTGCCGGAACGATTGTTATCCCTTACCTTTAGGATACTTACTATTGTATGCTATGGCTAAACTAGAAAAATGTACAACGCCGAACCGCGAGAACACGCTAGCCTTGCGGGATGCCATTGAATTGCTTAGCGGTAAATGGAAAGTTTGCATCTTGCATAACTTGGCCAATGGCGCTTTGCGCTTTTCTGATTTAAAAGAAGAAGTGGTGGGCATTACCCCGAAAGTATTGTCGAAGGAGCTGTTAGTACTCGAGCAACATAAGTTAATTACCCGCACCGTTCATGCTACCAAACCCATTACGGTTTCGTATGCTCTTACCGAGCATGCACATAATGTACAGCCCGTTATCCAAGCACTTGCCACCTTTGGTATACAACACCGTGCCATCATCAAGGGTCAATAAAAAAGGTCGACGAACAAATCCGCCGACCCCTTTGATATTAAATTGGTTACTGGTTAATTCGAGATAATCATAAATTCGGTTCTACGGTTCGCTTGGTGATCGGCTTCAGAGCATTTCACCCCGTTCGCACATTTGTTCACTAATTTCGTTTCACCGTACCCTTTTGCACGTAAACGCTTCGCCGGGATACCTTGTTTAATCAAGTAAGCCACGGTAGCATTTGCACGGCGTTGCGACAAGGCCATGTTAAAGGCATCGGCCGCGCGGCTATCGGTATGCGATCCTAATTCGATCACCCAAGTTGGGTTCTCTTCTAAAATCGCTATTAGTTTATCCAGTTCTTTGGCTGCATCCGGGCGAATATCTGCCTTACCCAAATCGAAATAGATGTTCTCGATTTTGATAGGCTTACCTATTACCGTTTTTTCCAGTTCAAGATCTTGTTTGATGGTGGTAGTTTCCTTTAAGCCGTTTGTAGAAATGTTAACGGCTGGAATATTGGTATAGCCTTTCAGCGATACTTTAACAGCGTAATCGGTTACACTATCCAACGGAATGTGGTACTCGCCTTTTTCATTGGTTAGGGTATCGATGATAATACCCGTTGTCATGTTTTTCAACTTGATAGTGGCATTCACCAATGGCTTCCGTGTTTTATTGTCGAATACTGTACCTACTAAGTCGAATACAATCACCGGTGGTGGTGGTGGTTCAACGGCTAAGAAGCGGTAAATATCATCGCTACCGGCGCCGCCTTTACGGTTAGAGGATAAATACAACACGTTATCAAACCTCGCCGGTGCGAAATCGTCGTGCGCAGTATTTACAGGTGTACCTAGGTTTTGAATCTTCCAATCACCCTTCTTATCTTTTACGGCTGCGTAAATATCTAGTCCGCCCAAACCAGGGTGGCCATCACTCGCAAAGTAGAACTTACCTTTCTCATCAAAGTACGGCGTACGCTCGTTCCCTTCAGTATTGATACTTGGGCCAAGGTTCACCGGGGTACCCCAGCTACCGGTTCCTTTTACGCTATAATAAATGTCTGTTCCACCTTTGGCATCCGGACCTTGGGCGCTGATAAAATATAAAGTATCGCCTGTTGGGTTAATCCATGGATCGCCGGCAGAAAATGCTAGCATTTTATTGAAAGGCAAAATTTTCACTTTCTCCTTACCACCAGTTCCGTCGATTTCTTTTACGCCAATATTCATGGTGTACACGGAATCTTTGCCTACCACGCTACTTGGTTTACGGATAAAGCGGGTAATAGAGAGGTACATTTTATTGAGGCTATCGGTATAGCTGGCGCTGGCACTGTGGTAATCGCCATTTACATAGCGACGTTCTAAGAGCTTCGTTGTTTTCGGGTCTTTCCCATCGCTTTCGTATAAGTGTAAGTAAGCATCGCCTGTCCATGTATACAAGCGTTTCTTGATGGTAGTTTGTTCAAAGAAACCCGTTTTGCGTACACTATCATATGGCCGGTCGGATGCGAAAATGAACTTCCCTTTATACATCGCGAGGCTCCAATCTGAATACTTAGAGTTTAATGCAGCCATGTTTTCCATGTCGCCTTCGCGTGGATGGTCGATCCAATGCTGGGCAGAATCGCAACCTAGTAACATGTTCTTTGCACGTTGATCGGTAGGAACGGCGGCAATGTAGTTGCGCAAATGTTCTGCGGCGGCGCTGTATTGACTGTTATTCATAAGGATACCTGCGTAATGGAGTTCATCGGCAGGCGTATATCCTTTTACTTTCCAGAGTTTTTGGTACCAGAACTCGGCATTGATATAATCTTTCGTAAGGCGGTAACTATCGGCAGCTCCCCTAGCAGCGGCCGGAGTTTCCTTCTTATCGAACGCTTTACCGTAGAGCGATTTAGCTTTCGAGAAATTATATAGGTTATAAGCTTTATGGGCTTCAGTTATTACATATTGGGCACTTACGGGTTTATGCAAAAGCAACGTTCCCGCAATGGCCATGATGATGGGTGATAAACGTACACGCATTACTAGCACTGTGTTAAAGATGAAACATTAGAAGTAGCGAGGTGATAACATCCTAGCTTTCGGGCGTTTGAAAAAGTAGCTGAGCGAAATCTCGTGCGTTGGGTAGCTCGATGCCGCTGTACTATTCAGCGTTTGATCGTACGCATAACCGATGCGGATTTTTTCGTTCACGAAATACTCTGCCATGATGGCTACTGCCGCCGGTTTTTTCAAGCCCTCGTTGATGTTCGATTTATGGAGTACGGTTGTACGGTACGAACCACCGAGCCATATTTTTTCATTCACCAAGAAAAACGCATTCAAGTCAATACTAGTAGGACCGGCACGGTCTTCCTTAATCAACATCGAAGGTTTTAACGTAATACTTTCCGACAAAGGCAATAAGCCCCCTATTGTGAAGTACAAGTGCGGCTTCATCGGTAAATATTCTTTTAATGCTTTGTTCTCTTGAAACGTATGTGTTAGCAAGTTCGTAGCCGATATACCTGTGTAGAACCTTGCCGTGTTATAGTAGATACCGAAACGCGCATCGGGGATGGTGCTATTGCGGTTACCATTTAAAATAACGGGATCGATACCTGAAGAAGTTTCCAACGCATTAATATCCATACGTTGTTGAATGAAACCGCCACTTAACCCGAATGATAACCGGGATGTTCCTTCCTCGTTCATGGGTATACGGTATGAATAGGTAGCATAAGCCGAGGTGTTATTCGAAGCTCCGATTTGGTCGTTCATCACGATCAAACCTAAACCTACCCTACCCTCATTTGCACTACCATCTACCGCTACCGAGAATGTTTTCGGTGCACCGGGATAGTTCGTCCATTGGTTACGATAGAAAGCATTAATGTTCCATTCTTCACGGTAGCCAGCGTAAGCTGGGTTTACATAAAGACCATTGAACATGTATTGGCTGAACTGTGCATCTTGTTGTGCGGAAACAACTGTTCCGCACAAGATCAAGAAGCATAATATGGAGAATACTTTTTTCATGATTCAATTAATTCAACATGTTGAAAAGCTATTAGCGCATTAACTGCAACCAACCTTTATAAGTTTTAGGACCGTTTTGTGTAGGCGTAACTAACTCGTAGAAGTAAGTACCCTCGTTGAGTTGTGAGCCATCCCAATTATTCAAATAATCATTAGAACGGAACACCACGTTACCCCAACGGTTCCAGATAATTAGCTTACTACCTGGGAACTTCTCTAAGCCAAGGATCACGAACTTATCGTTCTGCCCATCGCCATTCGGTGTAATAAGTGTTGGAATGAATACACCAGGTTTATTCGGCATTTCCGGAACAGCAGCGGTTGACGTGTTGTTCGTAATGTCGGGATCATTATCAGCACCAGATACAGTGGCCGTATTCTTCACAGCACCACCACCTGTTACTTTCGCTGTGATCGTAAGCTTCACTACTTGACCGCCGGTTAATTGACCCACCGTCCAAGTGATTTTACGTGTATTCATATCCAACTTCGCCTTACCGTTAAAGGTTTGTAACTGGGTGAAGTTGTCGCCGATGTTGCTTTCCAAGATATCTTCTACCACAACATTTGTAGCCGTTTTCGCGCTCTTATTTGTTACTGTAATGTCGAATGTTACATTCTTACCTACCATTACATCTGAAGGCGCTGTAATTAACACTTTAGCGATGGCTAAGTCGATCAAGCGTTTCGTTACATCAATGCTAACTGTGGCCATATTTGATTTATTACCCAAGTTATCTTCCAACTGGTAGGTAAATATATCTGTGCCTTCGAAGCCTTCGTTTGGCGTGTAAGTAACGGTACCATCGTTATTGTTTCTCACCGTACCGTTTTGCGGGTTCGATGTTAATACCACTTTGTTCCCCGTATTACCGTAGGTATCGTTCTTGACAACATTCACCGTTACCGGTGTTGGTTCTTCTGTTTTACCGAAGTCGTTTTCAGCTACAAGGGTAATTACAGCTGGGTTGATGGTGCTAGTATTATTAGCCGGTACTAAATCGGTTTCGTTACCGCGGATGGTAGCTGTGTTATCGTATGCACCACCGCCTTTAATGTTGGCCGTGATAGTTAAGGTAGCAGTAGCACCGTTGGTCATGTTGCCGATTGTCCATGTACCTGTTGTAGCATTATAGGTACCTGTTGAAGGGTTAGCGGATTTGAATACATAACCAGCTTTCAACAAGTCGGTTGCTATTACATTGGTAGCATCACTAGGACCATTGTTCTTCGCTACAAGGGTGAACGTAATATCGTCGCCCACGTGCGGGTTAACAGCTGTAGTAGATTTGGTAATTTGAAGATCGGCGTTTGCCACTGGAATAGTAGAGGCTGAAGCACTGTTATTGCTAGCATCGAGATCTTTTTCATTACCTGTTACGGTAGCTGTATTGGTGAACTGGCCGGTAGCTAAGATAGTAGCCTTGATGGTTACAGTTGCCGTAGCACCATTGGCTAATGCACCAATTTGCCATGTACCTGTGGTGGCATTATAAGTACCTGTAGAAGCAGTGGCACTTACATACGCATAACCAGTAGGTAATACATCGTTCATGGTTACACCTGTTGCATGACTAGGACCATCATTCTTAACAGTGATGGTGAAGTTCACATCCTTACCAACATAAGGCGCAACATCGTCCACCACTTTAGCAATGCTAAGGTCGGTTACTGGCACAGGCACCGGTGTAGTAATTGTGCTTGTATTATTACCGGTATTGGTTTCTTTTTCGTTGGAAGTGATGCTGGCTGTGTTACCATAATTACCGCCGGCATTTACGCGGGCTGTAATTGTTAAGGTAGCATTTGTGCCGGCATGTAGGGTTCCAATAGTCCATGTACCCGTAGCGGCATTGTAAGTACCTGCTGAAGCAGTGGCGCTTACGAATGTGTACCCGGTTTGGAGCATATCCGTTGCTACTACATTAGTAGCTGTTGAAGGACCGTTATTGGTTGCCGTTAATGTAAACACCACTTGGCTGCCTACATCCGGCGTGCTGTTGTTGATTGATTTAGCGATGCTAATATCTGCAACAGTTACCGGCGTTGGTGTAACACTAGCCGTGTTATTTGTTAAGATGGTTTCTTTCTCAGCCGCGCCGATTGTTGCCGTGTTCGTGTAAGTACCCGTTGGGCGAACAGTAGCCACCACCGTTAATGTAGTACTTGCACCTGGCGCCATCGTACCAATATTCCAAACCCCGTTCGTGTAAGAACCTGTAGCAGCATTCGCGCTTACCAAGGTGTAACCACTTGGGAGGAGATTGTTCACTACAGTATTCGTAGCCGTACTAGGACCATTATTCGTAGCCGTAATCGTGAACGTTACGTTTGTAGCAACATCCGGTGTACTATTATTTACGCCGATGGTTACCGCTACATCTAAGTAAGGAACACGGGTAACGGTTACTGCACTTGTGTTGTTCGTAGTAACTGGGTCGTGTTCTGTACCAGCAATAGTCGCTGTATTTACATAAGTACCTGTAGCATTTACAATCGCTTTGATCGTAATCGATGCCGTGGCATCTTTCGCTAAAGTGCCAATCGACCATACACCTGTTGTTGCGTTGTAGTTGCTAGATGTGCTGCTTACAAAAGTGAAGCCACTTGGCAATACATCATTTACTACAACATTTGTAGCCGTGCTTACACCTTTGTTGCTGGCAGTTAGGGTGAAGTTCACTTCGCTGCCTGCGTCGGCCGTGGTGTGATCTACTGTTTTAACAATCGCTAAATCTGTGATCGCACGTACTATTGGTGTAGTAATCGTAGATACGTCATCTGTACCTTGGGTATCTTTCTCGTTTCCACTTACCGATGCACTGTTGCTGTAATCGCCTGTTGGGTTTACAACCGCCGTGATCGTTAATGTATTTGTAATGTTGATGTGCTGTGTTCCAATGTTCCAAATACCTGTTGCAGCATCGTATGTACCGGCTGTTACCGTACTTGATTTATACGTGTAACCGGATTTCAATTGCTCTGTTACCTTCACACCTGTCGCCGTACTTGGACCAGCATTTGTTACGTTCACAGTGAACACTACTTCCGAACCTGCATCCGGTGTAGCATTGTCTAATGTTTTCACGATCGACAATTCTGCTACTGGTACAGGAACAGGGGTTACGCTGGAGGTATTATTACTTGTTACGATTTCTTTCTCTGTTGCACTGATCGTAGCTGTGTTCGTGTAAGAACCCGTTGCGTTTACAGTAGCAACAATCATTAATGTTTCTTCTGCATCTTTCACTAAAGTACCGATCGTCCATACTCCAGCAGTGTATGTACCTGCTGTTGGCGTTGCGCTTACTAAGGTATAACCTGTTGGTAAGGCATCATTCACTACTGTGT
Source organism: Chitinophaga skermanii (assembly GCF_003259335.1). GTDB lineage: Bacteria > Bacteroidota > Bacteroidia > Chitinophagales > Chitinophagaceae > Chitinophaga > Chitinophaga skermanii. Next base: position 583,739 of record NZ_QLLL01000002.1, read on the forward strand.
TCGTTGCATCACTTGGACCGGCATTGGTAGCCTTAATCGTAAAGGTTACGTTCTTGCCTACATCCGGTGTACTGTTATTCACCGTTTTCAACACTGCCACATCTACTAATGGAACGCGGGTTACTGTGACTGAACTTGTATTGTTCGTAGTTACTGGGTCGTGTTC
>NZ_QLLL01000002.1:585884-893967 GCF_003259335.1 Chitinophaga skermanii
TATCTTTCTCGTTTCCACTTACCGATGCACTGTTGTTGTAATCGCCTGTTGGGTTTACAATCGCCGTGATCGTTAATGTATTTGTAACGTTGATGCTTTGTGTTCCAATATTCCAAATACCTGTTGCGGCATCGTAAGTACCAGCTGTTACAGTACTTGATTTATACGTGTAGCCAGATTTCAATTGCTCAGTTACCGTAACACCCGTTGCAGTACTTGGACCAGCGTTCGTTACGTTCACAGTGAACATTACTTCTGAACCTGCATCCGGTGTAGCGTTGTCTATTGTTTTCACGATCGACAATTCTGCTACTGGTACTGGTACAGGGGTTACGCTTGAAGTATTATTGTTTGTTACGATTTCTTTTTCGGTTGCACTGATCGTAGCCGTGTTCGTGTAAATACCCGTTGCATTTACAGTAGCTACAACCGTTAATGTTTCTTCTGCATCTTTCGCTAAAGTACCGATCGTCCATACTCCAGCAGTGTAAGTACCTACGGTTGGTGTAGCGCTTACTAAAGTATAACCTGTTGGTAAGGCATCATTCACTGCCGTGTTTGTTGCATCACTTGGACCGGCATTGGTAGCCTTAATAGTGAAGGTTACGTTCTTGCCTACATCCGGTGTACTGTTATTCACCGTTTTCACCACTGCCACATCTACTAATGGAACGCGGGTTACTGTTACTGAACTTGTGTTGTTCGTAGTAACTGGGTCGTGTTCTGTTGCGCTGATCGTAGCTGTATTTACATAAGTACCACTTGCATTTACAATGGCTTTGATGGTAATCGATGCGGTAGCATCATTCGCCAATGTACCGATTGTCCATACACCTGTAGAAGCGTCGTAGTTACTAGAATTGCTGCTTACGAATGTGAAGCCGCTTGGCAATGCATCGTTTACTACCACGTTCGTAGCTGTACTTACGCCATTATTAGAAGCCGTGAGGGTGAAGTTCACTTCACTACCGGCGTCGGCGGTTGCATGATCTACCGTTTTCACTACTGCTACATCTGCTATTGGGCGAACAGTTGGTGTTGTAATGGTCGACTCATCGTCACTACCATCTGTATCTTTTTCGTTACCTTCCACAACAGCACTATTGCTGTAATCGCCTGTTGGGTTTACAACGGCCGTGATCGTTAATGTATTTGTAATGTTGATGTTCTGTGTTCCAATGTTCCAAATACCTGTAGCAGCATCGTAAGTACCTGCTGTTACAGTACTTGATTTATACGTGTAACCAGATTTCAATTGCTCTGTTACTTTCACTCCCGTTGCCGTGCTTGGACCAGCGTTCGTTACGTTCACAGTGAACACTACCTCTGAACCCGCATCCGGTGTAGCGTTGTCTATTGTTTTCACGATCGACAATTCTGCTACTGGTACTGGTACAGGGGTTACACTTGAAGTATTATTGCTTGTTACGATTTCTTTCTCTGTTGCACTAATTGTAGCTGTGTTAGTGTAAGAACCTGTTGCATTTACAGTAGCTACAATCGTTAATGTTTCTTCTGCATCTTTCGCTAAAGTACCGATCGTCCATACTCCGGCAGTGTATGTACCTGCTGTTGGCGTTGCGCTTACTAAGGAATAACCTGTTGGTAAGGCATCGTTCACTACTGTGTTCGTTGCTGTACTTGGACCTGCATTAGTAGCCTTAATAGTAAAGGTTACGTTCTTGCCAACATCCGGCGTGCTGTTATTCACCGTTTTCACCACTGCCACATCTACTAATGGAACGCGGGTTACTGTTACTGAACTTGTATTGTTCGTAGTAACTGGGTCGTGTTCTGTTGCGGTGATCGTAGCTGTATTTACATAAGTACCACTTGCATTTACAAGCGCTTTGACGGTAATCGATGCGGTAGCATCTTTCGCCAATGTACCAATCGTCCATACACCTGTTGAAACGTCGTAGTTATTAGATGTGCTGCTTACGAATGTAAAGCCGGTTGGCAATACATCATTTACCACCACGTTCGTAGCTGTACTAACACCATGGTTGATGGCAGTTAAGGTGAAGTTTACTTCGCTACCTGCATCTGCTGTTGTACTGTCTACCGTTTTCACAATTTCCAAGTCTGCAATAGGACGTACAACAGGTGTAGTAATAACTGCTTTATTATTAGTGGTATCGCTTTCTTTTTCGTTACCGGAAATGATGGCACTATTGTTATAGTCGCCCGTTGGATTCACTGTAGCAACTATTGTTAATGTTTCTGATGTACCACTCGGTAAACTATTGATCGTCCATATACCCGTGGTAGCATTGTAACTGCTGGCACCCGTGGTTGCCGTATTACCCAGGAAAGTATAACCGCTTAACAAGGTATCTACCACTTTCACTCCTGTTGCATCACTTGGACCATTGTTCGTAGCCGTTAATGTGAAGGTGATCGTAGCACCCGCATCTGGAGTTGCATTGATAATTGTTTTAGTAATAGCTAAGTCGGTTACAGGAACAGGCACAGGCGTAACGCTAGCCGTATCGTTCACCAAGTTGGTTTGTTTCTCGGTGACAAATATTTGTGCTGCGTTTTTATAATCGCCTGTTGGGTTTACGGTGGCATCTACTGTTAATGTAGCCGTTTCACCATTTGTTAATGTACCGATGCTCCATACACCTGCAGTATATGCACCTTTGGATGCTGTGGCGCTTACAAATGTATAACCACTAGGCAATGCATCTTCCACAGATACGACCGTGGCAGTACTAGGCCCGTTATTTGTAGCTGCTATTGTAAATCGTACTGTTGCACCTACGTCGGGAGTTGTATTATTAACCGACTTCTGTACGGCTACATCTACCACTGGCACAACGGTTACACTTACACTGTCTCTATTATTATGCAGTACTGGATCTTTCTCAGTTGCCGAGATCATTGCTTTATTGAGGTATTCGCCCGCAGGTTTTACTGTTGCACGGATCTTCAACTCGGCACTAGCACCACTTTCCAAACTATCAATCGCCCAAATGCCCGTTGTAGCATTGTATGCATTTGTAGGCGTACTACTTACAAAGGTGTAACCAGCAGGAAGCGTATCGGTTACAACAACGTTATGTGCTGTACTTAAGCCATCATTCGTAGCGGTTAATGTAAACACCAATTCGTTACCGGCGTCGATAGTTGTACTATCCACCGTTTTGGAAATCTTCACATCGGCAACAGGAATAACAGCAGTTGGTGCTGCTGAGGCTTTATTATTGGTTACATCGTTGTCTTTCTCGTTACCAGAAACGTAAGCCGTATTAGTATATATACCGCTTGGTTTCACGGTGGCAGGAATGGTTAATGTTACCGATTCACCCACAGACAAGTTACCAATATTCCAAGTACCCGTTGAACGCGTATAAGTACCTTTCGATGGGATCGTTCCCACTACATCATACCCACTCATCAAGGTATCTTTCACGATAACACCTGTTGCATTACTCAAACCATTATTCGTTACTGTTACCACGAAGTTCACATCCGAATTTACTTCCGGTGTAAGGTTATCGATGGTTTTCGTTACTGCAAGGTCTGCCACCGGCACCGGTGTTAAGGTAGAAGATGCCGCGTTATTGGTGGTAGATGATTCTTTTGTTGAGGTAGTAATATCTACCCTATTCATGTATGTACTATTGCCTAATACTTTTGCCACAAAGGTCATGGTTACTTCTTCATCTTTCGCCAATGAGCCAATGCTCCATGTAGTACCGGTATACGTACCTTTCGATACAGTTGCACTCACGAATGTTAAGCCTGCCGGTATCGATTCCGTTACGCTTACATTCTCCGCGGTGCTTAAACCATAATTCTTAGCAGTTATGGTAAAGGTAGCATTATCACCTACATCCGGTGTTGCATTTGTTGTTGTTTTAGACACTGATACATCTGCTACGGGAACAGGTACTACCGAAATACGGCCAGTATCGTTCGTTGCATTGTTATCACCAATGGTACTAGCATTTTTCAAGTAAGCCGTGTTCTCATAATTGCCCGATGCCAGTACTTTCGCACTTATTGTTAAGGTTTTACTAGCACCTGCTGCTAAGTTAGGGATGTACCATTCACCCATCGAGTAAGATGTGCCGGAAGAAGGGTTGTTAGTTACATACTCGTAACCACTTGGTAACACTTCCTGTACCCAGAAAGCATTTACATCACCACCTTCATTTTTAGCGGTAATAGTGAAGGTAACATTTGTACCTACGTCTGGTGTAGCATTATTCACTGTTTTGGTGATGGCAATATCCGGGCGGTTAATAGTTACCGGGGTTGGCGTAGCATCATCAAAAGCAAACCCGTCGCCATCGGCGTCGGGGTCTGTTCCATTGGTTGAAACGTCTATTACTGTACCGTTATCGGTATTACCAAAAGCGGTAGCTGTATTATTGCGTGTACCGAAGTTCAGCCCGGCATTTACATTCACCACTACCGTAATTGTAGCGGTTGCGCCAGCGGCTAAAGTACTGGAAGCTGCATTTAACAATCCCGGCTTAGCTGCTGTACCGTCGAAGTTCGCAACAGTAGTAGCGGCTAGACCATTCGTTGCTGTTATACTCGTAATACTATAGGTAAGCGGTGATGGGAAAGTATTCGTTAATGTATCTCGCACTTGGATACCCGTTAACGCTGCACTACCGTAATTCTTCACACGGAATGTATACGTTACATCGTAGGTACCATTCGATTTCAACCCACTAATAGTGGCCGCTTTCGCTAAGCCAATAGCCGGGAAGTTTACCGTTACGTTCGAGATGTCGGATACCGCGGTGTTGTTCACCGTGGCTGTTCCTTTTGCACCCGTAGTATTCTTATACGGGCCGTATTTCGTTTGCGCGCGAAGGGCGCTTGCTGTGCCAAATACAAGCAGGCATAGCAGTAATATTTTGCTAGGGATAGCGATTTTCATAATGCCAGGTATAAGGGGTTCGCTAGTTTAGATTTACTTTAACAATAACTGTGATCGTAGCAGATGCAGATGCCGCCAAAGTAGCACCACTACTCAATAAATTAACATTCGTTCTTCCGTCGAATGCTGCATTTACCGAGGTGCTTAAAGGACCGGTTGCAGTAACACTCTGAACAGCGAAACTCTTCGCATCTTTAAATACACCGGTCAAATCATCTGTCACCTGTACATCATTCACCTCAATCTTACTGCCCGGGTTACTTACGTTGAAAGTGAAAGTCACATTGTAACTACCATCCGCATTTTGGATAGGTGTACTTGCGCTTTTCGCTACTGCAATTCTACAATCTTCTACTTCTACTGTTGTGTAGGCTGTTGAAGCAGGACAAACACCATTGCTGATCGTCCACATATATTGATAAGTACCCGCCTGCGCGCCATTTAAATTGGCATTATGCTGATTAGGGTTACTGAAAGTTGTTGTTGTAGATGGACCCGATACAAAACTCCATGTACCCGTGCCTTTTGTTGGATTGTTACCATTCAACACAACAGGTGCATATAAACATGCTTGTACAGTACCTGCTGTTGTGGCTGTGGTTGGTTGATCCCATACACGTACGGTTAATGTATCGCTGCTGGTACAACTTCCATTCGTAATCGTCCACCTTACCCTATGCACACCTTCATTCAATCCCAACATACTTGTAAATGGAGTTGTAGGAGAGGTAATTATTGCATTACTTGGATTATCAACCCATGCCCACTCACCTGTTTCAGTGGCATTCGGGTTACTACCGATTAAATTCAAAGCAGCACCACTACCCGTGTTACAAAGGTTCAAATTAGAACCTGCTACATTACCATTGGCTGTAGTAGCCGGCAATGATGTTACCACCACTTGCACATCATCTGTTTTCACTGCGCAACCTGCACCATTCGACACCGTCCAACGGAATACATACGTACCCGGAACCGTATTTAATACCTGGGTGGTAGCTGAATTCGGCATATCAAATGTTGGCGTATTAGGCCCCGATACAAGCGACCATGTACCAATACCTACGGCCGGTTCAACACCTGCCATGAAGATCTTTTGTGTACAGCCGTTTACTTGGTCAACACCTGCATCCGCGTTAGATGGTTCTTTGGTAACCACTACGCGTACTACGTCGCCCGTAACCGAACAGTTACCATTGCGTACCGTCCATTTGAAAATATAAGTACCTACTACCAAACCATTGATGTTCGTGGTAGGACTGGTTGAAGCTGTAAATGTGGGAGCAGTAGAACCCGAAGGGCGAACATCTGTTGTCCATGTACCGGTACCTACAGTTGGGGTAATAGCCGCCATCGTTGCACTACGCGTGGTAGCAGCAGTTGCCAAACACAAAGCTTGATCAGGCCCAGCATCAGCTACAGAAGCCGGTGCACTATTCACCACGGTAATTTCTTTATAAGAAGTGGCGCAGTTCGCTGTTGCAGGAATCGTATAACGGAATACATAAGTACCAGGTGTCATACCGGTTACTACAGCAGCATTATTGGCTGTTCTTGTAATAGTGGAGGAAGGACCAGAAGTTTGTGTCCATGTACCCGTACTGCTTTCATTACCGGTTAAGGTGGTGGTGTTCACATTACACAAGTTTTGGTTACCAGCCGGGATGTCTGCCGATTGGTTCACTGTAACGGTAACAGTAGAAGTACTAGGCGGACAGTTTGGAGAACCTACGGCTGTCCATCTGAACACATACGTACCATATTTTAAAGCACCGATCGCTGCTTGTGGGTTATTGATACCTGTAATAGTTGGTGTGGAAGGACCGCTTACCACGCTCCACGTACCTGTACCATTTGTAATGGTATTCGCATTCAAATTACTTGTTGTTACATCACACACTTCAAAATTAGTACCTGCATTTGCTTGTGTAGGTGGTGTTGCAAATTCAATTTTCACATCACTTGTTTCAGTTGGGCATGCACCATTCGTAATAGTCCAACGGAAAGCATATCTACCATCTGTTACATTGGTAACAGTGGTTGTATTAGAAGAAGGGTTTGTAATGATAATACCACCCGGACCTTCCACTTGCGACCAAGTACCTACACCCACTGTAGGCACATTCCCTGATAAGTTAATCACGGTTTGACCGCACAATGTTTGATTTGTACCGGCCACAGATTTAGAAGTAGCATCCGACACGGTTACTAATACAGTATCGCGTGTTGGGATACAAAGGTTTCTCGACAATACCCACTCAAATACATATGTACCTGGTTGCACAGCCGTTACTGTTGTATTATATAATGAAGGATTTGTAATTGTTCCTGTAGGGCCACTTACTTTCGTCCATGTACCTGCTTCACCATTCGTAGGTTGGTTACCTGCTAAAGTGAAGGTTACACTGTTTCTAGCCAAACACTGGTCGGGGCCCGCTACTGCTTGTTTAGGACCAGCAGTGTTGGAAGTAGTTACTTTTACGGTAGCATTGTTTTGCGCACAAGCGTTGCGAATATTCCATGTAAAAGTGTATTCCCTATTAGCCGTCATACCGTTTACCACAGCACGCGGATCATTTACACTAGAGAAAGTGGGGCCTGTGGGTGAAACACTCCATGTACCGGTTTCATTCAGCACAGGTGTATTTCCTGTTAAGATATAAGGCGTACCGTTACAGATCGTTACATTCTCACCTGCTGCAGCAGCAGTAGGCGTTGTATTCGCTACTACTACTTGTACATCTGATTGCTGGTTAGGACAACCCACGTTACCAGAAATAATCCAACGGAAAGTATATACACCATTGGTTAAACCGGAAATTAAAGTGGTAGGATCTGCTTTATCGGCCATCACCGCTGTATTCGGACCAGCTACTTGCGACCATGTACCTTTACCATTTACCGGTACGTTACCGGCTAAATGGGTTTCATATACATTACATGCTAATACTTGGCGTGTACCTGCGTTAGATGCTGTGGGTGTTTTTGATACTTCAATATACACATCGGCAAAAGCATCGGAACAACCGCCGTTACCATTATTAGTTGTATTGCGAATACGTACTACATATGTACCAGGCACCGTTAAACCGTTCACAGCAATAGGACTGGTAGCATTTGTATAAGCCGTTGTTCCTGTTGAACCACCCAAAGTAGAACCGGCAGGACCGCTAATTAACGACCATTGGCGTTGGTTACCTCCTGTAAATGTAAATGGCACACTCACATTCGTTACATCACAAGCCGCAATAATTGGAGAGCTTGCTGTAACGGTAGGAGGCGTAGTATAGTTAATGGTAACAGTGTTAGAAGAAGCACAACCTGTTACGGAGTTTTGAATTCTATAAGTAAATACACTTGTAGACCCATTCAAACCTGTTACTTCTGTACTAGGTGAATTAGGAGAAGAGATTGTACCTACACCCGAAGTTCTAGTCCATGTAACCACTTCGTTTGTATAAGAAGGTGATACACCTGTTAATACAGTCGACGTTCTACCATCGCAATAAGTTAAAGTACTGGCACCTACGTTGGTTACCGATTGTGTACCTGCCGGTACTGTGATAGTAACTTCTGCAGATCCATTCACACAATTACCTGTAACCGTCCAACGGAACACGTATGTTCCTTCGATTAGGTTAGAGATGCCCGTGTTGTTTTGGTTCTTATTGGCGATTGTTGCTTTGTTTGGACCACTTACCATCGTCCATGTACCAATCTGCCCATTCACACCTGTACCTGCATACGAACCTGCTAAAGTAGCAGATTGCGTAGAAGTGTAACAATTGGAAAGTGATTGGTTAGGACCGGCTGTAACAGGCGATACACCTGCGCCATTGCTAATTACAACGTCGTCGGTAGAAACACAAGAATTGCTTGAACTGGTGATGGTCCAACGCAAAGTGGTGTTGCCGGCATTCGTGGTACTAACCGTGATAGGTAATTCGTTTTTGTTCCTGTTACCAGATGTGAAGGATACACTGTTGCCGCTAACCGTTGTCCAAGTACCGGTTTCACCGGCTGCTACTGCATTCCCAAAAACGGTTGCAGCAGAAGGACATACGATCATATCCGGGCCGGCATTGGCCGTTGTTAACCGGTGCGTCGTATATACAACTTCATCAAAAATTAAGGAACCGTCCACACATTTCGAAGACAATCTAAACCGGTAAGTGTTACCTGGCGAATAGCCTGTAACGGCGGTGTTTAAACTGGTAGGGCTCGTAATTGTAACTGTTGGGCCACCTACTTGCGACCATACAGGAGCCTCGGCCACAAGGCCGCTCGAAGTGCCAGCCAAAGTAAACGGCTGGTTGGGACATACGGAGGTAGCTACACCTGCGTTGATGGTACAGTTTTGTCCATTTGCATTCAGTGCTCCTAATATTAGCACAAATACTAATATTAGTAAGCGAAATCTTACTGTCATTACTAGTGGGGATAGGGATACTATGAAAAACTTAATATGAATCTGTTACAAATGTATAATTAATCCTATATCTATAATACTTTATTTATGAGTTTTACAGAATATTTTTTTATAAAACTATTTAATTTATTGTTTTACAATTATTTAAACAGTAAGGAGTGTTAACAAAAAATTATTACTAGATAGGAAAGATGACAGGGCTGTTTAATTGAATTATACTTTCATAGGGGTTTTGTAAACAGTTTGTGAAGAAACTATATTGCTATCATAAAAAAGACGCTCTTAACATGAGCGTCTTTTTTATGTTGATTACATCCTAACTACAATTCTTTTACCACTATCAATTTCTCCTTCCCTAACCTGCTCATTTTCCGCCAACTGTACACCTATGCTACGTAATACTTGGCTAGAACGGAAAATGGTTTCGCCCGTTACAGCATCTATGGAAACTACAGCACCAATGGAAACATAAAATGTGGAAGAAGAAAAATTATCATCTCTCTTAATAGTGGTCAACAACAATAATGCTGAGCGCCCCATAAGTAATCGATGATAATATGAACAGGTGTTGCTGCATGAAATTCTTTTACAGCGGCAATGAAGTCCTCTTTAGATAGCTTAGTGGAATAAGCACATCGGCGCCCCCGATTGTGTGTTTCTACCTGTAGTGATTATTTTATTGGTGCCATAATGTTTGGCTATTTGTACGGCTATCCTTCCTGTTATGCCCGTAGCGCCATTCACTAATCCTACGTCTCTTTTTTCTCTTTTACCAAGAAATCGAAATCCCATGGCAGAACCTGCTACCCCATGGGGTAATGCTACCGCAATGGAATTATATTAAAAACTGGAACGCTACTTCCTTCCCTGGTTATTATCACATGCCCTTACGCATCCTTTACTAACTACAAACAGTTTCTTCGGCACATCACCTTCTCCAACAACACTGTTTTCGCAGGTACATTCATCAATGTGAACTTACTACTAAAGTGTTCGAATGCACTTCATCTTGCGACAATATGGTTTGCAAGGTTTCACACATTTGGTTCATCTGAAGTTTGCATAAACTATTCGGAATATCCCGCGCTCTTCTTTTGTATGATGGCTAAATAATTTTTAACTTCTATCGTAGACTGTAAACTATCTCCTATTGAAAACTCGATAAAGTGTAATTCAAAAAAACGGATCAAGGTGCCTACTGTTTCATCTAGCTCGTTCCATAATACATCACTTTGAATGGTCATTATTACATTATCTATTATCAACTGGTACACAAAACCATCTTTAATGGAATTTGTTTGCATTACAATACGAATACAATCTCGTTTATGTACAAATCGTTGCGGTCGTCCATTCACAATAAACAAATGACCACCTCGTTTTTCAATCACCACATCTTGTGTACCCTTTCTCAGCCCCATATTAAGCATCACTAAAAAAAACAATATCCCGATTCCCGCTTTTGAATAAAGATCGAATTGCCATTTTCCTTTACTTGATAATAGTATACTGAAAGCTATTAATACAATCAACAGTATTATTACATAGGTAATAATACTTGTATAATGTTTAGTTGCTGTATCCTTAAACACCCATAACTCATCAGTGGCTGTTATACTATACATGTCTACTGCCCTCCTTTGTTTAATTATTGATGGTGAATGAGACGATTTCAAACATTGTTACTTCACGCCTTTTACCAAATATTGGCTATACAGAAACATACAATATATTTCTTCATATATAAAACCTTTCTCTTATTGCTATGTAAAGCGCATATGAATTCTCTATTTCTTCGAACCACTTCTTCTTTCTCGTTGTTACAATAGTCCAAGCTAGCCAAGAATTGTACACAAGCTTAAAAGCGACTTAAAAGACATGTCCTTATAAAGCCTTGCGTTGTACTTGTACGTACTAGGTCATTGTACATTCAGCAATACACCTTTACTTGGTGCTGGAGAATTCTTTTACACTTATTCATTCAAAATTTTAATCCAATGGGTACAATTAAAGTTCAAGACGGCACAGAAATTTATTACAAAGATTGGGGTACTGGTCAACCCATCGTTTTCCATCATGGCTGGCCTTTGTCTGGCGATGATTGGGACGCGCAAATGATGTTCTTTTTAGACCAAGGCTATAGAGTAATTGCGCACGATCGTCGCGGCCACGGTAGATCTACGCAAGTAGCTACTGGCCATGATATGGACACATACGCGGCAGACTTATTTGAATTAGTGAAAGCGTTGGATTTGAAAGACGCGATCCATATTGGTCACTCTACAGGTGGCGGTGAAGTTATCCGTTACGTAGCAAAATTCGGTAAAGGTCGTGTTGCCAAAGCCGTATTGGTGAGTGCCGTTACACCCATTATGGTTCAAAAAGATTCGAACCCGAACGGCGTACCGAAATCAGTATTTGATGAAATTCGTTTGAATACAGCTACCAACCGCGCACAATACTTCAAAGATTTCCCAGAAGCATTTTATGGTTATAACCGCCCAGGTGCAAAAGCTTCTCAAGGTGTACGCGATAATTGGTGGAGACAAGGCATGATGGGCGCCATTAAAGCACACTACGATTGTATTGGTGTTTTCTCTGAAACAGATTTCACAGAAGATTTGAAAAGCGTAGACATTCCTGTACTCGTTTTACACGGTGAAGATGATCAAATTGTACCATTCGAAATTTCCGGCAAACAAGCTGTGAAGTTGGTAAAAAATGGTAAACTCATCTCTTATCCAGGCTTCCCACATGGTATGCCTACTACCGAAGCCGCGACTATCAATAAAGACATCTTAGAATTCATTCGTTCATAATGCATGATTGATTGTTTGTTTATACAAAAGGGCGCCATTACTCGTGTAATAGCGCCCTTTTGGTTGATTGCATTATTTCTCAATTACTTCGGTAATACATATGGCATACTTGGAATTGCTGAAGCAGGTGATTACTTTTCAAGCAACGGAATGATATGTTCCCAATTCAGTTGTTTTGCATAATCGAGCGCGGTTTTTCCGGAACGAGTAGTGGCTTGCAAATCGGCTCCTGCTGTTACCATGGCTTCTACAGAAGTTTTATTCCCGGCGATGGTTTCACGGTGTAAGAGGTTAGCGCCAAAATCGTCGGTACTGGTTAGCTCGTTGGGATATTGTTGGATGAATTCAACGAACTTTTCCCGCATATTGATGCTCATGGGATGTTCGATTAACACATTGGGATCATCTTTTTGGCCACGGGCTACAAAAATTTCATGGTGGTCACCAAAATCAATCCCCCATGCATCATCATGTTCTGATCGATCGGCTGCTTCCATGAGGGAGCGCATGTATTGGATGGTATAACCGCCGTAGCTCTTCCCTTCTGTTGTAAACAACCAATCGCACAAGCGATCTAATGGCACTGTTACATAATCTCCATTTTGTATGTTCGTTAATTCATTGGGTTGATTAACGATAACACCGCTAATTTCGTCGCCATTAAAATCAATTTCATTCATCCATATATATTCCACCACGGGTTCGTCACGACCCGGCAATGACTGTGAGAAAGCTATTTTCACACAAGCCAAATCCAATGCCGGTACAATACGACGGTATTCCCAGGAACATTCACGCCAGAAGTATTTGAAAGTTGATTGTGCTTTCGTAAAAGCAGCCAGCATATTGGGGTCGGTTCCGCTGGCGAAGAAAATAGGTTGCTCGCTCATAAGTTCATAGTTTCGTTGCCCCTAATGCAACAAAAGTTGTGCCCAGGATGGTGCGTACAAAGTACAACTTCTTCCTTACCTACACGTTCCCAAACGTTTACTAGTATTTTGCCAAGGTTATGCCCACACTTCACCGGGATTCCACCCAGTTCCTACCGGGTACTCTCCGACTCTCCACCGACTCTCCACCGAGAGTCGCCCAGTATTTGTAAAGGTTTAGTAAGCCTTTTGCCGACACTTCTCCGACATTTTGGGGTGTTTTCCCAGTATTTCCAGGGGTTCAGTAAGCCTTTTGTCGACATCAATCAGCCGAAACCCTTGATTTTACTCGATTTTTTAATTGTAGTTCCCATCGCAGTGATGGCAAAAAGCGGCATTTTCCGGCACAAACCGGCATTTTCCGGCAGAAAGCGGCATAAACCGGCATAAACCGGTCATTTCCGGCATAAACCGGTTAAAAGCGGCATATACCGGCACGATGCTTTTTTGTTGCAAGGAAGGGGTGTAAATTGAGGATGTAATTACAAGCATGCAACGTTGTACGTTCTTTGATTTATGGGAATTAAAAAAGCGAAACGATCCATGTTCCGACTTTTAACAAGGTAAAATTGGGGGATACCTTGTGTTCATTCCAATGAATGGTAACATGGCTAGTACAAAGCCAATATGCGTAGCACGCATAACATTTCTTACACCATCAATTCTTCTATAAAAAAAGTCGCTCATAAAGAGCGACTTTCCTTCAAACCATCTAAAATGATTAAATAGGCTCCACAGTTTTACAATACAAACCATGCGAACCTTCTAACAATCCGCATATACATATTAAACGTGGGCAGCTAGCTGGATCACAGCTTTCTACGAAATAATCGCATTTTAGGTTGAATGATTGTCCACCACGCAATTGGCGTAGCTGGACTCTTGACAATGTTCTTCCAAGCATACTGTACAATTGATAGGTGAAATAGATTACAGTGGATCTACTGTTTTGCAATACAATTGCCCGGTATCTGCCATTTTACCACAAAAGCAATCAAATGGCGGGCAACTTAAATTATTACAGCGAGCCACGTAGTAATCGCATTGAATGCCACGGTACGATTGGCCGCCGGAAACGCTGCGCATTTGGATACGTGATAGTATTTTGCCTAGCATAATGTTTAATTGATGAGATGAATACTATAGTACTTTAATACAATACCATTGGTGCGTATCTGCCATCAACCCACAAAAACATTCCGCAGGAGGACAAATAACATCATTACACTCGCGCACATACATATTGCATTTAGCAGCGCTGTAAGCGTATCCACCGGAAACATGGCGTAATTGTACACGTGATAATGTTTTTCCTAACATAAAGGATCATTTTTAGATGAAGATATTGTTTAGGAAGATGGATACTAGCCAATACAAAGAAGGGCTAAATCATCACAAAGGCACCACATTGGGCAATCGTTACAAGAATCGATAATAAATGGGCAAGGTCTTGCGGCAGCATTGCCACCCGCAATATTACGCATTGCAAAACGGGAAAGTTGTTTACCTAACATGTGTTCAAGATTTTAGGATGAAGAATTAAGCCCAACAGTCAAGCGTAGCGGTATCACATTTGCACCACCAAGGGCATTCGCTACAATCGAATAAAATGTAAGCGCAAGGCTCTGCTTTGGCTTTACCACCAGCGATGTTGCGTAATTCAGTACGGGAAAGTTGTTTACCTAGCATAGGAATTGTGTTTTAGAGTGAAGAATAATGAGTAAGATTAACCAATACATTTTAGTGCGAATTCGTCGCAAAGACAATACATCCAAGGACATTCGCCGCAATCGTTGATAATATGCGGGCAATTACCTTCGGTGGACTTACCGCCATTAATTTGTTGCATCATGATTCTGTTCAGCGTTTTTCCAAGTGTCTGCATATGCGATATATTTAATAGTGAGGAAATACGTAAATGACTCTGCATGACACTAAAATTAATAGCAGCATATGCGATATACCCGCAGTAAATTGTTATTATGATGAATGGTGGCCTTCCTGCAAGCCGTCTAAAAATTGCAGGTAAGGCGCTACACTCTCTTCCACCCACTCTGCCGAAGGGTTTAATTCTACCCCGTAATGCACGAAAATGCCTTTATATTGGGCACGTACGTAATCAAAGGTGAGTTCAAAAGGCGTTGTAAGCGTTTCCATAGAATACTTGTATTTACCAGTTGTACTGTACTCATGCTCATCAATCCCGGCAGAAATTGCCAAAGCAATTTTCTTCCCCGCTAATTTGTACCCACTTTTACTCCCATAAGCCCAACCGTAGGTCAATACCTCGTCGAGCCATTTTTTCAATAATGGCGGGCTATTAAACCAATAAAAAGGGAATTGGAACACAATGGTATCATAGGCTTCTACAAGTTGTTGTTCAAAGGCCACGTCTATCATTTCCGAGGGGTATTTATCGTGTAGCATATGTACGTCGTATTTTGACGGATGTTGTTGTAATACTTCGATCCAGCGTTTATTAACAGCAGATGTATGCAAGTTGGGATGTACCACAATAATCAATGTTTTCATGTTCATTCGTTTTTTCTTCCAATGCAAAACTATCTCCACTTCCCTACTTTTCGTACATTAGCAACCGAATGTACGGTACTATAAAAAAGGTAAGTAATGAGTAAAATCAAGGTTTCCTCAACGAATTACGCCAATAAACAATTACTCAACGAAGAATGTAATGAAGTATACGCGGCGAACATCATCGGTGGGCAATGGTCGCTGGCCATTTGTTGCGCATTAATTAACGGGAAAATGCGCTTTGGTGAATTGCGCAAAATCCTGCCTACCATTACCGAAAGAATGCTTACCCTGCAATTACGCAGGTTGGAAGACAATGGCATTCTAAAACGAACAGTATATGCCGAAGTACCTCCCAGGGTTGAGTACGAATTAACAGGCATCGGTCAACAACTGGAGCCCATCATCCGCGCACTCGAAACTTGGGGCCAAGCACACAAAAACCTCCATCTCTAAAATATTAGTATGACAGCACAAGCTTATTTCGCTTCACAAGCATATGCCGACCTAAAATTGGCCATAGAACAAATACCGGCAGCCGACCTGCCAGGTATATACGCATTATCACTCTATTACTACGCTCAAGATGATGAAGCCCGTTATCCCATGCTTGTACTAGGTTACAACACCTTGCAACAGGTAGAGGCTCAAACGCCTAAAGCCTCCAGCGAAACTGAAGCCAAATGGAATTATGCTTTCTGGTTACAAAATCAATTAACCACTGTTGGTGGCGAGAATGATGGCGCACTGTCCACCTGGTTCGAATCTAGCGAATACTATTATTCAATAGAAGATGAAGCAGCAGCCGAAGAAGATGATGCATTATTCGATCAACTGGTAGAAAAAGCTAATGGCTTCAACGATGCCTTTATCGATATTACCATCCAACTGGTACAACAGTTATTTTCAGAACAAGTAATTGCCACCAAGTTTGGTCAAAATATACCGGTAATTATCCACGAGTTGGAATATTACGATAAGCCATTACAATGGACGGCAACGGCCAACCCTCCCGGCTTAGCCGATGAATTTATAGAGGTTTACAAACAATAAGGCATAAAAAAATCCTCTCATACGAGAGGATTTTTTCTTTGTTAAATTTAGCGCTCCTACCTAATCATTCAATAGGGGGTTATTTACAATCGCATCTTTCGGGATACGGATTGTATATCTTGGATCGCCCGCCGTTAAAGTATACGTAGTTGTCTTTAACTGGTGAACGATTTGAGGCTGTGTTGTTCTACGAAGATCGAACCAACGGTGCCCTTCGAACGACAATTCACGGGCTCTTTCTTCATAGATTTCTGTTAACAACGTGGTGGCTGTCATACCTGCCATACGTATTTCTTCCGTAGCATAGAAAGCCGGTGTTAAACGGTTCTTTTTCAAGGTATTTAAGTAAGTACGCGCGCTGGTTGCATCATTTAAATGTGCTGCCGCTTCTGCTGCGATTAAATACATTTCACTCACCCTGAAGGATTGGCGGAAATTGTTATTCGCTTTTACTTTTAATACCGTGTTGTTGCCATTTTTGTCTTTCGCGTAGAAGATTTTCACACGTAAGTCGCCAACCGCGTCATATTTATTCATCAACTGTTCTGAAGCAAACAATACGCGCTCCATATCAAAGTTGTAGATCATTTCAAATGCCATGATCGTTTCTACTGAATTGTAGCGGGTAGGTAAATCAGTTGTTTTATTGAAATCTACCAAGGTGTTTTTCGCTTCCAACACTTTCTTCGCGTAAGCTAAGGCTTTATCGTACTGTTGTAAATACAAGTATACACGTGCCGCCATCGCGTTCGCCGCTGTCACAGAGAACTTGTAAGAAGAAGCTGTTTCGAAAGAAGCCACGTTCACTAAGGATAAACCTTTCTCCAAATCAAGCACTACTTGATCATATACTTCTTTCACTGTATTACGGCCCGATACTTTTTCCATATCGATAGCTGTAGATAAAGGTACAGCCTTATCGGTTGCTGCTGTAGCGGGGTTATAGGCTTTACCATATAGGTTTACCAAGTTGAAATGGTAGTAAGCACGCAACAAATAAGCTTCACCGAGTAATTGGTTTTTCTCGCTCGTATTACCTGTAGTAGCTTTTGGTACCGCTTCAATCAAATGATTCGCATAGAATAGGCCTTGGTACTTTAACTGCCAGTTATGGGTAATAGAGTTTGCATTGCCATTTTCGTCCCAAGTATAGTGGTTACGTACACGGTCAACGTTAAATGAACTGGCTTCATTCACCTTCACCTCATCACTTCTAAATGAAGCAATGCCCTTATCGTAATCGCCGAGGGAGTAAGCTTTGTTGATCTCAGCCTTCAACTCCGGCAAAGTTTGCGGAATTACTTGCCCAACCGGGGTGATATCTAAATATTTATTACAAGCAGTGCCGAATAACATCACAGCGATGCTTGCTGTATATAATAATTTCTTTGACATATCAATTTGTATTAGAAGTTGACATTAAGACCGATAGTATATGTTTTCGGGATCGGCTGTGCATATGGATTACCCATTGTTTCTGGATCCAAGAAACCGTCGTAATTACCTGCAAACACGAATGGATTACGTGCTTCGGCTGTAATACGCAAACCTTTCAAACGAAGCATTCTTGCCATTTCCGGTGTTAAAGAATAACCCAAGGTGATGTTACGTACACGTACATAGCCACCATCTTTCACCCATAAACCCAAGTTGTTGAAATCGGCAATTTTTTGGTTAAACCATCTACCGAGCAAACGCACCTCGGGATCAACATCATCGTTATTACCAATTAACATAGGGTATTTTCCTGTTGGGTTTTCAGCAGAGAATCTATCCAAAATGGCCTTGTTCGTATTCATACCGCGGTTATACTCAATTGGGTTATAGTACGGTTGAATACGTACCTTCTGTCCTAAGTTGAACATTAACCCAACTGCTAAGTCAAACTGCTTGTAACGGAAGTTATTAGTGATACCGCCTGTATACAATGGATCTCCAGAACCCATGTAAGTGTACAAGCCACGGAGTTGCTGCGCTGTTAAGTTGCTGTAAGGATATTGACCTTCCAAGCCCGGGATACCGGCAAAATCGTCCTGCAATTGCAATAAATCTAACATTGAGATTTTCTTGCCTTCGTGCATCACCATGATCATACCCTTATCGCTTAAACCGGCATATTCGTAACCGAAGATGGCGTTCACTGGGTAACCTTCGCGGGAAGGCATATCTGCGTTCGCATGCAAGGTTTCACGGAGCACTTCGTTCTTATTGTAAGAGAAGTTAAAGTCGGTGGTCCAACGGAAATCTTTGCGGCTGATGTTTCTTGTACTGATACTTACTTCCACACCACTGTTCTTCATTTCAGCCCAGTTCATGCTCATCATGGGGAAACCTGTTTCCAATGGTAATACACGTTGGTTAATGAGGTCTTTACCATGACGGGTGTAGTAATCAACTGTCACATTCACCGCGCTTTTGAACACCGCGAAATCGATGCCGATATTGCTGTTCGTGGTTTTTTCCCATCTTAATTTAGCGTTAGGAGGGGTGGTTACTTCGATCACATCTACCCTATCGCCCGGCAAAATGGATTCTTTGCCGAAAGAGCCCATCACGAATGGAGAAGTAGATTTATCGATATTACCTTGTAAACCATAAGAAGCACGGAGGTTCAACATGTTCAAGAAGTCAACATCACGTAAGAAGTTTTCTTCTTTCACACGCCACAAACCGCTCACCGACCATAACGGCAAGTATTTGTACTTGGGATCTACACCGAATAAATCGGAGCCATCGAAACGTAAGCTACCGCCAATGGTGTATTTGTTATTATACGTATAAGAAGCCGTACCAAAGAAAGAAGCGAAGGCGTTCTCGCGGTAAATGTTTTTATCGCGGAACAAGGTTTTCATCTCATTATCATTCTGGTACAACGGCGCCGTTGTTGTTAATGTTTGTGGATCGTAACCATAGCCTACTTTCGTGAAGCCATCCATTTTAATTCTTCTCAATTCATTACCCACCAACACGTTAAAGTCGTGCTTTTTATTGATCGCGAAGTTGTATTCCGCCATCGTTTTAAGGGTATACTGTAAAAGACTGCTTTGTGTATTGTTGATTACACCACCTTTAGGCAAGTACGTAGATTTCGTACCTGTATTAGGGTCTAAACGCATGGCTACATCCGCTAATTGGCGAACATAGTAGGTGTTCTCTAGTGCAATCGCTTCATTCGCATTGTTTTCACTTTGAATACCGAGCTGTGAACTAAGGTGTAAGCCTTTAATTACTTCGTAATCCAATTTGAAGTTGGTGTTAATAGCCGTTGTTTTGCTTTTGTTGCGGGTATTTCGTTGCTCTTCGAGGATGTTGAAGTTGAGGATATTTTCGTCGCCCAAGATATTGCGGTCGTATACATAATCGCCGTTGGCATCGGTTACTTGCGTGTATGGGTTAGCCCTGCGGGAATAGAAAGTAGGGGTCACATTACCGCTCGCATTGCTCAAATAAGATTGTTGTGTACGTTGGTTTGCAAACATGTTCGCCGAGAACTTCACTTTCTTCGACAAGTCGAAATCTGTTTTCAAGGTAATGTTATAACGGTCGGCACCGGTACCACGGGTAGCGCCTTGCTCGTCGTAATAACCACCACTGAAGTAGTAAGCCGATTTATCGCCACCGCCGCTTACGCTAACGGAATGTTCTTGGGTGAAAGCGTTTTGGAATAACAAACTATTCCAATCTGTATTTATACCACGCAAAGCGTTGATTTCATTACGCGCATTTGCATTAATACCGTTGAAACCCAAACTGCTTAAATCACCAGGAGAAACATTGTACTTCTGCAAAATGCGAGAAATATCACCGTAATCCGAACGGTAATCATAGTTTGAACTATATAAGTCAAGCTCCAAGTTTACTTTTTCGTCGCTGTTCAATAAATCCAAACGACTTAAACTTGGACGTTTTGTAAAGGTGAAGTTGTTACGGTAGTTCACAGAGATTTTATCGCCTTTCTTACCCGATTTAGTGGTTACTACAATCACACCATTCGCTGCACGTGCACCGTAAATAGCGGTCGCTGCCGCATCTTTCAACACGGTAATGCTTTCGATATCGGCAGGGCTGTAACCTGCAATAGACGAGTTAAACAATTGATCCACATCCTTACCATTCATATCAGGCAAGTTGGTGCCTTCAATTGGTAAACCATCTACCACCCATAATGGGTCTTGTGTACCTTGCAACGACGAAGTACCGCGGATACGGATCTTCGGCGCCTGGCCCGGTGCACCCGAAATATTGGTAACAGCCACCCCTGCTAGCTGGCCTTGCAACATTTGGTCGACACTCATAGTACCCGCGATATTGATTTTATCCATCGTGATTTTATCAGTAGCGCCGGTTGACTTGCTTTTACGAATGGTTTGATAACCGGTAAATACGAATTCGTTGAGGTTTTTACCCGATACGCTTAAATTCACGTTGTAGTGATTGCTATTGGTAAGTACAATCACGGTAGATTCGTAGCCGATGTAGCTTACTGCGAGTTGTTTGATAGCCGGCTCATTCGGGATTTTCAATGTGAATTCACCCTTTTCGTTCGTGATAGCCCCAATGCTGATATTGTTAATCACGTTGGCTTCGCCGGTAGCGGTGCCGATGGTTTTATTGTCTACATACACCGAAACACCCACAAGGGCTTCTTTCGATGTAGCATCCACTATCTTACCTGTAATAGTACGCTGGTTGTCTTGTGCATATACCGGGGATATACCTAGTACACACACCAAGCACAAAAGCGCTACGCGTAATAGTTTCATGTTCGATTAAGATTTGTTGGCAGGAATTATTAATTAATAGCTAAAACTTGTTTGATACGTAAAATGATATCGCTGTAATGATCGGCCGTAGCCCTGTCGGCGATATTCTTCTTTGCTTGCAATAATTGAAGGATGCGGTTTAACTCGCCACGTTTAGCACTTACGGCATCAGAAACCCTGTTCACAGCAAAGTACATCATGTTCCTAGAAGCATTACTTGCCGCAGTTTTTGCCGGTTGCTCGTGTAAGCAGAATGGCTCGATGGCAGCAAAACCAACTTCCGGCATTACCTTCTTCTGGTCGGCCCGTACTACTGATTTATCGATACTAACGATGAGCGCATCTACAAAACCTTTTTGGCTGTTTCTTTCATAAATATCCAAAGGTTGATTCCGCATGGTTTTCGCAAACATACCTTTGTGCATGTCTTCCATGAGATCAGTTACAGTGTATGCAGCTTTGCCGTTGGCAGCTTCGTTTTCGAGCATGCGTGAAAGACGCTCGTCGCGAAGTAAGTCGTAGAAGAAGTACGATTGAAGGCTTTTGGCATATACCAAGCTGCCGTATTCGATACTACCGATAGGACTTTCCTTAACGGGGTAACTTTTCTTATAGATATCGTTTTTAAACAACCATGATGGTGTATTAAAAACTTCGTCGAGTAAATATTTAACAGCAGCGGCTTGTTTCTCTTTGGGCACGTGCTCGTAGCTGTTTTGGCGCTGGCCATATACAGTGGGAGTAATGTAAATACCACCTACATTGGCCAGTACATGGTAGCCATATTGGTTCCATTGACCAATAGCGCTGTTTAACATTTTACCGGCTTCTTCGTAGTTAGCGCCTTCCTCTTTCGTCCATTCCAAGATCTGTGGTACAATACGTTTTAAGTTCATTAAACCATAGCGGCTGGCTTTTACAGCATCGTTACCCAAGTCTTCGCTTTGAGAGCGGGGATCGTTGGCATCGCGCACATCTTGTTGTTCGCCGAAATAGTATAAAGGATCGTTTTCATGTTCGCGTAAGCGTTTATTTAAAGTAGGTAGTTCTGCATGCGGACCTTCATTACCCATATAGCGGTAAGCCCAATCAATAGCGAATTGATCGTATACGCCAATAGCAGGTGTTATTTGTGTTACCTGGTCGCCGGGTTGTGCTACGTAATTAAAACGCGCATAATCCATAATAGAAGGCGCTGTACCACCCATGCGGCTGGTAAATGCGGGCGAGCGTAAAGAATCTACATCGAAAGCATAAGAGCTACCCATGTTATGTTGTAAGCCGAGGGTATGCCCTACTTCGTGGCTCGATACGAAACGAATAGCATGCCCCATTAACGAGTCGCTGAATTGGTTACCACGAGCGCGTGGATCGATAGCAGCTGTTTGAATTCGAATCCAATCGTGCAATACGCCCATTACATTGTGCCACCAAATAATATCCGCCTCAATAATTTCACCGGAACGAGGATCTACCACCGAGGGGCCCATAGCGTTAGCTTTGGCTGAAGCAGCGTAGGTAACCACTGAATAACGTACGTCATCTGGATCGAAATCCGGGTCATTTGTAGGTACATCTTTCGCTACAATAGCATTTTTGAAACCTGCCGCTTCGAAAGCTTTCTGCCAGTCTTCAATACCTGCTTTTATGTAACTACGCCATTTTGGAGGCGTGCTAGGATCGATGTAATAAACGATTTGTTTGGCGGGTTCTACGAGTTCTCCTGCACGGTAGCGTTGCATATCTTCCGGCTTGGGTTCTAAGCGCCAGCGCGTTACCAATTCACGTTCTTCCAGCTTGTGCTGGTCGTCATTAAAGTACCATCGCGGCGTAGTGAAAAATCCGACACGGCGATCGGCGAACCTAGCCTGCATTGGTTTTTCACTAAGCAACACGAGGTTGGTAGTGGTTTCTATGGATATTTCAACACCCGTGATTTTAGCCGTCCATTCCGACTTTGCCACGATGTTGTTGGTAAATGATTTAATATCTACAATGCGCGATAAATCGCGGATAGGCGAGCTGCTCATCCCCAGTTCATCGAACACGTTATTAATTGAATTATTGGAGCCATCGAAGATCTTCGACACGTTTACAACGAGTGCAGAAGAGTCTTTGCTATATGTTTCAATTTTGAAGTAATCGATCACCGAAGGCATAAAGTTATCGGCAACAGATTGAGCGATAGCGTTGTTAGCAGGCACCGACACCACAGGGTTTAGTTTGCGTAGGAAAACCTTTTGCAAAACAGTATCGCGTTCAAAGGCGATCACCATGTTTTGGTAGTTCATGCCTTTGTTTACACCCGCATCATTCAATTTCTCAGGAACTTTCGACAGTTTATTTACTACGAGCAATTCCCTGCCGAGCATGCTTAGCGGGATTTCGAAGTAGAAGTCGTTCTTTACTTTATGCACCGTGAATAAGCCTTTCTTCGTGATGGCAGCACTGGTAATCACTTCGCTATAGGGCTTAAGACCTTGCGGGTTGGGCTTCTTCTTGGCAGTTGTATCGACTGCTACCACGGGTTGTTTTTTACCAAAAATTCTCCATGGGTGTTTTTTAGCCTGCGCCTGTACCGAACCATGAAGGCAAGGCATAGCCAGGGCTACGCATGGCAGTAGCCATAACAGTTTCCTCAAACTTGTTTGCATAGTGTGTAATTGACGTAATAATAAACTGGGACAAACGTTCGCAGAAAAGCGTAACTCCCGGCACGCAGACCGGTAATGGATGGCATACTTTATCAGAAATAGGCGTAATAAAAGTTGAGTGCAATGTGTTTCATTACAATCGCATACATGTTTCCTTTTTACTTGTAGGTGTACTCTATATCTTCATCATAAGCGCGGCAAATATACACAAAACGTGTTATTGCCAAAAAGTCGTCGATAGAAATCCTAACGAAATGTGAAAACTCATTTCACCAAACACTGTATAGTATTAGTTTTCGTACGATAAAAAAAATTATCAACATGCAGCAAAAAGGTTTTAGCAATTAATGTTTTTTTAACCTCAAAATGCGCATATATGAAAATTGATGAACGGTTTTTTACACTGAAGGATTTACAATATGACATATTAGTGTGATGAATAGTTAGGATTAATTTTTATTTAGAAGAAAATTTTCGTGGGAATAGCGCGCGGGATTGGATCGGCAGTGTATTCAAAATGACAGGAAGAGCCATGGAAAAATGGCAGGATGGCGGGTCAAAAAATGACATGCCGATAGTTGTCAAATTGTCGAGTTCTTTACCGGGCTGTAAAAACGGGAAATGAGTGAATGGGGACTGCGCTGTTGAAAAAAAATTAAAGCTGGAACGGGATTTGCAGTTATTAATTCATTATTTTTAGCGTAACATAATTAGTATTCATGAACGAGGAAAAAGAAAAAAACTCATTCGGGATCTTACACAGCTTGAAAAAGCTCATCTTTGAAGACAGCCCTATACAGGAAACAGCCACTACCCCGGCCCCGCAAGCCGATTCAGTTCCACCGCCTATTCCATCTAGCGCAGCTACAAAGAACCCGCCAGTAAACCTAGCTAATAACATCAGCAACACACCTGCCACAGATGTAAAGCAAATGAAAGTAAAGGTGCTCGAAATGCTCGAAAAACTCAACGAGCCGGGTGTCGATTTCTTTGAAGTATGGAACGCAGCCGCAGAAATGGGCGGCGTTACCGAATCAAATCTCCGTGCCGCTTTCACTTCATTAAAGTACGTTGATAAAACGTTGACGAAAGAAAAACTGCAAACCACCGGGCAGCGTTATGCAACGGAATTACGCAGCGTTATCGAAAAAGAAACAAGCCTTAAACAACAGCAAAAACAGCAAATTGAACAAGGCCTAGTGAACGAAAAAGCAAACCTAACAAGCGAAATCGCACAACTGGAAAAGGAAATCGAAGCACTGCGCAGCAACCTGCAACAGAAACAACAAGCATTGCAACAGATCCACAGCAAGTATGCACCACAATTGCAAGACATCGATCAAAAAATCGCTGTTGGCAACGCGGCTGTTACAGAAGTGGTAACCGACATCCAGAAAGCTTTACTACTCATCAACAACCTTTAACACAAATACGTGCTTAATATCACTCAATCTATGCAACCTATGGCCAACACTCCACAACAGGTTAATATCCCAGCAGAATTGAAGAGCCAGCTCCCAATTTTCCAGGTGATTGGCGACCACTTGCCGCAACAATTACAAACGCCGGCAGCAAAGAAAACTATTGCAGCGATTTTCTTCTGGGCAGGCATACTCGGCGGCGCCTTCTTGTTTTACAAGTACTTGCCTATGATGCTAGAATTCGCCGGCAAAAGTATTTTGCTTGTTGTGTTCAGTATCATCCTGATCGTATTGCTTATGCTGGCACCCCGGATTATCCAAGTGCTTCACAGGCTTGGCAACACGCTCTTATTCAAAGGCGAAAAAGCAATCATCCGTAGCAATCCTATCGAAACATTACAAATGCTTTCCCGCGATGCTAGGGATACGCTCAAAAGAGTAAAAGACAAAATCGCGAATGTTGATGGTGTACGTATCGACATGGTATCTAGCGCCGAAGCAGCACAAAAAACCGCGGAAGAAAAATATACCCTTGCCAAACGTTTTACCGTAGAAGCGGCTAACTTGGAAGAAAAAAGCGGCAAAATGGCTGCTGAAAACAACCAAGAGAAAGCCAATGAATACAGTCGTGATGCGAAAGAAACACGTACCAAAGCATTTTTATTGGGTAAAGAAGGGGAAGCTGAAGAGCACAATGCCCGCAGCTACGTGCAATATGCGAACCAGTTCGCGAAAGTATTAGAAGTGCTGAAAGACAACGAAAGTGCTGCGCGCATTTATGTTAGCACGCTCGATAGCTCTATTTCCATCATTGCAAAGAAATTAGAAGCTACACAGAAAATGAAAAATGCAACGGAAGGCTTGGCTGAAGTATTCAACATTAAAGATGGTTGGGTATTCCAAGAAGCCATGAACGCAGCAACCGGCGCTATCAGTCAAAACATTGCTTCTATCCGTTCTAACCTCGACTTCCTCGATCAAAACAACAACATTACCGTTGGTGGCGCGCCATCACAAAACGAGTTGGAAGAATTCATTCGTAAGGTAGACGAACGTAACTTGAAAATGTTAAACGTGGCAAAAATGTCGAACTCTTATTACGAAATGAAACCGGAAGAGAAAGTAGACAAAGGCTTCTCTTTACTCGACTAACCTAACAAACAATAACACACAACTATTTCAAATACTATCAACAACATGGCACAAACATCCACTTGGTCAAGATTACGTTGGCCGATTAAAGCCTTTATCATCGCGTTACCTATTATCGCGATCGCCTATTTTGTCATTAACATGGGCGCTAACGATGCAGAAGCGAACATTGCAGCAAAAACAACAGATTCTATCACCGTAAAAGATACCGGCAGCAGCAGTGCTAAAGCCAAAGGCAGCAGAAGAACCTTTAACTACGAACCTGTTAAACCGGTAGACGGTGAAATGAAGGGTGTTGTAGAAGTAGGCGCATCTGGCTTTAACTCTTTCGTGATTAACATCGATAAAGATAAAAACTGGGAAATTGTTACAAAAGACTTCGGTAAGTCATTTGCTTACGAAGGCATGGCTACTACTGAAGACATCCGTATTGGTTTAAAAAACTACATCGGCGCTATGTTCGACAAAGGTGTTCGTTCTAAAAACGTACACTTCGTCATTAGCTCTGGTGCTCAAAAAGAACCTAAAACAACCACCATTGCTTCAGAATTGAAGAAAATGGGGTACGTAGTGAACCTCGTAACAGCAGAACAAGAAGGTAAATTAGCCTTGAAAAGCGTTTTACCGAAAGCTTATGCCGACAACTCTTACGTAGTGGATATCGGTTCTGGTAACACTAAGATCTCTTGGATGGAAGGTGAAAACGTGAAATCAGTAGAAGGTCCGGGTGCTAAATACTATGAGAAAGACTTGAAAGACGAAGCGGTATATGCTACCATCAAATCTTTAGCAGAGAAAATCCCAGCGAATAAACGCGAAGTATGTTTCATTATTGGTGGTGTTCCATTCGAATTAGCCAAAGAAATCCGCGAAGGCGAAGAACGCTTCACTGTATTGAATGATCCATCGGAATACAAATCCGACAAGATCAAAACCAAATGTGGTTTGAATATCTACAAAGCGATCAAAGATGCTACGAATTGCGATACCTATGTATTCGATTGGGATGCAAACTTTACAATTGGTTTCTTATTAGGTTTGAAATAAACCTAGTTCGACTGATATTTATTAGGAACCCCGGCTTAGCTGGGGTTTCTTTTTACTGTAAATAACCTAACGTATGTATAAAATTGTACTACTAATTGCTTGTTGTATGCTCCAACACGCACCGGTAATCAGTGTATTGACGACAGGTGCATTCCTGCAACGCATGACAATATCCAGCGTATTATAGATATTGCCATGGCCTATTATCAACAGAAAATGAATGTAAAGAACGTGGCCATTAACGATTAATCAACAAAAAATTACTCCCTATGCTTAGATACACTATACTCTTATTTACCCTATTTTTTTGTAATTCTATAGCGGCACAAGACAGTTCATTTAAGGCGACAATACCGTCCAATAGTTCCTACCTTGGGTATTATATTATGGAAATAACCCCTCCCAAGTTAGATAGTGCCATAAAACGTGTAAAAAAGATAGTGCCTGAAACACAAGAAGCAGCTACTTCCACTAACTTACTTTCTAAGCAACAAATTAACCACTTACATGAAGAAGAAAAGTTCCTGTACTACCTATATTACGGTGACCATCTTGCCCAATTTTGCAGTTTAACAATTTACTCAGTGCATTACAATACAGCTATATGGGGAAGGCTACCGCGACTAGACATGTCAAGATTATGGAGTGATGAACAAATTGCATATTTCCAGCAGCATCGTGATAGCGCTATACAATACTTGCAAGCATTATTACCTACCTCCTATTTTGGTCATAATGCGCAGAAATTGACAATTTTACTACAAGCGAATGAGCTTATTCCTACCATTATTGAGCGGTATCATGTAACAAAATCAAAAGAACTGCTAAGTATTACATTACAATTGATGCTCCAACATAATTTCCTTCAGCAAGTAGCACCAAAGCTATACAAAACATTGTACGAAAATGAATCCATCACGCGCCCTAACTACCTTGTATACAACGACAAAAATGTCCAACAGGTAATAACCCTAGCAAGGCAATTTTACACCAACTACCCCAAATAACTAGTAAAAAGAGTGGCTCAAATTATAACTTCCTTATTTTTACACCCTAAGTGATGTTGAGTAGTGATAGAATTTGCATCTTGAAACGTTAAATGTAAAACACATGCGCAGTATTTTACTTCTCATAGCGTTAGTTTGTTACACGCGTGTTTTCACGCAAGACCTCCCAGTAGAGCAATTGGAAACCTACCGTCATAGGCAATTAGTACCGGCTATTGGTCAACATCAATTACAGGCATTATACCCCGTGGCACCTTCTACGCATCCCAGTGAAAGGGCTACAATAGCTAACGAAGTATATGAGCAATTAAACCTACAAGAGAAGTTTACATATCATCTCACCTACCGCGAAGCGTTTAAAGCTAATTGTAGTTACCCGTATGACTTGGGCAATCCTAATAAGCGTATCTATGCGCACTTACAAGGTTTTATCAATGAATATGATTGGAGTGATAAGCAACATGATTTTTTTAAAGAGAATAGGGATAGCTGTGTGAAATACTTAGTTGCCGAATATAACTTGCAAGGTTACTGGGGATTGAATTGTAAAAAATTGGTGGTAGAATTGGGCGCTTTGGAGTTAATACCGGTTCTTTTAGCCGGGTATGAAAAGCAACCAGGAGATCATGATTATTTAACGGCTTGCTTAGAGTTAATGAACAGTAGTGGCTTTTTGAAGAAATGGGATGTTGATTTATATACAACCCTCTATAATGATCAACCATTTAAAAGCTCCATTTCATATACCACAAGGAACGAGCAAAGGATTGTACAACTAGCGAAGAATTATTACGAATTGACGATTAAAAATGTAAAATAAAAGATGAAACAATTAATCATGCTTTTGTGCATATGCGCTACATTGCAAGTACATGCACAGGAATTCGATGAGTTTAAACCTGCATCCAAAGAAAGCCAAGCTTACCATGCTTACCGACTTAAAGTAACCACCCCACCCTACGAATTAGCTACCGTAAAAGCATTGATCGCTAAAATTGAAACACGCGATAACGACAATGGCGATTATGAAGCTATTGGCGAATTACCGGCTGATATCTACAATAAACTCAGCTTACGAGCTAAGTTTACCTACAACATGATTAACCCCGAGTATTACGCCCAGAATTGCGATATTCCTATGCCCATTCAAGATGAGCATAAGAAAATATTCGGCGCCCTACTATCGGCCTACCCGGAACAATACTGGAGCAAACGACAAGTTGCCTTCTTTAAAGACAACAAAGACTCCGTTATGTCCATCATGAAAGAATCCATTCTGCGCAGTAAACGCATTGGTGTCAATTATAAAGAAGCCATTGTAGATATGAATGCTGTGGAGATGATTCCTTTCCTACAAGAGTTTTACCTTATCGACAAGAAAGATCATGATATATTGACCATTTTCTTGTTGCTCATGAAAGAAAACAAATACGAACCTTTATTGAAATCAGCTACCTACAAAAAGCTTTACAGCGATCAATCGATTTACAATGCTTACATTGATTATAATGCAGCGAACGAAGCGTTGATTTTAGAGCGGGTAAACGACTTCTATAAAAACTATAAACGCTAATGCGGTTTAGTTGTATATATATACTTTGCTTCTTGTGCTATACTTTCAATGCTATAGCACAAGATACTTTAGCATTCACTACCGTTCCTGCCGGCAAGTACCAAGTTGGACGAGCTAATTACCCCGCAAATCCCAAGCGCACTATTGCCCTTCACTCGTACGAGATTTCTACTACCGAAATTACCAATGCTCAATTCGCAGAATTTGTAGCAGCTACTGGCTATGTAACCTTAGCTGAAAAACATCATAATGCCATGGTATTCGAACCCGGGCTAGCAGAGTTCCGTTGGATACAAGACACTACAGCATATTGGCGTTACCCGAATGGCATTACGCGTGGTGGCATTGAACATAAACAACAACATCCAGTTACAACTATCAGCTATAAAGATGCCCAGGCTTATTGTCAATGGGCCGGGTACCGTTTACCTACTGTAGATGAATGGGAAGTAGCTGCCAATGCAGGAAAGAATACAACATACTTCTGGGGCAACCAGGATAAAAAGATCGGTGAATATGCCAATATATGGCATGGGCGTGATCATTTAGTGGCAGATTCCAGTGATGGTTTTATGTATACTTCGCCGGTGAAATCGTTCAAACCAAATCCTTGGGGTTTGTATGATGTATATGGGAATGTATTTGAATTGTGTGAAGGGAAAGCACCGTATGATAGGCCCGAAAGCAAGTCGGTACATGCCCGCGGAGGATCTTGGTGGTGCAGTAAACATTCTTGTAGTTTCTTTAATTCCATCGACATAGGTGCATCGAGCCCGTTTGCGAGTTTCAGCAATGTGGGGTTTAGGGTGGTGAAGAAATAAGCCGTAATTTCGGACTTCACTAAACCGTTCAAAGAATGGATCAAAATTGGTTGAATAAATGGAATGAACGCTATGAAAACGACGACTATGCATACGGTTTACAACCCAATGAATATCTCGCCGAACAATTAGCGAAATGGCCTGTAGGGAAAATATTATTCCCGGCAGAAGGTGAAGGCAGAAATGCTGTATTTGCTGCGCAATTGGGATGGGAAGTATCCGCTTTCGATATTAGCCAAGCAGGGCAACAGAAAGCACAAGCACTTGCAGCTGCGAAAAATGTACACATCGATTACCAAGTGGGAGAACTGCAGCACCTGGATTATGCGCCCAACTCGTTCGATGCCATAGCCTTAATCTTTGCCCATTTCCCGGCATCGATAAAATCTAGCTTGCATAAAATGCTTGTCACGTTGTTGAAACCTGGCGGCATTGTCATCTTCGAAGCATTCAGTAAAAATCATTTGGCTTACCTTGAAAAAGACGAAAAAGTAGGTGGTCCGAAAGACATTGCATCCCTATTCTCTATCGAAGAAATCCAAGCCGATTTCAAAAACTTCACATTCGATATTCTCCAAGAAGCCATTATCACACTCCGCGAAGGCACCTTCCATAATGGCCAAGGCGCAGTGATTCGCTTCATTGCACGGAAAAATTAATTTCCCGGGTCGCTTATAAAGCAACAAGTCGCAATATATCTGCAGTGCAGCTTGTTATCAAATTATTACGACAACATTGCAAGCTATTTGTAACTAATTCTTTATAAGCGGTTTCCTTTTTGATCCAAAAAAAATTACGAAAAAACTATCACTCTGAATTGCAATTTCAATTCAATGTTCCTACATTTACTTTACAATGGCAGCAGTAGCATGTTGCTTTATTATTTGGATTTAACCCGTAATGCCTTGCAGAGATTGAGTTTTAGTTAACCTATGTACTTACATTCTTCCTTTTAAAAGAATAATTGTTACCCGTAAGTGCGTAATACTGTTTTATTGTACTAGTTGGCAATCCTACTTAATCCAAAGACCCAAACCCATTTTAATAATTCCTGTGCGCGCAGTTATTATACTGATTCCTATTATTCAACAAATTCATGAACCCTTCATCTTAAAACCCTACAAGCATGAAAAAACTATTACTACTTTGCCTCTTGGCAAGCTGTTTTTCTATTGCCCATGCCCAATTGAAATACCGCGCAGATGGCCGCTTAACCCTCGGTCCCGTTAACCCAATTGGTGCCTACACAACCAATATCAATGGTTGGGGCCATTACTTTTCCGGTGATTATTATGGCACGCCTACTTACTTTAAAATTTGTTTAGGTGTACCCTCTCCAAGGATTTCCGGTTCTGGCGACCAAGTAGTTTTCTACGACTCAGACAACAGTACTTTCAACAGCATCCAAGTACAAAACGTGTATAATTATTCTGATCGTAACGCGAAAGCAAACATTCTCCCATTGAACACCAGCTTAGATAAATTACTGAGCTTAAATCCTGTTTCATACAATTGGAAAGGCAATGGTGGCAATAATCTTCGCAAAGCGAAAGACGGTAACGACATGAAAGATGTTGGCTTTATTGCGCAAGAAGTAGAACAAGTGTTACCAGAAGCTGTTATTGTAGATGAAAATGGTAACCGCCTATTGAACTACACAGCCATCGTTTCTTTATTAACCAAATCGGTGCAAGAATTAGCAGTACAAGTAGATTCTATGAAAAAAGAAATCGAAACATTACGCGCCGAAAAAGCCACTAAAGGCGCACAAACGTTTGTTTCATTAAAAGATAAAACAAATGGTGCTGCGCTAATGCAAAATTCTCCCAATCCATTCAACAACCAAGCTAAGATTAGTTACGACGTACCCAAAATCACCATAGGTGCTATGATCTGCGTATACGATTTACAAGGTAAATTGTTAGCACAAAGAAACATTCCAGCCGCAGGTAAAGGCGAAGTAACCATCGGTTCTTCTGAATTAACGGCAGGCATCTATATGTATTCACTCATCGTTGATAACAAAATTGTAGATACGAAACGCATGGTTATTACAAAATAACAATGCTCGATCTATCAATTTATATCTTATCAACGAACGCATAAAACATAACATGATGAAAAAGTTTCTTGTCGTACTATTAATGTTTGTTTCAGCGCTAGCCCAAGCCCAATCCGATTATTATTGGTATAAGGGAAAGAAAATCTCGATCACGCCCAGCAAAAATCTCGTATATATTTCTGCACCCGATAGCACGCAATTAACGGCGAGTAAGTTGGGTACCAACCTATCTTTCGCCCGCGAAAAATTCAAAGGTGCTCCGCAGAAATACAACGACAATGCCTGGAAGATCGTAGAAATTAAAAGCGGCTCTTTACCTGTAGATGCTACATCATTACAAAAAGCATCTCCAGCAGCGCAAATTCATATTGCACCTGTATTTGGCAACGACACTATGCCCATTGCCACTACAGAATTCTTCTATGTGCAATTAAAATCAGAAAATGATCTCCCTGTTCTAAAAGCACAAGCAGAGAAACTAGGTACCGAAATTCTTACACAAGTGCCTTACATGCCCACCTGGTATAAACTAAAAGCGCCTTTAGGCAGCAATGGTTTAACGATGGCAAATACGTTCTACGAAACGAACTTATTCGCAGAAATCGACCCAGGTTTCATGTTTCACTTTAAAAATAACGCCTGCCCTACCGATCCAAGTTTTGTAAACCAATGGGGGCTACGTAATACAAGCTTCGCCGGTATTGATGTGAACGCATGTAATGCATGGGATCTTACACTAGGTGCCGGGGTTACAGTGGCCATCCTCGATCAAGGGGTAGATGCCGCGCATCCAGAGTTTGCAGCAAACTACAGTCCTCTTTCTTGGAATGCAATGACAGGCTCTAGTCCTTCCGTAGTGTATGGTAATCATGGTACCCATGTAGGTGGTATTGTTGGCGCCAACCAAAACAACTACATGGGTTCTGGCGTAGCACCTGCTGCCACGATTTTATCAGTAAGTCATAGTTTGGGCTTAGGTGTGAATACGTCGCAACAATTAGCGTCGGGTATTAACTACGCTTGGCAGAACGGTGCGGCTGTTATCAATAACTCTTGGGGCGATCAAGGGGGGGCATACTATTTCCAATTGCAAAGTGCAATGCTGGATAATGCCATTGCCAGTGCGATTGCAAATGGTAGAGGTGGATTAGGAACTGTTGTCATTTTTGCGGCCGGCAACTTCAATGGTCCTATGGATTACCCTGCCAATAGTAATGCCAATATCTTAACCGTAGGTTCTATTGCCAATAATGGTACCCGCTCTAGCTTTTCTTCCTTCGGAACGGGTTTAGATGTGGTGGCGCCCGGTTCTAATATCTGGTCAACTTTACCTAGTAATGGTGAAGGGTCGATGAGTGGAACTTCTATGGCAGCGCCCATGGTAGCAGGTGTAGCCGCTTTGGTTATTGCTGTATCGCCGAACTTAACCGGTTTACAAGTACGCAATGCCATCGAATCAACAGCGAAAAAAGTAGGCGGCTATACGTATACACCCGGTAGCCCGAATGGCTCGTGGAACAACCAAATGGGATATGGCTTAGTAGATGCTGTGGCAGCCATTGGTGTAGGAGCTGGTTGCGGGGTGAATCCTGTTACTACTTACAACAGTGTAACTGTAACAAGCAATACCACCATTACAGGTTGCTTTATTCATTCATCCAATGTAACGGTAGCAGCCGGTAAATTACACTTGAATGCTTCACGGATGGTAACCATTACGCCAACGTTTACCGTGAATGCCGGTCAAGAGCTCCAATTAGGCAATTAACCCAACCCTTTGCGTGCAGCTATATGTTTCGCAAATATAAAACCCCAGGTCTGCTTGCAGGCCTGGGGTTTGTACTATAGAGCTTACTATGATTAGAATTGTTGCGCTAATTGAGAGAAGCCGGCAGCATGGAATTTAAACTTGTTCGTTGTATTCGGCCAAGCAATATTCGCATGATCGAATACATAATTGATAGTATCCGTTGCATGTTTACAATCTTCTTCATCGTAGAAGGTATCTTTCCATCCTTGTTTCAAGTCTTCATATGGTTCAACCGCGAAACCATTCCCATAAATCTTCACTACACTAGGCGTACTTCTCACATCCAAAGTTTGAATATCATTATCAATAGCCCAGTTGAAATACAACACGTAATATTGAAAGTGATTTTTTAGTTTCTTAGCAATCTCTTTAGGTGATTGTTTTTGCTTTGGCGTAATCCGCCACTCGTTATTCTCTTTGCTGAATGCATTGGCGAATTTCGTTTTGAAGTGATTATCATATCCTTCAAACTCATACGCTATTTCCAAAGCAGGCTCCATCTTCATTTGCAGCTTCATGCCTTTGTCTTTCATCTCAAGTATGGAAAACACGGTTGTTTTCTTCTCCTGGCTCGTAAGGGTAATATCCTTGCCTTTTAGTTGCCAAGTACCATACTCGAAATGGCGACTGTACATGGTATAAGTACCATCTTCTTCCAAATTTAAAAAACTAGCGGGAGAAAAATTCTTATTGTTCTCGGCCAAATACCCGGGTAAAATCCCTTCGGTGATTTTTCTTGCTTCGGCCATAGTTTTAGCCTCTTCTCCTTTTAAAATGGGTTCAACGTTTACAAAAAACCACACTTTGCTTACATCGGAAGTTTTGTAACCACAGCTTGAGAACATGGCAAGTGCCATTACTAGCAATAAATAGTTTTTCAGTTTCATAGGTTCGGTTTAGTTAGATTAAACAATTTTCAAATGTATTAAATAAAACTAGCACATCAAATATTGATAGCACGGTAGTATGGGTTAAATAAAAAGTCGCCTCTACAAAGTAGAGACGACTTGCAATTCACTAGTTAATATAGATTAGTGTCGAACGATGACTTGACGTTCAGAGCGTTCGCCATTTTGGAAAATGTGTAAATAATAGGTACCATCTGGCAGCGAACTTACATTGAAAGACACACGTTTATCGCCTTTCGTACTAGCCGTACGCAAGAGGAAACCTTTACCATCGTACAACTTCGCTTCGAAATCGACTTGTTTGGCGGAAGTTGTTTTGGCAGTGGAAGCAGGATCGGTGGTACCGAGATCCTCGATATTCAACTGGGTGTTGGCAGGATTGGGGTACGCCGTAATATTAGCCATGCGCATGCCAGAAGGACAAATGGTATAAATAAGTGTACCACTGTAAAGCGATGGATAACCACAAGCATCTGTGAACTTAACGTTCACATAGCCACCACCATTAGCCACAGTTGCATAGGTATTTAAGCTATTCGGGCTATAGAAATTGTACGTACCAGAGCTACTTGGATCGGGCTGCCATGAAATGTTACTTACAGCACTACTACCTACCGGTGTAGCTTGCAAATACCATTGTGTGTAACTTCCCGCACAATACTGTTGTGAAGCGGAAACAATAGCCGTTGTTCCCATTGTTACATATTTAGACAATGTATATTGCCCGCCATTAATACTAACACTTACTTGGCCATATCCTTTTGTACTTACAGACACAACCGCAGGGTTACCTGTTGGCGTAATTGAAGCACCCGAGTTGGTTTGCGACCATGCAAATGTGGCACCTGGAGGTGCATTATTCACTGTATATAAAGCCGTTGTAGTACAGAATTGATCAGGACCAGTAATAGTAGGCTGACTTAATTTCACGGCGTTATAGGCATTTAAACGCCCCACACCGAAGCTAGTTGTATTGCCCATATTCGTAGCACCAGAAAGAATAGCGCTTTTTACTTGTGCTTCCGTTAACCAAGGACTTGCAGATAAAATCAACGCAGCTACCCCAGAAACTTGCGGGCAAGCAGCAGAAGTACCACCGAAAGTACTAGTATAATTGCCGCTATAGTAGCCATTCGTTCCCATACGATCCAGCGTATAAACATCACCCAAGTTATTCGTATTACCCGTTGGTGCAACAATCATTGGATTGTTAGGGCTATATCCCCAACGATTCCCATATTTATCAATAGCCCCCACAGAAATAACACCATTCACGTTAGCTGGATAAGAAACATTAGAGGCTGAACCATTCGCGAAGTTGCCGGCTGAAAATACAACAATACAACCGAGCCCACCACGGCCTTGGGTTCTTGCATTGTTGATAGCGGTAGTAATTGCATCCGAAGGTGCACCACCTCCCCAAGAACAGCTTAATACTGCAGCATTACCTTGTGCGGGGTCCCATGCCCAGTTGATACTAGTAGCAATATCAAATGCAGAAGCAGCTGTATTGTTAATACCATTAAAAATATTCACGGGTACAATGATAGCATTGGATGCAATACCGGCCACACCGAGGTTGTTATCGCGGGTAGCACCTATAATACCGGCACAAGCCTCACCATGACCCGCACTTGCAGATGCTGGTGCTCCTGTACCAAAGCCACCGGCAGAATAACCTGCTACAACGCGGTTACCTAAATCCTCATGCGCTTCTACCCCATCATCAATTACTGCCACACGCACTGCATTAGGGAAAGAAAAGTTGCTGATAGCTAATGTGTAATCAATATCAATATTGGCCGTACCGCCTGTTTGGGCGTAATTATCCAAGTAATATTGATTGTTGTAATTCGGATCATTTGTTTCAACTTTGAAGTCGCTGTAAAAATCCGGGTGGCTCCATTTTACAAGACCACTTTCGTAAAGCTTATTAGCAATAGGCAACACTTGTTTCAAGCTTGACGGCGTTAATACAACTGTTTGGTAAGCACCCTGTGTTTGTTGAACGCTGCCTAAATTTTCCTTCGCGATGAAGTTTTCTACATCTGCAATAGATTTACCATCTGCCAATTGGTACAATACCGTACCTGTTAATACAAATGGTGCTTTGCCATTTTTGTGCGCATAAATAATTTCACTGTTACCCAATGTTTTAGCCACGGCCGCAAGGTCGCGCTTAGCATTGAACTTCACCGTAACATTTGTCGCGTTTACTTGGCGATACGCTGCATCTTTATCTGCAGCAGATAATTTCATACGGTTCACGGCAGAACTTAAGTCGGCCGCGCTTTTTGACTTGATAATAACGGTCGTGGAATCCGTGGTTAACGCGTGTTTAACGCCCGACGACCAGTAATACTGTTGCGCATACGCAAACAAGCTCCCTCCGAGCAGGAAGGCAGTTAGTAGAACTTTTTTCATCTGTGTGGATTTTGGGTTTACATATTATTTATGTAAGGGTTTAAATAATGAAAACGTGGAAATGGGTTGCCGCAAAAACTCAATTCGCCTCCTCTACATTCTTAAGGCGCACATGTGATGGGATAAATATATAAGAATTCGTTTTAAATATTTTCTAAAAAATTCAACATTATTATACTTCATTGATAATTAAATGATTGATAGAACAATTATATGCTTCACAGTAATATCATGGCATAAAAAAAGGCCTTATAATGAATTATAAGGCCGTGTAATAATCGTTAAACTTTCAATCTTCACTGTTTCCACTTATTTGGAATCGCTCTTTAAGATGCGATCTATTTCTTTGATCATAGCTGCATTGTGCAATTGGTTCAATGCATTCGCTGCAGGAGAAGCTTGTATTTGGCGTTTCAAGGCTAATAAATGCTCCTGCACATATATACGCGCATCGCTACGTTCCGCATTGGTTAACATTTTACCGGCATCAATAGATACAGGCTTGTAAATCATGGCTATTCTTTCCAAGTACATTTTTTGGATATTACGGCGGTAAGCATCTAGTACTTTATCGCCTGTAAATTTCTGCCATGCCGCTTTCTTTACATCCAACAAGTATTCCGTAACCGTATACGCTTTCGGATCTTGTAGGTTGATTTGCATCACATTGTACAACATACCCGGGCTTAACAAAGTATTTAATACGTTGTTTTGCACGTTGCCAATTTCCTCGAAAGGAAATACGCGTAGTTTGTTTGTTATATTTTCTGGATACAACCACAAAGGCGGGTTCATTAAATTTCGTCCCACATAATCAATGGCTTCTTGCATTCTTTCTTTTGGAACCGGTGTATATACTGCACCATTCTGCTCCTGGCTTTTGAAAGTGATGTAAGTACCATTGATGTTAGTTAATACGTGGTACAAGTAGCGTGAGTATTGACCAGTAGTGGCTTTATACATGCGTTTTAGGTTATCGTACAAGTCGCCTTCTTCTTTCGTCCATTCCAATAAGTTTGACATCACGCGTTGTAGGTTCAACAACCCATAATCACTCGCTTTCACAGAGTTATCACCTAAATCCTCCGTCTGGCTACGCGGATCACCATTCTTGCCTTCACCACCAAACCACAAACGCGGGTTAGCATTTAAACTATCTACAATCCATTTATTGAGCACCTTCTTGTCTTCGAATTCATCATTCGTATTAAAAATGTTCTTGTAGCCCCATTGAATAGCCCACTTATCATAAGCGCCAATTCTTGGGTACAATCCATCCTTTCCAATTTTATCTTCCGGCTGGGCCACGTAGTTGAAACGAGCATAATCCATGATTGATACAGTATGACCATTGGCCTCTACCCATTTCTTATCACGTAATTTCTCCACCGGTGTTTGACTAGATGCACCCATATTATGACGCAAACCAAGTGTATGACCAATTTCATGGGAAGAAACAAACCGGATCAACTCTCCCATCAATTCATCATCAAACTCCATCTTCCTAGCACGCGCATCATTCGGGCCTACTTGTACCATGTACCAATCATGTACGAGCTTCATTACATTATGATACCAACCCACATGACTTTCAATAATTTCGCCACTCCTTGGATCTGAAATACGTGGACCATAAGCATTCGGAATTTCCGATGCGAAATAACGAATCACCGAGAAACGTGCATCTTCCATACTCATCGTAGTATCTTCCGATGGCCATGCTTTCGCTACAATCGCATTTTTAAATCCGGCTTGCTCAAAAGCCTTCTGCCAATCGTTTACACCCGCCATTAAATATGGGCGCCACTTTGCCGGTGTAGCAGGATCGATATAGTATACAATTTGCTTTTTAGGTTCTACTAACTCACCTCGCTTGTATTTCTCAATATCTTCTTCTTTGGGTTCTAAACGGTAACGCTGAATAATACCGTAGGTATTGGTTTGTTGTGAATTATCATCGAACAATACGAAGTTGTTCGCGAAGTACCCCACTCGTTCGTCGAATAATCTTTTACGCATCGGTACTTTAGGCAACAATACAAGCGACGTATTCAATTCCAACGACACAACACCACTAGCGGCACTAGCAGCTAAACCTGGATTAGAAGAAGTATATGTTTTAAGGGAACGAATTTCTATGTTGATAGGGAAGGTTTTGATGCTTGTAATGAAACTTCTATCATCTGCTAAGCCACCTAACTTCTTCTCTGTTTTTATGTCTTGGGCAATGGTTACAACAGCATTCTCCTTCTTGAAGAAATCTGTTACATCTATTACCACGTTGCCGTTTGCAGGGTTGATAGTTTTAATATCGAAAGCCGCGGCAATAGGTCGTACAGTTGTATTTTGAATAGCTTTATAAATGGCTTGGTTTTCATCTTTAGCACGCGAACGCACAACATTTACGCGTAAAAAAATCTTTCCTTGAATGCCTTTCTCGAAATAAATGGTTTGTTCATTTGCCTTTTCACCACCGTACATTTGCCCCCCTTCCGGCGTGGCAACATAACGGGTTACAGCAAGAATATCCCTATTCATCAGCGAATCCGGGATTTCGAAATAGTATTTATTGTCTACGAAATGTACGAAGAACATCCCGCTCTTCGTAGTTGTACTTGGTGTAATTACTTTATCATACGCCTGCATCTTGTCTTTGCTAGGTGCCGCAGTTGTTGTTTCTTTCTCAGCAGGTTTCGAGCTGTCTTTTTGCTGCGCCGAAGCATGTAAGGCGGTCAACATCGACAGGGCAATGATTTCTTTTTTCATGAATATTGAATTGTTGGCAATATTTTGAACATAGGTTTCCTAAACACCGTGCAACTTTTGGCTGCACGGTGCAAATATGATAAGTATTAAAGCTTACCAGGGAACTGATTCCCCGCTGTTAACGGTGAGTGTAAGGTTCTTCTTCAACACATCCTGCGCAAATGGTAAGATGTATAATTTTGAATTCGGTGGTAATGTGTAGGTTTGCTGTGGAACAGTGGTACGTACAAGCGGGAATTTACGTACAATTGTTTTCGCATACTCCGGCTCGGTATTAAATCTCCTCAAATC
The DNA here is from genome assembly GCF_003259335.1 of Chitinophaga skermanii. GTDB lineage: Bacteria > Bacteroidota > Bacteroidia > Chitinophagales > Chitinophagaceae > Chitinophaga > Chitinophaga skermanii. The sequence continues at coordinate 627,249 of NZ_QLLL01000002.1, forward strand.
CCAGAAACGGTTAAAACCAAATAACAATTCCTTTCTACGCTCCGCAATAATAATACGCACTACATCTTCTTTCGTTCCAGGCACCTCCAGTTTAGCTTCCGTAGCATTGGTAATACGTTTCGAACGCAACATATTAACGATATCCATCGCTCCTTGTAAGTTGCCTTCACGTGCTAAGCACTCCGCCAACATCAAATGTACTTCTGGTGTTTTCAATCCTACTGTAGGGTAAAAGAAGTTCGTAAACTTCACATTCCAATAAGCAGTACCACTGCCAATATCTAAGAAGGAAGCATTCGTAGCATTGAAGAACAAATTATAACGCGCATCATTTTTACCAAATAATTGCACCAATTCTGGACTAATAATACAAGTATAACCGAAGTTCAATTCGTTACGACCTGTCATATAATGGTAGCTCAAATTCTCGGGATTTACACCGGCAGGGATCAATACTTTACTAGGGCCACCTTGGGTAGTGTAAGTTACCAAGTCAAACACCTCGCTATTCAAAGCCAATGCTTGTTGTGCGGCGGCCTTTGCTTTATCCCATTCCTTCTTAAACAAATGCACCTTTGCTTTAAATGCATACGCAAATACTAAACTCGGGTGGTATACATCTTTCGGTGTTTTCTGTAAGAACGGAATCGACTCGTCGAGGTCTTTCTCAATAAACTGGTACACTTGCTCTACCGATGCCTTAGAAGGTTGCGCTTCCAGGTCGTATTTATCCATCATGCAAATACCGCCATCGGTTGCTGCTGTAGCTTTATTGTAATGCTTGGCAAAGGAATTCAACAAAATGAAGTGGTCGTAGGCACGTAATACACGCGCCTCGGCTTTAGCCAATGCTTTCATATTATCGTCGCCCTTGCTATTATCTACCAATGAAACAATCATGTTCCAACGGTTGATGTACTCGTATGTACGGTTGTACAGGGTAGAGCTAGTCATATAATTCACCCTGCTTTCTGTAGAATCGAAGGTGAAATTGATAATATCCATACTCTTGTTCACACCTATTACGTACGATTCACGAATCCATTGGTCGTCGCTTAAGTACTGGAAGTTATTGATGGGGTAAGCGCGGTTGGGATAGCTTACCATGTTGTAGAAGTCTTCCGTTTTCTCTACTACCATTTCACCTTTCGGTGTAAGGTCGAGGTATTTTTTACAGCTGCTCGCAGTGAATATACTAGCGGCTAAGAGTGTATATTTTAAGAAGTTGTTGTTCATTTTCTTTCCATTGTAACATTAAAAACTAAGTGCTGCGCCTACTAAGAATGATCTTGGAATTGGCAAGCTGCGTGTAACGCTGTTCAAGCTGGCTGCTTCTGGATCTAATCCTTCTTTATTAGCCGTCCACAACCACAAGTTGTTGGCTTGCGCGGTAAGACGCAATTGTTTTGCGTGGAGGAACTTCAATACATTATTGTTGACTGTATAAGAAAGCGAAACGTTTCTCAATCGTACCGATGATGCATCGAGGATGTTGATATCGGAATAACGATAATAAGAAGAAACCGACGACACCGAAGAAAGGAAGCTGCTTGGATAATCGATTTCTAAACGCGGCGCATCTGCCGTTGCTCCATCTTTCCAACGGTTTGTAATTTCTTTTGTATTCTGTGTTACACCCGATAAATCCATTACGTCTTTACGCATCTTGTGCCCCGCATAGAAAGCAAACAAGGCGTTCAATTGGAAACCTTTGTAATAAATGCTCTGTTGGAAAGAACCCGATATTTTAGGGATCATCGTGCCCATCAAGCGAATGGCTGAAGGGTTATTCACTTGCTTCATGGAAGTAGGGTTACCATCTTTATCGAACGTGATATTAGGTTCACCATTTTCATCCAATACATACGGGTAACCATTTGTCATACCACCATATTGATAAGCATACAAAGCATTGTACGGTGTATTATCGAAGAAATAGAAGGTGGGAGAACTGATGATATTGTATGCACTTGTCGTTAAACTGTTCACTTTCTCAATTCTATTCTTGTTATAGGCAAACACGATGGTAGACCCTACACGCAAATCCTTCTTCCTAATATATTCACCCGATAAGTTCACTTCAATCCCCTTGTTACTCATTTCACCGTTGTTCAAGCTAATTTTGGTAGAACCCACAGTAGGATCCAAATCCGTTTGAACAATCAAATCAGTACTGTACTTGCGGTAATAATCGATTGTACCACGAATACGACCATCATACAAGGTAACATCAACACCCAAGTTCGCTGTTGCTGTTTTCTCCCAACGCAATTTAGGATTCGGTAACCTCGTTAAATCGATGTATTGTAAATCGGTGAATAAGTTATCTGATTTAATTTTCGCTGTAATGAAAGGTGAGGAAGACTGGTCAACGTTCCCATTTACACCATACGTTGCACGCACCTTTAAGAAATCGACCATCGGGAATGCTTGCATGAACGGCTCACTTGTTACGTTCCAACCCGCACCTAACGACCATAAAGGCCTGTAACGGTACTTAGGATCAACCCCAAATAAATCGGCTTGGTCCATACGAATACTTCCGGTTAAGTTATATTTCCCTTCGTAGGTGTAACCAAAGTTGGCGTAACTTGATACATACCGGTGTAAAGATTCTGTTTGTGTTTTGCTAGGCGTATATCCCAATGTAGTATTGCCATACAAATAACTATCAATACCCGACTCGTTCAAGGTGGCCCAATCCGTTACTACAGAAGTAAGCGTAACTGGGTTATAACCATAACGCAAAGAAGTAATGCTGCGCGGTGCTTTCGACTCACGCATTTCAAAACCACCAATGGCAGTAATATCATGTGTTTTACCGTTAATGCGGAAGGTATTATCGTAATCTAATTGATGACGGAACGTATAGTTATTCGCTCTTGATTCCGATTGGTAAAAGCGATCACCCGCAGGCACATAACGCGTATACTTATTCGTTGCACTGCTATAGCTACTCATACCGTTATACAAGTAGCGCATTTTGTAAGACGCTTCTTCATTGTAAGTTTCTGTACGGTTGGACCCCATTTCGTACTGAAACTTCATATTATATCGCAAACCCGGTAATAGCTTTACTTGCATATCGGTGAAAGCACGTAAACGCAATACATCCGTTTTCGTTTTGCCGTAGTTGAGTTCGTCTAAAACATTAAATGTAATAGGTTTGAAGTTACCATTTGCTTTCAAGGCTTCCGCCACCACGCTATTCATGGCACCCGAAGAGGAGAAACCATCTGATAAGTTCACGTAATCACGGTATACTCTTTTCCCGCTTGCATCAACAATTGGTGTATACAGTTCAAACTTTGAAAAATCTTCGTAACTGTTATCTGTAGAAACGCTACGATTGTACGCAGTATTGGTTCCCACGGTTACACTCAACCATTTCTTCACATTGTAAGTAGATTTCATGTACAAGGTGAAGTTGTTGGATGTATTGTTAATTACATCCCCTTGTTCTGTATCATAGTTCAAAGAGAGGTAAGTATTGTTTTTATCCGTGGCTGTACTAAGTGCTAGGTTATAACGCTTGCGTACATTATTTTGGTTAACGTATTTTTTATACTGATCGATGTAATTGATATTTCTCCACTGGTCGAGCGTATTAGCTACCTGGTCGGCCGACAATTTGCCTTCTGCTTGGTTGCGATACAACGCATACAAAGGTGAATAATAACGAATAGGACCCGCACCTAAGCTACCATAGTACTTGAAGAAATCGGCATCAGTAGCGTATTTACTCCTTTGGTACTTATACACATCCGTTTCATAATCAATCATATCACCCGTGGAAGCATAATTCATGGCATCATAATTAGGCTTCTCCGTAACGAAGTAATCTACGTTTGCACTCAACGTTGTTTCACCACGTTTACCTTGCTTGGTGGTTAATACAATTACCCCATTCGCTGCCCTTGCACCATAAATGGAAGCTGCTGCCGCATCTTTCAATACAGTGATCGATTCAATATCGTAGGGGTTGATTTGATCTAAACTACCTTCCGTAATTAATCCATCAATAACTAATAAAGGCTGTGTGCCAATACCAAGCGAATAAGTACTAATACCGCGAATCATCGGTTTTCCTTGGAATAAGCTAAAGCCGGCAACCTTTCCTTCAATAGCACCCGATAAGTTCGCGTTAATATGTTGGTTAATTTGTTCGTTACTCAATTTCGTAGCGGCCGCTGTAGAACGTTCTTTCGATACATTTTGGAAACCGGTGTTCATAATAGAAATCTCTTCCAATGCACGTACCGATAATTCCAATTTAATATAAACATGTAAAGAACCATCTTCCTTCATTACAGGCATTACACCTTTAACGGCTGATGAACGCTTGCAACAATCGGCAACGCTTACCAATACCGGTCTGAAACCTAATGAACTAATCTCTAATTCAGCATTCGGTGCTACGTTCTTTAATATAAAATAACCGCGTTCATCGGTGGTAGTACCCACCGTTTCGCCTTTTACCCTAATAGCAACACCCGGCACAGCTCGCCCATCATCACCGGTAATATTACCCGATACCACGGGCACCACTTGTTGCTCCATGGTGGGCAAAGGAATATTAGCTGCTGTAACTGTTTTCTTGATGAAAATGGTTTTGCCTTCAATGGTAAACCCAAGCGGCTGCCCTTTTAAAATCTCCGACAAAAACGCTTGCAGCGGCATTTTATGCGCGGCTATACTAACAGGCGCTAGGCTAGTTAGCTGGTCGGGGTTATACAACACTACATACCCCGTTTGCTGTTTAATAACAGGAAATATTTTGCTCAACGGCACTTTTTCGGCCGAATAATTCACCGTTTGTGAAATCCCGTTTGCAGTGATATGCAAACAAAAAGCTAGCATAAAAAAGGCATAAAGACGTACCACGCGCATAATTTTGGTTGTAACCCGGTTCCTTGCAGCGCCTGCCGAAGTACTCGCCGTTTGACATAGTGCATAGCGAGCCCGGTTACTAAAAGTGTAAAAAAACATACTTTTGTAACGGTTTTTGGTTGAGTAATAAATGACCTACAGTTGTTATTATGAGATTACCAGGAACTGCCGCCGGGTGTGTTGCCGCACGCCCGGTTTTTATTTTTACCTGTAACCCCGGAAATTCTTATATCCTATTTATTGTCGTACTATTAATTTCCTTCCTTCAATTGTTATATCCAATCCCATCGCGCTTAATCCCTTCACCACCTGGTCGAAACTCAAATCGCGCTGCATCTCCCCTTCAAATACGGCGGTGGGCTGGCCATTTGGATATACCACTTCCACATCGTACCAGCGGGCAATTTGCTTCAGCACTTCCGTTACCGGTGTGCGGTGCTTGAACATAAATGTGCCATTCTTCCAAGCCAGCACTTCGTCGATATCCACGGCCTTCACTTCAATACCTTGCTGGTTATCTACTACAACTGCTTGTTCTCCCGGCTTAATCAAAGTAGCTTTGTTACCTGCAAACACTTTCACGCTTCCTTCTGCCAGCGTAGCTTTCACACTATTATCGTTCTCGTAGGTTTGAATATTAAAATGGGTACCCAAAACTTCTATGTAAACATTTTTACGCGTTATTACCCTAAACGGCATGCGTTGCTGCGAACCCGGCATCGTCAATTTTGCTACCTCGAAATACGCTTCCCCTTGCACGTTTACTACGCGACCTTGGGTATCGAATTTTGTAGGCACAAGCAATGTGGAAGCCGCGTTTAACCATGCTTTTGTACCGTCGGGTAATACTAATTGTATCTGCCTGCCTTTCGGGGTACTCACCGTGGTAAACGTATTCGGATCACCGGCCTCATTCGGCATAAACACTAATTGACCGTTTTTCTTTACGATAGTTTGCCCATTTTGTGCCGCCACGGTGCCGTTGGCTGCAGAATCTAGGGAAACCTGCGAGCCGTCGGCTAACGTGAGAATAGCACCGTCTTTCCCCGGCACAACTTGCGCAACCGTAACGGTTGGCGCTTTTACGGGATGTTGACGGTTGATGTAATACATCGTTCCTACGGTGAGTAATAAAGCAATGCTCGCCGCTGTCAACCAAATACGGCGTAGTGGCATTACTTTTTTCGTAGGTCTATGTAAAATATGTGCAGCGCCCTTCTCTAATTCACTTTCGCTGATATGCGCGGTGATATTAGATTCAGCAGCCATTTTAGTCAAAATATCTATCACAATGGGTCGAAGTTCTGCTTGCAACAACAAAGTCTCCAGCTCGGTAGATTCTTCTGCCGTGGCGGTTCCTTCGCTATAGCGCGCAAGTAAATACTCCATACGATGGATGTCGGTATGCATCATGCAATGAATTAGGTGTATAATAAGAGTAACGATGGAGTGAAACGGAAGGACTATTCCCCCCTCAAAAAAAATTTTACCCCAGGATAGTAAGCAAGATTTTGTTGGCATTATGTATGAAGCTTCGCACGGCTTTGAGGGCGGTCACCATTTGGTTTTTCACGGTATTGGTAGAAATGCCTAGTTGTTCGGCAATTTCTTGGTGACTCTTGCCTTCTATGCGCGACATTCGGAAAATTAACTGTCGTTGTGCCGGTAATTGCCGGATGGCTTCATCTAAAAGACCTTTTTGTTGCCATTCATCGATATGGTCGGCAACATTATTGGAAGCATGGTGGTTAGCTTGAAATTGGATGAGGAGTTCGTGTAGTTTGGATTCGCTGGCTGCTTTCCTAATGGCGTCGTAGGCTAAGTTAGCAGCTACCCGGAATAACCAAGGCGCAGAATATCCTTTATCGGCTAACATTTCGCGGTGTTCCCATAAGCGCGTAAATGTTTCCTGTAAAATCTCTTCTGTAATAATGGCCGACTTGGTAATCGACACAACAAAACCGTATAACTTAGGGTAATAATAATAGTATACATCCTTAAAAGCTTCCTGCTCTCCCGCAGCAATCTGCTGGAAAAGCCCTACTTCATTATATAAAGGAGATACCGCCATACACCGAACATTCCGAACAAAAATATTACAAATTCAAATTTTTCTCCCCAATTATTTGACAAATTGATTGTTTTTTGCCCAAAAACTACCAGGATAACTGAACGCTGGGTTAACATATAAGATATTTTCTACGTAGGTTTCACTGTTTTGTGGTCAACTGTTGAAGATAGACCGGCTTTAGTGGCGTCGCACACTTCAACGCTCGTTCTTTATGAACCGTAGGTAATATATCGCCCAATACCTCGTGCTCATAAGCACCCACTTAAATATATAAGGATGGATTAGCCGCAAATCCTATTTCACTTTCAACATTTCTTCCACGATCTTTTCATCCTCGCGCACAATCAATTTATCCTTCACAAACTCGAACGTAAGATCTCGTTCAGCAGCAAAGAATTGATGAGACGCCATCGGGTAAATGTCGAATGTTTTACCATTCATGATAAAAGTAAGTTTCCCTTTTTGCACCTTTGCTTCCAAAGAGGTGCTAGGCCCTTTGTAGGTTCCTTCGAAACGTTTAACAGCGGCCGCGGATAAACTGATCTCTTTGTACTTCGCATGAAAATCGGCAGGACCATGATCATAACTGAGTACACGTTTCATCTTCCACTGGCCATTATCCAACACCCATAAGTGTGTGAACCGGGCTTGGCCATCTAATCGAGATGTACCTTTCTCCAAGATGAAGAATACATGCTCACCTGTAATAATGGCGCCATACACTTGCCCATTGCTCTTCATGGGATACACTTTTACAGTACCTGGCACAGCTTCTCTACGCAAGCGAAAATCTTTTTCCGTGTTACATAAATTGTTCTTAAAAGTGGTTACTTCTTCTTTTGAACCCAGCGTAATACCTCCTTTATCGTGGTAAAACTCTAAATCATCCGTGAAGAAAGTAGCAAACTTAGCAATATCGCATTCGTTATAAGATTTCCAGAATGCACTATCGAGTTGCAGGATCTTTTGTTGGATGTCTTGAGCGTCATTTTGTTGTGCATTTGTAGGGGAAATCCCAACCAATAGCAGTAAAAAAACCACGCAGCATCTTTGCAATATTTTCATATATGGGCGATTTACAAGAAAGATACAACATTGCATATTTAAAAATTTCAATCAATGCACTTCTTTATCAACATCAAAAACCAAATACCTTCAAACCCAATGCAGTATTACATTACAGCAACGCAACAATTTTTTATTTTTAGAAATACCTATAGGTAAACTTTTCAAAAAACAGTTGCATACACCTGTATCTAGCGCACGCATATAAGGGTAAATCTTTAACTTGCCATCACCTTAAAAGCTCGATGTATGAAAATAGCTATTGCCTCGCCACCTTTGCCTAGTACTATTAAAGAAGGATTATATTGGCTCGATAAACTTGTTGCTGAAGCTGCTGAACAAGCTGCTCGTATTGTGTGCTTTCCAGAATCATTTATTCCAGGCTATCCCTTACCGAACCATCCACCGGTAACAGAAAGGAATCAACCGGCCCTGCAAGCAGCATTAGATCATGCGGCAGCAACAGCCGCGAAGTACCAAATGGGTATTATACTACCCATGGATTGGTTTGAAGGCGATTCATTACTAAACGTGGCATTCGTTATTGCACCGGATGGTAGTGTATTAGGCTACCAAGCCAAAACACAACTCGATCCAACTGAAGAAGTTATTTGGAAAGCAGGTACTGCACACCGCGTATTTACGATAGATGAATTAACTTTTGGCATCACCATTTGCCACGAAGGTTTCCGCTACCCCGAATCGGTTAGATGGCCGGCACGCCGTGGTGCACAAGTAGTTTTCCATCCTCATTGCACAGGCAGTAATGTCGACGAAGCCGAGATGCTAACAGAATGGGGCGCAATATCAAACCCCTACTACGAAAAAGCGATGATGATGCGATCAATGGAAAATACCATCTTTTTCGCCAGTGCTAATTACGCAATGCGTTATCCCGAATCGGCCAGCTCCCTCATCGCACCGAATGGAACTTGCTTAGCGCATGCACCTTACGGCGAACCGGGGGTGTTCGTATACGACATTAACTTAGCGGAAGCAACAGGCTTACTGGCGAAACGCTACAAACCGGCAAACTTTGCAGAAGAAGCGGTAATATAATTAGGTCTTACAACCGCTACGTCATATTGACACTTTGCGTATGTTTCTACCTATAATATCAAATATTAAAACCATGTTTTGAAACGTTGATGGGTATTATCTTTCAATGTTCTTCAATGTATGTGCTAATATATTTTAAAGGGTTTGAAGCTTGTTACATATATAGGAGATATACCTGGGTAGTATATTTTAGGCTGTATTTTAAGCTGGTATTGAGAAGAGATATATTTTGATATATAGGAGTTATATTTTTTCCGCTAGAACGCCTTGCTGGCTTGGATATAAGCCCAAAACCACTAATATTCTTGCCTCAAACGCAATGCTGCAAAGCATTTGCAAGGTTTTTGAAAATAAGGCCACTTAATTGACTTCAAGTAGGCGATAAGGTCATGCCTAGGAAAAGACAATTCGGGTGCAAATTAAAGGCTAAAAACAGGGTAAATGTGGATGTTTTTAGCCAAGGTTTACCCAATCATAAAACCACCCGGTTGTTATAGTGTAAATGTGCTCATCAACAAACACATTGACAAGTTGTCACCTTGTCGTTCCTTCTTCAATATAAAAAATAAAACCACCCATTCTATGCAAAAAGGGTGGTTTTATGATGCCCATTCATAAGCAATATTACATTTACTTCTGCTGTTGCGCTTCCAATATCTTATGCCAAGCTTCAATTGTAATAACATTCAATTCATCCTTCTCACAATCCCAAATAGATACAAACGAAGGCGATACAACAAAATGTTGCTTCCAACCGGCATACCGGGCATATAACATCAAAGTGCAGATATCGGTAGCCGTTATATATTTATCCGACTCGTTGGTATCGGTATGCAATGAAGCCGCAACGGGTTGTTTATCATCGTATTTTATGGGTACAGCCTGTTTATGCAGTTTTGTAAGGGACTTTATGTGGGTTTTATCATCGAACAACAACAGGTAATCGTTCCCAAACAATACGATATTAGGCTCTTTGGGGCCACTTAGTACGTATACTTTGTGCTTCCCTTCATGTACTAAAGGCACAAAATTAAGGCTGGTATTGGGCAAAAGGTGAACCGAAGTATCTTGTTTTACTTGCTCGAAAGCGGCTTTACGTAGTTTATAATATACAAGCTCTTCGGCCGTGAATTCCCGTGTTTCAGTGTTGGTAATTGCTTCTTGGAGTTGATAGGTACTATCGAATGATATGGTAATGAGTACTTTCGGTTGAGCATCTTTCGAGTAAAACACGCAACTGTACCAATTGCCGGATGGGTACGAAAAATACCCCCCTAAACTCTTCAGCGCACCCGGGAACTTCTCCCGCACTACATCTGTACCATACCACGATGTCATTTCACTCTTATATAATAATAAACCATCTAGCTGGTTTTCAGCTAAAGTGCCTTGCGCTTTAACGAAGAAGGGTGCACATAGCCATAAAATCATATAGAATACTCGCATAGTTGACATTTTTCATGAATGCTGATGTTCTTTTCTATATATATCCATAATCGTACCTATAATTCTATTAGAAATATTGTTTGTAATTTGCCCACGAGATGCAAATAGAACAACTATATACTGCCGGCTTAATTGCTGTGAAGGATAAAAAACTATTACTAGCCTTTAGTAATAATAAGAATGCTTGGTACCTACCGGGTGGTAAAATCGACCCCAGTGAACCTGCCTCGCTAGCCCTCCAACGTGAAATTGAAGAAGAACTAAATGTACAACTCGACCCATCTCAACTCACCTACTATTGTCATATTACCGCACCCGCATATGGCGAAGAGGGGCATATTATCATGGAACAATCCTGCTTCCTCTACAATATTGAAGGCGAAATTCGTCCAAGTAACGAGATTGGTGCCGTCCAATACTTCGATTTAGCCACCTATTTACAAGAACCGGCCCAAGTGATCGGTGTATTAAAAGTATTCGAATTGCTCAAAAACGACCAACTCTTATAATAGCTGCCATCATTTCGCACGCCCCAACTTTTCTTGTATAATAATTGACATATCAATTATATATACATATCGCCTACCCGTACTTTTAAGCTATATATAAAACGTAGTTCACACACTTACACCACTTTAAGCAAGAAATATTGGCCTTGTAGTGGTAATGTAGGGGTGCCATTCCGCAATAAATACTACACCAAACGGTATTTTTGAACCGATTCATAATATTTATTCCACACCCAAAACTGTTCCCGCATGAAACGATTTTTTAACCTCTTTTTATTTTTCCTGTTGATTGCAACAACTGTTTCGGCACAATTCCGCGTGGTAGGTTATATGCCATCGTGGGCAGGTAGCGTTGGAGCCGTTCAGTACAGTAAATTAACCCACATCAATTACGCGTTTTTGTTACCCACAGCAACCGGTGGCCTGCAAGCCATCGAAAACCCTTCTAAACTCCAAAGTCTTGTTTCCACAGCGCACGCCAATAATGTAAAGGTGCTGATCTCTGTTGGTGGCTGGAATAATGGAGATGATAGCGGGTTTGAATCCCTCGCGGCTAATGCCACTTACCGCAACAACTTTGTTAACAACATGATTAATTTCGTCAACACGTACAATCTCGACGGCGTTGATATCGATTGGGAGTACCCCGATGCGGGCGCTTCTGCCAACAACTACATTACGCTTATGACCCAGTTAAGCACCGAAATGCATAACCGGGGCAAATTATTAACCGGCGCTGTAGTCGGTACAAATGGTGGTAGTATTTTAAGCAGTGCTTTTGCATTGGTAGATTTTTATACGCTCATGGCCTATGACTTCAACAGTTACGACCACTCAACATATGCTAATGCCACTTCTTCCGTAAACTACTGGTTAGGTCGTGGCTTACCAAAATCGAAACTCGTGTTAGGTGTACCATTTTATGGTCGCCCTACTTGGGAATCCTTCGCACAATTAATTGCACGTGGTGCTAATCCTTATAACGATATTTTCAGCGGTGTAGGCTACAACGGTATCACTACCATCAAAGCCAAAACCAATTTAGCATTCGACCAAGGAAGCGGCATTATGATCTGGGAACTCTCCCAGGATGCTACAGGTGTTAACTCCTTGCTTACCGCTATCAACGAAGTGGTTATTCAACGCACGGGTAACCCTAATCCAGGTACAGGTGCTCCTATAGGTTCTGTGATTACTTTACGCGGCAATAACAATTTGTACGTAAGCGGTGAAAATGGCACAATTGCCATGACTTGCAACCGTACAGCTCCTCAAACTTGGGAACAATTTTCAGTACTCGATGCAGGCGGTGGCAAAATTGCTTTGCGCAGCATGGCTAAATATGTCTCTTCAGAAAACGGCGCCAACCCGATCACTGCAAACCGAACCAGCATACAAGACTGGGAGAAATTCACATGGGTAAACAACAGCAACGGGACGATCTCCCTATTATGCAACAACGGCGGTTATATTAGCTCTGAGAACGGCGCGGCGCCCATGAGCTCATGGCGTACAGCGAAAGGCACATGGGAATCATTCAATTACAGCGTAGTCGGACCGGTTGCCAATGCACGTAGTGTAGGTCCTGCAACCGGCGAGATCGCTAAAACGGTGGAAAAAGACGATGCTCCCGATTTAAACGTCTATCCTAACCCCATCCAACCGAACAGTACGTTTTCTGTAACATTGAAAAATTACAACCCGGCGTCACCTGTAAGTGTCAACTTGGTGAACATCAACAAACGAGTACTATTTATCCAGCATCCGAATGCGAAAACGTTCACTGTAAGCACTAGCAACGTTGCAAATGGTATATACTTCCTCGAAGTATTACATAACAACAAACGCTTGGTGAAGAAAGTGATCGTACAATAATCCATTCATTCTCCACGCAAAAAGAGGGCGCGCTTCCACACGGCGTTGCCCTTTTTGCTTTTTAATACCTCGTGCCATTAATAAAAAAAGTCCCACGCTAGCAGGACTTTTATATTGATAATGAATTTATTTTATTGATTGTTAGTAACCGGCTGCCATTCAATCTTGTTAATCCATTTATTCTTCCCTTCGATCACCTGAAAAAAGCGCTACTAGATGCTCTAATGCACCTTCACTATGCAAAGCACGAGTTTGCTCCATTGTCATTTCAGCTACGGCCGAGGCTCTTTTGCGCATATTGGTTTCATAATGTGCGATTGCTTCTTGGGAAGAATGAAAAGATGGATGGGTAAATGCATCGGCTAACTCCAAAGCATCGAGCATGGCCATGTTTACGCCTTCACCGGCATATGGGGGCATTAAATGAGCGGCATCGCCCACGATGGTAAGATTCGACTGGGCATCCCACACTTGGTCGAACGGCATGCAATATTGAGGACGTACAGTTAGCGGGTATTTCGCTTGTTCGAATAATGGCCACCAGGTTGCTCCCCATGCAGCAAAATCTTCCTTGAACCAAGCCAGGGCACTGTCTTTATTAGAGAAATCCCAATTGAAAGCTGTGCTCCAATCTGCAGGGGTATTAGCACCCGTGTAAAACACTAAACTGCCATCTCCTTTGGTACTTAAAATCAAGCTCTTACTATTACCCATCACGAATACCTTTCCTCCACCGGTTAATTTCCATAGTTCCGGTACGGCCTCAGCCGCATTATATACACTACCTTCTACAATCGTAACACCGGCATAAAATGGTTTGATATCCGTAAGTAGTGCACGTGTTTTGGAATTGGCGCCATCTGCTCCAATTACGATATCGGCGTACACATCGCTGCCATTATAAAAATAGAGATGCCAACCTGTACCTTCCGGCGACATGGATTTCACTTGGGCATTCCATTGTACTGTGCCGGGTTGTAATGAAGCCAACAAGATTTTACGTAAAGGGCCCCGATCGATTTCTGGGCGATCAAAGCCTTTTTCTGCTGCTTCATTTTCTGCGAATACGATATCGCCTTGGTTATTGGCAACATGGGTTTTATCGGCGCCGGGTCTATAGTTCTCTTTGAATGCATCCATAAGGCCGGCTGCTTCCAAGGCTTTTAAACCCGAGTCATCATGTAAATCTAATGTAGCACCTTGTACGCGTACATGTTCGTGTTCATCACGTTCATAGACTTTTACTTGTAAGCCGCGCATTTGTAATAAGCGTGCTAAGGTAAGGCCACCAGGGCCGCCGCCAATAATGGCAATTGATTTGTTGAGCAATGATTGCATGGTTATTTATTTAATGGTTGTTAACAAGGCGCCTTGGGCAACTGCCTGGCAGCATTCTTTTAAAATCTTACTTGTAATTAATTGTTTGGGCCTGTCCATATACTCGAAATATTCATTCACTAAGTCCATCAAAGGAGCAAATAATAAGGCCCTATACACCCCTATTGGAAATGGCTTGATTCTTTTAGCCTTGATATGAAATTGTAAAAAGTTGTGGATGGGCTTAAAAAACATCCCTTCTTCAATTTGATGTTCTTGGTACGACTTATTCAATAATGGCGACGATTTCCCGTATTGCATCAAAGCAAAGGCTTCGCGGCGTTCTTTGAAGAAAGCGAAAGCATTGGTCCATATAAGCTGTATCCCTCTTTCAAAATCCAAATCTTCTTTAAATCCATGCAGAATGGCGTGTTCATATGCGCCAATCACTTCCTCGATATATAATTTGATTAACAGGTCGTCTTTATCGGTGTATTTCAAATAGATAGTACGCGGGGAGATATTCGCTTCCTTCGCTAACTTCTGCATACTTAGGTTTTCAAGACCTTCTTCTGCTATGATTTTCAAGGCTATATCCTTGATAGCTTGCTCTTTTTGGGTATTCTTCGGTCGCATTGCATTCTTTATTTCAATACAAAAGTAAGTAAACGTTTGTTTACTTATGAATATTCACCATTACATTTACAAGACTTTAACAATTCCCTGGTAAAACTCCTTGGTTATATAATGGCCACTTTATTGGGAAGTTGATAGGTAGATTTAACCATTATTATCTCGAGAGAAACCGCTTCGATAAATAATAAACGAAAGGCAGTTCAGACAATACCTCGCATCGTCTCCTATTTATGCCACCATCCTCTAAAACATTTACCCGATGCAAATAATTTCATCAGCACTTATACTAACATTCATTTCATGAATACTTCTAATCGATAACACCCATATATCAATGCCAAATAAACAATACAGTTTATGACATAAAAAAACCCAGTGCAAGTAAATTACTCGCACTGGGTATTCATACTTATAGGGCTTAAGTTGGCAATTATTTTTGTTTGAATGGCACAAAAATTTCGCCATTCCAAGCATCATTAACGCGTACTACAAAGTTGCCATTATTCAAACGACCTTCTACAATTGTACGTTTATTGCGTTCGCATCTAACATTGTGAATTTGCTTTACTGTAGTTTGCGCAGTATACAAATTCGTTTGCTCGATGTTAATAGTGAATGCACGCGCAGTATTCAGCATAAAGTCGCCGAAATAACCGGTAGGTAATCTTCTCAATTTTTTAATGATACTATCGCTAGAAGCAAATGATGGGTAATCATAGGCAAAATAATATCCCGCCGATTCTGCATCTACCGTTACAGTCGTTGTTATCATTGGATCATAATTAACAGCATCTAAAATGCGAACTTCCAAGCTACCGTTTAATCTTTCTAAAGTAACGGTATCAATCGTAACACGACCAGTAGTGGTTACATCAACAACTAGTTTCTTATAGAACAAACTAGGTAAAGGTAAAGAGTCTAATCCCGGGAAATGCAAGCCACTATTAGCATAGTTGAAATCATACATTTGACCAATGTTGATCTCACCTAATAAATTCTCAGGAGAAGCAATAAGAATTACATTATAACGACCTGGGTACAAGGTATCGAATACCTCACCAAAATTAGGATCAGCAGCCGAAGTAATCCTGTAAGAAGCTACGTGTTGTGTATTATCATCGTACGCTAAATAATACAAGTGGTTTACATTGCCACCAACATCTTGGCGGGCTTGGACATTATTGTCTACTTTTTGCGTAAATCCCGTTACGCCAATATGTACAGGTACCTTTGACTGTGCAGTTACAACACGCGGTGTAGTATGTTCTTTTCTGCAAGCAACAATAAGGATACATAACGCTAGGACAATAGCGCCGGGCACAAACAACTTTTTCATGGTTTTTTCTTAGTTGATAAATTTGTTTAAATGTGAAATAAAAACATGATTCGCTCCTCTACAAAGCGCAGGTAACAAAACAGAAATTGCATAGTGATCGGGTTAACGTTTTGTCATTTTTATTAAAAGCTTTATGAGGAATTAAGCGGACACAAATGTACAACAAAAAATCCAATTTGCTAATTTTTTTAGCATTATTTTGAAGATAATTTCTGCTTTGCATACAGGCTTACTTTCCCACCGAAAAATAATTATAAAGGCTGCATAGACTTTACAAAAACGACTACTCGCCTTATAAAACCCAATACAGCCTTATCTTACAACAAACAATCTGCTTTACAACCTAGGATCCACCGGCTCACTTTCAAGCGCCAATATCGCCGTTACGCATTGGTGCACACTTGTTAACCGCTCGCCCGCAACAAAACGCTCTAATGCCTCTACGCCTAACGAGAATTCGCGTAAGGCTAAGCCACGTTTGGTATTCAATCCGCGTTGTTTCAAGCGCTCCAATTGAGCGGCTTCCGTGTACCCCAATCCATATATTATTCGCAAGTATTCTATACCCCGTATTTTAATGGCCGGTTGCACTAAGCCACGCTCGCCCCTGTGTATAAACTGCATAGGTTTTACAACCATGCCTTCACCTCCGGCTGCAGTTAGTGCTAACCACCATTCCGTTGCTATGGCTTCACTGGCAGGGTCGGCAAAATCAACGATTTTATAGGCTGTTGCTTGCATTACGTTCCCTTCTCCACCACAGTATTTTTGCAATGTTTCCATATGCCAAACGTGGTCTTTGTCGAAATACGTTTGCTTTTCCGTTGCCAATAAATGGAACGGCGCTAATGTATAATCTGCTAACGATTGTACTTCCCAGCAATAACGACCGTATGCTTCCACGAATTGATTGGCCATGCTTTCCCGCGCTGTGAATGTTGCTTGTAATTGCTCGATCCCCGGGATATCTTTCACGTTAGATAATACCTTATTAACTGCATGCAAAGCGTTTTTAGCTGCACTACCCGTTCCTGCGTATTGGTGTTGAATCAATCCTTGCGCTTTCGCACTCCATGGCATTAATTCGGCATCCAAACACACCCATTCTGTATGAAATTCATCCCAAAAACCCCGCTCTGTTAATACCCCGGCAATATTGCGAATAAACGCTTGCTCTAATGCTTCATCTCCGAAAAATGCCCGGCCTGTTCTTGTATAACACACCCCCATTTTTCCATCTCCCACACCAAATTTAGCTTCCGCAGCCGCCACATCTTTACAAACAATTACCACGGCTCGGGAACCCATATGCTTCTCTTCGCAAATCACTTTCTCAATTCCATGCTCTTTATAATAGCTGAAGGCCTCCGTTGGATACTCTAAATAGCCAGGCAAGCTACTCGTTTCCGCGGGCGACATAGTAGGCGGTAAATAAATCAACCATTTAGGATCAATACCAAAAAGACTCATCGTTTCAAACCCCGCCGCAACATTTCCCTCGCGTATGGTAATTGTATCCATTAAACGAGATGAGATCAATTGTTTTCCCAACACGGTATCTATATCCAACAAAGCATCATGCTCGTGTTGCATACTAACCGCCGGTTTCTCTATGGGACGTTTTGATACCGCGTAAGTAGCTAATGCATTTACTTGTACAATTTCCTTACTTGGGTAACGTAATGCGGTTAATTTATGCCCGAATACACAGCCGGTATCAATATCAATGGTATTGTTGAACCATTGTGGTTCGTAGATAGGTGTATGGCCAAATACAACCATTGCCTTTCCTTTGTAGTTAGTAGCCCAGTTTAAACGAACAGGTAACCCAAATTCATCTACTTCTCCATTGGTTTCACCGTACATGCAATAATCGCGGATACCTGCCGATGCCCTTCCGATCATGGAGGCTCGTATACCGGCGTGCGCAATTACCAATCTACCTTCATCCAACACGTAGTGACTCGCCATTTCAAATATGAATTTCTCCACCTTGTGCTTGAACTCCGCCGATTCGGCCTCCATTTCTTTCACCGTACATTCCAAGCCATTTTTCACCTCCACTTTCTTACCATTTAACCAACGCATTAACTTATTGTCGTGGTTACCCACCACCGTTAAAGCTTGACCAGCTTCTACCGCATTCATCACAAAGCGTAAAACCCCTGCACTATTCGGTCCACGATCTACCAAATCGCCCACGAACAAGAGCGTACGACCATTGTTCTCCATTAAGCAGTAATTCGCTTTATCGATCTTATAGTCCAATTTCTCTAACAATAAGCACAATTCATCGTAGCACCCGTGCACATCGCCGATAATATCGAAGGGGCCAGTTATGTCACTTCTATCGGTGAACATTCGTTCCCGGAATACCCGTTGAATATTATCTACTTGCTCTTGGTTTCGGTATTCAAAAACGCGTTTGAATCCTTCTTCTTTTAAGTTTCTCCCAGCACGTTTCACCAACGTAACAAAGTTGGCTATAATTTCGAAAGGTATATTCCTATCTGCACGTTCCCTATTCCGTTCAGCACATATTTTCAGTGGTAAGTTCAACACAATGGCAACAGGCATTACATAGTATTTCTTCGCTAAAGCAACCAGTTTCGCCCGGTCTTCTATACGAGCACTCGTAGCATCTACTACGGTGAGTAAGCCTCTACGCAAACGCGTTTCTACCATAAAATGCAATAACTCGAAGGCATCTTTCGTTGCATCCATGTTGTTCTCGTCGTCGCTTACCATAGCACGACAAGCATCACTGCTGATGATTTCTGTATCTTTAAATAATCTTCTCGCCAAGGTACTTTTGCCGGCGCTAGAAGCGCCTATAAGCACAACAAGTGAGAGTTTTGGTATTTTAATGTCCATTGTTTAAATTTTTGTAAAGTGCACTAATTGTGAAGGTGCTCCATATACCTCGTGCGCATCACCCAAATCACTGATCACAAATTTGTATGGATATGTAGTCGCTACCTTTTCACACCATGCTGCAAACGCTGCACGTGTCCACTCAAAACGGTGATCAGTATGCCGCATTTTCGAATTGTCTTCTGTGAACGTATTATTCCAATCTTTGTTAGGTGTAGTAATGAATATATGCGGTGTTTGTAAGTACCCGAATAAGTTCTTTTCCAATGCCTGTAAACGATGCTCCTCCAAGTGTTCGATTACTTCCACCAAAGCGGCTGCATCATATCCCAATAAGCGTTCATCTTTATACAATACAGAACCTTGTGCCAGTGTAATACGCCCTAATTCTTCTTCCGACAACCGGTTGAATTTCAAGCGACGTTTCGCGTAATTCAGTACATGCAAAGAAATATCTATACCCAAGATGCGGGTAAACTGGCGCTTCTCGAGCAACAAACGAAGCAACTTCCCTTCACCACAACCCAGATCAAGCACAGCGCTTGCTTCCGTAGCCAGTAGTGCATCACGCACAGTTGCTAAACGTTGATCATGTAAGTTGGGTTGACACGCATCTTTCTTGCCACTTTCTTCGTTCACCAACGCCTCCTCTTCTTTCACATCCAAGGCACTATTGGCTTCCTTCAATAATGTACTCCTGTACCGTAAATATCTTTTAACGATCAATTCTTGAAAGGGATGTTGCTCTAACCAACCTTCTCCTTTTGCCAATAACTTCTCCACCTCGTCCTCATTGACGAAATAGTGCTTCACATTGTCCATCACGGGAATAAGCACGTATAGGTGCGACAATAATTGTTGCACGGTAATATGATGTTGTAATTCCACTGTATAGTAATGACTATCGCCCCACTCCGGGAAATTCTCGTCTAGCTTGTATTGTGTAGCCTTAACCGTATATCCCAATGGCTCGAACAAGTTTTGCAACAGTTCAACACCACCACGAATGGGTACAACCGACAATGCCACGGTTAAGTCCATAGGCATTGCTACGAGTTCGGGTTTATCCTTACACTTACCATTCACAGCGGAAGTAAAAGCTTTTGTAATGGCAGTACTCATCAAGGATGAAACAACATAAGGGCGATCGTTAACATATTGCTCTAAGGCAAAGCTGCCGCCACCTTTGTGGTCGCGTACAAGGGAAACCGGGTCAATATCCAGCAATAGGTTACAGGTACATACTTCTTCGGTGGCTGCCGAATAGAAGATATGCGCTATGCCGCTTTTGATGTTAACAGATTGTAGTTTCGCGGGATGCTTATGCAAGAGGAAACCTAAATCCGTAGCCGGTTTACGGGTGTTTGTAATGCTTAGTAACATAAAATTTTGTTTCGAATGCACGAATCGTGCGTAAAGGTAAATGGGTACTACTCAGCCTATTTGCGTAGGAAAAAATAATTAACCGGGGAGGAAACCGGTTGCTGTTTATGTAGTACTTGCTGTTGCATTGTTAGGTTATTAAAATCGAGGCACAAAAGTAATGCGAGTTTTCATATTTCAAAATAATTTATCGAAACAATTTTAAATGATGCGGGTTACTTTATTGTTTCAAAGCATCGTTTATATTACCAATGGCGACTTCTATTGTTTCTCTAGAAGTCGCCATTGCACAAATTATTTAATAAGATGGAATAGTATTTATGTCAACAAAATTTCTAATACCGCCCCAATACATATCTAGGCCTGATCTTGTAACATATGCTTCAATACATTTTGCGGTGGCGTCTGGTAAAAATACCAAACCTAAATCTTGTCCCCATCGTATATCCATGACACTATAAAAGGTATATACAGCACCCGACTCGCGTAGGGCTTCGTTTATTTTCCTGATAAAATCAATCTCAATCCAGTCAGTCATGGAGGAAAAGGAAAAGCTTTTCACTACTTTATTTATGCTAAACTGAATGTCGTAGGTAATCGTACTAGGTATTTCATGTCGCTCATTGATCTCTATCATTTCAACCGACATTTTATCAGCGGCTATGTTGCGCATGGCTTCAAATAAATCCAAGTAATCTTCTTTACAAACAAAACCTTCATGGTCGCCTATATAGAAATTGTTTGCACCTACCATTTCTCTTAGGAACTCCATAAATCCTCGCGGTTCAATTATTTCCGGTATTACAGGCCGCTTGGGAGCTTCTTTTTTTTCAACTTCCCCTGTCATAGCGTCTACGAATATGATGGCTTTTTGGGAATTATACGTTTTAAAATACCATGTAAGACTTTGTGTATATGCAGGAAAATCTACGCCATTTACAGTTGCTATTTGCCTCGCGTTTCTATATCCAATTGTATGGGTGGGATAAACATCATAGTCTATCTCACCAATTAGTTGTCCATCCTCTGTATAATAGCTTGCTAATCCCACTTTTATACCACCAGTTTCGGAATATGCAGCCGTTAATTGCCCTTGTAAGCTAAACTCTTTTACTTGTTTATTCCTTTCCGCATCGCTTTCCACTACTTTATATAGTTGGCCATCTACAGTATAAAACCGCTCGCCATATTGGCCATCTTTCTCTGAATAATAATAGTAATTTTTAACTTGGCATGATTCATCCAATTTCACTTCTAATCTTTCAGTACCACACACCCATCTTTGTGTAAACCGTTCTTTTCCAATATTCTCCTCCAAATAAGTAAGCGTAAAATTCAATTGTTCCTGTTCTAATTGCTTAACTAAAGGAGGAATAAAATTCTTGAACTTTTGATAATAAGATGTGGGAGCAAGTTGATCTATATGAATTATGTTCAGTCCATACTCGATGAGAAGGTCACTCGTTAAACGTACATCAATTTTAAATTGAGTACTTTCCCAAGTTTGATAATAGTAAGTCCCCTCGTCTCCATCAGTAGTACAATGATCGGTTAATACCAAGTTAGTTTCACTAAACTTAGGGAGGTTAAGTAGATTAGGCTTGTATTCAGCTAGGTTCATAGGTGTTATTCTTTCCAGTAATTATACCCTTTATTTTGAATAAGAAGAAGTTTTATAAGCATTTTATATCCTATTTTATTATGGGGGCAACCCTACAGAATTCAACAATACTTTATGTGCCTTTTCCCACTGCGGTCGCAATACATCCCTATCCCCCTAAGTTTGTTTTACTGCCACTAAATTGCTAGTAACCCGTGTTGTTTTTGTAACCAAATTCTATTTGTGCATGGAAGACATATTACAATGTTATGGACCACATGAGATTGCAATGGATTCACCTTACATTATATACTTGAATGCGCCACCTAAAAGGTAGCCTTCTTTATTCCACACGCCGTAAAGCCTGTACTACGGCCATTCTAATTATCCTTTTCATTCATTATCTAAACTTCACAGTATGAAGCAATCTGTTTTTCTGTCGTTTGCACTAGCCCTCATTGTAGCGGCTTTTGTTTTTGCTTTACCTAAACCTGTAACGGCGTCTGTCGACAAGGTTATTAAGCGTGAAACTCCTGTAAAAATTTACTTGGAGGAAAAAGGTAAAGAATACTATCGTCAACTTGGGTTTACACCAGTTTCTCCTATTAGCGGTGGTTTCGAATCAGGTATCGGCCCCGAAGAACCGGTGATTGTTGGTCCTTGGCCTGTGCCTATCCGCGGTATTATCTGCGATGGCATGACTTTGGCACAATTACAAGCCGATTTAGCTGCCCGCTGGGAAAGGTTCAAAACTACCCGTCGTTATGCAGAATTATTACGCATTGCGAATGAAACCTGTGAACCACAACCCGTTGTCATTTCCAATTGCGGCCTTTCGAGAGTTTACTTTGTACAACCTACACGTTTCTGCGGTTCTATTGATCCGTACATCCCCGGCATTGATCCATTCCAACCCGGCATTCAGCCATTAACAGGCACTTTGCTCGATCCTAAGTTCTAATCTTCTTACAAAGAACGCCTTCTCTACAAGGCGTTCTTTGCTTTACAGCCATAGCAAAGGGTTCCGAACAATTGCGACAGCGATGTGTTAATACAGTATCCGTTCAGCAATTAAACAGGTAGCTTATGAAGAAATTAGTGCTTGGCTTGTTACTACTACTGGTAGTCCTTGTCATTGTTATTGTTGTCAAAACTTTCCTCTACCCTTTTACACCCATTCAAAAAACTACGGCCCAAGAGGAACAAATCCCTATCTCGGCCATTTCTATTCAACGGTTTGCCGGTGGTATTAAAATACCTACTGTTTCAACGGTTGATTCCGCGGCGTTTAATTATGCTCCGTTCGATTCTTTCCGTATTTATTTACAAGATGCCTACCCTCAAATTTTCGAGAAACTGGAATTCTATACCATTAATACCCATGGCTTAGTATTTCACTGGAAAGGCAAACAATCTACGGTAAAACCTATCCTGTTTTTATCGCATTACGACGTGGTGCCTCCCGGTGAATATAACCCAGCAGATACAGCAGCTCCACACCTTTTTCAACCGGAAGATAAGTTTGCAGGCCCTATCACTGAAATACAGGATGCTTGGGATTATTACCCATTCTCCGGCAATGTAAAAGATGGCCGTATTTATGGTCGTGGTACCTTGGATATGAAGAACATGTTGTTTGCTATTTTAGAAGCTACCGATAAATTGCTCACGGCTAACTTTACACCCGACCGCGATATTTACTTTGCCTTTGGCTTTGATGAAGAAGTAGGTGGCACTGAAGGGGCTTTAAAAATCGCGGAAGATTTTAAACAGAAAAACATCACGTTCGATGCCGTATACGATGAAGGCGGCATTATTTCTACAAAAGGTAGTTTAAGTGGAATTAACGCTTCTGTGGCCTTAATTGGCTGTGCTGAAAAAGGCTTCTGGTCGGCCCGGGTACGGGTAAAAGGTTTGGGTGGACACTCTTCCATGCCACCACTACATTCTGCGATGGGTAAAGCCGCCATAATTATGACCCGCTTGGAAGAACATCAAATGAAACCGATGGTCATCCCAATTATCGAACAATTCTTTAAAAACATTGGCGGCACCATGAGCTTTACGAGCAAAATGGCCATCGCCAACCAATGGATATTACAACCCGTTTTACTGAATACCTTATCTAAAAACCACAGCACCAACGCACTGATTCGTACTACCACCGCCCTTACCCAAATGAAAGGCAGCGATGCATCGAATGTGCTGGCGCCTGTAGTAGAGTTCGTGGTGAATTTCCGCATATTACCCGGCAACACCGTAGCCGATGTACGCCAACATTTAGCTGATGCCTGCAAAGGGTTTGATGTAGAAATTGAGGATGTAAGACCAGCAAGAGAAGCGTCGAATGTATCGCCCATCAATTCACAAGGATATGCTGTAATGAATCGCACGATTAATAAGCTCTTCCCCGGTGTGGTAGTTACGCCTTACTTAACAATTGGTGGAACAGATGCTTATAAGTATGAAATCGTTAGCGACCATGTATACCGCTTCATGCCCATTGCCATTAACAACTTCGAACAACAAACAATTCATAACAACAATGAATATATCAGTATACAAAACTTCAGTCGTATGATTCGCTATTTCGAATTGATGATGAAGGAATATGACACGAAATAAAATACTTGGCACAACAATTACTACAATACAAAAAAGGCTTCTACAAGGTAGAGGCCTTTTTTATGCTATAAATAAGTTGATATTATTTTCCATTCGGCAATTTCGCCATTATCTTTTGCGCTGGGTCTTTATACACAGCGATCAAATGCGTTCGAATCATATCGGGTGTTGCAGTAGAATCGGAGCCAGACAATAAGGTAATGGCATTAGAAGCCTGCAAAGGCATATGGCAATCGATGCATTTTTCGACCAGCATTTCTTTACCGAGATGCTTTTGGGTGCATTCGTTATGGGATGTTTCGTTATGACAGGTCATACACCTTGTTGCAAATACAGCTAGGTTATCACGTTCTTTCACATGGGGATTATGACAGGTTGTACAATTCATTGTTTGTACACTGCTTTGGAAACACTTACTAGCAGCCAGCAATTGCATTTGATTCCCGTGCACATCCAAATCCGCTACGTTCTTACGCATTGGCGGAATAGGCATTAAGAAATCTGCCAACGCATCGCCAGGTTTAAATTCAAAGGCTGGGCGCTGCATAGGTTTTAAACCACTATGACAAAGGGCGCACATGTCCAGCTTTTGCATATTCGTAAGTTGGTCAATTTTAGTCATGAAATGCGCTGTGCGCTCGTTGGGATTGGATTGATGGAAAGCCACGTGTTCGGCGCCCGGCCCATGGCAACGTTGACAATCAATCCCCCCCATCATCACACCTTTTTCAAACAATTCCAACTCTTGCATACCTTGTCGTTCCTTTCCCTGCACCCCCACCATGCTACTATGACAGCCAAAGCAAGTACTAGGAATCATCCGGTCGAACATAGGATGATCTGCCGGGAAACCTGGGCTATTAGCCCACTGGTTGGTAGTAACGAAATATGAAATGGGCAATTGGAAGTATTTCCCATCTTGCCAGTATAAAAAGGTTTGTGCTTTACGCCCGGAACCCACGGCAATGGCGAACTCTTTTTTGTCTTTTACCACCCCGTTTTGCTTCCAAACTTGGTATAATTGTTCTCCTTCCTTTTCCATCACCACATCATCGCCATTGGCGAAATGAAAAATATTACCAGGAGTTGTAAATGGCCCCAGTACAGTAGTTGGATTTGCAATATGAGAAGTAGCGTAATGTGCAGTAGATAGGTAACCATCGTATACCGCTTGGTGACAATTCCGGCAGCTCGTATTTTCCGCGAAAACAGGGCCTCTCGGGTCGGCGGGTTTAGAGCCGATACAGCGCGATAAAATCACAATGCAGCATACAATACAAGCGAACACTAAAATCGATCGTTTTTTCATAATCGTGGACGGATAGGTTTCAAATATACAAATCCAGTGGGATAAACCTAACGCTTTACAATTTCTTCAACAGCCGATACTATTAATCCCGGCTCGCTAATTTGTACCATATGCCCACTATTCGAAGCTTTCACCAGCTTGCTATTACGCGAAAGTTGTAATAAATCCGTTTGTAATACTTCCCATAAATTCGAAAATTCTGCTTGTACCGATGTATCGCCCAAGCCTGCATAGCGCGTTGGCGAGGTACCCATAATAACCGTTAATGGCAGATCATTGAAGGAAGTATATTGCTCGGCATCCGCGAAGTTGGCATTTACTGCTTCACTTTCTTCAAATGTTTTATCGATTGATTTATAGAAATAGGTTTTCTGCTGTGCATGGAAAGGGTGCGACATGGGAATCTCCGGGGAGAAAGGCATAAAAGAAAACATTATTCTGTAAATACCCGTAGCCACCAACAATTTCACCATGGCCGGGGAAGGTGCTTGAACAGCACGCAACATCTTTTCTGTAGAGCGCTTGAATTGTTGCGGGTGACTACAATCTACAAACACCACGCCGCAGATATCCTCTTTATGTTCCGTAATAAATGGTCGCAAATAAATTCCACCCATCGAATGCGTAACAACAATATAAGGTTTCGGGCAGTTTGTTTTCTCTAAGAGTAAGAAAAGTTCGTCGGAAATGGTTTGATTATCGACCGGTAAATTAGACGCTTCACTTAAGAAAAGCCCGCTCCGATCGTACGATAAAGTAGTGGCTTGCTTTGATAGCCGGTCTTGGATTTCCTTCCAAATGGTATGATCGCCCCCTAAACCCGATTCAAACACAATGGTAAAAGGGCCCTCTCCTTTTTTTACGTAATGTACTTGGTGACTATTTACATCTGCATACGTTAATTGTTGGTCTTCTAACTTACGTTCCAATTGCCAGCGTACAATTTGTTCGTAGGTAACACTCACCAGTAACAGTACAGCCAGCGAAATACCGAGCCATTTGAGGGATTTTAACAAAATACGTCCGAACATCCGGGATAAATTTTCAAAAGGGAGTGAATTGAATGGTTGAATTTAGGGGTATTCGGTGAATAAAAAATAGGTGTCAAAATTTATTTTCATACGGGGCAACATACAATACAAGCAAGCCGGGCCTCCCTTACAGTTCTTCTTGCTTTTCGTCCTTCTTTTCCTTCCCAAACATTATTTTCCGCAGTTGGTTAAAACCATTGGTAAACTTTCCGTGCTTACGTACAATTGGCAAACTAAGTACCGCTAACAAGGAAATAGCTGCCGATGTACCCAAAGCGCCACCATACCCATTAAAAAAGCGGCTCGCATTCAAGTACACTAAGCAGAAAATAAGTCCCGCAAACCCAATCATCGCGTAGTTCGACAATACCTTCTTACTCACCATCCCAATAAACGACGATCCAATAAATACAATGGGAATATTCTTCGCGAGGTAAACTGGCAATAATCCCACGCACAAATGACACAAGCTAGCCACCACTAACGACAGTAATGCCGACGATCTTACCGGCCCTTGCTTCATGTGTTCGTTGATATAAAAAGTGAGCGTAGCGCCTACAATACTCACCAGTAATAGTATGAAAGTATGCATCCCCTTAGATTAAAAAGAATAAATATGAAGTAATAACCACCCCTGCAAACGCCAATGTGCCTAGTTTACCACCTACCCCCGAGAACAAACTCTTCGACAATACCAGCAGGATACCGGTAAACACACTCGCTGCCAATATAAACATGAAACTAGAAGCCACATTGGGGCTACTCATGCCTATAAACGCCCCACAGTACACAGCCGGTGGCAATTGTTGTAAGTAATGCGACTCTTTATTGATATTCGGCAGAAAGGAAGCAATGGTACCCACAATACCCGCCGCCATTACAGGCCCCAGGTGTACGTGGTTATTAAGGTAGTAGGAAGAAAGGGCGCCTACGGGAATCCATAAAGCCACCAGTATATGTTCATATAAGTGATCTTCATGATGCAAAGGCACCTTTATGTAGGTAACCAATAACAAGCAGGATAACACGATAATAAAGGCGGAGATAACAATGGAGTTCGTATTCTCGGCCAGTATCGCGAGTAAAAAAAGTGCTTGAATGATCACTAAAAAAACGACGAAAATATATCTAAAGATGGTCTTCCAATTCATTGTTTTCGGTAAATTGGGCGCAAAGTTACACTCATCCTAGAAAATAAACCATATGTCGTTCCAAGCTTACTTAGACAATATTGAGAAAAACACGGGTAAAACCATTGCTGCGCTTGTAAAACAAGCGGAACAAAAAAAATTAGCCGTTGAGGGGAAATTGGCCCCCGGGGTGAAAGCCGGAGATATTGTAAGCTGGTTAAAAACCGAGTACAAGCTAGGTCATGGCCACGCCATGGGCTTTTACGCCTATTTAACGGGCAAAAGGGCTTAAAAAGCTATTTCTGGGCTACAATGATCAAATCTGTTACAATTTCGTCGCCTTTGCCGGGATATTGTATGCGGTGGGCATCGATGATGTTAAACCCTGCCGCTTTGAAATAACCGGTTAAATAGCCGTATTCGTGGGCATGAACGAATAATTGGTTACCGCTGGGCGAGGTTTTTCAACCACTTTTCTCGTAATCGTCTTCCATGGTGCTTACATATACAGCTCCGCCGGGCGGTAATACGCTGTATGCTTCATGGATGAATTTTTCGGCTTCCTCTTTGGTGAAATAAGGCAACCCAAAGCCGCAAAGTATACCGTTAAACTGCTGGTCGATACCACTCAAATCTCTTGCATCGCGCAGCTCGAAGCGTGCTTCCGGGTTATGGGCCCGGGCAAATGCCAGCATTGTTTCCGACAAATCGGTGCCTAGTAGTTCCAAACCGGGTACATGGGTTAAAAGGTACTTGGATAAATTGCCAGGACCGCAAGCTAATTCTAGCACTTTGGGATGATCCATGGGCAATAAGCTGCAAAAGAGATCGAGGCCTAGTTTGTACTTGCTTACATCCGAGAATTTCTCATCGTACACTTGAGCTACTTCACTGAAAATTTTAACGGCTTGGGCAGTTTTATCCATGTGGTATTAGCGTGCTTGGGATTTGAATTGCTCCAACACAATAGCAATTTCGTAATAATTTCCGTGATACGCGAGGTTAATCTTCCTACGAATGCCACCAGTTTCGAATATGATAAGATAAATTCCTCCATGTTTATCTTCCATGATACCCGTTTCCAAAACATCTCCCCATCCAATCAATGTTTTGTTAACTTGTATTCCATTAGCATCGAAACGTAAACGATCAAACAAAGTACGATCAAAATATTGCCCAAATAAAATAATCAACAATACGATCATTACATACACGATCCCTCCTTTTCCATTTCCTTGCTTAAAGTCTAAGTAGATTATTACTAACACGAAAATACAAGCTACGAGTGAAAGTATACCGCGTACCGAAACACCTGCTGGTAAAGCTTTTGAAGTCCACGAAGTGTTGAATGTAGGATGCAATAGGTCGTACGTAGTTGTATACTTTTTGATTTTTTCTTCTTGTTTGAATTTGACCATGTGCGCTTGGGCAGTTTTCGTTACCGGCATAGGTTAATGGATTTCTAATAAAATAATCATTTCAGCTGGATGTTAGCATCTTCCATTGACAAACCAGCTATTTTCAAAGGCACCTCCAAGTCTTTCAAAGGGGCGTTAAAGTCTTTTAAAGGCAGGTTAAAGGCATTTCAAAGGGTTTTCAAAGGGAAGTTAAAGGCTTTTCAAAGGGAAGTCAAAGGCTCGGCATATTATTTAGCGCAGTAGGATCAAGCGGCGTTCAATCGTTAGAAATTACTAACTGGTTGAAAAGCAGGATATATAACAAAAAGCATATATCCTAGTGTAAGCTGGCACAAAAAACCCGTCCCTAGGAAAGAGACGGGTATTACGTATACTGCTGTTACAGGATTTTTATATACAAACTACTGTAGGAAAATCTTTCTAACGGCCCTGTTATTTCCATCCACTACATAAATATTACCATCTTTATCAAGGGCAATATCATTCGGGTTCCACCAACGAGCATTTTCAAATGCACCATCTTGATAGCCTCTTGTAGAGCTTACTTTTAACACGGTCGACATTTCTTGCTTATTGATATCCATTCTACGGATAGCGAAGTTATTTCTATCCATAATCAAGATCGTTCCATCTGCTGCACGTACCATACCACTTACGCCGTATGATACTTTCGCGATGTTAAACGGCCCATCAACAAAACCAGGCTCAGACGAACCAATGAAATCGTACCTAATGTTACCGGAAATAGGTGCTATTCCAATATATGCTTCATAATCATCACCGGTAACATATAAGTTACACAAGTTGTCTAATACAGGACGGCTATTATCCGATGCAGTGCGATTATAGGCACGAACCGTATTACCAGAAGGCAATATTTTCAATACACCGGCATATGTTTGCGTGAGGTATAAATTATTATCCTTATCAACCATAATTCTTCCCGGGTTCGACGACATACCTGTACGCAAGGTACTTACTATCCCACCCGGCGTTATCATACGAATGTTATTCCCATTCCCCACTTCAGAAACATACAAGTTATCTTGCGCATCAATACAAATACCATTCAACTGTACGAATCGTGATTCAGCCACAGGACCATTCACATAACCCATCTGCCCCGGTGCACCGGCATACAATGAAAAACTACCGGTTGGCGTAATCTTATAAATACAACTCGTTCTGTTAGCCGTAACAAATACGTTACCCTTACTATCCACTACCAAAGCATCTAAATCAGCAGGTAAAGAGGTAGTAGGTCCACCCGCTAAAGTCATAATACCTGCACGTAAGAACCTCGATGGTGCAAAGGCTTCTAATGTAGCACGTTTCACTTTTAACGCACCTGACGTTAGATCCGAAGGTGCCACTACGACCAACATGTTCTCCGTTGCACTTTCAATCACTGCTTTCGATCCATTGAAAGTAACTTCATTCTCCGCAGGGTTTGTACTAAAACCAACACCTGTAATCGTCACCTTTGTACCGGCTAAGCCCATGGACGGTACCGCACTCACAATACCCAGGTTCTGTTCCTTAATTTCTGGTCCTTGTACCAATTGATCGTTCACGGATAATTGAAGTTTACCTGTTCCTATACCGGCAGGAATAGACAATACGAGTTTGTTACTTGTAGCCGATTTAACAGGGAAAGCGATATTATTAATCTTCACTACGTTCTCATCTGCTGTTGTAGAGAAGTTCAAACCGGTGATGGTCATTTCTTGGCCCGCAGGGCCAGATAACGGCGTTACGCCATCGATGGTGGGCGGGGGAACTTTTGTAAAGGTAGGACCCGGTGTTCTTTGTCCTCCTACTGTTACAGAAAGCGGACCTGTAGTAACTTCTACCGGCACAGTAACTACCAACTCGGTTAAACTAGCAGCTACCACGGTAGCAGGGCGACCATTAAACTCCACAAAGTTCTTCGCAGGATCGGCATCGAAACCATCGCCTTTAATCACTACGCGGGTACCACCGGCACCCGTAATAGGCTTCATAGTATTCACGGCTTGGAACTTGAAGATATCGCCAGTAGATGATTTACCATCCACCTTCACCACGATAGCACCAGAACCGGCACCTTCAGGTACTTCTGCTACTAATAAAGTATCTGACACACTTACCACGGTAGCAGGTTTACCATTCAAGGTAACTTCTGCCGGGCTTTTCAAGCTACTGAAACCCGCACCGCTAATACGCACGTGCATACCGGCAGGACCATTTTTCGGTGCGAAGCTTGTTAATGATAAAGCTTGGTAAGTGTAATTGCCAATGTTAATTGTTTTACTGTTGGCTGCGTATACCACCTGGCCGGTTTTACCTTCTTGTGGCGCACGTACAACCAATACAGAATCATTTTGCGCAACAACAACAGCATCCGTTCCTTCAAAAGAAACTTTGCCTTCGGCAGAGAAACCTGTACCCTTAATAGTAACTAAAGTACCCCCACTCCCACTATTCGGGAAATAGTTGGTAACCGTTAAAGGAGTTTCCGCTTTCTTGTCGTTCTTTTTACATGATACTAAGCTACAAGAGCCTAGTATCATGATGAAACCAAATATATAACGCGAGATATTTTGCATGTCAATGATTTTAGAAAGTATAACGCAATCCGAGTTGTACCTGGTAACGAGAACCGAAGTAATCGATCGTGTATGGTTTACCTGGATCAGTGAAAGTGTAAACAGGATTATTATTTGGATTTTGTTCGGATGGGAATAATGTTGGTGTTAAACCCACGCTCGCTGTAGAGTTGAAAGTATTGGGCGAGAAATACTGGCGGCCCCATGCACCGTTCAACATATTGCTTACATTGATGATATCGGCAGTGAACGTGAAGTAGTTATTCTTCAAAGCTGGGAAATGGAACTCTTGCGCGAAATGCAAATCGGCTTGCATGTTCCAAGGTGTTCTACCCATATTTCTTTCGGTGAATTTACCACGGCGCGTACTTAAGTAGTCGTTCGCATCTACATAAGCGTTGAAGGCGGCTGCTTGTGTTTCCTTGGTTACAGTGGCACCATTTACTGTACGATCTTGGAAGAAATTCACCGCGTCTTCACGGGTAGGAATATACGCCAAGCTCACTTGTTGTGGTAAGCCTTGGATGCTATTACTCATGATACCATACGTAAATGGTGAACCCGATTGTGCACTAGCAAACACGCTTACTGTAGTAGCCAATACTTTATTCCATACTTTCTTGTAACTAGCGTTCAATACGATACGATGACGAATATCGAAGTTTGAATACGACAACGCAGGGTTGTTCGGGTTCAAGGCTTGGTTCAACTGCCAGTTCGATTCCATGGAGTTACGGATACCATTGTACATATCTTTACTTTCACCAAAGGTGTAAGCACCCGATACATACCAACCGTTCATGAAGGTACGGTTAATAGAACCCGTTACGCTGTAACGGTAACCTTTCTTCGTATTGCTCAACAAATAAGCATTCGAGAACATAGGGTTAATGGTACCCGGGTAAATCGGTTGCTCACGGTGCTTATCGTATGCATAATAACGTGGGTTATCGGTGATGTTGATTTGTTGAAAGGCAACATCTTTCAAGCTTTTCGTTACTATACCTTCTACTGTTAATTTCCAGTTGTTCTTCGTGGTATAATCTACACCCAAGCTAGCACGGAATACTTGTGGCATCACGAAGTTGTTATCGATTAAATCCACTTGTGTTTTACCCGCGTTCGGGTTGTTTACAGGGGTACCTGTTTTTTCGATAAAGCCGGCTATACCATTCGGGTTAGGCTGCATAGGATCTGCGCCTGCCGGGAAAGGTTTTTGATCGGCACGTTGATCGTAAGAACCGTAGTTAACGCCGTTGTTGTAGTAGGCATATGCTAACCAAGCAAACGGAATTCTACCGGTAAATAAACCTGCACCACCACGTAAAATCAAGCTTTGGTTTTTGAGTACATCGTAGCGTACACCAATTCTTGGAGAGATTTGTACTTTGTTCAAGTAACCATTGTTGAGGCGGCTAATGGGAGTATACGTGTATGTAGTACCGAAATAAGGGTCTGCTACGGCTTCGTTTAATCGCTCGCTCATTTGTGGTTTGCTAGGCAAGTGGGTGTAATCGGCACGGATACCGGGCGTAACTTTTAAGTAATCGTTTACTTGGATTTCATCTTGTACATATACACTGTACATGTTTACATCGAACTTAGCGCCCGGGTTTTGCAAGATGTAATCGCGGGTATTGTTCGTATAGTTGTAGGAACCACGTACTCTATAGGGTACGTTATTTAAATAGTCTTCAATGCTGTTATAATCAATTCTACCGTTCCAGCTATTCACAAACCCGTAATCGATATGGTACAACTCGTTGTGCGTACCATATAAGAAGGTGTGATTGCCTTTACTGAAGGTTAAGTTATTCGTGATTTCAATCGTTCTTTGCTTCATGTTGAAGATCGACGCTTCACGGTCGGTACCCAAGTAAATGGTTGTACCAGGTGTGCGACCCATAATTTGTACCTGTGATAAAGTAGGATCGCTTAATGGATCGCGGTAGTCGTGTACGGTGCTGTAACCTAGTACAAAGCTGTTGGTAACACGGTTGTTGAAACGGCTTTTTAATTCTGCTACCGTGCTGCTTTGGTTGTTCGTTTGTTTGAACGCCATGCTGCTGAAACGGAAATCTTGCTGGTCGCGGTCCATATGCGTAGCATTCGAACGAATGGTATTGTTGCGGATGCTTAACTGGTGACGATCGTTGATGTTCCAATCCAAACGGTTGAAGAACTTCACAGATTTCGCGTTGGTATTGTACCTGTCTGCTGTACCTGGATCGAAAATGTTACCATAACGAGACACGCTGGCATTCCTAATGGCTTCCGCATCTTTCTCGCTCAAAATATGCGCCGTTTCTTGGCTACCGGCTATCAATTGCGCAGGATCTGTGCGGCGTGTGATTTCTTCGTTCGTAAAGAAGAACAATTTGTTCTTAATGATAGGGAAACCCAAACGAACACCTGCTTGGTAATCTTCAAACGCTTGATCCATCTTACCCAAAGAACCTACTTTGTCTTTCCCAATTAAGCTGGCATTTCTACCAAAACCATATACCGATCCACTTAACGTATTCGTACCACTGCGTGTAACGGCGTTGATAGAACCACCAGTAAAGTTACCGATCTTCACATCGAACGGCGCTAAATACACTTGCATGTCTTCAATCGCGTCTAACGATACAGGGTTGGTGCGGGTGCTGCTACCGGGTTGACCAGATGTACCGCTTTGACCGCCACTTGACGGGCTAAACCCAATGGCGTCATTATTAATCGCACCATCGATGGTAACGTTGTTGTAACGGAAGCTAGAGCCGCCGAAACTATTGTCTTTATTACCTTGTGGTACCATCCGTGTAATATCTTGGATACTGCGATTCACAGTAGGCATATTGTTTAACTGTGTACGCGAGATATTTTGTCCTGCCCCGTAGTTATTAGCTTTAGGACCACGTTTATCCGCTTTCACCTCGATACCTGCTAATTGTTTACTTTGATCTTGTAGGAGAAGATTGAGTAATTGGGGTTCGCCTAGTTTCACCGTAACACCTTCTACTTGTGCCGTGGCTAAACCCATCATGCTGGCAGTTACGGTGTATGGTCCACCAATTCTCAATCCTAATAATCTATAACGACCTTTTTCATCTGTAATCACCGGGTATTTCGTGCCCGATGGTGTGTGCACGGCAATGACCGTAGCGCCGGGTAAAGCTTCACCCTTTGCATCTTGCACTTTACCGGTTAAACCGCCACCTGTTTCCTGTGCCGATGCTACGAATGGTAGCATCATGAACAGCATGCATATCATGCGCAGGCAGTGATTTTTATAAGTTTGCATCTTCATGTTCGTGAGTTATGAAAAGAATGATTTACTGCGTGATTTTTAATACTTGGTCAACGATATGGATAACGCCGTTACCCGTATTAATATCTCTACGCGTCACGTTTACTGGTGAAGTATTACCTGTACCTAACAACGTAATACCTTTGTAAGCACCCGGCGAAGCGGGGTCTGGCACGAAGGTTATTTTTACGGAATTACCGTCGATCATACCTTGTGTAGAACCTACAGTATTGCTGGCACTTAAGAAGTAATCGTTGATAAATCGGCGATCCGCTACAATGTTGTACCGAACGATGTTCGCCAACGTGGTAGGATTAGCTGCATTAATAGCTTGTACAGTTGGATACCCCATCGCTATCATTGCCGTGTTGTTAGGCGCATATACTGTAAATGGACCTTTCCCCGCTAATTCTTTATCTAAACCACTACGCACTAAAGCCTGTGAGAAGAGGGTGAGGCTAGTTTCGCCGGCAACACCATCTACTACTGTATTATGTGCATAGGGTTCCAATACGCGGTCTAACACCTCGATAATACCGTTTGATGCCGGTACTTGGTTGGTTAACACGCGGCTACCGTTTACCGTAACTGTTGTATCACCATTTTTCACCCAACGCGTAACGAATAGTTTGCCACCGCTCATGGATTGTACCTCTTGGTTGAACAAGAAAGGCAACTTGTTCAGTTCATATCTACCTTGTAAAACATGATACCCAGCCAGTTTAAATATCAATTGGTAGTCGGCGGAAAGAATGGCCTTATTATCCAGGTAGCCGGCGGATTGAAACGCTGCATCTGAAGGTGCCAGCACCGTATAAGGCCCCTTTCCGTACAAACTTTCGAGCAAGTTGCTTCTTGTTGCAGTTACGTTAAAAAGGGATAAGTTAAAGTTGTCGGCAATAATTTGCGGAATGCGGTTATTGTCGATGTTTTGTGTATTATCATCTTTCTCACAGCTCGTCGTCATGCCCATTACGGCAGCGAGTACAAGAAAATATTTATGCTTCTTCATACAATTCTAATTGAGACGGTGTGATGATTAATGTAATTGAAAACCCGGTGGAACAAGAATATTATCAATACCTTGGATAGGACCTTGCAGCGTCATGATGTTCGGTTCAGTAATCACGGCTTTTACATTCTTATCTTTCTTTAAGCTCACCGTGGTTTTACCATTGGCATCGGTAGAAAAATCGAATGGTATTATACGAGCAGGCGCATCCATATTCTTCACGTTCAAGATGTAGCTATTAATACCCGGCTGCACTAAATCGTTCGAGAACAATGTGGAAGAGGTAAATCCACCAATACCCCAACCGCCTGTGTTTTGCAAGTACATTGAACCATACAAAGCATAGTTAAGCATTGAATCTGTTGCAAATCCATTGAATATTTCAAATGTATCCCAGTCGAGGTAAGGCATTGTGCGTAAATCACGGTTCTTCAGATCATCCACTGTTTGAAAACCATTGGCTTTTAAAGCCGCGTTGGTGGGAATAAATGCACCAAATCGCCCCACTACGCCATTAACCGCCATCATAGGATTCCAATAAGAACGTTCGTAAATATCGAAGGTTATTTCCGACCAATAGGCTTTATTGTATGCTAACAACTCGCCTATCATATCGAAGCGAGGGTCTGTTTCCAATACTTCCATCATGGTTTTGGTCGGATAGCGATTCATTTTATTGATCGTATACACGAAACCGTTTTTACCGTAAATAGGTGCCACCATGTTACCTGTGGCCCAACCGTTTACAATAATGTTTCCTTGTAAGAAACCGAGGTATTGTTTATAGGTATAAGTTTCGTAGCGTGAAACGTTCGTATTGACCGGGTTAATTTGTTCTAGATAATTTTTGTTCTGTAACAAAGTCATGTACCGCGTTGTATACGTAATGCTTTTTAACTCCTCTTCAGAAATATCAGTCGCAATTGTTTGGTATTGTATTAATGAATCCATGCTTGCTTGTGAAGCGGCATCGATTACAGCATCTGTATACCCCATGGCGCGCATTGCTTCATCTGTTGGCATTAATATCGTGAAGCGGGCTTTATTGGTTTGCGACTCGAAGAAATTCACCATCGAGCTTTTCTGCATGGCTTTCGCGAACAGTTTATTATTGGAAGCTAATACCATTTCGTGTATGAAATGAGTAGCCGTATCGCTAAAGGGCACTTTATCGCCGTGCGGTGGTGGTGTAAACTCTTCTTTTCTACATGCTGAAAAAACCGTCAACATCACCATGGCACCTAATACAACTTTATATAGGTTTGTTTTCATGTGGTTTATCTTTTAGCTTGTGATGGCAATACGATAACAGTTTCGATCTTGTGGAGGATACCGTTATCCGTTAAGAAATCGTAGTTAGCAGGTATACCATCACTGAAGTTTTTCACTTCTTCATAAGGGTATTGCAAAGCTGTTCTGATCGTGATGTACATCGTAGTAGGTAACCCGGTGTATGTATTGGTTTGCACGTACATGGAGAAAGACCAAGTATCGGATGGATCAATCAATACCGTTATACCATTCACACCGGTAATAGTTCTGAATACACTGAAATCATTCACGAAGTAGCGGTTACCTTGCATGAGGTATACCCCAAATAAGCGGGTACCATAATACTCGTTTGTATTCATCGCGTTCACAAATGCTTCTGTCATACCTGCTTTTTCGAATACTGCATTTGTAGGCGCTAGAATTGTAAATGGCTTCAACCCTTTCAACTTATCCCAGTAACCAAACTTCTTAAAGCCTGCCACCAATATGCTGAGTTCTGGCTTATCGGCAAGAAATGCTTGCATATCGCCCGGTGTATACTTCATCACTTTATCAGTAACATACAAGTTGCCATTCAACACGGTTACATCTTTCTTTATTGCCAACGAACCATTGAAATAAATTTCTTTCCTGTTTTTCGTTGGGTCTATTTCTTGGCCAGGGGAATAACTACCGTTCGACACATACAATTGGCGATCATCGTACAAGGTTGCATAACGAACATCAACACCATTAGCCGGGATATCATCTGTCATTAACCTACGGGTAATCACATGATACTGTACAATATGCTTAGCAGAGTCTTCGCTGATAGTAGCTACTTTATCTTTCGTTAAACCGATTTCGGTAAAAGCCTTATCGTTCGGTGCAATGAAAGTATAGGGTCCTGCACCATTCAATTCGTCTTTCATCCCGCTTTTATCAATCAATGCAGAGAAGATGGTGAGGTCGTAGTTGTTTTTTATGAAATCGGCACCTGGTCGATAGTTCAGGTTCACTGGGCGCGTGGTAATATCATCATGCTTGCAAGCGCTTGCGCCACAAAGCAACATGCTCACCAGGCCGATATATACAATATTCAAATGTTTCATACATCAAATTTTTTCTCCTACTAGTAAATTGGCGGTGGATATTTACGTTGTACAGTTGTGAGATAAGCATTCC
Organism: Chitinophaga skermanii; assembly: GCF_003259335.1. Taxonomy (GTDB): domain Bacteria; phylum Bacteroidota; class Bacteroidia; order Chitinophagales; family Chitinophagaceae; genus Chitinophaga; species Chitinophaga skermanii. The sequence goes on from NZ_QLLL01000002.1 coordinate 666,151, forward strand.
CATTCACAATCTCGATCGTATTCACGGTAGCAAATGAACGCGGGTTATCGCGACCAGAATGAATGTTAACAATCATGTTGGGTAATAACAATGTACCTGGATCGGAAAGCGGCTTCACGGGATCGGTACTATTACACGACAACATCGCGTACTGTCCATCCGGGTCGTACCCCAATGAACCGTAAGGGTTATTGTTTGGATCTATACCAGGATACAACAGCGTAATACGTTGCCAAACGGTAGTAGAAATACCATTACTCTTAGCATCCGCGAATACCGGAACAGGATGGTAGCTTGCTACGCTGCTATTGTTGGCATCGCGTACCATATTCTTCAAAAGTTTGAATTTGTAGCCTGCTACCGTGTTGAAGGTACCTTGTTCACAGATAGACATCCACACGTTCATATTATCCCGGATACCGTATTGCAAATAGCCCGATGAATATTGGTTCTTCTTCAAATTATTATCGGCACTCCAAAAGCCATTTGCACTATAGTTGTAGAAGTTTACATAGAGCATGGAATCGGATAACGACAATTTGTGGAAGTTTTCTTGGCGTAAAATGATCCCGTTTTTCTTCGAGATAAAGTCGCGTTGTAAAACATGTAAAGTATATACTTCGCGTACCCCTAACTCTATAGTAGTATCAACTACCACTGTTTTCTTTAACCTATCTTCCAAATTGAAGAACGGGATGCTGTTTTTAGGACGGATATAAAACACAACACGGTGTTTCCCCGCTGGCACCTGCGCCCAACTCGATAAATCGAAACCGTTTAATACAGGGCCTACTAGTACGTTTTCTTTACCTGGATATTCCGGGTTGTTAATGCTTGTACTAGCACCGATATGTGAAGGATAAGGCGGTGCGTATGGTTCACGTTGATCCAAGAAATCGCCTTTAATAGCAGCACTTGTTGGAATACCGTCGGCGCCAATTACGGGGTCGATCAACATGCACATAAATGGCTGTTCTTCGTCCTTGTTTTCCAAACCTATTTTTAGGTTCAGGTCATTGAAAACCCGCAAGTAAGCAGGGTTTTCAATTTCTGTATAGTCTACCTTGCTACAAGCTGTTGCTCCCAAGAGCAGGCCGGCCAGCAAAAGTTGATGTAGTTTCATACTAATCATTACTTCGAGTGTTTTACAATAATCATTTTTGCACTTTCCTTTCCTGCTCCTTGCAATTTGCCGATGAGCGCTACCGTGTAAATACCTGGTTCTTGGTTAGGCAAGCCACGCGTGTAGGCAGCTTTACGCGCTATAAAATCGGTGCTTTTCAGCGGGGCGATTTGTGATAACCAAGTACCTGGGAATACACCCGGCTTAGAGTTGTATACCAATACTTGGTATGGATCTTCTCCTACACTGCTATTAGAATAAGGATGATCGGTAGTAACGAAACCCGGTGTTAAATACTTAGAAGCATTGTTCGTAGAAGCAGGTTGACCGTTATCGTATGTGAAGCTGGCGTATGGAATATCATTACAGAAGTTCAACCAACGTTTTTGGAACGGGTAACTGTACTGCCTGCGTGTATATGAACCATCTTGCCCATTACCCCCACCTACATATACGCCTCCATCCATTGTGTTTTGCACAAGTGAAAAAGTAACGTCGCCGGTGGCCGTTTTATACACCCACACCGTGTAGTTCATGTTAGCAGGCAGTGGCAGTGTTTTTGTCGTTAAAGATTTGCCTGCTGCATCTTGTACATCAATCTTGGTTTGACCGTATACAAACTGCGAATATTCACTTACTTGGCTATATTCCAAGTTGCCTACTGTTGTATTATTCACCTTCACTGTCACTTTATCCAAGCCGGTTGCCGCGTTTACTGCTTGTATATGCGAGTAGGTTGTATTCTCTGGCTCGCTTGCATCGGCAATAATCTTGAAACCATTCTGCCACATGGAAGAAGTTTCGCCCGGGTTACCCACGTAGTAAGGTGTTGTGAAATTGTCTAAGCTTACCGCGATCGTATAAATACCACCCGGTTGGAAGGTTTTCAACGGGGCGAAAGTTAAGTGGGTAGACACGGTATGCGGAATACCTTGGGCACCTTTTGTAATAGTAGATGTGGCCGGGTCGATTACATCGGCAAATTCGCCACTTGGTGGGTTTAATGCCGATACTTCCGTACCTGCCGGTGTTAGTACCTTAAATTGGTAGGTTCCGTAAGGCACTTCAATGTACTGTGAATATTGACCAGGTGCGATATTGGATGTTTTTTCGCTTAACAAAGTACCATCCGCTAATGCCAAGCTCAATGGTTTTACCAATGGTTCTGCATCTCCAGGACGTGGATATTGCAAGGCCATGTTCACCAAGCGAATTTTGAAATAGCCTGGTTTCGTAGGCGCTGTTACATCACGCGGTACTTCTATTACCCTTGGTAATGCACCGGTTTGGTAAGCATCGCCTCGTAAAATATAGTAGTCGATTGGTGTGTTGTATTTCTCTTGTGCAACGAACGTTAAAGGATCGTTCACGGCTTGGTAGCCTACGTTTTCCAATTTCACATTTGCTTTACCTTGGTTCATAAAGCTTTTAGGAATAAAGAAAGTAGCGCCTAAAGAACCGCCGTTCGGGAAATATTTCGTGCCTGGGGGTTTGATAACTACCCCGGGAATAGGTGTACCAATAAAATAACTGGTAAGGGTATCATTGTTAAGAATCAACTGGTTTACACCACCCAAGTTCACGATCCTCGTCGTAGAATTACTACGCATATCATCCACTTGGCGATTGTCGTAGAAGAAATCATATTTCTCCTTCTTACACGCTATAAAGCAGCATGATAAGAACATCGCCCCCGTTATGAAGTATGAATATTTCATCTTGCTATGTTTAATATTTATGGCCTAGAAGAGTTTATAAGTAAAGCCCATCATAATCTCTGCACCACGTTTATAACTCCTGTTCAAGTAGCGGTTACCGTACCAAACACCGCCTGTACCCGGGTTAGCATATACTGTTTCGATAGCTGGGTTTAAGATGTTTTTCGCGTAGCCTTTGAACAATAAGCGTTTGCTTAATTGCTGAGAGAAGATGATATCTAACATGGGAACGGGGCGTGTATACAAATCGGGTTCACCCGTTAAGTTGATTTGTACTAAACGTTCGCCTACCATGTTGAAGGTGGCCGTAATATCGGTCCCTAATTTCGGGCTCTTATAGTTCAACCAAGCATTGATAGAGAACGGTGCTTGTTCGAACAAAGGACTGTTCGTGGGCGTATGCCTGTCGAGCGATTTGTTAGCGTCGTATCTTTCTTTCGTTTTTTTGATGTTTGATTGTGCTAACAACAAGTTCGTACCTACGAAGAAGTTCTTCATGGAAGGAACGAAATTGCCGATGTTCTTCACGAACTCTAACTCCATACCCCATACTGTACCCGTATTCGGATCGTTTTGGAACTGGATCGTTGGATACTCTGGGTACTTCGCGGCCAAACCGGCAGTTTTCAAGCTGAATACTTTTACCAACTGGTTGTTGATGCGCTTACCGAATAAGGAAGCAGAAATTACTTCCCCTGCATTCGGGAACCACTCCCAACGGAAATCGATGTTCTCGGTATGTTGATTCACCAATTTCGGGTTACCTACTACCAAGCCCATTTGGAAAGCATCAAATTCAAACACGTTCGTTAACTCGCGCAATTCTGGGCGTGCTAAGGTGGTATTATAAGCCAAACGGAAGTTCATGTTCTCTTTGTAGGTGTACGTCATGTTTACCGCGTAATAAGGCTTATACCCTGTTTTGTAAGTAGTGTGCGGGTTGATGTTTACCACCGGCACGGCTACGCCGCCTTGGCCTGGTGTGGTTAAGGAAGGATCTAAATAAACGTTAGCAGTATCTACGGTAGATTGAATATTTGTTTTCTCGAAACGTACACCACCTGCCATACGCAAGTTTTCTAACAGCTTCACATCCATCATCGCGTAAAACGCATTCGTTTCAAAGAAACCTTTGTAGTTGTTAGGCGATTTTTGGCTATTGTATAAGAACCCACCTACACTGTTTGCACCTTCACCTGTTGAGCCGGAAGTAGGACGAATACCAATAACGCTAGGCCCCACCAAACGATCGAGGTTGCCTTCTACCTCGTACAAGGTAACGGCACCATTCGTAGAGAAGTTTGAACCTGGCAAGAACATCATATTCTCCCTAAAGTTTCTATCACGGTTCAAATAGTTGACACCTGTTTTAAAGATTTGCTTTAGTCCTAACATCTTGAAAGGAATACTCACATCTGCTTTATAGTTATAGTTCGTTTCATCCAAATTCCTCCATCTCCTACCGTTCGGTTCTGCTTGGATAATACCGTAGGTACCATAACCATTGACGTACCCCGAGTTCAAAGCATACAAATGCTCGGTATACACATAGCTACCTGCACCCCCATCTGTACCTACACCCGGTTTCCAATAGTGGCTACCACTGCGTGGGCGGTAATCGGTTAAGGTAACGAAACGGAAGTCGGGATCATTTTGCATGGAAGTAGAAGACGCCAAGTTGTAACTTAAACTAGGAGAATATTCACCTGCTAAGAACTTATGTTCACCTTGTAAATTGAAGGTGTTCAACTTACGTTGTGTTTGTTTCAATGAATAGATATAGGACGCTACTTCACCCGGTAAACCAGTGTATTGGTATTGACCATACATGTTTACAGCTTGTGCTTCTGCGCCCCAGCTGCCTAAATATTGTACACTAATTTCATGGCGAGGACTGAACTGGTAAGTTACACCTCCCAAAGCGCCATAGTTCAACGTTTGCGTGCCTGTGTTCTCTTTATAGGTTTGATATTTACCCATGAAGAGGTTATTGGGCGTGATATAGTTAGGAATGTTACGCGGGCTGTACACATCAGGATTACCAGTAATAACGCCTTGATAAATACTGTACTGGGTAAGATTGCCACCATACACATCTGTTGAACGTGAATAATAGTTAGCACCGGCAATTACACCGATTTTATGTTTTTTGAACACAGGGAAGCTGTTACCGTAAGTAACCGAGTACAACTGGTTCATGGGTGCATTCTTGTACTGGGTAGTCATTACCGGGTCGAAACTGTGCATAATGTTATTAATGCGGTTGGCTTCTTGCTTCATGGCGAGGTCGCCATTACTGTTGGCAATGAGTTGTTGAATTTGAGAAAGCCCCCCTGGGTATTGTGTAGAAAGGTGCAAGAAATCTTTCGTAAGGTTCTTGTCTTTTACTTTTGTACCGAAAAAGCCCAAATCGCTATTATAAAAACTGTTTACTTTACCACCCATACCGATATTGGAATTAAAGCCCGTTTGTGCAATAATTTCCAAAGTTGCTTTTGCCGGTACCGATTTCGTTTTCAATTCAACGATACCTGCCGCAGCATCTGCCGGTTTATCGGGGGTTACAGTTTTATAGATCGTGATGTTATCGAGTAAAGAAGCCGGTACAAGATCCAAAGGAATGGTACTTCTATCGGGATCGGAAGAAGCTAAACGGGCACCGTTCAACTGGCCAATTACAGAACGATCGCCTAAACCACGGATCGCAACATATTTATCGTCGGTTACGGTTACGCCGCTTACGCGTTGTAAGGCTTGCGTGGTAGTAATAGAAGCGGTACGTTCGATATGTTGTGCAGAAATAGCATCTTGTACAACGGCCGAGTTTTTACGTTCTTGTAAAACGGTGATCTCGGTATTTGTTTTACGACGCGCCTCTACAGTTACACCACTTAATTGTTTGCTGGAAGAAGAAAGCAACACGATCATGCTGTTATTCGCGGCTGTTACTTTGATTTCTTTATTGTCGTAACCCATGTATGCAAATACAAGGGTAGCGCCTTCTCCTGGTATCTCGATTGAAAACAAGCCGTTCATATCGGTTGTGCCGCCTTTCTGCGTGCCTTTGATACGGATAGAAACGCCGGGTAATGCTTCCTTGTTTTTAGCATCTAACACTTTACCCGCGATTTTAATCGGCACGGGTTTTTCGGCGATAACCACGTAACCATCTACCAATTTGTACTGCAAGTTGGTGTTGATGAAAACCTTGTGCAACGCATCCTTAACAGAAATTTCACTTTCGTGCAAGGTGATGCTTTTACGTTCCTTCATCAATACATCTTCCGGCAATAAAAAGCGGATACCGCTCAATTTTTCAATACGGAGAATGCTTTCTTTGATAGAAGTGTTTTCTAGCTGGAGATTTACTTTCAAGTGAAGGTCCTGGCTCTTTGCGTTAGATGCGAATAGCATGCTAAGGCAAGTGAGTTGAACAACCAAAATGATAAAAGAGCATCTCATTAGGAAATAAATTTTGGAATGCTTAGGTGTAATAGAACGTGTAAGCCATCGCCCTATAACTAACCAAGCATTCGCAAGGTTTACGGGGATGTGCTCCACGGTAAATCCTAAAGGATCATTTTTTAATCCTTTTTTCATACTTTTGAATGTTACTGGTTAACCCGGCCCCGCCGGGAATTCGGTACAATTGATTTTTTCTACCGCCTGTTCTGTCGTCGAAAACTTACAGGCCTAAGAAATTTCTGAGAACGTTCCTGTTAGCAGTGCAATGCTGCAGGAACGTTTTTCTTTTTTACGATTTCATAAGGTATTCCTACATTAGTAAATGGTGATCGATTGTTGTTTAATTGTGTATTGAAAATTATTTCCAGCTGCCAACAACTTCAATGTTCTTTCCAATGGTGCACTGGCGAATAAAGTAACCGTTAAGCGCTTGTTGGCCTTCGCTTTATTGTTAATAGTAATATCTACGTTGTACCAGCGTTCCAGCTCTTTGGTGATATCGCTTAATGTGCTATTATTAAAGGCTAAGCGGGCTTTGGTCCATTCTTCCACATCTTTCACATCCACTTCTGTCCATACTGTTTTCATTTCATTCTCATCGTACGCCAATTGCTTCCCTGCTGTTAGGATGCCTAATGACACTACCTGGCCATTATCTTCTTTGTCTACCCGTACTTTACCGGTAGCCACCGCTACTTCAACCGGAATATCTTTAAAGGCTTTAATTCTAAAGCTGGTACCCAATACCTCCGTCATTACCTTGCCAGTTCTTACAATAAAGGGCTTAGCGGGATCTTCTTTCACATCAAAAAACGCCTCCCCTTCCAGTATTACTTCTCGTTTACCGGCAGCAAAATCTTCCGGGTATTGGAGGGTCGACTGGTTGCCTAAATGCACGACAGAACCATCGGTTAATGTAATAATTGCGCGTTGCCCCTTCGGGTTGGTTTTCTCTAGCATAGCCAAGCTTTCTACCGCTTGGTGTACATTTTTACGCAAGCCATATTTAATGCCCGATACGCCTGCAATTACTGCCACCACGATGGCCACCTTTTGCCAAATAGCCATGCGCCTAACTTTCCCGCCATCCTGGGGTAAAGCTTTTAAGCGTGCATGCATACGTTTCTTCCACGTTTCTTCATCCAACACGTAACCTGTTTTACCCGCGGCTTCTTCCATATCGGTCGTCATATGGCCTTCCATGATGCTAGCCAACAACTGTTCGCTGCCTTCCTGCTGTAAGAATAGTTCTACAGCAGCGCGCTCTTCGAGCGTGCAACGGCGATCTAAATATTTTTGAATAAGTGCGCTATTGATGATTATTGCCATGACATTCGTAAGCAGATAATGAATGCTTACAAATTATATAGGCCAGAAAAGACGGGGAAGGGCTAATCGATTTTCAGCGTTAATATTAACTTAACATACAAAAGAAAAATACAGTGGAAATGTCTACGTAATCTTTCAAATGATCTTTAAAATGAGAGAGCGAAGCTTTAATATGATTCTTCACGGTGAACAGGGAAAGGTTCATTTCCTTCGCTATTTCTGCGTGCGATAATTGTTCGTGGCGTGAAAGGGTGTATACTTTTTTGCGTTGTTCGCTGAGCTCGTCAAGGGTTTCTTCGTATACGGCATAGAGTTCGCTTTCGTGTACGCGGCCATCGGCATTGTAAGAACCGGCGAGCGTGGTTTGCATAATTTCGTCGAGCGAAACGGTGGTCACGGGTTTGCGGGTGAGTACTTTAATAACAGCGTGCTTGATGGCTTTAAAAACGTAGGGGGCAAATGGTATATTAGGATCGATTTGTTTCCGCTTCTCCCAAGTATACACCATTACATCCATCATAATTTCCTCTGCCACTGCATGATCGCCTAAATATTTAAAGGCATAATGGTAAAGCTTCTTCGCATATCTTTCAAATAACACGTCGAACGCTTTCGTATTGCCTTCGCTACAGGCGCGCAACAAAAATTCATCTGGTTGTCCGTGTAAATGTAATGCCATATAAAACCCCAATTTTTCCCAGGCAAACTTACCAGCAAATCTGCGTTGCACATATTATGTTAATATTAAGTTTGATAAATGAGTAGTGATACAGGTGAGTATATTAATTAATTGTTACGAAAATGCCGGCCACGTATGCGACCGGCATGATAACCATTTACAAAAAGCATATGCCGTTATTCCAAATACTTTTGGACAACCGGGTAACGGGTATTCATCAATGGAGATGACTGCGGGTTGTAAATGAAGGAAACAGTGTAAACATTCACATGATGAGTAAAATTTTTCTTTCACGTAGTCGCCAACTACGCACAATTATGTTACATCAATTATTTATGTGCTAATTATTTAAATGAAAATACTACCAGTTCAATTTGTGATCTTGAAGCAAAATTATAACAGGTGACTGCAACAACTTTGCAGTTGTTTAAGTTTTTTGTTAAACTCATTAACAAAACGCTGTTGGCTAGTTGAGCGCTTATCTACTTCCCACCCCCGAAAAAGCAGGATAAGCTGCCACTTTGCTTGCAGGCGAATAGCCCCTACTTACCTAGCTATCAAAGAACTTACAGCACTGTTTGCATGTAATTACACCCTGAAATTAGGAAGCCTGTTTGAATGAAAAAAATGCCGTGCCGGAAAATGCCGCTTTTAACCGCTTTATGCCGGAAATGACCGCTTTATGCCGCTTTATGCCGGAAAGTGCCGAAAAGTGCCGGTTTCTGCCGGAAAATGCCGGTTTTTGCCGCTTTACAGTGGGTGATTTTTGGAAAAATACCGATCTCAACTTGGGAGAAGGTCGACTGAACCCTAGTAAATACAAGGTGCATGTCGGAGAAATGTCGACAAAAGGCTTACTTCACCCTTATAAACACTGGGGGTTTGTCGGTGAAATGTCGGTGAAGAGTCGGAGATGTGTCGGTGGGGTGTCGAAACGATAAGGGTAACCAATGAAGTTTGCCTGCAGGAAACATTAGTAAGCTTGGGTTGAGCAAAAAAAGAGGATGCACAAATTGTACATCCCCTTACATTGTGTGTATTTACTGCTTATCAATTTTTCTTTAGTTCAAAGTTTCGCCATTCGCCGTCGGAGTTATTTCCAACCCATAGCGCAATACGTTTTCCTCCCCTTTGTTGGAGTAATGTTACTTTTAAGCTGGCTGTTTTGCTGTGATTGATGTACACAGTGGCACCTGTTTCCGTTACTACAATGTCTACGTGTACCCAATCAGTTGCGTTCGGTACAGGTGTTACCGCATTTTCATACACGTTCGGGAATTTCTCGCGGAGTGGTTCCCAATCATTTTCCGGTAGCGAAATGTACTGTACTGCGCGTAACCTTCGAATAGGTTCAGCAGCGTTAAAATTAAACGGGCGTAAATAAATGGCATCATAAGTAGTATCGTTGATACCTTGGAAAGCTACGCCAACAAAACTCTTTTGTTGTACATCTCTTCCCTTCACATCAAAACTAATGGTGCCGGTTGTAAATACTTGGTCTTTTAACCAAGCCAAACCTCCGCCGGGTTGTTCGTTTAGGCGGAAAATTGGTTCATTGCCATTGTTGACAATACTGGGTTCGCGGTTGACAATTTCCAGCTGTTTCGCTTCGTACGATTTTAGTAGGCTGATCTTCTGCGCGGAGGAGAGGTGCGTCACAAGACAGAACAAGCATACAGCAAGGATTCTTTTCATGTAAAGAACTATTTATGAGAGTGAAAAATACGCTGCATCATTTCTCTTCAACTTATCTACTACTCGAATCATTCTTCAACAAAATAAAACATCCCATTAAAAAATTATGTTAAAAAAAGAGAAGCCTTTACAGCTTCTCCTTTTTATGACCAAAACGTTTTGCTTGTAACCGGTCGTACTGTTCTACATAGCTGGGATGTTCTGTTTTCATCCACCGATCCCACCAACGAAAATAAAGGCCATAATTACCTTTAAACTTTTGATGGTGTAAGTTGTGAAAGGTAGACGTATTCAACACGTGGAACAACCACGATTTGCGAAAACCTTTTGGCATAATCTCGTACCCCAAATGGCCATACACGTTAATCAAAAGCGACGATAACGCGAACAACGTAATCGACAACGGGTGCATGGGCATCACGAAAACTATGACCAATATTACCCATCCTTCTGCAATGGCTTCTAACACATGGAAGGAATAAGCTGTAAAAGGTGAAGGATTCGTGGAACGATGATGTACAAGGTGCGTAAGGTTGAACAGCTTCTTGTGGTGTAATACGCGGTGCATCCAATAGAAATAAGTATCGTGCACGATTAATGCTAAGAATACGCTTAGCGGGATGTACCAAATTGGAAAATCGTTGTAATGCGTATAAATCATTGTATATGGCCTCACCCAACCCGAGAAAGCGAGCAGGGCCGTTGCAGCCAAACATATACTGGAAATGGATGAGTGTAAAACTTCGCGTAGAAAATCCGCTTTGCCGGCTTGCTTTACTTGTATTTTGTTATTCGCAAAGCGGTGGGCAAATATTTTATAAAACAAAACAAAGGCCACCCCGGCAATTACGAAATACCGCAAGAGTGTAAAACCCGTTTCTGTAAAAATTTGCAAGAAGAATTCGTACATATGATTTGTTTTAAAAGTTCAGTCTCTACGATGTAGAGACTGAACACACAACAACTATGGCTTCGCTTCCAAAACCTTTTTAATACGATCCAACAAATCTTCCAAGTGGATCTTCGTGAGGTTATCTTTTGCCAATGGCAACGCTTGTTCAATTTCTTGTTTCACTTGCTTCATATCAGCTTTTGCCAAAGAGTACACATCGGTTTCTGTATTCACCGGGATGTTCGACAACAACACATTTTGCAAGCTACCGATGTAAGATTTCTGTAGGTTGCGACGGTAAATATCTTTCACTTCTCCATTTTTCAAATCGCGCCAAATCATGCCATGTGCTATATTTATATACTCTTCGATGTTGATGGCTTTGCCTTTGAACTGTTCGCCATTTGCTAAAATCGTATTCATTGTACCTATGTCGAGCATGGCGTTCATGCCTTTGATTTGGATATCGTATACAAAGCTTTCAAAATTCGGCACCGATGTTTTATTTACAATGGCTTTATTAACCAGCCAAGTAGGTGTTGTAAACAACTGCTCGTCTAAAAATGCCAATGCTTCGCGTACTTTTTCTTTCGGGCTTGGTTCGAACATATCGCCTCCATTACTTTCGGCACGTGGTGTTGTATAGAAACCATCGATGTTGCGGAACACATGGGTAATGTAACGAGTGAACTGGCGTTCTACTTCGCGGTGAATTTCCCGCATAAAGGTGTAATCCCCGTTTTCTTCCTTCGTCCACTCTTCGAGGTTAGCCATAATGCGTTGCAAGTTCTTAATACCGTATGCATTTGCTTTCATGCTATTGTCGCCTAAGTCCTCTGTTTGAGCGCGTGGATCATTTTGCCTTGATTCACCATCACCAAACCATAAGCGGCTATTGTTAGCAAGGCGGTTTGTAACAAGCTGGAAGTTTTTCTTTTTATTGGTCACGTAATCATCCGTGCTGAATTTATACCCCCATTCGATTGCCCATTTATCGTACTCGCCTATGCCTGGGAATAATAATTCGCGCGGGATGTTATCTTCTGGTTGCGCTACGTAATTGAAACGTGCATAGTCCATAATACTGCTAGTATGGCCGTATTTCGCTAAGTATTGTTTATTACGCAGGCTGTCTACAGGTGTTCTGCTACTTGCACCAAAGTTGTGTAATAAACCGAGTGTATGCCCCACTTCGTGGCTCGACACGAAACGGATTAATTGTCCCATTAACTTTTCATCAAACACCGGTTTACGAGCAGCGGGGTCGAGTGGTGCGGCTTGGATGAAATACCAGTTACGTAATAACTTCATCACGTTGTGGTACCAACCAATATGTGTTTGTAATATTTCACCTGAACGAGGATCGTACACAACCGGTCCATAGGCGTTCATAGCCTCTGAAGGTAGATAGCGTATAAAGGAATAACGGGCATCGTTGATGTAATAATCTACGCTGTCTTCATTCGGCCATTCTTTACCAACAATAGCGTTTTTAAAGCCTGCTTGTTCGAAAGCCTTCTGCCAATCGTTCACACCGGCAATCAAATAAGGGCGCCATTGTTTCGGTGTAGCGGGATCAATGTAAATAACAATTTGTTTGGCAGGTTCTACTAGTACGCCTTTCTTGTACTTTTCTACATCACCGGGTTTAGGTTCTAAACGCCAGCGACGAATAAACGTGCGCATTTCCATGGCTTGTTGTTGATCGGCGAAATGCATACTCATATCGGCAAAATACCCTACGCGTATATCTTGTGCACGTTGTGCCATAGGCACTTCCGGCAATAGAATAAAAGATGTATTGGTACTAATAGTGGTAGGCATTTGCACATTCAAACCTACTGCTTGAATACCCCGGCTGGCAGATGTTTTCACCATGCGTATTTCTACGTTCATCGGGAATGTTTGTACCGACTCTACAAGGAAATCGCGGAAATTACGATTATCGAGTACCTTACCCATTTGTTCGTTTGTGATTTCGTTGAACAAGTTACCGGCATTACCACCCGTACGCATGTATTGCGAAATATCGATTACATAAGCGCTGCTATCGGGGCTATATGCTTTAATGGGGAATACTTGTAAGATGGCGTCGGAGTAAGAAGATTTTACGGTTCTGTAAATCTTGTCGCTCTTATCAGCTGTACCAATTACTAGTACATTGATTAATCGAATACTGGAGTCGATGTCCGACTTCTCCCAACGTACCGTTTGGTTGTTCAACTCTTCACCGCTATACACACCAGATCCACCAATACCGTTCACCAGGCGACTTACTACTTGCATATCGCGACCTAAAATCTGCTTTGGGAGTTCGAAGTAGAAAGTATCGGCATGTTGGTGAACGGTGAATAAACCTTTCCTTGTAGTGAAGTCTGGGCTTATCACTTCTTTGTATGGTTTAATCAATTTCCTGGGATCTGGTGCGGGCGGTGTAGGCTTTTTGGCCGTGTCGGCAACCATTGATTTAGGCAGCAAGCTTACCGGGATGGGAATATTCGGTACTTGTGCTGCGGCATACAGGTGGAAGGAGAGTAAAATACTGGATATATAAATGATCTTTTTCTTCATGTTGAATGCGTGCTATTGTTGTTGAAAAGTGATTTTTAAACCCGGGGCAGCTTGTAGCTTCTCTACATACGCGGCTGCTCTGCCGGCTGAAAGGTTATCCCACAGCACAATAATGGGCGCTGTTTGACCGGTTACATCGCGTACTTGGATATGGCTTTTTTTATCGCCTCCATTACGAATGCCTCTAAAATCTGCCACAACACCCTCCTTCCCTTGTTGCTGTAAGTAGGCAATAGCCGAACCTGCTAATGGCTCGTACAATTTCGCTGCTGCTAAAGCCAGCGAGTCAACGGCAGGATCGTGTAAGGATATTAAGAAGAAGGCTTTCCCATCGATGGTGGTATCGGAGTAAGAGAAAAAGCCTTCCGGCACTTCGGTACGGGAATTATCCTCTTGCAAACCATAACTATATTTGCCTTCCCATGTGGGCGATACAATGTAACCCGGCAGTTTTTTCCGCTTGGGCCTATCGCTCATGCCCGCACAACTTGCCAGTAAGGTGGCCAGCAATGCGCAGCCCAGCACTTGCAAACTTGTTTTTCTCATATCTATTGATTTGTTTTTTTGTTTCGGTTGGAACAAAGCATCCCCATTACGCTGTATACACAGCGTTGCGGTGGGGAATGCTTTGTAAAGTTGAATGGTTAGTAGCCCTTGTTCTGTTTTAGGTTTGGATTAGTTAATATTTCTGAAGCAGGAACTGGGTACAAGAGCTGGTCGTCGCCCTTCCAAGGTTGCTTGAGGGGAATTTTAGATAATACAGCTGTGGCTTGGTTGGTTCTACGGAGGTCGAGCCAACGATGCCCTTCACCAAATAACTCCACTTGGCGTTCATGCATAATCAATGCCACCACCTCGTCATTACTTACACTTGCAGCAGCAGGTGTAGTAAGGCCGGCACGCGCACGAATAGGCGCCAGCATCGACAACGCTCCTTCTTTATCATTTGTGCCTAGCAGTAACGCTTCGGCACGAATGAGATATTGTTCACTTAACCGGGCCTGCATATAATACTCTTGGATATCGCCCGATGGAACAGATAGCGGTATGGTAACTTTATACTTTAGGTTGTACCAATAGTGTTGACCGAGGTAGGAGGTTTCGCCTACCCAATGTTGCTTTCTTGCATCGTTGGGTTCGAAGGTATCATGTAAACCACCGGATAAGGCTACTAATAACAAGCCCCCAGCATTGGGTGTAGTAGATACCACTTCGGGTACGGCATTATTTTGGCCGGCCAAAGCATTGGTTTGTTTCAATTGCCAAATAGCATCGGTACTATTTTTCAAAAACACATCATTCAAATTACCCGATAAATTGTAGAATGCTTTTTCAGCGATTACCTCGCCTGCATATTGGGCAGCCTTTGCGTACTCCTTCTTGTACAAATACAAACGTGCTAACAATGCTTTCGCGGCGAATTTATTAGGACGTATTCTTTCTTTGGTAGGAGAATTATATTGAACATCCAGCAAGTTTTCTGCTTGTAACAAATCTTGTTCAATTTGTTGGTATACTTGCTGCATGGGTGTTCTAGGCATAGAACGCGTAACGTTGAAGTTGGTCGTAAGCACCAAGGGCACATCTCCAAAAACGTTCAACAATTGAAAATGAGCATATGCTCTTAAGAAATAAGCCTCACCGTTCAATCGTGTGCGTGTAGCAGCTGTTAACTTGGAAGATTTGGATGCAGCAATTCCTTCTAAAATAGCATTGGTACCATTAATACATACATAAGCACTTTCCCAAATAACCATTGCTGTTGAGGAACCAAGTTCCTGCGATACCTTGTTTTGGTTGTAAGGATAATAATTCCCCAACAATGCAGGGTCACCCGTATATTCATCGGCCGACAAACCGGTAATAACGTTATACATACCGGCAGCAAATCCTTGTTGAATACCACTGGTGGCCCAATTCTGGTTGACGCCATTTATAAGGCGTGAATACACACCATCCATCGCTGCTTCGGCCTGTTCATTATAATTAAAAACCTTTTCACCGGTGATGCTCGATTTAGGTTCATCTATTTCTAGTAATTTCTTACAACCGGTGTGCAACATCATCCACACCCCTAAGCTAAATAATATACAGTAACGATAATAACTTTTCATACACCTTGCTTTTAGAATTGAAGATTAATGCCCGCTGTGAATGATTTCGCCGGCGGCAATGCTGTCATCGATGTAATTTCTGGGTCGATGCCGTTGTAATTCGTTAATACGAACATGTTTTGCAATTGCACAAATAGGCGGCAACTTTTCAACTTCGTTTGTTTCATCAAACTACCTGGCATTTTATAACCGATCGCTACGTTATTCAACCGCACAAACTTCGTATCAAAATAATATCCATCCGACACCCTGAAGTTGGCATACATGGGTTGTTCGGTAGCATGATATTTCGCATACTTCTTTATATCGCCCTCTTTCTCCCAAACATTGCCCACCATTTCAGCCGGTAAATTATTACCCGCCCCGGCTGTATTCATAGGGAAATAGGCATTTACTTGGTATTGGCGACGGTAATTAAATGCTACATGCATATCCCAATTTTTCCATGTAACACTGCTACCAAAGCCACCGGAATACTTCGGCGATAAATCGATTGAACTAATGCGATCATCGGCACCTGTACCGGCCGGAATGCTTTGATCGATTGTAAGCAGGTTTTTATCTTTAAGTTGGAAGGAATATTCACCTGTTTTGGGATCTACACCTGTGTACTTTAATAAATACAATTCATTCAACGACTTGCCAATTTTGAGTTTTGCATAGTATGGAGAATTCTCAAACCCAGGGTACGCCAATAATTTATTCGTATTAAAATTGATGTTGAAGTAGGCCGACCAACGGAATTGATCACGGTCCATCAATGTTGCATTCACTAATACATCAAAACCCTTGTTCTCGATATTAGCAGGCCAGTTGGCTACCACCGAATTGAAACCGGTATAGATGCCTGTTGGAAAACTAGTTAATTGGTTATTGCAACGTTCGTTATAGTAAATGAAATCGGCACTTAATTTATCCTGCAAGAAACCCAATGACAATGCAGCTTCAAACTTCTTATTCACTTGCCAGCGGTAGTTAGGATTCACGGCCAATAAGTTCACCAACGGCGTTTTAGTATCGTAAGGATATAGTTGGTACGAACCTACCGTGCTTGTCCATTGCGATAAGTATTTATAATCGCCCACGTTATCACTACCCGTTAAACCATAGCTACTCCTTAATTTAATCATCGAAATAGCTTTGGGTAAAAAGCTTTTCACCCACGGTTCTTCTGTAGCAATCCAAGCCAAACCCACAGAGCCAAAATTCCCGAATTGATTGTCTTTACCAAAACGTGAAGACCCATCACGGCGACCATTCAAGTTCAGGAAATACTTATTGTCGTAATCATAAGAAATACGACCAAACATCGCGGCATACTTGTACTGGCCAAATACCGGGGTAGCCATTTGCATTTGTGCCATGTTAACCGATTCAATAAAATCGTCGGAACTAAAGCCCATACCAATTGTATTGATACCCTTTGTAACATTCGATTGGTACGAAGCGCCGAATAATACTTGCAGGTTACTTTTCCCGAAATACCGGCGGTAGGTTATTTGTGGTTCAATCACCACGTTTGTAATATTAGTATAACCCGTCATGGCCATCCCAGTTGGGTTATATAAAGGGTTCTGCGCCCGCATTGGGAAGCCGTAGAAGTGATCGGTATTAAAAGAATTGTAGCCTATATTGGCCTTAACGTTCAAGCCTTTCATTAAGTTATAATCGGCCGTCATATCTGCTTTCAAGAATACAGTGCGTGCTTCCGACATCATTTCCAAGGTGTAGAAAGGGAAAGATGTTTGATTAATAGAAGCCGGCCATGCAGCGAAGTTCAACGCACCAACTTCATTATAAATACTGGGCGCATTAGGTGCGTAGTTAACGGCATCGGGATTAGGGCGTGAATCTGTTTTCGTTAAAGAATAGTTCACCCCCATGTTCATTCTAAACTTATTATTATACGAGGTATGGTTCACATTCATCGCTACACCGGCTCGTTCGTTGGCACCTTTAGCAGAAAGAATATCTACCTCTTTGCTGTATTGCCCGCTTACACGGAATTGTGCAATTTGGTTACCGCCTGTAAAGGCCACATTTGCTTGGGTGGATTTGCCCCTGTTACCATATAATTCCTTTTGCCAATTAACATTCCTCGTAGAGTCCCACATCATTAAATCGGGGGCATTGTCGGCATTGGGAGTCATACCGTCGTTCGCGAAAGCTTGTTTACGCATCTGTAAGAAATCTTGCGTCGACATCATTTTCATATAACGCGTTACCGTTCTCATCCCAGTTTGAATATTAGCCGTAAAGCCGGAACCGCTTTTTAAGTTGGCGCGTTTTGTTGTAATAAGAATAACACCACTGGCACCACGCGACCCGTAAATAGCTGTAGCATCGGCATCTTTCAATACTTCAATACTTTCAATTTCTGTAGGGTCGAGGCTAAAAAATGGACTTTGGCCTCCACCTACGCCACCAAAACCAGCTTGTAAAACACCGGCCGAACCCGATTGGTAATTGGCCCCGGATAATTCGAGCGTTGTAATGGGCACACCATCGATAATATACAGGGGGTCGCTTACAAAGGCATCGCTAATGGTTTTACGGCCACGCAATTCTACCCGCATAGTACCGCTGGAATAACCCGTGGTAGGCGTAATAACTAAACCGGGTACTTTACCTTGCAGGGCCATTAATGGGTTCATTACATTTTGGCGGGCAATTTCTTCACCCGTTACCTTTGCAATGTTACCAGTAGAACTGCGCTTTGTGGTAGTACCGTACCCTTGAATAATTACTTGGTCGAGTTGATTCTTCGTATCTGCTAATTGGAAGAAGTATTCCTTATCCTCTGTAATAGTTGCTTCTTTGGTAATGCAACCTATATATGACACCACCAACACATCACCCACCTTAACATTCTTCAACACAAAAGCACCTTTCGTATCGGTAAGTGCACCAAGTTTTGTGCCTTTTACTTGCACAGAAGCATAAGGTAAAGGTTCGTTACGCGTGTTGTATATGCGCCCTGTTATTTCAAAACCTTGTTCCACTGTTGTTGCAGCAGGTTCAGCAACAACTTTATTACTGGGAATGGGTGTTTTAGAATGAATGAAAATCGTTTTCCCATCGATATGGTATGTAAGCGGTTGTGCTTCGAATACTTTATCGAGGAAATTATGCAGCGGCATTTTATCGGCTTGAATGCTGATAGTTTTCGCGTGTTGGAACAATTCATTGTTGCCAAATACGGCGAAGCCGGTTTGTTGTTTGATGGCGGTAAATACTTGCTGTAGGGGGATATTTTTCCCACTAAACGTAACAGTTTGTGCAAAACCGTTGGCGCTCACTTGTAAAAAAGCTACCAGCAATAAAATAAATGTCATTCTCATGGCCATTACAATAAAAGAGTGCTTCCGGCGAAAACTCGCTACTGCACACGATGTTTTCGCCCACATGATCCTGGTTGCGGTTCGAGGCTTGCTTATTTTCGTAATAGGCATAGCCATCCTGAACCAATCAGCAGTTTTTTGCATACATTGCATTGGTTTGGTTGATAAAATTTGCTTCTCGAGTAAATAAATCGGTCATACTATTCACCGGTAATGCTTCGACCCATTACCGGTTTTTTGATGCCTTGCATTGAACATTATTGCATAAATACTTGCTTACGGATATACAATTAATTTTTTGCCGTTTTCTATTCTGAAATGAACACCTGCACCTTCTAAGCCTTGTAATAAACCTTTCAAGCTTACATCTCTACTAATTTCACCGTAGAACTGGATATTCGGGATGCCCTTTTCATACACTACTTCTATATCGTACCAACGCGCTAGTTGCTGCATGGCTTCCGGTAAGGAGAGGCCGTTGAAATTGAAATAGCCGTTTTTCCATGCTACCACTTTATCGATGTTCACTTGTTCTACGAGGCGAATGTTCGAGCGGTTAATGGCTGCTTGCTGGCCGGGTTTCAGTACAATGCTTTCTTTCGTAGCAGTAGATACTTTCACCGCACCATTTACCAAGGTGGTACGCATGATGCCATCATCTTTAAAGGTGTTTACGTTAAAGGCCGTACCCAGTACTTCTATGAGCCCGTCGGAAGATTGTACTTTAAATGGTTGCTGGGAATTTTGTGCTACTTCAAAGTACACTTCACCACTTACGTCGACCTGCCTATACGTTTTTTGGAACGAAGTAGGGTAAGTTATCCTACTGGCCGCGTTCAACCATACTTTTGTACCATCGGGTAATACCAGTGAAAACTGTTTCCCTTTGGGGGTGGTGATGGTATTATATACCACTTCGCCCGCCTGGGCATCAACCGGTGTGTACAATAATTGGCCGCTATTCATCGATACGACTGAACCATTTTGCGATGTAATAACACCATTCCCGGCACTGTCGAGCACAATTTGTTGCTGGTTGCTTAATGTAAGAATGGCACCTGTAGAACCTGCTTGTACGTCATTTTCTGCTGTTGTAATTGTTGGGGAGGATGAAGGATTGGATGAATTATAATACAGCAGGCCTACACTTATTAATAACGTGATAACAGCCGCGGCGGCCAATCGCCAATATACTGGCCGGATACGCGAAACCTTGCTAGGGGCATGACCAAGAATGGCGTTCAAACGAGCTTCCAGCCGTAGCTTGGTAGCTTCGTCGAGTTCATTATTGGGCAGAGGAGCATCCAGTTCCTCCATGATCATGTCTGCTACTTGGGGTTCCGCATCACCGGTTGTCAACCATAATAACAATTCATCCACCTCGCTTGGTGAACAATCATTATCCATGAGTTTGCGATATAAATAGGCGTATCGATTCGTTGGCTCCACGGTTCCTTTTTTTTGAAGACGAATGAAAGAAGCCTACCGGGGGGGTAGGCATAAAAATATTTTTTATTGGGCAGTAAAATTGTTTACGACAATGAATGATGGATAATATAAATCATCATTAAACCAATAGAAATATCTACGTGCTGCAACAAGTAGGTGCGTACAGATAAATTGGCTTTTACGAAGTATTCTTTCACGGTATGTACCGAAATTCCTAGGATTTCTGCGGCTTCTTTGTACGTTTTTCCTTCCAAGCGGCACAGTTCAAACACTTTCCGTTGTTGTGGCGATAGCGCTGTTAAGGCATTCGACAATAAGGCTTGGCTATCTTTTAGGTTGAAGATTTCTTCGATGTGGTGGTAGTTTTCGGTGGCTACTTGTTTAAAGTGGTTGAGGAGCGTTTGATCGCGTTGGAGCTTGCGGTAGAAGTCCATTACCATGTTGTACCCCATCCGGTATAAATACCCTTTAAAGTCGCTATTGATTTGTAGGCTTTCGCGCTTCTGCCAGATTTTAGCGAATAGATCTTGCAACAATTCTTCTGCCAGCAATTCATCCTTCACCATTTTCAAGAAGTTCTTATACAACGCGCCGCTATACCGCCAATACAAGGTGGTAAATGCTTGCTCGTTGCCCGCAGATACTTGCTGCAAAAGCGTTTCGTCGTTAATATACGCGGAATCCTCTCCTACCATGTGCGCGTTTAAAAATTGGTTGCTGTCCCGCAATATTACCTAAAACAAAGATTGCTTGTATACGCTAAGGGCGTAAAATTGATTAGCGGCAATAAAAAACCACCCGGGGAAGGGTGGCTCGAATTATTTGAATAAGAACGCTAGAATGTCTTTGGCTAGGTCGTCGTTCTTTTTATTTTTATCTTTCTTGCCGTTGTCTTTGCTTTTACCGTTTGGTACACCGGGGAAGCTATCTACAAACTTAATGGTAAAGTCGGCGAAGGAGTCGACAAACTGGATTTTAAAATCTGGGAAGCTGTCGACATACTTCCATTTACCCGGTTTATCGGGGAAGCTGCTAACGATTTGTACGTGAAGATCGGCAAAGCTATCCACTCGTTTTACTTTGTAATCGGGGAAGCTATCTACGATTTTTATTTTACCGTAAATGCGGGATACGTCTACGCGCTTTTTACTCATATTTGTAGGTTAAATTGATGAAGAATGCGTATTCAATATACTAAATAATCATAATAAGACATCCTTGATTTTTAGTACGGCCTTCTCCATTACTTTAGATGTAAGCCCTGTAAACCCAATTAAGAAAGCATGTTCATCTTTATGCATCAAAGCAAAATCATCTAAGGGGCGCAGCATAACACCCGATCCATGGAGGTGCTTCTTGATCTTTTGTAGATCCTTCTTCTGCACTATTCGCAACACGAAATGCATACCGGCATCATTGGCATGAATCTCTACCCGGTCGCCTAAGTGCTTTGTAAATAAGTCGATCAACTCATCTTGATGCTTTTTATACAAGATGCGCATCTTCCGTAAATGGCGGGCGAAATGCCCTTGTTCTATAAAAGCAGCTAATACTGCTTGCTCTATAACGGGCGATTGGCGGTCGGTAACCGCTTTTATTTTTGTTAGCTCGTGGGCCATTTCTTTATGGGGCATAACTACGTACCCGATACGGAGTGCGGGGAAGAGTACTTTACTGAAGGTACCAATGTACACTACGTGGCCTTGGGTATCTAAACCTTTCAGCGCAGGGAATGGGCGGCCGTTATACCGGAATTCCGAATCATAATCATCTTCAATAATCAGCATCCCCTTCTTTTCGGCGTGGCGTAGTAGCTTCATTCTTTCCAATAAAGGCATTGTAATACCCAGTGGGAATTGATGAGAAGGTGTTACGTAAGCTAACTTCGCTTCGGGGTAATGCTCTACGGCATATTGAATATCTAAGCCATTTTCGCTAATAGGCACGGGGCATATCTTACCACCAAAGCGCAGCATGGCGGCTTTCACACTGGAGTAACCTGGATCTTCCATCCAACATTCCATGCCGGGTTGCATAAACAGCTCCATGCATAAATGGAGTCCTTGCCGGGAACCGTTCACAATCACCACTTGGCTGGCGTCACATTGAATAGAGCGGTTAATGCGAAGATGGCTGGCAATAGCAGCGCGTAAGGGCTCGTAGCCTTGTCCACTATCATACCCTAAATGGTATCGATGAATTTCCTTGTAGACATTGCTAGTTAAGCGCGACCAGGTATCGAATGGGAAATATTCTAGGCTGGGCAAAGCAATTCGGAAGGGTTGAAAAGGTTCGTAGTCCGTATCAAACTCGATATACTTTTCCCAAGGACGTACATTGATCTTAGGTTGAAACTGTTTTGTAACCGTAGGCGTAGTGAGTGTATCCCTGTTTTTCTTGGGTACCAATTCATCGCCCTGCTCGCATACATAGGTGCCGGCACCGGTTTTACTATTGAAATACCCTTCCAAGCACAATTGTTCATAGGCGAGGTTGACAGTATTCCTGGAGACTTGTAAATCCTTGGCCAACGCCCGTGATGCCGGTAAGCGATCGCCTAGTTTTAGCATACCGTTCAGCACGCCATCGCGGAGTTGCTCGTATAGTTGCATATAGAGGGGCTTCGATAAGGAAGAACGTAACTTAATAAACGTTAAAGCAATATCTGGCGTTGTTTTCGGCATAATAATAATGGCACCACACAATTTTACATAATGGCTCTTTTGTAGATACCAATATAAAGGTACATTTGTTACCCAATTCGGACAAAATTTATAACGGAACATTCACATGCATCCACAACAACAGCGTTGGAAAGGATTTATGTACGCCCTGGTAGCAGCATTTCTGTGGGGTGTATCGGGCACTTGTTGCCAATTCTTATTTGAGCAAAGAGGTATTAGTCCAGAGTGGCTGGTAACGGTCCGAATGTTAAGTGCGGGTTTGTTGTTGTTGATGATTGGGTTCGTGAAACGCGAACCATGCTTATGGAATACTTGGCGCGAGAAGCGCGATGCCGTTCAGCTATTGATATTTGGTGTGTTTGGGATGATGGCAGTTCAATATACGTACTTCATCACCATTAAACACAGCAATGCTGCTACAGCTACGGTTTTGCAATATATCGGGCCGGTATTCATTACCCTCTACTTGGCAATGCGTAATCGTCGTTGGCCGAGAGTTGTAGAATTTATAGCTGTGTTGCTCGCTGTTGTGGGTACATTTTTACTCGTTACCCACGGCAGCTTCAACACTTTATCGATTTCCCCGCTTGCTTTGGGTTTGGGCATACTAGCAGCCGTGGCGCTTGCTTTCTATACTTTGCAGCCTGTACAGTTAATTCATAAGTTCAAAGCTTACATCATTATTGGTTGGGGTATGTTGATTGGCGGCGTGGTATTCAGCTTTGTGCAGCATCCCTGGGATGTAAGTGGTACATGGGATGTATATGCTTACGGGGCTACCTTATTTATCATTCTCTTCGCTACATTATTAGCATTCTATTTATTCATGACGGCCGTTCGGTTAATTGGTCCGCAAACGAGTAGTTTACTGGCTTCAGCAGAACCGCTGGCGGCGACAGTAATCGGCGTATTGTGGTTGAGTACGCCTTTTGGGTGGATCGATTGGTTGGGAACAGGCTTCATTTTACTCACGATCTATTTGCTCACGCTATCTAAACCGGCTACTACTGCCCATTAAAAAAACACAACCGGCGATGAAACCGGTTGTGCAGCAAAATTGGAAATATCTCCTACATCGATTACCAAATCTGGCAACAAGCTTGGTTAGGTCTTGGTTTTGTAGCCAAGCACATAGAAGTCATTGTTTCAGTGGTTGTGCAAAGAATAGTACCAGAAATACCGCCGTTAACAGCGCCTTGTTGTGCAGGCGTAAGTTCAGCAACAGTAGATTTTGACAAGTTCAATTTTTTGCTCAATGCAAGTTTTTTCTTTTTCATAATAAACAATTTGTGGATTCAATAAAATGGCACTCCTACTCTGTACAAACAATGCCGAGGAGTGTTTTTCCGGCATGCAAGTATCCGTTGCGCAGCGAATATTTTACATGTTGATCATCCTACAATTGTTTACAAATGCCATCAATCTGCGGGCTTCGTTTCGCAAGGCAACCAGCGTGTTTGGCATTGAGGAATCTGCAAAGTTGCAGGCTCACCACCTTTTACGGAGAATTGTTGTGCCTTGTTTAAATCGGCCACCACAGTTTTTTCAAAACTGAGCTTACTTAAATTGATTTTTTTCTTTTTCATGAGGATGCTAGTTATAAGTGAAAGAATAAAAAGCGCTATTATAATGTACCTGCCAAGCAAGGCACGCAATGCATTTGCGTGTATGGGATCGTTTGACAAGTTTCGTAGTACGTTTCGCAGCGTGTACCGAAAGTGGCAATACCACCTTGAACATTCGCTTGTTCAGATTTATTTAAATCGGCTACTACTGTTTTTTCGAAACTTAATTTGCGTAAGGCTAATTTCTTCTTTTTCATGTTGATGAATTTGAAAGTATTAAACAGTTAACGTGTTTGTGTTACAGCGCACACAGTAATCTTTTTCTGTATACGGCGTAGATTCACAAGTTTGGTAATATGTTTGGCAACGAGATTGAATGGTATCAACCCCACCTTTCACATTACCTTGCTGGGTAACGCTCAATTGTGCTACCACCGACTTTTCGAAGCTGAGCTTTTGGAGCGTTAATTTCTTCTTTTTCATGCTACTTAATTTGCGCCTGTATTGCAACGCACGCAGAAATCTTCTGTGAAAGGATACGATTCGCATGTTTGGTAATACGTTGTTCTACACAACGAGTTTACAGTTGCGGCGCCACCTTTTAGATCAGACTGCTGAATTGGGTTCAACTGGGCAATGACAGATTTTTCGAAGTTGAGTTTTGAAAGCTGAATCTTTTTCTTTTTCATATAGAAGCGATTTAGAGCGTTTTAGTAAGCGGATCAAGACAAATCTTGCAGTACATATCGGTCACGGGTACCGTTTCACACGACTGCATCCAAGTATGACAGTCGGTTATCGTTACCAATGTTCCGCCCTGTAGCTTGGCTTGATCCTGCGTGCTTAAAAGAGCCACCACCGTTTTTTCGAAACTGAGTTTGGATAGTTGCAGTTTTCTCTTTTTCATAATGAAAAATTATAGCGATGACCAGGTTAGCACAAGATGCACATCATTTGCGTATAGGGAATTGTTTCGCAGCTGGCTGCTCTTGTGTAACAACGACCATTGATGGTATCGAGTCCACCTTTAACTTGTTGTTGGTCTGATGGATTCAAAATGGCCAATGTTGCCTTTTCAAAGTTCAATTTTGCTAATTGGAGTTTTTTCTTCTTCATGTTTGTTCAGATTTGGGTTGTGATAGAATGTTTTTTTTAACAGAATACGCAAGCTTCTTCTGTGTAAGGGAATGTGTTACAAGTTTCAACACGAGTAGCACAACGTGTACCGTTGATGGTATCGATACCACCTTTTACTTGTTGAAGTTCAGTCACGTTTAAAACAGCCACTACAGACTTGTCGAAGTTGAGTTTTGCTAATGTTACTTTTTTCTTTTTCATTGAAACTATAGGTTTATAGGTGAGAAGGGGATCAATCGGCACAGAAAGCACATTGGCGTTTGGTGTATGGAATGGTTACACAAGTAATAGGTTCTGTTGCGCAACCGGTTCCATTGGTAGCAGCTCCTCCAACAACATTGCCAGATTGCTGTGTACTTAACACTGCGACAGTGTTTTTATCGAAGTTCAGTTTCGATAATTGAATCTTTTTCTTTTTCATACAATTGCGTTTACTAGTTTGATAGATGGGGTTAATCGATACACTTCCTGCAATTCATTTGCGTATATGGAATTGTTTGGCAAGTAACGGGTTGTGTGGCACACAACGTATTATTGGTAGCGGCGCCACCAAGTAATGCCGTCATTTCTTGTTCGTTCAACACGGCAACCACATTCTTATCGAATGTTAACTTCGCGAGTTGTAATTTTTTCTTTTTCATACAAAAGCGTATTTGTGGGATGAGGAATTATAGAAGCGATCAATCAGGGCATTTTACGCAAGTCATTTGCGTGTAGGGCCTAGTTTCGCAAGTTTCGGCGCGTGTTAAGCAAGCAGCTAAGTTGGTAACCGCTCCACCTAATAACTGGCTTAGCTCGGTTACATTCAATGTGGCGACTACATTCTTCTCGATGGGTAACTTCGAGAGTTGGAGTTTTTTCTTTTTCATGCTGTAAAGTTTAGGATAGAAGGAATCAAGGTTCAGTTGGGCTTGCGCAGAATACACACAAACGTTCTGTGTAATGGATCGTCTGGCAAGTTTGTGGCTCTGTTTGACAGCGGGTAGTCATAGTAGCAGCCCCTCCAACAATGGCGTCTTGCGCTTGTTGGTTCAGCACAGCAATCACCGCTTTATCGAAGTTGAGCTTCGATAACTGGAGTTTTTTCTTTTTCATGTAAAGTGGGTTTAAGATGAAAGTACATTTACGCTAAACAGAAATAATAACGGTGACCTGTATATGGGATCATTTCGCAATTAAATGCGCTTGTAGCACCTACTGTTTGCAAAGTACCCGGTTCACCGCCTTTTAGATATTGTTGTATATATTGATAGAACTGCAAGAACGCTTTTGTCGAAATTGAGCTTCGACAAAAGCAGTTTCTTTTTCTTCATGCAATTGCGCTTTAGCATGTGGACGTGGAACGATTACTTACACAGCGCATTTGAAGCACTTATACTGTGTATAAGGCACTGATTCGCAAGTTTGGTAATAAGTAATACAAACACTTCCGTGCGTATCACCAGAAGTTCCGCCGTGGAGTTCGCTTTGTTGTGCTTTGCTGAGCACAGCAACGATAGATTTTTCGAAACTGAGTTTCGCAAGGGAAAGTTTTCTTTTTTTCATATGTGAGCGTTTAGAAAGCCTTTGGGCTGGGTTTTCGGCGTGTTTTGTATGGAATAGCTACCAATTAGAATCTCTGCGTAAAAACCTTGGGAGCAATTGGTTAACTAAATATTCGCTGTAATATGGGGGTTTATGCTGCAATGGGGTGACAGTGGGGATAAATGGTTTAGCATTTATGGTTGAGAATAGAAATGTAACAAATTAGGAAGGGGTAGTATATACTAAAAATGCTCCACCTTTTTAATAAGTCAAAATATATTAACTGTCCTTAACACGAATGATACTAGCATACTTTTCTAAAACACCGATCCTAAAATTTATTCATATTAATATAGTAAAAACACCATATCACAGAATCTATTCTTGTCTTACTCCCTTAAAAGGAACTATCCAGAAACAGAAATACTGAATTTCTATTACATTTTTGCAATACATTCGTTATTAAGGGTGTTTTTAAACCTTATAAGATACAAAACATGGTTGCTTTAGGTAAAAATTAAGAAAAGCCCTGGGCTTTCAACAACAGGAACTGGCTAAAAAACTGAGAGCGGCGCATACTGTTATTGACCGATATGAGCATGATGAGATGCTTCCTTTTATTGATGCTGTGAGAAAACTGGCGGATGCCCTGGATACAACTGTTGGCTTTTTGCTCGGTGAGGCGAACGATACCAACATACTTAAAGATCCTAAAATGATGAAGCGCCATAATGAGATTAATGACCTTCCCGATAAAGATAAAGAGTTCGTTTACTCTATCCTGGATGTTTTCCTTGCTAAATCTAAATTACAAGCTATATTAAAATGATAAAACCCGGTCGTCGACCGGGTTTTATCATTTTGTATTTACAATAACTTATACTTTTAATCGTCATTTCCATCATAGTATAGGTATTCCAAAGTCTGAATAGCTATTTCCGCAATTTCTTCTTGAGGGAATAATTGCAATTCTCCCATTATATCTTCAGATTCTTCCAAAGGAATATCAAACCCTTGATATAGTGTAATTGCCGCCTCTGTTGGTGTAGCCCCCTTTTCCTTTAATTTCAATAAAAGGTCTTGTTTTGTTAAAGCCGCAATATTAAGCGTTACTAAATATTCATAAAACTCTTTTATTCTTGGATGTATATTCATAAAGTATTATCAAAATTTATTTCGGTTTCTGATCCTTTTTTAAGTTTAAATTAATTTCTCTAGGTTTACTATTGGGAAGTTCCGAACCTTCCGGTCTTACCCGTTCAAATTTTATTTTACCTTGCTCAAAGCCATCTTTTTTTAATAAACTTTCAAATTCAGATAATAGATCCCTAAAGATAGCTGGACCAACTGCTCCCTGTGCCCTTGTTGTATTGAAGCCATCTTCAGCATATATCCCTACTTTAGATAACTCAATGCTTTTTCCTTTCACTTTAAAGTCTGCATCAAAAATAACCTTTTGATCATTTTTCATAAAGAAGCCATCTATTTTCCCCATCTTAACATCAACTAAAAGCTCCCCAGTTCCTTCTAATATCTTTATGGTACCTCCTTTAGCAAACAAACCTGCTTTTTCTTCAGGGAAAAGAGCATTACAGCTTCAAACCCTAAAGCGCCAACAGCTTCACCATCTCCATGAGCAGCCTTATCTATTAATTCTACATATTCTTTTACTATTGCTACCCCTGTCTTAACTGAAGTCATAATTTGACGCTCCAGTTGTCCGTTTCCTATATTAGGATCTGCAATAGTAGTTCGACCAAAGTCCCTATCAGAAAAGAACTCTTTAAGCACACTAGGAATATTCTGCAAATTCTCTACACTTTCTTTTGCTCGTTGAATTGCTCCTTTTGCTACATCTTTACTAAACTTCTTTAACGCAGTAGTTCCAAAAATTTTCTTCTCTAAAAATTCTGCCATGAACCATTCAAACTCTCGACCATCAAGGTCGATACCTGCTATTGGATTGTTTCCCGCAAACTGAAATGGTGTTAAATCAGGATATTTTTTCTGTAACGGATCTACAGATAAGAACTTACCTATCCGTGGGTCATATATACGCATGCCGTAGTCTATCTGATTCCCTTCACCCTTCACATCATTATCATTCTCCTTCCCATTAAACCCATAACGATAATTACTAGCAAATTTACGACCTGGCATTATCATTCCAAAAGGATAATAATCTTGAATGTTTTTTAACTCAGCCAAGTCATGGGTCATTGGAGAACCTTGTGGTAGAGCCTTATTCGAGATAACAACTAAGACATTTCCCAAATGGTTTCATAATTCATACAGTTTTAGCCCATCAGTACTCCAAACCGTGCTACTATTTATTGAAGCTGACATCAACAAAGAAGGTGTCCACATCCCCAATCTTGTACTACCATATAAATGTTGTTCGTTCCAATATATACTAGATGGTTCAGTTGGCCTATTACCGTAAACAGCTAGCGTATTACCTTGAGCATCTTTCACATACCAAGTTTTTACATATGCGCCATCCTTATAATAGCGCTTATACACTCGATTCCCTAAATTATCATAAAAATATTCAATAGTTGCTTGGTCTGAAAGTACAATTTAAGATGAAAGTATATTTACACGCAGCAGTAATAACAAACAGTGGCCTGTATACTGTTAAGTTTTGCAGGTACCTGCGTAGCACCTACTGGCTATTCAGCACCAGGCACACCACCTTTTTACATTTTTGCAGCTACTATTGAAAGCATCGTACAGTTGTAAAGTCGAAGTATCGCTTCGATCAATGCAACATTCCTTTCAACCTACAATTGCGTTTTTAACGTGAAGCTGCAATAACATCTTTACTTACACAGCGCATTTAAAGCATTTGAACTGCGTGTAAGGCACTGATTCGCAAGTTTGGTAGTACGTAATACAAACACTGCCGTGTGTATCACCAGAAGTTCCGCCGTGGAGTTCGCTTTGTTGGGCTTTATTGAGCACAGCAACAACTGATTTTTCGAAACTGAGTTTCGCAAGGGTGAGCTTCCTTTTTTTCATATGTAAGCGTTTAGAAAGCCTGGATTGGTTTTTCGGCATGTTGTGTATGGAATAGCTACCAATTAGAATCTCTGCGTAAAAACCTTGGTGTGCAATTGGTTAACTAAATAATAGCTACCAATTAGAATCTCTGCGTAAAAACCTTGGCGTGCAATTGGTTAACTAAATATTCGCTGTAATATGGGGGTTTATGCTGCAATGGGGTGGCAGTGGGGATAAGTGGTTGGGGGAATGCTAAATCATAAATACCAAAATTCAATTGGTTTTGAATCGGTATATGTAACTATGGCTAATTTCAAAAATTTCCCCTCTGAAAACTTTAAACAATATCCTTTATTTTACTTGTTATTTAAATATCATATACCCAATCTAAACTTTTAATAGTCTCGTCAAGTGCTCTTATACTTGTAACTGCAGCGGATAACAATGATAAATCCCAAAAAATAGTATCTATTCCAAACCTTCGCCGATAAGCTTCGATAAATTGAACAACTTGAAGACGAAGACAGGCAAGCACTGTACCAGATTATCGACGTTATGCCTACTAAGTTTAAGGATTTCATTCAGAAAGATTATGCTGGATTAAAGCACTTGAGAATCTTTCAAATATTTTTCAATATTCTTAAGTAGAATATGCTGTCCCAGTAATCGTTAATCTACCATTACAATTATCGATAATGATTGGGCTATTTCCACCTAGCATCTTCATCATATCTCCTGATTCAATAAATTCTTTAGATTGATAGAAAAACGTCCAGCCCAATTCAAATTCAATCGTTTCATCATCAAGTATTATCAAATTAATCTTACTTTTCTCTGATTACTCAATTAAAAATTGACTTGTAATTCCTTTAGCATCTATTAGTGACAACATAATCTTATTCCTTTCAATTGTATTGTGAAACCATAGTTGTTTATATTCACCCTCTTTCATGAGAGTATTAGGATTCATTACTCGACTACCTTTCGTCCGCTGAAAATCCAAAAACATAACAACTCCATTTTGCTTTACAACATTGAAATTATGCCCTAAATTGCCAAGCCCCTTATAACCCAGAACAACACCGTACTTCCATCCTTCATATTTTACATTTGGTCTATTATTGATTTGGGAGAATTATGAATATCCATTGTTTTTGTATTAAACCAATTCAAAAAGATAGCTAAAAAAGTAGGAGTACATGGTGCCGTCATTAGGAGATATGAACAGGATGAGGTAAACCATCCATTGAGATTGCAGCTAATATTGTGGCTGCGCTGGGAATTTCTTTGGACTACCTGGTTGGTAATACCGACTTACTTCTGGATCAGACCATCCTGAAGCGGATTATGGATACTCAAAACTAAATGACCAGAATAAAACGGATGCTTTTAAACTTCTAGATATGTTTCTACATGAAGCTAAAGCTAGACATGCTTACAAATAATAATGAACTAAAAGGACTTAATCTTTGAACTAGGGTTAAAAGATTAAGTCCTTTTAACTGTTAAATTATCTGAAGGATCAAACTAAAAAATCATTAATAAATTGAATAGTATATTCAACCTAAAATTCGGGACACTGCGAATAAATATTCTCATATCCCTCCGTAAAATTAATTCACAAGGCATATTTCATTTTAAGCTTGCCTATTTCATCAATTATATACTTTCTAGCATCATCAATATCCATTTTACCTACATCCGGAAAGTTATGTGATTTTGCATCGAAGTATTCTTCAACAAAATCAATAAATTCCCTATTAGGCAATGCTTCTTCGATGAACCTATCAATTTCGTGCATTGTTTCTGAATCCATGTAAAAGTCCGGGGATTTAACTAAATACCCATAATTATGATGGTCATTTTTCAATGCATTCTCCAAAGCATTTAAATAAACTTTAAAAAAAAATCGCTCATCCATTTTTTTTACCATTTTCTTTGACCCAATCGGTCTACTTCCAAGGGTCTATGATATCTCAAACTATTTCCCTTCCCTGTATGATAATGTGGTAAAGGAATTTCAAACTTTCTTGCTATACGAGGAATTGTTAGTTTACGTTCTTTAGCCGAAGCGCGGTCCAAAGTATGAAAATCAAATCGCGGTTTAGATCCATAATCAGTGCCCTTAGATATGGAAAATCCATTTACTCGTCCATTTTTATTCCTAAGTAGTTTTATGCCAATACCTTCTTCAAAACCTCCTCCTGAAATATGTAACCCGTTAAATTGCCCATTCTTCTGATTATAGATACGTTCGACCTTTAACGCAGGAGTATTTTTGATCATGGATATTTGAGCAGCCCAACTTATTCCAACCTCAAGTGCAACATCCGATAATAAATCGCTCCCATCTTCATAACTTGTCACCGCTCTAGCTCTACTACTATAATAGTTAACTCTAGCTAAAGGATTAAACATGAAGCTTATTGAACTTGGATCTATTCCAGAAGTGTTAACTGCGTATGATGTTTTGAATGCATTAAAAGCCTCAGCATTTGCTTCATTTCTCAACCTATTTGTAATACTGATCGGAACTGCAACCGTACCATCAGCATTAGATCCATAAATGCCTCTGGCGAAATTATCGTTATATGCACGTAATTTACCTATATAAATATCATTACCTACCTGATCAACAGTAGCGGCTCCACCTGCATTATTATAGTATTCTTTGAAGTCAGGAGTCGAATTACCAAGATTAAGTTCAATAGTTTTCCAACGGTGATCTCCTAGATATTCCCATTTGCCATCTTTGTTTCCTACCTTAGTCCCAATTACATATGTTTCATTTCCTCCTTTGCAAGTTGGGCAGTCACCATTAGGATCATTAAGTATGATTGGCTTATTGTCGAATACCGAATAGGGGCTTAAATCGGAAAATACAACAGGGTCAACATTCCATCTCCTTCCTATCCTACTATCATATTCCCAGAACTGAGCAGTGTAATTGTTCTCTCCTACCTCTGTCGATTTCTCTTGCCCATTAAACCCATAACGATAATTATTAGCAAATTTACGACCTGGCATCATCATTCCAAAAGGATAATAATCTTGAACGCTTTTTAACTCAGCCAAGTTATGGGTCATTGGAGAACCTTGTGGTAAAGCCTTATTCGAGATAACAACTAAGACATTTCCCAAATGGTTAGATAATTCATAAAGTTTTAGCCCATCAGTACTCCAAACCGTGCTACTATTTATTGAAGCTGACATCAACAAAGAAGGTGTCCACATCCCCAATCTTGTACTACCATATAAATGTTGTTCGTTCCAATATATACTAGATGGTTCCGTTGGTTTATTACCGTAAACAGCTAGCGTATTACCTTGAGCATCTTTTACATACCAAGTTTTTGTATATACGCCATCCTTATAATAGCACTTATACACTCTATTCCCCGAATTATCATAAAAATAATCAATAGTTGCTTGGTTTGCAAGTACAATTTAAGATGAAAGTATATTTACACGCAGCAGTAATAACAAACAGTGGCCTGTATACTGTAAAGTTTTGCAAGTACCTTCGTAGCACCTACTGGCTATTCAGCACCAGGCACACCTCCTTTTTACATTTTGCAGCTACAATTGAAAGCATCGTACAGTTGTAAAGTCGAAGTATCGCTTCGATCAATGCAACATTCCTTTCAACCTACAATGGCGTTTTTAACGTGTGGCTGCAATAGCACCATTACTTAAACAGCGCATTTAAAGCATTTGAAACTGCGTATAAGGAACTGATTCGCAAGTTTGGTAGTACGAAATACAAACACTGCCGTGTGTACCACCAGAAGTTCCGCCGTGGAGTTCGCTTTGTTGGGCTTTATTGAGCACAGCAACAACTGATTTTTCGAAACTGAGTTTCGCAAGGGTCTTTATTTCATATGTAAGCGTTTAGAAAGCCTGGATTGGGTTTTCGGCGTGTTGTGTATGGAATAGCTACCAATTAGAATCTCTGCGTAAAAACTTTGGCGTGCAATTGGTTAACTAAATATTCGCTGTAATATGGGGAATTATGCTGCAAAGCGTGACAGTGTAGATGAGGGGTTTGAGGGAAAGCTTATGATCGAAATACTTTGACATTACAAGTAGCTTACTCAAACTCTATGACGTTATCAATATAACGAAAGCTTAAAACAAAAAAATATTGCTTAAGCTTTCGTTATATTGATAATACTAGATGGTACTGTTACATATTCATCTAACTTAATAACATAAAATTAAACTTACAACCTCTTACGAGGTTTGGCATCGTATAGCACTAATAATATCTAATACCTTTTTAAAATAAAACTCTAATTTACTATAATCTCCAAATCCTAGCTGGGAAATTTAAATTCAGGAAACAATTAGCACTAGCCTTCATTTCTTCTTTAAACTCCTTAATTTTCCATTCCAATGCTTCTTGATTTGGGAATTTAGTTTCTGTCCAATTCAACTGGTTACCGCGTTTAGTAAAATGATATAAACTTAAGCCATTTAAAACTTTAAAAGTAATATATAATTCAGTTTGTATTAAATAACACATACTACCATCATTCCAAAAGTAAAATTTAACCAATCCCACTTCGTCACCACCATCGTCTAGGGCCGGACTTTCTAACATCATTGGAATTGAATCTTTATAGGCTAACTTAATTTTCATACCATTAGATTGCCGTTCCACTATTAAGTAGCTTCCAGTATCAGCAGCCAACATCCTTGCGTACATTGCTTCTGGAAATGTCATCGTATCAGTCCTCTCTTTATTAATAATGTCATTTGAATGCAAGCTACTGTCCTTAACTTGGACGTTACTAAGCGTACTATCTTTTGACTCGTTACTATTTCTTGAGTTAGTGCATGAAAAGAATACACTTGAAATTAATATAATCACCAATACCGGAGGTCTTAACATATTTTTTGTTTAATATATCACTATTTTGTTTCTTTATTTCTAGGATCCTGATCCGATAGTGGCCACATATCTGTCCCCGTAATCCAAATAATAATCAGGTGCTTCAGGCTGCCATGACCAAAGATCATCCATTAGCGTCTGACGTATATCAAAGTCATTATCTCTCCACTTATAGTAGTTAGTTGTTCCTAATATTCCAGGCGGCGTAGGTGTAGGTTTCAAATCGCCTCCTCTATAATTGATTTTTGTTGCGGAAATCACTTGACTTGTTCGCTTTATACTTTCACTTGTTACTATTCTCTGTACGTAATGAACTTGTCCATTTTGTACGGGTGCTGCACCTTCATCCCAAACGAATGAACTACTCATAACGTTTCCCTTTCCGTCAAATGATTGAGTTAAGACGTAAGTTTCCAATCCGTCTATATCTATAGCATCAATAGGTCGATTACTTGCAAATTGGTAGGGTGTTAGCTCCGGGTAACTCTTTGAAATCGGATCCATACTCAAAAACCTACCTATCCTCGGATCATAAACTCTCATTCCATAACCCTGCTGATTACCTTCTCCTTTGATTTCGTTGTCGTTTTCCTTACCGTTAAACCCATAACGATACCTTCTCTCTCCTCATTTTAGTAATTTGCAAACTAAAACCAAGTGGTCGAAGGATAAAGTTAGGGTTACCTAGCATTCGACATTCCTTGGTGAACAATTTACGCGCGTTTTCCAGTACATGCCGAATAGCTCGAGCTACACCGTATATCCCCTATATAAATTATTTACCAATATGTTCTTCAAAAATTTTGATACAACTGTTCCATGTAAAAGGTCCAATAAAAATCACTCTATTTGTATCCTTATTATTGATGCTAATACACCATAATGGTAATAACTTTACCTTAGTTTCCTTAAAAAGTACACTCTCACAATCTTCATTTTCTTTACATAGTTTAAAAGAATTTGTTTCAATATAATACCAGCCCGTAATTACTCTACCATCGGGAAAGGCCTTAACTGCTGCTACTCTACCACTTAGTAACCATAAAACCAATACAAGCGACAATACTAACAAGTTTCTTGTACTAAATTGTCGAAACACTAACACAGTCATACCTAAATATCCAATAAAAAAAATGATAGTATATAATTGATTAACATCTGATATAATAGATGAATAAGCAGCACTTTCTCTTGTAAATAATATTTTTATATCATTTAAAAATATCATTATAGTACCTATTAACATACACAATGCAATAAGTATAATGCTTGTTTTTATAATTAGTTTCATAAATATGCTATTTGCCAGGCACTGAAAGATTTAAACCTGATGGAATTGTACTATTTTTTCTTTGATCTGGATTAACCAGTGGTTTCCCATTTTCGACTAATGTAGAAGATGTAGAACCTTCAAATGAAAGAATATTATTATACCCTTGACTAACCAAACGGTCTCAAATTTGATCTAACGTAAAGCCTTATTTCCCGTTTTGTTGTGATACAATAATCCAATCATTAGTTTTTGAATTAAATCCTAATATGGTTTTGCCGACTGCCGCATCATTTTGCCCTGCATAAACACCATTACTTTTCTGCTTCAGATATTTCCAATCTGCTGGATCAACCCAACCTTTGGCACCTATTTTTTTTACACGGTCTGGAGCGTTATCCGTAAATACATTTTCTTCTCCAAATTTCAATCCATTAATAACTATTGGAGTACCCCCACCAATGCCAAACGTCACATCCTTAGGCACATCTCCATACCCTGTCGACCATGTCCCATCTTTATTATGCGATATGTGAAATGTCTTATCAGCAGATCTACCGGATATTACCTGACCATGAGCAACGTTTTGTCCTTGAGGAGTGTAATCGCTAGATGGTTGAAGAGTTTTTGCATAATAATAATCGATGGAACTTTTATAATCAAACATTTGTGTATTAATGGAAAAATCATGCCGAGGGAAATCCATTGTCGCTTGAGTAAAATACTCAGTTGATTTCCGTTGTATAAATCTGAAATCAATATTTTTTAAGGCTACGAAGTATGTGTTTTTCTCAATGCTTATTGTTGCTTCTAGACCATCTAAATCAATTGCAGAAATAGGGCTATTACTAGCAAACTGGTAAGGAGTTAGTTCCGGATATTGTTTAGTAATTGGATCCACACTCAAAAACTTCCCTATCCTCGGATCATACACCCGCATCCCATAATCCTGTTGATTTCCCTCTCCCTTTACCTCATTATCATTATCATTCTCCTTCCCATTAAACCCATAACGATAAGTATTAGTAAATTTACGACCTGGCATCATCATTCCAAAAGGATAATAATCTTGAACGCTTTTTAACTCAGCCAAGTTATGGGGCATTGGAGCACCTTGTGGTAAAGCCTTATTCGAGATAACAGCTAAGACATTTCCCAAATGGTTACATAATTCATACAGTTTTAGCCCATCAGTACTCCAAACCGTGCTACTATTTATTGAAGCTGACATCAACAAAGAAGGTGTCCACATCCCCCGTCTTGTACTACCGTATAAATGTTGTTCGTTCCAATATATGCTAGATGGTTTCGTAGGCCTATTACCGTAAACAGCTAGCGTATTACCTTGAGCATCTTTTACATACCAAGTTTTTGTATATGCGCCATCCTTATAATAGCGCTTATACACTCGATTCCCTAAATTATCATAAAAATATTCAATAGTTACTTGGTCTGCAAGTACAATTTAAGATGAAAGTATATTTACACGCAGCAGTAATAACAAACAGTGACCGGTATACTGTAAAGTTTTGCAAGTACCTGCGTAGCACCTACTGGCTATTCAGCACCAGGCACACCACCTTTTTACATTTTTGCAGTTATTATAGAAAGCATCGTAAAGTTGTAAAATCGAAGTATTGCTTCGATAAATGCAACATACCTTTCAACCTACAATGGCGTTTTTAACGTGAAGCTGCAATAGCACCTTTACTTACACAGCGCATTTAAAGCATTGAACTGCGTATAAGGCACTGATTCGCAAGTTTGGTAGTACGAAATACAAACACTGCCGTGAGTATCACCAGAAGTTCCGCCGTGGAGTTCGCTTTGTTGGGCTTTATTGAGCACAGCAACAACTGATTTTTCGAAACTGAGTTTCACAAGGGTCTTTATTTCATATGTAAGCGTTTAGAAAGCCTGGATTGGGTTTTCGGCGTGTTGTGTATGGAATAGCTACCAAGTAGCATCTCAGCGTAAAAACCTTGGTATGCAATTGGTTAACTAAATATTCGCTGTAATATGGGGGGGGCTGTTGCAATAGGATGGTAGTGGGGATGAGTGATTTTTCAGGGGGCTACAACCTAAAAATAAAAAAACCAATTACAGTTAATTAAACTAATTGTAATTGGCTCTATTTAGCAGTAATGTAAACGTTACTCTAACGTGCTAGTCTTTTGCAATAACCTTACTCTATTCTCATAAACTTCTGTAATACAATTTGTAATTCCACAACTGTTCAATGTATGAATATAATAGCTATTATCAATAAAAAAAGCATTTCCTCGTCCATCAGAAGCCTCTCCTAGATTATAATTATATATTGCATAAAGAGAATACCTGTTTACAATAAAAATAAATTGATACGAGATATAGCCTTTTTCAAATAATTTCTCCTTAGAAATTATTAATGAGCTTTGAACCAAATTACCATAAATATCGTATATCCTTTTTACACTATCCGCACTAATAATAAATTCGTTCTCGCGACTTATTATCTTAAGTGCATTTTTCTCATTCATAGTAAGCGTGTCATACTTGACTAATTTATTTTCTAGGTTTGAAGCAACGCTATCTAATAGCTGGCTTTGTGGACTTTTACCACCACTTAACGTACCTAGATCAGATGGTATGTTTCTTTCTTTATTTTGACAGGATGTCATTATAAAGATTACATTGCATAGAATAATGATTTTTTTCACAAAATTAATTTTTCTTGTTTTCTCCCAATTCCTTTTTCTTTCTAACGATACTACTAACTCCTCCTTTAGTAATTTGCTCATCTTTATTTGCATCAAGCCCTCTATTCTGCTTGTACTCAAATGTTTCAAATAGTTCTCCATCCTTATTAAGCTTATACTTATTAAACAAAACGTGATCACAATCTATCATTAATTACTTCAGGATCAAACCATTTTCCTCTATCAACTACCCTTTTTAGATGTTTAATATTAAAAGTCTTCGATGGCAACTTATCCCTTTTAAATAGCGCATACAATAGCGATCGAAAAATGTTCGAAAGTTCACTTTCAGAAAGAAAATACCTACTGTAATCAAACGATTCCAACGAAAAGTCAAACTTTATTGCCAAATCCTCCATCAATGTTGCAGCATCAATTCCATTGATCCCTAAGTCATCAAAAATTATGCTTTCTTCAGATAAATCTATTCCTCCACATTTTGAACTGATATATGCAATTAACTCGTTTATCTGTATTTCCTTTCTCATATTTATGGATTCTAGTACATTAATTTTGGATCATAAGTCGAAAATGGGCTACTAATTGAAGTGTTAAAATTTAAAGCACCCAATACCCCAGCACCTGCTGTATTCAACCACCCTATCCTGATGATGCTATTTCAAAAATGTACATAAAAAGATGAAGACCAACTGACTTAGGAGGAGATTTCGGGGCTATAATTTCTGTTACTGATAGCAGTAAAATTAGCGCCTTACTTTTTTAGCTTAAATCCCTTCGCCGCAAAATAAGCAGGTAATAAAATTACCAGTAGCCCTATAACCCAAAAAAACAGGGAAGGAAATGAGTTTATATAAAGCATTGAAGGGTAGTTAGGGGGATCAAGAATGAGCAAATATTCTACACTACCTCCAAATAATGAGGATAGAAAAGCTATTATACCTGGCAACCAACCAGCATTTGAATCTGCTCGTTTTCTATTTACCAGGTATGAAAGACCTCCAACTAAACACCCTACTATGTATTTTATAAACCATAAAGAGGTATCCCCGAATAAAAAAGAAAGCAACCCTGTAAAATAAATGATGATCCGATTACCAATAGCCAATCCCTACTAATGGAAATAAATCACTTCTCTTTCTATATTTTTTTATATACACAAAAACAAGCACAATAGACAAAAGCACTTTTATAAAAAAATCATATTCCCTCAATATTCCAATGTATGCACGTACATTATTATTAATAAACGTTATTAGGTTTCCTATTGAAAGATAAAGGAAAATTAAACACGCTAACGCAATGATGATGAGCGAGAAAATCCCAGGGCGTTTCTTCTCTACCTTATAGCCTTTCGATGAGTTTTCTGATTTCATGACAATATTATTTTGAAACTGGCACTCTAAAAGTTATTCCA
Organism: Chitinophaga skermanii; assembly: GCF_003259335.1. GTDB lineage: Bacteria > Bacteroidota > Bacteroidia > Chitinophagales > Chitinophagaceae > Chitinophaga > Chitinophaga skermanii. Next base: position 706,717 of record NZ_QLLL01000002.1, read on the forward strand.
CTATCTGTATATTTATCTTTACCGTCTCCATTCTGAATTAAAATTGTTTTATCTCTTATTAATAAAGCGGAGTCAGAACCATCAAATGACAAGGCGTTTGTAAATCCATTCTTTGACAGATAATTACGATATGAGTCCATACGATAACCATGAATACCATCCAAATGGCTGCTACCGTAAAGGTGCGTTTCGGTCTGACGCATCAACCCACAATTCACAGCAGCATCACCCATTACAGAGATACTCATTACATTATCCGTAGCATCATGGATGTAGCAGGCTTCAACGCCATTTACTATATTACTGATGCGGTTACCTGATACATCATATAAATATTTTATGAGCCGTTTACCTGTGCGCTAAATTTCATTGTCTATACTTTCTCTTGCTATGCTTAATGCTACTGCCAATCGTATTCTGTCTGTTCTTGACCGCTTGAACTCATACTGGTCAATAGTTTGCTGTTCAAAACTTTCGACTATGCCACTAAGTCTATCTATTTCAATCATTACAATTATATCATCATTTACTAGGCAAGTGTAAACATCGGCTTCTTGTTCAGGTATCCAATCTAAAATATACGCCGTATAAATCCTGGATATTTATTTTTCAGACATAGCAACAAAGGGCTTTTATAGCTGAAAATCGTTTGTTGTGATTGAATCAATTCTTTTCTAAATTGTTGTTCAGTTAGGCTACCAATTAATTTCATCACTATTATCTATTTACGCAAGGGGTATAATATTCGAAATTTATCATATTGTATATGGATTTCTTTAAGGGTATTTTTATCTATATCTAGCCCTGGGAGTAATAGAATATTAGCTTCCATTAAGCTCATCAATTCTTCCCAATTCTTTTTATGTGCCAACCAATAATCATCCTTAGTTTGCAGTACTGTTTTTAACAAATCGCCTGGATAGTATTTCGCTTCAATCCCTATGCCTAGCTTTAACAATTCGATAGCTAATGGCAAAGTATATTCCAAGCCTACTTCTTGACCAATAGCGGTCATGATTTCCCAAGGCAATAAATCTGTCAATTTTTTCTTCCTAAGCGCATGTACATCGCTTACTAACTTTGTCGGGAAGTCAATATCTTGCCAATAATTATTTTCTAAAGCTTCAATACTAATATCTACATTCATAATTATCAAATGGTGTAAGAGAATTGAAATAATTAGTGTTTAACATTTTTTTGATTGGCCTTTTTATATTATCCATTATCACTTCTTGTACTACAATTAAGCCATACTCAATTAGATTTTCTTCGTCTTGAATTTCTTGACTTAACCTTACTGGATCATATAAGCGAGTCGATACCTATTCCCATTTTGCAATTCCACCAATACATGTCCAATATAGCCTCCGACTTTCATTTCTAATAATTCTCGTTCAGATATGGGATAAATAAATCCAATTTTTGTATTCTCAAGTTCCATAAGATAGTTTTGATAGATAAGGCTATTTAGGCAACGATTCCAATCGCTCTAAACAACAAGGGTATATACCATTATCCCAACCCTCATACAATGCATGAGGAGGAATCATGTGCATTACTATGCCCTTTACCTTATAATATTCACCTTCAGCATGTAAAATCTCCCCAATAGTAATAAACTTCATATCGTCTACCTTTACTTTCGCCATCAGGCCGATTGAGTATTGTTCAATTTCCAAGATTTTTACATCCCTTATTGTATTGTGCATTTCAAAAAATTACGTTGTTCTTTGCTAATATGCCCATGCAATTACCACCCCAAACAAGCTATCAACCCGTTCAAATCAATCATCCCAATCATGCAAATATTTCCAGTTGCTTTTCGCCCACGTACCGGGCTGTGAAGATGTTGGCATACTATGCATCGCTTTTGGCATATAATTAGGTGCATTAAAAATAATAAAAAATATAAATCCTTTAGCTTTGTTTTACAAAAAAATTCACGCAACATGATTACACTCCAACAAGGCGATATCACCAAGGTAAAGGTGGATGCTATCGTAAATGCGGCCAACTCCTCCCTATTAGGTGGCGGCGGTGTAGATGGTGCTATTCACCGTGCTGGGGGAAATGCTATCTTAGAAGCATGTGTGAAAATTAGGAATAAGCAAGGTAGCTGCAAAACCGGTGAAGCGGTAATTACAACGGGCGGCAACCTGCCTGCAAAGTTTGTTATTCATACCGTAGGACCCGTATGGAATGGTGGTAACAACAACGAACCCCAATTACTCGAAAATGCCTACCGCAATAGTTTGCAACTCGCTGTAGATAATAACCTACAATCTGTTGCATTTCCTAATATCAGTACCGGCATCTACCATTTTCCAAAAGAAATTGCTGCCGATATTGCCGTTACAGCAGCGAAAGATTTCTTAATGAAACATCCCGAAATGGATATTACATTCGTGTGTTTCGACAAAGAGAATTACGACCTCTACAATGCATTATTATAAAAAATTCCCCGGTGTATACAACCGGGGAATTACAACAAATAAGCAATAGAACATTACTCACCACAATTCTTCACAAACGCCCACGGCCCCCAAGTATCTGCCTGGTTAGGTGCGGTACCTTGTATCCACCATTTATTAGAGAATACTTTTCCTTGGTAACTTACCTGGATACCCGGTGTAGCATACACCTGCGTAGCACTCCATGCTGGAATACCACTGCAAGCGGTTGTATCTGTACCACCCGTTACCGTTACGTTTACCGACGATGATGTACCCGTTACGCTCAAGTTATCATAGGCTACAACCTTTAATGCGTAAGAGCCGGCCGCAACCCCGGTCCATGTAAACGAATACGGGCTCGTAGCATCCTCTCCTAACTTGGTAGCACCATTGTAGAATTCTACTTTACTAACTGTACCGTCAGTATCAGCAGCCGTTGCATTAATAATTATGCTTGCAGGTGCGGCATAAGATGCATTGTTTACAGGCGCTGTAATACTTGCCGTTGGTGCGGCATTACCCACCGTGCCATACATAGCGGTAATAGTGGCCTTATCACCGGCAGATAAACCGGTACGCTGGCCCGTAAATGTAGATCCATCTAACTTGGTAATGGTAGCCAAGTTATTTGCGGAAAATGTATACGAACCGTATAACATAATCGATCCAAAATCAAAAGCTCCATTGTCGAAACCACTACTGTACTTGTTAAAATTATGTTCTTTACCGCTCTCGATGTTGGCATAATTGATAACGACATACGCATCACGATCGGCCCGTGTTTGCTCATGTAATAGGCCCATGGTATGACCAATTTCGTGGATCGTATTACCATACGTACAGTTATCCGCCAAGTTCACGGTTTGTCTACCGCCTACCATGCCAATGGTAGCAGAACAACCTGTAGAATTCATAAACTCTACATAGTTAGCTTCTGTTGTACGCGGGGTAAAACGTACAATGGTGTTCGACTCCCAATAAGCAATCGCGTTTAGAATAGTCGTGCGCTTAGTAGCCGAAATCGCGCTGTTAATTGTGTAATATACAACCGCGCCTGGCCAATACTTCGAAATAATACCGGCACCTTCTGTTTGCGGGGTTTCACCGGGTGAATCAAACATAATGTCGCCTTCAAAAACGCGCAAGCCATCAATACGCTCTACCGCCATGGCCGAACCATTTAAATAGGCTGTAACAACTTCGCCCTTACGACCGGGGAAAGCGCGTTCAGAGTCTGTTGATGTGGGTGTTGGGGGCGTGTCTTGTTGGTTTTTGGAACACGAAGAGAATAGCAGGCCTGCAAGCAATACGCTTGTGGCCCATGCTGCATGGGTTGTACGTGCAGTCATTGGGAGTTTTTTAATGGTTGATGAAATGTATATCGACGTTGAACTTAATAAGAAATTATCATATTACATAACTCATTTTTATTATGTATGATTTACAGGTAATTAGCAAACAACTTCTTTCAATTTATCTTGTAAGGTCGTAAAAAAGATTTCTTTAGGAGTCATTCCACAAAGCAGCAATTATACAATTCAAAACATCGTATCTCTCTTGATGCCCCCATGCAACCCCAGTAATTTTACACTTCCGTTTAAGTATTCATTATTCCATACAAGTAATTGATCTCGCATTGCAGTAATAACTGCAACAGGAGTCACCATGCTTGTACGCACACAAACATTTATAATTATAGCTCATGAAAAAAGTTTTCCTTAGCGCCGGTATCATTATGTCGCTTATGGCTTGCAACAATGCATCCCAAGAAAGCAATCACAACACTACTAAAACATCTGCCCCTGAAGTTGTAGCCTACGACAAAGATCCCCGCCTCGACAGCTACACGCAAAATTTCTTACACGCCCTTAACACCGGCGGCGGTAAACCCCTCGAAACATTAACACCTGTAGAAGCCAGGGCAGTATTAGTAAATGCACAAGCGGGTGCCACAGTGGATTATAGTGGTATCGACGAGTTCGAAAAAACGATCCAAGCCGATAGCTTTACCATTAAATTAAACGTAGTTCGTCCTGCCGGCGTTAAAGGTAACTTACCTGTATTCGTATTTATCCATGGCGGTGGCTGGGTATTGGGCGATTATCCTACACACAAACGCATGGTACGCGACTTAGCGGTTTTAACGGGTTACAGCGGCGTATTTATCAATTACACCCCAACGCCTGGTAAGAGGTACCCTACACAAATCAATGAAATCTACGCTGCCACTAAATGGATCGCCGAACATGGTGAAGCGTTGAATGTAGATGGTAAAAACATGGCAATTGTTGGTAATAGCGTGGGCGGTAATATGAGTACCATTACTGCTATGCGTGCAAAAGCTGAAAATGGTCCGGCTATTAAAGCGCAAATTTTGTTCTGGCCTTTGGTGAATGCTGATACGAATGATCTTTCTTACCAAGAATTCGGTAAAGATCGTTTCTTAACCACCAGCCTCATGAAATGGATGTATGGTTTGTATGCCGATTCTTCTCAACTATTCGATCCATATATATCACCATTACAAGCATCACTCGATCAATTAAAAGGCTTACCACCTGCATTAATTATTACCGCTGAGAATGATATTTTACGGGAAGAAGGTGAGGCGTATGGACGTAAATTGGACTCTGCCGGTGTACAAGTAACTACCACTCGTTACCTTGGTCAAATCCACGATTTCGGTTTATTAAATGCCTTAGCCAACTCGCCTGCCACACGTTCTGCTTTCTTGCAAGCAGCAGCAGAGTTGAAGTTGCATTTAAAGAAGTAAGGATAAATATATGCATGAAGGGTTTGCTGGTTGACCAGCAAACCCTTTTTTACTTTCCCCGAACTTATTCTAATTGTGGCTGTTATGAAAGTGTAACTATAAATCGTAAGCAATGAAAACAGTTAAGTACATCGCCGCATTGTGTAGCGGTTTCTTATTATTACTCATCGCATTCCCCACTTCTAAAGCCTGCACGCGTGTTGTATATAAAGGATTAGACGGTTTAGTATTGACGGCCCGGTCAATGGATTGGAAATCCGATATTCAGTCTAACCTATGGATCTTTCCCCGCGGCATTACACGAAATGGCGAAGTAGGTGCCAATTCGGTGAAGTGGACATCTAAATATGGTAGTGTAATTGTAACCGGCTATGATATTAGTACCACCGATGGTATGAACGAAAAAGGTTTAGTAGCGAATATTTTGTGGCTGGTTGAATCTGAATACCCCGTTCGCGACGAGTCTAAACCCGGTATGAGCATCGCCATTTGGGCTCAATATGTGCTCGACAACTACGCCACGGTAGCTGAAGCGGTAGCAGCTTTGAAAAATGAACCCTTCCAAATTGTTACCGACAATGTACCCGGCGAATTACGCACCGCCACCTTGCACATGTCGCTCTCCGATAAACATGGCGACAATGCTATTTTCGAATACATCAAAGGGAAATTGGTGGTACACCACGATACTGCGTACAATGTAATGACCAACTCCCCCATCTTCGAAAAACAATTAGCCTTAGATGAATACTGGCGAGAAATTGGCGGCACCGTGATGTTACCAGGTACAAACCGGGCAGCAGATCGTTTCGTACGTGCTTCGTTCTATGCTGAATCAACACCCAAAACAGCCGATATGCACGTTGGCGTAGCTTCTATGTTCAGTGTAATCAGGAGCTGTTCTACCCCCTTAGGCATTTCAACACCCGATCAACCCAATATCTCCTCTACCCGCTGGCGCATTGTAGCCGATCATAAGAACCTCGTGTACTTCTTCGAGTCGACCATGACACCGAATACCTTCTGGGTAAACTTTAAAAACGTTGACTTCTCCCAAGGGGCCCCTATTAAAAAGTTGAGCGTAGCTAACCATGAAACCTACGCAGGAGATGCTTCGAAGAACTTTGTCGCCTCCAAACCATTTGCCTTCCTTGGCACCAACCACAAATAAGCAAATACTTACAAGCGCCGGTGAAATAACCCGGCGCTTTTGTTTTCATATTCCAATTAACCCGCCCATCTTACCACTCATAAAAGCAAGCCAACAAGCATTGGAATAAATCAGCTCGATTTACTATTTTGTTCTCATTGTTTTTCTATCCATATAAAATCCAAATTCCACACTATGCAAATATCCAGGAGAAATTTCTTGCTCAGCGGCTCTTTGGCTCTCGCAGGCACCGCCCTCATGCCACGTTCCTTATCGGCTATGGCAAAGGCTAAAGATGTATTAAGCATTCAATTGTATTCCGTTCGCGCCGATATGAAACAAGATCCACTCGGCACTTTGAAAAAAGTAGCGGAAATGGGCTACAAGAATGTAGAACATGCCAACTACATTAACCGTAAATTCTATGGCTGGACCGCCCAAGAGTTCAAAAAAGTATTAGCCGACCTTGGTCTTTCTATGCCTAGCGGCCATACTGTAATGGGCAAACAACACTGGGATGCCGATAAAAAAGACTTTACAGATGCTTGGAAATACACCGTGGAAGACGCCGCTGTATTAGGCCAGAAATTCGTTATCAGCCCATGGCTCGACGAAAGCCTTCGCCAAAACATCGACGATTTCCTCCGCTACATGGAAGTATTCAACAAAAGCGGCGAACTCTGTAAAAAATCAGGCATGAAGTTCGGTTACCATAACCACGACTTTGAATTTAGTCAACAGTTGAACGGCCAAAAAGTATTCGACCTCATCCTTCAAAATACCGATCCTACTTTAGTAGCCCAACAACTCGACATTGGTAACATGTACCACGCCGGTGGCATTGCCTTGGATATCATCAAAAAGTACCCTAACCGCTTCGAATTAATGCACGTAAAAGACGAGATTAAAACAGCAGGTAAAGGCGAAATGGGTGGCCACGGTGGTGGTTATGAAAGTACAGTACTCGGTAAAGGTATCATTCCTATTAAGGAGATCATCGAAATTGGTAAGAAATCGGGTGGCACTAAGTATTTTGTCATCGAACAAGAATCTTACCAAGGTATCAGCCCATTGGATTGTATCCAGCAAGATTACGCAGTGATGAAAAAATATGGTTTTAAATAAATCGAAAAGGGCCCTATAAAAAGGCCCTTTTTTGTTATCTTTCCTATGCATTGAATGCCCTTTGCAATAAACGCAAATCGCCCTTCGCGGCATTAATCCGTATTTCCTGCATCCAAAGTTTAGTAAAAGGCATATTGTTCCCCGTATCTTGAAACTTTGTTCTAAAAGTCATTCCCTGTGATTTTTCCGCGCTTGAAATGTACAAAGCCTTTGACTTCCCTTTGACTTCCCTTTAACGAGCCTTTGAAATGCCTTTGAAAAGCCTTTAACGACCCTTTGAAAGACTTGGACTTGCCTTTGAAAGACTTTGACTTCCCTTTAAAAGACTTATACGAGCCTGTACTGAGTAGGTAATTTTCAGCTATGTACAAAGTAGTTTTCATGTAATTTCAAAGTAATTCCATGTGATTTCCATGTGATTCCATGTAATTACATCGTATTGGGATCGTATGTAGATAGTATTTTACCTATTATTCACCTAGTAATACCTTTTAATTGGCGCATGAAACTAGCTAACTGGGTAGGCAAATACTTCGGGTACCCATTCGAAGGTAGTACCCTTACTGCGAACATGCCCGGTACCGGGCCAAGGTAAATGGTAAGCGAAAATTGGCGTTTTAGAGGCCGTAAGCTTCGCTAAAACTGCTCGGCGGGTACGAGTAGCCAATTCGAGGTCGGTATCGCCGTTAAAGCCCCATTCTGGGTGTTGTACAGATAGAATATCGGAATGGATTAAATCGGCAAGGTGAACTATACGCTCGTTTGCCGAGAAAATATGCGTGATGGTATGACCCGGGGTATGGCCGGGTGCGATTTCTAGCTGAACACAATCCCACAGTTGGGTACCATTTTCGAAGAGGTGTAAGCGGTTACCCAAGGTGCGAATAACCTGCTGCGTGTTCTGCGTGAACGTTTTAAGCAATTTCTTGTCTTGGAACTTGGACTTGGAGAAATCCTGTTCTGCCGCCATCCAAAACGCATGCTCGATCCTCGATAGGTGTACTTGCGCATTGGGGAACACTAATTGTCCATCTTTCACCAACCCGCCAATATGATCGGGATGTGCATGGGAAATGATAATTTGAGTAACCGCTTCCTTTTGAATACCTGCATCGGCCATCGACTGTAACATCCAACCCGAGGCTTCGCCAAAACTGCCACCTGTACCTGTATCGATTAGTATGAACTCCTTGCCTTTTTGGATAAGGAGGATATTCATACTCAAATCCATTGCTTTCGTAGACCGGAACGATTGTTCCAATAACGCATGCTCTGCCCGCTCGCTGCCATTCGGGAAATTAGGTTGAATGGGGGCTAAACGGATGTAACCATCTGTAATAATGGTTAATGATAGGTCGCCAAGTTTGAATTTGTGATAGGGCCTTGTGGGTGCTGTTATCATCTTCCTTCCCACTGCTCTAGACCAACTATTCGCAAAAGGAATCGTGCCTACACCCAATAAAGCCAAGCCTTTTAATAGTGCTCTTCTTTCCATAGCTACTTTAATTTCTCGCAAAGCTATCCCTGTACTATCTTTATAACAAGTAGGTACTTATTTGTATCCTACGTACCAAAAGGATACTATTATTGATAACCAAGGAGAAAAAATTAGTATGCAAGCGAAAATTCAAGATGTACAACCCATTTGCGCGGTAGATTATGCTTTTAGAAGAATAGGTGGCAAGTACAAAGGGCGGCTACTCTGGTACTTGCATAATCACCAAGTACTTCGCTACGGCGAACTCCGCCGTTCCATTGTAGATATTACCCCGAAAATGCTGACCCAAACACTCCGCGAGTTGGAAGAAGATGGCCTTATTCACCGCGAGGTATACCACGAGGTGCCACCGAAGGTAGAATATAGGTTAACAACAGTAGGCCAAGAGCTGGTGCCTTTTATAGAACATCTGCGCGATTGGGGTATGCAACAAATGCGCAAAGAAAATATCCCGATGATTGGCGATACTAATTGCATTACAAACGACTAGCCATAAACGCGAAAGAGGATGCCCAATACCAGGCATCCTCTATATTTCTCAATAGTTGGCTTGATTATAGAAACGATTATTTCGAATTCTGGGTCAATTGGCCTTCACTGTAGTTTATAGCTACTTGTGAGAATGGTATAATCCAGATATGTGATTCGGGTGTAATTGAATAAATAGTTCCGTACTCGTTCTTTGTAAGCGTAGCTTTGTACACTGGGTCTACGTTAAAACGACGGTAGTCTAAGTATGGCAAACCTGTACCACGGTATTCATTACGCAATTCGCGTCGAATATTAGCAATTGCTTGTGCCTCTGTAGTAGCTGTTGATGGTGTAAAGAACTCGGTGATGATACGTTTTCTACGTACTTTATCTAGTTCTAACATAGCATCTGCAGGCTTACCTTCGCGGGCTAAACATTCAGCTTTGATGTAATACATTTCAGGCGTGCGAATACCACCAACGTTCGGATCATCCATTCTGCGGTACGACCAGATAGTTTCTGCTCCTACTTTACGTTTAGCAAAGTTGATTTTGAAACGCGCATCACCTGCATCATAGTAACTGCTGTCCGCTTCTTGCAAGAAACTGATATAGAAACCTTGCAATTGAGCAATAGACCCACCATAATTGAAAGTGTAATTCTCTGTATTTGTGAACTCGAATTTCCCAACGTTTATAGAAGGGGCAGTACTGTCTGCCACTTTCTTGTTATCATAATACAATTTCACCCAATCGTATAATGTATTATTACTTGCTAACGCCTTATCAGCAAAGCCTTTTGCATCGGTATAATTACGCATAAACATGTTAATGCGCGCTAATAATGCATAGGCAGTGCCTTTACCAGGAATGAAAGGAGAAGAAGCTACTTCTGGTAAATTCGGAATAGCCTCATTTAGATCTTTGATCATAAATTCGTACACTTCCTTAACCGTAGCTTGCTTCAATGTTTGTTCCATTTCATCTTTTGTATTGATGAGTACCCCTGGATCGGTTGCAGCTGTTGCTGCATCATATGTTTTAGCATATGAATTCACCAAGTAGAAGTACATCATGGCACGATTGGTTTTTGCTTGGGCAACCACAGCAGCTTTCTCTTCTGCAGTACCTGTCGTAGCTTCATGCATGTGGTTAATTACCACGTTATTGATGAAGATACCTTTATATGCACTCGTGTAACCATAGTCGGTTTGTAAAAAGGAAACACGGTCTTTATCTTCTTGCCAATTGTAATTAATGTTCGCAATCGTATTAGACGCTTGCGTGCTCAACATGAATTTAAATTCGTTCGAAACGTACACTTGGTTCGAATAATCAACCGTATGTGCATCTTTATGTTCCATTAAAGCTTTGAAATCAGCCAAAGTCTGCGGAATTTTTTGTCCGCGCGGAATGATTTCTAAGTACTTTTTACAACTTGTGGCACTCAACATCACAGCACCACATAACACCCATTGAAGTAATTTTTTCATAATAATGTCCTTTTCCGTAGTGATTAAAGTGTTAAGTTCAAACCGAAGTTATAAGTTGGCATTAATGGTAATGTTCTACCAGAACCAGAATAACCTGTAGACTCTGGATCAATACCTTGACCATTAAATGGAATGTAGAATAAGTTATCTGCTTGGAATCTTACACGTACATCATTTGCCTTGAGTTTATTCACCCATTTCTTCGGTAAGTTGTATGTTAAGCTGATGTTTCTTGCTTTAATATAAGATGCATCTGCAATCGCGTAATCACTATACAACCAATAACCGTTTCTCCAGTTGTTACCTGTTTTATCAAAGTCCCATACCAGTCTTGGAATATTTGTTGTTAATTCATCACCCGGTTTAGCCCATGCATTGTTGATACCTTTTAAGAATGTACCTGTTGGGAATGAACCATTTAAGTATGGTACTTCTGTACGCATAACATGGCCCGCATTGTATACCAACATCATAGAGAAGGTTAAACCTTTATAGCTAAGGTTGTTGATGATTGCACCACTATATACCGGCGTATAAGTACCCATGTAATGTGCAACACCTGGTGCTGTTACATTCGCTGTAGTTGGTTTACCATCTAATCCAATGATTTGTGGTTCACCTTTGTCGGTCAAACCTGCATAATAATAACCATATAATGCATTGTAAGGATCGCCTACAACAATTGTTTTGTTCACGTTATTAACTAACTCAGAGGCTGCTTTAGCTGGGTTATCGATACGTGTAACAGTGTTCTTATTGTAAGAACTGTTCAATACGATATCCCATGTGAAATCTTTCGTTCTTACTACCTGTCCACGAATACTTAATTCAATACCCTTGTTTCTCATAGCACCATTATTCGTGTAAGCTGTATTGAAACCAAGTGCAGGGTTCACAGACATATAAGCTAACAAGTCGTCACTTTTCTTATCATAAAACTCCACAGAACCACTCAACCTATTGCGCAAGGTTGCAAAATCGAAACCGATGTTAGATGTAGCTGTTCTTTCCCAGCGTAAGTTCGGGTTAGCTGGGCTGCCAATTGAACCACCCATGTTACCAGTCAATCCATTTACACCATAGCTAGCTACCAAATAAGGAGCTGCGTTCTTAGCTACGTTACCGTTCACACCGTAAGAAGCACGCACTTTCAACATATCCAACCACTCGATATCTTTCATAAAGTCTTCCTTACTCAACATCCAACCGGCACCAACTGACCATAAAGGACGGTATTGGTAGCTTGGATTTGTACCGAATAAGTTTGATAAATCGAAACGCATACTACCACTTAACATGTATTTATCGTTGTAAGTGTAACCAGCGTTACCATAATATGAAATGAAACGGTTAATTCTTTCACTGAAGGAAGTCATGGTACCAGCTCCAATTGAACCACGTACGCCGTTCAAACCAACTATACCTTGCGATAAAGTTTGCGTGTTAATAGGCATGTATGACATGGTTAATGGATCATAACCAAATACCGCTGAATAATCACGGTTTGTTTTCACCTCTCTAGCTTCAAAACCTAAAATACCGGTGAGTTCGTGTTTATTATTGAAGTTTTTATTTACGTTCAATTGGTTACGGAAGGTATAACCGCGTGTTTGGTTATTGTTAGTACGGAAGCTATTACCGACTGGCAAATTCCATACAACAGCACCCGTAGTAGGGTTCAAAGAAGTAAATGAGTTCAATAGATGACGCATCGCATACGACTCTACATTTACCAATTGTTCACCTTTACTGTTATTACGCTCGTATTGGAACATCGACTCGGCCGTTAACCAAGAAGTGATACGAGCATTAATTTTACCATACATACGTGTTTGCAAACCTCTAATAGTTGCTAAGTTGTATGACATTTCCTTTTCAGGATTTCTATACAAATCGAACAAACCATATTTAGGGTAGTTCGTACGATCGTTCAAGGAACGGTTCCAACGTAAGTTACCCATGTTACCATTTTCATCGATGATCGATTCGAATGGCAATTGCGCGTTAATATAATCCGTTGCACTAACACCATCAGGACCAGGCGATTTCTCATCTTGGTAGCTCATGAACGCGCCAACTTCTGCTTTCAACCATTTGTTAACGGTTACAGCATTACGGATATTTAAGTTCAATGACTTAGCATTATCGTTTGTGCTATACGCTTGGTCGTTTCTGAAAGTAGCAGAGAACATAAAGTTGTTATACGCCGTAGCATTACCAATAGATAAGTTGAACTGTTGGTTTTGCTTAGGACGCATTAAACGATCCATAATTTGGTCATTATACACGTTCTGGCCACGCATTACATTTAATTGTTGATCAGCTTGTTCGCGTGTAATTTTACCTTCGCCTACTTGGAATAAAAGATCCATTGCAGGGTTTACGATCGCACCTTCACGGTAAGTAGCAATTGCACCAGCCGGGTTAGCTTTGATCAAAGTATTATTATCGTACCAGCTAGTTAATACATCGATGTATTCGCTAGAGTTGGTCCTTTTTAAATAGTCGAGGTCGTATTTAGGTGTAACAGCATAATCTGCACTGAAAGAGATTTGAGTTTTACCCACTTTCGCTTTCTTCGTAGTGATAACGATTACACCGTTTGCAGCTCTAGCACCATATATGGAAGCAGCTGCTGCATCTTTCAATACCGTGATATTCTCAATGTCTTCCGGGTTAATATTCGGAATAGCATCTACGAATGTACCGTTCAAGTTATAGTAAGAGTTTTCTACCGGGAAACCATCAATTACATACAAAGGTGTTTTAGTAGCGTTGAATGAACTAATACCACGTACATTGATATCTCCTTTGTACGATGTAACACCAGGTAAGTTACCTTCCAATACTTGTGCTAAGCTCGATACACGACGCTTTTCTAAGTCTTTAGACGTTACAGTAGAGAAAGCACCAGTCACACGTTCTTTCGTTAAAGTTTGGTAACCAGTAACAACTACTTCATTTAACAAACGGCTTTTCATAGTAATCGTCATCATATCCGATTCTCCTAATAAAACACGTGTGCGTTCCATACCTGTGTAGTTAAATACAAGCGCAGTAGTGGTTGCAGGAACAGTAATCGTATAAGTACCCATGTTATTCGTAGTAGCAAAAGCTTTACCGCCTTCTACTTGGATAACTACACCTGGTAATGCGTTACGACTTTCATCGTACACAACACCACGGATTGTACGGGTATTTTCTTGTTGGTTGGTTTCTGATGCCGCATTAGGAGAAGTGAGGGTACTGTTTACAACTTCATTCTTCTTACGTGCAACAATCGTGTAATGATTTTTGTCTACATACAAAAACAGTAAATCGTTTGGATATAAAATGCTCTTTAAAACGTCCTCTACAGGTTTTGTTTTAACTGCATTTACATCCACTGCCGTTGTTTTGTTGGCGATGAGCACGCCTTCATACATAAAAGTAGTGCCATAAACTTTACTTACCTGGTCGAGTGCTTCTTTTAAAGGCACTGCTTTACCCGCGCTTTTCTTTTGAGCGCTAGCAAATGAACAGGTGAAAAGCAGTACGCATAGGTACAGTAAGCCCCTTAGGCTTTGCCTTGTGCAATTCCTCATTGATCTTGGTTTTAAAATACTCGTTAATACCCTACCTGGCCATTGTTCATAAAGACCAGTGTGTCGTTGTTTCTGCGGATGGTTACATTTAGTATTGTAGATAATTCAAACAATACGTTGTTCACGTTTTTAAGCGATAATGTTCCATCGATGGTTCTGTCGGCAATGGATGAGTCTTGCAAAACGACGGTAAAACCGTACATGTCGTGCAACGTCTCAATTATATTTTTAACGGTGGTTTGTTTGAGTTGCATTTTTTGGTCGCGCCAAGCGAGTGCTACATTCTTATCGGTAGGCACTTTTACGAGTACGAGGTTCTCTGTATTGTAACGCGCCATTTCATTAGGGGCGAGGATAACGGGCTGTTTATCCTTCCCAGTTACACGCACTTTCCCCGATTCTAGGAATACTTCGGTGAGGTTGCGACGGTTTTTAACGTTGAAGATGGTACCTAGTACTTCTACACGTAAGTTGCCGGCATGCACCGTAAAGGGAGCAGCAGCATAGTTGTAGCCAGGCTTCACGCAGAAAAGTGCTTCCCCTTTCAAGTACACTTCGCGGTTATCGCTATTCCATTCGCCGTAGGTTAGTTCGGAATACGAATTAAGCAATACGGTGGTGGAATCGGGCAATGTTACCAGTAATTGCTTACCATACTCGGTAGCAAAACGTTGTTCTTTAGCCGGTTTTAGGAGGAACCAAGTGCCTACAGCCAATAGAGGTGCGATAACGGCAGCAGCATACCACCAGCGCTTACGGCTGTTGATGCGTGGCATATCGTTATATACCAATTGTTGTTGTAATGCTTGTTGGATGTTATCCCAAGTAGCCGACTTAACAGCGGAGGGTACAGGAATACGTTCTAATTGGTAAATGCATAACAAAAGTTCGCGGGCTTGTTGCATAGCCGCTAGGTTAGGTGGCGATTGCTGCTGCCATTGCTCCCAAAAAGCATTATCGGCAGGTTTCGCATCACGCACCCACGCTAAGAAGTTCGCATCTTCTAAGAAATCGTCTTTTGTGTATAGTTGATAGTTCCTTTCCAATTACAATAGTTCCATTATATCCACAATCTGCCGTCATAGGAAGTAACCATTTTTCTCCCCCGTGCATATATAGAACACAAGGAATTTGCAAAACACCCCACTTTTTTTGACTTTTTTTAAAAATATTTTTGATATATTTTTAATCTGGTTGTTAACATTAGGTTATAACTTAAGAAAGATTTTATATTTAAAAATCCTTATGCAAAAACAGGTATAAGGGTGCGACTCTACTTTTTTTTGTAATTTTAAACCGTAGAAGTTGGTTACATGGACAGTTCATCTACGCCCGACAGTACACTCTGGGCGCATCTTTTAGGGGGAGATTCAAATGCATTTGCTACGATTTATGATCGGTATTTCGACCGCTTGTACGAGTATGCCATGCGCTTACATCCCGAGGAAGATGTTGTAAAAGATGTATTGCAAGAATTATTTATTAAGCTGTGGACCAACCGCGATAACTTAAGTACAACTGTAGATGTACGCCCCTATTTATTTGTTTCTTTACGGGGCACCTTGTATAACCGCCTCCGCCCAAGAAGGAATGTTACCGTGGTTTCCTTAGACCAAGACGAGCATGACTTCATAGCACACTTCTCCTCTTCTTCCGAACAAAACCTTATTAACCGCGAGCAAGACCAAGCACAACAGCAAAAATTACTGCAAGCCCTTAACCAGCTCAATCCTAGGCAGAAGGAAATGATCTACTTACGGTATTTCGAAGAGTTGGATTATGAACAAATCGCAGATGTATTAAATATTTCTGTGAAGGGTGCATATAAGCTCTCGGCCCGGGCCTTAAAAAATCTCCGGGATATTTTAGGCGTTTCTACCGGGGTGCTCATTGTTATGTTGGCAGCTTACAAACCTTTGCTGAAAACATGTGCCGTCTAAAACACGGGTAACAAATTCACAATAAGACATATATATATTTTAGGTTGCGAAACATTTTTACAATTTTTCGTCCACCGGGGCATTTACATTTGCCCTGCCCATGGGTAAATGCCCATGGTAAAAATGAATTCGAATCATGCATATCTACAGGTTTGATCACTCGCTTCTCCTTCCGCCGATAAGCTTTCAATATCACACCTTGCCTCGCATTCATTTTTTATCACAAAAGAACAACGTCATTTCTTCATAGCGTTACCACTTCACCTAACAGCGCTTTTCTACAAAAAAATTGCCATCCTCTACATCGTTATCATGTAAAAGGATGGCAATTCATTATTGCTATTATTTAACTAAGCTGCTATGGGCAACCGTTTCATTTCCTACAAAACGAAACACGTAAAATTCTATTGTATCAATAAAACCTTTGGGGAAAAATTATGACAATAACATTCACATGATCTTACGTAGAAAAACCTTTGCTACTGCCGGATTTGTAATAACTACCGGCCAAATGTAGAGTTGGCAGAGGTTACAAAACAATTAAGGTGGTGCAAAGGTAGAACCCCTAACATGATAAAAATAGTAAAAATGTTACCATTTTTATAAATATAACCAACTTACCTCCCCTGCCGGGTCAAATGATATTTGCTGAAAGAAGGCTTTCGGCGTTTTACCTGTTAGTTGTTTAAAGTCTTTAATAAAGTGCGATTGGTCGAAGAAGTTTAGATCGTACGACAAATGTGTTAACCTTTCATGCTGCTTACCTTGTAAGCGCTTACCCAATGCTTCGCGGAAACGGTGGATTTTTCGGAACTCAGAAGGCGACTTGCCAATATGTATATCAAAATGTTTATTGATCGTTTTACGGCTCATTTTATACTTTTCTACCAACCATGCCACACTCACTTGTTCATCACTAGAAGAAAGATCATCCACCATCTTACCTAAAAAAGGATGGTAAAAGGATTTTAATTTCGATAACCAGTAACGTTCCAATAGCTCAATTTTACGATGCACATCTTTTTCCTGCAACACTTCTTCCATTGCTTGGAGATAGCCTGGGTAAGGCTCAAATGTTGTAAAATGTGGGCCGGTATAGTCGGCTAAATCATGCTCTAAGAAAGCGTTCAAGCCCAACGGTTTAAAGTATATCGTGGCTTCATTAATTCTTCCCCGGCATTCGATATGTAACGGGCGGTAGTAATGGCAAATTAAAGTCGACATTACACCGCGTGCCTCATCGTATTCATACACTTCCTTACCATCTACTTGCGATAGTTTTCCATGTAACGAAACCGACAAAATGCTTTCATTCCGGGGGAAGGTTAAGTAATTAGTTTGTACAGCAGGGTCGCTTTCCGTGAGAAAGTAGTAGCCCGATATGTAACGCTTCAGTGTCTTGTTTAATGGTTTGAAGAATTGAATGTCCATTCCACGTAGTTTAACAAATGCTTTTAATGGAAACTTTGTACTAAAACGACATTTTTTTTCGCAACGTTTATTTCCCTGCCAATATATTTTTTCCAGCCCTCTGCATGCGGCCGTGGGTATTGCGTTTGAAGATAATAAAAATTATGCGGAATGTAGTTTTGTGGGGGCGTACCCAAATTTCTTTTTAAAGGCAAATGAGAAGTGTGACAGGTCTTCAAAACCCACTTCCATGAATACATCCGTAGGCTTTTGCTGCTTTTCGGCCAAGTAGTAATGTGCAAGCTCCAATCTTCTTTCCATGATCCATCGTTGCGGCGTGGTTTGAAAGGTTTTCTTGAAGTCGCGGTTGAAGGTTGATAAGCTACGACCGGTTAGGTATCCGAATTTCTCCATAGGCATATTAAACATATAGTTCTTCTCCATGAAATCAATCAAATCCACTTTACCGGGTTCATCAAAATTGGCCAACAGGTGATCGATACTGGGGTCAATTTCCCGCAAAATGCTAATCGCTTCCGTAATCTTCAACGATGCAATGTTGGCCGGGAAAGTACCAGCAACATCAAAATAAGGTACTACCGATGCCAGGCAGCTTTCTAATAAAGGATGTTGATGGAAGTGATAGATCTTACGTTCCGGCCGCAATTTTACCCTCAGCTCGATATGTTGGTAGAATTGTTTCAAACGCTCTACTGATAAGTGCATGACTACCGTTTTATGAGGTAGGCCATCGCTGGGGTAATTAATGACTGTAGCCAGTAGATTCCGGGGAATGAGGAATATATCGCCAGCTTTGAAATGGAACGTTGCACCAGGCTGAATAATCTTCGTTCTCCCGGAAATAAACCACACGAGCATATGGTCGTCGAACATCAAATCCGATTTGAAAAGCTTGTCTTCGTAGCAAGACAACTTAATTTCCTGCGTGAGATATTTCGAAACGTGTTCCATTGTTATAAAGATACGAATTGAAAACCCAATACACGTTCACTCCATTCCCATAGGCGTTTAGCACTATTTTCGTTCAAAGAATATGGCTGCACCCCGCGAATCGTAGCAGGCTCATCAAACTTATGTTCAATTTGTCCTAAATCCAATTCCGCCACATCAGCATCTTCACAATACACCCCACCAATATGATTCAATAGGGGGCTTGTGGCGCACCAAACCGTAGTAGCAGCACCTTGGTCGAGTGTTTTGAGGCGGGCAGCCACTTCGGGCTTAATCACCCCGTTTGTATCGTGTGTGCCCATTTGGATGAATAAGTCGATAGGCTCTTCCCGGCCAAGCTCGGTACCTAGTACTGAACCAGGATGCAAAACATAAGCACGCACGTTAGAAGCCTGCGCGCGGCGGTCGAGTTCGACAGTGAATAGGTTTAAAGCGGTTTTTGATTGGCCATAGCCTGTAAGCGTAAAGTAATCGCGCTGTTCGAAGTTAAGGTCGTTAAAATCGATATCTGCCATTTGGTGGCCATAAGAAGATACATTCACCACCCTTGCTCCGTTAGCAGCCTTTAAAGCGGGGAATAAGCGGGCGGTGAGTTGAAATGCACCGAGGTAATTGGTGGCGAGTTGTGATTCGATACCTTTCGAATTCTTTCGTAATGGTACCCACATAATCCCAGCATTGTTAATGAGCAAATGTAATGGCCTATTCGACGCGAGGAAATGTGCTGCAAAAGCATCTACAGAAGCCGGTTCCATTAAATCCAATGCCGCAAATTCTACATTCGGAACATCTGCCAAGTTTCTCTTTGCCTTCTCTGTATCCCGGGCCGCTACAATTACATGCGCACCGGCCGACACCAACGTTTTCACGGTTTCCAAGCCAATACCGGCATTACCACCTGTAACAATCGCTAGTGTATTATGTAGTTGAATGTTTTGGATAACATCCCATGTAGTACTGGATGCTGAAAAGCCTGAGCCCAAAGGGTGTTGCAAGGCGCCATTGTAGTTAGTTTGTATCATGATTATTAAGTTTTGTGATACAAAGCTAGTAACAAGGTTTTAGGGCGACTTTGCTGTGGCTGTCAAATTACTTTGTTGGGAACGTCAGGCTTTCCGTCCATATAACAAAACCCTTTTGAACGCATAAATCGCCGGCAACTTTGTAAAATAAGCGGCAATACGGGCTTTATACACCTTTGTAAACTCTTCTTGCTGTGCTGTATTCAACCTTTCCATATAGGGTACCAATGCCGAGCCCGAAATGAAGTTATAGAGTGTATCATGATCGTTGGCGATAATGGGATATACCTTGGTCATGATTTGCATTTGCTCTAATCCATGTTCGAACATCATTTGTGCATAAGCATCCATCGACAACACGGGTGAAATACGCTGCCATCCATTAAGATAACCACGGAATGGTTCTTCATTCACCAGTTCTAAGAGTAATTTATTGAGGATATTCTCGTTTTGTACAGGCATTTGCACGGCGAACTGTGCGCCTTTATTGAGGAGGTGCAGCAAATTGGGGAACAATGTAGTATGATCGTCGGACCATTGTAATGCAGCATTACTAAAGATCAAATCCCAACGCTTCCCGCTAGCTATTAGATCTTCTGTGGTACCCAGTTCAAAATGTAATCGATCGTTCTCCAAAGTCGCCGATTTCTGCAACATTTCAGGTGAAGAATCTACGCCTGTGAAATAGGCATTCGGCAACTGTTCCGTTAGAATAGCGGTTTGTTCACCCGTGCCACAACCGATATCAATTGCTTGCATGTTTTCTTCTGCTTGAATTAGTGAGGCTAAGTCGAAGAATGGTTTAAAACGTACATCTTTGAATTGATTATATACTTCTGGGTTCCAAGGCATGATTTCAATTTTTGCGGGTAAAGAATTGTATAACAAAACTACGCCGTAAATTATTTCAAACCCAAACTTTCCTGCAGGTCAGTCCATGTACCACCGTTGTAAACGTGTTTAAATCCTTTCTCCTTGAGGATATGTAATTGCGATAAACCCTTGGTAAGGGTGGTTTCGATAAAACCGTTTTTAAAGGTGGGCTTTAGCAATTCGTTGATGATGGCAATACTCATCTTTATTTTTGAAGTGATAATAAAAAGCCCCCTTTGTAACCTGGGTAGTGGCTAGGATATCATCGATGCTCGTGGTTTGAAAACCTTTCACATAGATGAGCTCGAATGCTTTTTGGAGCATATTTAACCTAGTGGCGGCTGCTTTGTTCATGAAGAAGAATCATTGTATCATACTACATAGGAACAGTATTTTTCGATAAGGTAATTTTACTTGTCATACACTTACTAAAAAAGCCTGCAGAACAGTATGCAGGCTTTTTTAGCAAGTGTATGATTTGAATTACTTGTTATAAATGCTATCTAGCAATTCATAACGCGCATTTGTTTGATCTACTTTTTGTGCCGACTTTACATTAATATCCATGAATACGGGCAACTTGGGATCTTTGATCGCATCCCAATTAGGCAATTTTGCACCATTAGGATTCCCCTTCTTCACGAAGTTGGCAAAATAGTTCAGCATTGTTTCCGATACCTTATAATCATCCGGCGTCCAAGCATACACATCGTTCAAAGGCAAATTACCCAATGCATATTCGATTTCTGAAGCATGCGATGCTCCTTCGAATTTCGGCGGTTCGGGTTTCTTGTTAGGATCGCCTTTTACTACGCCTCCTGCTAAACCCGGTTGCGCATTGCCCATTTTGGCCGTCATTGCCGGGCGTACGCGGGAGAATAAATAACGGAATACAGGTTGTTCGCTATTTCTTGCATGTAAGTCGGCCCACTTCCATGTACTGTAAGAAATGAAGCGGTCGCTTGCCAATGCTGTAGCATTCTCTAATATTTCTTGTTCGTTATTACCTGGGTATACTTTTAATATGGCTTCGTATTCTTTCGGGAATTGTTCTTTTACAGCGGCTGCGTAATTTTCCGGTGTTGGGGTTTTACCACGGAGTAAAGCCATGTAAGGGATTTCGGCACTGTTCCAACCTACTAATAATGGTATATTGGCTTGCTCTTTTGCATTGAATATTTCTACCAACGACTTTGGCAATAAATACCCATCGATAGTAGCCGACATAGGTGGGTTGCCTGGTTTGAACGCCAAATCAAGTAATTTCTCAGCCGGGATAGCGCGCAATTCAGCTAAGGTCTTAGCGCCTACAATTTCGCCGAATTTCACCCCGTTTTTCTCTCCATCTGCTAATGGAATAGGTACCAAGGTAGGATTAATAGCTGCACCACTTTCTCCAATGGCGCCTGCAATTAATCCTTTTGCTAACGGTGAAGCCATTTGAACAGATACAGATATAGATCCTGCCGATTCGCCGGCAATGGTTACCTTATTAGGATCGCCGCCAAAAGCTGCAATATTGGCTTTTACCCATTGTAAAGCCGCGGTTTGATCTAAATAGCCGTAATTACTTGAAGAATGGTGGGCAGATTCTTTTGTTAATTCGGGATGAGCAAAAAACCCAAACACGCCCAATCTATAGTTAATCGTTACCGATACAATGCCTTTGGCTGCCATTGCCTCGCCATCATAACGAGGTTCCGATCCATCTCCGGCCATTAAACCACCCCCGTAGAAATATACCAGTACAGGTAATTTCTCATTACTCGATGAGGCAGGTGTCCAAACGTTCAAGTATAAGCAATCTTCACTCATACCATTGGCTCTAAAACCCATGTCGCCGAATATTGGCTTTTGCATGGCTTTGGGTCCGAACGTATCGGCTTTTCGAACGCCTTCCCAGTTGGCGGCTGGTTGTGGTTCTTTCCAGCGTAAATCGCCTACCGGTGGTGCGGCAAATGGAATACCTTTAAATGTAGTGACCTTTGTTTTTGCTGTGTAGGTACCTTCTACGATACCGTTTTGCGTGCGCACTTGGTTTTGCGAAAATTTGGATTGTGCACTGAGTTCCATACTAACGAGGCTACAAAAAGCCCAAAAAAGATGCTGTACTGTTTTCATGTATAGTGGAATTGTGTTTAATTTTTATGAATGGGAAGAGGAAATCTCGCTTTTATTTGTACTTTCAACTTCCATTTTACTGTATGTCTACACCTAGCTATCACACTTATTACGCTGATTTTGCAGCTTTTTTGCATCAACAAAATTTGCCGCATATCGCTAGTATTCACAACGCCACCATCACCTTTCCCGCGAAGAAAAACGCTTTGTGGAAAACTCGTTTGATGGTTGCCTTGATGATCCTATTTCCACTTGGGTTAACGGTTGCCGACTTTATCACCCGCAATATTCCTAACGAAAACTACCTTTTCCTCGTCATTTTTGAATATTTATTGTGGCGCGAGTATCAACGTTTACAACGTTCCTACTTTGTGATTACCATCGATGTAGAGAAAAAATTCATCTCCTTCATCCGCCCACAACCTATTCAACCTTTAGACAAAGAAACAGCCAATATCATACACTTCGAGAATATTCAATCCGTACAAGTCGCTACCAAAAAGAAACCTTGGGGCGATACCGCCTACCGGGTAGAAATCTTCGGCACGGCACCTAAACCACTCGGAACCATCTATCTCGACGATGAACCTTACTCCGAAGCACTAGCCAAACACGTATTAAACATCATTCAAACGAATATCGAAAGTTAAGGCTTTATTCCCGGCAATTAGGTTTAGTGAGTGTTAATTTCTGTTATGGAATTACAGGTTCATATTTTTTTATCTTGATGTGCAACTTATTGCTGCGTCGATCGTCTTTATGATAAATTATCTAAACCTGCTAGTTTGCTTATGAAAAAAATCCTCCTCGCATTTATTGCCCTATTGCCGTTAACTGCTTTCGCGCAAGATAAATGCGCATGTGAAAACAATTTCGCATGGTTAAAAGAAACGTTCGAGAAAAATGATGCCGGCTTTGAATATGGTCTTTCTTTAAAAGGAAAAGATGCCTATGAAGTGCTCGTAAAACAACTCTCCGAAGAAGCTAAAAAAACAACCGACATTAAAGTTTGTGCAGAACTTTTGCGCAGCTATTTGAAGTTTTTCAGAAAAGGTCACTGGTCAATTGATGAATACCAAAACCAAGCACCTAAACAAATTACCTCGGTGAATACTACCGACTGGCCTACGGTAAGCCTCTCTGAAACAGAGCTGAAAAAGAAAATCGATCAGCTGAAAAAACCGTCTATTGAAGGTATCTGGTATACCGCTCCTTACACCATTGGCGTAGTGAAAGAAGGTCATAACTATACCGGCTATGTATTAGATGCCCCTGGTTCTATTTGGAAAAAAGGGCAAGTGAAATTTTCTTTTTCCGACGATCCTAATTCCGACGATGGTACATGGTACATGGGCAACTACAGTGAAACCAAGTTCAGCACCGTTAACATGTTAACCGACAATTACTTGGAAATAGGTAATTTCAAATTAAAACGCGTATACCCCGTTTTACCCGCCGATCCTTCAGACCGCGAAATCAGTTGGCTAACAGAACAATATCCCTTCTTAGCAAAAGTAAATGCTAACACGGTATACCTCCGCATCCCATCATTCAACGATTCCTATAAACGTCAAATCGACTCTGTTTTACGGGTGAATGATAAAACCATCAAAGCTGCCAAAAACATGATTATCGATGTACGTGATAACGGTGGCGGTAGCGATGCTTCTTACGATCAAATCATCCCGTATTTATATACCAACCCTATGCGACATATCAGTGTAGAATTCCTTTCTACCCCGCTTAACAACAGCCGCATGGACGATATTATCAAGAATCCAAATTTCGATCCAAAAGACATAGCATATTATAAAAAATTCAAGGAGAAACTAGACGCTAATATCGGTAAATTCGTTCCTTTGAATAATCCAACGTACACAGAAACGATGGATATAATATTGCCAAATCCAGCGAATGTTGCCATCATTATCAACGAAAATTGTGGCAGTACTACAGAACAGTTTTTACTTGCCGCTAAACAAAGTAAGAAAGTAAAACTCTATGGTACTACAACAATAGGTGTGCTCGATATTAGCAACATGTACCATGTGCCATTTCCTTGTGAACAACTCGGCTTAGGATACGCTTTATCAAAAAGCTACCGCATCCCAGGTATGGCCTTAGATGGAAAAGGTATTCAGCCCGATTTCTATATCGATCCAAGTATTCCATCTACCGGGTGGATACAATACGTAGAATCTATTCTTAACGCCAAATAAACGCCCTATGCGCAACAAAATTCTATTGGCTACGCTCACCATATGCAGCAGCTACGCCACTTTTGCTCAAAGCAAGTTACCTGTGATGCATGCAACAAATGTTTCTGTAGCGATTCAAGAAGATAACGGTCCTGTTCAAAATAACAGGTGGACAATTGTTCCTACGGAGAAGCTGGATGTTATGACAACCTCCGCGAAAACCATTGCATTCATCACCGATAAAGAAAAGAAAGTTTTTACAGTTGATAGGAAATCGCCTACCAACTTTTACATTTTGCTGAACGGCAAAGACTCTTGCCTTACGCAAATTAAGTACGCACCTTCCCGTAAAGACATTCTACTGGGCGGTAAAAACTTCAATACAGCCGATAAACGTGAAACGCCTGCGTTCACCTATCAACCCGCTTCCAATGAAAGGTTGCAATATATTCGTAAGCTGTACAACCTGGACTCCATCGCGGGAACCGGTACTGCGCAATCGAAAATGATTCACTTAATGACTTGGGTGCATAACCTCATTCGCCACGATGGGAATAGCGATAATCCCAACCCTCGTAATGCTGAAGCCATTATCAATGTTTGCAAAAAAGAAAACCGCGGCGTGAACTGCCGCATGCTAGCTACCGTATTAAACGAATGCTACTTAGCCATTGGCTTGAAATCGCGCTATGTAACCTGTATGCCCAAAGAACTCCAATTCGACGATTGCCATGTAATTAACATGGTATACGATGAAGAAACCAATAAGTGGGTTTGGATGGACCCTACCAACAACGCTTACGTGATGAACGAGAAAGGTGAATTGTTAGGTATCCGCGAAGTACGCGAGCGCCTCATCAATAACCAACCGTTGATCTTGAACCCAGATGCTAACTGGAACAGGAAACAAACTGCCACGGTTGATAGCTACTTAAAACAGTACATGACGAAGAACTTGTACCGCCTCGAAAGTCCTGCTAGCAGTGAAGTAGACTTCGAAACTTGGGCAAAAGGTAAAGAAGTAACATTCATTCAACTATTGCCGCTCGATGCCCTCAATCAAACACCACAAAAAAGCAGTAAAACATACGAGAAAACAGGCACAACGTTTCATAATTACGTAACCAACAATCCAGATGTTTTCTTCGCTAAACCATAATAGAAAAAGTCCTCTCAGCAATGGGAGGACTTTTTTTTATGTAACCATCTTTTGTTGCTTCGATTGCCCCGCCGTTGCTACGCTCACTTGTACGGTATCACTTCGTTCATCTAACGGGCTCATAATTCAATAGCAAAGCCCCATTCTTCATCACTTGTGAATTGATCAACCTTAATGGTAATGTTCGCTGAATATTCTCAAATAACGAGGTACCAGCTGAAATTACAACAGGATCTACCATAATTTGAAAACCATCCATCAACCCATGCGAAGCAAATAGCGACACAATTGAACCACTTCCTAGGATCGTCATGTTTTTTGTGGCGGTTTTCTTTAATGCAGCTACTTGCGCTACAATATCATCCGAAACAACACGTGTGTTTTGCCAATCGGCCTTCTTCAAATCGTTAGAGAAAACTATTTTCGCTGCTTCATTCATTCCCTTAGCAACAGCAGGCATGGCTTGCTCGGCTTGTGGCGTTGGCCAAAAGCTGTACATCATATCATACGTTTTACGGCCAAACAACAACATGTTATTCGCTTGTAAAGAACGTTCTGATAACGCGGCACCTTCAGCATCGTGCTGGTGCCAACTAATATCGTTGTGTAAATCTTTGTAAAACCCGTTCAGTGTAATGAACGTAAAAGAAGTGAGGGTTGCCATGGTGTAAATATTTTAGTTGTAAATACCTCGATACCACACCTTGCAAAAACCACGGGAAAGAGCGTGCAACACAAACCCTTTCCCGGGTATATCATGTTATTGCGACCAGCCTGTAGGCGTACGATCCCAACGGTGTGATTTGAGTTGTTGTAATAATGCAGGCGTTAAACCTTTACCATCACTAACGGCCATATTAGCATTCACGTTTCTCAATTTGCGCATACCTGGAATAGTAGTTGAAATATCCGGGTGACTAATAATGAAACGAAGTGCCATTTCCGGCATGCTCATACCTTCGGGCAACAATGGCCTTAAGGCATCGGCATGTTCTACACTTGAATGCAAATTCTCTGGTACGAAATACGTAGAACGCCAGTCGTTCGCTGGGAAGGTAGTTTCTTTTGTAAATGTACCTGTTAAAGTGCCTTCATCGAATGGTACACGGGCAATTACACCAATATTCAATTCTTTACAAAGTGGTAACAATTGATCTTCAGGCGCTTGGTCGAAGATGTTGTAAATAACTTGTACACTGTCGATTAGCCCAGTACGCAAAGTATCCAAGCAATTGTTCGGTTCCCAGCGGTTCACGCTTACACCGAAAGCTTTCACTTTACCTTGTTGCTGTAATTGGGTAACCGCTTCTTTCCACTCGTCTTGTTGTGCCCAGCTATCTTCCCACACGTGGAATTGCTGTAAATCGATGCACTCTACCCCGAGATTCTTCAAGCTTTTCTCGGTATACTCGATGATGTATTCTTTCGGGAATACTTCGTTCAACGAATATTCCGGCTTTGACGGCCATTTGCGGTTCTTTGGTGGTACTTTTGTGGCTACATAAAGCTTTTTATCACCGTGGCGGCGCATCGTTTTGTTGAGAATTTCTTCACTCAAACCATCGCCGTAAGCCCAAGCGGTATCAAAGAAATTGCATCCCAATTCGATGGAACGATCCAGCGCTTGGTTGATTTCGTTTTCTTCCGAACCCGTCCAACCTGCCATGCCCCACATGCCGTAGCCAATTTCGCTGATCTTCCAGCCGGTTCTGCCAAATATCCTGTATTCCATGATGTGTGTACTGATTTATGTGTTGTAAAACAGCATTAAATATACATCATACAATCGATTGCTTACATGAAATATTTATGCTTGGTTGTAGGCATCTTCCAAGTCTTTGATGATGATTTTTTTCATCTTCATCATGGCTTGCATTACGGCATTTGCTTTCTGCTTATTGGGATCGCGCATAAGCTTTGTGAGGGTGCGGGGTACAATTTGCCAGGAGAGGCCGAATTTATCTTCCAACCAGCCGCATTGGGATTCTTTACCACCATTGGCTGTTAATTTATCCCAATACTCATCCACCTCCTCTTGTGTATCCAGCTCTACCATGAAAGAAATTGCCGGGTTGAATTTGAAAGTACCATCTGCGTTCAATGCAATAAAGTTCTGTCCTTGCAAGGTAAACTCGGCATAAAAGAATGCCCCACCCATTTGCTGCACTTCTTTTACGGAGGCAGATCGAAAGGTGCTCACATAAAAATTGACAGCCTCTTCGGCCTGCCCATTGAACCATAAGAATGGTGTGATCGTTTGCATGGTAAACTATTTAGGGTGTGTAGAATCAACGTTTGATAGCACAAACTTATGTAAACTTAACGGGTTGGGATAAGCTGTTTGCGTCAAATAAGGGATGAATCCCGACAATATTAGCAACATATCATACCTCAATATGTTCGTACCTTCGTAGCCACGTACCATTCCATAAACAAGCATTCATATGCAAACTTTTTTAGCTGTTTTATTATCTATACATAGTGGCGAAGACAAAGCTCCCGTCTTCAAATCACCTATTTCCATTACACAACCCGTACAGCAATACGACCCGTATTTCCTCCAACCTGCTGATGCCGAAAACATTCTAGGGCAAAAAGTTGATTTAAAAGAGTACTCCAAGCGCGACAAATCCAAAACCGTCACCTTCAAATGTGCTTATGCTGCCACTACCATCGACAGCACCACCGGCAAACAAGCCAACCTCTTCTACATGCTCATTCAACATGCTACGGTAGAAGCAGCCGAAAAATCCCATACCAGCGAATACAACAGCAATAAAAGATTACCCGGTATGCGGAAAGTGGCCGGCCTTGGCGATGAAGCGTTCGAACAAACCGACCGCGAAAACTTCTATTTCTTCGAAGTACGCAAACAACACACCATCATTCGTATCAAAATCAATAAACTCACCAGTAAAACCAATATTGCTGCCCTCGAAGGTGTGGTAAGAAAGTTACTGGCGAATGCCAACTAAATATACCTTATACAAAAAAGCCTTCTCTACCATGCTAGAGAAGGCTTTTTTATGCCTATTCTGTATAACAAAACAAAGGCCGCCCTTTTACGGACGGCCTTTACCTTAAAAGCTAAAAATACACGAGCTTATTCTAATTCTGCGATAACGCTCCTTTACTTCTATCAATTTGCGGTTGCGGAATTGGATAGTAAGTGTTTTTCTCAGTAAATACTAAGTTTTTGTAAGAAGATAAGTAAGTACCCTCGAATGCAGAGTATGCTTCAAGTGTAGCTTTAGCTTCACCCCAACGTACTAAATCGTACCAGCGGTGACCTTCTAACGCTAATTCAAGTCTTCTTTCGAAGTGAATTGCTTTCAATGTAGTTGCTTTATCTGTCCAAGCAGTAGTGTACTGGCTAACTAAGTAGTTAGCTGCTGGTGTACCACCTACTTGTTTAGCAGGTAAGTTAGCAGCACGTTGACGGATTTTATTTACCAAAGTTCTTGCACCTTCATAGTTGTTTGCTTCAGCTTCACACTCAGCAGCCATTAAGTAAACGTCTGCTAAACGGATGATGTTAACGTTCAAACCAGTTACGTAGTTAGCACCTGCTACTGATTGAGTACCAAATTGAGCAGCTTCGATCATGTGCTTAACACCTACGAACGGACCAGCATATGCGGGGTCACGAATCCAAGAATCACCGGCCATTGGACCCCAATCACGGTATGGTACGCTTCTTCTACCAACTGTATAGTCTAAACGAGGATCTACACGAGATGTTTTATCTAACACGTAAGCAGCTTTTTGAGCAGCAGTCAAACCGAAGTCAGACAAGATCACTGGCGCATTACGGTAAGTGTTATCCAAGTATGGTAAACCTGCAGCTGTAGTTTTGTAAGCGTTTACTAAGTCGATAGTAGGTTGGAAGAAACCGCAGCAGCTCACTGGAGCGTTACCGTATAAACCACCTAACATGTCACCAACGTTAGCGTTATCACCACTACCATCAGGGTTGATAGCGTGTTGTACAGCGAAGATTGATTCTGGACCGTTTTCTTTCGTTACATCGAAGTTATCTAAGAAGTTCAAAGTAGTAATGTCAGGACGAGCAGCCATTACAGTTTTGAAGTGTGTCAATGCTGGACCGTATTGTTTATTGTATAACAATACTTTACCTAAGTATGCAGTAGCAGCGATTTTATCAACACGACCAACTTCACCTTTAGGTTTAGTAGCTGGAAGGTTTGCAACAGCAGTAGTTAAATCAGCAATGATCATAGGATATACGTCCTTGTCATTTTTAGTAGTAGCTGCTACAGATGTTGGTGTATTTTCATCGATGTACGGAACATTTTTGAACAAACGAACTAAGAAGAAATAGTAGTGAGCGCGTAACATTTTAGCTTCACCTTCGATTTCTTTAGCGCGTGTATCGCTGAATTTGTTACCGCTACCTGCTTGTACAGCAGCTAACAAGCGCAATGTGTTGTTTACACGAAGGATACCTTCGTAGCATCTTGACCACATTACATCTGCGTTATCGTTAACAGCAGTAGCTTGGTATAATTCAATTTGGTTCATGTTCGGCTGGTCACCAGAGTTAGAACCTTTGTGGGCGTTATCAGACGCTACTTCACCGTATAACCATTGGCTAGGGGCAGAAGAATAGTTACCCCATGTACCACTTAAGTTACCGTTTAATAGGCCATACGCACCAATCAATGCACCTTCAACACCATCGGTGTTTTGTAATTGTGAAGGAGCAAGCTCGCCTTGCGGCGTTTTTTCCAAGAAACTCTCCTTACAAGCTCCCATTACGGAAGATGCTAGAACAGCGGATAATATAATTCGATTAATCTTTTTCATTCTTAAATACTTTTAAAGCTAGACTAGAAATTTGCACTAAGACCTACGAGATATTGTCTGCCCACAGGGTAGATACCGAAGTCAACACCCAATGCAGAGTATGCACTGTTTGTTTGGCTCACCTCTGGATCTAAACCAGTGTATTTAGTAATTGTGAACAAGTTAGTAGCAGAACCGTACACTCTTAAACCTTTAATGTAGTTGCCTAACATTTTAGTTTTGAATGTGTAACCGATTTGAATGTTTTTCATTCTGAAATAGCTACCGTCTTGTACATAGTAATCATTAGAAGCTAACTCCATGTTACCAGCACCTCTGTAAGGAGAAGGAATGTTGCTGTTAGGGTTAGTTGTTGGATTCCAAGCATTCAACAAACGTTTAGAAGCTGTACCGTCGAATGTACCGAAGTCAGTATAGTAACGAGTTGCTTCGTAGATTTTGTTGCCTTGAGAACCGTTAAAGAATGCAGATACATCCCAGTTTTTGTAACGTGCATTCAAGCTGAATGAATACAAGAAATCAGGATGTGGTGAACCCAAGATAGTACGATCTGCATCAGTGATTTGACCATCACCGCTTACATCAACATATCTTAAACCACCCACTCTCGCACCAGCATAAGATGGGCCTTTCGTGATGTCGTCTTGGCTTTTGTATAAACCATTAGTTTTGTAACCGTAGAACGCACCAAAAGGTTGACCTGTTTTCAAGATAGATGTTTGTAAGCTACGGAAGTCACCATAGATTACGTTATCAACACCATCACTCAATTTAACGATCTTGTTAATGTTGCGAGAGAAGTTACCAACGATATCGAATTGGAAGTCTTTGTTAGAAGTTTGACCGTAGTGGTAGCCCAATGTGAACTCAAAACCTTTGTTGCTCATATCACCAACGTTAACAGCTGGAGAAGAACCCATACCTACTGCAGCATTTGGCAAAGGTAAAGTGAACAACATGTCAGATGTTTTACGGTTGTACCAGTCAAACGAACCATCGAATGCACCATTCAACAAGGTGAAATCAAGACCAATGTTGAGTGATTTCAATTGTTCCCATTTGATATCTGGGTTATCGTAAGCATTTTGCCATACACCTGTTTGAACACCAGTGATTGGGTAAGCAGATTCAGCAATACTAGATCTGAAACGTTTCAAATATTGGTAAGCAGCAATACGTTGGTTACCGGTGATACCATAACCAGCACGTAATTTCAAGTCATTAACAGTTTCGTTACCTTTCAAGAAATCTTCCTCAGAAATACGCCATGCACCACTTACAGCAGGGAATGTACCGTATTTGTTAGTAGGACCGAAGTTTGAAGAACCATCACGACGTACAGTTACGCTTAACAAGTATTTGCTAGAGTAGTTGTAATCGATACGGCCGAAGTAAGAGAACAATGAACCTACGTTACCAGTAGAACTGTTACCGATGTTGGTAGAACCAGCATTCAAGTAGTAGTAATCCATGTTACCTAATAAGAAGTAGGTATTACGGTTACCGTTTAATTGACGGTTACGGTTATCGATCGCTTCAGTACCCACTAATACGTTGATATCGTGTTTACCGAAAGATTTTTTGTAGTTCAATGTGTTAGTCCAAGTCCAGTCTCTGTTAATACCTTGGTATTCGCTCATACCGTTAGCATTAGAACCTTCAGAGAACTCTAAGTTTGGATAAGTGAAGCTAACGCCACTGTAGTTTTCGAAACGTACACCAATGTTTGTTTTCAAGTTCAAACCTTTGATGATTTCCGCGTCAACGTAAGCGTTACCGAAGAAGAAGTTACGTTTGTTAACGTTGTCTTTGTTACGGTATAACATAGCAACAGGGTTTTGGGCGTTACCCAATTTATCACCTCTTGAACCTGCGAAGTTACCGTTGATGTCGTATACAGGGATGATAGTTGGCATACGGTATGCGAAACCGAATGTAGAACCTTCACCTTGATAGTCACCAGATACGTTAGGGTTTACACCTTGACCGTAGAATTGTTCGAAGCTGTATTGGAAGTTTTCACCGATTTTCACTTTGTTATTTAACACAGTGAATTCTGAGTTAGAACGAACATTGTAACGCTCGTAACCGGTGTGTTTCACGATACCTTTTTGGTTGAAGTAACCACTTGATAAAGAGTAACGAGAACCTTCACCACCACCAGAGATACCGATTTGGTAGTTCTGCATTGGAGCTGCGTCTGTCATTTCATCAAACCAGTTTGTACCAGCTTTGTTAGCTTTTGTGATTTGGTAGAAAGTAGCAGCATCGCGGCTGTAGTTGTATTTGCTAGGATCAGCATCAGCAGCAGTAATTTTTTGACCGGTTGCTGTACCTGCTAACAAGTACTCAGGTAAGGTTGGTGAAGTACCGTAACCATAGTTAGAACCAGTGGTTTCGTCTGTACCAGGTGTTTTACCTGCGTTGATATATGATTGCCATAAGAAGTTAGAGTATTCTGTTGGCGTCATAAATTCTGGGAACCTGCTTTTTTGAGCTCTTTGTGTACCGTAGTACATATCCAAAGTTACTCTTGGAGCCGAGTTCATTACACCTTTTTTAGTGGTAACGATCACAACACCGTTGTTCGCACGGGCACCATAGATAGATGCAGAAGATGCATCTTTCAATACCTGCATGCTTTCGATATCGGATTGGCTTAACCAGCTCAATTTACCTTCATAAGGAACCCCATCCACAACGTATAAAGGATCGTTGTTGTTGATCGTAGAATAACCACGAATACGGATTTGCGGTGTAGCACCAGGAGCACCATCAGAGATAACTTGAACACCCGTAGCCTTACCTTGGAGCGCTTCTACAGGGCTCGCAGCAGGTTGAGCTTTCAAGGATTTCATGTTTACAACGGCAACAGAACCGGTTAAATCCTTCACTTTTTGCGAAGAATAACCAGTTACTACCACTTCTTCAAGTGTGCTTTTTGATCCCGTTAATGTAACACTGTATACTGTTTTGCCGGCTTCTACTGTAATTTCTTGCTTGGTAAAACCAATGCTAGAAATCATCAATACATCACCAGCTTTCGCTTTAATAGAGAATGAACCATCAACACCAGTTACCATACCTCTGCTTGTACCTTTTACTTGTACAGCAGCACCAATTACCGGGTTCTTGTCTTCGTCAAGAACTTTACCGGTTACTGTAACTTCTTGAAAGTTTACCAATTCAACACGCAGTGGTAAACTCTTATTTTCCAAGACAGATCTTCCTTCAAGCGTATTCGCTTTTGAAAGAGAGATGGAAGTGAGGACAACCATTGTATGCATAAAGGTTACCCTTATTGCCGTTTTGACAACAGCAATATTTCGCTCTTTTTTCATATTCTAAAGAGTTAGGTTCTTAAAAAATGTTATTGGAATTTTAATAAATCTCCCTTGCTAGGGACGGTCTTAGGGAAACCCAGCAATACCCCCATATTGCCGAGTATCATTTGTGTTTTTTTGTGGCTAAGTTTCTTTTTTGATCATAACGCAGAATTTTTATAGATGAAGCTTAATATATTTCTATGCTTTAAATAAGGTGTGTATCAATATTATCTATATCAAATAATTTAAGTGATGAATAATATGATGTACTATGTCCTATTGAAAATTTTAGATAATACAAGGCCTTATCACCAACTGTGATGCCGGTGAATGGAAGATATAATTGAGGCTTACGCGGGTGGATCGACGAACTAAATACCACTTTTCATACTACATGCTCGGCACGTATACGGCGAAAACTAGTTATACCTTTGAAATTTTAAAGTGGAAAAACAAATAAACACAAATAGTAAGTAGTCATTTCTAGATTCTGGCAATAATTCATAACGTGAAAATGTTCCTACTTCTCGTTGTCAACAAGTACTTATGGTCAACTTTTCATTTCTACACAAACTGCCGCCATAAGTAAGTATCCAACTAAATCGAAATAAATTTAGTGTTTACTTTTTATAAATCCTAATATCAGTTTTGTTTTTTTGATGAATAATCAATGAATCACCTCTTTTATTGTAATTCATCGTACCAGTTTACTTCAGTCCTACCGTGTGCTTGGTTGTGGAATAACCAAGGATTAATTTTTTCATAACGATTACTCGTCTTTCATAACGTTTGTTCGCAAGATATACTGCTGGGAATTACTATTTCTCACACGTTAGATGTAAATGAGGCATACGCATTTTTGGTTGATATGCTAATTATTGACATACTAATTTATCTCTATCACTTCCTTTTCTATCTTCGATTGCAGCTGGTTCAGTATACACTAAATACCCCCTCGCTCAGTTTACTTTTGGTGTATATTTAGTATGCATTTGGCTTACTAAACGTCGCTACTTAATGTTCAATTTACACATTATATATATACAGTGCAAGTTTTTTGTTAAAAAAAACTAAAAATTTTTTAACACCCGCCATGGTCGCGCCTTATCACTATACGAATCGGTTGCAATGATAGGATAATCCGGCGATTTTCCAAGGTTTTGTATGTAAAAGTTATCCAGTATATATATACTAAATGTGCAAATCTTAATACTAAAATGACTTTTCACCCTTCAAACGCCCCTACACCATATTATATATATGTTACCCTCCCTGTAGTGGTAATTCCTCTCAACGCCGCCCAATCCCTTTTCCCATAAAGCCGGGTTTATATATAAGTTCATCTTACTACATCGGCTATAAATAGCTACCATCTTATATTCTCTTATTCAATG
Organism: Chitinophaga skermanii; assembly: GCF_003259335.1. Taxonomy (GTDB): domain Bacteria; phylum Bacteroidota; class Bacteroidia; order Chitinophagales; family Chitinophagaceae; genus Chitinophaga; species Chitinophaga skermanii. The sequence goes on from NZ_QLLL01000002.1 coordinate 742,506, forward strand.
CTCACAACCGGAAACAGACTTTTCCTTATTGCGTAAATAGTTTTCCCGATTGGATATGGTCAACTAAGTATACTATATGACCTTTGCGCCAGCAAATTATTCGTTAGGAAATATTTAGAAATCATGAAGATGAAAGGATTAATCCGTTACATAGGCTGCATACTGGCGGTGTTAGTAAGCTTTAATATAGCTTCAGCAACAGAAATAGAAAATGGTGGCATCGTAAAAGGTATCATCAAAACCTCCGATAACAAACCGGCTCCCGGTGTACCCGTTCAGCTACAAGGCACAAAAAAATACGCCATCTCCGACGATCAGGGTGAATTCATTATCCGTAACGTCAATCCCGGCACTTATACAATAGAAGTAGCGCTCACCGGTTACCAAACCACTACACAATCTGTAATAGTAGAAAAAGACAAAACCAGCAACGTTTCTCTTCAATTAACACTTTCTGAAAGAAACTTATCAGAAGTGGAAGTAGTAGCGGCCCGTAATAAATTCGCTAAAACGGCCTCCGATTATGTGGCGAAATTACCGTTGAAAAACATTGAGAATCCGCAAGTGTATACCAGCATTTCAGCGGAGTTGATGAAAGAACAAGTTGTATCAAATTATGATGATGCCCTCAAAAATACGGCCGGCTTAGCGCAATTGTGGACTTCTACCGGTCGTGGTACCGATGGTGCCGGCTATTTCAGCTTACGTGGCTTTGCTGTTCAACCTACCTTGGTGAATGGCCTACCAGGCTTAACCAATGGCAATATTGATGTTGCTAATATCGATCGTATCGAGGTAGTAAAAGGACCGAGTGGTACCCTTTTTGGCAGCTCTGTTATTTCTTATGGTGGATTAATTAATACTGTTACTAAACAGCCTTATGACGGCTTTGGTGGCGAAGTAAGTTATACGGGGGGCAGCTTTGGCTTAAACCGTGTTACGGCCGACTTCAATACGCCTTTAGATAAAAATAATAAAGTATTATTCCGCGTAAATGCTGCCTATCATAACCAAAATAGCTGGCAGGATGCAGGCTTCCGCAAAAGCACGTACTTAGCACCATCATTAACGTATAAAGCTACTGATCGATTAACCTTGAGTTTAAATGCCGAGTTTTTCAAAAATGAGCAAACAAACCCAGCTATGTTGTTCTTCGATCGTCGTCACAAATTGCGTACTACGAATATTGATGAGTTAGGCTACAACCCCAAACTATCGTATACTTCGAACGACTTATCCATTAAAACACCTACAACGAGAATACAAGCACAAGCTTTATATAAAATCAACGACCAGTGGACTTCACAAACTGTTGTATCTCGTAGTACAGCGAACACCTTAGGCTATTATAGCTATTTAACTGAATCTGCAACACGAATTTTATCCTATGCACCGGGTATGACATCTTTCGATCGTTATATCACCCACCAAGATGCCACTACCAACACCACTGATATTCAACAGAACTTCATCGGTGATTTCAACATTGGCAAATTCCGTAACAGGGTTGTTGTTGGATTAGACTACTTTGCACGTAACGGCATTTCAGGTAATACGGGTTATGTAGCCAATGGATATGTTACACCAGTATCAGATAGTACTAATAACTCCAGGCAACACGCCGATATGTTGTTAGCCAACAGTCCAATCACGAATTCGAACTTATTACAAGAAACCTATAGCGCTTACATCTCCGACGTATTCAATATCTTGCCTAATTTATCCGCAATGGCGAGTGTACGTGTAGATCATTTCAAAAATGGCGGCGAAACGGCTTCTAAAGAGGATAAATACAGTCAAACTGCGGTATCGCCTAAATTTGGTTTAGTATACCAACCGGTACAAGGCGTATTATCGATCTTTGCTAACTACATGAACGGTTTCTCTAACGTAGCACCGATCGTATTACCTAATGGCTCTGTTCAAACATTCAAACCGGAACAAGCAAACCAAATGGAAGCAGGTGTGAAAGTGAATGCCTTAAATGGTAAATTAACAGGTAGCCTTAGCTATTATGATATTAAAGTGAAGAACACGGTATTAGCCGGTGCAACTATAAATGATTACACACAAGGTGCCAAACGTTATTCAAAAGGTATTGAAGGTGAAATCGTTGCTAACCCAATTGAAGGTTTAAACATTGTTGCCGGTTATGCTTATAACGATTCTAAACTAACAAAAGGCGGTGCCGATTACGAAAATCGTCGCCCAGAAGAAGCAGGGCCAGCTAATTTGGCTAACCTATGGGCTTCTTACCGTATCAGCCACGGTGCTTTGAAAGGATTCGGTGTCGGTTTCGGTGGCAACTATGCCAGCGAAAACAAAATCTTAAATAGGCTAACCACCGGCGTATTCACTTTGCCTAGTTATACAGTTTTCAACGGTTCTATTTTCTATAACACGAAAAAATTCGGTATCACAGCAAAATTGAATAACATCGGTAATAAATACTATTATACAGGATGGTCTACCATCGAAGCGCAAATGCCACGTAGTTTCTCTGCTATGGTGAGCTATAAATTCTAATTTACTTGTTCATGATTGATATAATCCCGGTTACGCACGTAACCGGGATTTTCTTTTTTTATTCCCCTGCGGTGCCACCGCATAAGCACGCCCTACTTTCGCATCACCTAATTACTCCAACCCGTGTAACCTGCATACACGCCCTCCCGGGCTATTATTCATTTTTTAATTTCATTTCATTATGAAACGATTGACCCTTTTGTCGTTATTGACAATGGTAGCCATTGTTGTAGCTACTGTTATCCACCTCCATGCGCAGGACACCAAGCGCGAGCAAACCATCATCATTTCACCGGAATCTGTGTCGTTCATTCACAAGAACCATTTCGCCCTCTTAAAACCAAGTGGCGATGGCGTTACGTCTTACACCATTCCAGTGGTAGACCATGGCCCTGTTGATCCCGTTTTAGATCCCATCATTTGCGATGGTATGACGGCCAGCCAATTGTACGACGATATGATTGCCAAATGGCAAGCCTACAAACTAACCGCGGAATATGCCGCTAAACTGGCCGTAGCCAACGCTACTTGCCAAGTTCAATTGGTTTGTATCGGTAACTGCGGTATGGCGGGCACATTCTTCATCGAGCCTACCCGGCTAGCTTGTAGGTTCAACTGGGTACAGGCCGTAAAAGCAAATGACAAATTCACTGTTCTTTAACCCCTTTCAATGATCACGATTATGAAACGTTTCACATTATTAGCTATCTTCTCTGCATTAGCAGTTATCGCCATTACTATTGGTATTCAACACAATGCCACAGGCACCGACACTAAACGCGAAAAAACAGGTGTGGTTACTGCTGAAGTCATCCCTTTCTTACTGAAGAATGGGTATGCACAGTTAAAACCTACCGCCGATCCAATGGTATTAATGATGGTAGTACCTATCGACGATAATGGTCCTGTTGGTCCTCAACCAGAACCTATTATTTGTGATGGTATGACATGGAAACAATTGGAAGCAGATATTTTCGCACAATCAGATGCATACAAATTATCAGCTGCTTATCAACAACAATTAGCGGTGGCCAATGCAACTTGTATTGAACAGAACTACTGCATTGCTAATTGCGCGATGGCTTATACTTTTATTATTAAGCCTACTAGGCTTAAATGTAATTTCAACTGGGTAGGTACCCTTAAACCTGGTGATAAGTATACTTTAGTATTCCCTTAATCACGCTGTTTATTTATATGATAAAACCACCCTTCTTATTTAGAGAGGGTGGTTTTATTTTTATATTAGCAGAAGAACGACAGGCTGACAGGTTGTCAAAAATATTCATACCTGCATAAAAGGAGCAGCACCAATAGCCATCATTTTAAGCTGGTATACAACATGCTTCCCGGCATTCATTTTACCCTATTCTTAGCCTCTTTTTTTCACCCAAATACTGTTTCCTAAGCAACATTCTCATCACTAGTAGGAAGTCAAGAAAACAGGCTTATTTTCAAAAACCCGGCAAACACTTCACTGGACTATATTTGAGGCCAAAATATTATTGTTTTTAGACTTAAACCCAACACTACAAAGCTTTCTAGCGAAAAATATATATCCCCTATATATCAAAATATATCTTTTATCAATGCCAGCTTAGATTACAAGCGAAAATATACTTCGCATATATATGTCCTATATATGGAACAAGCTGCAAACCCTTTAAAATATATTACAACATACATTGGAGAATATTAGAGAACAATACCAGTCACCGTTTCAGAACATGCATTAAAAACATGATATTACAGGCAGAAACATACACTAAGTGTCAATATGTCGTAGCAAAAATCGTAGTATCTTAGCCCTATGTTACAAGATCCAGCTGTTCAAAATTTTATTGCTCGTAAGAGCGAAACCAGTATTGCTTTATTGCAACATTTCTTAGCTGTATTTAACGAGCAAGGCCCCGTTACTGTACGTGCTACGAAAACCATGTTAGCCGTAGATCATAATGGAAGAACCGTAGCATGGATCACACAATTAGGTAAAGTATTCTTGCATGTTGTGTTTCCATTTAAAAATGCATATCCCGATCAATTGTGTTTTATTAAAATTACACCGCTACCTGGTCAAAAACAGTACAACCATAATTTCCGCATGTTCTATCATGATGACGTAAACGATGAAATTATTTACTTCATGAACAAGAGCTTCGATAAAACCACTTGATCTCCAATAACATGATTCCTTTTGATAAAAGAAAAACCGCACTGCTGTTGCAAGGCGGTTTTATAATTTTATATGGAATAACATTATCTATTACTTCGATTCCAATTGTTGTTTTAATAAGCCCAAACTCTCCCCTATCGGTGTACCTAGTCCTTTTTCCATGTTCACAACCAATAATATTAAGTTCATGGGATACGCCATTTTACTTTGCATTTTCCAACTTACGGTAGTTTGATTATTCCCACTCGGAACAGTGGTAAAGTAAGCCTGCCCTACCCCGCTAAAAGGACGAATAAATCGTAACTCCGTTTCAATTTCTTTGTTTTCTACCAAACGCTTGATTTCTTGATCACCTTCACCGGCTTCCTTATTGCCACTCCAATGGTATACAAACCCCACTTCACCATCTGTTCCTGTGAAAGAAGATTGCATGTTCGGATCTTTCATGGTGAATTTATTATACTGCGTTTGATTCTTTAAATGTTTTAAGTAGTCATACACCTCGTTTACCGGTTTATTAATCGTAACGGTACGCTCTACCGCGTATTCTTTTTTCGTAAAAAGGGCTATGATTAATGCTAGTACAATAATACCAGCAAGCACGCCTAGGATAATGAAGATCGTTTTCATAAAATGTAGTTTTAATTGACAATTCAAAATTACAATTCGCCAGTACAACCGTTGCTGTGTGTTTACGACATTCTATTATGTTGTTTGCGACAAATTCCGTTCGTTGGTGCGGGCATTCTGTTTGGGTTATATCCCATTGTGTTACTTTCTTTGCTTCTCCAAAGAAAGTAACCAAAGAAAGGAGGACAAACGGCGAAAGACTGCGTCGCCGTTTGATCGGGATGTTGATGGGGCTTTGGTGCTACTGTGGTGAAGGGCGTTGGGTTCTTTGTGGTGCCTGTTGTGTTGGGGTTGGGTTTGTTATTGGGGTTGGGGTTGTTGGTACTGGGGTTGGGTTTGTTGTTACTGGGGGGATGATTGTTTTTTGGAGGATAGGGGGTTGGGAAGAAGGGGGGAAGATAGTATTATACTATTCGTTGAATTATTAGTGTGTGTTATTAAAAAGAGGGTGTTTCTTGCGAAACACCCTCTGGGGGTAAAATCCACGTACGTAATGCAGCGCTCTGCGTTTCGTTGCACTACAATTTCTTGATCGTGTACTGGTAGTTACCTGGATTGGTAAGGTTCAGTGTGATTTCGTATGTGCCGGCAGCATCCAATTTAATGTTGGCGCCGTTGTAGTTTAAGAATGGATCGGCGGGTTTATCGTCGCCGAAGTTGAGATCGTAGGCGTCGTTTGCACGGAATTTGAATTCGCCTGGTACCATGTCCAAGGTAATTTTCCATGTTTTAGAGGCTACGTCGTAAGTCATGTCTTTATCAACATCCCAAGAGCCGGTAGCGTTACCGATGATGCCCCAGTTCGCTTTTATGGCTTTCCATGTGCCAGGATCGTTGGTGTGATCGGCGGTGATATAGTAGTTGCCGGCACCATTGATTTCCATGTTGTCTCTTAATGATGTACCAAAATTACCGGTGTTACCTGCAGTGAATGTACCACCCATATCACCATCCCATTTACGACCAGGGGTGAATTTGAACAAGGTGCTTGCATCCGGTAAGTATACGTAACCTTCATAGAATTTTGGTTTCGTAGTGTTGATGGCTGCTAAGTTTGGTGCTGTTTCTGGGTTCCAACCTTGGTGGCTACCCGGCATGTAAATAGATGGGTAATCGATTAAGTCGAGGTATGGTGTAACGGTTACTGTTAATACATTGGAGTAAGCGGGTTTGTAAGTGTCGCTTAAGTAGGCTTTTACGCGTACTTCTACTTCACCGGCAACACCTGGATCTAATCCCAAACCATTCGCGAAGGAGTTGAATTCCGATACGGTGAAGCTTTTCGTTAACGTATCGGCGGAAGATGATTTTGCATCGGCAAAATTGGTTCCTTTCTTCGCTACTTCAACACTATATAACACCACACCATTAAACCCAAAAGAGGACGCATTCCAATTAAAGGTAATTGCTTGCGCATCGGGTGTAGCTTTATCTAATACCAAGGTGGTTTTATTACTCGCTAAGGTAGGCGATGTACCATCACCGGCTACGGTACGCACTTCATCCTTTTTGCACGACATAAACGCCATGCTGCCTAGGCAAATGAGTAAAATATATTGAGAAATCTGTTTCATGTATGCAAATATTTTAGCGTCAAGATTCGATTAATAACCATCGTTTTGTTTCAACGATGGGTTAGCTGTTAAGTCGGTTGATGGAATAGGGTATATTTTACGGTATGCCTCTACCCCTCTACCATCTTTTACGCCGCCTTTCCAAGGCCATAAGTATGTGCTGCTGGTGAATTTATCGTAGCGAATTAAATCCGTTCTACGGAAGCCTTCCCAATACAACTCTCTTCCTCTTTCATCTAAAACATATTGTAAATCGTAGCTGCTGATATTACCGCTTGTATTACCATAAGCGCGTTGGCGCAAGTTGTTTAAGTAAACCAATGCTTGTGCTTCTGTACCCGTAGTACCACCACGTTTCACGCCTTCTGCATAAATCAAATACATTTCTGCTAAGCGGAACAATGGGAAGTCAACACTAGAGCCATCACCTCTTGGAGAAGGTATTACCGCACCGGCAGTAGTTACGTTTCTGAACTTTGTAATTTTCTTACCTTGTTTGAAATCCGCTACGTTCGTAATCTCTGCATCATCACCGTAGAACATGGCACGTTTATCTGCTACATTGGTAAATAAATCCGGCAAATTTTTCGTTGCACGGTTACCACCCCAACCGCCATTCGGTACACCAAATGAAGCGGGGTTCATATCGGCGTTAATTGCAGCATTAATTAAGAAGGTAGTACCACCGTTATTCTGTGTTTTTGTACCATCGTAGTTGATGCTTAATATTACTTCCGGGTTGTTCAAGTTGTTATCTCCTAAGAACAAGTTCTTATAGGTTGGATGCAAGGTGTAACCTCCATCAATAGCAGCTTTCGCGTAGGTAACAGCATCGGCATAACGGCCTTTACCTGCACCCAAGTACACTTCCGCGTTCAAATACAAACGTGCAAGCAATGCATCAACTGCTGCTTTATCGGCACGACCGTATTCATTCTGCCTAGCACCAATCATTTCCGGTTCAATTTCTTTCAATTCCTTCTCTATATAAGCGAACAAATCGGCACGTTTAATCTGTGGAGGAATGTATTTACCGATTGGATCGTTTTCAGTTACAAATGGTGGGTTACCGAATAAATCGAGTAGTACCCAGTATTGAAAAGCTCTTAAAAAGCGCGCTTCCACACGGTATTTCTTAATGTCTTCCGCATCTTTTCCAGAGATACCACGACCCGCTACTTTCGCATCCGATGATTCACGGATTAATTCGTTGGCCACTGTAATTTGGTATAAACTACGGTTATACAAACCGGCTAATAATACGTTAGAGCTCGTCCAGTTAAGGTTATGGAAGTCGGGAATACCTGGATCATTCCATACGCAATGTGCTTCCTCGGTAGACAGTTCCTGCGCATTCCAAAACAAGCGAAGGAAATCGCCTTGTCCTGGATCGAGACCCGCTAAATCGGATTGGTTAATACCGTCGTTACCGGGAGTAGCATAGCTACCGTATACTTTGGCGAGCACGCTTTTATAACCTGCTACGTCTTTATATGTTACTTCAGAAGTAATGGAGTTTGTAGGCATCCTGTCCAAATCCTTCGTACAAGAAGCCATTCCAACTGCCATCAGTCCTACAAAACCTGCTATTTTTAAGAAATTCTTTTTCATGTCGTACGTGGTTTTAATTAAAAGTCAAGATTTACACCCAACACATAAGTTCTTGATCTTGGATATAAGTTATAATCGATACCGCCATTCACCTCTGGGTCTAAGCCTTTGTATTTCGTTACTACGAATACGTTTTGGCAAGTAGCGTTTACGCGTAAGTTTACTTTATCGCGCCAAATTCTACCGGCGTTATAACTTAAGTTCAAATTATCCATGCGTAAGAATGATGCATTTTGTACGTAGTAATCCGACTGGTATTGGTTGTTGTAGAAGTTCGACTCGAATACGTCTTTCGTACTGTTGGCGATGATGTTTTGTGGGTTCAAAATGTTTCTACGTACAGCGAAGTTCGATGCTACGTTGTTGTACATGTAGTTACCCAAGTTCGCACGCAATACAGTCGATATCGTCCATTTGTCGTAAGAGAATTGTGTATTGAAACCCATCATCACTTTCGCAAATGGCGATTTGTAGCGGTACATATCTTTTTGGTTGATCACACCGTCTTTATTCAAATCTTCATACACACCTTCGATGGGTTTACCATTCTTATCATACACTTGTTTGTACACGAAGTAAGAGAAGGTATTATACCCTACGCTATGAATTTGAATGGTTTGACCCGTACCGCCTGTAATACCACCAGTTAAGTTACCAATGAAGCTAGGATCGGTAACAGCCGTAAGGTTGGTAATTTTATTATCGTTGTATGTGAGGTTGAAGCCTACATCCCAAGTCATTTTACCTGTACGAACCGGTGTAGCACCTAAGCTTAACTCGATACCTTTGTTTTCGATATTACCAACGTTCGTTAAGATTTGGTTCGAGAAGTTAGAACCTACTGGAATTGGAACGGTGTTTAAGAGGTTTTTGGTTTTCTTAAAGTACACATCTACCGAACCACGTAAGCGATCGTTTAAGAAACCGAAATCGATACCTGCGTTATACGTAGCTGTTTCTTCCCATTTAATGTTCGCATCGTATGCTGCCGGGGCCGACATGGTTACGAATTGATCACCGATTTGATATAAAGAAGCATTAGATGATAAAGAGTAAATCGGCAAGTACGAGTAGTTGGCGATACCATCTTGGTTACCCGTTACACCGTAGCTTAAACGCAATTTCAAATCAGATAATGTCTTAGCATCTTTGAAAATATTCTCCCTGTTTGCTCTCCATGTTAAAGCCGCTGATGGGAACACGCCCCAACGGTTATTTTTAGAGAACCTGGAAGAACCATCCGTTCTCAAAGATGCCGCTAAAATGTACTTATCATTCAACGTATAAATCAAACGACCATAGTAAGAAATCAAGGTATTCTGCGGAATATCGTATGGGAATTTAGGAACAGAACCTGCGATAGTATCTTTATTAGCACTGTATGAAGGGAAGTTATAAATCTTCGTTTTATTATCGTAGTAACCGTAACCTGCCGTTACGTTGATGTTACTTTTGATAGATTTAATATCCTTCACATAGTTTAAGTATGCTTCACCTACACGGTTAAACATACGTTGCAAGTATTGGTTGTTTTGTCCTTTTGTAGCTACAGCTTGACCGGCGTTTGCAGGTACATACGTGGTACCCCAACCTTTCGTAGCATCCATACCTAAGTTTACATTCAAACGCAATCCAGGTAAGAAATGGAATTTGTAATCGAACTCGATATTACCGAAAGTACGGTCAGATTTACCGTTGTTGTCTTGCATGCGAATTAAACCAACCGGGTTACGTGGTGCGTTCGGGTTGATGGTTACTACGCCCGTTGCAGGATCTGTAGTAGCCCACTCGAAATAACCACCAAACGGGCTGCTCGAATCTCTAACAGGTTGTGTAGGATCGAATTGCACCGCGTTGATGATAGCGCCTTGGTTGGCATAATGTGCTCTTGTTGCCGCTGTTTTCAAGTTTACGTTCACTTTTAAGTGATCGTCGAAGAAGCGAGGGCTTAAATTGATTGAACCGGAAGCACGTTGCAATTTATCGGTGATCAAAATACCTTGTTGGTTTAAGTAACCTACCGATACGCGGTAAGGCATATTTTTTACAGCACCAGTGATGCTGAGGTTGTTATCGTTGGTAATGGCATCTCTATAGATCTCGTCTTGCCAATCGGTATTAGCAGTTCCCAGTAATGCTTTTTGAGCCGGGGTGCCTAAAGAATCGACATATTGACGAATTTCTGCTGCCGACAAAGTTTGTACACGGCGGGCGATTTTCGATAAAGACACGTTCGAGTTGAAATTGATTGTTGGGCGACCGCTTTTACCTTTTTTAGTGGTGATTAAGATAACACCATTTGATGCGCGCGAACCGTAGATAGCAGTAGCAGAGGCATCTTTTAAAACGGTAAAAGATTCGATATCGTTCGGGTTAATGAGGCTCAATGGGTTAGGTGCACCAGAAATAGTACCACCACTCAAAGGCACCCCGTCGATAACGATGAGGGGGTCGTTGCTGGCATTGAGGGAGGAACCACCGCGGATACGGATAGTGCTACCTACGCCGGGCTGACCACTATTAGAAGTAATAGAAACACCCGCTACTTTACCGATAATCAGCTGTTCGGGGGTTTGAATACTACCAGGTTGGAAATCTTTTGAAGAAATAGAGGTGATGGACCCTGTAAGATCTTTCTTCTTAGCGGTACCATAACCAATCACAACTGCCTCCGAGAGGTCGCGTGCCGCATCGGCCAACTTAACGTTGATGACTTTATTGGCACCAACGGTAATTTCTTGGGATACTTTACCCAAGAAGCTAAATACCAAGATGGATTCGGGCGTCACATTTTGAATGGTGTACTGCCCTTCTGCATCGGTTTGCGCTCCCCTCAATGTGCCCTTAATTTGCACACTCACACCCGGTAATGCAATACCGGCATTCGCATCAGTCACTTTCCCTGATACCGTCACCTGGCCATATACTGAGAAGCTACCCAGTAATAAAGCTACAGTGCATAGGAAAAGTTGATGGTAAAACTTTTTCATAACGTTCGGATTTGAAAAAATAAAAATGTCAGTTTACGTGGTCCCCAGTTATTCGCTACCTGGATAAATGGGATAAATTTTCGTTTAGCATGAAAATCATTGATGGCAAATATACCCTTCCACTGCGCTCGTAACGCCCCACTTTCTACGCCATTCGATTTTTGTTTAAAACGAAAGACTTTTGTTGTAACCAATTGAATTTAAAATATTTACATTCTCTTATAAGCGAACCACTTTATAATGTGGCACATATTTCCGGGGCTACCTTTCCCGGAAATTTTACTCTTCTTTCATCATTGTTTCACTGTAGTATTCCCGGGGAGTTTGCCCGGTTATTTTTTTAAAGGATCTATTAAAAGCAGTTTTAGAATTGAACCCTACATCGTAGGCAATGCTTAATAATGTGTGGTTTTTAAAACGGGGGTTATCTACCCGCTTTTTGAACTCTTCTACCCGGAACCCGTTCACGAAATCGAAGAAATTCTTTCCAAAGCCATCGTTCAACACTTTCGACAGGGTATGCACCGGCATTTGGATTTTTTGGGCCAGCTCGTTCAGGCTGAGGCGTGGGTTGGTGAATAGCTTGCTTTTGTGCATGAAGCCTTCCACCGCTTCCATGAGTTGTTGTATACTTTCGTTCTCGCTTTCCCCGGCCGGGGCAACGAGCGTAATGGGTTCTTCCGTTTCTATCTTCAACTCCACTACTTCTTTTTCTAAAGGTGCCGGGTCGAACATGGAGAAGTTCTTCTGCGGCGACACTTTAAATATCTCGGGCTGGTGAATGGCGTAGTACCCTACGAAGTAGGTAATCGTAGAAAATACTAACCAAATCATGTCTACACTTCTTTCCACCACCAACCAAACGTGTAAATTGAACATATAGCCAGCGCCTAAAGCGATGAACATAAACAGCCACATGCCCAAACACACTGCTTGTATAACATGAACAGTGTTGAGATAATTTAGGTTTTGTTCGTACGAAAAATTCGTCATGAACTGCGCTTTGTAAAAGCGCAAGGTGGCCCTAAATAAAAACCAATAATATATATTCCATGCCAATCCCAATAAGCCGGAACCTAAGAACACGCCCATTAACAGCGGGTCTTGGTTCATCATATCCAATTGTAAAGCCCTATCACTCAACAAAAAGAACGGTAAATACACCGCCACTTGTAAAATGGAAGGAATGAAATGGTATACTTGCCGCTTATTGCGCGGGGTATGGTTGAATAATAATTTTTGCAGATAGATGTAAAACAACGGTGCATACAAGAAGATTGCAAAATCCGGTATCAGCAATATTTTCGTGAACGCTTCTGCTGCTGGGCGATAGCTCCCTATTACCCGCAAGAAAATCATGCATGATACAAATGCAATCGTAATCACCAACCAGCGATTACCTGCGCGGTTATAATCTTGAATGGTAGGAATAGCAATAATTAGCAGCAAGCCTTGGAAGGCCGAAAGCAACAACAACAAATCGTACAATGAGTAGAAGTTGAAAGTTGCCGCGAGATCTTCCCAGCCATCGATGTTCACTTCGATATTTGTTGCACCTTTACCTTCGTTGTGTTTTACTTCCCGGTTAGGCAAAGCCTTGCCACTACTGCGCCCTTCTACCGATTCCCAGTTACCGCGGGTAAACTTGTACTTAATGGCATTCAAGCTGGTGAAAATGCTAACGCGCCAGGTGCCGTCTTCGTGGTGTTGTAGTTTGTATAATGGATTACCGGGTTCCCAATCGTTGAAATTGCCCGTGATGTATAACGCGGCATCGTGTGGTGTACTTTTAGGAATACTGCGCACGATGAAAGTGTAGATGAGTTTGTTTTCCCAGCCTGCAATATTGACTTGTATGTTGTGCGGGTCTGCGAAAGTAGCAGCGTTGTATACGCGGTTAGGGATATTCCCCCCGATATCGTCGCCCTCTGCTAAGGCCCAATTCCCGTTGGTGACTTTATATTCGAAACGTTCGGGCGGATGGGGTATATCGAGGTAATAATGCCCGCTTGCATCGAGTTTGAAAGCGTAATTGGGGTCGTTGGGACTCCAGCCATTAAAATCGGTTGCAAGAAACAAGGGTTTATTGGGAACCGGCATTGGCACCGTGTTTACAATTGTAATGCGCACTTGTGCCGCGCAACAATATGTAACGAGTAACAATAAAAAAGCATGAATGTATTTCAACATGCGATGTTTAATTTTGCTGCAATCAATACCGGTTCGCCGTTAAACCGGCTATTACTTTTCTAATTCCAGCACCCACATGGTCATACCTGGAATTTGTCTATCACTATCAATATTTATCTTTTCATTCGTAAGCACATTGCGTGCTGTTTTGAAGCCGCCGATTCTATCTACGTAGCGTGCAAATTCAACCGGGCGGGCATTCTTGTTTGTGTTCATCACACACATTACAGTTTGTTGATCGTCGTACCTAAAGTATACGTACAATCCTTCTTTCGGCACGTACTGCATTAGCTTGCCTGTTTGTAAAGCAGTAGCGCGCAAGCGGAACTGGCCTAATTGCTTTACCATGGTTTGCATGGATAATTGGTCATCCGTTAAACCTTTACCGGTAAACGCATTCACGGTATCACCTGCCCACCCGCCTGGAAAATCCAATCGTACCCAGCCATCTGGATTGGTTTCGCCTTTCATAAGGATTTCGGAGCCATAATAAAGCTGCGGAATACCTCTATAAGTCAATAACCATTGATAGGCGATTTTTTGTTTCGCCACATCTCCTTTCACCGTTGAAAAGAAACGGTTATAATCGTGATTATCTAAGAATAGTACGTTCCTTGTTGGGTCTTTGTACAAGAAATCGTTACTTAATGTTGCATATAACTGGTTAACACCTGTGTTCCATCCAAAGTCTTGAGTAAGCGCAGGAATAATACCTGAGAACAACAGTTGGAAATCTACTACTCCTTGCAAGTTACTTTTAAATGCTGTTTGAATGTTGTTTTGCGCGAAAAATGCTTGGTTGGCGGTGCCATTCACCCAGGCTTCACCATACAAGGTGATATTGGGGAATTCTGCTTCCAAGGCCGCATTACAATCATTGCTGAACGGCAAGTCATTATAAATATAAGTATCAATTCTAATACCATCTACACCAAATTTTTCCACGTACCAAATAGCGTGTTGTATAATGTAGTTGGCCACGAATGGATTTTTTTGGTTCCAGTCTGGCATCTCGGGTACAAACCAACCATCACTCATCAGCTTGGTATCGGATGGTGCGGCATAGGGATCAAACAGGGTTTGATCTTTCGCGTTGGTTTTGGTGAAAGTGGGCCATTGGTTTAACCAATCTTTTGAAGGAATATCTTTTACTAAGAAGTTATACGAGCCCATGTGGTTGTATACGGCATCTTGAATTAGCTTCATACCGCGCTTGTGCAACTCGTCGCTCAATTGGCGGTACATTTTTTCGCCACCGTAGCGGGCATCTACTTTATAGTGATTTGTAATGGCGTAGCCGTGTTCGGTGCGGTTAGGCATGTCGTTTTCGAGTACGGGGGTAGTCCATAAAGCGGTGACACCTAATGATTGTAAATAATCTAAGTGATTGATAATACCTTGGAAATCGCCACCATGTCGATCGTAGATTTCTTGCCTATTGAGGGATTGATCGCGTAGGCCGGGCACTTTATCGTTACTTGGATCGCCATTACTAAAGCGGTCGGGCATGAGGAAGTAGATTACATCTTTCGATGTAACCCCTACGGCATGGGTTTGGCCTGGTTTACCTACCCGTGCTTCTAATGGCCATTGTAGTGTATATGTTTTTTTCTTGTATTGATATTTAATGGGAACGAGGCCTGGTTGTGCATTATCGGCAATCGTAATATCCACCGCTAAATAGCGGTTATTTTCAAAGGTATGTGTGCCATTGAGCGTTACACCGGGGTATTGAACAGTTACTTGTGCATTCACAGCATCGAACTGATCCCCGCGCAATAACAATTGCACTTGTTTCTTTTTCATACCAACCCACCAATTGCTGGGATAAATTTGCACTTGCTGTGCAGCTAACGGCAAATAGCATAGGAGCGCCGCCAGCACAATAGTCACCCGATTGAACATAACCTGGAATTAATGAATATACGTTGTGAAGGGCAAGTTAAATAATCATGTTTGCCTATCCTTCTTGCTTATCTTGAAAGCTATGAAAACGGTGCAGATTGCACTTTTATGTAAATTCATGCAGTTTATACGGCAAAACTTGTCGTTTGTATAAAAAGAATGCTGTTAGCAGGGATTTTTTTAGCTTGCGAAACAGCATGAAATATTCCTTATAAGAATTTCATGATATGATCCAATTAAATAATTCGCGGTTGGGGAAGAAAAGTTTATATGCGCTGTACTGGTTTTTGTACATCATATTATTCGGGTTTATACAAGGAGGGCAAAGCAACGACTATAAAAATGCATTCGCCGGTGAATTGATTAGTTTGCCGTTGCGCGTGATATTTGTAGCGATTGTGTGTGAAATTTTGATGGAGAAATACCTCTTTAAGAAAAGGATTCTCGCCTTTTTGGTGGCGTATGTACCGTTATTGATTCTCTTTTCCATTTTCCAGCGTATTATCGACAATGCGATCATCTTGGAATACTTCCTCACGCATTGGCAGAAGGAACCTATTTTTCTTATTCCTCCATTTTTATATAGCATCATTAAGTTGCAGTTCGTGGTAACGATACCTTTTAGTGTGAAGTTGTTTTATAACTGGGTGATGGAGCAAAATAGGGCGATGAAAATAGCGGAAGAAAAGACGCAAGCTGAATTGAACTTGTTACGCAATCAATTCCACCCGCACTTTATATTTAACGTGTTGAATACCTTGTATGCGAAAACGATGATTACGGCCCCTGCATCGGCCGAAATTGTCCAACGGATTTCGTCGCTCTTACGGTTTTCAATTTACGAAGTGGGTACGAAAAAGATTCCCCTTTCCAAAGAAATCCAATACCTCGAAGATTACATTTCGCTACAAAAAGCACGTTTCGATCATCATGTTGAAATTAGCTTTAATGTAGAAGGAGGCCCATTAGACGGCCAATATATAGAACCATTTTTAGTGGTTCCTTTTGTAGAGAACAGTTTCAAACACTGCATGCATTCCGACCCCGGCGAAAGCTGGATCACGATGTATATCTCCATTCAACCCGGCTGGCTCACTGCTCAAATTGAAAACAGTGTACCACCGAAAGTTACCAACAACCACGATACACATCATGGTATTGGCCTAGAGAATGTACGTAAGCGGTTAGACTTACTCTATGAAGATAAACACACCTTGAAGATTACACAAACAGCAGAAAGCTTTTTTGTTTATTTAAAAGTAAAATTAGCAGCACATGATGAACAATAGCATTAACTGTATCATCATTGAAGATGAGAAACCGGCAGCCGATATATTAGAACACTACGTATCTAAAATCGAATTACTTCACTTGGTAGGTACGTTCAATAGCGGCACCCAAGCTATGCGTTGTTTAAACACGCACCATATCGATTTAATTTTCACCGATATTAACATGCCCGGTATCTCAGGTATCGATTTCATTAAAAGCATTACCCCCACCCCCAACGTCATTTTTACCACGGCCCATTCAGAATATGCCGTAGAAGGCTTTGAACTCAACGCTGTTGATTACTTATTAAAACCTATCACTTTCGAACGCTTCTTAAAAGCCGTTAACCGTTTCATCAAACTCGACAAACATACCATCGAAACCCTTAAACCTGCTCCTGCTGCAAGTACAGCTGCTCCTTTCGTATTCATTAAATGTGAAAAGAAGATGGTCAAAATCTTCTTAGATGATATTCTATATTTCGAATCACAAAAGAATTATCTTCTGATATATACCACTTCTGGTCAACATAAAACGTATCATTCTATTAGTGAAATGGAGGAGAAGTTACCTGCTAGTAAGTTTTTACGTGTTCATCGTTCTTTTATCGTTGCGATTAGTAAGATAGAACAGTTTAGTACTTCTGATGTTACTTTGCCTGGTGCTACGATTCCTATAGGTAGGCATTATGCTGCTGCGACTTTGCAAATGTTGAAGCAGTATCAGCAAGGATGATATTGTGTTTTACTGCCGTAGGCGGGGAAAGTAATTTTTTATTGCCAGTGGCTTGGGAGTGACCTTATACTGCCGTAGGCGGGGTAAGTAATTTTTTATTAAATGTTGTTGGGGCTTCATCTTTCTTCTATTGCTGTAGTATTTTCATTTCTTCTTTTGATCGATATGTGGCTTTGCCGC
This sequence comes from Chitinophaga skermanii, assembly GCF_003259335.1. Classification (GTDB taxonomy): domain Bacteria; phylum Bacteroidota; class Bacteroidia; order Chitinophagales; family Chitinophagaceae; genus Chitinophaga; species Chitinophaga skermanii. The sequence continues at coordinate 760,292 of NZ_QLLL01000002.1, forward strand.
TCCAGGGCCGCGGCAGTGGGCCCCGTAATGTATTTCGGAATATGGTTCTGCGGGCTGGCCTTGCATCTATTAAGGGTGGGTGGGTCGTGTTAAGGTGGGTGCGTTGATTAGGTTCCCGGTTGTCGTATTTTCCGCATAACCAAGTTTCCTCAACACATTACTGATAGGGGAAAATGCGGGCTGTTTGTCTGGATTATTGCGGAATTGGTTCGGTTTTTTTTTGTGATTGAGTTTGTGTGGTGACTTGTTTGTTGGGAAAATCCAATTTTCCAACATAACAGGCCCCTCAAAGACCCAATGCCCTTCACTACAGTACTCCAAAAGCCCTATCACAGCCCCGATCCAACGGCCACGCAGTACATTGGCCGTTGGTCCTCCTTTCTTTGGTTACTTTCTTTGGAGAAGCAAAGAAAGTAACAAACAGGATGTATTATAATAGTAAATGAAGGCAATTAGTATGTAATTACAGCCATAGGAAAACGGGGTATTGGGAGAATATTTTTTCTACTGCCTACGGCAATAGTTAAATAATTACTTTACCAAAAGGTGTAAAACACAAACTCATGAGTTTAAAATGTTGTCGGCCAAAGGGAATACCGATAATTGTTAGGCACAATAGGAAACCGAAAAACAAGTGATTGATAGCCATGCAAATACCGCCGGTTAATGCCCATACGATATTGAGTATTGTTGATATGCAGCCGGTGGAGTATTCGGCGTCTCGTATTTGGGAACCGAAAGGCCATAGGGTGAAGAAGCCAATTTTAAACATTTGTAAGCCGAAGGGGATGCCGATGATAGTGAGACACATCATAAAGCCACCTACCATGTAGCCAATAAAAGAGAAAAAGCCGCCGAAAACGAGCCAAATTATATTACCTAAGAAATTCATGTTGTTGTTAATTGGAATCAAAGTAATATTTTTCTGCATGTTGTGTATGCCTTTCATCATTCTATTGGTTTGTATGGGTTATAAGCCTTTGCCAGGGCGCGTTGTATTTTACATTTTGGAGGCCACTCTTGCCAGGTTCATGGCCAGTTATACAAAATTTCACCCCGGTTATACTTCCGCTGGCTGCTAAAATAGAGGACTGTTTATCTTTGTGCTAGCAATCTGTTTATTAACCGTGATATGCTGCATAATCGTACATGTGATTACAGTGAGCATACCAAGAAAGCACTATCAAACCACTGTTGTGCCCCGATTACAACGCTGCATTTCCTTTAATGCAGACGTTTTACCTACTTTGCGCTTAACTTCTTGTGGTATCAATGATTGATACATAAGGTAGTTAAGCGCTTTCTTTTTGTTCCTTTTTTGGTCTAGGAAGGGCTTCTTAGAATTAAAATTTCATTACTTCATTTAGTTTCATACCTTTACGCTGTATTTAAATGTAAATATGTCAACCGCCATTCCTATGCCCAGCCAAAGGATCGTTGAATTTATACGGTCGATCGGCATTGAAGTCATCCTCAGCCCACTAGAAGCTGCGCCCGGTGTTTTGATTCAAAACGGGGCCATGTACATTGATTTTCAACGTGAACCTATTCCCCGCGAAATACTTGAGAAAGCTGCACAAATAGCCGTTGTACCAAAGGCAGAACGCAATACCTTGTCTACGCAAAGCTTGTTGCGAAGGGAATGGTATGCTGCTGAAGAAATGATGGCATCTGCATGGCATTATGCTGCGAATATCCACCTGGGTATGCATTCTTCAGTACATAGTTCACCCGAGAAACAGCATGCTTTCGGGGTGTCTATGTTGCAAAATACAGGTATGACGTACGATTATTGCGTAGCGGCAGAAAAGGGTTCTTCGGCCTATCCATCTATGCTTAAATGGACGAGGGAATAGTTTTTCTTCTAGTGCAAGCACCTAAGGTTTTGCATTTCTTGGAAAAATTGTGTTTGTTGCAATACAATCATAAATCGTTTGTAGATGGTTCAGATTATTCGTACACAGTCGGACAATACCGATTTCTTAGGATTAGTAAAGCTGTTGGATGCAGAATTAGCAGCGCGTGATGGCGACGACCATGCATTTTTTGCTGCTTTGAATAAAGTAGATATGATTAAGCATGTGGTATTACTGTACGAAAACGAGGTGGCGGTAGGTTGTGGAGCCATGAAGCACTATGAGGAAGGGGTTATGGAGGTGAAACGTATGTATGTAGCGGAAAACAAACGCAGCCGTGGCTTGGCATCCCAAGTACTCCAAGCACTCGAGAATTGGGCTATAGAACTGGGCTACAAAAGATTCATCTTAGAAACAGGCATCAAACAACCCGAAGCGATCAGTCTATATACTAAAAATCGATACCAACGCATCCCGAACTTCGGCAAATACATTGGTATCGAAGAAAGTGTATGTTTCGAGAAACTACTCTGATGGCAACTTCGCCAACAGCGCAATATCTTTCCCATCTATTATTTTCTTTGTAAACCCTTGGCGCGTGATATTGATCATAGCTTGTCCCAATTCGCTTAATGTGACAAAACCTTTCGGGTACAAGGCTCTGCCAATAGGGAATATCCAATTCAACACTTTATACAAAGAGTGACTATAGCGCAAACCTGGCGTTGGCTTGATAAAGCCTGGTCTAAACGCATAGCATTGTTTGAATGGCAATTTGAATAAATCATTCTCCGTTTTACCTTTCACCCTAGCCCATGCACTCCGTCCTTTTTCGCTACTATCGGTACCCGCACCGCTTACGTAAATAAAGGTGCAATGTTTACTATGCGTTGCTACCGCTTTGGCAAATTGCATGGTTAACAAGTAGGTAAACTTGTAGTATAATTCTTGACTCATCCCTACAGATGAAACACCCAAGCAGAAATAACAGGCATCGTAGCCTGCCAATTGCGCTGCAATTGGCGATATATCGAAGAAATCGTCGTGTATTAATTCCTTTAACTTAGGATGTTGGTAACCGGTAGATCTACGGGTAACAACAAGTACTTCTGCGATAAACGGACTTTGAAGGCACTCGTGCAATACACCTTCCCCGACCATACCGGTAGCACCTGTAACAATTACCTTCATGGGTTGTTGATATTGTAAAGACATATGTACATTTGAATAGGTGAAATTAATACATCTTGACAAATTAAAAGCCATGGCAACTAATTACCTTGCGCGGCCTTTAGCAAATGGAGAGGCCATTCCATACCATCTTTTGCTATTAGCAGATCCATCTAAAGAGATGATCGACGCTTACTTAGACGACAATAACGTGTTTGTATACGAAGTAGGCGGCGAAGTAGTAGGCGTATACGTGCTATGGCAAGACGGTGCTTACATTGAAATCAAGAACATAGCCGTGCATGAAGCCATGCAAGCACGTGGTATTGGTAGCTTGTTAATTAATGACGCTATTGCAAGAGCACGCGATTTGGGGTTCCCACAAATACATATCGGCACCGGGAATTCCAGTTTGCGTCAACTTGGTTTATACCAGCGTTTGGGGTTTGATATGCAACTGATCAAAAAGCATTTCTTCACCACCCATTACCCCGGTACGATCATTGAAGATGGCATTCAATGCAAACATCTTATCCTCTTGTCGAAAGAATTGTAATTTTACACCATGAAGATTTTCCAAGCATCGCTTCGTTTACGAGCCCGCCCGCGGGGCTTTCACCTTATAACAGACGAAGTATTACAGGCCATTCCGCAACTACGTACGATAAATACCGGCATGTGCCAAGTGTTCATACAACATACCTCCGCGGGGCTAACTATCAACGAGAATTACGACCCTACAGTGCGAAAAGACTTTGAAACGTATTTCAATAAAGCCGTGCGAGAAAACGACCCCGATTATATGCATACAGATGAAGGTGCTGATGATATGCCAGCACATATTAAAGCGAGCCTTTTGGGTGCATCCGTAACCATACCTGTTACAGCTGGCCAGCTAGCTTTAGGTACATGGCAAGGCATTTACCTTTGTGAACATCGGAATTATGGAGGCGCAAGAAATGTGATGATAACAGTGTGGGGGGAATAATTATATAGTGGGTATACCTTTAGAAAATCACTTGTAACGATTCATATTAGATTCATAAAAAATGGATACTTACCAATCGTAGCTGAATAGTAAGTATCCGTATACATGTAACATCCCAACTTTACATGTACAGTAGTTCTTTCGTAAAGAATGTATACAAAGAAATCAATTCTATATTGAAATAGGAATCCCTACTTAGGGGTAGAGCCTCTTGCATATTATCGCTAATTTGAAGGAACACCTGTTTTGAGATGGTGAGTTAGACCTATTTGATTACAACAAACGATGTTCAGCAATATATCGCCAGAGTGGAGCTGCGTGTAAAGCTTGGGGCATCTCATTAGCCTGTAGGATGCTTACTACATCTGCTGGCTGTAATAGATGAACCGATAAATCTTCGGTGGCTTCTAGGGTAGGTGGAGCTACTAATTCTACATCTTCCGCAAGAAAGCAGTGTGTGAAGTTAGTATGCGTACCGGGATTGGCTGAAATTTGCATATAAGGAGTCCAACGACCATTGCCGTAGCCGGTTTCTTCCAGTAATTCCCTTTGTGCAGCGGCAAGAAACGTAGTATCGGTGGCATCTACTACGCCGGCACATAATTCGTAAGCCGTTTTAGCAATCCCATGCCTGTATTGTTTAACCATCACGAATTCTTTCTCTTTCGTAATAGCTATTACATTTACCCATTCTGGGTATTCGAGTATATAGTATTCTTCAATCTCGTTGCCATTGGGTAATTGTACGTGATCGACCCTAGCTGTAAACCAAGGGCGCTGGCTCACATAAGATGAGTTAAGCACTTTCCATACACTATTATCTTGCTTCAAGTCCATTTTTGAACGGTTTAAAATCCCTTGAAAAGTATAAAAAGTATAGGAGAAATTGGGATTATTTTCATCCTAAACCCGTCTTTTACATCTCTTTACCGCTAAAATACAGTTAGGCAAATACAACATTCCCAGCCTTTCGATTGTATAGTTATGCAATAGTTACGTTTCATTTCCCCTTCCAAAATCCTCACATATGAAGATTACAACTGCTCAAAAATTTATGGCCGAATTACTCGGCACCTTTGTGCTTGTACTCATCGGTTGCGGTAGCGCCGTATTAGCTGGCACACACGTTGGTTTTCTAGGTATCGCTTTCGCGTTTGGTATTTCTGTATTAACGATGTGCTATTCTATTGGTCACATCACCGGGTGCCACATTAACCCGGCTATTAGTATTTCCATGTGGGCCATGGGTAAACTATCGGCCAAGGATACGCTCGTGTACATTATTGGGCAAATTATTGGCGGCATTCTCGCCGCTGCGTTATTGTACTCCATTGCACAAGGTCGACCAGAGTATAGTTTGGCCGCTAATGGATTAGGACAGAACGGTGTAGAAGGTGGTTCTCCCGATAAATTCTCGCTTACCAGCGGGTTAATTTTCGAGGTAGTATTCACTTGTATTTTCTTATTCGTGATCCATTTATCTACGAGTAAGAATAATGGCAACGTTGGGTTCGCAGGTTTAGCCATTGGCTTGGCTTTAACCATGATCCATATCGTGGGCATACCGGTTACAGGTGTATCTGTTAACCCTGCCCGGAGTATTGGCCCTGCTTTATTTGTGGGCGGCGATGCTATATCACATTTATGGGTATTTATTGTTGGTCCTATCGTGGGCGGTTTAATCGGTGGTATATTGTGGAAGGTAGTAGACGGACAACCCGAACGTTACTAATCCCTTAGCATACAAAAAAGCCGTTCTCTATGGAATAGAGAGCGGCTTTCTATTTGGACGAATAACGCGGGGGGTGTAAACAATCAAAATTCCTTAATCATTCATCCTTCTTTTCACGTCATCCATTACAGTGCGGCGCGCTTTGGCAGCTTTCACTTGTTGGTTACCGAAACGGTAGCTAAATACTAACCGGAAGATGCGCGTTTCGGGATTTGTACGAACAAATGCATGCGCATTGTAAGAATCAGATGCATATTTTTGTTTCGCCGTGTTGAAAATATCAGACACATTGAAAGAGATGGTTCCTTTTTTATCTAAGATGGTTTTAGACACACCTAGGCTCATGATGAAATAATCTTTGAAATCGAACGCACCGAAACGTAAAGGGGATTGGTAATAAGCATTTACTTCAGATTTCCAATTCTTCGCAAAACTCCAGCTCACGCTTTCCATGACAGATAAAGACACGGTACTATTATTCAATCCACTTGCAGCATCGGCATTGTATTTCGCATAGATACCCCCTAAGGTGGTAGAAGTATATACTTTGTTCTTGAATAAAGATTTGCTGTAGGCTAAGTTCATGGTAACTTGGTTGGCAGATGGCATGTTTTCGTAAGTACTTACCATTACATCTCCATCTTTTGTGAATGTATTGGCCAATACATCGTAATAACGGTTCCAAGCAACACTCGCCATCCATTCGTTATTGTAAGTCCAGCCTAACTCGAAGTTATCGGAGAAAGTAGGACGGATGTTAGGATTACCTTTGTAGTAAGCATATTGACTTTGGTAGATGATAAACGGGTTGACGATACTGAATCCAAAGCGTTCAATTTTCCTACTATAGTTCGCGCTCCACTGTTGTTTTTCACTTTGGTTGTAATAAATACCAAGCGTTGGGAATAGGCTCAAATAATCGTTCTCATTCGTTTGTTGCAAGGTTACAGAATGGCCTTCGCTTTGTGTATATTCGGCACGTAAACCCAGTGAGAAGTCGAACTTTTTAATGCTTTGGTTCATGTTTACATAACCGGCGTAGATGTTTTCTTTATAAATGAAGCGGTTGTTGCGGATCAAATCTTCTTCCCAATTACCATTGATAAAGTTTTCCCAATGTGCGTCGTTATCGGTTTTGGTGAAAATACTTCTTACACCTGTTTCAAATTTTGCTTTCTTGATGTGGAATGTATAATCGGCACTGATAGAGCTAACACGGCTGCTACCGGGAGAATTGTTTGTCATTAAGTTGTTCATCTTCGCTTCTTTAGCAGTACCATCGAAGTAATCGGTACGGAAATGCTCAGACAGTGTTTTTTCGTTCTGGAAGTAATCGGCATTAATATTTAAATCGTTGCCGGCCTTGCCTACTTTGGTTTTGTAGTAGATATTGGCGTTAGGGGCGTTGGTAGTATAATGACCCTTGCTCAATAATACAGAACTAGAATCCTTGTTGGTATTCGCAAATTCCAACATCGAACGGTTTTCCATCTCGCGGTTACGATCGCTATACACACCACGCACCATAGCACCAATAGACGATTTCTTACTGAGCGTATAATCGAAACCAACTTTATAGGTAGCACTTTGGCTTTTATCATTCGCAAATTGACGATCGTCTACTTCGAAACCTTGTCCTAAATAGCGGTGTGTAAACGTACTGTTATCAATATCTGTATTCATATAATCCAAGCTACCGTAAACGTTTACCTTTTTAGAACGGTAATTTAAGCTAAGTCCGCCGTTATAACGAGGGTGGCGCCCCATACCTACACCCGCAGTTACAGTACCATTGGTGCCTAGGTTCTTATCTTTAGCCAATACTATGTTTACGATAGCAGCATCTTGCGCTTCGTACTTAGCGGAAGGGTTCGGGATTACTTCGATGCTTTCGATGGTATTGGCCGGCATAGAAGCTAAGTAGGCTTTCAGTTCTTCGCCGCTCATGCGGGTTGGACGATCGTTAATGTACACGGTAAGCGTTTTGCTCCTAAACTTCAGGCCACTACCATCCGTTACACCAGGTGCACGTAGCAAAGTTTCGTATACATTTTGGCCGGCTGTGATGGGGCTTTGGGCTACATTTACCACGATCTTGTCGTTTTTCATGACAATGAAGGGTTTGCTGCCGGTTACTTCTACACCTTTGAGCGTTTTGGTGACGGCTGCTATAGATATTGTTAGGTTAAAATCGTGTTGGATATTGATATTGTCTTGCAAATATGCTTTGTAACCAATATACTGTACGGCTACTTTGTACATACCGGTGGGCATATTGTTGAAAGTAAAAACGCCGTTTTCGTCGGCAGTCGTTTGAAAGTTTTGCGTATTTGTGGTGATTTGGATAGAAGCAAAGGGTAATACAGTATTTGATGTACTGTCGACTACCTTACCGGCGATTTTCACTTGTGCTTGTACAGCTATAGTAGTCATTAAGAAGAATAGGGAGATAAAGAACGTTTTCATAAAAGATGTTTGTTTGTTGTTTTGAATTCCGATTGTTTACGATAGCAAAACAACAACACGGCGAGCACCCGGAAAAGGTGCATTCCACGAAGTAGCGGCTTTGTTCTACGAAATAAAAATGACTTGATTTCGTCGAAGAAAAGCTGCATTTTGTCGAAGGAAAGCTGCTGAAAACACCTTGCAAGCGTAGTTTTATAGTATGAAGAAATGGTATCATCAATATTTCCGGGGCGTGAAGCCATTAATGACCTACGAGATACTCGTGTGGTTGGTATATGTATGCATTTACAAATGGGCCACCTTTGCCGAGGAAACACATGTACCCCGTTTACGCACCAACTTCCCCATGCCGGAGTTAATCCTCTATGCAATAGGCACCACCTTGTATATAATACCTTACTACCGTTGGATTGGCGCTAAGCTGTTGGAGAAACGGCGGTTTGTATGGTTATTCTTTGTGACCATCCTTTACTTTTGGTTTGTTCCGAAGTATTGCAGTTATGTTGTAGCGAGTGTATTTCAAGCCGTTAGTCATAACCCGCTTACCATTCCATTTTACAACTCGCAGGTACGCATGTTTGAACGCCTCATCTTTGCACCACAATTGCAACTACAGTTCCTATTAACTGATATGATGGCCTTTTTCTCGGTAATGTTTATGCGGTATGCCACCCAAAATGAACGCAAACGTAGTAATTTAGAGAAAGAACATTTGGCTTTGCAACTTGATACCCTCAAGGCGCAATTACACCCACACTTCTTATTCAATACCCTCAATAGTATTTATGGCATGAGTATTACGGGTGCGAAAGATACCCCTGCGTATATCTTAAAACTCTCCGATATGATGCGGTATATACTTTACGATTGCAGGCATCATGCGGTAGACTTAGAAAAAGACATTGCCTTCCTCGACAACTACATGCAAATGGAGCAAAAGCGTTACCCTGCTGCCCATATTGATTTTCAGATGCCGGCTACGCCTATCCCAGCCATTAGTATAGCACCATTAATGCTGATCCCGTTTATGGAGAATGTATTTAAGCACGGTGCGCACCGCGTGGTGGATGATGCATTTATACGGGGCGAGTTGGTGGTGAATGAAGAAGAACTGGTATTTGAACTAGAGAATTCCGTGATGCCGGTAACGCCGATGCAACGGGGGCCATATGGCGGTGTTGGGATTGAAAATGTAAAAAAACGCTTGGCACTCTATTATCCCAACCGCCACCGGTTACAGATAGAACAAACCGATACAATTTATTCAGTACATTTAACCATACAATTAAAAGCATGATCAAATGCCTTGTTGCCGACGATGAAGTAATTGCTCACCAAATATTAGAGCAATACATTTTGCAAACTGAAGGATTAACCCTCGTTGCCAAATGCAAGAATGCCATGGAAGCATTTGCCAAATTGGAACAACACCCTATCGACTTAGTTTTCCTTGATATAGAAATGCCTTTAGTGAACGGCATTACTTTCTTAAAAACCTTGCAAAACCCACCGAAGGTTATTTTTACCACGGCTTACGCCGAGTATGCTTTGCAAGGATACGAGCTGAATGTGGTGGATTATCTACTGAAACCCTTTTCTTTAGAACGCTTCACCGTAGCGGTTAATAAGGTAAAACAACAGTTACAAGCCACTGTGCCTACAACTTCTCCTACTCCTTCGACCGACGACCATTTGCTTGTTAAGGAAAAAGGAGGTTTTATCAAAATTCCCTATGCTGATATCCAATTTATCGAAGCTTCGAAAGATTATGTAAAGATTATGTTGCCGGGGAACAAGCACCACTTGGTGCATTTAACCATGAAGAAGTTAGAGGAAACCTTACCGGCAGCCATGTTTGTACGGACGCATAAATCTTACATCGTAGGCGTACCACATATTAAAATGGTGAAATTGCAAGAGCTCATTATGGCAAACCAAGCCATTATTCCAATTAGTCCTAACTACAAAGAGCAAGTACTTAAAGCCTTTTCTGCGAAATAAATACGTCGGAATAAGGGCGGGTAAATGGCGTATTTGGGGGCGTGTTTTCCTACACAAATCATGTAGCTTTATAGAAATATCTTGTATGATGAAAACAGCTACCTTCGAAACCCCGGAACAATATATAGCCCAGTTTCCAGCAGCGGATCAAGCTGTGCTGAAAAAAATACGTGCAGCCATTCGTAAAGCATTACCTACAGCGGAAGAAGTAATCAGTTACCAGATGCCTACTTTTAAAGTTCATGGCGCGGTAATTTATTATGCTTCCTGTAAAGCGCATTATGCTGTGTATATTCCCCCAACGTACGGGGTATACGAGGCCTTTAAAAAGGAGTTAAAGCCTTATAAATTAACGAAAAGTGCTGCCCAGTTCCCCAAATCGGAAGCCATTCCATACGAGCTTATTCAACAAATGGCGGAATATGCAGGCGCGCAAAATGAGCTGTTAGCGAAGAAGAAAACCGCGAAAGCCCGGTAATAGACATTACCAGGCAATTCTGCACTAAAACAATAATCCATGTTAAAAAGCTGAATTGGCTGGGAAATGCAGAATAGGTTAGCTTGCACCTGTAATAGGCACAATGGATGCACTGCCATGCTTGATAACGTTAAGTTTTGCAGGTTAATACAAGTTCTAACAACTATCGAGCACTTTGGTTGTGTAAGTCGATGGAAATCATACGGAATTAAAACCCGCGGAAGTAAGGTCTACTAATTAAAGGCGATCCGCCCCAAGGAATTGAAGTTAATACAAGGAATAGAGCAATACTAAGGCCAATGGCCATGATCCTAAACTTTTCGTGGTCGGTTGATTTGCGTTTGCTTTTTGTTACGGTGATATTGATGACTGCTACAGCGATGGTCATCATCGTAATATGTTCCATCCCGAAGAAGCGGAACTCCCGCATTTGTTCAGCTTTCACAAAATTGCCCCAGAAATATTTCACGATAGGACTTACAATATACAATACCACGCCAATAGTAAATTGCAAGTTGGCGAAGTTTACAGCTGCCTTCCGGGCACCATCATCTACCGGCAAAAAGGATTTGTGACCTTTCCAACCACGGTAAGCACGGAATAAAGCGAATAATAGGCTGAGTAAAACCAGCCACCTAACATAAGAATGAAAATACAATAAGAAAGCGTACATAGGAGAATGAACTACCTAATATGGTAGGTTGTAAAATTAATCATTATCCTTTCATATAATCGAAAGCACCAGTGCGAAGATTGATGTTATACTCCAAGTAAGCTTTTAAACAAGCTAAAAAATTAGCCCAACCTTCCGTATTACCCCTTAACCATTTAATACCCTCTTCATCATTCGGCATCGTTCCTTCTGTAATGCGTACAACGGTTGCTGCACCTTTATCTTGCAGTTGCATATCTACTTTCAATACATGATCTTTTGCTCCCTCCCATTCGAAAGCAATAGCACTGGGTGCAGATACGGATAATACAGTAATGTTGAATTGATCGGGAAATTCGGGGAATTGCCAAGTAACCGTTTTGCCGGTTTCCATACGGGCAGAACCTTTCGCGATGAAATAATTCGACATCTTTTGCGGGTCTACAATGGCTTCGAATACTTCCTGGATGGGTTTCGCAATTTGAATCGCTGCTTTAATCTCGAGGTGGTTCATAAGATGTATGGTTTTAGATATACAATTTAAACAAAGTTATGCGTACGACCAATTGATTTTTAATTCATTGACATATCAACCAACCTTCACAAAGCGACCTAAATTCCTTATATTGTGCAACAACAACTCCTCTCCTATGCGCTTTGAAACAAAACTCGACACATTTGGCAAGATCACTTCCGGCTGCATCGTATTACTAACCCTCGGTTTATTGTATACTGGCTTTGTTGATCCAGCAAAACCCGTGTATGTAGGTGGCGCTATATTATTAGTGGTGGTATTGATTAGCTTAGGATTAAGTCCTCGATCCTATTCCATAGAAGAAGGACAGTTAATTATTCACCGTTTAGTGGGGCAGAAAAGAATTCCCTTGGCATCGATTACTGCTGCGCGCCATTTGGATCGTAGTGAATTAGGTATTGTGATGCGTACGATGGGGATTGGTGGATTATTTGGATATATAGGGTCGTTTCATTCCAGCAAAATTGGTCATTACAGCAGTTGGACCACCAACCGTGATTCACTTGTGTTGATTGAAACTGCTGATAAAAAGTATATGATTAGTCCTACTGATTACGATGGTTTTCTGCGCGCTTTCCAACAAGCAAAATAAGCGTTATACTTGTTCTTTCGGTGGATTGGGTTCTGTGATAATTTGCCATTTATTTTGCATATCGAAATCGTGTGGTTTATTACGACGTCTTTCTTGTATGAGAAACCAGAAAATAATCGGTGGCATAATACAGCCCATACATCCAGCTGTGCGTGGTGGCAGAATGGGATAATAGATCGTTTGAATATCTTTAAAGGCAATGGTTTTGTATTGAAAGCTATCGATTTGCACATACAGCTGTTTGTACAGGTGTGTTTTCTTATCCATCAAAATAGCACCGGCATATCGCCAATTCTTCCCTCCTTGCAGGCTGTTATATTCTACCGTGTCGCCAATTATTAATGGCGCTTGCAAGGTAATACTATCGGTAGTTATGCTGTAAGTTAACCAACGGTTGACATCCTTTTCATTATAGCGTATGGTATCTTTCGAGGTTACAATACCTATATCGTCATTGGGTAATATGCGTACTTTCTTTCTACCTTTTGTAAGGTACATGGTTGTTTGTGCAGCAACAAATTGTACTTCACCCAATAACACGCAGCATATCATTCCAAACAGCAATAATTTCTTCATCGATAAGTACTTTATTTTTTGGCAACAGGAAGTGAATCTTCTACAACTATTTTCCATTGTTTATCACGAATAGGCATACGGCGATAATGCCAACGTTTACGATTGTAGGCAATTAAATATATCGTTACAGGTGGCACCCAGCAATATTGGCAATCCCGATTATCATGCGGCAATAGCACGTATTCGAAACTAGTGATATCTTTTAAGGCGAATGATTGATATGCAAAGCTATCTACTACGAGATATGTACGCCGGTAGGTGGCTCTTCTTTCACCAACCCATTCCCCGTTTACAAAACGGTATGGTGCCGGTAAACCATTACCATTCATTACAATCGTGTCGTGGTATTTAAGGGGACGCTGTAACGTAATACTATCATGCGATACACTGTGGATAAGTGGGCGAAGTGGATTGTCTTTTCCCATGTAATTCAATGTATCTTTGATGGTCGCTATGCCTATTTCATCTTGCAAATAGACGCGCACTTTTTTCTTTTTCTTCACTAGGTACAACGTTGGCTGTGCGGCTGCGATTGTTATTCCCCCCAAAAGGGTGATAAAGAAAGTGATAAAGAAAATGTATGTTTTCACGGTAAAGGAGTGTGTATATTCAAGATAGCAAAAGATATTGTTTTATCAAATATTCGTATGAAGTTTGATGGCAAATAAACTTATCATGCTTTAATTTAATTACATTCGCCCTCCAATATATTTAACGACCAACTCAACCGATGCATCGATTTTTCTTGAATCCCAGCTTTATTCAACGAGCTAGGAAGCGTTTATGGCAGCAATTATTTTTTTTCTATGGATTGATGCTCATTATTTTAGGTAGTTACTACTATGCTTACAAACCCACAATAAGCGAAGTTTTCCAATCTAAAAATCTCTTCTCCCTTATCCTTATCCCATTACTCATCGTTTTCCTTTGTAGCATGGCCCCTAGGCGTGCTGTTAAACGAATGCGAAGAATTAAAGCGTATGTTTTAACCATTAGTGACAATGAAATTATGCTTTCCCTAGGCAAAGAAGGCGAGATTACGATGCATTACTTCGAAGTATCGGAAATATACAAATTCCCTAATGGGGATATCCTGGTAAAAAACGCGAATAACTCTAAAGGCATCCATGTACCTTATTGTATAGAATTACCCAACGAAGTAGAAAGCTTATTAGCCAGCTTTAAACCACTGATTGTTGTTCCGCCGCCTACTAAATAAAAAAAGCATCCCAGGAGGATGCTTCAATTTTATGATTTGTAGGCTTGTACAGCTGCTATAAAACGATCGACTTGCTCGGCCGGCGTTGCCCACGAGGTAATGAGCCTAACAGCGGTATGGGATTCATCTATTTTCTTCCAACTAAAGAACCCAAATTCTTTCGACAACTCGGTGATAAGCGCATTGGGCAAAATAGGGAATATTTGGTTGGTAACAGATGGTGTGAGGAAACCATAACCCAATTCTCTGAACACCTTCGCCATGCGTTGTGCTAACCCGTTGGCATGCTTGGCCAAATCAAACATCAAATCATCTTTCAACAACGCTGCGAATTGCACACCTAAAAGCCTTCCTTTTGCCATTAAGGCTCCACGCTGCTTCATATGGTATTTAAAATCCTTTTTGAGGCTGTCATTGCTAATGATAATGGCTTCGCCCAGCAATGCCCCCACTTTCGTTCCACCGAGGTAGAAAACATCGGTTAAAGCGGCAATATCTGCCAGTTGCAGGTCGTTTCCTTCCGCCATTAATCCCATGGCCATACGTGCACCATCCATGAAAAGCAATAAGTTATTTGCTTTGCAATAGGCGGATAACTCGGCTACTTCGCTTTTTGTATAATGGGTACCTATTTCTGTTGTGTTGGAAATGTACACGATGCGGGGTTTCACGGTATGATATTCCGGGAATTTCTTCAACAAGTGTGCAAAATCTGCGGGGCGTAGTTTACCATCTGGCGTTTTCACGGTTTCAATCTTATGTCCTGTTGCTTCAATGGCACCGGCTTCGTGGTTGTTAATATGTCCTGTTTCTACGGCAATAATAGACTCGAAAGGTTTTAATGCCGACACTAAAACGAGTAAGTTAGCGAGTGTTCCGCCGGCTACCATATGCACATCTACGGGCGTAGCACCACATTTCTCGCGGATATACTGTACGGCTTGCAAGGTGAACTCGTCGTTACCATAACCAGGTTGTTGGGTGAGATTACTGTCAGCTAAAGCGGCTAGAATATTGGGGTGACATCCTTCGCTATAATCATTCGTAAAATTGTACATACCATCATTTTTTAGTGCTGCACAAAATTACAAAGCCGGTATGTAAAATGCTACAAATCTTTTGCCGCATCAAATACTACGCGGATGGGTCCCCGGATATGTTCGTTAAATAAGTATAGATCTTCCGAAGGAATCCAATATTCATCGTGTAATGCACCTCCTACGTTCTCTACCGTGTATTTCTGTAGGAAAATGGCATCTACATCAAACGCGGTAACGAAACCTTGACCGTATGCAGGCACATTCCACTCCAGCGTAATTTGCTTGGCATACTCGAAGTTAGCAACGGGGTAAAAAATAGGTTGATCCGGCAAACGTGGCGGAAACGCTGTGAAGTTGCTGGCAGCGATAAGGGCTAATTCGTGTTGGTTAACGGGGCGGAACAATGTTACTTTCTGTTGTTTCATCTTATTCAATTATTGTGTAAAGATAACACAAAAAGGGCTGTCTTATTTATTAACAAACTATGCAAACAATTATGTGGATCATGTAGTATAAAAAAAACCTTGCAAACAAGCGTTTACAAGGTTTGTATTTGAATTAGGAACTAGCATTACTAGTTGTCAACCTTACCGAATCTCTTCTCTTGAATTTTATCATAGGATGTAACGTATTGGGGATTCTCTGTTCCCATCATACGATCCCATACACGGAAGTAGAGGCCGTAATTGCCTTTGAACTTTGAGTGGTGAAGGTTGTGATAGGTAGAGGTATTTAAAATCTCGAACAAGAATGATTTTCTAAAGTTTTTAGGCATGATTTCATACCCTAAGTGGCCATATACATTAATCAATAGCGACGATAAACTAAACAGCATCACCGACAATGGGTGCATGGGCATCACGAATACCAGTACTAATACTACCCCGCCTTCTGCGAATGCTTCGAGTACATGGAAAGAGTAGGCTGTCCATGGCGAAGGATTGGTAGATTTATGATGAACGAGGTGTGTGAAGTTAAATAGTTTATCGTGGTGAAGGATGCGGTGCATCCAATAGAAGTACGTATCATGTACTACCAACGCTAAAGCTACACTGATGGGAATCCACCATAATGGGTATGCATCCAATTCCATGTAAATAAACGAGTACGGGCGTACAAAATCCGAGAATGCAAAGATCGCAACCGTAGCCAAGATCAAAGACGACATAGAAGAATGTAAGATCTCGCGTGCGAAATCCTTTTTCTTGGCTTGCTTCTCTTGAATTTTGTTCTTGAAAAGCTTTGCAGCCAATAGTTTGTAAAACACGAAAAATGCGATACCTGCGATGATGTAATAACGCAATAATGTTAATACCGCTTCGCTGAATACGTAGGTGAAGAATGTTTTCATAGCAATCATGTTTTTATGTAAAGCCCCGCGCCGTTTGAGATCACGGGGCTGTTAAAATGGCGAAAGGAAAATATTAGTACCCTTTGTTTTGACCGAGGGCTGGGTTGGCTTGCAAATCCTCCTTTGGAATAGGTAGCAACAAGCGGTAATCGACCCAAGGCTGTTTGTAGGTCAATTTCGATAATACACTACTCGCTAAACCACGACGTTTTAAATCGAACCAACGGTGGCCTTGCTCTCCCATAAATTCCACTTGGCGTTCATGCATAATTGCATTGAGCAAAGCTTCTTTTCCGCTGGCTGTTGTATTTTCTAACCCGGCTCTTTTGCGCACAACATTGAGATCGTTGGCAGCAGTAGCATCTCCCAGCTCTGCTTTTGCTTCGGCAGCGATAAGGTATAATTCGGCGGAACGGAAAATTACGAGCGTTTGTGGTTGAGGATAAAAGGTATTAGCTTCAACACCTCTATACTTTTTCAGAAATAAATCACCCACCCCGTTATATGGTGCATCATCTGGTACAGGGAAAGTATCGCACCAATTTACCCTACGTAGATCACCCACCTCAAAAGTATTTATAATGGTTGGGGTGAAAATATTTTTAGGTCGCACAAAACTAGTAAACCCTTCAAAAAAGGTTGGATCTTTATACAAAAAATCCAAAGTAGGATCATAATCAAAAGTATTACCTATAAGTTCCTGGTCCATTAAAACATTACCCGACGCTGTAAGGTAATTGAGTTTTAGACCAAAAATAGTTTCTTTGCTACCTGGCTCGAAGGTATTTTTCAAATCTGGATCTAATGGGAACAAATTGGTATTGATTAATTCTTCCGCCAATTCCTTCGCTTGTTGGAATTTCTTTTGGTACAAATACACCCTTGCTAACAAAGCTTTAGCAACATATTTATTAGCCCGAATACGTTCGCCACCAGAAACATTATAGTTAGCTGGTAGCTGGTTGATAGCCTCTTGTAAGTCGGACTCTATTTGTTGATATACTTTCCCTGGGGTAGAACGCTCTAAGTATTGTATTTCATTTATATTAGAAGTAGTAACAACTGGGATCGGACCGTAAAAGTTCGTCAAATAGAAATGCATCAAGGCCCGCACAAATTTACATTCACCGTTGATCTGTGCACGTGCACTATCCGTAAATAATGTAGAAGTAGAAGCAGCAGCCCCTTCAATTACCGAATTGGCTGTATAGATGATCTTATAGCCAGTATTCCAAATAGGTCCATCTGCTAAGATAGAATTCTGATGATATTGTGATGTGTAGTATGCATAAGCCTCCACATCAACTTGTGCATTCAAATTTTTCAATTCATCCGATAGTAAGCCACCTATATAAGTAGCTCCACCATTCATGATTGATAAACCATTATTCACCATCAACGAATAAACACCTGACAAAGCAGCATAAGCTTTTGTATTATCTGCAAATGCTCTTTCATTCCCGATACTATTGCTCGGTGGATCTATCTCTATCATCTTCTTACATCCTATGATAGGTAATATGCAAGCAAATATTATTAAAACGTTTTTATTAAGATTCATATGATTGCGATAATAAAAATTAAACATTACAAACCCACCGACAATGTAATAGTATATGTGCGTGTTGGCGGCATTGAGCTAACGGTTGCCATATAGTTTACCTCTGGATCAACACCCTGGTAATTCGTAATCAACAACAAATTATTAACGCCCAAACCAAGACTTGCAGTCCTCAATTTAGCTTTCTGTAAATATTTTGATGGCAACATGTAATTCATGCTTAATTGGTTAATTCTAAAGACATTCACTTTTTCATATTGCCCATCTGATAATCTAAACATTGAGCTTATTTCATCAAAATTAGTGGTTGCACGTGGCGCTGTAGCATTTTGACCAGGATGCGTCCAACGATTTCTATACATCTCGTAGGAAACATTGCCTATGCCTCCCATTTGTTGAGAAACAGCGCTATAGGCATTCATTCTCTTAAAATAAAACGAGATGTCCACGCTGATATTTTTATATGATAAGCCGGTATTACCACCTAAATTCAAACGTGGTGTAGGTGTAACCGCTACCACTCGATCATCATCTTTTGTGCCTGCCGGTACACTGTAATTGGTTTTAATAGACCCATCTTTATTAGCATCTAAATATGTGTATTTACCCGTTTGAGGATCGATACCTGTATATTTCAAGACATACACTTCATCAATAGGTTTTCCGATCACATAGCGAGAGTAATAAGGTGATTTCTCTAAACTAGGATAGCTTAACAATTCATTTCTATTATTAGAAGCAGTAAAAGATGTACGCCAATTCCATTTTTTACCTTGGATAATATGTGCACTTAAAGAGGCATTCACACCTGTATTTAATACAGAAGCTGGACTATTGGCTGTATAGCTTGTAAAACCGGTAAAGCTTCCTGTTGGAAAACTAATAAGCTGGTCGTCACTTATCTTGCGATACCATTCGCCATTGAAAGTAAGGCGATCGTTGAAAAAGCCTAGGTTAATACCCAAGTTTAGCATTTTAGAATTTGACCAATGGAATTTATCATTTGCTTGTAAAGAAATTAATAAGGGCATAATATCCCCTTCATAAGAAGCTAAGCCATTTTGCGTAGCCCATTGAATTAAGTATTGGTAATCACCTATACCTTGCTCACCTGTAATACCATAGCTACCATAGAACTTCAATAGCGACATTTCCTTTGGCAATATACCTTTTAACCATTCTTCTTCAGAAGCCACCCAACCTGCACCAATAGCTCCGAAATTGCCATATTGTTTACCTGGACCAAATTTGCTGCTACCATCTCTTCTACCACTCAGATTTAACATGTACTTCATCTCATAGATATACTCCGCACGGAAGAATGTACCTACATACTTATATTGTGATTTTGCTTCTGTTGCTTTAATCGTTGGCGCAAATGATAACGAACCAAGAAAATCATCCGTTAAATAATTCGAACCAGAAGTCAATAACATATTGGACGAAGTAGATTGATACGTACTACCTAATTGTGCGGTTAATAATCCATTCCCAACATTCTTAGAAAATCGTAGACCAGGCTCAACTGTCATGGTAGTATTCTTATTATCAGCTACCATTCTTTGCCCAGTTCGCTGGTTGGTGGAAGGGTCGAGGGAAGAAATAGGTACTATTTTCACCGTAGAACCTGTATTACGACTATAAGTGACGGCCACATTTCCTGTTAAGTAATCTGTAAATTGGTATTCTGCGTTAAAAGAACCGTTCACTGACATTGATTTCCTATCAATAGGTTGCTTCAGACTCATAAGCGACAGCCCCATTGCTTGCACTGCATTCAGCTCTGCAAAGTTGATTTCTCCATTTTCTTTAAACAAACTCGGCGCATTGGGTACAAAGTTGGTAAGGTCCATCAAATTCGCCTGGTTATCCTTTGTAAAATTCAAAGTAAGACTTCCCATTACGCGAAACTTCTTGTTCTTACTATTGGAATTCACACTCATATTAAAACCTCCCGACTGCTGATCACCAGACAATGATGTAATACTTTTCGTTTTCGTGTAATTCCCCGATAACGAATA
Source organism: Chitinophaga skermanii (assembly GCF_003259335.1). GTDB lineage: Bacteria > Bacteroidota > Bacteroidia > Chitinophagales > Chitinophagaceae > Chitinophaga > Chitinophaga skermanii. The sequence goes on from NZ_QLLL01000002.1 coordinate 780,530, forward strand.
CGTATTTTGGTCCGTACCACCACTATAGTTTGCATTTACTTTTTGGTAAGATCCTTGACCTCCATACAAGTATTTTTGCCAATTGGTGTAACGCGTTGTATCCCATATCAACAAATCGCCTGCATAGCCAGGTGATCCTTTTTGTAGTGAGGGTGTTAATCCATCATTCGCAAATGCCTCTCTTCTCAGGTTTAAATAATCAGTCGTATTCAGTACATCATAAAACTTTGAAATAGTCGTAATACCTGCAGTATAACCTATTGTTAAATTATTCCGACCGGCTTTCGCACGTTTTGTATTGATAATGATAACACCATTCGCACCCCTACTTCCGTAAATCGCGGTGGCATCTGCATCTTTCAAAACACTAATAGACTCAATATCGCTCACATTCACACCGAATAGAGGACTCATACCATTCGTAAGGCCAGACTGGTCGAACCCACGAGAAACAGCATTTATTTGGCTAAAACTGTTTACTGTACTATTAGCTGGGGTTAATTCTAATACCGTAATTGGAATACCATCAATAATAATCAATGGATCTGCCGGCATGGATGAATTTAGTGATCCTCTACCGCGGATTTCTATCTTAATAGGATCGGAAGGGTTGGCGCTTACCTGTGAAATAGTCATGCCTGGTACTTTACCTTGCAATGCCAACAATGGGTTCATTACTGGAAACTGCTCAATTTCCTTGCCTTGTACCGTGGTAATACTACCTGTGCTATAACGCTGCGATGTTTTGCCATAACCACGTATTTGTACTTGATCGAGTTGGTTCTGGCTGGGTTCGAGCACCATAATAATAACCCCACCGGCTGCTCTTGTTTTTTTAGGTGTATACCCTATATATGAAAACACTACCTCTTCATCTAAAGCCACCCCCTTCATTTCAAACTGCCCCTTTTCATTCGTTAGCGCCATCCGCTTTGTTTTCGTCGACATCACAGATGCACCTGGTAATGGCTCATCTTTTTCTCCTACTACAATACCTTTAAGGATAATAGTGTCTTGCATATCTGCAATACCAGCCGATTTGGAAGTTGCCTTTTTCGTATTCACAGATACTACTTTATCGATTACTTCATATTGGTAAGGCAAGCCCTTAAATATCTTGGTTAAAGCCGATTGAACCGGCTCATTCTTTAAATCAACTGTTACCGGTGTATTCACTTCTTTTAAATCCTTCGCATACACGAAGTAGTAGCCTGTTTGTTTTTCAACTTCTTTACAAACTTTTACGAGCGATGTGTTTTGCACCGATAGGCTCACACGCTGCGCAAACGCGATCGTTTGCGCAAAGCATAAACCAATCAGTAGAGCACAAGGCTTACTAACAAAACGAAATATTTTTTCAAGACGCATTCTATAAGCTGTTTAGATTAGGTTTTAATTACAACGGTTTCACTGTGACCGTTTTTCCTACAATACTAAATTGAACCCATCCCGTGGATTCAAGGATTTTCAAAACATCGGATAATTTCATGCTGCGAGGAATGGTTCCTTCAAACTGTTGCGCAATGTCGCCATCAAACACAACATCAACATCATACACACGCGAAATCTCGCGCATTATTTCTTGGATAGAAGCATCGTGGTATATAAACAAACCGTTTTTCCAAGCAAGTACCGACTCTATATTGGCTACTTGTACTTGCATGGGTTGACGGTTATGTACCATCGCTTGTTGACCCGGCAATAGTATCTCCCGGTCGTTCTTATTTTGTACACTTACTTTACCATTCACAAGCGTGGCCGTACGAAGTGGCTCGTCGCTATATGCTTGGATATTGAATGCTGTACCCAACACGCGTACTTCCAAAGGTTCGCGTTTGGTATCTATTGTTCTAACTGTGAATGGTTGTTGCGCATTCTTTGCAACGTCGAAATAGGCTTCACCACTTAACTCTACAACTCTTTCCTTACCAATAAACGCTGTAGGATATTTCAAGGATGAAGCCGCATTCAACCAAACTTTTGTTCCATCGGGCAGTACTACATCAAACTTCCCGCCGCGTGGTGTTATTATTTTATGGTAGGTTACATCCGCCTCGCTTTGGGCAAGGGTATTCTCATAGGATATGGTTTCATCATCTTGTTTGAAAATATTGGCATCTTGGAACTGGTCGATTTTACCTTTCTTCGTGCTATTTAAATCAATCACGCTACCATCGGCGAGTTCCAACGTGGCTTTATTTCCGGCCGGTAACGCATCACCACCGTAACGCGCTACCGTAGAAACTCCTGGGGTTGTGTTTTGCTTATGATTGAAGAAGATAATCGACGTACTTACAACGAACGCCAGCAACGCAGCTGCTGCCGTCCATCGTAACCACAACCTGCGAACAGGCACGGTACGTGTTTCCAACATGCCAATACGTTTCCATACATCATCCAATGCGGCTGTTTCATCAAACTTGTGCATGGTTTGCAAACCGGCTTCCAATTGCGGCATGGTGCACGCATCGGTATAGAAATCGCGGCTAGCAGGTGGTTGCGTTTGCAACCAAGCTTCTAGTTCGGCTGTTTCTTCTTCGGTTATAACTCCTTGCACCCGGCGTAGTAGCAATTCCGCTATATAGGCCGATGTTTCGAATGAATCCCCGTTATGATTGGATGATGTAGGCATGGTTAGTTTTTGTTTAATGCATCAATTTTTGCTACCAACGATTCTAAGTGCGCTTTTGTAGATGCATCACCTGTACGTGGAATGGCGTTCTTGATTATAGAATAAATACGTTTGCTTTCACCGTAGGAAATGCTCGCTGCTTCAGTTTCAGCAATTTCTGGTTTAATATTTTTGATAGTCGTATACAAAGCACCGATATAAGCTTTCTGTAATGCACGTTGCTCTGATGCCACTTTCACACTGCCGCTATTCAAATCACCCCAAATCACAACACGCAATTTCTCCAAGTACTCGTCAACAGAAATAGCTTTGCTACCATAACGGCTATATAAATTCGCTACTACGTTCAATGAACCTGCATCCAAAGCCGAATTCAATACTTTTACTTGTAATGCACGTACATCGTCTTGTTCGCCAATAACCAATACTTGGTCTTGTACAGCCGGTGCTGCTAACCATGTAGGTGTAGTAAATACTTCCTTATTGATCCAATCCAATGAAGCTAATTGTGTTTCTTTCGAAACAGGGGTCATCACTGGGCGCGTGTCTTCGTTTGTACGTACATCGTATTGTACAGCACCTACATAACGGAATACATGGTTTACATAACGATTGTACTGACCAATTACTTGTTTATACATGCGACGGTATACTTCACGTTGACCATTTTCTTCCATCGTCCATTTAGGCAAGTTCTGTACAACAATTTTTAAATTATTGATACCGTAAGTACTTGCTTTCGCTGCATTATCACTCAAATCTTCTGTTTGACAACGAGGGTCGAATTTCGTCATCTCACCATCACCCCACCATAAGCGGTCGTTCTCGGCCAAACGTTTCGTCACCAATCTGCGCATGATTACCTTATCTTCTTCTTCGTCTTTTGCGAAAGTATTTTTATAACCGAACTCAATCGCCCATTCGTCGTAATCGTTAATACGTGGGAACAATAAAGCTTGCGGGATTTTATCACTAGGCTGCGCTACGTAGTTGAAACGTGCATAGTCCATAATACTAGCGGTATGACCATATTTCGTTAAGTAAGAAATGCTACGTAAGCTATCTACCGGTGTTTTGCTGCTGCTACCGAAGTTGTGCAACAAACCAAGGGTATGCCCAATTTCGTGGCTAGATACAAAACGAATCAATTGGCCCATCAACTCCTCATTAAACACGGCATAACGTGCTTCTGGATCGTTAGGACCCGCTTGCAATTGGTACCAGTCGTGTACTAACGTCATTACGTTGTGGTACCAACCGATATGTGATTGAATAATTTCACCACTGCGAGGATCGTGTACATTCGGACCGTAAGCATTCGGGATTTCGGAAGCGAAGTAGTTGATAAAGCTATAACGTACATCATCCATGTGCATAGATGTATCGTTTTCAGGCCATTCTTTGGCACTAATTGCATTTTTGAAACCTGCTTTTTCGAAAGCTTTCTGCCAATCGTTTACACCCGCGATCAAGTATTTGCGCCATTGTTTCGGCGTAGCTGGATCGATGTAGTATAAAATAGGATTCGCCGGTTCCACTAATTCGCCACGTTTGTATTTTTCTACGTCTTGTGGTTTAGGTTCTAATTTCCAACGTGTGATATAGGATTGTTTTTCTGCTGCTTGTTGTTTATCAGAGAATTTTACAAGATCATCATAGAAGAAACCAACACGTTGATCACGTACCCTACGTTGCATAGGTTTTTCAGGCAACAATACGAAAGAAGAACTGGTTTCAACAGTTAATGGCTTATTACCATTTACCTTAGCATTACCATTTTTAATGGTTCCAATTTCGATGTTATTAGGATATGTACGAATGTACGTAACATCGTTATCCTTCATCATTTTACCGTCAAACGATTTATTGGTAGGTGCCGTAGCATTGATGATACTCTGCGGGTCTTTTAAAAACTTAGTTGCATCTACTACATAGCTATTGGAATCTTTGCCATATGCTTTAATCGGGAAGGTGGCCAAAATGGGGTTACCATTCGATATTTGCACAGCGCGGAAAATGTCATTATCTGGGTTAGCAACGCTAATCACCATATTATAACGCATCACAATATTCTCACCTTTACCTTTCTCGAAGTAAATCATTTGATTATTTACTTCCTCACCGGCATAAGCTTCTAACCCACCACCAATAGAAAGAAGGCGATTCACAACAAGGATGTCGCGGTTCAGTAAGTTCTTACCGATTTCAAAATATACACTATCGAACTCTGGCGTGGTATGCACTGTAATTAAACCTTCTTTGGTTTGCATACTTTTTACCACCACATTGTTATATGGTTTTACACCGGCTTTGCTATAAGGTACAGCAGGTGCTGCCGGTGCTGCAGCTACAGTCGGCGCGGTTGTTTTCTTTGATTTCTTACCACTGAAAACAGCACATGATGCCATCATCGTTACCAGTGGAATATAAGCGTAACGTTTCATTACAGGTGAATGATTTTGGTAATAAATAGCAGGGGAAATTGACGTTGGACTGAAAATGGTTGACTATTGAAAGCAAGAGCGAGTCTTTGCTGCCTCTAAAGTCGGTCGCGATGAGAAGTGCATAGTTGGCATAATAGATATGGCTGTTTCGTCGAGGAATGCTGCTTCTTGCAACTTCTCTTCTAACGTTTTCTCCAATAAAGCACGCATCGCTTGGGCCCTATCGATGGAAGCATCGTCCCAAACAAGTACGAGCGGGATTTGGTTATCTCCGGCTTCGATCTTGAAGGTGGCCTGTTCACTATTCGTTCCCGCGGTTCGGAAATCTAGTACCATACCTGTATGCTCCTTTGCTACCGTGCGCAGGATAATACCTTGTACAGGACTGCATTTCTCGATGTAGTTGTACGCTAGGGAATCGTAAGAATTACCTGGTAATGAAATGAAAGCAAATGGTTGATTGGTTCCATTAGAAGGCAAATCTATAAAATGCACATCAAATGCAAAATCTCCAAGCAATCCTTCCGTTCCATTCATATCCTTATTACCAGGAATATGACTAGGTAGCTTGGCCCTTTTTGGCATTTCTCGTCCACCCGGCGATTCATCACGTTCATGCTCGCCACAGGAGGTTACGATAACCATCAGTACCAATGCCATGGCCATTTTCGTAAGTAGTCGACTCTTTATTTGTAGCATATGGATCGGTTATGAAATAATTGTTTATCGTATGTAGAACACGGTGAGGAAGTATTCGAACTAGTCATTTTAAAAAAATATTTTTTTTGCCACTCAACGGGAAACTATTTGCAGAATTCTCACATATTATTTACTATTGCCACTACTTACATCCAAACGTTTCCCGTAAACCAAGTCTATCCGCTATGTCAATTGATCTCTCAGAAGATCTTATTCCTGCGTTCCAGCAAGGGGAACCAAGTGCGTTTAATGCTTTCTTTGTAGAGCATTACAAGCCCCTGTGTTTCTTTGCTACCCAATTACTCGCCAATACCGGCGAGGCGGAAGACATTGTAAAAGACGCCTTCGTGAAACTCTGGCACAAGAAAGCCGACTTCGACCATCCTAAAAGCATTAAAAGTTTCCTTTATACCACTACCCGTAACGCTTGCCTGAACTACTTACGACATTTAAAAGTGCACGACCATTTCCAAGCGGAAATGCAATATCTCGACGAAAACAAGCGCGACGAATTGGTACTACAACAAATGATTCGTACAGAATTGATGGCCTCGATTTATAAAGCAATAGAAGCACTCCCGGAAAAACGGCAGCAAGTATTTAAGATGGTGTATATGGAAGGATTGAAATTGGACGAAATCGCCGAGAAATTGGGTATTTCAGTATTCACTGTAAAAGAACATAAAGCGAAAGCCTTGGCACAATTGCGTTTGCAATTCACCGATACCCAGTTAGCCCTCTTCTTTATCTTCGGTGCCAGCCTACTAGGTCTTAAGAAATAATGCCCCGGCATTTACCGGCAAAACTGTAATTTACAGCCCATTGAACGACAGATGGAAAATCAATTACCGGTTAACAAACAACAGCTCGATTTAAAATTAATCTTCATTAGTGTTATTGCCTGCTTTGTATATATCATTGGAGCTAGCTACGCATTGGAATATTTCAACATCAATACGGGAGGAAGTGCACCGCCACCCGAAAAGCTACAATTCATTTTATACTTCGTATTATTAAACCCTTTATTGGGTACACTTATCGTACAACGATTCGTATACAGTATTTTACTATTTGCCTACGGGCAAAGCGCTTATTTCAAGCACATTTACATTATCATTTCGGCTGTATTATATGCATTACTGAGTAGTGGGAACACCGTTGCCATTGCGTTATTATACTTACCCGGGATTGTACTCAGTTTCTCTTATTACAAAGCCAAAATGGAAAACCGCCCGGCCTTTTGGACTACCTTTTCTATTCAAGCCCTACTTAACTTAGCCATTGGCTTTTTCGACTATTACATGGCTGCTTAATGTTTGCCATGTAAAGTCAACTCATCATGTACAACATGGAAAACATCCGTTGCAAACTGTGGTAATTGGTCTTTTATACTGTTCAATAATTGAATAGTATCAAATGCCGGGGCCTTATTATCAACTACTACCAAAACAGTGCTGGTGGTATCTTTATCTATATGAAAGTAACAAACATTCACTCTTTTAATAGGTGCTTGGTAGTTACCCGTTAAAGGTTTATACAAACCCTCTTGCAAACGATCTTCACCTTGTTCGTTGGTTAACCATGGCCCATTGGGTACGCCATCAATAAAGCTAACCGCCAATTTAATACCCCCATTCGCTAAGTTCGAAACGGCCATTCCTGTAAAAGGTCGGCCATGGTTCAACTTGTTATAATATAGCTGTTTACGTACCTCGATTTGTTCGAAGTTTGTAGTTTGTTCGTTGCAGCCTAAACATAGTATAGTGGCGACTATTGGCAATATAATTCGATACATGTAGGGGATGATTTGGTTGATCTTATGAAAATAAATATATAAAAACTCCGAATTCTTTTTACCTTTGCCTTGCAAAACAAAATTTTTCCTACCGCTATGTGAGATATAATTTCTTTCCAAAAATGATGTAAACAAACCCATCCCAAGGGTTATTATTTATTTTTCTAAAGGAAGAAGTTATGCTTACGCTCCAAAGCGTTACGTACGCGCATCCCAATAAGGATGTTCTTTTCAGCGATCTTACAATCACGATCAACAAACAAGATAAAATTGCACTTGTCGGCAATAATGGCGCCGGTAAATCTACTTTGCTCAATATTATGGCCGGTAACTTACACCCGCTTAGCGGAACGGTAACAGCGAGCAGTACCCCTTACTATGTGCCGCAAATCTTTGGCCAGTATAACCACCTTAGTATCGCCGAGGCATTAAAAGTGGATAAGAAACTTAGTGCATTACATGCCATCATGGAAGGTGATGTTTCCCCGGGTTTATATGATGATTTGAATGATGATTGGGGGATTGAAGAAAGATGCCAAGCCGCTTTGATGCATTGGGATTTGGCCGGTATCGACCTTCAACAACCTTTACAACAACTAAGTGGTGGCCAGAAAACGAAGGTTTTCTTAGCAGGCATTGATATTCACCAACCGGAGATCGTACTGATGGACGAGCCTAGTAACCATTTGGATGCTAGTAGCCGGGCTATCTTGTACGATTATATCCAATTTGCAAAACAAACATTGGTAGTGGTTAGTCACGACCGGGTATTGCTACAGCTACTTAACACCGTTTGCGAACTTAGCAAAAATGGCATTACCACGTACGGGGGCAACTATACCTTCTACCAATCACAGAAAGCCATCGCTGCAGAAGCCTTGGAAAACGATGTGCGTAGTGCAGAAAAAGCTTTCCGCAAAGCCAAAGAAACTGAGCGCGAAGCCATGGAACGCCAAGCGAAATTGGATGCCCGGGGTAAAAAGAAGCAAGAGAAGGCCGGTTTACCAACTATTTCCATGAATACCTTCCGGAATAGTGCCGAAAAAAGCACGGCCCGTATGAAAGGTGTGCATGCTGACAAAATCGACAATATCAGGCAAGATTTACAGGATTTACGTAAAGAATTACCGGCACTCGATACCATGAAAATGGGCTTCGACCAGTCGCAATTACATAAAGGCAAGATTTTATTCCATGCCACGAACATCAACTTTACCTACAATGCAGGGAAGGTGTGGAAGCAGGATTTGAGTTTCATCTTGAAAAGTGGGCAAAGGGTTGCGATAAAGGGCAACAACGGCTCCGGCAAAACGACCCTCATTAAGGTACTTTTAGGCCAATTGGCTCCTACAAGCGGGCAATTAACCCGTGCCGCGTTCTCGGCCATTTACATTGATCAAGACTATGCCTTAATCAATAATTCGCTCACTGTTTACCAACAAGCCCAACAATTCAATCCCGGCGCGCTACAAGAACATGAAATCAAAACGAAACTAACGCGCTTCTTATTCTTACAGCCCGATTGGGATAAACCTTGCAGTGCATTAAGTGGTGGTGAAAAGATGCGCCTCGTACTTTGTTGCCTAACAATCAACAACAAAGCCTTGGATATGATTATCCTCGATGAACCAACGAATAACTTGGATATCCAAAACATTGAGATCCTGACAGCTGCGATCAATGAATACGAGGGTACGCTCATTGTGGTATCCCACGATCAGCAGTTTCTAGCCGATGTAGGGATCGAAGAGGAGATATTGTTGTAGTAAACACGGCTTGGGCATGGTTCCAATGGCTGTTTGGGGTTTATATAGCTATATTGCATATCATAAACTATTCGTCAACAGGTACTTATTTGCCTATTGGGTACCTGTAGCTTACCTTATACCTCCCTATAGCAATAAAGCAAGTGCCAAGTGATCGACAAGTAATTTCCATGTGATTTCTCTATCGTTCCATGTAACTTCCATGTAATTTCCATGTAATTCCATGTGATTACATCGTGTTTACATGCTTTTAGATATATAATAGCAGCTTTGTAGGAGCTTATTCATATAGAATACCCTTGTAGGATAATATAAGGGTAGCTGAGCGGCTGTTTGTTCGCATAAAGCGCTTGGGAGAAGATTATATTTTAGATAGTAGATACTATAAATGAATAAGTTACATTGAAGCAGCTTCACAACCTCAATGTAACTTATTGAATATGATGAATTTACTCACTAACGGCTTGCATATGCATCTTTAGCTCCCACGCAGCGATAACTTCCTTTACTATTACCGATTGTTCACCTTATTCATTTGGTCTAAATAATCCTTCATGGGCATAAGGCCAACTTTTGCACGGCGGGCATCGAGCAACTCGGGATTTTCGACGGTATAAGGTTCCATAATGATTTTAGAGGTACCATCTGCTTGTTTTTCTTGGCGGTACTTCATTTGGGTGCCATATACTTGTGGGCGATTGGTGTTCTTACGAACGCGGTCGGTTAGATAGGCAAGATCTTTCCCGCTGGCTTCTTTCTTTGCGACAGCTTTTTCCAGTTCTACGAGGTAGGCTTCTTGGAAGGCTACATCGCGGTCGCCATGTTGTACCATTACCCACATATAGTGGGTGGCATCGGTACCTATATCTTTGTTCCATAGGTAGCCATAGCGGGGGAAGAAGTAGTATTTAAAGTAGCTAACTGATGAGTCGAACGTTTCTAATTGGCGTTTTGTGACCTCTTCTTGTGTGAATTCCGGGTAAGCATTATCGTACTGGGCTTTAAATGCTGTAATACGTTGGTAATATTGATCGAGCTCGTACATTTCGAAGATACGCCATACGAGATCGGGATACTTGATGTTGTTCTTAGTAACATATGTATTGTAGTTCTGTGTGAACTTTAGATCGAGACGCACTAGCACTTCGTATGGTAGCGATTTGTAGTTGCTGATTTGTACGGTTTTAAAGAACCCCGTATCCATCATTTGGCTGATCTTTGCACTGGCCAAAGCATATTCCTTGGCATCAATTAAGCTCATAATTTGATTACACCTAGCTTCTTCGCTGGGTGATATTGTTAGGATGGAATCGTAATAACGAACACTTGTTTTGTAATCCTTCGCAAAATGGGCAGCGTCGCCTTTTTGTTGCCAAGTTTGCACTTGGGGATTGTTATCATAGAAAAGTAGACGTTGTGCTTGCGAGGATACTGATAATAGTACGCTCATTATAGTGAGTCCTAGTAGTTTGTAAAGCATCTATAGTTGGTTTTTTCTTTTTTGATTGTCAACATGATCACTTACTTCTTCAGCTTATTTCGCTGTCTTTTTAAGGACTACATATTGTTGACGATAGCAAATAAACGCATAGGCGTAGAAACGATATATGCCATCAAATATAATCTACACCCGCCGTATTTTCTACATACGATCGTGCTATAGATAAGTTAACAAACTAAAAATAAGGGAAGGGAAAGCATGACAAGAAGGATTTGGCAGGAATTTCAAGGTATAGCTTACAACCCTCTATGGCAGAGGGTTGTAATTTGTATTTTTTATTTCTCCAACATCGGCGTGTATTTATGACTGTTTTCAATAATAATCCATAATTCAACCACCAATACACCTAAAGCCATTGCGTAGCCGCCTTGTACATTTACAAAGGCTGTAAGTACTATACCAACAACAATGGGGAATAATACCACGGCACCCAAAGCCCTTGATTTAGGGAAAATAACCAGTAAGCCACCCAATACTTCACCAAAACCTACTAAAGGCATTAACCATTTCATGGCCATCATGCCACCCATTGCCTCCATTAAACCAGGTGGTAAGTCTGTAGGTGTTGGCATGTAATTGAAAAATTTGTTTAAACCGGCATTAATAAATAATAAGCCGAACAAAAGACTAACAATGAACAGAATCGTTTTTTTCATGTGGAAAGTTTTGTGTGATATGGTTTTCATTCCCCGCTATATTCAATACTATTTAAATGTACTGATTATAAATGGGAAAATGCACCCTTAGGAATACGAACATTCTTAACATCTCCTTTCACTTCATTTCCAGTAAATTGCGTGCAATCATTGGTGTTTATTATGCGCAAACAACTATTTACTGTGGGCCTCCTCTTATGCATGTTCGGTAAAGCAACCGCTCAATCTTCTAACATACTTGATACGGTGTACACGCTACGAGATGGGCAAGCCACTGCCACCATGCCCGTACGTGTTATTAAAGGAATCGAACCCGGACCCACTTTTGCCATTGTAGCCGGTATTCATGGTTACGAATACCCACCCATTATGGCTACCCAACAAATCATGCAAAGCATCGATCCGGCGAAACTCCATGGCATATTAATCTTCGTTCCCCTCGCCAATACGGCGGCCTTCTACGGTAGAACACCGTTTCTCAATCCCATCGATCAAAAGAATCTTAACAACGCCTTTCCAGGTAAAAAGAAAGGCACTATTACTGAGCAAATCGCTTATACCCTCAGAACAGAAGTGATGGATATTTCAGATTACTTCCTCGATATCCACGCAGGTGATGCTAACGAAAACCTGCTGCCTTTTGCCTGCTTCTACAATAATACATTGTTCCCGGCGCAAACAAAAGCGGCCGAAGAATTATGTCGTATTGCCGGGTTCGAGTACGTGGTTTCTTACCCTTATACCTTACAACCTACCGACCCCGCTAAGTACGCCTTTAAACAAGCGAGCCAGCAAGGTATTGTTGCCCTTAGCTTGGAAGCCGGCGAATTGGGGAATGTACAAGCTTCAAACGTACAACTACTACAACAGGCGGTAATGAACATGTTGCAGCATGTAAACATGTATCCAAGTAGCCAATCTCTCGCTAGCCCTACGATAAAAATGTTACGGAACCAATCGTATGTACGCGTACCTGTACAAGGTATTTTCACCAGTAGTATCCAAGCAGGCGACGCCGTACAGCAAGGCCAAACACTCGGCCACATACACGATGTATTTGGCAAACTACTGGCTACCATTACAGCGCCGAATAGTGGGATTGTACTGTACAAAATTGGCACTCCCCCGGTGAATGAAGGCGAAACACTTTTTTGTATTGGTACCGAAGAATAATTCCTCATCTAGCAACCGTTTTATAACCCGGTAGACCATTTTTACGTATATAATCTTTGCTATTTCGGTATAGCTATACTGAACTTCAGTAACGGAAAATGACGTTTTGGATAAAAAACTGCCGCATTCGGACCCATATTGGCGATATTTGCACAACCAAAACAACTGTTAGTAAAGATTATTAGTTAAACCTATTCATAAGGAGCTTTCCATGCAAAAAAACAGGGAAACATTTCTGAATAATACGGGGAAACGTGTTGTATTCACTGTTTCCGCGTGTTTTCTCCTTTACCTGGTATCGTTCATTCTCGATCCATTCTCTAAATTTTGGCCGGCATATTTCGACCGTCCTCGTTTAGAAATTATGGGTGAATGGATGGTATCATTAGTACTATGCTATTCCATCTCGGAGTCGAGCATTTTCATCAGTAATAAATTGAATAAGTACATCCCTTGGATGGAACACCCCGCCCGTAGGCTGGCTGTAGAGTCGCTGTTATGCTTAGTATCAACGCTCTTTATCCATTTCATGATCGGCTTATTTTTTACTACCGTATTAGGGGAAGAAGGCGGCCTATTCGGCAGCAACCTCGATGAACGCAAATGGATTATCCAATGGATTGTGATCAGCTTCTTAATTGCTTTAATGATTGCCGCCATTAACTCGGGTAACTACCTAATCAACAACTGGAAAAACGAAGCCCTACGCGCCAACCAATTGAACCAAGTAGTAATGGAGATTGAACTGCAAGCGCTAAAGCTTCAAATCGATCCACATTTCGTATTCAATAACCTCAGCGTATTATCGGAATTGATCTTACGCGATCAACAACTCGGGTACGATTATGCCGAGAACTTCTCGAAGATCTACCGTTACATGCTTATTAATGCGAAGAAGGATTTGATTTACTTGGAAGATGAATTGAAGTTTTTACAATCGTATATATTCTTGATTAAACAACGGGTAGGTGATGGTGTAGAGTTTGCAATAGAGGTAGATAAAGAAGCCAAGCATTTCTTTATGCCGCCGCTTACGTTGCAATTACTCGTAGAGAACGCGTTGAAGCATAATAAAACAACGAAGTCGAACCCACTGCGTATTAAAATTTACAACAATGATAAGGAAGAATTAATTGTTGAAAATGCTTTATTGCCCATTGAGAAGCCTATTCAATCGTCGGGCATCGGGATTAAAAACATTACGAAACGATTTGTACTGTTGGCTGCAAAGCAACCCGTTATTGTAAAGGATGAATCAACATTTAAAGTCATCATACCGTTAATTAGATATGATCAATAAGGTATTAATTTTAGAAGACGAGAAACCCAATGCCGACAGGCTCCAGCGCTTGATCAAAGTCATCAAACCACAGGTAGAAATTGTAGGTGTTCTCGAAAGCATTGCCGATTGTGTTACATGGATGAATACCCATCCCCAACCCGACGTAATAATGATGGACGTTCGCTTGGCAGATGGATTGAGTTTTGAAATATTCGATAAAGTGATCATTCATTGCCCCATTGTGTTCACCACTGCGTATGACGAATACGCCGTTAAAGCTTTTAAATACAATAGCGTCGACTATTTATTGAAACCCGTAGTGCAAGAAGAACTGGCCCAAGCGTTCGATAAATTAGATCATCTTTCCCCCGGCGCTACACCGCCATCCCTTGAAGGCTTACTCAATTATCTTCAACCCAAAGAATACCGTACCCGTTTCCTCCTTCCCTACCGCGACGGTTACAAATCAGTATTGGTCAATGAAGTGGCTTACTTCTTCTCGGAACTGAAAATCTCGCGGGCGAAGTTGGTCAACGGTGAAACGGAAATCATTCCCCAATCGCTCGAAGAACTCGAGCAACAGCTAAATCCCAAGCAATTCTTTCGCGCCAACCGTCAATTCATTATCCATATAGACGCTATTAAACAGATCCACAATTCGTTTAACGGCAAATTAAAGGTGGAGATCAAAAACAGCCCTACAACAGAAATTATTGTCAGCCGCGAAAAAGCGCAGCTACTGAAAGCTTGGATGGATTATTAAGTATATCCATCTTCCATAAAAATAAGCGTGCTACGCACGAACCTTTAATGTGTGTTATTTATACAACCGGCTTGGCTTCTGCTGAGCCGGTTTTTTACTACCCACCAACTTATCTTGCGGGCAGGATTGATAGGTTTTGTTCATATTTCCAAACAGCAAATTGTTAAAATTTTCGGTTGAACCTACCAACATTCCAGGTGCCAAAACTGCCGATTCGGGAACTTTCACTTCTATATAAACCCGGGATTTTCATTGCTTTGCCGCAACTTTAATCAATATAAAATGGCAACACGATTTTTCGAACTGGGTAAAGTGAGCAATGTAGCATTGATACTATCAATTGCATTGTTAATATCATCTTGCGGAGGCAACCACCAAGAGCAACAACAATGGGGTGCCCCGGTAGATGTTGACTTCCTCGAAATTCAACCGACAACAGCTCAAATTGAAAAGAAATACCCCGGTGCTATTGAAGGTACCGTGAACGTAGATATTAAGGCACAAGTAACGGGTTACTTGGAAGAGATCTTCATAAAAGAAGGCGACTACGTTCAAAAAGGACAAAACCTCTTTAAAATCAAAGGCGACGTATTCAACGAACAAGTGAACAACAGCCAGGCAGCTTTAAAAGCGGCGATGGCAGCAGAAGAAACATCCCGCATCGAGCTGGAGAAAATTAAACCACTTGTTGCCGGCAAAGTAGTATCGGAAATGCAGCTGCAAACAGCCGAAGCCAACTACGCTTCAGCCAAAGCAGCAGTAGCACAAGCGAAAGCAGCATTAGGATCATCACAAATCAATGCGGCCTTTAGCTTAATCAAAGCACCTGTAAATGGTTACATCGGTCGAATTCCGAACCGTATTGGAAACTTGGTTACACCAGCCGACGCCACACCGCTTACTACCCTTTCTGAGATCAACAACGTATTCGTATACTTCTCTTTAAGTGAAGCAGATTACATCGCTTTCATGAAAGACAGGGCTACCGATACAGCCATGAGTACGGTAGAAATGATTATGGCAGACGGTACTGTGTACGATCAGAAAGGTACATTGGAAATGGCGAGTGGTAACATCAACGCTACTACAGGCAGCATTCCTTTAAAAGCCGTTTTCCCGAACCCCAACAAGCTATTACGCGCAGGTGGTTCCGCGAAAATCATCTTACGCAAAACAATGCCGGGAAGCTTAACTGTACCAATGACCAGCGTAAAGGATATTCAAGATAAATACTTCGTATTTGCATTGGGCGATAGCAACAAAGTGAAAATGAAGCCAATTGAAATTGCCGGTAAATCGGGTGATCTCTACATCTTGAAATCTGGCTTGCAAGCAAAAGAGAAAATAGCCTTAAACCGCATCGACGTATTGAACGAAGGATCACCTGTGGTGCCATCTGCTCCTAATGCAGCACCTGCACAGGCATCTGCAACAAAATAACCGTTCCATTCAGTCTCAAATAAAGAAACGAAACAATGCTAAGAAAGATAATTGACAGGCCCGTACTGGCAACGGTGATTTCTATTATCATCGTGATCCTGGGTGTAATTGGCCTTTTAAGGCTTCCCATCACTCGGTTCCCAGATATTTCGCCGCCAACTGTAATGGTTAGCGGTAGCTTCCCGGGTGGTAATAGCCAAGCGGTATTACGTTCCGTAGTAACGCCTTTGGAAGAACAGATTAACGGGGTAGAAAACATGCAATACATCAAATCGACCGCCAGTAACGACGGTTCGTTTTCGATCCAAATTGTATTCAAACAAGGCGTAGATCCCGATCAAGCTGCGGTAAACGTGCAAAACCGTGTGCAACAGGCTACCCCTATTTTGCCGCAGGAAGTAATCCAAATGGGTTTAACCACTTCCAAGCAGCAGAATAGTATGATTTTGATCTTCAACGTATTTACCGATGACAACAAGAAATACGATGAACTATTCATACAGAACTATGTAAACATCAACCTCATCCCCTCTATCAAACGTGTACCGGGCGTAGGCCAGGCACAGGTTTTCGGGATGAAAGATTACTCGATGCGTATTTGGCTAAATCCACAAAAAATGGCCAGCTACGGGTTGGTACCGGATGATGTAACAGCCGCCATTGCTAAGCAAAGTGTGGAGGCAGCACCTGGTACACTTGGGCAAGAATCCAGCGCCGCATTAGAATACGTAATCCGCTATAAGGGTAAGAAAAACTTACCGGAAGAATACGAGTCGATTGTAGTGAAAAGAAACGGTACCAACCTCGTGCGCTTGAAAGATATTGCACGCATTGAATTCGGTTCTATCAGCTATAGCGGCGACAATAAAGTAAATGGCAAGAATGCCGTTACCGTAGCCATCTTACAAACCTCTGGTTCGAATGCGAACGAGATCGAGATTGGTGTGAACAATGAATTAGCGAAAGCTTCGAAATCATTCCCTCCGGGTTTGCAGTACGGCAAGGTAATGAGTACGAAAGAGCGTTTGGATGAAGCAACAGGACAAGTTAAATCTACTTTAATAGAGGCCTTCGTGCTCGTATTTATCGTGGTGTTCTTGTTCTTGCAAGATTTCCGTTCTACGATTATCCCGGCCATTGCTGTTCCGGTGGCCATTATTGGTACGTTCTTCTTCTTGTTGATATTTGGTTTCACCATTAATATCTTAACGCTCTTTGCCCTTGTACTGGCGATTGGTATCGTTGTAGATGATGCGATCGTTGTAGTAGAAGCTGTGCATAGTAAAATGGAAGGCACGAACTTATCGGGTCGTCAAGCTACACACCATGCCATGAGCGAGATTACGGGTGCCGTAATTTCCATTACATTGGTTATGTCGGCCGTGTTTATACCCATTGGCTTCATGCAAGGATCTTCGGGTTTATTCTACCGCCAGTTCGCTTATACCTTGGCAATTGCCATCATGATCTCCGCGGTAAACGCCTTAACATTAACACCGGCGCTTTGTGCCTTGTTATTGAAAAACAACCATGCTGGAGATCATCAACAGGGCGATCATCATCACGCACCGAAGAAACCAACAACATTTAGTCAACGCTTCTTCGCGGGTTTCAACGTAGGCTTCAACAACCTCACGAATAAATACGTAAAAGGCGTACGCTTCTTAGCCGGTAGAAAATGGTTAAGTGCAGGCATTGTTGCCGGTATTACAGGTTTAGCGGCGTACTTAATGATGAGTACCCCGAAAAGCTTTGTTCCCATGGAAGATGATGGCTTTATCGTATACAGTTTAACCATGCCGCCGGGTACTGCTTTGCCTAAAACAACAGAAGTAGTAAAGAAAATTGGCGATAGCATTGGTAAAATGGAAGCCGTAGAAAGCAATACCGCTATTACGGGCTTCAACATCTTGAGTAATTCGGCTGGTACGAGCTATGGTTTAGGCTTCGTGAAATTGAAACCTAAGAAAGAGAGAGGCGCCGTTAAAAATATCGAAGACATTCACGGGATGATTTCCGGTGCATTGGCAGGCATTAAAGAAGGCTCTACCATTGCTATTAGGATGCCACCGGTAGATGGTTACGGTGTGGCGAGTGGTGCAGAGATTGTATTGCAAGATAAAATGGGTAAAGATGCAGCTTCATTAAAAGCCATGGCCGATAAAGTTATTGGCCAGATTATGCAACAACCCGGCGTACAATTCGCCTACACAACCTTCCGGGCCGATTACCCACAATTGGAATTAGAAGTAGATGAAGATAAAGCCAACGTATTGGGCGTAGATGTTAACAGCATGCTCAGTACCATTCAAACTTACTTTGCCGGTAACCAATCGGCTAACTTCACCCGCTTCGGTAAGTTCTACCGTGTGAACGTGAAAGCAGACGGCGTATTCAGAATGGATGAAGAAGCGTTCAACGAAATCTTCACCCGTAACGACAAAGGAGAAATGGTACCGGTGAAATCGTTGGTAACATTGAAGAAAGTATATGGTCCTGAATCGGTAAACCGTTACAACTTGTACAATGCCGTGACTATTAACGTAATGGCCTTGCCGGGTGTAAGTAATGGTGCCATCATGGATGGTTTAGAAAAGAACGTGTTAAGCACCTTACCGAGCGACTATAGTTACGAATGGACGGGGTTGAGTTTGGAAGAGAAATCGTCGGGTAATCAAACCATGGTGGTGTTAATGTTGAGCATCTTGTTCGTATACTTCTTGTTAGCAGCGCAGTACGAAAGTTACTTGTTACCATTGGCGGTATTATTATCGATCCCAACAGGTATCGTAGGAGCCTTTTTAGGTATTAAAGCAATTGGTTTAGATAACAACATTTACGTGCAGGTTGGTTTGGTGATGTTGATTGGTTTGCTTGCGAAGAATGCCATCTTGATCGTGGAATTCGCGGTACAGAGAAGGCAAAGTGGTATGTCGATTTTAGCTTCGGCATTAGAAGGTGCGAAAGCGAGGTTACGTCCTATTATCATGACATCCCTCGCGTTTATCGTGGGTATGGTGCCGTTGATGTTAGCACAAGGCGGCCAAGCATCGGGTAATAGATCGATTAGTACGGGCGCGGCCATGGGTATGTTAAGTGGTGTAGTGCTGGGTGTGTTCGTGATACCGATCTTATACATCTTCTTCCAATTCTTACAAGAAAAAGTGGGTAGGAAAAAAACGCACCTCCCTTTATAAACTGAAAACATGAAATTCTTGCATAAACATATCATACTGGCAGCGTGTGGTTTGGCTTTCACAGCAAGTTCTTGCGTAGTAGGTAAAAAATACCAACGCGAGGAACTGCATGTGCCAAACGAATACAGGGAAACAGCTGCCTTAACTGGCGATACGGTATTATTACCTTACCGCCAGTTCTTCCAAGATCCAGCCCTCGTGGCCCTCATTGAAAAAGCATTGTCGAAAAACAATGATGTAGCGGTGGCGATGATGAGCATGGAGCAGTTGGAATTAAGTTATAAACAAGCGAAAAAAGGCTTACTACCTACGGTAGATTTCTCGGCCGGTGCGAATAGAAACTGGTTATCGAAGAACTCGTTAAACGGTTCTTTGAGTGAACAGTTTTTACAATCGAGCTACATGGACGATTACAGTGCTACGATTAAGCTTTCTTGGGAAGCCGATATCTGGGGCAAAGTAGCCATGCAGAAAGAGGATGCGAAAGCGAATTACTTCGCACAGAAAGAGAACCTTTCGGCCTTGAAAACGCGCATTATTGTGCAAGTAGCGCAGGCTTACTACAACCTGCTGGCACTCGACGAGCAACTGAAAGTAGCAGAGCGCAATGTACTCTTGGGCGATAGCACCTTGTCGATGATTCGCTTGCAATATAATTCGGCACAAGTGAATTCACTGGCGGTGGAACAAGCAGAAGCACAAAAGAAAACGGCGGAATTATTGATTCCATTGGCACAGCAGAATATTGCCATCCAAGAGAATGCCTTGAGCATTTTATGTGGTAGCTATCCTGCTGCTGTGGAAAGAGCGAATAGTATAGTAACCGCTGTTCCATCGGAAGTATTCCCTAGCGGGGTACCTACGGTGTTATTAAGTAGAAGGCCCGATGTGAAAGCAGCAGAATACGCTGTAGTATCGGCCAATGCGAAAACAGGATTAGCGAAAGCGAATATGTATCCTACTATTTCATTGTCGCCTTCTATTGGTGCGAATTCCTTTAAACTGAATAGTTGGTTCGATTTACCGGGATCATTGGTAAAGAACGTGGGTGTGAACTTAGCACAACCCGTATTTCAAAAACGCCAATTAAGAACGGCGTATGAAATTGCGCAAATCGAACAACAAAAAGCCGCTGTTCAATTCAAACAATCGGTAATGGTAGCCGTGGGCGAAGTTTCCGATGCCTTAGCGAAATCTAAACATGCAGATGAACGCTTAGTACTGGTAGAGAAAAAAACAGCTTCCCTCCAAAAAGCCACCAACGACGCTATGTTACTATACAGAAGCGGCATGGCCACCTATTTGGAAGTAATTACCGCTCAAAACAATGCCTTACAAAACCAGCTCGAAGCTATTTCCATTAAAGTGGATAAGCTAAACGCTGTAACCGAATTGTACCGCGCATTGGGGGGTGGTGTTGAAGAATAAGGACTTAGTCATCACAGTTATACTTCACAATGAAATAAAAGCTGAACCTTCGCGTTCAGCTTTTTGTATTTCCGCCCCTTCTCCCTCAATCCCCCTATCGATAAAATTTATTTTGTACTAACCAGTACACTTTATACCTTTGGGTCGTCAATAAAACCATTACCATGGCAGGACGCCCTAAAATATACGACGAAGCACTGATCATCGACAAAGCCACGAACGTGTTTTGGGAGAAGTGTTACGACTCGGCCTCGGCCGACGAGTTGTTGGATGCCATGGGTATTGGTAAGGGCAGTTTCTACTTGGCATTTAAAGGTGGAAAGCAAGAACTGTACGAGAAAACGTTGCAAAGATTTTCTGATACTTTTTATGACAAGCTCGCCAGCAAAGTGAACAACGCGGAGAACGGGATCGACGTGATTAAACAATTTTTTTACGCGATGGCGAAAGCTGGGAACGAGGAGAAAAACCGTGGTTGTTATTTAGGCAATGCCTTGGTGCAGTTATCGGAGAAAGATCGCAACATACGATCGTTAGCGGCGAACTTATTAAGCCGGCTACAGGATTTGTTTACGCAGGCGGTGAAGCGGGCACAAGCGAATGGCCAGTTAAAAACCAAGGAAGATCCTGCATTATTGGGTTTACATCTTTCCAACTTATGGAACGGTATCCACGTAACAAGGCGAATGAATAATAGTCCTGCGGCGTTAAAACAACTGGTTGATTTTAACCTGCAATTGATACAATAAAATTTTTTACCTCATTTTGTACTAAATAGTACATTATATATAAACCAATTTACAATGAACACCAACAACAAAACAATCCTTATCACCGGCGGCGGCTCTGGTATTGGATTTGAAATAGCGAAATTATTCAGCGCACAAGGGAATAAAGTAATTATTGCAGGCAGAAGCGAGCAACGCTTACAAGCTGCTGTAACGGCCCTACCTGGTGGCTCGTACATCGTAGCTGATATTACGAACCACGCAGATGTAGACAAACTGGTAGCAGACATTAAAACCCATCATAGCGATCTCAGCATTTTAATCAACAATGCCGGTGCTGCCTTTAAGTACGACTTGAATGCTTCCACTGACGCGTACGGCATGGCATTAGCAGAATTCCAAGCGAACCTGCTGGCACCGATTCATTTAACAGAACAATTATTGCCTTTATTAAAGCAACAACCCGAAGCAGCGATTGTAAATGTTTCTTCGATTGTAGCCTTTGCTCCATCGAAAAACTTACCTACATATGCCGCCTCAAAATCGGCCTTACATTCTTACACGCAAGCGTTACGTTTAGCATTGGCAGACACGAATGTGAAAGTATTTGAACTAATGCCGCCACTTGTAAATACAGACTTCTCGGAAATGATTGGCGGCAAAGAACATGGCATGCCGGCTATCGACGTAGCGAAGGGCTTATTAGAAGGATTGAAAAATGATACGGAAGAAATGCATATTGGTCAAACCGCGGAGTTCAGGAAATTCTTCTTTGCCTCCCCGGAAGAAGCCGTGATTGCGTTTAATAAAGGCCGCTAATTTGTAGTAGTTGATTATTTGGATTGCATCCCCAAGTGTGTTTTTATAGCATGCTTGGGGTTTATTTTGTTGAACGGCTTCGAGATTACCTAGTTTCCCTTCCTCCTATTTGTTCCTTTCTAAGCCTCTCCCCCAAAAGGAACAATAGAGAGTAGACAAACAGTTTCTACAACGGTTAGATGTAACTTCAAAAGCCAAGGTATTCTTTACATTTTACTGCACAAAAGTCAAATTACACTGCAGAAAATCCCAAAAATAAGCGAAGTGTATTTTGCTATTATATTCAATACCAATCCATTACATGGCCAAAACTAGCTAAACCCGCCATGGCAAAGGGTGAGGATAGGCAAAAGATAGGCTTTAGATAGGCTCGAGATAGGCTTTTACTGGTTTTTGATAGGGTAAGGATAGGCTAGGGATAGGGGGAGGATAGGCAAAGGATAGGGTAAGCATAGTTTGAGGATAGGGTGCTATATAAAAACGAGCTTGAGAATACATGTCGAATACATGCATTCACATAGAAATCACATGGAATTACTTTGACATCACACGGAAATTACTTGAAACGAAGCTATTGGGGTGTAAGAATAACACTAAACAACTATGGGGAACTTATGGTAGATTGGTTTTCGAACTGGGGGAAGGTCAACTCTATTCGAGAGTTGACCTGTGACTATATGGTTAAGCGTGTTCTAAACACCTGTATTGAATTGCTTACATCTTGATTCCTACCCTAAAAGGTTTCTGTTCAACGGCATAGGTGAACGCAGCTTGGGCATCATCTAAAGGGAACTCCTTTTCGACCATGTTGCCAAATGGGTAGCGTTGCCAATTACGCTCCATGAAATCCAAGGCAGCTTGCAGGTCCTCGAAATTGTAGTTATGCAAGCCGCGGATAGTTAACAAGTTGCGGATCATGCGCTCTGGATTTACGGCTATATCTCTTGTATTAAAGACGGCTCCTACCCAAATTGCAATACCACCAATCGTTAAGGCATTTAATCCGAATTCTATGGCAGCAGGGTTACCACTCATGTCGATTACTAAGTCTAACCGCTGATTGGGTAACAAGGCTTGTAGTGTTCGAGCATTTACCTCGGCATTGGCTTGCATATGGACGGTATCGTGCACGCCGAATTGACGGGCCACCTGTAAGCGGGCCGCTGAAATATCGGCAGCGCCTATCCAAGCAGCCCCCCTGTCGGCACACATGGCAGCACATGTAATGCCTAAATGCCCCATACCAGTAATAAGCACATTCTTTCCGGCTAAGTTACCGGCTAAACGTAGTGCTCCTGCCACAGTAGCAATGGAACAATTAACGGTTGACGCAATATTAAGCGGCAAGGTAACCGGCAGCTTTAAAATGCCTGTATGCGGCCTTAAAATGCAATACTCTGCCATGCCTCCATGGAACACATCATTTTGTTGTGCAAGGGCATGGCCATATTTAAACAGGTTTTCTCCTTTTTGGGGAATACCTGCTTGGGCATAATGTGAAGTAGGATCACTGGCAAAGATCGACCAAGTAATACGATCGCCTATAATTAAGGGTTCACCATTAAGGTCGAAGCCAGTATGGGTAGGTGATATGTCGAGGATTTCTCCTACTATTTCATGCCCCAATACGGTAGGACAAGCTTCTTTTCTTGTACCACAAAAAGTATGTAGATCGCTACCACAGATGGTTGTATAGATGTTTTTGACGAGGATTTCCCCCGGGTTTAACTTTCGTATAGGGAAACTTTTTATAACAAATTCCTTTCCCGGGCCTTCAAAAAGCGCTAATCGCCCGTCACTATTCGCTCCATTATGATGAAACATGCTGTAATCTATTTTCCTACAAAGCTAATATATTTCACTACAGGAAAACAATTTTCCAATCAATAAACATTATTAATTCGATGTAAACAGGTAGAAAACGAGCAAAGTAGCAGCGTGGTTCGTATTATTTTGCGGTAAATGCGGGATGTTACCATCGAAGAAAAGGGCATCCCCGGCTGTCATTTGGAATGATTTATCTTCCAGTTCGTATTTGATATCCCCGGCGAGAATATAAATGAATTCGAAAGCAGCGGTGGCTACTTGGGGTCTAGACGAATTGGGTTCCAGCGTAAGTAACGACACTTGGATAGCGCCACCATCGTAGTTAAATTCCAGGATTGATTGGTAATGGAAACCCACGGCACCCTCTTCCTTCTCGTATTTCGTAAAGTTCTGTTTAGGGATAAAAATGTACCCAGGGAATTCGTCGCCCTGTGCCAACTGCCCGAAGAACATATCGGCCCGAACACCCAATTTATTAATAATCGTAAATAAGGTAGGAATCGTTGGAATAAGCCGTCCATTTTCGATTTTCGACAGCATCGCCGACTTTACTCCTGTTAATTCCGAGAGCTCCATCAACTTCAAATCCTTTTCCTTTCTATACTTCCTAATTAACCCACCTATCTTATAATACTCCAAGTTATGTTGCTCCATTCGTTCGTTTTCCATGTTAAATAAAAGTTACCTCTAGTTGCATATGTTATTTTTACCCACAGGAAATATAATTTCGCAAAAGGAAATTAAATAACAAATATCCAACAAATTGAATTGCTGGAAATTTTCTCGAAAATTATGAAGAATTTACAAACAAACCAGTGGAAAATGCTTTTGCTTACGATGTTTTGCTACCTGTTCTTTTATACAGGCAGGCACAACTTCGGTTGGGCAGCGAAACAATTGGCCGAAAGCCTACATGTTTCGTACGAAAAAATTGGCTGGATTAGTTTCGCTATGCTGGTAGGTTACGCGGTAGGACAATTAGTACACGGAAACTTTGCCGATAGGTTTAGTCCTCGCCATTTGATTACAACCGGCGGCTTATTATCTGTGGTGGCCAATATATGTATCAGTTTTAGTTCTTCTTTTCCAGTCATTCTCGTGTTATGGACATTGAATGGTTATTTCCAATCGATGGCATGGGCTGCCGGTAGTAAAATTATTGCTAACTGGTGGCAAGGGAGTAACCGTGGATTGGCATTTGGTATGTATACGATGGCGGCAGGTGCATCGTCGATTATTACGT
The DNA here is from genome assembly GCF_003259335.1 of Chitinophaga skermanii. Classification (GTDB taxonomy): domain Bacteria; phylum Bacteroidota; class Bacteroidia; order Chitinophagales; family Chitinophagaceae; genus Chitinophaga; species Chitinophaga skermanii. Next base: position 805,923 of record NZ_QLLL01000002.1, read on the forward strand.
ACTTGTTTTCCATTATTTTAATGAACGATGGCTGGCAAAACATCTTCCGTATTCCCGTGATATTCTTAGCGATTGCCTGTATTATCTTTTTCATTTTTGTACGGAATAAACCGTCGGATGTAGGATTGGAGGATAATAACCGCGAGGGGAATGGTACTACAAAACCATCGTGGCAGGAAGCGTATAAGACGGTATTTACGAACCGGAAGTTTTTAGTGGTGTGTTTATCACTTGGCTTCCAGAGTATGGCGCGGTATGGGTTGATCTTTTGGATTCCCTTGTATTTTCAAAGTCGTGCTACCGACGAAGCGGCTACGCATGTTTGGATTTCCTTGTTATTACCCATTGGCATGTCGATCGGGGCCATTTCTTTTGGGTTTATATCCGATAAATTATTCAACGCCGATCGTATTAAATCGATTTTATTGGGCATGACGATGTGCTCGATCGTTTCTTTAAGCATTTTCTTCTCTCCTACTAACCATCCCATTATTATATCACTATTAGTATTTGCTGCCGGTTTCTTTTCATACGGACCGCAAGCGAACTTCTGGCCATTAGCACCCGAATTACTGGGGCAGCAATACGTGGGAACAGGCACGGGTATTATGAACATGTGTGCTTACACATTTGCAGCGATCGGCGAACCGTTAATGGGGAAACTGATTGATATAACGGGTAACAAGGCGATCATATTCGCTTTGGTATCATTGATTGCCTTATTAAGTGCTGTTACCATTATGTGTATGCACTTGGTGAAAATCAACACACAAAACAAATCCTTACAAACATCCATTTAAAAATATAAAATCTCTATACAATGATCAAAATGGTGGTTTTTGACATGGCCGGTACTACATTAAATGAAGATAACGTAGTATATAAAACAGTGCAATCCTCAATTAACCAAGCAGGCTTTAATGTATCGCTCGATGCTGTACTAGCAGCAGGTGCAGGCAAAGAAAAGTTACAAGCGATTAAAAGTGTTTTAGCAGACATGGATGTACATGACGACAACATTGCGCAAAACATTTTTTCGCATTTCAATGAGAGCTTACACCAAGCTTACCAAACCCTGCATGTTACAGAGCAAAACAATGCTAGCCATGTATTCAACGTATTGAAAGAAAAGGGTATTACAGTGGTATTGAATACTGGTTACAGCCGTGCTATTGCTACTATGTTACTCGCTAAATTAGGCTGGGTACAAGGTACGCATTACGACTTACTCATTACCGCCAGCGATGTGGCACAGAATAGACCACATCCAGACATGATATTTTCTGCCATGCAACAAGCGGGTATTGAGAATGGTGCGGCCGTCATAAAAGTGGGTGATTCGACCATTGATGTTGAGGAAGGAAGAAACGCGGGATGTGACATCTCTATTGGCATCACAACTGGCGCTCATACCAAAGAACAATTAGCCAATGCGCAGCCGTCTTATATTATCGACGATTTATCAGAAATTTTAACCATTATCCAATCGCATCCTTACCAGGTAGCCTAACACATCTTGCGTTCGTTCACCCCTATTCACTTTTTGAATGATGTATAGCAAACAATAATTGTTGCTAGCATCTACTAGGCTGTTTCGATTCGAACAACACTCAACATTCTTTCAAACTTATTTACAATGAAAGCATTTTCATTCGTAGCGCTATTGCTATGCATGGGCAGCCACCTTTTTGCCCAACAGGTTGTAAATGGTCGCGTTATTGATCAGCATGGGCCATTACAAGGTGCGACCATTCGTATCAAATCGGCTAACATTACATCCTTTACAGATGAAACGGGGCAATTTGTATTGCGTGTACAACCCGGTTCGCACACCCTTAGTATTTCCTTCGTAGGGCACAAAACATTAGATACTACTATTCTTGTTACAAATGGCCAACAAGTTCAACTGCCAGCTATTAAGTTGGCCTCCAACATGGAACTAAACCAAGTGAAAATCACGGGCATTTACAATTCCGGTGAAAGAAAGGCTATAAGCATGCGCAGAAATGCTACAGCTATTATGGATGTAGCCAGTGCAGATGCCATAGGTAAGTTACCAGATATGAATGCAGCGGAAGCAGTACAACGCATTCCGGGTGTTAGTATCGATCGCGATCAAGGTGAAGGTAGATATGTAACGGTTCGTGGAACACCGTCGCAATGGAGTTCCACCACCATTAACGGTGACAGGATGCCGGCCGCCAAAACATCGGGCGACTTACTAGGTAACCGTACGGTGCCAATGGATTTATTGCCCTCGGAGTTTATACAGTACGTGCAGGTAATTAAGGCGATTACACCCGATTATGAGGGCGATGCCATTGGTGGTACGATCAACTTCATACCAAGAACATCACCCGACAAACGTACCTTGAAATTAACAGCAGCACTGCCTTATTCGCCGCGCCCAGAAGACAAGGTGGGTATTAATGGAACGGTGCTATACGGCGATCGGTTATTAAAGAATAAACTTGGGTTTTTAGTGTTGGGGAATATTAACCGTCGTACTTACGGAACGGATGATTACGAGGTGGTGTATGGTAACAAGTTGCATAACGTAACCACATTAGATGTGCGTAATTACCAAGGTACGCGTACAAACAAAGGTTTTAATGCGGCTGTGGATTATCAAATTTCACCCGCTACCAAAGTATATGCACGTGGCTATTACACGGAGTTACTTGATAATGAACGTAACCGTAAAACGATGCACTATTTCGATAAAGCTACCAACAATGCTGTATTGCGCTGGAACGTAGTAGATTATTGGTTCAAGAACTATGGTGGCGATGCAGGTTTTCAATCGCGTATCAATAACAAGTTAACCTTGAATGGGCACGTTGGCTATTATAAATCATGGGCAGGTTATAAAGGCCCGAATTCAGTGGATAAAAACCGTCGTGGGTACTATTACGGTAACTGGGTACAAACCGTTAAGTATGGTAACATGGCTAGTGTAGAAGGTAAAAGTTATAAGTTCTTGAATGGTGATGGGCCAGCAGGATATGTAGGTGATCAACCCGACAACATCCAACCACACTTCGATCCATCTACACCTTACATCCCGGATAATTACGCGTTGGATAGATTCGTGATTTCGATTAGGAATATTTCCGAAGCTGATAAAGTAGGTGCATTAGATGCAACATATACCGTTTCCTCGAAATTAAAATTCAAAGTAGGTGGCAAGTACCGTCGTAAAACAAGTACCTACGATTACAGGTATATTACATGGATTTATAAAACAACAGCCGCGAAAGCATACATAACACAATGGGAAAGAGAAGATTTTCCAGCGAAGAACTGGTTCCCCGAGTTGAACAATGCTTATGACAATTTGAAGTTTCGTTATCCAACGATGCAATCATTTATCAACCCAACGAGCATTCCAGGTGTAGCACAAAATCTTACGTATACCATGAACGATGCAACGAACTCGTCGTACGCTACGGGTAACTACAATGCGCATGAAAATGTGTTGGCAGGTTACGGCATGACGGAATGGAACTTTGCCCCGAATTTAACCTTTGTGGGTGGGCTTCGTTATGAATATACGGATGTGCAATCTGACAGTTACCAGTTTAATGATATCACGAAAGTAGTAACCCCTATCAGCAGCAAAAACAATTTCCCGGCGATATTACCGATGGGGCATTTGATTTACAAGCCTAATAACAAGTTGGATTTACGGGCAGCAGCTACCCGTACGTTTGCAAGGGCTTCGTTTAACGAGATTAGTCCTAGCACCCGTGTAAACCCGAATACTTTAGCTGTAACAATCGGCAACCCGGGATTGAAACCGACCTTTTCATGGAACTATGATGTAATTGGTAGTTACTATTTGAATAGTAACAGCTATGTATCGGCGGGTTTATTCTACAAGCATATTAAAGACGTGATTTACGTGAATTCGTACCAAGAAACGCGTACGGTAGATGGTGTTACAAGTACCTACAATGTTTCGCAGCCTTTGAATTCGGATAAATCAAAATTATATGGTATCGAGATGACGTATAATCAGAAGTTCACGCAATTACCTGGGTTCTTAAGTGGATTGGGATTGAACTTGAATTATACTTATACCAAATCTGAAACTACATTGAAAGACCGACCAGGTGAGAAGATTGGATTGATGAACCAATCGCCGAACATCTTCAACGCGGCATTGTTCTATGAGAAATACAACTTCTCTTTACGGGTAGCAGCGAATTACCGCCAAGCTTTTCTAGTAGAAGTGCGCGATAATAAAGGGGCAGATCGCTACCAAGATCAAGATTTCAGGGTAGACTTGAACTTATCGTATACGCTTCCTAAAAACATCACTTTGTTCTTTGATGCGAGTAACTTAACGAATCAACCATTGCGTTATTACCACGGGGTAAAAAGCAGGCCAGAGCAAGTGGAATATTACTCGGCTCGTGGCAGAGTGGGTATTAACTGGTCGCTATAAAATTAATTACAACTGCCGCTCGCTATCTTAGATCGTGAGCGGTTTTTACATCGTATGCATATGACTATTTCGAGAAGGGAATTTATTCAGTACGGGGTTTTGTTGGTACCGGCGCCACGCATGATTGCACATATTAAAAGTCAATACTTCCAACATGGTATTGCTTCTGGAGATCCATTGCAGGATAAAGTGATTATTTGGACGCGTATTACCGAAAAAGGAACAGCGAAGGAAAAGGTGTATTGGGAGATAGCTTTGGATGAGCAGTTCACGCGCATTCAATATGCCGGCAATACGAGCATTTCGCAACAATCGGATTATACCGTGAAGGTAGATGTAAATGGCTTATCGGCCGGTGAACAATACTTTTACCGCTTTAAATACCGTGGTCAATATTCGCCTATTGGGAAAACGAAGACTTTACCTAACTCCGTTGGAATTAACGGTATGCAGGTAGCTGTTGTAAGTTGTAATAATTGGGAAGACGGCTATTTCAATTCATTCCGCTTTCTTTCTACCAAGCAGGATGTAGACGTGGTACTTCATTTAGGCGATTACATTTATGAATACGGCACAGGCGAATATGGTAACCCGGTAGTAGATCGTAAAAACTTCCCTGGGCATGAAATAATTACACTAGGCGATTACCGCAAACGATATGCGCAATATAGAACAGATATTGATTTACAAGCCCTACATGCATCGAAGCCTTTTATAATGATTTGGGATGATCATGAGATTGCCAATGATGCCTATGCAGATGGCGCCAAGAATCACCAATCCAATGAAGGTGATTACCAAGTGCGCAAACAAGCTGCGATACAGGCTTACTTGGAGTGGTTGCCAGTGCGTGCTAGAAACGCACAAGAAATGCGTAGATCATTCACAGTGGGTAATGATTTCCAATTGTTGCTAACAGAGCAACGGGCTACAGCACGTACTTGCCAGTTGAGAGAAACGGATAAAGCCTTTTTCGATAGTAATCGAAGCCTAGTGGGTGGTTCGCAATTGGAATGGTTATGCGATGAATTAAAAGCCAGCAAGGCTACATGGAAATTCATAGGCAACCAAGTGATGTTTACAGGCTACAAAGTAAAACAAGGCTTTAAATCGCCCAAGGTGAATGATTGGTGGTTGGGGTATCCTGTGGAGCAAAAGAAACTAGTGGATTTTCTATCCAACGAGCAAGTACAAAACGTGGTATTCTTAACGGGAGATCATCACGAGTCGTTTGTATTGGCCATGCATAAGGAAGATGCATATTATACTTATAAGCGTACTGCAACAGAGAAACCGCTGGCTTGGGAATTCCTTACACCTAGTATTACTTCTCGTAATGGCGACCGTTTAAGCGCAGAAGAGATTGTTACGTTTGAAGAAATGCTGCATGATAAATCGGTGAACCCGCATTTAGTGTATGGGGATATTAAGCGCCATGGGTATTTGTTGTTGGATATATATGCGGATAGGTTATTGGCGCAGTATTGTTATGTAGACAATATTTTAACGCGGGATGCTAGCGAAACTGTGCTGAAGGCATTTGAATTGGGTGTGGGAGATTTTGTGGTGCGGGAGGTGTAGAAACATATTAATTACATTGAATTCATTATCCATCAATCGCCAATTTACACCCGTTTGAGGATAATTTCTATTACAATTGCAACAACAAAGGCATCCCACTTACGCGAGATGCCTTGTTGCTTTTTATAATAGTTGGTTGTTGAATTATTTCTTTACCATTTTTGCGGCTGCTTGTAATGCGGTATAGGCATTCACTACCCCACCACTTTTCGAAAACTGGGCAAAGGGCTTTTTACTCCATATTCCATTTTGCTTGTAATACACTTCCCCGGGGTATTTAACAACAGACTCCACAATGGCTTGCTTTACTTGAACAGCCGATAAAGTTGGATAATAAGAACGAATAAGCGCTGCTACGCCTGCTACTACGGGCGTTGCCATACTTGTTCCATCCATATTCTCGTATACTGAACCAGGCACCGTAGCGTAAATAGCAACACCGGGTGCAAATACATCCACGGTATGTTCGCCGTAATTAGAGAATACTGCTACTAAGCTATCGCCCCATTTTTGGGTGGATGCACCTACTTCAATCCATGCCGCGGCTTCTCCACCATTTGCATAGATATTTGTAGGAAAGTGTTCTACCTCATCAATGTTTTCCGATTCGTTACCGGCAGCATGTACAAGCAATACGTCTTTTTTCATGGCGTATTGTACGGCTTCATCTACGATTGATTTATTAGGGGAAAAGAATTTCCCAAAGCTCATATTAATAATAGAAGCGCCGTTATCTACTGCATACCGAATAGCATTGGCCACATCCTTATCACGTTCGTCACCTTCGGGTATGGCGCGTACCACCATGATCTTTACAAGATCTGCCACACCCTCGGTGCCGATAAGGTTATTACGATCTGCTGCTATGATGCCTGCTACATGGGTACCATGCTTGGCATTAGGTCCCATGGCATCTGCGCTACCGTAAAGCGTTTCTTTTGTATTGGCGTAATCATCTCCTACGACTTCGCGGGAATCATATTCCAAATTCAGCAAATAGGCTGTTTGTGCGTGGTAATGAGCCAATGCGGGGTCAATTTCCGCACGTAAATATGTTGTAATATCAGGCCATTGATCTAAGGCTTGTACTAGCATTGTACGTGCCTGTGATTCTGCCATGTTGTTTGGATCGAATGCGATGAGCGCTGCGCGGCTTGGGTTTTGATCTCCTACTTTTGTAAGCACCGTATCAAACATTTTGCGCATACCGCTAATGCCATTGTACTGTTGCAATGCTTTCTTCCTTTTAGCATTGAATGCTGCACGCAAGGTTTGGTATTGTGCTAAACCAGTTGTATCTACCGGGAGATTTTTAAGATTAGGAAATCGTTTTTGACCTTCGCGGATAAGGCGTGTAAGCTCTGTATTATCGTACAATACATTTCCCTTTTTCGAACCTAAGAAACTCCATCCATGTACATCATCGGCATAACCATTCTTATCATCATCGATGTTGTTTTGTTTCTCCCCTTTATTGCGCCATAATACCGATTTTAAATCAGCATGGGCGGTATCTACCCCGCTATCAATTACGGCTACAATTACCGGCTTACCTTTTTTGCCTTTTAGCAATTCGGCATATGCGCGGTTTGTGCTAATGCCAAATATTGAATCTTTCGATAAATCTTTATGTTGCCAGCCGCTTTGGGCATTGGCTATACCAGTTATTCCCAAGAATGCAGCAACGACACCGATCTTTCTCATAGCTTGTGTTTTTTAACGATCGCTTCCGCGGCTTCTTCCGTGAACTTATTTTCTAGCAACAGTTGTAGATGCTCTTCGTATAAACTAAATGGATTAGTAATCCACATAATTGTATTGTTCTGTACAATGAAGGTGCGTGGAATACCAACTGTACCGGAAGGTTTAATCCAATTCTTCTCAAAATCACTTTCTTCGCGTTTACCGGCATATGCAATGGGATAGCTGATAATGTCTTTGTTGTCAACCAAAAACTGCTTTACTTTTTCAATATCATCTTCCCAAACATCTTGACCAATAAACTCGATACGATCTTTATACTTCGTATACAATTGGTTCATATGCGGCATGGATTTGATACAAGGTTTACACCATGTAGCCCATAATTCGATGATATAAATTTTATTCTTATCGAACTGGGTAACAGGTGTACCACGCACCCACTCTACTTTTGGATAGGTGCTTACTTTTTCATGAACGTCTAAGTAAGTAACCTGTGCTTTCGAAGCGAAAGCACAAGTCAATAAGAAAACCAGTTGAATGAGTTTCTTCATCGTTTAATTTTTTAGTAATGCTTTGATTTGTTTTGCAGGTTCTTCCATGAAGTTGATGTTACGGGAAATAATTTTCCCATCGGCACCAATTAAATAAGCATGTGGCGTACCACCAATAGAAAGGTTATAAGCATTAATAACGGTACCGTTTGTTGCTTCAACTTGTAGCTTATCGGGGTCCATTACATTAATTATATTGTCGCCTTTCATGCCTGTTTCGTCTAATATTTGTTTCCAATCTGCTCTACCTTCCGTATCATAATACACAGAAAGGATTTTCATATTTTCATCTTTACAAGCACGGCTGATCTTATTCATCGCGAAGCTGAATGATTCAAACGGCACGAAATTGCGCATCCAGAATACTAACAATACATTCTGACCTTTTAACGATGCCAACGAAACATCTTTACCATCTACATCTTTTAATGTAAAGTTGGGGGCCATTTTCCCTGGTGATAACCTTTCTGCAGCAGCTAACCTTACTGCTAATTTCTTTCCTTCGATTGAATTGCGAATACGGGGAGAGAATTGAGCAAACTCGCTTTGAATAGGTGCCGGTTCAAACAAAAACCCAGGTACTTTTCTTAACCAAACACTAAATCCAACATAGCTATTAGGATGCGACATAGCGAAGGCCAATTGTACTTCCCTTCTTTTTGCACGCAATGCTTCCATTTCACGTCCAACTTTTTGGGCATTCTCTTTGTCTTCCTCTTCCATGTATACACGGAACATACTGTCGAGCACCCTACCTTTTTCTGCAACCGGGAGGTACGCCTCAGTTAATTGCATGAAATCTACTTGGGATTCCCCTCCTTTTACTTGGGTAGACACTAAGTTGCCTGTACCTTTTGTTTCTAAATGTGTACTTGGATCGATAAAAAATTCTTTATACTGGCCATTGATAGACTTATCCGTTGGAATAAATACAAGTGTACCAAAGGTGGGTTCTACTACCTTACCTTCGAAAGAAAAAGTACCGTTTATAACTGCACAAGAATCTCTAACATCTTTATTATCTACTGTATATCGCAAGCTGATCATACCTTGCTGATCTTGGCCCATTTGGCCTTTCATGGTGAACGTTTTCTGTGCAAAAACAGTGGGCATACCGGAAAGTATAAGCATGAGGGTTCCCACTGAAACATGGTGTAGTTTCATTTTATATTGATTTATATGTTACTAAAGTTTAGAGATTGTTTGGCATACCCGGGTTGGCGTCGGTAATATTACGCGGCAACATGAGGGTGAAGCGATTTGGTTTTAAAGTGTAAGTAACCGTAGTACCATTTGTATTGTACAATGTATGTGTATACGTTTTACCGGCAAATAGTGGATCTACCGACAATCTTCTCATATCGAACCAACGATATCCTTCCATTGCAAATTCACGAATACGTTCTTCGATTACGAAACGAATTAACGCGTTCTGATTATTAGCGATAGCAGAAGGTACTGGAGCATCGGCCAAAGGCATCCTATTTTTCCTTAATTCGAGCAAATCGGCTTGTGCACCAGCCAGGTCATTCAAGCGTGCTTTACATTCGGCGCGTAGCAGGTAGAGATCGGCTAATTGTACACCATAGCGAGCATATTGCATACCGTATTTACGAAGCCTTCCCCCGGCGTTATTGGCATTATCGGGGTTCCTATTGGTATAGAAGCGTAAACGGAAATCTGAAGCACCGTAGAGTGCTTGCGCTTCGGGTGTGAGTACTAATCCCGAAGGCGATAATGGCACATACGGCCCCGCATTATACACCTTCGACACCACCGCTTCGCGGATATCATTCATATTTTGCCCGGGTGATTGCGGCCCGTAGTTATAATCGATCGGCATAAAAGAACCGTTCGTGGCAAAGGTTTCGTTATAGTTGTAAAAAGAAGTTTGTCCATTAGCAGTAACATGCATGATGGCATCGTTCAACAAAGGCAATGCAGCATTGTAATCACCCATAAACACATACACCTTTCCTAATAAACCCTCTACTGCTGGGCGCGACATACGCGTAACGATGAGTGGTTTTGCTTGAATAGTACCTAAAGCATCCTTCAAATCTTCGATAATAAAGTCATACGTTTGTTGTAACGTACCTCTTTGAAAACCTGAACCTGTAATATCAGCAGCTGTAATTATGGGGAAACCAAGATCAGTTTTAGCCGTAGCAGCTGTATATGGTTTACAATAGTAATTTACCATATTGAAATAACTCCATGCCCTTGTTGCTTTCGCTTCAGCTTGGATCGATCTTTTTTGTGCTTCCGTTCCTCCTTGTGCTTGCAATACTTCATTAATAATCTTGTTCCAATTATATAACTGTACATTGTGTACATACAGGGTGTAAGCCTGTTGATCGGGCATTACATATATAGAATCTTTCCATTCAAATAAACCATCTTTCACAGCGCTTCTATTCGAGAAAAATGTTGCCTCTGCGGCTACTTCATCACCCATTATCATGGGCTCGTGCCAACCACCGGTATAATTATAGAAGTAATAACCGGGATCATTCATTAACTTATCATAATCGTCGGTTGTAGTAGCCACTAATTGGCCAAGGGGTACAATTTCCAACCAGCTTTTTTTACATGCAGCTAGGCTGAAAAGAAGTATGCTAGATAAAAGAATTTTCTTCATTGTTCAAAATTACCGGTTGATTAAAAGTTTACGTTTACACCCAATGCATAGCCATGCTTTCCTTGTCCAATTCTTAGATCGGGATCTATTTTACCATTTGCCGTCCATATGAGGAAATTAGAAGCTTGGCAGTAAATACTGAGTGATTGTAGTTTTAAAAATTGTACTGCTGTAGCCGGTAATGTATAAGAAAGTGTTACATCGCGCAGCTTTAAGTAATCGGCTTTTACAACATTCACATCACCCCTAATAAAATAATCTACATCTCTACGCGTATAGGATAGACTTTCGTTGGTAACAAAAGCTGGAATATTGGTGATTTGTTCGTCGCCTGGCTTCTTCCAGCGATCTAAAAAGTATACGGGGTAATTGGCGTTTTGAAAATTTGGTCGCGATGCTAACACGCCTGTATAAAATGTGTTGGTTGGCATTCGCATAACGTTACCGCCGCTAAACACGAAGTTTGTCATTAAGCTCAATCCTTTGTAAGCTACATTACTACTAATGCTACCCGTGTATTTGGGTTGTGTAGTGCCCATGTATATTACATCGTTTATTTTAGCAACGCTACGTTGTTTTGTGATGGTTGATTTATCGTTCACATAAATTTGAGGATCGCCCATATTGTCTAAGCCAGCGTATTGGTATGCAAATAATGGCTTCATGGTGTACCCCGCTAAAATGTTACCACCGAGTCGATAACTGGCTGTATTCAGTATGGGATTCATAGCCGTGAACGACACTAGCTTATTGTTATTGTAGCTAAAGATAAAGGCGGTTGACCATTGTACTTTTTCAGTTTGTATATTCACCGTTCTAAGGCTCAATTCAATACCCCTATTGGTCATTTTACCGATATTACCAGTAGCGCTACTTAAACCAGTAAAAGGATTCACCGGAATAGTACCAATCATATCGGTAGTTGTACGGCTGTACCAGTTTGCGCTACCACCTATTCTTCCTTTTAACAGTAAGAAATCGGCCCCGATATTTAGGTTGGTGGTGTTTTCCCACGTTAGCTTACCATTTGCAGGGGAGTTTAGTGTATAGGCATCCCCGGCAATCATACTTCCTTGTGTAGCGCCACTGGTGGAAGCGGAGATGATTTGCAATTTATCCACCGTAGTTGCAGCACCTAAATAAGGCGAGTTACCGGTTATACCATAGGTTGCACGTAGCCCCAAATCGTTTAGCCATTTAATTGACTTCATAAATTCTTCGCGGCCCAATTGCCACTTGGCACCTACACTCCAAATAGGCTTGTTTTGGGTAGATACATCGTTCCCAAATTGGTTGCTTTGATCACGGCGCCAGCTTGCGTCGACACTATACTTCTGATCAAAAGTATAACTAGCTAAAGCAAAAGAGGATTTAAAACGAGCAGTAGTACTTTGGATAGAAAGTGGGCTTGAAAACAAGTATCCATAACCGGTTACTGTACCTGGTATCCCATTTTGCAAAGCAGCATAATCCAGTACTGCATAGGTGCCCATTTTTTCATTATATCCCAATACTGTTGTGCTGCTCGAATAATTGTATTGTTCATTAGCTTCTAAGCCAAACTGTACAGCCAAATTATCCTTTCCTTGTCGTGGTTTTGCTTCGTAAATAAGTTGATTACGAACCGTCCAGCTGCGCTGTTCGTTATTTGCCGTTGTATAAGCACCACCCGTTGTAGGATAATAATATTTGGGAATATCTGCAGTAGTAGGTGCTACTGTTAAACCCACAATTGATTTGCGAATATCAATCGTTTTATTATCGGAATAGCTTTTAACAGTGCCTGGGCTTTTTTGATATCCATACGATCCAGCAAAGCTTAACCCTTTCCAGATTTTCAAAGAAGCATTTGCTGTGATGTTAATATGCATGAGGTTGGAAGTACCATGTCCATAATTAAATTCATCTAAAGGCACGTAATCCAGGTTGATTTTACTACGAGAAGCATAGTCGTTCCGAATAGAATCGGTATAGCCGGTTAGATAGTTCATGGAAAGGTTATTCCCTTCTGCATCACGAAACAATTGGTAGGGTAAAAAATCGTTGCCGATTGTAATGGCATTTTTGCGGGAGGAAACGGTATTTATGAGTGAAGTATTTAAACTAATTCTTAAACGCTGGCCAATGTTGGCATTTTGCGAGAAATTGAGTTTATATGAATTATTGGTTTCGCCGGGAATGGCGCTAGTTACGCCTGTGTACCCCAGTGAGCCATAGAATGAATACGCATTATTGCCGCCGGAAATAGAAGCAGTATGATTTGTTGTATATGCTCCACGCATCCAAAGATCGCGTATTTGTCCTTCGTTGTTAATAGACGCTAGGCTATCGAGACTTCTTGTTGCTTGATCGTGGGTAATCTTACCTAAATATTCGTCGTATAATATTTGGTCATGCGGTGCAATGGTTCCCCAAATTCTGCTTGCATATGATTGAGAAATGGGATCAAATATTTCTTTGGCAGATTGGATATATTCGGCACTATTCATCATGCGTACGGGACCATAATAAGGTTTACCTGCATAATTTATGAAGCCGCTATAACTTACACTTAACCGTTGGTTTTTATTGCCCGATTTAGTGGTTACCACAATTACACCGTTCGCTGCACGTGCACCCCAAATAGCAGCGGCGGCGGCGTCTTTCAACACAGTAATATCTTCTATATCATCAGGATTAATGGAAGCGAAATCGGTTACAATAACACCATTCACTACGTATAAAGGGTCTGAAGTAAGGTTTACAGAACCAATACCCCGGATAACGCTTTTTTGTGTAGATACGCCATTCCCGTTACGGTTAGTAGAAGTTTGCCCACCTTGGATTTGAATACCTGGCACTAAACCTTCCAAGCGCGTAATAATATCCATGGTGGCTGTTCTTTTCTTTACAACTTCCATATCTGGTTTACCAAAAGCACCCGTGGCCCTTTCTTTTGACAGCACTTGGTAACCTGTATTGTAGTTGCCGATTACTACAGCACTTAATTGCTGCACTTTCACTTTAAGTGCCACTGTATTCAAAGCTACGCCGGGGTTAAAACGCAACTCTTGCGATTCGAAACCAATGGCAGAAAAAACGAGCGTAACCTCTTCGCTTTTACTGGGAATGTTAAAATAGCCCGCCTCGTTTGTTATTGCAATCGCTGTAGTTCCTTTTACATTCACGGTTACACCTGGAATAGCCGCTCCTTTTTCGTCGAGCACGCGGCCGGGTAATAGCACACCGGGAGTCGAAACCGGTGTAACATTTGTGGTGGTGATGGGCTTTTTAGCAATGAAAATATTCTTATTGCTTATTTCCCAAGTAAGTGGTTGGTCGCGAAATATAAGCTCAAGAAAGCTTCTCAGCCCCATATTTTTCACATCTACCGTAATAGGCTTCGCCATTTTTAATACATCCTTGTTACCGGCAATGTGATAACCGGTTTGCTTTTTTACGGATGCAAATACTTGTTCAATAGATAAGTTAGCACCTTTTAAGGTAACTGTTTGCGTGATGCTTTGTGCATTCATTTGCAAGCATAGCAAGAGCATCCATAAAACTAGTGTTGTTCGTTGCCTGAACTGCTTGGTTGGTAGAGAGAAGCCTCGTCGAAATCGGCTTTTACAAATAGCATTTGTTTGCATACATTTGCAATGATTTGGTTGATTAATATGTAGTCTTAGCGGACCTACGTTTATGTCGTAACCGAATTGATACCGGGAATGGTTCGAAGCAGTCCCGGTTTTTTTATGTGGTTACTTGAACAATCTTTATATGTTGGCGATTCAACTGTATGTGTTTATATTTTAAAATACTGTCAATTCTTTCCGCTGTGCATCGAGTTTGAATTTTACCCCTGATTTTTCGAGAAAATGTAATAGTTCTTGCAAGCTTACTTCGCGGCCTAATTCGCCGAAGAATTCAATATTCGGAATACTGTTAGCATATTTTACATCGATATCATACCACCGGCTTACTTGTTTCATAATTTGTTCGAGTGATTGGTTTTCGAAATTGAAAATGCCGTTTTTCCAAGCCATAATTTGGTGGATTTTCTCCTCGCTAACTGTTACTACGTTTAACGAATGGGCTTGTAGGATCGCTTGTTGATTTGGTAATAACAAGGTCGAATTTCCACCTCCTTTCACCCTTACTTTACCCTCTAAAAGGGTTGTTTGAATAGTTGGTTCATCTTTATAGGCATTGATATTGAAATGTGTTCCCAACACTTCCACTTCACCCAAGGTATTGGCATTTACTATAAAAGGCATAGTAGCATTCTTAGCCACTTCGAAGTACACTTCACCTGTAACTTTTACCCTTCGCTCTTTTCCTGCAAAAGCAGTAGGATAGGTAATAGAACTCGCGGCATTTAACCAAGCTTGTGATCCATCAGGCAATTGCACACGAAATTGCCCTCCTCGTGGCGTTGATAAGGTATTGAAGGCGATACTCGAAGCATCTGCTTGTGAATTATATGCTAATTGGCCTCCCTGTTGTTGAATGGTGGTATTGCCTTGTTTTAATTGGCGATTCCCATTACTATCTAATTCTATTGTAGAGCCATCGGCCAAAGTGAGCGTGGCTTTGTTAGTTGCAGGGTGAATACCTGTTGTTACTATTGATGGTGAAGTGCTTGTTCTTTCTTGTAGTAATAGCAGGCTTGGTATCGACAATACGAGAACAATTGCGGCCGCCACTATCCACTTGTATTTCTTCAAGTAAACAACTTTACCTGTTTGTTTCTTATGCTGTTGAATTCTTTCAAATACCCGTTCACGAGCGTTTTCGGCCACAAAACCAGCACGCATACCTTCTTGTAGGTGATGTTGTTCAATCACTTCATCGAATAATTGCTTATGTAAGGGATCAGCCGCCTGCCATTCGGCAAGTTCTTCTAGCTCAGATTCGCTTATTTCTTCATTTAAAAAGCGGTATACTAATTCAGTGATCCTATTTGAAACATCTATCATCCACCTAAAAGTTGTGCGTATATTATATAAACACGAAACATGTACGAGCGTACAAGTCGATTTTAAAAATTATTTTGAAAAATGCGACATAAAGGTCGACACTAGCCCTGTAAACAGCCACAGTTCTTCATCTTTAAAGGTTTTGCGTAAAACTTTCAAAGCTGTTACTTTTTGGTTTTTAACGGCTTGTACAGAAATATTTAACTGTTGGGCGATGTCGGCATTGCTCATTTCCTCTACGAAAAACAACTTGAGAATAGTTTGTTGTTGTTTCGGCATTTTTTCTATTTCTTGGATTATACGGGTGTGGAGGTTGGCGTAGAGGTGAGCTGTTGAGAATTGGTAATCGATCGCTTCGTCACTTAAATAAAGCAGTTCTTGTTGCCGTTCGGAAGCATTTTTATCTTGCCGGATGTGGTTTAGGCAAGCATTGCGTAGCGTAATCCGTAGCCATTGATGGAGTTGCCCAAGGCTTTGGAACTCGTTTTTAGTTTGCCAGAGCTTTATAAATGTTTCTGCTATAATATCTTCTGCCGTGGTACTTTCTACGAAACGCAAAGCAAAGACCATCAAACCCTTATAAAACCGTTGATAAATCACGGAAAAGGCTTGCTCATCTCCTGCTGCAAAAGATTGCAAAAGTGCTGATTCTTCCTGTAAATTATTATGCATTTCTTAGTTCACTGACTCCCGATACTTGGCATTCGGCGTGATGGGGTAAAGATATAAAAATGTTTTATAAAAGTTATTGGGGTAAGATTTGGCAGAAATTTCAACTAAACTATCCGAAGGATTGTTTCCTACTACATTATCAACTTCATTCAATGCATACACTCAACAATCGTTCAGTCCAAGATACCCTACAGCGCTTGCACCAGCTTTTCCGTGAGCAATTTGAAAAGCGTAGCAAAGAGTCATCTACAAATTTAGATGCGTATACGTCGGTGAGTGAAGATGAAGGCAAACTCTTGTACTTTTTGGCTGATTATGCGCAAGCCCAAAATATTGTAGAGTTTGGAGGATCATTTGGGATTTCTACAATTTATTTAGCGGCGGCGGCACAGAATAATGGAGGTATGGTAACTACTACCGAGATGGAGCCTAATAAAGTAGCTGCAGCGCAAGGCAACCTAATGGATGCCGGTTTATTAGAGTATGTTAATATCCTAATGGGCGATGCGTTGAATACGCTCCATTCCGCAAAAAGTCCTATTGACTTCGTTTTCCTCGATGGAGCCAAGGAACTTTATATGCCTGTATTTAATATCCTACGTAAGAAACTCTCCCATCGAGCTGTTATCACGGCCTATAATGCAGATGCTGAATTCTCTGGCTATTTCATGAATGCGAAAGACAATTTCACCGCTGTAAAGCTTATGGAAGGAAGGTTGCTGGTAGCATATTATTATGAATAATTTGAGCCCATTTTCAAACTAGCTCCACAATTTCTTTCTCCATACCATTATGTCGCGTAAATAATTATGATGGGTTGTAAAAACAAAAAACCTGCGCATTGCGCAGGTTTTGTTCCTAATTGCATGCCTACTCTCGAAGCATTCTACTGTGATTTATTGTTTATTCTTCTACGGTATAAACACTTATTAAAAGTAAATCGCTAACAAGCCTCCCGCAACATTACTACGACACACTCCTTGTTAGCGATTCGTACTATCCAACTTACTCGTTTCTCTGCACGGGTTCCAAATTCTTCAGTTCATCTTCTGTAAAAAGCCGGTAATGCACTTTAAATGTTTTGCCTAAAGGCGTTTCCAATGAAAAGCCGCCGGGTCCGAAGCCCTCCAGTACATCCAACGTAAAATGCGAATATTGCCAATACTCGAACAAATCCCTATCCACCCAAAACTCGAAACCACGGATGGTGCCTATGCAAGCATCGTTTGTTCTTGGAAAGAACCCGCCTTTTTCGAAGCATTGGGGCTGTGTACCTTCACAACAACCACCGGCTTGGTAAAACATTAAATCACCGTGCTCCGTCAATAGCTGGTCGATTACCGCTAACGCAGCTTCTGTGGCATCCAATCTTTTTACAGCTATCATTATTATCAATTAATACCTTCTATAAAACTATCCTTTCTTATAAGTAAAAAACCGCAAAATTCCAGGATACCTGCATTATCAATACATCATCTGTGGGTTTGCGGTTAATACGTTTACAACTAGAAAAATCCTAGCTTTTGTTTGCTATAAGAAATGAGCATGTTTTTCGTTTGACGATAATGTCCTAACATCATTTTATGGTTCTCTCTACCAATACCAGATTGTTTATAACCACCAAATGGCGCACCGGCAGGATAAGCATGGTAATTATTTACCCAAACCCTTCCCGCTTGTACAGCACGTGGTACACGGTATAATTCATGGGCATCCCTCGTCCATACACCGGCACCTAAACCATACATGGTATCATTGGCAATTTCAATAGCTTCCTCTACTGTTTTGAAAGTGGTAACGGCTACCACGGGGCCAAATATTTCCTCTTGGAAAATGCGCATCTTGTTATGTCCTTTAAACAAGGTAGGTTGGATATAATACCCTGATTCCAGGTCACCACCAAGATGGTTTTCGTCTCCTCCTATCAATACTTCTGCACCTTCTTCTTTACCCAGTTTCAAGTACGACATGATCTTATCTTTCTGAATTTTGGAAGCTTGCGCCCCCATCATTACAGTTGGATCAAGCGGGTTACCGGTTTTAATTTTCTTCACACGGTCGATCACGCGGGCAATAAACTTATCGTAGATGTCTTCTTGGATCAATAAACGGGAAGGACAAGTACAAATTTCGCCTTGGTTAAGGGCAAAAAGTACGGCCCCTTCAATGGCCTTATCTAAATACTCATCATCCGCATCCATTACAGAATTGAAAAATATGTTTGGTGATTTACCTCCTAATTCTAAGGTAACTGGGATGATATTCTCCGTAGCGTATTGCATTACTAAGCGACCGGTAGCTGTAGAACCTGTAAAGGCAGCCTTTGCCACTTTAGGGTTGGTAACTAGTGGTCGGCCTACTTCGGCACCAAAACCATTGACAATGTTAATTACGCCAGCCGGGATCAAATCTTCAATCAATTCCATCAGCACCATTATCGATACCGGGGTACTTTCAGCAGGCTTCAACACCACCGTGTTCCCGGCTGCCAAAGCAGGTGCTAGTTTCCAAACGGCCATGAGAATCGGGAAGTTCCACGGTATAATTTGCGCTACCACGCCCAGGGGCTCTTGTATAATCAAGGAAACAGTGTCTTGATCCAACTCGGTTGCAGCACCTTCTTCTGCCCTAATTACGCCTGCGAAATAGCGGAAATGGTCGATTGCCAATGGCAAATCGGCATTCAGCGTTTCGCGGATGGCTTTACCATTATCGATTGTTTCTACGGTAGCAAGCTTTTCTAAGTTTTGTTCTAACCTATCTGCTATTTTATTTGATATGATACTTCTTTCTGTGGCGGAAGTATTTTTCCATGTTTTAAAGGCCGCTTCAGCTGCATCTACTGCCAAGTTGATATCATCTTTGTTAGAATGAGCCACTTGGGTGAAAACTTGTCCATCAATTGGAGAAATAACATCAAAATACTTCCCTCCTACCGGCTTCGTCCATTTACCTCCAATGTAATTTTCATACCTATCTTTGAAAGACGGGCGTACAAAACCATCATTTTTGGCTTCTATTTTGTCCCTTTTTTCGGAACCTGTTGCTATTTCTGCCATAATTTTATGTTTTATTTCACATAAAGCTATCGTAAATTAGAATGGTGGAATAGCAGAATAGTGTAGAAAAATAGCAGAATAATCTCATTTAAATTGGTCACATTTGCTTATTGCAATCCAGCTTTTTATATTAGTTCTACGTTAGGATAGGCCTCCAGTTAAAAGCAGCGTAATACAGTACATGATGCAAAAGCAGGAACCACGCAACATTCCACACTCACCAAAACATGATTAACTTTAAATAGGTGGTTATGAAAAGAAAATCTCTCTTAGATCCTTTGAAACTTAGAACGATCAAGGATTTAAATTCATTGGTTGAAAATAAAAAGAGCTATACATATAATAATTGCGAACTGGACATCTATGAAACACATACGTCCGTGGAAAACGTATCGTTAAAGTTCGACAATTTTGCCTTTACGGGTATGATTCGTGGCAAGAAGGAATTAAGGATTGCTAACAAAACAGATAAATTCGAATATCTGCCCGGCGAAAGCCTCATTATGCTACCAGGCGAAGAAATGATTATCGATTTCCCAGAAGCGGATACAAGTCCTTCCCAATGTATCGCCCTTTCCATTGATAATGATTTCATTAAAAGTACGGTCGATTACTTGAATGGCAACTTCCCGAAAATAGACGCCGAATCGCAATGGAAGTTTTCCGGGGAATGTTTCTATTTATTTAATAGCCAATCACTTTCTGCGGCTACGAATAATATTATGCGTATTGCGATTGAAAATAATAGCGCCAAGGATTTTATGACAGACCTTGCGCTAAAAGAGTTGTTGATTCGTATCATGCAAACCCAAGCAAGGCAATACTTCGAAACAAACTTCGCTCATCTCAAAAGTGCCAACCGTTTTGCAGCTATTGTAGATTATATCAAAAACAATATCCGGGAAAAGATTTCCATAGATGGGCTGGCAAAGCTGGCTTATATGAGTAAATCCACCTTCTTCCGTGCCTTTAAGCAGGAATTTGGCATTTCTCCCAATCACTTTATCCTCCAAGAACGAATCGGGCAGGCTAAATCGCTTTTAAAGCACCAATTACCTGTTGCAGAAGCGGCTTACCAAACCGGGTTCTCAGATGCCAATTACTTCATTAAAGCTTTTAAAGAGGTGGAAGGTGTTACACCCAAGAACTTCCAAAAAGAGCTATTAGCAAAAGAGAATTAAGTACTTTGCTTATATATAAAAAAACACCGGCATGATACCGGTGTTTTTTTTATGTTATTACTGTATGTCAGCAAATGCTTTCCACAACTGCTTTTTCATATAGCACTTTCCCTGTTCGCATTACACAATTTGCAAAGGAGTATCGCTGGTTGCGATCTGCCTGTACTTCTGCGGGTGTAAAAACATGTGCATCTATTTTTACATAGTAATGCTGTAACATCGGCAGTATTTGCATGGTGCGTTGCCTCATCGGTACGCGCGTTTGTTGAATGATATAAAGATCCAAGTCGCTCGTAGCTTTTGCTGTACCTTTTGCATACGAGCCAAATACAATGATCTTTTCTGGGTTCAATTCCTCCACTAAACGGGCCACTATTTTTTCGATGTCTATGGTTGATAACATGGTTAAGCAATTGAATAGTTAATGATTAAGTATACATCCATGACTGCATCTGCCGGCAAGCTTGTAAAATCACTGGCATTGGCTTCTTTTATCTTCATGGTCCAATCGTTGATGTTTATGGCTGTGCCTTGCGGTAAAGTTTTGCTGGCAAAATGAAGTCCTCCATAGCTTTCCGTTGGTGCCATGGTTAAGAAGTCGGCTTCCTGCGTACCCAATGGCGATAAACATACTTGGTAATTCTTACTGCTGTTTTTCATCCTAGCGACAACCGTTATTTGCGAGGCTTTCTTCTGGTTGAATGCCCGGGTGAAATAAGGTAAACGGGTAGCTAACTGGCTTAATTGTAGGGTTTGTTCACCTCCATTTGCCGGGAGTATAAACTGTGACCATGCAGTTGAAAATTCTTGCTTGATGTCGAACACGCGGAACAATCCTTTTTTATTGGCTGCTAGTACTTGTTCATTCAATTGTTGTTTCAGTTCTGCATTTACTTTGGCGGCCAGTGCCTCGCCTCCTTCCCTTGCAGTATAACTGAGGTGTAACACTACATCAGCTATACTGTCGAAATCAAACTGCCTGATTTGCTTATTGAGTTTCAGATGCCATGTGCTAATTGCTCCTGCGCCTTCAAATGGTAAATAACGTTCATCACCGAAGTTCAACTCAAATAAACCATTGTCATTTTGCGCACTGCTCGTAGCAATTGATTGAATACCGGCAATTTCATCTCTAAAACGGGGATCGTCTATATTGTAATCGCGTGCATACTTACCATTGCTGGTAAACGTGGCATCCTTCCGTAACTTATTACTGGTGAGTGTTAAGGTACAAGCGATCGTTGTGTATGGACCGGCAATACAAGGAATAGTAAGCCCTACCGTTTTCAGCCTTCTAAAATAATGCCCCGGGTAATCCATGTCGAATAGCGACTCTGGTATATCAATAAAGCATTCGCCGTTGGTTTTTAATTGTAATAAAGCCACCGGGTCGAGTAAAGATAGGGACACGTGTTTTGTTAATTCGTAAGTACGGCGGTGTTGTTCGTAATAGGCCGACTCCAATCTTCTCAAATCCTGGTACAGTTTCTCACCGCACAATAATCCTTTCTTCAAGCTATCCCAATACCCAAACTGGATGTAATTCGATGTACTAATGCCCATCTCGTAGCGGAAACATTTCTCGGCACGTTTTGCCAAATCAAAAGCGTGTTGGTAGCATTGGAAATAAACGGTGGCAAGTTGACTGCTCATCCAATCGTACAATTCGCGGTTTGTGAATTTCGATTGCATATATTCGAACTCTTTTGCGAGGTTATCCACTTGTTTATCGTGCTGTTGCAAATCTTTATTGGCAATACTTTGACGAATTTCCGCGGCCAAAATTTGAAGATCGACTTGCGGGATTTCCTTCTCTGCCAACTTTTGTTGAAATGCCCACTCTTCCTTCCTACGTTCATAGTTGGCGGCTGTTAAAGCCACGCCAGCTTGTTTATCCAAAGCCGCAGCAATACTCTTCAATGTTGCTACTGCCAGCTCTGCACTTCCACCCAATTGATCACCACCCAACGAAGCATTTACGGTAGGACTACCACCCACACCCGCTACACCGGCTAAGAAATCGGGGATCAACTTCACACCGGCAGCCAAAGTATAGCCTAAAGCAATCGCATTCTCAATCTCTGAAGAAGCGCGTGACTTATCACCGGCTTTCTTCTCCCCGGCACTCAAGCCATTTGCACCTAACTTTTTATAGTACTCTAGGCGTTCTTGGATAATCTTCTTCGCTTCCAATAAACCTTCGTAGGATCGTTTTGCCTCTTCAATTTGCAGTCCTTTAATACTCCGCATATTTGCCAGCAAATTCATTTCCTGCGTGGCACGGAGTTGGGCAAAGGCTTCGCCATCTTTTCTTTCTAATACACTTAATAATAAATTCCCCAACGATTTCACCTCGTTACAAAGCTCTATCGCTCTTTGTATGGTAAAGCGGAACCTGTATAAAGGCAATGGTGCATTTACATCGGCTAGTACGCTGCCAATATTTAGGCCACCTGCAGCAGCTTTTACTAAAGCAGCAGGATCAATAGGAGGATCGAATAACGGCAATTGCTGGGTTACACCATCGATGTTCATACTGTGCCTGATTTTAAACAAGCGATCGGCTACGGTATCCCACAAGGTGAGCAACTTTTCGTTGTTCGGTATACCAAAGCACAAAGTATCTAACCGTGGTAAAGCAGGCTGTGAAATAGTGCCTCCACTAGATGTAGGAATACCCGGTAAGATATTTTCAACATCTACCAAAGCATTACCGAAAGCATCTATGCCTTCTTGTACAATTTGTAAGAAATTACGAACAGGCACACCTGTATTACGTTGCACACTTTGCGGCCTTTGACCTAGTACACTATCTGCTAACACATATAATTGGGTCGCTTCATTAATCGACTCGGTTGTATTCTGGCGGAATAATTGGTCGCCCCAAGCGATAATGGTTTGAATATACTTGATGAGTACATTCTTTTGGTAAGCCACTGTACGCATACGGGCAATCAAATGCGGGTTAAATGGATTATCACGCCATTCCTTTACTTGTTCTACATAGGCCGCTTCATTTTTGGCGATAGCCGTCATTAGGCTGTCGATTCTTGATTTATAGTAATCGGCTTTGGTGGTTTCGAAGAAAGGTTTGGTAATCCAATATTTCTGCTGCGGTGTATTTTGATCAGTATACGCGGTATCGGTGCTCGTTGGGTTGAAAATATAGTGATACCAATTTAATGCTTCTTCAAAACGTTGGTTGGTCGCTAATTTATTAGCGATGTAAAATGGTACATGGAAGAATAGCTCCCAGTTATAACTACTATATGCCCCGGTGTAAGAGAAATCGATATCTTCTGTTGGAAATGCCAAATTCCCATTCTTATCTTTATAAATAGGCTTTACATAATCGGAAGGTGAATAAGATGCGAAGTTGAACCGATTATACCCGTTAAATTGTTCTGGGAATAGCTGTATTCTTCTATTCAATACACCTTTCACACCTTTATTAGTAGCTTCTTTGACAAATACGCCAGCGTATGGATGATAGTGGATATAGAAATTGATGGTGGCATTTTGATAATATACCCATTGACGACTATAATAATCGTAATCGCGGTAATTTTCACCTATAAAGTCGACATTATAATTATGCAATGCATCCCAATAAAAGTAAGAGGTTGCATAGGGAAAGTTCGATGCGGAGGCATCAATAACAGAATGACTTTTGGCTTGCGTGTTATTCAACACTTTAAAACGATTTTGCAGCACTTGGGGATACAGGTTTACCGGTGCATCGCCTAACACGGCAGCATAATAGAACTCGCAGTATTGTGTAAAGTGTTGAATTAGGTTATTTTTAAAGCCGGTATTATTACTGCTTAACATAAACTCTCCCTGTACAGGCGTTACCGTCATTTGCTTACCATACTTTCTAAACGACATATCGCCATACTGTGCTTGGTAGTCTACTCCTCTAAACACCTTCATATCGAAGTTACTACCAATGCGCGCTCTAAAATTGATGTTACTTGGATCTTCTCCTACAGTAGCAAAAGGTATTTGTAGGTTAGTATTCGTAACTGTTTTAGCCGTCCACTTACCATCGATCAATTCGCTCCAGCACATCGATATTTCCCAATACTTTTGGGGGCGTGCGAGGGTAATGTTTGAACCTGCTGAAGGAATGTTCATCACAGTAGGATCGTATGCTTTTTCGATAAATTGTGGCCACATGATAGATACACGTTCATTATAGACCGCTATTTGCAAGTGGTTACTATTGATATCAAGCGGAATTTTTGTCCATGGCGTCCAACGCCCTTTATTAATACGTTTCCGGTAATAATAGGAAGGAGCGGCGCTACCACGGGTACGGGCTAATACGTGTAGAATGTTTTGCGAGCCATTGACTTCGTTGAAAATCGCACGGGTTTCTAGGTTGGCAATATCTTCCAGTTTATCTACAAAATTGATGAATGCGCGGTTGGCCGATTCATTCGTCATTTCGTGTTGCATTAACTCATCTTCTAACTCTGTAAAAATGGACGACTTCTCATCGCGAAGTTCTGGTTCAATCCAGTTCTCTGGATATAAGAATACTTTGCGGTTAGCTTCCCATACACGGTAATACTTCATCCAATCCCATTGGTTCCATTTCGCATCGTAAGCGGCATTCACTACTACCATAGGTTCTAGGTTCAAAAAGCAGCGTTGCACAAATAATTGTGTACTGGCAATGGCCTGTTTGAGTCTTGAGGTAAGCATCATCGGGCTCATTTCCACATCGATTAAGAAATAATTGTACACGCCATTTACATCTGTCCATTGTTGGGTTGAACCATTCGGATTGTGTAGTAGGTAACTCAATAATGCATCACGCTTTTGCACGCGGAATTTATCTTGAATGGGTTGTAAGATGACCTGCCATTGACTCCAATCGTATTTCGCTTTAATAGCTTGCTTAATGTTTTCAACGATTTCGAATGTAGGAATATGCTTAGCCCATGTAATAACACGTTGTGCACTTACCCCAATTTGCTGCACGGTTTCCATGCATTGAGTAAGTCGCAATAAGTTACCCGCGGTTTTGAAGGCGGTGCGTGGCAACCATGTGAATGCCGTAATACACGACATCATATCCTGTTCGTTCCAACCGGTTAAAGTGGCTAATGCCTTCACAATACCAGGATCGGAGCTTGCCGGGTTGTTTAACATGTTCAACCATTCAGTAATACTGATCGTCGATTTTGGTAAGCGGCTGCGCCATTTGAAATGATCTACCAAGTTAATCCATGTGCTCATCTGCACCGTTGAGGTAGCATCTATCGGTATTTTATTGGCCAACATCCAGCCAATCGATTGGGCATTACTTTCCACCAACCACCATTGCAATTCTTCCGACTGTATTTTCAACTTTGTAATAATCAATGCCAGTTTATCGAGTAAGCGTAGGCTATTATAAATAGCTGGAAAATTGGTTTCAACAATGTCGAACTTAAAGCTGCCATTGGTGATTTTTTCTAATAACCGGGTATCAACAAAGTTTTGAACAAGGGGAATATTGGTGTTATTTAACTTCAATTCACTTAGTAATAGGTTGGTGAGTACCCCGTCGACTTGTAATATCTCGGATAAGCATTGTTTAACGAATGCTTGCTGTTGCGTATTGAGCAACCAAGCTTGTAAGGCCGGTTGGAAATAAGCCAGTCTTTCTGCTTTGGGTAAGCCTTCCGGTGTAGCAGCGAGCTTGGTTTTGGCGTCGGCAATCGTTAATACGCCGGTGAAATAGTTGTCAATTAAAGTGCTGGCTTTTTCGGTTTCCGTATCGTTCCAAGTACCCGTAACAATAGCAAAGGCTTTGCTTAGATCGGCATCGGTTTTTAGATTGGGTAACAAGCCAAGCTTTGACTGTATATAGGCCTCCAGGCTTTCGCCTGTTTTAAGTGCTACATCATCCGCGATTTTAACCAGGCCATCGCGCAATAATTGGATATTTTGGGTAATGACTTTATTATCTAAACCTACTCCTTCATTTAACGATAATTGATTCGCCAATAAGTAGTTTACCTCGGCAATAGAAAACGCGTTTCCTTTCACCTTATCGATCAATTCCACAAAAGCCAGTGTATTAGCAGGCGACTCGAAAGGATTCTTACCCCAAAGCTGCTTCAACCTCATCACATCACGCGGTTGTAAATCGAGCCATTTAGCTAGTACTACATGGCGGTAAATGTTACTTAACATGCCATAATCCATGGTTGCATTCACGCTCAATCCAAGATCGCCTATAACAGACAATAACGATTGTTCACTAATACCCATGCCTGCGTGCATAACGGGTAAATAGTAAGAAATAGGGCGGTTTATTTCTTTGGGATTGGCCGGGAAGATTAAAGGTACACCTACCTTCTTATTACGGAACAGTGTTTCGTACAAGGTAGTTACCGGCGTGCTTTCCGTATTGTTATAATCCAGGTAAGCAGTATGATCAATATTGTTGTGCAACACCAGTACTTCTGGCCAAGACAAGCCAAACCTTTCTTTTATACTATATACTTTCGATAATGACAATAATACTGATTCATTTAACAGCTTACCTGCCGAAGGATTTGCTACATCTACATATGGTAAAGCCATATCCAGTTCATACATTTTCCCTCCTAAGCGACGCCACAAACGAACAAATCTATGTATGCGGCTTAGTACATCTGCCGTTAAACCTACCACGGTAAACAAATTCACATCGCAATTGGCCGTATTGGTAGTATCTGGGATATCATTGATATATACGGTACCCGTTGGATTTACAAAGGGCAATTGAAGTACCTGTAATAATTCTTTATACGCTAATCCAGTTCTGTTTAGTAAGATGGGAACTTTCGACAATACAGCCAGCCAAGTACCTTTAATATTGGTGGTAGTATCGTTAGGAGAAGCTGGATGGAAAAGGTTGTTATCATTTTCGCGTAAGCCCCAAAACTCCCACGCTTTCTTAGCTGGGTAATTATTGGCAATAATTTGAGCTTCTATTTCTGTCATGCCCAAGATCGACAAGCCAATATTGTATTCTACGGGGCTGAATACTTCCACATTGTTGACAACATTCCTTTGTTGAAAAAGCTGTAAGAAAGCAGGTTGCGTAGTACCCATTTGTTCGAAATACACACGTGCTTGTTGGAAAGGCAAGCTAAATGGCATCGTAAAGGGGAAAACTTGTGACTCTAGTTTTGTATATGCTGCTCGGTTTGTGTATGCTGGTGTAACCAGTAATTCTTCTTTCGTTAACTTGGTTTGTTTTGTTTCCCAAACCAGCAGGTACGTACCCGAGATATAAGCACGCAAAGAAGTATTCTTATCGCGAATTGTCCACATACCAATTTTATCCGGTGGGGCTACTTCGGCTTTATCACTGATAATAAAGTTATTCGATAAAGCAGTATACATGGCCGTACTAATTCTACCGGCGGCAATGGGCAAATTATTGTACGACATAGACGGTGCATTACTCACTGCTTCTTCCAATACCTCGTTCACTAAATCGATATAAGGCATGGGAGTATTCGTGTTCTCGCATGTAAGTTCCATGTATCCGAGGTCGGGGCGACGGTTATTGAGCACATCAAATACTTTACCATAGTTGGCATTACGTTCCAATAAAAAACGGTTCATATCTACGAAATAGGCAGCTGCACTATATACAGAACGGCAGGCTTTGCATTCGCAATAATCTTGTGAGCCAAACAAACTTTTCAGATTCGGTAAAGCAGCGGCAATACCCATTGTAGCTGCTAATGATTTTTCATTAGCCGGTTGTTGCTCACCAGTTACCTGTGCGGGAACCGCGGCAGGTAATGAACCATTCATAGCGGCATTAAAAGTACCGAATAGCGATAACACCATAGCATAAGTATTCTCGGCACGGTGGTATATTTTACGGCATTCTACACTACTAAGTCCTGCATCTTCCATTTCGGCCGCGAACTGTTCGCTACCCATGAAATATATTTGCTGAGCAGAGGAGATATCCTTGTTCAACATGGCGTCTACTGCTTGGAAAGTAGGTTGTAGTTTGAACCCACGTTGAATTGTTTTCACCGCTTTCACTGTAGCTTCGGCATCTACGATATTATCAAGTGCACCAGGTGTTTCTGCTATGTATGCATCTACACGATGTTCATCTAGGAAGAAGCCGGGGTTTTGATCGAGGAAGGTACTTACATCAGCAGTTTCTGGTATTAGTTTATGAATGGGGCTTTCCGTAGCAACGAGTGATTTACGGAGCTGCTTGGTTTTCTTAAATCGGCTACTGAAGGCAGCTGTTGGATAGTTTCGTTCGAACATTTTATCCAAAATCGTAGCGTATTGTTCCAACTTTTCTGCTGCTGTTTCACCATCCATATTAGCAGGTGCGCCAATTACTTTTCCATCAGGACCATTACTTTTCAAAATAGCGATCCAATCTTCCACATCATAAGCGGCAAGTTCTTGCTTTTTTGTGATCTCGCCTTTCATGATCTTATCACGTAAGGCAGCTACCAAAGGCAAATAATTGCGTGTTAGCATACCTATTTCCATGCTTAGCTTCACGCCTTTAATATCTTCATCATCGAACAGCTTTTCATCCTTCAACTTCACCCATAAATCATCTAAAGAACCAACATGGTCTACCAGCGCTGCCATAAATTCCGATTGCTTATTGGCTACGTTCGGTGTTAATGCAATTAGTTCACCTACTGTTCCCTTACCACCGCCTTTACCAATTTCATTGGCTGCATAATACAGTTTCATGTTATTGAATGTGTTGGCGATACTGTCGATATTAATTTTCAGTTTGGCGGGAACAAGGTTGTTATTGATAGCCGTGTTGATAATATTGGTATGTTCTTCGTTTGGAATATTACTACAATCTTTCAATAATTTATTGGCCACCACGCTTACCTTTTGGGTATCTAATAAATCGCGTAACAAATCGTTCGTTACAAACCCGGGCAAGCCTTGTTTTACATAAGCGAAAAAAGTGACCGCATCTAGTGGGAAGCCAATGCTTTTAGCTACTTCTTCCAAGTGGTAAGCGGCTATCCATGAGAGTATAAGCTCAATAGATTGTTGTGTTTCTCCTTCTAAGAAGGAAATGTCCTGGTATTGCTCATTTTCTTTCAAATCCAATACTGCCAAACCGTCTAACAAAGGCGTAAATATTACTTCACAGGTTTCAAAACTCGTTAAGCCTTGGTAGTTATTATCCTCGATATTGATCACCACATCCAATTGTTGCGGTGCATTAAAGTGAATGGACGTGTTATGTATCACCATGTTATTCTTTCCATACACGCGCAGTACTAGGTCGGCACTTAACTTCTCCGCTTTTGTAAACTGTTCTCTTTTATAGGCAATGGAAAAAATACCGTTCTTAATAGTAGCAGTACCCAGTAACTGTTCGGCACGCAAGTCGCGATCGAAGGCTTCAATTTTAACTGCATCCAGCAGTTCTCCGAATTCGTTGCGTACAATACCTGCTACTGTGTAAATGTTTTCGTCGCCTGCTTTAATTTGAATTGTTAGTTTAATATCTACTACTTCGAGTTTATTCGGGTTGCATTTACAAGTGGCGGTGTGTATTAATGTATTGCCATTGAAAATTGACAAGGTAAAATCGCCTTCATCGCTTCTTACAAATGCTTGTTGAAAATCATTTGCATCGAAGGAAAAAGAATACATACCGTTGTTATCGGTAAGGGCAATACTTCCATTGGGTACACTGAGTAAACTAGGTGCTGGGGCGGCTGCATTGCCGGCTAACTGTACTGTTAGGCCTGGATAAGGCTGGTTAGCAAGGTCCGTTATACGGCCAGTAATGCCGTATTGTTTGATGGAGGGTAACATGTTTTATTAAATTAATTGGGGTATAAAATGATGATTTTTAATTCTCTCCTTTGATAAATCTCAATAAGGTGTTAGGTTTCTGTTGATCTGGACGTAAAAAGTATGGACTATTTTTTTGTGGATCGAAGTACTTTTTATCATAAACATCTACCTGCTTGGGAAATTCAGCCGACTTCGCCTTTGTTCCTTCTAAGTCACTTAAAATATCTAAAGCATCATCCTCACTAATAAATTTGCCTTTGTATTTGTATGTTGGCCTAGGTTTACCACTTACTTCTAAATGGACTGCGTGGCGTACAGTATCATCTTGTGTAAAAATTGCCATGTATGAACCAGGTTCGGGCTCAACACAAGAATCCAACTCTAACCTAAGGTTATTTTTCAACCGCCCGCTTTTATTCAATTTTTCTAATCCTTTTTCAGCAATTTCCACCACTTCGCCAACCGTTTCTATTGGACTATCAACAATACTCACTTTACGTTCGGCTAATTCTAAGAATTCAGTATTGGTTAGTTCCTTTTCTCCTGGCTTTAAATGTTTATTTACCTCGTGGCAAATAGTATCAGCCACGCAAAGATTTTTGTTACCAGAAGGATTTACAGGATTGCCTGACTTGGGTTTTATTGGACCTTCTGCACTACCAATAGGTAGTTCAAGTTTCGCTGTTCTGCTGGCCAGTTTGGCTTCCATTTTTGCGGCACGTGCAGCTTTTAATTCCATCATCCAAGGACCAACATCTAAAGCAAGTTCAATCAATGCCATGGTCCGACTTGTTTCTTGCCCAGTTACGGTAACACCTGAAGCTAAGCGTTCTGCTGGATCAAGGATAGGTACTAATCCTGCTCCCATTTCCATACCCATTAAACTAGCCATAGAAGCATCCTTTTCAATGGGCACTAATCTAAACGTAGCAGTACGTACAATGCCTCCTACAGCGCCACCAACCCCGCCCTTCGGCGCTTCTGCACTAACCCTATTCGCCGCTATATTCACCTGCGCTTTACCGCCAAACACCGATTCCCACATAGCACCTAACTCTTGGCCCATTCGTTCTTGCATGAGGGTAAAACCCCAATCTTGCGCACTCATACCTTGACAACCGCCGGGATCGATCATCGTTAAGGGGGCATTATTACAATATGCATAACTATTAATACCACCGCGTGTACCAATGGGATCGCTACTAAGCCATCGCCCTAACCAAGGCATGTAATACCTTGCAGTATGGTATGATAATCCCGATTCCTCGTCGCGCTCCATACCAGAAAAACGGTATTGTTTCGTGGCGGTTTTAATCGTTTTATTAACAGCTTGGTAAGCAGTGGTTCCAAAAGGGTGATACTCTTCATACGACAATATATTCCCGGTATGATCTAACTCTAAACAAGCAGCACCTAAGTGGTTAGTAAATTGATAGCGCGCAATGTGTTGTAATGTACCGTCGTTTACTTCGTTGCGCGTTTCTATTCGAACAAAACGGTGGTCGCCATCTACCAGGCTTAAACTTTCTCGTTGCAAGCCGGCATTACTGCCTGAATGTTGAATGTACAATTCATAACCAGCCACGTAAACCCGTTCTTCTTTCTTCGTTGGGGTATGACCGGGGGCAGCGGTATTCAATGTAATTTTCCTTATTCTTCTACCGCTACTATCGTATTGGTAATAGGTTGTTTCAGGAACACCGCCATCTACTCTTCGCTGGCGTGATGTTTTGCATACGCGATCTTGGCAATCGTAAACGATAGTTTGGAGGTGAGGTAAATCGGTGATATGTCCACGCGAGGTATTGTAACCGTATTGATAGGTTTGTGTGCCTACTTGGGTTTGCAATAACCTGTTATTCGATTGATGATAGGTATAACCGCGTACCCAGTTATTCCCAGTAGCTTGGTGTTTCATTTGGGTAATATTGCCTACTTCGTCGTATGCAAATTGCTGAACGTAGTTGCGCATCATCATGGGATCGGCGGGGTTTAATTGTACAAGGAAAGGGGCGTCTTGCCAATTATCATCCAGTCCGTAAGTAAGTGCCGCGTTGTTCTCCCTACCTGTGGCTTCCACAATGCGGTATAATGCATCGTAGGTAAATGTATTGGTAGCGGTTACGGGTTGATTTTGCGCGAAGGTGGTAGGCACAGCATGATCAGTTATATGGGTGATATTCCCTACGGGGTCGTAGGTATAACGCCAATCTTGCAAAATGTCTCCATCTTGTCGGGCTGTTACAATGCGAGATATTAAGAAGGTTGTTTCATCATAGAAAAGACGCGTACTAGTATTGTTTCCGTATAATATTTTACTTCGGCGACCCTTTTCATTATAGGTAACTTGTTGTACATAATTGCGTGTAACAGCAGGTTGTAAGTGGGTGGCAGATTCGCTGGTTAATAAACCTCCTTCATCATAAACTGGCGTTATGATGGTTCCACAAGGTGCGAGCTGTTCTGTAATTCTACCGAGTGCATCATATTGTGTGGCAAAAGTGTACACATTCGGTTCAAGTAGTTGTTCATTCTCCTCCACATCATCATGCCAATTTACCATCTCTTCAAATTTGCTATATAAGCGGCGATGCGTAGCAAGTGGATTGCCTAGGAAACTATAAGCATCGGTATAAGTTACTCCGGCAGTATCGAAATGTTGGTAAATTTGGCCACGCATATTCCTTTGGGCAGCATTGATCAATCCTTCACCATATACCCAAGCATCAAACACATGATGTAAAGCAGTTTCACCATCACCTCCCATTACAGTTGATTTAAGGGGGCGATGGAGGGTATCATACGTAAACAAGAAAGTAAAGTTACGATCATCCCAAGTAGTGATTAATTGGCCATTCACATTAAAAAAGGACCATTTCTCGCCTGTATCCACATGATCTACATGCACGCATGTACCCAGTAAGTTATACGTATAATTCACCACGGTATTATTCCGTGCATCGATCGTGCGCAGCAAATTACTGTTACTATCAAAATAATTCGTTGTGTGTAATTTCTCGATACCTTTTGTACCTACTACTTGCGCTTCCGATACCACTGTTCTGCCTAGTGTATCAACATACTGAATATTCGGGGTATGGGCATGTAAAGCGGCTTTCATAGCAGCAGATTGCTCCTGCGCGGGATCTTTCCCGGCAGCAATTAATTCGGTATCTATAAGACGGTTAACCCGCTTATTGTACCATGCTGATTCAAGTACAGTATCATTAGGGTCGAACGTTTCGGATTGCCATGGTGAATAATTTGTGTAGCTGAATGTTTGGTTAGGTAGTATTGTTTTAACTACCCTTCCTTGTGCATCGTAATAAAACAAAGGCGTAACACCTACTTCTACTAATTCCGTATGCGCTTCATATGCGAAAGAAGTGGCGTAATAGGGTTCATATTTCTTCACCATATTCCCCTTATTATTCATCACCAATCGCCCGTCGCCAATCCATCTTAATTGCGTAGGTGTTTGTAATGAAGTATCAACAGTTGTTATTAGTACTTCACCATCTTCAATACTCACATGCTTGGCAATACCCGGGGCAGCTTGCGATTTCTGCATAATAATATAGCCTAAGCCAGACATATATTCAAAGGCCATTTTTACCGGCGATTGAGGGTTTGCATGATAATACTGTTCTCGCGTAATACCTGCTACTACAGCAGGTTGCCCCGCCACCATGTAACGGTTAAAATCATATACATACCGCATGCTGGCATGATGCAATAAACTACTTGCATGTATTTGTAATGTGCGACTATCATTTGCTGTGAAGAAGGCGTTTATTTGATCATACTCGGCGGGCAACGTGTGACCGAATAAACCGTTAAGGTCATCGGCTTCATTGCCTTTCCCTAAGCGGGCCACTGCTTTTACAAGTCCTAATTCATCAAATAGCACTTGTGAAATATTATCGTTGATATCGCTAATTCCATTAGGCAGTAATGTATAATAATCAATCCCTGTTACACTTGTTCGGTTGCCAATGGCATCTTCTGTATACATTAGCCACAATTGGTATGACTCATCATAGTGGGTAATCGTAGTAGCTCCCATAGCATCCGTAAAGGCATACGGGCGGTAAAACCGCTGTTGCATACTACTGAGCGATTCGTCTTCTGCAATAAAGTGCATTCTACCGGAGGGCGACCACCAATGTTGGTCTTGCTCGCTGTGTACATAATTAGCCGCTAGCCATTGGGTATCGTTTACTTTATTGCCATAAAGCTGTGTTGCCATCGCTGATGTGAAAGTAAGTTGATAGGTTTCATAAGGCATTCCTTTTGGAGCAAGACTATGCAGGGGTAATATCGTTCTACCATCATCGCCGCGGAAAAGTTGACGTTGGTGATGGGTTAGGCGTTTCGTTACTACACCATTTGGCGGTATATTCTCGGAATCGAGAAAATCAATTTCTTGTGCTATAGCGAGTAGGGTAAAATCTGTTGGTGTGTAATAAGTGCCTGCTTTGGGTAATCCTTTGATATCGTAGCCTTTCGATTCGCTTACTACGCGGAGTCTAAAATCGTGTGCCGTATCTATATCTTGCGTGAAATGCTGTTCGTTGTATTGTATGATCGTAGCGGCTTGTGCTGCTTGTACAGCCAGCGGTAACGATGTATCAACTACACGCCGTGGATACGCAATAGAGGCGGTGGATAATACATTCCCCCTATCATCGAAAGCCAGGTTGAGCTGGTGCATGATACGGGGGGCGGTTATGTGTTGTTCGTATTGATATTGTATCGTTTCTAAGTCGCGCATTCTAAAAACGGCGAAAGTATTTTGCCCTTTTGGTTGTATTAGTTCCACTGCGCTATGGTTCATAGATACGCTGTATGGCTTTGCATCTTGTTGCAATTGTGTTAGCGTGGCGCCAGTAGTGGGTGCTGTGGGGGCAAATATTTCTGTACGCACAGCATGCCCTTTAAAGGCACGGTGTGCTTGTTGCCATTCTTCGGGCGACAATTGTTGTAGCTGCGTATTGGGAATACCCGTGCCGGCAACAATTTGGCAGGTGGGGAACTTGTATTCATCAATAGGTACGTCTATGCCTAATTTGGATAATACAGCGGGCCAATAGCTGTTTTCGTATTGTTGTAATATGGTTTCTTGTTGAAGAGATGCGCCGTGGTGAATCCAAGTTTTCGTTAATACCGGCGCTTGGTGTAATCTTTCGTCGTGTAATTGATGTGCTGGATTCTTCACCCAATGTTCATAAGTTTCTCCATCAATTTGTTCAACCATACCAAAGCCCCTAAACTCGCGTTCTGCATGATCGAAAAAGCCATGGTGGTAGCGATAGTATGTTGTAAACTCGGCCCCTGTAATACGATCTTTCTTCGTGGTATGATCTAAGCAAGGTACAACAAATGGCAACTTTGTAAGCCAAGGTTCCCCGGCCTTTAGATCTGCGAGGTAATACTTTGTGGAGGGCTCGTATGAAAGGTGTAGTTCTTTCCCAAAATTGTTATTCACTTGGCGCAACAAGTAGGGGAATTTACTTTGCATTAGATTGATATATTGAATAGGCTGTAACACGTCGGACGGTAAATTACTCGACCATACCAAGCAGGGTAAGCCAGTGCCTAGTAGATCAACTATATTCACATGTACACCCAAGTTTGTTTTAGGGGTAGGTGCAATAACAACCGGTGTTGTATCGAATTCGTTGCCACTATTGTTCAACCAAATTTTCACTGTTTGTGCAGTACTGTATAAAATATCCATAGTGCCTGATCCGTTAAAGTCGGCTAGTTGGATAAATTTGGGTTGAAAAGAAGATGGATCATCGAAAGTGGGTGCATGTGCCATTACTACTTTGGCGCCGAATTTACCATGACCTACATTTGGCCAATAACATACTTCTCCATTCCTGATACGCACGATATCTGTTAATCCATCGCCGTTCATATCTGCTAAGAAAATCGTTTGAACTGTTTCTGCTGATACCAGTTGTGGCTTCCTCTCTTCCTCCATCGATTGAAATACGCTGCGCACCGCTTCAAAACCCTGTTTACCGGCAGAAGGATACCATGTAATCGCATCTTCTTCAGTGATACAGATATCGGCCTTACCATCACCATTTAAATCAATCATACGCACATTGGGTGCCGACAAATCGATATTTGGGCATTGTTCAAATGTTTGAAAGCGTTGCCATACTTGCTGGTCGTTCAACTCAAAAAATCCACGGGTGTTGCCTTGGAATTGTGCGAGTTGTTTATTGCCATCGGCATCTAAATCGGTTAATTGCAGTTGAGCACCTAGCCCTGTAAAGTTGGGTTTATTTGATACCAATACGGAGGGCGAGAATTGACCGCCGCCTAGGTTTTGTTTATAGTACCAGCCTTGTCCCCGTTCTGTTAGAATACCGGGTAGGCCTTCATTGTATAAATCGGTGAAAAGATGGAAGGAGTCGTTAATGCCGAATAGTGGCGGTGCTTGGGATTCGTTTTCGATTGTGCGAATAGTGGTATCCCATGCTTGTTGTTCGTATATAAACGCTGTTGGTGGCATAGCCTTGCTTGTGTATGTACCATTAGCTTGTTTAATGTACCCGCATGTTGTGAGTGTGGAAAGCAAGGAAATACCATTGTGTGCGCCACTTTCATAAGCAATATCTAACGACTTTGTAACGGCGCTTCCACCGGGTAATTCCGCGAAATGGTGTACTTGTAGAATACGCTTGCATAAACGTGTTGTTCGTACCTCAAAACCTGGCTTGTAGGTAGAAAAAGCATCGATTCGGAAGTGCCAAGCATGTAATGGATCGAATGGTGGTTCGGAGTTGTATTCACCATAATCGAAAATGGTTTCAAAGCAGTAATCATTTGCAGGGGGGAATGATGTTTGGCTTTGCAAGTAAGGCGTTTTATTGCCGTATAGTAGTTTTGAAAGATAGGAATTGGTGTATTGAATTTGACCTTGTACATGCCGGTGTAGATGTTGTGGCAAACCGGCATCGAAGCCTGCATTGTCTTCTTTTTTATAGATGTATTGTGCGCAGTTTCCTTTATCGTCGTACATGAAAGAGGGTAACCATTCATATACGTGTAGTGGGTTTTCTGGGTCTGCAATACGTTCATTGGCTGTATAACCAAATAAGGTGGTTACGTTATTCGAAGAAATCATTCGCCAATACGTTTCCTGCGTTATTACATGTGTCCATCGTTCTATTCGGGAAGCCGTTTGTTCTACACGCGGGCGGTAATAGCGGATGATGTATTGTTGGTCTGCCGAGGGGTGTTCTTTGATTACATAATGACCATTACCGGCTGCGATGAAATTACCTTCGGCATCTTGTTGAAATACGGGCACTAGGTCTTCAGCTCCAGTTAGTAAAAAGGTATCGCTATCATTGGCATCATCGTACAAGGGCAAGCCTTTATCTGTTTTTCTTTTGATAGATGATATACTGAGATCCCAGCCTAATCCGAAAATACTGTTCTTATTGCCGGAATTATAGCTTAACTGAAGGGCCGGTACTGCGCCGCGGGCTTGTGCAATGGGTATTGGGTAGCTAATCGCTGCCGTACCATTCGCTGGGTTAACGGAGAACTTTTCGTCGATGCCTTTTATGGGCCCTCCCCCTTGTGGCAATTGCAAAGTGGGGATGTCTAAGCCCTTGGACATATTGTTTGTTGACATAGGCGAATGTTGGGCATTACGAGGGATTGTAGTATGCCTATTCTGCTTGGGGGTATCCATAATTGGGGTATTAAATGTGTACAATGGTTATACGAAAGTAAATTGAACCCTGAATCAAAAACTAAGTAATAACCCTTAATTATGGAATCCAGTAATATTTACGGTTCGTATTAAGTATTGTGTTGAGTAGGTGGGGCCATGTAAATTACTGCGGCTAATAGCAGTTTACATGATGGGGTATAGATGACATATTGCCGATTGTTACTCCAAAGTATGGTAACGTTATTACATTGAAAAATATCAAGATAATTGGGTATCGATTTCATAACTATCAGTAAATGAATAGTTCCAATGAAAAGTCAAATTCAAGCCTACATCTAAATAAGTGATAATCAATCCTAAGTGTATTGAATAACTATGTCCAATCCACTACGACCAATTGTAATACAAGGTAATTGCCATGTAACTATAAGGTGTAATCGATAGAATAACGACTGAATATCGATGGTGACACGATGAGATTACATGGATTTACATGGGATTTACATGGAAATCACATGGAATTTACTTGGAACCTACTTAGAAGTCACTTGAAAGCTACCCACTTATTAGCATAAGAACATACAGGACATACATGTATACAGTACCCTCATTAGTAGTATTGATTGTATATAGGATAATAGCATTATGGGGAGTAAGTATAATCAACCTTACATGTACAGTATACCCTTATAAAGAACGATAGAAACAATACTGAGGTCATAGGCCTAGAGCAGTAAAACGTACGTTTAAAGCTTATTGATATAATGAAGGTATTGTGTTAACCAAATTACACTATATCATAGCTTCAATAATTGTTAAGTAATTCGCTCTAAAAAAAGCGTCTTTATTAGATGCATTTCTTTCCATTTCGCCAAGTATGTATTGCCTTACATTTTGCTGGTGTTTAAACAGGCTTAATGCATAAATAGCAGCCCTTTTAGTCATAAAGCCATCCGTGGTATGATGTAGATAATGCAAAATGGGTTCCACAATTATTTCATTATTAAAACTATTTAAAAGATCGGCTCCAATATGACGAAGATAAGGGTTCGTACTTTCCAATAATGCCAGGAGCATTTTGATTGTTTTTATTTCTTGTCTTGCTATAATTTCTTGTTCTATTTTATGCCGAATACCATTGTATCGACCACTAAGATCGACCTCCCAAATAAACGGGATATATGAAAATAATTGTTCTGTTGTAAGTGATGTAACGTGATATGTTACAACAAGATGAAGGGCATACGTTTTTATTGAACGATTGCTTGTGGTGTGAAGGATATCATTTAATCTATTCAACTGATAAGCTGACATATAAGGTTTTGTGTATTAATTGCATCAAGATAGTAATAATATGATCGGTATGCTGGCAATAACTATAATTACTTAAGATTAGGCAATCCAACATCAAAGTGTTGAATAATCAATATCCGAATTAATTGATCTATTCTGTAGGCCACATTGCGAAATGATAAATTGGAATGTAATCAGATACTTGATTAAACTTGCGTATAATAAAAAGCCCGCGCAATGCGCAGGTCTTTTATTTTTTCTGTTATCCCCCTGGGACTATATGAAAAGTGTAACTAACAACATCAAGGATTTTAAAAATTACTGCAGCCGAATTTGTAGCCTTTTATATTAGCGGAATCCAGGTATACCTACAAAGCTCATTCACAGTAATCATATCACCTTGTTATATAAAATCCGTCTATGTTAAAGCAGAAGCAGTGATCCATGGATAGTCCTCAACCATTATCATTGCATGTATATTATAGATTACTCCCAAGCTGCAATACTGTCGAATCCATTTTCAAGCGCGGCTTCTAGCCCCACAACTGCTTGGCCTTCTGCCCTGAAAACGCCGGCCACTTTAATTCCGATCACAGAAAGGAAAGCGCGAATAAAGGGTTCTACAAAGTCATAGTCTTTGAGGTCTCCTTCGGAATAAACGCTTCCTGAGCTGGTAACGATGTATGCTTCCTTATTCGTCAGCAAACCTTCGGGTAACAGGCCCCCTCCCCTAATTTTAATCGTCATACCTGCCCTGATAATATGGTCGAAGTATGCTTTCAAGGTAGAGGTAATAGTAAAGTTATACATAGGCGCTTCTATTACTATGATATCGGCATTCAGTAATTCTGTTACTGCTTCTTCCGAATACCTGATAGCATCTAACTGCTCTGCAGTTCTACTGTCTGCAGGAGTAAAAAAGGAAACAATGTGTACTTCATCCAGGTGCGGTGCCGGATCTTTCGCCAAATCCCGCACTATGACTGCGCTACCGGGATATTTTGCCATTAATTTTTCCAAGGTGGCATTACCTAATTTCCGGCTGGCTGAGTGAGCTATTCTAGGGCTTGAAATGATGTGCAATATTTTTTTCATTCTTTTTGCTTTTGATGACTCAAAATTAGGTACATTGGCTAATAAAAGGTTAGTACTAAACTAAAGGTTAGTGCTAACCTAGAGGTTATTTAACCCGATTAAACAGATGGAAAGACTAGCATTAGAAGAAGTTAAATGTGCTGCCCAGTTGTTGGCAGTGGAAGATGCCTTGTATGTAATTGGAGGCAAATGGAAACTCCGCATCGTTATTGCAATAATGACTGGATATAACCGGTTTAACGAATTGCAAAGGGCCATTAAAGGCATCTCTGCAAGAGTGTTGTCAGCAGAGTTAAAATCTCTCGAGTTGAACGGATTGGTAAAAAGAGAGGTAAAGGCAGACTCAACACCGGTGATTGTGGAATACTTGCCCACAGAATATGCACGGACCTTGAGGCCAATGATAACAGTGTTAAGCGAATGGGGATTGATCCATAAAGGTAGAATTACGGGAAAGGTGAAAAGTGGAAGTTAATAAGTTTAAATGGATTGAAACCGTAAGGTGTGCGACATGTTAATTAACTTACATGATATTGGCAATATGCAAAGGCTATCCAATTTCATTTGATTGAATGTTTTCATAGCCTATTTTATAAATTGAACCCAGGTCATATCCGCACATATAACATTAATTTTCAAGAGAGCTTTATGCTTGTATCAAGCAAGAAGCAAGCGGAGAATTATTTACTACAAAGATTGCCGGCAACGTTATTAATGCTCGAATAATCGGCATCAAAATCTACATCAGTTCACGAACGATTTCTGATAAAAATCCCATTTAATGTATCCTTTTTAGTAGCCTTCCAGATGATTCGTTTACTATGATTTACCTTTTAATGGCATAACAAAAAAGCCGCTTAAATCTTGTGATTTAAGCGGCTTTAATAACCTTTGAATTTTCTTGTGATCCCGCTGGGACTCGAACCCAGGGCCCATACATTAAAAGTGTATTGCTCTACCAACTGAGCTACGGAATCATCCTTTTTTGTGTCCATTTCAACAGTGTGACTGTTTCGATGGGAGTGCAAAGATAGAAATTATTTCATTCGCGCCAAATAATGTTTGAAAAAAATTTAAAAAAATCTTCTTCAAACATTATTTGAATACGACAGAAGTCTTTACTGTAGCCTATTTAGAAGGAATAAAATTAATTTTAAATTTCATATCCGGTTGTGTCGATTGACGGGCATCAATCACCAATAGTTGATTATACCTACCATCTACCCAATCATTCACACTATTATCGTAGTACTTGCTACCAGGGTTGCCACTTTGTCCACCCGGGTAAATCCCGAATGCTTCGGTTTTCTCGCCTAATTGCACTACCATCTTCCAAGAAGGACCATGTGTTTGTTTTGTAGCATTGACAATATTTGCACCACCACCTGTATTTAAATGCATCCTACTGAAGGCGGGTAAAGCACGTGTAAGGTGACGAATATCTGTTCCCCTGAATCGGCCCCAAGCAAGCCCATTACCTGTATCAACTTTTTGTGCAATAGCTAC
Organism: Chitinophaga skermanii; assembly: GCF_003259335.1. Lineage (GTDB taxonomy): Bacteria > Bacteroidota > Bacteroidia > Chitinophagales > Chitinophagaceae > Chitinophaga > Chitinophaga skermanii. Next base: position 848,126 of record NZ_QLLL01000002.1, read on the forward strand.
GGTACTATCGAATGCTTGTTGCAATAGTTTTGATAAGGTTTCTTTTTCCGGCGTGAACTTGTTATCAACAAACTTCATCTCCGGCTCTTTTAATAACCAAAGCAGCGTTGTTTTTGATTGTGGGCGTTTTAACACGGTATCTTTTCTATTCAAATCATCATCCCAAATTGCATCTTCCAGTTTATCCCATGTTAACTGGAACAGAGTGCTACCTGTACTTTCAGCTGTGTTATATTGATCCCAAGCGCTCAATTGTTGCCAGTATTTCAATTGTGTAGCCGAAAACTTTGTTGTATCTAAATATTTCTTGATCAACGGCATGGCTGTTGTAGCAAACAAGTTCTTATTATCATTTTGCAGTTGCATCATATCCTCGATCGTAATATGATCCATACCGGCTAATTGTTGATTAATGCGCATACCACGGAATAAATCGTAGTCGGCGATCATATGATATGGATACGTTGCATCGGTGGGATGTTGATTCGCAGAACTAACAAAACCGCGTGCTGGGTTCTTAATGTGTGGCACTTCTTCCCTAGGAATATAACCTTGCCACGCATAGGTACTATCTGAGCCCGGCATAATATACTTTCCTTGGTTCTGCCAGCGTAATGGGTATTGACCATTATGCCAAATAGCTATATCACCATCTTTCCCTGCGTAGATAAAGTTTTGTGCAGGGCAGGAATATACTTTCAAGGCATTCAAATAGTCATCGTAATTCTTCGCATGGTTCAAACGGTTAAAGGTTAATAACTCGTTCGATTGGTCATGTGCTTTCCAGCGCATGGCTATATAGCCTTGCTTAGCGATATTATCGGGGAATGTATTATCGAAAATAACCGGTCCCCATACTGAGTAAGAAACAGTATCGTAATATGTAGGCTTTCCTTTGATTTTAATGGGTTCAATACGCAAAGTTGCTTCACGGTATGCACCGTTAAATTTATACGAACGTGTACCTTCTTTAAACTCTAAACGGTAGTAATCTTTCACATCTTCCATACCATTCGTAACAGCCCAACCCATGTGATCGTTAAAACCTATGATAACGCCAGGTGCACCTGGCAATGATACTCCATATACATTCATATCCTTCGTAGTGATCTGCACTTCATACCACAACGAAGGTAAACTCAATCCTAAATGCGGATCATTACAAATAATTGGCGCTCCCGATTTTGTTTTACTACCACTAACGGCCCAGTTATTACTACCATTGTCGGGATCGGGTCGCTCCTCTTTAAAATGCATCGCAACAGCATTTTGCTTTAACACGCTATCTGGCGGAGCGATAGCATTTGCTGTGGCTTTCGCATATGCTGTGCCTTTGGGAATAATGGGATCTAATGTATCTGTAAAGTCGGGATACATTTTATTGAAATCATCCCAATTGAATATTTGTAAGGCATTCGTATACTCTAAATCGAATGCAGTACCGGCTAAATCGGCACTCATATATTTGAGCAACAAAGCTGTTTTTAAATTTGTCCAAGGTTCTGGTTGATACCCCAATAATTTATATTCTACCGGGTAATCGCGGGGAGATAAGTTTTGCAGATACTCGTTAAAGCCTGCCGTATACGCATCCAATTCGCTTTTCATAGCAGGATCACGCTCCATTTCAAGCAAGGATTGTTCTGCGGCGTAAATCATCCCTTCCCTACGTTTCATACGGTCGTAGTTCAACATTCTATCTCCTAGCACTTCTGACAATCTACCGGCGGATGCAAAGGCTTGTAATTCCATTTGCCACATACGGTCGCGGGCATGCATATAGCCTTGTACATAATAGGCATCGCGTTCTACATCTGCGTAAATATGTGGTACCATACGATCATCTAACCATACAGTAGCTTTGCCTTGTAAACCTTTTAAGGGAATATCGATGTTTTGGTCTTCCTCTTGGTTAACAGCATTTTGCCAGAAACCATGTTGAGGACTAAAAAAGCGGCCAATTGCCGGCACACTGCCCCAACTCCTATTGAGTGCATAAACGAGGGCTAGGGTTAGGATAGCGGATATAATAACGGGAACTAATCTCATATAAGAAAGTTATTATTTTTTCATGATATTATCAACTTGTTGGTGCTTGTTGAAGGGCTGCTACTAGTTGAGCCACTTCTTCGGTTGAATTAAAGCTGTGCAATACTATACGCAGCCTTTCTTCGCCTTTTGGCACTGTAGGATGCAAGATGGGCCTTACATCAAATCCTGCGGCTTGTAAATACGCAGCTGTTGTGCGAGCAACTGCATTCCCCGGGGTTTTAACGATTTGTATGGGCGTAGCGCTTTCTAACAACCTGTCTTTCGCAATATGCTTGCTTAAATAGGCAATATGGGATTGCAATTGTTGCCGCTGTTCATGCATACCGGGAAATAGCTCGTAACTGGCTAAAATAGCTGCTATTGACATGGGCGGAATCGCTGTTGTATAAATAAATGATCGTGCAAAATTGATCAAGTAATGCCGTAGGGGGGTAGCACCAACTACAATAGCGCCATGGCATCCTACAGCTTTCCCAAATGTGTAAACACGGGCAAAACACTTGCCTTCCAAACCCAAAGCTTGCGCCAACCCTTCTCCATTTTCACCTATCACACCCGTAGCATGTGCCTCGTCGACGATCAAATGAGCATCGAATTTCTCACATATTCCCACGATATCTGCCAAGGGCGGCTGGTCGCCATCCATTGAATAAACTGATTCAACCGCTACGAATACTTGGCCGGTGGCTACGCTTCTTGCATGATCAAGTTTTTTTTGTAAATCGGCTAGATTATTATGGTTGAACGAATAGGTAGTGGCAGTAGAAAGCCGCATACCATCGCGTATTGATGCATGGATTAGGCTATCATATACGATCACATCTCCTTTTTTAGGAACAGAAGAGAAGAGGCCAACATTGGCATCATATCCAGAATTAAAGATGAGCCCGCTTTCTGCTTGGTGAAAGGCTGCTATAGATTTTTCTGCCAATTCAACCAGTTCATAATTCCCAGCTAATAAGCGGGAACCACCGCTACCATGTAGTTGTGGTATTTGCTTTGAAAGCAGGTGAATTTGTTCTTGCATAATCTCGCTGCGTGCCAATCCCAAGTAATCATTGGAACAAAAATCCACTTTATCACCGGCTAATCTCAGTGTTCTATAAGCATGTTCCGCCTCCCGTTTGTCGAGGGCAGATTGTAAAAAATCTAGTCCCATATTCTATCCTAATTATCTTCTTTATAACTTTGCTCCTGTTAAATATCTTGGTATGAGTAGTAAAGTTTCCATTTTAGGGCTCAAATTGCCCACTGATCCACGTTGGGTTGACCTCGCTTCTATTTCCTTAGAGTTCATTCTCAGTGATCATGCTTTCTGTGAACAAAAGGCTGCAACGTCGTGCATTTCCTTAATTCAAGCATACCCTGAAAGAGAAGAACTGGTGTTTGCCCTTGCTCCTATTGTTACAGAAGAGTGGGGCCATTTTAGGCAAGTATTGGCCGAAATGAAGAAACGTGGATTCCAACTCGGCCGTCAACGTAAAGATATTTATGTAAATGAACTTCTCAAGCATCGCATCAAAGGCGGGCACCGGGAAGATTTTTTACTCGATCAATTACTCATTTTCGCCCTCATTGAAGCCCGTAGCTGCGAACGTTTCCGTTTATTGAGTGAAGGTTTAGAAGATGAATATTTACGCGAATTCTACCGCAAATTCATGATATCCGAAGCTGGTCACTACCGCCTGTTTATCGATCTTGCTAACAAATATTTACCAGGAGATAAAGTGCGTGATCGCTGGCAATACTGGTTAAAAGTAGAAGCCGAAATCCTCAACAGTATGGAAATTCGTGGCGACCGTATGCACTAAAATTGAAATCCAATATTGATATACCCTTTAAAAATACCGGATTTATCCCCGTACATCAAGGTAGCTTCTAAAGGTCCAAAACGCGACGAGTAACCAACCGACATGCCATAACCACTTAAAAATTTATAGTTTGTGTTTTGGTTATTCGTCGTGAAATCATACACTGCCACTCCAACACGCGGTGTTAAAAATAAATTATTCACTACCTCGTATTGTAAAGCTAACTGGGTAGTAGCAGCACTTGATGATATCACTTCTCCATCTACATAACCCACTAATGGTAATTGCGTTCTTGTATTCTGCGTGATCCCACCCAGCCAATAATTATTGATAATCGATTCACTATAATTAAAGTTCATCCCAATCCCGGCATTCCAAATGGTGGTTAGTTTGCGGTTCAAAGGCAAATAATAAGTAAATCGGGAAAGCAATCGTTGGTAATTCTCATAATTTAAACCCACGCTATCAGAACTAATAACCGTACCTCCTGAACGAATCGTTAAATCGGCTCGCTGATCAAATATTTGGCCTGCTTCAACGGTAAAACTCATTCCCTTGGTAGGAAACATTACGCGATTTGTTGTATTGTAATTCATTTGGAGGTATGAATTCAACTGGGTAACATGTCCATTCAATTCCAAATGCTGCGAGATTTTGGGTTTTGCTCGTACATATTCATAACGTGTACCTAATGAAAACGACAAATTCCGCGATGGCATAAATTGAAAATGACCATCTGCAGCGCCGTACATGTATTTATACTCTTGTTGCGACCTAAAATCGTTATAAATCGTCAACGGGTTGTCTTCATAATGAATACCTAAGGCTATTCCCAAATTGCGCTTACGCCCTAAATATTTAAAATATTCGGCCGTGAGCCTAGGGTTTTCACTAATAGCCAACGTTACATATGCACGGCTATTCGGCACAATAAAGTTTCTTTGGGTAATATTTACGATCGCTGCAAAATCGGTGAAAGTATTATAGTTAAAGGCAAACTTTACATAGGTCAGGGGATTTTCATCTACCGTAATATCCATCCTATTTTGACCGGCACCGTCATGTACAAGGTTATAGGTGATTTGCTTATAGAAGCGAGTAGAATACACGTTCTGCACAGCTAGCCTTAGCTGGTCGGGTGTATAACAGCCCCCTTCCTTCAACCCCAACCTACTTCTAAAGAACTTTTCATTAGAGTGACGAAGACCCGTAATGCGAATAGATGTAATTTCTAAGTCCGCCGCCCACGGTAAACGGTTCTCTACGAATTGATAGGTAGGATCTAATGCTTTCAGGGAGTCTGCTAAATGTTTAAATACGGGGTACATTTGCCGGCCTTCTTCTTTTCCTGCTTCAATAATCTCCTCTACACTTCCAAAACTGGCAGCGGAATAGGCTTTTAGGGGCATATGAATATAGATATTGGTCAGTTTTCTCGCTTCGGTAAAATCATCGGCATCTTTATAAAATCCCAATTGGTAAATAATATCAATCGGCGTCACTAATTCATTCTCCGGCCGCAAACCGTTCGATACGTTGGAACCAATAATAATATCAGCCCCCATATCTTTTACCGTTTTAGTTGGGAAATTACGGACAACCCCACCGTCGACTAACTTCTTATTCCCTATCCGAACAGCCGTAAATACCGATGGTATGGCCATACTAGCCCGTATACTGGTTACAAGTTCCCCAGAGTCTAAAACCACGGCATTCCCCGTTGCAATATCCGTAGCCACGCATTTAAATGGTATGCTAAATTTTGAGAAGTCTTTTTGATCTTTCACCGGGTAAGCTAAGCGAGCTAATTCTAGCCACAATTGCTGCCCTACTATTACACCAGAGGCCAATTTGGGGCGACCGTATTCAAAAGGTAATTCTATTAAGTACTTACCGAATTCGCTTTTTTCTTCGATGGAGATTTCCGTTTTCAACGGCTGGCTGGAAAACAAGTTCGCCCAATCCATTTGGCGGGCAATCTGCTCTATACTATCACCACGGTAACCAATGGCATACATGGCACCTACAATGCTACCCATGCTTGTTCCCGTAATATAATCGATTTTTAACCCGGCGCTGTCAATCGCTTCCAATATCCCAATATGCGCCAATCCCTTCGCCCCACCACCACTCAAAGTAAGTCCAATCTTTGGCCTTGTATGGTGCTGCTGCGCATGCATTGGTTGATAAAACACGAACGCCAGGATGATGAGCAATAATTGTTTACGCATATCTAGTGGTTAACCACGAACAACAAAAAATGTTTATCTGTTTAAAGTTAATTGAATATTTAATCGAACGCTTTTAGAAAAGGCAAAAACTTTGTGAATCTGCTGAAAGAGCCTGTAGATGCGAAAAGAAAATTGTAATTCTTTTTTATTATCTTGATTGGCATCAATTCGCACCTATGCAAAATTCCACTTCGAAAAACATTTGGCAAGTCATTTTTGCCTCTTCCGCCGGTACCCTCATCGAATGGTACGATTTCTATATTTTCGGGAGCCTTTCATATATCATTGCTGAAAAGTTCTTCCCAAGCTCTAATCCAACACTGGCTTACATTGCCACGCTCGCTACTTTCGCAGTTGGCTTTATTGTACGCCCCTTTGGTTCTATCGTATTCGGTCGCCTAGGTGATATTGTTGGTCGTAAATACACGTTCCTATTAACGCTCCTGCTCATGGGTGGCTCTACATTCGCCATTGGCCTTGTTCCCAGTTATGCCACAATTGGGTACCTAGCACCTATACTGGTGCTTATACTCCGCCTACTTCAAGGCTTAGCTTTAGGGGGTGAATATGGCGGGGCCGCTACTTATGTGGCAGAACATGCTCCTACTGAACGCCGGGGGTATTTCACCAGTTTTATTCAAACGACGGCTACGTTGGGGTTGTTCCTCTCCTTGGGTGTTATTTTGATCACGAATCTTAGTATGCGACCAGAGAATTTTTATGAATGGGGTTGGCGTATTCCTTTCCTAGTATCGGTTTTTCTTGTTATTACATCGTATTACATTCGTATTAAACTGGAAGAATCGCCACTATTCAAAGAGTTAAAAGCGGCCGGTAAAACGTCTAAAAATCCTTTAAAAGAAAGCTTTGGAAAGAAGGAAAACCTTCGCATGGTGCTCTTGGCACTTTTTGGTGCTACTATGGGGCAAGGCGTTGTTTGGTATACAGGCCAATTCTACGCCCTTTCTTTTTTACAGAATACGATGCATATCAGCTTATCCCAATCTAGTATTATCATTGCGATAGCACTATTCATGGCCACTCCTTTATTCATATATTTTGGTCATTTATCCGACAAAATTGGGCGAAAAAAGATCATCCTCAGCGGTATGATTCTCGCCGCCCTGGCCTATTACCCAATTTATAAGGCGATGGATAAAACGGTCGATTTATCGAATAAAACAGAGATTACCGAGGCCTATGTTGTTGAACGTACACAAAGTAAAAACAGTGATGGCATTACTTTGGAGCGGGTGGCACATCAACATACTTACAATGATGGCACCAAGCAGAAAGATATTTTCATCACGCATAAAACAGGTGATGTGCAGGAGAAAACAGAGAAGAAGGTAGAGTTCACCGTGCCTCCTAAAACAGCGGCATGGCTAATTTTCCTTGTTTTTATTCAAGTAGTTTTTGTAACAATGGCCTATGGGCCGATCTGTGCTTTCTTGGTGGAAATGTTCCCAACGCGTATTAGGTATACTTCTATGTCGCTACCCTACCACATCGGGAATGGCGTTTTCGGCGGCCTCATGCCTATTATTGCCGTATCACTCGTTAGCAAGTATGGCAACCATTATGTAGGCTTGATTTACCCAATTGCTATCGCCATCATTTGCGCGGTGATTGGTGCTTTGTTTATAAAAGAAAAGCCTGTAAAAGATTTGAGTATTGATGAATGATGCGTGCTTAGCAACATTTAGAAGATAACAAACCCCTTCCCCATTTATACCGTGGAAGGGGTTTGTTATTTAACGACCTTCAAAATAGGCCAATTCTTGTGCTAATGGCAAGTTGGGATGTTCTTGTTGTAAAATACGCACTTTTTGTGCATACTGTTGTAAGAACTGTTGATGCCCGGGCGATTGAGGATTAAATGGGCGGTGATGATAAGCGCGAACAATATCGGCTATTTTGGATTGCAGTGCTTGGGAAGCCGGTGAAATACAAGCTTCGCTGAACTTTTCCCATACGTATTTGATGGCTAGCTCGTTGGGATGTACTAAGTCTTCTTTATAAAACCTATAATCACGCAAATCGTCTATCACAAGTTCATATGCCGGGAAATAATGCAAGCGGTTGAATTTATTAACCAAATGATGTACTGCTTGCAATAAAATAGCTTTACTCAAATTGTTTTCAGCTACGCCATCGCGGATATAACGAACAGGACTTACCGTAAATAATATATTCACTTTCTTATTCAAGAAAAATAAACGGTGCATCATATTATCAAGCCCAGTCACCACTTCTTCCAACGTTAATAACCGTTTGTAGAAGTGTTGATTACTTACTTTATGACAGTTGCCAACAATTTTGTTATTCTCCTTTAATGCATACACATAAGCCGAACCCAAGGTAATAACCAACCAATCGATGTGCTTTAATCGATCAATGGCGGCATTTTGAGATGCATTGATTTGGGCGAGTACTTGTGCTTGGTCGGTTCCAGAAAAGCGGCTATGGTGTTGCCAGCTATGGTAAATATCTTCATGCAAAAACAAATCCGTTTCGGTGTATTGTTTGTTGTCCATATAACTGTTCATCGCCTCTACAATAGAAGTTGGATTGAACAAGATACCATGAGGGTTTTGCAATACATCGTATTTGTGCTGCGCTAACATTTGCCCCATTTCTTCTGCAAAGCACGAGCCGAGCAGCAAAATTTGATCGCTATGCTGGAACGCTGGAGAAAGCGTATCCAGGGGGAAAGTCATCCTAAAATTCATAATTATCAATCTTTCCGCTTACACAAAAATTTGCGCTGCAAGCAATGCCGATGCCGAAAATGCTTGCTCATCGATTAATAACGGCACTTGCTTTTCTTTACTATAGAATAACAAGTTTTCCGTGGCAATATTACCAACAAGCTCATCCTTCGCCATTGGGCAGCCGCCAAAACCTTTGATAGTACTATCAAAACGGCGACAACCTTCTGCATAAGCTGCATCAATCTTCTCATACCACGCACTTGGCGTGGAATGGAAATGCGCGCCAAATTCTACGTTTTTGTAAGCGGGAATAAGGTGAGAAAAGAGATAGTGTATATCCTTGGGTTGCGCAACACCCACAGTATCTGCCAATGAAATAACTTGTATATCCAACTTTACCAGTTCATCTACCCACTTCATAGCGATAGCAGCATCGTATGGATCGCCATACGGGTTACCAAATCCCATGGATATATACACTACAAGCTGTTTTCTATTTTTTAAGCACAGCTCTTGTATAGCGGCTACTTCTTCCAAAGAAGCAGCGATCGTTTTATTGGTGTTACGTAATTGAAATGTTTCTGAAATAGAAAACGGGAATCCTAAGTAGCTAATTTCCTCGAACTCCACCGCGCTTAACGCACCGCGTAAATTCGCTACGATAGCCAGTAACTTACTGCCGCCCGCCGGTATTTCTAATCCTTTCAATACGTCTACCGTATCTGCCATTTGCGGAATCGCTTTCGGGGAAACGAAACTGCCAAAATCAATCGTATCAAAACCAACACGCAATAAGCTGTTGATATACGCAATCTTATCTGCTGTACTAATAGCATGGTGCCAGCCTTGCATGGCATCACGCGGACATTCGACGAGTTTAAGCATAGCCAATTTATTTTGCCTGTATATGGATGAATTATGCAAATAGCCGATCTTCCTTACGCTCCTAATTCTCTATGTTTCATTGCTTCGTACAAAATAATACCCGCAGCAACGGATACATTCAACGATTCGAAACTATTCTTCATCGGGATATTGAAATGTACATCCGCTGCCTTTAATAAAGCCGGGAATACACCTTTATCTTCAGAACCCATAATAATCGCTACCGGTTCTTTCCAATCGCATTCGAATATTTTTGTTTTAGCTTCCATTTCACTCGCGTACACCTTAATACCATTCAAATGCAAGGTATCGATCGCTTTTAACAAGCTATTTACGCGGCAAATAGAGATTTTCTCTAAAGCACCTGCTGAAGATTTCAATGCTTCTTCGTTCAATGCTGCGATTCCTTTATCCGGGATAATGATGGCCTGGGCACCGCAACATACGGCACTTCTAGCAATTGCACCAATATTACGAACATCGGTAATACCATCTAAAATGAGGAACAACGGCGTTTCGCCGGCATCTACAACGTGGGAAATCACGTCTTGTAATTCCAAGTAGGCTACTTTAGCCGTAACAGCTACCACGCCTTGGTGGTTAGCTTGGGTAAGACTATTCAATTTTTCCACGGGAACTAAATTCACCGGGATTTTATGATCGTGTGCGAGTTGTTTTACTTGGGCAATAATATCGCCGGTGGCGGTACGTTGCAAGAAAATTCTTTCAATCGCTTTTCCTCCTTTGATAGCCTCAATAAGCGGTTGACGGCCGATAATAAGGGCCGATTGCTTCGGCTTTGGAGGCGATTGCTTGAAAGACGATTGCTTGAAATTCCTGTTAGGTTTAAAATGCTGATTCATTGCTGCAAAGATAACCGATCCTTCCGTAGCAACCAGCGATTAGGACAGAATCGTTCAAATGCAATACCAGCTTATATTACAACTCGTTTTCGAGCTGCATTAAACGGATTTTTAAAATAGCTGCCACCGACATAGAATCGGTGATTTGATGATTTTTCACCATTTCATAGGCCGTTTCAAAGGGTACTTTTTTTGTATATAATTGCTCCGTTTCTTCTGGCTCGGCTTCGTGCTGACTGAGATTTTGGGCTAGGTAAACAATGGAGGCTTCGTCGGAAACGGAATTAGAAAGATGCATGTGTATAATTGGGCGCCAGCTTTGTGCTACCAGTCCTGTTTCCTCTAAAAGCTCTCGTTTTGCACCTTCCAAAGGATCTTCCCCTATTGCACCGCCTCCCTCAGGAATTTCCCAGCTAAACTGTTCCAGTGGGAATCGAAATTGTCCAACTAAATAAGTATTCATCTGTTCGTCTAATGCAATAACGCCAATCGCCAAGTTCTTGAAATGAACAGTTCCGTAGATACCGTTACCTCCACTAGGATTTATAACCTGGTGTTCTGTTACTTTAATCCACTTGTTATCGTACTTAATATCGCTGGATAATACCTGCCATGGGTTTTGTTCATGCTGTTCCATGTCACAAATTTAGTTAGCCGCGTAATAGGGAAAGATTTATTTTTTTATGCTTCTTTTTTGATGGTGTGGAAATAGGTAAAACAATGATCCTTTTCAAAATCATTATCCTCGTATAGCTTTTGAGCTGTTGTATTGGTTGTGTCGGTTTGAAGCATAATCCATTTAGCTTGCTGTTCCGCACCCAATGCTTTCGCCATGTCTAATAATGCCTTTCCTACACCACGTTTTCTACAATCAGCATCAACATATAAATCGTTCAACAACCAAGCCTTTCCCATACTTACAGAAGAAAAAATAGGGTACAACTGTGTGAAACCAGCTGCTTTTCCATCGATAAACGCTAGGTATATTTTACTATCTCCATTTTGCAAACGCTCGCGGACAAAGGCTTCCGCACCGGTTATATCGCTAGGTTGTTTGTAGAATACACGGTACGCATTGAATAATGGAACAATGTGCTGCAAATCATTGATATCAGCTAGTTTGATGTTCATGTATGGCAAATATTTGTCGTAAATGATGTTGTAAATGATCCAAATAATCCGTAGCTACAAAAGATAAACTTACGGCAGGGTAACTACCAATTACTACTTGGTGTTCGAGAGCTTTGGTGGGAATAGATTGAATGGCGCGCGCCACTTTCTTATTCACTAACACCCAAGTATCTACCAGCTCTTGCCAATCTTGTGCTTGGTATTGTTGGTTTTCCACCCAAAAATTTTGGTCGTATGCCGCCACTTCCACTTTCTCATGTACCTGCCCGCGAATAAATCTTGGCAAATTGTTCATGGCAGAATCTGTGAGATGACCGATTAACTCTTTGCTACTCCATTTATTGGGAGCCGGTTTGCGAGCTGCCTGTTCTTCAGAGAGCTGGCTTAATTGGATGGCGGCTGCTTGTACAACTTGCAAAAGCGCATCGGCTGTATGTTGCAGCGGCATGGGCTGAAGATTTAGTTCCATTTTTATATTACTTCTTTCATAATGATTATTCCCTAAAGGCACCGATTTAAACCCCAATTTCTCATACATCCTAATCGCCGGTGCCAATACGGTATTTGAAAATAACGACATTTTCTTATATCCAGCCTTCCTGGCTATGTCAATTACGGATACAGCCAACATCTTCCCTATTCTCTGTCCTTGGTACGCCTCATCCATCGCTAATTTCGACATCTTTACCTCTTCTTCGTTCTCCACCAATAATGATACCGTGCCCACAATTTGATCGTCTAAAGCAGCAAAGAATATTTTGCCACCTTGGCCAATTACATATTGACCGGGATTATTGAACACCTCTATATCCATTGCTTCTAAGTAAAAATACTTCTCTATCCATGCCTTGTTCAACCGGGCAAAATGGGATGCATATTGCGGGTGATAGGGCAGTAATCGTACATTATTCGGCCAATTGTCCATATTGCTTATTCTTTTTGTATGCATTATTCACGAGGTAAACGCCCACTAATGTGACTAAGCACGAAATGGCAACTACCATATTCAATTTCTCTTGCAAGATTATAAACCCTAGCAATACGGCAACAATAGGATTTACATAGGCGTAAATCGCTACTTGCGATGGTGGCAAGCTATTTAAAGCGTAGATATATGCTGAATAAGACAACAACGAGCCTACAAATATCAAGTATAATATACTACCCACCAATCGTGGCTCTTGCAAATGGCTCCATTGCAACGTTTCGCCCATACAAAACGAAATAATCAACATCACAACCCCACTGAAAAACATCTGGAAGCCCGCTCCATATAATGGATTAATGCCTAATGCCCACTTCGCCGTTAACACGCTACCAAAGGCCCAAAACATAGAACCCATAATTAGCAAAAGGATGCCGAAACGAAATTCTGGTTTCATTAAATCCACTAAATAATCGTAGAAAATACCGCCTACTCCTATAAATCCAATCAACATACCAATAATAACCTGCGCAGTAATCTTCGATTTGCTAACTATAAAATAGCTGAATATTGTTATCCAAATAGGCACTGTTGCCGCGATTATAGCACCTAAGCCACTAGGGACGTATTTCATGGCCCAAGTCATTAAGCCATTACTACCGCACAACATAATCACGCCAATAATAAACAGCTTCGATAACATCGCGCGGGGCGGAATTTTTTGTCCTTTAATAAAAAAGAACCCGGTTAATAATACACCTGCCATTGATTGACGTAAACCTGCCAACAATAAGCCATGCATGTATTCTACACCGATATGAGAAGCTAAATAAGTGGTTCCCCAAAAGAAACTCACAACAATTAATGCCACGTAGGCATTTACACTAGGTTTTTTCATGTAGTTAAAAGCAAAAATCGTGATGATAAATTATAGGTTCTTCAGCATGTGGAAGCCGAGGATCACAAATCCCTCGCGGAAATAGAACCTATGTGCGTCTTTGTTAACAACGTAAGCGTCTAACATGATGCACTTACAGGATTCGGCCTTGGCCTTTTCTTCCATCCAATGACAAAGTATTTTACCAATGCCTTGCGATCGGTATGATGGTAACACGATTACGTTATCCATTTCTAAATACTTGCCCGAATAGATTTTCGTGCCAATCCAATAGCCACTCAAACCAATGATTTCCTTTCGTTCGTTGAGCACGGCCACCTGTTTATAATCGTGCTGTAGCATGTGCACGAGCATTTCTTCATAATCCGCTTGCGAGAGGTGCGGATTCAACAATTGTAATAACGGGTAATTTGCTGCCAGTTCTTCGAAAGTGACCAATTCTTTCAAAGTAAATACCGGCGCGGTAGTTAGGCTCATCTGTATATGTTTTAATGCGTATTCGAAATAGATCGGCCACGAGTAGATACCCATCGCGTTTACCTAATATCAACCTTGACGCATGTACAGAAATACATGATCAACTAGTTTTTGCATACACTTCATGCAAAGCATGCATCACGATATCTAGATCTTGCTGGGTGGTTCGCCAATTGACGAAAGCTGCCCGCATAGCAGGTTTACCTGCAAATTCTGTAGCTGTAATGAATACCTTACCTTCTTTATTAAGTGTTTGCAAGAATATCTTGACGGTTTTCGAAAGCTCGCCGCGTGTATTTTTAAGGGTAAAACACACCGTGTTGAGATGTACCGGCGATAACAATTCGAACTGTTCGCTTTCTTGGATCTGTTTGCCCATGGCTTTTGCCAAATCAACATTATTCTCCACGATATGCGCATAGCCACTTTTGCCGTATGCCATTAACGAAAACCAGGCCGGTAAAGCGCGTAAACGTCGCGAGTTCTCTGGTCCGTAGTTCGTATAGCTGAATTGTTTCGACGGGTCGCCCAAATAAGCGGCGCCAATATTTTTGAAGATTTGTAGTTGTAAAGAAGGGTGTTTGGAAAAGATCAATGCACTATCATATGGTACATTCATCCATTTATGCGCATCAACGGTAATACTATCCACCGATTCCCAGCCTTTTAATAAGTGCTTGAAACGATCGCTACAGGCAGCAAAGCCACCGAAAGCTGCATCCAGGTGTATATAAATATTATGATGCTTTTTCAATGCTACAAGCGCTTGAATATCATCAAAATCGGCCGTATTTACAGTAGCAGCACTAGCCGCAATAATGTAAGCTTTAGCCGGATGTTGTTGAATATATTCCGAAAGGGCTTGTACATCGATGGCTTCACGGTTCGGAAGCGTTGGGATTTGAACAAAGGAGTTACGTCCTAAGCCCAACATCGACAAAGATTTCACAGCACTACTATGCGGCTTGCAACTAATTATTTTAACCGGGGGCGCACTGTGTAAACCATCATCACTAATGTTTACACCATGTTGTTCTCCCCACCATTCGCGTGCCACAGCTAACCCTGTAAAATTTGCCATGGTAGCTCCACTAACAAAAGCACCTGTAAATGCCGGTGGCAACCCGAATAATTCTTGCAAAAACGATATAGTTTGCTGTTCAATCGACATAGATGGTGCTTCCATAGAAGAACCATTCATATCTATAACACTCGTTAACCAGTCGCCCATTAAAGCGGCAGGCGTGGTACCTCCCGTAACGAACCCCAAGTAGCGAGCACCCGCATTCCCACTAATATAAGCGCCGTATTGCTGTAAAAATGCTTCGAATACCTTCGCCGCACCGGCTCCTTCTACCGGCAAATGCATTCCTTTCTCTACGGGCATAGCAATATGCACCGGCAAAGATTCAAGCTTTTGCAAGTATTGGGCACACCAGTTCTTTGTAACTGTTAATAATTCGTCGAATTGATCATGATCGTGCTGGAGGGTCGTATTCATTTTCTTGGCGATTTGGGTGATTGAGGTACAAATCTCAACATATTTCGCACAAAAAAACAGATGCAGTTTTAACTATTTTGACCATATCAGATGGCAACTGCTTTGTAAATGTTATAACATTATTTGCTAGAACAATAATTGTTGACCATACTTGATTTTCTTCTCATGTTCCAATAACCATTGCTTCCTCCATACGCCACCAGCGAAGCCCACTAACTGCCCACTGGCACCAATTACACGGTGGCAAGGCACTACAATAGCAATCGTATTTCTACCATTGGCCGTACCTACTGCGCGGATGCTTTTAGGATTACCAAGGTTAAGAGCTTCTTGCATATAAGTGATTGTTCTGCCGTAAGGGATTTTCCTTAACTCTTCCCAAACAGACAGCTGGAATGGTGTACCCGATTGTTCGAGCGGTACCGTAAATGTTTGCAAGGTGCCTTCAAAATAGTGCCCCAATTCAGCTATCATAGCTTGCAGAATTGGATGGGTGGTAGTAGTAGGTTGTAATGCAGGATCATCTTCAAATTGAAGTGTTGTAACGGCGCGATCATTCGCCCAAATCGACAAAATGCCAACCGGTGATTGAACATACACATGAGCTAAATCGGCTTCCATCTATTGTTGTACTAATTTATTGTTGGGGTGATGTAATAACTTAAACATCGTAAAGATATGATGCGACTCGTGCAAAATAAACAACTCTGTCCATTCCAACAACGACATCGACCCATATACATGATGTGTACCCATTCTTTCTCCTTCCGAAGGCGACAGCGAAGCCACCAAGTCAATTACCTGCTCGCGTTCCTTCATTAAAATGGGTAACAAGCGTTCTAATGGGTAATGACAATATTCTAAGAAATTCTTATCTGTATCGCCACTCCATGGTTTGAAAGTGGGATTGGGTTGCATCAAAATTTGTTGCATCCTCTCCAAGTAAACGGGTTGATAGCTGACGAGATGGGCAAAGTTTTCATAAACAGACCATTTATTGGGATCGACACGGTTTTGTAATAGTTCCGCTGGGTATTTATATAAGCGATCCTGTAAAATGAGATGTTGGGTTTGTAACCTTGATTGAAAAGAATAATGAAGCATAGTAAACGGGTTTAGCTTAGAATATCAAAAAAGCATCGTTCAAGAACGAAAGTAAATTTTTCTCTGAGCCTGAACAAACAGATTATAAAATACTATCTTTATACCAGTACAGATGGATAAATGCATGCGCATCCATAAAATTACAGGAAGCCTACCTACACCAGGTTTCAGTGAAAAACTAAACTTAGCATCGCTCGTTTTGCTAGGTTATTCACTATAAGCGGGTTTCAATATCTTAAAAATATTAATACAATGGCCGAACACCTTTATATACAAGTTGCAGAACGGATTGAACAGTTAATAGAGAAAGAAGTGATCAAAATTGGCGCTAAGCTTCCTTCCGTACGCACACTCAGCAAAGAAAACGGCATTAGTATTAGCACTGCCTTCCAAGCATATTACCACCTAGAGAATAAAGGCCTTATTGAACCACGCCCTAAATCGGGCTACTATGTGAAGTTTTCAAGTAAACGCTTGCTTGACGTGCCTAAACCTTGCAAGCCGATGAAAAAGGCGAGCGAAGTCAGTACCAGTGAAATGATCGTAGAGGTATTTCATAACATGACCTCAGAAGACATTGTGCGTTTCTCCGTAGCCGCACCGCCAGATATATTGCTACCGGGCGCAAAGCTAACCAAAGCTATGATGCACGCGATGCGTACCACTCCTAATGCAGGTGCCAACTACGAAAGCCTTCAAGGCAACCACAATCTCCGTTTGCAAATTGCACGGCAATCGATTAACTGGGGTGGCGCCATTTCTGAGGATGATATCATTATTACCTCAGGATGTATGGATGCCCTTACTTTATGCTTATCGGCTACTACCCAACCCGGCGATGTAATCGCTTTGGAAAGCCCTGCCTACTGTGGTGCTTTCCAGCTTGCAGAAAGCTTAGGGTTGAAAGTACTCGAAATCCCCACCCACCCAAAGCACGGGGTTGACATAGAGTACCTCGACAAAGCAATTCCCAAATTCAAAATCAAAGCCTGCATTTTCGTACCCAACTTCAATAATCCCCTCGGCGCACAAATGCCCGATGAAAATAAAAAAGCGCTCGTAGACATTATCAACAAATACGACATAGCACTTATTGAAGACGATATTTACGGCGATCTCTACTTTGGGAAACACAGGCCCATTAACTGTAAAAGTTTCGATAAAAACGGCAATGTATTACTCTGTAACTCCTTTTCGAAATCCATTGCGCCCGGTTACCGTGTCGGATGGACTGTTCCCGGGAAGTATTATGATAAAGTACTCAGGTTAAAACTTAACCATAGCATTGCTACGGCTACTTTACCACAAGCTGCTATCGGCTATTTCTTGGAAAATGGAAGGTACGAACACCATTTGCGCAATATGCGTAAAGCTTTGCACACGCAATGTTTACGCTACCAACAAGCGATTTATGAATATTTTCCGGAAGACACTTGTATTACGCGTCCTGCCGGGGGCTTCGTTTTATGGGCTGAACTTAACCCCGCGGTGAATACATTCGAACTATATGAAGCGGCTCTAAAACGTAAAATCAGTTTGGCGCCAGGTAGAATATTCAGTTTACAAGACCGGTATAACAACTGTATGCGCTTAAGTTTCGGGCAGCCGTTTAACAAACGCATCAACGATTCGTTAAAAACTTTAGGCAAACTTATCCAGCAATCACTTTAAACTGTTTTCCGGTAATTTAATACGGCTACGGTGTTCATGGCTATTGCAAATAATACCATTACACCAAAGAACCACTGCACCTGCGCCCAGCCACTTCCTTTTAGTAATACCATTCTAATTACTTTCACGAAGTACATAAGCGGGTTAAAAAGCGTCATCTTTTGCGCCCAACCCGGCATGCTTTCAATCGGTGTAAAAAGCCCGCTCATCAATATAAAAATCACCATGAAAAACCATGATATAAACATGGCTTGTTGCTGTGTTTCTGTGAAGGTGGAAATAAGTAAGCCCAAACCCAACATCACCCATAAGTAAATGCCCGAAAACAAGAACAGCAAGCCTATACTTCCCAAGAAAGGAATATCAAACACGATCTTTCCTACCATCAATCCTACCGCCATTTCTAATAACCCAATTAACCAAAAGGGCAATAACTTACCAATAATGAAGTGTGATTTACGAATGGGCGTTACATTCAATTGTTCAATTGTTCCTATTTCTTTCTCTTTCACAATGTTCATCCCTGAAAGGAAAGCTCCGATCATGGTCACAAGCACTACCAACAAACCCGGCACCATAAAAATGCGGTAGTTCATGCCTTGGTTATACCAATTGCTGAAGGTAATCTCAAAATGCGCAGGTCCATCCTTAGGATCTAAAGCAAACCATTCTGTGCGTATTTCATTGTTGAATTGTTGTATGATCACATTCGCATATCCATTCGCTAATCCAGCTTTTGTACCATTAATGGCGTTTACAAGTAATTGGATACTCGATTCATCATGTTTAATCAAATCGCGTTCGAAATGACGGGGAATTACCATCACAAGGTCGGCCCTATCCGATGCCAGTTCTTCATAAGCTTCATCAGCATTCATGCTTTGGTAAGCCAAGCGAAAATAACCGGAAGCCACCATCTTTTGTGATAAACGTTTTGAATAGGGCGACAAATCCTGGTCAACAATCGCAATATTCATGTTCTTAATCTCGTAGTTAGCAGCAAAGGAAAGGATCAGCAATTGCACAATAGGCATCACCGTAATAATGGGCAACATCGCCTTGTTACGGAATATTTGGAGGAACTCCTTTTGCAATAAGTAAAGTATCGTGCGCATTAGCTCAACCGTATTTTAAACTTACGAATACTAATCACTTGTAAAACCAAGGTCATGCCCAATAATATCACCGTTGGCTTCCAAACATCCATTAGCCCACCACCTTTGAGCATAATCGTTTTTAGGATGATGATAAACCATTTAGCTGGTAATATATTCGCGATGATTTGTAATGGCAAAGGCATACTTTCAATAGGAAACACAAAGCCCGATAACAACATGGTTGGCATCATTAATCCCACCATGGAAATCATCATCGCAGTTTGCTGCGATTCCGTGATGCTAGATATTAAGATCCCAATCGATAAAGCCGTTAAAACGAACAAGCCACATTCTGCCAACAACAAAAAGAGGTTACCTTTAATAGGCATATCGAATATGAATACCCCCATGACCAATATGATGATAGCATTGATAAACGCCAACATGATATAAGGCACTACTTTCCCAACAATGATTAATCCCGGTTTTAGTGGCGACACTAATAATATTTCCATCGTACCCAACTCCTTTTCACGGGTAATCGCAATGGAAGTCATCATGGCGGATACTAGCATGAGAATTAAAGTCATTACCCCCGGCACAAACATATACACGCTTTTTAAAGCCGGGTTGTATTGTAACCGGTAATCGGTACTGATGGTAAGTGGTAGTTTTTCTTCCTTGGTAATATCTTTTTGGTATTGATTGATGATGCTAGACGCGTAATTCTCTAGGGTAGTAGCCGTATTGGGATCAGTTGCGTCGGCCAATAATTGAATAGTAGATTTTCTTTCGTGGAAGAAAGTTTTACCAAATTGTGGCGGAATCACAATCACTATTTTCACGTCGCCTTCTTCGAAGGTTTTTGCTATTTCGTTGGGAGATTGTAAGTTTTTAACGCGGTGAAAGTATGCGGAATGATCGAAGCGTTGAAGTAAACGGGTGCTATAATAATCGTTCGATTGATCAAGTACAGCGAACTTTGCTTCGTGGATTTCGTTGGTGATAGCAAACCCAAAAAGGATAATTTGCACGATTGGCATACCGAATAATATCAACAACGTACGCCTGTCGCGGAAAATGTGGTAAAACTCTTTCTTCAAAAACTGTAGGAACTGTTTCATATCCCAATTGTTCGTTTTTTACGTTAACTACTGGTTCGCCTCTCTTGCTAATTTCAAAAACACATCATTCATAGTGGCCGCGCCAAAGGTAGTTTTCAAGGCGGCAGGGGTATCCAATGCTTTGATTTTCCCATCCACCATAATCGATACCCGGTCGCAATACTCCGCTTCATCCATATAATGCGTAGTAACAAACACCGTCACGCCCGCATGCGCAGCCTCGTATATCAAATCCCAAAATTGGCGACGAGTAATTGGATCAACGCCTCCTGTAGGCTCGTCTAAAAACACGATGGCTGGGTTGTGAATAATGGCAATAGAAAAGGACAATTTCTGCTTCCACCCCAATGGTAACGAACCAACAAGGCTCTTCGCTTCTTTCTCTAATGCCAACTTTGCTAACAACTCGGCAGTAGCAGTTTTAATGGCCGACCTTGTTAACCCATAAATGCCGCCATAAAAGCGGATATTCTCCGATACGGTTAAATCTTCATACAAAGAAAACCGCTGGCTCATGTAGCCTATATTTAGTTTAATCGACTCGGTTTGTGTATACACATCATAACCCGCTACCGTAGCCTTTCCACTACTGGGTTTCAACAAACCACATAACATGCGCATAGCCGTTGTTTTACCGGCGCCGTTTGCGCCTAAAAACCCAAATATCTCGCCTTTCTTCACTTGGAAGGTGATATTATTCGTAGCTATGAAATCGCCGAATTTCTTTGTTAATCCATCTGTTGTAATCGCGTAAGCTGCTTCCATTGCCTTAATTTTTCATTAAGTACATAAAACAATCTTCAATCCCGGGCTGAATACGTTCCATAGTAAGACCAGGATTTTTTTCTTTCAAATAAGTAGCTAAAGCTTCTTCTTGCGCAGTTCCATTCGTTAAGGTAATATGCAAACTATCACCGAATGCATAGCACGACTGGGTATCTTCAAATGCCCGCGCTGTACTGATTAATTGGTACATATTATCGGCACGAATGGCCCACATCGGTTGCGCAAATGAATCTACGACGCCTTTGGGGGTGTTGATCTGCAATAATTGTCCATTCTGCATTAAAGCCACCTGGTCGCACAAGTTTGCTTCATCCATGTAAGGTGTGCTAACCAATATAGCAATGCCCTTACTTTTCAAGCGTTGTAACATCTCCCAAAACTCCTTCCGGGAAACAGGATCTACCCCGGTAGTAGGTTCATCTAAAAACAGTACCTCCGGTTTATGTACCAAGGCGCAACACAGGGCTAGCTTTTGCTTCATACCACCCGATAACTTACCAGCCGGTCGTTTTTTAAATGGTTCAATTTGCACGTATATATCGCGTATGAGATCGTAGTTTTCTTTTATGGAAGTGTTGAAGATAGTGGCAAAGAATTTTAAATTCTCTTCCACCGTTAAATCCTGGTACAGCGAAAATCGGCCGGGCATATACCCCACTTCTCTACGAATCAACTTATAATCCTTCACCACATCACGCCCATTCACAAAAGCCTTCCCCGTATCTGCCAATAACAAGGTAGTTAATACACGGAACAGGGTAGTTTTACCCGCTCCATCTGGCCCAATCAATCCAAACAGCTCTCCAGCTTTCACTTCAAAAGAAATATCTTTTAAAGCTTCAACAGATTTATACTGCTTGGAAATATGTTGCACTACAATCGGGTTCATATGCACTATTTAAAAATGATTTCACCCGGCATGCCGAGTTTCAATTGGCCCTCCTTGTTCTCCACACTCACTTTCATGGCGTATACCAATTGCGTTCTTTCTTCCACGGTTTGAATAACCTTTGGCGTGAACTCGGCTTCCGAAGCAATCCAAGTAATAGTACCTGGCAGTTCTATAAAGCTTCCTTTCGTAGTACCGTCTATTCTTACCGTTACTTGTTGCCCAATTTTCACGCTAGGTAACTGCCTTGCCGAGATATACACACGCAACAACATCTTCTGCAAATCGGCAATTTTATACAAGGCCTTTCCATAATTCACCACTTCACCTTTTTCCGCGTATTTTACTAACACAGTTCCACGGGCAGGATTGACAATACGCGATTGCGATAATTGGTCGTTAACCTGCGCTACTTGCGCTTCAATTGGTTGTGTTTCATTTTGCAAGCCGGAAATTTGCGTATTCAACGTTGACTGTAACGAAGCATATTGCTTTTGCAACACCGCTACAGCCGCGTTTATATCATCCATTTGCTTTTGAGTAGCCGCATTTGCTTTAAACATGGATGCAATACGTGCCTGTTCCTTTTGCTGGGCTAATATTTGCTGGCGTACAACTTCTAATTGCGGGTTCGCTTCCGGTTGCTTACTTAGCACTGCTTTGATATTTGCGCGGAGCTGGGTTTTCTTGAGCGACAATTGCGTAGAATCAATACCCCCTACTACAACACCCTCTTTCAATTGATCACCTTCTTCTACATCCAGCTGCATAATTTTCCCTGTAGCCTCTGCCGATACTACTATTTCCGTAGCCTCGAAATTGCCATAGGCAGCTACCTCGGTATTTTTCTGCTTGCATGCCGCGAGTAGCAACAGTCCCAGTAGTATTTTATTGGTATGCATAGATTAATTGCCTTTTGTGATTTGGTAATTGATTTGCGCGTAAATCCACTGTATTTCGTGGGTTTTATATTGAATTTTCGCTTGTGTTTCGTTGTATAAATCTGTTAGGTAGTCGTGCACAGTTATGGCACCATTATCGAGTTGATTAGCACTTACATTCTTTACTTTCGTTCGTAACGAAACAATCGATGCATCACGTTGAATGGCAGCTGCGTAGTTATTAATCTCCGCTTGTTGTTGTAGTAATTGGCTACGCGTTGTTAATTCGAATGTTTCGGTTTGTTTCTGCACATTTTTCTCTTGCAATGCAATCACTTGCCGATCGTTCCTTTGTGCATGCCAATTCCAAAAGTTCCAATTCAGTCGTAAGCCGGTGAAGTAAAACATCTTAAACTCATTATCCAACATATTCAATCCCGGTCTGCCTACACCACCTTGAAAAAAAGCACTCAGCTTTGGCATATTCCGTGTAGCCGTTAACTTATCTTGTACCTGCAATGCTTCGGTTTGTAATGAAAACAAGCGCATTTCCGGGCGGTTGTTTACCACTAAATCTTCGGAAACTTGCGGCGAGGGTTTCTCTAAACGCACCCCTTCACTAATTTCCATACCTGTTAGTAACCGTAATATTTTAATAGCAGTGGATTTACCTGTATTCGCTTCAAACAATTGCTGTTCCGATTTCAATAACTCTGCCTTCAGTAAATCGACATTACTTTCCAGTATAGCCCCGTTTTGCACACCTACACTCATCTTCTCGATCCGCTGCTTCATCTCGGCTACCAGTTGTTCGCTGGCTTGTATATGCTCGCTCCATAGCAAGGCATTAAAGTAAGTTTGGGTAACTTGTTGCTTTACTTGTAACTGGTTTAATTCCAACTTCTGCTGCTCTACCAATTGTTGTGCTTGCTGCACCTTTTGGGTTTGCTTATTGGTGCCACCATCGTAAATCAATTGCTTTACATCTATCGTGGCGCGGTATTGGTCTTTTGGAATGAGGCCGAAAGTGAAATTGGGAAGTTCGATGGGAATGCGCGTTACCTCGCTTTGGTAAGTGGCCTGTGCATTCAATTCTAGTTGGGGGAGATAGCTGTTCCGGGTATTCTTCAATTGCAAAGCAGTTATGCTTTCAATAATTTGTTGCTGCTGCAAATACGGAAAATGCTCCCGGGCCTGCTGCTGGCAAGCTTGTAAAGTAAGCGTAGAATCCCTTTGTGCATGCAGCTGCCCATAACAAAGCAACAACAAGCAGAAGATGTTCTTCATCGTTAACTGTTTTATTTAACTATTTGGTTAATTCACTGCCAAAAAATTTTAAATCGCTAGGGCCGCATTAATAAACTTCACTACAGAACGCTTTCTTTCCTCTAACAATACCTTGTATGCTACATCATCCTTTCTTAACACACCTTGTATTAAAGGCTTAGCCACAAAGGGGAATACACACATGGCCAACACGTTAATTAACAACTGCTCCGGTTCTATTTTCGCGATTTTCTTTTGTTTAATTTCCTTATTGACTTCGTCGAGGAACAATTGGATATTAGGGAAATTGGGCTTCGCCATGAACCGCTTCACAATCCTGTCGGAATGCTGCGACATCTCATGTAATACAAATAAAGGCAGATAAGGGTTGTCGCTCAATGTAGTAATATACATATCTACAATCACGGCAATCTTGTCTGTAATAGATCCTTGCGCCTCGAATACCGTATTAATACGCAACATAAGCTTGTCTACCGCCTCGTCGAATATAATGTCGAATAGTTTATCCTTACTACGGTAGTAGTAATGCAACATGGCCTTATTTATCCCCGCCTCGTCAGCAATTTCTTGCATCCGCGCACCATTATAGCCGCGCGTTGTAAACACTTTTCTTGCCGCGTTAATAATTAGTTCTTCTGTTGAAACCTCTTCTTTCATTATTAACTATTAAATTTAACCATTTGGTTAACGATACAAATGTAGGACCTCCATTTCATTTCAACAAGAAAAAATTCTCCTGTTAGAAACAAACACTTCATGGTCAATAAAAAACATTTTTTACATCAAAGGAGAGAGTAATCGCGCCAAGGCTTCCAAGATACGGTTCCAACGGCTCCGTTTGCTCCATTCAGCATAGGTTAGCTCGGTACTATGGAGCATATCCACTAAAAATGCATCTGTTAACTGCTGATTCACCTGGGTATCATACACAAAGGCATTCACTTCGAAGTTCAAATCAAAACTACGTACATCAATATTCGCTGTGCCAACAATTGACAAGTTATTGTCTACAATCATCGATTTTGCATGTACAAACCCGTCCTGGTAACGGAAAATACGCACACCACAATACAGCAATTCCTCGAAGTAAGATTCCGCTGCCTTATTCACCACCTTCGAATCACTCAATCCCGGCACCATCAATCGCACATCTTTTCCCGCTAAAGCCGCCTCCATCATAGCATTATAAATCGATTCGTTGGGAATAAAATACGGTGTTGTAATAAACACGCTCTTCTCCGATTGGTTAATGGCCGCCAAGTTCGACAGCATGATCGACGACCGCTTACTATCCGGCCCACTGGCCGCAATTTGCACCAAGGCCTCGCCCTTGCACTCCGGGATATCTGCAAAATACTGGTGTGTAATTGGCAAATCGTAATCTGCACAGAAATTCCAATCCGCCATAAATATAAATTGCAACGTATGCACACTCAGCCCGTGTACATACAAATGCGTATCTCGCCAAAATGGCCACGATTGCTTGGCTGTTCCTTCACGGTACTTATCTGCATTAATGTACCTGTCCGACACGTTAATACCCCCGACAAAACCCTTATTACCATCCACCACCACAATCTTGCGGTGATTCCTATAATTTAAACGGTTAGCCAAAAACCGGATACGGTAAAAAGGATACACCTCTACCCCTGCCTTGCGCATCTCCCGCAGAAACCGGCGGTTAATATCCCCGCTGCCAAAATCATCATAAATAAACCGTACCTCTATACCATCCCGGGCTTTCTGCTTCAACACTTCCATAATCTCACGCCCAATCACGTCCTCCTCGAAAATATAGTACTCGAAATGAATATGGTGTTTAGCACCTTTCAACACTTCTAATAAAAGTGGAAATTTCTCCTCACCGTTGATCAATAGCTTCACTTCGTTGCGCATCGACACGGGCGATAATATATCCCTAAATAACATCCGGGCTATACTGGATTTATTACCTATCAGCTCCGCATTTTCTAGCAAAGCCTCGCGCGATTCTTGTCGTAAATACTCTTGTACCCGGGCCGAAAGCCGAAGATTACCTGCCCACTTCTTGGAATAGATCTTATTAATGCGCGGGTTTACCCCAACCGTTAAGTAGATAATAATACCCACACCCGGCAAAAAGAACAGCAGTAAAAGATACGCCATAGCCTTGCCCGTAGATCGTGTTTCCAGCAAAGCTTTTAATGCCACACCGAAAGTAATAAGATAGACAACGGAGATGCCAATGCTTTCCCAATGTGCTAAAAAGAATTGCCATGCTTCGTGAAGAAATTGCATCTGGTTTATTGAATTATGCTATAAATATAACGTACTAACAATTAATGTACCTAAGGGTTGATAGCTTGTACGACAAAAAATCGTTTATACACATAAAAAAAGAGGCTTTCGCCTCTTTCCTTAATTCACTTCAATCTCATCTACCATTAACCAAGCTTTTGCCCCAGCCCCGTATTCCCCGGGTGGCACAATCCCTTTATTCTGCAAGATCACCTTCAAGTACCTTGCTTTTACCGGTGTAAAGCTTTGTGTATGGTATAAATTCGTTTCCTCCACCTTTCCTGTTATTGGTGTAAAGTTTTGCCCATCGTCCGATACAAAGTATTGCACCTCGGTGGGTCGCCACATTCTTTGCCAATGGTAATCCAAAAAGCTCGTTTTCACTTGGCGGATGGATTGTGATTTCTCAAAATCAATCACCGCCTCCATATTATCACCACTAAAACCACACCACTGGCCATCGTTGTAACGGTGACTACCCCTTACCCCGTTCACTAACACGCTTGCATCTGCCGCATAATTCCCTTTGGGTGCATTCTTCAAAGTAACCTTTTTACCAATTGCCTTGTGCATGGTAAACTGCTGCGTATACGTACGATGGAATGTTTTACCATTCACTGTTTGCGTCGCCGTTACTTCACCGCTTTTTGTAATGGTAATAGGTGATGAATACTTCTTCGTTATACCATGGGTGGTATATTGAATGGTTTTGTTATCGAGGGAAGAACTAAGCGCCAGCTGCAATCCTTTAGAAGGGTTGTATTGTACTTTGCCTATCAACTCATCATCTACATCTGCATAGTGCACGCCTAACTTGGTTAATACTTGTTTATGTGCTTGCCAACGGCGATGGAAGTCGTTGTAATCTTTACTATTTACGGGTTGCCAAGCTACTTCTGCAAATGCTAGCATTCTTGGGTAATACATGTATTGTGCATGTGCAGGAGTAGATAAATACTCGCTCCATGTATTGGCTTGAATGCCTATAATGTATGGAAGCGCCTCTGCCGGTGTATTCGCGGGTATAGGTTCATAATCATACACTTTCTTTAAATAAGTATACCCAGCAGCTGCTACGGGTTCTTGCAACGAGGTAGATTGGTAATAATCGAAATACAATATGCTTTCCGGGGAAAGTATAACATCGTGCTTTTGTAAAGCAGCCTCAATCCCAATATGGTCGCCATTCCACGCCATCACCGTAGCATTGGGTGTAAGGCCCCCTTCTACAATCTCGTCCCAGCCTATTAAGCGCTTACCTTTCGCATTGACAAATTTCTCCATCCTGCGCACAAAATAACTCTGTAAAGCATGCGCATCTGCTAAGTGTTCACGCTGCATACGTTGTTTACATTTCGGGCAATTATTCCAGCGCACTTTCGGGCACTCATCTCCACCAATATGTATATATTGGCCCGGGAATAATGGAATTACTTCGTCTAATACGTTCTCCAAGAAAGTAAACGTGCTATCATTCCCTGCGCAAAACACATCATCAAAAATACCCCAGAATTGGGCTGTTTTGTACGGTCCACCTGTACAACCTAAATACGGGTAAGCCGCTAAGGCAGCAGAAGCATGCCCCGGCATTTCTATTTCCGGGATAACAGCCACGTAACGCTCCGTTGCATAGGCAATCACCTCTTTCACTTGCTCCTGGGTGTAATAACCACCATAACGTTTGCCATCGAACCGGTGCGGCGATTCCTTCTTGTGCCCAATAATGGTTTGATCTCTATAGGCTGCCACGTTCTGTAATTGGGGGTAGCGCTTAATTTCAATACGCCAGCCTTGGTCGTCGGTCAAATGCCAATGGAACGTATTGATTTTATAAAAAGCCAATAAATCGATGTATTGTTTCAAAAATGCTACACTAAACATATGCCTACTCACGTCTACCATCGAACCGCGGTAAGCAAACCTAGGCGCATCCTTAATTTCACAAGCCTTAATACCACCCGGTTGTGTCATCATCAACTGGATCAATGTTTGTGCACCATAAAACACACCTGTGTCGCTACTGGCTGCAATCACTACTTCATGTGGCTTTACGGTCAAATGGTAAGCTTCTCCGCCCTTTACAGTAGCATCTTTAACAAATGTGATTTTTGCACTTGGCAAGCTGGCGGTACTACTTTTTTCTAAGGCTTGTTTTAACAACCTAGCCGATCGTTGGAAACTGGCATCCTGGTAATCGATTACCGCACGGGAGTTCAGCACACAGGTGCCTTGCAAAGCGGTGTACTGGTTCACTTTAGGAATAATAGCGTTTTGTGCAACAGCATATTTCCCGAACATCAATAAAAAAACTACAACAACTATGTTCCGCATAAGCGTGGATTAAAATGGAAAAAGTTGACGAATATGTTGCTTAAAAATACAAAACAAAAACTGCGAAACACAATTTGCGTGTTTCGCAGTTTTTTGCTCGTGTTACAGGAGGCAAGGGAGGGCAAGTAAGCACCGCTTAGGCAAGATATTCAGCTATGATTCTTGCGAGAAGTGACACCAAAACAATACTACTTACCCGCTTGCCTGTTTATACACACACAGTTATTTATCCCACCATACCCGCGTAATCAACAGGTCGGCGCCTTGGTTCTTTAATGCATCGTAATAGTTCGTTCCGTTAATACCCATTTCCGTTTGCGGGTAACGCAATCTACGTGGTATCGTTCCGTTTGTTTCATTAGCCGAGAATTTCGTAGGCGTTAATACAGGATACCCCGTTCTGCGCCAGTTCGCAAACGCCTCGTACTCGTTCGCAAA
Organism: Chitinophaga skermanii; assembly: GCF_003259335.1. Lineage (GTDB taxonomy): Bacteria > Bacteroidota > Bacteroidia > Chitinophagales > Chitinophagaceae > Chitinophaga > Chitinophaga skermanii. The sequence goes on from NZ_QLLL01000002.1 coordinate 877,499, forward strand.
CATTAATACCCACATTTGCGTATGTATCTCGTTCATTTGTGCGTCTAAACCGGTTGCAGGGAAGGTTCTTGCATTCGCGTATTCCGTTATCTTGGCCGGTGATATCACACCACCTGCTCCGTATAGTCCGCATAACCTCAACGATGCTTCCACACCGGCTTTATACAAAGCCGCCGCATTTCCACTATACCAATTACGCAAGCTCGCTTCTGCCAACAAGAAATTCATTTCTGCATTCGTTAACACAAAAGCCGGGGCATCAAACCTAAACACGGTGTTTTGGTTCGGCTCGCTATAGGTTACAAACCCAGTAGGTTCTGCTTCCAAACCATTCGGCATACCTTTTTGCTTGGCTGCTGCTGTATCTTGGGAAGTACCCACCCAAACAGCCGCGTACACAGCTAACCTGGGGTCGTTATTATTTTTTAAGAAATCGATCAATGTTTTGCTCAATTTCCCGCCTTCATTATTGGTAGCTCCATACGCATTGGAGGTATATTCCTTGAACCTCGCTTGGAAGGCAAAAGGATTACGGTTTAAGTTTTGTGGACCTTCCGCGTATTTCATGATCGCATTATCCGCATCATTTAAAATTACACCTCCTGCTATCGCCTCCTTCGCCCATTTCTCTGCCAAAGCCGCATCACGTTTCGTTAGGCGCATTGATAGTCGAAGCATCAAAGAGTAAGCAAATTTCTTCCACTGAGCCACATCGCCCTTAAAGATAATGTCTGCCGAACCGAAGGTTGTCTTCGATGCGTTAAGTTGTGTTGCCGCATCTTTCAGTTCTTGGAGCATTTGAGGGTAAATCTCCGATTGCTTATCGTACTTTGGCGAGAAGATGGTTTCCGTATAACCCAAACCGGCCTGCGTGTACGGTACATCTCCATACAAATCCGTTAAACGATGCATGTTATAGACCAACCAAATGCGCGCAACTGCGTTCTTGTTCGCATCGGCTTCATTGTTCGTATAACGTATAATATCCTTCAACGGGTTGATATACGCCTGGTACGTGTTTGTGAAATATAATCCTTGGTACAAATCGTTGGTGGTATATTTATCGCCAACGCCCGATAATATCTTGAAGGTGGAAAAATGCTGAATCATATTTCCACAGTTCAGCGTATTTGTGAAATAATTCACCGTGTTATCCGCATTGAAATCTAGTAACTGCGCTTTCGTGAACAAGAAGTTCACTGTCGGTTTACCAGATGCATTGGGATCGATGTTCATGGATTCAAAGCCCTTGTCGCAAGCCGCCAGCGAAGCTGTTACGGTAGCAAAAGCGATGAGATATTTTAATGTATTGCGTTTCATTGTTTTTTCAGTTTACCGTGTGTTTGGCATTAGAATTTCACCAATAAGTTTGCACCAAAGCTGCGCGTGCGCGGAATACCCATCATTTCTATACCCTGTGCATTCGTGTTGTTGAATGTACTCTCAGGATCGATGTTCGGCGTGTTCTTGTAAAGGATGAATAAGTTCCTCGCTACGAATGAAATCGAAGCCGATTGCATACGCATCGATTTGATGAACTTTGCCGGGATGTTATAACCCAATGTTACTTGGCGCAATTTCAAAAAGCTTGCATCGTACACAAATATTTCCGTATAGTTCTTCTGGTAATCGTAATAATCATCCATGTCTTTTGCCGGCCATGTTCTCGAGAATGGTTTGCCTTCTTTGTCAACACCTGTTAATGTAATACCATCTTCACGACCCGGTAATGTCATTTTATGCAACCCAAAACGCGTAGCGTACAAGTTTGTTGCCGAATAAATACTACCGCCAAACTTACCATCTATCAAGAAACTAAGGTTGAAGTTTTTATACGTGAATGTATTAGTAATACCCATCGTCCATGGCGATACACCTTCACCCAATTCCACCAATGGTGAAATAGCCGGGAAACCATTCGCATCAAATACTAATTCACCTTTATCGTTGCGTACTTTCCTATACCCTTTAATCAAGCCATACGGTCTACCCACATCACTCACGATCGATGCAAAGTTGTTCACACTCCTGTCCATCATTAAGGTGGTTAACCCATCACTCAATTTCTCTACGCGGTTGCGGTTATACGCCATGTTGTAACTTACATCCCAAGTGAAATCACGTTTCTTCACCGGCGTTCCTGTTAGTAATAATTCCACGCCTTTGTTACTCATACGACCAATATTCACCAAGGCCGTTAAGTAACCCGAGCCATTGGAAATAGTCGCCTGCACAATATCATTCGTTGTTCTACGATCATAATACGTTGCATCAATTCCAAAACGGTTGTTGAATAATTTCAATTCAAAACCCGCTTCGTAAGTAGTAGAAGTCAATGGCTTCAAGTTCGAATTCGGTACTTGCGATTGCGTAATGGTTTGTAATGGCTGGTCGAGATGACTAGATCCTTGCAACATCGTATACGTCAATCCCAATGCATAAGGTGTTGGCGTTGCACCACCTACTTGCGCCCACGATGTACGTACTTTACCATACGTTAACCATTTCGGCATGTTAAAGGCTTCGGAGAAAATAAAGCTCGATCCAATCGATGGATACAATATGCTATTGTTCTTAGGCGACAAAGTAGAGAACCAATCGTTCCTTGCTGTTAATGTTAAGAACAAGTAACTCTTATAGTCTATATCAACGTTCGAGAACAATGAGTTAATGCCCGACTTGCTATACAGCGGTACATAGGTAGCTGTTTTGATATTTCTTTCTGAATAGAAGAACGGTTCAGTAAAATCTTGTCCATCGAGTTGAATACCGTCGGTTTTAAAGCGTGCTTGGTTACCACCTGCCATCGCTGATAACGAGAAGTCGCGTGATAATTTCGTGTTGTAGTTCAAGGTTAATTCAGCATTTGTTTCGCTGAACACAATGCGCCTGCTTTGGTAGCCACCGCCTGGCAAGAAACCTGTATTGGTAGGAATGATGCCTACATATTTCGTGTTGGCATAATCTTGCCCGACGCGGCCCTTGAGTACTAAATTGTCTTGGATTTTATATGCTATGCTGGCTTGGTTAATGAAACGATTCCTGGTATCTCTATTTTGAAACTTGTTCACAACGAAATACGGGTTGCTGGCAAAGAAAGTACCGTTCCATGCAATCTCTTTCCCTGTAGCTGGGTCGTAACCAGGATCGAGGCTGCGGATATCTACGTTGGTCGCAATCATATAAGGTGCCCAGTTAGGGTTACCCGGACCATCGCTCACAACAGGCCTGTTCTTACTTTCTTCATAGTTGAATTGAGAAACGGCTTCAATCGTCCAACGTTTACCCAAATTCGCATTCACGTTCAAGTTGGCGATTTTCTTGTTCAATGTGTTGTTAGGAATGATGGATTTGTTCTCCATATTCGATAACGAAAAACGGAAGTTCACGATCTCGCTACCACCTGTAAAAGCAATTGTATTCGTGAACGTACTACCTGGTTGGTAGAAGTTCTTGATATTATTCTTCTGTGCTACATATGGGCGCTTCACACCGTCAAATTGAATCACGTCTGAACCATCTAACTTCGCACCGTAAGAAATACGACCGTCGTTAATGGCACTGGCTTGCGTGGTAGGTGCTATGCCTTCACGACCTTCACCATACACATACTGCCAATCTGGGAATACACTCGGTGTTTCAACTGTGTAAGTCGAATTCACATCAATACCTACGCCTTTTTGTGCACGACCTTTCTTCGTTGTAATCACAATTACACCATTCGCAGCACGAGAGCCATACAAAGCCGCAGCCGCACCACTCTTCAGCACAGTCATAGTTTCAATATCATCCGGGTTAATACCCGCGATACCATCACCCCTGTCCGAGTTAAAACCACTATGTGCTGTAGCAGTGGGTGCAGATAAAGTTGTGTTATCGATAGGAATACCGTTTACGACGTACAAAGGTTGGTTGTTACCGTTCAAAGAACCGTTACCACGAATAATTACGCGGCTAGATCCACCTGCTCCACTGGCCAAGCTAGTTGCATTCACACCGGCTACTTTACCGGTTAATGCATTGGCAATGTTAATTTCGCGGGCTTGGGTGAACTCGGAACCTTTTACTTCAGTAATAGAAGCGGCCACTCCTTTTCTTTCCTTCTTAATACCGAAGGCCGTTACCACTACTTCGTTCAAGGCTTGTGTATTTTCTTCTAGTTGAACTGTAAGGGCACCTTGACCACTTTGTACGGTTACTTCTTGTTTATCATACCCCATAAAAGCAACCACCAACACTACACTCTTCCCATCATATTCTTTCGGAATATGCAAGGTAAAGTTCCCCGATACGTCGGTACTAGCGCCGATGCGTGAATTCCCCTTTAGCATAACAGTGGCGCCAATAATGGCAGAGCCATCTTTCGCACTCACTACTTTACCTTTCACGTCGCCGAATGCCGCTACGGTATGTTCAGCACCCGTTGTAACGGCGCGTACCGCGTCGGTGGATAATTGGTTGGCCGTACCCTCATCCATGGTACGATCCAAGCTGCTTTTCTTGAGAATGGGTTGTTTGGGAAATACAGAATACTGTTTATCGTTGATTCTTTTATAATCTAATTGGAAAGGTTGCAAGATGTGTTTCATCATGCTTTCTGCATCGGTATAAGGTGCGTCGATATCGTTCGCCGGGATCGATTTCCCATCCAACAATCCTTCACGGTACGCTATTTTAATACCGTATTGCACCTTTACTTTCTGCAAGGCATCTTTTAAAGATATCTTCTGTTCATTACTGGCAACATGCTCCTGCTTAGAACTGAAACGCTTGCCGGACGCGGCACTTGCCAACTGTCCTGCGCTTCTTGTTGCTACAGTTGTACCCATAGCAATGAGCACGGAGAGCCGTAATAACGGGAATACTCTACATGTAAGCATCGTCGTACTTAATTTTGGTTGTTAGATTTGCGGTCTTTTGTTATTTATAAGAGAAAACAAGGCGTCCCTCGATTTCGTACACATTAATGTTCAATGTTGTAGATAATATGTCCATCAACTCCTGCACGGATTTCACGTTGATGTCACCCTCAATCTTCTGTTGTAACAATGATGAATCTTTCACCTCTACTTTATATCCGAAATTATCCTCTAAAGTTTCTTTTACATCGCGCAGCGTAGCATCGGTTAAGCTAATACTATAGTCGATCCAACGTTTGAATAGTACCGGTTTAACTTTCTTGTTCACTGTTATGCGCTTCCCTTGGTACTCGATATAATCTCCCGGTTCCATCACCAAGCTGTTGGCCTGCTTGGCGCCTAGGTTATAGTCAACACGTATCTTACCTGTTACTAAACCGATATTGGTTTTTTCGTGCCTGTTTTTAATATTGAAGGATGTACCCAATACCTCCACGTTCACATCGCCACTATGCACCACGAACCGCTCGCTGGCCTCGATGTGCAGGGTATCTTTATTCAAGTGTTTCACATCAAAAAAACACTCACCCTCCAGCCATACTTCACGGGGTTTTCCGGGGTTCCAAATACGGCTATAGGATATCGACGAATTCCCATTCAGCGTAATCATCGAGCTATCGGGTAATAGCACAGTTTTTATTTCACCAAAACGTGTTGCAATCTTCACAGGGGTTAAACGGTACCATATCCAAGTACTGCCGGCCATCAACAAGAAAGTTGCGGCTATCGCAAGTTTCTTCCATGGTAACGGCACAATACGCGTTGCGGCATCGTCTTGTGCAACAGTTACCCGTATACGTTGCCAAGTAGAAGCCTGCTGTTGTGGATGGCCGTGCACTTGTTGCAAGCGAAATACACGTATAAAATCAGCCGCCGCCACTAGGTTGTTCGCCGACTGTGGATAAGCTTCCAATACGGCATTAAAAAAACGGTTACTTTCTTCCGTAGGTGCTATCACCCATTGTACGAAATAATCGTCTTCTAAATAATTAGCCGTAGTATAATCACTATACGTGGAAACTTGCATGTTGCTCATTTTATACAATACTATTACGCCGAAGCAGGATATATTATCCCTACTTTCAGCAATTATTTTTCAATTTTTTTATCGTGGAAGATGAAACCCTTTACTAGCAAGGTTTCCCGGTAGATATTTTTTTCTGCAACCGGCTTAATTCATCTCTACATGCACCGCAGTACGCAACTCGATTAACCATAATACAAATGCAGCGCCCATAGTAGCACGCAATTTGTCGAGCGTTTTGTACAGTAATTTATACGTGGAATTAACGGAGATATTCATAATGTCGGCAATCTCTTCATAGGATAGCGCTTCAAAAAAGCGGAGGTAAATAATCTCTCTTTGCCGGCCACTTAAGGTTTCCATGGCTTCGGCTATCCGTTGTTGTAAGGCTTGATGTTCTTCTGTGAGAATAATGTGTTGATCGTACGCAATCTCGAAGTCATATTTCTCGTCCTCCCCCGGCCAAAGGTGCGAAAACGACCATTCTTTCTTGATTTTTCTGAATAATAAACCCCGGAATGCTTTGAACAAATAGTTCTTTACCGACGCCGGCTCGCCTAAATTCTGCCGGTTATTCCAAAGTTTGACAAACAAATCGTGAATCGTGTCTTCTATTAAAGCCGAGTGCTGCGTGAATTTGTAACCATAATTGCAAAGCAATCGGAAGTGATCTTCATACAAAGAAGTATATGCTTCCCAGTTGCCCGCCTTGAATGATTGCCATATTTCTTGCTGTTGGCTACTCATGGTTGTTTCTCATTGTGCTTAACGGCACTGTGTCTCCGTAAGATAGTTATATGTTTGCAAATTCTATAGTGAATTCGACACACAATACGTGGAAAAATAAAAACTGTTGTAAAACATGTGTATTAAACCCATGCCCTACAACAGTTTGCGAAGATGCAGTATTTTTCGCTTAATAAGCGCTAGCCGTATTCAATTTCTCGATATCCTCTGCCGAAAGATGCACCTGTACCGATTGTACAATGTCTTTCACTTGCGCCACCGATGTAGCACTGGCAATGGGCGCCGTAATACTTGGCCTAGCGATCAACCATGCTAATGATATTTGCGCCGGGGTAGCATGATGCCTAGCCGCCACTTCATCTAATGCCTGTAATATCGCTATGCCTCTATCGTTCAAATAATCCTTAATACCGGCACCACGTGTCGTAGAAAAGTCGGCCGCTGTACGGTATTTCCCTGTTAAGAAACCACTGGCCAACGAATAGTAGGTAATTACGCCTATCTCTTCCGCTATACATGTTGCCGCTAAGTTTGTTTCAAAGTCCTGGCGATCATACAGGTTATAATGTGGTTGCAATGTTTCGTACCGTGGGTAACCTTGTTGACTACTGGTAGCGATAGATTCTTCCAAACGTTCCTTGCTGAAGTTAGAGGCGCCTATTACACGCACTTTACCGGCTTTCACGAGTATATCGTACGCTTCTAAGGTTTCACCTACTGGGGTCGATACATCATCGTAATGCGATTGGTATAAGTCGATATAATCAGTTTGTAAACGTTGGAGAGAATCTTCCACGGCTTTCAAGATGTACTCTTTCTTCAACACCTTGTTCTTACTTCTTACTATTGTAGAACCTACTTTCGTAGCAATTACTAATTGCTCGCGGTTAGCGCGTGCTTTCATCCATTTACCGATAATCAGTTCCGACTCGCCCCCTTGGTTGCCCGGGGCCCAATTTGAATAGGCATCGGCTGTATCTATACAATTAAAGCCTGCTTCAACAAAAGCATCCAATACCTCGAAAGAGGTTTTCTCGTCGATTGTCCAGCCAAACACATTCCCACCAAATACTAACGGGGCAATGGTTAAAGGCGATTTTCCTAGTTTCCTTTTTTCCATATTGCATGCAATTTGTTATAGTATGAAGGTACTTATTTACCGGCATCCTGTAGCCATACAACTTGCTGGTTCGATTCGTGTGCTTGGGTGATGATATCGGTATATAGTGCTGGTCTACGGGCTTGCTTATACCTGTAACCACCTGCTTGTTGTAATTTCTCGCGGGTGATGGTGGCCACCGTTACATCGTCGCCCAACTTACGGCATTCGCTAAGAATATCGCCAAATGGATCGATAATCATGGAACAACCATTTTTCAGTTGGTCATCGTCCATACCAATCGCATTAGAGAAAATGGCATAAATACCATTATCGTACGCCCTGGCCGGTAACCATTTCATCAGCCAGCTACGGCCTTTCATGCCATCAAACTCTAAGCGCAACGAGGTAGGATCAGCTTCCCGGTTTTGCCATAATACGGGGTCTACGAAACCCGCACCGGGGCGCGTACTTGGTGTACACATGGTAACATGTGGCATGAATATAATTTCGGCGCCCAGCAATGTAGTAGCGCGTACGTTCTCAATTACATTATTATCGTAGCAGATGAGAATACCGCATTTATAACCGTATAGGTCAAATACAACGTAGTTGCTTCCTTGGGTAAGGTGTGGGTTGATGAATGGGTGAAGTTTGTGGTATTTCGCTACCAAACCGTTTTTATCTACGCAAACGTAGGTTTTGAACAGGCGATCCTCTTCATCTTTCTCAAACAAACCTGCCAAGATGGCCACATCGAATTCAGCCGCAATGGCTTGCAATGCTTGGGTGCTGGGCCCGTTTGGTACAAACTCGGCTAAATCGAGCATTTGTTCTTTAGAAAGGTGACGGGCAAATGTATAACCGGTAATCGAACATTCGTGGAAAGCGACTACTTTAGCGCCTTGAGCGGCAGCTTCCGCTGTAAGGCGGCGGATGGTTTGTAAATTATAAGCTTTATCCCCGCTTTGGTGTTCAAATTGGGCAGTGGCAATCTTTAAATTCATGGTTTACGTGGATTTTTTTAAAGATAATGAAATAAAACCCACCCTAAAAACACCCGTCAAAATCAGCCATAGTAAAGCATCTTAACACTAAATAACATACAACCAGGTCTAAATCTTTAAAAAAGCGGTCCTTTTCTTGAAAGTTATTTTTCAAAGTGCCGTCTAATCTTTCAACAACCGACTTAACATTATGAGGCGAATAGCTTTACTCACAACCTGTTTACTTTTAATGGCCTTTATCAGCCACGCGCAAACCGCGGCGATCAAAGGGATATTAAAAGACTCAACAGACGGAAACAACTTATTCGGGGCAACGGTGAAATTAACCACCCCGCAAGACGCTAAATTCGTGCGCAATGCACTTACCTCAACCACAGGATCTTTCGAATTTACGGGCTTACCATTGCAACGATACACAGTATCTATTTCTTATATAGGCTACAAGGAACTGGTGCAAACCGTTAACTTAACGGCTGCAGGTGCCAACCTTAATTTGCGCCTGGCCCCTAACGTAACCGTTTTAGGTGGCGTGGTAATTAAAGGGCAGGAACCGCCTACTAAAATGAAAGGCGATACCATGCAGTACAATGCCAGTGCTTATAAAACAAATCCTGATGCCAGCGGGGAAGACTTGGTGAAGAAAATGCCTGGTATTACCGTAGAAAACGGGCAAGTAACGGCGCATGGCGAACAGGTGCGTAAAGTGTTATTGGATGGTAAAGAATATTTCGGTGAAGATGCCACGCTTGCCTTGCGCAATTTACCGGCAGAAGTAATCGACAAAATAGAAATCTTCAATAAACTGAGCGACCAAGCCCAATTCTCCGGCTTCGACGATGGTAATGGCTACAAAGCCTTGAACATTGTTACACGCGGTGGTATCAAAAACTCTCAATTTGGTAAAGTATACGCCGGTTATGGTACCGATGACTTATACAGTGTAGGTGGAAACGTGAATTTCTTCAATGGTAACCGTAGAATCGGCTTAATTGGGATGAGTAATAACGTGAACCAACAAAACTTCTCGTCGCAAGACGTGTTAGGCATTACCTCCGGTGGCGGTGGCGGTGGTGGTGGCCGTGGCGGTGGAGGTGGCGGCGGTCGTGGCGGCGGTGGCTTCGGCGGCGGCGGTAATAACTTCAACGTTGGTCAACAAAGCGGTATTAGTAAAACCAATTCTGCCGGTATCAACTTCCAAGACCAATGGGGCAAGAAATTAACTGTTACTGGTAGCTATTTCTTCAACAACAGCAATACCAACAACGATCAATACACGAACCAAGTGTATAAAAACGACGATCCTTCCTTAGTGCGTGTATATAACGAGTATGCAGCATCGCATACCGAAAACTACAACCACAGGGTTAACATGCGCCTCGAGTATAAAATCGATTCTGCAAACATGTTGATCTTTACACCAACGATCAGCTTCCAGAAGAACAATGCCTACTCGCATACCTTGGGCGACATGAAATATGCCGATTCAACCTTAATCAGTTTAACGGATATTGAATCGAGGAATATGAACAGTGGTTTCAATACTAGCAACAACTTGTTGTTTAGGCACGCATTCAAAAAACGTGGTAGAACCGTATCTGTAAACTTGGGCTTTAGTGCAAATAAGAGAGATGGTGAAACATACTTACCTTCTTTCACTACAACAAACAACTTCGGTCACCTCGTGAACGATACTACCTTACGTGAAACCTACCCTATCACGAATGGCCGTACCTTATCAGCGAACATCTCTTACACCGAACCTATTGGTAAAAACGGGCAATTGCAATTCAGCTATAACCCTTCGGTGAATAAGAATACAGCTGATCAAAAAGCATATACAATCGACTCTACACACCGTGAGAAAGAATTCGATCCAAGCTTATCGAATATGTACGAGAATACGTATACTGTACAGAATGGTGGTGTAAGTTTCCGGAAAGGTAACCGCGACAACATGTTAGCTGTAGGCGTGAACTTACAACATTCGGAATTAGAAGGCGATCGCACGTTCCCTACTCAATTTAACTTAAGCAAGTCGTTTACCAACGTATTGCCGAACTTATGGTGGCGTAAAAAGATTTCGAAGTATGGTAATATCAATGTGATGTACCGTGCATCTACCAATCAACCGTCGATCAATAACTTGCAAGACGTATTAAGCTATACAAACCCATTATTCGTAAGCACCGGTAACCCAGAATTGAACCAGTCGTATACGAACTTGGTAAGTACAAGATACCAATACGCCAATACAGCGAAGAACATCACCTTCATGGCGAACATCTTCGTACAAAATACAAGCAACAACGTTACTTCAAGAACGTATATCGCTGCAGAAGATTCGGTGTTAACGCCTACTTTCACTTTACGTAAAGGTGGCCAGTTAACCAAGCCTATTAACGTAGATGGTTACTGGAGTGCACGTTCCTTCTTTAACTTAGGCTTGCCATTGAAATTCATCAAATCGAACTTGAATACCAATGCCGGTGTTAGTTACACAAGAAGCCCAGGCTACGTGAACGACATATTCAACATTTCGAACACCTACGCATATAACTTAGGTGCGGTTATTTCCAGTAATGTAAGCGAGTATATTGACTTCACCGTATCGTATAACGGTAGCTATAACCAAGTGAAGAACAATGTAAAATCATTGAACAATACAACGTATTACAATAGCTCTGCTAGTGCACACATCAACTTGATGTCGAAAAATGGCTGGGTATTAACGAACGATTTGAATAACCAATACTATTCGGCTATCTCTGGTGGCAATAGCACCAGCTTCTGGTTGTGGAACGTTTCGGCAGCGAAGAAGTTCATGAAAGATCAACGTGCGGAATTAAGATTATCGGTATTCGATTTATTGAACCAGAACAAGAGCATTGCACGTACGACTACAGAATTGTATGTACAAGACGTTCGCTCTACCGTGTTGAAACAATATTTCATGCTCACCTTTACTTACAAAATCAAAAACTGGGGTAAAGCAAGTGCACAGCCACAAGGCGATCAAAGAAGATTTATGGGTCCTCCTCCGGGCGGATTCGGTCCTGGTGGTCCGGGCGGCATGGGCGGTCCTGGCATGATGTAATAAAATTGTCGCGCTAGCGGGGTGAACGGTACACCGCTGCCCCGCTAAAGCGATTTAAAGAACAAATTCACCCGTTAAAAAAATTCGGTAACCAGCTTGAGCATCGACGCACTAGTTAAGAGATTGCAAGAAGGCGATGAAGAAGCCTTTCGCAGCTTGGTAGACACCTGGCAAAGCTTGGTGTATAATACGGCGTTGAGTTTAGTGCAGCAGGAAGAAGATGCGGAAGATATTGCACAAGAAGTGTTCATAACGGCCTACGAATCGATCCATCAATTCAAAGGCGATGCAAAGATTTCGACGTGGTTGTACAAAATAGCGGTAACGAAATCGTTGGATCATATTCGGAAGAAGAACCGGAAAAAGCGCTGGGGAAAGCTAGCGAGTATTTTCGGTAAGCAGGAAGAGGAAATGGTATCACCCCCGGATTTTCAGCATCCCGGTGTTACCTTGGAGAATAAAGAACGAGCGGCCATGCTAATGAAAGCGGTAGACACTCTACCCAGTATGCAGAAAGCCGTATTTGTGCTTCATAAAATGGAGGGCTTGAGTACCCGGGAAATTGCCGAGATATTGGAATTAACCGTAGCAGCAGTGGATGCACATATGCACCGCGCAAAGAAAAACTTACAAGTATATTTAGAGAATTATTATAACGACAAATGATTGGCTAAGCGGTAACAAGAACAGTGAAAAAATAATAAGTGAACAAAGACATTAGACGAAGTAATAGCATACAAAACGAATACACTTTTCATACATTGATTGACTAACGCCCTACAGGAATTGTGCTATATCCTTGTAAAAGCCCACAGCAGTAAAAGCCACGTGGAAGTGCATATGAGCAAATACAGTTATAGCTACACTTTTAATATGTTAAATATCAAGAAATATCTTGACAGACCCGAAAGATTTGTACAATAAAAACGTCTAATAATTATATAAAAGCAAAAGATATGAGTGTAGACAAGAAACAAGAGATACCCGCCATACTGTCGAGCCTCGACGGCATATCCCGCGCTACCCCGGCCCCTTTCTTTTATACCCGCCTGCGTGCGCGTATGCAACAAGGAAAGGCGAGTGCTTGGGATAACGTGGTGGGCTTTATGTCGAAGCCTATTGTGGTGATTGTTTTTGTTGGAACTATTCTTTTACTCAATGGCGTAACATTATTGAAGCAAACCAACAATACGAATCCTACCACTGTAGAACAAGCTGCTATACAAGGCATTCGTGACGAATACAATCTTGCTTCTAACAATAATGTTTACGAGTTTATAAAATCTGAGCCATGATTACACCGCGCACCCGGGGCAGGCTATTGGTTTTATTGGTAGTTGTTCTATTGATCACTAACATAGCCATGCTCATCTTTTTTGTGTTCTTAAAACCCGATCCTCGGAATCGTGGAGGCAGAGGCGATTATGTTGTAGAGTATTTGAAAGACAAAGTAGGATTCGATACCACGCAAATCGCCCAATTCAAAGCATTGCGAGAAAAACACAATACGAATATGCAGCCTTATTTTACCCAAATAAGAGCTGATAAAGACAAGTTGTATAAAAATCTATATAAAGGCAACGCTTTACCCGATTCGGTGCTATACCCGTTAACTGATAGTATCGGCAGGGACCAAGCCGTTATTGAACGAGCCTTGTTTAAGCATTTCAACGAAATCCGGTCGATCTGTACCCCCGAACAACAACCGGCATTCGACTCCTTGCTAACACGCTTATTCAGAAGAATGCCAGGCGGCAATGGAGGCCCTCCACCCAAATGGAAGGAAAACAGGTAAACAAATCATACGCCCACATATTGCGTACATCAGTCACACTTTAATTCAAAAAAACAAACCATGAAGAAGATCATCGTATTACTCTTCGCTTGCGTTTTAGCAAGCGCGGCTTCTTATGCCCAACAAGGTCCAGGTGGCCAAAGCAGAACACCTGAAGAAAGAGCAAAAATGACCGTTGAATGGATGACGAAAGAACTCAGCCTCAACGCCGACCAAGCTACGAAAGTAACAGGTATTCAAACCGATTACTTCAAAGCCATGGAAAAAATGCGCAGCGAAGGTCGCCCCGATCGTGAAGCATTCAAGAAAATGAACGACGAAAGAGACGAGAAATTGAAAGGTGTATTAACAGAAGACCAATTCAAAAAATACACTGAAAAACAAGAAGAAATGAGAAAGAACCGTGGTGGTCGTGGTCCTGGTGGCGGCGGTCCTGGCGGTAGAAAATAATGCGTAGTTGTAGGATAAAAAAAGCCTGTAAGCAAATGCTTACAGGCTTTTTTTATGGCTTGTAGTGATCGAACTATGAAATTTATTTTTACACGAAGACAATAATAATTTTACCCCTTGTTCAAAATTATTTCATGTTAACCATACATGTATATCATGAAAAGTTATTAAGTTTACATATAACATTATTCTTCTTGCGTCCATTAACTACTATGCAATTATACCGATGAATGTTCCAAGATTAATAACAACCTAACAACAGTAACTATAAAATTCAATTCTGTTTTAAAGAAAATTAAGTCACCGTAACCAAAAGGTGCATGAATGCACCATCTAAATCGTATGCAACAGTATATCAAACTGCTGTGCATGTGGCTTCTATGTAGCATGGCCATATGCCAGGAAACCTATGCCCAGTCAACCCCTAACTATGCTGCGGAACTACCCAGCTTATTACCCCCGTCGCCCGAAGTGGGCGCCTTGATTAAGGCGGGATTAGGAAGTGTTAACTATTCTACCGGCGCTGTCAGTAGTAATATTCCCTTGTACACGTTGAAAGTACGGGATATTCAATGGCCTATATCAATTGGATATAGCTCCCAAGGTACCAAAACCGACGAAGCTACTTCGCGCGTTGGGTTTGGTTGGAACTTGAATGCCAACGGGGTGATTACCCGCGTGGTACGTGGCCAACCGGATGAGAAAACAGCTTGGTCAACACCACCAGGTTTTATGGGCGACCCCACGGTGGCCAATTTCAACTATGCCAACGGTATTGTAGATAATAAATCTTTCGATACAGAAGCCGATTTATTTATCTACAGCTTTGGACCTTACTCTGGTAAATTCTATGTAGAAAGAGGTACACGCCGCGTCATTCAAACAGGGTTTAACAACCTTAAAATTAGTGTGAATGCCTCCTACTCTGCTTATACCATTACTGCTCCTGATGGTACACGGTATTTGTTTGGTAATGGCAACGTGGAAAGTACGTTAAACCACAACATTGCCTCCCTTGCTACCTATAAATCTTCTACGCCTACTGGCTTCTTCTTATACAAAGTTATTTCACCCACCGGTGCTTATATTGATTTCAATTATAGCAATATCAATATCAGTGTAACAGCCGGTATTTCTCAAACCATTACTTGGGCTGCTGAAACACCGGAAGATTTAAACCCCGGCGGATCCGATTGTAAAAACTGTCCTAAAGTAAACTCCACAGGTGGTGGTGGCTTAAATGTTACCAACACCATGACCTCCAGCAGGATAGAATACAGTAGTAAATACTTGGCCAGCATTAGTACCTCCAATGGTATCACGGTTAGTTTCACTCACCAACCTAAGCCAGATTTAACAGGCGATAACAGGATCAGCGCGATGTCGGTTACTTCTGCTAGCGGCTCTTTAAAAAGCTTCCAGTTCACGTATTGGAATGTACCTGGCCAAGATGGTAACTACGCCTCCGCTGAACAATCTGGCCAAACGGTGAAAGTAGGCCGCTTCTTCTTAACCAAGCTCACAGAAATTGAATCCGTACCCAGCGCCACACCCGGTGTATGGACACTGGCTAACCGCGATTACTTCTTTGATTATTACGATAAAGAGAACGTAGTAAAACCCGTAAGCCCTGCACAAGATTATTTTGGATTTGCCAACAGCAACAACAAGAACTCTTACTTGGAACCATACGAAGGCGATAACTTCGGTTTAGCAGCCGTAGCCAATAAAAAGCCAGATCCTAACATAGCTCAAAAAGGGATGCTACGTTCTATCGTGTACCCAACAGGGGGTAAAGAAGAGTTTATCTATGAAGCCAATACCATCCCCGGCGAAAACCTTCGGAATACAAGGGTGCCTATATACCTATCGGGGACAAATGCCAATGGTACAGCCGTTGATGATGTATTCACGACCTTCTTCTATTCACGACGCGCACAAAAAGCTAGCATTACATATGCCTCTACTTGGGATAGCTTAGCAGGTGTACCCACCGCGCAAAAATGGATGCAAGTAGTGATCCTTGCGAAAGATTCCATTATTTTCGATAGAACCACGCAGGGAGAACAAAGTATTAACGACTTCGTAAAACTGGAAAAAGACAAGGAATACATCATCCGCCTTATCATTAAAACAGGTTTAAAACCTGCCAGTGGTAACCTTGCTTTTGTATATGATACTGCGGCAACTGATATTTACGACCGCCAAAATTTAATTACAGGTGGTTTACGTGTGAAAGAAATTCGTATGACGGATTCTTATACGGGTAAAAGCACGAGTAAGTACTACAAATACGCCCACCTTTCCAATCTTTCCAATTCATCCGGTATGGGT
>NZ_QLLL01000003.1:0-690956 GCF_003259335.1 Chitinophaga skermanii
TCGATTGACCACCCCCAAGACCTTTTAGTCCAAATAATTTGCTTCTTTTCATCATTTTTCATTTGTGGGTGTAAACTTTTTGCAGGACTAGACATGCATTCAATAGCTGTTTCATAGTTTCGTGATGGTTTTCTAACGTAACTGGCGGAATGGTTATTCGAATACAGGTATTTCGCAATTACTTAGGATTAAATACCCCGAATCTCCCCATTCCCCCACAAATCCTGTAGCAGGCTTTCCCCAACCTTTTCCCTTTCAAGCTGTTTTATACGTACGGCCCGCATGGCACGATAATTTCACTCAAGTATTAAAACCTACAGGTATGGCAAAGAAAAATGATCTCAATAAGCAAGCATTGCCGCAAGACGACGATCTTATCCAAGATAGCAATAACGAACCCAACGACGCCGATGTGTCTGACGAAGAACGGGAATTGCTAGAAGAAGCTTCTACCACCGATCCTTCCTACACGGAAGAAATTCGCATGCACCAAGGCAAGGTAGATATGCTTGACGATGACGGCGAGCCCCTCAATGAAGATGATGAACTAGACGTTCCCGGTGCGGAGCTAGACGATGATGAAGAAGCCATTGGAGATGAAGATGAGGAGAATAACGAGTATAGCACCGATAAAAATGATGATGACGAATAAAAAGGAACGTCCCGCTGGTTAGACGGGACGTTTTTCTTTCATATAAATCTAAGTTGGCAAATAAGCTAGAACAACTCTACAATTGGCCCATATTGATAAGGCTCGTTCGTTAAAGACCATCTCAAATCATAATTAGGACAAGGAGGATTGGGGTTCACCCTTACCACCATAGAATACTTACAATTCTGTAGAATCACGAATTGTGTAACACAAGTGCGATCAGCCCTTTGTTGTGCTGATATACCTGCCGGAGATGTTTTAAAGAACTGGAGGGCATTGTGTAATTCATTCCATAATTGAGTAGCCGTTTTCCCATCACAAGCAATTGGCGCTGGTTCGGTAGTGCCTGGGAACAGCACTGGTTCACCACAATCGCCGCCCTTAACAAGATCGAGGCAAGGAATGAGCACCGGCCCTGAAGTGGTGGCTGCTGTAACAAAACCATCTTTAACAATGGCTTCAATAGAGTTTTCGCCAAACTGGATACGGCCAATTTTGCCTTTTTGTTGTTGGGCGAAGGAGTTGTCGGTAAAGACAGTTAGGCTAATTACACTGGCAATAAAGCTGAGTAAAGCAAAGGATACAAAAACGCGTAGTTTCATAAATTGAGTGCTATTTTGGATGAAAAATAAATAAGCTGCTTGATGGGTAGCTTTAAAGTTATACAATAGCACTGCGGTGAGAACGGTATTTACATTGTCAATCATTGATATACAAATAAAACCCCGAACCTGCCAGCAAGCCCGGGGGATGATTGTTTTATGCAGCTGATTGTTAAACCATCTTAAAGCATCTTGAAAACACGCTCATAACGCGTATTCCCTTTCGATGATAGTTCGTTTGCTTGTAGTGCCGCTGGGCTATGGCAACTTTGGCAATTGTTCGCTGCAAAGCGATGGTTATTCCCGTGGGGTGAAGCTACATTTTGTGCCAATGTGCCCAATTTATTAGGCGTAAATTCCTTCGTAGTATAGCGTGGAAATGAAATCGCGGTAGCGATTACAGCTAGGAAACATACAATGAGTAGCGTCGCTTTTTTCATCTTTTTCAGTAGATTTTTGTGGGTGATGAATGAAGTTTTATTGTGTTCGGATATTTCAGTATTACATACAACAGTGCCTAGCTGTACATGCGATACAGCCAACTTCAGTACTACAAACAATAGCAAGCCTTTTTACAGGTTGGGTTCAATGAATGGAGGCTTCCTGTCGGGAAATATTCACATAACTGAGGTTACAGGTTTCCTGTAGACATAATTCTTTTGATTGCTTACGCACCAATACGGTTTCCGGGTAATTGGGGTAGATAACTACATGTTTATCAATACGAATATAAAATTTAATTCAATACAACAATCAGGCTGTGGAAAATTAAACAGGTGTTGTAACGTTAGATGTTGTGGCTGATAATTGATGTGTCAATTAAAAATGGGAGATGGAAAAGTAGCGGGGAAAGGCGGAAGTAAAGTAAGTTCGTATTGAATGAAAAAAATAAAGGCTAGTCGTACGACTAGCCTTTATGCGTATGATTATTTTACTTTCAGTGCACGGTTAACTTGCAGTAACATATACTCGTATTCGAGTTTATTTTTCCCAAGTGGTTGTTGCACGATTTTTTGTAAAGTTTGTTGTGTTTCTACCAGCCAGCTGTAATACAAATGGCTGATATCTTCAGTTTGATATAAGATGCGCGTTGCAAATTCGAAGCCCGCTTTGTCGCCCTGTAAAGCCAAGTTCTGCGATGGTGCTACTTGCGTACGCTCGTCGATATGAGAACAACCAATAGGCATTAAACCTTTTTGCATAGCGAGGTAATGCATATTTCTAACAGGTGCTAATTCATCTTCATTTACAAAGGCATCCGCTTTCCCATTCGTTGTACGAAGCGAGCCGGGGGAACGGGTAAGTACTTGCACATAGCTCTTTTGCATGTTCAGCTTTTCTGCAGATGCAGCCTTGCCAGACAAGGTTTCCTTCCAAATGAAATTAAATACATCGGCCAAACTTTCTGCTTGTGTATAGCTTTCATTACCGCCTTTGGCTTCACTATAACCAATATTATTGACCCAACGCATGATGTAAGGGAATAAAATGGTTTGCATGTATTGTGCCGCATTGCCATTGATCGCATCAATGTTCTGGTCGATTTCCGGGTTGTTCAGCCAAGTCGCATTTTCAAGGGTGGATAGTAAGAAATTGAGGGACTCTTTTTGCTTAGCTTTTGGAACAACAGTATATGCCGGGAAGGGATCGCCTTCATACTTTTCATATTGGTAAATACCACCGAGATTACTCAGTACATGTGTTAAATACCAATAGAATTGGATGTTGATGATATTGAAGTTCATTTTCCTGCGGAAAGAATAGTCTTCATCTTCATCTTTCACCCAGTTATTGAAGTTTTCCATTACGTAACGCAAGTTCTTCATGGCGTAGGCGGTAGCCTTTACTTGGTCATCACCTAAATCTTCCGATAATGCATTCGGGTCAAGATTACCGGCAAATTGCTGCTTGCCGTAACGGAACATGGGGTTCTTGATTTTCTCGCTTACAAATGCCTCTAAGGTTTTAGCAGTTACTTCCATCGACGGGTTCCCCGGTAATACACGGTATAGCCAATCGATCGCATATTCATCATATATACCCAATGGTGGCGGTGTCATGCTAACTCCTTTCTCCATATCGCCAGGTTGTGCCACGAAGTTGAAGCGCGCATAATCCATGATCGAAGGGGTTGTACCATATTTTTGTGTAAAGCTAGGAGAGCGTAACGAATCAACTGGGAAGGTAGCTGAAGCACCCATGTTGTGCATGAGACCCAAACAGTGACCAACTTCGTGTGTTAACACGTAACGCAAAGAAGGGCCCACTAGTTCCATCGACATATTAGCTGTGCGTGCACGTTTGTCGGCCGGCGAAGTTTGAATAAACAACCAATCACGCAAAACATCCGTAATGCCATGGTAAACGTACACAGAAGCGTTTAAGATTTCTCCCGTACGTGGGTCTACCCAAGATGGGCCCATAGCATTCTGCGTAGCGGTAGGCGCATACTTAATGCAATTGTATTTGATGTTGTTGGGGTCGAAGGTTGAATCGTTTTCCGGGTACATCTTCGTTACAATCGCATCTTTAAACCCAATTTTTTCGAAAGCTACATTCCATTGCTCAACACCTTGCCTGATATAAGGCACCCAGCTAGCCGGGAACTTATTATCGATATAGAATACAATGGGTTGTACAGGTGTAACCTTTTCTCCTTTTGCATATGCAGTAGGGTTGCTAGGTTCTAAACGCCAACGGTTAGCATAGTAAACCGGTTCTACTCCATTACGCGCATCTACATGGTCGTATTTCGTATAAAACACCCCAATACGCGGGTCGTTCAAACGGGGTTGCATAGGCACCTCCGGTAATAAACAAATGCTACGTTTCATTAACACGGTAGAAGGTCTATCTTCTGCCGTAACAAAACCAAAGAACGTTTTCGTTACCCCGTAGCTCATGTAACTACTAATGGTAATGTTATCTTTAAATGCCTTGGCACCTGCCAATAAGGAACGATCCGGTTTAAAACTAGTACGCCTACTTTCTAAGCCTCCAACTGGCATATAAGGGTCCATATTGGTATTGCCACTGAGGAAGAAGTTTGTAGGATCGAACACCAATGAGCTACTATCCGGCGATACTGCCAATATTTTATACGATGCTAATATAGGTGCCACCTGGCTCTTTTGTAAGTCACCCGGTTCACTGCCGCCTACGCGTTGATCGTAATTCATTTGACGAATGTGTATGATCGAATCTTTCTCTTCAAATATTACGCAGAGCGGATCATGGGCCTGTTCGCCAGCAGCACCATCGTCGGAGTGACTCACCGATTCTGTTACCGAACCAATTAACATGGGTTTTCCAAGTAGCTGGATCGGCATTTCAAAATACACCTTGCCTTGTGCTTGGTGTAGGGTAATCATCCCTTTCGACGTTTGTACGTTCTTACCTTTAAACAGTTTCTCGTAAGGCGTTACCTTTTTCGTTGTATCGGCAGCCGGTTTTTTCTGGCCGTTTGCCTGTATTGCCATCGCAAAGGAAGCGATGCCCAGTAAAAGGCCTAGCTTTTTGCGCATCCCCTTATACTGGATGCAACTTGTATGGTGGGTATTTGATTGTAATGTTTGCATCCCGGGTTATTTAAGCGTTTTTTCAATTTGTTCCAATAAGAACCTGTAGTGCATACGTGTTTGTAAGTCGCTTGTTTTCGCAACAGCACCACGTAACAAAGTTTGACAATTCTTTAAAGCCGCGAAATAAGTAGCTTCCATAGAAGGGGAGAGGGCAAATTGTACCGATCCTCCACCGAAAGCATCCCTAGATGCCGTTACACCGTGATTGTGCCCGCAAGCCCATTCCTCTTGTAATCCTTCAATAGGCGCTTGGAAAGTACCGTTAAAGGCTAATGCATTGCTAGCCCCGGTACCACTGCCTAATTTGGATTGCTTTATCAATGCGGAAACGTATGCTTTTTGTAGTTCACGATCTGTTACATTCGGCGTAGCATTTTTTACTGTGCTGCCCCAAACTTCTGTATACAATGTTTTCATCACCTCCTCGCTCGTTAACGGGTTTTTCTCGTTTGAACGCAACGCACTGAGATATACTTTTTGCGGTGCTTGTAACAAGGCCTCGATCATTTGCTTGCGCAATACCATCGACGGGGTACCTACGAGCGACATTTCCTGCAATACTGCTTTGTTCTCGATCCAATCTAAATCCCGTAATTGCTGTAACATCCAGTTCATGGCTGCTACTTGTTTTGCACGGGGAACAGATTGATACATGGGTACAGGGTCTCCTGCGTATTTTTCAAACACGTACATACCACCCAGGTTTGCATACACGTGGTTTACGTAACGTACATATTGCGATAAGATGTTGTTCCAAATCTCCTGGCGGTAAGTGTAATCTTTGTCTGTTTTACCAAGCCAGTTGTGGAGGTTTTGCATAATGTATTGCAAGTTCTTCACCCCGTAATTCGAAGCTTTCATGGCATCATCACCCAAATCCTCCGTTTGTGCCGATGGATCGAATGGAATGCCTTGTTGTGCACCATAACGGTAGCGGGGATCACCTGCTTTGGCTGTAATTTTAGCTGCTTGCTGTTTGGCTTCTTTTTCTGCTGATACGGAAGCTGGGTAGTAGCTATAACTCCAGTCTACGGCGTATTCATCATAAATACCAAATTCCGGAGGTGTTAATTTCACACCGCGTTGGTAATCGCCCGGTTGTGCTACGTAATTGAAACGCGCATAATCCATGATACTATAAGTGGTACCATATTTCTGCGTGAAGCTAGGCGAGCGTAACGAATCTACAGGAATGGCAGATGAAGCGCCCATGTTATGCATAAAGCCTAAACAGTGACCCACTTCATGCCTAATTACGTATTTAATCCCATCCATCAATAAATCTTGTGGCAATTCTTTACTACGTACCGCTGCATCTGTTTGCGCTGTTTGTACAAACATCCAGTTGTTCAACAATTTCGCAATATCATGGAAGGCATAAACCGATGCATTGATGATCTCACCAGAACGTGGATCTACCCACGATGGCCCGATGGCATTTGCTACGGCTGCCGGTTGATAACGGATACAGTTATATTTCAAGTTGTCGGGATCAAAGGTGCTATCATTTACCGGGAAGTCTTTCGCGATAATGGCATGCTTAAAGCCAATTTTTTCAAAAGGCTTTTGCCAGCTATTCACGGCTTCGCGGATAGCAGGCTTCCAAGCTGCCGGAAAGTCACTGTCGATGTAGAAGATAATCGGCTGCACGGGCTCTGTTAATTGTCCTTTCGCAAAGGCCGCTTCATCTTTCGGTACTAAGTTCCAACGGTTAGCAAAATATACTGCCTCCGATTTATTGTTCGCCGCTGTAAACAATGTTTTGCGCGTGGTGAACACCCCGATACGCGGATCAGCCTTACGAGGACGAATGGCTGTACTTGGTAACAATAACAAAGTACGGGTAAGCACTACCGTAACCGGCTTGTCTTTTACCAGTGTTCTTTTATCGTTGCTGAGCGTGTTTTCGTATGAAAGATGACTTTTAATCATCAAGTTATCACCAAAAGATTTAAAGGTGCCAATGAAGGAACGGTCACGTTTAAAGCTTTCAGATACGCGGTAACCGGCACCACGGTACATACTAAATGCACCAAAAGGCGATAACTCTTTAATATCGTTCAAGAAGTAATCTGTTACATCAATAACAGCAGTCGACTTATCGGCATTATATGCTTGAACAGGGAATATTTTCAAAATAGCGCCCAGGTTGTTTTTCGCTAGGGCATCGCTAATATTCGCATCGTTATCGGTGATGTTGTTGCTTTCCAATTTCACGAGTAGTAAACTCGAATCGCTATGTATCCATTTTACGTACAATGGATCTTGCGGCTTCGATCCTACGAGGCCATCGAGGTTGTCACTGATTTCTGAAATAGTAGAGGCAAGGAGCATTTCCTTTTCCATCAGCTGCATGGGAATTTCCATGTACAGCTTTTGGTTTTTGTAATACAAGTTCATCATACCGGCAGATTGTTTCTGCGGCGATTTCAATAAGCTGGCATAGCCATTCTTTTCAGCAGGTGCGGGCGCGGGTGTAACAACTTCCGTTTTAGCGCCACGTTTCGATTTCCGTGATTCTTTTTTCGTTGGTTCGGTCGATTGCGCAGCAGCGTGTGTACCTACAGCGAGGAACGTTACTAACGACAATGTTTTGAAGGATGCGTAATTCATATGCATGTTTTGTATGGTTGAATGCCACCCGGCAGCCTACATTCAAGCAGGCTGCGGGAAAGCATTTTCTGCTAGGTTATTTTTGAGAGATGACGCTGGATATTCTACCAAAGTCACCGTATTCTTTCCGGTTATTAATATCAAGGTTACCTAAGCCTAAGTTCAACATCGGGAACAAGTACAATTTGCCTTTACCGCCGCTATAAGTAGCCATAATCAAAATCTTGTTGTTTGTGCTCAATGTAGGTTCAATATGCGGGTAGTTACCTTGTTGGTAAACCTGTAATACAGTCACTTCTTCACCTGCTGCCAATGTGTAACGCTCATGGTAAGTAGGGGTAGCTGTGCCGTACAACATTGCATATACTTTATTACCACTTACGTAATACATCACGTTTTGATCTTCTGCAAATACAAAATGGTGCGCAGTTGCAATACCAGGTGCATTGGTTAGATCAATAACTGATTTAGGTGATGGCGGTATAATATCTGGATAATCATCAATACCCGGGCTAAAGATGTACAAGCTTACTTTACCCGTTGTTTTGTCTTTCAACAAATGCAAGAAATCCTTGTCAACGCTAAGACCTGCAGCAAGGTTTTGTTTGCCGGGAAGGTTGTTAGCATTGAAGGCAGCGCCTGCCTGCACGGGGTATCTATGCATTTCGCGATCGCCATAACTTGCTATAGTAGAAAGATACACAAAATGACCGTGTACTTCATCATAGAAGTTAACGCGTACTACCAAGCCATCGTAATTGAATGGGTTGAGGGCCAATTGGGTGGGTATTGCAAAGTTATTATCAAATGGGGTAGGGTATTTAGGCGATGCACCCATATAAGTACCCGTAAACTTGCCTTCACCAATGTAAAGATCGCCTTGGTAAATGCTGCCTAACGACTGTGGCTTGAAAGCTCCACGGGGCGCAAAGAATAAATCATTGTTCTTACCACCAAAGGTATAATCGAGTGTTTTGATATTGAAGATGGAAGAATCCGTTATGCCGGTTATTACATCCGTAGTGTACGACCTATAATAACGCATTTGCTTCACTATACCCCCAATTTTACCATGGTTAATAGACGAATATACGTTGCGCTTTAAACTAGTGGTAGTAGCGTTTGCAGTAATCCATGGCATCATTAAATGCGAGATGTCACTCTCCCGGCCATCTTCACTGTCGGCAATCACCAATCCTTCACCAATATTGTTTAATACAGTGATTTTAAATGGCATAATATAACGCAAGCCATTCGCCTTATTGGTTACGGTATATACCAATTGGTGGTACTGGCTAGCGCTATTAGGGCGAAAACGAATTTCTGCCGCTAAGGCACGTGCTGTGCCCAGTACTTGGTACATCGTATCGTTCGGCGCCATGTTAATTTTCCATTCGTAGGTAAAATCACTTTCTACTTGGCCATCGAACTGCAAGTTAGGGCGAATGCGTAAGGTGTCGAACTGGTATACACTTTGTGCACCAATCCCGGCAGTATCAATGTAAACGCTGCCTACATGTTGGGTATTGAGGGTGCTGTCGTCTTTTTTACAAGCATATAGCAAACTCAGCAAACCGGCTATATAAAGAGATACTTTTTTCATGTTGAAGATTGAATGGTCTACTAATCGAATTTCGAACGTGAGTAATAAAGTGGCACAATCGGTTGACCGGCCAAGGTACCATCGTCGTGTTTGAGGATCTCGTTCGGATGATCTTTATTCCATTGCTTCACGTAGTCGCCGAATACAACCCCCATAGCCTCAGCTCCTGCCGGTGTTAGTGCACGGTATTGGGCCGCGGTGAAGGTGGTTAAACCGGTAGATTGCACGATGAGTTGGTAGGCTTTTGTGCTGGCTTGGGTAGTGAAGAAATAACGGTAGTAAGTCCATGCCGGTATAACAATTTGGTCCGACCATTGTACTTTCGCTTGGCGTGTTTCTACGTTGCCGCTTACGAAATCGGGTGTATTGCCTAACTGGATTTTAACCGCGATACGTTTTTTACGCAAGGTAGAATCGTTTTTTAGTTTGATTTTAAACGTTCCTACCAGCGAATTAGGCGGCACAGTTCCACCCAATAACTCGTACATCCCGGCAGGCGCCGTTGTAATAGAATCGTTTACAACAAATGCATCGAAATGCCTTTCTTGCTTCGATACCAAGCCGCTAATTTTTACAGGTATCTCCTGGATATAATCGCCACTGGCATTCCCCAAGAAGCTGTATTCCATCGTTAATGTCGAGAAGTTCACGGCCGGGGAAGCGCTATAAGTCGCTAACTCTTCGCGCTTGCAAGCTACCAAGGATGCTGCCAGCATTGCTGCAAAGCCCCAAATAGCAAAGTATCTTTTCATGATGAATGATTTAATAGTATAGCAAATAATGTATGCATGGCTGCTTGTACACAGCCCATCTATAGGCCCCCGTTGAAGGGAGTGACACAACGGGGGGCGAATAGCGATCGGCTGTTGGTAAACAGTCACATGACGATATGCATCCCTATTGAATAAAGCTTTTATTGTACTCTACCGCCGAACTCAATTTCGTTATCAGGGTAGGGTAGCATATATAGCTCGTCGTTGGCTACTTTGCCGGCAGATAAACCTGGGAAAGTGGTAAAACCACGACGCTTATAGTAATAAAATAACTGTCCTTCACTAACAAATTCCTTGCGGTATTCTTTCGTGATTTCAGTTTGTATGTCATCACTCGATGCACTAGCCGCAATGTCTTTCAAAATGCCGCGTGCTTGGCGAACCGTATTTAAATACTCGATGGCTTTCGCTTTATTCGTTTGCTTATAATCTTCTGCCGCGATGTAATACATTTCCGAAATACGGATCAATGGAATACGGTTGCGCGAATCGAAGCTATTGGCATCTTGACGCAATTTCACCGGTACGCGGCCACGCATTTGTAAGCTCGTCATTGTATTAAACCGGTAATCGGCTAAACCAATTTCAGGTTGACTCGTTTCATACAATTCCTCAGCATTGGCTTGCAACATAAATACGGCGAAGGTATTTGTAGCATCGGTTGCCGTTAAGAAATTGTCGGTGAGATTATTGAAGGCTTGCACGTTTAAAGAGAATAGATCTTCGCCACGTAAAACCGTGTTGCCAGATGGTGCATTGGTAATCAGTTTCGCCGGTGCGTATTGAATCACTTCGTTTGCAGCATCACGAGCCGCAGCCATTTTTGCGGCAGAGCCTTGCCATTGCAATAGCCTGGCTTTCAGTGCTAAGGCTGCATAGTAGTTCATACGTAAGTTGCGGTTGTTATAGAAACCGTCGCTATTAACGTAACTGTAATACGCTTTAGGATGCTGGTTACCCGCGTAAATGGGATCATCTTTTTTCAACAACTCCAAAGCCGCGTTCACGTCCCCTTCCAATTTTGTAAACAAATCGGTGTAAGATAATTGTGGTGCAATTTTCTTCCCGTATTCTGTAGCATAAGGAATCGCAAGTTTACCCGCTAGTTCAGGACGGCCGGCAAAGTTACTATGCCCAAATAAACGTACTAAATCGAAATGTATATAGGCTCTCAATGCTAACAATTCGCCCTTAATGAGGTTATAATTGATAGGATCAAGAATTTGCTTACGCTCATCGATGTATTTCAACGCATTGTTAATGTTGGCAATATCGGTGTAAGCATAATTCCACATATTGTCGATAAAGCTTCTGCTGGTAGTAGCTTTATAATTGTAGTTCTGGAATTCTGAATAAATATTGCTGGCTGCATATGGGGCATACATCATGGCTAAACGATCCACGATATTCCACGACATTTCCCGGGAATAATAACCGGGTTGGGTCATGCCAATATACACACCAATTAATGCATCACGGAAACCGCCTTCGGTTTCGAATTGTTGGTCGGCCCTGATTTGAGAAGAAGGGGTTTCGTCGAGCCAGCCTTTTTTACATGCGCTACCCAATAGCGCGAAGAAGCATATAGGCAGCAAGTATTTAAAATAAGTTGATGTTCTCATAAATGACATATTAGAAAGTGGCTGAAAGGGAGAATGATAATGTTTTCGCGAATGGATAATCCGTTCCGCGTTCAATCCGAATCGTAGAAATAGTGCCTACTTCGTTTAAGTTCATAGCTACTTTTAACTGTTGTAAACGTAAACGGTGTGCTAAGTCATCGCTGAGGTAGTAGTATAAGTTTACAGCGCCAAAAGTTACTTCATTGCGTTTTTGTACAAAGCGGGAAGTAGCACGTGTCATTTCTTTTGTTGGTGTAACAGATCCATTTTCATTTGGCTTGTCGTATGTACCCAAACGTTTGAACTGCACTACCTGTCCAGGGTACAGCCATCTGCCCGTCAATACCCTACGGTCAACATTATAATTCATATCAACGTTCTCAACACGATCAACCAATGTCGCATTATACATATCGCCACCACCGAGGTAACGGCCGCTTAAAGAGAACCCGATACGATTAAATTCACCGCTAATACCGAACGTACCCTGGTAAGTAGGCAACGAGTTACCAACTACGCGCATATCATTCGCGTTCCAGTTATAGGTAGTTGAACCATCTTGTTTTAAGTAAATTTCATTACCCGTAGCAGGGTCAATGCCTAAAGAAGGCACTGCCCAAATAGCGTTCATAGAAAGGCCATCTACATATTTCTTCACCGGTTTGCCATTCGATTTATCGCCCGCTAATTCGTCCATCTTGCTATTGTACGATTTCATCGCGTTGGATAATTCGATGATCTTGTTTTTATTTGTTTCCACACCGAAGTTCAAGCCTAAGTAGTTCCTGCCTTTTTGGTATACGAGGTAATTCAAGTTCAATTCCATCCCTTCATTTTTCACTTTACCAAGGTTCTCTGTTAATGAATTAAAACCTGTAGAACCCGGCATGGTCATTACGGTTACCAAGTTCTTTGTAAAGCCTTGATAGTAATCAATACGACCGGTTAAGCGTTGGATTTTAAAGTCTGCACCAATGTTATAATCCAATTTAGATTCCCACTGTAACGAACTATTAGCTAGGTTAGATAAGTAAGAGCCCGGGTAGCCTTGGTAGAAAGCTTCTAGGTAGTATAAGTATGTTGGAACCGACGCGTTCAATTTGAAGTTAGGGTTACCCGTTACACCCACAGATCCACGGATTTTGAACTGCTCAAAGAATGGCAAGTTCTCCCGGATGAATTGCTCGTTGTGTAAATTATAACCCAAACCCACGCTCCAGAAATTCCCCCATTTTTTATCAGCACCAAATAAGGAACTCGCACTTCTACGAAGGGTAACGTCTGTCATGAAACGATTGTCGTACATGTAGGATACCGCTCCTAAAAATCCAATCTCGCGCGCTAGCCCATCTGTACCCGTAGGTTTCGATTCATATGCATAAGCACTACCAAAAAGAATATTATCCATCTTGTCACTAGAGAAACCTTCTACATGGTGAATGGTTTCGAAGTATTTCCTTTCGCTTACGTTGAAACCAATGTTGCTAAAGAAAGTATGGCGGCGAATGGTTTTTGAATAGTTGATGTTGAAGTCGCCAGATAAGAAAGTGCTTTTACCGTTATTGACCGTGTAAGCACCTTTCCTCTTTTTCATCTCTTCAGATGTGTACGATACGAAGTTGGTATGCGAAGCAGGGTAGAACTCGTCGGCACCAGATGTTTTAATATCTACACCTGTTCTAGCTACGGCCTTCAAACCTGGTCGTAATGTCCATTCTAAATAGAAGTTATCGGTAAAGTTTAAGTAATCGGTTGTAATATTTGTATTAATGGTAGCATTGTGCATAGGGTTGGTGTACACGGCATTCGGACCAATTTCTGCATAGAAAGGAATAGAACCATCTAAATTAGTGGCTTTCCAATATGGATTCATTTTCACATAGTCGCTGAATTTACCATAAGGCGACTCCTTCGTTTGGTTGCTGTTGATGCTCATAATGTTCCTGAACAAAACGTTCTTCAAACGGTAAGAACCTTGCATGTTGGCCGTAATATTCTTCCGGTTCGATCCAATCATAGCACCTTGTACATCACGGTAGGAGATATCGGCTAATAAGCGTAATTCGTTACCACCCAGCTCTACACCAATGGTGTGTTTCTGGCCCACGCCATTACGAAGAGGTTTGGCAATCCAATCGGTATTCAATCCTTCAAGCGCTAGCTTTCTACGCGATTCATACAATTGCTGTAAGGCTACAGCCGCGGCAGGATCATTACTCAAGTACATACCATCGATGCGCTCTGCTTCAATTTTTTCTGTAGCATTGGCAAGGTTGTAACTAGAAAGATCAGGCAGCTCTATGTCCAAGCTGGCATTATAAGTCACCAATGCAGTGCCGGAAGTGTTCTTCTTTGTTTCAACAACAATTACACCATTGGCTGCACGGGAACCATAAATTGCTTTCGATGCCGCGTCTTTTAATATGGTAACTGATTCGATACGGTTAATATCTAAATCAAATATTCTTTCTAATGTAGCCTCGAAACCATCGAGGATAAATAATGGCTCGTTAGGACTCTTAATATAATTCCCTTTTAAAGTTGCACCGGTAGAAGTAGAAAGATCACCCAATGTAGAGGTGCCTCGCAATTGCAACGTAGGTAATGCATTCGGAGAAGAACCGAGGGCGAAATTATCGACAAACATAGCCGGGGCAATGTTGCGTAAAGATTGGAACAGGTTAGCGTTCCCCATCTTCTTTAATTCTTGTTGAGAAATGGTTACAACAGCACCCGTGTAACTATCCTTCTTACGGTTATAAATACCCGTCACAATTTCGGTAGTGCCCAGTGTACGCGCAGCGGGTTTCATGCGAATCACAGCATCGGTGGCAGCTTTAATTTCTACCTGCTGTGTTTCATACCCTAAGCAAGAAAACACAAGGATGCTACCTTTCGGTGCAATAATCGAAAAGTTACCGGTTTCATTACTAACAACACCGGTTTGACTGTTCTTTACCACGATATTCACCAACGGAATCGGTAAGCCGGTTTGTGCGTCGAGTACCTTTCCTTGCATACTTACGGCATTGGATATCCGCGAGCCTGCAATAGGTGCTGTAACTGCTTTTACGGCAATCGTTTTGTTGGCGGCTGTAAAATTCAAGGCCAGTTTAGGGAAGTGATTTCTTAATACAACATCTAAATCCTCATTGGTTACACTAATCGTTACTGGATCTTGTGCATTAATGACATCGTCGTTGTAAAAAAATACATACCCAGTTTGGCGGGTGATCGATTTAAAAACCGATGCTACGGATGCATTCTTAACGTTAATAGTTACCTTCTGAGCTACGACCTTAGCTTGTGCGTCGACTAAAAATAGGAAGAGTAACAGTGTTATAAGTTTCACCTGCATAATAAGTCGCTTTATAGCAACTGAATGCAGTCCCCGCTTACAGCAAGCAGCTGCATCCAGGGGCGCTTTGGTTGATAATAGGCGCAATAGTTGGCCATTTAAAAGTAAAGTCATACTTTTAATCAGTTTGGTTGATAATTCAAAAATGCTAGTTCATGTGTTTTTAATTCCTTCCAAGCCCAGCGAAAATGTTCCCAGCATTTTCGCTTTTTTGTGAAGGAAATCGTCTCGTTGTGTTGGAATGTTAGCGGGCTTCCGCCCTGTTCATGTAGCTAATAATTTTATAGGTGATAGAAATTACTGTTCACTTGGTTGCAAATGCAATGTCCTTCCTTCCCAGGAGTAAGACAAGTTGGATGAATACGCGATAGCGTCTAATAGATCATTAATGTTTCCACTACGGTAGAGGCTTCCAGAAAAGGAAGTATGGATGTCTTTATCGAATACCACATCTACATTATACCATCTACCTATTTGTCGCATCACTGTTTTAATATCTGCTTTATTGAAGGTGAACATGTTGTTCAACCATGCTGTTGATTGCTCAATATCTACGTCTTTCTGCACTACGATTGTTGAGCCCCCGTTTTGTGCTTCTTGGCCAGGTTGTAGAATGACGGAAGATTGGGTAGTAGCTTGGTGTTGTACCATTACTTTCCCACTGATCAAAGTAGTTCTAACGAAAGGCTCATCGTCGTAGGCATTTATGTTAAATTCCGTTCCTAATACTTTTATTTCTTGTTGATACCTTGTACTTACCACAAAAGGCTTCGCCGCATCATTCGTCACCTTGAAAAATGCTTCTCCTGTCACCTGTACCCGTCGCTCGTTGTTATCAAACGTGGTAGGGAAACGAATCGATGAAGCCGCATTTAAATGTACCACGGTACCATCGGGTAATTGTAGTTTGAACTGCATCCCCTTCGGCGTAGTTACTTTATTAAATCCTGCTTGACCATGTTGTGCAGTACCATCGTACCGTAACATACCATTACCTGCAATAGCTTGTGCACCGTGCTGGTTTAATTGGATGTTCGAGTGTGATGTGCTATCGAGCGAAACGGATTCTCCATTTTCTAACTCCAAAATAGCGCCATTACCACCAGGTTTAATCTCTACTTGCGCTAACACAGGAGTAGTAACAGTAGGTGTATTGTTACGTTGTAATAACCACCAGCCTGTGCCCAATGCTACAATTAATGCCGCTGCATAGGGTAATGCTCTGCGGAATGAAACAAGCCTACGTGGGGCCTTCTCTTCCATGCGACCCTCATCGAGCACTTTCTGCAAGATGGCTTGAATGCGTTCTGCGCGATCGTTTTGGTGTTGGATATCCTCGTTTTGAAAGCTGGCCAAATAGTTTTCAATCATCTGTTGTTCTACTGGGTCGGCTTTACCGGCAAGGAATTTATCTATAAGCGCTAAAAAGTTTTGTTTCTCCACGAGTTATATTTTGCAACGCCGCCAAAAATATGGGCGTATATAAGTAAAGAGTCAAGAAAGTCGTCTTCCCCCCAAAGCGAAGCAAAATATTTTTTAAAATTATACGGGGGAGTAGAGTAAGTGGTTTATTACCAATAGATTGAGGGCTTGGGAAAATTGGAGGAAGCAAGAAAAACTAGTCGCCAAGGTGGTGACTAGCAATTACTGTACTTACCAATAAGCTCGGTAAATGGGGTAGTGGTAGGAAATACGTTTTAAAATGGAACTTACAGCCGGTCTAAATCCCTTTTCGTTAATTCGCCTACTGTATTGCCTGTATTGAGGGTGGAAGCAGATTCGAAAAGCATCACCCATACTTCCTCTTTTGCAATAGGTTTATGTTCCACACCTTTCGGAACAATCATAAACTCGTTCGGTTGGAGGGTCACCGTTTTATCTCTAAAGGCAATGTCAAGCGTCCCTTTTAAAACGAAGAATAATTCGTCTTCCTCATCATGCTTATGCCAAACAAATTCATCTTTGAACTTGGCAAATTTTACAAGTTGACCATTTAATTCCCCTACAATCTTGGGGCTCCAGTAATCGTTAAACAAAGGGAATTTCTCCTCGAAGTTTACTTTTTCCATGTGCGTATTTTTTGGTTTGGGGGTGAAAGAATATGGAACCGGTATTACAATGCTGTCGTATTTTTTTGCTGTAAGGCTCTTTGTAAGAAGGATTGTTGGGCGATCTTATCTTCTGCTTCGTCGATGGCTTTTAATAAGTTATTTGTATTGTCCGAAATCTCGCCCAATACTTGTGCAATCAATTGCCAAACGGGCTGCATTTTATTCACTAACTCTTGCCCTCTAGGGCTGAGGAGAATTAACCGTTTGCGCTCGTCCGATTTGTCTTTTTTCGACTTAATCAGCCCTATTTTTTCTACCTCTTTTAAGAGGGAAATGGTAGAAGGGTGGGTATAGCCTATCTCGTTCGCTATTTCCACTACACTCAGCGTTCCTTTCTGGTGCAAAGTAAATATTACAGGAAACCATTTTGGCTCAAAATCAATCCCAAAAGCTTCGTAAATCAAAGCACCATCTTTCCTTAACTGTTCGCTAAGCCTTTGTAGGCGCGTCGATAAGGCAAGGATGCCTACATCATTAATTACATTCATCTTATGCTAGTTGAATAGAATAAAAAACATTATCAGCACTCATTAACGGGAAGTTAGCAGGAAGGGCAGCTTTCTCTACTTTCTCAAAATGATTGCGCTCGTAAAACCTTTGAGCCGCCTTCAATACCGACACCGTACCCAAACTTACTTGTTGAATGCCTTGTGCTTTACAATAAGCCAATAATACATCTAAAAGCTGCTGTGCAATCCCATACTCCTTCCCCCGGAAGGCTTGCTTCACAAACATCTTGCGAATAGCGCCCGCGTGTTGGTCATACTTTACCAAGGCAATCGTGCCTACCAATTCCCCGTCTATAAATGCACCCCAAAAGTTGCCGCCTTGTTGTAGGTAAAAGTCTTCTATCGTTAACAAGTCCGGTTGATCCTGTATGGAAATGGCAATATTAAACTCCTGCTGCTGGATATGTAGTACCAAGTCTATCACTTGCGAAGCATAACTATCATCCAAGGTTCTTATCTCGATGTCCATGATGTTGAATATTATAGTACAAAACTACGTAGTTAACTACATATATCCAAATATCGAGTCCTTTTTGATACCATTATAAGCTATGTCTGAAAGCTGGAAACTAGAGGATAGGAGGTAAGGCTGCTAATAAATAACCCATGCCTGCCCGCAATTTGCGCAAGGCAATGGTCAATTGATTCTCCACCGTTTTTTCGGAAATGTTCAATTGTGCGGCGATCACTTTATTAGGCAAGAACTGTTCGCGGCTGAGTAGGTATATTTCACGGCACTTCCCCGGTAAATCGGCTGTAAGCAAGGCAATGCGTTCCTTTAGTTCTTTACGGTACAACAGGTTTTCGGGATCTGCCGGCCCCCAAATACGTTCTTCAAGTCGTGAAAATAGCTGTTCTTCCTTCTGCCTGTCGCGGATCGTTTTTAAAATAAGGTACTTATTAGCGGCATATAAATAAGCGCGGAGTGAAGTGTGCACCTGTAAGCGTTCGCGTGATTTCCATATGTTGGCAAAAAGCTCCTGTAGAATATCTTCCGCTGCGGCTTCATCCTTTAATACTTTCACCGCGTAATCCAATAGCTCGCCTGCAAATTGATGATACATCTTTGCAAAAGCCGCTTCATTACCCTCGCGGATCAAACTGATTAAAGTGTACTCGTCGTTCGCTGGCACGTGTTGATTTAGTTCAGGCAGGATTAGAATGTAACAAATGTAAAAATTTAAAGATTGAATTTCCAGTAATTATTTAATGAACGGCTGTAGGGGATAAACGGTTAAATGTGTGGGTTGAAAGATTTAGTCAGTGATCCTAATTGTCAAGTACTTATAAAAAAAGGATGCTTACCCATTCGGCAAGCACCCCTGTATAATAAGGTAGTTGCTCCTTTTTATGAGCGCACCTGCCCATCTCCTTGTATCAACCACTTGTAACTGGTCAACTCTGCCAAACCCATCGGGCCACGGGCATGCAGCTTTTGTGTACTAATGCCTATTTCAGCACCCAAGCCAAATTGTGCGCCATCCGTAAAGGCGGTCGATACGTTTACATACACGGCCGCGGCATCCACTTGGTGCAAGAACGTAGCTTGGTGGGCTTTATCTTCTGTAATAATGGCTTCACTGTGCTTGGAACTGTGCTGGGCAATATGCTCCAATGCCGCCGGGAAACTAGGTACGGTTTTCACAGCCAGTGTAAGCGATAAGAATTCTGTACCGAAATGCTCCGGGTTCGCTGCTTTTAATAATTCTGCTGGGTAATGTCCTTCTAAGCTGGCTAAACTTTCCTTGTCGGCATATAGTAATACCGATTTTTCCGCCAAGGGTTGCAATAAGGTAGGTAAGTCACCTAACCTTGATTGATGTATCAATAAACAATCTAAGGCATTACATACACTTACCCGGCGTGTTTTAGCGTTGAGTATGATGTTGCTGCCTTTGGCTAAATCACCTGTTTCATCAAAATACGTATGTACAATACCGGCACCTGTTTCTATAACGGGTACCTTGCTATTGTCGCGTACATAATTAATTAATTGTTGACTGCCCCTCGGTATCAATACATCTACATACCCCGTTGCAGCTAACAATGCAGCCGTTGCTTCACGCTCTGGCGGCAATAACTGCACAATATTCGTATCAACACCATGCCGCGCTAATACGCCCTGTATTACGGCAATGATTGCCGTGTTGGAGTCCGCCGCATCCGAGCCCCCTTTCAAAATGGCTACATTGCCTGTTTTAAAGCACAAGGCAAACACATCAATGGTAACATTAGGTCTTGCCTCGTAAATGATCCCGGTTACGCCCAAAGGCACGCGAATGCGCGAAATGTTCAAGCCATTCGGTAATTCACGGTGGTCAATCTCTTGTCCTAACGGCGAAGGAAGGCCCGCTACGTTGCGGGTATCTTTTGCAATATCGGCAATACGACCGGCCGTTAAGGTGAGGCGGTCGTACTTAGGATCGTGCGCATCCATGCGAGCTAAGTCTTTTTCATTCGCTGCTAGGATGGAAGCGGTGTTGGCTTCTAATGCGTCGGCCACATCGCGGAGGATTTGATCTACTTGCTGCGTTGGGATTTGTACAATAGAACGGCTTGCAGCAACCGCCCTATCGAAGTATGCTTGGTACGACATATGTGTACGTTTAAATCGATGGATAAAAATAATCGTAATGCACGAGCGCCTTTTGGTTACGCTCTCCAATTCGCTCACGGGCTTTGTCGGCGCCATATTGTGCAATGCCAAAGCCAATCAATACACCTGCTTCATCAACCACTTTAATAATATCTCCTTTGCTAAAGTCGGCTTTAATAGCTACAATGCCCACGGGCAACAAACTAATGGCTTTACCGGAAGTTAATGCCGTTTTAGCCCCTTCATTCACCTGCACAATACCCGTAGCTTCCGCCGTTGTGGCTAACCATTTTTTCGTACCCGAAGCAGTTTTGCCCGGAACAAATTTGGTATGCTCCACATCATTCGATAAAAGGCCTAGTAAAATATCGTCTTTCGTTCCATTGGCTACGTGCACAGGTATACCCAGTCGCGCTACCTTTTGCGCCATGGCCGACTTGGTAACCATACCACCGCGTCCAAATTGGGATTTCCCCGGCGCAATAAAACTGGCGAAGTTTGTTTCCTTAGCGTGAATTTCTTTGATCACGGTAGCGCCGGCCTGCTTAGGATCACCGTTGAATACCCCGTCTACATTCGATAAAATAATCAATGCATCCGCGTTCAACATGGCCGCTACCAATCCTGCTAATTCATCATTATCGGTAAACATCAGCTCCGTTACAGATACCACGTCGTTCTCATTCACAATGGGCACCACTTTATTTTGTAGCAATGCTGTGAAACAGTTCTTCATGTTCAAGTAATGCTTGCGGTCGCGGAAGTCTTCTTTCGTTACCAATACCTGGGCACACACCACGCCATGTTCGGCGAACATGGTATAATAGGTATGTAACAATTTAACCTGTCCCACTGCGGCAAGCAATTGCCTGGCAGCAATCGTGTCGGTTTTGTCCGGCACGGTAATAATACTTCTGCCCGATGCCACGGCGCCCGACGAGACTAAGATCACTTCAATGCCGTTGCTGCGTAATTGGGCTATTTGTGCTGTTATGTTTTGAATCCTGGCAAGATCGGGTAGGCCATCCTTCTGCGTAAGTACGTTCGAGCCAATCTTTACCACGATCTTTCTGTATTGCGAAGCCATGTGCGTAGATGTTCTAGTTGGAAATGACCGTAAATGTAATCAATATCAATACAAGGTGATAGCGTTTAGCAAAGAAAACCTATAAAATTTGTAGGGTGTTTATTGTACGTTTATCAAAGCCTTTTCTATAGCGATTTTGCGCTGCGAGGTTGAATTAATTCGCCCATAGGAAAGTAGATTACAATTGTTTTCCGAACTTCGCGGGGAAATATTCAAGTTTAATCATACACTATTTTAATATGTCACAAGAAGTTAGAGATTTGTCGCCCCGCTTGTTATGGAACAGTTTCGCCGACCTGAATGCCGTACCCCGCGCATCTAAAAAGGAAGAACGCGTGATTGCTTTTATGATGAACTTCGGCAACAGCTTAGGCTTAGAAACCCGTAAAGATGCGATCGGTAACGTGGTGATAAAGAAACCCGCTACACCCGGCATGGAAAACCGCGAAACGGTCATCATCCAATCGCACCTCGATATGGTACACCAAAAAAACAACGATACCACTTTCGATTTCGATACCCAAGGCATCGATATGTACGTTGATGGCGATTGGGTAAAAGCAAGAGGCACCACCCTTGGCGCCGATAATGGTATTGGTGTGGCCGCAATTATGAGTGTGCTCGCCAGCAAAGATATTGCTCACCCCGCTATCGAAGCAATGTTTACCATCGATGAAGAAACAGGTATGACGGGCGCCCTACAACTCGATCCATCCAATTTCAGCGGTAAAATCCTCTTGAACTTAGATACGGAAGAAGAAGACGAATTAACGATCGGCTGCGCAGGTGGTATCGATACCAATACGAAAGGCACCTACACAGAAGTAGCACCCACCACGGGCAGCATAGCTTACCAAGTAGAAGTTAAAGGTCTTATGGGCGGTCACTCCGGTATGGACATCAGCAAGTACCGCGGCAATGCCAATAAGCTCATGAACCGCTTATTATACACGGTACTTGGTAGCATTCCTGTTACAGTAGCCAGCATCGACGGTGGTAGCTTACGCAATGCAATTCCCCGCGAATCCCGCGCTGTAGTAGTTATCAACGGTGCCGATAAAGCTACCTTCGAACAATTAGTAAAAGATTACACGGCTACTATCACCACAGAATATACATCCCTCGAAGCCAACTTAACAGTTACTTGCGAGCACACCGAGCTTCCTGCGAAGGTGATGGACCCTGCATACTTCTCCCAGCTTGTTCGCGTACTATACGCCGTTCCAAACGGTGTATTCCGCATGAGTCCAGATATTGCCGGCCTTGTTGAAGCGTCTACCAACCTAGCCCGCGTAATTGTGAAAGAAGGTACTTTCATTACCCAATCTTTACAACGCAGTAGTGTTGAAAGTACAAAACGCGATGTGGCCAATGCTGTAAAAGCCGGTTTCGAAGTAATAGGCTGCGAGATCGTTCAAAACGGCGATTATCCCGGTTGGAAACCAAACGCCGATTCTGCTTTGTTGCAATTAATGCTCAAACAATACGGTCAACATTTCGATCATACCCCGCATGTGGGTGCTTGCCACGCAGGACTAGAATGTGGTATCCTAGGTGCACATTTCCATGGCGGCTTAGATATGATCAGCTTTGGACCCACCATCCGTGGTGCACACTCGCCTAACGAAACCGTGCAAATCTCTTCTGTAGAGAAATTCTACGGTTATTTACTAGATATCTTGAAAGAGATTCCCGTAAAACAATAAAATAACTAAAACTGGTCTATACGAAGGCTGTACCGTAAGGTGCAGCCTTCGTATTTACGTGTGAAAGGCAAACAAATAAAAAGGGTATCCCAATTCGAGATACCCACTTCGTCATTACTTTTTTATACACCGCTTACCTCCTAATCGTGTAATCCCAAGTAAGCTTGTACTGCTGCATAGTTCGTCCAATCTACCGCCGGTGCCGCCGATCTTGCTGTTACACTACCCGGGATAATCATATACCTGTATTGCTGGTACTTTACACCATTACCTACTATCGTACTCATATTCCCATTGGAATACAAATCAATTTTCTGCGTAGATGCCGACATTTCGATACTTAGCCCGCTATACGCATTGTAATACGGCAGGGGATATATGGTAGGGCTAGCGGCCGTGTTTGCGTTGATATATACCTTTACATCGGCTGTGCTCAACAAGGCAGCTGTTAATTTAGGCGCATCGATGGTTGCATAGTAGCCAACAGTGTCGATACCACCACCTGCTGTATGACTCGTATCAGCTTTAAAGGCTACATCTAACCATGTAGAATAGATGATATTACCTGAACCTGGATCACCTTTAGGTTCTTGAGGACCCGCAGGGCCAGCTGGGCCGGCAGGACCAGTTGCGCCATCTACACCATCGGAACCATCTTTACTACAAGAAATCATACATACAGCGAATAATAGTCCTACTACCAGGACTAACTGGGAAATGGGGGTTTGTCTTTTCATGCTCGAGATTAATTGTTTAACGGTATGAAGTATTAAGGGGTACCATACCAGGTTGATGTTTTAAGAGCACTAAAATAGGTATTCTTATTAGATTCTTTTCCTCCTTGCCATGCTTAATATCGCAAAAAATCCCTTCGCAGTATACGCTCTACATAAAGCATTTTAACCTATGCCTGTAGAATAGCTTATTAGTCAAGCTGTTGGATGAGTGACTGCATGTTTCTAAAAAATATGCCACATTCCCTGTCACGTTTTCTTGCCCGTTGCCCTCTATATAGTATACAAAAACAATTAAAAACGATCTATCATGGAACCAAGAATCACTTTTAAAGAAACCCGTAAAGGATATTTAGATGGCTTAATGAAATTAGCCCAACATATTGCTACCGGCACTATTAGCAATACCTTGCAAGAGTTGATTAAAATCCGGGCTTCTTTCATTAACAGTTGCGCGCCTTGTATTGATATGCATATCAAAGATGCTATGCAAAATGGCGAAACCATTCAACGTATCACCGGTTTAAACGCTTGGGAAGAAGCGCCTTATTATACCCCGGCCGAAAGGGCAGTATTGGCTTTAACCGATAGCCTCACAAAGCACTGTAAAGCAAGCGACGAAACGTACGCCAACTTACAAGAACACTTTACCAAGGAAGAAATCGCTGATATCACTTTGCTAATTGGGGTAATCAATACTTTCAACCGCATCAATGCCGTATTTCGCCCCACACCCGGTTTGTACGAACCCGCAAAGAACAAGTTCGAACAAGCTGTATAAATTTACCTGCTCAAAACGCCTTACCCGGTTCGAAATTTGTACGAACTAGGTAAGGCGTTTTCGTGTGTATATATTTCAACAAATCCGCCGCATATTTGTATGACAAGTTAAATCTTTCACCATGCTGATAACCGTATCGGAAAATGGTTGGTATTGCGCGCAGGCCGATGTGTATATCGACCCATGGAAACCAGTACCCCGTGCACTCATTACCCATGGCCATAGCGATCATGCCCGCCCGGGCCATCAATACTATCTCTGTCATGTAGATACGAAACCGGTATTGAAAGCCCGCTTAGGCCCAGAGATTGTTTGTGAAACCGTGCAATACAACGAATCCAAATACATCAATGGTGTACAATTCAGTTTCCACCCGGCTGGTCATGTACTAGGCTCCGCCCAAATCCGCATCGAATACAAAGGTGAAATTTGGGTTATTACAGGCGACTACAAGTTATTACCCGATGGCTTCACGCCCTTATTCGAACCCGTAAAATGCCATCACTTCATCACAGAATCTACGTTCGCTTTACCCATATATAAATTCAAAGCACCTACATTGATATTTGATGAGCTTGTACAATGGTGGCAACATAACCAATCGCAAAACCTCAATACCGTAGTACTCTGCTATTCGCTGGGTAAAGCACAAGCTATCTTGCATCACTTACGCGATCATCCCAACAACATTTATTTACATGGTGCCGTCGCGAATTTAAATGATGCTTTTAGTGAAAATGGATACCATTTTGTAGGGGAGAGAATCAGCAGCGATACCAACAAAGAATCCATGAAGGGCGCCCTCATATTAGCACCCCCTTCTGCATTCGGCACACCTTGGATGCGCAAATTCGGCGACTATGAAGTAGCGATGTGCAGCGGCTGGATGCAATTGCGCGGCCAGCGCCGTAGGCTGGGAGTGGAGAAGGGATTTGTATACTCCGATCATTGTGATTTCTCCTCGTTAAACGAGGCCGTACAATTATCACAAGCCGAAAATGTGTACGTTACCCACGGCTACGAAACGCAATACGTGCAATGGTTACGGGAACAATACCATCTCAATGCACAAGTAATGAAAACCCAACACGACAACGCAGAACAAGAAGACGAATGAATGCATTTGCACAATTATTCGAAGCACTCGACGAAACAACTAAAACCAACACCAAGGTACAACTGATGTTGGAATACTTCCGCAGTGCCCACGATGAAGATAAAATGTTTGCCATTGCCATTCTCACCGGCAACAAACCGAAGCGCCCTTTTAGTACCACCTTACTTAGGGAATGGGCCGCAGAATACGCAGGTATTCCGTTATGGCTCTTCGAAGAAAGCTATTTCGTAGCGGGCGATTTAGGGGAAACCATTGCCCTCGTGGTAGATCGAAATGTAGATATGGGGAATGAAGAAGATCAACCGCTGTCGGCCGTTTTCTCCTTAATCATTGCCTTGCAAAAAATGGAAGCCGCTGAACAACAACAAGCCATCTACAAAGAATGGAGCCGCCTTACGGGTACCAGCTTATTCCTATTCAATAAAATGCTTACCGGCAGCTTACGGGTAGGTGTATCGAAGAAACTCGTTATCAAAGCATTGGCACAGTACCTCGAACAAGATGAAGGCGCCATTACGCACCGTATGATGGGTAAATGGAACCCATTCAGCACACAGTTCAACGAAATGTTCAGCGCCAGCGAAGCCGCCATCGCACACCATACCCCGTACCCATTCTATTTAGCTTACCCTTTAG
This sequence comes from Chitinophaga skermanii, assembly GCF_003259335.1. Classification (GTDB taxonomy): domain Bacteria; phylum Bacteroidota; class Bacteroidia; order Chitinophagales; family Chitinophagaceae; genus Chitinophaga; species Chitinophaga skermanii. Next base: position 26,082 of record NZ_QLLL01000003.1, read on the forward strand.
ATCAATCGTTCGACGACCTCGGGCACATTCAAGACTGGGTACTAGAAAAGAAACTCGATGGCATCCGTGGCCAAATCATTTTCCGCAATAACGAATTATTCATATGGTCGCGTGGGGAAGATTTGCTCACCGATAAATTCCCCGAATTCAATATCCTCCAACAATACTTGCCCAACGGCACGGTGATCGATGGCGAAATTATTCCATGGAAAGATGGACAACCATTACCATTTAGCGTAATGCAAACAAGGATTGGTAGAAAGAACGTCACCCCCAAATTCCTCAAAGAAGCCCCACTTGTAATGGTATGCTACGACTTATTGGAATTCGAAGGAAAAGATATGCGTACCGAACCACTTTCAGTGAGAAGAGCGCAATTAATAGAATTATTAGCCAACCCAGCCCTACAGGATGTATTACTATTGTCGGAAGAAATGGTATTCCCCACCTGGGAAGATGCGAAAGCCTTCAAAAATACCGCCCGCCATTACAACAGCGAAGGCTTGATGTTAAAGAAACGCAACAGCATCTATGAAACCGGCCGTAAACGCGGCGGATGGTGGAAATGGAAAACCGATCCTTTAAGTATCGATGCGGTGATGATATATGCCCAAAGCGGTCATGGCAGGCGGGCAAACCTATTCACCGATTACACCTTTGCCGTATGGGATGGCGATGTATTGGTGCCTTTTGCAAAAGCATATTCCGGCTTAACGGATAAAGAAATAGATCAACTCGATCGTTGGATCAAGCAACATACAATAGAGAAATTCGGCCCCGTAAGAAGTGTACAAGCCGTACAAGTATTTGAAATAGGATTTGAAGGAATCAACAAAAGCACGCGCCATAAATTGGGCGTTGCTTTACGGTTCCCACGTATCCTACGGTGGCGACAAGATAAAACCGCCCAAGATGCCAATACAAAAGCCGATTTACTGGAAATGCTCGTGCTATATGGTAGTTAATACGCTTTACTTCTTCACCAATTCAACCCTACGATTCTTCGCCTTACCTTCTTGCGTATCATTACTCGCTACCGGTGCTAAAGGCCCAACACCATCCGGGGTAACCTGCTGTTTGGGTACTTTGTAATCGTTCACCAAGGCATTTACCACGGCCATAGCCCGGTTTTTCGAAAGCTGGATGTTTTGGTTATAATCGCCCGTGTTATCGGTATGACCAACAATAAATACTGGCTGGTTGGGATTGGCTTTTAAATAGTCTGCAATTACCTGTAAAGTAGCATTAGAGTTGGGTAATACTTCCGCTTTATTCGTATCGAAGTAAATCCCGTAAATCAGTATTTTCCCGTCTTCGCGTATATTCTTCTGTATGGCAGCAGGGTTCAAGGCCACCTCTTGTTGCATACTTTCCTCTTGTACGGTGGTAAATGTATAATCACCACTACCATCCGAATTTACCATCACGTAGTAAGTGTTACCACTTTTCTTCAAAGTACCCGATACATAACTATCACTTTTGTACAATACCTTGCCGCCTGCTTTTTGAATGGCATTGGCATAATTCTCTACTATCTGCACAGTAGCTGGTCGCTTTGCCCAATCACCTTCAAACTTATAAATGATCTTCGTAAAATGCCCTTTCTTACTTTCTTCCATGCGCCCACGCTTAGCATCGGTTACATAAAACTGCATCACATCAAAGGCTTTATCATCACAAGTTCTTACACTATGTTGTGGAAGCGGGTTGAAGAGAGGCTGATCGCAAGGCGATTGTTGTGCCCAAATAGCGGTATATAGCAAAAGCAAAAAGCATAGCAAAAATGGCGTTTTCATATACGGTAGCTTAGTAGGGGTGAAGAATGGTTTATACGAATGTACGTAGAATATTGGGCCAAGGATGCCCATGTACCTTCAACAATCCCAACGCAGCGTTGTTGTACAAGGTAAAACCACTCACCAGTATGAAAAAGCTCATTTTTAGCTGGATAATTTGCTGCCTAGCGTTCAGCGTCTACGCGCAAGACATCCCAGCCAGCCAAGTACCCGTAGGGGTTACCAAAACCTTCAAAACAAAGTTCCCCACTGCCGGTAAGGTAGAGTGGGAAATGAAAGGCGACCTCTACGAAGCCGAATTCAAAGTAAACCGTGTAGAACATAAAGCCCATTTTAGCAAAGACGGGAATCTCGTCATCTACAAAAAGGATATCCGCCAAATCGACCTCCCACAAGGTGTGCAAAACACCCTCCGCAATAAGTACAAAGATTATAAGATCGACGATGTAGAGAAGGTCGTAAAAGGCAAGAATGTTTATTACCAAGTAGAACTCGACGGTAAACCAGATCTAAAACTCGTATTCACCGGCAACGGGAAAGAAGATACCACCCAAGCTTATTGGTAAAAAAGAAACAGCCTTCTACCCAATAAGGCAGAAGGCTGATGATATATACTGTATGTCCTATTCTTCTTTTAATCCACTTACCATCCAAATAATAAACACGCTCCCAATGATCATCACGGCAAACGATACCCGCAAACTAGAGGCTTGCGAAATAAACCCAATCAGCGGGGGGGCTATCAAAAATCCCAAGTAGCCAATCGTAGAAATTGCCGCCAAGGTTTGCCCACTATTCGTGTTTTTCACCTTTCCCGCCAAGCTAAAAATCAAGGGTACTACGCAGGCTACACCAAAGCCCGTGAGAATAAACCCAATACCCGCAGGTATGCTGTAAGGGAACAATACCGCCGTGCTTAAACCTGCAAATACAAGCCAGCCACTATATTGCAACATTTGCTTTATACCCAGCTTATGTACGATACGGTCGCCTAACAAACGACCCGTTGTCATGGCCACCATGTATACCAGGAAGCCGTTTAAAGCCGCCGCCTCGGTAGTGCCAATCACTTGGCTAAAGTATAAACTACTCCAGTCGTACATCGTATTTTCCGTAGCCATGCAAAAGAAGCAGATAAACGAAAAGCGTAATAACGACTTAGGGGGTAGGGTAAACGCTTTTTTCTTTTGCGTTGAAATAACCGGCTGGTCGGGATATGTTTTAGGAGCAAAGAGGAAAGTAGCGATCAACAACAAAAAGCTCACAAACATTAAGTGGTAAGTAGCCGGTACATGCAACCGAACGGCCAAGTTTCCCAGTGCCACGCCCGCCGATCCCGCGATACTCCAAATGGCGTGGAAAGTGGTTAAGATCGACCGGGGGAATAGTTTCTGCACTTGCACCGATTGGGCATTCATCGACAGGTTCAAGAAGTTCCTAGCCGACCCGAAGCAGAAGAACACGAAGGCCAGTTGCCAAATACTATTGGTAAACCCAGGTACGCTCAGCACCAAGTTAAAAAACAAGGCCCCGTAAATCATAATCTTCCGGCTGCTAAACTTGCCCAGCAACTTACTCGTTACCGGCATCGTTAACATCAACCCTATAGGCAAGGCGAAAAGAACGGCGCCTAGCTCGGCATCGTTCAAATGTAATTGTTCTTTAATAGAGGGGATGCGCGATACGAAGGAAGAATATCCTAACCCCGAAATGAAGAAAAACACAGCCGTGGCAATACGGTATTGCCGGGCACTGGTTTCTTTTTCTACTTGTATATACATCTACACCAACCCGCTTTTTACGGTAAACCGGGGGCAAAGGTACAGCGTTTTTTAGCAGCTAGGTAACCTCTTTTGCACTTTAAATGTCATTTGTACACACCCACATTAGGGGATTTTAATTTCGGTTTGAAGGAAAGTTTTAATATCTTAAGCACCGACTGAGCTATTTATTTGGTCTTCCAAGAGAATCCTTGTTCCACCTCAACATTCTTTTATGGATTCCGTTTTGTTAATATAAATAGAGGAAGTTATGCCGTCGAAACATTTTTTGTACAGGAGATTTAAGGTCGCATTGCCGTTATGGAGTGTTATTAGCCCGTTGCTAGGTTTAATTTTGTTGTTTTTTGCCGGCAAAGAGCCCAGCCCGCTGTTCGCGACATTGCTGGGAGCCGTATTAATCAGCGTAGTATTATCCGCCGTACACCACGCCGAAGTGGTGGCCCATAAAGTGGGCGAGCCATACGGTACGCTCATTCTCGCCTTGGCGATTACAGTTATTGAAGTATCCCTCATTGTATCCATTATGCTAACGGATATGTCGCAACAAGCCACTTTGGCCCGCGATACGGTGTTTGCTGCCATTATGATTCTCCTCACGGGGATCATTGGCTTATGTTTGCTAATTGGAGGGTATAAATTCAAAGAACAAGTATTCATCAAACAAGGGGTGAGTGCCGCTTTAATTGCTTTAACCGCTATTACGGTGCTCACACTGGTATTACCTAATTTTACCACCACCAGCGCAGGCCCTACGTATTCCAATAGCCAGTTACTGTTTGTGGCTATTATTTCGCTAGTGCTCTACATGGGTTTCGTGTTCTTACAAACAATTCGTCACCGTTATTATTTTCTACCGGAAGATGAAAAGGAACAACAAGAACATGCACATCCGCCTAGTGCCGCCACAACCACTACAAGCCTGTTACTCTTATTAGTTGGTTTGGCTGTCGTCGTATTAATGTCGAAGAAATTGTCGCCTTCTATTGAAGCTATCGTGGTGAACCTCGGGGCACCGAAAAGCTTAGTAGGTATCATCATTGCCGCTGTCATTCTATTACCGGAAGGTTTGGCAGCTATCCGCGCCGCTACCCGCAACCGTTTACAAACCAGCTTGAATTTAGCGTTGGGTTCTGCATTAGCGAGTATCGGGTTAACCATTCCAGCGGTGGCCATTGTAACAAACTTTACTGATTTACATGTGAGTTTAGGGATTGATACCCGTAGTACCTTGCTACTGGTACTGTCGCTCTTCGTCATCAGTATTTCTTTTGGAGCAGGCAGAACAAATGTACTGCAAGGCTTGGTGTTACTCACCATCTTTGCTACGTACTTATTTACTACTATCGTACCTTAATAGCTGTTCTATAATCAAAAAGCCGTTCCCTACTTGCTAGGGAACGGCTTTTGTTATTTCGCGATATGATTAAGGATTTTGATCTGCTTCTGTTAACTGTACATTGGCATTAATCTCTTTCTGTGGAATCTTTAATAACCAGCGCACATCATCCGGTTCAATCGTTACTTTATTGGGATGGTTGCCTGTTCTTACAAACGTTTTCCGCAAACGCTTATAATCAAAATACAAGCCGCCATTTTCCCCGTACATCTCTTTGCTTCTCTCTGAAAGTATCGCGTTAATCACCTCGTCTTTCGTAGCGCTCGATGCCATTTTCACCGCCGATGGATCACGTAATACTTGCAAGGTGTACAATTTATCAATCGCGTTTTGCGTTTCGCCTTTTTGTGCATACGCTTCTGCTTCAATTAATACCAGCTGGGCAGAACGGATGTACAAAAGATCTCCTTCCATTACACCCGCTGTACGCGATTTAAACTTGTTCGTATAGCGTTGGTAGAGTGGGTAAGTAGTAGGACTATACCCCGGGCTAATCAACAACGTTCTTCTTTCGTCGGTGGCTGAATAGGAATTATACAAAGCCACGTTTGCATAAATGTTTTTGTAATACCCGTTCGTTTGATCAATGTAAGAGAACTGCGAATAGTAAGTCAACGATTGGTCGGATGGTACAGGTGCACCCCAAATCCATTCAGGATTCGCCAAGCTATTAAAACCGGCTTTATATTGCGCGTTCGACATTAATGGGTAACCATTCACAGCCCCTTTTGCATTCGTAATCACTTTCTCCCATAAAGATGGTTCTGCCATGGCTAATTCTTGGTAAATCATGGCAGCAATGGCTTGTGCTACATTGAGGTTGATAATGAATTTCTCGGAACGATCGGCTGTAAGATGTGTTACAGCAAATTCAATGTCGGCTGTAATCAAAGCATATACTTCTTTCAAGCTTGCTCTTTTATTACCTTCCGCATCTTTATTCGCCGGTTCTGTATATACAGGAATACCCGGCGCATCGGGGTTCACCGCGTACGATTTTTGATATACCCTGGCCAACCAAAAGTAGCTGTATGCACGTAAAGCTCTTGCTTCCGCGATAAACTGGGTTTTCTCCTCGTCGCTGGCATCGGTAATGCCAGGGGTATTTTTGATGATGGCATTGGCGTTGTTAATCACCTTGTAGAACATATCCCATACCTGCGGCGTTCTCGAGCCATTGGCATCGCGGTTATAATAACCCTCGGCCCAAGTAGCTTCGTTCCCCCACCAATACGTACCGGCATAAATATCCAGCAAGTCGTTCCCCTTCATTTCAAAATGGAACATGGTAGTTTGTAAGCCACGGTTCGTTAAAATACCGGGGCCACCGCCACCATAACCATTGTAGTTTTCACTACGGAAGATCCAGTAAGTACCTGTTAAAGCACTTCTTGCACCGTTCTTGGTAGAGAATATAATGTTATCAGTTAAATCGCCATTCTTCGGCGTTGGCTCGTTCAAGAAATCTTTCTTACACGAGAACAACGACATCATCACGAAGGCGAGTAAAAATATATTGGATAGTTTTTTCATGTTGCTGTTCTTTTTTAGATACCCACGTTAATACCAAATGATACGAACCTATTCGGCGTTGTATTACTACTAGATGCTTGCGCATTAATACCCGAATCTGGATCAGCACCCTTCGGTGCATTCGGGAAGTACGTAAACGCATTTTGTACGTTGAAATACACGCGGGCATTTCTCAACTTAATTTTCTCCATCAAAGAAGAAGAAACGTTGTAACCAATGGTAATATTCCTCACACGCATAAAGGTATGGTCGTACAAGAAGCGGGTAGAGGTGCTGTTGGCATTATTACTCGTTGTTCTTAAAATAGATACACCGTCGGAACCAGTTTTGCCGGTACTTTGCCACCTGTTCAATAAATCAACAGATGCATTGTTACCATACGCGGTAATACCACCCATTAACGATTGGTAGTTTCCATCGTAAAACTCGCCACCCAAACCAAAGGAAGCCAAGATGGAGAAATCGAAGTTTTTGTATTTCATGTACGATGAAATACCGCCTGTATAATCTTGTAAACGGTTACCTACGTTGTATTGCGTAGCATCGCCATATACTTTGGTAGTACCTTTGGTGCCATCGGCTTTATCTACATACCAAGTGGCTTCACCATCAGTAGGATCTACACCTGCATATTCCTTCATGTAATAGTCGTACCAGCTTCTACCTTTTACTTGGGTAGTACCCGGCGCCACTTCTAATATTTCATTACGCAACTTGGTAATGTTGAACATGGTTTTCCATGTGAAATGAGGACGTTGAATGTTGATAGTTGTAATGTCGAATTCCCAACCTACGTTCTTTACACCACCCGAGTTATCGGCCACTTCGCCTACACCGGAAGAGCTAGGCAACGGGCGGTCGAATAACAAGTTATTCGATCTACGATCGAAGTAATCGAACGAACCGGTAATACGATCACGTAAAAATCCAAAGTCGATACCGATATCTACTTGGCTTGTTTTTTCCCATGACAAGAATGGGTTACCCACTGTATTAATAACAGCGCCCGGGTTTGTACCAATATTAGCCCCCGAAGAATAAGTACCTAAATAAGGGAAACTACCCGACAAAGCTTGGTTACCCGATGTACCGTAACTCGCTTTTAATTTCAACAACGATACGTCCTTCACTTGCTTAAAAAAGCCTTCTTCGTTCATATTCCAAGAAGCGCCCACTGCATAGAATACGCCCCAACGATGGTTTGCATCAAAGCGGGTAGAGCCATCTGTTCTAAGCGATGCTGTTAAGTGGTATTTCTCTTTGAAATCGTAACTCAACCTGGTGAAGTAACTTTCCAACCTGTTTTCGTCAATGCTACCCGAAGCAGAAGGAGTAGTACCATAACTTACTTCCCTTGGATAAGCGAACGTAAAGCCGGTAGTAGAAGCACCCACATTTTCTGCATAGGCTTTATACGCTTCAGAACCTGCTACCACGTTTACGTGGTGAATGGTATTGAAGTTATTATTGTAGGTAATGGTATTGGTGAAGTTTTGGGTTAAGAAGTTGGTGATGAACCTGCCGGAGTAACCGCTACTGGTTGTACCATCGCCATAGAACGGGTTCCAGAACATATCGTTCTTGGTACTATTGTAGTTCATGGTGTAGGTAGAGTTGAAAGAGAGGGTTCTGTGGAAGCGAATATTCGCGAAACCTTGTCCACTCGCTGTTAACCTGCTATAAGAAATAGGGTTCAGGGAAGTAGTGGCTGCCACGTTTTGACCTTCCGAGAATTTACGTCTATACAAGGTAGAACGTAACTCGCCCAAAGTAGCTGTATTATTACCAAAATCGTAGATCTTATTACCTTGGCCATCGAGTATAAATTCGCCGGTATTAAAATCCACTAAATGCACGGGGTAAATAGGGGCAATATTCCGGGCAAACGATAATACGTTCGATGCCCCGGCATTACCTTGGTAAGGGTAGTTTTGATCGGATTTCGAAAAGCTGGAGTTCACACCTGCTTCAAACCAATCGGTGATCTTCGTATTTAAATTCATCCTACCGGAGTAGCGGATGAAATTCGATTCTTTAATCAAGCCTTCATCGGTTAAAAAGCCGCCACCAATGAAATAGTTTGTTTTGTTCTGCGCATCGCTACCAGAGATGCTTAAAGTATAATCCCTTCTTAAACCATTGTGCAATACTTCATCTAACCAATCTTCATTCCATCTCAATTTCGCATCGCTGAGTATTTTACCATCGGCATCAAATGGCTGTGCCTTATCGAAAGGATTGTACACTAATTTCTGCGGTGTTAGTTTGGTCGCATATTCCGCCGGTGTAGTAACACCGTTCGTGGCCAGTAATGAATTGTCCCTAATGGCATCATTGCGTAAGGCTTCCCATGTAAGCTCGTAATACTGGCGTTCATTCACCGTTCTGTATTCTTTTACTGCCCTGGATGAGTAACCATTGATCACCGCGAAATCTAATTTCGGTTTGCCCTTACCCCTACGGGAAGTAATTTGCACAATACCATTGGCACCGCGCGAACCGTAAATCGATGTAGAAGAGGCATCTTTCAAGATCGTGATGGTTTCAATATCGGCAGGATTGATACTGTTTAAACTACCACTGTAAGGCGCACCATCCAACAAAATGAGGGGCGCACTACTGGCGTTAAACGAGCCTACACCCCTAATACGAATGGTGGGCTCTTCACCCGGTTGCCCCGAGCTGCTAATGGCCAATACACCACTGGAATTACCTTGTAATACGTCGGTAATTGAAGTAGCTTGAATGTCTTTGAATTGTTCACGGTTAATGGTAGTGGCCGCACCGGTAAATGCTTTTTTAGTAGTACCACCGTACCCGGTAATCACCACTTCGCCTAACTTGGTATCATCGGCCTGTAGCCTGATGAACAATGCCGTATCGGCTAAATTGCTCCGTTGTGTTTTAAACCCGATAAATGAAAATTCTAAAGGTGAATTGTCTTGCGTAGTAAGCGTGAATTGTCCGTTTCCATCTGTGAGCGCAGCTGCTTTCGTGCCTACCTGCCTGACGGTAGCACCGGGAATGGGTGAACGGTCTTTGTCGTCGACGACCGTGCCTTTCACCACTCGTTTTTGTGCAAATGCAGTTGCAACAAAAAACAAGCTAAGTACGAGGAAGAGTAGTTGTTTTTTCTTCATAATAATTTTGGTTGTAGTTTAAATCGCGCAGGGATATATTTCTATCCAAATGTAATAGATCAGGATTGCGAAGTGTTTTCTCGGATTATCTAAGCATAAACTTTTATTATCCACGTGATTTATACTTACCATGTGGTGAATGCAGTGCTATATAAATAACGCGCGCGGGGTTAAATATATGGATATGAATGTGTATTTTGATGACGGATGAATAAGACTGAATTTTACAAAATATACTTACCTGCTTTACGTAAAGCTTTAGAGGAAGATCATATCAACCTTGGTTTTTGTGTACGCTCGCCGGAATATTTCATAGTCGAAAATGTTTTGCCTGGAATAGTTCGTTTGATCGACACGGAATGGTCTGATGATGCTTTTATTATTGAAGTCGATGAGTATTTCGATGCCGTATCACATTATGCTGAAGATTATAAAGGTATTCCCATTTACATGGCTAAAGAGAACATTATACGCCAAATGCAACAAATAGCTGTTGATTTGAAAATAGCATGGCAATAAAATAGAAAAAGGTCGCCCCATGATGAACATGAAACGACCTTTTGTTTTGTTGTATGAGAAGCTTGTGGAAGTTTACCTCGATTTAATTATTTCGCATTTGAACCACCATCGATCACATATTGTGCACCGGTGATGAATTGGCTATCGTCGGAACCAAGGAATAATACAAGTTTCGCAATTTCCAATGGTGCCGCGTACCTACCTAATGGAATACCTGCTGCAAAGTTTTTCTGCATCTCGGCACCATGACCAGGTTGGTAGCCTTCTTCAATAGAACGCATCATGCGGTTATCTACCGGTGATGGGTGAATGGTATTTACACGTATTTTACGTGCAGCGGCTTCAAGTGCGGCTACTTTCATAATACCCAATGTTGCGTGCTTACTAGTTACGTACGCCACGAAATCGGGTGAGCCACCTAGTCCTGCTACAGAGGAAGTAATAATCATACTACCGCCATCATTCATTTGGGGCAATACATATTTGGCTCCTAAGAAAACGCCTTTCACGTTTACAGCCATTACTTTATCAAATACATCTTCCGGGAAATCAACAATCGGTTTTACCGCGCCTTCAATACCCGCGTTGTTAAAGAAAATATCAATCTTACCGAACTTCTTCACTGCGTCTGTTGCGTAGCGTTGTACGTCGGCTGAATTTGTTACGTCGGCAGCTACGTATGCTGCATGTTCGCCAAGGGAAGCAGCTACTTTTTTAAGTTCTTCTTCGTTGAGGTCAACCAATACTACTTTTGCTCCTTCGTCGATAAATAATTTCGCTGTTGTTTGTCCAATGCTACCTGCGCCACCTGTAATAAGGGCTACTTTGTTTTCCAATCTTTTCATAATCTTTATTCTTTAAATAGTTTACAATGCTATCCTGTATGCGCATGAAGGATGGGATATTAGAGAAGTGGGATGTGCTTCTGAATAGGATAATGCAAATATACTACTTTTAGAAAGGAGAAATGTATGACTTACATCAGGAAATCAACGCTTTAACGTTTTGTTAATGGGAGGGAATACTGACGGAAGTCAATTTGTGAAATGAAAGTAGCCACAAATATTAAACAGCCCCCGATTAACAAACGCCACGACAATGCTTCGTCTAACATAACAAAAGCCGCTAGCGCCCCAAACACCGGTTCAAACAAATAGATGATCGCTATTTTCTCTGCACTTAAATACTTTTGTGCCACGTTAGATACGGTGTACATGTAAGCCGTTGCAAACAACGCGCAATACACGATGCTCATCCAAAACCCAAGGGTCACAGGCGCCCAATTAGCACTTGTATCCAACAGCGCGTAGCAGCACGTGATCAATGCACAAGTAGCAAACATAGGCACAATCGTAGGGAAGATATTCCGCTTCGCTGCTAACCGTTCTACAAAAATCAAATACAACGAAAAAGAAACCGCGCTACCCAACGTCAATAAGTCGCCCATGGAAAGGGAGAATTGTTCCTTCATACAAATAATAAACAACCCCAATAAAGCCATTCCACTAGCCAACCACGTTTTACCCGGCAGTGCTTTGCGGTAGATGAAGGATTTAAGAATAGGCACTAAAATAACACAAGTGCCCGTAAGGAAAGAAGCTTGCGAGGCAGTGGTGTATTGCAACCCTATGGTAAGTAATAAAGTACTACCCAATAGCGGGAACGCCAACAACGCACCTGTTACTATATCGGCACGTTTAAGGCGGCGCACTGTTTTGCTAAAAATGAGTGCCAGTACCACCGTAGCCAATACATAACGGTAGAACAGGAAAGTAGCGTAAGAAGCCTGCCCAATAGCATACTTCGTAACGGAATACGAAATACCCCAAAATGCCGTGCCTACAATTAATAAAAGTAAAAACAAGTTCTTTTTACCCATACTTAGTAATGCAATAAATTGCTAATATTGTTGATTATTTATTCTTAAAATGCATCAATGGATTTACAACAAATCAAGTATTTCCTTGCACTGGCCAAAGAATTACACTTCTGGCATACAGCCGAAAAAATGAACATCACCCAGTCGGCACTCAGTAGGCACATACAAGCCTTGGAAAGTGAGCTGGATGTGCAATTATTCGACCGGAATAAACGTAGCGTGAAGCTAACCGCCGCCGGCCAGTTTTTAAAGGATAAATGGGAGATTGAATTGAGTGAAATCGGCTTCATTCACCAGTTTGCCAAACAAATACATTTGGGCGAAAGTGGTACCATTCGTATTGCTTACCCCGAGTCTATTTCCGCGTCCATTTTGCCTACTATCTTGCAAAATATCTCTAGCGCTTTCCCTTTACTGAAAATAGAATTGTTACAACTTTCGTACGATAACCAAGACGAGTACTTACTCAATTATAAAATCGACCTTGCCCTTACCCGCGATGTAGCACAATCGAGCAACATCAACGAACGCAAAATATCCACCGAACACCTATCGTTAATTGTACCGGTAAACCATCCTTTTAAAAAAGCAAAGGATATTACCACGGCATCGCTCGCGCAACAAAAATTCATCATGAGCATCAATAACAACGATAGTAGTTACAACCGCCTCATTCACCAAGTATTTGCCGATTATAAAGTAACGCCCAATATTGTGTATAATTGCGATTTTGGATCTACCATACTCGCCCTTATTCGCAAAGGCTTAGGGGTTTCTATTCTTCCCAGCTCTTACATGCACCACGAAACACCCGGTGTACGTTTTATTCAATTGCCACAGCAAACCGATCTATACTTAAACTGGCGGAAAGATGATCATAATCCCATTCTCGCCAACGTGCTCAAAAAAATTGGAAAGCGTTGATTAAACAGCCTTCACCATTTCAATATGCACGATATTATCTTCCAAGTACGTATCGCCTACGGCCACAAAGCCGAGCGATTCGTAGAACTTCAATAAATACAACTGCGCACTAATGCGAATAGGGGAGTGTCCAAACTTTTCGTAACACCCGGCAATAGATGCCTCCATTAATTTTTTGCCCAATCCAATACCTCTATGTGTAGGTGCATTTACAACGCGGCCAATAGATACATCTTCGTAGGAAATTCCTTTCGGCAATAAACGGGTGTACGCTGCCAACTGGTGATCGGCATAGTACAGTAAATGATAACTAGCCTGGTCCTTGTTATCCATATCCAAATAAGGACAGTTTTGTTCTACCACGAATACCTCGCAACGTAAACGCAATACCTCGTACAGCTCTTGTGTAGTTAATGCACTAAATGGTTTAATAATATATCGTAACTCCATAACTAGCGCAAAAGTAAGTAGCCTATTAATGCTATAAAATGCTTTTTTGCCATCATGTGATGCGGTAAATGCATTAATAATGAATGTTATATTGGTGGGTGTATCCTGTTTCGTATGCTGCCTAAGCAATACCTGGCGTTTTGTCGTGTTCTTCTGCACCCTTTATCGTGCCTTTCTACTATTTTCCATGTAAATCCTAGGTACTTTCCAAGTAAATTCCATGTATTTTCTATGTAAGTGCCAAGTGACAATATGCTATCTGATCAATCATCGCCTTGTATTTCAATAGAAAGCGTGTTGTTACTTTTTTTGCTTTTTACTTTAGATAGCCTTACCGGCTATTTGTCATATAGTGAATATGTCATGTCGAGCGTATGGCAGCTGCTTGTTACTGCGGTGAAAAACATAATAATCGATGGGATGAATGCTGTATATATAGCGAGTTTAAATATGCTTTGGCATGATATGAATCCGGCATGTTAGGCCCCAAATTTGACGTTGTTAGGTGGTAAAATTTGTTTTATTAACCTTCAATCTACATCCATGAGTAAAGCGTTATACCTTCATCCTAAGCACTTGCAGAAAGTGTCTTTTTATCCAACAGCGAATGGCTACCTTACCACTACAAAGCAGCGAAAAGCTACGAACTGGGAGCATGCTTGTTATGATAAAATTCGTGCCCACCGTAAAGAATTTGGCCGCGCTGCACAAACCGCCGCCCAAGTACGGTTGGCTTTCAAGCAAATTATTGAATTAATACCCGATAAAACGATGTACCGTCGTTTCTCTTCCCAGTTATTGTCTATCATTAAAAACGATCATACCAACATAAGGGGAGAACGTACGGTAGAAGCGGGCGATGTAACCGCATTAACACGGTTCGAATTCAACAATGACGCTTATTTTCACCGTATTTTTAAAGCAAAGTATGCTGTAGCGTTTGATCGCACCACGGGCCGCGCACAAGTACAAATACCCGCCTTCAAACCAAGCAGCGAAGTACGCATCCCAAAGAATGCCACCCACTTTAAACTAGTGGCAGTAGCACAAGCGATCAATTTCGAGACCTGCGATGCGCAATCCAAATACACTTCCACCACGGCATTCCCATTAGATAGTACATTGAAAGATGATATTACGCTAGAGCTACAGCTACCTGCACACGATCCTCGCCACGTATTCATCTCCATAGGCATCGAGTTCGTAGAACACCTCCATGGTCGCGAATATGCCGTACGAGGCGGGCATGAAAATGCCATGAGTATTGCCGGGGTGTACACTAAAGTGGCTCATACCACGGTGGTGCAAACAGGAAAATGTATACCGGCTATAGTGGCTATCCGCCAACAGGCGAAGCAACAAGTAGACGTGGTAACACCCGTTCCGCCCAAGGTAACACCCAAACCTACGATGGCTACCCAGCCGGTTCGTCGCAACAAAATTCCTTCCTTCATTCATCCCCCCACCAACAAATCCAAACGTAAGCAGGTAACGCTACAGCCTGCCATTGTTCCCATAGAATAAAAACGTATATCCACCACGGTTAGCATGGCTTGGTACAAGGTACGAGGCTGGGCGAACTATGCCCATGAACGAGCATTTTGTTAAATAGTCTTAAAATTTTAATCCAAACCGCACCTTTCCGTGTTACTCTTTTTCTAAGCATAAGCCTCCGATCATGAGAAAATTGGGATTTATAGTATGGATCACAGTATGCTGGGTTGTACAACATGCCAATGCGCAAGATTCGAGCCGGTGGACATTAGAAGAATGTATAGCGTATGCCAAGCAACATAATATTAGCATCAATACCCTCCGGTTAACAAGAGCCTCCTCCAATGAAGATGTGCTGCAAGCCCGTGCCGCACGTATTCCCAGCTTGGCGGGTTCGGCTTCGCAATCGTTTACCAATAGTAAGAATGCCGATCCTGTTATTGGTGGCTTCCAAACCCAATCGAGCTGGGCCGGGAATTACGGCGTAAATACCTCCGTTACGCTCTTTAACGCAGGGTACTTACAAAACAGCTACAAGGAAAAGAAACTTTTGCTACAATCGGCCGACCTCAACATCCTGCAAACCGAAAACGATATCACCCTACAACTTACCCAAGCTTTCTTACAAGCTTTGTTAACGCGCGAGAATATCGTTTACCTGCAAGATGTACTGGAAACTTCCAATGCCCAACTCACTCAAGCGAAGCAACGCTACGATGCAGGCAGTATCGCGAAAAAAGACTACCTCACTTTCGAAGCACAAGTAGCCGCAGATGAGTATAACCTCGTGGCCGCAAAGAACACGTACCGCAATAACTTGCTCACCATTCAACAACTACTTCAAATTCCCATGGAAAGCGATTTCGATATCCTCGTGGAAGATAAAGTTGAAATACCCGTTGATGCACCGCCGCTAGATACTGCTATTAACGTGGCTATGCGCACCCGCCCGGAAGTACAAAACAGTCAACTCGCCATCGAGATTGCCAAAATCCAAATACGCATGGCTAGGGCAGGGCATTACCCCACGGTAAGCCTCGGCGGTACTTTATCTACGGGGTATACCGATAATACCACGGAAGCATATTTCAACCAGTTGAATAATAACTTCTACCAACGGGCCTCGCTCACGGTAGGGATTCCCATCTTCTCCAATAGAACGGTGAGAACGGCGGAGAATAAAGCAAAAATTAATCTTTCCCAATCCAACTTGAATTTACTGAATACGCGCACGTTGCTTACCCAAGCAATCGAGCAAGCATATATCGGGTTGTTGAACGCGGAAAGTCAATATAGCGCAGCGCAAAAACAAGTAACATCCACAGAAGAAGCCTATAGAATTGTGCAAGCGCAATTACGTTTAGGCGGGGCGAACTTGGTGGAGCTTTTACAACAGAAGAATTTGTACATACAAAGTATGCAAGCTTTTCTGCAAGCGAAATATGCAAACATTCTACAACGCAAGATATACGACTATTACATGGGCATAGCCGTTACACTTTAAGAACGATAAATTAGGTAAGTAATGAAAAAATATAAATGGCTCATTATTGTACTTGTAGCAGTGCTGGCGATCGCGCTGGTTTGGTTTTTCTTCTTACGAAAACCCGCACAGCAAGTAGTTTTCGAAACGGAACATCCTACAAGAGGCAGCATTTCTAATTCCGTTACCGCCACCGGTTCTATTCAACCCGTAGATACCGTGTCGGTAGGTACGCAAATTTCTGGTACAGTAAAGGCCATCTTCACCGATTTTAATCAAACTGTGAAGAAAGGACAGCTCATTGCCGAGATTGATAAATCGTTGCTACAAGCTACGGTCGATCAAATTACGGCCAACCTCACTTCTGCCAAAGATCAACTCGTTTATCAAACACAAAACTATAACCGCCAAAAGCAATTATTCGATGTAGGGGCTATCAGTAGGGCCGATTACGAAACTGCTACTTATTCTTACAATGTTGCCAAGGCGAGCGTAGCCAGCTTACAAGCGCAACTACGTTCCGCCAAACAGAATTTATCTTTCGCCGATATTTTCTCGCCTATTGATGGCGTGGTGATGTACCGGAACGTAAGCATTGGTCAAACCGTGGCCTCCAGTTTCAATACGCCCACGCTGTTTGTAATTGCGAAAGATTTAACAAAAATGCAAGTACAAGCCAGCGTAGATGAAGCCGATATCGGCAATGTACAAAAAGGCTTACAGGTAACCTTCACGGTAGATGCTTACCCCGAAGATGTGTTCAAAGGTTCCGTGAAAGATATTTGGCTGCGCCCTTCTATCAGTTCTAACGTGGTTACCTATAACACCATCATCGAAACAGCGAATGAAGATATGAAGCTGAAACCGGGTATGACAGCCAATATTACCATTTACACGAAACTAGTAGAAGATGCCGTGTTAATCAGCGCCCGCGCCCTTCAATTCAAACCCGATTCAAGTATGCTCGGTAAAACATACAATATTATACCCGGCCCGCCCCATCCCAGGAAGAAAGAGAACGATACGAGTAGCATTAAACATGCGTCGGTATGGGTGAAGCAAGATTCGAATATCGTAAGAAAAACCATTACGATCGGTATGAACGACGAAACACATGTACAAGTACTCAATGGCCTCACCACGGAAGATAACGTGATCACCGATGCTACGCTTGTAAGCGCTAAAGAAGCGAAAGGGAATCAACAAGTGAAGAGCCCGTTCATGCCTAGTAGGCCACGGGGTAACCAAAGAAGAAACTAATGGCAGGAGAGAAATACATATTACATACAGAGCACCTGGAACGCCATTTTCAAGTGGGTATCGAGGTGGTGAAAGCATTGAAAGGCGTTACTTTCAGCGTAGAACCCGGCGAGTTTTTAACCATTATGGGTAGCAGCGGCTCGGGTAAAACTACGTTGCTGAATATTCTCGGCTGTTTGGATAAACCTACAGGTGGCACCTATTTACTCGACGGGGTAGAGATAAGTGGTTTAAGCAGGAATGACTTAGCCCGGTTACGTAACCACAAAATAGGCTTCGTGTTCCAGTCGTACAACCTGCTGCCGCGTACAACGGCGCTAGAGAACGTAGAATTGCCTTTGCTGTATAATGCCGAGATTTCTACCCACGAAAGAAAGGAACGGGCCATAAAGGCCCTAGAAGCAGTGAAACTGGGCGATCGTTTAGATCATACGCCCAACCAGTTATCGGGTGGGCAACAACAAAGGGTAGCCATTGCCCGTGCCTTGGTAAACGAACCGGTGATGATTTTAGCGGATGAAGCAACGGGTAACCTCGATAGTAGAACCTCGTACGAGATCATGGCCTTGTTCCAAGAGCTGAACCAAGTAGATAAAAAAACAATCGTATTCGTTACGCACGAACCCGATATCGCCGCGTTTAGCAGCAGAACGGTGTTCCTCCGTGATGGGAAGGTGTTGAAAGATACCTTCAACAATGATATTAAATCCGCCCGCGAGGCGTTAGATAATTTACCACCGGCAGACGATTATTAACCGTAAGAGTAAGAGATGAGTATTTTCAATCTACTGCGCATTGCCCTTAAAGCTTTGCAACGAAACAAACTCAGGGCATTTTTAACGATGTTGGGCATCATCATTGGTGTGGCAGCGGTAATTGCTATGGTGGCCATTGGCCAAGGTTCGAAACAAAGCATCCAAGACCAACTGTCGAGCATGGGTTCTAACATGATTACCATTCGCCCCAGTTCCAATATTTCGCCCGGTGGCGGTGCCCGCTTAGATGCCAGTTCTTTACAAACCCTTACCCTCGACGATGTAAAAGCCATTCAAAAACAAGCAACGTATATATCCAGTATTTCCCCGGCCGTATCCTCAAAAGGACAAGCGATTAACGGCGCCTTCAACTGGCCTACCACCATCCAAGGCGTTACGCCTGGTTACTTAGAGATCCGCGATTGGAAAACCAAGCAAGGCGTAGTGTTTTCGGATGAAGATGGTACCAGTGCCGCGAAAGTGTGCTTGATTGGTCAAACCGTGTACGAAAACCTCTTTTCACCCGGCGATGATCCTATTGGGAAAATTATTCGTTTCAATAGAATCCCTTTTAAAATAATTGGGTTATTAGCCGAGAAAGGGGAGAATGCTTTTGGACAAGACCAAGACGATATTATTATTGCCCCCTTTGCCACTGTACAAAAACGTTTACTAGCCATTACTTACATACAAAACATTTATGCTGCCGCCTTGAATGAAAACGTAACGGAACAAGCTACAGCAGAAATAAGTAGTATTCTCCGTAAAACCCACAAGTTGAAAGATACCGACGATGATGATTTTATGGTACGTACACAAGCAGAGTTGATCAATACGTTCAGCTCTACGAGTCAATTACTCACCGTGCTATTAACCGCTATCGCGGCTATTTCTTTGTTAGTAGGTGGAATTGGCATCATGAACATCATGTACGTGTCGGTAACTGAACGTACGAAAGAAATCGGTTTGCGCATGTCGATTGGTGCGCGGGGGATCGATATTTTGTTGCAATTCCTTACGGAAGCGATATTAATTAGCATTACGGGCGGTATACTAGGCGTGTTGCTAGGTATTTCCACGGCGAAGCTCATTACCATTTTCTTAAAGTGGCCCACCTTGGTATCGGAATCGTCGATCATATTATCCTTTGCGGTTTGTACGATAACGGGTGTATTCTTCGGTTATTATCCTGCCTTAAAAGCGTCGAGGCTAGATCCTATTGAGGCCTTGCGGTACGAATAAATTAATCTTGTGTAGTGCGGTGGCATTACAGTGGGCATTGTTAATTTCGGAACTGTGTAACATGTACCGTGTTCATCGTCCATTAATTATGTAAGCCTATTATGAAACTAAAACGCACTACAGTAGAGGTCATTTCCCTCTTGTTAATCCTATTGTTTGTTTATACTGCTACTTCTAAGTGGATTGATCCTCCACGATTTACCGCCCAATTAAACAAGCAGCCTTTCGGCGAGGAATTTACACCTTGGTTGTTTTGGCTGATCCCTGGTTCGGAAGTGTTACTGGTAATACTGCTGGTAATACCGAAAACGCGCACCTTGGGGTTGTTTGGCTCCGCCTTATTAATGTTGATATTCACCGTGTATGTAGGGCTTGTTACGGCCAACGTGTTTGAGCATGTGCCTTGTACTTGTGGTGGTATCATATCGCAACTGGGTTGGCCACAGCACTTGGTGATGAACAGTATATTTTTAGCGTTGGCAATATGGGCATTTATATGGAATAGAAAACTGCCGGTGGAACAAGCGCCTACGAAACTGGCTAGTGCATAATAAAAAAAATAAAACTATTTTTTTTCACTTCCTTAAACTATCTTTATGAAAAGAAGACAAATATTCGTTACCCTAGCTGTAATTATATTGGGCATGTCTTACGCTATAGCAGGTGCTATGGAAAAGCGTATTGTTCACTCTTATGGCATTATTAGTGTTGTGAATATAAGTGGGGTTGATTACTACTACGTTGATCCTGTTCCTTTAGAAACACAGATCGAAGGCGTAGATTACACTTGTACCGGTACGAACAACTGGCCTTGCTCTGTGGATGCCCGCGTGTTACCACAATCAAGAGGAGGATTCAGTCATACTTTACCTACATCAGGTTCTAGCATTGTAGGTGTAAGTGCTTACCGTTATTTTTCAAGATAAGGCATTTCTGAACGGTTTAATAATCCAGTTCGGCCCAAGTCTGTATAGCAGCTTGGGCTTTTTTTTATGCTTACATGTTTATTGTAGAAATTACACAATTATAAGAATTCGTTGTATCTTCGTCGCCGTAAAATATTGGACACACAAGTATGTTCCATTTAACCTAAGCACCCTAATTATTAAACGACATGTACACAATTGAATGGTTGAAAGCGAATTTCAATGAAGGAAAAGATGCCGAATTTTTGTTTTTCTGGGGCCATACGCCTAAATCTCCACAAAGCATAGATGCAAGTTGTTTTTCCCAATGGTTTCCTGCGTCTTTTACAGTAGAAGGCATTACCTACAAAACCGCCGAACACTGGATGATGGCAGAGAAAGCACGCCTATTTAACGACGAAGAAATGCTAGCCGAGATATTGGCCGCCGATAAACCGGCCGTAGCCAAAGCCTTGGGTCGTAAAGTAAAAAACTTTGATCCCGCCAAGTGGACAGCCCATGCTTACGCAATAGTAAAAAAAGGTACCTATCACAAGTTCCAACAAAACGAAGCAATGAAAGCTTGCTTGCTGAAAACAGGTGATAAAATTCTCGTAGAGGCCAGCCCATTTGATGACATTTGGGGCATCGGGATGGGAAAAGACAACCCGAAAGCACTGCACGTAGATACCTGGCGCGGACAAAACCTACTTGGCTTTATATTAACCGAAGTGCGCGACGAATTCCGTAAAGCCTAGCACTCATTAGTAATTGGGTACATCCAACGGTGTAACCCAATTATTTCCCTAATTTCGCCCTATGTCGATCATCCCGAACATGCGAGCAATATTCAAACCCGTACAACCGCTCATACAACACGCCGACACCGGTGTACAATACAAAGAGTATTGGCCCGACGAACATTTACAGTCGTTGATTTATTGTTATTGGGAATTGTATACAACCGTGCCTTTACTCCAAGATTTTTTATACCGGGTAGTAGCCGATGGTTGTATGGATATTTTCTTCGATCGGCGTAATCCTTCGGATGCTTACGTAATGGGATTTAGTGATCGGTATACAGCGTTCCCGGTTGGCCGGGATTTTCATTACATCGGCATACGATTCTTACCTACCATGTTTCCCCAGCTTTTCAATGTACAAGCGCATGAACTTGCACAACAAGCTACCTTGTTACAAGATGTAATTCCCCAAACGGCCAAGTTTTTAGCAAGTAGTAACATAGAGGTCGTGGATATGTCCGCTATCATGGAACAGCTTGATGCACATTTCTTGCGTATCCTTTTACAACGGGAAATAAAAATTGATACCCGGTTGTACGAATCGTTGGAGAAAATTATGAAGGCCGATACCCACCTGCACATAGAAAAAGACCTTCAAGAAGGCATTAGTGCCCGTCAATTACGCCGCTTGTTTGAACGTTATATTGGCGATACACCCAAAACCTTCCAAAAGATTGTGCGTTTCCAAAAAATGCTCCAAGGCAAACCTTCTCACCAAGCCCTACGCCGGCACTTGCATTACTTAGATGCGGGGTATTACGACCAAGCGCACTTCATCAAAGAATTCAAAACCCTCTATGGCTTAACGCCGAATAAAGTATTCGAAAAGTAAGTTGTCCGTTTTTTACAATACCGGGATGTTTACACCTGCTAATTTTGTGTTCAATACAAAGCATATGAAACACATCATTACAGTTATTTTATTATTCATCAATATCACATTACAAGCACAATCAAAACCCATGCACATGAAACTAAATGCAGGCATTATTACATCCGAAATCGCCGCCACAAAGAAGTTCTACACGGAAGTGCTTAATTTTGGTGTTACCTTCGAGAACGAGTTTTATCTCTTGCTTCATACGCCAGGTAAATCGGCCGAATTGAGTTTCTTACTACCTAATCATCCTTCACAACAACCCTTATTTCAATCACCGTTTCAAGGCAAAGGTGTATATCTCACCATCGAAGTACCGAATGTAGATGAAGTATATAAGACCCTTAAAGAGAAAAAGGTGCCGATTAAAATTGAACTAAGAAACGAACCATGGGGCGATCGCCATTTTGCCATACAAGATCCGAACGGGGTGGGCATTGATATTGTAACGTATTCGCAACCGGAATAGGGAATGAATATAGAAGTGATGTATCGGAGCATTTCCCTGGACTGATTATTTCGGATGTATGGGCTACGGATCGAACGCCCGCATCGCTAGGTGGCGTACACGAGATGGAGAATAGTGCATTCCCGCAAACGCCGCCAACAGGTACTTATTTCCGGTATGTGCAAATTCCGCCGGATAAAGATTTGGGTATTGAAGCACCTATTGGGCAGCCTCATCCATTAATGCACGAAACGGCTACTTTGGATTATATCGTGATATTATCAGGAACGTTGTATTTGATCATGGAGGAAGGCGAAACGTTATTGCAGCCAGGGGATATTGTAATTCAAAGAGGAACGAACCATGCATGGAGTAACCGATCCGATCAGCCGGTGATTCAATTGGCCGTGTTAATAGGCGCGGAGAAGTCATAAAAAAAGCGTCTCTACCGGTAGAGACGCTTTTTTGCTATGATAGCACATTATTTAAGGGCAAGTAGATTTGTCTTTCTCGCCATCGGAATTATAGATCACCAACATCATTTGCAGGCCAGGTATAGCTTGGTCGTACACTTCGATCTTTGCACCTTGTGTTTGTTTGGCGATAGCATCTAGCGCTTCGGCAGGTTTGCCTTTTAACATGCCTACATTCTCGATATCTGCTACTTTCTCGCCTGGCGCGCTTGCTTTGCAATGCACGTATTGTGTGCCAATTAGCATCACCGCGTTTCGCCATTGTGATGCTTCGCCTTGGATATTCATGGCGAAAGCCGATTTATTCGCAGGGTTTACGTGGGCCACTTCGAAGGCACCGAAATATTTAGGCGTTTCGTATCGTTGGTTAATGAAGACGTCGATTTCTTGGAAGGCTTTGTACATTTCCGCGTCGCGGTTTTTGGGCGCTTTAGGCGTCCTGTTCAGGAGGATGCGCAATAATTGCATGCCTTCGCTGGTATCGCGGAAGTTCTTTTGCAGGTAGGTTTGTATTTCAAACCCGGCCGTCATTACTTCGTTTTTAGAAGCGCTAGGCGGTAGGTTCATGAAAATATTCCTAAGTTCTTGCGGGTAGCGGTAAAAGCGGCTGAGCACTTGTAAAGCCGACGTCCAATAAGGAATACGGTTTTTGTCGACTTCAAAATCTAAGCCCCAGAAGTGAATTTGTTGGTTAGGCGGCAAGGTTTGTTGCAAAGCATACGCTTTCTGCCAAAATGCCTTTTGCTCGCAAGTAGTGGCCAATTGTTCCAGGAGGAACTTATCGCCTGTTTTCATATAGCCATTGGCAATAATGCTATAAGAGAAGGGCATTTCTAGCAACACATGCCGAAAGCCTTTCTTTGATAACTGTTCGATTATATCGTACTGTAAAGCCTTGTTAACCCCTACATTATGTACTTCCGATAGTAATACCACCTTCGTACTATCACCGGGTTGCACAGGGATATGGATGTTTTGTGCTGTTGCGGATCGCATAAATAAAACACTCACCAGCAGGCATAAGCAACTTACTACTTTTTGTTTCATGAATTTGGATGATTGCTTTCTAAAGGGCTCAATAATACAAAAAATAGCCTAAAAGAAGGTTAACTTTTGCTTAAAATACCCTTGTAGTCTACTTATTGCCTACCTGTAGCAGTATGAAATGCTATATTTAGCCTTTGGGGGTAGGCGGAAAAGATGGTACATACCTACCGGTATAATTGCGAAATTATTCTACATAGAAAGTGAAAAATTACCCGGGCTATTGAGCGGGATGGGGAACGTGTAATAATCATATCCTGCAGAAAGTAAATGGTTAGGATGGCTAATAATGAAGAGGTGTAAGCGTATATATGAATATGATATATCAAAGATTGATATAAAAATTAAATATTTATTGTAGATGATTTTTAGGCGATGTGAAGTGAAAAGTATTTTTACGTATACGTAGTTCTACGGAATCTCTGCAATCTAGTCAACAAAAATTTTTTTATTTAGAATTTAATGCTAGTTTCGCATCATTGTTGTTAGGCTCGTTTTCGAGCTCCCAAAAGAATGAAAAAAGTTTTCACGTAACCTCAAAGCACAAGTCGTAAGAGTCACTAGAAAGGTTTTTTCAAGTAATTAAAAGTTTTCACTGTAACATACGCTCATAGTTGTTGAAGCCCCAAAAGTCAATCTTATTATTAGCATTGTATGTTGCATAAAAGGCTGAATTATTTCGCATATTTCGGCTGTTTCCCATTTTTACATAACCTGTTTTGATGTGCCGTACACCGGTTGGGATTTTCATGCCCCGCATCAGTCCAGGTCTTAAAAATCATTCGTCATGATTTTTACTGCCTTTAAGTTGCTTAGAGACCAATTGGATAGCTATATCCAAACGCAAAGCCCCTCGGCCGATTCACACGTAGTGTTGGATAATGTGGCCACGTTAGAAACACCTGATCGACCTCCAGGTGCAGAAGAACGTGTTATATTAAGCATGGTGAACATTGAAGAAGAAGCAACGCTCAAAAATGGCATGCACTTCTCCAGTCGTAACCAATCTGTTGCCTATAGCAACCCACCACTACATTTAAACTTGTACATGTTGGTATCGGCAAACTATAAAAACTACGAAGATGCTTTACTACGCCTCTCGCAAGTATTGCAATTCTTCCAAGGTAAAAATAGTTTCACGCTACAAAATTCCCCTTCTGAAAGTAATATCAATCTCGGCGAAGAAGCCGCAAGATTACAACTGATCTTGGAACTCTTTTCCTTGTCGTTCGAACAATTGAATCACCTATGGGGTGCCCTCGGTGGCAAACAAATGCCCAGCGTGTTGTATAAAGTACGGCAAGTAACGATCACCGAAAACCGCACCATCGGCTTCGGTACGATCATCG
Source organism: Chitinophaga skermanii (assembly GCF_003259335.1). Taxonomy (GTDB): domain Bacteria; phylum Bacteroidota; class Bacteroidia; order Chitinophagales; family Chitinophagaceae; genus Chitinophaga; species Chitinophaga skermanii. The sequence continues at coordinate 51,633 of NZ_QLLL01000003.1, forward strand.
AAGAAATCCATGGTCGCGAAAATCTATCCTTTTCAAAATAATATACATGTCGTTTCAAATAAGTTATAGGCGGTTGGCAGCAGTGAATGTCTTTCACAGTTTCTATCTCGATAAAGAGGGGAGTCCTTTCTATGCATTAAACGCAACAGATCAACAATCCCGTTTAGCCGATTTGTTAGCAAATAACAGGTACCCTTTATCCGACGAAATTGAAATTGTACCGACACCGCTTACCGAGAAAACCATGCGTAACCAGAAGATCGTTTTTCGACAAACTTCTATGGGGGTTGTGCTAGGTGTTTCTTCGGGGTATGATGAAAATGGCAACTTGGTACCAACCATCCCCATTAGTGGCGATCTACGGTTGCAATTTTATATCCGCCTCTTACATCCACCCGTACTCATGCGCAGCAACATCCGCTTAAACCCGGCTATGCCTGCACGTTTTTACTTTACAAACGACCCCATCACCGGTAATAAAACATTCCCCAGCTTATCGGCCCCGTTACAACCTGCTGTAGAAGGCGTGGTGTATGAAATGGGCGAAACGGCTATCGTGAATAATAACCCGGCACGCGCACAAAAAAGAACGAATACATTGGCCAATAGTTGGTCGACCATCAGCAACGAATCTTGTATTAATGAAAACGACCGGATGTTGCTCCCCCGTAAATTCCCTTTCACTTTCGATACCAGCGGCATTACCCAAGCTACCTTCACCTTGTTGCAAGGCAATGTAGCCGTGATGCAATTGCCGTTTACGAGCACGCTGCCCTTGCAAACCGTTCACTTGGATTTTCAACAAGTACCGGTAGGCTATTACACGTTGCATGTAAATGGCAACAACAGTTTTGAGCGTACTTACCAAGTGTACATTAACCCGCTGGTGTACGAGCCGAATAGTTGGGGTGTGATTGATTTAGTGATGCACGCAGGTGATGCGAATTTCGATTTGGTAGATGCCGATGATCAATTTGTGCAACCGCAAGGGCCTACGTTTGAGTTGCGTTTTGATAACCGCGATACGTATTGGAAGTACTACTTACAAAACAGCGCGCCTATTCAAGTAGATGCGAATTGGGATGAAGTGTTACCTGTTCCTGCCGGTATGAAACGCGTGTTTATCAGCAAGCAACCGTATCCATTAATGCAAGCTTACCAGAAAGTACAATATACGTCCATCCCTTTACCGAACCCCAGCGGGGAGAACCTCGGCAAGCAGGGCGATTTAATCTGTTCAGAAATTCTACTTCCTAAATTGACAATATAAATTGATCGAATATGGCAAACAGCACATATTACACCCCGGGGGTGTATATCGAAGAAGTTTCAAAATTCCCGCCCTCCATTACGGCGGTTGAAACGGCTATCCCGGCTTTCATTGGTGCAACGCAAACTGCCTTACAAGACGGTTTGGATGTAACCCTAAAGCCAATACGTATTAGCTCATTGCTCGAATACGTAAACATTTTCGGCGCCGCGCAGCCCGAAGTGAATTTCATCGTAAACATCGACGAAGACCCTCGCTTGGGTAAGCGTTATAATGTTACGTACAACAAGGAAGACGGTAAAGGTCTTTCTAAACACACGATGTACTATGCCTTACAACAGTTCTTCGCGAACGGTGGCGGCCCATGTTACATCATCTCTGTTGGTCCATTCCTAGCACACGGTTCACCCATTGCCGATGGTACAGCGTATGGTGCTGCTTTAGCCATGTTGCGCAAACAAAACGAACCTACGTTGATCATTTACCCGGAAGGCCAGTTTATGGCAAAAGATACCTATGCTACCTTGCTGGACGAATCGTTGAAACAATGCTTCGAATTGAAAGATCGCTTCGTGGTAATGGATTTATTCTCCGATGGACAAGACCTAGATACCGATTCTAAAGTATTGGCCGCGGCAGCAGAATTCCGCAATAAAGTAGGTGCTGTAAGCGACCATGTAAGCTATGGTGCTGCTTATTTCCCGAATGTACGTTCTACGTTCGATTATACCGTTGATTTATCTACCGTATTAATCAATGGTGGTACTGCCTCTAACTTCGATGGGTTGAGCAACTTGGAAAAAGCGAATGTGAAATTAGCTTTATCTAACTACTCGATTATTTTGCCACCGAGTGCTTCTGTAGCAGGTGTATATGCACGCGTTGACAATGCCCGCGGTGTTTGGAAAGCGCCCGCTAATGAAGGGTTGATTGCTGTATCGGGTTTAACTTGCGAAGTGAACGACGATATCCAAAAGGACTTAAACGTTGACACCAACGCCGGTAAATCTATCAACGCGATCCGTTTCTTCCCGGGTAAAGGCATTAAAATATGGGGTGCCCGCACATTGGATGGTAACTCTAACGAATGGCGCTATGTATCGGTTCGTCGTTACTTTAACATGGTAGAAGAATCTACTAAAAACGCCACAGAAGGTTTCGTATTTGAACCCAATGATGCCAATACTTGGGTAAAAGTAAAAGCGATGATCGAGAACTTCTTGATTAACCAATGGCGCGCAGGTGCGCTGGCAGGTGCTAAACCAGAACATGCGTTTTATGTGAAAGTAGGTATTAATGAAACCATGACTGCTTTCGATATTCTTGAAGGAAAGATGATTATTGAAATCGGTTTGGCCGTTGTTCGTCCAGCAGAATTCATCATCTTAAGATTCAGCCACAAAATGCAAGAATCTTAATCCGTGTCCACGTTTCGAATAACCTCAAACTAATCACCCCCAAAACATCCTTACAATGAGTAACGGAAATAACGAAGCTGACATCAAACCAGCTGAAAAGCCGAAGGCGAAATGCAATCCCCCTGCAAATTCACAATTCGAGCAGTTAAAAAAGGCGTACGCGGATAAAGTAAAAGTTGAAATACAATCTGCGCAATCTTCACACGACTCGTTAGCTAAGAAACTCGAACAAGCCGACGATACCGCCTGCAACGAAAGAAAAATTACCCGTGCTTTTATTAAAGCAGTCGATGAGTACAGTTTCCTCAATAACTGCATTGCTGTTAGCACCTCGAAAGATGTGGTCGGTATCGCAGATTTATTGTCGAAAACCATCGTCGTAAAAGGAGGGGAGATGACATCTCGGTACGGTAAAGCCGTAGACGCCATCAAGAATGCTAAGAAAAAAGTGAACAATGTAAATCTCTATTCAGAGCAACTGGATGATGCCATCGCCGATTCTAGCAATTCCGAAGAACTAAAAGTAATTCGTGAAATCTTAAAGAAAACCGGTGCACCTATCATCGAAGATGCATCTGCTGCATTCGTTACCTCTGTAGATGGTATTGTTAACCAGGCCGATGATGTGGCGCAATCTGCCGTTAAAGTGGCCGGAATTAACGAGTTTATCAATATCGACAGTTTAACCCAATTGTCGAAAACCATCACCGAAGATGCGACGAAGTTTGTGTCAGATGTTGACAAGAAGCTGAAAGATGTACAGAAAAAACTGGAAGACAGTAGGAAAGTATTATCTACAGCCTTAGTAAGCCTTAGCACAGCGAATAGTACGAAAGATACGGCCACCGATTATTTAGAAGCAGTGAACAAGATCGGTACTTATTTGAAAGATTTGAATTGTGATAACGTTAGCTGTAAAGACTTGGATCAAATTGCTAAAGATGCTGAAGCATCCTTCAATAATGATGAAGAAGTAAGCGAAAATCCAAGCCAAAACAAACAGCAATAGTACTGGAACATTCATTTTTCAATTTCAACAATTTACATCATGCCTCAAAATAACGATACCGTTCAACAATATATCGACCGTTTAACGGAAGATGCTACCAAAGCCGAGCAAGCGTGGTCGCTAGCAAAGGCGGTGGAAGAACAAAAAGTAAACAAGTTAACACAAGTGAACCGTTTATGTTCCGTGTTTTCCGACTTGTTGAATACCATTTCAGAAACCAACAAACTGGGAATGGTATACCTCGGCACCTTGCAACGCACGGGTAAACAAACCGATAAAGTAGGTGAAAATGCGAAACACAGCCTTGCTGCCATCCGCATCCTCATTTGCGAATCGAAAGGCTTGCTCGATTGCTTAGAAGTGTTAGCCGGTGAAGTGAAGAAATTATCCGACCGTATAGGTGGCCAAGTTGTAGCAAAAGGCAACAACTCGATCATGGGTAGTTTGAATAGCTTGAAAACGAGCATCGACGAAGCCATTACCGCTTCCAAAGAAGCTGTAAATGCTTTGCTCGATACCTTCCATTCAGAAAAAGAACTGCGCATCCACTTGGCAGGACCTGCAGGCTTAGGTACACAAGTAAAACACTTGAAAAACTTGTTGTTATACGCTAATAAAAATGGCAAGTGTACCAATAAGAATGAAGCAGTGGCTTGTAGCGCTTGTAAGCCGCGCGATAAAGACATCTTCCCGATGGATGATTCGCAAAACGATTTCTATTCCGACATCTTCCAAAAATACACCACCGAAAGCAACAGCCTCAAAACCCTGCAACAGGATATTGAAGTAGCAGCCGGTGATCGTGCCATGGCAGAAGCGAAGAAAGAAGCGTTGAAAAAAGCCCTCGAAGCTGCTTTGGCTGCAAAAGCCGACGCGAAGAAATAGCGGAACGGGTATAAATTATTAAATCGTACAAACAATATACAATGGCAAATTATCCATTACCAAAGTTTCACTTCCAAGTAGAATGGGGTGGAAAAAACATCGGTTTCACGGAAGTGACAGGCTTAACCGTGGAAACGGAAGCGATTGAGTACCGTCATGGTGCGAGCCCTGAATATCATAAAACCAAGCAACCCGGTTTACAGAAATATAGCAACATCACGTTAAAACGTGGTACGTTTCAATCCGACAACGAGTATTTCGATTGGTGGAAAGAAACCGTGTTCTTCCAAGAACAAAACGGTAAATACCGTCGTAACATCACCATTAGCTTACTCGATGAAATGCACAAGCCGATCATCGTATGGAAAGTGAAAAACGCTTGGCCAATTAAAGTGCAAGCTGCCGATTTGAAAGCTGATGCAAACGAGATCGCTATTGAAAGCGTGGAGTTGGTGCATGAAGGTTTGGTGATTGAAAATAAATAGCCATGAACAGTGTATATCCGCCCGTTGGGTTTCATTTCAAAGTAGAGTTTTTATTTGATAAAAAAGGCTCGCAACAACAAGCCGACAACGATGTGATGTTCGCATCGGTGTCGGGCCTCAATTATCAAATGCAAACGGATTCATTGCGCGAAGGGGGTGAAAACCGTTTCGAACACACGATCCCACTGAGAAGTAAAGTAACGGATTTGGTATTACGCCGCGGCATCTTCAAACCGAAAGACTCCGCGATCTCGCAATGGTGCCACGAAGCATTTAACAACTTCACCTTCACACCGGTCGACCTCGTTATTAATCTCCTCAATGAAAAACATGAGCCGTTGATGACTTGGAAAGTACACCGTGCATGGCCGAAAGGCTGGAAGGTGGCAGATTTTAATGCTGATAAAGGCGAGGTGGTGATAGAAACTTTCGAGTTAAACTATAACTATTTCACCTTGGAATAACAACCTAAAAGCAATCGGTATGCCTGTAGAAATAAGAGAACTGTTGATTAAAGTAGCTGTAGATGAAAGTGCCGGCAAGCAAAACGCCGGCAACAGCGAGCAGCAAGGCGGCGGCAATCCTGAAGAGATTGTAAAGCTTTGCGTAGAGAAGGTATTAGAAGTGATTAAAGAACAAAAAGAACGCTAATGGCGAGCAATAAAGAAACCGCGAACGTTGAAAAAATTGTGATTCGACCCTTCTTGAACCAGAAGCAGGATAAGTCGGCCGGTGGAGATTTTACCATCCCCATCAACCCCGAAAACTATTCCCAATCTTACAAGGTAGAAGCGAAGCAAAAAACAACCGGCGGTAACCAAGGCGGTGCACCGGAATACAAATTCACGGCGCCCGAACAATTGAAGCTCGACTTCACGTTGGACAATACGGGTACGATCGAAGGGAATATTTTGAACGGTACAGAAGTGCGCGAGCAGGTAGACAAACTACTCGGCACCGTTTACAAAATGCAAGGCGAAGCCCACAAGCCCGCGATCTTAAAGATACAATGGGGCTTGTTTACCTTCGATTGTATTCTAACAACGTTGGATATCAACTACGTACTGTTTAAACCCAATGGCGACCCGTTACGTGCCAAAGTAAGCGCTACGTTCACACAATATACCGAACCTAAAAAGCGCGTTGCAAAAGAAGATAAACATAGTCCTGACTTATACAGAAGTGTAAAAGTAAACGACGGTGATACGCTTCCATTGCTTTGCTATAAAAACTACAGTGATCCGAATTTCTATATGCAAGTGGCTTACTTCAATGGTTTGGTGAGTGTACGCGATTTGAAGAAAGATGAACAACTCGCGTTCCCACCGATCAATGATACACCCATTCAACCCCAAAATAAGTAACAATGGCCGGAGAAAACGTTGCCCGCGATGAAAGATTGATTCCTACCCCTGGGAAGTCCGACTATACGGAGTTTACAGTGTATGTAAACGGTACGAAAGTCGATAACCCGGCGTATAACCTCCGTACAGCCTTTATCGTAAAGGAAGCGAATATGATTCCGACGGCGAAGTTGGTGTATCTCGATGGCGATGTGTCGAACGAGAAGTTCACCATCAGCGAAGCAGCTGAATTTATTCCAGGTAACGAGATCGAATTGAAGGTAGGGCGTGATGGAGAGTTAACGAGCGTATTCAAAGGTATTATCGTGAAGCACGCCATCAAAGCCAATGAAAAGGGCGATGCTGCTTTGCAGGTTGAATGTAAAGACAAGGCCGTGGCTTTAACCCTCGGTCGTAAAAACAAATACTTTAAAGACATCAAAGATAGCGATGCTATTCAGCAAGTGCTGGCTAGTTATGCAGGTACGATGAAAGCTACTAGCGTAACACAAAAAGAGCTGGTACAGTACTATTGTACAGACTGGGATTTTGTGTTGAGCAGGGCAGAAGTGAACGGCTTACTACTGATGGTGAACGATGGCAAAGTAGACATGGTAGAACCCAAGCTTGCCGGCTCGCCTAGCATTACGCTCGTATATGGTGCCACTATCGACGAATTCGAAGCAGAAATGGATGCCCGCACACAATGGAAAGAAGTGGAAGCCTCGTCGTGGAGCTACAAGGAACAAGCGGTGAAAACATCGAGTGTTTCGAGTGTGTCGTTCCAAGAGGCAGGTAACCTTTCCGGGAGCGACCTTGCTAAAGCATTGGCACCCGATAAGTTTGTGTTGCGCCATGCAGGACCGGTAAGCGAACCGGAATTAAAAGCCTGGAGCGAAGCGTACTTGCTCAAAAGCCGTATGTCGAAAATCCGGGGCCGCGCTAAAGTAAAGGGGAATCCTACCACCAAAGCAGGCGATACCATCGAGTTAAAAGGACTGGGTAAACGCTTCAATGGCCTCGTGTATGTAAGCGGTGTACGACATGAGTACGCCGATGGCGTATGGACAACGCATATGCAGTTCGGTATTTCGCCGAATTGGTTTCATCACAAAGAAGACATCATCGAAACGCCCGCTGCCGGGTTGTTACCTGCCGTAAATGGGTTACAAATCGGTGTAGTTGTACAACTGGAAAACGACCCCGATGGAGAGCACCGCATACTGGTGCGTATGCCAATGGTAGATAATGCCGATAAAGGCACTTGGGCGAGAATGGCTTCATTAGATGCGGGTAATGACCGCGGTTATTTCTTTCGTCCTGAAATTGGCGACGAGGTGATCGTAGGATTTGTGAATGGAGATCCCCGTTTTGCTGTAGTGCTAGGTATGCTGCATAGTAGCAAGAACCCTGCACCTGTGCAAGCGAAGGACGACAATCACATCAAAGGATTGCAAACCCGCAGCAAAATGAAGTTCATGTACGACGATGAAAACAAAGTCATGAAAATGGAAACACCCGCGGGAAATTCCATTGAACTCAGCGAAAAAGACCAAGCAATAAGCATCAAAGATCAAAGCGGCAATAGCATTAAAATGGAAGCAAGCGCGATTACCATTAAAAGTGCGGCCGATATAAAATTCGAATCAACCGGCGCGATACAATTCAAAGCGGGCACTGACTTCAAAATTGAAGCCTTATCGATCGCCGCGAAGGCTAGTACATCACTCGAGTTAAACGGCGGCGCAACAGCTAAGTTAGCCGCATCGGGTATGTTGGAATTATCGGGCGGTATGGTGAAAATTAATTAACCCCAAAACAATGTTATGCCTCCAGCAGCAAGAATTTCCGATATGCATGTATGTCCCATGGCTAATGGCCCGGTTCCCCACGTGGGTGGCCCGGTGATTGGTCCGGGTGCACCTACGGTGCTTATCGGGGGAATGCCTGCAGCCGTAGTGGGCGATATGTGCACTTGTACAGGCCCGCCTGATGTGATAATAAAAGGCTCTGCCACGGTATTAATTGGCGGTAAGCCTGCGGCACGCATGGGTGATACAACAGCCCATGGCGGTAGTATTGTACTAGGAGCGCCAACTGTAATGATTGGCGGGTAACATTGAGCTGTAAAACATATAATTATGTTAGATGCAAAAGATTTCTTGGGTTGTGGCTGGTCGTTTCCTCCCACTTTCCGTAAAACAGCCGACAAGCACGCAGGTGCTGTGTTAGTGGTGGGGAAGGAGGATATTGATCAGAGCTTACACATCATACTGTCGACCAGTTTAGGTGAACGGGTGATGTTGCCACAATTCGGCTGCAACTTGGCCGATTACCAATTCGAATCGATTAGTAATACGATGGTAGGCTTTTTAACGGATATGGTCAGCAATGCCATTTTGTATTACGAAGCCAGGATACAATTGGAGAAAGTGACGGTATCTGACCCTAATTCTTGGGATGCGATACAAGGCATATTACGCATCAACATCGATTACATCATCCGCGCTACGAATGCCCGGCATAATTACGTGTATGATTTTTACTTACGTGATGGAAGCTGGGATGGCATCACTACCACTGTTATAAAATAATGAACGAGCAAGATAACATATCGAATAACTTGGTGCGCGATGGCGTAAGTCAATGGCAACGTACCCTTGCGTCGTTATCGACGAAGAACGTGTCGATTGATGAACGTAGTACCTCCGACATCTTAGCCTTCCTTTACAGGTATGCGAAGTACGTTTTGTATTACGATGATGAACACTTAAAGCCGTCGCAAAAAGCCAGCGAGCCGTTGAGAGCAGAAGGAGATTGGCAGGATTTCTTCCGCCTGAATCCACCCTTTCAATACGCTGCTGTGCATCAATTTGATGCACAAGCTTTACAGCAAGCTTACCAAGCCACCCGTGCTAAAGTGAAACACTTAACTGGGGAGGAGCGTTTTTGGGCCTTATTTAACCGTGTGTTCGACTTAGCCCTGCAATTAGAATATTGGCGTGGGCAGCTCGACGATAACACGGCACTAAAAGATATGCTCAATGCGCATATTTCAACAGATTCATCGAAGGCATTGAGCCGCTTAATAGCCATGGCCAATACGATGGATGAAAAGCCTGTTGCGATTGTTAAACAAATGGGCATGCTGGCAAGGGAGGTAACTTGGCAATTGAGTTTTGATAAATTGATTGCGAAAGATGCCTATTATAACAAGCTGTCGGCCTTCCCACGTAAGCAATACACCCAAATGTTGCAACAGTTCGACGAGTTGTTTTTGTTGTTCTACAAAGGCATACAACAGGTGCAACAATTTGCATTGACGAACTTCAACGATGAGTTGCTTAACAAACAAGATCACCAGCCACACGTGGCATTGATCTATGCATTCATTCGGTTGTTAGACCAGGTGAAGTTGCGAATGAATACGTTACCTACGCAGCATTTGGATTTCTTTTACCGAGAAGTGTTGCGTTTAGAGAAAAAGCCTTTGCAACCCGATCACGCTCATATCGTGGCCGAATTAGCGAAGCAAGTGCCGCAGTACTTATTGAAAAAAGGAACCGGCTTCAAAGCAGGAAAAGACTTGCTGGGTAAAGACATTAAATTTGAAAGCATTGAAGATGTGGTGTTCAATAAGGCGAAAGTAACCCAATTGCGCACCCTTTTCCGCGACGAGAAAGCCATCATGTATGCAGCACCTCAAGCAGCGAGCGCCGATGGCTTGGGTGATGGATTCCGGAACCCGCTTTTTAATAGTTGGCCTTTACTTGGTGCAAAGAAATATATCAATAAGAACAATCCTGGTGGAGGATTCCAACATTTTCCATTTGCTACTACAGGATTAATGTTATCGTCGCCTGTATTATTACTGAAAGAAGGCGAGCGTACGATAACGGTTGAGTTGAACTTACAACCCGATGGTGCCGATAAATCATTGCAAGGCACCAATTTCATAGCCTTATTAGCCAAGAAATTTTACAGGTTAACAGAACCCTTGTTAAAAGCCTTGGTGAAAGATGGATTTACAAAAGCTACTGCCGATGTATTAAAAGCAGAGATAGCGGCGACACCGTCGAAAGAAATATGGTTAACTGAAGAAACTGGGTTCACACAATTTAGAAACTTCAACAACATCGGTTCTACTGATAAAGAAAAATTGAAAAAAGCAGCCGGTACGGGCTTACTAGATATTGCTTGCACCACTGCCGATGGTTGGTTACCCATTCCTGCATCAACGATTACCCTTGGTGTAAACGATGTATTAACCATTAGCTTTATCATCCCGGTTGGTGCGCCCGCTATTGCACCGGCCCCGAAAGATGTGTTGCTGGCTGATTATGATGTGAAAGACCCTATCCTTTCTATTCAATTCAACCACGCATTGCACTACCAGTTAAAAGAAGATACAACTCCTTGGTACGATTTTCTTTCAAAACAACAAATTACCAACGCTAGAATCAACGCCGTGGTAACGAAAGTGAAGAACATTCTTATCTCGAACGATGAAGGCGCTTTAGACCCAAAGAATAAATTCTTACCATTTACAGGTGTTCCTAAAAAACAAAGCAACTTCTTTATAGGTAGTGATGAAGTGTTCAGGAAACGGTTGAGCAAATTGTCGTTTTCCATGGAGTGGGAAGGCTTACCTAGTACATTCCAAAACCATTATTTGTTGTATAAAACGCCCATCTACAACGATAGCTTCAAAGTAAAAATGGAGCAATTAAAAAATGGTAGCTGGGAGAGTATTGGAACGAGTGTTGATTTATTTGAGATGTTGAAGGACCAGTATAATAATCCTACTGTTCTCAATACCAAGCGAACAATAGAAATAACCAATCCTTCAACGATCCCTTTGTTACAAGAACCGGTACCGGTTACAGGGTATAACCCCAACATTCCTAACGGCTTTATTCGTTGGCGCTTAGAGCAAGATTTCTTGCATGAAGAATACCCCCGTGTAATGGCAGAACAAGCGATCAGGATTGGAAATGTTAAACTGTCTGAAGTACAAATTAAAGCCAACAACACAAAAACACTGGCAGTAACCGCATTTGATACATCAAATACTGCCAAGAGTTGGATGTTGAGCCCGCCTAGTGGTACAACCGATGCGCAAGTATTGGCTTACTTAAAAAGTTTTACTACCGACATTAAAACAAAAGATGAGTATACACGGAATGCGGCAGTGGATTTGAATTCGTATGTAAACTTTACGAATGTGCCTATTGTGATGCCGAACCCGCCGTACACCCCAACACTGAAAGATTTTACATTAGAATATACAGCTGTAGCAGAAATTAACGACATCCACATCTTCCACCAGTTTCCTTATGAAGCAGGTAATTATGCGAATGTGTTACCGGGTATGCAAGCTACCTTGATGCCTGGTTTTGTACAACAAGGCTATTTATATGTAGGCTTAAGCGATGCTTTAGCCGGATCGAATATTACTTTACTATTCCAATTAGCGGCCTTCACGGCCGATCCAGATATTAACCGTGCAAATGTTGAATGGCATTACTTGTCGGGTAACGCGTGGAAAGAGTTGTTGCCACTTACACACGTTATAAGCGATACGACGCAAGGATTTTTAACACCTGGCATCGTAACTATTGCAATACCCTGGGATGCTGATCAACAACATACGATCTTGCCGAGCGGGCTGCATTGGTTGCGTGCCAGTGTTAAAGATTATGCTACTGCTGTTTGCGAAGGTATAAGCGTAACAGCGCAAGCGGCCGAAGTAGTGTTTGTAGATCAACAAAACGATCCTAACAGGGTAAGCCCGCCGGTAGCAGCCAATAACATCGCGGATTTGTTAATACCCGATGCAGCCATCAGTAAAATCAACCAGCCGTATGCCGGTTTTGATGGCGTGAAACCTGAGAACGACGAGGAGTTCAAAACCCGTGTGAGTGAAAGATTACGCCATAAAGGTCGTGCTATCAATGTATTTGACTACGAGCGATTGGTGTTGGATGCTTTCCCGGGTATCTTCAAAGCCAAATGTATTCCACATACAAAAATGTACACGGATGCCATTGGCGAAACTGTACAATTGTCCTCCCCGGGATGGGTAACATTGGCTGTGATTCCCCGGATCGACGATTATCCTTCCGATGAGAAGTTTACCCCGAAAGTAGGCCGGGTATTACTGGAGAAGGTAGCGGCATTTTTAGCCCCTAGGAGCTCCATGTTTACCAATATTCAAGTGATTAACCCTGTTTATCAGAAAATTAATTTCAAGGGCCAAATAAGCTGGAAAAAGGGCAAAGACAAAAACTTCTGTATGCAACAAGTTCAGCAGGAAGTAACGGCGTTTTTGTCGCCTTGGGTAACCAACGGGGCACAGGATATCATCTTTGGTGGCACGCTTATGAAATCCAGCGTGTTGCAATTTATTGAACAACGTGATTACGTTGATTTTGTAACAGACTTTACCATGCATGTATATATCGATGAAAGCACGGAAGGGCCGGCGGTTATGTCCGTTACTGCGGATACGCCATGGTCGGTATTGGTTGTAGGAGAGCAAATTTATGAGACCTACGTACCATCTACTGTTCCAGTGGTACCGAATGTTTTCACCATTAAATAAATCATCATTCTAAATTATAAAAACGAATCTCATGTCTATTATATCAAGAGCTGCACTTAAAGCACAATTTAAATCCGGTGCGGTACCCACATCGAATGATTTTGTGAATTTGATCGATTCAACTTTAGTGAAAAGGGATGATGCATTCTTTGGGAAATGGGTAGCCGGTACGAATTATTTCGCGGGCGACGTGGTGATCTACGAAAAGGCCTTTTACATTTTAAAGCCGGATAATACAGCAGATTGTGGCTGTGGACCTGGTAAGGAAAAATCTGAGTATGACGAAACAACAGGTTATTGCTCTAAGACACCTCCGAAACAGGATGAATCATTATGGGAAATGTTGGATATAGATGCCGCGGATGAGGATTGGGAAATTGTGAAGAATGGCGACGAACCACCGCAAATTATGTATGCTAAAGTATTCGGCAGCATTGGTATGGGTACACAAACGCCGAATGCGCGCGTACATATCCAAGTGGATGAACTGAATGCCGGGTTCTTATTTTCGCCGGTAACTGCTAGCGCGCCGGAGTTTGTTATTCAACAAACAGGCGAAAGTGAGCAACATGTATCGGAAAGCATTGCCGATAATAAAATCAACTTCAATACCAATACCAACGGTTACCAATTTGTATCCAATATTGTTCCTCCACCAGCAGAAGAAGGCGGTGAATATAAAGTGGCTGCTGCTAATGAGAAACCTGTTTTTATCACAAATGATGCAGAGGCTGCAAAGATTGGGATAGGGCATAACGAGCCATTGGCTGCATTGGATATATTGAATAAAGATGCTGCACGCACCTTGTTAAATCCTGCACAAGCCGATTTTCCCCAGGTGGTAATGTTGAGTAAGAATGAAAACAACACCCAACAGTACGGTATTGTACGTACCGACGCAGATAGTTTTAGCGTGATTACCAATGCACCGAAAGGCTTCTTCATCAAAAAAGGAACCGATAAAGGTGATAAAGCGTTAGAGAATATCAATGCTTTAGCAACTGAAACGCAAGTGGTGGTAACCGGTAAAGGTCGTGTTGGTGTGGGAACGGATGAACCTGTTACCAATGTTGAAATCAATAAACCCGGAGGAGCCGGTTCTTTCAGGATGTGTTTAGATAAACCTAACCCTGCATTAGCCATCCTCAATAACCGGCCAAGTGGCGATAAACAAAACTACTTTACACTGGGAGCCGATAACGATCGTAGCATATTAATTACCGATGCGGTGAATGGTTTCGTGTTCAAGAAAGGCGATGAGTTTAAGAAGGAAAAAGATAACGATCTCAACATCAACCACGGTGTACCTATTTTTACCATTGCTGCAGACGGTAGAACGGTAATAGGTGGTGTAGCGCCACATGGCTATGAATTGTGTGTAAAAGGGCAGACACGTAGTTATGGTCATTATATCGATACCGACGAAAATAGTATCAATAACGTAACACCTTTAGATACGGTATTGGACCGTGTGTTGAAGCTGAATCCCGTAAGCTTTAACTTCAAAGCGAATACGAATTGTTTAACAGGTGAGCAGCAAATAGGCTTTGTTAGCCATGAAGTAGAAGAGCATTTCCCGGATTTAATCCGCACCGATAGCGATAGTATTCGCACAATGGCATATGCCAATATGGTAGCGGTATTAACGAAAGCTATTCAAGAGCAACAATCGCAAATCGACAACCTCGTAAAACGCATCGAAGCATTGGAAGGAAAGTAATCGATGCATAGATTGTTCATGTTTCAAGCCCCCAAAAATGTCGGATTTAAAATTTATATCAAAAGCGAAAAACACTGGGTTCCCGGAATACTTGGATTTTGACACCTTGCGCTTGCAAGGTATCCAACACATCGCGGCATTATCCGGAAAAATATGGACCGACCATAATTTCCATGATCCCGGTATGACGATGCTCGATGCTTTGTGCTATGTACTCACGGATTTAGATTACCGTACAAAATTCGACTTTAAAGATCTTGTTGCGAAAGCAAACAACGAGCAACCCGAAGACAACTTCTATACAGCGGCACAAATTCTAGGCAACAACCCGCTAACAGAAATCGATATCCGCAAAATGCTGATCGATATCAAAGGTGTGCGCAATGCATGGATTGAAAAAACAAAGCCCAGCGATTACAGTCTTACATTCGCTTGTGCAACAGGCAAGTTACAATATGCGCCCCTTACAGTCAATAGCAAACAAGTACCCCTAAAAGGATTGTACCGCGTATTAATTGAACCGGATGATACTAGCGCCGCTGCATACGAGCTAGACGCTTGTGGAAATAGTGTATTCCCATTAAGCGAAGTGGTAAAAGAGGTGGAAGAAAGGCTATATGCACACCGGAATTTATGTGAGGATATTTTCGATGTAGTAGTACTGGATAAAACGCAAGTAGGGTTATGCATGCATATAGAACTAGCGGCGAATTACGACCCGGAAGCAGTACAACTTGCTATTTATACAGCCATCCAGGAGTTTTTATCGCCTTCCCCGAAGTTCTACTCATTATCCCAGATGCTAGACAAGAAGGTGAGAATGGAAGAAATCTTTGAAGGCCGACCTTATAACTTCGACCAGGATAAAGCATTACAGCAGAATGGGTTTATTGATACGAATGAATTACTGTCTATTGAACGCCAAACTGTGCTGTATGCTTCCGATTTATACCGCATCATTATGGACGTACCCGGGGTGGCCGGTATTACGCGCCTAATGATGAGTAAATACAATGACGGCGAATATAATAACGGGGAAGAACCTGGAGGAGAAGAATGGCAGTTGCCACTCGATCCATACCGCAGGCCTGTATTTTCGCCAGAACGTTCCAATACCATCTTTTATCGTAATAAATTACCCTTCACGGCCAATACGGCCAAGGTGAACCAGCAATTTGCGAAGCGTTTATCCGATTACAACAAATTGCCTAAAAAAGATGAAGGATTAGATACCATGGTGCCAACCGGCAGGTACATGGATTTGGCGACTTACAAATCTATCCAGTACGAATTCCCGGCTGTGTATGCTATTGGAAAAAATGATGTGTCGAAGAATGATACCGCTATTAGAAAAGCACAAGCCTTGCAGTTGCAAGCCTACTTATTATTTTTCGATCGCATATTAGCAGACTATTTTGCGCAATTAGCAAAAATTCGTCCTTTGTTCTCTATGCAAACCGGTGGGGAACCAGCTACTTATTTCCCTGCTAATATCGATGCTGTTCCCGGTTTGTCTAACTTATTACGTTACGAGAAGCAATTACCCGTTACTACAACCGGCGAACCTTTCAAAGGAATGAAATTAGCCCACGAACCACATGAGAAAAATGTGACGGGGCCTAAAACATATACTACTTTGTACAGTCGTGATGAAGCGATGAAACGTATCATGAATGCCTGTGCAGAGAATAACGTTGTTTCGAATGTTGCCTATATAGAAAGTGCGGATTATTGGATGGTGGAGTTGCTGGATTTGAGTGAGAACGTATTATTGGAAGCCACTGTTTATTTTTATACGAAAGAAGATGCACAGCAAGCGGCTAGGGATTTGATTTTCTTAGCAGGTATCCCAGCTAACTATTACCTCGTGAATGAACGCGAAGCCGAATCTTTCAGTTTCGACTTGGTTTATATTGATGCTAACTACAATAGCTTATTGAATACCTTGTACGAATCAAAGGAGCAATACCAAGTGCGGAAAGAGAAACTGCTGAACCATTTACTGGCTCGCTTCTCGGAAGATTTTACAGATTACGCCTTGATGATGTACAATCTCAATGGCAAACAAAACGATCCTGCGCGTAATATTGAAGACAAAGCAAACTTCTTGTCGAACTATGCACAAACCAGTGCGAACCGTAGCTTGGCGATCAATTATAGAAACAAGTACACAACAATACCTTCTAGCGGCTTGGAGAACCGTGTAAAAGGACTCATGGGTATTCGCCCAGCACCTACAGGGTCGTTGAATAATTTTGATTTAGTTACGACTATTCAGCAAACGCAGTTCTCATTAGTACTCACTTATGCAGGTATTGAACTGTTTAAAAGTGAAAGTCTTCACGATCAAGCTAAGGACGCTTATCTCCAATTTCTACAATACGCGAAAAACGTTGCTAATTATAAAACTTTTGGTTGTACCTCGGAGGATGTATTTGGATTTATTGTTCAATCGCCTGTAGGTGCCGAAGAATATATTTCTGTGCCTTGTACAGTTACATTTACCAGTGCAGAAGAACGCGACGAGATGATGGAGTGGTGTGTGAAGTTTTTTAATGAAGATGGAAAGCCTAGTTATTACCTTCAAACAAGCACAGGATTTTATTTCCAGTTTCTTGATAATGATAATACCGTGTTGCTACGTAGCAAGAAGGGGTTCGATACTGCCGAAGCTTCGTTACAACATGCATATGATCTCATCGATTTTATGCAAAATGAGGTAGTATGGAAAACTGTTAAAGCACCGAATGTTGACATTTATAACGTGGTTGTGGTAGATGGCATAACCCAGTTAGCTATCCACCCAAAAGCATTCCACCAAAAAGCTGCTGCAGACGAGGCGAAGCAATGGTTGTACAATTATTTCCGTCAACATAACCTCCGTTACATTGAATCCAGTGAAGCATTAACTAATTGGCAAAGCGCCTACAACGATACGCAATGGAAGGGGTTTCGACCATTCAAACAGCAGGAACAATTACCGGCTGCTTTTCTCCAATTTGTGATGGCAGCAGCAGATATTGATCAATATCATCAAACAATAACTAGTGAAGGGAAGGTAGAATTGAGTGTAATAGGGGCTGGGGATGGAGAGGAAAATGTACCTGTAGTATTATCTGTGCAAGCACAATTGTACGAAACTACAGAAGCAGCCCAAGCTGCTATCTTCGAAGCTAAACAGGTGTATCATGAAACCTATCATACGCTGAAAGGCATGGTGCATCCCGTGCAAGCTGTATATGCATATATAGTGGCCGATGAGGCGCCGGCTGGTTTCCCTTCGCCATTAATGAAAACAACTAAAGCCATACCGAAAGGGCAGGGATTGGGGGCTTTCTTGCATAAATTACTACACTTAGCAACAGATCCGGCTAGGTTGTTGGTAGCTCCATTGGATGAGTGTTATTTTGTAGTGCGCTTAAGAAATCATCATCAAGAAGTGTTAGCCGAAAGCGAACCCCTTACTTCCAAAGAAGATGCGGATGCTTTGTTGATGTTTATACTCAATGCTGCCAATAATGAAAACTTGCGAACTGAACTGTCGCCATCGATTGAAATGCAAGGCTTATTATGGAAACATGCTGATACGCAAGTACCGCTCATGCAAGGCTTGTCGGTATGGGAGGAAGCGAATGAAGCCATGACAGCCTTCGTGTCGAATGCAATGCTATTAACACATCTGCAAATTGTACCACATGATGAGCAGAATGGCAAATTTGGGTTCAAAGTTATCAATACCAAAAATATTTATTTCGCCAAGCAAGCGAACTATTATGATACACCACAAGAACGCGATGCCGCGGTTGCACAATTACAATTGCAGTTAGATTCACTTTGTAATCGCCAAGCAACTAGTATCATTGATTCTTCAAACTATTACTTTGCTATCCAGGATGGTAGCGATGTATTATTGACGGAGCCACACCCGTACGCTAGTTTGTTCGGTGCGGAAGAAGGATTTTATAAAGCAATTCGTTTTGGTAAAACCTATGCTTACTATGTGAAAACTGTGGTAGATAATTGCACTTTTGGTTTTTACTTGGTAGATGACGAAGAAGCAATTACAGCCTTCCATCCACATACTTACTTAACCGAAGAAGAGCGTGATGAAGCGATTGAACGGATCATTAACTTCCTAAAAGACCACGGTGCATCTATAATTACCACGCAAATGCCGGGGTATTGGAAACCGGTTACGAAATGGTTAACCTGCCATTTGCAACCTGGCGATGCTTTAGAAGGAATCAATGAAAATGCATCCCAAGAAGAAGCAGAACAAGTGTTGATCGGGATTTTAGAATTAGCAAAAACAGCTGGTAATTATAACATTGTACTGGAAGACCAGTTATATAAAATTTACTTGGAAGAAGCCGGCACACGGGTGGCGTTCCATGGGCAAACATTCTGTTGTAAAAGTTTTGCTGATAAAGCAATTGCACGCTTAGTGGAGTTCGCTAAGTACAAAATACTCGACACAGACCCTGTGCTGCTAAATACCGCTAAAAATGTGCAAACGGTTCCGTTCATCGATAATGATAACATCCCCGATGAAGAGAAGCTGGTTGGTTACCGTTTATGGGACCGTGATCAACGATTAGCAAGGTTTAATCAATCTTTTCTCGATAAAGCTACAACAGAACAAGCAGCATTGGATTTATTGCATAAATACCAACGTGTGCAGCCTACTTACACGGTTATGGATCGAGGAGAAGGAGCGGTAGCATACATAAAAGGGGAGTATTACTTCGTTATTTCTCGCAATGAAGAAAATCTATGGCAAAGCTTGCAAGGTTATGCATCCGTAGAAAACGCCTTAAAGGCCTTCGAAGAAGTACGTTACCAAGTGCTGGAACAATCGTTAAAAGTAGCTAATTATCAGCCATGGACAAGTACCGACACAGCACTGGTGTTGCTCGATGAATGTGGTGAACCGCTTGTACAATGCTGCGCCGAGTTTGAAAGCCATACCGATTACATGGTGGCTGTACGTGCAAGGCAATTGTTCGCTTTGCGCCATGGTGTATACATGATCGATGGCCGTTTCAGTTTCCACCTTTACAATACACAAACCAACAGGTATGATTGGGAAGCAGTTCAAACGTACGCAACAGAGGAACAAGCCTGGAAGGCACTCAGTGAATGTTTGCAATTGCTTCGCTATCGTGGTAGCTATTGTATAGAACGAGATCCTGAAGCCAACCGTTGTATTATCCAAATCGCGCATATTTTGCTGGATATACAATATGTAACCAAAGAATGTGTGAAGAAGGAGGAAGAAGAGGAAGATAAAAATGATCAAGAAAAAATAAATGTAGAAGATGCTGCTTGGGAGAGATTACAAGTGTTCCTTGATTCTGAGCGAGGTTTAGATACCCAATTCTTCCGGTATACCGATTATACCCATTGCTGTAAATACGGCTTTAGGATGGTAGATGTAAAAACCTACCGCGTGGCACAATTATCTAGCTGGTATCAAAGCATGCAAAAGCGCGAAAATGAGCGCTTGAACTTGATGGCAGATGTGTTGTGTATGAAGCGTGTATATGGTTGGTTCTTACGCGACGCAGTGCATAATCCTGCAATTGATGAGGCTTTGTTAGCTTGCTATTTCAAACAGCCATTGAACTTACATTTTAACAAATTGTGGTTACGCTACAATGGCTTGCCCGCTATGGAAGATGGTATCTGGACCTTGAATTCCGAAGTGTTACAAGGCACAACTATTACCCAGTTCTTCTATGAAATGAAAGTAGGCGGTCAAGTGATATGGCAATCTGTTAACCGCTACCTTACCAAAGAAGATGCACAAAGAAACGAATCACAATACTTCATATATCTCTTGGAAATCGCTCGGAGTATTACATCTTATAGTGTGGAAACCGTAATTGGTTGTGAAAACGCATTTACTATTGCACTAAGAGATATTGATGGTGCTATCATTGCTACTTCACCGGGACATGTATGCAAGGAAGATGTAGATAAGGAAGTCAATACCCGGATATTTAATGCGCTCATGTTCCCAATTGTAGAACAGGATGGAGAATTTGCTTTCGAGGTAAACGAAATTATTCAAATCGTTGCAGGAGACAAAGTTACCTATAGCGCTCAGCAGGTTTGGGAGTCGGTTATCACATACGATACTCCACAACTTGCCATGGATGCTTTAATTCAATCGTTGAAGCTATTCCGCGTATTGGATAACTACCAAAGAAACGATGAAGACGTGGCTGGCCCATATAGTGTAACACTTGTTGATCCTGCCGGCGTTATGGCACTTCATCCGCTGGTGTATACAAGGTTAAGTGACCGTGATGCTGCTATTGACCTTGTGCAACGTGCCATTAGCTCGGAAGGCATGCGCCTGGTAGAACATATCTTGTTACGTCCTCGCCAGCAAGCAGTTGTATACGAAACCTTGGAAGTTGAAATGCTTTGGTTCCCTAATGGAAAACAAAATAGTCAACAAAAGCTACTGATTAAAGGCGAAACTTCATTTAATGGCAATTTACAAGCATTCATACAAGCATTAAAGTTAGCTACCGCCACAACAGGTGGGGTAACAATGAAAGATAATGGTCCTAACCAAGAACTCAATTGGTGGAATAACGGGATGAAGATAGCTGCTGCCGAGATGCCAGGAAAGAATATGAATGAATGGAACGCAGAAGTTCAAATGGTTTTAAAAGACGCATTTGCGGAACAGGCGAGTTTTGAGAGTGCCAATACTGGACTTAGCCGCGTAGTGACGGAAGGATTTAGTGTGTCGAATGCGCTATTCCCTGTTTGTTCTGAGGCTGATTTTTGTAGTTATGTTGATCCCAACGCGCCGAAATATGTTGACGAGAAGTTTACAGACCGAACCTTCTTAGTGGATCCTTATTCTTTTTGGGCAACCGTGGTGCTGCCTGCTTGGCCGCAGCGATTCCGCAAAACTAGGTTCCGTCAATTCTTTGAAGATACATTACGTAAAGAAGCACCGGCACATATTCGTTTGCATATTGTTTGGGTTTCTCCTCAACAAATGTTGCAATTCGAAACGGCTTATAAAAACTGGTTACAAGCATTAGCAAACGATATGGGTTGCGACTTTGTAAGCAGTCAACAAGCTTTAGTTGAAACAATTTCAAACTTGAAAAATGTATTCCCAGCCGAATATCTCGATGATGCGGGCGACATGAACGACCAGTCGTTACTGCTCCTCGATGAAGCCATGCTTGGATAATAACTCTTTAAAATTACTTGCAATGATAATAAATACGCCCACTCCATACCCTTCCTTCGTTAAAGGGCAACAATTAAAAAGTGATCACTTAAATGGCATTGTCACCTTTGCCAAGAATGAGTCGCGCGACACACGTACCTATTTATTGGGCAGCGGTATCTTTTATGGATTGGAAGTGAGTTGGGATGAAGCCGAGCAAGCACTTGTTTTATCGCCTGGTGCTGGTGTTACAAGTGATGGATACTTATTTTCAATCGAAGAAAAGAAGTATTACTATAGTGTAAAAACGAGCGTTGGTAACAATTATCATACAATAAGCGTTAACAACCGCAAGGTACGCGGGCGTATTTTGGAAGAAATCAAAGACGCTAATAATGCCGATGCATCGCAACAAGCACTGAAGCGTTATATAAAAGGTGTTGACGATACAGGAGCTACCGATACAGGTAAATATTTTATCCTGTTACTCATAACAGAAAGCGAATCGACAAAAGATAGTTGCATGTACGGTAACGATCGTCGTGAAAGTATTAAAACAAACGAGGTGGAGTTGGTATTAGTGAAGGAAAAAGAAGATGACCCGGCTAATGATTACAAAGACGCCATCACGGAAGCTGAATTAGCGCAATTGATGGAAACGAGTAAGCCCGTTAATATCCAAGATCTTCCAATGGTGGGTCGATTTGGATTAACGAAAGAAGAGACCGGTGAAGATGGATTTGCATTCTGGGAATTTACACAAG
Source organism: Chitinophaga skermanii (assembly GCF_003259335.1). Classification (GTDB taxonomy): domain Bacteria; phylum Bacteroidota; class Bacteroidia; order Chitinophagales; family Chitinophagaceae; genus Chitinophaga; species Chitinophaga skermanii. The sequence continues at coordinate 74,332 of NZ_QLLL01000003.1, forward strand.
GAAGTAACATCATTAATAATTTTGTTACCATCTTTAATAATGCCATCCCGCTTATAGAAAACGCCTATATAACGGCATATAATGCCTTGGCGCCAATATTAGGGAAACCCCAAAATAACCCATTCACCGGTATGGGCAATAAGTTAAAAGCAACATATGCCGCCTTTGATGGTAAACCACAGAGCATTGTGTTGTACCCTTATTTTTACGATTACCTACGCGACCTCGTATCTGCGTTTGAAGAGTTGAATAACCACAGCGTGGTTGATATCTTCTCGCTGATGCCTAATAAAAATCGCTTCCCTGGGTATTTATTGTTGGGTAGCATTCGAACAACCGCTAACAATAGTAGTATCAACTACCGCATGAAGTTATATCGTCCTCCATTGGCCGATTTAACAGGTAATAGCGCTGAACAAATGTCTTTTTTATTGGATAAAATGGCTTATATCGCGAATGTTGATCATGTTGTATTTAATGCTGAAAGTATCATTGGAGAGAACCTACATATGACCCCGGATGCCGGTATTAATGAAGAATTAAGCGAGCGTTCAATTCCATTCTATTACAAAAATATAGACGAAGTACGTGAGCAATGGAATTTCACCCGCACAAAAACAAATAGAAGTGCTACGATTCCAGGTGTGAAGAATGAAGATGACCAGAAATTCCTTGTTGCTAATATCAATAAATACGATTTCTTCCGCGTGAAAGGCCATATCGGTAAACCATTGGATGAAGTGGTGATGGACTTGGATAAATACCGTAAGCGTTTTCATTTACCATTCGATATTAAAACGGTGTATGTTGGAGATGAGCATCTCATCAACGAGTTGGTGTATCAAATGGGTGCAAGCTTTTCAGACTTGGCGATGCACTTGGATAACGTGGCGGAAGATATGCGTTGTAATGGCGTGTGTGGAGGAATGTTGGAAGAGCGGATTTTTGGTCAATATGATCACCAGCAACATCCTGCGATGTTCGAAAACCTGCTCTATTTCTTCGGTTCAACCGAAATAGATGATATAAATAGTTGGGCAGAAGAAAGGTGCAGTGAACAGGACACATGCGACGAAGAAAGCAGGCAATGTTGTGTAGGCATTATTTGCACGTTATACCCCATTGCGAAAGAATACCAAGAAAGAAAACAAAAACTAGTAGAACGTATATTCTTCCACAAATTCGCTGAAACGCACCCGGGATTTGAGCACCAAGGTGGTGTAGAGAGAGGCGGAACACTTGTGCTTGTGGGCATGCAGAGTAATGTGCAAGACCTTTCAAAAGAAAGACTGGAAGGTATTGTAAATAAAATGGGTGCAAGCGAATCTGGAAAGGCCGGAACTTATTCTATAAAAGAATTATTAGGATACGATGTAATTGCCGATTTCTGTTTGCCTTACCAATGCTGCGATGAATTGCCTCCAATCAAGATTGAAGTAACACCATTGCCGCCGGTTGCGCAGTATGAATTTGCAGGATATGAACATGGGCAAGAAGTATATAAGGTGGCCCTTAACAATAATTCTTTACGAGCAGATAGTTTCTATTGGGAAATCTTCGATACATATGGTCAAAGTGTAGCTACTTTAACCACAACTGATGTAAATGAGCAAGCTGTATTTGAGTTGCAATATTATATGGGGGCCTGGTTTGAGTGTGAGTTAAAGGCTTCGAGGGATGGTATTGTAAGTGTATATAAAGATCATTTTGTATTATGTCCGGGTAGCGAAGTGCTGTTGCACGGGGAGGCGGATGAGAAGGAATTAACGGGGCAGCCATTAGAAGAAATTCATTTTACTTTAGAAGCATTGCCTTTCGGCGGTGAATTCATCCTAAGCAGTGTTGATGATAAAAAAGTAATCGAGCCTAATAGCGGCATGTACGATATTAGTTGGACAACCGACCGTAGCTTGGCTGTTTTACGCATGTATACACCTGCTGTAGGAGAATATAAATTAACCTATTCCTTCGCCCATTTAAATAAATGCGAAAAGAGAGAAGATAGCGTAGCGATTTATATTGGTAAAGGTCGTGTGGTGAAAGATGATAGTGTGAAAGAAGAAGTAAACATCCAAGCACATGATTTTTATAAACCGGCTATGGCTTTAGTGCAAGCGGCCAATGCCCCTGTATTAAAGGAAAAGCAGGCTGATTTGGATATCTTCTTTAAAACAGCAAGTGGTACAAAAGAATTGCCAAGTAGTTTTGAAGGCTTCATGGATACTTTGGAGCCATTGATTGCTGAATCCAAAACCGCGCAGAAATCAAACTTACTTCAATTATTAGCTGTGGGAACAGCTCATTTTATCGAAGGGATGGTTATAGCATCGCCGGAAAAAGCTACCGTAGCCGGTCAGAACCGTGTTACACGCGCCGATTCCATCTTCAAAGCCCATAAAGCTAGCACTACTTGGAAGAAGATTTGGACTACAGAAATTACTGATCCAATGGTATCTCTCGGAGCATTTGAAACGTATAATAGCTTAATTGGTTAATGGCACAGCAACACGTTATAGCGAAATTGGAGTTTTTCGTGCAAATCCCGCAACGCGAAGAAGCTTTCTCATTGCAAACAAGCATAAGCGAGCAATGTAATGCCTCGCTCATGCCGCAATTAGCCCAACTCTTCGATGAATGGATGCCCGAAGATGTGTTGCTTACAATCCAAAAATTAGAAATAACCTTACCCAATTGCACATTGGCAGAATTACGAAACAATTTGCCTAGTATGATCTTGGCTGCTATGCAAAAAATGATGCCTAGTTTGCAAGAAGAGGCCGACCATGGTAGCGCTAATATTACACGTACACCACGCGAGGTCAGCCGTTTTGAAAGTTTCTTGTATTACTTAGAGCTTGGGGTAATGCCTGCTACAACTGCCGCTATTACTCAAATTGAATGGGAACAAGCAGTATTGGCTACGCTCAGTAGTGATGTGTTTTCAGTTGAACGTTTTTTGCAAACCATTCGATCAAAACCCCAAGCCGCCATACGTCTCGTGCAACAATGGGGTATTCCATTTGTGAAGAGATGTTTGCTGGTGGTTATACCTACTTTAAATGCTAGTTTATTTGTACTGCTTGAAGAATTGATTACAATAATTACTAGCAACTCGGTGCGTGAAACGGCGCAACAATATTTTGCCCAAACGTCTTTGCAAAACATTTTGGCCGTAACAAATGCGAAAGTGCTTTTACGAAATGTGTACATCAGCATGCTCGCTATTGTAGCTGAAAAACGTATAGAACTTACAAGTGCTACAATTATGTCGATGGTGCGTTATAGTATGTCGTTGCAAGCATCGAATTGGAGTCGATTGTTATGGATAATGAGCAGAGAGGGGCTGAATGTTACAGTTGCTTCGGCTAGTACGACTAACATGATACAAGGGAGTGTTGCATCGCAAATTGTATTATATCAAAACGATGTAGACGCTATTCAAAAGGAGATTGATCAAATAAAAGTACAACAAGCCGTATCTCAACAGAAAGCTGATACTAAAGAAACCGGTCAATCTCAAGACATCCCAAGCAGCCATTCTAACAATAAAGATCCCAAACAGGAAGCAGTTATATCTGATCATAAGGACGATAAACAAATATCTCAAGCAACAACTACTTTCAATGATAACAACAAGTCTGCTGCCCAATCATCTATAGATGAAACTTATGAAGCTATGAAGGCCATACAAGAAAAGCAGTCGGATAGTTGGCAACTTCCGAAAGAAGAAGATACTTATTTTATCAATAATGCTGGGTTGATTTTGTTGCATCCTTTTATTCCACACTTGTTCGATCATTTAGGATGGAAGGATGAAAAAGGCTTTGTGAATGAAACTTTGCAAAGTAAAGCGGCACAATTGCTCGGTTACCTGGCAAGTGGGCAAACTGGTTGCCACGAACAAGATTTGTTATTACCTAAAATATTGTGCGGCTTTACACCTGCTCAACCCATGCAGCGTGAAATTGAGTTTACAAACGAAGAGTTACAATTGGCCGACGAATTACTCGATGCTGCTATCGGGCATTGGAAAGGAGTTGGCTCCATGTCACGCGATGGATTACGTGCTAACTTCTTAATGCGGGAAGGAAAGCTTGTGTATAGAAAGGGTGATTGGGAGCTGACGGTTACTGCACAGGTATATGACATGTTATTAAACCGTTTACCCTGGAGTTTTAGCTTAGTGGGGTATTCGTGGATGGAATCATTGGTTAAAACAACCTGGAGTTATTAAGCAATTATGTCGAAGACGAACGATACTAAACACCATTCACAACAATCGCAACAGCAAAAGAAAGCAAGTGGCGATCAAGTGTTCCAGCCGGAGAAACAAAATGGTTTCTTCGACAGGCAAGCTACGCCTTCGACTTTCTTCGTACAACGGAAAGTGAAGATCGGTGAACCCAACGATCACTACGAAAAGCAAGCAGACAAAGTGGCCGATAAGGTTGTACAGAAAATGTCGCAACCGCAAACGGTACAAGCCAAACCCAATGCACCGGCTATCAAAGCGCCTACGATTAATGCTGCTCCTAAACAAAACCTCGTACAAGAAAAGCCTGCACTTGAAGATGAGAAAATGCAAGACGAACCTGTCTTGCAACGCAAACCCATTTTCGATAGTATGGGCGATCCGCCAGACGATCACATCCGTCGTAAGCCTACAACAGAAGGCCCTTCACCTAAGTCGCAACCCGATCTTTCCCAACGTTTACAGAAAACGAAAGGTGGCGGTGCGCCATTGCCAAAGGATACAAAGAATGCGATGGAGTCGGCTATGGGAGCAGATTTTAGTAATGTACGTGTGCATACCGATAAGGAAGCCAATCAACTCAGTAACGATATTCAAGCACAAGCTTTCACCCATGGAAATGATATTTATTTCAATGAAGGAAAGTTTGATGCGGCTAGTTCTACTGGTCGACATTTACTCGCCCACGAATTAACACACACTGTGCAACAAGGAGCTGCTGTGCAACGAAAAGAAATGCCAACAGCGAGCTTGTCGCCTATGATCCAACGTGATCCTGCTCCTGCAGCTGCGGCTCCGGGAGAAGTTGTAGATATTTCATCAGGGCAGTTTAATCCATCTGAAGCCCTAAAAACAGCTATCCGCGAAGCGAAGAGGGGTTTAGATGTAAATGTTACAGGAGGTAAAGTAGCCGGTGCAGGAACAATCAAAGTGCGCGAAAAAGACGGTGTATTTGAAAGCTTGAAAGATGGTTATTTGCCAATGCAAATCCAATTACTCGAACAAGCGAACCCGAATTTAGCCGTACGGATTGCGGCAGGACAAGTAAGTGGCTTTGCAACCATTGGTAAAAACAGTGATTTACAAGCGCTGGCGAAATGGATTAAAAGCAATGCCAAAACATTAGGCTGGTTATCGGGCTTAGATATCGAAAGTTTATCCGGTGGAGTAACCAATACATTCGAAGGAGGCAATTTCACATTTACTGTGAACGGGATTAAAGTGAAAGTAGGAGAGTTCGCGAAAGCCACGATGAATTTAGGCTGGGAGAATATGAAACCTACAGGTGATGTTACGGCCGATTTGGATGTGAAAGGTTTAGCCCAAACCAATTTGAATATTACGTTAAAAGACGGCGCCTTCAGCGGAACGGGTAAGCTCACTGTGAACTTGAAGAATTTCACGGGTGATATTGAAGCGAAGTTTGAAAAAGGCGTTCTAGATATTAAAGGTGAAGTAGGGTATGATGGTGATAAGTTGTCGGGTAAGGTGATGGTGATGATGACCGACAAAGCGACGGCGGATAATTTCGCTGTACAACAAACAGGCGGCGGAGAAAACGCACAAGAAGCCGCTATGCCTGCAGAAATTCCAGCACCTACCGGTCCGGGTGAACGGGGTGTTGCCGGTATGGGTTCTCTTACTTTCAATCTAACAGAATGGTTTGCTGGCCAAGTAAACGTAATCATTGATGGTAAAGGTTGCGTAACAGTTGTTGGTAAAATTGCGCCACCAAAAGAAATCATTCTCTTTGAACAGAAGGATTACAATAAAGAACTGTTCAAACTAGAAGCACGCGCCGCTTACGGTTTGCCTGTAATTGGGAACGTGTTTGTGTTTGCCAACGTATCACTCAGTGCCTTGGCGAAAATGGGCCCGGCTAAGATTTACAATATTGAAGTAAACGGCACTTGGTCGAATAACCCCGACGTGGCGAAGAATATATCCCTATCGGGTTCACTGAACATCTCTGCTTATGCAGGTTTACGCTTGCGCGCGGAAGGAGGTGTAGGTGTACAGATTTTGGACCATGATTTGAAATTGGGTGTGGGAGTGAATGCGGATGCAGGCGTGAAGGGGTATGTAGATGCGCGGCCAACGATCGGTTACCGCGATCCGGGAGAGTTCTTTTTCAAAGGGCATATGGAGATTGGTGCACAGCCGTTCTTGGGTTTGAGTGGTGATTTGTTTGCGGAACTGGATTCGCCGTGGTGGTCGCCGTTGCCGGATGAAAAATGGACGTGGCCTTTGGGCGCGTTGGAATATCCATTACCAGGAGAGTTCGGTATTGGCGCAGATATGGAATACGTGTTGGGCTCCGGTAAAATACCAGAAGTATCATTCACCGAAACCAAGTTCGACGGTTCTAAATTTATGACCGACCTTGTCGATAAGCAAGTGCCCGGCAAAGGCGGTGGCGGTGATAAAGGTGATAAGAAAGGGAAATTCGTAGATGGCGGCGCAGCAGGTGCAGCTCCTAAAGCAGCCCCAGCTCCAGCTCCTGCACCGCAAAAAGGAGGCGATAAAGGTGGAGCCAAAGGTGGCGGCGGTAAGAAGAAAGACGATAAAGCCAAAGACGCAGCTAAGCCAGATGAACTCAAAAACTTCAAAGAGGGCATGACCAAATTAAAAGCCCTCGAAGGTCATAAACCAATGACCAAAGATGAAGTAACCGTTGAAGTAGAAAAAGTTAAAAAACAGCATAATATCCCTAACATCGTCATCGTACCAAAAGACGGCGAATGGAAAGTAACGGGTACAATGAACGGTGGTAAGAAAACCAAGCAGTCCGTAAAAATCAAAGCCAACTTAAAAGATGGCGATGATAAAAAAGATGATAAAAAAGATCCAGCTAAAGAAAAGAAACTCAACGAAGCGAAACATGCTTTAGTGCAAAAAGATGGATCGGAAAAAGATAAGAATAAATCCATTCCCCGTGAAGAAGCTAACAAAATAGCTGATAGTGTTGAAAAACAATACAGTGATGTAATGAAAGACATCAAGGTAATGGATAAGGATAAGCATTGGCAGTATCAATATGTGCAAAGAAATCCTACAGGAACAGTAACTGGTGCTGCAACTCCAGCTGCACCAGCTTACCCGAAAGATTTAAAAGATGGAGCTACATTTGCGTTTAAAGGTGACCCGGAAGAGATGTTATTAGAATGTCATGGTCTCGATCCAAATGCAGCGGGAGGGCCTTCGTTAAAAGCAAAAGTACTTTCTCATAAAGACAGAAGTCAGAAAGGTAGCACCCGCTATTTTCTACTTACTAGGTTTACCCCCGGCGCATATGAATTGTCGAAAGCAGCAGAAGATGTTTTCAAAATTGTAGGTGGCGTAACAACGGTAGGACAGAATGTAACATATAAAACATTCACCAATCATACAATGAAATTGGTACTGGATAAGAGTGATTTTGTAGAAGAGATTTCATCAGTAGGCCTATATATTAAACCATCGAATATCATTGGTAAAGTAGATGTTTCTGATGTAAATGTACCCGGTATGGATCCTAAATTTGTGTTGCAAAGAGGCCACGTGCTGGCAGAGCGCTTCTTAGGAGTAGCGCACAAAGGAGCGCATAACTTAATTGCTGTCAGCGAGAGGTATAACCTGTCGGCGATGAAAATTGTGGAAAATAAGATTGCGAAGACTTTCGCTTCAGTTGCTGCTGATACGATGAGTTTTAATGCGAAAGTTAAATATGGTGTTTTGACAGACGCTGTATTGTGTGCCAAGTTGAAAGCTGATTTTAAAGCGAAAAACCCTGGGCTGAAGAAATCAGATTATGATGATTTTAATAAAAGTGTAGATGATCAAGCTGTACATGCCAGCGGTGCTTTGAAAAGGGTGGTCGATGTTATATATGAAGTAGAATTCTTCCAAGGAACTGTATCAGTTGGTAATTTGAACGAAAGTACTGGTCCTGATCTAACCTGGAAAGAATCAACGCCTGCTACTTCTGCTACAGCTGCTACTTCTACTACAATTGTTGCTCCTGTTGCGGTAGTTATCAGGCGAAAAGCAGATGGTTCTGAAAGCTATGTAAATGGACCCAATGCCGGTAAACAAGTACCCGGTAAAGGTCCAACTACACCAGCCCCAACAGGTCCTGTTAAACCGAATCCTACACCAGGTAAAAAGTAAGTACAGGGCAAATCAATCATACATTTTCTTCTTCTAAAATAGTTTGACATGAAATCCAATAGTCATAGATACCGTAGACATCGCAACCCCGAAGCTGCCGACAAACAAGAAGGCCCTTTCTTTAGCCCGCGACAAAAAGATCCAGATAGAAAAAACGCTTTCTTTCAACCTAAATTAAACATAGGACAGGCAGGTGATAAATACGAAAAAGAAGCAGATGCCGTAGCGAATAAAGTAGTGAACCAGCCAAGTGGAGGAAAAGGGAATGCTGTGCAGAAAAAAGAGATTACTCCTGTAAGTACAGATATTAATAAAAAAGACGCGCCTAAAAAAGAAGAGGAGAAAGCCACGGCAAATGTGCAGAAAAAAGACGCACCGAAGAAAGAAGAAGAAAAGCCAAACGTACAAAAGAAAGGTGATCCTAAGAAGGAAGAAGAAAAGCCAGGTGCAAACGTGCAGAAGAAAGATGCGCCTAAAAAAGAAGAAGAGAAGCCAAACCTCCAAAAGAAGGACGATCCTAAGCAAGAAGAAGAAAAGGCAGGCGCTAATGTGCAGAAGAAAGACGCAACGAAGAAAGAAGAAGAAAAGCCAAACCTTCAAAAGAAGGACGATCCCAAGAAGGAAGAAGAAAAGCCAGGTGCGAACGTGCAGAAAAAGGACGCACCGAAGAAAGAAGAAGAGAAACCAAACCTTCAAAAGAAAGAAGAACAAGAACGTAAGCCCGCTGCTGATGAAGTAATTAAAGAGGAAGATAAAGATGGCAAAATGCCTGCTGTGCAAAAACGAGAAGCCCCCAATAAAGCTGACTCGCACGAACAACTCGGGCAACGACTGGAAGCCAACAAAAATGGTGGCGCGCCATTACCACCACAAGTGCAACAGGAAATGAGCCAGGCCATTGGTGCCGACTTCTCCAACGTACGCATTCACGACAATGCTGCCTCCAAGGAAATGAGCCAAGGCATTGGTGCGCAAGCGTTCACTAACGGTAATAACATCTACTTCGATAATGGCAAATACGATACGTCCTCTACACAAGGGAAACACTTGTTGGCCCATGAGCTAACGCATGTTGTACAACAAGGTGCCGCTCCAGCAATGAATGCAAAAAGTGATGCCGCAAAATCTAGCAATGCACCGAATGTACAACGGGAAACGTCTACGCCTATTCCCGAAGGAGCGGTAATTGATGAATCGAAAGTGGCAAGGTTCAAAAACGTTGATGGACGAAATGTAACAATTCATCCAGATCGACAAGCATATGAAGGGGAGGATCTGAAAGGAAAAGATGCTGTATGCGATGTGAAGTTACCATACACCTACCAAATAACAAAGGATGGAAAAGGCAGGGTGACAAAAGTGGATATTGTAATTGGTTTAGAAATACAAACGATCTACAAACCAGGCGTTTCTTCGAAAGATCCTTCTAAATATGGTCGCGGTGCGATTAAAGCCGATAAAGATAAAAGCTTAGGCTTTCACGAGGGTAACCATGGCATTGATGCAATGGCGTATATTACAGCTAATAAATTACCGGGTATTGATATTCCTAAGCCTATTTCCGAAGAACGTTTCAAAAAGCTATTAGCAGCTTTTGTAGTGGATTTGACAGCATATAAAGACGCATTACTGAAGGAATCGGAAAAGAAAACCGATGAAGTAAAAGACCCTGAAGAGACAGCAAAACCGGAAGCTGCCCCGAAAAAAGACGAGCCCGCAAAAAAAGAATAACAGATGACGAACTTTGCATTAAACCTAAATGTAGTAGAAATAGATCGTTACATGGAATGGCTGAAGGCTGAGATGAGCAAACGCCTTGAAATGTACTTTGCTACTACTTACAACGGCACAATATATGAACCCGGTTTGCCACCCGATCCTTTGTGGGCAGAAGCGCCGATCAATGTTTTTATTGAAAAGCATAACCTATCAAGGGATGCTATACTAGTACTATTACTAGCTTTAGCTCCGTACATCAACCCCGAATTTTTTGATGCACTCATGCAAGCGCATGTAGATGAACATAATAAAGGCGATTTCCCCGCAACGGGTTTTGTAAAAAGCACACAAGGTCGTGGCCTCTTACCTACAGGAGAAACTGCGTTGTTCTTACTTGCAGGTACCGATCTTATGCATCGCTTAGATAGCATGGAGTTGTTTGAAACCGGCAGCTTGTTTGCAAAACTTCGTGTGTTGTGGTTAGAATCCGTGCCCGGTAACGAACCGCCATTCAGTGGTAAAATTACCATCAGCGAAGATTACGTCAGCCAGTTCTTAACCGGTAAACTAAGCAAGCCAAAATTCGGCAACGATTTCCCCGCGGAAAGTATTACAACACCGCTTACTTGGGAAGATCTTGTACTGAATGCACAAACCATGGAACAGCTCGAAGAGTTGAAGAAATGGTTACGTTTGAAAGATCAATTAGGCCAAGTAGATCACCGCTTAAAACCCGGCTACCGTGCACTGTTTTACGGTCCGCCAGGTACAGGGAAAACCCTGTCAGCTTGCTTGCTAGGTAAATATGGGGAAGTGCCTGGTAATGAATTCGAAATTGAAAATGGGGAAGGTGGCATCCCTGTGTTTAGAATCGACCTATCACTCGTTGTATCCAAGTTCATCGGGGAAACAGAAAAGAATTTATCCAACCTATTTGATAAAGCAGAACACAAAAACTGGATCTTGTTTTTCGATGAAGCCGATGCATTGTTCGGAAAACGTACAGGCGTAAGAGATGCGCACGACAAATACGCCAACCAGGAAATTGCATATTTGCTGCAACGAATCGAGAACTACAACGGTTTAGTGATCCTGGCCACGAACTTCAAAAACAACATAGATCCTGCCTTCTCGCGCCGTTTTCAATCCATCATTCAATTCCCAATGCCTAACCAGGCAGAGCGTTACCAGCTGTGGAGCAAGATTCTCACCCCGGATCGCTTCCCGCAACAAGATGTACTGGAAAGGATCGCCGCGCAATACGAAGTTTCGGGTGCATCTATCATCAACGTAGCGCATTATTGTTTCCTGAAAAGTATGGGGAATGATGGTGCTTTGGGCGTTATAAGTGCCGCTACGATTGAAGAAGGGCTGATCCGTGAATTCAATAAAGAGGGCAAGATCTTCAAAACATAATTAAAAATTGTAGCTTTGCGGCCCTAACTAAAGCAAGCACAAATGATTTTAGAAGCACAATTGAAGGAACGCAGCAATAACCAATGCGAATTATGTAGCGCAACAGGGACTCTCAAAGTGTATGAATTGCCTTTCACGCCTGCAACGATCAAAGACGACGCCATTTACGTTTGCGAGAAATGCCTAGCGCAACTCGAAAAACGAGATGAGCTCGACGAGAACCATTGGCAATGCCTTACAACTTCCATGTGGAGCGAAGTGCCTGCTGTACAAGTTGTTTCTTGGCGTATGTTGAACCGCCTAAGGAATGCAAGTTGGGCGAGCGAACAACTGGATATGTTATACCTCGACGATGACAACCTCGCTTGGGCAAAAGCTTCCGGTGATCATGAAAACGAAACCACGGTAGATTTACATAAAGACGCTCACGGAGCCCGCTTAGAAAATGGCGACACGGTAGTGCTCACGAAATCACTCGATGTAAAAGGTACAACGCTCAACGCAAAGATGGGCACTGTTGTGAAAAACATCCGCTTAGTGCCCGATAATACCGAGCAAATTGAAGGTAAGATCGAAGGACAAATGATCGTGATTTTAACGAAATATGTACGAAAGCACAACGCTTAAGATAGCTAGCTGCATGGGATGGTTCTCATGCAGCTTTTTTGTTTTTAGGGATGTAGTCATCGTTATTGCTACTATTTAACTTCCCTTGCGTCGCACCTTTTTGCGTTTGTTTGCCTGTCAACGATTCGTGGTATTATCACCCCAATTAGCAAAAAAACCAAGCATTCGCTTTTATTTCCCCCTTTTTTATGTTATTTTTCTTGTAATCACTGGAATTCTCCGAAAACCCAAAATCTCTGAGCAAATGCAATCACGCCGCAACTTCATCCACCAAGTAGCCGCTACGGCCATTTCATTACAATTGTTACCTTTCACATCGTGGGGAAAAGTGCCCATACAAGACGGGCCTGTACTACGAGTTGCCATCATGGGCCTCGGTGGTTATGCTACCCGGGTGGCAGATGCTATGCAACAATGTAAGCGCGCCAAACTGGTAGGTGCTATTAGCGGCACACCGTCGAAACTAACGGCTTGGCAGGCGAAATACGGTATTGCGGAGAAGAACTGTTATAACTACGAGTCCTTTAAAAATATTAAAAACAACCCCGACATAGATGTAGTATACATCACTACCCCCAATGCCTTACACCACAGCCAAGTAATAGCTGCTGCAGCTGCCGGTAAACACGTGATCTGCGAGAAACCAATGGCGCTCAATGCCAAGGAAGGTGCTGAAATGGTGGCGGCTTGCAAGAAGGCCGGTGTACAATTACTCGTTGGCTACCGCATGCACTTCGAACCCAAAACATTGGAAGTAGTGCGCATGCGTCAAGATGGAGAACTTGGCAAAATTAAATTCTTTGAAGGCTTGTCGGGATTTGTTATTGGCGACCCAACACAATGGCGCTTAAACAAAGCACTCGCAGGCGGCGGCGCTTTAATGGATATTGGGATTTATTCCATTAACGGAGCTCGCTATATGGTAGGCGAAGAGCCTATTTGGGTAACAGCACAAGAAACAAAAAACGACCCGGTGAAATTCAAAGCCGGTGTCGACGAAACTATTCAATTCCAGTTAGGATTCCCAAGCGGTGCTGTAGCTTCCATTCTTTCTACTTACAGTGTCAACTACCTCGACCGATTCTACTTAGTAGGTGAAAAAGGCTATGCCAATTTGCAACCCGCTACAGGATATGGCCCTATTAAAGGCTATACTAACAAAGGAGAGCTAACACAACCTCACCAAACACACCAAACCGTACAAATGGATGAAATGGCTGCCATTATCTTGGATGGGAAAAAGCCGATCATCCCGGTAGATGGCGAAGAAGGATTACGCGATCTTAAAATTATTGATGCCATTTACGAAGCTGTGAAAACCGGCAAAAAGATCTCCCTTACATAAATAGGCTGCTTACTAAACATGATAAGTAAGGCGGAACGTTCAAAAAGGAAATGTTAAACTTCATCATTTTTATATGCTGATGCTGTAATACATACTTGGATTTTTTAAAATTCTTTCTATTTTGGCGGTCCTTACCATTCAATAAACCTAACTCGTAATGTTTAGATTAGGAACCAAATCAACCATGAAGTGGCTTTATGCCCTATTGATACTGCTATGCAGTATATCAACCACCTGCTTTGCGCAATCCAAGGAAACAAGAAATATCGTAATCGATGGCAACCTCTCAGATTGGGCGCCCGATACCTTGGCATTAAAAGATGCGAAGAACTACTTGGAATATGATGTCACAAACGACCATGAATTCCTCTACGTCAGCTTAAAACGACGGTTTCAACCTACTAAAGTAGCCATGTCGGGACGCATCGTAATAGAAGTTGATGGTAAAGATATCTCGAAGTCATCTTTGCAAATCACGTATCCTTTTACGCCCACTTATACGTCTACACTTTGGGAATTCATGCTAATTAAGAACTTGCAAGCTCGTTCCCTCGACACGGTAGCTATTTATAACGACTATGGCATTATTGCCGGGGGTGATTTGAATTTGGTGTTGCCTCCTGGTGCATCTAAGTCAGATATGGCTGCCTTTCGTTATGGTTTTAGTGCCGAAGGCGTAAAGGGGGTAGGTTTTTGTGAAATCGGTATTCCACTCAAGTACATTTCCAAAGAAAATGGCAAGGTGAAAATTAGGATCACTATTGCGGGGGATGCAAACTCGTCTTATGCAGCTACCATGGCCAATGCATTACGGAGTATGAATGCCAACCCAGATCTTGTTAAAGATCAATTTACAGAATCTATCACCAATATCGATTACACGTTAAAATACTAGCCAAGTGTTAAAAAAAATATTTCTACTTGCCTGCTTTATGCTGCAAGTAGCAGCGTTATATGCCCAAATGGTTATAATGCCTAGTACCGCCATGAGTTACCGTACTAACGAACCCACTAAACCGCTACCTTACCGAAATGTATATGGTATTGTTAGAGATAGTGCCGGTAAAGCAATGCCTATGGCTGCCATTCGTTTATTATCCACAAAAGATACGGTTGCCGGTGTAACGAACGAATATGGTACGTTTGTATTTAAGAATATCCGGAGCGCAGAGTTTACCATTCAAGTACGGGTCATGAGTTATGCCGAAATCAATCAAAAGTATTTCTTCAATGATACCAAGAAAGACCTCGTTCTACAACCCCTCAAACTACGCAGCAATGCATTACAGTTACAAGGTATCACCGTTACAACGCCTACCGGCCCTTCACAACGTGGCGATACCACCGAGTTCTGGGCGAAAGACTACATCGTACGTGATTTTGCACGTTTAGAAGATCTCTTGAAAAAGGTAGAAGGTGTTACAATCGATAAAGATGGTACGCTCTTTTATAACGGCGAACAAGTAGTACGCGCCATGTTCAACGGTAAACAATATTTCAATGGTAGCGTAAAGGATGCGATGAAAGAATTACCGGCTGATATCATCGAACGTATCCAAATTATCGAAGATAACAAAGATGGTACCGGCCCCCGTCAAACTAAAACTGAAGAGTCTTCTAAAACCCTCAACATTGTAACAAAAGCCGATAAATCGGCCGGTAAAATGTATGCCTTTGCCGGTGAAGCGGGTACTACAGATCGTTTTGGGATTTCTGGTTCACGTAAAACGATTGATGGGCCTAAACAAACTGGGATATCACTTTACGGAAAACAAGCGCCCGTTGGTATTCGCCAAGGCGAACCTGTGGGTACCATTTCCAAATCAATAATGCCCGATGCTATTGGCTTTGGTGGCGCCGGGATCGGTTCTAATGGTATGTCAACTCTTTACGGAGCAGGATTGTCATTAGGGCACGCATTGAATACAACCACCACATTGAACCATAGTTATAGTGGAAGATATAACAATTCATCAGGCGGCGTAGAAAGTATTACAGAACAGTTTTATGATGCTGGAAATTTATTAAAGAAAATATCGAGCAGGAATACAACTGTAAGCTCTAACCATGAGTTGGCAACTCATTTGAGTAGTAGGCTAAATAAAGGTTTTATGACATTCCGAATAGGAGCGGCTTATAGAGAGTCAGAAAATGCTAGCGAATCAACAACAGAGCAAACCGGTATTTTCGAAAACGTACAAAAAACGAAAAACGCCAATACTTCTAAAGCGCCTTCGATCACATTAAACGGGATGTCGAATATTGCCATGTCTAATAAAGCTAGTTTTAATATTGGTACTTCAGTAAGTTTCATGAACAATAAAACCACGGGTGAAGAACGCAATGAAACTTTTGCTTTACATAGTGATACGCCAGATAGTAGTTTGGTGATGAAGCAAAATAGTTTAAATCGTAGTTTTAATGCAGGGCTCACGATGGCATTTATATATTCCATGAGCAACTCTCTTAAAATACGTACATCAATAGAATCGCGTTTTGAATCTCAAAGAGAACAGGTGCTGCGTGAACAGTTGAAAGAAGGAGCGCCGACCAAAGATTTGAACGATTTAAGTTATGATAATACCTCGTCAATCGCCAGGTTGCCAGCTACGATAGCACTTGAATACAACCCTGTTAAAGGCCTCTTTTTTGAACCTAAAGTGACATACAGTTTCAATGCTCAATCGGGTAACTTTAAATTAAGTCACCAGGAAGTTTCGCGCACTAATCATAATATTTTGCCGGAATTGGGTATTCGATACGATAACATGAACTATGGCTCAGTATCTATTAATGTTGGTCAAGTTGTAGCTATGCCGGCTATAGCTCAAATTAACCCCAATGCTATATACCATACACCTTTTGATATCACCTATGGTAACCCCGATATTAAAAATAGTATCACGAATCGTTACATGATTAGGTATAACGTTTTCCTAACACCTATTAAAACTGCTTTCGCTTTTAATGTAGGTTATAACACCGTACAAGACGCTATCGTGTCAAATCGCATCTTGAAATTGGATGATGTTACGAAAACAATGACCAATGAAACTTACTACTTGAATATTGATGGCAATAGAACTACTAACGCCATGTTGAACTTGTCGAAGAACTTGAAAAAGCTAAATGTTACCATTAAGTACGATGCTAGTTTCATGAATAACCGGTATGTATCGTTTAATAATGGTACCCAGTTGATCAATCTCTCGAAAACAAGGCGCCATGGATTAACAATGGAATTGTCACCATTAAAATGGTTAGATCTTTCCCCGGCGTTTGCTTATAATAATACTAGTAGTAAAAACAACTCGGTAAATGGCCTCCAGCCATATAACCGCGATTTCTCTGCTTACCTGGCTGCTAAAATATTCTTGCCTGCTAACTTCTCGATGGAGATGAATGCAAAGCAAAATATTATGCGCGGTACAAACTTGTTAACGAATACTTCACCGTTCGTGATGAATGCTAATATCGAGAAACGTATTTTCAAGAAGAAAGATGGTATTATCAGCTTTGTTGTGATGGATGCTTTCCAACAGAACATAGCAACAGGTATGGTTAACTTCGACAATGGTTATACTAATACCCGTACAAACGGTAATAGCCGCTACTTCTTGTTACAGTTCTCTTGGCAGCCACAAACGTGGGGTAAAAGCAGTTTCATGACCGGCCAACGCCGTGGCGATGGTAGCTTTAAATAGTATTATGGCTGCTTAGGCTGCTCTATATTTTTCAGGTCCCCTCTTAAGTCTACGCTATAATCAAATTTTTGATACGTGTTAGGCTCGGAGGGGATCATCATTTCGAATGCTTGCAGTGTTTGTATTTCGACAGTACCTCCTCTTAATAACATGCTTACTAAATGGCCTCCATGTGCTTTATCTTGCGATAAGAAGTGGAAATGATAGCCCGTAATGCTCACACCTTCTAAAAAAATTGGTATCCTAAATCCAATCAAATCGCCATGAATGGCATGTTCCGTAAAGAAAACTTGTGTATGTAATAATGCTGCCAAACGATCATACGGCTCAGTAGGCGCCGCAAATGCACGCGTTACAATACTATCAAAGTAACCCCTTACCCGGTAAGCATACAGCCCATTGTGATTCACCATATGGCTATCGAGCATGGCATACAATTGTTCAACTGTGAGGGATGAGGGAATAGGAATTGTCTTGGTCGGCTTAAAGTTCGTAACGAATGCCATAGGCGTAGTCGTACGGTCATCAGCCAAGTACGTTTTACCACTGGATGCAGTATGATATACTTTCCCATCTAACATCACCATTTCTCCCGCCATCTTATCGGGTGCACCTAATCCAAAATCACCATGTTGTTTGAGTGCTTTATAAGATATAATACCGGTATATAAACCACTAATAAATGCAGGGGCTATACCAGCTTGGTAAAGTTTGTTTTCAATAGTAACGGCCGAAGTTTGCGCATGGCTCTTCGCTGTTATAAAAAGTAATGCAAGCAATAAGCTCAAATATATTGGCTTCATGTAGAAGGGGTTTAGGTGTTAACATTAACTTCTTTGAAAATACGATCTTCTTCATTCCTATTTACAGGAATTTTTAAGTAGTATTTTGTACGCTTACTATTAACAATCGTTTGCATTAACTACTTTCAACCGTTAAAATCAGTGTTATGTTAAAAAAGACGGTTGTTTTTATTTGTTTAGTTTTGCTTGGTTGCACTCAATTCTCTTTTGCTCAAAAGTCAAAAACGCCTGTCGTAAAGGCTTTAGTACTATATGAAAATGGTGGTCATCACTTAGCTTTTTCAAAACGGGCAAAATTGTGGTTAGATAGTATCGCGCAGAAAGAACATTGGCAACTCGATTATTTTACGAATACAGATGCTATCAACGATTCTTCCCTTGCCAAATACAATTTATTTATTCAGCTCGATTACCCGCCTTATACCTGGAAACCAGCTGCCGTAAGCGCTTTTGTTGATTATATCGACAAAGGAAAAGGAGGATGGATTGGTTTACACCACGCCACTTTGCTAGGTGAGTTTGATGGTTATGCCATGTGGCCATGGTTCCACGAATTTATGGGCAGTATCAAGTTCAAAGATTATATCCCTGGTTTTGCGGCAGGTAAAGTAGTAGTAGAGAAATCGAATCACCCCGTAATGAAGAACCTCCCAGCTACTTTCGTGATGGAAAATGAAGAATGGTATACCTACGATCGTTCTCCCCGCCCAAATGTAGAAGTATTAGCTCATGTAGATGAAAAGTCATACACACCACCTAGCACTAAAACAATGGGCGATCACCCGGTTATCTGGTCGAACCCATCCAAAGCGGCTAGAAACGTATACATATTCATGGGGCACTCTCCGAAGCATTTCGATAATGCTGCCTATACCCAATTACTCTATAATGCCATTCATTGGGCTAGCGGGCAGAAAAAATAACGCCTGTCGCCAAAAAATAGTATAAAAAAATTTCTAGCCCCAACTTCATCGCTATCAATCACTAACGCGTGCAAGCTGCATATACCTCGCACCGGCGATAAATACTTCGCCGGTGGGATGGTACTTCTTTGCCTATAAAACGACTATCTTATACGTATCATTTACTTTTTTCCGCCCCAGTAAATATACCTAGAGAGATTTGTGACCCAGATTACAACCATTATCTATTTCAGAACCAAATAAAAACCAACTATTCCTTTCACCCAAAATCCAACGTTTATGATCACCAATTTCACATTCAAATGGGGAGTTGTGGCCAGGATGATTTTGATGAGTTGTATACTATGCGTAGGTATGCAGCTTCGAACTTTTGCGCAAGTTAATCCACCGGTTGCGGCCACCACGGCGCAACACAACAAACAAGTAATTGGTTATATTACCCAATGGGATGCCTGGAAAAACATTTCCGGTATTGTACCGGCAGGCGGGTATAACCATTTAAATGTCGACTACTCACAGTACACCATCCTTAACTTTTCCTTCTTCGGGGTGGCGGTCGACGGTTCTCTTCACAGCGGCGATTTTAGAAACAAAAGCATTTACCAAGCCGGCGCGGTTCAACAGCCTGCTGCCTTGATAAATTCAGACATTTACAGCAGTTGGGACATGTACCTTTTATATGGCGAATTAGAAGTATTGTATTACATCTCCGATGGTAGCTACGCGTATTCACTGGGTTACAGGAATGCTGCCGGTGGTTGGTCGAATGTAAATACAGGTAAATCGGGAGCCTTCCCTTTATCTGTTCCTAAGCAAGGTGGTGCACCTGGTTTAATTGATTTAGCACACCAAAAGGGCGTAAAAGTATTGGCTTCTATTGGTGGTTGGAGTATGTGTAAACACTACCCCGAAATGGCAGCAGACCCTGTTAAACGCGCCCGTTTCTTAGCCGGTTGTACCGAGTTAATTAATATGGGCTTCGATGGTATTGATCTCGATTGGGAATACCCGAACGATCCAGGTATGAATATCGCCAGCTACAGCACAGCCGATTACGCCAATTTTGCATCCTTAATAGAGGCAATTCGTACCACTATTGGGCCTAACAAATTGATCACTTCCTGCTTTTCAGCAAGCGGTGGTAAATTGCAAGGTTTCGATTGGCCAAGGTTGAGTAATAGTATGAACTATTTCAACATGATGACCTACGATTACAATGGTGGTTGGTCGAACAAAGCAGGTCATAACGCACCATTGTACGATTACCCCAATGCCGAGTATTCCAACTTCTCGCTCGATGCTACCCGCCAAGCTTTGGCCGCTTTAGGTGTGAATATGAGTAAAGTGAACTTGGGTGCTCCTTTTTATGGTAGAGGTGTAATTACCAACGGTACAGCCGCACTAAATGCCCCAACGGTAAAACGTGCAGAAACCGTGCAGCCCGATGGCCCCATTCAAACAGCCGCCGATTATACAAACTGGGCGAAAGATGTATATGATGGTACGCCTTCTTATGCTTATATTTTGCAACAAACAGGGGCAGGAAGTGGTTGGACTGAACATTGGGACGATGTAGCTAAAGTGCCTTACAAAACGAAAGGCAACTTTTTCTTAAGTTACGATAACGAACAATCTATTGCTGCCAAAGCACAATACATCAAGGACAACAACTTAGCCGGCACCATCATTTGGCAAGTATTTGGAGATATGTTAAATATGACGAGCGCTACCCAAGCAAAAGGCAAATTAATATATTGCCCAAACACAACTTCACCGCTCGTGAATAAAATCAACGAAGTATTTGCCAGCACAATACCCGGTAATAAACCGCCAGTAGCAAGCATTACTTCACCAACTAATAACACCACTTTCAATGCCCCTGCAAATATTACCATAAATGCAGCCGCGAGCGACACGGATGGGGTTGTGAAGAGTGTTAGGTTTTATAATGGTACTGCATTATTGGGTACCGATACTACAGCGCCGTATAGCTATACATGGTCGAATGTAGCTGCAGGAACTTATGTACTGAAAGCTGTAGCATCCGATAATGCAGGCGCCTTGGGTACTTCAGCAAATGTTACCGTAGTGGTAAATACCGTGGTGAATAAGTTGCCCGTAGTAAGTATTACCTCGCCAGCTAACAATGCCAGCTTTACGTTACCAGCCAATATCACCATCAATGCCGCTGCTAGTGACTCCGATGGTGTGGTGAAAAGTGTAAGGTTCTATAGTGGCACTACTTTATTGGCTACAGATACCACTGCTCCGTATTCGTACACTTGGTCGAGTGTAGCAGCAGGTACATACAGCTTAACCGCTGTGGCCACCGATGATTTAAACGGTTCTAAAACATCAACCGCTGTAAATATCACGGTTACCAACCCCAATAATGCCTTACCTACAGTAAGCATTACTTCTCCAGCTAATAATACATCCTACACGGCACCCGCTAGTATTACCATCAATGCAACAGCCGCCGATTCGGATGGTACAATTAAGCAAGTACAATTCTACAATGGTACAACGTTGTTAAATACCGATACTACAGCGCCTTATAGTTATACATGGGCTAACGTGGCAAATGGTACATATACACTTACCGCAAAAGCAACCGATAACGACAATGGCAGTACAACATCTACAGGTGTAACTGTAATAGTAAACACTGCCAGCGGATGTAACGGTATACCTGCTTGGGTAGCTACAACAGCGTATGTTACCAATGACCAAGTAGTATATGGTGGCAAAATTTATAAAGCAAAATGGTGGACACAAGGTAATCAACCGGACTTAAATACAGGTGCCGGTAAACCTTGGGAATACGTGCAGGATTGTGGTGGTAACCCATCTAATATTCCGCCAACAGTTAGCTTAACAGCACCTACCAATAATGCTACTTTCACCGCCCCAGCAAGTATTACCATCAGTGCAACAGCCGCCGATTCGGATGGTACTGTTAGCAAAGTGGAATTCTATAATGGAACCACCTTGCTTGCTACTGATAGCGTGGCACCTTATACTTATACATGGACAAACGTTGCCACCGGCGCATATTCCATCACGGCAAAAGCAACCGATAATGGCAATGCATCTACTACCAGTACAGCAGCTGCCGTAACTGTAACTGCCGGAGGAACGGGCAATTGTTCTGGTATTCCTCTATGGGTAAGTACAACTGCCTATGTATTAAACGATCAAGTTGTTTACAATAACAAAGTATACCGTGCAAAATGGTGGACACAAAACAACCAGCCAGACTTAAACACAGGCAGCGGTAAACCATGGGAATACTTGTTCGATTGTACAAGTGGTGCACGTAAAATGGAAGTGGAAGCGCCCGTTTCGCAACCAGCAGCAAACGTCATCGCTTATCCAAATCCTGTTAGTGGTTCAGAAGTTCAAGTGCAGCTAACAGCTATTGCTAGCAACGATCAATTCCTTGTTGAAATCATTAGCCTAACAGGCGGTTCTCCTGTACATAGGCAAGTGTTCACACCTGCAGGAAAAGGTGCGCAACAAGTAAAACTCAATGTATGCAGTATCCCTAGTGGTACATGGATCATTAAAATTACAAGTAAAGCAACCGGTAAAGTAACTACCAGTAAACTGGTGCGCGTTCAATAATCCAGTTTCAACACATCGTTGATAACCCCGTCTCTATGCCTAGAGGCGGGGTTTTTTATGTAGTAACGCAATCGATAACTTTCTATCTAGGCAGCTAAGTGCGCACTTCGTTTTTACTGCGGATGTATAACTGTTCAATATTAAAGTAATAAGCACAAAAAAGCCCGTTCTAACAATGTAGAACAGGCTTTTGTATGTAGCAAGTATTAATTATTGTTTCATCAATTTTACACCAGATTTGAACTGTTGTGCATCGATTCTTATTAAGTAAGTAGCAGTTACCAAAGTGCTGCAATCTACTGTAACTTGATGTTCACCCTGCGGGAAGTCGCGGTTAACCACCGTTTTAACCAAGCTGCCTTGCATATCATATAATCCTATTACTACTTTACCCTGGGCTGGGTTGTAGAAACGTACCGTTGCTTGACTATGTACTGGATTTGGGAACACTTGCAATATGTTAGATTTCACATCAACGTATTCTTGTGTTGAAGTAGCGGCCGCCATTCTTGCACTGCCTGAACAAGCTGCTGCTGTTGGGGCATTGCCTGTTACTTCCATCCAGTCGATATTGGCAAATTCTTTCGCTTCCGTAGTTTCTAATCGAATTGTATTTACACCGGCTACCAATGTTACATTTACAGTAGCTGTTGTGTTCCAGGTATTCCAATTTGTTGTTACTGGGAACTGAATATTACTTACAACAGTACTGCCATTTACTAATACACGCGCGGTTGTTGATACACTCGACCCTCCATTTGCATACCGCCATTTCAAACTATAGGTACCTGCAGTAGGCGCATTTACGCTGTAGTTCACTCCTTTACTAGCCGAGTTGCTTAAATTGATGTAATAACCACCATCTGCCCCAGTATAACTGTTTTGCCGACTACCATCGGCTCCACAATAACCATTCGCTGTACTAGCATCATCATCAATGCGCAAAGTGTTACCACCTCCTGTAGAGGTTGCATTGAAATTAGCTGTTACACTTGTGTTGGCGTTGATGGTAACTGTTGTAATAGGCGATGTACTACTTATTGCTCCACTCCAATTACTAAACGTATACCCGCTACTCGGAGTAGCTGTTAAAGTTACTACTGTTCCAGCTGCATAGGTAGCTGCATTTGGACTACGTGTAATACTGCCACCCGCACTTGGCGAAGCGGTGGTTGTTAAGGTGTATGATGTAGAAGTATTTGTTGTGAAATTGGCGGTTAAAGATTTATTGGCATCCATCGTTACAGTAATAGTGGCATTAGTTGAAGTACTACTGCCTGTCCATCCTGTAAAAGTATATCCCGTAGCGGCTGTTGCTACAAGCGTTACTGTAGTACCTGCTGTATAAGTACTTGCATTAGGTGTACGTGCAATGCTGCCACCTGCTGATGGGGTTGACGTAGTTGTTAAGGTGTATGATAACGGAGCCGTGCCGTTTGATTCGCGCGCACCTAAATCTGGTGCACTACCATTATAAGTTATACCAGGTGCTGTTACGCCCGCGTTAATCATGTCGCTACCACTGGCAAGTGCTAGGAAGTTGCCTAAGTTGGGGCTACCATCACTATTTTTTGTAACACTAGGCGTAACTGTAATAAAATCCGCAGCGCTAATAACCAAGCTACCACTATTGGTACTCACATTATTCTTCCACCACACATTACTATTACCTACTTCCGTACCATTCGATTTATCACTCGCTCCCGCATTCAATGATATGTTATTCCTAAAGGTTGCCGTACTTCCTGTTCTAAAGTTGTAATTCGATTCAGCATTGTTGTAACTCGTGTTATTCGACACTTCAATGTTGCCCGGGTTGTTGTTATCGGTGAAACCATGATGGCCATTGCTAAAAGCCACGCATCTACGTACAATGTGGTTAACAGCAATACCCGAACCTCCCAATTTAAAGCCATTTTTATCACCACTTCCGGAGGTGCCTCCCGTTGTAAGTGAACCATTACTGTACGCCACGCAGTTTTCTAACGTTACCACGCCAATAGGACCCGTATCATCTTTCGCATAAAAATCCCAGCCATCATCGATATTATGGTGAGCAATACAACCACGAAATACATTGCCGGTACCACAAGTAAGCTTCGCTGCAAAACCATCGGCATTTTCATTGCCAGGATCGCGGTTATCAAAGGCCTCACAATTCAGGATTAAGTTATTGGATGGCCAACTGCCTAATGTCGTATTCGTTGTTTTGTAACGACTCAATTGCAGGCCCGTATCCCGGTTATTCGAAAAGATACATTTCTCTACCGTATTGTTATTCCCAGCTAACAACATCCCGTTATCACCTGCACCCTTAAATGTAATACCATAGATGTACCAGTAATCACCATCTAGTACCAGCCCACGGTTACTATCTGCTGTTGCTTGGCCGGAAAAATCTAATACAGGAACTTCCCCGTTATACGCCATAATACGCTTGTTGGCGCTGGAAGTTCCATTATTGTTATCGGCAATAACAATGGTGGTACTATAGCTGTATGTGCCGCCACGCATGTAAATAGTGCCACCTGCAGTTACCGTTGCAATGGCATTTTCCAAGGTAGTAGGAGCGGAGATAGAAGTGCCCGGGTTACTGGCGCTTCCAGTAGGAGAAACATAAATAGTGGATTGTGCTTGCGTAAAACCGAAAAACAGCATACACAGCAAAGCGAGTAAATAATTTTTCATAACGCGATATTTTTTGAAAAACTACAAGTTTTCAAAAACGCTTGCGTGTTTTTTAGCCGAATTATTTACGCAATCGCAACCGGGAACGATTGCGTGTAAGCTTTATTGGGGGCTTGTTTGGTGTGTATATTGTACATGATGTAAATAGCGGCGCAGTACAATGTAGATTTGGTTAACATGTTTTAAGCCGTAAATGCTTTATTTTTATAAATATAGTTTACACATCCGCGTTTCTACATTTTCCGTATGTGTTACATGTTCACATTTTATAAACCATGCTTATGAAAATTGTTTGTCTACTCGTCTTCTCTTCAGTAATACTTTTATCTTGCGCTACTACGCAACGTACAGATCTGTACTTTGGCCGAAACATCCCAACAGGAGGACAAGTAAGTAACGAGCAATGGCAACATTTTAGCGATAGTATTATCACGCACTTCTTCCCGGAAGGCTACACAGAATCCGATGCTGTAGGTAAATGGCAAGACACTAAAACACAAGTAACCATTGCTGAACCAACGAAGGTAGTTACATTCGTAGGCGCCAAATCAGCGAAGCGCAACAAGGCGCTCGACTCAATTGCAACTGCTTACATGAAAATGTTTGCACAACAAGCAGTATTACGCGTAAATGCAAAAATTACAATGAAGTTTGTGTCCCAGTAGTGGCAGGTGGTGGTAATAATTTCAAACTGTCTAAACCCGCTTGAATACCTTGTCCACTCGTATAGAAGAATTGGGGTCCTGCTAACAAAGTAATTGTTTTTACACTCGGCTTTGGCGACATGCCCATGTGATGTAAATATTGCTGTGTTCGATATGCCATCACGCTACCTACCGCTATGTTTTTCGCAACCGCTTCGGTAGGCGAATCAATACCGGCATCTTTCACATCACTGGCAATACTCACTTCTTGCAAACCTAACCTACATGCCTCGCGAACGGCAGTAATACCAACACTATACATTTTTTCTGCATCGAAGTATTCCCTGTCACCCAAACCAACAAGAAGCAAGTATTTAGCAGGAATGGTATTAGGCGGCGGAATAAGTAGTAAGGTTTCATTTTGATGTCCTAAGAATTGCTTGCTTTTCCTGATATGGGTAATGAAGTGATGAAGAGATTGATCGAGGTGAACCATCCCATTTTCACCTTCTGGCAAAGCGGGAGGGGAATAAATATCACTAGGAGTATATTCAAACAAGCAAGCCACTTGTAATGTAGTACTATTAGAAGCGGGGCTTTCAACAACACCTTCAATTCGTAAACCGTTAATCGTTCCCCAAAGAATACGGTCGCCAGGTTTGGCTACTTTTTGCGCGGTAAGTACAGATAGGTAACATACGAGGAGTAGACTACAACAAAAGGTTTTCATGGTGTTTTTGTTTGGGTAAACAAAAAAGGCAAGCATTTATCATGCTTGCCCAATATCTAAACGTATAATTTTACCGGTGGGGTGTAGGGTGAACTTGAAATATGTATTGAAGTTACCCCAAGTATCGCTATGAAAATGACCATAAACTTCCAGCCCATCATCACTTACATCATCAATCCGAGTAAACTTTTCATGGCCAATGGCTTTGTCGAAAAAGGTGTGGAAGTTCACTTCCCTGCCATCATCGAATAATATAGCATCTTCACTGAAAAGTGCGAACCATTGGGTTTTATCACCGGCCTGCAAGGCTTTAATGGCTTGCGCTACAACGGGATTTTTGAGTAAGTCGTACTGCATGGGTATTTAACAATTGTTTCCCATACTTAGTTTAAACTATGCCATACCCCCGTTAACTCCTATGTTCTGTGCATTGATCCATTTGGCATCATCGCTTGCTAAAAAACGTACAACTTTGGCAATGTCATTCGGTTCGCCAATCCGGTTGAAGGCCGATAACGATGCTAATCGTTGAATTGTTTCTTCAGATTTACCATTCGTAAATAACTCCGTATTAGTAGGGCCCGGTGATACAGAATTTACATTAATTCCCCTTGCACCTACTTCCTTCGAGAAAACCCGGGTAAGCTGTTCTACTGCTGCTTTGGTAGCCACGTATGTGCCGTAAGTAGGCAACATAATCCTGTTTACAGAGGTTGAAAAATTAATGACAGTTCCATTATCTGCTAAACGCGTAGCGGCTTCTCGCATGGTATTAAAAGTACCACGCACGTTAATATTGAAGATGCGATCGAAGTCTTCATCAGTGGTATCTTTAATCAATTTGTTGATCATAATACCGGCATTATTAACCAATACATCTACTTTGCCATAATGAGCAATGGCTGTATCAAAGAGGTTTTTAACTTGTTCTGTAGAACTTACATCTGCTTTTAATGCAATGGCTTCGCCTCCTTGGGCTTGAATGTGTGCCACGGTTTTGTCGGCTTCCACTTGGTTGCCGGCAAAGTTCACAACAATCTTCGCACCTGCACTCGCTAATTCCTCTGCTATTTTTGCACCAATACCCCGGGAAGCACCCGTTACTATAATTACTTTACCAGTAAGTCGTTGTTCCATATTCGTTGTTTTGTACCACAAATCTCGTACTTGCCCAAATGGAAAAATTGCAAGTTTCAAAGAACTGCTTGCAATTTTCTAATATCAATACCTAGTATAACCGTTGGATAACGGAATGGTTGACTATTCCTCGTTGTCACTGAACGTTAGATCCAGCTTTTCTTCCTCTATATCCAAGAGTGTTTGGAATTTCCGGATAATATGTTCTTCAAATTCTGCTTTACGGTTTAAATGCAATAATAACTGCCGTTGTTCATTAATCAATCCTAAATACACCTCCTGGAAGTTGCAATACAATGTATGCGCTGTATTTCCTTCTTCGCACACTTCCTGTAATTCCCCTAACAGCCGCGTATCCATGGATAATTGCTTTTCTAGGTTCTGTAACAATTCATTCTTTGCAATATCTTCTGCATGCTCTTCTTTCAATCGTTTCAAGGCTACATGCGCCATTTTCTTCTGTACAATAATTTCTTGCTGCTCGGTTGATAAAGTATAATCCCTTTCTTCCATTTTCAACCAACGCACTAATGAAGGTAGGGTAAGCCCTTGTACAACCAAAGTAACAAGGATGACCACGAAAGTGATAAAGATGATTAAACTTCTTTGCGGAAAGGCATCGTTATTGGGTAACAGTAGGGGAATGGAAAGAGCGGCAGCTAGGGATACTACACCCCGCATACCCGTCCAACCAAATAAAACCGGTCCGCGCCAGCCGGGTTTACTGTCGGCAGTAGTAATGTACCGGCTGATAAATACCGTAAATACCGAAGCACCCAACGTACTTAACATCCTAAATACGATCAACGCCAAAGAAATAATCAATCCATATACAATAGCATCTCCAATACTCGTGTCTCCCAACTGCTTCACTATAAACGGCATTTCTAACCCAATTAGCATAAAAACCACGCCATTCAATACAAACCCAATGGTCTCCCATACATTCACGCCTTGAATACGACTGCGATAATCCAAGAATTGATGACGCCGCGTTGCTAAAAATAATCCACCACTCACCACGGCTAATACACCCGATGTATGGAAATGCTCGGCCACGATATACATGAGGTAAGGTGCTACAAACGTTAACACAATATCAACTTGCGGCGTAGTAGGCATCCAACGATGAATAGCGTAAAATATGAGGGCAATGGCTAAGCCAATCAATACCCCGAATATGATGACCACGAAGAAGCTTACAATGGCTTCTTGCCATACAAATTCCCCCGTTTTTACAGCATCTAATGCAAACTTAAAGATGATTAAACTCGCCGCGTCATTTAATAAGCTTTCTCCTTCCAAAATTGAAATCATCCGTCGAGGTACCTTCACGGTTTTTAAGATGGAAGATGCCGATACGGCATCAGGCGGAGAAACGATGCCGCCTAACAGGAAACCCAATGCCAATGTAAACCCGGGGATTAATTGATATGCTAATAATCCAACGGCCCCCGCCGTAAATATGACAATAATAAATGCAAAACTCATGATCACACGGCGCCATTTCCAAAAGTCTTTCCACGAAGTTTGCCATGCTGCTTCATAGAGTAGGGGTGGTAGAAAAATTACGAAGATGAGTTCCGGGTCGATGGTGATTTCCGGTAAACCTTTCACAAATCCCAATAATAAGCCACCAATTACCAATACGATAGGGTAGCTAACATGGATCTTCCGTGCGAACATCACTAAAAAAAGAATAACTAGGACCAATGATGCCCAAAGCAATAGGGTTGCGTGCATGAAAACAAGTTGATTAAGAAGAAAATAAGTGTTGCCGTAAATTTAAAACATTATCGGATAGCGTTCATATGGATTTGTTAAACATTTAATGTACTTTCAACCATTATTCGTCCAGTAGCTGATAGTAATTGTAACCTAATAATGATCCGGTTTTTCTTGTTCTGTATTTGTCTTTTCCCGCAAATACTCTATGCCAATAATGGCTTTTCGTTCCGTTATGTTGATATGCCACTTGCACTACGCGATGGGAATATCAAGCGAACTGTGGCCGACCGTAAAGGTATTTTATGGTTTTCTACCAGCGACGGCCTCAATAGGTACGATGGTAACCATGTATTACATTTCGATCTCGTAAGCAAACCCAATATCGTTAATAACAACATCACCACGCTATTCCCAGGTAAAGACGATGTATTATGGGTAGGCACCACCAACGGCATCACAAAGTTCGACCTCCGCAGCTGGACTACCCAGCATTTTCTATTACCTGATCAAAATGGGAATGCCCGCCGCCTCTTTGTACGTGATATTTGTGAAGATCCCAAAGGAAGAGTCTATATCTGTACCGATGATGCCATGATATATACGATAGAAAAAGGAGAACTGAAGTTGGTGATGGATCTTAGTAAAGTGCAAACACCCTCGAAAGGACAAGCATCTCTGAACGGCGTATTCATGCCATATCCCGGCGAACTATGGGCACTCTTACGTGGAAGATTATTACGCTTAAAAGGAGAAGGGTTAGACTATAAGGTAGAAGATTGGTACGAAATGCCCACTATTAAGGGGAATATAAGTCGCTCCGTTTATTTCTCGAATTCTGGCGATGTGCTCTTTTTTGCCGAGAAATCAGGTTTATATCACTTCCATATACCATCTGGCCACCTCGCTAAAGTTGGTACGGAGGCAGATTCCGGGGTGCATAAAAATCGCGATCATTTCATCCCCATCAACGATACACTGGTAGGTATTTTGGCTAACCGTGTAGGCGTTTACACTTACAACGTTAAAACCCGTCAACTCGGTCCTCTCATGGAGGATATAGCCGGTAATTTCGCCCGCAACCGTGTAATGACTACCTATTCTGCCGACGGCAAAACATACCTTACTTCTTCCAACGGTATTATGGTTATGGAAGCCTCTCGTTCTCCTTTCCGCAATATATTGGAACGAAGTATTAACGAAACCAATTTGCAAAGCATCCGTAGTATTTACCAAGTAAATGCGAATAAACTTTACTTAGGCTCTTACCGTGATGGGTTCTTACAATACAACCTCGAAACAAGTGAACGCACCATCATCATGAACAAATTCGTGTACTCGATGCTGCGTTGGGATGATAACCGCTTACTATTAGCCACCGAAGGTGATGGCTTACAATGGTTAGATACCCGCACGGATAAAGTCACGAAGCTGGCAATAGATACCACCCAAGCACTATATCAATCTGGTGCCTTGAACGATTTCACGGTAAGTCTTTGCCGCGAATCTGATAGCACAGTTTGGGTAGGTTCTTATTTCGGCGTTTGTTTGCTGAATGTATACACAGGCAAAGCTACGATCCCTTGGCAAAGTGCAGCTGGTAAACCACTTAATCGCAGCCGTGTATTCGATATTTATGCTTCAGGCAGGCTCAGGTTTTTCTCTTCCATGGAAGGAGCATTTGTATATGATACAGAAAATGGAAGGCTGGAGCAATTGCTAATGCATATGCCTGGCGGATATAGTATGCTCAGCATTTATTTCATCCGTAAAGTAGGGCAGGAGTATTGGTTAGGAACGAATGGACGGGGATTGTTAGTATTGAATGAAAGGCTTGAATTGATGCGTGAAAAGAATACGAGTAATGGCTTAGCAGGTAATGCTGCATTCTCCTTTAGCCAAGTAGGGGTCAATGTTTTTATAGGAACGAACCTAGGATTAACGGCCTTGAACCTACAAAACCAACGCGAAAAGAATTACTATACAATCGACCATTTACCCTCGAATGAATTCAATCATAGTGCTACTTTCACATATGGTAATATCGTGTATCTAGGTACCATTAATGGTATCACCTCGTTTAATGTAAATGATCTACAGCAATACCGCGCCAGTAAACAACAAACAAACTTTAGCTTCACTAGCTTTATCTTAGGCAACAGCCATGGTTTACAGCAGTTAGATAATTTACCCTACCAACCTTTACAACAATTGGAAGTACCCGCTGGTACCAGGTACTTTTCTATCCGTTTTGGAAGTATCGACGATGCCCTAGCACAACAAACCTTTTACTACCGTTTACACGAAACAGATTCATGGCAAGAAATAGGTCGCTACCGCGAAATTAGTTTTGCTGGAATTCAACCAGGGTATTACAACCTGCAAGTAGCCACCAGCCTTCCCGGTGAAAACATTTTTCATATCCTGGCAGCAATGCCACTACATATACTCCCGAACTTCTACGACACTTGGTGGTTCCGACTAGCCTGTGTACTATGTATCCCACTTATTGCTTTCCTCGTTTTCCGCTACCGCGTTAAGCAAATGAAGAAAGAACAAAAGCTGCGAACACAAATAGCCGGCGACCTCCACGACGAAGTCGGCAGTACACTCACGCGTATTTACTTCCAAGCCGATTTGTTCAGTATGCGTAGCAATGATAAAGCCTCGTTCCAACAAATAGCTTCCGCTAGTAAAGATGCGCTCGGGCTTATGAGCGACCTCGTATGGTCGATCGACGCTCGCTTCGATACTGCCCACGACCTAGTAGCCCGCTTACGCGACTACGTCACTAACTTACAAGATGAACTAGAAACAGACTGCACCCTAGAAATAGCAGGTAACTTTGAAAACCGTGAATTAAGTCAAGCTACGCGCCAGAACTTCTTCCTCATTTTCAAAGAAGCCATTAACAACGCCGCGCGGTATAGTACGGGGTGCCCGATTAAAATAACGCTACAATTCTGCGATCATATCCAATTAAGCGTACAAAACAACTACGATGCAACACATCAAAAAATGAAGAATTACCAAGGAGGCCAAGGCTTGCAATACATGCAAATCCGTGCCGCAAAAATGAAAGGCGACCTACGTGTAGATGCCAATGGTCAAGTATTCATCGTAAAATTATCAGCCCCTTTCTAAACACGATCCCCCTAAAAGGTGAGCGTAAAAAATAGAATTCAAACGCATCTTTGCATAATATGATTCAACTCGGTTTAATAGAAGATGATCCAGGCGTACGCCGCGCCCTTGCCGATTTTTTCAACGATCAACCCGGCTTTAAATGCATGTTGCATGCCGGCTCCGTTGATGAATTTTTGCAGCAATGGGAAGATGATACTGAACTCAATGTAGTGCTATCGGATATAGGCCTACCTGGGGTGTCAGGCATTAAAGGTATTCCCCTCATAAAACAACGAAGCCCTCGCTGCCAAGTGATGATGCTCACTGTTTACGACGATCCCGATAAAATTTTCCAAGCCCTCTGTGCAGGTGCTACCGGCTATTTATTGAAACAAACCCCGTTACTCAAAATCAAACGCGCCATCTTATCATTGCAAGAAGGGGATGCCCCCATGTCGCCCAGCATCGCCCGCAAAGTAGTGGCCTACTTTAACCCAAAAACCACCAACGACATCACCGAAAATATTACCCCCCGCGAAGCCCAAGTTCTCCAAGCGATCGAAGAAGGCCTCACCAATAAAGAGGTGGCCATTCGTTTAAATATCTCCCTAGAAACAGTCAAGTCCCACATTAAAAACATCTACCAAAAACTACAAGTAAACAGTCGCCACGCCCTTATCACGGGCAAGTATAAAAAGTAGCCCCCCAAAGTAGGGATTGAAAAACATGCGCTAATCCCGTTACTTTACACTCATTACCCCCAAACCTTATTATTGCCCATCCATTTAACCTAACAGGTTTGTTATGCGATGTGCTGATGGTATACCATCCTACTAACCCTATAACCTATCGTTATACTATAACTATTATGACCCACAGCCATATTCGTGTAAGACTTTAACCTGCGTGCAAACGCAGGTTTTTTTCATTGTAGTATCAACATGAACCACTCTATTTGAATACTTGCTAAATGTGTCATTCAAATACACGTTAAAACGGGTTCATTTTACTCGTAGTGAAGCGCTTTTCGCTTTTCTAATCGCTAATTGCTTTAGAGAGTAAAGAAAGTGACAATTTGAAAGAAATAAATTCGAATCACTACCATACCCCAAACAAAAGTTAATCAATACATTAAGCATGGCTAATCATGGATGAGCAAACCCGCTACAGTAAATATTATTTGCAAATTTCATAATATGTTAGTAGTATTGTAAAATATTTATATGCAACCAAAAAGGATAAGCAATAAATACCCCATGCAAGTGGACAGTAAAAAATTAACTAAAATCCTATAACCTATTTGATTATGATGCAATTACTCAATTCCTTCGTGTCAACATTACAACAGTTGTGGCCTAACCAATTCGGTATCGCAACACGTACCCAGTTGGTTCCGGTGCGTATGCGCAAATAATTCAATAGAATTTTTAAGCAGTAATCTTTATAAATTTTTGGCTGGTAACAGCCATTGGCTATTGTTTTTGCCTGGTTGAAACGGTGAAGGCAATAGTCTAATTGATTTTCCCCTAGTCTATGAAACGAAACGATATGCAGTATTGCAAAAACTTAGTGCGCATGATGTGTGGCTGTTTGCTCGGGACTTTCCTCTCGACGCAAGCAAATGCACAACATACGATCACACCGCCTGGTCAAATGACCATCAAGGGTGTGCTTCGCCAGGTCGTTTTGGATTCTATTCAGCAACATGCAGGTGAAAAGAAATTCTTAGCCGGTATAAAAACGTCGAACTACAATGGTTCGTTCATCAAAGGCCTAGAAGATTCCGCACAAGCCGATTTCTACCGCTTCATGTTATTGAATAGTGTGACGAAAGCTAACTCGAGAGTACCTGTACAAGCAGAAAACTATGTAGATCAAAGTCTCCGTAGATACTATGCCCTCAACAACTCCAATATGCCACGGAAAAGCCTGGAGCTAGCGCCAAGGTTTAAGAACGATGTGCACGCCTTTCAAATCGATCTCGCTACCGGCGATACATTGAGCATGAATTACGGCTTATGGCACCGCGTTCGATTCAACGATCAACTTACGATCAGTGGTATTCCTATCAACATCAATTACGCCAATCTCGGTGGCCAAGATCCTTACCGCAACGCATCAATGAATGCTGGGCTGATTAAGTTTTCCTTTGATCGTCAAGCTTATTTGAATAATGTAAATGAACAACTGAACCATACGTATAACCTCGAAAAATATTTCTTAGCAGATATCAATTACAGGGAAGCCTTACGCCAGTTTGTTGATGTACGTTTGCAAGGGATCCTACAGCAGCCGGAATTTGCGCCGCAAGCGAAACAGCTCCGCTCACTGCTTACTTACGAACAATTGTATTTCCTCGATAGTGTACAATTACACCACATGATTTTCTCACCCGGTTTGCTGAAAGGCTATTACTATGATGGTAAGAAAATGAACCCCGATTCGAAAGAAATGCAAGACGACGTGATCGTTACCAATAGCAACCTCATTCCTTACGCTACAAAAGAACGCTATTACACAGCTTTACTCGATCTTAAAAAATCTATCGGCACCAGCGCGCAAGTAGCTGCTATGCTCGCCGAATCGGATGCTACTCAAAACTACCTTCGCTTCTACGTAGAAAGCGATATCAATAAACCGAAACTCTCCCGCGAATTGTTGCCATTAAGCGGGGTACAAACATTCTTGCTCAATGTACATACATTAGAAGCCGGCAATATCGCCGTGTCTTCTTCTGCCGGTACTATGCAAGATGTATTTATCAGCGGCGTTTCGGGTAAATATGCTACCAGTAATACTTTCGTGCATATGGCTTTAGGCCGTAGGCAAGATATCGATTACCGCACTTTAGGCTTCCGCCAATCGATTCAACCGGGTACTTATGGTATGCAGTTCTTGCGTGTAGGTAGGGGAACAGGTAAAAAGGATTATGTGAGCTTATCGGTGATGAACGCCAATAGCAAGCAAAATAACAGGGGAGAATTTGCTACCACCAACATTCCACAGAATATCTTTATGGCCGGTGCACAAACGCAATGGTCGCTAGGGAAGGGTGGGATGTTGAATGCTGAGTTCACCAAGTCGAACTCCAACTTCGCATCACCTACATCATCGGCGAATGATCATAGTAATGTAACGAAAGCCGCGATGGGACGTTTCTTCGACGATTTCTGGATGACGTCCTCTTTCAACCTACGTTATACCGGTGAAATTTCCGGTGCCAATATTCAGCAAAGTGCCTATGTAGGATACAGCGGTATGGGGTATAACAATCCTGGTAACCCGTATGCTCGTAAAGGTATGACCATGTACGGTGGTAATGTTCGCAAATACTTCGATGGCAACAAAGGGATGGTAAGTGCGCGTGTTGATATTCGTAACATGGCCCAATCCGCGATCAACTCAGCCCGTTGGCAAAGTATTGGGGTGGGTGTGGATGCGAAATACAAATTCAGTCGCAAATACACTTTGGGTATGCGCTTGAACCAAACAACCTTAGAAGACCAACAACCAACACGCAATTCCACCTCCTTTGTAAACCGTAAGGCAAGTCTTACTTCACAATGGAATGGCAGGTTGGCAAGTAAGAGCTTCTCAAACTTCACTACGATCGGCATACAGCGTTTAGACTATATCACGCAATTGCACCCCATTGAAAGCGAGTTCTTGCAATTCAATACCACCCAAATTTTCATGGTAGGTAAGAAAGGCAATACCATCTCGGCCAACGTTTTCTATAACCGCGATATGCGCGATGCAGCTGTGTATGGCAACTTGCTAACAGCAGAAGCAGGGTATAATTATACTTTGTTGAAGAAATTGTTCTGCGGCACAGCATTCACTTACCTCGAAAACAAGGAAGTGGTGAAACAAATCGGTGTTCGCCAACATGTAGGCGTGCAAGTATTGAAACGTTGGAGCTTCCAAGCAAGCGTTGATCTACGCGATGACTTGGAAAATAGCCAAATGAACTACTTGTATGGCAACTTCAGAACAGAATTATCATTGCATTACTTGATGAAATAATACGCTATGCGTTTATATAAATACTTCTTAATCCTCTGCCTAGTTTGTGCTGCATCGCATGTACAAGCACAGTTCTCGTTCACCTTCATGCCCGAGATCCATGGTCGTTCTATGGATGGTTTAATGATGGTGAAAATTGGGAACCACACGCAAGAGAAGAAATTTGTGCAATTGGTGGTAACCGTACGTGAAGCAAAAGCAGGGCAAATTTTAACCGTGCGTACTGCGCCGTTTGAATTATATCCTGGTGTAACTTCGCCTTTACAAAGCAGCGTGTTTAACTCGAATGTATCCTTCGCGCAAAATAAGCTTGCCTCGATTGTACGCCAGTCGAACTATTTCCCGGAAGGTGATTACGAATATTGTTTTGCTTTAGAAGGA
Source organism: Chitinophaga skermanii (assembly GCF_003259335.1). GTDB lineage: Bacteria > Bacteroidota > Bacteroidia > Chitinophagales > Chitinophagaceae > Chitinophaga > Chitinophaga skermanii. Next base: position 111,354 of record NZ_QLLL01000003.1, read on the forward strand.
ACGGGTACAAGTGGTGAACCGGGTACTTTGCAAGAATATTGCTTCGATTACCAATTGCAGCCATTAAGCCCGTTGATGTTGTTAGAGCCGTATGAAGATGAAACCGTGTGCACACCACGACCAGCATTATTTTGGCAACCCATGATGCCATCTATCCCTGGCTTACAATACAGGTTAGTATTGGTAGAAGTGAAACCCGGCCAGCAAAAAGCCGAAGCTATTCACTATAATATGGCCCTTGTAAACCAACCGAATATCCCATCCCCATTCTTATTCTATCCAGCTATTGCCCGCCCTTTAGAAAACGGCAAAACATACGCTTGGCAGGTAACAGCTTATAAGAATGATGTGATCCTAGGTACCTCTGAAATTTGGACTCTCAATGCCCAATGCGACGACCTAGCTGCCGACCAAAAGAATGAACCGGTATATAATAATATCCAAGTATTAGCCCAACGCGGCTATTTCGTTGCACACGGAAACGTTACCTTTATTATGGACGGCGTACCCCGTAGCGAAAACCTGGTATACAGCATTACCTGTCTTAATAAACCGAACCTAAACATGAAACGCTTACCGGCCGTTCCCCTAAACCCGGGCTTGAACTTGGTAAACATTGATGTAAAGGATCGACGCAGCTTCGTAGATGGCTATTTCTACCTATTAAAGGTCGAACTACCCACAAAAGAGACCAAAGAGATAAGATTCCTCTATAAGTCGAAATAATTAGCTAAAAAGGCCGTTTCTACCCAGAACGGCCTTTTTTCACTCCCTTATAAGGTAAATAGTGCCTGTTACGTCTTAAATGGTCCAATAGTACCTTCTAAATAGCTACCCAACCTATCAGCTTGATGGTATCGTATAGTACCCATATTGTACCCATTCCCTTCCTATAACTACTAGCTTACTTCCAAATGCTCTCCAAATAGCTTCCATGTAATTTCCATGTAAATTATAGGTATTTCCATGTAGTTTTCATGTAGTTCCATGTAATGAGTAGCTATTTACCCTATCTTTTGCCTATCCTAACCCTATCTCCAGCCTATCTAAACCCTATCTCCAGCCTATCTAAACCCTATCTCCAGCCTATCCTAAGCCTATCCCCCCATCGGTTAATATTTTGATTAATAGTTAGTTAGGCTAAAATGTGCTGGCAAGTCATGTTGGAAAGTATTAGCAGCCAATAGGTTACAAGGGTATTGCCGCAATCCGCCCGCTAATTGTCGTGTTTGCACACGGTGCTAGGCATGGTGATTGATTAATTTTATAGTGAACGGAAACCATTCTTTCACTATAAAATGAACTATCATGGCAACACAAACGAGTAAAGCCCTCGCGGATCAAATCAACAAGGCTTTCCAAGACCAAGATTGGGACTTTTTTAAAGAAACCTTGTCAGATGATTTTACATGGAAATTAATTGGGTATAAAACCGTCGGGCGCAAAGAGTTTTTCGATATGATGAAAGACATGCCACCGGAAAGCACGTTTACGCCCACTAATATCGTGATGAACGACGATTACATTGTTGTAGAAAGCGATGGCCCCATTGCAAAACTAAAAGATCGAGAACAGCAGCATTATTTCTGCGATATCTACAAAATTAAGGATGGCAAAATTATTCACATGACATCCTACATGGATACCGCTTTAATGCAAGAAGAAGATAAATGCAGGAGAGAAGCCCAGCAACCGGCTTAAATTATTCTAACCCAAAACCCCGGTCATCCCCGGGGTTTTCTTTTTATTCCTTTATAAGAAAAACCTACATTGCGCAAAAAATCCGTGCAGCAGCCTACCACAATTAAGTCGTTCCCTCTCATCGTCACGCTTCAAATGGAACCCAGCGCGCAAGCCTACTTCGACGATCTCCGCACGACCCATTTTCCTAAACATGCCAACTACTTGAAAGCACATATCACCCTATTCCATAAACTCCCTTCCAATAACCCACGTATCGACAATACCCTGCAACAATTGGCACAACGACCACCATTCGAACTACTCGCCGATAAAGTGTATAGCTTCGGGCAAGGTGTTGCTTTTCATCTACAATCTTTGGAACTACAGCAACTACATGTGGCGATGCAAGCAAGTTGGAGCGACCTACTTATCCGGCAAGATCAACAAACAATCATTCCGCATATCACCATTCAAAATAAAGTCACCAACTTCAAAGCCACGCAACTAAAAGATGCTTTGCTGGCCGATTTTACACCATTTAATGTAAAAGTAATTGGCTTTCAAACTTGGTATTATAAAGGTGGGCCTTGGAAGCAAAAAGCCGATTTTAACTTTTCATTGTAAAAGCCGCGGCACGATTCTTTCACTATACTTCATAACATTTCATCATTAAAACTGATTGTTATGAAACCAAATAATGCACCGCATCAACAGCCATCGAAAACTACGGCCACGCATAATAACCGCCCGGAAATTCGTGATAACTTGGATAGTCGTAAAAACGAAGAACAAGATATCAAGGGCGGTGATATGACACATAACAAGAAAGAACACCGTAGTGAACCGGCTAAAAAGAAATAAGCGGATAAAAATCATGTGGAAGTTTGAGGATTGTATTCCACAAACCAAAGGCCTCTCTAAATCGTTTTAGAGAGGCCTTTACAATTATGTACTTGTAAGTATTGTGCGGCTACAATACTGGGTAAAATTGTCTAAAAATCTGTTGCTAGTGTATATGCCTTATGTTCCTCCAAAGCTGCCATTACACTGTTGGCTTTATTGGTTGCCATGCCATAAGCATCTGAACCTAAAAACAAATGCAATGGAATATGCTGGCTGTTTGATACGGCTATCAGTACGTTGGCTGCTTTGCTTGGATCACCTGGTTGATTGCCATTGATATCATGTTGGTGCATGGTTTCTGATGCGCGAACAGTAGTATACGCAGCAATAGGATTCGCAGGAAGCGACATAGAGGTAGATGCTAAGAAGTTAGTGCGGAAGTAACCTGGGTAAACGATTGTTGCGCTAATGCCAAATTCTTTTACTTCCATTGCTAACGATTCTGTAAAGCCCGCCATGGCAAACTTGGTAGCACAATAAATACCCCAACCGGCAAACTCGCCTGTATAAGCGCCAATAGATGCAATGTTGTAAATCTGTCCATGCCCATTCGCCCGCATATGTGGTAAAAGATGGCGAATAACATGTAAGGCACCAAATACATTCACATCAAAGTTGCGTTGCACTTCCGCGGCACTTAATTCTTCTAAGGTGCCCACTTGACCATACCCCGCGTTGTTTACTAACACATCAATCGTACCGAAAGTAGCAATACCTTTTTCAATTGCAGCTTGCACACTTTCTTCATTTGTAATTTGCATTTCCAAGGGAAGGAAAGCGGCTTGGGGATCGATTTTAGCTTGTAGAGAGCCGATGTTGCGAGAGGTGGCAATTACGTTGTAACCTGCACTTAATAAGGATTGTGCTAATATCAAACCTATACCTTGCGAAGCACCTGTAATAAACCATGTTTTGTTTTTCATCTTGTAGTATGTTTTTTGACACTACAAAATTACATCGCCTCATCGCCTCCCTTTATGCGCTAAAAACACTAAAAATTGCGAATATCAATCAGCGGTAGTTTTCTCGCCCCTTTTGTTGATATAAAAGTAAGTGCCATCCTTTCTTACAGCGGCTGTACCATTGAAAGTAAAGTCATTCGCTTCCTCGTATATACATGGAATCACGGTTTGACCTTGTTTATTAATAAACCCTATTTTACCATCTTTCTTCACCAAGGCCAAACCATACGCAAAGTTGTTCATCGCTTCATAGGTAGCTTCAACCAGGTATGTACCTTTTGTATTAATCATACCCATTTTGTTGTTCTTCAACACACGGGCGAAGCCTTCTACAAAGCCATCTACATCGTCAAATTCGGCCGTAAATACTTTTGCTTGTTGTTTGTTAATGAAGTAAGCTTTTGTGCCAAGTTTTACACCGGCTATGCCATGTACAAATCCTGTAGCATATGTGTATTGGGGTTGAATCACAAATTCGTTCTTCATATTGATAAAGCCCACTTTGCCATCTTGCTTAACAGCTGCCAAGCCTTCTGAAAAATTTTCGCCACGCTGGTAGGTAGGTGCAATGAATTCTATACCTGTCGAATCCATATAACCTACCATGTCATTACGGTTGAATGACATAACGCCTTGTTCATTCGGTGCAGATATACTGGTATAATTGAGTGGTGTTGTTCGTTTGTCGGTTACACGGTGAATACCCACTTTTTTATCTTTCTTGAAGCCATACAATTTCGACGTTAATTGTACTACTACCTCGTATTCTGCCGGTAAAATAAGGCCTTGCGTAGCATGGAATAACCCTTTTAATTCGCCTCGCTCCGTAATGGAATAATTGTCTTTCGAACTGCCAATATCATCATACAACATATCTAGTACTACTTGACCGGTTTGATCGATGTAACCATATTTGTCATTTTTCTTAGCAGCTGCTAAACCTACATTGTTGAAATCGCCGATATAAGAATATTCAAGAGGGGTGATTTCTATGCCCGATTTATTCATTAAACCAAATTTACCGTTTCGTTTAACCGACCAAATGAAGTTTCTTTTATACTCTATGTTATCGTATTTACAAGGTACCAACAATTTACCGTTGCGATCAATCAGCCCCATAAGGCCATTGTTAACCACTTTGCCGTAGCCATCTCTCAGGGGGGTAGCATTGTCGTACGTGATAGGAATCACTTCCTCTCCCTGCAAGTTTACATAGCCCCATTTTCCGTTCTTGGAAACAGTCGCCAATCCTTCAGAAAAGGAACTTACATTATCGTAGCGGAACGGGATAACGGTTTCATTCTTCAAATTCACGAAGCCATACTTTTTATCTTTCCCTACACCCACAATACCATTTTGAATACCACTCACGTAATCATATTCAATGGGGACCACAACTTGCCCTTTCTTATCTATGTGCCCCCATTTATTATTCAATTTTACAGGTGCATAACCATTGGTGAACACGTAAGCACGTTCGTATTTACATGGAATGACTTCGCCCAGCTTCTTATCAACAAACCCGTATTTACCGTCACGTTTTACAATGGCCAAATCTTCGTTCCAGAAATAGAAGGTATCGTCGTACTGGGGTGGAATGAGTTCTTTACCTTGCGAACTGTACATACCATACTTCCCGTTTTTCTTTACCACAATTACGCCTTCGCGGTAAGCAGGTAGATCGTCGAAAATAAGGGGTATAATCACCTTGCCTTGCATGTCGGCAAAGCCATATTTATTGTTTAATGATACAGGTACAAAACCTTCCCTGTCATCGTATATGGCATCGAATTGATCGAATTGTTGCTGTGCTTGGGATTGAAAAGCAGCACAGGTAAGTAGTAAGGCAAAGGAAATTTTCTTCAGCATAAGGTGTATTAAGTAAGCGGCAAAAGTAGGTTGATAGCGGGGGAGAAGCAATACCCAAATCTAGGTATCGTTATATACGAACTATTTTTATATGACCTTTTTGTTAATTTTTTTTGTCCCCACGATCGTACTTCTTTCTTTCTCAAGCGTATCAATAGCATAGAATGTAGTATTTTCCAAGAAAATAGTAGGGACATGGAGGTAGTATTAGCACGTTGGGAACCGGCTTTCAAAGCAGCTTTGGTAGAAAATGCCAATAACCCGCAGATCGCAAAGAACATGACGAATCAATTTCCACATCCTTTCACGGGGGAGGTAGCGGATAAATTTATTGCACATTACGGCAGCATGGAACCTGCCCGCATATTTGCTATTTTGGTGAACGGTACACCGGTTGGCGCTATTGGTATTCACCCGAAAGAGGATATTGAAGCCAAAAATGCAGAACTGGGATATTGGTTAGGTGAAGCGCATTGGGGGAAGGGAATCATGACGGCCGCTATTCGCTTAATGGTGGAGTATGGGTTTGCTACATTCGAAATTAACCGTGTATTTGCGCGGCCTTTTGGTTCGAACATAAGTTCGCAGAAGGCCTTGGAAAGAGCCGGTTTTTTATTAGAAGCGCGCCTAAAAGGTACGTTTTATAAGAATGATCAATACGAAGATGAATTGATATACGCTATTCGTCGCACGTAGCATATGCCACAAACAGACTAAACACTAATCGCGTTTCCAGCAAGCGCAGTTAAACTTTCGAGATGAATAACAGGAGAGATTTTTTAAAGAAAGCCGCGATGTTGTCCGGCGGTGCAGGCCTGGTGAATGTCATTCCCGCATCTATTCAACGCGCGATGGCTATTAACCCGGCACCGGGTTCTAACTTTTTAGATGCTGAGCACGTGGTTTTCCTCATGCAAGAGAACCGCTCATTCGATCATACTTTTGGTACCTTGAAAGGGGTACGTGGCTTTAATGATCCGCGTGCCATCACTTTACCAAATAAAAACCTAGCCTGGTTACAAACCGATCATAACGGCGATACCTATGCACCGTACCGCCTAAATATCAAAGACACGAAAGCGACTTGGATGAGCGCCCTGCCACATGGCTGGAGCGATCAAGCCGACGCACGTAATAATGGTAAATACGATGGTTGGTTGATTCATAAACAATCGCCTGTACGTGCTTACAAGCATTTACCTTTAACGATGGGCTACTACGATAGGAACGATATTCCTTTCTACTACGCCCTCGCCGATGCCTTCACCGTGTGCGATCATAACTTCTGTTCTTCCCTCACAGGTACCACACCTAACCGCTTACACTTCTGGACAGGCACCATCCGTGGTAAACAAAGCACGGAAGCCCGCGCTAACGTGTGGAACGACGATGTGGATTATAATAACTGGGCAGATTGGAAAACCTTCCCTGAAGTGTTAGAAGATCATGGTGTGAACTGGCGGATTTACCAGAATGAATTAAGTGTAGGTTGCGGTTTGAACGATGAAGAAGATGCGTGGTTGGCAAACTTCACCGATAACCCTATCGAATGGTTTAGTGCCTTTAATGTACGCATGCACAAAGCGCACCGTGTACACGTAGCGAAAGCTATTCCTGTACTAAAGGAGAAGATTGCGGACTGGGAAAATACCTTGTCTAAAAATCCCAACGACGAGAAACTCGCCGACATGCTCAAAGATGCCCGCGAAACCTTGAAACAATACGAAGAAGAAATCAAAGTTTTCACAGAAGAAGCCTATCAAAAACTATCGGCCCGCGAGAAAAGTTTGCACGAACGCGCTTTCTCTACCAATACCGGCGATAAGGATTACCATTCTTTGGAAACACTTAACTATAAAGACGGTGATGAAGATAGAACCATCAACATCCCAAAAGGCGATTTGCTCTACCAATTCCGTAAAGATGTAAAAGCCGGTAAATTACCTACCGTATCATGGTTGGTACCCCCGGCTGCCTACTCCGATCACCCGGGTTCGCCTTGGTACGGCGCTTGGTATTTATCGGAAGTACTCGATATTCTCACCAAGAACCCGGAAGTATGGAAGAAAACAATCTTTATTCTTACCTACGATGAGAACGATGGTTACTTCGATCACTTATCGCCCTTCGTAGCTAACGATCCATCGAACCCGAAAAGCGGTAAATCTTCTGCCGGAATCGATACAGGATTGGAGTATGTTACAATGGCACAAGAAGAAAGAGATGGACGTTCGAAACGCCGTGCACGCCAATCGCCTATAGGTTTAGGTTACCGTGTACCCATGGTCATTGCTTCGCCATGGAGTAGAGGAGGCAAGGTAAATTCACAAGTGTTCGACCATACCTCTTCCCTGCAATTCTTAGAAAAGTGGTTGTCGCACAAATTGAAGAAAAACGTACATACCCCGAATATCAGCGATTGGAGAAGAACCATTTGCGGCGATTTATCGAGCGTATTCACCCCGTATAACACCTCGGTGCCTGCATTGCCTTTCCACGAGAAAGATGCCATGATTGAGCAGATCTACAACGCTAAATTTAAAGCATTGCCGGCCGGCCAACGTAAACTCAGCGAAACGGAGATCGCCGCCATCAACAAAGCACCGCATTTACATCCTTTATTGCCACAGCAAGAAAAAGGGATTAAACCGGCTAATGCCATCCCGTACGAATTGTATGCTGAAGCAAACATGGAGAATGGGCAACTAAACATGCAGTTAACAGCCGCCAATAAAGCCTTTGGAAAAGCCTCGGTAGGTGCGCCGTTCAGCGTATATACACCTGGTAAATATGAAGGGGAAGTATGTGCTTTACGCTCTTACACCGTAAAAGCCGGTGATACTTTGCAAGATACTTGGGAGGTGAAATCGTTCGAAAATAATAATTACTTGGTAAGGGTATACGGGCCGAATGGGTTCTTCCGCCAGTTCCAAGGCAATCAAAACGACCCCTCTTTACAGGTAGCCTTGCAATACCAAGCCGCTAGAACCGGGAAGCACCGCTTAACGGGGAATGTAGAGTTGGTGATTGAAAACAAAGGCGCGCAAGCTCAAACCATTGTGATAACGGATAATGCTTACAAGAACACCGGCGTAGCTCGCACAGTAGAAGCAGGTGCGCGTGTTGTGGTGTTGCTGAATTTGGAGAAAAGCAAACATTGGTACGATTTTACCGTGAAAGTAAATGGTGCTGCTGTTTACGAGAAACGCTATGCTGGGCACGTTGAAGTAATGGCCGAAAGCTTTACCGATCCTTATATGGGTGGGATAGTTTAATCATACTTTTTATTTATTCAACGCGCAGGTGCTATGTTTAGGACCTGCGCGTTGTCATTTTGGAACATCTTATCTTGTGGTTTGGAAAACCCGGTAGAAGCATGTATTTTGGGCTTAAGAGAAAAAACAACCCTATTAGCTAATATTTGCAGAGAACCTTTTAAACCCATGTTATGAGATTACGCCCGCTATTGTATTGCTTGCTAGCGCTAGCAACATTTTCAGCCTGTAAGAAATCCAATAAGAAGCAAGACGAAGATTTTTCAAAGAACACGTATGAAGTGAAGTCGGTGAAGTTCATCGTCAACGCTTCCAGCAACTATTACGAAATGCAGTTATTGGAAAGAAGATTCACGTATTTGAATAATACAAGCCTGCAACAAGGTGGTACAGTAGAAGTAAGCCCACAATTAGAGCGTTCCTATTTTAATTATGAATTGGAAGAGATGGATACTATCGTGAACACGCAACAGTTATTTATACAGGTGCCTACCTACTATGATGAAAACGGTAGCTTCACGTATAGTAAACTCACTTGGGCCTTCGTTCCTAAAACACTTACTACACAGCCCGCTATTTTTACAGTCAATGAAAAATACATCGTTCCTTCTATGTCGAAACTAACGATGGAAGTAAACGTAACGCATAGGCAAATCAATTTACCCTTTGAAGCTACATTGAAACATACTAGAACGGGTGTTACCAAAACCATAACAGGTACTTGGCAAGGCACCTTCCCGGTAGATGTGAAAACGAAATCTACTACAGAGAACTTGTAATTATATTGATAATATTTGCGAAAGCGCCTTCTACTATGCAGGAGGCGCTTTTTTGTTCCTAGGCTTTGGTAAGAAAATACAACGCTTATGTAACAAAAAGAGATTGAACGCTATCAAAAGCTTTCTTACCTTACGGAAACAATGATCTCTAAACCAATATCCTGCTTCATATGGGCTTATTCGATTTTCTAAAGAAGAAAAATGCTGCTCCCCAGCCAGCTACTATATCTGCCAATTCAACTATAGATCCTGCTATTGCGCAATTCGACGAACAAGTGTTCAATACTGTTGCCCGGTATATATGCAAACCCGGAGCGGTAATAGATCTCAAGCTAAAGAACCGTGAAACGAATGAAATCATGACTTTCGCCGCCGCTTACCCAGAACAATTCAACAATTGGAAAAAGGTAAAGTCGGGAGCCGATAAACGGGGAATTATATACGGAATACTAGATGAACAAATGGGTGGTCATTTAGCCCTATGGCAAGTAATGGAAAGATATAACGATGATCGCTATCCACAAGAAGCCCTGAAGATTGCCATCGAACATGCCGATGAAACAGCGGAACAACAAGCCGATTTTCACGCGGCATTTGCTAGGAGTTATTTCATCTTGCAAGAATTTGCCTTAGCAGAAAAACATTGCTTAATGGGCTTGGCGATCGATGCCGCGCATATAAGAACAAAACGTATCTATGCCGATGTACTCCACTGCACCAATATGCATGAACAAGCGCATGCACTCTATGAAGAAATATTATCCGCCAAACTGCCGAAGGATAAGGAAATGTCATTACCCATTCAGCATTTACTAGGTTTTGATGGCGACATTGTCAATTCTCCAGTATATGCTTTCTCGTGGTTAAGCAATTCGCCAAGCATGCCCCAAGAGATTTGGGATTGGGCGAATGATGAATTTTATTACAGCCCATACTTCCGATCACAACACGCTTATTGGTTATTAGATCGTGGTGAACATATGCCTGCTTTGGCGAAACTTTTCACCCTCGTGAAAGAAATGCCTTGGTGTAAAGAAGCAGCTACGAATTGCCTTAGTTTAATAGAACAATTGGGAATGAAAGATAATATGGTAGATGAACGGAAATGGCTCGAAGGCGTGGTAAAAGGCGTATAAAATAACTACATCATACTATAAATACAGTGCAAGCCCTCCAGCTTGCACTGTTTGTTTCTATACAACATTCATTTTTAGCAGTGAATTAGTATTAGTAAATATTGTAATTCGAATTATTACCCAAGCATGCTAAACCCTTTAGTTCGTCAATTACTTTTCCCAGTTCGTACAAAATATGCATTTTATGTCGTTATGAAATGATGGGTTTTAGTTGTTGTTATTTGAATGAAATTGTAAAATAAATGCATTTTGTTGAATGTAAATATTGTTAATGATGTGATTGTTTGAAAAAATACAAATCGTCACTTTCTCCGCTTCACTACCTAACAACCCATTTACGCGGTACTTTTGGAAGGATATTAATCAACCAAAATCTACTCCCGCATGAAGAAGTTTTCCCGCTTAATAAGTGCACTCGCGTGCATGTTTATTATGTCGACTGCCAATGCGCAAAACAACACCGATTCCGTGACTTGGAATGGTAAGGCGAGTCCTACTGCTGTACCATTCTTACGTATGAATACGGACATCCGCTCTGCCGGTATCGGCGAAAGTGGTGTTGCTTTGCCGGGCGACAATGTTACCCATTACGCCAACGCGGCACGCATGGCACAAATAGAAAGTAAAGGAGCCGTGGCAGTAGCTTACACGCCGTGGATGAGTAACCTTGCTAAGAACATTGCACTCTATGCCGCTTCCGGTCACTACAAATTCAACGAGCGTGAAGTATTTTCTGCTTCGTTGCGCTATTTCAAACAAGGTAAATTATTGCAAACCGATGAATACGGGCAAAGCGTAGGAGAATCGAATCCCTATGATTTGGCTGTGGATGTATCGTATGCAAGGAAATTGTCCAACCGTTTCAGTATCGGTGCTGCTTTCCGGTATATCAACTCGCATATTGCCAATAACAGCTATGCAGGGTATAAGAATGGAAATGCTGTTGCGGCCGATTTGGGTGTGTATTATCAATCCAAAGAAAATGCACAGGGGCAAAGCTGGCACGCAGGTGCCGCCCTTACCAATGTAGGTACAAAAATCAAATACGGCGAAGACAACAGTAGTTACAAGCTGCCTTCCAACTTCGCGTTAGGCGTAGCCTTTCAACAGAAATGGGAAGAACTGCACCAAGTGATCCTAACAACCGAGGTGAACAAACCACTCGTGAAATCTTACGTGGATGGCTTTGGTAAAAACATCGTGTACAACGTAGGGGGCGAATATGCTTACCGTAAAATGTTGGCTTTACGTGCCGGGTATAATTATGAAAACACGGCCGTAGGCGGTTTAAGGTATGTAACAACCGGGCTAGGGGTGTATTATAAAATCCTCCGGTTCGACCTTGCTTATTTAATTCCTACGCAAGATGGTGCCAACGCAACGATCTCGAATACTTTCAAATTTGGGTTCTCATTCCTCATCCAGTAAACTATCCGATTAACTCTACTAATGATCAACAACATGAGAAATCGTTACGCAAATATGCTACGTTTCACATGCCTCGTTATAGCTCTATTATGTGCCGTTGTAACCTTCGGTCAGCAAAAAGGAGTTCACGCAGGGCAAGTGATCGTGAAAATTAAAACAACCGCGGCACAACGGGTGGCTGTCAACGCGAAACGCTTGGCAACCAATACCAGTGCTGCTACTTTCTCTTCTGGTATTACCCCGCTAGATGCGGTGGCTCGTAAATACAGCGCTACAACTATGCAACGCGTATTCCCGTATGCCGGTAAAATGGAAGCTAAAATGCAAAAATATGGGCTCGATCGTTGGTACGTGATCAAGCTCGATGGCAATACAGATGTGAATACTTTATTGGCGAATTTTAAGCGGGTAGACGAAGTGGAAATCGCTCAACCTGTATACGCAGTAAAGTCGGTTGTAAATGCCAGCATCAAGAAGTTTTCCGCTAAAGGAATTAAACCGCTGAGTACGGCACCGGTAAACGATCCTGGGTTTCCGTACCAATGGCATTACGAAAATACCGGTCAAACCGGTGGTTACGTAGGTGCCGATATTAAATTGCCCGGTGCTTGGAAAGTAAGCATGGGTAACCCCAGTGTAATTGTCGATATCGTGGATGAAGGTGTAGATTTTTCCCACGAAGATTTACAAGCGAATATGTGGGTAAACCAAGCGGAATTAAACGGTGTGGAAGGTGTGGATGATGATGGGAATGGGTATGTTGATGATGTGTATGGTTATAATTTCGCAGAAAGTATGGGCCGTATTACGCCGGGCGACCACGGTACGCACGTAGCGGGTACGGTAGCAGCTGTTAACAACAATGGTAAAGGGGTAGCCGGTATTGCCGGTGGTTCTGGTAAAGGTGATGGTGTAAGAGTAATGTCGTCCGAAATTTTCGGTGCAACTACAGCAGGTGGTGCAGCAACAGCGGCGGCCATTGTATATGGCGCAAATAACGGCGCTGTGATTTCTCAAAACTCTTGGGGGTATGAAACACCCGGTGTGTACGATCCTTTGATTTTAGATGCGATTGATTACTTCACGAAGGAAGCCGGTAGAGATGCCGATGGTAAACAAGTAGGCCCCATGAATGGTGGTTTAGTAATTTTTGCATCAGGTAATAGCAATATTGGTGATGATGCTTATCCCGGTTATTATGCGCCTACATTAGCGGTTAGTGCTACTACAATGTTCGATAATAAAGCATCCTATTCTAACTACGGTGCGTATGTAGATATTTCTGCTCCCGGTGGCGATATTACAGGCGATGCCGATGAAATGGTATTAAGCACCGTGGTGGGGAATAAATACGGTTATATTGCAGGTACTTCTATGGCTTGCCCGCACGTGTCTGGTGTGGCTGCTTTAGTGGTTTCCCAGTTTGGCAAAATGGGCTTCTCGAATACGGATTTAAGAAACCGTTTGTTAAATACAACAGATAAGTTCTTAGCTATGAATCCTGCGTATGCCGGTTTAATGGGTATCGGTAGATTGAACGCTACAAAAGCCCTGCAACCCGATAAAGGAATTGCGCCGAATGCCATTACTAATGTAACCGGTATCAGCAAAGCCCAAAATAGCATCGACCTCAACTGGACGGCCCCAGTAGATGTCGATAATGCCAATGCAGCAAACTACATTGTGTATTATTCCAAATCATCTTTTAGTGATGCGCAAAAGGATGCCGTTACAAAAGTAAATATCGAGAAAGCAAATGCCGCAGGTACAGCTGAAACGTTTGTATTAAGTGGTCTTGCTCCTTCAACGGCTTATTATGTAAGTATTTCTTCACGTGATATGTGGGGGAATGAAAGCTCACTATCTAACCAAGTACAGGTAACTACCTTAGATGGCCCCATCATTAACGTACCAAGTACTACGTTAACCATGAACATCAATGTCGCTACTAATCCTAAAGGTACTGCAACAGTAACCTTAGGAAATACGGGTAAAGGCCCGCTTACTTGGACAGGCAACACGATTCCTGTTTCTTCCTCATGGGCTATGCCACGAGGATATAAAGATACCTTGCGTTATGCTACACAAACATATGCCAGCGGCTATTTGGGTGATGATGAATTAGTCCCTTTTGCTGCTGCTACCCGTTTCGTAGTAAAACAAAAACCATTCAACTTAACCCACGTAGGTAACTATGTGCAAACCCAATCCATCGACAAACCCATTACCATTCAAATCTATAAAGGTGGCGATGACCCGTCGAAAGGAACGCTCATTCATTCCCAAAACATGCCAACACGCTCTACTTGGGGGCAATTAATGGTAACGAAACTAAACGGCATGTATACCTTCCAACCTGGCGAAGTGTTCTGGATTGTATATGCGTATGATCCCGAATATGCTTACTCGCAAGGGTACGAATACGGTGCCCCAGATTCTTTGGCCAATAACTTCCTCACGAGCAGTAACCTCGGTAAAACATGGAAAAATGTACAAAGTCAATTCCAAGCGATCCGTTACAGCATGATGGCCTTAAGCAATGAAGGTAATTTCGGAGGTTTTGTTTCTTTGTTGCCTAGCACCGGTACTGTAGCTTCCAATGCAAATGGTACGATTACTTTAACAGGTGATGCCAATACCATTCGTAATGGTACTTATAACTTTAGAGTGAATATTAGCTCTAACGACTTAAACAACCCAAGTGCGGATGTGCCGTTGATTGTGAACGTAACAGGCCAAAAAGCGGCTTTAACTAGTAAAGAAGGTATCTTGGATTGTAAGCAAGTGTTCATCGGTAAAGAAGGTACCGCGAAGATTAAATTGTACAATGCCGGTTTGGCAAAATTGCACAATATCACGTTTGCTTCCGACAATGCTTTATTCACGAAAGTAGCTGCTCCAGATACTTTGTATCCCGGCGATTCTGGCGTGTTCAGTATTAAATTCATTCCTACTACAGCAGGCTTACAACAAGCTAAAATTACGCTCAATAGTAATGGAGGGTCATTAGCTTTAACTGCAAGTGGTTTTGGGGTAGAACCGCCTAAAATGAGCCTAGAAACGCTTCCTGTACAGATTGTTGCGAAAGCAGATTCAACAGGTAAGAACACCTTGAAGATATCAAACGTAGATGGTAAATACCCATTAAGCTATTCTTTCCCTGCTATCGCAGCGTTGGCAAAAATGCCGAAAACAATGCAGCAAGGAAGCGAGCCATATGGTCAATATACCTACATCGATAGTAAAGAACCGGGAGGTCCCGTATACCATTGGAACGATATTGCTTCCAGCGCTACCGACATTACCCGCGAATTAAACGCCGATCCGAAACGTGCGAAGCTAATACAATTAGGGTTCCCGATGAACGTGTATGGCGATACCATCCACCAACTGTACGTAACAAGCTACGGCGTGTTATCATTCAGCTATCCAGGTGCGATGAATATCAGCAGTGGCAGCTTGCCTATTGAAGATGATGGCCTCACCGGTGGTATCTACGGGTTTTACATGAATAACCGTGATCCATTCATCCCGGTGAACTTTAAGATTTATTTGAAGTATGAACCCGGTAAAGTGATTGTACAATACAACGATATGGAGTACTTCACCGGTAGCTTCTGGGGCGGTGGCTCTACAAGCATGGGTAAGGCTACGTATCAAATGGTATTACATAGCAATGGCATCGTTGAAATGAACTTCAAAGATGTAATAAATGCCATGTGGACAGGCTACGCCTTAACAGGTCTTGAAAACAAGCAAGAATCGAAAGGCTTCAACGTACAAGATTACATGTTAGAGAACCCATGGGTGCCGGATGATAATACCTCTTTATGGATTGTACCGAATGCCAAGCAATTCGTTACGTCAATTAAACCTTCTGCAGGTGCTATAGCACCCGGTGAAGTAGTAAATGTAGAATTTGTAGCGACTGCAAAAGACCTCGTAGATAGCACCTACGAAAATATTGTACAGCTTACAACGAACGATCCGAGCCAAGAAAGCGTGGCAGTACCTGTACACTTAACTGTAACGGGTGAGCAAGGTTTCTTGCAAAAAACAAGCAGCCTTAGCTTCGGTAATGTATACAAACAAGGATCAGCCACCTTGGAAGCGGTATTTATGAATACAGGTAAAAAACCGGTGAACATCGCGAGTGTTAGCATCAGTAACCCTGCCTTCACAACTACCACTACATCTACCGTAGTGCCCGCTTTATCGGAAGTTCGTATTCCAATTACGTTCACACCTACTGCTGTTTCGAACTACACAGGTACAGTAACGGTTGTAACGGATAATGCGACCACTACTACTTATACTCTTAGCGTAAGTGGTGCAGGTAAGGCTACTCCAAGTGTAAGCTATTCCTTGAATGGTGGTCAGCATAAAACATTGCAAATCGATGAAACAGCACCAGGTAGTGTACGCATTATCAATACAGGTGATGGTGATTTAGATGTGATGTTGGAAACGCCACAATGGTTAGTGAGCGATATTACTTCGAAAGGAGTAAGTAACGGTTTAACCCATGCACAATCATACTCTATCCATAAAAATATCGACAGCACAACGGCGGCTTACAATTGGATTGAGCTAGATAATGGCAAGGGCTCGCCTACCATTGTAGATATAGGCACGGTTCCAGTAGAAGAAATTAGTATTCCATTCGCCTTCCCATATTATGGTAAAACGTATAATAAGTTATACTTGAACGCATTGGGTAGCTTCTTCGTGAAAGAACCAACAGCTTTGCTGAATGTAACAACATCGTTCCCTTCAACCTTGGAACCAAACGGGGTAATTACTACGGCAGATGTGCCTTTGTCACGCCAATTCGACCAATGGGAGAGGAAGTACACCGGTGAGATTTACAAGTATGCCGATAATGAAAAACTGGTGGTAGAGTTCAAGAAAGTATGGTATTACAACTTCTTCTCTAGTGGCGATGCTACCTACGAAATCATCTTCTATAAAGATGGTCGTATTAAATTACAAATGAAAGAAGGAGAGCTAACCGCTAACTTCTTGCATAACTTCAAAGTGGGTATAGAAAATGAAGCCGGTACAGATGGTATCATGGCTTACAACCAATCTATTTTCTATAAAGACCGTGGTGTAATTGAATTCGTGCCATCTTCCAGCTTGAAAGTAAAAGCCGGCGAATCGGTAGATGTACCATTAACATGGACTACCCGCAGTATGACCGACGGTACTTTCAATGATTACCTACAAATCTCTACAAATGACCCGCAACAACCGTCGATCCAAATTCCGTTCTCATTAACGGTGATTGGTACAGATAGCTTGCATACAACCGATACTTTGCACTATGGTAACCTTACCATTGGCAATACTACCGGTTTAACCAAATTGTTAACGATTGTCAACACCGGAACAAAGGATGTAACCATCAATAATGTTACTTTCAGCGACGATAACCAACTGGGCTTCGAAGAAGTACCTGCCTTGCCGCTTATTTTGGCGCCGGGTGAAGAAGTACGTTACAATGTAGT
This sequence comes from Chitinophaga skermanii, assembly GCF_003259335.1. GTDB lineage: Bacteria > Bacteroidota > Bacteroidia > Chitinophagales > Chitinophagaceae > Chitinophaga > Chitinophaga skermanii. Next base: position 128,899 of record NZ_QLLL01000003.1, read on the forward strand.
ATTACATCCAGGCGAAGTAGCCGCTAGCTTGAAGGAGCAAGTTAACATCGAAAGCAGTGTAGGGAATGTAGTGGTGCCAGTGATGGCCCAAGTGGCATTGCCACCTGTGGTGAGTGTTAATACCACGCAAGTGAAAATGACGATCCAACAAAAGCAAATGGCCGATACCAGCATCGTTATTGCCAATAACGGGGAAGGTGCATTACAATACAAAGTAGCGGTTAATTATAACCGTCCTGGTATAAGCTATAATGGCATTGAAAAAGCTGCCGTAGTAGACAGTGCTACCTTAAAGAGTGTACATACAGCCGGCAAAGTAGCCATGAAAATGGTGCCTATGGCTGCCGGTACTTTTGTGGACTCGATTTCTTATATCGATCCAACAAATAAACTGTTAACCTTCTTAGGTACTGGCGATGATAGTAACCCCATTCTCGCAGCTGCTAGGTTCAATGCCGGTGAAAAAGGCTTCAAATTAAGTCATGTCGGCAACTACTACCGCACCGATGCTATGATGCCGGCTACGGTGAAAGTGCGTGTACTCATCGGCTCTAACATTAACACCGCTACGGCCATCTATTCGCAAAGCATTACCTTGGCCGAAGATACCTTGGGTAGAAACGTAGTAGCGAAATTGGACTCAGCGATCAACTTCAATCCATACGAAGAGTTCTTTATCGAATGGCAATTTGCCCCAGGTATGCGTTACCCACAAGGCGTACAATGGCAAGCAAACGACAATATCAAAAAAGGCTTATTCTATAGAAGGTTTAGCCCAGATGAATCGTTCTTTGAAGAATACTATCCTTTCCATTATGCTATCAATGCCTTCGCTGCCGCAACAGCCGATGGTGGCTGGTTAACATTAACGCCTGTTACGGCCAATGTGAACGGCGGTACTTCGCAAACACTTCAACTCAAAGTCGACGGTAACAAAGTGTTGCCAACCGACCAAGCGGCGAAGATTATCATCAACAACAACGACCCGCTTAAACCAGCTCCAAGTGTAACCTTAAACGTACGTATCGACCAAGCGCCGTATTTAACGAAACACGATACGGTTATTATAAACGAAGCCGATACGTTACGTTACACTATACCGGTAAAAGACGAAGAGAATGGCACCATTGCCGTTAGCTTAGCAACACCAAAAGCAGGCGTAAGTATCAGTAAAACGGGTACAACACATACCTTGCAATTCACGCCTACGTACGAAGAATCTGGTTTACACGTGGTAAGGTTAACATTGAAAGATAATTTCAATAACGAGCGTACCGATTCTATTTACATCCGCGTGTACAATACAAACCGTGCACCGGTAGTTACAAAACCTCTGGGTACGAAAACCATCTCGAACGATCTGCCTAGTTTGGCGTTGAAACTCGATACGGTATTTACCGATCCAGATGGCGATGCTATTACTTATAGTTTCGAGGCGGCACAACCTACTAATGCTAAAGTATTTGTAGATGCAAATGGTAATGCCAGCATTATTCCGCAAGCAGTTGGTAACATTAAAGTACCGTTTACAGCCACAGATGTATATGGTGCATCAACAGTCGATACTTTAACACTCAACATCAAAGCCAATACACCGCCGGCAGCTAGTAATATGCCAAGCGTAGTGGTGGAAATAGGCAGCCAAAGAGTGCTGAATATTGCCAATTACTTCACCGATGCTGATAATGATGCATTAACGTACACGGTAAGCACCGATAACCCAGCTATTGGTACAGCTACCATCACGGGCGCAGATGTAAACGTAGCAGGTATTACAGTTGGTAATACACTCGTAACAGTAACGGCGAACGATGGAAATGGTGGTATAACTAAAAATACCTTCTTGCTGAATGTACTGGGTAATAAAGGCAATGTGGTAGATGATTTACACATCAAAGTGGCTCCTAACCCAATCCGCGCAAATGCGAATATTACGATGCAACTAGGTACCGCTAAAAAGGTACGCATCGACGTGGTAAGCATGAACGGTAAGCTACAAGGTGTGTTGTTCGAAGGAACAGTACAAGCTGGTTATCAAACCATTCAAATAAATGCAGCGAACTTAACAGCCGGTAACTATTTACTCCGTTTCAATATCGACGGCAAAGTAGGAGAGGTGCAGATCGCTAAATTCTAATCTATACGTCCTATTCAACACTAAACGGTCTCTCTCTACCCAGTAGAGAGGGGCCGTTTTTTCAACCCTACGGGATTTTACTTTCATGTTTTAATTTGTACATTGTGGCGCTAGATAGTATTACAAGTATATATACCGAGTTTATGGGTAGAAAAGAGGTAAAGAGTTTTATCGCTTTATTTATCGGCTGGATGATGCTGATTTTTTTATTGATGACACCCGAAGTACTCGTGGTAAACCGTGGCTACTTGGTAACGAAAACATTCGCCATACAATACGGCTTGTTTGGGTTCATTAATTTCATCATTTTCTGCATTTCCTCTTTCTATTTTACGCCCAAGTTCTTCCAAACCAAACGGTTTATTTCCTTTCTATTGGTTTGTTTCGCATCTATTATACTGTTCGGGATTTTTAAGTATTTCGTGGGTAGAATCTTCTATGATATAGTGCTGGCGCAATATAAACTCCCCGGCGTACCGGAATACGTGAATGCTGTGAACTTTATTTTGATTTCTGTGCGGAACACGGCCTGCTCTTTGTTGATAGGTTTGGCGCATCGTAGTTTTATCGATTGGATTGCCGCCGAGAAAACGCGCCGGGAACTCGAGAAACAAAAGCACACCGCCGAAATGGCTTTCTTGAAAATGCAAGTCAACCCGCATTTCTTATTCAATGCCCTCAATAATCTCTATTCCCTTGCTACGCTTGAGAAAAGCAATAAAACTGCTCATGGTATAATGAAATTGTCGGATATGATCCGGCACATGTTGTACGAAAAAGAAGACTCCCAAAATAAGGTGAGCCTGCACAAAGAGGTAGCCTATCTAAATAGTTTTATCGATTTAGTGAAGCTGCGCTATGAAGATGGGATTAATATTCACTTTAGTATTGAAGGCGATATGGATAGTCACCGCATTAGCCCATTATTACTCTTCCCTTTAGTGGAAAATGCCTGCAAGCATGGGGTGCTCGATGATCCGCAACACCCGGTAAAAATATCCTTGGAAATCACACAAAAAGAATTGTATTTTACCGTTAGCAATAAAATCAACAATTATCTAAAAGATAAAAGCGGTGGTATCGGGCTCGACAATATCAAAAAACGTTTGCAATTGCTCTACCCGAATAAACACGTGATGCATGTAACCAATGACGCCGAAGCATTTACAGTCGAACTAAGCATTCCTTTTTAAGAGAAAAACCAAAATCGCGGGCGTATGTTGAAATGTTTAATCATTGATGATGAACCTTTGGCCATTAAATTGATCGAAGACCACATCAAGAAAATGCCTTTTTTAGAGTTAGTAGGTGCCTATACCAACCCATTAAATGTAATGGTATCACTTAACCAAACAGAAGTCGATCTTATCTTCCTCGACATCCAAATGCCGCAACTAAGCGGTGTACAATTTATGGAAGTATTGCGTAACCGGGCGATGGTAATTATTACCTCCGCTTACCAGGAATACGCGATCAATGCTTTTGAACACAACGTGGTAGATTACTTACTCAAACCCATTTCGCTGGAACGCTTCTACCGTGCCGTTGATAAAGCGTACAAGTTAAAGTTTCCCATGACAGTTCCCGCCAAGCCTATCGCCGATGTTTATCCATCTACCGGTGGCTATATCTTCGTAAAGGTAGAAACCAAAATGGTGCGTATCGAACTCGATGATATCTGCTACATCATGGGGCTAAAGAATTATGTTTCCATCTTCACCAAAACCCAACGCATTGTTACCCTCCAAACAATGAAACAGTTAGAAGATGTGCTTCCCCCTAATCGCTTCATTCGCGCCCATAAAAGTTACTTCGTGGCGCTCGATAAAATCATTTCAGTAGAGAAACAACAGATCCATATTAAGGATAAGGTGATTCCAATAGGGCTAACTTATATTGATCATTTTTTTAAAGCACTGGAAGGGTTGAAAGCTTGATGCAATTGAATGGAGCATATATAAAGCAAAAACCAGGACAAGAATGCCCTGGTGATATGTTTAAACCTATAACTGTCACTTCGACAGTAACAATCTTCTTTATTGTCGATTTTATAATTTCAATTGAGCTGTTATACAGGTGAAGAATATGTTTTTGCCTGGCGTGGCATTTTTTAAATATTCTCCTGCCCTGAAATAAGCAGATTCTAACCTGAAAAGGGTAAAAGGGTTAGGGCGATAACCCAAACTGCCCGAAAGCTGCTGGCCAATAGATTTACCCGCTACGTTTTTACCTGTTAACATGAAGGCGCCATTAGGGCCATACATACCATCTTGCTCGCTGTAGCGCCAAAACCAAGCGAATTCCCCGGTGGCAGTTAACTTCTTGTGCAAGGGCACGTTAACGTAAGGGTGCACATCGATCAGGTTAGCAGGACCTAATGCCGGTGCTAAACCGAAGTACGCGCCTCTTGGGTATAACGGGTTGAAGGTTTCTACGGTGTTGTCGGTGTAAGAGCGGTTACCGCTGATGAGTTCGGATTTCAATCCCAATTCCGCCTTCACCTTTAGTTGGTCAAATACATAACTCGTGTTGCTGGAAACTGTCCATGCCCGGATATTCGTTGTACCCACTTTGCCGAATTGGTATAAAGCTTCCCAATCGTAACGCCAAGTGTTGGACGTATGCCAAATTCTTGTACCCACGGAATGTCGAGTTTCTTCGCCGCTTAGTTGATCGTATTTGTTATTGGCTTTCCATAAGCCCAAGTAGTAAAATTCTACATGCTTTAAAACAGGCACTTTTGCATGCGTGTAATACACGCCCCAGAATTTGTTATCCCGGTTAAATCGATCATCAAATATCCCGTGCTTAGATGGTACGGCATGACTGTACCATGCATCCAACGTTTGATTCTTCATGGAAAGTAACACCCTCGCTGCATCGAATGATTGGCGGTTGTTAGGGGCTTCCCGAACAGCGATAAGTCGTTGCGAACCATATTGTAATTCTTGTCGACCTACCCGTAAAGTAATAGCTGTTTGCGGGTTGAAGGCATGTTGTACATCAAAGAAGAATTGATGACCATCCAATATATTTTCCTCTACGCCGCTGGGGTTCATTCTGTCCCCGGCTTGGCTGCTCTGTAGTTGTGCAAACACCCGGAAGTGTTTACCCAAATGCATATCGGCATGTACAAGAAAGCGCGATAATACATAGCCTGTGCTATCTTTCGGTTCAAGTCCCCAAGCTTCGTTGTTCACGTAGAAGTATTGGAACCGCACATCGGCCCCAAAGGTAACATAGCTAGTGCCTTTGGGATGTAGCTTGGTGTACTTCATTTTTCCGTACATGTCCAATGCGGAGTCTTTTCGTAGATAGCTATAATCTTCATTATAGTACAAGCTGGCGAACTTGGGTTGTGTTTGTGCGTGCAAGGCACTACCTACGAAAACTTGTGCAATCAAATATGTGCTGATTAATATCTTTTTCATACACCCCATTTTGCAAGCATCCGCCTATTAAGCCAGCAGTCAACCGAGTATCCACCTGGACCCACCACTAGCAAGAATAAAAATGAAAGACTATACATGAACGGCACATCCTTTACTAAAAGTGGGTCGTGAGCATGCAACACAAAATAGCCGGTTAATGTAATGGCCAACACGGGCAAGATGGCTAAACGGGTGAATAGGCCGAAAATGATAAATACAGGAAACACGAGGTTGCCCGCAATAGCAAATGCACTATTCAATACTTCCGGCAAGTGCAATGGATTGGGCACTTGCTCGGCTACTTCTACGCCTATGCCAATCTTCTTCAAACCATGCACAATCATTAACTGTAGCGATAAAACAATTCTAAATACCAGTAATGCTACGTTTAATATGTGTGTGCGGCTCGATGTGTTGGTCATATTTTCTATGATTTCACGCATCTTATTTGTATTGATATCCTCCAAAATATTTTACAGGCGACCATGCAGGAATAACCGGCAATGGTGCAGGTGCAATTTGTGCGTAGGGTGCAGCGCCGTACACGATTTTACCATCTACGATAGTTAATACGGCTTGTATTTGTAAAATCTCATCGCCGGGAATGTTAAAATAATCACGGTCGAGAATCACTACATCTGCCAAGTAACCTTTCTTCAACATGCCTTTATCTTCTTGTTGTTTGATAAGGCTATAACTACCTGTTGTCAATAATTGCAAAGCCGTGGTACGATCGAGTTGATTATCCGGCGAAAGAATTGTGTTGCCTCCTAACGTTTTACCTGTTACCAACCAGTACAAGGCTACCCAAGGATTGTAAGATGCTACACGCGTACCATCGGTACCTAATCCTACCGGGATGCCTGCTTTTAATAATTTGGCTACTGGCGGTGCATGCAAGGCTTGTTGAATGCCATAGCGGTGTACAAACAATTCTCCTTGGTAAGCCATCCTGTGTTGAATGGCTACACCACCACCTAATGCTTTAATACGCGCAATGTTTTCATCACTAATCGTTTCAGCATGATCGAAGAACCAAGGCGCGTTTTGTACGCTGATGGTTTTGTTTACTTGTTCTATCACGTCTAAATCACGACCAATACTCTCATTATACGTTGCGTGAATACGGAAAGGCCAACGATTTTTTACCAATTGTGTTAACACAGGCGTTAAGCTGCTTTCCATGCTGGTAGGTAGTTCTGGGCGTGGGAACAAGAAATTTTCGAAGTCGGCTGCATCGGCTACAAGGTTTTCGCCACCGCCGGCTACTTTATACTCGATGTGGTTGATATCATTATGACCTTGGTGGTCGATATCTACCATCCCAATCCATTTATTATAATCTTGTAACTCGGTTCCTTTCTTTTGTGCGAAAAGATAATAGGGGAGTCGTAAGGTAATTTTTCCTTCTTTGTTTAATTGATCCGTGATAGTGTAATCATCCGGGAAATTTTGGAATCCTCCACCTGCGTCCATCACAGCAGTAACGCCTAAGCGGTTCAATTCGCGCATGAATTGTAGGGTAGAGTTCACACGTTCTTCTGTACTTAGCTCGGGTAATTTCGCGAGCGTGCTGTACAAGATAAAGGCATTGGGTTCGGCCACAAGCAAACCGGTGGGTTTTCCTTGGTTATCTTTTTCGATAAGGCCACCCATTGGGTTTGGGCTGTTTTCATCCATTTTCAAAGCGGCGAGGCCGGCTTTGTTTAACCATGCTTTACTGTATAAGTAAAGGATAAAGGCAGGTGTGTTACCTGTTGCTTCGTTAATCTCTGCTAAGGTAGGTAAGCGTTTCTCCTCAAATTGAAATTCATTCCAACCGCCTACAACGCGTACCCATTGCCCCGGTGGTGTACGTTGCGCTTGTTCTTTCAACATCTCTAACGCACGTTTTAAACTGCGAACGCCATCCCAACGAAGCTCCGAATTGTAGAATCGGCCACCGCGGATAACATGTAAATGGCTATCGAACAAACCGGGAATCACCGTTTTACCTTGTGCATCGATGATGCGGGTAGTTTTGTTCTTGAGCGAAAGGATTTGTTTATTAGAACCGGTAGCAATGATTTTGTTATCGTTAATGGCGATAGCATCTGCTTTCGGTGCATTCGGGTCGAGTGTATGGATGTTGCCGTTGATAATGATAATGCTGGCTTTTAGGGTTCCTTGTGCGTGTACACTAGAAATCCCGGCCAACAGGCAAAAGGCAAATAATAATTGTTTCATAATGGGTGCCAGGGGGAAAGAAAAAGGCAGCACGACACTGCCTTTTTGTGTTGCTAATAAAATTTCATGGCTAGCGAAACAAACTAGTGTTTCAACATTTCGTGTGCGTATTGGATACCAAGACCGTAGCTACCACCAAAACGTTTCATTAAGTCGGTAACAGGTTTGTACGTTTCTTGGCGTGACCAATCGCGTTGTAATTCCAAAATGTATTGAACAGAAGTAATCGGCACACAACCAGCTTGTACCATACGGTCGATGGCCATTTTGTGTGCTTCTTCAGATACATCACCACAAGCATCCGTAATTACATATACTTCGTAACCTTCTGCGCGGGCCGATAATGCTGGGCCAACAATACAAACACCTGTCCATAAACCAGCTAATACCAATTTCTTTTTATTAGTAGCAGTAATGGCTTTATACGTAGGCACATCTTCCCAAGTATTCATCGTTGTACGATCGTAATATTTTGTAGTGCTAGGAGGATAGAACTCCATGATTTCTGGGAATACAGGACCAGAGAAAGATTTTTCTGCTACCGTAGTAACAATCGTTGGCACTTTAAAAATTTTGCTGGCACCTGCAACAATCGCCGTGTTCTGACGCAATTCAGGCGTAGTAATGTTTTCTACAGCAAAAGCCATTTGACTTTCATGGTCGATCATTACCAAAGCGTGGTTGGTAGGAGATAACAATGCATCAGCTGGCTTTTGTGCGTTCGCAACAAATGAAATGCATAACATGGATACCGCGAAAAGCGACATGCAGATTTTTTTCATATGGGTTGTGTATTAAGTTGATAATGATGCAAAATTAGTAGCGTTCATGACGGCGATCAATTGACAAACAGAACGAACTGTTGTATATTTTTTTCACTGCAAATGAGGTGGTCGGTATTTCTTTGAAATGTATACTGGTAGGTAGTTTGGTGGAAATTTGTTGTGGTAGAAAAATAGTAAAATAGCGTACTTGTAAATGGAAAACAATGTAGAATGTAATCATACAATTGTACAAATACGGCGAAAGAAAATGCACATGCCATTAATCCATTTCTGCAAAAACTTGTTATCAATAATAAATAACCCATTATTCACGCCGAACAAGAAACGTTATGGAGATTAGTGCCAATGCCACGCCTATAGTAAGCATTATCATCGCAACGTATAATGCAGAAAAGGATGTGCAGGATTGTTTACAAAGTATTGTACAACAGCATTTCCAACAATTTGAAGTACTGTTGATGGATGCAGGCAGCAAAGATCGAACTGCTGACATTGCTGCTGCTTTCAACGACCCACGTATTAAATTCCACCAAGCAGCAGATAAAGGGATATACGACGCCTTCAATAAAGGAGTGAACGAAGCAAACGGTAAATGGATATATTTCTTAGGAGCCGATGATCGCTTATTACCCGGGTTCTCCGATCTCGCCAAGCAATTAAAAGATCCGCGGACCATTTACTACGGTGATAGCGTTCCTTATTACGGCGATGCAACACCCGGTATGGAGTTACTAGGAGGTGAATTTTCATCCTATCGCCTCGCCAAGCACTGCATGAATCACCAAACCATCTTTTACCCCGCTACCGTATTCCAATTGTACAAATACCAACTAAAATACAAGATATACGCCGATTATGCCCTCAATATCCAAGCATGGGGCGACCGCCGCTTTCGCCAGCAATACATACCCGTTTTAATCGCGCGTTACAACATGATGGGGTTTTCTTCCTCTCATAACGATCCCGTTTTTAGGCGCGATAAATTGATGCTCATTAAGCAAAGTATGGGCTGGTGGATGTATTGGCGCTTGTTGTTTAAGAATTGGAAGAAAAGGTACCAAGGGGAAAAGAATTTCTGGGAGCCTGTTCTTTAATATGATTATCTTGCGACATTCTTAAAATATAGTATGTATAGTATTGATATCATTATTCCGTCATTCCGTTTAGAAGAAAAGTATTTATTACCAATCCTTTTGTTACCTGCACCGAAAAACACCACCATTAATATTTTCGTAATTGTAGATAACCCGGCTGCCACTATTCCCCCACAACTGGAAGTGCTAGCGCAACAACCGCATATCCATCTACATAAAAACCCGGAGAACCTTGGCGCTGGAGCCACTCGTAACCGTGGTATAGAATTGGGAAAAGGCGACTGGATTTTGTTCCTCGATGATGATATTACAGTGCCGCAAGACTTGCTGCAAGTATATGCCAATGCCATTCAAGAAAATCCCGGCGAAATTGGGTTTATCGGTCTTGTTAATTTGCCTACACCCAGTAAACCTTTTACCCGTGCTGTTATAACAAACGGTGGAATGGATATTTTCACCATCGCCAAGCATAAACCATATTTCAAATGGGGCGCAACCGCTAATATTATGGTGAAACGTGCTGCCGTAGGTAATCATAGGTTTGCAAATGAGTATCCGAAGGCTGGAGGCGGTGAAGACGTTGACTTTTTTATGCATATCTGCGATAGCACAAATAAACAATTGAAAACACTTCCTGAAGCTGCTGTTGAACATCCTTGGTGGACCAATGAAAGCGTAGGATATACCCGCCCTATTCGGTATGGTACGGGAACGGCTATTCTCATGGATAGAATGCCACAATATGCTTATTGGGATTTGCTAAATACATTAGAAAGCTTGGTGGTTGCCTTTATTGCATTAATTGTAACCATGTTTACCTTCCAACAATGGCATATACCTATACTGTTGTTTATGGTGGGCATGATCTTTACTGATTATATCGCCAATTATGTACAATACCGTAAACGTGCCAAAAGTGGCAATTTGGTAGATGGGTATTACATGACTATGTTGCGATTTGCGAATGATTGGGGCGTATTAAAAGGAAAAATAGCCCAAGGGAAATGGTATACATTGGGTCGCCGCTTCCATGATAATGGTAAAGTAACTAAAATTCATATTCACCGTACCAATACCTTCAAGATCGTGAAATGGGTTTGCTATCTTGTATTAGGAATATTGATATATCAAATGTGCTGCTAAAATTATTACACTTCGGCGTAACCATTTTCACAGCTCACCACTTTATTAATCATTGTATATTGATACCGGGAACGATTCACCGCGGATTGATCTTGTGCGTTTAATGGGTGGTGAAGATGGAAACAAATGGCTGCAAATTTCAATCGCTTTTTAGCTATACCTGCGTTGATCAGCCGGGCAGCGAACTCGTTGTCCTCTGATCCCCAGCCAAAAAATGTATTGTTGTAGCCATTAATGGCAATGAAATCTTCGCGCCAAAAGGCAATATTGCAGCCTTTAATGTTATTGGAGCTACCTGGGTTGGAAGGGAATATGCTAGAGAAAATGGGCAAGCGAAAGGCGTTAAAACGGTTACTAATGCCATTGCTGTAGAAGGATGGCTGCTTGGATGCTCCATGCAGCAATGCTTTAGTTCTTGCTTCGTTTACCATAGCCCGTGCTCCTTGTATGAAAATACCTCTTTGCGCGTGGCGAATATGGTCGGCTATAAAATGCCGATGGAGTAAAATATCGCCATCTATTTCAATAATATAATCTGCCTCTGCCTGCTTAATGGCTTTGTTTAGGATCAAACTTTTTCTAAATCCTTCATCTTCGTGCCAAGCATGCTTAATGGGAATACGGCTCGTTTGTTGATGTAAACGAATGAGCTGTTGCGTTTCAACACCGGAACCATCGTCTGCAATCAATATTTCATCGGGTAAATACGATTGCATCCTGATACTTTTGAATATTAAATCCAGTGCTGCCGGCCAATTATAGGTCGAAATTAATAAGCCTACTTTGAATGGAGCTTTTCCCATGCTTCCGTTTTTTTCCTTAGTTCAATAAATATGGTTACGATTACTGCCTACTATTATTAATTATTTTCCGTTCTTTTTGTTCACTGTACTAGGTCTATGCATCTACAGTAGCGATTTGGAAGGTTTGCATATCAATTAATTTCTTATACAAACCATTGGATAGTAATAACGATTGATGCGTACCCTGTTCCACAATTCTTCCATTATCCAATACAATAATTACGTCTGCACTTTGTACAGTACTCAAGCGATGCGCAATTACCAACGACGTACGGTTTTTCATTAAATTGTTAAGGGCATCTTGCACCATCTTTTCCGATTCTGTATCCAAAGCACTCGTTGCTTCATCTAAAAGCATAATGGGTGGATTGTTTAATACAGCCCGGGCAATACAAATACGTTGGCGCTGGCCCCCAGATAGTTTGCCGCCTTTATCTCCAATATTCGTGTCGTATCCTTTTTCCGTTGCCATTATAAACTCGTGTGCATTGGCAATCCGCGCCGCCGCTTCTACACTTTCACGCGATATACCCGTTTTGCCGAAAGCGATATTGTTGAATATCGTATCGTTGAACAAGATGGCATCTTGGGTAACAATCCCCATCAGCGATCGTAACGATTCCATGGTCACGGTTTGAATATCCTGCCCATCAATGGTAATACGCCCTTCCTGGGGCTCAATAAAACGGGGTAGTAAATCCATTAAGGTAGATTTTCCAGCTCCAGAAGGGCCCACTAACGCCACGGTTTGCCCCTTTACAATGGAAAGGTTTACCCGCTGTAATACCCATTTCTCCTTATACTGGAAACTAACGTTTTCAAGCTGCATCTCTTCTTCAAACGAAGTTTTAGTAGCAGCACCCGGGCGATCAACAATACCCGGTTTTTCGTCAATTAAATCCAATACTCTTTCTCCCGCCGCAATCCCGTTATGGATATTGCTAAACGAATCGGAAATTGCTTTGGCCGGCCGCATAATTTGACTAAACAAGGCGATATATGCAATAAATGCCGCAGCACTCAAGCCGCCATCTTTCGCCACCACCAACGACCCTCCATACAGCACTATGCCCGATACCATGGCAATCCCTAGAAACTCCGATACCGGCGATGCCAATTGCTGCCGCTTTGCCATGTTCCGAATAATATTAGAATACGTTTCGTTCTCTTTATTAAACCGCTGCTTGATGAAGGTAGTAGCATTAAATGCTTTGATAATTTTTATCCCAGATAGCGCTTCCTCCAAGTAACTCAACATATTTCCATACGACCAATGCGATTCCATGGCCTGTTTCTTCAATTTCTTTACAATTCTACTAATTACAAAGGCCGATAATGGAATAATCAACATCGACACCAAGGTGAGTTTATAGGAAATAATAAACAGCATAACCAAATAAGTAAGCAGTGTAACCGGTTCCTTAAAAATTACTTGTAAAGTACCCGTCACGGTATATTGCACCACCTGCACGTCCGAAGAAATCTTCGCCATGATATCGCCTTTTCGTTCGTTGTTGAAATAGGAGAGTGGAAGATCCATTACGTTATTAAATACCGTTCTACGTAAATTCAACAAGGTTTGAATACGCAAATTCTCCATCGTACGTTCCGATAAATAGCGGAAAATATTCCCCAATAATACCGAGCATAAAATAGTTAGGCACACATACTCCAACGTGCGCTGTAGCCCAAACTTGGCCATCGATACACTACTGTAATACTGCATAGTTCGAAATAAATCGAACGAATTCGCCGGTTTTACCAATACTGCTTGCGTTTCTTGCGACTGGAATAAAGTTGTTAGCAAAGGCGCCAGTAAAGCAAGATTTAACGCTCCGAATAAGATGGAAAACAAGGTGAAAATTATATACGGTATGGCATAGCGTGTTATTGGCTTGGCAAACGATAATAAACGGAAATATGTTTTCATAAATCTTAAATATCCTGCCGGAAAACAAGCAACCGGTCAGTGGGCATATGCTGATCTTTTAACTCCCTTTTTATAAACATTTAAATGAAGAAAAGGTTAAGTTTTTTACGCAAAAAATGAGTCCTATTGTGTACAAAGAACATATTGCCTTGGACGGCCTATTTTGCTGCCGAATAGCCCCGTTTTATGACCCACAACTTTCCCCATACTTATTTTGTTGTGCTAGGATTAATTGCTATGAACCTTTTGAATGCATGATTATACGCCGGATTTTATTGCTGATGGGATTACTATGGTCATTACAAACACAAGCGCAAAGTGAATTCGATTCACTGAAACGTAATAGTATGTTCGATTCCAGTTATCAACCATCTGCCAAACCTACCGTAGTAACAGATTTCGTTGAACTGAAAATCCAAGGCTTCGTACAATCCGTACTCTATTTCGATTATAACTCGGTTTTCGATAACGACCTCTTCATCACTTCCGCCATTCCCACCGAAACAAAAGGAACAGCACGTTTTAGCCGTACCCACTTTTCGGCCAACCAATCCAGGATCGCTTTCAACCTGAAATATCCACACACGAAAAAGCCCCTAACGGCCTTCATTGAAGGCGACTTTTTCGCCAATGGCGACGAACGCCCGAATTTCCGCCTGCGGCACGCGTATGTGAATTGGGGCGACTGGCTTTTCGGTCAAACATGGACCAATTTCGGGGATGTTGCCTCGGCCCCCAATACCATCGATTTAGAAGGCCCTAATTCAATGCCAGCTTCCCGGGTGGCCCAGGTAAGGTGGACGAAAAATATCAACCGCCGCTGGCAATTGATTCTTGCTGCCGAAGAGCCCAAACCCGATTACACACCCTTGCCCGGCGCTAAAGTGGTAAATCCAGGTTTGCCGGAATTCGTGTTAAAACCGAAATATAAAATCAACAATGGTTACCTAGTAGCCTCGCTAATCTATAAGAAAATTAAGTACACCGATTCTGCCTACTCCTTCTCCAAATCGCTCTATGGTTGGGGATTAGCTACATCTTTTTACCAGAAGTTTGAGAAAAAAGGCACCTTAAACCTTTTTGCTACTATTGGTAAAGGAACGCAAGGCGCTATCAACGATTTTTCTGGCCTAGGTTTAGAAGCGTTACCTGTGAATGATTCCACATTAGAGCGCGTGATGTATTACGGTGGATATTTGGCTGGAAGCGTAATTTGGGATCGCAGGTGGTCGTCGACCGTGGTATATAGCTATTTAGGCCTACGCCAGCCAACAGAAGTGGCTACCGCCTTTAAGCTAAGTCACTATGTAAGTTTAAATGGTATTTATGCCATTAATAAGTATTTCACGACAGGCTTAGAAGGATTATACGGTATACGGCGCAACCACGATTTGTCGCGTGGCAGTGCTTTCCGTGTTATGTGGATGGTTAGATTAGTTTTTTAACTGGAATGTGTTGCGTAAGAATCGCATCACATACTGCATTACATCGTTGTACCAAGGATGGAAAAACCAAAATGTATGGGGCGTTCCATTTAAAGTAATTGCTTCCGTGGGAATATGGTAACGGTGTAGCGTATCCATGTACTCATCTCGCCCGGCATGAAAGCGGGGCATATCACTGTTGATGAAAAGGGTAGGAGCTGTATGTTGATTGACATGTGTAAGGGGGGATGCTAGTACCCAATTCGCCGGCTTCTCCTCGTAAGTTCCACCCAACCATTGCGCCGCAACAGCTCCTTCAGCAGAAAGAGGATGTTTAAACGCCAATATGCCATCTATATCAATCGCCGCCTGTATATGAGACGAAGGCATACCAAGCAACAAACGATCATCAAAGAATGGGTCAAAATTGGTCGTCGCTATTAATGCTGCCATTTGACCACCCGATGAGCAGCCCAATACTGTCATCTTGCTTGTATCAATACGGAATTCCTTAGCCCTGCTTTTTACCCAACGAATACAACGTTTAATATCACGCACACCGGCAGGAAATGCTGCCTCCGGCGATAACCGGTATTCCACGCAAATCCCCACAAACCCATTCTTCGCCAATGTAGTTGCCATTGTATGCATTTGTGTTTTATCGCCCGATCGCCAGCCACCTCCGTGAATGAGTACAACTGCTGGGTATTCCGATCTTAGCGTTGGGGCAAATATATCGGCTGTTAAAGAACGATGTTGTGTTGTAGCGTATGTTAAATTTGGATAGCAAACAATGTTAGCAGCCAGCTTTTCTGTTGCTACGCTGATAAATGGAAATTTCTTTAATTCCTTCTGTAATGTAGCAGCGATAGTAAAGGATGTATCGCGAGGGTAGATTTGTGCTTGAAGTTGGTTCGTACAGCTAAACAAGCATATGATATATATCCAGTTTCTCATGGTATCCAATTTTCAAAAATTCGAGTCAATGTGTAATTGCGCAATGCACGCTTATTCAATTGCTTACTCCATCTTACACGCTTATCTACGGCGGCACCTGGTCCAGTATTACCATATTCGGCATAATAGGCAGTTCGTTCATTGCCTACATTATTCCAATTATGCCAACCTTCCTGCCTTATATGTGCACCCAAATGGCAACGAATAATCGCCACTTTTGCATAGGCCCGCCACGGCCTGCCAAGGTATACCTTCTTTACTTGCTCATCGGCTGTAAACCGGCAATCGAAAAATACCATCCCAAATCGTTGGTTCGCTAGGCCCGATGCTGCCGTTATGTAAGAATCGTTCTTACTGTGAATAGTGCAGGATTGGAAAACAACGGTAGCCGGCCCAAATATAAAATCTGTAGTACCTGTGATATAGCAGTTTTTGAAGTACTGGCGACTTCGATCGTTAGCGGTTAACAGCGTATCTTGGTTACCCAGTAGTCGACAATTGTGCATTACAAATCGATCTCCGTCTACTTGCAACGCCACTGCTTGTCCAACTCGCCCGGCTGTATTTTCAATACATAAGTTTTCCATGCGAATATCATTCCCTTGTACCCAACAAGTAGCGGTAAGAAAGGTATGCATCACTGCTGAATCTTGTCCATATTGCTTACCTGTATGATCGCTGAAAGAAATGATAGTGCTATCGCTGTTTTCACCAATAAATGTCACATTCGTTACCCAGGCATGCACAATTATCTTTTCTGTATACACACCATTTTTTATAAATACTTGCACCGGTGTTGGTGAATAAGCGCGCATACTATTGATGGCTGATTGAATACTTGTATAATCACCCGAGCCATCCTGCGCAACAGTAATGGTGGCAGGGTAGGTCGTTTGACTCATGCCCGCAAAAGGCAATAAGCAGCATATAAGCGCGATGAGAATTTTCATAGCAAGCGTTTCGTGGAACGAGAACAATTTACCATGAATGAAGTGGATATTTGTGGTTGATGAAGGATTTATTTACGCAATCGTTCCCATCAACTAACGTAACAGCAAAATGGTGCCCTTTCTCGAAAATGTACGCCCTGTGTAGTCTTTCCCTTGTACCATCCAAATGTAATTCCCCGCATCTGCAGGCATACCTTTAATGGTGCCGTCCCAGCCAACACGTAAATCTTTCGTATAGAAAATTTCCTGTCCCCAACGATTCCAAATTCTGAAATAATCTAAGGCTGGTACCCCGGGTGCAATTACTTTGAAAATATCATTCCTACCATCATTATTGGGTGTAAAAGCATTAGGCACATAAAACTCCGGTCCAGCATATACTTTCACTTTTATTTCGTCTTCTTCACGACAACCCTCTGGTGTGGTAACGATGATGCGGTAAATTTGATCGGCTTGCAAACTCGCTACTGGGTTGGGAATAGTAGCGTCATTAAGCCCCATCGATGGTTGCCACGTATATTGTACATTATTACCAAAAGCATGTGATTGTAATTGTAAGGGTTGGAACATGGCCACCGTTGTGTCACTAGTGGCGGTTAAACGAAGCGAGATAATGTCGAAGGTAGATGTAACAGGTTTTGCAGCACAACCCAAATCACTGGCAGCACGTAAGGTAGCGGTGTATTTTCCATAGGCTGGATACGTGTAATTCATATGTTGCCCCATTATGGAAGCGCCGTTCCCTAATTCCCAATTCCAGCTACTAATGGGAATAGTTGGCGTTAAATTCACACCGGTAAATTCACTCTGGTCACCAAAACAAGTATTCCTTGCTAATGCTTGTATAACTGGTGTAGGGGCTACTTGTACTGTTTTGGTTGTTTGACTCGTACAGCCCTGTAACGTAGTTACTTGTAAGTTGATTTGGTAAAATCCTAATGCCGTATAGGGTGCCACCGCGTTTCTACTCAGCGCTGTTTCTCCATTATTAAAATCCCAATGGTAGGTACCCAAATCACCTACGGCCACTTTCGTTAAATCTTGCATTTGGAACAAGGTGCCTTCACATAAAACACTCGGCCCGAAGTCTACAACAGGGTAGGAACTAATAGTTACATCTGTACGCATGGTATCCGACACGCATCCACTATTGTCTTCAATCACCATTTTCACTGGGTATTTACCGGCGCCCGGGTATTGATGCAAAGCAGGAACAGGATCAGTAGTAATGGTACCATCTCCCAAATCCCACCAATAACGGGTAATAGATCCAAAAGAACTGCTGGCATTATAGAATTGCACAGGTGTACCCTCACATAAAATTTGTGCGCTGTTAAAACTAAAGGCCGGATGTAAAGCCGCGCAAAATTGTTGTTTGTTAGATGAACCTCCGGTTGATCCACCAAAACCCCAATACACGTTAGGATCTCCGTAAAATATATCCGTAACAAGATCTTTTTGAATCCGCAATCTTTCTACTTGGTCAACACTTACAATTAACGTAGTAGTAGGTGCATCCCATTCCACGCGTAGCAAATGCCATTTACAATCTTCAATATTATCCACCCCATCTATCACTTGTACCGGCCCTGCTAAATTGCCATTCACATCCGAATGGTTCGATAACCCATTCTGCTGTATCGCCAAATGATCGTACGAAGGGTCCGACTCGTCCGAGTTTTGCCAAGTATCTATCAACACACCCAAAGAAGGACTAATACCCTTAAAACCCAAACCCTGCCCAGTAGCCCCAAGGTTAGTGCCTTGTGTTTGAAGAATGAAACCAATACCATCAGCACCACTTTCATCCTTACAACCAAGGTTCACTTCAAATACATAATTGAATGATTGCGTAAGGTCGATCTTCGTTTTGTTCCATACCGTGCCGCTGGAATTGGATTGATCCTGGGTAAGGGTATAACAATTACACGTATTCTGCGTAGCAGTACCGTTAAGGATATAAGGAGTTTGTAATTGGGCGTTCAACTGTTGACATAACAACAGCATACTAAATAATATGCCTACAATTCTATTCATATGGTTGGGATGGCAATTTACTGTCAGGTGGTGGAGCGTGCTACAAAATACACAACGCCTTTGTAAATGTCAAACCCAATCGACGATTTCCTTGTAAAATAAGACGGGCCATTGAAAAATAGCCCGTTTTGATGTTCATCTTGCTGTTATGTGTAATTCGTACTGTATGCTGAATGCATAGTTCGATACACAAATATATTTCGCTATAATCTTCCATGAACCAGTGTTTACATGGACTTTACATAGCCGGTACTTCTACGTATTAAGCACTTAGTGCAGGCATTTCACGACTTACATAACCAATAAATTTCCAAATTTCCAGCACCTCGTGCACATTCACGGCATAGGGTTCGTATAATTCATTCAACGACGATAATACAAGCGTACCGTCTTTCTTCACCCTATTCTCCACCAATTTGAAGATAATATCCTCTTCACCACCTTTCAGTACAAGAATACACGCAGTGTTGTTCTTCAAATGCAACCAATCATCCACATATTGTCCAATTACATGACTACCATCCGGTATCGGCAACATAGAATCGCCGCTCACGGGGAACATACGGATGGTTTTATCTTTCGGTAAACCAGGGAGTGAAAACTTCGGCAAGTTGGTAATAAATTCCGGGTCACTAAACCCAGTACGGTAACCGGCTTTAGCTTTCGCAGGTACAAATTCCATGTTCTCCTCGTTCGCATCATTTACCGTAATGGGCAACACGCGGATTTTCTGGCCGCTAATGTCAATTGTAGTGGCTGTTTCGATTTTGAACACTTCTTCTGCCGGTAAAGCCGATAAATCGGTAAGCAATAGGTGGTCGATGCTGATGTTGAAACTTTTTGATACGGCTACGATGTCTTCCAGTCGTGGGTTTTTCGTTTTGCCGCCTTCATGGGCCGAGATTTTTGTACGGGTGAAACCCAGTAAGCTCGCTAATTGGAGTTGTGTTAAATTCTTCCGCTTCCGCAAGAACTTAATATTACTCGACCAATAAACAGCGTGTTGATCCATTTTGAAATATTAATAAAAATTCGTATGAGTTAGTTAGCCTGGCAAAAGTAAAAGATTATCCCGACAATCGCCTGTTTTGAAAGCATTTGTAATTGAAGTAGTTTTGCAAGGAATTGCGGAAATATGGATATCAGTATCAATAAATATATTAGCGAAACAGGATTTTGCAGCAGGAGAGAAGCTGATAAGTATATCGATCAAGGTCGTGTTACTATTAACGATAACGTGGCTTTGAAAGGAAACCGTGTGGGGCCTGGCGACGTGGTAGAAATAGATGGAGAGCCTTTAAAGAAAAAGAGAAAAGAATCTACCTATATCGCCCTCAATAAACCGAAAGGCATCACTTGTACAACGGATCTAAAAGATAAAACCAATATCATCGATTACGTCAACTTCAAAACAAGGATCTTCCCCATCGGCCGCCTCGATAAGCTATCTGAAGGTTTGATTTTCCTCACGAATGATGGCGATATCGTTAATAAAATTCTCCGCGCCGGTAACCAGCACGAGAAGGAATATATTGTTACCGTAGACCAACCCATTACGCTAGAATTTATCAAAGCCATGCGCAGCGGCGTGAAAATTCTAGGTACCGTTACCCAAAAATGCTTCGTGCAACAAGAAGGCGACAGGCGCTTCCGCATTATCCTCACGCAAGGCCTTAACCGCCAAATTAGAAGAATGTGCGAGGCCCTCGGCTACAAAGTAGAAACCTTAAAACGCACGCGTATAATGAATATGACTTTGAAAGACCTCCCGGTGGGTAAATGGCGTTTCTTCACCAAAGATGAAATCGATACAATTAATAAAATGGTAGCTACCAGCAGTAAAACACAAGATGGTAAATCCAACCTGGAAGGGATGGATGAATAAAGTATTCGATCTAGCTAGATTTATTGATGCGCTTGCATGCTAATCTTCTCCACCAAGCTACCCAATGTATCTATGGGTTTTTCGAAGTAACGTTTCGTTAGTTGCATCACCGTTTTAATGCTGCGTTCTTGGTCAATGATATGAGCGAGTTCTTCTCTCGACCAGTCTTCTTGCATTTCTTCCAGTTCTTCAGGGGAGAGGATGTGGGTGTTCATGACTTCCATTTCTTCTAATAATAAAGCGCCTTCGTTGATGAATACTTGTAAGTCGGCCCCGTGTTTTACACGCAGGCGGCGGCCCATTTTACTGAGGTGGAAACCGTATAAGTCAATGGTGCTATTAAGGGCAAGGGCAGCTATTTCCGTATGGGGGAACTGCTGTTGAAAGGTGGTTTCTATACTTGAAGGATGGGCTTGAAAGAAGGCAACAGGAAGTTCGTTATGCACGATGTAGATGTAGTTATTCCATTCGCCGATGTATTTGTCTTTGGAAAAAAGGGTGTCGAGGAACGGAGTAGGAGGTGCTGATTCTACTAATGTCCATCCCAAAACCTCGGCAACAGCAGCTATTGTGATGTTGTCTTTTTTCTCTATAACCACTACATGGAACTTCCAACCCATATCAATATATAATTTCTTGCACAGAATGTTTTAACGGCGCAAATGTCGGGAATTCGTTTGTCTTTTCCCAAAGATACGGGTCGCAAAATAACGGAGGATTAATACCATGCACACAAGGCTGTTCATTACATAGAAAACCGTTTTGAACGTAGAACAGGCTGCTACGAATCCCGCTAAGCTATTACTACGTAGTTGTAAGAAAATAGCAAAGCTGAAGTTCTCCAAATAATCGAATCCCATGCCTATAAGTAAGAAAAAGAACAAGGTTTTCTGTACACCCGGGTGTTCTAATGTTTTTACAGCGCTGGCAAATAGGGCTGTATACAGTAAAGGGAATATTAGGTCTACGATGAAGTAAGTATAGTAAAAACGGGGGAGTATATAACACGCGTTTTTGGCTTTGATAACATAGGCTGCATCAAAGAAATGACCATAACTTTCGCTTGGATGTACGTCGATCGGGCCGGTGCAAGGACCTCCATTCACCAAGTATAAGGGCTTGATGTAGTAAAAGATCAACATAAAGAGTACGGTCAACAAGATATACCGTAATATAAATCGCGGGGCAATGTATTGCATGGTTCTTGTTTTTACACTTCGTCGAATGCGGCGGGATATACCACAGTACCTCTAACATTATTTAAGCCATTTGGTTGTAAAGCCAAAGCCATAAATGCTTCCGACGGAACTTTATAATGGGTATCTATATGCCAATTGGCTGCAGGTGCAAACCCATATTTCGGGTAATAATTTGCATGGCCTACTACCACGATACTTTGAAAGCCTAGTTGACGCGCTTTCCTTGTACCTTCTTTAATTAATGCACCACCTACACCTTGTAATTGATGCGTGGGTAACACAGCCATGGGCGCTAATGCCAGGCTTTCATGCGAAGCATCGCCATCTTTTATCTGGATGCGGGTGAATAATATATGACCAACAACTTGATCGCCAATTTGCGCTACCAACGATAAGCCGGGTATCCAAGCATCAGATTGCCGGAGTTTATCTACCAGCTTCGCTTCATTGGGTTGCCCGAATGCTATTTCATTGATTTTGTATATCTCGCTTACATCCTGCGGTGTTTCTTCTCGGATAATGATTTGCATGGTGCCTTATTTTTATACTTCTGGTTCTTCTTTCAAATGCTGTAACGAGTAAATAGGTAAGCCGGGAAATAATATAGGAACAGATTTTATATAGTCTTGGTATGACTTCTTCCCACGGTGACGAATAAATTGCTTCCGCTCCAACCGAACCGTACTACTAATCATCACCCCGAAAATACTGATCATTCCAAAAGCCACAATAAGCCATTGCCACCATGTTTGATAGAATGGAAAGCCTACAATAAAACTACCCACCCATACCAATAATTCACCAAAGTAATTCGGGTAACGCACCCAGCTAAACAAGCCCTTTTGCACAAACTCTTCCGGGTTGCTGCGTTTATAATACGACTTCTGGAAATCGGCAATGCTTTCAATAAATAAACCGAGGTACATGATAAATAACCCCGTATACACAACCGGGCTTAGCCACATGCCCAGTGTAAACTTCGTTTGCGTAGCAAATACAACGGGGGCAAACATACAAGTATAAGTAACACTTACACTTACCCAAACCCCGATCTTCGCTTGTAAAGGAATGTTTTGCGCTTTGGAAGTAAGGTCTGATACAAGTTGATGGTAACTTTCATTCCGCTCCCGTCGAACAATAAAGAGTCCTAACCGTAGTCCCCAAGCGAGAATACCTGCTATTTGAAACCAATTGTACCAATGTAATTGCTGGTAAAAACTTAGGCAGAAGGCCGCGCTTACAGCTACAAAAGAGAAAGCATACCCTACGCTAACAAACCATACCGTTTTTCGAAATCCTACTGCCGTAACTAAGAGGCACATACCGAAAACGATGAATAATACTTCCAGAATTAACATAACACCTTGCTTTAGAATAACGATGATAAATTTATCCAATTATCACCAGCAGGCGAAATTATTTCTCTATTTGTGGCCGTATTTTTTTATGCAGTTCCTTGTAAACTTGTAAAGGCGCTACAAACATCCACCTCTTAAGGTGAAGTTAAATTGGGGTTAACGGGGGAATCAATTTATATATTTTGCGTGATGTACTGTACCGTACCGCCCTGCCAAAATACAGGGCGGGAGATAGGGTTTTATGGATAGAATAATTTAAGCATTGCTACTGTTTGCATAGCCGTGTCAGTTAGTTCTAACATGTTATGCAACGACAATAATTCATTTTCGCTGAGCATTAGGTGTACATGGTACGAAGGTGTAGGCAATACAATAGATTTCCTATGCGCTTCGCAAGCAGGTTTCAAATTCAATACATTTGCGTCGACCATTCGCTTGAAGGCCGCATACTCGCTGTGTGATAAGGTTAACAAGGTACTCTCAAAACCAATTTGAAAGGTACCGCAATGAATGCACTGTACTACGTAACCGTCATCTTCATAATACCAATGATTAAACTCGCACATCATATTCGTTTGATTGTTCACAATACAAATATCAGCAGCCCATCTCACCCAAACGGGAGAATGGCTTACCAATGTCGGAATGTGCGGATATTTGACATAACAATGATTTTTCTCGTACTTTTGCAAGTATTATGGACAAGAACAGAACGAAAGGCACTAGCAAGTTCCTCAGTTATATCCTACGGCACAACCCCGGCGCCATAGGATTACAACTCGACGAAGCAGGCTGGGCCGATGTACAAGAACTCCTACAAAAGTCCGCCAACGAAAATCCCTTCACGTTTGATGACCTGGTAGAAATTGTAGACACGAACGACAAAAAGCGTTTCGCATTTAACGACGACAAATCAAAAATCCGTGCCAGCCAAGGCCACAGTATCGAGATCGATCTCCAACTCGTACCCGTAACACCACCCGAATTCCTCTATCATGGCACCGTAGATAAATTCATGGCATCCATTCGAGCACAAGGTTTGATCAAAGGCAACCGTCAACACGTGCATCTCAGCGTTGATCGCCAAACTGCCACCAACGTAGGCTCGCGTAGGGGAGCACCGGTAGTGTTAAGCATCCGTAGCGGCGATATGTTCCGCGATGGGCATGCATTTTATTTGTCGGCCAACGGCGTATGGCTTACCGATGCTGTACCCAGCACTTATATCGATTAGGTATGAAAATTGCCGATCATTATTTACATTAGTAGCATATGGGAAGAACAATCGTTTTCGGAGATATACACGGCGGGTTGAAAGCGCTAGAAGACTTAATGAAAAAAGTACAACCTACAATAGATGATAAGTTTATTTTCTTAGGAGATTATGTGGATGGTTGGTCACAATCCGCGCAAGTAATTCGCTATTTAATTGCCTTTGAAAAGCAATACAACAGTATTTTCATCCGCGGCAACCACGATACCTGGTGCTTAGGATGGCTAAACGGCGAATTGCCCAACGAAATTTGGACCTTCAACGGCGGCGCAGAAACCCTGCAAAGCTATATGTACATCTCCACGGAAGAAAGACAAGAGCACCTAGCGTTTTTCCAACACATGCGCAATTTCTACATCGACGACGAGAACCGTTTATTCATACATGCCGGTTTTTCCTCCATGCACGGCCCACATAAAGAGCATTACAGCAGCAACTACAGCTGGGATCGCACCTTATGGGAATTGGCCTTGTCGTTCGATCGAAACATCCCGGAAGACAGCGTATTCTATCCCAAACGCTTAAAACTGTACAAAGAAATCTTCATTGGTCATACCCCCACCACCAACTACGATGTAAACGAACCCATGAACGCCAATATCGTATGGAACGTAGATACCGGCGCCGCTTTCCGGGGAAAGATTTCGGCATTGGATATAAATTCCAAACAGTTCTGGCAAAGTGAACCAGTACATACGTACTACCCGAATGAATTGGGTAGGAATAGAGATCGGTAATGAGATATAAGTACAATAAAACAGGCTTCTACCGTGGTAGAAGCCTGTTTGCTATATGGAATATGGTAGCTAGTATGAATCTGTAAATGGACTAGACTTAATAATCAACTGGCAATTATAATGCTTTCTGAAAGTACGGTCGTACTGTTGGATTTCAGTAGAAGCCAAAGGGCTTCTAGAGCAAATAATATAGCTTTTCAGCTTTTGCTGCTGCTTTTTACTCCCCAGTATGCTAATGGTTCTTTCAATTTGCTTCATAGCTTGCCGTAGATCTTGCCCCTTCAATTCTATGTAAATCTCCAGGTTTTTATCTTCTACAAGGTGTAGATAATCACATTTTACCCCGTTATCACTAATTGCACAGCCATCGACATGGACCTTCGTAGAGGATACCTCGTCTTTGTTGAGTAGTGTTAACTTGCTTTGGCGTTCGGTAAAGGTAAAAACTTTGTTGTTTGAGGTTTCCTTACAATTTTTCATCATTGAATTCTATATCCAAAAGTTTCCCAAATTCGTTGGCTATCTCGTTGGAGACATCATCTAAAATGGTTTGTTTGATTAATTGGGAATCTGGGTCGATTAATGATTCCATTTCCCCATTTTGCAATGAGTAAGCCGCAACTAGGGCAGGATCTAGCTGTTCATCTGTAGGAACAATAGCTGCAATGGATGCAGCCTGTCCTGGTTTATCTTTGGTTAAACGTCCAGCTTCTAATAAGTTGTTAAAGGAAGCCAGGATGTATGGGCTATGAGTGGTAATGATAATTTGGAATTCATTATCAAAATTATTGTAAGTTCTTGCTAATAATTGCACAATAGCTTTTTGGGCCATTGGTGGTAAATGTGCTTCAGGTTCTTCTATATATAAGGTTGTCGATTCAATGGGCCAATGATAAAGTGCATTTATAAATATTAGCAAAGGAAGTGTTTCTTGCTGACCAGAAGAAGCATTTAGGAGATTAACACGTCTATTGTCTTTATGTACTAAATAGTCTTTATCATCTGCTCTAGAGTACTCACCATTTAATATACTTGTACAAATCTCTATAAATCTTGAATCAGGTGTACCTGGACTTGGATCCATTCTAAACGTTTCTTTGATACCTTCATAAACAGCTCCAAATTCAACTAAAAAAGGATCTATTGAGGAATTGCTCTTTATAAATGAAAACATACTATGCTGTAAGTTTGAGAAGAAGCTTCTTCCAGCAGGAATGAAATATTGATTAAATAAATAATTGCATGATAGTTCACGTTTTATATCACGATTAACTTGTGCGGCTATTTGTTGTCTCCATTTTATGGTTCTTGGAATTATATCATTATCAAATTGCTCTTTAAACGCGTTGTAATACTTGGCATATATAATATCAATTTTATTAGAATAACTGATTAAAAATCCTCCATCATTATTTTCAACAATAATTATGATATCGTTTAAAGTATAGGTAATTTTAAAACTATCCTTTGGCCAAGTATCTTTTGGGAAATATTGAATAAACTTTTGGGTCTGGAGCTTCTTAAATTCTTCTATATTATTCTCAAATAGAATGTTTGTAGAAATATCAGTGAAGGTTGACTTAAAAAAATAGAACAATTTAGCAGTGATACTCTTCCCCGAACCTTGTGGCCCAATTAGAATATTAATTGACTTAAATTCAAAAGTCATCGACTTTATTCCTCCAAAATTCTGAATGCTAAGCTGTTCCATCGGGCTCAATATGAGGTTTGATTAATCTCCTAAATATTAGTTAACTGTAAATATATTTAAGATCAATAAGTTAATAAAATTAATTCATTTTATTCACCCTTATTAAAGTCTTATTCATTTAGTTCACAATAAAGTACAATAAAAGAGGCTTCTCTCTACACGTAGAGAGAAGCCTCTTTGCTATATGGTATACATATCATTTCCTATCCTCACCCTATCTCCAGCCTATCCTCACCCTATCTCGAGCCTATCTAAAGCCTATCTCGACCCTATCCTAAGCCTATCCCAGGCCTATCTCCGCACTATTCAATCACATCAATTTCAATCACTTACAAGCTTTTGATACTTTGCGTTACAGAGTGGATGCTGTCTACGAACGTGAATATCAGTCCATTACAGCAAAATGACCTATTTCTTCTCTAGCGATTTCCGCAAGCGGCTATGCTTTTTACCGTAGCAGAAGTAGATAATAAATCCCAAAGCCAACCATACGAACAGTCGAATCCAGGTATCCAAAGGCAGCGAAACCATCATAATGAGGCAGGTAACAATACCTAGAATAGGAACAACTGGTACAAAGGGCGTTTTAAATGGGCGAGGGGTGTTCGGTTGTTGTTTGCGGAGAATAAGTACACCCAAACATACCATCACGAAAGCTAAAAGGGTACCAATGCTCGTCATTTCACCTACCACGCTAATGGGAACCAAGCCGGCGAATAGACTAATGAAAATACATAGTACCATGTTCGATTTGGAAGGTGTATTGAAGGTAGGGTGCAGTTGCGAGAAGATTTTCGGTAATAAACCGTCTTTACTCATGCTATAGAATACGCGGGATTGACCAAGTAAATCTACTAGAATAACGCTGGTATAACCTATTAAAATGGCAATAATTACCGCTTGTGCCAGCCATTCATAAGGCGTATTTGCAATCGCTACGGCCACTGGTGCTGCACTATTTTTGAACTCGGTATAATTAGCGAGGCCCGTCATCACATAGCCGAATAAAACGAATAAGATCGTACAAATTATTAAGCTACCCAAAATGCCGATAGGCATATTCCGTTGCGGGTTCTTCGTTTCTTGTGCCATGGTAGCTACAATGTCGAAACCGATAAACACAAAGAAAATAACCCCTGCACCACGGAAAATACCACTCCAACCAAACTCGCCGAATGTACCTGTATTAGCAGGAATGTATGGGTGATAGTTCTCGGGGTTAATATAATTCCAACCCAATGCAATAAACACCAACACAACGCCTACCTTCAACATCACCACAATCATATTGAAGAAAGCAGAGCCTTTCGTGCCGCGAATGATAATAGAAGTAATACAAGCAATAATTAATACCGCCGGTAAATTAATAATACCATGTACCACGGAACCATCTGCCATATTCATACTCTCGAACGGCGATTGAATAATTTGTGGAGGTAGGTGAATGTTGAATTTGTCGAGGAACTTAACCAGGTATTGACTCCAACTAATGCCCACAGTAGCAGCACCAACAGAGTATTCCAATACTAAATCCCAACCGATGATCCATGCAAATAACTCGCCCAGCGTGGCATACGCATACGTATATGCACTACCCGCTACCGGCACCATCGATGCAAATTCAGCATAACAAAGTGCACTAAAGGCACATCCCACGGCAGCAATAATAAAAGATAAGGTAACAGCAGGCCCGGCATTATTCGCCGCGGCAATGCCTGTTAAAGAGAATAAGCCGGCACCAATAATTACCCCAATGCCTATGGCAATCAAGTTAATGGCACCTAAACTCCGTTTCAAAGAAGATCCGCCTTGTTCGGCCGCTTCTTGTTGTAGTAGCGCGATGGATTTTTTTAGCATATGAGCTTTTTCTTAATGGCCTTAACCCGCTATAGGGCGGGATCACAGTTATAATTACGTTTGTAATGCACTTTTGTTGTAACAAAAAAACCTTGCAAACATACAACACTATTTGTAAAAGTCTAGTTTTTTAGTAGAGTATTTGTTAATCGATGAATATGACCGCTTATAAATGCTGCATTTGATCTTACCTTTCGAATCACAATATTGTGCACATGAAAGGAATATTATGTGCAACATTACTTGTATTGTGTACACTTGCGGGTTTCGGGCAAGCGAACAATACAAGAATTTGGGGTAAAATCGTAGACGGCGTTACAAAGGCTGCCGTTCCGTATGCAACTGTTACGGTGAAAGATAAGGCCACGCAAAAGATTGTAAATGGCGCCATTGCCGATGAAAAAGGTGCGTTCGAAGTGAAGAACATTCCTTTCGGTACATATGAAATCAATGTCGATTTCATGGGATATAAAAAAGAAATTGTTACTAATGTAGTCGTAAGTGCTACCGTCAAAGCGGTGAATTTGAATAATATATTCATGCATTCATCGCAACAACAATTACAGTCCGTGACCATTACAGGGAAAGCGCCGATCGTAGAAAATAAGATTGATAAAATTGTATATAACGCACAAAACGATATCACCGCCCAAGGTGGGGTAGCGATTGATGTATTGAAGAAAGTACCACAAGTAACCGTAGATGCCGATGGTAACGTAGAGTTACAAGGCAACAGCAATGTTCGCTTCTTAATTAACGGTAAACCTTCCAGTATTTTCGGTAACAGCCTCGCCGATGCACTCGCAGCCATTCCTGCTAGCCAAATTAAAAGTATTGAAGCCATTACCAATCCCGGTGCGAAGTACGATGCACAAGGTACTGGCGGTATTATCAATATCATTTTAAAAGATAACCGTTTGCAAGGGGTGAATGGCTCTGTGAATCTTTCTGCCGGTACAAGGTTAGAAAATGGTTCTGTGAATTTGAATATGCGCAAAGGCGATTTTGGTATGAACGCTTACTTTAGTGGTAATGCCCAATTAACGTCTCGTACACCTTCTAAGAACGATCGTACTACTACAAATCCCAACGATCAAACTGCTACACGCTTGGTGCAAGATGGCTATAGCAATATGCAGCGCAGTGGATACCAAGGAGGACTAGGTTTCGATTGGAGTATGACGAAGCACGATAACATCAACGGTAACATTGGCTATAATTCCTTCGGTAGCAATAACGAAGGCATCACCAAGCAGTTACAATCCCTCTACGATGCCAAGGGCGATTTACTATCAGAACAAGGTAGCGAACGCAATAGCCGTAGTAAATTCAGGATGCAATCGTTAGACTGGAATTTGAATTATAAGAAAACCTTCGAGAAGAAAGACCAAGAGTTAAATGTGATCTATAGCGCCAGCTACGGCACCCCGTTCAGCAACTATGCGCAACAACAAACCTATAACAATGCTGCCAATCCATACATTGGTTCACGCAGCGAAAACCCCGGTATCGATCTCGAACATAATATAAGTATCGATTACACGCAACCCATCGGCGAAAAGTTCGTTCTCGAAACTGGTGTGAAAACAATCTTACAATCGATCAATTCCGAAGCAGATGTATTCACGCTCAATACAACCAGCAACGATTATGTACTCGATAACACCCAATCGTACAATATTCATTATAAACGCAATATCTACGCCGGTTATGTATCAGGTGCATTCAACTTGTTTAATTTCTTGGATGTTAAAGCCGGTGCCCGTTTCGAACATACCGATACGAAAATCGATTTCCCGAATACAAGTATTCCTGCCTATAACTCGTTGGTACCATCGATCGTATTCGCGTACAAGATCAATGAAACCCAAGGTGTGAAACTCGCATATAGCCGTAGAATTGAAAGACCCGATTACCGCGAAATCAATCCTTTCGTGAATATGCGCGACCCGTACAACTTTTCTACCGGTAATCCTTTATTAAAACCTGAAATTGGCAATAATATGGAATTGGGGTACAATCGTTCCTTCAATAAAGGTGGCAACGTTTACGTGGGCGTATTTGCCCGTTTCAACCAGGACGATATGAAGGATTACACGAACTTCTATGCTACCTATACCGTGGGCGATAGTACCTACCACGATGTATCTGTTTCCACTCGTTTGAATATTGGGGAAGAAAGGAGAGTAGGGCTTACTTTATCGGGTAATGTACCAATTGGTAAGTTGAACCTCCGCTCGAATGTTTTCGTTTCCAGCCGTAGATCAGTAAATATCTTGGAAGCATCACAGGTAACAACGGGTATCGACACGCGCTTCAATATGAACGCTTCGTACCAATTGCCGAAAGATTTGATTTTCGAAGCCTTTGGGTTCTACCGTGCTGCATCGCAAAATGTACAAGGTCGCCAGCCGCAATATTTATCCTACACCTTTGGTATGCGCAAACAGTTCTGGGATAAAAAAGCGAGTATTGGTTTAACGGCCACTAACCCGTTCACACCGTATTACAAACAAACGTCTACCGTTCGTACAACGAACTACGTTGCCATCAATACCCGGGAAGTGCCATATAACTCGTTCGGTATTAGCTTCAGTTACAAGTTCGGTAAACTGGAGTTTAAGAAAGGACATGAAGATAGCGGCTTTGGCAATGGTGGCGGCATGGGCGGTGAATAATAAATGTTGTTTTAGTTGATAGATCAATAAAATCCATCGTGGTGTAGTAGCTGCGGTGGATTTTTTATTACGTGTTTCTACTGACTATAATAAATCCCGTTACGTACTGACCTCCAGCCCTTTGCCTCCTCATAACTTTGCAATAAAAATTCTATCGCCATGCAAAGTCGTGTTTTTGATATGCTGAAATATATCATACTATTTACTACCTACTTACTCACTGCCTGTACTAAAACCCCGGCCGATCCCAATACACCCAATTTTCCCACTGTAGAAGATTCCTTGGTAACAACCAAAGGCGCCACTACCGGGGATAAAATTTCCAAGGTGATAGGCCCTGCAGGTGGTACACTATCTACTACCGATGGCCTCGTTAATATCAATATCCCGGCAGGTGCCCTTACAGCAGCAACGGAAGTTTCAATAACCCCCATTCAAAATACAAATCCCGGCGGCTTAGGTACTGCTTACCGTTTATTACCACACGGCGAAGTATTTAAACAACCGGTTACGGTATCGTTCAAATATGAGAACATAGTAAACGCTGGTACTTATACGAAAGCTTTGGGTGTAGCTTACCAGGACGACCGTAACATTTGGCAATATGTAGGCGCTTCACAAATCAACACCACCAATAAAACGATACAAGTACAAACCACGCATTTCTCCGATTGGACCCTGATGCTGTGGATGTACCTAACGCCTCAACAAAAAACAATTGGTGTAAAGGAACAAGCTGCCATTAAAGCCGTACGAGTTTTACCCGTAGCTATCGACGCCAGTGGATTATTAGTACCATTAGTGCCACCAGGCAAACCGGGTATTCCTGTAGGTAAACAGAAGCCACTCGAAAGCAAGTACATCAAGAAATGGGACCTCAATGGTGCTGGTGTATTAGAATCGGCGCCCGGTAGTTCGAATGCTACTTACTTAGCACCCAACAACCCACCGAATCAAAACCCGGTAACAGTTAGTTTACAGTTGAATGTTACAAGCGCACAAGTGTTTTTATTATCGCATATAACCGTGTTGAACGAGAATTATATCGAGTTCACCGTTAACGGGTCAAAACGCTTATTAGAATGCCACGTTGGAAAATTGAAAGAAGGGCATTATGCAGTGGCGCATATAGTAGATGAAACAGGAGAGCAAATCAATTTACATTGGAATGGAGGTGTAGGTACACATGCTTACCAATTAAAAGGCAACGGCGGGTTTAATACGATGTTTGAATATTTCCCTGCCGGAAGAAGTTCGGTGTATGGTTCTTTCTATCTCGAAAATCCGAAAGATAATGAAGTGAAAGCAAGTGGTGGTGGCGTAACAGTTACTGATATGGGAGAGGTAAGTGGTTATGTGGAAGGTACCTTTACAGTGGCGCCCAGCGGGCAGTTCAACATGGTTGGTCAACAAATTGGAACGAGTGGAGTCACTGGTAAATTCAAAGTAAAGCGAACGTTATTTTAAATATTTTTTCTTGATGATGATGTTAGATGATGGAGGAAATAGTTGGTAGTGTATGGTTGATAATTGGTGGAATGAATACAATCGTTGGTAACAATGCAAGTATACTTTAACGCATACAGATCACACGAAAAAAAATCATTATAAAAAAACACTTTGTTTTCAATTTTATTTTGGTAACTTAGCGTTTGAGAAAAATGACCTAATTATTTTTGTTCTTTTTTCTTCAGCTTACTAACCCATCTTAATATTATAAAAGGCCTTTGAGAAGCAATTTTCAAAGGCCTTTTTTTTGCTTGTTACTTTTTGTTACACCCTTTATGCTTACATGTTTCATGCACATAAAAAAGCATCCCGTAAGAGATGCTTTTACATAGCTCCGCGCTTGTTACCAAGCATTCTGTAAATCTGCATTCGTTCTACCTGTATCTTTCGGAGGTTCTGTTTTGTAGTTCTTGTTGTAGCGTACGAAAAAGCTCAACCATATAGCTCGTGCTAAACGCATAAATAGTGGTTGCATAATAAGCAATACCACTGCGTTCACGATTAACCAGTAAATAATGCTGTTATCGTATAAGTCGAATCCAAAGAACACCCAGTATGCAATAAACGTTGCCACACTCATGGCCACCGTCATCGCGTATGCTACGTAACTGGCGCCAAAGTAAAATCCTACTTCAATATCAAACGGTTGCTTACACACTTCACACTTATCATTCATCTGCATCATTTTACGCAGGTTGTAAGGGTTCTTATTTTTGAACATGTCACCACGGCGACAGCGGGGACATTTATTCTTGAATACATATAAAAAGCTGGGCTTTCTATCTTCCTTAGGCGTAGCCATATCTTGTTATTTTTTTGTGTCGAATTGTTTTTTAAATGTTTCCGGTGTGATGCCGGTATATTTCTTGAAGAACTTCGTAAAGTACGAATTGTCAATAAAATTCAATTGGTAGGCGATCTCCGAAATACTTTCATCTGCATTCACCAATAATCGTTTTGCTTCAATCAATACACGGTCACGAATTACCTCGCCGGCCGATTTGCCTAATGCTTCTTTGCACAATGCATTCAAATGGTTTGGCGTGATATACAACAAGGAAGCATAATCTTTCGGCAATTTGTATTGCTGGTAATGCCTGTTCACCAACTTCCTAAAGTTTTCTACCACCACTTGGTTTTGATGTTGTAGGGGATGATAACCTTTCACTGTAAAAGCTTCTCTCCCTAACAAAGCAAACAACGTTTGCAAGTAACTCCTGATCAAATCG
Organism: Chitinophaga skermanii; assembly: GCF_003259335.1. Taxonomy (GTDB): domain Bacteria; phylum Bacteroidota; class Bacteroidia; order Chitinophagales; family Chitinophagaceae; genus Chitinophaga; species Chitinophaga skermanii. Next base: position 163,252 of record NZ_QLLL01000003.1, read on the forward strand.
ATTCCCAGCACATTTTTGCTATGTACTTCTGCTATCACTTGTTCAAACACCTGCGCTATTTGTTTAGCTCCCGCAACTGAAAGTTGCAAAACACCATCTTGTGCATTCCCATTAAAAAAAGGAAACCTTTCCAAATAATCTGCATCTACTAAGTAATGACGAAAGAAGTCTTCCGAAAAATTCACCACGTATCCATCCACGTTCCCTTCAAATTCCCATCCATGCACCTGTGCCGGCGCCATACAATATATGGTACCCGGTTTCACTTCAAATCGTTCAAAGTCGATCGTAAAGTGTCCTTTACCCTCGGTAAAAAGTACCATATGGTAAAAAGAATGCCGATGCGGCCAATGCAAAGTAGGATGATCCGCCACATATTTAGCAAACGGCTCCGCCGCTACAGAACCCAGTAAGTAATCAGCACCATTTAAAGCGCAGATATCGTATACAGGTATGGTCTTTTTTCCTTTTTGCATGATAGAACAAAGGTACAGTGATTAACATAATTATAATTGTGTTATATAACTCTTCAATGGTATTTTTTACAGATGTGGTGTACCACATGGTGTTACTTTCTTTGCTCGCCAAAGAAAGTAACCAAAGAAAGGCGAAAAACGCGCAGTGAACTGCGTGCGCGTTTTATCGGTTCTTTGATGGGGCGGTGGGGGTACTGTGCTGCCGGGCATTGTACTGCTACAGCTTGTTTTGATGGGTACGCATACTTGGGTTATTTGCAACATTAAACATAGCGTTGCAACAAAATATACCCAAACATAACGCGCCAAACAAAGAACCACCGTCCTTCACCACAGTAGCACTAAAGCCAAATCACAGCCCCGATCCAACGGCCACGAAGTGAATTGGCCGTTGGTCCTCCTTTCTTTGGTTACTTTCTTTGGAGAAGCAAAGAAAGTAACACAATAGGATGTTAACTCTTAATAAAACACCGCCGCCGGCAATTATCACATGGTGAAACGGAAATTTTTATGGTAATTTGTGGGTAACGAGGTTGCGTTGTATTTTGCAGGCAATTTAAAGGATGGATTAAGTATACTTATGGTCAATTCAATTTTTATAGCCAAGGTTTTAGATGCATTGATTGCTGAAAGTGCCGACAAGGATTTATTAAAGGCGCAATTGCCTTTTATTACGGAAGAAGAAACAGATTATACAGGCGTAGGCGTATTCGTAAACTTTTCGCATGAAGAAGAGGCCGAAGCGTTTAAGGCGGAGAGTGGAGCGTTGGAAGGGGTAACAATTACGTCGCCATTATTGCCAATGGGGGCGAGCGCGATTTTATTTATTACAGATGGAATAATTGATATGTTGGAGATTTTTGCTTTAGATGGCGAATATCCAATGGAGGAATTATCCGAATTCACGCTCGTTGTTAACCGCTTGCAATAACCTTTATGATCCAATTACAGTACATTGTACTTCGAACGAATCAACTGCATGCACAAGCTACGTTTTATACGCAGCTTGGGTTGCAACTTGAATATCGTCAACATGGGAATGGAGCGCTTCATTACGCTTCCAAGTCAAACCCATTCTTCCAAATTCACCCTTTGTTGCCCAATATGCAAGTCGATAAGTCTACACGGTTGGGGTTCTTTGTCTCCAATCTCGATGAACTCGTGAAACAGCTGGTCATAAAAGGACGCACCATTGTGCAAGGTCCCAAACACCTTCCTTGGGGCTATTCGGCCATCGTAGAAGATCTCGACGGCCGCCAAGTAGAGCTCACGCAACGGTAGTATTGCTACAATTCCTTGATCATCCAAATATCACAGCCATTATGCCCGGTGTTGCCCATAGGCCCGGGTAAATAGGCAAACCCAAACTTCTCATATATACCAATGGCATTCGCCAATTCCGGTAAAGTTTCTAAATAACAATGTGTATACCCCTGCGCTTTTGCAAAGGCTAAACAGCGCTCAATCGCTTGCCGTGCTATACCCATGCCCCGGTAAGTGGGCAGCAAAAACACTTTCTGCAATTCACATACTTTGCCATCACCTTCACCCTGCAACACGTTTATACCGGCACCACCGGCAACCTGGCCTCCTACAACGGCAACAAAATAATGTGCCCCCGGCGATTGGTATTGCTCATAAATAAAATCCGTTTCCGGGTCGGAAAAGGCCGTACCCTGTTTGGCGGCGTTGTGCTCTATTAAAACAGACCGGATAATGTGCGCCAACGCCGGATTGTCGGCAGGTTCTATGCTTCTAAATTGTACAGTCGACATAACAAATTCCTCGCAAAATATTTTCGAGCGATGAAAATAATGAATTTTTAACTGCACATACGGTGAACTTTTTGAACCATTCCCTCGTTATACAATTCAATCATACGCCATATCTAAGCACTAGCACAAATTAGGACCTTCAAAAACCTTGGTTTTATTCGATTAAAATCCTTTGTATGAAAGTCCTAAGATTATTCACTAGCGGATTAGTTCTACTAGCATCGCAGCATGTATTTGCACAACAAGAACAAAGTAAGAGTAGTGCACAAGAACTGGCGAATAAACTCGCCAACCCGGTCGCTAGCTTAATTAGCGTCCCTTTTCAGAACAACGTCGATTGGGGAATCGGTCCACTAGAAGGCTCTAAATACACGCTTAATTTTCAGCCGGTCATTCCCATCAAATTATCCAAATCACTGAATTTAATCACCCGGTATATTTTACCGATCATCGATCAATATAACATTACAGGACAAGGAGAACACCAATTCGGGCTCAGTGACGCCACGGTGAGTGCATTCTTTGCACCCGCTAACCCGAAAAACGGTTTCATCTGGGGTGTTGGCCCGGCATTGTTGATTCCTACAGGAACCCAAGCCGCCCTCTCCACGAAGAAATGGGGTGCTGGTCCTACCGTGTTATTGCTCAAACAAGGAAAAGCTAATACAGTTGGCTTTTTAGCAAACCAAATTTGGTCGTATGCCGGTGATGAAAATCGTAGCGCCGTAAACCAGTTATTCGCTCAACCTTTTTATACGCATAACTGGCCAACAGGAGCAGGGGTAGGTGTAAATGCAGAAATGACGTTCGATTGGCAACATAAAAACACCACCGCCTTCTTAAATCCTACTGCTTCGGGTGTTACAAAGTTGGGAAAGCAACCCATCCAGTTTGCAGTAGGCCCTAGGATACCGGTATTAGGACCGCGCGAGTCGAAGGCTGATTTTGGATTGAGAGGTGTGTTGATCTTCGTTTTTTAGCATAGTTGATGTATCAATTATATTTCGGTAAAGAAAAACGTCCCTATTTACTAGGGACGTTTTTTTATGTCTATTCTTTATCTTTTACACATCTAAACCCAATATGCGAAGCCCCCGAATCGTAGGCCGTGCCTCGCCTGGCGCTAGGTCGGTAGTTTACACAATAATCTTCCGCGCATAAAAACGAGCCACCTTTTGTTACCCGTTCAATCGCGTACATATTAGCGGTATGGGTGGCTGAAGGACCTTGCGGGTTGTCTTGCATTACTTTTTTATCAATATGCTTATATGCATCCGCATCAAAATAATCCGATGTCCATTCCCATACATTGCCAATCATATCGTATAAACCGTAGTTATTAGGTGGATAAATCGCTACAGGGGCAGTGCCTTTGTAACCATCGTCGGCCGTATTTCTATAAGGGAAACTACCTTGGTATGTATTGGCCATAAAGCGATTGTGTGGTTTGAATTGATCGCCCCAAGCATACCGTTTCTCTACTAAACCGCCTCGCGCAGCAAATTCCCATTCAGCTTCTGTAGGTAAGCGTTTACCGGCCCATTTAGCATACGCCATAGCATCGTCGTAGGCAACATGTACTACCGGGTGATCCCATAGCCCGTCGAGTGTACTACCGGGGCCTTTAGGATGTTGCCAATCTGCCCCCGGCGTCCATTGCCACCATTGTGAAATATCGTCGGTGGAAACGGGGGTGGAGGGGGGAGAGAAAACGAGTGAACCCGGTACTAGCAATTCATCGGCTGGTTTGGGTGTACCAGGAGGTAATTGCTTTTTCAATTCTTCCCAATCGGGCTTGCGTTCCGCAATAGTGACGTAACCGGTTGCTTCTACGAATGTTTTGAATTGTTTGTTGGTCACCTCTGTCGTGTCCATGTAAAAGCCATGTACTTTAACAGGATGTGCGGGCCTTTCGGGTTCGTAAGAAGATTTATCATCTGTGCCCATTGTAAATTCACCCCCTTCAATCCATGCCATGTTTTGCGTAGCATTCGGAGGTGGAGTAGGCGCAACAGCCGCAGCCGCGGCGTCTACGGGTGCTTGTTTGGTCGTTGCATTTGTTTGACAGGCGTGTAAAGCTACTGTGCATATAGCCAGTAGCGCGGTGATTTTAAACATGGCAATACTTTTTTAGTAAATAGTTTTCCAATCGTTTTTCATATCTACCACAACCCAACCACGCTTAGGAGCTTCGTCTAATGCTTTATCTAACTTGCCTACAGCGGTGTTGCGATCGTATGCCCATTCTCGTTCTGCATCTGTATGATGGATAATAACACCTAAACGCAAGCCTGGTTCGCCAACAGTAGTATATTGTAACATTTGTAAATCGCCATCGGAATTACCAAAGGCTGCAATAGGCTTCTTCCCAATGAATTTCGCAATGCCTACCGGTTTACCGGGTCCATCATCAATAAAATCGACCGCGGCTTGGCGAATCAATACCGGTGTGTCATTCCGCATTTCGAAAACTAGTTTGAGAGAACTGCCTACTACGTTTGATTTGGGAATACCGTATGTTTTATATGTCCACGGCCGCATAAAATCAATGCCACCACCCGAAACAATGTAGCATTTGAATTGGTGTTGCTGTAAATACTTCACCAGTTCTTTCATGGGTTTGAAGGTGAGTTGTGTATACGGTACTTGCTTGGTAGGATGTTTCGCTGTGTCGATCCATTGGGTAACAATTTGTTCGAACTGGTCGGTGGTCATACCGGCATGAGAAGCCATCATTACTTCTACAATACCCTTTTCCCCGGCGGCTTGTACAGCGGCCATATCGCCTGTTAAGATACCTTTAAATGGCTGTTCGTTTTGCCAGTTGGGGTTTTGCGGGGCGAGCGATTTAATACGATCTAAAGCGAAATAACCTTGGAAGTAAAACGGGTGTTCCGACCATAGTGTACCATCATTATCGAATACGGCAATGCGATCGGCAGGTTTCACATAATTGGGATCATTAGGATCGGTTACGGCATCAATAAACTGCATAATTTTTGTGCGGGCAGTACTTTCATTCCAGCCAGATAATACTGTATCAATATTTGCCAACGCTTCATTTTCTTCTAGTACGGTAGTGCCTTTGGGACTGGGATTATTTTTACAGGCTACCAACAATATGAGTAGTAATACATAGATGTTCCATTTCATATGCGAAGAGTTTTTTGTAGGATGAGAAAATGGTGAAATCATTTGTGCAAGCACAAACTGAATACTAGCTGAAAAGCAATAGGGGAAAGTGTTGTATGTATTGCATAATCGAGATGTTTACATGGTAATAATATTCGCTGGGTGCGATGAGATGCTCGATTATGCTTAGGAATGATGCTATATGCAAATTAAGTGTTTCATAGTTGGCAAAAAAATATTTTCATTTTTCGCAACAATCATTGGTCAACCTTGTTAGTATTTGCAAGCCGGGTAACATAAGCCCCGCCATAAAACCCACTCCTTCGCATAAGCACATCAATTAGCCGCACATCATCTTTTCTAATTCGAAACACGATAATCTCAAATATCTACTATGAAAAAGATGACGCTCGCAGGCCTCTTCCTATTATGGCTCCTTCCTTCGGCACTACATGCACAAGTGAATAATGACGATCTAAAAATCGTACAAGCTGTGTGGGGGAAAGACAAGAAAGAAATTATCACGAAATACATGGCCCTAGATGATAATCAAAGCAAAGCTTTCTGGCCCGTATACGATGCCTACGAGAAAGATCGTCAAAAGCTAGCCGGTAACCGCATCAAGATCTTACAAGAGTATGCGCAAAATTATAACGACCTAAACGACGATCGCATTACCGATTTGGCAGAGCGTACGATTAATAACGATGTGGAATACGATATGCTGCATAAAAAGTATTTCCATAAAATAGCAAAAGCTGTAGGAGCAAGGAATGCAGCGAAGTTTTTACAATTGGAAAGCTATATCCAAAACGAAGTAAAATCTTCTATTCAAAATCAATTACCCTTCATCGACGAATTAAGTAAAACCCAACAAACTGCTTCGGCTAATTAATAAACGCTAATTAATAAACATTACGTTGCTTCACTGTACACCTAAGCATTGTTCATACACAGTGACGTTTTCAATTGAGCAAACAGCATCAATTGCATCGCCTTTCATAGATACAACGCTTAGATTACGGCAGAAGCGGTTCGGAGAATCAATGACAGTAATGGCTGTATCATGCAGGCCGGGCCGTTTTTCTGCCATTGAATAAGGAGTGATTGATTTCACAGATCATTACACGCATTTACACGCTTGTTGATAAAAAATATTAAAGTTTATATATGCTAGAATTGTACAGCCATAATTTGGACAAAGTGAAACAGTGAAACGTTTTACCCGCTGTCGTGATTCATTACCTGTAAGCATCACCGCCTTTACAATACTATAGGCGTGTAATCTATAGGCGATGAATACTGCGGGGCGTTCTCGCCCTGCATTTTTTACAATTTTAGCATCAACGCTTAATCCTTTTTACCATAAGCATTGGTTTTATAGTTGGCAAATAGTTATGATCGGTAGGGTGTTCACACCCTACCTCTATTTCACTATTCAATTACGAAAATGGTTAAACAGGTATTCTTTATATCGCTTCTCTGCATCGTTTTTTCGATGGATGTACACGCCCAAGCCGGTGCCGGTAACAAGCTGCCCCGCAAGGATTCCGTCTACCTGGATAGTGTGAAAAATTCGGGGTACCCATGGCGCTTTCCTATTTGGGGAGATAAGGTGAAAAAACGTGGTTTCAATATTCCTTACCCAGTAGGCGTAGGCTTGAATCCATACATCGGTTCCCAGTTGATCAATATTTCCGACCTAAAAGTTGGATTCAATGACCAAGAACCCGTACCATTCGATTTTATCAAATTTGGTGAAGTAAAAGCCACCCTGCAATCTGTTAATACACGGCTAGATTTATGGGTATTACCTTTTTTGAATGTATATGGCATATTGGGCGGTGTATGGGCGAAAACCCATGTGAATGTAGTAGAGCCTATACAATTTAGTACAACTGCCGATTTTAAAGGATATACATATGGCCTCGGTACCACAATTGCAGGCGGTTACCACGGTATTGTATCTATTAACGATATTAACCACACTTGGACATCCATGGACAAAATTGAAGGCAAAGTAAAAACATGGATGATTACGCCCCGTTTGGGATACAATTTTATGTTCCCTAATAAGAAAGATCAAACCATTACTGTATGGGTGGGCACAACTGGGTTCTTTGTAAACAGAACAACAGAGGGTTCTATTTATATCGGAGATTTAAAACACAATATTCCTGAAGATAAATTACAAGCGATTAAAGATGAGGTAGAAGATTGGTATCAAGATTTAACACCGGCACAAAAAGTAGTTACCAAGCAAATCGCGCAAGCTTTGTACGATCGATTTAATGGTGTTGCAACCGACTTAACAGTGAACTATTCGTTGAAGAAAGAAGCGACCTCCAAATGGAGTTTATTGGTAGGCGGACAATTTCAATTTAATCAACGTTGGCAAATACGTGCGGAGTTTGGTTTCCTAGGCGGTCGAAAGTCGGGTTTATTATCCACGAACTACCGTTGGCGATGGTAAAATACCTGGCATTACTCCTGTTAATGCTGTGTATTACGTATTCGCAAACCCAAGCGCAGCAAACTTTCCCGGGAGAGCCCGACGTGGTGATCTTTTACAATGATGATAAACTCGTAGGCCATGTAAAGAATGTGCAAATGGGGGAATTGGAGATTGATGCAGATGCGATTAGTGATGATATAACGATCAAACTACGGAACATCAAGCAGCTCCGGGTAAGGCGGAAACTTTACGCAATAGAAGATGTATACAATAATAGGTTTTACGGCGTGTTGGATTTCAGTGATGAACCCGGCATGGTAACCGTACATACCGCCGATAGTTCTTTTAACATGCTGATTAAAGATATCGACAATCTACGCGATCTCGATCATCGCTTCTGGAGACGCTTAACAGGAACAGTGAGTCTCGGTTACAGCTACACAAAAAGCAGTGATATAGGTCGTGTAAATGGAAGTCATGATATTCGCTACAATACCCGGTTATGGACATACGCATTATCTGGTGAAATCATCTACACGATCGATCAAGAATTCAAGGGCATCGAAAAAGCAGACGCTGCATTGGGTGGTTATATTGAATTTTTGAGAAAGTGGTTTAGTGTTACACAAGTACAATACCAACGTATCACAGAACTCGGTGTATCTGCGCGTGTGCAAGCTGCTACAGGAGTGGGGCCTATTTTGATCAAGAACCGACGCAACGATTTCCGGGGAGCGGTTGGCGTGAACTACCAGTTGGAATCTTCGACATCCGATACGGTTACTACGCGGCAAAAGAATGGCTTAGAAATACCGGTTTACTTGCAATACTATTATTTACAATTAGGTACACCCAGCTTGCGTATATCGGCTTCCAATTCCTTGTATTTCAGTACAGCTATTGCTGGTCGTATCCGCGACGATTTAACCCTAAGCGCTACTTGGAAATTGGTAAAGCATTTGTCGATAACAGCACAATTTTATTCAAACTACGATAGCAAACCTATCGATGTGAATGCGGCAACATTGGATTATGGAGTGGTGCTAGGCGTAGGCTATACTTGGTAAAGGAGAATATCTATTTACATATCTAAAAAATCAAAGTTTATGAAACGTATAATGATCTTATGCTTGGGACTTATGCTCGTGATCATGGCATGCGGCCCCACGCTGAAGGTTTCGTCTGATGTAAATAAGAACGTCAGCTTCAGCAACTACAAAACCTACGCGATTTACACTGGTAAAGGCATGATTAGCCAGTTGAACCGCGATCGTATCACGAATGCTGTGATTGCACAAATGAACGCCAAAGGTTACACCCAAGTAAATGATACTTCATCGGCCGATCTGTTAGTGAATGCAAACACCATTGCTAAAGAAGGTCAAAGCGTTACCGCGAACACCGACTACTTTGGTTACGGTGGTTTCTATCGCCCTTATTACTGGGGTGGAGGTATGGGTATGGCTAGCAGCAATACCACTTTTAACGTAGATAAATACATCGATGGTTCCTTAATCATCGACGTAGTGGATCGCGCTAAAAGAGAATTGTTATGGGAAGGCATTGGCAACAGCCAGATTGATGGCCCCGTTAAAGATCCTGATACAGCCATTCCAAAAGCAGTAGCAAAAGTAATGAGCAGCTTGCCTGCACGATAAATAAGCATGATTTATAGTTTGGTTGACAATACCCCGGTTAGTTTCCTAACCGGGGTTTCTTTTGCGCAACACTATCCCCATTAATGAACAACTACTTATCACTTCTTCACCGATGCGTTACCGACTATTCACCAAGTACTCACCGACTCTCTACCGACTCTTCACCGACAAGTTCCCAGTGTTTGTCGATATTTAGTAAGCCTTTTGCCGACACTTTCCCGACATTTTAACCACTTTTCCCAGTGTTTTCAAGGGGTAAGTAAGCCTTTTGTCGACATTTTTTTGCTGAAATCCTTACTGGGACTGCATCTTTATTATGCTTTAAAATTGCAGTAATTGGCAAAAACCGGCACATTCCGGCACTTTCCGGCAGAAAGCGGCATAAAGCGGCATTATTCGGCACAATCCGGCAAAAAGCGGTCAAAAGCGGTTAAAACCGGCATATTCCGGCACGGTATTTTGCTACATCAGGTAGGCTTCCTACCTTCGAATGGGGTAAGGATACAAGCAATACAAAACGAGCAAGAATGCACAATAGGCATCGCTACAAATGGAAACATACAAAGGCGATAAGCAAGCTAAGAAACAAGCGATAGCATAAGGGAAAGCGTAAAGGAATAGTCGACAAGAGGGAAAGCAAAAAATGTTGGTGATTGAAATGGAAAACAATCATCATACCTGGGTAAAGAACTGGCAGCTAAGTGGTGAAGCAGTTTGAAGAATAAATCATGAGATAGGTAATAGATGGATCATAGTTAGCAAACGTACAGTTGTATATCAAACAATCTCATTTGCGAACAGAAAAGCCGCCATCTTGAAAAAGAGGCGGCGTTCCTAAGCATAAACAAATTAGCACTCATCAAAATCTTTGTGCCTTGTGTGGATGTTAGTTCGTTAAGAACAATCCTATATTGAACGACACGTTTTTAAGGTTGCTTTGATCAAACAAGGAGTTTTTATTCGTAGCAAATGAATAAGATGCACCTGCTAAAATGCCCCAGTTTGCTTGACCCGGACGAATGAGTACCCCAATTTCAGGACGTACTAGAAAGCCCCAAGTGTTCTCATTCGTTTCAAAAATGTTGTAATAAATTGTTTGCTCACTATACTGCGCACCCACACCCACGCCAAGGTAAGGCATGGCTGTTTTGCCGTAGTTAAAGTAGTAGTGACCAATGGCAGCAATGGGTACAGTATAAATCACGCGATCCATATCCGTTGTAATTGCTTTGTTGCCATTATCGTAAGTAATCGTTTGTGTTGGTATATACTGCTCGTAGGATTGCCATCCCAATGAAGCACCAAAGGAAATAGGCTTGCCTGGTAGAAAATGCCGGTATTCTACCTTACCACCCCTAAGGCTGGTTTTATCTAAGAAATCGTTATTAGTGGGAATGGCTATCTCCCAAGATAAACCAAACATATTATTAAGGCCGCTCGTACGCGGGTTTAAGTTGGAAGTATATTCTTGTGCGGATGCTGCACCCCAACTAAACAAAGCAACAGCTGCTATGAGGAACGTCTTTTTCATGGTAAAGTTTTTAGGTGAGCATTAGTTCGTTTTCAAATAAGGTGACTGTACAAAGGCTTGGTCAATTCCATTCAGTGCCCTTTGTAAGTTCGTAGAGGCTGAACTGCCTAATGCCCCGTTGAGCGACATGGTCCAAACAACTTGTAGTTTCTGTTGTTCGTTCACATGTTTTAAGTCAATCAGTTCGGCAATTACGCTACCTGTAGTAACAGAATATGCCACCGACCATGGATAGTAATACGGGTAATACCATCCCCAATACCAAGGATCCCAATATCCTGGGTATCCCCACCACCAACCGGGGTAAACAACGCCTACATTCACGTTCTTCACGGCTAATGTATTAATACCAAGGTCCGGGTTTTTATCTCTCGCTACAAAGGTGTAACCCATGGCGGCCATGTTCGACTTAATTTGGCTGACGATGGCTTTTGCATTATCATCTACCAAAATCGAATCCTTTGGATCAGTAGAGATGTACGCCATTGTATCGGAGATGTAATAAGTCTTGTAATCTGTAAAAGCCACCCCTGGCGCTTTATCCGTTTGTACAACGAAATTACCGGAGAGTTTGTCGAGGTCGGGCGTCTTTCTACAGGCTCCCAGCAGCAATAGTAGGGACAAGGAGAGTAGTAGTGTAGTACATCTTTTCATAGCGATATATTTATTGTCAATGGATACTATGCTTCGCGTTAACGCACCGTGTAATCAAAGCATATGCTATGAAAGGAATCCGGCGTGTAATACGGAACCTACCTTATTAGGCAAGCCTATCAGTTAAATAAATACCGATGAATTGATGATGCTAAATGTGAAATAGATGCTTAGGGGGTCGAGTCTTAGTCGTGCGTCAAATCTTTAATCTTGTGCTCGTTAATCAAAACAACAAGGGTTGTTTTATTTTGTTCAACCAAGGTTGAAATTTTTTTTTTTCAATGAATTTCCAAGAAGCTGTCAACCTTTATAGCAATCGAATGTTGTATGAAAGTAGAAGCCGCCCCATCGCTGCTCTAACATTCACTTCTAAGTATAACAAAATAGGTCACTCAACCTCTGTAAATAAGCACTATTTACACACAGTATTTTGTATTCCGACAGGTATGTTTCATCAATTGGATTTCGTATAAACAGCGCGCTGGTAGCTTATTTGTTTATCGTTTTCAAGGTAGAGCGACCTACAATAATTGGAGATTTTTTTTCATAATATAGGATTGTAATTATGGCAATTGCAGCGTGTTCCCACGCTGCAAGCTTTTCATCGTTTTAAAGGCATATTGTATAACCCTTAGAAAACTGTGTGGCTCGCGTAAGTCAACTGTTTTTGAAGTATTGGAGTAAAGTTTTGTTAGACCTTTTAAATTGAAAATGTATGAAGTATCGCTTCTTATTAGTTATGGCCTTGGCACTCACCGGTGTTATACCCGTTTCTGCGCAAGATGCGTCCGGCAGCACATACGCCCCTTCCCCCGAACCTGATTTAGTTTTTACCATCTTCGGGAAAACACGCGAGTTATTAATGAGTGATTACCTCGACATCACACCTACTGAACAAAGCAAATTCATAGATGAAATCATTGCTTACGAAACAGAAAAAAGACCGTGGTTGATCGAACGAATAGCACTTTTAAAACTTTATAACAACATGTATTCTTCGATTGAAGAAGAAAAGATGTTTTCCTTAACACGACAATTACTGAACAACGACAAAGAGTACGCCGCCATTCAATTACGCTACTACAAACGTATGGCCAAATTGCTCGGCAGCAGCAGGGCCGCTAAGTTCTTCCAATTAGATAACTACTTGGAAAGCGTTTCGCGCCTGTATGTACAGAATGATTTACCATTTATTAAAGAGTTAGAAAGCAGCAGGAAATTACTGCCTGTTGTGAAACACTAATCCGTTCGCCTTTCAGTATGAAGAAACGATGTGTCCTAATTACAATGTTATGTACTTGTTGGCTAATGGTGTCGGCGCAAAAACATAAAATGAGTTTCAAAGACTCCTTAGATGGTGCCTTTGATTTGAGCGATTGGGTGATAGATGCACATGGTTTTGTGCCGGTACCAATTCCTATTACAGAACCGGCCATTGGTTATGGTGCTGCTTTGATGCCCGTGTTTATTAGTCCTAGGAAACCTACAGCCGCAAACGCTGCACATAAAAATATGGCTCCTCCCATGCCGAATATGACCGGCGTAATGGGTATGTATACCGCTAATGGTTCCTGGGCAGTGGGTGCTGCACGTAGTGCTAACTTCGATCGATGGAACTTGCGATATACGGTTTTATTGGGGTATACCAATATCAATATTAGTTATTATCGAACGGTACTGGAGAAGGAAAGAGAAATAGAAGTGAATTTGAAAATGATCCCCGTTTTTCTAAGAGGTACAAAAAGAATCGGCTATTCCAATTGGCACCTGGGTGGCCAATATTTCTTCTCGAAAACCAAAGCAAAACTTCGAAACGACACAAAGCTCGATTCCCTGTTTTCACCCAAAGAATTCGATAACCTCAGTAGCATTATTGGTGCCGTTATTCAATACGATTCACGTGATAATATATTCACGCCCAATAAAGGCACGAAGTTCCACTTCTTGGCCAATTGGTCAACCCAATACTTAGGTAGTGATTTCAATTACGTCCATCTCAACCCGTTTGCCTATCAGTACATCCCGTTTTCCAAAAAATGGGTGTGCGGGTTTAGGGCAGATATGCAACAAGTAATTGGAGATGCACCTTTTTATTTACTGCCTTCCATCGATTTAAGAGGCGTACCGAAGGGCCGTTACCAAGGAAAAACAAACTTACTCGTAGAAACAGAACAACGTTGGAATGCTTGGCGCCGGTGGAGTCTTATTTTCTTTGGCGGTACAGCAAAGGCATTTAACGAGTACAGCGATTTTGGTGAAGCAGAATGGGTGTACAATTATGGAACTGGTATTCGGTATTTACTAGCCCGTAAACTAGGCTTGTATACAGGTGTAGATGTGGCGCGTGGGCCCGAGCAATTTGCATTTTATGTTCAATTCGGTAATGGATGGTCAAAATAATTTTACACGCTGTATTATGAAGAAACTTATTTGTTGCTGCCTGTTATGTTTATTGACATACACGGCACAATCACAAGCATTGATCGCCTTGGTTTTCGGTGGAAAAATTACCAATACACGCTTACGCGTAGGTATTTACCTCGGTGCCTCCGGTAGCTGGATCACGGAAGGAGATGGGCAAGTACCCCGTTATGGCTTAGCTATTGGTGCTTACACAAATTATAGGTTGCAAGAGAAATGGGATTTGGTATTGAACATCGTGATGAAACAACCGAAAGGCGCCAATGAAATGAATTACGATAACAAGCTCATCGCGCCTTTAGATTCAAACCTAATAGGCACAGATATCGATAGAAGAGTAACGTACCTCGATGTAATGCCCATGATTCGCTATAACATTACGCCGAGCTGGGGTATTGCCTTCGGACCGCAATTAGCGGCTCGTACAACAGCAAAAGACACCTATAAAAAAGACGACGAGAACGGTACATTATCATACCAAGTGAAAACAAAAGACTACATCAAGCGAATCGATGTAGGCCTTTCATTTGATGTACAATACACCCTCATGAAAGGACATGGTATGCGCTTGAACGCTACGTACAATTTGGGACTTATGAATTTTTATAAAGACAATGCAGGGCTCACCGGCAAACACCAGCAAATACTGGTAGGCGTTGGCATCCCCATCGGGAAAACGAAATAAACCTAGGTAGGATAGCTATTTAATCACCCATAACATTCAGTGTTAAACATCTTAATTATCAGTTATGAAACTATTGAAATGCACACTCGCCGCTGTACTCTTTGTTTTATTCGCTGGCACCACCAGCTTGCACGCCCAAGAACAAACAACCATCCTGGAAGCGACACGTATTAACAAAGAGCAATTGCCGAAGGAAGTAATAGACGCTTACAAAAAGAAGTTCCCTTCCGCAAACCTCAAACAAATCATGAAACTGCCTACCTCTGTATACAAAAAGGATTGGCAGATTGATGAACAAAATCCCATGTCGCCAAACGACGATTATTACTATTTATCTATGACGGGTAAAACCGTTGATATTGAAGCAGTGTATGATCGTAACGGCAACTTGGTACGTGCGAATGAAACCGCTACCAATATGCGCCTACCGGCAAGCATTAATAAGTATATTGGTGATAATTACCAAGGCTGGCGCCCAGTAAAAGACAAAGTAAAACGTATCATCGAACCACAAGAAATCAGTTCCCGCTGGGAAGTGAAAATTGCCAGTGCTAATAAGGCAACGAAACGCTTGCTGTTCGATGGGCAAGGTAACTATCTCGGGGAGAAATAAACAGCTTGTCCTTACATATCATATAAAAACAAAACACCCCATCTTGCGTACCTGCGAGATGGGGTGTTGTAATAATATATAGTTACTTACTATTTTGAAAAGCTGAAACGAGCGCCACCCATTACCCACCTGCCTGGCATTTGTGCGCCTAACAAATCTTGGTAATTGCGATCGAATATATTATCCACTTCTCCGAAGATCGATAAACGATCTTTAATGATGAAGTAGGATGCTTTCACGTTGCTTACAAAGTAATCGTCGCTTACGTAAGCTTTAATAGCCGCCGCCGATTGTGGATTACGCTTTTTGTATAAACCGTTAATCGACACGTTCCAACGTGGTGCTTGGTACTCGGCCGAGAAGTTCGTGAGTACACGCGCATGCGACGAAATGTAGAAAGAAGTAACACCTTCGCTGCTTTCAGTATCCATCCACACCACACCGGCATTCAATACAATCTTGTGCTTGTTCGCTAATGGGTGAATGTACTGGATATCGCCTTCAAAACCGGTCGTGTTTACTTTGGAAATGTTTTTCGCCAAGGCATACGTACCACCTGCTACGAGGTTGTCTTTACGTGGCATGTTGGCGTATGGTGTAGTTACCCAGTCGATCAAATCGCTTTGCTGGCGACGGAATACGGAGGTACTGATTTTAATATGCTGACCAATAAAGAAATCGGCACCACCTTCGTAGCTGAACGAATGTTCGGCTGTGAGGTTAGGGTTACCAATTCTGCCGCTGGCAACAGTTGGCTTATTGTAGTTATTATAACGCTCTGTGAAATCGGCGTCGCGGATCGTTTTACCGGCACTAGCTCTCAATTGGAACCATTCTTGGCGGTAAGAAACGTTCATTTGCGGTACCAATTCATAGCCACCTCCTTCATTCCAATCCAAGCGTAAAGCAGGATTTAATGTAAAGTGTTCACCAATTGTTTGGTTCCAACCCACGAAAGCTGCTGCTTGGTTAAGGGTATGGTTGCCACGGTCGTTAGAAGCAATGCTTTTATTTTGATATTGAACGCCTACAATCATGCTACCACGTTGTGTAACACCATGTTCGTAGGTGCTAAGGATCTGCCATAATTTAGAGGTCGACAAGTTAGCGGAAGAAGACGGGTTGTACTTGTACGTATCGTCTACTGTTTTGTAACCTGCACGGAAACTAAAACGATCTCTACCTTTCTCGTAGCTAATTTGTACTTGGTTCCACAAAGTATTTACGTTTTCGCTGGCTGTATCCGAAGCAAATGTTGTGTAGAAACCTTGGGCCGCGAAGTTGCGTGTATCGTAGCTAGAACGAGCCGCTACTTGCCAGTTTTCGTTGATTTGGTGAGAAGCGGATAATGAGAAGGTGTTTAAGTGCAAGAAACCATTGGTACCTCGTTGTGGTTGACCATCGGCATTGTTGCTTAACACCCCGGCGCTAATCGCTGTTTTGCCATTATTGTAGTAAGCGCTTCCACTGCCGTTCACGAGGCCATAGGCGCCACCCGTAAGACTGGCATTATAGCTTTGTTGGGCTTTGCCGCTATTGGTAGCAAATGCTTTTGTAATGATATGAATAACACCACCCACAGCTTCAGAACCATAAATAGCAGAAGAAGCACCTTTCAATACCTCGATTCTTTCAATTTCGCCCGGTGTAACAGGAATATAGCTATTGAAGTGACCTGTGTTCGGGTCGTTTACACGCATACCGTCGATAATAACGAGTACTTGTTGGAAAGTTCCGCCGCGTACTACGAAATCGCTTTGTGCACCCATAGGGCCGCGTGCTTGGATTTCTAAACCCGGTACATAGCGCAAGAGTTCATCGAGCGAGTGAACAGGTAATTTGGCAATTTCTTCGCCTTTGATGATCACCAAGTTTCTGCCGGTACGAGAACTGGTGGTAGGTTGTATCGTTGCCGTAACGGTAACAGGATCTAATTGTTTGTTTTGCGTTTGTGCCGATGCAAGCACCGGTAACAAGCATACTGCAAAAAGAAGTTTATCCTTCAGGGAAAACATTTCTTTAGTTGTTTGATGAGCAATATTGTTAATGCGGGGGCAAAGGTAAGGCAGGAAAACTATTAAACCCGAATAGTATTTAAGCTATATTTTACTTTAGTTTAACAAATTTGTGTGAATAAAGTATTAAAAAGTGGGTAGTCCTAACGAAGTGTACAGCATACACGCCCTTTAAAATTACCTAGTTTTAGGTATTTGCCCCGCCTCGTACCCCGGGTATTTTTGAACAATTTTTAAATTCTAAGCAGTAACGAAAACACTTTTACATCCCCGGACTAAGATCCCTGTTATTATGGAATATAAGCACCTGCGAAAGCCTCGTACAGCCTTTGTATTTTTACTGTTGGCTATCGGTAGCACCGTTTCTGTAGCGGCGCAAGACAAAATTTATTTCGCTTCAGAAGTGAAAGATGGTACAGTGGCCGAAATTACGGCCGATAAAATCAAGTTCAAGAATCCAGCAAACCCCGGGCCCGTTTACACCGTCGCCAAGAATAAAGTACTCCTTGCTTTTAATAGCACAGGGCGCTTTATTGCTGTTCCCGCGTTGGAAACAGGGAACCAAACTGCTGTAAACGATTTCATCAGCAATAAACCATCACCCGTTAAAAGCGATCGTGTAGTAACGAAAGCAGGTGAAATCCTAACAGGCCAACTCGCCAAAGAAGATGATCAATCCATCTATCTAAAAACCCCCAACGGCGACCAGAAAATTGATAAGTCAAACACCGTATTGCTATTACTCCAATCCGGTCAACATAAACTCTTCGCCGATGCCACCACGGCCGCGAACATCCTCGGTGGTTTAATGGATAAAATGTTCATGCCCCCGGCACAACCGGCCAATACACAAACATTAGATATCGCCTATACCAAACCGGCGCCTAAAGCTCCCAGCCCCGAAGTGCCCAAACCGGTACCCGCAGAAAAAGAAAATAACAAACCTACAACTGCTGCACAAAGAGGTACATCGGAATTCGTAGACGGCCTCGGTGAAGTATCCTTCAATGAATACGAACGCAAAGCTTTGCAAAAAACGGAAGATCTCAATATCTACCTCAAAATGCTCTGCGATAAAAATGCCGATTGGCAAGATGCTAACAAAGCCATCGATCAAGCGGTGAACCTCTTTGTAAACGAAGACGCTTCCGTAGAAACCTCCGTGAAAGGAAAAGCAGGCGCCACCCGCTATAAAATCCGCGAATATTTAAAGCGTATCAAACTTATTAAATACGATAAAGTAGATATCGAATGGACAAACATCCAGTACGTATCCAAATTGAAGAAAGGACCCGACGGTAACTACTACGGTATTATTACGTTCGAACAAGTATTCCGAGGTTACATGGATAAGAACGTGGTGTATAGCGATGTTACCCGTAAGAACGTAGAGGTAGTGCTCAAAACCTATAATAAAAGCATCGAAGGAAAAAATATTACTGCATGGGATGTATTGCTATCCGATATCGGGGTAGTGGTGACTAAAGGATAATTCGACTATGAGAAAAATTGCAATGCTAACCATCGCCATGTGGTTAATGAATATTGGCATGCTTAAAAGCCAGGTGTTCGACGCAACGGGTAGTTCCCGCGATGCCGCTTTTGCTTACGAAGTAAAACAAATCGACGAGTTCTTCGAACGGTTTAACGATGTACCGAATGCATTAATCAAAGATTATATCAAGAAAGAAAAGGGCATTGTTCCTACAAGGAAATCCCTTGTAGCCAGCTTGTTCGACCGCAACCGGAATACCTGGGAAGCTAGTACCATACAAGCCTTCATGCAACAAGTACTCGATACCGCCAAACCACAATTTGCAGCATTCGACAGCCAAGATTGGTACGCCGATGTGCAATGTCAATTTCTCTATAAAGGCAAACCGCTCGACATTACCCTGTTGTTGAATATCGAAAAAGATACTACAGGTGGTATGAAATGGATGATTACGAATGTATATGCCCCCGGTGTAACCGTAGTGCCCGATTCGCTTACCCATAGCAAGCGCAGCACAAGGAAGTTCCTAAACCCTATTAGTCATGCTACCGGCTTTATTGGCATTGCTAAAGCATTCGACGAACCACAGTATTTGCCCGATTATGTAGATAGTGCCTGCTTGCAGAAACAAATCGTAACGAGTGTATTGAAAGCCGCCCAAAAGAAAGAACTCGTATTACAGCAAGTGAAGAAAGTGCGGTATCACTTTTTACAATTACCCGGCTGGTTATTTACCGTGGAATATTTCGATCGCCCCTCGCATAATGCAGGTTGGTTGATTAGTTATTTAGAAAAAGCGAATGATCCCCAAAAAGCAGCGTACAAGCGCAAACTATACCATGAACTATAAAAAGATATTGCTACAGTTCTTATTGATCCTGTTTGCCTGCTTAGCTGTACAACAAGTACAGGCGCAGGCACAAGATACGATCCGTTTGAAAAACGGTCGTTTCGTTACAGGCAAAACATTGGAAGTTTCTGATGAAGATGTACTGTTCCGCCCATTTCCACCCATTGGAAACGATACCTTGGTGTTAATTAACATCAAGGATATCCGTGCCATTGCATATGCCAACGGGTTTACCGATGTGTTTAAAGGTGATGAACCCGATACCATTGTTTTGGTAAGTGGCAGAAAAGTAACGTGTAAAATCGCCGAGATATTAGATAATAGCTTACTCGCAAGGTTGAATAATGGAGAAGATGAACGCGTAACGGAGTTCTTGCTCGATTCGGTTTCAGTAGTACAATATGCCAGCGGGTATATAGAGAAATACAATCCTTTATTGCCGCCTACACCTGTATTGGTAGCGAAAGCTGCCGAACCTACAAAGCAAGAGAAGCCCATTCCTGCGCCCGTAACCGGCGACTTGGCGGCGGTTACGCCTACGAAAGAAGAGAAGAAGAAAAAGGAAAAAGAACCGAAGAAAGAGAAACCCATTTCTACGAAAAATCTTTCCGGCGTAACAATTACCAATAAGCCGAAAACGTACATCGCCGTAGGTGCTGTAATTGATTCTGCTTCGGGGTTATCGCGCAGCGTGGCCCTCATGGAAATTCTCAAAAGCAGTTGTTACCGCCATGAAGATGATACCCTTACGCCAGTATTACAAGATTACCCATATAACAATCACTACGCCATTACAGGTGTTTTCAATGGCTCCAAATCGCGTTTCAAATTATACAAGAGCGGGAAGAAGGTGAAAGAGTTTGTTGTGTACGACGATTGGTCGGCCGTGAACAAAGAACTACGGGCTTACTTTGAAACCGAAGAATATATCCCTAAACGCAAAAATGCACCGGTGTCGGAAGGTGGGCAATACAAGTTCCATGAAAGAAATATCGTGAACATGTTACCCGGCACTGTAGAAAACCGTGTGCCGCACAGTATGCTGGTTGATACGTTTAGAACCTATGCCGTGATGAAGTTCTACAAAGACAACCATGCCTACCTCAATGCAAAAGAGGTATACGGTAGTTATACAAATATCCGCGAAGAGAGTTTGTTCTTCTTCCGGAATAGCGACGTGCCTTGGAACCTCAAGAAAACGGTACGACAAGTAGTGTTCCCAATTTCGAGGTGGTTAGGGGCACCTTTAACTTATTTGTCGTGTGCTTACCAACTCGAAGAGAAGAAAGAAACGGGTGCAGCACTCAATTTGTATTTCGCTTCCTTGCAGGGTAGTTGCTCGTTATTGGCAAGCCCTTACGAAAGAGGCTTGTTAAAGGAAAGAGCGTATACCCGTATTCATCATATTTACAGTCAACAACAAAATCGCCCGCACCTAGCCGCTATGTTTAGTTTGGGGGCCGATTTGAATAAAGCATTCTTGCAATCTGCAGAAGCACGTACCGAACGGAGTAAATACTATTCGGGTATCCAACAAATTCGTTCAGTTAGTACGAAGGCAGAAGACCAAGCAAGGGAAATTCGCGCTACGAAAAGAACCGGTTTCTTCGTGGCACTATTAAATACTGCAGGTGCAGTAGCTACAGCCGGTGTCGACGATGGCGGGGCTACTTCTATGGCTTTTGTTGAAAACGCAGCGAATACTTTGAATGAATCGTTAACCGCCGCGGAAGACGCCAGCACTATGTTGGCCGATGCTTACATGGGCATTGAAGATAAGATCGATACCCGTTCTTTCACCATTAACGACGGTGGTGAAACAGATATGGCTACTGCTTTCCTTGGAAGGGAAATTGCGTTTTACCTGTACTTCAAACCACATTTGGTAAAACCGGTATTGGAGCGTTTTGCAAAAGACAAACCCAAGATGCAAGCCCTACTAACTAAGTTCTATACTGCACGCGACAAAGCCACTGTTCAACGCAGTATCTCCGAAATCTATACACACGTCACCATCATGGAATCCCAAATCATTGCTTCGGAAGCCCGTGGCATTGCCATAACGGATAAAATGAAGGCTAACTTTTAAATTATTGCAGATGAAGTTTAGTTGGATGTTTTTCCCGCTGCTACTACTTGCTTTCGCTGCCCAAGCACAACAGGATGCAGCTACCATTCGCGCCAATTGCCAAGCGAAGTTAGATGCGCTGAGTAAAAAAATCAGTGATCTCAATGACGACTACGAGCAGATCAAAAGAGATATGAAGAATGGGCTATACTGTAGTAAATGTAATTCCAGTAAAACGGAACTAGATAAAACAGAAGGCTTCACCAAGCACTTAGCCAATGTAAAAGGGGTGGCGGTACCTGCTTCGCAAGAACAAATGGATCGTAAACACCAAACCTATTTGAATAGTTACAACAGTCTTAAAAAGCAAATAGAAAGTCAAACAGAAAGTTGTAATACCTCTATTGCCAACGCTAATAAAGAACGCGAAAGGAAGTTGCAAGAAGATCGTGATCGACAATTACGCGATCAACAAGCTGCGATCGATAAAAGAAACCAAGATTTGGCTAACGCAGCGGCAGCCGCAGAAGCGAAGAAGCAACGTGATGAAGCCGAGAAACAACGTTTGCTTGATGAATGGAAAGCCAAGCAAGAAGCCGATCGGCGTGCTGCACAAGCAGAAATGTTACGCAGTACACAAGAATTGGGCGGTATGATCGCCAACCAATTCCAAGAAGCAGGCAACCGGATGAAAGATAACATCTCTAAGATGAAAGGACAGATCGATGCCACCGATGCACGCTACAACGGCGGCGTGCAAAACCTCCCAAGCAGCGGCTATGCACAAACAGGTACTAAACCTATTTCTGCCGACGACTTCGATCCGGAATCCAGTGTTATGGATGGCTTCCGCCGAACCTACGAAAAGGTAAAAGACTTCTATGAATCAATAGCACCACCCAACCGCGATATCCGCAGCTTAGGCGATGAACCATTCGGTAGCACTATCTACGATCGAAAAGATATTTACAGCAGCATGATCGAAAAGATGAAAGAGTCCGACAACGCCTTCTTGAAAAAATGGGGTGGCCGGGCTTCTAATGTTGCCGATGCATACAGCTTCTCGCAAGACCCGAAAGGCTTCTTAAAGGAATATGCGAAATCTATTGTAACGAAACAGTTCCCAGAGCTTACCTCTTGGAGCTCGCGCATTACAAGGTTCTTTCCATCGGCACAGGGATATGCCGACAACTTGGAATTCATTATCAACAACGGCGATAATGTTACCAAACTCGCCACGTACAACCTCGATATGTTCTTCAACGAAAGCTATTCCGATGAAGAAAAATCGGCCCGCATGGAGGAAGCTTTCCGTCAATACGAAGTAACGTTCGTACAAAACTTACCCGTAGTAGGGAAGCTGGCAAAGAAAATTTACACTTTAAAAAACTGGTATGACAACCTTCAAAATAATAATCGCTAGCCTGCTTTGTTTGTGCTTACTAAACACGCAAGCCCAAACAAAAATTACCGCCACGGCGATGCCCATCCCGAAGGAAGTACTGAAAGAGAAGAACTGGATCACAGGTTTTACCCTGTTGCCGCATGCTGTGCCTTGTGTAGCCTTGAACAACGGGGTGTTTATTAGTGGGCTCGATGAATGGCTGGTGCCACCTGTGTTTACAGGGTTGCATTCGTTAAGTTATAGTCATGCCGATTCTAGTATCGCCTTATTGTCGGGCAGTAAAACTCGGTCGTACCTCAGTAAGCTCAGTATTGCTACGGGCGACCTTAGCTTGGTTGACAGCTTAGACGGCCGTTTCTTCAAAGTGTACGATTTTTCAACGAACTATTGGTTGTTAAGCGGGGAGGAGAATGGTGTGTTTGGTTTATGGTCGTACAGTAAAAGCGCGGGATATTCGAGTCCTGTGTTTCAATCTAAATATCCCATTACAGCCTTTACACGCGGGCAAAGCGGCGATATGTACATAGGAGGTGGCGGCATGGTGTTGCATTTAGATGCGAACTACAAAACGAAAGATACCTATGCCCTTAACCTCGAAATCGATGGCTTAGCAGAAACGGAAGACGGGCACTTGCTGGTGTCTACGAGTGGAGGCGTATTAATGCGTGATCGCCCGTCGGGGAAAATGATCGTGATGCTCGATCAAATCCATGGCAATATAGAAGTATATGGAAAAGCCGTGTACATCCTGGATGCAGAGCACGAGCAAGTCATCAAGTTCAAATTATAACATCCATTCCATACGAACATACATTTCCAAGGTTAAAACTAGATTATGAAGAAAAGATTGCTACTACTGCTATGCCTACCCATCAGTTTGGCGGCGCAAGAGAAAGTAACTATCAAAGACGCGGCAGAGATCGGGTACAAGGCCGAGCTCATGGTGAACGAGTTCAAAGATTTAATGAACGTTATCACCAATACGGAAACTGATTTAAAGGAAACGAAAGACATGATCTTCAATTCCCATTCCGGTGCCCGGAACCGTATATTT
The DNA here is from genome assembly GCF_003259335.1 of Chitinophaga skermanii. Classification (GTDB taxonomy): domain Bacteria; phylum Bacteroidota; class Bacteroidia; order Chitinophagales; family Chitinophagaceae; genus Chitinophaga; species Chitinophaga skermanii. The sequence continues at coordinate 187,539 of NZ_QLLL01000003.1, forward strand.
TTAAGTTCGACAGTCATCGTAGAAGATGATATTGATCCTAATCACCACGGTAGTGAAAATGCGAAGGAGAATAGTATTGAGAAATACTTGAACGATTTGGATTTGCTGTACAAGAAAAGCGATACCTCGTCGATTGCCTTCACCAACATGCGGGTATCCAACTTGAAAATGGCGGATTACTTGTATTTAAAGGTGTATTTCACCGCGCAATTCTCGAATAAAAACAATGCGATTGATGCGCCGTATGTTGCCAACAACCGTATGGCAGAGGTACGCGTTGATAAAGAAAATAATAAATGGAGCTTGCACATTGTGCGGATTGGGTTTTATTCGCCTAACGACACTGCAAATGATGTAAAGAATGATATTGCTTTGGCCATGGAAGAAGGAGGGCAAGCAGTAGCAACAAACAATACCGCCGGTGGCGAAGCTACCGCTACTACCACCGTTTCCTTTGCAGAAGAATTGAAAGAGAAGGAGCGGGCAAAGCAAATTCAAGCGTACAATGCTGAATTACAAGCATACAATAAACTCATCGAAAAAGGTGACCAGGATTTGAGCAAAACGGATTATGCCAATGCCCTCAAAGCATTTAGCGAAGCCGCGGAATTAAAGCCCTATGAGTTATACCCCAAAATCAAGCTCAACCAAATTCGTAAGCTGATCGACCAAGTATCGGTAACGAATGAAGAGTTGTTCAAACAATTCGTAGAGAAAGCAAAACTGGCAGAAATGAATCGCCAGTACGAAGCAGCGAAGGAATACTATACGAATGCGCTTGCCAAGAAACCCACAGAAGCAAGCAACTTGGAAGAACGCATCCGCCTCGTTACGGCAAAACTCCGTATAGTAACCGAGTTAGAAGAAAAATACAACGCGGGATTGTACAAAGAAGCACAACGGGATTATGATCGCGTTATTAAAAAAGACGATAAAAACTCCGATTACTTCCTCGGGCGCGCTAAATGTTACGATAAACTCAACGAATATAAAAGCGCCGTAAAAGATTACAGTAAATCTATCGACCTCGATAACAACAACCTGCAAGCCATTCGCTTGCGTGCCGATTTATATGCCCGGAATAAAGAATACTTCAAAGCACTAACCGATTACCGTATTTATACTACCATCGATAAAAGCGATCCAGGTATTTATATCCGCGTGGCAGAATTGCACATCATCACCAATACACCCAAAGCAGCATTGGAAGATTATGACAAAGCCATTGCTGTAAACCCGTATTATACGGATGCCTACCACAAAAAGGGCCTATTACAATTCAACCTCGGCGATTATAAAGACGCGATTGAACAATATACCACCGTACTTAAAATTGATAGTACCCAAGCACCTAGCTATTACCACCGCGGTTTAGCACACGAAAAATTGAATGATATCAATGCTACGGGGCAAGATTTTGCCAAAGCACGGTACTTTAAAGTAGATAGCGCGGCTATTAAAGATATGGCCGCCATGGCAGCTAGGTATTACGAGGTGGGAGTGCAAAACTTCACCACGAAGCAATACGATAAAGCGCTCGAAAAATTCAATCAAACAATTATCATCGACCCACAACCCGCTTTGTATCATTATTACCGTGGCGAAGCTTATTTAGCCTTGCAATCGTACGATAAAGCTATTGAGAACTTCACAGAAGCCTTAGCGCATCAATCTACGTATTACGAAGCAAGTTACAAACGTGCATGGGCCTATATCTATAAAGCGGAACACGCTACGGCCGTGAAAGATTTGGAAGACGCTATCAAAGCCAATAGTACAATTGCCATCACCTACAAAACAAAAGGCGATGCGCACTTAATCTTGCAACAGTACGAACCTGCGGCCGCAAGCTATACACAATGTTTAACCACCGCGAAAACAAGTAAAACCACGCTCGACGATAAAGTGCTGGCCGACTTATACAACAATATGGGTAAATCCTATTTCGCCTTGGGGAACTTCGAAACCGCGCTCAGTAATTTCAAAGAATCGCTGAAAAAGGACAAGCTTTTTGCAGAAGCCTATTTCAACCGTGGACATAGTTACTTGAAACTGGCGCAACTCAGTGATGCGGAAAGCGACATCAATAAATCCCTAGAAATCAATGCCGCCAATTGTACTTGGCATTATACCTTGGGCGATGTGTACCGATTGAGAAATCAACCCGAAAAAGCCATCAATGCGTATACCAATGCCTTGAAAAAAGATTCCACGAAGTTGGTTACCAACAATGCACATTATTACCGTGCAGTGAACCATGCCGCTTTAGCGAATTACAAAGAAGCATTAGCGGATTATTTAGCCGTAGAAAACGCATCTGCAGCAGATAGTTTCAGCACTTTCCGCGAGGAAATTGGTACGGCTTACTTACAAACCGGCGACGCCGATAATGCCATTAAATGTTTTGAAATGGTGCTGAGCGGGGATGCCACCAATGCACAAATGCAATATAACATGGCCGTAGCCTTGTTACAAAAAAGCAATACAGATCAATCGTTGACCTGGTTTGAAAAAGCATTCGCTTCGGGTAAATTGAAATATTCGGCTGTGCGTAAGGATAAATTGATTGCTGGAATTAAAGATGATAAACGTTTTAAAGCACTGGTTAAGAAGTACTTCTAAAACGTTGATTACAGTAGTTTTTAGGAAGATGGGGACTGCCGCTAGGTGGTCCCTTTTTTATAACTGGAACGTTTTCTATTACTTAATGGGCAGTATGGCAACTATGAAAAAAAAAGGAAGTGCGCCTGCAGCGTCATAAATTTTTGTAAGTGATTGAAATAATATGTTTTATGTGTAGGGTGAAGCGCAATTATAATATCTCCTAATGTTAGTCTAATGTTCTCCTAATGTTCTTCCAATGTTTTCCCAATGTACTAGATATATTCCCCCTATATACAGGATATAGGTACAATATCCCGAATAAGTGCTTCCATCACTATAGCGGGCTTTTTTATGTTATAAACGTCATTTTCCATTCTTTACACGCAAGCAAGCCCATTTTAGTGTAATTTTGCCCCCTAAAATTTTCGTATTGGTACAGATCGACAAAATATCGTTGCCCGACTTCCCCTTATTGCTGGCTCCTATGGAGGATGTAAGTGATCCGCCATTCCGTGCCATTTGTAAAGAAAATGGAGCTGATTTGATGTACACGGAGTTTATTTCCAGTGAAGGTCTTATCCGCGATGCCATCAACTGCCGTAGGAAGCTCGATATCTTCGAATATGAACGCCCAGTGGGTATTCAAATATTCGGGGGCGACGAGGATAGTCTTGCCATGGCGTCGAAAATTGTAGAAGTAACCAACCCCGATTTACTGGATATCAACTTCGGTTGCCCTGTTAAAAAGGTAGCCGGTGCCGGTGCCGGGGCAGGTGTGTTGAAAGATATTGATTTAATGGTACGCCTAACCGCTGCCTGTGTGAAAGCCACGAACCTCCCTGTTACCGTTAAAACCCGCCTTGGTTGGGACGAAGATTCTAAAAATATCGAAGAAGTAGCCGAACGTTTACAAGACGTTGGGATTAAAGCATTGGCTATTCACGGTAGAACGCGCAGCCAAATGTATAAAGGCGAAGCCGATTGGACTTTGATTGGCAAGGTGAAGAACAACCCGCGCATCAAGATACCTATTTTCGGGAACGGGGATATCGATAGCCCGCAAAAAGCCTTGGAGTATAAGAACCGTTACGGGGTAGATGGAGTAATGATTGGTCGTGCTGCTATTGGTTACCCATGGATTTTCCGTGAAATCAAGCATTTTGTACAAACGGGCGAAGTTTTACCCGGGCCTACGGTAGCAGAGCGTGTAGCTGTATGTAAGCAGCATTTACACGGTGCTATTAAATGGCAAAACCAGCGTGTTGGGATCAACGAAATGCGTGGCCGTTATGCGAATTATTTGAAAGGATTACCCAATATTAAAGAGTTTAAAAGCCGCCTCGTAAGATTAAACGAAGTGGAAGAAGTAGAGGAAGTACTGGATGAAATATTTCGTACTTACCAAGGTTTCGAGATCGAGCATACACCTATTGAATTGATTGATTATCATCAGAATTGCCCATTGTAAGCCAGGTTTTAATCGAACCTGTACTTATAATTAAATATGAAGGCCGTTGCTACTTAGTAGCGACGGCCTTTTTGTTTTATTTCTGAACATTATGTGACCGTTTTCGAACACATACTGTCTAATGATAATATCAAATCACTTGATTTATAAATGATATTTTTTAGGCATTTGTTTTGGAGCCGGGAAGATATGCTGATAAATTACTTCAAAATAGCGCTACGTAACCTTGTAAAGGGGAAGATGTTTTCGGTGATTAACATCCTGGGTTTAATGATCGGGATGGCCGGGGCATTGATCATACTTTTATGGATTTACAACGAGCTGTCGTACGATCGTTTCCATGCTAACCAGGCTCGTTTATACGAGGTGTATGGTGAGAACAAGGTAGATGGTAATCTTTCCACGATAACGGCATCGGGGGAGAACGTGGGGCCGGCTATGGAGCAGGAGGTACCCGGCGTTGAAATTACTGCTCGCTATGCAGAAGTAAGCAGCATTTTATTATCTGTAGGTGAGAAGGGTTTTACGAATGTGAATGGTAGTTTTGTTGATCCTGGCTTCTTATCGATGTTTAGTTTCCCTGCTATCATGGGAGGACTAGAACCGTTGAAGGATAGTCGCAATATTGTGGTAACGGCTACATTGGCAAAGAAACTCTTTGGTAATACAAACGCTGTTGGGAAGCACATCAAGCTTAACCAGTCAGATATCTTCACCGTATCGGCCGTATTGAACGATCCACCGGTAAACACCCGTTTTCAATTCGAATACTTGTTACCATGGACCTACTTACAGCAACTTGGCTGGAGTAATAATTCGTGGTTGTCGAATAACGTTAGCACCTTTGTATTATTAAAACCCAATGTGCCGGCATCCGAAGTAGATGCACGCATTAAAGATCTCACACAACGCCATGCCAACAGGGCAGATGTATGGACGCATTTCCTATATCCTTTAAAAAAGTGGCATCTCTATACCAAGTTCGAAAATGGGCAGCCCAGTGGTGGGCGCATCGAAACAGTACGTTTGTTTGCTATCATTGCCGGGTTTATCCTGTTCATTGCATGCATCAACTTTATGAACCTCAGTACAGCTAGTAGCGATAAACGGGCGAAAGAAGTGGGGGTTCGAAAAGTAGTAGGCGCAGGTAGGGAATATTTGATTGGTCAATTCATCATAGAATCAACCGTTACGGCAACCATTGCAGGTGCTTTGGCATTAATACTAGCGCAATTTGTACTCCCGGCTTTCAACAACCTAGTAGGCGTACAATTAAGCATTCCGCTGGATAATCTTTGGTTTTATATCTTTTTCATAGCCTTTACCTTGTTTACAGGTGTATTGGCAGGAAGTTACCCAGCCTTCTATTTAGCGTCATTCAAACCCATTTCTATCTTCCAAAAAAGGTTTAAGAATGCCCGTACGATGTTTTCACCGCGGAAGATTTTGGTGGTTACACAATTTACATTTGCCGTGGTGCTGATCATTGCTACGATTGTTGTAAGAAATCAAATCAATTTCGCCCAACAACGCGAATTAGGGTATGCGAAGAACGATTTGATTTACGTGCCTTTTAAAGGCGAAATTGGACAAAAGTACGCGTTATTGAAACAACGATTACTGAGCAGTGGTATTGCTACCGCCGTTTCTAAAAACGCTTATGGTATTACGGAAGATTTCAGTAAAACATGGGGCTTACGTTGGTTTTCTGCCACGCCACAAGATACCAATATGGCCATCTCTACATACAGTACAGAAGCCGACATGGTTACTACCACGGGTATGAAGTTAATAGCTGGTCGTGATATTAACATTAACCTTCACCCATCCGACAGTTTAGCGGTAATGCTGAATGAAACAGCTGCCGCTGTGATGGGATTTGAACAACCAATTGGTGCAGAGATACTTTCTTACGATCGTACGAAACATTACAAAGTAGTAGGGGTGGTAAAAGATTATATCCAAGGTTCGCCTTATAGTAAAGTACCACCCGTAGTAGTGTTTGGACCTAGTGCTAATTTTGGTGCTATGCATATCCGTTTCAACCCCGATCAAAGTACGGCTACTAACTTGGCTAAAACAGCAGCCATTTTTAGTGAAGTGAACCCCGACTATCCATTCGAATTCCAATTTGTTGACCAAGCGTATGCGCGGAGGTTTTATAGCGAACAGCATACACAAACCTTAGCTGCCATCTTCGCGGGCTTATCGATCTTTATTTCTTGTTTAGGCTTGTTTGGTTTGTCGGCTTTCGTAGCGGCTAGCCGTGTGAAGGAAATTGGTGTACGGAAAGTATTAGGGGCTTCGGAGATGAATATTGCAAAACTGTTGTCGCTAGATTTTGTGAAACTCGTATTCATTGCCATCTTAGTGGCAACGCCCATTGCTTGGTTTGCCATGCATCGCTGGTTAAGCGATTATCAATATAAAGTACACATCAACTGGACTGTTTTCTTCTTCGCGGGTTTATTCGCCTTGTTAATTGCATTGGTAACAGTGAGTTTTCAAGCTATTAAAGCAGCATGGGCCAACCCCATTCAGAATTTGCGGAAAGATTAATGATCAAGATATATAGGTATGAATACCGTACTCCTGTGATACTTAGCCCGGGAGTATGGTATTCTTCTTTTATGCCAATGCTTTCGTTAAAGCCTGCCTGTATTTCAACGGTGTAATACCCGTATGTTTTCTAAATAACTTCCCAAAGCTGTCTGCCCCATGGAATCCCGTCATTGCCGCTACTTCCTGTACTGGCTTGGTGGTATGTCTTAATACCCGTTGCGCTTCCATCACTAACTTTTCTTTGATCAACGATGTAGGCGATTTGCCTAATTTATTGGCGACTAATTTCGATAGCGATTTCACATTCAAACCAAGCGCAGCTGCGTATTGGCCGGGTGTGTGCCATTCTAAATAATGGGTATCGATCAATTGGTGTAAACGCTCAATAGCTGGGTGTACAGTATGCACCGGTTGCATTTGCTTAGCACGGATAAGCAGCAACAGCAGGAATTTAAAATGCTCTAAGCTGAGGTGCATTTTTTGCGTTTCATCTAGTAGCCGAAGGTCGTCGCGGAGGTGTTGAAAATATTCATCGACTGTTCCTACAGAAACCTGTGGCAATTGCAACAAAGGTTTATCGTAGATATTATTGAAGAGCGTTCCATTGCATGGATAGGTATCTACATGATCGTCGATACAAAAGAAATCTTGGTGAAAGTAAATAGCTTGCCCTGTACAGCGTGGTTGTAACATGATTTCATGCGCTTGGTAAGGCGAGAAAAACAAGAATGCAGGCGCAGTAACGTGGTATTCGCTGAATTGGGTAAAACAACGACATTGCCCCGTTTTAATATAAATAATGGCCGACATGGCTTGCCTCGTCCAATGCACAGCATCCGATACCCGGTGTAAGTGTAAAATAGGGAAGTGCCTTTCGGGATGAAAGAGAAAGAGTGACTGCATGGTCTACATAGCGTTATGCTTGTATATACGCAAATGATTGCATATTGGTTGAGCAAGAAGATTGATTATATTTATTCTATGGAAAACAAAACGGATAATGGCATTAACCTCCGCTTCCTGGCAGAACCGGGTCATGTAAATTTTGGCGGTAAAGTACACGGTGGTTCCGTGATGAAATGGATTGACCAAGCAGGGTATGTGTGCGCTGTAAATTGGAGTGGACAATATGCCGTTACGGTATATGTTGGCGGTATCCGCTTCTATAAACCTATTTCCATCGGCGAACTTATTGATGTGGAAGCGCGCGTTATTTACACAGGTACTACGAGCATGCACGTAGCCATCGACGTTTACGCGGGTAATCCCAAGCAACAGCAGCGCAATAAAACCACGCATTGTGTCATCGTGTTTGTAGCCGTCGACGACCAGGGTAAGCCGGTACATGTACCTAAATTCAGTCCTGTTACCGAGGAAGAAATTGCTATGGAGGCGTATGCTAAACGCCTAATGGACCTTCGCAAAGGAATTGATGAAGAAATGAGTAAATATATAGATCCAGCCTAAGAAAGGTGGTCGAAATAACATGGTAGAGCTGCCTTATTGGGTGGCTCTTTTTTTGTTGTATATAGGCTGTTGATACGCCTAAAATTCTTTATTGATAATCAGCCACCTGGGCAAAATAAACGGTGAAAAAAAGCACTTTTTATTGCTCTTTTTTAGTGAAAAATACTTATCTTCAAACTGTTAACCTTTACAAAACCCGTAAATATTTCATCCACATGAAAAAAGTTGTTAAACTCGATTGGGAGCTACTTGCCCAGGTGTTATTGAACTATGAAGCCTTCTCTAACAAACCTCCAAAATCCGCGAAGAAAAAGGTCCCCGACAGCGAAAAAATCCGTACTCATCGCAAAGAATTTAGCCAAGTAGCCAAAACAGCTGCAGCAGTACGCGGAGCATTCGCTGATATTATAGCCTTTGTAAAAGATACGACGATGTTCCGTCGATTTTCTAGTCAATTGGTAGCGGTGTTGAAAGCCGATGTAATACATGATCCAGGCGAGCGTACAGTAGAAGCAGGCGACGTAACGTTATTAGAAACTTTCGATTTCAATGAGAAAGCATTATTACGTCGTTCGTGCAAAGCGCCATATACAATTGAGGCAGACCGTAAGAAAGGAATGGTAACTGTAGATATCCCTTCTTTTCTAACCATCAACACAATAAATAAACATAAACAATCAACGCACTTTAAGTTATTAGTAGCCGTGTGCGCGATTGATTTTGATGGGCATCAAACAACTAGTTTTTTTTCAACGTCTCCTGCTATAAAAATGGATACTGTAAAGACGGATACCTATAAATTTGAAGCAAAGCTAGCACCCAATGAGACGCGCCATTTGTTTGTATCTATCGGAATTGCATTTCTTAAGATAGAACATGGCAGGGAGTATACCATTAATGGTGGAAAATTGAACGCCATGCAAATTTGTAAAGTATATCCTAAAGTAACGGTAGAAGAATTGAAAGCCTTATCCCGTAAAGCTAGTAACAAGAAAATGTTGGTGAACCCTACGGGTAAACTACAAAGTGAACGAGAAATGCTGGAAGCCCTTCGTATTCGATTAGGATTACCCAAATTTGAGGACTAGATAATTAAGCTTTCGCCTTGGATGTATGCTGGGCGAAGTTTCCCTATTTTATTTCATGTAATTGTTTTAATATCAACTTTCACTTGCATAGTGGCGGATTGGGGATACCCTTTCATATCCTCATTGGCATATTAAAACAATTACATGATACAATTAGCACCATTTGAAGAAATTGATTTCAATAGGTTAATCGCTTGGTTGGATACCGAGGAATTACTGGTACAAGTAGCAGGCCCACTATTCACCCATCCATTAAACACAGCCCAACTCGTTACATACATAGCCGACCCCAATCGCCATGCTTTTAAAGTAATCGATACTACTTCACATACTGTAATTGGCCATGCCGAAATCTACAAAACAGAAGACAATACAGGAAAAATATGCCGTGTTGTAATTGGCGATACAACCTTACGCGGTAAAGGTATTGGGCAAGCGCTTATCTCTGCATTAGTAGCCTATGCGGTAGAAGATTTACAATTACAAGCTGTGGAATTAAATGTATACGATTGGAATACCGCCGCTATTAAATGCTATGAGAAAGTAGGGTTTGTGTTCAATCCAAATAAGATGGCTACCATTGTGGTGAACGGAGAAACTTGGATATCGTTGAATATGGTGTATATGAAGCATTAAGTAGATAGCCAGGCTGTAAACAATTAAGTTTCTTCCATTGCGGTAAAGAAATGGAGAAATATGTATGTTTTAATCGACTGATGGTGTAAAATGCCTTTTAACCAGCTTTTTTAGGCGTTAAGAATTTTGTAAATGGCGCTAGGGTAACGAAGAATGAATTCCCCTGTGTACGGTTGCTGGCACCCAATTCGCTAATCCATCTAACTACTATGGTAGATCGAATTTTGGGAATAAAAATGTTGGCCTCTGCACCCAAGCCGTAAATATGGTCTTTATTGGCTAAATCGAATTGACTGGAGCTGATGGCTGGGATCGTCATTTTATCAGTCGTAGTTTTGTATTGCATGTAGTAGACTAAGCCCGCATTAATAATCATGGGAAGTGGGGTGCCTTGTACGGGTTTGTACCATGTTTTACCGGCCCCACCTTCTATTGTAAACAAGTTACCGGCGTGGATATCGTTATTGCCGGTGTTTTTCTTTTTGCTGTTGATGGCATATGAGAAGAGAGCCGAGAAATTCCATGCTTTCTTTTTGTCGAAGTAAACGGTACTACCTGCAGAGAATTCGTTGGTCCACATACCAATACCGGCGTTATCATCGCCACCTAGTTCATATTTACCAGTGGGTATGTAAAGGGCGTAACCGGCTGTGAAATCTGCTTGCTTGGTTTTCCATCCCAATTGAATAGGCTGCACATACAAATCTGTAAAAGCTAATGAAGATTTGGTGGTTACAAGGTTACCTTCCAACTTGCTAGAAGCAAACCCAACCAGCACGGAAGCACCGTAATTGCCACTTAGTATTTTTTGATTGGTAACAACACTACCACCCAATCCCAACAAGAACATATTAATACTTTCCGCCGATATTTTATCGCCGTTCCCATTGATGAATTTTGAAGTATGGTAATCATACAGTACTACTGCTCCTCCCACAGAAGGTGGAGCTTGGGTGCCCGATTGTAAACCCATATCGCCTAACACATGGGTGCCTTTCAACTGTGCGTTTGCATGTTGGGTTTGCAGGCCCCAAGCGATTACAAAACAACCTACAAACAAGGCTATTTTTAATGCATAACAAGGGTAGGAAAACCAATTTTCTTTCAACCAAGCAAATAATGGACGCTGCTTCATAAGAATAACGAATGAGGGCAATACAACGAGTGTTTGCCATGGGTGAATACAATAATTTGTGTGAAGAGTGTGCGCCTAATATTGTTATGCTAAGGAAGGAGAGCCGCAAGAAATGAGCGGTCGTATTTATACAACATATAACCCCTAGTTTTGTTTAGGTGGTTTGTATGTGATCGATCGGAAATGAGCAGAATATTAGCTACTTTTAGATCAGGCCCAAAATGGGCTTTAACTACCCAAAAAAAGCCGCGGATAAACATCCACGGCGTCATATCCAGTATTTAGTTCTCGTTTATATTGACAATACTTCTTCGAAAATATTACCGAAACGGTCGGTTGCTTTCACCTTTACAGTCTTCGCATTTGCACTTGGTTCTGCCAAATACAAGTGATCCGTTTTAATTGGTTCAGCCCATTTGTGTTTCGCCGGCAATTGGTCGCCTTTGTACAATGCCACTGTTTCTGGATCGAAACCGGTGTATTGTGTCATCTCGCCTTTTGCTACGCCATCTTCAAACCATTCAACCTTCCATTTCGCATCATAGTTCCATACGTTGGCAACCACGGCATTTGGTTTTTCCGGGATACTGCCCTTTGCATGGATCTTGATTTGGTGATTTTTAGTTTTACCTACCGATTTGTAGTACCAAGTAATGTTATCACCATCTACTTCGTACACACCGTAACCGGCAGGGGCACCATCGCCACAAGGGCCGCACCACCACGCACCACACAACGTACCATGGTTGTGCTCCATGATGTTGTCTTTCTCCCAGTTTTCATTCCAATGGGTATGACCACTCATGATATGCACTTTATACGGTTTCAACATTTTGTACAAGTACTCGCGGTTCGCTACCGTTCCACCAGGGCTATCTTCTTTCGCACCTTTACGACGAGCTGCTCCTGTATTTGTTGGAATGTGCATCGAAACAATTACCATGCTACCATGAGGAACAGTACTCAAATCTTTCTCAATCCAAGCCAATTGCTGTTCATTAAGGTAGCCTACATAATGCTTATTGCTGCCCAAGAAGAACACATCATCGAGCATAATGTAATGCACCTTACCTCGGTTGAACGAGTAGTAAGTAGGACCGTATAATGATTTGAATTTGTTTTGTGATTGATCGTCTGAACGAGCCGTTTTGCCGTCCATATCGTGGTTGCCGATTACTTGGAAGAAGGGAACGCCTGTTACTTCAACCGCTTTATTGTAATCGTCGAATAAATCGAATTTATCGAACACCAAGTCGCCGCAACCGATACCGAAGGTAGGCACGCCGCCGAGGTTTTTAATTTCTTCGCGTGTATCTGGAGCTGAAGTACGAACAAGTTCATTACCGTCTGCTTTATCCCAAATCTGCGGATCGGCCCATACAACAAACGCATGTTTATGGTCGCCGTTCTCCATCGCTTTCAACTCAACATTGTAAGTTTGACTAGCGCTTTTTTTATTGATCAACGTATAGAAACGCGCCAAACCATGTTCGTTCGGAATTTCATAACCACTAGGTAATGAAATAAATACGTATTCCGCATCGTGGTGGGTATTGATCGTGTAATTACCGTTTTTATCAGTGATAGCAATACTGTACCCGTCGCTCATCACAACGTTAGCCAATCCTTTGCCTTTTGCCGTTACTCTACCTTTTACACCTACTGTAGTGAAGGTATTACCCGTTTTGTCGTTGGCCAATAATGGCACAGCCGGGAGGCTGGTTACGGCTGAAAGTAAGCCTAGGTTTCTTAGAAAATGACGTCTTTCCATGTTGATAAATAAAGGGTTTATCCTGTTTTTCGTGCAGCTATAAGTGTTAGTAAAAATACATAACGGGCAACTAGGTGCCCGTTACGATATTGTTATGTAAATGTTACTCTGGAATTCTTTCGTATACCGCAATGTCTTCAATGCTCAAACGACCATTCAAAATGGTACCACCGTTTGTTGTACCTAAGCCCAATTTCGTTACCCTGAAACGTACCGGTGTTTGGATGTTCAACATAATGGTAGCAATCTTAGCTGTAGCGCTCGCATCTTTGTAAACGTCGCTTACGCGTGACCAAGTTGCACCTTTATCGGTAGATGCTTCTAGTACCCAAGAGCTGCTAGCATCTGTGTAATATGCACCGTACGACAATGTCACCTTAGAGGCACCATTTGGTAAATCAAAGTTCATTTGCACATGCCCATCATAGTTCAAGTTCTGTTGCATACGAATACATTGTTTACCTGCCGGGTTAAACCTGTCGCGATCTTTTGTATTGGCCAAAATCGCTTGGTTTAATGTCCAGTTACCGGTTTTTAAGTCAATGGCTGCAGAAGGGTAAGAACCTTTGGCAGAAGCATCTGGAGATTCAAAATCTTCCGCGAACTTATCGTACAATTTGCCTGATGGGAATTTCACATCATTCAAAGTTCTTAATAAGAAATGCTTAGTCGCTGTACTGTCGCGTACAGTGCTATTGGCATTGGCGAAGTTCGGGATACCTACAAACGTAGCACTCACCGGTACTGTTTTATCCGCGAAGGTTGCACCTGGGTAGGTGTACAATACAACGGAAGAATCGGAACCGTCGGTTAAATGACCTTGTTTGCTATACAAAGGGTTATTTTTATCGCCAGGGATAATATCCGCGTTCAACGATACCAAAGTGTTTTCGTATTTCGCAAAGTCTTTCACCAATGCCGATAAAGAAATGCTGTAAGAAGGAATACGGCTAGCTTTTGCTACGTAACGTACGTCTTCTTTCTTCACATTCACCACCTGCAAAGCACCTTTGTTGTTGATCATTTTAGCGCCTAAAACTTTCACTACAACAGAGTCGCCAAAGCTAACGTTTACAGGAGCATTGTTTTCCAATACTACGCTAATACCACGCAAGGTTAATTTAGAATCGTCTTCCAAGATGAACTGGCCCACCGGTAAGTTTTTACCCGTTGTGTCAGAAATTACTACACCACGGATGTACGTAGCGTTAATAAGGGCTTGGGAGTTTAATTCGAGGTCGGCGTTTTTATATTGCTGGCGTAATACTTCAATTGAAATATAGGGGCTAGGGGTGCCTTTCGAGAAGTTGGTATCTTCTTTCAAGCAAGCCGTTAAAGCCGTCATCGCCATTAAAGCACCTAAAAATATCTTTTTCATCTCAAGTTATATTTAGAGAATCGATTTTATAATTTGATTATTTATTCCACCACACTTTCGTTAACATATCATCCGGGCCACCCATTTCAGCTACTGCTTTCTTGTAGTTAGTAGCGTTTAATGATTGAACGGTGATCGGGTAACGGAAACGGGTAGGCATGATTTTGTTGTTCTGTACACCAGGGCCAATCGGCATAACCGGGAAGCCAGTTCTGCGGTACTCGTGGTATTGTTGGAAGTCGGTGAAGAACAACGTGTAATACTTCTGTACATGGATTTTCTCCATTTTCTCGTTGTCGTTCGTTGCTTCTGTCCAGTTAATACCTTCATGCGTTAAGTAGTTGGTAGGAACAGTTAAACCCCATAATGTAATCGCGCTAGCTACACCTTTCTCGTAGTAAGATTTAGCATCGCCGGTGATATACCCTTTTAAGGCTGCTTCTGCCAAGATGAATTGCAATTCTGGGTAGTTAATAATGTTACCCATCATTGGCTCGTTCATCAAGTTTTTATTGTAGTAAGAAAGGCGTGCAGTAGGAGCGTTAGTAGGCTCGTAACCACTGGCTAAACCTTGGTACTCACCGCTAACTTTTACCGCCCACTTGTCGATACGCGGATCTTCCCATTCTTTCAAGTTGTTGATGAAGTAAGAACATAAGCTATTATCACCATTGAAATCGTATTCACGGTACGTATTGAACGCCGTAACGTACGGTGCTACTACTGTGAATTTAAAGATCGCAGACTCGCTGTTATCGTTGAAGATTGGGTATTTAGCAGGTGTGGAAACAATTTCTTGCATTTTAGCTGCAATAGCTACCTCGTCTTTCTTAGAAGCTCGAAGTAATAAACGCAAGTACAAACTGTTACCGAATTTTCTCCAACGATCGGCATTACCATTGTACAGCATTTCTAATGTACTATCAGTTACGGCTTGTTTCGCTGTTAATAATTCGTTCGCTTCTTCCAATTTCTTGAAAAGGTCGGGATAGATGTCTGATTGCTTATCGAATTTCGGTTGGAAGTTACCTTCTTTACCGTTGTTGGCTTCTGTATAAGGTACATCACCATATAAGTCAGTGATCAAACTCATTACCCACACGTCCAAAATACGGCCAATACCCATCCATGTTTTATTACCCACTAACGCACCACCTTTGTAGATGTCGAGGAAGTTCGTGCGTTGAGTATACCAGTTGCTCCACATGTATTCCGATTCGTTCGGACGAATGATATAACGGTGAATTTCGTCGGTATTGATATTGGTTACGTGTACTTGCATTAATTCGTTTGTTAATCGAAGTGCACGCGTTTGATTCGCTTGTAATACTTTGATTAAGGCCGGTGTAACCAACGACTCTGGCTGCGCCGATGAGGCCCCGTTTTTATTGGTATTTGTTTCTACAAAGTCTTTCGTGCAACTCACCAAGCCGATAGTCGTCATGGCAAATGCAGAAAGTGCTAATATGCTGAGTTTTTTCATTGTTGACGTCATTTTTAGAATGATACAGTTAAGTTAGCACCGAGGGTACGTGTAGATGGGAATTGACCTACTTCGAAGCCTGCTACTACAGTGTTGTCGCTGTTTAATGAACCGAATTCTGGATCGAATGCAGGCCATTTTGTGATCATGAATAAATCACGACCGTACAAACCGATCGTTGCACGTTGTAAACGCAATGCTTTTAATGTTGCTGGTTTGAATGAATAATCCAATCTCAACTCACGCAATTTGATGAAGTCGGTTTTGAATGTATTCGCTTCTACGTTTTCGCGGTTGTAGTGTGCACTGTAGAAACTTTGAATGTCGGTTACAATTTGTGTGTTCGGGCTATAAGAACCGTCTTTATTCACCACCACACCATCACCAATGATACCATTGTAACGGCCTGGGATTGTTTTCTTCAACTTACCCTCTTCTGCTAATACTGCATGCGTTAAAGAATAACCCACACCGCCGAATTGGCTATCGAATAAGAAGTTCAACCTAAACTGTTTGTAAGAAATTTCGTTACCCCAACCAGCTCTGTACCTAGGAGTAGTATTACCCACCAAAATCGGCGATTCAGTCCATTTCGGTAAGCCATTTTCATAAATGATTTTACCTTCTTCGTTACGTTGGTAACCAATACCGTATAAATCACCTACATAGCCACCTGGACGTGCTTCCATGGTGCCACGTGGGCCACTCGACATAACGTGCGTTGATAAACCTTCTGCCAAAGAAATTACTTTACCCCTGTTCGTAGCGAATGTTCCATTCGTTTTCCAACCTACTGGGTTTTGTTTGTTTCTTTTAATGATTACACCGCTCAACGCTACTTCCACACCATTGTTTTGGATTTCACCTGCGTTCAATACAGCACCTCTATAACCAGAAGCTGGATCGATTGGAGCAGACGGAATAATTTGGTTGGTACTGTTGTTGCGATAAACACTCACATCGGCTGTTACGCGGTTATCAAACATGCGTAATTCCGTACCGGCTTCATAACTTCTTGTTTTTTCTGGTGTGAGGAACGGGTTGGCTACGTTTGCAGGATTCGCTAAACCTGAGTTATAGGCTTGTTGCGGATCATATACATACGCTGTTAAATATGGCCATGTACCACCGCTACCTACTGTTGCTACCGATGCACGTACTTTCCAATAATTGATAGCTTTTGGCATTTTGATCACCTCGTTCAATGCTACTGCTAGGTTGTAAGAATCATAGAAGAATGAAACACGGTCTTTGTTTTGTGGAGTAGCTAAGGTACTTGTCCAGTCGTTACGCATCGTGAAATCGAAGAACAACCAGTTTTTGTAGCTAAATGCACCCATACCGTATACACTGTTTACAGCATATTTAGAGAGATAAGGATAAGCAACTACACCATTTTTCGCGTTACTGAAAGAGTAATCACCTGGTACACGCAATTTATCGGCTCTTAATTCTTGCTTATCGTAGTTATTGGCCATACGGCTACCACCGAAAGAACCATCAAATGTGAAGTCTTTCAAGAACTTCGTATTATAACGGAATAAGAAATCACTATTGCTTTCGCGGTTGTTGATGTTTTGTGTACGGTACATACCATCTACGAACTTCTGTGTGCCTTTAGGACGTTGTTGTGCGCGGCTTTCGCTAGCGAAATCGAGCGATGTACGAACCAACAAGCTAAAGTTCTTGGTGAAATTGTAAGTAGCAGATACGTTACCCACTACACCGTGCCTATTCATGCTATTCAACATTTCATAAGCTTGCAAGAATGGGTTATCGAGTAAGCTAGAGAATGGGCGGGTTTGTTCTTGTTGTTCTTTACCCGGTACCCAATAATCCCTGAACCAATCGATGTTCGCGTTCGGCACCATACCACGGATGAAGTACATGATCGTTTGGTTATTATAACCTACAGAAGGCAAGTTGTCGCTCTTCTTATTTGCATAGTTCACCTTTGTAGCGATCTGGAGCTTATCCGAAATTTTGTGGTTCACCGATAATGCCACGGTTGTACGTTTGTAACCCGTATTTGGCACAATCCAAGTATTATTCAAGTTCGTGAAAGAAATCCTAGAACTGGTTTTCTCGCTGCTACCTTCTACAGTAACTGTATTGGTATAGGTTTGACCAGTTTCGAAGAAGTCTTTACGGTTGTTTTTATAAGGCACCCAAGGCGTGCGGCTAGTACCGGCTGTACGCGTAGTTGGGTCGTATTGATAATAAGATTGACCATCGAATTTCGGGCCCCATGCAGAGCTCGTGCTTCTAGTGCTGGCACCATCTTCTGTAGCACCGTAAGAGTACCAACCATCTTGACCGGTAGCACCTTGGCCATATTCATATTGGTAATCAGGCCAACGGTTAATCATATCCAAAGCAGCGTTTGAATTCACCGTTACACCCAACCCTTTTTTATAGTTTTTACCATTTTTAGTGGTGATGATGATCGCACCGTTTGCACCACGTGCACCATACAATGCACTCGCACCCGGACCTTTCAAAATGGTCACGTTTTCAAAATCCTCAGGATTCAAATCGTTGATACTGTTACCGAAATCGGTCGGTGATTCTGCATCTAAGTACGAGCCGCTACCTGTACCGGTAGAACGACCACTACCACCGTTCAAAATCACACCATCCACAACGATCAACGCTTCACTTGTACCAGATAAAGAGTTCACACCACGTAAAACGATCTTGTTTGAACCCGCAGGGCCCGCACCAGAGCGTGTGATGTTAACACCCGCTACCTTACCAGAAAGCGAGTTCGTCCAGTTATTACTAACCGCGTCGGTGAAATCTTCCGTACCCATTTTCGTTACGGCATAACCCAAAGCTTTTTCGTCACGTTTAATACCTAATGCAGTAACAACAACACTGTTCAATTGTGTTACGTTTGTAGAAAGACTGATACTTACATCATTTTGAGCACCGGTTACTTGGTATTTCGTTGGGTTCAAGCCAATAGCTTTGAACTCTAACGTAGCACCTTTCAACACGTTCACGCTAAATGAACCGTCAGGACCAGATACGCCCACCACTTTACCATCGGCAGTAATGCTGGCACCCGGTACCGTACTGTTATCGTCTTTTGATTTTACAATACCGCTAACCTTGATTTTTTCTTGTTGTTGAGCGGCAGCTACTGGAGCAGCTTGTTCTTTTTTCTTGATGTAAAGACTGTTGTTCACCAACTTTACATCCAAGCCGGTTTGGTCGCCCAAGACCTTCATTAATTGATCGAGCGAAAGTTTTTGCGAAGGCAGGTGCACAACAGCGTTTGGATTAATGGCACTCACGTCGTACATGACAGCCAATTTCTCTTTGCGTTGTAAACTTTCCACAATTTCTTTCATCGTAAGATCCTTCTTACTGAAAGTGGCAATAGGGGAGTTCGATTGTGCCGTTACTTGCAAGGCAAGCAACACGCCGCAAAATCCACTAACGATTTTTTTCATTTGTTTCAGTGTTAGTTTTATTGTTGCATTAAGGTTTTGGAAGAATGAAAATGGTGCTGTCTTTTACTTTGTAGTCGAACCCTGCTAAAAAGCTTAGGCCATCTAATACTTTGTAAACACCATCATCTGCAATAGAGCCTGTAAAAGAGAGTGGACGGGAAGAGGACGATTTTATCACTACTTTCATATTATACCACTCTGCGATGTGCTTGGCAATGGTAGCGATTGAAGCATTTTCAAACACTAACTTGTTTTCGCGCACGGCGGTAATAGCATCAATAGAAAGTGTGTCGATGGACGAACGGCCGTTCGCATATTGAATGCGTTGAGTCGGCGAAAGTTGAACTTTTAATGCTGGCGTAGAAACGCTGATTTTCCCACTGGCAACGGCCACTTCTTGTGTCATGCCTGGCCTGCTTTTTACCTTAAACGAAGTACCCAGTACGTTTACGTCCATATCTTGGATATGAACCGAGAAAGGAGCGCTAGGAGCTTGTACTACATCGAAGAAAGCTTCTCCTTCTAAAAACATCTTACGTTCGTTTTTACTGAGCGCAAGACTATCATAGCGGAGCGTGGAATTATATAATAACCAAACGGTAGACCCATCCGGGAGGGTGAGCTTCTTTTTGGTTGATTGATCGGTATTGATGGTTACAAAAGAAGGCGTGTACGCGGTGGCTTGTTGACGGTTCCAGAAGAACATGCCGGAAGTGGTGAGGCCCACCAACGACGCGGCAACGGCAGCTGCGCGCCAGAATTTTGTGCGGCGCGGGGTTTCTGCTAACCATTCTTCAGCAGGTGCAGCCATCTCTTCTTCGGTTTGCATCATGCGTTGCATTCTTTCCCAATCACTTACGGGCGAAAATTCTAACGCTTGTTTACGCGCACGCAAGGTGGCGTAAATTTCCCGGTTACGGGCAGAAGCGTCGAGCCATGCCGTCACCATTTCTTTTTCTGCGGCATCGCATTCGCCGTTGATATGTTTAAATAGAATGTTCGCGTTCACTTGTTGTGCCTTTTATACTATAGGAGGCAGCAACACGGAAAAAAACACGTTGTCCAATGTTATCTGAATGTTAAGTAGTGTTATTTTGAAAGGTGAAATACGTGTAAGCCTTATTGGGTAAGGGTTTGGTGTGTGTTGAAAGATGTTATAACAAGCGAAAAATATTTAAATATTTTTGGTGGGAGGTAGGCGTAGGGCCATTTTGAGGAATGCAGCAGGTATAATAAGGCCATTTGGCTAGCGGAGACGTAGCGAGGGGGGAGATGTTGAAATAGGGTATTAAAAACCTGTAATAAGGTCAATTTGATCGGAGAGTAGGAGCATGAAGCTGCTAACGACCATATAAATTTCGTGGTGAGAAACCTTCATATTTACGGCCTCTTCTTGTAATTCTTTGATGGCGGCATTCATGTTGTATTCAACTTTGCGAACAGTTATGTTAAGCAAAGCTGCGATTTCCTTGTAAGAAAGGCCGAGAAGGCGTGCGTCGATGATTTCTTTCTTAACGGGATCGAGTTTCTGCAGCAGAAGGTTGAATTTTTCAGTGGCCTCTTTGCTGGTTAGATTCTCTAAAGGTTGATGGGTGGAAGATGAACCTGTGTCGTAGTGTTGTTTAAGTTCGTCTTGGCGATCACGTTTATCGGCATGCCGTTTACATTGCCTTCTTACGGAAACAAGTAAATAATTCTTCGTGCTTTCCGTAATCCTAATTTGTTGGCGTTGCTTCCAAATATCGCAGAATACTTCTGAAGTTACGTCTCGCGCAGCTTCATAATCATTCAGGAATGCGTAAGCATATCTACAACAAAGTGTAAAATACTCATCATACAAAGCCTTAAATGTTTGTTGATTGATCTCGATATTGATATTCACTGCCTTTAACTCCATATCCGGGCGCAAAAGTACATTGGTGAATAGATGCGAGGAACGGGTTTACATAGATTTAATGTAAAGTTCATACTCATATACGTGGCTAAATACTTTAATAATCTTGGGAAAAACACTGGGAATGAAAGCAATACTGCCGTTTGCGTAAAGTTGGTCGTCCGTCCTATAGTTTATTCGTTCGTTGATAGATACTGCGCGGCAAAGAGGCAAATTAGTGATTTTTTCTTACATCGGAATACGATATATCTAAATAATATTATTTTAACTGGTTAGGAGGTAATTGTAAAAATTTCAGGTAAAGTCGTTCTTTTATTTTGTATTCCTATAAAGTCTATCTAAATTGTAGGGTAATAATAACAAGCAAATAGAATCCTGTATGTCAAACAAGCCCTTAAATTTTGAAACCTTGCAAGTGCACGCCGGTTATGAGCCCGATTCTTCAACCCATGCCGCAGCAGTGCCCATTTATCAAACATCATCCTATACTTTCGATAATGCTGATCACGCAGCGGATTTATTCCAATTGAAACAATTCGGAAACATCTATACGCGTATCATGAACCCTACCACCGATGTATTCGAAAAACGTATCGCGGCCCTTGAAGGTGGCGTAGGGGCGTTGGCTGTGGCCTCTGGTCAAGCAGCACAATTCATTGCTTTGCATAATATCTTATTGCCGGGCGACAACTTCGTTACTTCATCCTACTTATACGGTGGTTCCTATAACCAATTCAAGGTAAGCTTCAAACGCATCGGCGTAGAAGCCCGCTTCGTGAATTTCGACGATCCAGCGAATATTATCCCGCAAATCGACGAGAACACGAAAGCAATTTATCTCGAAACCATCGGCAACCCAGGTTTTGCCATTGCCGATTTTGAGAAAATTGCCGCTATTGCCAAGGAACACGACCTGCCATTGATTGTAGATAACACATTTGGTGCGGGTGGTTACTTATTCCGCCCATTAGAACATGGCGCCAACGTTGTAGTAGAATCGGCTACTAAATGGATCGGTGGCCATGGGAATAGCATCGGCGGTGTAATTGTCGACGGTGGTAATTACAACTGGGGTAATGGTAAATTCAAACAGTTCACTGAACCAGACGAGGCGTATCACGGCATGAAGTTCTGGGAGATTTTCGGTACCGATGGCCCATTTGGCAACATCGCCTTTATTATACGTGCGAGGGTAGCGGGTTTAAGAACTTGGGGCCCAGCATTAGCACCGCAGAACGCATTCTACTTCTTGCAAGGCTTGGAAACTTTGTCGCTCCGCGTGCAACGCACCGTAGAAAACGCATTAAGCTTAGCACAATGGTTAGAGCAACATCCACAAGTTAGCTCTGTGAATTACCCTGGCTTGCCGAGCAGTCGTTACCACGAATTAGCGAAGAAGTACCTGAAGAAAGGTTTTGGCGGTGTGCTTTCCTTCAAAATCAAGGGCGGCAAAGAAGCGGCAGATAAGTTGGTCGATTCTTTAAAGCTCATCTACCACTTGGCCAATGTAGGCGATGCTAAAACACTGATCATTCATCCAGCTACTACTACACACCAGCAATTAAGTGAAGCAGAACAACGTGCGGCCGGTGTGGAACCTGGGCTGTTGAGGATATCTTTAGGCATCGAACATATCGATGATATTAAAGCCGACTTACAACAAGCCTTCGAGCAACTGGCATAAAATTGCTTCTTCATATAAAGTTCAGTAAAGTGTAGCGTGTAAATGGTACTTGTACCGTTTACACGTTTTTTATTTCCCAAATACACAAATATATTTCCCGAATACACAAATGATTGAAGTCGCGTGGGGCTAATTTCGCCTATCCTTTTCATCTAAAAGCGTAAACACACGACATGAAATCAAGATTATTACTAATGGCCGCTTTCTTACTAACATGCAGCACGAGTTTCGCGCATATGTTATGGATTGAAACAGCGGGACAAGGAACAAAAGGTAAAGCACAAACTGTGAAAGTATTTTATGGTGAATATTCCGAGCACAACCCTGAGAAGGTAGCGGATTGGTATTCAAACGTGAAAGAGTTCACTTTGTGGTTAACAGGCCCGGATAATGAAAAAACAAAGTTGACAGTAACCCAAGTGGGCGAACATTTTGAAGCAACTTTTACACCTACAACTGATGGTCAATATACATTAGCTATTTCCCAAGATGCAAAAGACTTGGGTGGCGAAACAAAATATCAATTCAATACCTACGCGATCGTAAACGTAGGCAAACCTTCAGTAGCGAACCTTACGGGTGAGTTAACCGTTGCCCCTGCACAAGTGGCGCAAAAAGCTAACCAACCCATGCAATTGAAAGCTACCTTCCAAGGTAAACCGGCTGCAGGTATTCAAATTGCTGTATTCTCACCCAGTGGTTGGAATAGGGAAGTGGTAACCGATGCAAACGGCGTAGCTACCTTCACCCCAATTTGGGCCGGCACTTACATGATCGAAGCTTCTAAAATGGGCGACGAAACCGGTGAGATCGCTGGTAAAGAATACAAAAAAGTTTGGCGTAATGCTGCCATCGCAGTAGATATCGCGAAGTAATAACGATTCGTTGAAATAGTTTTATAGGGCTTTCAAGGGTACATCCCCATGGAAGCCCTTGTTGTTTTAGTAGAATTCTTTGTAATATGTGGACTTACCCTATGTAAATAGGCCCATTAATAATACCAGGTTATATCATCTTCCACCAAAGCCTATCCTTTTTATAACTTTACCCTATCTTGAGCCTATCCTAAGCCTATCTCCACCCTATCTAAAGCCTATCCTAAGCCTATCTCGAGCCTATCCTAAGCCTATCCCCCCTCATATTAATTAATTGAAATACAAGTATTTAAGTAAAAAATAGCTAGGCCCGACCCTTGTAATTAATTATAAACCATAGCGTTATAAAGGATTGGGGGTATTTTTATGCATATTCTTCAAGGCATGTGACCTTACTGGGATATTTCCTGTCTTATCTATAAACACCGATTTGCGCAATCGTCGTCATATAACCGCATAAAAAAAGAGCTTCCAATAATGAAAGCCCTTTTTATAATGTGTCAAGCGAGGATTATAGATCCTTCGACTTGATAAATAATGGTCTTAGTGTGAGCCATCCCAGCACAGGGAAGAAGTGCATTGGAATAGTTAAACCTACGAATAGCTCTGGCATTTCTACGTCTAAAGGTAATTTCGTTTTGAAAGGACCTAAGATGCTTGCAAATGAAAGGATTGTAAAAATTAAATTGAAAACAATTTCAGTGTTACTTTTCAATAATTTGTGCAATGCCCAGAAACCAATCGAAGCAACGATACCGGCTGCTACGCAGGTCATCATAATTTTAGGCGTTGAAACGATCGCTGAAAAGTCGTAGCCCAAAGAATCAGTATATACTTTTTGATATACTAATGAAGCTACACCTGCTAATGCACCAGAGATCGCACCCAACGATAAAAGTCGTACGAACATATTGCTTATTTTTTAACCACCGGAACGGAAACGGTTAATTTAACGATGTCTTCAACATCACCACCAGGTTTACCAACTTTATAATCGTTGCGGTTAACTTGGAAAGTACCCGCGAACGTGTTGTTAGCAAATGTGAATGGAATGCTGATTTCTTTTTTCACACCGTGCAAAGTTAAATCACCTGTTACGGTGTAACCTGCACCGGTTTTTGCAAATTTCTTAGAAGCGAAAGTAATGGTAGGATATTTTGCAGCATCGAACCAATCTACATCTTTCGCGTGCTTGTTTTGTAAGCCGTTACCGGTATTGATGGAATTCACATCAATACTAACGTTGAACTTAGAACCTGCCAAGTCTTTATCATCGAAGAATAAAGAACCGGTGAAGGTTTTAAAGATACCACTTACTTCGCCCGCTGAAAACGCGATGTTGTATTTCGGGCCTACTTTCCACTCGGTAGTGAAAGCAAAAGCAAACACTGCCGCAGATGCGAGCAGTGTTGCTAATATGAAAGTTAGTTTTTTCATATACTAATTAGTCTTTAGAAAATTCTGCGTTTGCTACTACTTCGATCTCGTCGCTCAACATGTTAGCTGGCATACCAGAAGCGAAGTTAAAGTCAGAACGTTTGATTTTACCTTTTACAGTGAAACCTGCTAAAGTTTTTTGTTTAGGTGTAATTACACCATTTAAAACACCATCCAACGTAACTGGTTTAGTAACACCGTGGAAAGTTAAATCGCCACTGATTTTGTACGTGTTTTTACCAGTTTTCTTGAAAGATGTGCTTTTGAAAATTACATCAGGGAACTGTGGAGCATCAAAGAAATCAGCATTTTGTAAGTGACCATCTCTACGCTCGTTGTCAGTGTTGATGCTAGCAGCTTCTGCTTTCAATTCTACCACCGCATCGCTGAAATCTTCTTTAGAAGAAGTCAATTTGATGTCGAACTTCTTGAAGTTACCTTCAAAGTTGCTGATAGAGTTGTGAACGATACTAAAGCCAAGTCTTGAGTGAGCTTTGTCTAAAGTCCAGTTTTGTGCAAATGCACCTGCAGAGAATGCCAATAAGCCTGCTGCTAAAAGGGCGATACGTTTCATGTTGTAGTTGTTATCTGATTTAATTGGATATGTACTGTTGATTAGTATAATGTAGTTTAATAATTGTACTCGTAAAAACTGCAACGCTTATCAATGGCTAGATATAAGGTTCCCTTTCTACAAGGATACTGTAATTATTTTAATTACAGTGCAAATATAGATACTATTTTTATATCACCAAATTTTAAGCCACCAAGTTTGTAGACAATGAACGATTATTAACAATAAGCAAATACCTCGCTTTAGGAGGCACATCATAACAAGTGCGGATAATTGACGGGAATGTACCATAAACATTGCTACAAGTGATTGTAATACAATGTTGACCTAAAACTAGGAATAATTTCTTGTTGTACAAAACCATTGGTCAAGTACTTGCATGTTTTTTGTGGTAATTTTAACGGTTTCAGTATTAAATCTTAGTAAACGCCGTATGAAAGTAGAAATAGTACCTTACCAAGAAGAATGGCCTTTGCAATTCCAAGCATTAGGTAAGCAATTAAAAGCAGCATTGGGTACCTACGCGGTGGCCATTCACCATATTGGGTCTACTAGCATACCAGGCTTACAAGCCAAAGCCATTATCGACATCCAGGTAACTGTTGATACACTCCATCCCAATATCGCCGAACGCCTGGCCGAAGCTGGGGCACTTATTTCGCCGGTTAACCTATCCGATCACCGGCCACCTGGTACCGATATCCCTAACGAAGAACTACAAAAAATGTTCTTTCGCTATGCCGAACCAAGAGCCAACATTCATGTGCGCGAAAATGGCCGCTTTAACCAAAGATATGCGCTACTTATCCGCGATTACCTTCGCCAACATCCTAGGGTGGCAAATGCTTACGGCGAGTTTAAAGTACGCTTATCTCGTGCCTTCCCCAATGACCCCGATGGGTACGTAGATATCAAAGACCCTGTTTTTGATATTATCATGGAAGGTGCAAACGCTTGGGCAAAAGAATCCGGTTGGAAGGTACCCGGGAGTGATATTTGATGTTGGCTATAGTTATTGGCTAATATCTCTTTCATTCAATACATGAGTATGTACTATTGAAGTGAAAAAGCTTTTAAGAGGAAGACAAGTAATAGGGGTAGTGAGGGTTGAAACCTTGGGGTGGTAAGAAACGGTGTATCAATATCATATAAAAAACAAAGGCACTAGTTTCATGACCAGTGCCTTTGTAACATATCTTAATCTTGGTAAAATTCCAATAAGGATGCTATATACGTATGCTTCCAGCCGTACACAATTGCATCATAATCCTCATCCGGGATATTCGTGTGTTTTACTTCTAATGAAGTACCTTTTTTATCTGTATGCAAGGTCAATGTAACGATCGACGCTTCTTCTTGATCCCCGAAATCCCATTCCTGCACGATCTTCTTGTTTTCTTCGAAAGCAAGATTCACCCCGGCAATGCTGCCTTCCCATAACGAGAACTCGCTGCCCGGCTCTGTACTCATCTCCGCTACTTCTCCCGACCATAAACGAATCGTTACAGGATTGGTTAAGGCTACATACAACTCTTCAGGCGGTGCTGGAATAGTAAAATATTGTTTGAAATCTTTCATATCACATGATTGAACACGCAATTTAGGCAATTAAAATTTGTCAACACTGTACGACTTCCGTTGTTATAACAAAAAAACAAGCATGCAATTTAGCCTGTTCGAATCGCTGAACCTACTCGGCACCTTTGCGTTTGCTGTATCGGGTGTGATGAAAGCGATTGAAAAAGAGTATGATTTATTTGGGATACTAGTGTTGGCATTCGTAACAGCCATAGGAGGGGGAACGATCCGGGATTTATTAATTGGGCAAGGTTCTGTTGCTTGGATGCGAGATAATAACGTGATCTATACCATCTTTTTAGCTTTCTTCTTAGCCACTGTTTTTTTCAACCTCATGAAACGCTTCGAGCGTTGGGTAACATTTTTCGATAGCGTTGGCCTTGCCATTTTTACTATTATCGGCATTCACAAAGGCATGCAATTCCACTTCAACGAAATGATTTGCATTGCCCTAGGTACCATTACCGGCACTTTCGGAGGTGTTATTAGGGATGTACTCGCGGGCGACAAACCTTTACTCTTTCATAAAGAAATCTATGCACTTGCTTGTATTATCGGCGGCAGCATCTACTTCTTCCTACGCGCTAGCGATCGTCTCGAGAATTTCGCGGAAATCATCTGTTGCATTATCATTATCGCCATTCGCCTTTTATCGTTGAAGTTCAATATTTCATTGCCTAAAATACATGTGAAAACGAGCGAGAAGTAGTGGCGACACAAGCGGATTACCTCTTTTCGGCACCGCTTGTGTCACTCACTGCAACTTTTAGTTCGCTATTTTTTAACAACAAGTTCTTCTTTCGCTGCCCACATCCCAATGTCTTGCTTTGATAAAGCTGCCGCCATTAAGTCGGGGAATTTATCGGGCGTACAAGCAAACACAGGTATGCCCAAATCAGCCAAGAACCTAGCATTGTCATGATCATACGAAGGTGCGCCATCATCATTCAAGGCAAGTAATACGACTACTTGCACACCGGCTGCTACTAGGTCCACGAATTTCTTCCGCATTTGCAATTCATTACCACCTTCATATAAATCCGTGATCAATACCATTACAGTATCCGTAGGTCGGTTAATGATTTGTTGGCAATAACCCAATGCTTTATCAATATCAGTACCACCGCCTAGTTGTACACCAAACAGCAACTCAACAGGATCGGTTAAGTCTTCCGTAAGGTCAACAACTGCTGTATCAAACACGACCATTTTCGTTTTAATTGCCGGGATAGAAGCCATCACAGCCCCGAAAATACCGCTATATACCACTGAAGTACCCATAGAACCACTTTGGTCTAAGCACAATACAACGTCTTTTAAAGCGCTGCGTTTACGGCCAAAGCCTAAGCGAGTTTCAGGGATAATGGTTTTGTATTCGGTTTGGTAGTGTTTTAAGTTCTTCTTGATCGTTAAGGGCCAGTTGATTTCATTGTGCTTAGGACGCCTGTTAACAGTCGACCTATTCAAGCTACCGGTGATCGCCTGCTGTGTAGGTTGAGAAAGTTTCTTCAACAACTCGTCTACCACTTTACGTACTACGTTCCGTGCCGTTTCCTTTGTTTTATTAGGAATTACGCGGCTCAACGACATCAAAGTAGCTACTAAGTGTACATCTGCTTCTACCGTTTCCAACATTTCTTTTTCAAACAGCATTTGCGTTAAATTCAAACGTTTTAACGCATCCTGTTGCATCACTTGTACTACGCTAGTGGGGAAAAATTGGCGAATATCACCTAGCCAACGTGCTACGTTAGGCGAGGAAGCGCCTAAGCCACCTTGTCGTTGCGAATCGTACAAGGCGCTTAATGTATGATCTATCTTAGTATCTGTATCCGCTAATTGTACACCTGTGCCATCGTTAGCATCGCCACCGAGTATCAAGCGCCATTTACGGAGATGTTGTTCATTCTGCATGTCCAGGGGTATTTAAAGGTAATCCCAATAATTGCATCACCACAGGAATACCGCGCATAGCACGGGCTTCATCAATCGTTTCTTCCGATGGCATACGCACAGTTTTACCGGTAGATGGGCCGCTTTTGGCTTTCTCTCCTAACTTCCGGCGTTCTGGTTGGGTATAGTGGGCAAAGCTCCGGCGTAGGAGGGGGAGTACTTGTAAGAAGGTGTCTTCATCCAAGGTCGCTACCCAATTGTTCACTACCGACCATAACGCTTCATCTAACAACAAGATCGTACCACTGCCTCGTAAGAAACCTTCTAACCAGGCGGCTGCAACAGCTGGTGCTGTAGCTGTACTCATGGCAAAATGGAAATGTTGTACGAGTGTTTCGTCCGCCAAAATTTTATAATCGGAGAGTAAGCGTGTAGCATACCCAGCAATAACCGGTGAACTATTTAGGTTGTGGGCTACCTGTTGTAAAGTAGCTTGCCATGCTGCTAGAATATCAGCTTGTTGTAGTGTATTCGCAGCATCATTCATCCCGAAGAATAAATCGATCATCGCGTTGGCTGCTTCTTCATTCAATGCCGTACAAGCTTGCGGTAAGCTAATGCAAATGCGGGTCATCATGCCTTGCAATAAGCTGGAAACCATCGCGGCATCGGTTTTGCGAACGTTGCCGTAGCGGGAAATACTCACCAATGTTGGAATGGTTTCCATCAGTTGCATCACATCGCCCGAGGCTGCTGCTAAGTTATTGAGTTGTTGCATAAGTACGTCTACGCTTTCATGCAGCGCGGCGGGTAATGCTTTTTCCAATAGCTGGCAAATAACGGGTAAGGTAGCACTCGTATTGGCAAGATGTACTACATATTTGCTGGTAGCACTTTCTACCGTATTACCCCAACTACCTTTTTCGATGATCTCGATGGTCATGTTTGGGTCCCACTGTAAACGCCACGATTCTTTAAAGGTACCTTTGCTGTTAACACCTGTTGGGTGAGCCCAATTGATACCGAGCAACAACAAACGGTGTAAGAATATGCTTCGTTCTAAATCCGTGTCTTTACGTAGATCGAAGGTGTAATCTTTCCAATCGGCAGATGCCGGGAGGCGTAGACGTTTTTGTGTTTTCTCGATGTCGAGTTGTAAAGGTGGTTTGGGAATATCAATGGGTACTTGACCAATTATATCTTGTACAATTAACTCTTTATGTAAGAGTTGCATCATGATATCGTCGCCATTACACAAAACACTAAGCGTTGCTTCGTTCAACTCTTCCAAACCAGGACGCGATAATCCACGTAAGGCCGCTAGTGCATCGGCTAAGCGTACTGCTTCCATTACGTGTGCCACGGAAGTATCCATGCCTTTTTCGCGGAAAAGCGATGCTACTTTTGCCATCCAACGGGTGCCATCATCCGTAGGGTACTTCCAATTATGTTCGTACCATCCTGGCGAAGGGATACCGGCACCGTAGCCACTATCATACGAAAGGCGGCCGTAAGTCCATGGAATCCAAGTGCATTCAATTTTTACTTTTGGAAGGCCCTTCAACAAATCGTTGTCTTCTTTTTGTTTGGGCATATTCGAAAGTGCAGGAGCATGCCAAGCACCGCAGATAACGGCGATATTTTGGAACATCTCCTTTTCTGCTTGTCGAATCACTTTTCTCATATGTGCTTCGCGGAGGAGTTCACGTTTTACTTCCGGTAAGGGAAGGTCTTCGCGTAGGGCATGTACCCCTTCTTGAATGGCTTCGAATACTTCTGTATTATCCAGGCGGTATTCAACCATGTGTTCCCACCATGCTTCTTCGTCTTCAAAGCCTGCGGCTGAAGCTAAGTGTTGCATGGGGTTGCGTTTGAAAGGTATATCGAGGTTGGGTAATTCGTTTATTGCTGTTGTGGGCGCTGCTCCATGTACTGCTTCTACTTCAGCTTCTTGCGCGGTTGTTGCAGGTTCGTTGTCTAAAGCGAAACTATGTGCAACGGGCAAATCCATAAAGCGCACATGTATATTGTGCTCGCGTGCATAACGCATGGCTTGCCATTCCGGTGAGAACTCAGCAAAAGGGTAGAATACCGCTTTCTGCGGTTCATCGCTTTGGTGTAGTAGCAATGCCACGGGTGGTTGCATATCGGTGTGATTCACCCATTGCAATAGTTCATCCGCTTCTGGAGGGCCTTCAACCAATACAATATCAGGCTTCACTTTCGATAGAAAGTTCGCCACGTGCCGCGCAGATCCCGGGCCATGGTGCCTTATTCCTAGTATATGAATCATTGGCTAAGGTTTAAATGGCTAAGTCCTTGCAAGCCCTGTAAATATCTTTCCAATCTTCCCGTGGTTTCACCACTGTTTCTAAGTATTCTTGCCAAACTACCTTGTCTTGAATAGGATCTTTTACAACCGCCCCTACGATACCTGCTGCTAAGTCAGCCGCATTTAACTGGCCATCACCAAAGTAAGCAGCCATTGCCAAACCGTTATTCACCACGGAGATCGCTTCAGCTGTACTTAATGTACCGGTTGGTACTTTGATTTTCGTTTTACCATCTAAGGTTGCACCGCTTCTCAATTCGCGGAACATGGTAACAATTCGGCGAATTTCTTGCAATGCCGGTTTCTCTACCGGTAATTCCATTACTTTTTCAAAGCTTTCTACCCGGCGTTTAACGATATCAATTTCCTCTTCCATGCTATTAGGCACAGGAAGAATCACGGTATTGAACCTGCGTTTCAAAGCGCTGGATAATTCATTTACACCTTTATCGCGGTTATTGGCTGTAGCTATTACGTTGAAGCCTTTTACTGCTTGAACTTCAATATTTAATTCCGGGATCGGTAATGTTTTTTCAGATAACATGGTAATGAGGGTATCTTGTACATCGGCACCAATTCTCGTCAATTCTTCAATACGCACAATTTTACCTTCTTTCATGGCACGCATCACCGGTGTTTCAACCAAGGCTTTTTCAGAAGGGCCTTCCGCTAGCAAACGTGCATAGTTCCAGCCATACCGAATTGCCTCTTCACTCGTACCTGCGGTACCTTGAACAATCATGGCCGAGTCGCCGGCAATACCTGCTGCTAAGTGTTCACTTACCCAGCTTTTAGCAGTACCCGGTAAACCATATAATAATAAGGCACGGTCGGTTGTTAATGTGGCAACGGCGATTTCCATTAGGCGCCTGTTACCGATATATTTAGGTGTTACTTCAAATCCATTTTTCAACTTGCCACCCACTAAGTAAGTAACAACGGATTGCGGCGATAATTTCCAGTTAGGCGGACGTTTATCGCTATCTTGTTTCCTTAATTCTTCTAATTCTTGCGCGAATAAATCTTCGGCATGTTGACGTAAAACAGTTGACATAATAATGAATGAATTATTGGTGAAAAGCTTCGTTAATTTTTTGTTTGCGCGATAACAGGCTCTGTAGTTTTACAGCTACATTTTTCCAGTAGTAGCCGCCGTAATTATCTGTAGGTTCTAATTGCGCGATATAAGGTACCAGCGAAGCCGGGATCTTATCAATCGCGTTGGCATAATACGGAGTATTGTATTCATACCCGTTTTTGCTGGTGTATTTTAATATTTCTTCGCCCATGGCTTGGCTCCACTCGTAAGGATATACATCACTCATAAAGCGCACAAGCCTAGGCATATCATTTGTTAATTGCTTGCGTAAGAAGGGGAGCACATAAGCATCGAATGTAGGCTTATCGTATATAGTGAGCATCTCTTCATAGAACTTATGAGGGAAGAACGTTGCTACGGCTTCGAACCAAGTAGCATCATAGAAAGTATCTAGTGCATCCTGGATGGCTTGCTTGTAAGTGCTGCTGTGCGCGTGTTTTTCTATGAGTTCTAGTAAACGGGTAGGCGTTACCTGTAAGTAATTACTCAATTCCACAGGTGGCGTCATGCGTAAGAGCGCTTCGATCATGTAGAAATGATCTTTGGGATCGGTAGATACTTTTTGGCCTGTTTCAACTAGTGCTTGAATTACTTCATCTGTTAGCGCGATATTTATTTTCTTACCATCGCTGCTTAGTGTGAAGCATTTCGTAATAAGTGATACGATGCGCTGGATATTGGGGCTAGATGGGATGCGTAATAAATATTCCGATGCCAGTTCTTTTACTTTCTTACTTTTTTCTTGCAAAGCAGCGGTAATAAACTCCACATCGCAAGCATGTAACGACGAATCGAGCGCTTGCAATAAGTTGAATTTCGAATTGGCATCTTCTCCCTTCCAAGTACTTTGTAGAAGAAGAATGGCTTCTTCCGGCTTTTCTTTATGTAAGGCCGCAATTAAGGCTACCCTGTCATCTAAAGAAGCGTCATCCCAACTGGTTGTTTCTTCCTTCAAGATATAACTCCAATCGGTATTCATTTCCGCTAACCACTTCGCCCTATTACCGGCAGTGGCTCGCACCAATGAACGAATACTTTTATGTTGTTTACCTTCTTCTAATACACCTGCAAGGTGTACTAAAGGAATGATGGCATTCGCAGCCTTACACTTCTCTAACCAATAGCGCAGCAAAGCCACTGTTTGATCATGTAGCACATACGTTAAAGCAGTGCTGCTGGCAGCATTGCTGTACGGCAATGTTTCCGAAGGTGCAATGGTAACGAGTATATTTTCTTTATGCAGAGGCTGTACCCCGGCTTGCTTGTAGTTCAATGCTAAAGCTGAAACTTGCAAGAATTGTTCTTCTTTATCAAGAGAGGATGTTTGCAATACAAGCGTGTTGGCTGCTTGTAAGGCGGAAGGAACGTCTGTGTCTGAAATGGTTTTCTTGCCTGTTCCCAACATCGCGGTTTGTACGAGGTTGTTCCAATGTTGCATTATACGGTAATGTATTTATCTTGATGCCAAACCCCCAAGGGCAAATATGTATCTTCTTTTCCTACCACCGCCATCTTTAAAGGCAATCCGCCACTCAAGGCCAGTAAATGCCATTGTGCCGAGAAATAGGATGGAATACGCATTAAGTTCGAATTTTGATCGCGCAACCACCACTCGTTGTTGAATTGCAACGGCGTTAGTGCTTCTACCACAAATGCCGCTTCTTGGCTAAATGGATATTGCTCACGTGCCTGTGTTTGTGCCATGGCTACATCCATCCAAGTTTGTACGCCTTTGATCGGTAATTCTCTGTGGAGGGCTGTATGCGATTTAACAATCGCCCGCAATGGTAATACAGAAGGGTAGAACACCAATTCCGCATGTATAAAGGCACCGGGGGCTAATAACATGCTGTTAACCTGCCCACGTACGATGAAGTTTAATACCATGGCATATTGCCCTGTATTCACACCCCGTAACCAAAAACGCTCGGTGGTAATATTTCCATCTTCCGTGCAGGTTTTGGCTAATACTAGCCAATCGTCTTCCACGCCTGGCATATTCTTTAATTCGTCTTGGGATTGTGTAAACCCAATGCGCGCCAATACATCCGATTGAAAGGCCGGCGATAATTGCTCGATGTTTTTGTATCCTTGTAGCAATAGGTATATGTCAACCATTTGCTGCAAGAATACCGTTTGCCATCCTTCCTGGTAAAACGGCGTATTTTCTAGTTGCTGCACCATGTTGGCTAAGCCATTGGCTTGTGCATCCACCATTCGTTTACGCATATTCTCCCAAAAGGTATATGGCTTTTCTGGCACTGTTAATATACCATTGCGCAAAATATCCTTCATCCACAACATCAATTCTTCTGCACCCTGGGTCACCTTGGCATGACGTGCATGTAATCGTTTCGCTTGCGCGGCTTCATCTACCGGTTTGTCAACTTTAGCGGCCTTCTTTTCGGCTGTTTCTGCACGTTTCCCTAACCAAGCTTGCACCCAGTCAGGACCTACTTCTTGTTGAAAGCCCGTTTGATCACGGGTATACAAGATCATCAATCCCAAGCCATGTTTACATGGGAATTTACGACTAGGACAAGAACATTTAAAAGAAAGTTGTGCTGTGTCGATCTGCGTTTGGTACGGCTTAGAGCCGCTACCTTTACATTCACCCCAAAGTGCTTGTTGGTAAGTTCCTCGACTTACCCACTTGGCTGCGTTGGCTAACTCTTTGCCCGATTTTTTAGAAGATTCATCGGGCGCTAAGGCTAATACTTGTTCTTCTGTAAGGTTCAAGGATGAATAATTTAGGTTTCCAATATGTTGGCAATATAAAACTAAAAATTTTAGCAAAAAAATAAAACAACCTGAATTATTTTTCGGGCTCTAATATCTTTTTCTTTTTTCATTGTAAGAAAAATATTTTTAACAAGTCGTCTATAACCCGCTACAGTATTGACTCTTATTTTCTCTCCAGCATCCCTTGTTTGATCCCCAACAGGACTCCGAACAACCAAGTTCTACACTTACTTGTTTAACTTAAAAAATTGGAATCATGATGTTAGAAAAAGGCACTAAAGCGCCCGAGTTCGCTTTGTACGCTACCCCCGATCAAAAGGTAAAGCTAGGCGATCTGAAAGGCAAAAATGTTATACTTGCTTTCTATCCAGCCGATTGGAGTCCTGTTTGTAGCGACCAAATGAGTCTCTACAACGAAATCCTGCATATGTTCGATCAATATAATGCCATTCTTTTAGGTATTTCTGTAGATAGTAAATGGTGCCACATGGCCTTTGCACAAGAACGGAAATTCCATTTTAATTTATTGTCTGATTTCGAGCCGAAAGGTGCCGTAGCAAAACAATACGGTGTATATAACGAGGAAGAAGGAGAGTGCGAGCGCGCCTTATTCGTGATTGATAAAGAAGGGGTTATTGCCTGGAGTTACCAATCGCCGATGGCCATTAATCCCGGTGCCGACGGTATTATCGGCGCACTCGAGAATTTGCAACAAGTTTCAACATCAAAATAAACCATCCAACAAACCATGACACACCAATTAACACCTCCCGTAGGGAAAGGAGATCACATCCAAGGTAACCCCAATGCGCCGGTAGAACTAGTTGAATACGGCGATTACCAATGCCCGTATTGCGGTGCAGCATACCCTATAATTAAAAAATTGCAAGCCGAATTTGATGACCAATTAAAGTTCGTTTTCCGCAATTTCCCGCTCTCTAATGCCCACGAATTTGCCGTAATTGCGGCCATGGCTGCTGAGACTGCTGCTAAGCAAAACGGTTTCTGGGCTATGCACGATATTATCTATGAAAACCAAAGCCGCCTTAGCCGCGATGTTTTCTTCGAATTTGCCGATGAAATTGGTTTAGATGTAGAAGCTTTCGAACGCGATTTACATAACCCTTCTTTAGGAAAGAAGATTGAAGCAGATTTTGAAAATGGTGTACGTAGTGGTGTGAATGGTACACCCACTTTCTTCATAAATGGTACTATTTATAGGGGAGAATACGATTATGATTCTCTCTACCAAGCCATTGCACAACATATAAAATAAGTGTTTTTTTGCCCTCAATGTTGAAAATGTAACGCAAGGTTTTTAACTTGGGGGCATGTTGCATGACGACGACATCCGCGTTTACTGGAATTCCGCAAGAACCGGCGATAAACAAGCGCTGTTTGCTTTGCATTCCAATACATATTTTCACTTGGTTCGTTTTGGACTGAAAATATGTGGAGATGATGAGTTGGTGAAAGATTGTATTAACCAATTGTTTCTCATGCTCTGGGATAAACGTCAATCCCTTCCCGATGTGCAGCAAGTTCGTTCTTACCTATTTACTTGCCTCCGCCGCCAATTACTAGATGAGTTGGCTTACCGCTCTAAAATGGATGCCGCCCACGAACAGTTCTCGGAAGAGATTCCCCGGAAAGAACTTTCCTACGAAGAAATCATTATTAATGTACAGCAAGATGAAGAGTTGAAACAAAAACTTCACTTGGCTTTAGAGCAATTAAGTCCCCGCCAAAAAGAACTTATCCGCCTCAAATTCTTCGAAGGCATGAGCTATGAGCAAATTGCCGAACAAACTACACAAACTATCAAAACGGCCTACAATACAGTGTATGACGCTATTAAGCAGCTCCGAAAAATCTTGAAATAAAATATTTTTCACATTTTCTTAGGAAATCGGGAAGGATTCACCGTCTATATAGTATAAACTATTCCCAGGATCATGAATTTGCAGTCGTACGATGTAACCGACTTGGTATGTAACGAATCTTTCCAACAATATTGTTTGGGCGCTAGCGCCGAGGTGATGGCTTATTGGGAGGATCTTGCTCGCCATAACCCAACCCTGCAAACGAATATGGTAGAGGCGAAGGCCTTGGTATTGATTTTAAGTGCACGCCAAGGGAATGGTTACGAACAATTGCAACAATTGCGCGATGGGATTATTGAACACGAACAGTTACAATCGCGCCTATTTGCCACCGGGGAAACGGGCATGCCCGTTCCATCCAAACCATCTACTAAAAAACTCCTCTTATATACAACAAGTATCGCCGCTTCGATTTGTTTGTTAATCGCTGCTTGGCAATACTTTCGTCACACACCATTACAACAAAATATTACACCTGCTATTGCATCACAAGTATATGCCTCCGGTATTACGCCTCGCAAAACAGTGATTTTGCCAGACGGGTCGGTGATTATACTTAGGGATCACAGCACTTTAACATTGCACGAAGGGTTTAACGCTCAACATCGAGAAGTATCACTGGCTGGGGAAGCTTTTTTCGATGTACAACATGATGCGGGTAAACCTTTCGTTGTACAAACCGCTGCTACGCGGGTAACGGTGCTGGGTACCACGTTCAATATTAGGGCATACCCAAAAGAATTATCAACGGAAACCATGCTGCTTAAAGGCAAGGTGAGCGTTACTTTAAACGGGGGAGAAGGAAAACATGAAATCCTCGACCAACCGTATCAAAGTATGATCGTCGGCAATTCGACATCAACCAAACCACTAGAAGAAACAGTGAAAAGATCGAACAGCGACACGAAGAAGCAAGAATTAACTTGGCTTCGCAGTAGGTTGGAGATCGAAAACGAGCCACTGGAAAAGATTGCATTGAAGTTGGAAAAATGGTACGGCATCCCCGTTAAGTTTGAAGACGAGTCGGTGAAATCATACCGTTATTCTGGCACGTTTGAAAGTGAAACTGTTGTGAAAGCCTTGCAAGCATTGCAATTGTCGTATCCGTTCACATTCAATATCAAAAACAACGAAATCGTCATCAGTAAGTAATTAAGGTATATAGTCAACCAAAATAAAGAGCAGTGCTGCGAACACTGCTCTATCGTTAGGTTCAGCCTAATGCGCTTATATATTCATTTACCAAACCCGTCCAAATTTATGCTAAAAATTGCGTTTTTGGGCCAGGCATTTTATGTTCCGCCGGCCAGGAAATTACTTCTCACTATGAAATTAACATCGCTGCTGCTATTGGTCATGTGCATGCAGGTTTATGCCACAACCGGCCACGCACAAAATATCAACCTATCGCTCCGTGAAGCTTCTATACAGCAGGTATTGAAGGCTTTGCAGAAGCAAACGAATTACCGTTTCGTATACCATAACGAAACGCTACCGGCGGGCAAATTGGTAAATGTTGCTGCGCAAAATGCTTCTTTACAAGCAGTGCTAGAACAGGCGTTCGTAGGAACGAACCTAGCATACGAGGTAAAAGACGATAATTTGGTGGTGATTTACGCGGGTCAAGCTGCTGCTGCAAAGGCGGCATTAACGGTGAAAGGTCGTGTTACCGGTGCCGATAATGAAAGTTTACCGGGCGTAGCTATCCGTGCTCTAGGCGCTTCCGTGGGTACTATTTCGGATGAAAACGGGCAGTACACTATCGACGTACCGGCAAATGTTAGCAGCTTGGAGTTCTCCTTGGTGGGCTATGTAAAGCAACAAGTAGCGATTAATAATAGGAATGTAGTAAACGTAACCTTACAGTTGGATGTGAAAACATTGAACAGCGTAACGGTAACGGGTTATACAAATTATACAAGGAACCGTTCTACCAGCGCTGCTGCCGTAGTGGGCTCCGATAAAATTACCCAAGTGCCAATGGCTACTTTCGATCAAATCTTGCAAGGTCGCGTACCGGGCTTGGTGGTATCGAGTGGTAGCGGTCAACCAGGTACTAGTGCCAATGTTACATTACGCGGTGTAGGTACAATAAATGGTAACTCTAGCGTATTGTATGTAATTGATGGTGTGCCGATTGAATCGGGCTATTTACAAGCGTTGAACCCTGCCGATATTGAAAGCATGACAGTACTGAAAGATGCTTCTTCTAAAGCATTATATGGCTCTCGCGGCGCGAACGGGGTAATTGTAGTCACTACAAAAAAAGGTAAAAGCGGTAAGTTAAGTGTACAATACAATTCTCAATACGGCGTAGCGAAAATGACCAATTCTCGTACTACGATGATGAATACCGCGCAACGCTTACAATTTGAAGAGGAAATCGGTAGAGAAACCGGTCAAACCATTGGCCCAGGTTGGAAATACAACCGCAATAATCCCGATAACGCAGGTCTTTCCGCTAGCGAGCTGGCACGGTACGACTTTATGCTCGATAGTATCAGCAAGCTCAATGTAGACTGGAAAGATATCCTTCTCCGCCATGGCAAGTTCACAGAACAACAAATTAGCCTCAGCGGTGGTAACGATAACGTTCGTTTCTATTCTTCTATCAATTACTACAAGCAAGACGGTATTGTAATGCGTAGCGGCCTCGAACGCTATACAATGAAGAATAACCTCGACCTCAATTATGGCCGCTTCACTGCGAACATTAATATGACATTAGGTTACGCCTCTTCTAGCTTTATCGAAAGAGAAGGTAGCAGTAGAATCAATAACCCCGTTGCTTCTACCATGTACGCTTTACCATATGAATATCCATACGCAGGCGACGGAACGATGATTTTACCGAATAATGCCAGCGATTACGGTGCTTTCGGTGATCAAGAGGGTGCTACAGCTTTGGAGGGTTTGTTGAATAGAACGAATACAAACAACCAATTAAAAGGCATTTTAGCCGGTGGTTTAGCTTACAACTTAGGAAAAGGATTCACCATCAAAACCCGCTTAGGTTTAGACTTCCGGGAGAATTTGGATCAACGTTTCATAAAACCGGGCACTTATTCCGGTGATAACGTAGATAATGGTAATAAAGGTAGCTTTGGAGAAGGAGTACGTAGGAACTTCTCTTATATCACTACCAGCGGCATTACTTACGCGAAAACGATTAACCGTCATGATGTAGAAGTAAGTGGTTTCTATGAGTTCAACAAAAGCAATTACCGTGCATTTAATTATACAGGGTATGGTATCGACGAAAGGTTACCAGAAACCCCAGCTGGTATTACGCCAGGTACAAGCGATAACCCATACATCGCCGATTTATCGGGTGCCCGTGAAAAACGTGCCTTGGCTTCTTACATGTTAGTGGGTAGATATACATTTGATAGTCGTTATACCTTGAATGCCAGCTTCCGTTATGATGGTTCTTCTACTGTTCCTGCAAATAACCGTTGGCATCCTTTCTACTCGGTAGGTTTAGGATGGGAAGCGAAACGTGAAGCGTTTTTGGCTGACATTGATTGGTTGAATGATTTACGTTTCAGGGCAAGTTATGGTACTACTGCGAGCCCATTCAATGCGGCTTACGGTTACCAAGCTACTTACGGTTTGAATAGTTATAATGGCTTACCGGGTTTAGGGGCGGATCAACCGGGCAATAACCTGTACGATTGGGAATATGCAAAAGAATTCAATATAGGTTTCGATTTCGCGGCGTTTAACTCGCGCGTTAGAATCGTAACGGATGTATATAATAAAACAACGTCTGGTTTATTTTTAGAACAACCCATTTCGCTTACATCCGGTTTCGGTACTGTATTGCTGAACTCGGGTGCTGTACGTAACCGTGGTATTGAAGCCGATGTACAAGGTGATGTGATCAAAACGAAAGATTTCACCTGGACCCTCGGCTTCAACCTGGCGTACAACAAGAACGAAGTAACTGATTTAGGTGAATCGGGTGAATTTGAAAGAGGTACTACAGAAATCGTAAAAGTAGGTTTACCGTTGGGTACACACTATGCACCAAGATGGGCTGGGGTAGACAAAAACAACGGCGATCCATTGTACTATGAAATGGATGGTAAAACAATTACCAAAAGCTATTCCTTCTATTCATTAGCTACAACAGGCTTCGGTTCTTATATTCCGCCATTAACAGGTGGTTTCAATACAGGGCTTTCTTACAAAGGCATCTATTTAAACGCGTTATTCTCTTACGCGAACAAAACGTACCGTTATAACAACGAAGATTACTACAACGAAAACCCGAGCTTCATTTCCGGTAACCAAAGTACGCGCATGTTGTACAACCGTTGGAAGAAACCAGGTGAAGACGCAATTTTACCGGCTATTACTGCTGCCCGTAGATTCACCAGCCGCGATATCCAAGATGCTTCTTATATCCGCTTAAGAAACATCAATATCGGCTATCACTTACCAGCGCATATCGTGCAGAAATTAAAGTTTGTGAAAGATGTACATGTATTTGTACAAGGTCAGAACCTGTATACGTGGACGAAATGGAAAGGTTTCGACCCAGAAGATGATAATGGTGAAGCCATGTTCGACTTCCCGAACCCACGTACCTACACAGCCGGTTTAAACATTAACTTCTAATCCGACACAACAATGAAGACGCAAAACTTACATAGATATATTTTACCGGTTGTATTATCAGCAGCACTTTTTTCTCAAAGCGCTTGTACGAAACAATTGGACTTAAACCCGATCGATAACATCGATGCTTCCAAAGCTTACCGCAACATTCCCGACATTAACATGGGGGTAATCGGAGCTTATGAACAATTGAATTTTACCACGGTACGTGCCGTTTCCTTGGCGAGTGACGAATGTACATTGCCAAATGAAAACACGGTAGGTCGTTATGTAGCAACTTACCGCTGGCAGTACGATCCAACCTCCTCCACCATCACTACTTTATGGGGTGATTTATACCGTGTAATTGACCGTGTGAACCGTACCTTGGCAGCGATTAATAATGTGCCTGTAAAAGCGCATGAACAAGAATTGAAGTTACAATATGAAGGTGAATTACATGCATTAAGAGCCTATTGTCATTTCGAATTATTGCGCTACTTCGGTGAAGCATATGCTGCCGGAAAAATGGGTGTGCCTTATATGTTTGAATCGAAAATTAGCAGCCCTGCACGCGATAAATTTGAACAAGTTATAGCCTACGCCAAAGAGGATTTACAGAAAGCTGCTGACTTAATACCGGCAGATTTTTCTGATAAATCTCGCATAACCTTGCCAACTATTAGTGCGATGCGTGCCCGTATTGCATTGTATGAGAAAAACTGGGCCGATGCAATTACCTACGCTAAAGAAGCCATTGGGAAAGAGCCATTAGCCAGCAAAACAGATTTCAAGAAGATATTCACCAGCTACAAAGAACGTGTAAATAGTGAAGTGTTCTGGAGAATTGCACAAACGGCCAACTCGCCCGATTTCATCGGTAATATCTACAGCGAAATCCAAGGATATAAATTATATACACCTTCGTACGAATTGCTCAATAAGTTCGATAAAACAAACGACGTTCGCTTTAGTACCTATATCCGCCCTAGTGGTAATTCGGGAACAGGAGCAGCTCCTTACTTGGTATCAAAATACGAAGGCGATTTAACGGATGCTTCCAGCATTTATAACTTATCGGATATCATTACTTTCCGCACAGGGGAGATGTATTTGATTTTGGCTGAAGCGTATGCAGAAAATAACCAATTGGATTTGGCGAATACTACCTTGAATAACCTCCGCGCAGCTAGAATTAATGGTTATACAGCTATAAACTATAACAACAAGCCTGATTTTATAACGGCTTTGTTGAATGAACGCTTCAAGGAATTAGCATTTGAAGGGCACCGCTTCTTTGACTTACGTCGCCATAACCTCGACATTACCCGTGAACCGGCCGATGTAGTAAATGCATTAGGCGCTGTAACCATGAAGCCAACAGATGCTACATATGCCTTCCCAATTCCAATTGAAGAATTTAGAGGGAATAAGAATGAGGGCATGAAACAAAACCCACATTACTAAATATATTGATCAACGCTAGTTTTTGCCGGGGGCGGGCCAACAATGCCCTCGGCTCATGCAGGGAAAATTTTTGCTTATGAAAAAAAGGATGATGATGCTGGGTTGCGCCTTTGCACTTACTTTGTGCGCAACTGCAGCTCATGCACAAGAACGCCCAGGCAGCCTTGCCATTATTGGAGATACCGCCGATGTTCAAACAAAAACCCAAGGAGGCATTGCCTTAGTGGGGGGTGGCGGTG
The DNA here is from genome assembly GCF_003259335.1 of Chitinophaga skermanii. Classification (GTDB taxonomy): domain Bacteria; phylum Bacteroidota; class Bacteroidia; order Chitinophagales; family Chitinophagaceae; genus Chitinophaga; species Chitinophaga skermanii. The sequence continues at coordinate 230,888 of NZ_QLLL01000003.1, forward strand.
ATGTAGATGAAGTATATAAATGGATGATCGCAAGATCTGGCGGTGGCGACGCCGTGATTCTACGTGCTACCAACGATGATGTTTACAATGCCCATATCTGGGCCTTAGGGAAACTCAATTCCATCGAAACGCTCAATATCAATAGCCGCGAATTAGCCAATGACGACCGCGTAGCCCGGGTTATTCGCAACGCGGAATTCGTATTTATTGCAGGCGGTGATCAAAGCAATTACATGCGCTATTGGCGTGATACCAAAGTATCGGAAGCCTTACAATACCTCATGCATGTAAAGAAAGTACCCATTGGTGGCACTAGTGCCGGCTGTGCTTCATTAAGCGGTTATTTCTATAGCGGAGAAAAGGGTAGTGCCGTATCTACAACCGCCTTAGCCAACCCGTACAACGAGAACGTAACCATCTATAATAATTTCCTACAACCACCTTTCTTACAAAACGTATTAACAGACCAACACTACCTAAAACGTAACCGCGAAGGTAGGCACGTTGCCTTTCTAGCCCGTGCTTATACCGATTGGGGCACCCCAGTATTCGGTATTGCCCCGGATGAAAGAACAGGTGTATGTATCGATGATAAAGGCATGGCCACCGTAATAGGCGAGAGTAAAGCCTATTTCATCATCCCGCAAAGTAAACCTACACAATGTAAGGCCGGCGAACCATTAGAATGGAATCATCACCACAAAGCCATGAAAGTATACGAAATCCAAGGCAGCATAACCGGCAATGGTTCGTTCGATGTGAAAAACTTCGCGAAAGGCAAAGGAAAAGGTGGCGCTTGGTATTGGTGGTGGGTGGAAAATGGAAATTGGGAGAAAGAAAAAGTAAATTAGCGGTACCGAAAATATAACAGTATGAACAAAATGAAATTCCTAGCCACTTTAATGTGCGTGGCGATGAGCCTTTCGCTTGTTGCCCAAAAGAAAGGCAACTACGTGCTAGTAATACATGGCGGAGCGGGAACAATCTTGAAGAAGAACATGACGCCAGAAAAAGAAACCCAATACCGTGCAGCCCTAGAACAAGCTTTAAAAGCAGGCTACGCCAAAATTCAAGAAGGCAAAAGTAGCCTCGACGCCGTTCAAGCTGCCGTAAATATATTGGAAGACAACCCATTGTTCAACGCCGGTAAAGGCGCCGTATTTACCCACGACGGTAAAAACGAAATGGACGCCTCCATTATGAACGGTAAAACATTAGAAGCGGGAGCCGTAGCCGGTGTAACAACTATTAAGAACCCTATCAACGCAGCCCGCGCTGTAATGGAGAAGTCGGAGCACGTAATGATGGCCGGCCGTGGTGCCGAAGCCTTCGCTAAAGAAGCCGGTTGCGAAATCGTAGACCCAAGTTACTTCTACACCGAAGACCGCTGGAAAGGCCTTCAAAAAGCCCTTAAAGAGGACTCCATGAAAGCCAAGCTCGACCACAGCTTCAATAACAAACTAGGTATTATCAACATCGACAATAAATTCGGCACCGTAGGCGCCGTAGCCCTCGATAAATCTGGTAACCTTGCCGCCGCTACCTCCACCGGGGGCATGACCAACAAAAAGTATGGTCGTATTGGCGATAGCCCAATCATTGGCGCAGGCACCTACGCCAACAATAACACGGTAGCCGTAAGCGGCACCGGCTGGGGCGAATTTTTCATCAGAACCGTTGTAGGCTATGATGTATCTGCCCTCATGGAATACAAAAAAGACCCTGTTTCCAAAGCCGCCCAAACCGTAATTGATAAAGTAGGCAAACTTGGTGGCGATGGCGGCCTTATTGCCCTCGACAAAGATGGCAACATGGCCATGCCCTTCAACACAGAAGGCATGTACCGCGGCGCCATCACCAAAGACGGAAAAATAGAAATCTACATCTACAAGGATGAGAAGAAATAATGAGTGAATGGATATGGGAATTCAAACCCAGCCGGCTTCCTTAGTGAAAGCCGGCTTTTTTATGCTTCGTTCCTAAAAGTTTTGTTTATTCATATCCAACAAAACACGCCCCCCAAAGACCTAACGCCATTCACCACAGTAGCAGCAAAGCCTCATCAACATCCCGATCAAACGGCGACGCAGTTTTTCGCCGTTTGTCCTCCTTTCTTTGGTTACTTTCTTTGGAGAAGCAAAGAAAGTAACAAATAGGATAATAGCTTTTTTATATGCCCGCCGCCAGCCCAGTAAACAAAAAAGCTGCCTCGTAAAAGAAGCAGCTTTTCGCTATAAAAAGTTATATGTAATCATCTTAGTCTTGTGGAACCGGCTCTCTTTTAGCAGAAGGGTCCTTCAATTTATTACTATCCTTCACTTTCTTTGGAACATCACGAACATCCCAAACAATACCGAAGAATTTCAAACCACGGATGATATAGTAAGTCATATCAATTTCCCACCAGTAGAAACCTTGTTTTGCAGTGCTTTGGTAGTAGTGGTGGTTGTTGTGCCAACCTTCACCCATGGTAATTAAAGCGAGTACCAAGCTATTGCGAGATTCGTCGCCGGTGCGGTAACGTTTATTACCGATTTTATGCATGAGGGAGTTAATGGTAAATGTACCATGGAAGCACAAGATAGTGCTGAGGAAGAAACCAATCCAAAGGGTCGATAAACCAGCTTTCCAATCGAAGAAACCGGTACCGTTAGCAAAGTTACCTAAGAAGTATACAGCGATGGCTAATACAACTGCAGGCACCATGTGGTATTTATTCAACCAGTACAATTCTGGTTGTTTAAAGTCTTTGATAAGGTCGAAACGAGTAGGTTTATATTCTGGGCCCATAATCCAACCCATGTGTGCGTACCAGAAGCCGTACACGTTAGCCGAGTGAGGATCTTCAGGTGTATCGCTATGTTTGTGGTGAATACGGTGATTTGCTGCCCACCATAAGGCACCTTTTTGGAAGCTGCTTTGTGCACCACCCGCTAGAATGAATTGGAAGAAGCGGGAGGTCTTGAACGATCGATGCGAAAAGTACCTGTGGTATCCTGCTGTCACGAAAAACATACGTGCGAAATAAAGCACAGCACATACGATCCAATCAAATGTAGTTACACCGGTAAATATCGCGAACAGCGGTATGAGGTGCATGCCAAGGAAATCGAACTGTTTTAGCCAATTTGGTCCTTTTCTATCTTGCTTTTGCATATTCATGAAACGAAAGTAATTAGTGTTGTTGGCTTAATAAATGATTTTAATCAACTTGCTGATATTAAGCGTTGAGCAGCGAAGGTACGGCCATTTTTTTATAATTGGAAAAGCGTACGGGCGACATCTATCTTCAAGTAGGTAATTTAGTGTTAAAAATGACCATTTTTTAACCTTGGTTACAACAAGCTATGGAGTTCGGATAATAGGTTTTCCCTGGCTGGGGATTCGAAGTGTTCATAGAAGTAGGGGGTCTTAAATATCCGGGGCATAGCGAGGAAGTGTTCTACTACTTTCTTTCTGCCCGGTTTGTATAAAATTTCTGGGTAAATGTTATACTCTTTCCTAATACTCTTTGTATATTGAAGGTAGGTTCCAGGATTCGATCCCAAAATGCTGAGATCCGCATCGGTAAAGAGATTAGTATCGTTATTGGTGCTTCGTATATGCGTTTGCGTGGCCTCGATATGGGCCGAAATTAACTCGATTGTAACCCCCGGTATACCTAACGGAACTAGTTGCTTACGAGCGAATTGTGCACTCTTTAATTCATTGTCTTTGCGAGAAACATTATAAAAAATATCGTGGTAAAAAATCGCAAAATCGACGGCTTCCGTAGATATAATTAGGGAACGGCAAGGAGCTAAAACAGCAAATAAATTCGACAGGTGTTCGAGGTTATGATAGTGTCTTTTCGAGCTGTTGTATTTTTTTTCTATAAGGCTATAATATTTTTCGATAAGCTTTTGATCTTCCGTGTATTGCCCCATTAAACGGGTAAATATAAGCTGTAAGTTTTCCATATACTTTTGAACTAAAAACGACCCTTAAATTATGAAATGATTACCCAATCACCGCTACAATCCGTAGAAAAATCGTTACAAAAACCTACAAATCATTGGTTGTAATACACTTAATAAGTACCCGGTACAGGATTTGCCTACACTTATGTTGTAACAACCTTTAACCTATTTAAAATGTTATACTTGTATTGTTCACCCGCATAAAATTATGTAACAATGTACATGGATATCCAAAAAATCAATAAGTTGGACTTAACGCGTGGACTTGTATTTTGTTATTTGGCGTGTAAGCGTTTATTTCCCAATTACGTGTATTTCTCCGAGCATTATGCCTACGGGGAGCCCCAGAAATTAGAAGCCGCTATGGACTTCATTTACCGCGAAATGCTGCATGAAGAACCCGACGAGGAGCGCCTTCATTATCTTGATAAACAAGTAAAGCTGCAAATGCCCAACCTAAGGTCGCAGCAGAATATTTATGCGGAACTGGCCTATTTAGCTGCTACCTTAATCCGGTACACGCTAAATATGATGAAGGAAAAAGATACCGGTTATACTATCAATGCCATGGTATTGGCTTTCGATTCTATTTCCGTATTCGTGAATCACCGCGACCAAAATAAATGGGACCTTTATTCTATTGAAGATGAAGAACTCACGGTGAAGGAAAGCAATTTACAAGCGGGGATCGTGGATTATTTATTATTACGCGATGAAATTGATCTTGAGGATGTTGACTTACTATCGCAAATGCAAAGCTATAACCGCAAAGGTTTGCTTGATGAGCAACTGGAGTTAGTAGCAGCTACTGCTTAATGAGAGACACTGGTTATTAACATAAAGAAACACCCGCTAGGCGTTTGCTCGGCGGGTGTTTTATTGTAAGAATAGTTTATCCTTCAATGTGGTTGCTTACTTCTATCAAGTTGAAATCTGGATCGCGGAAATACACAGATTTTATTTTCCCGATGGCGCCCGTACGTTCTACTATGCCGCCTTCTAATATGGGAATTTTATGTTGATGAAGTTCTGCTAGGATGTCGTCGATAGGGGTGGAAGAAATGAAGCACAAATCAGCCGAACCACTTGTAGGGTGCGCTGCTTTGGGTTCGAATTCTTGCCCTTTCTGATGTAAGTTAATTTTCTGAGAGCCAAATAATAAAGCCTTCCTTCCTGTACCGAAAGTCACAATCTCCATTCCCATCACTGTTTGATAAAATGCACAGGTAACGGCGATGTCGGCCACGGTTAATACTAGGTGGTCCAAGTGATCTATTTTCATAAGCACAATTTTTCTTTTTCTCGAAGCCGAAGGTCGGGCTTTTATCAATTATTTTTTCTTTTCAAGTGAGGCCTTTTACAAGATTTCGATAGTAATAAAAGAAGTAGGGGATTTGGTTGCAACTTATACAATAAATTGTACCGCTTATTAGACGAAAAATAGCAAACCTTCATTCTGCTAAATTCAACCCCCAAAAGGGCAGAGAATATTGTATCATAAACGGATAAAAAAATATTGCACTCCGCCCAAATGCCCGCCTGTTGTTCATATAAATCCTCCATTTATAAAACAAAATTGACAATAATCAAACATTTGTTATATATTAGTTTAACGATTTAGCAACCATTAAACGTTAATACTCACATTCATGCCTGCATTATTCCACAACGAGAACGCTTGGACCCGCCTGCGTGGCGGAGAGGAGCAGGCATTGTTTGAACTCTACAAATCCCATTATAACTATCTCTACAAGTGTGGCTTGAAAATTTCCGCAGATGCAGATCTAACAACGGAATTGATCAACCAAGTATTTATGACCATCTGGGAAAAGCGCAACTCCTTACCCGAATTGCAAAACCCCAAAGCATATTTACTCACCACCCTGAAAAATAAAATCCTTAAAACCTGGGAACAACGCAAACGCTACCAAGCCATGCTAGAGTCTACCGGGTTACAGATGGAACAATTCCAACATTCTATCGAAGAGCATATGTTACAAATGCAGTTGGAAGCCGATAAAAAGCAACAAGTGCTCAGCGCCATCGAGCAATTAAGTCCCCGCCAAAAAGAACTCGTGTACCTGCGTTTCTACCAAGAACTTAGTTACGAACAAATTGCCGAACGTACTTCCTTATCTCCCCGAACGATCTATAATAATATATACGAAGCACTCAAAAGTTTGAAAGACAGTTTAGTACAAAAAGTACTGGAAGTATTGCTGGTATTAAGTTTGATGTGTTTTTAATCTTCCTCCTAAAAAAAAGTTAAAAAAAAGTTCACCAAAACCCGGTAAAAACATTTCATAAGCGGATCTATATAATATCAACGCTACGAAATGGAAGAGCAACAACTACAGGTAGAAGATTTATTGTGCGACGATTCATTCATTCATTATTGCTACGGCAGTAACGAGGCGGATGTGCAGAAATGGGAACAATATATACAACAAAATCCCGGGCAAGCACATACCCTGCAAACAGCGAAGGATATTCTCCTAGCTGTTAGCATACGCTTCACCAACGAACAACTGGATCAACGTTTAGCCAGCTTCAAACAAATGTTTGATGCCAATAAACCTGCACCATCTATCGAAGCACCGGTAGTACCTATATCAACGCCCAAAAAATCGCGAACAATATGGTATGCAGCAGCATCTGTAGCTATCCTCGTAACGGCAGGATTGTTAATGCTACAACGGAAAAATAATACCTCCCAACAAGCCCTCGTTTTCGAGAGCAATACCGATCAACGGAAGGAAGTGGAATTAGCAGATGGTACGAAAGTAACCCTGTACCCACATAGTAGATTAACCGTAGCTGGGCATTATAACGATACCCACAGGGATGTACAGTTAGAAGGACAAGCCTATTTTGATGTAGCGCAAGTGGCCGGCAAGCCCTTCGCCGTAAAAACCAATAAGTTCACCACCACAGCATTAGGCACAGCCTTTATGGTACGCGCGTATACAGTAGCAGCTGCTTCTTTGAAAGTATCGCTCGTAAGTGGGAAAGTAAAGGTAGAAGCCTCGCAAAAAGAATTGCTGGCTAACCCTGTGATTCTTTCACCTGGTGAACAGTTCGACGAAAACCTGCGGACGCATAAAGTACAGAAAGTAAGTTTCGACATCAACACCATACAACAAGTTCAAACAGGCGTGTTAGTATTTAAAAACGCGTCGGTAAAAGAAGTGATAGATAAGTTAGAAGCCTATTATGGCGTAAGCATTGAATGTAGTATCCCGCCAGAAAACGTGAAGCGCTTCACCGGCGAGTTCCACCAAGAATCATTATCTCATGTTTTGAATGTATTTAGTTTCGTCACCAATTTAAATGTACAACATACCGCCACCGGGTTTTACCAGTTAAAATGAAGTGGCTACAAAGTGGATTTTAAGAGTGAACATTAAACAGGATTTTTAAATAGCATTAGAAAAAAACAGCACAGTAAAACAACACAGAGTTTTATTACCAAAATTTATTCCGCATGACAAAGGATTCTACGTTCTTGTCGCTTGTAAAGCAATATTGCAAGCTACTCACCCTCGCCATGCTATTACCTATGGTAACGAAAGCAGCCAATGCCGACGAACAACCTAGTAATAGTAATCCTTCTCTTACAGTAGGATTCAATAAAACGCCGATTATTACAGCATTCGGACAAATTGAATCGCTTACTGATAAGAAGTTTTGTTATAGTAAAGAAGATATCGATGCGCGCAAAGCCATCACGCTCGAGAAAAGAAAACGCAAATTGTCGGACTTGCTCGACAAAATCGGTGAGCAAACCTCTTTAGTATTTGCAACGATGGACAACAACATCGCTGTAAAACCATTCGAAGAAAACAGTACTACTAAACCTGCTGCAAACAATATTCCATTAGTAGGAACAGGTTTCGATGCGGTATCTATTGCTACAGTAGTAGAGAACATCGTAAAAGGCCATGTTTCTGCATCAAATGGTGATCCTTTGCCGGGTGTAACCGTAAAAATCAAAGGCACATCAAAAGGTACTGCTACCGATGTGCTGGGTAATTTTACATTGGATGTACCTGCCGGTAGCACATTACAATTGTCGTTTGTAGGTTACTTACAACAAGAAGTAACTGTAACAAGCAACAACTTAGTGATTACCATGCAGGAAGATACCCGTCAAATGAACGAAGTGGTAGTAACTGCATTGGGTATTAAAAAAGAAACCAAAAAACTCGGTTATGCCGTGCAAAAGGTAAGTGGCGAAGATATGATCAAAGCCAACCCGCCTAGCATTGGTGCCGGTTTAATGGGTAAGGTAGCCGGTTTGAACGTTTCTGCTCCTAATGGTGTGGAAGGTAGTTCTATGCGCTTAGTAATCCGTGGTAACACAAGCATTAGCCGCAATAACCAACCACTGATTGTTATTGATGGTATTCCATTAGATAATGATATGAACTCGTTCAAAGGTGGTAGCGAAAAATCATCGGATAACGATCCTACAAAAGCAGATGCTTACCAAGATTGGGGTTCCGTGTTGAACTTCATTAACCAAGATGACGTAGAAGATATGAGCATCTTGAAAGGCCCTACTGCTGCTGCATTATACGGTGCGCGTGGTTCTAATGGTGTAATTATGATTACCATGAAGAAGGGTAAAAAGCGCCAAGGTTTAGGGGTTGATTATAACTTCTCTTACCGCGTTAATAATCCTTACCGTTACCAAGATATGCAAAACGAATACGGTTACGGCGGTGCTGTAGGTTTGTATTCTGCTAATAAAGGCTTCGCCATTGATGCAGCATCTGGTAAACCGCGTTATGGTGCGGAAGCAACTTGGTCGGGTGCTAATATTGATGGTCAATACACCAGCCAAGGTCCTACACCATGGGGTAATAACACGTGGGATTTGTTTAGCTGGTATGGTACGGCTGCATCTTGGGGCCCTAAATTAGATGGCCGCGAGATTTTGTGGTGGGATGGAACCGTGCGTAAATGGGACCCGCAGCCCGATAACTTGAAGGCTTTCTTTAAAAATGGCCATACTACTACCCATAACGTTTCTGTGAATGGAGGTAGTGATCTCGGTACAATGCGCTTATCTTATACCCGCGTAGGTAACGAAGCCATTATCCCGAACAGCAATTACTCGCAAAATACAGTGAACTTTGCCGGTAATATGAACGTATCTAAACGTTTGAAAGCTGAAATCACAGCTAGCTATACCGATTACGATCGTTTAAACTCTCCACAAGTAGGTAACTATAATAGCGCATGGACTAAATTCATGGTCTACGGTATGTCGCGCGATTACAAACCATTAGAACAAGGTTTGTACCAATTCCCGAACGGATCGCAGCGTAAATTCGATTTAGGTAACTTCCCTATGTCGTACCCATACGGTTCTTATGGTAGCGATATTTATTGGAATACCTACCAGAATAATACCACTTTGCAACGCAACCAGCTAATTGGTAACGTTAAATTATCGGCAGAGATTACACCTTGGTTAGATGTAGTGGGTCGCGCCGGTATCGATTACAATACCAATGATTTCGAATCTAAATTCCGCCCGGTTGATTCTGGTGGGGTAGATGGTAAATATGGTCATGAATTGTATAGAAATACTACGCAGAACTACGAATTCTTAGCCACTGCACATAAGAATGACATGCTTACGAAAGGTTTGAACCTTAGCTTTACGGCCGGTGCTTCTTCTTTGAATACCGATAACTATGCTATGCAAGGTTGGAACAAAGGTCCTTTTGCAACACCTTTCATTTACACATTGAAAAATGTGAAAAACATTGCACAATTAACGGATAAAGACTTAACAAACGAGTACCGTTACGAGAAGAAGCTGAATTCGTTATATGGATTGTTAGACCTTTCGTATAAGAATTATTTATTCTTAACAGTAACAGGTAGAAATGATTGGTCGTCTACTTTACCATCGAATTCGAATTCCTACTTCTATCCATCTGCTTCCTTGGGCTTCGTATTCTCGGATGCATTTAAAATGAATACCAATGGTTGGTTAAGCTTTGGTAAAGTGCGATTAGCGGTAGCAGGCAGTGCGAATGATGGTAAACCATACGAAACAATTTACACGTACGATGCGAGTGTATTCGGTGGCCAATCTACCCGTAGTATCAAAGATGTATTACCTCCTTCAGCCCTTAAGCCACAGCGTTCAACAGCGTACGAGGCAGGTTTACAAATGGCCTTCTTTAAGAACCGTTTAAGCTTCGACTTCTCTTATTACAACATCAAATCTACCGACCAAATCATCGATATCAACGTAGCACCATCAACAGGTGTAAGCAAGGTGATCTTCAACACAGGTAAGTTACAGAACAAAGGATTCGAGATGATCGTGAGAGGACGTGCGGTTGAAAAGAGAGACTTCTCTTGGGATGTAGCCTTGAACTTAGCACATAACCAGAACAAATTGATTGATTTGGGTGGTGATGTTCCATTCTATGAAATTGGCAACCTTTTCGGTGCTGAAAACGGTGTAGTAATGCGCGTGGCAGAAGGACAGAACTATGGTGTGATTTATGGTTACGATTATACTTATAAAGATGGTAAGCGCGTGGTGGAAGATGTGAAAGATGCAAGTGGCAACATCATCGGAACAAGATATGTAACCGGCAAAGAAGTAGTACCTATTGGTAATGCTACCCCGAAATTAACAGGTGGTTTAACGAATACCTTTAACTATAAAGGCTTCAGCTTATATACCTTGGTTGATTTTAAATATGGTGGTGAAATTTATAGTGGTAGTTATGCTGCAGCAATGGGTAATGGTTTAGCGCCAGCAACAGTAAAAGAAAGAAATGGAGGGGGTTTACCTTACACTTATCCTGATGGAACAACGGCCAACGATGGTGTAATTATCGAAGGTGTATATGCAGATGGGAAGCCAAATACAACGGTGGTAAACAACATGTGGAAATATGCGGCAGCGTATGCGGCATGGTCTAACATTCGGATTCCGCGTAGTAATTCAGTATTTGAGAATACTTGGGTGAAAATGCGCGAGGTTACGTTGACTTACCAAATTCCGGCTTCGGTTATTCGCAGAACGGGTTTCATCAATAACCTGAGTGTGTCTGTAATTGGCCGTGATTTGTTTTACATCTATTCTTCCTTACCTGATCGTTTAAATCCAGAAGGTGTAAACGGTATTGGTAATGCGCAAGGTATCGAGTTTGGTGCTTTCCCGGGTACGAGATCGTACGGTGCATCTATTAAAGCATCATTCTAACCGATTCCATTAATTGTTTTCTAAATCTAACCGTATGAAAAGATCATCAAAACTATATATAACGCTGGGCTTGGCTGCGATCACTTCCATGAGTGCTTGCAGAAAGGGCTTCGAGAGCATGAACCAACCGTGGGAGGAGCCAAGCAGTACAAATATTAATACTTCGTTTAACAGTATTTTGTCGACACTCGATTTGCCGGCACAAGAACTGGTAACTTATAATGAATTCATTTACCCTGCTACGCAATTGGGTATGATTTCGGCAAGTTCCGGTTATCACTTAGAAGATGCCACAAAAGACATCTGGAAGAACTATTACTATGCATTGATTGATGCACGTTTAATGGAGAAAATGATTGCGGCAGAACCGGATCAATCTCGCATGAAAAATGTAACGGCGATGTTGAAAATCATCATGGCATATAAAACATTGCATGTGAGTGATTTCTTTGGCAACATGCCATATTCTGAAGCCGGTAAAGCAGCAGATGGTACTACTAAATACCGTGTAGCATTTGATAAGCAAAACGTGATTTACGAACAATGCCTTGCTGATTTGAAATGGGCTGTAGATAATTTAAGCAGCGATGCTTCACAAGTATCGTATGGTGCATATGATACCTTTTTAAAAGGCGACATTAATCGTTGGCGCAAATTTGCTAACTCATTACGCTTACGTTATGCAGTAAGAATGAGTGAAGTGAATGCAACAGCAGCGCAAACAATTATTGCGGAAGCATTAACGAAGCCATTGTTAGAAGATGGTGAAGACGTTGGGTATTACCCTCAACAAATGCCGGGTTTAACCTTTATTTGGAAAACGTGGGCTTACAGCGGTACTTACTTACGTTTAGGCACCACCATGTGGAAGATGATGAGTGATAATAACAACACGAACGGTAGTGGCATTTTCGATCCACGTTGTAAAGTGTTCTTCGAACCAAACGAAGCTGGTCAATGGGTGCCTTACCCACAAAACCCAACATCTGGAACAACGGTGGATGGTGCCCGTGCTTATGTTGATGCTGAGCGTGATAAAGCTTGGGGTAATAAAGCCGGTGCAAAATATGCCTTGTTCAACTATTACATGGGGCGTGATAATACTACCATGCCGCAATTATTCATTACAGCAGCGGAAGTACACTTCTTGAAAGCGGAGATCTATTTACGTGGTTTGGGTGCTGCTAAAAACGCGGGTGCTGCCAAAACGGAATATGATGCAGGTGTGAAATCATCTGTAACGCAGTACATTTCCCAAGCTATTGTAAGTGGTACGAGTGGTCCGTGGGTAGTAAGTAAAATAACTGCGCAGCCAACCACTACGGAAATGAACACTTTCATGACCAATCCCAAAGTAGCCTTTAATACGGCGAATGAAGCAGCTGCCTTGAAACAGATTTATGCGCAATCATGGATCAACTTCTTCACCCAACCGGGCGAAGCATGGGCTTTGCAACGTCGCACAAACAACGCTACGCCAATGGAAACGGATAATGCGAGTTATTATGGTAACCAACGATATGGTAAGCTGAAAAGATTCCCATATCCAGCGGATGAAGCGAACTACAATTACGCCAACTGGTACGCAGAAACGGGCGGCAACGACCTAGAAACGAACAAAGTTTGGTGGCAGAAATAAGTAAAGAACTGTTCACTACAGGTAAAAAATCATCCTTCGCTTGTTTGCCCCTTGTGTAGAACTGGATTTTATAGTTAGTTTTCCCCAAGAATGAAGAGGCTGTCATATGCAAGTATGGCAGCCTTTTATTTTTGGCCCATTTTAAGCCCTTTTAACATTTATATACCTATCCTCGACCCTTTAGTTGGAAAGCATAGAATAAACGTATATAAGCCCCTTGTAAGCCCTATTGTTCGTTATTGCATTAAGTAGGTGGTAGGTTATGTGGAATGCTGCCTGCCCCATCCTCCCAATAAGCCAAATAACCACCCTTTAGGTGTAATTAAGTACTCCGAAACGCTTAAATAACTAAGATTGAATATGTTCTAAGGCCGGTTAACTATAAAAGATAGGCAAAAGATAGGGTAGAGATAGGCTAAGGATAGGCTTTTAATAGGGTTAGGATAGGCAAACTACATGGAAACTACCTGAAACTACATGGAAATACCCATAATTTACATGGAAACTACATGGAACAGACTTGAAGCTATTTTGTCTACTATAGGCAAGTAAGCGTAACCTATGATAAGCAATAAGTAGGTAGTAGCCTATTGATTAAGAACTTATTATTTTCACTATTACCACACCAAGATCCTCCAAACCCTCCTTATAAACCTTCAACAACAATTTGTTAACTCAACTACAATTTAGTCCATCCCACACATTCAATATTAACTACATCTAATAGCGCTCCCACCGCCCTTCACCACAGTAGCACCAAAGCCCCATCGACATCCCGATAAAACGGCGACGCAGTCTTTCGCCGTTTTTCCTCCTTTCTTTGGTTACTTTCTTTGGAGAAGCAAAGAAAGTAACAAATAGGATGCTGCCAAACCTTACAATACTGCAAAAAAAAGAGAGTGCTTTTGACGGCACTCCCTTTCGGCTGTAAATAATAATTAGGTCATTAACTATTAGGATTTAGCCATTTCTTTATAACGAATCATAGCTTCAATGAAGTAGTAATCGGCGTATGTTAAAGGAACGTCGATTTCTGTGCCGTGCGGAATGCTACCTACGCTATGTTTCAGGATGAAACCACCGTATGTACCTGGTGCGGCTTTATAAGTAGGGGTAGAGAGGTTGGTAAGAACCGTTTCTGCCACCTTGATATAGTTTTTAGCTTCTTTTTTATTGTACGTGCTAAGTTCCAACAAAGCAGAGGCCATCACTGCAGCAGCAGATGCATCGCGGAGGGCGTTTGGAATATTGGTGGCGTTATAGTCCCAATAAGGGATTTTGTCCTTTGGCATATGCTTATCCGTGAGCATGAACTTAGCAATGTTATTTGCTTGTTTTAGGTAGATAGGGTTTTTCGTTTCGCGGTACATAACCGTGTAGCCGTATAAGCCCCAAGCTTGGCCGCGTGCCCATGCCGATTCGTCGGCGAAGCCTTGCGCTGTTCTTTTAGAGATAATACCACCCGTGTTAGCATCGTAGTTAACTACGTGGTAGCTGGCGTAATTGGGATGAAAATGGTTTTTCATTGTTGTGTTGGCGTGCGTAAGAGCAATTTTCGCATAGGAAGAGTCGCCTGTTACTTTAGTAGCCCAGAAGAGTAACTCGAGGTTCATCATGTTATCGATGATAACGAGGTATTCGTTGGGTTTGCCGTTCCACGACTTAATTACACCTGTTTTCTCGGAGAAGCGGGTGCAGAGTGATTTAGCACTTTGAATGAGGATTTGTTTGGTGGCTTCATCGGGTTGAAGGCGGTAGAGATTCCCGAAACTACAGTACATCATAAACCCGAGGTCATGCGTACCGGTGTTCATCTTTTCTTTCTCCAATAAACCTAAAATGCGTTTTGCCTCGTTAAAGTTCTGCGTGTCCTTTTTTTGTTCATACAAATACAAAAGTGAACCCGGGTAGAAGCCACTGCACCACCATTCGGAATTGCTGGTTACCAATTGGTTCTTCGTTGAATCGAATGATTTTGGAAAACGACCTTCAGGCAATTGCTGCTGCATTACTTTGTATTGCGCAACGGCATCGGAAAGATTTTGATCAATCGTTTTCAACAAGGCTTTGTTATTCGCCTTCTGGGCTTGTGCCCCGTGGAATGCCATGGGTAGCATAAGAGATGCTACGATGAATGATTTTAATTTCATGCGTTACGTATAATATGACTTGGATGATTGTTGGCTACGGTTTTCCCCGTGGTAGAAATCACCGTAAAAATGACAAGATAGGAAATTTATGCAAACGATTGCATAAATCTTAAAAGTTTCGGTATGAGCGGTTTCTCAACTAGGTTGGAAGGCTGCTGATAGCAGCGTACATTGTACCATTATTAAATACAGAAGCACGCGAACGGAGCTTTGTTACGTGTATAAATCCAGCCTCTAGGAGCAACGATTTTAATTCGGAAAAGGGCAGGGGGAAGGGTACCCACTGGTTAGCGCGGTTGGTATCGTATTCTACAATCAGCAACTTGCCTTGTGGCTGTAAATATGACTTAAGTTGTTCTATGAAATTGGCCTGTTGTTTTACATAGTGAAGGGCATTGGCCATTAAAATGCCATCGAGGTTATGCAAAGGAAGCCCGATTTGTGTAAAATCGGCCTGGAGAAATTGTAAATGTAGGCCTGCTGGGTAGAAATGCTTGTTAAACTGTACAAGGTGCTTATCAACTGCGTAAATATGACTTTTAGGGGCAAGATATTGTGCTAGTGCATAAGTAAATAACCCACTGCCACAACCCAAGTCGGCCCAATTTTGAGGCCGCTCCTGTTTTAATTGCGGGGTATTAATTAAATCGATCGCTTCGTTTAATTCCATGCTTGGGGTTGCTTTTTCAACTCTAAGTAACAAATCATTTTACGCAAAGTTGAACGAAACTTGGTAGTTAACAGGAATTTATTCTATGGCCCCCTTAGTGAAAATATAGCTGAATCCCGCCATGATAGTGCGTCCAGGCTGACTTGGCATAAGGTAATCGGTATAGTTACTAATATTGTCAACGGCAACGCGAACGGTTAATTTACGTTTCAATAATGTTTTCTGCAACGATGCGTTCACGAGTGTATAACCATCTACAAACACATCATATGTATCGATGTAACCGTTGTTGTCTATATCAAGGAAACCATATTTACCCCGGTAATTAGCGCGCACAGATGCTGTAATTCCCCACGGTGCATAGGTGTAATATACTTGCAAGTTCAGCATATGTTTGCTCCGGTTCGGTAAACCGAAATAATCGGCTGTAGTAGCTGTACGAATACCATTGTTGGCACGTACTTTAGCATAAGCGCCAATACCCTGTTTAATTGAATCGATAATGTCTTTGTTTTTTGCTACGAGGTATTGGTAACCGGCAGCAATGTTTAAGCCGTTTATAGGGCTATATTTCACACTGCTTTCAATGCCGCGAGTAAATGTTGTAGAGATATTGAGATAGGAGAAAAGTTGTTGTCCATTTCGCATGATCCCTACTTGCTCGGTATTAATGAGGTTGCGAATGTTGTTATAGAAACCGTTGGTAGACCAATAAATTTTCTTCGCAATGGTAAAATTCAATGTTAAGTTGTAGGATGTGGAGGTTTCGGGTTGTAGATCTTTAATGCCTGCTGCATTCGACCAAACCGATTGAATCATGCCGGCTTGTTGTAGTTCGGCTACTTTTGCGGAGAAATTGTTAGCGCCCACTACTGTATATCCTTGTGCGATATTGGTAAATACTTGGTACATCTGGGCATAGGTAGGGGCTTTAAAACCTTGTCCTACGGAGCCTTTCACCGAGAACCAATTCGTTGCTTTAACATGTGCCCCAATACTAGGGTTTAACCTTCCACCAAACACATCATTTCCATCATAGCGGGCCCCCACTACGAAATCGACCCGGTTACTGGGTGTAATATTCGCTTGCAGATACCCGAAGTAATTGAACATGTTGTTATTTGTGGCAGTTACGGAATTGTCGAGTGCTTGGTAATCGCCTCCTGCGCCGGCGATTATGGATAGTTTTTTACCGAAGTAGTCGTGGCCTGCCTGCACTTCTAAACGGTGTATATTTTGAGAGAAGCGGTTATCTTGTAATATTTTACCGGTTTCGATGATTTGTACTGCTTGTTGCGTGCTGTAATGCGTTAAGTAATAACGGGTCAGCAAGCGTGTTTGGTTTTTGAATTGGTTATTGATGCTGATAGAAGTATTGAAATCACGTTCATCGAGGCGATCATCAAAGGGCTGTGCCCCATAATTGCGCGTCATCACCGATTGCCTATCTGCAAAACGACCACTCCATAACAAGCTGCTCACCTCGTTTAACTGGTAACGGGCACGACCTTGCAGGTTGATACTATGATACGGTGGGGCCGTTTGTCCATCCTTTAAATATTCTGTATTTACGTTAAAGCCACCTGTTTTATAAAAATCACCGCCTAAGAAAGTTGCACCTTTACCTTTCGCAAACTGGGTTTCACCTTCTACGTTTGCATCAATAGTATTGTAAGTACCATACAGCATGCCTATTTTAGCGTGTTGTTGGGTGGCATTTTGCTTAGTAATAATATTGATTACACCACCCAAGGCCTCGGAGCCATATAGGCTACTGGCTGCCCCTTTTATTACTTCTACGCGCTCGATACCTGCTACACTAATCCGGGAGATATCGAAATTGCCGTTGAACCTACCGGTCATGGGTTGCCCGTTCAACAATACCAATATATAATCCGAACTAAAGCCCTGCATTTGTAAGCCTACACTTCGGTTACCTGATCCAAGATCATTTACAATGGCCATACCTGTTTGTTCACGTAGTACTTCATCGAGCCTACGGGAGCCCATTTGTTGGATGGTTTTTTTATCGATGATAAGGGTAGGGTTGGCAATTTTTTTAACGTCGATTACGTCATCTTCCTTTTTATAACGTTCGTGCGTTACTTGTACAGTATTGAGGTTGCGTTCTTTCGGTGCGAGTTGAAAATCGTGTTGTATTTGTACGCCTGCTTTGATGGCAAGGTTGACGAATGCTTCGTTAAACCCGGTTGCATTTGCTACCAGGATATAGTTGCCTTGCGGGATGCGGGCTATGGAATAAACGCCATTAGCGTCAACGGTTGCATGAAAGGACAGTGACGCATTATGTAACAATATCTTCGCATGTGGTACAGGGTGCCCCTCGCTGGTTATTTTCCCTTGTAGGGTGGCATGTTGTGCCGAAACGGAATGAACAGCCAACACAAAGAGGATCAATAAGTAGTACGCACATTTCATGATAGACCGGGGAAGATTGTTTGGGGGGCAAAGGTCTTACTATTCCAACACCCAAGTGGGAGAATAACTTACCTAAAAAGGAGAAACCAAGCCGCTACTATTCCCTCAATCGGGAGAATTATTTACCATATACGGAAAAACTGAATTGTCAAATACACCATGACAAAGGCTTTTCCCGTTTTCGCAAATTCAGTTCCCTATTACATAAACATGCTATGCATTAATTAAATTAATATTGCTTGGTTACACATTCATTCGTTAAATCAATATACCATTGTCTGCGCTGCAACCTAGTAATACAACACCTGGTAAAGCTTGTCCATTTGATATCAAAGGCGGTGAGCAATTAAAGGAGAGAAAACGTACCCTTACACATGAAGGGCATAATGGGTATGTGCATGAAGTATCGAGTCCGGATGGTATAAATTTGGGTTATTACAACGTAAAATCTAGCCAAGCGGGGAAAGTGATCTTCGAGAATCAGCAACCCTTTATACAATTAAGCTATAACCTAGTAGGGAATAAGAGCTATCATATCGATCATGGTCGTAAGATATTAGCTGCTATAGAAAAGCAACAATATAACTATTTGTACCTGCCGAAAGAGGAGATTCAACTACAATGGCCTGCCAATGAACAGTTAGAGATATTCGAGTTAGGTGTAAGTACCGACTTGTTATTGAATTTCTTGCCAGAAGAGCATCCATTGTTTCCCATCTTTTCTAAAAGTATGGCCTACAATGCACCGGCATCTCTCAGTAAAATGAATTTGCCTTTGCCTTCCACCCTGAGTACGATTTTATATGATATGCTTAACTGCCCACTAGATGGTCGTTACAAGCAATTGTACTTGAAAGCGAAAACAATTGAGCTGTTGGCCATCCAATTAACGCAATACGAGCAAATAATTGGGGTGCCCAAGAGCGAACAGTATTCGCGTGCTTTGAAGAAGGAAGATGTAGATAGGATGTATCATGCCCGGGATATTATTGTAGGGAACATGAATAGTCCTTGTACCTTAATCGATTTGGCACACCAAGTAGGCACCAACGATGCTTATTTGAAAAGTCATTTCAAACAGGTATTTGGTACCACTGTTTACGGCTACCTGCAAAGCATAAAAATGACCCATGCCCGCGAGATGTTGTCGCAAGGCAAGAGTGTATCGGAAGTGGCTTATTTATCGGGTTATAAGCATACGGCGCATTTTACCCGTGCATTTAAAAAACACTTTGGATTTGCACCGGGGATTATGAAGAAATAGCCGCCTGTAACTTATTAAATTTACATCATTAAACAGCCTCGAGGATTTATCTTGGAGGCTGTTCCATTTTGGGTAGTTCTTAGACTCTCTGTATTAAGTAAATAAAAAAGCTGCCTCGAATGAACGAGACAGCTTTCCACTACAATTCAATTGTAAGTAATCTATTTAGCAAGCCAATAGATGAAAACCAGCCACAGCAGGCCCTTAACTAGGAAGAAGAGAAATCCCCAAAAGCCTAAGCGCTTCAGCCATTTCATCACCTTTTGTTGAGTGGTTAGTTTTATTTCCATTATTCACTAATTACTTGGTAGATTTTAAAATCACTAGTCATCGGTGCAGGACGACCTTCTGCTTTTGCTTTTGCCAAATCTTCGAAACCGCGCTTATGACCGGCAATAAAGGCTTCTGATTTAGTCCAATCTTTAAACGACTGTTCGTTTTCCCAATAGCTAACAATTAAATAAGCATCGCCTTCTTTTGAAGGGCGTAATACGTGCATGTTAATGAAGCCAGGCATCGTGTCGATCGCGTGGGCGCGGCTAGCAAATAATTGTTCGAAACGTTCTTGGTATTCCGTGTTGCAGTTAATGTAATTAATGGCTACAAAATTTTTGTTCATGATGATCTATTTAAATGATGGATCAAAGGTAAACTTGTCATACAAATGTCATTTGCCTATATCGGAATTACATTTACCATATCGGGAAAATTAATACCATGGCGGTTTTTTCCCTTTTTGGTTGCTTTTTCTCCCATAGGGGTCATTTATTCCCTGCAATTTTGCATCATCGAAATAGGAAACCTGTTTTTGTGCTGTAGACATCCACATTCATTCATTCGATTTATTTGACGATATGAACATCACCCAAATTTTAAAACGCCGTCGTTTCGCCCTTATCATTGGCTTTAGCAGTTTCATAGTAGCTTGTTCAAAAGATAATAGCGACCCAGTGCCATCTACCGACCTAAGTACCTTCGTGTATGATATGCCTGCAGATACAGGTGCATCCATGGGGGGGAGCGTGGATGGAAAAACGCAACGACCGTTTTATACCATCACTTTTCAATTCAGCACACAAAACAAGCAAGTGATCCGCAATAAAGTAGATTCTACGAGCTTGCTACAGAAAGGCGATTGGGATATCGCGTTTACCAAGGAATATAATTCATACGTAGTTACCAATAACGGAACAGTAGCCGGTACGCCGGGTTATGGTGGGCCTGGGAAGGGTAGGTTAGTGATTGTTGAAAAGCCGTATGACCAAGTAATAGAAGCCCCTGCCGAGGATGTGTTTCAGCGTGATGGTTTAGCGGGTGTGGGTTGGGATAATGGGAACGGCCTCGGGTGGTTCTTTTATTCGTTGAATAACCACATTTGTGTACCTATTAAGAACCGTACTTATGTATTGAAAACAGCAGAAGGGAAATATGCGAAATTGGAGTTATTGAATATCTATAAAGGCAACCCTAAAGTAGTGACCGACCTGTTTTGGCCTTCTCCTTACATTACCTTTAGATATTACGTACAGGCAGACGGTTCCCGCAACTTGAAATCGACAAAGTAGAACCAACAATATCATCATCATTTATATTTTCATGTGCATGCTTTTTACCATTAAAAGGCAAGCTGCCATACTATTGCTTATAGGTAGCGTAGTAATGACAGCTTGTTCAAAAGAGAACAACGATACAACACCTGCACCAGGGCCAACGGGTCCGTCTGTAGCAACGGGTGTATATACTGTAACGAACTTAGTGGCCGACACATCGGCTAATTCGGGTGGAAACGCGGAAGTGTTGTATTATAGTTTAGAGGAGAATAAAGTGATTCCTGCGTCTCAACGACAAACAGGTAACTGGGATATTTGCTTTTACGGGATTTACAACAGTAGTGTTTACCCGAATAACAGTGGAGCAGTGGGCAGCCCGGGATTTGGCGGGCCTGGAAAAGCCAAAATCTATGTTACTGTAGATCGTAAGTTCGATGCTCAATACTACGATACCCTCAACTTCAAACCCAAAACATTACCTATTCCACGCGCATTATGGACCACCGCTTTTGCTGCTGTAAAAACAGCTGATGAAAGCAACATGCAAACGCGTGATATTGGGTTAGATCATTACCAGAACGAGTTTGATGGTTGGGGTTATTATGATTTTTATGGTACATTATTCCCTGGCAACGAAAAGAAAACACACGTTGTGTATGCTTTGCCGAGAGTAATGATTGTAAAAACACATAAAGGTCATTACGCTAAATTGATCATCGAGAACATTTATAAAGACAGCCCAATTGATCCAAACCGCGATAACAAGCCAGGTTACGTAACCTTTACATACGCCATCCAAATGGACGGCTCTACGAACTTGGATATCAAGTAAAACTTACTACAACCATGATGTATATAACCAATTTGAAACGCGCTGCCTTAGCGTGTTGTGTGACGCTTATTGCCTTCACGAGCTGTTCGAAAACAACAACAATAGATCCGCCGGCATTAGCACAAAACAGGGTATTGACGTATAAAATTGTAAACGTAGCCGGTGATCCTATCCAAGGCATCGTAAACGACCGTGATAGCGCTATTACCGTTTATTTGCCTTATTATTTACAACTAACTTCTATTCAACCTGAGATCACCATATCGGAAGGAGCCAGCATAACACCCGCAAGCGGTACTTTGGTGGAAGACTTATTGAAAATGTTTTTCTCGGGTACCAAAATCCAATACGTTGTAAAAGCCAAAGATGGTGCACAACGCACCTATACCCTTAAAATAGAAGCACAACAACCTCCTTTAGTCATAAATGAACTCTCGCCCGATGCTAACACCATCACGGCGTATGACTTTAACATGGGCGATTTATATGCCAGCCTAAGTATCACATTACACGGTAGTGGCTTTGCTGCATCGAACGATTTAATCCAAGCAGACTTGCTAGATGCGACTGGGAAAGCCGTATTTAAATTCGGATTGAGCACCTTCAATACAAATAACTTGACAATGATGGGAATTAATATTGCCCGGTATAATCCTACAGATTATGAAGCATTGAAAGCTTTACCGGCTACAGGTTTATACAAAATTAGGGTGTATAGCTACGCGAAAGTAGTAACACTTCAGCATCCTATCAGGCTCAATTTACTAAACAAATAATTTTTCCGCTCATCATGCAATCAACATATACATTTAAAGGCATCCTGGCAGGCGCAGGCATTATTGCGATGGCAGCCTGTTCTAAAGATACCGAGTACGCTAAGTATCCATACAATGCCATCGAAACATTTGCTGTAACAGCCAACGGTTTTACCGTGCAAGGTGCTATCGACAAAGATTCTATCACCGTATATTGGCCTACTTATGTAGCACAGCCTACAAATGTAACGGCCAAAGTAACTCCATCTGAAAAAGCAACCGTAACACCGGCCAGCGGTGCGAGTGTTGATTTTAAAACCGGCACTAAGTTTACAGTGAAGGCAGAAAATGGAACAACAAAAGATTACTTCTTAAAAGTTGTCTTTAACCAGCCACCGATTCAATTATATGAATTAGCTATTCCGTCTGCTGAGAAAGGAGCGGTGGCGAACTTCGATCTAAATTCTATATTGAAATATGTGATTGAAGATACCGTGCAAACTAAGTTTTACTTGGTAGGCAATAACAATGTATCGCATCAAATGAAGATAGCATTTGTTACCACGCCACAAAATGCCCGTGTATTGGCCGTACATATTCCTAATTCGGCGGATATAGTGGAAGGAGCATATAAAATAAGGATAACGAGTGGCTTATCGAGCTACCAAAGTGATGGATTCATTTTCGGCGTTGTATATCCAAACGCGGCATTTCCTAAAGCAGATAATATTACATCGGCAGTTTCTGTAAAACGAGGTACAAATATCACCTTCACAGGTAAAGGTTTTGTGGATATGAAAGAAGCGCGGGTATTTGGCTACAATGCGAACTGGATGGAAGTAGAGTTAGGCAAATGGGAATTAGTGAGCTATACAGCCACCACTGCTACCTACAAAATACCTACAGATTTTCCAACCGGTACGTACGATTTCGGCGACTGGAGTACAACGGCTATTGGATTCCAATTGCGTACCTCTGATTTTATTGGGAATTACAATTGGGCCAATATTCGTAAGAACTACGTCAACGTAGGTGGATTCGTGAAATTTACCATAACGGAATAACATAACATCATTGCAGCAATAATATCAACGGGGTTTTTGGTATGTACAACCCGCATACTTTTCATTATTATTCAATTTCAACCCTATTTTTACAATGACACATACTTTCAAAACATTTCCAAAGTTAGCCTTAACAGTAGCAGGTGCTGTTGCTTTATTCTTAGCATCTTGCTCTAAAAACAACGACATCGTCGAGCCTCAATCAGCCGCTAAACTAGCTGGAGGTGGCGTTACAACATTCGCAGTAATTGCCGATGGTGATTCTGCTGCCATCGTTGGCCCTGGCGTAACTAGCGGTACAATCTACCGGGCTGGTAACGTTTACACAATCAAAAACTTCAAACAAGCTTACTCAACAGGTGCCGGCCAGCCTGTAGATGGTAACTTCTACTGGCGCTTTACTGATAATGAAGCAGGTTCACCTGCTAACTTCAATATCAAATTCACTGGCGTTGCAACGGGCGACATTACTGTAGGTGGTTCAGACGATATCCGTTATGTTGACAAAGCATTTTCAGCTGTAACATCTGCGGATTGGGCCACTGCTTCAGTACCGGTATCTAAAACAATTGGTATGAACACAGTAACCGGTACCGGTATTCCTCCATCTGTTTCAGCATTAGCAAATGGGAAAGGTTGGTATGTTTACGGTTGGAGCTCTGGGCATACAGTAACACCGGTTTCTGGCCGCGTATTATTATACCAAAATGCTGCGAGCGGCACTATTTACGCTTTCGACATTCAATCTATTTATTTGAATGGTGTAACCGGTGGTTCATTCCCTTATTATAATTTTAGGTCGAAAGCACTTTAATTGTAATGCTTGATAGTTAACCCACCCGTGAATTAATCCGATATATTGCTGTATATAAAAGGGCCTTGGCTAATTGCTGAGGCCCTTTTTATGTTTATGATATAGTAATAATTGATAAGATAAATATTGATTAAAAAAATAATGTAACATCAAGTATTGATACATGAAAAATTGACAAGTAATGAAGTTTTAAATGATTTTAAGGTGTGAATTGAGAAGACATTGCCTCTTGTATATTTTCACATTTTTAATGCATTTTTCAATCATTATTCAGATAGGGCTCATCTTATAGAACAAAACATGCATATTAGTTGTTCTATGAGATATCAATCGTATAATAACATTTGTTCATTTATCATACTTTAAAGTTTAGAAACAACCGCTCTTCTCCAGGAGCGGTTTTCTAATTACTTTCTAATCAGCTACTTAAAATGCCCTATTTACCTGCTTTTAGCATTTCATCACTGTAGCTTTTACTGCATGCAAACGGCCTACTTTTAGTCCTTTACCTAAAAATGGCATGGTTGTGGCAAGTATAGGGGTAAGGTGGAAATAGTCCGTCTTCTTATAGATTACATTACTAAATATCAATTATATATGAAACTGAAAGCAATATTATGGGTTTCAGCATTTTCCCCTTTGTTATTCTCTTGCGTAAGTAATAAAAAGTTCAAAGCTTCCGAAGATCGCTACACGAAGCTTAGTAGCGACTATGCCATGTTACAAGGGAAGCTAAACGATTGCGAACGTACCTTGAAAGATTCAGTTAATTCATTCGACTCGCAACGTAAGCTGATTGGTGCGAAGATTGAGAACTTGAAAGACAACAACAACACGCTCGTTAACCAGTTAAAAGACTTGTCGGTTATTACCAGCTCGCAAGCAGAAAGCATCAAAAAATCATTGGATAATATTGGTGCTAAGGATGCCTATATCCAAGATCTCCAATCTGCCATTCAACGTAAAGATTCGCTGAATATGGTATTGGTCATGAACCTGAAAGGTGCCATCGGGAACCTCGACGACCAAGACATTAACATCAAAGTTGAAAAAGGCGTTGTATACATTGATATCTCCGATAAATTATTGTTCAAGAGTGGTAGTTACGATGTAACCGACCGTGCGAAAGAAGTGTTGGGCAAGGTGGCGAAGGTGTTAATTAACCAACCTGCGATTGAATTCATGGTGGAAGGTCATACTGATTCGAATCCATTCCGTCGCGGTGTATTACTCGATAACTGGGATTTATCAGTAAAACGTGCCACTTCAGTAGTTCGCATTTTGCAAAATGATTACGGTATTCCACCGGCTCGTATTACGGCAGCAGGTAGAAGCGAGTATATTCCTTTACAATCTAACGATACACAAGAAGGCCGTGCAGCTAACCGCCGCACACGCATTGTTATTTTACCGCAATTGGATCAATTCTTCCAATTGTTAGAAAAGAAATAAGCGTTTCCTTTCTCATAATAAGTACCCGCGAAGCAAGTATTTACTAGCTTCGCGGGTTTTTTATTTCTTCCCATACCCAAACAAATCTTGCCCATGCTTGTTCTTTTAGTTAAATCATTAGAAGATGAAAAAGCTTGAGAACAAAGTCGTATTTATTACCGGTGGTAATTCCGGTATTGGTAAAGCTTCCGCCCTTGAAGCTGCGAAAGAAGGCGCTATTGTAGTGGTAGCAGATCTGCCCAATTCTCATCACGATGAAACCATGCAAGAATTAAAAGCCCTTGGCGCGAAAACGCTGTTTGTACCGATCGACGTATCGGATGTAGAAAGTGTAAAGGCAGCCATCAATGCTACGGTTCAAGCGTTCGGCCGCTTAGATGTAGCCTTGAATAATGCCGGTGTTGGTGGGCCGTATTCAGGTATTCATGATATGGAAGAATCAACATGGGAACGTATTATTAATATTAACCTAACAGGACAATTCTACTGTGTGAAATATGAACTACAACAATTTTTGAAACAAGGAGGTGGGGTAATTGTTAACTTATCGTCGTTGGCTGGTTTAGTAGCAGAACCTGGTTTGGTGCCTTATACTGCCGCAAAGCATGGCGTAATTGGAATGACGAAGAATATTGCTGTGCAATACGGTGCGCAAAACATTCGAGCGAATGCTATTTGTCCTTATTATATCGAAACCCCTTTGCTCGCGAACATCGATCAAAGTATTCATAAAAAATGGACGGATCGTACCCCTATGCATAGATTAGGTCGTGCTGAAGAAGTAGCCAAAGCCTTTATATACTTTGCATCAGACGATTCATCTTATTGCAATGGTTCCATCTTGGCATTAGATGGCGGGGTATTAGCGGGATAATATTCATGTAAGTGATCAGTATAAAGCCATCTCTTTGCGGAGATGGCTTTTTTGTTATTGGTGAATATATTGAATGGATAGCATTTTATCCATTTGTTTCGCTTGGTAATTAGTAAGGTCCCATTTCATGAATTGTAATACAACAGACTTCATAAGACCACTAGTATTCGTGATTTTATTGATTAAATCACTTGTATTGGTAATGAAAGTGGCTTTTGGTTTTCTCATTTTTTCATACAAGGCATATGCTGCTGCCGGGTGGTGTTGAGCAATACATTGTGCTAGTACATAAGCACTTTCAATAGCTTGGCAAGCACCTTGGCCAAGATTAGGCATGGTAGCATGCGCTGCATCGCCCATTAGCACCACATTTCCTTTGCTCCATCCATTAAATGGCTTTATATCGTATAAATCATTGCGCATGATTTTATCTAATGGAGTGGCTGCCATTAATTCTCTTACAACAGGTGGAAAAACGGCAACAATATCTAGAAGTTTTTCTTTTACATGTGCCGGATCATCTTGTCCATTTGCTGCTGCAAAAGTGGTAATATAACCATAGATTTCCTGCCCGTTAATCGGTGCATATCCAACACGGAGGCCTTTTTGCTTGGCCCACATTTCAAATACATCTTCTCTTTGCGGAGTGGGTAATTGGTAAGGACTGATAAACCGCCAGCACGTTTGACCAGAGAACCGTGGTTGAATGCCTGGGTGCATTTGTTGGCGTCCTTTGGATTTGATACCATCTGCGAAAATGACGTATTCGGCTGTATCGCTAGTGCCATCTTCGAAGTAAACAGTGGCATCGTGTGCATGTTGTTCGTAACGTTGGAACACTTTGCCTGTTTGGATGTGTTGACCGCTTATAGCATTTACTAATACTTGTTGTAAAGCTGCGCGGTGTATGGCAACAGCACCCCATTTATAAGTTGATTTTAATTCCTCGTAGGGTAAGCGGGAGAGAAGCCCGCCGTTTTGGTTTAAGATACGGGCACTTTTAAGATAGATGCCTTGGTCAACTACTGGTTGTGCAATTCCCAATAAATCGTAGATGTTTAGTGCATTGCTGGCTAGTGTAATACCTGCACCAACAGGTGCTAGCACAGGCGCTTGTTCATATACTGTGCTTTCAATGCCTTTTTGTTGTAG
The DNA here is from genome assembly GCF_003259335.1 of Chitinophaga skermanii. Taxonomy (GTDB): domain Bacteria; phylum Bacteroidota; class Bacteroidia; order Chitinophagales; family Chitinophagaceae; genus Chitinophaga; species Chitinophaga skermanii. The sequence continues at coordinate 258,742 of NZ_QLLL01000003.1, forward strand.
TGCGATGGCTGTTGTTAATCCACCAATACCGCCGCCTACAATGATGGCCCTTTTCATATTAGAAGGTTTATTTCGGTGTACAAAGATAGGGTATGAATGAATAATTAGGTCGATTGGCCTAGTGTATTTTTTTTCTTTATTTTTGCTGCGCTATGATGAATTTATCTACAAAAGAGCGGATTCTACATACCGCTGTTAAGTTGTATAATGCAGAAGGTATTGAAGGGGTAACGGTTAGGCATATTGCCGGCGAAATGGGTATTAGTCATGGTAATTTGCAATACCACTACCGCACAACGAATGATATTATCCTGGCCATTTATCAACAGCTGGAAGACCATTTTAGTCGGCTTATCACCGATATGCAAGTAGAGCGACCTTTAGAGCCATCGCTTATTCATGTATTTAAATCTTCGGTGGACGAGGCCTTTGATTTGATGTATAAATACAGGTTTATTTTCTTGGATTTTGTAGCGATTGTTCGAAGAGTACCGGCGATTAAGAGTCGTTATATCCGTATTACCCAGCAGCGTGTACAACAATTTGAGCAGATATTTCATATGCTGATACAAAAACGCATCTTTAGGCGGGATATTCCGGCTGCTGTATATAGGGCGCTAACCACCCAGGTATTTATCGTAGCGGATTTTTGGCTGTCGAGTAATGCTGTGAATGTTGGGTTACCCATGAAAGCAGCGATGGACTTCTATAAAGACACGTTCTGGAAGATGTTATACCCTTATTTTACTTCGAAGGGATTGCGATTATTCTCCAACGAGCTATCATACCAGCCTTAAGGTGCGGCCCTTTCATATTGTACCGGCCATGTAATGCTGGCGCCTAAAGCATGTGCTGCATGCATAGGGAAATATGGATCACGGAGTAATTGACGGGCCATCATCACCATATCTGCTTGTCCTTTTGCGATAATATCTTCCGCTTCTTGCGGCGTTGTAATGAGACCTACAGCACCGGTTAGTATACCGCTTAGCTCTTTGATCGAGGCGGAGAGTGGCACTTGGTATAATGGCTTAGCTGGGATTTTTACATTGGGGATATTAGCGCCCGAAGATGCATCAATTAAATCGACACCTAACGGCATTAATTCCTTTGCCAAGGCAACAGAATCAGAAATACTCCAGCCATTTTCCACCCAGTCTGTAGCGGAGATTCTTACAAATAACGGGTAGTAGCTTGGCCATTCGGTACGTACTGCTTGTACTATTTCACGAAGAAGCCGGGTACGGTTTTCGAAACTGCCGCCGTAGTGATCGCTTCGTTTGTTAGAGAGTGGCGACAAGAATTCGTGCAAGAGGTAGCCATGCGCGGCATGGATTTCGATTACTTTAAAACCTGCTTGTAAGGCACGTATTGTTGCTTTCACGAAATCTTTGATGACTTTTTTAATACCATCTGCGTTCAAAGCTTGCGGCGTGCTGGTAGCTTCGCTAAACGGGATGGCACTAGGCGCTACCGTTTGCCAACCACCTTCGCCCGGTGCAAGGAGGCGGGTGCCCTTGAAGGGAATGTCGAAACTGGCTTTTCGCCCGGCATGTGCTAATTGAATACCGGCAATGGCGCCTTGTTCGTGTATGAAGGTAACGATCTCCTGGAGGACTGGGATGTGTTCATCCTTCCAGAGCCCTAAATCGCCTATTGAAATTCTACCTTCCGGGGAAACGGCCGTGGCTTCAAAAATAACTAATCCTGCGCCACCTACGGCCCTGGAACCTAAGTGCACCATATGCCAATTATTTGCAAAGCCGTCTTCCGATGAATACATACACATCGGCGAAACCGTAATACGGTTCCTAAACGTTACTTCCCGGATCGTTAATTTGCTGAATAGTAATGACATAATTTCAATGCGCTTGGGTTTTTCATATAACAACGAGGGAGCAAAATGGATCATTTTTCCCGCTTGTTCTGTAAAATTCTCCCAAAAGCTACAAGATCCGAACCAACATCCCGCTTCCCGCTTCGATTGTCGGCCAATTGTAAAGACACCCTATGAGCAAGGTTCTTATATGAGTAATTTTCCTGCTCTATCATATGCAAACGCTTTGTAGTTCAATATTTTCCGTATTGCGTAAACGAATTTCCCGATTCGTTTTCCTACTCGTTTCCCCCGCGACTAATTTCGCAGCGGTTTAAGTATAGACTAAGTATAACTGGCGTATAAATCGAAATCGGAACTCTTCCTCTTTTTATGAACAAACACACATTACCACTTTTATTTTGCTTTTTGTTGGCGACACTTACTTCTTTCGCACAACAAAATGGAGCCATCCGTGGGAAAATCACTTCCGAGAATGGCGAAGCTGCTCCTTTGGTTTCCATTCAACTAAAAAATAAAGCACGCGGTACATTCACCAATGAAAAAGGTGAATTCATTATCCGTAAACTAACTGCCGGTGAGTATACACTCCGTATTTCATTGGTAGGCTATAAAACAGAAGAAAGGAATGTAACAGTTCAGAACGATCAAGAAAGCGTATTGAACGTAACATTAGCGAACGATGCGAACCTTTCTGAAGTGGAAGTAAAAGGCAACAAACAAACGTATAAAGCGGTAGATCCTTCGCCATCATTACGTTTAAACCAGCCATTACAAGAAATTCCACAGAACATCCAAGTAGTTACAAGTAAATTGTTAGCCGACCAGGCTATTTTCGATATGTTGGAAGGTGTAACCCGCAACGTAAGTGGTGTTACAAGGTTAGAACACTGGGATAACTATGCTAATATTAACATGCGTGGTTCTCAAATTTCTGCTTTCAGAAATGGCATGAACGTTTCTATGCCATGGGGACCTTTAACAGAAGATATGAGCTTTGTAGAGCGCGTGGAATTTGTAAAAGGACCTGCTAACTACATGTTGGCAAGCGGTTACCCTGGCGGTATGTATAACGTGGTTACGAAGAAGCCAACCGGTATTTCGCAACGTGAAGTAACAGTATCTGTTGGTTCTTTCGATACTTATAGAGCTACGATAGATTTGGATGGAAAGCTTACTAAAAATGGTAAGTTATTATACCGTTTGAATGTAATGGGACAGAAAAAAGGGGCTCACCGTCCCGGTGAATATAACGACAGGGTTTCTGTAGCACCTGTGTTAACCTACAAATTCAACGATAAAACATCTATTACAGCAGAATACGATTACCAATTCTCTAAAATGGCATTGATTGGTTCTGCCTATGTTTTCTCGCCGAAAGGTTATGGCGATTTACCCCGTAACTTCACCATGTACGAGAAAAACCTCGATCCTACAAAAATCAACGATCACAGTGGTTTCTTAACCTTTAACCACGAGTTCAATAAAAACTGGCGTTTCACTGCTCAATTCGCGATCTTCAATTCTACTACATTCGGTAGCTCTATTTGGCCTGATTGGCAGTTTGGCGTTCACGAAAATGGTGATTTGATTCGTGGTGTGGGCATGTGGGATTCAAGAGGTAAAAACCAATTAGGCCAAGCTTTCGTAAACGGTTCCTTCAAAACAGGTGCGCTAAAACACAACTTGCTCGGTGGTATCGATGCCGGTAAAAAACAATATATGGCCACTTGGGGACAAGGTTTCAACCTCGATACAGCAACAGATCCATTCAATATATACAACCCACATTACGGTGTACCGAAAAGCAGCATCCCTGCATACGATCGTTCAAAACCTTTGAAAGATCGTGCTTCTTACTTCGCGGATGAAAAATACTATTCATTCTATGCACAAGATGAAATCGTGTTCTGGAAAGAACGTGCTAGGTTAAGCGTAGCCTTACGTTATACCAACTTCGAAACAGATGCACACACTGTAGGTGGTACTAGCAAAGACAATAAAGTAACACCGCGTGTTGGCTTGAACGTGGAAGTAGCAAAAGGTACAAACGTGTACGGTTATTTCGACCAATCATTCATGGGCCAAGCAGGTATTATCTATCCAAATAAACCAGTGAAACCTTTAGAAGGTAACACCTTTGAATTGGGTGTGAAGAAAGATTGGTTCGGTGGAAAATGGAATACCACTTTAGCGGCTTATCATATTACCAACAAAGGTAAAATCATTGGTGATCCAGATACCACGCACTTACCTAAAGACGCTTTCTCTTTACAATTGGGAGAAACAGTAGCGAAAGGTATCGAGTTCGATTTACGAGGTGAAATTGTGAAGGGCTTACAATTAACCTTGAACTACGCTTACACAGATCACGAAGTAACAGAAGATATCAACCCAGCGAACGTAGGAAATAAAATTCCGGGTTACGCGAAACATTTAACAAATGGTTGGTTAAGCTACCGTTTTAGTAAAGGTATTTTCAAACACTTAGGCCTTTCCGCGGGTTATCAATACCAAGTGGATCGTACTACATGGGCATGGTCGGCAACTGCTAAAGATCAATTGCCAAACTACTTCCGTGTAGATGCAGGTATCTCTTACGCGATGCCTAAGTACTATGTAAACGTGAACATTAATAACATTTTCAATAAATACTTATATAGTGGTGCTCCTTACGGTTCGTACTATTATTGGCAAACAGAGCCCGGTACAAATGTGCGTGCTACTGTAGGTTACCGCTTCTAGTAAAGATTATTGTACAGTATCCAACATAAAAAAACTGACATCCACCCCGCGCGTAGCCATGCGGGGTGGATTTATTGCTTGACATATGAAATTGTTCGCATTTAGTAAGAAAACGGGGGCGATTCAGCCAAGAAAAAAGAAGAGTAACAAGTCGTTATTCCGTAGAATAAACGATTGGTTGCACTTATGGCTTGGCTTGGTAACAGGTATCATTGTTGTATTTGTGAGTTTAACGGGGTGTATCTTAGCTTTTGAACGAGAGATTCGAAATGTTACCCAGCCATACCAATTCGTTGAACCGCAGCAAAAACCATTCTTATTACCTTCACAATTGGAACGTAGCGCCAAATTGTACGTTTATGGCTCCGATACCGCAAAAGCGAATATCTACGGTTTCGAATATGGCGATCAGCATAAAGCTGCTGTTGTAGCTTTCCTCGATCCCAAAGATGGCTATAGCATGGTATACCTCAATCCTTACGATGGTACACCTTTAGCAAAAAAAGCCTTGAACCGCGATTTCTTCCGTATTGTATTAGCAGGACACTTTTACTTGTTTTTACCGGCACCTATTGGGCAGCCCATCGTAGCATGGTCGATCTTGATTTTTGTGGTGATATTGATGTCGGGGTTGATTATGTGGTGGCCAAAGAAATGGAATAAAACCAACAAAGAAAAGAGTTTCAAAGTTAAATGGAAAGCCGGTTTCAAGCGTGTGAATTACGATTTGCACAATGTGCTTGGTTTTTACGTGATGCTGATTGCACTCGTATTAGCCCTAACAGGTCTCGTTTGGGGTTTCGAATGGTTTGCTAATGGTTCTTACTTTGTTACATCTGGAGGTAAGAAATTAGCGAAATGGGAAGAACCCGTTTCCGATACGCTTACAGCACAAGTAGCAGCACCTATGACGAACGTCGATAAAATCTACTTGGAAAGCGTACAACACTACAATAATCCTACAGCCAGCATCCAAGTATCATACCCCAATACGCCGACCGATCCAATTACGGTTAGTTATAATCCCGATGAAGGCACGTATTACAAACGCGAATACCGCTTCTTCGATCGCAATACATTGGCAGCATTAGAAGGAGGGGGGATATACGGGCAAGAATATAAGAAAGCGACCGCAGCCGACAAACTATACCGTATGAACTACGATATTCACGTTGGTGCTATTGGCGGTTTAACCGGTAAAATTATTGCTTTCTTCGCTAGCTTCATTTGCGGCTCTTTACCCATTACCGGCTTCATTATATGGTATGGTAAGAAGAAAAAGAAACACAAAAAGGCAAAAGCCAATCTCGACATCAAACATCCTCACAGTGCGGGTATAAAATAGTAAGTCACATTGCACATGATGATTTATTTAAATGATACAAGTAGCTCGTTTCGCAAGAAGCGGGCTATTTTGTTATTGTGCTAACGCTAATAGTTTATTCATAGTATTCCAATTTCGCGTGGTACCACCTATCTTCATTAGCTTCTCCAAAGCCATATTCGAAAACAAGTTTTTAATGCCCGGTGCTTTATGGCAACGAATATGCACCACGTCGCCTATTATTTTGTATGTATCAATGTCGGTACTTTTTTCCATGACAGAATTGATTTGAGCAGCATTCGGCATCGTATTTAACAGCATCACGTATTGGGTGTGTGTTTCATTGTTAATGTCGAGAAATGGGTGCTGGTTGATGATGGAAGCCAGTTCTGCCGGTTGTTTGAGTACGGTAATGACTTCATATCCTAATTGTGCTAGCAGGTATGTTTCTATTTTCTTTGTTAATACTGCTGCATTTTTTTCTGTAGTATCAAAGATGAGGTTACCGCTTTGAATGTAGGTAATGATGTGGAAGCATCCCATGTCGACGAACAATTGTTTCAGCGCATCCATCTTAACGGTGCGGCCGCCTACATTAATGGCACGGAGAAAGGCGATGTATTTGTACGTTTTAGCTGCTTGGGTTTTCATCGACCGAAATTACATTTTCTGTTGGTGAACAAAGCAGGTACCTTGTTTATTATAAAGAAAACTCTTTATATGGAGGAATATAGTCACATAAAAACGGTCATTGCTATGATCCTCAGCTTAAGCGTGGCCGTGCTTTTGCGGGGAACGGTGCGCTTTGTACAACATCCGGGGCGGTTAAAAATATACTGGGTGCACTTAGCATGGGTGTTTTACCTTTTCTTGTTACTCTTACATTTTTGGTGGTGGGAAATTTACTTACGTACTATTCAACAATGGTATTTCACGGAGTATTTCTTCGTGATTATGTACATACTACTTTTCTACATTTTAGCCTCGATGTTATATCCCGACGATTTGCGTGACCATAAAGAAGATTTCCAAGTATATTTTTATTCCAGGAAGAAGTGGTTTTTTGCGATACTAGCCTCGACCTATTTATTCGATTTTGTGGATACGCTGATTAAGGGAGAAGCGTATTATCGTCATTACACATGGGAATACCCGGTTCGGAATATGACGCATTTTATCTTGTGCTTAGTGGCGATACGTGTGAATAATAAGCGTTTTCAAGAAGTATTAGTGGTGGGATTTATCTTGTACGAACTGTTGTACATCTTCCGGTTATTTCTAAAAGAAGGATAAAAGGATCGTCAACCAGAATTACTAAATAAAAAAAGCCGCCCCAAGAAGAATCAAGGCGCGGCAGTTTCATCCATTGTTTTTGTTAACCCGCAATAAAGATCATACAAAAATTGATTACAGTTTGTGAAGCGTTCGTTAACGTAGAAAAATAATTTTACAAATGTAAGCTGGTAGCTGGTTTGGAAGGATACAAGAAGTGTATGCAAAATCGAAAAAAATCAATTTTGAATGGATTTTATTATAAAATCTATTGTTTTTTGACGCTTAAAATTATTTTGTCAACTATATAGTGTGCCTAATTTTAGTTTATTCAAGTGAGGTAGTGGCGCAGTTTTTAGGTAGGTATACTAAACGAATATTTACAAACACGGGATGCAGCGGGTGCTTGCTGTACCCCGTGTTGCGATCGTTTATTTGAAAATTGTCTTGTTTGCTAAGGCGCCTTCCGTTCCAATTTTCCCACTAGGTTTATCGGTACTTACACCATCGCCTGTATCTTCTAACTGGGGATGTTCGTTAGGGGTGGTTTTCGTTTTCGCGAATAGAAATATTTCCAACAAGGTAACTAATCCATCATTATTCAGATCGGCATCTACAGCGAAACCATCATGACGAGCGCCGTTTAATGCTGAAATGAAGTGGAAACTAAACATATCGTGGTTACCATACGATGGTCCCCAGCTTGCTTCAAATTCATTACCGGCCGATATTAATACGCGGTTCAATCCCCTTAAATCATACAGTAAACCGCCACCAAAACTTTGTTGAAAAACGCCAATGAGTTTTGCAAATTGCAAGTGATTGATACCGCTTTCCCAATCATCATCCGTAATAGTGCCATTTCCAAATGTTTCATCATACCCAAAAGCATCCTTCTCATCATCACCTACCGCATCTTTAACGCCGCCGATATTGGTGTTCAATGCTTGGTAATACCCACCGCCATGGCCGGTTGTGTATATAAATAGTACCGAAGTATTGGTGAGATGGCCTTTCAAAGCAGCCATCGCCCCAGCAAAGCCCTCCTTGGTAGCAGCGAAATTAACCGGCATTTCATCATCAAGGGGTTTGCCATCGTTGTATACAATTACAATGCGTTCATCAGTATAACCATATTTACTTTTCAATACATGGTAGAGGAATTTTAAATCATTCCAATACCTCGACCGTGCCAAGCCCGGTTCTGTTACACTGCTATATAATAAAGCCATATTCGAGGAACCAACGAATGTAACCTCGCATAGCGCTTTATTGTTGTAGCATAATTTTGTGGGAACAGGCAATACGAAATTCCGCTCCGCAGGCTTCTCGATATGAATCTTGGTCACCACGAATTTCTTTGCCGCCGATAATACACCCTCCAATTGCAAAAAAGCCCCTTGGTAAGCGTTTATATTCTGTAACGTGTCAAAAATAGCACCCTCTAAAGGGATAAAAGTGCTATCGGGCATGGCATTGTTCATGTTGGCCCATTTTAAGGCGGTAACCAAGTAAGGTGCCGGGTCTTTCAAGAAATACCCCTCCACGTTAAATGTTTTGCCGGTGGAAGCGGCAGGGTCTGCTAAAAGCGACTTGATTTGGGCTACTGTAGCAATTTTGTTGGCTGTTTGATTACATGACACACCGATACAACTGCACACAAAACAGGCGAGTACCAGTACTTGTGTTTTCATACGTGTAAGGATTTTATTGAGTAAGTGTTAAGTGTCGTGTTGTTGGCATTACAACCGGGTTACATTGAATTGTCTTAGAATAGCGGGAACGTTATTGAATATACAGTATTTCCTTGATTTTATTTTTGAAAATATTTATGCAGTACAGCTGCAAATTAGTGTCAGTGGCTTGTTTATATTGTAACAGCATAATTTATTCAAAATCAATTTTAAAGAAATTTCAGCACAAGAAATATTGTTGGATATTAATATATGTAATGAAAAATCATATCTATTTCCTCGATACACTTGGCAAACTTTATCATTTCTTAGGGTGTTTTACTATCGAAGCTTTTTTCATAATAGGAAACACACAGTAAGCTCGAAGTCTTGTCCTTAGCGGGTTACAAGCTTCGAGCTCTTACACGGCAGCTGCCGGTTTTTCAATTCAGCGTGGAAAACCGGCTTTGTCGTTTTTACAAGGATTGTTTATATTTATTTAGACTAAAGCTAATATAAACAACCATGGAAACCACGAACCAAGCGGTAAAACTCAGTCACCAAGTAACCCAAGACGGCATTACCCTCCAAGTTTTTACCTGGCCGCTTCAACCGCAGCAATCTTTAAAAACAGGAATTATCATTGTGCACGGGGTGGGTGAGCATGCCCGTAGGTACGACCACGTTGTACCATGGTTCCAAGCAAATGGTTACGAGGTGCGTTTATACGATCAACGCGGTTTTGGGGCTTCAGGCGGCAAACGCGGTGATATACCCCATGCTATGTCGCTCGTTGAGGATTTACAATTAATTTTCGATGAATATGCGAAGGAATTAGCCAATAGGGGCGTCATCCGGGCACCACTGGTGCTTGGCCATTCAATGGGCGGCGTAGTAGTGGGGCGTGCAGTAACCGGCAGTTATATCCAGCCCAGTGGTATGATACTATCGTCGCCGGGTTTTATACCCCGCATCTCGGGATTGCAAAGAGCATTGGCGAAAACCGCCATACTCGTTACCCCTCACTTACAAGTACCGCACGGCCTTAAACTGGAAAAAGTATCACATGTACAAGCTGTTATCGATCATTTAAAACGCGACCCACTCAATCACGATAAAGTAACCCCAACACTTGTTAACTTCATGCTAGATGAAGGGCCCGTGGCTATTCAAGCAGCGAAGCATTTACGGGTACCTACATTACTGCTCATTGCCGGCGACGATCACTTGGTCGATCCCGATGGTGGCAGGCAGTTTTACCAAAATATCCCGGAAGGCTTGGCCACCTTGGTGGTATACGCAGGCCGTTACCACGAAATCTTTAATGAAGACACAGCCACCCAAGCCCAAATCCAGGGCGATATAAATAAATGGCTGTCGGAATTAATTACCAGTTAGTTAGCCTAATTGTGTAAGTTTCCTAGAAAAATTATATAGTTGATATAACAAATAAATTGTAACTTATAAGAAGTTAAGCAATGCATCAAATAAAACAATACCGATTAAAGGGTATTGTAAGTATTCCTAATTATTGAAACCTTTACACGTACAACAGAGACATTATCAGTAAATTTTACTATACCATATCATATTGCAAATGATCTAAAGGGTAGTTACACTGGATGAAGGAAACGAATGCATGGTATTTATATTTTGAGATCCCACACGTTTCATCCTATGAATGTTAACAAACGTTCCTAAGCTTTACAAACAAATAGCGATCACCTCTAGTGAACAGGTGACGAGTAAATTGGTAGTTTTAAGTTGTGTTCCTCCTATTCGCAGCACACAACTAGGATGCATTTATCGTTGCAGTATTTACTATTTATTATGCTACAAGTACTTCATGTGCATTAATCGACCGTCGATGCGGCTGGCTGCATGGCTCGATGGCATTAACTATTAAATCATGCCTAATGGTAAGGGAACCGAAATTACAACCAACATTGCAATGGACGCCGCCTAGCGAAGAACGTCCATCCAGGAAAATGTCGCGTAATGAAGGATTAGCATTCGCACTTATGCTGAATGACTTTCTAGCTTTCTACAAAAAGAAGTTCGAGAAAACGTATCACCAAGAATTGACTGTGATCCAACCTTTCTTGCTTCACGATGAAGACATTCTTTCCGTTACACTACGTTATTCCACCCCGAAAAGCTTTTACATCAAACGCTACGAAATGCCTATCCAGTCGATCCGGCAAGTGATCGATGAAGAAGGTATTACCCTCTTGTTTGATGCGCCCCAAGTAAAATTCTATGAAAGCGACGAGGGATCGCTACGCTATAACCGCGTAGCATGGACAGACCGGGCTCATCTAATGGGACGATTGTCTTCCAAGAACCAGATTGTGGTTAAACTGGCGCGGCGATTACAAGCCATGCAGTTAGCCTTCTTGTTAGAGCAACAAGTTTAAAAAGCATCTACAAAATGTTGTAGTTCGAAGGATTCATTGGTATGTAATACGATCGCTATTACATCAAATCGAATCGCTTCCGGGGAAGCATCCATTTTTTCTAAATATGCCGTAGCGGCTGATTGTAGGTGAGCTTGTTTTCGTGGATCTACTGCTGCTTCGGGATAACCGAATTGGTCGCTACTTCTTGTTTTAACTTCTATAAAGATGATAGTTCCTTGCGATTGAACAATGAAATCTATTTCTTGGCGTGCATGGCGCCAATTTTGATGTAGTATGTGGAAGTGGGAATGCTGTAGAAAATAATCACGGGCTATTTGTTCGCCTTTTTTACCAATTTCTCCGCTTAAAGCCATGTATTTGTATATTTTTACATCTCTTAATAGAAGTTACAAAAATTCGCAGAATTATGTCGACAGGAACATTGAACAAGAAACTATTTCATCTTACAGGAAAAGTACAACATTATGCTTGGGGCGGTTATTCGTATATCCCAGCTTTATTGGGATTACCGGTAACCAACGAACCATCTGCAGAATACTGGATGGGTGCACATCAAAGTGCTCCTTCGCAAATTGGTACTACCCCCAACCCAACCCCGCTAAACGACTTAGTTGCTGCGAATCCTTCCGCTGTGCTGGGCGAACAAACATTCAACACGTTCGGAGAATTGCCGTACTTATTGAAAATCCTCGACGTAAAAGATATGTTGTCGATCCAAGTACATCCTACGAAAGCCGAAGCTGAGAAAGGTTTTGCACGCGAGAATGAAGAAGGTATTGCCTTAAATGCACCTAACCGTAATTACAAGGATGCGAATCACAAACCCGAAATTATGGTGGCCCTTAGCGAGTTCTATTTGCTCCACGGGTTTTTACCTGCCGATAAATTGAAGGAGGTGATCAATAATACACCTGCTTTCTTACCATTGGCACACATCTTCGAACAAGAAGGCTATTACGGTATGTACAAGTTCGTAATGGAATTGCCGCAGGAAGATGTGAACTCCATGCTACGTCCTCTTGTCGACGAAATCGTTCCCCTCTATAAAGAAAATAAACTTGCGAAAACTGACCCCGCTTTCTGGGCAGCCCGCGCCGTGGTAAACGATCCACAAGGAGAAACCCGCCTCGATCGCGGCATCTTCTCTATCTACTTCTTTAATATTATGCACGTGCAAGAAGGCGAAGCGGTATTCCAAGATGCCGGTATCCCGCATGCGTATTTAGAAGGACAAAACGTGGAATTAATGGCCAATTCCGACAACGTTCTCCGTGGCGGTCTTACCCCTAAACACATCGACGTACCAGAACTATTAAAACATACGAGGTTCGAAGCTGTACATCCACAGATCATTACAGCTAGCATCGACCCTAACACCAAAGAAGCTATTTACCAAAGCCCTGCACCCGATTTCGTAGTCAGCAAAATCGAACTACAAACCGGCGAAGTGTACAGCCATAAAAGCAATGCTGCCGAAATCCTCATCGTTATGGAAGGTGCCGTACAAGCGAATGGTTCCGATGCCTTCGATGTGAAAAAAGGGGAAAGTATCTTTGTTGCGTACAACGAAGCTTATACTTTATCACAAACCGGCAATAGTAAAGCTGTATTGTTCAAGGCAACAGTCCCTGTTAAGTAGAACTTGTAAAACGGTTGAAAAATAAAAGTTAATTTTTAGTTAAAGGAATTTTCCTACATTTGTTCGACCATATAAAGTTTATACTATGAAAAAAGACACCTACACCAAAGTACTATTAATCGGTGGCTTAATCTTTTTGACTTCACTTGGTAGAATTATTACCAATCACTTAGCCATCTGGAACTTCACCGCGATCGGTGCTTGTGCATTGTTTGGCGGCGTGGTATTGAAAGACAAAAAGTACGCTTACCTTTTACCTTTAGCCGCTTTGTTTTTGAGTGACTTGTTTTTACAGCTATTTACCACCATCAAAGGATTCTACGGCTGGAGCATGTTATTCAACTACGGCGCTTTCATGTTAACAACCTTCATTGGTACCCGCTTGAAACATGCAAGTATGGGGCGTATTATGGTTGCTTCTGTTGGCACCGGGTTGTTATATTTCCTTATCTCGAACTTCGGGGTGTGGGCATTGCAAGACATGTATCCTAAAACATTTGTAGGCCTTATGCATTGCTATGTATCGGCTATGCCGTTCTACCAGCACGATGTATTCGGTAGCTTCTTCTTGAACACGATCTTAAGCAACGTGTTTTACACGGGCTTACTGTTTGGTGCCTATGCATTATTACAGCCGATCTTTAATAGGGAAGAACAGGTAGCAAACGCGAACTAAGACTTTAATTTTACCACATATTAAAAGGGCGGTGCTTGTGAAAGCCCGCCTTTTGTGTTGTATAGATCTTCTAATAAACCCTTAACCATTCTAAAAAGTGATACCCACCATGCTCAGTAGCCATATAAGGTGGCAATTGTATCGCCTGTTGGAACATCGGGCAATTCACTACATAAGTATGAAACTCGCCATTCTCGCCGCAAACATCCACACCCAAGTCTTCCAATTCACCCAATAAACCCTTGTCCATAACACGACCTAAAAAGCGTTCACCCAAAGTAGCATTACACGAAACAATCATCATTTCCATCCCGCTATCCATCATCTCCAAAACCAACTCTTTTCTATCACCTTGCCAAAGCGGAAGTACGGCTTCTAATCCTGTAGCAGCACATACTTTCTCTTCCCATTCACGGTGGGGTACAAGATCTATATCGCCAAACACGGCAGCTTGTACTTTGAATTGCTTCTTGATTTTATTGAGGGCGTTAATGAAAGTCGTTTCGTAGTCTTCCCATGTAGTTGGTGCGTATTTAACGGGTAGCTTCATGGCATTTGCTTGCTTCGTAATAAGGCTAAGCGGTAGCCCGTGGGAGCGTGAAATGTCGCCTTTCTCATTCATCATGTTCAGCAAAACCTTTGGCTCGTAACCTTGCTTAATGGCTTGCATGGTGGCGAAACAACTGTCTTTCCCGCCGCTCCAAGAGATAACTGTTTGCAAGTAGTGTAATTTCAGGTTGAATAAAAAAACCGTCTCTACATGGTAGAGACGGCCCTAAAGTATGTAGTAGGTAAAACTTAGTCGTTCAATTTCAAAACGGCTAAGAATGCTTCTTGTGGTACTTCTACGTTACCAATCTGGCGCATACGTTTTTTACCTTCTTTTTGTTTTTCTAATAACTTACGTTTACGGGAAATATCACCACCGTAACATTTCGCCGTTACGTCTTTACGCATCGCGGAAATAGTTTCACGGGCAACGATTTTAGATCCTAATGCCGCTTGAATGGCAATCATGAACTGCTGGCGTGGTAATAATTCTTTCAACTTCGTACATAATTTACGACCAAAGTCTTCGGCACGGCTCCTGTGAATCAAGGCACTCAAAGCATCCACTTTATCACCATTCAATAAAATATCCATTTTAACGATATCAGATTGACGGTAGTCGAGTGGGTGATAGTCGAATGATGCATAACCACGGGTGCTAGATTTCAATTTATCATAGAAATCGAACACGATCTCGGCCAATGGCATTTCGAAGATCAACTCTACGCGGGTAGGCGTAAGGTAGCTTTGGTTAATCAACATACCACGTTTGCCAAGGCAAAGAGTCATGATGTTACCGATATAATCTGGTGTAGAAATGATTTGTGCCCTGATGAATGGCTCCTCTACGCGGTCGATCTTACTAGGATCAGGCATTTCGGCAGGGTTGTTTACAATCAATTTCTCGTTACGTGTTGTATAGGCTACGAAGCTTACGTTCGGAACGGTGGTAATAACAGTTTGGTTAAACTCTCTTTCCAACCTTTCTTGGATAATTTCCATGTGCAACATGCCCAAGAACCCGCATCGGAAACCGAAGCCCAAGGCTTGCGAAGTTTCTGTTTCGTAGGTTAAAGAGGCATCGTTGAGCTGTAATTTATCCATACACTCGCGTAACTCTTCGAAATCGTCGGTTACTACAGGGAAGATACCTGCGAATACCATGGGCTTAACCTCTTCAAAACCATTGATGGCTTCTGTAGCTTGGTTTTTCGTCAAGGTAATAGTATCACCCACTTTAACGTCTTTCGCTGTTTTAATACCCGTGATAATGTAACCCACGTCGCCGGTATCTACTTGGCTCCTAGCTTGTAAGCCTAATTTCAAGATACCTACTTCATCGGCCTCATAGTCTTCACCGGTATTCATGAAGCGTACTTTGTCGCCCTTCTTGATTGTACCGTTATAAACACGGAAGTAAGCGATGATACCGCGGAATGAGTTGAATACGCTATCGAAGATCAATGCTTGCAATGGTGCTTCTGGATCACCTGTTGGTGCAGGTACTCTTTGAACAATCGCTTGCAAGATTTCTTCAATACCAATACCCGTTTTACCGGAAGCAAGGAGGATATCCTCGTCTTTACAACCGATTAACTCGATGATTTGGTCCTTTACTACCTCAATCATGGCGCCATCCATGTCAATCTTGTTGATGACAGGGATGATTTCCAAATCGTTGTCGAGCGCTAAGTAAAGGTTTGATATAGTTTGCGCTTGGATACCTTGCGCGGCGTCTACTAAAAGTAAGGCGCCTTCACAAGCTGCCAAGGCACGGGAAACTTCGTAAGAAAAGTCAACGTGACCGGGTGTGTCGATCAAATTCAACGTGTATTTCTCGCCGTTGTAGTGATAATCCATCTGGATGGCATGACTCTTAATCGTGATGCCTTTCTCACGTTCGAGGTCCATGTCGTCCAATACTTGGGCCTGCATTTCACGTTCACTAATCGTTTTCGTGTGCTCTAGTAAACGATCCGCGAGCGTGCTCTTTCCGTGATCGATATGTGCAATGATGCAAAAATTCCTGGTATGCTTCATAAAAATCGGGTAAAACACGGGAAGTGAACAGGTTAGCTTTTCGTTTTGTTGCCAATCCCCGGGTTTGCTTTCAAGGCGCAAAGGTATTCAAATTTTGGCATTATAACAGCTTTGTAAGTGGTTATTTGACAAGGTTTTTATACTTTTATCAAAATTTTCGATCATGGATTTGCAACAACAATTTGAAGCCGCAGTAGCAGAGAGCAAAAATCTAACTCAACGTCCTGATAATAACACCTTGTTAAAGCTCTATTCTTTGTACAAACAAGCCACAGATGGCGATGTGAACATCGACCCTCCATCTAACCCCTTCGATATCGTAGGTAAAGCAAAGTACAGTGCTTGGGCTGCGTTGAAAGGAAAGGCGAAAGAAGTAGCTATGCAAGAATATTTAGATGTGTTTAACACGTTGAAGTAAGTACTTGTTCCTCATAACTTTATTATTAAAAGCCTTCTCTTCTTATAGGGAGGGCTTTTTTTATGCTATAGATCCTACTAATTGTACTGGGTGAGGGGGTGAAATGCGCATGCAGCGTAATTTATTTTTGCAAACCATTGATTTGAACGGGTTTATAGTAAGTGGGAATGGCGATTATAATATCTTCTAATGTTCTTCCAATGTTCTCCTAATGTTAGGCTAATGTTATTCCAATGGTTTAGATATATATCCCATGTTTCTAGTTAGGCTCTTTCCCTAGTTCCTACCTTTAACGAGAAAGTTGTTTTCATGTAATTTATAGGCAATTCTAAGTAACTTCTATGTGGTTTCCATGTAATTCCATGTGTTTATACGCTAGTAGATACGTATGTAGATCGTATTGCGGTGCTTGTTACCCTTACTTCACGCCTCTTTACTGGCTGGCGTTACCAGCACATAGCTTAAATATACAACATGTAATATTATTTAATCATCATACTTATAGAAATTATACTTCGTTTGATTTTATTTAGCAGCTTATTTGTAGTTTTATGAAACGGAACACTTATTATTACCAATCATGGCCGTTCCTGGCTGTTTAAAGGGTAGGTGATCAAGATGATTGTAGCCAAGTTTATGTATCCATGCACGATATTGCCTGCAATGCTTGCTCAATTTTATCCACTAATTTTGAATTATGATACCAACGTTTGCAATCAGTGAGCAATCGCTCCAGTACATCAACAGGGAAGAAGAATTCGGCGCACATAATTATCACCCGCTACCGGTCGTGCTAACGAGGGGAGAAGGTGTTTTCGTATGGGATGTTGATGGAAAACGTTACTACGATTTTCTTTCTGGTTATTCCGCCGTTAACCAAGGTCATTGCCACCCCGAGATCATTGCTACTTTGATCGAACAGGCGCAACGACTAACCCTTACTTCACGTGCATTCCATAGTGATGTATTGGGAGAGTATGAAGAATATATCACGAAATATTTTGGTTACGATAAAGTATTACCCATGAACACCGGGGTAGAAGCGGTAGAAACTGCTTTGAAACTCTGCCGTAAATGGGCATACGAAGTGAAAGGAGTGCCGGCCAACAAAGCGAAAATTATCGTTTGTGGCGGCAACTTCCATGGTAGAACGCTGAACGTTATTTCTTTCAGCACCGATCCTACTGCTACTACCAACTTCGGACCTTTCATGCAAGGCTATGAAGTAATCCCATACAGCGATCTTCCCGCTTTAAAACAAGCTTTACAAGATCCCCATGTAGCCGGTTTCCTCGTAGAACCCATTCAAGGTGAAGCAGGTGTAGTAGTGCCCGAAGCCGGTTTTCTCGCGGCCGCCAAACAATTGTGCGCCGATGCGAATGTACTTTTCATTGCCGACGAAATCCAAACAGGTTTAGCACGCACCGGTAAAATGCTCTATTGCGATCATGAAAATGTACGCCCAGATATCCTCATTCTCGGGAAAGCTTTATCTGGCGGTACTTTACCCATTTCAGCCGTACTGGCCGACGATGAAATTATGATGGTGATCCAACCCGGTGAACACGGCTCTACCTACGGCGGTAACCCGCTTGCTTGTAAAGTCGCCATGAAGGCGTTGGAAGTATTGAAAACAGGCAAGATGGCTGAAAATGCCGAAGCCATGGGCGCATACCTCCGCGAAGGTATCAGCAATATCAACAGCAAATATATCACTACCGTACGCGGTAAAGGTTTACTAAATGCCATCGTGTTGAAACACCCCGACAAAGAAGCCGCTTGGGAACTTTGTATGGGCATGCGCGACCAAGGTTTACTGGCTAAACCTACACAAGGCGATCGCATCCGTTTCGCACCACCATTAATCATTACAAAAGCACAGATCGAGGAATGCGTTTCTATTATAGAGAAATCATTGCCAGTTCTTTCTTAATATCCTTATGACCACAAAACGTCGCAAAGCTATACGCAGTTCTGGCTGGAGAACCGATATGTTCATCGGTTTTCCAGACGGCTTGCTGGTAATATTCTTCACCACGCAAATCCTGCATACGCGGAACATGAGCGTGCAAACCTTCTATAACCTGCATTATGGCTTCCTTGTTGTAGGGGCCATTATTATGTTCATCGCCACCTACCGCGCTAATAAAGGGCACGACGACGACGGCCTGCTTAGTACAGATGAAAGAAATAAGCTGGAGAAATTAGCGCTGGGAGATGATACCATTCACACGATTGCCGATGAAATGGAAAAAGATGAAGTGAAATGGCAACAACAAATTCAACAAGAACAAGTACAATTAGCCGATTATAGTTTCTGGCACGCAGTGAGGAGCGCGTTCTTTACCATGCTCTTTTTTGTAGTGGGTGGATTCGTGCCTTTGTTCGCCTACTTGGCAGATGAGAATTTCGTAGGAGCATCGCGCGAAAGTATCTGTATCAGTTTAGTAGCATTAATTGTATTTGCATATGCCAAAGCTAAAATGGCCAACTTGCGCGCGTTGCCGATTATGACGAGAAATATCTTTATGGGTTTGCTCGTATTGCTCGCCTCTTATTGTTTGTCAGTCGCGTTCTAGTGGTTTTCTAAACGCGGCTTTACAACTTTCGTTTTTGTTGATAATACACCGAAAATCGCGATCACTGCACCTGCAATAGATAAATATAACCCGATTTCCTTCGTAGGGCAAATACCCGCCTCGCAACGTGCGTACATGAGCATGTTTCTAAACGTCCATGCCACTAAAAAGCCTGTTACAAACAAATTAATCTTAGCAGATAAACTCTTCCCAAAGAACATCACGATAATAGCAATCACGGCCAAGGCGATATTCAATTTGCCTGGTTCTCCTAAACGAGTTCCGTCAGAGTTAACACCCGTTAAGTGATGGTGTAAATTGGCAGTTTCGACACTCATCCACGGCAAAAAAGCGCTGATGATGATAATAATACAACCTGTAAGAATAAAAATATTGCTTCTTGTCATCTTAATTTTCCATTAAAGAGGCCAAAGATAATGGATAAATAGGGTAGGACATAAAAAAATCCCGGCAAGCACTGTAAACAGCCGCTTGCCGGGATTTTTATGCAGTTAAAAAACCTATTTTTTCGGACCACCTGGCACGTGTTCGCGCAGGTAAGTCGTGTATAATTTAGATAAATGCTGCGATGTACCTTGACCTTCACTAATGCTATGTGTGCGGTTCGGGTAAGGCATGAATTGGAAAATCTTTCCGTATTTAATTAATTCATTCACGAGCATTTCAGCATTCGCATAATGCACGTTATCATCGCCTGTACCATGGATGTACAACAAGTTACCTTTCAAGTTTTTAGCGTACGTAATAGGCGAGCCTTTTACATAATCTGCTTTTGTTTCTTGTGGTAAGCCCATGTAGCGCTCTTGGTAAATGTTATCGTAGGTCAATAAATTGCCTACTGCCGCAATAGATATACCTGTTTTGTAAATCTCTGGGTATTGGAATAACAAGTTCAAGGTCATAGAACCGCCACCGCTCCAGCCCCATACGGCAATACGATCTTTATCAACGAATTTCCATTCCATGATCTTTTTCGTAGCCATGGCTTGGTCGCGGGCATTGATAATACCTTGGTTTCGGTAGATAGATTTTCTCCAAGCCCTGCCTTTAGGAGCAGGTGTACCACGGTTATCTAACGAAATGGTGATGTAACCATCTTTCGCCATATCGCCGCCATACAAGAAGTTCATCGTGCTGCCGTATACATCCGTCACCGTACAAGATGCAGGTTCGCCGTATACATAGAATACCACTGGATATTGCTTGCTTTCGTCGAAGTTGGCCGGCTTGTTCATCCAACCATCCAAAGTAACCCCATCTTCCGTCGTTACTTGGAAGAATTCTGCACCGGTACCTTTTTCAGCTGCTTTCTTCAAATCGGCACTGATGTTTTTGTTGTTCAGGCTGAGGTGATTGGGAAGGCTAATAATTTCAGCTGTTGGTACAAAGTAGTGGTTAGAGAAAGTATGGCGCGCATACTTACCATTGGGCGAAATTTGGTAATTATGTGTACCTGCTTGATCCGCCGGCGAAATGCGTTCTGCTTTGCCATTGGTCATGTTCACACGGTACAAGTATTGTTGGGTAGCATTATCTGGAGAAGCTAATACATACAACGATTTATTGGCCTCGTCGATATTCAATACGTTGATAACATCGTAGTTACCCGGCGTTAATAATTTCTCTTTCTTACCATCGATACCTACACGGTATACGTGTCTCCAACCATCTTTTTCACTAACCCAAACAAAGGCATTGCCTTTCTCGATGAAATCCCAACCGGCAATTTGATCATTGTCCCAACGAGATTTTACATCAATCCAAGCCGAATCACTTTCCTCGTAAATTTGGTTCGCATTACCGTTAGTAGCGTCACAAACGTAGAGTTTGCTATTGTTTTGTTTGCGGTTAAGTTGTTGTAAGATGATATTATTTGTGCCTGGGATCCATTCCATACGCGGAATGTAGTTTTGCTGTTGATCGCCAGGTACTTGCAGCCAGTTAATTTGTGTAGAAGCGATGTTCACGATACCAATTCTACAAGCAGAAGGATTTTCGCCTGCTTTAGGATACTCTACCGGGATGGTGAAAGAGTAGATAGAATCGGTGTTGTTGATCATGAGGAAGTCGCGGGTTTTAGTAGCATCAATTTGCCAGAAAGCAATGGATTTGCTATCTGGGCTCCACCTAAAGCCATCGCGGCAACCGAATTCTTCTTCATACACCCAGTCGAACGTACCGTTGATAAAACGACGCGTACCGTCTTTCGTTAGGGGAGTGATAGCATTAGTGGCTAGATCTTCTACATACACATTGCTTTGGCTAACGTACGCTGCTTTCGTGCCATCTGGAGAAAGTTTAGCGAACATCAGGGAAGAAGCCGGTAAGGAAGCGCCTAATTGTTTTAAAGCACCGCTTTTACTGTCGTATACCCAGTAGTCGCCGCGGGTATCGTAACGCCATACTTTCTTGGTATTGGTGTACAACAACCATTTAGATTGGTCGGCATTGGTACTGAAATCGCGGATGGGTAAAGGGCGGTTGGAACCTTGCGGTGTTAATTTTTCCGAAGGAACCAATACTGTACGTTGGTTGTCTTTGGCAGTATATGAAACAATGGTACTGCTCTCATTCTTTAAATAGGCGTCGCCATTCGGCGCCCATTTCAACTGACCGCCACCTTGCGCGAAAGCGGCTGTACAGCTAACAATGAGAGATATACACACCAGCTTGAATTTGCTGGCAGAAACACGTAATGGTAGCATAAGCGTTTAAAAATGTTGTGAAAAGTAAAAATAACTGATATAATTGAAAGAAATACGGGGAGTTAGGGCCCAAAAGTTTAGTTTTGCCGACTTTTTGATGAGCGGTTAGGATTGGGCCTGTGAAGAAAATGTATGAAAATTTTTGTCAATTTATAATTTTTATTATTTTTAGGCAGTAAAGTATCCTATTGAAAAAACTAATACACTATGGTGGAAGTAACCTATTCTTACAAAAACAGGGAATTTTTTCAACTGGAAGATTCTTTGATTAACCAATTAGCAGAACATGGAAAGAGTTTATTGTTCGCGCTTTTGGAGCCTATTCAGGAAGTATTACTGAATGAAGAAGGTAAAATTAAGATCATCCTAGATGAACGTCCTAACATCGAATTAATTGGTTTCAGCGCGCATATCCGTAACCGGATAGAAAAAACATGGCGCGGAGAAGATGATCTCTACGACTGGAACTAAAACCGTATCCTATACACTGAATATACCTACTACTGTTTCTTTCATTCCGACCCGTAATTATTAACAAAGTCGTTTCGTTCGATCATTACTTACTACATTTGACGCTCAGTTCATTGTATTAACCCAAATGTTCACTTAAATATTTAGCGTGAGTAAGTATAGTAAGATCCGGGCGCGTCATGGTTTTCTAAGGTTTAAGCGCGACTTTGAAAAATATAGTATCAAGAAAGCAAAGCAATACGAGATCGTATTGATGTGGCTGCACAGTAAAATGAGCCGCTCACAGTTTTTGTTGCTATCGGGTATTCTCGTGGGCTGCACCGCCGGTTTGGCAGGTGTGGTGTTGAAAATGCTCGTTAGTTACATTCATTACGTGATTACCCATAAAGTATACTTCAGCACGCAAGTATTCTTTTATGCCGTATTCCCGTTCCTTGGTATTGTACTAACAACACTGATTGTACAGCTTTTCTTTAAAGGCCAAGATCGCAAAGGCATCGGCGTTATCCTGTATGAAATTGCCCGGAATGGCAGTAATGTACCAAGAGTAAAGATGTTTTCGCAGATTGTACAAAGCGCGGTAACAGTTGGGCTAGGTGGCTCGGCTGGGTTAGAAAGTCCTATTGCAGTAACAGGTTCTGCCATTGGGTCGAACTATGCGCAAACGTATAAGCTGGATTACAAGGAACGAACATTACTATTAGCCGCCGGTGCAACAGCCGGGGTGGCTTCTGCATTTAATGCCCCTATTGCGGGCATGATGTTCGCCTTTGAAATATTGCTGACCGGGATCGTGTTCTCCGATTTTATTCCTTTAATTGTAGCCGCTGTTTGTGGTAGTTTAATATCGAAAATAATATTGCATGAAGAGGCGCTATTCCACTTCGAATCGCGCACCGCTTTCAACTACCGTAATGTGCCTTTGTACGTTGTACTGGGTATTTTATGCGGCTTCTACGCCCGTTATTTTTTAGTGATCGCAGGTAAAGTAGAACACTTCTTCAAGCACCTTCGTATTACTAAGCTACAAAAGGCCATGATTGGCGGTGCAGTACTTTCATTGATGTGCGTGGCATTACCCCCATTATTTGGCGAAGGCTACAGCTCGGTAAAGCTATTGGCGAACGAAGGTATGACGGCCATAATCGAGAATAGTTTCTTCCAATATTTTAAATCCAATCCCGGCTGGATACTATTTTTCGTGGGATGTGTTGTGGTATTGAAAGCCATTGCCACATCTATTACCATCCAAAGTGGGGGGAATGGAGGTAACTTTGCACCTAGCTTATTTGCAGGGGCTTTTGTTGGCTATTTCTTTGCCATGCTGTGCGTATGGGTGGGCATACCCAATGTGCCTGTTACCAATTTTGTAATTGTAGGCATGGCAGGAGTAATGGGAGGCGTTATGTACGCACCGTTAACAGCCATCTTCCTTATCGCGGAATCGAGTACCGGGTACGATTTGTTTATCCCGTTAATGATTGTATCATTAACCGCTTATTTGATCGTGAAGAAGTTTTCGCCGGTATCGCCTGAACTGAAGCACTTGGCAGATGAAGGAAAGATCTTTACCCGCACGCACGATAGCAATATTACATCGCTCCTAGATGCCGATACGATGCTGGAACGCAACTTTGGTCAAGTTAAAGTAGATGAACCATTCCAAGCGTTGCTCGATATTTTCAAGAATACCAATTTCCAATACGTTGCCATTACAACCGAACATGGCCAATTGGCCGGTTTTGCTACGTTAGAAACAATGCGTCCCTATGTATTTGATGCCAATAAGCAAACAGGTGCTACAATTGCCAATACCATGATAGCACCAACAGCAATTGCTTTTGTAGGGGAGAGTGTGAATAGTATTCTACGGAAATTTGATACCTACCAATTGTGGTTGATGCCGGTGGTGAAAGAAGGCAAACCGGTAGGGTTTTTAGAAAAGTCAACTTTATTACAACAGTACCGCGAGTTATGGCAACAATACTCCGGTGTTACATCATAACTAAAAGGCCACTCGTGCAAGAGTGGCCTTTTTTAATTTCTTCTGAGGTGCGCAATCCATAGCTTGTTTTCAGCATCTTCTATTAGTTGCAATAAACGCTTTTCACGGGTTTCTTCGCGTTTAGCGCTCATTACCCAGTGTGCCGATGTTCTTTGGTAATGCGGTGCTTGTGCTTCGTAGAAAGCATAGGCTGCTTTATTGGCTTTGAAGCGTTTTAGCATGGCAGGGTCAAGTGCTACATGTTTATTTTCAAATGCATATACCCCGGTTTTTCCCTCTTTTCGCTGGTCGTACACTTCTTTCCCGGCAGGCTGTACCCTTTTTTCTTTAAGTAACCGCGTCATGTGCTGCACATTAATGTTGCTCCAAATACTATTAGGTTTACGCTTCGTGAAGCGAATCATGTAGCTATCAGCATCAATGGATTTTCTTACAGCGTCGATCCAGCCATAACAAAGCGCTTCGTCGAGTACTTGGCTATAAGTAGCGGCTGTTTTTTTGCTGGATGTTTTATAGAAGCCAATAACGAGTTCGGTAGCTTTATCGTGGTTTTTAGCAAACCATTTATGTGCTTCGTCGGCGTCTTTAAAGAAGTGTGGAGTGGCGTTGTGAATCATGGTTTTCAGCGAGTTTATATGCTAAGCATTTATCTACAATTTCGGCAATATTGGGTTCATATGTGTATGGATCAATGTTGGCTTCGCCCGGGAAGTAAAGAAGGTCAGCAGCATTTGGGTAATTACTTCCTTGGTTGAAGAAGTCAGTTAATAATAACAACATATCCTCGTTAGCTTCATCTAATATTAACTGGCCAATTTGGATTAGATACTTTCTTTGTAAAGAAGGGTCTACACCTAATTCTACCAAAGCCCCTATCATTACCGGCGTTGTAAAGGAATCGATCAGTGTGAAATACCTTTCATCCCGCTTGGCCAATCCATATAATGCTTGTGCCAAGTTTAACCAAGTTTCATAGCGCATATCATATAGTTGGGTATCTAACTCTTCAAAGTTTTCTTTTTCGATTTTGCCTTCTACATACCACCTGCAAATAATGGTAAGTGCTGTGGCTTGTGTCCAATCATATTCACCATATGCAAAATCACGTATCCATTTTAACTGGCTACTGCCTGAATGGTAAACGATTTCGAAAATAACATATTGTATCACTGACATCCAGCCACCTAGGCCAAGTTCATCATTGAAACATTTAGGTTCTTGGGGAGGATTGTGTAAACGTTGATTTAATACTGCTATGTCTATAGCTTTTAATAGGGGAGCTACAGATTTAATTTTAGATTGAAATGCACCTTCGTCGGTAAGTAATAAGGTGCCGAGTTCAATGAGTAAAGGATCGAGTTCTTTTGATGTCATAAGGCTAGGTTGCCTCTAAGATAGGTTTTTCAGCATTGATTATTTGCAAAAAGTAGGGTACTGTAGTGCATGGTTAATACCTTGTATTACAGTAACCCACTACATTATAATAACTTACAAAGAAGTGATCCACCAAGTATTCCCAAACGTATCTATCACCCCCGACGTGCGCCCATAGGGCTGATCCGTTGGTTCGAACACGCTGATACATTTGTTTTGCATGGCTAATTTGTACGTTGTATCAGTATCTGCAACGTAAATGAATAAGCCAGCATTTTGTACTGCGTAGGTTTCTGTTGATTCCGCGAACATGATGGTACTATCACCAATTGTAATCTCGGCATGCATGATCGTTTTGTGATCTTCGCGCAATGTTTTATTCGTGACTTTTGCGCCGAAAACAGTGATGGTGAAATCTAGGAACTTCTCAGCATGCTTTAAGATGAGGTAAGGCATGACAGTTTGGTGCCCGGGTGCAACTTTTACGTTTTCCATATTGGGTTTGTTTTTCGTGGATAAAAAGAGCTGGTTATCTCGGGGTATTTGATCTGTGTGGTAAGTACAA
The DNA here is from genome assembly GCF_003259335.1 of Chitinophaga skermanii. Taxonomy (GTDB): domain Bacteria; phylum Bacteroidota; class Bacteroidia; order Chitinophagales; family Chitinophagaceae; genus Chitinophaga; species Chitinophaga skermanii. The sequence continues at coordinate 285,055 of NZ_QLLL01000003.1, forward strand.
AAATAATTGTTTTTTCGATTTAGAGAATCTTGCCGGAGGTGGAACGTTGGGAAGAATAGATCCCCATCTTTCCACTAAATATATACGCGTTAAAACATGCCAATGCATAATACACCAAGTATTCACCGCCAAATAACTCAACGCCCATGATTGTACAGGCTAAGGGAGTATTAGTAGCGCCAGCGAATACAGCAATGAACCCCAACCCAGCCATCAGATCAACGGGCGTGCCAAATAATATGGCCAAGGTATTTCCCAAGGCTGCGCCCATGAAAAACAACGGGGTCACCTCGCCTCCTTTAAATCCCATGCCTAATGTAATAGCAGTGAATAATAACTTCCATAACCAACTCCAAGTATCAGCCCCTCCCGCATGAAATGCATTCACAATATTCACGCTGTTCTCATGTGGCCCACTAACGCCTAACCCAGTGTAGTCGGTGGTTCCCAACGCAAAGCAAAAGCCTATTACTATACATCCACCAATAGCTGGAATTAACCATGGAATAGGAATGAGTTTATTCGATTGTAGCTTAATTTGATATGTTAATACAGCAAACAAACGGCTCGTTAATCCAAAGCAGGCGCCCGCTACAATTACCTTCAATAATAACCAAACGTCTACATGTAAATAGGAGGCTATTGGCTGGAAGTCGTGGGAAGAAATGCTATACTTTGTGTGGTGAATTCCCCAAGCTGCGCATACCACGTCGGCTAAAAAGCTCGCCACTAAGCAAGGAATCATGGCGTGGAAGGTCAAGGTACCAATGATTAATACTTCTAAGGCAAAAATAGCTCCTGTAATTGGTGTGCCAAATACGGCGCCAAAACCGGCCGCTATGCCACACATCAGCATGATGGAAACATCTTTTTGTTCTAACCTGAATACCCTGCCTAACCAAGCGGCTACACTGCCGCCCATTTGTACAGCAGTACCTTCACGACCGGCAGAGCCACCAAATAAGTGCGTGATAAGGGTAGTGGCTAATACAAGGGGCGCCATGCGTTTGGGGATGCCGCCACCCGGTGTATGTATTTCATCAAGAATAAGGTTATTACCTTTCTCGCTGTTCTTCCCGAGTTTTTTGTAGAGAAAATATATCAAGATGCCACCCAATGGTAACAAATACAACAACCAAGTGTGCTGGTACCGAACCTTAGTTACTTCATCCAACGACCATAAAAATAAGGCAACTAACGAGCCGGTTAACAATGCCAAGGGAATGGCCAATAGTGTCCATTTAAAAATGAAACGTAACGTCGCTGTTTGTGTGTTGAAAAATTGCTGCATATCCTACAAATTAAGTGTCCAACCTCTACCTCGTAGAGACCATTTGTAGGCGCCATTAGCCGGGTTACGGCGGTTGGATAAGGAAGACACCATTTCCTTTCTAGTATTACGTAAAATTACAAGGTTTTTCAGATTATACAAATAAAAAACCGTCTCTAACCAGTAGAGACGGTTGATATAAGTAATATAGCGTTGAGTTTAGTAAGTAACTTCTACCAAGTAACAAGGCTCGGTTTGCCCAATCGTGTGCACAATTTTCACCTGTGTAGGGTATTTTTGCGCAATGGTTCCGGCCATGCGGTGAAGGGTATTGATAATTTGTCCTTCTACAGCTTGTGCCGGGTTAGCACGTAAACTAGCCAGTACCAGGTAGTGAACATTATTGTCTTTTAATTCTTTCAACAACTCGTCGGCCGTAGCATTATCCGAAACTTTATACACGCCGTAATAAGGTCGACCATTCGAGTACATCGTTAAAGTATTGGGTTTACGGGCAGCCACCATCACATTATTCGGAATGTTTTTCGACACGTATTCACCCATTTCTAAGTAGTTAATCCAATCTGGTGTAAAACCATACAAAGGCTGGCCACTAAGGTTTTCTGATAGCTCGTCGATATTGGTCGCAATCGTTTTGCTGGTTTTGCCCATCGTAGTGGTAAACATAAATACCCCGGCCACGATAATGACTCCTCTTTGCAAGGTTTGTGGTCCCCAAGCGGTAGCAGCGTAAAGGCTGTAAAAGAAGAGAATAAGCATCAACGGCACATAAATAACTACGATACGACTTTGGGCAACCGCCGGTTGTAAAGCTACGAACGTAACACCCATCATAATCATGAGGTACAGCGCGGTGATGAAGATATACGCATTTTTCTTGAACGCGTAGTAAGCACCGTATCCGCAGAGCGCCACCATAATTATCCAGTACAACACTGGTGTTCCTTCAAACGGTTCCTTACGGAAACCTAAGAAAGCCCACATATCACCCGAAATATAAATCTTCAAATTCTGGAAGAAACGATCAATAAAACCGCTCAATGTTTCTTTACCATATTCGAAGTGGTACATATCTTTTGCCATTACTTGGTCCATTTGGGCCGCTACTGTATTTACACCGTAGATAGCACGTAGCAGGATCTCGTAAGGGATTTTAAACGCTAAGAATAAGCCAAAAGCTAAGGCTGCGTAACGCCATTGTTTCTTAAAAAGGAAGTAAACAGGGAGCGTCATAGGGGCTAATAAGGCAACGTTTTTACTGAGAGAGATCAATAAAGCCGCGAGGCCATATACTAACCATGTACCTAGGTTTTCTTTGAAAGATTTACCATTCTCCAATTTATCTACCAACTTAAAGGCAGCGAATAAGAAAAAGGCTTGCACCAATGTATAGAATGCCTCCGAAAGGTTAGAACTGCTATAATATTGTAAACCGCTATTGATACCAAGGAACAATAAAGCTGTGAAAAGCAACCAATAGGGGATACGTTTTTTGAAAGTAAAGTATAATAAAATAAAAGCGCCTACGGCACAGAGAAAAGAGAATAATTTCAATGTTACAACATTCACCCCGAACAAGGCGATGGGAATACCTAATACCATGGCATATAAGCTAGAGCGGCCACCGGGGTATTGGTTATTTTTCACAAAATGCAAAGCGTCCAGGATGTAATCGGCATCGTCGCCCATTAGGAATAGCTTCGTATTAAATAGTAAACCGCCTACAAGGATGAAGGCTAAGAGTAGAACACCAAATACCAAGTTAGCATTCCTTTCCAAGAAAGGTTTGGTAGGTAGAGTGGCTGCCGGCGAAGGCTTTTTCGCAGCAGTAGGATTTTTGCTTTGCATGTTGAATAACAATATTTGAAACCGTTACAGCGAAGAGAAGTCAACAATAACATGCATTCACCTCGCATGAAGGGTAAAAATATAATTTTTTTCGATATCCTGCTGCGCGTTTATTTTCCCATAAATAATTTAAAATCACCCGACTTTTCCCGGCTTACCAATACTTCTTTTTCCGTGGCAGGGTGAAGGCCCAGTTTCAGCTTGCCATTGAAGTACGCCGCCATTTCTTTAACAGCGCGTACATGTACTATAAAAGTTCTGTTGGCCCTGTAGAAGTGTAAAGGGTTCAACATCTTCTCTAGTTCATCCAGGGTATAGTCTACCACGAACTTCTTATTCTGCCAAGTAACAAAATAGCTTAACCTTCCTTCCGCATAGAAATAGGCAATCTCATCTATCTCAACAGAATTAAACTTCTGGCCGGTTTTTACAAGGAAGCGTTGGCGGAAGTTTATACTAGCTGGATCTTTAAAGGCGTGTAAGAGGTTGGCAATGTTGCTATAAGTAGCTACATAGTTATCTTTTACCAAGGCGAATTTCTCCAACGCTTTTTCCAGCTCCGCTTTGCGTATAGGTTTCAATAAATAATCGATACTATTTACCGCGAAGGCTTTTAAAGCGTACTCGTCGTACGAAGTGGTGAACACAACGGCGCTTTTTACCACTACCTGCTCAAAGATCTCGAAGCATTGACCGTCGGCTAGCTCGATGTCCATCAGGATAAGATCGGGCTGATCATTTCTTTTGAGCCATTGTACACTCGATTGAATGCTATCGGTAGCACCCACTATTTGCAAAGTGGGGTCTATTTCGTAGAGTAGTTTCTCTAAGCGTTCAACACCCAGTTGTTCATCTTCCACTATTAATATCCGCATAATTGTAATTGGTTTTGATGAGAGGAAGGCGTATTACGAAAGCATGTTCTTCTTCCGCGATATACAGCCCTTCTTGGCCCGTGAGTTTATAATGGGCAATGATATTGGAGAGGCCCGTTTTTTCGGAATGTGCGATTTTATGTCGCTTTTGCAGGTTGTTCGTTACATGTAATACGGCATGGTCATCGGTATAAATGTCGACCTTCAGCGGCGTATTTTTAGAAACGATATTGTGTTTCACAGCGTTTTCCAAGAGCATTTGCAATGCTAAAGGAGGGAGAAAATAGCCGTGGTAATCTTCGTTGATGTTGAGAGTGATTTGTAACCCATCGCCAAACCTAGTTTTCAGCATGTGTATGTAGGAGTGGAGAAAGGTGATTTCGTGTTCGAGGGTCGTAAGCCCTTGGTAGTTATTCTTGAGGAGGTAGCGGTATACAACGCTCATTTCTTCAACGAATAGCTCGGCACGATCGGGATTGGTTTGAATAAGCGACGATAACGAGTTTAAACTATTGAATAGGAAATGCGGGTTAACTTGGGATTTAAGGGAATTGAATTGACTGAGGATATTGAGTTTCTTCAGTTGCTCGCTTTCCCGGAAAGCGATCTTCCACTGCTCAAAATAATACAGCGCTTCATAAACAGCAGCAATAATGGCACTATAGAAGATATTCATCCCCATTAAGAACGGTAAGCTCCAGTATGAAAAGTTTTCATAGAAGCCTACCCACCACGTAACCCAGAAATTCACGAAGCCCACGATCAAAGACCCTACAACTATCATCAACCCCATAAACCGCAGTCGTGATGTACTAGATTGCGCACTGGGATACTTCTTCCTCGCCCATACTACAATTAACCGCGTGCTTTCCCAGGCAATGAAAACGTAGTAAGAGGTGACGAACAAGACTAATAATAAGTGCTTCGTGGAGCGGATGTCCATCGAATACACGAAAGTAAAAAGTACGGCCATGAGTAATAGGGGGCCGTATATCCGTAGTTTTCTATCATTCATGCTACTAAAAATCTCCTTAAAACGAATATTACAAATTTAAAATTGCATTCTACAAAAAAGTAGGAGGAACGGGATGAAACGGGAAAAAACATGCATGAAATAGGGGCGAGTTGTAGAAGTGTAATGGTGACGTTCCATGTCAGTAGCCCCGGTTAAATTAGTGAGATACGTACTAGCCACCCCATTAAAATAAACAAACAATAGTCACATGCGAATTGCATTAACCGTATTGGAAAAACAAGACAGTCGTGTATTTACGCCGGAAGCTATACCGGGAACACAAGATTCAACCATTACAGTAGGAAGTTGCCCGCCGCCATTTTCCCCGGCTATTCACTCGGAAATGATCGAAATTCCGGGTATCCGGGTATTATTTAACAATTTGGTAATACAGGCACCGCAGGTGCTAGAATATGCTATCGAGACACCTTGTTTCGGGGTAGCATGTTTTTCATTGAAAGGACATTTGTTGTTTCTATTGCCCCGCGGCAAACGGGTAAATATGCCGGCAATGACCTTCAATATATTATCGTTATCAACGGGCAAGGGGAAAATGATATTAAGGGCAGGCGTGTACCAATTCTGTTTAATTCAATTTACATCACCTTACTTGCAATCGTTTGCGGAACAGTATCCTTTATTAGAAACGTTTTTATCGAAATGTGGCAGTATGCATGCAGGGGTATTAACGAAGCATAATGGCCGGTTGGTACCATCGATGTTGCGAGCAGTGATGGCGGTTAGGGGATGTAAGTTTACCGGTATTACACGTGAGCAGTATTTGCAAGCGAAGATCAACGAGTTAATGATCATGTCGCTCTATGATTTATTTGCGAATACGAAGATCCCGTTATCGGTGCAAGATGTACAGATCTTACAATCGACACGCAAATTGTTATTGAACAACTTGCATAATCATTATAGTATACCGGTATTGTCGAAGAAGGTGGGGATGAATGATTTTAAATTGAAGAAAGGTTTTCGGCAGTTATTTGGTGATAGTATTTATAACTTCTTATTGCATGCTAGGATGGAGAAGGCAAAATACATGTTGGTATCAACCGACGAGCCAATCAAAAGCATCGCAAAAGCCACGGGCTATGGCAACCTTAGCAACTTCATCGCAGTTTTCAAGAAAAAGCTCGGTGTTTCCCCCGCACTGTATAAGAGCAAACGCATAATAGTATTGGAGGTACAAAAAACACTCCCGATTACGATACTCATATTTAATAACAAAAAGAAAAAGGAATAGTAACTTTAAGTTAACAGGTAATTGATAGTGCCAACTGCTGATGATGTTGCCCGAAAATCGTTAAACCATTTATAGACTTTTAAACTTGTTTGTTAGTTATGAAAAGGAAGCAACTTTTCGTAGAGATCGTTATTGCCTTATTGGTTTTGTTGTTTGTGTATACGGGGAGTGATAAGTTATTGAATAGGGCAATATTTTCAGCACAATTAGCGCAATCTCCTTGGGATTTGTTAAAGCATAATCGTGAGCTTTTCTCATGGATAGTACCAATATTGGAACTGGTTGTTGCATTATTAATCTTACTAAAGAAAACAAAAACGATTGGGTTATTAATGGCAGGTATTGCGATGTTGTCTTTTACTTTGTATGTAGGTATAATGCTTGGCACTCATCAACATTTGCCATGTTCATGTGGAGGAATCATCCGCTATTTGAGTTGGAGTCAACACTTAATTTTTAATTCCATCTTTACCATATTATCATTTGTCGTTTTTTACTTGAGTTTAATAAATATGGGTTTCTCAACTGGTAACAGTAATGTCGAAAACTTAGCCTGAATTCGCACATCATCTATACGTTATATACACAGGAGTACCGAAAAGCCTGTATAATAATAGAGTAGGGAATTCTAAGAATATTTGTTGCAACAACAGGGAAACCGAAAACCTGTAAAATAGAGTAGGGTATCTTGTTAATTCTAATTTTTCAGCTTTTTTAGTATAAAAAGCGAATAGTTTATGAAAAAGTTTCCGCTTGCATTAGCTGCGATCATCATCGCATTAGGTAGCTCTTTAGCAGTTAAAGCTTACGCTTCTTTCAATCAAAGTAAAGCTGCTGCTGTAGGTCTTTACTATTGGTTTACTAATGGAGGTACTCCATTTACAGTAGGTTTAGGTACTAACCATTTATCAACTGCTCAAGCTACTTCATTAAGCTGTACAAAAACAGTAAAACCTGTAACATGCGCTACAGCTCGTGCTACTGATTCTCCAACCGGTACTATCGTTAAGAGAATTTACATTAAATAACACAATGTTTTTCAGCCACCATGCATGAAAATGGATGGTGGCTGATTTTAAACAATGAACTATCAATAGGTATAATATTGAAGTATACGTTGTCTTAAACCATAAATCCTAGAAGCAATAGTTCTAACAAAGGATTTTTTTGAAATTATTTTTCAACATGAAATCAAAAGTAATTCAAAGTATAGCGTTATTGGCTGTTATAAGTATGAATTTAATTTCAACGGTTAGTAAATCTACCTCAAAAAGATCAATCGCCTATTACTGGTTTACATATTATGGAAACCCTTATACTGGTGGATATGGCACAAACCATTTAACTGTTACTCAAGCTTGCTACACGTCTGAATGTACAAAAGTTGTCATGCCTGTAACTTGCCTTTATGCGCATTCGTCTGACACTCCATTTGGTACATTAACGGCCAAAATTTATAAGCGTCCGATTTAGTAAACTATCTTTCATTTTGTGGTATATTACTTCTAACTATAACATCATTAGGTATAGGATATACATACCTCTTGTCATTCGGTGGTAAAGTAATTGTATTGTTCTCTATTACCCTTTTCAACGTAACAGCAAATGCAGGTGAAAGATTCAGTCTTTTTAAATCAGGCCAACGACGACTTCTGAATATGAGTTCTTTTCTACGCTCTAATAGTATTAACTTAATGACTTCCGACTGGGTTAAGTTTTTATATGGATTAAACGTACCGTTTTCATATCGTTTAGATAGAAGTAAATTCAAGTCTTCTAACGCTGAATTAGTATTACCAAGTCTTGCCTTTGCTTCTGCTCTTATTAAGTAAATTTCATCTACTGCATATCCACAGAAAAATTTATCATATCCTGTATAATTACCTTTGAAATTGTAAACATTTGGTGCGGATTCGTTGAAAAAGAGTGCTTTACGAAGATCAGTGAACGCATACGTTTTCATCAGTGATGTATCTACTTGGCTAGCTCCTTCTGCATTGATGTAACTATCTGAGTTTGATGCTAGGAAAATGACTTCTGGGTTTTTATATGAAAATGGGAAAGCCGTATTAGTTATACTATTATAGTCAATTAGATTATTTTGTAGAAGCAATACTGAATCGGCATATAATTTTGCTTGGTTGTAATTAGATTGTTGTAAATAAATATTTGAGAATAATGAATATGCTGCCGCTTTTGAAGGACGAGTATTGTAAATTGCTTTGGTTGGAAGAAATGATATAGCGGATTTTAGATCAAGCAATATTTGTGCATAAGTATCTTCCAAGTTTGCCCTTGATATATTTTGGTAGATATTGCTGCTGAAAACTAAGGGTAATCCTAAAGCAGTTTTTGCATTATTCTGTTGGTATTGAGGTGAAAATAATTGAACCAGGTTGAAATAAATCCAAGATCTATAGAACAAAGCTGATCCCTTGATATTGTCCCAGTAAATAGAGTTACCTGGATTTCGCTCAAAATTCTCTAATTGCTCTAATATGTAATTGGTATAAAAAATACCTTGGTAGGCATTATTCCAGTCAACTGAAGGTTGACCTTCAAATATATCTTGTTTCCACAAGTAAGCATTACGTCGATCTATGAAAATGTAATTTAAGTATTCTTCATTCATGATATAATCATCGGTCCCAAGTTCACCGAAGATAGGAAAGCTTCCCACTCCATAATCGTCACCATTGAGTTGTTTGGTATTATCTAGCAATGCTTGTAAGTCTTGCAAGTTTTCAATTGTCGCGAGGCTCGATTGGGGTTTAGCGTCAAGGTATTTTTTGCAACTAGCAGAACAGGTGCTAATAAGTAGTATTAATAGTATATAGTTTTTCATTGTCATTGTAATTGATTAGAAATTAGATTTTAACCCAATACTGTAAGTTCTTGACGGAGGAAGGGAGAAATAATCAGGGTCTAAGTTTAATTTGTTTGCCCGCCATATAATGCCAATATTATTAATATACCCGTATACTTGTAGGTTGAGTACTCCTTTCTTTTTACCGAGATTCGGTAGATCGTAACTAAATCTAATATCTTGTAAACGAATGTTGTCCCCTTTTAACACATTTACTTCAGAATTTGCATAGAATTTATCCCTACTTAAACTGCCATTCGGCTTTGCAGGAACAGACGGAACATTTGTTTTTGATTCATCACCTGGCTCTTTCCATCTTTGATCATATTCCCCGTAGCCGTCCCAATAATTATATAATGAGTAATATTCTAGAGCATTTTTTCTGAAGTAATATCCAAACTTATATGAAATGTTGATAGACAAACTAGCACCTTTGTAAGAGATCGTATTTCTAAAAGCACCAAAATAAGTCGGTAGTGCAGATCCATTAAAGACGAGGTCGTTAATATTACCTGAATTTTGTATTGCGGTGTAGTCTTTCGATAAAGTATCCGCAACATAACCTCTCGGGTCGCCAGTTTTAGGATCCAAACCACCCCAGCGATAACTATAAATACCGTAAACAGGATAGCCTATTTGTGGTGTTATAGGTCCTCCAGCTCCTGCATTAGCGGCTCCCATAAGATTCGCAACAGTAGGGGTTATATCATATTTTGTAATAGTTGTTCGAGTATAGCTAAATAACAAAGTAGCATCCCAACGAACTAATTGCTTTAATAGAACTGCATTTAAATTTAGGTCAATACCATTACCTTTTGTACTTGCTATATTTCCAAAGTAAGTTGATAGATCCATGTGGCCAAATGAGCCTAAAGTAGGATTGATTGCAATTTCAGACATTAAATCCTTATTGATTTTATGATAATATTCTAATGAACCATTTACACGGTTATTTAGAATACTATAATCTATTCCAATGTTAAACATACCATTGCGTTCCCAGCGGAGCTTATCGTTCGGGGGATTCATAATTTGAAGTGTCGGTAGGTTATAATAGTAATCATTGTCATTGATGGCAGTTAATACACCTGCGGCTTGTTTATTAATACTACCACTAAAACCGTAGGTTGCTCGTAACTTAAGTAAGTTTACCAATCTGCTGGCTTTCAAAAACATTTCATCAGCCAAGTTCCATGATGCACCAATTGACCATAGAGGAACAGCTCTTTGATTGGTACTTACCCCAAACAAGTTCGATGCGTCTTTCCTCAAGCTTCCGGATAACGTATACCTGTCTTTCCACACATAGGAAGCATTTATAAATAAAGAGGTAAATCTATTTAGGCTTTCACTTTTGCTAAACATATCAGTAATGTTTGTAGCAAGTAGTGGATTGTAGAAGAGTGGAAAGTTTGATTTATAGTCAATCGGTGATCTATAGCCCGAAGATTCATTGTATCCTATAATTCTATCAGAATAAATGTTCCCAGCTATATCCCTAATTTCAAAACCAGCTAATGCAAATACTTTATGACGATTCCATTGTTCTTGGTAGTTTACCTGGGCCCTTCCTGAATGTGTTGTTAGCCCTGTATTATTAATATCGATTACGCTACCTCGTGGGTAATTATAAGTAAAAGTGCCATTGCTTTCGGCTATGGTAAAGCGGTTAATTGCATTTCGTACATCATACATTAACTCGTTCTGAGTATTAGTGCCTTCAATATTTTGTTTTTGAAATTGATATTTAACTTCACCTGAAAATCGTTCATTTAATCTATACTTTGTACCTATGTTTAAAACAATTGTATTGTTATTTATTTTGTTATTAGCATTGTCTAGTTGATCTAGGTACCTGTAGTGCCAATCTAGTAATCCAATATTCTGCATTGTATCGATATAACTAAATCGTAAGTCTTTGGGTAATGCTAAATGGTTCCCATCTTTATCTGCTATTTGCGCGTAGGGATAGATTTTTTTACTATCTCCCAACGAAATATTATCTATACCTTGGCTGTTCCTTCTGCTAAGTGTACTGGTATAATTGATTCCGAACGACAGCTCTAATTGTGGTATTGGTTTAAAATAGGTTTGATTTTGTAGTGTAATTCTATCTAGCGAATTACCAATTAACGTACTTTTATTTCTATCATAGCCTGCAGAGAACAAATAATTAATATTGTTACTCCCACCACGCATGTTTACAGCATATTGTTGGTTTAAGCCTAGTTGTAAGGCGTATTTATCGATATCTTTCCTAATATCTGTTGTTCGCCACGCTGCTATTTTTTGATCAACAGTAGCCTGGTCAACCATGCCTTTTTTTTGTTGTTCTAATAATTCAATGAGTGGAGATAAAAGTTTCGTCCTATTTCTAACTGGTTGAAAATTGAGCTTGTATAAATTCAATTCAACATCAATGAAATCACTTGCAGAAATACTGGGTTTATAATAGATGTCAGGTTTTTCTTCAATTGTTATATTCGTATTGAATTCAATTTTCATTTTCTGATTATAATTTCCCTTCTTTGTTGTTATAACAATAACGCCATTTCCTGCATTTGATCCCCAAATTGCAGCTGCCGCAGCGTCTTTCAGAATAGTAATAGATTCAATATCATTTGGGTTAATTGTATTAATATCTGCTAAATAGGGAAAATTATCAACGATGATCAATGGATTTTGATCCGATAATATGGTATTAATACCTCTAATTGTAATACTGGGTTCATTACTAAATTTCCTATTAAACTGAACAGCATTAGTCATATTCTCGATTCTGTCAAGAATATTTGTTGAAACCCTTCTGTTTACATCTTGATTAGATACGAAGTTATAAGATCCTGTGGCACGCTCTTTGGAAATTACTTGGTAACCATTTGAAACACTTACTTCGTTTAGAGCTGTAGAATTTGTAGTAAGTACAATATTTACCTTAGCATTGATATTTGCATCAAAAGTGATTTCCTTCGTACTATAACCAATACAGGATATCACTAATATACCTTGATTACGTTCAACTGGTATACTGAAAAATCCATCATTACTACTAATTGCAACTGTCTTCTCGTGCAGTACCTTGATTGTTGCTTTAATTATAGGTTCATTGGTTGATGAAACGATTCTTCCTTCTATATTTTTGATGGAATTTTGGCCATTAGATGCCATCCACAAAAAACAACTTAAAGTAGCTGTTAGGATAAACGAAAGCAGGGTAAATGTTTGTTTCATTTTATTCGTTTGTAGGAATGAGAATAGGAGATAATGATATTATTTCTATTGGTTTTTCTTCGATTTCTATAGTGAAACCTATGGCTTTTAACGAGGTAATAAAACCTTTGATACCTTCTGTATTGGGGAATTTCACATTAATGCCATTTGCATATCCAGATTCATCAACAATAGGTAATTCACCTGGGAAAATGGATTGAACCCGGTTTAATATTTTGTTCAATTTATAGTTCCATGCCATAGAAGAATCAACATAATATTCAAAGTGTGGGGTATCTGTGCTTGTTTTTATTAGTTGTTTGACTGGGGCTTTTATTACATAGCACATTACCGGTGAGACCACTCTTCTACTAGTTAAACCGAAGAAATTATTGAGGGTATGGATCATTTCTCTAAATAGCACTAGGGGAGAACCTTTAGGTTGTGATTTGCCTTGATAATAGTAGTAATTTGTTAAGTCGATATGGGTATCCTCATCCTTTCCATGAAGTTCATTTACTATCACCCTATCCTTTGCAAGTTCAGTGTTAGAAAGGTTGTTATATGCAAAGCGATATAATTCTTTGATATTCGATAAGTAGTTTATTTCAATTATTTGTTGATGATTGTTAAAGAGAATAAATTGTTTAGCAGATGTATTTGGATTCGTTGCCAATGTAGATTGAAATATTATATTTTTCTGTAACGCAGAATCGGAATATTCTTTTGAATCTATAAATTTCGGTGCGATTTCATGTTTTGCAAATTGCTTTATACTTTCAATACTGCCCTGTTTACTAAATGATATAATGCGTCCTTTCCTATTAACCCACACATATGCCGGAAATACGTCTACGGGAATTAACTTGTTAATAAGCGTATCTGCATTCAAGAATTGTAAAGTCAAACTTTGCATCCTCTTATATTTCAGCCTAGCATTCTGAACCCTATCCTCAGGGTCTGTAGTAATAGGTAATATAATTATCTCCTCGCTCATCACTTTTTGCAAACTATCATATTGAGGCATATGTGCTATGCAGCCAGAACAATGGACATTCCAGAAGTATAATAAGAGTGGTTTATTGTCTAACTCTTTACTGCTAGATAGTTTTAGTTTGCTTGAAATGTATGTTAATACATTTGCTGGAAGTTGATCTCCAATTTGTAAAGCCAAAGGTAGCTTTTGAGAATAGGTGTAAAACGGAATTAATAAAATAGTAAGTGATATGACTAGTGCCATTTTACAGCTTACCAGGTTGGTTTTCATACTTACGAGTTTTTGTGCAATAAAACTTTTCAAGCTAATTATTCAGCTTGCTGATAAGTATAAAATGGAGAGGCGAATGAAAATGTCGTAAATGGAGAACTCAAATATAGGTGATTATATAATTCAATATTATAAGAGGCCTGGAAATCAAATGAAGGTGGTGGATTTCTGCGTGGTAAATGCTTTGTGGCTGCAGTTTTCAGGCTATGTTAATTTTATTTAAACAATTAATTTGTTTAGTATTTTTCAGTAAATTACAGTATAACGTATAGATGATATTATAAATGCACATTCTCACATTATTGGTATTGTGGGAGAATTTTCTATTTATTTATATCATCGATTATGTCAACAGAACAATTAAGCAAAATTCGTGATTATAAGGTATTCTTACTCGAATATTTTAACGAGTTTGATGAAGAAAGTGAAGATATCTATTATATAATTCATGGTGATTTAAGGAAAACCCAAGGTTGGATGTATTACATCAGTTGCAATCTTGTGTCAATTACCTCCATTCTCCCCCCTTTACTGCAGTACTTAAAATCTATAGAAGTAGCTTTCAAGCTTATTAAAACACGGGAAGACCATATTAATATAAATAATGCTGTACTTGGCGTATCTACACAAGGACAAGCAATTGTTATTTACCCCAACGATGATAAACAAGCACGAAGTATATATCCTTTTTTGTACGAAATACTCGGTAATGAAGAAGGGCCTGTTATATCAGCCGCACAACAATTAACGAATAGTATTTATACCAGGTATGGCGGTATAAAACCTATACCCGTTCTACAAGAGAATGGAGAATACTTGCATTTTATATACGACATAAATGGAAACTTAGTAGAAGATTTATTTACAATTCCTCATGTGTTACCAAGTGGAGTTGATAGGCTTTTCCCTATCGTTCAATCAAAAGATAAGGGCAGTGCTGTGAATAAAATTGTAGGGAACTATTTGCCTTTTAAAGTTTTGAAAAATGATTTGAAGGGAAGTGTACATAAAGCAATTTATTTTAAAGGATTGCTTTCTTGGGGCGTATGTGTGCTGAAACAAGGAAAAAAGAATGTTTGGCAAGACGCTCATAATCGGGATGTCACTTCCAGGATAAGGTGGCAAAAGCAACTGTTTGATGCGCTAAGAGGGAAAGTTAAGATGCCTGTTATCTATGAATATTTCGAGGATAATACGGATGCGTATATTGCAATGGAACTTGTGAAGGGTAAGTCATTTATGGATGAAATATTCGAAGTTTATAATGGTAGAACATGGCATAATATACCCCAAAATGGAAAGATTAAGCTATTAGAAATCACGTTGAAAATATTAGCATTGATTGAATGCATGCACAATTGTGATTTTGTACACCGTGACATAACGCCTACTAATTTTATTGTTGATAAGAAACTTAATGTTCAAATGATTGACTTGGAATTAAGTTATGACTTACAAAGTGCTGAATTGCAATTTGACTGGGGCACCCCAGGTTTTATGTCACCCAATCAATATTATCTCAAAACACCAACAATAGAAGATGACCTATATGCAATTGGCGCAAGTTTGTTCGTTGTGCTAACTGGGCAGTTCCCAATTATTTTATCGCGTGACCACGAATTGAATTTACATCGCAAATTATCGTATTATATTCCAAATAAGGAAATAAGAGATGTTGTTTTTTATTGTTTGCATGATGATCCTCAACAGCGTCCAAGTTTACAATATATCATTAATGCCGTACAATACTTTAAGCTGCTCATTCAGAAAGATGGAGGAGGAGAAGCGCTTGTAGATTTGGTAAGTAGGAAGGATATCGAAACAACTATTCAACATGCAATTAGTACAGTAAATAGTCCTATGTTTACTGGTCATCAAACTTGGTTTTCACGTAAAATATTTGGTAATGGACATGTAAAAGGGCAGTTTGATGGCGCTAGGTTATATTATGGATTCAATAGGGGGGCTGCTGGTGTATTTTACATGTTGCATATAGCAAAATCAGTTGGTTTTAATATTGATGAAGGTCTAAGGGTTGCTGAAAAGATTCCTGTAGCTATTGAAACTAAAGAATTTCCTAATGGGTTACACTTTGGGAAAGCAGGTATTGCTATCATGTTAAACTTAATGAATCAATATTCATGTTTTAACAATATTAGCGATTATAATTTAGTAGAGTGGATGACTGGAATAGTCACCAAAACAGATCTTGTATTTGGGTATGCGGGACAACTTTTGGCATTGTTACACCTTCATCAACAGAATCGTGCAGCATACGTTAATGCCAAAATAGATGAAATAGTGACTGTATTGAGGGAAAGCCAGCTAGAAAGTGGAGCATGGTACAACGATACAACTAATAGTAATAAACAAATAAATACTGGCCTGCATTATGGCGTGGCAGGGATTTTATACTCGTTACTATTGTATAGAGAATTGTATCATGATACTCAAGTTGACGAATGTATTATTACGGGATTACAATGGTTAGAAAAGACAAGTTTTTCCAGAAATGGCACTAGGTTTTGGAGAACAAGTACACATGACATGAAGTCAACTATTGAGCTTTGTACAGGAGCAAGTGGAATTGCCCTTGTATTTATTGTGGCATACAGAGTATATAAGAGCGATAAATACAAGAAAATTGTGGATGAAGCATTTATGTGTATTCCGCATGAGTTTGTTATGCTTAATTTATCCCATTGTCATGGTAGTGCTGGAATTGGGGAAGTATATTTGGAAGCTTATAGGGCATTCAATGATGCAGCTTATTTAGAGAAAGCAGAAAAAATTGTTCTTAGTATCATTCACCAAGTAGCAGCCACACCTAATCCCAATGAAGTATATTGGTACGTAGAAGGCACTGAATTCCCCACCGCCGACTTCATGACCGGCCAAGCCGGCGTCATCCACTTCCTTCTCCGCTACCTTCACCCCGATAAAATCCCATACCCGCTAGAACCACAACCTTAAGCTCGATATTAATGGTTATGACGCATATATAAAACGGCGATACTGCTTAAACCACAGTATCGCCGTAATAACATATTAGCAAGCATAGTTATCAAGCAATTGCTAGTCTCCTCTCTAAGCAATCACCACAACTACGCTAACAATTCAAATATAATCCAGCACCCCAAACCCGCTAAGTTCACATGTAATGAAACGTACATATTCCATCATGAAACAACAAAAAATGCTTCCTACTGGAAGCATCCAAATTCCTCAATATCCCATATCCAAACGCTATATCCCAGTTTACGAAAACCCCAATAGAAGCATCCAAATTCCTCAATATCTCGCAACCAAACACTATATCCCAGTTTATCGAAAACCCCAATAGCAGCATCACAATCCCACAAAAAAAACGCCCCTCAACGAGTGGCGTCTAATCTCTTACAAAAATCCCAATTCCAATTTCGCTTCTTCGCTCATCATATCTTTCGTCCAAGGTGGATCAAACGTCAATCGTACATCGGCATTCGTAACACCTTCCAACGCGGAAATTTTATCCGTTACTTCTTGGATAATGGCACCGGCTACGGGGCAGGCGGGGGCGGTTAAGGTCATGATCACTAGTACGTGGCCGTTATCGCTCGCTTCCACTTTATATACAAGGCCTAAATCGTAAATATTCACGGGGATTTCGGGGTCGTGCACCGTATGGAGTACTTCCTCCACTTTCATCTGCAAGGCTATATTCGCGCTCATGGTTTAGTTTTGTGACGATTTAAGTTGGTAGGCTACAGCGTACATCTTTATTTGTTTGATCATCGCTAGTAAGCCGTTAGAACGGGTAGGGGAAAGGTGGCTCTTTAAGCCGATCTTCTCTACGAAATACAACTCCGCCGTGGCAATATCCTTCGCGGGCTGACCGTCTAATGCTTGGATCACTAAGCTTACCAAGCCTTTGGTAATGAGGGCGTCGCTATCGGCAGAGAAAAAGAGTTTGCCGTCTTTATAATCTGCATGTAGCCATACTTTACTTTGGCAACCGCGGATTAAATTATCATCCACTTTATACTGTTCGTCTAAGGCCGGGAGATCTTTGCCTAGTTGAATAATGTATTCGTACTTATCCATCCAATCGGTAAACATCTCAAAATCGCTTATAATCGCGTCTTGCTGCTCATTTATAGTCATCGTTGCGGCTTTATTTATTCAACATAATCACGGCTTTCTTGATGCCGGCTACCAATTTATCCACTTCCTCTTCCGTGTTGTAGAATGTTAACGACGCGCGCACAGTGCCCGGGATACAAAATATATCCATCAAAGGTTGTGTACAGTGGTGACCCGTTCTTACGGCAATGCCTTGTTGATCGAGTAACTCACCTACGTCGGTAGGGTGGTGGTTGCCTATCATGAAAGAGATAGCACCGTTGCGTTCTTTGGCATTCCCAATAAAGCGAAGCTCATCGATCGTACGCAATTTTTCTAATGCCACTTGGTTCAGGTGATGCTCGTAAGCTCTCATGCCTGCTAAATCCAATTCCATTAAGTATTGCAAGGCTGCACCTAAGCCAACCGATTCTGCAATCGCCGGGGTACCTGCTTCGAATTTCAATGGCGGATCGTTGTAGATGGTTTTGGCAAAGGTCACGGTTTTAATCATATCACCACCACCTTGGTAGGGAGGGATATCATTTAACCATTTCTCTTTACCGTATAGTACACCAATACCGGTAGGACCGTAAATTTTATGGGAAGAGAAGGCATAGAAGTCTACATCCAAATCTTGCACATCCACCGCTAAGTGGGCAATTGCTTGTGCGCCATCTAACATCACGGGGATGTTAAGGGCATGTGCCAAGGCAATTATTTCTTTTACCGGGTTAATGGTACCCATCGTGTTAGACACGTGTGTCAACGACACTAACTTCACGCGTTCATCTAACATTTCTTTGAATGCATCCATGCGTAATTCACCGTTCTCATCGAAGGGAATTACTTTGAGGGTAGCACCTTTATCTTCGCAGAGCATCTGCCAAGGAACAATATTAGAATGGTGTTCCATGGCCGAAATGATCACTACATCGCCTTCCTTTACATATTTCTTACCGTAGGTGGAAGCTACTAAGTTCACACTGTCGGTAGTACCTTTCGTGTAAACTACTTCGTGTACCGATGCCGCGTTGATGTACTTGGCAATTGTTTCACGGGCAGCTTCGTAGGCTGCGGTAGCTTGTTGACTCAGGGTATGTACACCACGGTGTACATTCGAGTTATAACCGGTATAATAGTCTTCCATCGCGCGCAGTACAGCCCAAGGCTTCTGCGTGGTGGCGCCATTATCGAAATATACGAGGGGGGCACCGTTCACGTAGGTTTGCAACACGGGGAAATCTCCGCGTACATCCGCTACGTTAAAAGGTTTGGGTAATGTAATGGTGTCGTTAAACATGGCTCTAATGCTTCTTTAATTATTCGCGAAAGTATCTAAATATTCGTCGGCGATTTGTTCGATGTATTTGCGGATGGCAGGTACAGTAATTTGTGCCGTTACATCATATGCAAATGCGTGAACGAGCATGTTACGTGCTGCTGCTTCGCCAATACCGCGTGATTTCAAGTAGAACAATGCTTCTTCAGAAACTTGACCAATGGTAGTACCATGGCTACATTTCACGTCGTCGGCATAAATTTCTAATTGTGGTTTCGTGTACACCATAGCGCCTTCGCTCAAAATCATGTTATTGTTTTGTTGGAAAGCGTTCGTTTTTTGTGCGTCTTGGTGAACGAAGATTTTACCGTTGAAAACACCTACTGCTTTATCTAGTAACACGCCTTTGTAAAGCTCATTACTATTACAGTTTGGTTTCGCGTGGTGAACGGCGGTATGGTTATCGATTAATTGTTGTTCAGATGCTAAATAGAAACCGTATAAGTTGGTTTCAATATGCTCGCCAACGTGAACAATATCGATATTGTTACGGGTAAACGCTGCGCTACTCATAATGAAAGCGAAGTGAGAATACACGCTGTCTTCATGTTGGTGTACGCGTGTTTGGTGAACGATGCGTACATGGTGAAGCGCAGTTTGCAATTGGTAGTGTTGCAAGTTTGCCGTTGCTTCCGTTACAATTTCCGTTACGTTGTTGTTGAACAACACGGCATTGTTAGAAGCTGGATCTACCAATGTTTCGATGATTTGAGCTTGCGCACCTTCTTCTACCACCCACAATTGGCGCGTTTGCGCAAATAATGGTGAACTGTGGTGATACAAGTGAATAATGTGCATCGGTTTATCAACAGAAGCTCCTTTCTTCACCACGATCATCATACCTTCTTCGAATAAAGCAGTGTTTAAGTCTTCGAACGTATGTTTGTAATCGTATTCAGTATTGAAGTGAGGAGCGTAAGCACCTGCTTCGATCGCTGCGCTAACAGTGGTAATTTGAACATCCGCTTCGGCAGGTACTTGGCTTAATTCTTTTTGGAATTTACCATTTACACAAACCAAAGTATAGGCATCCAAACCTGCTGGAATAGCAGCTTTCAGCAATTCTTCTACCGTTGTATTGGCAACAGTAGTAGTAGTATCGAATGAAAAGGCTTCTTGTAAGAAGGGAGCTACGTTGGTGTATTTCCATTCTTCTGTCCTGTAAGCAGGAAAGCCTTTTAACATGAATGTTTTGAATGCTTCATCTCGCTGCGTCAATAACGAAGCGGGTTCGGCTTGCTTTCTATCTGAAAGGTGTTGCTCGAAAACGCCTGGTAATTGTGCGATGATTGGCGATGTAAGCGTATTTGTCATTAGTTATTTTATTGAACAGGTTCCTGTAAATGCATTTCTTCTTTCAACCAATCGTAGCCTTTTTCTTCTAATTCAAGTGCTAACTCGCGTGTGCCGCTGCGTACGATTCTACCATTGTACAATACGTGTACAAAATCAGGAACGATATAATCAAGCAAACGTTGGTAGTGGGTGATAATTAAGAACGCGTTGTCTTTAGAACGTAATTTGTTTACGCCTTCGGATACAATTCTCAATGCGTCGATATCCAAACCAGAATCGGTTTCATCTAGGATGGATAATTTTGGTTCGAGCATGGCTAATTGCAAGATTTCGTTTCTTTTCTTTTCACCACCAGAAAAACCTTCGTTTAAAGAACGGTTCATCAATTGTGAATCGAACTGTACGAGTTGTTGCTTTTCTTTTACGAATGCTAAAAATTCTTTTGGTGTGAAAGGTGGTAAACCTTTATGTGCACGGTGTTCGGTAACGGCAGCTTTCAAGAACTGCATGTTAGATACACCTGGAATTTCTACTGGGTATTGGAATGCTAAGAAGAGGCCTTCGCGGGCACGCACTTCTGGCGACATGTCCAATAAATCTTTACCATCAAATGTTACAGATCCACCTGTTACTTCGTAAGATTCTCTACCTGCAAGAACAGAAGCCAAAGAGCTTTTACCTGAACCGTTAGGGCCCATGATAGCATGTACTTCACCTGGATTAATTTGCAAGTTGATACCTTTTAATATGGCTTTTTCTTCAACTCTTGCTTGCAGATCATTAATATTGAGCATCATTTTTTGCGTATATTTTAACGAATTAACCTACACTTCCTTCAAGTGTAATTGATAATAATTTTTGTGCTTCCACGGCAAACTCCATGGGTAATTGATTGAGAACTTCTTTCGCGTAACCGTTCACGATTAATGCTACTGCTTGTTCGGTATCGATACCACGTGCATTCAAATAGAATACTTGGTCTTCACCGATTTTAGAGGTAGTAGCCTCGTGCTCGATCATGGCAGTTGGGTTCTTCGATTCAATGTAAGGGAAGGTATGCGCACCGCAACGGTCGCCAATCAACAATGAATCACACTGGGTAAAGTTACGGGCGTGAGTAGCTTTCGGTCCTACGGTTACTAAACCGCGGTAAACGTTCTGGCTACGGCCTGCAGAGATACCTTTAGAAATGATATGGCTGCGTGTATTTTTACCGATGTGGAACATTTTCGTACCGGTATCTGCTTGTTGTAAGTTAGATGTTACGGCTACTGAGTAGAATTCACCTACGCTATTGTCGCCGGCAAGGATAACGCTTGGGTATTTCCAAGTAATCGCGGAACCGGTTTCTACTTGCGTCCATGAAATCTTCGCTTTTGCACCTTTACAAATACCACGTTTAGTTACGAAGTTATAGATACCACCTTTACCTTCTTTATCGCCAGGGTACCAGTTTTGCACGGTAGAGTATTTTACCTCGGCATTTTCCAATGCCACGATTTCTACTACTGCTGCGTGTAATTGGTTCTCGTCGCGCATGGGAGCAGTACAACCTTCGAGGTAGCTTACGTAAGCACCTTCGTCGGCTACTATCAATGTACGTTCAAATTGACCGGTATTGCGCGCGTTAATACGGAAGTACGTCGATAATTCCATTGGGCAACGAACGCCTTTAGGAATGTATACAAACGAACCATCGGAGAAAACGGCGGCGTTCAATGCGGCAAAAATGTTATCGGAGTGAGGAACTACGCTTCCTAAATATTGCTTTACTAATTCGGGATGTTCTTTTACGGCTTCACCGAATGAACAGAAAATAACACCCTTCTCAGCTAATTCTTTTCTAAATGTAGTAGCTACGGAAACACTATCAAAAACTGCATCAACAGCAACACCTGATAACGCTTTCTGTTCGTCTAAAGGGATACCCAATTTTTCGAATGTGCGTAATAATTCTGGATCTACTTCATCTAAACTGTTATACTTAGCCTGGTTCTTCGGAGCTGCATAGTATGAAAGTTGCTGAAAATCGATCTCAGGCATTTTGAAATGTTGCCAGTCGGGCATCTTCATCTTAGTAAAAGCTCTATAAGCTTTCAAACGCCATTCTAGTAACCATTCCGGCTCTTCCTTTTTTGCAGAAATAAAGCGGATAATATCTTCATCAAGCCCGGGAGGTGCCACTTCCATATCGATGGTCGTTTCAAACCCAAACTCGTAAGCCTTATCAGCTAACTGTTGAATAATTTCGTTTTCTGTAGCCATTTATTATAGTAAAATAATTTGAAAATTCTTTGCGTACACTTGTCTCCTTACACCGCGAAACTCTCGCCGCAACTACAAGTACGCGTTGCATTCGGATTATTGAACGATAATCCCTTACCATTCAATCCACCCGTATAATCTAATTCTGTTCCATACAAATAGAGCAAACTCTTACGGTCTGTCACTATCTTAACCACCTCGTTCTCGAATACTTGGTCATTCTCCTGTTGTTCCGTGTCAAATTTCATCACGTACTCCAAACCAGAACAACCGCCGCCCTTAATGCCAACACGCAAAAAACTGCCCGCTGCCACTTGCTGATCTTCCATCAATTTAGCTACATATACTTTAGCTGCCGGTGAGATTGTAATCATTGTTTTTACGTTTATAGTTCATGACTATCCTGCAAAATTACTGCTACAATACTGAAAATCCTATCATTATTTAGGTGCTTTTCATTGATATACAATAACCATACAGGTTAAAATGCCTTACATCTAAGAGGTTTTTAATATATTTTTCCCCTTAAATAGCTTTCGTTGGAATATTTTATTTCGGAATCGACCTATAGAGTAGTGTTAATTACTTTTAACATTTCGGTGGATTTTGCCATCAAACTGGCTATGGTACTGTAAAGTAGGCTTCGCGTTAAACTTTGTTCATAGCCGGGTGCCGGCCGCATCCCGTAATAAAAATTGTATTTCCGGCCCAAAGTTACGACATTTGCTATTAAAACAAGTAAATACTTGGGTAAATATCAGTCATCTTTTCAGTCTACTGCCGAACGTTTTTTAATGTTGCTGAAAACAAATGGTCCACAGTCGGCAACCGCCCTAGCGAAGGAACTTGGCATTACTTCCGAGGGGGCCCGCTTGCACCTTTTAAAGCTACAAGAAGAAGGGTTCGTGACTGCCAATTCTGCATCTAAAGGAGTGGGGCGCCCAACCCAATTATGGTCGCTCACGGAAATCGCTAACCGCCGTTTCCCTGATACCCATGCCACCCTTACCGTGCAGTTAATTAAGGCTATTGAAGAGGTGAGTGGCCCCGAAGCACTCGATAAAGTACTGTTTGCCCGCGAGAAAATGTCGAGCTACAAGTACGAAATCGCCCTCAGTGGCTTGCCTTCCCTAGAAGAAAAGATTAATAAGTTCGCCGAAATTCGTACGAACGAAGGGTATTTAGCAGAATGGAAGAAGGAAGATGATGGTGGTTATTTCCTCATCGAAAACCATTGCCCTATTTGTGATGCCGCCCGGGCATGCCAATCCATTTGCAACTCGGAATTGCAAGCGATCCGTAAAATATTCGGCGACGATGTTGCTGTGAACCGTGTCGACCATGTGCTCGAAGGCGATCGCCGTTGTGCCTACCACATTATTCCCGTTGCGGAAAAAGTTTCTTAAATCATCATTCAACTAGTGGTGTTGCTACTGCATGCTTCCGTAAGCGTGTATGCTTTTTTGTGCCTACTTGTAAGGCCCTTGAACGTTTCTTGGGTGGCACCGAAGGCTTTGGTAGCAAGGCCTGGCGGATTATTTCTTCTGCCGAAACTATCCCTTTCTCTTGCGCTACAACCGCTTTCACAAACACTTTACGAATAGCCATAGCGTTTAGAACGCCGCCTTTGATAGGGTATTCTTGGCCGTTTTCCACTTCAATAAATGCAATACCGACCGAAATAAAAACGTGCCTAGGATCAAACTTCGCCATCTCTAAGGCCATCGAAAATGCGTCTATCGTAGCATGAAGAGGCAATGTTTGGCTTGTAAGATGGTGGGAAGTAATTTGTTGTGTATGAAAGTTTACCGCGTGTAGGCTGGCGATGAGTTTGAAATGTGTAGCATGCTTAGGCGCATGCACTTCATGGTGGGCATTAAAAGCGGGGAATTTCACCTCGGCCATACCCCTTGCACGGTCCAGCGTAATCGTATGTTCCGCCGTGAAAACCCGGTTAAACTTCACCTTGTTATTATATTCAAAACCCGCCATCATCGCTACATCTCCATACTCGGCCGTACGCTCTCCCCGTATATTGGTAGCATCCGACTGTAATACCTTCATTAAATGCGACGATAACCGGCGGTACATCCCTTTATCCCTCACTAATTCCCGCGTAGGTTGAAAATGTGCATACAGGTCGGCTGCCATCTGCGCCGTTTTGCCAAATGCCGCGCGGTGGTCTTTGATTTTTTCACCCCATTTCGGAATTTTCCGCTGTTTTGTAACGGCCAGGTAGCCGTTGCGTGTAGGGTAGAAAGCTACTTTTTCCAAGTGCTTATAACCCATGGGTACAATTTTTCCCATAACAATGCTTGTTGAATTGGTTAACAATATCCCGAAGATAAGGCAGGAGCAGGTAACGAGGCCGCAGCCCAATAAAATGGTGAATTGATTATCAATCTAATACAAAGGAAGGGTAAAGGGGAAGTAAGGGAGACCTAAAGGAAATACAAGGTTTGATATAGTCTAATAGGGCAACGATACATAGAAATTACTAGGAAACTACATAGAATTACCGGGTAAAGTACATAGAAGTTACATAGAAGGATACTGCCTATCAACTGGTTGTAAAATGGTGGAAAGCGGCAGCTCGATTACTTTAACCCTGTTCTCAAAAGGGGCGCTAACGGCGTGAATAGGGGGAACTTACGCTTTTATATAAATTTTAACACGGATGCTATCCACATATAATACGTTTTAATATATTTACAGCACTAAAACTATATGTGCTATGGGTTTATTCGATAAAATTAAGGGAGAATTTATAGATATTATCGAATGGGTGGACACCACCAGCGATACAATTGTTTGGAAATTCCCGCGTTACCAGAACGAAATCAAAATGAACGCGAAGCTAACCGTTCGCGAATCCCAAGTGGCCGTGTTCCTCAATGAAGGTGCACTGGCCGATGTGTTCATGCCTGGTATGTACACACTTACTACACAAAACATGCCCATCTTATCAACTTTAAAAGGTTGGAAGTATGGTTTTGATAGTCCTTTTAAGGCGGATGTTTTCTTCGTAAGCATGCGCCAATTCACGAATCAAAAATGGGGCACGAAAAACCCGGTGATGATCCGCGACGCGGAATTCGGCCCGGTACGTTTGCGTGCTTTCGGTAGCTACAACTTCCGCGTGAAAGATGCGGCCATGTTTGTACGCGATATCTCTGCTACAAATCCTACGTTCTCGGTTGAAGAGATCAATGAAAACCTCCGCAACTTAGCCGTAACGCGTGGTATGGACGCCATCGCGGAATCAAAAATTCCTGTACTCGACCTTGCGTCTAACTACAACGAGTTCTCTACTTTCGTGCAAGACAAGATCAAGCCGGAGTTTGAAGAAATCGGTTTAGAGCTCACCAAGTTTTTGATCGAGAATATTTCGTTGCCACCAGAAGTGGAAACAGCGCTCGACAAACGCAGCAGCATGGGTATTATCGGTAACCTTGGTGCTTACTCTCAATTCCAAGCAGCCAATGCGATGGAGAATATGAGTAATAACCCTGGTGGTGGTACAGGTGTTGGTGGCCTTGGTATGGAAGCTGCGATGGGTTTTGCTATGGGTAACCAAATGACGAACATGTACAAACAAAACCAGTTCGATCCTACACAAGGTATGCAAAATTCTCCAGCGAATGGCGCAGTGCCGCCACCATTGCCAACAGCAGCACAATATTTCTTTGCTATTAATGGTCAACAAGCCGGTCCTTACAATTATGATCAAATTCCTGCTTTAATTGCCGCGGGCACCATCAATTCCGATACCCTGTATTGGAAGAAAGGGTTAACAGAGTGGAAATCGGCGTACTATGACGATGATTTAGACAACTTATTTAAAAATGTACCGCCACCAATTCCTGGCTTCTAACATATTACTTAATCACAAACAGGTAAGCTGTAACGCTTGCCTGTTTTGATTTTACCTAACTGATCTATGCCATTCGAAGAAAAAAACAGCGAAATCGTTTCCTCCCTCGTTTGCGACAGCTGCGGTGCTAAGTTGGAGTTTCAACCCGGTACGCAAAAGTTACGTTGCGGGTACTGTGGAACGATGAACGAAATTGAATCCGGTCACGATTACGATACTACACCTGCCCATACGATATCTACTGATTTTGCGGAATTCGTAGAAGCGGAGTATAATACAGCACAAGGACAAAAAGTAAGTTCCTACGTAGTAAGCTGCAAACAATGCGGTGCTACCACTACCATGTTACCGAACGTGGCCTCGGATAGTTGCCCGTTCTGTACATCGCCCTTGGTGGTTAACCAGTCCGACTCGAAACAAATTACCCAGCCGCACGTGGTGCTGCCTTTTAGAATAAGCGATCGACAAGCCGCTTTATTCCTGTTTAAATGGATGAAGTCGCGCTGGTTTGTGCCAAATAAGATGTTGAAGAATGCCGATAGCTTGGTAGATATTCGACAATTAAAAGGTATATACTTGCCGTATTGGAACTTCGATTCAAACACCACCACCACTTACACAGGTGAGAGGGGCGATTATTACTATACCACCGAAACGTATACCACTACCGTTAACGGGAAGCAAGAAATTCGTACGCGCCAAGTACGGCACACCCGTTGGTCGCGAGCTTCGGGCACCGTGTATTTATATTTCGATAAGATACTTGTGAAAGCAAGTGCCTCGATAGATGCAAAAGTAGAAAGGAAATTAGAGCCTTGGCGTTTTGAAGACATGAAAGCTTTTGACGAAAGATACTTGAGTGGTTTCAGAACGGAAGTATATAAAACCAAACCCGAAGAAGGTTTTGAAACTGCGAAGCAGCGGATGGACCCAGGCATTCAAAGTGCTATTAGGGATGATATTGGGGGTGATGAACAGCGGATTAATGATTACCGGGTAACGTATGAAGATCCGAATATCCAGTACGCGGTATTGCCTGTTTGGATTAGTAGTTATAAGTATAACAACAAAGTGTATAACATTTATATCAATGCCAGTACAGGAGAAGTGATTGGCCAGCGACCGTATAGTTTCTGGAAGATTTTCTTCTTTATATTGATGATACTAGGTATTCTCTTATTGTTTGCTGTTATTGGACAAGCAGCAGGATAAGCAAGCCTTGTAGTAAAATAATTTGGAGTGGCCGGGTTTAGCACCTGGCCATTTTCTTTTTCTTACCGATGTAATTTTTGGCTTTTACTTTATCGATGTATTCAATTATACCTGGTACTTTACAGGCCGTGTTACCTAAGTTTACTTCTACTTCTCCAATGGATTTACCAGCTGCCATGGCTTGTGTTGTTAAAGCTGGTACATAACTACCGGCGGCAATTACAAAACTATTCATTGTATAGCGCACGCGGTTGGGTGCAGCGTGAATAGTTTTTACTACGCGTTCAATTAATTGTTGGAGGAAGGGAATATCGAGCTGTTCATCTTTTGTAATAGCAACAATATTCGACCATGTAGCCCAGCCAATGCTAGCAAAGTGCTCATCGCCTGTGTTGATCCATTCTGTAGCCAGTTTAGGACCGTGGGGTGTTTCCGCCGTAATCCAAGGCACGGTGTATTCTATAATCATTTGCCAAGGAGCTTTAGCGGCCCAATCGCGGAGATCGGCTTCGGTCATTTTCTTTTCATCGGCGATGAGGCCGGCGAGGTACATGGCGTCGGAGATGCCAGTATTGTACAAGCTTTTAGAGAGTTCGTAATCCTTCTTCACCTTCGCTTGTATCTTCTTTAAATCTTGCACTTTAACGCCGTAGAAAGGTTCTTTGGCGCCATGGTTGATCAGTACTTTCTTAATGGAAGGGCTGCCGAGGGCAACGAGTTGTTCCATAATTTCATCGACATGCATGGGGAGTGGATTTGTTACGAAATAACGATTTTCTAGTCATACCCCCAAAAAGCAATCGACGCCCTTTTGGGAGCGCCGATAAAGCTTTAACCACACAAATAAAATTACCTAATTGTTTGTAACACTGCTTGCTTAGCAGCAGGGATTTTTGTTGAAACTGTAACTGTTTTTTATTGAAAAAGTTAATAAGTGTTAGAAAGAAGTAGCCGTAAAAGTGATCGTATATTCTTGATCGCTGATTGTTGGAATTTTACCTTTGATCGTGAATCTCATTTCCGATTTGGTGCACTTTTCAACAGTGAAGGTAGGGTTAATGAAACCGTCTTCGAAGTAAGGTAGTTTCAACTGGCCATTGGTAATTTGCCATTGGTAATCGCTGGTTTGTTGTTCTTCCTCGCAAATATCTGCGCCTTCGTTCATCCGTAATACGCCGTTGTCGAGGAATTGGAAGAAGTTATCTTTTTCACAGGCATCCATCACGTCGGCATAGAGGTTATTCGTGAGGTGATCTGGGTTTTCGTCGTACCGTACTTTCGGGGTAATAGTTGCGGCTACTGTTTTCCATTTTTTGTTTTGGAGTTTAGCGGCGGTAACGGTGGTTGTGTCTTCCGGTTTGTCGTCTTTATCTTTTTTGCAGTTGCTAAAAGTAAGCACGGTGAACGCTGCGAGGAGCGTAGTCATGATTGTTTTTTGGGAACAATGTAAATACATGATGTTAGAGAATTTTTGCTTGTTAATATGTTTGATCATGCAAAAGTAGTTTTGCGGGTTGGGGTGTTTCTCAGTAGAAGTACGGGAATTGAAAAATAGGGGGAATGAGTTGAAAAGTGGGCTAAATGGTAATATTATATGGTATGAATGGGAAGATTCCTTATTTTCACGGTACAAAAGATGATGCATTTAACCTAGAATAACAGTAATGTAGAGCATATTCCCTCCTGCAAATAGCTTGTTTCGTTTTTAGGCTAAGATTAAATACAGTTTATCTATGAAAGATTACAAAGTACCTTTTTCCCGGTTTTTTATCGCGTTTTTATTTCCGATGATTCCCTTAGGATTATTAGCTGCATTTTTAGCATTAGCAGGATATGATGTTTCCATGGTGAATGATGAGTATGTACATGGTTTTGCCGGTTTCTTTTATGGTATAGTAACGATTCCAATATCAGCATTGATAATGACAATTATAACATGGCCGTTCTATACCCTAGGTAATTATATGTACCGTTGGTTTATGAAACATGTGATGCAAAAGAAACAAGAGGAGGACGATTTATTAAAGGATTTTTTGAGATAGATATGATATTCGTATTGGCTGTACGTTGAAGCTTATTGGGATGATTTGTTTAAATATATATTGTTGTGAAAAGTAAAGTAGATAATAAGAAGGGAGGTATGATTATAAGCCGCCGCTGAATAAGCAGAATAGATAGTTTTCATTTGAAGATTTAGCTTGTATCGATAGGCGTGTGGTTGTGGATTTTAATAGTTTAACAATATTTAGATGTACAGTATACAGCTCCCGTTAATTGAAGCACATAACAAAAAACTCATTCTTTCGATGTATGCGATTAGTTTTATACTATACTTGCTTGCACTATTATGCTACTATTTTCAGTATGATACGTTGAAATTAGTTGCCTTTGTAGGTGGAAGCATGATAATATGGATATCACGTATGATCGTTAATTATAAGAAGGTTGGTATAATTGAATTGAATGAAAGTAGAATAGTTGTACATGCGAATGAACATAGAGTTGTACATGATATTCCAGGATTGACTACAATAGAAATATTTGTGTTAGAGGTTGAAGGAGAGAGGAATGGAAGAATGTCATTTGCGAATGGTAGTGGAAATTATTTAGAGTTAGGGGTCGATCGTACAATTATAAAATACCAGTTTTTTTTAGCGGAAGAGCATGTGGTATTATTACGAAATTTATTAGATAGTTGGAGACAGCATAAGGTTTCTTTCACCGCCAAAAGCGCGTCCAGATTTCGAATTCATTAAGGAAATATAAAAAATAGACATGCACATCAAGAAAATAATAAGGTATATACCTTTCATCATTTTATTGGTTTTTACCCTTATTACATGGTATGACATTGTAGCCGTAACTCATGTGGCTAGGGTGCGTCATTTAACAGGTGGTATACTTGTATTGATCAATATTTTCACATACTTCTTCAGTATGAGAATTGGCGTTTTAATCACAGGAATTACATTATTGCTGAGCACAATTAATCTGGCAGCCTTTACAACTCCAATTATCACGAAACAATTTTGGGTAGGTTCACTTATGTTTCCCATATTTCAGCCGATAGCGTTATTGTTGTTGATGGTGTTTCTAGTATTAAATAGTAAGTATTTAAGCAATGCGTTTAAAAGAGAGAGAAAAGTAGTGTAGTATACTCCTCATTGCTCGTATTATTCTTAGTATCTTTTATTATTAAGGAAAATGGAATATGGTAGTTGGTTCCGGGGGCGATAGGTAAGAGTTGAAAATGTATTCTCCCATCGTGGACTAACACTATTGTTAAACAAGAAGAATACGTTTTCGATATACTTTCGATGTTGAAAGCTTTTCTAATCTCTACGTTCTCAACTGTTAAGGGGTTTGACGTATAGGAATTAATTATATGTTATTTGAATGAATTTGTGTTGGAGAATTTAATATCTTCACATGAAGATTATCCATTTAACCTATGTTAGTATACATTTATGCAATTTGCCTAACTTTTAGTCCTGTACAGTCTATACAGCCGAAAGATACGGCAGCCAAGGTCGAGCAATACAGCCAGCAATACATTCAACAAGTTAATAAGAAGGTATCACGCACAACGAAGCAGTTGGAGCGTGCGAATGCGCGTGCTATAGCAGAATTGGAGCAATATGAAAACGCGCTCAATAAGCGTTTGTCGAAAATTGATTCCATGGCGGCTAAACGGGTATTTGATCCTTTGAATAAGTTTAAGCCGGGTGCCGGTAAGGGTGGCGGTAAGTACGATTCTTATGTAGATACGGTATCGAGTGTATTAGGCATGCTGGGCAAGGATGGCAATATTGGGAAGTACAAAGATCAATTAACGAAAGCAGTTGGCAACGTAGACGAGTTACAGTCTAAGTTTGAAGAAGTACAGCAAGTACGCCAGTTTATAGCCCAAAGAAAGCAGTATTTACAATCGCAGTTGGGGCAGTATACCGATTTAAAGAAATATCTCTCCAAATACAACCAAGCGGCATACAGCTATGTACAGCAGGTGCAGGAATACAAAGATATCTTGCAAGACCGCAAAAAGATAGAGAAGAAGGTAGT
The DNA here is from genome assembly GCF_003259335.1 of Chitinophaga skermanii. Lineage (GTDB taxonomy): Bacteria > Bacteroidota > Bacteroidia > Chitinophagales > Chitinophagaceae > Chitinophaga > Chitinophaga skermanii. The sequence continues at coordinate 316,831 of NZ_QLLL01000003.1, forward strand.
TGAATTGGTGAAGAACAGCAAGCAATTCAAAGAACTCATTCAACAAAACTCGCTCATTGCCTCCCTGTTTAATTTCCAAAATACAGGTGGTACAGCTTCCTTAGAAGGTTTGCAAACACGCTCACAAGTGGAGCAATTAATCCAACAACGATTAGGCGGTGCCATGCCAGGGGCAGGTGGTGGTGGCGGTAGTAATGATGCTACGGCAGCCTTACGCGACCAGATGAGTAGTGCCCGCGAACGCATGGAAACCTTGCGGAATCAATTCCCGGGCTTAGACAATGCGGCGGAGATGCCCAACTTCAAACCTAACGAGATGAAGCAGAAGCGTTTCTTACAACGCTTAGAATACGGCACCAATATGCAATTCCAGAAGAACAACCAGTACTTCCCGGCAAGTGGGGATGTAGGCTTACAAGTAGGCTACAAGTTCTCGAAAAACGGAACAATAGGAGTAGGAGGTGTTTATAAGCTGGGCTTGGGATCGGGGTGGAATAACATACAGTTTACGAGCGCCGGTGCCGGGCTTCGCAGTTATATGGATTACAAATTGAAAGGCACGTTCTTCGTGAATGGTGGGTTTGAGAGAACGTACAACTTCAATTCACCGGAGAAAGTACAATCGGCTTTTAACTCGGCTTTATTGGGGGTAAGCAAGAAGTACAAGATCAATAATAAACTGAAAGGAAACATTATCATACTATACGATTTCTTACATAACCAGCATTATCCCGCTACGCAGCCTGTGCAGTTTAGGGTGGGGTATAATATGTAGGTGGATGGAATATTGTTAACCAATTAATCATCATCATTTAACCTTAAAGTACATGTGAGATGAGAAAACTGTGCTATTAGTAATACTATTGAGTAGTAAGCATTTTATTGCCCATGGGCAAAACGATTATGGATTTAACCCTAGTCGTAGTTTACCCAGATACGGGAAAACCAATTGTAATTCAATAGAACAGTTAATATGAAATATAAATTGCTTTTTATTATTTGGATGTTGTTAAGTGCAAATTTAAATGCGCAAGTTCCAGTTGATAAGTTGGAGAACAGTAAATTTAAAAGTATTCACTTTACATTAGAGGAAAGAAAAAGTGATATTATTTTACAGGATTCACTGAATTTACTTAATAAACAATACCATGATGTGGTTATCAATAATTTTTTGTCAAAGTATAGAGCAGATATATCTACTCATATTTCCGCATTAAATGTAATAAATATTCAAAGAGGCAAATTGATATTTAATTCTTATGATGAATACGGGTATGAATTAGGATTCGTGGTCAATAATTTTCTTATTGATAATTTATCATTTGAAAGTTTTGCTCATATCAGAAAGGATAAAAATTATAAGATAGGTGTATTTATTTATTATGATTTTCCAGGTTCTATTTTTGGGATAACCTTTGTTGAAATTTGTAATAATAAGTATTATTTAATTTATTCAATAACTGCGGAAGATAAAATACGGTTACCTGGTCGGCCGATTTATAATGATCTTGTTCCTGGTTAAGAACTGAAAAGAAGAGTAATTGTAAGAATAGATTGATTTACATAATGAATTCAATAGCATTTGATGCTCTAATTCGAAACCAGGAAATCAAACATATATAAGGATGTTTAAAGACGCTGGAATTTTCTTAGCAATACGATTGCCAATATATGACAATTAATAATTAGTGTCCATTTGACCTAACGCAGATGAAGAAACTATGCTTATTAGTAATACTATTGAGTATCACACATTTACTTGTACTTGCCCGAGGACAAAACGATTACGGATTTAATCCTAGCCGTGGATTACCGCCACCAGTAGGCGCGGCAACAATGAATAAAGCAGGCGATGTAGCATTGAATTATGCTACGGGTGTACCCAATGTGGGAGTGCCTTTAATACAAGAACAATCGCGTTCAATTCCCATTCATATTGCATTGAATTATGGCTCAAATGGAATTTGTGTAAATGAATTAGCATCGGATGTGTGGATGGGCTGAAGTTTATCCGGCGGTGGTGCTATAACACGCAGTATTATGGGGAGGCCGGACGAGTTGAGAGCCCCTTCCAGTTCAAATTATAATACGCCTGCAAACCCTACGGACCCGGGAAGGGAAGTGGTTGATTTCTTTTCTTATTCCAAAGACTTTGGAACGGATATCGTTAATTTCTCGGTAGCAGGGATTAATGGCACGTTTATTATGCAGCCGAATTGAGACTTTGCAATCTTAGTGATCCAATTATAAAAAAGTGACAGGAAAGAATATTGGTGATCTTTTTGGTGATTTTACACAATCAACTATTGATTTATACAACGATATGAAGTATAATTTGAATAGTTGGAAGAATCAAATTAAGTACTTAGGGTGTTAATTTATTAAAAATAAAGTGCGAATGTTTTTTGACTATTTATTCTATTTAGTCGCAAAGTTTTATGCGCGTAACAGGGAGAAAGAAACAGAGGGAACTAGTATTACAGTAGTTTCCTTACTGCAAACATTTAATTTGCTTACAATTTGGTTCATTATTATAGCCATATATTATCCACAGGAATATCTCTTAAAGATTGTTTCAGTTGGTATTTATTTTTTCTTTCTGATATTTAATTACATAAGATTTTTTTACAGGGAAAAACATTTGCCTTCTGTTATACATGATAAGTGGTTGAAAGAATCAAAAAAGTCACAGAAAGAAATTAAATTAACTGCTCTTTTTTACGTTGTAATCAGTATAGTTAGTTTTTTAGGAGTAGTTGTTTATATGGGATTAAAGAATACGCATTAATATATAGAAAATAAACCTTTTTAGATTTAATTAAACAATACCACATAAGCATTACGAATCCTTGTCAACCGAAGATATAAAATCATCTACTTTGTGAAGGATCACTTAGGGAATACTCGGATAGTGTTAACATAAAAAACTGGAGAAGCAAATTATGTGGCCACCATGGAAACATCAAATGCTGCTACAGAAACCCAATTATTCAGTAATGTAGATGAAACGCGTGCCGCTAAGCCTGCTAGCTATCCTGTATAAGATAAGAGGGGCTGCTGTCGAGTATGGAACAGAAGTCGCAAGCAATTTGATGAAAGGACAGAAGTTTGTGTAGGCTCCCCCGAAGTTCGGGGTTAAAAAAACTTTGGAACTTTTTTCATGGAAACAGTAATTACCGGAGGTGCCAATAAAGTAGGAGAAAAAGGATTAGAGTACTTGGGAATTGATGGTGTTATTAAGGAAAGTTTAAAACATAATGATATTTTTGCAATACAATTTGAAACTGGAGCTACAAGCACACTTTATAGGAACCCAAATGAATACTTTTGCTAATCTTTTAAATATGATTAAATCAGTTCTTGAAGAGAGTCCAGATAACAATGCTATAAGGTAATGATATGTCGAAAATTATTTCAGTTTTTGTAATATTGGGTTTATTAATATTAATTTTTAAATCTTATAACGATAGTAATGATTTGCTGCAAAATTATATTCTGACTGAAGGGACAGTACTTAGTTTTACAATTGCGGCGAAAGGAAGTTCTAATACTGTGAAATATGAATACAAAGTAGATGGAATATTTTATGAAGGATATAATGCTTATCCAGAAATAAGTAGGAGCCAAGGAAGTATAATAGTAGGGAAAAAGTTTCCGGTTGCTTTTCTAAAAAAAGATAATAAAATTAGCCATATATTAATCAGTACTAAAGATTTCAGAAACTTTTCAATACCTTTTCCTGATAGCTTATTATGGATTAAAAATATTGAAATTAAATAGCAACATACCATAATAGCCTGCGTGTACCACACGCAGGCTTTTTACTACATAAGCATTACGAATCCTTGTCAACCGAAGATCTAAAATAATCTAATATAAATAAAAGCCTTGGCAAAGGGGCTGTTAATGGTGAATGTGCTGCAGGTTGTGAATTGGCTGGACAAAAAATACCTGGTAAATCATTTAAAGAAATAGATTATTTGGATGTGGAGGTTGAAAGCAGCGCAAATGGAAAGTAGGTTTGTTGCAAATATTACTGAGCTTTCTGGACAGAAAGCATTTGAATTTGCAACTCCTGCATTAGAAACAGCTATAAATGGAGCTGTGGGTGATCCAATAAAGAAGAAAGTTAGGGGGACAAATAAGTAGTATGTAAAGCAAGTTAGTTATGAAAGAAAGCTACAACAAAGAAAATTTTTCACGGGGTCAGTCAATTTTAATTTTTTCAATAGCTTTAGCCATTGGTGGAATTTTAATAGTGATAATATTTTTCTTATTTGGAAAATTTGCAGTGTTTTATGGCACGTCAGTAAGAAATAGCTTTAAAGCAGAAAATAATTTCACTATAGGGAATGTAGTCGATGTTGGTTCTTATAAGGGATCTTACGCGATATTTGAATATGTCGTTGAAAATGTAAAGTATGAAGGGCGGTATAACACGCCTGCAAGTGATGTGGAAATTGGAGAGCATTACATTATATATTATCGCAAAAAAGATCCTAATGATATTTATGTTGATTTCTCTGAGAAAGTCTTTTTGCCAAATGACTCAACATTAATAAACCTTGCTAAGGTTATTTATGTTGATGACGCCAAGGTAAGATATCAGTATAAAATTAATGGGATGAGATATTTTAGATTTCAAAGAATTGAGTCTAAAGGGAGATATAAATTGGACTCTACTTATCGTATCGAGTATTTAATCGCTAATCCAAAAAATTCCAAAATAGTTGAATAATACAGTAATAAAATTCACAAAAGCCTACGTGTACCAAACTGGAACAGCAAATTATGTGGCCACCATGGAAACATCAGATGCTGCAACAGAAACCCAATTATTCAGTAATGTAGATGAAACGCGTGCAGCTAAGCCTGCTAGCTATCCTGTACAAGATAAGAGGTGCCGCTGTTGAATATGGAACACAAGTCGCAAGCAATTGATGAAAGGACAGAAGCTTAGAGCTGCATTAAGGTCGGATATTGATATTATGCGATTGCAATTTCTGCCAATGCAGGTTTTTTATCTGCTGCTACCTCAGCTTACATTCCAAAAGAAGTAGCTGGTAAAGTAGTTAATGAAACTGTTTCTTTAGATATAGATGTTGGAGAATCAGTATTAAAGTAATATAGAACTAAAGGAAAAGGAAGCAATGAGTCTAAAGTAACCTTAACAAAAACCCTTGAAGATATGCTAATTTGTAAAGTAGCTGGAGAAATTCCGAAAAAGCCCAAATTCATTCTGATGGGCACATGGCTGCAACGCGCCAAAAAGCGGATAGAGCTGCGAGAGTTTCAGCAGCTGAGTCTACAAATAAACCAAAAGCCGCTGCGGTCAAAGCACTAGATAATGAAATTAACGTACAGCTTAGAAGTAATTGGGTTAACGGTAAGGTCGTATATTCCGTTGTAGCAAGTAATATTTAATATTAATAAGAATTGAAAACGGGTTCGTAACTTGACATGCCTGTTAAGGATAATACACGATTTAATATGCCAATAAATGTAATTAGGTAATGAAGACATTCGTATTTTTTGCAGGATTAATATTATTCATTGGAAGTCTCTTACTTATAGGTGCCAATATGAAAGTATTTGAAATTGCACAAGATGGAAAGATTGTGAAAATGGTATTAATTGAAAAGCCACCAATATGTTTAGGTACGAAACCTTATGTTGTTACTTTTAGTTACGAAGGACAAAATTATAATAAACAGGTAAGAGGTACGTTTTGTGAGGATTATAAAATAGGAGACATATTTGATATGAAAATGTTACCTGGAGAGGATACCGTATTATGGATAAATGAAACAGGCGTGAGCAATTTGGTCGCAGGTATTTGTTTGGCATTATTTGGTGTTGGTTGTTCAATTGGAGTTGTCATAAGTAATATTTTAGAAAGGAGGTCATGCGAGTAGTATTACTGAAATAGCCATCGTTGTGTATGAGGGGCAACAGGTTGTCGATACTTTTCATAGTCCCGTGACCCCGGAAATGCCTATACCTTGGTACATACAAGGTTTTAACGGGGATTCAGGAATAACAGCAGAAGGCCTTGGGTCTGGTTTGGAGACGCTACGGTTCAATACATGACTAGTGATAAGCTTACCTTTAAGGAAAAGGTAATGAATTTAAATGTTGCAAGTATTACAGAAAGTACATTTATGCAAAATCCTATTGGTGCAGCGATGGTCGGAAGTGCGTTAGATTTTAGGCCTGATAATAATTTTAAGAGGCCGATATTTGGTCAAAAATCATATACGGATTTCTTTACAGAAATTTTAGTTGGCGGAGTTGCTAATGAATATGTTGGAAAAGGATTAGATTATCTAGGTCTAAGTTCATACGCTGGAATTAAAGGTATGTTAACTGGGGGCCTTAAAAGAGAAGGGGTAGTGACAATATACTTTGGCGCAACAGCTATTACTAGTACTCAGTTAAATACCTTAAATGCCTTAATAAGTGATGTACTTAAAAACATTTCACCTTAGAACGATGAAAAGAAGCTTTAATAAATGCTTACCTTATTTGGTATTCTTAGTAATTGGTTGTTTTTTTATAAAGGCCATGATAAGGGATAAACAGCTAACCTCAGATTTTAAAATTGTACCAGGGGGCGTAGTAAATTTTTATGCAGATTATAAAGGCAGCGGAGGTTCAGTAAAGTATAGTTTTGAAGTTAATGGACAAATTTATCATGGTTTAGGCGCTTATCCTACCATTTATTCTTCAAGAGGATATTCTCTAATAGGGGAAAGTTTCCCGGTCGCTTATCAAGTTGATGACCTAAATAATAATCGAATGCTGATTACGACTACTGATTTTAAGGAATTCAATCTAGCATTTCCGGATAGCCTGGCTTGGATCAAAAAAATGGAACGATAATTTTTTCATAGTAGTAAAAAGCATTACGAATCCTTGTCAACCGAAGATATAAAATCATCTACAAGTAAAATCCCCTAAAGAAAAATTGATGCTGTAAACCAATTAACAAGTAAATTGAATATCGAAAACACGGTAAATATCTATTCAGCTTGGAGAAGGAGTCGATTTAACCTTTACAGGTCACTCTCTTGGTGGTGGTGAAGCTGCTTTGAGTTCAATTATTACTGGTAGACCAGCAATAACATTTAAAGCGGCAGGTGTTGGGGATATTATGAAGTTTGCTGTAGGCAATTGGAAAACACCACTAAAAGGAGAGTCCAATATTCACGCTTATGTATTGACATCCGATCCGTTGAATTTTATGCAAGATAATTCTAAAATACCAGATGTAAACGGTATTAGAATCGATGTAAAGCCCGTAGATAATGCATCTAAATTGAATGGTCACAGTATGGATAGTATGTTGAAAGTTTTTGGATTAAGTCACCCCTCAGATTTTGCAAAATGATGAAGAATAATTTTGAGATATTTTTATTAGTTATTGTCACTTTCTTTATTTCTTGTAATAATAATATTGAAAGAGATAAGGTAGTAAATAAGAAAACTCTTTTATATGGAGATTATAGAATTTTTCAAAATACTCCAGCATGGGAACTAGCAAAAGCAGTTGAGGATGGGAATATTTATGAAATTAAACAAATAGTGTCAAAAGATACTTCATTGCTAAATTTTCAAGAAGCTAAATTTGGAGCAACCCTTTTAATGATGACTGTCATCAATCAACAATGGAAATCGTTTAATGAATTACTAAATTTGGGGGCTGATGTAAACTTACATGATACATACGATGGTAGTTCAGCACTGATTAAAGCCTGTTATCGAAAAAATTATGATATAAAGTTTGCAAAGCAATTAATTAAGGCTGGAGCTAATGTTAACGATGTTGAAGTTGGAGAAAGAAGGGAGGGCAATAAAACAAGAATGACTCCATTAATAATTGCAAGTAAAAGCGGAAATGTTGAAATAGTAAAACTGTTATTAGCTAATGGGGCTAATGTGAATTTCATGAATGAATATCACAGGACAGCACTCACAGAATCCGTTATCTTAAAACGATATGATGTAGTTTTATTATTATTGGAAAATGGAGCAGATTATAAAATACCTATGTTTTATAGACCGACTGAAGATCCGGGTAAAGATCAGCCTATTTTTATAGTTGATTATCTTAGAGAGGATTTGGTTGAATTGGGATCAAGAGAATTTAAAAAAAAGATGGCAATTGTAGACTTCTTAAAAAGTAAAGGAGTTGATTATCGCAATTCACCTATACCAAGTTTTATTTTAAATGAGATCAAAAAGATGTACCCTAAAAGCTGGGAAAAGTATAGTGTGGTATACTAAGGGATAAATTGTACTTCTTACATACCACAAAAGCCTGCGTGTACCACACGCAGGCTTTTTACTACATAAGCATTACGAATCCTTGTCAACCGAAGATCTAAAATCATCTACTACAAATGTCTGCTATCCCACATGCACCCTGCAAACAGTGTTATATTATTTTAGCATAGCAGGCATCTATTATCCCAATCCTTCATACATAAACACTAAAATAATTAGTGTATTAAGTGTAATTGCCAAAAATATTAGCAAAAGACTAGTGTTGCATTAGATGAAAATATTATCTTCGTTCTCCCATGTATGCAATTGTAGATATAGAAACCACTGGAGGTCATGCGAGTGCGAGTAGTATTACTGAAATCGCCATCGTTGTGCATGACGGGCAACAGGTTGTCGATACTTTTCATAGTCTCGTGAACCCGGAAATGCCTATACCACGGTATATACAGGCTTTAACGGGTATTACTGATGAAATGGTGAGCTTTGCGCCTACATTCAGTGAGCTGGCACCCAAAGTATTCGAATTGTTACAGCCCAATGTTTTCATTGCACACAACGTTAATTTCGATTATTCCTTTATCAAGCACCAGCTCGATGTAGCGGGGTTTGCCATCCATAGTAAGAAGCTGTGCACCGTGAGGATGAGTAGGAAGATTTTCCCGGGGATGCCTTCTTATAGTTTGGGGAATTTGTGCAGGCAGTTAGGCATAACTATACAAGACCGCCACCGTGCCCATGGCGATGCGGCGGCTACGGTACAATTGTTCGAGAAGCTGCTGGCTAATGATACCCAGCAAGTGCTGGCATCTATGTTAAAAGTGGGTTCTAAAGAGCAGGCACTACCAGCTAATTTGCCCAGGGAGCAAGTATTACAATTACCCAATACACCCGGTGTATATTATTTCCACGATCAAAAGGGGAAAGTGGTATACGTGGGAAAGGCTATCAATATCAGGAAGCGGGTATTAAGCCATTTCTCCGGCAATAATCCCGGTAAGCAACGACAAGATTTCCTCCGCAATATTTACCAAGTAAGCCACCAAGTGACAGGCACTGAACTCATTGCATTCATTTTAGAATCCATCGAAATAAAACGCCTGTGGCCGGCATATAACCGGGCGCAAAAACATATCGAATCCAAATTCGGTATTTATGTGTTCGAAGATCAACAAGGCTATATGCGCTTGGCGATCGAAAAGAAAAGAAAATACACTACGCCAATATTAGGTTTCAACTTAATGATTGAAGGACGGAACCGGTTAATACAGTTAGTCAAGCAATTCAACCTCTGTCATAAACTCTGCTTCTTACAAGCCGATACGCAAGCTTGTACAGGTCTCGAATCCCAAATATGCAAAGGCGCCTGTGAACACCGCGAAGATGCCGACACCTATAACTCACGTGTATTTGCCGCTATCAGGCATTTACAAGAAGGGCTCGCTACTTTTGCTATTATCGACAATGGTTTAGCCAAAGGGCAACACAGTTGCGTGTACATCGAAAAAGGGAAGTTCTATGGCATGGGCTATATTCCTAGTAATGCGGAATTAGAGAGTGCTGAATTTTTGAAAGAACAACTCACACAATATCCCGAGAATGATTATATCCTCAACCTCGTGCATCAATACGCTTCTGTGAATACCAAGCAAATTGTACGGTTCTAATAGCTTATGTAATAAAAAAGCGAACAAGGACAAACGCCTCATTCGCTTTCAATGTATTTACCGCGTAAAAGTTACAACTGCACTGGTGCCGTAATGTACCCTTCCGCTTGTTTTTCTTTAATCATCTGCTGCATTGCTTCTTTCGCATGCGCTTGGCTTTCCATGGTTTTCACTTGTACTTGTCCTTTTGCCCCGAGTTTACCGAAACGGGTCACGAGTTTAAGATCGTCTACCGCTATTTCCCAAGATTTAATATACTCGCCTTGATCGAGGATGAACCGTTGATAGGGAAGGTTTTCATATGCGCCCAATGAAACACTTTGCGCATACGCTTTCTCTATGCTGGCTGGGTTTTCCTGCGTAATCATCGGCTCGTTATGTAAGCGTTTTAAGATGTTTTCTACCACCTGCTTCGGTTGGTGTAACCAATCTTTCGCTAATACACGCATGATCTTCCAACCAAAGTTCTCCAAGAGGGCTGGGCGTTGGAAGTATTGTTCCAACACATCTTCATTCGCGTAGTGTGCATCATCATCCACCAAAATACTCAATGCATAATGATCGTCTTGCTCATTCGCTTTAATGGCTAAACTGCATTTAAACCCAGATTGCCCTACTTGCGATTGCGTTACATAGCCTTTCTGTTGTAAGTGCCGGCTAATCTGTTGTAACACCAAGCTTTCGTGGATATGCTGAACAGGTTGTTGCGTTTTATAATTCAGTTTCTGCAATACTTGGTTCGCTTCTTTCATGGCACCAATACTTACATGCTCGGCATATTGTAAGAATTGTTTCAAATAGTTAGCGCCTGCATTATACTCGTTGGTAATTTGCTGGTGCTTAATACTACTTACCACGGCCATATGCTTCTTCGCGCGACTGAAAATAACGTTCAATCGTTTCTCACCACCTTTCTTATTGATAGGTCCAAAGTGCATCGACATTTTACCGCTACTAGCAGGTGCATAGCATACGCTGAGGATAATAATATCGCGTTCATCGCCTTGCACATTCTCCAGGTTCTTTACAAACAAACCTGTAAACTGGTCGTTCTCTACTCTTATTCTTGCTTCGTCTAATTGTTGATCGAACGTAATATCCGTTTTCGCCAAGGCTTCCAACGCATTTTCAATGGCTGTTTGTTGTGGCTGGCTGAATGCTACGATACCAATGCTATCCTTCACATTCTTCCGTAAGAAGCTACGAACAAGTTCGGCTATATATTGTGCCTCGCGTAAGTTCACTTGTTTCTCGTACACACCGCCTTGTTGGAAATGGAAACTAATACTCCGGTCGTATAGGCTGCTGGCATATAATAGGCCTTCCGCGGCACTATTCACTACAATCGGCTGTTTCGGCAATTGGTGAACGGTTCTATCTGGAACAGTAAGCAAACCAGCTTTATAGAAGGCATGGTTGCTAAAGTTGATCAATGTTTCAAACTGGCTTCTATAGTGCCAACCTAACATCACGCTGTCGAGCTTACGGGCGCCTTGGGCCAGTAAACTGTCTACGTCGTGACTTAATAAATCACTCGCGCTTTCTTCCACTGTTAACTCAAGGTCATCCTTATCGATACCCTTGGTGGTGAAGAAATCGGTCGGCGGCATTTGTTTATCGTCGCCAACAATAATGCTTTGCGGGGCGCGGTATAAAGAAGGAATCCCTTCTTCTAATGTAATCTGGCTAGCCTCATCGAATATCACGGCATCGAAGAAGGTGTTTTCAACCGGTAAGCAATCGCTTACGCTTAAAGGACTCATTAACCAAATAGGCTTCAAATCCTTCAATACATCGGCACTTTCCTTCGAGGCTAATTCACGAATACTTTTAAAGCGACTACTTTTCGCAAATTCGTTCTCTAATATCTTCCTGCCTTCAAGATAATGCTTCTTGAACTCTTTCTCTTCGGGTGTTAAGGCCGATAAAGGCTGGGCACTAACGCTAAGATGATCATTGAATTTACCCCTTGCTTGTGCTTTGGTGATCAAAGCATTCAGCTTCATCAATTCTTTATAATACACCTGTATGGCTTCTACTGCCTTTTCGAGTGTATGTGCATCGGTGGCCGCGAATTGCTTTTGTTGCAGGTATACTTGGCGTAAGCTTTTATGCGCCATACCTGCTTCAAATTGCGATGGCGAGAACGGGATGGTATGCACCGCATTTTTAAGCGTTGCCGGCATGGCCAAGTAGTTCTCGAGTGCCGGCATTAAGTCGGGTAGGGTATTGGCATTCATGGAGATGTTTTCTAGTTCATCTTCCATTTGTAGAAGCGACTTGCCTTGGTATTCGTGCAAGCAAGCTTCCAACGCCACTTCCAACTTGGCAATAGGAGCTTGTAACTCGGCCAGTTGCAAGGTAATTTGACTCCCTTGTGGGTGGTGTACTAAGCACTGAACAGCAGGATGGGTAATCCTTGTTCTCAAGCGTTCTACCGTTTGCACCATCTGGTCGATGTCCTGGAAACCGTATTGTTGTTGTATGTTTTTCTTTGTTTGAAGAATAGCTGCCGAGGTTTCATACTCGTGCAGTAATTGTTGTAAAACCGTGGTAATACTTGGCTTTACAGGGTGTGCATCGAAGAAATATCCCGCGTTGACTTGTTGTTTCAGTTTACGCCACTGGCCATCCATGAAACCCAACATGCTATGTTCCTTCTGGTTGGCGAGTGCTAAGCCCTCTCTCACAGTGGCCTCATCTAGCTTGAATTGCCAGTGAACGGTTGCTTCTACGGCTTGTTGGTGTATAGCTTGTTGCTCTTTGAGCAAGTTCAATTGTTGTGTTAAAACCTGCGAAGCGGGGTTTGCCGGGTCGATCAATGCCACTTGTTGTTGTTGTGCCAACGGCACCATTAAGTGGGCATGCATCACGGTATCTTTCAATACGGCAAGGTTCGTGTACAGGCTTTGATCGAGTTGTGTAGCGCGCAACACTTGTAGTACATCATTCAATGCTTTTTGTGCGGCATCGAGCAAGTTTTCCAGGTTGGTTACTGGTTGCGGGTGAGCGAAGATTGCCTCGTTCACTTTGCTTAGTGGGTGTTCCGCGAAAATGGGCATTGAACCTGTATCTTCTAATACGCTACCCAATTGCTGGATCACCTGCCCAAATTGTACCCATTGTTCGTAATACGGCATCGCTTCTTCCATTTTAGGGGAAAGTTGCTGCAGGGCCGGGCGTAAAGCAATGAGGGCAGCGATTAAGTCGCGCGTGGTAGTGGCGGCTTGTTCGCTAACAGTATTTTGTGTTTGATGGTAGTTTTGTAGTAGGTTGATGGGTACATCCAGCTTCTTCAACAAACTAGTACGTTGTTCCTGCAATGCCGGTAAATCCAAAGGCTGCGCAGCATACAGTTTGTAGGTGGCTTCTAAATCACGGATGAACGATTTTTTATCTTGCTGTGAATCGTGGATATAACAACACAGTTCATCCAAACCTTGCTGTTTTAAACGGTGGTAAACCACGTCTAACGCCGCTCTTTTTTCACACACGAATAACACATGCTTGCCGCGTGTTACAAAATCGGCTATCAAGTTTGTAATAGTCTGGCTTTTACCCGTACCAGGAGGACCTTGAATGACGTAGCTTTCCCCGTTCCGCCCGCGCAGTACCGCGTTGGTTTGCGTAGGATCTGCTGTAACTACGTGTTGCCAACTAGCTGGGTCAACCGGGGCAGGCTGGTATTGCACGATGGGTTTTGGTTGGGCACTGAATAACTGGTCGAACACGCCGTGTTGCAGCTTATTCATGATTACGTGGTTGTAATCACGTACCAAGCTCATCTTCTTATAATTGAAGTTGCCCAATACGATATTACATACATCAAAATGCCAATGGTATTTATTTGTAGGCGTTTCTGCTAATTGGAATAATTCTAGGGTAGTAGAACGGGTAGCACGCTTGGTGGTATTGTCTTGCATGCCAAAGCGTCTACCGTAATGTGCTACGGTTTGTTGTGCCGTTTCATATACGAGGTTTACGCGAGGTTTATCGACGTAGGTCAATATAAACCCTTTGTTGGCTCCTTCTATTTGTGCCCTAATGTGTTCATAGAATTGTTGCACGCTCATTTCTTCCAACTCCACGTAAGCGGGTAATTGGATACCGTATAAGTCCTCCAAGTAATTCGCCAGCACGGGGTTTACCTCCGCAACATTGCTATTTACTTCCAGTACAAACTGGTCGGCGGCTACATTCTTTTTCTTCTTCAAGGTAACAGGAATTAGCAACAGCGGGCTTTGAATCCGTTCTTGTTCTTCTTCCTTCAAGTTGAACCAATCTAAAAAGGCAATGGCCATTTTTAGTTGACTGAACCCGTATTCTTGTATATCACGTTGGCTTTCGATGCGGATGGTATTCAAAGAAGCTTGTAAGTAAGGGTGATCTTCGAAGCGTAAGTATTGATTCAATACTAAATCCTTCTGCTGAACAACTGTGGCCGCTAATTGCTCGTGCCAAGTAAACAAGGTATTCGCCGGGATACTTTTGAAGTGTACCACCATGGGAACGCTGCTTACCGTGAGGTTGATGAACCGTAAGTTTGGTTTGTAATAAAGCAAACGGTTGCGCCTGCTGGTATCGAACAAGCGGTTACGCAATTTGCCCAGTATATAACTTTCGCGGGTGGTATTCACGGTTTTAACCCAGCCTGCTACTTGTGATAAGTCGTTTTGGATATTGGGATTGAAGTCGCGGTAATGATTCAACCGGTGAATGATATCTGTTAAATCCTGGCTGCGTTTAGCCCGGTTTAATTCGGTCATTTCCACGATCAATGTATTGATCGCCGGGTGGATTTTCGACTGCAAGCGCATTAGATGTTGGCGGTTGTTCACGAACTGGGTGAGGTCTTCTTCTTTATAGAAGTTAAGCCCAATTGTTACGCTGGCCAAGATAAGCCCGAGTGTAAAAATGTCTGTTTGCGCATCGTGGTGTTCTACGAGAGATTCATAACATTCGTAACCCGGTATATATGCGGGGAGGGAAAGTTGCTGAATGGGGCCGGTATATATTTCGAGGTTCTCCAGTACGGTCGACTCGCCGTTACCGCCTTTATTTCGTTTGAACTTGTCGGCTACTTCGATATGACCGTTGTAGGCCGATTGTAAACGAATGATTTTGTCCATTGCGTCGCGGGGAGCAATAGCGTAAATGGGGTCGACGTGTAATTGGTGGTGTACAGCAATCACTTGGTGTTCGTCGGCAATATGTAAAACTTTTCCTTCTTCGTGTAAAGCCATCACACCTCTAAAGAGGGGCATCACGCAAGCAATCACATCATCGGTGGTTAAAGTTCCGTTGGCGTGTGCAGTAGAAAGGAATTCAATAAATGACTGTTGGCCTGTTTCCATACCTTGGGCTCTCCTAATTTGACTGCGCTTTTAAAATAAGTGTATTCAATCATCAACGCCCTTTGGCGTTAAACGGGATACGGTTATCCATGCGGGCTGTCCAAACAATACCCTATGATTCTCTTTTTGCAATATATAAACGTAATAGGTGTTGACAAAATTATAATGGAAATGTTCGAAAAAAAATTACATATCATGAAATACGGCATCTATCAGTCCAAATCAACCATTTATACGGTAGTACTTCACCAAAATGGCTTTATTATATAATTTGAGCGTATGCAAAAAGGCATTAACGTTCAACAAACATTCTTCTGGCGATGGATTATCACGCTCGTGGTAGTAATTGTTAGTTGGCTCGTGCGTGCAAATGTGATGCCATCTATGCCGGTACAGGTACATTTATTTGCTTCGGTGATATTAGTGGTGGTAATTCAGTGCGTTTGGTATTTGTTGTTACTGGTGCACCATTTGTTGAATAGGTGGTTACCCTTAGAGCGGTTTCAATATGGGCGAATAGTGTTACAGCTAGTAATTGGCGTAGGCTTGGTGATTTGCGTGCGGTACTTGGTGTTTTTAGTGGTATACGATTTCAGAGAAATCCCCAAAAAGCATGAAGTCAATGGCATGATCTATCTCGCCAATACGCTCATTTCCGTTTCCATCAACCTTGTATTCATTAGCGACGAGTTCATTAAACGCTGGCGGCAATCATTCGAACGTGCGGCTGTGTTGGAGCAAGAAAAATTGCATATGCAGTACCATCATCTGAAAAACCAAGTCGATCCTCAATTCTTATCACATACCATATCATCTTTAGATAACTTAGTCACCTCAGATCCGGGTTTAGCCTCCCAGTTTATTGGGCATTTAGCGAAAGTTTACCGTTACGTGTTGCAGCACGATGAAAACATTGTGGTGAAAATAGGGCAAGAAATTACCTTTATCGAGCATTATCGCACATTAATGCAAGATCGATTTGGTGATGCTATTCAAATTGAGGTAGATGTGGCTAGCCCCGTATTGCAGAAAGGGGTAGTGATGGTGACCTTGCAAATGCTGATCGATAACGCCATTAAGCATAATATTATGACGGTTGAGCAACCGTTGAAGATCCAGATTTATAACGACGAGGACCATCTCATTATCTCCAATAACAAACAAGCTCCCATGCTGCGGGCTTCCTCAGAGAAAAAGGGCTTATCTCAATTGCAGCACTTGTATAAAATACTATCAGGGAAAGATTTACAGGTAAAAGATGAGCAGGAAACCTTTAAGGTAGTCCTGCCCATGTTATAATTAATGCGTGAATTGTAAAGTACTCAGTGTTTTATACAACCCTTGGTCGTGTTGTAATAACGATTCGTGTGTGCCCGATTCTACAACCGTACCATTTTCCATCACGAGAATTAAATCTGCTTTGCGCACCGTAGCTAGCCTGTGGGCAATTACGATGGAGGTTCTGCCTTTCATTAACTTATCCAAAGCATCTTGCACCAGTCGTTCCGACTCTGCGTCGAGGGCGGAAGTAGCTTCATCGAGGATGAGGAGGCGTGGGTTTTTCAGTACAGCGCGTGCAATAGCAATCCGTTGTCTTTGACCACCCGATAATTGTATACCCCTTTCACCCACAATGGTATCTAGGCCGCTAGGGAAGTTTTGAATGAATTCCCATGCATTGGCTTGTTTAGCAGCTTCTATAATGGCCGTTTCATCGGCTTCGGGGTTACCATAGGCAATGTTTTCGCGGATGGTGCCACCGAAGAGGTAAACATCTTGTGGTACCACGGCCATTTGAGAGCGCAGCTCGGATAAAGGAATATCCAACGCATCCTTCCCGTCGAATTTGATGGAACCTTGTACAGGGTCGTATAAACGTAATAAAAGCGACACAATGGTCGATTTACCGGCACCGCTTGGGCCAACGAGGGCTACTTGCCAGCCGGGTTGTACCGTGAAGTTTACATCGCGTAGCACCGTAATATCCTTACGAGAAGGGTAGTGGAAGCTTACATTTTCAAAAACTATTTGCCCGGAAATGGGCGCTGCTATGTGTTCGATCTTCACTTCCGATAATTCTTCTACCGGTTCATCAAGTATTTCCAAGATGTTTTCTGTAGCACCCAAACCTTTTTGGAGGCGCGTATATATTTCTGCTAAACCGGTAATGGAACCACCAATAAAGCCGGTATATATGATGAATGAGAATAACTGGCCCGCCATTAATTGCCCTTCATTAATCATGATGGCACCCTTCCAGATAACGGCTACCATGGTACCGAATAAACCCATGATTAGGAATGAAGCGAAATAGCCTTGGTAAGTACCAGAGAGGATACCTGTTTTGGCGGCTTCATTGGTTTTCTGTTTGTAACGTTCTACCTCGTAGTGTTCGTTGGCGAAGGCTTTTACGTTGTAAATACCCTGCAAAGTTTCTTCTACAATTACGTTCGAGTCGGCCACTTGGGCTTGCACTTTCTTCGAAAACTTCCGTACCCACTTCCCGAATACCATGGCCACGATGATAATTACCGGCAAGATCGCCAGCATGAACACTGTCAACTGCGGGGTGGTAATTAAAAGAAGCGTTAGTCCACCGACTACCATTACTAATTGGCGAATAAACTCGGCCAAAGTAGTAGTAAACGTGTCTTGTAAGATGGAAATGTCGCTGGAAATACGGCTGTTTAACTCACCTACACGTCTTTCTGCGAAGAACTTCATAGGTAAACGGGTTAAATGACCGTACGTTACTTGTCTTAATACAGCGAGGATCTTCTCGGTTACCCGGGTAAAAATGGCAATCCGGAAGAAAGATAAGGTTGACTGGGCCAATAAAACGGCGACCAGCATCCAGCCAATGCGGTTAATTTCTTGCATAACGCGGTCCTGGTGGGCGGCGTCTACGAGCTGCCCGAGGAGCTTGGGGAATAATAAGGTAGAGGCGCTAGATAAAAATAAAAGGGTTAATCCTAATAAGAACTGCCAGCGGTATGGTTTTGCAAATTTGTATAAACGAAGTGTTTTCTTAAACCCACCTAGCGAGAGTTTTTGTTTTTTCTGTTGATTTTCCATGTATCGATTTGCTGCATTCAAGTGTTAATGGTAAGATGACGATTGAATGCAGCAAATATTGTACTGTTATTGGATGTTTTTTTCTTCCGGGTCGATCCGGGCTTCTTCGCGCATCGTTTCGGCTTCCCAACTGCTGTCGCCATCGCGCCAGCGGGCTACTTTGTCGATTTGGAGCTGTTTGGTCAGTTCTTCCATCCTGTCGCGGGCAGTACTAATGAACTGTTTGCGATCGTCGCGGCTGGCGCTGAAGCCTTTAATAGCTTGTTCGTCGTGCCGTAAGAAGGTTTGGGAGGAACGGTAGCTGGCATATGCGCGGAAGCCAAGGAGTTTCATGGCATCTACGCCCATGCGTAGGGAGGTGTCGAGGTATTCGCGGTAGATGCGTACAACGCCGAGGTCCATGAGTTCGAACGTATCGGTGAGGTCTTCCGAGCGTACGAGCATTTGCATATTGGGGTAGTGCTTTTTAACGAGTTTGACTACTTCTTGGGTTTGTTCGGGTGTATCCATGGCGATAATGATCAGCTTGGCGTTTTCGGCCCCGGCAGAAGCGAGCATGTCGTTGCGGGTAGCGTCGCCGTAGTAAACTTTGTATCCCATTTTTCGAAGTACTTCTACGCGGTCGCTGTCGTTATCGAGGATGGTACATTGGATACCGTTCGCTAAAAGAAAGCGGCCAGTAATGTTCCCGAAACGGCCGAAGCCTGCTATAATAACGGGGTGTTTCGTATCAATTTCATCGAATTCGCGTTCCTCTTGTTGGATGTTTTTGAGGAAGATGGGTTGAATACCTTTCTCGTAGAAGAGGAACACCAGTGGCGTTAAGGCCATGCTAAGTGCTACAACAGCCGTTAATATACTTACTGTATCGTTTGGCAAGATGGCGTTTTGGCGTGAATATGAAAGGAGTACGAAGGCGAATTCACCCACTTGGCAAAGTGCCAAAGCAAAGAGGAGATCTTGATCTTTACTTAACCTAAATATTTTACCACAAATGGTGAGTACCAAGGTCTTCAATAACATCACCCCGAACACCAATCCTATAATCAGCAATGGTTCCGCCCATATCAACTTAAAATCAATAGAAGCGCCAACCGCCATGAAGAACAACCCCAGCAGCAAACCTTTAAAGGGTTCTATATCACTTTCCAGTTCGTGGCGATATTCACTATTGGCTAATACAACGCCACCCAGGAATGATCCTAATGCTGGGCTCATGCCTACGAGTGTCATCAATACAATAATTGCAATCACCAATAAAAGGGCAGAAGCGGTAAAAAGTTCTCTTACCCGGGTGCGAGCTACAACGCTAAGCAATGGCCTTACTAGGTAACGCCCAGCGAAGATGATGGCTATTACAGCCCCTAGCACAACTAGTGTTTGCACCCAGCCGGGTTGGCCGCTAATGAGGGTATGACTCTCAGATTCGGTATGTACATCGCTGCTTGCTAGCAAGGGGAAAACCGCTAGCATGGGAATAACGGCGATATCTTGGAATAGGAGCACGGAAAAGCTACTTTGCCCGGCGGATAGCTCCATCCAACCTTTCTCTTTGAGTATTTGTAGTACAATCGCCGTAGAAGAAAGGGATAGGATCATACCTATTGCGAAGCTGGCTTTTAGGGGCAAACCCAAAAGGTATGCAGCGCCCGTAAAGGCGGCGGTTGTCAATAATACTTGAACGCCACCTAAACCTATAATCGGGATACGGAGCTTCCAGAGTAATTCGGGTTCTAATTCCATCCCGATCAAAAACAACATCATCACCACGCCATATTCTGCAAAGTGCATCACTTCCGAAGAGTTTTCGCCCATAATGCCCGTAACAGAAGGACCAATTACCACCCCGGCAATTAAATATCCTAATACAGCCCCTAAGCCTAGTTTTTTCGCGATGGGTACGCAAATAACGGCGGCGAGTAAATACACGAGGCATTGAAATAATAAACTATGTTCCATGGTCGATTAAGCTTGTGGTAATTGGATTAACTCCATCAAATTGGGTAATTGTGCCGCTTGTTGTAAGTCGAGCGGTTCATCGCGTAGGCGTTCCAACAAAGCGCGGTATTGCAAGGCTTTTTGTTGGATGGCGGTATCGTCTAATTTGTGTGCGCCGGTAATTGCCGCCGGTGGCAGGTAGTGCATATTGCAGAGCTTGGCGGTTTGTTCATAAGGCAACATGAATTGTTTCAAAGTATGTTGGTGGTGCCCTTCCAAGGTATATGCCGCTTCAGGCCCCCCGGTAGAAATGGCGCTCATAAGCCATTTCCCTCTTAACGCGGTACCTTTCATGCCATAGGCCCAACCATGCTCTAATACTAAATCGAGCCATTGTTTCAATAAGGCCGGCCCGCTGTACCAGTACATAGGATGTTGTAAAATGATGATATCGTGGGCCAGCAGCAAATCTTGTTCCCGCGGTATTTGAATATCAAAATTGGGATATAGTTCGTATAAATCGTGCAGTGTTACATGATCCATGTTTTTCACTGCCGACACCATTCGTTTGTGTACCCTAGATCGTTCTAAGGCTGGGTGTGCTAAGAGTATTAAAATTTTCGCCATAATGGGAGTTCAGTCGTGTAAATAACAAGTGCTTGCGTACGAGGGTTTAAGGAATATTGCACCTTTATACGCGTACGAAATACGGTTATATTTTTAACAGAGAATTATACAATTTGCGGAAATGATTCAACAACATTTATTACATTTACAGTAGCCTATCTGTGACCATAAACCTGTTAATTTAACCGTTGTTATGAACCAAATATTATCCTATCAATCTAAATCTTTCCAAGACAAGTTTACACTATTTAGTAATGGCCAACAAGTTGGAAATTTGTACAAATCGGAATGGTTGGGCAATCCCATCCACGGTTCACTGTACGGTCATAATTACCGTTTCCAGTCGCAAGGCATATTGAACTACAATATCAACGTGTTTGATGCCGACCAATTACACATGTTGGGCGTTGTACATACCGTGCAATGGCTTCGTTGGTTTCCAAAGGCAGAATTTGTTTTAAACAGTGGTACAAGGTATACTTTCAAGGTAAAAGGCTTCTATAATACCTGGGTATGGGAGAAAGATGGGGTGGAAGTGATGCGGAGTGCCGAGAACTATTTGTTATTCAAAAGAGAAGGCACTATCAGGGTAAGTGATCATACGAACCCCGACAATGCCTTGCTGGCTGCATTGGGTATCCATCTTAGAAATAAAATGAAGAATGCAGCGTTAATTCCTTCTATCGCCATCACGATATTAATGCTATCGTGGGTATTGAATGATATGTTTTAATTCCTGAAAGGTTTAAAAAAGCCTTCTTTCGCCAACGCTAGCATGGGCTTATCGCCACTTGTATCTCCATAAGCAAATACTTGCTCGTAGTTTGCTAAATCATACGCTGCACGTATACGGTTTACCTTCTCTGCTCCATTGCAATTCTCGCCCGCAATACGACCGGTAAATTTACCCTGTGCTACTTCTAGTTTCGTACCTATACATTGAATGCCCAGCGAATCGCACCACGGCTGTACCCAGTTTTCGGCCGAGGCTGTAACAACAACTACATCATGTCCTTCCGACAAATGTTTCGTAATAGCCGTAATCGCTTGTGGACGAATGTAATTGGGTAAAATATTCCTACAGAAATCCCGGCAAGTCATATTAAAATGGCGCTCGCTTGTTCCTCCTAAGAAGTAGGTCAACATTTTCTCCTTGCCTTTGGCAGCCGGTATCAACTTCAACTTTACGGCTACGAAAGTAGGCAGTAACGTGAAGAGTCCTTTCCAATAAGCTTGTTTACTACGTTGAAAACGAGCCATCTCGAATAAAGTATCTTTCGTGGTAATGGTACCATCGAAGTCGAAAAATGCAATACCTGGATTCACAATTTCAATTTTTTAAAGATGCCTTCAGGGATGTTACGGATAATGCACATGATGTAACGCCAGAACCACTTCACGAAAATCACGTTCTTCTTTTTGCTATAACCTTTGTAGATAGCATTGGCTACGTCGGCCGGTTGTGCAGTGAGTAATTTCGGGAGGTTCAAATGCTCGGTCATGCGGGTATACACAAATCCTGGTTGTACGCTCATTACATGCACGCCATCGTGGAACAAGCGGTTACGCAACCCTGATAGGTAAGCCGTAAAGCCGGCTTTTGCACTACCATAGGTATAATTACTTTGGCGACCGCGTTCGCCTGCAACCGAGCTAATGCCGATAATGGTACCGGCCTTCTTCGCCGCGTAATCATTGGCTACGATGTTCAAAATAGATACTGCACCGGTGTAATTGGTGGCAATAATTTTTGCTGTTTCTTGCCAGCTATTGTTAGCTGTTGCTTGTTCGCCGAGGTAACCAAATACGCTGATGGTTACATTGGGCTTTACAGGCAAGCTGTTATAAAAGCTTTCGTGGGTATCGTACGCCGTGGCATCGAATGTGTGCGCTGTGGCTGTAACGTTATAACGTATGTGAAGATCGCTGCACAGTGCTTCTAAAGGAGCTGTATTGCGGGCAGCGAGTTGTATATCGAATTTCTCTTGGGCGAATTTGCGGGCCAAGGCAACGGCCATATCAGAATTGGCGCCGAGTAATAGTAAAGTAGGCATGTACCTCGTGTATAAGGATTATTGATTTGTTAATTGAAGTCGATCCGATTGAATAGAGCTGAATTTGTGCGACGGGTTGAATTTATTCACCGTATCGGCAAATGTTTGCGCGTTGGGGTAGCTCTTCCAAAAGGTAGCTTGTTGCATGCGTGCGTCTTTCGACAAATAGAGCCTGCCACCATATTGTAATACAATTTCATCCAACTCATCCAAAAACTCGAACAAGCCATTGCGTACCGGGAAATCCAAGGCCAGCGTGTATCCTTCCATAGGGAAAGAAATCAACGAATCTTGCTGCCCAAATACTTTCAACACCGCTAAGAATGAACCCCAGCCTTTGTCGCTAATTCGTTTCAATATCGCGATGAGGCCATCTTTTTGTGCTAATGGTAATACGAATTGGTATTGTACAAAGCCTTTCTTACCATAACCACGGTTCCAATGCAAAATGGCATCGAGTGGATAGAAGAACGGTTCGTAGGGCACCACGTTATTGATTTCCTTACGGGTGTTTTTATTGTAGTACAACCAGTTGAAAGCCTTCACGGTGAAGTTATTCAAGATGAAGGAAGGGAGGTTGAAGGGAACGGTGAGTTTGGGTTTAGCTGGCAGTTGCAAAGGCGCTACGGCTTGCTTGGGGTTTAATTCATTTTTCGTAGCATGTTCTCCAACAATCAAAATACTTCTGCCAAAGCCATCACCTTTTTTCAAGCAATCAATCCAAGCCATGCTATACGTATAGTGTTTGTATTGCTCGAACAAAGCAATAACTTCATCTAGGTTCTTCGCCTTGATTTGCTTTTGCTTGATATATGCCGTTTCAATTTTCTTCAAGTTGAATTGCACGTTGGTAATTACACCGGTTAAACCCATACCGCCACTTGTTGCCCAGAATAAATCACTGTTTTCGGTAGGGGAACATCGTACTAAGCCTTGGGCTGTTAGTACTTCCATATACACGATATGATTCGAGAAGCAACCATCTACGTGGTGATTTTTGCCATGTACATCAGAAGCAATGGCACCACCTACGGTAATGAACTTGGTTCCGGGCGTAACGGGTAAAAACCAGCCTTTCGGCACTATAATGTCGAGGATTTGATCGAGTGTAATACCACTTTGGCATTCGAACACACCGTTGGTAATGTCGAAGGAAAGCACTTTATCGTACTTCAAAGTAGATACACTGTTTTGCGCCAAGGAAGCATCGCCGTAGCAACGGCCGTTTCCACGGGCAATAATGTTGTTGTGGGCGTTAACATACTGTTGCAATTGCTCTTCATTCGTGAAGGTGCATTCGTCACAGGTCAGCACAGGGTAATTACCCCAATTCGCTAGTTGTTTTTGCATTATCCAAAGAAACTTTTGTCAATAGGTAAATAAATAATTACATAAAAACTCAGTATCCAAAGGAGTATGGTTATTTGAATGAAGCGGTCTTTGTATAAGATGTTGGTAGGCGACCCCGTGTTGTTTTCCACGTAGGTGATTTGCAAATATCGCAATAATCCAGCAATAACAAAAATGCTTGTATAGTAGAGGCGCCAAGTACCGAAACGACCATTTGTTTCCGGCGCCATGGTGTACATAATATAAGCCACGATAATTACCGCCGCCGCAATGGCGAGCGATACGTTCATAAAATCCAAGTTGTAGCCTTTCACCGCCTTACGCATATCTTTCCCCGATTCAAGCTTAATCAACACATCATCCCGGCGCTTCGCAATTGCCATAAAGAGCGATAACAGGAACACCATCAACATCAACCATTCCGAAATAGTAATCACCGCCACAATGCCACCCGCTTTAACACGCAACACGAAACCAATGGATAGGATGATAATATCGAGAATGGAAATGTTCTTTAAACCGTAAGAGTAGGCGAGGTTCATCACGAAATAAAGGCCTAATACAAAGGCAAATTTTGTTTTCAACAGCAAGGCTATACCAAAACCGAGGGCAATACAGATCCCGAAAATCACCAAGGCGGCCGGTTTACTAACGGCACCCGATGCTAAAGGACGTTTACTTTTTTTGGGATGTAATTTATCCGCTTCAATATCACGGTAATCGTTAATGATATAAATACTGCTGGCGATCAAGCTAAAGGAAATAAAAGCTTGGATCAAGGAAACGATCTTGTCAATATGCGTGATTTCTCCTGCGAAGAACAGAGGGATAAATAAGAAGAGGTTTTTTGCCCAATGAGTTGGCCTTAATAGCTTTAAATATTGCACGGGGATAATAACATTAATGTGCCTGCAAGATACAACGAATATTAGAATATGCTAAGTTGAATTAGAAAAATGCTCATTAATGATGTATTAACTTTAATTAACGTATTAGGAAATAAGATATATAGTGATTATATAGATGTATACTATAACGAAGCATTTTATGTCATTCACCAAGTTAAATGATTACTTCACGTGGTGTATGGCTACCATGCCTTTCATATGAGATATAATCTTATTACTTTTGATTTTTTAATACTTGATTGTTTATAGATTAATAGTCCCCCAACTATGCCAGGATCTTTTACACAGCGTTACAAAGCTACCTTTCTTGAGTGCTTGATTATTATCGGCTTAGCGCTTGTTCCTTTATTTTTGACGTTCCCATACCGGGTAAACATTTTCTTATCGTACGAAGGTGCGTACCGTTTGTATTTGGGGCAAACCCCGTATAAAGACTTTGGCACCCCGCTGGGCTTTGGTTTCTGGTTAATGCCGGCATTATTCTTTAAGCTATTTGGTCCTTCGTTGATATCCTTGGTGAAGGCCCAAGTAGTGATGAACATAGCAGCAGGCTTTGCTTTCCGTTCTATATTGAAATCGTTGCAAGTGCAGCCGGGCATTAGGGTATTGTCGGTATTGGTATTTGCTTTATCCTATTCCTTCTTCAACTTCTGGCCATGGTATAACCATAGCGTTATTGTATATGAATTGATAGGTTTAGCGTTCTTGATGCGCTTCATCACGGCCTCGTTTAATCATTGGGTACGAGGGCTGCAATTATTAGCGGCGGCTTTCTTCTTGTTTTTATCCTTCTTTACAAAGCAAGATGGTGGCGGCTTAGGATTGTTGTTGGCGTTGGCCTTGTTGTTATATTATAGCATTATTGAAAAGAAGAAGTTCGACTTATTGATTTTCATAGGGTTCTATGCCTTAGTGGCTATAGCTTTCTTTTGGCCGTTTTCAAAATACGGGATTGGCTATTGGTTCAACCATGGCCAGGCCCCCCATAGCAGCCGTTTATCGGTGGTTGATTTTGCAGATGCCATCTTCGGGGAATCGCAATGGTTGAAATTTTACTTGGTGTTAATTATCGTATTGCTGATCCCGCAACTCAAGCAGTTCAAAGCGTTTTGGGAGAATAAGCAATTGGTGTTATTCACCTTACTTACGCTCGGTATTATTGCGGAAGCAGCATTGTTCCAAGTAACGAGTTATACGCCGCCCGACAATAACATTTTCTACCACAGCTTTGCATTTGCTTTTATCGTTAGCATGCTAAGTCAATATATCTCGTTCAACTTAAACGCCTTTAAACCTTTTGTACTCGGTGCTGCCATGGTATTACTATGGTGGTCGGGCACATATTGGAAATACATCGACCGTGTATTTGCTAAGTTCTTACCGGCGAATGAAATCCAGCACGTTAGCAAAACAGGCGAGAACGTGGTATCGAAGCACAACTTCATGATCAACTTAGACTCTACCGATGTGCCTACGAGCGAATGGATTTTTACAGACATCAAAGGCTTTGAAAAGATTTACATGCCGGCCTCTACCGTGCATGGTATGGAGCGATTGATTGCGAATGTGAAAACCAAGTTCCCTCAAGGCGCACCGAAGGTGTTGAACATGACAGAATTAACACCATTGGCATACGCTGTTCCATTTAACTTGGAAACCGGTAGTAACTACCCGTTATGGTATCACCTTGGGGTGGGGATGTTCAATAAACAGCTCGATATGTTTACAGCGAAAGTGCGTGCGAATGAGTATGATATCGTGTTGTATGAATACGCACCTACCTTGAATAACTTCTTCCCGTTTGCCTTAAGAACGGAGTTGGAAGCTACTTACCAAAAAGTGGATACCTTCCTTGCGCCGCGTAGACCTACGAATGCAACGATTGAAGTGTATATGAAGAAATAAGAAAACCGATTTTTCCCTATAGGCCCCTTGTCATTTATTTGCAAGGGGTTTTATTTTGCAGAAAAATTCTTGCACATTTGTAGCCCCATTTCGCGGCATAATCGCCGCTGGGAATTTCCGGTATGAAAACCATGTCTACATCGTCTAGCTCACCGTTACTTATTCCTGCATTATTAGCAGTGTATATTATTTGGGGTTCCACCTATCTTGGATTGAAGATTGCCACGATGGAGGTGCCGCCCTTTTTATTTTCTGCCTTCCGGTTTTTAACGGCGGGTAGTATTTTATTGGCGTTTGCCATTGGGAAAGAAAAGAAGTGGCCTACTTGGAAGGAAGTATGGATGGCTTCGATCGTTGGGATATGTTTAATTGGGATAGGGAACACCGTGGTGGCTTTTGCTGTGCATTATATGCCTAGCGGTATTGTTTCGCTTGTAGTGGCCGCGGCCCCGGCATGGTTTATATTGCTGGATTGGGGTTTCTTTAGTAAGAAGAAGCCTACTTGGTTAACTATTGCGGGGGTGTTGATTGGCTTCTTGGGGTTGTACCTTATTTTCGACCCGTTTAAAACGGATGCCGTACGCGATTACCCATTATGGCCGATTGGGATTATCATTTTCGGTTCAATCACCTGGGTAACCGGCTCTCTCTTATCGCCCCGTTTGCAATTACCTGCGCAAATGACGGCGACTTCCATTCAAATGATTGCAGGCGGTATATTCTCCTTTATCGCCAGCCTCATACTCGAACCCAACTGGCCAAGTTTCGGCGACCTTACCATTCGTACATACGAAGCTTTCGCATACCTCGTAATTTTCGGTTCTCTTATAGGCTATTCCTCTTATTCTTGGTTAGTGAACAACGCACCGCCTAGGATTACAGCAACTTACGCTTATGTAAACCCGGTGGTTGCACTGTTCCTTGGCTTTTGGATTGCGAATGAGCACCTGTCACCCGAAGTACTAAAAGGCTCGGCCGTTGTAATTGCCGGGGTTGTATTAATGACTTTACGGAAGAAGTAGCATTTGCTAAAGCATTGCTATAGCGTGTGTTAGAGGGCTAAAATAGCTGAAACCCTTGCTGCTATTGAGTGAGGATAGGCTAAAGATAGGCTTTAGATAGGGTCGAGATAGGCAATAGATAGGGTAAAGATAGGCTAGGGATAGGCTAAGGATAGGGTGGGGATAGGCTTTACAGCTATTTACATATATCGTCTGTATTATATACTAAGCATTGGATTGCACCGTAAATGACTGGATCGTTTTTAGGCGTAACAATATTTGGTTCATAGCTAACATATTTTCTTTGGAGCCGGTAACTTCGTATTTATCTTCCACTACATCGTCTTTACGGAAAGCAACGATTTTCTTAAACTGGAGGCGGTGCGACTTGAACACCTCTTCAATAATACCTTCATTACATTCCTCCATCTTGTACAGCAAGGTATAATACTTCCGGTCGCGGATACGGGCAATCCAAATCTCCACATAGCTTAATAAAGTAAGCGCTAACAAAGCGAGGGCCAATGTTACACCTGCCAACCAAAAACGGTCCATCCCAATGGCCATACCCAATGCCGCCGCAATCCAAATGGTAGTAGCAGTAGTAATCCCATCAATCGAGAATTCACCCTTAAAGATTACACCCGCACCAATAAAACCCACGCCTGTTAGGATATTCGACGCTACACGGTCCATACTATTAGGGTGACCAATTTGCATGCTCAAAATCGTAAATAGGGTAGAGCCTACGCACAGCAAAGTAATGGTACGAATACCCGCCGCCTTGCGGCGCATTTCCCGTTCAAATCCTAGTGCTGAACCAATAACAATGGAAACGAGGATTTTATAAACGGCTTCCATGAACTCTGGGTCTTGTATAAGCGTCATTTTATATGTTTAAGGGTTTCGTGTAGTCTTTTGCGTTAGGTCTTATACCCGGCAGCTGCTTTCTTCTGCCGGTGGCAGGGGAATGTTATTCACACTTACCAAGGCATCTAAACGAATCTTTTCGCCGGATGTTAACTGCATGTATTCCACTTTTTCAACGATGAACAGGTCCTGTATGATTCCGGCTATTTCAACGGGGTTGCCCTGCTCGTTCGTATATAATATGTTACAATGTGTTTGCAAAGTAGCCCATGCTTCCAGCCGATCGTAGTAATTACAATCGATGGGGATGTAGGTATTTTTCAACATATTCTAAGTTTCACTTGTAAAATTAACTTAACCTGGCCTATTTTTGCACGACAGTTTGAGGAGGCAACCATGTGAGGTTCAACAGTTGTGTATCCTTCTACTGCCATTAAATTAATAAAAGAACACGAAATACATGTCTGATTCTACTTTACAATTTCCCGGCCAAACAGGTTTTTACAAGGGAAAAGTGCGCGACGTATACTCTATTGAAGATAAATGGTTAGTGATGGTGGTGAGCAACCGTATTTCTGCGTTCGACGTGGTTTTACCTCGCCCTATTCCTTATAAAGGTCAAGTGTTGAACCAAATTGCGGAAATTATGCTCGAGGCAACGAAAGATATCGTGCCTAACTGGGTGAAAGCAGTGCCAACGCCTAATGCTACTGTGGGTATCAAATGCGAAACTTTCCCGGTTGAGATGGTGGTGCGCGGTAACCTTACCGGTCATGCTTGGAGAACGTACAAAAGCGGTTTACGCACTTTGTGCGGCGTTACTTTGCCAGAAGGTTTGAAAGAAAACGATTTTTTCCCAACGCCTATCATTACCCCTACCACGAAAGCACATGAAGGGCACGACGTAGATATCAGCCGCGAAGAAATTATCGCCCAAGGTATTGTTAGCAAAGAAGAATACGAACAATTAGAAAAATATACGTTAGCGATTTTCGAACGTGGTCGCCAATTGGCGGCTGAACGTGGTTTGATCCTCGTAGATACGAAATACGAATTCGGTAAAGTAGATGGTAAAATCATCGTCATCGACGAGATTCATACACCAGATTCTAGCCGTTACTTCTATGCAGAAGGTTTCGAAGAGAAACAAAAAGCCGGCGAGCAACAGAAACAATTGTCGAAAGAGTTCGTGCGCGAATGGTTAATGGAGAATGGTTTCCAAGGTAAAGACGGTCAGCAAGTACCGGTAATGACCGACGAGTTTGTAACCAGCGTAAGCGAGCGTTACATCGAGTTATTCGAGAAAATTACGGGTCGTACATTCGTGAAAGAAGACGTGAGTGAGGAAGAAGCGAAAGCGAAAATAGTGGCTACATTACAGGCATTGTAATACCACGGAACAACGATATAAAACACGGGGAGCGGGATAAACACCGCTCCCCGTTTCTTTTTGCACATATGTGTAAAAATGAACACGTTGCCAAGTTTTTACCCTTACATTTGTAGCGTATAAATTTTTAGCCCGTTGAAACATCTCGCATCGCTTAATAAATATTTCGTGCGCTATAAATGGCGCTTCCTGCTTGGATTATTGTTTACAGCCGTTTCCATCGTGTTCAGTATTTTTCAACCTATTATGGTGAGGCAGATATTTGACTTGTTGGAGCAGAATTTAGACAGCTATCACCTGATCGACCATACGAGTTTAAAAACAGCATTTAGAGGCCATTTTTCGGCTGTATTAGCGTTTTACGGGGTTACGATCTTATTGTTGGCGTTGCTGAGCGGGTTTTTCATGTTCTTACAACGGCAAACGTTGATTGTGATGAGTAGGCATATCGAGTACGATTTGAAGAACGAGATATACGAGCATTATCAAAAACTGCACTTAGGGTTTTACAAAATGAACCGTACGGGCGATTTGATGAGTAGGATAACGGAAGATGTGAGCCGCGTGAGAATGTATGTTGGCCCGGCTGTGATGTATGCTACGAGAACGATCATTATGATGGTGATTATTTTATGGTTGATGATGAATGTAAACGCGGAATTAACCTTGTATACGCTTTCACCATTACCCTTCCTAGCCCTCACGATTTATTACGTGAACCGTATCATCCACAAAAAGAGCGAGAAAATTCAAGCCCAACTCTCTAACATTACCAGCATTTCCCAAGAGTCGTACAGTGGCATTAGGGTGATTAAATCATACATCCAAGAAGATGCCAGCGCTAAGCACTTCGAAGATGCCAGTGAAGAGTATAAGCAATCTAGCATCAGCTTAGCGAAAACGGATGCGCTTTATCAACCTGCCATGATGTTGATGATTGGGTTGAGCGTGATTATTACCATCTTCATTGGTGGTATGCAGGTAATCAAAGGGAACATTACAGTGGGTAACCTTGCCGAGTTCGTGATATATGTAAACATGCTCACCTTCCCGTTCTTTTCGATTGGTTGGGTGGCTTCTATGATACAAAGGGCCGCAGCTTCGCAACAGCGCATCAACGAGTTTTTGGATGTACAACCCGAAATCCAAGATGCACCGAATGCACAAGATGTGGATATTAAAGGTCATGTTCGCTTTGAAGATGTACGCTTTATGTACACCCATACAGGTATTACCGCTTTGAATGACTTCAACCTAGAAATCAAACCAGGCGAAAAGGTGGCGATTATTGGTCGTACCGGTTCGGGTAAAACCACGTTGGCCCAGCTTTTGATCCGTATGTTCGACCCTCAACAAGGGCGCATTACCATCGATGGGATCGATATTAAGCAGATCCCGCTACACAGTTTACGCACCCAAATCAGCTATGTGCCACAAGATGTGTTCCTGTTCTCGGATACGATTACTAACAACATACGCTTCAGTACACCATCTGCAGAACAAGAAACGGTGCAGTTAGCAGCAAGGCAAGCATCCGTAGAAAAAGACATATTACAGTTCCCGGCAGGCTTTGAAACCGAGATAGGAGAGCGTGGCGTAACCTTGAGTGGTGGCCAAAAACAGCGTATCTCTATTGCCCGGGGCCTGTTGAAAAATCCTAATTTATTGGTGTTCGACGATTGTCTTTCTGCCGTAGATGCCCGCACTGAAAAGGAGATCATTGGTAACCTGTACGCCTACTTGCAACACAAAACGGCGATCATCATCACGCACCGCATCTTTGCCCTGTTTTCGTTCGATAAAATCATCGTATTGGATGAAGGGAAGATCATTGAACAAGGCACACACAACGAGCTTTTAGCCAATAATGGTTATTACGCGGAATTATATCAGCGCCAACAAAAAAATGAGCAAGAAAGTATAAGTGAGTAAGATTCATAGGTTTGTAAACGGCTATCAGCCTGCATTTGAGCCAATTTCTAATTTGTTTTCAAAATCATTTAAAAATATTTTGATATTTGTAAAACAATAGTATATTTGTTGCTTATTGAAAACAGGATTTGATTCGTTAACACTTAAATCTATCAACTGTGGCGTACGAAAACAACAATCAACAGGAAAGAAACAACGACAGCATCTTTTCTAAACGATTGAAAGCGGGTAAAAGAAGAACTTATTTCTTTGATGTAAAAACCACTCGTGGCAATGATTACTTTCTTACCATCACAGAAAGTAAAAAACGTTTCAACGATAATGGTTATGACAGGCACAAAGTATTCTTGTACAAAGAAGACTTTAACAAGTTCCTCAACGCATTAACAGAAACCATCAATTACGTGAAGACGGAATTGATGCCCGACTTCGACTTTGATGCTTACAACCACGATTACTCAAGAGATGAGGAGCAAGATGAAGTAGGGTTTGAAGCAACTGCAGCTTCTACCGAAGAAGCTACTGCCCCTGCGACTTCTAGCGATGATGTAGACAAGTGGTAAGAAATTCTCTTTAAAAATATTCGGTACCCCTCGATTTTTCGAGGGGTTTTTTTATGCCTGGTGAAGTCGAAGGCAAGGGGGGGGACCTCCGGTAGGAGGGTATAAATCTTATTTATCAAATATTGATAGGTCAATAAATCTTTGTTTGGGCGGCGGGTTAGTTTTTTTAGGAATGATCCTATTTGTTACTTTCTTTGCTTCTCCAAAGAAAGTAACCAAAGAAAGGAGGACAAACGGCGAAAGACTGCGTCGCCGTTTGATCGGGATGTCGATGGGGCTTTGGTGCTACTGTGGTGAAGGACGTGGGGGCTTTGGGGGGCGTGTTTTGTTGAAGGGGTTGCTTGTGTAAAACCATGAGGAGCGAAGTTTCTAGTGGTTTTGAAGGTGTGGCTTTTGCGTGGTGGGGTGGAAGAGGTTGAATGGGGTGTTGGTTGTTGGGGCAAAGCTTTTAGGGCCAAGGGGGCTTTGGTTTTGAAGGTGAGGTGTAGGTGTGGTTGGAGGTGGGCGAATTTTATTGGGTTATTTGTTTTGGGAATAAGAAAGGCTGCTCGGTGAGCAGCCTTTCTTATAATATTGATATATCAACGATTATAATTAACGCATTGATTTGTAGGCGTTGATTAGGCCGTTGGTAGAGGAGTCGTGGCTAGTTACGGTTGACTCGTTGGTAAGTTCTGGTAGGATCTTATTGGCGAGTTGTTTGCCGAGTTCTACGCCCCATTGGTCGAAGCTATAGATGTTCCAGATAACTCCTTGTACGAATATTTTGTGTTCGTAGAGGGCTACTAGGGAGCCGAGGGTGCGAGGGGTGATTTCTTTTACTAGGAAAGAGTTCGTGGGGCGGTTGCCGCCGAATACTTTGAAAGGAACCAATTTTTCGATCTCAGCTGCTGGAGTGTTTGATTTTTCTAGTTCGGCTTTGGCTTCTTCGGCGGTTTTGCCGTTCATGAGGGCTTCCGTTTGGGCGAAGAAGTTAGAGAGCAATTTAGGGTGGTGATCGCCGATTGGGTTGTGACTGATAGCAGGGGCGATGAAGTCGCATGGGATCAGCCTGGTGCCTTGGTGGATCAGTTGGTAGAAGGCATGTTGGCCGTTTGTACCTGGTTCACCCCATACTACTAGGCCGGTTTCGTAGGTAACGGGTTTGCCGTCGCGGCCTACGTATTTACCATTGCTTTCCATGTTGCCTTGTTGGAAGTAGGCAGCAAAGCGGTGCATGTATTGGTCGTATGGGAGAATGGCTTCGGTGTGTGCATCGAAGAAGTTGCCGTACCATAATCCCAATAAAGCCATGATTAAAGGAATGTTCTTGTCTGCTGCTGCCGAGGTGAAGTGTTGGTCGGTGGCATGCGCGCCCTCTAAGAGTTGTACAAAGTTATCATATCCAATGGTGAGGGCGATAGATAAACCGATTGCGCTCCACAAGGAGTAACGACCGCCTACCCAATCCCAAAACTCGAACATGTTCGCTGGGTCGATGCCGAATTCTTTAACGGCTTTCTCGTTTGTGGATAACGCGGCGAAGTGTTTGGCTACGTGTGCCTCATCTTTCGCTGTTTCCAAGAACCAATTACGAGCAGTGTGCGCGTTGGTCATGGTTTCTTGGGTGGTGAAGGTTTTAGAAGCAATAAGGAACAAGGTTTCTGCCGGTGTTACTTTCTTCAATGTTTCGGCAATGTGTGTGCCATCTACGTTTGAAACGAAGTAGGTTTCAATGCCTTCTACCCAGTAAGGTTTCAAGGCTTCGGTTACCATTACCGGGCCCAAGTCGGAACCACCGATACCGATGTTTACGATATACTTGATTTTTTTACCGGTATAACCTTTCCATTCGCCACTGTGGATGCGTTTGCAACAGTCTTCCATTTTAGCTAAAACGGCGTTTACTGCTGGCATTACGTCTTCTCCATCGAGTATAATAGGCGCGTTTGAACGGTTGCGTAAAGCAATGTGCAATACAGCGCGGTTTTCTGTTGCGTTGATTTTTTCAGCACCAAACATGGCTTTAATGGCTGCAGGTACGCCCGACTCTTCGGCTAATTGCTGCAATAATTCCAATGTTTTCGGTGTGAAGAGATTCTTAGAGTAGTCGAATAAAATTTGCTCGAACTGGATATGGTGCTTAGCGAAACGGTCAGCATCTTGAGCGAAAAGTTCGCGGAGGTGCGTTTTACGCATCTCGTCGGCATGTTGGCCAAGTGCTTGCCAAGCTTTCGTATGAGTAGGATTCGTCGTTGGGAACATAATATATGATAATATTAAATGCGGTCAAAAATAAGGTTATTAACCTTTGAAAGTATCTAAATTTTGTCAGAAATATTGTTAGGCTGGTTTTTCTTTGCGTTAAATCGAATAATGATGGCTAAGAAAAGAATCAGTACACAAATCACACACACTGCAAATATGGCAAAGCTACCGCCATCTTTTTCAGGGTACCGCTTCATCATAATGCCATAAATGGCCCAAATGGCTACTAAGGCATGTATGAAGTTATTGCGGTAAATGATCATCATGATGGCCGCAGCAGTACCTATTAGAATCATGGCAATAGCCCAAATGGCAGGGGCCATACCGGTACATTCAAATCCCATGGCTACTAATAACACCGTTATATTCGCAAGGGTTGCAATGCTGATCCATCCTAAGTAAATACTAAAGGGCACTTGTACAAACCAAAATTCCCGCTTATTGGTAACCGGCATGGCTATACGAAAGTTGCGGTGAATCTTCAATAACGAATACAATACCACCAACATCAATAATAACGATAAAGGAATTACCCTGTAATGCCAGGCGAAGATCCAACCGGTATTACCAATGCAATTCAGCAGGAACCAGCTACGCATGCGCATCATGAAAGATTGTAGTTCGTCGTTATGATGAGGTGAAAATGCTAACCAAAGTTGGTAAACCATGCAGGCTAATAGGCCCAGGTATATGACCGACCAAATACTGAAAGTGAAGCCTGCCGGGGTGAATAGGTTAGGATACATGTCGGAAATTTCGCCGGTATTATGGCCGTTGATATAGACGGTATTAGCCATGGCGTTCACGGCGATAATAACTACATACCCGATGAGATTAAAGACTGCTTGCTGCCGCGCGTGCGGTAAACTATAATGATGGATCATGCCAGTAAATAACAACACTATACAAATATTGTTCCTTTTTAAACACTTGGTGTTCACCTGTTTTATCCTCTCCTCAAAAATGCTTAACTTTGCGCCCACTATGACAGCAGAACAACTTAAAGCTATGAGGGACCGTTTACATGTCCTGGGAGGTTTTCTTTGACATCCGAGACCGCATAGATAAAATCGAAAATGACAAACAATTAACCCTAGCACCAGGCTTTTGGGATGACAATGCGAGAGCAACCGGCATTTTGAAAGAGATTAAGGTGAATAAGTTTTGGGTAGAACTCTACGAACAAGTACAAACAGCCATCGAGGACAGTAGCGTTTTAAATGATTTTTTCAGGGAAGGCGAGGCCACGGAAGCGGAAGTAAACGACGCTTATGCAAAGGCATTAGTTGCTTTGGAAGAATTGGAGTTTAAATCGACCTTGAACCAACCGGAAGATGAGATGCCGGCCGTGTTAACCATTAACTCGGGCGCAGGTGGAACAGAAAGCCAGGATTGGGCGGAAATGTTACTTAGGATGTACCGCATGTACGGTGAAAAGCAAGGTTGGAAAGTAAGTGAATTGGATGTACAGTATGGCGATGGCGCGGGGATTAAATCCGCTTCGCTGGAATTTGATGGTGATTTTGCGTATGGCCTGTTAAAAGGAGAAAGTGGTGTACACCGCTTGGTACGTATCTCGCCTTTTGATTCAAACGCCCGCAGGCATACCTCTTTTGCTTCGATCTTTGTTTACCCGCTTGTAGATGATACGATAGAAATCAACGTGAACCCGGCGGAATTGGAATGGGAATTCTACCGTTCGGGCGGTAAAGGTGGACAGAACGTAAACAAGGTAGAAACCGCTGTTCGTTTAAAACACATACCATCGGGGATCATCATTGAATGTCAGCAAGCCCGTACCCAAGGAGAAAACCGCGAGAAAGCATTAACCATGTTGAAGTCGCGATTGTACGAGGAAGAGATTAGGAAGCGTGAAGAGTTGAAGAATGCAACCAACGCCAATAAGCGTAAGATAGAATGGGGTTCCCAGATCCGCTCTTATGTATTCCATCCTTACAAAATGATTAAAGATCACCGTACCGATTTCGAGGTAGGTAACGTACAACCAGTAATGGACGGTGAATTGGAAGGCTTTATCAAGGCGTACTTGATGATGCAGAAGGAAGATGAGCAAGACTAGGACTGCTGCATTCAATACAACAAAATCAAACCTAAAACCAACCATTCTTACCCTGTAAAGGTTATAAGGATTGTTATTTTAGGCATTCGAAGGAAACAACATTATTTATACATCATACCAAACAATTTTTAGCCATGCATAACGCTTATTTTCAGTTTGCGCACCCGGTGAACGAACCTGTGCTGAATTATGCACCAGGTTCTGCAGAAAAAGTAGCCTTGAAAAAACAATTGGCCGCTTTTAAAGCTGTTGAAATGGATATCCCAATGTACATCAACGGTCAAGAAGTTCGTACAGGTAAAACTGTAGACATTCGTCCGCCACATGAACACAAACACAAATTGGGTCATTTCCACCAAGGTGATGCAAGCCATGTTACCCAAGCGATCAACGCAGCTTTGGCTGCTCGTGAAGAATGGGCCAATACTACTTGGGAACAACGTGCCGGTATTTTCTTACGTGCCGCGGAATTAATGGCTACAAAGTACCGCGCACATATGAACGCTGCTACCATGCTCGGTCAAAGTAAAAATGCTTACCAAGCTGAGATCGATAGCGCTTGCGAAATCATCGATTTCTTACGTTACAACGTTCACTTCTTAGGAGAAATCTACAAACAACAACCATACAGCCCACAAGGCATCCACAATAGGGTAGAATACCGTCCACTCGAAGGTTTCGTAGTGGCTGTTACACCTTTCAACTTCACAGCTATTGCCGGTAACTTACCTACTTCTGCTGCTATGTGCGGTAACGTAGTTGTTTGGAAGCCAGCTAACACGCAAGTGTACTCTGCGAACGTAATCATGAAGATTTTGATCGAAGCAGGTTTACCTGCAGGTGTGATCAACTTGGTATATGCTGATGGTCCAACCATCGGTGACATCAGCTTCTCTCACCCCGATTTCGCTGGTATTCACTTCACAGGTTCTACCGGTGTATTCCAAACCATGTGGAAAACAATTGGTAGCAATATCAATAAGTACAAAACATACCCACGTATTGTAGGTGAAACTGGTGGTAAAGATTTCGTGATCGCTCACAAATCTGCTGATCCAGCAGTGGTAGCTACAGCTTTAGCACGTGGTGCTTTCGAATACCAAGGCCAGAAATGTTCGGCCGCTTCCCGCGCTTACATTCCTAGCAATATCGCCGAAGAAGTGAAGAAAATCTTGGTTGAACAAGTATCTTCTTTCAAAATCGGTACTACGGAAGATTTCACCAACTTCATCAACGCTGTTATCGACGAGAAATCGTTCAACAAAATCGCGCAATATATCGACAACGCTAAGAAAGATGGTCAAAACATCTGGGTAGGCGGTACATACGATAAATCTGAAGGTTACTTCATTCACCCAACTGTTATCGAAACAAAAGATCCTAAGTACGTTACGATGTGCGAAGAAATCTTTGGCCCAGTATTGTCATTGTATGTATACGATGCTGAGAAATTCGAAGAAACATTGGCTTTGGTGGATAGTACTTCTGAATACGCTTTAACCGGTTCTATCATTTCTACAGATCGTTACGCGATTGATTTAGCCACTAAACGCTTAACAAACGCAGCGGGTAACTTCTACATCAATGATAAACCAACAGGCGCAGTAGTAGGTCAACAACCTTTTGGTGGTGCACGTGCTTCTGGTACGAATGATAAAGCAGGTTCTATGTTGAATTTGTACCGTTGGTTAAGTGCTCGTACAATTAAGGAAACTATGGTGCCGCCGACGGATTACCGTTATCCTTTCTTGCAGGAAGCTTAGTATAATATTATTCTTTTCATAAAGGCTGTTTCTTCATGGAACAGCCTTTTTTTATTCTAATTCGCTGGCGCGGCCATGCTGTTTTGGCTTACATCCCGTTGTGTTACTTTCTTTGCTTCTCCAAAGAAAGTAACCAAAGAAAGGAGGACAAACGGCGAAAGACTGCGTCGCCGTTTGATCGGGATGTC
The DNA here is from genome assembly GCF_003259335.1 of Chitinophaga skermanii. GTDB lineage: Bacteria > Bacteroidota > Bacteroidia > Chitinophagales > Chitinophagaceae > Chitinophaga > Chitinophaga skermanii. The sequence goes on from NZ_QLLL01000003.1 coordinate 356,026, forward strand.
GATGGGGCTTTGGTGCTACTGTGGTGAAGGACGTTGGGTTCTTTGTGGTGCCTGTTTTGTTGGGGTGGTTTGTTCTTTGTTCTTATATGGGGTTATGGTTTTTTGTTGGGGAAATGGAGGGTTTGGGAAACTTTTAGGGGCGAAGGACCTAAAAGTTTAAGGGTTGGGATATGGGAGGGGTGTAGTAATAGAGGGTTGAATGGGATGTGGTTTTAGAGTGAAATTTGCGTGCAGTAGGATATATTTTTTTAATAAATTGACATTGAATCCTTTAAAAGGTTCCCTTATGATACTTATAATATCTCCTAATGTTCTTCTAATGTTCTTTCAATGTTAAACCCCAGTAAACACAATAGGTAGGATATATTTACCTAGTATGTGGGATATTTTTGCATATATATACATTATTTCTAGGCCATAGTAAGCATAATAGTATTTTAAGGTGACATTTTGGCGAAAGAGGGAGGAAGAGTATGTTAATGTATTTTTTTGCAAGATATTTCCTTCTTTCAAAAAGCAATTTTTTTATGCCAGCATGGCAATAACGATGAAGCAAGGAACAAATTGAAAGCCTCATGTACAAATAGTATTATACCATTACAACAGTCACTCATCAATCACCCCAATCCCTCAAAAATCCCAAACTCAAAACCAATAGGTCCTTACGTCCCTAAAGGTTTTGCCCCAATCTTTCTCATCCCATCCATCCTCCAACAAAACAGGCACCACAAAGACCCCAATGCCCTTCACCACAGTAGCACCCAAGCCCCATCAACATCCCGATCAAACGGCGACGCAGTCTTTCGCCGTTTGTCCTCCTTTCTTTGGTTACTTTCTTTGGAGAAGCAAAGAAAGTAACACAACGGGATGTAAGCCAAAACAGCATGGCCGCGCCAGCGAATTAGAATAACCAATTAACTACAATACCTGTAATACAGGCATCAGCATGTAAAACCACTGCAAGCCAAGCTATTGTTTCTTCAACGCAGTAAGCGATTCTTGCACATGTTGAGCAGCATTCGTCATACTGTTAAAGTAGTGAATGATAATACCATTTTTATCTACTACGTAGGTTACACGCCCTGGCAATACAAAAGTTTTTGGCACCCCGAACAGTTTACGAACTTGGTTGCTTTCATCGGCAAGTAGGGTGAAAGGCAATTTGTATTTTTCAGCGAATTTCTTGTGAGAAGCTACGCTGCCGCTGCTGATGCCAATCACAATAGCACCTAAGTCGGAAAACTCTTCGAACGAGTCGCGGAACGAGCAAGCTTCTTTGGTGCAACCTGGGGTGTCGTCTTTCGGGTAGAAGTAGATCACCATCGGGCGTTTGCCGATTTCGTTGGCTACATTGAATTGTTGGCCATTTTGATCGGGGAGGGTGAAAGTGGGGATTTTGTCGCCTACTTTCAATTGGGCTTTGCTAGCTTGTGGGAATAAGGAAAATGCCATTATAAATAGGGTGATTGTTGTTAAATGAATGCGGTTCATATCCTAAAATTCCAAAAAAGGCAACAGCCCAACAAAAAAATTATACCCAATAGGCATTTTCCTGCGGAATTAAGTGGCATTAATCACTATTTTTGTCCAAATTGTAAAACGTATCATTGTGAAGACTATTCTTAACGATAAACAGTTAGGCATTACTATTGACAGGCTTTGTCATCAATTGCTAGAAAATCATTTACGCTTCGAGAATACCGTGTTGATTGGCTTACAGCCACGGGGCATCTATTTATCGGATAGAATTCATCAGAAACTTACACAGCTGTTACCCGGTACGCCCATCCCGTACGGTAAACTCGATATCACGTTTTACCGCGACGATTTCAAAACGAACCCAGCTATACACGTTCCTAACGAAACGGATATCGACTTTTCCATCGAAAATAAAAAAGTAGTATTGATCGACGATGTACTCTACACCGGTAGAACCATCCGCTCTGCTCTCGATGCTATGTTAGACTTCGGTCGACCTTCTTCTGTTGAATTATTAGTATTGGTAGATAGAAGGTTTAGTCGCCAGTTACCTATTCAACCCGATTATACGGGTAGAACCATCGATGCCATCGTTTCTCAGAAAGTGAGGGTGATTTGGGCAGAAAAAGATGGTAAAGACGAGGTAGTGTTGGTCGATTAAACCCGTTTATTGTCCATTTATCGTACTTATACCGGCCGCTAAAAGGTAAAACTTAACAGCGGAACGGGGCATAGTGTGTTTAAGTGTAGATGGAAATAAACCCGCTAAAACATAGATTTTCATAGGATTAGAAAAGGGGAGCGAGGCGGAAAGTTTGAAAAAATTTCCAAATTGATTTCTCGAAATACTGGATAGCCTTTATATTTGCATCTTAATGTCACTTTCAGTAAAACATCTACTTGGTATACGCGATTTGCAGCGTTCGGATATTGAAACCATTTTTCAGACTGCTGATTCTTTTAAGGACGTTTTACAAAGGCCTATTAAAAAGGTTCCTACGCTCCGGGATACTACAATCGTGAATGTATTCTTCGAAAACTCTACTCGTACAAGAATTTCATTTGAACTAGCCGAAAAAAGGTTAGGTGCCGATGTGGTAAACTTCTCAGCAAGCGGTTCTTCAGTATCTAAAGGCGAAACGCTCATCGATACCGTGAATAACATTTTGGCCATGAAGGTAGATATGGTGGTGATGCGCCACTCTGCTACCGGGGCTCCGCATTTTCTTTCTAAACACATCGATGTTCCCATTCTCAACGCAGGCGACGGTATTAATGAACACCCTACGCAAGCGCTCCTAGATGCTTTCTCGATCCGCGAAAAACTCGGTTCCGTAGAAGGTAAAAAAGTAGCGATCGTAGGCGATATTATGCACTCGCGCGTGGCTTTGTCGAACATCTATTGCTTGAAGAAATTAGGGGCAGAAGTAACAGTGGTGGGGCCTCCAACCTTGATCCCGAAATACTTAGCCAATGCATTAGGCGTGAACGTAACTTATAACCTCCGCGAAGCACTAGAATGGTGTGATGTAGCGAACGTGTTAAGGATACAGTTAGAGCGCTTAAAAATGCCGTTGTTCTCTTCGCTCCGCGAATACTCGTTGGTATATGGTATCAACAAACAATTGCTCGATAGCTTGCACAAAGAAGTGGTGATCATGCACCCTGGGCCGATTAACCGCGGCGTGGAATTAAGCTCCGATGCAGCAGATTCGAAACAGTCGATTATTTTGCAACAAGTAGAAAACGGGGTAGCCGTTAGAATGGCCGCTCTCTACCTGCTTTCAGGCAAAACACCTAATATAACTGTAACCGGTAATTAATTATTACCGGTTTTTTTTGCCTTATTTTTTCGCCTTCCAACCTCGGCGGAATTTCCCTATTTTTATTACCACTTTTATTCAACACCCTAAATTTACACTGTGTTATGCGCACCGTTGTGTTACTATTGATTTCGAATATCTTTATGACGTTCGCTTGGTATGGCCATTTGAAACATAACAACACGGCATTGTGGAAAGCGATTCTTGTTAGTTGGGGCATCGCCTTTTTTGAATACTGTTTCCAAGTGCCCGCCAACAGGTTGGGATACCAAGAAGGTATCAACGGTTTCCAGTTGAAAATGATCCAAGAGGTAATTACCCTCGTTGTTTTTAGTGTGTTCGCGATCTTGTATTTAAAAGAACAGTTTAGATGGAATTACTTGGTGGCATTTGCCTTTTTGATAGGTGCTATCTATTTCGTTTTCAAGAAGTAATCTTCACCTAATTCACCCAGTATACAATTCTTCTTTCAATCGCTATTTTAATAATTACCTTATGCGTAAACTTTTTGTCCTATGCCTACTCATTTGTAGCAGCATTCTTCATGCCCAAGACAGTAAAAAGCCCGTTGTCGACCTTGTTTTCAAGTTCTTACAAGAACTAGGTAACCCTGCATCCGGTGTGGCTTACCAAATGCTAGATTCAAGTTTTCAACAGAAGGTCAGTCAACAACGGCTAGGTCAATTGGGAATGTTAGTATTGGATGGCTTCGGGGTGGTGAAAGCATTGAATATAGATAGTGTGGCGAATGATGGAATGCATTTCTTCACTGCTACCTATTTAGAAGGAACTGCTGGTGTACAAATTAAGATGACGAGCGAACAGAAAATATCGTACTTCACCCTAGTGGATATTCCTTCTAATTCGGCCACCGATAAATTCAAAGAGTATCAAAACCCGTTAGCTAATGCCCGTGACTCGTTTGTACATAAAGTGGCCATGCAATTCATGAACATTGCCAATACGCGTAGTGCTATTATTGGCGTAGTACAAGGAACCGGTATGCAGATTTACGGATATGGTGAAACAACAAAAGGTTCAAAACGCATTCCCAAGCCTAACGACCTCTACGAGATTGGTTCTATTACTAAAACCTTTACATCTACTTTGTTAGCCTTAGAAGTAATTAAGGGCAAAATGAAGCTCAATGATCCCGTTAATAAGTACTTATCCAAGCAAACACCCACCCTGCAATTACACGATACCTTAATGCGTTTAGTACACTTATCGAACCATTCCTCGGGCTTCGGTCTCATACCAAAAGATCTGTTTAAGGATGCTTCGGTGGCTGATCCTTATGCTAAATACACGAGTGAAAAGATGCTGCGCTATTTATTAGATACACCGAAGATAACGTTCACACCAGGTACGAAATTCTCTAATTCCAATTATGCTGTAGGCTTATTAGGTGAAATCATGGCCTTGCAAAATAATACAACGTATGAAGGATTGCTGGAAAAGCAGATTTGGAACCCATTGGGAATGAACGATACACGCATAACGTTGAATGAAGAACAAAAAAGTCGTTTTGTACCTGGGTATACGCTAGACGGTGTAGAATCGGCGCATTGGAACTTTACGGGTATGGCAGCATCAGGTGGTATACGGTCTACGATGGCCGACATGGTTACTTATGCCCGTGCAATGATGTGGGAAGCGCCGAAAGACTTATCGAAAGCGTTTGAACTCATGCGAAAAGAAACCTTGTTCGATGCTTCATCTGGAACACGTGTTGCCTTAGGTTGGCTGATCATACCTAAAGAACGTACCATCTATGCAATTGATGGGGGAACAGGTGGATTCAGTTCATTGATGGTATTTGAACCAAACACAAAAACTGCTGTGATTGTGTTAACGAATGTTAACATACATCAAGTTTTTGGGATGGATATCTTAGATTGGTTGTTGAAAAACCAATAAGCATATATTAAATTCTTTTTACACAAACGGTGCAAACTTGCCCTGTTTAATCCCTATTTTTGGTCACTGCTAAAAAGGCCTTGAAATTATGATCGTTAGGATAATGGTGGCAGCATTGCTGATAGTTAATTGTATCGTTGGTTCCACGCATGCGCAACCTACGCCAACTACCACTGCTGCAGATATTAAATTACAACTGGAGAAGTTAAAAACTTTGGGGAACGTACTCTACTTTGCTGCGCATCCCGATGATGAAAATACACGCCTCATCGCTTATTTAGCGAAGGAAGGAAAGTACCGTACTGGGTACCTTTCTTTAACCCGTGGCGATGGTGGTCAGAACTTAATTGGGAATGAACAAGCTGAGTTACTTGGTTTGATTCGTACCCAAGAGTTGTTAGCTGCCCGTAGAATAGATGGTGGCGAACAATTCTTTACACGTGCCAACGACTTTGGTTTCTGTAAGAATCCTACCGAAGCTTTTACCATTTGGAATAAAGAACAAGTATTAGCGGATGCGGTTTGGGTGATCCGTAATTTTAAACCCGATGTGATTATTTGCCGTTTCCCGGCCGATAGTCGTGCAGGGCATGGGCACCATACGGCTAGTGCTATGGTAGCTGCTGAAGCTTTCGAAGCGGCAGCAGATCCAAAACGCTTCCCAGAACAATTAAAGTTCGTACAACCATGGCAAGTAAAACGCTTGTTGTGGAACACTTTCAATTTTGGGTCTAATAATACCATTGAACCCGGCCAGTTTAAACTCGACATTGGCGCCTACAATTACCTACTCGGAAAAGGCTATGGCGAAATTGCCGCGGAAAGCCGCTCTCAACATAAAAGCCAAGGTTTCGGTGTACCGGCATCCCGTGGCGAGTCGTTCGAGTACTTTTCAACCATTAAAGGTAGCGAACCCAAAACTTCCATCATGGACGGTATAGCAACCCAAATGAAAGATGTGCCGGCTGCCGCTGCTACTGCTAAACTAATCGATGAAGCCATTGCTCAATACAATATTAGTCATCCATCTACCATTGTACCGCAATTGATTAAAGTAAGAAAATCATTGCAAGCATTACCGGCTAACCAATGGAAAGAACAAAAACTTAAAGAAGTAGATGATTTAATCATCGCTGCTGCAGGCTTATGGATGGAAGCATATAGTAACGAAAGCATTGCTTCCCCTGGCCAAACCATTAATACAAAACTTGAGATCATCAACCGTTCAAATGTAAAGGTTGATTTGAAAGAAGTAGCATTACCGGGTTGGACTGAAACACCCAACAAAACGCTCGATAACAATAAATATCTCAGCATTCCGAAAGCATTTACGTTACCTGCCAATACAGCAATTAGTGAACCATATTGGTTAGCTAATAATCACCCTATCGGGATGTACGTGGTAAACAACCAAGATTTAATTGGTCGCCCAGAGAATAAAGCTGCATTAACAGCTACTTTCAAATTAACGATTGATGGAGAGCCATTTACCATTACCCGCCCGGTTGTATATAAATACACCGACCAGGTGAAAGGCGAATTGTATAAACCATTTGTAATTGCACCGCCTGTTGTAGCTGGTATTGATAATTCAGTATTCATCTTCACCAGCAAACAAGCACAAAAAATCCCGGTTAAAATTACAGCTACAACAGCCGCCGCAGAAGGTACGGTTAGCTTAACATTGCCAGAAGGTTTTACCGTGGCTGAAAAAGCATTACCGTATTCATTGAAAGGCAAAGGTGATGAAGTAGAAGTGGTGTTCAACGTAACGCCTATTAGCACGGATAAAAATGCAACAGGTGAATTTACCGTAGTTGTAAACTTCAATGGGAAGGAATACACGGAGAATATGCAAGTGATTAATTACGATCACATTCCAACGATAACCTTGTTCCCTAGCGCAGCGGGTAAGCTCGTTACGGTGAACTTGAAATACAACGGCAAACGCATTGGTTATATCCCGGGCGCGGGTGATAAAGTAGCCGAAACGTTAACGCAAATTGGGTATGATGTAACACGCTTGTCGGATAAGGATATTATGAATGGTTCATTGGATCAATACGATGCCATTATCACAGGTGTGCGTGCATATAATACACAACCACGTATGAAGTTGTGGCAAGACAGGCTTATGCAGTATGTGAAAAACGGGGGTACTATGTTGGTGCAATACAATGTAAACCAACCACTGGTAACTACGAACTTAGGACCATTCCCATTCTCGTTGTCGCGCGATCGAGTAACGAACGAGCAGGCACCGGTAACGTTGAATGATCCTGCCAACGCGGTATTCAATTACCCGAATAAAATTAACGCGGCCGACTTCGACGGGTGGATCCAAGAAAGAGGTTTGTACTATACGGTGAATGTAGATGGTAACTACGAGAAGTTGTTTACCATGAACGACCCGGGCGAGTCGAACCTAGATGGAGCTACTATAGTTGCGAAGTACGGTAAAGGTCGTTATGTATATACCAGCCTAGCTTTCTTCCGCCAGTTACCTGCGGGCGTACCGGGAGCATTTAGGCTGTTTGTGAACTTGATTTCTAAAGAACCGAATAATATCGCAAACGGTCATTAATATATAGTTGTATGAGTAAGCAAAATCCTGATAGGTCGAGATTATCCATCGCCGGTGGCGTGTGTATTATCATTGGCATATTAGCCGGGTTCGCGATCAAGAAAGTCCATATCGGGTTATTGATAGGCCTGGCATTGGGTTTATTGAGTGGGGGATTATATTCGAAACGTAATAACTAAATTATGAACAATATGGAAGACGAAAAACCGCCGTTGTTCCGTAGTTGGAACACATGGTATGTGATCGTAGTGGCTTGGTTGGCATTGCTGATTGTATTGTTTTATTTGTTCACCAAAACATTTTCATGAGTTCTTTAGATTGGCTGGTGCTGGGCGTTACATTAGTAGCCATTATTGTTTACGGTATTTGGAAAAGTAGGGGACAGAAAAACATCGACAGTTACTTCCTCGGTAACCAGTCGATGCCTTGGTATATCGTGTTGTTGTCGATTATGGGCACGCAAGCGAGTGCCATTACCTTTTTATCTGCACCGGGGCAAGCCTTTACCGATGGTATGCGCTTTGTGCAATATTACTTCGGGTTGCCTTTGGCCATGGTGGTGTTATGCATCACTTTTGTACCGCTATATCACAAGTTAAAAGTTTATACCGCGTACGAATGGATCGAACAACGTTTCGATCTGAAAACGCGTACACTTACATCCGTGTTGTTTATGCTATCGCGGGGTTTGAGTACGGGGATTAGTATTTGTGCGCCGTCGATTATATTATCCAGCTTACTGGGTTGGAATATTTTCTGGACGAACATTAGCATGGGAGGCTTGCTGATTATCTACACGGTGATTGGTGGCACAAAAGCAGTGTCGTATACACAAACCTTGCAATTGATCATCATCTTTACCGGGATGTTCTTAGCAGGTTGGATGGTGGTGCACCTGTTACCGGCAGATGTATCTTTTACAGATGCTTTGCATGTTTCGGGCAAGATGGATAAGCTGAACGTGATTGTAACTGATTTTAAATGGAAGGATAAGTATAATATCTGGAGTGGTTTGATAGGTGGGTTCTTCCTGGCCTTCTCTTACTTCGGTACAGATCAATCCCAAGTAGGCCGGTATTTAACGGCTAAATCGGTGAAAGAAAGTCGTTTAGGCTTACTCATGAATGGCTTGGTGAAAGTGCCTATGCAGTTCTTGATTTTGTTAATTGGTGCTTTGGTGTTTGTATTCTACTTGTATTTTAGCGCACCGATTTACTTCAACCAAGCACAATTACAAAAGGTATATAATTCGGCAGAAGGCCCCCAAGTAAAAGCCTTAGAAGCGGAGTATGATGCCTTAAGCTTGGTGAAACAAACCCAAGTGAAGCAATTATCTGCGGCCATTAAAAGCGACAATCCCGGGCAAATTGCTACCGCTAAGCAAGCATTACATCTCACGGATAGCAGTGCACACGCAGTGCGAGCAAAAGCCTTGTCAACCATCAAGCTAGCATCGCCGGGTACAGATACCGACGATACCAATTATATATTCTTACATTTCGTGGTCAACAATTTGCCGAAAGGCTTAGTGGGATTATTGATTGCAATTATATTCTTGGCGGCTTGGGGTAGTATTGCCGCAGCATTGAATTCGCTGAGTTCTACTACGGTCATAGATATTTATAAACGCTTGATCAATCCGAATGGTAGCGATGCGCATTACTTGCGAACATCGAAGATATGGACGTTTATATGGGGCGTGTTCTGTATTGCAGTGGCCCAGTTTGCCAGCGGTTTGGGTAGCTTGATTGAAGCGGTAAATGTACTCGGCTCGTGGTTTTATGGTACTATATTGGGTATCTTCCTCATGGCATTTTACGCGAAGAAAACGAGGGGTACGGCCATATTTTGGGCGGCTTTGGTGGCGGAAGTAATTGTAATTGCTGTGTTTATGATGGACGTTATTTCGTTCTTGTGGTTGAACGTATTGGGTTGTGTGTTAGTGATGATGTTAGGGGTGATGATTCAGTGGTGTATTAACCTGTTTGGAAAAGAAAAACCAACGCTCGCCGAATAGTAAGGCGGTAGATGAACGAAATGCGACGCAACGCTGCTTAATAGTATAGCAAGCGTTTGTACCAAAAAAGAGGATATAATTGGTTGACTATAACAGTGGATAGTTATGAAAAGTAAATAAAAAAAGCTTGTCATTATGACAAGCTTTTTTTTATGCTGTAAGAAGAATTGATTACAAAGAAGCGATCAATTTTTCGTTTAAGCGAACGTAATCTTCGTTTTTAGCTTCTTTCGCCATAGTGATCGACTTTTGAGCGGTTGCTTTAGCAGCAGCTTTGTCGCCTTTTTTAGCTAAGATTTTCGCTTTCAAGTGCTCTTTCCAGAAAGTGCTGTTTGAAGCAGTGGCAGCGTTTACGTATTCCAATGCTTTGTTGATATCGAGGTTGTTGTTGAAGTACCAGTTAGCAGCTTCCCAGTAAGGGCGTTTAGCAGCATCTGGGTTTTTCAAACCTTCTTCGATAGAAGCTTGGATTTTAGGGTTGATATCGGCAGTGATTTCGAAAGAAACCATGGTTGTTTCCCATAACAACATCATGTTCATCGCGTTAGAGCGGATGTTTTCGAAGTTGATCATGAAAGTTTCAACTGCGAATGGCAATTGAACTGGGTTTACTTTAAAGCGAGCTACGTCATCAGACTCTTTGTAACCGTCTTTACCCCAGTTTTTAATGCCTTTGTTTAAGATGACAGTCCATTCGTTTGCACCTGGAATGGTATACAATGCGTATTCACCTTTAGGCACGTTTACGCCGTTTACTTTCACATCTTCGCCGAAAGTAACTTTAGTAGCAGCGTTAGCGCCGGTTCTCCATAGAACGTTATAAGGTTCTTGTGCGCCGAAGATTGAGCGGCCTTTCACAGAAGGACGAGAGTAAGTCACTTCTACGCTAGACAAAGCGAAATCTTGTTTTACAGTTTGTACTGGGCTAGGAGCGGGCATTTTGATACCTTGTGCCATAGCATTCAAACTGAGCGTGGAAACAAACGCGGCAACAGCCAAGAATTTAACCTGTTTTTTCATACAAAGCTTGGTTTTAATAAAATATTGATAGAAATGGAATAGTTTATGCGCGCCAAATATACGTATTCGTGTATTCGTAAACGTTATGAAAGTAAGAAATATATGTGTTGAGCCATTTATTCTACCAAGCCATGACGGAAAGCGTAGACAACGATGCCGACGGAGTTTTTCACGTTCATTTTTTCGAGGATCTTTTGGCGGATACCTTCGACTGTTCTAGGGCTGAGGTAGAGTTTTTCGGAGATTTCTTGCGTAGTATGTTCGTTACAAATGAGTTTGAGTACTTCTTTTTCCCTTTCGCTGAATTCGATTTCGTCTTTGAAAGTGGTTTTCACTTGTGGTTTTGTTTTGTGCAATACCTTTTTCAGCAAGGCGAGGTTTACGTTTTCGTTGAAGTAGAAGCCTTTTTGGAAGGTAGTGCAAATAGCTTCGTAGATTTCTTCCGGCTCACTGTTTTTGAGGAGGTAAGCATTGGCGCCGTTTTCTACGAGGTGGAGGATGAAGTTATCATCTTCATACATCGTGAGGATAATGATTTTAACGTCGGGGTATTTGGCCCTTACTTTAATCGTGGCCTGGATGCCGTCCATTTTGGGCATTTTTAGGTCCATGAGAATAACGTCGGGGAGTTGTTCCTCCATAATAGACAGGAGGTGTTCACCGTCTTCGGCTTCGAAAACGATTTGGATGTTTTGATAGGGTGTTAGGGAATTAATAACACCGTTTCGGAATATTTTATGGTCATCAGCGATGGCGACTCTTATAGGGTGCTCCATATTGGAGAGAATTTAAATTGTAGGTTGAAAATTAGCCACTTGTATTTCGGCGATGGTGCCTTTCGTGGTGTTTTTTGCAAAGTTGATGTTTCCGCCGATAATATTCAAACGAGATTCAATATTTTTTAGGCCGAGGCTGCCTTGTTTTTGTTTAGATGCTTCGAGAATGCCTGCTAAGCGGCCATTTCCGTCGTCTTCCACGGTAATTTTGAGTAATTGGGGTGAAGCTTGGTAGGTAATGGTAATGTTTTGGGCTTCGGCGTGTTTGAGGATATTATTGATTAATTCTTGTACGACGCGGTATACGTTGAGGGCTTTTTCCTTGTCGACTCCGTATTTATTGCCATCGGTTTTATAGTGGATGGCGATGGTTTTGTTTTTGTTCATGAGGTTACAGAAGGAGTCGAGGGCGTGGGAAAGGCCGAGGTTTTCGAGTGCTTGGGGGTGTAAGCTTTGCGAGATGAAGCGAAGTTGCTGGATGATGGTATCGGTGAATTCTTTGGTTTCTTTGATACGATCGACTTGCGCATCTTGCGCTTGTTGTTGCAAGTGGTTCAGGTTGAGTTTCAACACGGATAACTGTGCACCAACTTCATCATGCAAATCTTCCGAAATTCTTTTCCGTTCGCTTTCTTGTCCTTGTAAAGCGGCGCGGAGCATTTCCTTTTGGAGGAGGAGGTCTTTATCTTTAAGTTTTAATTTGTATTGAATTACTTGCTTTTGTTGTAAGATCACGAGTGTTACAACAAAAATCCCCAACATAAACATTACGATGGTTCCTATGAGGATTATTTCCACAAAATTCATGGCATCACGTTTTTAATTTTTCGGAGCCCAATATAGAAAAGAATTATTTGTAAAGCGCCAGAAGAATAGTGAACAGGCATCATAATAGTGGTTAATGCCTTGATATCTTCTGTGTTCCCGGTTTGTTGTAACAGGTTGTAAGCCAATGCCAGTAAGAAATAGCAACAATGGTAGATGAATAAGCCGGCATTGAACCAAAAGTTGGGTAAAGTATTTATCGTGATCGATTGTTCAATTAAATATTCGTCTTTTAGAAGTTGGATAAAATAAATAATGCCATAAGCAATGAGAATAAAGGTGCGTATTGGTTCAAAGATGGATAAGAATTCTTTGAAGTGGCTGACTTTAAAGTAGTCGAATATAAAAATCAATAAGCAAAGCCCTATCATGCCTAGGATAAATTGGCGTATGATATGCCGTTTGATCACTGTTCTGAAGAATAGAGACAATATTACAAACTGGGTGAATTGCAATATAGGTACAAACCACATATTGTTTTGGCGCAGGATCATGCCAATATAATACGACCCAACGGCGAAGATGATGCTGGCTATTACGTAGTAGTAGATGTATTTAGCCGCTTTATCGAGTTGGGGATATTTTAAGCTGAAGGGGATCAGCAGCAAAGCTTCGATCCCCAACATGCCTAAGAAATAAATCTGAAAATGTGTCACTCTAATTATTGTGGGTTTAATGGAGAAGGTGTTGGTCCACAGTTCACTGGGCAGTATACGCCACCATCTAAGATATCGTCACCGTCTTTTTCACCTTTAGATAAATGTTTTTCTGTATCGATTAAGTCGCGACCGTTTTCATCAACGGCTACAATAACGAACTTCTTATCTTTTTTACCATCGCCGTCAACATCGAGGCCATAATAGATACGTAAGCCAACCGCTTCCGGGTTACTTAATAAGTGTTCGAGTTTAGCGCTACCGAAGAAAGCCGCGATGGTAAAGTCTTTTTTGCCTTTATCTTTTTCGTGTTTACGAAACTCGCGTGTGTATTTTTCGCCGGTTGCTAGGGTAATAAAGGTACCAGCATGTTTGTTGAAACCTTTTTTTGCATCTTCCATAGTTTGATTTTTTAGAGGTTAGTTAAATTATAGCGGGGTAAAATTATTATAAATAATTACTCTACAAAATCTCCTTACAAACATATTATTATACCCATCAAGCAAAGTTTCATACGTGGATGCTTGATTGTACGCGACTTACGAAGGATTTGATGAGAATTATAGGCGCAATAAATCCGTACGGACCACTGAAAAATGCGTATTTCTACGCAGCGGGCTGGTTTGGCGGGCATTTACTACTCGTAATGGGTTTATTACGACAAATAATGTGTCAATTCACTGCGTTGTGGAATGCAGTGAAAAGCTGGGGATGCTTGCTGGTGGGGGAAGATAGTGAGTATTAACTAAAGTTGTGTATGAAGTACACTACTTTGGGGCTTCGAGGGGTGGGGAAGTAGTTGGTGCGTATTTCTACGTATGGTATGCGTAGAAATACGCATTTTAAATAATTAGGGGTTGTGCGCTTGTCTTACACCTTGATGTTATTAATCTTTGCATAAGTAAATGTATACAGGGCAGTCGTAAAATGGTAATGTGATAATGATACAGTTTTACAACTATACTCTTGGCCTTTCTACCATGTTTGTTTTGTTAGTTTGCAGAGGTTGATTGGCTACGAAGCGTAGCAGTGAATCCCAGGTGGTGTTAACCCCCTTTTTTGTGAAAACCAAATTCGAAGTATGAGTTACCTGTTAATTGGAAATCTCTCGGCGCTTGTTTGCGATGATGCCATCGAGCATGTTTCGAAGGCTACCATCAGGGTTTACTTACCTGCGAGCCGTTTTCATGGAGATGACAAGCAGGATGACAACACCACCGACTTGCACCCCATTACCCCAACTGCTTATTTGCAGAAAAAAGAACGTTTGTTAGCCGAAGGCACTGTAGATGAAACCGGTCATTTCTCCCTAGCATGGGAGGAGATCCATTTGTTTACGGAGCCGCTGGAATTCGACATCAGTTTGAGCCAGGTACCCGGCAAGCGTGCCGCGCAAACTGCGATGCATTTCCAATTAGGAATGTTTGTGCCCCAATGGAAAAGAGAGCATGGTTTGTACAAAGCTGCTTTCGCGTATATCATCCCATCTCATCAATGGTCGGTAATACGTGGCGCTTTCAGATCATGGGTTATAACCGGTACGGTAAAGCACGCACAAACAATTTCCGGTATTGGAAATTTGAGAGTGGAGGCTTACAATGCCGAAAATGACCAACTAATTAGCTGGGGCACTACCAACGAAAAAGGTAAGTTCAAGCTATACTATAATGTAAGTGAAGAAGATAGTAGTCTGCAAGCCGTAGTGCATGCCGATGACGAGGAATATTATACAGCAGGACCTAGTATCTACTTCAAAATTTACCGGCACAACCAGTTAATCTGGAGTGAAGGAAAGGATGTAGCATTATTGCCAGAACGGCAGCAAATCACGCCTTGTAGCCGAATGCACCTATATATTGATCCTGCGGCTAGCAGTAGCAATAAACCGGGCGGCTATGAAAAAGGCTGGTTGCATAACTTGATGGATAAATCACAATCGATCAAGTATACCTTTTAACCTAATGCAAAGATTCTCTGTTGAGTCTCGTTTTATGTTAGTGAACCCCAAGTAACCCTAACAGCTACCGTACTCAGCCAGCCACTTTGTAGGTAGCTGTTTTAATTTTTGATAACCTAGTTTAACTACTACATACGAAAAGCTGAAATACTCACCTGTATTTCAGCTTTTCTCGTTTTAAAGGGTAGGGAACAGGTAGGTAAAATACATGGCTTATAATATTACGCTCTGTTCAAAATGCACCCTTCATCTTTCTCTTGTAATTGTTATCCAGCAAGGAATGCTAAAAAAATTTGCATGCTTATGGTTGGTATATGGTGTTAAGGACTTCCCAGCTCTAAAAAGAGTAGGGGATGTAGTCATATAATAACATGTTTCTGTTAAACCACTCTATCCACCTCCTTTCCTTCGAACATCATCAAAACAATCCTTCAAAATCAACCAACTATCATCTAATTACATGTTACGATTTTAATTTTACTACTCTGTTTCATAATCATTAATATGTTAAATAGAAAGGTTTTATCTGCTTTCTTTTTGTCTTGTAATTATTTTTTGAATCACGTCGCTGTAAGCGAAAAAAAAATTTCCGGGGATGTTGATAAGGAAGCGGGGGGGTGATCGTTGAAAATAAAATGCTTTGCAGTTGTTACCAATAGCAATGTTAATCCAACATAGGAGCAATTGAAAATAGTTTTGAGCAGGTGGGGATGAGACGCAGCAAGTACGGCATTAACTAAAGTAGATAGTAGCTTGCTGTGCTTGGGATAAATGTAGTTGAAATTAGCAATGATAGCCGGAGTTGTAGCAACAACCCGCCAAAACTACAAAACGGGCTTTCAAACCCGTTTTGTACATATCCTAAAACCTAGGGTGGAATTGCTCCAAAGTATCGCGTAAATACTCGCGATCTAGGTGCGTGTATATTTCCGTTGTGGTAATACTTTCATGTCCTAACATTTCCTGTACAGCGCGTAAATCTGCGCCGCCTTCTACAAGGTGGGTGGCAAAGGAGTGCCTAAAGGTATGCGGGGAAATCGTTTTCTTGATTTGCGCGGCTTCTACCAGGTCTTTGATGAATAAGAAAATCATCACCCGGCTAAGGCTGCCACCTCTACGATTTAAGAACAGGATATCTTCGTTGCCGGGTTTGATGTCCAGCTGCCGGCGAACGGTTTCCATGTATATTTTAATATGCTTAATGGCTTCTTCGCCGATCGGGATTAAGCGTTCTTTATCCCCTTTACCTACCACGCGAATAAAACCGGTTTCTAAATAGAGTTGAGAAATCTTCAAGCTGGTGGCTTCACTTACACGTAAACCACAACTATACAGCGTTTCTAAAATTGCTTTATTGCGCACGCCTTCATTCGTGCTTAAGTCAATCTTACTAATAATCAATTCAATTTCATACACGGAAAGAATATCGGGCAACTTGCGCATGGTTTTAGGTGCCTCCAACAGGGTAGTAGGGTCTTCTTGTATAATATCTTCTAGTATCAAATACCTATAGAAACCTTTGATCCCGCTAATAATGCGTGCTTGCGACGTAGCACTCATGCCTAGTTGGGCTATCCATTGTATACATTGTTGTAAGTGTTGTAATTCTAACTGCGTAGGGCCTAGCGTAATCTCGTTCGCTTGGAGGTATTGTACGAGCTTTTCTACATCACGAATGTATGCTTCTACCGAGTTATCGGCCAACGATCGCTCTAATTCCAAGTACGATTTATATCCTTTTAAATATGAAGTCCACATAATTAAATACTAACATAATCAATCTAAACCATTCTTCAATTACGTAAATAAGTCGCCATATCACAAATAATATAATTAAATAATATAATAAAATGAACACCTAATTGTACAATAATATCGATTGCATACAAATAATTAGATATTATTTATTGAAAAGTTCGAAAAATTAGACAAAGCTATAGTAAAAGCCCCTTTCTTTTATTACTTTTATAGCGATTAGAATGTTCAGTTCTAGTAATTTTAAGTATCGTTTATATTCAACCAATTATGTCGGACACATCGCTAAAGAAGATCCAGAAACTGTTGGTAGCAAACAGGGGAGAAATTGCTGTTAGGATTTTGCGTGCCGCTGCGGAATTACGCATCAGAACGGTAGCAATTTTCACGTATGAAGACCGTTATTCCCTACATCGCTACAAGGCCGATGAAGCCTACCAGGTAGGAAAGAATGACGACCCGCTTAAGCCTTATTTAGATATTGAAGGCATTATTCATTTAGCCAAGGAACAAGGTGTGGATGCCATTCACCCCGGTTATGGTTTCTTGAGCGAGAACGTACAGTTCGCCAAACGATGCAAGGAAGAAGGAATCATTTTTGTGGGTCCTGATGTGGAAGTGATGGCGCAACTCGGTGATAAAGTAGCGGCGAAGAAACTTGCCCGCGAAGTGAAGGTGCCTCTTATCGAAGATAGCGAAGCGAAACTGATTGATACTGCCACTGCTTTATCTGAAGCGAAACGGATCGGGTTCCCCATTATTCTAAAAGCAGCAGCCGGCGGCGGTGGTCGCGGTATGCGCGTTGTACGTGAGGAATCCCAACTCGAAAAATCTTTCACCGAAGCAAGAAGCGAAGCCGGTAAAGCCTTCGGCGACGATACCATTTTCATTGAAAAATTCATTGAAGAACCCAAACACATCGAAGTGCAATTGATGGGCGATAACTACGGTAATATCGTTCACCTCTATGAACGCGACTGCTCCGTTCAACGCCGCTTCCAAAAGGTAGTAGAAATCGCTCCTTCTCCTAATCTCCCGCTCGAAACACGCGAAGAGATTTATGGCTACGCACTCGCACTCGCTAAAAAAGTAAATTATAACAACGTAGGTACCGTCGAGTTCCTCGTTGATCGCTCTAATAAAGTATACTTCATCGAAGTAAACCCACGTATTCAAGTAGAACATACGGTTACGGAAGAGGTTACCGGTATCGATATTGTACGCTCCCAAATCCTCATCGCGCAAGGGCACCAGTTAAGTGATCCTGAAATCTTCTTGAAAAGCCAAGACGATGTAAAGTTGAACGGGTTTGCTATTCAATGTCGTATTACGACCGAAGATCCAGAAAACGGCTTTAAGCCCGATTATGGTACAGTAATCGCCTACAGGAATGCCGGCGGTTTTGGTATCCGCTTGGATGAAGGTAGTACGTACTCCGGTGTGAAAATTTCACCTTTCTTCGATTCTATGCTCGTAAAGGTAACGGCGTGGGGTAGAACGCTTTCAGGTTCGTCTGCTCGCTTACACCGTACATTAAGAGAGTTTAGAATTCGTGGTGTGAAAACGAATATCAGCTTCTTGGAGAACGTGATCACGCACGACATTTTCCGTAAAGGGAATTGTACGGTAAGTTTCATCGATCAGAATCCAGAACTCTTCAAGTTATCGCCGATCCGCGATCGCGCCACTAAAACGTTGATGTATATAGCGGATGTGACTGTAAACGGTCACCCCGATGTGAAAACGAAAGACGCCACCAAGAAATTCCGTGAACCCAATGTGCCTACATTCGATACCATCGGTAACTACCCGAAAGGCACAAAAGATAAACTGGAAGAACTCGGTCGTGAGAAATTCTCACAATGGCTTCGCGATGAAAAACCGGTATACTTCACCGATACCACTTTCCGCGACGCACACCAAAGTCTTTTAGCTACCCGTGTTCGTACAAAAGATATTATTGCCGTTGCTGAAGGCTTCGCCAAAAACAACCCGCAAATTTTCTCTATGGAAGTATGGGGTGGCGCTACATTCGACGTGTCTATGCGTTTCTTGCATGAATGTCCTTGGCGCCGCTTGCAACAACTCCGTAAGGCTATGCCTAACGTATTGTTACAAATGCTTTTCCGTGGTTCAAACGGCGTAGGTTACTCTGCTTACCCCGAAAACTTATTGGCGAAATTCATCGAGAAATCTGCTGAAAACGGGATCGATATCTTCAGGATCTTCGATTCGTTGAACTATGTAGATGCCATGACGCCCAGTATCAAGTTTGTAAGAGAAAATACCAATTCGCTCGCACAAGCTGCTATTAGCTATACAGGCGATATACTAAAACCAGGCAAGTATACTTTACAATATTATACCGACCTCGCAAAACGCCTCGAAGATGCCGGCGCTCACATGTTGTGCATTAAAGACATGGCCGGTTTGTTAAAACCACAAGCCGCTACCGTACTCGTAGAAGCGTTGAAAGATTCGGTTAAGTTGCCCATCATTCTACATACACACGATACAACTTCCATCCAAGCCGCGACTTACCTCAAAGCTATTGAAGCGGGTGTAAACGTTGTAGATTGCGCCATCGCATCGATGAGTGGTATTACTTCTCAGCCTAACCTTAACTCGATGGCATCTATCCTAGATGGCCACGAGCGTAGCAGCCACCTCAACCTCTCCTCATTAAACGATTATAGCAATTACTGGGAAGATGTACGCGAGTACTACTATCCTTTTGAAAGCGATATGAAGGCGGGTACGGCGCAGGTGTACGAGAACGAAATCCCCGGCGGCCAGTATTCTAACTTACGTCAACAAGCCGAATCGCTCGGTTTAGGCGATAAATTGGAAGAAATCAAGCATAACTACGCCGTTGTAAACGAACTTTTCGGCGATATCGTGAAGGTAACGCCAAGCTCTAAAGTAGTAGGGGATATGGCCTTGTTCATGACAGCCAACAACCTCTCTAAAGCGGATGTGCTCGACGAGTCGAAGAACCTTGCTTTCCCTTCTAGTGTACACGGGTTCTTTAAAGGAGAGCTAGGAGTTCCGTTTGGCGGGTTCCCGGAGAAATTACAGCAAATAGTATTGAAAGGCGAGAAACCATTAACCGGCCGTGCAAATGAACATTTGGCACCGGTAGATTTCGACAGCGATTTCGCAGCCTTCCAATTGAAATATCCATTAGCAGAGTTCTTGGATTACTTGAGCTACCACATGTTCCCGAAAGTATTCGACGAATATTATCACCATGCCCAAGTATATGGTAACGTAGAAGCCATTCCAACACCGGCGTTTTTCTATGGCTTGAAAATGGGAGAAGAGATATTGATTACCTTAAGTAAGGGTAAAACAATTATCGTAAAACTCTTGTACATCTTGCCGGCAGATGAAAGCGGTATGAGAACCGTGGTATTTGAATTGAACGGGTATACCCGCCGTGTTCAAGTACGCGACCGTTCCGTGCAAAGTTCAGCACCAGTCAACAAGAAAGCTGCTGATCCAAACGCGGAAGTTGGTGCACCATTGCAAGGTAAACTGAGCAAATTGCTGGTGAAACCGGGTGATACAGTAAGCACAAATACACCATTATTCATCATCGAAGCTATGAAAATGGAAACAACCGTAACGGCTACGCGTGATACGAAGATCAAACGTATTCACTTGCCGGAAGGAACAATGGTACAGCAAGATGATTTAGTGGTAGAACTCGAGTAGTTCTCGCCATGATTGATTGATAGCATAGCCCGGTTACGTAGTGTAACCGGGTTTTTTTATGGCCATCAATTGTACCGGTATTTCTACAGAATGTGGCGTAATGCAACCTGTCATTCTCCTAGAAGTACGCTGTAGGCTAACGGCACAACGTTTGTTTCAACATAGAAAACAAAGGTTATGAATAAGAAATTAATATTCGCCGGTGCTGCTGCAGCCATTGCTGCCACGGCTGCTTATTTGTATACCCGGGCAGGCAAAGTTTCGATGCCGAAAGGCGCTGAAGCGGTAAAGGATTTTGAAGTAGAGAAGTATTTGGGTACATGGTATGAAATAGCTAGGCTAGATTACAAGTTTGAGCGGAACCTAAGTAATGTGACTGCTCATTATTCCTTAGACGAAAAAGGCCAGGTAGTAGTTGATAATAAAGGCTTTAACTACAAGAAAGGCAAGTGGTTAGAAAGCGTTGGTAAAGCAAAATTTGTAGGCGACCCGCATGAGGCACGCTTGAAAGTGTCGTTCTGGGGGCCTATTTGGAATGGTTATAACGTCATCGCTATCGATGCAGATTACCAGCATGCTTTGGTGGTGGGAGATGATAAGAACTACATGTGGATCTTATCGCGGAACAAGCGAATTCCGAAGCATGTGAAACAATCGTTTTTATTGAAAGCTAGCAGTTTGGGGTACGACGTGAACGACCTAACGTGGACGAAGCATCGCAATATGCATGTAGCTTAAAAGATATTCCATTGTGAGTCCCAAAAAAAAGAGGGTGCATTTCTGCCACCCTCTTTTTTATATCGTATACCTCTTAGGATTAGAATTTCTCTAAACCAGAGAAGAAGAAATCGCCTTCAATTTGAGCGTTTTCATCAGAATCTGAACCGTGAACGGCGTTACGACCGATAGATTCAGCGTAGATTTTACGGATAGTACCTTCTTCAGCGTTAGCTGGGTTAGTAGCACCGATCAATTTACGGAAATCTTCTACTGCGTTGTCTTTTTCAAGAATAGCTGCTACGATGTGGCCGCTGCTCATGAATTCAACTAATTCGCCGTAGAAAGGACGTTCTGCGTGAACAGCGTAGAATTCGCCGGCTTTCTGAGCTGATAAACGCGTCATTTTCATCGCAACGATGCGGAAACCTGCTTCAGTAATTTTGTTTAAGATGCCACCGATATGACCATTTTCAACGGCATCTGGCTTAATCATGGTAAAAGTTCTGTTACCCATATGAATTTAGAATGTATTTGTTAATTTAATAGTAGAAACCTTGTTTGGTGTTGCCCGGTTGCTTATATTCGCAAGCTTTGCAGAGGTGCCAATCATTGGTTTCCAGGCCGCAAAAGTAATTAGATTTTAGTAAGAAGTAAAAAATTTTGTAAATCTCGTTCAAATAAAGAACTTCGCAATCGTTTTTGCACGTTGAAAGAACTTTGTGTAACAGCTTGTAAAATATAATATTATAGTTTTTGATGAAGCCGATTGAGGATATAAAACCCTTACTGGAGAGTAGCCCTAAAAAAGTGGTTATTACAATGCACCAAAAGCCCGATGCTGATGCAATGGGCTCTTCGCTCGCCTTGTACCATTATTTGATCCAGAAGGGTCATGATGTAACTGTTATCTCGCCCACCAATTTCCCCGATTTCTTGAAGTGGATGCCTAGTAGCGAATTGGTATTAGATTTTGAGTCGATGCACGAAAAATCTATGGCAGCATTGCAGCACGTGGATTTATTGTTCTGTTTAGACTTTAACCACATGGGCCGTACGAAGAACATGGCGCCGATCTTAGAAGATCTGAAAGCTGTGAAAATTCTTATTGACCATCACCTCGAACCACAACCCAGCTTCGATTACGGTGTAAGCGATACCACAGCTGCGGCTACCGCCCAGTTGATCTTCGAAACCATCGTGAAATTAGGCGATACGGATTTGATCAATGAAGCCATTGCCCAGTGCTTGTATGCAGGTACCATGACCGACACCGGTTCCTTCCGTTTTGCCTCCACCTCTGCACGCGTGCACCGCATGATAGCAGACTTAATGGATAAAGGCCTCAAACACGAAATTATTCACCAGAATATTTACGATAACTTCTTAGAGAACCGTTTACGCTTTATTGGGCATAGCTTGCTGAATAGGATGGACGTGTTTTACGAGTACAATACTGCCGTGATGGCCATCCCTTATACCGACTTGAAAAAGTTCGATTTACAAACAGGGGATACAGAAGGCTTAGTAAATTTCCTTTTATCCATCCAAGGTATTAAATTAGCGGCGCTGATCATCGATCGCAACGTGGAAGTGAAGCTATCGTTCCGTTCAAAAGGTAACTTCGATGTGAACACTTTTGCTAGGAAATATTTCGAAGGCGGCGGCCATTTCAACGCTTCCGGGGGGAGGAGTTCCGACTCGTTGGAGGTAACCTTCAACCGTTTCGTGAAAGCGATCGAGGAAAATGAAGACGCATTACAATAGGATCTATTCACATAATATAATCAAATGAAAAAGAAACATCTCTTACTCGTAGCTGCCGTGGCACTCGGAATTACTGTAGTTAGTTGTGGTGGTTCGAGAGGCAAAAAAGGTAAAACTTCTGGCGGTTTCGAATATACCATTTTGAAATCTGGCGACGGCGAACAATTGAAAGTGGGTGATACAGCTTTAATGTACATCAACCAAAAAATCAATGACTCCATGTTGCTGGATTCAAGAAAAGAAAGCCCAGAACCTATTCCTATCTCAATCGTTAAATCTACCGACAAATTTGATTTGATGGACGGTTTAGCATCATTAAGAGTAGGTGATAGCGCTGTGTTCTCTATTCCAGTGGATTCATTACCACAATTACCTTTCTTTGCTAAAAAAGGTGATAAAATCAATCTTACTTTCACTGTTGCCGGTAAATACTCTACTGCCGACCAAGTGAAAAAAGACGAAAAAGAAATTGATGAATACATCAAGAAAAATAACTCAAAAGCAACTAAAACTGCTGATGGTATTTATGTAGAAATCAAAGAAGAAGGTAAAGGTCCAAAACCAGCTGCAGGTGATACCGTTTCTGTATTCTACACCGGCCGTACTTTAGATGGCAAAATGTTCGATTCTAACACAGATTCGTCTATGCGTCCAGGTATGCCGTTAGAAGCATTGAAATTCCCTGTAGGTATGGGTTATGTTATCAAAGGTTGGGACTTAGGTTTAGCGGGTCTTACTGAAGGTACAAAAGCGCACATCATTATCCCTTCTCCATTGGCTTACGGTTTCCGTGGTAGCATGCCAATGATCAAACCAAACACAGTGTTAACTTTCGATGTTTACTTACAAAAAGTAACAAAAGGTCAACCTGTAGCGCCAGCTGCTGAAAAAGCAGATGATCACGCTGGTCATAACCACTAATCTTAGCTTTATCGCTATAAATTGAAAGGCCCCTCTACCGAGGGGCTTTTTATATTCCTTCCTAAGATGTACGAATGATGGTATAATATTATTTTCGACTCCTCCCTATCTTCCAGCGCCTATTTCCGTTACCAGTCACGATGGCAGAGTGTTAATTTCTCCATTTTCACCTCACTTTCATTCCTCGATTTTGCATCTTTGATTCCCTTCTTTAATTTTCCGTTTTAAGGGTGTTTTTAGCCTCAAATTTGCCATGAATTAGCTACATTGAGTATTTGAATCAAAAGTCATTAAAACGCCCAAAATGGGCTTTATTTTCAATTTTCTTTCAAATCCTTTCCTGTATTCGTTTTAACCCCAAAACATCGACGATTTGAGGCTAAATGCAAGCCCACAAAGCATTCTAGCGAAAAACATCGATAGTTCATCGGTATTTTTTTCGAAAACCCGCGTCAAATAAGGGGCATTTCGGTAAAACATCGGTAACCCATCGGTAGGAGATCGGTAAAGTATCGATAAATACAAGGTTTTTCTCGGTGAGACATCGGTAACCCATCGGTAGAACATCGGTGAAACCCTTGCTAAATAACGGTAAGAGATCGATGGGAGATCGGTGTCGACGGGGGGAAATCGAGTGGAAGATAGATGGTTATTTGTCAAAATGACATGTTAATATGCTATCATAAATGGGAGGGTTGCGCGCTGTAACTGCTGAAACAAAGCAAGAGCTACTCGTTGGCTGCTATTTGGGTAGCCTTTGTATAGAAGCCTAAATCAACTTCTTTAAACGTACTAGTGTTCGCGACTAAGAATAAATTTCTTTACAAGAATTTACTTTTTAAAGCAGGAGTCGGCACCATGCAAGCATCTTTTTTCCCAAACCATCGATAACGATTCTTAGCAATGAAGCTATAAACGGCATCGCGTATAAACCTAGGGAAAATCATAAAGCCATATAGGAGCGGCCATGCGCCGGGCAATTTACGGGCAATCTTTAATGCAGCTGTACTTTTTACATACAAGCGTCCTCCTTCAATTAATACAATTGAATCGGGTAATACTTCCCCTGTAGGTAAGTGTTGGGCAATTAGTTGTTGGCCAATGTCTGACTGTAATGCGGCAAACCTGAAACGGTTGCGTGGATCGCGTTTTAAAACGAACAAAACACTACTGTTGCATAGGTTACAGACGCCGTCAAATAGAATGATGGAATATGGTTCCATTTTTGATACGAAGAAATTATATTCAAATTTAACCTTTTTCCCCGGAACCACCACGGGCCGAATTTGTTAACTATAACCGAAGCTATCCTTAAAACTTGAACGTATGAAAGGCTTACTGTTACTCCTGGCATGTTGTTATTTGATGAGCGCTTGTAAGAATAATGCATCGAAACAAGCAGTAGAACAAGAGAATGTATTAGTACCCGATACGCTATTATATAATGATAGCGCTTTTCTTTTCTACGAGAAAGTGCCCAATGGTAAATACCTGCTTACTTGGGGCCGCAACGCCGACAACCCCGTAGGGCAAGACACGCTGGGGCCTATGCCCAAAGGCTTGCCTACAGTGCGTTGGCAAAATGCAGCAGCTATTTGTATTGAAGGCGATTGTGGTAGCGCCTGCACATTTGCGTATATATTGCCCTTAGAGAAACTGTCGAAAAGTAAGCATTACTTGTTTCCCTTGTCGTATAATCCCGATCAATCGCTTATTTGCTATAGTAGCAACCGCGTAAAAGATAAAGCACTTGCCACGGTTGAAAACTACATCACCGGCAAGCAAATGCAAATACTCTTACCTTATTTCCCCGGCACTGCCCCGTACGCCACCATAGATAGTGTTTCGTTCGTGAAGAATAATCAATTGTATATCGAATGGAAACATATAACCGGCAAGAAAATGAAAAAGACGATACCCATAAAATTGAAATAGGTTGCTTTGCTGTAGCGAGTTTGAGGCAATCGTTTGAAATAATGCGTGTGAAATTATGTTTTGAATGTTGAGCGAAATATATTGTGCGAAATGAATGTTCGATCAACATGAAAAGATTACTATGCTTACTATTGTGTAGCCTGAACGCCTTGTTCTTGCAAGCACAAACGAAACCCGATTCTACGTTATCTACCTTAACTTTTGTAGATGCAGCCAACTTACAAGTGATCAATAAATATCACAAAGAACCTAATTACAACCGTTTACCGGCACAGTACAAAGACAAAGTACGCAAAGAGGTATGGTCGTTAAGCTTACACAGTGCAGGTATTGCCGTACGTTTCCGTAGTAATGCCAGCACCATCGGCGCGAAATGGAAATTAAAAAACAATGCCCGCATGAATCACATGGCCTACACAGGTATCAAAGGCTTGGACTTATATGCTTTAGTGGGTAACCAATGGCAATTCGTCAACAGCGCCATCCCGAACGATACGCACAACAACGAACGCGTGATCCTCAGCAATGCCGATACTACTATGCGCGAATACATGCTTTATTTGCCCTTATACGATGGCGTAGATTCTGTGAGCATTGGCGTGAACAAAGGTGCTAAGATTGAGAAAACCACTTCGCCTGTTATGATGGCTCCTAAACCTATTGTGTATTACGGCTCTAGCATTGCCCAAGGTGGTTGTGCCAGCAGAACAGGCATGGCATTTACAAGCATTCTTTCCCGGAAAGTGCAAACACCGCTTATTAACCTAGGTTTCAGCGGCAACGGGATGATTGAAGCCCCGATTGGCGAAGCTATGACGGAAATTGATGCGGCCTTGTACATCGTAGATTGCAACCCGAATGCTGCCGCCGATGTGATTTATGAAAGAACAATCGCTTTAGTAAAGCAAATTCGTGCTAAAAAGCCTAATACCCCCATTCTTTTAGTAGAAGGATTCTTATATGAAACAGGCTATTTCAATAAAGCCATTCACCCCATTGTACAAAAGAAAAGAACAGAATTAACCAAAGCATTTCAAACCTTACAGAAAGCCGGTGTAAAAGGAATTACCTACTGTAAAGCAGATGGTTTCATTGGAACGGATCATGAAGGAACTGTAGATGGTATACATCCTACAGATGTTGGAATGGAACGTATTGCAGCGGGATTATTGCCTGTTGTGAAGAAGTTGTTGGGGAAATAGGAGGGAATGAAAAGGTGTTACCAACCTTATGAAATATGGTGGTTCGAATCCAGTCTTTGGCACATCACTGGACAAACAAGTTAAAACCTGTTTGTCCAGTTTATTGCCGCTTATTTCTAATAGTGTAATCATTCTTCACGTGCTTTACTTTCTAAAGCTATAAGGTGAGAGGTGAATGACGTTGAACTTAATTTCCATCACTGTTTCATACCAGAACCAGGTGCATTCACTTTCAATCTACTAGAATTAATCCTATCTATTTCTGCCTCTACACCATCGGGAGCGAAGCTAGCCGGTAATTGGGAAGGCGGGTAATTCCTAAATGTTTCAAGGAATTCTATCGCATGAAAGCTACCTTGTCCTATTAAATAATCATTATCAACCAGCCATGCATAATACATGTCAGATGCTTGGTCGGCTCTTTCCATGGGGTCCATGCGTAAATTAAATAGTTTAGGTACCCGGTAGGTTATAAAAGGATCCTTCCATACATTGAAACCCGCAGGGGCAGATTGCTCCCTGAATACTACTTTCCAATCGCCGTACCTAATGGCAACAAGTTGAGCATCGTCATTGATATAGATGAATTCCTTTCTAAAGCTCTTATCAGTCTTACCCGTAATAAAATCAAGTTGATTATAACCGTCAAGATGTACTTTATAACTTTTTCCTCCTACATTCGATCCTTTCAATAAATCTTGTTTGATATTGTTATTGCCGGCGGCCGCTAGCAATGTAGGAAACCAATCGAGACCTGAAAAAATTTGGTTGGTAACACCGGGTTTTATATGACCAGGCCAACGAATAAAGGCAGGAACACGGTATGCCCCTTCCCAGTTAGTATTTTTTTCACTTCTGAACGGTGTGGTCGCCGCATCTGGCCAACTAAATTGATTAGGACCATTATCTGTCGTGAAAATCACAATCGTATTGTCTGCTATTTTTAGATCATCTAAAAGCTTCAGTAATTTACCCACGTTGTCATCTAATTCTAACATACCATCCGCATAAAAATTACCTGGCATGCCCGCACGTCCTAGCATAGACGGACGAACATGTGTTTTAAAGTGCATCCTAGTAAAGTTCATCCAAGAAAAGAATGGTTTGCCTTGTTGTACTTGTTGTTTAATCCAGTCTATACAGGCCCCCGTTGTTTCATCGTCAACTGTTTCCATTCGTTTAATGGTGAGCGGACCGGTATCTTCCACCTTGCCATCGGCAGTACTACGAATGACACCTCTCGGCGTATTTGCTTTAGTGAAGGCAGGATCATCTTTAGGCCATGTTGGATGTTCTGGCTCTTCTTCTGCATTTAAGTGATAGAGGTTGCCAAAAAACTCATCAAATCCATGCCGAGTGGGTAAATACTCGTCTTTATCACCCAAATGGTTTTTGCCAAACTGGCCACACATATAGCCAAGCGGTTTCAATGCCTGCGCAATTGTGATATCTCGGTCTTGTAAGCCTACCGGCGCTCCCGGGATACCCACTTTCGATAACCCCGTTCTTTTCGCTGATTGACCAGTAATAAAGGTGGCCCGCCCAGCAGTACAACTATTTTCTGCATAATAATCGGTAAACATTAGTCCTTCTCTTGCCAGCCTATCCAAATTAGGGGTTTGGTAGCCCACCACGCCAAAAGAATAGGCACTTATGTTAAACTGGCCTATGTCATCACCAAAAATAACAAGTATGTTCGGTTTTTTTTGCGCGTAAACTGTTGCTATACCTATCAATAGCATGGTGCATACAAATAAAATACGCTTGCATCTCATAATTGAAAACGTTTATGAAGTAAATAATTGTTTACAAGAAGTGATGAGACGTATATGCTTAGGATCCTCAGCCTCGAAAGAAAGTAATACTTTCTTGAAGCAAGATTTATTGCTACATATGTATTGATGATGTAAGATGTGCTGCTTAGATGCTGCTACTTACTCGTACAGAATTAGCTGTCTAGTAGGTAGTCAATGTGGGATAACAACTTCATTATAAATTATTAACCGTATTTGAATTAAATTGTTCAAACGCGTTCAACTTCTAATATCTCACAGTTTTCGTCAATACGAAAGCCCTAGATTGAAGTCATCTAATTAAGTTGATAAAAAAGACACCGTCATTTCTTAGGAATGACAGTGTCTCTTAGAAAGGGAACGATTATTTTTGTAGATCAATACTCCTTAAATACCATGCTGAAACCTCTTGCTCGTCAATTATATCGCCACAAGGTAAAAGCATTTGGGTATGGCCATTAATGGGATTGTTAAAGATTTCACAGCCACTTCGGCAATTTTGAAAGCGATATTTAAACGCGCGTACACCGGCGTGAAATCCATTGACGGAAGTTGCCTGGTAAACATATTTTGAACAGGATATATTGAATACACATTTCCTTCTTTTAGCAGCGGGAATAATCACCCAATAAAGCCGTATGGCTAACAAGATGAGTTGTTTCATTTTCTAGTAAATACAACCATTTGTCTTTGTGTAGTATATCCTTGGGTAGCTCCAAAACCAAAGCAACCCGCTGTAGGTTGAACATATGTAGATACGCTTTCTAGCCTTATATATTCCCAACCTTGTACTGCTTGATTATCAATTAACTCTTGTAATTGGTCCGCCACGTGGTTGGAAGTACCATTGGAAGGATTAATAGAAGCGACAAATGGGATGACTTTGTATTCCATAGATTTTTGTTGATGAATGGGTTTAATAAGTAATTATTTCATCACAAATATATTTGCCTGTTAAAGCAAATATTTATGGTTTCCCGTAACATGCTTTTCCCTTTTACCAGCACTATTTAAAGGCAATAACCTCCCTCATCACCCGCACCTCCAACCACACCAACATCCCAATCACGCCTATTTCCCCCATAAAATAAACCAACCCCCAACCAGTTAAATCCCCTATGTAATACGCCACGATCCAAGCTGTTAATCCACAATACGCCAAATTCCCAATAATCATGGCTTTTATAAAACCACGCCAATGATCCCGCAGGCATATACTACATATACCCGAGTAAATACAAATAGCGATAGCCACCAGCGATAATCCTTGTAGAATATGTACCGGTAAACCAATGAAGCGATGGAAATACATCCCAAACAGCACAAGTAATACAGCCGTTAATAAAGCGCCGATAGCATCCAAGATAAATAGCTTTCGCGGTTGCTGTACAAATGTTTGAATGATATGGTGAATGGGTAAACTCATCATGATGTATAAATAGGGGCTTCCTCAATAATACCACATTTCTCTTCAACCACACAAATAAAATAAATACCACCAAACCCAATTCCACCAGTAGCCCAATTTTGTAACGTATATTTATGTTCTCTCCTCGATTTTATTTTACCCAACATTTATTCATTCTCTCATGAAACCATTCTCTAGGTTAGCAGTGGCGTGCGCCATGATGCTATGTAGCGCGCAATTATCAGCGCAAGTAGATACTATTCGGGTAGGACAGTTGTTACCCCAATATTTAAAACCCGGTAACACCAAGTACCTCGTTTACATGGAAGACAGTACCAGTGGTGCTAAAATAGGTGCCAGCATTTGGGAGCGTACTACGAATATCGAGGAGGTGAACGGTAAAAAGGCCTTCGTAGTAAAGCAACATTGGTATAATATCGATACCATGAATTCCCAACGTATTATAGTGTCTTATTGCGATGCGAAAACCTTTCTGCCTATCTACCACGAAGCCATTTCGCAGAACAAAAAAGGAGTAGGACGTACAGAGAAATTCGAGTTTACACCGGGCAAAATTGCAGCCCCTAACGACGAGAAATTAACAAACAAAGGGTTTACTCTGAATACCTCCGAACCTACGTTCAACTGGGAGCTGGATATGGAAACCTTCGTTCAACTACCCTTGAAAGTAGGAAAAACATTTGCTGTAAATTTTTATCACCCCGGTTCGCCACAAAAGCCACAATTCTACTTATATAACGTGCCGGCTGAAGAAACATTAACCTCCACCCAAGGTACAAAACTGCGTTGCTGGAAACTGACAACCGCCATGCCTCAAATGAAGTATACATGCACTTGGTGGATTGACCAGAAAACCCGCACCGTGGTGAAAATGGAAGAAGCATTTAGCGGGAAGTACCGTTATAAATTATTGATGTCGATTTAATTATTTGGTCAAGCAGCTAAGTGTAGGCACACTTGGCTGCTTATCAAACTTCGTCTAACTGGAAAGCCGTTGTGTGTTTAGTTTCCGTCATAACAAAAGAGCTATGTACTTGTGCTATGTTCTCTATCGTGGCTAATTTATACGTAAGAAATTGCTGGTATTTATTCATGTCATTCACCACCACTTTGAGTAAGTAATCATAGTTCCCAGCTACGTGGTAGCATTCCATCACTTCATGGAGTTTGGCAATAGCAGCTTCAAAGTTTTTAATATGCGCGAGGGAATGTAGTTGTAACGATACACTACAAAAGGCAATCAAGGTTTTACCTACTTTCTGGCGATCGAGCAGGGTAACTTGCGATTTGATGAGCCCCATTTTTTCTATCTTCTTAATACGCTCGTATGTTGGCGTAATGGAAAGCCCCACCCGGTGAGCAATCTCCTTCGTATTCAACTTCGCATCCGCTTGCATAACTTGTAAAATGCGGCGATCTATTTTATCGAGATCATGCAACAGGGTAGATGAATTATCCTGGTTCAACATGCTTTCATTGCTTTGGTTAGTGTAAATATCCTATTATTTATCCATTTACAGTGCTTGTTTTCTAATTTAGGTGTAATGGCAGTCATGAAACACTAAAATTCCTAGTTTAGCAGTCTTAAGTAACTATTCCAAAGTATGCATCAATATTTGTTGCCTGGCGAAGCTGCCAAACAATTAGAGGATTTATTGCAACAAGTAAGATCAAGTACACACAATTTCCTAGGATACCCGGTATCGAAGGACTTTGACTATACGCCGTTGTTGCCTTTTTTACAATTCCCGATGAATAACTTGGGCGATCCGTTTGTGTCGTCGACGTACAACGTGGGCTCCCGCGAAATGGAAAGAGAAGTGGTGGCATTTTTTGCGAAGCTATTTCGTGCGGAAGCGCATAATTGGTGGGGCTATGTAACGAACGGAGGTTCCGAAGGGAATCTTTATGGCCTGTACCTCGCGCGGGAGCTATACCCCAATGGTATGGTATATTATTCCGAATCTACCCACTACAGCGTGCAGAAAAACTTGCACCTGCTTAATATGCCCAACATCATCATCCGTTCCCAAGAAAATGGCGAAATGGATTATGAAGATCTGCAAAATGCCATCCGCATTAACAGGCATATGCCCGTGATTATCCTCGCTAATATCGGTACTACCATGACCGAAGCCCGCGACGATGTTCGTCAAATCAAATCCATCTTAAAAGATATGGCCGTGCGCAACCACTACATTCACGTAGATGGTGCCCTTAGCGGCAGTTATAGTGCTTTTATTGAACCACGCCCTGCATTCGATTTTGCCGATGGTGCCGATAGTATTGCGATTAGTGGGCATAAATTCATTGGCTCACCGATCCCTTGCGGGGTAGTAATTGCGAAGAAATCGAACCGCGACCGTATTGCTCGTTCCGTTGCCTATATCGGTAGCATGGATACAACCATTACCGGTTCACGAAACGGTCATAGCCCCTTGTTCTTATGGTATGCCATTCAAAGAATGGGAGAAGCGGGTTTGAAAGCAAGGGCCGAGCATAGTTTGCGAATGGCCGCTTACGCCGTGGAGCAATTACGTGAAAACGGGGTAGAGGCATGGAGAAATGAAAATAGTATTACGGTGGTCTTTCCTAGTCCATCTATTGAAGTTATACAACAATGGCAATTGGCAACGGAGAATGGGTACTCGCATATTATTTGTATGCCCAACATTACTACCGCCCAAATTGATGCATTTGTGAAGAGCGTAACATTAGAACATACAGGTCTTGTTTGTTAGCCTTGAAACCCGGAACCGGCCCGTAAAACGGCCGGTTTTTTCCTTTTAGCAGGGTTAAAACTATTTGTGTAAAAACGCCTTTAAATATATTCACCATCCTTGTAAAAGACCCTTTTTCAGTACTAATGCATTCAAAATGAATGCTTGTTATTTTGTGTACTATTTGCGCAAATAGCAAAAAGAAAGCCGTCTCTAACTGTAGAGACGGCTTTTAATATTGTTAAGGAGATTTACATCCCGTCGACGAGTACTTCGTACAATTTTATCTTTAATTCCTCTGGTGAAATATCCATGGTGAGAATGCCATCTTGCGCATACGAGATGGTACCTCTTTCTTCCGACACGATAATGGCGAGGTTATCGCTGTGTTCGGTAATGCCTACAGCAGAGCGGTGGCGTAAACCGATACGTGTTGGTAAGTTAGGATTTTCGGATACCGGTAGAATCACCTTAGCGGCGAGTATTTTGTTGCCTACGATAATTAAACCACCGTCATGTAAAGGACTATTCTTCTCGAATATGCTTTCAATGAGCTTTGCGCTGATGTTCGCGTCTATATTAATGCTGGAAGCGGTATCAAACTTTACCCGGTAGGTATTGGCAATAACGATCAAGGCACCTGTTTGTGCATGGGCCATATGGGTAACAGCCGTGGTTATTTCGTTGATGATACTTTCTTCTTCCTTGTAGCTTTTGAATTTATCGGGGAGGAATAGTTTCGTAAAGAAGGAGTCTTTGCTGAGCGGGGTTTTCTTTCCCAGTACTAACAAGAACTTCCTTATTTCAGGTTGAAAGATAACAATGATGGCAATAATGCCTACGTTAATGATTCCTTGGAGTAGGGTGGTGAGGATGGTCATCTTCAACGCCTTCACAACAAAGAAGATCACATATATTACACAAAGGCCTAAAAATATATTGAAAGCAAGGCTACCTTTCAATAGCCTGTATAATTGTATGATAAGTACAATTACAATGAGCAGGTCGATCGCGTCCAGCCAATTAAATTCTAAATTCAAAAAATCCATACAGTGGGGAATGCTTTGTTCTAAAAATCAAATAACAATCGTTCAGTTCTTCTTGTGCTAGAAATGGTATGCGTTGATGGGAACACCCGGTTTGGCATTCTATCGAATACTACGTTTCTCTTACGGCTACTCACGAAGATAACAAAGAAATAATACTATTCCATGTTTTTTGCTTGGTAATCAATGTGCTTGGTTCATTACTTCACTGTTTGCATGAAGGTCACCATCTTAATAGCTTCTACGGCGGCTTTCACATCGTGTACACGTAAGATGTGTGCGCCTTTTTCTATGGCGATGGTATTGAGTACGGTGGTGCCGTTGAGGGCTTCTTGTGGTGTGATGCCTAAGAATTTATGAATCATGGATTTGCGCGAAATACCTACTAATAAAGGCGTTTCTAGGATTTGGAATTCGGCTAAATCATGGAACAGTTTGTAATTATGGGCAATGGTTTTACCGAAACCAAAGCCCGGATCGATGATAACATCTTTAATGCCGGCAGCACGACAAGCTACTAGTTTCTGCGCACAGTAGTCTAGCACTTCTTTCGTAACATCATCGTATTGAGGATCGGCTTGCATAGTTTGCGGGGTGCCTTGCATATGCATAGCAATATAAGGAACATGTAAATCGGCTACAGCACTCAGCATTGCTTGGTCCATATCACCGGCACTAATATCATTCACAATAGCAGCACCCGCCAAAACACATGCTTTGGCAACGGAAGCATAGTAAGTATCAATAGAAAGAATGGCATCGGGGTGATGGTGCAGGATGCTATGAATGGCAGGTAACAACCTTTCTAATTCTTCTTTTTCACCCACTACATGCGAACCAGGACGTGTGCTTTGGGCACCTAAATCGAGTATTTGTGCGCCATCGGCTAACATTTGTTGGGCTTGTTCTTCCACTTGGTGTAAAGTATGACTACGGGAAGCAGCGTAAAAGGAATCGTCGGTTACATTTATAATGCCCATTACAACGGGCTTTTCCAAGGAAAGTAATTTTCCTTTGCAATTGATGGTGAAATCTTTACGTAATAATGTATTTTTGAAACTCATTAGCAGGTTTTTCTCTCCTGCAAAGGTCGAAATAATTAGTTTTAGGTAGAAAATATTTTTGAATAAGTTTTGAGTAAGCAAAAGAACACGACGGCGCAATACGATGCTGTAATGACAGCATGTAAGGATGTATTCATTAAGAAAACCCGCGACTATGGCACTTCCTGGCGCGTGTTACGACCTATATCCATCGTAGATCAACTCTTCATCAAAGCACAGCGTATCCGTACGCTGCAAGAGGTGAAAACCCAGAAAGTAGATGAATCGATCGACGGGGAATTTTATGCCATCGTGAACTACGGTATTATCGCCCTCATGCAAATGAGCTTGCCCACCGATAACCCCTACGAAGATTTACCACTCGACACAGCTTCCAACCTATACACCGAGAAAGCTGCTTTCGTTAAAAACGTAATGGAAGCGAAGAACCACGATTACGGGGAAGCATGGCGCGATATGAGCCAAGAATCCT
The DNA here is from genome assembly GCF_003259335.1 of Chitinophaga skermanii. GTDB lineage: Bacteria > Bacteroidota > Bacteroidia > Chitinophagales > Chitinophagaceae > Chitinophaga > Chitinophaga skermanii. Next base: position 391,621 of record NZ_QLLL01000003.1, read on the forward strand.
TCGTGGACCTTATCCTAACTAAATTATTACGCATCAAACAAATACTACGCAACGACGGTAAAACCCTTATTTCTGAAGGCATCGACGCCAACTTTGTCGACATTGTTAACTATGCCGTATTTGCACTCATCCTTATTGAAGAAGCACAAGTAGCATAATTTTTATATATTACGAAGGTTAAATTGGCCTTAGATCAAAAAGAAACCAATCACATGAGAGTTATCCTAATCCTGTTACGCGTAATAGTCGGCGTGTTGTTTATCTTCTCGGGCTTAATTAAAGCCAACGACCCATTGGGCTTGAGTTACAAGATGAACGAGTTTTTTGAAGTATTGCATATGACATGGCTTGTGCCATATTCATTGGTGTTCTCTGTTTTAATGAACGCTTTTGAAATTATTGCCGGTGTAGCTGTATTGTTAGGCTATGGCATGCGCATCTTCTCGTTTTTATTATTGTTATTGATTTTATTCTTCACCTTCTTAACAGGCTTTGCATTATACAGCGGCCTCATCAAAGAATGCGGTTGCTTCGGCGATTGTATTAAGTTAACAGCGGAAGGTACGTTCTATAAAGACGTGGCTTTGTTGGTGATGATTATCATTCTCTTCATCTATCGCAACAACATCAAACCAACATTCGGCAAATCGGCTACCAGCATATTTATGTTGCTAGGCGTGTTAATTCCTGTAGCCTTACAATACTACACTTTAGCACACTTACCGATTATCGACTGTTTACCTTATAAAGTAGGCAATAACATCCCAGAAAAAATGAAATTGCCACCAGGTGCAAAACCCGACAGGTATGAAACGGTATTGATTTACACGAAAGATGGCCAAGACAAAGAATTCACTGTAGATAATTACCCTTGGCAAGACACCACTTGGGTGTATAAAGATCGTAGAGATAAATTGGTAGAGAAAGGGAATGCAGAGCCGGCCGTGAAAGATTTCTACTTAACGGATTTCGATGGTGCGAAGCAAACCGACGCCATTTTATCAGAAGAAAAACCTGTTTACCTGTTCTTAGTAGAAAATACTGCGAAAGCCGGTAAAGGTTGGGACGAGAAAATGCACGCTATTCAACAGAAAGTAGCAGCCGGTGAAGCCTACGTATATGGTGTTACATCTTCCGATAAAGAAGCCGTAGAAGCCTTCAAAGCAGCCCATAAATTAGACTTCCCATTCTTGCAAATGGATGGTGTAGCTATTAAAACCGCCGGTAGAAGTAACCCTTGTTTGATCTTATTGAACAAAGGCACAATCGTAGGAAAATGGCATTACAACGATATTCCTTAAGATATTTTTTATAAATTGTGTCCCTCGCTACGCCTGTAGCGGGGGATTTTTTTATCAATCAAATCAAGAATCCTTTGCTAAAATTCGTTCTCAGGAAACTCCTTTACGGGGTGTTGGTATTGTTAGGCGTTGTGATGGTGATCTTTTTCCTCTTCAACGTATTACCTGGCGACCCGGCGAAGCTAACCTTGGGGCAACGTGCCGACGTGGCTTCCTTGGAGAACGTACGCAAAGAACTGCACTTGGATCAACCTTTACCTGTACAATTCTTATTATACCTCAACGATCTATCGCCTGTAGCTGTTCACGAGAAGGATTTTATAGCTACAAACTTGCACGCTATTCAACTCTTTAGCGTGGGGGAACAATCGGCTTTTGTCATTAAAACACCTTATTTACGTCGCTCTTACCAAGGGAAGAAAGATGTGTGGGAGATTTTAATGGAAGCCTTACCCGGTACGCTGGTGCTTGCCTTAGCGGCCATGATATTTGCTACGGTAGTAGGCATTGGCTTGGGCATTTTATCGGCGGTAAAGCAGAATACTTGGATGGATACGAGTGCTGTATTTGCCAGCGTGGTGGGCATATCCGCACCTTCTTTCTTTACCGGTATTGTGTTGGCGTACTTGTTTGGGTACGTATTAACCGGTTATACCGGTTTGCATATGACCGGTAGCTTATTTGATATTGACCCATTTCATGGCCGTATATTGAACCTCAAGAACTTAATTTTGCCCGCGATAACGCTGGGTATTCGTCCGCTTGCAATTATAGTACAGTTAACCCGCGGCGCCATGTTAGACGTGCTTACGCAAGATTACATCCGTACGGCGCAGGCCAAGGGATTGAAGCGCAACGTGGTTTTATTCCGTCATGCTTTAAGGAACGCGTTGAACCCGGTTATTACAGCCATTACGGGATGGTTCGCCGAGTTACTAGCCGGTGCTTTCTTCGTGGAGTATATTTTTGGGTGGAAAGGAATTGGGAAAGTAACGGTAGATGCCTTGGAGAAGTTTGATTTCCCGGTGGTAATGGGAGCGGTGTTGGTAACGGCGGCGGTGTTTGTGCTGATTAATATGTTGGCCGACATTATTTATAGTATCATAGATCCGCGTATTGCGATCAAGTAATTATCCTATTCATACACTATTTACAAGACATGCATGCTTACTGCCTAGAAAATCGGGTAGAAAGCGTGTTTGTAGTATATTGATTTCAAGTGAGTTATAAAAACTTGTAAAATATTTTACCTTTTTTGTAACAAAGATTAAAAACGGTCGTCTTCTTAGTATTATGTCAAACGAACTATTTCTCTCACAAGTGATGCCAGTCAAGCAAAAGCTATATCGCTTTGCCTTCCGGCTGCTTGGGAACGAGGAAGATGCGAAAGACATCACCCAGGACGCATTGATGAAGGTATGGAATCAAAAAGAGAGGATGGGCGAATTAAATAACCTGGAAGCGTGGTGTATGCGTATTACCCGTAACCTAGCGCTCGACAAGCTAAAGTCGAAAAAGTATCGCCGATCAGACGATATTGACCAAGCGCACGAAATACCTGCAACTCGTGAAGCCAACCCGCAACAAGCGGCAGAGCAGAACGATGTTATGAAGAAAGTTCATTCGGTTATTAATAACCTTCCTGAGAAGTACAGAAGCCTCGTACAATTAAGGGATATAGATGGATTTTCTTACCAAGAGATCGCCGATATACTGGAGATCACGTTAGACGAGGTAAAAGTTAATTTACACCGCGCACGGAAATCAGTACGTGAGCAGTTACAAAATATGCAAGTATATGGACTTTAATCAAACACGGGCTTTAATTGCAAAGTATTGGGAGTGTGAAACAAGCCTACAAGAAGAAGCACAACTCCGTGAGTTTTTTAGTACTTACAAAGGTGAATTGCCGGGTGACTTACAGGAGGCGGCACCGATGTTCCAATACTTTCAACAAGAATCACAAGCAGAAACCGCCGCCATTGCAGCCTTAATTGCCGACGGCCCTTGGGAATCGCCCATAGAAACCAAGCCTGCTACGAAAGTGGTGAGCATGCGCAAACCATTCTATACCGGATGGATGCGATATGCAGCAGTAGTGATGATGACCGTAGGATTGGGGTATTCTGTTCAACAGTTCAACGATAAATACCAAGAAGAGGTAAAACTAAATGCAGAAGTGCACGAAGCTTTCGAAGAAACACAACGCGCATTGTTGTTACTCTCGAAAAACCTCAACAAGGGCACCAAACCCATGGAGAATTTATCGAAAATAAACGCAGCTACAGATGCTGTAAAACCAAGCAACTTCTAACAATCAATATATACAAACAACAACGGCCGCTGTTCTAATTATCACAATCAACATCCTCAAACCAAGCAAATCTCAAAGTCATGAAAAAGATATATAGCCTCCTTGTTATACTCATCCTTGCTACAAGCCTTAGTGCTTCAGCACAAACAAGCGTTATCGATCGCTTCTTCTCTAAATATGAAAGCAACGATGATTTCACGGTAATTAAAATTACCCCGAAAATGTTCTCTATGTTCAGCAAACTCAACTCATCTGATCCCGATGCGAAGAAGATCTTGAACGTAGCATCTAAACTCAAAGGCTTGCGCATTCTTGTGAAAGAACAAGCGAAAGATGGTAAAGTATTATTCCGTGAAGCGTCACAATTCTTCACCAAAGAATTCGAAGAATTGATGACTATCCGCGAAAAAGATAACGACCTTAAATTCTTGATTAAAGAAAACGGTAAGGGCAACATCTCCGAATTGATCATGCTAGTGGGTGGTTCCGATACCTTCGTGGCACTTAGCTTAATCGGCGATTTGAACTTACAAGAATTATCCGCTATTGCAGATGATATGAACATTGAAGGGTTCAGTAACATCAAAAAAGCAAAAAAATAATAACCTAGCTAACGCCGGGAAATGCTGCGGGCAAATGCCGCCATATTTCTCCACAGCTTTCCCGGTTTATTCGTCATAAAAAGATCCGTATAACCTTATAAACGAGCATTCCATGAAACTTTTTACTAAAATCCTTTTCTGCACCGTTCTTTTAGCATTCATGTTCAGCGAAGGTCAAGCTCAAAGAAAATATCTCCGCAAGTTTAAAAACGAATACCGCGATAACGGCTACAAAACATTCGCCATCGGCGTAGGATTCATGCCCATGCATATGATTATGTCTATTGCTTCTAATGCTTTAGAAGGGGAAGACAAAGCATTGAAACCTATCTTAAAGAAGATACACAATGTAAAGTTATACATGATCGTACTACCAACAGGTGAAACGTTTCCAAAAGCTGATGTCAATCGTTTAGCAACAAACCTCACCGAAAAAAGCAATTACAGCTTATTGTTAGAAGTTTCGGGCAAGGGTGGACACGTTTCTTTGTACAACCATGGCAAAACTGATAGCGACCTAGGACACGTAGTAATGGTTGTGCACGATGAAGGTGAAATGGTAATGATTCACATGAATACCTCCATTAACTTGGACGAAGCAAAATTACTCGCTAACGCTGTAGTAGAAAGCTAAACCAATTTTCATTTGATATATAAAGGCGCATTCCTGGGAAGGATGCGCTTTTTTTATTACCTTGGCGGCACCTAACTATTTTATAGCTACCTATGACCGATTTTCTTTCCGTTAATACGCTGTACATTGTCATCTTGGGTATTATTGCTGTTTGCATGGCATATATCCTGGTGAGTATTAGGCGCCGCAGCAAACGTGCAGATGCTGTATTATTTGAATGCGAGAATGGACATCCTAAAGAGGAGGAATTGACTAATTATGAAGAAAGGGTACTACAATTTTTCATTGATAAAAGTAATGCCAATAAGGGTAGAATTCACATTGGTACAGAGTTTCATTTTCATTTGGGATTTACACATGCGAAGGCCGTGGAGGTATTGAAAGCATTTTCAGATGCATTTCATGTGGAACTTGTTGGATTTAACTTTGAACGTGATTTTGTAGAGGATTCGAAGTTTACTTTTAATCCTTACCTCATGCAATTCGTTGTGGCGGCGGAAAGTAAATGCCTTTATTACAACAATACAATTAAGCGTCACGTTAACTGGCATGTAGCTGATTCACCAAATGAATACCGCATTATGATATCAGATCATATTGATGCATATGTTGGTTACCCTGTGTTGTTACAAGGAGATGATCTCATTAAGGTTCGGTGTGATGTAATGGGGCAGCAAGCGATGAATTTATTGATTAGTATTACTGAAACGTTTTGTATTGATATAACGGGATACGACATTAAGACCTTTGGGTTTGCCGATGAAACACAGGTAGATCGCTATTCGGATTTTACGTTAAATGACTTGGCTATAGCTGCGCACGAAGGATTTCTTGTGGAAACAAGGCCCCTAGTTTTCAACAACGAATTTGAACCCAAATTTATGCAGCAGATACCTATTGTACACGATTACATAGCTGCAACGCTCTCTATTCCTTCCCAAAAATTGCATTTGTCTACGTATATAAAATCCCACTTCGCAGGCGATCAAGCCGCCTTCGAAAAGTTTATGCAAGGCTTCTATGAACACTTCAATGTCAAGCCACCGCAACCCTTTACTGCTGAAGATTGGAAAATATATGATCCATTGAATTACGATCTTGTACTGTCTGCCGCTGATCAAGTGTGCAACATTACATTAAGCCGTAAGATCTTCACCGATTACGGTTGGTTCGAGATATGGGAGCAAATGGAAGTTTGGATACTTAGCTACTTTGAAGGAAAGATCATGAGTATAACCCCGCAAACTGAATTAGCAAAGGATTTACAATTATCTGGCCATGATGCTGATATATTCATTATCAGGATCGCAGAACGCTTCATGATCGATATACACGATTACAAGTATGACAACCACTTTGGCTCAACGTCCAATACACCTATAACATTACATGATATTTGGGGTATGATTGTGGAGGGTAAATGGATTCAACCGGAATAATATGCTATCTTTAATATTTGCAATACTCTTTTCGATTGTCGTAGGCTTAATGATTTACCTCATCATCAATGATAAGCATGACCATAACATACAGAAAGCTTCGCCACTTCCGCAGCAGGATATCCTTGGGAAGGATACTTTTTTAGCATATATAGAACGTTCTACAGGCGTACAGGTATGCCTAATGAATTGGTCGGAACGAATTGCTCATTTATTGCCTAATAGTTGCCCCTTACCGGGCTTTATAAGTAGGTTTGTTAAGGATTATAATATTCACTTACTAGGATTAGATGAAGAACATTGGTGTGAATTGGAAGGATATAACCCCACTTTAGGCGTCTTATATACAGCAACACAAACGCGGATATTATATAAACCGTTTATAAACATAGAACGACTGCCTTATGAAACATTACGACAACATATTATCGAAGATATAATGGGAGATCCTAGGGAAGAACGGTACAATCTTGGTAATATAGATGTGCAGAAACGCCTAATTGCAGATCGTAATATTACTGGCGAGCATTTGGAATTGATGCTTTTAACTTATGCAGATAAATATGGTGTTGATTTAACCGGCTCCCAGTACTTAATACTTTGTTACCCAAGCCGCTATACCGCATACGACAATGAGTATCAAGGGTTAGATATCACCTTCGACGATTTAATCAAAGCTGCTATGGTGGGGAATTGGTTGAACAGAGAAAGTGCCCTATCAAACAATTCCATCAACTAAGATTAACCCTCCTTCAACTTGCAATTATTTTAAAAGATACTACCTCCTTTTGCAAAGAATGCCCCCAGCTGCCACTTGCTCCAGCAATAGACCGCTTTTCTTCTAATGCTGAACTTCAAATCGCTGTTAACCAGTTTGTAGCTGATCGCTACCCAATGGCATTTTAAGTAATAATTATTGTCGCAATTGACACTTGGCAGTTGTGTTTTGTATGGCAATTGCGGTGTTGACTTGATAACACATTCTCTATAAGGGAATTAATAGTCACCAATAAGGCAAAAGATAGGGTAAAGATAGGCTTAGGATAGGCTTTTAATAGGGAAAGGATAGGCTCGAGATAGGCAAACTACATAGAAACTACATGGAAATACCCGAAAATTACATGGAAACTACATGGAACCTACATGGATTTCACTTTCTCGGTGGCTTGTCAGCACATCAAGGTTAAAGGGAGGGATTGATCTTAATACTTAACTCTAACTAAGTAGCATAGGTTTCATCTTTATCTTCCAACTACACCTTTTCATTATCAACCCATTACTCAAATTATACAATAACGGCTACCTTGCTGTACGCAAAGCAGCCGCATTGAACTTCTCACAGTTATATCTTAAAGTGTATTCGGTGTGTATACTTTTACAACACCGTCATTTTCACTACTTACAACAAGCAAAGATTTTTTAGTAGGGCTCATAACTGCCGGGATGAATAATACGCCTTCTGGTGCATCGCCCGATTTCAATAATTGAAGGAATACGGGTTTAGTAGGCGTAGTAGCATCATATACGGCGATTGCATCACTACGTTCCATGCCTACGAATACTACATTTTTCTTACCAACTTTACCGGTAGCAATGCCTTCTGGTTCAACACCTTTATCATCACTGCGGCCATCGTCGTATACTTTGGCTTCGATGCACTTGTTTTCCAACTCGTTATTGCTGTCGAATACCAATTTGCCGTCATTACCATTCCAAACGCTGAAAGAACGGGCACCGAAGGAATAGAGTTCGGTGTACACGCCATCGGTATTGCCGAGGGTGGTGGTAATGTTCAATCTACCTAATTCAGTTTCAGTTTTTAAGGTGGCTGCATTCGGGAATTTTGTTGGATCGAGGGTAATGTCTTTTACACGTTTTGCCTCTGCATAGGCATCCCATTCTCTTACGTCGCCTTCATTTGCGGTAAAGAGGTACGGAATACCATTGTCGATCAGCATGGCAATGGCATCTGGTTGGTACATCCCTTTTACTGGTACGGTACGTTGCTTGATACCGTCTTTATCGCTGGGGTCGATGGCATTTATGGCAAGGCTGTAGTCTTTAAAGCCAAGTGGCCACATGTTGGTAACAGTTTTAGCTGCCAGGTCAATTTTGGCAATCATGTTGTTCTCTTGCAAGGTTACCCAAGCTGTTTTCTCGTCGGGGGCAATGGTAATGTATTCTGGTTCCATGTCTTGTGCAAAAGAGGCATTAGGACCAAATACGCGGCCGCCTTGTGATTTCAAGGTAGCGGCTTGACCGGCGAATGAAGAGAAATCGAGCGTTGTTACAGCAAAGCTGTTTTTTACATCGATGATAGACACGGAGCCAACAGGATCTACTTTGTAATCCTGGCTAGGTTCGCCTTCATTGGCCGACATAATGTATTTGCCATTGGCGCTAAAGGTAACCATATCGGGTAAGGCACCTACCGTAATAGCTTTGATTTCAGCATACGATTTAGTGTCGTATACCACCACTTTGCCATTCATGGTTTTGTCTTTTCCTTCAATAGCAGCAGCGAGCATACCACCGTATACACTTAGGCTGTTTACGGCGCCGTAGGTCGATACGTCGATGTTGCCGATTACTTTCATGGTAGTTGGATTTGAGAAATCGACTACTTCGATACGGTTTACACCGCTGTTGTTCACTACAAATAAGCGTTTCGTTAATGAATCGTAGGCCGAAATTTCAGCAGCACCGGCGCCTCCAATGTTAATAGACCCAATTTCCGCGAACGTCGACGGGTCTTCGTTAACGAAAAATTCGGGTGTAGTAGGTTTGTCGTCGTTCTTAGTACAACTCATGTACACAGGAATAGCCAGTAGGGGTAGTAAATGTTTAATCCGCATATATCTTTGGTTTTATAGAATTGAGGGCGAATAAACAAGCCGGGTATTATCAACGTGTGAACAGAAGATTAAGAAATGATTATTTCAGTTGACTAAATCAAAATTATCTCACCCTTTACAATAATTAGTCATTCGTTACCTTAACGGGCTATTTGCGAACCATTCATCATTCTTTGCGCGGGAAACTAGGGGAGAGTGATTAATTTTATCGAGTTTACTATGTACAACTGTAATGCCCTATGCCACGGCATTTGATAGGCTCGTAACTGTTATAAATTAGGATTACTATATTATGTTTAATGGTTTTTTTAGCAGGAATAGATATTTCCTCCTAGCTACTTCTTTATTAGTAAGTGGGCTAGCGCATGCGCAAGAACAGCCGAAAGCGAACTACAGGTTAGCGGCTAAGTTCTCGCCAAAGAAACAACAACGCATGGTGTTTTCTACAGCCGTAGATGCACATTGGTTGAAGAAATCGGATCGTTTTTGGTATCAATACGAAACATCCAATGGTAAAGTTTGGTACATCGTGAACCCAGCCACTGCCGAAAAGCGCGTGATGTTCGATAATGCGAAGCTCGCAGCTGCCCTTACCCGTATTGTAAAAGATCCGTTCGATGCGCAACATCTTCCTATCGACAGTATGCGTTTTGTGAAAGATGAGCGTACCATTCAATTCGAAATCAAGAGTTCCTTAGAAATCGAAAAGAAAGATACCACGAATAAAAAGGCGGCGCCTGTAAAGGAAAAGAAGACTTTCTACTTCGAATATAATCTCGATACAGAAAACTTGGTAGAATTAAACGACTTCAAAAAGCCGAAGCGTAAACCCAATTGGGCCAACATTTCTCCTGATGAGCAAACCATCATTTTCGCGAAGAAATTCAACCTCTACTGGATGGATAAAGCGAACTATGAGAAAGCGTTAATCAATGAGAATGATAGCACCATTGTAGAACACGCTTTTACGAAAGATGGTGTCGACAATTTCGCTTACGGTGGTGATACGGATAACGAATCCAACGTAGATATCGAAAAAAATAAAGACAAACGGAAACCGGCTTATGTGTTCTGGTCGCCCGATTCGAAATACTTCGGTATGACGCGTTCCGACAAACGCATGGTGAAGGATTTTTGGGTGATTAATAACATCGCCGATCCTCGTCCTACTTTGGAAACTTATAAATACCAAATGCCGGGTGAAAAAGAAGCCCCTGAAACGCATTTGTATGTATGGGAGAATAGTTCCAAAACAGTGAAGGAGATCAACGTGAACATGTTCAAAAACCAAGACGTGTATTTCTGGTCGAAACCGGCTGTTAAAACGCAGCGCGACGATGATTGGCGCCCCTTGGTATGGCATGGTACGAACGATAAGTTCTACTTAACCCGTACAAGCCGCGATTTAAAGCGAATTGATGTATTGCGTATTGATCCGAAATCTGGAGATGTGAAATCGATCATTGAAGAACGCATGAATACGTATGTAGAAGTACGCCGCGTGGGTTTAGTGAATGGTGGTAAAGAATTGATTCAGTGGAGTGAAGAAGACGGTTGGGCACATTTTTATTTATATGATGAAAATGGTAAGCTGAAAAATCAAATTACTTCAGGCGCTTACCATTGCGAGGATATTGAAGCGATTGATGAGAAAAACCGCGTATTGTATTTTTCTGCGAATGGTAAAGAACCGAATGAAGATCCTTACTATTTGCACCTTTACCGTGTGAACTTCGATGGTTCGGGATTGAAATTATTGAACCCGGGTGAATTCGAACACGCGATGAATTTGAACGACAATAACCAGTTCTTTGTAGATAACTATTCCCGTGTTAACACGGTTCCTAAATCGGCTTTGTATAATACGGCGGGTAAAAAGATCATGGATCTTGAAACGGCTGATTTATCCTTGTTATTTGCAGCCGGTTATAAGTTCCCAGATATTTTCAAAGTGAAGGCAGATGATGGCGTAACTGATTTATACGGTGTGATGTATAAACCATTTGATTTCGATTCAACGAAACGTTACCCAATTATCGAGTACGTATACCCAGGTCCGCAAACAGAAGCCGTAAACAAAGCTTTTGCACGTGTAGCCGATAGAACAGATCGTTTAGCACAAGCGGGTTTCATTGTTATTACGGTTGGTAATAGAGGTGGTCACCCAAGCCGTTCTAAATGGTACCATACCTACGGTTATGGCAATTTGCGTGATTATGGTTTAGCAGATAAAAAAGCAGCTATCGAACAATTAGCAGATCGTTATCAGTTCATTGATGCCGATAAAGTAGGTATTCATGGTCACTCTGGTGGTGGCTTTATGTCAACCGCTGCGATGTTGGTATACCCCGACTTCTTCAAAGTAGCTGTTTCTTCTTCCGGTAACCACGATAACAGTGTGTACAACCGTTGGTGGAGCGAGAAACACCATGGTGTGAAAGAAGTAGTAGGTGAAAAAGGTGATACTACCTTCTTATATAATATTGAAAAGAATCCTGATTTAGCGAAGAACTTGAAAGGTCATTTAATGTTGACAACCGGCGATATCGATAATAACGTACACCCGGCCAATACGATCCGCGTAGCGAATGCGCTGATCAAAGCCAACAAACGTTTCGAATTCGTGATCTTGCCCGGTCAACGCCACGCTTACGGCGATATGCAAGAATGGTTCTTCTGGACATTAACAGATTATTACAGTCGTTGGTTACTCGGCGATTTCTCACAACCTGTTGATATCACAGAAATGAACGTAGAAGTACCGCAAACAAACAAGCGTAGGTAGCAGCTTACAACAACATCTAAACATGTGCCCCGTCTTTATCATGTAGAGGCGGGGTATTTTTATGCCATCCCCCTAAAATTCCCTATCTTCACATCAACCTAACTATCAATATAACATGCAACCTCCATAAATACTCATTTTCAATAATTTTCATACCGAAACCACAAAAAATCATTTATTTTACTTTTCGACGAACTATTGCAGTCCCTATATGGCGTATCAACCCGGTCTACATTTATTATCAACTATCTATACCAACCGCATCGATTTATTAGAGCGAAGTGCCGAGTGGCATGCGTTTATTGATGCACAGATTAAAGCAGAACAATTAACGGAAGTGGGTAACAGCCTGCACGATTTTCCAACGGGCGGGTATACCGCTGTGCACTGTTTAACAGAATCGCATGTATCGATACATACTTGGCCGGAATATGGCTTATGTACCTGTGATGTATTCTTGTCGAACTTCATGCGGAATAATGATGCTACCACTATGCGTATCATGGACAATATTGCCGCCTTCTTTGAGGCAACGAAAGTTGAACAGCAAAGTGTAAGACGTTAATTATTTATCCTATTCCTACTAGAACATGATTTTATCTCAAACTTTTATATGCCCGAAATGTAACACGCAGCATAATGTGTACGATATCCGTAACACAATGGTGTATGTATGTGAAAATTGTAAATCAATTCTCGGCAGATCCGTGAATGGCTTTGCTAGGATAGGGAAAGTGAAGGACCCGCTCTATAAACCGTTATTCTCTTTAGGAACAAAAGGTACGATTCGTGGACAAGAATATACCATCGTAGCCTATTCAGAAAGGCAAGAATATGGCACCGATTATTACTGGGTAGAATACGTGCTAATGCGCGGTGAAGATCGTAAACGCATTTTCCTGTCTGAATTTGGTGGGCACTATACACTACTGGAAGAGTTACCGGCCGGCGAAATAGATACGGTAGATGTATCGAAAGCCTATCAAAATTACGTGTATCAAAATAAGCGCTTTGATAAATGGAGCGTATACTCAGCTAAATATCATTATGCGATCGGTGAATTTAACTGGGATGTACGATTCGACAAACCCATGAAGTGCTTGGAGTTTGTGGCTCCACCTCATATGATAGCTATGGAGTACGCGGAGAATGCCCGTGAAGCAACTGCCTTTTATGGCACCTATATTCCATATAAAGAAGTAAACAAAGCATTTTTGCCGGGCGACAAATTGCCTAGCCCAGTGGGTGTGGCACCTGCGCAACCGTTTAGTAAGTATATCAACCCTTGGTTATTCTTGGTAGGATCGGCCATATTATGCGCTGTGTTTCTCATTTTGCAGATTGTAGATAACCAACAACGCGTTAATAACATCGTTTTCTCGGAAGGATTTAATGTCGAAAGCTTTAGTCAACAAAAGCCTTTTGTATCTCGGCCATTTACCTTGGAGAATAAAACTTCTAATATGGAAGTTGAAATCTATTTAGGAGGTGATAATACTTGGGTAGAGGCAGAAGTAGATTTGGTGAATGAAACCACGGGCGAGGAAACTTCCTTTGTGATTGGTACAGAGCACTATTCGGGTGTTGATGAAGGAGAGGCGTGGTCGGAAGGGCATTATCGCCAGAAGGAGTTTATCTGTAATATTGAACCGGGGACTTATCACTTTGTGGTAACGCCCAATAAAGACCAAGCTTCTTTTGGCACCACCATGCGTTTAGAAGTAATTTGGGACGTAACTTCTTATTGGAATGCTATTTTCTTATCACTTGTTTTATTAGCGATTGCCATTGGTGTGTATATATGGAATCATTCGTTTGAATCGAAAAGATGGGGTAATAGTGGCTTTGGACATATCCGTGATGCGAGCACGCAAATGCCTGTTAAAGCAGATTATGGATATTTGCTCAAGAAAATAACCAACGAGCGTATATTGTTAGTCATCGCTGTAGTGTTTATTGCCAGCTTAATGTTGAGTAATTGTAACGGGTATAGGATCTGTGCTTGTAAATCGACCGAGAAATGGAAACCTGGGCAAACGCGTGGTAACACACCGCGTAGCGGGGTAGGTAGAGCGTATTTTCACCATAAATAAAAAAATCATTTTAATCATTTCATATTTTATCAATCATTTCTCACTCCAATCATCATGAACTTCATGCAATTTGTGAACTTTAACTACGTCGTAAGCTCCGTTATTTATTCATTGCTGGGCGTTTTTATTCTTTTGCTGTGTTTCTGGATCGTGGATCGTTTCACACCGGAGAATACCTGGAAGGAAATTGTTCAAAACAAAAACATAGCTGTAGCTATTGTGGCGGCGGCATTTATTATCGCGATCGGGTTAATTACCAGCGCGGCTATTCATGGGTAAACTGTTATTTGCGTGCATATTTTATTATTGTTTTCGGTATTCGTAATCGCTACTTGTGGCCTGATATACGAATTAGTGGCGGGTACTTTAGCGAGTTACCTATTGGGAGATTCCGTCACGCAATTTTCTACCATCATCGGTGCATATCTCTTTTCTATGGGTATTGGCGCGTACTTCTCCAGGTTTTTTAATAAAAACCTATTAAGCTGGTTTATACAGTTAGAAATCTTAGTAGGATTAATCGGCGGTATTAGCTCCAGCTTATTGTTCTTATTGTTCGAACACGCGGCGTCGTTCCGGTTGATTTTGTATTTAATGGTGGGCTTAACGGGTACCTTGGTAGGACTGGAAATTCCACTGTTAATGAACATCCTCAAGAACCGCTACGAGTTCAAAGACTTGGTATCGCGCGTATTTACCTTCGATTACATTGGAGCTTTATTAGCTTCCATTGTATTCCCTTTATTGCTGGTGCCGTATCTTGGCTTGATACGTACATCTTGCTTCTTTGGGATATTGAATGTGATTGTAGCGATTGTAGTATTGGTGAAATTTAAATCGGACATCAAGTGGGCGAATTACTTAAAAGCAAAGGCGATTAGTGTAGTGATACTATTGATAGCCGTGTTCGTTTGGGCGAATGAAATTATGACATTCGCTGAAGGGCAGGCCTTCCGGGATACAGTCATCTATACCCATTCATCCCCGTATCAGCGCATTGTGCTCACAAAGAATAAGCACGAGTTACGCTTATACCTCAACGGCAACTTGCAGTTTAGCTCGGCCGACGAATACCGTTACCACGAAGCCTTGGTACACCCCCCGATGCTATACAGTGCGAAACATAAAAATGTGCTTGTACTAGGCGGTGGCGATGGCATGGCGGCACGCGAATTACTGAAGTACCATGATGTAGAACATATCACGCTTGTGGATCTTGATCCCAGTATGACCAAACTCTTCAAACAAAACTCCATCTTATATAAACTCAATGATCGCTCCCTATTAAACCCCAAAGTGCAGGTAATTAATGCCGACGCCTTCCAGTGGTTGAAGGAGAATCAACAACAATACGATGTAGTGATTATCGACTTCCCCGATCCAGGCAACTACGCCGTGGGGAAATTATATACGACTGCCTTTTACAGGCAATTACGCCGTGCTTTACACGAAGAAAGTGTGGTGGTGGTACAATCCACCTCGCCGTATGTAGCGCCGAAAGCTTTCTGGTGCGTGAATAAAACCATGCAGGCTTGTGGTTATGAAACCATTCCTTACCATACCTATGTACCCTCATTTGGAGAATGGGGCTATGTAATGGCTTCTCCAAGTGCTTTACAAGTACAGCAAGATAGTATACCCAGCGGCCTTAAATATTTCGCGAAAGATGTATTCCCGCAAATGCGCCAGTTTACAGCCGATATGGATAATAGGCCCGTACTAGCGAACCAATTGAATAACCAAGTATTAGTGCAATATTTTGAAGATGAGTGGGGGAAATACCAAGAGTAACGCTTTAACGCGCAAAGACTTTTTGCGGTATATGGCCCTCATTGCAGGTGCTACCATTACCGCAACAGAATTTACTGCCTGTGAAAGTAAAAAGGATCGCTACGGCCATATAAAAGGAAGCATGCAGGGTGCTTCGGCGAAATTAGGGCACCAGCTCCGCGACAGCACTTTTCCCGAACCAACGATTATTGATCACGTAGAAGCAGTGATTATAGGCGGTGGTGTTGCCGGTTTATCGGCTGCAAGAATCTTCCAACAACATGGCTTCACCAATTTCCAGTTATTAGAATTGGAGCAGCATGTTGGTGGGAATTCATCTTACGGGCAGAACGATTACAGTGCGTATCCATTAGGCGCGCATTATTTGCCTATACCCAATCCGAATAATAAAGCATTACTGGAGCTATTAGCAGAAGCCGGTATTATTACCGGGTACGATGCAAGCGGTATTCCTATTTATAACGAAACCGATCTTTGCTACGACCCCGAAGAGCGTTTATTTATCAACAATCGTTGGCAAGAAGGCTTGGTGCCCAACTTTGGTGTAAGCAAACCCGAACTCGCCGATATTACGCGTTTCTTAGCGGCCATGGATACTTTCCGTTGGGCAAAAGGAACCGATCAGCGTTATGCATTTGACATCCCTTTACTCGAATCTTCTAGCGATGAACAATTTACCCGCCTCGATAAAATAACCATGGCGCAATACTTGGCCGATGAAAAGTATACTTCGAAAGCCTTGCGTTGGTACGTGGATTATTGTTGTAGAGATGATTATGGAGCAGGTATAAACGAAGTAAGCGCTTGGGCCGGTATCCATTATTTTGCCAGCAGGAAAGGGAAAGCCGCGAATGCTGAAAGTTCCCACGTGTTAACATGGCCGGAAGGGAATGGGTATTTAGTGAAGCATTTGAAGCAATACAGTGCACAACAAGCGAATACGCAGTGTTTAGCTTATAAAATTACACCGCACGAGCACGAGGTGTGGGTGGATTATTACGATGTAAATACCCATACCAATAAGCGCATTGTTGCAAAAGCAGCGATTATGGCCATGCCGCAATTTATAGCTAAGCGTTTATTACCTGCGGCGCAATATGATCATGCATTTGTGTATTCGCCGTGGTTGGTAGCGAATGTTACCTTATCGGAAGTTCCGATGGGCAGCGGTTACCCGCTTTGTTGGGATAACGTGGCCTTCGAAGGGAAATCGCTCGGGTATGTGAATGCGCAACAACAAACTGTGCGTGTAACGATGCCGGAAAAGCAGGTAATTACGTATTACTTGCCATTGGATCAATTGTCGCCCGTAGCATCGAGGAAATATGCCATTAACTTACCGCATGCACAGTGGGTGAAGTTGATTGTAGATGATTTGGAAACCATGCATCCCAACATTCATGCAAACATAGAAAATATCGACACTTGGGTATGGGGCCATGGTATGGTGCGCCCGCATCCTGGGTTTATTTCGGGTGAGGCAGTGAAAGCTGCTCGCCAACCTGTACACGAGCGAATTTTCTTTGCTCATTCTGATTTAAGCGGTATATCAATTTTCGAAGAAGCCTTTTACCATGGAAACAACGCTGCACGGGCCCTCCTTGCCAAACTCGGGAAATAGTCGCCAGCCTTGGGTATATGCCGCTTGGCTCGACAGCATCTTTATCTTATCGCCACCATTTTTGGCCTTGGCGTGTATCGCGTTATTTCCGCAAGTGTTCATCAACGGCAATAGCAGTGTGAACGTTGCTTGGTGGGTAATATTGGTATTGTTTATTGATGTGGCACATGTGTATGCAACCATTTACCGTACTTATTTCGACCGGGCTACGTTGGCAGCACGGCCCAGGGTGTTTTTGTTGGTGCCATTGTGTGCTTGGTTGGTAGGTGTTGGTTTGTATATATGCGGTCCTTTAGTATTTTGGCGGGTGTTGGCTTATTTAGCAGTGTACCATTTTATTCGCCAGCAGTATGGTTTTTTACGGATATATAGCCGTAAAGAAAAGCAATCCAAACCCGCTCAATTGCTTGATAATCTAACGATTTACGCTACTACAATTTACCCGTTGCTTTATTGGCATGTAAAAGGTCCGTTTGTATTTAACTGGTTCGTGGAAGGAGATTTCTTTTACTGGCCATTGCAGCTGGTGTTGCCGGTGGCGAATGTGATGTATATCGCTTTATTGGTGGCTTATGTGATAAAAGAAGTGGTGAGCAGTATAAAAGAAAAAGCATTCAATATACCGAAACAGCTGCTGGTACTGGGTACGGGCATGTCGTGGTATTTTGGTATTGTATACTTCAAAGGCGACTTAACCTTTACCTTGCTGAACATTATTTCGCATGGTATACCGTACATGGCGCTTATTTGGGTACATGGTAGGAAGCAGTATTATCAACCCAGCTCGTCGAAAGGTTTCTTGAAGCATATATTTAGCAACTACGGGATTGTACTTTTCTTGGGGATTATAGCGGTGTTGGCTTTCGTGGAAGAAGGGTTGTGGGATGGATTTGTTTGGCGGGAACATACACAGTTCTTCAGCGTATTTCAGTCGTTACCTGTATTGGAGGATAATTTATGGATGGCGGTAGTAGTGCCCTTGTTAGCGATTCCGCAAATCACGCATTATGTGCTGGATGGGTTTATTTGGCGCATGAAGAAAGATCACTATAATTGGAAAAGTGCGACGATCGGGTGATTATTTAATCATCACATCTTTCACAATATTTTCCCCTAGCATATCATTCACGAGTTTCTTGATTTTATCGCGGGAGTAGGTTAGCTCTTGTTTGAGAGGGCCAACAGCAGTGGTAATCATCAAGGTACCGTCAATTAACTGCACACTTTGGGTGTACCTGGCAATGGTTTTACCCATAAGGCTTTCCCAGTTTTCTTGGATGCGCACTTCCATCAGCTTCGGTTTCATCCGGCTTTTGTCGAGGTATTCTCTTAAAGCATCTCCAATACTAACAACTTTATTACGCATAGCCAGCAAAGTTATGACAGGAATCGTCTTGTTCCTTGAATGTGAATAAATAGATACTTAGATTGCGATGAGTTGCAACAAACCTGCTTTTTCCCCGAAAGCTTGTTGTAATCTTTCGGCATGGGTATCGGTAATGAATACTTGGCCGTAGGCATCGCTGGTCACTAATTGAATGAGCCTGGACACCCTTTCTTGGTCTAATTTCTCGAAAACATCATCTAGTAGCAAAATCGGCGGGCATCCTTTATGTTCGCGCATCACTTCATATTGGGCCAGTTTGAGGGCGAAGAGGAAGCTTTTACGTTGACCTTGGGAAGCGCTCGTTTTCATAGAATGATTATTGAGGAGAAAAACGAGGTCGTCGCGGTGAATACCGGCGCTGGTACGTTGTAATACCTTGTCTTTTAGTTGGTTTTGGAGGAGGATTTGTTGGAACCCTGCATCGTGTAAATGGCATTGGTATTGAATGTTCACCGTTTCGTGGGCACCGGCGAGGTAGTCGTACAGTTGTTGTACTTTTTCGATAAAGCCGGGGAGGAATTCGCTCCGGGCTTCGAAAATGGGGGTGCCGTGGTGAACGAGTTGCTCGTCGAATATTTCGAGGAGGGCATCTTGGTTATGGCCGGTTTCGGCAATTGTTTTGAGGAGGGTATTGCGCTGTTGTAGGATTTTTGTGTAGGCGATGAGGTGGTCCATATACCCTGGAATAAGCTGGGATAGGAGGGTATCGAGCCATTTACGGCGTTCTTCGCTACCGCCGAGAATGATGTCGGCATCATCGGGGGCGATCATCACAGCAGGGAATTGGCCGATGTGGCGGGAGAAGCGGTCGTACACATCATCATTGAGGGCAATTTCCTTCTTGCCTTCTTTAACGGTGCATACAATTTTGGAAGCAAGGCCACTTCTTTCCAGTTGGCCTTCAATGCGAAAGCCGCCGGTGTTATATAGCACGTTTTGGGATTCGTTGCTGGAGAAATAGCTTTTTGTGAAGCATAAATAGTAGATAGCATCGAGCAAATTGGTTTTGCCGGAGCCATTTTTACCTGTAATGCCCACAATTCTTTCTTGAAATTGAAAAATTTGTTGTGGGTAATTTTTAAATTGGACGAGTAATATTTTTTTTACCGTTAACAATAGCGCGATTTTTTAAATAAAATATTTTATACATTTAACGCCGCAACCTAAGCTACGCAAAGGTTACGGAAGAAAAACGACAAACTGGATTCAATCCTAAAATAAACTAGTATGCAAAAGTGCTTGAATTTGACGAATTTGCATAATTTGTGTGACAAACATAATTGTATTACGTTTTTAGGATTTTCCTTTTATATTTGCGAACAAATTTAGAACTAGTGCAAACTTTAACAGACGTGAAGACGAAATTCTCCAAAGAAACCTACCTCTACTGGTATGAACTAATGCTGTTAATGCGCCGCTTCGAAGAAAAAGCTGGGCAATTATACGGTATGCAAAAGATTCGCGGTTTTTGCCACTTATATATTGGTCAAGAAGCTGTTGCGGCTGGGGCTATTACAGCTACTAAGCCGGAAGATAAATTCATCACAGCTTACCGTGACCATGCTTTAGCGATTGCTAAGGGTATGTCGGCTAGGGAGTGTATGGCAGAATTGTATGGCAAGGCAACAGGTTGCTCGAAAGGTAAGGGTGGTTCAATGCACTTTTTCTCTGTAGAGCATGGCTTTTTTGGCGGACATGGTATTGTAGGCGCGCAAATCGGTACTGGCGCAGGCTTAGCATTTGCTGAGAAATATAAAGGCACGGATAACGTGGCATTGTGTTTCTTTGGTGATGGTGCTGCCCGTCAAGGTATGTTGCACGAAACATTCAATATGGCAATGACCTGGAAACTTCCAGTGATTTTCATTTGTGAAAACAACAAGTACGCAATGGGTACTTCAGTTGAGCGTACATCTAACGTACTCGACATCTACAAATTAGCGGATGCATATGAAATGCCTGCTGATTCTATTGATGGTATGAGTTGCGAGGCTGTACACGAAGCAATTGAAAGAGCGGTAAAACGCGCACGTGAAGCAGGTGGACCAACTTTACTTGAAATCAACACGTACCGTTACAAAGGTCACTCTATGAGTGATCCTGCGAAATACCGTACGAAAGAAGAAGTAGAGGAATACAAAGAGAAAGATCCAATTTCGCATGTATTACATACGATCTTAGAAAATAAATGGGCTACAGATGCTGAAATCGAAGCGATCAACGAAAGAGTGAAAGCTGAGGTGGAAGATTGTGTTCAATTTGCTGAAGAGTCTCCATGGCCATCAGATGATGAGTTATTGAAAGACGTTTACACGCAAGAAGACTACCCATTCATCGTAGACTAATCAACTTATTGAAGGTTAATAGCTTGGTGCAATGTTCATCGAACTGTTAACCTTCATTTTTATACAACCAAGAATAATTTCACTTTAACCGTTGCTGTACAATGGCAGATCAAAAAGCAAACACCACGCAAGCAGCTAACCAAGTGCAGAAAGCCGATCAAGGTTTCGACTTGCAAAACTCTATGCACAAGGCCGAAGATTTTTATACCAGGAACAAAAATATTATTAATATTTCCTTGATTGCTGTAGTGGTAGTCGTTGGTGGTATCTTCTCTTATAACAAATTTTTAAAGGCCCCTAAAGAATTGAAAGCACAGAAAATGATTTTCCAAGCGCAAAACTACTTTGCTGTGGATTCATTCTCTAAGGCATTAAACGGCGTAAGAGGCGGTGAAGATGGTTTCTTACAAGTAATCGATAAATATCCTGGCACTAAAGCTGGTAACATCGCTCGTTATAGCGCAGGCGTTTGCTACGTGAAGTTGGGCGAATACCAAAAAGGTATCGATATGTTAAACTCTTTCAGTAGCGACGATATGATCGTTCAAGCGGTAGCTTACGGTATTACCGGTGATGCTTACATGGAGTTGAACAAAGGTGCTGAAGCAATTGATTATTACAAAAAAGCAGCAGCGTACAACCCGAACGAATTAACTTCTCCTATGTATCTCTTCCGTGCAGGTTTAGCATCTGAAAAAGCTGGTAAATCAACTGAAGCGATCGCATTCTACAAAGAGGTGAAAGAAAAATATCCTACTTCAACTGAAGGCCGCGAGATCGACAAGTACCTCGCTCGTCTTGGTGTAGTAAGATAATAGTGAAGGTTGTCAACTACTTTACGTTTCGCGTGTTGTAGTTGCATCGAAAACATGATTTTAATACTATGTCTGTACATAACACAAGCGTATTAAACGACACTGGCATTCTCCAACTAGAGGGTGCCAGTGTTGTTATTGTCTATACGGAATGGAATGAATTCATTATTAATGAATTACTCGCAGGTTCCGATAGAATCTTAGCAAAACACAATATCACCAGCGTGGTGAAAATTCAAGTACCGGGTGCCGTAGAAATCCCGTTTGCTATTAAGCAATATTGGGAAGAAACGAAAGGTACCAGCAAGCAACCTTCTTCTTTTATCGCTTTTGGTTGCGTTATTCGCGGCGGTACGCCACACTTCGATTACGTATGTAAAGCCATCACAGAGGGCGTAACACAACTTAACCTTACTTTACCGGTGCCTACTATTTTCGGCGTGTTAACCGTTAATAATGTAGAACAAGCTGAAGAACGCTTAGGTGGTATTCACGGGCATAAAGGAGAAGAAGCGGCGCTAGCGGCATTGAAAATGATGTCGTTCCAACGCCAACTCGTATCTGGCAAGCTCTAGTGAAATCTAATACTGGCGCAGATTTTGTGAGATTAGAACAATTGATAAGGAATAATCGTAATTGGCTGCTCTTTGTAAGAGCTTAATACTTGAATGAATGAATGTTCAACTCTTCGTACCCTGCTTCGTAGATCAACTGTTTCCCGAAACAGCTTTTAACATGGTAAAGGTGCTCGAAAAACTCGGTTGCACCGTTAGCTACAACCCCAACCAAACATGTTGCGGGCAACCGGCTTTCAACGCAGGATACCAAGATGAATGTAGATCTGTGGCTGCCAAATTCTTAAAGGATTTCCATACGGCTGATTATATCGTAGCACCGAGCGGCTCTTGCACAGGGTTCGTTCGTAACTACTATGGCAAGTTATTCGATAACTCTGCCAATCATAATGATGTGAAACAACTGAAAAAGAATATGTTCGAGTTCACAGAGTTCCTCACGCAAGTGCTGAAGGTAAAAGACTTAGGCGCTACGCTTAACGGGGTTGGTACCTACCACGATGCCTGCGGCGCTTTACGCGAATGCGGTATCAAAGAAGGTCCTCGCCAACTCTTGGAAAATGTGAAAGGACTGCAACTCAATGAAATGAATGATTGTGAAACCTGTTGCGGTTTCGGTGGCACGTTCGCTGTAAAATACGAACCCATTTCCATCGGTATGGGCGAACAAAAGGTATTGAATGCCATCGATAGTGGCGCCGATTACCTTATTTCGACCGACCTCAGCTGCTTGATGCACCTCGATGGTTATATCCGCAAACACAATCACAAGATTAAAATCATGCACATCGCCGATGTATTGGCAAGTGGATGGTAAGTTAAATTGAATGACAATGCAATATTGGCTCGTAAAATCGGAACCATTTAAATATTCTTGGGATCAGTTCGTGAAAGACGGTCGTACCTTCTGGGACGGCGTACGTAACTACCAAGCACGTAATAACCTCCGTGCTATGAAAGAAGGCGATGAAGTACTTTTCTACCATAGCAATGAAGGCTTAGCAGTTGTAGGAATCGCGAAAGTGGTAAAAGCCGCTTACCAAGATCCCACCACGGAAGATGCCAACTGGGTAGTGGTAGATCTTTCCCCTGTTAAACCTTTCCCGAAGCCTGTTACCTTAGCAGCAATGAAAGCCGATCCCAAATTGGCGGAGTTATCATTGATTAAGCAGAGTAGGCTTTCGGTTTGTGATGTAAAAGCAGCGGAATTTAAGCATATTTTGAAGCTCGGCGGGGTGAAGTAACCTTGCTGATAGATGTAATTGAAAAAAGGCCTGTTTTACGGGCCTTTTTTGTTGATTAAATATACATAACTTGGTGAAAAGTTATAAGAAACCTAACTATAATCAATTCTTCAAAAAAGAACATGACTTAGCACATTCTAAGCGCAAATCAACCTAAAATCCAACATTAAAACTGTTTTTCTTCACCTTAATGCATACAATTTTTCAAGTAGCTCACTTATAAAAATGTCTATTCACAAAGTAAAGAGAACCTAATATTGCCCATATGAAATACTCACTTTTTTCTCTCGTAATGCTTATTGCTCTTACAGGTTGTTTAAAGAATAAAATAGCAATAACTGCGGACTATATTATTAATCCGAATTGGGATGAATATGAGAATTCAATAACTATTCAAAAAGTAAAAGTAAGAAAGGATAGTACATTAAACCCGTTTTTAAAATTAAGCCAAAATGAAATACTAGAGAGGCTTGAAGTTGATACATCTTTTTGTTTTACTGGCAGTGTCAAATTCAATGGGGAACAATATTCAAAAAGAAAAGTCTATTTTAATAAAAAGAACAATTTCTATTGGTGGTCGGAAAACAGGAAGAAGAAAAAGGAAACTATTGGTAATTTGGAAAAGAATACTTGGTATCAATTCTCTGGACTTATTAGTTACCCAAATTACTTGTATATATATATTGATAGTATGAATCAACCTCACAGATTTGATGTGAACCAGTCTAATTATTAGGTTGATTTATGGATACTCGTTGTTGCATTTGAAGTACTCTGAAATTGTTTAATTCTCATTCAACACAATTGTACCTAATATGAAGAATTAGCTAGAAAATAGTTACATGTTTATATCGATATGAAGCGAAAATTTGATTTGGATACTTAGTTGATTTAATTGTGTCATTTTCCAACAAAAAAACGCGCTAGCATCCCAAGATGCTAGCGCGTTCAATTAATAGCTATATCTACAATCTACTTAGCAGCTACATACGCATATTGCGCAGTCTCCGTAGCAAAATTGGGATCATCATAAGTTGTTACACTACTTAACGGGTAGTTCGTTGTTTTATCAACTTCGTAAGTAGTACTCGCCGTTGTAACGCTCCAATCGGTGGCTTTTACCATGTTCTGGCTAAGTTCGTTGGCGTTTACTTGTAAATTACCACGTACAATCCTGTTGAAGAAAGGATTGTATTTGGCAATAGCGTGTAGCGGGTTATTGGTAGCATCGTAAGCATAAGCGGTTGTAAATACCAGGTTGGCGTTTACGTTTTCGTTGAAGGAAGTGCTCATGAGTACGTTGTTGGCTTCGCGGGTGAAGGTGTAGTTCGTTTGATCTTCGATATTGATACTCGCGTGCAACAAACTCGTTTGCATGAGCTGGCCGGCTTTATCGAATTCAAATTTGAATACCTTTTGTTCGCCGTTTTCATCCCTTCTTTGGAAGGTAACTAAAGCGGTGTGTTCATCCACATATTTCACGGCAGCTGTATCGGCTAGGTTCTCTGAGCCGGGGTAGCTGGTGATAATGCGGTTCACTTTGCCGTTGGCATTGTATTGATATTGTTCGATTCTTTCGAAGGGTACATTACCCGGCAAGATTTCCTGGCTACGGAAGGTAACGAGGCGGTTATCTTGGTCGTAGGTAAATAAATCCGTACGGTTCGTTGCATCGTAATGAATACGTGATACTAAAAGAGAAGAAGGATCGGAAGTTTCCGTAACATCTGCACTGCTTTCTTGCATCTCGTCTTTCTTACATGCAGATAAACCCACGGAAATCAAAAGAATTGCATAAAATGCTAATTGTACTAGTTTCCTATACATGGTATTTAAACGGGGTAGTATTAAGTTCCTATAAATTTAACGAAAATAATGAATATAGTTAGGTTTTAATACTATTTTTTTAATGGATATTAAATATAATGATGTAAATATGGTTTCTAATTGGTAACCAAGTAGATAGAAGGCTCATATTGAAGCGGTCATTCATTCCAATTATTCATAAAAAGCATTCAAAAAAAGGCATTCTTACAACCCGCGGTAGCGATATAATACCGTATCCAATGTTTCCCTTCCTTGGAAGCTGGTTACTCTAATTTGGTGCAAGGGCAATCTTGATTCCGCATCAATCACGTAATAAAACCCATACGCATAAGGAGCTTGGCCATATACCGATTTCACCGCATTCGGACTCAGCCTTTCAGGTGAAAACATAGGCAGTATCAAACCATTATTAGGAGCATTTAATTCAAGGAACATACCCACGAAAGGGTTGATCGATGAAAGATCGTAAAAGGGGTTCTTTACATCAAAATACTCGATGTTCATGGCGGAGAGGGTGTTGTTGTATTTCGATGTAATTACGTTTACATTCTTGCCATCGTAGGAGAAGGAAATATCGTTATGCATATTGCCGTTACTCCAAGTAAGATCTACTTTATAGGCCGAAAACAAACCATTCTGTATACCAAAGCGTACCATTTCTCTTTTGGCGGGATTATTTGAAAATATGCGTACAGAATCTCTTTCATACACAATATTATAATCGTCTTCATGAGTGGAAGATGGATGGGCGTATATAGCATGTATTGTAGACACACGAC
Organism: Chitinophaga skermanii; assembly: GCF_003259335.1. Lineage (GTDB taxonomy): Bacteria > Bacteroidota > Bacteroidia > Chitinophagales > Chitinophagaceae > Chitinophaga > Chitinophaga skermanii. The sequence continues at coordinate 418,028 of NZ_QLLL01000003.1, forward strand.
CTTGTCCATCATACGTATAATTCTCTGTTAGGGTACTAGAGCCACCGGTAGAAGCATAATTGTAATGTATGTATTTTGCTAAACGGGCACCACTGCTATAAATAAAGCTATCAACGACTTGATTGTCTGTGTTGCTTGTACTCGTTAAAACATAAGTAGGCTCGTACGTTTCATCTTTCTTATTACAGGCAATCATCACGCTTAGCGCAAGTAAACATAAGGCAGGATAGAATAGTTTCTTTTTCATGTGAAATCGTATGGCGGTATATAGATGTTAGTTACAAACAAGTAGATGCTAAAATAACGACAATTGCATACAACCTAGTATTAGAATATTCAAATGTTTATCGAGTGGGTGAGCATTCATTTTTATAAGAAAATGTTAAACCCCAATTTTCCTCGTCTACAACGGGTTACATTTTATCTTTTTTCGCATTAACTACAAAAGGTTTCTATTTTCCTAGGAAACAAAATCGCAACCTAACTGGTCAAACTAATACACGTTTTAAAAGCATTCTTCTATCATAAGAAATGATGCCTCCAAGCTGCATTTCTTATGCAAAAAATCATCAACATTTTATTGTAATTCAAACAACACATTCTTTGCAAAAAGGATGATGGAAATGCTTTGTCGTAAAGTATTTGAACAAGCTTGTAATACAAGCGTGGCAGGTATTTCCATGCATACTATTTAGCTTAACTGTGTTTTATTCATCTATCAATTCTTTGTTATGACAATCAAAAAATCTATCTACATTTTGTCAATTCCTGTTGTACTAGCTGCTTGCCAAGCGGGCCCTCGACACAACGAATCATCTGCAACCGCTGCTGCGGAAAATAACGAAGCTAGTTCTACTTTTAGCGACTCCACTATTATTCAACAACAGCCTACCGTGTATGGTATTCCTGGTGAAAAAATGATGATCCGCACGGCTAACCTGCGCGGGCAAGTAGATAGTGTTGCCCTTGTACGCCAACGTGTATACGACATTGTGCGGGGATACGGCGGCTACATTGCCAGCGATGATGAAAAAATGTTGAACTATTATTGGGAAGGCAAAGTAACCCTCATGATTCCTAACGAGCACTTCGAAGAAGCTGTCTTAAAACTCAGTCAAATCAGCTCGAAGCTAGATTCTAAAACCATTACAGTAGAAGATGTTAGAAAGCAATTTAAAATCGATTCCTTACGTATTGTCAATAGTAAAGCCACCATCCAAACCATACAAAAAGCTGCTACAAAAGACAATGCCAACGAAGCCCTTCACGCAGCAGTAAATATGCAAGAAAATGCGTTTAGTGCAGAAGTACGTAGGATTGAATTAGTGGAGCTGTTGAAGATGAGTACAATTTCATGCGAGTTCTACGCCAATATCCCGGTTGTGGAACCACCGGCACCTAGTTATTTCAGTAGAGTAGGAGATGCTTTTAGTGCTGGGTTCAGTTGGTTAGGGGATTTCATTATTATACTGGTTACCGTTTGGCCATTGTGGTTAATAATTGCAGGCCTTTTGTTCGCTTATAAAGCATTCAAACGTCGTCTAAAAACAAAGGTTGTTGAATAATAATGGTATTTTTTCACCTGTCAATTTGTCGATAGAGCATCGTTGAATGGTCGATTTTTGACCCGGAGGATACCGATGTTATACCATTGTTCAGCAAGGGTTTTACCGATGTTCTACACTACTATGATTAGCACAAAAAATAGGGTGTACTAGTGCTATCCGGTACACCCTATTAAACATATTATTTACCAGCGATTAGCGCGAGCAATTCTGCTTGGATGGATTTCGTTTTATCAACGGCATACCATTTATGCAATCTTTCCGCACGTTCTTCAAATGGTAACACGTTCTCTTTATTCATTTGCATTACCATCGCTTGCAACTCCGTTGGGCGAGGGCCCCAATGCCACATGGGTTCCATGGTTTCGGCATTGTAGCAAATTAATTTTGGAATAGATTTACCACCATTGGTTAAGTATTGTTGCATCAGTTCCGGGTGCTTATCGCGTAACAAGTACTCGATCTGTACGTTCTTGTTTACTTTAGATGCGATCTCCATCACTGGTATACTTTGCGCAGCATCTCCACACCAAGGCTCCGTTAATACACGCCAAAGATACTTGCCCGGTAAGGCTTCCAATGCAGCGATCAAGGCCGGCTCCAATTTCACTGTTTTATCCAAACGGTTCATTCTTTGCTCGTTTAACTTAGTATACTCAGGCGTATACGTAATCGCCTCGTCCCAAGATGCTTTTCCCGCTTGCACTAATTCATGTACCAAGGCACGGTATTCTACATAATCCAGCGCCCCGCTCAAATCAATCACTAATTTTTCCATGTGTCAACTATTTTCTATGCTTCTATCACGATATCCTCAAATGAACGGTTCACCTGGATCGACCAAGTATGACCGTCTAGTTGTAAGGATTCCAAATTTACTTCATTTCCATCAATCAAGCATTTCGATGGGGTAAAAGGTAACCCGTGGATGACAATCTTGTATTGCGAATAACTGGAAGCATAACCGCCACGGAATCGTTTTCTCAACACAAACTGTTGTGCCGTTGAATGTTGTTTGAAATCAATCACGTTATATTCACCGTTCTTATAAGCATAGTGATCGCCTGCATCTTCGTACAATGTGCTATGTGTAGTTTCTTCACCAAAGTATACATGCAACAACATTTCTTCAATCGCAAACTCACGGGTATATTGCATGATGGGGTATTGAGGAATCACAGCGCCGGCACGTACAAATATGGGCATCTCGTTAATAGGAGTAGCCACCGTTGCAATGGCACTACCTGTATGCATCGTATCATTGAAGTAATAGTACCAGTTTCCTTTCGGTAAGTACACTTCCTTCTCTAACATGCCTTCTTCACTTACATGGCTCACCAATATATGGTCGCCTGCTAAGAATTCGTGGTGACGGTGGTGTGTTTGTTCGTCTTCTTGCGCAACGAAAGCAATAGGCCTTAAAATAGGCATGCCATCGGTGGCATATTGCCAGAAGGCAGTATATAAATACGGCAACAATTGGTACCGTAATTCAATGAATTGCTTTACCACTGCTTCGTATGATGCTCCGAAGCTCCAAGGTTCTTGGTTAAAGCCTGTTTCGTTACTGGCAGAATGTGTACGCATTAATGGGTGGAACACGGCTAATTGAATCCAACGGGTGTATAATTCTCCCGTAGGCTCGCCAATAAATCCACCAATATCACTACCGGCAAATGAAATTCCTGATACGGCTAACCTTTGACATTGTACGCTTGCTAACCATAAATGCTCCCAAGAGGAAATATTATCGCCTGTCCATACACTCGTCCATCGTTGTGCACCGGCATAACAAGAGCGGGTGATCACGAATGGGCGTTCTGGCATAGCGTATTTCTTTAACCCGGTAGCGGTAGATTTACTCATTAAGTGACCGTACACGTTATGGGCTTTACGATGACTCACATCTTCGCCGTCATAATCGTGGCGCACGTCTTCCGGGAATGTACCCATTTCGAAAACGGCCGGTTCATTCATATCATTCCACACCCCGCGTACACCTGTACCAATCAGTGATTTGTACAAGCCACTCCACCAGTCGCGTACTGCTGGGTTGGTGAAATCCGGGAATGCACATTTACCCGGCCATACGTCGCCTTCCATGAGGGCGCCATCGGCTCGTTTACAGGCGTAGTTATTCTTGACTAAATCTTGGTATACACTATAATTAGGATCTACTTTAATACCGGGATCAATAATTACCACGGTCTTAAACCCGTCATCGGCCAGCTCGGTAAGCAGTTGTTTCGGTTGCGGGAAGCGTTCATTATCCCAAGTAAAGCAACGGAACCCATCCATGTAGTCGATATCAAGGTATAGTGCATCACAAGGAATCTGGCGCTTGCGGAACTCGGCGGCGATTTCTTTTACGCGGGTATCCGGGAAGTAGCTCCAGCGGCATTGGTGGTAACCCAACGCCCACATAGGAGGTAACTCCGGTGTGCCGGTAATCTTAGTATAAGCGCGGGCAACATCGAGGAGTTGTGGCCCGTAAATAAAGTAGTAGTTCATTTCTCCACCACGTGCCCAGAAGCTGGAAATATCATCGCGTTCTTTGCCGAAATCGAACAGGGTTCTAAAGGTATTGTCGAAGAAAATACCATAGGCCATGTTATGATGCAGGCCGTAGTAGAACGGGATATTGCGGTAGAGCGGGTCGGTAGTGCTGGTAAATCCGTACGCATCGGTACCGTAGTTTTCCATGCGTTTGCCGCGGAGGTTCAGTTCTGTAGGTTTATCGCCTAAGCCATAGAAACATTCATTTTCTTGGATCAGCTTGCTACAGTAAACTATTTTACCACCTTTTTGCAAATAGTATTGCCAGTGGAAACCCAGTTCATCTTGGTTAATGATCTGGCCTTCTAAATCCGTAATCGTAATCCGTAAGTTATCACGGGCGATATATACGCGGATGGCCGCGGTTCGAATTTCAAAAGTTTCTTCCCATTCGAAAATGACGAATTTTTCTGGACTATCTTCTAATTGCGGGCTTACCGCGTAAGAGAAATCACGTTGGAAAGTGCCGTCGGCAGCATATCTAAAACGGACAATCTTATCCGAAATGATGCGTACTTCGAGAATCGTTTCTGTTGTGTAGAAATAGAAAAAGTTACCTTCTTTTTTCCATTCTTTCACGGTGTCTGGGTAATGCTTAATGGAATACTTACCCGAGGAAGTAGTTACTTGCATAAATCACATTTACATCACTGCAAAAAATCGCATATGAATTAAATCTAGGGAAAAAAAGCGGTATAACGTATATTTTTTAGGCACTTGTGGGGAAGAATTCGTCATTTACAAAATAAAAACGTTCATTCACTAGGTTCCTTAGAAATTATATAATCGCCTCCTTATCTTCACTACGTACTTTTTGCTTTAACCTATTGTTCCTAATACCTTAGAGAAACAATAAGTGTATTTATTATAAGGTGCTTTTTTCCAAAAGCACCTGTTTAAAAATTATTTAGGAAGCGACAAAATCGCGATTTTCCCCCGGTCGCCGGCTAAATAAATGTTATTACCTTTTTTTGCTTTTCGTACACAATTGAAACGTTCCCTGCTAATATTCTTCCAATTACGACCACCATCAAATGAAACATCTGTTCCAGAAGTGCCCGTTGCTACAAGCGTTTTATTGTTTACGTATTCAACCGCAGATTTGTAACCAAAGGGCGATTGGGTAGGAGCAGTCCACGTGAGGCCACCATCGTTTGTAAGGAAGCAATTCTTCGTACTAAGGGTATCTTTCATATAATCGCCGCCAATGATTACACCGGTTTTCTCGTTTAAGAAAGCAGTGGAAAAGGGGCCTTGGCTGCTTTCGCCGTGAATAATAGGTAATGCTGATTTACTATAGAGGGAAGCGCCTTTAATTTTATAGAGGTGACTTGCTTTTCCCCCGCTAACAATATAATAGGAAGAAGAACCGGGTATTGCTCTTAAACAAGTACCGCTAGCCGCGAAATAGGCTTCGCCTTCTTGCATCGCGCCATTATCATTATACACAACTTTATCCCAGCTTTTGCCACCGTCGTGCGTTTGAAGCACAAATAGTTGATTGTTGAGCGGATCGCCGATAATAGCGCCGTTCTTAGCATCTACAAAATCGAGGGCATCTAAAAAAACTTCTTTTTCATCATTAAAATAGGTGCGCGTCCAATTTTTGCCACCATCTTCGGTGAGGTAGATATTTGCAGGAGAGCCGGCATTTACTACCATCGCTTTCTGGGCGGAAAAAGCTTCAATGTCGCGCCAATCGAGAGAATCGCAGCCTGGCACCTGTATCCATTCCCAATCTTTTCCACCATTTACACTTTTCCCAACCGTTCCGCCGGTTCCAGATACCCAAAGAATATTATTATCCACCACGCTTAAACCACGGATACTTCTAATATGGCCGGTGGAGAGCACATCAATTTGTTGTGCATAAGTATTTTTACAGAGGAAAACCAAGCTACAAGCGATGAATAGGAGTCGAAATTTCATTTTTTTCAAATTTTAAAGAGAGAATTGACAAGAAAAATACAAAATCATTAGAAAGTGAGCGCTAGATTTATATATTTGCAATCAACCTGTAATTTCAATACTGTATTTGAACATTCATCTAATAAAACGGATAACCGGGCTTATCCTATTGCTTTTGTTATGGCTTACCGTGCGCGTTACTGCGCAGGAAAGAACCTATTTGTTTGATTCGCACTCTGTAAATGAAGGCCTTTCACAAGGCAGCGTATACAGTATTATGCAAGATGAGCAAGGGTTTATCTGGTTTGCCACCAACGACGGGATTTCTCGTTTCGATGGTTACGTGTTCAATGTATACCGTAGCAACCCTAGCTTCTCAACTAACGGACAAAGAACCCCTTCCAAGGGCAAAATCTACAATAAATACGGCCTCGACGGTACGAAGTACTACGATTTGTTCCGCGACTCGCGCAAACAATTGCTCGTTTCCCACAACAATGGCATCAGTTTGTACGATCGGTATAGAGATATGTTCCGCCTCGTTTATAAGGATACCACCTATGCGAACGAAATGGAGCGGAACTTTAGTCATAAATTCTATATCCTCGGTGAAGACACCGCATCCCACTCTTTATGGGTATGGCGCCCCATGAAAGGTATTTATGTACTCGACAATACCAGCTTCGAACTAAAGAAAATCATACTCTACCCGCCATCCATCATCGCAGAAAAGCATTATCCAAACTCCGTTGTAAAAGACGATACACGGATTTGGTTGAATTATGTGCCGGGAGAAATGATTGCCATGGATTTGAAAACAGCCAAGCTAACGACTTACTGTATTCCTACCATCGGCGATAATCCTGTGATTAAAACACTCGGTAAAGATTCCTTGCTGATTTGCAGCGCCGGGCATATTACCGTGTTCGATAAAAAGCGCAACAAATACACCGATCTGCCTTACAAGTCAATCGATCCACATAAAGAGCAGTTTAGTCCTTCCGTTATTGAATATGACAACAAAGGCAATGCTTGGATAGGGGGAAATGATGGTATTTTGATTTACAATATCAACTCCAACGAGGTAGTTAAACACATCGTTAGCTTTAATACGTTTGAAACCTATTCTTACAACGTTATATTGACCATTTTCCGCGACCGATCCGACAATCTTTGGGTAGGAACCGATGGCGACGGCATTAAAAAATACGCGCCGGCGAAGAAAGTATTCAGCTTGTACCGTTCACCTTATCTTACACATAACATGGCGAAGGCCATTTACAAACACGATGATGGTAGGATGTATGTGGGTACGGAAGAAGATGGTTTAGACGTGTATGAAAAAACAGGTAAGTTTTTAAAACGTATCTCCAACAAAACGCGTCCTGGTATTTTCCCTAGTGACTATTTACATGCTATTTGCAGGGAGGATTACGAGCATTTGTGGTTACATTTCCGTGGCAGGATAGGCTTGTTCAACATAGAGAATGAAACCTATAGTGATTTAACGGACAAAGTACTGCAATTGGGGTTGAAGCAGCAATTCAACCATAATCCCTTTGTATATAAAAGGGCCAATGGAGATGTGTACTTTAATTATGGTGAATACTTGTTGAAGTTCTCTGCCAAAGGCAATACGTATTCGGCCGACGTGGTGCATTTATTCGCAGGTGCCTCGTTGTTAAGTTACTTCGAAGACTTTCTAGGGAACCAATATGTAGGTACGCGGAATGGGTTATTTATGAAGCCCAATAACGATGCATCTTGGCAAAGAGTGAGTATTCCCGATGTAGTGGAAGTATATTCCGTCAACAAAAACGCGCACAACCAACTATTGCTCGGTACGAACCGGGGACTATTGGTATTCGACGATAAACATCAACTCATAAAACATTATAATAGTTTCGATTATCCTAACATGGCCAACGATTTCGTATATGGCGTGCTATTGGATGATAAAGACAGGGTATGGGTGAGTCATAATAAAGGTATTTCCCAAATTAACTTAGCGAGCGACGAAATTATTACCTACGATCACCAAGATGGTTTACAGAGTAACGAATTCAACAAAGGCGCTTATTTTAAATCGATGGACGGGGAACTGTTTTTCGGCGGAGCGAAAGGCGTGAACGGGTTTTACCCGCGTAACTTCAAGAATAACAACAATGTACCGCGTGTTATCATCAAAAGATTAGACGTAGTAGAGAAACCGTTTAAATCGGATACCGCTATCTCGTTGTTAAAACGCGTGGAATTGCCATATAACCAGAATACGATCGCCATAGAATTTGTGCCGATAGAATATACCAATCCACAGAAGAACCATGTGCAATACAAATTGGAAGGCGTGGATGAAGATTGGTTGCAAGCGAGTAATACCCGTACAGCAAGGTATACGAACTTACGTCCAGGCACTTACACGTTTAAAGTAAAGGCCAGCAATAACGATGGTATTTGGGATAATAACTATACTACCTTAGAAATTACCATTCGTGTGCCTTTCTGGCAAACATTATGGTTTAGATTTTTGTTATTGCTCCTGGTGCTGGGAATTGCCTATTATTTTTCGGCACTGTACTTGGATTATAAGTTGCGCACCGAGAAATTGAAATTAGAGAAAGAGCAAGCCGTGGATCAAGAACGTGCCCGTATTTCCAGCGATATGCACGACGATTTAGGATCGGGCTTAAGTACGATTAGATTATTAAGTGAAATTGCCAAGAGAAAGATTAAAGACCCTTCGCAAACCAATGAAATAGAACGTATTTCATCGGCAGCAGGAGAGCTGGTAGACAAGATGAGCGAGATTATTTGGGCGATGAACTCGTCGAACGACTCGCTGGCCAACTTAATAGCCTACATGCGGAGTTTTGGCGCCGATTTCTTAGAACATGCTCATATACAGGTCCATTTCTTAATCCCGGAAACAATTCCGAATGTGAAATTGAGTGGAGGAACGCGTCGTAATATTTATTTAGCCGTGAAGGAGAGTTTGCATAACGTGGTAAAACATGCACAAGCAACGGAGGTAACGGTAGAAATATTAGTGGGCAAGAACCTGCACATCACGATCCATGATAATGGGAAAGGATTTGATCCCGAGAAAGTACGCTTATTTGGGAATGGTTTGAAAAACATTCAAAAAAGGATGCAAGTAGTAGGTGGTACGGCAGAGATAACCTCTCAGAACGGCACCATTGTAAATCTTGATATCCCGTTGATTTAGTATATTTTTGTTAACGATAGCATATAAGTGTTATTGCTTTAAATTGAAATGATGGTATATTCGAAAAAAAAGCTCCAAGATAGTATGGATATCATATCTGTGGCGATTGTGGAAGATAATCATGATATACGTACGGCCATGGAATTACTGATCAATGGTTCGGATGGATACGCTTGTATTGGCGCGTTCAATAACGCTGAAGCGGCCTTAGAGAAGATTCCGCATTTAATGCCCAATGTAGTATTAATGGACTTCAATCTACCCGGCATGAACGGCATTGAATGTATTGCCCGTTTAAAGGCAGAATTCCCCGACATGCAATTCATGATGCTAACAGTATATGAAGACGATGAGAAAGTATTCAACGCTTTGGAAGCAGGTGCTAGCGGGTATATCTTGAAGAAAACTTCACCAGGTGAGTTATTAGAAGCCATTCGTGACTTACACGAAGGTGGATCACCGATGAGTTCACAAATTGCGCGTAGGGTAGTAGCTTACTTCCAAAAGCAAGCGAAGCCGAATCCAGCCTTGGAAGCATTAACTTCACGTGAGAAAGAAATTCTTGATCAACTTTCTAAAGGGTTTTTGTACAAAGAAATTGCGGGTAACTTGTTTATCAGCATTGAAACAGTGCGCAGGCACGTACATAACATCTATGAGAAATTGCATGTTCGCAGTAGAACGGATGCCGTGAATAAGTATTTCAATCGATAGGTTAAACCAATACGATATTGTGTAAATAATTAAGCGTCTCCTTTTTATGATGGGAGACGCTTTTAATTTTAGGTAGGTATAGGTATAAAAGAAACTTGTTCGGCACGCGGTGTAAACCTTGCTTAGATTATTCACGTTGTTTATGCGCAACGTGTAGCATGAATTTACGGGTGAAGTGTAACATGAGTACGATGGATGCAATGCCAAGGCAAGCAATTTTGAACAGCAAACTGGTTTTCATGAGATATGGAGTTAATGAATTAATCGGGACGTAGGTGTATGGGAGCTGTGTTGAAGGTGGACTTTAAAGATCCCCGCTACGCTGTCGCTCTACCCATTCCCGGGATCATTTCATTACAGGCCCATGAAAAATGCTAGTGGCATATCCTGTTTAATGGCTCTTGTGCAAGACTGTTGGCTAATCTGCTGTAAATATAGATAAATATTTTATATAACAATTATTTTAAATAGAAATTTCTTTGGATAACAGGGTGGAATGTTACATTGTAACCCAACCAAGCGAGTAACAGGGCGGTAAAACTTTTCCACAATAATGGAAAGTTAACGTTCTAATTGGCTAAAAGCCAGTAATTTAAGCATCGTGCAAAACTAATACTTGCGATTTTCGCGTAAACATTTATTTTTGCCAACGATCGGATTTTGCTAAAAGTTTTAGTAAGTTGTAAACCTGGAATAATATTGCTTATGGCAAACACAGATAATAAAGACATATTTGCCGCCTATACGGAAGACTCCATTCGCTCGCTCGATTGGCGCGAACACATTAGGTTGAGGCCCGGTATGTATATCGGTAAATTGGGCGACGGTACTAGTACTGACGATGGTATCTATATCCTTATCAAGGAGGTAGTAGATAACTGTATTGATGAACACACGATGGGCTTTGGTAAACAAATCGACATCAAAGTAACCGAGCATTCGGTAACTGTTCGCGATTATGGCCGTGGTATCCCGTTAGGGAAAGTGGTAGATGTAGTGAGTAAAATCAATACCGGTGCTAAGTACGATAGTAAAGCCTTCCAGAAATCAGTGGGGTTGAACGGTGTGGGTACTAAAGCTGTTAACGCACTCTCTCAATACTTTAAAGTACAATCTGTTCGTGAAGGCCGCGCGAAAGTAGCGGAATTCGAAAAAGGTATCCTCGTTAAAGAACACAAAGAAGCCCCTACGAAAGAAGTAAACGGCACTTTGGTAACGTTCACGCCCGATGATACCGTTTTCAAGAACTTCAAGTACATTCCTGAATATCTCGAGAAACAAATCTGGAATTATTGCTTCCTCAATGCAGGTTTGCAAATCAATTTCAACGGGCAGAAATACGTGTCTAAAAATGGGTTGCTCGATTTGTTGCAACGCGTTACCAACGAAGAAGATCTTCGCTACCCAATTATCCACTTAAAAGGGGAGGATATTGAAGTGGCATTAACGCACGCTAACCAATACGGGGAAGAGTATTATTCCTTCGTAAACGGTCAGCATACCACCCAAGGCGGTACACACCTCGGTGCCTTCCGTGAAGCGGTGGTTAAAACGGTACGCGATTTCTACAAGAAAGACTATGAAGCTACAGACATCCGTGCTTCTATTTGTGCTGCTATTTCTGTGCGTGTACAAGAACCTGTTTTCGAATCTCAAACGAAAACCAAGTTAGGTTCGCAAACGGTATACGAAGGCGGTCCTTCTATGAAGGCTTTCGTGTTGGAATTCTTATCCAAACAACTCGACGATTTCCTACATAAAAACCCTTCTACAGCCGAAGCGCTTAAAAAACGTATCGAGCAAAGTGAGCGTGAAAGAAAGGAATTAGCCGGTATCAAGAAACTTGCCAACGAACGCGCTAAAAAAGCGAACCTGCATAACCGTAAACTACGCGATTGTAAAATTCACTTGAACGACGAAGTAACCGGGAAAGATAAAGATGAATCGAAACGTTTAGATACGATGATCTTTATCACGGAAGGTGACTCTGCCAGTGGTTCTATTACTAAATCGCGTAACGTCGAAACCCAAGCAGTATTTAGCTTACGTGGTAAGCCTTTAAACTGCTTCGGCCTTACGAAAAAAGTAGTATACGAAAACGAAGAGTTCAACTTATTACAACACGCCCTCAACATCGAAGAAGGTATCGAAGATTTGCGTTACAACCAGATCGTTATCGCTACCGATGCCGACGTGGATGGTATGCACATTCGTTTGTTACTGTTGTCGTTCTTTTTACAATTCTTCCCGGATTTAGTGAAGAACGGGCACGTGTACATCTTGGAAACACCGTTATTTAGGGTGCGTAATAAACAAGAAACGATTTATTGCTATAATGAAGAAGAGAAAGCCAAGGCCGTTAAAAAGCTGGGCAATAAGCCTGAAATTACCCGCTTCAAGGGTTTAGGTGAAATCTCTCCTTCGGAATTCGGTAATTTCATCGGTGAAGATATTCGCCTCGAACCGATTATTCTCAATAAAGACACGCATATCCAAAAGCTGTTAGAATACTATATGGGTAAAAACACGCAGGATAGGCAAGAATTCATTATTGGGAACCTCCGCTACGAGAAAGACCTTATTGCAGAATAATTCGAGAATAGTTATGTCGCTGATTCATATTGTATTTGGACAATCGAATATACCCAACCTCCAAGCTGCTATAGAAATGGAAAGTAGCCTGGCAGGGGAAATTATGAGTTTCGAGGATGATTTATCGGTAGGACCCGTATTTATTCTCGATACAAACGATGGTAAAGAAGCCCGCACGCAATGGTGGAACGAAATTTATGATGTTGCCCCGGCAGCACCTACTTTGCTCGACGAAACCGAAGCACCTGTGCAAGCACAGCCTCCCGCAGATCCCGTGAAAGCTTTAAAACAAAAGCTGAAAGAAGATGAAGAATTGCATGCATGGATTTGGGCCGGTCAAAACGCCAGCGATGTTTGCGGCTATTTCTGGTTGATTAGTCAACTCGATGCCTTTTCCGGTCGCATCCACATCATTTACCTCAACAACTTACCATTCTTGAATGAGAAAGGCGGCGTGTTTTACCCAACACACCTCCACCAAATTCTACCCAAAGAATTCCTAAAAGCCCGCAAATTGGCCCGCCCGGTTTCTTTGGCAGAGTTCGAATTGGATGGCGATGAATGGAGAAGGTTGATGAACGAAAACGCCGGTATCCGCTTGTTGGAAGGTGGTAAAAAGTTAAGGGGCGAACCCGCTACATTTTACGATAAAGATCTCTTACAACAGGGTCAAAAAGATTTCATAAAAGCATCGCGCGTAATATCGCAAATGACCGGTAAATTGAAGTTTCCAATTCCAGAACAGTTCCTGTGCTGGCGCTTGAAAGAGCTTGTAAAGCAAGAGAAACTAGTGAGCAGGGGGGAACTGAAAACCATGCGAGATTTTGATGTGAAACAGCCCGGCGGAAACGACGCAAACGTAACAGAAAACTAAGACAGGCATATGATCAAAATAGCACCATTAATTGTACAAGGCCAGGATGAAAGGGGCAGTAATTACAATTGGGATTGCAATAGAACAGGCAATTTTATATTGTGTTACCGCAATGCAGGTTCAACGAGTGGGCAACATTACCACGAAGGGAAAAGCGACAATAAGAACCCCGAAATCATGTACCTGCTTAGCGGTACGGCAAAAATGCATTATTGTGCATTAAGTAGCACGAACATCGAAACCATCGAATTCAGTGCGCCGGCCCGTATAGAAATACCTATTTTGATATGGCATGAATTAGAAGCAGTAACAGATTGCAGCTTCATCGAATTGAATTCGCTGGATGATGTGAAAGTTGATTCTGTGCGTATTTGGCGAAAAGATTTTGAACAAGGAAAACGGTAAATAATAAAACGAACGATAGATTAAGGTAAGGTGGATGACATTTTACCAGGATCGAAAAAATAAATTGCTATGAGCAACAACGAACAACTTCCTGGAGATGGCGCATTACACGAAGTAATGCACGTAGGCGGGATGTACGAAAATTGGTTTCTCGATTACGCTTCTTATGTAATTCTTGAAAGGGCCGTTCCTTCAATAGAAGATGGTTTAAAACCCGTACAGCGTCGTATCCTGCACGCCATGAAGGAAATGGACGATGGTAGATTCAACAAAGTGGCCAATGTAATTGGTCAAACCATGCAATATCACCCGCATGGTGATGCCTCCATTGGCGATGCTATGGTGAACCTCGGGCAAAAAGATTTATTGATCGAAACCCAAGGTAACTGGGGCGATGTAAGAACAGGCGACGATGCAGCGGCTCCCCGTTATATCGAAGCCCGCTTGTCGAAATTCGCTAACGAAGTAGCCTTCAACCCTAAAACTACCTCATGGCAGTTAAGCTACGATGGTCGTAAAAACGAGCCATTGAACTTGCCCATGAAGTTCCCCCTCTTACTCGCACAAGGTGCAGAAGGTATCGCCGTAGGTTTATCTACGAAAATCCTTCCCCACAACTTCAACGAGTTAATCGATGCCAGTATTAAACACTTGCGCGGTAAGAAATTCGAAATCTTCCCGGATTTTATGACCGGTGGGATGGTAGATGTGGCCAACTACAACGATGGTAAACGCGGCGGTAAAGTGCGCGTACGTGCACATATCGAAGAACGCGATAAGAAAACCCTCGTAATCAAAGACGTGCCGTACGGTGTAACTACTACGCAAGTAATGGATTCCATCGTAAAAGCCAATGATAACAGCAAAATCAAGATCAAGAAAGTCGTAGATAATACCGCGGCAGAAGTAGAAATTGAAGTGCAATTGGCACCAGGTATTTCTCCTGATATTACCATCGACGCATTATACGCATTCACCGATTGCGAAATCTCAATTTCGCCGAATGCTTGTGTAATCGTTGAAGATAAACCACGATTCCTCACAGTTTCCGACTTGTTACGCGAATCAACCGACCTCACCAAGGAACTGTTGAAGAAAGAACTCGAGATCAAACTCGCGGAACTGGAAGACAAATGGCACTATACTTCCTTAGAGAAAATCTTCTTCGAAAAAGGTATCTACAAGGAATTAGAACAGAAACATAAAGATTGGGATGCCGTAATTGCTGCCATCGATAAAGGTTTCGCTCCCTATAAAAAAAGCCTCAAACGGGCTATCAGCCGCGAGGATATTCTCAAATTAACAGAGAAGCCCGTACGCCGTATCTACCGCCTCGATATCAACGAATTGAACGCTCAAATCAAAGGTATTGAAGCCGATATCGCAGAAGTTAAAAACAACTTGGCACACCTCGTTGAGTTTACGATCGCTTACTACGAAAACTTGCAAAAGAAATACGGTAAAGGACGCGAACGTAAAACAGAACTCAAAACATTCGATACCATCCAAGTACAACAAGTAGCCATCGCCAACACGAAAATCTACGTAAACCGCGCAGATGGTTTCATTGGTACTACCCTGAAGAAAGATGAATTCGTAGCAGATTGCTCCGACCTCGATAACATCATCGTGTTCAGAAGAGATGGTAAGATGTTGGTAACCAAAGTAGCCGATAAAACATTCGTAGGAAAAGATATCATCCATGTCGACGTGTTCAAGAAGAACGACGATCGCACAACGTACAACATGATTTACGTGGATGGTAAAACCGGTGTAAGCTACGCGAAACGCTTCAACGTTACCGGTATTACCCGCGATAAAGAATACGATTTAATCAAAGGAGAAAAGAACTCTAAAGTTCACTATTTCACCGCTAACCCGAACGGGGAAGCAGAAGTCGTATCAATCAAATTGAGCCCGAATTGTGCTGCTAGGAATAAAGAATTCGATGTATTCTTCGAAACAATCGCCATTAAGAACAGGAACTCTTTAGGAAACCAAGTTACGAAGTATCCTATCCGCAACGTGAAGTTCAAAGAGAAAGGTGTATCTACCTTATCAGGCCTAAAAATCTGGTACGACGATGCTATCGGTCGATTAAATACCGAAAACCGCGGTGTATTTATAGGTAGCTTCGAAACGGATGATAAAATCATTGTGTTCTATAAAAACGGCACGTACGAGTTAACCAATTACGAGTTAACCAACCGCTATGAACCAGAAGAAGCGATGTACATCGAGAAATTCAATCCAGAGAAAATCATCTCCGCGATTTATTTCGATGCAGACAAAAAACAATTCAACCTCAAACGTTTCAAAATCGAAACACAAACGTTGAATAACAAGTTCTCCTTCATCAAAGACGGTCCTAAAAACTACTTAGAACTTATTACAACACAAGCCGATCCAATCGTGCGTGTTAGCTACGGTAAAAAGAAAGACCCGGTAGAGGAGGAATATAACTTAGCTGAGCAAATTGAAGTAATGGGGTATAAAACAGTCGGTACCAGGTTCGTAGGAGATGACCTAATTTCCTTAGAACTCATTTCAGAAGATGAAACAGAAGAAAGTGAAAACGACGATGCTAATATCCAAGGAGAATTATTCTAATAGCTTATAGATAATAAAAACGCCTCGCTGCAAAGCGGGGCGTTTTTATTTATAGGTAGCCCAACATTTACAGCATTGACCGTGTTATAAATATGGCTACTTTTTATATTATGACCATTAATACTAACGCGTTATACGTAAAAATCTGGCACTGAACATAATACAATTTGCATTAAACCTAAGAACACTTTCAATATGCCAAATATGTGTTTTTAAAACCATACTAGTGATTTATTCGTATATATCATTATAGGCTTATCGAAAAACCGGTGGATCCCAACATTACGTGACCTAAGCAATTGGAACTGCACAACAGTGCGGTAAGGTATTTTCTATTCCATCACAAATGGTAAAACCTGTACAATGCTTTCATTAAAATCCATTTATCAATCGATTGTGAATGGTAGCGAAGAGGAAGAAACCTCTAAAAGGATCGAGACTGTTAACTTAATTGCTATTCTTTGTGCCATTATTGTAACCATTTATGGCTATTGGTTTTATTGTGTATCAAATGCCATCGAGATCCTCATCCCGGCGCTACTCTTTTGCCCCGCATTTCTTTTTGTTTTTGCACTCAACAAACACCGCTTCCATTTGGCTGCCCGCATCCTTTTGCAAGTTGTATTTAGTGGAATTATTTCCTATTACGGCATCGTATTAGGACGGTTAGCTTTCGTGGAACTATTCGCCGTTTTTGCTATCAACATTATCCTGCTCACCTTTCAAACAAATGAGCTGAAATGGATGATTTTGTGTACCGTGTTACATATATCTAACACCATTTTCCTCGAATTCAATTACGCGTACAATATTTTCCCTAGCATCCCGCTAACAGAAAATATCCAAAGTTTGTTTCGGTGGCTCATCATTTCTGTGATCTTCTTTTTGAACCTCGTAGCGATGGTTATTTACCAGTTAAAGAGCCTCCGTTTATCAAAGAAAATTGCAGCGTACACCAAAGAACTCGATGATAAAAATCAACAGCTATATACCTTTAATGAAGAACTTGCTGAAACGGTGAAGGTACGTACAGCAGCCCTCAACCTGGCCAATGCATCGAAAACGAAGTTCTTGAACCAAATAAGCCATGAAACAAGGAACTCGCTCAACCAAATTGTTGGTCAAACCACGTTACTCCTAGAATCGATGCAGAAAAAAGCTGTTGTAAATGAAGATGTTTCACTGGTGGAAGGTATCTATTATAGCGGCGTATCGTTACGGGAAATATTGAATAATGTATTATCACTCTCCCATATAGAAGCTGGGAAAATTACCGTGGTAAATGCCGCTCCTTTCAACTTAATGGAATGGTTAGAGGAAAATATGAACGTGTACCGCAATTTTGCCCGCTCAAAACACATCAATCTCTTTCTAAAAGCCTCGCCATCATTGCCAAGGTCGATCGTTAGCGATAAGGTAAAGCTCACCCAAATGTTCAATAACCTCGTTTCTAACGCCATCAAAGTAACACCTAACTTTCAAACTGTATTAGTAGAGGTGTATTGCCGCGAAACACAGTGGTATATTAGGATTACTGACGAAGGGTCGGGGATAGAACCGGCAAAGATTTCGGCACTATTTATGCCGTTTAATCAAATAGACAAGAACGCCGATCATTACAATGGTAGCGGCTTGGGGCTCTTCCTGACGAAAACATTTGCCGATATGCTGGGTGGAAATATTTATGTAGACGGTAATAATGGGAAGGGCGCAACATTCACAATTTCATTACCTTTGATTATCCATGAAGAGGAAATTATTTTGAAAGAGGAACCTACAATAGTATTACCGAGAGGAAAGAAAGTTTTGTTAGTAGAGGATGATGCTATTAACAGGATGATCGTTTCACGTTTCTTAGAAGAAACAGGCTTGCTATTGGCTACCGCCGAAAACGGTACTGAAGGTGTGGAAATGGCTGTTCAATTTGAGCCCGACCTCATTATCATGGATATGAATATGCCTATTATGGACGGCCGCGAAGCCATCCTTATACTACGGCAAATGCCCCAATTCAAACATACTCCTATTGTAGCTTTATCGGCCAATGGCTTTAAAGAAGATGAAGCACTCGCCATCGAACTGGGCGTTAATTATTACATCACGAAACCCGTTCTTAAACCTCACCTCTTAAGTACCTTATCTAAAATGCTGAACGGTACACCGGCGCAAACTGTGTAACTATTGCGTTGCGTATTTATGCAGTAATACAATCTGCCCTAAATGGTAAGCTGTATGAGAAACAACGCCCTGTATGTAGTAATAAGCAGTGTGTTGTGTACCTGTTATCACATCGTACAATTTGTGCGGAGGATAGCCTTGTATCGTGTTCACCATCATTTCAAACGAATGATGCAACCGGTGAAGCGTGGCTTGCCAATTCTCTTCGTGGGTATTTTCTGGAACATAGAAGTCGGGCAAATCACCGTCCTGCATAGTAGGTTCTCCCGATAACTTCCGAATTACATTCTGGTGCCAAAAAATAAGGTGATTCACCAACTCCCAAGTATTATGTGAATCGCCCAGCCTGCGCAATGCTTGGTGTTCATCCATCCCCGATAAATGTTCCATAACAGTTACGTCTAACCAAGGCTGGCCATTATATAAATGTTGCAGTGATTCAGCCATCAATAATAAGTTATTCATGGTGTCCTTTTTTATAATGTATAAGAAGAAATCATGCCATTTCTACGCCTTATTTGCTTTTTAACAATTGCGCTTGACGCGTAAACGGATCAATTCCGTTATTTTTAGACAATAAATTTTAACGTTATGGATCAACAGCAACTGGAATTTAACAAAAATGAGGATACCATGCGCATGGCAATGAGCAACGTTAAGCAACGCTTGGCCGTCATTGCACAAGGTGGAGGTAAGAAAAACCTTGAAAAAGTTAAACAACGTGGCAAATTAACCCCGAGAGAACGTATTCAGTATCTCATCGACGACAACAGTCGTTTTATAGAAATAGGCGCCTTTGCTGCCTACGATATGTACCCAGAACACGGTGGTTGCCCCGCCGCCGGTACAGTAGCCGGCATTGGGTATGTAAGTGGTCGCCAATGTGTGATCGTAGCCAATGATATGACTGTGAAAGCGGGTGCTTGGTTTCCTATGACAGGCACTAAAAACCTTCGTTTGCAAGAAATTGCGATCGAAAACCGCTTGCCTATTATTTACTTGGTGGATAGTGCAGGTGTATACTTGCCTATGCAAGACGAAATTTTCCCTGGTAAGGAACATTTCGGCCGTATTTTCTACAACAATGCCCGTATGAGCGCCATGGGCCTTACACAAATTGCTGCTGTAATGGGTAGCTGTGTAGCAGGTGGTGCTTATTTGCCCATTATGAGCGACGAAGTATTAATGGTAGAAGGAAATGGCTCGATTTTCTTGGCCGGTCCTTACTTGGTAAAAGCTGCCATTGGTGAAGACGTAGACGCGGAAACATTAGGTGGTGCTGTTACACACACGGAAATTTCTGGGATTGCGGATTATAAATTCGAATCCGACGAAGCTTGCTTAGATCATATCAAAAGCCTCATGGGCAAACTAGGTGCTCAAGACAAAGCGGGTTTCGATCGTATTGAAGCAAAAGACCCCGCTAAGCCGGCCAACGAAATTTATGGCATTATTCCCGCCGACTCTACAAAACCATACGATATGGTCGAACTAATCGAACGTATCGTAGATGCCAATTCCTACGAGCAATACAAAGAAGACTATGGCAAAAGCATTCTCTGTGGTTATGCACGCATCGAAGGATGGGCAGTTGGTATTGTAGCGAACCAAAGGAAAATGGTCAAAAGCAAAAAAGGTGAAATGCAAATGGGAGGTGTAATTTATAACGATAGTGCCGATAAAGCAGCGCGCTTCATTATGAATTGCAACCAAAAGAAAATCCCCTTAGTATTCCTCCAAGATGTAACAGGTTTCATGGTGGGCAGTAGAAGCGAGCATGCCGGCATTATTAAAGATGGCGCTAAATTGGTGAACGCAGTATCCAATTCCGTAGTGCCGAAAATTACCATTATTGTCGGTAACTCCTACGGCGCCGGTAACTATGCCATGTGTGGCAAAGCTTACGATCCCCGCTTAATTTTTGCCTACCCAAATGCAAAAATAGCTGTAATGGGAGGTGAACAAGCCGCGAAAACTTTACTGCAAATACAAGTGGCTTCTCTCAAAGCAAAAGGCGAAACCATTACACCAGAAGCAGAAGCAGGGCTACTGAAGAAAATCAAGGATAAATACGATCAACAAACAACACCATATTACGCAGCAGCACGCCTTTGGGTAGATGATATTATCGACCCCTTAGATACGCGTACAATTATTTCAGAAGCGATCAACGCAGCCAATCATGCACCAATAACAGAAACTTTTAAAACAGGTGTAATACAGGTGTAATATTCGTATAGTCGCGCTAGTTATAGCAATTTTATACAATTAAACCCTACATTTGCGCTTTTAATCGAGGATACATTGACGAGCAACAAAGAATTAATCATTTATACAGATGGCTCTTCCCGTGGCAACCCAGGACCGGGCGGCTACGGTGTCGTTTTAATTTGGGGAACCATTCGAAAAGAATTATCGCAAGGATACCGCCGCACCACCAATAACCGTATGGAATTATTGGCGGTAATTGTAGCCTTAGAAGCCCTCACAAAAGAAGGACTCAGTATTACCATTTTCACAGATAGCCAGTACGTGGTAAATACCATTGAAAAAGGTTGGTTATGGGGATGGATAAAAACGAACTTCAAAGACAAGAAAAACAAAGACCTCTGGATGAGATTTGTTCCGCTCTTCAAGAAACATTCCGTAAAGTTCAGGTGGGTAAAAGGCCATGCCGACAACCCCATGAACAACCGCTGCGATGAATTAGCCACAGCCGCTGCCGATGGAGGAAACTTACTCATCGATACAGGCTACGAACAAGGCTTATAAGATATCTTACAAAAAACGGCCTCTACTACACAGTAGGGGCCGTTTTCTTTTATTTGTAATTTGTAAAAATTACATGGTGCAAGAATTACGCAGTAAAGGCATTTATATTGTTGTTTTCACCCTATTACCAACAACTTACTTTCCTTATGCATCCCCGTTTAAAAAGGTTTCTAAAGAAAACCGCGTTACCCATTTTTTTACAGCTTCGTGGCTGGTATTATCATGGCAACAAAGTCGCTTGCCCTTGTTGTAAAGGTAATTTTTCCCAATTCTTACCGGCCGGTGCTAACCGGCGGTTAGTGCAATGCCCTACATGTAGATCTAACGAACGCGACCGTATCTTGTGGATGTACTTAGATAAACATCCACACTTTATAGCACCAGGTAAGAAAGTGCTGCACATTGCACCAGAAGCAATCTTTCACAAAAGACTTTCACGTATAAAAGGACTGGATTATACAACCGGCGATAAGTTTGCCCAATCGTTCGAAAATACGTACCCAAAAGGCACTATTTACATCGATTTAACCGACATGCAACACATTGCAGCGCATACCTACGATGTAATCCTATGTTCGCACGTACTTGAATACATTGAAGAAGATCGCAAAGCGATGCGTGAAATATTGCGCGTGCTTAAACCTAATGGCATCGCCCTCATGCAAGTGCCTATTAAAGCAGGGTTAGATGTAACACACGAAGATTATTCTATTACAGATCCTGCAGAAAGAGTGCTTATTTACGGCGACCCAGGCCATATAAGGTTTTATGGCGCTGATTATCAAGAAAGGTTAATGGCCGAAGGATTCGAACCCCAATTCATACCCATTACAACCTTGTTCAGTGATGAAGAAATTGATAAATACTGCTTAAACCCCAACGATACACTCCAGTTATGCCAGAAACCTAGCATGGTGCGCGCTTTATTGGGATTAAATATATGCTATTATGTGGCGCTCGCTATTTAGTTAAAGCCCCACGTATAGGGTTAAATTCCCAATTTGGTGATTTACACCCGTATCAAACTCTTTCGTACGCAGTTTCTCACTGAAAGAAAGGCCTAAACGCCCGCGTGCTATTACCAGTCCCCAATCATATTGCATATGTACGCGGGTAATTTGGTCTTTCGTGAGATAATAAGGACTGTTTTCATGTGTGAAAAACCCACCTTGCAACGTTGCATCATCCATCACTGCACGTACAACCGGGCGCATGAAAACATATACCTGGAACTTCCGAAAATCGCTACAGGTTCGACTCGCACGTTGACCTACAGAAGGCTTTTCATAATTACAGAAGTATGAATTATAAATACCTGCACGAAATGTTAGTCCTACAGCCAAATTATTATACCGTGTACCAATATTGGATTCCAATAAGCCAATAATCTGCAAGTTAGGAGAGGGGTTAATCAATAGTTTTTCATAGAGTATGTAGTAATTAATAATGATATCGTTCGCAATCTGGTTGTCCCATCCTTGCGCTTCCCTGTATCCAATTAAATTATGGGCAAAGTTTTGCGTTTGCTCTGCAAAAGCCCAAGGCCCGATTACACCTATATCTAGTTGGGTAGTAATTTTTTGACCTCTTTTCATGTCAGATGAAACAAGGCTATGGTTAATAGTTAACACGCCTGCATAGGGTCGATCACCTATTACAATCCCCGGTGTGTCGATGTTATTAGGGGCATACATTTGTTGGGTAATACCATAACCATATAGGTTATCAGCATCACTTGCCATGCGGATAAGTAACTTATCAAAAAAATTACGTTTGCCTTCGTTAGTGTAATAGAAGTCGATCTTTGTACCGGCGGTATATTCCCGGTCAGTACCTTCTCCACGGTAGTTAAAGAAATCGTCGTCGAAGAAAATACGCATAGCTTGCAATTGCGATTTCTTCTGGGCAACAACACAAAGGGGCATGCAAGCAAATAGGAACGTTATTAAGCGTGTAAAAAACTTCATGCAATGCAATTAATAGGCGGTAAAGCAAATAAACATAGCGCTCAAAATCATTAGTTACAACATGGAAATACCATCAATGGTTCACACTAAATTCTAAAAACACGAAAAAGTCATTCACTATAAAACCTTCATCATGGCCAATTTGAAGGCCTTTTGAAAACTACGATTTAAAATAGTGCCTAGAATTTGATGTGAATATGATTTTTCCATTTATCATTGCTTTGAATTTGAATTGTTTGTTAAACCATATTCCATGAAACAAGTTGTTACACCCACGGTAATCGATAATTTACCTGCGTACCATCGCTTTTTTGATCAGTATAACCAGCAAGAAAGAGAAGCCCTATTCGAGCAATGTTTATTAGCGTTATTAGGGAATGATGATTTCTGTGGATGGACTGCCATTGAACGGTCTGATGCCTGTTTTCACCTTGAACAAGTGAAGGAATTTATTGAAAAACTTGCCAATCTACCTTTTGTTGAAGAAAAACACGGGGAAAGGTAGCCGGGAGCATCATTATTATCCATTTAAATTGTAAATTGCTAATAATACTTGGCATTCCTGGGCACGCTATTAAAGATCCGAAACACCCAATAATTACTTCAATTCAAGTTAAGCCCGCCGGTATATTACTAGCCAAAGAATCATTTATTTAACTAATGTAGCTTTATGCCGCAATTATTTCCTATTGAAGTAATTCAGCATTCCAAGTTCGCTTGGGTGCCCAAAGTTCGTGTGAAAAGCCAAATCATTTACACGAGCGTTTTACTAGCCATTGTTGCCGCCATTGTAGCAATGCCGTTTATTAAGGTAGACGTATCCGTAAAAGCCTCGGGCTTAGTACGACCAATCGCCGAGAAAAATGAACTCCGGTCTTTACTACCCGGAACCATCGAAGAAGTATATGTAACCGACGGCCAGCAAGTAGTGAAAGGACAACCCATTTTGCGCTTACAAGAAGATATTTCCAACAGTAAGCTGTCGCAAACAAGTTTCGATTTATCACAAAAAGAGGTATTTGTGCACGACCTGCAATTATTAAGCGCGGGTAGAAGTAGTGGCTTGAAATCCGCTATGTATCAACAGCAATACCAACGGTTCATTGCCTCCTTATCAGAACAAAAAGCCACCTTGGCTAAGTTGAAAGCAGATTATGATGTAAGCTATTCCCTTTACCGCGATAAAGTAATTGCTTACAAGGAATATACCGATCGCCGGTACGAATTTGAAAAAGCACAAGCCAGCTACGAATCTTTGGTGCAACAACAACGTAGCGTGTGGGCAGAAGAACTGAACCGCTACCAACAAGAAACTAACCGCCTATCGGAGGATAAAAAGCAACAATCAAAAGAGAAAGAAAGGAATACCATTGTAGCCCCTGTTAGCGGTACATTACAACAATTCAACGGGAAATATACAGGCGGTGCCTTACAAGCCGGTGAATTACTGGGGTATATTTCACCCGATGCAAATATCGTGGCCGAATGCTATGTTTCTCCGAAAGATATTGGTTACCTCAAAGTTGGCATGCCGGTAAAGTTCCAAGTAGACGCTTTTAATTATAATGAATGGGGCGTGGTGGAAGGAAAAGTGATGAGTATCGATAACGACTTTATTACAGCAGATAAAGAGCCCGTATTTCGCGTAAAATGCAACTTCGCGAATACGATGTTACAATTGCGTAACGGGGTGAAAGGAAACCTTAAAAAGGGGATGACTTTACAAGCCCGGTTTATTCTTACCAAGCGTAGTTTATTCCAGTTGTTATACGATCGAACAGATAAATGGTTAAACCCCAACGCCGCATAAATTTTCAATCATATCCAAATCCCGAAACACCCATGTTTGCAAAACAACCATCCATCAAACGAGCAGCCCGCATTAAGCAGCACGATATTACAGATTGTGGTGCTGCTTGCCTAGCTTCCGTTGCCGCACAATACCAATTACAACTACCTATTGCGAAAATTCGCCAATACGCCAGCACCGATACCAAGGGAACAAATGTACTCGGTTTAATCGAAGCAGCTACCAAACTAGGATTTGAAGCTAAAGGCGTTAAAGGTCCATTTGATGCACTTTTCAAAATACCCAAGCCCGCTATAGCGCATGTAATTGTCGATGGCGTATTACAACACTATGTTGTTATCTATGGCATCGATCAAAAGAAGGTATACGTCATGGACCCTGCCGATGGCGAGAAACATACTTATAGTCATGATGAATTCAAGAAGATCTGGACAGGTGTACTGATCTTACTTATGCCCGGTGATAGCTTTCAAAAAGGCAACGAAAAGATCTCGCATTTACAACGATTTTGGTTTTTATTATCTCCCCATAAAAGCATACTCCTACAAGCGTTATTTGGCTCAATTGTATACACGGTATTAGGACTATCTACTTCAATTTATGTACAGAAAATTGTAGATAACGTACTCGCCGATGGCAACAAAAACTTGCTAAACTTACTGGGGATTATCATGATGGTTATTTTGCTTTTCCAGCTGTTTATTGGCAATGTGAAAAGCATATTTGCTATGAAAACCGGTCAACAGATTGATGCGCAGCTAATACTCGGTTATTATAAACACCTCTTAAAACTTCCACAAAGCTTTTTTGATGCCATGCGTGTTGGAGAAATTACCTCCCGCGTAAATGACGCCGTTAAAATCCGGGCATTTATTAACGATACAGCAGTTGGTTTGGTGGTGAATGTTTTCATTGTCATTTTCTCCTTTATTGTGATGTTCACCTATTATTGGAAACTGGCCTTGGTTGTGTTGTGTATCATTCCTGTATACGTGCTTTTCTATCAAATCAGCAATGTTATCAATAAGAAGTATCAACGCAAGTTGATGGAGGATAATGCTGAATTAGGAAGCCAACTGGTAGAATCTCTGAACGCAGTAGCTACTATCAAACGATTTGGGTTAGAAGAGTTCGCCAATACGAAAACAGAATCCCGCTTTGTGAAACTGCTTAAAACGATTTATACTTCTTCCATCAGCAATTTATACGTTGGCAGCTTAGCTGGCTTTGCTACCAGTGCCTTCGTGGTGGCCGTGATGTGGGTAGGCTCTTATTTCGTGATAGATCGACAATTAAGTCCCGGCGAATTACTTTCGTTCTATGCCCTGGTAGGTTACTTTACCGGCCCGGCCATGAGTTTAATTGGTGCAAATAGAAGCATGCAAGATGCACTTATTGCTGCAGACCGCTTGTTCGAAATTATGGATTTGGAACAGGAAGAGTCGGGTAAAAAAATCAAACTCACAAACGAGATGGCTGGCGATATCGAGTTCCACGATGTTAGTTTCCGGTACAATACAAGGGGCGATATTTTCAAACAATTTAACCTGCATATCAAAGCTGGAAATATCACGGCTATCGTAGGGGAGAGCGGGTCGGGTAAATCAACTTTAATGTCCCTACTACAATGTATTTACCCCATTAAAGACGGTCATATCAGCATTGGAAACATTGATATCAAATATATAGAAACCGAGAGCTTGCGTAAGCAAGTGAGCGTAGTGCCGCAACACATCGATTTATTCGCAGGCAGTATCTTGGAAAATATTGCAGTAGGGGATTATGAACCCGATATGCAAAAAGTTCTGTCCGTTTCACAACAACTAGGTATTTTAGAATTCATAGAGAAACTGCCTAATGGGTTTCATACACAGTTAGGGGAACATGGTATCAATCTCTCCGGTGGCCAACGCCAACGCTTAGCCATTGCCCGTGCCCTCTACCGCGATCCTGCTATCCTGATCCTCGATGAAGCCACTTCTTCACTCGATCCTGTATCCGACCAGTTCGTACAACTCGCCATGCAACAATTCAGGCATCGCGGCAAAACAGTTATTGTAATTGCCCATCGCTTAAGTACTGTTATGAATGCCGATAAGATTGTAGTACTACAAGAAGGCAATATGGCCGAAGAAGGCACCCACCAGCAGCTATTAGCACGAAAAGCAGTATACAGTAAGTTGTGGCAGCATCACCAAGGGGAGATGTCGAGATAAGTATTGATCGATGCTGGTGAGCAGGTAGAACAAGCAGTCGTTTTTTAACATGAAAGCGGTAATACGAGTTCATAGTCAATGCAACATCCATATGTAGGATACAAAAAAGCGCCGCTGGAATCCCAGCAGCGCTTATATCTTTTAAAGCAATAAATTACAATTGAACAAACTTGGCCAACTCATTGTCACCATCCGTCAATACCAAGTATTTACCCGAGATCTTGTAGTTCGATACTTTGTCAACCACTTTCATAAACCCATTTTCAATGCTCATGTCAGGGCACATCATTTTCGTACTTGCTAACGGCTGTTTGAAGTGAAAGGCATTGTTCTCGCCTAATACAAAAGAACCGATTAATGCATTGCAACTAACAGCACCCGAGATGCGGCTCGTTTCTTTGTTAAACATAATCCCATTCTTCTTGAAGATCTTGGTAGTATCAACATCTTCCCCGTTAAGGGCCACAATCATCCATTTATGCTTGAACAAGCTAGCACTGGAATTATTACTTCCACCGCTTTTACTTGTTTTGCAAGCAAAAAAACTAACACATACAATAATGGCTAAAATCGATCTCATAAATTACATTTTACAATCAACAAATAGTCCCGTTTAATAACGACTATAAAAGCTTTGCAAATCGCGGCCTAACTGGTCATAAATAGGTCTAGTAACTTCTAAGAACAAGGCCTGCGGAGCTGGAGGCGCTACATCTGCACCGCCCATCAAACGCTTATCGTCGTCGCTCAAAGCACGCTCGTCGCCTTTAAATGTACCAAATTGGTTCAGCCATGTAAAGCGACCAGGTATCCTATTATTCGTAATCACCGCGTTATTGCGAATGTCTATAATCTCATAATCAAACAACGCTTGCGACAAAATAGTTTTCTTCGTGATATACAAAGTTGCCTTTACTGTACCATATTGATTCTGCTTGGTAACTTTACCCGTCGAATCACGAACATTAATAGTACCAATCACCACGTTTTCCTTTTGTACTTGGCGTTCAAAACGCTCAATCAATGCTTGTCCTATCTGGAAATCATAAAAGCGCATGCGCAAGTAATGATCGCCCCTAATATGATCACGGTCGGCCGCTCTTTCATCCAAGAACCGAACAAATGGATCAATATTACGCTGCTGTAAGCCACGAACTAGCTCGTCCCTAAAGAAATCAGCACTTAACTGGTACATAGGAGAGCGTATATCAATTTGGCTTACTACCACGGTTACAATAGCCAATTGGTATGCCTCGTCGCGGAGCTCTTTCGCATCCTTGAAATTGGGTACCAATTGCAATGCCGCAATAAACTCGTTATAGGCCTGTTTATAGCTTTGCTTGGTATTTTTGTCCATAAAGGCTAACCCGCGATCGTAACGAACTTGGGCGCCATTATTCGTGGCATTAGCAATATCTCTCGTATAATCAGTAGCCTGTACAACACTTTTGGCGGCGGGCGACGATTGAATAAGATCATATAAGTATTGTAACTGGCGGTACTCGTTCTTCACCGCTTCCCATTTAAAGGGATCATTCGAAGTAAGAATACGGTTTACATTATACTCGCCCATGTCGCGCGCTTCGGCATATGCCTTGGGGATATATGCAAGGGCAGTTGCATCACCTGGCTTACGTTGTAATTTTTTTACGAAAGAAGCCACGGCTTCGTCGTAACGACCTTTTTGATAGAGTTTCTGGCCGCTTTTACAAGCTGCCAAGAAGGCCACGAGGGAAAGGCAAAGGAATAAGCGTAAAGTTGCTTTCATATAAATACGATTAAGCTGTAGGTAGAACGGATCTTGATAGAAATATTTGATAGGAATAATTCAAAATTAGGGCCATACACACTTTTTCCAGGCACACGGCGTACCAATGGGATTACTTTAACACAGCTTTAAGAATGTTCTACAATCGTTGTTACCCGCACAAGTAAACAATAGGGGAGTAGATTACAATTTGAAATTACGCTTCAATTCACGGTCAGCATCTCTTTGCTTGATCGAGTCGCGTTTATCGTATAACTTCTTACCCTTACCTAAACCGATTTCCATTTTAGCGTAGCCTTTATCGGAAATGAAGATCCTGAGGGGAACGATGGTGTAACCTTTGTCTTTGAGCTTGTTTTCTAACTTACGCAATTCTCGTTTGGTGAGGAGTAATTTGCGCTCACGAAGAGGATCGTGGTTGGCATATGTGCCATGGGAATACTCGGCGATGTGAAGGCTTTTCACATATAACTCGCCCTTATGGAAATAACAGAAACTATCATTAAAACTCACTCTACCGCCGCGAATAGATTTGATCTCTGTTCCCGTCAATACCATACCCGCGATGAATTTATCTTCTATCGCGTATTCGTAAAAAGCCGATCTATTTCTTTGTTCTGCCATAACGTTAAAAAAGGGTTACAAATTACAAGTTAGCTGCAATTTGTAACCCGTATAATTTACTGGGAAACCATTCTACTTTTGGAAAAGCGAAATTGTTTCAGCCAATTTTTCTTTCAATTGTTTTCTGTCGATAATGAAATCAAGGAAACCGTGTTCAAGTAAGAACTCAGCACTCTGGAAACCAGGCGGTAAGTCTTTCTTAATGGTTTCTTTGATGATACGTGGACCAGCGAAACCGATCAAAGCGCCCGGTTCAGCCACGTTTAAATCGCCCAACATCGCGTAAGAAGCCGATACACCACCTGTTGTAGGATCAGTCATTAAAGAGATGTAAGGTAATTTAGCATCCGCTAATTGTGTCAATTTAGCTGATGTTTTAGCCATTTGCATCAAGGAGAAGGCACTTTCCATCATACGAGCGCCACCAGACTTAGAAATAATCATGAATGGTAAACGGTGCTCGATACAATAATTGATGGCACGGGCAATCTTTTCACCTACCACGGAACCCATAGAACCACCGATGAAGTTGAAATCCATACAAGCTACTACGAGGCCAAGGCCATACACGTTACCGTGTGCTACACGCATAGAATCCGTTAAGCCGGATTTCTTCTGCGCTTCCTTCAAACGATCGCCGTAAGGTTTCAAATCCACGAAGCCTAATTGGTCTTTCGGGTAGATATTGGTGAATAATTCTGTAAACTCACCATTGTCGAAAATAATATCGAAATATTCCTTAGAGTTAATACGGTTGTGGAAATTACAATTGTCACAAACGTACTTGTTCTCTTTAAGATCTTTGATGTTAGTGGTTTTTTTACAATTTGGGCATTTGTGCCATAATCCATCTGGTGCTTCTTTCTTTTCACTGGTGGATGTCGAAATACCCTGTTTGATTCGTTTAAACCAACTCATACTACTGTTGTGCTATTAGATTAAAGAATAGTGGTGCAAGATACAATTAAATTCATTTTAACAAGACTTGTTTCATAGAAATTCCGTCTAAACCACATCATTATCTTTATTTTACAGTAAAGTACATATGTTTTTAAGGGAAATATTTTGATCAAATCATATAAAATCAAAAAGCCCCACGCGGTGCATGGGGCTTTTTTCTGCTAAAATGATTAAGCGTTACGGCCGATACAGTTAAGATCTGCAAACGCTTCTTCCAAACGTTTTACGAAAGACTCTTCTGCCTTACGTAACCAAACGCGTGGATCGTAGTATTTTTTATTGGGCTTATCAGCACCTTCAGGGTTACCCAATTGCGCTTGTAAATAAGCTTCTTTCGATTTGTAGAAATCAAGCACACCTTCCCAGAACGCCCATTGCATGTCTGTATCGAGGTTCATTTTGATAACACCGTAAGTCAACGCTTCCGCGATTTGCTCTTTCGGAGAACCAGAACCACCATGGAATACATAGTATACTGGTTTTGCTTTGGTACCAAATGTTTTTTCGATATGATCTTGAGAGTTTTTCAAGATGATAGGGCGCAATTCTACGTTACCCGGGCTGTATACGCCGTGTACGTTACCGAATGCTGCTGCCACTGTGAAACGGCTGCTCACTTGCGATAATTGCTCATATGCATAAGCAACATCCTCTGGCTGCGTGTACAACAAAGAGTTTTCAACACCCGAATTGTCAACACCATCTTCTTCACCACCTGTTACACCCAACTCAATTTCAATGCTCATGCCCAATTTGTTCATGCGCTCGAAGTATTTCTTAGAAATCTCGATGTTTTCGTGTAAGGGCTCTTCCGATAAGTCGAGCATGTGTGAGCTATATAAAGGCTGACCGGTTTGTTTGAAGAATTGTTCACTTGCGTCTAATAAACCATCAATCCATGGCAACCATTTTTTAGCTGCGTGGTCGGTATGTAAAACTACAGGAACGCCATAATATTTTGCTACCTCGTGTACGTGTTTCGCACCGGAAATACCACCCGAAATATTCGCTTGTAATTTATCGTTCGGCATACCCTTGCCTGCAAAAAACTGTGCGCCACCGTTAGAAAACTGGATAATAACCGGTGAATTCACTTTCGCAGCTGTTTCCAATACCGCGTTAACAGTATCAGTTCCCACCACGTTCACTGCTGGCATTGCAAAACCATTGTCTTTTGCATCATTGTAAAGCGCATCTAGCTCTTCGCCGTGTAATACGCCTGCTCTGTATTTTCCCATAATGACCTGATTAAGATTTATTTTTGAGGTAACAAATATAAGAAGTTAATCTATAGAATACTAATGATATCAAAGGTTTAGAAATTATCAAATAGCCAAAACCCTGTTAAAGCGGCATTTTTAACCGCCCGAACAGGGTGAAATCGGCTGTTGACAAGCATTCGCAGGATATGGTGATGGTTAACTCACGGAAAGCGTATTATTAGCAACGGTAATCGTTTTTTTAGATAATGACGATGTTGCAGGGCCTTGGGCTACACTTCCTGTGGCGGTATACCTACTGCCATGACCACAGGGTGCGTTACATTCAATTAAACTGGTAGAATTGTTGAAAGTAGCCACCGTACAGCCTTCATGCGTACATCTACTGCTTAAAGCCGAGAAGTCGGCCGCCGTATTACCTGCACCTGTTCTAATAAGAATCACCCCGTTAGCGATCGTAAAATCCCCTAGGTTCTTCAATTGGGTGTTCAGGTCGATACTCAGCAAAGCATTATTACCACCATTGCCGTTACCATTCCCATTGCCATTACCAGGGTTAGGAGTAGGGGTGTCATCGCCACCTTTGCTACAAGCCGCGAGGCCGCCCACGCAAACAGCAGCCAAGGAAATCCCTAGGCCAGAAAGGAAATCTTTTCTATCCATGTGAAATTGAGTTTTGTGAAGAATTGTGATATATGAGTTAGTACGGGACGATGTTATAATGGGTTGCTTCTAACAAGAAAAAAATATTTGCTATGTCAATATATAGTCTTCCTACTTATAATATTGCTACTTTAGCACACGATGAAAAAATCCTTAGTAAGAACAATCCTAACTGTAGTTGTAATCGCCATTATAGCTGCTATTACCTTCGACTACCCATTAATTATTGTACGATCGAAGGTTAACAATGCCACCCCCCATTTCCAACAAGACGCCCTTTTCAAACCCCTCGATGCGCTCAACTTCAAACAGGGCGAATACACCGCTTACTTATTAATCCACAGAACCGATCTTACTCACCTCCCAAACGATATGAAACGCCATCTCATCCTACGTTCTAAAGATGCCACCACCTTACAAACATTGCAATCTAACTTCCATTTCAAACGCATGGGAGGCAGTATTACAACTTGTAAAAGCGACCTACTATTATTTAAAAATGGCACCTTAATTTACCGCACAAAAATTGGCTTAGAGCCAGGCGTTATTGGAATTGAAGAAGCAGAAACAGGATTCTTGAAATCGATGGATCATGCTGCGCTAGCCCAGGTATTTAAATCATTCCAGCCGGTATATACGCCTATTTTGGTTTTGTAATGAAATTAGTTTTTGATAGTTTTGGTGATAGCTCCTTAGCTGAACCTAACTATATAGTCATGACTAGAATCCGCACGCTTACGCTTGCCAGTATATATTTATGTTGCTTGGTCGCATGCCTCGCTGCTTGCAAAAAAAGCAATCAACTTGTTTTACAAAAGGTAGACAAGCTACCTTCCTCCGCTCAAATCAAATATAATTTCAACAACAATATTTTTCTATCCGAGTTTAGAAATGAAGGCTTCTTGGGAGAATTCAATATGACATATTTTATTTCGCGCACCAAAGGGAAGGACACGGTTACATACAAAATTTTAACACAAGATTGTGTCGATATCTACCATTCACAGCTAATCGTTATGGACATGTCGAAGCGTGATGAATATGGCTGGTTTTTCATTCAAGGAAAAATTAAGCAAGATACTTTACCTGGCCATACTCAAATTATGCGAGCCCTAAAAACTGGTAGTAACTTTGTTTCTATCAGTAAACAAGGAAGTATTATAATCAGTAATAAGCCAAATGGTGGAACTACTGAATACAATTATGCACACTTTTACGCAAAAAAGTCTGCTAACAGTTTAGATGCTTTGCCTTTAGGTTTATATGAATTGAAGGATCAACAACTTGTTCTTTTAAGTAATAAGCTTCCACTTTATAGCGCTTTAGTAGACGGCACTTACTACGTACCATATCCAGGTAGGGGTGTATTGTTTGCAGTAACAATAGCTGAATTGGTAAACAAATTAAATACCCAATCGATTCAACAATTGCCAGGTAATATTAAATTCGAATAATGCATACAGCCAAGTGTAACACTTTTATCAGTAAAAAAAGCACAAATTGAATTCTATATTCTTAACAATATCCCTTCTAACACTTCCCATGAAAGCGGATACTTGTTCGCCTCGTAAAGTTCAGTTGGATACTCTTTTTCAACCCATTACGTGGTTTAAAAGATACTATCAGCAGTTTGAAGAAGATAACCAAAGCGATTACCAACTTATTTATATTGTTCTCCCTGGTAGAGATGAGCCCGGACGATTTCAGTATTATAAAGGCTGTGAACAAACTGGATATGACGGTTTCTGGAATAATGTGAATCGTTTTGTGCTCACTACGCCACAAAAAGATAGTATAGTAACATTAATGAAAGACATCCCTACTGGTTCATATTTTAATTTCTGCGATGAAGATGTTAATGCGATAGGAATATCTTACTCCATCTGTGCTATTAAGCAGAAAGAAAAATTAGTCTTTTTATACCAAGCCATCAATGGAGATATTATGCATCTTAAAAAGGAGGATAAAATACCATTTCAAAACATCACCTCCATCATAAAGAAGTTAGAGAGATAGCAACAGAACGCCCCGCAGCATACAAGGTTGCGGGGTGTTTTTATAATAGGTCTATTCCACAAAAGATTTATCAATTCATTTCCATTCTTTCCAAAAAATCAATAATATTGATGTATAATTCCACAAATATTAATCGAGCATTTAATTCGCATCTATGCCTACTAGGAAAAAAGGAATGTTCATCGCTATCGCCAGCATATTCTGCTTGGGCGCTGCTTACTTCGGTTATAATGCTTTTGCAAAACATCAACACCAAGCCGAATTAACAGAGAAAGGTGTTAAGGCCAATGCGATCGTCCAAGCATTCGATGCAAACGCAGGAACTGTTACTGTAAGCTATTCTATCAAAGGAAAGAAATTTGAACTCGTAGAATCTGTCGACACCGGCTATATCCAAGTGAAAAAAGGTGAACAATACGAATTGCTTTACTTACCTGAACATCCCGAAGTAGCAAAAATTAACTTCTTCAAACCAGTATACGTATACGGCTTTACCGTAGCCTCTACTTACCCCGATTATATTAAACCTGATCTATCTAAAAACAGTGTGCGTTTCGGCTACCAAATCAAAGATGTTACATACGAACGGGTACAACCTATTCCAAGTGGTGTTATTATAGACACTAGCCTTATGTATATGGTACACTTCTATACCGATCAACCTGCTGTAGGCTACTTAGATTTGAAATAATTCCTGTATTGTACTATACTATTTTAACATGTCTTTTTGACATTGTTACAAAATACTTTTGCCTATACCAAGCCTATCCCAAAGCTAGTAAAAGCCTATCTCAAGCCTATCCTTTACCTATCTAAACCCTAGTAAAAGCCTATCCTAAGCCTATCCTTTGCCTATCTAAACCCCAGTAAAAACCTATCTTAAGCCTATCTCAAGATGTTTTTAAATGTTATGATGACTTCATTTTGAGTTAGTTACAACCGTTCGCCTAATCCTCACTAACATAGAACCCTTATTTCGCAAGGCTTTCGGAAGTCGCTGCCGATTATGGTCCAACTGTTTATCGAGAATTATCCAGTAGAATGAGTAGGGGAAAGGGTTTGGGAGAATTATTGAAAATAAGCCGATTTAAGACATGGCACCTTGGTTGATAATATGAATAGGATATTTTAAATATTAGAGGATATGCAAGGCTATAAACAGGCATTATGTGGAAGGAAACCGACTGGTTTATGCCGGCTTTTTAAACAATATTTTTTGCAAGAAAAATGTTGTTTCTACATGCGTCATACTGGCATGGTCGGGTAGTGTAGCCCCCAATAAAGCAATATAATATTATACTATCGATATCGCCCGCATCAACCCATCCAAATAACCCGCTGCTTCCAACAACCTACTTCCGTACCAACTAAACATTTCGCCATCTACCAAGCGTATCTCCGCATGCGGCAATAAAGTGCGTAACTCTTCAATATGCTTCTCTTTAAAAGGATATGGCTCCGAAGATAAAAACACCAGGGAAGGATTCGCCGCTACAATATCCTCCGCTGTTACAGCTGGGTAACGACTGGTATGGGCGAAGGCATTCTCCATGCCCAGCCGCGTTAATATATGGTCAATGAAGGTACCCGGTGCCGCTACCATCCAAGGGTCACGCCAAATGAAGTAAGCCACCGAAACAGGCTGGGAGAGTGGTGTAATCCGGGCAAAGCGTGCTTGTATTGCCTGGGAAATCAACAATGCTTTCTCATGCGTGCCCGTTATGTCGCCCACCGATTCAATCATCGCGCAGGCAGACGGAATATCATGTATATCACTGATCCAAACAGGGTATGTTGCCATTAATTGCTCAATGTCCGATTGGGTGTTTTCTTCTTTATTCGCAATAATTACATCCGGTTGCAATGCTTTGATCACATCAAACTTGAACTGCTTCGTTCCACCTATACGCGTTTTGCTTCGAAACCATGTTTCGGGGTGTATGCAAAACTTGGTGATACCTACCACGGCTTCATCCAATCCCAAATCCGCCAATAACTCCGTTTGCGAAGGCACCACCGACACAATGCGTTGCGGGAAAACCGGTATCTCTACTGCACGCCCCATTTGATCTATATACTGCTTCGTTTGCATAGAAAACAAAAATGCTTTGCAGTAAAATAACTACAAAGCATCTTGTCTAAAAAATTATTTTATTAATTACCCAATGCCTGGATAATATCGTACTTCGTTACAATGTGGTAATTACCACTATCATCCGCCGCTAATACCGCCCCGTTTTCTTTATTGATGTACACCGATAATTTCTCTATCGGTGTTTCCAATGAAACCGTTGGGAAAGCAGGCTGCATCACGTTTTTAATCAAGGCATCTTTAATATCTGGATGGTCAATCAATTTGTTAAACAAGCCATTCTCCGATATGCTACCGATGATCTGTTGTTGATGGATCACAGGAATATGCTCAATATCAAATTTCTTCATCTTCGCAATGGCATCACTCACTTTTTCATCCGGCGAAATGGTTACAAGCGGCAAGTTTCTTCTGCCATTCACCACGTCTTTCACGGTTTTAACGTCTAAGAAACCACGCTCCATCATCCACTGGTCGTTATAAACCTTGCCTACATAACGCGAACCATGATCATGGAATACCACTACCACTACGTCGGTTGGCTTTAAGTATTTTTTCAGTTGAATCAAGCCTGCTACTGCCGAGCCTGCCGAATAACCTACGAAAATGCCCTCTTCTTTTGTAATCCTACGGGCCATTACAGCACCGTCTTTATCGGTTACTTTTTCGAATTTATCAATCACGCTCATGTCGTAGTTCTGTGGTACGAAGTCTTCCCCGATACCTTCTGTTATATAAGGGTATACTTCACTCATATCCAGTTCACCCGTTTCATGGTATTTCTTCAACAAGGAACCATAGCTATCTATGGCCCATACTTGAATATTCGGGTTCTTTTCTTTCAAGTATTGCCCCGTTCCTGTTACCGTACCTCCTGTACCGGTGGCCACAATTAAATGGGTAATTCTACCGTCTGTTTGGTCCCATATTTCCGGCCCTGTTTGCTCGTAGTGGGCAACACGGTTGGCCAAGTTATCGTACTGGTTCACATAGAACGAATTCGGAATCTCGGTAGCCAAGCGTTTCGACACACTGTAATAAGATTTCGGGTCTTCGGGTTCTACATTGGTAGGACAAACAATTACTTCTGCACCCAACGCCTTTAATATATCTACCTTCTCCTTGGATTGCTTATCAGTAGTGGTGAAAATACACTTATACCCTTTGATGATCGCAGCCAATGCTAAGCCCATACCGGTATTACCGCTGGTGCCTTCGATCATGGTGCCGCCGGGTTTGAGGTAGCCAAGTCTTTCTGCTTCTTCTACCATTTTCAGGGCCATACGATCTTTAATAGAGTTACCGGGGTTAAAAAACTCCACCTTCGCGTACACTTCGCAAGGTAGTTCTGCCGTAACTTTGTGTAGTTTGACTAAAGGTGTGTTACCAATTGTTTCGAGAATATTGTTACAATATTTCATAATACTTTTTTAGTTAGCAGTTATAGCGAATTTAAGGGAAAGTGTCGATGAAACAATCAATTAGCACCGCCTGTTAAAATTTAAGATTTCTTTATCATAGGGCGAAATGATTGCGGTTTATTTCCATATCTTAATCGTTTAAATAAGTTTAGCCCATTATATTTGCGAATTATGAAGCGTACTCATCAGCGGTTTTTTGTGACAGGTATTGGCACGGGTGTTGGCAAAACAGTCGTGAGCGCCTGCGTGGCGGAAGCATTGGACGCGCATTATTGGAAACCCATCCAGTCGGGCCTGGAAGAAGAAACGGATACCGAGTTCATTCAACGAATGACCACCCACCCGGAATACTGCTACCCCGAAGGATACCGTCTTAAAACGCCCGCCTCGCCCCATTTGGCCGCGCGGATCGATGGCGTTGAAATAGATGTACAACATATTGTTCAGCTTGCCGATCAATACCAAACCAACGATCGCCCCCTCATCATCGAAGGTGCCGGAGGTCTCATGGTGCCGATCAACGAGGATACGTTTACTTTGGAACTGGTTCAACAACTCGAAGCCCGTGTTATCCTAGTAGCGATGAACTACTTGGGCAGCATTAACCACTCGCTACTCACCGCCATGGCCCTACAGCAAGCCAATGTGCCCGTAGCCGGATGGATCTTTAACGGGGAATACAACACCAACGAAGACGATATCGTACGGTGGACGAAATTGCCCAAAATAGGGCGTATATTACAAGCCAACGTGCTCGACAAGGCGTTTATAACGCATCAAGCAGCACAACTAAAACCCAGCTTGATAGAATTATTGGGATTATGACACTAACGAAGAAGGATATACGAAAAACATATATAGAGCAGCGGAAATCCCTCACAGATGACGAATGGGCCATGTTAAATATGGAATTACTGGTTCAATGCAGTAATTTTGACTGGTCGAACATTGAATTTCTCCACATTTTTTTACCGATCCTGGCGAAGAAAGAAGTAGATACCTTCCTGGTCGCCATCTGGATACGAGAACATTACCCTCATATTAAACTGGTCACCTCGCAATCTAATTTTGAAACCAACGAGATGCGACATATTTTGTGGCACGACGAATGCCCGTTGGAAGAAAATGCCTACGGTATTCCCGAACCCACAGCTGGCGAAGAGGTGAACCCACTCTCGCTCGATATGGTACTGGTTCCCATGGTGGCATTCGATTTGCAGGGTCATAGGGTAGGTTATGGTAAAGGGATGTACGACAAGTTCTTAGCCCAGTGCAAACCGGGTGCTAAAAAAGTGGGCCTAGCGTTGTTTCCACCCGTTAGCAATCATATCAGCGATATACACGACGGTGATATGGCTTTAGATGCCGTGATTACACCGGCAGAGATTTATTATTTTAAACCAACAACTTAACCAGTGTTACGTTACTTAACTTTTTTACTATATCCCTTTTCCTTGTTGTATGGACTGATTATGTGGATGCGGAACAGGTTTTATGATAGGGGCTTACTTACTGCCGTGGAATTCGATATCGCAACGATTTCCTTCGGCAATTTGTCGGTAGGGGGAACAGGGAAAACCCCGCATGTCGAATACCTCATTCGCTTGTTAAAGAACCAATTCGCCGTAGCCTCTCTCAGCCGTGGTTATAACCGTAGAACAAAAGGGTATATTCTCGCCGATGCCAATAGCACGGCCCGTCAAATTGGCGATGAACCCATGCAGTTCCACCAAAAATTCCCGGATATCAGCGTGTGCGTAGGTGAAGAAAGGATGCTTGCCATCCCGCAATTGCTGATGGATCGCCCCCATACACAGGTGGTTTTACTCGACGATGCCTTTCAACACCGTTCGATTAAGCCCGGCTTGAACCTCATGCTAACTGATTATAGCCGCCTTTTTACCCGCGACCACGTAGTGCCATTCGGCCGTTTACGCGAGGGTAGAAGCGGTTATAAACGTGCCAGCAGCATCGTTGTTTCTAAATGTCCTCCCAACCTTAGCGTGGCGGAAAAGGAAAAAATTACGGCAGAAATTAACCCATTGCCACACCAGCGTGTTTATTTCAGTACCTTGGCTTACGGCGAACTGTACGATATGGAAACACTGGAAAGCGTACAAGTTTCTCCAAAAGCATCTATTCACTTGGTATGCGGTATTGCACGCCCGCAACCTTTGGTAGACTATTTGCAAACAAAAGTAGAAAGGGTATTCTTGCAACAATTCCCCGATCACTATTACTATACCAAAAGCACATTGGATAAAGTAAAGCTGGAATTCGAGCATATGCCCGGTGAAGAGAAAATAATCGTCACCACCGAAAAAGATGCCGTACGCCTCCATCTTTTATTGGATGACTTGAAAGCGATGAACCTCCGCATCGCCGTGATCCCGGTTGAGGTGCAATTCCTTTTTAATGAAGGAGAATCATTTAATAATTATATTTTTGATTATCTCGATAAAACGGTTCCCAAAGTAGCGGTAACCGCAGAATAATCATGTGAATAGAAAAAAGTAACCCGTCGAATGGCTGTCGACGAGGTTCCATATCCAATTCAACCCCCAAACAAAATAAAATGGCAAAAAAGAAAAAAGATAATAATAGAACGAGTAGTAGCCAGAAGAAAACATTCAGGGGAACAATCGAAGTAACCCGTTCGGGGATGGCATTTGTTATTGTACCCACGTTAGCGAAAGACATTCTTGTTAAACAGAAAAACCTACATTCAGCACTGGATGGCGACGAAGTAACCGTAGATGTTATCAAACAAGCGAAAAACCTTGGTCGCATGGAAGGTGTTATTACCGAAGTAATCACTAGAAAGAAATCCGAATTCACAGGCACCTTGCAGGTAAGCAAGTCATTTGCTTTCCTCATTCCTGAAAAAGGATCTTTCTTACCCGATATTTATATTCCTGCAGGCGCCATGAAAGGCGGCAAAGACGGCGATAAGGCGGTTGTGAAGATTGTAAACTGGGGCGAAAAGTCGAAGAAACCTGTAGGTGAAGTCGTGGAAATCCTCGACGCTACAAATAGTGCAGATCTCGCGATGAAGGAAATACTCATCGATAGCGGTTTCCCATTATCCTTCCCAACGGAAGTAATCAAAGAAACCAGCGATCTAAAGGATATTATCCAAGCCTCCGAAATCAGGAAAAGAAAGGATTGCCGTAAATGGCTCACTTTCACCATCGATCCTGTTGATGCGAAAGACTTTGACGATGCTATTTCTTACCGCAAACTGAAAAATGGTAACCACGAATTTGGCGTACACATAGCCGATGTAAGTCATTACGTTGTGCCCGGTACAGAACTCGACAAAGAAGCAGAAAAACGCGCTACATCCGTGTATTTACCCGACCGTGTAAATCCCATGTTGCCGGAAAAAATCAGTAACGAACTGTGTTCTTTACGTCCGCACGAAGACAAACTTACCTTCTCCGCTATCTTCGAAATGAACGATAAGGCCGAGATCGTGTCGTACTGGATCGGTAGAACGGTAATCCATTCCAAACACCGTTTTACGTATGAAGAAGTACAAGAGATCATCGAAACCGGTGAAGGACCGTACGACAAAGAAGTTTTGTTACTCAACAAAATTGCCCGCATCTTGCGCAAAAATAGGTTCGACGAAGGCGCTATTAACTTCTCTTCCCAGGAAGTGCGATTCCAACTAGATGAAACCGGTAAACCTATCGGTATCATCATCAAGGAAAGCAAAGAAGCGCACCAGTTAATCGAAGAATTTATGTTGTTGGCGAATAGAACGGTGGCAGAATATGTGGCGAATGTAAGAGTGAACAAGCACGAAGTACCTTTCCCTTACCGTGTACACGATACACCCGACGAAGAGAAACTAAACGTTTTCTCTGTATTTGCCCGCAAATTTGGGTATAAATTGAACCTTAGCACACCAGAAACGGTGGCTACTTCGTTCAATGAACTACTCACCGCTGCGAGGGGTACGCCTGCACAGCACGTATTGGAAACATTGGGTATCAGAACAATGGCTAAAGCGGAATATACGACCGATAATATTGGTCACTACGGGTTAGGATTTGCCTACTATTGTCACTTCACTTCCCCGATCCGCCGTTACCCCGATGTAATGGTACACCGTATTTTACAAGAGTGCTTAGATGGCAATGTAAAACCCGATAAGCAGTTAGAAAAACGTTGTAAGCACAGTTCCGAAATGGAAAGAAAAGCCATGGAAGCAGAACGCGCTGCCAATAAATACAAGCAAGTAGAATACATGCAGCAGTTTATCGGCGATACATTTGAAGGCGTTATTTCGGGTGTAGCCCATTTCGGGTTCTGGGTAGAAACGGTAGACACGAAATGTGAAGGCCTCGTAGGCATGCACAACTTGGCTACAAAAGATGATTTCATTTATAATGAACACGAATACGCCTTGGTGGGCCAAAATACGGGCAAAACATACCGTATCGGCGAAAAAGTAACCATTAGGGTAGTAGCCGCTAACTTGTTGAAACGCCAATTGGATTATGACTTGATTGAAGATGATACAACAACATCTTCGTCTTCTCCAAGAGCAACAGCAAGACCATCTAACGGTGATAGACCTAAGAAGGCAAGAGCACCCAGGGAAAAAGGACCAGCTAAAAGTGGCCCGGCACCGAAGAAACGAGCGAAAAAAACGAAATAGCCATACCTAGTAACCTGTAAATTAATATACGAGCGACATGCATTCATTTAAAGAGTTATCGGCAAAATTTGAACAACAGTTTAACCATAGACAATTCCCGGCACAGCCGGCCAACTTATACGACGCCTCGCAGTATATATTAGGCATCGGGGGTAAAAGAATTCGCCCCGTACTGGCCATGATGGGGAATGAATTGTTCGACACCTTACACGACGATTCACTGTTAGTAGGAACCGCCATCGAGTTGTTCCATAACTTCACCCTTATCCACGATGATATTATGGACAAAGCGCCTTTACGTCGTGGAATGCCTACCGTGCACACGAAATACAACGATGCAACGGCGATCATGGCGGGTGACGTGATGTTGATCAGGTGCTACGACTTTTTAAACAAAGTACAGCCGCATATCAAAACGAAAATCATCAACGTAT
Organism: Chitinophaga skermanii; assembly: GCF_003259335.1. GTDB lineage: Bacteria > Bacteroidota > Bacteroidia > Chitinophagales > Chitinophagaceae > Chitinophaga > Chitinophaga skermanii. The sequence goes on from NZ_QLLL01000003.1 coordinate 461,288, forward strand.
TCAATAAAGCGGCCTCGGAAGTATGTGAAGGCCAGCAATATGATATGGATATGGAGGTGATGAAGCCGGAAGACGTGCAGTACAATGATTACGTGAACATGATCGGGTTAAAAACCTCGGTATTGTTAGCAGCCGCTTTACAAATGGGTGCTATTATCGGTGGTGGAAGCGAGGGTAACCAACAACACCTCTATAACTTCGGTAAAAACGTAGGCATTGCATTCCAAATGCAAGACGATTACTTGGATGCCTTCGGCGACCCTGACAAACATGGTAAGCAAGCCGGTGGCGACATCCTCATTAATAAAAAGACCTTCTTATTACTAAAGGCCCTCGATACATGTAACCCGGGGCAAAAAGAAGAACTGCACCATTTAATGGACACGAACCCGGCCGATAAAGTGGCGCAGGTGTTACGCATCTTCAAAGAATGTAAAATAGATGTTTGGTCGGAAGAAGAAAAAGAAAGCTATAAACAAAAGGCTATCAAAAGCTTGGAAGAAATTGCCGTGGTAAGTGCCCGCAAGAAGCCTCTGCTTGAATTAGCCGATTTCTTGCTCACAAGGCAACATTAAACAATTGGAATTACTATATTCGCGATAGTGCTGTATATTAGAAGACGCAATGCAATTGAATATGCCAATCAAGAGCACCACGTTACAGCGTAAGCGACATATAATATCAACCGATCTTAACATCAACAAAATTTAAATGTCTAATTCCCTTTTTCGTAAAAAATCGATCGTAAACCTGCTACAAGATGCGCAGGACGGGCTTTCCGACGCGCATGGCTCGGGAGGATTAAAAAAGGTACTGAATGTACGCGACTTAACCTTTATGGGTATCGCGGCGGTAATTGGTGCCGGCATTTTCTCTACCATTGGTCAAGCTGCGTATGACGGCGGCCCTGGTGTAATCTTTTTATTCCTTATTACAGCCATTACTTGTGGTTTTACCGCTTTGTGTTATGCTGAATTTGCTTCACGTGTACCCGTTGCCGGTAGTGCTTACACCTATTCTTACGTAACATTCGGTGAATTAGCCGCTTGGATTATTGGTTGGGCATTGATCTTGGAATACTCCATCGGTAACATAGTGGTGGCCATTTCCTGGAGTAGCTATTTTAACAACGTATTGGTAGGCATGGGCATTCATTTGCCCGCATGGCTTACCACCGATTATAAAACCGCGCAGGCTGCTTATGATGCAGCCGTAACCGCGGGAACCGATACTTCTGCCTTAGCTTGGGCTACAGCACCTACCTTGGGTAGCTGGCATGTAATTATGAATATCCCGGCCTTCGTGATCGTGATATTGGTAACAATTCTAGCGTATGTAGGTATCAAAGAAAGTAAAAAGAGCGCCAACTTTATGGTGGGCTTGAAAATAGTGGTGTTAATGATTGTGGTGGCCATTGGTGTGTTTTACATCAATACCGACAACTGGACACCGTTCTTACCGAATCAATTCACGGGTGTATTGAAAGGCGTTTCCGCTGTATTCTTTGCATACATTGGGTTCGATGCCATTTCAACCACCGCGGAAGAATGTGCCAACCCGCAACGCGATCTTCCCCGTGGTATGATTTATTCCTTGGTGATTTGTACCATCATTTACGTAATTGTTACCTTGGTCATCACCGGGATGGTGAATTACTCGGAATTCCAGCACGTTTCTGATCCATTGGCATACGTGTTTGATAAGATACACCTTGAAAAAATTGGGTACGTTATATCGATCAGTGCCGTAGTAGCTGCTACCAGCGTGATATTAGTATTCCAAATTGGTCAACCGCGTATTTGGATGAGCATGAGCCGTGATGGTTTGTTACCGAAACGTTTCGGTAAAGTGCATCCTAAATTCCAAACACCTTCCTTCTCTACCATTTTAACAGGTGTAATCGTAGCGATTCCTTCGTTATTTATTGATAGTGCCATTGTAACCGACTTAACAAGTATCGGTACCTTGTTTGCTTTCGTATTGGTGTGCGGTGGTGTATTGTTACTGCCAAAGTTGGAAAACAAGGCCGCGAAGAAATTCAATTTGCCATATATCAATGGTCAAATTATTATTCCAGTGATGCTGGCTGTTTTCTGTTTCTTCTTTAGAGAAAGAATCGTAGATAGCTTCACGAACTTAACCCACGAGTCGCACCAAGAAATCTTGTTCATCATCTTCTTGGTATTGGCAGTAGCCATTACCATTGCTACCGCTATTAAGAAACTCTCTTTGATCCCGGTACTGGGCATGTTGTGCTGTTTGTACTTAATGATCGAGATCCCGGCGAAAAGCTGGATCGTGTTCTTCGGTTGGATGGCCTTTGGTTTAGCGATTTACTTCCTGTATGGTTACAGGAAAAGTAAATTGGCACCCAAAGCAGCGTAATAGAAGTTATAACATATTGATAATAAGCGCAGCCCGTTTCTCTTGGAGGAGCGGGCTGCGCTCTTTTTATGCCTAAATAGTCGTATATTAGGTTAAATGTTCTTTGAACTTAAAACCCAATATTATGAACCTCTTACAACGAATCGAACGCTGGGGCGATTCTCACCACCCCATGTGGCTGGACGGGATACGCGTACTGCTCGGCATGTATTTAATTTGGAAGGGTATCAGCTTTGTTGGAAACATCAACGTGTTGAATTCCGTTATTGAAAGACAACCGTTCTTGTCCGTTCTGTCCATGTGGGTGGCCCACTACATTGTGTTTGCTCACATTGCAGGAGGACTACTTATCATGCTCGGCCTGCTTACACGCTACGCAGCATTGGCCAACCTTCCCGTTTTGATCGGTGCATTGCTTTTTGTACATGAACCGACTGGGCTATTCCTCGTTCACAACGAATTGCCCGTAACACTTATCGTATTTTTCCTACTGATTGTCTTCTTGGTAGAAGGAAGCGGCCGGTTTTCTATTGATGAAAACATGCGTCGACATCCCGAAAAACCAACGTACCACCCTCATTAGCTTGGATTTTCTTTCCCTTAAATAGCCGGTAATTACATACAAATTTCGCAGCTCCAGCCTGGATTGCTATTTTTGTATTTTTACTGGCTATTTTTTTATATGAAATATACTATTGGAGATAAGATCATTTTATTGAGCTCGAAGGAAGAAGGGAACATTATTGACATCCTCGACGACAAAATGGTGGTGATACAAGTGGGCGGCTCTAGCTTCCCCGTGTATATGGATCAAATTGACTTCCCTTACTTTCATTGGTTCTCGCAGAAGAAGAACCAAATCCCAACATTCGACCAAGGCTCTGGCTATAATAAACTAACACCCGGCGAAGAGATCAAGAAAGAGAAGCTCGGCGGGCAAATACGCATGGAAACAGGCGTTACCATGTCGATGCTGCCGGTGTTCCAAACGGATGGGTATGAAGACGTGGTAACCCGCATGAAGTTCCACCTTCACAACGAAACGAAGCAAGACTTAAACATGCACTTCCAAGTGTTTTTAAATCAACAGCTTCACATGGAAATCAAGAACGTTGTGCTGGCTTTCCAATCGTTCTACCTCACCGATTTATTATTCGAGAACCTCAACGACAGCCCGAAGTTCGAGTTTACCTTCAGCCTAAAAACACCCGACAAAAAGCTGGCACCTTCCGTACAAAAAACATGGAAGATTAAACCCAAGCAATTGTTCGACCAGCTGAATAAACTACAACAACGCCAAGAAGCTACCATCAATTACCCACTGTACGATAAATACCCAGAACGCCAAGCAAACGATGCATTCGACTTCGGTAGCGATGCCATCGGTAAAAACTACGTATCGGCCCCACAAGTTAACTTGAAGCCCGAAACACCGTTAAAGCCTAAGTTCGAACTGGATTTACACATCGAGAAATTAATGGACGACTGGCAAGATTTAAGCAACTTGGAAATCTTGGCCATTCAACTCAACGAGTTTGAGCATTACCTAGATTTGGCAATTGCCCATAAGCAGCACCAAATGATTGTGATTCACGGGGTAGGCAAGGGTACATTAAGAGAAGAGATTCACGAAGTGTTGAAGAAAACGTTTGAAGTGAAATACTTCGTCAACCAATACCATCCGCAGTATGGTTATGGTGCCACGGAGATTTTCTTCGATATTTAATACAACGAATTTACATAGGAAAAGCAGCATCATTGTGCTGCTTTTTTTATACCTAGTTGAAAATAGTATCTACAACTAACAAAACAATCTCTATCTTGTGCCCCGAATGAAACCTAACTATACCAACGATCTAGGCGTAACAACCTAGGGCACGCACATGAAAATGTCGATTTTTTTCCCTACAACACACACATGGTCCTCACTGGTAAGATATTTTAAAAAGGCAGCACTTCAATACGCTGCCTTTTTTATTTGATAGCTATCAATTCTTCTTCTTCAAATCTTCCATAAACATCAATAAAATAAATCCAAGCGCTAAGCAAGCAATCTCTGCGTACACGCTCACATGAAATCCCATCACTACGCTATTTGTACTGCGTGCCACGTTAAAGAAAAGTCCACCTATTAAGCAAATACCGAAGGAGGAAGCTGTTTGTTGCACGGTGCTGTAGGTACCCGATGCAATGCCGGCAAAATGGGAAGGAACCTTTCGTAAAGCGAGGTTAATGAGGGTGGGCAATACCATGCCTCCACATAAGCCCATCATTAACATTACCACTATAATAGCCACAGGATTCGCTTGCTCATTGAAGTAAGCCAGTTGTATAACATACGCTATCATCATACCAATCATAGCTAATTGAATAGGCCGTTTTCCAAAAGCGTTTACCAAGCGAATAGATAAGAAGGAGGAAAGCATAAAGCAAGCGCCCCATATGGAGAAGTATAGTCCTGTTTGGAACGGTGTACAATGTAACCCTTCTTGGAAATAGATCGTAGATACCAGTAAGTAGGAGGTATGCATAATAAAGTAAGCCGTTAATAATAATAGCCCGATGTTGAACTCGCGGATCTTGAACAACCGCATGTCTATTAAAGGATGTTGTTGTTTGGCGAGCTTTCTTTCCTGGTGAAAAACAAATACAACAAAGAGTGCTATTGAAATAATTATCATAGCGAAACTCCAAAGCGGGTACCCCTTTTCACGCCCTTCTGTTAAGGGGTAAATTAAGCACGATAATGCCGTGATAAACAGCGCCACCCCTTGATAATCGAACCTTTCATGGGTATTCTGTTTAGTATCAACGAGGTACTTCTTAGCGGTAAAAAAGGCGACCAAACCAATGGGAAGATTAATAAAGAAAATAAATCGCCAACCTGCTATAACTGTATCGATACCAGAAAAGAGTCCACCGAGGAATTGGCCTAAAACAGAAGCAATGCCTAGCGTGATACCAACATAACCAATGGCTTTGGTGCGTTCATGTGGTAAAGGAAACAATACTTGTACGTATGCGAGTGATTGTGGCATCATAAAAGCACCACTTACCCCTTGTAATAAACGCGCAACAATTAAGGTAGTAGGGTCGGGGGCTACACCACAAAGGCAGGATGTTACAACGAATAGCAACATACCCCATAAGAAAATTCTTTTACGCCCGTAAATATCGCCCGCCCTGCTACCTGTTACTTGGAAAGAAGCGTAACCTAATAAATAGGCAGCAATAATCAATTCCGCTTCACTATCGGTTGCCTGTAAACTTTGTTTGATGGATGGTACGGCAATGTTGACAATAAATACATCGATCACTGTAAGCAAAGGAGCGGTGAGCAGGATGACGTGTTGCAGCCACCTGTTATCTTTTTGTTCCATCTTGTAGTTTTGAAAATTATAGCATAGGTTGATTGTTCAACCTGTAGTGCATGTTGTTAAATGTTACGTTTGCGTGCTTGTGATAACTGTTGTTTTGAATATTATTTTACAGCATAAAAGTATGGGCAATAAATGGCCTGTTCCTATTATTGATAGGAATGTGAATGAATACCGATTATTTAATTGGAATGATTACCCAAGTAGCTTAGCTGCAATGGATTTAGCGGCTGTCATCATGGATTTGTTCTTTTGAAAAGCAGCCGTTACTGTTGCGCCTTCAATCAGCATATACAAGGTATCTGCCAGTTCTGCTGTTGAAAGTTGAGCATGGGCTGGTATATCTTGCACTAACTGTTCAATCAACTGCTTGAACTTCATTTTATTCTTGTTGATCAACTCGAAAGCTTTGCTATCGTCGGCCGGTACTTCGGCGCTTACTTTTATAAAAGGACAACCGGCATACTGGCTATTGGCCTGCCGCTTCAACCTAAACTCAAATAAGCCGATGATTTTCTCCTTTGGATCTTTGATTTTATCGATTTGCACGTGTAATTGATCAAACCACTTTTCATCCAATTCTTCCAAGTAAGCATATAATAAATCCGACTTCGATTTAAAATGATTATATAAAGAGGCCCGCGCAATGCCTGCTTCATCAATCACTTGGTTGATGCCGGTTGAATTATATCCTTGCGAATAAAACAAGCGCCCAGCGGTTTCGAGGATGGTTGTTTTAATTTCTGCTGATGATTTCATACTCAAATATGTTAGCGGTTATCACCTACGCTAAATCTTTTGCAAACATAGATATTTAGTTTAAGATAGACAAGTCTGTCTATCTATTTTAATAGAATTATTATATGTTAATTATAATTATTTGTTAAGAATGGCATGAAAATCAAAATTAAATTAGCAACACAGCAGAATTAAACCTACCTTTAGGCCTCATATTATTTTTTTAGAATGAATACAAAATACACAGGAACTGTAAAGTTCTTCAATGAAACTAAAGGTTACGGTTTCATCAAACATGATGAATCTAACAAAGAAACATTCGTACACGTTAACGGCCTTGTTGATCAAATTCAAGCTGACGACCGTGTTGAGTTTGAAATTGAGGAAGGTAGAAAAGGTATGAATGCTGTTAAAGTTACTCGCATCGACTAATCTTTTTTAGCGTTATATCAGTAAACCGGCACTTGTGCCGGTTTTTTTGTGCCCATATATAAGCATTTGCTCGCTTTCTCTTGAAATTTCTATTATCTTTGCCGGCTAACTACAAACCGTGCTATCGTCGTCTCTACCTAGTAGAGAGGGAGGAAAGTCCGGGCAGCATAGAGCAACGCACCGCCTAACAGGCGGGATTTGTGTAAACAGATACAGAAAGTGCCGCAGAAAATAACCGCCTCTACTTGTAGAGGTAAGGGTGAAAATGTAGGGTAAGAGCCTACGCTTAGCAGTGGTAACATTACTAGGGGGTAAACCTTGCGTGTTGAAATGCCATGTATACGGTCGCCCGAGGGCTGCTCGCCCGATTGTCGACCGAGGGTAGGCAGATAGAGGTGTTGAGTAATCAACATCGTAGATAAATGGTAGCAATCTCTACTTGTAGAGATACAGAACCCGGCTTATAGGTTTGTAGTTATTTTCATCCAATGCCTATGCAAACTTCTCATATTTCCCTTCAACGCCAATTGGCTGTAGTTATAGCCTTGGGATTTTTATTATATGCTTGGACACCCTTGGTGATACTTATCCTCATTTTTGTACTATTATTTAGGGGCAAACGGAAGCATACACCTACCGATGTGATGTTCCGGAAGATGGTTAATTTCCAAGCCACCTTGGCATTATTGATTATTATTATTGAGCTATACCCGCAATTAGTGTGGACGAAATCATTTTTGCAATACCCGGTTTGGGATATGGATTATATACAACACACCTTCCCCCGTGGCCACGTGTTCTGGCGGAAGTTTGTGTTAATCTTCAACTTCGTGGTATCGGCATTCGGGGTGTACAAGTTATTGAATGGAAGACCTTTCAATTACCCATTCAGCATACCTTTCCTTAAACATTGATATATCAAAAAAAGTAAAGGATGAAGGGTAGACACCCATCATCCTTTATGTGTATGGTTAACTATTGAGGAACTACTATTTCTCACGCACACTGATAGAAATGCGGCGATCCAATTTGCGTTGGTCGTCGGGCGCATCAGCTGCTGCTTTCGCGAACTGTTGACCGTAACCTTCTGCTCCTTGGAGTTGACTAGGGTTTACATTTTTCCCTTTCAACGCAGCCAGCACTGCTTGTGCTCTTTCATTTGATAATTTTTGATTGGCTAAGCTATCGCCGGAACGATCGGTGTAGCCACCTATTTTAATCTTCGCTTTCGGGAAGGCTTCGAGTATGGCGGCTAAATTGCTTACCTGTACTTCACTTTCCGGTGTAATGCTAGCGCTACCGGTTTGGAAGTTGAGGTTGTCGAAATCGAACCACACATCTTTGCCTGCTTTCTGGCTATTATCTTGTAAGAATTGTACTAAGTGATCTTCGATACCACCACGGTATGCATCAATCGTTTTGCCATTCGGAAGGCTCACTTTGATGGATTCGCGGGGTGTTTCTACCGGTATTTTCTCCTGCGGGGTTTCTACTACCGTTGCGCTCATGGTGTCGGTTACGGTAACAGTTTCCGTGTTACTGCCTCCGCAGCCTTTCATTAAATACCAGAGAATGATGGCTAAAGCAACTAAGAGGATAATCATCCAGCCCCATTTCTTTGTACCACTAGGGGTAACGGATGCGGCAGCACGACCAAAATTATCTTTCAACCCACCTATTAAGCCATTGAAACGGTGGCCGATATCGCTGAGGTTACCAACGCCTAGGATACTGGAAAGTCCCAGTCCTGCCGGCACGGCGGCGAAAATCTTGTCTTTTTGGGTATTTAAGTACGCTAATATATTGGTAATATTAAACCCTTGTCCTCCACCTTGTTGCAACAAAGTATTCATTGCCACGGGGGCCGTAGTATGCAACACAGATTCCGCGGAACTGGCCTTTATACCCGCATAATTGGCGATATTATTCACGAGTGGGGCTGCTTTATCACCCAACAGGGATTGCACCAAATCGACCCCTTTACTGATCAAATTGGAGGAAATACCTTCAGATGCAAGGCTCGACACATTACCGGCGCTTTGTACATCGGCGCGTTTAAATATGTTGGTTAGCATGGTGGGATCGGCGGCTGTACTGGCTTTATGGATAAAGCTGGTCAATATCGCCGGGATAGCTGCAGTGATGGCTTTTATGATGCCGTCTTTGCTTTCTCCTAATTGGGAGGCTGCTTTTGAAGCAAAATCGCCACCAAGAATGTTTTCAATGCTGCCTAATAAGTCAGTAGCCATGATGTGAATTTTTGGGAATGAAAGGGTAAGTATTTAGCTCGAATATTTGCTTTATGGGGTGATTTTAGCACCCAGTTCTCGAAAAGGGGTATTGCTATCAACAACCCATTTTGAAAAATGTTGTACCTAAAGGGGTTAGTTTCCTGTTAAAATTACAGGCGCATTCAATAAAACCTGCTAAATCAGCAGTTTAAAGTGAGAAACACTGTCAAAATTTCTGTAATATTATCTTGGTGCGTCGTTTGATGAACTGTAAACATTATTACATCCTTTGGGTTAACCTTAGAAGATAAAGAGAGAAAAATTATGAATCTGAATAACTTCACTATTAAGTCACAAGAAACGCTGCAACACGCGCAGCAATTGGCATTCAATCACCAAAACCAGGCGATTGAAACAGGCCATCTCCTCAAGGCTTTGCTAGATGATGAGGACAATTCCATCGAATACTTATTGAAGAAAAACGATGTGAACACAGGATTCTTACAGAATAAATTGAACGAACAATTACAAAAGTATCCTGTCGTATCCAACGGTGAAGGTGCGCAAACGTTAAGCCGCGATGCTAACAATGCCATCTTACGGGCGGGTGCAAGTATCAAAGATTTTAAAGACGAGTTTGTAAGTGTCGAACACTTATTACTAGGTATACTGGGCGGTAGCGACGATGCCGCGAAGGTTTTAAAAGATGCGGGATTAACGGAAAAAGGCTTGAAGGCTGCTATTACTGAATTGCGGAAAGGAGGTACAGTGAATTCCCAAACAGCCGATGCCCAGTACAATTCCCTAGAAAAATACGCTAAGAATTTAAACGAATTGGCCAGCGCCGGTAAACTAGATCCAGTGATCGGCCGCGATGAAGAAATTCGTCGTACCCTCCATATTCTTTCCCGTAGATCAAAAAACAACCCCATCCTTGTTGGTGAACCCGGTGTAGGTAAAACTGCTATCGCTGAAGGTTTAGCCCACAGGATTGTAAACGGCGACGTACCCGATAACTTAAAGTCGAAAACCATTTTCGCCCTCGATATGGGTTCGTTAATGGCCGGTGCTAAGTACCGTGGTGAATTCGAAGAAAGGTTGAAAGCGGTTGTTAAAGAAGTAGCGGAAAGTAATGGTGAACTCATTCTTTTCATCGACGAAATCCATACCCTCGTAGGCGCAGGTGCCATGGAAGGTGCTATGGATGCCGCTAATATCCTGAAACCGGCTTTGGCCCGCGGTGAACTCCGCGCCATCGGTGCCACCACGCTGAACGAATACCAAAAGTATTTCGAAAAAGATAAAGCACTCGAACGCCGTTTCCAAAAAGTAATCATCGATGAACCTACCGCGGAAGATGCTATTTCCATCCTGCGCGGTATCAAAGAGAAATATGAAAGTCACCACCACGTACGCATTAAAGACGATGCAATTATTGCAGCAGTAGAGTTATCTCAACGCTACATTACGGATCGTTTCTTGCCCGATAAAGCGATCGACTTGATCGATGAAAGCGCGGCAAAATTGCGACTGGAAATGAACTCCATGCCGGAAGAACTCGACGAACTAGAACGTAGAATCCGCCAGTTGGAAATTGAAAGAGAAGCCATCAAACGCGAAAAGGATGAAAACAAACTCCGCGAACTCGGGGAAGAAATCGCCCGCCTCAGCGAAGAAAGAAACACCTTCAAAGCGAAATGGAAACAAGAGAAAGAAGTAGTCGACAAAATCCAAAACGCGAAAGCTGCCATCGAAAACTATAAACACGAAGCTGAAACTGCCGAAAGAAACGGCGATTATGGCAGGGTGGCAGAAATTAGGTATGGTAAAATCAAAGAAGAAGAACAAGTCGTAGCGAATTTAACAAAAGATTTAGAAGGCATGTCTGCCAATAATAAACGCTTGTTAAAAGAAGAAGTCGACGCAGAAGATATTGCTGAAAACGTAGCCAAAGCAACAGGTATTCCTGTGGCACGTATGATGCAAAGTGAAAAAGATAAGTTGTTACAATTAGAGGATGAACTCCATAAACGCGTAGTGGGTCAAGATGAAGCCATTGTGGCAGTGGCAGATGCCATTCGCAGAAGCCGCGCCGGGTTACAAGATCCTAAACGCCCGATTGGTTCCTTCATTTTCTTAGGTACAACCGGTGTGGGTAAAACAGAATTAGCCAAAGCCCTCGCGGAATATTTGTTCGACGATGACAGCATGATGACGCGCATCGATATGAGCGAATACCAAGAGAAACACGCCGTAAGCAGGCTCGTAGGTGCGCCTCCAGGCTATGTTGGGTACGATGAAGGTGGTCAATTAACCGAAGCCGTACGCCGTAAACCCTACAGCGTTGTGTTGCTCGATGAAATCGAAAAAGCACACCCGGATACATTCAATATCCTCTTACAAGTACTCGATGATGGCCGCCTTACAGATAACAAAGGCCGCGTAGTGAACTTCAAGAACACGATCATTATCATGACAAGTAACATGGGTAGCAATATTATCCAGGAAAACTTTGAAAAAATTACTGAATCCAACAAGGACGAAGTGGTAGAAACAACGAAAGAAGAAGTGATGAACTTGTTGAAACAAACCATTAGGCCAGAGTTTTTAAATAGGGTAGATGAAGTAATTATGTTCCAACCATTACTGAAAACAGAAGTGCGCGGTATTATTAACATACAATTACAACAACTTCGTGACCTTGTTGCAAAAAATGGCATGATATTGGATTTTTCAGAGTATGCTTTAGAATATTTATCTGAGCAAGGTTACGACCCGCAATTTGGCGCAAGACCGTTGAAACGATTGATTCAGAAAGAAATCGTGAACCTGTTAAGTAAGAAGATACTTGCAGGCGACATAGACAAAACAAAACCTGTGTTGGTAGACGTTTTCGACGGTGTAGTAGTAATCAGAAATAAATAAGTCTTAGTCAACAAACGACAATATACAGTTACAGGAAAACATCCCCCGGGCGATTCTTCGCCCGGGTTTTTTTATGCCAAAATGCCGCTATAAAAATCAGTATCTTTAAATAAAACGCGTAGCATGGAAAAATTTGCATTTGGAGATAGAGAAAGACACTTTTTACAAGTCGCTATCGAGTTATCGGCTAAGGGTATGCACAATGGAGATGGGGGACCGTTTGGGTCGATTGTAGTGCGGGGAAACGAAATTGTAGGCGAAGGTTGGAACCAAGTGTTATTACACAACGATCCTACAGCGCATGCAGAAGTAGTAGCGATCCGTAATGCCTGCCAGCAATTAGGCACCTTCCAACTAACCGACTGTGAAATTTACACTTCCTGCGAACCTTGCCCCATGTGCTTAGGCGCTATTTATTGGGCTCGTCCTCAACGCGTATACTTTGCGAATACAAAAGAAGATGCAGCTGCAATTGATTTCGATGATTCATTCATTTACAAAGAAATCAACCTGCCACACGATCAAAAGAAAATTCCTTTCATTGCTTGCCCCGATCCCGCGGCTTTAAATGTTTTCAAGGAATGGGCACAGAAAGATAACCGTACTTTATACTAAATAAAAATACCCCGTTTCTACAATAGAAACGGGGTATTTTTTTATGACATGCAAATTATTGATCAACCGGTTTAATGTCCTCTTCTCACTTCAAACAGTACCCAATACATCATAAATAACAAAATGAGTAGGATTAACGTAATCACCAGTACGTTTACATACAAGCGTAGTTTACGTTTACGATGATTCTTCTTACGCAATTTCTTCATCAATTGCCACTTGATATCACGCAACCAAAAAGGGATCTTCTCCTTTTGTTTGATGGCTTGTAAACCTTCCAATGCATCGCTACACAATTCGCAATCGGCAATGTGTTGCTCTACATGGTGCAGTTCTTCACCGGACAGTTTGCCCTGTAAATAATCCATCAAGGTTTGCTGTGATAAACAATCGGTTTCTTCAAATATGTCACGAAAATTGTCGTTCATAATCTACTTTCTATTATAGCATTAGCTTTTAGTGCTAAATTTTTCTAAGAATAATTTCAGGTTTCTCTTACCGTTTTGTATGTAACTCTTCACTTGTAATAGGGAATACCCTGTAATGTCGGCTATTTCTTGGTAAGATTTTTTGTCGAGGTAAAATAATTTCACGCAAGTGCTTTGTTCTATGTTCAACTGTGCGAGGCCTTCTTGCATATGCTCGAGCATGTTATCTTTCTCGATGTGCTTGGCTTTTTGGTCGTCTTCTATATCGGCTACACCGGGCATATTCACTTCTGTTAACTCTGTTTGCACGTGTTGTTGTGTTTTACGGAGTTGCATCAGGCAATAATTCTTGGCTACTTGGTGTATCCAGGCTTTAAAGAAGATAATGTCGTGCTTATGGACTTCTTGTAGAACTTTTAGGAAGATTTGCTGCACACTGTCGCGGGCATCTTCTTCATTCTTTAAATACTTCATGCACAAACCCAATAGGAGAATAGCGTAACGATCGAACAACACGCCAATCCAGTCGCTATTGCCATCGGTTTTGTACCGTTGTATGAGTTCTATGTCTGATAAATGCTGCGCGTTAGGATAGTTCACGTTGTAAAGATAGAATTTCTATGTACATAGATGCACAGCTGGAATGATTCCATAAATATTGTATGAAAAAAATGTGGCTTGTATTAATTCATATCGTTCAATGCACTCATGGCAGCAGTTTTCATGGTGCCATCGCCTTTGGCTAATTCTTTCAGCAAGCGGCGCGCTTTACCGTTTTGACCATTTTGCTTATAGCATTGTGCCAATTGGTACTTCGCTAACTCGTTGTATTTACCGCGGCTACCACTAATTTTTTTGAACTGGTTAATGGCTTCATTGAAGTCGCCCTGTTGTTGGTAGAGTAAGGCAGTTTTATACACGTACTCATCGCTTGAAGGCATAGCAGCAGGGGCGTCGTCGTCTTGTTTTTTCGCTGGTTTATCGTCGTTTTTAGCAACGGTCACTTCTTTCTCTTTGGCCGGTTCTTTTACATCCTCGGTATCTTTTTTCTCTTGTACAGCGGGTTTATCCTCTTTTGCTATTGTATTGGCAACAGGGGTATCAGCCGGTTTGGTAGCGGGTTTAGTCGTGTGCGACTTAGTGGTATCGGGTTTTTGGATGATGATGGGTTGAGAAGGGGGCGGAATGACTTCTTTCACCACGGCATTTTGCACGCGCATAGAATCTTGTGGTTGCACGCTATTCGCTGGAATAACGGAACGGTGTTTCGGTGGTTCGTTATCGTGTACAACGGCATCGGCTAATTGTTGGGGCACCTTTGGGTTTTCCAACTTAGCAAATGTAGGAGAGGGTTGATCTGCCCGGTTCGCGATTAGCCAATAGCCGCCACCTGCCAGTACGAAAAAGATAACTAGCCAGAAAGAGCTGAGCAAAGTATCTTTTGTTCTGCCGCGACGAATTTCTTTCTCGTGCAATACTTTGTACTCCACGGGTTTTACGTGAATATTGTCGCGGATGTAATTATTAATACCGTTTGTGTATTGGATATATTCTTCTCGATCTTTGGCGTGTTGTACGGCATGTAATGCATCGTAGCACAAATCGCAGGTAACGAGGTGTTGTTCGATGAGGTGTTTCTCCAAATCGGTCATACTACCGTCTAAATAACGCGGTAATTGCTCTTTATTCAAACATCTAACGGAGGAGAATATTTTAAAGAGTCGTTCATCAGAAAAAGAATTATTGTTCATAGGCTTGATCCATCAATGTGAGTGCAATTTTCTTCTTAACTCCTTTCAAGGTGTTTCTTACTTTATCAATCGTTATGTCTTTGCTCGTGGCAATTTGGTCAAAAGATTTCTGATCAGCATAAAATGCTTTCGCGATATACAACTCGTCGGGATTGAGGGATTTCAAGGCTTGTTTCAGTTGCGTTAACAAAGCTTCTTTTTCGATGGGGTTATTCCCGGCATTATCTACGCGGTTTTCTAAGCGGTATAGTGCTTGGAATTGGCGAGAGGGGAGCGTGGTATCTGACTTAACATTTCTACTAAAATAGGCATGCACAATTTGTTGCATCCATTCGTTTACTTTGTAGATGGATTGAACACTGAGTGCACTGTTCATGTATTGTAACAGGGAAGGGTACACAACAGAAGCGCTTTTTTCCTTGTTTAACTTGGGTAAACAAACGGCAGCGAGCAAATGACTATAGCGCGAAAGTAGTACTGCCGCAGCTTCCCGGTCATTTGATCTTTTTACGCGGGAAATAAGTTCTTTATCTGGTAAGTTTTGTAGGAGCAACTGCATAAATTTCTATATTAATATTTACGTAATTTCCCGGCAAAAGTTCACGGAATCGATAATAAAATAAAACAATTTATATGCCATACGCCATCACCATTGTGCCAGTAGTTCCTATGCGGGCAGAACCTTCACACCGTAGTGAAAATGTTTCGCAATTACTTTTCGGCGAATGTGTTGAAACAGATACAGTTACCCCGGATGGATGGGTAAAAGTGAAAGCCCAATTCGACGGCTACGAGGGATGGATCACCCAATCCCACATCACCATGATCGACAACGAATTATACGATTCACCCTACACCCATTATGCTAAAAATTGGGTGAATGAAATCATGCTCAATGGCAAACCCATGCACATTCCATATGGCTGCCTTTTGAAATTGGGTAAAGATGTTGGCGCAATTTGGGGAAATGTATCGGTGAGTTGGGGCAACACAGTGGAAAAATTGCCGCATCCTTTAGGTACCGGCGCCACCCCTTCCATTCACCCCACCCATAAAACCATTACCGACACGGCCCATTTATTCCTCAATACAG
The DNA here is from genome assembly GCF_003259335.1 of Chitinophaga skermanii. Taxonomy (GTDB): domain Bacteria; phylum Bacteroidota; class Bacteroidia; order Chitinophagales; family Chitinophagaceae; genus Chitinophaga; species Chitinophaga skermanii. The sequence goes on from NZ_QLLL01000003.1 coordinate 477,263, forward strand.
CCTATTTATGGGGCGGCAAATCCGTTTTTGGAATCGATTGCTCAGGTTTCACCCAATCCGTCTTTAAACTCCTTGGAATGCCCCTTTTACGCGACGCTTACCAACAAGCCTCGCAAGGCGAACAAGTAGGGTTCCTAGTAGAAGCGAAGCTCGGCGACTTAGCCTTTTTCGATAACGAAGCCGGTAAGATTACCCATGTTGGTATTTTACTGAATGATCATGAGATTATTCATGCTGCCGGCAAGGTGAGGGTGGATGCTATCGATAACCAGGGGATAATAAATGTGGATACGGGTGTGAGGACGCATAAATTACGGTTGATTAAAAGGTTTTTTTAATCATCTTTCATTGACTACGTGCGGTGTAATTATAATTTAATCTTTTGATTGGGCATCGGCCATGCTGTTTTGGGTTATATCCCATTGTGTTACTTTCTTTGCTCGCCAAAGAAAGTAACCAAAGAAAGGCGAAAAACGGCGAAAGACTGCGTCGCCGTTTTATCGGGTCCTTGATGGGGCTTCAGTGCTACTGTGGTGCCGGGCGTTGGGATAAGGGAATTCTTGGGATGATAGATTGTATGGGGGAGTATAGGAATTATGGGATTTAAAAAAGGTTCCATAGGAAGCTTTTCATGAATTGATTGGGATTTTGTGGTGATTGCTGCTTGGAATGATTGTATAGCAATTAGTTGCATTACCAACAGTAAGAACACCCCAATAAACCGCTCAATTCTACAACAAGTAAAAAACCACACACAATATTCAAAAAAACAAAAGCCTTGCACCGACCCAATCGCTGCAAGGCTTTCTTTATAACACAATCTCTTCAATAACCCCATCAATTCATTTAAAGCTTCCTACGGAACCTTTCTAGGCATTCCAAACAACAAACTCCCCCCATCAAGGCCCCAATGCCCTTCACCACAGTAGCACCAAAGCCCCATCGACATCCCGATCAAACGGCGACGCAGTCTTTCGCCGTTTGTCCTCCTTTCTTTGGTTACTTTCTTTGGAGAAGCAAAGAAAGTAACACAACGGGATGTAACCCAAAACAGAATGGCCGCGCCAGCGAATTGGAATAACGAATCAACTACTACAATAATCATAATTTATCGCTCGCCTACGGCATTGCTCGCCTTCGGCACTAATGAAAAAAGGTTTCCTCAAAAACTGAGAAAACCTTTTTTAAAAAAATTCAATTTAACGGCTCCTAGCGGAGCGTCTTATATTATTTACCTGCTAATTCAGGGAATTTTTCTTCGTACATTTTGAAGCTGTCTAAGATGATTTTCTCGGCAACTTCTTTATTTTGGAACTCTTCTACTTTCACTTCTTTCTTTTCAAGGCGTTTGTATTCTTCGAAGAAGTGACGCATTTCGTTGATGAAGTGAGGAGGTAATTCGGAGATATCGTTGATGTGGTTTACGCTCATATCGTTTGCAGCTACGGCGATGATTTTATCATCGGCTTCGCCACCGTCTACCATTTGCATAACACCAATCACTTTGGCTTCAACTAGGCACATTGGAACGCATTCAACTTGAGAGATGATGAGGATATCCAATGGATCATGATCGTCGCAGTAGCTCTTTGGAATGAAGCCATAGTTGGCAGGGTAGTATACCGAAGAATACAAAACTCTATCTAGTTTCAACAAACCGCTATCTTTATCCAGTTCGTATTTAGCACGAGAGCCTTTGGGTATTTCAATAATTCCTGTTACAATATGTGGCGCTTTTTCACCGGGACTAACGCTGTGCCAAGGATTTGTTGTCATAAATGTTTCTATCTTTTAATTTATTTACTGTTTAAATGCGGGTTTTGTGGCCTTTTGAGGAAGGTTACAGTTCCTCGTTTTACCCCAAAACCTACTTACAATAGCTATGGTGGCCAATTACAGGCTTTTTTAATGCATAAGCATTCCTGCAATTGGATTGCAAAAATAAGGAACTATGCATTAAAAGCTATAAAATTATGATTAACAGTAAAAAAAGTGGAATAAGTATTAATACGAATATATTAGTTAGTATCGAATAAGCTTGGTTTCTCCGCTATGTTTCCCGTTATTATTTTACCGTACCCGGCATTTGCAATCCTGTTGAATCAACGCTGATAACCGATGTAGAGTCGGACGTAGCTTCAGGTACGTAGTTAGGAATGATACTCTCTAAAGTAAGTGATATTTTCCATTGGCCACTCTCTTTCACAAGTTGCAGGGTTTCTTCTTTACCTACAGATGAATTTAATACAGTTACCGATGCATGATCTTGCGCGTCGTTGATTTTTACATCCACCACGTCAATCTTCGCATTCTTGATTTTCTCTCTTTCTCCCTCTTTACGACGTTGATCGAAGATGGAATAAAGTGTAATAACCTGCACTGATTCTTTCGTTGAATACTCTTTCGCAGCCTCGAAATTAGAATTCTGAATGGCATGCATAAAGTTGAGTGCCACTTCATTCGGTTCTGGATGTTTCTTACAGCCGGTCATTAATACAACGCCAGTAATGCATACAATTGTTACAATTCGCCGATAATAGCTCATGTGGTTGAATAATTAATTTATGCTAACAAAAATAGCGGGAAAGATTTAATTGCACAACTTACGAATAACCGTGTTAAGATAGTGTTAATTCCCGGCATACATAACGGTAGACTTTCCAATATATTATGTGAAAATCTACCGTTATTATTATATTTTATTTTATTGTGCTTTTTCCTCTTTAGCCGCTTCCCTTGCTGCTTCACGAGCTGCTTCTCTTTCAGCTTCGCGCTCTGCTTCTTTCACAGCCGCCGCATCATACGCCCTAATAATGGCTTTTACTAAACGGTGCCTTACCACGTCTTCTTCATCCAATTCCAAATACCCAATACCGTCGATATTCTTCAAAATACGCGTGGCTTTATCTAAGCCGCTTCTTTGGTTCTTCGGTAAGTCAATTTGGGTTAAATCGCCTGTTACAACTGCTTTCGCAGATGCACCAATACGGGTTAAGAACATTTTAAGCTGTAATTCCGTAGCATTCTGCGCCTCGTCCAAAATAATAAACGCATTATCCAAGGTTCTACCACGCATGTAAGCTAAAGGGGCAATCTCGATAATACGGTTGGTCATGAAGTAACTGAGCTTATCTGCCGGGATCATATCATCCAAAGCATCGTATAAAGGACGTAAGTACGGATCGATTTTTTCCTTTAAATCGCCCGGTAAGAAACCAAGGCTTTCACCGGCTTCTACTGCTGGGCGGGTTAAAATGATCTTACGAACGGCTTTATTCTTCAATGCTCGAACAGCCAAGGCTACAGCGGTGTAGGTTTTACCTGTACCGGCAGGACCAATGGCAAAAAGAATGTCGTTTTTATCGGCTAAGGCTACCATCTTCTTTTGATTGGCTGTTTTCGCACGAACGGTTCTGCCATTCGGGCCAAATACCAATACTTCGTTGGGGTTCCTGTCGCTGAAATTATCGACTTTCACTTCATCGCCTAGTATTTGTTCGAAATAGTTCTCACTGAGATTACCATTTCTTTCAAGATACCCAACGATTTGAACGATTTTTTCTTTAGCAGTCGCTACTTCTTCAGGGGCGCCGGAGAGTTTAAGCTGGGTTCCGCGAGATAAGATCTTCAATAGGGGAAATTTCTTCTTTAACAAATCCAGTTTCCCATTATTTACTCCGAAAAATTCAATCGGATTAATCGTATCTAAGTTGATGATCTGTTCTGTCAATGGAGCAATGTTTTAGATCAAAAATGAGTGATGTTTATGCGATCAACACCCTTTGCCGGTGCTGCACATACTTACAATTTTTGCTTACTTTTTCCGGTATAGAAGGGTGGGAATGTCACCACCAGTTCACTGTTGCTACCAGTAAGAAAAATAGGTTGCGATGTTTCATTACCGGGAGTTGCTTTCCAACCCCGTGGTAAAGAGATTTTTCATGCTTCGCTGATTATAAGTTTCTTGGCCCAAATATATTACAAGTAAGTTAACGAAATACGAGTTCTCCACCAATGTGGGTAAATTATCCTTTTATTAACTTAAAAAACTCATTTTCATGGTTTTTACAAGGCATACTTCACCCAAATAAACATAGCATAAGCCATGCCATTTCTTGTATTCCACTATATTTAAAATGATTTCATCACCTATTTAATTTCGCCAGCCGCGGCCGCTTTCGCCCAGTGATGACCGGCTTTTTATACGGCTTACTCGCATGCAGTATGCCTGTTTTATTTGCATGGTTGTATAATTGTTTACTAACAGGCAAGGCATTAGGTTCTTCAACCGTAATTTCTTCTTCCCCAACTTTAGCAGATACGGCGGCTATGCACATGGCATTATAGCGCCCACCTAGTATATTATACGGGCGGTTATTCAGCGTTTCCACGAATACTACGCCAATCGATACAAACAGGTGTCGCAACTCGTTCTTTTCAAATGGAATATCCAAGCTTATCCCGGCGGTTAACTTACCATCTAAGGGGAGGTTGACTGTAGATGCAACAGCACTGTCGTTACGATTTGTATCAAAGTTGATGGCATGTACAGTGGCTATTAATTGAAAGTGTGTGGCTTGTTTGGGGGCACGTAGTTTATGGCTGGGTTTGAAGGCTGGAAAAGTAACTTTCGCCACGCCGTTTTTCCGATCGATGGCGATTGTATAAGGGGCGCGACAAGTACGGTTAAATTGTGCTTGTTGGTTGAAATCGAAGCCTGTTAAAGCTGTTACGTCACCCGCTTCTACGGTACGTTCTCCCCTTAGGTGTGTAACATCGCTTTTTAGTATGGATAATAAAGACGATGATAGCCTTCTGTAGTATGTTTTATCGGGAAACATTTCTAGCATGCCGGAGAAGGCTAGGCGCGTATCGGCGGCCATTTGCGCGGCACGGCCAAACTCCTTGCGGTGTGAACGGATTTTCTCGTAGCGTTCATCTTGCCAGTTCGTTTTCTTTCGACCTTCTATGGCAAGAAAGCCGTTTTGGGTATGGTGAAAAGAAACGCGCGGTAGATTCTTTTGGTAAAGTGGTATAACTCTTCCCATCGTACAATGGATTAATTGGGTTAAAAATGGTGATATGAACAAATATACGGTCTACAAGGGGTAACTATGCGGCAGTGAAGGAGGGTAGAATTGATTACCAAGGTTTTAATAGTATAAATAAAGGCAAGAATAAGGCTGGTAAAGGGTTTAATAACAATCATTACATGGGAACTACATGGATTTTACATGAAAACAGGGTGAAATTACATGGAATTTACATGGAAACTACTTTTCTACTAGCGTACATTTAGGTACATCTATAAGTGGGTTCATTGTTACAACAGCTATCAACAATAGTTATTCAAACTGAATTAGTTAGGTAGAACAGAGTCTTTCTGCCCCCATTTATAGAACAGTTTAGCATATATTGTTTAATAGTAGTATTTTGTGTTATATTAATATTACTTTTAACCCTTTTTGTTGCGGGAATTGCAATTTATGAGAGTCGATGTGCAGATCCTATAAAGCAACTGGGAGCCAACAACAATTAGATTAAAGTATTTATCCGGAATTAAGTTTCATGACTGTAGCGTTGCTGGGCCGGGTGCTGGATGAACTCCAAGAATCACTCGCCATTATTGATTTGCGTCATTGCATTTTGCAGTGTAATACTAGCCTGCAAAACGAGGTAAACAAGTACCTTGGGGTACAACTATTGCCTGGGTTCAACCTTCAAATACCGTCATCCAATACACTTAAACGCATCAACAACGCGATCGATACGGCAATTGCCGGTGAAAAGAATACAATTTTGCTGCATGCACACGAGCTTTCGGGGAATACAGTTTTCTATCAATGTACCTTAGCTCCTCTCAAAAACGAGCAACAACAAGTAGAGGCGGTTTTATTAACTGTAAAACAAGCACAGCAAAATACCAGTCTTGTTAACGATTTATTACTAGCCAATAGCAAACTGAAACACATTCAGCAAGCCATCGATACTTGTGCCATGGTGGCTGTGTTAGATGAAAGTACGTCCTTCTTGCAAGTTAACGACTTCTTCTGCAATGCCATGGAACTGCCCGCTCATGCTTTCGTGGGGCAGTCGTTAGCGAATGTGATTAATAATATTCAAGGGGAAGTGGTGAGCTGTGCCAATGAATTGGTGAACACTTTGAAAAGCGGTCAAACTTGGCGTGCCGAGGTGAACTGCGCTTCTCCAACGGGGAAATCGCTTTGGATTGATGCGGCTATTTACCCTATTGAACATGCCATACAAGGTATTACAGGGTATTTGCTGATTGGGTTCGATATTTCATCCCGCAAGGAAAAAGAGATAGCCGCCCAAGAAAACGAACGCTTCTTCCGCAGCATCCTCGAAAACTTACCGGTGGGACTGCAACAACTAACGCCAGAAGGGTTTAGCGTAGACATGAATTCCGCTTTGCGTGATATTTTAGGTCCGGGTCACCCTGCTGTAATTGGCGAGCCTTACAATTTGTTCAACGACCCGTTGAATTACCGGAATGGCTTACGCGAACTATTACAAGAAGTAAAGGATTCACGTGGCCCTATCAAGAAAGAAATTCTACTTAAATATACAGAACATCCCGATCATGGTGTAACCCGTATACAGCCTACCTACTACGAGGTAACAGGTTTCCCCGTGATCGATCAACAAAATAACATCAGCTTCCTCTTCCTCATCCTCAGCGAAATCACGGAGAAAAAACTTGCCGAATTAAGTTTAGAGAAGAGTGAGCGTTTGCTGCATACCATTGTTGAGAACTTGCCTATTGGCTACATGCAGTTCGATAATTTTGGTAATGCGCGCCGTATTAACCAAACGCAAAGGGCTTTCCTTGGGTTGCAAGAAGGGGAGAGCGAGCATAAATATAACATGATCGACCATCCATTTGCGAAGCTATTCGAATTGGATAAGTTGTTTATGCAGGTATTGCAACAAGGTAAAATGTTGCGCGTGGAGAAGAAGTTGGATTTCACGAATGAACCCTCTTGGAAGCGCGCACAGAAAACATTGTTCCTCGATTTAACACTCTTCCCGGTGGAAGACCCGGTTGATAAAGATCAACTCATTGTTACCCTCGTAAACGATATTACGGTTGAGAAAAACCAAGCACTTGAGAATGAGAAGAACCAAGATTTCTTACTACAAACCGGTGCCATTGGTAAAATAGGGGGCTGGGAATTAGATGCTAAAACACAGAAATTACGCTGGTCGACCCAAACCTATCACATACACGAATTGTACCACCAGCACGACATAACGCTGGAAGGCGCCCTCGATTTCTACACCCCGGAATCGCGCAGCATCATAGAAAAAGCGGCGAAGGATTGCATGGAAAAAGGAATTCCTTACGACGTGCAAGTAGAAATTGTAACGGCCCATGGTAACCTCGTGGTGGTACGTTCTATTGGTCAACCTGAATATAAAAACGGTGAAATAGTTCGTATACATGGCGTGTTGCAAGACATCACCGAGCAATTCCAAATGCGGTACGAGTTAACGCAGAATGCCGAGTTAATGCGCTTGTTCTTCGATACCATCGATATGGGCTATGCCTTAATGGACCAAGATGGCACGGTGAACTTCATGAATAAGAAAGCAGGGGAAATGTTGGATACGGAAACCGTGGTGGGGAAAAACATCTTCGATGTATTCCCATGGTTGGTGGGTACTACTTTCCATGCACGTGTGAAGGAGTGTATTACGGGGCAGAAGCCGGTATCGTTCTTCAACTATTTACCAGAGTTAGATAAGTGGTACGAGTTCTTATTGGCACCTATGCAGAATGGGAATATTTCCATCTTCACCCGCAACATTACTTACAGTAAAAAGCTGCAACGCGAATTGCGGAAGGCGAACGATCAATTATCGAACTTAAACAAGTACCTCGTTAACCAGAATAAACAACTAGAAGATTTCGCGCACATTACCTCGCATAACTTGCGTGCACCGATTGCCAACTTGAAAGCGCTTATGCAGATTTACAAGGAAACTGATTCGCAAGAGGAACGCGGTATGTATGTGGGTATGTTAGACGATGTAATCCGTAACATCGACGAAACCTTGAATGACTTGTTAGAAGTGGTGCAAATTAGGAAGGACTTGAACGTTGAACGCGAGAATTTGCAGTTTGTAGATCGTTTACAAAAGATCAAAGATATATTGTTGGTGGATATTGAAACGAGCAACATCATGTTGACGTATGATTTTTCATCAGCCCCTAGTATTGATTATCCCCGTATATATTTAGACAGTATTTTACAGAACCTGTTGACGAACGCCATCAAATACCGTTCCCCGAACCGTAGACCTAGCTTACATTTGAGAACATGGACGCTAGATGGTAATGTATACTTATCGGCTGAGGATAATGGAATAGGTATTGATTTGGAGCGCTTTGGTCATAAGATTTTCGGCTTTAGAAAAACTTTTCATAAGAATAAAGATGCAAAAGGCATTGGTTTATTTATCACGAAAAGCCAGGTAGAAGCCATGGGCGGGCAGATTAAAGTTGAGAGTACGCCCAATGTAGGTACAAAATTTATTATTACTTTTAGGCCAGAATAAGACAGTATGAAACCGTTGAACACAATCTTTATTGTAGATGATGATCCCATTCACCAGCAAATCACCGAGATAATGCTCAACCGGTTGAATGTAGCCTGCCACGTAGCCAAGTATTCAGATGCACAAGAAGTATTGGATCACTTCAAAGCGAACCTCCACAACGAAAGCGCGTTGCCCGATATTATTTTACTCGACCTGAATATGCCTATTATGGATGGTTGGGAATTCCTAGAAGCATTCACGCATATCCGCCCGTTATTGAATAAATTGGTGAAGATATACGTGTTGACTTCCAGTATAGATGAGAAAGATAAAGAACGAGTGGATGTATATGATTATGTAAATGGTTATTTAACCAAACCGCTTACGAACGAAATCATTTTACAAATAGGGCAGTAGTTTATTTCCCTGCTTGTTTTAACTGGGCAATTGTTTGCACGGGATTGCTTGAAGCAAATACCGTACTACCCGCTACCAGCACATCGGCCCCTGCTTGCACAATTGCATGTGCATTCTCTAAGTTGATACCACCATCTACTTCAATCAATGCCCTAGAACCGGTACGGTCGATCAGTTCGCGTGCTTGCATGATTTTTTTAATGGTATGTTGAATGAACTTTTGTCCTCCGAAACCGGGGTTTACACTCATAATTAATACAAGGTCGATATCGGCAATAATATCTTCGAGTGTATGTACAGGCGTAGCTGGATTTAAGGCAACGCCCGCTTTCATATCCAGCGAGTGAATTAATTGTATAGTACGGTGTAAGTGTGTACAAGCCTCTTGGTGCACGGTAATGACTTGTGCCCCTGCCTTTTTGAAATCGGCGATATAGAGATCTGGTTGTTCGATCATCAAATGTACATCGGCGACCTTGGTACATGCTTGCGACACTTGCGCGATGATAGGCATCCCGTAGCTAATATTCGGTACAAAACGACCATCCATCACATCCAAATGCAGCCAAGCTGCTTCGCTATTATTGACCATATCGATATCGTGCTGTAGCTGTAAAAAATTAGCTGCTAGCAGGGAAGGTGCAACAATGACTTCTTTCTTTTCCAAATTGCTCAAGGTTTTAAACATGAATAGATCGTAATACGAACATTACAAACCTACTAAAATCTTTTTGCTTCTTTATTTCGCCAAGCGTTTTAAGGCGGTAACAGCATCTTCGTGGTTTTTCTTGAAGATCGTTGCTTTCTCGAAATCGGCCTTGGCGAGGTCGTTTTTATGTAAAGCTTCGTATGCGAGGCCGCGTTTATAGTACGCTTCGGCATTGCTAGGTTCACCTTTAATGGCGAGGCTGTATGGCGTAACAGCTTTCGCTGGGTTCTTTTGATCCATGTAGATGTCGCCGATTTTCAGATAGGCTTTTGCATCTGTAGGGTCTACTAAAATCGCTCTTTCGTACATATTCATGGCATCCTTCATTTCCTTCCTTTGCAGGTGGAATTCGGCGATGGCATGTAGCGCGCCCGTGTCGGTCGTATCTTGTTGAAAAGCTAATTGGTAGTATTGAATGGCTTCGGGGGAATTGCGATCGCTTAGGAGATCGCCCATTTCCATGATAGCATCGTAATCGGCGTGAATACCGGCATGGTTAATACCGGCAGCTAAGAGCTTCATAGCAGTGGCGGTATCTTTCTTCTCTTCGGCGATGCGGGCTTGTAAATAGAAGCCTTTATCGGCTACTTTGGTATCACGTTGTAAGATACGGGCAACGCTATCGGCACGTTCTAATTCTTTGTTTTCAATTAAGCTGATCGCTAGTTTGTATTGTAGATAGCCGTAGTTCGGCATTAATTGCAAAGCGGTAGAGAAGTGTTGCACGGCCTTTTTGTATTCTCCTGTAACGAGCGCGGCTTCACCTGCACCGGCTAGGTAGTCGGGGTTTTTAGGTTCGAGAGCAGCTGCTTTTTCAAAATCTTGCAGTGCTAAATGTGGTTCGTCGTTGAAAAGAAGCAAGGCGCGTTTGAAGTAGAGGTCGTGCTTTTGGGGGAAATTAATAATGGAATCGGTGATAGGTTTGATGGTAGCCGATTGAAGAACGGTATCGGCGGTTTGTAGTGTGGATGCGGTTTTTGGAGCATCGTTACAACTAACCATCAAGGCCGTTGTTGCGAAATAGGATAGTGCTAAGATAAGGCTCGTTCGTTTCATTACTCAAACCTAAATGATTTTGTGGATATTTTATTGTGGGGGATGGAAAATTGTGGTGGAGAATTGGTTATATTGAAAGTTTTTGAAAACCTAACTACCACGTAATTATTAGTAATGGAAGACGTAACAATTTGTCGGATTACCTTTGGCGAATTACTTGAAAAGGATTCGCATATCAGCATACCGGGGTACCAAAGAGCCTATTTATGGGACACAACAAAAGTGGATGCACTATTGGAGGATTTGAAAGCTTTTAAAGAGTCTAACCCTCGCCAAGAGGAGGAATACTATATGGGTGGTATTTTGTTGTACAAAGATAAACTTAAAAGCGAGTATGAAATCATCGATGGGCAACAACGCTTGACGACTTTGAATTTGATTACTTACTTATTGGAACGTCGTACAAAATTGAAAATAATGTATAGTAATCACACTTCTAAAGACCACATCAAAAAAAACTACACTTATCTTGCTAGCAATATTGATCTCCTTAAGGCGCTGGATGATTATCTTGAAAAAATCGTCTTTACGCTTATCATTAGTTATGATAAGGATAAATCGTTTTTATTCTTTGACACCCAAAACAGCCGAGGCGTATCACTATCGGCCGATGATTTCCTTAAAGCCTATCATTTAAGAGAAGTCGAATCTGAAGCATTACAAAAGAGTTTGGCAACAACTTGGGAACAAGCTGCATTAAGTGGCCACTCAAACGCAAAAAAGATGGCCTTAACGTATCTTTTTGAGGAAATTATATACCCAGCAAGGCAATGGAAAGGGGCAACCACCTGTAAAGTGGCTAATAGGGATTTAATATTGGAGTGTTTTCAAAAGAAGACAATAAAACAAAGTGAGAATACGCTTCCCTTATTTGGAACAAAAAACTATGTAAAATTCGACTTGCATGAAAACGAGATTTCTTACACTGAAATGCTCATAAGTGAAAAAACAATTGACATAACTGCTCCTCCAATGGAAATAAGGCAACCAATTTATAAAGGAGTTCATTTCTTTCAATACACACAACGTTATCACACCATTCATAAACTACTTTTCAGTACACCAAAAAATAAAATACAAGACAAGTCTATTATTAACACAATTACATACTTCGAAAATGTATATAATGCCGACATGTCGATCTATTTGAAGCATTTCATGGAGCTTTGTTTAGTGATGTATTGTGACTCATTTGGTTCAACACATCTAGATAGAGCCATTGAATTTTTTGATTATTTCATTGGTGGCCTTCGACTTGAAAAAAGTGTTAGAATAGAAGCAGTTCGAAAGAGTCTTACAGTCCCCAAAGTCAATCTACTAGATGTTATAGCACATGCTTATTTACCGAACGAGGTTTTTGAATTCATAAAAGAAGAGAACTATATAAGAACGAAATATAAGGAGAGTTCTAGTAAAGAGGATAATCGTCATAAAAAGAACAATTACATAGATAGGGTACTTGACCAATATAGAAAGAAGACACAAGATGTAAACTTAGAAAATCGATTAGCATGGATCAATTAACATCACATTTATATAGCCTTCAACATATAATTGCCAATCACTATAGATTTAATATTCCATTATATCAACGTTTGTATGTATGGCAAATTGACCATGTTAGAACATTGTTCAATGATCTTTACAAAGCATTCAAGTCGGGTAAGAAGTCATCTTATTATATTGGAGGTATTATCTTGGTAAAAAACAAACATAACGATGGGGTGTACGATTTAGTAGATGGACAACAAAGATTTACAACCTTATGGTTACTGGCATTGGAGCTGGAAGGCGCACTAAAGGCTTTTAGCCAAACAGATCAATGGCCACGAATACAATTTTCCATTCGAACAATCGCTACTAAATACTTTAGAAATGAACTAAGTAACATCAATAGTGCTATTGATGACGATGATAAAGATTATAGGGAAATCAAAAGAATTGATGAAGCACGAATGAAATTGCAAGAATTGATAACAAGCAGCTTCATAAACAATGAAGAAAAGCAAGAATTTTCTAAATATATTTTTGACAACCTAGCGTTTTGCCTTACAATTGTTCCTCAAAAAACTGATTTAAACAAGTTATTTGAAGCATTGAATAATAGGGGCGAGCAATTATCGCAGGATGCCCTATTAAAAGCTCAAATATTAGATAAGATTAAAAATTCGCAAGAAAGATGGGCATACGCGAAGATTTGGGAGGTTTGTAGTGATATGAACAACTACCTGGACAACCTATTAAAAGAGCACATTGAAGCAAAAACGCTTGCGGACTACTATGATTCTTCGTTTAATATTAATAAAATTAAGGCACTTTTAAATACTCCCACAGAAGTTAGCTCCCCTAAAAGCATACATGATATTATTAACGCTGAACAGATTGAAAAGGAAGAAAAAATAGCAGCTTTTAAAACAGAGGACAATACGACTAATGCCGAGCAGGATGAATTACAAAGTGGAAGAAGTATTCTCACATTCCCACAACTTCTGTTGCATACATTAAGAATATTCTTAAGAAATGAAAACAAGGATGATATTGAAAAAATAAACGAAAAGGAATTAGTTCGTGTTTTTGACAACTACTTTTTCTCAATCTTTAAAGGGGATGATGCATTTATAGAAGCGAAATGTACCAAGTTTATTGAATTGCTTTTTAAAGTAAGAGAAGCATTTGATCAGCATATTGTAAAATGGGTTCCGACAGCCAACAACACAGAAGAGTTGATCATAAAAAGGTTGGTAAAAAATTCCAAGACTCTTGAAAGAGACATTTTTGAAAACGACAAGCAATTTATTATGTTACAATCTATATTGTATCATACCCAAGATAATACCACACAGTATTGGCTGACGCCATTTTTGTATTCAATATTAAACAAAATAAATCTCGACGCCCCTAAGGAGCTGGAGTTATTAGATAACCAGTTGTTTTGTACCAAGAATTTTGCCCCATTAATTACACGGACATGGAAGTTCATGCAAGCTGGATTTGAACACCAGAAGTGTGAAACGTCAACCTTGCTTGAAGCATCAGGTACTCGTTTTCCGCATTATTGGTTTTACAAGATAGAATATATCCTATGGAAAAAATACGCACAAACTAAAGGTTATGAGCACTGGAAAGACTATAGAATCACTTCTAAGAATTCTATAGAACATATTAGTCCACAAAATCCAAGAGATCCAGCCGATAAAGTTTGTGTTGAGATGTTACATAATCTTGGTAACCTGGTATTAGTAACTAGGAGCATTAACTCTGAATATAGCGATCAATCTTACAAGCTCAAACAAGCAAGGTTTTTAGAGAAAAAAAGAAAGGGATTTCTGGATTCTTTAAAATCCGATCAGATTTATACAAAGTGGGGAAGTGATTGGAATGATGACGCCGCTATGGCTCACCAGCAAGCCATCATTAAAGATGTTAGAGAATATTTAGGCTTGGAATAATTCATAAAAAAGAAAGGCGCACCTGTTACAGTACGCCTCCGCTTGCAGTATTTTTTGTTTGCCCACTATACTGCATAGGATTGACCCGTTAGCCACTTTTTAAAAACATTGAAATCGTTCGGCATCAGCACGGCTTGCTTTTCTAGGTTTGCCAGTTGCTTGATTTTTGCCGGGGTATCGATTTTCGCTTGCACACTTGCCGGCATATTGTCGGCAAACTTTACCGGGTGGGCTGTTTCTAAAAACACGCCTACCGGCTTTTTGTGATCGGCGAGGTATTTTTTCAAGCCTAAATAGCCTACAGCTCCATGCGGATCGAGCAAGTAATTATGCGCTGCACATACACGTTCAATGGCGTCTACCGTTTGCTCGTCGTTAAAGCTGTATGCAGATAATTGTGCATGGAGTGCCTGGTCGTTATGTGCGAAGATTTGTAAAATGCGCACAAAGTTACTTGGATCGGCTACGTCCATCGCGTTTGATAATGTTGGTAAGGCAGGGTTCGGTGCGTATTCGCCGTTCTGCATAAAACGTGGAACGGTATCGTTCACGTTGGTAGCTGCAATAAAATGATGGATTGGTAAGCCCATTTGAGCGGCCATCATACCAGCGCAAATATTACCAAAGTTACCACTGGGTACAGCAAATACTACGTCTTTATGCCACTGTTTTAGTTTACGGTATGCTAAGAAATAATAGAGCATTTGTGGTAACCATCTTGCTACGTTAATAGAGTTAGCAGATGTTAGTAAGCAAGCCTCCTTCAAATCTTCGTCGTTAAACGCTGTTTTCACCAAACGTTGACAATCATCGAAAGTACCTTGTACTTCCAAGGCGGTGATATTGCCACCTAGCGTGGTTAATTGTTTTTCTTGCAGGGTACTTACTTTGCCTGAGGGGTACAAGATAACTACTTGCACGCCGGGCACATTGTAGAAACCATGTGCCACAGCCGCGCCTGTATCACCAGAAGTAGCCGCTAATACGGTAACAGGACGATCGTCGCCTTTCCTAAAGTAACCCAAACAGCCTGCCATAAAACGGGCGCCTACATCCTTGAAAGCGAGTGTAGGGCCGTGGTACAACTCCAAAGCAAAAACATGCTCTTCTACTTCGCGCAAGGGGAACGGGAAGGAAAGGGTTTCGCTAATGATTTGTGCTAGGGCGTGTGTAGGAATTTCTTGTTCGATAAAAGGCTCCATCACCTTTTTACCAATATATAGCGGGTCGTATTCTTCCAAACGTTCAATAAAATCTTTGTCGAGCTTAGGGATATTTACAGGAAAGTATAAACCCCGGTCGGGTGCTAAACCAGCTACCACGGCTTCCTTAAAAGACACGCGGTGCTGTGGATTATTTAAACTATAGTATTGCATAACTTAATTTGTATCGTTGCTTATTGTGAAATTACTTTTACGCCGGATTGGTTAATCGGCGACACGTGTACTTTAAAATCTACACCCAAAGGCGCATATACTTCATGCATAACATTCGCTACAATGCGGGCTGTTTCTTCCGAAGTACTGAGCATAAACACAGAAGGACCAGAACCAGAAATGCCGCCTCCTAAAGCACCTGCTTCTTTACATTTAATTTTCAAATCGTGGAAGGCGGGGATGAGAATAGAACGAACAGGTTCTACAATTACATCTTCTAAAGAACGACCAATCAGCGCGTAATCATTCCTATATAAACCGGCTACTAAAGCAGCCACGTTGCCCCATTGTTTAATCGCGTCCTTCATCAATACTTTTTGCTTCAAGATTTCGCGGGCATCGGATGTTTTCACTTCAATTTGCGGGTGAATAACTGTTACCCATAAGTTAGGCGGTGTAGGTAAAGCAACAATATCAACCGGCGTATAACTTCTCACCAAGGTAAAGCCTCCTAAAATGGCGGGGGCTACGTTATCGGCGTGGGCAGAGCCACTGGCTAAACGTTCACCTTCCATCGCGAAGCGTACTAATTTCTCTTTAGCGAATGGTTCGCCCAGTAATATATTGGCGGCTACTACAGCACCGGCGGCGCTAGCGGCACTAGAACCAATACCACTACCGGGTTGAATGTTCTTTGTGATCGTCATTTCGAACCCAACATTCTTGTCTTCATATTTCTGCATCAGCGCTTGTAAGGCAACGCCGCATACATTTTTAGAAGGTTCTAGTGGTAGATCGGCGCCATTGATACCGAGTATTTTAATACCGGGGGTATCGCTAAGGCTCATTTCTATTTCATCGCCGGGGTTGTCGAGGGCCAAACCTATTACGTCAAATCCACAAGCTACATTGGCAACAGTAGCGGGGGCAAATACCTTGATGCTTTTCATATAATGTCGTATACGTTAGTGTGATAATTGTTGATGGCCTATTAAAGGCTAGCTGTTTTTATGATATCTGCGAAAATACCCGATGCCGTTACATCTGCGCCCGCACCGGCTCCTTTTACAATCAAGGGTTGGGCGGCATAGCGATTGCTTTTATAGAGTACAATATTGTCTTTTCCTTCCAGTTGGTAGAAAGGATGATCAGGACCTACACTTTGTAATCCTACAGCGGCTTTACCATCTTTGAAACTGGCAACGAATTTTAGTTTCTTGCCTTCTGCATCGGCAGCCCTGCGGAGGTTGTTAAAGTGCTCGGCATGTACATCTAATTGGTTATAGAATTCTGCTACGGAAGGTGCGTTCAATGCTTCATCCGGCAAGAAGCCGTTATTCGTGATGTCTTCAATTTCCATAACAGTACCACTTTCGCGGGCAAGGATTAATATCTTGCGCATAACATCGGTACCGCTAAGGTCGATCCTTGGATCTGGTTCGGTATACCCTTCATCTTGTGCGGCTTGTACTACGCTACGGAACGATTGTCCTTCTACGAAATGATTAAACACGAAGTTCAAACTACCTGATAAAACAGCTTCGATTGAATGGATTTTATCGCCGCTACGGATCATATCGTTGAGGGTATTGATCACCGGTAAACCTGCCCCTACGTTTGTTTCGAACATAAAGGAAGCATTGTATTTACGGGCGAGTTCTTTCAATGATTTATAGGAAGCATATTCCGATGCGCAGGCAATTTTGTTGCAGGTTACTACGGAGATACCATTTTGCAAGAACAAAGCATAAGTACTGGCAACAGCGGCGCTGGCAGTGTTATCTACGAACACGCTGTTACGTAAGTTTTGTGAAATGATTTTTTCTGCAAAAGCTTGCATACTCATTTCTTCACCGCTTTGTAAAGCAGGTTGCCAGTTATCGAGCGGCAAACCATTTTCGCTGAACACCATGTTTTTGCTATTGGCAACAGCCATCACGCGGATATTTAAGCCGAGTTCATTTTGCAAGAAGGCTTTTTGTTGATCGAGTTGTTCCAAGAGTTTACCACCTACGTTCCCTACACCCACAACAAACAAGTTTACTTGCTTGGTAGGAGCAGAGAAGAAGGCTTCATGTATTACGTTCAGCGCTTTCTTTACATCATGTTTACTGATAACAGTAGAGATGTTCTTTTCGGTAGAACCTTGGGCGATGGCGCGGATATTGATCGCGTTACGACCTAATGCACCGAATAGGCGGCCACTCATGTTGTGGTGATTTTTCATGTTATCGCCCACTACAGCAACGATGCTTAAATCCTTCTCAACGATGAGCGGTTCAATTTTTTTATCATGGATTTCTTGTGCGAACGTTGAATCTACCACTGCTTTTGCTTTTAGCATATCAGTTTCGTGGATACCTACGGTGATAGAGTGTTCGGAAGAACTTTGCGTAATTAAAATCACGTTCACTTTTTCGCGGTGAAGGGATTCGAACAGGCGTTTAGAGAAGCCAGGAATACCCACCATGCCGCTACCTTCGAGCGTGAGCAAGGCAATATTTTGGATGCCGGAAATACCGGTAACGGGGTATGTTTTTTCGCCGTTGTCTTTAATCAAAGTACCATAGTCGTTTGGCGCAAACGTGTTTTTAATCCAGATAGGAATACGGCGGTCCATCACTGGTTGAATAGTAGGCGGGTAAATTACTTTGGCGCCAAAGTGGGATAGTTCCATCGCTTCTTCGTAGGAGATATGGGGGATGGGAATAGCTTGCGACACGATGCGCGGGTCGGCGGTCATCATACCGCTTACGTCGGTCCAGATTTCCAATACATTGGCATCTACAGCGGCGGCCATAATAGCGGCGGAGTAGTCGGAGCCACCTCTACCGAGGGTAGTGGTTTCTTGTTGGAAAGATTGAGCAATAAAGCCTGGGCAAACGAAATATTCTTCGGGTGCGTGTTGGAAATAGGCGGTGATATGATCGTTAGTGGATTCGAAATCTACTTGGGCATTACCGAAATTGTTATCGGTAACGATTAACTCGCGGCTATCTTTCCAAGCAGCGTGAAGGCCTACTTGTTTCATCTTCTCTGCGATCATCCAAGAGGAAAGTAATTCGCCGTAGCTCATGATTTTATCGAGTGAGCGGCGGGAGAGTTCGCCAACTTGGAAGATACCGTCGCATAGGTTTTCCAAGTTATTAAGTTGTTTTTTTACTTGGCTGATGAGGCCGCTTTGGATAGTGATGGGGAACAATTGGCGAATGGCCTCGAAATGTTTATGTTCGATTTCTTGTAGTTGTTGTTTGTACGCATCATTACCTTGCCCGGCAAGTTTCCCGCAGGCAATGAGTTTATCGGTAATCCCACTCATAGCAGACACGACGATGATCATTTTCCCTTTCTTCTGGTAGGATTGTACAATTTGGCAAACTTGTTCTATGGCCTTGGCACTTCCGCATGAAGTACCTCCGAATTTTAAAACTTGCATGAAATAAGATTTATCGATATATGTGGATACACGGCTCTCCCTAAGCTTGGGAACCAATTTATTTTGGTCGAGTGACGATATGTGAAATTTAACCCCGGCTTGGGGTTGTAATAATCGTAGCCGTAATAATGGAGCCACTAGTGGAGATATGCAAAGTGCTGATCGCTACCTGGCGGCGGCGAGAAGAATGGTTCATATGTGAATGAAGTATTTGCACTTTGTTATTATGACTTTCGTGTTACAAAGATTAGAAAGTTATTTGCAATTTCATAGCGCTATTTTTCATTTAATAATATTTTAAGATTCCACATTTTCATTGAATAATATCTAACTAAATGACAATAGTCAATACCAATAAGGATCTATTACCCCGTAACGAGTAAATAAAATGAAATTAGTTGTCAATACAACTACCGTTATTCATTACAATTACATGACATTACACATAATTAAACTGGTACTTTTTTCATGTTTTCCTTGTGATTGTCATACGATGCCGCTTAACAAATATTTCATCGCTGCTATCATTTGTATGGTAATATTTCCTATTTTAGGAGCAGCATTATTGCATTTTAATTCATGCAGTTACACCAACTACATAATACGCAACAACTCAACTATTACTTCCTAATGGCCACTTTAGCCATGGATTCCGCTATTATATAATGCAAATACCGGTTAATGCCTTAAACTGGTATACCCTTTTTCCTGTTTATTATTTACTGACGAATTAATTGGTCGTTTGCCGCGAGGCAAAGATTGTTCATTCAATTATACCCATTATGCCACATTACCACAAAATGGGAGTGATTCCGCATAAGCGCCATACGCAGTTTCGTAAGGCCGATGGCGGTTTATACTCCGAGCAACTATTTTCCACGGAAGGTTTCTCTTCTCACTATTCGCTATTGTACCATTGTCATCCACCAACCGAAATCGTAAAAGTGGATACACCATACAGCGTGGCGCCGAATGTGGCGGAAGAGAAAATGTTATCGCACCGTAGTTTCCAAGGTTTTAACGTGAAACCGAAAGCAGATTACTTGGAAAGTCGTGTGCCGGTGCTTGTGAATAGCGATGTACATGTAGTATTAGCTGCCCCACAACAAAGCATGAAAGACTATTTCTACAAGAATGCGGATGCCGATGAAATGATTTTCGTGCACGAGGGTACCGGCGTTTTGCATACACAATACGGCGAATTGGCGTTTGGTTATGGCGATTACTTAGTAGTGCCAAGGGGTACTATCTATCAAATCTCTTTCAACACCGAAAACAACCGCTTATTTATTGTTGAATCGTTTAGCCCATTACGTTTTCCAAAGAGATATTTAAGTCATTACGGGCAATTATTAGAACATGCCCCGTTCTGCGAACGCGATATTCGTCAGCCTCAAAACCTTCAAACCATCGATGAAAAGGGTGATTTCCTTATTAAGATCAAGAAGAAAGGAAACATGTATCCTATTCATTACGGTCATCATCCATTCGATGTAGTAGGGTGGGACGGTTGCGAATACCCGCATGCTTTCTCTATCCACGATTTCGAGCCTATTACAGGGCGCGTTCACCAACCGCCACCGGTGCACCAAACATTCGAAGGCAACAACTTCGTGGTATGCTCGTTTGTGCCGAGAATGTACGACTACCATCCACAAGCCATTCCTGCACCGTATAACCACAGTAATATTGATAGCGACGAGCTATTGTATTATGTAGATGGTGATTTTATGAGTAGGAAACATGTAACCAGGGGAATGATTACCCTTCACCCGGGCGGTATTCCACATGGGCCGCATCCAGGCGCTGTAGAGAAGAGCATTGGAGCGAAAGAAACAAAAGAATTAGCCGTGATGGTAGATACCTTCCATCCACTTCAAATAACAAAAGAAGCCCTCGAAATCGAGGATACAAATTACACGATGAGTTGGGCCGAATAGCCGTTTGCCAATTATAGATTTCACGTACGTTATTATTAAAACTTTACGCAAATGGAATACAGGAACTTAGGAACAAGCGATGTAAAAGTATCGGCCATCACCTTTGGTGCATGGGCTATTGGCGGATGGATGTGGGGTGGCGCAGAACACAATGATGCCATTGCAGCCATACATGCGTCGTTAGCAGAAGGCGTTACATCGATCGATACAGCGCCTATTTATGGGCAAGGACATAGTGAATCTATTGTTGGCGAAGCCATACAGAGCGTTTCGCGTGATAAAGTACAGATACTCACAAAATTCGGCATGACTTGGGAAGGTACGAAAGGTCAATTCGCCTTTGATTCGCAAGACAACCATGGTAAGGACATCAAAATTTACAAGTACGCCGGTAAAGAAAGCATCATCGCGGAATGTGAAAATTCGCTGAAACGCTTACGAACCGACTACATCGACCTTTACCAAATCCACTGGCCGGATAATACCACACCCATCGAGGAAACATTTGAGGCGGTGTTGCGCTTAAAGGAGCAAGGTAAAATCCGTGAGGCAGGCGTGTGTAATTACAACGTAGCAGACATGAAAAAGGCGAACGACGTTATGAATATCGTGAGTAACCAAGTGCCCTTTAGCATGGTGGAGCGCGGTATTGATACCGAAGTAAAACCATTCTGTATCGAAAACAGGAAAAGCATATTAGCGTACAGCCCGCTGCAACGGGGTGTGTTAACAGGTAAAATAAAACCTACGCATCAATTCGCAGCAGGCGATCACCGTCCTACTACGAAATACTACAAGCCGGAAAACATCGAGCGTATCAATGCATTCTTAGCAGAGATAAAGCCGATGGCGGAAAGCAAAAACGCCACCTTAGCACAATTAGTATTGCGTTGGACGATAGATCACCCGGGCATAACCGTGGCATTAGCAGGAGCACGCAACGCAGATCAAGCAATACAAAACGCAAGAGCAGCGCAATTAACATTAGCACCCGGTGAGATTGATTATATCAATAAGAAGCTCGGCGCGTTGCAAATTGTATCATAAAATCAACAACAACCTATTACAACAAAATTTAAACAACCATGATGAATTCAGCAGTAGCAAACCCGGCCGCAGCAGTAGGTGAAGACTTTTTACCACTGAACGGAACAGATTATGTAGAGTTTTACGTTGGCAATGCAAAACAAGCCGCGCACTATTATAAAACAGCCTTTGGTTTCCAATCCATCGCTTATGCGGGTCCAGAAACGGGCATGCGTGATAGAGCGTCGTATGTGTTGGTACAAGGTAAAATTCGTTTCGTATTAACAACACCTCTACAACCGAACAACGAAATCGCTGAGCATATTGCGAAGCATGGCGATGGTGTAAAGGTATTGGCATTGTGGGTAGATGATGCACGCAAAGCATTTGAAGAAACGACGAAACGTGGTGCAAAACCTTATTTAGCACCCACTGTAGAGAAAGACGAGTTTGGTGAAGTAGTGAAAAGTGGTATCCATACATATGGCGATACGGTGCACATCTTCATCGAGCGTACAAACTACACAGGAGCTTTCTTACCAGGCTATAAACCATGGAACCCCGAATATCAACCGGCCGACACAGGTTTGTTGTATGTTGACCATTGCGTAGGTAACGTAGGTTGGAACGAAATGAATACTTGGGTTGACTTCTACGAACAAACCATGGGCTTCCGTAACCTTATCAGCTTCGATGATAGCGATATTTCTACCGAGTATTCGGCATTAATGAGCAAGGTAATGAGTAACGGTAATGGTCGTGTTAAATTCCCGATTAACGAGCCGGCAGAAGGTAAAAAGAAATCACAAATTGAAGAATACTTAGAATTCTACGGTGGCCCGGGTGTACAGCACGTGGCAATCGCAACGAACGATATTATCCATACCGTATCTACCTTGCAAGCACGCGGTGTTGAATTCTTGAAAGTGCCATCATCTTACTACGAAACATTATTGGAAAGAGTAGGTACGATTGATGAAGAAATTAAGCCTTTACAAGAATTGGGCATTTTAGTAGACCGTGATGATGAAGGGTATTTATTACAAATTTTCACGAAACCTATCCAAGATCGCCCGACCGTGTTCTTTGAAATTATCCAAAGAAAAGGTGCGAAATCTTTTGGTAAAGGTAACTTCAAAGCCTTGTTCGAGTCGATCGAGCGCGAGCAAGAATTGAGAGGCAACTTGTAGTTTTTTTCTCTTGATACCATACAACAACAATCAAAACTTGGCATCCCGTTTCTATTCATAGGGACGGGATTTTTCATTCTGCTGAAGAAAGCTTATATTCAATTATAGCATTGTTCACCTAGAAAAACCCTTGGTATGCAGAATGTGTATAAAAGAATAGGCATTATTCTCGTGTATGCCGTGTTGCTCTTCTTTGCATTGGCGTATTTCAGCTACGACATTATTAACTTTTGTTTGCGTAACCTTACCTCGCATGCGTATAGTATCCGCGAGAATATCGACGTGCATATGCGTCATATGAAATACGTGTATTTGGGCTTTACGTTGGTATCGGCATACATGGCATTTAGGGTATTCCAGCCGGTGCCGAAAGTATCGTTTAAGGTATATGCCTTTTCATGGGTGGTAGACGTGGTGATCTTCTTTTTAGGGATTATATCGAGCTTTGTTATAGATAATATCCGGTATGCTTCGGCAGACCCGCGGGTGGTGATATTGGTACATGAGATTACGCCGTATAATAATGCGTATGTGCTGATAGTGTTATTGGCATTGAAAATATTCTTGTTTAGGATGGTGTATGTGCAGCGTGTGCATCCTCATTATTAGCCTGTTATAGCTTTCTTAAAATCCAGGGAAAGCCGTTTTACGTTGTAATTTTCCCGATATTTGGATAGTACACCAAACCCATTTCGCATGAAAAACATATTAATGGCACTTAGCCTATTTCTTTTCATCCCTGTAAAGATGTTTGCGCAACAACCAGATGCTATTTTGGGACATTGGTTGAATGAAGAGAAAGACGCGAAAATTGAGATATACAAGCAAAACAACCAGTATTTCGGCAAATTGGTATGGATTAAGCACCAGTTTGAGGATGATGGTAAAACCCCGCGGAAAGACAAGAAGAATAATGACGCTTCATTGCGTAACCGGGATATACTAGGCTTAGTGATCTTAACGAACTTTGTATATGACGACGGGGTATGGGAAGATGGTAAGATATATGATCCCAAGAGTGGTAAAACGTACAGTAGTAAGATCAAGTATAAAGGCAATACCTTGGAAATACGGGGGTTTGTAGGCGTATCGATGTTTGGTAGAACAACGGTATGGACGAAATCGAACTAGGTAGATATTAGTTTACAGATAAATAACCGCGATGTGGGATACCTGCATCGCGGTTTTTTTTATGGGTGTTCGCTTAATATAAAAAATTATACCCTACCTCATAATTTTCATAAATCTCTCTACCATACTGTATTTCAAAAGAAATTAATGCGAATAAAAATATCAATATGCTTACTTAAGAATTGATTTGATTGTATCGTAATCAATTTACTATTTCAATAAATATTTGCGGTTATTTTACTTGTTTTTAAGGCGCAAATGTGGATACAATGATTAGTAAAAATGGCATACCAAAAACTAGGCATATAAGTAAGAGTGGAGATAGCATTCTTAATGCGGAAAAAATGGCTGTATTAAGCGTAAAAGCTAAGCTACAGCCATATTCTGTATATTATTCCTTCTTGTCGATAATTGATTTTGATGACAAAATCTTATAGGCATGGAAGCAAAATTAGTTATAAAAAATTTTGGATCCATTCATTCAGTTGACTTGCATTTAGGAAATGTGAATGTATTGATTGGGGATAAAGAGGATGATAACAGTACAATTGCCAAAATATTGGCGATAGTTAAAATGACGAAAAATGTATTTGAGCAAGAACATGAATTAGAAATTATACAGACAAATGATCAAAAATTCATACAAGCACTTGAAGACTATAATATTAAAACGGGTTTAAGAAAAGATACCATCATCATATTTGAATCAAGTATCTATTATATAAGATTTAAACCAGGACAGGTTGAATATAGGCGTAAGCTTTTAGAAGTTATTCATCAATTGGAAAGGTTGAATGCTAATAAAAGTGAGCATCTTACTGAGCTAAATGCGACATTAAAATCTATTTTCAAGACACATCGTAATGCTTATCGACGAATACAGGAAATTATTCTACCTAGTATAAGTATGTCGGCTGAGTTGATGGAAACTGTTTATACCTATAGTGACCACTTAGATACTATTATTCCTTTCTTAAAAACATTTGAACAAGAGACGTTAACACAAACGCCCGTTTATATTCCAGCAGAGCGCGCAACACTTATGATGCTGAATCCAGCTACGATTAAGCCAGAGATTCCACCATACTTGAATGCTTACTTGGAAACATTTCATAACTCGCCTGTGCAGGAATATGATTTAAGTTTTCTGCAAAAGAAATTGAAGTACGTCCATAATAAAACTGCTAAGCAAGTTTTATACTCTAATAATAAGGCTGTACATCTTTCTTCGGCGAGTACACATATTCGTAATACGTTGGCAATATTACTTCCCGCCATACCTCATAAGCATCGTTCAATTATAGTTGAGCAACCTGAACTACATTATTTTCCTGTAACGCAGTATGCATTGCTAAAAGAGTTATTTGCGGCATTAGGATACGACAGTATTATGGCCGATGATTGTATACATGTTTATACTACTAATAACCCACTTATTCTTTCTGCTATTACTAATATACTGTTAGCATCAAAGGAACTAGATACTAGGCAAGTAGAAAACAGTACGTTGAAAGCTGGTAAATCAATCAGGGATGTTTACAATATCCTCGATGCTGTAAAGGCTATTGTACCCATGTTTTCACCAACGGTGAAACTGAAAGCTTTTGAAGTAAAGGAAGGGAAATCATATTCAATTATCGATCCAGCAACCCATTTAATCGCTGAAAATATAATTGACGAAGCGTCGGTAAAACTTGATACTGAATTCGATAAAATCATAAATCTAATACGACAATGGTGGAGAATATTCGAACGATAGCACGAAAGATTTGCTTACACCTCGATCCAGTAATTGGGAGAAGGAAACACGCTTATAGAAATTACACGGCAACAGAGTTGTATGTGTATGACCAGGGCGGCAATAAAGGAGTAAGAGTAACCCATGAAAAAAGAATGGGCAGTTTTGCTATTAAGAATCCCGTAGGGAAAGTTTTTGCCATCATCAAAGTCGATCATTACTTCATCAACAATAAACATAAGAAGTGTGATTTTATCCTTGTAACAAACAACCTAGTATATTTTATTGAGTTGAAAAATGGCGCAACAGGGAATAGGGGTAAACTTAGAAAAAAGGCCATTATCCAAATTGTAGCTACTGTTGAACAACTTAAAAATACTGGTCTTGATATTTTTGATCTCGTTGAGGAGGTGAATGGGGTAATTAGTAAGAATGCAAGAGAAAGTAAAACATCGCTTTCATCAAAAAAGAACAAAATTTTCGCAACCATTAAACAAAACGAAATAGGCATAATAGAATGTAATGAAATAATAATCTAGTCCAAACTCCCCCCAATTCCCCCAATCACTCCTGCATGGACAATGCAGGCAAGCACTGTATATTAGTTATTGCTCACGAGAATTTTTTACAGGTCTTGCCAATATTTAAATCTCCTCTTATGTCCTTGATAAAGTATGAGATTGGGTATAGTTTCTTACCCCATGCAACCGTGCCTAGAGGCTTCTGTTGTTTTAGCATGTTTACGCCCAGCTATAGCGGGCATTCTTTTTCATGTAAAATTTTAAACGCGCACAATGACATTATTACAACGATCAAGTCGAGCCAAGGGCTGATCTTTAGTGAACCCATTTCTTTGGCTAAAATCACGCATCACTTAACCGTATTACTACAACACAGCGAGAATCCTGGTGAGGAGGTCGTTATCAGTTTCGATTTTACCCGGTTTGGGGGTGGTAGTGTACTAGACGGGCTGAATGTACAGTTCTGCTGGCTAGAGGCTCCCCAAAACAGCAAACCAGTGCCATCCCAAACTACCTACCAGGCTAGCTTCGATGAAACAGGGCCATATTACTTCCTGGCCTATGTGCCGTGGATTAAAAGGGCTTGTATTACGGCCCAACCCGTGCTGCATAATCACCACTTCACCCTGAAAAGCAAAGGTAGCTGTCAATTCAACGAAGGCGCATTGGCACAAAGTTGCTTGTCGAGCCACGAATTACCCATACCGGCCGGCAGTAAACAGTTAGAGGTAGCCTACGACACGTCGCTTTTGCCCGGGGTGTATGCGAAGAAGGACCCGGAATTGAAGCTTTCCGTGTATGAAAACGGGTTGTTACAGGGTACATATTTTGCCGCTGCGAGTAGTCATTGGCAGCATATTAGCTTCCAACATGCCGTGCATAGTACGGCAGAGCGATTAAGTTTCGTGCTTAGCCTCCAGCAAAGCGGGGTAAAGGGAGGTGTGTTGGTTATCGACGATCTACAAGTTCGCTTTTCATAGCACCCATGAATGGTACACGATGGGCCGGGGCAAGTATTGATTACTTGCCCCATTTTTGTGCTATTTTTTGCCATAAAAGCGTTAAAAGTGCCTTTTCCATTCCTTTCGCTGAAAAAAATCAATAAATTTGTGAATATTATATAAAATACGATGAGCACACAGACGTTATACGGTATATTGTTCCTTTTGGCTGGACTTTTTCAACTCTTTACGGCATTTTTGATTTTCCAAGGCAACTCGCACTACATGGTGCGCGTAGCCGGTAAAAAGGTAGGGATGCTCATTTATATCATCTTTGCAGTGATTTTATTTTACCTAGGATATAGACACTTAAGATAATTTAACCTGTACAACAAACATGAAGTATTTACTGATCGCCGCTTTACTATTGATGGGAGCTAGTGCAGCAATGGCACAACAATCATTTCTCGACAACCAGAAGCTATTTCCCCGCGTAGGAGAGGCTTACCGTGCAAAAGAGGAAATGATTAAGAAAGAATTTGAAAAGAAGGGTTTGACGTACCCGGCGAAATTCATCTACATCCGTTCGTTTAAGTTAGATAGCGAATTGGAGATTTGGGTGAAGAATAAAGTAACCGACTCATTTAAACTATTCAAATCTTTCAAAGTGTGTACTTTGTCGGGCAGAATGGGGCCTAAGCGCAAGGAAGGCGACCGCCAAGTACCAGAAGGGTTTTATTATATCAACGACTTCAACCCAAACAGCTCGTACCACCTATCACTCGGGATTAACTACCCGAACTATTCCGATAAAATTCTCGCAGCCGATCCTAAAAAGCCCGGCGGCGAAATCTATATCCACGGTACTTGCTTAACCATCGGTTGTATTCCATTAACAGATGAATTCATCGACGAGGTATATATCATGTGCGTGAACGCGAAAAACGCGGGCCAAGATTTTATCCCGGTGCATGTATTCCCTGTTAAGTTCAGTAATAGCAAGTCGGTAGACTATTTGAATAATAACCTACCACCCAACGATACGGAATACCCGAAGTTTTGGGTAAACCTCCGGAATGCGTACGATTACTTCGAAAAAAACAAACAATTACCGGTCGTTATGGTGAACAGTTCCGGTAAATACATCCTATAAATTAGACGTTCATCAAAAAATCCTTTAGTTATGTGTAAAAAATACACACGACTAAAGGATTTTTTTTTACATTTAAGTCGAATAGTCAATCTTTCCACCGTTATGAAAAAATTATTGTCTTACGCTGTAACGCTAAAGATGCGCCAGCAGCGAGTTTACAGTTTACATTTGCCGCTGTCGTAGAAAAATAATACTCCACGTGTTACTACCATCAACAGCAGAGAAAAATAGTAAAACACTTATTACGTCTTAACATTATTTAACAGAACAGGTCAATTAGGTCAAATCAATTATAACTATTATGAACAGGAGAGACGCCCTTAAAAATGTGGCCATCCTAATGGGAACGGCCATATCAGCATCCACCTTGGCAGCGCTTACAGGCTGTAATAGCGGTCCAAAGAACTACACCTTGCAAACGCCCGAAACGCGTTCATTGGTAGCTGAAATTTGCGAAACAATTATCCCGGAAACAAGTACGCCGGGTGCAAAAGCTGCTAAAGTCGATGACTTCATATTAGTTATGATGAATGATTGCTATGATGCCAAAGCACAAGGTATTTTTGTGGATGGCTTGAAAGCAATCGATACTGCAGCCGACAAGAAGTATGGTAAAACATTCATCAACCTAACAGCAGACCAGAAAACGGAATTGTTGACAGAGATCGACAAAGAAAGAATTGCTTACAGGGATAATAAAGACAAGCCGAAAGATGCGGGTCCACATTACTTCCAAATCATGAAGGAATTAACCTTGTTGGGTTACTTCACGTCTGAACCAGGTGCTACCAAAGCATTGCGTTACGAAAAAGTACCAGGTAAATACGAAGGTTGTATCCCTTACAACAAAGGCGATAAAGCTTGGGCTTCCTAAGTGTAACGGAACATTGTTTCCGTGTATGTACAATTACTTTCTAGCTTCTTAAAAACTGATTACAAATGAATTTGAATATAAAAGCGCAAGACCAAAATACTTACGATGCTATCGTAGTAGGTTCTGGTGTAAGTGGCGGCTGGGCTGCAAAAGAATTAACTGAAAAAGGTTTACGTGTATTGATGCTCGATCGTGGTAAACCACTTGAGCACGTTACTGGTTATGAAACTGCTACGAAAGATCCATGGGAATTTGAACACCGTGGTCGTATCACGCAAGACCAACGTCAGTCGCACGAAAAATTACAAAGAGATTATCCATATAGCGAGCACAACGAGAAATATTGGATCAACGATAGCAAATCGCCTTACCAAGAAGAAAAGCGTTTCGACTGGTATCGTCCAGATATCGTAGGTGGTAAATCTATTATGTGGGGCCGCCAAAGCTACCGTTGGAGCGACCTCGATTTCGAGGCAAATGCAAAAGATGGTATTGCTGTTGACTGGCCTATTCGTTACAAGGATTTGAAACCTTGGTACGAGTATGTTGAAAGATTTGTAGGTATCAGTGGTCAAGCTGAAAACTTGCCACAATTACCAGATAGCATCTTCCAACCACCGATGGAAATGAACTGTGTAGAGAAAGCATTAAAAGCAAAAGTAGAGTCGAACTTCGGCGGATCTCGTAGAATTACGATGGGTCGTGTGGCGAACTTAACGGAAGCGAAAGATAACCGTGCTGCTTGCCAGTACCGTAACTTGTGCAGCCGTGGTTGTCCTTTCGGTGCTTACTTCAGTACACAATCATCTACTTTACCGGCGGCTAATAAAACAGGCTTGTTGACATTACGCCCGAATTCTATCGTAAACTCGTTGATTTACGATGATAAAACGGGTAAAGCATCAGGTGTTCGCGTGATTGATAAAGATTCTAAAGAAATGACAGAATACTATGCTAAAATCGTTTTTGTAAACGGTTCTACATTGGGTTCTACATTCGTATTATTGAACAGTACATCTACCCGTTTCCCGAATGGTTTCGGTAACGATAGTGGTGTATTGGGTAAATACTTGATGGATCACCACTTCCGTACAGGTGCTTCTGGTACGATGGAAGGTTTTGAAGATAAATACTACTTCGGTCGCCGTGCAAACGGTATCTATGTACCTCGTTACCGTAACATTGGTGCTGATAAACGTGATTACTTACGTGGATTCGGTTACCAAGGTGGTGGTTCTCGCGGTGGCTGGAACAGGGGTGTAGCTGAATTGGGTGTTGGTAAAGACTTCAAAGAAGCATTAACAGAACCTGGTCAATGGAGCATGGGTCTTGGTGGTTTCGGTGAATGTTTACCATATGAAGACAACCAAGTTACGCTTGATACTTCGGTGAAAGATGCATGGGGTCAACCAACGTTGAAATTCAATGCAGAATTCAAAGAAAACGAAATGAAAATGCGTAAGGATATGATGAACGATGCGGCTGAAATGTTGGAAGCAGCAGGCGTTAAGAACATCAAAACTTACGACAATGGCTCTTATCCTGGTATGGCTATCCACGAAATGGGTACTGCACGTATGGGTAGAGATCCGAAAACGTCGATCTTGAATGAATTCAACCAAGTACACGCAGCGAAAAACGTATTTGTTACCGATGGTGCTTGTATGACAAGTGCTTCTTGCGTGAACCCATCTCTCACTTACATGGCATTAACAGCCCGCGCTGTAGACCACGCAGTGAAAGAATTGAAGAAAGGCAATCTTTAATATTTATAAAGAAAGAAAATTGATCCCCGTTCGTAACTAACGGGGATTTTTCTTGCAAAAAACTAACCACCCATGAATCTAAATATCAAAGCTGAAAAGGAAAATACCTACGACGCCATTGTTGTAGGATCGGGTATCAGCGGGGGATGGGCAGCGAAAGAACTGAGTGAAAAAGGTCTGAAAACGCTCGTGTTGGAAAGAGGTCGTAACATTGTACATGGTGAAGGCTATACAACGGCCATGAAAGACCCTTGGGAGTTTGAACATCACCTTCGTATTACAAACGAGATGAAAGCTAAGCATCCCATTCAAAGCCAGTGTTATGCATTCGACGAGTCGACCGTGCAACATTGGGTGAACGATTTGGAGAACCCGTACAACCAGGTGAAGCCTTTTAACTGGTTGCGCGGCTACCATGTTGGGGGGCGTTCTTTGATGTGGGGTAGGCAAGTGTACCGTTGGAGTGATTTGGATTTTGAAGCGAATGCGAAAGATGGGCATGGTGTAGATTGGCCCATTCGATATAAGGATTTGGAACCTTGGTATACCTATGTAGAGAAATTTGCCGGTGTTAGCGGTCAAGCCGAAGGCTTACCACAATTGCCCGACGGGGTGTTTTTGCCGCCGATGGATATGAACTGTTTAGAGAAGCACGTGGCGAAGCGTTTTAAAGACTTGTATAACGACCGGATTATGACGATTGGTAGGGTAGCGCATGCTACGAAAGCGATCGATCACCGGAAGTGCCAGTTTAGGAACTTGTGTGCCCGTGGTTGTCCTTTTACGGGCTATTTCAGCAGTAACGGGGTTACGTTACCTGCAGCCGCGAAAACGGGGAATATGACCTTACGGCCGCATTCTATTGTGTTAGAAGTGCTGTATGATGATCAAACGCAGAAGGCGAAGGGTGTTCGCATTATGGATTCGGAAACGAAGGAAGTAATAGAATACTATGCGAAGATTGTGTTTTTGAATGCCTCTACATTGGGCTCGACGTGGATTTTGTTGAATTCGAAATCGGACCGGTTCCCGGAAGGATTTGGTAATGATAGCGGTCAAGTGGGTCATAACCTAATGGATCACCACTATGGTGTATGGGCATGGGGTAATTATGAAGGATTTGAAGACCAGTATTACGATGCCGGTCGTCGCCCGAATGGTATTTACATCCCACGCTTCAGAAATACCAACGAAAAAACCAAGCGCAACGACTACGTTCGTGGCTTCGGTTACCAAGGTGGCGCCGCCCGTGGCCGCGTTAACATATTTGATGGTATTGGTGCCGATTTCAAAGACGCCCAAACTGTACCAGGTGGCTGGGGTATGAGTATTGGAGCATGGGGTGAGCATCTTCCATACTATGATAACAAAGTAAGCCTCAACCACGAGAAAAAAGACGTTCACGGTCTTCCTACCCTTGATATCGACTGCGAATTCAAAGAAAACGAAATCGCCATGCGAAAAGACATGTTAGACAGTGCCAAGGAAATGCTTGAAAAAGCCGGCCTTAAAAACGTTGGCGGCAACGATGATATGCCACCTCCGGGCCACTGTATCCACGAAATGGGTACTGCCCGCATGGGTCGCGACCCGAAAACGTCAGTCCTCAACGCTTATAACCAAGTTCACGCTGCGAAAAATGTATTTATTACAGATGGTGCCTGCATGCCTTCATCCGCTTGCCAGAACCCATCGATTACTTACATGGCTCTAACCGCCCGCGCCGCCGACCATGCTGTAAGCGAGTTAAAGAAGAATAACTTGTAATCGTGCAAACGAATAATAGAAAACGCCTCCGAACAGGAGGCGTTTTTATTTTAAACATTCAAGCTTCATTTGCCACAACACTATAATTTATTGGTTTACAATCCATCACCTGCCAATCGCAAAATACTATCAGCATTATCTCAAATCAACCACTCATTTACCTTCTTTCACCCTCCCATATCACAATAAGCATCATATCGAATACAACCACGCAATATCCTACCAAGTAAACATCAACCTACGCTCGGTTAATCATCGACATAAAGTAAAGTGAAAGCCAAGTGAACATCGAGTAAAATACGACTACACCACATGGATTTACATGGAACTTACATGGATTTTACATGAAAACTACCTAGAAAGTACATGGAAACAACTTGAAAGTCACTTTGAAGTTACTTAGTGTCATTGGGTAAAAGCGTTGTTATATATGAGATCATAGGTGAGGGTTAGCATTTACAAAAGGAATGAAGTATGCAATAAATGAACAAAACCTTAGACTTACGAAGGCGGTCGTTTATTTAACAATACCAAACATGATATAACTCAAATATCAATCCAAACAGCTGTCATCTCCACACCAACGTAGCCTCCAACTGCTACCCGGAACATCTAATTAAGGAACCAATAAAACCAGGCTGCTGTTCATGACCTGTTTTTCGGCTTGCATTGGCGAGCAAAGAATGTAACAACATCGGCATGAAATTGAAAATAGTGTGGCCACTGGCAAGCAAAAAGTCTAAAAAACATGTATTACAATAGTACAAGTGTACAAACAACACGACTATAATACCACCACGCAACGCCAACATTAGAAATGTGAAGTTTACACCTTACATTATTAATATACTATTAGTGCTGCGTTCATTCTTTAACTATGTTTACAACTTATAGCATACTAACACAAGGACGAAATGAAAAAAGTATTATTCAGTAGTTGTATGGCTCTTGCCCTGTGGATGGGCCCGGCGGCATATGCGCAGAAAAAACAAGCGCCTGCAAAGCAACATACGTTTGCATTGAGTGGGCAAGATTTTTTACTTGACGGGCAGCCGACCCAAGTGATCTCTGGCGAAATGCACCCAGCACGTATTCCTCATGAATATTGGCGTCATCGTATACAAATGGCGAAGGCGATGGGGTGTAATACCATAGCGGCTTATGTATTTTGGAATTACCACGAGAGCACGGAAGGCGTATTTGATTTCAAAACAGGCAACCACAATATTGCCGAGTTTGTGAAGATTTGCCAGGAAGAAGGCATGTGGGTGATGCTACGCCCCGGACCATATGTATGTGCGGAATGGGAATTTGGTGGCTTGCCGCCTTATTTACTCCGTATTAACGATATCAAAGTTCGTTGTATGGACCCGCGTTATATGGCGGCGGTTTCACGCTATATTAAGGCCTTGGCAGCAGAAGTAAAAGATTTACAAATTACCCATGGCGGTCCTATCGTAATGGTGCAAATCGAGAACGAGTATGGAAGCTATGGTAACGATAAAAACTACCTCTACGCGGTAAAGAAGCTGTGGGATGATAATGGCATCAACGTACCTTATTATACAGCCGATGGTCCAACCGATTACATGTTGGAGGCAGGAACGGTAGATGGCGCGGCAATAGGTTTAGATTCGGGAAGCTCGGATGCTGATTTCGCGACTGCAAAGCGCAAGAACCCGAATGTGCCGGCATTCAGTGCGGAAACATACCCGGGCTGGTTAACACACTGGGGCGAAAAATATGCCCGTACAGGCAATGAGGGCATTGTAAAGGAAGTGAAGTACTTGATGGACAATAAACGTTCCTTCAACTTGTACGTGATTCATGGCGGTACCAACTTTGGTTACATGGCTGGCGCTAACTCGGGCGGTAAAGGATATGAGCCAGATATTACGAGTTATGACTACGATGCCCCGATTAATGAGCAAGGTAGCGTAACAACGAAGTACACGGCGCTTAGGGATTTGATGGGTTCGTATTTGCCGAAGGGCAAGAAATTGCCACCGGTACCAAAGGCGATTCCTGTTGTGGGATTCGATTCTGTTCAACTGAAACCATTTACAAGCATTTGGGAACACATGCCAAAGGCGGTAGCTTCCGTACAACCTAAAACCTTCGAAGCGTACAACCAAGATCATGGCTTCATGTTGTATAAAACAACTTTAATTGGCCATCATAGCGGTAAGTTGAAGATTACCCAGCTGCATGATTATGCCACGGTGTTTTTGAACGGCAAATACGTAGGTAAAATCGACCGCCGTTTAGGGGAAAGCACCATTGATTTACCGAAATCGGATGTTAAAAACCCGGTACTCGAGATCTTCGTGGAAGGTATGGGTAGAATTAACTTCGCCGAGCATTTGATCGACCGTAAAGGGATTACTGAGCGTGTTACGTTGAATGGCATGACATTGATGAACTGGGAGGTATTTGGGTTCCCGATGACGGAGCAAGAGATGCCCGGTTTGCAAGCTTCCACCGTAGAGCCAACTAAACCTGGCCAATTCTTCAAAGGCACCTTTAAGCTTGAGAAAGCGGCGGATACTTATATTGATATGTCGAAGTATACGAAAGGCATTGTATGGGTGAATGGGCATAACCTGGGTAGGTATTGGGAAATTGGTCCTCAAAAAAGACTGTATTGCCCAGCGCCCTGGTTAAAAGCAGGGGAGAACGAGATTGTTGTATTCGATTTACATCAAACCCAAGCTGCGAGCGTTTCTGGCGCAACAACTTTAGAATAATAGCAAAAAATCATAAAAAAATGCCCGCTTTACTCAACAAGCGGGCATTTTTTTTGTAATTATCTCACCAAATTATCAACCAAGTAGGCGACATTTTTTTGATTTTCTACCGATTTTTTGGTAACTTAATAATGGTTAGTCCCCCTTTTTCTTAACACTTAAATTGAGCTTGCCATGAGCGGAAGAATTAGAAACATCCTGCAAGCAAAAGGGCATGCAGTGTATTCCATCAAACCAAGCGACACCGTATTCGACGCTTTACAGGTTTTGGTAGACCGCAACGTTGGGGCCCTTCTCGTTTTAGAAGGCGACACCCTTCGCGGAATTTTTTCAGAACGCGACTATGCACGTAGAGTCATCGTTAAAGGCCGCGCTTCGAAAGACACTTTAATTAGTGAGATTATGACGGAGAACCCTTTTACCGTCAGCGAAGATGATCCTATTGAAACAGCGATGGAGAAAATGACGGATAAGCATATTCGGCATTTACCCGTTGTAGATGGAAATAACCGCTTAGTGGGAATGATCTCTATTGGCGACGTGGTGAAGTACATCATCGATGATCAACGTGCTACCATTCAAAACCTGGAAACGTATATCCACGGTACACATCAATAAGTAAGTCATACACCGTTATATAACAAAAACGCTTTCCGATCGAATAGACTGGAAAGCGTTTTTATTTTGATAAACGATCGTTTTGATCATTCATTTATAGCACACTTCCTTCAGCGACAGCTAATTTCATCAATAGCTGCACTGTTTTCAAGGAACGTTGTTCGAGTAAAATTTGGCGATCGGTTGTTAATTCTCTTAGAAGTTCTGGTTGGTAATGGCGAACAGTTAAGAGTTCCAAGCCTTCGTTGTACTTCACTTTGAAATCGACGTGGAGAGCTTTAATTAACAATTCGATTTTATCAGGATTGTTATCGATACAGCAAGAGAAGCTGATAGCGCCGTTTTGCATTAAGTTAATCTTCACCTTGCAGGCGTGGAAGATCTCGTAAATATCGCTGATTTTATCTTCTGTAATGAAGGCGTAGTTACGGGATTTAACGCTGATGAGTACTTGGTTTTTCTTCAATACAATCAATGGCGGTAACTTCTTAACATCGGCATCTTCTTTAATGACGGTACCGGGTAAGTCTTTATCTAAGAAGCATTTCACGTATAACGGGATTTGCTTGTTTTGCAAAGGTTTGATTGTTTTCGGGTGAATTACTTGGGCGCCGTAGTAGGCGAGTTCGATTACTTCGCTGAAAGTAATTTCAGGAATCACCACTGTATTTGGGAAGAGTTTGGGATCGGCATTTTTGAAACCTTCTACATCTTTCCAGATCGTTTGGCTTTCGGCGTCGAGCATATTGGCAAATACACCGGCGGTATAATCGCTCCCTTCACGACCGAGCGTAACGGTTTCGTTTTGGTCGGTGCTACCGATAAAGCCTTGCGCTATAACAATATTGGAATTGTTGAATAAAGGTTTTACGATTGTATTGACAGCATTTTGGGTGTAATCCCAGTCGATGTTGGCATCGCGGAAATTATCGTCCGTTCTGAATACATCGCGTACATCTAGCCAGTTATTGGAAATACCTGCGTGGTTGAAGTAAGCACTTACAATGGCTGTGGAGATTAATTCGCCCATACTTACGATTTGGTCGTAATAGTAATCGTAGGTACGAATAGGCTTTTCTCCTAATGTCCATTCTACTTCGGTGAAGAACTGTTGAAGCTGGGTGAACAAAGGATGTTCGTTTGTTCCGAGCAACTGTTCAGCCAAGTGAACGTGTTGTTGTTCTATATTATAGAGGAGTTGCGCTGCTATTTCACGCTTACGCATGAAGAAGTTTTGGGCAACTTTTTCCAGTTCATTTGTTGTTTTACCCATTGCCGAGGCAACGATCAGTAACTTTTCGCCAGGGAAAGCTTGTACAATTTTACCTACGTGTTGTATGCGTTCAATACTTTCTAAACTTGCACCGCCAAATTTGAAAACCTTCATATATCGGTTGATCTTCTGTTAAACAATTAATTAGCAAATTACGGCAAACTTAGAATTGTTTAAAAATCTGATTTGCAAGAAATGACAGTTTCTTTATAATCGTTGCAAATAGCAGTATTTTCGTACCCACCAAAACAACGCTACTCGGAACATGAACAGCAAGCAAAAAGTAATGACGCTGGATGAATTCACCATCCAGGAACTTCGTAATTTCCCAGAAGCAACAGGCCAATTGTCGGGCCTCTTGCGTGATATTGGCTTGGCAGCCAAAAGGGTGAATGTGGAAGTAAACAAGGCCGGTATCGCCGATATCCTGGGCGAAGCAGGTAAAACCAATGTGCAAGGCGAATCAGTGAAGAAATTGGATGAGTTCGCCAATGACCAATTCATCAATTCCCTTCGCCATAGCATTTATTGCGCCGGTATGGCCTCGGAAGAGAATGAAGACTTTATTGCCTTTAACGATGAGAAATCGTTGCAATCGAAATATGTTGTATTAATTGATCCGCTCGACGGGTCTAGCAACATTGATGTGAATGTATCGATTGGTACTATATTTTCGGTGTACCGCAGGTTAAGTGCTAATGGCAGTCCTTGTGACTTGAATGACTTCTTGCAAGAAGGGGCGAAGCAGATTGCGGCAGGGTATATTATATATGGGTCATCTACCATGTTAGTATATGCTACTAGGCGAAGTGTACAAGGTTTTACCCTTGATCCTTCTATTGGCGAGTTCTGTTTGAGTCACCCAAACATCCAGGTACCTAATAATAGCGATATCTTCTCTGTAAACGCCGGTTACTATCATTTATACGAGGAAAACGTGCGTGAAGCCATCGATTTATACATGGCGAAGGATATGAACGACCGTATTTACCGCCACCGTTTTGTGGGTTGTATGGTAGCAGAAATCCATCGTACGCTTATCCAAGGGGGTATTTTCATGTATCCAGCCTTTGGTAAATACAAAAACGGGCGTTTACGCCTTTGTTACGAGTGTAACCCGATGAGCTTCCTCATCGAAAAAGCGGGCGGAGCATCCATCGTAGATGGTCATACCCGTTTGTTAGACGTAAAACCAACCGAATTGCACCAACGGATTCCTATTTTCATTGGGTCGAAAGACATGGTGGATGTAGTGAAAGTTGTGCTACAATAAGGCTTTTAAGCAACTGGCAAGATTGTTGCTTTGATAAAATTGCAGGCATGTCCTGCAATTTTATTTTAACCAAAACGTTTACAGTTTATGACAACTGTTCTAAGAAAAACATTTTTATGCCTCTTGGTGAGTGCTGCAGTTGTAACGGAAGCGAGTGCTTGTTCTTCAAGCAAACCTGTTGCAAA
Source organism: Chitinophaga skermanii (assembly GCF_003259335.1). GTDB lineage: Bacteria > Bacteroidota > Bacteroidia > Chitinophagales > Chitinophagaceae > Chitinophaga > Chitinophaga skermanii. The sequence continues at coordinate 516,414 of NZ_QLLL01000003.1, forward strand.
AACTTCAAAAAGCACCACTACATCCGCACCTAAGAAAAAAATATCGAGGGGAGAATTTGAAGAAGAGATTTTGGCTTACACGAACAAATTCCGCCAGTCTAAAGGAAAGCCACCTTTAAAATTGGTGGACGTTATTAGCGACGAAGCCCGTGATCATAGCAAAGACATGGCCAATGGTCGTACCGGTTTTGGGCATGAAGGCTTTGAATCACGCATTGACCATGTAACCAAGAAAATGGGACGCGTGGCCGGTGCTGCTGAAAACGTAGCCTACGGTAATTTGGATGCACAGGGTGTAGTGAATGGTTGGATTAATAGCCCGGGGCACCGTAAGAATATGCTGGGCGATTATACCATGATAGGTATTGGCGTGGCAGAAGGTAAAAACAACATCACTTTTTTTACACAGGTGTTTATCAAACAGTAATCGCCTTGTAATTACACGCATAAACAAATTGGGATGTCATCAATATCCCAGCAAGTCGTTCCTACCTCGTAGGGGCGACTTTTTTTATTGCATTTTCTTAGGCGTGTAGCCGAACAATTTCTTATAAGCATGAATAAAATGGGAAGCTTGGCTATAACCTAGAATGTCGGCGACTTCGTTTACGTTGCGTTCTCCACTTTGTAATAATACGTTGGCCCATTGCATGCGTAAGTGCTGTTGGTAGGCGAATAGGCTCATACCAGTAGCCGCTTTTAGGCCCTTTACAATGACTTGTGCAGGAAGGCGGAATTGTTGGGATAGCGTGGGTGCATCGTAAATATTGGGGCACATTTCCTGTAAGTACGCGCATACGTCTTGAATACCGTGTTGTTGTTTGGAAGTTAGGGCATTTTGTGTATCGAACAAGCCATGGATAAGGAACTCGGTTAGTTTTACATCGAGGTATACTTCGCGGATGGCACCTTCAAAAGGGCAATCGTCGATCGCTTGGATGCTTTGCAGCATAGCGGGTGTTAGGCGGCGGTTTTCGCCGATGAAGGAGAAGGTTTGCGCTTGTAGGATTTTATCGATAATAGCGTCTGCCTGTTGATGTTGAAGTGTTTGGAGTTTCTCTATGGTTTTAGCGGGGGAAAGTGATATTGTGAAATAGTGGTAATCGTTTTGTTTGGGAAAACGGTATTGCGAGATGGGGGAATGGCAGTTATACAGGTTGTATTGCATGGGTTGCATATCGGCATTATCGATCGTGGGGCCGATGGTTGCCCAGGAAGAACCTGCCAATTGGAAATGTAAACTGGTATGCGTTTCATCGTAGAAGTCGACTACCCGGGTTTCTTCATCGAAGCTGCCTCTGAAGTGGATCATATCGAAGCCTGGTCCGCGGTGATGCACGGTTTTTGCTTTGATAAGATGATCTAAATTGGCAGGAACATTTAGCGGCATGGGGGTTTGCAAGGCATTTACTTGCCTTGCTAACAAATATTTAAAATCGTCACCGCTGAGTGTCTTCATGTGAAATTCGATACTTTTATATTAGATCGCGATACTTTACACGAAATTAATCAAATAGTTTTGCATCTCCATTGAGCCCATGGCAAAGGAACAATGGCGAATAAAAAATACGAGATACATGACTAAAGACATTAAAGTGATTGCCTTCGATGCCGACGACACATTGTGGGATAACGAGATTTATTTCCGTGAGGCAGAACAAGCATTCAAAGACCTTATCCAACCTTATACAAGCGCCACGAATATTGTTGACACCTTGTTTAATACCGAATTACAAAACCTGCCGATTTATGGTTACGGCATCAAAGGTTTTACATTGAGCATGGTTGAAACCGCTGTGAAACTAACCCAAGGCGATCTTCCTCCACATATCACGCACCAAATTTTAGACATCGGTAAAAGCATGTTAAACCGCCCTGTGCAACTGATCGATGGTGTAGAATCTGTATTGGATGCCTTGCATAAAGATTACCGTTTAATGGTAGCTACTAAAGGCGATTTGCTCGATCAACAAAGGAAAGTAAAGCAATCGCAATTAATGCAATACTTTAAGCACGTAGAAGTAATGAGTGATAAGAAAGAGAATGATTATCGCCAGATTTTACAGCAACAAAATATTGCGCCGAAAGAGTTCTTAATGATTGGAAACTCTTTGAAATCGGATGTATTGCCTGTATTGAACATCGATGCACATGCAGTACACGTACCTTACGCGATAACTTGGTTGCATGAACATGCCGAAGTACCGCAACACCCCAACTTCTTAGCCGTTGAAAAAATTACAGAAATCTTAAACGTGATGCGTTAATGCAGTTGATAGATATTGAAACGTGGGAGCGGAAACCGCAATACGACTTTTTTAAAGATTATGATAATCCCTTCTTCAACATCACAGCCCAGGTGGATGTAACAGGATTATACGCCGATGCAAAAGCAAGGCAACAACCGTTTTTCTTAGCTTGCTTGTATTGGTTAACCAAAGCAGTCAACCAAGTACCGGCTTTCAAATTGCGTTTGCATAATGGAGCGGTAGTGGCCCACGAAACCATTCATTGTAGTTCTACCGTGATGAAGCCCGATGGGAACTTTACATTTGGGTATTTCCCGTTTGACCATGATGTAACGGCTTTTTGCGAGGCGGGGAAAGTGGAAATAGAGAAGCTTCGTACGCAACAGGTATTGGATGGGATGGAAGCCATGATAAACGTGATACACGTGTCGGTTATACCATGGATTAGCTTTACCAGTTTACAACATGCGCGTAAGTTCAAAACGGGCGATAGTATTCCGAAAATCACGTTAGGCAAATATACCATGGTAGGCGATCGCCGCATGATGCCGGTTTCCGTGGAAGTACACCATGCGTTGATGGATGGCTTGCATGTGGGGCAATATTTTGCGGCCTTGGAAAAAATGGGGCAAGAGGGTTTGTAAATGAATTTATGTTGTAATTTGGCACCATGGAAACGAGGAATATTATTGAAGTAAAGAACTTGGTGAAGAATTACGGCGATTTTCAAGCTGTAAAGGGCATCAGTTTCGATGTGCGAGAAGGTGAGATCTTTGGATTATTAGGACCTAATGGCGCCGGTAAATCTACTACCTTGGAGATCATTGAAACCTTGCGTGATAAAACGAGTGGGGAAGTGATCGTAGATGGATTGAACTTGGATACACAACCGGAAGCGATCAAGAAAATCATCGGGGTGCAGTTGCAAACTTCGGGCTATTATCCCAACTTGAACCTCGTAGAGTTAATAGAGCTGTTTGGCGGGTTGTATAATCAACCGGTTAATCCCAAAGAGCTATTAGCAGCCTTCAACCTCGAAGACAAAGCAAAAGCAAAATACAAAGCGTTATCCGGCGGGCAGAAACAACGTTTCAGCATTGCCACCACGCTGATCAATAAACCTAAAATCATCTTCCTCGACGAACCCACAACAGGCCTCGATCCGCAAGCGCGCCGTAACCTGTGGGACTTAATCCTGGATGTTCGTTCAAAAGGCACCACCGTTGTTATTACAACACACTACATGGATGAAGCCGAGTTCCTGTGCGATCGTTGCGCGATTGTTGATAGTGGTAAAATTATTGCGCTCGATTCCCCTAACAACCTCATCGATCAATTAGTAGACAGTGGCTTCCAAAGAGAAAAACAAGTGAAGCTAGCCAACTTGGAAGATGTGTTCATTACCCTAACCGGGAAAGCACTACGCGAATCCTAAAATTAATATTGCATGTCGAACCACGAAGACTTACGTTATCCTATCGGCCATGCCGATACTAGTATCGAATTAACCCCGCAACAGCGGCAATCATTGATTACCGATATCCGGTATTTACCTTCGTTATTGGAGCTAATGGTACAAAACCTCGACGAGGCCCAACTAAACACACCTTATAGGCCCGGTGGCTGGACGGTAGCGCAAGTGGTGCATCACGTGGCCGATAGCCATATGAACGCCTTAGTGAGGCTAAAATTGGCTTTAACGGAAGACAACCCACAGATTAAACCTTACGAGGAACAATTGTGGGCAGAATTGGAAGACGTTAAACATGTGCCGATTAATGTGTCGTTAACCTTGTTACACGCTTTGCATGTGCGCTGGGTAGCGATTTTAGAACGGTTAACAGAAGAGCAATGGCAACGTACCTTCTTCCACCCGGCATCAAAAAAAATCACCTCTATTGCACAACATTTAATTCTTTATGCTTGGCATGGTAAGCACCATTTAGCTCATATCGAGAAACTCGTAGAGCGTGAAGGGTGGCCGAAGCCAGGCTTTTAAAATATAGATTATGAGCGACCCGTTAGATTGGAAACTAGTTAAAAGTGAGTATGTTTTCACGGAACCTTGGTTAAAAGCACGGAAGGATACTTGTATAACGGCCAGCGGTAAGCAGGTCGACAATTATTACGTGATTGAATACCCCGACTGGGTGAATGCATTTGCACTAACAGCAGAGGGGAAAGTGTTGATGGTAAAACAATTTAGGCAAGGCTTAGGTAAAACCATTATCGAAGTACCTGGTGGATGTGTAGATCCAACTGATGCTACTTTAGAAGATGCTATTCGTCGTGAATTATTGGAGGAAACGGGGTATACATTTTCCCACGTAGAACCGATGGGTTCCATTTCAGCGAATGCGGGCACCACTACTAATCTCACGCATTATTTCTTTGCTACGGGCGGGGTGAAAGTATCACAACAATCGCTGGATGAGCACGAGGAATTGGATGTATTGTTGATGAGTATCGACGAGGTGAAAGCCTTGTTGCAGCAGCACGAGATTTGGCAAAGTCTGCATGCTGCATGCTTATTCTACGGCTTAATTAAAGCAGGGGAGATGCAATGGTAATTACATCACTTCTGCCACGATAAAGAAACTACCACAAACTAATAGTAAGTCATCCGGCTGTGCAGCCAGCTGTGCGGCCGCGAATGCTTCTTTCACTGTGGGATATGTATTGCCGGTAAGTCCTGCTTGTTGGGCTAATACCGCTAGTTCATCGTAAGGCAATGCCCGGGGTATTTGCGCTTGGGTAAAATAATAGGTTGCATTTTTAGGCAATAGCGATAAAGCTTTAGGAACATCTTTATCCCGTACAAACCCCGTAACAATATGTAGCTTATTATATTGCTGCATGGCCAATTGGGCCAAAATTTCTCCTACGCCTGCTTCATTATGGCCTACATCCAACACGGTTAATGGCTTTTCTGCAATCACCTCCCAGCGGCCACGTAAACCCGTTAAGCGTTTCACTTGCGACAAAGCAGTTTGTACCGTTTGTTCCGGTAAGTTCCAGCCTTGTTCCCTTAAAATGCGTACAGCAGTTAATACCCCGAGGATATTCTTTGCTTGGTATTTACCTGTTTGATCGAGTGTATAGCGGATGTTTTCGCCGCTATTGTGATGTAAGATATCGAGAGTAAGATATTGGGGCGTGTATTGTTGATTTGTTACTTGTAATAGTTGATCGGCGAAATAAATAGGGGCATGCAATTGCTGTGCTTTGCTTTTGAATACTTGGATGATGGAGACTTGGGTTTCACCAATCACTACCGGTACATGTTCCTTTATAATACCCGCTTTCTCAGCCGCGATAGCGGGCAAAGTATCGCCCAAGATGTTCATATGATCGAAGCTAATATTGGTAATCAGCGATAGCTCTGGTGTAATTACATTCGTACTATCTAACCTACCGCCCAAACCTGTTTCTATGATGGCGATATCTACCTTTTCTTGTGCGAAATATTCAAACGCCATACCTACCGTTAACTCGAAAAACGATGGTTGAATATCTTCTATAGAGGCTTTTACTTTCTCTGTAAAATCTACCACGAATTGTTGGCTACACATTTCGCCGTTCACCTTGATGCGTTCTCTAAAATCGACGAGGTGGGGGGAAGTATATAAACCCGTTTTATAGCCTGCGGCTTGGAAAATGGCCGCTAGCATATGGCTAGAAGAGCCTTTCCCATTGGTGCCCGCGATGTGAATTGTTTTGAATTGCTTTTCGGGGTTGCCTAGGAAAGCCAATAAAGCTTGTGTATTATGCAAATCGGGCTTCATGGCAGCCGCACCAATACGGCTGAACATGGGTAATTGCGCGAATAAGTATTCTAGTGTTTGTTCGTAAGTAGGTTGTTGCATGTTGCTTCCTTAAATCGACTAAATAGGGCAGCCCATTTGTTGTTTCTTCCTACGGAAGATACCATCGCCGCCGTCTTTCTTCCTAAACTTAATAGGAATTACGCGCAAAGCTACGAAAGCGTCGGCACGATTTAAATTTTTACGTGCTAAGTTCGTGAACAAACTATTGGAACCAATAACCAACGGACCCGCTCGAAGGGCAATGCCTGCATCGGCTTGGCTATACCTATTCACACTGAAAGGGAGGTAAACGCCGATGTGTTTTGCATCGTACCGGGGGGTAACGAGTAATTGGGTGATAGCACTTGATTTTCGATCGTTTTTCACGCCACTGGTGAGGGCTATATCGGCATTGGCGCTTACATAAAAGTTAGATGTTATTTTATAGTCGCCCATAAGATGTAGCGTAGTGGGTAAGCTCATCTTATATTTCTGATCAACGGGTAGTTGTTCGAAATAGGTACCTAAACGTAATAGGTATAATTTATCGCTTTCGCCCCTGCGTTGACGTAAATCGTTCACGTGTAAACTTTGTGTAGTTAGGTTTACATGTTGACTAACAATAGAAGTATTATAAGCAATCCTACCAATATCAGTAATACTAATCCCTAAGCGAAGTTTATAATCGTCGGCTTCGGGGTTAAAAGATTCGTTCCCTTCTTCTTCATAATCACCAAAACCACCATCCTCGTCACGCACATCATAAGTAAGACCAATATCTACACCTATTCCCGGGTGAGCCGAGAGTTTATAGTAATCGCCAAAACTATTATTAGCTGAATCCAATTCGTTATTATAACCAAACCTAGCTTGCCCGCTATTCACGTTAATAGTACCATTGCTATTGAAACGGAAGATAGCATCACCTGCACTGCCATAAGCAGCAGTAAGCCCGCTTAATATCTTCAACGTAGCACCCACTTTTAAGCGGGAAGCATACGTTTCTTGGAGCGTACGTGCATAGGTAAACGCAAACTCGTTCCAAGCATGGTACGAGCCGTTTGCACCGGGTTCTGATAATGTTCTATCGAGATATTTAGTATTCGGATAATTAATTGCAAATAAGTTGGCAGTTTCGGTACTTACATGCCCAATATTCCCAAAACCGCGTACCCGCCAAGTAAAAGCCACCGCTTGCTTCGTATCGATAGAATACAACACAGCAGGTAACATAATTTCCCCTGCACCCCAACCAAACTGTTTTCCACTAGCGAGTGTATCAAAGTAATAATCTCTATTTCGTACTAATTTTTCGGGCGGGTGTAGCAGGGAAGACTTTTTGAAGAAGGCATATGTATTGCCGGCACGCATATCGGCACCAATGATATTTATATCCCATTTACTATGATAACCCGCAGCCATAGCAGGGTTGAAAGGCACGGCATAGATACCGGCATAATGACTAGTAGTGTATCCTCCGAACGATTGTGCGCACGATTGCTTAACATTGGATAGTAAGCATATTAATCCAAACAGAATTCCCAGGTAGCGTGTATTCATATAAACATTCAAGCCAATAAAACGATTTTAAGATACGTTTTATTGGCTTGCACTTATTATATTTTTTATGAATTAATTGTTACTGACCGCTTTTGAAGTAGATTTTCACTGTACCGAACTGTTCAGTTGGCGCATCATCGTTCGCGGAATATTTGAGTTCTAACGCTGCTTTACGCGCTAGTTCTCTTGCGCTGGAAGAGGTGATAGTAGTACCTTTTGGAATGATACTAGCACTCGTAACTTGACCGTTTTGATTCACTTTGATTTGCACTACAACGTAGCCAGTTTCTGGTCCGTCGTAAGTTAACCTAGGAGCGCTTTTCAAGGACCTACCTGCTAAGCGGAAATCAGATTTTCCACCGCCTAAACCGCCGTTACCATCGTAGCCTTTGGCATTGGGATCGCCATCGATTTTTCCGCGATCACCCGGTTTACCTGTATTACCTTCACCGGTGGAGTTGTTGCTACCATCGGCACCATTACCTGAATTGGCAGCACTACCTGTACCGCCTTTATAGGTGGCTTTAGGTTTAGGAGCAGGCTCGGGTTTAGTTTCGGTAGGTTTATCTGCCGGTTTGGGTTTAGGTTTATTATCCTTTTTAGGTTCTATATTTTTAGGTAACTCTTTAGGAGGAGTTACTACTTTTTCTGGTTTCTTTACTTCAGGCGCCTCTTCTTCGTCTTGCGTGGCATAATCGGGTTGTTCGCCTGTTTGGGTAGCAGGGTTTGTTTCAGGTTGAGAGGCTGTGCTAGCATCGTCGGCAGCTGCCGGCGGGTTTGGGTTAAGTGGTTGTACTTCACCCATACCATCATCGCTGGTACCTAAATTCACTTCCATACCTAAATCCTGGTTGGGAATAGGAGGGGGCGTATCAATGCTCATCATAATAAATGCCATCACCAACAAAGCATGCACAACAATGGTGATGCTGAGGGCTTTGTATTTATCTTGCTTTTGTGGTCCGTTCATGCCTGAATGTTGAAAATAATGGTTGCGGTAAAGTTAAATAAAATTTTTATCGCATCTATATAAACTACAATAACGATGCCGTAGCTATCGATATTGCATAATTAAGTCGTAGGCAAAGCGAATAATTGTTCCACAAACAACAATTAAGAAGAAATAGCGAACCAGTTTATTCCCTTTCGAAATAGCCAGTTTAGCGCCTGTAAAACCACCTGCGAAATTAGCTACTGCCATGGGAACAGTCAATTTCCAGATAATGAGCCCTTTCAACCCGAAATAAGTAATAGAAGCCAAGTTCGTAAATAGGTTCACCGCTTTTGCGTGGGCGCTGGCGTGTAAGAAGTCCATCCCCAATAAGCCAATAAACACGAGAATCAGGAAGCTACCTGCGCCGGGGCCGAAAAAGCCATCGTAAAACCCAATTAAAGCGGCTAAAGCAGCGGCGTATACATAACGCAAGCGGTCGGTTTTCTCTACATGTTCGGCACTGCCGAAGTTCTTATTCAAAAAAGTGTAAATGGCGATACCAATCATTAATACCAGCATAAAAGGCCGCAAGTATTCGCGAGGCATGAGGTTTACGCTACTACTGCCTAGCATAGAAGCACCAAAGGCTACGAAGCACATAAATGCCAGCACCTTGTAGTTCATCGATACCCGTTTACTGTATTGATAAGTAGCATTCAATGTTCCCGAGAAAGCAGGAATCTTCGTGGTGCCAAGTAGCATAGGCACTGGGTACTGCGGGAAAAGAATTAAAATGGCAGGTGTTTGAATTAATCCACCACCGCCTACAATTGCATCTACAAATCCTGCGCTAAAAGAGAATAAGCACATGATTAGAATATCCGTGACTTCCATCGTAAAGTGTTAAAGCAAAAATCTATTGCCTGCAAAAGTAGCTATCCCTTTTATTTTAACATGAATTTTTGTTTTGCTACGTAAATCACAGTTTAATGGAGTACTTTTATAGCTCAGTGCGGAAGCGTTATGTTATTCAAAAAAACTGTACAACTTTATAAGAGTGCTTATGGTGGCCTCCCTCCGGCCATTTGGTGGAATTCTTTCGTGATGCTCATTAACCGTTGTGGCACCATGGTTATCCCATTCATGACACTTTACATTACCAAACACTTGCATTATACTTTGGGTGATGCCAGCTTGGTGATGGCCTGTTTTGGTGTAGGCTCTATTATGGGCGCAGCATTAGGAGGTCGTTTAACCGATAGAATTGGATTCTATCCCGTGCAAGCTTGTAGCTTGCTCATGAACGGCGTCATGTTCGCTATTTTGAGCTTTATGCAAACCATCCCGCAGATTTGTATCTGCATATTCTTTTTAAGTCTCATGGGAGATGCCTTCCGACCGGCCAACGCGGCAGCAATTGCCCATTATTCTACCCCGGAATTAAGAACGCGGTCTTATGCGCTAAATCGTTTTGCCATGAACATGGGCTGGGCAATAGGTTTATCTATCGGTGGCTTCCTAGCCGCTATTGGTTATCAATACTTGTTTTGGGTAGATGGTTTCACCTGTGTAACTTCTGCCTTGCTGATACTTATTTTCCTAAAAAACGTAAAGCGCGACGAGCAAAGGGCAGCCTGCGCAGCAGAAGTATGCGCAACGAAAGCCTCTTCGCCTTACCGTGATCATATTTACATTGCATTCATCGTGCTCGTGTATTTATTCGCCGTGTGTTTTATGCAGATGTTCAACATTACACCTTTGTTCTTTAAAGACGTGTTGAAGATGAACGAAACAGCTATTGGCTGGAACTTGGCGATTAACGGGGTGTTAATTGCCGCCACAGAAATTGTATTGATTTATAAACTGGAAAACAAGCTGCCGAGCCTCGTGTTTATCGCTATAGGTACACTGATGGTAGGCGCTTCTTATATGCTAATGACGATCTTCCCGTTTGTATGGGTAGCCACCTTGTATTGCGTGGTAATTACCTACGGTGAAATATTCGCCATGCCTTTTATGAACTCGTTTTGGATTTCCCGTAGTCAACCTCAAAACCGGGGGCAATATGCTGCATTGTATAGCATGGCTTATTCAGCGGCCCATGTATCGGCGCCTTTCTTGGGCGCTTACGTAGTATTGCATGTTGGGTTTAACGGCTGGTTTTACGTGCTAGCAGGTATTTGTGTGTTGGCGGCTTTGGGGTATTGGTGCTTACAGAAGAAGGTTATCCAAGAAAGCAAACTGCACGAAGGGGAGATGAATCCTGCCATGCGGGCATAAAATAATTGTTACAGAAACATAAAAAAACGCTTCCAACTTGGAAGCGTTTTTTATGACGATTAATAATGTGCAAAATCCATATCAAAATCCCCTTTAATCCTTTCCATCGGCGGGTTGTAATAACCGAATTTCAAGTGTGGGAACTCTTCGTGGATGAGTTCTAATAATTGTTTAACACCAAGGCAATCACCTGTTTCCGTGATTCCCATTCTTCCCATATACCAATCTGGATCGATGTTGAAGTTACGCCATTGGATCATGTCGAGGTTTGTTTCGCGGATCAATTTGCGTAAGGCTTCATATTCTTCTTCAGAATCGGTAATACCCGGGAATACGAAGTAGTTGATAGAGGCCCAACCGCCGAATTCTTTCACGACTTTGATACTTTCTACAATATCTTCGAATTTATAGTTATTCGGGCGGTAGTAAGGGGTGTAAATAGCTTCACGTGCCGAGTTTGTGCTTACGCGGATACTATTTAAGCCTGCTTCACAAAGTGCACGTACAGCGTTTGGTTTACTGCCGTTTGTGTTGATGTTAATGCTACCTTTTTGTGTGTGCTTCCTGATTTCGATGATCGATTCGCGGAGTGTTTCCCACATTAATAATGGTTCACCTTCGCAGCCTTGACCGAAGCTAACAATTGGGTAAGGAGCCGTTTCTAAGTGCGGAACAGTATATTCCACGATTTCTGCGGCAGTAGGTTTGAAAGTCAAACGATCTTGGGTAGATACGATTGACTCTTCTTCTGGTTGGAAGGAAATACATCCCACGCAGTTAGCATTACAAGCAGGAGAGGAAGGAATTGGGCATTCCCATCTTCCCATGAAGTAGTTACGTGCTGCAGGGCAGTGGTATGTTAACGCGCAATTATCGGCTAAGTGTTGCACTAAGCGGTTATGCGGGTATGCTTCTATTAAGGTTTTAACGCCTTCTTGCACTTTTTTATCGTCGAAGCCGGCGCATTCTTGGCGGATATCTCTTTCAATACGAGTGGCAGGTACGTAGAACTTACCATCGTACCAACCCACGGCTGTATAGCAGAACAGGGGTAAGGTGGGTGCATCGGGCATGGTTTCGTAGGCAGCTAAGAAGTGGCCTGTGTGTGCAGGCGGAATAAATGCCGCTACTGCCCAGCCTTTTTCGCACAAACCTAAGTCACCGGTTTCTACATCAATACCAATCCCTCTACGGCCTGGCAATTCGTACAAGTTACCTCCTTCCGGCAACTCGATCCACTCGTCTCCAGGTATTTCGAAAGCATCCCAACCACTACGTCCTGTAACGTACATGGTTTCGTCTTCGAAAATATTTCCTTTACCGTCGGAGTATAAAATGTATGGTTTCAATGTGTAATGTTTTTTGATAACGGGGCATATTGCCTAGCTATCCTACCAGTAAATTGCTTTTGCTTCCTGCTCAAAAGCGATGCTTATTATTTCGTTAACCGGCTACTACAAAAAGCATTGATTTCTTCTTGCTCTACGATACCAATTTCATCGGCAACGTCTAATTGTAATAGCTTGTTGTTTTTAAAGTCGATGGTGAATACATCGTTACGTAAAATTACGTTTTTCAGCTCGTTCCAACCAATTGTGCGTTTTGCAAAGAGGGTAGGGAGCACGATGTTCGTATTCGATAATTCTACATATGCAGGTTGGAAGATTTTATATTCTGCGTAAGCTGCATATGCTAAGGTTAAACCGGCGAATATTTGCAAAATGGCGATGGTTGGTTGCAAATGCCCTAAGAAATACAAGGCGCTACCTAGTAAAATCACTACCTGCATGATACGCATAAAGCCGTTAGCGCTTGGAATGTTCTTAAGGCGTCTTAACATGAAAGGAAACACCATGCTGGCGAGTCCCATCAATAAAAAGAAAATCACCAAAAACAAGTTAGGGTTTTCGACCCTATAAGCGCCCATTGTATTAAACATAAACAATATACCTGCCATACCGTGCATAACGGGTTGTAAACGTAAACGGGTAATGGCATTGGGATGAATAATGCGGAATTTATACATAGCAGCTATTAAATTAAAAGAAGCCGGAAGCCACTAAGTTAGCAGGCTCCCGGCTTTTTATTTGATGTAAGATTATGCGTTTGCTTTTACCATCAAGTTGCACAACTTGAAAAGTACGCGTGCACCAACATTGGCATCCCAATCGTCGTGGCCGGCACTTACTTCGTTCAAGTCGAAACCGATTAATTTACGGCCGCTTTCGATCACCTTTTTGAAGAGGTAATATACTTGTTCCGCTTCGAAACCACCAGAAACAGGCGTACCTGTATGCGGGCACAATTTCGGATCTAAACCATCGATATCGAAGCTGATGTACACTTGTTGTGGCAAGGTGTTTACGATGCTATCACAAATAGATTTCCAGCTTTCGCCTTCGAATTGGCGTTCTTTTATGTCTTTATCAAAGAAAGTCGTAACACGACCATTAGAATTGTTGATATAATCTACCTCTTCTTCGCAATAATCGCGGATACCTACTTGTACTAACTTTTTCAGTTGTGGTACTTCGTTTAAGGCGTTGAACATGATAGACGCGTGGGAGTATTTAAACCCTTCGTATGCATCGCGTAAGTCGCAGTGTGCATCAATTTGAAGGATACCGAAATCGCCTTTCTTTTCGCCGATGGCTTTGTAGAAACCAAGCGGGGTACTATGGTCGCCACCTACTAAACCAACGAGTTTACCGCTATCGAGTAATTCTTTGGTTTGGTTGTATACCCAATCATTCAGTTTTTGCGAACCGGTGTTTACATCTTCGAGGGAGCGGGAAAGGAAATCGTTTTCCGATACGTCGCCACCTTCCATGAGGAATTTAATATATAATTCGGCTTCCTTACGGAGGTAATCGCTGCGGAGCAAGATATGTTTATCAGGTTCGCGCATGAAAAAGCCTTGTTTCCAACCGTCTTTAACATCTGGGTCGTACAAATCCACTTGGAGAGAAGCTTTGAAGATATGTTCTGGGCCACGGGCGGTGCCATTGCTGTAAGACACGGTTACTTCCCATGGAACTGGTAACAAAACCAGTTTAGCTTCACTTTCACTGAATGGCAAGCCAAAAATATTATTGGATAGCAAGCCAACTGAGTTCGGATCAAATTGCGATAAATCAGCCATTATAACTTGTTCGTTTCGTATTTCCGCGCAAAGGTACTGGTAATTGCTGGAAATCTTACATATTTTACCGCCGCTCAACAAATTAATCCTTTAGTTATGAACTTTTATTAACTATTTTTGCCAGATTAATCAACTGGTGTAAGATGAAAAAAACGAATATTGTTCTGCTTGTAATTATCGCGATTTGTGTGGCTGTTGTAGCTATGATGGTAGGAGATTTTAGCACCTACGAAACATTTGCCACTTCGCGTTCTAAGCCTGGTAAAGAAATTCATGTGATTGGAGCTTTAGATACAACCAAAGCCCTCGTTTACGATCCACAAAAAGATGCCAACTATTTTTCATTCTATATGAAGGATAAAAGCGGCGAATTACGTCAAGTTATTTTCACTGGAACAAAACCTACAGATTTCGAAAAATCTACTGAGCTTGTATTAACAGGCCAAATGGATGGTGATATTTTCGTGTGCAACAAGATATTAATGAAATGCCCGTCTAAATACAAAGACGATCAAGAAGTTGTAGGCATCAAACAAGCTTAATAGCTCCCTCATATTTTACTGTATATATCTTTAATTCAGTCGTCATATGAATGCGAAGTATGATTTGTTAAAGTGTTGAATTAATGACATTTATCAGTGTACAGTAAAATGGAAACGAATACTTTCGCTTTTTTCAAAAAATAGCTTGTAGAAATATCTTGGAAACTAAATTTTTAAATGAGCATTTACTGCCTGGGCAAATCGGTCACTTTGCCGCAGTGCTCGCCTTTGTTGCCTCGATAGTAGCCACTATCGCCTATGTATGCGCGGTACAGTTGAAGGACGACCTGCTTCGTAACAGCTGGAAGAAAATTGCTCGAGTAGCATTTTTGGTACAAGTTGTTGCCGTGTTTACTGTTTTCTTCACCCTTTATCACATGATTTCCGGCCACTTATTTGAATACAAATATGTGTGGCAACACTCCTCCAAATCACTGGAAGTAAAATACTTGCTCAGCTGTTTCTGGGAAGGGCAGGAAGGTAGCTTCTTGTTATGGAGTATTTGGCATTGTGTGTTGGGTACAATTGTAATGTTTACTTCAAAATCGTGGGAAGCGCCGGTTATGGCCAGCCTTTCATTGGCGCAAGTATTTGTAGCCTCTATGATTTTGGGTATTTATATCTTGGATTACCGCGTAGGTTCTAGTCCATTCGTATTAATGCGTAATGAGAATGCCGATGCACCGATCTTCCAAATGGCGAATTATATGACCCGTTTGCAGGATGGTAATGGCTTAAACCCATTATTGCAGAACTACTGGATGGTTATTCACCCACCTGTATTATTCCTAGGTTTCGCTTCTACCATTATTCCATTCTCTTTTGCATTTGCAGGTTTATGGACCAAACGCTATACCGAATGGGTAAAACCCGTATTACCATGGGCTTTATTCGCTGCAGGTATCTTAGGTTTAGGTATTATGATGGGCGCTGCTTGGGCATATGAATCACTTACCTTCGGTGGTTATTGGGCTTGGGACCCGGTAGAAAATGCCTCCCTTGTACCATGGTTAACATTGGTTGCAGGTATTCACACCTTGTTGGCATATAGAAGCACCGGTTACTCACTTAAAATAACTTACTTCTTCTTCTTTATCACGTTCACGTTAATTCTCTATTCTTCGTTCTTAACGAAGAGCGGGGTATTAGGTCAAACCTCTGTACACTCGTTCACCGATCTTGGTATGAATGGCCAGTTGTTGATCTACATGTTCGTGTTTGCCATCCCGGCATTCTGGTTCTTAATTGCAAAACGCAAAGCTATTCCAGCGCCGGTAAGAGAAGAAAGCACATACAGCCGCGAGTTCTGGTTGTTTGTAGGCAGCTTGGTATTGTTGGTATCAGCCATCCAAATCTGCTTCACAACTTCTATCCCGGTATGGAGCAAGCTACCTGGTTTGAAAGATTTGGCACCGCCAACAGAACCAGAATTGTTCTACAACAAAATCCAAATTTGGGTAGCTGTTGTGATTGGACTTTTAACAGCCGTTACACAGTACTTGAAATACAAAAATACCAGCAAAGAATTCTTCGTGAAGAAGATCTGGTTACCTACAGTCATTAGCTTGGTAATTACTGTTGCCATTATTGTAGGGGGTAAAGTATACAGTAGTGCATACGGCCCAGGATTCTTATTCGCCATCTACTTAATGATGTTTGCAAGTGTGTATGCTGTAGTAGCAAACTTTGCTTACATCTGGATTGGTTCGAAAGGTAAATTGAAAGCAAGCGGTGCTTCAGTAGCACACGTTGGTTTTGGATTGGTGTTGGTGGGAATTTTGATTTCTTCTTCTAAGAAAGAAGTCCTTTCCCTCGATAAAATGGGTATTTTGGATGGTTACTTCACCAAAGAAAGTAAACAAAACAGCCGCGAAAACTTGATGTTACCGAAAGGTATGCCGGTTCAAATGGGTGATTATTATGTTACTTATGAAGGTGACTCCACAGCACCGAAAGATGCGAAAACATACTTCATTATCCGCTACGAGAAGAAGAAAAGTTTGAACGACGTTCCAACAGAGAAATTCACTTTGTACCCAGATGCTTTCATGAATGTAAAGGGCCAAGAAGGTATTACGCCTAACCCCGATTCTAAGCACTACTGGCATAAAGACGTGTTCACGTATATTACCGCTGTACCTAAAAAGGATGCGCCGGAAACAGATACAATTCCATTTACACCACATAAAATGAGTGTAGGGGATACCACGTACTTCTCTAAAGGCTTTATCATTCTCGATAACTTATCACCGAAACCAACTAACAAAAACTACGTAGCTAACAAAGGCGAAGTAGCTTTGGAAGCTGAATTACGTGTGTTAACGAAAGACGATAAACAATTCACATTACGCCCAGTATTCGCATTAACAGATAGCACCTATGCGTTCAACATCCCCGATACCGCGCAAGGCATGGGCTTGATTGTTAAACTGGGTAAAATTGTTCCGGAAGAGAAAAAAGTAGTCATCGAAACCAAAGAATCAGGCACTATCACCGATTACGTAGTTTTAAAAGCTTACGTATTCCCAGCGATCAATGTACTTTGGATTGGTATTATTGTGATGACGATCGGTTTCTTCATGAGTGCTGCTCAAAGAAGAAAGTCAAAATAGCACTGTAACGTTCAATTATATAGTATCCCGCCTCTCTCCAACAGGGGCGGGATTTTTTTATGCTTTCTACGCTCCATAGGTTAAAAATTCGTCATATTCCCCTATAAATTTATACAAGCAATTGCTTGGCTACCTGCAATTTGTTATATTTACGATAAACCCAACATATGATGCTAAAACGCATATTTCGTGCTTTCCTGGTTTTGATGGTTGTATTAGTCATCATATATTTCCTTGGTCCTTACCCAGCTCCTCCACAATTAGGCGGCGACTTACCACAAGTTCCCCATAACTTACATACGCTCACATCCTATGTTCAACAACACGAACATGCCTTCAAAGTGAAGAAAGACAACGAGGCACGTATCGAATGGTACAATAACAAGGAAGAGCCAACAGAATATGTGATTGTTTATTTACATGGATTCTCAGCTAGTCAAAAAGAAGGCGACCCTGTACACCACGATTTAGCAGAACGATATGGCTGCAATTTGTACCTATCGCGCTTGAATGAACATGGTTTGGAAGGAGAAGAAGCGCTTTTAAATATGACAGCCACGGGATTATGGAATGATGCCAAACACGCTTTAGCTATTGGCAAACAATTAGGTAAAAAAGTGATACTCGTAGGCACCTCCACCGGTGGCACATTGGCTTTATTATTAGCTGCTAAGTTCCCGAAAGACGTATACGCCGTAATTAATATGAGTCCAAACGTGGCCATTAACCAACCGATGGTAGAATTCGCCAATAACCGCTGGGGCTTAACCCTTATTCAAGCCGTAAAGCGTAGCAAATACAACGAAAACAAGCCGGTAGACCCGCTACAAGCGCAATACTGGCAAACAAAATACAGGCTGGAAGCAGTAACAGAATTAGAGAACTTAGTAGAAAATGCCATGGTGCCTGCTACCTTCCATGCTATCCATCAACCCATCCTCAATCTTTATTACTATAAGAATGAACAGGAACAAGACCCAACGGTAAAGGTTAGTGCCATCAAAGAAATGCACGAAATGTTGGCAACGCCGGCAAACGAGAAACGTGCCGTAGCCATCCCGAATGCAGGAGCACACGTAATGGGTTGCTCATACACCAGTAAAGACATACCCGGCGTAGAAAAAGCTATTTTCAGCTTTACCGACGAGGTGCTGAAGATGCCCCGTGTGAATTAATGGTAAATTGCAATTAATTCTATAACTTGTACGTAACTTTAAGCTGGATTGATCGTCTTATTAGAAGATAAAGAAGCCAAGTCCGCTAAAAAGCAAGCCAATTTTACAATGCATCGGTTAGCCAAAATACTGGGTATAATTACAACGATGCTCATCTGTACGATGATCGCCGGTGAAAGCAAGGCCCAATCAAGAAACGATACCATCCCTGTTAGATTCGTTCTCTCAGGCACCGATACTATTCCTTCCATTACTTTACAGATATACGAAGTATACGCCCAACTCCCCCGCAGGCTCCGCAAAGAACGCGAACGTTGGACACGCTTACGCAATGCTGTATATGTTACATACCCCTATGCAGTGGCTGCCTCCCGCATTCTAAAGGACGTAAACGCCCATCTGCAAACCTTGCCGAATAAAAAAGCCCGGAAAGAATACCTCCAATCCAAGGAGAAAGAACTAAGGGCGGCATTTGGGAATAAACTCGAAAACTTATCGGTGTACCAAGGAAAAGTACTGATGAAGCTCATTCACCGGGAAACAGGGGAGAACTGCTACGAGATTGTAAAGGAACTAAAAGGCGGCTTCAACGCCCGCGTATTCCAAACAGTCGCCTTCTTCTTTGGCGGTAACTTAAAGTCGGAATTCGATCCGAAAGACGATCATGATATTGAGCTGATTGTACAAGAAATCCGTTTGTACAATTATTACAACTAAGTCTTACATCAAATGGGTATAAAAAGCATAGCCGGGTCCTGCGCGACCCGGCTTACTTATTTTACACACCCAGGGTAAACCTGTCGGTCACCTGTTTTCTTTACACTACTTCCGCGTAATGCGTAATAGCCATATTTTCATGCAATGTGAGCATAAAGGTTGCTACGCCTTCTGCCCCGGGATGTTGCAGGTTATAACTCAATAATAATTTATTCCCAAACTGCCCCAACAACTGTAGTACCGGCGTTTGATATACGATCGCTGCTATGTAATCGTTACGTTGTATAGTACTCGCTTGCACAATTTCAAATTGGTAGCCTTCAAATGGTAGTGGTTGCCCACTCATATGCACTTGGCTGCCGGGGATTTCGTTGTTCAATGCTTTTACAAATAACCCTACCGCGAAGCCTGTTTTATAAGGCACATGGAAGCTCGCTTTCGGCGATGCTTGGCGAATTTCTTCCCATGTAGTGAAGGCATCATTAGGGTTGTACGCTTGTATTTGCATGCACCATTCGTTGTACGACTCAATCCATACATCGCGTTCAAAACTGTTATTACTTGCGGCTGTAAACATTTGTCGATAGGCCATTCGAACATGTACTGTTTTCATTAGCCTGCTATGTAAATGGTATGTGTTAAATCGTACCCGCCGCTTGCATTTGCCACTACTGTTGCCAGCTCGTTGCTAAGGGAATCGGAAATGATGTTATCGCCACTGTTGGTCATACTGTTCTGTCCATGTGCTTTATACAAATCGGTATTGTAAACCGCTGTGTTAATAGCATCCGGGAAAGCGATTTGAGTAGTAAGCTTCAATTTCCCATCCACATAAATCTGTGCATGAATATGTGTCACACGCCCTTGGTACCATCCTGGATAAATGCTAGTGAATTTCGCCACACCATTCGCATCGGTATATTGAATGCCTCTGCAAAAAACAGCGCTCGTATTGTTTTGCGTGCCCAAGTAACCTTGGTTGGTATAACCACTGTAGTACCCATCTTTATCACAATGCCAAATATCGACCCGTGCATTGCCCAGTATATTGCAACTGTTGTTTACGTTGCGAATGGTGATATTGATATCGAGGGGAATACCAGCTTTGCCATCGGTTATATTCACCCTTTGGATGGAGGAACCACGACTGGTGTAAAGTGGATAAGGCCCATCTGTTTCGGTATCGGTTACTTTGCAACTGCCATCGCTCGAACCGGCTTCACCGTTTGCAGCTACATCGCTACTTTTCTTACAAGCAGCCATCACCGGGATAATGGTACTTAAGCCTATGATACTTGAAACACTGTTCTTGAGAAACTCTTTTCTTTCCATGTTGCATTCGTTTTAGTTGGCGTAGCGTGAACAAGACAAAGATTTCACAAAAAATGTAGTGTAAAAAGTTTTTGCGGTGAAGGCAACTATTTCTGCGGTGAATGAATGACTATCCTTTAAATACCTGGAAGAATGATTCCTCGTAACTACCGCCCAGGGGCAATTCTAAGTCGTTTATAAAAATCACTTTATTACGTACCTGGTCAATTCTTTGTAGTGCAACAATATAAGAACGATGAATGCGTGCGAACTGGTGAGAAGGCAATTTCTCTAAAATACTTTTCATGGTCATCCTTACTAGTATTGACTTTTGATCGATTAAATGAATCTTCAAATAATCGTCTAAACTTTCAATAAAGAGGATTTGTACAGTATCAATTTTCACCCAACTATAGTCAACCTTTACTAAAAGCTGGGCACTTGTATTCATTTGTTTTCTTGATAGTAATTGTTGTGCTTTATTCACCGCATGTTGGAAACGCTCTATTGTAAACGGTTTTAACAAGTAATCCACGGCATCTAAATTAAACCCGTCAACGGCGTATTCACTGAATGCAGTTGTAAAAATGGCAAGGTGATCTTGTTTAATATCGCGGTAGAACTCCGTACCCAATACAGCAGGCATGTTAATGTCGAGGAACAAAAGATCCACTTCGTTCTGTGCCAAGAATGCCAATGCTGCCGATGGCTTATGGAAGGTGGCGAGCAATTTCACGCCGGGTGTTTGTGCGCAAAAGCTTTCAATTACTTGCAGCGCTGGAATTTCATCATCAATAGCTATTGCTTTCATGCAGTTAATTGAATGGTTAATTTAACACGGTAACTAGTGTCCGTATCTACTATCTCGAATGTATGCTTGGCAGGGTATATCATTTGTAGGCGTTGACGCGTATTCTCAATTCCTAAGCCTATCTTTTCTTCTTCCATCAAGCGTACCGGTACTTTACGGTTGTATACATCTACTATTAAATCGCGGTGCTGCATGTCAATATTTACCACTACTAACGAATCTTCTTCCGCGTTCACACCATGTTTAAATGCATTCTCAACAAACGGAATCAACAACAAAGGGGTAATCTTTTTCCCTTGCATATGCCCGCTAATATGTAGTTCCGTTGGTACTGCTTCCCCGAAACGAAGTTTTTGTAAAGCGAAGTAATTACGGATATAGTCAATCTCTTTTTCTAACGGTACAAAGTCGTTCCCCGCTTCACTCGTTACATAACGCATCATACCGGAAAGCTTTACAATCGCGGTTGCCGTGGCTTCCGAGCGTTGCAAGGCTAAAGCATAAATGCTGTTTAAACTGTTGAAGAGAAAGTGCGGGTTGATTTGTGCTTTTAAATAGGCAACTTCCGATTTTAACCGCTCCTGTTCACTCTGCTTCCACCGGTTACTAATCTTCAACATCAACGATAATAACACGACGGCAAGAAATAGGAACAAGTGCCTACCAACACCTATCATTACGCTATTGGGCGGTCGGCGAAATGGCTGTTGATTACCCATAAGCATGCGTGGAGGCATTCTTTGGTTTTGCATGACCATTTCCCGCGGCGGCACCCGGTAACGATTGTAATCGGCATTGCTCGTAAGCGCTATGGGTACAGATACAATGAAAATGAAACAGGCGATCGTGATGAAGGAGAATACCCAGTATCGCTTGGTGAAATAGAACTTCGGGATGAAAATAAAGTAGTTACTATAAAAGAAAACTAGCATCAAGCAATAGGCAATAAAGTCGCGCTGCCGCGGAGGTTGCAAGATGATGTCTTTAAGTTTTAGCTGGTCGGGCGAGAACAGGATGGGCAAGCATAAAAATAATACGCAGCCCACTACGTGTAAACAGATTTGCCACCATTTGCCTCTCATACTATCAGGTTGAAAAAGGAATGCTCTTTAAAATTCATGAAAAATATCCACATTACAAAAGAGCAGGAATTTGCACAAACCCAACGCTACGAATCGACCAATCATATTTTTTCATCGGCCGAGCAGCAGAATTATCCACCGACCTCGTATGATATATAACAAGCAGCTGACAGTCTCTACGCGTTATAACAACAGAATTTCCAATAACTTTGCACCCGAATACGCAAACATTAGCACATGAAATTAGATATATTAGCCATAGCAGCACATCCCGACGATGTTGAACTAGGCTGCTCCGGCACCTTGCTCTCGCATGCTGCCAAAGGTATGAAGGTGGGTATTGTTGACCTTACACAGGGCGAATTAGGTACAAGAGGCACCCCGGAAGGTCGCTTAATCGAAGCCCAGGACGCTGCCAAGTTAATGGGAGTAACCGTAAGAGAAAACCTGGGTTTGAAAGACGGTTTCTTTAGAAATGAAACGGAAGAACAACTAGCCATTATCCGTATGATCCGTAAATATCAACCCGAAATTGTGTTGGCCAACGCTATCGACGATCGCCATCCCGATCACGGGAAAGGTGCTAAATTAATCGCCGATGCCTGCTTCTTAGCCGGTTTAAGGAAGATTGAAACGGAAATCGACGGTGTACCACAAGCGGCCTACCGACCAAAGAATGTCTTCCACATGATACAGGATAGGTTTATCCAACCCGATTTCGTGGTTGACATTACCGGTTTCATGGATCAAAAGATCGAAGCCATCAAAGCTTTTAAATCCCAATTCCTCGCCGCGCAAGACAACGAGCCGCAAACCTATATCTCTAGCCCGGAATTCTTCGACAGCGTTATTTACCGTGCCAAAATGCTGGGTAAAATGGTAGGCGTGGAGTATGCAGAAGGGTATACGTCGGCAAAAATGATCGGCGTTACTAATATGATGGATTTAATTCATAAAACTACTTGATGCCTTCAAAAGCCATCATCTTATAAAAAAGCGGCTGCGTAATAATACGGAGCCGCTTCTTATTTTTCATTACAACAACTTCGCATCCTTCAACAATTCCTCTAAATACGTTCCTTGTATTTTCTTCAATCCCATCTTCTCAATCACCGACGCTAACCATGGTAGCTTAATTTCATCGAGTGATTTATGATCGTATAGGTAATAGATCGTATTCAACAATACCCTCACATCAAAAGAAGAATCAAATACCTCCGGTACACCTCTATCTACATTCAACAAAGTATATACCGCCTCCATAGCCGTACGTACCGAATATTCCGTCGTGAATACAGTATCGCGCACTGTTTCCGCAAAATTCCCAATGAAGGCTAAGTTTTGCGAACCATGCGGTACCACCAATGGTCGATCACCCAAAGCTCGCGGCATAAAATAAGAGGTGATATACGGCATATGGCAAGGAATGGTATTCGCGGCAGCGGCTATTTCCTTGATCTCGTTTTCCGGCACGCCTAAATGATAAAGCAACTCTTCACATAGTTCAATACCCGAACACTCCGCGATTTTCTTCGGTACAAAATTGCCCGGTTTATCAGAAAATAAACCATACACCCATACGACTAGCTCGTTGCTTTTCTGTACATGAAAATGCGGTTGACGGCTAATAGAATAACCATATAGCCAATTGGAATCTTTAATGCTCACCGGCCCACTGGTAACAATAGAACCACTATGCGGGTCTTTCTTACTGATGCGTTCGATATACGGAACAATACGATCATCGGGGAAGGTAATAGTACCCGAAATCACCCAGTTCGCAGCTGGTATATTCTCACAAAACTTTCCAGGCTTTCCGAATGCTGGATCCTGTGCAGCTAAGTTCTTCCACAGTTTCCAACTACCTCCTAAATCCCTATCACCAGGCGCTGGATGTTCATTATCGCCGTATGTACTACTTTCTGTAATGGAGCCGTTTGTAACAAATACGAGATCATTTTCTGTTAGCGTAATGGGCTCATTCTTTTTATCAGCAAAAACAATCTTCTTCGCCACTTTTTTATCACCATGTAAGCTCACTTCAATGTTGTGTACTTCTGTAGGGTAATGAAAATGCACCCCGTTACTTTCTAAGAATTTTTCCAATGGCTTAATCAACGATTCATACTGGTTGTACTTAGTAAAACGGAGCGAAGAGAGGTTCGACAAAGTACCTATATGATGTACAAAGCGGAGTATATAACGTCTCATTTCCATGGCACTTGCCCATGGCTCGAAGGCAAACATAGTAGCCCAATACAGCCAAAAGTTCGATTGGAAAAATTCTTCACTAAATACATCACTAATTTTTACATCTTGTAGCTTTTCTTCAGGTATCAATGCAAGGTGCACCAGTTCCTCAATGGCCTTGGGTGTTAAGGTCAGCTTCCCATCATCTGCCAACCGTTGTCCTCTCATTTCTATCACGCGCGCATATGAAAAACTGGGATCTTCTTTATTCAACCAATAATATTCATCCAGTACCGATGCACCAGGTGTTTCTAAAGAAGGAACGGAGCGAAATAAGTCCCAAATAGTTTCGAAATGTACTTCCATTTCACGCCCTCCACGTATGATGTAGCCCTTTTGCTCATTCCAAATGCCATCCATAGTACCGCCTGGCAAGGGCAATTCTTCGTAAATATGAATTCGATCGCCTTTCATTTGTCCATCACGTATTAAGAACACGGCAGCGGCTAAAGAGGCTAAACCTGCACCTATTAAATGCGCTGATTTATCGTCTACATTTGCCGGCTTACGAGGGCGAGCAAATGCTTCATAGTTTCCTTTGCTGTAATACATATGATTTCCTCCTGGGTTTTAATTGAAGTTTCGTAATTGAATGTATTCCGGTTGAAGTGGGTTAAGATGAACCGGTCGAATACCAACAATGTAAAAATCTAAAAGTTTAATAGGGGAGGTGCCTATAAAAAAACAACAGCCGCCCTACGATGTAGAAACGGCTGCTTGTTAAAATAAAAGGAAGTTTATTAGAAGCTATACCTAAGACCTAGTTGCATTTGCGAACGGGAAGCAAAGAAGTCGGTAGAATAGGGTACACCAGGGTTTGTCCATGTGTATGTTTGGTAACCATTTACTACGCTATTCTTAGATTTTAAACCAACACTGGAAGTTGAGTTAAAGGTGTTGGGAGAAAATGTTTGTACACCCCAATTCTTGTTCAAAAGGTTCGTTACGTTAACGATGTCGTATGTTAATGTAATGGTATGTTTACGTTTGCCGGTTTTCACGTTGAAGTCTTGTGCCAAACGAAAATCGGCTTGGTAGTTCCAAGGAGTACGACCACCATTCCGTTCTGTGAAATCGCCTTTACGTGTTCTCAAGTATTTGTTACCATCTACATACGCCATGAAATCTGCGGCTTGTTGCGCCGCTGTTTTACCACCCGCAATGTTAGCAAACATATTCGTTGCTTCAGTTACGTCTTTCGGAATATATGCCAAGCTCACTTGTTGTGGTGTGCCTTGAATGGTGGCATTCACAAAACCATAGGTGAAGGCAGTACCCGATTGCGCGTTAAAGAATAAGTTGAAGTTGGTTACCCATTTACCGTTTGTACCCCAATCTTGTTTGTAGTTGATAGTACCTACGATACGGTGACGAATATCAAAGTTAGAATAAGCCAATGTTGGATTATTCGGGTTCAATGCCTGGTTCAACTGCCAGTTAGATTCCATCGAGTTACGAATACCATTCGTAATATCTTTCGCTTGACCGTAAGTATACGCTGTCATGAAGTTCAAACCGAATGGGAATGTTTTCGTTACCTGGCCGGTAATGCTGTAACGGTGACCTTTATCGGTGTTCGATAATAAGTAAGCATTCGTGAATAACGGGTTGATGCCTTTGCCGGAATAAATCGGTTGTTGATGCTTAGTATCATAAGCGAAGTAAGTAGGGTTATCTACTAAGTTCACTTGTTGGAACATCAAGTCTTTGATCACTTTCGTGTAAATACCTTCTACGGTAAATTTCCAAGCATTCGGTGTTGTATAATCAAATGCTAAACTGGTTCTCCATACTTGTGGCATTTTGAAGTTGTTATCGATCATATCCACTTGGGTTGCACCGGCTGCATTCTTCACATCTACACCATTTTGTTGTGCGAAATCGGCAATACCATTTTGCGAAGGTTTCGCTGCTGGGTTAGGCGTATTTACAAACGGTTTGTTGGAAGCACGTTGATCGTATGCACCATAGGTTACACCGTTGTTGTAGTATGCATATCCCAACCAAGCGAAAGGAATTCTACCGGTAAAGAAGCCGCTACCACCACGCAAAATCATAGAGTTGTCGCCATTAATATCCCAGTTAAATCCTAAGCGTGGCGACACTTGTATGTTGTTCAAGAAATTATTCTTAATGTCTTGTGGTTTTGTATATGTATACGTTGTACCGAAGTTAGGATCTTGTGGCGATTTGGTGGTTTTATCGCTCAACGGTTGTTTGTTCGGAATGCCAGCATAATCGAAACGAACACCTGCTGTTAATTTGAAACGATCGGTTAACTGGATTTCATCCTGGCCATATAAGCTTAACAAGTTCACTTTGAACTGTGCCGGCGGGTTGGCCATTATGGCATCGCGCGAGTTGTTCGTGTAATTGTAGTTACCACGTACACGGGCAGGGTTGTTGTTTAAGAAGTCTTGTACCGAGTTGTAATCTAAACGACCGTTCCAAGCGTTCACGAACCCATAAGTAATGTTATAAAACTCGTTGTGCGTACCAATGGTAAATGTATTCTTGCCTTTAAAGATGGTAACGTTATCCGTTACTTCAAAGGTTTTCTGTTTCATGTTGAAAATGCTCGCTTCACGATCCGTACCCAAGAAGATGGTAGTACCAGGTGTTTTACCTGTAATTTGGATTTGCGGCGTAGCCGGGTCAGATAATGGATCACGGTAATCGTGTACAGAAGAGTAACCGAGAATCAAGTTGTTAGAAATAGTAGCGTTGAAGTTACTTTTCAATTCTGCTACGGTAGACGATTGGTTATTCACTTGTTTGAAGTCGATACCTTTAAAACGGAAGTTTTGTTGATCGCGTTCTAAGTTCGTTGCTTCTGAAGTAATGGTATTATTACGTAATGAAAGGGAGTGCTTACCATTGATATGCCAATCCAAACGGTTGAAAAACTTGGTTGAATTAGAATAAATACTCGTGTTGTTATACGTACCTGGATCAACACCGTATTCTTTCATTTTATTCGTAATCGCAATAGCATCTGCTTCACTCAGGATGTTTTCTGAGCCTTTAGAACCTGCTGCTAAAATAATAGGATCTACGCGGCGTGTAATTTCTTCATTCGTAAAGAAGAATAATTTGTTCTTGATGATAGGGAACCCTACACGCACACCCGCTTGGTAATCGTGGAAATCACTAGGCAGTTTAGAACCATCTCCAGCTTTATCCTTACCTATCATAAATGCAGTGCGTCCATATCCATATACCGACCCATGCACCGTATTGGTACCACTACGTGTTACCGCGTTAATACTACCGCCTAAGAAGTTACCTACTTTCACATCAAATGGCGCTAATAATACCTGCACATCTTGGATCGCATCCAAAGAAACAGGGTTCGTGCGGGTAGAGCTACCCGGTTGACCACTGGTATTACTTTGCCCACCCATAGAAGGACTAAACCCAATCGCATCATTATTAATGGCACCATCTAACGTTACGTTATTATAACGGTAGTTCGTACCCAAAAAGGAGTTGTTGCTGCTTTGCGGCGTTACTTTCGTCATATCCTGTAAACTACGGTTCAACGACGGTAAGTTTTTAATCTGGTCTTGACCCACTCTTACACCAATTTTAGAACCGGTATTACCAGTGATCACCACTTCGTTTAAGACCTTCGATTCTTCGCCTAATTTGAAGTTGAAGGAAGTAGCACCCAATGGAAGGTTTACGTCTTTTCTTTCGTCACTTTTATACCCAATAAAAGAAACCGTCAGCGTATACGGTCCTCCCGGGTTGAGGTTATTAATAATATAACGACCATCCGCGTTTGTTTGCGTGCCGGATTTAGTACCGGTCGACACATTCAATGCCACCACTGTTGCACCGGGAATGGCTTGGCCTTTCTCATCGGATACTTTACCCGAAATACTAGCCGTTGTTACTTGAGCATTTGCGCTGAATCCTACAAGGATAATTAAACAGCTTGCTACGAACGTTAAAAATGATTTCATATAATGACCTTCAGATTATACCACAAAGGACGAAAGTCAATAAAACCAGGATGTTAACGAATCATTACGAAATTGTTAAGTACATACAATTATTAACCATTTTCATTAAGTTAAATACAATTAATGTTTTAATTCCATCATTTTAATCATTCTTTAATGATGTTTTAATGAATTTTTAATGAACAGAATGTTAAGAAATGGGCTAAAAAAGCACCTTTTAGGGTATTTTTTAACTTATAAGCATAAAAAAAGCCTGCTCTACGATATAGAGCAGGCTTTTTTGCCATAGTATGTTAACACAAAATGCTTATCCTCTTTTAACAGGGGCTACTTTTGCTTTTGGTTTCTTTTCACCTTTAATAGTGGCAGCTAATTTCAATGCTTCGTAAGCGTTTACTACGCCACCAGAAGTTGATAAATCAGCGAAGTCGATGGTTTCATCTTTATCACCTGGTAAGTTCACCATGTTTTTACCTGCAGGTAATTTAACAGCCGATTTCTCCAAGATGTATTTCAATTGGCGAGCGCTAAGGTCGGGGTAGTAGCTTAATACTAAAGCAGCTACACCTGCTACTACTGGGGCTGCCATACTGGTACCACTCGCGTTATCGTATTTCTTTGCACCTGGTACCGTAGAGTAGATTTGTACACCTGGTGCAAATACGTCTACTTGTGTTTTACCATAGTTAGAGAAACCTGCCACCGGGCTACCTACTTTACCATTACCCATAGCGCCTACTGTTACAATGTTGGTCGCTTTTGTACCATCATTGAAGTTTGCACTAGGGAAGTTTGGTACAGAATCGTTATTGTTACCATCGTTACCCGCCGCGTGAATCACTAATACGCCTTTGCTTTCAGCATATTTCAAAGCATCGTCTACCCACTCTTTATGAGGAGAGAAGCCTTTACCGAAGCTCATGTTAATGATTTGTGCACCATTGTCAACCGCATAGCGAATACCTAATGCAACGTCTTTATCACGTTCGTCGCCTTCTGGCACCACCTTAACGGCCATAATTTTCACGTTATTAGCAATACCATCCATACCAATACCGTTGTTACGCGCTGCACCAATAATGCCGGCAACGTGGGTACCATGGAAAGCAAATTGACCGGTAACATCGTTATTACCATAGTAACGGTCGTTAATATCTTCAATGTTATCGCCTACGATTTTAGTACGTTTATCTTCCGGCTCTTGTGTAGAGCTGTTTACTTTACGTTTTAAATCGGCGATATACTCTGTTAATTCTTCTTTTAATTTAGAGAAAGCTACATCTTCTTCGCCGGTGCTTTCTAATAAGCGGGTAGCGAATTGTTGCGCTTGCAATACATCTTCATCACTGGTTTTAATGCTATCGAGGTCGTTCAACGTGAAATCTTCTTTCTTTAAGAACGAAGTGAGGATGTTTTCAGCTTTACGAACGTTTTCTTGCACTTTCAACATGGTTTTATAAGTAACCTTGTTTTGAGAAGCAGGACGTTCGATTTTTTCTTTTAATGATTGCCAGTAAGCCAATTCTTTAGCATTGTTGGCTAAAGCGCTATCTGGGTTGATGTATTTTTTCTTCAAGCGATAGTACTCACGGGAAGCTTCATCAGAATCCTCTTTTACACTACCACCATCTTTTGCACCAAGGAAGTTCCATCCAAATACGTCGTCGATATAACCGTTCTTGTCATCATCGATACCGTTATTCGGAATTTCTTTCGGGTTACGCCAAAGTACAGGTTTGAGATCTTCGTGGGTAGTGTCGATACCAGAATCGATCACCGCAACGATTACGGGTGTACTTTTCTTGTTTTTTAATAAGGTTTGATAGGCTTTTTCTGCACCCACACCATACACGCTATCTTTATCATAGCTTAATAATTGCCAGTTTTTGGGGACGGTTGGTTTGGTAGATTGTGCATTCGCGCTCATCGAACAAGCAGCTACGATAGCTATGCTAGCTAAGACTGCCTTGGATGTACTAAAAAAATTCATGTTTAGAAAAATTTGCTAAAATCGATAGTCAATATAAATACCACAATTGGTTAAAGGTATGTAAAATGCAATAAATCAATCCTTACTTATTACATAATCGGTAAAAAGTAATACAAACGTTTGTGCGTTGAAATTGGATGTTGGTAATCTGAATTTTGTTAAACCCAAGTACAGCAAGCATTTACAATAAACATGTATTTAAACCTGCAATTGCAAAACATGTTCGTGTTATGTACTTTATACAATTGTTAAAATGCATAAAAGGCAGCCCGAACCTTTACTGGCTTGGGTTTCATTAACATTTCCTTCACATATCGCCCGCTTAACAAGGTAGCATTTTGTCATTCCACCTAAGTAGGAGTGCTAATGCACCCTTTGATCATTTTAGCAAATTATCATGCAAAATTCTTATTAAACCCAATGCAGCAAAGTGTTTCAAGCGATAAATTTTGCACAACTTATCTTAAATAGAATCTTCTACCTACCGTACATCAATAATCAATTGCGAAATTTTTTCCTGTAACAGGTAAGTTTTTTTGAAGCAGGTAAGGGGATAGCCTGATACTATTCGCAGTCTAAAACGCCCTATTGTAGGGTCATTTGCGTTAATGGAGTATTTGTTTGGGGAATTTAGCGGTATAACAAGGTGGCTAATAGCCCGAAAGTACCCACTGTAGCACAAAAGTTGAATAGGAGAATTCGGAAAAAAGTATAATATTTATACCAGGGAGAATATAATATGCCATCCCGGCAGTTATATTTCTTTCTCATAAGCATGGTTTCCGTTTAACGAAAAGCGGGGTTTCCACCCCGCTCATTTTATATCTTCTCGCAAAAACGGTGTTGCCCATTTTTTACTACTACTTTCTTAGAAATCGAATTTAATGCCCTGCGCTAATGGCAGTTTTGTGCTGTAGTTGATCGTGTTCGTTTGACGACGCATATACGCTTTCCATGCATCAGAACCCGATTCTCTACCACCACCGGTTTCCTTCTCACCACCAAATGCACCACCTATTTCAGCACCCGATGTACCAATATTCACATTGGCAATACCACAATCACTACCCGCATTGCTAAGGAATTGCTCTGCTTCGCGGAGGTTAAGGGTCATAATAGCCGACGATAAACCTTGCGGTACACCATTCTGTAAAGCAATGGCTTGGTCGAGTGTACTGTATTTAATTAAATACAAGATAGGGGCAAAGGTTTCGTGTTGCACAATTTTGTAATGGTTCTCTACTTCTGCAATACAAGGTTTCACATAACAACCTGATTCATAACCTGCACCAGATAATACACCACCTTCTACTACAAACTTGCCACCTTCTGCTTTTACCGCTTCAATACTCGCCAAGTAAGCTTTCACCGCATCCTGGTCAATCAACGGACCTACATGGTTGTGCTGGTCTAACGGATCACCAATGCGCAATTGCTTGTAAGCACTTACCAGTTTATCTTTAAAGGCATCATATACACTTTCATGGATAATTAAACGACGGGTAGTTGTACAACGTTGACCCGCAGTACCTACAGCGCCGAATACAGCGCCAATAAGCGACATGTCCAAATCAGCATTCTCTGTAATAATGATGGCATTGTTACCACCTAATTCTAACAAAGATTTACCCAAACGGCCCGCAACTACCGCCGCTACACTTTTACCCATGCGCGTAGAACCTGTAGCCGATACCAATGGTACTCTTTCATCTGCAGCCATCCATTCACCCGCATCACGGTTACCAATCACCAAGCAAGAAACACCTTCCGGTACATCATTGGCAGCAAATACTTCTGCTGTAATACGTTGACAAGCAATGGCTGTTAAAGGTGTTTTCTCAGATGGCTTCCACACACAAACATCACCACATACCCAAGCCAACATACTATTCCAGCTCCATACCGCTACCGGGAAGTTGAAAGCCGAAATAATACCTACAATACCCAGTGGATGGTATTGTTCGTACATCCTATGACCCGGACGTTCAGAGTGCATGGTTAAACCATGTAATTGGCGTGATAAGCCTACGGCAAAATCACATATATCGATCATTTCTTGTACTTCACCATAACCTTCTTGGAGACTTTTACCCATTTCATACGACACTAATTTGCCCAAAGCCTCTTTATTCTTGCGTAAACCTTCACCAATTTGACGAACAATTTCGCCACGCCTAGGAGCAGGGATGGCTTTCCAAATAGGATAAGCTTTTTGTGCACTCGAAATCGCCGCATCGTATGCAGCACGATCCGCCGCTTGCACGGTTCCAATTACTTTACCATCAACAGGGGAGCTAGAAACAATTTTTTCACCGTTGGAATGTAACCAACTGTTGCCGGTAGAAACACCGCTGTTCAATTCGCCCAGTTGGAAATGTTGTAAGATGTTTTGCATGTTTAGATTGCTTGAATAAGTTCCAAATCTACAATAAATGCTTGTAAGCCAGCGATTCGACAACCAAAATTTAAAGGGCTTTAACAGATGATAAAATATTGGATGTGGAGTGTTACATTTATAGTAGCATGTTTCGCTGTGACTTTTATCACGCGCCTGTACAATTGACGAGCTTACTTTTACACCATAACATTTTAGAACGCTATGAATTTCATCTTAGATCCATGGCCTTGGTATATTGCCGGGCCGCTGATTGGCTTAATGGTGCCTGTATTATTAATTGCAGGCAATAAAGCCTTCGGTATATCCAGTTCGTTCAGGCACATTTGCGCTGCCTGTGTACCGGCTAACATCCCTTTCTTTACCTACGATTGGAAGAAGGAAAGCTGGAACTTAGTATTTGCCTTGGGTATTATTATTGGCGGGTTTATAGCAGTAAACTTTATGAGCAATGGCCAACCCGTAGATTTAAACCCTCATACAATAGCAACTTTACAAGAACGCGGTATCACCGACTTTAGCGGGTTATTGCCTGGCGATATATTTAATTGGCACAACCTCTTTACGTTGAAGGGATTATTCTTCTTCGCCATCGGTGGCTTCTTAGTAGGATTTGGTACCCGTTATGCAGGGGGCTGTACATCTGGCCACGCCATTATGGGTATTTCCACTTTACAATGGCCTTCCGTTATTGCTACTATCAGCTTCATGGTAGGCGGCTTCATCATGGCCAACCTCATTCTTCCCTTCATCCTAAAAATTGTCTAACATGAAATTATTCAAATACTTAGTATTCGGTATCATTTTCGGCATTATCCTTATTAAAAGCCAGGTAATGTCGTGGTTCCGTATTCAAGAGATGTTCCGCTTGGAATCGTTCCATATGTATGGTGTAATTGGCAGTGCAATAGCAGTTGGTATGATATCGGTATTACTTATTAAAAAGTTCAATATCAAAACCATCAGCGGCGAGCCTATTATCATTCCTAAAAAGGTGTTCTCCAAAGGCAATATCTATGGTGGCTTAATCTTCGGTTTAGGCTGGGGTATTACAGGTGCTTGTCCAGGGCCTTTATACGCACAAATTGGTGGTGGCTACACAGTTGCCATTGTTACCATTTTGTTT
The DNA here is from genome assembly GCF_003259335.1 of Chitinophaga skermanii. Taxonomy (GTDB): domain Bacteria; phylum Bacteroidota; class Bacteroidia; order Chitinophagales; family Chitinophagaceae; genus Chitinophaga; species Chitinophaga skermanii. The sequence goes on from NZ_QLLL01000003.1 coordinate 550,364, forward strand.
GCCATTTCAGGTACTTGGGTGTACGGGCGTTATAAAAATAAATTACCGCATTAAGCGATGGAGATAGATAACAACAAAAAAACCTTACCAAGTACTTGGTAAGGTTTTTTTTATGGAAATCAATTGAATAACATTAAATTCTTTGCAAAGAAGCAGACAATGCCTCAATCATAGATCTACATTCTTCAATACTAAAAACGTCATCATTTGCACCTTCTTGAACTATTCTTGTAATATCTCTTGTTGGTAATTCATAACTTGACATTCGATCAAAGGAACCACTCTCAGCATCAATAACAGTTTTACGAATACTAGACTCACCCTCCCAAGATCCTTCTCCGCCTTTATTATCATTGGCAATTTCAATAAATGCAATTTTGTTGATTCCGCTTTTAGATACGTACGGATATAAAGGTATTCTACCTGATGAAGATTTCATAATTTGTATTTTATAGGAATGAATTGATTATCGACCTGTTTGGGTAGAATAAGTGCTTTCAAAAATCTTATCGGCATTATTCGCTTCGAAGCCTTCGCGGCGATGCTCGCGTTTGATTTCATTCGCCGGTAAGTCTTTAAACTGTGGCAATACGCGGCGCTCTGCAAATTCTACATAAGAGCCTGAAATCGACTGAGTTTCATTGTTAGCGAAATTAGCCTCGATCATGCGTGCTACGGTAGAGCTTTGCAATAGGTTATTGTCGGGGCTGGTTTTGATCTCGCCACCGGCGTTATTTAATTTGAAGCCTTTCTTCTTCAAGAACTCATTGAAAAGGGCCACGGTGTTATAACCATCTTTAAGGTTATGTACACTAATGGTGAAGTGGTTCAAATAATAACGATTGTAAATAACCCATGCAGCGTATTCACTTTCAGCACTTAAGGTTTTAAAGTCGGCTAGGGTAGGTGTTCTCCATAAAGAACTATGCAGGAACTTGTCTACAGCCTCGCCATTATCTAAATCGATCGCATCTACAGGATCGCTTGTTACTTCGTTTGTATAGCTTTTGATAATTTGTTGTGCTTGTTCGCTGAGATCTTTCACACGTAACTCGCTAATGAATATACGTGGGTACTCGTTGGAAGGAGGTGCATACCAATAGGCATCTAGTTTCTTTTCAGGGAAGAAGTAGTAGTCTCTTTTCGTGTAACCGTAATGCAAGAAGATCTTTTCTAAGGATTGAATACCGAGGTGTTCTACACCCATCGTGCGAAATGCAATGTGGTCATTTTCAATCTCATCGCCGTTATTAATGATCTTTTCATCTATCATCGCATCGATAATAGCCGGTACATCGGGTACGCGTTCTTTATAACGACTCATTAATCCATGTAAAACAATGTCTAAAGTACTCATCTTAAATCATTTTGGTGTTGTTGATAGCTTTTGTTCGGAAAATATGTGGCGCTAAGTACCCTCACATGCAAGCATGCTTTGCCACTAACGGGTATGCGTAAACGAAAGCATCAAGGAACATGGGAGCAAGTGCTCCGAAGAAAGGAAAGCAGGGAGAGTTGTATGTTTAATAATGCGTTCAACTTAACGTGTTCTTTCAGCGAATGTAATTTTTTTGGGCGATTTTATCAAATGAGTTTCGTCAATAAAATCATAAAAAAAGGCCTCCAATTGCTTGGAAGCCTTCAAGTTATTTCACAACAATTGCATTAGTACTGTTCGTTGTCGTTCGGGAAGTCACGACCTTTCACATCTGTAATATATTGTTTCGTGGCATCTAAGATTTGATCGTACAGGTTTAAGTACCTGCGTAAGAAACGTGGTTTGAATTCTTTATTGATACCCAGCATATCGTGCATAACCAATACCTGGCCATCCACATATTTACCTGCACCAATACCAATCACCGGGATTTCTAAGGCTTCAGCTACTTTTTTCGCTAATTGCGCCGGGATTTTCTCCAATACAATGGCAAAAGCACCTGCATCTTGCAGCAATTTAGCGTCGTTTAACAGCTTTTGTGCTTCCGCTTCTTCCGTAGCCCTTACCGCGTAAGTACCGAATTTGTAGATAGATTGTGGTGTTAAACCCAAGTGGCCCATTACCGGAACACCCGCGGAAATAATACGCTTCACAGATTCAATGATCTCTTCGCCACCTTCAATTTTAATACCATGTGCGCCCGTTTCTTTCATGATACGGATGGTAGAATTCAACGCCTCTTTCGAATTACCTTGGTAAGAACCAAACGGTAAATCCACCACCACGAAACTACGCTTGATTGCACGTACTACCGAAGCAGCGTGGTAAATCATTTGATCTAAAGTGATCGGTAAGGTGGTTTCGTGTCCCGCCATTACATTCGAAGCCGAATCGCCTACTAACAAAATGTCGATGTTCGCATCATCAAAGATTTTGGCCATCGAGAAATCGTAAGCAGTTAACATGGAAATTCTTTCCCCGTCGTGCTTCATTTTTTGTAATACGTGGGTGGTAATGCGTTTAATCTCTTTATTCACCGACATAAAGCAGCTTATTTTTTGTGTAAACAATCATCACGGTTTACGATAAACCGTTCCATTTCGCAGCATGGTGTGGCGAAATGGATCACAAAGGTTAATATATAATTTGGAAATCAGTGAATTTTTTTACGAAAGGGGACTGCTTACAACAATTTCATTATACAATGCATGTATCAATCCATCGGCCAAGCCAATCTTAGGTACGTATATTTCTTCGATATTAGCCCAGCGCATTAGGTTAACATATACTTGCAAGGCAGGTACAATTACATCGGCGCGGTCTTCCCGGAGGTTGTAAATATGTATCCGTTCTTCTACCGTGAAATTGCTGAATTCCTTTAGATAGTCCTTCAACTGGTCGAATGTCAACGGTTTACCTTCTTTCCGTTTCGAGAGCGAGAAAATTTTATTGATGTTACCACCAGAACCAATGGCTACTAATGGCGAGTTTAATGTCTTTAATTTCGTTTTCACAAAGTCCTTCATTGCCGTCCAGTGATCTTCCGTTACTTGACCTTGTAAAAGACGAATGGTACCAATGTTAAACGACTCTTTGGCTTTTAACGTGTTACCACTAAAGAGCGTAAGTTCGGTGGAACCACCACCTACGTCGATGTATAAGTATGACTTCGATTTATCTAAGTTTTCAGCTACATGGTTTTCGTAGATGTAAGTAGCTTCTTGTTGACCGGTAATAATTTGTATATCCAACCCTGTTTCGTCCTTCACCCGTTGCATGATAGCGGCGCCGTTGCTGGCATCGCGCATAGCAGAAGTTGCACAAGCCTTAAGGTACTTCACTTCGTAAACAGTTAGTAAGTGCTTGTATGCTTTTAGGGTATTGATGAGGTTATCGGCCCGTTTCTCGGAGATCTTACCTTCTGCAAATACATCAAAACCTAAACGCAAGGGTACCCTAACGAGGTTTACCTTCGTGAAATCCATTTCGCCGTTACTTTTCGGCGAAGCTTCTGAAATCAACAACCTGGCGGCGTTGGAACCTATATCTATTGCTGCTAGCTTCATGAATCAATTCAAAAATAAAATCATCAATTCCAATGGGTTCACAAAAACCACACCAGTAAAGATGATGTCAATCAATAACTTGCAGGCGTAAAAGTAGTAGATTTTTCGTGTAGGTAGCGGAAAATCTCTACTTGTGAATTTATTTTCTTACCTGGGGTATGTTTATACTCGTTTTCTTGTTTATTATCCAAGATGCGCGCTTTTACATTATCGCTCAACTGGATATTAATAATGTCTATCAATTCCTTTTTCAAATCATTATTCAAGATCGGTACAGCTGCTTCTACCCGGTGATCCAAGTTGCGCACCATCCAATCGGAAGAAGCAATGTAAACATTAGGTTTACCGCCGTTATGGAAGATGAATACGCGGGCATGTTCCAAGTATTCATCCACAATACTTACCGCCTCGATGTTCTTTTTCCACGATTTATTTTCCGTATAAGCACAGCAAATACCACGAATCACCATCTTCACATCTACCCCGGCTTTAGCCGCTTCGTAAAGTTTCAAGATCAAGAACTCATCACTCAACGAGTTCATTTTGATGGTAATAGCGGCTGCTTTCTTATTCTTTGCGTTTTTGATTTCTTTATCAATCATACGCAAGAAGGTACGGCGCATGTTATAAGGACTCACCGGCATAACCGTACACGCTGCCAATACTTGCAAATCGTGCTTCGGGTTCTCCAAGTAAGTAAAGATCCTATTAATGTCGGCCATAATAGCCCTATTGGCTGTTAGCAAACAATGATCGCCATAAAAGCGGGCCGTTACTTCATTTAAGTTCCCCGTACTAACAAAACCACATTGAACGGTTTTATTACCAATGCGTTTTTTAATCACACAAACTTTCGCATGCACTTTCATACCCGGCACACCAATCAACACCTTCACACCTTCCTCTTCCAAACGCGTTTTCCATTTCAAGTTCGCCTCTTCATCAAAACGAGCACGAAGCTCCAACACCACGGTTACTTGCTTACCATTCCTTGCCGCGTTAATGAGCGCATTGGCAATCTTGGAGTTCTTCGCCAAGCGGTAAGCCGTAATTTTGATGGTGGTAACGTTAGGATCGATGGCCGCTTCTCGCAGTAAATCGATGAGCGTATCGAACGATTGATAGGGGAAATGCAACATCACATCTTGCTGCTGAATAACGTGCATAACGCTCGGTGCATTCAAGAACAACGGATGCGAGAACGACTTCCTACGGTGATGCTTGTGGGCAAACACACTTTGCGGGAAGTCCATAAAGTCTTTAAAGTTGTGAATACGCTGCCCCGGAATGAGGTTATCTTTCTTCGATAAGCCCATTCTTCGCATCAAGTATTCCAACAACAGGCTATCGATATCCTTATCGTACACAAAGCGCACAGGTTTCCCTTTCTTCCTGTCTTTCAATCCCTTCTCTAATTGATGAATGAGGCTGGTATCGAGGTCGTTATCGATGTCGAGCTCGGCATCGCGGGTTACTTTAATAATGTGTGCGCTGAATTTATCGTACCCGAAGTACGAGAAAATGCTGGGTAAGCTAAAGCGAACAACATCTTCCAGTAACATAATATTATGTTCACCTTCTTTTGACGGCAGGATGATAAAACGAGGTAATAATTTCGTTGGGATTTCGATCAACGCGAACTTCTGGCGAATAGAATTATCCTCCTTACCCAGCACAACGGCTAAGTAGATGGATTTATCTCGCAAGATGGGGAAGTGTTGAATGCTTTCGATCATCAACGGGGTGATATTCGTACGTACTTCTTCATTGAAGTAATTAAGTACAAACTTCTGTTGTTCGCGGTTGAGTTCTTTCTCGTTGAGCATGAAGATCTTCTCTTCTTCTAACTTCTCGAGTATCTCTTTATAAATACGGTTAAACTCTTGTTGCTGGTGAATAACAGTGGCTTGGATTTCTTCGAGTATCTTCGCAGGATTCTGTTCAAGATGCATTTTAGACCCCTTGCCAAAGGAAGTCATCCTTTTAAGAGTAGCCACGCGAACGCGGAAAAACTCGTCCATATTATTCGAATGAATCGCCAAAAAGCGGAGGCGTTCATAAAGCGGTACATTCGGATCGGCAGCTTCTTGCAGCACACGTGCATTAAACGATAACCAACTGAGGTCTCTAACAATAATTTTTTTCTTCACTGGCATGCGCCTAACGATTTTCTTGGGTTCCGGTTTCTTCTTCTTAGATTCAAGTGGTTGAGCAGCAAGGGCAGCGCTTGTATCCCTCATAATAACTGTTTTACGATTCAAGTTGCAATGCTACAAACCAAATGTTAATTGCATATTAAATTACGAATTGTTTCTATCAATCGAGGTAATTATTTTGTTATCAATGGTTTTCTCAGTTTTTGAGGAAACCTTTTTTCATTAGTGCCGAAGGCGAGCAATGCCGTAGGCGAGCGATAAATTATGATTATTGTAGTAGTTGATTCGTTATTCCAATTCGCTGGCGCGGCCATTCTGTTTTGGGTTACATCCCGTTGTGTTACTTTCTTTGCTTCTCCAAAGAAAGTAACCAAAGAAAGGAGGACAAACGGCGAAAGACTGCGTCGCCGTTTGATCGGGATGTCGATGGGGCTTTGGTGCTACTGTGGTGAAGGACGTTGGGTGCTTTGTGGTGCCTGTTGTGTTGGGGGGACATGGGTTAAATGGGATGTGTTTTTTGAGTGAAATTTGCGTGCAGCAGGATATATTTTTTTAATAAATTGACATTGAATCATTTAAAAGGCACCCCTATGGTACTTATAATATCTTCTAATGTTCTTCTAATGTTCTTTCAATGTTAAACCCCAGTAAATACAATAGGTAGGATATATTTCCCAAGTATGTGGGATGTTTTTGCATATATAGACAATATATCTAGGCCATAGGTAAGCATAATAGTATATTAGCATGACATTTTGTCGAAGAAAGCAAGAAGTTATCCTAAATTTCCCCCAAGGTTTCACCCACTCATCACCCACGTTTACCAAGGTTTTACCAAGTCTTTACCGACACTTCACCAAGTGCTTGCCGAGGCTTCACCGAGAGAAAACCAGTGTTTGTAAGGGTTAAGTAAGGCTTTTGTCGACTGTTACCCGACATTTTCCGATAAAAGGCTTAGCTGGATTAGGTTTAACCCGAAAAAGTCGACTTTTTTGGCTCATTTACTGTGTGGGTAAGGATTTTGTCGAATTACTTATTTTAAGGCGATTTAAAGGAGTTTTTGAAGAAATCAACAAACTAAGACAAAGTTACAACAAAAGCCCTTAATCGGCCTGAAAATGGCCTTAAAATCGATTTTTCAGAGAATACAAACATACTTATTCTCAAGAAACTTCCTTCTTTCAAAAAGCAATTTTTTTATGCCAGCATGACATGAATGATAAAGTAAGGAACAAATTGAAAGCATCATGTATAAATAGTATTATACCATTACAACTACTCATCAATCACCCCAATCCTTCAAAAATCCCAATCTCAAAAATCCCATCCACCCCCCAACACAACAGGCACCACAAAGCCCCCAATGCCCTTCACCACAGTAGCACCAAAGCCCCATCAACATCCCGATCAAACGGCGACGCAGTCTTTCGCCGTTTGTCCTCCTTTCTTTGGTTACTTTCTTTGGAGAAGCAAAGAAAGTAACACAACGGGATGTAACCCAAAACAGAATAGCCGGGCCAGCGAATGGAATAAAAAATCAACTATAACAGAACTACTGTATAGCAAGTAACCGCATGGCAAATAAGCAACTATTACTTAAGCCTATTACGATTATAAATCGGAAGAATAATCAAGGAAAATAACCCTAGAATAAGGATTAACAAAGTTTGCGCTCCCCATATAATCCAGCTAAAAGCATAAGCCGCCGCAGCAGGCACCTTATACAAAGGCATAATCTTCTGAATAATAAGCGGGTAAGCTCCAATACCACCAGGCGTAACAATCATCCCGATGCTACCAAAAGCTAACAACGCCATACCGGCTTTCACACCGAGGTGACTAGTTTCGCCCAAGGTGAAGAAACCCACGTACATCATCCCGAAGTAGAGGAACCAAATGAAGATAGAGTGGAAGATGAACCAGCCTTTATTGGGCATTTTGCCAATGGCAATGATACCATCCCATACGTTGCGGATGATTTCTTTGATTTTAATAGCGGCGGCAGATTTAGCGAATTTGCGGCCTAAATAAATCAATATCAATACAAACGCGATGGCTATACCGGCCAAGATCATGAGATGCTTCGCATCCATGGCGGCGATTTTAGCTTGTAGGGGGATGAGGATATCGGTTTCTAAGAAGTTATATACGACATCAACCTGTGATAAAATGGTGATGGCGAAAAGGAGGATAAGACTAAGTAAGTCAACAGCACGTTCGGCAATGATAGTACCTACTAGCTTGTCGGCAGGGAGTTTTTCGTAGCGGGCTAAGATACCGCAACGGGCTACTTCACCTAAACGGGGAACGGCCAAATTGGCCAAGTAGCCGATCATAACAGCAAAGAAAGTGTTCCAAAGGGTTGGATTGTAACCCAAGGAACGCATGAGAAGGCGCCAGCGGATGGCACGTACCCAGTGACTAAAGAACCCGATGACAAAAGCAGGAAGAATCAGCCAGTAATTAGCCGCCTTAAATGATTCGACGATGGCTGCTTTCTGCCCCGGTTCCAGGTCCTTTAGTGCTAACCATATCAATAGCAATCCTAGCCCGAGGAATACTAAAAGTCGGAGTGCTTTCTTTATAAACCCTAGGAAAGAGTTGCCAGTTGGATAGTTAGGATTTTGCTGCATGCGATTGCTTAGAGTTTGTTACCTTCTTTCGGGAAAACCGCGATAGGTGTGTATTTTTTGGCTTCTTCAAAGTCCATTGTTGCATAAGAGATGATGATAACAATATCACCAGGGCTTACCAAACGGGCTGCAGGGCCGTTCATACAAATAACACCAGAGTCTCTTTTACCTTTAATGACATAAGTTTCCAAGCGTTCGCCGTTGTTTACGTTCAACACTTGCACCTTTTCATATTCGATAAGACCGGCGGCATCCATCAGGGCCTCGTCGATAGTAATACTACCAACATATTGCAGGTTCGCTTCGGTAACAACTGCCCTGTGGATCTTACATTTTAATACTTCGATTTGCATAGTTCTGCGTAAAGTGTTCGCAAAGGTAAAGAAAAAAGAATCATAAGTAGTAGGTGAAACTCATGGATTTATAGTCGCATGACAAAAGAAGCCCGCTTCCATAGTATAGAAACGGGCTTCGAATATTCTATTCATCGTCAAATCGTTATACCGTTTATTTGACAATGCACATTATTGGGTATCAGCGGAAGTGGAATTAATTTAACAGCATATTATCAATTAAACGGATTTCACCGAGTTTCGCGGCCACTAAAGCAACGAGTTTTTCGCCTGTATATTCGGTAACGGGTGCTAAATTATCGGCATTACAAACAGCCACATAATCTAATTGAAAACCAGCATGTTGTAATGTGCTACTTGCAGTGGAAATTAATTCGGAAATAGGCTGCTGCTTCAAGTGTTGCTTAATTGTAGAAAGCACTTGGAAGATGGTAACGGCAAGGGATTTTTCTTCGGCCGTGAGGCGCATATTTCGGCTACTCATGGCAAGGCCAGAATCTTCTCGTCGTGTTGGAACGATCACTAGATCAGTTGGCGTATTGGTGATTTCCAACAATTTTTTGACAATCATGCATTGTTGAAAATCCTTTTGTCCCATAAATAACGCGTCCGGCTCCACCGCTTGGAGAAGTTTATGAACGATGATACCAACGCCTTGGAAGTGGTTGGGGCGATAGGCGCCTTCGAGCATATTTTCGAGTTGACCGAAATCGTAGTGGGGGTGTTGGGCATGAATACCGGCGGGATACATCTCGCTAACAGATGGTAAAAAAAGAACATCTGTATCAACACTTTCCAATTTTATTATATCTTCATTAATCGTAATCGGATATTTTTCGAAATCTTTTGGGTCGTTAAATTGAGTAGGATTTACGAATATACTGCATACAACAATATCGCACGCTTTGCGGGCCTCGCGGATGAGTGATAAATGCCCGTCGTGTAAGGCTCCCATCGTTGGAACGAAGCCAATTTTTTTTCCTTCAGATTTGAGCTGAGCCAAGTAGGTTTTCAACTCGTTTTTTTGTTTAAATAGATACATAATCCTTTGCTTAAAGGGATGTTAAAAGTGTTAAACTGCCTATTATTACCTAAAAATTTCGTAGTTTTGCAAGCCAAATTAAAAATTACTGCATTAATAATCAGCATTTAAATGTCCACAAAGAAAAGAATTCTTTTTATTGCCCAGGAGATGTCGCCTTACTTAGAATTAAGTGATTACGCGGCGATGGTGAATAAAATGGCGATTAAATCAAACGAAGCCGGGTTGGAAGTGAGGGTCATCATGCCAAGGTTTGGTACCATTAACGAAAGAAGGCATCGTTTACATGAGGTTGTACGGCTATCGGGGATTAATATTGTGATCGACAACGATGATTACCCGCTGATCATTAAAGTGGCTTCTTTACCGAATGCGCGCTTACAGGTGTATTTCTTGGATAACGAGGATTACTTTAAGCGCAAGAATGTATTTGCCGACGATGACGGTAAATTTTTCGACGACAACGCGGCCCGTTCGATCTTCTTCTGTAAGGGTGCTTTAGAGACCGTGAAGAAATTCGGTTGGCCTCCAGACATTATCCACTGTAGTGGTTGGATGACGTCGCTCATTCCCATGTATTTAAAAACAGCATATAAAAAAGAGCCTGTGTTCGCGAATGCGAAAACGGTATATTCATTGGAACCCAACAGCTTCAAAGAGAAATTGGGGGCTACTTTCTTGAAAAAAGCCGCGATCAGCAACCAGGTGAAAGAGAAAGATCTCGAACTTTTCAAAGAAGGTACGAATGCAGCCTTGAATAAAGGTGCAGCCAAATACGCCGATGCAATCGTTGTTGCAGGCGAAAAGGCCGATAAAAAAATCGTGGACGAGGTGAAGGCAGAGAAAGGTAAAATTATTGTTCCTTATAAGAAAGACAACGAAGACTTAGCAGATTACCTGCAACTTTATACACAATTGATAGGCAAATAAACGCATAAGAGAACCTTTCAAATCAAACCTACGTGAAGATCAAATTCAGTTATTTAAGCTGTTTATCGCTGCTCACATTCGGCCTGTTTACGTTTTCAGGCTGTTCGGAATCTACTATCCTTGGTAGTAATCTCATTCCCGGTGGCGATAAGGTAGATGTTGTTGACTCAACAATCAATAATCTCATTGTATACAACATTCAACGTCCAGACTCAACGATCATCACGGGAGGTTACCAAAGCTATGGCAAGGTAATCGGTACTATTTCCGATGATGCTATTTTTGGTAAGTCGTACGGTGAAGCGTTTTTGCAATTGGCTATGCCAAAAGATACTTTCCGATTTGCCGATAATTCAAGCATTAGGGAAGCATGGTTATACCTACCTTACAGTGGTTCTTATGGCGACGAAAATTCCGATGTGGTAGTAGATGTATATCAAATGCAGGAACCTACTTTCAAGGTAGATTCTGCTTATAGATCATACCAACAAATGAACAGGTTATCGACTGTTTTGGGTACTGCCACGCAGAAACCTGTAAATAGTAAAGATTCTGTCTATATTGTAGACAAAATTGGAGGTAAAGATTCTTCCATTTATGTTACAGGTGCTAGCTTACGTATCAAAATGAACGCCACCTTCATCAACATGTTGGTGAACGCTTCTAAAACTTCAGCTTTTGATAACGATAGTACATTCCGTAGATGGTTAAATGGCTTGGCGATTGTTCCAAGATCAAAATCAACGGGTAAAGCCTTGATGTACACCTCGGTTTCGGGAGCGAAATTGAGTATTCAAACGTACCTCAACAGTCGCCCAGATAGTACGATCTTCTACAACTTCCCATATGTAGCGTCTACTTGTGCGCATCAAAACTATTTTGAGCGTAATTACAGTGGTGCCGAAGTAGCTAACTTTGTGAATACCAACAACCCAGCAGGTGATCAAACCACTTACTTGCAAGAGGCCCCAGGTATTTACGCAAAGCTGTTGATCCCAGGTTTGGAGAATTTCCCCCAATCAACGATCAACTCGGCAGAATTAGTGATCACAGAAATCACTGCCGGCAACACACAAAAAGATATCTACACCCAACCAAGTACTTTGATGTTGTATAAGTATGCATCTCCTACAACCGATAGCTTAGGCTACGTGGTTGACTATGGTAGCCCACTTTCTCCAAACCCTAGTTTTGGTGGCGAGAAGGTTGAGATTAACCTCGGCGGTGTAAAAACTATACAATACAAGTTCAACATCCCGCGCTACTTGCAAATGTTGTTGAGAAAGCAAGAAACCAATTATGGCTTCAAATTAATGGCTTACTCATCATTGCCAATCGACGCTCGTCGTTTGAAAGCCGGTGGTAGCGGAGTGTCTACCCAAAATATGCACTTACGAATCATTTATACTAAACAATAACGCTGAATCCTTAAATTACATGCCTTATCTTTTTACCTCAGAATCAGTATCAGAAGGTCACCCAGATAAAGTTGCAGACCAAGTGTCCGACGCTTTGATCGATAACTTTTTGGCATACGACAGCAAATCTAAAGTCGCTTGTGAAACCCTCGTAACAACCGGTCAAGTCGTATTAGCCGGTGAAGTGAAATCAGAAGCTTACCTTGATGTGCAAGACATTGCACGCGACGTGATCCGTAAAATCGGTTACACGAAGAGTGAATATATGTTTGAAGCCAACTCTTGTGGTATTTTATCAGCGATTCACGAGCAATCGCCAGATATTAACCAAGGTGTTGACCGTACAAGCCCAGAAGAACAAGGTGCAGGTGACCAAGGTATGATGTTTGGTTACGCGACGAAAGAAACGGAAAACTACATGCCTTTGGCTTTAGACTTGGCGCATAAATTATTGATCGAATTAGCAGCAGTACGCCGCGAGAATAAAGAGATCACTTATTTACGCCCAGATGCTAAATCCCAAGTTACGATTGAATATTCTGACGATAATACGCCGATTAGAATCGATACCATTGTAATTTCTACTCAGCACGACGATTTCGATCAAGATGAAACGATGTTGGCTAAGATCAAATCCGACATGATCAACATCCTCATCCCGCGTGTAAAAGCGCAATTGAAACCGGAATTACAAGCGTTGTTCAACGATCAAATCACATATCACATTAACCCAACCGGTAAATTCGTGATTGGTGGTCCACACGGTGATACAGGTTTAACCGGTCGTAAAATCATCGTAGATACATACGGTGGTAAAGGTGCGCATGGTGGTGGTGCCTTCTCAGGTAAAGATCCTTCTAAAGTGGATCGTTCTGCTGCATATGCAACCCGTCATATCGCTAAAAACTTAGTAGCGGCAGGTGTTGCCGACGAAATTCTCGTACAAGTTTCTTACGCTATTGGCGTTGCGAAACCTTGTGGTGTGTTCGTTAACACTTACGGTACTTCAAAAGTAAATATGAATGATGGCGCTATTGCACGTAAAATCGAAGAAATTTTCGATCTTCGTCCTTACGCTATCGAACAAAGATTGAAACTTCGTAATCCAATCTACTCGGAAACAGCTGCTTATGGGCACATGGGCCGTGAAAACCAAGTAGTAACGAAGGTGTTCAACGCAGGCAAGAAAAACGAGAAAAAAGTGGAAGTAGAGTTGTTTACATGGGAGAAACTCGACTATGTAGATAAAGTGAAAGCTGCTTTTGGCTTATAAAAATGCTTACATCATCATTTGTTAGGAAAGGCTGTACCGAAAGGTGGCAGCCTTTCTTATTTCTACGAAGGTGGTTTACGATTGGGATTCGAGGTTTTTCAAATTTCTTTTATCCTATTTGTTACTTTCTTTGCTTCTCCAAAGAAAGTAACCAAAGAAAGGAGGAAAAACGGCGAAAGACTGCGTCGCCGTTTTATCGGGATGTTGATGGGGCTTCGGTGCTACTGTGGTGAAGGGCATTCGTTCTTTGTGGTGCCTGTTTTGTGGGTGGGTATGTGGTATGTGGGGGGTGGGGGTGAAAAAAAGCTATCTCTTTGGGGAGATAGCTTGTATGTTGATTCTTTTCTTCTTTCTTTATTATGACCAGTCGCCGAGCATGAAGCTTCGTTCGCTGAAGGCGGGGAGGTTGATGGTGTGGTCGTAGAAGTGTTTGATTTCGTCTTTTTTGTCCATGAGGCCGAGGCTGTAGAGGACGGGGACGAAATGGTCGGGCGTGGGGGCGGCTAGTTTGCCCAGTTTGTGGCTTGTTTCGTAGTTGATGATGTTGGTGAAATTACGGTTGTCGAGTTGTTGTTTAATCCAATGATCGTATTCTAATTCCCAGCCGAAAGGGGTGTAGTCGCCGCGTTGTAGTTTTTGACCTACTAACTGGAGATTATGGATGAGGGAGCCGGAGCCTATGATTAGGATGCCTTTTTCCCTGAGAGACTGTAGCTGTTTTCCTAATTCATAATGATATTCGGGTTTGGCGTAATAGTCGATACTCATTTGAAAAATCGGGATGTTGGCGTTGGGGATGAGGTGCATGAGCATGGGCCATGCGCCGTGATCTAAGCCCCAATCTTCGGTAGCGTGTACCGATGGGATTATTTTTGTTACTTCTTGCGCTATTCCTGGGGCGCCTTTGGCGTGGTATTTTACATTGTAATATTCTGGAGGGAAGCCGTAGTAATCGTAGATTTGGGTTTGCTCTTGTGATATATTCACAAAAGTGCCCTTTGTACACCAGTGTGCAGAGATAACCAAGGCGGCTTTTATCTCGTATTTCGTTTGTAATACTTTACCTAGTTCATACAAAGTATTCCAAAACGGCCGCTCTTCTTTCGACAGCGGTATATCCATAGGGCTACCATGAGAGGTGAAAAGCACCGGCATCTTTTTGCTTTGCTTAGGCAAAGCATCTGCTAAAGTCTTCAATCCACCCAAAGTACCCATCGTTGTTAATCCTATCATAGCTTGCATAAATTCTTTTCGTTCCATCGTATTTCCCTATTGAAAGGTTTTGTTTGACGATGTAAAAGTACATAGCTTTACTATAAAATAGTAAGTACTATACTTTTGTATAGTGCTATACTTCAGTATAGTTATTATAATTGTCCCATGGAAAAATTACTCGTAAACGACGCCGAATTATGTGAAAGCAAACTTGTACTTGCCTTAAACGATACACTCAATGTTATTAGCGGGAAATGGAAACTGCCTATCATGGCTTCTCTATTGAGTGGTAAAAAGCGGTTTTCTGAGATTGAAAGGAATATTCCTACCATTAACCCACGTATGTTGTCGAAGGAACTCAAGGAATTGGAAATTAACGGGATTGTAGCCCGGAAAGTGAATGATTCGAAACCAGTAACAGTTGATTATGAACTTACGTCTTCTGGATATGCCATTCGGCCGGTGCTGGAGGTAATGATTAATTGGGGTATGGAACACCGTGCTTCTATTATGGGCAAGAAATAGTTGGGGCCACTGCCTGTAAAATACAAAAGGCTCTCTATTGGGGAGAGAACCTTTTCATATCGACTAGTGTATAAACAATCGCTTACTCGCGTTTAAATTGTAGTAGCCACTCGTATATACTCATACCTTCTTGTCTAAAGTTAGGATCATACAATTCTTTCCAACAACAATGGCGGAAAGGGGTGATCGTTACACGGGCTAAACCCTCTTGGTATTTATTCGTGCTATCGGCATATCGTTGGGCATTTTCTAAGAAGAAAAGCTCGTCACTACCACCAAAATACCAACAGTGTACACCGGCAATAGCGGTGTTCCTGAAATGGTATAAGTTTTTATCGTCGATCGCCGAGGGCGACATGGGTATAGCTGCCGCGAAGCGTTTACTTAGTTTCAGTGATTCTGTGATGGCCATCACGGAAGCCCATCCACCGGCGCTGTAACCGGTGATGTAAATACGGGTAGTATCTACGCGGTACTTGGCAATGATCTGGTCGAGCACGCTACTGAGCTGCTCGGGTTTAAGGCCCCATTCTAAGGCTTGTGGGCACACGACGATAAACTTGTAGAGCTTGCCATCTACTGGGTTTACAGCATCGAGTTTGGCACCTTTATCGAGCCAGTACGGGATACCTTCCAAGGCTAGTCGACTTAAATCGGTACCCGACTTGCTTTTGCCATGGAGGAATAAGATAAGTGGGTACTTCTTATTGGCAGTGGCATAGTCATCGGGTAGTTGCACTAAAGCCCCGTTGGTGTGCCAAGGCGATAGGCGAATGTCGATTTTAGTTTGGTGGCGTTGGGCGTGTATTCGGTGTATTCCGGAAAACAGCATCACTATTAATAATAAAGCTGCAATTCTCATGATTCAAAGTAATAAGTGGTCAATACTAACGGTTACGTATCTACGTAACTAAAATTATTGCTGCGGGTATTGGGATAATACGTCATCGAAACGGAGGCCGATGATTTCTTCGATTTCCAATTTTACAACAGCTAAATCGCGTTCATACATGATTTTCTTTACTAGTTCGGCATTATAGGTTTTAGAAGCAGCGCTATATGCTTCGTACGTAATGGTGCCCGTAGAGAATTTCTGTTCTGCTTGTGTGAAAGCAGCATAATCATCTTCAGCGATTTCGTTTTGCAATTTGAGGAGTTCGCGTTTCATGAGGAAGTCTTCGTATTTCGACAATACGAGCGTCCTAATAGAACGTTCAGCTGCTTCTTTTTTAGCATCGGCAGCTTCCACGCCACGTTTTGCGATTTTTACTTCACTGGCTTTCGACCAGAAAGAACCTAATGGCACGTTAATACCAACGTTCCATAGCGGGTAATAAAGGTTTCCTAATTGTGAACGATCTACCGTATTAAGGGATACTTCGTTCATGTTGATACTTACGATGACGTAGTTCAACCATTGCGCTTTTTCACGGGTAACGATGTGTTGCGCTCTTTGTTTTTCTGCTTCAGCACCACGCACGAGGGGGCCATGTAATGCTAGTTCTACCAACTTCTCACGGATGGTAACCGTTGGGGGATTCAATTGAGTGGCAGCGGTCTGCGTTTGTGCATGGGTTGTAGCAAACGTTACACTTAGAAACAATACAGCGAATGCTTTTTTCATTTTAACTCGGTTTTATTAAGTACAGATTTATTTTCAGTTTGTGTGTTTGTATCGAATGAACGCAATTTGATGATCATGGCTAAGGAGCCGTAGAACATAAATGCGCCTGGAATTTGGCCAATGGCCACTTGGGCATAGTTGGCAATGATCATCGAGAAGATGTTAACCATGATGGCTAAGTAGTATGTTCGCAGTTCGGGATTACGGGTTCGGTAATATTGCCTTATCCCCGTTTGCATCACAATGAAGTATAAAATACAACCCAAAATCAAGCCTACCCATCCTGCTTCTAACGCAGTTTTCAAGAACCCACTATCTGGTGGGAAACCCGCTAAGGGGTGACCAGGATTGTAGATCTCACCACCTACACCGCTTGTACTCATACCACCACCTAATGGGTGGCGCCAGATATAGGGCTGAATATAATGTCGATTCACATCACGCACGTTCAACGATTCATCTTCCGACTGGAACGTACTGCGAATACGGTTGATAGTGCCGTTACTATGGAAAGGACCAAATATTACCACCACGAATACCATGGTAGAAATAATGGCGAAAGCCAAGGTTTTACGACTGGTGATCGTCATCATAATATACAATACCAAGCCCGCCGGTAACATAGCATAGGCTGTTCTTGTACCAGAGAAAGCCATTCCTAGCATCATCCCCAAAGCACCTATTAATAAATAGCGACGATGTTTTTTACTAACCGGCCCCATGGCTAATGCAATGGCAGAAAGCGCGGTACTAGCCATTAAGATACCATACGAAGTAGGATCACTTAAGAACGAGAACTTACGAATGGTACCCCCTTGGAAATAAAGGCGGTATTTTAATGGGTCACTAACTACCCAGTATTCTTCGAAAGGTAAGAGGCCCACCCATTGTTGGAACACCCCGTAAAAGCCTGATAAGGCACAAAGAGATAACCAAATTTTGAAGAACTGCTTTACATCATCGAACGACTCAAATACGTGCAGTGCTACAAAGTAGATCATCATGAAGTTGAGGTACTTTCTAAAAGCGAATATCCAACCACCAATAGAATACATGGAAGGATTGAATGCTTCTACGAGCATGAATGCCAAGTAAATGAAGTAGATATAGGTAATCGGGTTCTTCGAATATTGCCAGTAGCGTTCGCGGATAAGCGTTTTACGGAAGTAAATGCCGGTGAAGTTCATGAAGATCATCACGTCGATCAAGATACCAACGGGTAAAGCATCGTTCACCATCCGGTTGAGATAGAAAACGAAGAAGGAGACCCCGGTCGACAAGTAAAAGCCTAGCTTGGTTTCGAATAAACAGGCGAATACCGTAGCAATACCAATCAATCCTGCTACAATACCAATGCCTACTAAGAAATGTATTTTTGCAACACCTACCGCGATCACCAACGACACAAATAGGAGTGTCATATAACCCAATGGAGAATTGAGTTTACGTTGGTAAACTTGGTCGTACAGCACATTGTACACCCACTTGGTAAAACTGTTATACGTATGTTTTGCTAATTTCAGCACGCTTGAATCGATGTTTTAAAAGAATAAAATTTTCAAACAAATCGCTACCATTACGAACAACACGAAAATGGTGACGAGTATCTCTAAGATTCGATCGTTGCTAAACCTATCGTCGGCCATGTACGTTTGTTTTGTTGTTCTAAGATCTGTTTCAGTTGTTGGCACATTTTTCCTACTGATGCGGGCCAAGTGTGCGATAAGGCGAATTTTTTACGTGCCTCGATCACAGGTAGATCAACAGGCATACGTAAAATGTTACCGATAGCTTGCACATATTCGTTGGCATTTTCGCATAGGTATGTATACGGCGCGAACATTTCCATGGCAGCAGTTTTGGTTGCTACAACGGGTTTGCCCATAGCCAAGTATTCGTCTACTTTACGGGGATAGTTCCCGATCGTCATATCATTCAGCGCTTGCGGGTTCATACACACATCGAAATGGTAAATGTAATCGGCGAGTGTATGCGCGGGTTGTGGTCCAAGGAAATGTACATTGGGCATATTGTGCAACTCGCTTTGGCGGAAGCTTTCATCTTCCGGCCCCACTAAAATCACTTGCCATTGCGTATTCGCTTGCGCGATGGTTTTAATAATGTTGATGTCTAGCCGGGCCGACATTAAAGCACCTACATACCCGATTAATGGGCCGTTGATGCCTTGCATTCCGAATGGTTTTTCGGGCGCGCGTTTTACGATAAAGTGATCGAACTCGCAACCTTGACCGATGTCGATGCTGTTTGGATTATGTTGCTTAGCATAATTGGCGAGGTAGGCTGAATTAGCAGCCACCATTGTGCTTTTAGCCATTAGTTTGGGTTCTAGGCGAACGCCATGCTTTTGGAAATACGGTTGACTCACGAGGTTGTCGCGGATGTAGTATACAGTGGCGGCAAACCCGGGCAACAATTCATCCATATAGAAGGCACGGAAGAAATCGCTGTCGTTTATCAAAATAGGATCAACGAACTGCAAGCGTTTCATAGCTTGTTGGATTTCCTTGGCAATACTTTTATTATTTCTGTAGTTGAAGTAATCGAACAACATATCCGTAGGTACCCAATTAGCAGAACTTACTATCGTTCGCGGGTTCAATACGAATAAATTAGGATGTACTTCATTGATATCATCGACCTCTCGACGAATGCTTTTCATACGAGCGATCGTGATAGGGTCGTTTTTATCGCGAATAGATGAAATGCGATCGAGCGCACGGTTAACATATAACACGCGGTTATAGCGCGATAATTCCATCGCGATATTCTTACAATTACTTCCAATTGGCACGTCCCAAGGTTGCAAGCCCACCATAACAATATCTCTGCCTTGCATTATCTCGTTTTCCATTTCCATAACAGGCGTTGTTGAACAATCTGTAACATGTCGGGGTAGAATTGGAACATGTATTTAAACACGTTGCCTACTTGTACACCGAACTTTCTATGTAAAATCGTTTGCATCACAGCAAAGGATAAAATATACGTTGTAAGAGTAGCCAAGGCCGCCCCTTGTAACCCGAAATACTTGGCGAATACGTAGCAGATACCGATGTTAATCACAGCGGTTACTGTAAGCACCGTAAAGTTCCATTGCGGGTGCCCCGTGGAATCCATAATGGTTCCGAATTGTTTTACGAAGGGTAGAAACAGGCCATACACCATCGTGATTTGCAATAGGTATGCTGCTTCCATGTATTCCTGTCCTGCTATCACCCATAGCACGAACTTAGGCAAGCAAAAAATGAAAATACTGACCGGTAACCCAATGGCCAATAAGGCGCCTACTGCTTTTTCATAGAGGTACTTTACTTTACCAATGTTACCTTCCTCCATCACTTTCGCGCTTTTAGGGAACAAAATATCACCTAGCACCTGCGAAGGCACATCTACTAAATTGCTGATACGCACACATACACTATACAAGGCTACAGCCGCCGGAGAGAAAAATGACGACACAATGAATTGGTCCGTATTTCGAAACACCATAGCGCTGAAATTCGTTCCAAACACATACTTCCCGAAATGCCATAATTTCAATATCCATTCCTTCTTCACCACGAAATTTCTTAACAAGAACTTCCGCGCGAAGTAATAAGAAGCAGCTGTTCCCACTACGATCCCAATGTTGTAATACAATATCAATGAATCGAGCGTTACACTACCTTGCGTAAACAAGTGTGCGACAATTAACCCGAAGGCTGTTCCTTGGCGCATGAAATAGGCGAAGAATACCCCTTTAAAATCGGCATTAGCATTCTGAATCCACTCGAAATGAGAGAAGGGAATTAAGCACAACAAACCGGGTAAAAACTTATATAATACCGGTGTTAGGGCCGGTGCTTTCAGCAAGTTATTTAATGGCACCGATAGGGTAGCGATCGCTAAGCCAAAGGCTAAGGTGATGCCAATGTTTAAACACATTGCGGCAGAATTCACGAAAACGTGCTCTTCCTTTTGGGTGCTATTGAGGAACTTAATTAAACCGTTTTTGATGAGCGCAGTGCGAATAACTTCAATCAAGCCTGTCATCACCAAAAACAAGCTCCATATACCCATTTCATCTTTCGTAAGATGGCGAACGAGTATGAGCATACTACCGAAGCCAAAGAACAACACCGCTAGTTTTTGCAAACCGCTGTAGATGCCCGATGACAACCAATAGCTATATTTTTTCTCTTGCTCCATTATTTGACTAATTGCGGGTTGGGTTGAACTGTTTTCTTTTCTGGCCGTTCCAAACTATACAACCACCATGCACCAATTTGCATCGCGATGTTATACACGATAATAGGTACAATAAGGGCAGTTACTAAACAGATAGCCAGCATTAACGGGATGTACGTCATACCTGCTTTTACTAATAGCACGCGTGTTGCCGAAGCTACTAGTACGTGGCATACATAAATGTACATCGAGTGGTAACCGACAACCCTTAAGGCTTTCAGCACATTGTATTGCTGTAACATAAAGGCTATGTTCACCATAAAAGCACATCCCGTAACCGCAATCACAATAAATAAGATCGGTTGGTATGCTTCTACGAATTCATAATCCTTCATCATTAAATTTTCCTGTAAAAAGTAATATTGCCCCACGATGAAGATGGGCAATAAAACACCGAAGACCTGCCAAGAGCCATATAATTTATACTTCTCCTTGTTCAACATATAATCCGCAATCAAATCACCAAAAGCGAAGAACATGTAATAATGCAGGATATCATATACGAAACCAATATCGATTTGATGGCGCGTTAGGTAACTGGATGTAAAGTACATGGCAGCACCTAATAGCAACTGGTACCCAATTTTGAGTTTTTGTCGTAATAAAACGTATAAAACAGTTACATTGAATAAAGCATAGAGATACCAAAACTGGTCGATCCGCCGGGGAAATAGGGCAATGTAGGTATAATCGTGCCAGGTCCGATCCGCATTCACGTATTTCGATAACGCGATTTGCAGCGTTACTTGTAATACCGACCAAACTAAATATGGCCAAAGCAGAATATTGAATTTGTTCTTTACAATGGTACCTACACTACGTTTTGCTAAACTACGCCCAATGAATACACCCGATAAGATGAAAAACAATGGCATACGGAAACTATAGAAAATAATATTCGCATGTTCCAAATAATCATAAGCATCCGTGCCAGGAATCGCCCTTAAAAAGCCCTCGAAAATGTGGCGGTAAAGGACGAGAATAATGGCAATGCCGCGTGCATAGTCGACCCATGGCAAGCGGCTATTGTTGACAATTGAACTATTAAAGAGGTTAAACTTCATTTGTGTACGCGGTTATACGATTCGTTACAAATCGATATTTTCCAGTTCTACATAATTCAGTACGGCGCCGGTATATTTACCGTTCAAACCTTGTAAGAAAGCGATAGATTCTTTATCGGTTTGACGGATGGAAGAGCGGGCGGAAACAACAGAAATAACGCTGTCGACATATTGTAATAATTCCATACTGTCGGAACGCCCGTTCAGCGCTGCGCCTTCTAAGAAAATATAATCATATTCATTCTTGAGGGCACCCAAATGATGCAAGATGTTATTTCTGTTGATCACTTCTGTTGGCGTATAATGCCCGCTTTCGCAACCAATTATATCTACATAATCGACTCCACTGGCAGAAATTAGTTTATCGCTATTTACGATATGACCATCTTTCCATTGCACATGGAATTTCTCTAACGTAGGCGCTGCATCGAAAATTTGCGTGAGCGAGTTGTGAGAGAAATTGGTATCGATTAATAAAACTTTCTTTTTACTTAAGCTTAAGCTGTTAGCTAAAGCTTTGATGATGGTCGTTTTACCTTCACCCGGGCGTGCGCTGGTGAACAAGAATACTTTTTGGTTGCTGGATTCTAGTTCGTAGCGGAGTTTGCGTAAATGTTCGCGGAAGATTACCTCATCGGGTTCTTTAGAATCGGGGTTGGCGAAGATATTCGTAATAGACGTTTTCTTCATATTCACCTTGTTCACTACACCGACCATTTTCAAATCCACTGATTTTGTGAATTGAGAAGGTGTTTTGATCGATACATCAATATACTCCAAGAAGATAAGCGCGATACAACAGAATACAAACATACTCATGCCCGCTAAACCGAGGATGATTAAACGTTTGCTAGGTTCAGGTTCAACAGCAGGTTGACCAAACAAAATCTGGCGGAAGTTATCGGATGGCGCGATTTTAGAATTCGCTGCTGCATCGTAACGAGATTTTACGTTTTCGTATTCGGCTTGTGCTAAGTCAACTTCCTTCTGCAACGCAATATTGTTCGCGCCACGAGAAGCAACGGCACCGATGCTACTGTTGAGCGATCCAATTTTATTGCGGTAGTCTTCGATATTACTTTCCGCTGTAGAAATTTGAATAGAAAGATCGGAACGTTTTTGTAACAAATCGGCCTTTGTAACTGTAGGGCCCACACTTGCCGAAGGCGTAGTGCTGGTTAATTGCGACAATTTTTTATTGTACTCATCTTTTAAACGTTCATATTTCGCTTTCAGCTCTGCATCTCTCGAGCCGGAGTTCAAATAATCTGAATAAGCCCTGTTCATCAAAGCTTTTGCAGTCGACACTTCGCTGTTAATAGAGCTAGGAGCCGAAATAGAGCTAGAATTGCTTCTATCCATTTCCGCGATTTTAAGATTGATTTCTTGCAAGCTAAGGCGCGCGGTATTTAGGATAGAACGTTCATCGGCAATACGGTTTTCGTAGTTGCTGATTTGTTCAAGTTTATTGGTAGACTCCAACGAAACATCGATCGTACCACGAGAGCGCAGGCGCATTAGAGCAGAGTCGAGCTCTTCTCTTTGCTGGCGAACGAGTACATCGAGGGCGTCGATAGATTTGATCGTATTTTGGGTGCGGCTAGATTCGTTGGTACGAATAAATTCTGCCGCTACTTGGTTTACTACATCGGCCGATAATTCGGGGTTCGATGAGTTGAATTCGATATCGATAAAGTCGGTTCTTTGAACGCGGCTTACCCATAAGAATTTACGGAGGTTTTCGAGATCGTATTTATAGATCTTAATGAGCTCGATGATTTTTCTTTCTTCTGGATCGAAAGAGCTTAATAATTTTTCTTTGGCGTATTTGCCTTTTAGGATGTCCACAACTTTCGCGCGGTCAATCTTAAGGGCAGCTTCCTTCGCTTTCTGGTCCGAGTTTAAAGTACGGAAAGGCTTAGCTGGGTTTTCGAGATCGTGAATCATTAAGTGATAGGAAAGTAATCCTAATACTTTAGGAGAACGCATAGCTTCCACTACGTTATTAAACTTCACGTCAATTTCGTAGATGTTAAACCCTTCATCGCGCAATTTCACCTGTTCGCCTGAAGTGGTAAAACCTGTTGCAATTTGCGCTACAGAGCGATATAGTTGAGGTTGATTGAGCGTTAACAAAAATGCCAATATCACTGCCGAAATGGTACAAATGATAATAATCCATTTTCTGCGTAACAGCGACTTAAAGAGGTAAATCAAATCCATATAAATCTATTCTTTAATATAAAAAAGAATTTAATAAGATAGAGCTGAAAAAATCCGGTTAATAAAACCGGATTTTTTCAACCCAGGAAATATTATCGTTTAATCAACTTGACTGTTTTTTCAGCTTTACCGTCGACTAAAATTTGTAATAAATACATACCCGGAGGTAAGTTGGCCGGAACGTTCACTTTAGATTGGTTTGTTCCACTGAATGAACCAAACACTTCTGCGTGAACAAGGCGACCTGTCATATCGTACAACAATCCAGCTATTCTGCTTGGGTTACCATCTTTCGACATCGTCAAGTACAGATCTTGTTGGAAAGGATTCGGGAACGCATTCAACAATTCAAAACTATGACCCTTCACTGCGCTCTCTTTGCTATTTTTAGCAGCCATTTCCATATCTCTCAACACATTCTTCTTAGCGTAAACCGTCATACCATTTTCAGCACCGGTACCGTCGTTGTTTGAAGCTTGAACAATCAAACCATTTAGGTAACCGTATTGGCTAGCCGCAGAACCATACACGCGGATGAAGATTTCGCCATCGCTGTTTGGTACTACTTTATGGATCGTAACAGTATTAGCTGTATTAAGTGCTGCATTGAGGTTAACTGTAGTTGTTCCAATTTGGTAAACCGTTGTTCTATCACCGGCACCATTTCTACTGCCGAAGAAGGTGAATGAGTATACCAAAGATTGGTTCAAGCCGCTAACACGTAAGATAGCTGTATCACCACGATCGAGGTAGTAAGACTCTCTCATTACGTTATCTGGAACTACACCGCTGTTGTTACCCGTGTTCATACCCACGTTGTTTGTACCGGTGAAGTTTCTAATAGTGGTAATGAGCATGCCTGTACCATTGCCATCGTCGTCGGTTGGGTTCACAATTTGCTGACCCAAGTAAGGCAAGATGTTCGTGTTATTCCAAGGAGCAGCAGCACCATAATCTACAGAGAAGTTCACATACACACCGTATTTCAACGTAGTGATAACGGCCACATTGCTATAATCTGAGAATGATGTAGTGCTGATCTTAGCACGTACTTTATAGTAGTACTTCGTATTGGCAGTTAAACCAGTGTTTGTGTAAGTAGTTACATTGGCAGCAGTAGTTGTTACCAAAGTATACGTACCCAACAAGGTAGTAGAACGGTAGATTTCGAAACCGATCTCGTCGCTCGTTTTATCTTGCCATTTTAATGTTACAGAAGTACGGTTTGGACTTAATGCTTGTAAAGCAGTAGGAGCAGGAGGAATGCCATTGTCAACATAACCTTGTAAAACAACCGCACCTAAGTAACCATAGCTGCTACCAGTACCTCTTTGAACAGAGAAGGTAATTTCGCCATTGGTTGGGCTTACGCCGTTAATTTGAACAGTGTTAGTAGTGTTGCTTGCTGCATTCAACGTAACTGTAGTTGAACCTACTGTGTAGTTAGTGCTTCTATTATCGGTTACAGCACCACGGCTACCAAAGAACACGAGGTTGTATTTTTTATTGGCATCTAAGCCAGTAAATTTCACGCTCTTCGCGGTCGTTGTTTCTTCGTAGTAAGCTGTTTTCATTACTGCATCAGGATAAACACCTGAGTTATTACCAGTTACAGCACCTAAGTCGTTCGCACCCGTGAAAGCATTTACAACTGTTACGCCGATTGAAGTAGCAGCACCTGTTTCATCCGTTACGTTTGCAATAGCAGCGCCGGCAGTTGGCAGCTTATTAAAGTTGTTCCAAGGAGCAGCTGCAGGGTCCGAGTTATTGAAATTGATGTAGTAAGAAGTAAGGTTTTTATCTTTTACTGTTACTGACACTGTTTTTGTATCGGAACCACCGTTCACGTCGGTAGCTGTAATGTTAATTGTGTATTTACCAATATGCAAGCTATTGGGCGCTAAGATTAAGTTACCAGAACCGTTACCGTTATCTACCAAGGTAGCAAAAACAGGTAAAGTGCTAGAGCTTAAAGTGATCGCTTCTCCTGGATCGTCGGAAACTGAAATAGGTACATAGATCGTTGTATCAGTTTTCGCTAATACAGCAGGAATATTTGCAATGATTGGGTTTTTATTAGCTGCTTTAATTGAAACGGTATCAGAAGAAGCTGAAGCTCCGTAACTATTAATGGCTTGTAAGTAGTAGAAGTAGGTAGTGTTTGCAACAGCAGTAGCGTCTGTATATGTTACTGCGTTAGCATTTGTAGCACCACTGTTCAACAAAGTATAAGTACCCGCTTTAGAAGTTGAACGATATACATAATATGCCGATTCATTGAATGCAGCATCCACCCAGTTTACTTTCACGCCGTTAGCAACTGTTTCAGCCGATACGTTACGTGGTTTAGCAGGAGGGTTGCCATCATCGTACAATGCATCAATAACCAAGGCGTTGAGGTAACCGTATTCGTTGTTGGTATTTTCGATATCGATTGTGATTTCACCAGCTGTAGGCAATACGTTATTGATTGCTACCGTGTTGGTGGAGTTACCAATCGCATCCAAAGTAACCGCTGTACCATTGATGGTGTAGCGCGTTAAACGAGGGCCGGCACCGCCTGGGTTTGTTCTACTGCCAAAGAAAGTAAATGTATACTTGAAGTTAGGCTGGCAACCAGTTAATTTGATTGTTTGCTTAGCGTTTTGTGTCCAATAAGCAGATCTGATAACTGCATCCGGGTAAATGCCAGAGTTATTACCGGTATTTACACCTAACAAGTTAGTAGCATCGCCACCACCAATGTTTTGCCAGTTAGTTACCACTTTGATACCCAACGTAGTTGTAACGTTGTTAGCATCTTTCAAGTTTTGGAAGTGGTCGTTGATAGCCGGCGCTTTTGCTGTTCTATTCCAAGGAGCAGCAGCAGTATTACCAGAGCCACCGAAGCTAACGTAGATTTTTTGGTTCGGGTTAACATCGTTTACAGTGATCGTGAAAGATTTAGTATCTACACCGCCATTGCCATCGTTAACAGTAATAGTAATAGGGTAAGTACCGTTATCACTATAACCCGGTGCTAATGCGATAGACGCTGTTCTATTGCTTGTTGTTAAAGTAGCAAAGCTAGGTAAACCAGTAGCTGTCCATGTTAATACATCAGCTGCATTATCATCACTTGCTGTAAGGTTCACAGTGCTAGTAGCAGCTTCGTTCAACGTAACGTTTGAAATCGCTGTTAATGCAGGTACAAAGTTGTCGTTTACAACAAGGTTGAACGTAATTGTATCAGCACCTCCATGTTGGTCATATACAGAAACCGCAATATTGTTGTACGTATTTTGATCGGTGCTCGTTGGGTTGAATGCCAAAGTAGCCGTACCATTTCCGTTATCGTTTAAGAAACCAAACGATGGGATATTGGAACCGTAGTATGTTAATTGTTCACCATCAGCATCGCTAGTAGTGATTTCAATTACCATTTGCGTACCGTAACGCATTGTACGATTACCAATATTGGTATTAATAACAGGAATATTATTCTTAGTAGTAGCCGAACTTTCGTTAGAATAGTTACCATTACCACCAGCATTTCTTGCACGTACTTTATAATAATAAGTACTGTTAGAGAACAAATCTTCATCAACATAGCTAGTTGTATTCGCTGGCAACACTTTCAACAACATATAGTTGCTGTTGTTAGGTTGAGAACGGTACACTTCGTATGCCAATTCATTTGTAGCTACATCGTTCCAAGTTACGTTTACAGATGTAGTACTTGCTGCTGTTGCTAATAAATTCGTAGCTGCCGCCGGTACTGCAGGTAACGCTTGTGTAGTTGTGTTAGCGGAAATGAAGTTAGAAGAACCACTGGAGTTGATTGCTTGTACACGGTAGAAATACTGTGTGCTTGCGTTTACCAGGGAATCAACGTATGTTTTCACATTCGCATTATTCGTAGCAATCACGACGAAAGGTCCAGCGCTTGCTGTAGCACGGTAGATTTCGAAACCAGATTCGTTATTGCTATTATCGTTCCACGATAAGTTCACTTTGTTATAAGCAGGAGAAGTGGCCACCAATGAAGTTGGATTCGCAGGTTTTCCTGTTGGCATTGTAAGCGTATCGTTAAATACTGAATTTGGTACCAATTGGCGCGTTGTGATACCTGTTGGTGTGTTCGACCACCAGATAGCCATATCTTGACCACCACCAGCTTCAAAGAACGCAAATGCTACTTTCTGTAGCCCTTTGGTTAAGTAAAGTGTAACAGGAGAAGAATAAGTAGAACCATGTAAGCCGTCGTGGTTAATCGTTGGCGTACCTGTTGGGTTATAATCGCCAAGGTAAAACGCACTACCATCATCCGATTTCAATTCGAATGTATAGTTACCAGTAGCTGGGATGTTCATATAACCTGTCCACAAGAAACCGAAGTTATCGCCTTGTGTAGCCGGTGATAAATCACTTACGTTATTTACCACGCCTTCTTTTACCGGTGTAAGGGTGTTGAAGTTTGGTAATTGTGACCAAGCAGTTGGAGTAGTATAGAACTTGTAATTCAAACCATTCAACTTAGCAGCAACAGTCAATTGATTGCTTGACGCAGAAGTATTTCCACGGACGTCGCGGGCTTTGATCGTGATGTTATATACAGTACGATTCGTTAAACCATACAAACCATAAGTAGTTGCTGGTGCATCGATCGTATAAGTTTTCACACCGTTTATATAAATATCATACTTGGAGATAGCAACTTCACCTACAGATGCAGTCCAATTGAGTTGCATAGACGTAGGTGTGATATTGCTGGCAGTAAGATTACCTGGGGCAGATGGAGGTTTTACGCTACCATTTTCCGTAGTAGTAGTTGCTTCTGGTGTAACAGCAGCAGCACCATTACCGTTTACTGCACGAACGATATAGTAATATTGCGTGTTTGGAGAAAGGTTGATATCGGTAAACGTTAATACACCTTGACCAACAATACCGACCAATTGGTAGTTAGCACCAGGCGTTGACGTTCTGTAAACTTCGAAACCTGTTTCATCATATTGCGGTGCAGGGTTTTCGTTCCAATATAAGCGGATTGAACTTTCATTCACAGCAACAGCCGTTAAACCTGTAGCAGCCGGTGGTGCATTGTTACCTGCAGCATTTACAACTAAGTAAGGATTCGATTGTGCACTATTACAGCCTTGTAAATCGGTTACTTGCACAATGTAGTTACCTGCGCTAGTGGCATTGTAAACATTTGAAGTACCTAATGTGGTAGCTGTATCAGAAGTTTTCTTCCATTTAAAACCGAGATAATCGGTAGGTACACGCATTTGAACGCTGTTCACACCGGCTGGTGTTGGAATCACGTTACTAGATAATGTTGGTACAACTGAAATGGCAGGAGGAGGGGTACCGGTTCTTACTGAAATAGTAACCGGGATAGGCGACCAATAACTCCAATCGCTACCACGTTTCAAGCGTGCTTTATACACACCTGGCGTTGTAGCTACAATGGTATTACCCGTAGCGCCTGCAATCAATGTGTCGTTCTTCATCCATTCGTAACCATCAAAACCGGCAGTAACGCCAAGGGTAACATTGATAGTTTCGTTAGGACAAAAGATTGTTTTGCCATATAATGGCCAAGGATTTGTTTTGTTAGCGCGGTTAGCCCATGGGAAGAAATCACTTTCACCCCACGCGTTATACCAGCAACCATGTCCCACACCAGGATACACAGTACGCTTGATATTACCACCCACACCTAAAATTGTGTTTTGCAAAGCTTGAGATGTACCAGGATCTGGGTTGGTATCATCGCCACCTTGGAAGTTCCAAACCGAAGTATACTTGAACGAATTGGCTGAGTTACCAAAACTTAAAGATGCCGCGGAAATTGGTCCCGCTGCAGCTACTAATTTTGGATATGCAATCATAAACTCCCAAGTAGCAGAACCGCCACCTGATAAGCCTTCAACAATGATCCTGTTCGGATCAACTTTAACTTCTGGAACGAAATAGTTGTTGATCAATTCAGCGATTGTACTGTAATCGCCTGCACCATAGAAACCATTGTCGTTTTGTGGATAAAATAAGAATCCATCAAAACTACCATCGTTTACTTTTTGCGCGTGTAATTGACCACCATGGTAAAGGGAATACTCGTTATCATAGTTAGTACCGGCTTCGCCTACACCATGAAAAAAGATAATTAGTGGATACGTCTTTCCATCGTTCACGCCGTGCTGATAACTCTTGGGGAATTTTAACCTAAATTGAACGCCTTTGTAAATGTAGCATTTGTAGTCGTCGGTGTTAAAACCTACACGGTCGGTCTTAACCCATTTTGTTAATTGGTTGAAATTTGGAGCTGCCGGGGGCGACGCCGCATTGTACTTCACAATCGGGTCGGCCGGGTTGAGTACACCTGTTTGCGCAAAAGCATTCGCCATGCTGATGAGCATTAACAGGGTAAGTAGGTGGTAGAATTTTTTCATACACTAATTGTTGAAAAACCTGGTAATGATTGTATTTTTTTACGCTTGTATGAAACCCTTTAGGCAATAAGGTGCCCTTTGGATCCATTACTCAGATCTTCCATGGGATGTGGTAGAAATATTCAGTTAATTACACATGGGGCAACATTACGTTGTAGCGTAATAACCGTGAGGTTCTTAAATAGGAAATGAGGTTAGATAATTATTAGTCGGCAAAATACATATGTATCCATGCTCTAAACAATTTCACAAAAAATGATAACGCGGTGTGTATTCGTCTAAAATTTCCAGGAAATTGATCGCAAGTTATACATTAATCCTTTCAATGTGCACTTAACTTGGTAAAATACATATAATTGGCGGCGAAAAGTTGATTTTACAAATTAAACGCAACAGTAATAACCTAGATCAAAGATGTAAAATATATTTAATATTACAAAATATTTAATTAGCTGATTCCTGTTTTACAATACTTATCACATTACAAAAAATTACATTTTAATACCGGGGCGATATATTTTCAATTTGATAAGCGGTGCTAGCGACTAATTCAACTGCAACGCCGTTACAAAATAATTGTATAAATGGTTGTTTTCGGGAGATAATTGACATTAGCACCCGATTAAAATCCGGCTGTTTTTTCCCGTTATTTTTTTAATGATGATGATCGTTACCGTGGTTAATATCATCACTAGGGAAAAACTAATCACCCAATTCAAGATATTACCGGGGATTAATCCACCTACAATTTTCTCGCCCACCTTCCTCACTATCAAAACATAATAATAATGCAAGAAGTAAATCCCGAAACTCAAAGAAGCCAACGTGGCGAATATCTTCGGCACGTGTGCATCCAACTTCCAAAACCAATAAATAAAGAAACCACAACACAACATCTTCTGCAAATACATCCAAGGACCAGCAATAATCTCAAAGTAATAACATGCTGCAAAGGCAGCGAGGGTTAAAGCAGTGATAAATACCCAAGTTTTTTTTGCGAAGGCTAAATACTGGTTTTTATATCTACTCATAAACATCCCAAACACGTAAGCAGAAGCAAAGTACGTCGCAGTTCTTGGTGTATCACTTAAGTTTTCGCCGCGTTGTACGTACATCGACACGGCCATTAACAACAATAAAACCCAATACAGCTTAGGGTTACGATCGATTGTAATGAATACAGGCGCCAATAAATAATAAATTGCTATTACTGGAATAAACCACAACTGAGGCATGTGCGCGCCCCTGGTTATATAATATATTAACTGTTGCCCGAGCGACCAATTCTCAAAGTTCGGGTACAAAGTCGTTACAATACCCGGAACATCCTTGAAATACAAACGGTACACAAGAATTGGTATCGATATGATAAAATAGGGGATGATAACATTTTGTAGTTTCTTCTTTAAGTACGATTTGTACTCAAATTTATGCCCGAGGTATTGGAACAAGTAACCCGACATGAATACAAACATAATGGTACAATCCTGGAAGATAATATCAAATACCAGCTTGGTTTTAGAACCTGTTGGCCATTCAAGTAATATATGAATACTTACCACCAACAAAATCACGAATCCTCGGAAATTATTGATGTAGTTTAAAAACGATTGTTGCCCATTTTCCTTAATAGGCGGGAGGTTCAAACTTTTTGCAGAAGGCATGCCTTAATCTTACTTTAATAGTTGTTGTATCAATTACTTATATGCTAAGCCGCAGTTGTAGCGGTTTGTCTATTTGCTTTTTCCCATGTAACGGCTTGTTTTTTGCGTATGAAGCGCCAAAATCCTTGGTACACAGCTATATTCATGAACAAGAAGTAATAAGGAATATATACGGCTTTGTGTTTAATATTTCTCCTAGATAAAATGAAACCCGCTATAGCCAATACATAAAACAATGCTTGACCCGCCATCACGCACATATAAAACCAATTAGGTGAGGTAAGTAGTAATATAATGTTCGACACCAATAACAATGGCAGCGATAAAGGACTCAGCGTCCAACGGAGTACACGGTGTGAAATATATTGCCAAGTTAGTAGGGGATGCTTCCAAAATTGTAGTAAAGCTCCCAGTTTACCAATAGCTTGGAAGCCACCGGCGCTTATTCTTATTTTACGCTTCTCTTCTTCGCGCATGTTACCGCTAGGTGTTTCCATGGCGTATGCATCGGGCGCGTAGGCTACGCGGTAGCCTTTTAGGTTAACGCGTAACGAAATCACGAAGTCGTCCAATATAATACCCGGCTCTACGGGTTCATACAATTTTGTTCGTATACTAAATAGCTCCCCAGCCGCACCTACCACGGAATATAATTGAGCATCCCATTTCTTCAGGGCTGATTCGTATTTCCAATAAATCCCTTCGGTGCCAGCAGCATTCTCAGAATCGAGGGCAATTACTTTCTTCTCCCCGGCAACACCACCAGTTTGAACATCAGCATAATGTTTAACAATATTCCGGATCGCCTCCTTGTTTAATAATGTATTAGCGTCGCAAAAAATGGCGATCTCGGCTTGCACGGTTTCCATTGCACGGTTAAGTGCAGCCGTTTTACCTGCGCGTTCAGGTTTATGTAATAATGTTACTTGTGAATAACGTTCTATAATGCGGGGGGTACCGTCTGAAGAACCATCGGTGATGAAAATGATCTGTAGTTTACCGGTAGGGTAGTCGAGTGAAAGGGTGTTCTTAATTTTCTCTTCTATGAAGCTTGCTTCGTTATACGCTGCGATGATAAGAGCAGCCGTTGGTTCGAAAGCTGGATCGAAAACAGGCCGTTTTTTAACTAAGTACTTTATTTTCACCAGTATATACAATAATACACCGTAGCCGACGTAATTATAAAAAACGATGAATAACGTGATGTAAAATATGATAGTAATTGCTGTCATAGGCGCATTGGGGGCTAATAAGGCGCCAAATTAAATAACAAAATTGAACCTTCCTAGAAAAAGACCTGCGGCAATATCTCATTTCAAAACACTCACGCGCGAATTCTGACCATTCACGAGAAAAAATAGTCCATTTACCAATTTGGATATATTATGAAAATACGGTTTATATACTTTTGGGGAACAATTAGTACAAAGTGCGAGTGAAATGATGGTTTTGAAAATTTTTTGATAAGATTTGCAAGTATTGCCAATTATTAATAATTTTACCATCGTAAGTTTAAGACATATCAATATCATATCAAGACCTCTTCCTTTAAAAAACCTGGCAAGTAATTTTAACTCAATGCCGACATTGACCCTATAAAGAACCTAATAAAAAAACCGTGAATTAATCAAATGACATACAGCTATTCGTATGCGTTTTACTAATCGCGTGCCTAAATTTTAACGGCTTATCCTTGAAAGATCGGGCTTGTACAAAGCAAAGTATAATTAAATACCAAAATCGCTTGGCTTGTACACACCGGTTTAACAATGCGTTTTTTATTAGTAAACACCTATAAATGAAAAAGACAATTTTAGTTGTTGATGATAGTGCCCCAATTCGATTTTTACTCGAATCTATTCTAGGTAAACAGTACAAAGTGTTTTCCGCCCCAGATGGCTTAACGGCTATGATGTGGTTATCAAAGGGTAACAAGCCTGATTTGATTATCACAGATATTCAAATGCCGAATATCGACGGATGGGAGTTGGTAAGATACTTAAGCGGTAACGAAATGTATGATAACATTCCTGTGATCGTATTGTCTGGTGCCGAAGAAGCGAACGCTCACAACAACAGCTTGGAGTACAAAGTTGCTGAATACATCCGCAAACCGTTTGATCCAATGAAGTTGATGGAATCTGTAAACAAGTGTATCACGCTGCAGCCTGTTATTACAATTGCTAGCTAAGCCTTGCATCTACAGTATTTTTTAATGTAAAGCCCCAAGTTTGTTTATGATTTTTGACAAACCACTACACCTACCAGGGCAAAAAAGGAAACCGCTAACGACGGTTATTTCTCTGCCATCCGACAGCCTGATGCGCTTTGCGATGTTCATTGGGCATAGTTTCCCTCAAAGCCATCTTTATCTTACACAAGATGAAGAAATGGTGACTGCTACTGCTATCCCTGTTGCAAAAAAAATCTTGAAAGAGCGTTTAAACAATAACGTCACCCCAACATTCATCATCTGCAACATGGAAGGCGGCGAATCTCTTTTGCCAGGCCTCCTCGAATTATTACAAGATCACAAGCATTATCGCAAAATCCCATTTTTCGTTTACGCAGAATCGTTAGACACCGTTCAGAAAGAAACCCTTTCCAAACTAGGCGGTATCGACGATATTATCACTGCTAAAACAACCCCTGAAGAATTTTCTACTAAACTCCAATTCGCAAGAAAGTTCCGATTACTTTCTGCGAAAACACAAATGGAAGAAAAGCAACAAAAACGCATGCTCACCAAGCAAAAGGTTGACTATGTGTTGAAAAGAGGTTTCGATATCACCGCCTCCGGCTTGATTCTCCTCGCTTTATCGCCCGTATTCCTGGTGATTGCTGCCGCCATAAAAATCGATTCGCGTGGACCGATTTTCTATATCTCTAAACGTGCCGGCAATCGCTATAAAGTATTCAATTTCTACAAGTTCAGAACCATGGTGGCAGATGCCGATAAACGTGTCAAAGATTTAAGCCACTTAAACCAATACGACGTTAATAACGCCAATGGTGGTCCTGTTTTCTTCAAACTCAGTAACGATCCGCGCGTAACAAAGCTAGGTGCCTTCTTACGTAATAGTAGTATCGATGAGTTGCCACAATTACTCAATGTTTTATTAGGCGATATGAGCCTCGTAGGCAACCGCCCATTACCATTATACGAAGCTGCCAGCTTAACAACCGATAACTATGCCGGCCGATTCCTTGCACCTGCAGGTATCACTGGGTTATGGCAAATCAAAAAAAGAGGACAAAAGGAAATGAGTGTGGATGAAAGAATCAATTTAGACAAGGATTACGCTGAAAAAACATCATTCTTATACGATATGTGGATCTTAACAAACACCCCAAAAGCGTTGATCCAAAAAGACAATGTATAAGATTTATAGGAACCATCAATAACCGAGTACAGTACATACAATGACAACGACACCCAAAAGCAACCCACTTGTGTCGCTGATAACGTTGAATTTCAACCAAACAGCGATTACCTGTGAGTTTCTTGAATCAACTAAACTATTAACGTACAAGAATTTCGAAACAATCGTCGTAGATAATGGCTCGAAAGAAGACCCTACGGCGCAGATATTAGCGGGCAATTACCCGAATGTACAAGTATTGGTAAGTCCTACTAACCTAGGATTTACCGGTGGCAATAACTTTGGTATGCACCATGCCAAAGGCGATTTTATTTTTATCGTGAACAACGATACGGAAGTAACTCCCGACTTGCTTGAACGCCTGTTGGCACCCTTTGAGCAAGATGAAACTATTGGTGTTACTTGCCCAAAAATTCGCTATTTCCACAACCCCGATACTATTCAATACGCAGGCTTCAACCCTATGAACTTGTTCACAGGCAGGCAATCGGCAGTTGGTAGTAAAGAGGTAGACAATGGGCAACACAACCAGCCGGGCTTTACACATTGTGCGCACGGCGCCGCTATGCTCGTTAAACGCGAGGTAATTGAAAAAGTAGGCATGTTTGCCGACAAGTTTTTCATTTATTACGAAGAAAGTGATTGGAGCGCACGCATTATCCGCGCGGGCTTCAAAATTATGTACGTGGCCGATGGATTAATTTACCACAAAGAATCCATCACCATGGGTAAAGAAAGCGCTATCAAAGTGTATTACCATACCCGTAACAGGATCCTGTATATGCGTAGGAATACCAACTTTATGCAATTAATGGCATTCTCGCTTTTCTTCACTTTCCTCACTTTCCCCAAGGGTGTAATGAAATATACACTAAAGGGACA
The DNA here is from genome assembly GCF_003259335.1 of Chitinophaga skermanii. Taxonomy (GTDB): domain Bacteria; phylum Bacteroidota; class Bacteroidia; order Chitinophagales; family Chitinophagaceae; genus Chitinophaga; species Chitinophaga skermanii. The sequence continues at coordinate 586,938 of NZ_QLLL01000003.1, forward strand.
GTTCCAGCATTTGAAATCGTTTTTGAGAGGGGCGTTCTGGAACCTAACTACCTCTAGTTATTCACCCGTATCGTAACAAAAAAAAATTGGCAATCATGATAACATCTTTAGTAACAGGCGGAGCCGGATTTATTGGTTCTCATGTCGTAAAACATTGTTTAGACTTAGGTCACCGTGTTGTTGTACTCGACGATTTAAGTGGTGGTTTTGAAGACCATATCCCGCAAGGGGCCATCTTCGTGCAAGGGTCGGTAGTAGACGATGTATTGGTAACAAACCTCTTCGAAGAATACAAATTCGACTACGTTTACCACTTAGCAGCTTATGCAGCGGAAGGCTTAAGCCATTTCATCCGCCGCTTCAACTATAATAACAACCTCGTGGGTTCGATCAACCTGATCAACGAATCCATTAAGCATAAAGTAAAATGCTTCGTGTTCACTTCATCTATCGCTGTGTACGGCGCTGGTCAATTACCGATGCGTGAAGACATGGTACCGCAACCAGAAGATCCATATGGCGTTTCTAAATACGCTGTGGAACTAGATTTGAAGGCAGCACATGAAATGTTTGGCTTAAACTACGTGGTTTTCCGCCCGCATAATGTATACGGTGAAAACCAAAACATTGGCGATAAATACCGTAACGTAATCGGCATCTTCATGAACCAAATCATGCAAGATCAACCATTAACAATCTTCGGTGATGGCGAGCAAACACGTGCTTTCAGTTATATCGATGATGTAGCTATTCCTATCACCAATTCGGTGAACATCCCTGCTGCTTATAACCAAGTATTTAACATCGGTGCCGATAAACCTTACACGGTTAATGAATTGGCACAAGTTGTGAGCGATTGCTTAGGTGCCGATTTGAAAATTAATTACCTCGCTGCACGTAATGAAGTGATGCATGCATATAGCGATCATGGTAAAGCACATAGCGTATTTGGTGCCGGTAGCGGTATTACTTTGAAAGAAGGTATCGCTCGTATGGCTGCTTGGGCTAAAGTGGTAGGTGCGCGCAAGAGCAAGGAGTTCGAAAACATCGAGATATATGAAAAATTACCCCAAGGTTGGGAAAAGAAAAACACAACTACAACCGCCGTTCCAGCGTAATGACTAAACCCAAAATAAAAGTATTACAAACCATCCGCCAAGGTTTGATTGGCGGAGGAGAAACCCATGTGCTTGGCTTAGTTGAAACACTCGACCGTACACTGTTTGACCCCGTGGTTCTATCGTTCACCGATGGACCTATGATCACCCGCTTAAACGAAATGGGTGTGAAAAATTTTGTAGTGCCTTCCTTGAAAGCGTTTGATATAAGGCAGTGGCAGAAGGTAAAGGCATTACTGCAAAATGAACAAATCGACCTTGTGCATGCACATGGCTCGAGGGCTGCGAGTAACTTAATGTTACCCGCTAAATGGTGTGGCTTGCCGTTAATTTATACTATACATGGTTGGTCGTTTCACGACGATCAACCATTCTTACAACGTACCATCCGCGAACTCAGCGAAGGCGTGATCACCCGGAGTACACGGTGTAATATTTCCGTTTCTGCTTCGAACCAAGCAACGGGTATTAAACATATCCGGGGATTCAAATCCGAAGTTATCAACAACGGCATCGACCCGCGTAGGTTCGACGTAAACGGTCAGTACAAAGACATCCGCTCAGAGCTAGGCATTCCAACAGAGCATACCCTCATTTCTTACATCGCCCGCATTACGATTCAAAAAGATCCTATCACCTTGGTGAAAGCCTTTGCCGATGTATTACAACATACCAAAGACATTACCTTATTGGTAGTAGGTGATGGTGAGTTGAAAGAAGAAATGATGACAACGGCCATGCAACTCGGCATACATAGTAATATTGTATACCAGCCATTCCGGTTAGATATCCCAGATATCCTGCATGCCAGCGACGTGTATTGCTTACCATCTCTCTGGGAAGGTATGCCAATTGGCTTGCTGGAAGCAATGGCCATGGGCAATGCTGTTATTGCTACCCAGGTAGACGGTTCCCGCGAAATTATCCAACACCTGGAAAATGGTTGGCTGGTAGAACCCGGTAATAAAGAGTTACTGGCCAATGCTATGTTGAAATTGCACGAAGAGAAATACTTCAGAACGCTTTTACAGAAGAACGCCGTGACTACCGTGTTGGAGAAATATAATCTCCATCACATGACACGCTCCGTAGAAGATATTTATTTATCCGTGATGCAGCGTAAGAGGCCGTCTTCGTTCTTTCATCAAACCAGTACAGAAAGTATTATCACACCACAATAATTCATTGTATGCAAACCGTAGCAGAGATATTTAATATTCTTTTGTGGATCGTGTCGACGATCGTAGCATTTTACGTGCTGCTACCGTCGTTTTTGTTATTGATTTACGGGTTTAAACGCTTGTTTGGCCTATCTAGTTCACCTTTAAGAAAAGGTGTTAATATTACAAAAGAATACAGTTTTGGCGCCATTGTAGCAGCGCATAGCGATCTTACTTTGGTACCGCCTTTAGTTGATTCGTTGTTGAAGCAAGACTACAAAAACTTTACCGTGTATGTTGTAGCGGATAATTGTACCGACATTAATTTACCGGCTTACGATGAACGCGTGAAAATTTTAGCACCCGAAACGCCTTTCAACGATAAAACGAAAAGTATTCGTCATGCGATTGAGCACTTTGTTGTTCCCCATGATGCTTTTATCATATTCGATTCCGACAATCTTGTTCGTCCCGATTATTTAAGCATATTGAACGCATACTTTAACATGGGATTCCGTGCTGTGCAAACGCATATGTTGCCCAAAAACACAGATACGCGTTTTGCCCAAATGGATGCAGCAGGTAACCATTGGTGTAACTTCGTAGACCGTTTGATGCACATGGAAGTAGGGGTGAGTTCGGCTATTTGGGGATTAGGCGTGGCCATTGAAACGGAACTGTATAAACAGATTTTATTGGAGCAATTCCAACACGGGCAATTTAAAAACTTGGGCGGCTTCGATAAAAAGATGCAAGCACAACTGGTTAAATCGTTGCCATTGTTGGCATATGCAGAAGAAGCAGTAGTGTACGATGAAAAAATCCAAGACGGCAGCAAGTTACAAAAGCAACGCACTCGCTGGATTAATGCCTACTTCAAATCGATGCACGAAGCATGGGAAGTTACCTTGCATGGCCTGAAGAAATTTCGCCCAGGTGTTGTATTCTTCGGCATTAACATGCTACGACCACCATTATTCATGCTGATGGGTTCTGCAGGCTTACTTTGCCTCTTCAATATATGGTGGAACTGGCCAATGGCCATCTTCTGGGCAGCAGCCATCGCTTCATTCGTTGTAAGCTTTTTCGCAATTGTTACCGTTATGAGTAAAGATAGTGGCATTTTTAAAGCCATGTTCTTCTTACCCATATTTGTATGGCGACAAGTGAAAGCATTATTACGCTTCAACGATGCTAAAAGAAACTTCTTACGCACTGCAAATACCAAAGTAGTGTACATAGATGAAATACTCAAGAAAAACTAGTTCTGCAAATATTCAATCACGACACACATCCCGGTATGCTTGCATGCCGGGATATTTTTTTTGCGCCTACTCCTCACTTAAACAACCCGCGAAATACTAAAGGACTTTGCTGTGTTTTCTATTTAAAAAACTTGCTAAAGCTCCGGCGTATTGTAGTAACGTGTCGAGCTTGGAAATGATGATTCCTTTGCTGAATTGATCAATATTAGAACGGTATTCCAGGAGCATGTTTTCGACAATATCTTGTAAAATGCTTTCTTCCTTTTCTGATAAGAATAAAAATTAGAGGTTGAGGTAGCCCTAACTACGTTTATTGTAGCCGGATTTCTTTCGCGTAAAAAAGTGAGGATTAATAAGGGATATAGTAGATGCCCAGCATGCCTTTCATTAAATCGAGCATCAATACATCGCCTTCATCGTGCGTACTGTATACATCTACATAAGAGCGGAACCTATATTTCTGTAATGTTTGGTGGTCGACGAATTCGAAGTGATGCATGCTTTGGGCGCGGCCGGAGATGGCTTTTTCTTCTTTTTCTAACAGGGTAACGGCTTTCTTGTGTTTTTCTTGGTAGCCGCATTGTTCATTTAACAGTATCATACATCCCGCACTGCAAACACATACAATCATAGCAAAAATGGCACAGCCACAGAATAAATACACTACTTCTTTCCATTTAAAGTGCCTCTGCCGTAATACAAAGTAGAGTACAATGCCGCTTATTATTAGCACGACGGGGAATAAGTACACGAACATACAAATTCGCAAACTGGTTAACTCTACCATGATCAACCGTCCATCGATCATTATCTTAGAAAAAACAAATAACATAATTAAACCGACCAGCACTAGCAAGCCGATGCCTATGATACTTAATAAATGGAATTTGTCGTTTTTAGGACGTTTAGCCATGGCATAGTATTAGAGGTGTAACGTGGTAACCTCGATTTTGGTGTATGAAAAAAGCGAAAATCTATTTGTTATTCGAAATATACTAGAATTTTCTCAATTGCCCAATTTACGGCCTTAAAATCCCCCAAAACAGCATTGTAGATAAGTTAACCACCTCCCAATATGAAAATAGGGGTGTAACATGGGATATATATGTAGTATATAGCTGGAACATTGGAATAACATTGGAAGACCATTAGAAGACCATTAGAAGAACATTAGAAGATATTATATTTACACTTTATCATAAACACCGGCTATACTTAATTCACTTCCATTCAACCCTTTACCTTCAATTTAAAGAAAACTGTTACACTGCGTGTACAAATCATTGCCATACCGTATACTTTCCAGAATTAGGCCGCCAGTTGTTCACTAAGTGGATGCATGTAATAACTTTTGGGTCTAATTATTGTTTATCTTCTGGAAAACCTCAAAACTATGGCCGATACAATTGAAATCAGGAATTTAACAGCAGAAGATTACCACGATTTGAAAGAATCGATGGTAAGCGCGTATAAGGACATGCCGGGCAGTTATTGGAGAGAAAGTACTATCCAGAAGTTAATCAGCCTCTTCCCAGGAGGGCAAATAGCTGTAGCCGTGAACGGTAAAGTAGTGGGCTGTGCTTTGTCGATTATTGTGGATTACAATAAGTTCGGCGACGACCATACTTACGAACAAATATCAGGTTATTACACCTTCAATACCCACAACCCTAAAGGGGATATTTTATATGGCATAGAAGTATTCGTACACCCCGATTTTCGTGGTATGCGTTTAGCCCGTAGGCTTTACGATGCGCGGAAAGTGCTCTGCGAACAACTTAACCTGCGCGGGATCGTAGCCGGTGGCCGGATACCCAATTACGATAAATATGCCGACCAACTTACGCCCCGCGAGTACATGGAAAAAGTACGGGATAAAGAAATCTATGATCCTACGCTCACCTTCCAATTCTCGAACGACTTCGTGGTAAAGAAAATCTTACGTAACTACTTACCAAGTGATGAGGCTAGTCATGGTTTCGCCACCTTGTTACAGTGGTACAACATCTATTATGAGAAAGACAGTGATATCATCCGCTACAATAAATCCACCGTTCGTATTGGCCTAGTACAATGGCAAATGCGTACTTACAGTGGTGTAGGAGGCTTACTAGAGCAAGCCGAATACTTTATCGATGCAGTAAGTGATTACGCCTCCGACTTTTGCGTGTTCCCCGAATTCTTCAATGCCCCGTTGATGATAGAATTTAACCAGCTCGACCAAGCTGGGGCCATCCGTGGATTGGCGAAGCATACGGAATACATATTACAGAAGTTCTGCGATTTTGCCGTTTCATACAACGTGAACATTATTACGGGTAGTATGCCAATTGTGATTGATGAACAGCTGTACAACATTGCTTACTTGTGCAGGCGCGATGGTACTTACGAACAATTCATCAAAATACACCCTACACCAAGCGAAGTGAGTAGTTGGGGAATGAAAGGCGGTAACGAAGTAAAAGTATTTGAAACGGATTGTGGGAAAATTGGGATATTGATTTGTTATGATGTTGAATTCCCGGAACTCTCCCGGATACTGGCAGCGCAAGGCATGCAAATTCTCTTTGTTCCTTTCTTAACCGACACCCAAAACGGCTATAACCGCGTGCGTTTCTGTGCACAAGCCCGCGCCATTGAAAACGAATGTTATGTAGCCATTGCCGGCTGCGTAGGGAACCTGCCAAAGGTGAATAACATGGATTTACAATATGCTCAATCTGCCGTACTTACGCCCTCTGATTTCCAGTTCCCGGTAACAGGGGTGAAAGCCGATGCCACGCCGAATACAGAAATGATTGTTATTGCGGATGTTGATTTGGTATTACTGAAAGAACTACACGCCTTTGGTAGTGTTCAGAATTTGAAAGATATGCGGAAAGATTTGTATGAAATAAAATTAAAAAAACCACTGAAATAAAAGTTTTGTATTTTCTTTGCGTATACATCTGCTGCACTTAGCCCAGTGCTGCCATATCTAGTAAACCAAGAACCATGCAACATAAGATTAACCTGGCCTTGCAAATATTGCCGCAAGTAGCTACAGACCAAGTTTATGCCGTAGTTGATGAAGCAATTGCCGTGATTAAGAATTCGGGGGTTAAATACCGTGTATGCCCCTTTGAAACCGTGATGGAAGGAACGTACGACGAACTAATGGACATCGTGCGTAAAGCCCAAGAAGTATGTTTCAAAGCAGGAGCAGGCCAATTGCTCGTATACATCAAAATGCAAATCAAAGCAAACGAAGATGTTTCCATCGAAGATAAAACAGGCAAATATGATGCAGAAGCATCGTTGTAAGTAATCGTCATCGGCGTCTATTATACAATGAATAACGCCGATGATCACTTTCCAGTAAAGTAGCACGGGAATTGTTGTTATATTTAGCTAGATAGTAAACACTTATTACGGGAAGTTAATTCAACCGGCGTTCTGCCCGGTTTAGTCCAATTTGAAACGCAATTTTTTATCAACCAAATGAGATAGGGATACACGCTGAAACCGCAATGGTGGCCAACTCACACTCTTCTTTATCGCTGTTATCCCATCTCAATTATTTATTCAACCCAAAATCGCGCTCATGAAACAAATCTCCGCGCTCATGATGGCATGTTGCATGCTATTGCTGCCTTATTATTTGGCAGCCCAAACCCGCGTCATTTCCGGTACTGTAAAGGATGCCCAAACAAAAGAAGGGCTTCCTGGTGTTACTGTGAAAGTTAAGGGTACCTTATCGGGAACTACCACATTACAACAAGGTCAATTTAGCTTACAAGTACCCGAGAATGCCGTGTTGGTATTCAGCTTTATTGGGTACTTATCGCAGGAAATTCCCACAGCAAATCAAACAACGCTGGTTGTGGAATTGAAAAGCGATACGAAGAACCTGGAACAAGTGGTGGTAACGGCACTGGGTATTACCCGGAAACAACGCTCCGTAGGGTATGCTGCGCAACAACTTCAAGGCAGCAATCTTACCATGACCAAGGATAACAATGTACTTGGCACCCTCGCCGGTAAAGTAGCCGGTGTACAAGTAACCGGTGCATCCGGTGCCAGCATGGGAGGTACACAGAAAATTAAAATACGTGGCGTTAACTCCATCAACGGTACCGACCAGGCTTTGATCGTGGTTGATGGCACACCTATTTCCAACTCCAATTTCGCAGGGTATGGCGGGCCCGATTATGGTAACCTCGCCCAAGATATCAACCCCGACGACATTGAAACCATTACCGTACTAAAAGGCCCCGCTGCTTCCGCTTTGTATGGCTTACGGGGGCAGTATGGTGTAGTAATGATTACCACCAAGAAAGGTGGTCGTAAAGGCGGCAAAAAGGTAAATGTTGACTTCAGTTCCGCCGCTTCTATGGAACAAGCTACCCGCTTTATGCCCATGCAAAATATTTACGGCGGTGGCTCGAGCCAGAACTTCATTCAACTGAACGGGCAGAATTTCATCGATGGTACCGATGAAAGCTGGGGACCAAAAATGGATGGTCAAGATGTACGCATGATGTATAGCTATTACCCCAAAGACCCCATGTATGGTAAAACAACGAAGTTCGTTCCTCAACCCAATAACATCAAAGATTACTATGAAACGGGGTATACCTTCAACAATAATATCTCCGTTTCCGGTGGCGACGATATTTCCAGCTTCCGCGTGTCGTACAACAATACCAGCATTACAGGTATTGAACCTAACACGTATTTAAAGCGAAACAACCTTACCATGTCGGGTTCGGTGAATGCGAGTAATAAAGTGCAACTCAACGGGTCGATCAACTATGCGAATAACAAAGGGCAGCGGCCGGCACAAGGCTACCAGCAAGGAAATGCCACGTACATGCGCCAATGGTTCCAGCGCTCGCTTGACATGAATAAATTGCGCCAATATAAGTACGACGATCCATCGCACCCGTTCTACCAATGGAACATTCCGAATCCCGATGGCAATGGTAACTTAACCAGTGTAACACCGTACGATTGGAACAACCCTTTCTTTAACTTATATGAAAACCCCAACCACGATTCGCGTAACCGCTTCTTTGGGAACGTGGGTGTTTCGTATGATATCTTGCCAGGCTTAAAGGCAACAGGAACCGTTCGTGGCGATGTATACACACAAAACATTGATACGCGTAGCGCGGCGGGTGGACAAAAGATCCAGGGCTATACACAGGGCAAATATGAAGGCAAGGAATTCAACTACGAATTGCTGGTTCAATACAACAAAACCTTCAACGATTTTTCGCTGAATGCTACGGCCGGTGCGAACGTAATGTATCAAAACTATAGTTACATCTATGGTGCTACGGCAGGTGGTTTGTTGATCAAAAACTTCTTCAACTTAAGCAACTCGCTCGATCGATCAACACCAGAAAACTACCAACGTAAGAAACAAGTAAATAGCCAATTTGTAAATGCTAGTCTTGGTTACAAGGATATGCTTTTCTTGGATGCATCGTTACGCAGCGATCAATCTTCCACCTTGCCTAAAAACAACCGTAATAACCTTTACCCAAGCGTTTCCGGTAGCTTTGTATTTAGTGAAATAGTAGGCTGGAACCCGTTGAGCTTTGCGAAAGTGCGTGTAGGTTATGCCGAAGCTGGGAATGATGTAGCGGCTTATCAAACCTACAATACATTCGCTTTGGGCATTCCTTATGGCACCTTGGCTACAGAATACATTCCCAATACGCTGAATAATCCAGGTTTAAAACCATCGATCGGTAAATCGTTTGAAGCAGGCTTGGAAGCTAGGTTCTTAAACAATAGAGTAGGATTCGACTTCACCTACTATAACCAACGTAACTTAAACCAGATTTTAACTTTGAACACGGGTGGTTCTACAGGGTATACCCAAATGGTGACGAATGCCGGTAATATCAAAAACAGTGGTATTGAATTAAGCGTGAACGGCTCGCCGGTAAAGGGGAAGAAGTTTTCTTGGGATGTGAACTTCAACATCAACAATAACAAAAGTGAAATCGTGAAATTGGCACCTGGTATACCGAACCAAGTATTAGATCAGAATACATATTCTGGTCAAACCGTGTATATACAAGCAAAAGAAGGCGCAGCTTTCGGTCGTTTGATTGGTAACGCTTACCTACGCGATACAAAAACCGGTAAAATAATGCTCGATGCCAGCAATTTACCTATTATGAACCCTAACCAGGATTTAGGCAGCGTTATTCCCAATTTCACCGGTGGTTTACAAAACACCTTCCGTTATGGCAACTTTGAATTGGGCGCGATGTTAGACTTCCAATCGGGTGGTAAGTTCTTTAGCTGGACGAGGATGTTGAGTGTGAAAGCAGGCCTGGCAGAAGAAACAGCCGCTATGAACGATCGGGGTAAAAACGTGCGCGACGATGTAGCTAGTGGTGGCGGTGTAAAAGTGAACGGTATTTCCCAAGCAACGGGCGAAGAAGTTACCACTTATGTAACGGCGAAAACCTACTTCCGTACGCGCCTGGGTACACAGATTTACGAAGAATGGTGTTATGATGCATCGTATATCAAAATGCGGGAAATGCGGTTAGCATACAACTTTGCGAAGAAACAATTCAAAGGGTTACCATTCACGAACCTCAACTTAGCCTTCATAGCACGTAATCCATTTATGATATATCAAAAGGCACCGAAAGGATTAGATCCTTCCGAGCTATCAACAGGTAGTACTTCTATCAGTTGGTTAGAAACAGGACAGTTGCAAACAACCCGTTCTTTTGGTGTGAACCTTACTATTTCATTATAAACGATACGATCATGAAAAAACTCATAAAAAGCTGTTTAGCGCTGGCCATCGGGGGTTTAACTCTTGGTGCTTGTTCTATTTCCGACGATATGAACGTAAATCCCAACTTACCAAAAGAAGGGTCGAACGCGTTCTTGCTTACTTACGCGATACAACAAACACCGAACATGGTAGAAACCATTTACGGGAATTTGTATATACAACATTGGTCTGAAAAGATTTATACCGATGCGTCGCGTTATACGAATATCAACTTCTCCAATTACTCGTTCTACGCCGATCCTTTGATGAACTTGCAAAGTATTATTGAGGCGAAGAATTTGTCGGATGAAGATGGTTCTGTTGCCAACCAAGTGGCTGTGGCACGTATTTTAAGGGCTATATTTTATTGGCACATGACGGATCGTTGGGGTGATATTCCTTACACGAACGCGTTAAAAGGTCAACGTGTACCCGACCCGGCTTACGATACACAGCAAGCGATCTACGCCGATTTATTCAAAGAATTGAAAGCGGCACAAGCGCAGATCGATGCAGGTAAAGGTCCTACCGGCGATATATTATACAATGGCAACATGACCAAATGGAAACACTTGGCCAACACGGTGCGCATGTTGATGGCATTGCGATTATCGAAAATAGATGCGCAAACCGGCGCTACGGAATTCAATGCAGCCATTGCTGATGGCGCCTTTGCAAACAATGCCGAAAATGCCGTGTATAAACACTTACCAGATGCCAATAACCAGAACAACTGGTACTATGTATTTATTGTACAAAAACGCCGTTGGTATGCAATTTCCGAAGCCTTGGCTAATTATATGAATAGCACGAATGATCCGCGTATTAAAGTGTTTGCCGATCCGCGTGCAGCAGATGGTAAATATGCAGGCATGCCATATGGTGTAGATGGCGCTGTTGCGGGCAACATCCCGGAAAGCCAAGTATCGATGTTAGGCGCGAGTTTGCGTGCGCAAGATGCACCTACCAACTTGGTTACCTTCCCACAAGTATTGTTTGCCATGGCTGAAGCAGCTAAGCTGGGTTGGATTAACGGTGGCGATGCTTCGGCAGCGAATTACTACAAGCAAGCGATTGAACAATCGGTTCGCCAATGGCGCAACAACGATACTACCGGTTTAGGAGCTTTGATGACAGCCCCCGGTGTGCCCTATGATCCAGCCAATGCGGTAAAGCAAATTGCTTATCAACGTTGGGTGCATTTGTATATGAATGGTTATGAAGCATGGGCAGAATGGCGTAGAACAGGCTTCCCTGTATTAACACCGGCACCGGATAATAACAACTTACCCATTCCCCGCAGGCAAGGTTACCCTGTATTAGAACCGGCGTTGAATGAGAAGAATTATAAAGACGCCGTACAGCGCCAAACTGGGTTTAATGGGAAAGATGATTTGAATGGTAGAGTTTGGTGGGATAAACAATAAAGTAAGGTGTGTTTGCTACTGCTAGTTTAATAAACTAATTCGCAAGCGCGGCCATCAAGTATAAGCCTGGGGAGAATTCTTCCCGGGCTTTTTTTGTTGAATGAGTTGTGGAAGTAGAGAGATATTAAGACATCGAGATCAGTTTGTATGCGAGTACCATTGGTAATACCCCTACCATGAGATAGATGCCGGAACGAGAAAAGGCAGTGCAAACGGGTTGGCGGAACAATTTTAATAGGCCGCTGAGTACTACATTGGCGGCGATTAATAAACCGTAATAACAGAGTACGATCAATATTTCTTTTTCACTTTGACGGTGGGCAGCTTGGAAAAGGATATAGGCTACCAACAGGATATTCAAGATGTAAACAAACCATCGCATGTTGAATCAATTAATCATCTGCCACAAACATACGGCAGGCTGGGCACATAAAAAATGATGTATATCACGATTTATTTACGGGCGATATGGATAATGCCATCTTCTTTGTAAGTTTTGATGGGCGTTGTTTTCGTAAGATCGAGTAGGAAAGAATCCAATGGCTCGGTAATATCTAAGGTGGCGCTAAAGGTTTCTTTTTCGAGTCGTAAATCATCGAAGATCATAGCGGTGTTGTACCAGCGTTTTACGGGGGCTACCAGTTGTTTAAGCGGTGCATGTTCAAAGTACATTTGTCCTTGCATCCAAGTGGTAACGTACAAATTATGCAACCTATATAGCTCTAAATCTTTATCGTGTTCGGAGCGAATGGTGGTGCCGGCAGTAGGATTGGCCACTTGTTGCCCATTAGAAATTCGCATATTACCGGCGAGCATAGCTACTTCGGTAATACCTGTGGTGTAAGTATTGATATTACACATGCCCGAATCCATTTTAATATTTACATACCCTGCATGCATAATAAACGGTTGTTCGCGCAGGCTGGGTTGTACAAAAGCTTCTCCTTCGATAAATACTTCGCGGAATTGTTGCGGGGTACCGTATGGAAAGCGGATCGTGGTTTCGGCATTGAGCCAAATGAGAGTGCTATCAGCTAATACTATTTTGAATTGTTTTCCTGCCGGTACGCGTAAAGTGCCCCACAAAGGGATGGCCGAGGAGTGGGGTAGCACTGCCATTTCTTTACTCGATATATGGAAGAATTGTTGTGTATGGTTCTTTTGAGGACGGTGTATTGGGTAAGACACATTTTCATGGGATGTGAAAGATATGATTTCTTGCCCATGTTCGTCGACAAACTTTGTAACAGGACTCGTAGAAGATTTGTATTTCAACACCAACGCCACTGCCAAAGCCAGTAAACTGCAGATGATAATAACTGTACTCGGCCTAATAGATCGGCGTTTGCGCATGGATATGATGATTGTTTTATGGTCGCAAAATGATAAAAACGTTCCCGGTTACAAAAGGTTGTTTCCTTCTACCGGGAACGCAAAATTATTTTGATACTAGCGAAAAACCAAGTAAGCTACTACTAAAGTGAAAATGATGTTGAACAACTGCGCGATGATAAAGGCCATGGCAGGGCGTCCGTTCTCCATTTTGAAAATATCTGTAAACTTCGTTTCCAAGCCAATACAAGCAAATGCAAGGGCAAAAAAGCAAGTTTGTAAATCTTTTATCGGTGCCTTAGCAGCTTTCACCACGTCTGCAGGCATTAAGAAAGAAAACAACAAAGAAGCTACTATAAAGCCAAGTACGAACTTCGGGAAACGTTCCCAGATTGTTTTTAATCCAGGGCGTTGTTGTTGCGCCGCGTCTTTGCTTTTATGATTGTACGCCCAATAAACTGAAATAAAGAAGGCTGCTAAGCCTAGTAACACATTCTGTGAAAACTTCACGAGCGTAGCATATTTCAATGCTTCTTCTCCTAACATTGTTCCAGCGGCTACTACGGCACCAGAAGTATCGATGGTACCACCTAACCATGCACCGGCAATAGCGGGCGATAGGCCCATTAAGTTGGCGAGGTAAGGCATGAATAACATCATGGGAATTGCCACGATTAATACGAGCGAGATTACGTGTGAGAGCTTTTTATTATCGCCTTCAATGGCACCAGAGGTGGCAATGGCAGCTGATACACCACAAATACTCACAGCGCTGGAAATCATCATCTTAAATTCATCGTCGAGCTTAAACTTCTTACACACCCAAAACGCGAAGTACCAAACGCTGAATACAACAATCACACTTTGCAATATACCCAGTACGCCCGCCTTCAAAATATCGTTGAAGATGATACCTGCGCCCAGTAATACCAAGCCCGATTTGATGAAAAACTCGGTTTGAATGGCCGGTTTAATCCAAGCCGGCACGCCTGTTACATTGCTAATAAATAAGCCTACGAGCAAGCTGAACAATACAATTTCAACCCCGAAGTCTTTCACTACTTTATTGCCTGTAATTACTTGCGCTAATACGGAAATAAGCATAATGGCCGCAAAACCTGGTACAAGGTTCGCACCTATGGGTTGCTTCGCCAGTAGTTTGTATAGTAATAAGGCCCCTAATCCCCACAGGAATAAGATACCAATGTTGAGGTAGTTTTTACCGTTACTCATGGCCGTTGTAAAGGTTTCGCCGCTATTCCATTCGAATTTCGGCATGGCCGGGGTCACGAATAAACATATCAAGGCAATACTGGCAAAGGCCGTTATTACCGAAATCCAATCTTCATGCAAGGGTTTCTTGAGCATAGGTTGTCTTGTTAAGCGTAATAATTGTTAGTGTGTTAAGCGCGCTTTTAATGATAAAAAATATACGCGATGATTATGGCTGCTATAATACCGATTAAGTCGGCAATTAAACCGCAAACGAGGGCATGACGGGTGTTTTTAATACCCACCGAGCCAAAATATACAGCTAATACGTAGAAAGTTGTTTCTGTAGAACCATTCATGATACTGGCTAAACGACCCACGAAGGAATCGGGACCATAACGAGGATCAGCAAAAATATCCACCATAAAGCCACGGGCACCGCCTCCGCTGAGTGATTTCATAAATCCAACAGGCAAAGCCGGTACGAAGTCGGTATTCACCCCTAACATCGCAAAGAAGCTACCGATCCCGTTGATAATAAAATCCAAGCACCCCGTTACCCTAAAGGCCGAAATCGCTACCAAGATGGCTACTAAGTAAGGGATAATCATCACCGAGGTGGTAAAACCTTCCTTGGCACCGTCGATAAATACTTCGTATACGTTGATTTTACTTAACATACCCGCTACTAAAAAGGCAATAATAATCCCGATAATCATTGTACCCCCAATGGCACCTGTAACGGCAGCCATTCTATCCGGTGGCAAATCTTTAATGGCGAATAACATCAGCGCCATAAAACCGGCGATAATGCCTACAAATGCCAAAATAGAAGGCTTAAACAGGTTAATACGCTGGAAAAAGGCCACGGCAATTAAGCCCGACATGAAGGAGATGAATGTACCGATGAGTGTGGGTATGAAAATTTCCGCGGGATTGGCCGAGCCTTGGGCCAAGCGCATGGCAATCACGGAAGTAGGTATAATTGATAAACCGGCCGTATTCAGTACCAAGAACATAATTTGTGCGTTCGTGGCTGTTTCCGGCGTGGGGTTCAAGTCTTGTAATTGTTTCATGGCTTTCAGGCCAATGGGGGTAGCGGCATTGTCGAGGCCAAGGGCATTGGCGGAGAAATTCATAAAAACAGATCCCAAGGCAGGGTCGTTCTTGGGCACGCCGGGGAATAATTTGGTAAAGAAAGGGTTCAGCAGGCGCGCCATCCTATTGATCATCCCTGCTTTTTCACCTACCCGCATAATGCCAAGCCAGAAGGTCATAATACCCACTAAGCCAATGGATATTTCGGCGCCGGTTTTCGCACTATCGAACATCCCGTTCATCACTTTTGAAAACACGTCGATGTCGTTCAAGAAGATCATCTTGTAAAGGCCGACTAAGAACGCGATGATAAAAAATGCCAACCAAACAAAGTTTAAGGCCATAAGCGAGTATCGATTTTTTGGTGATCCGGCTGGTTTGCTATACCGCCGGGGCGACAAATTAATAAAATTTCACAGTAAACAAGGGTAAATGTAAGCATGAACGGTTTAAGAAGGGGATAAAACACGTTTAAAAAGCAATGAATTACCCATTGTGCATTTTTATGATTGTAAATTAATGTTATACGAGGCGGATAATTAGGATTTTAGGGCTACCTTTGCACAAATTTTTGAAAAAATGGCTTTACAAGCAGGTATTGTAGGTTTACCGAACGTAGGTAAATCGACTTTATTTAACGCGGTGAGTAATAGTGCAAAAGCACAAGCAAGTAATTACCGCTTTTGTACGATTGAACCGAATGTTGGATTAGTAGATGTTCCGGATGAACGTTTAGATAAATTGGCTGAGTTAGTAAAGCCAAACCGTGTTGTACCTACAACGATTGAGTTTGTGGACATTGCGGGTCTTGTGAAAGGTGCGAGCAAGGGCGAGGGTTTGGGTAACAAATTCTTGGCGAACATCCGCGAAGTAGATGCCATCGTGCATGTAATTCGCTGTTTCGAAGACGATAACATCTTGCGTGAAGAAGGTGCGATTAACCCGGTAGGCGATAAAGAAATTATCGACACTGAATTGCAATTGAAAGATTTGGAAAGTGTTGATAAGAAGATTGCAAGAACCGAGAAAATGGCGAGAACCGGTGGCGACGCGAAAGCGAAACGCGAATTGGAAATCTTGTTACAGTGCAAAAACCACTTGGAACAAGGTAAAAACATCCGTGAACTGGGTATTGCGAAAGAAGATCGTAACGCGATTGCTGATTTGTTCTTGTTAACAGAAAAGCCTGTATTGTATGTTGCGAACGTAGACGAGGGTTCTATCCACACAGGTAACAAATATTCTGAAGCATTAAGAGAAGCTGTAAAGGCGGAAGGTGCTGAAGTAATTGTAATGAACAACACCATTGAAGCACAAATCTCCGAAATGGAAGATCCTGCTGATAAAGAATTGTTCCTCGGCGAATACAACCTTACAGAACCTGGTTTGAACAGGTTAATCCGTTCTGCTTACAAACTCTTGAAATTGATCACTTACTTCACTGCAGGTGTACAAGAGGTACGTGCATGGACGATCGGCGAAGGTTGGAAAGCTCCCCAAGCGGCCAGCGTAATCCACACCGATTTCGAGAAAGGTTTCATTAAAGCGGAAGTTATTTCTTTCGACGACTACGTGAAATTTGGTTCAGAATCTGCTGCGCGCGATAACGGTCGTTTCCGTATCGAGGGTAAAGAATATGTAGTAAGTGATGGCGATGTAATGCACTTCCGTTTCAACGTATAGTAGCATACCGCTTTACATAGAAGATACTTCACTTTATTGTGAAGGTTACAACAAAAGAAGGCCCGGGTGTAAAGCCCGGGCCTTCGCTATTAAGGTAAGTGTGTGCGTTGATTATTTCGCGAATAAACCGTCGAATTGTAAAGCAACATAGTATACACCGCCTACACTTGGGTTACCAAATGATGTGATGTAGTAGTTGTTCAACAAGTTAGAAGCGCCCAATTTAATCATAGCCTTAGCAGTTGGAATTTTGTAGTTCACTTGTGCATCCAAGGTACCAAATGCCGGTACATCGCCTACAGCAAATGTGGAAGTCCATCTGAAAGAATTCTGCCAACGGTAAGTAACATTGAAGCCTACGTTTTTGTAAACATTCCTATTACCTACGCCTACGTTAAATCTCCAATCAGGCGTATTGAAATCGCTGTATAAACCTTCGGCAGCTTTGCTGATTTTGTTGTAAGAAGTATTGGTAGAGAACTGCCATGTTTTCACAACATAATCTAAGCCAATAGCGAAACCTTGTGTTTTTACTTCGTCTGGGTTATTTACTACGGTAGAGAATACTTTGTAGTTACCAGATACTAAACCTGCTGGTGTGCCATCAGGTGTTTGTAATACGTTCAAAGTAGACACGAAGTTGGTGTACGAGTTGAAATAGTAGTAAGCATCGATTAACAAGCGTTTACCCAGTAAACCACGGTAACCGATTTCGAATGCTTTTACGCTTTCAGGTTTGAACTCGCCGAAAACTTGTTTCTTCAATACAGCTGGGTTACCGGTTGCTTGGAACTGTTGTACGCTGGCTTGCGTATATGCAGTGTTTGTTCTTAATTGGTATTTATCCAACAAGCTAGGTAAACCACCAATTAAGGTCGTGTTAGCACGTACTAACAAATCGATGTATTGGTTTTGAGTAGTAGGATTGCGGAAACCTGTTTGGAACGACAACCTAATGTTGTTCTGCGGTGCCACTGTGAATACCGCTGCCAATCTTGGTGTAAAGCGACCTTCAAAGTTTTCGTTCTTATCGTAACGAACTGAACCCGTTAACGCGATTTTATCATTCAACAACTTCTTACCAATTTGTAAGAAACCACCGTATTCATCGATTTTGATTTTATCTGTTTCATCATCGAAGATGGTACCGTCGGAAGCCAATGCATATCTTCTGAAGGAAGCACCTACTTGCAAGTCGAATATTTTAATATGCTCGCTGAAGTTATACATACCTTCATAGTGGTACATGTTTGTTTTATCGTTGAACTTCGCACCGTTTCTACCTGGGGCGGCACCGATGTAGCGGTTCGTGATCGCTTCTTTGGCGTCGTTGAATTCTTTAGAACCTGGGGTAAAACGACCTTGATCGGCTAAGTTACGTGCAGCAGCGTGTGCTTGGGCATCGGTAGCACCTTGCAATTTTGCAGCGCTATATGCACCAACGTATTGAGGGAACCAAGTAGTACTTGCTTTCCATGTTTCGTTCATGATCGACGCCAAAGCTGTAGCGTTGTAAGAATCGCCAGAACGTTCTTGGGTAGTATAACCGCGTACGTAGAAGTTTTTACCACGTAATTCGAGTTTGTACTGGCCCATGTTGAAATTGCTTAAAGAGTAACGATCGGCACCTGTATACACGCTCGTACCTTTACCCCAATGGCCTTGGGCAATTAATTCCAAGTGATCGGTAAAGCGGTAGTGTAATGCAAGGTTGGTACGTAAAATACGCGTATCGTAGTCAACCAAATCTTTCTCTTTGTAACCTGTTCTTGATACCAAGGTATCTTTCAATAAGCCATTTGTATATCCCGCGTAAATAGGGAAGTACGGCGCAATTTGCGGCGTGTTTTGAATAAAGGCATTGATTTGTGCTTGTGTTGGAGCTGAACCGGTGGCTTGTGTATAGCCGGCAATGTACTGGTTGATGGCCGGTTGGATTTGAGAAACCACGCTACCGCCTACACTGTGCATGTTGGCGTTGATTTCATCACCGTAGATATTGATACCATCGTAGTTTGGATCATCTTTATGCGAATAACCCGGTACGTTCTTTAAGAACAAGCGGTTGATATTCGATGAATCAGATGCTTGCCAGTCGTTCGCTTGCATGTAAGACACACCCACTTTGAATGCAAATTTGCCGAATGATTTCGCGTAACGTGCGCTCAAATCGGGGATGAAGCCAGTAGACTGGCCTTGTTTACTACCAACATGGTTCATACCTGCTTTAATTTGGAGGCTTAAACCTTGGTAGTCGTAAGGATTTTTACTGGTCATGAGCAAAGTACCATTTGTACCACCTGCACCGTATAAGGCAGAAGAGGCACCTGGTAGTAACTCTACGTTGTCTACATCCAATTCGTTCATACCAAGGATATTACCTACGGAGAAGTTCAAGCCGGGGGCTTGGTTATCCATACCATCCATGAATTGGTTGAAACGAGTATTACCATTTGAGTTGAACCCCCTAGTGGTAATAGAGTTGAAGGTAAGACTTTGCGTGCTGGATTCTACGCCTTTGATGCTGGTTAAAGCATTGTAGAAGCTCATAGCCGGGGTTTCGCGGATAGCCCGCGTGTTAATCTTTTCGATGGAAACGGGAGATTCCATGATGTTTTGGGATACGCGGCTGGCAGATACAACTACTTCTTGGCCGAGAATTTCGGTGGAAGTCATTTGTACTTGTAAAGATGCGCCCGCGCTCGTTACCACCACTTCCTCTTTTGTAAACCCAACATAGGTAAAGGTAAGGGTTAACGGCAAACTATGCGATGTGCTTAGTTTAAACTCACCCGCGTTATTGGTGACCGTTCCTGCGCTGCTACCTTTCACAGCTACAGACACACCGGGGATTTTGTCGCCCGTTGTTTTGTTGACCACCGTACCTTGTAAGGTGATTTTTTCTTGCGCCATCGCAAACTGGCTACCAACTGCAAGCAGCATGCAAAACAGTAGTAGGCAGCATTTAGAATACGTGCTTTTCATAATGGGAATTTAATGCCTCTGAAAACGTGTTACAGTATTCTAAATATAACAAATTACCTAATATATAGCATGAAAATCCGCCACTAAATTTTAACAGATTTCATCATATAAAATCTATTAAACACGCATTTAATTTTTAATTCTTTAAAAAGGAATCGAGAATTAGCCCAATTTTTTCAAATTCAATTAAGAAGCCATCATGCCCAAAGGGAGAATCAATTTCATGATAAGTAGTGTTAGGGATGTTTTGGGCGATTAACTGTTGCTCTTCAGGTGGGCATAAGAGGTCGCTTGTAATCCCAATCAGCAGGGTAGGCTGATGGATGTGCTGTAATACCAAGTTCGCAGATTCGCCGCGGCCACGGGCAATATTATGACTGTCCATCGCTTTGCTTAAAATCCAATAACTCTGTGCATTGAAGCGCTTTACGAGCTTATCGCCTTGGTAATTGATATAGGAAGATGCTTTGAAGTGATCTGTTTTCTCTTTATCGGGATCGGTTTGCGCCCGTACAAAGGTTTGGTAATTCCGGTAGGTTAACATACCAATAGCTCTCGCCGCCTTTAAACCCGCGCTGCCCGCCGTATGCGTAGCTTCGCTCCAAGTAGGATCGGCTTCAATAGCCAAACGCTGCGCCGTATGAATGGCAATACCCCATGCACTTTCGGCTGCGCCTGTGCAAAGAATAAATAAGCGGTCGATAAGGTTAGGTTCGGTTAACGACCATTCCAATACTTGGTAACCGCCCATAGAACCGCCTACTAATAAATGGATGCGTTCGATACCCAAATGCTTACGCAAGAGGATATGTGCTTGTACCATATCGCGGATGGTTACTTGTGGGAAGGTATTGAAATAGGGGGTACCCGTAGAAGGATTCGTGCTGTGAGGGCCACTTGAACCGTAGCATGAACCAATAATGTTTGCACAAACAATGAAATGTTTTGCTGGATCGATGGGTTTGTTTTCCCCGATCAAACCTTGCCACCAGTCTGCTACATCAGAATTAGCTGTTAAAGCATGACAAATCCATACCACGTTACTGCCTGTACTGTTTAAAGTACCGTAAGTATGGTACGCGATTTCCAATCCAGGTAAGCTAGCACCTGATTCTAATACAAAAGGTTCTGAATGGTGAAATGTTTTCAATGCCGGTCTTCGAATTTGCGCAAAATTAAGATACGAAGCTCATTAGAACAAGTACGAATCTGAAAAACCTTGCGGAGCGTGATTTCTAACAGTACTATTACAATTCTACCGCTGCAGCGGCGCGTTTCATCAATAAACTTTCACTATATCAGCAGAAACCCTTAACAGGCTGCTGTACTTTTTTTATCTTTGATGAAAATTAAGAACCGTACTACTATGAAGATAGCATTAAAAAGAATAGACGACGGGTTTAACATGGAGGCCGTAGATGAAGCCGGTCACAAGGTATTGATGGACTCATCAATTGAGAATGGAGGAAATAATAATGGCGTACGCCCGATGCAAATGTTGCTCATGGGCTTAGGCGGATGCTCGGCGATTGATGTTATCATGATCTTGAAGAAACAACGTCAAGAAATTACAGACTTTCAAATTACAGTAGACGCGAACCGTGAAACAGGTAAAGAGCCTGCTTTATGGGCAGATGCGCATATTGTTTTTCATATTAAGGGGAATGTAGACGCCGATAAAGCCAACCGTGCTGTAGAATTGTCGATGAACAAATACTGCTCTGTTGCAGAAACATTACGCCGTGGCGATACAAAGCTCACTTGGGAAATCAAGTTGAACGAAGCGTAATTTTCTTCCCACTTTACAAATGTTTTTATGAAATCAACCTACCACCCGGAAACCGACGCGGTACGCATTCAAACGCACCGTACTGAACAAATGGAGCATGCAACGCCCATGTTTTTAACTTCTAGCTTTGTGTTCGACAATGCGGAAGACATGCGCGCGGCATTCGCTGATGAAACAGACGATAATATTTACAGTCGCTTTTCTAACCCTACAGTCGACGAGTTCGTTCGAAAGATGGTGGCCTTAGAAAAGGCAGAAGATGGCTTTGCTACCGCTTCTGGTATGAGCGCTGTATTCGCCAGCTTCATGGCATTCTTGAAAACCGGGGAGCACATTATTTCTTCTAGGTCGATTTTCGGCTCTACGCATACTGTATTCACCAAGTTTTTCCCGAAATGGGGTTTTTCTTTCGACTATTTCGATATGAATGATCCTGCTGCTGTTGAAGCCTTGGTGAAACCTAACACACGTATTATCTACATCGAAACACCTTCTAACCCGGGCCTCGAAATAGTGGATATTGCTCTTTTAGCAACCATCGCGAAGAAACACAACTTGTTGTTATTCGTAGATAATTGCTTCGCTACACCTGTATTACAACGCCCCCTTGAATTGGGCGCCGACCTCGTGATTCACTCTGCTACTAAGTGGATTGATGGACAAGGCCGTGTATTAGGTGGCGCTGTAGTAGGTCGTAAAGACTTGGTGAAAGAAGTGTATACATTCTGTAGAAGTACAGGCCCATCCATGTCACCTTTCAATGCTTGGGTATTGAGCAAAAGCTTGGAAACATTGCATGTGCGTATGAATCGCCACAGCGAAAGTGCATTAACGATTGCTAAAAAATTGGAATCGAACCCGCATTTAGAATGGGTGAAATACCCGATGTTGCCTAGCCATCCTCAGCACGAGATCGCTAAAAAGCAAATGACACAAGGTGGTGGTATTGTATGTTTCGAAATCAAAGGAGGCTTAGAACAAGGTCGCCGCTTTTTGAACAACTTGAAGATGTTATCGTTAACTGCCAACTTAGGCGACAGCCGTAGTATTGCATCACACCCATCTTCCACAACGCACGCGAAGCTAACAGAAGAAGAACGCTTGAAAGTAAGTATTACACCGGGCTTAATCCGTATTTCAGTAGGGTTAGAGCATCCAGATGATATTTTACAAGATATCGAACAAGCCTTGGAAAAAAGCATGGGATAAGTTCTTCGGCATCATATTAAAACCACCTCTACAAAATAGAGGTGGTTTTCTTTTATAATGATATAATATTATTTTTTCTTCGGCAGCACCTAATTTTCATTTTAAACACTTCGCGTCAACTTGTCATCATCCTCACCCAACAATTTTCACTCCCAACCTTCCACTTTAAAAAACCAACACACAAACAGTGTTAAAAATCGATTTATTGGCTATTTTTAGACCAATACAGACACTCAATAGTCAAATTCTACAAATTCATCAATTTTAAATAAAAATCCGTTAAAACGGCTTATAATAGGCATTTCCGCCAAACTCTCACTCAGCCTACATTTACCTTCAAAATGTCGACTATTTGGACTTAAAAACCCGTCCACAAAGTGTTTCAGCGGAAAAAGCTGGTAGAGAGTCGACAAAAGGCTTACTAAACGTCGACAAACACTGGGAGATTGTCGGTAAAGAGTCGGTGAAAGGTCGGTAATGTGTCGATAGAGCGTCGGCAAATGGTCGGTAAACCCTTTACTATTCCTCGAAAAGCCTAGGGATATAATACAAAAAAATGCTAACAACGATTGCAATATTTGGTCATTTTGACATGTTAAAATACTATCATTTTAGGTGATATAAAATGCTGAGAACTGCGGGAATGTAGGAATGAGGCAGCTTCACTCTCCATTACCGCTACAGGGCATCTAACCCATTGAGTATGAAATTCCTTCCAAGCAGTGTGTGGCTTTATTGAAAAAATTCCTATCTTAATTGTACAATACATTTTACTCAACCGTCAATCTAAACCAAATGCGTTTTTTACTTTCCCTTATCCTAATGGCCGCTGCAGCATATTTCTTGGGGCTGGTATTGGATTGGTGGGCGATAGCTATTGCTACGTTCGCCGTTAGTTTGTTATTACCGTTAAAACCCGGGAAGGCTTTCTTTGCAGGTTTCCTATCAATCGCCCTCTTATGGTTCACCTTAGCATTCATCGCCGATCTTTATAACGATCACATTCTCGCAGCTCGCATCAGCATGCTCTTCTTACAACATTATTCACCGAAAGGCATCGTTACTATTACCGCAATTATTGGTGGTTTAGTAGGCGGTATGGCCGCTATGACCGGCGCTTTCATCCGCAGTAAAAGCATTAAAACCGTTTCGGCTACTAGGTAAGTATTAACATTTTATCTAGTTAAATAATTTGTAAAACACGATCTACGCTATACAATCGTATAGCCGTACCTGTTATTTTTGAACTATGCGAACCTTATTCATCCTTTCCCTATTACTCTGTGTTTATACAGTAGGGCATACAACTGTAATTACTGGGCGAATTACCGACGATAAAAACCAAGTACTTCCATTTGCTACGGTTTTTATCAAAAATACCACCATTGGCACCACGGCAAACCAACAAGGCGAATACGTTTTAGATGTACCGCAAGGTAGCCACGTAATTGTTTGCCAATATATGGGCTTTAAAAAACAAGAAATTCCCATTACCGCCAACGCGCCTAAACAAACGCTTGATATTCATTTAGTGCCGCTTAGCATGCAAATGAAAGAAGTGATCATTAAAAATGGGGGCGAAGATCCTGCTTATGCCATTATACGACAAGCGATTAAAAAACGTAGTTATTACCAAAGTCAAGTCGATGCGTATACTTGTGATTCTTACCTAAAGAACCTCATGAAACTGCGTGGTGCACCGAAGAAATTCTTTGGACAGAAGATCGACAAAGACGACCTCGGCGTAGATTCTACCGGTAAAGGCATTGTTTTCTTATCGGAATCTGTAACGAAGATTTCCTACCAAAAACCCGGTAAAATGAAACTGGATGTTATCTCCGACCGTGTAAGCGGTGGCGATGGTTACGGTGTTAGTTTCCCAGCGTTTATTAACTTTTACGACAATAACGTAGAAGCGATTATTTCGCAAATCAACCCACGTGGATTTATTTCCCCGATTAGCGAAAACGCTTTACTGTATTATAAATACCATTACGAAGGCAGCTTCCAAGAAGATGGTAAAACGGTGAATAAAATTCAAGTCATTCCAAGAAGAAAACAAGAACCTGTATTCTCAGGCACTATCTTCATTACTGATGATGACTGGCGTATTCACAGTACCGATTTGTTGTTAACGAAAGAATACCAACTTGAATTAATTGATACATTAAGAATCCGTCAAACGCACATCCCAGTTGAAAAGAACGTGTGGAGAACGAAAGACCAAGTATTGTATTTCACCATGAAACCATTTGGTTTCAACATTGTGGGTACGAGTGTGAACGTGTATTCGAATTATAACTTGCATCCGAACTTCCCGAAGAAGTATTTTGATAAGGTGATCATGAAATATGATACCGCTTCTCAAAAACGTAGTGTGGCGTATTGGGATACTATTCGACCTGTTCCATTGGAAAAGGATGAAGCAAAAGACTTCGTAGTAAAAGATAGCACAGCCAAGGCATTCCGCGATTCGATGAAGCTATCGCGGAATATAGATTCCCTCAGGAAGAAACAAAAGCCGGTATCGGTCATGAACGTACTATGGAGTGGTGTAACGCGCCGCGATTATTACATGCGTGAAAGCGATAGTTCATTAGTAACGAACTATTATACAATGCGCGGCCTTGTAAAATCACTGCAATATAACACAGTGGAAGGTCTAGTACCACGAATCCAAACCAATTTCACTTGGCCGGTGAAGCGCGGGCAATCTTTAAGCTTAGCCACGGAGTGGCGTTATGGTTTAAGTAATGGTCATTTTAATGCCAACGGTTATTTAACCTACATTCAACGAAACGACCAACGCTACCAAAACGCCTATAACCAATGGACATTAGGGGGTGGTAAACGTGTGAACCAATTTAACAAAGCCAATCCAATTAGCCCATTAATGAACGCGTTGTACACCTTGTTATTGAAAGAAAACTACATGAAGATTTATGAAAACTACTTCGGTATGTTGGCTTTCGAAAGAAGATGGAGCAGCTCTTTACGCATTGGTGCGAACTTGACGTATGAAGATCGTATTCCATTGGAGAACACCACAGATTTCGTCATCTTCAAGAACGATAAGAAATCGTTTACACCGAACCACCCGGAAGACTTAGCCAATATTCCATTCGTAAGATCGCAGGCTGTGATGTTTGGATTAAGAGCAAGCTACCAACCGGGCCAGCGTTTCATTGAATACCCAACGGGCCGGGTTTCCATGGGATCGAAATATCCAACATTCGAGGCTAACTATACGAAAGGTATACCGGATATTTTGGGTAGCGATGTAGATTACGATAAATGGCAGTTCTCTGTACACGACGATATGAACTTCAAGTTGTTGGGAACTATGAAATACCGCTTAACAACAGGTGGTTTCATTAATAGCAACGCTGTTACTATTCCAGATTTACAACACTTCAACGGCAACCAAGTATTTTATAACACCCGGTATGTAAACAGCTTCCAAATGGCACCGTATTATAAATATAGCAATGCCGCTAGCTGGTACGGTATGGTGAATATGGAACACCACTTTAATGGACTTTTAACGAATAAAATTCCTTTGTTCAACCGTTTGAAATGGAACTTAGTAGCCGGTACGAATATCTTCTATGTAAATAAGGATAACCAGTACTATGAAGTATTTGCAGGCTTGGAAAACATCTTTAAAGTAATTCGTGTAGATGTAGTAGGCGGGTATCAAAGTTCTTCTCCCACCCGTGTAGGGGTTAGGGTAGGCTTCGGCGGTATCTTAGGTGGCGCCCTCAATATTGAGTAAACCCATTTTACTATAAAAAATAAAGCCCTCAACAGTAACGTTGGGGGCTTTTATTTTTTGCTTGCCAAATAATTAGTTTTACCTACGACGGTAGGATGCTTTACTAGCTTTTGATTCGTCTTTTCCAAAGAAATAAGACAACAAACGGTATACCCAAAGGGCAAATACGATGAGGAAGAAGTTGATTACGAAAACGTGCATAACAATCATTTTTAGGGTTCTTAAATATAGATCTGGTTGATACTTGTTTTTCAAGAATTATGCCAGTCGTGGCACTCATTGATTTACAATCTAAAACAGATACATGATTGAACTTATACTTAGAAAATCTTACGCAAGTTGTTTCTAATAAATTAGGTATTGACGCTTTTAAAGGTTTAGTTGCTTACCTTTGCGTACATTATTTTTAACATAGGACTTGAAATTTTGTTCAACCGACGTTTGTCCTTAAAATTTCTACAGGTATGGCATTACACAACAGGGTATCTGCTGAGGTATTGAAACAGCAGTTAGCCGAAGAAACCTTCGAACGTAAAACGGTATCGTTTTACCAGTACGCGAACATCGAGGACCCACAAGCATTTCGCGATCAATTGTACACCCAGTTTTTCAATCTCCAAGTTTTCGGTAGAATTTACGTAGCACATGAAGGTATTAATGCCCAAATTAGTGTGCCTGCTCACAACTTCGATGCATTCCGAGAAGCGTTGTATTCGCATAGCTTCTTGCATGGCATTCGTTTGAACGTGGCCGTAGACGATAACGGTAAATCGTTTTGGGTATTGAAAATTAAGGTGCGCGACAAGATTGTGGCCGATGGTATCGACGACCCGACCTTCAACATTATGAACCGTGGCCAATATTTAGATGCCAAGGGTTTTAACGAGTTGGCCGACGACAAAGACACCATCATCATCGACATGCGTAACCACTATGAGTACGAGGTAGGTCACTTTGAAAATGCCATTGAAATTCCGTCCGACACTTTCCGTGAGCAATTGCCGATGGCAGTTGAAATGATGAAAGACAATAAGGACAAGAACATCATTATGTATTGCACTGGCGGTATCCGTTGCGAGAAAGCTTCTGCTTACATGTTGCACAATGGTTTCAAAAACATCTATCACCTCGAAGGTGGTATTATCGAGTACACGAACAAAGCACGCCAGCAAGAATTGCCTATCAAATTCAAAGGCAAGAACTTCGTGTTCGATGATCGTTTAGGGGAAAGAATTGGCGATGAAATTATTAGCCAATGCCATCAATGTGGCGCTCCTTGCGATTCACACACCAACTGTGCCAACGAAGGTTGCCACCTGCTGTTTATCCAATGTGAAGCTTGTGCTGCAAAGCACCAAGGTTGTTGCAGTGAAGCTTGTCATGATGTAGTACAACTACCGCTTGAAGAACAAGAAAAATTGCGTAAAGGCATCGACAAAGGACAGATGATTTTCAACAAATCGAAACAGCGATTACGCCCTCGTTTGAACCAGGAATAGGTAGTATTACAACGTATTAAGCATAAAATAAAAACGCGCTCACTTACCGTGTAGCGCGTTTTTTATTACCTGTGATTCCCGTTATATTTCGTTTAGAATGGTGCCTCCAATACTACCTGCATCCGTATCGTAATGATGGCCGCCTTTCAGTAAAATCATTTTGATATGTGGCGGCAAATTGTTTGAAGGGAATTCCTTCTCTTCATCGCCCCGTAAGATGATTGTTTTATAATGATCGGCGCGGTTAATTTCGGCCACTACATCGTATGCATATTTCTTTTGCTTACCCATCATTTGGGAGAGCTTTATTTCAAAGTCGGTGCTAGTACCGGGCGATAGCATCGCCAATAGTTTTACGCGGCTGGTATAAGCAGATGGTAAGCGGTTAGCCACGAATGGAATTACATCGGCACCGAAAGAATAACCTACCAGTACAAAATCGTGCTTATTGAATTGTACCGAATATTTCGCGAGTAAATCGGTTACTAGTTGCGCGGTTTCTATAGGTGTTTTCTTCTTCCAGAAGTACTTTAAACTATTGATCACTACCACGGGCGAGCCTTTCGCGGCAAAGCCATTGGCCATATCTTGGCTAATTTTCTTCCAACCTCCATCTCCCGTAATAAACACTACGAGCGGTGCATTGTTGTTTACCACGGGTTGCAGCACCACAATGCCGCTACTATCTTTCAACACTACGGGCACTACAGCGGCAGCCGCATGTAAAGGAATATTCAACAATAAAACACCACAGAGGGCGAACAATAGCTTTTTCATTACAATCGAATTTTAAGATTCATCATCGCGCATCACTTGGTTCAGTGCGCTAGGCAAGAAGAACAAGTCGTAGCTGGATTCGTAAGCGAAGTATACATTTTCCCAGCTTGGATCGAAGCGTTCTTTAAAGTTCCGCAAGCCTTTGTAATGGCGGAACCGTTTTATTTTTTCATATGCCAACTTGATCGAACGTTCTTGCATGCTTTTCGGTTCTTCTATGCCGGCCATCGGGGCCATGCCCATATTTAACTCAGCAATTTGCTTGCTTTTACAATAATCTATAACGGCCAGTAATAACCATTCCGTGGTGCCGTTTTGCTCGTTATTACGCTTGCGAAGCAAGTCGTACCGCACTTCACTGTTACGGAATACAGGCACTAACTCTACGAATGCTGCCATTACACCGGCTGGCGACATAAGGGCGATAACTGTGTGGTTCCGCATAATGTCTTTATCGAACATCCCTTGGCTAAATACCAATTCGCGTTTTTCTCCTTCACCTAACCAATCTTTCGAAACGGCTTCCATTTGTTGTAAAGTATCGTTGCTAAGTGGCGGTTCGAAGGTTTGCATGGTGTACCCTTTTTTAGTAAGGGTATTACGCGCTGTACGAAGGTTTTGTTTCTTCTTTCCTTCTAAAGAGAAATTATCTATTACAATTGTTGCTTCTTGGCCAATAACGAAGAACTTCTTTTTAAAAGATTGTAATTGAATTATGTCGGCCTCGCGTACGCGGTAGTAGGCAGAATGAAGGCCACATTCTTTACAGAATTGTTCAAACGCTGTTAGGATTTCCTTTTTAGCGGCAGCCGTGTTTTCACAAACAGGCATGCCTAGTACAACGGCGAAACCGTTCGCTATTTTATAACTGATAAACCCGGTTCTTTTTTCGTTGAAGAAGATGAGCTTATCGGGGTATATTTTGAAATAATCTAAGCTAGACACACTGTATTGCTGGGCAATTTCCCTGGCTGCCGACAGGTCGGATTGGTCGGTATCTTCATCGAAGATGTAAGGCCTACCGAGCGTGTATAGCAAGAAAGAAAAAGCACCAATCCCCATAAAGCTGATTAACCGTAAATAGCCTTCACCAAACTTCGTAAGGGGTACGAGTGTATCGTTGCTGAGGAGGAAGAATTGTTGGAGGGTGAACTGCACCGATTGCATGAAGTTGAAATCGATACCGAAGTGCTTTTTATCGAGGAAATAGAACCCCAATACGCCCATTACCAAAGCCACTACAAATACACCAATTGATGTGCGAATTCCCATGGTTCTGCGACCGGGGTCGTTCTTAATCTTGTATTGCGAGCGTGTAATCAATAAGGCAATCAATACAATCGTTGCATAAATAGCTTCTTCGTAGTCGATATCTTTGAATAAGTGTCCTACCAAGGAAACCATCGTTGTTATGACAGCTACATACCAAGCCGTTTTAGAGCCTTTTACGAGGTAAGTGGCAGTGAATAGCAGCACCACCCCGGCGAACAGCGTAAGGTCGTTAGAAGCGTGAATGGTTGTTAGTGGAAGGTAACTCTTCAAAGCGATCATCCGCCATTTAATAGCGGGCGAAAGGGCCGAAACGAGGTTTACGATGCCTAGGATAAAGATCATCCCGGCGGGGAATACCCGTAAAAGCACATTTTGGCGGCTCCATACGAAGCTAACAATGCCTGCAAGCATCATTAACCAGAAGTTATAGAACCTAAACAAAATTACGATAGCGGCTGCCGAGGCTGTTCCAAAACCGTATTCCGTTAGAATGAAAGTCACAGCAAGCTCGATGGCACCGATCCCTTTCAATAAAGGCGAAGCTATGAGTAAGATAACCGCCACGGTGTATCCCAATACGGCGGCTAGGAGCGAGGCGCCGGGTTCTACGGCCGTGATGGCGATATATAATTGGGTAATCCCGATAACTTCAATGAGTACGGCCATGAGTAAGGCAATCCAAAGGTATTTCTTTGACAAGCCTTCGGCCATCATTTCATCAATGGCGACAAATGCCGCTGGGAACCATTTTTTACAACGTTGATATAACCATTTCTTCCGCAGGAAGGAAACGGTACCCCAAGTAATGAGAATAAGAACGGGGAAAGAATACAGCAACTTGATAAATAAAGCTGAATGGGCGGTAGCTGTGAAGCCCAACCATGCTAGCACGGGTATGCCAACAATAAATACAGATAAGATTCCAACAATGAGGAAAATGGCAGAAGCGAAGTTTACCCGGTAAGTGGGAATGCCTTTACGTTCGATAATGCCAGAGAAAAAGGTTTGCGACGTAATACCACCCATAGGGAGAAATACGCCGATGAAATTACGTTTGAGGAATAATTCCAAACTACTGGCGAAACTAACATTAGCGCCAACGGCTTTAAAACTGAAAACGTAGGTAAGGGCCATAAGGCCGATGTAGAGCACCGTGCTGGCTAACCCGGCAATAAGCGCGGGCCAACTAATTTGTTGCAGGGTGTCGGAAATGGTAGATAGTTCGTGGCGTTCTTGACGGAAGAAATAGAATCCCGCGAAGATGCAGCAAATGGCCAACATCTCCTTCCAATAAAATCTTCCCTTAGGAATACGTGCCAATAATTTCTTCAACGCAGGTAAAAATGATTGGTAAAAAACAAAAATCGCAAAGAAAACTGAAAAATGCCCTTAAAAGTTCAGATTAGAATTTTCTAATGCCTTTTTGTTGTAGAAAAATAAACGTAAAAAAAATCCGCCCCGCGTTTGATCTTATACTAGCAGGGCGGAGTGATTGCGCATGAAACCGGTTAATAAGTTGAATGCAATCCCCTTATGACATACCGGTTTCGCGACCATTCTATCAACCTATATGCGAACTAAAACTTCAACAGTGCTACTATTTTTTCTCGGTAGCAGCTGCTTTCTTATGACTTTTATGATGATGGTGAGCAGGTTTTGCCTTATGCTCACCAGCTTTTGCAGGAGCCGTTTTTTCTGCCTTTGCAGCAGGTTGCGCGGTTTGTGCATTAACAACTGAAACACTAGATACAGCTATGATAGCTGCTGCGAGGACGAACATGAGCTTTTTCATGACATTTCTAATTAGATTGTTAACGAATACGAATACATACTAGGAGGATCACAATGGGAGGGCGTGCTAATGTTTTATGTACGTTTTGTTTCCGTTTTTATTGATGTAGTATTGGCCGCCTTTGGGTCCTGTTTGAATTTTTTTGTCGGAAAGATCGTTACTAGCGACTAGCTTTTTTTTTCTGCTTTCTTTTCAGCTTTTTTTACCGGTGCTTTTGCTACTTCTTTTGTTTCTTTTGCAGCTTGTTTCGTTTCTTTTGTTGTTTCTTTCGCGGTAGATTTTACTTCTTTTGTTTCTTTTTTCGCTGCAGCTACTTCTTTCTTCGCTTCTTTTTTAGCAGGAGCAGTAGGTGCTTGTGCGAAAGCAAATGTTGTAGTCAATGCTAATAATGCGGCAACTGTGCCTGTGATGATCTTTTTCATTTTGACGTAGTTTTGAAGTAATAAGTGTTAAGAGTAAAAATTTCAAAAATCTGTATGATATATTATATACATGCTTAGTTAGAACGTAACCTGTGCCCTTATTCCGAATACATGCACAGGGCCCCGCGCTTTATTATAGCCGGGATGTAGAATAAATTGGTAGCCCGGGCTAAGGGCTACATGAATGGCTGGAAAGGAGAGTTTGTAATACGTTTCTGTAATGAACTCTGGACTGTAATCCAAGTTGCCATCACCTAACATAAATCCGAGTCCCCCGTGCTGCAAATATTTGCGATGGTCGGTCGAAATACCATTTATCAAACACGCAATTCCCCACACATCATTCTTCCGTTGCCAAGCTGCGCCGCTTTGCGACCAACCACCGCTGATACTACGATCAATTTCTGTAAACGCCCATGTTTCGTGCAAGCCATCGTTCCACGATGCTCTTAAAAATGCGCCACCGGTTTTGGTAACCTGTTGCTCGATATTAACGCCAAATCCATACTTCGTTCTTCCATCACGGCGTGTAGTAGTAATATCGGGCGATTGTGGCATTTCCTGAACGGCTTGCGCGTAGCTTCCCATGGGTGCCTCATTTATAAAGGCTAATAATCGCACTATTCCTTTCTTTCCTTTAAGTGAGTGCTGATGAGCGACTTCGATTACTTCGCCATTGGATTGACCGTAGTTGAAATTTAAATTTGCACCGTTCGCAACTTTAGGCATCAGTGCGGTGGCGGCTGTGACTGTCCAGTTATTGTGGCGGTACGCGAGTGTTAATGCATACGTGTAACCGCGAACATCTGCCGGGTAATCCCATGCGCCGTTGCTCATTAAACCCCAATTCATGAATTGCGAACGCGGATCGTGAGAGAAAGTATTGTCGTCGAAGAAATCTGCTAAGCAATACTTTCCAACGATGATTTGTAAATTCCTTGTAGTAGTTACGCCCGCTACTTGGTTCACATCATCGTCCACTGTTTCCACAGAATTATTAAAAGGTATTGTCAACACCCCGTAAGCACGCGCCACGTAGACTTTCGGCGAAGGGCTGCCCACTCTGAAAGTTTCTCCATTCGGAAACCCCGCTATGCCTTCGTCACGGCTGAGACCTGCACCACCGGCTAGTTCGGGATTTACGTAGAGTTCAAAGTGCTTGCCCAACCTAATGCCTGCGAATATGGTAGCGGTGATCGACGTTTTACTTTGCTCGTGCGTTAGAAAACTGTTATCACCGGAATAATCGGCGCGAAAGTCGGGGTGCGCTTGCGTTACTACGGTTTGTTGAAAATGAAATGAATACGGAACCTTATTGTCAAAGAGCTGCTGGGATGTCGCTTCCTTTGAAGCGACGGTTATTACTGCTACTAGTACAAGTAATTTTTTCATGTTTGAACGGGCGATGCCGCTTTTAACACTATTCGTTGAGCGCGTCGTAAATCAGTTGCTGGTTATACGATACCACTTTCTCTCCAGGCTTCAAACCATTGCTGATGTACGACTGCCCATTGATCGAACGATTCACTTGTACCTCTCTTGCTTCAATATTGTATTTGTCTTTAAACACCATCACGTACTGCTTGTGCTTACCCTTGTCGTAAATCACGGCCATGTAAGGCACTGAAACGGTGAGGCTATCTTTAATAATCGCCTTTTTCAGTACGTTAGGTTTTAGTGAAACGCCGGCAGTATGCACAATGCCACGTTTTGGTAAAGTGGTGTCTTGAATGGGAAGTTTAACTTGAGCAGGTACAACTTTTGCCGTATCGATCTTGATCGTGTTCAGCATCTTATCACTCAACACAAAAGTTGTTTTAATGTTTCCTTTATGACTAGCATCGCATCCTGTTACAGCTACTGCTGCAAAGAATAAAAAAACACATATCGTTAAAGGAAGTCTCATAACCCAATTTTCAAGGAACCGCTTTCGAACTTGCTTCATCCGTCTGCAACGATTCACAACACAAATCTCGGAAGTCGTAATTAAAGCGACCTTTAAGTCGAATTAAAAAGAAATTAAATCCAAATTAAACGTTATTAAAGGGCACTTAAACAGGCTACAATACAGTATGGTATTGCATTTCACCTGTTTCATCCTGTAAAAACAAGGTAAAAAAGAGGCTTTTTAGGGTATTACGACCTTAAAAACAGCTTAAAGATGGGGGAGAATAACCTCGAAAGTAGTGCCTTTTCCAACGGTAGATTGCACGGAAATATGGCCTTTGTGGAGGAGTACGATCTTCTTACAAATGCTTAATCCTAGGCCATGGCCGCGGATTTGAGAGGCATTCTGGGCACGGTAAAAGGGTTCAAATACCTTGGAAAGCTCTTCCGCAGGGATACCAATGCCATCGTCGATAACTTTTACAATAATTTGGGTATCGTCGAAGTCGATCGATACTTCTGCACGCTTGTTAGATGAGAACTTGCAAGCGTTTTCTATGAGGTTGAGGAACAATACTTTCAATAAGCTTTCATTGCCGTTACAGGTAATAAACTCGTCGTACTCCGGCACTTGCAAGAAAGTAATATCGATTTTGTTTTGCTTTTGTTTAAGGGTGACCAGGTTATGCATCTCCAACAACAACTCGTCGATCCGCACAGGAGCGAATACGAGGCGTTGTTGATTCAGATCTGAATGTGCCAGTTGTAAGAGGCCATTTGTTAGGTCGGACAAGTTTTCGGCGTCTTCTAGTACACTTTGTAATAGCTCTTGGTAGTCTTCCTTGCTACGTTCTTTGCCTGCGGCTACTTGTAGTTGGCTGATCATAGAAGCCAAGGGAGTACGTAACTCGTGCGAAGCATTGCTAACAAAGCTTTTTTGGAGGTCGAATGAATCGCTAAGGCGTTGCAACATGGTGTTGAAATTGATCGCTAACTGGGCAATTTCATCCTTTCCTTTCACAGCTACTTGGCCGTGCTGGAGGTTGTTCGCGTTAATCGTGTTTACTTGTTGTACGAGTTGATCGATGGGTTTCACCATTTTACGGGCGAAGAAATACCCGATCACCACCAGCAATACCACCACTACAATTAGCTCAATCAATAATACGCGGCGAAGGTTCTCTACGTTCTGGTAACCGTATTTATCGAATGCCGATACAATTACAATCACGGGTACTTTGCCGCCTGTATGGTAGATACCTACCACTTCTTTTTGTCCATCACGGTAGCTGATGAACTTATTACGTTTGATATAGTCGAGGGCATTTTGACTTGTTTTGACCGCTTGGTTTTGAATGCTGGCGTAAACGATGTCGTAGTTATGCGGGTTGTACACCACGATGGTTTCTTGGAATAGATCCTGGAAGGCGGTTTGATCGAGTTTTTTCAGCAGCATCAAATCGGCTTTGATTTGCACACCTTCACTTAGTACGAGGCCTATAGAATTGGCGCGGTACTCGAGGCGGTCGATATACTCTTCGCGGCGCAGCTTCGCGGTGAAGAGGTACGCGATAGTGGCGAAGGTAATCAGCAGCAGGGCGGCAGATAAGCTATAATAGAGTGCGATTTTAAACTTGATCTTCAAGCGTCGTGGGTTTTATTATTCATCGTCGGCCAAGTAATAGCCCATACCGGTTTTAGTATGTAGGAGCTTTACTTCGAAGTCTTTATCAATCTTCTTCCGGAGGAAGTTCATATATACTTCAATTACGTTTGTACCCGTATCGAAGTCGATATCCCATACCTTTTCTGCGATGGTGAGTTTAGAGATCACCTTTCCTTTATTGAGGGCTAAGAATTCTAGTAATTGGTATTCTTTTGCCGTGAGTGCAATTTTCTTACCGCCACGCATCACGTCTTTTTTCTCGCGGTTGATTTCAAGGTCGCCAATTACAATCTTCGCGTCGTTGTTCATCGGCAATTCGGTACCTACGCGTTTAAGGAATACGCGGATACGGGCTAACAATTCGCGGAAATCGAAGGGCTTCACGAGGTAATCGTCGGCACCGAGTTCGAAGGCTTGCATTTTATCTTCTAGGCCACCGAGGGCGGTGAGCATAATGACGGGCACTTTGCTATCTTTCCGGCGAATCACTTCGCAGATTTCGTAGCCATTGGAGTGGGGAAGATTTAGATCGAGAATCACCAGGTCGTATTGTTGACTAGCGGCCAAGCTTTTTCCCATCCGGCCATCGTATGCTACTTCCACTTCGAAACCATTTTCTTCCAAGCCTTTCTTAACAGCATTGGCCACTTTTACTTCGTCTTCTACAATAAGGATTCTTTGCACGGGGGATATTTTCTTTTAATAAACGTAAATGTAAGGGATTTTGATTTTTCGGCCGTTTCTAGGCAAAAAAATACCCGGCGTTACGGCCGGGTATTGATATTGTTACATATTACTTTCCATTTCCATTATCTTTTCGAACACTTCTTCGTATTCTTTATTGAGCCTGTCGAGATCGTTGGCTACTTGTTTATAGCGATCTTCTGTTTGCAAGAACTTCGTTTTATCGTTATAAATGCCGGGATCAGCTAGTTCAGCTTCAATCTTCAGTTTCAATTCTTTTTGCTTCGCGATATCTTGTTCGAGTTGTTGGAAGATACGTTGTTGCTTTTGCAAAGCTTTTTGCGCTTCTTTATCGATCGGCGCATTTTTTTGCGGGGCAGCTACGGGCGTAGGTTCGGGCGCTTTAACAGGCGCAGCCTCTTCCTTCGTTTCTTTTGCTTCCTTGTTCTTTCTATCTTTTTTGCTGTTGCCGGTGTTGGGGTTT
The DNA here is from genome assembly GCF_003259335.1 of Chitinophaga skermanii. Taxonomy (GTDB): domain Bacteria; phylum Bacteroidota; class Bacteroidia; order Chitinophagales; family Chitinophagaceae; genus Chitinophaga; species Chitinophaga skermanii. The sequence goes on from NZ_QLLL01000003.1 coordinate 624,264, forward strand.
AACAAAGCAGCTTGACGCCTTTTATGTTCTTCCCATTCGGCATATGTGCCTTTGAATTCTTTGATTTCACCATCTACAATCTCCCAGATTTTGTTGGCCGTTTGGCTTACAAAGTACCTGTCGTGCGATACGAGCACGATGCTACCCTGGTATTTATCCAAGGCATCGATCAACATCTGCACAGAGTTCATATCCAAGTGGTTCGTAGGCTCATCGAGGAGCATGAAGTTCGCTTGGCTGATGATGGTTTTAGCCAACGCTACGCGGGCTTTTTCACCACCCGACAGGATGCGGATCTTTTTAAATACATCATCACCTTGGAACAAGAAGCAACCTAAAAGGGTCCGTAACTCTTGTTCATTTTTGCCGCTACCGGCAGTTTTAAGCTCTTCGAGGATTTCATTGTCGAGGTGTAAGCTTTCTAACTGGTGCTGTGCGTAGAAGCTTTGTACTACGTTATGCCCCGGGATGCGTTCCCCTTCGTGTGATTCTGTACCTGCGATAATACGGAGGAGGGTAGATTTACCTTTACCGTTGGCACCGATGAGGGCGATTTTGTCGCCGCGGTTAATTTCGGCACCGGTGTTCTTCAATACTTCGATAGGACCAAAGCTTTTGCTTACGTTACTGAGCGTAACGAGGATTTTACCCGGTTGTTTATCGACGTTGAAGTTGATTTTGATTTTAGACGGGCCGGAGTCGACCTGTTCTACCAAATCCAATTTATCTAAGCGTTTCATAGCACTTTGTGCTTGGGCGGCTTTAGAAGCTTTTGCTTTAAAGCGTTCGATGAAACGTTCTTGTTGACGAATATATTCTTGTTGGTTTTCGTATGCGCGTTGTTGCATTTCGCGGCGCAGGTCTTTTTCTACTTCGTAATCGGAGTAGTTACCGGAATAGTGGTGTAACTCTTGTTGATAGAGTTCTACTACTTTGTTGACCATGCGATCGAGGAAGAAACGGTCGTGCGATACGATAATTACGGCACCATTGTAGTTAATGAGGTATTTCTCTAACCATTCGATAGAGGGAAGATCCAAGTGGTTCGTAGGCTCATCGAGCATCAGCACATCTGGTTGTTGGAGAATGAGGCGAGCTAAGAGCACGCGCATACGCCAACCACCGGAGAACGAGCTATAGGGGCGTTCGAGGGCGGCCGTAGGGAAACCGAGCCCTTCGAGTACTTGCGCTGTTTTATGGCGCATATTGTAACCGTCGAGGGTTTCGAATTCGTGGAGTTTGTCGCTGAACTCGTGAAGGAGTGCATCGGTTTGGTTATGTTCGAGTTCGGCTGTAATGCGTTCGATATCTTTCTCGATGGCGAGCGCTTTTTCGAAAGCCATCATACCTACGGAAAGGATAGATTCATCGGATTCGAATGAGAGCAAATCTTGGTTAAAGAACCCGAGGGAGAGGTTTTTAATTTTATTGATGCTACCACCCGAAATGGAGTATTCGCCGTTGATGATGCGTAATAGGGTAGACTTACCTGTTCCGTTCAAACCGATCAAACCAACACGATCTCCGGGCACAATGTGCCACGAGGCACCACTAACAATCGTTCTTGCACCGAATTCAAATGTTACATCCTGCAAAGCCAGCAACATAATCTATTTCTTAAAGTTCTTGTTCGTAAATAATTTCAAAACATACAAAGTTATGTTTATTTATCGTGGAAACCTAGATTTCGTTGCCGACCAACCCATTACGCAAGTATTTCTCTACTGATTCAATTATCTTTGCCCGCAAACGACGAACCAATGAACATACAAAAATGGACCCTGCTTGCGCTGATGGCCCTCGTTGCTTTCACCGCATGTAACAACAACACTTCTGAAGCCAAACAAAATATTGATAAAGACACCCTAGGCTCGTTAAACGCCCCGTACTCCGACGTGTTTTACGACAGTCTTAAAACCGCCATGTCGAGCTACTACAGCTTCAAAGAAGCCCTCGTACGTGCCGACAGCGTAGGCGCCGACGAACATGCCCTGTCTTTACAACACCATTTAGACAGCCTTCCATTTGCCACCGCCGGCGGCGACACCACTAAAATCGTTTTACTACAAGAAGCCGCGAGCAACATCCACGCAGAAATTGCCGGCATGCTCTTAGAAAAATCCGATCTTGAAAAACGCCGCGCCTCCTTCGAAGCCGTAAGCGACATGCTTTACGACTTCGTAAAAGCCACCGGCCTAAAAGGCGCTACCGTATACCGCCAATTCTGCCCCATGGCCTTCAACGACCGTGGCGCCTACTGGCTAAGCGACAAATCAGTAGTCCGCAATCCCTATTTCGGCGACGAAATGCTTGGCTGCGGTGAAGTAACGGATACCTTGCAGTACTAATATTAGCAAAAAGACAATATTGATTCATCCCAAGCGGCGAAGCTGCTTGGGATGTTTTATTTTCAGCAGTTAAATAAAACAAACACGCCCAGGAAAGTAAGACAATAACATTTCCCCTATATGGGAAATATATCTAGAACATTGGAATAACATTACACAAACATTAGAAGACCATTGGAAGACCATTAGAAGATATTATAACCCAATATCACCCACCATATAAACATATAATTACCAATATCTTACAAAAAACATTTCCACTGAACGCACAATTCACTCAAATAACACTCCTCCCAAATCCATATTCCAACCTCCACAAAACAGCCAACTCCCCCAATAAGAAATCCCAATGCCCTTCACCACAGTAGTACAAAAGCCTAATCACAGCCCCGATCCAACGGCCACGAAGTGAATTGGCCGTTGGTCCTCTTTTCTTTGGTTACTTTCTTTGGAGAAGCGAAGAAAGTAACACATTAGGATGTAAATGGAAATAAGAATAACCGCTAAAGCACCCGTTCTAACAAAAAAACTTATTAGAATCAACGATGCAAGTATGACATAACCACTAAGACATTCTGCCACAGAACAAAAGAATTAACATAAAAAAACTATCTTGGCACAATAATAGCGCATTGAAAATCATACAAAAATACCCACGGTAACCCTATCAAAATGAAAAATAGCCGGCAATTACCCTTGATATTTTTTATGAATTAGAAATTTTTGGGAGATATAAAGCACACTGCTAATAAATCTCCAGTCAATTTCTTAACTTCGCAAGCATTTTATTAGAATAAAATAAATAGTAACACGCAAACCAAGCGTAGAAGAATTTATGATTAACATTACATTCCCGGATGGCGCAGTAAGACAGTACGAACCAGGAGTATCTGCATTAGACATTGCCAAGTCCATTAGTGAAGGATTGGCGCGCAAAGTATTGGCAGCAAAAGTAAATGGCCAAGTGATCGACGCAACGCGTCCGATTACGACGGATGCTACTTTGCAATTGTTGACGTGGGTGGATACGGATGGTAAGGCAACGATGTGGCACTCTTCGGCGCACTTGATGGCGGAGGCCCTGGAGGCATTGTACCCGGGAGTGAAATTCGGTATTGGTCCTGCGATCGAAACTGGGTTTTATTACGACATCGATTTAGGTGGCCGTGCCATTGGTGATGAGGATCTGAAAAAGATCGAAGCGAAAATGCAGGAGTTAGCGAAACAAAACAGCAGCTTCACCCGCAAAGATGTTTCTAAGGCGGATGCATTGGCTTACTTCACCGAGAAGAACGACGAATACAAATTAGAATTGATCAACGATTTACAAGACGGTACCATTACCTTTTATTCACAAGGTAATTTTACAGATTTGTGTCGTGGTCCACATATCCCGGGCACCGGTGCTATAAAGGCTATTAAGCTGATGAGCATTGCGGGTGCTTATTGGAGAGGGAACGAGAAGAACAAGATGCTGACCCGTATCTATGGTGTTACTTTCCCTAGCCAAAAAGAATTAGACGAGTATTTAACGCTGTTAGAAGAAGCCAAAAAACGTGATCACCGTAAATTGGGTAAAGAACTTGAGTTGTTTACTTTCAGTGAAAACGTTGGTTTAGGTTTGCCTTTATGGTTGCCTAAAGGTGCCATGTTGCGCGAGCGCTTGGTACAATTCTTACAAAGAGCACAAATCGAGAGTGGTTACTTACCAGTGGTAACGCCGCATATCGGGAATAAGAAATTGTACGTGACATCTGGTCACTACGAAAAATACGGGAAAGACAGCTTTCAACCGATCCATACACCGGAAGAAGGTGAAGAGTTCATGTTGAAGCCAATGAACTGTCCGCACCACTGCGAAATCTACAAATCTTCTCCTAAATCGTACAAAGATTTACCAGTACGTTTTGCAGAATTTGGAACCGTTTACCGTTATGAACAACATGGTGAGTTACACGGTTTGACCAGGGTGCGTGGGTTTACGCAAGATGATGCTCACTTATTCTGTCGTCCCGACCAAGTAAAAGAAGAATTCATCAAAGTAATCGACTTAGTACTACATGTATTCAAGAGTTTGAACTTTACGGATTATACGGCGCAGATTTCCTTGAGAGATCAAGAAGATCGTTCGAAGTATATTGGTACGGATGAGAACTGGAACCTAGCAGAGCAGGCGATCATTGAATCGGCAGCAGAAAAAGGTTTGAAAACAGTAGTAGAATATGGCGAGGCGGCTTTCTACGGTCCTAAATTAGACTTCATGGTGAAGGATGCATTAGGACGTAAATGGCAGCTGGGTACCATCCAGGTGGATTATAACTTACCAGAGCGCTTTGAATTGGAGTATATTGGAGCGGATAATCTAAAGCACCGCCCGGTAATGATCCACAGGGCACCATTTGGTTCGTTGGAAAGATTTATCGCTGTGTTAATCGAGCACTGTGCTGGTAAATTCCCATTATGGTTGACACCGACACAGGTAAAAATTCTGCCAATTAGTGATAAGTTCTTGCCATATGCAGAAAAAGTAGCTGGTTTGCTGAAAAATGCCGAAATTCGCGCTGAGATCGACGAGAGAAGTGAGAAAATCGGTAAAAAGATCCGCGAAGCGGAACTTGCAAAAATCCCTTACATGTTAGTGATAGGGGAGAAAGAAGCGAACGAGGAATTAGTATCTGTTCGTAGGCAAGCTAAAGGCGATTTAGGAGCAATGGATATCCCGGCATTTGTTAGTTTAGTGCAGGAAGAAGTTGTAAACCGTAAACCTTTTGAATAATTCGATTGTATTTATATCCGTTCTTTGTAGTAAGTTTACTTTAAAATTACATCGCTAAACAGCTACTAAGAACAAAACATTTGTAATTAGTAATTTTCATTTTTTTAAATGCAACAAGGACCAAGACCAAGTTTTAACCGCGGTGGGGGCGGTAGAAACCCCAACTTCAGAAGAGAACAACAACAAGAACATCGTACCAATAGGATGATTCGCGTACCTGAAGTAAGATTGGTGGGCGAAAACATCGAGGTAGGTGTTTATAAAATAGAAGACGCCTTGCGTATGGCGGAAGAACAACAACTAGATTTAGTTGAGATTTCTCCAAACGCAGCGCCGCCGGTATGCCGTATTATCGACTATAACAAATTCCTCTACGAGAAGAAGAAGAAGGAAAAGGAGATGAAGGCGAAAGCGCACAAAAGCGAGGTGAAGGAAATTCGTTTCACGCCGAATACTGACGACCATGATTTCGATTTCAAAGCGAAACACGCAGAGAAATTCTTGAAAGATGGTAATAAAGTAAAAACTTACGTTCAATTCAAAGGCCGTGCTATTATGTTCAAAGAACGCGGTGAATTGATCCTCTTGAAATTTGCTGAACGCTTGGCTGAAGTAGGTGCCTTAGAAGGTATGCCTACGATGGAAGGTAAGAGAATGATTGCCATTTTCGCACCTAAATCGGCTAAGAAGAAGTCTTCTGACGGTGGTAAAGAAAAAGAACCGAAAGAAGCTAGAGAACCGAGAGAACCAAAGCCTCAAGCTGAAAGCAAAGAAAATAAGGCTTAAGTGTTAATGAAATAGTTTTAGAAAAGGCCTGGGAAGATGGATCCCGGGCCTTTTCATTTTTATTAGTGCCGTAGGCGAGTTGTTGCCGGAGGCGAGCTAAGCCGTAGGCGAGCGATAAATTATGTTTATTGTAGTGGTAAATCGTTATTCCAATTCGTTGGCGGCGGGCTTGTAGTTTTAGCCATCATCCTATTTGTTACTTTCTTTGCTTCTCCAAAGAAAGTAACCAAAGAAAGGAGGAAAAACGCCGAAAGACAGCGTCGGCGTTTTATCGGGGCTGTGATGGGGCTTTTGGAGTACTGTGGTGAAGGGCATGAGGGCCTTGATGGGGGGAGTTTGTTGCTTGGGGTTATTGTTGGAGGAGGTTTGGGGTTTTGAGGTTTGGGGTTTGAGGTTTAGGGGTGAAGCAACACCTTTTAAGGGGGTGTTCTTAAAAGGTGTTGAGGGAATATTGTGGTATTCAAATAGACCAAGGTTTTATTATATTATATTATATAGGGGTTGTTCCTTCAAGTTTACATGGTGCTATGGGGTTGTGGTGGAGGGGTGCTTTTCTTTCTAGGTGATGACGTAAGAGCATCATCGTAAATGCCAAGGTTCCAAATACTACGGTGATCCAAGGGGTTAGTTGTATTCCTTTGGAAACTATTATCCAACCGCCTATGGTTGTTCCTACAGTTACACCTAGGTTGCCGAAGGAGGTGGCTAGGCTGTTGGCGAATTCCATTGCGTGGGGGGCGGAGGAAATCATGTAGGTAGAGGCATTTAGGAAGCTGGGGGAATAGAGGAAACCCCAAAGGGCAATTACTGCAATTGTTGCGAAGGTATTGGCTCCTGAGAAGTGTAAGAGGATGGGGACTATGATAGTACCGGAAAGAAAAAAGGCGGTGGTGAAGGTGATGTTTTTGTTTAGCATTTTACCGGCTGTCCAGTTAGCTAGTACTCCAATAATGCCAAATACAAACAACATATAACTAACCATTGTGCTGTTCATCTCTTTGGCTTTTGTTAAGTACTCGGCAAAGTAACTATAGGTAGAAAACCAGGCCGATACCATAAAGAAATTCATGGCTGTACTAACGATGAATGTAGGTTTTGTTAAGATTTGTAATTGGCTTCCATAAGATTTCTTTTCGTTTACAGGCATGGGAGGTAATAACCAGTAAATAGCCAATAATGCTATTATACTAATCACAGCTTGTATCATAAACGAATATTCCCAAGACGATATACTGGCGATATATGTAGCGAAAGGAACAGTGGTGACCATGGCAATGGCAACGCCACTAAAAACAATACTCATCAATTCATTTTCGTTTTGCTTATTGCCTTTTGAAACGGCCACGGATAAGGCTGTTGCAATATAAACAGGTTGTAAAAATGCGGGTAGTATTCTAACAAACATTAATACTCCAAAGGGAGGGGAAAATGAAGATACGATGCCGGTAATGAGGAAGATAAAAATGGCTGCTAACATTACTTTCTTTCGATCAAATCCAGATGCGAGTAAGGTCATAAATGGTCCCGTTAGTGCAATAACCAATGCGAATGCTCCCAATAAATATCCTGCTTTATCGATGCTGATATGGTAATGTGCTGCCACTTGTGGCAAAATACCTATGATGCCGAATTCGGTTGTAATAACTGCTAAAAATCCTAGTGCTCCTATATACGCGTATTTTTTCATTGCTTTTAATCCTTTGTAATCCTTTACAATTCTTTGATCATTTATTGTTCTTGCTGATGTCTAAGCTTTATTGTTTTGCGGGGCGAAATATTGCTATCCTGCCTAAGCGATTTTTACAATGAAGCGTACACGACGTTTTTGTATAGTGTTCCTAGATCCCAGTAAGACGATGGTAAATATTCTTGTGTAAAAACTAAACCTATCATATTTTCTTTAGGGTCTACCCAATAATGTGTGTTGAATGCACCGCCCCAGAAGAAAGTGCCTACGTTGGCTGCATGGATAAATTTATTGCCTGGTGTTACCAGCCAAAAACCTAGGCCAAAACGAAAATTGGGATCGCCGTGTAATAGGGCGCTGCTAGGGAGTTGGTTCGTGGTCATTAGCGCAATTGTTTTTTCACCTAGTACCTGCTTGCCATTGTACTTGCCTTTGTTCAATAACATTTGTAGGAACTTGGCATAATCGGTAGTTGTAGAACTTAAGCCGGCTCCTCCGGATATAATAATGCCTTTCTCTAAAGGATAATTCACTGTATTGTTTTCGTAAATAGGATGATTTACTTTTTGTAGGCGGTTGACTGTTTTTTCTGCAATGGCCACCAACCTATTGGCTTTAGAAGTTGGGATGTTGAAATAGGTATCGTTCATGTCTAAGGGTTGGAAAATACGGGTACGTAGAAACTCGTCTAATGGTACACCGCTAATTACTTGTACGAGATAGCCCAATACATCGGTGTTCAAGCCGTAGGTAAACCTATCACCAGGTTGATGCAACAGTGGCATTTTAGCTAACTTCTCCATTTGGTTTTGCAAGCTTGCTTTATTGCCTATGCCAGATAAAACGCCCGATTTAGTGTAAATGGCTTGTATACGCTGATCATCGGTTATTGTGGGATAACCGATACCGGAAGTATGTCGTAGTAAATCACGAATGGTTATTTCGTTGTGTGCTGGCACTACTGTGTAGCTACTATCGGCAGGATTGAATTTGTCGAGTACTTGGGGATTTTTGAATGTTGGGATATATTTGGAAATAGGGTCGTCCAGTAGGAATTTCCCTTCTTCCCAAAGCATCATCACCGCTATGCTTGTGATGGCTTTCGTTTGTGAGGCAATACGGAAAATATGGTCGGTTTGTAAGGGCTGTTTCGTGTTGATATCGGCATATCCTACAGCTTTATTGTAAATAATTTTGCCCTCTTTTATCAGCAACACATTCACACCTGCTACCTCTTTGTTGGCAATAAGCCTGTTAGATAAATTATCAACTCTATCATGTAATAAATTGGTTTGTGCAGAACTGTTTAATAATACCAAGCTGGCGATCATCGTAAAAATTATTTTATGCATTGTATATGTATTTGAATTGAGGTATCAAAAGTATTGGGTAATCACTATTTTTGTATAGTATACAGCTATTTGTATGGTACGCACAAATTTGTAAGTAATGGGTAAGAGAAAGGAGAATTCAACCAATATGCAAAACGAAAAATCCATCATTGAGGGCTGTGATTTGACCTATGCTGTTTGTATGATTGGTGGAAGATGGAAACTGTTGATTTTATGTAGACTTGAAAATGGGAAACTCCGTTTCAGCGCACTGCGCGACAGTATAAACGGTATTACAGAGCGCATGTTAACGTTACAACTGAGGGAACTGGAGAAAGAAGGTTTGGTGAAGAGAACAGTTTACGCAGAAGTACCTCCAAGGGTAGATTACGAGTTAACAGACATTGCGAAGGAATTAGTACCTATATGGTCGCAATTAAGCAAATGGGGAGCCAAGCATAAAAAAGTAACCAGCCAACTAATGTCAGTGTAAATGAATTATTCTACCATCCTAAGCTAATTGAATAACAACTTGGCCCGGTTAATGGTATTTTAATTTTCAACGTACTTTATTTAACGCAATTTTGCCATTTACAGCAAATCGAAGAACATTGATAAAGAAGGAATTTAAGGTTATACTCATTTCGTTGATAGTTAGTTTTGTGCTGACGGGGGCTAAATTTGGGGCTTATTTTGTAACCCATTCTGTGGCCATTTTATCGGATGCATTGGAAAGTATTATTAACGTAGTAGCAGGAGCTTTTGCTTGCTATAGTATTTATCTTTCCAGTAAGCCGAAGGATGAGAACCATCCTTATGGACATGGGAAGGTAGAGTTCTTCTCTATTGGTTTTGAAGGGGCGATGATCTTTATTGCAGGATGTTTGATTTTAGTGAAGGCGATTTCGTATTTCTTCTCTCCACACGAACTACACAAGGTAGATAGCGGTATATATATCATTGCGTTTACCTCGGTGGTGAACTATGTGCTAGGGAAATACTTGGTGAACCAAGGAAAGAAAATTCCTTCGATTACACTTACCGGAAATGGGCATCATATACTTACCGATGCATATAGTTCCATTGGCTTAATTGTAGCGCTTTTACTTATACAGTTTACAGGATATACTATCATCGACCCTATTGCTTCCATTATTATGGCCATCCTCATTCTCACGAAAGGGTACCAGTTAATGCGACGGTCGATTTCAGGTTTGATGGATGAAACCGATATGCAAGTAGTAGATAAAATTATTGCGCTTTTTTCGGCGAATAGAAGTCCCCGTATGATTGATGTACATAACATGCGAGTACAACAATACGGTAACAACTATCATATCGATTGCCATATTACCATGCCTTATTACTTATCGTTGGCGGAAACACACGATGAGATTTCCCGGTTGGAAAAGCTGGTGAATGAACAACTGTTTTCTGGTGAGGCAGAGTTCTTTATTCATATGGACCCTTGCACACCGAATGGTTGTGAGCATTGCTTGGTAGAAGCCTGCCCTGTTCGTCAACACCCATTTGAAAGACGAATTGAATGGGATAGGAATAATGTGTTACCCAATGCGAAACACAACGAAGCTACTACATAAAAAACCATGGTTTTTACGCCATGGCTTTTACTGTACAAACGAGCAATGATTGGTTCTAATTAGTTTTACTATGGTAGCGTAGTGAAGTTAATGGAGGGTGGCGTACCTGTAGTGGGACGAGTAATTTGCTGTCCGTAAGTTAATCCACCCACTAACCTAAAACCACCGCTATACATATGGAATACATTGTTTTCTATACCTGCACCGAGATCATATCTTTGATGGGCAGCATCACTGGCTGTGGTAGTGAAATTTGCTTTATTTAACTCTATCCAAGTACCATTAACGGTACGTACCCACTGGTTGCCATACCGGGCTTTGAAGAAGTCATTTCCATTACTTGCATAATTTTCAACAAAAGAATATAAGCCACTTAGGAGCTTTCCTTGGGTCATCGCTTTATCCCATTCTGCTATTAATTTCCAGTTGCCTGCTTCTGGGGCATAGAACCAGCCCGTGTACTTGGTATGTGTTCCGGCGGCTACGGCACGTACGAGGAATTTGTAGGTGTTATTGGTTACCCACATGGCGTTGTAATACGATTGTCCACCAGAACCTTCATTGCCGAAATTACCATGGGTAACGCCGGTACCTTTGCGAACCAATGTAACGGCGTAATCGGCTGGGATTTGGTTGGGATCATCGGTATTGTAATTACTCCAAATGGAGAAAAGAGCACGGCGTTCGGTGTTGCTGTTAACTTGGATACCGAAATATCCACCAGAGAAACCGTTCGACATGTAATACGAATAAAGCGGGTCGGCGCCGGTAGGAACCGTCATTTCGCTGTAGTAGTATTCGATAGAAGAATCGGCCGGTACGGGGTAGCTTAAATGTGTGGCTGGAGCGCCACGGTAAACGCTTTTGTTGTATTTAAGTCCAAGGCTGGAAGTGATCATTATAGATTCGACATCTGGTAAATAAGAGCCGTTACCTGCGGCGGCTTTGATTTCCAGGCAATGGTATTGAGCGCTGGCGATGGTGAAAGTGCCAACGGGTAAGGTTACATAAGACGAGGTTTGGTTAACCACAACATTATAGGTGGTGCCAGCGCTGTCTAAACGTATTTTCAAAGTAGCACCTGCTGCTGGGGCTTTTACTTTAATGGAAACGTCGATAGTACCTGTGCCGGTAGGATAGAAGAACACCCTTGTATACCCGGCAGGGTTAATCCATGCACCTAGGCCATTAGTACCGATGGTGCCGTAACCATTAGATTGTTCGAAAGGGTAGACATAGCCGTTTCGAAACACGGTAACTGTTTCAGTTGTAATAGCTTGAATGCCTACTTGGGTTGCTTGGGTCGACGATTCGCTGCTTGTAGCTTGTTCAACGAGGTTTTTACTACAACTAGCGAAAAGGAGCATTGCTGCTGCAAACGGAAAGAATTGTTTCATGATGCGATCCTGTTTTGAATGGATGTTAGTTATGATGCGTGTTTGTACATGCTATTAGAAGCGGGAGCAATAACACAAAGCATACAAGGCCCGCTGGAACCGAGGTTCCGCATCATTTTTTACAGGAGGGCTATATGAAGAAGATTATAATAAGGCGAATGGGTATATTAAAAGTATAAAATACATTTAATAATGTATAGTGGCTGGAAGTGGAATGGCAATACTATGACAAATTAAACATAAGGTTGTGTGAAATGGGGGTGAACCTACATGCGTGATGATGGATGCATCCCTAAAACAAAAAAGCTACCGGGGATGAATCCGATAGCCTTTTCCTATTTGATGTAAAGTAAAGCTTAATCTTCGCCCGCTTCCAGTTCCAGGCCTTCCCCGATGATTTCGCGGATGGGTTTTACGGAATGGTAAATATTGCGGTTGTATTTATTGCCAAGGATCACCAAGGTGGTAGAATCCTGGATAAAGCGGTAAAATACGGTATTATTGCCATGCCACCAACCATTGTGGTAAACGATTTTTGTGGAATCGGGGAATACCATGAGCCGGAAGCCTAGGCCATAGTTTTTCGTGCCTCGTTTCTCGTTGCTATACGGGGTGAACGCTTCTTTTAGGATTTCATCGCTTAAGAAGCGGCCGCTGTAGAGGGCTTGGTCCCATTTGAGCATATCTTGTACACAGCTATAAATGCCTTTATCGCCCATAGCGCCATCAAATGCATCGTCGGCAGCAGGGCGGCCGTTGAATTGGTGACTGGTGGTTTGGTGAGAGCGGGCAGCTTGGCCGGGTACAAACACGTAGGTTCTTGTAAGCCCTAGCGGGTTGAATATTTCTTGCTGCATGAAATCGGCGTACTTCATACCGCTGGCTTTCTCGATAATAGAAGCAAGCAGGATATAGTTGGTATTACAGTAAGTAAAGCGTGTATTCGGGAGTGATTGGATTTGTGGTTTGTATTGGGCCATGAGCGCGATCACATCATCGTTGGTCATGAGCTTCGTACGGTCTTTCCAATATTTCTCGGTGAAATACAAGTAATTGGGTAGGCCACTTCTGTGGTTAAGGAGCATTCGTACGGTGATGCCTTTGTAGGGAACAGTAGGGAGGTAGGTTTGGATACTATCATCCAGGTTAACCTTCTTTTCATCTACCAGTTTTAGTACCGCTACGCCTGTAAAGGTTTTGGAGGTTGAAGCCAATTGGAAGGTAGAAGTATCTACCATCTTGGTTTTGGCTTGGTAATTTTCGAAACCATGAGAACCTTCGAAGATTACGACGCCTTTTTTCGCAACCAGCATTGCGCCGGAGAACCCCGAGGGTACTAGTTTCTTGTTAAAGAAGTTTGTTAGCTCTTCTTGCATGACCCTTGTTTTGGGCGCATTTAAGATGGCGGTACGTTGTTCGGCGGTAAGATTTATTTTATATGTGGTATCTTCTTCTTGCGTAGTTGTGGCATTCGTTCTCCTTTTCGCTTGTGTATTATTACAAGCGTAGAAGAAGGTAATTGCGGGTAAAATTAAAACGAAAGCTGCATTCAATCTCTTCATTACAATACTAATAACTAAGGTGTATTCCTTAAATGTTTTACAGATGCCCCTCAAATTAATAACAGGACTACTTATAGCCAAATAAAAATCATGCCGATCTGCTTAATTTAAGCCGTTTTTAAGCTATTGTGAACAAAATTATTTGAAAAAAGTGCAATTCGCGGTATATATTTTTTGATAATATCGAATTTACGGGGGTTGATGTTTGATAACTCCTTAAACCTACATAGTTTTGTGCTTCATTTATGTAAAAAACAGTTGAGCCTACCATACGGAAAGCACTTATAGAGTCGGTTTTTCCAGCTATGTCCAACCGTTGTAAACTCACGTTAGATTAATTATGAGCGAGCCAAAAATAACCAGTTACCCGAAGGAAAAGATCAACATCTTGTTGTTGGAAAACATTAGTGATGCCGCTGTGGCTGAGTTCCACAATGCAGGTTATTCGAATGTAAAGAAATTAGCAGGTGCTTTAAGCGAAGATGAGCTTTGCGAAGCAGTGAAAGATGTTCACTTACTCGGTATTCGATCTAAAACCCAAGTAACAGCAAAGGTTTTAGAGTCGGCGAAGAAATTACAAGGTATCGGTTGCTTTTGTATTGGCACGAACCAAGTAGACCTTATCAGCGCTACTGCGCAAGGTGTAGCCGTATTCAATGCCCCATATTCGAACACGCGTTCGGTGGCAGAATTGGTGATTGGTTTGTCGATCATGCTCATTAGAAGAATTCCTGACAAGAACAATGCAGCACATAACGGTGTTTGGATGAAAGAAGCCACTGGTAGTTATGAATTACGTGGTAAAACCCTGGGTATTGTTGGTTACGGTAATATTGGTAGCCAAGTGAGTGTATTAGCGGAGGCCATGGGTATGAACGTAATGTATTACGACCCGGAAACGAAATTGCCGTTGGGGAATGCCGTTCGCCAAAAATCATTGGAAGACTTATTCAGCCAGGCAGATATTATATCCTTGCATGTTCCTTCTATTCCATCTACGGCCAACATGATCAACCGTGAAACGTTGGCACATGTGAAACCGGGCGCTATCTTTATTAACTATGCGCGTGGTGAAGTAGTTGATTTGGAGGCTTTGAAAGAAGCCTTGGAAAGCAAGCAATTAGCGGGTGCGGCAATCGATGTATTCCCAGTTGAGCCAGAAAAGAATGGTGCAGCATTCACTACGCCATTGCAGAAATTGCCGAACGTGATTTTAACACCGCATATTGGTGGTAGCACGGAAGAGGCACAATTGAACATTGGTTTCGATGTAAGCAGTAAAATGCTCAATTACTTGGAGAAGGGAGCGAGCTTTGGTTCTCATTCTATCCCAGCCATCAGTGTTCCAGCGGTTGAAAATACACACCGCATCCTGCACATCCACGAGAACGTGCCGGGTGTATTGTCTGAAATCAACACCGCTTTATCTAACAACAAGATCAATATCCTTGGTCAGTACCTTAAAACCAACGACAAAATTGGTTACGTGGTATTAGACGTGGATTCACAGCTTTCACAGGAAGCATTGGCTTTATTGCGAGAAGTGAAACACACGATTAAGACAAGGTTATTATACTAATACATTGGTATGAAAACGACGTTAAAATTAGAGGAAGCAGCCATGTTGCTGCTTTCTTTTTTGATGTTTGCTCAACAAACATCTTACCCTTGGTGGATGATTCCCGCCTGTATTTTATTACCTGATTTGAGCATGCTGGGTTACGTGGTGAACAATAAAGTAGGCGCTTACTTGTACAACTTCTTCCACCATAAAGGCGTAGCGTTGTTCATTTATTTCATTGGGTTGTATATGGATATAGAGCCGGTGATTTTTATTGGTATTTTATTATTTGCACATAGTTGTTTAGATAGAATATTTGGGTTCGGTTTGAAGTATACAGATGATTTTAAGCATACACATTTGGATTAAGGGGCATCTACATTACTGGGAAATATTCCCTTAACGCAAAAGAGGATAGCGGTAACCCGTTATCCTTTTTTGTTTTTAACACAAAAAATTCAATTAACAATTGTCGTCCTTAGCGGCATCATTCTTATTTGAAGGCAATGTTTTGTTGACATTGAAATCAGTGATGTAAGAAAGAACCGACTTGGTAGATTTCTTTTCAGATTTAATGAATGATTCGTTTGCAGGCGTTAAATCTGCACGAATGGTAATTACATAACCTTGCGCGCATAGGAAGCGAACATCGTAGCCGGCCGCTAACGAAGAACCGTCTTGTTTCTTCATGTTAAAGGTGATGGCGGTAATGTTGTTCTCGGCATTGAAATGCACTTTGTCGAACGAAATAGTGTAGCCTTTTGATTTGAAGGCTTCAGCAATTGTGTTCCAATGCTCTTCCGTGAACTTTTCGAAATCTTTACCTTTTTCAAGGTAGTTCATATCGATGCTTAATTTCATCTCTTTTTCTGTAGAAACGAAAGTAACGCCTTCTGGTAGCGGCTGGCGAACAGTTTTAAAGCTAGCCATAACCAAAACAAGGCAGGGTACAATGAGCAAATACAAGTATTTTTTCATAGCATGTGAAGGTTGAGTGAATAATAAATGAACACGTTTAGTAAGCGGATGTTGGTTGTAGAGGTGCATGATGCGGTAGTTTTGAGCAGACTGAACTTCTAACAAAACGCGGGCATACACCGATTTATCCATTTGTTGCGCCATCAAATCATCTACCTCGTATTCGTGTACAGCGCGTAGGCTTTTGCCGTATAAATAGATAATAGGATTGAACCAGAAAACGATCTCCATAAAAGTGAGCAAAACAATATCAGCACTATGCTTCAACTTAGCATGCCAAGCTTCGTGCTGGAAAATTGTTTCACTAATGGCGGAAGGGAGATCTTGTTGAATGAATATATAATTGAAGAACGATGCGTTCAGGTTGTTAGTGGGTATGAAATGAAAACCTGCTTTCTCTTTTTTCTCCTGTACTTGCAGGGCTGTTCTCATGGTGGCCATTTCTTTAGCCCGTTTCCACAATACTTTGCCTGCACCTAGGATGTACAATACAAATAATAACCCCGTGAAGCCGCCCATCATTTGAAAAGCTGAAGGTGTAAAATTGGGGGCATCGACTACCACGCTAGCTACTTCGTTGAATGTAAGCGCTTCGGCTACTGATGGTTTAGAGAGAATGGGAGTATGGGCAGTAGGAAATTTAATGAAAGGCACTAAGCAGCTAATAAATAAGCTACTCACTAAATACATACGGTTCCATCTATGGAAGGATAAACGTGAAAGTACCATCCAATACAACAAATACAACAGTACTAAGCAGCCAGACGCTTGTAGTAAGCATTGAAAAATGTAGATCATTTTGAAGTGTTTTGTTGATCAATGAATTTTTTAAGTGCATCTAATTCGTCGGCATTCATGGGCTTATCTTCTAATAGGAAAGAAAGGAGGTTGGTGGAATTATTATCGAAATAATTAGCGACCATCCGTTGTACGGAATTCTTCTTGTAATCTTCTTTAGAAATAGCAGGGTAATACTCGTGTGTTTTACCATAGGCTTTATGGGTTACAAATTGTTTTTGTTCCAATAGGCGTACGACAGACGATACCGTGGTATATGGCGGTTTGGGATCTTCCATTAACTCAATTATATCCTTCACGAAACCATGGCCTAATTGCCATAATATCTGCATAATCCTTTCCTCTGTTTTAGTCAATTCTTCCATGATTCAAATGTATAACTGATTTTTCAGTTATACAACTATTTTTTCAGTTAAATAGCGACAGGCATGTTTTTAAAAGATATGTTAGATTGAAAATCAACCTATTGAGAAGGGGAGCTATAAAATAAATTTATGCTGCTAAACAAAGAAGTGGCCGTTGAAGGGAGCGACGCAACCTAAGTTGCCTCATGAACCAACGGCGGCTACCCATAAAAAAAGAGGCCACTCTTATGAGTGACCCCTTTCTTATTGTTAGTGAAAGAAAAGCTAATTACCTAATTACGGTTACATCGCCTTTGAGAACGTAGAGTTGGCCGTTTTGTGATTTGCTGTAGCTTAACCACCATACATAAGTGCCGATTTCTACTTGTTGGCCATTGTATGTACCATCCCAACCTTTTGTGGCATCGTTGGTAGTGTAGATCAATTGACCCCAACGGTTGTAGATGCGTAATTCGTAGTTATACATCGGGCCGTTAATACCTGGCTTGAAGATGTCGTTCTTACCGTCGCCATTTGGTGAGAATACGTTCGGTATAGTCGGATCAGATTCACAGATAGTACCTACCACGTTGATGATATCGCTAGCAGTACCACAATCGTTGAACGCTTGAACAGTGTATGTACCTGGTTGCGTGATCGTGAGCGTTTTGCCAGTTGATCCGTCGCTCCAGCGTAAAGTGCTTACATCTGTTAATGTTGGTTTGAGTGTGATTGTTGTACCTGCGCACAATACTGTATCTCTACCCAGGTCTACCTTCGGAATACCGCCGGTGAAGATGTTCAATGTATCGGCAATCACGTTATCGCAATATCTATCGAGGATTGTCAAGATATATTGACCTGGTTGATCGAATACTTTGATTGGGTTTCTATCGCCGTCGTTCCATAAGTAGTTCGCAGCATCCGGTGTTCTAGCATCGATCGTGATACGGTTGCCAGCACACATGTAGCGGTCTGGGCCGAGTTCGAGCGTTGCTTGAGGGCGAGGTTTCACATGGATAACAGCAGAGAGTACGCAAGCACCGTTGCTAACTGTTACCGTGTAATCGCCTGGTTTGGTTACTACGATCATTGGCGTTGTTTCGCCGCTAGACCATTTCACGATTGGCGCATTGGTAAGTGCCCTGATGACGATAGAAGAGTTCGGACAAATTGTGGTGTCGGTAGCGAGGCTTAAGCTTGGTGGCGTAACCTCTGTTACTTTCACTGTATCGGTGATCGTACAAGCGCCTTTCGCAATACGTACCCAGTAAGTACCGCCAGCAGTAGCTGTGATCTTAGCAGTGGTAGCACCGGTGTTCCATAAATAAGTAGCGCCGGTTGTAGTTGCGTCGATTGTTGTAGAACCGCCTACACAGATCAACTTGTCTGGAATATCAGTATGTGTTAATTCACCTACGATTACTTTGATGGTATCGGTTGCCGCACAAGTACCATTGCTTACGGTTACGTAGTAAGTACCTGCTTGGTTCACCGTGATTCTTTGCGTGGTAGCACCTGTAGACCATTTAATTTGGTAGCCTGCATTTGCGTTACCTGCATCGAGTGTTACTTGGGTTGTAGTACCGCAAACATTTACATCTGGTCCGAGATCCACTGAAGGAGCAGGGTTGTATTGTAATGTGTACGATACTGGGTTGCTTACACATCCGCTTACACCATCTTTCACAGTGAAGGTAGCTGTTGTAGCGTTACCCAAGTTGAATTGGTTGCTAGCTTGAGAGAGTGGTGTTTGAACAGCACCGGCCGGTGTTACAGATACCAATGTGTAAGTTGGGTTTTGCACCGTACCTACCACAGGAACTGTGAAGACTGGGTTGCTAGCGCATACCGCAGGGATGGAAGGACCGAGAACCGGTTGACCGCAACCATTTACTACGATACGTTGTACTCTTTCAACCGCTACATTACCACAAGCATCAGCGATGTTCCATCTTCTTATGATGGTATAACCGTTACAGTTATCAACCGTGTAAGGATCTTGTGTGAAGGTAGCGTTACGTGGGAACGTAGCATCACAATTATCAGTTGCGCTAAGCGTAGCAGGAGCAGGGATGGCATCGCCGCAGTTAAGGGTGATATCAGCCGGAGCTTGTGCAATCACAGGCGCTGTTGTGTCTTGAACAGTGATGGTTTGTGTCATCACGTTGCCGTTTCCACAGTAATCAGTTGCTGTCCATGTACGAACGATTTGGTATGTACAAGCTTTTGGATCACCTACGATTCTGCTGCTTACAGTGTATTTGATATCGGTAGCCGGTGTACAGTTATCCGTTGCTGGGATACTAACTTGAACCGGGATATTGTTACAATCTACTGTGAGTGTTGCAGGTACTTGGATGGTGAATTCTGGACGCTTGTTATCGAGTACAGTAATCACTTGTGTATGAGAGATGGTGTTTCCACAAGCATCTTTCGCTGTCCAAGTATGTTTAATCATGTATGAGCTTAAGCAAGTAGCAGACATGTAGTCTTTCGTGAATGTATGCGTTACCGCTACATTACCTGCGCAATCGTCGATTGCTGTTACATTTGGTACGAAGTAGTTGTAATCTTCGCAGTTGTATGTAGTATCAGCTGGCGGAGCGATTACCCATCTTGGTTTCTCAGTATCTACTACATTGAATGTTTGTGTGAATGTTGAGAAGTTACCACATTCGTCGGTTGCTGTGTACACACGTACAATTTTGTATGCACCGTTTACGCAAGCACCGTTTACAGTTTCAGCGTATGTAGAATCTTTCCACACAATGTTTGCCGGTAATGTACAGTTGTCGGTTGCTGTTAATGTGGCAACTGGTGGCAATGCTCCACATGAGATCGTTACGTTGGTTGGTAAACCGTTCGTGTTGATCACAGGTTTCACTTTGTCTTCTACCTTAATGTTTTGTGTTAAGATAGCTGGGTTGCCGCATTCGTCGGTAATCATCCAAGTTCTTACGATCATGTAAGTGTTGGCACATTCTACGTTGATGATAGAATCTTTCGGTGCTACATCGTACACTTGACCGCTGCAAGCATCGATCGCTCTCATGTTAACAGGAGCAGGGATATTACCACAATCTACTGTTACATCAGCCGGTTTCGTTGTTGTGAACGTTGGCGCTACGCGGTCGATCACTGTAATGGTTTGTGACAATACTGTAGTGTTACCACAACCATCCGTAGCTGTCCATTTACGAATCAATTGGTAAGAGTTTCTGCAATCACCTGGCGTGTAAACCGTGTCTTGTGACATTACCACGTTCACACCAGAGCAGTTATCCACTGCAGGGATGGTTACTTGAACCGGTACTTGACCACAATCCAACGTTACATCGGCAGGAGCCGTACCGGTGAACACTGGTTTAGTAGTGTCTACCACGTGGATGATTTGAACTGCAGTTGCTTGGTTACCACATTTATCTTTCACAACATATGTACGTGTGATTGTTTGTTGACCAGCACATGCACCTGCTACTGTTGAATCGAAGTGTGAGAACACAAGGTCTTTCAATTCTGTACAGTTGTCGGTGGCCGTCATTACAACCGGTGCTGGAATGTTACCACAATCTACTGTTACATCAGCTGGAGCTGGAGATGTGAACACAGGACGTACGGTATCGAGTACTGTGATACGTTGTGTTAATGTTGTATCGTTACCGCAAAGGTCAGTGGCTGTCCATGTACGGATTAATACGTAGCTACAGTGACCGTTTGTTGTGTCTTTCACTTCTTTTCTCGTTACGATGATATCGCTAGGAGAAGAGCAGTTGTCAACCGCAGACAATACTTGGTTCATCGGCGGAATTCTATCACACATTACGGTTGTATCAGCAGGAGCCGGTTGTAAGAATCTTGGTTTAGAGTTATCTCTTACACGTACTCTTTGTGTATGTGTTGATGTCAATCCACATTCGTCAACAATAGTCCAAGTGCGGATGATATCGTAATTATTACCACAAGCATTTGGTTCTCTTTCGATCGTGAAGCCGAATGATTGGGTGATTTTGCTAGCATCAGAACAGTTGTCGGTAACAGCGAGGTTCGTTTGAGCCGGTATCGCGTTACATTCTACTGTTGTATCGGCAGGCGGGTTCAAGAACTGAGGCTTGATAGTATCTTGAACGGTGATGATTTGGATTTTCTCTTCGAAATTACCACAAGCATCTGTTACAATAAACTTACGCTCAATTCTGTAGTTGTTTGCACAAGCACCTGGGATAAGGATGATAGAATCTCTTACAGTTACCGGTAAGTTAGTGATGCTACCACAATCGTCGATACCATTTAATACTGGTGCCACAGGAATGTTGCTACAATCAACTGTTGTATCTGCTGGGATTGGGCTGGTGATTCTTGGTTTCACATCATCAATTACCGTAATGATTTGGCGAGTTGAATCTGCGTTACCACAACCATCTGTAGCCGTCCATACATATACTAATTGGTAACCACCTGCACAACCGTTAGTAGCTGGGATGGTGTAGTTCGATTTTGTGATCGTAACACCAGAACAGTTATCAGTAGCTGTTAAGTCGGCTTGTACCGGGATATTGTTACAAGATACAGCTTGATTAGCTGGAGCCGGTGTAGTGAATACTGGTTTCACAGTGTCTTGAACCGTGATACGTTGTGTATGTTCTACTTTGTTACCACAGCTATCTTGCGCCGACCAGTAGCGAACGATTACATAGTTACCAGCACAGTTACCATCTTCTCTTGTTTCAGTGAATGTTACCACTGGTTTCACACGGCTACATTTATCTGTTGCTGTGATAGCTGGAGCTGTTGGTAATGCATCGCCACAGTTGATCGTTGTATCTGTAGGCATAGTCATATCGAATACTGGTGCAATACGATCTTCTACTGTGATTGTTTGTGTGAACACAGCCGTGTTACCACAAAGATCGGTTGCAGTCCATGTACGGATAATCCTGTAATCATTTGCACAAGCGCCAGGGATATCTTCGAAGCGTTGTGTTCTTGTTACCGTGATGTCGCCAGGGTTGCCACAGTTATCGATTACGTTTAAGTTTTCGAATGCTGGGATGCTGTCGCAAGACACGGTGAGTTCTGTTGGTATTACTACCGTGAACACTGGTTTAGAAGTATCCTGTACGGTTACGCGTTGGTGTAGTTCAGCTACGTTTCCGCAAGCGTCAGTGGCCGTCCATGTGTAAATCATTACATAATTTTTGCCACAAGCACCCGGGATAATTTCCACGTTGCTAGATTTCACAACGGCTACGTTACCACTACAGTTGTCGGTTGCTGTAAGATCGACCTGGGGAACGATCGCGTGGCAATCTACGGTTGTATCGGCTGGAGCCGCCATGTTGAATACCGGTTTCGTTGTATCTGCTACGGTGATGATTTGAGTCAACGTAGTGTCGTTTCCGCAAAGATCTCTTACAGTCCATGTACGTACAATTCTATAATTGTTTGCACAAGCACCTGGGATAGTATCGATGCGTTCTGCTTTCGTGATTACTAAATCTGTAGCAGGCGTACAGTTGTCGGTAGCTGTTAAATCCGGTTGGGTTGGTACAGCACCACATTGTACAGTTGTATCGGCAGGAGCAGCGGTCGTGAATGTTGGTTTCGTGTTGTCTACTACGGTTACGATTTGTGTAACTGTAGTATCGTTACCACATTCGTCGGTGGCTGTCCATGTTCTAATTAATTGGTAGTTGTTTGCACAAGCACCTGGGATAGCTTGTCTTACTTGGTTTTTAGTTACCGTCACTTTTGTAGCATCGCTACAGTTGTCAACAGCAGTTAAATCCGGTTGTGTTAAGTCTTCATCGCAATTGATCGTGATGTTAGCCGGTACAGTGCCTACGAAAGTAGGTGCAGTACGATCTACCACGGTAATGGTTTGAGAAACAGAATCTACGTTACCGCAAGCATCTGTTGCTGTCCATGTTCTGATCAATTTGTAGTTGTTTGCACAAGCACCTGGGATGTTTACGCGTACTTCTTTACCTACTACTGTTACGTTCATGCCTGTTGGGTTACAGTTGTCACTTACTGGTAATGTAGTTGGCATTGAAGGAATCGCATGGCAATCAACCGTTGTGTCAGCCGGCGCACCAAGTGTGAATGAAGGCTTGCTGTGGTCTTCCACACGGATAGTTTGTGTGAGAGATGTGAAGTTGCCACATTCGTCGGTTGCCGTGTATACGCGGCGGATGATATAATTGTTTCCGCAAGCACCTGGGATTGAATCGATATTGTCTTGTACAGTGATCGTAATATTTGAAGAAGCTGTACAGTTATCGTTTGCAATCATTGTAACCGGTGTTGGAATTGCGTCACATTCAACTGTTACGTTAGCAGGAACAGGTGTTAAGAATGTTGGTGCAGTAATATCGCGAACAGTGATGGTTTGACGAACTGAATCTGCGTTACCACATTCATCCGTAGCAATCCAAGTACGAACGATCGTGTAAGTATTCGCACATGTTTTGCTAGTGGTGTCTTGCCTGAATGTGTAAGTGATCGTGCTACAATTATCCGTTGCTACTGGGTTAGCATTAGCAGGGATGTTTTCACAGCTCACTGTTACGTCAGCAGGGCGGCTAGTGAATACTGGCGCTTTGGTATCTACTACTGTGATGATTTGAGAAACTGAATCAACGTTTCCGCAAGCATCTGTTGCAATCCAAGTACGCGTGATCACTTTAGTACCTACACAAGTACCTGGTGTTTCGAATGTTCTGAACACGATACCCGCTGTGCCACAATTATCAGTTGCTACCGGTGTTGCTACAGCTGGAATGTTGTCACATTCTACTGTAACGTTTGCAGGAACTCCCATGATAACAGGCTTAGTAGTATCCTGTACGTGGATGGTTTGTACAGCAGTTACTGCGTTACCGCAATCGTCTGTAGCTGTCCATGTACGTGTGATGGTATAATTATTATCACAGCTACCGTTTGTTCTGCGGTTATCTACTGTGATGGTTACCGTTCCGCAATCATCCGTTGCTACCGCGTTACTTATATAAGGAATTTGGTCGCAATTGATGGTTGTATCAGCTGGTACGAAAGTGAATACCGGTGCTGTTGTATCACGAACGGTAATGATTTGTGTATGTGTTGTACTGTTACCACAATCGTCAGTCGCTGTGTAAAGACGGGTGAGGGTATAAGTACCTGCGCAAGCGCCTACTTGTTTAGATTCTTGTACTGTTACCGTTGCAGTTCCACAATTATCAGTTGCAGTAACTGTTGCTGGGCTTGGTACAGATTTACAATCTACCGTAGTATCGGCAGGGATACGATCGAATGTTGGCGCTGTGTGGTCCTCAACAGTAATTGTTTGTTGTGCTGTTGCTGGGTTACCACATTCATCTACAGCCGTCCATTTGCGTACGATAGTGTATTGACCAATACAGCTGCCCTTGATTGTGTCTGTTGTCATCGTAATTGTTACGTTAGAACAGTTATCAGTTGCTGTTGGTGGCACTACTGCAGGAATGTTATCGCAGCTTACAGTTACGTCTGCCGGTACGAATGTAAATACAGGTCTAATTCTATCTTGTACTGTAATCACTTGTGTTGCTCTTTCTTCGTTTCCGCAAGAGTCAACCGCGATCCATGTACGATTAATGGTGTAGTTACCTGGGCAGTTACCTCTTACGGTATCTGCTACCATTGTTAATGTTGCGCCGCTACATTCGTCGGTTGCTGTAGGTGTAGCAGGAGCAGGGATGTTATCACAATTTACCGTTACGTTAGCAGGTACACCTGTAATAACCGGTTTCGTGAAGTCAACCACAGTAATCACTTGTTTTGCAGAGTCGACGTTACCGCAAGAATCTGCCGCGATCCAAACACGTTCAATCGTGTAGTTACCAGGGCATGCGCCTTTGATGATATCTTCTCTGAATGTGAAGGTAGCAGTGCTACAGTTGTCAGTTGCTGTAACATTTGCAACAGCCGGGATTTGGCTACAGCTTACTGTTACGCTTCTTGGCACACCGTTCAACACTGGTTTCACATTATCTACTACGGTGATTACTTGTACGGCTGTATCAGCATTGAGACAATCGTCGGTTGCAATCCAAGTGCGTGTGATCGTGTAATTGCCTGGGCAAGAACCTGGTATGATCACTTCGCTGAATGTTTGCGTAACCGTACCACAAGCATCTTTAGAAGTTGGGTGTTGCACCGGCGGTACTGCACCACAAGCTACCGTTACACTTGCTGGTACACCAGTGAATACAGGCGCTTGGTTATCTACTACGTGGATGATTTGTTGAGCAGTTGTTGTGTTACCGCAATCATCTGTAGCCGTCCAAGTACGGATCATAGTGTAGTTACGAGCACAGCTGCCATCGATTCTTTGATCGGTGAATGTCAAGCTAGCGCTACCACAATTATCCGTTGCTGTAGGTGTTACGAATCTTGGGATGTTATTACAAGGTACTGTTGCTTCTGCAGGGATACCTGTAATAACCGGGCCAGTTGTATCAATCACTGTTACGCGTTGTACCGCTGTATCTCTATTACCGCAAGCGTCTGTTGCGATAAACGTATGAATTAATGTGTATCTGCCGGTGCATGTAACGTCTTCTTTACGAGTTGAAGAAGTGATGGTTACTGTACCACAAGCGTCAGTTGCTACAGGTGTGCCTTTGTATGGCGCGAACTGGCAAGAAACAGTTGTATCGACAGGGATGTAAGTAAATACTGGTTTAGTTCTATCAACTACATTGATGGTTTGTGTTACAGCTGCAGATCTATTTCCACAATCGTCAGTTGCCACCCAAGTGTAGCGAATAGTGTAGTTACCCGCGCAAGTACCGTTAATTCTTTGTGTTGTAACAGTTACTGTTGCATTACCACAAGCGTCTACCGCTGTTGCAGGAACGTAAGCAGGCACTGCGTCACATTCTACTGTTACCGATGCCGGTACAAATGTGAAGGTTGGTGCTTTCCTGTCTACAACATTTACTTGTTGTCTTGCGGTTGCTTGGTTACCACATTCGTCTGTTGCTGTCCATACACGTGTAATCGTGTAAGTACCTGCACATCTACCAGCTGTTGTGTCTTCACGCATAGTTACAGTCACATTGGTACAGTTATCGGTAGCTGTTGGTGCAACAGCAGCAGGGATGTTATCACAATCTACTGTGATTGTACCTGGTACGTTAGAGAATACTGGGCGTACCCTGTCTTCCACATCTATTGTTTGAATAGCTGTTGAAGTATTACCACAATCGTCTACGGCTGTCCATGTGCGTGTAATTCTGTAAGCACCTGGGCAAGATCCGAGTACAGTATCTGCTCTCATGGTAATGGTTGCTGTACCACAATTATCGGTAGCGATTGGTGTTGCAGGAGCAGGGATGTTATCACAGCTTACTGTAATGTTAGCTGGAACACCTGTGATAACCGGTGCTACGCGGTCTTCTACCGTAATTGTTTGTGTAGCAGTTGATGTGTTACCACAGCTATCTACGGCTGTCCATGTGCGACGGATCACTTTGCTTCCGATGCAAGCACCTTGTACTGTGTCTGCCACCATTGTAACGCGTGCGCCGCTACAGTTGTCGATTGCACTAACTACAGGCACCGCCGGGATATTGTCACAAGCAACTGTTACGTTGTTTGGTACATTTCTTAATACCGGTGCGATGCTATCATATACTGTAATGACTTGTGTAGCTGTTGATGTGTTACCACATTGGTCTTTCGCTGTCCATACACGGTTGATGGTATAGTTGCCGGCACATGTACCCGGTACTTTCGTATCTGCATACGTGATAGTAGCTGATCCACAATTGTCGGTAGCTGTTGGAGTACCCATTGGCGCCTCACCTTCGCATGAAACGCGGATGTTGGCTGGTACACCTGTAATAACCGGTGCGATGGTATCACGAACAGTGATTGTGTAGAATACAGATGAAGTATTACCACAAGCATCTGTTGCTGTAAATGTTCTAGTAATAGTGAAGTTACCAGGGCAAGCACCACCTGTTGTATCTTGTCTTGCTACCAAGGTAGCTGTTCCACAATTATCAGTTGCGTACAAGGTTGGCATTGGTGGTACAGCATCGTAACAAGTAACAGTTAAGTTAGCTGGTAAACCTGTGATAACTGGTTTTACTGTATCAACTACGTTAATTCTTTGAACGTAAGTATCGAAGTTACCGCAATCATCGGTTGCTGTCCATGTGCGAACAATGGTGTATTGGTTGTCGCATGTGCCCAACACTCTAGTTTCACGCATTACTAAGTCAACAGTACCACAGTTATCAGTTGCATCTGGATGAACCACCATGAATGGTAATGATTCACATGTGATGGTTGTATCTGCCGGTACGTTGCTGAATACTGGTTTTTGGTCGTCTACTACATATACTAATTGTGTAGCTGTAGCTGTATTACCGCAAGAATCGGTAGCTGTCCATGTACGTTGTAATGTATATGTACCTGTGCAAGATCTAGCGATTTCTACCTCGGCCATTGTCATGGTTACATCACCGCAATTATCCGTTGCTGTAGGATCAACCGGTAACGGAATGTTACCACATTGTACTGTAATAGCAGCTGGGATGTTGGTGATTACCGGAGGCGTTACGTCTTGTACGGTAACTGTTTGAGTTGCTGTTTCAGCATTACCACAATCGTCTGTTGCTGTCCAAGTACGGATGATATCGTAATTGTTAGGGCAACCTCTCGACACTCTTCTTTCTGCGTATGTCATAGTTACAGTACCGCAATTGTCGGTAGCTGTAGCTTGTTGCATTATTGGCAAGTTGCTACACTCAACAGTGATGTTCGCTGGAACGAATGTGAAGATTGGCGCTTTGTGGTCTTCTACAGTGATGACTTGTTGAGCATTAGCTGCGTTTCCACAATCATCTGTAGCTGTCCATGTACGGATAATTCTGTAAGAACCTGTACAAGCACCTGCTACTGTAGAATCTCTGTATGTGATGGTTACTGTACCACAATTATCGTTGGCTGTTGGTTCAACGATTGTACCTACGTTATCACAATCTACAGTGATAGGACCCGGTACGTGTGTGAATACAGGAGCGGTTTGATCTACCACCGTGATCACTTGTGATCTTGAAACTGAGTTGTTACACTCATCTGTTGCTGTCCATGTACGGGTAATTTCATATCTACCTGCACAATTGCCACGTACGGTATCAGCTCTATAAGTAACTGTTACAGCTAAGCAATTGTCTGTTGCGGTTGGCACTGCTACGTTCGGGATGTTGTTACATTCTACCGTTACGTTTGCAGGGATACCCGTTAATACAGGAGGAATTGTGTCAATTACTTTGATCACTTGGCTAGCAATCGTTCTGTTGCCACAGCTATCTACAGCTGTCCATTCGCGGGTTAATGTGTATTCACCCGGGCAAGCAGTGGTTGTTTTAGTATCTCTGAATGTCAACTTAGCACCGCTACAGTTGTCGGTAGCTGTTGGTGTTGTGAAGCCTGGTACGTTTTCACAGCTTGCTGTAATTTCAGCAGGTAAGCCCATAATTACTGGAGGTACCGTATCAATTACAGTGATTGTTTGACGAGCGTATGAAATATTACCACAAGCATCAGTTGCTGTCCAAACGCGTAGGATCGAGTAAGAACCAGCGCAAGCACCTGCATTTGTTGTTTCGATGAAAGTTACGTTTACGTTTGTGCTACAGGAATCTGTTGCTGTTGGTGTAACAACCGCAGGAACGTTACCACAATTAACCGTTACGCTAGCAGGTACGCCACTGAATACAGGGCCTTGTGTATCTACTACGTTGATTGTTTGTGATTGGCTGCTGCTATTACCGCAATCATCTGTTGCAATCCAAGTACGGATAATTTGGTATCTACCTTCGCATGTACCAGGCACGATTCTGTCGCCTTGGAATACTACCGTAGCAGTACCACAATCGTCAGTTGCTGTTGGTGTAGCTACTGGAGGAATATGACCACATTCTACTTGTACGTTTGCTGGAATACCACTTAATACTGGTGCTTTTGTATCTCTTACGTGGATGATTTGCTCTGCAGTTGAAGTATTACCACAATCATCTACGGCTGTCCAAGTACGACGGATATCGTATGAACCTCTACATGCACCGGCGATTGTATCTACGTGTAAAGTGATTGTAGCTGTACCGCAATTATCAAACGCTGTTAATGATGGAGCAGCTGGGATGTTGCTACAATCAACGGTCATATCTGGGTGAGCACCTACGATGGTTGGCGCTTGTGTATCAACAACCGTGATTAATTGCGATTCAGCATGAGCGTTACCGCAGCTATCTGTAGCTGTCCATGTTCTTCTAATTTGGTATGAACCAATGCACGCACCTGGGATTGAATCCTGTCTGAACGTGATGGTTGCTGTTGAACAATTATCTGTTGCTGTTGGGTTGGCAACCGCAGGAATATGACCACAATCTACGGTCACAGCTGCAGGAATACCAGTGAACACCGGCGCAACTTTATCTTCAACAGTGATAATTTGTTCTGCTGTTGCTGTGTTACCACAAAGGTCTGTAGCAGTCCATACATATTTAATAGTATAGTTACCTGGGCAGTTACCTATTGTTTCTGTTCTTACCATTGTTACAGTAGCGGTACCGCAAACATCGATAGCTGTAGGAGCTACGTACGCTGGGATAGCATCACATGCTACGGTTACGCTTTGTGGAACATTGTTAAATACAGGTGGAACAGTATCACGTACGGTGATTACTTGTACGGCATCAGTTGTGTTACCGCAAAGATCTGTCGCTGTCCATGTGCGGGTAATGGTGTATGAACCTAAGCACAAAGTATCGCTAAATCTTTCTCTATAAGTAACGGTTACGTTACTGCAATTATCTGCTGCTACTGGCGGACGAACCGGGGGAATAGCATCACAGTTTACAGTTACGCTAGCCGGCACACCTGTGAATACAGGAGGTACAGTGTCGATTACGCGGATACGTTGTTCTCTTCTAGTTTCATTATTACAATCATCTACAGCCACCCAAGTTCTCACGATCGTGTAAGTGTTATCGCAAACACGGTCGATGATGTTAGTGCTGAATGAAATAGTGGCGGTACCACAATTGTCAGTCGCCGTTGGTGTTGCTACAGCAGGAATGTTATCGCATTGTACAGTTGTGTCTGCAGGAACGCCTGTGATAACTGGGCCTACTGTATCTCTTACTGTGATGAATTGTTTAGCGTTGGTGAAGTTGCCACATTTATCGGTAGCTGTCCATGTACGCTCGATAGTGTAGTTACCGATACAGTTACCGTTAATCCTGTTATCAACGTAAGTGTAGCTTACCGTTGAACAGTTGTCGGTGGCGATTGGCGTACCAACTGGGATAGTGGCACCGCAATTCACTGTGGTATCGGCAGGAACGAATGTGAACACTGGCGATACTTGGTCGCGTACTGTGATAACTTGTGTTGCTGTTGCAACGTTACCACAGCTATCAGTTGCTGTCCAAGTACGTGTTAAGGTATAAGAACCTTCGCAAAGTACATTCGTGATTTGTTCAGTTAATACCAATTTCGCACCGCTACAATTATCAGTAGCTGTTGGTGTAGCAGGTGTTAAGTCTGCATCACAGCTCACTGTAATATCGGTTGGAACACCGGTAATCACTGGTCTTGTTGTATCTCTTACAAAAATTGTTTGTGTATAGCTAACTGAATTACCACAAGTATCTGTCGCTGTCCATGTGCGGAGCAAGTTGTATTGACCTTCACAAGTGCCAGGTTGGATCGTTTGTTGGTAATCGATTCTAACGTTGCCGCTACAATTATCAGTAGCAGTTACAGTGGCAGGGGCAGGGATACTGCTACATTCAACTGTAACGTTTGCTGGGCGGTTATTCAATACTGGAGGAGTATTGTCTTGAACCGTAATGATTTGTCTTACTGAATCTGTATTACCACAAGCATCACGAGCGGTCCAAACGCGTACTAATTGGTAAGCATTCAAACATGCACCATCAATACGAGTTTCTGTCATGGTTACTGTTGGGTTCGTATCACAATTATCAGTCGCTACAACAGTGGCAGGAGCTGGGATATTATGACATTCAACTGTAACGTTTGCAGGAGCGCCTGTTAACATTGGTTTAACCGTATCTACAACTGTGATTTCTTGCGTAGCAACCACGAAGTTACCACAAGAATCAACGGCTCTCCATGTACGAACGATGGTGTAACCATTTGCACAAATAGAGTCTTTCACTGTTTCACCTTCATAAATCACGTTAGCAGTACCACAAGCATCAGAAGCTGTTACTGTTGGTACAGCAGGAATGTTACCACATAATACAGTAACGTTCGCAGGTGTGTTATTGAAAGTTGGCAATGAATGATCTTCCACCGTGATCACTTGGCTTACGGTATCTCTATTGCCACATACATCTGCAGCAACCCAAGTGCGTGTTAATGTATAACTAGTTGCACATACTATGTTTGATTTCACTTCACCAATCAAAGTAACCGTTACATTACCTGCACAATTATCTGTAGCAGTAGGTGTAACAATTGCAGGGATTTGATCACATTCAACTGTTACGTTTGCAGGAACAGCAATGAATGTTGGTGCAGTTGTATCACGAACAGTGATGATTTGTGTAGCGAATGCTTCGTTACCACAATTATCAGCCGCTCTCCAAGTACGTGTTAATGTATAGCTGTTATCGCAAATCACGTTGCTCTTCGCCTCACCTAAGTAAGTGATGATTACATTGCTACAGTTATCCGTTGCTGTTGGAGTACCCAATGCAGGAATGCTTTCGCAAGAAACGGTTACCGCTGCAGGTACGAAAGTAAATGTAGGTTTAGTAGTGTCTTGAACAGTGATAATCTGTGTTCTTGTAAAGCTATTGTTACAATCATCAGTAGCCGTCCATGTACGTTCGATGATAAATGAACCTTCACAAGTTTTATTCTTCTCAACATCGTTTACAGTGATGGTTACGTTTGCATCACAATTATCAGAAGCTGTTACGATAGCAGGAGCAGGGATGCTGCTGCAATTAACTGTTGTATCAGCAGGGAAATCAACAAATACTGGTTTCGTATGATCCTCAACAGTTACAGTTCTAATAGCCGTTGTTGTGTTACCACAAGAATCTGTTGCTGTAAATGTGTAAGTAATGACTTCTATAACCGGACAAGTACCTGCTGTAGAAGATCTCGTCATAACTACCGGAACAACAGCATCACAATTATCAGTGGCAGTAACAATTGGATCAACAATAGGAGTACCACATTCAACTGTCCTGTTAGCTGGTAAGTTAACGAGTACTGGTCTTGTTGTGTCTTGAACACTTACGATTTGTGTACCTGTGATAGTATTACCACAAACGTCTGATGCTGTCCAAGTACGTGTTAAGGTGTACGTGTTAGGGCAAGAACCGTTTGTTCTTGTTTGGTTATATACTACCGGTACGTTCGGATCGCAATTATCTGTAGCTGTTACAGTAACTGGGGCCGGAACGTTATCACAGTTAACGGTGATGGCTGCAGGAACACCAATTAATACTGGTCTAGTTGTATCCTGAACAGTAACAATAGTTGTATCGCGTTGGATATTACCACAAGCATCAGTTGCTGTGAATACGTAGAAGATTTGTTCTTTAATTGGACAAGTACCAGCTACTGTGTATTTCGTTGTTACTACAGTTACTGAATTGTCACAATTATCACTAGCAGTCACAACTGGATCAACGATTGGCGATCCGCAATCAACTGTTCTGTCTAATGGCACACCAATTAAAACAGGCTTGGTAGTGTCTTGAACAATTAGGGTTCTAGTAGCAGTCGCTACGTTACCGCAAGAATCAGTAGCAGTGAACGTGTAAGTAATGGTTTCGATAGTTGGGCATGTGCCGGCTACTGAAGTTTTTGTCATTACCACCGCAACAGCATCATCGCAATTGTCAGTCGCTGTAACAACCGGGTCAACGATTGTTGTACCGCAATCAACTGTCCTGTTAGCAGGTAAGTTTACGAATACTGGCCTAGTCGTATCTTGAACGCTTACGATTTGAGTACCCGTGATGGTATTACCACAAAGGTCTGTCGCTGTCCAAGTACGTGTTAAGGTGTAGGTGTTAGGGCAAGCACCGTTTGTTCTTGTTTGGTTATATACTACCGGTACGTTCGGGTCGCAATTATCTGTAGCTGTTACAGTAACTGGGGCTGGAACGTTATCACAGTTAACCGTGATAGCTGCTGGAACACCTACTAATACAGGTTTAGTTGTATCCTGTACTGTTACAGTTCTTCTGGCTGTATCAGCGTTACCACATGCATCTCTTACTATAAAGGTGTATTCGATTACTTCTTTAATAGGACAAGTACCAGCAATTGTTCTCTTCGTCAATGTTACCATTGGGTTCGGATCACAATTATCGGCACCTGTTACTACTGGATCAACCACTGTAGTACCACAATCAACTGTAGTATTTCCAGGTAAGTTAACGAAGGTTGGTTTCGTAGTGTCTTGTACAGTAATAGTTCTTGTAGCTGTTGAAGTGTTACCACAAGCATCTCTAGCAGTGAAAACATATGTCCACACTTCAATAGTAGGACAAGTTCCTGCTGTACGATTTTTTGTGAATGTTACGGTTGGGTTTGTATCGCAGTTATCACTAGCTGTTACAACCGGATCAACAATCGCATCACCACAATCAATCGTAATATTATTAGGTAAGTTATTGAAGGTTGGGCGAGTAGTATCCTGTACCGTGATGGTTTGGATATACTGTGAAGTTAAACCACAAGTATCTGTAGCAGTCCATCTACGAACGATTGTCATCGCATTCGCACAAGCACCAGGGATGGTAACTTCTGTAAACACAACTCTTGGAGCTGGATTACAATTATCTGTAGCCGTTACGTTAGCAGGAGCAGGAACATTACCACAGTTCACTGTTGTATCTGCCGGCGTACCATGTAATACTGGCGCTGTTGTATCGATTACAGTGATGATTTGTGAAATTGTTTCTTCATTACCACAGGAATCAACCGCTTTCCAAGTACGTGTTAAGAAATAATTGTTCAAGCAAGAGCCGTTGGTTCTTACTTCGCCTAAGTATTGTACTTGTGGGGTACCACAGTTATCTGTAGCAGTTGGCGTTGCTATAGCAGGAATGCTTTCACAAGAAACGGTTACATTGGCTGGTGTACTAGTAAATACCGGTTTCGTATTATCTGAAATATTGATGGTTTGGGTGAATGTAACGAAGTTACCACAAGTATCAGTGGCTCTCCAAGTACGTGTTAAAACACGGGCACATGTAGCGCCGCTAGCTACTTCACCTAAGTAAGTAACGCGGGCATTACCACAATTATCAGTAGCAGTTAATACATCCGGTGCAGGAATATTATCACATTCAACCGAAAGGGTCGTAGGTGGTAAAGCATCCCAAGTAGGCGGTGTATTATCGGTTACTGTAATCACTTGCGTGTGCTCAATAAAGTTACCACATTCATCCGTCGCTCTCCACAAACGTCTTAATTCATACGAATTAATACAAGCGCCATTCACTCTATCTGTTCTTACCAATGTTACCGTTGCTGTACCACAATTATCAGTTGCTGTAACTGTTGGCATATCGATCGGGTCTTCACAAGAAAGATTCTCATCTGCTGGTAAGCTTGTCCAAGTTGGAGCTGTGTTATCAACTACGTTGATGATTTGAGTGGCAGTATCTGTATTATGACAATCATCTTCTGCTACCCATTTACGTGTAAGCGTGAAGGTATTGTTACAAGCACCGTTTATTCTTGTTTCACCCAAATAACGAACAGTTACATTGTTACAAGCATCTGTTGCAGTAGCATTTACTACAGGACGAGGCTGCTCACAACTTAATGTAACATTCGCAGGTACAAAATCAAACACCGGTTTCACATCATCTATTACAGTGATGGTTTGGTGATATTCTGTTTCATTATTACATGCATCTGTTGCTTTCCAAGTACGAACAATGATACGGTTACAAGATGTACCGCTCAATACTTGTCCTTGGTAAACCACCGTAGCCGCACCACAATTATCTGTTGCGGTTAATACGTCTACCGGGTTTGCGTCGGTACATCTAATTGTTTTGTTAGCAGGAGGGTTTACAAATGTAGGTCTAACTGTATCAGTTACTGTAATGATTTGAACAGCAGAGTCTACGTTTCCGCAAGCATCTGTTGCAACCCATGTACGTCTAATTATTTGTTTAACAGGACAAGTACCCACAGCCGTTGTTTCTTTAAATACAACCGTTGGAGTAGAACATGCATCTGTTGCAGTAGGATTTACCCTTGCTGGAATTGGCAATTCACAGCTAACTGTTACGTTAGCAGGAACGCCTGTGAAAGTTGGTCTTGTAGTATCTTGTACAGTAATCGTTTGTGATGCTGTACCAGTTTTACCACAAATATCTGTAGCCGTCCAAGTACGTCTAATAGTTGTTACACATACAGCGTTGATCGTTGTATCTCTAAACGCTACTGTGAAAGCAATACCATCAGCGTGTGTAAAGGTAGGCGCTGTAAATAAAGTTGTGTAATCAGTACCACTTACGCAATTAGTAGTAATTGGTGCTGGATTAGTAGCTACTGGCGCATTCGAATAAATAGTTACAGCAATTACGTTGCTCACGGAAGAACAAGCGCCGCTTGTAACTGTTCGGCGGTACCAAGTTGTTTGTGTTACACTTGTTGGGGTGTACGTGGCGCTAGTAGCACCTGGAATGGTAGTCCAAGGACCAGTTGCACTGGTAGTGCTGCGTTCCCATACGTAAGTATATGTACCGTTACCACCTGAAAGTGATGCACCCGTTAATGGGTTTACTGTATTACCAGCACAAATTTGTTGTGCGCTGCTAATGGTGTTGTTGCTGATTGGGTTTAAGTTTCTCAGCGTTATGGTATCTATATTAGATGTACAAGCACCATTTCTAACTGTCCATGTAATAACAGCTGTTGTACCAACTGGAACTGTTACGGTAGTAGTAGGACTATTAATATTATTAATAGTAGGAGAACCACTTACGATCGCCCATGTACCGGTACCTACAGTTGGAGCAGTGGCCGTCATGGTGAAGGTAGCTGTGTTACACTGTTCTTTACTACCACCAGCATTTGCAGTTGTTGGTGTTGCATCAACATTTACTACAACTGGAACACAAGTAGAATTACCACAAGCACCAGCAGATTCTGCACGTACATAATAAGTAGTAGTTACAGAAGGCGTTACCGTTACGCTAGGGCCGCTGCCGATTAAAGTACCACCGCAAGAGCCGCTGTACCAAGTCCAGTTACCACCGGTTCCTACAGAACCTGCTGTAATAGATAAGGTAGCAGAAGTGCCCGCACAAATAGAAGCAGGCGGTGCACTTACTGTTGGTGTGGTAGAAGCTTCGTTAACAGTTACCGTGAAGTTTTGGGTAGCACTACAGTTTACACCGTCTTTGCGAACCGTCATAGTAAAGTTATATACACCTGCTGGAGTACCTGCTGGTATATTAATAACTAAAGGACTAGCAACAATGGCTGCATTTGTAATGTTGGTAAAACCAGGTAACGCGTTTGGCGTGCTAGCTACTAAGTCGTAACGAGTAGGTGCATTTGTAACAGTAAATGGTACGTTTACATTTGCACCAGTTGCTCCAATACAAGTAGCAATACCAGCACCTACATTCAAAGTAGGTGCAGTAGCTGTAGTTAATACAACTGTATCAGCACCGGTACCGCAACTGTTATCATTATGTCTTAATGTCCACACTAACCTAGCTGGAGAACCTGTTACGGTTACAGTTGAGGTAGGACTAGTGGCTGTTCCAATCGTAGCAGTACCTGAAATAACCGTCCATCTACCGTTTTCATCGGCAGCTGGTGTACTTCCCGCCATAGTGAATACGTTGGATCCACATTGTGTTTGATCAGGCCCGGCATCGGATGGACCAGGAGGTGCTTTATAAGTTACCACCACTTCGCGGAAGCTCGAACAGTTTGTCAACGACGTATTCGTTACCGTCCAACGAACCGTTACAGGCTGGTCTGGAGGAAGGTTGTTTACGTTGACTTGGTTAGCTGCTGAACCAGGCGATAAGGTAGCGCCTAATGGATCACCTACAATTGACCATGAACCTACGTTCGGGTTAGCTACTGCACCAGCCCTTACCAATACTGTGTTTACACATAATGGAGAAGTAGGAGTAGTAATCGTTGCAGTAGGAGCAGCGCTTACAGTAACCACAACAGTATCTTTCACCACGCAGGCACCGTTTGTAACAGTGGCTACATAGTTCCATGTACCGTTTGTAGTGGGGGTGAAGTTTAAAGTTCTACCACCAGATTGTGAGCCACTGGATGTTCCCGTCCATGTCCATAATATAGTATTCGATCCTTGATCACCTGCATCGAGTGTAATTGGATTGTTTACACACGTGGTGATGTTTGGACCGAGATTGACGGTTGGTTTTGTGTCTACGATGATCGTTGCGGAAGTTGTTTCAGAACAACTTTTACCATTACCATAGTTTGCCGTTGCTACTACAGAGTAGTTCGACGTAACAGTTGGTTTAACATTTACTTCGTAGTTCACGCCGGCTATCGGGGTAATGTTTGGCCCGGTAAAGCTATAGGCGTCATAGTTGGTGGGACTCACGGAAAGTTTTGTCGAGTTCCCTTCACATATTCGAGGTTCGGTTACAGTGATTTGAGGTTTAGCTAATATAGTTAATACAACCATGTTCGAAGGCGTGTAACAAGCGTTGCTGTTACCGTCTTCGTTTACCATTAAACGGAAATAGTAAGTCCCCACGTTATTCAACACGCCGCTAGCGATGTCGAGGGTAGGGGTATTAATACCAGAATACCCGGCACCACTTACAGTAGTCCAGGTTGTTCCATTTGTTGAAGTTTGCCAGAAGTAAACAGGATCTTGGAAATAGTTGATCGGGTCAATCTCCGAGGTTAGCCGGATCGGCGCCCCTTGGCAAATCGCATCCTTATCATAATTTAATCCATCAATGTAGGAGAAGATTTTCGGCGCACAATATTCGAAAGCGATATCATCAATCGCAATATCGTTACCACAACCACCCGGGTTTAAGTTAACAATTTCAAGAATCAAACTTTCTTGACCAGGTAGAAGGCGGATAGAACCACCATATTGTTGCCAAGCTGGACCATTCAAGTCCATCGATACGTCGTAGGTAGTAAAACTTTTAATTAACGCACCGTTTGATTTGTTACGGATATTGAAGGTTACACCGGCATATTTATAATCAGTTTGACAGTTATTCGTGAATACATCATAACCGTTCAAGTTTTGGAACCAAGCGGTAAAGTTATATACTGCACCAGGGCAAAGGTTATTAATTTCTTTTGTGTAGAAGGTACGTGCATCGTAATCAGAGTTAGCGATCAACATACCACCATTTGTATCACCGGTATGGTCACCAGAGTTTACCCATTCCGGTCTACCACCGGATCTTGAGTTGTAATAAACACAATACTCGTTATCTGTTAAACTATTTGTAGATTGGTAATTATAGGTAATAGTACCTGCTGGCAAATCACGTCTTGGGCCACCGGTAGCGAATGTACCAAAGGTTTCCTTGAAGTTATTAGCACTGGTATAAGTACCCAAGCACTTCTCAATAGCACAGTCGTACACCGTAATCGTCTTGGTAACGGTCCGGGTTTGGTTACTGGAGTTTCGCATATCCAACTTCACCGTATAGGTACCCGTTTGGGTTAATACCACGGTAATGGACCTGCTGTTATTACTTCCGTACCGAAACGGCCCGTTTACAGTGGTTCCGTTGGGTGCAGTAATCGTCCAAGTAACACCATTCACAGCCGCTGTGTTTGTGAAATACGAGTGCATGGAAGCATAACTGTCCTTACATACCCTGCTTGGTGCGGAGAATGTCGCGGTTTGTGCCGATGCCCTTGTGGCAACGAAAGCGAATAGGACTAGGAAAAAATAGCGTAAAAATCTTCTCATCATACTAACAATTGTGTGAAAAAACTGGTCGAAAGGGAGGGTGTGTTAATGGGGTTTTCCCTGTCCGGTTAATGAAATTGTTAGTCGTCTTGAAAACTTCAGGATGCTACTAAGTGCCTGAAAATCAGTAGTGTAAATAGTCTTCATAGGTAATTGGTTTGTTCGATATGGCCTCAATTTTCTACAATCTGAAATTAAAATTAATAATAATATAGAAAATAAACAAATACATTATTGTCCTAACGCGTTATTTATTTACGAGTTGGCTGTTTATATAATATATATATAATGAATATGAATATGTTATGCAATATGCTGGTTTCTAGATAATTTTATAGATATTTGTAACTGATTTTTAATTTTTTTTTCTGCTGTGTATGGGTTTTATAAAATATTTCCCCTACCTTTGCAGACCAAATTTGATGTAAGATGCCCAAAGTAAAGACTCATTCCCGTGCTAAAAAGACGTTTAAGGTGACCGGTAGCGGAAATATTAAGCGCCCGAAAGCTTTCAAAAGTCACTTATTGACTAAGAAGGCAACTAAAAGAAAGCGCCACCTGAGAGGCAGCAGCTTGGTTAGTGATGCAAATCTGAACCTAGTTAAAAGAATGCTCCGCCTCCGTTAATTAATTTTTAACACATTTTAAAAAGCATATTATATGCCTCGTTCAGTAAACGCAGTTGCGTCCAGGGCCAGAAGAAAGAAAATTTTGAAGCAAGCGAAAGGCTTCTATGGCAAAAGGAAAAATGTTTACACAGTAGCAAAGAACGTCCTTGAGAAAGGTTTAACGTACAGCTATGTTGGTCGTAAATTGAAGAAAAGAAACTATCGCCAACTCTGGATCGCACGTATTAACGCTGCCGCTAGAGCTGAAGGATTAACATATTCTGAGTTCATTCACAAACTTTCTGCTAAGAACATTGATCTTAACAGAAAAGTATTGGCTGATTTAGCTATGAACGAACCAGAAACTTTCAAAAGCCTTGTTGCTTCTGTAAAGTAATTCTCTTAGCTTTATTTTATTTTAAATACTCTATAGCCGGTTTCGCTCCAGATGCCGGCTATATTTATTTGCATACCCTTCGGAAATAATCCCAATACCGCCGAACCGCTACCGCTCATACTAGCATACACCGCCCCGTTAGCATACATCTCCTCCTTGATCTTTCCAATCAAAGGATGCTCCTTAAATACAACCTCCTCGAAATCGTTGCTCACTACGTTGCGATATTCCTGCACATTACTCCAGTTAATTGCTTTTAACGAATTCTCAGGCGCTTTAATATGTAACTGTTTAAACGCCCAACCCGTATTTACATGCACCCCGGGATGCACGATCCACATATCATACTCGCTCAAGTCAACCTCGATAGGTTCCAAGATCTCGCCACGACCATAAGCTATACTCGGCTTATTCTCTATGAAGAAAGCACAATCACTTCCCAATTGCGCCGCGTAGACCAATAACTGTTCCTTGCTAATGCCTAGCTTATACTTGTCGTTCAATAACATTAAGGTAAAGGCCGCATCTGAAGAACCTCCTCCTAAACCGGCACCCGTAGGTATGTTCTTATGCAGGTGCATATGTACAGGAGGAAGGGAAGGGTAGTCGGCTTTCAACAAACGGTAGGCTTGTAAACAAAGATTGTCGCCATCGGCACCCGGGATCGCAATCCCGCTCATCGTGAACTTCATTTCCTTGGCGGTTATGATCTCCAGCACGTCTAACAGGGGAACTGGGTAAAAAACCGTTTCTAAGTCGTGGAACCCGTCAGGTCGTTTACCTAATATATGCAAACCGAGGTTAATCTTACAATTTGGGAATACTACCATACAATCTCGAATAGCTACTAACAAGAAAGGCTAGCATACGCCGGCCTTTCCATATTAATGAATCAAATATCTTTTATAACAATTATTTGCTTTTACGGCTGTTGATTTCATCACGGATGGCGATCGCGCGGATGTAATCTTCTTGTTCCAGCACTTCTTGTAAAAGTGTGTTCAGTTCTTCTAAACTTAAAGTGCCTAAATTATCGTCGCCACCACGTTCATGCTCTGAAATGGAGGGCGCCGCTGGCGTTGTTTTTGTTGTTTTCTTGCCGGCAGGATCTTCCAATAGGATGCCTGCGCTGTTCAAGATGTTCTCGTATGTATAAATAGGGCAACCGAATCGTACCGCTAATGCTAAAGCATCGCTTGTGCGGGAGTCGATCTCGATCGTGTCTTCGTTATTTGAGCAAATAAGCTTGGCGTAAAAGATGCCTTCTTGCAGGTTGCTAATCACGACTTCATGCAATTCAATGGTGAATGCATTCATGAAGTTTTTCATTAAATCGTGGGTTAACGGCCTACTGGGCTGCATTTTCTCCAAGGCAACAGCAATTGCTTGCGCTTCAAAACCACCGATAACAATCGGCAAGCGGCGTAAACCATTTACTTCCCCTAACACCACTGCATACGAATGTGTTTGTGTAATGCTATGCGATAAGGCAACTATTTCCAATTCTATTTTTCTCATACTATCAATGCGTTAGCGCTGATGTTTATATCAGTGTAGAACTGTGAAGTTAGAAAAATAATTCGTATTCAAAAAAACGTACAGCTATCTTTTTAGTGTTCGCTTAAAAACGATGGCTTTTACTGCCTTGTTAGCGTTATCAAATCGCGCTCCAAGTAGCAAAAGCCATGGCTTA
The DNA here is from genome assembly GCF_003259335.1 of Chitinophaga skermanii. GTDB lineage: Bacteria > Bacteroidota > Bacteroidia > Chitinophagales > Chitinophagaceae > Chitinophaga > Chitinophaga skermanii. The sequence goes on from NZ_QLLL01000003.1 coordinate 666,134, forward strand.
TTATGTGCAACTAAGCTGCTTCAGCTTAGTTGGCTTTGTATTTCTTTAATGCTTCGGTTAATTTCGGCACTACTTCGAATGCATCGCCTACAATACCGTAGTCGGCTGCTTTGAAGAATGGCGCTTCTGGATCTTTATTGATAACCACGATGACTTTACTACCGTTTACACCGGCCAAGTGCTGGATGGCACCAGAAATACCGATTGCGATGTATAAGTTCGGGCGAACCGTTAAACCGGTTTGACCAACGTGTTCGTGGTGTGGTCTCCAACCACTATCAGATACAGGGCGAGAAGCGGCTGTAGCGGCACCTAGTACGTGTGCTAAATCTTCTACTAAACCCCAATTCTCTGGTCCTTTCAAACCTCTACCACCACTTACAATAATCTCAGCTTCCGTTAATGGCACTTCACCACTTACCGTTTCAACTTTCACCACTTTCACTTTAAAGTCGGCATCGTTGATGGCTGGGCTGAATGCTTCTACAGCAGCTGTACCACCAACCGGCGCAAGGCTGAAGGTGTTCGGTAATACAGAAACGATTTTCTTAGCCGAGCTGATGCTTACTTTCGCAAATGCTTTGCCGGAGAATACGTTCTTCTTTACAACGAAACCGTTGCTAGTGTCGGGCAACTCGATAGCGCCTGCCACTAAACCTGCTTTTAGGCGTGCCGATAAGCGGGGAGCGATGGCTTTACCCGAGAAGTTATGTGCGAAGATGATTACGTCTGCACCTTCTTTCTCTGCCGCTGCTGCCACAACTTTCGTTACAACGCCCGGTTCGATATCGTTCAAACGTGCATCTGCTACGTGTAATACTTTTGCTGCACCGTAGTTACCCAAGCTCGCCAATTCATCATTGCTCACTTCACCTACTACGATTGCGTTCACTGCAGTGCCCAATTGCTTCGCAACGGATGCACCGTATTGTACGGCTTCTAAAGCCGCTTTCTTTATTTTTCCTTCGTGTTGATCTGCGAATACTAATACCGACATGTTGAATTTCTTGAAAAAGTTTACAATAATGGAAGAATCCTTACCTGGCGCGTGAATTAGATCACTTTCGCCTCTTCGTGGAGTAATTTAACAAGTTCTTCCACGTTATCTGGGCTTACAAGTTTCACACCTGCTTTAGCCGGTGGTAACTCAAATCCCGCGATGCTGGTAAGCGTATCTGCTGCTACCGGTTCCACCACTTTCAATGGCTTTGTACGGGCTGCCATAATACCACGCATGTTCGGGATACGTGCTTCCGCCATTCCTTTTTGGCAAGATACCACTACTGGTAAGCTCACACTGTCAATTTCTTCACCACCTTCTACTTCACGGTTTATAGTGGCTGTTGTGCCTTCTAACTCAAACTTAGCGGCTACTGACACATATGGTAAATCTAATAATTCGGCTACCATACCGCCAATGCTAGAACCGTTGTAGTCTATCGTTTCCTTACCGGTGAAGATGATATCGTAATGCTCTGCTTTCGCGTGCTCCGCGATCTGAGAGGCAATGTAAAAACTGTCTTGGCTATCGGCATTTACTCTAAATGCTTCATCGCCGCCTAATGCCAACGCTTTACGAATAATCGGTTCTGCGTCTGCGCCGCCCACTGTAATCAAGTGAACTGTTCCCCCCAGCTTCTCTTTCAACTCCAAGGCGCGCACCAATGCATACCATTCGTCGTACGGATTGATAATAAATGTTACACCGGCATCATTGAATTTCGTGTTATTGTCGGTGAAAGCTATTTTTGCAGTGGTGTCGGGAGTTTTACTGATACATACTAGAATCTTCATATCCTTTTACTGGTTTATTTTGAAAAAAGCGGTATGAGCAAATATATTTAATTAAAGTACGCAAACCATCGACTATTTCCTAAAAAGAATGACTTTTAACAAGTCGCTATTTTTTTAAGAAAGCATTTAGATTTTATATGGAAAGAATAGAAAAATTAAAATCATTCCTCGCAGAAACACCCAACGACAGTTTCTTGAAACATGCGCTGGCACTGGAATACATTAAACTGGGGAATGATGATGACGCGCAAAAGTTGTTTGAAGACATTTTAGCGAATGAACCCCATTACGTTGGATCTTATTACCATCTCGGGAAATTATTCGAGCGTAAAGGCGACCAACAAGCCGCTATTTTAACATATGAAAAAGGAATGCATATCGCTAAAGAAGCTCGTGAAATGCACGCTTACAACGAATTACAAGCGGCTTACGAAGACTTAGTATATTAATTATGAAGCCCAATATTCAACATTCCTTTCAACAATACTATCAAAACCACATCCGCATCAGCGGCAGCAATGCCTTGCTTATAGCGGTAAGTGGCGGTATCGATTCCGTTGTGCTGGCACACCTGGCCAAAGCGGCAAACATCGATTTCCACATAGCTCATTGTAATTTCCAACTACGGGGCGAAGAATCGCAACGTGACGAGCAATTTGTACAAGCCTTGGCTACCCAGTTAGGCGTGCCTTTCCACGTACAACGCTTCGATACGGAAACCTACGCCGCAGCAAACAAACTATCTATACAAGTAGCTGCCCGTGAATTGCGTTATACATGGTTAGAAGAAACCCGTATTGCCCATCAATTACAAGCCCTTGCCACTGCACATCATTTACAAGACAATGTAGAAACGGTGATCATGAACTTGTGCAAAGGTACGGGCATTGCCGGTTTACACGGTATATTACCCGTGGTGAATCGCTTGGTACGACCATTACTTTTTGCTACGCGGGATGAAATTGTTGCATTCGCACAAGCACAACAAATTAGTTTTGTAGAAGATAGCTCGAACCTAACGGATAAGTATACACGCAATTATATTCGGCACCATGTACTGCCTGTATTAAAGGAAGTACACCCCGAGGCCATCGAAAACTTTGGGCATAGTATTCCTCGTTTCCAAGAAGCTGAAGTACTCTATAGGCAAGCCTTGGAGGTGCATATGAAGAAGCTTGTAGAAAAGCGCAAGAACGAATGGTTCATTCCTGTACTTAAATTATTACAAGCCACACCGTTGCATACGATTGTATACGAAATTATTAAACAAGCCGGTTTCGGTAATGCACAAGTACAACAGGTAATCGATCTCTGCAAAGGTGAAACAGGTAAATACATTGCTTCCCAATCGCATAGAATTATACGTGATAGGCAATGGCTAGTAATAACGCCTATTGAAAATGAAGAAAGCTTTCATTACATCATCGAAAAAGGAGATAACGAAATCGCCGGTAATTTCGGTCGTATTACCATCCAAACACTACCTGCGGTACCTGTCGAAATTCCTACAGATGCAAGTATAGCCTTGCTCGATACAAAGCACTTGGAATTCCCGTTATTGCTTCGCAAATGGAAACAAGGCGATTACTTCTATCCACTGGGAATGGATAAAAAGAAAAAGGTAGCCCGCTTCTTGATCGATCAGAAACTGCATATCGCCGCTAAAGAGAAAGTATGGGTGATAGAATCGAATAAAAGGGTGGTATGGATAGTGGGCATGCGCATCGATAACCGCTTCCGTGTACAAAACAACTCACAACATATATTGCAGCTTACGTTTCAACCTGCATAAAATAAAAAAGCGTGTATGCTTACTCGTTATAAACGGGCAGGCATACACGCTTGTATATTCTTACGGCATATTAGTTGAACTTCATCAACACCGTATTAATAAAGTAAGGTACTACATCCGGGTTCCAAATCACCATAAATATTAAACCATATACTGCACCGGCTACGTGTGCCATGTGACCAATATTACTCATTCTACGCGTCATATACACCGAATAAATCAAGTACAAAACAGCGTATAAAATAAACGGAATAATGCCCCATACCATGGCCCAAGGCGCTAAGAGTACAGTAGCAAATACAATCGAGTTAACGGCACCAGAAGCGCCTACAGCGCTATAGTGGTAATCGTCTTTGTATTTCAATAAATCGGGGATACCGGAAATGGCTAATGAAGAAACATATAATAGGCTGAAATAAACGGGGCCTAATACATTTTCAAGACCTCTAAAGAAGAAGAGGGTAAGCATGTTCCACAATAAATGTTGGAAATCGTTATGTACCAAACCTACGGTAAACATGCGCCAAATTTCTTTGCGGCGTTTAATTTCATAAGGCCAGAACATGAATTTGTCTTGCATTTCTGGGCGGCTCCATGCGTTAAACGAAACAAGACAAGTAATAATGATAATGATAAACGAAATCGGTGTGTCTGTTAAAGCGTACATCTAATAATCTTTTTTAAATCCTTAATGCCTTTTCTTATTGGTGATGGTATTTTTCATTGTTCAACACCGTGTAGGCGCGGTATAATTGTTCTACAAAAATCAACCTAACTAATTGATGTGGGAAGGTGAGTGCTGATAGCGACAATTTCAATTGCGCTCTTTGCAACACACTTTCGTCGATACCGAAAGCGCCGCCAATGAGAATAATAATTTGCCTAGTACCGGCGTTGGAACGTTGTTGAATAAACTCTGCCATTTGTAGGGTAGTCAACGATTTCCCGCGTTCATCTAAAGCTACTAAATAATCATTGGGCTGCAACATATCGAGGATCATTTTCCCTTCTTGTTTTTTCAATTCTGGCACTGCCAAATTCGCTGCCTGTTTTACAGTCGGAATCAATTTTAATTCGAAATCCGTGTAATGTTTTAACCGCTTTTGGAAAATATTTATCCCATCATTTATGTAATGATCATTCTCCTTTCCAATGCTCCAAAGCTGTATTTTCACGTGTTTCCCGGTTTTAACTTTTGTAAAAATAAAGGTAACGGATAAATTATTTGAAAAAAAACTTGAACAAGATTTGTTCAATTAAATTATTCCCCCTACATTTGCATCCCGTTCAACAATAGAACAATGGCCTTGTAGCTCAATTGAATAGAGCATTTGACTACGGATCAAAAGGTTTCAGGTTTGAATCCTGACAGGGTCACAAAAAAGCTCATCTTGCAAAAGATGGGCTTTTTTATTTTATTGTTGTATCAACTATTTATCTGTTCCCCCTTTTCTATTATAGCCTGTTTCCACGAAGTAGCGTATGCACACTAGTATTATTGTTCTAATGAAACGAACGTTTACCTACTGTAGTATATGCTATACAAATTGTTAAATTACGCTTTAGAGATTAAAACAATCAATTTCTCATTATATTTGAACCAATTAACCTAAAAACACTATGGACTTATTTAAATCCAACAACCCAGTTCTCAAAGAAAGTACATTCGAACAAGCCGGTCAATTAGACGCTACAGAGCGCATGACCGTGAATGGCGTGATCGGTAAATTAGCCTTCTTGCTTGCTTTATTAGTGGCGGCAGCGGTTTATTCTTGGGGTCAAGGTATCAAAGGAACATCTTTAATGCCATTCATTTTAGGTGGTGCTATTGGCGGTTTTGTGCTGGCGTTGATTATTACTAGAAAAATTGAATGGGCCCCATATTTAGTGCCTGCATATGCATTAGCAGAAGGTCTTTTCCTTGGTGCTATTTCCATGTATTATGAAATGCGTTTCCCAGGGCTTGTTATACAAGCAGTAGGCGTTACGTTCGGCGTATTTATGGCCATGTTGGTATTATACCGCGCACGCATTATTCGTGCAACAGAGCGTTTTAAGTCGATTATGTTCGTGGCTGTTTCCGGTATCGCCATTTTCTATTTGATAGCTTTGGTGTTACGCTTATTTGGTATGCCAATGGCTTTCATGCATGAAGGTTCTGCATTGGGTATTGGTATTTCAGTCGTTACATCAGGTATTGCTGCTTTGTGCTTAATCATGGATTTCGATCGTATCGAAGAGGGTGTGAAATACGGTGCGCCTAAAGCTTACGAATGGTTCGGGGCTTTCGGCTTGCTTGTAACACTCGTTTGGTTGTACTTAGAGATCATTCGTTTGCTCTCCAAACTTCAATCACGCAACTAATACATTCTACGTATAAACAGCTTATAACGGCGGTCTCTACCATGTAGAGGCCGCTTTTTATTTGCAGCCACCGCTTAGGGCACCGGCTTCTTCCTAATTTCACTCAAATACTCCGGTGTAAAACCCAAAAACGAGGCTAGCATATATTGGGGCACCCTTTGTACAAAAGCCGGGAATTGCGCCGCAAATTGCCGGTATAGCTCTTCCCTAGAGTATTGGTATAAATACTTAACCCGGTGTTGCGAAGCAGCATAAGCAATGTGTAGTATGCGGTGAAAATATTGTTCCATTGCAGGTAATGCTTCCAATAGGGCTGTTTGCTGTGCTACGGAAAGCACATAAAGTTCTGTAGGCTCGATGGACCTAATGGTATATTGAGAAGGAACATGCTTTCCAAAGGCAGAAAAATCGGTCGTCCACCAATGCTCTAAAGCGAAATCGATGGTTTGTTCTATGCCATTCGGCTTTACGAAAAACATTTGTAAGCAGCCTTTGGCTACAAAAAACTTCTCCCTGCACACTTGACCTTCTGCCAATACAATTTCTTTCTTCTTCAGCACCCTATGCTCAAAATAGGGTTCCAATAGGTCGAGCGCTGTGCGTTCGATATTGATATGTTGCTGAATGTGGTTTTTCAATGCTTCCATACATGCTTTTTCTTAAACCAGTTTAAGACGATTAAAATTACGTAAGTATACATTTGTATCTCAATTAAATCGACATGGAACCATCAACGAACAACCCTTTTCCCCAACTTTTCCTAAGAATAGCCCTAGCCGCCGCGTTACTGTCTGCCGTAGCAGACCGCTTCGGTTGTTGGCCGGCTTCACAATCTGCTTGGGGTAATATGACAACTTTTATCCAATACACGGGCAAAATTACGTCCTTCCTCCCTGCAGGTTTAACCACCACGAATGCTTACTTGGCCACCTTCGCTGAAACTGTACTAGGTATTTTACTTATCCTAGGATATAAAACCCGTTGGGTAGCGATGGCAACTGGAGTTCTTTTACTGCTATTTGCTATTTCAATGACATTAACCCTTGGCATCAAGTCTACCTTCGATTATTCTGTATGGGTAGGTAGCGCCGGCGCATTTCTTCTTTCCACACAAAAGCACTATCGTTATAGCCTAGATGCACTAATTGCTTGACAATGAATCATTCAGAAGGGCATGCAACTGCCCCAATTATGCTAAGTACTTGATATTAAAGGAGTAAGATAGGCGGGGGATAGGCTTAGGATAGGGTCGAGATAGGCTTTAGATAGGCTAAAGATAGGGTGGAGATAGGGTGATTACATGGAAACATGGAAATACCCCAAAATTACATGGAAACTACTTAGAAACTACATGGAATTCGCTTTCTCGGTATTCACTTTCTCGGTAGCTAGTTCACAAAGGGAAATAATGGAGAGGTTAAAGGGAAGTGATAGGTAACCATATATCAATTGCCAGGTAGATACCACAAATCAGCTGAGCAGGATATACATCCCGATTTGTTTTGATAAATCTATATCTTCGCCAACGATTTTAAAAGCAAGGCTATCAATCCAATGCAACAGCAAGTATCTATCATTATACCCATTTACAATCGCCCACAAGAAGCTGAAGAACTATTAGAAAGCTTGTCATTACAAACCGACCGGGATTTTGAACTCGTGATCGTGGAAGATGGCTCTAGCATCCCGTGTAAGGATGTATGTGACCGTTATGCTAACAAACTCTCTATCAGTTACTATGTAAAGCAAAACGGTGGCCCTGGTGCAGCACGCAACTATGGGATGGCGCATGCAAAGGGAAATTACTTCGTTATTTTGGATTCAGATTGCATTATCCCGCCTTTATATGTTGAAACTCTGAAACAAAAAATGGCGGAAGGGGTTACCTTCTATGGTGGTCCTGATGGAACATTACCCACTTTTACCTTGATGCAAAAGGCCGTGAACTATTCTATGACGGCTTTTTTAACAACAGGCGGTATTCGTGGTGGTAAAAAGAAGGTGGCTACTTATTTTCCAAGAAGCTTTAATATGGGCTTTGTAAAAGGCTTATATGAAAAAATCGGCGGCTTCATTAATATGTACTATGGCGAGGATTTGGATTTCAGTATGCGGGCGATCGATAACGGCTTTAAAGCGGTATTGATTCCAGAACTACATGTATACCATAAACGCCGTACCAGCTTGAAGAGCTTTTCGCGCCAAGTTTACCGTATGGGGTATGCCCGTATTATTATTGCTCGCTTACACAAAGGCAGCTTGAAATTACCGCATATGGCACCTACGGTGTTTTTCTTAGGCTTAGTACTAGCCGTATTACTTTCCTTAGCTACCTGCAATGCTTGGTGGATGGCACCCTTTGGGCTATACGCTGTATTGTTGTTTATAGATGCTTTGATTAAAAACAAATCGCTACCCGTGGCGGCCGTTGCAGTAGTAGCGGGTTTCACGCAGCATATATCATATGGATTCGGCTTTATTAAAGCCTTGGTACAGGGGGCTCGATTTAAAGGGTAGTAAACCACCCATTCTTCGTACATTTGGATAGAAGGGGAATTCTTCCTGTACTTACTTAACCTACAACGTTTGCACGTGACACAATTCATCATTTAAAATGTGTACATGCACGTAAATATACACTACGTTACGTTATTGCTATCTATCGGGTTCATCATCGCTATGTTGTTGAACTTGGCAGCATTTGGCTTTACGCGTAAGAAGAAATATGCTTATTTATTTGGGATAATGGCCGTTATCGGCGTTGTTATTATCACCAAGTTGGATGCACTTTGCCCCCAATTATCGCACCGCGAGAAAACATACTATGGTCGTTATAAAATTGTACCTACTACCACTCCTCACGCCCAATTATTCAAACATCCTGTAGAGGCAAGCAGTCAATTAGTATTAAGTGGCGACCAGTCATATTATGTAAGTACGAATAATACGGTGCATCTCCAAGGCAATTGGCATTACGACGAAACGAAGGATTGCATTATCCTTCAAACACAACAATTACCCATTCAATTAGCCACCTTAGAAGAAAGCGAAACACTTGTATTAGCAGCGGAAACCGGCGATACCATCACCTTCTTCAAACAATAAAAACGCTTCTTGATGAAGCAAAAACGTCATTTTAAGGATTTCTTAAGAAATTAATTCAAAAATCATATCTACCTTTAAAAGGTAATTGTGAACCTCTCTCCTCAACTCACCTTTACACAGTTTTGAAAATTAATTTCTCTTTTTTCAAAACTTATTTACCGGCATTTACGAACATTCATATGTAGGCTTTTCACGCAAACGGAAACCATGCTTGAAATTTCCTGCATTCATTATTCCATTCAAATACATTTCAATTATTAAACAACTCACCATGCAAAACATCTCAAAAAAATTGATGATTCCAGGTTCAATTGTTGCAACCGCTATTTTAGGTTTAGCTACGCCATCTAATGCAAATGTTACTGCCTACAGCAACCTCGGTTCTGGTGCAGAAGTACGTAGCGATTTATTGAATCATCATGCAGCTTACACTGGCAAATTAGAAGCTAAATGTGGTGCCGGTAAAGATTCTACCGCAGCAAAAAGTAAAGGTAAAGAAGGTAAATGCGGTGAAGGTAAATGTGGAGAAGGAAAATGCGGTGGCAAGAAAGATGGTAAAGCCACTAAGAAAGAAGCAAAAGCTACAAAAAAAGAAGCTAAGAAAGAAGCAACTAAATAATGTATGCTACTCTTTTGGGATGGATGTATTACAAGTAGTACGTCCATCCCAATTTTCCCGTTAAAACACTGTACTATGGTAGGTTTAGGTTTTCGTAGAGATTTTGCCGAAGAACTCATCGAAGGAAAATTAATTACACCCGACTTCGTGGAGTTCGCGCCAGAAAACTGGATGAATATGGGCGGCTATTGGCGAAAAATGTTGCACAAGGTAGTTGATAAGTACCCTGTGCTTTGCCATGGTTTATCGTTGTCGATTGGTAGTCCCGACGATTTGGATATGCCCTTCTTACAACAAGTGAAAGATTTCCTCGACGAATTCCAAGTACAATTATATTCCGAACACCTTAGTTATTCCAAGTGCGATAATGCGCATTTGTACGACTTATTACCTATTCCTTTCCGTAAAGATGCCGTGCAACACATTGTACAAAGGATACAAACTGTACAAGATTTTTTACAACGCCCTATTGCCATGGAAATAGTATCGTATTATACACCGGTGGCAGCAGAAATGAGCGAATCGGCATTTATCCGCGACATCGTACAGCAAAGTGGTTGTAAGCTATTGCTGGATGTCAATAATATTTACGTGAACGCTTTCAACCATCAATACGATGCGAAGCAATTCATACAAGAACTACCTTTAGATCGTGTAGCGTATATTCATATGGCTGGGCACGAACAAGTGTCGGACGATTTGATTATAGATACACACGGCGAAGCAATTATTGATCCTGTTTACGATTTATTCGATTGGACGATCCAACATATACAACCTGTTCCCGTATTATTGGAGCGCGATTTTAATATCCCGGAAATGCCGGCATTACAAGAAGAGTTATCGCGTTTGAAACAAATTTGTGCAAAACATTGGCCTGCAAAAAATGAACTTGTCGCCTAATACATACGAAGCCCAGCAACTATTCTCGCAATATTGTCGTGATGGCGTTTACAAACCGATTCCCGGTGTAAACCCAGCGCGCATGGAGCATTACAGGCGGCTTGTATTTAACGTGGTGCGGGATAATTTAGAGAGTACATTCCCCATTTTGTTTCAACAAACGGACGAAGACACTTGGCTGTTTTGGGTGAATGATTTCTTCCAACATCACAATTGTCAAGCTACACAAGTATGGAAAATGGGCGAAGAGTTTTACCAATATGCCCTGGCCCAAGATTGGCAAACGAAATACCAATTACCCCATTTACGCGATTTGTTATTATTTGAATGGACGGAAATGGAATTGTACAATATGCCAGACATTCCGTATCCCGCTGTGCAAGCACAAGGCAGCTGGGAAAACAATCATATCGCCCTAAACCCAGAACATCGATTACTTGTATTTAACTACCCTGTGCATCAACACGCTACTATCACAGAAACAACTACTCGTGAAGGTCATTACTTCGTTGTACAATACCGCGAGCCAGCAGAAGGCAATATTTTATTCGTAGAAGTATCGGCTTGGTTAGCATTTGTATTGGAGCAACTGCATAACGGCTTCACCTTGCAAGACATTTTCCCTTACGCACCCGCATTACACATCGAAGTAAACGAATTACTCGTACACAATACTATCTCCTTTCTACAAGACATGCGTGCTCGCAAACTGGTGCTAGGCTTTGCCGCTGAAGTGTAACAGCTGCTCATCACTATTCCGTAGAAATCTTCTTTCAATATAATTATATTTGTTTCATAGCTGAAATAACGAGTTATGAATAACAAATTGAACTTGGTGGTTTTAACCGGCGCAGGCATTAGCGCGGAAAGTGGTATTAAAACTTTCCGGGATAGCGGCGGTTTATGGGAAGGATATGACGTAAGCAGGGTAGCCTCGCCAATGGGTTGGCAAGAAGACCCAGCCTTGGTACTCGAGTTTTATAATATGCGAAGAAATGAAATCCGCAAAGCAAAGCCCAACGATGCCCATAAAGGATTAGCTGCACTAGAAGAACGATTCAATGTACACATCATTACCCAAAATATCGACGACCTGCACGAAAGAGCAGGTTCCAGTAAAGTTTTGCATTTACATGGTTTAATCACGCAGATGCGTAGTGTGTACGACGACGACACCTTGTACGATGTAGGTGAAAGTATTCAATTGGGAGATAAAGCAGCCGATGGCGGTCAATATAGACCACACGTGGTTTGGTTTGGCGAAGACGTGCCCATGTTGCGCGACGCATCGCGGCTTGTAGAACGGGCAGATATTTTCGTGATAATTGGTACCTCGTTGAATGTGTATCCAGCGGCAGGATTAGTTGATTATGTACGTGGCTCTGTGCCGCGTTTCGTGATCGATAAGAAAATTCCGGCCATTAGTCAACAACGATTCTTCACCTTTATAGAAAAGCCGGCAACATTGGGCGTAGCCGAATTAGCCACTTTAATTTAAGCCTGCATGAAGCGTAAACACTTTTTATCGATGGTATTGGGTATGGGCGCTATTATTCCAGCAATGGCGCAGCAACCCGTGCGCAATAACGAAAGTGAAGAAGAGGAATTGGGAGAAGACATGCCTTGTAAAGTACCTCCTTACTTGCAGCCAGGCGATACAATAGGTATTACTTGCCCAGCGGGTTATATTACCTACGATCAAATTTTACCGGCCATTCGAATAATGGAGAGCTGGGGATATAAAATCCTTATTGGTAAAACGGTAGGCGCCCGCGATTTCACATTTGGTGGTACCGACGCAGAACGGTTGGCAGATTTGCAGGCGATGTTGGATAACCCGAAAGTACAAGCCATTATGTGTGCACGCGGTGGCTATGGTGTTGCGCGAATTGTAGATGGCTTACAGTTCGATAAATTTAAACAACATCCTAAGTGGGTTATAGGCTTTAGCGATATTACGGTTTTACATGCCCATATTCAGCGTAATTGTCATGTTGCGTCCATTCACTCCAAAATGTGCAATAGTTTCCCGGATGAGTTTAAAACGGCCGATCCAATCGTTCAACAAACCATCTTATCCATCCGCCAGGCGTTAAGCGGTGAGAAAATGACGTATACAGTAGAGCTCGATCCGAAGAATAGATTAGGAACTGCTAACGGGGAATTAATAGGTGGTAACCTGGCCATGTTGCAAAGTATTGCCGCTACGAAATCTGATATTCAAACGGCCGGTAAGATATTGTTCTTAGAAGATACGGGGGAATACTTGTATAGTATTGATAGAATGTTAGGAAACTTGGCAAGAGCAGGTAAGCTGGCGAAATTGAATGGATTAATTATGGGGGGCTTCACGAAAATAAAGGCCGACGACCCGGGAGAAGAATTCGGTAAATCGGTATATGATATTGTATTGGAGAAAGTGAAGGATTATAAGTATCCAGTTTGTTTTAACTTCCCGGTAGGGCATATACGGAACAACTTCGCTTTAAAATGCGGTGTGAAACACCGTTTACGTGTTGACGCAAGCGGTGTTTCATTCGCAGAAATCTAAATACGGTAATTAACACCTAGCATGACGTAGATATTGTACATGGGGAAATCCATTCCTTTAAAATCGCTTGGGAAAATGCTACGCAAGCCCCAAGAAAGATTAGCTTGTACACTTAAATGTTTACCTACGCGGCGTTCAGCACCACCTTGTAAGCCCATATCGAAACGACGCAAATCGTCGGCGAAATCGAACGTTGCTTGATCTACAATAATTTTCTCGCCGGTTGGTCCTCCATTACGGATGTATCCATCAGACACATCTCCATCGAAATGTCCATTCAATAACCACGCCATGTAACCACCCATACGGAAGCGCCAGTTATTGTTTGGCTTGAATACGGCTGCTACGGGAATTGTGATGTATGTATTACGGATCTTCGTTTTATTGTGGCCGGTGAATGTGCCTTCAAAGTACCCTGTTTGTCCACCTTCTGTTACGTTCATAATGGTAGGGAAATAAAGTACGGAATCTTTCACGCTCATACCTTTTAATTCTAAGCTCACGCCGGCACTTACGCCCCATTTAGGTTGGAAGTAATAGGTAGCCTCGTACCCTAAAGTAGGAGCGAAAGCTGGCCAATAGCCTTCTATTTTACGAATTGTGTTGGGCAATGGCACCGGTGTGGTTCCGCCAAAGTTGAAACCTGCAATAATGCGGTGTTCCATACGATCGCGGAAAGACAGCTTCTTAGTATCTTGTTCTTGTGCATAGGTAGCCGTAGCCGTTAGTAACAAGAGTATATAGAGTGCTAGTTGTTTCTTCATGTTGTAATTTTTACTTGGTTTCTTTCATGTTGATTTGTAAACTGTCGACCACTAAGCGGCTACCAATAGCGCCAATGTAAGCATCCCCATCTTTACTAGAAGATGCTACAATAGCCACCATGAGGCTTTCGTTGGGTTGAATTGCTTTTTCATACACGAAAGGGATTTCGAAGCGTGTATAAGCTTCCTTGGCAGTACCGTCGGCAACAATGGCGCGGGCGATGATACGGTCGGAAGTTTTGATATTGGTGGCGTCTAAACGTTCGGAGCCGGTATATAGAATAGCGTAAATAGAGCATTCGTCGGTTTTACCGGGAATGGCATTACCTTGTTTATCTTGGTAAACGGCGCCGGGAGTGTATTTATAATACCCCGAGAAGCTAGCAGGACGACCTTTTGTAAGGGGTTGACCGAATTTTGTAGCCTTCAAAGGTTCAATGAGTGCATTTTGCGAATCGAATACACCTAGGAAGAGAGAACCGGCAAAGAGTTTAATCCCGAGTAGGCTAGAAAGGGCTGTACCTTTAATTGTAAGCAATTCGGCAGCTTGTGAGCCGAACTTAGCATCGGTAGTGGCGCGTAATGGGTAGGCATCGTTGCGCTTAGGTAAACCAGCTAAAGCTGTTCCGGGGTTACCCGAGCTCCATAAAATGGACCCATCTTCTTCAACCGGGTATTGGTATTTGTCGCGTTCATTTTCGGCCCAATCTTCAAAATCAAACTTCCAATCGCCGGTGCTCACCACTTCAATCGTATACGATTTTTGGTAGGCTTTGCTTTGAGAAGTTACCACGTAAGTAATCGCACCTGAAGAAAAGTCGATCTTTTGCCCAGAAGCGGGGGAAATAGTAGCGCCTTCCGTGATCGTAATCTCGGGCGTGATACCTGCTTCGTAGGCATCGTTGGTTAAGTACAATAAGATCCGGCTATTGGCTTGGTCGATAAAAACTTCGCTGGTTGCGTCTGCGGAATCAATTGTAAAAGAAGTAATGTCGGCTTCCGGGTTTAACGGTGTGTCTTTGATACAGGCGTGCAATAATGGTATAAAGCAGGCCAGGATACTGAGTTTCTTTAGTTTCATGAAATGGTGTTTAATAGCGAGGGGAAAGTCGGTTCTTTCTCTTCTGTCCTTTCAAATTGTTTCAAATACTATAAGCGTTGGTTCATTCTTGGTTATAAACAATGTTGCCCATAGGAAGGTTACAAAAGTAAATGATATTTTTGCTTTACATTCATATCACCTTATTTGAACCGTTGTTACTATGAAGATAAATAAAGAGCGCATACTGAGGGTATTGATCTATGCTGCCAAATGTGTGGCCGGCGCTTTGGTGGTGTTTTTGTTATCGTGGTTGATTGATTATGATGAATATATCTGGTGTTTGATATCGGTGATGCTGGTACTTTCACCAGATGGTAGCGACGCTGTTGCGTTGGCCTTATCGCGTATTAAAGCGAACCTGGTGGGAGCTACTACAGGTTTAATTATGTTATTTATTCATCCTACGCAAGTGGTGATGGTCATTTCCGCAATTGCTATTACAGTTATTTTATGTAATGTATTGAAATTAGAAGCAGCCACGCGCACTGCTTTGGCGGCGTCGATTATTGTAATGACGCACGAGGTAGGCACGCACGTGTATGATGCGGCAGTAGAGCGTGTAATTGCTGTGCTTGTGGGATGTAGTTTGGGGTTGATGATCACTTTTGCTTTTCACAATAAATTTATCCAGCGTACGGTCGACGATATTCGTCATATGAACGAAGCCTAACGGTTTTCGTTTATACAAGGCCGTTATAAAAAGATAGTCATTATGAATATTGAAATGTTCCGCGAGTTTTGTTTGTCGTTACCAGGTACTACGGAAGGCTTTCCATTTGGGGAGGAGAACTTGGTGTTTTTTGTAAAGGGGAAGATGTTTGCGATAACGGATGTATCGGAATTTGCGTCTGTTAACTTGAAATGTGACCCAGAGGAGGCCGTAGAATTGAGAGAGCGCTACGAGGCGGTATTACCGGGTTATCATATGAATAAGAAGCATTGGAATACGGTACTAATGGATGGCACCATTCCGAAAAGCATGTTCTTTAAATGGGTGCGTGATTCGTATGATTTGGTGGTTGCGAAACTGCCAAAGAAAGATAGGGAGGAGTTATCTAAAGAAGGATAACATTTTACCATGTACAGAACGGGGTTAATCAATCCCGTTTTGTGCATAGTAACTGTCCACAAATTGACGCAAAATGTAGAAAAACGACCCGGTTACGACAAAAAAGATAACCAGGGAAAAAATACAGGCTTCACAATTGTCTAAGAATCACCTTAGTAACTAAGAAAAAAACGGTTTTCAGTAAACCATAATTATCATTTTTTGGTTATTTTAGTTATCGATTGCAAACATTGTAATCACTAAATTAGTAGTGTCGTGTAACCAAAATCATACATTTCAGCAACCAAAGTGTATATAGTCTACCAATAAAAAATTCATTTACAATAATTTATAAGAACTTTTTACAGATATTTTCGAGAACGATTGCATGCACACTTATATAAGTATTTCGATAGAAAACACGCTTAATAACCACCAGTAGCAAACAAGCTATACCTAGGAATTTTGATAGAATAGAGGAATTTACAACAAACGTTAACATATGGTTAACAAACAATTAGACAACAGGTTTACATTTGTAATAATTTATCTATTACATTTGTAAAATAACAGTATTACAAATGTGCATATTTAAAATTTGGCATGTATTATGGCCTTAATTTTCAAACAGCAGCACATGTAACCATTATCAGATGCGATTTTTTAACCAATGAAAAATTGCTACTCATGAAAAAGTTAATTGCGTTTGTTTCCGTTTGCTGTTGCATGGGCAACATTGAAGTATCAGGGCAAAACAATAACAGTAATGCAGTAATGCCCGCTATCATGCAAAGCCAGTACCTACTGATGAACCCTAATAGGGCTTCATTGTATAATGGTCCTGTTTACACACAATATTTTGCAGATATTATTTACGAGGACAAATACCCTTATTTAGACGAGTGGCGTTGGAAGAATGGTTGTGTTGTTTACGACGGTCAAGCATTTGAAAACATCGAGATGAAATATGATATTGTTTTAGATGAACTCATCGCCATTTACAAAGATGACAAAACCATCATCCGCCTCGTTAAAAGCAAAGTGTCCTCTTTCCAATTCAGAGATCGTTTATTTGTAAACATGCCTGCCGGTAATGGCTTAAGTGGTGGATATTATGAAGAAATCTACAGCGGCCGCACCAAAGTATTGGTGAAATACCGTAAGACTTACAAACCCGGCATTATCGACCAAGATGAAGTTATTCACAAAATAGAAGATGAACCTACTGTATATTATGTATTCTGGAAAGGTCAATACAGACCTGTACATAATGAACGTACCCTTTACCGCATGCTCGATGGGCATCGTAAAGAAGTGAAAGCGTTTGTTAAAGTGAATGCATTAGACGTGAAGGAGAATCTGAAACTTTCACTCCCAACGATCGCAAAATACTGCGACAATGATTTAAAAGAATCACGCTAGTATATATTCGTCCCCAATCGTAAAGCATGAGAAAAATTTTAACCTTTTTCTTCATGTGCTTCTGTACGCATGCAGTAGCGCAGGAGAATATCCTATCCACCCCCGTGAATGTTTCGCTAGATAGTGCAAATATTCAGACGTTTGTTGAAACCATTGAACATCAAACTAATTGTTTCTTCTATTATGATGACTTGAAGTTTGATAGTTTTTATGTGAAGATGCATGTTACTGATATGCCTTTACAACAGGTGTTAGACTTAGCATTTAAGAATACCGGGATTTATTATTCGGTAGATGAGCGCAAGTCGATATTCCTAACTGTTAACACCACCATTGCATTGGCATTGGGCGAGCAACCGCCAGCCGTTATTGTTAAATCCAAATACCTCCACAATAAATCCAACGCAGCTTCCGCCGCTAATAGTAGAAGTAACGTGGTTAGCCCAGCCCGTGTAAACTTCGAAGAAAACAAGATTTACGATATTGGGTTCAAGGCAAACGAATTTGGTACAGGTGCCGCTACAGTAGCCGGTTATGTACGACACAACAAAACAGGCGAAGGCGTTAGCGGGGCCTCTATTTATGTAGAAGGCTATAGAGCACGTGCCATTACTGATCAATACGGCTATTACACCCTTACCTTACCTAAAGGCAAACATATTTTGCGTATTACCTGTATTGGGTTAACCGATACACGCAGGCAGATCAACCTCTATACCGAGGGCAAATTGATTATTCATATGACCGATTATATCACTTCTTTGAAAGAGGTGAATATTGCGGGAGAAAAAACATCGAATGTAAAATCGACCGTTGTTGGGTTTAACAAAGTGAATATTAAAACAGTGAAGCAGCTACCTACCTTATTAGGTGAAGCCGATATTGTGCGCGTGTTGTTGAACTTACCCGGTGTAACCAGTGTAGGTGAAGGCAGTACGGGGCTAAATGTGCGCGGTGGTGCTGTAGATCAGAATTTAGTGTTGTTTGATGGTGCTACCATTTTCAATCCTTCTCATTTCTTCGGGTTCTTCTCAGGGTTTAACCCCGACGTTGTAAAGGATGCCGAATTATATAAAAGTAGCTTACCTGTGAAATACGGCAGCCGCCTGTCGTCGGTACTTGAAGTATCGACACGTGAAGGCAACCAGAACAAGTTTTCTGGCTCGGGCGGTGTTGGGCCGCTGAGTGGACACCTTACGTTTGAAGGTCCTATCGGTAAAAACACTTCATTCATTATCGGCGGCCGTTCCACCTACTCTGATTGGACATTGAATTTATTGGAGGATGAGAAATATAAAAATAGCAGTGCCAGCTTCTACGATGTAAATGCTCGTATTACGCATACCATCAATGATAGGAACACCATTTATGTATCTGGCTATATGAGTGGCGATAAGTTCCGCCTCGATGGAGATACATTATACCAATACGGGAATAAAAACGCCGTGGTGAAATGGAAGCACAATTTTAATAACCGCTTAACGAGCATATTTACGGCTGGTTACGACCGGTACGACTTCCAAATGGAGAGTGAGCAGCAGGATGTGACCGACTTTAAATTCAAGTTCGATATTATGCAGTACCATGGCAAATTGGATTTTACTTATGTGCCTAATACTGTGCATCGTTTTGAAACTGGGTTGGGGGCTATTTACTATAAATCTCACCCTGGCACTATCTCATCTGTTGGCAAAGGTTCCGTTGTGCCCGATAAAATGGATAGTGAGCAAGCCTTAGACCTCGCTGCCTATGTTGCAGATAATATCACGATCACGCCAGACCTTACCTTGAACGTTGGTGTACGAGCCAACTATTACGGGTACTTTGGTCCTCGTACGGTATATGAATACGCGCCGGGCGTACCCCGCGATGTTCGTTCCATTACAGATACGATCAATAAAACGGGCAATATTAAAAACTACATAGGGCTAGAACCACGTGTTTCCTTGCGCTATACCTTGCCGGATAATAACTCCAGTATTAAAGTGGCCTATAACCGCACGAGGCAGAATATCCATATGTTGAGTAATACAACTGCCATCAGCCCTGTAGATACTTGGAAGTTCAGCGACGATTACATTCAGCCGCAAGTGGGCGACCAAGTAGCGGTTGGTTACTACAAGAATTTCAAGGACAATACCATTGAAACATCTGTAGAGGCCTATTACAAATGGATTAAGCATACGTTAACGTATAAAAGCGGCGCGGAATTATTCTTAAACCCACACATCGAAACGGATGTCGCGAATGCAACGGGGAAAGCTTACGGCGTGGAATTATTGGTAAAGAAAACAGCCGGTAAATTAACAGGGTGGGTGAGTTATACATATTCAAGAACCTTTGTGAAAATGGATGACCCATTGGTATTGTCGCCAATTAATGGTGGCGATTATTTCCCCGCCGATTATGATAAGCCGCACGTAGTAAACTTCATCTCTAACTACAAATTCTCGCACAGGTTCAGCGTATCGTTAACGGCCAATTATAGTACCGGTAGGCCCATTACAGTGCCGATTGGGCGGTATTATTATGGTGGCGCTTACAGGATGTATTATGCCGATAGGAATACGGAGAGAATACCCGATTACTTCAGAACGGATTTAAGCATGAACATCGAAGGCAATCACAAAACGAATAAATTATTCCATAGCAGCTTTACTGTGGGAGTATATAACCTAACCGCTCGCCGTAATCCATACTCTGTATATTTCGTAACAGAAAATGGGAAAGTGAATGGTTACAAATTATCCATCTTCGGTTCAGCCATTCCTTTTGCTACATACAATTTCAAATTTTAAGCTAGTTATATGCGAAGAACCCGCCGGTATATTGTTTATGTCATCCTTGCTCTGGGCTGTATTTTGTACGGCGCCTGCAAAGACCCTTATACACCCGATCTCCAAGGAAAGAATATTAATTATTTAGTGGTAGATGGAATGATTGTAGTAGGGCCAAGTACCACTACCCGTATCATGTTAAGCAGGGCATCAGCTTTAAAAGATACAGCAAAAATGATCTATGAAACGAAAGCAAAAGTGACGGTGGAAGTAGAAGGTGGTGGTAGTTACGACTTAGTAGAATCCCCTATAGGTACTTACACAGCAAGTGATTTAAATATTGCCGTAGATAAAAAAGTTCGTCTCAAAATCGCTACACAAAAAAATGATCAATATATATCCAGCTTCGTTCCTGTAAGAAATGTGCCTCCAATTGATACAATTGCTAGCTATCGCAAAAACGATGTGTTTACAGTTTACGTAAATACACATGACCCCAGTAATTCCACTAAGTATTACAGGTGGACGTATGAAGGAACGTATGAGTATAACTCCCAATGGTATTCTCGTCAAGTTTTTAATAATAACGATTCTACCTTACGTAGTAGACCTTATTCAGAACAGGTGAAACTATTTAGGTGTTGGAAAAACCTTGTGACTAATTCCATATTAGTGGCTAGCAGCGAGCGCTCCAGTGTTGACCAAATTGTGCAAGAACCGCTACAGTCGTTTAATAGGGATCAAATAGAAATTAGTGTGGGGTATAGAATATTGGTGCGCCAATATGCTTTAACGAGCGAGGCTTACGATTATTTAAATAATGTACGGAAGTATACAGAGCAATTGGGCGGGATATTTGATCCTTTGCCTACAGAGCTGAGGGGTAACATTGTGAATGTACAAAACCCAGCAGAACCTGTAGTGGGATATATTTCAGCTTCGATGGAAACAACGAAAGCCAGGTATTTCAGCCGTCCTTCTTATTCTACATTTGAGAATAAATGTGGGTTTGCAACGGAAGTACTCGACCAGTCGAAGGCAGGCTTAGCCTTGTACTTTGGGTATGATAGGGGATACCCTGTGTTTTTAGACCCAGAGGAGAAAAAGCTGGGGGTGACCGGTAGTTTCCGCTGTTTGGATTGTTTACAACTACAAACAGGAGGATATAATGTACGCCCTGATTTCTGGCCTTTTTAATTGATTATTTTAAAAACCATGCGCATGAGAAAGTTTCTCTTACAAACCAGCTTCGTAACGATGAGCCTTTGTCCATTGTTCTCAAAGGCGCAGACCCAACCGGCGGCCATCATTGATCATATCAATCAACGATTTGAGCAATATACGAGAGATAATTATCGACAACAGCTATACATACAAACAGATAAAACAACTTACCTGGCAGGGGAGACCATTTGGATGAAATTATATTGTTCCATTTTGGCCTTTGGTGATGTACCCGATATGAGTAAGATTGTATATGTAGAAGTATTGAACGAAAAGAACCAACCTGTATTACAACAGAAATTGGGTATTCATGAAGGGCTAGGAGAAGGGTTTCTCACGTTATTGCCCACAATGGAAACGGGAAATTACACGCTTTGTGCTTATACCAAGTGGATGCAAAATTTTGGGGAAGAATACTTCTTCAAACAACCTGTTACCATTATTAATACGTTCGAGCAATTGTCGTTAGTTGATAGTAAACAATCCAAAAAAGCGATAATAAAATTTGCTACGAATGGAGGCCAACTAGTTGCCGGGGTAAAAAACTTTGTTGCCTATAGTATAAAAGATCCTGCGGGTAATGGGTTAGAAGCGAGTGGCAAGATCGTTGATAATGCGGGTAACTTTGTTACAGATATAAAGCCTGGCAAGTTTGGGATAGATAGCTTTTCCTTCACACCTCAAAGTAATAAAAAATATAAAGCACTCATACATTTCAACCAACAAGATACCATAGTTGCCTTACCAGAGGTAAAAGACCAAGGCTATGTAGTTACCTATTCCATGAAAGACCATTTCACCATTATGGTGGAAACGAGCATGCCGGTAGGACAAACCTATTACAGCACGGTGGTACAAAACAACGGGAAAATTACAGCCGTAGATGTGGCCCCCGTAATACCCGATGCAACGAATCCTAAAAATCATAAAATCCATTTCTACTTCAAAGGGAAAAATCCCATACGGGAAGGCGTGAATGAAATCACTGTTTTCGACAATGAATATAATATTGTTGGGCAACGATTATTCTTCCAGCCTCCAACAGCAAAACTGAACATTACCACGAAAGTAAATAAGTCGATTTATGGTAAACGTGAGAAAGTAGATATCGATGTAGCGACGAAAGATAGCTCCGACCAAACAGTACCCGCCAACCTTTCTGTAAAGGTGATTCGCAAGGATCAATTAGATTTGAATAAGGTAGATGATATTCAAAGTTACCATATGCTTACTTCGCATATTAATGGTATCGTGGAAGAACCCGCTTATTACTTTGCTGGATCTAATAACGTGGTGGAAGACGCTAATATGTTGTTACTATTACAAGGCAAGTATAGTGTAGATTGGTCGGCTGTATTTAATACGAAACAACCTAAGTTCTTATACGCGCCAGAATTGAACGGCCATATTGTAACAGGAAAAGTAACCAATAAACGAACGGGAAAACCGATGCCAAATACCATGGTATATTTGTCTATCCCCGGTAAACAAGTACGTTTCTTTGCCACCACTTCTGATGACAATGGTTATATTTCTGTGGAGGTGCCGGGTTATTACGGTGATGGCGATTTAGTAGTGCAACCCGCTCCGCAAGATAGTGCCGCGCAAATCGCGATTAACAGTCCTTATTACGTACACAAAGAACAACCCATATTTCATACAACCCAGGATGTTATTCTTACCAAAGCCGCTGTTAATGATTTGAAACAAAGGCACCGGGAAATGCAAATCCAGCAAGCCTTTTTCGGCGACAGTCTTACGCTGTTAGCATATAAAGGTCCTACTGATAGCGCTGCATTCTACGGGCCACCAGATGAGCAATTTAACCTCGACGATTACACACGTTTCCGAACGATGGAGGAAGTATTTCGAGAGTATGTACCAACTGTGATGGTACGAAAGCATAGCGATGGATTGCATTTATTGGCCTTGGATAAGGGTTTAAACTCGCCGAAATTCTTCGACCGCGACCCGTTTATACTGCTGGATGGGGTACCAATCTTTAACAATAAGAAGTTTTTTGAGTACGACCCGTTAAAGGTGCGCAAAGGTTCAGTCGTAGCTCACCAGTATATCTATAACAATTTGAAAGTAGATGGCATTGTGAGTTTACAAACGTACAAGGGAGATTTAGATGGCTACCAGTTAGAGCCTTATGTAACAGTGCAAGAGTATAATGGCTTACAATATCCGCGTGCGTTTTATTCTCCGCAATATGATGGTAGAAGTCGTAACAACAGGCGTATGCCGGATTATAGAAACTTATTGTATTGGTCGCCTAATGTAAAAATTGGCAATGATGGTAATGGTAAAGTGAATTTTTATACGTGCGATATTCCGGGGGAATACTTGATTGTAGTGGAAGGTATTAGTACCAATGGTCAAGTAGGTTATACATATACAGATTTCAAAGTGGAATAAAGATTTTTTTTATTGATAGAGAAAGGAATGTACACTATCAAACACCATGCAGCCGTCAATCTTGGCGGCTGTGCTTATTTTATAGCAACCCATTAGCTTTCATGGCGTTCTCTTGTTTTTCGTGTGAAATATAGCATAGGATTTTCCAATCGCCTTCGACATGGGAGAGTAGGTATGAAATTTTGAAGGGGATAGCTTGCACACCGGTTTGAGCAAATTGGCCTTCGTAGGAAACATGTACGAGTTTATAGGCTTCGCTGATGGGTTGATCTTCGGTTTGTACAACTGTCATCCCCAGCATCCCATGCTGTTGATTAAATGCATGGACTTCTTCCAGCCATTTAATGAACTGTTCGTTGTTTTGAAAGGTGGCTGCGTTGGAAGGGTCCGCAGCAATGAAAGCTTTGGCATAGAAATGAGCGATCGCTTGGGGTTGGTTGCCCAGTGAAGCTTTAGCATATGCTTGGAAAAAGTCGAATGATTGCATGGTGTGGGGGCTTTTATTTAACATAATAAAGTTATGTACAAAAATGTAGCCGATGTGGTATTTGCGAAGTGTGTTGTTTGAAATTAATTGTGGTGTTGGCGGATTGGGGTAGCATGATTTCACTAAAACCATAATGAGCCGAAACCTAATATTCATGCTAAATCTTTAACCAGCAACGCTTACACAATTCTCAAGAACTTCAATTCCAAGCATAAACTACCGCAAGCCAAAATCCCTTATTCGCACCAAATCCTTAACCAGCAACGTTTACACAATTCTCAGGCACTTCAAATTCAAGCCAAAACCTCAGCAAGCAGAAATCCCGTATTCGCATCAAATCCTTAGCCAGCAACGTTTACACAATTCTCAGGAACTTCAATTCCAAGCCAAAACCACAGCAAGCAGAAATCCCGTATTCGCATCAAATCCTTAGCCAGCAACGTTTATACA
>NZ_QLLL01000003.1:691081-700036 GCF_003259335.1 Chitinophaga skermanii
CAAAACCACAGCAAGCCAAAATCCCGTATTCGCACCAAATCCTTAACCAGTAACGCTTACACAATTCTCAGGAACTTCAATTCCAAGCCAAAACTACAACAAGCCTAAATTCCATATTCGCATCAAATCCTTATCCAGCAACGTTTACACAATTCTCAGGCCGTTCAATTCCAAGCCAAAACCACGATAAGCCAAACCAATGCACAACAATCCTTAAAGCATGCAAGAAAGCAGGGGAATCTTATACTCAAAACATTCCAGTCGATCAAGAGAGGAACCGACACACCCAAAGCAACTACAACAAGCGGAAATCCATGAAATCAACCAAAGGGAAGCCCTATTCTAAATGTCAAAATAACTTACTTAACATAATATTTATTATAAGTGAAACAAATTCCAAGTTTCCTTTGATTCCTAAAAAATAAATCAACGCCGTTTATTCATATCATTTATCAGAACCCCTCATTATAGGACACCCAAATGGATGGTTTTATTATTCGCTGGTGGATACCAAAGCGGATTATGAGCGTTTATTTATTTGCATTCCAAAGGTAAATATCCCGGGTACACACAAAACTGCATGCAACATAATTTGCCGCTTAGGTTTTGCATAATCCTTACGAGGTTTGATATACAGTAACAATTGGCTCAAAAAAATCCCTGGAGATCCCGAAAAATATAACGCCCAGCATTCCACAAATCCCGGGAAATGGTATATGCCTTAATAGAACATAATGACCGCATTATAGGCCACTCGAAAGTGCTCTTCAAGCATACTCCCAAATGGCTATAACGTAATACTGCAGAGCGTTTAAAAGGGCCAAACTGGTGAGTGTCATATTTAAAAAATCCCCATTTCATGGTAGTTTAAACTTTCCTAGGTTTCGTACCTTGTAGTACGATCGGTGGAGTAAACCGCCAGACTTTCAACCCCGACAACCCTTTACCTATGTTCAATACAGTTGCTATTGAAATCGTTACCAGCTTGGTACTGGTATACCTTATTTACAGTTTGTTTGCCACGATACTGGGTGAAATGATTTCCACCTGGATTGGATTACGGGCACGACTTTTACGCCTGGCCGTCGAGCGGATGCTCAACGACGGGTTCTACGAAACGAATGGCCACAAACGTGTACAAGTACGCGGTATCGGCGACCATCTTCTCGCTTTCCTACAATATCTCGTCAAGCGCGGTAAGCGGTTTATCTTGTTTGAACACAAAGATTTCAAGAAAAGTTTCGCAGGTAGGTTTTATGAGTACCCATCCATCAAGTATTTATCACGATTGGAAAGTGAACAGCGCGTGCTGTTTTCTAGTACCAAACCGTCGTACATTACAGCCGACAATTTTGCCGACACACTTTTCAATTTGTTACAATCGAAAGGACTCGGCGAACTCCCCATGGAAAAGATCCAATACTGCCTCGAGAAAAACGTGCATGAACTCGATGGAAGCACCCTTATCCAACTTCGCGATTTATTCAACGCCGCCAATAACAACCCGCAGGTATTCAAAGACGGTATGAAGAAGTGGTTCACAGAAGTGATGGACCGAACAACCGGTTGGTACAAGCATAAAATGCAGTTTATCCTATTCACGCTGGGTATGCTGATCGTGATTATTTTCAACGTCGATACCATCCAAATCGCGCAGAAATTATCGAAAGATGATAAAGCTCGCGACCAGCTGATAGCGATGAGCATCGCAATGGCCAAAGATTCCGCACACCGTTTCGATAGCATTTACTTAACGGGAAACGATAGCGTACGATTATCGCAACAACTCATCGATAGCAGTTATAAAGCGATCTCCCGGGATATGCAAAACGCTAACATGATTCTAGGTATCGGCTGGCAATTAGATACCCTACAAGACCCGCGTAGCACTACCATTACGAAGAAAAAAGATGCAAAAACATACCATGCCCTGCTTCAATTCATGCAGGAAACGGACCATACCCAAAAAACAATTGAACAACTAAAGAAGGCGTATGCCTCTTCCGACAGTTTATACCATGCATTAGAAACAAATATTCATCTTCAAAAACGCTCTATATTAAACAGTGCTGCCACAGGCGACACGCTATCATCTAAAGATACCGCCGGGTTTTACCTTTTAACACCTCGCTTGCTTTCCGCCACACAATTGAAACAAGCAGATTCCATGGCGTATGTAGCCCAGTTGAAACAGCAAATCCCCGTTCATAAGTCAATTGCTGCTATCACTGGTGAGCATTTTGCGAAAGTGAGCCGCATTGATAAAGTCGATTCCACAGGTATTACCATCACCGGTACCGAACCTTACTCGGCTTTCGGGAAGGCTTGGTTCGTTGTTAGTGAAATCCCTGCCGACGGTAAACGCCTATTAGGTTGGATTATTACGGCGCTAGCACTTACCCTAGGTGCTCCTTTCTGGTTCGATTTACTGAAGAAACTCGTCAATTTACGTAATGCAGGTATTAAGCCGGAAGAAAAAGTTGCCCCCCCTATCCCCGATCCCCTGCTTGATTTGAACCCTGTCGACATCAATTTAGCCGCTCCGCCAGTTATCAATACAGAACCTATAGAGCCGGTTGATAAAGCGTTGATGTTATACAAGGACAGTATTATGCGGATGGAAGGTGTATTGGCCGTGAATAAATGGTTTTATGAAGATGATGAGACGGGTGAAACGAAGAAAGGTGTACACGTATTGGTGAACAATGAACGTGTTGGCGCCAATGTAATTGCGAAATATCATCCTATTATTATCAATGATACTATTCAGATTCCAGTTATTGTAGATGTAGTAAATAAACCTCACTTACTAGGTAATACGCCTGAAAATACACCCGGGGTGAAAGAATTGGCGCTCACCAATACAAATAGACCTGCAAACTGGGGTACCATTAGTTGCGTGGTGAAAAAATTCACAGAACCCAATAATGAATACCTTCTCAGTTGCTACCATGTTTTCAATGGTGACTATACTTGGCAGAACGACGATAAGCATAAAAACATTATGGACTTCCGCAGAAATGTTATTGCTGTTTTGGATAATGCGGCCCTTACAACAAATACCGATTCGGCGATTGCTTTAATTAAAGATCCTGCCGTAGCTACCTTCTACAAAACTACAGCACGCACCATTCAACCTCGCAACATTCGCGATGTAAGTGAAGATGATATTTTTACCACGAACGTAGTGATTGAAGGTTTTTCTACACCCATGATGAAAGGTAGAATTATACATACCAGCTTTGAATGTCCTATTCCATATTTACAGAGCAAAGGCGGTAGCACCTTTATGCATATGTTCAAAAATCTCATCATCATTCAACACAACGATCCCCAGTTTCCGCAAGTATCTACAAACGGTGATTCTGGGTCGTTGGTACTGGATAGTCAACAGGTGGCTATCGGTATCGTAGTTGCCACCGATGATAAATTTACGTACGCGGTTAAAATCAAACAAGCATTCAGACCTTTCGGGGTTTATTTATCCATATAAGAAAATATATACTTCCTATACAATGAAAACAACACTCATCCTGCTTGCGATCAGTTGCATGGTAGCTGTGCAATTGCATGCGCAAAAAAACTCGCTGTACATTAATATCGATCAGCAGCTGCCACAAAGCGCTATTGCGATTACACCAGTGAAAACGGGAGAAACGCCTGTTATTAAGTTTATTATTAGTAACCCTAATTTCTCGCAACTATTTATTCAAAATGCCCGTACCGGTGGTACTGCTTTCAATTTTGTATTTGATTCATCGGCTATTAAAAATGCTAATAATAAATTCACGATCAAAAGCAATGCAATGATTAACGGGTTAGATGATGATCAACAACTTACCTACCCTATTTTAGTGACGGTATTGTTGAAAAACGGTACCTCGCACAAATTCCCCATCATCGAAAACGATCTTCAAGCCGCTACGATTACATTAGGTGGTAGTACGATTGCCCCTACTCCACCACCCGCCGATGTAAAGCCAACAGGGATTGCCTACTACGATGCGTTAAAACTTGCACAACCTGGTATCACGCTCGATCAAGCTGTTACCATTATTTCGAATTATTATTTCGATAACCCGAAAAGCGTTGAAGGCAATAAATTCCTAACAGCCTATTTAAAAACACTCACCAACGTTGCGGATGCAGCTGCCGCGGAACAACTCGTAAATGATAAACTATCTACGATTCGTCCTATTGGTAGCGAAGACGGTTCTATTATACCGGGGAGCGGCCTAACCTCTACCGCCATTATTGACGGTATTGCCCGTTTCCTAGTAAAACGTACGAAGGAAGAATTAACGGTGTCGTTCTTTTCCCGCTTCCAAGAAGTGATAGAAGACGATCGTTTTGCAGATGTGCGTACACTTTTCCCTGCCACTACCAATACGTTGAAAGCGATTGGCGATAATATTTACGACTATCAACGTTTCATCGATCAATTAAGAGAATCGTTCCAAACAGATATCAAAGATCTTATTGCTAACGCGCCCGGTATTATCAAGAACCACCCTGCCTTCTTCGCGCAATATCCTGCCCTGGTAGCAGCTATTAAATCGGCGAGCTATATTGGTGTAGCGGTGCAAGATGGCACACATCCAGGTGAAATTTTAGAGAACTACCCTACCAATGAACTACTGGGTGATCCGAAATTAACCAGCACAAAAGGTATCGTGTTAACCGCCCAAATGCTGAGTAATTCGTTGAAAAGCCTTGAAGGGGAAGAGAATTACTGGGTAACCACCGCGCAACTGAAAAAGCTAACCAGTAACAAGCTAGCTGTAAAACTTTACCTAGGTTTATTATATCAACATGCGAACAATGCCGACCATCCCATTTACTACACCGATAAAGTACGGCTCGACTCTATCATCAACCTCTTATACAATGCCGATAAAGATATCGATGAATACAAAGGCTTCATTGTTGGTTTTAGTGAAAAAGTAAACGCCATTTCTTCTTTGGTGAAAAAATATAAAGAAGAAACCAGCGACTCGGTGAAGTTGGAAATCTTCGTAGACTATACCCGCAAAACAATGGACATGGTTACCTACAGCATGAAAGTTGTTGACTTACCACATTTCAAAAAAGCATTGGTAAAGCTGGCTTCCTTGGATGAAACCACGGTTAACACCACCATTACAAAGCTGAACGAAGAAGTGAATTACTATTTCTCGGCCATTAAAATTGGTGGAGAAATTGTTTCATCTGTTAACAGGAAATCTTACTCGTATGCCGTAAACCAAACTTTACAGCTATATAATCTAATATATCCAGCCGATAAAATCATGCAGCAAAAGGTGGCGTACGATACATTAGTAGTATCTAATAAAGTGCGCCAATTCTTATTAACGTATGGAGGCTTAGGTGCATCGCTTGCCGTGGCGAAGAATAGTGATGATGTAGCTGCTGCTATTGAAACATATGCCTTGCCAAGCGGTTCATCCCGCATTAAAAGAACATCGGCTTTTAACGTATCGTTGAATGCATATGTAGGTTTTTTCGGTGGATTTGAATTTATTAAAGGATTAGATACAAGACCAGCAGTAGGTATTACAGCACCAATTGGGGTAGCCATCAGCAAAGGACAAAGTATTCTCTTCTTCAACTCCCGCCATAAAACATCGTCTAGTATATTTATTTCTGTGCTAGATATTGGCGCTGTTACGGCTTACCGTTTCAATAAGGATAATGATGCTAACCAATTGCCAACGGTTGAATGGAAAGATGTGATTTCGCCGGGTGTTTTCTATTCCTTTGGTATTGGTAAAACACCGTTGTCGGTTAATATGGGGTATCAAATGGGACCATTGTTAAGGAAGGTGGAATCGGATATTGCTTCTACCACCAATAGCTATGGTCGTTTAAGTTTATCTATTTTGGTAGATATCCCGTTATTGAACTTCCACACGCGTACATTCTCGAAGCAATTACGAGGACCGAAGTTAACGGCGGAAGAGAAAGCACAAAAAGCGCAGATGAATTTTGAAGCGAAAAAAACTACAGAAGCCGCGTTACAAAAGGTAAGTGCTGATATTAAAGAATTGAAAAAAAAGCGAAAAGAAATCAAGAAGAATAAGTCATAATAAATGATCCCTCGCACCCCGATCAGCTAGCTGTTCGGGGTGTTTTCTTTCATCCCCTATCCCACCGCTTATATAAACCTTTTGCTATATTTCTCTTGTGTACTTATATTTAGTCCTCAACTTGATCTATTCACCAGCTAATTTCACTATGATAATGAAACGTCCGTTGCTAGCAGGCTTGTGCTTGTTAGCTGCCAACTTACCGGGTGCTATGGCGCAACAAACCAAAAGCGAGTCGGTTTACGACCAGCATAAAGCGTTTGCACCTAATTTTTACACATCGAATGGTACTGAAACACGTAGCGCTATTGGGTATCCAGGCCATAAATATTGGCAGAACCGTGCCGATTATAACATTGCTGTAACGATGGATACAGTGAAGAGTCGTATTGATGGTGCTACCACCATTACTTATACGAACAACAGCCCGGATGCTTTGCCATATTTGTGGTTGCAACTCGATCAGAACCTGTACCGTAAAGATTCCCGTGCGGAAGCAGCCACCGCGGTAAGTGGTGGTCGTTATGCGAGTAAGGAATTTACAGAAGGCTATGAAATTTCTTCTGTCACCATTACCAATGCATTGGGTAAAACAGAGAAAGTGGAATACGTGGTAACCGATACCCGTATGCAAATTCGTTTGCCACAAGCGTTGAAAGCGAATGGTGGTAAACTGCAAATCAAAATCCAATATGGTTTCCAAATAGTAGAACAAGGAACCGACCGTATGGGTAAATTGAAAACCAAGAACGGTATCATCTACGAAATTGCACAGTGGTTCCCAAGAATGGCTGTGTATGATGATGTATTGGGATGGAATAACTTACCTTATTTAGGTGCCGGTGAATTCTACCTCGATTATGGTGATTACACGTACAGCATTACTGCACCGGCGAATATGGTGGTAGTAGGTTCTGGTGAATTAACCAATCCTACAACAGCCCTTACGCCGAAACAATTAGAGCGTTTTAACCGTGCCAAAAACAGTGAAACCACGGTAGCTATTGTTGATAGTACCGATGTATTAGCTGCGCCTACCCGCAGTGGCAATGTAACATGGAACTTTACATGTAAAAATACGCGCGATGTAGCTTGGGCTGCTTCTAAAGCCTTTATTTGGGATGGTGCACGCATTAACCTTCCCAATGGTAAGAAAGCCATGGCACAGTCGGCCTACCCGGTAGAAACGGCTAGCTTAAAAGCTTGGGGCCGTTCTACAGAGTATGTGAAAGGCTGTATTGAATCGTATTCGAATAAATGGTATCCTTATACATACCCTGTAGCTGTTAACGTAGCGGGTATTGTAGGTGGTATGGAATATCCAGGTATCGTATTCTGCTCCGCTAGAAGTGCCGGTGGTGGTTTATGGGGCGTAACGAACCATGAATTCGGGCATAACTGGTTCCCGATGATTGTTGGTTCAAACGAACGTAAATACGCTTGGATGGATGAAGGTTTCAATACTTTTGTTAACAACATTGCTACTGAAGAATTCAATAAAGGCGAGTATTACCGCCCGCAAAAGGTGGGTGCAATGGCGCCGATGATCTTCAATCCAAAATCCGAATCATTGATGCACATCCCTGAAGTGTTGCAACCTATGAACCTCGGTTTAGGCGCATACTACAAACCGGCTTTGGGCCTGGCATTACTCCGCGAGCAAATAGTTGGTAAAGATCGCTTCGACTATGCCTTCAAGAAATACATCGACGAATGGGCATTTAAGCATCCAACACCCACCGATTTCTTCCGTGCTATGGAAAATGGTACAGGGGAAGACCTTACCTGGTTCTGGCGTGGTTGGTTCCAAGAAAACTGGAAACTCGATCAAGCCGTAAAAGAAGTTAAATACTTGAGCAACGATGCCACCAAAGGCGCCTTAATCACGATTGAAAACTTGCAAGAACTCCCCATGCCTGTTACTATCGAAGTAAAAGAGTCGAACGGTAAAACCAGCACCGTTAAACTCCCGGTAGAAATCTGGCAACGTGGTGGTACTTGGACTTTCAAGTACAACTCTACATCTGAACTCAGCCAAGTAACCATCGATCCAAATGGCGAATTCCCCGATGTAAACCCAGCAAACAACAAATGGACACCTGCCCCTGCTGCTAACTAGTAGTTGAACGCAAGCTGTACTTTATCATAAACCCCAAGGATGTATGCATCCTTGGGGTTATTTTATATCCCCCATACCCAGTAGCCCCCTCTCCCAACCTTCAAGAAGCAACCATATTTTACCCCCAAAATCGCTGGGCGCCTTCACATTCAATCACATAAACAGTGTGGATAAATTTTATAACTTACTAACTACTTGATAATGAATACCAAAAAAAGGGTGGGGATAGGCTTAGGATAGGCTTTAGATAGGCTTTAGATAGGCTTTAGATAGGCTTTAGATAGGCTTTAGATAGGCTTTAGATAGGGTCGAGATAGGCTTAGGATAGGGTAAGGATAGGCAAAAGATAGGCTTTGGGTAGTAACAGGATAGGGTGAGATGTTATGGTAAGCATGTCACGTCCTAAAATAGGTTTACACCCTTGTTAGATAATCCGGATAAAGGTTTACACCTGTAGTTGTTAATCCGTATAATAGTTTACAGTTCCAAAGATTAAAAAAAAGAACCTATTACTACTACTTATTATAGTTTTTCTTTTTTTGCTTCTTTTTTTCTTTTTACAATCCACCTGGATTTGTGGATAACCGGCCTTGGGCACCTGTAGGTGACGCACCCTTTTGCTGCCATCTCATGGCCATTTTACCATGTTGATGATGCGCTTGTGCAGGGGTTAAGTAGTTGCAGCTACTGTGTGGCCGCTGCTCGTTGTAAATGGTGATAATGCTTTCAATATGCGCTGCGGCTGACGGG
>NZ_QLLL01000004.1:0-15603 GCF_003259335.1 Chitinophaga skermanii
AGCACAGCAACCGCTGCCGACTTCACCGGTGGTTTACCAACTACGATTACAATTGCTAGCACTACGGGTTCTATTAACGTATCGCCAATTGCAGATAATGTAATCGAAGGCACAGAATACTTGAAGTTAACAGCCGCGGCTACAGGCTTTGCCATCAGTGGAACAATTGATGTAGCAATTGAAGATGAAGAGGTGAGTGGTACTATTACCATGACAGCAACTGCTACTACTATTACTGAAGGTAATCCTGCTACAACTGTAACAGTAAGTTTACCAAGTGGTGTAACCGTTGCAACGCCAATCGTTATTAACTTAAGTAAATCGGCTACCTCAACAGCAGCGAACACTGATCATGATGCAATTCCTGCAAGTGTAACAATAGCAGCTGGTGCCACTACTACCACGTTCACAGTACGAGCAGTGGAAGATGATTTGCTTGAAAATGATGAAACGTTAGTCATCACAGGTATCAATAGCGATGGATTTACAGTAAGTGGCATTACGTTCACGATAAAAGATAAAACAAGCACTATCCCAGCAAATGTAGCCATTACATTAACAGCCGATTCAACAACAATCTTAGAAGGTAACAACACGAAAGTGTTTGTACGCTTACCTAGTAATATTACTACAACAGAAGCGATAACGGTGAACTTAAGTCGTGGTGCATTAAGCGATGCCGCTTTACAAACCAACGAATACAGCTTCCCAACAACCGTAACGATTCCAGCGAATAGCAATGAAGGCTCGTTTACCTTAATAGCAAGTGCAGATGATAATGTATTAGAAGGACTAGAAAACCTCCAAATCGCAGCCAGTGCAAACGTATTCGGTACAACATCCACAACCACAACTACTGTAGGTATCGCAGATAAAACCAGCACAATTGCTGCGAATAAAGTAATCACCATTACTGCGCCAACTTCTATCAAAGAAGGCGAAACGAAATCCATTACAGCTAGCCTGCCTAGTGGAATTTCTACAGCTACACCTATCACGGTTACTTTAACGAACAATGGCAGCACAGCAACCGCTGCCGACTTCACCGGTGGTTTACCAACTACGATTACAATTGCTAGCACTACGGGTTCTATCAACGTATCGCCAATTGCAGATAATACAATCGAAGGCACAGAATACTTGAAGTTAACAGCCGCCGCTACGGGCTTTACCATCAGTGGAACAATTGATATTGCGATTGAAGATGAAGAGGTGAGTGGTAATATTACAATGACTGCTGCTGCTTATGTTATAACAGAAGGTGATGCCGCAACCACAGTAACGGTAAAATTGCCAACTGGTGTAACAACGAATAAACCGGTAGTGGTTACCCTCAGTAAAAAAGGTACTTCTAGTGCAGCTAATACAGATCATACAACCATCCCGGCAAGTGTAACAATTAATGCAGGTGCAACAACAGCCACCTTCACTGTACGCGCCTTGGAAGATGATATCTTAGAAGGTGATGAAACATTGGTGATTGAAGGCACTAATACCGACGGTTACCTAGTAGATAGCATCAAATTCACCATTAAAGATAAAACAAGCACTTTACCTGGAAATGTGGCTTTAACGCTTGTAGCCGATTCGGCCAGCATTTATGAAGGCAATAGCACGAAAGTAACGGTTAGTTTACCAACTGGCATTACCACGGCCACACCAATTACAGTTACATTGGCACGGGGTAGTGGTTCATCAGCTTCATTATTGGCTAGTGAATACAGTTTCCCAAGCACGGTAATTATTCCTGCTGGTGGCAATGAAGCAACGTTTACTTTGCAAGCTTCTCCGGATGATAACGTGTTGGAATTACTAGAGAACTTACAAATCAGGGCAACAGCTACTATCTTCGGAACAAACGCATCAGCAACAGCGATTGTGGGCATTAAAGATATTACAAGCACCATCCCGGAAAATAAAATCATCACTATTGATGCACCAGTTTCTGTAATAGAAGGTGAAACGAAAGTTATTACCGCGATGTTACCAAGTAATATCACTGCTTCGTATGCCATTACTGTTAGCTTAACAAATAACGGAAGCACAGCAACTGCGGCCGACTTCACCGGTGGTTTACCAAGCGCTATCACCATCGCTATCAATAGCGGCAGCGGCAGCACGAACGTTTCCCCGGTAGCAGATAACTTAGTAGAAGGTGTAGAGAAGTTGAAATTGAATGCAGCAAGTGCAGGCTTCACCATCAACGGTGCTATTGATATTGACATATTGGATGAAGTACCAACGGCGCCAATTACTATGACTGCCACAAGCACTACTATAACAGAAGGCAATACAGCTACCACTGTTACAGTAAGCTTACCTACAGGTGTAACTGCTGCCAAAGCCATCGTGATCAACCTTAGCAAAGATGCTGCTTCTACAGCCGATAATACCGACCACGATCCAATTCCAGCCACCGTTACAATTCCGGTAGGTGCTTCATCTACTACTTTCACGGTAAAAGCACTCGACGATAATTTATTAGAAGGTGATGAAACCTTAACGATTAGTGGAACGAATACATTCAACTTCCTAGTAAATAGTATCACGTTCACGATAAAAGATAAAACAAGCACAATTCCAGCGAACGTAGCGTTATCGCTCACCGCCGACTCTACATCTATCTTAGAAGGCAACAGCACCAAAGTATATGTTCGTCTTCCAAACACAATTACTACTACGCAAGCTATCACGGTGAACATAACACGTGGTGCTTCATCTAGTGCCGCTTTACAAGCGAGCGAATACAACTTCCCTGCAACGGTCACCATTCCGGCAGGCAGCAATGAAGGTTCGTTTACATTAACAGCAAGCGCGGATGATAATATATTAGAAGGATTAGAGAACTTACAAATCGCCGCTAGTGCAAATGTATTCGGTACTACTTCAACAGCGAATGTAACAGTAGGTATTGCCGACAAAACCAGCACAATTGCAGCGAACAAAGTAATTACGATTTCAGCGCCAACTACTATTAAAGAAGGTGAAACGAAATCCATTACAGCTAGCTTGCCTACTGGAATTTCTACAGCTACGCCAATTGTAGTAACCCTTACCAACAATGGAAGCACAGCAACTGCTGCCGACTTCGCCGGTGGATTACCTACTACGATTACCATTGCTAGCACAACGGGTACCATCAACATATCGCCAATTGCTGATAATATTATCGAAGGCACCGAGTACTTGAAGCTAACGGCAACTGCAACAGGCTTCACCGTAAATGGTACTATTGATGTTGCCATTGAAGATGAAGTAGTAAGCGGTACCATTTCCATAACGGCTGCTAGTACTACCATCACGGAAGGCGATGCCGCTACCACGGTAACGGTAAGTTTGCCAACCGGGGTAACAACAGCTACACCAATCGTTGTTAACTTAAGTAAATCGGCTACCTCAACGGCAGCGAACACTGATCATGATGCTGTTCCTGCGAGTGTAACCATCGCCGCAGGTGCAACAACTGCTACTTTCACAGTGCGTGCCATTGCAGATGATTTACTTGAGAATGACGAAACGTTGGTGATTACTGGTACGAACTCAGATGGCTTCACAGTAAATGGTATCACGTTCACGATAAAAGATAAAACAAGTACAATCCCAGCAAACGTAGCCTTAACGCTCGTGGCAGATTCTACATCTATCTTAGAAGGTAACAGCACGAAAGTAACTGTTCGTCTTCCAAGCAATATCACTACTACGCAAGCCATCACGGTGAACTTAACGCGTGGGGCTTCATCTAGTGCCGCTTTACAAGCGAGCGAATACAGCTTCCCTGCAACGGTAACCATTCCTGCAGGTAGCAATGAAGGCTCGTTCACATTAACAGCCAGTGCAGATGATAATATATTAGAAGGATTAGAAAACCTCCAAATCGCTGCAAGTGCCAACGTATTCGGTACTAATTCAATAGCGAATGTAACAGTAGGTATCGCCGATAAAACAAGTACGATCGCTGCTAATAAAGTGATCACGATTTCTGCACCAACTACTATTAAAGAAGGTGAAACGAAACCTATCACAGCGAGCTTACCAACAGGTATTTCTACCGCTACACCAATCGTAGTAACCCTTACCAATAACGGAAGCACAGCAACTGCTGCCGACTTCACCGGGGGATTACCTACTACGATTACAATTGTTAGTACTACAGGTACTATCAATGTTTCGCCAATTGCCGATAATACTATCGAAGGCACAGAATTCTTGAAGTTAACAGCCGCGGCTACAGGCTTCACGGTGAATGGAACTATTGATGTTGCGATTGAAGATGAAGATGTAAGTGGTACAATTACGATGACGGCCTCTAATACCACGATTACTGAAGGCGATGCTGCTACTACGGTAACAGTTAGCTTGCCAAGTGGATTAACTGCGGGTAAACCTATCGTTGTAACATTAAGTAAATCAGTTACCTCAACAGCTGCGAATACTGATCACGATGCTATCCCAACAAGCGTTACCATCGCGGCAGGTGCTTCTACCACAACATTCACTGTTCGCGCTATCACTGATAACTTACTTGAAAGCGACGAAACATTGGTCATCGCAGGCACAAACACCGATGGCTTCACGGTTAATGGTATCACATTCACGATAAAAGATAAAACAAGTACGATCCCAGCCAATGTAGCTTTAACGCTCGTGGCAGATTCTACATCCATCTTAGAAGGCAACAGCACGAAAGTAACCGTTCGTCTTCCAAACAATATCACCACTACGCAAGCTATTACGGTGAACTTAACGCGTGGTGCAGCTTCGAGTGCTGCTTTGCAAGCGAGCGAATACAGCTTCCCTGCAACGGTAATCATTCCTGCAGGTAGCAACGAAGGTTCGTTCACATTAACAGCGAGCGCAGATGATAATATTTTGGAAGGATTAGAAAACCTCCAAATCGCTGCCAGTGCCAACGTATTCGGATCTAATTCAACAGCGAATGTTACAGTAGGTATCGCCGATAAAACAAGCACGATCGCTGCTAATAAAGTGATTACGATTTCAGCACCAACTACAATTAAAGAAGGAGAAGCGAAATCCATCACAGCGAGCTTGCCAACAGGTATTTCTACTGCTACACCAATCGTAATAACCCTTACCAACAACGGAAGTACCGCTACTGCAGCCGACTTCACCACTGGTTTGCCTACTACGATTACCATTGCTAGCACAACGGGCACTGTAAACATTTCGCCAATTGCCGACAACACTATTGAAGGTACCGAGTACTTGAAATTAACTGCAACTGCCACTGGTTTCACGATCAATGGTAACATCGATATTGCCATCGAAGATGAAGAGGTAAGTGGCACAATTAGTATGACGGCAGCCAACACCACCATCACCGAAGGCGATGCTGCTACAACGGTAACGGTTAGCTTACCAAGTGGATTTACAGCTGGTAAACCAATGGTCGTAAACCTCGCAAAATCAGCTACGTCAACAGCTGCGAATACTGATCATAGTACAATCCCAACTAGCGTAACAATACCTGCCGGTGCTTCAACAGTAACGTTCACGGTAAGCGCCCTCGAAGATGGTATTTTCGAAAGCGATGAATCATTAATTATTACGGGTTCCAATACCGATGGCTTCAATGTAACCGGTATAACGTTCATGATAAAAGATAAAACCAGCACGATCCCAGCGAATCTTGCCTTCACATTAACGGCCGATTCTACAACGATCTTGGAAGGCAATAGCACTAAAATTATAGTAAGCTTACCTACTGGTATTACTACTACGCAAGCTATTGTTGTGAATCTAACAAGAGGAACAGCTTCAAATCCGAAATTAACGGCTTCGGAATACAGCTTCCCTGCTACAGTTACCATTCCTGTAAACGGCTCATCTGCTAGCTTTATATTAACTGCTAGTGATGATGATAATATCTTAGAACCAACAGAAGATTTGCAAATAGTAGGTACAGCAAATATTTTTGGTCGCGATACGACGGCTAATGTAATTGTTGGCATCGCCGATAAAACCAGCACCATTCCTGAGAATAAAGTGTTAACGATCTTCTCGCCATCGGCAGTGAAGGAAGGTGAAACGCAAAACATTTTGGTAAGCTTACCAAGTGGTATCATCGCTTCTTACCCAATCGTTGTTACCTTAACGAACAACGGCAGTACTGCTTCTGCTGCAGACTTTGCAGCTGGCTTCCCAGCAAGTATAACCATCAACGCAGGTGCATCTAATGGTATTAGGAGTATTTCACCTGTGAAAGATGGATTATTAGAAGGTACCGAAAGATTGATTTTAACTGCTACCACCACTGGTTTCACCACGGTAGGTACAATTAATATTGATATCATCGATGAAGATATCGTAGGTGGTATTCACATGGCAGCTACTGCTACTACTATTACCGAAGGCGATGCCGCAACCACCGTAACGGTTAGTTTGCCTAGCGGGGTAACTGCAGGTAAACCAATTGTAGTAAACCTCGCTAAAAGCCCGGCTTCTACAACTGCCAATACCGATCACGATCCAATTCCTGCAAGTGTTACTATTCCAGCTGGTGCTACCTCCGCTACGTTTGATGTGAAGGCTTTGGAAGATGGTTTATTAGAAGGTGATGAAACATTGATCATTACTGGTACAAACCCAGATGGTTATGTTGTGAACAATATCACGTTCACAGTGAAAGATAAAACACGCCAAATCCCAGCAAACGTTGCCTTACAAATATCGGCCGATTCAACATCGATCTTAGAAGGCAATAGCACGAAAGTAACGATCAGTCTTCCTGCAACCATTACTACTTCACAAGCTATAATGGTGAACTTAACACGCGGTGCAGCTACCAGTACAAGCTTGTTCGCAAGCGAATACAGCTTCCCTTCAACAGCTACTATCCCGGCTAATGGTCGCGAAGTATCGTTCACGCTCACGGCAAGTAATGATGATAATATTTTAGAATTACTCGAAAACTTACAAATCGTTGCTACGGCAGATATCTTCGGTACCACGTCAACAGCTAATGTAACAGTAGGTATTACCGATAAAACGAGCACAATTGCTGCCAATAAAGTAATTACACTTGCAGCACCGGCTACTATTAAAGAAGGTGAAACAAAAGCGGTAACGGCTACTTTGCCATCCGGTATTACAACTGCTTACCCCATCACGCTTGCATTAACAAACAATGGTAGCACTGCTACAGCGGCCGACTTTACAGGCGGCATGCCAACTAGCATTACCATCCCTGCTGCCAGCGGAACGGGTACGATCAATATCTCACCGATTAACGACGGCATTATTGAAGGCACTGAAAAGCTTTCTTTAACTGCTAGCGCAACAGGTTTCACTATCAATGGCCAAATCAATATCGATATCCTCGATGGTGAAACAAATGGCACAATTACAATGTATGCTTCACCAACCACTATCACGGAAGGTGATGCAGCCAGCGTCGTAACAGTAAGTTTACCAAGTGGCATAGTAGCAGGAAAAGATATGGTGATCAACTTAACAAAAGATGCTAGCTCAACTGCTGCTTCAAATGATCACGATCCGATTCCAGCTACCGTTACTATTTTACAAGGTAAAACGACTGCCGAGTTTAATATAAAAGCCTTAACAGATAACTTATTGGAAAATGACGAAACATTACAAATCAACGGTACTAGTGCCGATGGTTACGCGGTGAACAGCATCACTTTCACAATAAAAGATAAAACAAGTACCATCCCTGGTAATACAGCCTTGAACATCACAGCAGATTCTGCTGCTATTTTTGAAGGAAGTACTTCGAATGTTTGGGTACGTTTACCATCGCACATTACCACAACGGTGCCTATTACTGTTAACTTGGCGCGTGGTGCAGCTACTGATGTGAACTTGTTACCAAGCGAATATAGCTTCCCTGCAAGCGTAACAATTCCTGCAGGCAGCAACGAAGTCATGTTCACTTTGCAAGCTACAGCAGATGATCACTTGTTAGAATTGACAGAATCACTCCAAATCGCCGCAAGTGCAACAATCTTCGGCAACAACGCGAGTGCAAATGCACACATTGATATTAAAGATATCACCGGCACCATCGCCGCAAACAAAGTGATTACGATCAATGCACCAACATCTATTAAAGAAGGTGAAACGAAAACCATTACAGCTAGCTTGCCTAGTGGTATTAAAGCAACCTACGATATCGTAGTTACTTTAACCAACAACGGTAGCACCGCATCCCCGGCAGATTTCACCGGTGGCTTCCCAACACAAATTACCATTACTGCTGGTAGCACAAGTGGAACGGTGAATATCACGGCAATTGATGATCATCTTATCGAAAACACCGAAAGATTATCCTTAACACCAGCTGCAACAGGATTTACGTTCATTGGAAATATTAATGTTGATGTAATCGATGCTAACACAAGCAGCGTAAATATCCGCATGACGGCCACTAATTACACGATCACGGAAGGTGATGCTGCTACAACGGTAACGGTTCAATTACCAACCGGCATCATTTCTACCAACGATATCATAGTACAATTACATAAAGACGCAACTTCTACATTACAAGACGCAGAACACGACGCCATTCCAACAAGCGTAACAATCCCAGCCGGTAAATCAAACGCCACGTTCACTGTGCGTGTACCAATGGACGATACCTTGGAATTAGCAGAAACACTCATCATCAACGGTACGAATACCGATGGTTACGTAGTAGAAAGCATCACGTTTAATGTACTCGATAAAACTTCTCAAATCGCTGCCAACCGCGTGATCTCCTTCACTCCGGCTACCAGCGACGTATTAGAAGGAAACAGCGTATCGATTGTAGCTACTTTGCCGGCGAATATTTACACAGCGTACCCGCTTGTCGTGAATTTGTCGAAAAACATTGCTTCTACAGCAAGCAATACCGATCATAGCGTATTACCAGGTACGATTGTAATTCCTGCTAATGCTCACCAAAGTGCTGCATTACAAATTGATGCCGCGATGGATAATATCATCGGTAATACGAAAACATTGTTACTAAACGGTACATTAACCGGCTTCGTCATCAACGGCGCCAGCATCACGATTAAAGATGCAACAGGTACTATCCCAAGCAATAAAGTAATCACGGTAACAATCGATTCATCTTCGATCCACGAAGGCAGCACAACCATGGTTACCTACAGCTTACCTCCGGGCATCACCGCAGCAACAGCGATCACGATCCAACTCCGCATCGATCCTGCGTCAACAACCGACGCCATGGATATTGCAGGCTTACCGGTAAGCTTCGTTATTGCACCAGGTGAATCACAAGCGCAATTCGAAATCGAAATCAACCGCGATGGAGAAAGAGAATCCAATGAAACGCTTATCCTAAGTGGTGTAGCTGCAGGTTACACGGTGCAGAAGAGCAATGTGATGACTATCATCGGCGACGTTACCTTCCCGCCGGGCACTGAAGGCGAAAAAATCCGTGTACCACGCGGTATTTCTCCGAATGGCGATGGGGTAGGTAACGATTACATGTACATCGAAAACATCGAAAAATATACGCATAACGAAGTTGTAGTAATGAATAGGTGGGGTGGTATTGTGTACAAAGCATATGGCTATAATAACCGCTCAATCCGGTTCGACGGTAAATCGAATACAGGTGCAGGCGCTGGCAATAACGTAACAGACGGGTCTTATTTCTACGTGATTTATGTGTGGAATGAAAACGGTGTACGTGAACGCTTCACGGGCTATATCGTCATCAAGCGTTAATTAAAATCAAATTATTCTCATTGAATCATTCAATTGATTGCTATGAAAAAACGGGTTTTGAAATGTTGGTTAATGGGGTTGATGTGTTGGGGCTTTGCACAGTCGGCAAGTGCCCAACAACACCCCTTATACGCCCAATATAACAGCAATGGCATGGTGGTAAATCCATCTTATCCATCCATGGATACATCGGCCAGTATTACGGCCGTAGCACGTAACCAATGGGTAGGTATGGAAGGTGCACCCAAAACAATGACTATGTCGTTTTATACGCCTATAAAGTCCACGCGTACAAGTATTGGCTTTATGGCGTTCCAGGACAAAATCACGGTGTATTCGCAAACCGGGTTTCATGTGAACATCTCCCAAAAAGTGAAAGTGGGAGAGAACGTGTACTTGGCATTGGGTTTACAAGGTGGTGCACAGCAGTTCAAAGAGAACAATACGCAGCTGAATGCGGGCGATGATTATGTTTTCGCAAACGATAAACGCTATTGGAAAACCGACGTGGGCTTTGGTTTTATGTTATACGGTGAAAATTTCATGGTGGGCTTCTCTGCACCCTCATTCCATAATTTCGATTTGGGAACTACAGAGAATAAAGTGGAATTCAAACGCCACTTATATTTCCAAGGTGCCTACATCTTTACCTTGAATAGTGATATTAAATTGAAACCCGGTGTGCTCATGCGCCAAGCCCCCGGCGCGGGTGTCAACTTCGATGTGAATGCCAGTTTATTGATGAAGAATATTGTGTGGGTAGGTTTAACATGGAGAACAGAGAAAACAACGTCGGCCTTCTTACAAGTACAAGCCACGAAGAATATCTTATTTGGCTATTCGTACGATTTCGCGGGCAACCAGTACCTAAAAACATATCAACAAGGCTCACATGAAGTAATGTTGAATTATA
This sequence comes from Chitinophaga skermanii, assembly GCF_003259335.1. Lineage (GTDB taxonomy): Bacteria > Bacteroidota > Bacteroidia > Chitinophagales > Chitinophagaceae > Chitinophaga > Chitinophaga skermanii. The sequence continues at coordinate 10,637 of NZ_QLLL01000004.1, forward strand.
GGTTCTCCTGGTCGAAGGATAAACCCGTGACGATGCGTTATTTTTAACATATACCTGCTTATTTGAATATTGATGGTGAATGCCCTCCCAACTGCGCTTGGTGAGGGCATTTTTTATGGAAAGTCTTTACTGTATTGGGTTTGAATAGAAGAAATACTGCAATAAATTTTTCTTCTTTCTTCAAATCCATTTATTTTTTTTATCCGTACATAAGCCCGCCAATCGTGTATTTCGCCAGATGTCGTTAACGTATGATTAACTAAATTATTCGCAAAAACGGTGTTCTTTTGAATTGTCAATCACAACGAAACAATTCGCGAGTTGTGAGCGACAAAGAGGCAAAACTGTATATCGAGTTTGTTTGCAATTCCAAAGTAATGTTTGTTAGAAGTTCCAATAAATAGGTCATAGTGCTTATTATCATGTGAATGTTCGAATCTTATTACATCATGTGAATGTTCGTTTTGCTTTGCTTTCGAAGAGTCTTTATTTAAGTTATTGTAAAAGTTAAGTTGTGTCTTTAATAGTTAACTTGAATAAAGGCCTGGTAATCCTGCCGGGCCTCTTATCGAGTTGCTATGAAAATATTTTTTACAAGAACTCCTTGCTAACCGAGAATGAGCAAGGGTTATAGAGGAAAGTCGTTCTAATGAAATTTGGTGGAGATAGAATCAAATGGTGCAATTTTTATCGTAAGAGGTAATCATTTATCGCCATAGAAAGATTTTTATTATAGCAATTGCATATGAGCTATGATAAATTTTTGATTATGTCTTAAGTTAAAATGGAGAAGAAACGGAGCCTGATGATCGAGTTAGGCTCCTCTTTTCAACAGTTCTTTAAGTATTCAATTTGATCATTCTGCGTTTTACGCTATAGATATTTTATACTGTATCCTACGAAGAATAATAATCGTGATTGAAAATTTGGATGAACGAAACGAGGTAGTCTTGCCTTTTTCAAAATGAAAAACTATTAACAAAAAACATTTTATAGGCGCTAAAAGTCGCCACAAGAAAGAGTCTCATAAGCATTAAGTTTAGTTGGCAATACTTTAATCTAAAACAGACGTTGTTCGGCCTGGTAATCCTACCGGGCTTTCTTGTTTTTACTCGTTTCCTACGCATCTTAAGGTAAACACCTGCTAATACGACAAGTATTTGTTGAAACTCATATATTTACTAAATAGTAATCCTAACAAAATAATATATTTTTTTGTAGCTTTGAACCATTGCTAATACCTTGCAATACAAATACATGATTCAATCGGTTTATATAAATAACCGTTTTTATATTTTTATCCACTTTGCATTACTAGTTAATTAGATTATGGCCTGGTTGTTTAATCGGGCCCTTTCTATTTTTAGGCCTATACCTTGGCTTTGCGGGGATTTTTCTGTAGATTGAGCAAAAGGTGAGTGTATGAGAACGAATACAGAATGGTGGTTAACAATATTATTCATGCTACACATTTGGCTCGTAGCAAGGTTTGTAGTGATGAACATGTTCCGAAAAGCAACCAATAAACGGCCGTACCATTTGAAATGGTTGCTCCTCGTTTTTATGCTCCCATATTTGGGTTATTTCTTATACTTCAAGTTAACGTCTTCTTACCAACAAGAATCCAACGAAGCCTAGTTGCCCCCTTCATCAGCCGTAATCTTAGCAATCACGTTCTCCAAGTTCTCTAAATGCGTAAATCCACGCGCTATCAAGTACAATTGTTTCGATGTTACCAATATCACCGCCGGGAAACCCGTAATGCCCCATTCTTGTACCTGTTTAAATTCAGTTAAGGCCGCGTTCTTAGCATCCTCGCTATGCAGTGCCGCTAGGTAATCATCCTCGCGCACACCATATTTATGCACCAAATTACTATACGTTTCATCGGCATGTAAATCCTTCCCATCGTAATTAAACGCCACTTGGATATCATGGGCAAAATCAATCGCCGAACCAGGTGCTAGCATTTTAAATGCCGATAAGGCTATAGCCGGCTTCTCGGAATCCATGATGTAGGTAGGCGACTCCAAGATGCCTTGCAAGAACCCCTGTCCAAATTTAATCCCGGTGGTTTGCTCCACGCTATGGTAAGCCTGCTGGATATAACTCGCCATTTTACTAGCCGGGGTATTACTCATCATTCCACCCGACATTACACTACAGGCTATGTCCGTGTGTTTCCTTTGAAATGCCTGCATCACCGGGGTAAACCCGTAACACCAGCCACACAATGCATCATATACATATATTAGTTCCATGGTTACCAGTATTTCTCTTCTTTAATAAATGAAATCATCGTTTTGTTGATCATGATGGTCACTTTTATGCTCATGTTCATGGATGTATTCCGAAATCTCGCGGTGCCGCTTAATTGCTTTGATGGAAAACTTGGTAGCTATATAAAGGGCCGCAATCGAACCGAACATCAAGTAAGCCCCACTATCCAACAATAAGAAGAAATCGTATGCCCCGTGGAAAATTACAGGGTAGGCTATGGCTTGTAGGAATAGCAATGGTCGATCTGGCCGGGGCGAAAATTTCGCCAACCCTACGAAATAACCCATCATTATGGCAAAAGCGGCATGTGCAGGTACGGCTAAGAACATCCGGGCAATGGCAGTACCTACACCATATTGAGAAACATACACAATATTTTCCGCCGTAGCAAAGCCCATGGAAATCAATACGGAATACACAATCCCGTCGTATGGCTCGTTGAAGGCGGCTTTAGGATAAGCATAAAAGCGAAGCACTAAGAATTTTGTGACTTCTTCGCTTATACCTATCAGCAGGAATGAAAATGCAGCAATATGCCAAGCATTGCTCGAGTCGGGTTTTACCCCTAATTTTTGTGCACTGTATTGAATCGCCAAGGGTAACAAGGTACACATCACCCCTAGGGTGAAACTTCTTGTTAACAAGGGAAGTGGCTCTTTATCGTATCGATCGAGCGCGTATATCAACACCGAAATCAATAAACCCGGCGCTATGGCTAATGCCAGCAATAATATCATATGCCTTTCTTTTGTTTGCGTGCGGCTAAGAATGCGTCTAATTCCGTTCTACTAAAGCTGCTCAAGTTTTTCTCCTTGGTAAGACCGCCTTTTTGTGCTGCTAATACGCCATAATGAATGTCTTTATAACCATCAATCGTATGCGCATCCGGGTCAATCGAAATAAGCGCGCCTTTAGCAACCGCTTCCGCGATGTATTCCCAGTCAATATCCAACCTGCGAGGGTGCGCATTCAACTCAATTACCACGTCGTTGGCAACACATGCCTCGATAATAGCAGTATGGTCAACTGGGTAACCATTACGACTCAATAAAAGGCGACCGGTCATATGCCCTAATATAGTCGTATAAGGGTTTTCGATGGCCTTCAACAAGCGGGGCATGGCCTTTTCGATGGGCATCTTTAGGTTCGTATGTACAGAGGCAATTACCAAATCAAAGCTTTGTAAGATCTCGGCAGGGTAATCCAAGTTACCATCATTCAAAATATCCGCTTCTATACTCTTATAAATCTTAAACGGTGCTAATTGTTTATTTAGCTCGTCAATTTGTTGGTGTTGCGCAATAATTCTGTCGGGGTGTAAGCCGTTTGCATAGAAGGCTGAACGGGAGTGATCGCTAATAACTAGGTATTCAAAACCTTGGTCTTTAGCTGCTTTGGCCATTTCTTCGAGGGAAGAAAGCCCATCACTCCAATTACTATGGGAGTGGATAATACCTTTAATATCACTGGTTTGCACAAGTGTAGGCAACCCATTTTTCGCAACCCCTAATATATTGGCACTTTCTCGCAAGGAAGCTGGAATAAAAGGTAATCCCACTTTCGCAAAAATGCCTTCTTCATCAGTAGCACCTGTTAAGGCTGCTTCACCACCTACCTCGTAGAAACCTTTCAAGAAAGCTGCTGTACCGGTGGTAACGAATAAAGTATTAGCAAAATTAGCCGGGTCGCATGTATAAACTTTTACTTTCACCTGCTGAGGGTGTTGCAGCAACATGTAATTAGGCGTTACTTCCAATGCCTCGAACTCACCTGGCGCAACCAGCGCATCTTGGATGGTTTGTAAAGGTGCTGCTACTACAATTTCCACCTCGTCTAATACAGGCTGCTGGCGTTTGTAGGCACCCGTTAAGCTAACAGGTACATTAAAAGTTGTTTTCCAGTTCGTTTCAATCATCTGCGCGAAGGCTTCTACCTCGGCAAAAAGGAATCGCTCGCGGTTGGCGAGGAAGAACTCGATGCTTTGCTTCGTATTGGCTTGGGTTTTTTCACCGAAGCCTTTTAGGAGTAATAACCTATTCTCGTTACAAGCATAAAGCAACTCGCCGAGGGTTTCCACTTCCAGCTCCTTCCAAATAGTAGCAATCTTTTTAGGACCCAACCCTTTGATGCGCATCATATCGAGGATGCCGGCCGGTGTTTTATTAATATATTCTTCCAAAAGGGGGAAACGCCCTGTTTGGATCATTTCTATAATGCTTTTCCCCGTGGATTCGCCGATTCCTTTGATCTTGTAAATCGCTTCAGGGGGCGTTTCCGCTAAGGGAACGGTTAATTTATCGACTTGGAATGCCGCGTTGGCAAATGATTTTGCTTTGAATGAATTTTCGCTGTGAACATCCATGAGTTTGGCCAGCAAATTAAGCTGGTCGGCTATAACATGATTCTCCATGCTGGAAAGTTAATTCGTTTTTTTGATGTTCGGTTGCGTAGCGGGGAGAAGTTTTTGGGAGGAAAGGGAGAGGGGCTAGCTATTGGGGTAGGGACAAAAAAAATACCTTGGTTTGCCAAGGTATTTTATACTACAGTTTGTAAATCCAATCTTACTGTGCTGAAGTTTCAGGAGCAGCAGCTGGCGCTGGCGCAGCTTTTGGTTTCCTTTTAACAGCAGCTTTCTTAGCAGCAGCCTTTTTAGGAGCAGCTTTCTTAGCAGCAGCTTTTTTAGGAGC
>NZ_QLLL01000004.1:15688-626297 GCF_003259335.1 Chitinophaga skermanii
GCTTTCTTAGCAGCAGCTTTTTTAGGAGCAGCTTTCTTTGCAGCAGCCTTTTTAGGAGCAGCTTTTTTTGCAGCAGCTTTTTTAGGAGCAGCTTTCTTAGCAGCCGCTTTACCTTTTCTGATTGTTGCCATTGTTTTTTGAATTTTGGGTTAGTAATTAAAATTTGGGCTAGAAAAAAACTTTATGGCAAACATCACAAGGGCTATTAAGCCATTGCGATGGTGTCAAATTCTTTAACTGATACGTAAGTTCTGTTTTCTTTTCCTTTACGGAATTCAACCACACCGTCAGTCAACGCGAAAATGGTAAAATCTTTACCAACTCCTACGTTTGAACCTGCATGATAAACAGTACCTCTTTGGCGAATAATGATATTGCCAGCAACTGCTACTTGGCCACCGAAGATTTTAACACCTAAGCGTTTGCTTTGGGAGTCGCGACCGTTCTTTACACTACCTTCACCTTTTTTATGTGCCATTGTATGATATACTTTAGAATCTAGTTATTAATGTACGTAATAATTTCATAACGAAATCAATTTACGCGATTTCGTTAATTTTAATCTTAGTAAAGTGAGTTCTGTGACCAACTTTCTTTCTGAAGCCTTTTCTTCTCTTCATTTTGAAAGCTATTACTTTATCACCCTGTACGTGACTTAAGATTTCTGCTTTTACCACTGATTTTACATCAGTACCAACAGTCAGCTGGGCATCATTGTTTAACAGTAATACTTCAGGAAACTCTACTTTGTCACCTACATTACCGGGTAACTGGTGTACAAAAATTTCCTGGTCTTTTTGTACTTTAAATTGCTGACCTGCGATTTTTACAACTGCGAACATAGTAATCCAAAAATAATTTCCTGCAAAGGTATGCTTTGTTTCTAAACAAACAAAGAATTTGCAGATTTTTTAAAAGGATAATGTTACCCATAGACTAAACTCCCATGAATAACACCTTAACACGTACAAAGATACGCAGTTTTTACAATTTTAGATTTTTTTAACAATTGTTCTTATTCGTATGTATAACCTCCACCATACAATCTTTAACCGAACCCAATACTAGGGCCGATATAGCCAACCTGTTAAAATCTATCCACACCGCATGCAATCGTGCTTAATTTTTATACTTTTGTTATTTACGTTCATTATTTATTAAAAATTTGGGCATGAAGTTTAAAGCACTGCTGGCCAAACCATTTGCTTCCCTTGTTGCCAATAGGATCAAGAAAGAAATGCACAGGGCGGTAGAAGATCAAGACGCTATTTGGCAGGACCTCGTTAAAGTAGGTAAGAAAACAGAGTTTGGACAAGATCATAAGTTTGGCGCCATCCAGTCGTACAATGATTTTAAACAAGCCGTTCCAGTTCGCGATTACGAGCAACTGAAACCATATATTAATAAAGTAAAGGAAGGTAAACACAACGTGCTGTGGAAAGGCCAACCTATTTACTTCGCAAAAACATCAGGTACCACCAGCGGTATTAAATATATTCCTATCAGCAAAGAGTCTATTTCGAATCATATCGACACGGCCCGCAATGCCCTGCTCTGCTATATGAACGAAACAGGAAACACCTCCTTTGCCGACGGGAAACTGATTTTCCTCTCCGGCTCCCCCGAATTGGAAAGAATCGGTAATATCCCAACAGGCCGGTTAAGCGGTATCGTGAACCACCACGTGCCGAAGTACCTCCGTTCCAACCAATTACCTTCTTACACTACCAATTGTATAGAAGACTGGGAAACCAAACTCGGCAAAATCGTCGACGAAACAATTAACCAAGATATGACGCTCATCAGCGGCATACCACCTTGGATGCAAATGTATTTCGATGAACTCATCGAAAGAAGCGGCAAAAAAGTAGGCGAATTATTCAAAAACCTGAGCGTGCTCGCGCACGGAGGGGTGAATTTTGAACCCTATAAAGCCAAGTTATTCGACGCCGTTGGCCGACCCATCCATACCGTGGAAACATTCCCGGCTTCCGAAGGTTTTATGGCTTTCCAAGACTCGCAAGAACACGAAGGGCTCCTGTTAAATACAAATAGCGGGATCTTCTTCGAATTCATTCCTGCCGAAGAAATCTTTAACGAAAACCCAACACGCCTCTCGCTTCGTGATGTGAAAGTTGGCGTAAATTACGCCCTCGTAGTTAATACCAACGCGGGTTTATGGGCCTATAATATCGGCGATACCGTGAAGTTCGTATCTACCGATCCTTATAGAATCGTGGTAACAGGTCGTACTAAACACTTCATTTCTGCGTTTGGAGAACACGTGATCGGGGAAGAGGTGGAACATAGTTTGATGACGGCCGCTGCCGAAGAGAATGTGCATATCACGGAATTCACAGTAGCCCCACGCGTACAAGTAGATGGCGAATTACCTTACCACGAATGGTTCGTAGAATTCGAGGAAATGCCGGCAGATATGCATGCTTTTGCCTTGAAAGTGGATCAAAACCTGCGTAAAAAGAATATTTATTATAACGATTTACTAACGGGAAGCATTTTGCAACCGCTGAAAATCAGGCCGTTAAAGAAGAATGGCTTTATCGATTATATGCGCTCTATCGGCAAGCTAGGTGGCCAAAATAAGGTACCACGCTTGAGTAACGACCGCAAAATAGCCGACGAATTATCAAAATTCGTGGCCGGTAACTAGGATTTTGGTCATTATTATATAATACCTAAATTCGGTTCCCGTATTAACACATTGATTTTTAAAATTATTTTCAGAACAGGTGCCACGGTACCTGTTCATTTGTATACACGTCATGAGTAAAAAACGAATTGGAATTTTCGGTTCTACCGGTTCTATCGGGAAGCAGGCGTTGGATGTGATTGCAGCACACCCGCAATTATTTGAGGTGGAAGTCTTGACAGCCAATTCAAATGCCGACTTGTTGATTACACAAGCATTGCAATTCAAACCCAACGCGGTAGTTATTGCAGATGAAAGCAAGTACAACGAGGTGAAAAATGTGCTATTCGACAAAGGCATTAAAGTATTTGCCGGGTCGCAAGCTATGATTGAAGTAGCTACTTGGAGCACGATCGACCTTATGTTGGCAGCCATCGTAGGCTTTGCCGGTTTGGCACCAACATTAGCGGCCATCGATCAAGGTACCCCTGTTGCATTAGCCAACAAAGAAACCTTGGTAGTAGCCGGCGATATTGTGATGGCAGCAGCTGCGAGAAAGAATGTACCCGTAATTCCTGTGGATTCCGAGCATTCGGCTATATTCCAATGCTTACAAGGCGAGCCGATGAACAAGATCGAAAAAGTGATCCTAACAGCATCGGGTGGGCCATTCTTAGGTAAGAAAACCAACTACTTAATCAACGTTAAGAAAGACCACGCCTTGCAACATCCTAATTGGAGCATGGGCGCCAAAATAAGTATCGACTCTGCCACTTTGATGAACAAAGGTTTAGAGATGATCGAAGCAAAATGGTTATTCGGGTTAGAAGCCGAGCAAATAGAGGTAATCGTACATCCGCAATCCATCATTCACTCGATGGTGCAGTTTACAGATGGTTCCTTGAAAGCGCAAATGGGCTTGCCCGATATGAAATTGCCTATCCAATATGCCTTAGCGTACCCGAACCGTTTGGATAACGAGTTCCCACGCTTCAACTTCAAAAACTACCCTTCCTTAACCTTCGAGCAACCCGACGTGAAAACGTTCCGGAACTTGGCCATCTCTATGGATGTGTTGAAGAAAGGGGGGAATGCACCTTGTATTATGAATGCTGCGAATGAAGAAGTGGTACACGCGTTTTTGAAGAATAGGATTGGCTTCTTACAAATGACAGAAGTAATTGAAGAAACATTAGATAAGATACTTTTCATCGAAAAGCCAACGCTACACGATTATTATCAAACTGATGCTGCAGCGCGTGAACATGCCGCATCTTTGATCAACGCTTTGACATAAAGCCCCTTACCATTTAAATTTTAGAAAAAGAACCATCAGTACATGACAATCCAAGTTATATTAATTAAAGCAGCTCAATTAATCTTATCGCTATCGATATTGGTTGTGTTGCATGAATTAGGGCACTTTATCCCTGCCAGGTTATTCAAAATCAAAGTAGAGAAATTCTACTTGTTCTTTGACCCAGGCTTTTCCCTCTTTAAGTTTAAAAAAGGCGAAACGGAATATGGTATTGGTTGGCTTCCTTTAGGTGGTTACGTGAAAATCGCCGGGATGATCGACGAGAGTATGGACAAAGAGCAGATGATGCAACCGCCGCAACCTTGGGAATTTAGAGCGAAACCGGCATGGCAAAGGTTAATTGTAATGATTGGTGGTGTTACGGTGAACTTAATTCTTGGATTCCTCATTTACGCGATGATCTTATGGCATTACGGCGAATCTTATTTGCCTACTAAGAATGCTGTATATGGTATCGTAACCGATTCTTTAGGTAGAACAGCAGGTTTACAAAACGGCGATAAAATCATTTCTGTAGATAATTCACCAGTAGAAGCTTTCCACAAAATTCCTGCACAAGTTATTTTGAATGAAGCTAAAAGCATCCAAGTAGATAGGGCAGGACAGCAATTGAACTTGGTATTACCGGCCGGTTTTAGAGGCGCATTAGCCAGCTCGAAACAAGGCGGCGGTACCTTCCAATTGAGAATGCCTTTTATTATTGGTGAGTTTACTGAAAATAGCGCAGGTAAGAAAGCCGGTTTGAAAGTAGATGATAGAATCATCGCGATCAACGGTCAACCTGCACAGTACAACGACGAGGTAATTACGGCCATGCAAGGCCTTAAAAACCAAGCCGCTACCATAACAGTAGTACGGAACGAGCGCGATACAATGCAAATCAAAGCAAACGTACCGGCCGACGGTATTTTGGGCATGCGCATTGGGGAAGAACAAATGCAACGAGTATTCCACCAAGTAACCGTGAAATACTCTTTCATAGAAGCCATTCCAGCCGGCTTTAGCAAAGCAATTTCAACGTTGGTAACCTATGTACAACAAATTGGTTTGTTATTCAAGAAAAGCAGCGAATTGAAAGCATCTGAATCCTTAGGTGGTTTCGGTAGTATCGCGAAATTATTCCCCGATGCATGGGATTGGCATAGCTTCTGGAACTTAACGGCCTTGTTATCCATTATCCTAGCATTCATGAACATATTACCGATCCCGGCATTAGATGGTGGTCACGTATTGTTCTTGTTATATGAAATGGTAACAGGACGTAAACCGAGCATTAAGTTCATGGAATACGCGCAAATTGTGGGTATGGTGTTATTATTCGGCCTCTTGTTATTTGCGAATGGCTTGGATGTATGGCGCGCCATATTTAAGTAATTGAAATAGAATTTTGTTAAAATAGAAAACAGCTTGCAGGAATGATGAAAAATCATTATCTTTGCAAGCTGTTTTTAATTAAACATAGAAACCTGGGGTCGCCTGGTTTTGACAGCATAGGGTCTTTGATAGTGTAAGCATGTCGTGCGTTGTGTAATTAGCACGTTAATCTGAATGCTCAAACTTCAAATGGCGAAAATAACTACGCCATGGCTGCCTAATCAGAGATTAGACATCCATTATAGCCGCCGATAACTACCGCCTGTTGTAGTGTCCGCCGCCGAATCATCAAAAAAAACGGGATAGGTATTTATGGTTTCTGTGAGTAAATACCGAAGCTCAAACGGATAAGGACGAGGTTGGTTTGTTGTGCCCCTGCTGAGTCTCGAAAAATCAATGCGCAAATAAGCATGTAGAAAGCTATTGGAGAATATGTTTGGACGCGGGTTCGATTCCCGCCGACTCCACTAAAAGGCAGGTAATCATCGATTATCTGCCTTTTTTGTTAGTACTTTTGGGCTTTAACTGTATGCTTTCCTATCCACTCCCAATACTCACTGTAAGCTGGTTTAATCATCCATGTAGAATACCGTATCACCTTCTATCTATTCCCTACTCATTCCCTGTTAATATACTATTACTTGACTATTCACACTAGGTAGCTAGCAGCTGTTTACTAAGTAGCTTCCAAGTAACTTCTAAGTAATTTCCATGTAGTTTCCATGTGATTCCATGTAACTACCAAGTAAATTCCACGTGTTACCCCTATATACCTTGTATTTCCTTCTGCTCCCTCCCATATTGGTAGCTATGGAATGATGTTGTATTAACCTTCATATATCCCTATCAATGACTTATTTCCCCCAATAAAGCCATCATCCCCATTCAACAAATTATGCTACAGGTTGTTTGTAACTGAAACCTGTCACGCACAACCGTATGACTACCACCATGAAGCGCTATTATTTCAACCACAAAACCGCTATATTTTGAGAAAAAATCAACTTTGGACAATCCTGACGGGAATTGTATGCCTAGCCATGTTGGGATTCAATTGTAAAAAATCGGCCGACGCCGTGGTCGATTGCTTAGGAGAGAGCTTGTTAACTAGCATTAAAGTAAATGTAGATGCTACCAATCCTAAACTGGTGCATGTAGAGGTCAATTACAGTGGTTCACTTACAGTTGCTTCAGTTACATACAATTATGGAGATGGTACTACAGAAACATTAACCGCAAAAACTAGCTCCCATGTGTATACTGCAGCCGGAACTTACACCGTAACAACCAGCATTAAGCTCACAAGGGGCAGTTCAACTTGCACGCCATCACCTAAAAAGACGATTACAGTCAATTAAATATACGTTAAGAGCGAGCGTAAATGTATTGATCACAACCCAAACCGCGATAAATACACCGCCCGCAATTTCTCTACCTCGCCGGCATATTTCGGGTCCGACGTAATGAAATGGCCTGCACCTTCCAATGGTACAAATTCCAAGTTGGCATTACCCGCTTGCTTGGTATGATCAAAGAAATACTTCGCCGCCACAAAAGGAGCGGTGCTATCAGCGGTTCCATGTATTAGCAAAGTAGGAGGTAGGCCGGCATTTACTAAGTAATTAGGCGATATCTCCTTCACACTGTTCTTATTACGCAAATCCTTACGCATCCAGGCGGTATTGGGGCCTGTTAAATCGTAGATCCCGGCGTTTACCAATAATACGTTTGGAACGGGGTTATACGTCCAATTATCGGTTTTCTCGTTCCAAAGGTCAACTAGTGCCGTACATAGCACTAAATGGCCTCCTGCGGAGTTACCAGAGGCTACTACCCGGTTAGCGTCTATGTTATAATCATTGGCTTGCTCCCGTATCCAGCGAATAGCTGTTTTAGCATCCATCACGGCTTCGAAGGGGAGGGTGCCATGCCTGCGAAAGGTACGGTACTCCACAGCGCAAGCTACCCAACCTTTTTGCGCATAGGCCTCGCAAGTCTCAAAGAACCAATCGGGCTTACCCACCGACCAATTCCCTCCATGAAAGAATACAATCACCGGCCTTCTTTTATTCACAACCGTTTCTCCACTGGGCAAAAAGATATGCATATCCAAGTTGTAAGCACCCACCGTTTTGTACGTTTTTATCAAATGCCCTTTTCTTCCCGCTGCATCTTCTTCATAAGCGTTCACTACTTTATGTAAGACAGCAGTATCCTTACAAGTCGCTTTAAAATTGTTATAAACAGTTTGAATATTTTTAATCCCGTTATAGTCGATATGTTGGTACAAAAATTCTGCCTGCCAATAATCTTTACATACTTGGTTTGATACATACTGCGCAATCACGTGCCAAGCAGCTAACAATTGTTGGTTGTCGAGATTTTTGTAAATAGGCTTCTTTAATTCTTGTTGAATGGCATAAGTGAAGAACGATTTCCCATAATCGGTAAAATAGCTTTGCTGTAATAATTGCGGCTGGTTGAAATCCTTCAAATGACTCGTTACTACACCTTGGAAGTAAGGAGTATAAACTTGTGTTTTCTCGGTATAAATATCATGTTGAACAGGATAATCGAGCAACAGTTTATCAAAATAATACTTAGTCGCTAATTGTTGCTCCGCCATATCGCGCGGGTCGATCTGCGTTTTGTATTTCGATGCCAGGGTAGCGAATACTTTTTTCGCAGCATCTATTTTGCTGACAAAAGATTTTTCCGGTAACGTATATATGCTAGCATAATTGGAATCGAGATGTGCCGCAAAATGGTGAAGGGCCACCTGCCATTCTTCATGAAATACTTGTTGTACGGAATCTTTTTGTTGCGCAGTTGCCGGAAAGTAAAAAGCAAACGACAAGAAGATGATTAATATTCTCGAAAGCGGCATGATACTAGGTTTTTCATAAGTACAATAAACGGGATCGAATACAGAACACACATCTAGTCAACGGGGCCAATCTTTCGCTTTGTGTATCTAACTAAAGATATTGCTTTTTAAGCACAATAGATTGTTAAAATATCTACAGCATACTTTTCTTAAACAACTTCCGTTTATTAATATTCTTGCCACTCACCATAAACACACCATCGCCTCTATAATGAACCGTTTCAGGGTACTTGGGCGTCTTCGCAACATGGGCTTCCACTACTTCCAAAATAAAGAAATTATACTTGTTCAGTAGTTTCGTATCTACCACCTTGCACTCAAAATTCGCATAACATTCTTTAATCAGTGGAGCTTTTACCTGCAGCGATTTTCCCGGTGTTAACCCAAATGCTTCGAACTTATCAATGGTAGCACCGCTAGTATTACCAATCCCAATAACGGTATCAATCAAATCGTACGTAGGAATATTTATCACGCATGCTTTACTCTTTTTAATCAACTCGAAACTATGATTCGAAGCAGTGATCATACAACCAATTAAGCTAGGTGTAAACTCCATGACGGTATACCAACCCATCGTCATAATATTACGCTGGTCTTTATAACAGCTACTCACCAATACAATAGGCCCCGGTTCTAAAAACCTGCGTACATCGGAAACGGGGAAGCTAGTTTTACGATAAGAAGTAGACATATTTTCTTTTCTATTGCAGCTACAATCATGATGCCATGATGGCAAGAAATATGATTCCGATTATATGTATCGAAATAATATATAAATATTCGTCTGCACAATTGCAACGATATATTTATTTTTATAGAAACCAATCTGTAACCCCGCTTAAATTATAGCGTTCTATGATGAATCAAAGTGGCTTTGCCACCTGTATATTATCATATTCCCCGTTTATTATCAGTGCAAACGAAACGTTGTTTGAAACCTTGAAATGCTTGCCTGGATTGGAGAATATGTGTTTGTTATCACCTGGTGTGCACGAGATTTTTAATTTATTTCGCATCGTTGATAAAGCCTTAATGTTGTTTGTTGATGTGGACGATTATGCCGTCACAACGCTCATGCATTTCATGCAAAAAGTGAGTTACCCGCAGATGGTAGTCATTGCTATCACGGCGGATAGTGATGTACAAAAAGCGATTGGCTTCCTGCGGATCGGGATGCGGGGTATTGTGATGAAAGAGGAGTTGAATGAAGCCTTCATACATGATATTGTAAACACCTATCCCAACAAAGGCTTTCCCATCTCGAACGTAATTACACAAAGTATTATACAAGTACTTGTTGCCGACGCGAAACAGCCTTTCGATGCCGATCTAAGCAAGCGCGAGCAACAAATATTACATCATCTTACCAAAGGCGCCAGCTACAAAATGATCGCGAGCGATTTAGAAATTTCTATTGAAACCGTACGCCACCACATCAAGCGGTTATATAAGAAGCTCGATATTAAATCCAAAGGCGAAATCATGTCTAAGATGATGGATACACGCACTTATCACCCTTTTATGTAAGCCAAACCACCCTTTCATGGGATAGCCACATGTAAAGTTTCTTGTTTAATTTCATGCACGAATTTGGAAACCATATAAAACCTCTTTATGAAGTTACCTGCTATATTGAAGAATGTAGGCAGCTATAACGGAATAAGTGCGGTTCAACGAAATGCTAATCGTGGCAATACCCACGGTATTTCTTTACAAAGTGATATTGAAGCCTGCGTTCGTACCGGAAATTTGGATGGAAACCCTGTAGACCATTGCTACATACGACTCATTGGGAATAATGGCTCAATTGAAGACAGTATTTCTTTTGGACCGGATGAAACGGGCAACCCCGACAAGCGTCCTAACCGACCCAATGCTTGTCACCTCGTGCGTAAGAATATTTCACCTGCTTCATGGCAAAAAATAAAAAGCTATTACCGCGAACATTGCGGTACAAAAGAATTTGAATTCCGTAAACACGATTGCTGTACTTGTACCGCCAGTGCCCTCAATACCATTGGTGAACGGGCACCCGCATTCGTTACAAAAGCAAACCCAACAACATAATTCTCCATTCACAATAATATAGCTATCTGTATGAAGTTAAAGATTGGAACATATGATGGAAGCGAGTTTAGAAGAAGCCGTTATACGGGCCGTTCAGTCGCTGATGTATTAGGCATTCGTTTGGCTGCCGACGCTGTACCTAATGATAACGATTTACCAGCGAACCTTCGCCTGTTTGCTGTACAACGACCGCTATTAGGAATAAAAAAACATTTCGGTGAACATTGCTTTCTATTGGTAAAAGGTGATGGACCCGAAGTGTTGCAAAGTATTTCTTATGGCCCTAACGGAGCAGGACCAGATGTTAGGGCGCTCCACGATTTAACTAATACAACTGCCTACGTACAAACAATTCCAAGGCAAACATGGCTGAATCTTAAAAACTACTATTATAATAATTGCGGCCAATATCATCTATTTTCACATAACTGCTGTACTTGTACAAGAAATGCGCTTCTAAATCAAGGGTTGGCTGTTCCTACAATTATTACCGACGCTAATCATCATATCGGTACTACAGGGCAGTGCGCAGTAATGTAAACCAAAACCTACTTGTATGAAACTGAGAATGACCACCGGCGATGTATACAGGAAGAGATCCGAAGCTTCGCAGCAAAGAATACTTCGAGGAAGAATGGCTTTACACCAGGGTATTCGCTTGGCTGCTGATGAAGAAGGTGAGGGCGAAGCATTGTTAGATGAATCTAGGAATGAAATTAATACACCCGATAGTATGCTGCCAAGTAAAGTATACTTATGGGGAGTAGTAAGGCCACTCATAGGCATCAAAGGACTTGTAGGCGATCATTGCTTCCTACAAATCACACCCACCTTTATGGAAAGTAATAATATCCTACAATCAGTGTCATACGGACAATCAGGTGGTGGTCAACCAGATGTTAGGCAAGGACACAAGAAAAATGTTGCCTACCCCATTACAGAAATAAGTAGCGACTTGTGGTTGCAAATGAAAGAAGAGTACAAAGACTGTGGTAAGTATGATGTGATTTCTAATAATTGTTGTACCTGTGCTACCAGTGTTTTAGCAAGAAATGGATTAGATGCCCCTCAAAAGTTTTTTACAGTCAATCATAAGTTCGGTACTGATAGAAAGAGATGTGTGATTTGTTAACAAAGAAAATCATTGTTCATGAAACTTCGGTTCGAAACCACTTCCACTTATTTTTCGCATTATCATTATACACAAACCGTTCAACGAAGAACAGTCGGCATTCATACAGCCGCCTCCGCAAAAGAAGAGGAATTCGATATCTATGCCTGTAATAGAAACTTGGGTGGTGCCTCGTTTTCATTAGGTTTGAAACATTGTTACCTCAGTGCAAAAAAAGGCAATACAACCGTGAATTCGGCTTCCTTTAGTAGCACACAACAAGGTACACCCGATATGGCCCCCGATCATGCTTCAGCTGTATGTACGAAGGTGGGTACTATGACGATGGCCCGCTTCCAACAAATGGCCAAACAATTTGAAGAATGTGGTAAGTACAGTGTTACATCCAATAACTGCTGTTCTTGTACTTACAAAGTGTTACAGTTAAATGGTATTACACCACCCGATACTGTTTGTGGAGCAAATATGGGCGTCGGCATCCCTACAACTAAAAAATAATCATCGTATTTATCATTGATATAGCAATTAAATGCAGTCATCGGATATGAATGCTGCGTACAGTATGGTGCAATTAAACGACTTGATGCATCAAACCAGCGGCCAACCAAACATTCATGTAGGTATAATCGACGGACCAGTAGATACTACGCATCACGACCTTGCCCAGTCTAATTTCCAGGCAGCCGATGATGCAGGTGTTACCTGTCGTTCAAATACCAGTTACGCTTGTACACACGGCACTTTCGTAGCGGGCATACTAGGCGCACATCGCCAAGCGCAAAGCCCCGGTATTAGTCCTGCCTGTACATTTTGGGCACGTCCCATTTTCTGTGAAGCAGCCGATATTAACCAATGCCCCGAAGTAACAATGGATCATTTAGCAACGGCCGTTCGTTCTGTGATGAACAAGGGTGCCAAAGTGATCAACCTCAGCTTGGGATTATCGAGTGTTGGGTTTAAAAAAGAAGATCAGCACAACCTACAAGCAGCGTTCGATGAAGCATTTCGGAAAGGGGTAATTATTGTTGGAGCTAGCGGTAACCATGGAAGAATAGGGCACAACCCGTTATTCGATCATCCCTGGGTAATTCCCGTAGTAGCATGCGATCAACAAGCCCGCCCCGTGGCAGCGTCGAATATTGGCCGTAGTATAGGCTTACGTGGATTAATGGCACCCGGATGGCAAATGCAACATATTAAGTCTGGTGGCGGTCATACCGCCCTGTCAGGCACCAGTGTTGCAGCGCCTTTTGTTACAGGAAGCATCTCGTTGTTATGGTCGTTATACCCCGAAGCAAAAGCAGGTGATATTCACGCAGCTTTCACCAAATCACAAGCAGGCAAGCGTGGCATCATTCCGCCTTTACTGAACGTGGCGCAAAGCAAAGCGCATTTAGAACGAATCATCAAAACCCGGTAAAATAAAATCATGTTATGAATGTAGAACAATCTATGCAGGACATCACTCCAACCATTCAACCTGCACCGGCGCAGTACGTAACCCCGGTTGCAGAAGCGCCTATTGTTACGCAACAGATTATACCGCAATCGCAACCCATTGCAAGCATTGATCCACAATGTGGCTGCGGCGGAGGCGGGGAGGGCATTCAGCCCGATAATCTAGGCTATGTATACGCAATCGGTAACATCTATCCCTCTTTCCCTAATAAAAGCTTAGAGGAAGAATACATGTACGCCTACCAAGAATTCAAAGCCCAAGGCCCCCCAAATGCACTGTTTTACCAAGTATTAAGTCAAGGCCAAAACCTGTACATCGCCGAACGTATGTGCTGGATCTTGAGTATACAAGGGGTCGACAGTTACATTCTAACGCCACGTTCCAACGTAGAACTCTACCATTTTATCGCGGCTTTAGAACCGGTATTTGTAGGTGAAAGAAAGTTCGACGTAGTAGTAGGCACAAGAGGCCCACTCGCTTCACCAGAACGTTGTAACGGTTTACAATTACCTACTGCCGTTGCAGATTTAACGTACTACTTCACGTTCAATCAATTCGTAGATGCCATGGTGAGCAATATCCCGGGCATTCCTAGAACCATCGTAGAAAGCATGCTTTCTCAAATGCTCGACATTACCGATAATGCCGGCGAAACAGATGCACACCGTGCATTAAACTACCTCACCATCCGCTCCAAAGAAATTTATTACATGGCTTGGCAAATGCAAAACCCAACGCCAGACCCTTCATACCCACCAGGCGTATACTTCCTGCAAGGTGTAGATGTTCAACGCAGCAATGTACAAGGTAATAGAAGCATTATGGACGTGATCTTCCAATACCAAGCACGTGATACCGTTGATATCATTTACTACTACGTAAAAGTAGATGTAACCGGTATGTTCCCATTCATGGCAAGCAGGCACTTAGCACGCTACTACCCAGCACCATGATATTTTTCCATGTAATGAATGCATTTCAATATGACTAAAATCACCATTCCCAAATTCGACCCCGTATTTAACACGGTCATTGCACTGGGCGGTACAACTACAGACTACCTACTAACAAATCCTGTAAAAGACTTCGTTAGTACGGCGTTTACCATCGAGTTTTGGATGTTGGCCAACACAAATTCAACCGGCACCATCCTCTCGTATACATTAACAGGTGAGAAGTCACTTGTTATTACCAACCCTTCAAACATCAACATTTATATCAACAACATTCAAGTAGCGGCCACGAATGTTAGTTTCGTGAATACGACTACTGAAATCGATGAATGGCACTACTTCACATTATCATGGGAAAATACAACAGGTACACTGCTTTTGTATAAAGATGGGGTGCTAGTATACTCTTCCATATTGGCGGCCATGACTACCATTCAACCCGGAGGCTCCCTCGTAATTGGTCAATTACAAGGTTCGCCAGGTGGGAATATGAGTAGTTCTTTTAAAGGGAAACTCACCCAGTTTAGGGTATGGAATAACGTACGCCCGGCATATAATGTAGAGCAAGATATGAACCGTAATATTTACGGCGATGGTATGTTGGTGCCTTGGCAATTGTCGAGCCTCGATGCAGAAGTTAATCAAATTGCCGGGGGCTGGTTTATGCAGAATAATACCTTGCAATCCATTTTGTTGGCAGTAGTACCTCAGCCATATGATGGTGAAACATATCTTATTAGGTCGCTAAATAACGGTTTAACATGGGAAGATCCTAAGCCGAAACCGAATAATCTCTACTACAATATCGCCGTTCAGCAGCAAAGTAATACGGTGTGGGCATCTTTAAACAACTCTTCATATAATACCTATAATTCGTACGACGGGGGAACTACTTGGACGAATACTTATCCCGCTTCCATGATGTCGATCAATTCTGCTGTACCCAATTTAATGGTAGGCATTGGTACAGATAGTTCATTATGGGCGATGGTAAACGGGGCGCCTTTTGCACAACTAAATGCCGATTATAAATATAGTTGGGTGAGTGCCTTAATGCCGAGTGTTATATACGCCGTTACGACTACTAATCAATTGGTGTTTTCTACCTCTGGTGGTAAAGCAGGTTCATTCGCACCCGTAGCGAACTTTACTAACCCTGTTAAAATGGTGCAAACCTATAATAACATTGTAGCTGTATTAACATTAGCAGGCGAGGTATATATTTCCGTTGATCAAAGGGTGACTTGGAAGAAGTTAATTACTGATTCGATGTTGGATATAGCGTTTATTAATGTGATTAATTATGAACTCTGGGCGGTTACTACATCGAACTTAGCCTTCCGCACATCGGTGAACATGGAAATGGTGATTAACTGGCAGTTGAATGAAGGATACGGTTGCTTTGGGTTCGATTATTCGGGTAACGATAACAATGCGTATATCTACGGCTGTACCACGTACAACGACGAAGAAGCATGGGAAATCTCTACCATCATTCGTTCGCCACAATTTATCGAAAGTAATACAGATCTCATTCCATATATCAGTAGCCACGTTCGTAAGCAATTATACCTCGAAGAAAAAGCAGAAGCCATGGGCCCTATCATTGGTGAAGGGTTGATGGAAAAAATCGCAGAAGAAGCATCCGTAAGGGCTCGTAAAGTTACTCGCAGCCGTGGTACTACTACCTCGCGTAAAGCAACTGCAGCTCCCAAAAAAGCTGCCGCCGCTCCTAAGAAAGCAGCTGCTAAAGCCGCCGCGAAACCGGCTAAGAAAGCTGCTACTCGTTCATCATCTAAAAAGAAATAACCATGAAATTGCATCGCTCACTACCCATGTACAATGCACATACTGCTCAACAGGTTTATACGAATAGATGGATGAACCGTGCAGGTACTTCCTTGTCATTACAAACATCTTCAGGATGTCTCGAAAAATGCGCCGGTTCCGCTGCTTCCGCATGTGCTGGATGTGCTTTAACAGACTATGCTTGTTGGAGTAATTGTGCCGGGGAAGGTGCTGCAAAGTGTATCATGAATTGTAATAAAGCTGCCATGAAGCAATATCAAGGCTTGTGATCTTTCTTCTTCACTCACAAACACATTCATATGAAATATACAAGGGGAAATGACGGTGTTTTGCAACACCCGCAAAACCATCCTTATCCCATGAAAACGCCCAAATTCGATACGGCTCGTTTTCTTGAAAACACCAATAAAACACTTATTCAACCTCAATGCGGTTGTCAAGGTAATGCCGGTAATGCTGCCCCAACCGGTGGCGGTTGTACATGCGGCCATGGCGGAACGGAAGAGTATGTGTACGTGTCTGGTGATATCATTCCCCGGTTTCCATCTCAAAGCTTGGAAAACGAGTTTTACCAAGTAGCTGTAACCGACCCGGCAGATAAAAATCTACCCTTTTCCATGATCGCGTTCAAGTACTTGCGTGAACCACGCAACTTGTACATCGCCCGGGAAATGAACTGGATTTTCCAAGTGTATGGGTTCCTAGATATGTACGCTATCAAGGTTACCACCAACCGCATGCTCAGCGAACTCATCGAATCTATCGCGCCTCGCCCGAATGAAATTGTATACGATATTCTTCTCGGCGAAAAAATGCCCAGCTTCCTGGAGGTAAATGTTTCGCAACAACTGCAATACGTCACCATGACACAGTTGTACGAAATAACGGCTACTGAATATGTAAAAGCAATTATCAAAGCCATCCAGAAAACAGGTGCCATTATCAGTAGTATCGGTAGTGGAAGTGGGAGCGGGGGGAGCGGCAGCGATGACTTAACACAACAAGTTACCGTAATCTTCTACAACGCATTA
Organism: Chitinophaga skermanii; assembly: GCF_003259335.1. Lineage (GTDB taxonomy): Bacteria > Bacteroidota > Bacteroidia > Chitinophagales > Chitinophagaceae > Chitinophaga > Chitinophaga skermanii. Next base: position 32,372 of record NZ_QLLL01000004.1, read on the forward strand.
CAGTTGATTAAAAATACAGGTGACGACGATAAATACCGCGCGCTCAATTTCATTGTATTGCGTTACATGGTGTTTTATGTTGAAACATGGACTATGCAGTATAAGAATACAGATGAATATTCGCTGCAACGTGTGAATGCAAACCCCGTAGAAGTATATGGTGAAATGAAAATTGTCACCATCGTATTCACCTACCAAAGTAAAATTTCAGCAGCTACAATCAATTATGCGGTAACGGTAGATGTGTCGACCGAGTTCCCATTCATTGTGGTGCCTTGGGCGAAATACTATCCCGGTATTTAATTTTTTCAGTTAAATCTTCACATATGAAGCTACCTACATTTACATCCAGCACAACTGTACGCAATAGCGGCCAGTTTTATGCTAGCAGATCATTCCAATCTGCACAACAAGTACAACCCGCAGGTATCTTTGATATTATCAAAGATATTGGCTCTGCTGTTATTGGTAAAGCCCCCTGCGTGTTAGCAGCTGCCGGCCCGAAAGGAGTATCCTGCTTGGCTTCATGCGGACCAAATCCCGCTTGCTTAGCAACATGCGCCGGTCCTGCCTTAGTTCAGTCCATTATGGGATGTTTATAGCAACGTAAGAAAAGCTGCCCGCAAGTGTTGTTTCTACTACATGCTCAGCAGCTTTTTGTTACTACTCTTTATGAAAACTTGTAAATAATAAGAATGCAACAATTTAAACGAATGTTGATCGTTGCAACACTAGCAGCATTTTGCTGGATGGGTTGCAAAACGGTTGATAAAAACGCGCACACCAATAATTACGAACAAGAGAAAGCAGACGCGAAATATATGTTTGCTAAGTTGAAAGAAGGCAGAACATTAAACCTGAATTTCGCCGACAGTATACAATTACGATTCTATAAAAACCTATTACGCCGCTCTGGTTACACAGAAACATCTCACCCCCAATTTTTCGCTGTGCTCGAACAAAACCGCTTAGCACACGTTGCTAAAGCGCCCGAAATGTTCGAGTCCCGTGCAGCACAAGGTAGCACTACCGAACCTATTCAACAGATTACCTCGTTCAATACTAATGATCATATTAAATACAACGTATCCGGCTTATCATCCATCCCCACCGAAGTATTAACCTCAACTATTTCGTTATCATTGTATGTTCCCAATGGCGATACAATCGGTCCTGCAATTACTGAAACCGTGTACAACTACAGTCGCGATTTGCAAGGCAGTACTTTCGGGATCGATTCCGCAGCCATCGCCGATAAACTGAAATACGATACCGTGTATGCTACCTTCGCGTATTTCTATATGACCCCGGATGGTGTGGCCCATTACGGTACCCAACTCGCCACCACCACAAACGTAGTCGATAGTATCATCAACATAAACCCCATGCCATGCACTTTAGGTCAACCTGTGAATGCATGCGATAATAACCCCTGTGGCGATACAAATATCATAACTGTATGCATGACCAGGAAAACACCTAATTGCACTTATTGTAGTCCCGGCCTTGTACCCAACTTTATGTTCCCCGTAACTGGTTACGTGATCTACGATGGTAACGTAAGTGTAGATGGTAATGGCAAACCCAATAACGGCGCATTCGCCAATATTACCGTTACGAAGCTGCCCGCCGGTGGTGGCTGCGCTGCCATTCCATTAAGCGGAAACTTCTTCGATTATGTAACCGTAACAGGTAATAAGCTTAGTTGGAATATCCCCGGTGCTATGTTCCAAAACACTTGCTTAGCCAGCGGCGATAGCGTACTCTACCAGCTCACGCTCTTCGTGAAAGTAGGACCAACTTATCAACCCGCTTTCGCAACGGTTACCAATGCATCCGATGCCGTAACCAACGCCAATCAACAGAAGATCCCAGCTATGAATATCGTATCTGGTTGTATTGCAAAAGGTACAATGATTACGTTGGCCGACGGCTTACAAAAGAAAATTGAAGATGTACCCATGCTCGCCAAGCTGAAAAATGGAGAAGATAAAACCGCCTACTGCGTAGAATACAATACCATCGGCCGAGAACCCAAAGATTTGATCCGTATACAAGACGATAAAGGCCATCAATTGCTCGTAACAGAAGACCACCCCATTGTAGGTGTTGGCTTCATTAAACCGGCAAAAGACTTGAAGGAGAAAGATAAAATCCAAACCGATAAAGGCGAAGCCACTATTATCAGTCTTAAACACGAAAAGTACGATGGCGAAGTGTGGAACTTAGCGTTGTCGAAATGTGAAAGCAACGACCCGAAACCCGGTAACGACAATGCCACGTTCTTTGCAAACGGCATCCTCGTAGGCGACAGCCGCATGCAATCGTACTACAAATATTTCGAACCCATGCAACAAGAAAATGCCTTGAAGAAGTTGCCAAAAGAATGGCATACCGATTATCATTCCACCCAAAAATTAAATAAGCGGAAACCATAAACAGTTCAATTTTCACAACCTGTTTTCCCGTCTACACGTACACAAGACCAGCCCATTTCGCTGGTCTTTGTGATTTTAAGGCTCTTTGAAAACAAATCCCACCTTTCGGACAAGTTTGCGTAATTTGCGCCATTATTAACGCGTTGCTTGAATTTATGAACTTACTAACGGTATCAGGGCTAAAAAAGAAAGAAGGACAAAACCCCATTTTGCAAGGAATCGATTTCACACTGCAAACCAACGAAAAGCTGGCCATTGTAGGCGAGTCGGGTGCAGGTAAAACCACTTTGCTGAAATTGGTAGCCGGTCTTTCCCAAGCCGATGAAGGTACTGTTATGTTAGAAGACAAACGCGTACGCGGGGTACACGAGAAACTCATGCCCGGCCACCCAGGTATTGCATACCTGTCGCAACATTTCGAGTTGTGGAATAACTATAGGGTAGAAGAAGTTCTATCGTACAGCAATAAGTTAACCGATGAAGCATCGGAAGTTTTATACCGCACCCTGCACATCGATCACCTCGCTAAACGTAAAACAAACGAATTATCTGGCGGCGAAAAACAACGCATCGCCATGGCAAGATTGCTCAATGGTGCTCCTAAACTATTCATTCTCGACGAACCCTTCTCGAACCTCGATCTAGGCCATAAACAAATCCTCAAACGCGTATTAAACGATTTAGGCGAACAATTACATACCACCTTCATCCTTACTTCCCACGACCCGCTCGATACCCTCGCTTGGGCCGATAGAATTATTGTGATGAAAAATGGTCAAATTGTACAAGAAGGTACGCCGGAAGAAGTGTACAAACAGCCGGTAAACGAATACGTAGCCAGCTTATTCGGCCCGTTTAACCTCTTAAACGATGCCAATGCACAAGTATTTGCAGCCCTACCCGGTATGAAACAAGATGGCAAACAATTACTCGTACGCCCCGAAAATTTCCGACTGGTAGCAGGCGGTAGCCAAGCTATTAAAGGAAATGTAGAAAGGGTGAATTACATGGGTAGCCATTACGAAATCGAGATCCGTAGCAACAATCAAGTACTAACCGTAAGGAACGTAGGCGGTAATTTCCAAAAAGGCGATGAAGTATTCATCACCATTACACCCGGTGGTGGTTGGTTGCTCTAGTTACCAACCAATACCATAATCTTCCCCGTTATTACTACTGCCTCCCCATAACGACCCATGCTTCCAGTCGAAGTAAATAGCGTTGATAGGCCCACTTGTGCGATCCCCCGTTTGCACGGTATAGCCCATTTTTTGAAGTGCTTTCTTAGTTGAATCTGGCGTGTTCCTATGTACGAGAATACTACCATCACGCGGTTGGCGGTCTTTCAATGCCGTACCGCCCAACGATAACCATAATTGGTTACTGTTGATATTGGCTGCTTCCGTAGCTTGTTGAACCGACATATTAAACTCCACCATGTTTAAGAAGAATTGTAGCAAGTTTTGGTCTTGCGTATCGCCACCTTGCACGGCAAAGGCAAGGAACGGTTGGCCGTTTTTAAGGGCCAAGGAAGGCGTTAAAGTAACACGAGGACGTTTACCCGGTGCTACCACGTTATAAGGGGCTAATGCACTGTCTAATACGAAACTTTGCATACGTTGACTCATCCCCACGCCGGTATTACCGGCAATACATGCAGGAATCCAACCACCGCTTGGCGTTACAGATACTACCCAACCTTCGGCATCGGCAGCTTCTATGCTGGTAGTGCCGCGCCATAAACGATCTTGGTAGTCGATATCGGCTTTCACTACGTCGTGCTTGGGCGTAGCGCTTTGGTTGTTTTGAAGGGTGCTGTCGGTTAAACCCGCATGACGAAGCAGTAATGCCTTTACGGGGTTTGGTTTGCCTTCAAAAGTGAAAGGATCACCCGGCTGCACATTCACCAAGTTTTGTTGTGGGTTTACTAATTGTGCCCTTTGTTTTGCGTAGGCTTTACTAAGCAATCCTTGCATGGGAATGTTTTTCGTAAAGTAAGGATCGCCGTAATAGAAATCCCGGTCAGCAAACGATAAGTTCATCGCTTGGAACACGGTATGTATGTACTGGGGGGAATTATACCCCATACTTTTCAAATCAAAGTTTTCGAGGATATTCAAAGCTTGCAACATGGCCGGGCCTTGTGTCCAGCTTTGCAATTTGTACACGTCGATGCCTTTGTAGTTGATGTGCGTTGGTTCTTCTTCAATAACGCGCCAATTAGCGAGGTCTTGCAGGGTGATTAAGCCGCCTTGTTCTTGGCTGCCGCGAACAAACTCTTGGGCTATGTCGCCTTTATAAAAGCGGTTATAAGCAGCCATTATCGCATCTTTACGCGACTTTCCTTGTTGAAGGGCTTGCTGTTCTGCTTGCACTAATTTTTGCAAGGTGAGTAGCAAATCCTTTTGCACAAATATTTCGCCTGCTTCCGGTGCTTCACGCTTTTCACCGGCATGTGGTAAGAATACTTTCGCGCTGTAAGGCCATGTTTTAATACGGTCTTTCGCACGTTCTATGCTGTTGGCCGTTTGTGCTTCAATAGGGTAACCTTTTGCCATTTCTATGGCTGGCGCCAATACTTGCTGTAAGCTCATGGTGCCATATTGTGCTAACATATAACACAACCCGCCAGGCGTGCCGGGTGTGACGGCAGCCAGCGGCCCATATTCCGGTGGAAAATTATAGCCCTTGCTTTTGAAGAACGCCGGTGTAGCCCCGGTAGGAGCAACGCCCAACGCATTAATGGCAATAACTTTACCCGTTTTCGGGTGGTAGATCAATGCTTGCGTTTCGCCACCCCAACTTAACACGTCCCACATCGTACAAGTAGCGGCCAACATGGCACATGCTGCATCCACGGCGTTGCCGCCTTGTTGGAAGATCATGCTGCCGGCTGTAGCAGCTAATGGTTTCCCGGTAATGGCCATCCAATGCTTGCCATGTAATGGCGGTTTCTGGGTGGCCTGCCCTTTCGAAATAAGGGTGGTGGCGGATAAGAGGAGCGTGGTGATGAAACGTTTCATAAGAAAGATCTATTAGTTTAGTTGGGTGCGTGAAAGGTTATACTTCCAGCATATCGTACACTAGTACTTTCTCCCATAAATGACCGCATTCTTTGATAAAATCCAAATGCAAAGGATGTGTTTGGTAGGTAGCTTGGCCTGCTAAATCAGCAAAGAACATCAGCTCCGATACATGCCAACTATTGTCGACTACCTCGCGTTTCTCTGTACTAGCTACAACGCCTACATGTAGCACCTTCACAGTGGGGATGTTCTTCAGTTTTTTTACACCGGCAACCAGCTTTTGTTTGTCTTCTTCCGAGTCCGGGTTTTTCAACCAAAAGAACACATGGTGCACAACTGGGTATTTGGCTTTTGCATCTGCAACCGGGTTGCCCGAAACGGCTGTTGCTGCTGCTAATGCAGCGGCTGTACCTAGGAATTTTCTACGATTTGATTTTTGCATACAATAAAGGTTGATGCTGTCAAAATACAAAAAACAGCGATAAATTTTCTAACTTAGATGGAAACCATGTAGTAAAGTTAAACCTGTTACTGTTTTTTATGATAACACCCTTGGCCCAATTGCAGTCGATGCTGCACGTGGAATATACTTCCATAGATGGCGATCAGTTTCAAGTGGCATTGTTTGAACCTTTTACCCAAGAAGAAATAACAGCACTCGCGAAACTTTTTCCCCAACAACAGCTCCCCGGTGAACTACGCGAATTATTAGCATTTGCCCGCGGGTTTGATTTTTGGGGGATAGAAGAAATCTCTTTCTCCACTATTGCTAAAGATTATGACGAATTATTCCCCTTCGCGCTACAATTAGCAGGCGATGACCTCGGAAATTTTTGGCTTTTAGATATCAATAAAGATGGAAAGCTTGGCTGTGTATTCTTCGTTTGCCACGATCCCGGGGTGGTAATAAAACAAGCTAATGACTTAACCGAATTCATCTTCCAAGTACACGAATTCGGGCAAAAAATGCAACATTCTACGCTCAATACCGTGCAGGAAATAGTAGTGTATAATGTATGGACCGAACACAATTCCCTGCTCGACCATGCCATGGCAAAAGATAGTAACGATGTTGCCTTGCGGGAATTCGCAGCACAACTGCCCGAACACTTTAGCATAGGCGATTTACGAGGTAAACCCAACCAAGCAGGATTTGCATTCGGCCATGCCGAAGAAGATCCCATCCGCCACGAAACACTCTACCTCTGGGGCATTGAACGGAAAGAACGCAAAGGCTTCCTCCAAAAAATCTTCCACTTATAAAACAAAATCGCAAATTCCAAGTTGTCGACTTACTTTGTAAGCATAAATCATTTTGAATGTCGAACAAGAAATTATTTATGCTGGTGGTAGGTTGTAAACCTCCCGGCAGGCATACCGAGCAGCACGACGTATTCTTTGGCATTGCCGATACCTGGGAACAATTACAACCCGCCATTCTCGCATTCTGGCCACAATCGGGTAAAATGCACGTAGATGCTTGGCGCGAAGTAACCAAAGTAGGCGATTATGCCATTTCCGTTGAACCACGTACGCTGCCAATTACAGCTACATCTGAACAACTCTATTTCCTTAACCTCGGCGGCTATAAACCCGGCGAAATGGAAGAATTTCACTACAAAATACTCAGTGTAAATCCCTCTATGGCCGATGCCATCGCGGCAGCTAAACAAACGGCGTTCTTCAAACATAATTACTCCACCCACGTCGATGATAAATACGGTGTGGATGTAGACGATGTGTACCCCGTGATGGATATTCTATCCGCCCAAGAGAAAAATACCTACCAAATACATATCTCGCCTGCGAAAGATATAGCGGAAGATGAATTACATTTGGGATATTTTAAATTTTAACGCGTTACAGTCATGTCATCTCTCAGCTATTTTTTCATTGCCTTAATCGTTCTATGGATAGTGATATTGTTATCGATCAGGCGGAAAATCGCGAAAATTGTGTCGGATGCGCAAGTAGAATCGGTTGATAAACTTTCACCCGGCGATCGGAAACAAGTGAAGAAGTTGAACTTCGTGCTGTTTGTAAGTTTCTGCGGTATTGTGTCGTTAATGATTATCGGGTTTTTTATTCACCAAATGGGATAATCTTCCTTCGTATATTGAAATCGTTTGCATGTCAATGATTGATGTGTGAACGATTTTTTGTTAGGGGGAAGACCGGTTTTTTAAAACCAAATCTTGCCGGTTGCCGTAAATTGTTGTAGCTTTTATTTGGAATACTGGTTCCACCCCAAAGCGTAAGCACTAAAAATTAAATTCTATACCCCAAAATCGCAACAATGAAAAAGCTACTCGTATGGCTAGGATGCGCCTGTATCCTGCTATCCACAAATCTACATGCACAAACTTCCTGTCAACAACTCGGTCAGAACTATTTCAGCTGCGGCGTTCCCTCTGCCGAATTCCAAGCTATGCAAGCCAATGCCGTAAACGGTGGGCGACAACAACAGTCGAACTGGTGCTGGGCGGCCTGTATTCAAATGGTGCTCAATTACCATGGCCTATACGTGCTCCAAAGCTCAATTGTAGAGCGGATCTTTATTTCTCCTTTCGCCAATGAACCCGCCGATGAACAAAAAATGCTCCGCGCATTATCCGGCTGGGCGCCCGATGCAAATGGCCGTTACTCCGCCATTCACGCACAGGGCGGTGTTACCACGGTGAACGAAATTGTAACAGGTTTATCTGGTAAATGGCCACTAATCGTAGGGCTGAATAACCCGAACGGCGGGGTAGGTCATGCGTACGTGCTAACGGCTATTTATTATTCCAATGTCTACGATAATTACGGGAATATTATCGGCTACCAACCCGATAAAGTAGTGTTGCGCGATCCTTGGCCAACAAACCAATCGCGGCAAGAATGGGATTGGAATACCTTCCAAAGTAGGTGCTTTATGGCGCTGAAGGTATGGGTAACAAGAAGCTAAGTAGGCACCCCGTTACGCAAAGCAACTTTGCGTAACGGGGACATCCTTATCCTTTTAAATCAAATAAATTCGCTAAAATCTTGTACGAGTTCATGCGGTCTTCCACCTCGTCGGCAATGGTGGAAATAACCAGTTCATTTACATCGTAACGGTCGGCCAAGGCCAGCAATTTCGTTTGCATCTCTTGCGGCGTTCCACATATCATCCTGCCACGGTTATAACGTATACGGGCACTTTCCTCCGGCGTATATTCTATTTCCTTGATCTCCTCCAACGAAGGCATGGCTTCATTCCTCCCTTTCTCGATATGCAATATGCGGTGATCCATTTGCATCTGCCATTCCCGTACTTTCTCTTCCTCTTCTGCTACAAATGCAAATATGCCCACGTTGGCCGTAGGTTCCTGCAATTCGGGGCTAGGCCTGAAGTGTGCACGGTAATGGTCTAAGGCTTCCGGGCCACCATACGGGTTAATGAATTGTGCGAATGATACAGCCATGCCGTAATGTGCCGCAATGGCACTACTACCGCCGCTGCTCGTTAATATCCATAACTCGGGTTGCGTATCTGTTTGTGGAATGGCTGTTACAGAGCCATGTGTACCACCCATGTCCAAATCGTCTTTTAAAAAGCTTTTTAAATCAGCTAGTTGCTGAATAAAGTCGCTTTCCTTGAATTGATTAGAGGGGTTTAGTAAATAAGCCGTGATACGGTCGCCCCCGGGGGCACGACCAATACCTAGGTCGATGCGGTTCGGGAAAATGGTTTCCAACATGCGGAAATTCTCTGCCACCTTCAATGTGCTATGATTAGGTAACATAATGCCGCCAGAACCTACGCGGATGCGTTTCGATTCGCCCGCTAGGTGCGCGATTAATACTTCCGGTGTAGAACCGGCTAACCAAACGATATTGTGGTGTTCCGATACCCAGTACCGCGTATAGCCCAGCTCATCGGCTAAGCGTACAAGCGCGCTGGATTCTTGAATGGCTTCCCTTGCATTACTTCCTCTCCTGATTTGCGATTGATCGAGGATGCTTAATTGGATCTTTCTCATCGTGCTGAAATTTAATTAAGTCATCTATCCATATATTCCCCAAAGAGAATCATTTTTTAAGAGAAAAATGTAAGGGAATTGTCTTATTCCTTTGAAACCCGGCCGTTCCCCGGGGTTTCCTATTACAGCAAGGCATTAACGCTTTTTTCATTCCTTTCAAAATTTTAAAACCTAAAAAAATAATTCCGCGCAAACGTAGGGTGGTAGCTATGTTTGGATAAATATGAATTTTTGTTATTTAAATAGTTCCGAAGCAATTATTCCGTTATCATATATTTGTCGCAAACAGGATGTAATGTGTGAGCTATGCAGAAATTGTTAACTCTTTTAAAGCATCATTTCGGGTATACCGAGTTTAGGCACAACCAACAGGAAATTATCGAGCATGTAATGGCCGGTAAAGACACGATGGTGATTATGCCCACCGGCGGCGGTAAATCCATTTGCTATCAATTGCCGGCATTGGCCTTGGGAGGTATTACACTCGTAGTATCGCCCTTAATTGCGTTGATGAAGGACCAAGTAGATGCTTTACAACAAAACGGCATAGGCGCTGCTTTCATCAATTCCTCCTTATCCAGCACGGAACAAACCACGGTTTTCCACCAGCTCCGGAAAGGGGATATTAAACTGTTATACCTCGCCCCGGAACGACTCATCGGCGGCGATGGTAAATTCTTACAATACCTTGCGCAATTCAATATATCCCTCATCGCCATCGATGAAGCACACTGTATTAGCCAGTGGGGGCACGATTTTAGACCGGAATACTTGGCATTAGGACAATTAAAATCCCAATTCCCCAAAGTGCCCATGATCGCGCTCACCGCCACAGCCGATGCATTAACAAGGAAGGATATTATAGAGAAACTGGCCCTGAAGAACTTCCGATTATTCGAAAACTCTTTCAACAGGCCTAATATTCAATACATCGTAAAACCGAAGAAACAATACTTCCAACAAGTATTGGAGTATTTGCATGAACATAACGACGATTCCGGGATTATCTACTGCCTCTCCCGGGCAGGTACCGAATCGCTCGCAGAAGATCTCCAAAAAGCCGGTATCGAAGCCCTGGCCTATCACGCCGGTTTAGAAAGAAGTATACGCGACGAACGCCAAGAGAAGTTTCTCCGCGATGAAGTACGCGTAATGGTGGCTACCATCGCCTTCGGGATGGGTATCAACAAAAGTAACGTGCGTTTCGTAATGCATGCCGACCTGCCCAAGAACATCGAAGGATACTACCAAGAAACAGGCCGCGCCGGTCGCGATGGATTGCCAAGTGAAGCCATTCTTTACTACAGTGCAGGCGACTTGTTCAAGCTAAAGAAAATGGTAGTAGTAGAAGGCAATACGGCGCAAAGCGAAGTACTACAAAAGAAGCTCGACCAAATGGCCGGCTTCTGCGAAACCTATATGTGCCGCCGGAAGTACTTACTGAATTACTTCGACGAACAAGCCCCCGATTATTGCGGTAGCTGCGATCGCTGCCTTAGCAATAACGATAAAGCCGATGGTACCATTGCCGCCCAAAAAATACTTAGCGCCGTATACCGCTTGCAAGAACGCTTCGGCATCAACTACGTAATAGATCTTTTACGTGGAGGCGCCGCCGTAAAGCACGAACACAGCGCGCTGAAAACCTATGGTATCGGTAAAGAATACAGCAAGGATCAATGGAAACAAATTGCCCGTGAACTCGTGCAACTCGGGTACTTGCAACAATCGCAAGGCGAATACCCCGTGCTGCAACTCACCCAGCAAAGTTGGAACGTGCTTAAGCATAACGAACCTGTTATGCTTACTGCCAGCTCCCTTGAAGAAGGCAAAGCAGGCAAAACAAGTAAAACCACGACGAAGGCATTACCGAAAGCACCGGGCATGAAACCCGTGGCGCCAAGCAGTACATTCGCCAACTTCGAACCGCAGTTCGCACCATCGCAAATTGTACCGGTACAACAACCTTTATTACAAGCATTAAAGCAACTACGTAAAACCATTGCTACCCGCGAAAACGTACCACCTTACATCGTTTTCTCAGATGCTACCTTGCTAGAACTAGCCACTTTCTTACCGTTAACAAAATCCCATCTCTCGGGTATCTCCGGTTTTGGTGATGTGAAGTTGGCAAAGTATGGCGATGCTTTCCTAGAAGAAGTACAAGACTATTGCCTTCGCAACCATTTGCCCACGCAAATGCATTCCAAAGTAGGGAAGAAGCCTACACCCGTTGCCAAGAAATCGAAACCCACAGCAGGCGACAGCTCCCGCCAAACGCTACAATTATATATCGACGGCCTTTCCATTCAAGCCATCATGGCAGAACGGGGTATCACGCAAAGCACGGTCGAAAATCACTTAACCGCCTTTGTTCGTACAGGCGAATTGGAAGTAACGCAATTAGTGGCACCAGCCAAAGTACGCGGGGTAATGGAGTATATTAAGCAAACCGGCAACTTCGGGTTAAATGCCTTGAAAGAGAAGTTTGGGGATGGGTATTCCTATAGCGAACTACGCGCCTTGGTGAATCATTACCAATGGATGTTAGAGCAAGCGTAGCTTATCGTTTCTCTGCAAACACCGGGTGGTGCTGGTTGATATAAGTATTCAAACCTTTTTGTGCATCCGCTAACCGCTTCATTTGTTCTACATGTACTTTACCGGCCGACTGGTAAGTATACGTATACGTATGCCCTCCCTCGAATAAAATCGAAATATAACCAGCCCCGTATTGGTAACTAATTACACCCGTCGGTGCACCGCTATTGTATTTCTTCATAGTATGAATGTACGATGGAAATTTTTTGGAACGAATGGGTAAAATACCCGGATATAATTGTATTTTGTTAGTAAGAACATATTCCACGTTTCTTCACCGCATTAAATTCTACATTATGACAAACAACAACAACCGTAGGGCATTCTTACGCCAGCTAGGCATTTTCGCGGCAGGTGCCTCCGTAGCACCGGCTGTATTAGCAGCATGCAACAACAGTTCTACTGAAAAGAAAAGCGAAGACTCTACCTCCAATGCCGGCGCTGCCGGAACAGCCAAAGACTTATTTTTCAAAATTTCATTAGCGGAATGGTCGTTCCATAATGCATTATTTGCAGGGAAAATGACGCATCTCGATTTCCCTGTACGTGCAGCCAAGGAATTCGATATTCATGCGGTGGAATATGTAAATCAATTCTTCAAAGACAAAGCGAAAGACAAGGCATATTTAGGCGATTTAAAACAACGTTGTGCCGACAACGGCGTATCAAGCGTGTTAATCATGTGCGACGGGCTTGGTAACTTAGGCGATGCTAGCGCCGCTGCCCGTATTAAAGCAGTAGAAAACCACTACGAGTGGGTAGAAGCGGCTCAATTCCTCGGTTGCCACGCTATCCGTGTAAACGCTGCCGGTGAAGGTACGCCAGAAGCTGTTGCTAAAGCAGCCGCAGAAGGTTTACATAAACTCGCCTCTTTCGCAAAAGATTTTAATATCAACGTGATCGTTGAAAACCACGGCGGCAATTCTTCCAATGGTAAATGGTTGGCGGGTGTAATGAAAGAAGTAAACTTACCAAACGCCGGTACTTTACCAGATTTCGGTAACTTCTGCATCAACAGAACAAAACCTACAGAAAATACACCGGCAGGGTGGGCTGCTACTAAATGCTTGGAAGAATACGATCGTTATACCGGCGTAACGGAATTAATGCCATACGCAAAAGGTGTAAGCGCTAAAACATACAATTTCGACGCCAATGGTAACTGTGTTGAATCGGATTATGCTAAGATGTTGAAAATTGTGAAAGACGCAGGTTATACCGGCCACATCGGTATCGAATACGAAGGAACAGCCGTTTCTGAAGAAGAAGGTATCAAATTAACCAAAGCATTGTTAATTAAAGACGGTAGTGCATTAAGTTAATTCTTCCATCACAACAGGAAAACATTCGAACGGTCTTCTCATATTTTAAGAGAAGGCCGTTTTTTATTCAACCCATTATGAAGCAGTACTAGAAGTTACCAAGAATAGATTTCGTTCCTTACTTTTATAGTACTCAAACAATCCTTATGAAATGGATCACCCGGAATCGCCCAAAAATTGACCGCATCGCCTGTCCTTGGCTGATTAAACGCTTTATCGATCCTACTAGCGAAATCATTTATGTGCCGTACGACCAAGTGGCTGCTCAAGCTATAGCTCAAGATGCTATTCCCTTCGATATGCCGGGCGTAGAATACTCCCATTACGAAAATCAATGTACGTTCGACTATTTCCTAAAAAAACATCAAATCAAAGATGCTGCCCTCGATCGTATCGCTGCCATTGTTAGAGGGGCAGATACAGATCGACACGATTTTGCTGCACAATCGGCGGGCCTAGAAGCCATCTTTGCAGGCTTAGCGTATAACATCCAGGATGATAATGAATTGCTAGAATTGGGCATGACGATCTACGATGGCCTATATAGTTGGGCTACCTATTTGTATGAACAAAAACATACACAAACAGGGCCGGTAGAAAGTATGCTACTTGAAATATTCAATAAGTACCTGCAAAAAAATGCAACACAAAAAGTACCTGCATGGGCAAAAGAAATACGTCACCTTATTCAAGATCAAATCGATACCAGTGTAAGCCTAAGCTTGAAAGAAATATCGAAAGACCTCGACCTACATCCAGCCTACCTATCACGCGAATTTTCCAAGTATTTTGATAACCTATCCTACGGCGAGTATATACGGAAAATCAGGATCGACAAAGCCATCGAATTACTATCCAATCCAGCCCTCAATCTCACTGAAATTGCCTACCTCACAGGCTTCTCAGATCAAAGTCATTTTACCCGTATTTTTAAACTACAAACCTCCCAAACCCCATCACAATACAGGAAATTCCTGCTAAAAAGTAAAAAGCATTCTAATAGTTAATTCTATGCTATTCTAAGAGTAATACACTTCCTAGCATTGCAGTATAATTTATACTGTCATGAAGTCTATTTTCAAACCTACTTATCTTCTTTTCGTACTACTAGGTTACTTATTATTCAACACGCATCAACCAGCATGCGCGCAACAAGCCACGCCCGTTTACCCACGTATTACAGGGTATGTAGGCATCTTACATCCCATTGTTACAGCCGGTGATGGCGGTGCCCATTTTAATTTTGATGGGGCTTACGTAGCAGGACTCCCAACAGGCATTAATATCTGGAAATCTTCTTCCATTGGCTTTTCATTAGAAGTGGTACCATTTATTCGAGCCGCCGACGGTACCAGTAAAATGAATAACCTGCTTTTCCACCCCGGCGTACTCATTGGCCTAGGAAATGGCTTTACACTCGCTCAACGGGCAGCGTTTGAAACTTCAGGACGATATGGTGTAACGGCCGTACTGAATAAAGTAGTGCTTAAAAAGAAAGACCATAGTTATTTTATAGCCCTCCCTGTTAACGCACGCTTTGGTAACGAGAAACCTTCTACCGTGGGGATAGGATTCCAATTTGGTATAGCCTTCTAATACTTTTACCATGCAACAACAAGTACCTGTATATACGCTATCTCAATTGGTCGTATACTTCCTACAACTAGGCACATGGGGATTTGGCGGCCCCGTAGCCCTCACTGGCTATATGTACCGCGACTTAGTAGAACGAAAAGCATGGATTACAGAAGCCGACTATAAAGAAGGTTTGGCATTAGCCCAATTGGCCCCTGGCCCTTTAGCAGCCCAATTAGGCATCTATATTGGCTATATTCATTACCGTGTTTGGGGCGCCACTTTAGCAGGACTAGCATTTGTACTACCCTCGTTTTTAATGGTACTTGCAATTGGGTATATCTACATCACCTTCCAAGGCATTCCCCAAATGCAAGCAGTTTTCTACGGAGTGGGCGCCGCTGTTATTGGCATCATTACAATTAGTGCATATAAACTAACAACGAAAACGTTAGGAAAGGATAAACTGTTATGGAGTATTTTTTTGATAGCAGGAAGCTATACTGTGATCTTGGAACAAGAAAACGTTGTTATTTTCATAGCAGCCGGGATAGTCTACTATGGCTTGAAATATAAGAAAGTACTCACCGGTAAAACCACCTCTTCCTTTGCCATCCCTCTTCTGCTAAGTAGTTCATTCACACCGCAAGGGCAATCGTTATGGCAAATGTTCCTCTTTTTCTGTAAAGCAGGTGCTTTTGTATTTGGAAGTGGACTAGCAATTGTTCCATTTCTATATGGTGGCTTAGTGAAAGAGCATGGCTGGTTAAACGAACAACAATTCATGGATGCTGTAGCAGTAGCCATGATTACGCCGGGCCCCGTGGTAATCACAGTTGGGTTTATCGGTTTTTTAATCAGCGGTTTTCCGGGTGCTTGCGTAGCTGCTATTGCCACATTTTTCCCTTGTTATTTATTTACTGTTTTACCCGCTCCTTATTTCCGAAAATATGGGAAGCACCCCGGCATTAAAGCTTTCGTAGACGGCGTAACAGCGGCCGCAACGGGCACTATTGCAGGAGCAGTAATTGTGCTAGGTAAAAGAGCCATTGTAGATGGATATACCCTTGCAATGGCCTTAATAACCGCCATTGTTCTTTGGCAATCTAAAAAAATACCAGAACCATTGGTTATTCTTATAGCGGCCCTACTAGGTATAATGATTCATTTTTTTAAACAATGATGCTGTAAGATTGGCAACGTATCTTCTTCATTGTCCCCTCCTTCAAAAGATAAGTTTGTATGCTGGAAAATAATGTGTAAATATGTAAACGATGAGCTGAAATGTATAATGATTAATACGTTTTTAAGCGTGAACTTTATAATAGCCAACGTGTTTTATTAAAACGATTCAAAATTTATATTATGGACACATCAAATCGCATGACAACCCTCACCGGGGTTTTAGAAGTTTTAAAAGAGAGGGGATATGATAACGAGTTCAGACCTACGCCAGGTGGACAAATTGAGTGTATAAGCGATGGAAAGGTCTACGATGCATCGCACTTAAGCATTATTAAAACCTACCGTTTTGAAGGCGATTCCAATCCCAGCGATTCGGCTATCCTATACTTGGTAGAAGATTCCAAAGGTCATATTGGCTATTTCATTAACGCGTACGGTGCTTATAGCGATTACGAAGGTGATAAAGTGGATGAAATGATTCGTAATATGAAGGTGGAAGACCGGGAAGATCACTTATTGTATAAAGAATAATCCTATAATGATATCATAAAAAAATGCTGGCTGAAATATATCTCGGCCAGCATTTTTTTATGTAGGATACAGTCGTTTAAATAAAAAACAAACATATTGATTATGGCAATTCAAATGTAAGATTGTTCACTGAAAAGCCCTATCAGTGCTGTTTAGAACTTCAAAATCACTTTGTTGCCCTTTACTTTATAGTCGAACTTAAGCTTCTCGCCCAGTGCATCTAGTACTTGTTCTAAGCTGGCATTTTTAAAACTCGCTGATACCAAGGTGCTTGGATCGTAAGAGCCTTTAATTTCCGTTTCAATACCGTACCAGTCTTCGATTTTACGCAAGGCGAGTGGGAGGGTGGTTTCTTTGAACTCCACCTTTTCTTGTAACCAGTTTTCCAAATCGTTCACTTCAAAGGTTTCTTTTTCCATGAGGTCGATTTGTTTGTTCGCCATCACCATCTGGCCGCATTCCAATGTTTCCGGCTGGTTATCGGTGTCGCTGTGGTAGCTTTTGGCCACTTTTACCTTGCCCGACATAACATACAGGGTAGCGCCATTTTGTGTTTCAAGCGACCGCATTTTGAAACAGGTGCCCAGTACAGTGGCGGTTAGTTTATCGGTTTTCACGATAAACGGGTGTTGAGTGTCTTGTTTAACGTCGAAATACGCTTCCCCGTTTAAGATCACTTCGCGGTGCGATTGGCTGAATGAATTCGGCACATACAACCGGGAAGAAGAGTTGAGAATAGCGGTGGAACCATCTGGCAGGGTAATTTTCTTACGGTGTGCCGAAATACTTTCATAGCTGGTATAGTGTTCGGCTGTGTCAAGTAAAGTGGAAGGTTTTGTTACGACAATACGTGGATAATAGATAGCTGCGCCCGCCAATAAGATCAAAGCAAATAAGATAATGGCATTTCGTTGTCCCTTATTACTTTTTTTCATATTTGTGGTTCGCTTTTGCGCTATAGAATGTTGCTGTGTGTTAATTGCGCCCATGGATAGATTGATCGGTCAAGAACGAAAAATTCTTTCGCATTAAAATTGCATTTATTTTTTTGTTTGTACAAATGATGAATTACAAAGTTTTTGCGCTATTATTAAACGTTTCGCAACAATTTATAGTATTGATTTGATAGCGTTCAACATCGCATGAAAGTGTTACATGTTAATGTTGTGCTAAGTTTTTGTTTAGTAGCCAGTAGCGCCCTAACTTTGCAGGCCATGAAAACGCAGCTATCATTATCGTTCGAGAATACAGCCATCGCTTTCGAGAGCAAAACGGATAAGGAGCTTAAAAAAGCTAATTTCCTTTTTAGCAATATCGGGAAGCCTTGGTTAGTGAAATTGGGCGGGATATTTACACCAATCGCATTAAAATTACATTTGCCCATTACGGGTATTATTAAAAGCACCATTTTTGAACAATTTTGTGGCGGTGAAACGTTGGAAGAAGCTTCAAAAGCAGTTGCCCACTTACACAAGTTCCATGTAGGCGTTGTGTTGGATTACGGTGTAGAAGCGATGGAAGGAGAGGAAAACTACGATAAAGCAGTGCCCGAATTCATCCGCGCTATTCAATTTGCCGCCAGCAAGCCAAACGTTCCATTCGTGAGCATCAAAATTACCGGCTTTGCTCGTTTCTCTTTATTAGAAAAACTCCATGCCGGCGAAACACTCACCGAAAGCGAACAACAAGAATACGCACGCGTTAAAAAACGTATCTACCAAATCTGCGAAGCAGCCGCGAAACACAATGTGTGGGTATTAGTAGATGCCGAAGAATCTTGGATTCAACAACCGGTAGATGATCTTACCGACGAGATGATGGAGTTGTTCAACAAACAAACCGTTATCGTGTACAACACTTTCCAAATGTACCGTCACGATCGCCTCGCTTACCTAAAAACATCCTTCGAAAAAGCGAAAGCAAAAGGCTATTTACTCGGCGCGAAACTCGTTCGCGGTGCGTATATGGAGAAAGAACGCAAACGCGCAGAAGAGATGGGGTATCCTTCACCGATCCAACCAAATAAAGAAGCTACGGATAGAGATTATAATGCAGGTGTAAAATATTGCATCGAAAGATTGCAAGATTTAGCACTTTTCGTAGGTACGCACAACGAAGATAGCTGTATGTTAGCCGCTACCTTGCTCCATGAAAATGGCTACGAACACCAACACCCAAGGGTGAGCTTCTCACAATTGTATGGCATGAGCGACAATATCTCCTTCAACTTAGCACATGCCGGCTACCGTGTATCTAAATATTTACCATATGGCCCAGTACGCGACGTATTACCGTACCTACTGCGCCGTGCGCAAGAGAACACTTCAATGAGCGGGCAAATGGGCCGCGAATTAAGTTTCATCAAAGAAGAAATGAAGCGCAGGAAAATGTAACTGTTAGAGAAAATATTATTGTACATTATAAAGAGAAAGGTCGGCTCTACGCGTAGAGCTGGCCTTTTGTAATTTAGAAGCTATCCAACCAAACCAGTTCCCCCGTTTCATGGATGTAATGCGTTCCTTTCACCTTCACGAATACCGCCATCATAATCGAAGCTGCCCGAATTTTTGGATGTATGCTTTTGTTCAACGTATCAATTTGTTTCCGCGTAATGGTACCGTTCTTTAAAAGCTCGTTAAAGACGATTTCGAACTTTTCGTATGGAATAGACGATTCGCGGTGATTGGAGCTAATACGGGTAAGATGGGTGCCGGTAACGGCTACTATTTCATTGGTAAGTTGGCGGGTTTGGGTTTTGATGGTGGTGCCTTGCAATGGCATAATGTCGCGCTGCCATATTTCTTTGAATATTGTAGTATGCATATCGTTGATTAGTAAGGTGAAAGTAGGATTATTTGGTGGCATAAAGGTGTGTATAAGGGGCGATTCGTACCTAACTAATTGTGAATGAGCCTTTCTACCGTAGTTTCAAAGTACTTTCCATGTAAATTCCATGTAATTACAAGGTGCTTTCTGTGTAAATTCACTGTATTTTGACGCTAATTGGGATGATGTTTCCCTTGTTTTACCCTTAGCGTGCTGTTACTTCTCAACGGCGCTGCCATCGTTACTTCTTATGACAGGTTACTCCAATTCCGTCTTCCATTTTCCTACCTATCGATGAGATGAACCTGCTATATATAAACACATAAAATATACTTCCGGTAGGGCATTTTTCGCTTCAAAAGGACCCAAATTTGATACTATAATAGCTAATAACCCAGTTTGCTTCACCATAAAATTTGCATCCATGAGTAACGCTATGTACCTCCATCCAAAGCACTTACATAAAGTAGCTTTTTACCCTACAGCCAATGGCTATCTTACCGTCACGCGCCAGCGCAAGCCTACCAATTGGCAGGCCGATTGTTACGAAAAGATCCGTTCCCATCGTAAAGAATTTGGCAGGGCTGCACAAACGGCTGCGGCTATCCGCTTGGCGTTCAAACAAATTATAGATGTTTGTCCTGATACAACCATGTATAGGCGGATGTCGTCTAAATTGTTGGAAATCATTAAAAGTGATACATCGCTAATCCGTGGCGATCGTACCGTAGAAGGGGGCGATATGCACGCTTTGCTCGATTTCCAGTTTAATAAAGACGTTAACTTCTACAGGGTGTGCCATGTAACGCCCACTATTCACCTAAACAGGAAAGCGGGAATGGCAGAATTAACACTGCCTTCGTTCAATCCCCAGTACGACATACGCGCACCCAAAAACACCACGCATTTTAAAATGGTGGCAGCCGTGCATGCCCTTCATTTCGATACAAATGAAACGAACACCGTGTGTGTGAAAACGAGCACATTAGCTATCAATGAAGCCTTACCCAATGGGCTTACCTTACAAGTACCCTTCCAAGCAGGCGATAACAGGCATTTATTCGTTTCTATCGGGATTGAATTCATAGAAATCCTAAACAGCCGGGAATACAGCATCAAAGCCGGGCATAAAAACGCCGTGTGCATTGCCCGCGTATATCCCAAGCCGGTAACGCAAGAAGTACCATTGGCAAACGTTATACCACAAACCATTCACCGGGAATCTACCGTGGCTATCAAGCGTATTGCCCCGCGCAAAAAGGAGCAACACATGCTTCAACCTGTAAATACCCGTAAAAAACACCGCTCGCTTATTGGTACAAAATATAGCCTGCTGGAATGAGGTGATAGTAAAAAGTGTATTGTAATGGAAATCACATAAGTAAGTCAGCCCCATGAAATCTACTATTACTTATATATATTTGCCCCATGGAACAATACCTCGCTCTTCTCAAACATATCATCGATACAGGCAATAAGAAAACAGATCGTACCGGAACAGGCACCACCAGCGTGTTTGGTTACCAAATGCGTTTTAATTTAGCAGATGGTTTCCCCATGGTAACGACGAAGAAGTTGCATTTAAAATCGATTATATACGAGTTACTGTGGTTCCTACAAGGCGATACGAATATCAAGTATTTGAAAGAACATGGTGTACGTATTTGGGACGAGTGGGCCGATGAAAACGGCGACCTCGGTCCTGTGTACGGTAAACAATGGCGTAGTTGGATAGCGGCTGATGGTACGGTGATTGATCAAATTACGGAGTTAATTCAGCAGATTAAAACCAAACCCGATTCCCGTCGTTTAATTGTGAACGCATGGAACGTGGGTGATATTCCGCACATGGCATTGGCACCTTGTCATTGTATGTTCCAATTCAACGTGGTAAATGGTCGTTTAGATTGCCAATTATACCAACGTAGTGCCGACGTGTTCTTAGGCGTTCCCTTCAACATTGCATCGTATGCATTGCTAACGATGATGATTGCCCAGGTGTGCGACTTAGAACCGGGTGAATTTATCCATACATTTGGAGATGTACACTTGTACAACAACCACGTAGAGCAGGCGAATGAGCAGTTATCGCGTCAACCATTCTCTTTGCCTACCATGAAAATTAATCCTGCTGTGAAAGATATTTTCTCTTTCCAATTTGAAGACTTTGTGTTGGAAGATTACCAAGCGCATCCAAGCATTAAAGCACCTGTGGCAGTATAATTTTTATTATTTTCTTGTATTCATTTTACTATTATTCTTTTTACATATCATGTTATTGTCGATTATCGTAGCAGCATCTGAGAACAATGTTATTGGCATCAATAACCAATTACCTTGGAAGCTATCCGCGGATTTAAAGTTTTTCAAGAATACGACATGGGGTTCCCCGATCATCATGGGTAGAAAAACGTATGAATCAATCGGCAGGCCTTTACCAGGCAGGCAGAACATTGTGATTACCCGCCAAGCCAACTACCAACCGGAAGGCGTACAAGTAGTAGGCTCTATTGAGGCTGCTATTGCTACTGCGCAGGCTTGGGATGTACAAGAAGCCTTTATTACCGGCGGTACAGAAATATTCTTACAAGCCTTTCCATTCGTCAATAGGGTATACCTCACCCGCGTAAAAGCCCATATAGAGGGCGACGCTTATTTCCCCGCACTTCCTGCCAGCGAATGGCAACTTATTTCGAATGAATTACATCATGCCGATGAGAAGAACGAATATGATTATGACTTCCAGAAATGGGAGCGCATATTGAAAGACTAGGCATGTTGTGGTGTATGTTTTTTTAAATTGATTGATATGTAAAGTATCGAAATGGACTTGTATTGTTTGCATAATTGTGTCTAAAATTCTCATAATAATACCCCGTTTATCACCCATATTTTTATCTATACATCAACATCATTTTATAACTATCATACGATCTATAAAACAATAATTATAGATCCCGTTTTTCCCTCTATTTTCACTCCTTAGTTTTCAAAAATAAAAATAATTGATTCGCTGTAATATAATACAGTAGGCTGTTACAGCCGAATTTAAAATTGTGCGTTTTAAAAAATCACTTGTTTTTGATGTTTGTATTTTCCCAATTATTAGCTTTGAAATACGATGCACTTCGAGCATAAAAAAAGAAGCTCGATGCAGTAGAATTTTGTTTGTTAGTGATGAGAGATGCAGGGATATAATTGTTAATCTTAAAAACCATATGTATGAAGAAATTACAGTTTGTAACCGCCAATAATGTAGTCCACAATAATGATAACATTTTAAAATTTTAACATGAGGAGAATGCCAAAGTTTGAAAAACCCCTTACGTTCGAAGAAGACCTAGCAATACAGGTAAAAGCCGCAAAACGAATTATGGCAGATAAGTACCTGCGATTCGATTTTCTACTAGGGATACGCATAATTAATAAACAAGGTGTTATTAGAAAACCATGGCGAGCTAAAGGGTTACAGCCTCCTTATAAGTTCAATTTTGGAACGAAGGAAGCGCCTATATATTTAACAGAAGCAGAAGTCAAAGCAAAAATTAAAGAAAGAAAATCTAAAACCAAATTATGTACTCAAAAAGAAGTGGTCTAGTATTAGGCTTTCATGGCTGCGATGAGCAAGTTGCACATGCCATTATACTTGGAAAGGAGAAATTACTCCCAAGTAAAAATGATGATGATTGGTTAGGTTATGGAATTTATTTCTGGGATAATAGCCCGTCAAGGGCATTGGAATATGCAACCTATTTAAGTAAGCGACCTGGACTAAAAAATTCCATTACTAAGCCTACTGTATTAGGAGCTGTTATTGATTTGGGAAATTGTTTGGATTTGCTGGATTATGAGAATCTTTCTCACGTAAAAAATGCTTATGAGTTAATCTATGGTAATTATGAAGATGATAATTTGTCAATACCAATTAATAGCCCTTTACAAAATGGAGATGATTTAATCTTGCGAAGGCTTGATTGTGCAGTCATTGAAGGCGTACACAGAATTAGGAATGATGAAAATTCACCCTCTTTCGATTCCGTCCGGGGAGTATGCTGGGAAGGAGATGAGCTTTACCCTAATGCAGGGTTCCGTGAAAAAGATCATATCCAAATCTGTATTCGAAATCATGATTGTATCAAAGGATATTTCTTGCCTACAGTAGACAAATATTCTATCGTTATATAATCTAAGTAATGTGTAAGTTGTTAGTACGAAAATTTACTTTCCTACCTTTTTAGATTTGCTCTTATACCCTTTACTTCACAATTACAGTACCCAAACCATCTACTAACTCCTTCACTAAGTCTTTCAGATGTTTATGTACCTCTATACACCTCAACTGGGTTTCATAATCAGTTGCATTCGCCATTTCTTGTTGGTTCTCTTGGATGAGCACATTTATCTTACGGAGAATAAGATAATTGGTAGCAGAAATGGTGTCTTTCTTATAGGCTTTGTCACCGAAAACAGTGTCGATCTCAAAACGATCTTTCCAGTTAGCACTCAATTCAGCTTCTTTGTCTTCTAAGATGCGGGCCGTTATTTGTGATACTTCTTGGTCGGCATGGTACAAGAACCATTTCCTATCCGGGATATTGCCTTCATCATACAATACCTTGTAATCGTGGAGGATGCGTTTAATAAGGCTGTTCTCCATCAACGATTCAAAATCATACGGTAGGTTAAATACATAATCCGCTACGGAAGAATTGGCTTCTATGTCGAACACTTTATCACCGAAACGAAGCAATATTTTAATTAACTCCCTTTCATTCTTCTCTACTTTATGAAATAAGTACTCGCTATCAACAGGCGCATCGTCCACCGCCATCATTTCCTCGTCGCTCGGAAGTGGCTGCTGCGGGAGGTTCTTTTGTTCGAACTTCGTTACCTTCTCGCGGATGAACCTATTCACCAACTGCACCATCGCGGTTTCGTCGATGTTGAGGAGGGTGCTACATTGACGAATATAATCTTGCTGCTTCGTGAAATCCTCTACCTTGTCGATCTTCGCAATGGTTTCCGCGATCTCGTTTACCAGTTGCGATTTTCTTTGGGTATCGTTGCCCACATCTTTCAATGATGTATGCAACTTGAAGAGAATAAAGTCTTGCTTGTTTTGTGCAATAAATTCCCGGAACGCTTCCGCCCCAATCTTCTGCACGTAACTATCAGGATCTTCCTTATCAGGGATCAACACCAACTTCACATTCAGTCCTTCTTCCACTGCCATATCCAAACCACGCAAAGCCGCTTTCACACCGGCATTATCACCATCGTATAAAATAGTGAGGTTATTGGTGTATTTACGAATAAGGCGTAGCTGGTCTTGCGTAAGCGATGTACCACTCGAGGCCACCACGTTCTCGATCCCGGCTTGGTGTAAAGAAATAACGTCGGTATACCCTTCCACTAGCAAACACTCATCGAGCTTATCGATGGCATGGCGAGCGAAGTAAGTACCGTATAAAACTTTCGACTTGAAGTAGATTTCATTCTCGGGCGAGTTGATGTATTTCGGCGCTTTGTCATGCTTACCGAGAATACGCGCACCGAAGCCTAGTACTTTGCCCGATTGGTTATGAATAGGGAAAATAACACGCCCGCGGTAATTATCCGCCGGTTGTTCATTCCGAATGGTTACCAAGCCTGTTTTTTGCAAGTACTCGAGGCTATAGCCCTTTTGTATAGCTGTATTTACAAAGGCATCGCGGGTATTGAGGCAATAGCCTAATTGGAATTTCTGGATGGTTTCCGCCGTAAAGCCTCTTTCTTCGAAGTACGACAAACCAATGTTCTGTCCTTCTTCACTATTAGTAAGCGTTTCTTGGAAGTAGTCGCGCGCGAAGTTATTGATGATATACAAGCTATCGGCCAATAACTGGCGTTCCCGCACTTCCGGGCTTACCTCCGTTTCTTCCACCTCCACATTATACTTCTGCGCTAGCCAACGCAATGCTTCTACATAGGAATACTTTTCGTGTTCCATGAGGAAGTTAATAGCGTTACCACTTTTACCGCAACCAAAGCACTTGTAAATTTCCTTGCTGGGCGATACGGTAAACGATGGTGATTTCTCGTTGTGGAAAGGACATAAGCCCAAATAGTTCGTCCCCCTTTTCTTCAAACGAACAAAGGAACCAACGATCTCCACAACGTCGATACGACTTAATATTTGCTGTATGGTATTTTGTGTAATCAAAATTGCACGTACGTTGAAACGTACAAATCTAAGGAAATTTAACGAGGTCGAAACAAATGACTAAATCCTTGAAAAAAATTCATCATTCATGCCGAAATAATAGGTGTCTTGTATTTCGTTGAATGACTGTTCGTTTGGCTCCCAAAATCGCTAAATTTGGAAGCTTCAAAAAATAGCTAGACAAATGAAAGAAGTATATATCGTATCAACAGCCCGTACGCCCATCGGGAGTGTGAATGGGTCTTTAGCTTCAGTACCGGCAACACAGCTTGGTGCTATTGTAATTAAAGCTGCCTTAGAGCGTGCCGGTGTTGCCGCCAATGAAGTACAAGAAGTATATATGGGTAACGTAATTAACGCCAACCTAGGTCAAGCCCCCGCTAACCAAGCGAGCATTTATGCAGGCTTGCCCAATACAGTACCTTGTACTACGGTTAATAAAGTATGTGCTTCCGGTATGAAAGCGATTATGTTAGGCGCACAAAGCATTTTATTGGGCGAGAATGACGTAGTAGTGGCCGGTGGTATGGAAAGTATGACCAATGTACCTTTCTACTTAGATAAAGCGCGTAATGGTTATAAATTAGGTCATGGTACCGTAATCGATGGTATTATCCGTGATGGTTTATGGGACCCTTATAAAGATTTCCACATGGGTAATGCAGCCGAATTATGTGCCACGGAATATAAAATTACCCGTGAAGACCAAGATGCTTATGCCATCGAAAGTTATAAACGGGCTGCAGCAGCGTGGGAGAAAGGTTATTACAACCAGGAAGTAGTACCGGTAGAAATCGGGGGTAAAGTGCCGGTAACAGTTACAGAAGACGAAGACTACAAAAAAGTAAAATTCGACAAAATTCCTTCCTTGAAACCTACCTTCCAGAAAGATGGTACTATTACTGCCGCAAACGCATCGAACATCAACGATGGGGCCGCTGCCGTGGTATTAATGAGTGGCGAGAAGGTAAAAGAACTGGGTGTGAAGCCGTTGGCGAAGATCATTAGCTTCGCAGATGCCAGCCAAGCACCGGAATGGTTCACTACGACCCCTGTAAAAGCGATCAATAAGGCATTAGCGAAAGCGAACTTAACGGTAGCGGATATGGATTTTGCGGAAGTGAATGAGGCATTTTCTTGCGTTCCTATTGCGAATGAGCGCGATTTGGGTATGTCGCACGACAAAGTGAATGTTTGGGGCGGTGCTGTATCAATGGGTCACCCTATTGGTTGTAGCGGAGCTAGGATTGTGGTAACCTTGAATTCGATCTTACACCAGCACAATGGAAAGTATGGCGTTGCGGGAATTTGCAACGGTGGTGGTGGCGCTAGCGCTATAATTATAGAAAAAGTATAAAAAATAGAGATATTTAACTTCGGGCTTCAAACCTTTTGTGAACGCGTGTTTACGGGAGGAAAGGAAGCCCGTTGTGCTATATATTACGAAAGAATGGTGGAAGTAATACCGCACCTTTATCCTTTTTCCTTTGCTTTTTCGCGAACAAACGATATTTTTGCCCAGCCTTTTGTATAAAAAGGAAAACTTAATGTTCAAATTTTATTTTAGAGTAAAATGCGTCAGATAGCTTTCAGACAAGCCTTAAGAGAAGCCCTACAAGAAGAAATGCGCCGTGATGAAAGCGTGTTCCTGATGGGAGAAGAAGTGGCAGAATATAATGGAGCCTACAAAGTAAGCCAGGGAATGCTGGATGAATTTGGTCCTAAGAGAGTAATCGACACCCCGATCGCAGAACTTGGCTTTACTGCTATTGGCGTGGGAGCTGCCCAAAATGGTTTACGCCCAGTATTGGAGTTCATGACATGGAACTTCGCTGTATTGGCACTCGACCAAATTTTGAACACAGCATCTAAAATGCTCGCTATGAGTGGTGGACAGGTAGGTTGCCCAATCGTTTTCCGCGGCCCTAACGGTTCTGCTGGTCAACTTGGTGCACAACACTCTACTGCATTCGAAAGTTATTATGCTAATATACCAGGTCTTAAAGTAATTTCAGTTTCTAACCCGTACGATGCGAAAGGCTTATTGAAAGCCGCTATCCGCGATAACGACCCAGTTGTTTTCATGGAATCAGAGCAAATGTATGGCGATATGGGTGAAGTGCCTGAAGAAGAATACATCATCCCAATCGGTAAAGCTGATATCAAACGTGCCGGTAAAGACGTAACCATCGTTTCTTTCAACAAAATGATGAAAGTTGCTTTGGGTGCTGCTGAAGAATTAGCAAAAGAAGGTATCGAAGCAGAAGTAATCGATTTACGTACCATCCGTCCTTTAGACTGGTTCACGATCTTGGAATCTGTTAAGAAAACAAACCGTTTGGTAATTGTTGAAGAACAATGGCCATTCTCTAGCGTTTCTTCTGAGATTTCTTACCGTATCCAAAAAGAAGGTTTTGATTACTTAGATGCACCTATCCGTCGTATTACAGCTGCGGATGCTCCAATGCACTACGCACCAAACTTGGTTAAATTATACTTGCCAGATGTTGAGCGTACTGTGAAATTGGTAAAAGAAGTCATGTACATGAAGAAGTAATTTCTTCTAACAGAACATATTCCAAAAGTTGCGTCCCGGTACACCACCGGGACGTTCTTGTTTTTAAACGAAAGATGCACCCCCACTATGCATAATCACCATATTCACCACGAATACGACATCCGCTTCGATGGCCTCCCTGGGCTTACTGTTCAGCGCCTATTTATTGTTGTATACCCACCATTCGGCGAACCCGATGCCCTGCAAACCGACCTGTCATTCGGGTTCGTATTCACCCTCAACCCAGGAAAACTCATTGTTGTAGCCACCGACGAACGCGATCGCTGGTCGCCCGTTGTATTTGGCGAGGCTTTACCTACAAGAATATACGATTATAGCGAGTTCGAAACACGCATGCAACAATGGCGTCACTCGGAAATGGGAGCGTACTATGGATTTGAATACTATGAAATTACAAACGACCCGGCTTTCCAACATATAGTAGGCCAAACCATCCAACAAGTCGATTATGTAAAACTACCGAACCGGGAGCCATTCGGGGTGAAGATACAGTTTGAGCAAGATTATGTATTATCTACCGCCATTGCCGACGGTACTACAACAGAAACCCAATCCTTCAACCGCCTCCATAACTTGGCGCATTTCGAAAGATTGGGTACAGTATTTTATGAACCGGTGATATAATCCCGGCTATTAATCGAATAAATCGGAAGAGAGGTAACGGTCGCCCCGGTCGCAAATAATGGCCACGATCACGCCTTCTTTCAATTCCTGCGCTAGGCGTACGGCTGCCGAAATAGCACCACCGCTGCTCATACCACAGAAAATAGCTTCCTCTTTCGCTAGGCGCTTCGTCATAATGCGGGCGTCGCTTTCGGCGATATCCATTATTCTATCAACACGGCTACGGTCGAAGATTTTAGGCAAGTATTCTTCCGGCCATTTACGAATGCCCGGGATTTTAGAGCCATCTGTTGGTTGGCAGCCTACAATTTGTACGTTGGGGTTCTGTTCTTTCAAGAACTTCGATACACCCATAATGGTACCGGTAGTACCCATTGCGCTTACGAAATGGGTAATTTGGCTCTCTGTATCACGCCAAATTTCGGGGCCGGTGGTTTTATAGTGCATCCCGTAGTTGTCGGGGTTTCCGAACTGGTTGAGGTTAAAGAAGCCGCCTTTTGCCACTTGTGCTACGGCATAGTCGATGGCGCCTTCCATAGATTTCTCTTTGGGTGTAAGGGTTACCTTGGCACCAAAAGCCTCCATTGTAAGCACCCTTTCGCGGGTGGCATCTTCAGGCATTACAATTTCTATTTCTACCCCAAATAGGTTAGCAATCATGGCTAGGGCGATACCTGTGTTACCACTGGTAGCTTCGATTAAGCGCATGCCGGGTTTTAGTTCACCACGGTCTAAAGCGCCTTTAATCATACCATAAGCGGCACGATCTTTCACGCTACCGCCGGGGTTGGTACCTTCCAGCTTCGCATATATGGTAACGGCAGGATTGGGGTTGATATGCTTCAACGCCACCATGGGCGTATTACCAACTAGGTCGAGTACAGTTTTCCTGGGAAGTTGATTCATAAGTTTATATGTTCCGGTTTTCAATAACATTCATACTACCATCGGCCTTGTAATAAATACGTGAATAAGGCGCTACGGACTTAATGAGCCATACATTACCGCCAATTACGCTATGGTGACCAATCACCGTATCGCCACCTAGAATGGTAGCGCCCGCGTAAATAACCACGTTCTCTTCGATGGTAGGGTGTCGTTTACTTTGGGCCATCGACTTATCTACGCTTAATGCCCCGAGGGTAACCCCTTGGTACAATTTCACACGTTGCCCAATTACGCTCGTTTCCCCGATAACAATGCCGGTTCCATGATCTATGCAGAAATACGGGGCAATAGTGGCACCCGGGTGAATATCGATACCTGTACGTGCATGGGCGAATTCCGTGATAATACGGGGCAACAATGGCACTTGCAATTGGTACAAGCCGTTTGCAATTCGGTAGGCTGCAATAGCGTAAAACCCGGGGTAGGTGCGAATAACCTCGTACAAACAAGTAGCGGCGGGGTCGCCTAATAAAATAGCTTCCGCGTCTTTTACCAAGTAATCATAGATACCGGGCACCATGCGCATAAACTGGGCACTCGTATCCACGGCGTTGGTAGGCAAATACCCTTCTATTGGAAGCAATAATTGCGTTAATTGATGTTCTAAAGTAATAGCGTAGGCTTCGATATCGGCAGGCTGCATCACTTTCCCGGTATGCTCAGGAAATAACCAGTTAACGAGGTGATTGCAAAATACATTCACTTGCTCGGTAGATGGGAATGCCTGTGCCGAGGCGGCCGCATGGCGCTCTTGTAGCGCTTGCAAGAAATTTTTCATAATTGAATAGTTACCCGTGCAATCCAAATTTACGTACAAAAGTATATAAACTTGGTAGACTTTTATTTGAAAAGATAATGCCTTACTTGAAGTAACAACTTGTTACAGTGATATGATCGCAGTTTCGATAAAAAAAGCCAGTAGGGGAGTGACTTTAGTCACGTTAGGTTTGCGCGTTTTGGGATGAAGATGAATTTGTCATGTTGATGAGCGGGGAATGAGCTTTTTTAACATAGCCTTAACGCGGCATAGAATTTGCAACCATGGGTTGTAGTGCGAAATGTAATACCTATTGAAATGTGCGGCACGAAAAGAATTGTACCCATACGAGTAAACATTTCCCTATTTTTGGCACTGTTAAATTATTAAGCAAACTTATGGCTAACATCCTCATCATCGACGACGAAAAGGCAATTCGTAAAACACTTTCAGAGATATTAAGTTACGAAGGATATAAAATAGATGAAGCAGCCGATGGCGCAGAAGGCTTTAAAATGTACAAAGAGAAAGCATACGATGCAGTGCTTTGCGACATTAAAATGCCTAAAATGGACGGTCTCGAGTTCCTTGAAAAAGCAAAAGAAGTAAACCCTGATATTCCGATCGTAATGGTATCGGGTCATGGTAATATCGATACAGCAGTAGACGCGGTAAAGAAAGGCGCTTACGATTACATTTCGAAGCCACCGGATTTAAACCGTTTACTCATTACTTTACGCAACGCGTTAGACAAAACTACCTTGGTAGCAGAAACGAAAACCTTGCGTAAGAAAGTAAGTAAAACCCAAGCCATGATCGGCGAATCGGCACCGATTAGCAAGATCAAAGAAACCATTGCAAAAGTGGCACCTACAGATGCCCGTGTATTGGTAACAGGAGAAAATGGCGTAGGTAAAGAATTGGTAGCCCGTTGGATTCACGAATATAGTGGACGTGCTGCCGGCCCCATGATCGAAGTAAACTGTGCCGCCATTCCAAGCGAGCTCATCGAAAGTGAATTATTCGGTCATGAAAAAGGTTCCTTCACCTCGGCCATCAAACAACGCATCGGTAAGTTTGAACAAGCCAGCGGTGGTACTTTATTCCTCGACGAGATTGGTGATATGAGCCTCAGCGCCCAAGCAAAAGTACTTCGTGCGTTGCAAGAAGGTAAAATAACCCGCGTTGGTGGCGATAAAGAGATTAGTGTAGATGTACGCGTAGTAGCAGCCACGAACAAAGATTTACTGAAAGAAGTAGAAGACAAAAACTTTAGACTCGATTTGTACCACAGGTTGAGCGTTATTTTAATACATGTTCCATCATTAAACGAGCGTAGCGAAGATATCCCGGCACTCGTAGACCACTTCTTGGAAGGTGTGTGCTCCGAATATGGCATCGCTAAAAAAGGCATCGATAAAGATGCTGTAAAAGCATTGCAACAACACAAATGGTCGGGTAATATCCGTGAACTAAGAAACGTTGTAGAACGCCTCGTCATTCTTTCGGGTAAAACAATTACGGCGGAAGACGTAGCGGATTATGTTGTGCCTAGCAAAGAGCGCAAACAGAACGCTTAAGGGTGATGAAGGGAACTGCTTTAAACGATAGGTATTCCCCATGAATCAAAAGAAGAAAATTTACTGCATTAGCGGCCTAGGGGCCGATGAAAGAGTTTTCAGTCATATTCAATTCCCGGCAGGTTATGATGTACATTTCCTGCCGTGGATTACACCCATGTACGATGACGAGCCCATTGAAGAATATGCTGCTCGCATGTCGAAAGACATTGACACGACTGAACCTGTTAGCTTAGTAGGGCTCTCATTCGGGGGCATCATGAGCATTGAAATAGCCCGGCAAATAAAAGTCGACAAGATGGTGTTATTATCTACCATCAAGAACTCCAAAGAGCGTCCTCCCATCTTCAACCGCTTTACCACCTTTGTTTTTAAAAGGTTACCCGACAAGCTCATCTTCAAAAACCGCGCATTCTTCGTCAAATTGTTCCTACAATCGAAATCACACGAAGAAAACAAGTTGGTGGCCGATTATCTCAAGAAAGACGATTATACTTACCTGCGTTGGGCAGTAGGCACCATTATGCAATGGAAGAATGATGATGAGCTACAACAGCCTTTTATTCATATCCATGGCGATAAAGACAGGCCTTTCCCCATAAAGTATGTGCACCCCACGCATATATTGCATGGCGCAGGTCACTTTATGGTGATGAACCGGTCAAAGGAAATAAATCACATCTTAGCAGGCTTCCTATAAATACGCGGGTTATTACGAAACGGCTTGTATGAATTGCAAGATTTCGTTCAATGACTTCAATAGCACAACATTGGCGGGTGCCGGTGTTGAAATATTAGCGACCGCTGGGCCAGAGATGATAATCGATGCTGAAGGGAAATGTGTGCTCATTTCCTGCACGAAATTATCCATCTCTTTTTTGCCGTGTTGGGTGATGATGTGCGTATAAAAATGTGTTACTTTTTTGCGAGAAGAATAGAAAACGATATCTTCTAAAGGTACACTAGGACCAAGATTTACGAGATTTACACCTTTATTTCGGAGCAAATATTGCGAGAAAAGCAGCGGTATTTCGTGGTATTCGCCATCGGGTAAAAACAATAAGAAATTTTTATCGCCTTCATTAGATAGCTCTAAACCGTCAATCGCCACTAAAATCTTCTTCCGAATAATATTCGTGGCAAAATGCTCTTGTGCAGGCACGACGCTGCCTGTAAGCCAAAGGAGGCCTACTTTTTCGAGATAAGGGTAAATAACTTGGAGGATACACTGTTCAAACCCGATCCGCAATAATACCGAATGGAAAATCTTTTCAAACTTCGACTGATCAAAATCGATCATCGCTTCTACTAACTGATTTACCTGTAATTGGTAGTAATCATTGTGGCCGGTAGGCTGCTCTAAAGATAGGCGGATGACCTCTGTTTCGCTCATTTGGGCTAGCTTGGAAATTTTGTACCCGTTATGGTACAAGTAAGCTATACGCATAATGTGCTTTAAATCATCGTTATCGTAGACCCTATGGTTTGTGTCCTTGCGCTTTGGTCGCAGGATATTATATCGTTGCTCCCAAATGCGGATCGTGTGTGCCTTGATACCCGTTAGCTTCTCAATATCTTTTATGGTAAAACTGTTCAATGTTCTAGATATAGGATTAAACAAAAATAGAAATAAACTAGTTTAACAAACGTGTGATTTTTAAGAAAACTTTATCACAGGAAAAATTAGCTTACAATTAACAGAATATTATATTTGTTATTTGAAACTCTAAACGCAATTTAATGAACTTGGCATTTTGGAAGAAAAAGAAGGATGACAGTAAGCCGAAGAAAAAGAAATCGGCCATTAGGGAATGGTTTGATGCAGCTATTTTCGCCATCATCGCAGCAACCTTAATACGGACGTTCGTTTTCGAAGCATATACGATTCCAACTCCATCTATGGAAAAGACCTTGCTAGTAAACGATTTCTTATTCGTAAGCAAAATTAGTTATGGCCCTCGCATCCCAATGACGCCTTTATCGGTGCCATTTACGCATAACACTTTGCCGTTCACCAAATATACAAAAGCTTATTCTGAAGCTGTAACTTGGAAATATAGGCGTATTCCGGGTTTTAGCCAAATAAAGAATAACGATGTAGTTGTATTCAACTTCCCAGAAGGTGATACCGTTGCATTGGAATATAGCGACCGTTCCTACTATCAACTCGTACGCGCTAGCGGAAGAGATGTGATTTGGAACAGTTTTCACGTAATTAGCCGCCCGGTTGACAAACGCGACAACTACATTAAGCGTTGCCTTGGCATCCCCGGTGATACCCTCCAAATCGTGAATAGTAACGTAATTATTAACGGTAAACCGGCCCCAGTTCCACCAGAAAGCCAACATTTATACTACGCTGAAACCTTGGAAGGCCCACTCAGCAACGATAAATTGGATGAAATGGAGGTAGACGGTTTGGAAGATAATAGCCCTAGTCGTAGCCCATTCGGTGTATTTAATCCCGACGGCACTATGAAAAAAGGTTACTTCTATCAATATAACCTCACCGAAAACATGGCAAAAACCATCGGCGAGTGGAAACCTAATGTAGTAAGTATTCAGCCTATCATCGAAGACCGTGTAGAACTCGATGTTTTCCCACATGATACAGCGAACTACAAATGGAACCTCGATAACTTTGGTCCTTTATATATTCCTAAGAAAGGTGCTACCGTTACCTTAACACCACAAAACATTAGCATTTACCGCCGTGTAATTGGTGTATATGAAGGCAATACTTTGGAAGAGAGAGATGGCCAATTCATCATCAACGGTACACCTAGTACAACCTATACCTTCAAAATGGATTACTATTTCATGATGGGTGACAATAGGAACAATTCATTAGATTCTCGCTATTGGGGCTTCGTTCCAGAAGATCACGTAGTAGGGAAGGCTTGGATGATTTGGATGAGCTACGGTAAGAATGGTATCCGTTGGAACCGCTTGTTTAGAACAATTCACTAAAAAACTGCAACATATTTTGCAAACGGTCTCTACGAAAGTGGAGACCGTTTTTTTTATGAGATACCGTTTGCAGGTATTATCTTTCGCGCTTAGATTAATTAATTTTTCACGTATGAAGAAACTAGGACTCATATGGATGTTGCTGTTGGCCGGAATTGGCTTACAAGCACAGCAAAAGGGGAAACCGCTGAATGTGATTTTTATTTTGGCGGATGATATGGGGTATGCAGATCTCAGCTGCTATGGTAACCCACTCATTAAAACACCGCATTTAGATCGATTAGCGAAAGAAGGCTTAAAAGCGAACAGTTTTATGGTACCGGCACCTACATGCTCGCCTTCTAGGGCAGCTTTGCTAACGGGCCGATATCCTAACCGTGTAGGCATTCCTTACGCCATTGGCCCCGGCAACCCGAACGGCCTGCAAGACAGTATTTTTACCATGGCTAAGATGTTCAAAAAAGCCAATTATGCCACTATGATGATCGGTAAATGGCACCTAGGCGATCATGCCCATACAAAACCCAACGATCATGGATTTGACCATTTCTTGGGCATGCTCTACTCGCACGATTACCAAGATCCGTTTGTGAAAACAGATACCACGCTTGCTGTGTTCTATGATACACAACGGGTATGGGAAAAACCCGATTGGACAAAGCTCATGGACCTCTACACCGATAGTGCTACTGCCTATATCAAAAGAGCGAGTAAAAGTGAGCAACCATTCTTTTTATATTTGCCCTTTAACATGCCGCATGCACCGGTAGCCACCCCGGCAAAATGGAAGGGGCATTCTGAAGGCGGGGTATATGGCGATGTGATTGAGCAATTGGATGATTGTGTAGGTAGAATATATTCATTGATACATCAATTAAAGATAGATCAACAAACATTGATTGTGTTTACCAGCGATAATGGTCCTTGGAATAACATGCCGCAACGCATGTTTGGTCGTGATATTGTGAAACCTTGGGATCATGGATCTGTAGGCCCTTTCAGGGGAGGTAAAGCTGATACATATGAAGGTGGGCACCGGGTACCATTTATTGCATGGAACCCGAAAAGCATTCCTGCTCAGTTAGCAACGGCACCATTCAATATCAACGATATGCTGCCAACTATAGCAGCCGCTATTCGGTATAAACAACCTTTACCCAGTAACTTAGATGGAGAAAATTTATGGCCAAATTTCACGAAGAAGGTACCTTTTAAGAAAGACAGGGCTTTATTTTATCTTAATCACTTAACGAAGCTGGAGGCTGTGAGAAAAGGAGAATGGAAGTTACGCGTGGCACAAGAAACGAAACCGCAAGTTGTAGAATTATACAACTTGGATGTAGATATTGCAGAGAAATATAACGTGGCAGCACAATACCCTGCTATCGTAAAAGAATTACAAGCACTCATGGAACAATATGGGCAGAAATAGCCTAAAATGATTGATATATCATGTTTTATAGGGGCATGGCGCGGGCCATGTCCCTTTTTTCGTTAAATTGGTTCCCTAATAGATATCCATGGAAAAAATCTTACAATCATTCACATATACACGATATAACGACCTAAGCGAATTACCTGAAAACGACGCGTGGTTATTACAAGAAGCCCGCGATGTAACCAGCCATGCTTATGCTCCATACTCCAAATTCCAAGTTGGCGCCGTGATGCGTTTAATCAACGGTGAAATTATTGCCGGCTCGAACCAAGAGAATGCCTCGTTTCCCGTAGGTATTTGCGCGGAAAGAGTAGCATTATCAGCAGCAGCTTCTATTTGGCCTGATGTACCTATTGAAACCATTGCTGTTAGTTATCACAACCTACAAGGTGAAAGTAATCATCCCATTTCTCCGTGCGGTATTTGCAGGCAATCATTAGCCGAATACCAAGTACGCTTAAAACATCCTATTCGGTTGATTTTGGGTGGTTTAACAGGAGAAATCTTCGTGGTAGAGAATGCCAATGATTTGTTGCCTCTCTCTTTCTCGGCAGACGACATGAAATAATTTGATATATTATATAAATTTTTATTATATTTGGTATCGAAACCTGTTGATGTTTCCATATCCTGTAGATGAAAAATACCTATGTCCTATGCATACTGCTTCTTTGCTTAGCGGGAATTGGTCCCGTTACTACGCTTGCTCACGGTGTAGATAAGGCAAAACTATTTTTCGAAGAGGGATTGTTGTTACAAAAGGCTGGTAAGCTGGAAGCTGCAACAACGAAGTATTTGGCAGCCATCCAGGCAGATGTGGCTTTTAAGGAGGCGTATATGGCGTTGGCCGGGTTGAAGTTCGACCAAGAACAATTCCAAGCTGCGCGTATGTACAGGGAACTGGCCACGAGGTACGGTGCGCCCGCCGATGGTTTCTTTATAGGGGAGTGTTATTTCCTAGAAGGGAAAGCTGATTCGGCATTGCAGGCATATACAATAGCTTTGCAAGTATCACCGGAACATGAAAAAGCCGCCTGCCGAATAGCCCAGGTCTACGGGCTTCGTCAACAGTACGACTTAAGCATTCAATATTATCAAACAGCTATCGCGACCGGCAAATCGGTTGGTGATGCGAGCTTCGCGATGGCAAAGATTTATTTTACTATGGCAAACTTTAGAAATGCGGCGCAAGCATTTGAGCAATCAGCCAAGTATGGAAAAGCCGCCGACGCAGATTATTATTACCACTTGGGTATTAGTTACATACAGCAAAATGAAACCGAAAAAGGCATCGAATGTTTAGAATCGGCACACGTTTTGCGTACCAATGACATTCAAATAATGTTATCCTTAGCAGATGCATATTTTAAGAAACAAAACTTTGCAAAAGCTATTGTACAATGGAATAACATATTAGTTTTGCAGCCGCAAAACGCCTTTGTGATGTTCATGCTGGGCAAATCATATATCTGTTCAGGTGAAGTATTGAAAGGGCAACGTATCTGCGATCAAGCATTGATCGTAGGTGATGTGAAATAATGAAAGATTATTTTCTCTCTTTGAAATAAAGATACCGCCGCGGTAAGTAAGTAAGGTAGAGTGGGAAAAAGGCAAGCATTCCTATTTAGTAACGCTTTACTTTGATCGTGGTATTTTTTCCAGGTGTTAGTAATGGCTTCAAACGCCATTTGGGTAAACGTTGTGTTACAGCGCTCGACCCGGGAGCATGCATAGAACAACATTTCGAGAAATGTTCCAGCAAATTATTCCTCCTGCTAACACCTGGTTATTTTAAAAAATTACATTCTATTCGGAACACCAATTCCTAACAACTTCATCGCTTGTGCAATTGTATTCGCTGTTAAGGATGCAATTTGAATACGCAAGGCTTGCTTCTCTTTATCTTCTGCATTTTGTACTGCATATACATACTTACCTTCCTCTTTCTTCGCGTAGAATGAATTGAATGTTTGTGCCAAGTTATACGCATAGTTCGCGATTGTAGCCGGGCTCATTTCTCTTGCTGCTTCATCGATAATACCACCGAATTGCTCACACAAGATGATTAATTCTTTCTCTAAAGGAAGTAAGCTGCCCTTGTATTCAAACGCATTTAATGCTTCAATATCTGCTGCTGAAAAGTCTTTTAAGATCGACCTGATACGTGCATAAGAATATTGAATAAACGGCGCCGTAAACCCATGCAAATCGATGGACTCGCTTGGATCGAAGATGATACGGTTTTTAGGGTTCACTCTCAACAAGAAGAACTTCATGGCACCCACACCTAAAGTGTAGTACAATTGGTCTAACTCGTCTTCTGCGAAATCCTTCACCTTACCCAATTCTTGCGTAGCTTGTTTGGCAGTGTTAATCATTTCTTGGATTAAATCATCCGCATCCACTACGGTACCTTCACGGCTTTTCATTTTACCGTGTGGTAATTCCACCATGCCGTACGACAAATGGAAGATACCATCTGCACAAGGTTCTTGGAGTTTTTGTAAGATCAATTGCAATACTTTGAAGTGGTAGTTTTGTTCATCTGCCACAACGTATACGCTTTGATCGATTTTATAGTCTTCATATTTCAAACGGGCGGTACCTAAATCCTGCGTCATGTATACAGAAGTACCATCACCACGTAACAATAATTTCTGATCGAGGCCATCGGCAGTTAGATCAATCCAAACAGAGTTGTCTTCTTTTTTGAAGAGTACACCTTTGGCTAAACCTTCTTCTACCAAGTCTTTCCCAAGTAAATACGTATCACTTTCGTAATAGAATTTATCGAAATCGACGCCCATGCTTTTGTATGTTTCTTCGAAACCGTCGTACACCCATTGGTTCATCGTAGCCCACAGGGAGCGTACTTCCGGGTTGCCGGCTTCCCATTGCTGTAACATGATCTTTGCTTGTTGCATGATCTCAGTTCTGTTACGGGCCATTTCGTTGATGTCGTCTTTCGCTTTCGCGATTTTCTCTTTCAACTTAGCGATTTCTTTATCGACTTTTTTCTTTTCGGTTTCGTCGGTAATGTTGTTAGTGCCTGCTTGTTGGAGTTCTTCTTCCAACTTATGGAAAGCAGTTGTCAATTTTTCAATCTTAACCAAGTCTTCACCTTGAAAGTCTTGAAAATCACCTGCGAAAATGCGTGTTTTCACCGTTTCTGCTTGGTCGCGCAATACAGCTTCGAATTTCACGTAATAATCGCCTACTAAGTGGTCGCCTTTGATGCCTGTTGAAGCAGGTGTATCGCCGTGTGCGAACATCTGCCACGCTAACATGGATTTACAGATGTGAATACCACGGTCGTTTACCAAGTTTGCTTTTACAACTTCGTTACCGTTTGCTTTCAATATTTCAGCAACACTGTAACCAAGGAAGTTATTACGTAAGTGCCCTAAGTGCAATGGTTTATTGGTGTTGGGAGAAGAATATTCTACCATTACTTTCTTGCCATTAGCCGGTTTTTGTCCCACTTGTGGGTTTAAGAACGAAGTTTGGGCGAATTTTGTCCAATATGCATCGGCGATGTTGAGGTTCAAGAACCCCTTCACCACGTTATAGCCTGAAATCAAGCCTGGTGCTACTTTCAAGAGCGCTTCACCAAGGTCGGCACCTGTTTCTTCAGGTTTTCGTCGGCTCATCTTTACAAATGGAAAGACAACAATCGTATACTCGCCTTCAAACTCGGGCTTCGTTACGTTTATTGCAATATCTTGCTCTCCAACTTCTTGCTGGTAAAGCGATTGAACGGCCTCTATAGTGGCCTTCCTGATGGCTGAAACTACACTCATGTTTTTAAATTAATGCAAAAAATGCAGACAGCAAAGGTAATCCGAAATTCCAATTATCCGAAATAACAAGCCAAGCCCTGTGGCACTTTTTGTTAAGTAGTGTTAAAGTACGATTTTTTTATAACGGCTCAAATGTATAACTATAGCCATTTTTAAACTATTATGTAATTATTAATTCCGCGGAAATGCTCATCCATGGCCCAGAAGGAGAAATTAATTTCGTATATTGCATTGTAAGACGCCCAATCATGGGCCATTTGAGCAATCTTCTAGTAATGTATTTCTGTTGTCGCTTTTAAGCGGAAACCCGTTAACCCACGTATTTTTTCACCTTTTAAACCAATGTTTAACGCGCATGATTTCAGTTATTATTCCTGCATTAAACGAAGCTAAAACAATCCGTCAAGTGATTCAACACGTAAAAAGAACCCCGCAAGTCAGCGAGATTATCGTCGTCGACGATCAATCTATGGACGACACGGTGTCGCATGCACTCGATGAAGGTGTACGCGTGATTACGAGTCCACAACGGGGCAAAGGCGGGAGTATGCGCGAAGGGTTAATGATCGCTAATAACGATATAATTATATACATCGATGCAGATATTGCTAATTACCCGGCAGATATGCTGTTACGTTTAGCTTCACCTATTATGGACGATGAGGCCGACTTCGTAAAATCGTACTTCGATCGACAAGCTGGCAGGGTTACCGAATTAGTGGCGAAGCCTTTATTGAGCATTCTTTTTCCAGATATGTCGCACTATAAACAGCCCTTAAGTGGTATGATTGCGGGTAAGAAAT
Organism: Chitinophaga skermanii; assembly: GCF_003259335.1. Taxonomy (GTDB): domain Bacteria; phylum Bacteroidota; class Bacteroidia; order Chitinophagales; family Chitinophagaceae; genus Chitinophaga; species Chitinophaga skermanii. The sequence continues at coordinate 73,580 of NZ_QLLL01000004.1, forward strand.
CGTTGTTCGAAAAAGTGACATTTGAAAATGATTATGGTGTAGATATCGGTATTTTGATCGATATGCACCGGAATGGAGCCCGTGTTGCAGAAGTAAATATTGGTGTGATTGAAAACGATATGCAGCCCTTAATGGCCCTCAGTAAAATGAGCCGCGAAGTGGCAAAAACTATCTTTAAAAGAGCACAAGTAAATGCCAACTTGGAAACATTAGAGAACATCAATGTAATCCAAGGTCAAATGGAGTATGCATTACGCGAAGCGGCGAAGGAATTGAAGAAGATGGTGATTTTTGACATGGATAACACGGTACTTACCAAAAGCTTTATTCACACAGCGGCCGAGCAATTTGGGTTTAAGAAAGAACTCGTAACCATCATCACGGAGAATAACAATGATTTTATCCGCACAAAGAAAATCGCGAAGTTGTTGGAAGGCAAGAGTTTTGGGGATTTGATCAAAGTTGTGGAATCTATTCCTATCGTAGAAGATGCAGCTGAAGTAATTAAAGAATTGAAAAGCAAGGGATATGTATGCGGTATCATCAGCGATAGTTACGATTGTATTACTAACCACGTGAAAAACATGCTGGGTATGGATTTCTCTTTGGCCAATGTGCTCGAGTTTTCAGATTCAGTGGCAACGGGAGAAGTGAAAATTCCCTCGCAATTTTTGAAAAATGATGTTAGTTTCTGTGGACATGATTATTGTAAATCGAACATGATGAACCACATTCTGCTGCAATATGATATTGATGCGCGCAACTCTATTGTAATAGGGGATGGTGAGAATGATATTTGTATGATTAAGCAGGCTGGGATTGGTATTGCTTACAACGCCTCCAGCAGCTTAGTGAATATGGTAGCAGATGTAATTGTTGATCAACGCTCGTTTGCTCCATTATTGGAAATTGCTTAATAACCCGTCTACCGTTCAAGTGTGTGACACAACGGCGGGCGAGGGGCGAGCTACTGTTCGCTACATAAAATATTATAACGTAAACGGTTATATGTTGTATAACAAAAAGGCTCCCTGTATAAGAGGGAGCCTTTTTTAATGCTTTGCATGTTCAAGCGAATACTATCTGAACTTGTAAAAAACGCCGATTTGCGCAACTGAGTTACGTTGAGCGCCATCGCTGAGGTTAGCTACACCAGCTTTTGCAATGTCGGTAATACCGAACATGTAACGCGCTGAAATACCCAAATGAATCGGGAATTCGTACGCACAACCGAAGCCTAAACCGAAGTCGGCCGTTGTGAAATCACTGTTCACATTGTTAGAATCACCATTTCTTTTGTACTTGGCACCTACTTTAATACCCACTTGTGCACCGGCTTCCAAGTTGAATTCTGGAATTAGGTAATACTGCACCATAACGGGTACATTGATGTAGTTAATAGCGCCCGTGATTTCGCGGCGGGCAATGTCGTTGTACTTAAAACCTTGACCGGAGAACATGATTTCTGGCTGAACTGACCAGTTTTCGTTGATTTCGATTTGGGCTAAACCGCCGGCAAAACCGGAAGTACGCGTAGCATCGCTGCTAGTGTTGGAAACGTTGGCAATGTTCAAACCGCCTTTTACGCCGAACGTTACGTTCTTTTGGGCGTTGGCAGCGAAAGTTAGGCATGCGGCTACTGCTAATAAACAGACTTTTTTCATGATATGTTAAAATGTATGCCGCAAAGTTTGCAAAAAATATGCCGTAATCCATGGCGATTTTTAAAATATGTTGAAATTGGCCAGTTTGCTAAAACAAAACAGCACTGTGCTTTTGAGGCAACAGTGCTGTTGAAAGGGTATTAAAAGGATAGTATCGCTTAATATAAAGTGAATTCTACACGGCGGTTCTTTTGTCGACCGGCAACCGTTTTATTGCTGGCGATCGGTTGTGTTTGACCATACCCAACGGCTTCAATTTTAGAAGGATTCGCGCCTTTGGATACAAGGTATGTTTTCACTGCTTCTGCTCTTTGGCGAGAGAGGATCAAGTTTTTGTTCGCGTTACCGGTATTATCGGTATGGCCGCTTAATTTGAGACTCAGGCCTTTTTTCACGAGTAATTCGGCTACGCGGTCGAGTGGAGGGTAAGAGTATGGTTTAATACTAGCTTTACCTGTTTCGAACTCGAGGTTTTGAATAGCCTCGCGCACAATACGGTTATCTTCCTCAGTTACACGGATTTCCACTTTTTCTGGAACAGGAGGTTTCGGTAATTCACAACCAGATCCGTCCACTTTAGTGCCTTCCGGTGTATCTGGGCATTTATCGAAGAAATCAGATACGCCATCTTTATCAGAATCGGTCGTGAGTTTGCTTACTTGGGAAGAAAGTTGCGCGGTTTCTTGTTTAGCGGCATCTACTTCCAAACGGAGTTGGTCGCGTTGGGCTACTAGCTCGTCGTAAGCTACGGCAGCGCTATTCGTCCATGCTAATTGTGGTTTAATACGCTGACCTAAAGAGAACTCCAAGCCCGCATAACCATATGAGAATTTGTCTTTATTCGGTCCTTTCACATACCCATCGAGGTTATCGCCATCCACATAATGTACTGTATAACCTAAATCGAGATTCATGAAGTCGTTCAGCTTGAATTTCAATCCCGCTCCTACAGGAATAAAGAATTCTTTGATCGCATCGCCATTGGCTTTGTAATCGAATTCGTTGTTGCTTAAATCTGTTAAGCGAGGTTTGTACCCGGCAATACCACCACCTACGGAAGCATAGAGTTGCACGAAGTTTTTGCGGTGCAACCAGTTGATGGTAAATACGTTGACTTCCGCGCTTAAAGCGCCCGACCAATTGAGCTTGGTGGTGAATTCTTTATAGGGAGAATTGGGCGGTTGACCATTGCCCAGTTTATTATCGTTGTTGCCGGTAATTTGCCCACCGGTGAAGTTCGCTTTAATGCCAAGTGCATGAATGATTTGGTATTTCACATATGCACCATAACCATAAGATACATTCCATTTTGTGAAATCGTTACTACCGCCAGTTACGGCAACTGGAGCCAATACGCCACCATTTACACCAATCGACCATTTTCGAAATCCACTTGCCCCATTAAATACGGTATTATTCGAGGAAGAAGTAGAAGGGTTGGCATTTTGGGCTTGAGCAGATGTACTTCCAATGAGTAAAGCAACAGAAGCACCCGCTAGAAAAGATAGAGTTCTAAGGTTTTTCATGGGCCTTTTTTGTGTTATTAAATATTTAACCATCCTCAACAAAAGACTACTCCTGAATGTTCAATTTGTAGGTAAATAATTAAAAATCAATATAGATATCTATCGATAGACCATAACTGACACAATGCCTTAAGACCTGTCAGTGTATTGAAATGGGGTTGTATGATATTTTTATTGTGGGGGAAGTTAACCATGAATAAGGGGAAAATTTTCTACTGTATTATCCTCGCTATTGTAGATGGCTAGGGTATTTAACGGCTGATTGGGCTGTAAAGAAGGCAGTGTAAAGCGGTTACATAAGACAAAAAGAGTCAATAATTGAGGTGTATGATATGAAAACTGTCATATTTGCACATTTCTTCGCTTGGCATAATCATTGACTAATTGCAAGCATACCTGCTTAGTTGGGTAAATCTTACAACATACACAAGGAGAATATTTATAATTATGGGAAAAATCATAGGCATTGACTTAGGTACTACCAACTCTTGCGTTGCCGTAATGGAAGGTAACGAACCGGTAGTAATTGCAAACGACGAAGGACGTAGAACCACCCCTTCTGTTGTCGCTTTCTTGAAAAACGGCGAAAGGAAAGTAGGTGACCCGGCAAAACGCCAGGCTATCACGAACCCGATCAACACCATTATGTCGGTAAAACGCTTTATGGGTCGTCATTTCGATGAAGTTTCAAATGAAATCCCTCACTGGAGTTACAAAGTAGTGAGAGGTGAAAACAACACCACTCGTATTGATATCGATGGCAGATTATACACGCCGCAAGAAATTTCGGCGATGATCTTGCAGAAAATGAAGAAAACGGCTGAAGATTATTTAGGCCAAGAAGTAACAGAAGCTGTTGTTACAGTTCCTGCTTACTTTAATGATGCGCAACGTCAAGCTACTAAAGAAGCGGGTGAAATCGCAGGTTTAGCAGTTCGTCGTATCATCAACGAACCTACAGCTGCAGCATTAGCGTACGGTTTAGAAAAGAAAAACCAAGACAGCAAAATCGCTGTGTTTGACTTAGGTGGTGGTACATTTGATATCTCTATCTTGGAATTAGGCGATGGCGTATTTGAAGTAAAATCTACCAATGGTGATACGCACTTAGGTGGTGATGACTTCGATAAAGTGATCATGGACTGGTTAGCTGAAGAGTTCAAAAAAGACGAAGCGGTTGACTTACACAAAGATCCAATGGCTTGGCAACGTTTGAAAGAAGCAGCAGAGAAAGCAAAAATCGAGTTGTCTTCTTCTTCTGAAACAGAAGTAAACTTACCATACATCACAGCTGTTGACGGTGTTCCTAAACACTTAGTGAGGAAATTAACACGTGCTAAGTTCGAGCAATTGAGCGATAGCTTAGTGGAAAGAACATTAGAACCATGCCGCAAAGCATTATCTGATGCTGGCATGAGCACTTCTGAAATCGACGAAGTAATCTTGGTAGGTGGTTCAACACGTATTCCAAAGATTCAAGAAGTAGTAGAGAAATTCTTCGGTAAAAAACCGAACAGAAGTGTAAACCCTGATGAAGTAGTAGCCGTAGGTGCTGCCATCCAAGGTGGCGTATTAACCGGTGAAGTGAAAGATGTATTGTTACTCGACGTTACACCTTTATCATTAGGTATCGAAACAATGGGCGGTGTGTTCACGAAATTGATCGAATCGAACACCACTATTCCATCTAAAAAATCTGAAACTTTCTCTACAGCGGCAGATAACCAACCGAGCGTGGAAATCCATGTATTGCAAGGTGAACGTCCAATGGCTGCGCAAAACAGAACATTAGGTCGCTTTATCTTGAATGATATCCCACCAGCTCCACGTGGTGTTCCTCAAATCGAAGTAATCTTCGATATCGATGCGAACGGTATCTTGCACGTAACGGCAAAAGATAAAGGTACAGGTAAATCTCAGAACATCCGTATCGAAGCGGGTAGCGGCTTGAGCAAAGAAGAAGTAGAAAAAATGAAAGCGGAAGCGAGAGCTAACGAAGCTTCTGATAAGGCTCAACGTGAACAAATCGAGAAATTGAACCAAGCAGACTCATTGGTTTTCCAAACAGAAAAACAATTGAAAGAGTTTGGCGATAAAATCCCAGCTGAGAAGAAAACCGTTATCGAAACAGCTGCTAACAAATTGAAAGAAGCACACAAAGCTCAAAACTTCGCTGAAATCGAAACTGCTAGCGCAGAATTGAACGCAGCTTGGACAGCCGCTTCTGAAGAAATGTACAAAGCAACACAAGGTCAGGATCCTAATGCTGCAGGCGCTCAAAACGGTGGCCAGCAACAACAAGGTGCTGCCGATCCAGGTGTTACCGATGCAGAGTTCGAAGAAGTAAAATAATCGCTACGAACAATAGCAAATTCAAAAATACAAAAGCCCTTCCCGCAACGGAAGGGCTTTTTTGTGCCCCAAATTTCACAGCTTTTTATAAATTGCTTACGCTATATTCGTTTATTATTCCGTAAATAAGGACTATGCAAATCCGCTTCTACGTTCAGTACCAATCGCAATGGGGACAACAATTGTACATCACCGGGAATGTTGCCAACCTCGGCCATAACGACTTTGCAAAAGGCTACGCCATGCAATACTACAACCAGCAATACTGGGTGGCCTACGTCGACATTCACACGAATGAACCATTTACACTTACCTACAGGTACGGCATGTTGCAAGACGGTATTATTAGCAGCACGGGGAAATCGTACGCCATTTTTATCGATCCCCAAAACCCATCACCCATCACGGTTGCCGACACCTGGATGCCCGCAAGTGATGTGCGTAACCCGCTTAGCACGAAGCCTTTTACAGACGTTTATTTCAATCATCCAACAAATACAATTACTAACGGCAATGGGTATACGCTACGAATTGTAGCCCCCCTTTTGCCATCTCATCAAACCGTTTGCGTACTTGGCGATACAGCTTTGTTATCTAACTGGAACCCAACGCAGCCGCGATTGATGGAGCATGTTGGTGATGGTTGGTATAGCTTACATTTACCGGAACAACAACCCGGCTTTCAATATAAATATGGTGTTTACGATACTGCGCAACAGCAATTCATACAATATGAAAATGGTGAAAACCGTACTGTGCCTTACGTAGTAAACAGTGATCAACATGTTGTTTTGCATGATGGGTTTATTCGCTTACCTACTACTCCTTGGCACGGTGCAGGCATTGCCTTACCCGTATTTAGTGCACGCTCTGAAAAAGGTTTTGGCGTAGGGGAATTCAACGATTTACCTGCTATGGGATTATGGGCAAAGCAAGCGGGTTTTAACCTATTACAGCTCCTGCCCGTAAACGATACCGGCGCCACGCTTAGTTGGCGCGATTCCTATCCCTATGCAGCTATATCGGCATTTGCATTGCATCCATTATTTGTGCATCTGCCGGCTGTGGGTACACTACCTGCAGAACATCCTTTACAGCAAGAATATGCTAGTCAACAACAAGCATTGAACGCTTTGCCTACTGTGGATTATGAAACGGTGATGCGCTATAAAATGGCGTACTTGGAATCGTATTTCCAGTTGAACTTACAGGCCATTTTAAAAGATGAAGGGTTTAATACTTGGAGTCAACAGAATAATCATTGGTTAGCTGCTTATGCTGCTTTTTGTAGTTGTAGGGATGAATTCGGCACCGCGAACTTTTATACTTGGTCGCATCATAACTACCAAACATACACACAGAATAGCACCTCCAGTTTACGTGCCCGTGGCATGTTTTACCGCTTTGTGCAATACCAGTTGCATTTGCAACTCCAATCCGCCACCCAACAATTGCACGCACTCGGGGTTACCCTGAAAGGCGATATCGCCATTGGTGTACACCCTCACAGCGCCGATGTATGGGCCAACCCGCAACTTTTCCATACCAACTTCCAAGCAGGTGCACCTCCCGACGTATTCGCTGTAAAAGGTCAAAATTGGGGCTTCCCAACGTATAATTGGACGGCGATGGCCCAGGATGGATACCGTTGGTGGAAAGAGCGTTTAAGCCTGATGGCCCATTATTTCGATGCTTACAGGATTGATCATATTCTTGGATTTTTTAGGATATGGCAAGTGCCACGCGAACAGGTAGAAGGTATCTTGGGATATTTCGAACCGGCGAAGGCTTTTAGCTTGGTGGATTTTGATGATCGTTTTATTACCTTCAACCGGGAACGGTTTTGTACTCCTTATATCGATGGGAAAGTGTTGTGGGAGATCTTTGGAGAAGATGTAAGCGCTGTGAAAAAACAATTCCTCGACGAAAAGTATGACGGTACTTTCCAACTAAAACCCCAAGTAAGCACCCAATCCGCTATCGTCGAATACGCCAAAGCACAGAAAATACAAGGCCCCATGCTAGAAGGCCTCCTCGAACTCGCTGCGAATGTGCTGTTTATTACTGCTATCGACGATAAAGGTGTATACTCCTTCCATCCACGGTTCCAGTTAATGCAAACCAGTTCCTACAAAGCGCTCGACTTTTCATTACAGCATAAGCTTGCCCTTATGCACGACGAATACTTCTACACTGCCTCCGATGAATTATGGCGCCTCGAAGCGCTCAAAAAGTTGCCTGCTTTACAACAAGCCACCAATATGCTCGTATGCGCAGAAGATCTCGGTATGATTCCCGCTTGCGTACCCAGCGTGCTGCAAGACTTAGCGATTCTATCACTTGAAATTCAACGGATGCCCAAAGCATTACACGCACAGTACGGCCATCCTGCTGAAGCACCGTATTTATCGGTCGTAACAACAGGTACACACGATGTTGATGTACTCCGTCAATGGTGGCGCGACGAGTCGCTTACTAATCGCCAATATTTCTACAGCGAAATCCTACATCATTACGGTGAGGCTCCTACAGAACTCAACCCAGGAACGATCCAGTTGATCTTACAACAACACTTGCAATCACCGGCAATGTGGTGTATCTTTCCATTGCAAGATGTATTAGCCATGAATGCCGCTTACCATGTACCCGACCCTCAACAGGAAAGGATCAACATCCCGGTTAACTCGGCGCACTATTGGCAATACCGCATGCACGTATCCTTGGAAACATTGCAAAACGACCCAACTTTTCAAGCCAACTTGTTGACTTTAGTGAAGGCCGCCGGAAGAATATAGCATTCATTTGGGCATCAACGTTTTCACATTTATTCAGCCAAAATATTGATAGGAAATGGAACTTCATTTATTTCCATACGCGTTAAAATTCAGACACACCTTTACCATCTCTCGTAAATCGAAAGACGTACAACCTTTGCTAGTAGTGGAACTAAAGCAAGATGGGATGCATGGCTTAGGCGAAACAGCCGATAATAGCTATTACCACATTACGGTACCAATGCTGATGGCTTCAATCGAAAAACATCGTTCCTACATCGAGCAATATCGCCTACAAACACCGGCACAATTCTGGGCAGATATGTATCCTTTGCTACAAGATGATATGTTTGCTTTATGTGCATTAGATATTGCTGCGTACGACTTACATGCAAAACTACAAGGCAAGAAATTGTACGAACTATGGAATCTTGATATATCAAATAATCCATTAACCGATTATACAATCGGCATCGATACCATTGAAAACATGGTGAAGAAACTACAAGAGTTCCCATGGCCCATTTATAAGATCAAACTCGGCACAAAGGAAGATATCAAAATTATTGAAGCCCTGCGTGCCCATACCACGGCCACTTTTAGGGTCGACGCAAATTGTGCATGGGGCGTGGAAGAAACAATTAAAAATGCGGCCGCGCTTAAAAACCTAGGCGTAGAATTTATTGAACAACCCCTGGCTGCCGACAACTGGGAAGGTATGAAGGAAGTATACGAAAAGTCGGCACTACCGCTTTTCGCAGATGAAAGCTGTATTGTAGAAGCCGATGTAGCACGCTGTTCTGGCTATTTCCACGGTATCAACATCAAACTCACCAAATGTGGAGGCATTACGCCTGCGCTTCGCATGATTCACCAAGCAAAAGCACTGGGTATGCAAGTAATGACGGGCAGTATGAATGAAAGTACCGTAGGTACTTCAGCTGTAGCTCATTTGCTACCCTTACTCGACTTTGTAGATATGGACGGCCCGTTATTATTGGCGGAAGATACAGCAACAGGTATCCGCATCGTAGATGGTAAGATTTTCTACGCAAGTGGAAACGGAACGGGGGCCGAACTTCTAAATCGTTAAGGCTCGCGGCGTTTGCCGTTGAATACCAAAGCACGCAAGCTTTCCGTGTTATTGGTCACCATCACGCCATGCAACTCGTTCGAGTCATTGTCGAGCGAGAATTTCAACGTATTGTTCAACACGAAATCTGCCTTGCGGCAATGCAAATTGTAGTTGCCTACATACGACAAATCGGGGCGAAGTACAAATTCGTACTTCTTATGCCCGGCAATCATCCCCTTTATTTTACAGCGCGTAGTGCTGGTAGGATGGCACTTCTTATCGGCGATTAATTCGCCGTAGAAATACATACCGTCGATTTTGTCGATGGCTAAGATGTAATGTTGAACAATGCCTTCCGCGCGGAACGATACATTATACGTACCCATTAACGGCGAAAGCATGCCAGACATGACCTTGTTATGAGCTTGGCTAAATGCGAGTGTGCCGGGAAGCAAATAGAAGAGTGCACAGATTGCCCACCGGTGAAAGAAGGTTGTTTTCATGATGCAACATTTAGAATGGCGGCGATGGGGGAAATGATCCCCTATAAATAACATCACCCTCGCACCCAATGTTGCAAGATTTTACGCTAGATAAATTTAATTACGGTCGGTGTAAAGCAAAGCTTTTTGCTGTAAATAATCGATGTGAGAGCTGAAATTCCCTTCTTCCCCTAAAAATTTCAAGAATTGGTCCATTTTCTTCTGCATTTGCGTGCCCGAAACCCGTTTCACTACGGAAGGTAAGTCGTAGGCCGACAAATCCTCCATTTCCCAAGGATGAAAGTAAAAGGATAAATAGCCGTCTTTTTGCAGCACATTCTTGGCAGCATGTTTCGTTACCCAAAGCGGCATGTTTTTCATGCTTAGCCAGAAGATAGGGTAGCGGGTAAGTGGTGTTACGGAAGACGGAACCACCAACATATCTTCATTACGGTACACTGTACGAGGCAAATGGCGGTTATTATACCTGCCAGGAAGCCAAGTAGGGTTTATGGAAGCATCGTAGGTATACCCAGCTTTCTTCAAAGCACGGGTATTAAACGGCTTCAACCGGGGCATACGGAAGCCGTATACCGGTTTACCGGTAATTAATTGTAGTTCTTGCCGCGAATTATGTAAATCCTCCTCGTTAAAGGAATGATGGTAAAAAGCATGCGATGCGATCTCGTGGTGACGGGCAATTTGCTGTACTAGGTTCGGGTAATGTTGCGCCCAGTAAGCTGTAATGAAAAAAGTGGCCTTCACACGGTGTGCTTCGAACAATGCCAATGTTTTCATGAGTCCCCGGTAAGAAACCCCCATCTTCTCGTGCAAAGTCAACGATTGCCCATATTCCTCCGGGATATCGAATTCTTCGACATCAACGCTAATCAATATTTTGTTCTGTTTTCGCTGCATGTTGCTATGTTACCTGAATAATATGCCAATGAAGTTGAAGAGCTCGCGCCAAAGCGTTTTGGATTTGAACTCGGAGAAATGGATACCAGGGCGACATTTAATAGGAATACTTTTGATACGTAGATCTTTCGTTTTGCCGGCTTTGTGTACGAATTCACTATCATACAAAAAGCCTTCTACGCGGGTCGACAAGAACACTTTACGGCCGGAGGCATTAAATGCTTTTAAGCCGGCCTGTGCATCTTGTACTTTTAAACGCAGAACGTGTTGATTCATGCGGCGGTTAATACGTGTAATCCATTTCCTTTTGGAAGGTAATAATTCAACGTATTGGTTGCCTCTTTCTCCAGCCACCACATCATACCCAGCTTGTAATTGCTCAAACGCTTCCTTGATCGCATTTACACCGAACGGGAAATCGGTATCCGTACATACTTGGTATTCATTTTCTGCGATAGCAACCCCCATTCTCATCGCATAACCTTTACCACGATTCACTGGATGGTGAATGATGCGGACATGCGGAATGGCGTTCTTCAGTTGACTGCGGTGGGAAATAGAGAAATTCTTTTCCGAACCATCATTCACCACGATCAATTGAATGCGCACATCCGGCATCAGTTCTTGGACAGCTTCGTAGTCGGCCACCAGCTGCTCCACCCAACGTAAGGGCGGATTGCAGCAGGGCACGATTAAATCCATTGCTTTTACGGTTGTAGGTATTGATGACGTGTCGTTATGAAAAACAGGCACAGTTGTAGGTAGTGTAAAAGCAATTTGCATTGTATTATTATGCGATGTAATGTTTGTCGACATATCCAACAGGTTCTAGTCCTTTCTTCTATCAGTAATAGATGGCAGTATAAATATGACGCAGGCCGATATTAGCTTCCCCTATTACCGTAGAAAAAAAATTGTGAGGAATAAAAACAAGCAATGAGTAAACATAGAACAGGCTAACCCATAAGGCCTAAAGCCCCATGCAGTGCGATAAAGCATGTTTCCGTTTAGTTTTCTATAAGACGACGTTGCGCGGTTTTACCCCTATATAGTATTGAAAATATAGTAACACGAGGAAAGTGGGCAATGCCTTCAAACGGTATGTAATGGCTATACGGTTAATGAATTTAGGTACAAGGTCGGTAGGACATAAGCAGCAGATAACCACCAGCAAACAAAGTAAAATATGAATCGTTCTTCCCTTCGGCAACATCAGTAACCCCATTGCAGCGCCCGTTACAGCTATAATGTAAGTTGGCGACTCCGTGCTTTGGTTAAATAACACAATCCAAAGCATCAAATACCCCAACATTAACCAAGTATACGGTGCCGTTGGGCGTTGCCAGGTTTTAACCAAGGCCCAAATCATCCCCAAACCTGCTACCAGCAACAAGTATTTGTCGACCTGCCCCGCAAAAGGCTGCTGCAAGCCGAAAATAGCATGGATCATACCCATTACCGAACCATCTTCCTTGATGGTGCTGCTGGTAATCAAGTGGAACCAATCGGTGTATTCTTGGATAAGTTGTGCCGGCGAAAGAAACAGCAAAGGCAGCAACGTTCCCACGATTCCGAAGAACGCGCAGTACAGTAGGTACTTCCATTTATCTTCAAAGAAGAGAAATAATAAGCCAATAATAGCCCCGTACCCTTTTATAAAGAAGCATAGACATGTAAAAAGTGCTGCCAATGCCGGTTTTCTTCTATCCATATTCATCACGGCCAATAACATAAAGGCCGTCATCGCTGGGTTCGTTTGTGCCGATTGAATAGCATTCAACAATTCCAACACCAACATCCATCCCAAAGCCGTTTGCGTGCTCCGCTTCATCGGCAACTTATATAAAGCATATAAGAACACCGCCGTACTACTCATCAACCAAATAAACAAGCCGATCTCCTTCGGGAAAACGGCAAAAGGGGCAAATAATAAAGGAAAGCTGGGATGATATAAGTAATAATCAAAATACTCTGCCGGGTACAATCGGTACAAAGGCTGCCCGTGTAATACGTGGCCCAAAGAGGCTTTAAAGATGATAAAATTATTATAACGACCCGTCGTTATCGACTGGATATATAAAATGATGGTTCCAAGGGCATAAACTGCCATTAACAGGGCCGGTTTTTGGTACCAGCGCGTTTTGACAGGCGTTTCTGAAATAAGAGTAGTTGTAGGTTGCGACGCCATGATGATGAATAATAAATCAAAAAATCGCCACGAAGCTAGGAGGGTATTTTGAGAAGAACTAGTTAAAAATTTTTAATCGGCGTAGGGGTAAAGTCGAAATTCCCTGCACGCTTATAACGCCGACTAAAAATTATTTTATCGCCGCCAAGTATATCCAATAAATGTAAAGCGGTTGAAAAGCCAGCCTGCTCCATGTATACCATGGGCTTGAAGGTAAGCCCCCCGGTGCAGGTAATTGCTTCACTGCCACGTAAATATTCGCAGGAAACATCAATACCAATAATAATATCAATCCCCAAGCCGCGAATAACCTCGTCGTAGGGAAAATAATTAGTATGCCGAACAATATCTCCAATACCCCGCTCACATAAATCGCAGCAGTAGGGTAAGGCACAAATTGATCTATCATATACCGCAATTTATCCGGCGATTTTAGATGCATTATTCCAATTATTACAAACATAACGGTAATGGCTACACGCATGTTGGCTGGTATATTCGCAAACAGTGAAATAGGGATGAACAAGCCTAATAAATAAGCCATGAAAGTAAACGCAATTAAACCAAGAAAGAAAGCCATTGTAAAGGATTTTATACCTACAAATGTGCAACAATTAAGTACTTACTCGAACTAACATATGTTAGTTTTTAGCCCGTAATTGTCTTCGTATTCTACTCAAACTTTCAGGCGCAATACCTAGGTACGAAGCAATATTTTTAACGGGAATTTGTTGTACAATTTGCGCATGCTCAGCGAGTAATTGCTGGTATCTTTCTTGCGCGGTATGTTGTAGAAAAGCCAGTTCACGCTGGTATTTGCGGATGTATTGTTGTTCGGCCAATAGGCGACCGATTCTTTCTGCTGTATGGTTTTGTTGATAGAGTTGTTGTAAATCTGCATATTGAAATGCAAATCCTTCCACAGGTGTAATGGTTGCTAAAGCTACGAGCGACGGGCTTCTTGTAATGAAGGAATGATACGCGGTGATAAACATCCGGGGAAATGCAAAGTCTACACTAATCTCTTCATCCCCATTTTTCGTGTACACTTTCATGGCTCCTTCGGTAATGAAATAGATGGCATTCGAAGTATGACCAATCTTTAATACAGTATGTTGTGCAGGGTAGGAGATGGGAGATAAGATCGATTCAAACGCAAGCCAATCTTTGTTCTCCAAAGGTGTCAATTGTTCAATAATTGCTCTTACGGCTTGCGTTTGCATAGTATAACGGTAACGAATAAACGAATGATATATTATTGAATATACACGGTTTTAATATTTAGGAATTCATGCGCCCCCTCCATCGATAATTCACGGCCATAACCCGATTGCTTAATACCACCAAATGGTAAACGTGCATCCGAACGCATCATAGCATTAATAAACACGTTGCCACTTTCTATACGGGTAGCCAGTTTCGCCGCTTTTTCAAGATCCTTACTCCATAATGATGCCCCTAATCCAAATTCGGTTTGATTGGCCAACTGGATAGCGTTGTTTTCATCCGTAGCTGTTACAATCACCGCAAGCGGACCAAAGGTTTCTTCATCAAAAGCCGTCATACCCGGCTGAACACCTGTAAGCAAAGCCGGTAACACGTTACAGCCTTGTTGCTGGCCGCCGGTAGCTAGTTTTGCACCCTGGCGAATACTTTGTTGTAGTTGTTTCATCAGCTCGTTGGCTAAATCCAAACGCGCCATAGGCCCAACGTTAGTAACAGTGTCTGTAGGATCACCTTGATGCAAAGCCTGTATATGTTCAATTACTGCATCTGTAAAAGCATTCACCACGCTTTTCTCTACAATAAATCGTTTCGCAGCAATACACGATTGACCAGCATTCTGCATCCTTGCTTGTACAGCCACTTTAGCAGCTTTCGCCACATCCGCATCTTTCAATACAATAAAGGGATCACTTCCACCCAATTCCAACACCGTTTTCTTGATATATTTACCCGCTAAAGACGCTACGCTCATCCCAGCAGGCGTACTACCTGTTAAGGTAACGCCCTGGATACGCGGATCGGCAATAATAGGTTCTATATCTTTCGAATTCACAAGTACTGTTTGGAACGACCCGGCAGGAAAACCGGCCTCTATGAATACTTTTTCTATCGCTAAAGCACAACCACTTACATTACTTGCATGTTTCAATATAGCGGTATTGCCGGCCAAAATATTTGGAATAGCAAAACGGAACACTTGCCAATAGGGGAAGTTCCATGGCATAATGGCGAGAATAACACCCTTGGCTTCGTACGATGCATAACTTTTCGATGCATCCGAAACAATCAGCCGTGGCTTTAACATCTCTACAATATGTTCTGCATAATATTCAGCCGTTGTTGCACATTTTAATACTTCCGCTTTCGCTTCCGCGAGGGTTTTACCCATTTCGGCAGTAATAACGGCAGCATGATCGGCAGCATGTTCTTTTAATTGTTTGGCTAATGATAGCATCAACGATTGCCGTAGCTCCAACGATGTTTGTTGGAAGGCCTTGAATTGTTGATGTGCTAAGGCTAATTTCTCTTCGATCGCCGCCGGCGTATCGGCCGCGTAAGTAGCGATAATCTCGCTGGTGTACGGGTTAATGCTTTTAAAACTCATAAAATGCAGGGTTTAGAAAGAGAACGATACGGTGAATGTAAAAATACGGCAATTGTGGTTAAGAAAGGATGAAGTTGTGAAAAGTCCTAGCATTCAAGACAATTGTACAACACATAATTTGCAGCGTTCACTAATTTTGTATACCCAATTAAATAGCATTAATATAAATAGGAATATATGAGTTTAAGCAGGTTGAATATTACGATCATGGCACTTTGTACGGGCTTGATCGTTGCCAACATTTATTACAGTCAGCCCTTATTGATCTTGATCAGCAAAGATTTCGGTGTATCTGAAAGTAATGCAGGACAAGTAACTTTCTTCACCCAAATTGGTTATGCCCTTGGTTTGTTGTTTTGTGTGCCGTTGGGTGATATGTTAGAAAGGAAGAAACAAATCTTAATTATGACGGGCCTCGCCGTTATTTCTCTTTTTGCCGCCGCTTTATCTCAAAGCATTTTTATGTTGAAGGTAACGGGCTTGGCAATAGGGTTTACCTCCGTTGTACCCCAATTGATTTTACCAATGGCCGCACACCTTTCCGACCCCGGTAAACGAGGTAAAGTAATTGGTACTATTATGAGCGGGTTGCTGGTAGGTATCTTAGTATCGCGTACCATTAGTGGTTTCGTAGGAGGTCAGCTCGGTTGGAGAGCCATGTTTTGGATAGCAGGTGGTGTATCGTTGATATTGATGGTGTTAATGTCGGTGTTTTTCCCACAAAGCAAGCCATCTTTCGAGGGTGTTTACGGTGGATTAATGAAATCGTTATTAACCCTTATTAAAACGCAGCCCGTATTAAGGGAAGCCGCAGCGATCAACGCTTGTAGTTTTGCCGTATTTGGGTTATTCTGGACTACTGTAGTGTTTTTGCTAGGCGCCCCTCCATTTAACTTCGGTGCAGAAGTAATTGGCTTAATGGGCTTAGCAGCGGCAATGGGTGCCTTATTAGCCCCTATTATTGGTAAAATAGCCGATAAACGCAACCCAAGAATCGCCATCGGCATAGGTATCGCGTTTATGATATTGGGCTATTTACTGTTTTTCTTATTCCGTACAAGCATTATCGGCATAGTAATTGGCGTAGTAGGCTTGGATTTAGGTTTACAAGGTATCCACGTATCGAACCAAACCCGTATTTACGCCATCCTCCCAGAAGCTAGGAACAGGATGAACACCGTATTTATGACGGTTAGCTTCATTGGCACATCGGCCGGCTCGGGTATCGGCTTATGGGTGTGGGATGTAGCACAGTGGACAGGCGTTTGTATCGCAGGTTTAAGTATCATGGCTGTAGCCTTCTTGATATATATGTCGACCTACAAAAAAAAAGCCCCACAGAAACTAGTACCTACAAATGGTTAAAAAGGCAATATAAATAAGTTATTGTAGTGATAAATGAACGCCTCGTGGGTGAAAGCCTGCGGGGCGTTTTTTATAAGGTGTTGTGTAATAGGAATGTCATGTAAATGAAAGGTAGGTTACGCTACAGTACGTACTTTTATTTATAGGAAGTTAGTAGCTTCCCTGTGTTTAACTAGGTGAACAAGCATATTCTAAAGTAGTTTCCACGTAACTCCCAAGTAACTCCCAAGTAATTCCATGTGATTTCCATGTAAATCCACGTAGTTTACTCGTATTAGCATCGTATTTCACATGGTGTTCTATATGCTTTACCTTATCTTCTCTTAATCGATATCCTATACTTTCCTATTCACTTCCTATCACATACCCTATCCCAAGCCTATCTAAAGCCTATCTCGACCCTATCCTTACCCTATCTTTTTACTGGGTTTCAGCGTTTTGGTATAGTGCAACATGCTCATATATAGTTCATTACAAGGGTTTGTCATAATCAACCCCTGAAGGTGGATGTTTGTAGATTGAATGTGGGCTTGAATTTGAACGGAAAAGGAGGGGAAAGGCAGCACTTGTATAAATACAAAACGTCCCAGGTAGAACCCGGGACGTTTATATAATCCATCTAAAAATATGCGCAATTATTAGTCAACGCGTGTAATCTTGATCACGTTCGTAGGAAGGTGATCTTTTACAGGGGTAGAACCTGTGTTTACAACTACGTCTTTGGCTTGTAAGAAACCACGTTCTTTCAAGATGTTGATTTGGTCGGTTACGATATCATCTAAGCTTTCTTCTTCAGCATAGTAGAAGGCACGTACACCCCAGCTCAAGCTCAATTGGTTCACCAATGTTCTTTCTTTTGTGAAGATGTATAATGGCGATTTAGGCCTGTAGCTCGATAACATGAAGCCTGTGTAACCAGACTGTGTCATACCAATCAAGGCATCTGATTCCAAATCTTCAGAAATTTTACATGCATTGTAGCACAATGCATCGCTCAAGAAGGTTGGTGAGTGACGGTGAGGAATCAAGTTACGGTTGTAGATGATTTCTTCTTTCTCTACTTCCGCGATGATTTTTCTCATCGTTTGGATAACTAAGGTTGGGTGTTGACCAGTTGCAGTTTCACCGCTCAACATTACTGCATCAGCACCTTCTAATACCGCGTTAGCAACGTCGGTAATTTCAGAACGGTTCGGACGAGTACGGTCGATCATGCTTTCCATCATTTGCGTAGCCACAATTACAGGCTTCGCACGGTGGATACATTTGCGGATGATGTCTTTTTGAATCATCGGTACTTGTTCTACCGGTAATTCAACACCTAAGTCACCACGAGCGATCATTACGCCATCACTTTCCCAGATAATTTCTTTCAAGTTCAAGATGGCTTCAGGTTTCTCGATTTTAGAGATCACCTTAATTTTTGAGTCTCTTTCTTTCAATTTCTTACGCAAGTAGATCAAGTCTTTCGCGCTACGAACGAATGAAAGGGCTACCCAATCACACTCGTTATCGATGATGAACTGTAAATCGATCTCATCTTTCTCCGTTAATGCCGGGAGATTAACTTTTGTTTCTGGTAAGTTGAAGCCTTTTTTAGACGATAAGATACCACCTAATAATACTTCCGCTTTGATTTCGTGTTGAGGCGTTACCTCGCGAACAATGGTTTCAATTTTACCATCATCCAACAATATTTTTTGACCAACTTTTACATCTTTGTGTAAGTCGTGGTAAGAAACGTAGATTCTTTCTTTTGTACCCACTACTTTTTCATTCACGAAGGTGAGTAAATCGCCTGCTACTAAAGGAAGTGCATTGTTTTCGATTTCACCTACACGAAGTTTAGGACCTTGTAGATCCGCTAGGATAGCGATGTTGTAAGGTTCTGTTTTGTTGATTTGGCGAATGTAAGAGATGATTCGCGACTTATCTTCATGGGAACCATGCGAGAAATTCAAACGGAAAACGTTTACACCGGCCTGTACCAATTCAAGCAATTTTTCATAGGTATCACAAGCTGGTCCAACAGTTGCAACAATTTTGGTTTTACCCGCAGAATGTTGACGACCAGCAGCATTATCCATCTGCTTGTGGTAGTATTTCGACAAATCTTTTGTACTCATAGCTTTATTTTTAACTCGCAAGTATTTTTACAATCTTGAACCATTCGGGATCTATTTTCTGTGTTGCTTTCACGGCATGATCGAGGGGGGTATAATGAATTTGGTTGTTCACAATACCGATCATATTGTTATGTTGGCCGTTCAGCAAGGCATCAACTGCTGCATAACCCATTCTGCTGGCAATCAAACGATCTAAGCAAGTAGGGCTACCGCCGCGTTGAATATGTCCTAATATACATACTCTTGTATCCAAGTGAGGTAATCTCTCTTTTACGTGTTTAGCTACTTCATTCGCACCACCAAACTCATCACCTTCCGCTACAACAATCAAGTTCACCAATTTAGAACGACGCTCATTGGCCGCTAAATCATCAATCACATCATCAATGTTAGTTTTGCGTTCAGGCATCAAAATGTGTTCTGCACCTGTTGCAATACCAGAATGTAAAGCGATATAACCGGCATCACGACCCATTACTTCAATAATGAATAAGCGATCGTGCGCATCTGCCGTATCACGGATTTTATCAATTGCTTCTACTGCCGTATTCACAGCCGTATCGAAACCGATGGTAAAATCAGAACCAGCAATATCTTTATCAATAGTACCAGGTAAGCCTATGCAAGGGATATCGAATTCTTGGCTGAACTTTTGCGCACCTTTGAAAGAACCATCACCACCGATAACAACAATCCCGTCGATACCGAATTTCTTTAGGTTTTCGTAGGCTTTTTTTCTACCTTCATATTCGTAAAACTCTTTACAGCGTGCGGTTTTAAGGATAGTGCCACCTCTTTGGATGATGTTGGCTACGGTCTTATTTTCCATGGGGAAGATCTCACCTGTTAACATCCCTCTGTAACCATACATGACACCATAAACATTCAACTGATGATATATGCCTGTTCTCACCACTGCACGAACTGCAGCATTCATGCCCGGTGCATCGCCACCGGAAGTAAGAACCGCGATGTTATTCACTTTTTTCATAGACTACGTTAAAAAATAAACCCGGACAGGGCGCACAAAAATAACATTTTCTAGTTCTAATTCTAATATTTATCTGATGAAATAACCATAATTTTTAATTTTAATCAAATAAAAAGCACATTTTTTTTAAAAATTTAACCTTATGCTAGGAAAATATCACATTAAATATTTCTTGGGCATAACAATGGCAAGTATGATGACAGGAAATTTGATGGCGCAAAAGCCCTTGGTATACCCCTCAACTGCGAAAGTTGATACAATTGATCATTATTTTGGGAAAGATATTGCCGATCCCTACCGCTGGTTAGAAGATGATAACAGCGAAGCCACGAAAGCTTGGGTAATAGCACAGAACAAAGTAACGGATGCTTATCTAGCCGACATTCCTTACCGCGATAAAATAAAAGCCCGCTTATCGGAATTGCTCAATTTCCCCCGCTATAGCAATCCTTGGCGCAAAGGAAAATATTACTACTTCTTCAAAAATAACGGCTTACAGAACCAAAATGTCATGTACCGGCAAGTTGGCCTCGATGGTACCCCCGAAGTATACTTCGATCCCAATACCTTATCGGCCGACGGTACCATGGCCCTCAGTGGTATCTCTTTTACAAAGGATGGTAAATACTGCGTGTACAGCGTGGCTAAATCGGGTAGCGATTGGCAAGAATACTTTATCATGGATGCCGAAACTAAACAGTTGTTACCCGAGAAATTGGAATGGATTAAGTTTAGCGGCGTAGCATATAAAGGGCACGGGTTCTATTATAGTCGCTACGATGCGCCTTCCGAAGCACAAGCCTTATCTGGCAAAAACGAATTCCATAAACTCTACTATCACAAAATTGGTACACCACAATCGGACGACCAACTGGTATTCGTTGATAAAGACCACCCATTACGCAATGTGTACGGCGCTACTACGGAAGATGAACGCTTCTTGGTACTTAACCTTTCGGAAGGTACCAGCGGGGCTGAGTTGTATTATAAAGACCTTCAAAATCCCAGCCAGTCATCTTTCCAATTATTAGTGCCCGGCTTTAAATACGATCCTAGCGTAGTGGATAATGTAGGCGATCACTTATTAGTGTACACCAATGAGGATGCTCCTAACTATAAATTGATTAGCATCGATACGAAAAACAGCGCGAAAGCTGCTTGGAAAACCGTTATTCCAGAAGCGAAGGAAACGTTGAGCGGTGTGCAAATGTCGGGTGGAAAACTGTTCGCCAACTACATGAAAGATGCGATCAGCGAAGTACTTCAATACGATATCAACGGCAAATTAGAACGTAAAATCGATTTCCCGGGCGTAGGTACAGTATCGGGTTTCGGGGGTGAAAAAGAAGATAAAACCTTGTTCTACACCTTCACCTCGTATATTGCCCCGGCTACGGTGTATAAATACAATGTAGCGTCTGGTAAAAGCGATATCTACCATCAACCCGAAGTAAAATTCAATCCCAACGACTATGAAAGCAAGATTGAATTCTTCCACAGCAAAGACGGTACCCGCGTACCCGTTTTCATCTCCTATAAAAAAGGCATCAAGAAAGACGGTAATAACCCGCTGATGCTGTACGGCTACGGTGGTTTCAATATCTCCTTAACGCCAGCCTTTAGTACGTCGAACTTGTTCTTTATGGAGCAAGGCGGTATTTACGTAGTAGTAGGCTTACGGGGTGGCGGCGAATACGGCGAAGCATGGCACCAAGCCGGTATGCTAGGTAAAAAGCAAAACGTGTTCGACGATTTCATAGGGGCAGCCGAATACTTGATCAAAGAAAAATATACCAATGCTAATAAGATCGCTATCCGTGGCGGATCTAACGGCGGTTTACTTGTAGGCGCTTGTATGACGCAAAGGCCCGATTTGTTCAAAGTAGCCATTCCGCAAGTAGGCGTATTGGATATGTTACGCTACCAAAAGTTCACCATCGGTTGGGCTTGGAAGGTAGAATATGGTAGCAGTGAAAACGAAGAACAATTCAATTACCTTATCAAGTATTCCCCTTTACACAACTTGAAAAAAGGCACGAAATACCCCGCCACGCTTATTACCACTGCCGACCACGACGATCGCGTAGTACCTGCACACTCTTTCAAGTTTGCAGCAGCACTACAAGTGGCCAACGATGGCACAAACCCGGTATTAATCCGTATTGAATCAAAAGCAGGTCATGGTGCCGGTAAACCGGTATCCAAAGTAATCGAAGAAAGTGCCGATATTTGGGGCTTCACGATGTATAATTTAGGAATGACAATGAAATAACGGTATGCAAATATTAGTGACAGGCAGTAATGGTTTGTTAGGACAGTATTTGATTCATTTATTGAAGAAAGATCCTGCACACTCCGTTATTGCCATAGGAAAAGGACAGAATAGGCTAAAAGACCAGGCAGGCTATACCTACGTACAAGCCGATATTACCGATAATACGGCCATGGCAACTTTAATGGAACAATACAAATTCAATGTTATTTTCCATTGCGCCGCCATGACACAAGCCGACGATTGCGAACGCAACCGCGATATGTGCTGGGAAGCTAATGTTACGGCAACAGCCGATTTAGTAAAGTTGGCCGAGAAATACCAATCACACTTTATCTTTTTATCGACCGATTTCGTGTTCGATGGGTTGAATGGCCCGTACATAGAAACCGACCTAGTAAACCCTGTGAATTACTACGGCTCCTCGAAAGTAGCCGCAGAACGAGTTGTTGCGGCGGCGAAAACACCTTGGGCTATAGTACGTACAGTATTAGTGTACGGTTTGTCCGACGATGCGCGTAGGTCGAATATTATTACTTGGGTAAAAGACAATTTATCCAAGCAACAATCGATCAAAGTAGTAACGGATCAATTCAGAACCCCAACGCTCGTGCACGATTTAGCCATTGGCTGTAAATTAGTAATGGAGCACAAGGCACAAGGTATTTTCCATATTTCGGGTGAAGAGGGGCTTACACCTTTCGAAATGGCCCAGAAAGTGGCGAAGCATTACCAGTTACCGGAAGCATTATTGGTTCCGGTGAACAGCGCTACGTTTACGCAAGTGGCGAAGCGACCTGCCAAAACGGGTTTTATCATCGATAAAGCAAAAAAGGAACTCGGGTACCAACCGCGAAGTTTCGATGAAGGCATTGATGTAATGCATCAAAGCATATAAACGAAAAAGGCCTCTACATAATAGAGGCCCTTTTTTATTGTAAAAGTTAGAAAGTTAGTATATAATGCTGGCCGCTTTAGAGCCGTAATTACGCTTAATTTTTTCTACATTGTCTGCTGTATCCTTCACTTTAGAAGAAGTGCGGATGGCAATTTTGAAATCGGTAGAATCTACGCCTTTAATAAACTCTGCATCGGCACCGAAGCTTTTCAACTGGTTCACCCGTTTTTCTGCCGCTTTTAAATTGGGTTTCGATTCGAATACCACTTTATAATGGATAGTAGAATCGGGCGAGATAACGTGTACCGGTTGCGGAACGGGTTCGCTTACAACCGTGTCAACCGGGGCTGGCGATAACGCCGCAGAGTCGGCTTTTACTGCTGGAATGTGTTGGTCTTTTGTATTGGGTGTGGCAGGAATAATGCTTTCTTGCCCTGGGATCACCGTTTTATAACGCATCCACACAAAAACAACAGCGCCAACTGCCAAAACAGGTAATGCTATCCACCACCATTTTAAGCGAGAACCTTCTTCAAAACTATCACTTGGGGCAGCTTGTAAGTGTTCTACTACTTCTTTATTTACGGTTACAGCTTCACCAATACGCACATTCACCGGTCCCGGTTCCGATTTGTAAATCGGCTGTACCTTCAGCGAATCCCATGTATCGGGCATGTGCTGGGGAATGAATTGAATGTGTTCTTGCGCATCTAACCTTAATACCCCGATGCCTTGTAAAATAATAGGCTGGCCGGTTTGTAAAGTCGCTTTAAAACTTTCTAGGTATTTCTTCAGCTTTAACTCTGCTACGCTTGAAATCAAGTTTTCCTTGTGCGAAATCCATTGCACGCAAGAACCATCGTCGATCCATGCCTCGCTAAACTTAATCTGCTGGCGGGGCGGGAGCAACGTTTTATCTGCAACATCGAATTGCGACGGGATGTGCTCGATCGTAAACGTGCCAATATAGGGCACACAACAGGTTTGTTGTTTAAACAGTACTTCTGTTATGTATTGTTGCAACATGTATCACAGGATTTTGGGTACAAGTTTACAATTAAAATTTAATCATTAAACCACCCAATACGTTAACACCGTAAGATTGATAGCCATTCCAACGCTGGTATTTGCTGTTAAACAAGTTGTTAGCGTTGAACCAGAGACCAAAATTCTTTGTAATATCATACGAAGCACCAAGGTTCATATCGAATGCACCGTCGGTTTTATTGAAGTCATTCGGTTGAATCACGTAATAGTTACCACCGAAAGCAAACAAGTCGGCTTTCAATTGTAATTTCTTCGCGATGGTGTATTGAATGTTCAAGTTTGCATTCAATGGTACCAAGCCATAAGGTTTCAATTCTGTTTCCTGTTTGCCGTAATCGAAGTAAGTGGCGCCTAAGCGTACTTGGAATTTCTCTTCATCGATATACCCAATTTCGCCATGGATTTGGGTTGCTTTCAAGGAAGCCTCGTTGCGGATGGCAAACTTCTTAGGATCTGTTGCATCGTTCACAAATAAAGGCATGTTTTTGTAGTTAATGACGCCAATTTTCGTGTTATAGTTGAAGTGTGATCCCAAAGTACCTTTAATACCTGTATAGATTTCTTGCACTTTCGTATTCAAAATCGTATTCGGGTAATCGGCAATGAACGGGTTCATATTCGCCAAGTTGCGGAAGTTGTTCTTGTTGATGTAATTCACCCAACCACTCGATAAAATCAATTTCTTCTCAGCTATGTGGATGTCGTTGGTGATATCAGGTAAGATATACGTTTCTTTATTAGTCCACGTAGGATTTACACCCACACGCAAGTAAAACGAAGGTTTCGTGATTTCAACAGCCGGGCGTACGCTCGACACATTGTTGTTAATTGTTTCACCACCGTCCATTTTATAAGCCGATAAATCGAATACACCCGATACTTTCACGTGGATATCATCAAAAATCTCCTTGCTTACCGGGATATTGGCTACAAACGTATTTTCCTGGCGTTTGTACGAATCTTTAAAAGCGATGAATTCTACGTTCGGGTTGATTTTAAAGCCTTTCGGATCAGCAGGACGGTTTCTTAAGCCCACTTTTGCAAATACTTCGCTGAATACTTGCTTCACGTCTTCCTCTTTCAAATCGATAAGGGTATGGTCGTACCCATAATAGTTCACACGGTTCCTGTTAAACCCAACACGGCCATCTACTTCAAACTTCTCGGCGAAATAAGTACCGGAACCCAAGATGTTCATTGTGCTATAGTCTTGGTACTGGATATCCCCTTTAGAACCTGTGTAGTTAAAGAATAAACCGAGGTTATATTGATCGTTACGGCCGCTACCTACACCCGCTTGGATGAGCGGGGTAGAAAGGTTACCATAACCTACTTTGATGAAGTTGTTTTGTAAAGCGTTCAACGAATCCTTGCCGAGTGCCAAAGGTTTCAGCGGTACGGGTTGGTACATGAAATTCAAGTTGAGGGCTGGAATGTTGTAGTTCATTTTAGAACGACTAGAATCCGTTGCCGGTAAGCTCGCAGTTAAGTTCAGCTTCGCGGCGTCGCGGAGTTTAGGTTGGTAGTTCGTAATGATGTCGATCGTTGCTTCTTTGAGCGTGTCTTGTGCTTTGGCGGATTGTTGGATAAACAATCCCGCGGCAGCCGCTATAAAAATCTTCGATGTATATTTAATTGTACGATGCATGCTTTTACTTCTTTTTTGTGAAGGATCACTTTCTTTACGGTCGATAAATCGACTTGCCACTGTTACGGTTTTTTGATTTTAGAGTTCGCCTTTTCTTCTGCCTCTACTTTCGCTAATTTATCTTTTGCTTCATTCTTGAATTCCGGGATTGGGCAATTCTCTGCCACGCTCTGGTAGGTAGCTTTGGCATTGAAGTAATCCTTTTGTTTCGCATAAATATCTCCCAATAAAATATAAGTTTTCGCAATCCAATTCTCGTACGATGGCGTGTTCTTAATCACATCAAAAGCTGCTTTCTCTGCCGTTGCTAAGTCATTTTTCAAGAAATAACAGTTCGCAATGCTATAACGAGAATCGGCACCAATTTCAGATTTAGTCATACCAATCACGATCTTGTATTCTGCAATCGCTTCATCATATGCTGCTTTTGTTTGTTGCGCTTTACCAAGGTAGTAATGACCAATAATTTGATCATCCGTACTGATATTGCTGCTCGATAACAATGCTTCTGCGAAAGTGGATACATCGTTCCAGTTTTGCAATTGGTAGTTAGCACGTAATAAACCACGAGTAGCTACCAAGCTGTTTTCTTTCGAAGTCGATACCTCTCTCAATTTCGCATAATATTCGCGCGCTTTGGTGTAGTTCTTCGTTTGTGTATAGTTTAAGCTAGCCGCTTGTAAAGCCGATCTTTCTGTATAAGGACTAGCGCTTTTGCTAAGTACAAATTCATAACCAGGCAATGCACTGCTGAAGTCTTTTACATTATAATAGCTTTCTGCTTTGTAGAAATTGGCCGGTAAAGCGAAGTTACCATTCGGGTATTTCTGTAAGTAAGCAGCGAAAGCAGGACCGGCGCCTTTATAATCGCCGTTGGTGAACTTGTTTTCAGCACCTGCGTAAGCCAAAGAATCTTCTGCGTTTACGCTCAATGTTCTACCGGTAGAACGTAAGAACGCTAAGTATTCGTCGGTTTTGTTCTCACTCACGTAAATTTCCTTGATATTATCCAACGCTTCGGCAGCTTCTGTTGTATTCGGGAACTTCTCAGCCGCTTGGCGGTAGTAGTTTAATGCAGTGCTTTCGTTGCCGGCATTGTAGTAAGCAGTACCAAGTTTCAACAAAGCTTTCGGCGCATTCGGACCGTTGGGTTGTTTGTCCAAAATGCTTTTCAAATACGGGATGGCTTCGTTGTATTTTTCGTTGGCTAAGTAGGTATTAGCAATTTCGAAAGTAGCGTCGTTGTTGAAGTTAGAAGAAGGATATTTCGAGTTCAACTGTTTCAACAAGTTTACTTTTTCCGTGTCTTTACCTTGGATACCCATGATCACGCTCTTTTGATAAGTAGCGTAATCGGCACCTTGTTCGTTGTTATTGATGATACGATCGTATAAAGCATTGGCTTTAGGATAATCTTTCAGCATGTAATAACAATCTGCGCTACGAAGTGCAGCATCGTTGGCAATCCTTCCGGCATTAGGGCCGCTGGCGCGTTGTGCCGATTCGAAGTAAGGTAATGCTTCGCTGTATTGTTCGTTTTTCAACAAGCTGTATCCCAAGTTGTAGCTGGCATTCTGAGCATTCGCTTCACCAGAAACCGGTGGGGTAGAAGTACCGAGGTAAGCACGGAGATGCGGGATCGCTTTGTTGCTGTTATTTTGACGGAGGGCGATTTCACCTTTCCAGAACTGTGCGAGGCTTTTGATTTCAGCATCGTGGTTGTAGGAAATGGCAACATCAAGCAATTGGTCGGCCTCTGCGAGTTGCGAGTCGTTGATCAATTGCGTAGCACGGCCGTAAGCCACACGTTGATGTGCTTTTTGTACCGTGATATTTTTATCCTTGATTTGTTCGATCGTAGTTAATGCGTCTTTGTAGTTGTTCGTGTTCATGAACAAGCCTACCAATACTTCGCGTGCTTCTTTATTGTATTTAGAATTAGGGTAAGTGGTTACAAACTGTGTTAACTCTTGCAAAGCAGCATCTGAGTAACCCAATTCGTAAGAAAGCTTACCGTAATTGAAGCGGGAGATTTCTTGTTGTTCCGGGTTAGAGCTGTTGCGTGCACAGAAAGCGAAGGCGTTACGGGCATTGGCTTTTTGGTTCGTGCGTAAGTAGCAATCGCCTAATAAATACATAGAATTCTGGCCTAAAGAGTCTTTTTCGCTGCTCAATTGCTTGAACCCGCTGATCGCTTTGGCGAAATTATTTGTTTGGTAGTACGAGAAGGAGAGTTGGTATACATCTTCTTTACTTACAGCGTCGGCATTCTCGTTGTATTCTTGGAGGAATGGGAGCGCTTTCGGGTAATCTTTCTTCTCGAAATAGGCCTGGCCTAACAATTTCCTCATTTCCGCGTCGTAGTATACCTTGTTGCTACCCGATAAGTACGGTTGTGCGTAGGCGATGAGTTGGTCGTGTTTATGTTGGAAATAGTAGATTTCGGCGATATAGTACGGAACGATCGTCGCGTACTTAGGTTCTTTTTCTACCCGTTGGAAACTTTTCAATGCTTCGGCGTATTGCTTTTTGTAGTACGCGATGAAGCCGTAGTAATAGTTGGCCGGGATGTAATATTTGTTTTGGATTTCTTTGATAGAAGCGAAGAGTGGTTGCGCTTTATTGAAATCTTTTACGTTGAAGTAGCAATAGGCTAATTCGAACTTCGCATCGGCGATCTCGTCGTTACTGAGATTATCGATACTGGCTGCTTCATAATACGGGATGGCGTCTTTGAAGCGGTTTTGTTGGAAGTAGTATTTCGCCAATTGATAGCTCACGAGTTGTTCGCGGGCTGCATTATTGCTGGATTTTACGAATTGTTCTGCGAGTGTTTCTGCATTGGGGTTACCTAGTTTCAGGGCACATACTGTATAATAGTACTGGGCATCTGTGTAAACGAGGTTACGGCTCGACTGCTGTGTTCTCCCGATTTCATCGATCACTTGTTTGAACAATTGCATAGACACGGCATATTTGCCTTCTTTATACAATAGTTGCGCATCTTTAAAAGTTTTGTCGGTATCTGTGTAGACCCGGGTTTGTTGGCCGATGGCGGCGGTGGAACCTATTAAAGCAGCGCCGGTGGCGACTACGCAGCAAGCTACTTGCTTGGAAATAAAAATGCGTGTTATGAATTGCTTCATGCTGATATTCTGTTAAGCCTTAATTGTTTGCGTTTAAAACGTATGTTGCGCGATTTTATTACGAATACATCCTGCCAGTTAACCGGTATTTTTCTCTAAAGCATGACCCGTAAAAACGACGGCGAAATATTTCGCGCCACAAAAATGCAGGTTTTCAAATAAAACAAATATAAATGTTTATACTTTTTTACCTGGCAATAGGTTATCTACAGGTATGTGGATAAGCTGTGATGTGGATAACTCGGGCTGCAATAAAACCGCAATTCCTTATATTGCAGGTGATAAACACACAAGAATCAAACCACAATTACTTTCTATGAAAAAACTATTCTCGGCTGGGTATACGAATGGTGGCGTTAGTTTCGCACTTTTACTTTTGCGTGTTACTTTCGGTGTTTTGTTGATTACGCATGGTTGGATGAAGTTGCAAGGTTTCTCTGAAATGTCTGGTCAATTCCCAGATCCGATCGGTTTAGGCTCTAAAGTAGCGCTCAGCCTCACTATTTTCGCAGAAGTGTTCTGCGCAGGCTTCGTGGCTTTGGGTCTTTTTACCCGTTTAGCTACTATTCCCGTGATTATTTGCATGCTGGTAATCGTGTTCCATATTCACGGTGCCGATGTGTTGGCAAAGAAAGAATCGGGTATTATGTATTTAGTGGTGTTCTTGTCACTGTTAATCACAGGCCCGGGTAAATACTCGGTTGACGGCCTTATTGGGAAGAAATAATAAAAGCATATATCGCCATGTTTACAAACAACACACAAATTAGGGTGAGATACGGTGAAACCGACCAAATGGGTTATTTGTACTACGGCAACTACGGACTATATTACGAAGTGGGACGTGCCGAAGCCATCCGTGAATTGGGCTTTACGTATAAACAATTGGAAGAGCAGGGTGTAATAATGCCCGTAGCGGAACTAAATGTGAAGTATTACCGCCCGGCGTATTACGATGATTTGATTACCGTAAAAACCATCTTGAAGGAATTACCCACTACCTCGAAGATTCAATTCCATAGCGAATTGTACAACGAAAAAGGGGAATTACTGAATGTTGGGGTAACCACCCTCGTATTTATTGATGCTACAACAAAACAGAAAGTAGGCTTACCGCCCGCCCTCAAAGAAAGGTTGGAACCCTTCTTCTCGAAAGCATAAAAAGCAAAAGGTTGCCAAACTATGGCAACCTTTACTTTTTAAGTATATTTGCCTCCCTAAACCAATTTCAATCGCCTTTTTAGAGAAAGAAGTGTACAGTGACGCTTCCTACTACAAAAAATCTACACCTATTTTAGACTTATGAAGAAGAGTATTTTATGCTTACTGTTGATTGTATCGGCATTCAACGCGTTCGCTCAAGATGAAAAAGTGAACTTTTCTAAAAAATATCGTCAACAAAACAACGGCAAGTACCAAGTAGAAATAAACGAGGTTAAAGAGTTGATCCAAATTATGACGGCCATCACGAAGAATGGCCAGGATAACGACGACATGATTCAGCAACAAGGCCAATACTACAAAGATGTACGCGCGTATTTCAAACCCTTCGAAAATGAACCTATTATCCATACATTCGACTCATTGATGAATGTTTCACCCTTTAATTTCATTTTTTTAACCGGTAATGGTTTCTCGTATAATTTCAAAGGCGACAAATTAGTACCGAGCGAAACATTCCTTTTCCCTGCAAAGAGTCTTAATAAAATAACGATTACCGAAAATCCCATTACTACCTATAAAAAGGAGATTGAAGCATTTGCCAAGAAATCCCAATTCCGCAAATTCTACAAGCAACAAAAACCTTACTATACCAGCATACAACGTAAGTACGCGCAAAACGCAAACCTCGGTAAGCAATGGAAATGGTTAGAGCAAAATTTCCAAAATCGTATCAACCAGTACATCATTTTCTGTTCTCCTCTAACGAATAGCCTCAACTACACCAGCACATTCAAACAAGACGATTACAAAGTGATTTACATGGTTTTACCTCCTTTGGATAGCTTCCCTACAATGAGCAAAATGCAACTGGAGATATTCAATACCCGCGTGATGTTTACAGAAATTGATCACAATTATGTTACACCTCCCACGCAAGCCAATAAAGCTACTATCAACGAATTGTTCAAAGAACGTGCTGCTTGGGTAGATGAAAAAACGGAAGGTACTTTCGCATATCCAACACCGGTTAAAGTGTTCGACGAGTACATGACTTACGGCGTATTTGTGTTGTAT
Organism: Chitinophaga skermanii; assembly: GCF_003259335.1. Lineage (GTDB taxonomy): Bacteria > Bacteroidota > Bacteroidia > Chitinophagales > Chitinophagaceae > Chitinophaga > Chitinophaga skermanii. Next base: position 104,901 of record NZ_QLLL01000004.1, read on the forward strand.
GTACAAGACCATTACGATGCCGCCACATTCGAAGAGGCAAAGAATGGTATAATAAGTGTAATGAAAGATCGTGGTTTCATTGGTATGCAGGTGTTTACCGATAACTTGTTAAAAGCACGTGCTGCTAACCCGGGTAAAACAATCGATGAGTGGTACCCAGCTTTCCTACAACTTTTTGCTAAATAGATAGTCAACTTATCAACATAAAAAAATCCCGTCTCTATTGGAGAGACGGGATTTTTCTTTTATTTCAATTCATCTAGTAATCGCCACATTTTAACCCTTGCACTACTTGGTGTTCCTGAAAAGTTGTTCACGATTAAAGCAAACACCAACGGCGGCCCATCCTTCGGCGTGGTATAGCCCGTATAAGCACGCACCCCGTTGATATACCCATCTTTCATTTTAATATTGTTGATAGTAGGCAAGGCTTCATAAAAGTATTTATACCAAGTTTCTTTCTGTGCCAAGTACATAATGCGTGCTAAGCTGGCAGTAGTTACCCGGTTCGCAGGCGACAATCCACTACCATCATATATATTTAATGCATTGCTATCAATCCCAAGCGATTGCCAAAACCTACGCATTTGTTGTACGCCAACGGCAGTAGAAACAGGGAGCTTATCTTCTACGGCAAAGGTTTTTACGAAGTGCTCGCCATATAAATTCACGCTCTTCCGCAAAAACCAGTAAACAATCTTTTCCATCGTAGGCGATTGGGTGATACTCAACGTAGTGGCATCTTCTGGCAAAGGATGTTGGTCTTTAATTAGTAAGCGCGTGGTCGTAAACTCGTTAGACACATCAATACTATCGGCCTTTAATGCCAAACGTAGCCGGAATGCACAATCAAGTGCAGGGTCGGTAGTGGCAGCGCCAATCGCGAAGTTTTTCTCATCGGCACCAACACTACCACGCAGGTACATGGTATTACTGAAAGGACCCGAATATACGTACGCGTTATCACCTGTACCTGCAGGGCCGGTAATAAGTTCGTTCACAATGGTTAATTGTGGCATCCAAGGGCGCATTTGGTAGAAGATTACTTTGTTACCCGGCTGCGTAGGTTGTAGAAGAATATCAAACTGGTTTTCGCGCCAAGTTAAACCGCTGGGGCCTGCACCATAATAATTACCCATGTCTTGAATGATCCATCCATCGGGGGCCGATTGGGTATCGTATATACTTTCATCGGCAATAATGCGCCCTGAAATTTTCTTGATACCGGCTTTTTTTACAGTGTTCACCCATTCTTTTAACACGGCATCTTCCATGGTATTTTGCCAACGTGGGCTGCCTAAAGTGGGGTCGCCACCACCTTTGATGATTAAATCGCCGGTTAATACGCCTTGCGGATTAATGGTACCCACATATTGTAAACGTGTTTTGTATTGATAAGTAGGCGATAATCGTTTGAATGCCGTGGTAGCAGTTACTACTTTCAAGGTAGAGGCCGGTGCCAGTCCTTGGTTTTCATTCACAGAAAAGATTTTCTTTCCTGTGTTGCCGTCCATCACGTAGAAAGAATATGAAGCGTATTTAAATTGTTCGTCGTTGATAAGAACAGACAGCGCTTTTTGCAGCTTACCTTCTGTTACTTGGGCCATAGCGGGCTGTAGTAAACAACAACCGAATGCAATGGATAAGAATTTTTTCATGCTACGAAATTAATAAGGCGATGGCAATTTTTTCTCCTGTAAATTTGTATTGAACCTCTAAATTATTTTTCGCGTGGAAAAAGTTACAGCAACAATCATCACCATCGGCGATGAATTGTTAATAGGACAAACGATTGATACGAATTCAGCCTGGATGGCACAACACTTAAACGCGGTAGGAATTTGGGTACAACGACGAGTAGCCGTAGGGGATAGTGTAGAAGCCATTGTACAAGCATTGAACGAGGAAAGTCAAACCACCAACATCATATTAATTACAGGCGGCCTCGGCCCCACTGCCGACGATATCACGAAACCTACACTCTGCAAATATTTTGGTGGGCGCCTGGTAGAACATCAACCCACGAAAGAAAGAATTACCGCATTATTTGCATCGCGTGGTTTACCTACGCTCGACCGTAACATGGCGCAGGCCATGGTACCAGATGTGTGTACGGTGATTGATAATATGCGAGGCACAGCACCAGGTATGTGGTTTGATAAAGATGGAAAAGTGTTTGTGTCGATGCCGGGTGTGCCTTTTGAAATGAAGGGCATGATGGAAGATAGCGTGATCCCGAAATTGGTAGAACGCTTTAACCCGCCGGGTTTATTGCACCAAACATTACTAACTGCTGGAATGGGCGAGTCGTTCGTAGCGGAAAGATTAGTGGATTTTGAAGCCGGCTTACCGGGTACGATAAAATTAGCGTACTTACCGAGTTTTGGGTTGTTAAAGCTGCGTTTGACGGCAAATGGAAAGAATAGGGAAGAGGCGAAACGGGATTTAGACCTTCAATTCGAGCAGCTAAAAGCATTACTAGAAGATATTACAGTGGCAGAAGAAGACATTCCAATGTCGGAAGTGATAGCCAAATTGATGTTAGCGCGTGGTACTACGGTTGGCACAGCTGAAAGTTGCACGGGCGGTGGCATTGCGGCTGCCATTACTTCGTTAAGCGGCAGTTCTACTTATTTCAAAGGGGGAATTGTTAGTTACGCCAATGAAATTAAACAGAACGTATTAGGAGTGAAAGAAGAAACCTTGGCACAATTTGGCGCCGTAAGTGAAGAAACGGTGCGAGAAATGGTGGCAGGTGCATTGAAGGTGTTGAATACAGATTATATCATGGCGGTTTCGGGTATCATGGGGCCTAATGGCGGTTCTGAAGATAAACCGGTAGGTACTGTTTGGATCGCTTCAGGCGATAAAAATCGTATCGTGGCAGTGAAACACCATATGCGTTACGATCGAAAAAGGAATATTGCCTTAACCATCAATGCTGCCATGAATCAATTGAAAAAATTCATCGAAGGCAAGATTTAATTGCATGAAATCTAAAGCCGGACGAGGTTTTATAACAATTATAAACAAACGTTTAGCCACGCACGAATTCAATAACATTTCCCTTATTTTTGTGACCGAGCTAAAAAACACACTAAAACACGTATTATGGCTATAGTCGAATTGATGATGCCCAAGATGGGGGAGAGCATTATGGAAGCAACCATTTTGCGCTGGCACAAAAAACCGGGCGACCATGTAAAAGTGGACGATACCGTGTTGGAAATCGCTACCGATAAAGTAGATAGCGAAGTGCCTTCTATAGCGGAGGGGGAAATAACCGAAATTTTATTCAACGAAAATGATGTAGTACCTGTAGGAACAGTAATCGCCCGTATTAAAACGGCAGGTGCTGATGCTACAGTAAGTGCTTCACCGGCTACAGCACCAACCGCTGCCGCACCACAAGAGGCCCAATTCCAAACAGCATCGGCGCCACAGCCCGCTGCACAACCATCTGCTGGCGAACCTCGCTTCTATTCACCGCTCGTGCTAACGATCGCGCAACAAGAAGGTATCAGCTTCGCAGAATTGGAAAACATTCCTGGCTCTGGCAATGAAGGTCGTGTTACGAAAAAAGACATTCTTCAATACATCGCCGATAAAAAAGCAGGTAATGTAGCACCTGTACAAGCACCGGTTGCTACGCCAACGCCAGCTGCCGCACCTGCACAACAGGTTACACCTGCTGCAACTACTGCTCCTACTAGCCATACGAACTACGGTGGCAATGTAGAAATCATGGAAATGGATCGCATGCGTAAGTTAATTGCTGATCACATGGTGAAAAGCAAACAAGTTAGCCCGCACGTAACCAGCTTCGCAGAAGCAGACGTTACAAACATGGTAACTTGGCGCGATAAAGTGAAAGGTGGTTTCGAAAAACGCGAAGGTGAAAAAATCACGTTCATGCCGTTGTTCATCGAAGCAATTGTTCGTTGTATCAAGAAATACCCATTGGTGAACTGCTCTATCGATGGCGATAAAGTAATTATCAAGAAAGATATTAATATCGGTATGGCTACAGCTTTACCTAGTGGTAACCTAATCGTGCCTGTAATTAAAAGCGCGGATATGTTGAACTTGGTAGGTTTAGCTAAAAAAGTGAACGGCTTGGCTAACGCTGCCCGTAACAATAAATTGAAACCAGAAGATACCCAAAGCGGCACATTTACCATTACCAATGTGGGTACTTTCGGTAGCTTAGGTGGCACACCAATTATCAACCAACCGCAAGTAGCAATCCTTGCTGTAGGCGCTATCAAAAAACGCCCGGTTGTTATCGAAACACCACAAGGCGACGCTATCGCGATCAGGCACATGATGTACTTATCTATGAGCTATGATCATAGAATCGTAGATGGTTCTATCGGTGCTAGCTTCCTAAGCGCAGTTGTAGCGGAATTGGAAAACTTCGATCCACAACGCCCTTACTAATCAACGTATTAGCAATAATAAATCGAGCGGCCTCTACTTGTAGAGGCCGCTTTTTTATTGGAATAATTTTATAAGGAATGGGCTGTAGAGCGTCAACTTATGAAACGATTGACCTATTGTTGGAAATGCTGTTGGTAAGAATAGAAGGGCAGGGCAGGTACAATGAAGAGGAGAAGAGGAAGATAGTACAAAATAAAAAGGCACCTAGTAATAGGTGCCTTTTCTTCGATCGAATAAATAAAAAATATTGATTAGTAACGACGATCGCGTGGACCACCAAATCCGCCGCGGTTACCGCCACCACCTCTTGAATTATTATTCGGTGCTTTAGGTCGTGCTTCGTTCACCATCAATTGTTTACCTTCAACTTGTTGGCCATTCAGACTCTCCATCGCTTTCTCACCCTCCTCTTGGTTGGGCATCTCAACGAAACCAAAACCACGTGAGCGGCCAGTTTCGTGATCTTTGATAACTTTTGCGGAGGTAACTTGTCCAAATTCGCTGAAGATCTGGTGAAGGTCTCCATCGTTCAACCTGTAGTGCAGGTTGGCTACGTAGATGTTCATGATAAATGAAATTAAAAAAATGAAATAATATTCTTGAAGATAAGAAAAATTGAACTAAAAAAACAAATGGCAATAAATATTTTCATAGTAAATACCAAATTGATGACACAAAAATGTTAAAACACCCCATTAGCAAGACTTTTCGCTTATTCTCCCACTATAGAAAAAATATCCAAAATGACTGATTAACAGCTTTGTATTATTTTTTTTCGTAAATTATAGAAGGCCCATTAATTCGATTTGCTTATGAAACATCTTAGCGAAACTTGGTTTGCAGACGGCTATATCGATTTTGAATTGAAAAAATATACCCTCCTTGCATACCTGCAAGAGATCAACCGCCAATTCAACCAGTCGAAATTATATCCTCCCCTTGGCGATATTATATTTCATTATAATAACCTCGTTGCCTTTAAGGAGAATAAACACCTCTTGGAACAACATTTTCCCAAACAACTCACCGGCTTCAACCTAGAACAATTACAATTGATCTACGAACAAATTGCCGCCGACGATGAACTGATGGAAGAACTGGCGGCTATTATAGAATACGGTTTAAATGAAATGAAACAAACCATCACCGATGGAACTAAGATTTACGAGTTTGTAGAAGGTAAATTGGAGGTGGCGCCTGTAGGCATTGTGCCTTTACAAATGAACGAGGGATATTTATTATTAAGAGATAGTGGACAAAAACAAACACTGGTTTACCAATACCGCATCACTATTTTCGAGCGGCACGATGAGAAATACCGGGGTATTCATACCGACTTTATGGATGCTTATAAATTAAGCGTGGGGAATACGTATGAAAGTATTAAGTCGGAGTTGATCAAAAAACATAGAGATGCATTGCCCAACCCCGCTGTATATAAAATTGAAACCGACTTGGCATTACCGATCACGGAAACATTATTACCGATTGCTAAACGCTCCTTGGTAAAATACATTACCCAGCATGCCGCTTAAGGAAGCGTGATAATGTTACCTCTTTCACCTGCAAACTTTACTTCTACTTTCAAATTTAGAGGTGCATAGTACTGCGTAATAATCTTACGGATTTTTTCTTTCGATTGATCGATATAGAGGTTGTTGTCTTGTAATTGTTGACGTGAACTTTCGTACAAGCTCTTCTGTACGGAGGTATATGTTTCATCATCCGAAAACATGAGCCAGCCTTTGCTATTGCCTGTTTCCATCTGGTTTAAGCGTAATTCGTAACTCAACAAACGTGGCGCTGGTAACTCTATAAGAACGGCACCTTCTTTTGGTGTGAGTTTGAAATCTTTCTCATCCATGGTAACGCCATATTTAGCCGTGTATGGTACATTTACCCACACGGTATTTTCGGCGAATACTTTCTTCAAGTTATCCGTCCACGAGCCATCATTTTCAACATTACTTCTTTTAATGCTGGCATTCCCTTGTACTTCTAAAGTGGCTAGTTCTGCTATTTCTCGTACAATGAGGCTATTAGATAAAATTTGTTGATTGACGGTGCGGCTACCCACTCTTTGTCCTAACCAAAACACTAATAACAATACGCCGATCACCACAATCCAGCTAATAATTTTTTTCATAATAAAGCATCCTAATCCTCAATATAAGATTTTTTTTCACACCATTACACTCGCGTCAGTTCTTCAATGATGCCCGCATGGGCTGGATATTCCAGCTGTAATGCAGCTCGTTCAGCCATTTCAAAATCCACAAAATCAAATCCCGGGGCAACCGTACATCCAACCAACGTATAGCCGCCGGCGTTATTCACCCTGGAAGCGAACCAATTACCGGCCGAAATCACAATTTGCAAGCTTTCCCCGTTTTCAATATCCTTCCCCAATTTGTGCTCAACCAGCACCCCATCCCGTGTAATCTCATAAATACTTAATGCATCGCCATCATAAAAATGCCAAGCCTCGTCGGATTGTATCCGGTGAAAAGCAGAAAAATTACCGTATTCCAATAAAAAGTAAATCGCCGTGCTAGCGCTCCTTGGCCCATTCGGGGTGTCAACCAAGGTGGTAGCACGGTAGGTTTCCCGGTAGGCACCGCCTTCTGGATGGGGCAATAGTGCTAAGGCTGTTCGCCAATATTGTGCATTTTTCATGTTATTCCTTGGGTTGGTAAATATTCGAGTTATGAATAACCATCAACGGGGTAGGATCTTCCACTTTCATAAACCCAAATTGCTCGTACAAACCATGTGCATCCCGGGTGGCTAACATCCAACGACGAAGCCCCTGCAAGTCACGGTGCTCCATGATCACCTCCATTAAAAATTTCGATAATCCTAAGCCACGGTGCGATTCCAATATAAATACATCCGCTAAATATGCAAAGGTAGCACGATCGGTAACAACACGGGCAAATCCAACTTGTTGCTCCCCTTCATATACACCGAAACACATGGAGTTAATGATGCTCTTTTCAATTATTTCATGGGGAATGTTTTTAGCCCAATACGTGTTGCTGAGAAAAGCATGAATAATGTCTAAATCTAATTTAGTACGATCGTCGGATACCGTGTATTTACCACGGGTCACATGATATAGGCCCATCAGGAAAAGTTAATATAATGAATGAAGCCGTGAAGATAATAAATCGGGGTAAAATTGAAAACCGGTATGCTTTCCTAGCAGGGGAGAATGGGTCATTAAATTGACATAAAAACAAAACGAGGCTACCTCGTAATTGTAGAGACGGCCTCGTTCTTTCGCGGTGAGCTAAAAATGTTGTCAACCAAATACCACCTGTGAAACAGGCGGGTACATAGCTTGCGCGAGTTTATGGATTTTGCGACTGGAAATTTGCGTAGATGGAAGCGATTTCTTCGCCGGTGTTTTCGCGTGGTTAGCACCGAAATAGTAGAAATCCTTTACAAATAAAGCAGCATTCGGATAACCGCATACTTGTAAAACATTTCGCCAAGCCGGTGTATGCAGTTGATGGAATTGTAGCATCGTATTGTTAAAACGGAAAATACGGCTGTACATATGTGGGGTTAAGCCCGTTACTTCCAAAAACTGTCGTTCAATCGTATGGCGCGAGGTTTTGAAATGCTTCGCCATGGTTATTACATCTATGTTTCCTTTCAATGCGCCAATATATTCCACCATTTCGTCTACCTTTTTCAAAGACTTCAAATGTAAACTCATGGTATGTTTTAAGGTATCGTTCAAGATATGCACTGCTTTTTCATCTGTTGTACAGAAAGCCAACCTTTGCCAAGTTTGCTGCCATGTAATTGGCTCAATCACTTGTAAATCCCGGTAATAATTCACCACGGTATCCATGCTTAAACCCAACAAACGGTAACTTCCATAGGTATTCAAATGCACAATCACCGCCCGTACTTTCCCCGTTGCATGCGTAGTATGGCGCGAACTAAATGGGCCTACCACCGACGCTTTCGGTAATTCGAATGGCGCATGATGTTGCGGTTGACAAGCCAATGTGCCCGATAATACAAACACGAGGAACTGTTGCCCCAATGCGAATAATTTATGATCGTGCGAGAACTCGTCATATTCATTCATTTCCACGAAACTGTAATGCAAAACATAAGGATGCAAGGATGCATCGGCAGAGTACGACTGGTGTTTCATAGGTTTTTGTTTGCTTTTAGGTGAAGCAATCGGATAGATATAGTGCTAACAGCAAGTTCATTGCTGAATCAAATATACGTTAAATATTAAATATGACGAAAATTTTTGCTGGCTTGGGTTTGAAGGAAATTAAAGCATTCATTTTCAATATAAATGTAATATATGAGCTGTTGATGTGTTATTATATTAATGATGGTAAGCTACTATTTACATTATTTCTCTGATGGTATTTACTGGCCTAATTTTGCCTTCGAAGATGTAAATCATTAGAACATGAAAGCACACATATTATTAGCCGCTACCTTATTATTCGGCATACACCAGGCAACATATGCACAAGCAGAACAAGATAAATGGTATCCTTCGGCATACGGTGAGAAAGATGAAATAGGCGCTGCGAACTTATTAAATAATGAAACCGTGTTACAAGCTATTAAATTGGTGAAAAAAGGAAAAACCTTCCCGCTGGCTGTGCCCGTTGATAAACATTTACCCGCATATAGACACCGTAGTTTTCACCTATACAATATTCAACCCGGCGAGCAGGGCGGCAAAACATTGGGCCCCAATAAATTTAGCTTAAATGATGAATTAGTAACCGCATGGACCGGCGTTGGTACACAGCTAAACGGCATTGGTCATATTGGCATCGATAACGTATACTACAATGGAAATAAAGCTGTAGACTTTGTAACAGTTGAAGGCGTGAAGAAACTGGGTATCGAAAAAGTGCCACCTATTGTAACACGTGGTATTGTGCTAGATATGACGGCTTACTACAATAAGCCCATTGTTCCCGGCGGAACGGAATTTACCGTAGCCGATATCCAAGCCGTGCTGAAAAAACAACAGCTCACGATCCGTAAAGGCGACGTAGTATTGTTCAACACCGGCTGGCTAGAATTGATCGGCAAAGACAACGAACAGTTCCTAGAAGTAGAGCCCGGTATTGGTATGGAAGCCGCTAAATGGTTGGCAGATCAAGGCATCGTAGCTTTTGGTGGCGATACCTGGGCGTCTGAAGTATATCCAAATCCATCCAGTAAAGAAGAGTTCCCCATCAATCAATTTATGTTAGCTAAGAAAGGTATTTACAATTTGGAATTAATCGATACAAGGGCATTAGTGAAAGAAAAAGCGTGGGAATTTTTATTCGTGTTAGGGCAACCGCTATACATAGGCTCCACCCAAGTTAACATTAACCCCGTTGCAATTTTATAACAAGTAGCGCACAATGCTTGTTATGATAGTATTCATTCAAATGTATAACCATGGAAAGGAAAACAGTAAATGGATTCTCTCGTGCCAATCACGTAGGTATTACGGTGAAGAACCTCGATAAAGCTATTCAATTCTACGAAGCGCTAACAGGTGTAAAAGTGAGTAATGTGGATGAAATAGGCGGCGCCAGGATGGCCAAAGTGCAAGGCCTCGATAAAACCTTGATTAAATATGCCAACCTTCATCTCGACAATCTCAATATCGATATCCTAGAATACGTAGAGCCTGCTCCCGATCGAGCTTCCTATAAGAATAACCAAATTAGTGCAATGCACCTTTGTTTCGAAGTAGATGATATGGAAGCCGCTTTGCAACGGTTGAAAGCAATTGGCGTGGAACCAGAAGGGGAACCAATTGTATTTCAAGAAGAAGATGGTTTGAAGGCAGGCTTCGGCACAGCGGTGGCCTATTTCCAAGATCCCGATGGTACAAACTTAGAAATCATTGCACCACAAGGTCCTTTTAAAAGAAAAAACGAAGCATAAAAAAAGGGAAGAGTTTGTACGCTCTTCCCTTTTATATAAAGTATTGTTGTTAGCCTATTTCACTTCATCCCAACCCCAATTCTTTCCTTTTTCCGTTGCCGGCACGCCTGTTTCAATCCATTCTACTTTAGGACCGCCTTTCAAGTAATAATCGAAGAATTGTTGTTCTCTCCTTTGGATGTCTTTTCTATTCTGGCGCTGAATTAAGTTATGCGCTTCGTTGTTGTAGTTCAACATCCACACCGGTTTACCTAAACGACGTAAGCCTGTAAATAACTCGATACCTTGGTACCAAGGTACAGCACCATCTGCATCGTTCGCCATAATTACCAATGGTGTGGTTACTTTCGGTAAGAAGAATAACGGCGAGTTTTCAATATACAAAGCTTGGTTGTCCCACAGGTTTTCACCGATACGACTTTGACCATGCTCGTATTGGAACTGGCGTGTCATACCACTTTCCCAACGGATACCTCCGTAAGCGCTGGTCATATTTGCCACCGGTGCACCTGCCCATGCTGCTTTAAATAAGTTTGTACGGGTAATAAGGTAAGCCACTTGGTAACCGCCCCAGCTTTGACCTTGGATGCCCATGTTTTTACCATCTACATACGGCAGCTTCGCCAATGCTTCTGCACCACTTACAATGTAATCGTATGCACCTTGACCAGGATGACCTTTTTCGTAGGTAATATCTGGCGCCATTACAATATAGCCACGACTTACAAAGAACGATATATTCAAGCGGGAAGGCGTTGGTGCCGGTGCTTGGTAGCCATGTAAACCGTCGGTTAATTTCTCGTAGAAATAAAGAATAACAGGGTACTTTTTACTCGCGTCGAAGTCTTCCGGTTTGTAAAGAATACCTTGCGTGGTTTTGCCATTGAAAGTCTGCCAAGAAAATAACTCGGCTGTGCCCCAATTGTAGTCTTTCTGTTGTTGGTTAATATCGCTCAATTGCACAGCTGTAGCAATGCTCTTACCTGCGTATACGTTCGGCGATTGTACATAAGTACTCCGTGTAAATACGAAGAAGTCGGCATTTTTAGCTTTCATTAAATCACCAAAACTGTAAGCGCCCATTACAATTTGTTGTGGTTGTGCACCGGGTTTTAATACCAAGGTATAAGCACCTGCGTCTTTAGTAACGGTATTAAATGCACCTAAATACAAGGTTTGTTTTGGAGAGAAAAATTTCTCGTCCCTATCTAAACGTGTATTACGGAATTCAATTTTATTTTTTGCGCCTAAACCACCTGTAATGTTTACCGGTGCAGCTTTGGCGAGTGGATCTACTTGCCAAATATCGTAACGATCATAGATGTAAACGTATTGATCGTTTGCGAACCAACCAGCATTACCATAAGCATTTGGCTCATCAGGCACATCGTTTTCTACGTCGTATAGCGGGGTAGGGATTTGACTCGTAATATTGCGCGTAGTACCGGTAGCTACTTCGTAAGCATAATATTGCTTCGCAGCTTCGTTGTACCACATAATGTATTTAGCAGCAGGACTGAGTTGTGCAGAACCGGTATGTTTTTCTACCACCAATTTGCGTTCACCTGTTTGCGTGTTTACTAAATAGATATTGCGTAAGGAATTGCCTTCCCATTGAATGCGAATGCGGTTGCCTTTATCGGTAGAACCAACACCCCAATTAGGATTCCCTTCTAATGAAGGCACGAAGGTTTCCATATTGGTGTCGGCCAATTGAATGAATTTTTGGGTAGAAGGGTAGTACAGGGCTGCGTAAGAACGTTTCAATTCTTGGTCTACATTCTTCAACTGCATGGTTTGCAAGTAATCATCTTTGTAGTGCCAGATATCCAATTTCGCCACTTCAAAATCTACGATAGTAGTGTCTTTGGGTGGTTTAACGGCGGCCGTACCAAAGAACACGCGGCTACCATCTTTGCTGAAACTGATGTTGCCGTTTTCAGACACAGCCCATTTCGCAGGCATACCATTCGTAGCTTTTGTAACTACCGTACGGGCAGTATCAAAGCCCGCTTGGTAGTAAGCCAAGTGGTAGAATTTCTGCAAAGCTTTGCTGCTATCACGACTAACCACGTAAGCGAATTGCTCTCCTTTATCGTCGAAAGTAAATTGTTTAAAGTCGCCATTGCCGCGGCTTACTGTATCGCGTTTGCTAGTAGCAACGGTGTATAACAATACGCCGGGTTTCGATAAAGAATCTTTCTTAAACGTGGTTATTTCCACCAAAATTCTATTACCTGGGTTGGCAATCGTATAACTGTTTACGTGCTTAATGCTATCGCGGGTTATTTGTTTGCCGTATTTGAAAATCACGAGGTCGCCAACATCTGCACCGCTACCGCCGCCGGGCTTATCATCGTCGGCATCCATACCATCGGTTTTTGCTTTCGCGCTGGTAGAGGAGGGCTTTTTAGCGGAAGTAGTATCCTTGGGTTTCTCTACGAGGTAGGCGAATACGCTGTTACCTTCGCTGGGTACCTTGAAGGATTTAACATTTGGAACTTTACTTAACTCGAAATTTTCGAGTTGTAAAATAGCCATAGAATCCTTGGGCATTTCATCTGCCTTTTTCTTCTTGATTTTGCCTTGGCGTACATCAGCGAAGAAAGGTTTGATATTGCAGACTAAATATTTATTGTCTGCCGTGAATTGGGCGCCTGCGCCTCTTTGGATGGTAATTTGTTGGTTGCTCTTCGTGTTCACTACCACCAATTGGTTGTCGCCTTCTTGTGGCATAATGGTGTAAGTAACCCATTGACCGTTATTAGATACAAGACGGTTTGCTGTTGATTGCCAAGCGTCGTACACGGAATGATCAAGGGGTTTCTTTTGTGCCGAAGCAGTAAAAGGTACGGCCAGCATAAGTACGCTTGCCCACTGTAGATATTTATTCATACGATTTAGATAGAATGTGTCTATAAACAGGTTAGGGCAGTAAAATAAGGAATAATTGCTGCGTTGGGGAGTGATTTAGGAAGAATGGTTAGATAGGAAGGGTGAAAAGTACCCTTAGGCAATTGTAGTAATTGCCCAAGGTGTTTAATATTGTTCTTGCTCGTTGGGGAAGTCGTTGGTTTTCACGTCGCTAATATAACTTTGCGCAGCATGGGCGATCGTGCCAAACAGGTCGGCGTACTGCCGAAGGAATTTGGGTTTGAAATCTTTATTGAGGCCTAGCATATCGTGGATCACCAATACCTGCCCATCACAGTATTTGCCCGCCCCGATACTGATAGTGGGGATGGATAATTGTTCCGAAACCTCTTTCCCCAGTTGGGCCGGGATTTTTTCGAGTAGCACAGAGAAGCATCCCGCGTCTTGCAACAACTGGGCATCGTATAGTAACTTTTGTGCTTCTGCATCACTTTTAGCTCGCAGGGCATAAGTACCGAATAGGTTAATTGATTGTGGTGTTAACCCGAGATGACCCATTACAGGAATGCCGGCATTTACAATCGCTTTTACCGAGTCTATCACTTCTATACCCCCTTCTAATTTCACGCCATGACCGCCCGTTTCTTTCATAATCCTAATAGCCGATGAGAGCGCCGTTTTGGGATCACCTTGGTAAGTTCCAAAAGGTAAATCAACTAGCACAAACGCCCGTTCAACAGCCCTGGCTACACACTGGGCATGATAAATCATATGGTCGAGCGTAATGGGTAGTGTTGTTTCAAAACCTGCCATCACATTGGCGGCCGAATCGCCTACTAATAAAATATCAATGCCTGCATAGTCGAGCGCTTTAGCCATTGAATAATCGTAGCAGGTTAAAACGGCAATTTTTTCGCCACGTGCTTTCATGGCGAGCAATGTTTGGGTAGAAACTTTGGTAATTGCTTTAGTTTGTAACATGACGTGGAAAGGGTTTAATAATAAATCATGTTAAAGTTGGGAAGCATTGCTTCCCAACTTTATATTATTCGAAAATTAACTCCATTTGTATATTCGCCCGTGCATAAGGTGTAGCCCTGCTCACCACTTTCTTGAATCCCAATTTATGGTACAGGTTTATAGCTGGCTTCAACGAAGTATTGCTTTCTAAATACACATTCCTAGCGCCCAACGCCTTCGCCCCGTTCACAGCAGCCTGGCCTAACAACCATCCAATACTTTTCCCTTGAATAGCAGGCGAAACCGCCATTTTAGCCAATTCATAATCATAATCCGGGTCGTCCATCTTAATAATTGCACAAACACCTACCGGTTCATTTTTATACAAGGCTACATATATTTTCCCACCTTTATCTAAAATATATGATTGTGGGTTATCCAAAGCCTTCAAATCTGTTTCTTCAATTTCGAAATAAGTAGAAATCCATTCCTCGTTCAAGGCCTTGAACGCAGCATGATACTTCTCCTCGTAATCTACAATCTGCACATCCTTCGAAGCCCTTAACTTACGCTGCTCCTTCACCCGCTCCAACAACGATTGCTGATCCAGCAAATATTCCCATTCTGCCAAAGCCTCCCATAAATTATGCCTCGCCTCCCTAATTACCGTTTCAATCGCCGCATCCACATCCTTAAATTGCTCCGCCAAACTATTCGCAATGGACATACCCTTCTTCGACAACACAATCACATTCCTCCGCTTATCTGCCGACTTCTGGTTCTCTTTCACCAACCCCGCTTTCATCATCTCCTTCACCAACTTACTCACCGATGGCTGCGAATGCCCAATCTCCTGCGCAATCTCCGTTATCGTCTTCCCCTCCTCAACCTCATTCAACACAAAAAACACCGGGAACCACTTCGGCATAAAATCCACATGGTACATCTCGTAAATCTTCGCCGCATCATCCGTAATGCGCGCCGTAAATAATCTCAAACGACTTCCTAAAGCCATTTTTCCTGTTTTCTCAAATAATTCCATGATATAACTAATTACATAACTGGTTATGCAAATGTACCGAATGTAGCAATACAACAAGTTATCAAGCAAATAATTACAAAAAAAAACCACCCCGCCACCCAACAAAACACGCCCCCCAAAGACCTAACGCCCTTCACCACAGTAGCACCACCGCCTAATCAACATCCCGATAAAACGGCGACGCAGTCTTTCGCCGTTTTTCCTCCTTTCTTTGGTTACTTTCTTTGGAGAAGCAAAGAAAGTAACAAATAGGATCATTGCTAAAACAACAACCCCGCCCCCCTTATCAAAAAATCCCTTATTAACCCTCCCCCTGGGCTACACGCAAAAAAAAGCCGTTCCCAAAAAAGAAACGACTTTTAAAAATCTTTATAAGAAACCGCTACTACCCGTGTAACCCAGCCGTTACACCTTTCTTCTGCTGCCTGGCTACCCGCACCATTTGCAATACTACCGATAAGCCAATCAACCCTAAGCCCACATAAAACCCATTATGCAAATACTTCCCTTCATTAAATAAAACAAAGGCCAGCAAAATACTATACAAAGGTTCCAAGTTGAAGCAAAGGTTCACCGTAAAAGGCGAAATCTTCTTCAAGGCTTCCATGCTCAATTGGTACATCAACACTGTACAGAACCAAGCAAGTATAACCAAGTACGCTGTATCTGTTAATGAGGGGAAGAACGAGGGTTGCGGGAAGAAGTACAAGTATGCCGGTAGTAACAAGCTCAATGCTAAGAACCCACTGGCCAACTCGTAAAACGTGATGGTATGGGTTTCGTATTTCGCCACTAAACGTTTGTTAAACACGGTAAATAAGGCCGCAAATGCCGAGGATATTATACCCAAGATGATGCCCGTACGGTATTGTGTATCGAAGTGGAAGATGAGTAAGATACCGCACAAGGTTAGCAAACTTAACAACAGCTCTACGGTATCGAACTTCCGGCGGTTAATCAGCGGGTCGAAGATGGCGGTAAATAAACTCGTCAGCGAGAAACACACAACGCCGATCGATACATTCGAGTATTTAATACTACCATAGAAAAACAACCAGTGCAACATCACTACGCAGCCCGTTAACCCAATAGGTATAATATTTTTGAGTGGTAACAGTTTAAAAGTGCCCCTAAAGCGCGACACGATGTACAAAATAATCACTGTAATCAGGAGGCGATACCATACCAATAAGCCTTCACTCATGGTGATCAGCTTCCCGAGTACACCTGTAAAACCCGCTAGAAAAACGGATAGGTGTAGTTGTAAAAATGCTTTTTTCATAATGCTATGCGGACAAATTCCCACCGCCACGGTATACAAAAAGGCGCTCCTCGTATTCGTTAACACGACCGTGGATGCGCCTTTTGCGTTTATTTGTTAGTGCTCCACCTGCCTCGATAGGCTGGGAACACGCAATGTTTACTTGGTAACCCTGCCTTTATAATTCTTAAACAAGCTTTGCCATTGGATCTTCAACACCCCAAGGATGCCTTCCTTCACAATGCCACTACTCATTTTCGAGTAGCCTTCTTTCCTGTCGATAAAGGTGATCGGTACTTCTTTAATTTTGAAACCTAGTTTCCATGCGGTGAACTTCATTTCGATCTGGAAAGCGTACCCAACGAATTGAATTTCGTCGAGGTTGATGGCTTGTAATACTTCGTTTTTGTAGCATACAAAGCCGGCGGTAGCGTCTTTCACAGGCATCCAAGTGATGCAACGCACGTACACCGAGGCACCGTACGATAATACGGCACGGTCCCAAGGCCAGTTCTCCGTTTTCCCGCCTGTTACATAACGAGAGCCAACAGCAACGCCGGCACCACCGTTCTTACAAGCATCGTACAGTCTTGGTAAATCGTTGGGATTGTGTGAAAAATCGGCATCCATTTCAAATATGAACTGGTAACCGTTCCTCAACGCCCATTTAAACCCATGAATGTAAGCCGTTCCTAAACCTAGCTTACCCGAACGCTCCTCGATGAAAAGCTGTCCTGGATAATCGGTTTGCATGTCCTTTACTATCTGTCCTGTTCCGTCCGGTGAGCCGTCATCTACGATCAGTACATGGAAACCTTGTTGCAGGTTAAATACTGCCGAGATGATCTTCCGGATATTGTCCTTTTCGTTATATGTGGGTATGATGACGAGTTTTTCCAAGCGCCTGGATCATTTTTAGGTTGGCGAAATTACTAATATTTGACTGCAAAACAGCATGTTTTACAATAACATTTTTATTTTTTTAACATCATGCTATGGTATATTTCCGTTAATTTTTGCTTAGTATTTAACGGGAAATCAGCTTTCATCATCCAATCGTAATACTGTGGCTCAATTTTTAATACGTCGCGCACGGCACGACCTTTATATTTACCAAAGTTGAAGATTTCAGCGCCATTCTGCATAACAATCCTACGGGCAAAGTCAACGTAATCGTCTTCTTTCGTGAATTTAGCCAACGCATCTACGTCGCTACCCAATGCTTCGTAACGGCCTAATTGTGCTTCCAAAATCTCGTAAGTAGCACTAGCATCTGCTTCCGCACTATGGGCATTGGTCAATTCTTTTTCACAGTAGAATTTGTAAGCGGCTCCTAATGTACGTTTCTCCATTAAGTGGAAAATCTTCTGTACATCAATGAATTGCCTGCTGGCTACCTCGAAATCAAGCTCCACGCGGAGGAATTCCTCTACTAATACCGGGATATCGAAACGGTTAGAGTTGTAACCCGCGATATCGCAATTGTCTAAGAACTGGCGTAATTCATTGGCCAATTGCTTAAACGTAGGCTCGTTCGCTACATCCTCATCTTTAATTCCATGGATAGCTGTTGAAGCCGGGGGAATCGGCATGCCGGGATTGATTCTTTTTACTTTCGTTTGAACACTCTTATCAGGAAACACTTTCACGATTGCAATCTCGATAATGCGATCAGACGCCACGTTCGTGCCCGTTGTTTCCAGGTCAATAAAGGCTAAAGGCCTTTTCAATTGTAATGCACACATATGCTTTGATGTAAATTTCGCGCGGTCACGCCCAGTTATAAATATTTTTTCAAGGATGAAAACTCCATCCCGTCGTATGTTCCAGAACTCATCATTAATAAGTTCGTATTGTCGTATTGTTGTGCATCCAAGAAGTTCTCCAACGTTGCGCGGTCGTTCATTACAATCAACCCCGGTTTCGCAAAGCCTTCCACGATTAAGTCGGCCGACAATTCCGGTAACCGTTTTATTTCCAAAGCATGCTTGCTATAATAAACAATGGCCACATCGGCAGGGTCCATGGCACCATGGTACTCGCCGAGGAAGTCTTTATTAAGGCTGCTATACGTATGCAACTCCAACACGCCAATTAATCGCCTGTTGGGATATTGGTTCTTTAAAGCTGCTATCGTAGCTTTTACTTTGGATGGCGCATGGGCAAAATCCCGGTAAATCGCGCAAGTGTCGTTCTTGCCAATTAACTCCAAGCGCTTAGCCGCCCCCTTAAAGGTTTGCATAGCGTGTAGGAAATCCGCATCGCCGATACCCAGTTCCGCGCATACCAACCTCGCTGCATTCAAGTTCATTAAGTTGTGGTCGCCGAAGATTTGTAAATCGCCGGAGGCCGCCCCAAAGGTAACATTCGTAATACCATCGTGAATCATGTGGGTAGGAATTCCATAAGGGATTAATCTCAAATGCTGTCCTTCCTTCTCCACCAGCGCTTTCAATACTGGATCTGTTTCATTATATATCAAAACACCACCTGGCGCTATTAAACGGATAAAGATGGCGAATTGTTCTTCGTAGTTTTCGAAAGTAGGGAACACGTTGATATGATCCCAAGCAATCCCCGTTAAAATGGCAATGTGGGGATGCAAGAAGTGGAACTTCGGCCGTTTTTCAACAGGTGAAGCCGGGTACTCGTCGCCCTCGCAAATAATCAAAGGTGCATCCGTTACCTGTACCGATTGTGCAAACCCTTCCAATTTTGCCCCTACGAGGTAATCGAATGGCAAATGTTGCTGCTGCAAGGCGTGCATAATCATGCTGGTAGTAGTGGTTTTACCATGACTGCCACCTACCACAACACGTTTCTTATCTTGGCTTTCTTGGAAAATATACCCTGGGAACGAGTAAATTTTAAGGCCAAGCGCTTGCGCTTTTAGCAATTCTGGGTTGTCGGCACGTGCATGCATGCCTAGGATAACTGCATCAAGGTCGGGTGTAATGCGGGCTTCGTCCCAACCAATCGTGGCGGGAAGGATGCCTACAGCTTTCAAATTGGATAGGGCGGGCTCAAAAATTTCGTCATCGCTACCGGTTACTTGGTAACCTTTATGGTGTAAAGCGATGGCTAATTGGTGCATAACGCTACCGCCAATTGCTATAAAATGTACTTTTGCCATATATTTATACTACGAAAAAGCGCGGCTTAATACATAGTGTTGTTTTTTTTAATGTAATAGTTATCTTTGCAAAATAACATCACAAAAAATGAATAGCAAAGCAATATCATATTTGTGATGAAAAAACGTTCTTATTTTTAAAGCCTAATTTTATGAAAATTAACAAACGCGTTTTGATTCTTTCACTCGGAATCTTGTTAACGATGGCGATGTTCAGTTCTTGCGTATCGCAGCGTCAAATGGGATGCCCGAGCACTCATTTCTAACAAAAATTTTTGATCTAGTTAAAATGGAATGGCTTGAACTCACCACTGAAGAAGAAGTAAACGACATTACGGCCTTGTCTTTCGAACAACCGGTTGTCATTTTTAAGCACAGCACTCGTTGCAGCATCAGCAGCATGGTGAAATCGCGTTTAGAGCGTTCTGTCACAACAGCACCTATCTTATTTTATTACCTCGACTTAATTCGCTACCGCAATGTAAGCAATTACATCGCTTCAAAATACTCCATCGAACATGAATCTCCGCAAGCCTTGTTGATCAAGAACGGCGAATGTGTACACGCTGAGAGTCATATGGGCATTAGCATGGAAGAGCTGGAAGCCTTCGCTAACCAGTAGTGTATTAAACAGGGAAAAACTTATTTGAAGGGAAATGAGCCTTGTGTTCATTTCCCTTTCTTATTTTCATCCTTTTCGGTGTAGCTTTGTAATAATTTAATTGGAAGGTTCATGAAACATAGAATAGTAGTAGCCGTTACGGGAGCCAGTGGGTCCATTTATGCAAAACAAGTACTGGAAAAGTTGGTGCAATTGCAAGATCAAATCGAGCAAGTAGCCATCGTTCTTTCCACGAATGCCCGTACTGTATGGGAAACCGAGTTAGGAAATAAGGATTACGAACAACTGCCTTTCCCCGTGTATGCACAGCAAGATTTCCATGCACCGTTTGCCTCCGGCTCCGGTTTATATAATACCATGATTATTTGCCCGTGCAGCATGGGCACCCTAGGCCGCATTGCACAAGGTATTAGCAACGATTTAGTAACGCGTGCCGCAGACGTTGTATTAAAGGAAAGAAGGAAACTCATTTGCGTCGTGCGCGAAACTCCATATAATCTTATTCACTTACGCAATATGCAAACGCTTACAGAAGCGGGTGGAATTGTTTGCCCCGCTACGCCTTCCTTCTACAGCAGGCCACAAACCTTGGAAGAGGTAGCGGCCACTGTTACCGACCGTATTATCGACTTGGCCGGCTTGCAGCAAAAAACTTACCGCTGGGGCAGTGAATCTTAATTTTTGTTTTATCTTGTTCTCATGAAAATAGCCATCATCAACGGTCCTAACTTAAACCTCTTAGGTAAACGCGAGCCTGGCATTTACGGCAGCGAATCATTCGAAACGTACTTCGAGCAATTGAAACAGTTGTTTCCACAAGTGGAATTCACCTACTACCAAAGCAATGTAGAAGGTGAAATTATCAATCATTTACACGAAGTAGGTTTTAGCGTAGATGGCATTTTACTCAACGCCGGTGGTTATACCCATACCTCCGTAGCCATCCGCGATGCTATCGCCGGCATTACATCCCCGGTAATCGAAGTGCACATTTCTAACGTATATGCCCGCGAAGAGTTCCGCCATACTTCACTTATTGCGCCTAAATGTGTAGGTAGCATTTGTGGTTTAGGCATGAAGGGGTATGAGCTGGCGGTGCGATATTTTATGTAAAATTCGTTTAGATCATATAATTCTTCCCGGTAGGTGTTTGCTTACCGGGATTTTTTTTGCCGGTAGGCATATGGCTACGCATAAAAACCGAACATGGCTTCCTTGTTACGGAGTTTACTACGAAAGTTGCAAGGAAGTGCGCACGCAGTATGTTTTATTTTTTTAATGAATTGAATATTAAATCTTTGAAAGGAGGGGCAATGGGGTTTATAATATACTTTAATGTTCTTCTAATGTTCTCCCAATGTTCTTCTAATGTTATTTCAATGGTTTGGATATATACCCCCTATAGTTTACCTGTACTTTTACCGTTTGTGTTACTGCCGGGGAAATAGGGTGAGCCTTTGACTTCCCTTTGACTTCCCTTTAACGAGCCTTTGAAAACCCTTTGAAAAGCCTTTAACGACCCTTTGAAAGACTTGGACCTGCCTTTGAAAGACTTTAACTTCCCTTTGACTTCCCTTTAAAATGCCTTGGAAGGATCTTTGATTTCATGTAAAAAGTAGTTTTAAGGCCATTAGAAGGCGTTGAATTTACTGGTTGGTATATCGAGGTGGATGATGAGGAAATGATGAAGGAATCGTGCTTAAAATGCTAAAATGCTACTTTTCGCAGTATGGCTAAAACGTTTTTTGTACCCTTATAATTTTTGCTTGTTGATGCCATTATTGCTAACAAGCCTTCATGTACAATTTATATGAAAAAAGCTACTAAGCGGTGTGTGCTTAGTAGCTTTTTTATGTTGTTTTTTAGTTGTGTGCAGCGTACTCTTAGCAACAAGCAGCCGCTTTCTCTTCTTTGAAGGCTTCGCGGGCTGTAAGACCTAGCATTTCGAACATCATACGATCTTCGTCGAAGCTAGGGTTTGGTGTTGTTAATAACTTCTCACCTGTGAAGATAGAGTTGGCGCCAGCCATGAAGCAGAAGGCTTGTTCAGCTACGCTCATTTCGGCTCTACCGGCACTTAAACGTACCATGGCTTTCGGCATTAAGATACGGGCAGTAGCAATCATACGGGCCATGTCCCAGAATTCTACCTTTGGTAAGTGTGAAAGCGGGGTGCCTTCTACGCGTACTAAGGCGTTGATGGGAACTGAATCCGGGTGCTCCGGCAAGTTCGATAAGGTATGTAACATACCTAACCTGTCTTCGTGCGATTCGCCTAAACCAATAATACCGCCACAGCAAACAGTTACGCCTGCTTTTCGTACGTTATCAAGGGTCTGTAAACGATCGTCGTATGTACGGGTGGTAATAATCTCGCCGTAGTGCTCTTTAGAGGTGTCTAAGTTGTGGTTGTAAGAGTACAAGCCCGCCTCTGCTAAACGCTGTGCCTGGCTTTCGGTTAACATACCGAGTGTACAACATACTTCCAATCCAATCTCGTTCACACCTTTCACCATATCGATGATCCTATCAAAGTCGCGGTTGTCGCGAACTTCGCGCCATGCGGCGCCCATGCAAAAACGTGTAGAACCCGCGTCTTTGGCTTTTTGGGCAAATTGTAATACTTCGTCTTTCTGCATTAACGCTTTCACGTCAATACCCGTATTATAACGCGCTGCTTGCGGACAATACGCGCAATCTTCAGAACAACCGCCCGTTTTAATGGATAATAAAGTACATACCTGTACCTCACCGGTATCTTGATGTTGGCGATGAACACTGGCCGCTTGGAATATCAATTCCAACAACGGCGTGTTGTAAATCTCCTTGATCTCTTCTAAAGTCCAGTCGTGACGAATCTGCACCTCTTGCATAGTTCAAAATTTTATAAAGGCAAACCTATGGGTTTTTTATTAAAAAGCCCAGTTGTACTTGTTGTAACATTGATTGCTACTGCAACCATTATAAATACAAGAAGTTCGTTTTAGGTGTGATCGTTAATAATGTTTGATATATCAATAAAATGGTGTTTTCAATATCATCTTTCTTCACCATTTCCACGGTGGTATGCATATAACGCAAAGGAATGCTGATTAATGCCGATGGTGTACCATCGTTCGCATATGCAAACGCATCGGTATCCGTTCCTGTACTACGGCTTACGGCGCGTAATTGGTAAGGGATTTTATTTTTATCTGCCACTTTGATGATCATGTCGCGGAGAATGTTGTGCACAGCAGGACCATAAGTAATGCTAGGGCCGCCGCCGCATTTGGTTTCACCTTCTACGTTTTTGTTGATCATAGGCGTAGTAGTATCGTGTGTTACGTCGGTTACAATCGCTACGTTTGGTTTAATACGTTTCGCAATCATTTCTGCACCACGTAAACCTACTTCTTCTTGTACCGCGTTTACGATATACAATCCAAAAGGCAGTTTATCTTTATTTTCTTTCAACAAACGCGCTACTTCGGCAATCATAAAACCACCTACGCGGTTGTCGATAGCACGACAGATATAATAATCGTAATTTAATTCTTCAAATCCATCTTCAAACGTAATAACGTTACCAACTTTAATACCCAAGTCTTCAATTTCTTTCCTGCTACGGGCACCGCAATCGATGAAGATATTATCTACTTTAGGTTGTGGCTCTTTTTCACCTTTCATACGGGTATGAATCGCCGGCCAACCGAATACACCTTTAACAATGCCTTTTTCCGTATGAATATTCACACGTTTAGACGGTGCAATTTGTTGATCCGAACCACCGTTGCGTACTACATAAATCAAACCTTCCGGCGAAATGTAATTCACAAACCAGCTAATCTCATCGGCATGTGCTTCAATTACTACTTTGAAAGGAGCATCTGGATTTACCACACCTACAACAGAACCATACGGGTCTACGATATGCGTATCGATATAAGGTTTAATATATTCTAACCACACTTTCTGGCCTTCTTTCTCGAAGCCGGTAGGAGCGGGTGTATTTAAGTATTGCTTTAAGAAAGCAAGCGAGTTTTTATTAAGTATGGATTTCTGTTTCTTTGACATTGGATTCTAATTATTTCGTTACAAATGTAAGGATATTCACATTACGCCAATACCCTTATAAAAAGAGCAATAAATGCAATAGCCCCGATAGCATCATTAACCCATCCAGCAAAAAATAATACACATAATCGTTCGTGTGCCGCTGCGCATATCCCTTTAAAAATCCTACCACGAAACAGGGTACAATAAATGTTAAAACCACCATGATTGATACATCAAAGAATAACATGCACAATGCCGCTAAACCTGCTACTGCCAAGGATAAATAATACAATTGGAATAAATGCTTATCATCCAAGTAAGTAATCAAGCTTCTTATGCCTGCTGCTTTGTCGGGCACTTTGTCACGCCAATCGAATAGTATACAAATGGCATAAATAAACGCAAACCGGTGAAGCGATAATAACACGGTTGTTATCACGGGTGCATGACCGTCGATTAAGGCAGGTAGCACCGTTGTTACGTACGTCCATACGAACGTGAGAAACAAGG
Organism: Chitinophaga skermanii; assembly: GCF_003259335.1. Taxonomy (GTDB): domain Bacteria; phylum Bacteroidota; class Bacteroidia; order Chitinophagales; family Chitinophagaceae; genus Chitinophaga; species Chitinophaga skermanii. Next base: position 129,721 of record NZ_QLLL01000004.1, read on the forward strand.
TTTTGCCTACCGCGATTTTGCGGAGGTGATGGAAGATGGTTTGCGGTAGTTTGGGGGCAGAATAAAGGAAGGTAAGCACAATAGCTCCCAGGATGGGTAACCAATGCTGTAGCAAGGGTAAAATGAAGTAAGCGGAGCCGATGGCGCCAATGGCCGTGAAGGCGAGTTGTAGTCGTCGTTTCCCGATGCCCCACTGTATTCTATGCGAAGCATCTAGGTTGGCGGGTGTTAAATACCAGTGAAAGTTATAACTACATAACGTGGCAAAGAAAACGAAACGGTAATAGTCAATTGCATCGTAACGCAATTGTAGGATTTCGTTCGTTTGCCACGTCATGATAATTGCACAAATGGCAATAAAGATGGAACTAAAGAGTACGAAATTAATGAAAGCTCTTAGCATCGCGGATTATAACGGTATGTTGCCGTGTTTCTTGCGCGGCATATTAACCACTTTATTTTCGAGCATCGCGTATCCTTTGATCAGTTTAATCCTCGCTTGATCTGGTACAATTACCTCGTCGATATAACCTTTCTCGGCAGCCAAGTAAGGGTTCGCGAATCTTTCTGTGTAATCGGCTACCAGTTCATTCATGCGTTGCTCTGGATTAGGAGAACTGTCGATCTCTTTTTTGAAGATGATTTCTACGGCTCCTTTCGCTCCCATTACAGCAATTTCTGCATTCGGGAAGGCGAAGTTTAAATCGGCACCAATATGTTTAGAGTTCATCACGCAATACGCACCGCCATAAGCTTTGCGGGTGGTGAGTGTTAACTTTGGTACGGTTGCTTCACTAAGGGCGAATAATAACTTCGCACCGTTGGTGATAATGCCATTCCATTCTTGGTCGGTACCCGGTAAGAAGCCCGGTACATCCACCAATACTAATAATGGAATGTTGAAGGCATCGCAGAAGCGTGTAAAGCGCGCGCCTTTTACTGAAGCGTGGATATCCAATACACCTGCTAAGTGTGCAGGTTGGTTGGCCACGATGCCAATGCTGCGGCCCGCGATTCTAGCGAAACCTACGATAATGTTCTCCGCGAAATCCTTGTGTACTTCAAAGAAGCTGTTTTCGTCCGTTAATTCGGCGATCACTTCTTTCATGTCGTACGGTTGGTTAGGATTTTCGGGGATCAATGTATTTAAGGCAGTACGGGTTTCATTGCCTAACGTATACGGGTATACGGGGGCTTTGTCTTCACAGTTCTGCGGTACGTAGCTCAATAATTGCTTAATGTATTGAATACATTCTACTTCGTTTGCACAGGCAAAGTGGGTAACACCGCTTTTAGATGCATGCGTGTTGGCTCCGCCGAGTTCTTCGGAAGTAACTTCTTCGTGGGTAACGGTTTTTACTACGTTCGGGCCGGTTACAAACATGTAAGAGGTTTGTTCCACCATCATAATAAAATCGGTAATAGCAGGCGAGTATACGGCGCCGCCCGCACAGGGACCCATGATAGCCGAAATCTGCGGAATTACGCCAGAAGCGCGTGTGTTCCTATAGAAAATATCAGCATAGCCACCTAAGCTTACTACGCCTTCTTGGATACGTGCACCACCACTATCGTTTAATCCTATAAGTGGGGCACCGTTCTCCATGGCGAGGTCCATGATCTTGCAAATCTTTTTCGCATGAGGTTCCGATAAGCTTCCACCATACACGGTGAAGTCTTGCGAGAATACATACACCAAGCGACCGCTAATGGTACCGTAACCGGTTACTACACCATCGCCCAAGAATTGTTCTTGTTCCGTAGTAAGGCCTTTGTTGCGGTTTTCAACCAGCATACCCAACTCTTCAAATGAACCTTCATCGAGCAACAATAACAACCTTTCTCTTGCTGTTAACTTGCCTTTCTTATGTTGCGAATCAATACGCGCTTGTCCGCCACCTAAATGAGCTTGTGCTACTTTGTTATGGAGTTGTTCAATTTTATTCATTGCATTAATAATGAGGGGTAAAGCTAAAAAATAAAAAGGACATCCAGCGAGGATGTCCTTTTTATTTATACAGTGTGTATCTTTTATTTATTCACCATGTATCAAGATGCGTGGCGTAGCAATGGTATCGCTAATATTGCCTGCATTGTCTTGCACATACATACTAAACCATACCGAATCAAGCGGCATATTTTCTTTCGGGTTTAAATACGTATCATTCGGGCGGAATTCTATCGTGGCATTAATATTAGAACCACGGTAAGAACCTAGCTTCGGTAAGTTAAATGGTTCGAAGTTATAAGTAATGGTATCGCCACCATCACTAAAATAATTCAATCGCACGAAGAGCCTGTCTTCAATATCACCATCAGAATCTTTCAAGTTTAAGTAAACAACAATAGGAGGAGCCGGGTTAGGTATTTCTGACATATTATAGCTCCTGAAAGCTATCGACGGCTTACCATCTCCGCTACTGTCTTTTGAACAAGCATAGGCAACGATCACCACCGCCAACAATAGGAATAACTTCTTCATATAACAAACGTACATTAAATTAAGGAATATCCAAAAGTATTCATGTTACAATATAACGCTTGTATTTCATTGATTGTTACGTGGAAGTAGAAATAATTTTAATGAACGATGGGCATGGTTTACAAGGATTTGTACGTCGGCATCTTCCTAATCACTAACTTTGTGCGCATTAGACGAAGGAATATCATATGAACGAGGCATTTGTAGACCGTATACTGAACTTAACACCCGGCGAATTTGAAGCCGCCGCCATCGATTTGTTTCACTTTCAATACCAAGCGAACAACATTTACCGTGCGTACGTAGATGCCCTGCGTAGAAACCCGGCCGATGTGAAATCCTTGGCCGACATTCCCTTTTTACCTATCCAGTTCTTCAAATCGCACAAGGTAGTATGCGGCGAATTCGAACCACAAGTGCGCTTCGAATCCAGTGGTACTACACAGTCGGTTAATAGTCAACACCTCGTGAAAGATGTTTCCATCTACGAAAAAAGCTTTCGCAAAGCCTTCGAACTTTTCTACGGCGATGTAAAAGAGTACCGCGTAATAGGCCTACTGCCTTCTTACTTGGAAAGGCAACATTCCTCGCTCGTTTACATGGTAAAAGACATGATCGAGCAAAGTGCTCACCCGGAAAGCGGCTTCTATTTATATGAACATGATAAACTGAAGGACGTGTTAACCGGTAGTCATGACAAAACATTGCTTATCGGGGTAACCTTTGGTTTGCTCGATTTTGCCGACCAATATACCATGCAATTACCTAATACCATTATCATGGAAACAGGCGGTATGAAGGGTAGACGGGAAGAGTGGACACGGGAAGAAGTACATAGCTTTTTATCAGAACGCTTCGGTGTATCTGCCATACATTCCGAATACGGGATGACCGAATTATTATCCCAGGCCTACTCCAAAGGCAAAGGCATATTCCAATGCCCACCATGGATGAAAGTGATCTTGCGCGATGAAAATGATCCTTTTGATTTTAAAACCAGTGGTGCGGGAGTCATGAACGTAGTAGACTTAGCTAACATTTATTCCAGTGCCTTTATAGCCACGGAAGACATTGGTAAACTGAAAGAAGACGGGCGCTTCGAGGTATTGGGAAGATTAGATCAATCGGCGCTACGCGGATGTAGTTTGATGGTGAGCTAAGTGAAAAATTTATAAATAAAAATCCTAATAAGATAAAAAAGTTTCATAAGTTCGTGTTGCGAAATACTACACCTATGAAAAGAAAAATGCTTGTAGCCGCAGCCCTTATGCTGTGTGCACCTGCGTTGTTCGCGCAAGTGGCCAAACCCACCACGACCAAACAACAAACGCAGAAGAAAGAAACAGTTAAAGCCAACGCAACATCTACCAGCGCTAAATCTTCCTCAAAAAAGGTGACCAACACTACTGCAGAGAAAAAAGTGGTGGCAAAATCAGCCGAGGGAAAAGCAACACAGAAAAATGAAGTGGTAAAAGACAAGCCTACTGTAGCGAAACCAATTGCGAAGGATTCCGTAACAGTAGCAAAAGCAGCGAAACCCGCGGTGTACAAATCACAACAACACGCGAAAGGTGCCAACGAAGCAGAGAACAAAGTTAGCAACCTACGCAGTGCATTAGCCGCAGAAAAATCGTTCGCAACAAAACTCCAATCCGCTGCTACTAAAACCATGATGGCTAAAACCGTGTTGGAAATTGGTGGCGACGAAAGCTTGCACATCGATTCAACTTTCGAATACGATGTAGCCGTTTACCAAGAATCGATCGAGTACAAAGGCAAGAACCGCATTAAAAATAGCGGCGATTACATTGTAGTATACTACAGCTCGAACAAACCACAGTTCAGTGTGCAAATGGTGAACCGTAGCACAAACGCCCGTAGACAGTTCTTCGGCGATTTCGAAAAACGTACGCAGTTAAACATGACGGGTTTATACAAAATGGCCAGCGGCGATAAAGCCTTGCTCGACCTGAAAACAATGGACCCAGCTTACCCAGGTGAAATCAATAACTTAACGAAATTGTCGAAAACAGGCAATAAGAAAGTTATTGCCGGCGTAGCTTGCGAAGAGTACATCTCTACCTCTAAAAAGCTCGATATTAAATCGTCCTCCGGCACGCACGAACCTGTTACCGCGCACATGTGGATGCCCATGGACCCTGCTTCCGTATTCCCAGCTTATAGCAGCATTCCCGATGGCTACAAAGCAGAAATGGAAATCATGAAAATCGAAGGCAGCTTCCCACCGGTAATTATGCCGTTGGAAATGTATTTCGAATATGCCAATGGCGATAAAGTGTACACTTACACAACCGATATCGTGTTGGGAGAAAATAGAAAAGTTGACATTGCAGATATCAATAAGTAATACTAACGAATTCGCCTATACGAAATAATTTTACGCATTCCTCTTTTCAATAATTATACTACGCTATTTATTCGTACGCCGCGAGTAATTAGTAGGACTGGTGCCCGTCCATTTTTTGAACGCGTTTCGAAAAATACGGGCATCAGCATATCCAGTCATATAGGCTACTTCCTGGATGCTAATCTTCCCTTTTTCTAATAAACCGGTGGCTATTTCTTGCTTTACTTGTTCGCACATTTGGTTAAACGTGCTGCCTGCATCGTGGAGTTTCCGTTGCAAGGTGCGCGGGGTAAGGTGCAAAGCTGCTGCTACATCTGCGAGGTTGAAAACGGGCGCTAATTTGAATAGCAGGTTTTTTACGTCGGTTGTAATAGCTGCTTCTTGGGTAGTGGTGTGTAAGGCTTGCGCTAAAATTTGCTGAAACAGTGTGCGCAAGGCTTGGTTGTAACCAATGACGGGCTTGTCGAGATCGTTATGACCGAATACGATGGTGTTGTGGGCTGATTGGAATACGATCGAAGCGTGTAATATCTCTTGGTATTGTTGAAGGGAAGGCGGTTTAGGAAAGGAAAACGTGATAATAACAGGCGTAATATTTTTACCTGTTAACACGCGGCTTACATGTAAACATCCCGCTACAGCTTGCATAACAGCTTGTTGTGCAGTGGCCGGGTAAGTAGAAGTCCACATAGGGTGTGGGCTTAACACCAAAGTGTCTTCTTTCAATTCATAGCTGAACATATCCGTTACTAAGCTATTAAAGCCCGACAACTGCTGGAAGGCCGTTCGTAGGGTAGGGCTATTCTCCATCAAGTAACCTACTAATCCCATGCTGGCAGTGCTGGTATGGGTACCAATCAGTAAACCTAGGTTCGGTTCACCCGTTAAAGCAACAGCCTGTTGCCATACGTTTTGTGCTCGTTTCCAATCCATGGTAGCATCACCGTCGGATAATTCACTTTCCGAGATACTACAAGCTGCGCATAATGCTTGCACGCTAGTGCCATAGCGCGCGGCGCCTTGAATAATATCCCGTACTACACTCGTTTTAACCCACATATGGTGCGATCGATTTGATGGCACAAAATATCCCTTTTTTGTCGTTCTATATACCCATGCGACAAAAAATTACCCGCGAATTTTGCCCTATAAATTCTTCCAAGATGAAACTTTTTACCAAGATTTTCCTGTGCCTCATTGGATTGGCTTTTTTGAAAGTAGGCATTGAAACATTCATGAACCCGCAGGCCGTGGTAGCGAATGTTGATATGGTATTGAACACCAATAGTGCGTTAAGTACCATCAGGGCGGTATATGCCGGGATGCACTTTGTATTTGGTGCTTATTGTGTATACGGGGCATTTAAAGCGCCAGCGAATGCTTTGGGCTTGTTGATATTATATGCCGGTGGGTATGTAATAGGGCGCTTAAGCGGGATATTGATAGATGGGATGCCGAATCAATTTGTATTGACGTGGTTAGGCACAGAGGTTTTTACGCTGGCTGTATCACTTTACTTGCGTTGGCAGTTAACCCGTAAGCCGGTTGCTGCAGGAACATATGCTACGAACGCGCATGCTTAAACGATTAAGAACAGCAAGGATAATCCACTAAGCCTTCACCACCGGGTGTGTAGAATAATTGTGGTTTGCATTCATTCAAAGTATGGTTGTTTTTAAAGCGCAATACTAAATCGGGGTTGGCGATAAACGGTTTACCAAAGGCCGCTAAATCGGCCGCCCCTTTGTGTATTAACTCGCTGGCAGTAGCTGCCGTTAACGTACCACATTGAATAATGGTGTTAGGAAAAGCATCACGAATGGCTTGCAAGGTTTGTGCATCGGTGCCTGCATTGGTAGAAACGTGTAAATATACAATGTTCAATGCCGCCATTTTCTCGGCGATGAATGCGTATGTATCGTGTACAATGGCAGCGTCATATGCGCCAATGCTATATGCTGTGTTGTATGGTGATAAGCGAAGGCCCACTTTATCGGGCCCCACGGCTGCCGTAATAGCTTCCATGAGTTCGAATAAAAAGCGCGTACGGTTTTCAATGGTGCCACCATAGGCATCGGTGCGGAGGTTACTATTAGGGCTTAGAAATTGTTCTATTAAATAGCCGTATGCGCCGTGGATTTCGATACCGTCGAAACCAGCTGCAATGGCATTTTGAGCGGCTTGTACATGTTCCGCAATAATGCCCGGGATTTCGTGGATCTCGATAGCGCGTGGTAGTGAGTAGGGTTGCATGCCTTTTGCATCCGTATAAATATTGCCATCTACAGCAATAGCAGAAGGGGCAATAATTTCCCCGCCTGTTGGGATGTTTAGCGCATGGGCCACACGACCGGTATGCATGATTTGTAAGAAGATTTTACCGCCTGCCTCGTGTACGGCTTGCGTGGTTAATTGCCATGCCGCGATTTGGGTATCGGTATAAATGCCGGGAATTCTACAATAACCAGTACCACTGGGGGAAGGCGAAGTGCCCTCCACGATAATTAAGCCTGCGCTAGCCCGCTGACTATAATAGGCAGCGATGAGCTCATTAGGGAGATTGTTAACAGCCCTACTTCTTGTCATGGGAGCCATTACAATACGGTTACTTAAAGTATGTGTGCCTAATTGGTACGGTTCAAAGAGTATTTGTTGCGGCATTACTAAATCTTAAATACTGGTTTACTGTGTAAATTTACGATAAGTACAGGCAAGTTCAAAGGGTGGGAGGTGATGCTTTTTCATGGGAGTCTTAGCGTGATGGGATTACACATTACATTTTCCCTTCCTTCAACCTAACTTTTAACAATTCGTTACGAACCATTTGCTTGGGCAACAATATCGGGATAGCATTGTTTATCATCTTTAAAAAGGAATAAAAAGATGAAAACACTTATAGACACGCTTGTGGCACAGAAAGGAACACCTGCCGTAACGATTTTGTTTCCTACCCACCGCACTCACCCAGAAAATAAGCAAGATGCTATTCAACTCAAGAACATCGTAAAAACCGCCACAGAACGCCTGTATGCTCAATACGATAAACGCGAAGTTTGGCCCGTTATTGAGAATATTGAAGTGGCAGAGAAGGATATTAACCACGAATATAACCTCGACACACTTATTATTTATGCCAGCCCACATTTCTCCTCCGTGGTAAAGCTATCGGTAGAAGGCATTGCACCCCGTGTAATTGTGAGCGATACGTTCGATGTGCGTCCTATTTTGAAGGCCATTCAACAAACCGAACACTATTATATCATCACTATCAGCTCACAAAAAATCCGCTTGATCGAGGCTTTCAATGATAAAATCGTGCACGAGGTAAAGGATAAAGAGTTCCCGTTCGATAACACACAATACTATACAACAGATCATGCACGCACGATCCAATCGGGTGTAACGGATAATTTGTTGAAGGAGTTTTTCAATGTTGCGGATAAGAAATTCAAATCATATTATCATAACAACCCGCTGCCTGTAGTCATTATGGGCGATGTACGGAACCTGCCTCACTATAAAGAGGAAATGGATATCAAAGGGTTGATTATTGGTGAAGTAGAAGGCGGTTATGATAACACCGACGCTAAAGAATTGCCGGCCCTTGCGTATCCACATATTCTCGAGTACATGCAAACCAAGCAAGCAGAATACCTATTGGCAATCGAAAATGGCCAAAGGGCACAAAAAGTATTCGATGACCTCAACGATATTTACCGTGCGGCCAATAGCGGCAGCGGCGATACGCTGTATATCGAACGTGATTTTATTCAGCTAGGTAAAATTGAAAATGGCATCATTACGCTCAGCGGTCATGAAGAAGATGAAGATGTGACACTGAAAATTATTGAAGCTGTGCTGAAGCACGATGGGCAAGTGGTGTTTATGGACAGTGGTTCATTAGCAACCTACAATGGAATAGCGTTAGTAACACGCTTCTAAACCTAGTATATACACATTAAAAAAGCCCTTCGTTGTAGTACGAAGGGCTTTTTTAATACCGTTTATTTAGATTCTTTCAACACCATATCAATCGTAATAGCACCGGCTACGAGGGCGATTTTGTTCTCGTTTTCCGGGAATTCCGAAGCAATAGATACGTGGTATTTATCGGCCGTCGTGAAAATCTCTTTCATGGCACCTGCCCATTTCTTAGAAATGCGGCCGAGTGCTCTTTCGTGCTGGTCGGTAATGGAGAATTCCCACGCCTTCCAGTCGCCTTTGATGTGGGCAATATCCATTTGGAATTGATCATGGATCACGAACTTAGGCTTCAAGAAACTGAATTTGTGTTTGATGCCGCCAACAGGTGTGCCGTATTGGTCTTTAATCGTGATTTTAGATAACCAGAATGTCCAGCCACGTTCGATCGAAGCTAGCTGTTGATCGTTCATGTCGGTGATATTCAAGGTGAAAGGCATTACTTTTTTGCTGAAAAGTATGCGCAAGAATTTATGCCAAGTAGGAACATGTTGTACGATGTTACCGATTTGTTCGCCGTTCGGGTTGAATACTTTATAGGCATTGTGAAATTTGAGAAACCCTACTTTTTCGTCGATAAAGAAATCGTCTGATAAGAAAAATGGGGATAAGGTTTTTTGTTGCATAAGGTGATGGTATTTGGAGGCGCAAAGGTATTGGATATTTCAGGAGAATTTCAACGAATTGGAAAATATTTGACCGATTTGCTGCGTCTGCGGAAGATTAGCCGTATTTTTGCCGTTCATTTTTACGCTATGACTTTTAAAGAGTTAAATCTTAATACATCCTTGTTGAACGCTTTGGATGAACTGGGTTTTGAAACACCTACGACCATCCAGCATAAAGCATTTTCTGTGATTATGTCGGGGCAGGACGTATGCGGTATTGCACAAACAGGTACGGGTAAAACCTATGCTTATTTGCTGCCCATTCTGCGCCAGTTGAAGTTTTCGAAAGATCGTTACCCACAAGTATTGATACTTGTGCCTACGCGCGAATTGGTTACCCAAGTAGTAGAAGCTTCCGAGAAATTGAATGCTTACACAAGTTTTCAAACATTAGGTGTTTACGGTGGCGTGAACATGAACCCACAAGTAGAGGCCGTAAAGAACGGCGCCGATATTATAGTGGCAACCCCGGGTCGTTTGTACGATTTAGTGCTTACGGGCGTATTGAAGTTGAAGAATGTGAAGAAGCTAGTAATCGACGAGGTAGATGAAATGCTGAACTTGGGTTTCCGCCCACAGTTAACGAAGATTATGGATGTGCTGCCTGCTCGTCGCCAGAACTTGTTGTTTTCTGCAACGATAACAGATGAAGTAGATGCCATCATTGAAGATTACTTCAATAACCCAGCCCGCGTAGAAGCTGCGCCAGTGGGAACACCTTTGGAAAACATCCTCCAGTACAACTACAAAGTGCCTAACTTCTATACAAAAGTTAATTTACTAGAGCACTTACTAGCCAATAACGCCGAAATGTCGAAAGTACTTGTATTCGCCAGCACTAAAGCACTGGCCGACGAGTTATTCGAAACTTTGGCGGAAAAGTATGAAGGCCAAGTAGGGGTGATTCACTCTAATAAAGACCAGAAGTACCGTTTCAACGTAGTAAAGCAATTCAAAGAAGGTACGTACAGGTTTATTATTGCTACCGACGTTATAGCCCGTGGTATTGATATTGAAGGCGTTTCGCACGTTATTAACTTCGATACACCAGACTCTCCAGAGAATTATATTCACCGTATTGGTAGAACGGGTCGTGCTGAAAGTAAAGGTATTGCCATCACTTTCACTACGAAAAAGGAATTGCCTTTAAAAGCAAAGATCGAGGAGTTGATGAACTACGAAATTCCCGTGTTGCCTATTTCTGGAGAAGTAGAAATCTCGAAGCGTTTAATCGAAGATGAAATGCCAAAGATTCCGGTAAAGAACTTGCCTACAGCTAAGTTGCCTAAATGGGAACCCGGTGGTGCGGCCTTCCACGAGAAAAAGGCCAAGAACAAGAAGGTGAACCGTAAGATTAGTCATGCCGATAAAATGCATGCTAAATACGGGAAGCCTAAAACCCGTGGTGCTAAGAAGAAATAAGCAACTTCTTTATACAAGATATACGAGCAAATCACCTCTTTTAGAGGTGATTTGCTTTTTTTATACATGAGCTTTTTAGCCAAGTAACTTAGAGCTATACAGCCAACTTTGTGCATGCATTCTTGCTGAACTTTGTGGTAACAAAAACAAAGAATATGCAAAAAGTTTGGTTCATAACAGGTAGCTCAAGAGGTTTGGGCAGAAGTATTACGGAAGCCGTGTTGAACAGCGGCGATAAAGTGGTAGCCACTGCACGTAATACACAACAATTAAATGATTTAGTAGCCAAATTCCCAGGCACTATTTTGCCTGTATCATTGGATGTAAGCGATAAAGCACAGATTGTAGCGGCAGTAAATGAAGCAGTAGTGCATTTTGGTCGTATCGATGTATTGGTGAATAATGCGGGCTTTGGTATTACAGGTGCCGCGGAAGCATTCACAGATGAACAAGTACGTAGCCAATTAGACGTAAATTTGTATGCACCGATTGAAGTAACACGCGTGGTATTGCCCATTATGCGTCAACAAAGAAGTGGCCGTATTTTGCAGATTAGCTCAGTAGGAGGGCGAGTAGGTAACGCGGGATTAAGCATGTACCAAGCTGCGAAATTCGGATTGGCAGGCTTTAGCGAGTCGTTAAGTAAAGAAGTTGCGAGTTTGGGTATTAAAGTAACCTCCGTAGAGCCCGGTGGTTTTAGAACCGATTGGGCAGGTGCATCTATGAGCTTTGCGCCCCATGTTGAAGGATATGAAAGTACAGTAGATGCAACAAAAGAATTCCTTAGTTCAGGTAAATTCTTACCAATTGGGGACCCTAACAAGGCCGCCCAAGTACTGATCGACTTAGCGAACAATCCCGAACCGCCTGTACACTTGGTACTTGGTAGCGAAGCAGCCGCCATTCTTCGTAAGGCAGATGAAAACCGCAAGGCTGAATTTGAAAAATGGTTGCCGGTAAGTTTATCAACCGACCACGACCAGGCCGTTAGATTCCAAGATACCGAGGAAGGTAAGAAATACTTTGCCACAAAAGGTATTGATGTATAAGCACATGTTTCAGTAAATTTATAGACTTAAAGCAGCAAAAGGATGGAATTACAAGAAGTTAAGCCATATAAAGCAGGTATAGTATACGCTTGTTACCATAGTCGTTCACGCGATGGCGAGCATTTTGTACCGGAACATGTGTTTAGTTACCAGGTAGATGGCTCGCTAACCTTGCACGATGGCATAAAAGATTATCCATCTTCCAAAGGCGCTTTTCGTTTTATAAGGCGGAACCAATTGCTGAAGTTTGTAAAGCAGCCCCCGGAGCATGGCGATTTTAAATCGCTCAGTATTTACTTAGACCAGCAAACGTTGCAAGATTTCAGTTTACTGTATAATATACATGCTTCGCCGAGTTTGCAGAAGCAAACGGTGTTCAACATCAATAAAACCCCCATCCTCGAAAATTACATGCAATCGTTATTGGCCTATGATGGGGCTGGTTACTTAAAAGATCCCGCGATGGTGAAACTAAAGATCCATGAAGGCATACTATTATTATTGCAAGTCAACCCCGCTTTTAAAGACATCCTATTCGACTTTTCTGAGCCGCATAAAATCGATTTGGAGGCCTTTATGAACCGGAACTACCACTTCAATGTAAACTTGGAACGCTTTGCCTATTTAACAGGCAGGAGCTTAGCTACCTTCAAACGTGATTTCGAAAAAGTGTTTAGCACCTCGCCCCGGAAATGGCTGCAACAAAAGCGACTGCAACAAGCGTATTATTTACTCACTGAAAAGGGCAAAACCTCGTCGGACATTTACTTGGATTTGGGGTTTGAAGACCTCACTCACTTCTCCCACGCATTTAAGAAGGAATATGGATATTCGCCCAAAAACATTCATAGATAGTGTGTTATATAGTATAAACGCACTAAAAGATAGGGTTTAGATAGGCTTAGGATAGGCTTTAGATAGGCTTTTACTAGGTTTTAGATAGGGTAGGGATAGGCTAAAGATAGGGTGACGATAATAAGGGGATAGGGTGAAGATAGGGTAAGATTATGCAACCACTATAAATAAATGTATAAAAAACACGGTCAACACCATGGCCGTGTTTTTTATTTGTATGACATGTCAATAAAATATTTAGAAAAGTTTTATGGAAAATATAAATCCTTGCATCATGTGTTGCGTACAAGAAATTATTCCAACAACTACTGCACGTTAGCAAGCGAACGCCATCCGTTATGTTAGCGTGCTTTTTTATTCATTCCTGTTCACCATATCCCTTCCTGTTCATTTTGTTCATTTTATTTGATTGTTGGTGCATACACAATATTTCACGTATTTGCGGCCTGTTTAATTCAAAAAAGAAAAACCATGAAATTATCTTCCATTTTTTACCCCGTATTATTATTAGGAACTGTATTGATAGCATGTTCGAAAGATGACGATGATAATAATTCGAATCCCAGCGATTTAAATACCCTGTATGCGAATTCGATTAAAGATGCCATGGTAGCGGAAGACAATGAAGTGTCGAATGGCTTGATGGCGGTAACGGATGCTAACCCAGCCATGGTATGGAAAGTGATTAATGGACAGAAGTATGTATTGATGGCCACATTTATGCGCTTCCCGGGTAGTTACCCTGTGGGCGATTCTATTACGAATAGTTGGGGTGAAAGCTGGGTGTTTGCACCTAGCCAAATGAAAACAAAAACAAACGGTGTATTCACCGCTTCTTCGGATACGATCCAACGCGTTTGTCAAATGTTAGGATTGCCGCCAAGAAATAGTCGTAGTAATACGCATATTGCACAAGTGTGGGTATTACCTAGCCGTTTATACCGCCCGGCCGGTAACCCCGATATTACTACTACAACTGCGCCCGTAGCATTAATGACGACGGTTTCGAATGATTTCAAAACTTGGTTCGATAATTATATCATCTTTGCCTATTACCGTACATTAACGAGCGATTCGGATTTCCATTATCCATGGACACGTTTGGGTTATACGTACGACTGGGCACCGGGGGCGAGGGAAGAAGGGTGTAGTGAATTTGTGATTTTACCGAATTCGGGCATGTGGGTAGAAAAGAACACCACTGCCAGCGGGTTTTTCAAATAGCAACAGATTTGATTTGTATCAATGCCCGTCTCTATTCGTAGGGGCGGGTTTTTGATTTTATTCAATAGTGTGGTTGAATGTTTGGATGAAGTTGCGGTGTATTTGCTAAATGATGAATAATTTTTAATGAAGGGCTTGTTTGCTGCTGGGGAATGTTTTAATTTCCGGGTATGATCATCGTTATCCAAAGTAAGGACCAAGTAGGGTTAGTATCGGCCATTTCCACCGTGTTGGCGAACTTACAATTGAATATTGTATCGTTAAGAGAGCACGTAGACAAGGCCGAGAACCGTTTTTTTATGCGTATTGAAGTAGAGCAAGACAGCGATGCAGATGCATTAGAAACAGCTATATTGCAAGTGTTACCAGGCGGTGCTATTGTGAAGGTAAACCCCGTACCAACGAAGAAGGTAGTGGTAATGGTAACGAAGGAGTACCACTGCTTAGCCGATATATTGGTGCGGCATTATTTTAAAACGCTAGGCGCCGAAGTACTTTGCGTAATTGGGAACCACGCGCACTTGGGTGATATTTGTAAACGTTTCGATATTCCTTTCTATGCTGTGCTGACAGAAGGGAATTCGAAGGAAGCTTTTGAATCACAGGTACAAGCGCATATAGCAGCTTATCAACCCGATTACATCATCTTAGCGAAATTCATGCGCATATTGTCACCTCAATTCGTGGCACAATATCCTGGTAAGATTATCAACATTCATCACTCTTTCTTACCTGCATTTGTAGGCGCCAATCCATACAAGCAAGCCTTTGAACGGGGGGTGAAGTTAATTGGTGCTACTGCCCATTTTGTAACTAACGAACTGGATGAAGGCCCGATCATCGCGCAGCAAATTATCCCGGTTAATCATACTTACAATACGGCCGCCATGGTAAAAGCCGGCAAAGATATTGAAGTAGCTGCTTTAGCAAAAGCCTTGCAAATGGTATTTAGCGACCGGGTATTTGTATATAACAACAAAACCGTGGTTTTTGAATAAGCGGTATAGCAATATTTGATATACAGTTTAAACTGTCACTTCTTTCGTTGAAAAAAAGCTGTCTACTTCTTGTAGAATATATGTAGGAAGATCTTTTTGCTGGTTGAGTAAATCGAAGAAGATCCGTTTTAATGATTTTACTTGTACATCTCCATTTTCTACTCTTAATAAATAGGGGAAGCCGCCTTTTTTGTAAGCATGGCGATATAGCATACTGGATACTTGGTTTTTATCCAAGCTAGAGGGCTGCACGGATTTACCTTCCAACTTAACAACATGAATACAACTTGGTAATAGAGAGAGGATCATGTTTTCAATAATGGGCGCACTGATTTTATTATTCGTATAACAGAATATACAAGCCCCGTTTATACTATCGAGGTATGCCTTATACTTTTCTTCAAATTGATTTTTTTCTTCAGGGTTATGCAAGAGTAATGCAAAAGGTAATGCAATTACCAGCATTGCTGGAATAAAAATGCAGACAGCTAAGATCACTAGTACTGCTTGGAAGCAGTCTAGCATCCCGGTAAAGAATTTTTTTAGCATAATAGCGTGGTGCTCTCAAGTTTTCGCGTTTAAATATAGTAGTAATTTTTTTCTTTACAAGTAGTAACCAGGCGATTATGAAAAATGGGGATAAATATTATCTAGCTATATAAAAGAGTGTAAAAAATACCTCTTTGAAATATTGTTTAATGAAAAATTGATCTTATTTTTAGTTTAATAAGGAAAACGGTACGTTGCTGCCACCACGATTATGAAACAATAGACCCAAACGTATCAACCAAAACAACGTTCAACCAACATCGCCCCCAGCCCTGCCAACGCCATTGGTTAGATCTGTAGGCCCAAACACAATTGCTTTAAAATTTCCAGTGTAAATGATTTGCTGCCAACGAGGAGTTCCGGCGTTTTAATGGCTTCCATGTGTATCGTTTCATTGTAAGCGATCATCGAACGGTTATCAATATATAGCCGAACGACGCACTATACACTTATTAATCCTGCTCTATGAACAAAATCGTACTACTCCCGCTTTTGTTGGTACTTGGCACGCACACCTATGCCCAAACCATCATCAGCGGTAAAATCCGCAACAGCGAAACTAAAGAGGCCGTACCGGTGGTATCAGTGAAGGTGAAAAACAGCTTGCAAGGTGATTATACCAACGACCAAGGTCAATTTAAGATTACGCTGCAACAAGCGTTGCCCATTACTTTGGTCATTACTTCTATTGGCTTCGAATCTAAAGAAGTAACCGTCAACAACAACCAACCTTTAACGATCGAATTACAACCTGCTTCTATTCTTGGTAAAGAAGTAGTCGTGAATGCCAGTCGATTCGTACAAAAGAAAATCGAATCACCCGTTACGGTGGAAAGAATCAGTAACAAAGAAATTATCCAATCGCCTCAGCCCAATTACTTTAACATGCTACAAGGCTTAAAGGGCGTGGATATCACCACATCCAGCTTAACTTTTACCACTGTTACCACGCGCGGTTTTAATACCAGTGGTAATACCAATTTTACCCAAG
This sequence comes from Chitinophaga skermanii, assembly GCF_003259335.1. GTDB lineage: Bacteria > Bacteroidota > Bacteroidia > Chitinophagales > Chitinophagaceae > Chitinophaga > Chitinophaga skermanii. The sequence goes on from NZ_QLLL01000004.1 coordinate 146,308, forward strand.
TGGTAGATGGGATGGACAACCAAGCACCCGGGTTAAACTTTGCCTTGGGATCTGCTATTGGTTTAACAGAACTAGATGTAGATAACCTCGAAGTATTGTCGGGCGCTTCTTCGGCTTTATATGGGTCGAGAGGGTTAAACGGTACATTGGTAATGACAGGCAAAGATCCTTTTAAATACCAAGGATTGAGTGTGCAAATTACCCAAGGCGTTAATCACATCAAGAAAGGCAATAGTAACGACCCGATGGGGCCATCGCCTTATTACGACTGGACGCTGCGCTGGGGTAAGAAAGTGAATGATAAATTCGCCTTCAAAATAAATGCACAGTATACCCGTGCAAAAGATTGGTCGGCCAACGATACTACCAATACCAATGGTTTAGGCAATAGTAAAACCGATCCCAATTACAATGGGGTGAATATGTATGGTAGCAAAACATCTGTTGATATTAACCCGTTCTTGCAATATGCATTAATGAATAATCCAGGTTTGGCGCCTATTATCGACCCGCTGTTGGCAAGCCCATCTAATTACGTGGCGCGTACAGGGTATCCAGAGCATGGTTATTTAGATGAAAACGCCAGTTTGTTTAAAACGAATGTGGAGTTCCGCTATAAAATTCGGCCTACTGTAGAAGCAATTTTATCGGGAACATATGGTACCGGAAATGCGGTGTATAGCAATGATACAAGGTACGCGTTAACGGGGTATAAAATTGGCCAGTACAGGCTAGAAGTTCGGGGATCTCAATGGTTCGTTCGGGCTTATACTACCCAAGAGAATTCGGGCAACACAATAATTGCCGGTCCTACGGCACAATTGATCAACGAAGCTTGGAAGCCTTCTTTTGTAGAGTCGACAGGCGAAGGCTGGTATCCAGAATATACCAGTGCGCTTTTGCAAGCACTTGCAACAGGGGCCGATTTACCATCGGCACATAATGCAGCGCGTGCTTTTGCCGATCAAGGTAGGCCAGAAGTAGGTAGTACACGGTTTACCCAGTTGAAAGATAGCATATCTAAAATTCCTACTTCACAAGGGGGTACTTTGTTCCTCGATAAAAGCAAGTTGTATAATGCCGAAGCGCAATACAATTTTAGCGAGATGCTAAAGGTGTTGGATGTAATTGCCGGGTTGAATTACCGTTTATATAAACTCGATTCCAAAGGCACTTTGTTCCCCGATCATAACGGGCCTATTCACGTAGCGGAATATAGTGCGTATTTGTCGATGGGTAAGAAATTATTGGCCGATAAGCTCCGCTTAAATGCTGCTTTCCGGTACGATAAAAATACTTTATTCGGTAAGCCGCGCGTTACTACTAGGGCATCGGCTGTAGTGGAAGTGGCAAAGGAGAACTACATCCGTTTCTCTTATCAAAATGCGTATAGTTTTCCTTCCAATATACAATCATTACAAAGTACGTTAGTCGATTATAACAGTTATGCATCGGGAGGTTCGGATCGTTTGCTGAACGGGGAATACAAGTTTACGCAATACCCGCCGTACTTATTATCTAGTGTACAAGAATACCAGCAAACAAATGATCCTACCAAATTGAAGCAATTCTCATTCAACGATATTCGTCCCCAATCTGTTGATGCATTTGAACTAGGGTATGCTGCTTTAATTGGTAAACGTGTATTAATTGATGTACTAGGCTATTATTCCACATGGAAGAATTTTATTGGATACGTAAACGTGGCCAATACGCCGGGAACAAATAATCCTGAAGCGTTTAAAGATCATAGCACCTATATGCAATACAATATCGCCTATAATGGTGCAGAAGCGGTAAATACATACGGATATGCCGCCAGTGTTAGTGTAGAATTGCCTAAGAATTTCATGGCCAAGGCGAACTTCTCATCCGACTTCCTACAAAACAAAAACAATAGCCAGGTGAATAATTTCAATACCCCGAATTATAAGTTCAATATCGATTTTGGAAATGCTGGGCTAGGGAAGAAACAGTTATTCGCATTTAACACCACCTTGCGCTACAGGCCGGCTTATTTCTATCAAATTGGTTTCGCTAGTGGTACTGTACAAGCATCGACAGTTATCGACGGGCAAGTGAGTTATAAGTTCCGGGAAATTCATACTGTAGTGAAATTAGGGGCTACGAATATTACCAATAAGTATTACCGCACAGGCTTTGGTAGCCCGGCCATAGGTGCGATGTATTACGTGACTTTTGCTTACAATGTTTTCTAAATAAAAAACCGATTCCTTGTTTTATGAAACGTATTCAAATCTTGCAAACCCTTGTTGTTGTTGCTGTTTGTAGTGTGATGGTGTCGTGTAAATCGAAACCGGCAACTGATCCTACGTATACAACGAAATTAACCTTCGGGCCTGGTGAAGAACAAAAGATCAACGAAGCTTTTCTTTCTTTGAAAGATAGTAGTGTTGTGTACTTGAAGGAAGGCCTTTATCGTTTCGATAACCTCAGTATCGCGCAATTAAAACATATTAAAATCCAAGGCGCGGGTAAAGACAAAACTATATTCGATTTCTCCAGTCAAACCCAAGGGGGCGAAGGATTACGGGTAACGAATTTAAAAGACTTCAACATAAACGGTATTACTTTGCGCGATGCAAAGGGCGATTTGTTGAAGATCAATAAAAGTGAAGATATTGTTATTGCCGATGTAAGTACCACTTGGAAAACGGCTGATTCATCTAATGGTGGTTATGGTATTTACCCTGTGATGTGTAAGAATGTGGTAATTGAAAATTGCTATGCTGAAGGTGCCAGTGATGCAGGCATTTACGTGGGCCAAACAGTAGGTGCCATTGTACGTAGATCGAAAGCCTATAGGAATGTAGCCGGTTGCGAGATTGAGAATACGAGCCAAGCAGAAGTGTACGACAACGAGTTTTGGGGTAATACAGCAGGTTTCTTAGTATTCGATTTACCGGGATTATCGCAACGTGGAGGCCATGTAAAAGCATACAATAACCATATACACGATAACAACGAGCGCAACTTTGCGAAAGCGGGTAGCTTCGGCACTGCTACAGGCGTTGGTAACGCGGCACCGGGTAGTGGAGTGATTATTCTATCTACTTCTGATGTGGCGATTTATAAAAATAAAATCATCAATAACAACGGTAGCTCTATTACCATTGCATCGGGGTTCTTTGTTGATCCTACTTCGGGTGATAAAATCAATGATCAGTACTTCCCGATTTCTCGGAATATTTCGATCTATGAAAATGAAATGAAAATGGATACGGCCTTCCCGAAACCTATATACGAGCATCGTACAGGGCAGGTAATTGTAGCCATAGAACAAGCTTTGAATGCGATGGATCCTGCTAGGAAAAATGCCCGTATTCCGCATATTTTGTACGATGGTATTTCTACTAATATGCTCACCATGCAGAAGGGCATCAATCCAGATTCAATCTGTATTCGTCAAACCGAAAGTAACTTATTTGTAAACGCCGACGCTATGCGTATTGGCACTAAAGGATGGGCTCCGAATACTGATGTGACGCCATTTACGTGTAAATAGATATTATGAAGAAAAGACAGCATTTAATCATGTTGATGCTTGTTGTAGGTATGGCAGCTATTACCTGTGTTCAAGCCTGCCAGCAGCAAGTTAGCCAATTAGGACCATTTGAATTTCTTGATAAATTATCGAGTTACGGGTTTTTTGTTGGAGAAACGAAGAACTTACAACCCGCTGCCCGCGTATTGCATTACACTTTGAACACCCCGTTGTTCACCGATTACGCTTTGAAGGACAGGTTCATTGTGGTGCCGGCGAATAAGGAAATGCAATACAAAGACAGCGGCGTGCTCGATTTTCCAGATTCTACCTTCATCATTAAAAACTTCGCCTACCGTAACGAGGCAGGGGCAAAGGTGATGATTGAAACCCGCTTATTATTTAAAGATCCACAGTCGCACGAATGGAAAGTGATGAACTACATTTGGGATGACAAGCAATCAGACGCAACAAAGCTAATTGTTGGTAAAAAGGTGCCAATAAAATTCCTCGACGACGATAATCAACTTCAGCAAACGGTTTACCAAGTACCGAATACGAATGATTGTAAACGTTGTCATATCAACAATAGCGATATTCAACCCATTGGGCCTAAAGTTCGGAACATGCATATAGGCGACCAGTTGAGAAAATGGGCTACAGCTGGGTATCTAAAAGGATTGCCTGCGGAAGAACAAATTCCAACATTGCCTAACTGGCAAGATTCGGCTAAGTATACTTTGGCAGAAAGAGCCAGGGCGTATTTGGATGTAAACTGCGCTCATTGTCATACCCAAACGGGCGATGCCTTTAACACGGGTTTATTCCTGGAATACGATCAACATGATAAGAATAAATTAGGCTTTATGAAGAACCCTGTTTCGGCTGGAGCAGGAGCGGGTGGAATGGATTTTGATATTGTGCCGGGTCATGCACACCAGTCGATTTTAGCCTACCGAATGAATAGTGTGGAACCGGGAACAGCCATGCCTGAATTGGCGCGAACGGTGATACATAAAGAGGGGGTACAGTTGATTGTGGAATGGATTAATTCGTTACCTAAGCAATAGTTGATATATCAAAAAAGGCGCGGAGTCCGCGCCTTTTTTGATATTATAAAGTTCTTTCAAACAACATTAATACTTCATCATCTCCCGGCAACATTAAATGCTTTACGAATTGTAAACCCAAGCGTTCGAGTAATGCAATAGAACGTTTGTTGTAAGGCACTGTAATACCTTGTACAGTGGTGATGTTGTACGTGTTTTTCGCTACATCTAATAGTTGGCTAGCTGCTTCAAATGCATATCCTTTCCCGGCATAGCCAGGTAGGAAAGCGAAGCCCACATCAACATGATCGAGGCCATCGCGTTTGAATATTCCGCATGTACCAATGAGTTGGCCTGTTTCTTTCAGTTCCACACCAAAATTACCAAAGCCATTTTGATCGTAATGAGGCATGTAGGTTGTTTGGATGTATGCCCGTGCATGGTCGACCGTGTGAATCTTACGATCACCAATGTATTTCTTCCAATCTTCCATATTCAAAAGGGCAAAAATAAAGTCGGCATCACTGGGTGTAAGATACCGTAAAGTTAAACGTGGTGTTTCGATGGTTTGCATAGAACAATTTATAAAAAAGTGTTCGTGCAGCAAAAAAAATTCTATATTTCAATATGAACACGCGCATTTTTGAAAACCTATTTGACGAAGGCCTTGTTTCGCAGGAATCCATGAACAAAATAAGAGCGGCGGAAACGTCGAAATTATTCCCTGTTGCATGGGAGTTGCGTACAATTCTATACTTGGGGGTATTGTTGTTAAGCTCTGGGTTGGGTATTCTCATCTATAAACATATTGATACCATTGGCCACATGGCCATAATAGCCCTTATTGCTGCTATTTCCTTGGGATGTTTTATCTACGCAGCTAAAAAGAAACCTGCCTTTACTTGGCAAAAGATGCGAACACCGAGTGTGTTATACGATTACTTGGTATTGTTAGGCTGCCTAACGTTTGTGAGCTTTGTTACCTACTTACAAGCACAGTATAATGTGTTTGGAACCTTGTATGGAACGGCTACGTTTATTCCTTTAATTGTATTGACTTTTAGTGCCTATTACTTCGATCATCTTGGTGTGTTGTGTATGGCTATTACAAACTTAGCCGCTTGGATGGGAGTGAATGTTACTCCGCGATACTTGATAACAGCTAATGATTTTAGTAGTGAACGGATTGTGTATGCCGGTTTATTACTGGGATTAATTTGTATTGGGATGAGTTGGTTGTCGAAACATAAACAATGGAAAGCGCACTTTGAATTTACTTATATGAACTTCGGGGTACATGTGTTGTATGTGAGTATGATTGCTGCACATTTTACATTGTTGCGATGGCCGTTTTTTGGATGGGTATTGATGATGGGGGCAGTTAGCTACTTGTTATACCGTTTTTTCCCAGTTGTACGGAACTCGGCGTATTTCCTCGTTGTGATGGCATTGTATATCTATGTACAACTCATCATCATTATAACAGAAACCAACATCGGTGATATTGGCGGGTACTTGTTTATATGCTTATTATTAACAGGCCTGTTGATCTATGCATTAGTAACCATTAACCGCAAAATGAAGAAGAAATGATAGCTTATAATAAAGAACAGTTGGATAATTTCATGATCCAAGAAGCAGCGGAAGCGGTGAAAGAAAAAGGATTGATTTCACAAGAAGAATGGGAAGCGATACAGGCAAAACATCCTGTAAAATTATATACGCCTAATATTTTTGTGCGGATTGGGTTGGCCTTGGCGGTAATTATAGGTGCTTTATTAGTGAATGGGTTGTTTCTTTTAATGGGTACCGATTTATTAAGAGCAGCTAGTTCAGTTGCCGGGATAGAGTTCTTTCTCGGTATAGTTTGCTATTTTCTGTTGGAATTATATACACATGCTAAGCCACATTATTTTAGTGGGATTGATGATGGGTTGATTATAGTTACTGGAGGCATGATGATAACAGGCTTTATTTTAATGGAAATGAATCCTACAGGGGTTACTTTTCTAACGATGTTCATGTCGATTATCTTTTTTGTAAGATTCCCTTTGCGCTGGTTAGGGGTATTTACTTATGGATCGATTTTGGCATTTGTATTTGCCTTTTTAGTGAATGTAATACCGGCTCCAGCCTTGGTATTATCGATCGTTATTTTCATACTTTCCCTTGCTACATTTATGCTCACTAGGAAGGTGATTACACAATATCGTTTCCGGTACTACAGTGAGCCAATTAGCTGGGTATCTTACGCGGCATTGTTATCCTTATACGCCAGTGTTAATTATTTCGTGGTACGTGAAATAGGAGGTAACATGATGGCATTAGAACCTGGAGAAGCATTACCGCTAGGTTGGTTCTTTTGGATTACCACCTGCGTGGTGCCTTTAATTTACATTTACCTGGGCATTACTAAGAAATCCAGGGTATGCTTAGTTACCGGGTTAACTTTGGTGGCCGCCACCGTATATACAGTACGACAATATTACTACCTATTACCAGTTGAATCCGTGATGTGTATTGCCGGGTTTGTAATGGTAGGAATAGCAGCGTTATTGCTCCGTTATTTGAAAACACCGAAGCATGGGTTTACAACATCGGAAGAACATATCGATCATAGTAAAGAGAAATCCATCTTAGAATCGCTGATTATCGCGCAAACCATGTCGGCCCCACAAACACCAACGGACACGGGTGGTTTTGGTGGAGGATCGACCATTGGCGGAGGTGCTGGTGGCGATTATTAAAATATACATGAAAGCATTTGCAAAGGGTTGTATGTAAGCAAGCATACAACCCTTTGTATTTTATATCGGTTTAACGTCCTGCAGCTCCCAAGGCCGCCATCTTTTGCAAGCCTTTTGCTAAATACTCTTGCTGGCGATTTCGAACGGAATCGAAGACGGTTACCTTCACCGGCGAGATACCGCAATATTGTAAAGTAGCGGTTTTTAAGGCACGGATACCTGCGTCGTGATAGAAGAAATAATTGTACCAACGAGGTGCATCCATCGTGGTAACAATACGGGCGGTTTTGCCTTTGAGATATTTATCCCAAAACAGGGAATTATCCCTGTATTTGAAAGCTTTTCCTGGTAGAAATAAACGATCGAAGAAGCCTTTCAACAAGGCAGGCATAGTTCCCCACCATGTAGGGTATACGAATACAAGATGGTTAGCCTGCTGAATGGAATGCCAAGCAGCTTCTAAACAGGGTTCCCACGGCGTACGGGTATGATAACCATGTTCGAGGTTTAAGTTGAATTGGAGGCTGTGTAAATGTAGGATTTCGGCATCGTAGCCATTGGCCTGGGCCGCTGTGTAATATGCGTTTGCTAATGCTTCGCAATAACTACCGGGGTGCGGGTTGCCTTGGATAATTAATATCTTTTTCATTGTACCACGAAATTCATCATCCGGCAGCACAAATTTTTTGATCTATGTCAAATCCTCTTATGATTAATATTTGGCGCGGAGGCGACTTAACGTTTCTTGTGAAATACCTAAATAGGAGGCGATATATCCCAAGGGAGCCCGTTGTAAAAGCGATGGCTGTGATTGCAGGAGTGTTTGGTAGCGTTGTTCAGCCGTTTGAAAGCGTATAGCACGTAGCTCTTTTTCTTGGTCGAGGTAATATTGGGTAATCATAAGCCTGCCTAATCTTTCGATATCATGGTGCGCATCGTAGAGCTTTTCGAGGGCAGCTAGTTCTAAGAAGAAAATATCACTATCCTCCAATGTTTCAATGGAATAAGCAGATGGTTCCCCGGAAAGGAGGCTGGCTAGGGAACACATAATGCAATTTTCCGTGCCGAATACGGCAGTAATATCTTTGTTATTGCGGTGGTAAAAAGAACGTAGAAGGCCTGTATGTACCATGTAAATGTATTGAGCAGGGCGGTGCTGTTGTTGTAAGATGGTTTTCTTGGGGAAGTGTTCTAAGAATAAGCATGCTTGTAATGCCGTTTGTGCGGCGGGAGAAAGGGGCGTAATGGAATTGAAATGATTTATTAAAAGCTGGATGGGCATAAAGTGCATGTTTCCACACAAAGATAAAGAACCCGCGCCGCAATCATACATAATTGAACGCGGGTAATACAATTATGCAAAGCTGGCTGCATGCGTTAATTGCATGAGCGCTTGGTAATAAGTTTCAAATCCTCCTTCATGCATACTCAAGAATAAATATGGTTCGATCATTTCCAACTCCATCAATTGAAATTGCCCGTCAACTTCTACGCCATCTACACGGGCATACAAGCAGCCTTTTGCGAATTTGGATACATAGGCATCACAAGTAGCTTTAAGGGCAGGAGAAGGCGCTATGTTCACCACTGTTCCTCCATATTGGTATTGCACCCGGAAATCGCCAGGTTTAGGTTTTTTCACAATAGCATGACTAAATACCCCATTGAAATACAACAACGAATATTCCCCGAAATGAGCGATCGTATCCATAAATGGTTGAACCATGTAGGCTTCTTTCGCCAGCATTTGAGCAAGTTGCGGTCGTAAGCCAGGAAGGTTTTCCTTTGTTAATACAATGGTTTCCTTGGCACCTGCGCTAATGCAAGGCTTTACAACTAGCTTTAGGGCGTTGTATTGCTCGAATAATTGATCCCAGTTTACAGGTGTATGAGGTTCGATAAAGGTGCTGGGAATAATGGGTAAACCAGCAGCTTCAATCTCTTGCAAGTAATGCTTATCTGCATTCCATAGCACGGTATTATAAGGGTTAAGGAGGCGAATGTTTTTAGCATCTAAGTCGGCTAACCATGCTTTGAAAGTATCAATTTGTTCGTGGTAATCCCAAGGCGATTTCAGCAGTACAACGTCGTATTGCTCCCATTGCACGGTGGGATCATTCCAAACTTCACGTGTAATATCCAGTTCTTTATGTTGTAAGAATTGTAGTAAGTTATTGTCTTCATCGGGCATGGAAGCGGCGGAATACACTTCCTTCACATAGTAGCATACATAAGCAAATTTCATAGCCTGTCGGTTTAATTGTGGCTCAAATGTAACGGGATATTGGCATTGTAAAAAGAGCCATTATCTAGTAAAATTAGGTTCCATTATCGACCGGCTTCCTGTTGATCCCAATGCTGAAGAATGGTTAAGCGGGTAAAAACATCCATATCCACTGGTCCTGTACAAAGCATGGCTATTTGTGGGAAAAGGTAATCGTATGTGGTTGTTTGCGTAATATCTTCCATGTGGGAATGCGTGTCTTTATAAGGATCATACGTTTGGAAATACTTGACTAATGTGCTGTTGAAATAGGAAGGATGCACTATTTGGGTAAAAACTTCCACTTTCGTTTCAACATTTTCAATGGTATGCAATTGACCTAGCTGGTATTCAATCTTCATTAAATGTGTGCGCCAAACAATTGTATAAATAAGGGCTATTAATAGCAACGAACCGAAACCTAAGCAGCCAGCTTTCCACTTATAAGTAGGCAAGCTCGATATGAAGAGCAAACCATTCGCCATCAACATAGCCCCTAAAGGAAATAACAATAAGAGGAACCAAAATAACCCAGCAATACCATTGTGCGAAAAGTAAATTAATAATACAAAATAGTAGATGTTTATAAATAAACTAATGCCTGCTATGAAGAATACTACCCAGTGATCACGTTGATAGTAAGTGCAAATGGTAGTTACGATAATACTCGCTTCCAACAAGCAGAATAATGGTAAAGATGGTGAAAGGAAATAGGGAATGCACAGGTTTAAAATAAACATTGCATTCATCGATGTGCCCGCCCAGCAATATACAGCTGGCATCATAACCCCAGCACCTTTCTCCCATACTTGGAAGAATAAGTAAACAAACATACAAAAGAGGATCAATATACCCACTAAACTGAGGGCTAATAAAGGCGTATTCAATTCCTTGCTATACGTTGGTTTGAATACAAGTTGGGATAAGTATCCAAAGAAGGAAATGATATAAAATACTAGGTTAATGATAAATGTACGTGGTTTCATTTGGAAATGCTATCTGTTAACACGGGGGGATTGAATTTATTAATGTTTCCAGGGTGTTGTTGCACGGAGGAGTGTTGTTGTTTCCATAGTTTTAGCACCATAGATTTCAGGTCATCTTCTAAATAGAGGTCCCCATTTATAAACCTGGCAATAGTGATGAAGGGATTGTCGTATATAGGTTTGAATGACCTACGGCCATTTTTTATTTCTTCTTCATCTTCGAAGCTATACAAGCTATTATTCGTGCTGAAAATTTGTTTGGTAATAAGAGAAGGATATACCCGCTTCGCTAATATTTCTGCTCTTTCTTGTGCTACCATTGTAGTTGGCAAATTCGTATGGATGTTTTCAATTGCTTTTTTTTCCATGTGCCAGTAAAACGTGTACACGACAAAAGGCAATAACGTAAGCAAGATACCGATGACAGGAAAAATTCGCAATGAAGGTTTTCTATTCCGCCATAGCGAAACGACATAATAAAAAAATAAGAGGTGGGGAGTAATAAGTAATAATGGTAAACCCAAAATGAAGAAATAAGCTAGCAGCAAGTAGTTGTCTATAGGAGTGCTCAGCACATAATACAATGCCATCATTACACCAGCACCAAGTAAAAGAAATTGTACTTGTTGAATGTTGGCTGGTAATACCCGGTGAAACAACATGCCCATCCCATTCAACAAGCAAATCGAAATGAATGCGAATAAACCTATGGAAGGGGTAGGGAAGATTTCGGAACCAATGTTGAATAATAAGCAAGTATTTACAAAGCAACTTGCTAATAACAACATAAACGGTGTATTGGCGCTTACTCTTTTGCAATACCCCTTGCATGCTAAAATAATAAAGTAAACGACCGTAACAATATAACTGGTAAATGCTATGGTCATCGATACATCCCTTTCAGATGGCAATATGTAAGCAAATACAATAAAGGATACGAAACTAAGGAGGTAAATGCTAGCGCCAATCATACTGATAGGTATGAAATGCTTGTGCGTTGCTATTAAACGCTGTAAGTAATAAGGCATATATGTTAGGTTAATTCACTTTGAAATACAAAGTAAAAATAATTGTTAGTGGCTAGTATTCCAAATCCTATTCTGCTAATTTCTTATATAAAGGAAATATTAACCATGTCGCAACCAATCTTCTTGGTACATCTCGAAACGCAGCTCTTTCCCATTAGTAGTTTCACCCACTTCTCGCCAGCCGGTACGCCTGTAAAACTCCGCAGCACGACTATCCTTCGCCGTTGTAAGCCAAAGCATCTCGTTTGAGTGGGTAAAATGCCAATGTAACATGGTGTTTTGTAATTGCTTACCAATACCTTGTTGTTCAAAACCCGGGTCTACGAACAAGGCCCAGATATTATGATGGGTTGTATCAATCACAGCAAACCCCGTAATTATATGGTCCTGTTCATCTACCCATCCTTTCCCATCAACGGTTAAAAAGCGGGTGTAATCGGCCCTAGTTACCAAGTTGGGGTTCGACAGCACGTTTTCCTTTACACTTAAACGTATGCGTTCTAGTACAGGGATATCAGCGATGTGGGCAATACGGATCATGAGGTGATGTGTTCATTTTCGAACAAGATAGGGCTATTTCGCGGAATGGGAAACCTGTAATAATTGAATTTGCCCCGTTCGTAAAGTAATCATTGTTATGTCAATTAAATAAATCTTACTTCGCAATAATTTCCCACTTTATTTGTTTCTATACCATTCGACCTTATTCGCTTGATTCAACCAATTTTTATTCAATTATTTTATGCGTACTGGTTTTCTCGCCATCCTAACCTTTATTGCTTTGCCTACATTCGCGCAGCAAAAATTAACGGTCGCCGTTAGTAATTCACAACTACAACCCCTACCTTATGCAAGCATTGAAGTCTTGCGGGTAAAAGATTCTAGCCTGGTAAAAGGTCAAATGTCAGATTCTATTGGAACAACGGTTTTTGATGTTCCTTATGGTCATTATTTATTGCGGGGGAAGATGATTAACCATAATACGGGGTATTTGCCCGTTCAATTCTCTTCTTCTCAACAGCGTTTTACCATTCAACTGAACACCCAACAATTGCAAACCGTTACGATCAACAAAAAGAAACCCCTTATTCAACAATCGCCGGGTAAAACTACGGTGAACGTGGAAGCTGCAATTACCAATGCGGGCACAACCGTGCTGGAATTGCTCGAGAAATCGCCGGGCGTAAGTGTTGACCGGGACGGGAACATTAGTTTGAAAGGAAAACAAGGTGTGCTGGTACTTATCGATGATAAGCCAACCTATTTGAGTGGACAAGAGCTTGCCAGCCTTTTGGGTAGCATGAACTCTAGCCAGATTGAACAATTAGAACTAATGGATAATCCACCTGCCAAGTACGACGCGGCAGGGGGAGCAGGTGTTATTAATATCAAAACCAAAAAACTCAAACAGTACGGGTTTAATGGCAACGCCACTATTGGTCACATCCAAGGAAGATATGCCCGTGAAACCGGTAACGTAAATTTGAACTACAAATCGGGTAATCTCAATGCCTACTTAAATTACAGCGGTTTAAAGTTCGATAACTATATGCGTTATACCGCCAGTCGCCAATTTAAGGAAGCTGGTACGAACAACTATGCACAGTTTATGGAGCAAGATGGAATGTCGTACTTAAATGGCTTGAACAACACGGTACGTGCCGGGGTTGATTATACGCTCAGCAAGAACACTAGTGTGGGTGTAGGCTTAGTGGGTACCCTCCAAAAACGCGATGCGCCTAGCTTCGCAAATGTTAATTGGTTAGATGGCCAACGACATATCGATTCTGTTATCCGAACCGACTCCCGTGTAGAGAATAAATGGCGCAATGGAGGAGCAACATTATATGTTCGACATAAACTTAATCAACGGCAAGATATAGGAGCTGATGTCGACTTTTCGAAGTATCGTATCGCGCAAGACCAATCCTTTACCAATTCATTAATGCAACCTGTAGGGTACATCGAATCGTCGAGGAGTGATATTCTTTCAAACTTACGCATACTAACCGGTAAAATAGATTACACGTATCAAATCAGTGATAAAACTAATTTCAGTGCGGGGGCAAAAGTGTCGCAAATTGATACAGATAATGATGCACAATATTATGTGAAAGATACCCATGATGATTGGGTAAGTGACGATAACCAAACGAATCATTTCATTTATAAAGAAAATATCTACGCAGCATATGCCAGTGCTGAACAGAAAGCCGGTAAAATGACAATTGGTGGTGGTTTACGCTTCGAATCTACCCAGTATACTGCCAACCAAATCGGTAATAAGTCGCAAGGCAGCTCGTCGTTCGACAGAAGTTATAATAGTCTTTTTCCTACGCTGAACCTCACTTACCAGCTTGATTCTTCCCACCAGTTGATGTTTAGTGGAGGAAGAAGAATTGATCGCCCGGTATTCCAGAACCTCAATCCTTTTGTAGTTATCATTAATAAATATTCTTTCCAATCGGGTAACCCTAACCTATTACCACAATACACTTGGCAGGCTACTGTTTCGCATGTGTACAAGGAATGGTTAACCACTAGTTTTGGGTACGTAAAAACATCGGGCTATTTCATGCAAATGTTTTTAACACGTGATGATGGAACGCTGTTATTTACTCACGGTAATTTGGGTGATTATAGTAGTTGGGTTGGAACGGTTACCGTTTCAAAGGATATTACGAAATGGTGGGCATTTAATGGAACGGCGGTAGTGAACTTTAAGCATTTAGAAGGTACGTTGTGGGAGCATATGGATAAACGTCGTACACAACTATCACTCAATATATCGAACCAATTGCGCTTAGGTAAAGATTGGACTGCAGAAGTATCTGGTTGGTACGAGTCGAAGTCGATGGTAGATATTCAAGAAGTATTAGATCCCATGGGACAATTACAACTTGGTTTAGCAAAGCAGGTGCTAAAGGGAAAAGGTACGCTCAAATTATCTGCACGGGATGTTTTATACACGCAAGTGTTGAAAGGTTTTACCACTTTCGAACATTCTACAGAACCATTTACTTTGCGTAGAGATACAAGAAATGTAGGGTTGTCGTTTACGTACCGTTTTGGTAAGCCAATTAAAGGCTTTAAGCGCAATAATAGCGGCCCTTCCGATGAAGCACAACGTGTTGGAAACGCAGGATAATGATACATTATTACATAAAAAAGCCTTATCTACATTGTAGATAAGGCTTTTTTATGTAATAAAATTGTTTATAGATACGATAGAAAAGGGTGTTGATGTGTTTGTTTATAACGGAGGAATTTTTTACAAGGAATATATAATCCTATCACCACCGCAATCCAAATTACGTACACCCATACCAACGAAAACCCAAAGCTCGCCGGCCTGAACAAGAAAATAGATGCGTTATCCGATACTTGCGACATATTATAACCACAGGCAAAAAACGCTACGACTGTTAATGCATGCAAAACGTAAAAGTGTAACACGTAATAAAAAAACGGCACTTTCCCATACACTGAAACACGGTCGATCCATTGGCCTTTTAATTGTTCTGTGAGCGATAATAAAATCAATATTGGGCCGAGCGTCATACCACAGTATTGTAGTGATGGCGGATATTTACTTGTGTTGAAGAAGTTATAGATGTTTGTTAAGATATTCGGGCTGCTGGCGAACGGGGTAGGATCACCATAGAATTTCGTGAACCTTAATACTACGAACAGGGCTGTAAGGGCACAGCCTAAATAGAATAACATTTTCTTCCTTAATTCGGCTGGGAAATTGCCCTGGTACAATTGCCCCAAACCATAACCGGTGAACATTACGCCCGTCCATGGTAATACAGTGTAAAAAATACCTAGGAAGTGTGTTGCACCTAATGGCACAACAGTTCCTCTTGCTGTGAGCAATGCTTGCCAAGCAATGCCGGCAGGCCCAGTGGTTGGTAAATTAAGGAGGTCGGTAATGTTATGAAAGAAGAACAAAACGATCCCTATCAACAAAACGGCCTTCTTGCTAAAGCGTGTTACAATCCCTAACAATACCATGCTAGCACCAATCGCCCATATTACTTGTAATAGGATAAAGTTGAAGAAAGGGTTGAAGGTTAGGGCGAGGGTTATGACCGTTATTTCCATTAGTATAAGCCACAGACCTCTTTTAATGAGAAAGTTGCTGGCTTCGGTGGTAGATTTCTTTTGTGAAGATAAATAAGCCGACACACCACTCAGCAACAAGAACGTGGGTGCGCAGAAATGTGTAATCCATCGCGTGAAATAGAGCCATGGGTGCGTAGTTGTAGGGTCGAGTGGGTCTTGCGTAAGGGCGTCGATGTGAAAGAAGTCGCGGGTATGATCTAGTGCCATAATGATCATGACGATACCTCTTACGAAGTCGATCGAGGAAATACGCTTACCGGGATTTGGTTGCATAAAGGGAGTATTTGCAGAAATTTACGCCTATTTTTTATGCTTTCCCATATCACGAAGGGGTTAAAAAGTTGTTATAATCCTATAAAAATCATGATAAAATCACCTTTCATGGCAAGGCAGTATGGATATATTGTTTATTATTACATCTTGTTTTTAAAAATGGTCATTGGAAAGTAGTGGGGGAGATCAGCCCGTTAGCGAATATGAAGTTTACTAAATCGGTTTTACAAGAGGAATTACAAGCGTTTTCAACTTATTTTGATACGTCGTTAAAGGGGAAATCGGCCTTGCTCGATCGCATTACCAGTTATTTGTTAGAGAATAAGGGGAAACAAATGCGCCCGATCTTCGTATTATTAGGAGCACGCATGGCTGGCAGCGTAACGGATAGAACCTACCGTGCCGCGTTGCTCGTGGAGCTGTTGCATATCGCTTCCTTGGTACACGACGATTTAGTGGACGATTCTATGGAACGCCGTGGCAAATACTCTGTAAATGCCCTTTGGAAAAACCGGAGTGCTGTTTATACCGGCGATTACATATTCGCACATAGCTTGGTATTATCGTTATCAAACGGCGATCACCGCATATTGGAGATATACACGGAAGCCATCAGGCAAATGAGCGAATTGGAGTTGCTGCAGATGGTGAAGAACAAGAAAATACAATACGACGAACAAGCCTATTACGACCTCATAAAAGGCAAAACCGCTTCCTTCCTAGCAGCTGCCTGCTCGGCCGGCGCTGCCTCTGTAACGGACGACGAATCTGTTATAGCTCGTATGCATACCTTCGGTGAAAAGCTAGGCATGGCTTTCCAAGTAAAAGACGATTTATTGGATTATACCCAGCAAGACATTGGCAAACCCACTGGGAACGATATTAAAGAACAAAAAATTACCTTACCGCTTATATATACTTTGCACAATTGTGATGCCCGTACGAAAACGTATTTATTGAACATTGTGAAGCATCACAACACCAAATCCGACAAGGTAAAAGAGCTCATCAATATCGTAGAAGCCAACGGCGGCATGCGTTATGCAGAAGATAAAATGCACGCATTTCGTGATGAATCGCTGGCAGTATTGCAAACCTTCCCACCTTCGGAAGTGCGCGATTGCTTAGAAGAAATGGTGGCATTTACCATTGGCCGTGCTTATTAATTATTGTATATGAGAAGAAGTAAAAACCAATTAACGCTATTACTATTGGCAATTTTGGCGGCCGTAGCCCTCTTCTTTCGTTGGAAGATGGCTTATACGAAGGCTGTTAAAGATGCCCAGGAAAAAGTTGCTACACAATAAAAAATCCCCTGTTGCTCGAAGCAGGGGATTTTCTTTTTAGATTCAAAAAGTTTGTATGTCAAATATTGATACTCTTATCGATTATATGGGTATTCATTCACCCAATGGAATCCACGGTTCAGCAAACGGAACGAATTAAGGTCATGCTTTGTGAACTGCATATACACCGAGTCTTGCTGAATTTTACCGCGCAAAGTTAGCGTACTATCATTTGAGAAGTATAAGTAGCTGGAATCATTCGGGGCAAATCCGGTTGCAATGGTAATACGTTGTAAAGCCGTATCTACTTTGAATGTATAGTAGCGAAGTGTGTCATTGGCCATCTTCACACGAGCATAACCTTTGTAATTCACTACAAGTTGCCGCCAATAGCTAGTATCGGTAGTAAGGGGCTTCAAAGTATCGTTATTGCGAACAATAAGTGAAGTATTGTAAATGCCATATAAGGGAGGTTTCGGTGCTTTATCGCCATAAATATTCATCATACCCATATCGGCACTTACTTGGGAAATAACTATATATGCCACGAACAATAGTTGGGCAACAAGTGCCAACAATTGTGCTTTCCTGCTTTTAAAAAAGGGTACTTCCACTTTCGGGCGAGTGGGCCTGTTGGTTAACAGCACAGCTGTTAATCGTTTAATATCTGGTGCCAGTAAGAACATGGCCCAAAGGAAAAGCAAGGAAGAGAAAATCTTCACAGGTACATCAAAACAGAAGTTAATAACGGCCACATTGAACATCACAATGGAAGTTAGTAAAGCACCGAGGGTGGTGGTCCTTCTAAAGAACAATAGGAATCCTGATATCACTTCCGCCCAACCCGTTACAGCACTAAAAGCAGCAGAAGCGCCTACATATGTCCAAGCTAAGCCCATGGGCGATTTATCGCCTACAGGTTGTAATAATGTATATAACGAAGGTGTGGGCATTTGCATGTGAAATACTTTAATAAAGCCGTATAACACCATATTGAATGCTAAGAAAAAGCGGGTAAACCAACGCAGTAAGTAATAAGCCCTGTTGTAACTTTTTCTCTCCTTATCCACCATACTCCAAATAAGCGTACCAACAAGCGCCATGCTAAATTGCGTAAGTATTTGATAATAATTAAAGGTGGTATCACCACTACCGTTAGGGAATATGGATATCACCTTTCTATATCCCCAAATGTGCTGTGCCGCCCAAGGAATAAACTGCTCCCAAAGCGTGTCTACAATCCCGGTAATAGGTTGCAGGAACGCCAACGATTGCGAAACGGCATTTAAAGGAAAGGGGAAAATGTTTAAGCATATGAAAATGAAAAAGAATCGAAATGCGATCTTTTCTAAGTTCGTCCAGCGTGGGTTGATAAAAGGCATTAGCTAGTAGGTTTAGGTAGAAACCTAATTTAGAAAAATCTTTTATTCATATGCAATTTTTTTGTTGAATGGTGCTAGTTGGCTTGTGCCGGGTGCATATTTTGAAATGCTGGGAGGGTAAGGGTAAAGGTAGTCCCATTTTCAGGGGTGCTGCTAACGTCTAAAGTGCCGCCATTTCCTTGGGCAAACTCCATGCAAAGCATTAAACCTAAGCCCGTTCCCCGCTCGCCCACTGTGCCAAAGCCCGGTTGATGTTGGAAGGAAAATAAGCTCTTTAATTGCTCTGGCGACATACCCGTGCCTTCATCGGATATGCTAATACACACCCCGTTCGGCGTAGATTTCGCCATCATGGTAATCTTTCCACCAGGGTAACTAAATTTCAAAGCGTTGCTGAAAAGGTTACGGATGATGACAGATACTTGGTCTTTATCGGCGTACACGCTCAAATTAGGTGGGACCTTTATTTCCACGTTTAAATCTTTCTGGGCAATACTCGGCCCGAAGAACTGCATCGTCTCCGTGGTTAATGGCAAGATGATGAACTGGGTTGGGTTCGTTTGAATGCCTTTCATGCTACGGGTACTCCAACGCAGCAAATTATCTAGGGTAGTGCCCAACTGCTGTACTTTCTTGTGTAACACCAACGCGGCATCATTCATCTCTTCCTCGGGGTATTCGCCTTTGGCAAACATATCGAGTAATACTTCCAAGGTAGCGAGTGGACTACGTATATCGTGCGCCACAATCGAAAATAACTTCTCCTTATCCTTATTCATGGCCAACAAAGTTTGCCTTTGATGCTCCACTTCGCTTTGATAATCGTTCTGGATATATTTAAAAAAGCTCAAGCCTATTACGATAAACGATAATGCTACCGCCACGTTCGTCCATACCCGTTCTTGCGGCACCGGGTCGGCGTATTCCCAATGCTGTGGGAAGAACACGATCGCGCAAAAGGCAAGAATGGTAAGTACACTTAAGACGAGCAACATCCATTTATTATCGTAAATAAGGATGGTGACAAATAGAATATTCAAAATGAAGTACTCCGAGCCATTGTGGAAAAAGATCCCCGTAAACGTATAAACAGCAATACTTAATAAAATTAAAACCAAGCGCGCACTTAAATACAAGCGGCGTGTATGCAAATAGTAAACCGTTACGCAAGTAAGCGTAGTCACTATATTGATAGCGCTCAGTAAGTATCGTTCCTGGATAAAATTAAGTACGGCAAAGAAGAACATGCATGGAATGCAGGGCAAAGTGAGCAAATTCAGCAACTTTGTCCTCCTGGCTTCTATAAAAGGCATATTCGGCGTAACGCCCACGTTAACGAGACGCTGCCAATACTCTTTTATTTTTGATGAAAGATAATTCGCCGCACGGTTGAGCATACCCTGCAAATATACATTTGTATGCGTAATTATGGTAGTGAAGGGGTGTTTTTAACATTTATTCTAGGATCGAGAAGCTGGGTAGGTAGGGCGAAGCTGGGCGTATGATTTTTTTATGATATTTTCGCTACATGGGATTACTTGGATGGATGCAAAGAATTTTACCCCGCAAAAGCAAGCACAACGGGACACAACACTACAAATGGACGAAAGCCGAGATCGCCACTTTCAAACTCCAATTACAGCAAGTTGTAAAATGGACGGCAAAGTTAATGGATCGTTCCCCCATGGCAGGCTTTGATGCCTTGCGACAAACCAACCCGCTTATTCAAGCACAACCTATCTTCAATTACGAAGCCCAGCCTGTTGCCTACAATGCTGCGTTCGATAACCAGTTGGTGGAGAAACTACTGGCACTAGCTATGATAAAACGCGCTACCCGTAGAAATGTAGATCTTAAGGAATTAGGTGATTACGGCCGCGTATTGTTGATTCAAACATTGAACCACCCCGCT
Organism: Chitinophaga skermanii; assembly: GCF_003259335.1. GTDB lineage: Bacteria > Bacteroidota > Bacteroidia > Chitinophagales > Chitinophagaceae > Chitinophaga > Chitinophaga skermanii. Next base: position 166,867 of record NZ_QLLL01000004.1, read on the forward strand.
GTAGCTGGATCTACCTATTTCGACGAAAAAGGTCTCCCGCCTGTGGATACATGGTTCTATATCGTGAAAAACTACCCACAACACGGCATTATACAGCCACAGGTTTTATTTGCCTTTGTGCCGGCCATTTTTATTCCCTCGGTGCTGGCTGCCATGGAAGCCGATGTACATCATCGCTATGCCTGGTTGCGGGATGTAGATCATGTGTTGGAAAGGGCGCTTGTACAAGCGAAATAAAATCCGTACTTTTTCAGTACCCCTATTGTACATCCATATGAAACGAGCCCGGCCTACAAAAAAAGACTATATCGAAGCCCGTAAACTCGCGGCTGTCTATAACATGGTGCCCAACCTAGTTTGGTCAATTCTCCATTTAACACCGGTGGTTGTTTATAGTTGGAATGAAATTGAACCGTTTAAAATTTACATTTTACTAGGTATCAGCGTACTATTGGGTATCTTGCCCGCCGGGTTTTACAATTGGATGCAATTCAGCAAAACAACCGCGGCTTACAAGAAAGTAGGCATTCTAATGATCAGGAAATACAGCCAAGATGGCGATTTAATTATCCAGCAAGTACGTAAGAAATACCCTTTTTATAAAGTAGTGGAATCCCGCGATGCCATTATCCGGTACATTGGTAGAACATACGTGTATGAAAGGTTTCATTTTATGGTACTCATGTACATGCTGATGGTGTTGGGGGTTACTCTATACCGGCAAGCATTCGTTTGGGCGATTGTATTGCTGTTAAACAATGTTTGTTATAATTTCTATCCATTATTACTACAACAATACAACCGCTTACGATTAATTACGCTTTTAAAGCGTTCCCGGCCTTAAGGCGTCGGTTATTTGGCCACACCTTTCCAACTTTACCCGTAGATCTTTTATGGCTGTTTCTAAAGAGTCGCGGTTGCTTTTTTTCAATTTCTCAAAGTATGTTTGAAAGTGATGTTGGGTAAATCCACTATGCTTAACCGTTTCAAAGCAAGCTTGTAAATCATGATCAGTAGCAGGTTTCAATTCTAATGTTAAATTGTTGTCGCTTTGTAATAAAGTGAAGGATTGGAAAGCCAGTTGCAAAGATGTTGGTTGGTTTCCCGCTACCGCTATTACATAAGCCAGGGTACCATTCTTAAAATCAACAACCCCGCTAGGCATATTGGCGTACAGTTTGAATGCACCATTTTCTTCTTGTCCATCAATTAAAATGTTGTGTTGGGGGATGGCGATATACAATTTTGTACCTGGAGGATTAGGGTGTAAGTTCACAAAGATGGGAGGCGCATTTTCCAAAGGAAGTTGAACATCTACATTATACCAAGCGAAGTCTATCACATGAAACCTATAGGCTTGTTTCATTTCTTTGGAGGAAATAGCTTGCTTGGGTTGTGTTGTATCGGTGAAAATCTGCTGATATGCTTGCATGTATTCATCACATTTATCACAATCACTTTTACGTAAGAAAGCATTAGGTATTGCAGTGCCATATATGGCTTTCCCTTTTTCATCTATATATCGATAGATGGCTTTTATTTCCTCGTTTGATAGGGAGTCGAAACTTGTCATGGCAGCTTTATTGTAGCCTGTAAATAAGCAGGTAGCATATGCATCACCTGCTGCAATTACTTTTGACGCATTGCGCGTAAACCTGTAAAGCGAAGCCGTATCATGCGCCCAACGTTCCATGGAACCATATAATGGCGGCCCTGTTAGTTTTTTATCGATACCATGACAAACAGCACAATTTTGTTGATATAGTACAGCTCCTTGTACAACCTGCGGTTCCACTAGTGGACTAACAGGTGTGTCTAAAGGTACCGGGTTTACCCAATCTACACGGTCATCTTTCTCTACTCCCTTGTATAATTGCATTCCTTCCCTTACTTGCGGAGTAGGGATCTCTATGTTGAATGGTTTTACAATCTTTACATCTTCCCCGTTAGCTGGCATAATTTGGATCATCCCGCCGCTTTGTAATACATGGTTGCCCGACTTGGTAACCAATCCTCCACGCAACATTTGGTCGAGCGTAATGGCTTCTTTAATAACTATTTTTGCCACATTGTTTTTAGCGGAAAAGGTGTGTGCTGCAATCGTTAGCCGTGTACCAAATTGTAAAGTAACAACGGTGTCTTTCTCTGTATTGACAGCAATGTATTGTTGTGGTAAAGAAGATGGGGAAAGAATAGGGTGACTGGTATTACAACTCAATACCGGTAAGCAGGCGATAAGAAGGACTAGATATTTCATTCGGTTAAGTGGTTTAACCGAATCTACTACGCTTTAGACAATAAATAAATGATATATGTCACCCATTAGGGTTGCGTAATAGCACCATGTTCTTTCTGTATTTTCTCCCTCATATCTATTGTACCAAAGGTGTTGATTTCCATATTAAACACTTGCTCGAAGTTGGGTAAACTGAATACTTGGATCTTATCAAGTTTGTATCCATGGTCATACACGTACTTCTTGCATTGCTCGCAACTTACCTTGTTGCCAGCTGTGTAATAAGGTTCAAATACTTGCTCGGTAGGTCCAAATTGGCGGTAAGGGATGGCTACTTCTATGGGTTGAAGGATGGTGAATTTCTCCCCGCGTGCTGGTTCAATAGAGAATTTGAAATCACTACTCCAAACGTGCTTTGGAATTTCTTCGCTGATATCGTTTTTGGATGTATGGGGAATGGAAAGAGGTTCTTTTACTATGATGGTTACTTTCTTCTTTTTCGTGGAGAAACAGCCGGCAGGGAATTTTATCGTAGTGCCTTGCACCAAAGTGAACCGCAAATCCCGGTCCGTATCTACCACAATCGCTTGCGTATAATATTGCTGTGCTGTTGCCCATTTGCCCAATAGTAAGAAAAAGAAGAAAACTACGTATTTCATGATGGTATGCAAGGTATAAAAAAACGTCCTTGTATGGAAGTACAAGGACGTGCTATGATGTATTTTACATTTACAATTTCAATAACCCAAACCTGTGTAAAGTATTTACCGGTTTATTATCCCAAAACAGCTCAAAATCTTCTAAGCCCGCTGCTTCGTAACTGTCCTTTACTTCTTGCAAAGTGTATGTTTTGATGTTCTTCACAGATAACTTCTCCAACATGCCCGCTAACCAAATACCTTCTGGCTGGCCCACGCTAATGTTGTATTTCTCCTTCTTACTTTGGAAGGTGAGCGAGCTTACTTCCCAAGTATTACCTTTTTTCGATTTGGTAAGGGTTTCCACCGTAGGTGTTTTACCCAAGTACACCACTTTGCTGGTAGGTTTGCTACTGGCGTATAAATCTTCTGTTAGCGATTTCTCGATATAATCTGGTGCTACTTTCGTTTTGGGTATCTTGAAATCAAACCATTTCTGCAAAGGATCATCTAAACAAATGCCATGCATAAAGTTCAATAACGACTTCTTCAATCCATAACTAAATAACTCGTGCTCCGCACCACTTTCATCAATATGCACAATATCATTATTTGCAAAGGTGCCGATTGCTTCGGTTTCTTTTTTAACGTTGAATTTCGCCGGTTCAATACCAACAGGACTGTGTGCTGTCATGGCAAACTGGTGCCAGAAAGCCGATTGTAAAATGCCTGTTTTGAACAGCTGGCGTACCATTTCTAACGAGTCGATGGTTTCTTGTGCTGTTTGGGTAGGGAAACCATACATCAAGTACGCATGTACCATGATGCCTGCTTCGGTTAAATTCCGGTTTACTTGGGCCACCTGTGCCACGGTAATGCCTTTGTTGATCAATCCCAATAATCGATCCGATGCCACTTCTAAACCTCCCGATACTGCTATACAGCCCGATTCTTTCAGCAATAAACATAAGTCACGCGTAAAGCTCTTTTCAAAGCGAATATTCGTCCACCAACTTACGGTTAGTTTCCGGCGGATGATTTCGATGGCTAAGGCCCGCATTAAGGCAGGCGGTGCTGCTTCGTCTACGAAGTGGAAACCATTTTGGCCGGTTTGGGCCATTATTTCCTCCATACGGTCGCAAAGAATACCGGCGGCTATGGGTTCGTACAAACGGATATAATCTAACGATATATCACAGAAGGTACATTTTCCCCAATAACAACCATGTGCCATAGTTAATTTATTCCATCTACCATCGCTCCACATGCGGTGCATGGGATTCACAACTTCGATGGCGGATATATATTCATCCAGTAAAAAGTCACTATAATCGGGTGTGCCTACTTCCGATTGTTTGTAATCGCGGCAGCTTGTGTTGTTGAAGTATTTCACTTCACCGTCTACAAGGGTGAACGTTCGTTTAAGTTCTTCCCGTGGTTTCTCGCCTAGCACATAAGCAATCAAATTCTCTACCGGCGCTTCTCCATCATCGAGCGTAATAAAATCATAAAACTCAAATACGCGGGGATCTGATAGCGAACGCAATTCGGTATTAGCGAAGCCGCCACCCATGGCAACTTTAATATGCGGGAAATGCTTTTTTACGTATTGACCACAACGGAGCGAAGTATACAAGTTACCCGGGAAAGGCACAGAAAGCGCCAACATCTTCGGTTGAATACGTTCAATATGTTGGTGCAATAAACGGATTAATATCTCGTCAATATAAGTATACGGCGTTTGTAACGCCGCGTATAATTCGTCGAATGAATTGGCAGAACGACCTAATCTTTCCGCGTAGCGACTAAACCCAAAGTGCTCGTCTACTACCTGTGAAATTAAATCCGATAAGTCTTCCAAATACATGGTAGCCAAGTGCTTGGCCTTATCTTGGTTGCCCATCGACCCGAAAGCCCAATCGAGGTCTTCCAATTGCGCAAAACGACTCGCTTCCGGGAGAAAATCCCTTTTCACAATGCGGTGCGCGATAGTGGGGTTATGTCCTTGTAAAAAATGGATCACATCATCAACCGTTTGTATATAATCGTCTTTCAATAATACAATACGGGCAAGGTTTTCATTTAATGCGGGTGCCAGTTTTTCAATGTGTTCAAACAAAGAAGTAAGCCCTTCCTTGCTGAAAAGCGCGAGCGTTACTTCAATCCCAAGGTCGCTTTGGAACGAAGTAATCCCTTTGGTATTTAAAAATCCTTTCAAGTAGGCTGTTGCCGGGTAAGGCGTATTCAGCTGCGTAAAAGGGGGAGTAATTAAGAAAACAGTAGCACTCAAATCAAATAATTTCTGCAAAATTATCATTAATTCGGGGAAGGACGAAGTTTTGGCCACAATTCACCCCGAAAACCGCCATCAATAAGGTTGAACAAGGGGGGCTATTTGTTTGTTTTCTTACAATAACCATTTCTAAAACCATGCATATGACAGTTGCCCAGATTGCTGCCCGCACGGCAGAATTATGCAGCCGCGGCGAATTTGAAACCGCGCAAAACGAATTATTCGCCGATAATGCCGTTAGTTATGAACAGCACGATTCGCCGCAGTTCTCTAAAGAAACAAAAGGCCTTGCTGCCATCCGCGAGAAAGGGAAGAAGTGGGATAGCATGGTAGAAAGCGTACACGCTTGCGAAGCTACCGAACCCGTAGTGGCCGGCAATACATTCGCTTTCAAACTTCGGATGGATGTAACCATGAAAGAACACGGCCGTATGGACATGGACGAGCTATGTGTGTACGAAACGAAAGATGGCAAAATTGTTGCGGAAAGATTTTTTATGTAAACTGTGTAGCGATACACAAACAATCGGCCGGCACTCGCACTAAAGTGTCGGTTTTTTAATGGACACAACAAACTACCATGGAACCCACAAACAATTGGAGAAGTAAATTACACGCCATCATCTACGAATCGGAAACCCCGGCCGGCAAAGCCTTCGATATTGTATTGCTGTTCCTCATTATCAGCAGTATTATAGTAGTAATGCTCGATTCCGTGGCCAAGTTCCATCTTAAATATGGGCAATACCTGTACGTAATTGAATGGATTTTTACCATTGTATTCACCATAGAATATATACTCCGCTTGGTGTCTATTAAAAAACCTTGGAAATATGTACTCAGTCCTTTCGGGATCATCGATTTACTGGCCATCGTTCCTACCTATTTGAGTTTTATTATTGTAGGGGCGCAATCGTTATTGGTATTACGCGTGTTACGGTTATTACGCGTGTTTAGGATATTTCGATTGGTACACTTCATTTCGGAAATGCAGTTCTTATCGGTGGCTATCTTGAATTCACTACGCAAAATCAGCATTTTCATTCTGTTTGTGCTATCGGTGGTGGTTATTTTAGGTTCGGTGATTTACTTGGTGGAAGACGAGAATAGTGGATTTACCAGCATTCCGCAATCTGTTTATTGGGCCATTGTTACCATTACAACGGTAGGGTATGGCGATATTGCCCCCGCCACCACGTTAGGAAAGTTCATTGCTAGTTTTATTATGTTACTGGGCTATGGTATCCTAGCCGTGCCTACAGGTATTGTTACCACGGAAATGGCTTTGGCGGTACGCTATCGACATAAACATTCGAACAATGCATGCCCCGTTTGTGGTAAAGAAGGGCACGAACATGATGCCGTGTTCTGTAAATATTGTGGCGCAAAATTGTAGATTAGCTAACTTTGGTCTTGTAAACTGATACCTATGACACGATTTTCCCTATTCTTGGCTTGTACCATGGCCTTCGTGGCCTGTCAACAAGCTGAAACACCTACTACCATTACAACCGATTCTACCCAAACATCATCTCCTTACACAGCTTTGATAGCTGATTTAGAAAGTAAATACAATACACCGGTGGTCGATTCCCAAGTATTCGTCAATAACAGGGCAGATTCCATCTTCATCCAAACAAAATACTACGCAGTATTAAGCGATACCATCAAAGTACCCGCTGCGTTGAATCAAATGGATGCAACGCAAGATTTCATGACACACCCTTTTCAATACGATGTCAGCATCCGGGTGAATCAACATGCGCCTGTTACTACGACTATTAAATTCTCCGATTTCAGTGCCCAATACAACGATACCTTGAAGGCATATGGTATGATGAAAGAGCCAAGGATTGTGAGCTTTGATAAGAAAAGGAATCAACTGGTTGTTCGATTATCGAACTCGATTCCTGTGGCAGGTATAGGTGAAGGGGAAAGGATTTTAATTGAATTATCAGGACATGTAAAAAATGCTGAAGAACAAGAATAAAGCTTCCATATGAAACCACTGGTTACTATTTACTATTGCCCAAAATGTGGCTGGTTGTTACGTGCCGCTTACATGGCACAGGAGTTATTAACGACTTTTGAAGAAGATGTAGAAGGGGTAACATTGAAACCCGCAGATGTAGCAGGCCGCTATAGCATCTTAATCAACGATGAAGTAATTTTCGATCGTAAGCGGGAAGGCCGTTTCCCCGAGATTAAAGAGTTGAAGCAATTAGTGCGCGACATCGTTCATCCCGGGAAAAGTTTGGGCCATTCCGATAAAAAAAGTGAGTAATTATTTCTTGCCTTTGCCTAGCCACAGCAAGGATTGTAAAATGAGCTTGTTCTGAACATCATTATCGAATGTATGTGAAAGGGTAGCATTGGTGCCGCCTTCATAATCCATATCATTATGACCCATATTCACATAGATCATCCTATATTTCGTATTCGTCCATGCAACAGGGTAGTAGCCACTGTGCCAGATTTCATGCTGCTTAGGACCCGTACCTAATGGGAAACTACTACTATCTACAGCCAACAAGATTTTAATATCCTTGTTCTTCCGTAAATCATGTTCCCAGCGGTACCATTCGTTCGGCGATGCTTTGAAGGTAGTAGGCAAACCCTTTGTAACAGGATGCTTTTTATCTTCAACACGTAAAATAGCGCTCGTTGGTCGCCATGTATTACTACCGTATTGACCCGATCCCAGGAACTTTTCATGATACCAATCCCAGTCCTGCGGGAAAGCCGACGGTGTTAATGCAAATGCCGAAAAATGGAACCCGATCCATGCACCGCCATGCTCCATATATTGTTCGAAAGCTGCTCGCTGTTCGGCTTTGGGAGGGCGGGTATCTAAGAATACAACTACATTGTATTTCGACAATGTATCGTTGTTCATCTTGTTCCAATTACTGGTCGTGTCGTACTGGAAACCGTTGTTGGCAGCTTGTTTGAAGAACCAATCGTGCGATTCTTTCACAAAGGAAATGTGTGCTAAATCGCTCTTGCCTGTAAAGAAGGCGAGCACTTTAAACTTGGGCTGCTTCGTTTGTGCATAGCCGTTAGCCAGCAGCAACATAAAGCAAGCGATGAGAAAATTGAATTTGGTCATTGGTGTGGAATTAAGCGAAAAAAGTACACACTTTTTTTAAAATATCATAACTCGCTTAATTGTCCATAAACTCCCAAGCACTCTTATAAGCCTCGTTATTTTCAGCATATGCAATAAAGCCTTCGTAAAAAGGTAGTTGAGATAAAGTAGCGCTATCGCCAATTACCACGAGTTTCTTCCTCGCCCGTGTCATGGCTACGTTCATTCTTCTTATATCCGATAAGAAACCGATACTTTGATCGTTGTTGCTACGCGTCATACTGATGTACACAATATCGCGTTCTTGTCCTTGGAAACTATCGATCGTATTCACATTAATTTTATCGCCGAAGGCTTGCAGGTGCGCGCTGTTGCGCAATTGTTCTTTCAGTAATTCCACTTGTTGTTTGTAAGGGGAAATGATGGCGATAGAAGGGAAGTCTTGCTTGTTGTAATGCGTGGTAAGCGTATCTACAAACTGGGAAAGGTGTTTGAATAGGAAGGCCGCTTCTTCGGGATTAACCGTACTGGTGCCTTCTAACTGTTCGTCGAACCCACAACCGGCTGTATCCACGTACGAAAGCGGCGTGTCATCGGCAAATAGTAAATGATTCGCCACGCTGGCATGTGCTTTCAATTGTGAATCGTAGAACGAAGCGGATGAGTAACCCATGATGGTAGCATGCATACGGTATTGTTCTGCTAACAAAGCCACTGCTTGCGAGTGTTTAGCTATCACCTTTTCCATTAACGTGGTGCTTAAGCCTGCTTTCGCTGCTTCTTGTGATTTAACGGTAGGTGCCAATTGACAATGGTCGCCCGCGAAAATTACTTTCCCCGTTTTAAGAATAGGAATCCATGCAGCCGGTTCTAACGATTGGCCTGCTTCATCTATCACCACGGCTTTGTATTGTTGATTACGCACCGTGTAGTGGTTGGAACCTACCAGTGTAGCTGTAATCACCTGCGCTTTACTCACGAGGTCGTCTACGATGTATTGTTCCGTTTGTTCTACCGATTGCATAATTTTCCGCGCTTCGGCAAATAAAGCCTTGCGCTGTTCGCGTTCGGAAAATCCGAAGTTGCGTTTGTATTTATGTGCCATGTCGCGGAACTCGCTGGCTTGGCGTTTCAGGGCTTTTATTTCCTTCATGCTGGCATGCGTGGTAATTTTCGCATCCAAAGTAAGCGACATTAACCGTTCTGTTACCTTGGCGGGGTTACCTACGCGTAACACATTAAGACCAGCCGTAGCTAAGCGTTCACTTAAAAGGTCTACCGCCGCGTTGCTGGGCGCCACCACCAATATTTTGCCACCCTCTTGTTGTACCATGGCTTTAATAGCTTGCACAAGGGTCGTAGTTTTACCGGTACCTGGAGGGCCGTGAACCACGGCTACTTCGTTGGCTCGTAATATCTTTTGCACGGCTGCTTCCTGGCTTTCATTTAGCATCGGGAAGCTGGGTACCGCGAGGGAATCGTGGAAAGTAGGGGCTTTTTCACCTGTTAAAACTTGGACCAGGTGATTGGTCGTTGTTTTCTCGCTGGCGGTAATGGCTTGTTTCAAGGCAGCATTCATTTCGTCGTAACTATTATCGTCGAATAGTAGATCGATGCCTAGCTTGCCATCGCGTGCCCAGTCGGGCAGCTCATCAGAACGGAGGGCGAGTTTCAAGCGGTTGCCGCTTTGCCAAGTGATAGTGCCTTCTACCCGGTCTACTTTCGGATCGAAATTAGAGAAAAGGGCGGCCGATACCCCGGGGCGTAATTGGTGTACAATGTCCTGGTGGGTAGTACGCTCTACTTCCACTGTAATGTAATCGCCACGACCAATTTCCGTATCTTTTATAGCAATGGGATACCAGGTTAAACCGTTGGCTCTACGCTCGTTTGTGCTGGCATTCCGTGATAGCTCTTCATATTGCTTTTTATCCTCTTCCTGCTCTATTTTTAAAAGTTCCTGTAGCTTTTTAAAATAATCCATCCTGCAAAGTTATGAAAGGGTACGATGTTTATTACAATTTTAACATGGCTTGCATACATCTTTTTCATAACTTATACGTTTAATATATACTTTCAAAACAGCCAATCTATAAACCATGAGCTTGACGATTAAACTAACGAGCGTTATTGTTAACGACCAGGAGAAGGCCTTACAGTTTTATACCCAAGTATTAGGCTTCCAATTGCACAAAGATATACCCATGGGCGATGGCCGTTGGCTAACGGTGAAGGCCCCCGGGGGCCCCAGCGAAATTGAATTGTTATTAGAACCTGCACATTTCCCCGCCGCGCAAACCTACCAGCAAGCTTTATTCACGGCACGCATACCCTTTACCGCTTTCATGGTAGAGGATATTTATGCTGAATATGACCGTATGAAGAAGCTGGGTGTAATATTCGCGAAAGAGCCTACAGAGGCGGGTGCTGTTATTATTACCGAGTTGGAAGACACGGTGGGTAACCTAATTATGATCTACCAAGAGCAGTAGTAGCTATATAGCTGCCTTAATATCCTTTAATTGTTTGGTATGCCGCGTAGCATGCGACAGCATAAAATGTAACCATTCTAAGCGGGTAAACTCGCCCATGCCTGGAAAGGGTACCGACGTGCATAGCTTGGCCAAATCGAGATTTCGCGCCAAGTGCATAAGTCGCTGCCGATCGGCCTTGGCTTGGTCGATCATGTGTTGCTGTTCATACGGGCCGTTACCGGGTGTAATACTTTTGGGAGCTTGGAACTTTTGTGAATAATCGAGGAACACAGCGTCGATAGCATCGAACTTTTTGCTGGGATTACGATCGGTGTGTTCTACGGTATCTTCCAGCACATTCGGGATGCCACTTTCCGATAAATGTAAATGTTCTGCTAATTGCCCGGCCGTCCAAATTTTTGGACCCGGTGCTTTATTGAATGTTTGGGCATCGAAAGAAGACAAGGCCGCAATGTATGCATCGGTGTTTTTTTGGATGAGTTGTACCAGGGTGTCGTTTTCCATGTTTATTAAGTTACTGTGAAAAATAGATGTTGGTACATGTATTTAGTTGATGTATCAACGTTTGCTGAATTGTGCTAGGAGATTGAATTTGGCACCATACAAACCTACGATGGTTGTTCGAAATAGGCCGGGTGTAAATCCGACTTTTTTAGTCCGGAAATACGGCTAATTATTTATAACTTTAAAGCATGAAGCACATATCTATCCTGGTCCTCAATGATGCTATTTTAGGTAGCATTGAAGGTTCTCACAAAGTATTCACGGAAGTGAATAACCTTTTAGCGCAGATGAAACGTCCACCTGCGTTCCAAGTAGAACTCGTGGGACTTTCTAAGAAAACAGCATTACAAGATGGTTTGTTTGCTGTATATCCTGAAAAGGTGTTGGACGAAGTGAATAAAACCGATATTATCCTAGTGCCCGCCATCCGTGGCGATTTGCGCGAGGGTACTGCCATTAACCAAGCCTTTGTTCCTTGGATTGTGGAGCAGTATAATATGGGAGCAGAAGTAGCCAGCCTGTGTGTAGGTGCTTTCTTGCTAGCTTCTACAGGTTTGTTGGATGGTAAAAAGTGCGCTACCCATTGGTATGCGGCAGAGCTGTTCAAGAAAACCTACCCTCAAATTGAATTGGCAGATGATAAAATCATCATCGACCAAGACGGTATCTATTCTAGCGGTGGTGCTTATTCTTACCTCAACCTAGTATTGTACATTGTTGAAAAGTATGCCGGCCGCGAGGTAGCTGTTATGTGTGCAAAGATTTTCCAAATTGAAATTGAACGCGATAGCCAAGCACCTTTCATGATCTTCCAAGGCCAGAAAGAACATGATGATGAACCGATCATCAAAGCACAAGAGTTCATCGAGCAGAACTATGCCAATAGAATAACGGTGGATCAATTGGCCGCACAGTTTGCTATTGGTAGAAGAAACTTTGAACGTCGTTTCAAGAAAGCTACTTCTAATACTGTATTAGAATATATTCAACGTGTGAAAATCGAGTACGCTAAAAAAAGTTTGGAATCATCCCGCGATAATGTGAACGAGGTAATGTACAATGTTGGTTATAACGACACCAAAGCCTTCCGTACTGTATTTAAGAAAACAACAGGTTTATCACCGATTGAATACCGCAATAAATATAACCGCGAAATTCAACAGGTAATTGGTTAAAAATTGATATATCAAATATATAGAAAGAGCAAGGCGTACGTCTTGCTTTTTTTATGCATCTGCTTTACCTGCTTTCCGTGCTACGTAATAGTATAACGGGGTACACCATTTACGCATAAGCCATAAAATGCGTTCTTGTCGTGCTACTATTACATGTTTGCGATGCTTGGCAATACCGTTTATAATTTTCCGTGCACATATCTCTACAGGAATGCCATGTAGTTGGCCGTCGTTCATCTTGTTGTATGCTTGTCCATCGCCCGTGAGTGCCCGCAGGGAGATGGGGGTTTGAATACGGCCGGGACTAACAATGGTAATATGAAAGTTCGGCAGCATGTGCTCTACTTGTAACGTTTCGAAGAAACCTTTTAATGCATGTTTAGCCGCGGAATACGATGTACGGTAAGGGAACCCCATTAAGCCGGCCATACTACCTACCACCGCCACTGCACCACCTCCACGCGCCCGGAAATGCGGTAACAAAGCCTTCGTTAATAAAACAGGACTAAAGAAATTAATTTCCATGAGTTGCCGAATGACTTGTGGTTGCGTATTCTCTGCCGAATCGCGCTGGGTAACACCCGCGTTGTTTATGAGCACATCTATATGCCCAAAGGTTTTAATCGCTTGTTGTGCGAGTGGTTCCAGTAATTCGGGTTGCGCAAGATCGGCAGGAAGAATGGCACAACTAGGCGTGTATGCCAAGCATTGTTCTTGTAGCGTAGCGAGGGCCAATTCGTTACGGCCTGTTAAGATTAATTTAGCTTGGGTGTGGGCGAGTTGTAGTGCAAGTTCTTTTCCAATGCCGGAAGAAGCGCCCGTAATCCATACTACTTTCCCTTTGTAAAATTCCATAAGGCTCATTTGCCCATCAATATACAAAAGTTTAGATGGCCGTAAACTTTTCAACTGCACTACAACGAAAAGCAGCCACCGAGGCAGGCTGCATATCGTAAGTGAGGAAGCAATAGCTGTAGCAAAAAGGTTACGCATAACAAGTACTTTACAACGTACACTTAAAACTAACTCACTCTACCGAAGTAAAAAAGCACCGTGCCGGATAGTGCCGGTTTATGCCGCTTTATGCCGGATTGCTTTGTAATAGATTCACCATCAAAGCAATCCAATCAAGCTCGTTATTCATTTAACAACAAGGAATATTTTATTATACTCATTCCCAAGTAGTTGAAATATTGCGCTGCATATATCGTCAAAAGATGGGCATACGATGGGAAATATATCCTGGATATATCTACCATATTGTAATAACAGGGGTATAACATTAGAAGAACATTAAACTAACATTAGCGGATATTATTTTATAAGGGTTTCAGCGGATACGCAATTTGTAATCCGCTATGGTATTAGTTCTATACAAATGTGTGTGACTGCAACTTTCAACGGAAAATTTATAATGCATACGCTTTCAAGTAAATAGCGGGTAATTATTAAAAATGATTTTTATCATTTGTGCTCATTATTGGGCAACGCACACTATTTTTGCAACGTTGTTATGTTGAAATCGTTAAAACATATGATGGCTAGTTACTTTCTTCTGCTGCTAACGCTGAAGATGATGGCATTGCCATTGTTGTTACTCGAATACAACCTCAACCAAGCCTACATTGCAGCTAATTTGTGCGAAAACAAGAATAAGCCGCAAATGCATTGTAACGGTAAATGTCATCTCAAAAAACAATTGAACAAAGCCACGGAAGTACCCGGCACGCAAGGCGAAAAGGAAAGTACGAAAACGGCCCTCATCGATTATTGTGATGTTCCACCCGTATTTACTATGCACGCTTGCCCCACTTACACACAAGATTTTACCCTCTCCCAAGATTTACGTTCCGCGAAAGGCTTTTGTGGCGCGGTGTTTAGACCTCCCATTGCATAAAGCCATTACCTAAGATTTTTCCTGTTTTTTTATTGATTCAATTGGCATCGTTAGGATTACTGATGGTGTTAGTTATTATGCTTATTTTTTTCACTCGACTGTAAAAGTCGTTATGGCTATGCTTTGGCCTATTGTAAACGTTGCTGCTATGTAACGTAAGGGCCATGCCATGCCTATTCATCTACACTTATTATGAAACCATATATTTTTCTTTTTATTGCTAGTATCGTATGGATGGGTTGTTCTAAAGATGAAACCCCCAACTTCCAAGAAAACAAACTAGCACCGCTATCGATCGAGTTCGATAACATTGTTGGTAATATGAACCTACAACTCAACACGGGCGAGTATACCAACAGTAGCGGCGAAAAGTTTTCGTTGAGCTTGTTACAGTATTATATCAGCAATATTGAAGTACAAAAAGCCGACGGTTCTATATATACCGTACCACAAGACAGCAGTTATTTCCTCATCAAAGAAGCCGACCCATTAACGCGCTTCGCCAAAGTAAAAGTACCGGAAGGCGAATACACCAGCCTACGTTTTGTACTTGGTGTAGATAGCTTACGCAGCACAATGGATATAAGCCGCAGAACAGGTGTGTTAGCTCCTGGTGGTGGTATGGACGATGGTATGTATTGGGGTTGGAACAGCGGCTATATTTTCTTCAAAATGGAAGGACTGTCTAGTGCCGCGCCTGTAGATCCTAGCGGTCAACATAAATTCCGTTACCACATCGGTGGCTTTGGTGGTTATAGCGCTCCTACGATCAATAATATCAAAACTATTACCATCGATTTACGTGCCGGTGGCGTAGCAAAAGTGCGTACAGGTAGAGAAAGCAATGTGCACCTTATGATCGATATTGCTAAGTTTTTTGATCATACAACCAAGGTGAGTATCGCCAATAATCCTACCGTTATGTTTAGCACTTATTCTACGCTGGTGGCGAATAATTTCTTCGGGATGTTTAGGCACGATCACACAGAAAACTAATGGGTATGATGAAGAAAGCTATACTTATTATTACCTGTATTGCTTTGTTGGCGTCGTGTTCGAAAGAGGTGGTTGATAAAATGTTTTCATTTACACAGCCTGCCAATTTCCCGGTTGCTACCTACCATTTCAATACGAATGAAATAACGAAGGCAAAGTTTGAACTAGGGCGGAAGCTGTTTTATGAACCCCGGTTATCGCGTGATAATACGGTGAGTTGTGGTACTTGTCATATACAATCGGCCGGGTTTACACACCATGGTCATGATGTATCGCATGGTATCGACGACCGCTTAGGTAGTAGAAACTCACCACCGATCATGAATTTAGCTTGGCGTACGAGCTTCTTCTGGGATGGCGGTGTATTTGATTTAGACTTGCAGCCGGTAGCACCCATTATCAACCCTGTTGAAATGGACGAAACCATGGATAACGTGTTAGCGAAACTACGGGCGCACCCAACATATCCATCGTTATTCGAGCAGGCTTTTGGTACAAAGGACATCAATGAAGAAAGGTTTTTAAAATCGCTATCGCAATTCATGGTTATGTTGGTAAGTGACCAGTCGAAGTACGACCAAGTAAAACGTCATGAAGGGGCCACTTTCACCGCCAGCGAACAAGCAGGATACGAGCTGTTTTTACAACATTGTAATACTTGCCACCGCGAACCTTTATTTACCGATGAAAGCTTCCGCAATAACGGGATTGGGATAGGGCCGAATAACGATGAAGGTCGGTACCTCGTTACGCTCAATCCAGCCGACCGTTATAAGTTCAAAGTGCCCAGCTTGCGTAACCTCTCGTACACGGCGCCGTATATGCACGATGGTCGTTTCCTCAACCTACAAGGTGTGCTGGAACATTATGCGAATGGTGTAAAAGAAGTAGCAGGTCTTGATCCTTTATTGGAACATGGCATCCCATTAACGCCGGCAGCACAACAGCAATTGATAGATTTTCTAAAAACACTGAACGACGAATCATTCATCAAGAACCCGTTATTCGCAGAACAATAATATCAATGGATATGAAAAAGATTGTTATCATCATCCTATTATCCGCCAGCCCATTTATCGCCCAAGCCTGCGATATCTGCGGCTGTGGTGTGGGAAGTTATTACATCGGTATTTTGCCCGATTTCAATAAGAAAATAATCGGTCTCCGTTACCGCTACAATAGCTTGCATACGCACATCGGTACAGGCGGGCAAACCAGTTATTTGACCACGAAAGAAGTATACCGTACCGCCGAACTTTGGGGTGGCTGGACAATCAACAACCGCGTACGCCTCATGGCCAGTGTACCATATAACTTCAACGAGAAAATAAACCAAGGTAACACCACAACGAAGAATGGCATCGGCGATATTAGCGCCCAAGCCTATTACCAGTTGGTGAACGATCGACATGCAGTAGGGAATAAGCTGCTAGTGCAATCGCTATGGTTAGGTGGTGGCGTAAAATTACCCACCGGCAAATACGAACCACCGGCGAAGAATAGTGCCATGGAGGAAGTGATTAACACCTTTCAATTAGGCACCGGTAGCCTCGACTTTACGTTGAACGGGATGTATGATATTCGCTTGCAAGACTTTGGTGTGAATACCAGCGCGAGCTATAAAATTAACACCCGCAACAAAGAAGAATATCGTTATGGCAATAAATTCACCGGCGCCGCACAAGCCTATTACAAGTTCCGCGTGCTAAATACGACCATTGCCCCGAATGCTGGTGTATTGTACGAGAATGGCCAGCAAGATGCCGATGGGAAATTCCAAATGGATGTAAGTGGTGGCGATATATTACTAACTACCATGGGCGCAGAAATTACCATGAAGCGCATTTCTTTCGGCGGCAGCTATCAAATTGTGAGTAAACAACATCTTGCCAATGGTTATGTGAAAGCCAATAACCGCGCCATGGTACATGTTGCCTTCATGTTTTAAAACAAGCGTATGAAACCAATGTACAAATGGATGTCGATACTGTTCATGCTGTTAACAGCCTTGGGCGTTTGTTATGCTGTATTCTCCAGTTGGACGAAGAAGGCGAGCTTACCGGTGGTGGGGCCTCCCCAGCATGTAGCTGCTAACTTCTCCTTCACTAACGAAAACGGCAACACCTTTACAAACCAAGACGTAGCCGGTAAAGTAACCGTTGTAGAATACTTCTTCACCAGTTGCCCTGGCATTTGTAGGGTGATGAATACCCAATTACAACGCGTTTATAAAGTGTATCAAAACGAGCCACAATTTGCTATCCTTTCGCATACAGTAGATCCCGAAACGGACGAACCAAGCGTGCTACGCGCTTATGCCGAGCGCATACATGCCTATGGCAAAAATTGGCATTTCTTAACAGGCGATAAAGAGGCGCTATACACCATGGCTCGGCAGTCTTATTTACTATCTGTAGAAGACCCACCTACAGCAATTGAAGACGATTTTATACACACGGAATACGTGAGTTTATTGGATAGAGATCGCCGTATTCGTGGCTTTTATAATGCAACAGATAGTACGAGTGTACAGAAGTTGATTAACGACATTGCGATCTTGATAAAAGAATAATTGGAAATACATGCACACAACAGTAGAACCCCGCAGCAGCGGGGTTTTGCATATAACCTTAATCGATCTACTTACCGAAGAACACTAAAATCGTTGGCGTATTCAACCAGCTGGTTTAATTTTAAGTAAAATCCTACTGTTATGTTTACTTCATGCTTACGTGCATGCCTTTTGGTGTTATTGATGGTGATGACAAAAGATTGTTGGGCACAGTCATCTTCCGACTTAGTAGTGGAATCGGATTCGCTGTACGATAAAGCACGAAAAAGAGGAATTCCCGTGATGTTGTACCACGATCAATCCTTCAAAGAAAGGCAACCCGTTATGATCATCAGCCACGGCTACAATGCCAACCAAGGCTCTCCATACATGGGTTATTCGTTTATAGCCTACCATTATGCCGTAAAAGGATATTTTGTTATTTCCATTCAACACGAATTGGCTACCGATCCTCTTATCCCAAGAGAAGGCGAGATCAAAGTAGTACGCATGCCCTTCTGGCAACGCGGAGCCGATAATATTTTGTTTGTAAGAGACTATTACTTGAAGAAATATAAAAACCTCGACCCGCAAAACATCACCCTAGTAGGCCATTCAAATGGTGGCGATATGAGTGTATTATTCGCCAAAGAACACCCCAACTTCGTACAAAACTTAATCACCTTAGATCACCGCAGAATGGACGTTCCCCGCAGCGCCACCCCTCGCTTACTCTCTTTACGCTCCAGCGAATTCACCGCCGATGAAGGCGTATTCCCTTCACCTGCCGACATACAACAATACAAAATGGATATCGTACAAATGCAAAACACCCAACACGCCGACTTCTCCGACGCCGGCCCCGCCTTCACCAAAGGCCAAATACTAGCCCAAATGGATAGATTCCTACAAGAAAAGAAATAAACACAAAACACAAAACACTATCACCAATACTAACAACAAACTCCCCACAATAACGACCCAATGCCCTTCACCAAAGTACTCCAAAAGCCCCATCACAGCCCCGATCCAACGGCCACGCAGTGTTTGGCCGTTGGTCCTCCTTTCTTTGGTTACTTTCTTTGGAGAAGCAAAGAAAGTAACACATTAGGATCTAATCGAAAATAACATGCCCGCTATTATTAAACTTGCTATAAGCTGAAACCCTCCACAGTTACATAACTAACAAGTTTGTTAGCGATTAACAATTGTGTACGTTCTTATTTTTCATCTAAGACGCAGCTACTTTCGTGTCTCAATTATTCAATGATTTTAATTGCAACGACATGAAAAATTTTAGCAACAAAGTGGCCTTCGTTACAGGTGGCAGCCGTGGTATGGGCGCGGCAATGGTAAGAGATTTTGCAAACCGTGGAGCGAAGGTGGCTTTTACATATGTAAACGGGCAAGCATCGGCAGAAGCTTTGGCGAAAGAACTAACCAGCCAAGGAGCAACAGTATTAGCTATTAAAGCAGATAGTAACGTAGAAGGTGACATCACGAAAGCATTACAACAAGCTTTCCAGGAATTTGGTCAGCTCGATATCTTAGTGAACAATGCGGCGATTTACATTGGTAAGCTCATTGGTGAGCATACGTATGAAGACTTTGATCGTACTTCCAATGTAAACGTGAAAGCTGTATTTGAGGCGAGTGTATTTGCAGCGAACCACATGGCGGATGGTGGTAGAATTATCAATATTGGTAGTTGTATGGCCGATTTCGTGCCGGGAACACACAGTGCATTATATGCCATGTCTAAATCGGCATTAATTGGGCTAACGAAAGGTGTAGCCCGCGATTTAGGTAGCCGTAAAATTACGGTGAACTTGGTACAACCTGGCCCCGTGAATACAGATATGAATCCCGATAACACCGAGTTAGCCGATTTCCTTCGTTCACGTATGACCATTCCAACATATGGTAAGCCACAAGATATCGCCAACTTCGTGAGTTATTTAGCAAGCGAAGCAGGTGGTTATATCACAGGTGCGGCTTTAACGGTCGACGGTGGTATGAATGTTTAATCTTCCTTCCCCAAAAACAAAAAGCCCTGCAAACTTCCGCCTGCAGGGCTTTTAATATGTATAGCGCGTGTTTATTCTGAACGTAAATTCTTAATTGGATTCGCTAAGGCCGCTTTCACACCTTGGTAACTAATCGTTAATAAAGTAATGAAAATGGTAGCCGCCACGGCAATGAGAAATACCGTTGCATCAATCTTCACATGGTATTTAAAATCTTCCAACCACTTCGACATTAACCAACCCGCTAAAGGAGCCGCAATGATGAAAGCAATGCCGATTAATACAGAGAACTCCTTCCCGAATATCCAAAGAATACGACCAATACTACTACCCAGTAATTTGCGAATACCAATCTCTTTTGTTTTCTGGCTAGCCATGAAGGAAATAAGGCCGTATAAGCCCAGGCAACCGATAAAGATGGCAATGAACGAGAACACACGGATAAGTTCTAGCATGGTAGTTTCTGTGGCATAGAATTGGGCGATGTTATGGTCTAAGAAAGTGTATTCGTATACATAATCGGGATAAGTGGCTGTCCAGATTTTCTCAATTGCCGGCATAATGGTGTTCAGCTTGTTGAGGTCGACTGTAAGCGCTACGTTATTGTAGTTCTCAATGATGGTCGTGATCGCTACTGAATGAATGTCACGGCGTAAAGAGCCATCATGGAAATCCTTCATTACCCCAACAATCATCGCTTTTTGATCGCCCCCGGCAATGTACAACATGCGGTTCAGTGCTTGGTCGGGAGAAGTGAGCCCAAGTTTATTCACCAAGGTTTCATTTACCAATACTTCGCGTACACTATCGGAAGGGAATAAATTTCTGCCGGCTACTAGTTTGATTTGGAAAGTATTGATATAATCGGCGTCGGATGATTTAATGTTAGACAAGAAGTTTTCCTGCTCGGTGCGTGTATCGAAGCGGATGTTGGTGTTCCATTGTTCTGCGGAAGAGGGTGCTGCATAACATAAAGAGCCATTCAGCACGCCGGGTACTTTTAACAACTGTTCTTTTAAGTACTTCCCTTTCTGGTCGTCGTCACTTGGGCGTAATGGCACCATTAGGATCGCATCTTTCTTGAACCCGAGATCGGTATTTTGTGTGAAGCGCACTTGCCGTGTAATCACAATCATACCAATCATCAATACCAAGCAAATTGTAAACTGTGTCACAATCAATACACGGCGTGTATTGAAGCCACCAATTTGTTGGAACGACATTTTCCCTTTCAAAGCCGTAATAGGTTTAAAACCCGATAATACTAACCCTGGATAGAAACCTGCCAAGAAAGCTACAAACAGCATCAGTACCGGCATAAACGCTAATAATATAGGGTCTTTGAAAGTATCGAGTGCTAAACGGGCATTGAATAAGTTATTAACGTATGGAACGAGGAGTGTAGTGAACACAAAAGCAATCACGGAAGCCACCACGGTAATGATAATTGTTTCGGCCATAAACTGCCAGAACAATTGCCAACGCATACTACCCAATACCTTACGGATGCCTACTTCCTTGCTTCTACGCAAAGCTTGGGCGGTAGAAAGATTGATAAAGTTCACACAAGCAGTTATGATGAGGAATATGCCGATAAATGATAAAATCCAGATTGTTTTCTTCTCAATTACACCACCAAATAGCGGGTTAAAGTGAACATCGTTGAGCGGTTGTAATTTATAAACGTGTACGTTTTTATTAGAAGTTCTAAACTTCTTAACGTAAGCGGGTAATGCATTTTCTACTTGTGCCGGGCTTACGTTTGGTTTTAATTTAATGTACAGTTGTAAGGCAGTAGTAATACCACCCCAAGCATCGGGCTGGGTAAACCAAGGTTCTACTTCTTTCAGCGTTTTGAACGACATGAATATTTCTGCACGGTTATCGGTATTGCTTGGAATATCTTTCAAAACGCCTGTTACACGTACGGTAAGTACGTTATCGACATGTATTATTTTATTGATAGGAGAGGCGTTGCCGAAGTATTTCTTAGCCAATCGCTCAGTAATAATCACGGCGCCTAGGTCGGTAAGGGCAGCTTCTGGGTTGCCATTGTTCAACATGGGGTATTTAAAAATCCCAAAGTAGCCGGGTTCTACAAAGGCAGCACCTGCAGGCTCTTTGAATTTCTCTATTCCATTGGCGGTTTCTACACCTACAACGGCATTTTCAAAATTTACAATGCGGGATATATTTTCTTCGAAATCGAAATCAGATTTTAAAACACTGCCCAAAGCCGGTGGTGTACTAAAGGTATACATCACGTTATCGCGGTGTTGCTCCGTTACCACGCGGTAAATGCGTTCTGGGTTATTGTGGTAATTATCGAAACCCATATGGTATTTCACCAACAAGAAAATCAACAATGCGCAGGTAATACTAAGTGCCAATCCCATGATGTTGAGTAGGCCATACATCTTGTGTTTCAATAGGTTCCGGATAGCCACTTTAAAATAATTTCTATACATGTCGTCTTTTAAATTTTGATTGTCCTCGATGTACAAAGGCGTTTCAACTTAGATGCCAAGAAAAATAGCATTAATTATCAAATGTTATATATATGAATAATAATGTCATATGTTCGGTTTTGGTACACCTACAGTTCATAAAAGGACATCAAAGGTAATGGATGCGCGGCACAAAAAAAGCCGGCACTACAGCGTAGCGCCAGCCTTTATCAAATGAAAATGGATCTATTTCAAATTAGAAGTTGTACGAGGCTTTTAACCCAAAGAAGCTATGTGTATCATTCTTGAACCATGCTTCATACTTAGCTTCCACATCCAATCCCAATAAGCGAATACCTACACCCGGCGCTATTAAGCCACCTGTGCCACTATTGTAATCGCCCACGAATTGCGCAGTACCACCTTCCACTTTTACATACAAAATGGAAATCAAGTTGTAGCGTAAGCCTAAGCGGATAGGGATAGCCTGTGCCGCCGGCATGCTAATGGAGCCACCTGTACCGTTCGATACATCTTTACCGCCAAAACGCATGTAGCCTACAGAGCCTACAGCTGTTAAGCCAGCTACCAATTTAATGTCGGCGCCTAAACCTACACCGAAGCCCGTGTTGTGCGTGTCGCTAAAGTTGCCCGTTGGGAAAGCAGCTTCTACATAAGGACCAATGCTGAATCGTTTCAATTGTGCGTTAGCGTCCTGCTTGCCAATGAAGAATATGCACAGGAGCAGCGCCACTAATAAGCGTGTTTGTTTCATATGATATGTTTTACCGGTGTTGTTAGAAAAAATAACTAGCTGTGAAATAAACAATCACCAAGGCCGGAATGTTGCGTCCGTTTCCTTTTAATAAAGGAAGCCCCGGGTTTCAGTGGTAGGATAAATTAGGCGTAATTAGTATGCAATGTAGGATGAAATTACATACAAAGAAATGGTGATGCTAAAAGTTGATATATCAATTAGTTTTTTTAATAGGCACGGCCGTATGTGTAGCCGCGTCCCAGGTCATATCAAATACCTCCAAATATGCTGCCAAAGGTTCCATACCCATGGCTGCACGTCGCTTATCTACTTCGGCAGGGTTGTCGATGGGCAGTAAGGTGTACACGTTTTTGGCCATGTCCCAACTTAACTGCGAGCCGTAGATTTGTTTACGGCCTTCTCCTATGGCCACACGGTCTTCTATTAACGCCAACGACGAGCCTTTGAATTCTTGCTGCTTGAAGGCTTCGCGGAACATGGGGAGGTACTTTTGTTGATGGGGAAGGTCGCTATGTTGGATAACAATGAACAAGGTAGATTGACCACGGCCACCTACTTCGGATTTCTTTGGCCAGCCGTACTTATCAAGTAGGTGTGTGACGTAGATTAAATGTAGGGAGTCGGCATTGTTGATTTGGCGTACGAGTGCTTTCATTTCAGGCGAATGGCCGCCGAAGTGTTGCCGTACAGCATCCATATAGTTACGGTAACGTTGATCTTCTATGAAGATGCTATCGAGGGTGGTGCGTATGGGGGGTAATAGCTGTGATGGGATTTGGGCTTTGAGTTGGGTAGCCAAGCATAGGGTGCCGAATAAGATAACAAGGTATTTCATGTAATAAATATAAGAACAGGCAAGCAATGTTGCCTGCCTGTTCCATATGTTTAGTACGTGAATTTCTCCCAACCTTGGATGGTAGGGCGTGTACAAGTCATGGCTTGTGCACCGTTTTCACTACTTACATACATACCGTTATTCCCGCGAAGCGAGAAGGTACCGTCGCTGTTGCTAATCCAATCAAATTTCTCCCAGTCGCCAATTGTAGCGCGGCTGCAAGTAATAGCTTGGGTGCCGTTTTCAGACGACATGTATTTGTTTTGGCTGCGTAAGGCTACTTTACCGCCGCCTGCATCTACTACGGTAAATTGTTCCCATGCTTGGGCAGTGGCACGGTTGCAAGTCATGGCTTGTGTACCGTTTTCACCGCTTACGAACGAGTTGTTATTACCGCGGATGGTAATGGTGCTACCAATAGGAGCAGAGCCGCCGCTTTGGGTAATAGAATATACCCTTACATAGTCTACTTCCATGGTACATGGTAAAGCTGCATCATTGATGGTGTTGCCTGGTAAGTTACCGCCAACGGCCATGTTCAAGAGGATGAAGAAGTTGTTGTGGAATTCTTCTGTACCATTGATGTTGTTGAGGATGTTCGCGGTGTGGAATAATACACCGTCGACATACCAACGAATAGAAGAAGCATCCCATTCGATGGCATACACATGGAAATTGGTAACGCCGTTGGTGGTGGTGTTACCGCCATAGTAGGAATACGCTGTGTTAAACCAGTGGATAGTACCCAGTACCGTGTTGCTGGTATTGGTTTGTTCCATGATGTCGATTTCCCCGCATTTAGGCCATCCTACGTTTGGATCGCCGATGTTAGAACCCAGCATCCAGAAAGCCGGCCATGTACCTTGTACAGCCGGTAATTTAATAGAAGCTTCGATACGGCCGTACTTGGTAGAGAACTTACCATTGGTGTTAATACGACCAGAAGTGTAAGGCTGGCCACCTACGGTTTGTTTGCGGGCTGTGATTAACAACTTACCACCCGATACAGCTACGTTCGCTGTTTGGTAATACTGCTTTTCGTTGTTTACACCGAGATTGCCATTTTCGTACGACCATTTACTGGTGTTCAAGGAAGTACCATCGAACTCATCTTGCCACACGAGGGTGTACACGGGTGGAGGAGCAGCTGTTGGGGCTTGGTTGTTACTGCCTGGAGAGTTTACACTAGCATCTTTGCTACATGAAAAAAGTGTGGACGCCATTATACATACCAGCATAATGGAAAACAAATGGGTGTTTTGTTTTTTCATTTGATGTGAAAATTATAACGTGAAATAAATGTGGGTTTACATCGCCGTACTGCGTATTTTTTGTAGAAGGCGGGGATAAAAAATAGCGCAATCGACGTTCTATCTTAAATATCGAAAATATATTTTGTAAATACTAGAGCAAACGTTTGCGTAAATATCAACTAGTTGACTATGAAGGAGATAATTTTTAAGATTTATGATTTATATGCTAAAATGCTACAGTGAGGAATGCTAAATATTGATGTGTCAAATATTGATGGGTAGGGGTATGGTGTTGAACGGAGCGACGCAACGGGGGCTACATAGGTATAAACGGTCGACTTACAAAGGAAAAGAGAAGATTGGACCCTTACAACCTTCCCTTTTATCCATGTTACTGTTCGGGTTCTTCATTCACTTTAACGATTTTGTTATAAATACCCAGTAATAAGAAAGGGGCCGCCCATTGCCCGATAAACAGGGCAAGGTGATCCTTTTTCATCATTTTACAAGCCAGGCTAACGCCCATGGCACCCAGCGATGCCCATAAGAACTTATCGCTCGATACTTTCGATGTTTGTTGCTCGATCGCTTTGGCTACTTTGCCTTCTTTTTGCTCGTTCATGGTGCATGTTTTTTAGTGAAAAATAAAGTAAGAATGGGTTAGTTATTGGAAGTATCATCGCGCGATTCCTTGTTTGTTTGCCGTGCGATGTAGGTAACTACAATGGCTACTACTACAATTAATGTGATTAGCATGAAAAAC
This sequence comes from Chitinophaga skermanii, assembly GCF_003259335.1. Lineage (GTDB taxonomy): Bacteria > Bacteroidota > Bacteroidia > Chitinophagales > Chitinophagaceae > Chitinophaga > Chitinophaga skermanii. The sequence continues at coordinate 192,843 of NZ_QLLL01000004.1, forward strand.
ATAATCGTTTTTACTAGGAAAGGGAACAAAGGGCGTGCCGCATGCCAACACGGGCAAGAATGGTGCATAATGCTTGTTTACAAGGGGATTTCCTCTACAGTAGTACGCAGATTGAATGTTATATTCCACAGGTAAAAATTGTCCAGTCATCAATTTTAACGTTTTCAATCATTCTTGGAATGGAATACGCATAAGAAAATTTTATATTTTTACCGCGCGAACGCCATATCATGAAGAAATTACGTAAGAGAATCTTTAGAATAGCCGGCTGGAGTTTGGGAACCATTCTACTCATTATTGCCATTGCCGCCACTATTTTATATACCCAACAGCAGCGGCTAACACAATTGGCTATCAAGGAATTGAATAAGCAGTTTAGGGGAGAATTGGTGCTAGGACATAGTTCTATAGCGCCTTTTAAGCATTTCCCATATATATCCATTGTGTTGCACGATGTAAAGTTTTATGCCAGCAAGAAAATGGCCGGTACCCCGCTATATGAAGTGGAGAAAATGTACGCAGGCTTTAGCTTGCCCGGTATTTTGAAACAAAACTACGATGTGCGAATTATTGCCATTGCCAATGGTACGGTACATATTAACCGGGCCAACGATGGTACCCTGGATATTGTGAAGGCCCATACATTGCCCAGCAACACCACGGCCCCGGCCGATACTTCCAGCGAAGTGTTGCACCTCGACTTGAAGAAAATCATTTTAAAGAATATCGACGTTTACTATAGTGATCATATTTCCGGGTTTCATGTGAATACGAAGATTGAGAAGATTACTTCTTCCTTTAGCATGAAAAAAGATGTCATGTCGCTTAGCTTGGAAAGTGAATGGGTGTTGGATTTGAAAAGTAAAAGCGATACAACGCTCTTCAGGAATAAACACATAGCGCTCGATCTCTCGGGCGACTACAACATGCAAACAGCCCAATTGCAACTGAAAAAAGCAGGCCTGCAATTAGAAAATGCGAAACTCAACATCGCCGGTAAAGCCTTACTCGGCGATCAACCCGATGTAGACTTTACCATCAACGGCGACCGTCCAGATTTAAACCTCTTGTTTGCCTTTGCCCCGAATGATATTGCTGCGCAATTGGATAAATACAACCGCGATGGCCGTGTATACTTCGATGGTACAGTAAAAGGGAAAGTAGGGAAGGATATAATGCCGGCTATTAGTTTGAAGTTCGGTTGCGAGAACGTTTGGTTCCAAAACAAAGTGGCCAATAGGAAACTCGATTCGTTGGGTTTCAGGGGCTATTATACCAATGGTGCCGGTCGTTCCATGAAAACATCCGAATTACATGTGCTCGACATCAACGCCCGTCCTGGTAAAGGCATGTTTAAAGGGAACTTCGTAATGAAAGATTTCACTGATCCACATATCATTATGCAGGTATTCTCGGAATTGAACATCCGTTATATCGGCGAGTTCTTAGGCGTGAAAGATTTGGAGCAGATTGAAGGCGATATTCGCTTAATTATGAACTTCCGCGAGTTGGTAGACATGCAAGTACCGGAACAACATTTAGCGAAGTTGAAAGAAGGCGTGCAAAGCGAGTTAACGGTGACCAACCTTGCTTTCCGTATCCCGAACTACCATTTGCCTGTAGAGAAAATGAATATTCATGCTACGTTGAAAGAAGGGTTTTTACAATTAGATACCCTCAACTTCAAAGTAGGTAAAAGTGATATTGCCGCTAGTGGCTCGTTGAGCGATTTACCGGCTGTATTCCATAAACAAGAAAAACCGGTTCGCTTAACGTTCAACGTTAGTTCGAATAAGTTATTACCGGCCGAGTTAATGAAAGTTGATACCACGCATAAGAAATTGCGCGAGGAGGAAATGACGGGCTTCCAATTAGCCGTGGCTTTGGAAACAAGCGTGAAAGAATTGCTTAACCCGAACCCATTACCGCGTGGTACCTTTAAAATTAACAAGTTCTTTGCGGCGTTTAAGCAATACCCGCACCGCTTCCACGATTTTGCCGCCGATATTGCCATTAACGATACCAGTTTAATGGTGAAGAATTTCGAAGGGAGGGTAGATAGTAGTGGATTTGCGTTTAAAGGTCGTTTGAATAACTACCCATTGTGGTTTAAGAATGTAAAACGCGGCAAAACGGAATTCATGTTCGACTTGAAATCCGATAGGCTGGCAGTACACGATGTAATTAGCAACCGTGGTAGGCAAATTGTTCCGAAAGGATACTGGTTCGAGCAGGCCAATAACCTATGGCTCCGTGCCCGCATTAAAATGAGTTACGATTCGGTGTTCAAACGTGCCGATCTGCATATTGCTAATATTTCCGGTAGTTTGAAAGTGCATCCTATCCAGTTGGAAGGCATTAAAGGGCGTATTCGCTATGGCACGAATAAATACTTGGTAGTAGATACCTTGCAAGGTAAAATCGGGCAGAGCGATTTCGATATGAATTTGAAACTCTATGCCGGTCCAGATAGGCAAGGTAATAAGCGCAATAACTTTTTCAGTTTGAAATCGAAGTACTTGAACGTGGATGAGTTAATGAATTACGATTTCGCGGAACATCCCGATCCTGCTCAAACCGTCGTGGTAAAGCAAACCACGAAACGCGAAAACGACAGTTTACATGCCGCGGCGGGTTTCAATATCTTCAAATTGAAGTTCGTTAATTTCGATACAGATATAAGTGTAGGCAAGATCCGCTATAACAAGCTATGGCTGCGTAACCTAACGGCAAAAGCCCATATGCAAGAAGATCAAAAGATCAAGATCGACACTATTGATGTACGCATGGCCGGTGGCCGTATCGCGATGCGCGGTACTTTAAACGCAAGCGATCCTAAGAAGTTGTTCTTCCGTAGTAGTATAAAACTCGACACTGTTGATATGACCAAAATGCTCTTGAAATTCGACAATTTCGGGCAAGACATGGTGCTGAACAATAACCTAAAAGGCAAGCTAACCGGGAAAATTCGCAGTAGTGTAACCTTGCATCCAGATTTAACCCCGGTATTGAACGATACCCGGGCTAGCTTGGATATTCTTATCCATGATGGTGAACTGGTTAATTTCGGTCCTATGCAGGCGATGAGTGCCTACTTCAAAGACAAGAACCTCAAGATTATCCGTTTTGATACATTGCGTAACAAGTTAAGTTTTACCAACGGGGTGCTAGAGATACCTAACATGAGTATTAACTCGTCGATCGGGTATATTGAAGTAAGTGGACAACAATCGATGGATTTAACCATGCAGTATTATTTGCGGGTGCCCATGAAGTTGGTAACGAATGTGGGTTGGCAGGCTTTGTTTGGTCGCAAGAAGGAAGAAGTTGATCCCGACCAGGTAGATGCTATTGAGAGTTTGGATAAGGGGAAATCGGGGCGGTTTATGCATCTTGGGATATCAGGAACGCCGGATAAGTACAAAATATCGCTTGGCAGTAAGGCCAAGAAAAAGGCATAAAGCAGTTATAAAAGGTCGCTCTATAAGGGCGGCCTTTTTTAATGGGATGATGCCCATTTGGAGGCAAGTAAAGGCAAAGGGACGATAAGGCCCGGCAAAGGCAAGTCAAAGTCTTTCAAAGGCAGGTTAAAGTCTTTCAAAGGCAAGTCAAAGGGAAGTCAAAGGCTTTTCAAAGGGTCGTTAAAGGCTCGTCAAAGGGAAGTCAAAGGCTCGGGGTATTAAACAGCAGTCAACCAATGGGTTAGTGAATAAGGACCAGTTTTAAGCTAATAATGAATTGATTATCATGCTTTCATGATGGAGTGGCATGCTTAGTTATGTTATTGATTGTGTACATTAGTAAAATAAAAACCAGGCAATTGTGCATGTAAAAGGTGGCTATCCTTTAAAGGACAGCCACCTTGCACTTATCAAGATGCGTATACAATGCTTATTTACGATCCCAGAATGGGGCAGGTTCAATGCCTAAAGCACGTAAGTATACATACCCTTGGCCACGGTGGTGAATTTCGTTGTCGATGAAGTAGAACAATGATTTGATCACCCTATTTGGATAAAAGCCAAATGCATTGGTTTGTTCTTCTAAGCGTTCCGTGGTTAATTGTTTGCCTAAATCTGCAATCAACGCGGTTACTTCGTCGAAGTAGGCCAAAATTTTCTCCTTTGTATTATATACGTCTTTACCGTTTTCTAAGTAAGTAGGCCATTCTTCATTTACAAGGCCTTTAATACCTTCTCCAATCACCGTTAATTCATACGCCATTTCACCAAAAGTGCGCATACCGCCAATAGAGAAGCTGAAAAGTTGATCTTCTGGGAATGCATCGATAATACGGCGGGTTAAGCCACGGTGACCAACATAGTTATCGATCAAATCTTGGAGGCTTACAGTAGCAGTGGTGGCAGTTAATGTTTGCATGGTAAATAAGGTTTTAATTGATGAATTATTTCGTTGTTGATGTAAAATTCCGATGGGGGTGTGACAACAGTATGTCAGTAGGAAAAAAAGTATTTCAAAAATATTTTTACCACCACAATGAACATACCAACAAAGCCTTATTGGGCATCGTTATTGAAGTAGAAAAAGAAAAACGATATGCATAACAACAAAGAAACCGTAGAACGTTACATGGAGGGTTTTCGGCAGAAGGATCATGCCATGATATTATCGTGCTTAGCGCAAGACGTGATTTGGGACATGCCGGGCTATTTTTACCACGAAGGTATCGCCGCTTTCGACCAGGAGATCGGAAATGAAGCTTTTACGGGTAAACCCATTATTGTGATTACCCGCATGATCGAAGAAAACGACGTAGTAGCCGTAGAGGGCACTGTTATGTTTAACATGAGCACGGGCGAACTCATGAACGCCGTTTTCTGCGAGGTATTTGAAATGGAAGATGGCAAGGTGAAGAAACTTACCACTTACCAGGTGATGAAATAGTTATTCATACACCCGGTTAGCAAATAGTTCCTTCATACGAGCATAATCTTGCAAAGGTTGTTTGCATACGTAGATGGTAATGTATTCATCTTCGGGATCGCGGGCATACTTGTTATGGTATGTTTTCACGAGTTGCACATCTTTATAATACCCATCCCAGAAATCTTTCCCTGCATCGCCTTTATTATAGGCAATAACGGTTGGTGGCATAGTACCGGTTGTAGGTGCCCATAAATAGAAGCTGCCGTGGTAGCTAATAGCGCCGGGTAGTTGGTATTCTTTTTTATATAATTCTACGGCACCGGCTTGGCTGTAGTGTTTGCCCCAGATAAGCGCGGTAGATTTTTCTTGCGGGGGAAGGCTGTCGTACACCGACTTAAGATCTAGCATAATGTGATGCCACATATCTTTCGAATAAATATCTGCGAAACGCACGGGGTAGCGATCTACTTCCTTCTTTTTAATACCTACTAAGGCTACATATTTCTCCACCGGTAAGAACGACATTACAATCAACGTGAACCCGGCAGCACTTACCGCAAACAAACCACTGATTGGATAGAAAGCCCATTTGGCTTTTGGTAAAACATATTTCTCCATCCATAAGGCGCCTAATATAAAGAGGCACATCATAGCAGGGAAGAAGTAGTATTCTTTTCCTTGTTTGTAATCTAATAGCACAATAGAGATGAAAATACATAGACCCAAAGTGCGGATAATGCGATCTTTCTCTATGAACACGAGTAGTACGCCACCGATCCACATAATAGCCGCTATGGGATTCATCGCAATAAAAACCTCTTTCGCTACATTGCTAGAATTGACGAGCGATAATTGTTTTTCATATAGGCGAGCCATGTGTTGTACAACGGGGAAATGATGTTGTAGTTGCCAAATGTAGTTTGGTAAGAAGATAAGCAGTGCTACCAATATATACTGCCAACTTTTAGGTTGCAGTAATACGTTGCGGGTAGATTGAAAGAAGAGCAAACCGCTGAGTCCTGCTAGGAAGAAGAGCATATCATATTTCGTAAGCATGCCCAATCCTGCTGTTATAGCAAGGTAGAGTAAGTATTTCGGTTGTAGTGTTTTTACAAACCCGGCTAATTGGTAAAACCCAACAATCCATGCGAGGTGTATGAATACAACGGGTTGAAACAATTGGTGGTTTATACTAAATCCCGGGGCTGAAAAAAGACCTAGGTATAACAATATCAACCCACGCTGCTGTATGCCCAATCGTATGGCTGTTAAGCCTACAACTACATAAATGGCTACCATGGCTATGTGTGGGAAAATATGATGTACCCAAACGGCAGTGCTACCGCTCAAATTCTGTAGGTAGGCTAACCAACCAATCATGGGAGGGAACTCCATATAGCCCCAAGCAAGGTGGTTGCCCGTGGCAATATGTAGGAACTCGTCGCCATGAAATCCTGCGCGGATATCGGCGCCTATATGTACAAGTAATTTTACTAAACAGGCAACAAAAATAATGATGTATAGGGAACGTTGCGATGGTTTCATGGCTTAAATATAATACGAAATCCTTTTACAGTGTTGTTCTTCCCGATTGCGTAAATTTTTTTCCTAAATAGTAGTTGAATTCTCCTGCTACTATCGGAATTTTGCCAGCTCTTTGTATTTTGTAGTGAAAAAATAGGAACAATTTGGATGCAGCAGCACTTTGGATAGAGATGAAAAACGGCGATCAGCAAGCGTTTATGGAGATTTACAATAGCTATTACCAAGCATTGTATAGCTTCGGGTGCCGTATTCATGCTCATCCCCAGTTGGTAAAAGATAGCATCCATGAAGTGTTCTGCGAAGTGTGGGCGGGCCGCCAATCGTTGCCCACTGTACAACAACCGCTTTCTTACCTCTTCACTTATTTAAAGCGCAAAATTCTCAAAGAAGTAAAAGTTTCAGCCATCACTACCGGTGAAGTAACAGCCGCCGAAGGAATCGAACAATCGTACGAAGAAATGATTGTACGAGCCGAGCACGATGCCGAGATGCAATACAAGCTGCACAATTTCATGCGCCAACTTTCTGTTACCCAACAAGCCATCCTGCGCTTAAAGTATTACGAGAATCTCAATTACGAACAAATTGCTCAACAGTTACAATTGCAACCACGCACCGTGTATAATAAGCTGTACGAAGCTTTGAAGTTAATGCGTAAAAGCTTGCGGGTATTGGTTTTGCTAGCGCCGCTAAACTTTTTTTAAAAAAAGTTTCCATTTCCGGGGTAAAAATCGTCCTTTTCTTACACTGTTATAAAAAGCGAATCGATTACATGGATTATACTTTATACAGGGCGGAAGATTTTGCGGCAGACGAGTCGTTTATTCGGTACTATCAACGAACAGACGAGGAAGCAGTGGCATTCTGGGAAAACTGGATGCGCTGCCACCCCAGTAAAATCGATGAGATCGTACTCGCAGAGATGATGCTGAGTAAGTTAATGGGGCACCTGCCACAAGCAGCATTCGAAGCCGAACAAGCACGGATGCAAGCTTTCTTGCAAACAGCTTCCAGCTATACGCCACCTTCATCCACACCCAAAAAATCAATTGTCAAAATGCTGCGACCATACCTGGTAGCGGCATGTGGACTCCTTATTATCCTTGTTACTTTGTACATATACCACAAGCCGGCTAACAACCCAGCGGAATTGGGATGGACTTACTTTAAGAATTCCCCATCACAAAGAACCACCATCGAGTTGCCCGACGGGTCGACCATAATGTTGAACGCCGGTACCAGCATACGGTACGCGATGAGTGCAGCGAAGGATTCGTTACAAGTATATTTGGATGGCGAGGCATTTTTTAATGTGAGTCAACATGCGAACCGTGCATTTTTAGTACATGGTGGCGACATGCATGTGAAAGTACTGGGTACAACGTTTAACATGAGTTATTACCCCGAGGTAGGCAAATCGACTGTAGCACTTGTGCAAGGTAAAATAAGCGTATCGGCGAAAGGCGATCACCTCGTGGAATTGAAACCAAACGAAGCAGCGAGCTTCGATCAAACATCGGCATCATTTGCAACAGGCGCATTCAATAAAGAAGAAGTACTAGGCTGGCAGCAGGATCAACTATATTTTACAAAGGCCAATTTTGCGGAGATCAAGCAAAGGATGAAAAGGATGTACAACATTACCTTGATCAACCGTTCGACAGTGAACAATATGCAGTACACAGGGCATTTTACAAATGCCGGGTTCCAACAAGTAGTAGAGAGCATTTGCTTTGCCAACGGGCTCGGCTACACGGTTTCCCGCGATACTGTGATTTTAAAAAATCAATAGCAGGCATTATTTAATACAGCACTGCACGCGTTAAAGCATTATACATTATGCATTACACACTTCCTTCGTGGAGGCGGTTTTTCAATCGCCTAGCGATACTTATTTTCTTATGCCTACTCACCGCTAGTAGCGTGATTGCACAATTGAAGCCTTGGCAACATTACAGTGTTCGAATAGCGGCTAATAAAACACCGTTGAAAGAGATTTATGCCAGCTTGGAAAAGCAAACCGGCATAGCATTTAACTACGACGAGAACACCGTGAAAGGGAACCAACTGGTTACTTTACAAGTGCGCGGTGGCTTAGATGTAGTATTGCAACAACTCGGTGAAGCTACGCATACTACGTACAAGCAAATTGGCAACGCCATTACAGCGGCATACAAAGTGCCTACGCCTATTGATCCCAATATTAGTGGTACGGTTACTTCGAAGTCGGATGGGCAGGCATTACCGAATGTAAGTGTATTGGTAAAAGAAACAGGTGATGTATTTGCTACGAATGAAAACGGGATATTTCAATACCAATTCCCTCAACAGCGGCCTGCGAAAGCTACCTTGGTATTTCGCTACATTGGGATGAAACCTTACGAAATTGTGATCGGTAGGCAAACGAAGTTGGTGGTACAACTTGAAGAAAATCCGTTGAAGGTAGCAGAAGTGGTGGTAACTAGTTCTTACACGAAAGAAAGAAGGAGAGAGGAAGTAGTGGGCAGTATTTCGCAATTGAACGCGGCTGCGTTACAAACTTCTCGTCCTATTGAAAGTGTAGATAAAATGTTGGAAGGCTTGGTAGCAGGGGTGTATGTAGAAACAAATACATCGTTAAATACACCGGTGAAAGTGAATATCCGCGGCCAGGGTTCTTTAACAGCTATGTTGGGCGGCAGAACTACCAGCACGCAACCGTTGTACGTAGTGGATGGTGTACCGTTGTATGAACAACAACGTGGTGATGAACATTCCAGCTTTGCGAATGAAAACTACTTGAACCCAGTTTCGAATATTAACCCAGCCGATATTAAAAGTATTTCGGTGTTGAAAGATGCAGCAGCTTCCGCCATTTATGGTGCGAACGCGGCCAATGGTGTGATTATTATTACCACTAAAAATGGTAGCGCGGGAAAAACAAAACTGAATGTAGATTATAAATCGGGGGTGTCTACTTTCATTAACCAAATTAAGTATTTAGATGGGCCGCAATACTACGAGCTATTGCGCGAAACATATATCAATAATGGTTTAACACCGGCAGCGGCAGAGGCTTTGTCGGGCAGTAAAACCATTAATACCAACTGGTTCGATTTAACGAACAGGAATGCAAGCTACCAGAATGTAAACGTTGATGTGTCGGGTGGAAAGCAGGGTACGAGCTTCCGGTTATCGGGTGGTTACTTGCAACAAAATGCGAGTTCGTTGGCGAATGATTTGGAGAAGATGTACGCACGGTTTCGTTTGGATCATGAAGTGAGTAACAAGTTCTCGATGTCGGTGAATATGAGTCCTACTTTAACCATGCAGAACGCATTGAATATTTATAACACCGTGATTTTGCCCCCGAATATTTCGCCGTATAATGCCGATGGCAGCTATAATGAATTGGCGAACTTAAACGTACCAAACCCTATTGCCGTGTTGAACCAAAACACCGATAAGCATAAAGGCATGTCGTTCATCGGTAATATCCAAGGCACTTACAAAGTAAACAGCGATATACAAGTAATGGCGAACGTAGGTACAAGCTATTACTCCAATAAAGAAAATATTTACCAATCGGGTTTGAATGCCACGGGGCGTACACGTAATGGTTACCTGCAAATTTTCGACCGTAGGAACTTAGGGTGGACGGCCTTCTTACAAGCTACCTACGAGAAAACCTTCCGCGAGCAACACCATGTGAATGTTTTAGTGGGAACGCAGGTGCAAGACGAAAACACCGAGCTGCTGAAAGGCATGGGTACGGGCTTCTCTTACGATAAGTTGCATAACCTTAACAACGCAGCATCTCAAACAGCGGCTTCTTCTAGCATGAGTAGCGCGATGGTATCGTACTACTCGCAATTAGCTTACGACTATCGTAAGAAGTATTACACCTCGGTAAATGTTCGCGCCGATAAATCGTCCATCTTCGGGGGCGATAAACAAGTAGCCATGAATGCCAGTTTGGGAGTAGGTTGGATCGTGTCGAATGAAAACTTCTTGCAAAACAACAATACGCTTAGTTTCTTACGCTTACGCGCCAGCTATGGTAGCACCGGTAACTCGCGTATTGGTACCTATGCTGCCCGTGGATTGTATTCCTTTGGTTCGAATAACTACAATGGTAATACAGGCGCTGTGCCGGATGGTACGGCAGCACCCAACCCCGATTTAAGTTGGGAGAAGAATTACAAAGCCAACTTCGGGGTAGACTTCACCTTGTTCAAACGTATAGAAGTAACAGCGGAGTATTATAATAACACCATCCGCGATATGATTTCCAGCATACAGGTGCCATTGGAAATAGGGTATAGCACCATGAGTGTGAATGCAGGAGATATGCGTAACCAAGGATTTGAATTAACCATCAACAGTACGAATATCCAACGCAACAACTTTACGTGGAATACTTCCTTCAACCTAGGGTTTAATAAGAACGTCATCTTACGCTTCAACGATGGTTTCCAGCCGATGTATTCCAGCGAGAGCATGACGGTAGCGCGCCCTGGGTTAAGCACCTCTACCATTTGGGGATGGGAATGGGCCGGCGTAGACCCTAGTACCGGAGAAGAAACTTGGTTTGATCCTAGTGGTAAAAAAGTAGACGCCGCTACGATTAACGCGCTGCCTACTTCGCAGGCTACCATATTGGGGAACTACTTACCGAAATTTCAAGGTGGTATAGTGAATGTATTCAGCATCGGGAAATTATCAGTTACAGCCAACTTCCAATATTCTTACGGTGCCAGCGTGTTCTTGAACAAAGATATCCAGTCGGACGGTCGTAACCTCAATCACCGCAATCAAATTGTGGATTTGATGGATCGTTGGCAGCAGCCGAATGATATTACCGATGTACCGAAATTATATTTCCCACGCCGCTTAGTAGTGAATTCATCGCGCTATTTACGCGAGATCAGCTATATCAAATTATCGAACCTATCGGGTAGTTACCAATTACCGAAGGCCTGGTTAGAACGCATAGGCATTGAACAATTGAGCGTGTTTGCCAATGCCACGAACTTGTTCTATTGGTACAAGGGTGATAACAAGAGCAGTACCCGGAACGGCATTGCCGAATTGAGATTTGTGTATCCCGAAATGCGAACGTACACTTTCGGATTAAGATTGGGCCTTTAAAAGAAAAGAACATGCAAAAGATATTCATAGGATTATGGCTGCTGGGGGTATGTTTCCTTCACACCAGTTGCGAAAAATTACTCGATAAAGAACCGTCGGATAAACTATCCAACGAGGCCACCTTTGCCGATATAGACGGTGCGAGAACCGCTTTAGTAGGCGCGTACAGCTCGTTATTAACAACAGAACTCTACCATGTAAACCGCATGGTATACCCCGATTTAGCGAGTGGTAACTTGCAATTCAGCAAAACCACGAACGTGAAAATGATGGACATCTATAGCTTTCTACAAGATGCAGAAAGCAGTAGTATGAATGCTACGTATTCGAAAGCTTACAATGTGCTTACGAATATTAACAACATCCTTACTGCCGTTGAAAAATTCGATAGTACTAACCTCGTAGTAAAAAGAATAAAAGCAGAAGCGAAATGCATACGTGCTTTGCTGCATTTCGACTTGGTGAAATTGTTTGCACGGCCCTATAGCTATACGCCGGATGCTTCGCACGATGGGATTGTAGTGAATTTGAAACCACGTTTTTATAACGATCCATTACCGGTACGCAGCACCGTAAAAGAAACCTACGACGCCATCATTCAAGACCTCCGCGAAGCACTCGTATTGTTCACATCTACCAACGGTATTATTAGCAATGGTTACGTACAAAATACCTTCAACTTCACCAGTGCTGCTTCGTTACTCGCGAAAGTATACCTGTATAAAAGCGATTGGGATAATGCGTATACCTATGCCGACCAAGTAATACGCTCGAGTACCTATACTTTAATGACACGCGCACAATACGTAGCATCGTGGACGAATAAAACCCCTAGTGCAGAATCGATATTCGAGTTGAACTTAGAAGCCACTTTCGCCGGTACAACATTGGGTACGTATTATGGCGATAATGGTTCCGATCAACAATATGCAGCTACCGACGACCTCATGAACATATATTCTGCCACTGATATCCGTGGTAGAAGCAGCCTATTCATCCCGAAAGGCAACTACTATTTTACAGGCAAATACACCGGCGTATCAACAAAGGCCACGCCGATTAAAGTATTACGCCTTTCAGATATGTATTTAATTCGCGCCGAAGCTGCTGCACACAAGAACGATTTATTGCAAGCAGGTAAAGATTTTGATGCTATTAGCATGCGTGCAGATGCGAACCTAACCGCCACCTCTTTCAGTTCACCACAACAAGCCATCGATGCTATTCTACTGGAACGTAGAAAAGAATTCGCCTTCGAAGGGGAATATATGTTCGACAGGGCACGCTATAAACTAGGTGTACGCAACATTGCCTTTACCGATTACAGGATGGTATTGCCGATTCCGAAAGCTAGCACCAACGTGAATCCTCAATTAAAACAAAACGACGATTATTAAAGTATAAATCAACATTCAGTATGAAACAACAATGGAAATATTTTGTAGCTGCCACAGCATTACTAGGTGCGGTAGCTTGTAGCAAGGACGAGAAAGTGGCACCCGTAAAACCTTCTGTAGGCATTTCATTCCAAGCTACTTCGCAAAACGTAGATTTGAATACAAATGATCTCTCTTTCAATATCGTGGTACCTGTTGTAGCCGATATGACGAAAGCAGAATTAGAAGCACGTTTCAAATTAAAGCTCGTTGATTCTGCTAGTAATAGTGTAGATACAACTTTAACACTCAACAGTACCACTGTTACAGAAAATCCGTTAACCGTAACAGTTAACGTAACCGCGAAGCAAAGCTTAGCTGTAATAAAGCGCACAGTGTTTGCCCGTTTCGATGAAAGCATGCAACCCATGACCATCGGTACGAACAGCGAAATGGCGATTAGAATTGCGCCATTTGCACCAGCAGCTACTTGGTTCAAAAACGAGCCTTACTACGCACCGAATACTTATTACTTCAATACCTCTACCCAGAAATACGCTACGTTAGCGGGCCATTATTCTGTATTGGATTCTACAGATGCCACCGTAATAGGTTTCGTGAATAATTATGTGGCTGAAAGTGGTGTTGCCTTCTTCAACATGGTGCGTATTTATACTGAAGAAATGGGCGGTGGTAGTGTATCTGCTAAAACAGCGCGCATTAACGTACCCAAAGCATTGCGTTTGATCCCATCTAGTGCAGGTGCACGTAGTGGTGTTGTAGAAGTGATTAAGCAAGATGTAGTTGTAACCCGTAAGGACGGTACTACCTTCAAAATTGGTATTAGCGGTTCCGGTACATTCAGTTTAGATACGAAATTGATTGAGTTAACAATGAATTTCGATGATACTGCCATTGGTGGTGCCGCGGTGAATAAATACGATTACAAGATCAGCGTAGATAAAATTCAATAGAATACATGAAGATCCGTCGTTTACCGGTTATTGGTGTTTCGTTAGTGATGTCGATGAGTTTGCTATCGTTTATGGTAGCTTCTTTAGAGCCTACTTATTCGATTGAAGAGCTGCGTGCTTTGTATAGCAGCGGCGACCCTGCGAAATGGCCTGCACCGTTTTTAGATAGTGCTGTGCGCATAGGGTTCCAAGATATTGGGAAACTGGGTACAGCGCCTTACCCAGTATACAACCCTTATACGAAGGAGAAAGAAGCATTGGGTAAAACCTTGTTCTATGATCCCCGATTGAGCCAGTCGAAACAAGTGGCTTGTGCAAGTTGCCATGATCCTGAATTGGGTTGGGGCGATGGAAGACGCGTATCGTACGGGCATAACCGCCAAACGGGTAAACGCAACGCGATGAGCTTGTTTAATATTGGTCATTTTACTGCTTTCTTTTGGGATGGCCGCGCTGCTACCTTGGAAGAGCAATCGGTGTTTCCTGTGCAAGACAAAGTAGAGATGGCGCAAACATTAACAGCGATGGTTACAAACGTACAAGCGGTGGAGGCGTATAAGCCTTTGTTTGTTGCAGCTTTTGGGAATGATGAAGTAAGCGTACAGAAAATCCAATACGCCATTGCCACATTCGAACGCGGTATTGCCAGCAATAGCAGTCGTTTCGATGCTTTTGTTAGCGGTCATCCCAAGGCAATGACGGATGAAGAAGTGCAAGGTTTACACCTCTTCCGCACGAAAGCACGTTGTATTAACTGTCATAACACACCGCTGTTTTCCGATAACCAATTTCACAATGATGGGCAAGCACTCTATGGTTCGAAAATGGAAGACTTTGGTCGTTACCATCTAACAAAAAAGCAAGTAGACATTGGTGCTTTCAGAACGCCTTCGTTACGGGAAGTAGGACAAACAGGGCCGTGGATGCATCATGGGAATTTCCCTACACTGCGCGACGTGGTAGAATATTACAACAATGGTAACCCTGCCCCCATTCAACGCTTTGTAAAAGTAGATGAAAGTATGCGGCCTATACCATCAGCGATATTACGCAAACTGGATTTAAGCACCGATGAAGTAAAAGCTGTAGAAGCGTTTTTAAGAACCTTAACAACGCCTGTTAGAAAGCCTTTTCCGCCGGAATTACCAGGCATGCAATAAGAGGATAATGACGTGATTGTACGAAAGGTTACACGGTATAGCCCGTGTAACCTTTCGTGTTTTAAAGATGTATACAACTGTTCAAAGCTGCAAAGCAGTATGCAAAATATATTCGCCCCCGGTTCATTCGATAGGCATCATTTTCCCACTCAATATCGAACGTTCACCGACAGTTCTCCGACTCTCCACCGACACTTCACCGACTCTCCACCGAGAGCAGCCCAGTGTTTGTAAGGGTTTAGTAAGCCTTTTACCGACACTTCTCCGACATTTTGGGGTGTTTTTCCAGTGTTTACAGGGGTTCAGTAAGCCTTTTGTCGACATTTTTTTGCTGAAACCCTTGATTTTACTCGATTTTTTAATTGTAGTTCCTAGCGCAGTAATGCCAAAAAGCGGCATTTTCCGGCACAAACCGGCATTTTCCGGTATAAAGCGGCATAAACCGGCATAAACCGGCATAAAGCGGTCATTTCCGGCATAAAGCGGTTAAAAGCGGCATTATCCGGCACGGTGTTTTTTTGTGGCGGTAGGAAGGTGTAGTTTCGATGGTAGACGAGTTAGGGCACACTTGTACGCGGGGGCAAAGTGTGGTGTGAAGTAGCCTTGTTCTTTGAAAGAATGGTTTAGTTTTTTTCGTGTAGCACGTCGTTAAGCAAGGCGGCCATTTCCTTGGCTTCATGCGAGATACCCATGAGGCGGTTGTTTTTGTAGAGGTAATGGGATGGGAAGATGTTGGCTTGCAATGAATCGGCGAGGTATTGCTGCGTAACGGGAATAACGTTGAACGAGAAATGGCGCTTCTCTTGGAATTTCTCCAAAGCCTCCCGTTTATCGAAAGCAAGTGCTAAGAACTGGATGTTGGGCTGGTTCGCGTACTTCGACTTCAGTTCATCGAGGTATGGCATTTCTTCGATACAAGGTTTGCAAGAGATGAACCAAGTTTTGATCCATACGATGTTGTCTTTCAAATTCTCGTTATTGAACGCTTGGTTGTTGAGATCGGTGTAGTTGAAAGTAGGGATAGGGGAGCCGAGCCTTTTGTAACGCGAGAGATACAAATCGCCTTGCGACCGGATATATCCCTGCATTTCTTCGTTGGCTTGGTATTGAATAGGATATAGTTGGTAAGCAAGGCTGCTATCGTGTGCATTTACCCTTAAAGGGAAGTATTGGCCGTTTGCTACTGTAGACAAGAATTGTTCGATTGGCATAGGCTTACCCAAGGTATCGTATGCTTTAAAAGTGCGGGCGAGTTGTACAAAATCGCGTTCATACCGTAAATACGCCATGAGATCCTTCGTCGCTTCCACAGGCTCTACAGCAGGTTGAAGAGCTTGCTCTTGATTGGAGGAATGACAAGCAAAAAGCGTTATTCCAATGCTGATAATCCATACAAATTTCTTCATCCTATTCTTTTTAAGCGTTACAAATATACAGCATCTGCCGCATTGTATATTTCCGCTCAAATATTGTAAATGCCCGTCATCATTGCGAAAATATGCAACAAAGTAACCCATCGGAGCATTGAGTAAGGCAATTAGCTTGTCTAATTTTGAATGGTTGATGTGGCAAACTGCTAGCATAATAACCCGCGAGGCAGCCACCTACTTGCCATAGCAACCAACCTGCAAGGAGATCTTAACACAAAACGAATGATTATGTTACCAACAGAATTCAATCACCACCTATTGCTGCACACGAATTTGTTACGCGCTTACGCGGTTAAGTTGACCGGTGATATTGAAATGTCGAAGGACTTGTACCAAGATACATATTGCAAAGCCTTATCGCACCGCGAGCAGTTTATCCCAGGAACCAACATGAAAGCATGGTTACATACAATTATGTACAACACCTTTATCAACCAGTTAAAAAGAAAACACCTGTACGCGAAGTACAAACTTTTTCAAGAACGTTTGCCGGTGGCAGAATTTGATGCCGTAGATGAAAGAATATTACACATGGAAGTAAAAGAATTAGCGATCATGATTAACGGGTTGCCCTCACCTTTTAGAGATTGTTTACAAAAGTATTGCAAGGGATTTACGTATGCTGAAATTGCACAGCAATCGGGTGAGCCAATTGGTACAATTAAAAGCCGTGTTCACGTAGCGCGGAAGTTAATTAAAGCGAAGGTGAGTGATACGTAAGGCAAGTGCATAATTAGGCGTTTCGGAATAATGGGCGTACCTTTCGGCGTATGGAAGCGAAAGAAATTATCATCGAAAGAACAAAGAAGTGGGTAGAGAAAGTTGTGATTGGGTGCAACTTTTGTCCTTTTGCCTCGCGCGTAGTAAAGAAAGATAGTATGGCGTATATCGTAAGTGATGCGACTACTTTCATGGCCGCGAAAGATGATTTTCTACAAGCTTGTCAACAACTCGACCGTGATAAATCGATCGAAACTACCTTGCTAATTTTCCCAGCGGGTTTCGAAGATTTCCAGCAATATTTACAACTAGTGGAGCAAGTGGAAACTGTGATACATCGTAAAAAGTACGAGGGTATTTACCAGGTAGCCACCTTCCATCCTTTGTACCAATTTGCAGGCGCAGATGCCGACGATGCAGCTAACTATACCAACCGTTCCATTTACCCCATGTTGCATTTACTCCGCGAGAAAAGTATTCACCAAGTCGTGAAATCGTTTCCCGGGGCAGCAGATTCCATTCCTTCCCGTAACATTCAATTTGCCCATGAAAAAGGATTGGCCTATATGAAAATGTTAAAAGATAGTTGCGAATAGCGGGTTCGTCGACTTTAACAAATGCTTAATCTTTCAGCTACTATTTTCGGCATTCATCCAAACTGGAAAATGTATGCCGCGTAAAATCATTGGCTGTATAATGACAATGGCCGCCGCTGCCTTGTTATGGGCATGTAAGGACGTTCCGAAGCAACCAGCACAAACATTTGCTGCAGGATTTAAAATCTTGCAAGGAGAAGATACTTCGCGCTTGTATAAACCTGCGCCGGGGAAAGATTACTATTTGTATTATCGCCCGGTGGAGTACGATGTATGGTATCCCGCAACACCTGCACCTACAGATACGGCGTTACAATTTTACGATCTCCTGCATTTGTTAGAAGTGCGCGCGAATTACTTTACCGCGTCGGATATTGCTACGGGCGCTACACAAATGATCGCACAAAGTATCGTGGAAGAACTGGGTTGTTCCGATTCAACGAAACTATTACACCTAAAAACTGCGAGCTTTAAAAATGCACCGTTTGCTACCGGCAAATTCCCCGTTATACTTTACCTCGCGAGCTACAACGGTATGGGTTACGAGAACTACAGCCTGTTCGAACGCTTGGCAAAGCAGGGCTATATTGTAGTGGCGGTGAGTTCTATTGGTCGTTTCCCCGGGGATATGACCGTGAAAGAAGAGGATTTGATGGAACAAGTGAACGATGGATTGTACGCCATCAAAATGCTGAAAGATAGTGCGCATTTCGATATGAGTAAGTTGGTAGTAATGGGGTATAGTTGGGGTAGCTTGGCAGGCGCTGTAGCCTTACCAGCCTTGCAGAACGTAGCTTGTTTTGTGAGTTTGGATGGTTCGGAGTTTCACGTGTACAATCAAAACCGGGAGGAAGATGTGGATTTTGAATTGATTCGTATGCATCGATTAACCGATACATTGGCTATCCCGTATCTCCGTTTATCGGCCGATAGGCGGGGCGATTCAGCTTACAAGAAACATGCGTATGCTTATTTGCAACACATCCGTGCCGATAAGCAAGTGGTATATATCGATTCTGCTGATCATGGCGATTTCTCGTCGTACCCCAATGCCGTGCATACTTCGGGTAATTGCACGGTAACGCCGTATTACGAAACAGTGATAAACTTGGTATCGGCATATTTGAACGACCGGGTAAAGGGGCAAGGGGAATTTACCCCGTTGCTAGGGAAATTGCGTGGGGCCGGGGTGCACGAGGAGTAAAAGAAATCATAACAAGGGCGGGGATACCGCCCTTTGTTGTAGTTATAGCTTTTTGGGTGGATACCTTTTAAAATGATCTTTGAGCCATTCTAAAGCATTGGCAGCGCCGTAGGGGTCTTTCTCACCGGCGATATATTTAATACCCCATTTCTTCCCGTCTACTTCAATCATACCTACCTTGTTAATTTCCCATATGGTATAAGGCTTCGTACTTACCAGCAGCATACAATCGGGTGTAACATAAAAAGGTTGCGGGGTAGGATCTACCATTTTAGGCGTCATAGCACCTGGTAGGGCGATGTTTACTTTTTCGGCGTAGCAATAGCTGGGTTTTACGAGTTCTTTTTTATCGATCCTGCGTAATAAGAATTCTTGGGTAAGTGCATACCAAAGCATTTGTAATTCGTGTAAATATTCGATACGGGTAATGGTTTGCCCGTTGAACTGGAAAATCCATTTATTTTTTGTACCCATTTTGATGTAGAAGGTGATGCCTTCGTGGCTGATGGAGAATTGGGTTGCCCCCGTACCCGAAATAGGTACAAACCCCAGTTGTGCTAGTTTACCCGTACTAATGTGTATACGTAAAAGCTGGTGCTTCATGAAGTGAACATTGGCAAGATGTTGTTCTGTAATAAGCACAACACTGCCTTGATAGCCGAAATAGGTATTCAACATCACTTCTTCCGTTTCTACTGCCATTTTGCTAATATTTTTAGCAAAATAGGGAATAAATATTAGATGGGGAAATTGAATTTTGGGGAACAAGTGGCTTACGGGAGATGAATAGGAGGCAAAGGTAGCTTACAGGTTTGTAAAGGCTTGTAAATGAATGCTTCTAATAGCTTCCAGCAAGCAAGCGGGCTTGCATCTACAGGCGTTCGGTGTTGCTGGTAATGAACGATAAGAATGGAAAGGCCCAGTATTTTATTGCTAATATCCTAGCCCTACAAGTCCGAATTTTCGCCCCGGGGAGAAACATAACCCCTACATTACCTCTACATTATCGCAATCGATTGCAATTTACGAGGCCTAGAAATGCATACGTAACGAAATGGGGGCTTACTAGGAAAGTTGGCTACTGGGTTGTATTTGCTTGGAAGGGGTGAAGTGGGTTATATGAATTCTGGAATTTCGGTGCTATTTCTGGATGCGTAAAACGGCTTTGTAGGGGCTTGCCGCGGTGGGGTTTTGCACTAATTTGTAGGTACAGTTAATTCGTTGCGAACCCAATTTTTCACGTTTAAGAAAACCACTCGATTATGAAAATTCTGAACACCTCTTCAGTAGCCATTGCATTATTCGTCGGCCTAAGTTTTACATCCTGCAAAAAATCGGTTGATTTACCCGTTGATCAACAAGAAGAGGTAGCACCTCCTCCAGGTATTCTTAGTAGTTTCTCACAAAACTGGAATAGCTACGCAAATCAAAGCACTTACACTTCTGGCCAAGCCGGTTACGATTTAGGTAACGTAAGCGGTTGGGTCGATTCTCGTTCCATGATTTCCAATGGAAACTTGCGCATTACATTATTGCCATGGGCCCTTTCCGGTGCCGGTGGTATGGTAGCCAACACAGATATTTCTGATGGATCGGAATACCAAGTATCTTTCACCATTCGCTTCCATAGCGCATTCGATTGGAGCCGCGGTGGTAAACTCGGCTTCGGTTTCTTCTTGGGCGATGGTAACGCCGGTGGCGATCCTGCTTGGGATGGTAACGGCGGTAGCTTCCGCTTAATGTGGTACAACAATGGTAGCCGCGTATACTTCCACCCATATGTATATCACCGCGACCAAGCCGGTCAATACGGCGATAACTTCGGCGTGTCTTATCCTTCTTCTGGTAGTTTAGCTTTAGGTACTACTTACAGCGTTACCATGTATGTAAAAAGTAATACCGGCTCTAACACCGACGGTCGCGCACGCATGATTATTAACGGTACGACCGTATTAGATAGGGCTATGCGTTGGACAACCAACGATGCTAAACGTTTGATCCGTAACTTGTCGTTCCACACGTTCCGTGGTGGTAGCCAAGATTACTGGATGTCGTCTACAACAGGTTATGTTTACTATGATGATTTAGTTGTTACAAAAATTAACTAGTTTTTTTACGCATCATTAACTGTATGCAAAAATGGTCGGCATTACGCCGACCATTTTTAATATTATCAACTATTGATAGATCAATAAAGCGCTAATCGATGAACTGAGCGTAGCAAGGATGTTACAACAAAGCACCCACCGCTCGTTTCACCCTACACTTTCTCCTCTTCTACTTGTTCCAGTACCGACATGGCCTGCATTAACGGCGACCAATCTTTTCCATTGAATATAAGCTGGAACCATTTTGTATGGCGGTTTTCGTATTTGATATTGAAGAACAACCACAAGGCTGCCAATGTAAAAGCGCCGGTGATAATAATTTGAACAATATGCCAACCCGTTTGCCCGTTTTGGAAGGTAGCAGCGGTGAGGTAGAAGGTGGTCCAAATAGGCAATTGTAAAAATAAAATGCGGGTTACCCAAATGGTGCTCGTTTTTATTTGCGCGATAATGCGTTGTGCAGCCATCACGGGCTGGTTAATATCTACTTGTTGAATCAAATACAGTTGGTACAAGTAAATAATAATCGCAATCGCTGAAATGCTACCTTGGATAAGGGCGGCAGATTTAAAGAATAGGCTGGAATACGACCACGAGCCTACTAATAATGTGAACACGAATAATACCCACAGGATGCCCACCGCCACGGTAAATATTTTAATAGGCTGCATGCTTTGTAAGAACGATTTTGCTTTGAGCTTCGTGATGTCTTCCGCATTTTGTTTATTCAGTTGCAGGCTATCGTTGAGCAATTGACTGTAAGATTGCCAAGCACTGCGTATATCGTTATCGTTCATATGAAGAAGTTTGATGTTGTTCGAATTTTTGTTGCAAGATTTTCTTGATTCTACCCATTTTAGTAGCCACGTTACTTTCCGATAATCCCATAATCTCGGATATTTCTTTATACGGTCGTTCATCGAGGTAAAGCAGCATCAATGCGCGGTCGACTTCCTTTAGTTCGCTAATGAATTGTTGTAATAAACGGAGGTGTTCATTTAATTCCAGCTTACTGGACTGATCAACGAGCTGAATGATTTCCCCGGGTATGGGAATGGTTTTGCGTTTACTTTCTTTCCGGTATGAAGAAATAGCCACGTTCAGCGCGACCCGGTAAATCCATGTAGAGTATTTGTATTGATCGGAATAATTCTCAAACGATCGCCATAGTTGTACGATCATTTCTTGTACAAGGTCTTTCCGGTCTTCGTCGTTCTTACAATAAGCATTGGCAATTTTATAAATGATGCCTTTGTGCCCCTGTAGTACTTGGAGGAAAGTTGCTTGTTTTCCCGTTTCGTTCATAAAATGTTTTAAATAATGAGCAATGCACGGTCGTTGTATACAATATACGTGTTTGGATCATTATTCGTTGGGGGAAGGAAAATATCACACCAGCCGGGAAATTATTTATAAATAATTGAGCACGCTGGGCATGAGGAGACGAAACCAAGGGGTAAATTGACCGGGAGCATGCTGTATTTGTTGCTTAATGAGGGCAATAGAACGTGGTTCTACTTGTACTACTTCTTTGGGATCGGGGTGAATAGGGCCATTATATTGACCAAAATAGATGTGTTTGTATTCATTTTCAACTATTCCGCTGGTAACGGCGAGCCTGTAGCGAAATTCGAATTGTTTGTCGAGGTGGGTATCGAATCCCAGCACGGCCTGTAATTTCCGGTGGGCTGCTTCGGTAATATCTTCACCAAGAAGTGGGTGCCCGCAGCAGGTGTTCGACCATAAGCCTCCGCAATGTTGCCTATTGTGAGCCCGGCGTTGTAGAATTAGGTCGCCCTGCGGGGTGAATACGAATATAGAAATAGCACGGTGTAGCAGGCCCTCTTCGTGAGCGGCGCGCTTCTCCATGGTGCCAATGGCTTCGTCTTGCTCATTGACGAGTATGACTTCAGTGGGATTTATCATGACTAGTTGCTGTAAATGGTTAACTGAACTCCTTTCCCTATAGCATAACAGGCAGCAGTAAATTAATAAAAAAACAAAAAAGTTCCAATTAGGTGTATAAAAGGCCTCCTAAAACTTCCGTAACTTACAGGTATGCAATTGCGACTACCTTCAATACCAAAGATGGCTATGATTTTACCGGCAGCAGCGGTAATAACAATTGTATTGGATATATGGCATGCTTACTTTAATCGTTACCCGTTTTACGTAGAAGAATCGGTATTATTTGCCAGCATTTGGGTATTGTTTGTGCCGGGTTGGTGGTTGGTGAAACGTTGGCGGCTAACATGGCGCTTTATCCCTTTATTGGCAGCAGGGCATTTGTTATTGTATGCCTGTTTGGTGTGGAGTGTTTCCGCGTGTTTTTTAGATCATCGGTATGATGTATGGGGCACGATCGCTTACGCGGTGCCTACGTATGCCTTGTTGTTGTTATTGCTATATGGGGTACCGTTTTTGTTGGAAAGGGGAGAAGCAGTTGAGATAATACCCATTGCGCCGGTACCTATTGACACAATTACGATCCAGCAGGGAGGAACATATATACCATTACCGGTGAAGGATATTACCTATATCGAATCGGCCAAGCCTTATATTCGTTTGCATGTGCAGGGAAGGGCGTATTTACATAATACCAGTTTACAGCAAATGATGGAGGTATTGGAAGTAGCGGGGTTTGTGCAAGTGCATCGTTCTACCATTGTGCAGGTGAAGCACGTGGTGCAATATGTTTCAAGGCTGAACGGGGACTATGATGTGTATTTACAAGATGGTACCTTATTGCGTTTAAGTAGAACGTATGTTGCAAGGTTTAAGGAAAAAATGAAAGGCGTTTAGCTTTGTTATTATACAGCGGCCATTTACGCTTAGATGTTAACTCCTCCACTGGGCATAACAACTCATCGTGTTAGCCTAATAAGCTCCACCAGCTTTCGTTTGATCCCGATATTCGCCATAAACAATTTGTTATGGAACATGTAATTTGGATCTTAGTTTTTTTCATTTGTACTGCTTGTAATGGTCAATCAAAGTCGAAATCGACCCTTGTAGGGGGTGGGTGTGATGGTTGTGAATTGTTGTATGTTGGTATGCCTAAGCACATACCGCCTGTAGATACGAGTGATGGATGGAAGGAGAAAGGGCAGCGTTTGCATATTGCCGGGCGTATATTACAACCGGGTGGTAAACTTCCGGCAGCGGGTGTTGTGTTATATTATTGGCAAACAGATGTATCGGGGTATTATTCACCGGGTGCAGCAACGCCGGTGGCAGCTAAAAGGCATGGGCATACACGTGGTTGGGTAAAGACCGGTGCCGATGGTACCTTTCATATTTACACGAATCGCCCGGCGCCTTATCCCAAGGACACCATGCCGGCACATATTCATGTAGCCATAAAAGAACCCTCATTAAACGAATATTACATCGATGAATGGGTATTTAACGATGATCCGTTATTGAAGCCTAGTATAAGAGCAAAAATGGAAAATAGGGGTGGTAATGGTATCATGAAAGTGAGCAAAGTGAATGGGGTGCAAGAAGTACAACAAGATGTTATACTCGGTTTACATATCCCGGGTTACCCGCGTTAGGGGGATGTTGTAAAAAATCGATATTATTGCATGCACCCAATAGTACTCCATGCAATTACCATATCCTAGTTTCACACCTATTCAATCGGAACCGCACGCGCTGAAGAACAATTTATTGTTAGTGTTGATGGGGCTTTGTGCCTTGGCTTTACTTGGAGTGAGCATTTACGTAACGTATTTAGCTTTTACGGAAGATTGGCGCATTGCTTTCCCGGCAATTATCATCACCGGGTTATTGGTGGTGATGGTGTGGGGTGCTTATCGTTCTTGGCAAAAAGGGTATACGGAGATTAGGGTGGACAAGGATGGCTTACATTTTAACAATACGCGAACGGGCAAGCTTGTACAAACGATCAAATGGTCGGATATAGCGCATGAGCCGGGGCCTTATGCACATGATGTATTTATTCAACAGCGGTCTAAATCTATGCCCCGCTTGGCTTGGAAGATGAAGGGTCGGCCGGCAGGGCGTAATCTTTGTACGAATAGCTTTTTGGGATCGAGTTTGGGATCTATTTATTATACGAATAGGTATGAAGTGATGGCCCGCTTTTTATTGGGATTACGGCATTTTAGGCCGGATATAACTGTTAGCCCGGCAGTATTTAGTCATTTCAGTATTGATCACCAAGCATACACCTTCGACGCTTCCAAGCACTGGAAACAAGAAGTATTGGGGTATGCCATGGTAGTGGTGGTCATTGTAATAATTTATCTAGTTGTAGAGACCTGTCATCGTTAATATGAAATTATCCATTTATTGCAGTAGTTTCGTCGTTCTATTAAAGATCATCCAAAGCCAGGGAAATTTACAATCATGAAGAAACTATTTTACAGCCTGTGCCTATTAGCTGCCGTACAAACGGCGCGTGCGCAGAGTTTGGACAAGATGCAATGGTTCAATGAACCAGAGAAATGGAACATCAAAAACAACAACCTCTCGATGTTCGTTACCCCGCACAGCGACTACTGGAGAATTTCGCATTATGGATTTACGGTAGACGATGCCCCGTTTTATTACACCACGTATGGTGGTGAATTTGAAACGAAGGTGAAGTTGATAGGCGACTACAAAGCGCGTTTCGATCAAATGGGATTAATGATTCGTGTGGATCATGAAAACTGGATCAAAGCCGGTGTAGAATTCGTAGATGGTAAGTTGAATATCAGCGCCGTGGTAACCCATAAAACGAGCGATTGGAGTGTGATTCAGCTCGAGAAGATTCCGCGCTACATTTGGATCAAAGCCGTTCGCAGGCTCGATGCAGTAGAGCTTTTCTATTCATTCGACGATAAAAACTATGTGATGATGCGTAATGCGCACTTGCAAGATAACCACCCGGTAATGGTAGGCTTAATGGCCGCTTGCCCGGATGGTGAAGGTTTTAACGCCACTTTCGAACAATTCTCCGTGAAGCACTTACCCGATCAAAGAAGATTGGATTGGTTAAAGAAAAATGCGGATCAATAATATTGGAAAGAAAGAGGCTTCGGCCTCTTTTTTTATGTGCAAGGAAATTTACTTACTTTGTTAATCTTTATTCCAACACCTAACTAATACAATTCCTCATGACCCATCTTACACAAATCGCCAAACACTTTAAAGATGTTCATTTTGGTGGTAACTGGACAACGGTTGATTTGAAAACGGTATTATCGGATGTTACTTGGCAAGAAGCCGTTACCCCTGTGCATGGGTTGAACACAATTGCAGCCTTGGTATTCCACATGAACTATTATGTAAGCGCTGTATTGAAAGTGTTGGAAGGTGGTACTTTACAAGCGAGTGATAAAGTAAGCTTTGATGTACCTGCTATTACGAATGAAGCAGCATGGCGATTATTGGTTGATAAAGCATTAACAGAAGGAGATGCCTTTGCCACAGCCATTACTACCTTACATGAACCGCAACTATTCGAAGTTTTCGAAAAGGAAGCATATGGCAATTATTACAGGAACCTATTAGGGATTATTGAGCATACACATTACCATTTAGGACAAATAGCCGTGATAAAGAAAATCTTGCGTGATGGGAAATAGTAACAAGCGAACGACGACAGCTGAATATATCAATGCATTGGATATTGCTTATTTCGAAACGTATTCAATGTTGCGTAGCGAGGAGTATAAAGCATATAAACAAGGATTACAAACAGAATTAACCTCGTTGACAAAAATCGGTGTTGCATCTACTGCCGTAGTTGAGCGTATCGAGGAGATACAGGAATAGTTGAGTATAGAAGGTACAGTGTATGAAGTACATGAGTTTCATCCTTTTGCTCAAAAGATGGCTCGTTTTGAACGCCATTCAAAAGAGGGGATTGAATTACATAAGATGTTCCAAACGGAACCCGTGGCGGCTGCTTTATTTCTTTGTGGGCCTGTTTACAGGGATATGATTGTATTTTATGACAAGCATGACCATGTTATTTCTACATTGAATCTTTGTTTAGAATGTGGCTTTCTAGCAACGAAGCAAACGGGTTACTTAGATGTTGATTTTATTGTGCTGGATTGGTTGGTAGATTTTTTGTTTGAGAATGGGCATACAGTAGAGCGTAAAGGACGTAAATACATGCAGCCGGGCTGGTTAGAAAAAAGAGAAGAATTTATTAAAAATCGAGATCAATCTATACAGTGATTATGATAACTCCATCTTCTATTATACAACATATTGGCACTATCAATTACGCCTATTTCGAAACATATTCCCTGTTTAGGAATACAGCTTATACCAATTCAAAAAAGCTAGTTGAACAGGAAATAGAGGTATTGTTGAAAAAGGGTCGTTTGATACCCTTAGAGCGGGAGGAGAAGGAGCGTTATGACTATTTACAATCGTTGTTGCCTATAGAATACCAGCTACTTGCCTTGGATGAATACACGCCTTTTCAAGATAAGGTAGCAAGGGTGGAGGTAGGTACTTCATTGGCGATGGAATTGGATTGTATATTATCAACGATTATGCCACCGCCTGTAGCTTATGCTGCTTGTATTCCTATTTACAGGGATGTGATGGTGTTTTACGATGCTGCTAATTGTATGGTTGGCAAGTTGTACGTCTGTTTTGAATGTGCTTTCATGGCAACCAGTAAAACGCATTCATTTCATGTAGGGCACGAATTGTTTGGGATGTTAGGAAGGTATCTCCAAAAGCTGGGGCATCCGTTGCAAATGACTTGATTGTTGCGAGGTCATTTACAAAGTGCTATTGAATGACAGAATACATTTGTACCTCTATTTTGCATGGGTTTTCAAGGTAACGCTTAAAACACGTCTATTGTATATATTCACGAATTGTATTGGACGTTAGCAGCTTTGTTTCCAAGCTGGATTATCAGCTGGATATCACTATCATATGCAGTTCTTTTCTAAGTGCAATCAAATAATTGAAAATGATTTATTTAACAGCTTTCCTTTGCTACGGAACATCAAAAGGTCATTACTATATTAGTGCATCTTGATAGATTCTTCTTTTACAAGTTGTGTTTTAAACATGAGACACTAGCATGGTGATCGTTTTTTCAAGCTACCGGCTTATAACTTTATTACAAGTTCAATTATTAACATTAATACCCAATATTATACTATGCAACGTCCTCTTACTTCGCACGAATACCTGCATACATTCGAATTTGAATACATTGAAACCTATTCCTTTAATAGGGGCGATTCGTTTATACAAGCTTCATTAGAAGAATGGAACGAATATCAGCGATTGTCGAGACGTGTGGCAAATGGCAAGGTATTGACAGCTGATGAAAAGCAACGAATGGAGGCGATATTTTCCATCATGAATGCAGGCATTGCACATTTACAACATATTAATAACCATCTTCCAGCACACGTTGAACTTATTAGCAAGCTGCATCATTCTGAAGCAAGCGCTTTGGCCATTATTTCACATCTAAGCATACCTGCGCTTAATATTCCGTATTGGATGTGCGCACCTGTATACCGTGACGCAATTGTTTTCTATAGCGCATCTGGGCAAGTCGTTTCGATCTTGAATGTCTGTTTTTCATGTGATCATATGCTTGGTACAAATAATACATTTATTGGTGCAGATATGAGCTGCTATCCATTACTTAGACAAGAATTCTTAGCACTTGGTCACAAAATAGAGGAGAGAAATTAGCGTTTAATACGCCTTCCTTTAATAAGGAAGAAGGCCGTGAGGATCACACAAAGGGCAATAAGTAAAAGCAAGGTTTGTAATTTGGAACCTGCTTGTCCTGCTGCATATAATGTATACGCTTCTTGTGCAAAGAAGAGGGTAAAAATAGCAACGACGGCGGCGAAAATGTTCCAAATATTCATACGATAACGATTCTTAAGGAAGGGCAAATTACACTTTATTATGCAATCTGTGTATTTACTCACTAGTATAGCAGGGTATGTGCTTAGGTTTTTATATCTTTAAGCTAGCATAAAAAAAGGTCTATCCAAGCTTGTACTTAAACCCCCAGTATGAAAGATATTGCCCGTAAAATAGTACAACAATATACCGAATTTAACGACGAGGAGATCGACGCTTTACTGGCTTTTACAACTGTAGAATCCTTTGCAAAAGGCGATATAGTGGTAGCAGAAGGCAGGATTTGTAACAAGTGCTATTTTGTTTTACAAGGTTGCTTACGACAATTCCGAATCGTGGATGGTTTGGAAAAGACAAGCGCGTTTTATGTAGAACAAGATCCCATTGTACTGTATTCCAGTTATATGAGTGCACAACCATCGGAAACCAGTATCCAATGCATGGAAGATACATTATTGCTGAGCGGAACCAAGGCACAAGAAGCCGAGATGCACAAAGCATACCCGGCTACCGGTCATCTTATTTACAATTTATTATCAGCCGATTACCGCAAAGCAGAAGCATACATTCATCTCCTGAATGCCTACAACCCGGAGCAACGTTACCAAGCATTATTACAAACAAAGCCGGGTTTATTGAACCGTGTGCCGCTCGTATACATTGCATCTTATATCGGTGTTACCCCCGAATCGCTCAGCAGGATTCGTAAAAGGATTGTCGATAATACCCGGAAAGCCTAATTACCGGGCAAATTGTTGCCGCTTGTATTGCCGGTAAAGTACCAATGCTAATGTACCTATCACAACTTCAATCACTGTTACAACAATTAGTCCTTCATTGGGTAACCCATCTGCCAACATACCATATAAGCGTGCTATACCATATCCCAAGTAGAATAAAGCTGTGAGCATTAAAGCAAAGCCTCTTATGGCGGTCGAAAAGGCGCCTATTAGTATGATAATGCCCGCGCCAAGCAATGTACCTCCAGCGCCATGGAATTCACTTAGTAAAGAGGTGTTATTGCTGAGTGTTATACCCGTTGATCCTTCAAAAGCAATGGGAAAGAATAATTGGCCTATGCCGACAGTGATACCAATAATACCGGCAAGTATGAGTGTGATTTTTACTATTAGCAAGTAACGCATAGTGGGTTGTTTCCCCAAAAGTAGGCGAGTGCTTTATCTTCGGCCTTGACTTAAGTTAAGAAGTGTATAAGCCTGTAAAACTTAGGCGTTACTAATTTTTATATGAAGGCAACCAACGACTTTGCATCGTTGGTTACCATTTTGGGATGGTTAATTATACACCTTCAATATTTTGCCATTTACAGCTCCTTCTACACTTAGAATATACGCGTTCACTAATTTATCCATCGGTACCAAGTTATAGCCGGGAAAGAAGGCGCCGTAGCGTTCTGCACTGGCTGCTACTAATCCCGGGCTTACAACGTTGATGCGTTTTTCGTCGACCATTTCTTGTGCAGCACCCAGCACGAAGCTGTTCACGGCGCCATTGATCATAGCTACGCAGGTGCCATTACGGGCAGGATGTTCTGCAGCAATGCCGGAGGTAAGGGTGAAAGAGCCGCCTTTGTTGAGATATGATTTTCCTATGAGTACGAGGTTGATTTGGCCTAAGAGTTTGCCTTGTATGCCGGGAAGCATCAAGTCGGTAGTCATGGTATGGAAAGGACCATAATACCCCGTGCCGGCGGTGCATATAATCGCATCTACCGGGCCTACTTGTTGAAACATTTGTTCGATAGAAGTAGGTTGGGTAATGTCGACTTGGATTTGCCCACTGTTTCTACCTGCTGTAATAACTTCTTGTTCACGTGAACGGAACGCTGTTGCTACTCCTTTTCCAATGGTGCCTTCGCCACCAATCAGTAATATCTTCATACTTGTAATTTTCAACAAAGTTCGTGTAGGAAGGTAGGTGAATGGTAGCTGGTGTAGCTCAGATGATAGCTTATTTGGCTCTTTCTGTAGCGGGGGTATGACCGTATTTCTTTTTATAAAGCCGTATAAACCACGATGTATTTTCGAAGCCGCAATCCATTGCGATACCGGTTATTTGTTGATCGGTATTTTGCAGTAGTAGGTGTGCATGTGCTAACCGTTGGTTATTAATCCAAGTACGGGGTGGGCAATTGTATTGTTTTTGAAAATCGCGTTTGAACTTAGCAAGGCTACGGTTGCAAAGGCTGGCTAATTCTTCAATTGTTACTGGTTGTAAGAGGTATTGGGAAACGATGTGTTCCATCGTTGCTACTTCGTTATCGATGGCCGAACGAATGAAAGCTTGTACAGCATTTCTTTGTGGCCCCGATAATAATAGTAATAATACTTCCTGTTGTTTTAAGCGCATTAATTGTTCCAATTGTGCCGGTGGCTGACCAAAGTATTGCCGGAAGCTTTCTTTGAAGGCATTGAGTAAGGGGGTAGCGGGGAATACGAGGTACGGTTCGGCATGCTTGGGATGTGTGCCATTGCTGTGCATTGCCATTGCTTGTAGTTGCTTCAATGGCAAGAATAACATCATGGCTTCGAAATCGGCACTTTCTTCGATGTATTCTGCCATCACATAGATGCCTTTTCGTAGTAAGAAAACTTCCCCGGGTGATGCCCTTACCGTTTCACCGGGAAAATGCAGGAGTTTAATGCCGCGTTGTACGAAAATGAGGGTATGCTCGGTCATAAGAACCGTTCGTTTACCGGGTAGTTTTTCTATTTTCAACTTGGCGTATGTTTCGGATGGATGTGCGAGGAATGATGGATCATTCAAAGCTTGGGTAGGAGTAGGTGGAAAGCGGTGGAGCATAGCGATGAATTACATGTAGAAGGACGAATAACTAAGTGTTAATTACCAATATATACAATACTTGCAAACAATTCTTTCACCATTTGCGTATCGCTTTCCTTAGAAAAGGAGATAACACAAACCAATATCTCTTGCCCACCCGTTTTAGTGCCTTTCAGTAACCAACTATCTTCCGAGAAGGCTATAGAAGGTGGTGTATTGGTTAATATATGGTTGGTATTTTCTGCACCCTTAATTATCGAAATAAAGATAATAATGCTTTCATCTTCGCTAACATACTGAATAGAATCATCATTATATATGGCAAGATAAGTATCATCAATTGGTAGTTGCCAGTTTGGTGGCATAATTATATTATTTGATTCCAACATGTTGAATAGATTATTGATAAAGTAGATGCTAGTATGATACAAAGCATTGCACTATCTACACGGTGCAAATTAGTTGGAATAAGTCGTATTCAGTAGTATATTTTGAATATCGACTTCTATAACATGGATTATGTTGGAGTAGGAAGATTTTCTATTCGTTTAGTATTGAATAAGTGTGTTTTAGAGGAGCATATTTACCTAGTTACGTGCTATTAGATTAAATAGAAGCTTGTTGGCGCGTGTGGTACATATAGACATGCATTTCTATACCGTTCAAGTGAAATATATAGCCGGAAATACGCAGAATGCCGCCACATGATAAGTAGGGTTACTGTTCCGTTCTGCAATTAGTTAATTTACTAGTGTATTTAACCCCATTTCCCTCCCTTATAACTTATTTAAAATGAAAGCTACGCAGCAACCCCAATTATCGAAATCTAATATGGTTTCAGGAAAAATTCTGCATAAAGAAACGAATCTCGGCCTGGCAGATTTGTTGGTTATTTTGGTCGACCTAGATAAGTGGTCTGATCCCGAATTTGCGAGCAATACCATTTATAGAAGTGCCCTGGCCGGTGGTAATAGCGTTCAAATAAACGATTTGATAAATAGTGGAGATAGAATTGGCTCTGTTCTCACTGGTGGCGATGGTGCTTTCTCTATCGATATAATACCGCGGGATTATAATTTAGGCACATCCAAGGAAACTAAGCCCGATTTGTTATTAATTGTATTAGTGGCAGAAGAACCGGGTCTATCCGTACAAGATCGACTATTGTATTATTCGTTAGATGTACGATTAAATGCAGGTTCGAATGAAGCACATATCATCAAATTAAAAACATCTTTATTGGCAGAAAAAGGTGTTGCTATCCCGGTAGTAGGTACACCTGTTATGGGTGCTACAAACATATTAACCTCGTTAGAAAGAAACATTAAAGAGCATAGTGAATTCTCTGAAAAGAAAAAGAAGCTATTACGTCAACATATCGTAAAAGAGCAAGATACGCAACACGAAAAGAGGAAAAGCACCTTCGTACAACCATTTATCGATAAAATTTCCAAAGTACCTAGCAGCTTCCGCGATAGCGCTTTCTTTGTAAAACAAGGTATGAGTGTAAAAGATGTTACCTCGAATAATATCAAAACCAAAGTGCAGCACAACTTTGGTCCATCTGTTCCTACATCTAATAAGCAGGCACAAGGCTATATTTATTTATCGGAACAAGACATCCTCCAATATCAACCTTATCTCCTGCCAGGTGAAGGGAAATTTGTGTTGCCTAGTGCTATTGTTGAATCGGATATTTTGCCTAAAATATTTAGAAAGCATAGTGAAGGATCGGGTAAGGATATACTGTTAGATCATCCCAATAATCGTTTATCCCGCGAATTAAACGCTAGTGCACCTGCAACTACTACAGGCCCGGGAAATGCAGGAGCTACACCTACTATTGCGCCTACCACGGAAAATGATATTCCTAAGTATGTAGCGCATCAAATGTCGACTGTTACTTCCCCGGAAGAACAGTTGTCGATTGGGCTACCTCAAATTTCTTTAGAGAAGCGACCTACGAACGAGGATATTGGTCAGAATATTAGCAATACCATCTTCCAAAAGGGGCCTGCTGATGTGCCGGCATATTATGATTTTCATTCCTTAAAAATCGCATTTGAAAACGTATGGCAAGAAGCGATTGATCTCGGTTTAATCAATTTGGCAGAGCGGTCGTATGATCAAGTTGAATCCAATGGCGGCAACCCGTTTATGTTGCTTAATGGTTATTGGGCAGGATACACACCAACAAGCGCACCAATTGACAGTCCTTCCCAGGATGTTATACTGGAATTCCCCGAAGCATTGTCTATTTGGAATCGTTTATTGCCGTTAGAAAGGTCGGTGTTGAATATGCTAGCGTTAACTATTACATATAACTACAACACCAATTTATCCGATTTTTTAGCGGAAGGTTATGGCACAGTTAATAGAGCTGTTCCAGATTTGAATACAGTACCAATAGGGACCAACAAAGAACAAGCGATCGCTCTTTTTAAACAAAAAGGTAGCAACCTTATTCGTGCTGCAATAGAACGTTTGAATGAGCGTGATGAGATTGATGATGAGTTATCTTCTTTGCGTGATGCTAATAGCCTCGTAACAGCCTTACAGGCTCAATTAAATACTAATTATTCCTTTAAATACTATGCGGCAAACAGTACTGAACGAAGTGTGAATTTTGGATTGTTGCTGACATACCAGCAGAAGTGGGACCCACAGAATTACCAAGTTGGCGAGCTAGTACGTACTATTCCATTGGCGCCCGGGGAATCGAAGAAGTATGAAACTAAAACTACTGTGAAAAAAACGAGGAGTAAAAAAGAGCAGGAAGATAATTTAAGAATCTCGAAATCAGATACCTCGAACAGCACCAGGGCCGAATCGGATATTGTAGATAAAGCAAGTAAGCGAGATACGTCAGATGCATCGTACGACACAAAATCGGGACTTACTTCGGGGCCATTAGTGAGTGGTTCTACTGCAACCATTAAACTTGGTTCCGATGCCGGTAGAGATTCGCAACAAACGAAGAAAGATTTCCGGGAAGCTACTATAAAAGCTTCTCAAGAATATAGGCATGAAAGGAAGATCGAAATATCAACAGATGAAATGTATGAATCAACTACAACAGAATGGGGGGAAATAAAAAACACTAATGACGAGTTGATGGTCACCTACTTGTTTTACGAGCTGCAACGATTATTCAAAATCAGCGAACGTTTGTACAGGTTGCGCCCG
The DNA here is from genome assembly GCF_003259335.1 of Chitinophaga skermanii. Taxonomy (GTDB): domain Bacteria; phylum Bacteroidota; class Bacteroidia; order Chitinophagales; family Chitinophagaceae; genus Chitinophaga; species Chitinophaga skermanii. The sequence goes on from NZ_QLLL01000004.1 coordinate 227,839, forward strand.
GTAATATTGGTGGCCCAAGAAATGCCTGCACCTCACGAGATTACACCGCAATGGGTAATAGCGCACGATTGGGTATTAAAACGTGCATTGGTCGACGATAGCTTCAAAACAGGCATGGAGTACCTATACATCATCAATGGTGAGAAACTCCTCTTGGATGAATTAGAAAGAACAGTCAAAGAACAACGACAAATCATTAAAGAATTACGACAAAATGTAAAGTTCTACAACGACCAGGTGGGGATATTGAGTAGAGCAATGCAAGCGGCCGTTACTGCCCAAGCGAATGCCTTGGGAGGCAGTAGTAACGGCTTGTTTGACAACATACCCGTATTAGGCGGTATCATGGATAACAACTTGGTAAAAGGTGCGGGGCAATTACTAGGTTTTGGAGATAGTGATGATGAAACAATGGAAAAATCGGAAGCTGCACGTATCCGCCGGGAAGCAGCCACAGATGCATATCAACGTGCAGAACAAGAAAGACGCGAGTTAATGGCGCGTTTAGAAAATGAGAACAATACCCTTAACAGCTTAAGTAAAGAATTAGCGGAAAAGCGGAAAGACATCATAGAGAAAGAAACGCACATTGCCCGTTTATTGGAGCACATAAAAGCGAACATCCTTTATTATATGCAAATTATATGGAGCAGTGAATATGCGGATCAAAGGTTTTTCCGCTTATTGGATACAAAGGTGCCTGGTTTTGAGGGTACCTATAAAATAAGCATCAACAGTACCCCGGAAGCAAAAGGATTAAACGATTATGCTGTAGCTAACAAAACCCGGCATGCATACACTTTGGAAGTAGACATGGAGGTTACAGAGGTTACCTTAAAAGAAGTGGCAGACTTGGATAATATGTTAGGCTTCAAAGGGAATTATATGATCTTCCCACTCCTTCAGTCGAATGTTCTGACCGACTTTATGATGGCACCCTACATTGATACAGAATTTGGTTTAACTGATCCAGATAACTTAGGTAATTGGAGTTTGGATGATTTTGAAAACTATGTAGCCAACTTACGTAAGCAACTAGGCGAGAACGGGTTTGCAGAGATTGAAGAAGAACTGAAAGAAATGTATGCTGCATTATTACAAGATCCTTTACGAAGCGGTGATATAGTAACCGTACCTACCGGTTCTCTTTTTATAGAAGCCTTGCCTGGATCGCATACCGTATTAGAATACTACAAATTGGCGCATCGCTTCGAAGATGTGAAGAAAGCACAGGCAGAAGTGCGCAGTATGGAGTTAGACAATATTCGCCGTGCAGCACGACTTGTAACGAAGAAGTACGAAGACCCTAAAACAGACAAGAAGATCGTTGTACATGGAACAAGCGTACAACCCAATATAGATATCAATGATATTTAATCACCTTGGCGATGGCAGAAATTAAACAAGTAACAGTGTTTCGGCAGCTCATGGAACGAGTATTTGCAGCCAAGGCGGAACACTTAACACTTTCGAATAATCGTAACCACCAGCAGCAAGCCTTGATGACAGATTATAATCGTGCCATGAGTATTGTTGTTGGTACAAAAACATCTGTCATATTGGAGTTGTTGATGAAGGCTTACTTGGAGATGTATAGTAAGCTAATTCATAACTACAAGGCTGTACATTTTTACATGTCGGATGTGTTGTTCGAGTTATTAGTGAGCCAGAGTATTAAAGTAGACCAAACGCGCGGCGATCTATTTGAAATTTGGGATAAGCAGCTAGTTGGTCATCCTATATCCGACCATTACAATACCATCAAACGTAGGTATTGGGCACTTAACCCTACAATACGAGATAATATAGATGTATTCCGAAAAAGGGCAAGGGAAAAGCGTTTACAAAGCAAATCGTTACTTGATCTGTTAAAAGATGAATATGCACGAATAATAGGCTACCCCGTGGCATCAAACGACCACTTATACAATTTTGATCCTGCCACAAATGTTGCTGTAAGGTCGAGGTTAGAAAGGCAAGTATCCATTATTGAGAAAAAGTGGATGGCGGCAGAAGGGAAAGATTATTGGGGGGAAGAAGATGCAATAGAAATGGATAAAGCTGTGGATGCTTTTTCGGAGTATGTTAAATCGGAAGCGAAAGGAGATATATTGATACTGTTCCAAATGCTTAAGTATTTGCGCGATGTTTTTATGCCGATCATCGAAACGAAGGAAATTAAAGCAAGTGGTATAGTAGAAGTTTATATCAAGAAACCGCATCACCGGAAGGCAAACTTTTATTACGTATTGTACACTTTAACTGCCTTACGGATGTTAGCAATAGCACAAGTTAAGCGGTACAAGGCTAACCGTATAGGTTTTACCCAGGAGGAAGTACGTTGGTTCTTGGGGCCTGTTCGCGTGTATGAATACTATTCCAATTTTGAACAAATATTCAAAACACATGTGGTGGGTAAGGTGAATGTTAATTCCTTGACCAGTGAATTGAAGTTGTTTCTAAATATGTGTCAAATTAATGCATGTCAATTACAAGGCATGGATTGGCTTAATCTTGCCGAAACCATGCGAATTCAACAGGTTTGGCATAATGTACATGAATTTACCCAAGACCTTAATGATGCAGTGAATAGTTGGCGGCCAGATCGATTAGAAGCAATCTTACAAGCACCTGCTAATGCAAGTACAATTGTGCATTTTAGAACGATGTGCTTAACAACGATTGCCATCAACCAGCAATCGGCAGAATTGGCCAAGGCAGTGGTGGCGGCGGGAAGTCATGTTGGAACAAATAACAATTATGGTGGAATTACGATCGTGTATATAGACCCTGCGAATACCGACCGTGTGTATATTGAATTTGAAGGATTGAAACCACACTTGTTTAAAGTGAACCAGTATTATATTAGCGAGCACTTTTATGGCGCCATGATTCTTCAGATTTACAAAAGTACGCAGGGGATATTAGTGCTTCCGGAGTTGGTATTATTTGCCTTTGGTTTTTTGCAAGCATTTGTAACAGCCGGCTTTGCGGGGTTGATTTATGAAGTGGTGATGTTTTATGTATCCAGTAAGATCCGCGAGCAAATTGAAAAAATGAGTCCATTAGCAGCCACTATTTTTGATGCCATTTTTGCCATAGCTGTTCCCCCTAAACGTAGTAATAAGCCAACAATCAAAGCCCCTGAAAGTCCACGAGCACTGAAAGCAGATAAAACGGGCTTGAGTGATGTATTAAATACCCCAACTAAGGTGGATGATTTATTGGATGAATCTAAAAGTGTGATCATGCAAGTGGAAACACCAACGGTAGCACAGGTAGCAAAAGAATTGGAGGAGGATTTTAAAGTAATAGACGATCATTTTACGTTACAATCTGGCGTTAAACAAGCGTACTACAAAGCCAGGGATACCCTAGGTAAAGCACCTGCCTTAACGAAGGAAAATGCGCGCATGGTAAAAGCTAGCATAGCCGAAATAATAGAAATGGAATCTCCAGTAATGCTTGTAACTAACGAAGGGCTTAGTTTTAGAACCCATACGAGCGCTGTACAAAAGAGTCGTGGGGTTGGCGGCAGCAATAAAGGAACAGGTACTAGCCGGGTACAAAGCGCCGCAGAGAATAAAATCCGAAAATCACCCCACTATCAACTATGGGAAAAGTTCCAGGATGTTTTATCGGTTGACATGGCGCGTTTACAAAGAGCAGAAATGGACAAAATCTTCTCAGCTTTGGCTAATAAAACAATGGGTATTACCATAGCTGAGAAACGAGTTATTACGTTATTGAATAAAGCCAAAGAAGCCAATGCCGAATATATAACTGATAGTTTCGTATTTAGCAATCACCTTGATACTGTCTTAGTTAATATTCCATCACGCACGAACCAAGTGCCTATTTTGGACCGTGTATACCAGGTAACAGATTTGGAAACAGGGCAGCGCCTATTTATGTTGGTGGAAGTAAAAGGAGGATTAAGAACCAAGCTCGGTAAAACTAATTCGTATGATATTCAGTTCGTTAATGGAAAGTCGGTTTGGACAGAACTTGCTAAAGACGCTGTGGTCCAGGCATCGGAAGAATGGTATTGGCAAAGAATAGTAGAGATTTATGAAGCAAAGGGTGGCAAGGAAATTGCCCGAAAATTGTTGACAGCCATGAAAGGGGGAATGATTAAACCATACGTGGTGAAGTCGAACATCGAAATGGTACCCCGGTTTCGCGATGACGCGGTGAACACTTTTATGAATTATTTCGCGAATAAGAATTTGCCTTAGTGGCGTGGAGATGCTCAATTTTCATCTTGGTATAGGTTACAGATGGATGTGCTAGGAATGGTGATCATTCAAGTATTGAGTAGGAGTAGGAAGAATCGATGAAGGAGCATGTGTAAGGTCAAGAAAAAGGAGGTTTTATCACCGCAAGATAAGATAGAAATGATGATTGAAACTTGATTTACTGTACTGGAGTTAAAGTATGCAGATTGGGTAGTTTAGAATATTACTTTAGCGAACTTGAATTGTAAAGAGATGTAAATTTCAAAGGTTATAAATTTGAAATTTACAACCTTTGAAATGCGTACAATGACTGTTTATTTTTCGAACTATTTTATACCAATAATTAATACCCTTAGTATTTGTTACCCAACCGAATATTACTTCATTACTCCTTCCTGAATTGTGTCGGCGTTAATTGCAGGTGTTTTCTAAAGAAACTACTGAAGTGGGTAGGGCCTTCAAAACCCAGGGCATATGATATTTCGGCAATCGTCCAACTACTATGTTTCAGTAGGATTTTTGCTTCTGTCAACAGCCGATCCATAATGATCTCGGATGTTGTTTTGTCTGTCACCTGCTTTATAGATTTGTTCAGGTGATTTACGTGAACAGCTAATTGTTGGGCAAAGTCGGAGGCCGACCGAAGTTCTATGGTGTGCATGCTGTCTTTAATGGGAAACTGTTTCTCCAATAGTTGGGTAAACAGCGCGGCGATCCGGTTAGCTGCATTCGATTTCTCCACTACTACATTAGCAGCTGGCCGCATTTTTAAAGTATGGTGTACCAATTGGAATACTAGGTTGCGCAGTACATCGTCACGAAACTCAAAATTGGAAGATTTTTCTTCGGAAAGCTGGCTAAAAATTCCAGCCACGGTTTGATACTCTATGGGTGTTAATTCGTACACCGGTACACCTCCTGGTTTAAATACGGGGTAATCCTTTAAACGCCCGTAGTTCTCAAAAAAGGTTTCCGTAAAAATACAACTGTACCCTGTTTGTTCTTCGCTCAGTGGTTCCCAATTATAAGGAACCTGTGGATTGGCAAAAAATAGCCCGTGATTCTGTATTTCCATGCTTTTATCCGCATAGTGGATAATACTTTTACCTGTTGTCAAACAGATTTTAAAGTAATTCTTCCTTCCGAATACAATCGGCGCCTCTTCTTCCATTCCGCGTTCTTCAAGTCTGAATACGTTAAAATGCCCATTTGCAGTGTCGATAGACGGCTTAGGAATAAATGGGCGACTGCTGTAATATTGTTCTACTGTTTCCGGCTTTGCCATATCATTTGCCTTGTTTCGGTTAGTGAATAAACGGGGCCAGGCAGTAAAATTAATTAATGATCTCATTTTTTAAAAATATAGCAGGCCGGTAGTACAGTGTTTCCACCAGCCTGCCGATTATTATGCTTCTTTACCAACGAAAGCACTAAGTGGCGCATTAATTGATTCTAATGCAGTCATTGGGTTCCAGAAGTCTACGTAACGAGCAATCTTGCCTTCGGGTGTGGTGGTTACCACGGAGATGTAACGTTGCGGGTATGGTTTACCGGTAGAAAGTGCATACCCTTCGCTTGTAAATTCTGCGATCACAAGTGTAGGTTCTTTGGTTTCATGGAAGTGTAGGTTTTGGAAGGTAACTGAAAAATGTTCTGGGAAATTCTTCATATAGTCGTACAATTCCTGTTTACCGGTAACTTTCTTTGGGAAATCTGCCGGGCCATAAGGAAATTCCAGCACACCATTTTCGGTGAAAAGATCTACCCATTCTGGGATACGGCCGGATGAAAGATATTCGAGGTGGTTTTTGAATGCTTGTTGTGCTAATGCTGTGATTTCTTGATTAGTTTTCATGATATTTCTTTTTTAAGTTGATGATTTATTAAGTTGTTATAATCGCTTGTTGCTGGCCAGCTTCGTTGTTTTCACTAATGCAAAAGTAGTACGGATAAGGAGGGTGAAATATGAAGAATCAAATCATTGCTGCCGAAAATCAATCAATTGGTAAAAAAGGTGGTTGTATGGTTGAGGGAAGGGTAGATGTAGCCTATTAAGGATGTATCTCCAGCCCATCTGTTCTTTAATCGTGGAGAATAATAAGGCTTAGATTTTATTAGATACTTGTATTGAGCTATTAAAATAGAAACAACACAATAATAAATTGCCATTTAAAGAGGAAAGATGCGTTAAAAATTGAAACGTGTTATTAGACAAGCCGCCCAATGGATAGAAAAGATGATAAAACGATATTGAGATTCATGGAAATGAAGGTATGTCGGCTGAATGGGATTGAGTTATTAGGGAACTGTAAACAATAGGGGATTGACTGTTGTTTAAGCCTGGGTAATTAAACAGCGAAATAGGAAGGTTTAAAAGCATAAAGCCCGCTCTAAGAGCGGGCTTTATGCTTTTGGTGCCCAAGACTGGATTCGAACCAGCACATCCTTGCGAACGCTGCGACCTGAACACAGTGCGTCTACCAATTTCGCCACTTGGGCAGTCCAGGGCTGCAAAGGTAAGGAGTTATTGCTCTCATCCAAATATTTGGGTATATATTTTTTTAATAGCTTAAGGTGATACCTGCCCCGAATCCCATGTCGCTATCATAATGGGTACTTACTGCCCAACGTCTTCCTACGATATACCTTAACCCGGCCATGTACTCATAATCCGTATTCCACCTAGCATCCAAACGGAGCCTACGGGTAAGGGGAATGTCTTCGCGGCTAAATTGTACGCGCCATCTTCCATCCGTATCCAAACTAGCATCGGCTACAATTAATAGCGGTAACGTATACTGCACACCCACGTGCAATACTTGGCGGAAGTTCTTCGTATTGGTTTGACCAAATAAGTTTTTCTCAGGCTTATCCATCTTACGGTAACGAACATCCCATCCCACATAAGGAAACAACCATTGCATTTTACCGATGTATCGCCCGAAATGGCTTTCTGTTTCGTAACCATGACTATCCTTCAATCCCAAACGCCATTCCGTACTTAGCTGGTAACGCGTATTCGCTAACATCAATTCACCATCACTACCATTGCTTTCAAGACCTACACGGGCTTGGAAATGCATCATCTTATCATCGCGCTTAATCATCTTATAAGCGGCTTCTTTATCTGGGATCTGCGGGTTAGGAGGAGAATTTTCGTAAGAGAATACCCGGCCCATGCCACTCATCATGTGGTACAAAATATGGCAATGGAAGAACCAATCACCGCTTTCAGTTGCGGCAAATTCGATGGTATCTACTTCCATCGGCATTATATCGAGTACTGTTTTCAAAGGAGCATATTCACCTTGACCATTCAATACCCGGAAGAAGTGCCCATGCAAGTGCATCGGGTGGCGCATCATGGTGTTATTGAACAATACGATGCGGACGTTTTCGCCTTTTTTGATGAGAATTTTATCGGTTTCGGAAACTGTTTTATTGTTGATCGTCCATACGTAACGATTCATATTACCTGTTAACTCAAATTGCAACGTGCGAGTAGGTGCATTGGGCAAAGTGGTTTTAGTAGGCGATTTTAGCATGCCGTAGTTGAGGGTAACAATGTCTTGTGCACCCATTTGCATATGATCGCCGTGTTGATGATCCATTTTCATATCATCATTGCCGGCGTCTACAATCTCGGGATACATCACGGTGTTCATGTCCATGGTTTGATTACTCATTTGCATACCTGTGCTGGTATCCAAGTTGCCATTCATCTTCATCATGCCATTCATCATCTTCATTCCTTCGAAATACTTCAATTTGGGTAATGGCTTCATGGGCATTTTCATGCCATTGCCTAACCAAAGTGAAGTACTGCCGGTTCTATCTTCGGCGGTTGCAAGTACTTCATATTGCATGTCTTCCGGGATGGTAGCTACCACGTCGTATGTTTCACTCACCCCAATTAATAGGCGATCTACTTCAACGGGTTCCACATCCGCACCATCATTTGCTATAACGCTCATTTTACCGCCTGAAAAGTTAACCCAGAAATAAGTGCTAGAGCTACCGTTAATTAAACGTAAGCGTACTTTATCGCCTTTTTTATAGGAGGTGTTCTGATCGACGTTCTTCCCATTACTCAAGAATTTCTCGTAATAAACGTCGCTCACATCCATGGCATTCATTCGTTTCCATTCATTCTTCAATTTCGTACCGAAATGCTTATGTTTAATTGCTTCACCATAGCTTTGAGTAGAACCTTTTTTAATGGCAAACCAATCATTCGCATTGTGCAAGTAACGGTTCACTTCATGCGGATTCATGTCGGTCCAATCGCTGAGTAATAGCGTTTGTTCGGGCATTTTGGGCTTGTCTTTTTCATGGAAAATGAGTGCGCCATACATCCCGCTTTGCTCTTGGAACATGGTATGACTATGGTACCAATATGTACCATGCTGTACAATAGGGAATACGAATTTGTGTGTGCTATGCCCTTTAATAGGCGCTGTTGTTAGGTATGAAACCCCGTCCTGCTCATTCGGCAATATAATGCCGTGCCAGTGAATAGAAGTTTCATGGTGCATTTGGTTATGCACGTAAATTTCGGCGGTATCGCCTTCAGTAAACTCCAAAGTAGGACCAGGAATGCTGCCATTTATAGCAATCGCTTGCTTGGTTTTTCCACTGTAGTTTACGGTTGTATCGTTGATGTATAAGTCGTATCGAACTGTTTTGGGTCGTGAAGTTTGTTGTGCAAATGTTTGCGTTACCCAAAGCAACATTACCACGACGAAAGAAATTCTTTTCATATCCATTGTGTAAAAGGGCGGTGCCGGTATAATTACAACCAGCACCGCAAGTAATTTGTTGAAAATTGCTTATTTGATTGTGTCGGCCACTTTACCGCAAGTGAGCATTTGGTTACCGTAGTAAGGATTTTTAATGCTGTTGTTGTTGCTTAACCAACCGGCTTTTGCCATCGGGCAATACTGTTGGTAGATCGGTGTTTCACTCAAATGGGCGCCTTTCGCCAAAGTGTACATTTCGTTAGATAATGTAATGAAAGAAGTTCTTTGTTGGTCGATGTTTTTAGCTGTAGAAATCTCTTGCGCTGCTACTACTAATTTGTCCTTCAAGTTGGCAAATACTTTCGCATCTTCCCCTGTAAGCTCGGCGTTATTGGCTGCCTTTACGAAATCGGCTGCTTGGGTAGCGGCTAATTTACTATTACTGCTTACTAAGGCATCTTTAATGCTATAGTATTGGTTTAATAAGGAAGATAGTTTTTGTTGTTGTGCGAATAATTGGTGAGTAGCAGTGGAAGCGAATACAGCTAGTGCCAAGAAAATCTTTTTCATGTGTTATTGATTTATGGTAATGAAATTTGGGTCGTGTAGAGAAGTGAAATCAATAACGAAGATCAGACTTGGAAGCTTTGAATAGCCACCCTAATATCGGGTATAACCCGGTGAAACGCACCCTTGTACAAGCTGGCAGTATCATACAATGTATAAGCTGTATGCTCCATTTGCTCTTGTGCAAACAAATGCGTAGGTACTGTACATTGCGGTTGCGCAGCGTGTTCTACGTTATCGGCTAGGATTTTCGCTAGTTGCGTGTAAGCTTGTCCTTGCTCGGTACAACAATGATGCTGGGCATGCTGCTGCTTGCTTTGGGCATGTGCTGAAGGAAACATAACGAGCGAGCAAATAAATCCCACTGCCAGTTGTAAACTGAAAAGAAGGAAGAATCCCATGGCGCTTGTATGTATACCTTGTTTTTTCATGCTAAGTTTCAATGAACCAAAGGTAGCATGCTTATAAGGCAGATGTGTTACACTATTATGGCTATGTTTTATAAAATTCCTATAAAGCCAACAGGATAGAGATATGTTTTGAGGTATATATGAAGAAGAACAAAGTTATTAGGTTCAAAACTAGGATTTCCTGGTCTCCCAACTAAAAAAGCCGTTTCCACATATGTAGAAACGGCCTTTAGTATATTTTATCCCGCCGAAGTACCTCGTACCCAGCCTTATGGATATTAAACAGCTACGTTGAATTCTCTCAATGTATCGTTCAAGCTAGTTTTTAAATCAGTTGAAGCTTTACGCTGACCGATGATCAATGCACATGGCACTTGGAATTCGCCTGCTGGGAATTTCTTTGTGTATGAACCAGGAATTACAACGCTGCGTGCTGGTACACGACCTTTGTATTCTATTGGTTCTGGACCTGTTACATCAATGATTTTTGTAGATTGTGTTAATACTACGTTTGCACCCAATACCGCTTCTTTCTCAACACGAACACCTTCTACCACGATACAACGTGAACCTACGAACACGCCATCTTCAATGATAACTGGGCTCGCTTGTAATGGTTCTAATACACCACCAATACCAACACCACCGCTTAAGTGTACATGTTTGCCAATTTGTGCGCATGAACCTACTGTTGCCCATGTGTCAACCATCGTTCCTTCATCAACATAAGCACCAATGTTTACATAAGAAGGCATCAAAATAGCTCCTTTCGCAATGAAAGCGCCATAACGTGCTACCGCGTGCGGCACTACACGAACACCCAATTCTTTGTAATTGGTCTTCAATTTCATTTTATCATAAAACTCGAATGGAGGTACGCTCAACGTTTCCATTGGTTGGATGCTAAAGTACATGAGGATGGCTTGCTTCACCCATTCATTCACTGTCCAGCCGTTTTCAGTGGGTGCGGCTACTCTTAAATGACCTTTATCAACTGCTTCAATCACCGCTCTTACTGCATCGGAATATGTATTATCCTGCAATAACGCCCTGTCGTTCCACGCAGCCAGTATCAATTGTTGTAATTCCATTATTTGTAAATTTTACGCAAAAATAGGACGCAAAGATCAAATCTAATAACGATTTGTTCTATCGAATTTTTCTATTAATTGATTAGTTTTAATTATTTTGCCGCCTATTCATGTGAATACTTCCAGGCTTATCCCGCCACTATGAAGGTTTCACGTATAATTGTCACATAAACATGTCGCCCTTGAAAATTGGTTTAGATGCCAAACGCGCCTATCAAAATAATACCGGCCTAGGTAACTATAGCCGTGCTTTAATTGAAGCGTTGGCAAAATACTATCCGCAACACGAATACCTATTGTTCGCTCCGAAACATAGCCAAATGTTCAAGGAAAAGGACGTTCCCGGTACCATCTTCCACGGCCCACAATCCGCTTTCGAACGTAAATTGAAAGGTTTATGGAGAAGTCGATGGATGACAAAGGACCTTATCCGCGAAAATGTCGACGTATACAACGGTTTAAGTCATGAACTCCCATTTGGGATTCATAAAACCGGCATCCCAAGTGCTGTAACCATGCACGACCTTATTTTTGAACGCTACCCGAAGCAATATAACCCGATCGACGTATTTACTTACCGCCGAAAAGCTCGTTATGCATGTAATGCGGCCGATCGCGTCATCGCCATTTCCGAGCAAACCAAGGAAGATTTGATCCAGTTCTATCATGTACCTTCCAGCAAAATCGATGTCGTTTACCAATGTTGTAACCCGATTTTCGAAGCCGTTTGGCCCGCTGCCGCAAAAGCCAGCTTCCGCGAAAGATATTACCTACCACACCAGTATTTCCTATATGTAGGTTCCATTATCGAGCGTAAAAACCTCCTCGGTATTATTGAAGCCATGCATTTGCTGGGCGATCAAACCGATGTGCCATTGGTCATTCTCGGCCAAGGGACCACCTATAAAAAGAAAGTACAAGCCGCCGCCGCGGAATATGGCCTACAAGATCGCCTTATCTGGATCAACGATACCCGGAAACTCGCCTTCCACGACGTGCCCGCCCTGTACCAATGTGCTACAGGTCTTATATATCCATCTCTTTTTGAAGGTTTTGGCATTCCTATTTTGGAGGCCCTCTGGAGCAAAACGCCTGTTATTACCAGCCAAGGCTCGTGTTTCAGTGAAACCGGTGGTAATGCGGCTATTTATATCGACCCGCTCAACCACGCGTCTATTGCCGAAGCTATGATGTCGCTGTTAACGGATCGCGACATGGCTGCCGACATGACTGAACGAGGCATTATGCATGCACAAAAGTTTTCTGCTCAGAACTTTGCGAAGGGCGTAATGAATACTTTAACGGCCATCAAGCGGTAATAGCGCGGATTTATTATTTTTGCAGCTATGGATTTTGAACAAGACATTGTCAATTGCCTTGCCAGCTTGCGCAATGGTGGTAATATTTTGTACCCAACCGACACTATCTGGGGCATTGGTTGCGATGCCACAAATGAAGAGGCTGTAAAGAAAATTTATCAACTGAAAAATCGCGATGAAAAGAAAAGTCTAGTTATTCTCATGGCCGATTTACGCGAATTATCACAGTATATCGTAGCGCCATATCCCGAATTAGCAGATATTCTCAGTCGTTTTAATAAGCCTACAACGGTGATTTATGAAGGAGCTATCAACCTGGCTTCCAATGTAATCAATGAAGATGGCAGCATTGCCATTCGCATTGTTAAGGACGAATTCTGTAAACACCTCGTGAAGCGTTTACGTAAACCCCTCGTGTCTACGTCGGCCAACATCAGCGGCCGGCCTTCCCCGGCTAACTTCACCGAAGTGGCCCCGGAAATTGTAAACGGCGTAGATTATGTAGTAAAATACAGGCAAAACGATCTTGCTCAACAAGTGGCTTCTACTATCGTGAAAATCAACAATGAAGGGGAATTAACTGTAATAAGACCATAATATCATATAAATTCACCATCATATCACCTAGTTACGTTTCGATTGCCTATTTTCGCGCCTCGAAAAAATAATAATTTATACACCACAATGAGCAGGAAAGAATTGGATATACCTTGTACAATGAAAGAGCGCAAGCTGTTTGAACTGGTGGCAGATGCCGCCGCTGAACAGCGTGTACCCTGCTATGTCGTGGGTGGGTTTGTAAGAGATAAACTCATTAATAGAAATACAAAAGATATTGATATTGTGTGCATTGGCGATGGTATTCAGTTGGCCGAAGCAGTAGCGAAACGCCTCGACCCTGTGCCACAAGTAAACTTCTTCAAGAATTTTGGTACCGCGCAAATCAAGTGGTTCGATGTAGAACTCGAGTTTGTAGGTGCCCGTAAAGAAAGCTATAGCCGAAATTCCCGCAACCCAGTTGTAGAACCCGGCACCTTGGAAGATGACCAAAATCGTAGAGATTTTACCATCAATGCCATGGCCGTAAGTTTAAACGAGGCGGATTACGGTACTTTAATTGACCCATTCAACGGGGTAGGCGACTTAGAAGCTAAAAACATCCAAACGCCCCTCGATCCTAACACCACATTCAGCGACGATCCCTTGCGTATGATGCGCGCCATTAGGTTTGCTTCCCAATTGGGTTACACTATTGCGCCACATACCTTCGCCGCTATCAAGGAAAATGCCCAACGCATCAAAATCATCTCCCAAGAACGCATTACCGACGAGCTGAATAAAATTATGCTCTCCCCGGTGCCTTCCGTAGGTTTGGATTTGTTGTATAAAGCAGGCATCTTAAAGATCATCTTCCCCCAGATGGTTGATTTAGTGGGCGTTGAAATGGTAGAAGGGAAGGGGCATAAAGACAATTTCTACCATACTTTACAAGTAATCGATAATATTTCCCGGAATACACGCGACTTGTGGTTGCGCTGGTCCGCATTATTACACGATATTGGCAAACCTGCCACCAAACGCTTCGAGGAAGGCCATGGATGGACGTTCCACGGGCACGATGCAGTGGGAGGCAAAATGGTTCCCAAAATCTTCGCCAAGCTTAAGTTGCCGCAAGATGCTAAAATGCGCTTGGTAAGGAAATTAGTCGAACTACATTTGCGTCCTATTAGTTTAACTAAAGAGAATATAACGGATTCGGCTATACGTCGTTTATTATTCGATGCCGGTGATGACATTGAAGCGTTGATGATGCTTTGCGAAGCGGATATAACGTCGAAAAACAAAGCCAAAGTGCGCCGCCACCTCGAGAATTTCGAATTAGTAAGGCAACGCCTGAAAGATGTAGAAGAAAAAGACCGCATCCGCAACTGGCAGCCACCTATCACGGGTGAAATGATCATGGAAGTGTTCAATTTACCACCGGGTAGAATCGTAGGTGATCTCAAAAATGCCATCCGCGAAGCAATACTCGATGGCGTGATTACCAACAATTACGATGACGCATATAAGTTCATGTTAGAAAAAGCTGCCGAGTTAAACTTGACGCCTGTAAAATAAATTCCATAATTTTACAGTACCGCATGTTGAGATTCGAGCATTGCATGCAACAGGGACAAACACAAATTAATACTTCAAGCTAAAATCAAAACACCTATAACTTTTACATATGCCGGTTCTGAAATTCAGGGTTTATTGGGAAGAAGACGAAAGTGTATACAGGGATATTGCCATCAAACCAGATCAAAGCTTCTTGCAATTGCATCAAGCGATTTTAACTGCATACGAATTCGATGCGAAACACAAAGCATCATTCTTCCGCAGTAATGATAACTGGCAACGTGGACGTGAAATTGTTTTGGAATTTGACGACCAGGTTCGCCAAGTAGAGCCATTATTAATGGCCGATACACCAATTGGTTCCGCCGTAAAAGCGCCTAACCAAAAGTTTATTTACATGTACGACTATGCAAAGCAATGGACGTTCCTTGTAGAGTTAATTGGTGTGTCGAAAGAAGAAAGTACTAAATCCACTTATCCTTTATGTGCACGTAAAGAAGGTTTAGCACCTAGTCAATACGGTACAAAAGGCATCATCGGCGATAAACTCGTTGAAATGGAAGAGAAATACGATCTGAACCGCGAAGGCATGGATGCCGAAGGGTATGGAGAAGAAGGAGAAGATGAAATGTCGGAAGATGGTGATGATGGTATGATGGATGAAGGTGGAAACGAAGATAATTTTTAATTGATTGTAAGATAGCAAAGGGTGGAACTATGTTATCGTAGTTCCACCCTTTTTATTGGCGTAAGATGATGAAAAAGAAGACGGTTATTATAGTAGGAGGGCCCACAGCTGCCGGTAAAACAGCTGCCGCTATTCGTATTGCACGGCAGTTCGGTACGGAAATTATTTCAGCCGATTCGCGCCAGTGTTACCGCGAAATCAGCATCGGCACGGCTAAACCCAATGCCGCCGAACTCGCCGCTATTCATCACTATTTCATCAACTCGCATTCCATCCAAGAACTCGTTAACGCCGGTACTTACGAGAAATTAGCACTTGGTTATGCTGCCAATATCTTCGAACACCACGATATCGCCGTTATGTGCGGCGGAACAGGCTTGTATATCAAAGCCTTCTGTGAAGGGATGGACGATATGCCTAACATTCCCGCTGATATCCGCGAAAAAGTGCGCGCCGAATACGAAGCTAATGGCTTATTATGGCTACAACAAACCCTCGCAGAACGCGATCCCGTGTTTTATGCCAGCGCGGAAACCCAAAACCCGCAAAGATTAATGCGCGCCTTGGAAATGCTAGAAGCTACCGGTCAATCGATTACAACGTATAGAAAGGGAAATACAGCAGAGCGGGATTTTAATATTATCAAGCTCGGGGTTACATTGCCCAAAGAACAATTGCACGCCAATATTCATAAACGTGTAGATATCATGATGGAACAAGGTCTTGTTGAAGAGGTAAAAGCTGTGCTGCCTTATCGTCATCACAATGCCCTACAAACAGTAGGCTACACCGAAATATTCGATTACCTCGATGGAAAAATTGATCTTCCTAAAGCCGTAGAGGAAATTAAAACCCATACCCGCCAATACGCCAAACGCCAACTCACTTGGTTCCGTAGAGATCCCCTTATGCAATGGTTCGATGCCACGGATATCGATGGCATGATGTCGCATATCCAATCTACTGTACAGGCATAAAAAAAGTCCCTACTTCGTAGAGACTTTCCTTTGTTAGAATTTTACACCGAATGTTGCGGCGACCGTTCCCATTCGTATATCGCTTACACCGCCATAATTAGCAAGCGTACCCTTCGGTTGTGCTATATTAAAGCTGTAATAAGGGATGCTACTCATCGTATGCACATATGTAAGATCGAGGAATACACCATGCTTTCTAAAGCCTACACCGCCCGAAATCTTTTTCGTGCTACCATCGGCATCGCCAAAGTTATAAGGTGAACCATTGTACGCGAAACCGCCTCTCAATGCTAACCAATCGATCTTTAACTCGCCGCCAATGCGTGTGTTAAAGGCGCTCTTGTAGTTTTGCTTGATTTCAGCGTTCAGTACATTTTGGTTATACTTTTGTTCTGTAATGCGGTAATGAGTGGTGGTATAATCGATATACTCTACATCTGCGGTAATAAAGCCTACTGCTTTGGGCTCAAATTTCCTGGTGCCAAATATATAAGATACGCTCGCCAACGCCTTGTAAGGTGTGCGGTATTTGTAAATCAATTCTGAAGGATTGTTACCGTAGAAGTTGCGGGTGGCGGATGACCTTTCCGAAGAGCCATCTACTTCGAAGTTCTCGGTATTGGTTATCATCACGTTATCGTTTGTAGTCACCATTTGATACCAAGTAGGTGTGTGAAAGGCTGCGCCAATTCGAATGCTGCTGGTAGGGGTGTAGATGACGCCGAGTTTTACATTATAGCCATCACCTTTGGTTTTCTGCTTAACTTGGTATTCCCAGAACGCAAATTCGTTATCATTTACGCCAGAAATATCATCTTCCGAATAAGCGCGTTCCTTTTTATATGTGAGGTTTTCATTGGCTACGGTTAAACCAAACATCCATTTATCACCATAATTAGCTGCTACAGCGGCCGATAGTTCATAAGAAAAGCCTTTCTCCGTTACCCGGTCAATTTGCAATAAGCCATTTGCGGCATTTGCACTGGAATACCAATCACTATTACCGTTGAGTGTCATGATGTCGAGTAGGTAAGTAGCTACCCCTAGTTTAGCCCCATCGGAATATAATTCGTGTGTATAATCGCCCAGTACGTGGTTAACGGTTGCTGTTTGGTTTCGAAGGTCTTGCACCCATTTGTCGGTCATCGAATACCTGTAGTTATCGCCTTCTAGGTACGTTTTATTGGCAAAGTTCGTTGTTGGGGTGAAGTTGATACCCAATGTGAAGCTACGCCAGTTCGTTCCTGCTGCTTCGCCGAGTGGTAATACCAAGCCTGCGGCTGGAATGGTAAGCAAACTACGGTCGTTCGAATAAGTTCCTTTTTGATTTAAATTGTCTGAAGTATATGGATACGCTGTTTTATTCGTAAAGAAGTTGAAGCCGGGCGTTATGCTAAACTCGCTGGTTTTAAAGAATCCCAAGCCTGCTGGGTTTACGCCTGCCGCTGAAATATCACCACCCAATGAACCCATGGCACCGCCAATGGCTTGGCTTCGTGCAGTTCCTGTGGCTTGGCGTTGTGCAAACTTAATACCATCGCTGGCTTCTTGTGCGTGTAGGCTGGAAACGAATGTTAGGCTAATAAAGGTGATAAGGACTTGCTTTGTAAAGTTGTACATCTGTTCTGTTGGCAATAAGTTGATGGTAAAAAATACCCCGTCTCTATTAGAGACGGGGTATGGTCATATGTAATGATTTCGAAAAGTCTACAAATTATCCCCTACGTACTCTTACCGGTGCTGATCCACCGCCTGAGCCGCCAGTAGAACCACCTGAGCTACCGCCCCAAGATGATCTGGAAGGTGCTGATGGTGTGTAACTAGGTTGACTTGGCCTAGAGTTGTTGTTGTTTTGGTTCATCCAAGATGGATTACTGCGGCTGTTGTTATCAACACCCCAGTTGCTACCCCTGTTAACTCTTGCAGGAGCATAGCCATTGCTGGTACGATTAGGAGCAGACATTGTACGTTCCGTATTACTGCCGGTGAACACTCTTCTAGGTGCACTAGCGCCAACTGTGCTGGCGGTGTTACCCATTGTTCTAGCAGTTGGATTCGGCGTATAATTTCTCCTATCGACACGCGCTGGTGCGTAGCCGGTATTGCCCCATTTATTATCAACTGTTCTTACGTAAGAGCTATTACGATTGTTCGGGTTTTTCACGTAGTAACCTCCACCACCACCATAGTAGTAATGTGGGTAGAAACCACCACCGTAAAATCCGCCACCGTACCAAGGATTATAGAATGGATCGTAGAAGCTATTATAGCCCCAACCGAAGCCAATATTCATATAAAACCCTGATCTGAAGCCATAGTATGGATAACCATAACCCCAACCGCTACCCCAGTATGGGTTCATGCCCCACATGCTACCGTAGTACGGGTTACCCCATCCCCAGTTGCCAAATGAGCCATTCGACCATCCACTAGCATAACCGGCATTATAACCATCCCAGTAGCTACCGTTATAGTCGTTGCGGAAACGGTTAATACGGCGAGAATAATCGCCATCGTCACCATTACCATTTACATACGAGGCATTTCCATCGTCGTCGTAAGTAACATACTTCGCCGTTTCGCTGTCATCAGGTTTAGACTGTTTACTCGCAGCATAAGCCTTCTTAGACTGACCAGGCGAATAGTATACATCATCTGTAGTTTTCGCTGTTTTCTGGGAAGACGAGCAACTGCTGAGTAAAATCAGTAACGCACCTGCCCCGTAAAGTATAGGTTTCATCTGCATTTAATTTATAGTGTAAATTTACGAAAAATAAACGAAAATTTTCGTTGAAAATTGCTAACGGCAAAGGGCTTTTATTATCTTCGCACACCAGTAAAGTGTAAAGCAGTTTTCTTCGGTCAATTTCCTTTCACTTTCCTGTTTAAATATATAACAAAAATTACACCAATTAAATGAATTTTCCATGCAGTGTTTAGGCATTTGATGGTAGTATGACAATGTTTTGGATGAGTGGTTCGATCAATTGTTAAACCCTTGCTAAAACCCTATGTCGAACTTGTTTATTTGGTGTAAACGGAAAAAGCATTCTTAATTTTATGAGTAAAGAAATTACAGCTCGTTCGCAAGATTATGCGAAATGGTACAACGACCTCGTGCTAAAAGGTGGTTTGGCCGATTATTCAGCCGTTCGTGGTTGCATGGTCATCAAACCGTATGGCTTTGCGCTGTGGGAAAACATGCGCGACGTATTAGACAGAAAATTCAAAGAAACCGGTCACCAGAACGCTTATTTCCCCTTATTCATACCCAAAAGCTTTTTAAGTAAAGAAGCCGAACACGTTGACGGCTTCGCGAAAGAATGTGCCGTAGTAACTCACCACCGTTTGATGAACGATCCTAACGGCGGTGGCGTAGTCGTAGATCCTGAAGCTAAATTGGAAGAAGAATTAATCGTTCGCCCTACGTCTGAAACGATTATTTGGAACACATATAGAGATTGGATTAAATCTCACCGCGACTTACCACTTCTCATCAACCAATGGGCTAACGTTGTTCGTTGGGAAATGAGAACCCGCTTATTCTTACGTACGGCGGAATTCTTGTGGCAAGAAGGGCATACCGCCCACGCTACGGCTGAAGAAGCGATTGCAGAAACCGTGCAAATGCTGGATGTATACGCCGATTTCGCTGAAAACTTCATGGCTGTGCCGGTTGTAAAAGGTGTTAAATCGCCTTCTGAACGTTTCGCCGGTGCGGTAGATACTTACTGTATCGAAGCATTAATGCAAGATGGTAAAGCGTTACAAGCAGGTACTTCTCACTTCTTAGGTCAAAATTTTGCCAAGGCTTTCGATGTGAAGTTCTCTAACAAAGAAAACAAACTCGAATACGTTTGGGCTACCAGCTGGGGCGTTTCTACTCGTTTGATCGGTGCTTTAATTATGGCACACAGTGATGATGAAGGATTGGTATTACCTCCGAAAATCGCGCCTTTGCAAGTTGTTATTGTTCCTATCTATAAAGGTGAAGAACAAAAAGCTGCCTTAGATGCCCGCGTACAAGTTATTATGGACGAGTTGAAAAAAGCCGGTATCCGCGTGAAATACGATGATAACGACAATGCCCGTCCAGGATGGAAGTTTGCGGAGTACGAATTGCAAGGTGTTCCAGTGCGTATTGCACTTGGTGCACGCGACTTGGAAAACAACGTGGCAGAAGTTGCCCGTCGTGATAAGAAAACAAAAGAAAGCTTATCATTAGATAACTTGAGCGGTCAAATCATTGATTTGCTTGATGATATCCAAACAAGCATGTTTAACAAGGCCAAAGAATTCCAACAAGCCAGCATCACAAAAGCCGATACCTTCGAAGAATTCCAAGCTATTCTCGATGGAAAAGCCGGTTTCGTAGCTGCTCATTGGGACGGTACCGCCGAAACAGAAGAAAAAATCAAGGAGCTCACAAAGGCTACCATCCGTTGTATTCCTTTGAACAACCCGCAAGAAGAAGGAAAATGTATCTTAACAGGTAAGCCTTCCAAAGAACGCGTTTTGTTCGCAAGAGCATACTAAGCATATTACACTCATCCCGGTAATGCACGCATTACCGGGATTTTTTTATCCGCACGCCAAAATTTAACCCAAACTATACCTGCTTCTGTTATCTTTACGATTTCTTGTAAAAATTCATTTAGCTTAACATACGTAATTTGCTAGTAAAGAATTATATTAGCCTAATGCCCGCACTTCGTTACATAGCATTTGTGCTGCTCGCTTCATGCCTTTTAACCCGCACCGCGAAGGGGCAAGGTCTTCTCATACGTAATTACAATGTAAAAGATGGTTTAACCAATGCCACTGTAAATGCCGTTGTACAAGATATGGATGGCTTTATATGGTTCGCCACTCCCACAGGCGTTAGCCGCTTCGATGGGAAACGATTCCGTAACTACGCAAAAAAAGACGGCCTGCCAGATAATGAAGTCATTAAACTAGCTGCCGACTCTAAAAACCGCGTGTGGTTCTTTACCTACAGTGGCAAACTTTCTTTCTATAGCAACAATTATATTCATAACGAAAACAACGACTCGTCGTTAGTATACGATAGCCGCGGATTCCACATGTTATACGCTTTCGAAGAAAAGTCGAAAATGACATGGTTTCATACTTCTGCAAACAAGGTTAGTCGCTATAACGGGCGCAAAACAGTACATGATGATAGGTTAGGGGTGGTTGACTTGTTCTACTGGTTGAAGATGGATACCTTGTTTAAACCCTTACAACAATATTTCCCTTTATCTAGCTTACTCGAACTCAATGAAAGGTCGCCCGAAGTAAGTGTACATGCCTATTATGGTAATATGGATCGTGAGTTTTCAAATCGAGTAAAGTCACATCCTGTTCTTATTCTTGGTAACGACTTATACACCTATAACGCGAAAGCGATTACTCCCTTCCTCCGTGGTCGCGACATGGGCATTCGCGATGAAATAAGCAGTGTTTGTATTGATCGAGATAACCTTTGGATTGGAACACAAAGAGCGCTATACGTCATTCGCAATTACTTCAAAGGTGAAACAAGAATTAGTAAACTACTTGAAAATCATTATGTAACTTCAATCCTAAGCGACCGCGATGGTAACATCTGGATAACCACTTATGGTGATGGTGTATATTATATTCCAAATAAGAACTTCTATTTCAGCTACCTAGATAATACAAATGGTCTTTACTCACATTCTGTATTCAGTGTGTTCAAAAATGGTAAAGTATCAGATTTACTATTAATCGGCCAAAATGCAGGTATTTTAACCACGATGGATAATCGAGGTAATACACGTCAACTTAGTTTGGATTCTACAGGCGGTCGAAATAGTGTGCTGAATATGATTCCCGCAGCAAACAAGTCGGATGTACTGATTAATACCGACAATGCTGTGTATTCTTTCGACTTGCTCTCCCAAAAAATTCGCCTATTACAATCTATACGCGCAGTACGTGATATCGACGTAAGCACAACCGGGAAAATAAGGATTGCCACCTATAACCGTATTATTACCTTACCGGCAAATACCCAGGAAATAGCACCGGCCGATATCTTAATCACTTCCTTGGCTTCTTTAGGTGATAGCGCTTATTATGTAGGTACGAATAACGGGTTGTATATCGGTAAGGAAAACGAACCATTTGTAAGCTTAAAAGATAATGATAGCCTCTTACGGCATAGCATAAAGGACTTGAAACTGGTTAACGGCAAATTATGGATAGGAACGAGTGACAATGGTATTTGCGTGATGGAAAACCGGAAAGTAATCAAGCAGTTTACTACCCGCGACAACCTAACGAGCGATATTTGCCAACAATTGTACTACGATGGCGGCAACCGCTTGTATGTAGCCACCAATAAAGGTGTTTCCGTATTGAACACGAACACCATGGAACATATTGGCAACATTACTTCTAACGATGGGCTTAACTCCGACGACGTTCGGAACCTGTGTAAATCGGGCGATACCCTGTTTATTGCCACTTCTAATGGATTATGTTACTTCAACGAGGATAACATCCCGGTAGACTCCATTCCGCCGAAAATCTACTTAAACGCCATCCGCTACGGCGATAGCACGTATTACATTACCGATAACTCCTTCGAACACCTCTTTGAAAGAAAAGGCTCGTTCGAGGTAGAATTTGGTGCAATAGCCTTCGACCAGCCGGATTTAGTAGAATACCAATATAATTTCTCGAATGACACTGCCCGTGGTTGGGTAACCACCATGTCGAATATCATTCCGTACCCGAACTTGCAACCAGGGCATTACCAGTTGCTGATTCGTGCCCGGAAATTTAAGAGTAATTGGGGAGAGCCCATTACCTTATCCATTAGTATTCAACCACAATGGTACCAAGAATGGTGGGCGAGGGGTATATTGTTCGTACTTGGTTTATTGGTGATAACATTGGCTTTGCGGTTCGTAATCAGCAAAATCAAAGCTTCAGAAAAAAGAAAAACAGAATATAACCGCCGGATAGCAGAATTGGAGGCCAAAGCTTTAACCAATCAAATGAACCCGCATTTCATCTTCAACAGCTTGAACTCGGTGCAGCATTTGATCTTGGAGAAAGAAGAAAAACAAGCCTTGAATTTTTTGGCCGATTTTGCTACCTTAATGCGTCAAATGTTGAATAATTCGAGAAAATCGTATCTTTCATTAGATGATGAGATTGCATTTCTCACCCGTTACTTGGAACTGGAGAAAATACGTTTCGCAAGTTCCTTCGTATATCACTTCGAAATAGAACCGGCACTCAAGGAACATACCGTGTATATTCCGCCGATGCTTATTCAACCAATTTTAGAAAATGCGATTAAGCACGGCTTAGCGCCTAAAAATGGGAATGGCAACTTATTGGTGCGTTTATGGATGAAAGAAGATTTGTTGTATTGTACTGTGGATGACGATGGTATTGGTTGGGAACGCTCTAATAGCATTAAATCAGGTAAATTAATGAAACATGAATCAACAGCCTTAAGTGTTATTAAAGAAAGATTGCAGATTATAAAATCTTTTAATGGAAGTGTTGGAAAGTTGGAAATAATTGATAAATTTAACTCTGGATTCAGTAATAAGGAAGGTACCTTAGTTGAAATCCTAATTCCCATTGTAAAGATGTTATGAGTATTATTAAAGCTGCCATTGTTGACGATGAGGTCCGCAACATACATATCCTGCGAAACATTTTAGAAAATTACTGCAAGGATGTAAAGGTGATTGGCGAAGCACAGAATATCCATGAAGCCGCAGAGATGATCAAGAACAACCCTATCGATGTATTGTTCCTGGATATTGAAATGCCCCCGCATAACGGTTTTCAATTATTGGAAATGTTCCCCATCTTAAACTTTGAAGTAATTTTCATCACCGCATTCCAGGAATATGCCCTGCAAGCTATTAAGTTTGCAGCCCTAGATTACTTGCTTAAACCAATTAAGGTTAGCGAGGTGGAAGACGCATTGGAAAAAGTGAAGAAAAGCAAAAAAGGTCGCCTCAACGAACTTGCTTCAATCTTGAAAGATTATGTGAAGAACAACGACAATGCATTCTCGAAGATCGTTATCCCGGTAAATGACGGGTATAATGTGATAGACCTGAAAGACATTATTTATTGTGAAGCCTTCGACTCTTACACCAAAATTCAATTGATCAACAACGTTTCTCACCTCATTTCAAAATCTTTGAAAGAGTATGAAGAAATGCTGTCCGACAAAGGATTCTACCGTGTACACAAATCCTTCCTTATCAATATTCACCATATCGTGAAGATTATTAAGGGGCTCGGCACTGCCGTGGTAATGAGCGATCAGAAAAATATTCCTATCTCTTCCCGTAAGAAAGACGAATTCTTTACACAACTGAAAGGTGTAATCAACTTATAAAGCTCCGCTTACATTCTTAACTAGTAAAACGCGACGAACTATTTTAACCAAGTGACCTTGGTTGAAATAGCTCTTCTGTATTTATATCCCTACTAACTTCATGCCCTCCCAAAATCAAGAACGCCCCGGTATATCGTAAACCGAGGCGCTCCATCCTAACCTATAAAACCTATATGAAAACCTATGATTAATTACCTTGATTGGTATTAATATCGTAGTAATAAACACTATTACCACCATTCGCATAAATACCTTCTAATCTCACTTTACCACCCGGCTGTAAGGCCGATTGTAACTCTTCAATTGTATTAATTTGTTTCGAATTCGCTTTCAGGATAATAAACCCTGGACGCATCGACGTCTGGTTTCTTAAGATACCTGAACTGATCTTACTCACCAATACACCCCCGTTTAAGCCCACTTGTTGCGCCTGGCGGGCAGGAACGGTGTATAAATCAGCGCCTAAACGATCAATCACATAATCTTTTACAATATCCGTTGTGCCTTCGCGGTTCTTCAACACGGCATTCGCTGTGTATTCTTTGTTGCCACGGAGGTAGGTAATACTTACTTTATCGCCCGGTTTGTAACGTGCTAGTTGCTCGTTCATCGCCGAACCCGTAGGGGTGGTTACCCCGTTTATTTTCGTTAAAACATCTCCTTTGCGTAAACCAGCATTGGCAGCTGCACCGTTCGCTGTAACGTCTTGTACAGATACACCGTTTGTTTCACGGGTGATGTTTAATTCGCTTAATTGTGCATCATTCAATCTCGCAGGGTCAATATAAGTTAACCCCAAGAAAGCACGCTGCACATTGCCATACTTCATAATATCATCTACCACTTTCCTAACAAGGTTTACGGGTATTGCATAAGAATAACCGGCGTAAGAGCCTGTTGGCGAAGCGATGGCAGAGTTTATACCCACTAATTCGCCCGATGTATTAATCAATGCGCCACCACTATTACCCTGGTTCACCGCCGCATCCGTTTGAATGAACGACTCAATAGGGCTGATGTTGCTTGTACCTACACGGTTAATACCAATGTTGCGTCCTTTTGCACTCACAATACCGGCTGTTACCGTTGTTTCTAAGTTCAAAGGATAACCTACGGCCAATACCCACTGGCCAACCTGCACATCATCGGAATTACCATACAATAAGTACGGCAAGCCTTTGGCTTCTACCTTAATAACGGCTAAGTCGGTATACGGATCGGTACCAATCACCTTTGCACCGTAAGTTTTATTATCATTTAATGTAACGCGGATCGTATCGGCATTGTCAACCACGTGGTTGTTAGTAACGATATACCCATCGTTCGATATCAACACGCCCGAACCAGATGCACGTTGACCAGGAATTACATACTGCCTACGGCCACCGCCGTTGTAGTCTTGTTCCTCGTCGCCGAATAACTCGTCGAACCAGGAACGTTGACGTTGCTGTTGCAGGTTATTCGACACCTTGCGCGCGTTGGTAAGTGTTTTAATATGTACCACACCCGGTACTGCTACCTTGGATGCATATGTAAAGTCGAAAGTGGCGTTATTACTATCGCCGTTCATAGCATTCGGGATGTAACTGGTGTAGTTAACCGGGATTGCGTCGGAACCATTCTGGTAAACCCCAGGCGTGCGTGGTGCCATATACTTGCTGTAAACAAACACTGAGGCAAACGCTGTAACGCCCGAAATTAAGATGGTTGTCATTACTTGCTTGAATCTCATATTTTACCTGGGTATTTAAAAAACATTAATTACAATTCTTCCTATACTCATCAAATTCTATGCTCTTTGATTCAAATTTAAAGACTCCGTTTAATGATGTACCGCGGTAGCAAACACTTTAACAGATTATTATATAATTCGTTAAAGTAGTATAAAAATAGGCATAAAAAAGGCTGCCATTTTTAGTAGGCAGCCTGTCATTGTAACAATATTTTCAGACAAAATGTTATGAAAGCGCTTGCAAGAAATGCATCGTATCTACACCATCAGCATAATCGGTTAACGATGGTTGTTGTGCATGGCCAAAAGGCGTTACATTCCTCGCTACAAGGCATTGTAAATCGGGATGCTGTTGTAATTCAACGGTTAATGCTGCTGCATCTTCGTAGAAGGCATAGTTTAACACGCTTAATGGCGAGAACAACGACTCGTGCTCGTGCAAAAGAATGTTGCTGTTGCTCATATAATAGTCGTGGTTCAATAAGAACAACGCCAAGTGGTAATCGTAGTTGTTTTTGTACTTATGATGGTCGGCTAAGTAGCTGTATTTACCCAATGCTTTCAACAATGGCTCGAAGTTATAGCCTTGTGGTACAAACACTTTGGTTACGTTTCTACATCCCAAGCCGAAGTAAATCATAATATCGTCGGCGAGGAAGTTCAATTCCTCTTCCGTTTCTTCGCCGGTAAGGATAGCGGCAGAAGTACGGTTACGACGAATGATATGCGGGTATTTAGAAAAATAGTACTCGAAATAGCGGGCGGAGTTATTACTGCCGGTAGCGATGTAAGCATCACATCCTTTCAAGATTTCCTCGATGCTGGTTAATTCGGCTGCTTCGGGGTACCATTCCGCAATTTTCTCGATAATATGGCGCATAAGCGTTTCGTCTTTGCTAGATAGCTTAATACGTACTTTATGGCCGCTCAGGAAACCGCACATCCAGTCGTGGAACCCAACCAGCGGAATATTACCTGCCGCCACAATGCCTACCGTTTGCTGTACTGCCGGGCTACCCAATTGAGGATACATCAACAACCAAGTTTGTAAAGCTTCTTCTTGCAAGAAATACCGGCAAATGTTGTTTACAGACAAGTCAATGAACTCCTCCGTAAACCAACCATTGATATTGTACGCCTTGCGTTTCGCTGCTTGCCAGGCATTCAACTCCCATGCATCTGCTTTCGATTCACCGCTTTCTTCCCCGTTTGCCCCTAAATACTTACCTAAACGAACCAGTGCCGCTACTTTTTGCGCTATATTCATTGAATGTTAAATAAATTATTCGTGTAAATTAGCAAGTGATATTACTTGCTGCCAGTTATAGCGCAAAATTAATGGCTTCAAGGCTAAACAAAAAGTTTATCACGCGCCTTGTTCGTATTACATAAAAAAAATTCATGTTTTTAAATGGAAGAAAGGCTATTTTTGTCGCTGAAATATTGGCTTTACTACAAAAATTAAATAAGTTAAACTCATGGCAATTAAGATAACCGACGAATGTATTAACTGCGGTGCTTGTGAACCCGAATGTCCGAATAACGCGATTTACGAAGGTGGTGTAGAATGGGCTATTGCTGATGGTACAACTGTTAAGGGTGCTTTCGTTTTAATGGATGGCTCTACAATGGATGCCGACCAACGTAATACGCCTATTAGCGTAGATACTTACTACATCGTTCCAAATAAATGTACAGAGTGCCAAGGTTTCCATGAGGAACCACAATGCGCTGCTGTATGTCCAGTTGACTGCTGCGTACCGGACGAAATGTACCAAGAAACAGTAGATGAATTGATCGCTAAGAAGGATAAAATGCACTTTTAGTTATCCGTCATAACAAAATATTATGCCGCCACAAGCGGTTCAAAAGAAACGCCTGGTACTACACCGGGCGTTTTTTTATACCGATACTGTGGTTATACCGTATAACCAATTTTTATTACCAGTTTCTATATACCCTTTCTTACCTTCGTTATGATATTTCCAATGGTTTTAATATAACTCATTAACCCATGGCTTTAAAAATTAACGACGAATGCATTTCCTGCAATGCATGCATTTCCGAATGCCCAAACAGCGCCATTTATGAAGGCGGTGTAACGTGGGCCTTGGCCGATGGTACGCATTTACATGGTACCACTACCTTACTAAACGGTCAATCCTGGGATGCCGATGAACGGCAAGCCCCACTTTCCAACAACGTTTACTACATCGTACCTAGCAAGTGTACAGAATGCCAAGGCTTTCATGAAGAGCCCCAATGCGCAGCCGTATGCCCAGTAGATAGCTGTGTAAGCGACGATGTGTATATGGAAACCGTTTCCGAGCTCATTGCGAAAAAGGTATTCCTACACGGATAACCCGCTTCATGCAATATTTTGGATGCCCCGTGCAAGATGGAAGCACGGGGTTTTCTATTTCCCGGTAGTTTTGATACATAACCTCAATTAAAGTGTATGAACAACTACGTACCACTATTACTCACTATCACCCTGATTGCTTCCTGCCAGCAATCACCCGATTTAATCGCCACGAAACAAGCCATTCGCTCGGCTGATAGCAGTTTCTCGGCGTTGTCGAAGGAAAAAGGGCATAAAACAGCCTTTCTTTCTTACATCGACAGCTCCCAAGGCACGCTATTACGCCCCGGTAGACTTCCCTTTACCGGGCTAGCTGCTGTTGCCTTACTTACCAAAACGAATGATTCTGGTCAAACGCTCACCTGGGAACCGTTGTATGTAGATGCGGCCGCCTCCGGCGAATTAGGCTATACCTACGGCACCTACAAATTTGTATTGAAAGACACCACCATTACGGGTACTTATTGCTCTATTTGGAAAAAGAATACCCGGGGCGAATGGAAGTTTGTGCTCGATACGGGCACATGAGGAGGGTAGTAGTGCCTACATCTCTTGAAAAGGCAGTTAAAAGGCTCCCCAAAGTGTAGGCTAAGTTTTTCAAAGGCTCCTTAAAGGCATTTCAAAGGGTTGTTAAAGGCTTTTCAAAGGCAAGTCAAAGTCTTTCAAAGGCTCCCCCTAGTGTTTTCAAGGGTTTTGGCCGATTTTCAAAGGGTATTCAAAGGGTCGTCAAAGGCTTTTACTTTTTTACCGCGGTAACGACCCATTCGTTGCCGCGGTTTTTTGTGCGCCAATGAAAAGAATATTACAAATTATTTTTTCATTTAACGGTTTGATATATCTTTTTTAAATTCGGGCTCTTTATTTTTGCCTTTTACTATTATCAATATGAAGAAAAACATTGCGCTCGTTGCTGGTGGCTATTCCGGAGAATATGTTGTATCTCTCAAAAGTGCCGAAACTATTTACAACAACTTAGACAAGAATAAGTACAACGTGTATAAGGTGATTATCACCAAAGAAGGTTGGACATACACCACGGCAGCCGGGAACGCAGTGGAAATTGATAAGAATGATTTCTCTTTGACGATCGATGGCCAAAAAATTACGTTCGAAGCAGTATACATGACCATCCACGGTACACCCGGCGAAGATGGCTTATTACAAGGTTATTTCGAAATGCTGAACATACCCATTACTTGTTGTGGCCTTGTAGCGTCTGCACTTACATTCAATAAAAGCTATTGCAATAAAATCGTGGCTACCTTGGGAACAAGCATGCAGGTAGCTAAGTCGGCCCATGTATTCCGCGATCAGCCTTATGATGTGGCATCTATTTTGCAGGACTTGACCCTGCCTTTATTTGTGAAGCCCGCTGAAGGTGGATCGAGCATTGGCATGTCGAAAGTAAAAGAAGCGAGCGAATTGCCGGCTGCTATCGAAAAAGCCTTCAAAGAAGATAAACAAGTATTGATCGAAGAGTTTATCGTTGGCCGTGAATTTACTTGCGGCGCCTATACCAGTAACGGTGAAGTAATTGTATTGCCAATTACAGAAGTGATATTTACAAGAGAGTTCTTCGATTTTGAAGCAAAATATACGCCTGGCTTAACGAAAGAGGTTACTCCTGCGGAAATTCCTGCGCCAACAACCGCTACAGCACAAGCAGCTATTGCACAGATTTACAAAGCGTTGAATTGCAAAGGCGTGGTGCGTATCGATTTTATTTGGAATGAAGCCGCGAATAAGTTGTACTTTTTGGAAGCCAATACCACACCCGGTCAATCCGAAACCAGCATCATTCCGCAACAAGTGCGCGCTGCCGGTGGCGATTTAACCACTTTCTACGGGGCACTCATCGAAGAATGTTTGCGTAAGTAATTTTTAGAATATAGCACCCTGCCTACAAAAGGCCGGGTTATTAAAACAGAAACAAGTGTTTGATTTCATTACAAAAAGATCCTTTGTCGTAAACTTACTCGCTGCCATTGCTTTAGCGGTAGTGCTAGCGTTAATTTTCTTTGGCTCGTTGGGGTTCCTTACGCGTCACGGTGAATCTATCACCGTACCCGATGTGCGCGGTAAGAATATTAAAGAGGCGACAGAAGCACTCGAAAAAATGGGTTTCGAGGTAGAAGTACGTGACTCTATCTTTATCGATACCATTCCGCCATTAACGGTATGGGAACAAGCCCCAAGCCGTGGCGAAGTGGTAAAGGTGAATCGTACCATCTATCTTACTATCAATAAGGTAGAACCACCAATGGTGGCAATGCCAGAGCTGGAAGGCTTAACTTTCCGTAGCGCAGAAATGACCTTACACAGCCGTCGACTCAATGTAGGTGATACCATTTACAAACCCGATATCGCTACCAACTCCGTTCTCAAACAAATGCTGAATGGGAAGCCTATCAAAGCAGGTGCTATGGTACCAGAAGGTAGCGCCATTACGCTTATACTTAGTAGCGGCCCAGGTAACTACGAAAACCCAGTGCCTGCCTTAATCGGCCTCACTTTCGTAGAAGCAAAAGCCCTCTTAGCCGGTAGCAACTTAAACCTCGGTACCGTATTATTCGAAGGGTCTGTGAGTGATACCGCCAACGCTTTTATCATCCGCCAATCTCCATCCACTAAAAACGCCATCGGCGACCCGAATATGATTCGTGCCGGTATGAGCGTAGATGTATGGATTTCATCAACAGCACCGGAGGTAGATTCAAGCGAAAACTAGCAACCATTTAATTCCCTTATTTTTGTATTCTCATTAAAAATCAACACATGGAAAATATTACAGCAGAAGATTTAAAACAACGCATCGATGCCGGTGAGCAATTGAACATCGTAGATGTAAGAGAGCCACATGAACACGCAGAGTTCAACATAGGCGGTACTTTGTTACCACTCGGTGATATCCGTTCTATGCAAATCGATGCTATTGAAGGCTTACAAGATCAAGAAGTGATCGTGTATTGCAGAAGCGGCAACCGTAGCGGTCAAGCTGCTATGGTGCTCGAAACAATGGGCTTCACAAACGTTAAAAACTTAGTAGGTGGAATGTTGCATTGGCAAGAAAAATATGGCCAATAATGCACCCATTACAATAACAAGAAAAAAGGCTAGGAAATTTCCTAGCCTTTTTCTTTTCTATACATATCTTCTCTATTATCCACCGATAACAGCTGTTGCTTCAATTTCTACTAAGTAACGAGGGTCGATCAAGGCCTTTACTTCTACCATGGTGGTCACCGGCTTAATGCCCGCAAAGAATTCACCATGTGCGCGGCCAATTTCTTCCCATTTCGAAATATCCGTTACAAACATTCTCGTTCTTACCACATCGTGCAATGTAGCGCCTGCCTTTATTAAAGTAGCTTCTATTTTAGCGATAATGAATTTCGTTTGTTCGTAAGGATCATTTTCACCCACTACGTGCTCGCCATCGGCTGCTACAGTACCCGATAATTCTATCGTGTTGCCAATGCGTACTGCGCGCGAGTAGCCTACGTGGTTCTCCCAAATGGCGCCGGAAGAAAAATTGGTGCGTGTCATGTTGTTTTATTTAGGTTGTTGATGCGTTTCGAAAAAACTACAACTACCGCCTACCCAACTAATATCGTCATTGAAACTTACGCCTATCATTTTACCCTTACTAATCCTTGCTAAGTTGTGTACAAGGGTAGGGCGCTCTGCTCCATCTTCCCAGAAATACATTAAGCGTATTTCTGCAATTGCTGGGCCTGTAGGTGTTTCCACTACTGGTGCGTATTGTACTTTCTTTTGTAGAATCCAATTCTCCGGGTCTTCAATGGCTTCAATGTCTGCTGCTTGTACGTCTATTTTTACGCCTTGTCCCGCGAAGGAGAAGAGGGGTTTTAACACGTAGTTTTCCAAGTCGGTAGGTATTACAGGCAGCTCGTGTAAGAACCATGTTTTGGGTACATAATCGCTATGTATAAACGGCATGGTGTACTTGCTAATCCTATAAAACCAATTCGGGTGAGGCACCCAAGTAACGTCGTATTCTTGGAATATGTTAATGAGGCCCGGTAAGCTGTCTTTCTGTTGCTGAAGATCGTCGAATATAACGCGGTTGTATATACGGTGAATTGGGATTCTTACATCTCCTTCTTCGTAATACAACTGCCTACCTTCATGCTTCAAATCGGAAATACACAATATTTTGATGCCCAGTTTTTGAGCGGTAATGTGAAAGTCGATATATGTTTTCTGTGCCTTTGGTCTTACTTCTAACAATACTACATTTTCCGGGTTTTCATTCGCCACGATGATGCGTTTCAACAAGGCGTAATACGTGTCTGTATCGTAACCATGGAAGAAGTTATTTACATGGTCCGGGATATGGAAGTGTTGCTTGAAGGCGCTGGCCATGGTGTCTTGAAAGGCAAACAAGGAAGGGAATCCTTGTAACTCTATAAGTTGTGGAACAAGCTCGCCGGCAGCGTTTTTGCACACGGCAAAATCCACGACTAAACAATGCGGGTGCTCGTTCTCATTCGGCACACGCAATTGATCCGGGATGGCATTTTCTGTGATAGCTTTGAAATCGGCGCGTTGTATAACGTTAATGATTTCTTCGCCGGCTTGTATCATTTTACCGGTTAAGTCGGCAGGAATGAACACCGGGGTTTCCGCGATGCGGAACACGGGTGTTAAGCCGTTTTCTTGCCAAATCGTGCGCAAAAAAGCGTCGTAGGCTTCTTTTGTAAAGTTTTGATTATATGTCGATCGGGTGGCCGGGATCATGGTCTGCGTTTTTAAGGGATACTACTCTTTCATTAGCAATTATATAGCCAAATCAAGCAGGTACAAGGCGGTTATTTGCCAAGGCAATATTGAGAAACGCGGGTAGTAGTTTGTCGTGCGTTAACATGATTTTATCTGGATCGTCGAGCTGTTCTAACATGCTCGTGTATTTCTCTTCCCCATGATCACGCACTACGTTTTCCTTCTTAGCGGGTTGTAATAAGTATTTAAGCATACCGTTCGCATCTGCTTCCGGGTGAAACTGTGTTCCTACGGTGTATTCATTGAAGCGAATAGCCATCGTAGCTCGTTCTAAAGGAACATGCGGCCTTTCTTTCTCAATCGCCAATACTTCCGCTCCCATGGCAGCAAGACGCTGCGTATTTAGTTCAATTACTTGCCAGTTACGGCTATCTACAATATAAAATGGATCGGGTAGGGAACCGAACACCGGCTCGGTATTGCCTGCTGTTGTAGGATGCACGGGGAATACGCCAAAAGCAGGTGACCTGCGCTTACATACATTCCCTAGTTCAAAATGCCTGCAAAAGATTTGGTAAGAGTGGCAGATAAGAAAAATATACTTCTTTTGGGTATGCGTTTCATTCCATTGCATCAACTCGTTCATCAACCCAAAATAGCGTCGCTCCCATTCGCTGCCCTCACTTTCAACAGGGCTACCAGGGCCCCCGGTGGAAATGTACACATCGTAACTGGTATCGGCCATTTGCAATTGTTGACGAACCTCAAACTCATCCAGTTGCATATCCACTTCCTGTTGCGCAGCAAAGGCATGCAATATCTCCCTGATACAACGCATACCTTCATTCGGTACGCCTTCGTACATATCCAAAATAGCAATTTTCCAAAGTTTCTTAGTGCCGCTCATAGCTGCAAAGTTACGAATTGTTGCCGGGAGATGGGAAGCAAATTTCTCGCTTCCTGTTGCTAGGTACGCGCTGGTAGCGCGTTATATTCCTTCTAAAAATTTCGCTTGTATAAAATCTACTACTGCTTCTAATTGCTGCGTTTCTTCAAATACCTTCAATTGCTGGTCGGCACCGGTACCATTTTCTAAGATCTTATGCGTGTAATCGATCGTACTACGGATACCCAATTCATCTACCACATCATCAATAAAGTTCAGTAACTCGTAAATCAATGAACGGGTGTTCACTTCAATTTCTTTACCAAAGTCGATCAAGTTACCATCAATACCATACCTCGAAGCACGCCATTTGTTTTCATTAACCAGCGAGCGGTTGTAAATAATGAAGTTGAGGTTCTGCATGCGCAGCTTGTAAATTTTCGCACTAACGGCTTGGAATAAAGCCGCGAATGTAATCGTTTCTTGCACGGTTAATGGCACGTCGCAAATACGGAATTCCACCGTATTGAAGAAAGGATGTACGCGGAGGTCCCACCACACTTTCTTCGCATTATCGATACAATTGGTTTTCACCAACAACTTAATGTAATTGTCGTATTCTTCTATGCTAGCGAAGTAATCGGGAATCCCGGTGCGGGGAAACTTATCGAATACTTTCGTTCTGAACGATTTGAAGCCCGTGTTCCTACCTTCCCAAAAAGGACTATTGGTACTTAAAGCAAAAATATGGGGTAAGAAATAACGAACAGAATTAGCAATATGTAAGGCAATATCACGGTTTTCCATGCCAACGTGCACGTGCAAACCGAAGATCAGGTTAGAACGGGCGGCATCTTGCATTTCATTCACAATCTCGTAATAGCGAGGGTGATCGGTGATCAATTGCTTTTCCCATTTCGAAAAAGGGTGTGTACCGGCAGCGCCGATGGTAAACCCTAATTCGCCGGCAATATTGGAGATGGTTCTACGTAAAGAGGCAATATCTTCATGCGCTTCATCAATACTACGGCACACTTGTGTGCCCACTTCCACAACTGCTTGGTGCATTTCAGCCTTCACCTTATCATTAATCAGGCGATGGGCATGTTCTACTATTTTCTGCTCGTGCGAACGGAGTTCCCTCGTTTGAGGGTCCATTATCATATACTCTTCTTCTATCCCGAGCGTTAAGTTCTTGAAGTCCATTATACTGCTAAGTTATGCCATTTAATACGCTAAAAAATCGGTTTAGCAACATATTTATATTTCGCCGCGTAAGGGTTGTTGTAAAACGGCATGTTGCATGTATTTACCCCAAGTGAGGTTGTCTTTTCCGGGTGCATGTACCAATGCTTTTTCTATAGCAAATTCGGCTGTTGTGTTTACGATCCATTCGAAATTGCTGGCGCCCACGCTTTGTAAGTCGGCGTCGGGAACGGGGTTGCAAAAGTCGATGGCGTAAGGAATGCCGTCTTTCACAGCAAATTCCACGGAATTGACATCGTAGCCTAAATATTCGTTTAATGTAACGGCATATTGGGCCACGGTTTTCAGTAAACGTTTATCTACATCGTAGTGTGCATGGTAGCGTTCGGCATGAGGCAAGCGAGGATCGTAGTGCATGGTATGCACTTGTTTGCCGCCAATTACATAGCAACGGAAGTAGGCATCGAACAGGATTTCTTCCTGTAGCATCATCACGAGTTGATGCGTTTGCCCGTATGTTTCGAAGAATTGGTTTTCCGTTTCAATACGGTATACATGTTTCCAGCCGCCCCCAGAAAAGGGTTTCAAGTAGGCGGGAAAGCCTGTATAGTTGAAAATTTCTTGCCAATCCATCGGGTACGACAGGTTCCTAAAAGAGGTAGGCCCCGTATCGGGTGGCCGTTGGAAAGAAGGTAGGAGCGCGGTTTTAGGAACAGGTATATGAAGGTGATGCGCGAGTGAATTATTGAAGAACTTTTCGTCGGCGCTGTTCCAAAATGGGTTGTTCAGCACCGCTGTGCCGGCTAAGGCGGCGGTTTTGAGATAGGCACGGTAAAACGGAACATCATGCGAAATGCGATCAACAATTACGTGGTAATCGTTTTGCATGCCTTGCAACACTTGGCTAATATGTACGGCTTCGGCTAAGCATCCTTTGTTCATGCTGTTGATACGTTGGATGAGTGCCGTTGGAAAGCTGTTTTCCATGCCGAATAGGATACCGATTTTTTTCATGGATAACGTTGGATATGGTTTGGTTGCTTACTTGATAAGTGATAAGTAGTGTGGAAACATCTCCTTCCAAACAGGCCAATCGTGGCGGGTTTGAGGACGAATGTCTAACCAATGTGCGATGTTTTTAGCATCTAGCACACGACTCATATATTCATTTTGGCCACGACTAATGTCTTCTTCCGCTACGCCGAGTATAATACCCATTCTCCATAAATCAGGATGCTCGTTGTCGGGCATGTAATCGATGGGATTGTTGAAGTATACATTATCGTCGTAGTGATCGTCGACCCGTGGTTTAATATCGAAAGTACCACTCATCGAGAATAGGTACGATACATTTTCCGGGTGTTTGAAAGCAAAATTGGAGGCATGGTAGCCACCGAAACTACAACCGGCAACGGCAATGCGTTCGTAACCGGTTTCGGATTGAATACGAGGTAGAATATCATTGAACAAAAGATCGTCGTAACAAGCATGGTTATAAGCACGCTTGGCGGCTGGAATATGGCGATTATACCAGCTGTCGGCATCAATACTGTCAACACAATACAACTGGATTTTGCCTTGTTCAACAAACCAACGCGCACTTTCAATTAAGCCACGGTCTTTGCTTTCGTAATATCTGCCAAGGGAAGTCGGGAACAAAATAACAGGATAACCTTGGGCGCCAAACTTCAACATTTCGAAGTGCCTGCCCAAGTGGTTAGAGTGCCACTTGCTATAGTTTTCAATAAACATAGAAGCCGTTTAATAGGATAATGAGGGTATCTATCCAAATATAATTTTTTAGTGCGACATATCCCGCATTTTATCAACCGTTTATAAAGAATATATACACTGTTTTAGTGGTGTTTTTAATGGTAATATGGTGCTTCGTTGAAGTTATCGACTACGTTAAAGAAGGGAAATGGGCTTGCAGTATGATAATTTTTTATAAATGATTGAAGTAGTGTGGTTTATAAGGTCGGTCAATGCCGTTTATAATATCTTCTAATGTTCGTCTAATGGTCTTCTAATGTTAGTTCAATGTTATTCCAATGTATTGGATATATTCCGGGTATATGTTGGATATACCCGGCGTATAATGCCGCTTTTAACAGCAGTTATCCTATTAGTACTTGGTTATTAAGGTTTTGTTCTGATTTCGATGTTACCACCGAAAGCTAAGATCGGGGCCATCCTTGCCAATCGTACAGCTTCTTCCTCGTTGAGTGCAGCAAGGTGGATGATGCTGATAATTCGTAACCCATCACTGTAAATGGCGCCTTTTTCGGCAGGAGCGGAAGTGTTTTGGATAACAAGCCCTTCGGCTACCACAGGAGAGCCGGTAAGGTAGTGATGCCCGGCTTTCCATTCAGCCAGTACGCGGTCCCAACCGGCGTGGATGCTGTCGATGTTTTGTTTTGTTAGCTTTTCGGGGTTCAATCGAACCAGTAAAACATATTCTTTCATGGTGTTTTGTTGTGCTTTTGATGTGGAAGGAATGAAAACAGTTAGCCCTACGATAAGCAGTGCAGTAAGGACGACTTGTAAGCGGGTACCAGGTTGCATAAAGTTTAATTTATACCACAAAACTACCTGGGATAGGAGAGGTGAAATTGTAAAAAATCATTGAATGATGCTTACCACAGTTCGATGCCGGCATCGGCGATGGCTTGTTGAACGAGTTGAACACGTTGTGCTACGGTTTCTAAACCGGTGAGATAGAACTTGGGGGCAGGTTGTTGTGCTAGCCAAGCTTGGTGGGAGGAAAGGGATTAAAAAACCGGCTAAGCATGGTGCCCAGCCGGTTCAAATATATGACAAGGTGTAATTATCCTTTCAAGATTTCGTGACCAAGTTTATCACGTTTCGTTTGTAGGTAACGCTCGTTGTGCGGGTTGGGCGAGATTTCGATTCCTACGTTCTCAACAATTTCCAAACCGTAACCACTTAAGCCGGCGCGTTTACGCGGGTTGTTGGTGATGAGGCGGATTTTAGAAATACCGAGGTGACGCAAGATTTGTGCACCCACACCGTAATCGCGTTCGTCCATTTGAAAACCAAGTTCTAGGTTTGCTTCTACAGTGTCTTTACCTTCTTCTTGTAATTTGTAGGCATGTAGTTTATTGAGCAAGCCAATACCACGGCCTTCTTGGTTCATATACAATATAAGTCCTTTCCCTTCTTTCTCCACCATTTCCATAGCAGCCGTTAATTGTTCACCACAATCGCAACGGAGCGAGTGAAGGATATCGCCGGTAAAGCAGGAAGAGTGAACGCGGAGTAATACAGGTTCGTCTTTGTCCCATTCGCCTTTTTTCAACGCCATGTGGGTTTCACCGGAGTTCTTTTGTTTAAAGGCGATAAGTTCGAAATTACCGTGCTTGGTAGGCATTTGTACGCGTACTTCCTCTTCAATTAAAGATTCTGTAGCCAAGCGGTATTCGATCAAATCTTTAATGGAGATAAGTTTCAAGTCGAACTTAGCGGCAATTTCGCGTAGTTCTGGCAAACGAGCCATTGAACCATCTTCATTCATGATTTCCACTAATACACCAGCCGCTTCGAAACCTGCTAAACGAGCAAGGTCGATCGTAGCTTCGGTATGACCAGAGCGACGGAGAACACCACCTTTTCTCGCTTTTAGCGGGAAGATGTGGCCGGGTTTACCGAGGTCTTCGGGTTTAGTATCTTTTGAAATCAAAGCTTGGACCGTTTTGGCCCTATCGTGTGCAGAAATACCGGTGGTGCAACCATGGCCGAGTAGATCTACTGAAACTGTGAAAGGTGTTTGGTGTAGGGCGGTATTATCACGAACCATCAAATCGAGGCCCAATTCTTCACAACGTTCTTCGCTGAGTGGCGCACAGATTAGCCCGCGGCCATGGGTACTCATAAAGTTGATAATCTCTGGTGTAACATTACGTGCGGCAGTAATAAAGTCTCCCTCATTTTCGCGGTCTTCATCATCCACTACTATAACCAGTTTCCCGTTTTTTATATCTTCTATTGCAGATGCTATACTATCCAACATAAAATTCTCCTATAAATTGATTCGCAAAGTTACGGGATTATTATGTTAGTTCATTAAAATGAGAGGAGGGGTACTGTTAAAATGACATAAATATTAAAAGAGGGTGATATGAAAGTCACGCCGGGCAAGCCACTGCAAGGTGACTTCAATTCACCTCTATACAATTACTTACAGAACAATTATATACATATATTTTCCATAAACAATTTGAAAATTGCGAAATTCTTTGATTAATGGTTAAACAAAAAATAGGCAATAACAGTTAAATCAAACTAGTTGTTAAAAAATTTAACATAGGAATGTAAAAAAATAAACAGTTAACGATTTGTTAATTTTTATTTAGGCATTTACCAAGTTTAATTCGCAACTTTGCGGCACAAATCAAATCTGTTGTTATGGGATTTAAAAAACTACTTATCACTTTCCTACTTATGATGGGGGTTGTTACCACCTTTGCCCAGGTGACGACCAGTAGTATGCAGGGCGTTATCAAAGATTCAAAAGGCGAAGGTTTATTCGGCGCCACGGTTAAAGCAACACACGTTCCATCTGGAACTGTTTACGGTACAACTACACAATTGGAAGGTCGTTACACGATCCCGAACATGCGTGCCGGTGGTCCGTACAAAGTAGAAGTGACCTATGTAGGTTACACTGCGCAAACTTACAATGACATTCAATTGAAATTGGGTTCTGCGTTCAAATTAGATGCAACTTTAGGTGAAGACACTAAAACATTGACTGAAGTGAACATCACTGGTCAACGTAATGGTTTGATTAACCCGAACAGGAATGGTACTTCAACGAACATTTCTCGTAACCAAATCGACAACTTGCCAACTGTAACACGTAGTGTTCAAGATTTTGCTCGTTTGAGCATGCAAGCTAGTACTTACAGCAATGGTTCTGATGGTTCTCCGATGGGTATTTCTTTCGGTGGTCAGAGCAACAAGTACAACCAATTCGCGATCGATGGTGCTAACACTTCCGATGTATTTGGTTTGTCTAGTTCTGGTACAAATGGTGGTCAATCTGGTGGTAACCCGATCTCTATCGAAGCTATTGATCAGATTCAAGTAGTTCAAAACCCTTATGATATCAAACAAGGTGGTTTCACCGGTGGTGGTATCAACGCTATTACCAAAAGCGGTACTAACAAATTCCAAGGTTCTTTGTACGGTTTGTACCAAAACCAAGATTTAGTTGGTAAATCTCAGAGCGGCGGTAAATACGGTAACTTCAATAACAAAATTTTTGGTGCTACTGTAGGCGGTCCGATCATTAAAAATAAATTGTTCTTCTTCTTGAACTACGAGAGAGGTAAACAAGTAAGCCCAGTTGATTTCAACCCTGCTGATCCTAGCACAGGTGGTTCTGCTTGGTCTACAACAACTTTACAACAAGTATCAGATATCTTGAAAAGCCGTTACAACTACGATGCTGGTAGCTATACTGATCTTGAAAAAGAAAAACCATCTACTAACTTCTTGGCGAGAGTTGACTGGAACATTAACGCAGTTCACAAATTAACAGTTCGTCATAGTTTGATGGACGCTAGTAACATTCTTGGTTCAAGAAGCCGTTCTGGCGCTATCTATAACAACTCATTCTATTCATTCCCTTCAACTTCGAACAACACTACAATCGAGTTGAACTCTTCATTCTCTCCAAGAATGTCGAATGAATTGAGAATCGGTTTCAACATTACACAAGACAGAAGAAAATACTTAGGTGATCCATTCCCTTATATCAGAATTAACGACGCTGGCGGTTCTACGTTAACGATCGGTGCTGATAACTCTTCTCAAGTAAACAAATTGAACCAAAAAATCTGGACCATCACGGATAACTTAACACTTTACCGTGGTGCACACACCATCACTTTTGGTACAAACAACGAGTTCTACAACATTCAGAACGACTTTATCCAAAATAACTTCGGTAACTATACGTACGCTTCATTGGCAGACTTCGTTAACAATGCTAAACCAAGTGCATACCAAGTTACTTATACGACAGCAGACCGTAACTTGAGAGAAGGTATCAAGTTCAACGCGATGCAATTAGGTTTTTATGTTCAAGACGAATGGGACATCTTATCTAACCTCCGTGTAACAGGTGGTTTACGTGTAGACATCCCTGTCATCAACACAGATCCTATCGTGAACGAAGCATTTGATAAAAACCCAGCTTTCGCAGGTTACTCAACTGCTACATTGCCTAAAACTAGGTTGATGTTCGCTCCA
This sequence comes from Chitinophaga skermanii, assembly GCF_003259335.1. Taxonomy (GTDB): domain Bacteria; phylum Bacteroidota; class Bacteroidia; order Chitinophagales; family Chitinophagaceae; genus Chitinophaga; species Chitinophaga skermanii. The sequence goes on from NZ_QLLL01000004.1 coordinate 269,592, forward strand.
AGAATTGGCTTCAACTACGATGTATTTAAAGATGGTAAAACTCAATTACGTGGTGGTACCGGTATCTTTACAGGTCGTGTGCCTTTCGTATGGATCTCTAACCAATACAACAACAACGGTAGCTTATATTCTAGCGTAAACTTACGTTCTACACCTGCTAGCTTCACTTTCAGACCAGATCCTAATAACCAATGGACATTGGATGAAATCTTAGCATTGCCTGGTGGTGGTTCAGTTACTCCGTTGAAAAACAACGTTAACTTAACTGATAAGAATTTTAAATTCCCACAAGCTTGGAAAAGCAACATCGCAGTTGATCAACAATTGCCTTGGGGTATCATCGGTACAATCGAAGCGAACTACTCTAAAACACTTAACAATACAACTTGGGAAAACATCAACATCGTAAAAGATGGTGACAAAACGATCGACTTAGGTGATGGTCCTCGCCCAATGTGGAAAGTGAACTCAACTGATTACGACCAAGTAATCGTGTTGAAAAATACAAACAAAGGTTACGCTTATAACTTATCTACAGAATTCACTAAAACTACTAAAAACGGTTTATTCGCGAAAGTAGGTTACTCTTACGGTGAATCTAAAGCATTGAACGACGGTACATCTTCAACTGCTTCTTCTAACTACCGTTTCTCTCCAAACACTTTGGGCTTAAACAACCCAGAATATGGTTACTCTAAATACCGCATGGGTAGCCGCGTTGTAGGTGTGGTGAGCAAAACTTTCCGTTACGGTAAAAATAAAGGTTGGGCTACTGGCGTAACATTGTTCTACAATGGTCAATCTGGTACTCCGTACTCTTGGGTATACTTCAACTCTGGTGCTAACGATCCTACCGGTGATGATACTGGTACTAACGGTAACAATGACCTCGTTTTCATTGGTACGAAAGCACAAGTACAAGCTATGAACTTCATTGATATCGTATCTGGTGGTCAAGTAACAGTTACAGCAGCACAACAAAAACAAGATTGGGAAGATTATATCTCTAACGATAAATACTTGTCTAAACACCGTGGTGAAGCTGCTAGCAAATACGCTGCAAGAACACCATTCGAACACGTGTTTGACTTCAAATTCGTACAAGATTTACCAATCGTAAAAGGTCACAAAATCCAATTAACTTTCGACGTATTGAACGTGGGTAACATGTTGAACAAAGAATGGGGTCGTACTTACTTCATTTCTAACAACGTAGCTACACCATTAACAATCACGAAATCTGGTGGTGTAACTGCTTACCAATTCAACAAAACTGCACAGTTGAACAATATCGACGGCGATTACAAAGCTTACTATATTAACAACTTCACATCTCGTTGGAGAGGTCAAATAGGTATCAAATACACTTTCAACCAATAATCGTTGGTTGACCGATATAAGAAAAACGGCTCTACTGAAAAGTAGGGCCGTTTTTTTTGTGCCTTATTTGGCCCACTGTTTCTTACTAGATTTACGTATATATATTCATTGTATCATTTCATTTATATCACCGCAATTTTATCTTATGAACCAGCAGTTTGTAACTACTATTATGCCCTTAGTGATTGCGATCATTTCGTTATTAGGAACTGTAATAGTAATTCCATTGCAATCAAGAAAGGAGAGAAAGTTACAAGAGAAGAGGCGGCAGGATGAACTGGATGAAAAGGAGGAAACTATTAAGCGGGAGGGTATTAAGGATGCTATTAGGGCTAATGAGGCTATTTACTTATTAGTATCTAAGATTCAGCATACACATAGTGTAACCTCTAATTTAATTGATGCAGAGTTACAATTGCCATTAGTGGAATGTTATGCCCGCCATATGGTTGTAAACGAAGAATTGAATAGGGTGCATATGTTTGTTACCTTAGATTACCCTGCATTTGCAGCTAATGCTGGGATGTTTAGTGCAGCAGTTAGTAACTTCTGGGGCATGCAGCAATTATTGTTACAAGTCGATGAAAAGCAAAACAAAGAGAAATACTACGATTTATTTAATGCCGTAATTAAAGCGGGCATAGAAGTAAGTAAGCACGGGTATGCCTTGAAAGATCAGCTTGCAACAGCCACAAGAGAGCTGCGTGGGATGCTATCTTATTAGGCAAGTTATTTCGTTAACCAACCCAAGAACCCAGGCATTACACTGGCCCAAGTGGCGTAATCGTGTTTCCCATTCTTCACTACTTCAAAATGAAGGGCTTGCGCGTTATCGTAGCCTTTTTTACGTAAAACGTTTACAAGGTCTTGTGTATCTTCTACAGCGTCTATAATGCCATTGGTATTCCGATCGGCCGTTTCTTCTTGGTCGCCGCATTCAAAGAAGAATTGCAATTGTTCGCGGCGTGCATCACGGGTAATTTGTTTATGCATAATCCGGCAATCATCGCCATTTTCCATGCTACGCCACCATAAAGAACCTGAGAATACCCCGGCTTTCGAGAATATTTGGGGATTATTCCACACAATATCCAAGGCACTTAAACCACCAAGGGAGAACCCTGCAAAGGCTTTTTCGTCCCACTTTTGGTGATAGAATTGTTGGAGGAAGGGTAGCAGTTCTTTTACTATAAAGCGGGTATATAAATCGGCCCGGCTACCACGACCATGTACATCCATAAAGCGGGCGGTACCGTATTCGTGGATGCGTTCTTGGGCATGAATAGCTACCGTCCACAAGCCGGAGGCTTGCGGTTGGGAGAGGTATTGTTGTAATAGTTGCCCGTAGTTTAATTGCGCGAGATCTTGCCCATCATTCAAGAGCAATAAGGTTTGCCGTGTATAGTTGCCTTGCGGGATGTATACATCGAACTTTACTTCGCGTTGTAAGAAAACGGAGAATTGAGAGAATGATTCTTGTTTGAAAGTGATGCCTTGCTCCATAAGTTAAAATTAGGGTATGTACAATGTAGCCTTATTGCATAAACCTCAAATGCAATACCATGGTTCATTCCTAAAATAGGGTATTTATGCGAGGATTCTCCATTCTTTTCATTGGCAGGAGGTTACATATACAAGCGCCCGCAAAAAAACAGTAAATTTAACAGTGGCTATTTTTCAATCATACCTGCCTCACCCCGCTTTGCAACCTTTTGTGCAAGCCTATCTCTTGGTTACAAGCGAACCGGGGTTTGATAATACCTTGCTCCCTGCTACCCATTTAACGCTGTCGTTTCGCTGGCAGGGAAGTGTTGCACTTATAAAGGATGGTGTGCCATCTCCCTTGCAGCCATTTACGATTGCCGGGCTCAGCAAATCCTCTAAATTCATTCACTACAATCAAGGTACCCATAATTTCCTCGTTTCCTTTAAAAATGGCGGCGCCAGCGCTTTCTTCAAATTGCCTATACACCTGCTCGCCAATCAACATACCAACCTCGACGATCTACTACCCCTCGCATGGCTACTCGATACCCAAGAGCAACTAGCCCTACAGCCTAATAATGAACAAAGGGTAGCCATTATGGATCATTTCTTATTAGGTCTCTTACACCAACCGGCCATCGACCCATTGGTACAAGCCGCTATGGATACTATTATTGTCCAAAAAGGTTTGGTAAAGCTCAGTTCGCTTGCGCAGCGTCTCCATATCAGCACCGATGCTTTCGAGAAACGGTTCCGCAAAGTGGTAGGTACTACCGCCAAACAATTTGCTAATACCACCCGGTTCAAATTGGCCTTACAGCAATACGATAAATCGAAGCCACTTACCGGCTTGGCTTATGAATTGGGGTATTTCGACCAAGCACATTTCATAAAAGATTTTAAAGCTTTTACAGGGCAGGTACCTTCTATTTACTTTAAGGAGAAGGAATAAGGGGGCATGATACCTTCTATGAATTATGGGCCTGCTAATAGCCATAACCATAAGATGTTATAGGTACTAGTTACTTATTGCATAATCGATAAGACTATATCATTTCACTTACAAGATCTTGCTGCTAGCTAATTAATGCTTCTTAAACCGAATAAAAGGTCTTGGATTAGCACCAGTAGCCATGTTAACAGGCTCTTCCTTCTTAGCAACCGGTGGCTTTCCATTACTGGAATCCTTTGCTGGTGGCGCCGGAGGCATACTGTCGGCTGGAGGAGGAGGTACTGGGCTCATAAACTGGGCGGGCTGCTGAACGGAATCTTCGCGGCGGGGTGCCCTTACTTTGGTGAAGAGTTCGATAAAGCGGTTATAATCGCGTACGTAGGAGATACCCACACCGCCTTTCGTACGGTTGTTCAAACTATATACGTCGTAATCAGATTTACTAAAGGCATTCACCCTTACGCGGCCGTCGGTAGTTAAGAGGTATTCTACCCTAAAATCGCCCGCAAAACGGTTCGAGCTGGCAGTTGCCGATACTTTACCCCAATCGTAATCACCACCTACATATAGGCGAACACGGTTATTAAATAGGTTACTATTGATACCGCCACTTACCAAGTTCCGATCGAAGGAACCATCGGTTTGGTTGCCAACGTTATAGGCGCTGTAATTCACGGTGAAACCAATCCCACTATTCTTAAATAACTGGCTGGAAAGGTTATTCAAAATCGCCGAGGCTTGGGCAGATAAGGCTTGGCCAACGCTGTTTTTACCTGTAATACCAATATTGGCACCACCGCCACTGTTAGCATCTACGGGTAAGAATTGTTGCGATACTAAGAGGCCATAAATCTGGTACAAAGCCTGGTTTTGATCTTGGTTGATCTCGCGCAGTTTCGCAAACACGGAGCTTTCGTACGATACGGTACCCACTTCCGGTAAATCGATCTTGTACGCGATATTGGGTTTCATCAAATCGCCACTTAAGTTCAATAAGATGTCTACCCTCTCGGAACGACGCGCTAAGTTGTCGATCTCTTGGGAAGTATTGGCCGTTGTTAAGTTGTATAAACTCACCTTCGGCAAAGAATATTTCGCTGTAATATTGATTTTGGCTTCTGTTGGATCACCATTCCAAGTAATCGTAGAGTTCTTTTCAATGGCAAACTTCCAGCTCGACAAATTCATCAAGGTAAAGTTGTACGATCCTTGGTTAATTACATAGTTACCAAACATGCTAAAGTCGCCATCGAGGTTCACCAATATCTGCAAGTTACCGGTACCATTCGCCGAAATTACGTCACCCGTCGATTGGTCCATGATTACATCGATTTGGGCATCCGGGTTAGCAGCAATGTCTAAGCGCATGTTCAATTTCACATCATTCTTACGACTTCTTTCTTGCTTCTCCTCTTTACCATATGTTTTGAATCGTATAAACTCGTATTTACCAATGTTTTTACTATCAGAAATCGGTAAGTACATATGTGTATTCTTCAACGGGCGCGCAATAACGCGTAATTGTAAGTTATTGAGCGGGCCTGTGAAGTAAACTTTCGCACTGGCTAATACATCACCATAATACAAATCGTTATCAGCTGCGCTTGTGTTAAGGAAAAGGAATTGGTTAGAGGTGATGTCGAACTCGAAGTTCAATTTATCAAAATGATCATGGCTAATGAAGCCATTACCGTTGGCTTTGTTGCCATATTTATCCAATAGGGTAAACGCGCCAAATTCGACCAAGTTATCATCGGCATTGATGTTAAGGCGCGGAATCTTGTAGTAGGTATTCAAGTAATTCACCTTCACGCCAACACTATCTAAATGCAGGTTCGATGTTCGAATGGAAGGCATGGCTGTGGTACCAGAAATCACCACTTTACCACTCGCCCGGCCGGTTAGCTGGCTAACGAAGGGGTCTACAAAGCGTTGTAGTAAGGAGATGGAAGCATTATTCAAATCCAAAGTGGTCGACAATTGATTGTCTTTGCCGATACCTACGATGCCTTCTGCTAGAAAATTGGCCAATTGGTTTTCGGAGATCACTTTGTAATTGATGAGACCTGTACTATGGTTATAACCACCGCTAAGCTTCACCACGCCTAACGAATCGTTGGCGTAGCGGAATTCGCTGGCCGTCATGTTAGCATCTACGGTTAAGTTGGTTAGCGGGTTATTTATGTTGATGTTGCCATTAGCAATACCTTCTACACGGGTATTCGTTAATTGGAATGGAATTACATCGGCCAAGTTCACATTTTTCACGCTGATGATAAACCGTTCTTCGTCGGGATTGAATTCGTTGGTAGATACAGTAATGTTTTGGTCGTTCCTACTCATTTGAAGGTTGTGTACCGTCAAGAAGTCGCGGCTCCAGTATATTTCATTACCGGCCATCATACGCCATTGCTTATCGTTCACAGTAAAGGTCGAGTTCAAGAAGTTCACTTTTACCCCGTCTTTCACCGTAATTAAGCGGGCATAAAACCCGTCGAGCGAAGTGGTATCTTCTGCTTTTAAATCCAATTTAACATAAGAAGTATCTTTACTGGAACTAGCTACAATTAAAGGATTGTAGAAAATAGCACTGTCTTTATGCACCACTTGCCCAATAGCGGCACTCACATTAATTTTATTAAAATCTCCTTTCCCCTTAATCACTAAATCGCGCACGCCCATTACATCATATTTTCCGTAAGGCACTACAGCATTCAATTGAACATCGCCCGTGGTGGTATTCAAAGCTCCGGAAACGCGGGTATCATTAAACCCATCAACTTGTGGTACAAAGGCGCGGATGAGCTTATCTACTTGCCCAAATTGGAAGGCATAGCTGAAATCCTGCGGAATATTCGTCGTAGGCGCTGTAGGGAAGTAGCTAGGGTAGTATTTATTGAGGAAAAGGCGGAATGCGTTCGGTAATTCCATGAAGCTGTAGTTCCCTTTCACGTAACCGTCGAGTTCGCTGCCTTTGATTTCTAGTGTTTTAATATTGTTATCGTCTAAATGGGTACTTACCTTCAATGAGTCGAACTCAATACGGCTATTGTTTTTAAATACCGATACATCGTATAATCTTGCCAAACCATCGAAGTTGTCGATACTGTTACCGGCAAAGTTTAAATACGCCTTGGCTTTCAAAGTAATGCTATCGCCCGTAAAATGTAGGGCTTTCAAGTCGCAATTCCGAATCTCGGAATCAAATTTGAAAATGGGTAAGTCGTTATTGAAGTCAATCGTACCGGCGAAGTCCATATCCAAATTAGGATCGGACACGTTCAACGAACCGTTAAAGAACTTACGGTTTAGCTCGCCTTTCGTTTTAATATTTTGATAGGTGTAGTCTTTTATGGTTACGGCTTGCACATCACCATCAACGGCTGCTTTCAACGTTTGGAAGTTGAAGCCGGCGCCATTTACTTTGGCGTTCATGGTAAGGGTAGAGAAGTTGCTATTGCCGAGTAAGGCACCAATGTTGAAGTTATTGGTTACCAAGTTACCCGAATACACCGGCACATCGCTACTAAGCTTGAAGTTGATATCCGAATTGAGGTTGCCCAAGTTCGTTTGGAACTTACCGTACGCTACAAAGTCATTAATGAACCCCGTGAAACTCCCTTGGAATGCTATGCGGGTTAAGAGGTTTAGCTGAACGGGTTCAATATGTTGCAGGGTAGGAAAGAATTGGATCACGTCACGGCCATTCGTCACTAACTCGTTCGCATCGAAGCTGATAAAGGTTTGGTAGATATTGGGTAAACCACGCATTTCCACCTGTCCTTTTAACTGCGTAGCCGTACCGCCGCTTAAAGCTAATGAGTCGCCACTGAGGTTGCTCACAGGTCCATTGACTTTACCATTCACTTTGATTTCCGTTTTCCAGGTGCTTAAGGGCGGTGCAAAAAAGGCAATGTCATCACTGGCGATGGTGCTGTTTTTGAAATTGGCGCGCATGGTCACGAGGTCCACGTATTCATTCATATCTTCTAGGTCGTTGTATTGCATCGTGTAATAATTGCCGATATGGGAATTATTGGTCACGAGATCGAGGTCTGAGAACTCCATTTCTACAGGCGACATCTTGAATTTACAAGTCAATTTCTTCACTTCGAAGCCACTACGTTCTTTCGTACTCATTTGGAGATCCGAGAAGATACTATCTTTTACAAGGTGGCTATTAGATAGTGTGAGGTTGATTTCGGCGAAACGAATGTGTGTAGGGTCGAATTCGCCAGGTGTAGGCGGTGTACTATCGCGGTAGCTATCTACGCCTAAAAGACCATTTTTAATACGGAGAGACTTAACCACCATTTTCCATTGGGCATCGTTCCAGCGGAGAGGAATCACCTTACCGGTTGTATCGATCGCTTTAACAATGGCAGCAGGAATATCAGCTTCAGCGGGTTTAGCTCGTTTAGGGCGCGTGGCTTCGTAGGTATTTACGATGAACGAAGGCGCGTCTAAGTCTATATCATTAATGAGAATATCGTGGTTTTTAAGATCGAGCCGTTCTGCATCGAGGTAAATGCGTTTAGCTGCCACGTACATATCTTGCCCGATCCAGCCGTCGACATAGTTAATCTTTACCCTGCGGAGGTCGATTTTCTTGAGGTCGATAGAAATGCTGGCTTGTTGTTGTTTTTGTGGTGTTGAAGAGGGGGTGGCAAAGGCATCGATAATGAACTGGTAATTCCAGAGGGAATCGTGTTTGGGGCGAATGATATTGATGGTAGCATCTTGCAGCCCTATGAATTTCAGTTCTGGTTTATCAACAAAGAAGAACCAATCGGTGATGCGTACTTGTAAGTTACCGGCATAAAGGAGGGTATCTTGGTGTCGATCTTCAATATAAGTACCTTGTAATTGCATACTATTGAAGAGCCGGAAGTTCACATTCTTGATCTCTACTTTCGTTTGCAATACTTTAGAAAGCTTGTTGGTGGCTTGTTTCACTAGGAAATTCTGCACCGCTGGGATGTTCACCAAAATGCTGATCATCAGCAACAGGCCTAACAAACTTAGGAACGTATAGTATAATATTTTTCGGAGCTTTCTCAGTCGACTGATTTTTTTATGCGCAAAAATAATTGAAAATCGCTGAAAGCATGGATTGTAGGGCTGTAATTCGGCTAGAATTTTCCACTATTTATCCAGCTTATTGAGTAGTTAGACGTTTATTATCTCGACAAACTTCACACCAAATACGATTTCTATAAAAAACACTGCCTTGCTAACCGGTGAAATCCGCTAGCAAGGCAGTTATAGGAATGTAAAAATACTTTTTTTTACATCACGGGCGTCACAGTATAACCTTCTTTTTTCAACAAGGCAATTACACCATCATTACCCGCGAGGTGCAGGGCACCCATGGCAAAGAACGTACTTTTTTTAGCAGCAGCCGTTTTAATCACTGGAATCCAGTTCCTATTGCGCTGGTACACCAATATATCTTCATATCCTTTCATTTCAGGCGTTTCAATGGCTATGTTATATAAGGCATCCAAATCGGCTTTTTTATAGGCCGATAATAATTTGTTGAACATGGCTTGTTGCTTAGGCAAGTCGTTAATGGTTTCAACAATGTAATTACATTGAATGCTATCACTTACCGACAATAATGCGCTGAATTGGTACTCGATACTTTCCAAACCTTTAATGGGTTTCTTTTGCGTGAGGGCCATCTTATTGAATTCCATGTCGTACATCATGGGCGTTGTGCAGGCCGCGATGGTTGGATACAACAAAGAAACCAGTGTAAAAGGCTTCAAGCGTAAGAGCACTTGCTCATCCAAGTGGAAGTTTTGCGTCATATAACTGCTCACTTTGTTAAACTCGGTATCGCTAAGGAATGAACGGATGGTAGTATCTCCTTGAAATAGCATGTAAGGTTGCATCTTTTGGGTGAGCAGCGGATCATTCAGGTCCACTTCTAAGTACAACGATTTCGTTTCACTGAAAGCTTTAGAGGCACTTGGATTTAACTTGTAGTCACCTGGGCAAATAATGTGAATGGTACCGAAAAGGTAACTGGGTTGTTGAAGGCCGTTGCCGGTTATTTTCCAACAAAGCGATTGAGCGTGGGCAGAAATGCCCAGCCAACATAGAACGAAGAATAGAAAACCTGTCTTTTTCATGGTTACATAGATTGATAATACTGTAAGAGCAAGCGTGAAAGCAATGCTAAATCATTTGCCTCGTGGACGGCCGATATAACGGCACGGTTGATTTTGGGGCTGTCAGGACTGGGGTATGAAAATGATGAAATCAACACATCATGTTCTAACAAATAATCATAAACGGGTGTAGCATTTGCTAAATCGTTTAGCAAAAATATGGATAAAAGTGGGTTAAACCGAATATTTTGTAAAGAATTTATTTGTGCCGCAAAAGCTGCACAATTCTCCCGTAACCTTTTCCTAGCTTGGTTATACAAAGGCATCGCTTGTAAAAATGCGTACGCATTCGCAGGCATCATGGGTGTGGATGCCGAGAAGTGCGGCAGTCGCTTGATAGCGGCAATAGCAGCAGCAGGACCGGCCACTACGCCACCTTCTGCACTGTAAGCCTTGCTTAAAGAGGCTGCTACTAAGTATTGTATATGATCATTCAGGGGTAATTGTGAAATGATCCCTTCTCCATTTTCTCCCAATAAGCCAAAACCATGAGAATCGTCGAGCAATACCCATGTTTTTTGCTGCACATTCGCCAAGGCACTAAAATCGTTGATCGTAGCTGTTAGCGGGCTTACGGTGTCGGCAACTATCACATATGATGTACCAGGTTCGGCATTGATTTTATCGACCTCCGTTTGGAGCCAGTCGCCAAAATTGGCACTACTTGGTAAAATAGGTGTTTGTTGCAAAGATGGGTGGGTGCCGGGTGCATAAAGTACCTGCCCCTTGGTATGGGCAAAGGCAATAGCCGCTTGCGAGGCTAAATAGCCACTGCTAAAGCAAGCGGCTGCTTGTTGATACAACATGCCACATAGTGCGTGTTCTATTTCATCATACAAATGCAATTGTACGTTGGCTATGCGGGAGGAAGGGTAGAGGCTACCGTATTTACCTAAGCCTTCTACCAGGTATTGCAAAAACAACTGATCGCGGTGCATCCCGAGATATGCAAATCCCGAGAAGAAGAGATATTGCTTATCGTTCGCACCAGCCGTGGTGTTGCGGCCCGGAGTTTCATGGGTTTGTAGCATTATTCACGCTTTGTCTTTAGGATAAAATAAAATTCATCAGTTTTTACTTTCATATCAAATTCCTGTTCACTCAATTTTTCAACGCTCACTAAATGTTCTACAGATCGGTTCTCACTTTTCGGTGGTGTAATGGAAATCACCTTGCCATTACTAATAATTTCGTAATGCCCGGTATCTGGCACATTATCTACCGTAGCAATGAACACGTTATTATCGAGGAATTGGTAATACACGTTGCTGTAATAGCCACTTTTCAAGTCTTTCGCTTGGGTAATTTGTGTGTTATTGAAAGGGGTATTGGCAGGTACTTGCACATCGTATACACGCCATTTTTTGTTTTTCAAAAGGGTATCGGTATTGCTGCTGCAAGCGGTGAAAACCAAGGCCGCTGCTACTGCAGCGACCATTTTAAATTTTATCATTTCGAGAATTTTTCTGCGTTGAATTGATCGGATTTGCCTTTCGGGATGCTTAAACTTTCCCAATCCCCAGCCAGCAATATTTTACCGATGTAGAGGATTTGTCCCACGTGTGATGCATGGTGTAATCCTTGCCTGTTTAAAGCATCCATCACGGTATGCGCCTCGTTACGGATGTAAATGGTTTTGCCTAAATCTTCCGGCTGTACAGCGTCGATTGCCGCAAAGAAACTAGCCCATCCTTTTTCCCACATCTCCAAAATAGCCGGGAGTTCTACCCCTGGATCGTCTACGAATTCATCATCTCTTTTGCGCCAAGGTTTTTCTCCGTCAGTGGTTAAAAAATCTGTGAACCGCGACAACATATTGCCACTCATGTGCTTCACAATAATGTAAATGTTGTTAGGCTCGCTGGCTGTTTGCCAGTGTAGTTGTTCCGTAGTAAGCTTAGCCATCGTTTTTTCAGCCGATGTTTTAAAGCCTTGTAAACGATTCTTTAAGCTGTCTAAATACAATTTTCCTGCGTCCATGGTTTCCGTTATTTATGTTATATCGATTGTTATGGTTTAGTATCCTGCTACGCTATCGTCGCCACGGTGATCGCCAACGGCTGTTTTACGACCATCTTTATCTATCACTACTAATTCTGTTCTACCAATGCCTTTACGCATAACAAACTTATAGCCCATCTTTTCCAAAGCTTCAATGGTAGCTTGGGGAAAGCCTTGTTCCGCGTAAATCACGTCGGGAAACCATTGATGGTGGAATTTAGGCGCATTTACTGCTTCACCGGGTGTAAGGCCGAATTCCAATACATTCAAGAGAGTTTGGAATACAGATGTTATAATCGTAGAGCCACCGGGTGTACCGGTAACAACGTATGTTTGGTTATTTTTTAGTACAATGGTAGGGGTCATACAACTGAGCATGCGTTTACCGGGTTGTATGGCATTTTGTTCGTTGCCTACCAAGCCGTACATATTAGCAGTACCGGGTTTTACAGAGAAATCGTCCATTTCGTTATTCAACAAAAAGCCTGCGCCACCTACTACTACATAGCTACCATAACTGCCGTTCAGCGTAGTGGTTACAGCTACAGCATTACCTTCTTTATCTACCACGTTTAAATGGGTTGTTTCTTCTTTTTGAGGAAGGATGTTACCTGCTTTGATGTTCGTACTAACGGAGGCTTGTTGCGGGTTGTAGTCTTGCATTCTTGTTTGTAAGTAGGCAGTACTTACCAGCGTTTTCACGGGTACTTTTACAAAATCCGCATCGCCTAAGAACTCGGCCCTATCGGCGTAAGCACGGCGCTCAATCTCCGTCATCAGTTGTACTGCTTGCGGGGAATTATGGCCATATTGTGCTACTGGGTATTTTGCAATCATCTCCATCATTTGTTGTAAAATGATGCCACCAGAACTGGGTAGGGGCATGGTAATGACTTGGTAATCTTTGTATTGAAAGCTGATGGGGGTGCGGCTTTTGGCTTTATAATGCTTCAAATCGTCTAAAGTCATAATCCCATTGCCACGTTTCATTTCAGCCACTATTTTGTTCGCTGTTTCCCCTTCATAAAAACCTTTCACACCTTTATCGCGCATTAATTTCAAGGTACGGGCTAAGTCCTTTTGAACCAGTGTGTCGCCTGCTTTCCAGGGCGTATCTTTTACAAACGCTGTAGGCTGCGTGCTCAATCGCTTTACATTTTCTTGAATGGAATTCAAGTCACGCGCTTCCGTAGCTGTAATGGCAAAACCTTTTTCTGCTAAAGCAATAGCTGGTGCAATCAATTTAGAGAAAGGTAGCTTCGCATGGGGCATCACCGCAAATAACCCTGCCGGGGTACCGGGTACACCCGCTGCTAAATGTCCTTGTATGCTTTTAAGGGTAATGGCATTCCCATGTTCATCCAAATACATATCGCGCGATGCTTTCCCTGGAGCCGTTTCTCTATAATCTACACTAATTGAACTGCCATTCTTAAAATGTGCTACCAAAAAACCGCCACCACCAAGGTTGCCGGCTTGTGGGTATACTACCGCTAATGCTAACTGGGTAGCAATCGCCGCATCTACAGCGTTACCACCTTGTTCCATTATCATGGTACCTACTTCGCTGGCGAGTGGGTGGGCACTAACAACGGTTGCTTGTAAATTGGCTTTCTCCTTTTGAATGGAATATTGATAGGGATTGATGCGGTGTTGTGCAAACGTGGTGCCGACAATCAACATGCATATGGCAAATGCTGAGATCTTGTTGCGCATGATGTAGAGTTTTGAATCGTTTTTAGGTAGCCTAACGTTGGTGACTACACGTGCTGTAATTTGCTTTTCCTTATTCGCAATAAATATACGCCTTTGTCTCCTTTTAACAGCGAATTTCCCCTCAATTCACCGTTGGTCAACTTCAACCGCGTCCAAACATTTTAATGATTATCTTTAAGAGGATTTTTTAAATGCCAGATATGCGTTCATTTTTATTAACTATTCTTACATGCCTATGCTTGTTTGCCCACGCGCAAACATCTAGTGTACCTTCACCTGCACAATTCCTCGGATACGAACTGGGTGCGCGCTTTACGCCACATTATAAAGTGCTGGCTTATTTTGAAAAGGTAGCTGCTACAGCGCCGAATGTAAAGATCTTACAGTACGGTACAACTTACGAAAATAGGCCGCTTATTGTAGCCATGATTAGCTCCCCGGAGAACTTCAGCAAGCTGGAAGATATTCGTACGAATAACTTAAAATTGACGCAAGGCAGCGGTAACCCGCAACAGCCGGCTATTGTTTGGTTAAGCTATAACGTGCATGGTAACGAATCGGTGTCGACAGAAGCATCCATGAAAACCTTGTACCAATTGCTCCAACCATCTTCTGCAGAATGGTTAAAGAATACAGTTGTTATTATTGATCCTTGTTTGAATCCGGATGGCCGCGAACGCTACGTCAATTTCTACAATGCCAATGTAGGAAAGCAATACGATGCCACGCGCTTCTCGCGCGAACACCGCGAACCTTGGCCAGGTGGTAGACCGAACCACTATTACTTCGATCTTAACCGCGATTGGGCTTGGCAATCACAAGTAGAATCACAACAGCGCGTAGCGCTATATAATCAATGGTTACCACAAATTCACGTCGATTTCCACGAACAAGGCATCGATAACCCCTATTACTTCGCACCGGCAGCAGAACCTTTCCATGATGTAATTACGCCATGGCAACGCGAGTTTCAAACTACTATCGGTAAGAACAACGCCAAATACTTCGATGCGAAAGGTTGGTTGTACTTTACCCGTGAACAATTCGATTTATTCTACCCTAGCTATGGCGATACTTACCCATTATACAATGGCGCCATTGGTATGACGTACGAGCAGGGTGGTAGCGGATCGGCTGGTTTAGCTGTGCTGAAACGTGATGGGGATACTTTAACACTAACCGAACGTATTGCACATCACTATACAACGGGCTTATCTACCGTAGAAGCCACCTCGGCGCATGCTGCGAAAGTGGTAGAACAGTTCCAAGCGTTCTATAAAAACGCGAAAAGCAATCCGGCTTCTCCTTATAAAACATACGTTATCAAAGAACAAGGTAACCGCGAAAGGTTGGCCAGCTTGGCGAAATTGTTGAAGAACAATAATATCGAATTCGGTTATGGTGCCAATGTTTCTGCTGCAAACGGGTTCAACTACTTTACTAATAAAACAGAGAACTTCACCATCGAGAAGGAAGACATTGTAATCAATGCTTACCAACCACATAGCACCATGTTATCCGTGTTATTCGAACCAACTTCTCGTTTAACGGATTCCGTAACTTACGATATTACGGCATGGGCTTTACCTTATGCATACGGTATACAATCTTATGCTGTTAAAGCGTCTATCAATCCTGCTAATGCAGAACCACCCGCGAAAGCTGCAGCGACTAGCGCAAGCGCTACTAACTACGCCTACCTTGCTCCTTGGAATAGTGTAGAAGATGTAAAGTTCCTCGCCGCTTTATTGAATAAAGGTTTCAAAGTGCGTTATAGTGAAATCGCTTTCTCGGCTAATAACCGTCAATATCCTGCCGGTACGCTTATTATTACGCGTAGCGGTAATACCGATTTTGGTGATTTCGATGGCCAAGTAAAAGCCATTGCCGCTAAAATGAAAGTAGACTTGGATCCCATTGCTTCCGGCATGGTAGATAAAGGCGCTGACTTTGGTTCCGGTAAAATTCGTTTCATCAAACAACCTAAAGTAGGCTTGGTATCGGGTAGTGGTATTTCCTCTTTAGGCTTTGGTGAAGTATGGCATTATTTCGATCAACAACTCGATTATCCTATTACCATCCTCAACGCTAACGATGTGAACAGCACTACGTTGCGCCAGTTGGATGTGTTGATATTAGTAGATGGTTATTATAGCTTCCTTAATGATAAAGGCGGTGAATTTGTGAAGGATTGGGTGAATGGCGGCGGTAAGATTGTTGCTATTGAAGATGCTGCAGCACAAATGGCCGGTGGCGATTGGGGCTTTAAATTGAAGAAAGAGGAAGAGAAGAAAGAAAAAGAAAATCCATACGAATCGTTGAAGTCTTACGAAGACCGTGAACGTGAAAGCGTGAAAAGCTACGTACCAGGCGCTATTTACAAAGTAAACTTAGATAATACGCATCCTTTGGCTTTCGGCTATGGTAACACCTATTTTACCCTCAAACAAACGGATAAATTGTACGAATTCTTACCAAGCGGTTGGAATGTTGGTACAATTAAAAAGGATAATTATTTGAGTGGTTTCGTAGGAGTTGATTTAAAAGCTAGGTTGAAAGACGGTTTATTAATGGGCGTTCGCGAGATGGGGAATGGTGAAGTGGTATTCTTCGCCGATAACCCAATTTTCAGAAGCTTCTGGGAAAGCGGCAAACTCATGTTAAGCAATGCTGTATTCATGGTAGGACAATAATTGCACCTTCAAAACATAAAGAAAGGCTCTCCAAACGGGGAGCCTTTCTTGTTTAAACAAACTTCATTTTTCTGCAAATAGATATTGGTGAGGATGAAACGAATTACATTTTACGTTTGATGTTACAACCAATTGAAGCTGTGCTATTAGGCGTAACGGATTTTCCCTGTAAAGCAGCGTTGATAGCATTTTTAAGGAATTTATCCTTTACTTCACTGGCATTACCTGGATGATCATCTATAGCGCCTTTATATACGAGTTTTAGGTTTTTGTCGAACAAGAAACATTCAGGTGTACGATCGGCCGCAAATGCATCGGCCAGCTCTGAGTTCTTATCCACCACGTAATACCATGTGTATTGCTCCTTGGAAGCATACGCTTTCATGGCTTCAAAAGAATCGTTGGCCCCGCGTTGATCTTCATTGGAATTGACTAACACTACGCCAATGTTGTTTTGCAAGGCGTATTGACAAATTTCCTTGGTGCGGCTTTGGTTGCGGATGACATAAGGACAAGTGTTCGCGGAAAACATGACCAATAAGCCGTTACTACGTTTCGCATCGGCAAGGCTAATGTCCTTCCCACTAACATCCTTCATTTTAATGTCGGTCTTAGGTGCTGGAGAACCAATCTCGAGCGCCCAATCCTCCATGGCAGGTGTAAATGCCATGGCAAGAAAAGCTGCGCATGTAAGTGATAAAATGGTTCTTTTCATAGTGTATGGATTTATGTTACTCTGAATGTACAGAAAAAAAACGATAATATGATAGCCTTCGCGGGTAGTTGGACTATCACGTTATAAGCGGTCGTTTAGTGTGGTAATAATCAACGACTTCCCTTTTTCTTTCCTTATTATTTAACATTATTTTCTGTCTCCTGCAACGAGGCTTCGAGTGCCCGGGCACGTGCAATTTCTTTCAAAGCACCAATACTCGTGTTTAATTCAAACCCAATCAGCAAAATAAACGAGTTTAAATAGATGTATAACATAAGTACTAAAATGGTACCAATGGAACCATATATCTTATTGTAATTACCGAAGTTGGTTACGTAAAATGAGAACCCCAATGTAACAACAATCATCGATACAGCGGCTACTACGGCACCCGGTGTAATGTATTTCCATTTCTTCGTGGTAGCAGGGCCGAAGCGGTAAATAAAGGAGATGATAAAGAAGAATAACGCTACGATGATAGCCCAGCGAACGGCACCAATCATAACGCGGGTAATGTTATCGGTGATATGTAGTTTTTCCAAGATCCATGTTAAGATAGAACCTTGGGTAATTGTTAAAATCAAGGTAATCAATACTAACAACACTAATAAGGAGGTTAGTTTGAAAGCGGTTAGCCTGTTTTGCCACCATGTTCTTTTCTTGAACCCGGGTAGCATCTTTTCAAAAGAACGGAGTATACCCATTACGCCATTAGACGAATAATAGAAACCGATCAAAAACGCGATGGATAACAAGCCATTCCTATGGGTATAGAGGAAATCGTGGATCATTTCACGTACAACGAGGTAGCTAGAGTAGTTGGGGGTAAGACTTTTGGCTAAGTCGTATAAAGTAGGCTCTATGTTCTGTAATGGAATAAAAGGAACGAGCGTGAACAAGAAGATAAAAAACGGCGGAATGGCCAACAAGAAATTGAAGGAAATAGCGGCTGCACGGTCGGTAAGACTTCTTGTTTTGATTTCTTGCAAGAAGAATTTCACTACGTCGTATAGCACGGCGCCTTCGAAGCCGGGTAATATCCAGCTTTTCGATTTGTCGACGATTCGCCTGAAGGGTCTTGATGTTCTTACTGTACGTTCAATATTAATCATAGCAGGCTTGTAGAGATGTAAAAATAAGGGTTACGTGATATTATCAAAATATATCAAAAAATAAAAGCATCCCGGTTGAATTCCCGGGATGCTTTTATGCAAAATACGTTCGGGTTTATTTAATGTTGCGGGCGCTTAATGCATCGCGGTATGCTTTAGCATTGGCTTCATGTTCTGCAGGTGTTACCGCAAATGCGTGGTAACCCGAGAAATCGGCCCTTGCACAGAAAAACATGTAATCGCTTACTACCGGGTTTAATACCGCTTCGATAGAGGCTATACTAGGTGTACAAATAGGGCCGGGAGGCAAGCCAAATACACGGTACGTGTTGTACGGCGATTCGTATTGCGTGTGTACGTTATAGATACGACGAAGGGTAAAGTCGCCAATGGCAAATTTCACGGTTGGATCGGCTCCTAAACGCCAGTTTTTGCGTAAACGGTTCAGGTATACACTGGCGATGGTCGATTTCTCGTCGTTCTTATTCGTTTCCTCTTCCACGATGGAAGCAAGGATAATTACTTTATTCGGGGTAAGACCTTGCGCGGTAGCTTTGGCAATGCGTTCTGGTGTCCAGAATTCTTTGTATTCTGCTTCAATCTTTTCGAACGCTTTGGATGCGCTGGTATTCCAGAAGAACTCGTAGGTGTTCGGCATAATACCGCACATCACGGTTTGCGTATCCAGGCCAAACTGGCGGAGGTATACGTTATCGTTTAAAAGGGCCCTGAGCGAAACGGAATCCGCTTCCAGGTTTTTATCTACTAGTTTAATGAAATCGTTTTTGGTGCGCAGTTTATTGATAACGAGGCGAACGGGCGATTGGCGACCGTTGCGTAACATACGGGCAATTTCGAAATTACTCATGCCTTTTTTGATCTCGTATCTACCGGCTTTTACGTGTGAAGGATAATCCAATTGGTTGGCAACCAAGTCGAATACCTTCGGGTGTTTTACAAAGCCATCGGCCTGCAAACCTTTCAATACATCGTTGTAGGTGCTGCCGGTGTGAATGTAAAAATACTTTTGATCGCCATAGGGGCGGGCAGTAGGACCAAATACTTGGTAAGCCAAGTACACGGCAACGCCTGCTAATAAACAACATACGGCCACGATGATGCGTTTCACCGTGCTGTTTTGTTTGGTTTTGCTTTGTTTTTTACTCATGTTGATTGAAATAGGAGCGTAAGGCTAGGAACAAATTTACAAGGAGCGATTGACTCCAACAAGATATGGTTGTAATGCGTTGTTGGCTGCTCAAGAAAAAGCCTCGTCCCTATAGAATAGAGACGAGGCCTTTAAAAAAGTATATCAATGAAATTGATTATTTACCTGAATCAGCTGGTAAAGTAACTGTATTACCTGCTGGTGGTTGAGGTGCTTGTGCTGGAGCAGAAACTGGCGCTGCTTTACCTGCATTTTTCTCGAAGATAGATTTATCTTGCGTAGCACCGGTTTGACCGCCTTTACCAATGAAAATGGAAGAAGTTAAGCACAATACAGCGATGATAGTAGCCAAAATCCAAGTACCTTTTTCAAGTACATCTGTTGTTTGACGTACACCAATCACTTGTGTTCCAATACCACCGAATGAACCGCTTAAGCCACCACCTTTAGGGTTTTGTACAAGTACGAAAACGGCTAAAAGTACGCAAGCTAACACGATAAGTATTCCAAATAAAATTAACATAAATCGTTACTATTTATAATTGCCTGGTTTGTAATTCGAGTTCTTTTATCTTTTGCGCAAAATAAAGATTTTTGTCGGGATAAAGCAAACTTAATTTTTGATAGATTAAAATTGCTTTTTTATACTGTTTTTGCGCTGCCCAAATTTCGGCTAATGTCTCTGTTACGATGTCGTCTTGCAAGGTAATAGAGTCGATGGCCATTTTTTCTACGCGTTCCGATACTTCTGGTGTTTCATCTTCATAAAGGCGGTGCAATTGTTGTTGGTACCAATCCTTCGAGGTTTTACCAGAAAAATCGTCTTTTATCTTTCTCAACCAATCCGTGAAGCTCTTCATTTCGGCTTGCCTGAGTTGGTTCATCATCTCAGCTTCTGCCGGGTTTTGTAACTTCTTATACGCGAAGTAATCTTCCGTGTAAAGTGGTTGGAATAACAAGGTATCGTCGGTAATTTCTTCCGGTTCGAATGGCTTGATCTTGATCGGGCCATCTTCGGTGATAAAGATACCGTTAATATTGCTCTGCAAGGTACTTGGTTCTCCTGCGGTTATTTCGTCGGTGTGTGTGCCTACGGCAAGAATCTCTTGCGGTAATTCGGTTGTTGCTGCTGCTTGCTCTTCCATGTTTGTTGCTACTTGCTGCTCACTCTCTTGCTCATGGAGGGTCGTTTCCACTGGCTCGTTCGTTGCCGGGCTGATAACGATGTCATCTTCCGTTGCTTCAATTTCTGCATCTGCTTCGTTAAATTCACTAGGAATGGCTACGGCAGCAGGTTGCTCCAACACATCGTCGTTATCGGCTATTTCTATACTTGGTTTTTCTTCTTCAATATGTTCCGCATCGGTTTCGGCGAAGGCAACTAGCGGTGCCACCATAACAGCTGGTTCCGGTTCATCGTCGTTATCAGCGATTACGATCAGCGGTTGTACTTCTTCCACTTGTTGGGTAGCGGCGGGTACTTCTTCTTGATGAATGGCGTAGGCGATAAGCGGTTTTTCTACATCGGCATCAGCAATATCCGTTTCATGGGTATTGGCGGTAAGCCCTAAACTTGCCGGTTCTTCCCATTCATCATCATTATCTTCAATAACAAAATGATCTAAATCCTCTTCCTGCCAGTCAACCGATTTTTCTTCCGGTGATGCATGTACATCTACCAACACTTCATCCTCTATATATAAATCCGCCGGGTGATCGTCGTCATCATCTTCTTCTTCGTGGAAGTTGGAGGTGACTTGCGGGAATGCCGGTATGATAAGTTCTTCCGGTTTAACAAAGGTAACTTCGCTTTGCGGCATGTCTACTTCATCATCCCATTCATCATCGTCTGTTTGAATTTTGATGGCCGGAATGGTATCCTCAACAGGCGTAGGCGTTAATTCTTCGGTTGTTTGCGCTAACGGAACGGTAATGTCCTCGTCTTGCTCATGCTCTTCTTTCGTAATAAACTGGTAGAAGTGATGGGTATTAGCGCTGTACAATTGTGCTTCTTTCAACGCCGTATCATGCATATTCTGTTCTTCCGCGAAAATTTTGTGCGCAAGTAACAAGCGGGCAGCGGCAAAGTAAGGGTGTGCTGCCACAAGTTGCTCCAGTTCCACTAAGGGTACTTGTTGCAAGTCTTGTTTAAAAATATGTTGAACGATCCTGTTCGCGGTCATATTGCTAAAATATTAAAATATTTCTACCAATTAGCATAGGCGCGGTTGAAAATATCGTCTACAAGTTGCGGGATAATTGTTCTTAACAACCCATCTTCTACTTCACTTGGCGTTTTTTGCGCGTCGAAGTCGGCTGAACGGGTGAAAGATTGTTGTTGGAATCCTTTCTTGTCGCCGATACGTTTCGTAAAGGTAATGTTCACAGTTACTGTTAAACGGGCTGTTGCAGGTTTATCAATCTGCGTAACAGCAGCGTTGGAGAATGAATACCCCGTGATCGTGCCCTTGAAATCATAATCCGCCCTAGCTTCATTTGTTTGTGTCAACTTCGTTTGCGCTAAAATCTTTTGACGCAACCCTTCTGTTAACTTCTGGCCAAGTGTGGGGTTATTGTTCGGCGCCCTGTTTTCAATAAAATGTACATTCACGGTTTTCGCTTCTGGATCGATACTCGCACCATTGGCTGTGTATTTAATCGTACATCCGCTAAGCATTCCAAACAACAGTGCTACCGGCACTATTCCCAATAATTTGGCCATAGGAACTGTAAATGTAAACTGATATTTATTAAACATAAAATATTTTGTAATATATTTTCTCTTATAAGTAAGTTGGCAACTAGTCGTTAATGTTATACTCCTTCAATTTACGGTATAAAGTTCTTTCAGAGATGCCTAATTCCAAGGCCGCATCTTTCCGTTTACCTTTATGCTTTTTCAAGGCTTTTACGATCAGTTCCTTTTCTTTATCAGCAATCGATAACGTTTCTTCCACTTCTTCGTGGTGAGCAATTTTGTCGTTGTTATTAGAGATCAAGATCGGTTGCGCCGGTGTGATAGCGGTGGAAGTATTTACATCTGCCGAACTATAATTATGCAATACATCGGCATCCTGGTAAGCAGGCGAGTGCGCAATAGACGGGTTCTGCAAGATGTCGAAGAACATCTTCTTCAATTCCGTTACATCCTTCTTCATGTCGAAGAAGAGTTTATAAAGAATATCTCTTTCGCTGTTGAAATCGTTGGATGAAGATTTACCACCACTGGCTAATACCGGTAATTGGTTGGTCGACATTTGCTCTGGTAAGAATTTGCGCAATTCCTCTGCTGTTACATGTTTGTCGGTCGCCAACACGGAGATTTGTTCTGCCATGTTTTTCAATTCACGCACATTACCTCTCCAAGGGTAGTTCACTAAAATATCGCGTGCTTCATCATCCAACTGGATGCTGGTTGTTTTATAGCGTTCTGCAAAATCCACGCAAAACTTCCTAAACAATAAAGGAATATCTTCTTTACGATCCCGTAAAGCCGGCACCCTAATAGGAACGGTATTTAAACGGTAATATAGATCCTCCCGGAATTTCCCATTCTGCGTATGATCCA
This sequence comes from Chitinophaga skermanii, assembly GCF_003259335.1. Lineage (GTDB taxonomy): Bacteria > Bacteroidota > Bacteroidia > Chitinophagales > Chitinophagaceae > Chitinophaga > Chitinophaga skermanii. The sequence continues at coordinate 292,558 of NZ_QLLL01000004.1, forward strand.
ATAAATCGCGGTTCGTAGCCGTAATTACACGCACGTCTGTTTTCTGCACTTTGGAAGAACCTACACGGATGTATTCACCGGTTTCCAATACGCGCAATAAACGGGCTTGCGTGCCTAATGGCATCTCACCAATTTCATCCAAGAAAATTGTACCGCCATTCACCGTTTCAAAATAACCTTTACGGCTATCTACGGCTCCTGTAAACGATCCTTTTTCGTGGCCGAATAATTCCGAGTCAATCGTGCCTTCCGGGATGGCGCCACAGTTCACTGCTATGAAAGGGTTGTGTTTGCGGGCGCTAAGTGTATGAATAATTTGAGAGAAAACTTCTTTACCTACACCACTTTCCCCGTTAATTAACACGGTTAAGTCGGTGTTTGCTACTTGGGCGGCAACGGTTAACGCGTAGTTTAATGCTGCCGAATTGCCAATAATGCCAAACCTATTTTTAATGCTTTGAATATTATCCATGGCGAATGCTTTTAATGCTGATGATGGCCGGGTTACCCAATTCTTTATAAAAAACATTTGCGGGCTAATCACCCGCAAACGCTACTATCCTAAAAATTCTACTGCTGTGCCCAATAAAGTGCCCGCAGTACAATCGTGTACTTTTACCATAACGTATTGACCTTTCGCGTAGTTCTCTCTTGGGAAAACTACCACCTTGTTTTGATCCGTTCTTCCAAACAAATCATCTTTCGAACGTTTCGATTCTCCTTCGATCAACACCTTCAAAGTTTTACCCACATCACGTTGCATGGCTTCTAACGAATGCACACGGTGAATGGTAACGATTTCTGTCAACCTTCTTTTCTTTACATCCTCAGGAATATCGTCCTGGTAACGGCGCGCAGCCAAGGTACCCGGGCGTTCAGAGTAAGCAAACATATACGCTAAATCGTAACGCGCAAACTCCATCATATCCATGGAGTCTTTGTGATCTTCTTCCGTTTCCGTGCAGAAACCCACAATAATATCGGTCGACAAAGCACATTCCGGCAAAATCTCGCGGATACGTTCTACTTTCTTGATGTACCATTCTCTTGTATAAGTACGGTTCATCAATTGTAAAATACGTGTGCTACCGCTTTGTACCGGTAAGTGAATGTATTTACAAATGTTCTCGTGTTTCGCCATGGTATGTAATACTTCGTCCGTAATGTCTTTCGGGTGAGAAGTACTGAAGCGAACACGTAATAACGGGCTAATCAAGGCTACGCGCTCTAATAAGTTCGCGAAGTTGATGGTTTCCGTATTGTCGTCGTTTACGTAGTAGTAAGAGTCAACGTTCTGGCCTAGTAATGTTACTTCACGGTAACCTCTTTCGAACAAATCTCTTGCTTCCGCTTCGATAGAAAGCGGGTCGCGGCTGCGTTCGCGGCCACGGGTAAAAGGTACTACGCAGAACGAACACATATTGTTACAACCACGCATGATGGAAACAAAGGCCGTGATACCGTTGCTGTCTAAACGAACAGGGCTGATATCGGCATATGTTTCTTCGCGGCTTAATAATACGTTGATAGATTTTTGACCGGTTTCTGCTTCGCTGATGAGAGCAGGCAAGGTACGGTAAGCATCGGGGCCTACTACCATGTCCACTAATTTCTCTTCATCGAGGAATTTAGATTTTAAACGTTCGGCCATACAACCAAGCACGCCCACCAGCAAACCGGGTTTGTCGCGTTTGAACTTACGGAACTCCGTTAAGCGTTTACGTACAGTTTGCTCCGCTTTTTCACGGATCGAGCAAGTATTTAAGAGAACTAAATCAGCTTCTTCAAAATTACGCGTAGCACCATAACCTTCTTGTTGAAGGATGGAAGCCACAATTTCACTATCGTTGAAGTTCATCTGGCAGCCATAGCTTTCAATATAAAACTTCTTCGCAAGGGTCATATCTTGTTCTGCCGCAGGAGCGTAAGCTTCACCTTGACGGCTTTCGTCGTGCACTTTATTGACTGTTTCCAGCATTCCATTCAGATTTAAGGACTGCAAAAATACATAATTCAAGGGAAAAATGACAGAATGACAGCGAAAAAAGATGGAAAAATCCGTCTACATGAAACCCTTACTAGCAGGGTAATAGAAGGTATTTAGGATATAATTAACAGAAACTTTCTTTGAATTAATACTAAAAGTTTAGTTAATTTACGAATAATTCGTAAGTAGACATAACCAAAATCATATGCACCGTTTTATCGCTATTCTAACCTGCTATTTGTTTAGTTGCCTTATTGTGAATGCGCAACAGTCGTCGGCCCCTGGCGCCATTGGGGGCACTGTTTTAGATTCCACGAGGAAACCATTGCCTTTTGTAAGCGTAGGCGTATTTAATATGCACTCCGGCTCCCTAGTAAAGGGTACTCAATCGCAACCCGATGGGAATTTCTTAATTACCGGTTTGGAGAATGGCACCTACCGTGTAAAAATTAACTTGCTGGGATTTGGTACCCGCGTGATCGATAGTATTAGGGTGCGTAACGACCGACCTTCTTTTAATTTGGGAGATATTGTACTGAAACAAGATGCCAAAATGCTCGAAGAGTTCGTCGTATATGCAGAAAAACCTTTGGTTGAGTTTAAAACGGGTATGACGGTCTACAACGTGGGCGAATCTATTATCGGGGCTGGGGCAAATGCCGTAGATGTACTCCGCAATCTCCCGCTTGTATCAGTAGATGCTAATGGTAAAATAACGGTACGTGGTAAAAACGTAAAAGTAATGATCGATGGCCGTCCATCCGACCAATCTGCTTCCGCGATCGCCGATTTATTACAATCAATTCCAGGCGACTTTATCGAAAGAATTGAAGTAATTACCGAACCTAGTGCCAAGTATAGTGCCGATGGTGATGCTATAATCAATATCGTAATTAAGAAGGGGAGGAACGTGGGCTTGAATGGCTGGTCGAACTTAGCCATTGGATCAAGAAATAACTACCGTGCAAATGCGTATGTAAGTTACCGTGGATCGAAATTGATGTTGAGCTTGAACTATAGCATCGGTTATCAAACAGTATATAATGATGCTCGCTCTAACACGGCGAACTATTTACAGGATACTACCTTTATTGATCAAAACTCCGAAGGGCGCTCCAACAGGTTGACACAAATGGCGCGCCTGAGTTTCGATTATACTTTCTCTAAGAAAACGAGTCTTAACTTCTTCTCTATTTGGAACTTCAATAAGAACGACGATCGCACCGATTATCTCTATAAAACGTATACGGGTAAACAAGACTTGAACGCCCGTGAGCGCCACAACAACGTAGATTTCCTTAGCAACCGTGTACAGTTGAGCGGCGAATTAACGACCCGTGGCATTAAAGATGGAGAAATTCGTTTCGGCTTGAATGCAGAACCCAATATCTCCGACAACGACATGCGCTTCAACGAAAAGTACTTCGATTACGCACACAATGCACCACAAGATTCTCAAATTGTACTGAACAACACCCACAACCGCAGCAATGCCTATGGTACGTATTTACGTTATGAGAGCGATGGAAAGATCATCAAGAAATGGTTTATAGAAACAGGTGTACAAGCCGATTTATTAACCACGAATAATAACTTCGGTTATGCTACGTGGGAAAACAATCAATTCGAAAACAATCCAACCCTCAGCAATGCCTATGATTTCCACCAATTGGTGAGTGGCGGTTACTTGGGTTTCAGGAAGAAGATCACGAAAGACTTAACCTTGGGCGCCGGTGGCCGTGTAGAACATACTAACTTCGACATTAAGTTCACCACAAACGATATTGCGTTAGAACGCCAATACACGAACTTCTTCCCGAACGCGATGCTTACCTACACAAAAGGTATTCACAGAATATATGCTAACGTTAATAAACGCATCAACCGCCCAAGCATCCCGCAACTCAATCCTTTCCGGGATTTAACCGACCCACTGAATGTGCGCTATGGTAACCCCGATTTGCTACCCTCTAACTCGAATAGTTATAGCGTAGGCTACAGTGGTTTCAAAAAATCACTCAACTGGTACGCCAATTTGGATTATAGCAAAACAACAGATATCATTCAATCATTCCGCGAGTTGGTAGACGACACCCATTACGAAACCACCTACAAGAACGTTGACAACAATAGTAGCCTCGGCTTTAGCATCAATGCTTCTTATTACGGCAAAAAGGGCATCAACTTCGGTTTTGGCCAATCATTCACCCGTTTCTTCTATCACAACCAAGTATTCCAACAACAAGTACTCCGTGATGGAACCAGCTCGAACAGCAGCATTTTCGCCGGTTATAAAATCAACCGCAAACTATCCGTTAATGCAAATATGGGCTACAATGTAAGTGCCACCCCCCAAGGAAATAGCACCTCCTTCATTACCGGCACCTATTCGGGTACCTACCAGTTCTTCCGCAACCAAGGCCGCGTAACACTCACCGTTTCCGACCCATGGGGTAAAAACCGTACCCGCAGCGAATTCTACGGCCCGAACTTCAAAGTAAACTCCTATAACTACACCCAAAACCAAAACATCACCCTCCAATTCACCTGGACCATCCTAAAAGGCGGCAAAAACCTCCTAGAAAAACAAAAAATGGACATGAACCGCCGTCCAAACATGATGATGATGTACTTCTAAATAAAGTAAAACCAACATAACTGAATAAAAAAGGGCGCCATAGCGCCCTTTTTTATTCCCAATAAGCTTCCTACCCCCAAAAAAAAACAACACAACAGGCCCCCCCAAAGAACGAACGCCCTTCACCACAGTAGCACCGAAGCCTAATCAACATCCCGATAAAACGCCGACGCAGTCTTTCGGCGTTTTTCCTCCTTTCTTTGGTTACTTTCTTTGGAGAAGCAAAGAAAGTAACAAATAGGATGTAGTATAAACAGGCAAAACCGCCGCCCCACCTGGAAAACAAAAAAGGTTACCTCCAATCGAGATAACCTTTGTAAAAAAAAACTTTATAGTAATACCTACCCTTGTAAAGAAGTAATCTTCGCTTTCAACCAACTCTGCTTAACCGGTATCAACCAATTTTCCTTCAAATCCCCTAACGTCAACACTGTATTATTCAAATACAATGTATCTTCTGTGATGTAACCTTTCTCCAGCGCGTAGTTTACTTGCGCCAAAGGCAACAACTGTACCTTTTCTTTCACAATAAAACCGAGCAACAACCGATCGAACATGTTTACATTATATTGCTTTTCGATGCTTTTAATAATGCGAACAGAGCTGTCGGTGCTGCAACCGCTTACAACAGTATGGGTTTCATCGGCAATTAAGACGATTACTTGGTTGAACAATAATTGTCCCCAGCCTTTTACGCCTTCGCCGTGTGCGTTCCATTGTTGCACGAATTGGTCGAGTTGTTCGTTGATTTCAATCGCCTCTTTTTCAAAGAATGGACGATTAGCTTGGTAAATCCACACCCTTGAACTGGGTGCGAAGTCTTTTGGTAATATATCGAGTACGTTTGTGTCCATACGGCAAAATTACGAAATAAAGCTTATTGCATGCTGTTTGCGATAATCTCGGCAATATCCAGCACTTTCACGTGGTCTTCTGCTCCGTTTTCTTTTACGCCGTCGGTGAGCATGGTCATGCAGAAAGGGCAGTTCATGGCTACTACTTCGGCACCGGTTTCTACGGCTTCTTTGCCGCGTTCGGTGTTAATACGGGTCGTACCTTTCTCTTCCTCCTTGAACATTTGGGCGCCACCGGCACCGCAACATAAGCCTTTACTTCTGCAACGTTTCATTTCCACGAGCTCGGCATCGAGGATTTCGAGCACTTGCCTAGGCGCTTCATACACTTCATTGGCGCGGCCAAGGTAGCAGGAGTCGTGGTAAGTGATCTTTTTCCCTTTGAAGGTGCCGCCTTCCTTCATTTTAATCTTGCCTTGGTCGATGAGCTGTTGGAGGAGTTGGGTGTGGTGGATCACCTCGTAGGTGCCGCCTAACTCGGGATACTCGTTTTTCAAGGTGTTGAAGCAGTGCGGACAAGTGGTAACGATCTTTTGAACGTTATATGCGTTAAGGATTTGAATATTGTTATAGGCCATCATTTGGAAGAGGAACTCGTTACCTGCTCTACGTGCAGGGTCGCCCGTGCAGCCTTCTTCTTTCCCGAGGATGGCGAATTTTAGTCCTACTTTATCCAAGATGGTTGCAAAGGCTTTCGTAATCTTTTGCGCGCGTTGATCGAAGCTACCGGCACAACCTACCCAGAAGAGAATATCGGGAGTATCGCCGCTTGCTACAAATTCTGCCATTGATTTTACTTGCATTGCCTTTCGTTTTATTATAGATGATAGATGTTGTTTGTTTTGGTGTGAATGGGGGAGATGTGTTTACCCATTCAGCTCAGTCGCCCATTTGTCGCGGTCATCCGGCGACATCTTCCATGGTGCCATGTTGTTTTCGATATTGCTGAACATGTTCGTCCATTCTGCCGGGGCAGAAGAGGCTTCCATGATGAGGTGGCGGCGTAATTGGAGAATAATATCCAATGGGCTGATACTCACAGGGCATTCTTGCACACACGCATTACAAGTAGTACAAGCACGCAGTTCTTCTTCCGTGATGTAATCGTACAACAATGTTTTGCCATCCTCTTTGAAATCGACTTTCTTATTCAATTCTTTACCCACAGCCTCTGCACGGTCGCGGGTTTTCATCATGATAGTACGTGGGCTCAATAATTTACCTGTTTGCGTAGCAGGACAAGCGGCAGAACACCTACCACATTCCGTACAAGCATAGGCATCTAACAAGTTCTTCCACGATAAATCATCAATATCTTTCGCACCAAACTTAGGCATCACGTCCGATTGAGGCGCTTCTGCTGCTAACTCGGGTTGCATCGCGTATAATACTTCGCGTTGAATATCCGGCATGTTATCCATTTTGCCTTTAGGCTCTAGGCGAGCGTAGTAAGCATTCGGGAAAGCCAGCAAAATGTGTAAGTGTTTAGAATACGGGAGGTAGTTGAGGAAAGCAAAAATACCCAAGATGTGTAACCACCAAGCCGTACGCTCGATAGCCATCAAGCTGCTGCTACTCATACCATCGAATAAAGGTGTTAAGTACCCGCTTACCCAGAAGTTGTCTACGGGTGTATAATGTGCTTCACCGCGTGCTTGTAACACGAGGTAGGCTGCGTTCATCGTTAAGAACAACAACATCAACACTATTTCAGTGATCAAAATGTAGTTGGCATCGGAACGTGGCCAGCCATTTAAATCTTTGCTGGCGAAGCGTTTAATTTTCACGATGTTTCTACGTGCTAAGAAAATAGCACAGCCAATGGTAACACCCACGGCCAATATTTCGAAGATCCCGATCAGCCATCCATACAAGCTACCCAATAGGGGCGCAAATAAACGGTGGTGACCCAAGATACCATCGAGTACAATTTCCAGTACTTCGATGTTGATGATAATAAAGCCGGCGTAAACAATAAAGTGTAAAACGCCTACTAATGGGTTACGAAACATTTTTTTCTGGCCAAAAGCCAATAATAATAAGTTTTTCCAACGTTCGTTTGGGTGATCATTGAGGCTAACATCACGACCCAATAAAATATTGCGTCGAATCTGCATCGCCTTCTTCGAGAATAGGTAAACCGCAACAGCAAAAGCTATTACGAAAAAAATTTGTTGCATTATTTGCATATCCTTCCAGTTTGACGCTTCAATTTAATGTATAATCTGCTAACAGCGTGCGAATCGCGCAACATTTTATGTATTTTTACACCTGCGATTTCAATCTAGGATATGGAAAATAAGAAAGTCATACTCACGCAAGACGTTATCGAACAAAAGATCACGCGTATTGCGTACGAAATATACGAGCACAATAGCGACGAGCAAGAAATTACCCTTGCCGGTATTTGGGACCGTGGTTCCATCATTGCCCGCAAGATTGCTGCGCACCTCGAAAAAATTTCCCCGGTTAAAGTACAAGTCGTGGAAATTCAACTCGATAAAGTAAATCCCGCCACGGTAACCATCTCTGAACAAGCAGATTTCACCGGTAAGGTAATTGTTGTAGTTGATGATGTTGCCAATTCTGGTCGTACCATGTTATACGCCTTGAAACCCTTCTTGAACAACTTACCCCGTAAAATTCAAACCGCCGTATTGGTAGATAGAAAACATAAGTCGTTCCCCTTAAGTGTCGACTATGTAGGTTACTCCCTCGCCACCACCCCTCAAGAAATGGTGATGGTAGACACAGAAGGCGAAGAGATTTTATCAGCATATTTAGTGTAAACAATACTCGAAAACACATAAGAAAGGACGGAGCCATCCGTCCTTTTTAATACCATGCATATGGCCACCTTGTATCCGATATTCGTACCCCTTGAGCATATCGACGAAGAATTCCTCAGCTTCTACGAAGTAACGGATTGGTGCAGAGAGAATTTAAAAGAGAACTCCCCCAACGCCTATTGGTTAACCCAAGAAGACATACACCTCATCACAAACCGCTCTCACATCCTTCACATCATCAACGAAGAAAGCGGCAGCCAACTCAGCGAAGGCAACGGCGGCTACATCATAAACCCCGAAGTAAAACAACAAATCTCTGAACGCCTATATTTTGCTAAAGAAAGATTCGTAGGAAGAGAATTGGAAATTGTAGCACAACTAGTAAAGATGTTCGATGTAGCAATTAAGACAAAGAAGAATATTTATTTTTGCTTTTAAAATCAATCCTCCAATTAAATCCCCCCCAAAGAAAAAAAACAAACCACAAACCACAAACCCGCATTTCCCCCTATCAGTATTGTGTTGAGGAAACTTGGTTATGCGGAACACCGCCGCACCCAACCACAATAGCTCCCCAACCCTCAATACGCCCCCCAAAAGCAACATCCTTGCAAGAGGCCCGCAGAACCACATTCCGAAACACAATACGGGGCCTTTGGAGCGGCCCTGGAGCGACGAAATACAAGCACAATAAACCTTAAAGAAAATACCTGTACACCACCAACAAAAAAAAGAATTTAGCGCACCGCAGGTTAAAAATACATCCAATACCCCCGTAACCTCCCTTGCGAATTCAACTCTAACGTAGGCGCCGGTATCTTCACCATATTCAACACTTGAAACAATACCTTCAAACCTTTCTTCCGCGTAGGAATTTTCGTTAAATCAATATCAGGCGATAAGTAGAATTGTCGTATGCGAGGAACATTGTTATAGTCATGATACACACCATTCGCATCCGTCCAAGTATTATCATCACCACCATACATATTCTTAGCACTATAGCCAACGGAAAGCATCAGCCATTTAGGAAGCGACGTGTTTTTAGAGAAAGAAAATATATTAGCCGATAGCCAGTAAGTTTGACCATTGTAATCCTTCAACATCCTTTCTGGGAAGCGTGTGCCGAAGATGTCGTTCGTACGTGTTTGTACAACTGGGTCGTTGCCATAATCTTCTTTATGGTAAGAGAACTTTAAGTGAAACCGTTGTTCATCCCAAGCTAACTCTTGCGCTACCATCATACCGGTGCCGAGTACATTGGCACCCATATCGTACCAGGAGAATCCCCATTCGGTGCTAAACCCGTCTAATACTTCTATCACCGATTGGTAAGCAAGGCTACTGGCGGCGCCATACCAAATTTGTTTTTTCTTGGGAAGGCCCGTCCAGCGCCATAGTTCGCGGCTGTATTTGGCGGTGAAATAGGCGGTGTAAGTATGGCCAATTTTATCCATTTGCAACCATTCTTTACCATCGTTGAAGAAGTGAAAATTTGTACGGGCATAGTCTTTATACCAGAATTGGTTGAGGGCTATAAGGCTACCGGTGGCGGCTACGGCAGTGGTGCCGGTTAGTATCCATACGCGGCTGTTAACGGTGGTATCGGGAATAGTGGTGAAAGACAATTTTTGCTGGGCAAATCCCAGTTGGCCAATCAATAGGAGTAATATGAGGATGGTCCGTTTCGGCATGTAGTAGGGTTCGGATGTAAAAATACCGAAACCGGCTTTTACTGCCGGTTTCGGTATGCAGCTTTATGCAAGCCGGTATTATAACTTCATATCAGTGATAATGCCTTTGATTTTAGCATCAAGCGCATTTTCCACGGTGTGGAAATCGGCTTTGCTAGGCAATGGCGCTTGTACACTGAAGTAGAATTTGATTTTTGGTTCTGTTCCGGAAGGACGGGCAGATATTTTACTACCATCGGCCAATACGAATTGTAAAACGTTCGATACCGGTAGATCAATGGTAGTAGTAGCACCGGTTTCGAGGTCGGTGATTTTTTGGGTTTGATAGTCGTAGAGTTTCACCACTTTAGCGCCATTGATGGTGCTAGGTGGATTGCTTCTATAACCTTGCATCATAGCAGCAATTTCTTCTGCGCCTTTCATGCCTTTGCGTGTAATAGAAATGAGGTGTTCTTTAAAGAAACCATATTTCGTATATACATCAATCAATTGCTCGAACAATGATTTGCCGCTGTGTTTTGCAAAAGCAGCCATTTCACAGATCATTGCAACAGATGATACGGCATCTTTATCACGCACATTGTTACCAATCATGTAACCGTACGATTCTTCACCACCGCAGATAAAGTTTTCTTTACCTTCTAATTGGTGAATCAACGAAGCGATCCATTTGAAACCTGTTAATACGTTATAGCATTTAATGTTATGCGCTGCTGCGAAAACATCAATTAATTCAGAGGTTACAACTGTTTTACAAACGAAATCATTCGGTTGTGCTAAGCCTTTTGCTTTACGTTGTTCGATGATATAGTTGAATAATAAAGCAGCGGTTTGGTTACCGTTCAATAAAATCCATTCACCTTCTAAGTTTTTAACGGCAATGCCTACACGATCGGCATCGGGATCGGTACCGAGTAAAATATCGGCATCCAATTCTTTTGCTTGTTGTAAACCCATGCTCATCGCTTCCGACTCTTCCGGGTTAGGATATACTACGGTAGGGAAGTTACCATCAGGGTTCGCTTGTGCAGCAACGATGTGAACGTTGTTGAAACCATAACGTTTCAAAATTTCGGGTACCAACATAATACCGGTACCGTGAATTGGGGTGTACACGATTTTAAGGTCGTGTTGCTCTTTATTTATACCCGGGTTAATAGAAAGAGATTGCAACTCTTGCAAGTATGCTTCATCTACTTCTTTACCGATAATTGTAATGTTATGCTCACCGCCATTCCATTTTACTTCGTCGATCGACGCGATTTTCTCTACTTCGCGGATCACGTTTTTATCGTGTGGTGAAACGAGTTGTGCACCGTCGTTCCAATATGCTTTATAACCGTTGTATTCTTTCGGGTTATGCGATGCGGTACATACAATACCTGCTTGGGCTTGTAGGTGACGGATAGTGAAAGATAATTCTGGTGTTGGGCGTAAGCTTTCGAATAAGAAAACTTTGATACCATTGGCGGCCATAACGTTGGCAGCTACTTCGGCAAAGAAGCGGCTGTTGTTACGGCTATCATGCGCGATGGCCATTTTAATTTCGCCGGTGAAGCTTTGTTTTAAGTAGTTTGCAAATCCTTGTGTAGCCATACCTACAGTATATTTATTCATACGGTTGGTACCTACACCCATAATGCCTCTCAATCCTCCTGTTCCAAATTCGAGGTTACGGTAGAATGCGTCTGCCAGTTCGTCGGGCGAGCCTGATTGTAATTGTTTTACTGCGGCAATCGTTTCCGCGTCGAATGGGCTTTGTAACCAGCCTTCTACTTTGCTTTGAATGTTTGCGTCCATAATGTCTTTATTTACAAACAACTTTGTTAAAATTGGGATTGTAAAGTAACGATAAAAAAAGGGTAGAACAAAAGAAGAACTTCATAACGGGGATAATTCGGCCCTTGTTCTGGGGCTGGAATACAGCAAATTTTCCGCCAAATAATTGTTGTTATATCAATAATTGGCCTTTTTCGTCATACACGAAAAAAAATTTCACATACCAACACGTTGAGCCTCACGTAGTTGTACGTAAAATGAAAAATAAGCATGAAAATTTTGGGCTATATTAAGAAATGTGTGTATCTTTGCGGCGCACCAAGGAAGTAGAATGGATTCTACACACCGTGTTGCAATAATAAATAAGTTTTTTGAAAAAAACAAATAATCCCATGAAAAAGATGAAAATTTTCGTAGCCGTAGTTGCTACCATGTTAGCCGTAAGTTGTAAAAAAGGTAATGTAGTTGATGCCCCTGTGACCACAATTGAACAACAAGCCGTTAACGCCCACATCTGGCCTGATAGTGCAAAACAAGATTGGAAAGGTTTAGTGTATGTACACCAAGTTGTTGAGATTAAAGCAACAAAAGTGAGCAAATCATAACATGCTGTGGCGTGTTTATCCCTAACACTTAAACTTTACGTGTATGTTTTGCAAATACATGGTCAAACGCTGGATCTTAAATACTCTTTAGATCCAGCGTTATTATTTTAACCCCCTCTATGCTTCCTCCCGTTACACTTCCCCTCCTATAAAAATTTTACAAGAACGGATTTGTAAAAACAAGTTATTTTTGCGGCCATGCGGTCTTATATTGATGATTATAAACAGAAAGGATTACGTAAGCAACTCGTAGATACGATTAGGAGTAAAGGCATCACGGATGAAAATGTATTGACAGCTATCAATAATATTCCTCGTCATTTCTTCTTAGATACAGCTTTTGAAGGTATTGCTTACGAAGATCGTGCATTCCCTATCGGGGAAGGCCAAACGATTTCCCAGCCTTATACAGTGGCGTACCAATCGCAATTATTGGAAGTACGACCTATGGAAAAAATACTTGAAATAGGCACGGGTAGCGCTTACCAAGCCTGCGTACTTGCCGAATTAAAAGCGAATGTTTACACGATCGAACGCCAGAAAAAACTCTTCGACGCTAATAAGAATTTCGTTTTCAAAAATAAATACAGGAATATTCGCTTCTTCTATGGCGATGGATATGAAGGCTTGCCTACTTACGCTCCGTTTGATAAAGTGATTGTTACTGCTGCAGCGCCTAGCTTACCGGCGAAGTTGTTGCAACAGTTGAAGGTAGGGGGGAAGATGGTGATTCCTGTTGGGGAAGGTGATGTGCAACGGATGATGCGGATTACGAAGCTGGGGGATGAAGATTTTTCTACTGAAATATTTGATGATTTTTCTTTTGTGCCGATGTTAGCGGGGAAGAAGATGTAATAAGTTGCCTTGCGGTAGGTGAATACGTGGGGCTGTAGGTGAATACAATAAAGATATTTTTTACAAAGGTTATCTCGTTTTGAGGTAGCCTTTTTTGTTTCCTGGTGGGGCGGCGGTTATGTCTATTTATCTTACATCCTAATTGTTACTTTCTTTGCTTCTCCAAAGAAAGTAACCAAAGAAAGGAGGAAAAACGCCGAAAGACTGCGTCGGCGTTTTATCGGGATGTTGATTAGGCTTCGGTGCTACTGTGGTGAAGGGCGTTCGTTCTTTGTGGTGCCTGTTTTGTTGGGTGGGTTTGTTGTTGTTTGTATGGTGCTGGTTTTGATTGGGGGTTAGGGAGGTTGGGGCAAAACCTTTAGGGGCGTTAGGACCTAATGGTTTTGGAGGTGGGATATTTGAGGGTTTGGGGTGATGGAGGTTTGAATGGGATGTTGGAGGGATTGGGAAACTTTTAGGTCCTAACGTCCCTAAAAGTTTAGGCAAAGGATGTTGGAGGGATTGGAAATAGTCGACTAAAGGCTTACTTCATGCAAGTAAAATACGGGGTTTGATAAGGTTTTTGTCGACAAAAGGCTTGGAAAATGTCGGAGCGACCCGCGTCAATACTGGGGGTGTGTCGGTAAAAGTCGGTAAAGAGTCGGAGAAAACTTTGCAGATGCCCGTAAACATTGGGGGGTAATTTGGTGCTTACTGCGGTGAATAGCTTAATATCTTGGAAGTCAATTGAATGGTGATTTTTAACCTGCTTTGGGTACTGCGGGGAATAATTGGGTGAGCCTTTGACTTCCCTTTGATTTGCCTTTAACGAGCCTTTGAAAACCCTTTGAAAAGCCTTTGACGACCCTTTGAAAGACTTGGACCTGCCTTTGAAATGCCTTTAAACGGCTTTTGCATTTCACTCATTTCCCTTTGGGTGCTTTGAGGGGTATTGGGAAATACTACCGAAGTACATCCCAAATATATCCCAAATATATCCCAAATATATCTCCCATATTGAAAACACTGGGGGTTACCATTGGAATAACATTAGAAGAACATTGGGAGATATTATATTTCACATAAATAGTGCAGTAGATCGGCTGAAATGTAGTACTGGATTGAGATAAACTCACTGCGGTGAATATTTGGGTGAACGAGGTGGCGCATATGGTGTTCATGCTGTGCGACTTCTGAGGGAAAGCGGCATAAACCGGCATATTCCGGCATAAAGCGGCACATATAGGCACGGTGTTTTTTAGGTGCAGTGAGGGGGTGTAGTTTTGGGATAGAGAAAAGCGGCTTCGGCGAAAACTGTTTGATGATAACAAAAAAAGCTGCTCTTGCGAGGCAGCTTTTTTGCTTTTTATTTTAGAGGCCTTGTTCGCGGCCGGTTGTGCGGGGTGGTTGTTCTTCTTCTTTCTCTTCTACTTGGGTTTGTTTTTTGCGGCGGAAGAGGTTCGGATCGATTTTACCAAAGCGGTATCGTACGTTGAGGCGGATAGTACGGGTACTTCTGCGGCGATCGTACTCCTGTGTGAAAGTGGGGGTTTCATAGTAGGAGCGGTAGTTGCGGGTGAAAAAGATATCGCTGATGTTCAAGGAAAGTACTAAGCGATTGTTCTTTAACATGTCTTTGCGGATGCCTAAATCCATGCCATTGTTCGCACGGAAGGTGCCTTGGGCCATTAACCGGGGGGTGCGGTATTGGCCGGTTAACTGGATGCTGAATTTCTTGGGTAAACGGAAGTTGCTATTGATGTTAATGCTCGCTCCCAAGTTTTCATTCGCATAGTTGGTACTGTCGTTACGACCTTGCATGTTCGCATATTCTGCACTAATAGTGGTTGTATGGGTCCACCACTTGAACAAGCGCATTTTATAGCTCGCCGTGTAGCCTAAGTTTTGATTCGTGGCTACGTTTTGTGGAGAGGTAGTGGTAATGCCAGATTTCGTATCGATGATGCTTACACGTTCTATCACGTCTTCGGTACGACTATAGTATACACCCGTTGTAAAGAAGTTATTCGATTTAGGGTAATACACGGTGTAGTTACCTTCTAGTTTATGCGTAAAGGCTGGTTGTAATGCTGGGTTCCCTGTACGTAAGTTCTGCGGATCGGAGTCGTTTAAATAAGGTAAGAGCTGGTCGAAATTCGGGCGATCAGTTCTTGTAGCATAGTTAAACACTAAGTTCTGGTTGTTGCGCAAATCGTACTTTAAATACAAGCTAGGGAAGAAGTTGGTGAAGCGGTTGTTCACGCTCGTGTCTTTTGTGAAGGAATAACCATCTAAGGTGGCTTGTTCTGCACGTAAACCTACTTGGTAACCCACACGACCTAAGGTGTTGGCATAGTTGAAGTAACCTGCAAACACTTTCTCTTTATACTGGTAGCTGTTCGATAAGGTTATAGAGGTATCGAATACTTGGGTAGTGTTGTTGAAGTTAAGCGCGATGTAGTCGTTTTCATTCTCCCGTACGTTGGCTTTTACACCTGCTTCTAACTTGCCTTTAGTGCCTATTGGACGGGTATAGTCGGTTTGGAAATCCCAGTTGTAATTATGCCCACGGCCGAAGTTTTGTCGCACGTTGGGTTTTTGTTGTACATCGTTGGGTTGTACAAAGGTGCGGGTGTTGTAATTGCTGTTGCTATGACTATTATACGTAGCATACGTTACATGCGCCGTTAGTTCTTCATTCGCTCGTTCAAAGGTGCGTTTATAGTTAATGCTGGTATTGAAATTGCGACCGTTACTTTCACTGGCATTTTTACGCCTGCTGTATTTGGTTTGCTCGTGTAGGTTGTTTAAATAGTTTAAGTAAATGGAATCTACGTTGCTATTGTAGTTATTGCTGAAGCCCGTGGAAATAGAAATGGTGTTATAATTATCAGCATAATAATCAAACCCAAATTTGCCATTTTGCCCGCGGGAAATGTTTTTGTTTTCGTTGCTTTGATTGAAGTAAGTCGTGTCGCCAAACATATTCTTCCGTTTGCTTAAGCCCGAACCTATTTGGTCGCCGTATCTACCATTCAAACTACCAAAGAAATTCAATTTACGTAAGCGCAAGTTCCCATTAAAGCCTGCATTCATTTGGCCACGTGTATCTATTCCGCCGGTCATCATTACGTTATACCCCATGGCGCGATCTTTCTTCAACACGATATTAATAATACCTCCACCACCTTGTGCTTCGAATTTTGAAGATGGGTTCGAAATCACTTCAATACGATCGATCGTTTCGGCAGGTATCATTTCTAGGGCCGTTTTCGGGTCGCCAAAAGGAGAGGGTTTACCATCGATGTATACAGAAATGGATTTACCGCGGAGGGTAACGTTGTTATCGATATCTACATCTACGCTGGGAATGCCTTTCAATACATCGGTACCGGTGCCACCTTCGGCGGTAATAATGCTGCCGGCATCGAATACTTGGCGATCGATTTGCATGCTGAAAGCCGGTTTTTCGGTTTTAATTTCTACGGCTTTCAAATTGGTACCGGCGGTATGAAGTTGTAAAGTTGGCAAAACCGTTACGGCATGTTGGGCCGTCAATTCAAACCCTTTTTCCAACTTCTCGTATCCCATGAAAGTTACGCGTACTATGTATTTGCCGAAGGGCAGGTTGCTATAAGAGAACAAGCCTTTGGCATCGGTATACACGCCGTTTACCAAGCTGGAATCGATTGCACGTAAAACCACAACAGAAGCGAATTCTACGCCTTGTTTGGAAATTGCGTCCACTACTTTGCCGCTAATTTTCGTGGGTTGTTGCGCGTGTAATGGAAAGGAAAATAGACTGCACATCAATAATGTGCATACAAAATATTTCATCATAGGTTAGCTCTGCGTTCGCCTAAACTGGACTGGTTGATAGAATTGAATCGAGGTAAAAGTAGTGCGGCAGGCTGAATATTATAGGGGATTGTGATGGGCGGCAGTACCGTGTTGCCAAACATAAAAAAAGGGCCTCTACGTTGTAGAGACCCTTTCGAGGATTGATCGTTAACTTAATATCTAAAAACTTTGCATGTCGCCCATGTTGTTATCGGCTTTCGTATTCTTACGTTTGAAGATTTGAGAGTCGAATTTACCAAAGCGGTAGCTTACGTTTAAGCGTAAGATTTCAGACTCACGTTTGCGGTAAGCCAATTGTGAGTACGAACTAGTCGCAAGGTCCATACCGAATCTACGAGAATCGTACACGTCTTGCCAAGTAAGCGTTACAGATAATGCTTTGCTTTTCAAGAAGTCTTTTTTGATGGCGAGATCCAATGTATTGAAGCCTTTTACTTTACCTTGCGAAGAAGTTGGGATCATCATAAATCCACCGCCGCCGCCTCCGCCGCCACGGCCACCACCGGCAGGTAATGCAATAGCATCTGCTTGGTATTGGAAGTTTTGTTGGAAGGTTAAGCCCCAAGGTAATTTCACTTCAGAGTTAATTTTCGCTAACCAGCTAAAGCCACTGTTCGTTGCTTTTTCTTTATCGTTATCGATGGTTAAATCTGTTTGGAACAAGTTCACGTTTGTAGTGATATCCCATCCTTTAATTACTTGGTTTTTCACGGTTAATTCCGCACCGTAAGAGTTGTTTCTATTTGCGTTCACGAATCTTGTTAACATGGTATCACCTGCAATTGGCTCGGTGTACGTAGAGATCAAGTTGTTCGTATTACGGAAGTAGATCGATGCTAAGAAGTTGTGGTTCTTCCAAGTTTTTGCGTAAGAGAACTCTAAGCTGTTGGTATATTCCGGTTTCAAGTTAGGGTTACCTTCGCGTTGGTTGTATGGATCGGTGAAATCGCGGTAAGGAATCAATTGGAAGAAATTCGGCCTGTTTACACGGCGAGAATAGTTCAATTGTAGTTCTTGTTCATTTTTCAATTTCTGCGATAAATACACGCTAGGGAAAAGGCCCGGTACAGCGCGTGTTGGTTTGTATTTCACACCCGCACTTTCACCTGCATACACGTATTGTTCTGCTCTTAAACCTAATTGGTAACCGAAGTTGCCCGCTGTGTTAGAGTAGTTTACATAACCTGCATATACTTGCTCGTTGTATTTATAATCGTTCGATAAACGTGTGTTGAAGGTATCAATACCTTTCGCGGCATCGTGATCGAATACGCTGTAGTTACTGGAGTAATCTCTATAAGTGGCTTTTAAACCTGTTTCAAACTTACCGTTTTTACCTATTGGGTTCACGAAATCGGTTTGCAAGGTGCTGAATGTGCTGCTACCTTTCGTGTTTTGGTATTGAAGGGTAGAAGGGCGGTCTTGGCCCGACACCGTGGTAAAGTCGGTATTATAGTTACCATCGCGGTGGTTGTTGCTTTTGTTCCAGCTGAAATCGGCCGTCCATTCTTTATTAGGTTTAGCGAACAAGTGTTTCCAACCTACTTGCGTGGTGTAGTTATTGAAACCGAATTCACTTACCGAGTTGCGGAGTGAAGTAGCCGTAGGAGCATGGGTAGCGTCGGAAGAAACGGTTTTCAGATCTTCGTAGTTCTTGAAGCTACCGCCTACAATGTTTTGAGAGATCGATAACGTGTTACGGTTATCTAAGTAGTAATCTAACCCGAAGCGACCGAATTGGAATTTACCGCGGGATACTTGATCACTGTATTGATCTTGGAACGAACTGATATCTCCTTTTTGATCGAAGAATTGGGTGTTGGTAGTACCATTACCCCAGTTACGGTTCGCGTTCAAGCTATAGTTTGCAAATACGTTTAATTTATCTTGGCGAACGTTGATGTTACCGCTGGCGTTGTATTTTTCGCCTGTTGCAATACCACCTTGGATCATACCGTTGATACCTGCTTTCTTATTTTTCTTCAACACGATGTTTAAGATACCGCTCATACCTTCTGCATCGTATTTAGCAGATGGGTTGGTGATCAATTCCACGCTTTCGATAGCGTCGGCAGGAATTTGATCGAGGGTGAGGGTAGACGGTTTACCGTCGACGAAAATAGTAGGAGAAGCGTTCCGTACTTTAACGTTACCGTCGATATCGACGTTTACAGCCGGTACGTTTTTCAAGATATCGGTAGCAGTACCCCCCACGCTGGTGAGGTTTCTATCTACGTTGAATACCTTTTTATCGATACCCATCTGGAAAGCACTTTTCTGACCGGTTACTTCCACAGCGTTCAAGGTTTTAGAATTCGGCTCGATACGAATGTTGCCGAGATCTTGATCCATAGCTTGTGGAGCAACGGTTACTTTCTTGAAGATGGTTTTATACCCCATGAAGTTAATACGTACTAATAACGGACCGAATGGCATGTTTTCGAAATTGAAATCGCCATTCGACTTCGTGAGCATACCAGTAACGAGGCTGGAGTCACGTTGTCTTAAAATCGCTACAGAAGCATATTCTACAGGTTGTTTTGTTGTTGCATCGATCAATTTACCGTAAATGCGGCCGATTTGGGGAGCGCCTGCACCTTTAGGCATATTGCCTCGGGGAGCGCCGCCGGGAGGGGCACCGGCTGGATTTTGTGCAAAAGCATTGATTTGCCAAGCTAATATAAATGCGAGAATCGCGTAGCACTGTTTCATTATCAAATTTGAGTTTCGGACTTGACTTTAGATTTAGATTTCCTTTTTTCCAGGTATCAAAAGTATAATCAATTAATATGTCGAAACTCGGTATTTGATGAAAGGGACATTTTGAGCGACGAACTCCGTAAATGGCATGCCCAAAGGTATTAACAGTAGTTAACACACTTCTAGCAAAATCGGCTAGAAGCTAAGCGCAATAAGCAATTGGAGCAAACCGATGAGTAAACCGATACCGGCACCCAAAAAATATAAGCGGTTAAACGCGCTACCCATTTTGTTGTAAACGGCAGTTTCCATTTCGGGAATGGAGATAGCGGCGATTTTACCGGTCACGAGTTGCTGTACGTTTAATTCGCCTTCGAGTTTGCCGAGGTATTGGTTGATGAGTTGAGGGAATAAGTTGTCGAGCTCTTCCACGAGGGTAGCTTTCATTTGATTCACGATGCTATCGCCGATGAACATGCTAATAACGGGCATTTTCGCCGGTAGTTTCACACGTAAGAAATGATCGATATGTGTTTCTACGAGGGGAATAAGCGCTTTGATTTGCGCGGGATCGTTCAATTTAGACTTGATATCGTCGAATGAGAATACCTTGTTCGCTACGTAAGCGCCGGCTTCTTGGGCGATACGTTGCTGTTGACCTGGTAATACGCGTTTAAAGACCAGCTTTATGCTGATATAGATGCTAATGAATCCAATGAAAGCGCCGAGTACCGGGATGAGGTATACCATGAGAAAAATCTTTAGTGTTAATTGAATTGCAAAGAAAAGATAAATTGATGAAAATATGGCTGCAACAGTTGATTTTTAGGGGGATAGGGAAAGTGCTGATGTAGCTGTTATGGAAATAGATTTATTGCAAAGTAAATAGGTAGAAAATAAAAAAGCGCCAAGTAAAACTTAGCGCTTTGTAGGGTGATCGAAGGGTTTCGAACCCTCGACCCTCAGAACCACAATCTGATGCTCTAACCAACTGAGCTACGACCACCGTGTACCGTCATTTGCGGAGTGCAAAGATAAGAGAAATGCTTCTTCACTTCCAAATATTTTTGCATGATTTTAAAAAAAATATCAAAGAAAGTGGTGAAGCCTTGATATTCTAAGATGCTTTATGGGCTTGCTTTTCAAGCGGAGCGTGTAATAAGAGTTTTATTGAAAGGCTTTGCTGTATTGGGTTTGAAAGGATTTTGTGTGTTAAGTTGTTGGCACAAAATGCTTTGCTTCGATGTGTCCGAATGCCGGTGTTTTTTCTTGCGGGTAGAATGAAAAAGTTAATTCAACATGCACATCTTCTACAACAATGACAATTATTTTATCTAACACGGTTTTAAAATGCCAAGCTTTTTGATGTGTATCGAGGAAGTCTACCATTTGATCTATACGCATATTGGCGATGTTCCGTTTTTTATCGTGCAGTTTAATTTTTTGTTTCTTCAACAATTCATCTAAGTGCAACACAATAGTAGTGATGTTTTTCTGATCATCTACATGCACGTTTACAATAAAGCCGGCGTGCTTGCCTTTATATGTTTTGGTTTGACCGTTTTCATATACTTCGAATGCAGGGGCCCACTGACCTTTTCTCGAGTTAAAAGGTTGGCCGGGTTGCAGGTCGCCGAGTTGACCACTGAGGATGAAACGTGCTAATGCATATTTTTTCATAACAAGTGCAAATAACAAAAAAAGGCGATTCTATTCGAACCGCCTTTCTTACTTTTTGGGTGATCGAAGGGTTTCGAACCCTCGACCCTCAGAACCACAATCTGATGCTCTAACCAACTGAGCTACGACCACCATTTTCCCGTTTGGGTGTGCAAAGATAAGGGAATTGATTTTTCATTTCCAAATTATTTTTAAAAAAATACTTGAATTTTTTTCGAGGCGAACAATTTCCACGCTTTTCAGAACCATTTCAGTACATAAAACGAATTATATGCATGGGATAAAAACGCCATCTGTGGCTTTTCTTGGCCGAAAAAAGGGTTATATTTGCATGACTTCCCATTAAACTCAATCCAATTACTATTTATTAACTCATTGTAAACCACGGCGCGCGTACTAACCCGCGAATCCGGGTACATGCCAACATGCAATAAGCTATATCCCGGCTTAACTGCTATGTTTTAGAGGCAACCCATTGATGACAATAGATTGGACCTAATTAAAATTTTGTTGTAATAAAATCATATATGGATCAGCTTAAATTGAAACTCCAGGAGTATTATCACCGTAGTCAAGGCGCTATTCAACAGGCTAAGTCTGAGAAAAATAGCGGGGGCGATGTCCTGGAACTGGAAAACGATATTCTGTCGCAGTTTGGGTTACCAGCTTCTAAGCGTTTTGTACAAATCTTACACGATTTCGTACACCACGCTAGTGTAAACGACCAATTAATCGATTACGTAAGCAAGAAACTTCGTTCTGCTGCGCGCAAATATTTATTAGCACCTGTTATGTCGGATGCAGAACAATTATCGGCGGCCCGCGATCAAAAGCGTAGCCCTTATGATGTATTGCCTGAATTGGGTTTACCGGTACACGAATACGCTGTATTCTTAATCGGTGAAGTATTGTACCGTAGAAACATGGACGCCCAAGAAGTGCTCGACGAGCTTCGCCGTGCACAAAAGCATAATAGTTGGGAAGATGTAGTATTGATGTCGAAGATGAAAGATTATGCTACGAATGATATCTATGAAAAGTTGAAAAAACAACATTTCATTTTCGTAGACGACTTCGTTCAATTCATCCGTCGCCAACAATCTGCTCGTCCTGCTAACAAGCGTTTAACACCGGCAGAAGAAGGGTATACACCGCATTACCGTACAATTACGAAATTACAAGTAGAAGACATTGTATTCGATGATCGTACTTCTCCGAGCTTATTTGGTAAAGTAAAAACAGGTACGCGTTTAACACGTATTACGATTGCATTGGAATTCTCACAACTCAACCAAATACTTATGAGTTGTGGTGAAATTGGTGCTGAGATAAGTGCGAGTATTAAAAAGCGCCTGGCTGGTAAAGCGGGTGAAAAACCGATGGTGATCGACTTGAAAACTGAATTCGGTCAAATCTTGAAATTAGAAGAGTGTTATTTAGAAATCTACAAACCTCAACATAAAGAAGGTAATAAGTGGGTAGAAGAAAAAGACGCGTTCTATTTTGTAGAGAAGATTTTATCGAAGAAAGAATTCGAGAAACGTTCTAAAGAAGAAGAAGTGAAAGTTAAAATCCAAGAATGCTTAGAGCTTGTTGGAGGTTCGTATGTTTACTACCAGCGTTTGCGCAGGTTGGGTATTACAGATGAAGAAGCGAAACTTCGTTCTGGTTTACAAGACGAGTTGTTGTTTAAACTTTCGTACTACTTGAACAAATTAAAAGATTAAATTTTCACGTTGTTTTATAGTAAAAGGCTGCACCATTATGCTGTGGCCTTTTTTTGTGTGCATGCGTGCTACTGACCTGTTTCGCTTATTGATGATGACGCTACCTATGTAAGATGTAAAAGTGACTTTTATAAATATTTTTTGCTCCTTACTTAAAACAACTGCATAAAAATTACAGTGCCTACAATTAATTTAGAATGGTTATACCACAACATTGTATTTATAACCCTTAACACTTATTATACCTATACTCAGCACATAGATTAGCCCAATTTTCACAGCCCTACATGACCAATTTCGTTTATGCCCTGCCAGCATACACGAAGCCTTACTATTTTTTTTGATTCACATATCACTCTCACTTGAGTGAGCGAAGGCGCTTGCTATGCGTTCACTTTTTTAACCCTTTTGTAACATGAAAAAAAAGTTCACATTGTACGTTGTACTATTAATGGTTGGCGGGATATTTTCCACCAACACCTTATTTGCCCAAATATCGGCCCAATTGGAGCCTTACTTTGAACGCTATACGAATTTCATCACCAGCAACAAGCAAGACAGTATTGTGTTGTTTGCCCAGCGTACCAAAATGGTGAAGGATACTGCACGGTTAAAAACAAGGCTGGCTGCGGCCTTCAGTGGTAAAACGTTTTCTCATTTTAACTTCTTGGTAGTGGGCGGTTATGGCTCGAATACGCCGGTAAGAAGTAGTAGGGGAGATGAGGGGTCGGATTTAGATCTTAACCTCTTATTCAAAATTAACAATGGTATAGCAGCCACTATTTCTGCTTATACTTTTAAGGAGCAAGTGAAGCAGTGGTTGCAACTGGTGTTTCCGAATACGGCTAATTCTACTTACCAGTTTGAGATGAAAGACCCTGTAGTGGCTATCAAAGCAGACACTACCTTTCCTGATGGCAGCAACCTGGTATACCATATGGATATTGGTTCATTCAACCAGTTAAACGTGCCACACAATCCAGCTTGTCTTCCTGCTAACTTGTGTTCAGAAATGGCATGGGGCAGAAATTCTGATAATGCAGTAGAAGACCCTGCCACTTGGAACGAAACTGCTTCCCCGGGATTTGTGAATTCTTTCAATACAAAATTCCCTGTTACTACGGTGGCGGGTAACAAGGTATTAAGCGTGTGTAAAATATTTAAGTTTTGGAATAAGACAGCCAACTACTCGGCTACCGATGATGACATACCGCCTTCACTTTCTTATTTAGTTGCCAGCTATTATTGGGCACCTACTTATGCGGCTCCTCCATACCGTTTACAACAATTGATAGCCGTTGTAGACAGTTTACGTAAAAATGTGTTCAATAACAATTGTACGAATGTTGCCGGGGCAACGCTTAACGTTCCTTTTTATACTTCTACGAATGCCAACTTGTTGAATAAAATGAGTGAAACCGGGCTAAGAACCTTTTGTAATTCATTACAAAAGCTTTCCGATACATTGCACTTCGTAGCAGCTCAAACAAGCTTGCCAAGGGCCTTACAAGCGCTTAGTAATGTATTGCCTTACTTTAACAATGCACCTGCCGGTACATTTAAGTTGGTATCCGTAAATTCTAGTCAAATTGTATCTCCTAAGAATGATGGTACGGGTTGGGGCGATACATTGGTTCAATATACCAATACCAGTGCAAATACTAGGAAATGGACATTGGGGAATATCCAGCTTTTGCCGAATGGTCAAACCTATTATATCATCTCCAATGCACAGAGTGGCCTTGTAATTGACAACCCTTATTCATCATTAACAGCAGGAACGCCTATGACGCAATACGGGTATAACAATGGCGACAACCAGAAATGGGAAATTACTTTTATTGGGTACGACGCAAGTAATAGGCAGATTTATCAAATAAAGAATAAGAAAAGTGGCCTATTGCTAGATGTAGAATATCCTTGGGGAACAGGCGCAAGAATTATACAATGGCCTTCGAATGGTGGCGATAACCAGCAATGGTATTTAGAGCAGTAGGATGTATGGTGTAGGATAGACTAATTCCCGTCACGATCTAACATCAATGGCGTGTTCATGACTAAAATAAAAAGCGGCTGTACCAGTTATAGATGGGCAGCCGCTTTTCTAGTTATGATATAATTTCTATAGTAGTTTATTGGCAACATCTTCCCAGTTCATTACGCGTTCGTAGCCTTCGGCGTGTACGTTATGGTGCCCATGGTAGAGGAACGGTTTGCCTTTGAAGTGAACGAAATTGCGCGTGAGGTCGTCGATCATATAATCGGTTTGTACCACGCTTTTATCGCCACAGAGGCAGTATTGGCGCCAAGTTAAGTAAGGGAAGAACTCTTGTAGCCATTGTACTTTATCGAGTAAGGAATTGGGGAATTCCATAGCGGCAGATACAATGAATACACGGTATTTCTTGTTCAGTTCTTCAATTACGCGTTGTGCATCGGCGAAAATATCGAGGTCGCGGAAGAAGCCGGGTGTATTGAGATATTGTGTAATGATGGCTTTGTGTTCCGGTGGCACTACTTCGCCAAAGTGTTTGCCATGCATTTGATCGTCGGTGAATGCTACGCCGTAATCGCGGTAATACCAAGCGCGGGCTTTGGAGATTGGGTCGGCAATTGTTTCGTCCATGTCGATGGCAATAGAGGGAATGTAATCCATGATATTAAAAATATTTCCGTTTTAAAATAGAGTAAACTAAGTTACGCTGATTTTAAAAGGAATACAACCCGGAATTTGTTAAGCTTTTACACCGCTCTTCCAGCAATGGTTTGCGCGGATATATAACCGGAAGTCCATGCGTTTTGGAAATTGAATCCACCGGTAATACCATCAATATCTAGTATTTCGCCGGCGAAGAATAAGTTGTTATGTAGTTTACTTTCGAACGTGTTGCTATCGACTTCTTGTAGATCTATTCCTCCACAAGTAACAAACTCTTCCTTGAACGTTGTTTTTCCTTTTACAGGGCATTCCATGGAGGTAAGTAGCTTCATCAGTTTGTTTTGTTCTTTACCAGGTACTTCGGCCCAGCGTGTTTCTTCGGCGATGCCTGCTTCTTGTAATAAGAAGTGCCATAGGCGTGATGGAAGACCGAAGGGCGATTTATTATATATTTTTTGGGAAGAGAGCTTTTGTCGTAATGCAGGCCACTCTTCGCGGAGGGCGTTTTCATTACTACCAGGTAGCCAGTTTACAATAGCCGTGAAATCGTAGTTTTTCTCTTGCAGTAAACGTGCGCCCCAAGCGGATAAACGTAAGATAACAGGGCCACTCATGCCCCAGTGAGTGATGAGTAAGGGACCATTTTCTTGCAACTTCGTACCTACAATTTTCACTTGTGCATTGGGTACCGATACGCCCATCAGTGCTGTAATGGGGTTTTTCGGCATATTGAACGTGAATAAGGAGGGTACGGGTGAGCTAATGGTGTGGCCGATTTTGGCGAGGTACCCGAATTTATCGGCCGTGGCATAGCCACCGGCGGCAACACAGAGATAATCGCAACGGAGTGTTTGATTGTTTTGTAGTTGTAATTCCCATTGACCATTTTCCAGTTTGCGGAGGGCTTCAACACTGGTGTTAACGTTGACCCGTACTTGGTAAGTACTGGCTTCGTTGAGCAGGCAATCGATAATGGTTTGCGAGCTATCGGTAACGGGGAACATACGACCATCTGGTTCGGCTTTCAGTTTTACTTGGCGATCTGTGAACCATTGGATGGTATCTTTTACAAAAAAGTGGTGGAAGGCTTTTTTAAGGAACTGTTGGCCGCGTGGGTAACGTTTAGCCATTTCCGTTATACTGTCGAGGTGATGTGTAACATTGCATCTACCGCCGCCTGAGACCTTTACTTTGGAAAGCAGTTTGCTTGTTTTTTCGAGAATGGTTACTTGCAGGTTGGGGTTGAGCCTGGCTGCATTTACGGCGCAAAAGAAACCGGCTGCACCGCCGCCGATTACAATTAATTTCTTAGGATGCCCGTTCAATTTCTTATCATTCCCCATAAAAAAGCTAATAATTCAGTAGATTTAAAGCGCAAAAATAGGAACAATTCCTACAAAAGCATGCAACAACAAAAGAACCTAACAAGCGTACCCGTCGATAAATTTCTTAAAAGCGTCTTAAAAAAAATGCCAACAGGCTTTTCGCGGTAGGAGAGTTATACGAATTCATGTATATTTAACGCGCTATAAAGAATCGAAGTACGCATTTTTAAACCCACGCCGTATACCATGCCAAAAGCAAGAAAAAGGCCATTTAAAATAGCCGCCTATCTGAGTGTGATCGTCGTAACCATTGCTTCGGCATTGGCCTTTACGCCGGTTTTGGATTGGTCGGATGAGCTATTAACGGCCATCGTGAAATACAATACCCGCAACCCGCAAGAGAAAGTGTATTTGCACTTTGATAAGGAATATTATGCCGCCGGTGAAACCATTTGGTTCAAAGGTTATCTTACGTTGCAGGGTACCCCTGCAGTAGATGCCCGTACCTTGTATGTAGAGTTACGTGACCGCGATGGTAAAATCGTGCAAAAGAAGAAGTTGTATGCTGAAGGTGGTACTTCGCCGGGTAACTTCGATTTGCCGACCGACATGAAACCAGGTATTTACCAAGTAAATGCATATACCAGTTGGATGTTGAACTACGATTCAGCCTTCCACTTCTATAGAAACATTGAAATCTTCAACCCGAACGATAAACCTGGGGCTACGGCAGCTGCAAAACCGGGCGCAAAACCGGCTCAACCTGCTAAAACAACAGCCACCACCGAGAACCCTGATCAATTTGCTGTGCAGTTCTTCCCTGAGAGTGGGAACCTTATTACCAACGTTAAAACGAACGTTGCATTTAAAGCCATTGATGGGAATGGCTTCCCTGTGGGTGTAACAGGTGAAGTGAAAGATAGCAAGGGTAAAACCGTAGCTACTTTGAACGTTGTGCATGATGGGATGGGTGTATTTGAATTTACCCCGGTAGCCGGCGAAAGCTATACGGCATCCGCAAAATCGGAGAAAGGAGTTGCCAAGCAATTTGCATTACCGGCGGCCGTAACTACCGGCGCAGTATTACAAGTGTTTAATCGCCAGAACAGGATATTCTATTTAACGAGCTTCCCAGAGAATGCGGAAGCTAATACAGATTACTTGTTAGTGGCGGAGATGCAAAACCAAGTGGTGTATAAAGCTACGCTGAATGCTTCGGAAGGGCGCATTTCGGGGTTCATACCTACGAAAGACTTGCCATCGGGCATTGTAGGTTTAACGGTTTTAACGAAGAAAGGGGAGCCTTTAGCAGAGCGTTTAGTATTTGTACAGAATAACGACTTGTTACAGTTTAAGATTGAAGAGAAAGAAATTCATATTAATCCCCGCGAGCAGAACATATTAACATTCGAGGTACCGAAAGGCACCGTGGGGTCTTATTCTGTATCGATTACAGATGCTGAGCAAGTAACCATGAATCCTTACATGAATAACATTATTTCGAATACTTTGCTTACGTCGGATATCAAAGGATATGTACATAACCCAGCTTATTACTTTAAAGACACCACGGCCAATACCTTGAAGGCTTTGGATTTGGTGATGATGACCAACGGCTGGCGCAGGTACACTTGGAAACAAGTAATTGATAATGATACTACTATTAATAAGTTTCCTTACGAACAAGGTATCCAAATCAAAGGCTCGGCCTTTACGAATGGTGGTAGATTACCATTGGTAAATGGTGCTGTGAACTTGATTATAACTGTACCCAAAGATTCGGCACAAAGTATTTCATCTGTGAATACCGACGATAAGGGGAACTTTATTTCGGATAACATGCTATTTAGAGATACGGCCGTTATCTACTACCGTGGCCAGAAAAACGATAAATTAAACCGTACCGTAGAAGTAAGATTTGATCAACACTTCTACGATAGTAAGGGCGACTTCTTATCACCTTTCCCGGTAAGGGCATTGGTTACCGTGAATAAAGACACCTTACAACGTTATTTAGCCACCGTTAATCAATCGAACATTATTAATAAGCGATTGAATAGTAAAACCATTCAATTAAAAACCTTCGAGGTACAAACAAAGAAGAAAACTGCAACGGAAGAAAGAGAGGAGAAATATGTACGCGGTATGTTTACTTCTACGAATGCCTATACATTTGATTTCGTGGAAGAAGACCCGATCGCCATGAACGTATTCCAATACTTGCAATCTCGAGTGGCTGGTCTTCAAATTACCGGCGATATTAACAACCCGAAAATTACATGGCGTGGTCAAAGTGTTGCCCTCTTTTTGAACGAAATGCAGGGTGATGTACAAATGTTAGCGAATCTTTCGGTACAAGATATTGCCTTAGTGAAAGTATTGCGGCCTCCATTTATGGGAGCGCCAGGTGGCGGTGCCGGGGGTGCTATTGCTGTATATTTAAGGAATGGTTCTGAACCAAGAAGTAAATCAGAAGCTCCGCAAGGTTTACCCACTATTCGTGTAGCAGGTTATAACATTGTGAAGGAATTCTATTCGCCTAACTATGGTTTGAAAATACCGGAGCACGAGTTACCAGATAACCGTACTACCTTGTATTGGAACCCGTATCTGGCGGTTGATCCTAAAACAAATCAAGGTACCATCAAGTTCTTTAACAACGATTTTTCGAAGCAATTCAAGATTATTGTTGAAGGGATGGATGCAACGGGAAATATTGGTCGTATTGAATACCTCTTGTGGTAAACGGTACAACTTTTCATAAAAAAAGAGCGCTCTTACCGGGCGCTCTTTTTTTATGTGCGGACGTGATTATTTCATTTCCGTACAAATTTCTACCAAGAAACCGTCGAGGTCGCGAACATAAGCCACTGTTTGGCCCCAAGGTTTTACGAGGGGAGCTTGGTACAAAGTGGCGCCATGTTTTATGGCATCGGCCACTAGTTTCTCTACATCGTCGGTAATAAAACCGATTTCAATCCCGAAAGGTTTTTCTGCCAGGGAAGCAGCTTGGAAACCATCTTTCAAATTGCTGGCAGCAAGTGTTTTGGAAGCAAAAGACAGGGTTGTTTCGCCGGTAAGGAGTTCTCCGTAATCATTGTCGGGCGTTACAAATGTGCGTGTGCAAGCGAACGCGTTTTCATAAAATGTAACCGATTTTTCTACGTCGGCTACGTAAAGGATCGTGTACTTGAATTTGATCATGTTGACGTTACTTTTTTGTCGACTTACAAGGTAGATGATTTCTTACGGTCAAAAAAATAGGATGCGTTATAAGTATGCATCCTATGTTATAAAAAAATTCGAAAGGTTTATTGTTAGGGGATTTGTAAGTAGTGAATCCCGGGTTCGTATTCTTTCTCTAAAGCTGCTACGATTAATTGGAAATCGGCTTCATTTTTCACAAAATCGATTTTAGTGGAATCGATCATGAGGGTACGAACGGGGTGTTGCTTGATGTATTGCATGTACATGTCGTGTACATTTTGCAGGTATTCATCGGCAATATTTTGTTCGTAGGAGCGGTTTCGTTTTTTGATATTGGCTTGTAGGAGGTCGACCGGCGCATTGAGGAACACGAGTAAATCGGGTTGTTTGAGTTGCGGGTTGATGATCTCGAACAGTTTTTGGTAGAGGTTGTATTCATCTTCAGCGAGGGTTACCTTGGCAAAGAGGAGGCTTTTGATGAATAGGTAATCGGAAATAACCATGGGCGAGAATAGCTCTTGCATGGAGAGCATTTCCTTGAGTTGTTTATAGCGTTCGGCCATAAAGAATAGTTCGAGTGGGAACGCGTATTGATCTGGACTTGCATAGAACTTTGGCAAGAACGGGTTATCGGCAAATTCCTCTAAAATTAGTTTTGCTTTAAAATGATCGGCGAGTTTGGTAGCCAAAGTGGTTTTACCGGCGCCGATGTTGCCTTCTATCGTTATGAACGGGTAACGCATGTTTCTATAAATCGCTTGCCTTTATTGAACTGGAACAAATGTATGCACCGGCAGATGGTCGGGGCATTCGTGTAATAACTCCGCTACGCTTTTATGTAGTAGGGGGTGTTGGTAGGAAGGCACGATGTCGGCCATGGGTACCAATACAAACCGCCGTAAATGCATACGAGGGTGGGGGAGTTCGAGTTGTGGGGATTGTATCACCACGTTGTTAAAGAAAATAATATCGATATCGATTACCCGTGCTCCCCATTTTTCTTGGCGAACACGGCCTATTTCTTGCTCGATGCTCGAGGTAACGGCTAATAATGCGGCCGGGTCGAGCGAAGTAGTTATTTGTAAAGCTTGGTTTAAGTAATCGGGTTGTTGCACATTTCCCCAGGGCGCAGTTTCGTACAAAGCCGATTGGGCGGTAATTTCGCCGGCTTTGGCATGAATTAATTCCCGCGCTTGTTGTAAATGTTCAACGCGGTTTCCTAAATTGCCACCTATAAGTATTATCGAAGTATTCATGTATTTTTAACAGCCCAAAAGTAGCCATATTCCTTATTTTTGAAAATATTTAAAAGGAAGGAACCCCTACTTTTGGTTATAAAACCCATTGATAAACAGCTCAAATGCCCGGTGGCATTGTTTTTTAAAATTTAAATGATATATGCGAAGCTTCCTCAAAATCTTTTTCGCCTCCCTATTAGCCATGATCGTTTTTACGTTCTTGGGCGTCATTTTCATGTTCAGCTTAATAGGTAAGGCCTTTACAACCAAGGCAACGGTTATTTCGCCTAACGGGGTGCTCGTGGTAGATCTTTCCGACAATTTTAGGGAACAAGCCAATTTACGCCCATTCGCTTCTTTTACAAATGAAGCGCCTGAGGAACCTGGTCTTTACGACGTAGTAAGCATGATCCGTTATGCTGCCCAAGATGGCAACATCAAAGGTATATACCTGAAAACTTCCAGCAGCGCCAACGGCTTTGCCAGCACGGAAGAGATTAGGAATGCGTTGATCGACTTCAAAAAAAGCAAGAAATTTATATATGCCTACGCAGAAACCATGTCGCAACAAGGCTATTATGTAGCATCTGTGGCCGATAAAGTGTTCCTAAACCCGCAAGGAGGGGTGGAGTTTAATGGTTTCAATATGACCGTTTTCTATTTGAAAAACGCCTTGCAGAAACTAGAGGTAGAGCCTCAAATCTTTTACGATGGTAAGTTCAAAAGTGCAACGGAGCCATTACGTGAAACTAAAATGACCGACGCTAACCGTGTTCAAACGACCGCTTTCTTAAATGAGCTGTATGGACATTATTTGAAAGGTATTGCAGAAGCCCGCAAATTGGATTCTGCTACATTGCACAGTTACGCGCAAAATGGTGCTATTAACTTCCCGCAAGACGCTGTTACGTATAAATTAGTAGATGGGTTGCAATATAACGACCAAGTAATGGATTTGATTAAGAAATCCATTGGTTTAGGAGGTAATGAAGACGTGAACTTTATTAGTCTTGGTAAGTACCATGCAGCCGATGTGTTGCCTTACAACTATAAAGATGCGGGCGTTGCCTTGGTATTTGCAAGTGGCGATATTAAAGGTGGTACCGATGAAGAAAACGTATCCATTGCCAGCGAGGATTACATAAAAATCATCCGTGATGTACGCAACGACGATAATATTAAGGCCGTGGTTTTCCGTGTGAATAGTGGTGGTGGTAGCGCTTTGGCGTCTGAAGTGATTTGGAGAGAAATAGAATTAACGAAGAAAAAGAAACCGGTGGTAGTGTCGATGGGTGATTATGCAGCGAGCGGCGGGTATTACATTGCTTGTAATGCAGATGCCATTTTCGCGGAACCTAATACGCTTACCGGCTCGATCGGGGTATTTGCCGTATTACCGAACATGCAAGGATTCTTCAATAACAAACTCGGCGTAACGTTCGACGGTGTTAAAACGGCACAATATGCAGATATGGGTTCTGTAACCCGCCCGTTAACGGAAAACGAGAAACGTCTCATGCAATCTTCGGTAGATTCCATTTATAGCACATTTAAAAGTCGTGTTGTAGCGGGCCGGAAGCTTGCAGGCGCTGTAGTTGATAGCATTGCACAAGGACGCGTTTGGAGCGGTACAGAAGCCAAAAGAATAGGTTTAGTAGATCAACTTGGCGGTATTGAAGATGCGTTAAAACATGCGGCTAAATTGGCCAATTTGCCGGGTTACCGTGTAGAGCAATACCCAGAATTGAAAAACCCATTATCGAAGTATATGAAAACATTGGGTAATGCGCAGCTAAGCGAGTCGATTATTGCGAAGGAATTGGGTACGAACTACGCGATTTACAAGCAATTAAAAAGCTTGCAAGCCATGAAAGGTGAAGTACAAGCACGCTTGCCTTACGACTTTACGATTCAATAAAGTGATGTAATAATAATATTTGAAGAACCGGGATGGCAATCGATCCCGGTTTTTTTATGTAAACAATTGAAGTAGTTCGTATACTCACTGGCCGTTTTAGCAAACAGGGTGAAGATATCGATGCACGTGGGTTTTATTCATACGTTACCCATGTAGCAGATAAAACAGTTCTATATCCAAGCATACATATCCACCCTACAGGTTAAAATGTTATTTTTACAACTTAGAAGAACCCTTATATGAAACAATTACGATACCTAGCCATCATTGCTTTGTTACAGGCGTGTAATGGAACGCAACCAACTAACACTGCAGATTCTACTGTTGTAACTGCAGATAGTTCAACCCAGGTTCAACCCGCTGCTACTGCCCAAAGTGATCTTGATACCCTTCATGTGAATGGGAAAGTGTGGTACATATCACCTGCCACGGAAAGTGAATTCAAAGGAGCAGATAGTATTGCGGTAGATACCAGCGAAATTAGGATGTTTGCAAAAGTTGGTCATGATATATCTTATAGGCATGGCGATACATTGTTTGTAAAAGCCGAAAATGGTAAAATAGCTACGTTTGTAAACAACAAGTCTGATAATGACGATTATGCGCATTACCAGCTCCAAGGCATTTTGAAAGAAGCTAACCAAGTGTATGTGTTAGGTTCGTTTTATGAATGGTCGGATGGATATTTAGTAGACTTAAAAACGGGTAAGAAGCAAGAGATTTATTACAACCCGAATGTTTCACCGAATAAGCAATTTATTATTACATCATCGTATGATTTAGTGGCTGCATTTGTAGATAATGGTTTTATGTTTTTGGAAAGGAAAGGGAATGGTGAATATACCAAGGTGGATCATAAGATATTGAAGGATTGGGGAACTGATGAATTTCGTTGGTTGGATGATGCAACACTGGTAGCGGAAAGGAAGCGTGTGAATGAGGCAAACGGTTACGAGGAAACCATTGATTATATTAAGATTTCGATAAAGGATAAATAGTACAAAGTGTTTTGGATAAAATTATCCAAGCCACTCACAATAGATTCTTCGTTTAAGAAATAGCAAACGGGCTTTACTTGGTAGAGCCCGTTTTTTTATTGTTCCGAATCTTCATCTCCATAGGACTTAGACGAGAGCCGGATCACTTGGTTATTGGTATTATTAACAATGTCTTGCGCTGTTAACCTTAATCTTCTTAAGCCATCGGCTAGAGCTTCCATACTTCTTTCCATTTCAGCAGCTAAGCGATTGTGGTATTCGATGGCATCGGACATTGATTTGATATGATCATTTAATACGTTACAGAGTACCTGCGACCCGCTAAAGGGATCGAAAGATTGTATCGTCATCATAATACTATCATAAGCGTCGATCATTTTATTCAATGCTGCTTCATTTTCTACGCCGTTATCGACATGGGGGAAAGGAGATTGGTGTTTTGTGCTAGCCATAAACAGGAGATTTTGAGGAAAAACGATGCAGTAAATTAATGAGAAACGTTGTTGGGCTTTGTTAAGTACATGTTATTACATGTTAAATACCCATAAATAGACTTTTACATGCATATTGGGAAATTTCTTATCGCTACTGTAGCGGGTTTAAGTGGTTTTTAGGAAAATTTTTAAAGAAAGGGGGTAACAACTTTTTAGCTGTGCTGATATACTTACGAATCATCTACTGGCGCACGCCGAAAAGCCAAAAAAGAATAGAGTAGGCATTACTTAAATTTATTTTTATGAAAAACGCTTTATTATTTGCTACAGGTTTTGCGCTTACTGCTACTATGTTTTTTTCATGTAAAAAGAACGATACAGTAACGCCTATATCTACCGTACAATCTACAAAAGCATTTATCGAAAAATATAGTCCTGCTACACAAAAATTTACCTTCAACGTTAGCAGTTTACCTCAAACACTTTCTCTTCAAAGCGGCACAAAACTTACCATTCCACAAGGAGCATTTACAGTGGATGGCCGGCCGGCCACCGGTAGTATTACTGTAGAAGTAATGGAAATGATGAACCGTTCGAGCTTAGTTCGTGCGGGTGTAAATACAAACCATATTTCGGGTCTGCCCTTAGTATCTCAAGGTTCTTTCTTCTTTGATGCAAAAGTAAATGGAGTGGATGCTGATAGGCGATTAGCGGAGTTGGTAGAATTTAAAGTACCTGCGAAAGATGCCGATTTTACACAAATTTGGATAGGTAGAGAAGACACTTTAGCGGGTAGGGATGCGTTACAATTTGGTTGGGATCAACCGGTGAGAAGACAAGGTGTGAATTTAGAAGTTAAGAAAAGTGAGGGCAATTTCATCTTTAATTTCGGCAGCTTGGGATGGATTAACTGTGATGTATTCTACAGCTACAGCAATCCTAAAACCACGGTGCGTGTTGCGTTGCAAAATAACCCTGGTACGTTAGCTTCTTTTAGAGCCAATACAGGTGAAACGTACGTGTATTTCTGTGCAAAGGGTAGCAATGTGGTGGCCCAGTTCTATTATCCTGATGGCCCGAACGGCGCAAAGAGTTACGACAATTCAATGCCTATTGGTGTAGAAGGTAGGTTGATCTCTTTCAGCATTAAAAACGGTCAATTCTTCTTAGCGAAAAAAGATATTACCATCAGTGCCAACCAACAAGAAACACTTGTATTAGCGCCTTCTACAGAAAGTGCTATTCAAAGTGAAATTGATGCGCTGAGTAACTTATAATTCATTCTAGGTATAGAAAGAGTTAACCCCAAATTGGCAAGCCATCAAAAACAAAAAGCCGTCTCTACCGGGTAGAGGCGGCTTTTGCTTGTATATAAAAAGACGGTTTATTTTGATCCTGTTTCGCACACGGTGCTTAGGTGGTTTAGCCCTTGTTCGATGTAGGGGCCGTATAACCTGTCCATCACGAAACCCCGAACCTTCCACCAAGGCATCATACCTACATTGGTTTCTAATACCCAGCGGATGGCGGTACCGTTGGCATCGCCGGTGGTAGGTTTAATTTGGATAGTGCCGATCATGGGTTTCATACCTTGAAAGGTTACTTCGTATTTGATACCTGTAGCAGGATCTGATTCCAAGATTTTTACGGTGCCTTCTTCTTGGTTACTGGTGTTTACGTAAGTAAATGTAGCGCCTACGCCATGGCTTGGTGTTGACATAGATTTAAGCGTTAAGCCGCTTTTATCGTTATAGCCGGGACTCCAAGGATTCCAATTGTGCCAGTTCTTAAAATTGGAAATTTGCTCGTACACGGTGCTCGTTGGCGCGTTAATACTGCCCGAACGTTCCGAGCTGGCATTTGACGGCAGCATCAAGGAAAGAAGGAATCCCAAGATGCAGAAGATCAATACGCTAACGATAAATAATTTAATCAATCGCATGTTTATGTAGTTGTAATCGTTTCAATTTTGCGTAGTCCTTTCTCGAAATCTGGTCCTACGTATTTATCCATTAACCGGCCGAACAGCTTTTTAATAGGATGTAAGCCTGTATTCATTTCGAATGTCCAGGTTATTTTTACGCCGGGCGTACCGGGTTCGAAGCGGAAAGTGCTTTTATTGATACCTCGGCCTTCGAAGTGGATATCGCAGGTAATGAGTTCATAGGGCCTGGATTCGTTGATGGTAACTGAGCCGCTACCAACATGCTTTTGTTGGCTATGCCAGCGGTAGAAAGCCCCGGCACCGCTCGTTTTTTCGCCGAACGTGGTTTGCATATTAGGATCTAAACCGAACCATGGCGACCATGTTGGCCAATTTTTAAGATCATTCACTTGCTCGAACAGTGTTTCTATAGGAGCTTTGATGGTACGTGAGCGCTCCACCCTGATTAAAGAAGGTAAAAAGAGGGAAAAGATCACCAGGCCTAGAATGATTAATAAAACGGCCCCTAACAAAATATATAATGCTTGCATGATGTAGTTTTTACTGGGTAAACCAAGTGCTACACGGAGGTACAGGTTACTATAAGTTACTGAAAAATGTGCAATTAAACTATTCCCAACGGAATACCTTTACGGCTACAGCGTACACCACTACCGCCCAAATAGCTAGTACGAGTAATTGGGGGCCTACATTCCAAATATGTAAGCCTTCGAAAGCCACTTGTCGCATAGCATCATTTAAGTGCGTAAGCGGCATAATACGGCAGATAGGTTGCAACCAGGTAGGGAAGTTGTCGATAGGGAAGAAGGTGCCTGCTAAGAGGAATTGAGGCAGGGTAATGATGTTGGCGAATGGTGGGATGGTACTTTCATTCTTCGCAATGCCACTCACCACGAAACCAAAACCCATAAATACAATCAACCCGATAACCGACAATAACAACATTTCCAAGAAAGTTGTAAAGCCATGGATCAAGGTGAATCCGAAACCGAAATAGCCAATACCAATAATAATAACAGAGCCAAACAGTTGAAATGTTAAGCGGCTGAGCGCTTCACCTAAAATGATATAAGCGCGGTGAATAGGTGTTGCAAAGAAACGCTTTAACACTAATGTTTGTCGTAAACTAAAGAATAGAAAAGCGGTACCGAAAACGGCTGCGCTCATTAATGAGAAACCCAGCTGGCCGGGTAAGATAAAATCGATGGTTTTATATTTTCGACCTTCAATTGTTGTTGTTTTCACCTCTGCTGCTGAAGGGCGAGGGTGCAAGTCAAGATCAATGCGGTTGATGGTTTCATTCAGCACATTCATGAATGGTCCGAAAGTTTGACCGGAAGCAGTACTAGTGCGAACGTTCACTTGGATACGTTCGTTCGCAGGTGCTTGAATATTGATAATGGCTGCTAAATTCCCTTTTTTTAACTCGGCCTCCATATCGGCGGCAGGTTTATCTTCTACAAGTTTGATGGCGGGATTCTTAAGCAAACCGTAATAAACTGGGTTGCCGGTATTGGAAGCGTGATCTACGCCTACACGAATGCTACTGCCTTTTCCACCTAAAAATCCAAATACCAAGATAAATACCAACGGAAAGGCCAAGCTGAATACCACAGCGCTCGGGCTTCTGAATATTGCCCTGATGCTGGCTTTCATAATGGCCATCATGGCTCTCCATTGGCTATACTGTTCTGCCATATCTAAAATTTTGAAAAACGGCGTAAAACTACTACTGTTTTGGCCATTTACATAATTAAAATTTAAAGATTAGGCTTGTAGTTCGCCTTGCGCCACTAAGGAAAGCAAATCCCGGATGCCTTGGTAAACTGTGTCGAGCTGCTCGTTGGTGATGCAATAAGGAGGTAAAATATACAGCGTATTGCCCAATGGGCGTAACATGATACGTTTTTTCTTAAAGTATTGATGGAGATACTTAGCTAGGTTGTTGGTATAGGTGTCTTCCCCGCTACTGACCACTTCAAAAGCGAGAATAGTACCTTGAATACGTACGTTCTTCACCTCGTTGCATTGCGATAAGAAGGTTTTAAATTGAAGGTGTTTTTGATGAATGCGCACCCTGTTTTCAAAACACTTTTCATCCAAGAATATGTCTAAACTTGCCAATGCTACAGCACAAGCAAGCGAGTTAGCTGTATAAGAATGCCCATGGAACAATGTTTTTAAAGAGCTATCGGAGAGGAAGGCATTGTAAATATTATCGGAGCAAGTAGTTACCCCCAAAGCAATCGCGCCACCTGTTAACCCTTTCGATAAACACATGATATCGGGGGCGGTATTGAAATATTGGCAAGCGAAATTGCGACCGGTTCTTCCGAAGCCAGTCATAATCTCGTCGGCAATTAATAACATACCTTCTTCTTTACAATGTGCCAACAATTGATCCATGAGGGAAGCGCTGTACATTAACATACCGCCGGCACCTTGTACCAATGGTTCAAAAATAAAAGCAATTGTTTCTGGTGCTAGGCTGGTAATTTCATCTTTAAGTGCTTGGATATTTTGATGCGTAGGTGTGTCGATAAAGTGTACATCGAACAAGAATTCTTCGAATGCATGGGTAAAAACACTGCGAGCGCTAATACTCATGGCACCAAATGTATCGCCGTGGTAGGCATTTTTGAAGGCGATGATTTTCTTCCTTGGAGAACCCAAGTTATGCCAATATTGAATGGCCATTTTCATAGCCACTTCAACAGCTGTGGAACCATTGTCGGAATAAAACAATTTTTGTTGTTTGCCCGGTAGTATAGGCAATAAGCGTTCTGCGAGTTGTACAGCCGGTTCGTGGGTATAGCCAGCAAAAATGCAATGTTGCAAGGTGCGTGCTTGTTCTGCCAATTTCTCTGCAATATGCGGATGAGCATGCCCGTGAATATTCACCCACCAACTCGACGTAGCATCAATGTAAGCATTCTCCTCTTCATCAAACAACAAAGCACCTTCACCCCGAACAATGCCAATAGGCGCAGGAGCGGTCTGCATTTGCGTATAAGGATGCCATATAACTGCCTGGTCGCGTTCGCTTAATGTCTTTTTCATGGTTTCAAATATAGGGGATTTTGATATACAGCAAGATATGATTGTGCTCATGTATATTTTCTGTTATCAATTGTGCATTTTATCCCAATTCATTGGCTACGTATATAGTCAAATGCGCCATGATACTACAAATGTTCATTTTATTAATATCCGCCGCTATGGCTACTGTAGCGGCTTGCAGGCTTTCGTTGCAACTATTTTCGTAATTTTGTGTTAAGCTTAATCGTCACGCAAATTCGTTCTATCTTCATTTTAACCCTGCATTTTTTCCCGCGAAAAAATCTTATATTATGGATATAAAACAAATTCCCGTAACCGATAATGAATTGGCACATCAATTCGAAATGAAGGTAAACGGGCAAATAGCGAAAATTGAATACATGATGTCGGGTGAAAGGATGTTTCTTACGCATACGGAAGTACCCGTTTCGTTAGAAGGTCAAGGTGTAGCCGCACACATGGTAGAGAAAGTACTACAAATTATCGACGAACGGAAATTGAAACTCGTGCCACTATGTCCATATGTTGCCAGCTATCTTCGTAAACATCCTGAATGGAAAAGATTACTGGCCCACGGCATTCGTATTTAAACACAACATTTAGTTAATATTTTATCTTATAAAAACGTATAGTCATGACCGTTAATTTCAACGACGCACACAAGTTGCACCAAGAATGGAAACAAAATCTTTTGCAATCAGAGCACGAAACAAAATCAATGAACCAAGAATTGACTGTTTTAGTGAATGATGCAAAAACAGAAGAACAAAGAAAAACGGTTGATCACCTGCAGAATCAATTAATTCGTCAGAAAGAAGTTATCAACGACCAATTGGCATGGGTGGTGAAAGCTGATAAAATTATGAGTGAAAAAACGGCAGATGACAATGAGATTAGTATTTTACATAAGAAAATGGTGGATGACATGGATACCTTCAACCGCCTGTTCAATGAATTACGTGTAGAGTTCAGAAACTTTAAAAGCTCTTTATTAAACTCATGATAGCAACAGTAACGTTAGGTGC
This sequence comes from Chitinophaga skermanii, assembly GCF_003259335.1. Taxonomy (GTDB): domain Bacteria; phylum Bacteroidota; class Bacteroidia; order Chitinophagales; family Chitinophagaceae; genus Chitinophaga; species Chitinophaga skermanii. Next base: position 333,515 of record NZ_QLLL01000004.1, read on the forward strand.
AGAGGATTTCGAAATGAAAGCCGTGATGCGCCAACATGAATTATTATTAGACGAACCCGTTAATTATGGCGGAAAAGATCTTGGTCCTGCATCCATGGAGTTGCTTTGCGCAACTTTGGGTGCTTGCACCGTAGCCACGTTGAAAATGTATCTCAACCGTAAAGGTTGGCAAATCCATGGCTTGGAAGCAGTTGTGGAAAGAACGGCAACGGTCAACATAAAGCCGGTCTTCACTGTTAATATTACAGTAAAAGGTGATTTAACACCTGAACAAACCCAACGTATGCTTGATATTGCAAATGCATGTCCTGTGCATAAAGCGTTGGAGGGAAGCAATAAGATTATTACAAAATTAGAGGTCAATGGAAGCTAAAATTGAATACAGCAACGGCGAGGTCACTGTTGTCTGGAAACCTACATTATGCCAGCATACCGGCATATGCGCAAGAGGTTTACCAAGCGTATTTCAACCGAAAGAACGCCCTTGGATTAAAACGGATGGCGCCACTACGAACGAAATTATTGCGCAAGTGAAGCAATGTCCTTCTGGAGCGTTATCGTACTACATGAATGCAGATAAGAAGCCAACAACGGGCAGCTAATTCAAACAAAAACAACAAATATGGGAGTAAGAAGCATCAAAGCACTGGTACAGGCCGAATTGAAAGATTTAGATGGAACACCTGTATGGCAAGGATTTCCAACAGCGAAACAAGATAGAATCGACCCGTTTTTGTTGTTGCATCATTTGTATGTAACCATTGATGAGCATGCCATTCTGCGCCATGCAGGAGCGCCACCGCACCCGCATAGAGGTTTTTCACCTGTTACCTTTATTTACAAGGGAGGGGTGCATCACCGTGATAGTCGTGGTAATAATCATGTTGTGTATGAAGGAGGAACCCAATGGCTGCATGCAGGCATGGGTATTATTCATAGTGAACGTCCACCTGCTGATATTCATGAGCGGGGAGGTAGGCAAGAAATGATACAACTTTGGGTCAATACACCGGCTGCTCATAAAATGGATCAACCTTCCTATCAACCTTTAACAGCCGAAGAAACGCCCGTTGTTACAAGCCAAGATGGTTTGTTAACGGCGCGCATTGTGAGTGGCGAGTTATGGGGAACGAAGGGGAAGATAAAAACATTTACCCCGATGAATACCTTTATGGTGGATTGTAAAGCTGGGACAGATACCGTGTTGCCGATTCCTACTTCTCATCATGCATTTGTTTACGTTTTGTCGGGCCTATTAGCTTTGCCGGGTGATGATGAAATTGGTGGCTGGTTTACAATTGTATATAACGAAGATGGTGATGGTATTCACATCAAAGCGAAAACAGATGCCCAATTATTTATTGCCAGTGGAGCACCTATCAACGAAAAAGTAGTCGCTCATGGCCCTTACGTGATGAACACTGAAACCGCGATCTTAGAAGCGATGCGTGATTATCAAATAGGGAAGATGGGTATTTTAATAGAAGATTAATAAGAAGGGACGATTTTATCTCTACATTTGTAGAGATGAAACCCTTCCACCCTATATTACACGAAGTTGAAATACACTCGGCTAATCCTTCAGCTGCAAAAGATTTCTATGAACAAGTACTGGGATTGAATATACACGTTAACCAAGCACAATTAAAAGTGTTTGATAGCGGAAAGCCAGGGCTTGATTTAAACATAAGTACACATTACCCGCAGCAATTCTCTCTTTCTTTTTTAGTGAATGATATAGATCAAGTGATGGCGCATTTACGCGAAACGGGGACTTTCTTTGAAGGGCCTGTAGACGCTCATTTGGCAATGAAACAAGTTGTGGTTATAGATCCCGATGGAAATAGAATTGCGTTAAATATGCCTACTGAACATTCGCCGGAATGGTTGAAACGAATGGTGTAAGAGCAGTGCTTTTTTTGCACTTAAATGGATGAATGAAAATGAATGAGGAATGTAATTATTTAAGGAAGCCTTGGATAGATGAACCTTAAATTGTGAGTGTCTCAACACTTCCCGAGATGGTAAGTATGTTTTTAATTATGTTGCGTATAATAACCATGAAAAGGATACTTGGTATTTAACTTATTATATAAAAAAGGTCGTCTGAATAAGGCGACCTTTTTTTATATAACAATTATTGACAAGTCAATTAAGCTTTTACGAGCATTTTACCTTGGTTCTGTCCAGAGAAAAGGCCGAGGAAAGCTTCCGGTAATTGATCGAAACCATCGACGATTGTTTCGGTGTATTGTAGTTTACCTTCTTTTACCCAAGAACCCAAAGCTTGCATCGCTTCTCCAAAACGAGGGGCGTAATCGCCGATGATAAAACCTTTGATAAGTGCTTTTCTTGTGAGGATAGTGGGTAGAATACGTGGGCCGGTTTCTACCTTTGTATTGTTATATAGGGCAATTTGACCACAAAGAGCAATACGAGCGAAGAAATTCAAATTCGCTACCACGGCATCTGTAATATCACCACCAACGTTATCGAAATAAACATCTACACCATCTGGAGCAGCCGCTGCAATGGCAGCTTTCATATCTTCAGTGGTTTTATAGTTAATAACTTCATCGTAGCCATATTTCTCTTTCAATAGCGCCACTTTATCGTCCGAACCCGCTATGCCAATAACCCTAGCACCTTTAATTTTCGCGATTTGGCCAACAACAATACCTACGGCACCGGCAGCACCAGAAACCACTACAGTTTCACCAGGTTTGGGGTTGCCAATATCTACTAAACCGAAATATGCGGTAAGCCCGGGCATACCCAAAACTCCGAGGTAATAACTTGGTGGAATACCATTTACATCTACTTTACGCACTTCTGTGGCGCTGATAGCGATTTTGGTTTTCCATGGAAGGTAACCTACTACGGTATCGCCCGCTGTTAAATCCGCGGCTTTGCTTTCCAATACTTTCGCTACAATGCCACCAACAATAGGAGCATCGAGTGGGTAAGGAGGAGCGTATGATTTCGCGTCGTTCATACGGCCGCGCATATATGGATCCACGGAAATGTAAAGTGGATCGAGTAACACTTCGCCATCTTGTAATGCAGGCGTTTCTATATCTTCAAATCTAAATGTAGCTGCTGTTGGTAAGCCTTTCGGACGTTCTGCTAAAACTATTTGTTTTGCTTTCATGATTTCTAAATTTAATAAACAGGCAGGGGGACAATAGAGGAACAATGTAATAACATGTACCGGTTAACAAAGTTGGCGTTGGTTATGAAATAATTATGCAATACTAGCGCTTAATTTCACGTCGATATTATTGCGGGTAGCATTAGAATAAGGGCAAACTTGGTGAGCTTTTTTCACCAAATCATCGGCTTGTTCTTGTGTTACACCTGGAATGGTTACGTTTAATTTTACAGCTAATCCAAAACCGCCGGCTTCTGTTTTGCCGATGCTTACTTCGGCTTCTACGGTGGTGGTGCCGGTTTGTAGTTTTTCGGTACGAATCACGAGATTTAAAGCAGAATCGAAACATGCTGAATAGCCTGCGGCAAATAGCTGCTCGGGGTTTGTGTAAGCGCCGCCGGAGCCGCCAAGTTCTTTTGGCATTTTTACGTCAAGATTCAATACGCCGTCGCTAGAAGTGACATGCCCGTTTCTTCCGCCCGTTGCTGTTGCATGGGCTGTGTATAATGGTGTGATCATGCTATATGATTTATTTGTTTGGAGGAATAATTTTATGGATTATTTGGTAGAGATGGGAACGCAATGAGCTAATATCTTCATTAGAAAGATCCAAGCTGCACTGCATTGCCAGCGGAATGGATGCTGCCTCGCTTTTCAATGCTTCTCCTCCTGGTAGTAAAGAAATGATAACAATTCTTTCGTCTGATTCGTTTCGTTTGCGGCTGATAAATTTTTTCGCTTCGAGACGTTTCAGTAGGGGAGAAAGCGTACCGCTGTCGAGGTACAAACGTTCACCGAGTTCTTTTACGGATAAAGAAGGTTCTTGCCAAAGTACTAGCATCACAAGATATTGTGGGTATGTGAGGTCGAGCTTTTCCAGGAGGGGGGTATAATATGTAATAACCTTCCTAGATAATGCATAAAGCGGGAAGCAAAGCTGTTCTTCTAGTTTAAGTTGACTCATTGTGATTAATTTGATAACACAAAATTAGATTGCGCACAATTGAAATCCAAATTTATTTTTAATCTTATGATACTTCGATCTTGAAATACTTACTCAGTGGGGAATTTGGAGGGAAAATTATTTAAAGCTTTATACAGGATAGCATTTTAAGGATTTTAGGCTTTGAAAGTCAGTATAGTAGATAATTTGATAGGTTGTATTGAAATTAATGCTATTCCTGTCTTCATTTCAAGCTATCCTTTCTTCTCAATCCAATACAGGCCAACATCTAAGAAAATACCAAAAGAAGCTAAACACTGAACAATAATAGTATATATAACTTCAGCGTGATTCATTAAATTCGTATTATAATCGTCAACCTATCTAAATCGGAGCATGTATGAATATGAGTAGGCTGTTGCCTTGCATATGTTTGTTGGCCATCGTGGGCACGCAATGTAAAACCCAACAAAGTAAAGGGTTGCGTAAGCCTACGGAGAAACTTGCGCTCAATAAAAACGGGGAAGCCATCAATAAGATTGTATTCCTTACGTACCGGGTTACGTACGATAGCACCCGGCAACAATACGATTTCAAGTTGACAAACAAGTTCTTTGCTGATGGTGAACTGAATCCTAACATGTTAGCACAAGTACCATCTATTGAACCTAATTACTTGTATTGCGAGGTAACCGGTAAATACGGTACGCAATACAATAAAGTAGAAAACCCGTTGCAAATTGTACGCGAATATCCCGCCGATGATGAAAGCGGGGCCCTCGCCAAAATCACGATCCACCAAAAAGAAGGAGAGTTCACAGCTAGGTTTCAATACAATAGCGATGTTAAATATTTAATGATCAAAATTCCCAACCTTCAATCACAACAATTAAAAACCATTTATTATGCACAACTCTAAATCGTTCTTGAATGGTTTGTTGCGCGTTTTTGTTCCCGTGTGTTTGCTAATGTGTGTAGAGGCGCAAGCACAAACATTTCCGATCGACTCGTTACAATATAATGGTCCTCGTAACAAACGGATTAACCTTGTATTCGTAAGCGATGGATACACGTCGGCAGAATTGACCAATTTTGTAACCAATGCTACTACTGTCAACACTGCTTTGATGAACACCGTCCCGTTCTCGAACTACAAAACATTTTTTAATACCTACGTCGTAAAAGTACCTTCTACCAATTCTGGCACGAAACATCCCGGTACGGCATCCGACGAATCTTCTTCTGGTGGTCAACCCGTAGCGAATCCCACTACTTATTTCTCCAGTACGTTCGATTATGGTGGTATCCATAGGCTTGTATACCAAAGTAGTTTAACACCTATTACCAACGTATTAAGTGCCAATTTACCTCAATATAATCAAGGCTTTGTACTCGCCAATTCTACTTACTACGGTGGTGCAGGAGGTACGTATGCTACTGCTACAACGCATGCATCATCTGCTGAAATTGCGATTCACGAAATTGGTCACTCTTTCGGTGCATTAGCCGACGAATATTGGGCAGGGGCAGGTTATGCTGCTGAAAAAGCAAATATGACCCAAACAAGCAGTCCAACCACGGTGAAGTGGAAAAACTGGATTGGCATAAACGGCACGGGTGTTTATGCTTATGGAACATCAGGCGCGCAAGCAACTTGGTATAGGCCACACCAATCGTGCAAGATGCAGTATTTGGGGTATGCTTTCTGCTCGGTTTGTACAGAAGCTTTCGTGAGTAAATTCCACTCGCTTGTGAATATGATTGATAGCTATTTGCCAACCAGTACATCCTTTACATTGGTAGGTACAGGCGCCACATCATTTAGCGTAACGCATTTACAAACCTCGAATAATACAATTAAAGTGAAGTGGTATTTAAACAATAGTACCACGCCTTTTGCAACGGGTGCTAGTGTTAGTATTCCTTACGCTACATTTGTAAACGGTACCAATACAGTGAAAGCGAGCGTGATTGATAGCACAGGTTTGTCTAAATCCTATTTGCCGGCGGTGGGCTATGTGAAGAATGTAACATGGACGGTTACTAAATCCACCGGGATGCTAGCTGTAGCGGATCTTGCAGGTGAAATTAAAAACAATGTGGGGTATATTTCCTGGGCAGTGCCAGAGGTTAATGGAGATGAGCAATTCTTTATAGCGCGTAGCATAGACGGTATTAATTTTAAAACGGTGAATACGTTACAAAGTCAGCCCGGGTTAAATCGATATACATTTATTGATAGCGATATTCAACTGCCTGTTTCATATTACAAAGTATCTGTAAAACGTGGTAGTAACATTGTTAGCAGCGATGCCATTCGTTTACAAAAAGCTTTATCGAGCTTATCTTACAAGGTGTATCAAGATGCATTAGCTCGCCGTTATAATATTAATTACGCCAGTGAAACAAACTTGAATGTATATATTACCATAACGAATGCTAATGGTCAGCAAGTGTTGAAACGCGATTTGGGTAAAACATCCCAATCCTCCACCTATACATTCGATTTGGCGAATCAACCACCCGGTGTGTATTACATGACATTATTCATCGGCAACGAATCCGAAACAACAAAGTTGATGGCATTATAAAACAAACATTAATTATTCTTTCATAAACCATTATTGTTTGGTTGATGTTTAATTCCGCAATCCTGCCTAAGTTTGACGCAGAAAGATTGACAAGCGAATTTTTCATACACCAAAACGCCCACTATGCAACTCCCGCGCTCGTAAGAGCCGGGAGTTTTGTTTTATATAATGTTCCTTGTAAATACTGGCTGACGTTGGGTTTGATAGGAATGATGTGCAGAAATTGTCCATGTGTTAACCGTTATTGTTGTTCATTTGGCGTATTGAAAAGTGAATATCATTTTTGTGCGCATAAACGCACACTATGCCAACGCAACCAAAGGTATTGTTTTCAAACACGGAAGACGCATTTGCTTATAAACACGATAAAGCCTTACAGAAAGCCAATTTTTTATTTAGTATGATGGGCAAACCATGGCTTGTTAACCTAGGTACACGCCTTACACCTTGGGCATTGAAATGGCATTTACCGGTGAAGTCGATCATTAAGCAAACGATTTTCGAACAGTTTGTAGGGGGTGAAACGTTAAGTGAAGTAGGGAAAGTGGTGAATACGTTGGATCAATACAATGTGCAAGTTATTCTTGATTACGGGGCAGAAGGAAAGGAGAGTGATGAAGACTTTGAACGGACTACGAACGAGTTTTTGCGCATATTGGATTACGGCGCATCGAAAAGGAATATACCCTTTATTGGGATTAAAATTACTGGTTTCGCACGCTTTGCGTTATTAGAAAAGTTGAACGATCACGTTCAATTTTACCCCACAACGCAAATAGATACAAACATATTAAACACCGAAGAAAAGCAAGAATGGGAGCGCGTAATCGCACGTATGCATAAAATATGTGCGCATGCTCATACCAAAGGAGTGGGCGTGCTAGTAGATGCTGAAGAGTCTTGGATTCAGAACCCAATCGATGCCCTCACCCTTATGATGATGGCGCAATTCAATACACAAACATCCATTGTGTACAATACCTACCAAATGTACCGCCACGATAGGCTCGCATTTTTCCAACAAAATTTCCAATACGCACAACAGCATAATTTTATCCTCGCCGGTAAAATCGTTCGCGGGGCCTATATGGAAAAGGAACGTGCCCGTGCAATTACTTTCAATTACCCATCACCCATTCAACCCAATAAAGCGGCGAGTGACAAAGATTTCGACGCTGCTATTGCGTTCGGACTGCAACATATAGAACAAATTGCTTTAATTATTGCCTCGCACAATGAACAAAGTGCCCTGCAAGCGGTAGAAATGGTACAAAACAGTCCTGTTGAACTCCAACATAAACACGTACATTTTAGCCAATTGTATGGTATGAGCGATCATATGACCTTCAATTTGGCCAAAGCAGGCTGCAATGCCAGCAAATATTTGCCTTATGGTCCTTTGCAAGATGTAGTGCCTTATTTGATGCGCCGTGCCCGGGAAAACAGCGCTGTTGCTGGCGAAACTTCGCGCGAATTGGGTTTAATCAAGAAAGAATTACAAAGAAGAAAAGCAGCCGCTAGCCACAGCAACTAACATTTTTTAGCTAAAACTTAACAAAAATTGTCCCTCATTTGGAAAATTTGAGTTTTATTGATTAATATTAGTTAGTGAAAGTCATTCAATTTACTGTGCCAATGTCTACGGATGATTCCGTAGTTGTAGAAGAAGATCGCCTGCCGAACTTCTATAATTACCTGCATCGCCATAAGGAAATGCAAGTTACCTTAATAATCAAAGGTAGCGGTACCCTTATTGCCGGCAATTACACGCAGCCATTTGAGCCTGGTAATATTTATATAATGGGGGCTAACCAACCACATATTTTTAAATCGGACCCCAGTCATTTTGCCAACAACAAGAAAGACAATGCCCATGCTGTTCACATATTCTTCGACCACGATAGGATCTTAAAGAACCTATTGCATTTGCAAGAAATGGAGCATATCAAGAAGTTCTTAGACCGAACTCATAGCGGTTTACAGGTGATAGATACAAAGTTGCAAGCACAATTGGCTCCTTTAGTTATGAAGGTAAGTGCCGGTTCCGGCTTCGAGCGTCTTATCAACTTCTTCCAGCTCTTGCAATACTTCTCCAAAGACGTGAAAGAGTGGAAGAGCCTTTCTACAGGTTTCTCGAAATATTCCTTTACCGATTCCGAAGGAATTCGCATGAACGACATCTATCAGTACACGATGGATCATTATAACGAGAATATTACCCTCAAACAAATTGCCGCCGTTGCCCATATAACGCCGCATGCCTTTTGTAAATACTTCAAGAAGCATACGCGCAAAACCTATATGGCTTTCCTCAACGAAATCCGCATCAACGAGGCTTGTAAGAAAATCATCAACGGTGAATTCACAAGTATCGCCGGCATTGCTTACGCCATGGGTTTCAACAGCGCTATTAACTTCAACCGTGTCTTCAAAAAAACAACCGGTCTCTCTCCCAGCGAATACATACGCTCTTTTAAAACGAAATAAGTATCATAAATACAGAAAATACTATTACTTATAGTGGAGGTTATGATCATTAGCTGATCATGTATATTGCTATGTGAAGCTCGTTGCGCACATTCGAAGGGTTCTAGTACTTATTTAATGCACTGCGCTTGGGGTAATTGGAATTAAACTTACTGCAAATAAAAAAGCGGTTAACCTTTCGATAAACCGCTAAAAAAATCTTTTTCTAGGTTGGGCGACTACGCTTCGCAGTTCGCAATGATCTTATTCAATAAGTCGTTTAATTGATCGATCTCGTTGTTTTTCAAACCTTTGAGAGCGGTTTTTCTATTCGCTTTCATAATAGGTTGTAAATTTTTTAAGAGCGTGGTAGCTTGGGGAGTAATGGAGAGATTGAACCTTCTTCTGTCTTGATTGTGCGTGGTACGTTTTAATAATTTCTTTTGTACAAGCAATTCAATCATGCGGGTTACAGACGCATAATCTTTGTTGATAGTGTTGGCGATCTGCTGTTGTGTTGCGTCCGGTGTTTCATTGAAAGCACTCAAAACCATCCACTGATCAATTGTTACATCCACATCGTTTTCGACTAAAGATTGTTGAACCAATTGACGGTACTTTTTTATTGATATGTCAATTGTGTTAAATAAAATGTCGCTAGTTTTCTCGATTGCCATAAAAAATATTTGACACAAATATAATTGATAAATAAAAATTACAAGCCTGAAATCTACCAAAGCAACACTAAATAACACTGTGCAGCCGTGTATTTTAGCCGATTGGTTGCTTGTAATCCTTTGCTGTATTGTGTTTGGGAGCAGATGTTAAAAAATTCCAATCCTTCTAGTCCGTTTGGCCTAAATGAAGTATTGCCTGGTATTTGGTAGGTTGAACGGCTGAAATGTAGGCTGGAAGGTTGTACGATCGAAACTATTTGATGTATCAAAGTTTCCGTGTTGGGTAAAAATAATGGAGCCGTACCGGGATCGGTACGGCTATTTCAACCACCATTATAAAAAGGAATTATTGATAGAAAAAATTTTGTGCTTTTTAATTAAGCCTGCAACGAATGCAAGCTTCTTGCGCTATTAAATCATTAACCTAATTTAATCCTTGTTGATTTGCGAAATATTTTTTCAGCATTTTGTTTAGCTAGAAAAAAGCGGCGATACCTGGATAGATGTCGCCATGAATATTCCCGCATCGAAAACGACTAAACTTTCATTTAGTGTTTCCAGATTTGTAAATGATTACAAACTCCATTGATAATTGAATCATGACTAAAGCTTGTTCAAATAGGTTTTCGATAGAATATGGTAAAAACATTTCCGGAGGGATTTCTACATACCTTGGATTCGATTTACCGAATGTTGTAAATGGTTTGCTTTTGACCTTACGGTGAATATTTTGTAGTAAATAGGGGCTATGCTTGGAAAAGCATGGCCGACTTTACTATTAGTTATGAGTGCGATTTCAAAAATGTATTACACGTTTAAGTATACCAAATTCTTTTCCATCACATCATGCTATTAAACAGTCTAATTTTTAAAAGAACTTACCGTATTCCACCTGGTTACCTCTTTCACATGTAAAATATGGGCCTATAAGAGTATAGGCCCTACATTACGTCTAACCTAATTTAAACCGTTTGAATGAGATGGATTACTCGAATACATCAACATCGTTCTTATTATAAAAGGATTATGTTTTGAGAAAAAAAAATAAGATTTTTTTTTAGATGGGCCACTGTAGGGGATTTGATGCGGTGTAATTATCAAAAAATTAATTTACTTTTTATTAGATATAAGAGGGGCCAGGTATAAAAAAAACTGCATAAAGCAGTTCAACCAAGCTTCATGCAGTTTATAAACATTTGTAAGCAGTACTAATCGTTGTTACTACTAACAGTGGCTGTTTGTACAGTGGGGGGTTTTTGTTTTGCAAAAGTTTGTTTACGGTGCATCGAAGAGAAGAAAAACACAGATGCTACGCATATCCCAGTAATCGTAATTACCGAAACAAATGCGTACACCTTGTTCTTCCAAGTAGTAAACTCATCCTCGGCTGCTTCCGTTTCTTCTACAACCGCCTTCTTATCGTCCACAATCGTCAAGGGTACAATAATGGTGTGCGCTACCTTTTGTACAGGCGGCTGAATGCTCTTATGAATCGACAATTCCTCGAAGAACGAATCATACTGTGTCTTGTCTTTAATGGCCAATTCCAATAATTCTCCTTGTTCGGGGCTCAATGTGTCTAAAAATTCATGTAGCATGCTTTGCTTAACGGGATTAATATTGCCTTGCATATCTCGAATCATTAAATTTATTGCTCAACGGCTCGCAAAAACTTTTTCCTCACGAACTTTAATAAAATAATAAACGTCCTAAACCCATAGAAGGTTCTAAGATTCCTATCTTTTTTTAAATTCTGGCCCATAATCAACACTGTAGCCAATTATATTATTCTTATTACATTTTTCTGCTACAACTATCTCGCTCTATTTGAAGTATTTAATTCGATCATTCCCATAACTTTTTAAAAAAAATTATAAACGCTGTACTATAAAGGATTGTGTAAGTTTTACAACATCTCCAGCCATGCATTTTACCCACAACATACATTTTGGTTCCACTAGTTCCCGTTTTTGCATTACTTTTAGATATAAGCATGTTTGTATGACCAATTATCGTTCGTACCCCTTTCCATACCATATTCTTAAATATATTGAAAAACATACCCTCATCGGGGTGCGTGCCGGTAGAAACCGGCAGAAATTCGTAGAAGTGTGGATGGTAGTAGTCAATAACCGCGTATTTGCACGGTCGTGGGGCCAAGCGCCGCTGGGGTGGTATACCGAGTTTCTTACTGATCCTATGGGGGCTATCCGGTGCGGTGACGATATTATTCAAGTGGCCGGGTTTATACCGCCAGATGCCGATAAAATCCAACAAGCTGTTAGCAACGCCTACCTCTCGAAATACGATTACGGCGAAAACTCATTTTACGCTAACGGGATCACCGATGCCGCCCGCGAAAAAACTACACTGGAATTCTTACCCATCAAAATCGATGCGCCTTAATGAATATTAATCTTGTTGTTGTAACGACGATTCCCGGATGATTAAATTGGTTGGAAGCACCTTCGTTTCGAAGGTGGTAACCGGGCGTTTACTCTCTATCATACTCGTTAATAGCTCTGTTGCACTTTGACCTATCTCGAAGGCAGGTTGACGAACAACGCTTACAGGAGGTGAAAATAAATCGGCTAGATTCGTATTCGTGAAGCCAATGAACCCCGCTTTGCGAATAGCTCCTTGTTTCTGCTTAATAATTCCCAAACAAATTGTACTCAACCGGTCGCCCGCCGTAAATATAGCATCGGGCTTTATCTTGGGCCGGAAAAGATCTTCAACAGCAACTTCTACCTCATCGATCATCATACCACCATGGTTGCAATATTTAATCAAGTTTTCATTCACGGCAATATGATGCTTTGCTAGCGCATCTTTATACCCTTGTAATCGTTCGCGGGTGATAGATAAATGGGTGGAGCTGGTAATGTGCGCAATTCTTTTGAAACCTTGGTATATCAAATGCTCGGTTGCATGAAATGCCCCCATGTAATTATCGGCGGTGACTTTATGCGTATCAATTTGATTGGATATTCTATCGAATAACACTACAGGGAATCCTTTCTCGTACAGTTGCTGTAAATAACTGAGATCACTTGTTTCACTGGATAAAGAAATAAGTAATCCATCTACGGAGCGGGATACCAGGTGTTGAATATTGACAAGTTCGCGTTCTTTGGATTCGTGGCTTTGAGTGATGATAACATGGTAACCACGGTTGTACGCAATAGATTCTATACCGGCAATGGCTTGTGAGAAGAAGTTATTGGCAATTTCAGATACTACAACACCGATGGCTCTACTGCGCTGTTCCTTCAAACTTAGCGCAATAGGATTCGGGCGGTAGTTCATACGCTCGGCATACTCCAATACAAGTTTCTTTGTTTCAGGTGATATTTCATAACTCCCTCTTAATGCCCGCGAAACTGTACTGGTGGATAGGTTAAGCGCTTTGGCGATATCTTTAATGGTAACAACTTCAAATTTCATAACAAGTAATATCAGTGGAACTTGGTGTACAAGATATATAATTCCTTCTTACAAAGCATCACATGAATGCATCATCTTCCACCAATAACGCCCGTTCCTACCTGGCAAAAATGAAGCCCGGCGCTATGGTAACGATGTCGGGAACGATTGCGCAAATAAATCCTTTCCTTTCTTTTTATTTATAAAATGAAGTGTGTAGACTTGTTAAAAGATAGCGTGATGTAATACATCAAAACAAATTCCAGCGTGATACAAAAATGTGATCAAGATTTTCTATAAGTAAGAAGCAACGACAAAACGAAAACTGATATCAACCAAACTATACATTGTTATAATTCAAACCACGTATGAAACTATTTTATTCCACGCTCGTATTTACCCTGCTACTGAGCTTTGCTGCTCGGGCGCAAAACCGTGTTGTTAGCGGGAAAATTACGGCGAAATCCTCAAACGAATCCCTCATCGGCGTTTCCGTTCTCGTGAAAGGAACGCAAACATTTGCCGTATCAAATGAGTCGGGCGTTTACTCCATCAGCATCCCCGCCAATGTTAGCAACCCAACTTTGGTGTTCCGCTTTATGGGGTTCAGAAATCAAGAGGTGAAACTCGGTACCAACAACAAAGTTGATGTTGTGCTCGAAGATGATATCTCTTCCCTCAACGATGTGGTGGTAGTAGGTTATCAAACCATGAAACGTAAAGATCTTACCGGTTCCGTTTCCTCGGTAAATGCCAAACAATTAAAAGATATTCCCATTAACTCCGCTGCGCAAGCACTTACAGGTCGCCTCGCCGGTGTACAAATCACCGGGAACGAAGGTTCGCCTAATGCCGATGTAACGATCCGCGTTCGCGGGGGTGGTTCTATTACGCAAGATAATGCTCCTTTATACATTATCGACGGTATCCAAGTGGAAAACGGTTTATCCGCTATCTCTCCCCAAGATATTGCATCGATCGACGTATTAAAGGATGCTTCTACAACAGCGATCTATGGTGCGCGTGGTGCAAATGGTGTTGTAATTATCACTACAAAAAGCGGTACCGCCGGTAAAAAGCCAACACTTTCATACAGCGGCTTCTACGGCGTTCGTAAACTCGCCAATAAATTAGCGGTTATGCGTCCCTACGACTTTATTACATATCAATACGAAAGAAGCAGGGGTAACAGCACCGATTCTACCGCCTTCGCAGGGCATTATGGCTCCACTTGGGATACCCTTAGCGTATACAAGGATGTGCCATTTGTTGATTGGCAAGATGAAATGTTCGGAAGAACAGCGGCCATGCAAACACATAATATCAGCTTAAGCGGCGGTAGCAGCAATACTACGTACAACCTAAGTTTAACATCGAATAAAGAAGATGGTATTATGCAAGGGTCCGATATGGATCGTAAGTTAGTATCCTTCAAGTTCGATCATAATTTTAGCAAAGCCCTCAAGATTGGTTTCAACACGCGTTACAATAATACCAAGGTAAGTGGTGCAGGTACTTCTGCCGATGGTTCTAGTGCTACCAACCGCTTACGTCATAGTATTAAGTACAAACCGGTACTAGGTGTGGGCGAAGGCTTAACAGATTACGATGCTGAATACGCTTTAGAAACCAACTCCAACAGCTTGGCACTCATCAATCCCATTTTGCTGAATGCCGCAGAATATCGTCGTAATATCCAAAATCTCATCAACATCAGCGGCTATGCCGACCTGCAACTCGCCAAGTTCGCTTCGTTCCGTAGCACGTTTGGGTACGACTATTTCACCACCGAACTCCGATCTTTCGACGATACCATTACCAACAACTCGAAGCAAAACAGTGCCTCTATGCCACTGGCTTCTATCCAAAACCAAAAGCGTTCTACCATTAACTTATCTAACGTACTCACGTTCAGTAACGCGAAGTACAAAGGTGGTTTCAATGATAAGAACAGTTGGAGCGTATTACTCGGTCAAGAAATCTATCAAACCAAAATCGTTACCAATATCATCGAAACGCGCTATTTCCCATTAGGTGTAAATGCTGAATATGCACTCGCCAATATGGGATTAGGTACACCGCCTGTTGGTGTTACGCAACCTCGCCCCGTTACAAGTGAAGTACAAGCGAAATTGGCTTCTTTCTTCGGACGGTTGAACTACAGTTATGCCGACCGTTACTTGTTAAGCTTTACCATGCGTTCCGATGGTTCTTCTAAGTTTGCCGATGGCTTACGTTGGGGCTACTTCCCATCAGGGTCGTTAGCTTGGAGGGTATCGAATGAAGAGTTCTTCAAACCATTATCTACACGTATTAACGACTTGAAGATTCGGGGTAGCTTCGGTAAAGCGGGTAACAACAGGATCAGCGATTTTATGTATCTCATGCAATACAATGCTTTAGCGCAGTATAGTTTGAACGAACAAATCATTCCTGCTTATCAAACTACGGGCTTAGCAAATAAAGATCTCGTGTGGGAATCTACACTTTCTCGCAATATCGGGTTTGATGTAAGTATCCTCAACAACCGCTTACAAGTAAGCGCCGATTACTATAAAAATGAAACCGATAACTTGTTAGTGTCTGTGCCTATTCCTTCGCCGGTAGGATACACAAAACAAATGCAAAATGTAGGTAAGACTTCTAACCGCGGAGTGGAACTCCAAATCAACGCCGTACCTATTGCAAAGAAAGATTTCTCTTGGAATGTAAACTTCAACATCTCTTTCAATAAAAACCGCGTAGAAAGCCTCGGTAACCGCCAAACATTCTACTTAGAAAATTCGGGCTGGGCATTGAATAACAGTCCTGCCGACTTCCTAGTACAAGTTGGTCAACCGGTAGGTACTATATGGGGACAACGAACAGACGGCTGGTATACTCTCGATGATTTCGATTACGACCCAGCTACTGAAAAATACACCTTGAAGAAAGGTGTTCCAGACAACAGCTCCGTTACTTCAGTAACACCATACCCAGGCGTGGTGAAATTCAAAGACTTGGATGGCGACGGAATTGTAAATGATAAAGACCGTACCATTATAGGTAATACTACCCCGAAATACTTTGGTGGTTTGAACCAACAATTCACATACAAAAACTTCGATTTAAGTGTGTTCTTAAACTTCCAAGGTGGCAACGATGTGTACAATGCCAACAAATTGGAATTCACGAACGGCTATACACCGAATGCCAATATGTTAGCGATTATGAATGGTCGTTGGAAGAACATCGACGAAAACGGTAACGTTGTAAAAGATCCTGCGCGCTTAGCAGAAATTAATAAGAACGCTACTATTTGGAGTGCAAGTACCAGCGGTAACTCGTTCGTAGCACATTCTTGGGCGATTGAAGATGGTTCATTCATCCGTGTGAACAACGTGACGTTGGGTTATACATTACCCAAACACCTCCTGAATGTATTGCGTATTCAAACAGCACGCTTCTACTTCACGGCGAATAACCTAGGTGTAATTACCGGTTATAGTGGCTACGATCCAGAAGTGAATGCCCGTAGAAGCAACCCGGTTACGCAAGGTGTTGATTATAGTGCTTATCCGCGCAGCCGTACATTCTTACTCGGTGTTAACTTATCTCTTTAATCGCTAAACGAACGAACAGTTATGAAAAATTTCATGCGAAAAATATACAAGCCGGTGGCCCTTTGTTTAGCGGGTTACTTAATGCTTACCTCTTCTTGTAATAAATACTTGGAAGTAACACCTGTTTCTTCCTTCGATCCCAGTTTCGTATTCGATAACGTACCCAATGCTACAAAAGCTGTATTAGGTGCTTATGCCGATCTAACGGGCGACCAAGCCTATGGTATTCGTGTAAGTATGTATTACCCGTACGATAACGACGAAATGATGGGACAAGGTGGTACGCCGTACCCCGATAACGAACGTAGGGATATTGCGCACTACCGCGCCAATGCTAATAACACGCAATTAGCAGCACCGTTTGCACAATTGTACAACGGTATCGAAAGAGCCAACATGTGTATCTATTACATCCCGAAGATGAATTTATACACGAATGGTACAGAAAACGACAAGAAAGAATTGCGTCGTTTACACGGGGAAGCCTTAACGCTAAGAGCGCAATATTACTTAGAACTATTGCGCAACTGGGGCGATTTACCGGCTCATTTCGAACCTGCTTTCTTAGAAACAGATTTATATAAAAACAAAACCGACCGCGATACCATCTATAACCGCTTGATTGCTGATTTAGCTGTTGCGGCCGATTTATTACCATGGCGTACGCAAACATCTACAAAAGATGAACGTATTACCCAAGGTGCAGCACGCGCCTTACGTGCGAGAATTGCTTTGTATCGTGGTGGATATGCCTTGCGTAAATCTCGTCAAATGGAACGCAAAGCAGATTACTTAACGTACTACAAAATTGCCCGCGACGAATGCGAAATCATTATGAATCGCCGTGGTGACCATAATTTGAACCCAAGCTATCAATCAGTTTTCAAAGATTTCGTGTGTGCACGACGTGTAGATACGTATGGTGAAATTATTTGGGAAGTTGGTATGGCCGGTGGTTCTAGCGCGGCAGGTGATAGCAAGCTAGGTTATTACAACGGCCCTCGTTGGGGTAGCACGGGTAATGCAGCTTTAACGGTATTGCCAACTTACTTCTACAGCTTCGATTCGTTAGATACACGTAGAGATGTAATGTGTGCACCGTATGAATTTAATACGAACGGTACTTTCAAGGCACGCCCATTACAACAAATGGTGGATGGTAAGTTCCGCCGCGATTGGATGTCGAACCCAGTAAGCATTTCATCTGTAGCACAATACTTCGGTTTGAACTGGCCGCTTATTCGGTTCTCAGATGTGTTGTTAATGTATGCTGAAGCAGAAAACGAACTTAATAGTGGTCCTACTGCGAATGCCATTGCGGCTGTGAAAGAAGTACGTAAGCGTGCTTTTGGTAACAATACCGACCCCGTTACTGTACCTACTGCTTACCAAGATTTCTTTGCTTTCGTGGTGAAAGAAAGAAGTTTGGAATTGGGTGGGGAAGGACACCGTAAATATGATTTGATTCGCTGGAATTTACTGGCTACGAAGTTGAATGAAACGAAACAAACATTAGCTGATATGGCTGCTAAGAAAGCACCATGGAATACTTACCCAGCGAATATGTATTTCAAGAATAATAGCACAGAACTAATTTGGTCGAATTCATATTACAAACCTAGTACATCTGCACCTTCTGGTTATACGAGTGTAGCATGGATAGGTACGGCGATTAACACCACGCTCGTCACTTATTTTGCTGAATCATTTACGCCGAATAAGAGCGAATTGTTACCAATACCACAATCGGTATTAGACGCCAATAAAATATTGACGCAAGATTACGGTCATAACTAAGGATATTAAACTAGTGGAGGGATTGATGAAGAAATACGTTTTGATATTACTCGCGTGCTATAGTTGTGCCGGTGCCCAACAAGTTCAACAAACGGTAACACCCGCCTTGGCTTTTCCAACGGCTGAAGGTGCAGGGAAATATACCACAGGCGGCAGGCATGGAAAAGTAATCGTTGTAACAAACCTCAACGACAGCGGTGCAGGAAGTTTACGTGCTGCCGTGATGGAGAAATACCCAAGAATCGTAGTATTCGCGGTATCAGGAACGATTCAACTCAAGTCACCATTAAAAATCACTTCAGGCAACCTTACCATCGCTGGGCAATCTGCTCCCGGCGATGGTATTTGCATTAGGGATTACACGGTGTCGATCCAATCCAATAATGTAATACTCCGCTACTTGCGTTTCCGCTTAGGCGATGAAACAAAACAAGAAGATGATGCTATTAATGCCATTCGCCGCGAGAATATTATTATCGATCATTGTTCCATGACTTGGGCTACGGATGAATGTGCTTCCTTTTATGATAACAAGCATTTTACGCTCCAATGGTGCATTATTGCCGAAAGCTTACGGCATTCTGTACATCATAAAGGTGAACATGGGTATGGTGGTATTTGGGGAGGACAAAGCGTGAGCTTCCACCACAATTTATTGGCCCATAATACCAGTAGAAACCCGCGCTTTTGTGGTGCCCGGTATACACACGATACGATCAAAGAGTTGGTAGATTTTCGCAATAACGTGTTGTACAATTGGGGCTTCAATAGTGCTTATGGAGGAGAAGGAGGAAATTGTAACATCGTGAATAACTACTACAAAGCGGGCCCCGCTACACGCAAAAGCGTAGCCAACCGTATTGTAAACCCTGCCGATACGCCGTATGGCAAATTCTTTATTGTAGGGAATTATGTCGACGGTTTCCCGGCTATTACCAACAACAACTGGGCAGGTGGTGTGCATTGCGCCGATAAAGAGGCTGCGAAAGCAACTTTACCTTTCCCTATTACGAGCATTCCTGCCGAAAGTGCAACTGATGCGTACGAACAAGTATTGCAACTGGTAGGCGCCAGTTACAAACGTGATGTAATCGATACCAGGATTGTGCAGGAAGTACGTAACAACAACCCGAAACTGGGTAAAGAACAAAACGGGATCATCGATTCGCAAACAGAAGCAGGAGGTTGGCCTTTATTGAAAAGTTTACCGCCTTTGAAAGATAGCGACAACGATGGTATGCCCGATGATTGGGAAGATGCTCATCACCTAGATAAACACAATCCCAACGACGCTGCCGGGCACCATTTACACCCGCAGTACACGAATATTGAAATATATGTAGAAAGTTTACTACAGCAAGCATAGCCTTGCAAACGTTTTCGGCAACGATTGCGTAAAAAAAGTAAACGAATCGATTTGAATAGATAAAATAACTCATTACAATTGTTGATGCGCACGCTTATGAAAGGACTTATTCGATACAGATTATTAGTGGCTTGCTTGCTGGGTAGCATGGCAGCAAACGCCCAACAATTGCCCAAAGTGGCGAGCACTTCTTTTAGAAAAGATACCCTACGCATTACCAACTACGGTGCTGTAGCTGGTGGCGTAGAATTGAATACAAAAGCAATTAATGCGGCCATTGCTGCCTGCTCTAAACGCGGCGGTGGTGTAGTGGTTATTCCTGAAGGTTTATGGGCAACAGGCCCTATAGTGTTACAGTCGAATGTGAATTTGCATTTGCAAAGAAATGCCTTGTTACAGTTTACAGCCGATTTCGATCAATACCCTTTAATAAAAGCTAACTGGGAAGGTGTAGAACAAATGCGTAATCAATCGCCTATATCAGCCGATAATGCCACGAATATCGCAATTACAGGCTACGGTATTATTGACGGTAATGGTGATGCTTGGCGCATGGTGAAGAAGGATAAACTAACCTCTTCTCAATGGAAACGCTTGGTTGCCGGTGGTGGTGTGTTATCGATTGATGAAAAAACATGGTACCCAACCGGTAAATCACGCAAAGGTGCACAAGAGAAAAACCCGGGGTTCATTCAACCCGATCGTAATGCCGAGTACTACAACAGTGTTAAAGATTTCCTGCGTCCAAATTTACTTGTGTTCACAGGTTGTAAACGCATTTTATTAGAAGGCATTACGTTCCAAAATTCACCTGCTTGGTGCTTGCACCCTTTGATGTGCGAAGATGTAACTATTCGGAATATTTACGTTAAAAACCCGTGGTACGCGCAGAACGGGGATGGGATCGACCTCGAATCCTGCTCGCGTGTACAGCTCGATAATAGCACGTTTGATGTGGGCGACGATGGCATCTGTATTAAATCGGGCCGCGATGAAGCCGGTCGTAAAAGGGGCATGCCTTCACAATACATCTATATCAACAATTGCACCGTGTACCATGCACATGGCGGCTTCGTAGTAGGCAGTGAAATGAGCGGTGGGGCAAAGCATATTTACGTGAACAATTGCACTTTCATTGGTACCGACATTGGTTTACGTTTCAAAACAACCCGGGGTCGTGGTGGTATTGTGGAGCATATTTACGTGAATAATGTAAACATGAAAGATATTGTAGGGGAAGCGATCTTGTTCGATATGTACTACGCTGCTGTAGATCCTATTCCGCTTACAGGTGAAAAGCGTGAGAAACCTACTGTTGTAACTTACCCAGTAACAGAAGCCACTCCTCAATTCCAACACTTCGATATTCAAAACGTGGTGTGCGACGGTGCCGCAAAAGCAATTTTTGTACGCGGCTTACCGGAAATGAGTATCAAAGATATTCGTATTAAAAACACTATTATCAAAGCTAACGCAGGTATCGACATTACAGCGGCGGAGAATATTGATATATCAAATATTAATCTCATTATTCCCGCAGGCAACCCGGTTAGTCATATTGTAGACAGTAAGAACGTGAAAATTGAACGCTTACAATACCCGGCAAATGTACCGGCATTGGTAAAAGTATCGGGAGCATTAACAAAAGGAATTCAATTAGTAAAAACGGATGCTAGCAAAGCACAACAAGTAGTCATTTTCGAAGAAGGTGCTACAACAGCTAGCTTCACGCAACAATAACTTATGCGCGCTTTACAGACATTATTACTGTGTGGAACTATCCTCGGTATTACGCCCACATTTGCACAAGAGGTAAACTATGGCAAAGCCATGGCTGAAACTGCTATGCATATATGGCCGGATTCGCTTGTTTCATCGCCTGGTAAGCCTGCTAAATGGACATATGAACAAACCGTGATGCTTCGTGGCATCGAGGGAGTATGGCGGCAAACAGGCGATGGCAAGTACTTCGCGTATATACAAAAGAGTATGGATTTCTTCATCGACGAAAAAGGGAATATCCGTACTTACAAACTGAAGGATTACAATATTGATAATACCATGCCCGGTGGCCTTTTGCTTACTTTGTATGAAGTAACAGGCAAGAAGAAATACTTATTGGCAGCACAGCAATTACGGCAACAATTGCAAGAACAGCCCCGCACAAAAGCAGGCGGCTTCTGGCACAAAAAGATTTACCCTTACCAAATGTGGCTCGATGGTCTGTACATGGGCGAGCCTTTTTATACTGCTTACACCAAGTATTTCGGACCCGATAGTTGCTATAACGATATTGCTCGCCAGTTCGAACTGATGGAACGTTTCTCGATCGATCAAAAAACAGGACTCATGTACCACGGGTACGATGAATCTCGTGAACAGAAATGGTCGAACCCCCAAACAGGGAAAAGTCCTCATGTATGGGCGCGCGCAATGGGTTGGTACGGTATGGCTTTGGTAGATGTATTAGAAAACTTCCCTGCCAACCACCCGAAACGCCCTGCTTTGGTTGCCATCCTCAACAGGTATGCTACTACTATTGCGAAACATCAACATGCTACTTCCTTATTGTGGTACAATATCTTGGATAAACCCGGTGAAGCCCGCAATTACTTTGAATCTTCTGCTAGTGCCATGTTCATTTATACCTTTTTGAAAGGTACCCGCTTAGGTGTGTTGCCTGTGAAATACCGCGCCATAGGGGAGAAGGCCTACGTGGAGCTGGTGAAGAATTTTGTGCAGAAGAACGGGGAAGGGTATTACGACTGGCACGGAACAGTTGCCGTATCGGGTTTAGGTGGAACACCTTACCGCGATGGTAGTTACGATTATTATATGGGTGAAAAAGTGGTAGTGAACGATGCAAAAGGTATGGGCGCTTTCATCCAAGCTGCAAATGAAATCAACTGGCTTCATACCCAAAATAAGCCAACACCCACTGTTACACTCGATTATTTCTATAACCACGAAATAGACAGCGCCAGTGGCCAACAAATCCACTACACTTGGGAGCAACAATCAAACGGCGGGTTTAGCCAATTAGGCGATATCTTCCAACGGTATGGCGCGCGTATCCAAACACTCAAAACAAAGCCTACCAGTAAGAATTTGCAACATAGTGATATCTACATCATCGTGGACCCCGACAATGCAAAAGAGTCCAATTCCCCCGAATTGATAAATACCGTAGAAGCCGATGTTATTGCCAAGTGGGTGAAAGCCGGAGGCGTACTGGTACTGCTTGGTAATGATGTCGGTAACATGGAGTTCAAACATTTCAATGCACTTGCGGAAAGGTTTGGCCTGCATTTCAACGAAGACTCGCACAACCGGGTTACAGGTAAGCAATTCGAAATGGGCGCTATTTCAGTGCCTGCACAACATGCCATCTTTCAGCAACAAACTACTTTGTATATGAAAGAAGTAGCCAGCATTACTACTACCCAAGGCGCTACGCCTTTATTGGTAAAAGATGGTATCACCATGATGGCTATGGCAAAGTATGGCAAAGGCACCGTAGTAGCCGTAGGCGACCCATGGTTATACAACGAGTATGTAGACGGACGAAAACTGCCACAGGAGTTGAATAATTACAAGCCGGCCGAAGATTTCGTACAATGGTTGATCGCACAAACGAAGGGGAAATGAAATTATTGATCTATCAATTACATATCATGCTTTGTTTGCTGGTTGCTAATTCAGCCCTGGCTATGGCCACGCGGCCTATTGTAGTATCGAAAGATGGAAAGGGACACTTCACCTCCATTCAAGCTGCTATTAACAGTTTGAGCGATTCGTCGGGTACCCCCAGAACGATTCTTATTAAGAATGGCATTTATACGGAGAAAGTATACATAGAGAAGCACAACATTATTCTACAAGGAGAAAGCATGGATAAAACAATCATCACCCAAGCAATAGCCCGCGATTATTGGCGCTGCTTGCATAATGATGATTGGGGTGTAGCTACGATGAATATTGATGGGAATGATATTACACTTATCAACCTCACCATTCGTAACACCTACGGCAAAGATTATCCCAACGATGTTGTACTCGATTGCCCAAAGGATTCTATCTCACCTAAGAAGAAAATCACAAAAGGCAGTCACCAAATGGCTTTGCGCACCATGAACGGTACGCGGTTACAAGCTTACCGTTGCCACTTTATTGCCTATGGCGGCGATACGGTAAGTCCTTGGCAAACTGTTACCGGCATGTTTTATTTCAAAGATTGTGTAATGGAAGGCGGGGTAGATTTTTATTGCCCACGTGGTATAGCTATGGCAGAAGGTTGCACGTTTGTAGCTACCAGTGGAACAGCGGCTATTTGGCACGATGGAAGCGGGTTTGAAGATGCGAAAACGGTATTGAAGCATTGCACCTTCAAAGGGTACAACCAGTTCAAGTTGGGACGTTATCACCGCGATGCACAGTTCTATTTACTGTATTGCACGTTCGATGAAAACATGGCCGATGAGGATATTTACCTCGTGCCTACTTCGAATGTGTTGCAGTGGGGAAGAAGGATTTATTACTATGATTGTCATCGTACAGGTGGCGATTATGCATGGCATAAAAATAATTTGAATACTGCAAAAGGTACACCCCAAGCGGATCGTATCGATATCAACTGGGTATTTCAACAGCAGTGGAAACCGGGTAACATAAAACTTTAAGACTGTTTAAAATTGGCATAAGGGTATGATTTTGTCACGTTATACATTGAAGAACATCCAATCGGCGCAAATGTCGGCGCCTGCGGAGGATTTATTGGAGTTGCCAGAAAAAGTATTGCAATTTGGTACAGGTGTGCTTTTGCGTGCTTTACCAGGGTATTTTATCGACAAAGCTAACAAGCAAGGTGTGTTTAATGGGCGTATTGTTATGGTGAAAAGCACCACGCAAGGCAATGATGCCACGGCCTTCGAAAACCAAGACGGCCTATACACCTTATGTGTACGAGGTATTGAAGACGGCCGGCCTGTACACGAAAATATCATCAACGCATCCGTAAGCCGGGTAATTGAAGCGCAACAAGATTGGCCTTCTGTGCTCGAATGCGCGCATAATCAACAATTGCAAATCATTATTTCGAATACCACGGAAGTAGGCATTCAACTGGTGAACGACGATATCCGGAGGCACCCACCTGTATCGTTCCCCGGTAAGTTATTGGCATTTCTGTATGAACGTTTCAAAGCCTTTAACGGCAGCCCTGCCAGCGGTATGGTCATTGTACCTACAGAGTTGTTGCCGGGTAATGGAAAAATATTAGAATCGATTGTACTCGAGCTAGCACATTTAAACGGGTTACAGGCCGACTTTATCGAATGGTTAGAACAACACAATCATTTCTGCAATAGCTTGGTAGATCGTATTGTACCGGGGCGTCCATCGAGCGAACAAGCAGCTGCTATGCAAACAGATTGGGGATATAAAGATAGTCTTATCACCATGACGGAACACTACCGCTTATGGGCTATTGAAGGAGATGAACACATCGCGAAGATATTATCATTTGCCACAGTAGATGAGGGCGTTATTGTAACCCCTAATATTCAGCAACACCGCGAATTAAAGCTTCGCTTACTGAACGGTACACATACACTCAGTTGCGCATTGGCTTTTTTAGCAGGCGAACAAACTGTTAAGTCGGCCATGGAAAACCCTGCTGTGGCTGGGTTTATTCATCATCTCATGATGGAAGAAATCGCACCCAGTATTCCCCACGATATTACATTAGCTACCGCGCATGTATTCGGTGAGAAAGTACTCGACCGTTTCCGCAACCCGCATATCGAGCATTACTGGTTAAACATCAGTATGCAATACACTTCCAAATTACGCATGCGTTGCGTACCTATTCTGTTGAAACACTATGAACAATTTGAATGCCCGCCGCAAACCATGGCACTTGGCTTCGCGGCGTACTTAGTATTCATGCAGCCTACAAAGAAATCGGCAGAACAGTTTACAGGCCATTACAACGGGTACGATTACACCATTAACGACGATGCTGCCGATTACTTCTACCGCGCATGGCAAGGCTTTACACCAGCCGCGCTTGTTCATGAAGTATTGTCGAACACGGCGTTGTGGGATGAAGACTTAAGTGTACTCCCAGGATTCAGCGAAGCAGTATTACAGCATGTATTGGTGATTCTGCAAGATGGGGTTGTACATGCCATCGAGCAATTAGGGCATGCCCATAAAGTTTAAATTGTTTTAGTAGGGGTAGCAGTTGCGTGTATGCGTTCCTGTTATCGCCTTAACCATATATCAGATCATGAAAAAGTTTTTAGACGAGCACTTCCTTTTACACAATCGCACTGCGCAGATCTTGTACCACGATTATGCGAAGCAAATGCCTATTATCGATTATCACTGTCATTTGCCACCGGCACAAATCGCGAACGATGTGCGTTTCGAGAACCTTACGCAGGTATGGTTATACGGCGATCATTACAAGTGGAGAGCAATGCGTACAAACGGCGTAGATGAAAGCTTTTGCACCGGTGCACAACCCGATTTTGCGAAGTTCGAGAAATGGGCGGAAACAGTACCGTATACATTACGCAACCCACTGTATCATTGGACACACTTGGAATTGCAACGTTACTTTGGCGTAGAAGACATTTTACACGCATCTTCCGCCCGCAACATCTACGATCATTGTACGAACTTATTACAAACCGGCGATTACAGTGTACGCAACCTACTACGCAAAATGAACGTGAAGATTGTGTGTACAACAGACGACCCGGTAGATACCTTGCAAGAACATCAACAAATAAAGGCATCCGGTTTCGAGATAAAAGTATTGCCCGCTTTCAGGCCCGATAAAGCCATGAACGTGGCAAATGTGAACGTATTTAATGATTATGTAACGAAGTTGGAAGCAGCTTCGGGCATACATATCACTTCCTTCCAAACCTATCTCGACGCGCTGAAGCAACGACACGATTATTTCGCCGCACAAAACTGCTCTGTATCCGACCATGGTCTTGAACAAATTTACGCGGCCGATTATACGGAACAAGAAATAGCAACAATCTTCCAAAAGTTACGTGCCTTCAAAACACTGGATGTAAACGAGCAACTGAAATTCCAATCCGCCATGTTGTACCAGTTTGCGGAATGGAACTGGGAAAAAGGCTGGGTACAACAATTTCACCTCGGGGCATTGCGCAATAACAATTCGCGCATGATGCAACAACTAGGTGCCGATACCGGCTGGGATTCTATCGGCGATTTCACCCAAGCAGCGGCACTTGCCAAGTTTTTAGATAAGTTAGATAGGAATAATAAACTAGCTAAAACTATTTTGTATAACTTGAATCCTGCCGACAACGAGTTAATGGCTACCATGATCGGGAATTTCAATGATGGTAGCAGTGCAGGGAAAATACAATACGGTGCCGCTTGGTGGTTCTTAGATCAGAAAGATGGCATGACGAAACAAATTAATGCCCTGTCGAACATGGGATTATTAAGTCGTTCCGTTGGCATGCTCACCGATTCCCGCAGCTTTTTATCGTACCCACGCCACGAATATTTCCGCCGCCTTTTATGTAACCTATTCGGCGAAGAAATAGAGAATGGCGAGTTGCCCAACGACGAGAAATGGGTAGGACAAGTGATACAAGACATTTGCTATAATAATGCCAACCAATATTTCAACTGGCCGAAGTAGCCATCTTAAAAATTCCATGTTATGAATAAAACAGTCGACACCCTTCCACCGAAAGAAGTGCCACCTGTACACCAGGCGATTGGCAAATACCGTTATACCGTGGTGGCCTTGTTGTTCTTTGCGACCACCATCAACTACTTGGATCGACAAATTATTGGGTTCTTAAAGCCAGAGTTAACCAAAGAGTTTGGTTGGACGGAGATGGATTACAGTAAAATCATCATGGCATTCCAATTGGCTTATGCAGCGGGCTTCTTAGTGTTTGGAAAATATATAGAGAAGATAGGTACGAAAGTGGGGTATATTCTCAGCGTAACGATTTGGAGTATAGCAGCCATATTTCATGCTGCCGCAAAATCGACCTTTGGCTTTGGTATAGCGCGTAGTGCATTGGGTTTGGGCGAAGCGGGTAACTTCCCGGCAGCGATTAAATCGGTAGCGGAATGGTTCCCTAAACGCGAGCGTGCCTTGGCAACAGGTATATTCAATTCTGGCGCCAACATTGGTGCCGTGGCGGCGCCGTTATTAATTCCCTGGTTATTGGCGGCCTATGGTTGGCAAGAAGCGTTTATAGTAACGGGAGCCGTGGGGTTTGTGTGGTTAGCTTGTTGGATGATTTTTTACCAAATCCCGGCTAAATCGAAGAAACTTGGCGCAGCAGAATATGCTTATATACATTCCGATGATCAAACAGCCCCGGAAACGGAGGAGGGAAAAGTGTCGTGGGGTAAAATGCTGCAATACAGGCAAACTTGGGCTTTTGTATTTGGGAAGTTCTTAACAGACCCTATTTGGTGGTTTTTCTTGTTATGGTTGCCCGATTACTTTAGCAGCGCTTTCCATTTGAACTTAAAAGAACCGGGATGGCCCTTGGTGATTATTTATACCTCAACTACCATCGGTAGCATTGGCGGGGGGTATTTATCCTCGTATTTAATTAAAAAGGGTTGGTCGGTATTCAAAGCGCGCAAAGTGGCCATGTTGGTATTTGCCATTAGCGTAGTACCGATCATTTTCGCGAAATATGCCGGTAATATGTGGGTGATTGTAGGCTTAATTTCTTTAGCCGCCGCAGCACACCAAGCATGGAGTGCCAACATTTTTACAACAGCCAGCGATATGTTCCCGAAGAAAGCAGTGAGTTCGATTGTTGGGATTGGTGGAATGGCAGGTGCAGTAGGGGGAATTTTGTTCCCGATGTTGGTAGGTGGCATCTTGGATTATTTTAATCAATTAGGTAATAAAACCGCCGGTTACAACTTAATCTTTATCCTGTGCGGCTCGGCCTACCTGTTGGCTTGGCTGTTAATGCACTTGCTGGCTCCGAAGATGGACCGTGTAGAAGTGTAAACAGTACATGAAATAATACATAGAAAAGGTCGCCTCTACCCCTGTAGAGGGGGCCTTTTTGGGTTTTAGGGGGGAAGGAATAGGTTTGGGATGGGGGAGGATTGGGTAATTACCGACTGGGAATAAGGTAAACATAAGGGTAATATCGACCGCATACCGATGGTAATACGAGGTAAATACGATCAAACTACATGGAATTACATAGAAATTACATGGAACTTACATGGAAATCACCTTGAAACACCTTGAAATTACATGGAACTTACTTGGGAAACACTTGGAAGGTAGCTAATGGGTATAGGCAGGTATAAGTCTTTCAAAGGGAAGTTAAAGGGTCGTTGACTACTTTCAAAGGGTGGTCAAAGGCATTTCAAAGGGTATTCAAAGGCTCGTTAAAGGGAAGTCAAAGGGTATTCAAAGGCTCGGGGTATGAAAACCCAGTTTTGAACAGCTTTACATGTAAACTGGGAAATACGTGGGTAGCTTTACAGGATGCCTGTAATAATTATATTGGAGAATGGGTATCATAGCAGGGAAATGGCTTAATACTATCAGTATGAGCAAATTAGTGCATTTGGGTGAATGGAAGATGCAGCACGGTCAAACCCATTAAGTTTGTATAAACTTTAAATTCCTTCTAATACCGGCGTATTTACTACGCTTCATGGGCGATTTGCGGAATATGTTCTTAAACTCATCTTCGGTGAGGGCTTCCCATTCTTTGGTGCTGAAATTGAGTATTTCGGGAATGGGGGTGAAGTCGACATCGGAATGGGGTTTCGCAAAGCGGTTCCAAGGGCATACATCTTGGCAAACATCGCAACCGAACATCCAATCTTTGAACTTGCCTTGCATCTCGTTGGGGATGAGTTGCTCTTTTAGTTCAATAGTGAAGTAAGAAATACACTTACTACCGTCTACTACGGAAGGAGATACAATGGCACCTGTAGGGCATGCGTCGAGGCAGCGGGTACAACTTCCACAAAAATCGGCCACGGGGCCGTCGTATAATAAGGGAATATCTACAATAAGGGTGGCAATAAAGAAGAAAGAGCCGGCTTGTTTATGTATAATATTGCCATTTTTACCAATCCAGCCTAGGCCACTGCGTTTGGCCCAGCTTCTTTCTAATACGGGGGCCGAATCAACAAATCCCCGGCCCGAAATATTGCCTGTTACTTTTCTTATATCTTCCAACAGCGTATTCAACCTGGCTTTGATGACTTCGTGGTAATCTTTTCCGTAGGCATATTTAGCCACTTTGGGTGCATTTGGTTGTTGTACTTGTGATGGAAAATAATTCAACAATAAAGTTATTACAGACTGTGCGCCCTCCACCAATTTTCGTGGATCTATACGTTTATCGAAATAATTTTCCATGTACTGCATGTTACCATGCATACCCTTATTCAGCCATGCTTCTAGGCGAAAAGCATCTTCCGTTAGCTCCTCTGCTTTCGAAATGCCACAGTAATCAAAGCCTAGCTCCTTGGTACGCTGCTTAATGTATACGGTATTTTTTTCGATTTGTAACAACAATAACGTTTTTGTGTGATATGTAGCAAAACGCTACTTTATCTTGATAAAATCATTTAATTTTCGGCAAAATTATCCCATTTTCAAACAACCTACTATGTTTCAGCAAAAAATTCAACTTGTTTGTTGCTGCCTCCTTTTGTCGTTGTTCCCTTACCTAGCGAAAGCTCAGGACAAGCCCAACGTAAAATTCGGTAAAGTAACCGTTGATGATCTTAAAAAACGCGTGTATTCGATCGACAGTAGTGCGAATGCTGTCATTATTCTCAACGTTGCCAGCTCCGAGTATGAAGGAGGGGTCGACGGACTTTCCATTGTATTCAAACGTCAATGTAGGATTCATATCCTTAACAAGAATGGTTTCGACCTGGCGAATGTTGTATTTAACATCTTTAAATCCGATGGGGAAGAAGAGCGTGCTTCTAAAATTGCAGGTACTACCTACAACCTGGAAGGCGACAAAATCGTGAAAACGGAATTAAACAGTAACACTGTTTTTACCGATAAGTACGACGATAAAATTAGCCTAAAGAAATTTACCATGCCCGCGGTAAAGGAAGGTTCTATTATTGAATTCACTTACACCATCCGTTCTCCATTCAGCTTCGACATCCCGAATTGGGAGTTCCAGAGCTTGGAAGCGCCCACTTTATGGAGCGAGTATACCGTGGCCATCCCAGAATTCTACGAATTCATCTTCTTAACACAAGGCTATATCCCTTTCCACTTAAAGGATAAGGAGAATACCCGTAAAAACTACAATATTCGTTCAAGTGGCGGGGCCGCTGCAGGTTCAACAGCCAGTGTTGACGCCGGTGTTACCAATCACCGTTTCGTGATGAAAGATGTGCCCATGTTGAAGGAAGAAATGTATACCACTACCACTAAGAACCACATATCGAAAATCTCTTTTCAATTATCCGCTACACGTTACCCGAACCAGCCGTATAGGCCTGTATTATCTACTTGGGCCAGCTTTAGCGAAAACATGTTGAAAAGAGAAATGTATGGTGCTGAATTAGAGAAAGGTAATGGTTTCTTAGATGAAACAGTAGAACAAGTAACTGCAGGTGCTAAAACGCCGCTTGAAAAAGCGATGAAAATACATGCTTACGTACGCGACAACTTTGTATGTAGTGATCGTGGGTATTTATTCAAACAGCACACTTTCCGCGAAACCTTCAAGTCGAAAAAAGGTTCTTCTACTGAAATTAACCTCTTGTTAGTAGCCATGCTTCGTGCTGCCAAAATTGAGGCCAACCCAGTTTTGTTAAGTACCCGTAGCCATGGTAAAACCTACGAAGTATATCCATTAATGGAGAAATTCAATTGCACGGTGGTAGAAGTAATTGCCAACGATCAAATTTATTATATCGACGGTAGCTACCCTTATTTGGGCTTCAATAAATTGAATCCAGAAGTATATAATGGTCATGCAAGGGTAATGAACAAGGAGGCCGACCCTGTTAGTTTCGATCCAGATTCGTTACGCTTACAAAAGCTTACCAGTGTTATTTTGATCCCCGCAGAAGATGGCAGTGGCATGGTAGGTTCTATTCAACAAGTACCCAGTTACCCAGAATCGTACCGTTACCGTGAATTAATCAAAGAAAAAGGAGAAGATTTTCTAGCGAATGATCTTGTAAGCGCAAAAGGAGGAACGGAAGTAAGTAATGTAAGGGTCGATCGCTTGAAAACATATGAAGAGTCGTTGATGTTAAGCTTCGATGTAAAATGGAAGCAAGATAAAAATGCACCGGTTTTATACTTCAACCCTATGTTATTCGAAGCAAATGAATCGAACCCATTCAAAAGTCTCGACCGTTTTTATCCTGTAGAAATGAATGGTACCATCGATAATACTTATAGCCTTACGTTTACAGTACCAGCAGGCTATGAAGTAGAAGAAATGCCAACATCGTCGATGATTCGCTTAGAAGATAATGCGGGCGTATTCCAGTATTTCGTAGCGGAAGACAATGGCGTTATTCAATTGCGTTCCCGTATTAAACTTAACAAGGCCAATTTCGCGAAGGAAGACTATGTTACTTTGCGTGCATTTTTCGATGAAATCGTGAAGAAGCAAGCGGAACAATTGGTACTGAAAAAGAAAGCCTAATGAAATTTAAAAGACTATTATCTCTCCTCATAGCCACTTTTTGTAGTACAACTTTATTGGGGCAAGATCCGGGTAAAGTGAATTTAGCCGTTAGTGAAATACCGCCCGGCTTATTAAAGAATGCCGATGCTGTTATTCGATACGATTACACTTCGGTAGTAATGAATAACTTACGTGATGTAAGGGAAGTAACCCGCATGGCTTTCACGATCTTAAATGAATCGGCGAAGGATGATGCACAAATTGTGTACAGGTATTCTAAAAACGCGGAGTTACGCAATGTAAGGGCAGCTTTATACGATGCTAATGGTAAATTGGTACGGAAGCTAAAACAAAGTGAACTAAGTGATGTTAGCGGGGTAGATGGGAGTTCATTAATTAGTGATGAGCGTATTAAAACATTTAATTTTTATTACAATGTTTACCCATATACCATAGTTGTAGAATCTGAATATAAAATCAATACTAGCTTATTTATACCTGGATGGCGCGCGGTAAGTGATGCCCGCCGTTCGGTGCAATCGTCTAGTTACGAAATTACAGTACCTGCCGGTTATCAGCTTAACTTCCGCAAGCAAGCGCTTAAAGGGGATTTGAAAACTTGGGAGGAAAAGGGTACTAAAACCTACGCCTACAGCTTAGAGCAGTTCGAAGCAGTGCCAGAAGAATCGTATGCTAAGCCTTTAAAAGATAGGGTGCCTTCTATCATGGTGTCGCCATCCGATTTCGAAATGGGTAATTATACCGGCAACTTAAATGATTGGTTGGGTTTCGGTAAATTTCTATATGAATTGAATGCCGGTCGCGATGTATTGCCACCCAATATTAAGCAAAAAGTACACGAGTTAACAGATGGAATAAGCGACCCGAAAGAAAAGGCGGCGATATTATATCGTTTTATGCAGAATAATACCCGCTATATCAGTATTCAACTAGGTATTGGTGGTTTACAAACCTTCGATGCTTTATCGGTAGCCAAGAATAATTACGGCGATTGTAAGGCTTTATCTAACTATATGATGGCGATGTTGAAGGAAGTGAATATTCCTTCTTATTGTGCAGCTATATATGCCGATCAGTATTACGTGGGTACGAAGGCCGACTTCCCCAGCTCATCATTCAACCATATGATTTTATGTATCCCGTTTTCTGCGAAAGATACTACTTGGTTAGAATGTACGAGTCAAACGAAGCAATTCGGCTTTTTGGGTAGTTTTACGGCCAATCGCCCGGCCTTGTTAGTTACTCCGAATGGCGGTGTACTAGTGAATACGCCTGCATATACAGCGAAGGAGAATGCCCTTGTGCGTTCCGTATCTGCAAAGATTATCAATAATAGCGATGTAGAGCTGAATGTAAATACGAGATATATTGGATTGCAGCAAGAAGGCTTATACGAGTATATTCACAGTAGGTCCGAAGAGCAACAGTTGAACCGTTTGAAAGAAGACATTGATTTGCCTTCTTATGAAGTGACGAAGTTCAAATACAACATCATCAATGGCACATCAATTCCTGAGCTACAAGAGTTGTTGGAATTAAAAGCCTTGAATTATGTATCGGCGAGTGGCAAGCGTTTGTTTATTGTGCCGAATATGATCAGTAAGAACCGGAACTATTTAAAAACACCTACGAAGCCACGTACAGAAGAACTGGTTTTGCGTCTTAACTTCCATGATATGGACTCTGTTCAAATTGACTTGCCGGCGGGGTATGTATTAGAATCGTTACCAAGCCCTGTAGCACTTTCTACCAAGTTTGGCGAGTACAAGGCACATGTGGAAGTGAAAGACATGAAATTGGTGCTTGTAAGATCCGAGCAACGAAAGAGCGGGAATTTCCCGGCGGAAGATTACCCGGCTTATGTTAATTTTATCAATGCTATCACGGATGCAGATGCAGCACGCGTAGTGTTGGTGAAGAAAGAATAAGACAATTGCTTATATGAGATAAAAGGCGGTCGCTCCATTTGTGAGCGGCCGTTTTTGATTTATGGAAAATCCATTATATTCATAGTTATATGAATACGCGCAGCCTATTGTTATTATTGCTTAGTTGGGTAGCCGTTTCGAGCGCCCAAGCCCAGCAAATCGACCGTAAATTAACGGAGCAATTGCAACCCTTGCTTCGCTCGTTCCAAGGAAGGGCGGGAATTTATGTAGAAAACCTTTCCACGGGCAAAATTGTGCAGATAAATGCCGATACGGTGTTTCCAACGGCCAGCATGGTTAAAATACCTATTATGGTGGGTATCTTCCAGAAAATAGCGCACGACAGCCTTACCTACCACCAAGCATTGGTATACCGCGATTCGTTGTTATACGAAGGTGAGGATATACTGGGTTCGTTTAAAGATAGTGAGCAGATTCAATTGAGTAAAGTAATGATGTTGATGTTGACAATGAGTGATAATACGGCGAGTTTGTGGTTACAATCCCTTGCCGGTGGTGGGCAATCGATCAATAACTGGTTGGGGGAACATGGATATACCTATACCCGGGTAAACTCCAGGACGCCCGGTCGCCAAGCAAACCGCGAGTTGTATGGTTGGGGGCAAACAACACCCCGCGAAATGGCTACCTTAATGAAGAGTATTTACCAAGGAAAAGTGATTAATAAAACTGCCAGCGAGCGGATGTACCGGAATTTGACAAGAAATTTCTGGGATACCGAGGGGGCAGTAATGGTGCCTGCGAATGTGCGTACGGCAACGAAAAATGGGATGGTAGATGCGTCTAGGTCGGAAGTTATACTCGTCAATGCCCCGCATGGCGATTACGTGTATTGTTTACAAACAAAAAACAATACAGATCAACGTTGGGAGCGGAATAACGAAGCGTGGGTATTGATGCGTCAAGTAGCCGCCTTGCTTTGGAAATACTATGAACCCAAAGGGCAACAAGGGGTTGGTTCCTTAGCGGAACAATACTAATCGTGATGGTCCAAGCTGGTTAGCATGAAAAGGGCATGATGACACACCGTGTTTGAAAATTTGTCTTCAAATGGGTTCAACCTTGCGGTTAGATGCTTACCGATCTCATTTTTCATATGTCAATAAACTAGATGAATAGATCTTGCGTAGCGTCGAATTCATCTTCTTTATTGATGCTGTTTTTGATGAACGGGATCAAAGCGAGGCCAATCGTTACAATAGCTAAAAGTACATGTCTGAGTTTCATATCCTATCAATTTTTTTCTCTACTATTTATAACTAAATACTGTGCCAAAAGGTTGCAGTTTGTATGCTTGTTTTTTGTTATAAGTCTATATGTTGACTAGAGTAATCCTCCGAAACTGGCCATGGTAGAGCCTGCCTTCTTAATTTAATCTATTGAAAATTAAATTAGTATAGATAAAGTCGATATGTTGAATTCAAAAAATCTATTTGATTTTTATGTGATTGAGTATCACCTTTGCGCTGTCGAAAAAAGACGAGAAAGGATTGAAAATCAATAAATCGATATAGAATGAAAAACGCAGTATTATCAGTAGGTGCTAGCTTCCCGGAATTCAACAAAAAGGCAGTTGTATCTATCGAAAAAGGCAAAGAATTTGAAGACATTACATTAGAGAAGGTAAAAGCTACTGGTAAATGGATGGTTATGTTCTGGTGGCCAAA
The DNA here is from genome assembly GCF_003259335.1 of Chitinophaga skermanii. Lineage (GTDB taxonomy): Bacteria > Bacteroidota > Bacteroidia > Chitinophagales > Chitinophagaceae > Chitinophaga > Chitinophaga skermanii. Next base: position 369,854 of record NZ_QLLL01000004.1, read on the forward strand.
GGATTTCACATTCGTTTGTCCTACAGAAATCGCTGAATTTAACAAACACGCTGAAGATTTTTCTGACCGCGACGCGATTTTGATCGGTGCTTCAACTGATAGCGAATTCGTTCACGCTGCATGGAGAAGAGATCACGAAGATTTAAGAGGTTTGAAATTCCCGATGTTGGCGGATACTTCTAAATCTTTGGCCGACGAATTAGGTATTTTGGAAGCAGAGGAGAAAGTTGCTTACCGTGCAACATTCGTAGTTGATCCACAAGGTATCGTTCGTTGGACATCTGTATATGATCTTTCAGTAGGTCGTAACGTGAAAGAAGTTTTACGTGTATTAGATGCATTACAAACTGACGAGCTTTGCCCTTGCAACTGGCAAAAAGGTGAAGCTACTTTGGTTGTAGCTTAATTTATTGGCGGTACGTTCCACGCTTAGCGGGTAATGGCGTACCGCCTTTTTTCTACTAATTATATTAAAGAAATAAGAAATGTTTGCAACAAGTACTTTAGATACTGTTCACCAATTGCTTGCGCTAGTTGGTTTGAGCAACGAACACGTTTCTACGAAACTTCAAGCATTGGCAGATGCCGACGCTAAATATTTGAAAGATTTGAAAATCAATGTTAGCAATTCGTTAGATGCAGCTACGTTGACAAAGAAGGAAGCCTATTTATTGGCTTTGGCGGTGGCAGTGAACGAGAAGAACGAGGCTTTAGAAGCAGCTTTCACTACGTTGGCTACCCAAGAAGGCGCGAATGCGAAAGAAATTGCGGAAGTAATTAGCGCTACATCGTTGATGAATGCGAATAATATTTATTACCGTTTCCGTCACTTCGTGAATAAAGAGTTTTATTCGGCGGCACCGGCGGGTATTCGTATGAGCATTATGGCGAACCCTGTATTGGGCAAAGAATTTTTCGAGTTGTTGAGCTTGGCGGTTTCGGCGGTAAATGGTTGCGAGATGTGCGTTACTAGTCATGAAGAAGCCTTATTAAAACATGGTACCGAGCAACAAAGAATTTTAGATGCTGTTCGTTTAACCGCAGTTTTACGTAGCTTTGCGGTGTTATTGTAAGGGGAGAGTCGATTTAATTCCTTGGTTATTATTGTCTTATACTGGTTGATGTAACTTAAAATTGATTAAGCCCTCTATTTTCTAACCTAGCAAAAGCGGGGTTTTTTAGGTAATATTTTCAAGATGTGGATAAATATTTCTCACATTATTTGATTATTGTCTAAAAAAATCTCACATTTGCATTCCAAAATTTTTTTGAAAATGGCAAGAGTATGTCAGGTGACAGGAAAGAAGCCGATCACAGGTCACCATATTTCCTTCTCGAATATTAAAACTAAGAGAAGATTTCTGCCCAACTTGCAGACTAAACGATTCTTTTTGGCTGAAGAAGATCGTTGGATTACTTTGAAAGTATCTTCAGATGCTATCAGAACAATCAACAAGCGTGGTTTATACGCAGTTGTTAAAGAATTGCGCGAAGCAGGTCAAGCGATTTAATATTTGATATCAAATTATAATTTGTATATACAATGGCAAAAAAAGGTAACAGGGTGCAAGTGATACTGGAATGTACAGAACATAAAACTTCTGGCCAACCCGGTACTTCTCGTTACATCAGCACTAAGAACAAGAAAAACACTCCAGAGCGTTTGGAGTTGAAAAAGTACAATCCTATTTTAAGGAAAGTTACTGTTCACAAGGAAATTAAATAGGTTAATCGTTTAACGAAGAAATACCGGCAATGTACCGGTAGCACATTCAACATTAACTAAGTAAAAAACCATTTCAATTAAGAACAATGGCAAAAGCAGCTTCAAAGAACTCGAAAGTAAAAGATGCGAAAGCAGCAGCGGACGCGAAAAACTGGACTAAAGTAGTTAGAGCAGTTCGTTCACCTAAAACCGGTGCTTATACTTTTAAAGAAGCAATTATCCACAAGGATAAAGTGCAAGAGTATATTAATCAAAAGTAATTCGGCTTTACTAATCATACTGCATAAAAGCTGTTCGCCAGAGGTGAACGGCTTTTTGTGTTTTATATATCCTCCTCGCATAAGCCTATAAAGGTTTTTAAGACCTTTACATTTTTATTCACTAATTTAGACGCTCATTTAGCCGCTGTTTGTTAGCGATGGCTTAAAGTATACGGCTTAAATTCGATAGTATGAGTTTCTTTAATAAACTGTTTTCCCGGGAAAAGAAAGAAAGCCTGGACCAGGGGCTACAAAAAACAAAAGAAAGTTTCCTTTCTAAAATTGGTAGAGCGATTGCCGGTAAATCAACCGTCGATGCAGAAGTATTAGATAACCTGGAAGAAGCGCTCGTGAGTGCCGACGTAGGGGTTGATACCACCGTCAGGATCATTGAACGTATTGAAGACCGCGTTAAACGTGATAAATTCTTGGGTACGAGCGAGTTGAACAGGTTATTGCAAGAAGAAATTGCCAATATCCTCGTAGATGCTCCCCAAACTGAATACCGCGATTTCGAAATCCCACCCGGTAAAAAGCCTTATGTAATTATGGTGGTGGGCGTAAACGGGGTAGGTAAAACTACCACCATCGGTAAACTTGCCTATAATTTCAAAAAAGCCGGTAAATCAGTACTCCTAGGTGCTGCCGATACCTTCCGCGCAGCCGCGGTTGACCAGCTTACCATTTGGAGCGAACGTGTTGGTGTGCCTATCGTAAAACAACCCATGGGTTCCGATCCAGCTTCGGTTGCTTTCGATACCGTGCAAAGCGGGGTAGCCAAAGGTGCCGATGTGATCATTATCGATACTGCCGGTCGTTTACATAACAAAATCCACCTAATGGACGAACTCAGCAAAATCAAGCGCGTGATGAATAAAATTATTCCTGATGCGCCACATGAAGTGTTGCTGGTTTTGGATGGCTCAACCGGCCAGAACGCTCTCGAACAAGCTAAACAATTTACTGCAGCTACCGAAGTAAGTGCATTGGCTATCACGAAGTTAGATGGTACGGCTAAAGGCGGTGTTGTACTGGCCATTGCCAATAACTTCAAAATCCCTGTGAAATACATTGGGGTGGGTGAGAAAATGGAAGACCTCCAAATCTTTGACAAGGTGGAGTTTGTGGATTCACTCTTCAGCTTAAAAAACTAACAGTATATAATTATATACCAGGTTAAACAATTCAGAAACCCAATTGTAATATATGGAGTTGTTTGAAAATTTAACTTTTGAAAAAAGCCGTCTCTATCATGTAGAGACGGCTTTTTGAATTATATTAGTGTTGTTGGCACGATAAATGCCGCCTATTGCTAACAACCCCTCTGAAAAAGTTAAGTTTTTTATCTCATCTTTTAATACACTTTGCAGATATGCATATTCAGCCAATAGACCGCGTTGAAGATATAAGTGCGATTGATTTTAGAAAAAACTACTTTGAACCTAGGAAGCCTTTGATCATCAGTGGATTATCGAAACAATGGCCAGCCTTAGATAAATGGACTTGGGATTATTTCAAGTCGATTGTAGGAGATAAAACCGTGGGCGTATATAATAATACCCGCGCAGGCGCAAAAACCTTGGTAAACGGTGCCGACGATTACATCGCCTTCGGCGATTACCTGGATATGATCCAGGCGGGGCCGGTAGAATTACGCATTTTCCTCTTCAATATATTCCAACATGCCCCGCAATTGGTGGAAGACTTTAATTGGCCCGATGGCTTAATGAAAGGCTTTCTCAAAAAATACCCCATGCTGTTTGTAGGTGGGGCTGGTTCGGTGGCACATATGCATTACGACATTGATATGTCGCACATCATCCATACCCAGTTCATTGGCCGTAAGCGGGTATTACTATTAGAAAATAGCCAAAGCGAGTTTATCTACCGGATGCCATATACGGTAGAAAGTGCTGCTAATTTTGTGAATTGGGCAGATAGTTTGGAAACCGAACGATTTCCGGCGCTCAATTATGCGAAAGGATATACGGCGATCTTAGAACATGGTGATACGATGTTTATGCCGGGTGGATATTGGCATCATATGGAGTATTTGGATGGTGGCTTTGCCATGAGCTTGCGGGCCTTGGATCATACGCTGGGAGGGAAGCTGAACGGGTTATACCATATATTAGGACTACGAAATATGAACAACATCATGATTAAGTTAGCACCGGAGTGGTGGTATCATTATAAACGTAAGATGGCCCATAAGCGGGCCGAAAGAGCTATGCATCAACGACAAGTTTCTTAGTCGGCGGAAAACGTTGTCCAGTAAGGGTTTTAACAAACTGTAAACAACATAAATACAGTTATTTTTCATAATCCTTTAAATAATTGCGGGTTGCATTCAATTTTTTCCTAACTTTGCACCTTCCTTACACAGCCCAAGAAGGCTTCAAGTCACACTTCTAACAGTAAGTCTGCTGTTTTTCCAATCGTGCCTGGGTGTCTTCGTGGCGGTAGCAATGCTGGACCTTCATCGGCCGGTTACATATAAATCAACGCTATTGAAGACGAGAACTTTAAAGAAAGACAAAGTAAATATCATTACACTAGGATGTTCAAAGAACATGGTTGATTCTGAAGTTTTAAGCGGACAGCTTAAAGCTAATGATGTCGATGTTGTACACGAGAGTGGCAAGAGCGACCATAACGTTGTAGTTGTAAATACTTGTGGTTTTATTGACAAAGCCAAAGAGGAGTCTGTGAATACGATCCTCGATCAAGTAGATCTTAAACGCCAAGGTAAACTGGATAAAGTTTACGTAACGGGTTGTTTAAGTGAACGCTACCGTGGCGACCTTGAGAAAGAAATCCCGGAAGTAGATGCATGGTTCGGCACCATGGAGTTACCATTGATCTTAAAGAAATTTGATGCCGACTATAAAGCGGAATTAGTAGGTGAACGTATGTTAAGTACGCCATCTCACTACGCTTATATGAAAATTGCAGAAGGTTGCAACCGTACATGCGCTTTTTGTGCCATTCCGTTAATGCGTGGTCAGCACGTTTCGAAGCCAATTGAAGAATTGGTAGCAGAAGCAGAGCGCCTCGTTAAAATGGGTGTAAAAGAGATTATGCTCATTGCACAAGAGTTAACATATTATGGTTTAGACCTCTACAAGAAACGCCGTTTGGCCGACCTCATGAATGCTTTAGCAGACGTGAAAGGTATTGAATGGATTCGTTTGCACTATGCTTATCCTACGAAATTCCCGATGGAGATTTTGGAGGTGATGAAGAATAGAAGCAACATCTGTAATTACCTGGATATGCCGTTACAGCACATCGCTGACCCGATGTTGAAGGCCATGAAAAGGCAAATTACACGTAAAGAAATACTCGACCTTGTAAATGCCATCCGCGCGGAAGTGCCAGGCATCTGCTTACGTACGACATTGATCACGGGTTTCCCTGGTGAAACACTGGAAGACGTAGAAGATGTGAAAGCATTCCTTGAAGAAGTGCGTTTCGATAGGGTAGGTGTATTTACTTACAGTCATGAAGAAGGAACAAGCGCATACGACCTTGTAGATGATATACCTGCCGAAGAAAAAGAACGCCGTGCCCAAGAAATCATGGAGGTTCAACAAGAAATTTCTCTTGAGAAGAACCAGGAGAAGGTAGGTAAAGTATTCAAGGTAATTGTAGATAAAAAAGAATCAGGCCGCTACCTTGCTCGTACGGAATTTGACTCGGTGGAAGTAGATAACGAGGTTATCATTAATACTTCTAAGAAGTTGAAACCAGGCGATTTTGTTGAGGTGCGTATTACAAAAGCATTCGACTACGACCTAGAAGGGGAACTGGTATAGGTGTTCGGTGAATATTTAAGAAAAGCTCACTGCATTCGGCAGTTAGTATATAATCACAGGTTCTCGACGGAACCTGTTTCAAAACACATCAATGACTACATTTGAATCATTAGGATTAAATGAATCCATTTTAAAAGGAATCCAAGAGCTCGGATTCGTTGCTCCAACTCCGATCCAGGAACAAGCTATTCCTGTATTATTGGGAGGCGATAGAGATTTTGTGGGTTTGGCCCAGACGGGCACAGGTAAAACCGCTGCCTTTGGTTTACCGTTATTACAACAGATAGATATTAAAAACAACAAGCCGCAAGGTTTGATATTATGTCCTACACGTGAGCTTTGCCTGCAAATTGCAAACGACTTGAAAAACTTCTCGAAGTTTTTGGGTGATGTGAACATCGTTGCCGTATATGGTGGTGCGAACATTGGTATGCAATTGCGTGAGTTGAAAAGAGGTGCTCAAATTGTAGTGGCAACACCGGGCCGTTTGCTCGATATCATCGATCGCGGTGCCGTTAATTTCGACAATGTACGTTACGCTGTATTGGATGAAGCGGATGAAATGTTGAACATGGGTTTCCAAGAAGACATCAACAGCATTTTATCTAATACCCCGGAAGGCAAAACAACATGGTTGTTCTCTGCTACCATGCCACAAGAAGTTCGCCGTATCGCGAAAAACTACATGGAAGATCCTTTCGAATTAACAGTAGGTACAAAAAACAGTGGTAACGCTAACATCGAACACGAATACTACGTTGTTCGCCCACGCGATAAATACGCTGCTTTGAAGAGAATCGTTGACTTCAACCCTGAAATCTTCGGTATCATCTTCACAAGAACTAAAATCGAATCTCAAGAAATCGCAGAATCTTTGATCCGCGATGGTTACAACGCTGATGCTTTACATGGTGACCTCACCCAGCAACAACGTGATAAAGTAATGAAACGCTTCCGCGAAAGATCCATCCAAGTATTGGTGGCTACCGACGTGGCAGCGCGTGGTATCGACGTAGATAACATCACGCACGTAATCAACTACGAATTGCCTGATGACGTTGAAAACTACACACACCGTTCTGGTCGTACTGCCCGTGCAGGTCGTTCTGGTGTTTCTATTGCCATCATCTCTGGTCGCGATATCGGTAAGATTCGCCAGATCGAAAGAGTAATCGGTAAGAAATTCATCAAAGCGGAAGTGCCAGATGGTTTCGCAGTATGCGAAAAACAATTGTTCGCAATGGTTCACAAAGTACACAACGTAGTAGTGAACGAAGAACAAATCGATCCATATTTAACACGCATCTACGAAGAGTTTGCTGACCTTTCTAAAGAAGAGTTGATCAAACGTTTCGCTTCTCTCGAATTCAACCAATTCTTGGAATACTACCAAGATGCAGCTGATTTGAACGTGAAAGAAGATAGCCGTGTAAGAGGCGAAGGTGGCGAACGTGGTAGTGCTCGTCGTAGCGACGGTAAGTTCACCCGCTTGTTCATCAACCTCGGTTCTGTAGATGATTTCACACGTGGCGATATGTTGCGTTTCATCTGCGATAGCACTGGCTTACGTGGTAACAAAGTGGGTCGTATCGACTTGAAAGGTGTTTACTCATTCTTCGAAGTTGAAAGCGATGCAGTTGATAAAGTAGTACAAAGCTTCAAGAAAGTAGAACGTAACGGTAGAGCTGTTCGTATCGAAATGTCGCAAGATGGTGACAAACGTAGAAGTGGTGGCGGTGGCCGTCGTGAAGATGGTGGTCGCAAACGTTCTTGGTCTGGTTCATCTGAAGGTGGCGAATCGAAAGGCGGTTTCAGAGAAAGAAGAGAGTTTGGTGGTGATCGCCGTCCTTCTTTCAGGAACAAAAAATAATATAAACCGTTCGAGATCATATTTAACAATGGAACCGCGTTGTAGGCATACAACAAGGTTCCATTGTTGTTTTTTATAGGTTCGTTGTAAGAAATTGTTTATTTTGGATTGCATTAACATCCAACAATCAATAACTTATGGCCGCTTCGAAAAAAAAAGACACAACATCACCCCAAGTAAAACCCGATTTGCTACAACAACAGGCCATCCACGACGAACCCTTTAGGCCATTAGCCGCCGTGGAACAATTCAGTTTATTTACCCCGCACGATATCTACCTTTTCAAAGAAGGTCGACATTTCCGGCTCTACGAGAAATTTGGCGCCCATGCCATCACCTACGAAGGGGTGCAAGGCACTTATTTCGCTGTTTGGGCTCCCAATGCAGCTTTCGTATCGGTTATTGGCGACTTTAACGAATGGGATCCTCATCAACATACACTCTTCGTTCGTTGGGACGAATCGGGTATCTGGGAAGGTTTTATCCCGGGCATGCTAGAACACCAGCTTTATAAGTTCTATATCCGCAGCAATAACGGCCAAGAACTCCGTAAAGCCGACCCATACGCCTTCCATGCCGAAAAAAGGCCCCATACCGCCAGCATTACCACCGGCCTCGACTATACCTGGCACGATGGTAGCTGGATGAAACACCGCCCCAAACACAACTCGCTTCAAAGCCCGTTTAGCGTTTACGAAGTACACCTCGCCTCCTGGCGCAGACCCGATGCTTTCGACCGCGAAACTTTCTATAATTACCGCGAAATTGCCCACATGCTTGTACCTTATGTACAAGAAATGGGGTTCACACATATCGAATTATTACCCATAATGGAGCACCCGCTCGATGCATCTTGGGGCTACCAAATCACGGGGTATTTTGCGCCCACTTCCCGCTACGGGTCGCCGCAAGACTTTATGTACTTCGTAGATTATTGCCACCAACATAACATCGGCGTATTGCTCGACTGGGTACCGTCGCATTTCCCGTACGACGATCACGGTCTCTACAAATTCGATGGGGAACATACCTACGAATATGCCGACATGCGCCGTGGGTTTCATCCCGATTGGAACAGTTATATATTCAATTACGGTCGTAGCGAGGTGAAGTCATTCTTAATTAGCAACGCCCTGTATTGGCTCGATAAATACCATATCGATGGCTTACGCGTAGATGCTGTAGCCTCGATGATACAATTGGATTATTCGCGGGGAGAAGGGCAGTGGGAACCCAACCAATACGGTGGTAACGATCACCTAGAAGCGATCCAGTTCCTAAAAGAATTGAATACAGCGGTGTACCAGTATTTTCCCGGGGTACAAACAATTGCAGAGGAATCGTCGACCTACGATGGCATTACAAGGCCTGTACATTTAGGCGGCGTGGGCTTTGGTATGAAGTGGATGATGGGCTGGATGAACGATACGCTGAAGTATTTTAAACGGGATGCGTTCTTCAGGAAATGGCACCAATCGGAGTTGACTTTCAGCATTATGTATGCTTTTAAAGAAAACTTCATGTTACCATTGAGCCATGATGAAGTGGTACATGGCAAATCGCCTATTCTTTATAAAATGCCGGGCGACGATTGGCAGAAATTTGCCAACGTGCGGTTATTATACGGCTATATGTTTACCCACCCGGGTACGAAGCTATTGTTTATGGGGAACGAGTTTGGCGTAACCCACGAGTGGAACGATGCTACGCAGTTGAACTGGACCTTGTTGCAGTATGAATCTCACCAGGGATTACAGCGTTATGTAAAGGCATTGAATAACTTATACAAAGCAGAACCCAGCCTGCACACTTCCCAGTTCGACCCTTTAGGATTCCAATGGCTCAGCATTACCGATCATGAACACAGCATCATTATTTACATCCGCAAAAGCAAACATAAAAAAGATACGCTGCTAATTGCTTTGAATATGACGCCTATAGCTCGTCATAATTACCACGTTACCGTACCATTGGGTTGCGACTGGACAGAGATTCTCAACAGCGACGATACAGCTTATTTCGGTGGTGGCGTAATCAATAAGCAAGTAATACAACCTTCCAAAGGAGCTGCCAACGGGGTAGATTATACCATTGCCATCACCATTCCGCCGTTGGGGGTATCGATCTTAAAACCGGTAGCAGGTTAATAAAAACCTAATTAGGTGTTAAAACTTTGAAAAAGTGGTACAATGATTGCCGTATCAAGATAAATATAGCTTGGTATGAGTAACCTCTTGTATTTTATTGCCGTTGTATTCATTGTATTATGGATCGCCGGGTACTTTTTTCATGTGTTTGGGAATACGGGAGCAATTGTACATGTTTTACTTGTTATCGCTATCATTTCGCTTGTTATTAAAGTAGTTAGAAGAATTTCGTCGTAATCCTGCCATGTACGATGTTTCCACCAGCTTGAATAATTATTTTTCATGTCGTTAAACCTTGTTGCAGTAGGCATATCTAAATTCGCTGTGTATTGCAATAAGGATTGTTATCACAACGTTGTAGATATCTATAAAAACCATAACACCATCATCTTTATTTTTTAAAACCTTCTTTATCATGAAAAACATGTTCCGCAAGTTCGGCCTGCCCGTATTAGCTGTGGGCTTACTATCCGTTGTTTTCTACGCTTGTAGTAAAGACAACTCCGTTGGTGGAAGAGATGAAACCATCCCGGCAAACAAACAGAAAATCAGCATTTATTTAACCGACGACCCAGGCTTGTTCGACAAAGTGAATGTCGATATTAAAGCCGTGGAAGTATTGGTAGATACTTGTATGAAAGACAATGGTGATAACGACCGTTGGGGCAATGATGATCGCTGTGGTTGGGATGATGGTCGCCGTGAAGATGAATGTAAAGTATGGGATACTTTAGCAATTAGGCCGGGCGTATATGATTTGTTGACATTGAGAAACGGGGTAGATACTTTATTTGCAAATGGACCTGCACACAAAGGTTACATCATCAAAATTAGGATCACCATAGGTAACAACAATTCACTTGTGAAAAATGATGTTACTTACCCAGTGAAAACTATTACCGGTCAATCTAAATTGATTGTAAAAGTTCGTCATAGCGAATGGGAAGAGTATACTACTGATCAAATGCGTTTATGGTTAGACTTTGACGTGAAACGTTCTATTGTTGAAGTTAAACGCGGAACGTTTGTATTGAAACCTTACATCTTAGTATGGACGATGAAACAAACCGGTAGCTTATCTGGTAAAGTGAGTCCACGCGATGCTTATTCTATATTATCGGTTTACAACGGTAACGATACCATGTACGCTTTACCGGGATGGGATGGATATTATAAAGTACGTGGTTTAAGAGCCGGTGATTATAACATTTTCGTGAACCCATCGAACGGGTATAACGATACTACTTTAACAGGTATTAAAGTAGAAGCCGGTAAAGAAACAAAAGTGCCCACCATTACCCTCAAAAAGTAGATATATAAACAAAGAAAGGTACAGCCACTCATACTAATGAGTGGCTTCTTTCGTTATAGGAAGCAATAATTTTATAGTAAATTCGACCGAAATTTAAATCCTATCCCAGATGAAGAAAATCCTGTTGCTATTTTTAACATGCATCATGGTACAACACCTTTACGCTCAAATAGAAGGCGAACCATTAAACCAAGTAGATGGCAAAGGCTTGAAATATGGCTTTTGGATCGAGCAGATGCCCGGCGTACGTGGAGAGAAAAGTTTTAGTTGGGAAGGGCGCTATAGAGATGGTAAGAAGAACGGGGTGTGGAAGAAGTATACCAACTCCGGCGACTTAAAATGTTCCGAAACATTCAAGAACGACATGCTAGATGGTCCTGCAAAATATTATAACCACGATGGGAAAGTTGTTACAGAAGGTTCTTACCTCGCCATTACGCAAGCCAGCACAACGGATTCCGTGCGCATGGTAGATCCCCAAACCGGCGTAGTGTCCTGGCAACCAGTACCCGTACAAGTAGAAAGTGTGAAAAATGGACTCTGGACCGTGTACGACGACGAAGGTAAAAACCCTATCCGCGAATATTACAAAAGAGGCGAGCTAGCACCTGAAGGCATGCCCAACATCCAAGATACTACACCTACCTCTTCCACACCTAAACAAAAAGCATTGCCTCACGAAATGGCAGCGCCCGGTAAAAAGAAGAAAGGCTAAATACTTCGTGGTTTACAATAGCCACGATTTTTCTTGTAAAAAACGCTGGAACCTTCTTTTATAGAGGGTTTCAGTAATTTAAATTCAACAGCTAATAACAAGCTTATTTACGTCAATAATAGCAAAAAATTCCTCGAATTCTTCCCCTGTTAAGTGCGTGAAACAGTGCGACCCCGTAAAATTATATGCCACTTTTAGACGCTGCAAATATGAGTGCTTGTGCTGTTTTTATAACCAGCATATACTACTGAAAAAGCAGCCCTGTTATTAGTTTTATCATGTAACCGGCCTTTGTAGTACTAGCAAAAGAAGTTGCGTCGCACGCTTTTGCTGTAGTGGCTATATTGAGCTTCGCCCCAATAACGCTCACATGCACAAGCGTGCGACGCAACTATGGCTACATAAAAAATACAAACGCCGGCTATCAACTAATTAACCAACGCTCGTAATAATCTTGGATCGATTTGAAGTAAAAGGTAATGAGCCCGGCGATGAATAATACCGAAGCGAATACGTATAAATTCGGGAAGTAAATAATGATCGTAATAAGAATCAGCACAACCCGCACATATTCCAAGTAAAACACCCAAACCCGTTGCTCTAACATGGCACCTGTATTTACCAAGCTGGTGAGAATGAAAACGACTACCAACCAATTCAATAACACCGGCATTTCCTCGCTGAATAAAGTGGCGAAAAACAAGAGGGCAATACTTAACCCCGTTTGCGCAAAAATGTACACCCTTTGTAGTTTCGTATATGGCGCAGAAGTAAGCGGTCCGGTCAACCAGCGCTTCTCCAAAATAGGTCGAATGTTCTCATCCACCTTATCCGGTTTGCCGAATACGACCTTTAGTTTTTCGCCGAAACCCTTGGTACGTTTGCAAGATACATACAGTTCTAAAATGAAATGGAAGTGCTGCCACAAGAAGCTATAACTATTAATCGGCTTTGTTAAACCATAGCGGCAAGGTTCATCTTCCTTGGCAAACGTGCCGAAAAGTTTATCCCAAATAATGAAAACATCACCATAGTTTTTATCCAAATACTGCTCGTTACTCGAGTGATGCACACGGTGGTGCGAAGGCGTAACAAATATATACTCCAACCAGCCTAATTTCCCAATGGTACGCGTATGAATGAAGAAAGGGTACACCCCGTGTATAAGCAACATCACGGAAATCATATACGGCGAAAATCCCATCAAAGGCAAAAAGGCCCAGAAAATAGAACGCGCAAATGCCTGGAATACCGTAATCCGCGCTGCTACCGTGTAGTTAAAATCCTCGCTCTGGTGATGTACCACGTGGGCTGCCCATAATATGTTCACTTCATGACCAAAACGGTGATACCAATACCAAATAAAATCCGTGAAAAGAAACAAAGCAAACCAGGTAACCACGTTATTCGGGATGTGAAAAAATGCCCAATGTTCGTAGATGTACTTAAATACAAAGAAAAATAAGCCTGTTGTAAAAATGTCGAGCAAGCGCTCTGCAATACCTGCGTTCATGTTGGCTATCGATTCGGCAAACGTAAAGTAGTTCTTGCCCTTGAACCGTGATAATAAATATTCTCCGCCTATAAAGAAGAGAAAACCAAAAATAGAGAATGCAATTAGGTTGAGTGGTGGCATAACAATATATTTAGTCTATCTGTTTAGTAGACAAATATATAGTTTTCAATCTTTCACAGCTAATTTTTTTTATGAATGTAAGAGGGCATAAAAAAGGCCCCTGGGAGAGAGGCCTTTAAGAAGTTTTATCTAGAAACGAGCGACTTGTTAATCTCTATTTCAATTAAGCAAAGCAACTGGTATTCATCATCATGTGCTACATTTTCAAACCCACGCCATAATATAGGCTGCCCAGGTGATGCATGCTTGTGATGAATGAAAAAGCGCTTGTTCATAAATCCATTGTTACCGCTTAGCGTGGCTTCATCGAAGAAAACGTCGCACACTAAGGTGGCTTCGCCCGCTTTGGGAATTAATTCATATTCAACGCGTGCAGCGCACGCGGGAGATGCTACTACATGTTTGGCTTGTGGTAATAGCGTGTAATTGACTGTAACTGTTCCTTTGATCATGCTGTTGTGCTACCTGGCTACTTGTTTTTCTTATTCGGCGTCGTCGTTTTCTTGGGTGCAGGTTTCTTGTTGCCCGGCGTTTCCATAAAATCATCCTCCGCTTGTATGTTCTTGATTTGTTTCTTTTTAAAGTCAACCGGTTTTTCATACGGTACTTCGCCCAGCTTTACTTTCGTATCGAAAGGCTTTTCTATATGCACCCATTTGCCCGCTTTCCATTTAAACCCTTCGTAATCCAAATCGGGCACGTAGGTATACAGCTTTTCCTTCTCATTGTCTTCCGGGATAAGGTGGTCGTATACAATCATGCCTAACTCCGTATTGTAGTTTAAGCCCACGTTTGCTTCTTTCTTGTACTCGATAATAAAGCGGTTACGGGTTGGTTTGCGCACGGTATCTTCCGCGAAACTAAACATGGGGGCACCAAAGATAGGTTCGCCGTTGGCTCCGTCGAAACTAATCATTTCAACCAGTTTCTTTTGTGAACGGATGTTGTTACCGTCCCAGCCAAAGAGGGTATAATATTGCTTATTGAAGTATTGTTGTTGCACAATTTTGTAGTACAAACAGCCGTACCATGCTTTGTTGCTGGTAACGGTGTCTTTGTTCACGATAAAATCCGACATATCAATCAACGGGAACAGTTTCAATTCCCCGTCTTTCGTATTCATCTGTACAGCGCCAAAATGCCTGTACGTGCCATTGTCTTTCGCTAATGCCCACGAAAAGATGCGGAAAGTACTATCGCTAGGGTATAAGATCGATACAGTTTTTACGCTATCGAGCTGGAAGTAGAAAGAGTTTTTAATTTTAAGGGTACGTACGAGGGCCGGGATGAAGGCGTCATTCGCATCGATACGGTCTTCCATATTTACCCCGTTTACCAATGTATAGCTGAGGGCTTGCAAGGTATCTTGGTGTTGCCTAAGGGCTGCACGGTTGGCGGCTGTTATCCGTTGTGCTTGCAGTGGATAGGTAGAAACAAATAAAATGAATACTAATAGCAATATTTTCTTGGAACACATCATACGTGTAAAATAAAGATTTTCGAACAATAGGGATAAGGCTTTAACGTAAAATAGTGGTGGGTATTGTATAAAAAAGCCCACCTACTGAAAGATGGGCTGTAAATATAGTAGGAACGAAGGGGGTTATGCCTTGTTCGCGTTGTCTAATTTTTCTTCTATTAAGTAAGTATTCCGATCCGCCGCGTTTCTCGTTACTAACTCGGCTATAAAGCCTGTCAAGAATAACTGCGAACCAATAATCATGATCAACAAGGCCAAATAGAATATCGGGCGCTCCGTCATTTTATACTGGTCGTGGAAGATCTTCTCAAATGCTAAGTAAAATGCAATACCGAATCCTACAAAGAAGAATAACGATCCCAAAGCTCCAAAGAAGTGCATCGGGCGCTTCCCGAATTTACCAACGAACATGATCGATGCTAAATCCAAGAACCCGTTAATAAATCTCTCCAAGCCAAATTTCGTTACGCCATACTTGCGGGCACGGTGCTCTACTACTTTCTCACCAATCTTTCTAAAGCCTGCCCACTTAGCAATCACGGGAATATAACGGTGCATCTCGCCGTATACTTCAATGGATTTCACCACTTTCTTCTTATACGATTTCAATCCACAGTTAAAGTCATGCAAGTAAATGCCGCTCATTTTCGTCGTAGCCCAGTTAAAGAACTTCGACGGAATGGTTTTCATGATCGGGTCGTAGCGCTTCTTCTTCCAACCACTCACTAAATCGTAGCCATCCACTACAATCATGTTGTATAAGCCCGGGATTTCATCAGGACTATCCTGCAAATCGGCATCCATGGTAATCACCACGTCGCCCTGTGCAGCACGGAAGCCTTCGCTTAAAGCGGCCGACTTACCATAGTTGCGTTGGAACCTAATTCCTTTGATGCAATGATTTTCAGCAGCCAAGCGTTCGATCACAGCCCAAGATTCGTCGGTACTGCCATCGTCAACCATCCATACTTCGTAGGTGTATTTATTGTCGTCCATCACCCGCTTGATCCAAGCGGCGAGTTCCGGTAGTGATTCTTCTTCGTTTTTTAAGGGAACGATAACGGATATGTTGATGCTCATTGCTAAAGCTGGTTAATTATTTTTTAGAAGATGAAATGTTACTGTTCTTGGTTACCATAGCAGCCAAGGCCGATGATACACCACCAATGATAAGCATGGGCAATAACGCACCCGCTAACAAAAACGGTATAAATTGTGCCGATACGTGTTCTTGTTGTTCCTTCAAAGCGTCGTCCGACATTTCCGTGGTAGCAGGCGTACTCGCATTTGCTTGCGCCGCCTCGTTCATGATCTTTGTTTTCAAGGTAGGGGAAAGCGTTACACACGCCATCACGAAGGCCAAGAATATAACAATGATCACGGCTGTAGTACGGAAACCATTGGAGAACAATTCGCCGAAGGTGGCTTTCCCATTCACTTTTACATATTGCATGCACGACATGAAAATACCGCCGGCCATTACAAGGATGAAGGCCCATTTAAAGGCGCCTGCATTTTCTTGGGACTCCAAGAAGTAAAAAATAGAAAACAAGATAGCAGCCACTAATGCCGCACCCAGCCCAAATTTTATATGTACTTTACTTTTCATGGCTTAGTTACGCGAGATTTGTTGATTGTTGCAGATGCCCAATACTTTACCCACTAAGGTGTCGCCGATGAAGTAAGAGTTTTTAGATAAAGAACCGATATGCTCTTTCGTAAAAGTATATGGCTCATTTGGCAAGAAGAAGGTAAGGTTCGCTTTCGCACCTTCCTCGATATTTACCGCCGGCAACCCGAATATTTCGCGGGGCGCCACCGTTAGCATATGCACAATTTTCTCTACCGGTACGTTCGGTAAGGCTTTACGAATTACACCGAAAGCACTTTCTAACCCAATCATGCCACCTTTTGCATATTCAAACTCCACTTCTTTCGCATCCCAATCTTGTGGTAAGTGATGCGTAGCGAAGCAATCCACGGTACCATCCGCCACGGCTGCCTGTAGCGCCGCTACGTCTGCTGCTGTGCGCAATGGAGGGTTCACTTTCAAGTTCGTATTGTATTGGCGTAAACTTTCGTCGTTCAGGCACAAGTGGTAAGGTGTAACCGAGCAAGTAACTTGGATACCTTTCGCCTTGGCAGCCGCGATTAACGCGATGCTGTTGGCGGTGCTTACCCCTGTAAAGTGAATGCGCGAGTTCGTATAATCTGCTAATTCTAAGTCACGTTTGATCATCATTTCTTCCGCGATGGCCGGCTTACCGGGCATTCCAAGAAGGGTCGATTGCACGCCTTCGTTCATCAAACCATGACCAGAAATGCTGGTATCTTCTGGGATTTGTACAATCACGCCATCGAATGCCTTCACATATTGCAAGGCTTTCAGCATAATGCCGGGCGATTGTATCGGTTTCAAACCATCGGTAAACGCTACGGCCCCGGTTTGTTGCATCTCGTACATTTCCGCCAAGTTGCTGCCTTCGAGATTCTTCGATACAGCACCCATTGGTAATACGTTCACCACGCCGTGGCGGGTTTTGCTTAATACGTATTCCACTTGCGGCTTACTGGTAATGCCGGGCTGCGTATTCGGTACAATCATCACAGTGGTGTAGCCGCCTTTCGCCGCTGCCAAGCTACCTGATTGTAAGTCTTCTTTGTATTCCGTCCCGGGATCGTTAAAATGGGAAAATACATCTACCCAACCCGCCGAAACGTGTAGGCCCTTGGCATCCACCACCGTTGCACCA
Organism: Chitinophaga skermanii; assembly: GCF_003259335.1. GTDB lineage: Bacteria > Bacteroidota > Bacteroidia > Chitinophagales > Chitinophagaceae > Chitinophaga > Chitinophaga skermanii. The sequence goes on from NZ_QLLL01000004.1 coordinate 387,571, forward strand.
TCAGCAGAAAGCTGATCGCCAATTTGTTGGATGGTACCATTGGAAATAAGAATGTCTTTTGTTTGCCCATTGAAAGAGCTGTTCGCCGAGATTATTGTTGCGCTTTTAAGAAGTATTTGCATTGCAGGATAATGATCTTTACTTTCAGAACCAATCGACCGCAAATGTAGTATAAAACCGGGAAAACACGAAGCCTTTCCCAAAATGGTAAAGCCTTCACACCGAATACTTTGTATATCACGATTGGCAATTATAACGCAGTACCAAACCGCTATACAGCAAAGCCCATAAACGATTGATAAATAAGCCGCATTTCGCGAAACCAAAGATGCGGCTTATTTATATGGTATGTTTTTATAAAATGTTAAATTTTCTTTTTATTTCCCGTCGATGAAGTTGTACACCATCGGGCAATGTGTATAAGCACTGTCAAAGCTGTTCGTTTTACTATACCCGTTTTTCAGCAAGGGTAAGTAGGGGTGCTTGGCATCGGCTTGCCTATCGTTCACTGTATTCCCTTTGTAGTAAATGTCGTTTTTGAAGTTTTTCATCACATCCCAATAAGCAAAACTATCTTCTTCGCACCTCGCTAACATTAATACGGCTTGTGCACCCACTTCGTCTCACATAAGTAAAAGGCCGCTTGGGTTGTAGCGTACAACCAAACAGCATCATGCAGGTTAACCCGCAAAACAAAAATAGGAGCCGCATTGTAAGAAGGAATTACTCAAATCTACTACTATTATTGCCACTAACGGAAACGAGTACACGTAGAAAATTTATAAAGTATTGTTAATTCCTTTTAAAACAATACCTACTGTCCGATTCCGGACATTTCTTGTTCGGCAACGAACATTTATCTATTTTTATCTTGTATTAAACCCGCTACTATGGCGAGTTGTATTATCGGCACATCCCTTGTTGGCATACTCCCAGAACGAAATCTATCAAACTATGTGGTTACATCAACTTAGGATTTTATACCGCAATATCTTGCGTTTTAAAAGCACCTTTATTATCAACCTGTTAGGCTTGTCCGCCGGCTTAGCCTGCGCGATTTTGATTTTTATGTGGGTGAATGATGAACTACACGTTGATAAGTATTTCAGCAACCAATCGCAATTGTACGCACTAAGGGGCATCCATCAACAATCCAATAACATCACCACCACGGAAAATACGCCCGCTTTACTAGGCGAATCTATCGTGAAAGATGTACCCGGGATTGCAGCTTATACCACGGTAATTCCCCCGCAAGTACTACCACCGTACACTTTCGGTTATGAAAATGAATCGATTAAAGGTGAAATGGGGTATGCCGACAAGCACTTCTTCCGCGTATTCCCCTACAAAATGCTCTATGGCGATCCTACTACGGCGCTGAGCGATATCAATAAAATGGTGATCAGCGAAAGCATCGCGAAACGCTTCTTCAAAGATCCCGCAGCAGCAATCGGTAAAACTTTAAGCTGGGAACATGAAAGGCCATTTATAGTAGCCGGTGTTTTTGAAGATATGCCCAGCAATGCTACCGATCATTACGAATTCATTATTCCCACCGAAGTATATTATTCCTTACCAAGCTCCTATATTAACTGGGATAACCACAACGGCCGTACTTACCTAGAATTAGAAAAAGGTGTAGATCCTGCCGCTTTCCAGGTGAAAATAAAAGACTATATCAAAACCAAGTTGCCTTCTTCTTTGGTTACATTACGACTCGTGCCCTATGCCGAACGCTACCTCTACGACCATTATGAAAACGGTGTAGTAGTAGGTGGAAGAATTGAATATGTACGTTTGTTCAGCATTATCGCCATTTTTATCGTGGTAATTGCTTGTATCAATTTCATGAACCTCACCACGGCTAAAGCATCCCGCAGGATGAAAGAAATTGGGGTGAAAAAGGCAGTAGGGGCCAGCAAACAATCTTTGGTGTTTCAATACCTGGGCGAATCAATGTTCATGGCATTCTTATCGTTGCTGTTTGCATTAGTAATCGTTTATTGCTGCTTACCCACTTTCAATAACATCACGGGTAAATCATTGACTTTTGCGTTCTCTTGGCAATTGGTCGGTGTTTTATTGGGCATTACCTGTATCACGGGCCTACTAGCCGGTAGTTACCCTGCTTTATATCTTTCTAATTTCAATCCAGTTATTGTATTGAAGGGTAAGTTTATCAGCGGCTTCGGCGAAATGTGGGCAAGGAAAGGGTTGGTGGTGTTCCAATTTACGTTGTCGGTGATTTTGATTGTAGCGGTGATGGTGGTATATAAGCAAATAGAATTCATTCAACATAAACACCTCGGCTATAACCGCGATAATGTACTGTATGTGAAGGCCGAAGGCCGCGTAAAGAAAGATATCAATCCTTTCTTGGAACAAGTACGACGCATCCCGGGCATCACTTACGCCGGGGGCTCTTCCGGTAGCTTAATCGGGCAATATGGTTCCACTATCGGTATCAGCTGGCCCGGTAAAGGCGCCGATGAAACCATTAAGTTCGCACAGCAAGGCGTTACCTACGATGTTACCGAAGCGTTGGAAATGAAGATCATTGAAGGCCGCACTTTCTCCCGTGCATTCGCTACCGATACAACCGGCGTAGTACTAAATGAAACAGCCGTGAAAGCAATGCGCTTGCAACAGCCATTAGGTACAAAAATTACTTTCTGGGGTGAAGAAAAAACGGTCATCGGCGTGGTGAAAAACTTCAACTACGAAACCTTGCACCAAGATGTGCAACCCTGGATTTTTAGGTACGACGATCAACGCCCCGGTATTGTATTATTCAAAATCCAAGCCGGCCAAGAAAAAGCTACGATCGCCCGCCTCGAACAGTTCTATAAAACCTATAATCCCGGCTTCTCTTTCGATTACCGCTTCTTAGATAGCGATTTCGCCGCGCAATATACCAGCGAAACGCAAGTAGGTATGCTATCACGCTACTTCGCAGCCTTGGCTGTATTTATCAGTTGCCTCGGCCTATTCGGCCTTAGCGCCTTTACCGCCGAAAGAAGAATGAAGGAAATTGGTATTCGTAAAATCCTTGGCGCTAATAGCAGCAGTATTATCTTGTTATTATCGTCCGAGTTTACAAAGCTGGTGCTCATCGCCGTTTGTATTGCCCTTCCACTCAGTTATTGGTTCGTGAAGAACTGGTTAAACGAGTTTGCTTACCAAATCAGTTTGTCACCTATCTATTTCCTAATCGCCGGTGTATTGGCCATTATCATTACCTGGTTAACGGTAGGCTTCCAATCCTGGAAAGCCGCCCGTATTAACCCTACCAAATCGCTGAAAATCTAAGTATATTAAAAAAGTGAATAGTATCTCGATCCCATGGTGCTTAGCTGCCATGGGATTTTTTGTTGGGCATGGCGAGGAATTTGATGTAAGTTTGTAAACAGAAAATTAAGGCGGCATGGGATTTTTTAATTTATTCAAGCAACAACAACCGTTAGTAGACGACCCGTTTTTCGGTACTTTGCGCGTTATGACCTTCAAACAGGCAGAAAATAATTACTTCGAAGGCAAGATCTTATTCGAACCCACGCAGCAATTAATCAAATGCATGATCGACGCTGAAGGCGACCTGCCAACGGCTGAACAACGTGCTTTCTACCAACGCATCCAACAAGATTTTCCCGGCTCCATCGAGAAAGCATTCGATAAAATCGAAAAGGAATTCGATGAATGGAAACCAGGTTTCAAAATCGGCAACTTTAACGACGAGTTTCAAATCATTTACGCGCATATTCCCCGTACATCGGTTCGCCCGATGGAATGGGACCTTACATTCCATACCTACCACGCCGGTGGACACGATGTAACGGTGCTATTCAAAGATGACGAACCAGCTGAAATCGTGATCGACGGGTAAATAAGAAACATCCCCGGCGTACACCGGGGACGTAAAATTCCAAACAAACTATAACACGAAGAATATCTTACGGGGTAACCCTGTAAATACAACAAACCGGTACCGCGGTAGGACGAGGCCTCCAGTTAGGACAAGTACCAATCATATCAGTAATACGGTAACCCACCAAGCAGTTGTATGGTGTAGGCTCTGCACATACAATACCCAATTGGCTATAAGGTATAGGCTGACAGTTTAATGCCACCACCGTACTGGTTGGAGGAACAGACAATTGTTGATAGATGTACTGAGAAACCGATGGATCACATCTCCACTTTTGACCAGTATTAGGTTTAAATTGAATCCAGATGAGTGGTTGTTCGCACTCAGGTGGCGCAGCTACTTTCGTAAATGCAGCAGCAGAAAATGCAATAATGATTGCTAAGATGCCAAAGACAAACTTTTTCATGACGCAGTTTTTGGATGGTGTGTAAATAGAAATTGTTCCTACTCTTTTTTAAAGGTTTTCGGATTGCCCTTACGATCGCCAACGGTGATAGGCATAACGATACTTTTGGGTTACTTCAATTCCATCATATACTTGCTGAAAATCAATCACGTCACTACGAGGAGAGGAGCGGGTTACTTTGCAACATAACGTATTATACAGGGTTACTGGGCTCAACAAATTAGGACCTCGTGCTATACCAAAAATAGATTGCTCATTATACTGGCATTAAAGTTAAAACGTCTTACCGGCTATTCTAGCGCAGTAAGACGTTTTTTTAGAAAGAATTATTGATGTGTCAATAATTATCGTAACAAGGATGCTATAGCAGAATAGCTGCTAATAAAAAGCCTGTGGCAACCGCCACACTAACCGATACCAACCCGGGCAGCATAAAACTATGGTTAATTAAATACTTACCCACCCGCGTAGAGCCTGTTCTGTCAAACTCTATCGCCGCCAACAAAGTAGGGTAGCCGGGTAACACAAAATCGCCATTGGCCGCAGGAAACATGGCCACTAAATGCGGCGCCGCAATCCCCAAGCTAATCCCCAATGGCATCAATGCCCGAGTAGTAGCCGCTTGGCTAAATAACAAGGTACACAAGAAAAACAAGGCAAAGGCAAACATCCATGGATGATCTTGCACAATTACGCTCATACTACGTTCTATAACGGCTTCGTTTGTATTCATAAATGTAGCACTCATCCATACCACCCCTAGCACCGAAATGGCTGCCTGCGCACCTGCACTAAACAACGATGCTTTCGCCACTTCCATGGCCGAGGTTTTACAAAAGATGATAATGCAAGCCAAAACACTCAACATCACCATTTGAATCATCGCCGCCATCCGTATTCTACCATCACCACCCACTACTAAATTCGGTTGAAAACCATCCACATCCGCGAAGTTGGGCAATAGGTTAGGGAAGGAACCTATGAGTATAATGGTTAGCACACCTAACCCAAATAGCAATACCGCCAATTTTGCACCCGGTTTCAATTCCTTTTTTACCCCCGATGTATCAGCATCAAGTTGCGCTGCAAAAGCCGGGTCTTTCATTTTCTCGAGAAATACCGGGTCTTTATCCAAATCTTTCCCCATCTTCAATACACTTAACATCCCGGCGAATATACCTACCAAAGTGGCGGGTATACATATTTTCAACACATCAATTAATTCCAATCCTGCATAATCGCGCATCAGCAATACCATGGTAGCAGTAGCCGCCGAAACCGGGCTGGCCGTTAATGCCAAGTGAGAAGCAATCACCGAAATACTCAACGGTCGCTCCGGTCTAATACGACTTTTCGTAGCCACCTCGGCAATAATGGGTAATATGCTGTAATTAATATGTGAAGTACCGGCAAACAAGGTAAAGCTATACGTAGCCAACGGGCCTAAAAAGATAATTTGCGAAGGCTTGCGGCGGAGAATCTTTTCTGCCACGGTTACTAAGTAATCCATACCCCCTGCAGCTTGCAGCCCGGCGGCTGTACTTACCACGCAAAGAATTATGAGCAATACTTCAACCGGTGGATCGGCCGGTTGCATGTGGAACCCTAGTGTGAAAATCATCATCCCAATCATCCCCATAACGCCTAATCCAACCCCTTTGATCCGCGAACCGATTAAAATAGCAACCAATAGAATGGCAAATTCAATCCAAATCATACAAGCGTGTATTGTTTTATAGGTGAATGTTGAAAGCCTTAACCAGCTTCACTTTAACCAAACAAAAGGGTGGGGCTATTGTTCGTTCATTTTTGGAAACAGGTTTTTTTGCTACCGCATTAAACGTTCATATATGCTTTTTGTCTAAACCATAATCCAATTAAGCATGTATACTATTCCTAAACTATTCCCCATTTGTATGGCCGCTACGATGGCACTTTTTTCGTGCCGTAAGTCTGAACCACTTCCCGGAAAAACCCACCAGTACGATTTTAGTGCCGTCGATAAGGTGCTCAACGATTCTGTACCCTCCAAGTTCGGGGGTAAGGTGTATGCTATTATTACCGTCAATAACAAGGTTGCCTACGAGCGGGGCATGGGTGGCTATACAGCCGATACCAAGCAGTTAATTGCTTCTTGTACAAAGTGGTTGTCGGGCGCAGCATTGATGACTTTAGTCGATGAAGGGAAACTAAAACTCACCGATACCGTGGGTAAGTTCCTTCCTATTTTCACAGCGAATAAAAAAGGGCACATCACCATCGGCCAGCTTTTCTCGCATACCAGTGGCTTCCCCGGTAATTCAGAACAAGGCTACGAGGATAATCAATTACTCACCCTCTCCAGTGCTGTAGATTTAATCGCTAAAAACGTTCCCCTGGCCGCCGTACCCGGTACCCGCTTCGATTATGGCGGGGTAGGTATGCACGTGGCCGGTCGCATTTGTGAAGTAGTAAGTGGGAAAGACTGGAATACCTTTATAAAAGAGAAGATATACACCCCTTGCGGCATGGCTAACACCGATTTTGGACAAACCCAGAACCCCATTATTGCCGGAGGTGCCAGGAGTACACCGCATGATTATACATTATTCCTGCTGATGTTGATGAACAAAGGTGTATCCACCACAGGTAACCGCGTACTCAGCGAAGCCGCCGTTACGCAAATGGAACTATCCCAAACCGCCAACGCCTCCATCTATTATACCCCGTATCCAATTGCCCTTATTGGTACCACCGGGATCTACGGCGTAGGCAACTGGCGAGATATACAAGGGAGCGACGGCCTATTGATTGAAAATAGCAGCCCCGGCGCCTTTGGATCACACCCCTGGATAAACAGAAGTAAGCGCGTTACAGGATTCCTCTTTACCTTTGTAGCAAATGGTCACCAAGCTACCGTATATACATCGCTGAAAATCCGGTCGATTGTTCGCGGCATGACTTTCTAGCCTCTCATTGATTGAATTTTGCAATGATCGGTTTGAATGCTGCAAACGTAGGAAGCGGGTGTGATGGTAATTTTGAACATCAAAATAGCACACACATGGAAACATTGGAAGATTTCTACAGGCAAAAGTTCAACCAAGACATGCCCGCCTTGGCAAGACAAAGTGCGCACTTTAATGTTTTTAATATGGAGAGCTGCACTGGTCCCGGCAAACGACCTGTGCAGTACTCTCGCCGCGATTACTATAAAATCTCGCTTCTCCGCGGGCATAACCGCTACCATTATGCCGATAAAACCATGGAAGTGAACGGCCCCACGCTCATCTTCTTCAACCCCCAAGTACCGTATACTTTCGATCACATTGGTGGCGACAATACCGGTTATTTCTGCATCTTTAAAGACGAGTTCTTCACCGAAAAAATGCGGGGTGGCTTATCCGAGCTGCCTATGTTCGCGTTGGGTGGAAAGCCTTCTTACGTGTTGAATGAAGCACAAGAAGCACAAGTAGCGCATATTTTCGAGAAGATGGTACATGAAGTCAACTCCGATTACGCCTATAAGTCCGACTTATTACGCAATTACGTGATGGAGTTAATCCATAACGCCCTCAAAATGGAACCTTCCACCACCTTGGTCCAAAACCAAGATGCGAACCTGCGTATCACCAACGTATTTAAAGAATTACTAGAACGCCAGTTCCCCATCGAAAACCAACAACAACAGTTTTCCATGCGCTCGCCGAAAGACTTTGCCAATCAATTAGCCGTGCACGTAAATCACCTCAATAAAGCCATAAAAACAGTAACAGGTAAAACCACTACACAGCATATTGCCGAACGCCTTACAAGCGAAGCAAAAGCTTTATTAAAACATACAAATTGGAACGTGAGCGAAATTGGATATACATTAGGCTTCGAAGATCCTTCCCATTTTAATAATTTCTTCAAAAAACAAGTCGCCATCACACCATCGGCTTTCCGCATGGCGTAAAAGATTCTATGTGTAAATGACTAATAACAATTAATATTTTTAATTTAGATGATTAGTATCTAATTTTCATAGCATAGAAATTACCCAATGAGCAGAATAAGAGTTATAAACTTTGGTCCTATAAAACAAGAGAATGCTGAAAATGGTGGCTGGATAGACATCAAAAAAGTAACCGTGTTCATAGGTAACCAAGGCAGCGGGAAAAGCACGCTAGCTAAACTCATTTCCAGTTTCATGTGGATGGAGAAAGCTTTAATGCGCGATATAGGAGATGTGGATGCTAAATGGTTAGGAAAGAAAAATAGGTTGCAGGATTTCTTTTTAAAGTATCATAATATTGAAAGTTACCTAAGTGAGGAAACTGTGATTGAATACGAAGGTGCAGCATATTCCATCAGGTATGAAAAGTATTACCTGTCGGCTCTTTTGTTGAATGATAATACGAACTATTCGCTCCCGCAAATCATGTATGTTCCAGCAGAGCGAAACTTTATTGCTTACGTTAAAACACCCAAAGAACTTAGGTTGTCGTCAGATTCTTTGCAAGAATTCTTAACTGAATTTGAAAATGCAAAGGCTGATATGAAGGAGCCTTTACATTTACCCATCAATAATGTGTCGGTTGTATACGATCATCAGCTTGATATACTTAGTCTAAAGGGAAGTGATTATAGAATAAGGTTGAATGAAGCTTCCAGTGGCTTCCAATCATTAGTGCCATTGTATGTAGTGTCTGATTATCTTGCTCGCTCTGTTAAAGAGAAAAGTGAAAACAGTGAGAAAATGAATGATGAGGAACGGCAACAATTTAAAAAAGGTTTTGAGCAAATATGGAATAATAATACACTTACAGATGAACAGAAGCGTATCGCCGTTTCAGCACTCTCTGCAAGGTTTAACAAAACAGCCTTCATCAATATTATTGAAGAACCAGAACAAAATTTGTTTCCAGCTTCTCAATGGCAAATGCTAAAAAGTTTGCTCGGGTATAACAATATGAATGCTAATAATAAGTTGATCGTTACTTCGCATAGCCCTTATGTTATTAATTATCTAAACATATCTATTCAAGCTGAAGAGCTATTTCATAAAATAGTGGAGGCAAAAAAGGAAGATACTTTATTGCCGAAATTATTTGACATCATACCTACATCTGCATTAACTGCCGCCAGCGATGTAGTTGTATATGAACTCAATGAAGCAAATGGATGTGTGAAAAAGTTGGCAGCGCCTGGTGGTATCCCTTCCGATAAAAACTACCTAAATAATATGCTCCGTGAAGGCAACAACTTGTTTGATACCCTATTGTCCATTGAAGAAGAACTGTAAGGAATGAATTTTTTTGATGTAGCTTGTCAAGAACCAACATTAACACACGTAGAATTTGGATTGTGTGACGATCAAAACAGCACAATAGCATATACCGATATGACCGATAAATCGAAATGGATAGCTACTGTTAAAAACGACGGTGCGTTACCCATTACTTTTACGGCTATTGATAAATGTGTAATCAAAGATAATGAGCATGTAGGAAGGGGGCGCTGTGATGGCATGCTTACAACAACAGCATCGCTGTTTTTAGTGGAACTAAAAGATGCATCCTCCCATTGGCAAACTGGCGCCATAGAGCAGCTGGAATCCACCATTGATTTCTTAAAAGCAAATCATAACATCGATACATTTAAGCATAAAAAGGTATTCGCCTGCAATAAAAGGCGTGCCGGGTTTGCTGTTATTGATAATGCAGAAAACAAAGCCTTTTTTCAAAAAACGGGCTTTAGAATGGATATCCAGGCTGAAATTATTGTTGTTAAATAATACCATTCAATGTTTTGGTCAAATTATTGTAGTGAACCTAGCAGTTGAAATATTACTCCCCTAATTATTCCTGTTACCTACTCAACATCTAAAATTGTTGCTATGCAGCGGTATACAGGAAATCCCATTCTCACACCCGCCAGTATTAAACCTAGTCACCCCGGTTTGGAAATAGCTTGCTTGCTAAACCCCGGTGCTTTTGAATTCGATGGTAAAATATGGCTCATTTTACGCGTGGCAGAACGGCCGCAACAACTGGCCGGGAGAATTTCATTTCCCATTCTCGTCGATAATAAAATCGATATCATGAACATTCTACATGATAGCCCTTCGCTGGTTGCTACCGATCCCCGTGTGATCAACTACAATGGCGACGATTACCTTACTACGCTCTCGCATTTACGCCTTGTGTGTAGTACCGATGGCGTAACTTTCACTGAGCCGGAAGGGTACCCACCCTTATACGGAGAAGGCCCTTACGAAACTTTTGGGATTGAAGACTGCCGCGTTAGCAAGTTAGGTAACACGTATTATCTTACATATACTGCCGTTTCCCCGAATGGTGTAGGCGTGGGCTTACGCACCACGAAAGATTGGAAAACCTTTACGAAAGAAGGCATTATTATTCCTCCACATAATAAAGATTGCGCCATCTTCGAAGAACTGGTGAATGGAAAATACTACTGTCTTCATCGCCCGAGCAGTGTAGCATTAGGCGGTAACTACATTTGGTTAGCCGAATCGCCCGATGGAATTCATTGGGGTAAGCATATATGCATTGCTCGTACACGCCCGCAGTTATGGGATAGCATACGTTTAGGCGCCGGATGCGCCCCCATCAAAACAAGTGAAGGTTGGCTCGTTATCTACCACGGCGCAAATGATCAACACCAATATTGCCTGGGTACCATACTATTAGACTTACTCGATCCAACCAAAGTAATCGCCCGTTCGGTAGCACCAATCATGCAACCTACTGCCCCTTATGAACTAACCGGTTTCTTCGGCCATGTTATATTTACAAATGGCCATATTGTGAAGGACGATGAGATAACGATGTATTATGGTGCGGCGGATGATGTGGTATGTATGGCGAAGGGTAGTGTGTCGGAACTGTTACACCAATTAAAGGCAGGATTGTAACCCGGGTGTTTTCCGTAATTTGATAGTGGTTGAAAAGTAGTTTTCATGTAGCTGCCATGTAAATGGGCCGGTTTTTCCATGTAAATCCCATGTAATTGCGCTGTATTTACACTGTAATTGATCGCATTTTCCCCTTACATTTCCTTTGTTATTTCTTTACCTTCTCTTGGCAGTTAGCTTGTCATGGCTTAATGGCATTGTTGTATTAATTACCCTTATTGCGTACCGCTCGATGAGATGAATGCGCTATATATGGGAAGAACAAATATGCTTTCTGCGTGGCAGAAAATACATGCTTAGGCCCGGGATTTGACAGGTATAAACCAGTATTCACTGTTTTATTAACCTAAAAAAAAGCATGTATGAGTAAGATTATTTACCTCAACCCCCAACACTTAGAAAAGCTATCGGTATACCCCACCGCTAATGGCTTTATTACTTCAGCCCGCCAGCGCAAAGCCACCAATTGGAATAGCGAGAGTTACGAAAAAATTCGCTCGCACAGGAAAGAATTCGGTAGGGCTGCTTCTACGGCAGCAGGTATTCGCTTGGGTTTCAAACAAATTATCGACTTAGTACCCGATACAACCATGTACCGGAGAATGTCGTCGAAACTATTAGATATTATTAAGCAAGATACCACCCATATACGCGGCGAGCGCACGGTGGAAGAGGGGCAAATTACCGAATTAGCGGGCTTCCAATTTAACCAACAAGCCAATTTCTACCGGGTGTGCAATATGCCACCGAAAGTAATGCTGGATAGGCAATTAGGCACAGCACAAGTATCTTTTCCAGCTTTCACACCGGCACACGAATTACGTATACCCAAAAATGCTACGCATGTACAATTCGTAGCGGCGGTACATGCCATCAACTTTGATGAAAACGATGTACGCACGCAATGCGTAAAAGGCGATATGTTTTCATTGCATCAACCTTTAACACAAGGTGTTACATTAGATTTACAATTTGATGCGCACGAAAAAAGGCACCTATTTGTATCGGTGGGCGTTGTGTTCATTGAAGTACTACATGGGCGCCCTTACAAAGTAGCAGGTGGTCATCAAAATGCGATGTGTATTACCCATGTGTTCCCCAAGCAGGCTGCTAGTGCAATCGAGGCTGTAGTACCCAATGTAGAAGTAGTAGCTGATACTACACCATTGCCTACGGTAAAAACAACAGCTAAGAAAGGTAATCGTCGTATACCTAGTTTCTTACAACAATACCGTTCATCGCGTCAACAAAGAAAACAAACAGTGCCCGTTTCGCATGCAATTGATCATGCTGCGAAAAATGCACCGCTATTATTATAGCAATTCGTAATTTTAGGATAGAAAGCTCCTCTACCATGCACAGTAAACAATTAAAAGTTCCCGCTTTTCTTCAAGGCTATGCCCGTTGTTTCTGGACATTGGAAACGGATGAGGTCGACGATCTTACAAAATCGTTTCGTACGTTGGCAGATGGCTGCCCGGGATTAATATTTCAACAACCCGGCGAAGGCGTGCTCTATCAAAACGATAAAGCATTGCCCAGTGTATTCTTATACGGCCAAGCTACCACGCATGCCGACCTCCGCGTAAAAGGAAGATTCCGCGCCGTAGGTGTATTCTTCTATCCGAACGCTTTACAAACTATTTTTGGTCTCGATGCACACGAGTTAACCGATACCTGCATTGATGTAGATACGCTTAGTAAGCATAGTACGTTGTCGGCAGAGTTGAGTGGTTTTACCAGTATCAACGATTTGGTGTTACACTTGGCGCAATATTTATACAAGCAAATAGCATCGCATCAACAATACGCCGATGAAGCCATTACGTATGCCGTGAAAACAATCGTAGCAGCACAAGGTATGGTTACCATCCCGGAATTGCGTGCGCAATTGTTCTTATCGGAGCGCACATTTGAACGCCGGTTCAAACAAAGCGTGGGTATTACGCCGAAGTTGTTTATTCGTATCATTCGCTTCCAGGCGGCCTTGCAGCAAATGCGTACGCAAGGGTATGCTAAATTATCGGATGTGGCATTTGGGTACGAGTATGCCGATCAATCTCATTTTATCCGCGCTTTTAAAGAGTTCGCGGGCTTTTCTCCTTTTCAATTCCAGAAAGTAACTTCCGAAGTGATGGAAAACTTGTCGAAGGTGGCTTCGTAAGAATGACGGTTTTGTTCTATTTCCCTGGCCGGTACGAGGGTAGTTTTGTGGTATAAAATATTACACTATGAAACTCGTTGTTTTCGGCGCAACAGGCGCAACAGGAAAAGAAATCGTATCGCAAGCATTAGCAAAAGGTCATACCGTTACAGCCTTCGCCCGCGATCCTTCAAAAATCGAAATTAAGCATCCACATTTACGTATTGTAAAAGGCGATATTTTCGATACGAACAGTATTGAAAAAGCCGTAGAAGGACAAGATGCTGTGCTAAATGCCATCGGTTCTCCTGCCAATAAAATCGGTACCATCCGTTCACAAGGCACGTATAATATTATTAAGGCGATGGAGAAGAAAGGCGTGAAAAGATTGATATGTCAAACATCGTTAGGTTACGGTGATAGTGTGAAAACATTAGACCGCACACCGTTTATATTTAAATACATTATTGTACCCTTCATTTTGAAGAAAGGATTTGCAGATCATGCCTTGCAAGAATCGTATGTAAAAGCAAGCCAATTGGATTGGACAATCGTACGCCCTGGCAACCTCACGAACGATGCATTTACAGGAAAATATAAACATGGATTTCCAGCAAACGATCAAACAATAAAAGTAAAAATATCGCGTGCAGATGTAGCCGATTTTATGCTGCAACAACTATCTAGTACACAATACATTTTTCAAAATCCAGGAATTTCATATTAGCTGAAACTGTTTGCTATACTGTGTTTGAATGGTGTTCAATTTTCGTGTGGATAACTATTGGTTATTTATGATGCTACAATGGATGTCTTCGTTATATTTGGCGAAATAACCAACCATTGTTTCGTATGATTAAAATGATTCGAATAGAAGATTACGCCAAATTTGTTATTTATTACATGAATGCAAATGGTCTTTTTATTGGCCCCCACAAGCTACAGAAAATTCTATATTTCACGCAAGCGTGGCATTTAGTAAATTTTAACCAACATCCCTTATTTGAAGAACAGCCAGAAGCATGGATGAATGGACCCAATTATCGCTCCATTTATAATATCTACAAAAAATATTGGACAAGGAATAAGGACATTATTCCTCCATTAGAAGAAGGGAAAGATTATGCAGATACTTGTAAAGAGTTAATGATGGGTCTTGGAATAAGTACAGAACAAGAAGCCTTTATTAATGAATTGTTGCAAGAATATGGGACAATGACAAATGGAATGATTATTTATCTTTCACATGTTGATAAGCCATGGAATGAAACAAGGGAAGGGATAGGGGTATTGGATTCTTGTATAAGAAAGATTTCATTTGAAAGAATGTATGAATGTAATCTAGCAAAATACAAGAAAGATGCATGATCATTTACAAGCCTTTCATAGAGAGTTAGATGAAGATAATGATAGTATAAAATTCAAAATAGGTAAACATAAACAAGTGAATGCGTATACTAATTTAACGCCCTTGTTTGCTTACGACTATTTAAATTTTGATAATGCAGCATATAGTTTTCATCATCCTGACTTTACCCAAGAAGATTACCAGGTGTATTTTAGTCAAGTGAAGAAGCTTTCAAAAATCCCGCTTAAGGATTTAATCTTACATGGGCGTACATTTCATTTTCATGTTAATTATCCAAAGGGAATCATGGAAAGCATGTTGAAAAGGGTTTTTCCTAACATGAAGAATTGGGAAAACGAAATGCCGTTGGTTGGTCAATTCCACCTGTACACACCTAAAGATAATCGTGAGAAAAAGGCACCTCGTATTCATTTCTTTCTCGGCCATTTGGGAATTTTTTACATAATGCTGTATGATCCGTATCATCAAATTTATCCCATGAATGCAAAAGAGAAGGAGAAACTAGTATAAGTATTACCCACTTATACATCAAACAATTGCAAAATTACATCGCTCGTACCAACACTTGTGCGCGTGGAAAGCATACTTTTATTACATTGCTACGGATTAAACATTTGGCAAGGATGCCTGTTTCTTAAAACGTGTAAGCAAAATAGTAGCATATGAAAACGAAGTATTTTCCCGCGCATGAGCGTGGTACAAAAGATATCGGCTGGTTAAAAAGCAAGTTCAATTTCAGCTTTAGTGATTATGCCGACCCTATGAAAAGTGCTTTCGGTACTTTGGCGGCATTTAATGATGATTTGTTAGCCGTGGGAAAAGGTTTTGGTACACACCCACACGTTAACATGGAAATCATTTCCGTGCTATTAGCCGGTAAAATGAACCACAAAGACTCGATGGGGTACAGCACCGTTATTGAAGAAGGTGGTGTGCAAATTATGAGTGCCGGTACCGGCTTGCGCCATGAAGAATATAACATCGGTGAAGAAGAAGTACATTTCCTCCAAATTTGGATTGAACCGAAGTTGCAAAACATTCCACCGCGCTACCAAGCCCGTAGCTTCCCCCGCGAACAAAGGAAGAATAAACTAGTTACCATTGTGTCGGGCGAAGAAGGCTTAGGGCATGTTTGGATTAACCAAAATGCCGTGTTGAAACTCGGGTATTTCGATCAAGGGGAAGTTGTTACCCATACATACCCTGCCGTTAATAAATGCGCGTTTGTATTCATAATCTCCGGCAGTGCCAACGTAAATGGCACCGTACTCACCGAGCGCGATGCCTTGGGTATTTGGGAAACGAACGAAGTGAAGATCGAGTGCAAAGAAACCTGCGAGTTCATTATCATCGAAACAGTCATTAACCAGAAGTAATTACATCACTTTTTTAAACAAGGATTTAATCAACGCAATTTCCTTGGGATACATCGTTTTCTTCCTGGTGGCGAAGTGTAGCGTGTTCTTTAACTTAGGACTACCTTCCCAAAGTAGTTTTACTTTCCCGCTTTCTATTTCGTGTTTACAGAGGAAATCGGGCACAACGGCTAAACCTTTGCCACTGGAAAGACAACGAATAATAGAATTGAGATTCGGCACTATGTAGTTCGGCCGAAAATCGGGCCGCTGGTGGAAGTTCAGCTCCCAGAAGCGGAATAAATGTTCCATATCACCTGTTGTACCATACCATTTCTGGGATTTTAGCCAACGTTCTAAGGCTACCGGGTCCTTCTTTTTCAATACTTTTTTAAATTCTTCCTCGTCAGTATCTTTCCCACCCACCAATACAATTGTTTCAGAAGAAAACGCTTCATGCTCGATATTGGGCGAAGTGCCTTTTTGCGGGGTAATAATCAGGTCGAGTATGCCTTTATCGAGGTTATCCAGCATCTCGGGGTATTCGCCGAAACGAATAATCACGTTAAAGTCTAAACTGGATATATATTGTTCCAAGGTATATTGAAACGTTTCAAAACACATCCCTATGCTAATCGTAGGGGTATGTTGCTCCGTGCTTTTCTGGAAGTTTTTCTCCGCCTCCTCCAATTTTGTAAGCGGCTCAATCACCACGTTATAAAATACTTTCCCTTTCTCCGTCGGAACCATCTTCCTACCCGTACGGTCGAACAACTTATACCCCACGTAGTTCTCCAAAGAACTAAGATGTAAACTAACGCCGGGCTGTGAAATGAAAAGCGATTCCGCGGCGCCGGTTAGCGTGCCCGTCTTATAAATTGCCTTAAAAGTACGGTACCATTCAAGATTTACCATATATGTGCTATTATAATTCTGATACAAAGGTATGAATTATATTGTTTTACTGATACAAGTACCGGGGCTACCTTTGCATTGTATTATTTAAATGGACAACGATGAAAAAGATATTTATCATCAATGGTGGCCAAAAGTTCGGCCACTCTGGCGGTTACTTTAACGCCTCTTTAGCCGAAGCCACCGTGGCATATTTTGAAGAAAACGGCTACGAAGTTAAAACAACAAATATTAACGATACCTACAACCCGGACGAAGAAGTACAAAAGTACGTATGGGCCGATGTTGTTATCTATCATACCCCCATTTGGTGGTTCCAAGTGCCACATGGCTTAAAACAGTATATCGACGTTGTATTTACGGCTGGTCATGCTGCCGGTATCTACCACAGCGACGGTCGTTCTGCCGATAATCCTGCTATTAACTACGGTACAGGTGGTATGTTGCAAGGCAAACAGTACATGGTAACCACTTCATGGAATGCCCCGAAAGAGGCTTTTACCTTGCCGGGCGAGTTTTTCAATCAAACAAGTGTAGATGAAGGTGTGTTATTTGGTTTTCATAGGATGAATGCTTTTATCGGGATGAAACCACTGAAAGGCATACACTTCCACGACGTGGAAAAGAATGCTGATTTCAACCGCGATATCAAGAATTACCACGAGCATTTAGCCGCTACATTCCGTAATAATTAAACACGCACATCATGCACATCTATTTAACAGCTTTCATTAAAGCAGCCCCCGGTAAAGAAGCCGCGTTAAAAGACTTTTTACTGAACATGGTATCCGAATCAAAGAAAGAAGCCGCTTGCTTACGCTACGATCTACAAGAAGAAGTAGGGCAGCCCGGTAGCTTCATCTTCCACGAATTATGGGAGAGTGAAGAAGGTTTAACAGCACATAATAGTACACCACACATCAAAGCATTTGCCGCGGAAGCACCGAACTTATTGGGTGCGCCCGTGCAAATCATCAAAGGACATTTAGTAACAAAATAATCATGGAATACAGACAATTAGGCAATACAGGTTTAGCACTCTCTACTATTACCTACGGCGCCTTCGCCATTGGCGGTAATATGTGGGGCGGTAACGAACAGAACGATTCCATCAACGCCATTCACGCCTCTATCGAACAAGGTGTTACCACCATCGACACAGCACCTTTTTATGGCTTTGGTTTAAGTGAAGAATTGGTAGGAAAGGCATTAGTAGGAAAGGATAGGAGCAAAGTACAAATCCTCACTAAATTCGGTTTGGTGTGGGACGGTAGCAATGCCGGTAAAGGCACCTATTTCTTCGATGCAGAAGAAAATGGCAAAGCCATTCCCGTGTATAAATACACATCAAAAGCCAACATTATCAAGGAAGTAGAGGAAAGTCTTACCCGCTTACGCACCGATTATATCGACCTACTTCAAGTGCACTGGCCCGACGAGAGCACCCCGATCGACGAAACCATGGAAGCGATGGCTTCCTTAATTGCCCAAGGGAAAATCCGCGCCGCAGGCGTGTGCAACTACGATCTCCAACAACTACAAACAGCAGAAAAAACAATCGCCTTGGCTTCCAACCAAGTACCGTATAGTATGCTGAACCGTGGTATTGAACAAGCAATCGTTCCCTACGCACAACAACATAACATGGGCATTATTGCCTACAGCCCGCTAGAACGTGGCCTACTCACCGGCAAATATTTCAACGGCGCTACTTTAGCCAACAACGATCACCGCAACGGCTACTTTGGTCAGTTTGATGCAGAGAAAGTAAAAGCGTTGATTGCTACACTACAACCCATCGCAGCGAACAAACAAGTAAGCGTTTCGCAACTTGTACTACGTTGGACCACCTTGCAGCCAGGTATTACCATTGTGTTGGCAGGTGCCAGGAATGCACAACAAGCCGTAGAAAATGCGGGTGCGATGAATGTTACCATTACGAATGAAGAGATGCAGATCATTGCGCAAGCATTGCGTGCATTTTAAGATATCCTGCTTACTGTGTTGGAAACACAGTAAGCAGGAATGCAAACTATTTTCATCTTAATAATACACATACAACAGGAATATCGCGTTGTTTATTAAAGGATCGGTGTGAGGCCGGTCCTTTTTCGTTATATTTTTACAATATCCCCAACGTATATACCTCCGTTCCATGGCGTATTTGCACAATTGTAGGGGTCGATTTTTATTATATTTTCCTGGTATTTTTAGGTAGCCTCTTTCAGCTCCAGTAAATTTATCCCCGTTTAAAACCCATATCGCCATTCTCGCATTCAGCATTCCAATTATTTCACTTCAAATGATCTTCGTTATGAAAAAACTGTGGACACTCCTTTGTGCCATTGTGCTACTGGCATGCACGAAAAATGTGCAAGAGCCGGTACAAAGCACGCAATTGTTACCCGCGCCGCCCCCGGCAGTTACCAAAACTACCAGCAAGAAAATCTTTATCCATTGGATGCCATGGTTCGAAACCCCGGCTTCCCGTGGTGCTTGGGGGTATCACTGGAAAATGAACACGCAAAACCCAGATGTTATCGTGAACGGGAAACGACAAATCGCTGCGTATTACTATCCCAAAACAGGCCCATATGCCAGTGCCGATGCCGATATTATTGAGTACCAATTACTACTCATGAAATACGCAGGCGCCGATGGTGTATTTATCGATTGGCCAGGTACCCGCGTGCGTTACGATTACCCCGATAACCTCGCGAATTCCAATGCGCTGATTGCCAAGTTGAACGCTGTTGGCTTACAATTCTCTATCGTACACGAAGACCGTAACTGGGATCCTGGTATGGCATCTAATGCAAACGGCGACTTTGTGTACATGCAGAACAATTATTTTAACCAATCGAACTATCTCCGCTGGAACAACGCACCCGTGGTACTTAACTTTGGTCCTATTACCTTCCATCAACCCAGCGAATGGAACACGATGTTGAACGGCATTAACCCGCGCCCGAAAATTTGGCCATTGTATGGCTTTACTAATGAAGTAGGGGCCAGTAATGTAGGCGGTGAATTCCCGTGGATTTACCAGCAACATCCAAACGTAGTAGATGCTTATTATGCACAAGCTGCTAGCTTTGCATGGCCAATGGGCGTGGTGTACCCAGGCTTTAATTCATTCTACGCCGCAGGTGGCGCCGCCGGCCCTACATGGCAAATTGCCCATAATGGTACCAGCACTTTCTCGACAATGCTCGACAAAGCTTTGAATTCGTCTGTAGGCATTATCCAGTTTGCTACTTGGAACGATTACGGGGAGGGAACAATGATTGAACCGACAGAAGAATTTGGATACAGCTTCTTAACCACCATGCAGCAGAAACTTGGTGTATCATTTGGTCAACACGATTTAGAAGTCATCTTCCGCCTCTACCAATACCGCAAGCAATACGCGGGCAACAGCGGGGTACAATCGCAATTAAACCAAGTGTTTACCTACCTTGTGAACCTTCAAGTAAGCAACGCCGAATCGCTCTTGAACACCATTAGCGGTAACCCAGGCAACCCAGGTAATCCTTCTACCGGTGTATACATTAAGAATCGTTGGCTGAACACTTACCTGTACGACGATAACGGAACGGTGAAATACAGTACAGGTAACACGGGCGATAAGTACAAATGGGTGCAAGAAACGGTGAATGGCCATACCCGTTTTAAAAATGTGGCCAGCAATAACTACCTCAATATCGAGCATTTATACAGCTATGTAGAATGCTCGAATGTACCGAATACATTCTGGAGTAGCTATTGGGCGGTAGAAACGTACAGTGGTTATAAGCGTTTACGGAATGAATGGCAAAACACATTTATCAACTTAGAGAACCAAAGTGGTAACGCACAATGTACAAATGTGCCGAACTTCTTTGAAAGTGGTCATTGGACCATACAATAAACGTTATAAATACTTGATATATCAACTAAATGCCGATCTCGATAAGGAGATCGGCATTTTTGTTTTGTTAGGATATCGAATGATAAAAACACATTTTGCATTTACAATTACTTACTGTAAGTTTGCCCCGCAATTGGTTATTGCTGCGCGTCGCGCGGTAGTATTAAAAGGGAATTCGGTGTGAAACCGAAGCTATCCCCGTAGCTGTGAGTCTACGCAAGTTTTCTCTAATCTCCACGCCACTGCCTCTACAATGTAGAAGCGGGAAGGCCTTAGAGGAAGTAGACGAGCCAGAAGACCTGCCAATAGTATGTATCAATCAGCGCTTTCGGGTGAAAGGCTAAGATGTAGGCCCAATCGGGCTTTATACACTATTTAATTTGTGATTTCACCTTTTGGGATGTACTCTACGCCGTAGAGATGCTGTGTATTTGGCGCATGATGGTTTAACGTATGTATTCGACTCGTTGATGTTTTCAACCAACACATCAACCTGGCATTGCTTTGCTATTACCACGCTTATGGAATATTTGTTAACGTATGTTTTTGTGAAAAGTGTTGCCAACTGTATTGTAAACGATTTTATCTAAACCAAACATCAGCATGAAACAAAACAAGCTCGCGCTGCTGCTATTATCTAGTACACTTATTTTCAGTTGTGCAAAAGACGAACCGCAGTTAAGTACCCCGCAAATTAAAGCAACCGGTACTTCCGACACTTTATTGATGGGTCATTCAATTGCCCTTCACCCGCACGTTACATACGAACAAGGTTTAACATACGCTTGGCGCGTAAACAATGTTACCAAAAGCACCGATTCTGCTTTCAATTTCAATCCATCCGACCGCGGCGATTACCGCGTTGTTTTCTTCGCTACTAATAGTGTAGGCACCGATTCACTTGTGTTCAACATTAAAGTGAATGGCAAGTATGAAAATGGTTTCTTGGTGTTACAGGAAGGCCAGTACGGCGTAGCGAACGGCGATTTTGCTTACTACAGTTACGATAGTAGCAAAGTAACGATGAATATCTACAAGAAAGAAAACCCAACACTGCAATTAGGTCCTACCGATGCTACTTTACAATACGCTACCATTTTTAATGGCGATTTGTACATGGTGGTAAAAGTTGGTGGGCCACTCGTTGTTGTCGACGCCTATACATTCAAAGAAAAAGCCCGTATTCCTAAACTGCCGGCCGACATTGGGCATGCTTTCCTAGGTATTTCTGCCAATAAAGGTTTGCTTAGTTCTGCCGACGGCTTATACCAAGTGCAATTAAATCCTTTAACACTGGGAACTAAAATCCCAGCGTTCAGCGGGGCAGCAGGCGATATGTTGTTAGTGGGCGATAAAATCTACGTGATGTCGGAAACAGAAGGTATCGTGATTTTGTCGGCTACAGATTATAGCGTATTGAAGAAGATTCCAAAGGCCACCCTAGGTTTCGCGAAAACAAAAGATGCTATCTGGGCAGCGGGCGACTCGTCATTATTTAGAATTTCTCCTAATAGCATGGATGTAGCACGTGTACCATTGTCGTTTGGTATTACCAACCCATGGGCACTATGGTCGTGGCGTTCGGCGTCTATAACGGCCAATCCAAACGGTAACGAAGTATACATTGCACAACGCAAAGAGGCTCCCGGTATTGGTGGCACATTGGAGTACAGCGGCAATAAAATTTTCCGTTATAAAGACGGTGATTTGTCGTCGTTAAGTACACCTTTTATCACGTTACCACCAGGCCAGTATTTCTACGGATCTGCTGTGCGTTATAACGAAAGAAAACAACAATTACTCGTGTATACATTGGCCGACGAATGGGGTTCCAGTAACGATAACAAGTGGCAGTTTTATGATGCCCATGCAGGTACTTTGTTAAGCACCGTTCAATATACAGGATATTACTTCCCAGCATTATCTATTTATTACTAGTGCTGGCCTTCGCCCGGTTACTTGCATGACCGGGCTTTTTTCTTAACCCAGTTCACCCTAAATCAAAATCGATATGAAAAAGTCCATTTTTAACACCCTGGTTCTTTGCGGAACTATTGCCTTCTCCGCTTGTCAGAAAGAATCATTGCAAACAACGAACGACCTCGCACAACAAAAAGCCATTGTACCTAGTAAAGTAGGTACTGTGCGTGCAGCTACTTTGTTAAGTAGCCCATTAATTAGCACAGTGTATAGCTATTTGCCAGCACCTGGACAGTTTATCAACGAAGCTTCTTTTGGTACACCTACCGCCGCCGCAGGTTTGGTGGGAAGTACTTCAAACATTGTGTCTTTAGGTGGCTATGGTGGTTACGTAGTATTTGGTTTCGATCATTCTGTTACCAATGGTACAGGTGCCGATATCGGTATTTACGGCAACCCGTTAGGGCCCACTTACCAATGGTCGGAGCCGGGCATCGTAATGGTTAGCCAGGATACGAACAACAACGGTATTCCAGACGATACTTGGTATGAACTAGCAGGTAGTCAATACAGCGCTGCCAGCACTATTAAAAATTACAAGATCACGTATTACAATCCCGGTACAATTGCTACCAACGTTTTGTGGCGCGATAACCAAGGGGCTACGGGTTATGTATATGCGAATGCATACCATACCAGCAATAACTATTACCCAACGTTTGCGCCGAACTTAGATTCTATCAGTTTCACCGGTACCAAAGTGGCCAACACTTTGGTAACAGGCACTATTATTACGAACCCCGGTTATGCTTGGGGGTACGCCGATAACTATGCTACGGATCACACAACGTATGGTTACAACACATTCGATATTAGCTGGGCTGTAAATAGCGCAGGTACGAGTGTAAGTCTTACTCACATCGATTTTGTGAAAGTATATACAGCACAAAACTGTGCAGCAGGACCCATGTTAGGCGAGATTTCAACAGAGATAAAAGGTGCGCGCGATTTGCATTTGTAGTCGTAACGCATTTTCATAGTTTTTTTCTTTACAGGTTAATCATGAACACACCACGAGGTTTTTACTTCGTGGTGTTTTTATTTTGGTGCATTTGAGGCTTGGATGACTGAAAACGAGAAGATGTAAATCCTTTGTAGTAGCGATTTTAGCTGTTTATTATGAAAGTTGAAGCTTGTAGAATCTGATAAAATGTGATTGGTACACCTAGCACGATACGTTAGGTTTGCTGTATCGAAACAACAAATTCCATGGCAACTAACGCTTATCAACGCGCCGCTATGCCAAGAGGCACGAACGCGGTTTTGGATGTGAGGACGGTAGACAATGCGAACGCAAATTTATTATTGGTATTGAAACCCGGCATGCGTGTACTCGACGTAGGCTGCGGATCGGGTACCATTACAAAAGGAATTGCTGATATCGTAGGCCCGAATGGATACGTTTGTGGTATTGATCGTAGTAAAGAGTTGATTGATATAGCGCAACGTAATTTTAAGGACTATGCGAACTTGGAATTTGTGAGCGATGATGTAATGGCATTTAAGCCAACATTGCCATTCGATGTAATTACAACTAGTCGCACCTTGCAATGGATCGAAACGCCACAAGAAGTGATGAAGAAAATGATTAGTATACTCGTACCAGGTGGAATGATTTGCGTATTGGATTACAACCATACAAAAATCGAATGGCAACCTGCTCCACCAGCCAGTATGCAATATTTCTACAACCAGTTTTTAAAATGGCGTGCCGATGTGGGTATGAACAATGCCATTGGCGATGCTCTACCTCAATTAGTAACGGGATTGCACATGCAATTACAATTGCACGCAGCATTCCCGGAAAGCACGAAAAGAGAAGATCCCGATTTTCAAACCCATATATCTATATGGACGAAAGTGGCAGAAACACGCGGTCAACAATTAGTGGCCGACGGCTATATTTCGGAACAGGAGCGATTACAAGCAATTAAGGATTACAACGAGTATTGTATAAATGAAGCGCAAACCATGCGTATGTATTTAATGGCTACACACGCTAGCGTGTAGAGAGAAGCGAGCCAATATTTTCTAACCAGTTGTGTTTTTATGCAAGTAGTAGGCGAGTGCCACTGCTTGCATTGCGCGGGGTGGAGCAGCTACTGGTTCCCTCTTTTTCTTAAAACTGGATCAGTTACATCATTGAAAGATGTAGGAGTTTCGTGGTTTCAATGAACGAACACCATGCATATCATCAACGAGCCTTCCACTATTATCACCCATCTTCACACCGTTAAAGAACGTATCCACCAAGCATGCCTACAGTGTAACCGCGATCCGCAAGAAGTACGCTTATTATTGGCTACGAAAACAGTGCCGGCAGAACGTATCCGCGTAGCCATCGAAGCAGGTGAAACACTCATGGGCGAAAACAAAGTACAGGAACTCCGCGATAAAGCACCTGGACTAGCTGATTTAACGATCGAGAAACATTTCATCGGGCATTTACAAAGCAACAAAGTAAAAGATGTATTGAAATATGCTACTTGCATTCAATCATTGGATCGTGTTGAAATTGCTAGGGAATTAGAGAAACGTTTGCAAGCCATGGGCAAACCACTAGATGTATACATCCAAGTAAACACATCCGCCGAAGAAAGCAAATTCGGTATTGCACCTGCCGATATTTTTACCTTTGCGAAACAGCTACAATCATTCGATACTTTGCGTGTAAAAGGCTTAATGACGATCGGGTTATTAGATGCCGATCCTTTGAAAATGAAACCTTCCTTGCGTTTATTACGTCGTTTAAGAAACGAGCTGTTGCAAACGGGCATTTATACAGCATTGGGTTTATCGATGGGTATGAGTGGCGATCTTGAAATGGCCATTGCAGAAGGTGCTACGATGGTACGTGTTGGCACAGCTATATTTGGTAACAGGGTAGTGCCGGGATATGTGTGGAACGAGCAGGCAAATCAATAACAGTTGGGAATAAAATGTAGATTCACCAATTGCCTTTAGTATATTCGTGTTCATAATTACGAAGCAATGTTGAATCTCCGAGTTAACTATCCATCTGTGCCTAGCGAATTGGAATTGTTCCACGCTTATACTGCCGAATTTCCCCGCCGTAGCGAGTTCGACCTATTACATCCACCGGCTTACAGCCTACAAGAAAGAGATGAAGCAACTTTGTTGCAATTCTTAGGGGTGGATATGGACGCCGTGAAAGCAACATCTGTTATTACTACCATTCCATCGGCGAACTCCGCCTTATATTGTGTAATGGCGGTATTGCATAAAGGATTGCAAGTAGTGGCCACGGAGGAGTTTACTTTCCCGGGGTTCAAAATGATTGCAAACCATTACAACGTGCCATTAGCAACTGTTGCTTGCGACGAGGAAGGGATGATTCCTTCCGCTTTAGCTGCTTTTTTAGAAGCGGGTACTTGTAAGTTAGTTTATCTTCAACCTACTATCCACAACCCAACATGCGCGGTGATGTCGTTAGAAAGGCGTCAAGCTATTGCGGAAGTAGTGGCTTCATTTGAAGATGTATACATTTTGGAGGATGATGCATACCGTTTCTTACATCCTTCACCTCCACCTACTTTTTTATCCATTATCCCGTCGCGCACGGTGCATATTTTGAGTTTGTCAAAAGCCTACAACCCGTTCCTCAAAGCGGCTTACATTATATATCCTACCAAGCTATTGCAAGGTTTGGAAAACTACATTAGGCTTACATCTAGTAGTCCTTGTAGCCTGTTCATCGATTTTGGTATTCACCTTTTACAGGGCGGCCGTCTCCAAAAGATTATGGCCGAAAAGCAAGCCGTGGCGAAAGATTGGCAAGATCAAATCCGGAAGGTGATGAAAAGAGTACCATACGCAACGCACCCGAATAGCTTCCATTTTTGGATCATGTTACCACAAGGGAATTCTTCGTCGACTATTACGAGTTATTTACGTACCGAGGGTATGGATATTCCCGATGGGGTCGATTTTGCCGTTAATGGGCAGGAGAACTATATGCGGGTAGCCTTGGGTACAGAGTGGCAGTCGCCGGAATTATTACCGGCCATGGAGAAGTTGGCGGCTTGTATATTGGGTAATAATTAAGGGAGGATGATCGTTATAGATTGAACATTCGGCTGTTTGGGTTGTTTTCAAGGAAGGAACCTCGGAAAAACCTACCAGTATGAGAAATTCAACGTATAGCATCGATATCAAGGCATCAAAACACATCGTTTGGGACGTATTATGGGATGAAGATTCTTACCCGGAGTGGACGACCGTTTTCAGCCAAAATAACCACATTGAAACCAATAGTTGGGAAAAGGGCAGTAAAATCCTGTTTGTCAACGGTAACAATGATGGCATGGTGGCCGAAATCGTCGATATTCGGAAAGAAAACTCTATATCCTTCCGTCACCTCGGTGAAGTAATGAACGGGGTAGAAGACTATACAACCGACATTGCCAAAAAGGTAGCCGGTTCCTTAGAAGCCTATACATTGGAAGAATTCCATGGTATCACCACGCTGACTGTTTCGATCGATTTTGATCCTGAATACAAAGACTATTTTGATAAAACATGGCCACAAGCCTTACAAAAAGTGAAGGAAATCAGTGAATTATAACATCGATCAGTAGAAACCAGTATATTTGTATACGCAAGATTCGATAACAACGCTTTAAAAAATTACAACGTTGCCAACGCCGATTTTTTAGAAATACGTTTCCCAACCATTTTGACTTGAGGCCAACTTTTATACACTGTGCAAGGAAAGCGACTTGTAGAATGGATAATGATGTCATGTGCCTACGCATGAATATTTTAGTGCAACTGCCTGCTGCGGTGGAATCACGTTAAAATATATTATCTTTCTCCCAGTTACACTGTTTTGTCCAGCTAGAACCTACACCCCTGTTTTTTTATGAAAAAACTGTTTACGAAGTTGCTATATATAGGAACTGACGCTAACCCAAGTTATTCATACCAAGTAATTACGTTAAACTTCATTGCAATCTTAACGGCTGTATTTTCTATTGCCCTAGGTTGCGTGTTTTTTCACTTTACGGGAGAATATAGAATCCTCATTCCTACTGTTTTAGAGGGATTATCATTCCTATGCATTTTACCACTTCACCATAAAGGTTATTATACGGGGGCCAAAATCAATGCCCAATTAACCCATACGGCAGCCACCGTGTATTTCGGGATTATTTTAACTGAGGCGGTAGATGCCAGCTTGCTCGTGGCATTTTTAGCAGGGCAGGCATTCTTGTTGTTCCCACTAGAAAAGGAAGGCCGCTTAAGAACATTTTGTTTAGCCATAGCGGGTTTGTCGTATGTAATATTGGAAGTGGTGAAGCAATTCAACCTTGTAGAGCCGTTGCATTTCGATCATACCAGCTATTTGTGGGTGCATATAGCCGGTGGTGTGGTAATTATCGTGTTAACGATCTTCATCATTGCCCGCTATCAACGTATCACAGAACGCCTTACCTCCGATAAATCGAACCTTCTCGAAGAAATCAAGCAGCAAAACGAGAACTTGGAAGGCGTAGTAAAACAACGGACCCAAGAACTCGAAAATGCCAATAACTCGATTATTCTCTATCTCCGCGAAATATCGCACGAGATTCGTACGCCTTTAAATTCTATCTATTACGCCTCTAAGATGGTGAAAGAGGGAATTACCCATGAAGTGCAGCATGTGAACGATATTGTGCTTTCCCGTAGTTTACTAGCCTTGCGAATCATCAACAATATCTTAACAATCGAAAAGCTATCGAAAGGTGATTACCTCGCTATTTCCAATGAGTGTTTCCTATTGCAAGAGTTTTTATTGGAAAGCCAGCAGGCGGCGCAAATTATTGCCAACGAGCGGCAAGTTACCATACAATTGCGCACCCGTAATATCCCCGAAGCGATCGTGTCGGACCCACTGAATTTGGATAAGGTGCTGAATAACTTATTATTGAATGCTATTAAGTTTACAGAATCCAAATCAACCATTTACCTAGATGCAACGGTAGAGCATAACCAGTTGGTACTTAGTGTTGCCGATCAAGGTAAGGGCATCCCGGAAGATATATTGCCCCATATCTTTAACCGCGTTAATAAAGGCACGAACCGATTTATTGAAGGGAATGGGCTAGGCTTGAACTTGGTAAAACGAATTGTAGAACTCTTCAACGGTACTATTACAGTACAAAGTTCTTCCAAAGGCACTGTTTTTACCGTACGCGTACCCATGAAACAGGGCGACAAGCAAGATATTAAAGTGAAGCCCGATGAAGAAATTATCACGTGTAATTTAGAAGGTACGAAAGTATTGGTGATCGAAGATGAATTGATGGCCCAGAAATATGTAGAGATTGTACTCAGTAAATTGGGGTGCGATTTTACAATTTGTTCGAATTTTGAAGATGCCCATGCCCATGCATTACAGGTTACACCTGGTATTATCGTGTTAGATTTAACCTTGCCGGGTAAGAAAGGGCCAGATATTATCAAAGACTTTAAACGTAACCCAAGATTCGCTTCGATACCTATTATTGTAATGTCGTCTAACGCCTTCCACGAAGAGATTGAGGCTATTAAAGGATTGGGTGTGAATGAATATATTGTAAAACCTGATAGCACGCACCTCTTAGAAAAAGCCTTGGTGAAGTGCAAGAAAATCATTTTTGCGAAGGAGGTACTGGAGAACTTCAAGTAGGGTTTAGTACTCCTTTAGTGTCATAGTATCGCGTGGAAGTCTTTGCTATATGGATTCTGATAAGTTCTAGTTTTTGTTGGAACTTTAATATGAACCATAAAATAGCATACTATGCTCGTTACAATTCCGTCCCTTTATTGCCCATTCGAGGCAAAGATTCACCCGCAGTTACCGCTTATAGAACAACACACGAACGACTGGATACGGTCGTTTGATTTGTTGACAAGCGAAGAGCATTACATAGCCTTTAAGAGCTATAAATTTGCGAAGATGACTGCGCGTACTTACCCAACAGCCAGCCTGGCATTTATCAATGCTGCATCGTGTTTGAACACCTGGTTGTTTGTGCTCGACGATATGTTGGATCATATCAACGAGCAAACTGAGAAGATTCGTGATGAGAAGTTTTTGAAGAAATTGGTAGGTGACTTCGTAACGATTTTCCGTTACAACAAGTTGCCGAACAAGAGCCCAGAAACTTACAACATCTTGGCTTCTTTGGAAGACATCTGGCAGCGGTTTATCCCGCTTACATCGCCTACATGGCAAAGCCAGTTTACGATTAGTTTTACGGCTACCTTCCAAGCTGCCTTCTGGGAAGCGGAGAACGCGGTGAAGCATCGTAATATTTCATTGTCGTCGTACAAATTAATGCGCCAATTCTTTAGTGGTGCAAACTTGGGTACCGACATGGTTGAACCTGCTACAGGCATCCAACTGCCGTATTATGTGCAGCAAGAACGTACATTTATGCAATGCGTGGAGTTGATACGCAGGGTAATTTGCTGGGCGAATGATATCTTCTCGTTAGAGAAGGAATTGGCGCATGGCGATTCGCACAACCTCGTATGTGTACTTGCTAATGAGTACGACATTTCCATCGAAAAAGCCATCGACAAAGCTGCCGAATTGCATGATGCAGAGATTGCACAATTCATGCAATTAAAGCAAGAGCTGCCTAGTTATGGCGAGGCTGTTGACGCCCAAATTCAATCATACTTTTTAGCCATGGAAACGATGGTGAAAGGATTTATTGATTGGTCGGTGAAAGATTCATTGCGTTATATACGCGACTAGTGGGTCGGTAACAGAACGATGTATTTCCATTGTTTTGTTAACCCATTTTATAAGGCCCTTCTTACCAAACTTGTAGTACGAATACTGTATCCTTATACTTCCATTGCACCTATACCGACTAAACCTTTCTATTTGATTTTTCTTGTAAATACTTCCGTGTGAATGAGAGCCCTAGGTGGTAGATTTCGTCGAACTTGTTAAAGTCGAACATACCGAAATTACCCAGCCCGGTGGGTTCTAGGAATTCTTGGCAAAGCTGTTGGTTTTTGAGTACCGATTCGCGGATGGCCAAATGTAATGTTCTTTCTACGTTTGATAGGAAGCTGATATTGCTATTGTAAGGCGTGAGCGGGTTGACATGCACACCGATAATGTTCGTGTAATCTTGTAATAATGGCTCGATGGGTAAATTACTGGAGAGGCCACCATCGACGAATTGCACGTTATCTATTACCCTTGGTTGAAAGAGAATGGGGATACTTGAAGCAGCTAGCACAGCAGGGATAATGGCGCCGCTATGAAATATATGTTGGTTGCCGTTGATGAAATTTGTGGCGGTAATGAATAGGGGCGTTGGTAATTCCTCGAAATGTCGATGTCGTAGCGTTTTGTGCAGCACATCTTCTAACTTCTTCAATGACACAAACCCATTCCGCCAATTTTTCCATTCAAAGGCTAGTCCTAACTTATGTCCTTTAAAAATGGCCCCAATTTCTTCCGGTGAATACCCATCACAAATAAAAGCGGCCACTATTGATCCTGCGCTGGTAGCAGCAATAGCACTAGGTACAATACCCACTTCTTCAAAGGCCTTCAATACCCCTACATGGGCATAGCCCCTAGCGCCTCCACCGGATAGTACAAAAGCTCTTTTATTCATAGCCGAAATATAAAAAGTTTTAAGAATGATTTAACGATGTATTTGTATTGTACACATCAAATTATTCCACTACTTTGTACAGCAAAATTCCACACACATGAAAAAGGTTTTCATTACAGGCTTGCTGTTATGGGGTGTAATGGGTGCAAAGGCCCAAGAGAAGAAGCCGCCCATTATGCTGAATCATATCGCCATGTACGTACATGATTTGAAGAAGGCAACAGATTTCTACATCAATATTTTACAATTCCCCGTGGCCGACGAGCCATTTAAAGATGGGAAACATACTTGGTTCGACTTGTCGCCCACTAGCCGCTTACATTTGATAGAAGGAGCGCCAACAGAAATCAAGCGTGATAAAAATGATCACTTGTGCTTTAGCGTGGCATCTATTGAAGACTTTATAAAGCGCCTCGAGAAGTTTAAGGTAGATTACAGCGATTGGGGTGGTAAGCCGAAGGCAATTACCCATAGGGTAGATGGTGTAAAACAGATTTATTTCCAAGATCCCGACGGGCATTGGATCGAGATCAATAACGATGGTTATAAGTAATTGATAATTAAAATACTAGATAAACCCGTTTCTACTTGGTGGAAGCGGGTTTTTTTATGGATATAGTTATATTCCTCTTTAAACTTTTCCTGCTAAGGGTTGTTTATCATAGTGTTAGTGAACAACGCGTGTATGTAGTGAATTCCCCGGATACCTCATTAACAAGTATATACCCTGTGGGCCGATGGTATTGATATCGACATTACCGGCCACTTTACTATTCAATTGTACTTATGCCTGCCTCCTAATTACTTTAGGTGCAGGCTGCTTTGTTTATAGGATATCCATATCCAATCACCTCCAAATTCTGGATCCATGATCGTTAAGCGCTTACGGCACGTAATTACTAGCCACTTATTGCGTAATGCTACACCTACCGCTAAAGTTTTGCTCCCGCTGATGGTTGTTGGGCTGCTGTTAATGGCATGGCCATCTTCGTTATTTGCCCAGCAATGTACAGGTTCGTTAGGTGACCCTGTTTTTAAAGAAACCTTCGGCAATGCAGGCACCACGGTGAAACCAACTTTAGGTGGTCCATTGCCTAACGGGGTAACCAACTATACTTATTTCAGCCCTCAAACGCAACCGAACATGTCGGAAGGGCCTTATCCTGGGCAGTATACGATTAGTAATTCTACATACGGGTACCGCAACCATTACTTCGTGGATCGTCCAGATCATACATCGGGAGATGGTACCGGGTATTGTATGGTGGTAGATGCCCAAGCAACGCCGGGTCAATTCTATGAACGTACGATTACCGGGTTATGTGCCGGTACAACGTTCGAGTTTTCCGCTTGGATCATGAATATTAACCCCAACACAAGTAGCTCGAAACCCAGCCTTCGATTTGATATATATGATGCGAATAACCCGAATGGGACACCTATCGCCACTGTATCTACGGGTGAAGTTGCCTATCAATCGCCCGGTACTTGGGTGCGTTTGGCAGGTATGTTTCAAATGCCTTCCACTACCAGTACAGTTATACTCAGAATATTCAGTAATACCCCTAGTAGCCAAGGGAATGACCTGGCGTTGGACGATATAGCCTTCGCGGCATGTGGTCCTCCATTTGTATTTACCCAACAAGCCGGCATTGTGTGTGCGGGTGGTACTGCATTAATGAACGTAAGTTTACCCGCCGGCAGTTATTCTCAATATTTCTTTCAACTTCAAAAAAGAGCCATCGGTACGGAAGCTTGGTCGGACGAAGGTGGCGTAATCAATAATGGAACAAACAATGCATATACTTTTACTATAAATAACGCGCAAGGTGGTTTTGAATATAGGGTTGTGGCTGCTGGAGGAAGATCTGAAATGGGGAATGTAAACTGTAGAGTTGTATCGGACCCACTGGAACTAAAGATTATTGATTTCAGTATGTCGATTACCGGCACACCAGCTATTTGTTCAGGTACATCTACTACCTTAAATGCTGTTGTAACACCTACACCAGGTACAGGTACACCTACTACAGGCTTTACGTATACTTGGGAAACAAGCACAACGGGTACAGGTGGCTGGACAGTAGTAAGTGGTCAAACGGGGGCCACATTGAATACCGGGGTATTAACAGCCAACCGTTATTACAGGGTATCCGCTGTGGTGAATGGTTGTAGTGGTTCGGGGGCGAGTGCAGCTTATTTGGTAACCGTTAACCCGGCAGTAAGTGTAACCATGCCAACGGAAACAACGATTTGCGAGGGAACGCCTATTGTGCAAATACCGTATACAGCCACCTCGGGTACACCCGATCGGTATACGATTAGGGGGCAAGGAGTGCCTGGGTTTACAGATATTGTAAATGCTACATTAACGGGATCGCCGATTCGAGCTACGGTACCGAATGGTTTGCCTGCAGGGATATACAATTTCACCATCCAGTTTAGTAATAGCGCAACAGGGTGTAATTCCCCGGCCATTCCATTGATATTACATGTGGATGGTGCGCCAACAGTAGCCGCTGCCGGTCCTGATCAAACATTATGTGCTACCACCACTGCTACCATGGCAGCGAATGTAGCCACTGTAGGTGCAGGTGTTTGGTTACAAATAAGTGGTCCTAATACAGCTATCATTACAACACCTAATAGCCCAACCACCACCATGACAGGCTTAGTGCCTGGCAGCTATGTTTTCCAATGGAGAATAGCAAATGGTGTATGTATATCAACATTTGATAACGTAACGATTAACATCACACCTGCTACTACCATCGCGAATGCAGGGGCTGATATAACCCAATACAACTCCGGTGTATTTAACTTAATGGCGAATACACCTGTAAATGGCACGGGAGCTTGGTCGGTTATTAGTGGATCTGCAACATTGGGTTCTACAACTAATCCACGCACAACTGCAACAATAGGCGTTAATACGAGTGCCACATTAGTATGGACGATAACAAATGGTATTTGCCCACCATCCAGCGATACAGTGGTCATTACCTATACTAGCCGGGCCGACATACAGGTAACAAAAGTGGTGCGCGAAAATGGGCCCTATTTAGCTGGTCAGGATATCCAGTATGATATGGTGATTTTGAATGCCGGGCCATCTAACGCCACGAATGTACAAATTACGGATGCCATACCGGCAAATGTGATCGTATCGAATGTAAGTGTAGGCGCTGTAGGAGCTGCGACGATTGTACAGAATAATTCTACGAATACCAACGTATCTGTTATTGCAAATATACCTACGGGAGCATCGCGTATTGTGGTGGTGGTTGAAGGGAAGATTAACCCTGCCTTTGAGGGCGATTTAACGAATACCATTACAGCTGTATCAACTGATGTACCAGATCCCGATGGTGCAACAGCTACCGTTACAATACCTGTTGTAAGGAGGCCATTTATGACCTTAGAGAAAAACGCACCGGCTTCTGTAGCAGCAGGCGAAAGCATGCAGTTTACTATAGCAGTAGAGAATGATGGTTTAGGGGATGCGATTGGAACGGTAATTACGGATGCTGTATCGAATAAATTGACGAATGTAACTTGGTCGGCCACTGCAACAGGTCGCCAAAGCATTGTATCCGGTGCAACCGGTAGCGGCAATACTATCAGCATTATGGCGAACATGCCTGCAGGAGATACAGGTAAGGTGTACATCACGATTAATGGTACCGTGCGTGCAGATGCAACAGGTA
This sequence comes from Chitinophaga skermanii, assembly GCF_003259335.1. Lineage (GTDB taxonomy): Bacteria > Bacteroidota > Bacteroidia > Chitinophagales > Chitinophagaceae > Chitinophaga > Chitinophaga skermanii. The sequence goes on from NZ_QLLL01000004.1 coordinate 422,815, forward strand.
CAATTGAAAACGTGGCTGTGGCCAATCCTGCGGAGGTAACTGTAGGAGAAACAACGTCGAACACAACGCATACTGTGATTACCAGCTCTTTGGGATTGGTGATTGATAAGAGTCATGTTGGAAACATAATTGGAACGGCTGGGTTGCCGGTAACGTATGTGTTGAAGGTGTTTAATAATGGACCGAGTAACGCGGTGAACACGCGTATTTTGGATACCATTCCTGCCAACTTTACCAATGTTACTTGGAGCACCCAGGTAGTAGGTGCAGCGGCTGTAACTGCCGGCGCAACGGGTAGTGGCAATATTGTAGATGTAAGAGCGAACATTCCAGCCGGTAATTCAAACATAGTAGCAGTAACCATCACCGCCACCGTTAATCCAAGCTTTGCAGGCAATATTACGAATACAGCCTACGCTATTCCTGCCGAAGTAGGTGCCGAAACAGTATCGGATATTGATATGCTCACTGTTCGGAAACAAATGGCATTTACGGCGCAAAAAAGTGGACCGGCTACTGCAATTGCAGGAGAACAAATATCGTATACAATTGATGTTACAAATGGTGGCCCTTCTAATTCAACAGCCACTGTTATCCGCGATAATATTCCAGCAGCGATATACAACGTAACTTGGACAGCGTCCGTGCTAAGCGGTACAGCCACTATTACAGCCGGTGCAACTGGTTCAACTAACAATGTAGCCGTTACGGCGAATATGAATGCGAATGCAGTTATTCGCATTATTGTAAGTGGCACCATTCTACCACAAACAACAGCAACCATTAAAAATACGGCAAGTGTTACACCATCAGAAGCCAATGTAAGCAGTGTTAATTCTAACGAGGTCGTAACTACCTTAGAAAGCGCCGCTGTATTAAGTATTACTAAATCCGGGCCAGCAACAGCTTCTGCCGGTAATACGATTACATACATACTGAGGGCAACTAATAATGGTCCTAGCTTCGCAAGAGACTTTGTAATTAATGACGTGGTACCAAGCAGTATTACCGATGTGTCGTGGGTAGTTAATTCGGCTGGCAATGCTAGTGTAAATAGTTTAAAAGGAATAGGTAATAATATTCAAGTCACAACTAGCTTAGCGCCTGGTGCAAATAATTATGTAGAAATAGTTGTAACAGGTACCATCAACCCGTCTTTCCAAGGTACCATTACTAACACGGCTACTGTTGTTCCTACAGAACCGAATAGTACAGGCGATACAGCTTCACAAGTAACGGTAGTGAGTAGAACTCCTGAGCTACGTATCAGCAAAGCCACTACTCGCTTAGTAGCAGCTGGCGACAGTATTCATTATAGGATAAATGTGATTAACATTAGTACATCTGATGCATTAAATGCCTTCATCTCCGATACGGTACCGGGCAGTATAGCAGGCGTACGGTGGTCGGCAGTAGCAGAAGGAAATGCCAGCATCATTGGGGCTACAAGCGGATCGGGCAATATAATTGGTGTGAATGGCAATATCCCAAGTGGACAAAACAACAGGATTGTGCTGATCATCAGCGGCATTACAAGTCCAGCATTTGACGGCCGGATTGTAAATACTGGATATGCTTTAACAGCAGAAACGGGTGTTCAAATCTTAGATACTGCAATATCGTTAGTCCGTAAAATCCCAACGATCAATATCACCAAATCAGGACCGGCTATAGCGAATGCGGGAGAAAAAATTGTATATACCGTTGTAGTAGATAATACCAGTCTTTCCGACGCAGATAACTTAGTGATCCAAGATGATGTACCGGCTATGGTACAAAATGTTACTTGGACAACCTCAACAAAAGGGGATGTGGTAATATCAACAGGTGCCACTGGCAGCGGAAATAATGTTGGATTAAGTGCGCATATTGGTGGTGGTGGAAATAGTCAAATTGTGATTACCATTACAGGTACTATCGATCCTACCTTTACTGGTAACATTGTAAATACGGCTGCGGCATTACCATCTGAACCTGGTGCTACACCGGCAAATGCGGAACCAGTAATTACGGTTGTAAATAAAGCGGTGAATTTACGCATTAGGAAGGCAGGTCCAAGTTCTGTAAATGCTGGAGTGGAAGTACCTTATGCTATTGTAGTAACTAACACTGGTCCATCTGCAGCTGTAAATACTGTAATTACAGATGTTATACCTGCGCAATTGCAAGATATATATTGGCGAGCACACGGTACTAATGGTGCTAATATTACTTCAGATTCAACGGGTGATAGTCATACAATTAGTATCACTGCTAACATCCCTGTTGGTGGTTATATCAATATTGAGGCGGGAGGTATTGTACCGGCATCTGTCACTAGCGATACATTATATAATGTGGCCACAGCCGATCCTGCAGAGGCGGGCAGTGCTACTGTTGCTTCAGATACAATTGTTACGATTGTAGCACAACGTCCAGATATTTCGATCATAAAAGTGGGACCTTCCGACGCTTCTGCTGGTGAAACTATTTTATATGGTATAAGAGTGGTGAATTTCGGACCAAGCGATGCGAAAGGAGTGGTGATTACAGATACCATCCCTGCAAATATATCGAACGTAGCTTGGGCTACTGTAACCGCAGGTAATGCCAGCATTATTACAGGTGCGAAAGGAACAGGCAATATCCTTCGTATAGTAGCAGATATTCCAGCAGGGGAAACGAATATTGTAATAGTGGCAATAGAAGGCAAAATAGATCCTACTTTCGCCGGTACCATTGTGAATGATGCATATGCGAATCCAAATGTGCCGGGCTTTAATACACTGCACTCGCAAGTATCGACTGTAGTAGCAAGAAAAGCGAATGTAAGCATCTCAAAAGTTGGTCCAGCCAACATTGCTGCAGGTGAACAAATTCAATATACAATTGAAGCGACCAATTCCGGTCCTTCTTACGCCAATAATATTACTATTACAGATGCAATTCCAGCGGCTGTTATCAACGCTAGTTGGGTAGCAACCGTGCAAGGTGGAGCGGTAATTAGTTCGGCCGCAAGTGGTACTGGTAATGTTTCCTTGAATGGTAATATTCCTACAACAGGTAAAATATCCATTGTAGTAACAGGCACAGTAGATCCGAATACTACTGTTACTAGTATTACTAATACAGCTATCTTAAGAAACGATCCAGCATGGACAAATACGCCAGGTGATACTTCTTCTGTAACCACCAATATTGCATACGTAGCGAATTTACGTATCAATAAAGCCGGTCCTGCTAACCATGCTGCAGGCGAGGCTATTGAATACGTTATTACTGTAGAAAATGATGGTCCTACTAATGTGAAAGGGGCGGTTATTTCGGATATACTACCGGCCGCTATATTAAATGGATCATGGATGGCAGTTGGCAACGGTAATATTGCGAATATATCACCTGCCAGCGGTTCGGGTAATGTGAACCTAACAGCGGATATTCCTGCCGATGGTAGTACATTAACGATTGTTGTATCTGGGATCATGTCGCCTGCTGTAGTGAACGGTTCTTCCATCATTAATACAGCTACTGTAAACTTACCAACTGGTACCATCATTACAGATCCAAATCCTGCTGATAATACCAGCACTATTACAACAATAGTAGATAACAACCCAGTTGTTAGAATATCGAAAACGGGGCCTGCCAGTGTTATCGTGAACGATACAATTGTATACAGAATTGTAGTAACGAACGGTGGTAGCGGGAACATTACGAATGCAGTTATCACCGACAATGTACCTAACACTATACAAGTAGTAAGTTGGAATGCACTTGCCACCGGTGTTGCATCAATTACTGGTGCTGCTTCAGGTAATACGAACACGGTTAGTACTACAGCCGATATCCCTGTTGGGCCATTGAACACCGTTGTAGTAACTATTCGCGGTATTGTAACAAACACTGCCGGTAATATCATCACAAACACAGCCACCGTAGTAGCTGGTGGAACAACAGTATCTTCTACTACCAGTGCTCAAAATACAGCAACAGATGTACGCATCGTGAAGAGCGGCCCACAAACAGCCATAGCTGGGGAAGCGATTTCTTACCGGTTACAAATATTTAATAACGGCCCGCGCAATGTAAATGACTTACAAATAACGGATATCATTCCTGCAGTTATTACCAATGTATCTTGGCAGGCTATTGCGACCGGCAATGCTAGCATTATGGATAGCGTGCATATAGATAGTACAGGTAACACTATCAATATTCCTGGTAAAATTGCGGCTGGGGCAGCAAATTACATCACCATTTATATTTCAGGCACTGTAAGTGGTACTACAACAGCAACAACTGTTACCAATACTGCAAACGTTACTGTAAATGATGTAAGCGATTATAACTTATCGAATAATACAAGTAGTGTTACGACCACAATTACGCGTCAATTTGGACTGGCAATTGATAAAACAGGACCATTAACAGCCCAATCGGGTACGAATGTTTCTTATCAAATTAAAGTCACAAACGACGGCCCTTCCGATGCCATAGGTGTAAATATTAATGATTTGGTTCCGACTGATATCATCAATACCCAATGGCAAGTAGCCGTACAAGGTGGAGCGCAAGTAACAGGACCATTTAATGGAACGGGTAATACAGTTAACACAACAGGTAACATTCCAGCCGGTGCAGGGAATGTAATTGTGGTAACAGTTACAGGTACTGTTAACAACGATTTCGATGGTACCATTACCAATATTGCAACTGCCGGAAATGCTGTTATCCCAACAATTGCCGATACAGCAAGAACAGTTGTTACACGCAAAACCGGTTTAGTAGCAGCGAAGAGCGGGCCAAATGAAATTACAGCCGGTGACCGGATTACTTATGTTATTACGGTATCGAATGGTGGCCCGGCATTTGCTCGAAATGTAAACATTACAGATACAATTGATAGTAGAATTACGAATGTTGCTTGGGTAGCTACAGGTACAAATGGAGCCGTTATTAATAGTGGTGCTGTAGGTACTGGTCACCAAGTATTGGTGAATGCGGATATTCCGCCAACAGATACAGCGGTTGTGCGCATTGTGGTAACGGGTGTGGTGCCTTCCGATGCATCGGGTGTAATTACTAATACAGCTACTATTACACCGCCAGGTATTGTTAACCCTCCAATTATTACACCACCGATTATTACACCAATTGATAGGCTACCTGAATTGTCTATCTCGAAAACTGGTCCTACGGCTGTAGCAGCTGGTGGTACAATTCATTATGTATTGTTGGTTACGAATGATGGGTTAAGTGATGCTGTTGGTGCAACAATTTCAGATCTCGTACCAAGTACTATTTCGCAAGTAAGTTGGACAGCTACGGCTAATCAAAATGCAACTATTACGGCTGGTGCTGCTGGTAATGGAAATAACATATCAGTAATAGCTACTATTCCTCCGAAAGGAACAGTACAAATTGCGATTGACGGTAAGGTGGATTCTACGTATGTTGGTACATTGCTTAACAGCGCTTATGTACGTCCGGCAGAACCGGGTAGTAACAGCGATTCTAGTCAAGTTGTAACTAGTGTAAGCAGGCGTCCAGGCGTACGTATTACGAAAAGTGGTCCTGCACGACTAAGCTCCGGTGCAGCTATTACTTACGTGATTAATGCGACAAACATAGGCCCCAGTGCCGCATTAAATGCAAGTATCCACGATGCTGTTCCAACGGCTATTAAGAATGTAACATGGACAGCTACCACGCAAGGTATGGCAAGCATTATTGGTGCTGCTAGCGGTACTGGTAACGTGGTAAGCTTGAATGGTAACATAGCACCTGGTACAGGTAATAGTATTCGCGTAACAGTAAATGGTACTGTAGATGCTGCATTCAGGGATACGTTGTATAATAGGGCTATTATCACACCTGCAGATACCGGCGTAGTAGCCGATACTTCTGGGACAGTGGTAACCGTTATTGTACCGCAACCCAATATTATTATTAGTAAAGATGGACCTAATACAGCTATTGCGGGTCAAGGTATTCAATACACCATCACGGTCGGTAACGTAGGCCTGAGCAATGCTGTTGGTACAATTATTACCGATTCCATTCCTGCTGATATTACAAATATAACTTGGACTGCCCAAACGAATGGTGTGGCAACTATTACAGGAGCTACCAGTGGTACAGGTAATAATATTTCAACCACGGCCAACATCCCGGCAGGCAACAATAACAAGATTGTGATCCAGGTAAATGGTACTGTGTCGCCTACGTTTGTTGGTACAATAGTGAATAAAGCATCGGCTAAACCTGCAGAAATAGGAGTGGCTGAGAAATTTGCACAGGTAACTACCAATGTAGCTGCTAAAGCTAACCTGCAAATTGCTAAAACGGGTCCTACTACTATGATAAGGGGTACACAGGTGACTTACATTGTTGCCGTTAGAAATGTTGGTCCGAGTGATGCGGTGGGTGCTGTTGTTACGGATACCGTGCCGAATGTGCTTACGAATGTAACATGGTCAACCTTGTTATTCCGTAGTGCAAGTGTTACAACAGGTGCGACGGGTAGCGGCAACTTAATAAATCTCACAGCAAATTTACCGGCATCCGATTCAAGTGCCGTATTGCTTGTAATTGCAGGTACGGTACGACAAGATGCGCCGGACGGTTCTGTAATTAACGTTGGTTATGTAACAAATAATGGTGAATTAAAAGCTTCAAGAGAAGTTGTGAGTTTAATTAGAGGTGCTACCGATTTGGCTATTACCAAAACAGCACCAGTTGAAGCATTCATCACAAATACCATTAGCTACCAAGTAACTGTTACCAATAATGGTCCAAGCGATGCGAATGGAGCGATGATGAAGGATGTATTACCAAATGGTTTAACACAAGCTACTGTACAAGTAACGAATACAACAGGCGGTGCAGCGAATATTACAACTAGTATTCAAAACAATAGTATTACCGCTACGCTCGGTACATTCCCTGCTAATGCAAGTGTTGTGTTTACCATCACAGCAGTAGCCAATACTCAAGGTAACCTCGTAAACGTAGCTACCATCAATACTCCAACTGGTATGAATGATACCGATTCTTCGAATAATATCGCTTCAGCAACCACGCTCATCTTACCGAAGAGTGCCTTGTCGATCGATAAATCGATAGAACCAGCGGGTGGACCATATAACATTGGTAGTACGCTTACTTATAAAATACATATCACCAACAATGGTGTAAGGGCAATCAACCCGGTCGTTGTAGTCGACAAATTACCGGCAGCAAACTTGGTGAGCGATCCAACCTATAATACACCACCACGTGGTACAGCCAGTTATAATGCGGGCGCTCGTACGTTAACGTGGAATGTTGGTTTGCTAAACGCCGGCGAATCGTTAGATTGGCAATATAACATGGTGTTGTTAGCAGAAGGCGAGGTGAAAAACACAGCGCTGGTAACTGGTCCTCCAGGTGTATCTACGCCAGATACATCTATTGTAACGATCAACACTGTGCGGTATGCAAACTTGAAAGTGGTGAAAGTACTAAATACTCCAACACCGCTGAAAGTAAATCAAATCATGCAATTCACCATTACGGCAACGAACCAAGGGCCAGATACCGCTACGAATATTATTGTGTCGGATATCTTCGCCAATAATATTGGTAACCCAAGTAACATCACAGTCAGTGTTGGTCAAACAAGCTTTGATGCTACTACACGCAGGTTTACTTGGTCGATTCCACGATTGAACAATGGTGTAAGTGCTACCTTGGTGTACAGTGCCAAGTTGAATAGTGGCGGCAATGTAAGTAACACTGCTACCATTGCAGGTAAAGAAATAGATGTAGATCTTACAGATAATACGTCTACCATTACCGCAGATATTAGCGACGATTTCTTCATCCCGAATATTATTACACCTAATGGTGATGGTAAGAATGATAAGTTTGTTATTCCTGGACTCGATAGGTATCCTGGCTCTGCATTAACGATTTATAACCGCTGGGGTAACCAAGTATATCAAAACAAAAACTACGATAACTCTTGGGATGGTAATGGCTTAAATGAAAGCACTTACTATTATGTACTTCAATTACGTTCTTCAACAGGCGAAGTGAAGATCGTGAAAGGTTGGATTGAATTGGTGCGATAAACTGCACATAACTTACAAGGGCGTAACACAACCACTGTGTTACGCCCTTTTTTATTTTAAACTTTCAAGGGTACCAATTGTTAGCCCTATATACAAACCAAAAAGGTTTATTTCTTCACACCTAAAACCGCAGAGATGTATTATAGTAATGGTAACTACGAAGCATTTGCAAAGCCGGTAAAACCGGATAATGTTGATCAAAAGTCGGCCTATTTAGTAGGCAGTGGCTTGGCTTCGATGGCGGCTGCTGTGTTCTTGATCCGGGATGGACAAATGAAAGGGGAGCGTATTCATATATTCGAAGAATTAAAGCTACCCGGTGGTAGTTTAGATGGTATTCTACAGCCTACAAATGGCTTTATTATCCGTGGTGGTCGCGAAATGGAAAACCATTTCGAATGCCTATGGGATTGTTTTAGATCCGTACCGTCATTAGAGGTAGAAGGAGCTTCTGTGTTAGATGAATTTTATTGGTTGAATAAGCGCGATCCCAATTTTTCGCACATGCGCGCAACAAAGAATAAAGGCCAAAGTGCTAAAACAGAAGGCCGATTTACCCTTAGCGATAAAGCCACGGAAGAACTTGTAAAACTATTTCTTACCGCTGAAGATCAACTCGACGATAAACGGATTAACGACGTATTCTCCCAAGAATTCTTCGCTTCCAATTTCTGGCTATACTGGCGCACTATGTTTGCCTTTGAAGAATGGCACAGCGCCATCGAAATGCGCAGGTATATTGCCCGCTTTATACACCATATCGGTGGCTTACCCGATTTGTCGGCACTCAAATTCACGAAGTATAACCAATACGAATCGCTTGTATTGCCCTTGGTAGAATATCTAAAATCACAAGGTGTACAATTTATGTACGGAACACAAGTGCAAAATGTAGTGATCGATACAAGTAATGGCCGAAAAATAGCTAAATCAATTGTGTATGAATCGGGTGGGAAAGTAGAAGAACTAAAGCTCACAACGAACGACTTGGTATTTGTTACCAACGGTAGCATTACCGAAAGTTCTACCTATGGCGATCAACATACGCCTGCCGTACTGAATCCTTCTCCCGGTGGTTCATGGAGTTTATGGAAGAATATAGCGGCGCAAGATAAAGCCTTTGGTAACCCGCAGAAGTTCTGCGGTAACATCCCGCTTAGCAATTTCGTGTCGGCCACGGTTACCACGCTCGATGGTCGCATTCCACCTTATATAGAAAAAATCTGCCAACGTGATCCTTTCGCCGGTAAAGTAGTTACGGGTGGTATTGTTTCTGTTAAAGATTCCAGTTGGCTGTTAAGCTGGACATTCAACCGTCAGCCTCACTTTAAAGCACAAGGCAAGGAACAACTCGTAGGGTGGATATATGGCCTATTTAGCGATAAACCCGGCGATTTCGTGAAGAAGCCTATGAAAGAATGTAGTGGTATAGAAATTTGCGAAGAATGGTTATACCATTTGGGCGTTCCTGTAACAGATATCCAAGATATGGCCACCAATTCTGCCAATACCATACCTTGTATGATGCCATTCGTAATGTCGTACTTTATGCCCCGCGCTGCCGGTGATCGCCCGAAAGTAGTACCCGAAAACTCCGTTAACCTCGCCTTTATCGGGAACTTTGCTGAAACGGAACGGGATACCGTATTCACAACAGAATATTCTGTAAGAACAGCGATGGAGGCCGTATACCAATTACTCAATGTCGACCGTGGCGTGCCCGAAGTATTTGCTTCCGCCTTCGATGTGCGCGTATTGCTCAGTTCTTCTGCCCGCATGATGGATGGCAAGAAGTTGCTCGACATGAAGGCGCCTTGGATTGTGAAGTATATCGAGAAAAAAGCAATAGAGAAAAGCAAAGGCACAATCATATACGAACTACTCAAAGATGCCGGGTTAGTATAACAAGTAACTATCCATACCCATAAGCAATTTGGTGGGTATGGATAGTATAAAAAAAGTCCCTCGCCGAAGGCGAAGGACTACTGTGAAAAATTAAGCAATAAGATCGATTTACTTCGCATCACCCACAAAGCGGGCTAATGGCGCCATCCTAGCTCTATTTAAAATCAACGTATCGTTCACAATGAAGTAACTGTCGGCATTTTCCAAGGCGCGCATAAATTGGTGTTCTGTATCCAAATTCTTACAAGCCATCATCGTGGAAATTAATTGCGACATTTTAATCCTATTATCTCCTTTCAATACGAAAGAACCACCAAAACCATTACAGCCCCCGTTGCCCGATACTCTTTTGTCGGTTTCTGAGAAGATTACATATGGTTGTACCCTTGCTTCTGGATCTTTTTCTACAGGTTTCCCGTTCACTTCTACCAAGGTCCACTTCTTATCGTATATGGTTAAGCTAGTACCCGCATTATTACCGCTGTTTTGGGTTTTAGCGCTCGATTTACATGCAGTCATGCCTACTATGGCAGTTAGGCCTAATGCTGCTATGTACATAATTTGTTTGCGTATCATAAGGTCGATTTTTTTGAATGCGTGGCTAATATTGTTTATTTACAAACCTTGTTCCAAAAAGGAATTGTTCACTGTGATTGTTTTGGTGACCAACGTCGTTTGTGCCATCAACATCGTTGTGTCACACACTTTGTGGCTGTGTTCGCTCATTAACTACCGCCTATATATCGTTGATCCCCAAGGAAATGTTACACATTGCCATAACTATTTGATTGCCCACCATCGATGGCGAGTATTTGCCCGTTCACATAACTACATCCATCACTCAGTAAAAACGCTACTACGCTGGCTACTTCTTCCGGTAATCCTAAGCGCTTAGTAGGGTTGGCCCTTGAATATTCAGTTTCGGCGGCTTTGGGGTCTTTCGGGTTTACTTGTTTGAAAGCCTCGGCTACCATGGGCGTTAAAATAGCGCCGGGAGCGATTGCATTGGCGTTGATGTTGTATTGCGCATATTCTAAGGCTACGTTCTTCGTCATGCCCGCTACGGCATGTTTACTGGCCACATAGGGCATTTGGTGCATTACACCGCGTATACCACCCACGCTGGCTACGTTTACAATTCTACCGTATTGTTGTTGCTGCATCACGGGTAACACATAGCGTAAACCATAGTATACACCTAATAGGTTGATATCGATTACTTTCTTAAACACGTCGATATCGTACGTAGTAATAGGTGCTTGCCTTCCTTCAATACCGGCGTTGTTGTACAAGCCATCTACCCGTGAAAACTCTTTTACGGCAAGTTCTACATATTGCTTTACTTCTTTTTCTTCCGCTACATTGGCGAGGGTGGTCACTATTTTGGCACCTTTATGTGCTTGTTCTATGCCGGCTTTTGCTTGCTTTAATGCTTCTTCATTGTAATCGACCATTAGAATTTGCGCTCCTTGTTTCACACATTCCAAGGAAGCAGCATAGCCCAAACCCATAGCGGCACCAGTAATAATGATAGATTTGCCTTGTAAGTTTCCCATGATTCATTTTTTGGTGTAAAGAATCTTCAACACCCGTAATAACAAGTGAATACAGACTTTGTTGCGATTCGCCGTACGGCGAATGCATTGGTTTTGTAACTTCGCGCATGCGTTGGAAGCCTTTTATATTGAGTTTTAGAGATGCCTTTAGGACATTAACCGCGAACGACCCGTTACGACTGGCCGGGGCCACTGCGTTTTTTACCACCTTTGCCCTCCCGGCTATCTTAGTGATCCTCATTCAATTGCTTCGCCTCATCTTTCGCATTCCCCAAAGCGGCCGCCGCCTCTTGCAACAATTGGAAGGCGTAATTGGCAAAGAAACCACCGATATGGTATTCGAAACCTTGCAAGGTATTCGCGGACTCGCTCAAAACGAGATTATTACCTTCTTAGGCTTCGTATTCCTATTGTTCGTTGCTACTACTTTATTTAAAGTGATCCGCAGCTCCGTCAATCAACTCTGGGATCTCCGCGTTATCCGTAAAGAAGGCTTTTGGAGCATTATGATCTCACGCTTAAAAGGGGTGTTAGTGATGTGCTTCCTCGGGGTAGTATTTGTATTGGATTTAATGATTGGTGCTGCACAAGCGTTTGTAATTAAGTATGTTGATTTGTACGTACCTACATTATCGGGTTATTTCAATGGTGCCTTAAACTACGTTGTGTCGGTATTGTCGGTTACCTTATGGTTTGCTATGGTGTTTTATTTTTTACCCGATGGAAGACCAACCAGGCGTGTACTTTTTATGGGTGCATTTGTAACCAGCATTCTATTCAATATCGGTAAATTAGTACTCCGTGTTGCGTTGAATTACAGTAATATCAGTAACATCTATGGGGCATCGGCATCGTCGGTATTATTGCTGTTGTTTGTATTCTACACGGCCATGATATTCTATTATGGCGCTGCTTTTACGAAGGCTTGGGCCTTCAATAATAACGAAATCATTAAACCTCGTCCATATGCCGCGATTTACAAGTATACTGTTGTAGATCAAGAAGATTAATCATCGTATTATCCTAATATATTCGCCCCGCTACGAAAGTGGCGGGGCTTTTTATTGGTCTAAAAATTGAATCCAGCAGCAATCCTATTAAATATTTTGTATTTTGATCAGCGACGGACACGTATTATCCACGTGAAGCCATCTTACTCCAAACTATTCGCTTTATGAAAAAATTATTATCCGTACTCGCCTTCGCGGGTTTGTGCCAATTTGCACAAGCACAATCGCTGCCAAGAAGTACACCCGCTGCTGAAAAAGTATCCGAAAAAGGCATTGAAGATTATGTTGCTGCTTTCAAACAAAAAGGGGAAGACATCCATAGCTTTATGGTGTTGCGCCATGGGAAAGTAGTAGCAGAACAGTATTTCGGCGATAACAGTGCTACGAAGCCCCACGTAATGTGGTCGGTAAGTAAAACATTTACGGCTACCGCTATTGGCTTTGCGGTGCAGGAGAAATTGTTGACAGTGAACGACAAGGTTATTAAGTATTTCCCTAACGATTTACCGCCGGAAGTATCTAAAAACTTGCAACAATTAGAGATTCGCCATTTACTTACCATGACGAATGGCCAGCCCACCGAACCCCGTCCTGCCGACTTTCCCAATCAAAGCTGGGAGAAAACATTCTTCGCGCTATCGATTGTAAATGAACCTGGTACAAAGTTCTATTACAACAGTTACGCAACGTATATGCTCTCGTCAATCTTACAAAAGGTAACCGGCAAAACTGTGTTGGAGTACCTTACGCCTAGGTTGTTTCAACCATTGGGCATTGAAGGTGCAGTATGGGATAGCAATCCTGCAGGAGTAAGTTATGGCGGCTGGGGGTTGCACATTAAAACGGAAGATATGGCCAAAATGGGCCAGTTTATTTTGCAAAAAGGTACGTGGAACGGCAAGCAATTGCTAGCTGCTAAATGGTTCGATGAGGCTACCCGTGCACACATTGTACAATCACCACAATGGGTACAACCGAATGCCGATATTACGGTAAGTGATTGGTCGCAAGGTTATGGCTACCAAATGTGGCGTTGTAGGCATAATGCATTCCGCGCCGATGGAAAGGATGGTCAATTTATTATTATCATCCCGGAGAAAGACGCGGTGATTGTAACTACAGCAAACGTACAGAACATGCAGGAAGAAATAAATCTCATATGGGATCATTTACTGGCCGGCCTAGAGTAAAAAAGATACTGAGCACCTCCCGGGGTGCTCTTTTTTTAGGGTTTATGAGAACAGGCCCGGTAATTGTAGCAAGGGAACAAATCTTGATGTGCCGAAATGCACGATTTCTTTACACGTAACGGCTGCATGGGATATATTTTATTGTTATATTTATAGAAAGTGAACATCATTTAATGGGAAAGGTCAGAAAACTGCAATTCAAGCTCACGAACCATTTCGGAGAGGTTGTTACCATTGCTATGGAACCAGAAGGCGAAGTGTATTATCTCCAAGAACATGAAACCATTCTCGTTACATTGTATGGTGAAGACAATCCTACCGTCAACTTTAAAGTCACCGAAAAAGACAGCCACTATGTAATTCATATTTACCCGGAAAAAGGAGAGTACGAATTAGAAAAGATCATCGATGAAGATGATGATGACGAAGATGAATTTTAAAATAACCAGTATGAAAAATCCACAGTTCACCATCCACAACGAATTAAAGCAAGAGTTACCCATTGTGCTGGCACCTACCTCCTTGCTCTACGAATTACCGCCGCAACACGCCTTACTCATCGAAATGCAAGGCGAACTAAGTCCTACTTTCGAACTAACGATCGAACGCGATATCTTCGGTATGCAGTTAACGCTAACACCCGATAATGGCGATTATGAAATTATTGATGAAATAGCAAAGAACGAAAAGTAAAACTGCCCAAGTAGATACTTAGGCAGTATAGAATACATGCTAACGTTTATATGCTAACAATCTTAGTGCGTTAAATACAACAATAAGGGTAGATCCTTCATGTGCAATTACCGCGGGGCCGATTGTAGCGATACCAAAAATGGTACATGGTATCAGCAAGGCCACAACACCTAGGCTGATCACTAAGTTTTGCTTGATAATCTTTTTTGCTTGTCGACTTAACCCGATGGCAAATGGTAACAACGAGAGATTATCTCCCATTAGTGCTATGTCGGCAGTTTCTAGTGCTACATCACTACCGGCTGCTCCCATGGCTATGCCTACAGTACTATTCGCCATCGCGGGCGCATCATTCACTCCATCACCTACCATAGCCACTTTCTGCTCTTCTTTCATGAGTTGTTGAATGGCGCTTACCTTGTCTGCCGGTAATAAACCGCCCATGGCTACTTGGATTCCTGTTTCTGCTGCAACGGCTTCGGCTACTTGTTGATTGTCGCCCGTAAGCATCACCATCTTTTGTATACCTACTTGTTGCAGGGCCGCTATAGCAGCTTTCGCTTCTTTTCGCGGGGTGTCCATCACTGCAATGATACCAATATATTCTTCATTTCGCAAAACCACCATCGTGGTGTTGCCACTTTTTTCCAATGCTTTTACTTGTGTTTGTACATCGCCAGGCGCTGTTTGATTGAACAAGGCAAGGTTGCCAATCATGATCGTATCGTTGTTAAGCGTGGCTTTGATACCTTTGCCCAATACGGCTTCCATGTTGTGTGCAACGGGAATGTTAGTGCCTGCTAAACGGGTACGACCATCGCGCACAATGGCTTTCGCAATAGGGTGATCACTCAAGGCTTCTACGGCAACAACAATTTTCAATAATTCTTCTTCCGTTAAATTTATCAAGGGAACGATCTGTGTTAACTTAGGTTTGCCTTCTGTAAGGGTACCGGTTTTGTCGAAAGCCAAGGCTTTTAAGCTACCGAGGTCTTCCAACGGGCGCCCACCTTTAATCAATACACCCATCCTCGCGGCACGCGCAACACCACTTAATACGGCACTAGGTGTAGAGATGGCCAAAGCACAAGGACTCGCAGCCACCAATACCGACATGGCTCGGTAAAAGCTTTCGTTAAACGTTTCATCGCGTACCAAGAATACAAAGCACAACAACGTGACTAATACTAATACAAACGGCACAAAAATGCGCTCAAACTTATCCGTAAACTGTTGCGTGGGCGACTTCTGTGTTTGCGCTTCATTCACCATTTGTACTAAGCGCGATAAGGTAGAATCCTTTGCCTCTTTTATTACGCGTACTTCAATGGAATCATTCCCATTAATAGTACCTGCATACACTTTATACTGATCGTCGAGTTGTGCGGCCGTTTCTATATTGAAATCAACTTGCTCGTAAGCATGTTTATCTACCGGGATGCTTTCGCCTGTAATAGGTGCTTGGTTTATGCTGCTGCTACCTTTGATGATAATGCCATCGGCAGCAATTTTAGTATTGGGTTTGATGATAATTACATCTCCTTTATTCAGCGAGGTAATATCGACTTCTTTCATACCATCGCCCGTTTTCAAGAACGCTGTTTTAGGCGCTAATGCGGTTAGCGCGGCGATAGATTTTCTCGCTTTCTCCATGGCGAAATGTTCCAACGCATGCCCTAAGCTAAATAAGAACAAGAGCAACGCACCTTCCACCCAATTCCCCAAAATGGCAGCACCAATAGCCGCAACGAGCATTAAGAAATCAATTTCAAACCCGCCTTTGCGTATGGTTTGTACTGCTTCGGTAGCTGTAAAGAAACCACCAAAGAAATAAGCGGCGATATATAGAATGAATGGAACAATTGTAGGTATGCCTGGCAGGAAAGATAACCCAAATCCTATGCCCAGCATGGCACCACACAGTAAGCTGAAAATTAATTCTGTTCGTTCCCCAAAAATGCCTCCATGCTGGTGATTGTGATCGTGCCCTTCATGGTGATGTTCTTCCCCATGTTCGTGGTCGTGATCATGTGCATGATCGTGTGCTTTTGTAGGTACAGCAGTGATGGTTAAACCTTCTTTGCGTAAGAGATCGTATACCGTTTCATCGTGTAATTCCGTAGCGTCGGTTTCAACAAATACCATCCCGGCCGCCGAAACAGATACCGACAATACACCGCGCAGTTTACGAATAGCCGCTTCCAATAAACGCGTTTGGCGTTGATGACGGATTCCTTTCACGGGGATGAGTAAATGATGGTAACGGTCGAGTATTTCGGCACCCGCTTGTTGGGCCATTTTCTCTACACGATCTACGGTAATAATAGCCGGGTTGTAGTGGAAACACAATTGCGCTTTATTCTCCCCGGAACCGGGTACAATATGTACTTTCTCAATACCTTGCCTGCCCGTAAGCGCATGAATAATTCTTTCTACGCAAGCATCCTTTTCGCTGGGCACCCCGGGTAAAACGAGGTCGATATTAATTGTAAGCTTTTCCATACGGTTTGTATAAAAATGAGCATTAGTGAGGATGTCCTTCTTCGCCGGTATTATTCATTTTTGCCAGCACGAAGAAGGCGCCTTTGACTACGATTTTTGCATCTGCAGGGATGTTCTTCAACAAAGTGATTTCCGTATAGCCTACATCGCTCGTTCCTTTCGCTACGGGAATCTTTTCAAATGTAACAGAAGTACCGGCGGCAGGTGCAGTTGGTGCATGATCGTGATCGTGTGGTTCGGCACTATGATCATGATCTTCCTTTTTCGCATCGTGGTGCTCGTCTTCTTTATGTGGATCGGTTACCACGAAAATGTAATCTTGTCCTTGGAAGGTAACAATTGCATCGGAAGGTACAGCAGGCACGGTTACTTGGTTCAAGCTTACAACGGCTGTTACGTTCATACCATCTATTAAGCCTGTTTTATCACCTTTTACGCGCGAGTGTACGTTAATCGCCTTGCTTTCGCCTTCAAACGACGAGCCCAGTGAATAGATTTCTGCATCGTATTCCTTGCCCGGGTTATTGGTTAAGGTGAAGTGAATGATTTGGTTATTCTTCAACTTCGGCAAATCCTTTTCATATACAAATAAGTCGAGATGAAGTTGACTATTATCTACCACTTCTGCAATGGGTGTAGTTACATCTACATAGGTTCCCAACTTCACCGTAACACTACTTACTACGCCACCAATAGGACTGCGTACGGCCAATACAGTTTGTAATTTGCCGTTGGTGAGCTGGGCTGGGTTAATACCCATTAATTGTAACGATTGTGTAAGGGCATTCCTCCTCGTACGCAAGTTCTTTAACTCAGTTTCCGCGGCTTGTAAGTTCTTCAATGCCCCGGCATTGCCTTCATTCAGTTCCTTTTGGCGGTTGAATTCCAATTCCGCTAGGTTTATTCTTGAAGCAAGGCTGATATATTCTTCCTGTGTTTGGAGGAAACTGGGGTTCGCCAAAGTGGCAATTACTTGTCCTTTTTTAACGATATTCCCCGGTTGTATGAGCAAGGTTTGTACAACGCCGCTATACAATGAATTAATATGGGCTTTATTCTGGTTGGGTACTTGCAGCACACCGGTAGCCTTTAAGGAGGCTGTTAATTGTTTTTCTTCGATATGCCCTGTTTCAATCCCAATACTTTTAATTTGCTCGGCAGTAAGCGTAGTAGTATTAGGGTTTTCATGTTCTTCGTGTTGTGCTTCTTCTTCTTTCATTTCCTTTGAAGGAGTAGATTGACAAGCACCGAATAACAAGAAAGCCGGGAGTACGAAGTATATAATAGCGTTACGTTTCATCGTAAGTAGATTAGTCATTATTGATTGATGAAATAATTGTATTGAATAATGGCTTGGTTATAAGCATTGAGTTGATCGAGATGGTTGCGTTGCATGGTAATAGCTTGTGAAAGGAATTGCGATAACTCCGCGAAGCTAATTTCCCCCGACCTATACGCCAAGCTAGACGCTTTAATAATCGCTGCCGCTTGTTCTAAGCCCGTAGATTCGTAGAAACGTAGCAACTGCTCGTTCTTCATCACGTTTTGTACAGCTTGCAATTTTGCCGTATTAAACTGCTGCATACCATAATCAAACTTTTTCTGCTCTACCGCCATTTCCAATTCCGCAGCTTTCACCTTGTGTTTCGAGGCACCCATGCTGGCCAATGGAATGGACGTTGTTACCGAGAATCCACTGAATGGATCTTTCATGCCGTATAAACGTTGACTAAAAAACCTCCCCGAAAACTCTGGTAAGTTCTCATTCTTCGCTACCACGATACCTGCTTGTGCTACATTCACCGTTTGCTGTTGCATAGCAAGGGCGGGGTGGAGGCTATCGGCAGAAGAAAGATTGAATAACATTTTTTCCAATGGTTGTTGCAAGGGTAGAATAGCCTCTTGTGTATTCAGCAATTGCGCTAAGCTTTGTTGTTGAACTTGGATATCGTTTTTTGTTTGCTCGATAAACGCTTCCATTTCCCGCATGCGTGCAATGGCGGAAATACTATCTAACCCGGGGCTATCGCCGGTTTTAACTTTTAACCTAGCGGCGTTACTCATAGATTTATAAATACTATCGAGCTTGCTGAATAGTAGTTGTTTATCTTGCAAATACCACAGCTCGTAATAAGCCGCCCGCACATCGCGTTTCACATCGGCATCGATCAACGATTGGTTCATTTGTAAGTACGTAGCTTGTGCTTTGAACACGTTCTTCTGTGCTTTATACAAACCTGGCCAAGCTACGCTTTGCGATAACCCGATCTTCAAAATACCGCGTGAATCTGTAGGGCGATAATCCTCGTTCTCTGCGAATATGCCCGTTTTAGGAAGCATGCCGGCAGCCCGGGTTTGCGCCTTGTTTTGCGCTTGTGCTTGTTGGTTAATACCGTATTGCAAATTCTGTTTCGCCATTTGTAGTACTTCATCCAGCGGTAACCGCTTGCTTTGTGCTTGGCTTGTACCAGCACTGCCCACCAAGATCAATAATGTAATAATCGCTGTAATGGGTTTTAATGGCGCAGATGATTTTTTTTGGAACATGATATAGAGTAATGGCAATACAATTAAAGTAAGGAAGGTAGCCGTGAATAGTCCCCCGATTACGACCGTTGCTAAAGGCTTTTGCACCTCGGCACCGGCACCTGTAGATAAGGCCATGGGTATAAACCCGAAGGAAGCAACGGTGGCCGTCATTAACACGGGGCGCAAACGAATACGTGTACCTTCTTTCACCCTTTCAATTACATCTTGGATGCCTTCTTTTTGTAATTGGTTAAACGTACTAATTAACACAATACCATTCAATACCGCTACGCCAAACAAAGCAATAAAACCTACACCTGCCGATATACTAAAAGGCATACCGCGCAGCAATAAAGCCAGCACACCACCAATGGCACTCATGGGTATGGCGGTGAAAATAAGGAGTGATTCTTTTAAGGAATTGAAGGTGAAATAAAGCAGTACGAAAATCAACCCCAAGGCCACCGGCACAGCAATTTGTAACCGTGTACTGGCTTCTTGCAGGTTCTCGAACGTACCGCCTACGGTGTAATAATACCCACCGGGTAATATGTTAGCTGTACTTAATTTCTCTTGAATGTCTTTCACTACGCTTTGTACATCGCGATCTTTTACATTGAAGCCTACCACAATTCTTCGTTTTCCCTCTTCGCGGGAAATTTGCGAAGGACCTTCTTTGAAGCTAACGGTAGCTACTTGCGATAAAGGTACTTGTAAGCCGCTGGGAGTGGTAACGAATAGGTTATTTACATCGTCGATAGAGGCACGGTGTGCACTATCTAGGCGAACCACTAAATCAAATTTCCTCTCGTTCTCAAACACTACACCCGCAGCCTCACCGGCGAAGGCCGTGCTAATGGTACGGTTAATATCATCGATGTTCATACCATACCCTGCAATACGATCACGATCGTACGTAATGGTAATTTGCGGTAAGCCTGTTGTACGTTCTATTTGCGGTGCTGTGGCGCCTTTTACAGATTGAATAATGGTAGAAATCTTTGGTGCAATAGCGGCTAGTGTATCAATGTTTTCGCCGAATACTTTAATGGCTACGTCTTGGCGAACACCTGTCATAAGCTCATTAAAACGCATTTGAATGGGTTGGTTGGCTTCGAAGAAAACACCGGGTATTGTAGACAGCCTATCTAAAATTTTATTGGCAAGTTCATCGTAGCTTTTAGTGGTGGTCCATTCTTTTTTCGGTTTCAGTACAATGATTAAGTCGGAAGCTTCCGGCGGCATGGGATCGGTGGGCACTTCGGCGCTACCGGTTTTACCCACTACCATTTTTACCTCTGGGAACTCGCGTATGAGCCGGCTCGCTTGCATAGAGGTTTCGATACTTTGACTGAGGGAAGTACCTTGTGGTAATATACAGTGAAAGGCAAAATCGCCTTCTTCTAACTGGGGAATGAATTCACCACCCATGTTTTTGAATAGGATAATGGTTACACCAAACACGGCCACCGTTGCAATTATTATTGCTTTACGGGTGCGGATAGCCCAGTTTAATACCGGTGCATATTTCCTGTGAAGGAAGTGCATCATGCGGTCGGAGAAAGTAGGGGTTTGTTTGAGTTGTTTGGGTAAGAACAGGGCCGACATCATGGGGATGTATGTTAGCGATAATATCAATGCTCCCAAAATAGCAAAGCCTACTGTTTGCGCCATCGGGCGGAACATCTTGCCTTCAATACCCACCAAGGTAAGGATTGGAATGTACACGATGAGGATAATGATTTCACCAAAGGCTGCACTATTCCTAATTTTAGAAGCCGATAAGAACACTTCTTCATCCATTTCCGCTTGGGTTAACCGGTGGGTCGATTTACGTAATCCCAAGTGATGCAAGGTAGCTTCAACAATAATCACAGCTCCGTCTACAATCAACCCGAAATCAATTGCGCCTAAACTCATCAAATTTGCACTTACACCAAAGGTGTGCATCATGCCTAGTGCAAATAACATGGCCAAGGGAATGGCGGAGGCTACAATTAAGCCTGCGCGCAAATTACCCAAGAAAACCACCAGTACGAAAATGACAATCAACGCACCTTCCACCAAGTTTGTTTTAACGGTATTTACAGCACGATCTACGAGGCTGGTACGATCTAAGAAGGGTTCAATTATAACATCTTCCGGGAGCGAGCGCTTAATGGTTTCCATTTTTTCCTTTACACGTTTCACCACCGCCGCGCTATTCGATCCTTTCAACATCATTACAATACCTCCCACTACTTCTTTTTCGCCGTTGTACGTAACAGCACCGTAGCGTACGGCATTGCCTAATCGAACTTCAGCAACATCTCTTATTAGTACTGGAATACCATTGATGTTTTTGATCACGATTTTATTGATGTCGTTCATGTTGCCCACTAAACCAATACCCCTAATGAAATAGGCATTCGGTTTTTTATCGATGTAAGCGCCGCCTGTGTTGCTATTGTTCTTCTCCAAGGCGGTAAATATCTCGGGGATGGTTACGTTCAAGGCATTCAAACGGGCCGGGTTTAAGGCTACTTCATATTGTTTTAAAAGGCCGCCGAAGCTGTTTACTTCCGCTACTCCTTTCGTACCGTATAATTGCCGCGCTACGATCCAATCTTGCATGGTACGTAGGTCCATCGCGGAGTATTTATTTTCGGCACCTTTCTTCGGGTGAATCACGTATTGGTATACCTCGCCTAAGCCCGTACTTACAGGTGCCAGCTCGGGTTTACCAATACCTGCCGGTATTTTCTCTTCGGCTTCTTTCAACTTTTCGTTGATAAGTTGCCTAGCGAAATAGATATCTACTTTATCATCGAATACAACAGTAATCACCGATAAGCCGAATCTACTAATCGAGCGCATTTCTTCGAGGTCGGGCAGGTTGGCAAGACTTTGTTCAATAGGATACGTGACCAATTGTTCCGTTTCTTGCGCGGCAAGCGTAGGTGTAACGGTAATAATTTGTACTTGGTTATTAGTGATGTCGGGTACGGCATCTACAGGTAAACGGCTCGCGCTCCATAGGCCCCAAATAATAAGAGCAACGGTCATAAGCGCGATAACGAGTTTATATCGTATCGAGAATTGAATAATTTTATTCAGCATAATTAAATCTGTAATAGGAGCATAGCATTCACAGCATGCACGCACAACAACGCGTAAGCGAAGCCATACAAGTATGCGTGTAATTCCTTCGGAAAGTAGCCAAATGGGCTATTCCAAGCAGTAAATAAGTAAATGTGACATTAAGCGGCTAACTGGGGCGGTTGCCAAATGGGAAGAGCGATTTCGGTGATATCGCCAATGTAGTAGGCAGTATAATTATGTTCACGTTCTTTCGGCGCTACTGCTTGCATCATACACTTCGTGTACAACAAGCAAGTAGGCGAGTTCGTGCAACAAGTACAAATACAAAACGGCGAGCAAGCATCTTCATGCGCATGATCAGTTGTATCGGTTACTTTCACAATGTTGGTAGCCGCTACATTCGTTTTTGCAACAGCATTATCCATGCACGGCAATATGCTGAGCAGGAGAATGAGGCAAGCGAATATGTAAGCGACAAATTTCATTATTGCAAATGTATGTAAACGAATACAAATTTATAAAAGGAATATAGCAACCCCGTTGCAGTTTGAAAACAAAGAGGGCTATATCATTCGTTTATTATTGAGATAATGTTTGATAGAAAGAAGTTCTAATCTCTTGTAGCAAAGCTTCTGCCACAGCCTCATTCGGCGCATCGGGCAACCCAGATTGTTCGTACAGTGCCGGTAAACGCGCTAGTTTTTCTTCTGCCATCTGCAACAGCGTATCATATTCAAATGCACCACTGCGAATGCTTAGAAAGAAGTCACGATCGTGCCTATATACCTGTATCTTCTTTTCTAGTGCAATTTCTTCCGCCATCTGCAACAAGCGGAAGGTGTGCATCATGTTTTTACTATCGTAGTTTTTCCCGTGTTGCAAAGTATTTTCGAAGCGCGCTTCGTTGCGTTTATCTACCCATTCCCAATATTGTAAATATTGCTTACAATGTATCGTATAAGCGTCTTTATTAAATTGTAAATAGGTGAGGGGTGTTGCTCCTTTTGGAATAGAGCTGAGGCTCACCGCGTTGGAATTGTCTTTCGCGATTATGCCGGAGAAGTGTACCGGTTCTTCGAATTGACTTTTATGAAATAGGTTGTACGTTTCGCGGAAGTTGGGAAGGGTCGACAGGCCACAATCTTCTTGCTTCAAATTTCTTACTTGCAACCATTCTTCTACAGGCATGCTACGGTGCCCTTCTACAACGAAACAAAATTGCAAAGGTGTTTTCCTATCAACGGGTTGCGGGTTATGAATTTGTTTATTCAAACCATAAGCTTTCTTGATTTGCATTTTCGCATAGCCGGCAAAAGTATCTAAGCAGCGCATCGATAGAAAATCGCTCGCTTGTATACGGTGCATCAAAGGATGTTTGAATATCGTAGTATGTGCAGGTGTGGCCAGCAATTCTAAAATATTAGGATTGTTGGTTACTAATAGTTCCATAAAGCGGCCTATTTCGAAGTAGGTTTCGTCGTTCGTGCTATTAGATACTTGCGGCGTGTAATGCAAACCGAAAAATTCGGGTTGCGGTAGTATGTAAATACCTTTGTAATCTGTGTCGGAGTTAGGTACTTGTAAGTTATATGCATTGCTTCCGCTGATACACTTTAGCAAAAGGTATTGGGGGGAAGCTTGAAGCGATTCGTAGGTCATGCTGTAATGTATTGTCTGAATAATGCATCCAATTCTTCCGCTGTATTGTACTTAGGAGGAATAGATTTGGATTTTTCGTTGCAATAGTGGATGGTTTCTCTGATCCAATTTTGCCAAAAGGCGATGGGGGCAATGGTGCTTTTTTCGTTGGCCGCTACTTTTTGCGCGGTGAGCGAAGCGGCTTCATGTAACCAAGTTTGATCGCTGATTTGGGTGATCAACTCCCCGAATTCCATCGGTGGTACACCCCCCTTGTCGGCTATCCATAGGGCGGCCAGCAAAGGACGTAATGCGTAATAGTACTTCTTAATACGCACCTGTTCGCCTTGCAGGTGTTGTTCAAAAGTATTGTTGGCCATGGAAATATAATGATGTAGCCCTGCCCGTTCGGAAAAGTACTTGGACATCAAGCTGCGTAAATCTTCTACGAGGCTGGTTGATTGGCGATATATAATGGGCGACTGTAACCATTCATACAAAGGAGCATTCGATTTTAAAAAGAGTTGCAATGCTTTGCGAAGGTCCCAACCGCTGATATCGAGTACTTCGTTAACGGGGAGTTCTAGTACATCTTTTCTATCGAGAATGCTTACGTATGTTTCATACGGTTGTTTGTAAATGAACCGTACATCATAATCACTATCTTCCGATGCGAAGCCCCAAGCGCGGCTACCCGATTCGCAAACATATAAGAGCGTAATGTGATGGTCGTGTACGAGTTGATCCAGGTGTTGTTGTATACTTTCTTGTATCATGGGATTAGGTTAAATGTTAGCCTTGCAAGATAATGTAAAAAATGCCGTCCATCAAAGCGGGGGTTGCGTTTTTATGAAATTAGATTTATCTTGTTCATTCGTAGTTGTTGTACACAACTATATTTTAAAACAGATTGATATGCAGAAAAAATTCCTCGTTTTAGGTTTGGGTTGCATGCTAGCGATGGGTGGTGTTACACCGGCAGTTGCTGCAAACACAAATACCGCATTTGCCGTAACCGGTGTGAAAGAAGCGAAAGATTTAATTGGTAGATGGGATATTACAGTGAACGAAGATGGCAAAGAAGCGCCTTCTTGGTTAGAAGTAAAATTATCTGGCTACCGTACGTTGGTGGGATATTTCGTAGGTTCTTCAGGCAGTGCGCGCCCTGTATCGAAGGTTGAATTCGATAACGGGAAGTTCAAGTTCAGCATCCCGCCACAATGGGAAAACGGGAAGAATGATGTGGTTGTAGAAGGTGAATTAACCAGTACTGGCATCCAAGGTACCCTTGTTACCAGCGAAGGCAAAACCTACACTTGGAAAGGGGTAAAAGCACCTTATTTGAAACGCGTTGTTGCTCCGAAATGGGGTAAAGCCATCAACTTATTCAATGGGAAAGATTTAACCGGTTGGAAAATTGCCCCTAAGAACCAATGGGAGGTAAAGGATGGTATTCTTACCAGTGCTAAATCTGGTGTGAACCTTGTTTCTGAAGAGAAGTTCACCGATTTTAAACTGCATGTAGAGTTCCGTTATAAAAAAGGTAGCAATAGTGGTGTTTACTTAAGAGGTCGTTACGAAGTACAAATCGAAGATAGCCCGAAAGATGCGCATCCTTCGAATGTTTTGTATAGTGGTATTTACGGTTTCTTAACACCGAGCGAAATCAATTCACTGGGACCCGACCAATGGCAATCATACGATATTACCTTGGTGGGTAGAATGGTAACCGTGGTGGTGAATGGTAAAACCGTGATTAGTAACCAAGAAATACCGGGTATTACAGGTGGTGCATTGGATGCTAACGAAGGTGAACCAGGCCCAATCTATATCCAAGGCGATCACGGTCCGATCGAGTTCCGCAAGATTGTATTAACACCGGCAGTAAATAAGTAATTATTTATATACAATATTCACTAGGCCCCAGCAAGCTGTATGCTTAGCTGGGGCTTTTTTGTGCTCTCATGATGTACGATAGTGTACAAAAACTGTCATACTTAGCACGTATTCCATATGAAACCTATTTTTGCCTAATTTTGCAGCTCTAGTTTAAAATCCGTAAGCACCTGTGCCGTCGTAGGTTTACGGGAGTATGTCATGATGAATCACATTTTTAGCACGCTACGATCTCCCATTACCATGGTGGCGATCGCTAGTTTTATACTATTCGGCAGTAAGGCCTATGCACAACAACCCGTGGTAGATACATTACCAGGGCAAGACACGAGCGTAGTTACTTCTACAATTGTTCCTGCACAAGATTCCATTGTGCCGGTGCAACAAGCTATTTCCCATCCCCAAGATTCGGCGATCTATTACCGCCTGAATAAGAAGTTTTTTGTGAGTATTTGGGATGATGCGAAATACACGGTTACCCGCCCGCTGCACTGGGATAAAAAGGATGTAACGAAATTTACCGTTATTCTTGGCTTAACCACCGCCTTAGCGGCCAGCGATTACGAAATCAAGCAATTTTTTATTACGCACCGCGCCAATGCTTATACGAGTGTAGTAAGGCAAGTAGAGCCTTTCGGCAATGCTTATGGCCCCTATTTAGTGGGGGGTATGTACCTTGCTGGGGTTATTGCAAAAGATCGTCGTTTAGAAAGCGCGGGCTTAATGGCAGCTAAATCCTTGGTCATTTCTACGGCCATTTACGCTACGATTAAGAGCGTGGTACGCAGAGGGCGCCCCAGTTACTTCGATTCACCGTTTAACTTCAATGCGCCGGGTAGCAATGATAAACGCTTTACCTCGTTCCCATCGGGTCATAGTAATACCATTATGACGGTAGCTACCGCTATCGCGGAATCGTATGGGAAGGATCATAAATGGGTACCTTGGGTATGTTATGGTATTGCCGGCTTAACGGGGATTTCCCGGTTGTACGACAATCGCCATTGGAGTAGTGATGTGTTAATTGGAATGTCGTTGGGTCACTTCGTAACAAAGAGCGTATTCCGTCATCACCGGGAACAAGAGAAAAAGCGGGCTTTACAGTTGAAATTGATGTAATATTAACGTAGTGAATATAACAGGAAAGGCTGTTTCTACCAGGTAGAGGCAGCCTTTCTTATTTCCAGTGAATTGCGCATTTGGCCTATTGAGTATTATGATTGCGACAAGTTAGCTAATAGCCAAGCATGATAATACAGTTATATAAGTGATCATCAAGTGATTACTAGGGGAAAGCCGATGTAAATACGATGTAAATACGATGTACATACGATCTAAATACGATCAAACTACATGGAATTACATGGTAGTTACATGAAAACTACATGGAATTAGCTTAGAAATTACATGGTAGCTACATGGTTGGTACATGGAAGGAGCTTGGCGGCACCTTAGAAATTACTTAGAAGGATTGTACTACTTACGAACAAGTTATAGGGAAGGTAAGGTTGAATATACTATTAGTATAAGGTACTTATTGGGAAAACATGGGATAAGCATGGAGATATAATCTACCATCAACTTACTAGGCTATTTATTGCAGTTGTGTATGGTTAGAAAAATTATCAAAATATTGTGCGTTGTATTATGCAAAGCTGGAAAATATTGCATCATGTAATAGATAGTAGGAAATACTGCAGAAGCAAAACTAACATGTCAACCAGTTGTGAAGGATGGAATTTGTGAAGGTGGTCGATGTTTCTACTATCTAGCATTGTTGTAGGTGAACTTCTTCAACCGGTGTTACTGGCAGCATTGGGAACTAGGGGTACAAGTTACTTCTAAAGGCTGCTAGTACGATGCAGAAGATGGGTAAGTTGCAATGATGATATATAGAAGGTAGAACGTCGACCACCTTATAATGATACTGTTGATGTGTCAATAATTAGTGTATCCATTTTTTCAAACATGCATAAAAAACACCGCCGGAAATTTCTTTCTGGCGGTTGTTGTTTTATTAGTTCTTCGTGAAAACGAGTTGTTCGTTACTGCTTTCATTATCGTCCTTTAGCGTAATCTTCGTGGTGGATACTTCTACAATTACCCAATCGTCGGTTAATTCACCCAGTGGTTTGTTACTGTCGGTTTTTACACCAAAATCGATGTTGTAACGGCGATTGCTATTGCCGAAGCTCCAAGTGCCGTTTTTAGTGATAGCGTCTTTCATGGCGGTGGCTGTACCGCCTCTATTGAAAGTAAAGGTGTAGCCATTGAATTTGCTCGTGTTGTTTTCGCCTCTTTCGGAGAAGAGTGTTACACGCCATGTGCCGCTAGTTGGGGCCGCCGTGTTTACGGGTGGCGTGCTATTGTCGTCGCTTTTGCTACAAGCAGTGCATAGAAATGCTGTAAGAAATGCGCTGGAGATAAGCCATTTTTTGATCATGGTACTGAAGTTGGTGAATGTTAGTAATACGTAATAATCGATACATGCGTTGCCTTGCGGTTGACTAAAAATAGGCAAAAAACAGGCTCATTATTTTTATACACTTATTATTTACAATGATTATCAAGCTGTTTCAAAAGAAAAAATTCTTTTCGTCTTGTGAACCCTCCACCTTAAATCGTGTTATCTAATACAATTGTACCCAACCCTAAGCATACAATCCAGCAATAAAATTACACCTACTTACCAAAATCGACGACCTGGAAAGTGTTTTTGTACCTATTTGAAAGTTACAAGCAGGCATGGTAAGACCCTTTTTTCGCACCAGGCAAATGGTGTGCATGTATGATTTTCTGTTGACTAAAAATATGGCTATGTGCAAAAGCACCTTATCACTATGGCGTAAAACTTTACTCTGTTTATTTATTTTATTATTCACCCAACAAGCAGTACGTGCCCAGTTCACGTTACGGGAGAGTTTTGGTGATAATACCTTAACCTCTCCAAGGATTATACTAGGTGGTAGTGCGCAATTAACGGCTGCTGCTGGTATTGACCCTTTGGGGGCAGGATGGCTACGACTAACAGGGGATTCCACCAACCAAGTAGGCTATTGTTATGTAAATGAAAGCTTCCCATCGAACCTAGGTTTGTTCGTGGAGTTTGAATATACTGCATGGGCACCTTCTACGCGGCCAGAGGCAGATGGTTTTGCCGTTTACTTATTTGATGCCGCATATGGCCCGGGAACGTTTCAGATTGGACAGGATGGAGGCGCTTTAGGGTATGGTGAGGTAGATAAAGCAACACATCCTACAGGCTGGTCATTAGGCCCGGGGCTTACGGGTGGTTATATTGGTGTAGGGTTAGATGAATTTGGTAACTACTCTGTTAAACAAACCGTGAATGATAATCTTTCTAAAGGTTTTTTACCCCATACAATTGCTGTAAGGGGTACAACAGCTAATCATACACCTTATTTAGCGGGAACAGGTGCAAATTTAGGAGGAACTGTGTATGCTGGTCAGAAGATTAGTTATGGTACGCCTATCGCTACGCGACCCAGTTCCGATAACTTTTACCGGAAGGTGCAAGTACTAATTGAGAAGGTAGGTGCTAATTACCAGCTCACCGTTAGCATGCAATTCTCGCAATCGGGTAGTATGAATAAAGTATTTGGCCCCATTCTATTAAGTGATCCTCCACCGGCGAATTTGAAAGTGGGGTTTGCTGCATCCACGGGGTTATATACTAACAACCACGAGATTAAGAATTTATATGTTACCACGCCTGGTGCTATTCATACAGAAAAGAGTGGCCCGGTGGTAATTACTAACCGGGATTCGGTTGTATATAATGTAGGGGTATTTAATGATAGCCCTAGTCCTATTCCTAATATCCCGGTAACCGATACTTTGCCTACTTGGTTTACTGCACAAAATGTAAGCTTCAACAACAACGGTTATATAAGTAACACCTACGATGGTAATGGCTCCATTGTGGGAAATGTTTTTAGAGGAGGAACGGTGAATTTGCAAGCCTATAGTAGAGGTACGTTCCGGTTTGCAGGCAGAATGGTGTTTACTGATAGTATTCCTCGTATTATTAAAAACCTTGCCTATAGTAAATCGCCTACAGGCTTCAGTGATCCCGATGCCAGCAACGATACTTCGGTTACTTACGCTTACCGTAAACCGGTTTTACAAGTACCTAGTACAACTGTAAATATATGTAGTGGTACGCCTACCCCCATCAATTTACAAACGTTACATAATGCTACGATTAGCTGGACAGCCAGTGTTACCGCCGGAACGGTAGGAGGTGTGGCAAATGGTAGCGCAGTAGCATCTAGTACAGGCACCTATACATTTGCACCTACTTTAACGAATACGGGCACCACTGTAGGAACCGTGGTGTATACTTTTACGCCTTCTTATACTTATACTTCCCCGGATGATGGTTCTTCCGTGGTGGTGAATGGTGAGCCGGTAAGGGTAACTTATACGGTACAACCGCAAAATCAGCCAATGGCTTTACCGGGTGTAACAGTATGTTCGGGCGATTCTATTCCACCTAGAACATTTACAAGTCCTATTGCCGGTACTACCTTCTCGTGGACTAATAATAATACAAGCATTGGCTTACCGGGCAGTGGTTCAGGTGCTACTGTGCCTGGGTTTGTGGCCATTAATAATGGCAATGCCCCGGTTATAGCGAAAATAGCTGTTACTACTTCTGCCGCGGGATGTAATACAACCGATACATTAACCATTACTGTTAATCCATTACCGAAATCCAGTTTTGCTGTTAACCAAGCTTCGCAATGTTTAACAGGTAATTCGTTTGTATTTACCAATACAACCGCTGGTACGAATGCTACCTATGTTTGGGATTTTGGCGATGGAACAACTTCAACAGCTACATCACCTACACATAGTTACACCACTACAGGCGATTTCATTGTTAAGTTAGTTAGCACGAACGGCAATGGTTGTAAAGATTCTATCGCAAGAACAGTGACGGTAAATATTACGCCGCAAGTGAGTTTTGTGTACGCTATCATTTCTCCTAATAGTAATAATGTATTCCAGTTCACCAATAAAACCGTCATTACTCCACCAGAAGATACGGGTGTAGTATACTTCTGGGACTTTGGTGATGGTATAAGCAGTACGCTAGAAAATCCTAGTCATACTTATACTACCAATGGTACATATACCGTTCGTTTAACCGTTACAACGCGCTCTGGCTGTTCGGCTAGTGCTTCGGAAACCATTGTAGTGACTATTGATCCGAATGTAAATGGGAAGTTTACAATTAACCAAAGTGAGCAATGCCTAACAGGTAATAACTTCGTATTCACCAATACTACCACGGTTACACCGGGCACAACAATTGCCGGGTATGAATGGAACTTTGGTGACAATACGGCTATTTCTACGGTTACTAGTCCTTCTCATGTATACGCAACAGCAGGTACTTACGTGGTTACTTTAACGGTGATTACTACAACTGGTTATAGGCAAACTGTTACCCAAACAGTAGTCGTAAAACCGGTACCAACAGTGGTGAAACCTGCGGATCAAATATTGTGTGTAGGGCAACCAACAACGGCGATTAATTTCACGGGTAGTGTTCCTGGTACCATGTACAACTGGGTGAATTCGAATCCTGCAATTGGTGTGGCTGCTAGTGGAAGTGGAAACATTCCTTCCTTCACTACCACCAATTCAACACAAAGCAACAGTGTAGCAACCTTTACTGTTACACCAAGTTTTGATGGTTGTATTGGCGCTGCGCAAACATTTACCATCACAGTAAAACCTAGTCCTCGTGTAAATCCAACAGCCGACCAAGCGCTTTGTGCCGGGGGTACTACGCAAGCGGTGGCCTTCACTAGTGCCGTACAAAATACCACCTTTAGCTGGACGAATAGCAATACGACAACTGGTTTACAGACTTCAGGAACCGGTAATATCGCGGCATTTACAGCTATTAATACAGGTGCCACTAGTATTACATCTTCGGTTATTGTACAAGCAGCAGCTGCGGGTTGTACAGGTACGCGTGATACTTTTAATATTACGGTATATCCTATTCCTGTATTAAACAACTCGTTAACACCAACCCCTATTTGTGATAATTCTGTATTTAGTTATGAACCTACCAGCGGTACACCTGGTGCCACTTTCACATGGCAGCGCGATGCTGTGCCGGGTATTTCAAATGCAACGGCAAGTGGAACAGGTAACCCACGTGAGTTACTAGATAATACAACGGATTCCGTAGTAACCGTAACTTATAGATTTACAATTACTGCGAATGGCTGTAGCAACGTGCAGTTAGTACGACTTGGGGTACGACCTACACCAACCCTCAGTACTAATTTAACACCAGCCGCTATTTGTTCTGGTAATCCATTCTACTATGAACCTGGTTCTGGAACGCCTAATACTACCTTCACATGGACGCGTAACGCTGTGCCTGGTATTGCAAACCCTGCATCGAGTGGAGTAGGTATAATTGATGAACGATTAGTGAATACGACCGATGGACCTATAAATGTGTTTTATACTTATTTATTGAACGCAAACGGTTGTGGTGGAACAGGAAATGTGACAGTTACCGTGAAACCATTGCCTGTATTAACTTCAACAACTACGCCAGCTGCTGTATGTGCAGGAACTCCATTTGTTTATTCGCCTACAGCGAGTTTGCCAGGCACTACGTTTGCTTGGAGCAGGGCAGCTATAGCAGGTGTTAGTAACCCCGCAGCGAGCGGTGTGAATGGTATAAATGAAACGTTGCAAATTACAGACCAGGCTAGTCACCAAGTACCATATGTATACACCTTAACGGCTAATGCATGTAGTAATACGGATACTGTATTTGCACAGGTACAGCCATTACCTGCTTTACAATTAACCATTAACGACACCACGCAATGTTTGCAAGGCAATAATTTTGTGTTTACGAACACTAGTGCTGTGAGTGGCGCAACGTATACATGGAATTTTGGCGATGGTGAAACAGCCACCACGGCGAATGCCACGCATGCTTATAAATTGGCCGGTACTTACACGGTTACTTTGCGCGGTATAACAGCCGCTGGATGTACAGCAGTGGTAAGTCGTACCGTAGTAGTGTATAATTCACCGGTAGCGGGATTTGTATACAATATAATTTCTCCTAATTCGAATGATGAATTCCAATTCACCAATACTTCTAGTAGTAGTGCCGGTACATTAACGTATGCTTGGGATTTTGGAGATGGCGCTACTAGCACTTTGAAAGATCCTACGCATTTGTATGCAGATAGCGGCATTTATGTAGTGCGTTTAACGGTAACAAACCAGCAAGGTTGTACCGCTACTGTTACTAGTCAAATACGCGTAACGAAATACCAAAATGTAGTAGCAGGATTTGACGTAACTCCAGATGCGCAATGTTTAACAGGCAATAATTTTGTATTCAATAATACCACAACAGCAGCCGGTGGAGCGTCTGTGGCTAGTTACTTATGGGAATTTGGCGATGGTACATCTAGTACTTTAGCAAATCCAACACACACGTATACCAGTAGTGGAACTTACACCGTGATATTAACGGTAACAGGTAGTAATGGATTTGTGGATGCGGTTTCGAAATCGGTTACTGTTTTACCAACACCTGTTATTGCACCGGTAACTAATCAAACATTGTGTAACGGGGCTACTTCAAACAACATCAACTTCAATGCTAGTCCTACCGCCGCTACCTTTACATGGACAAATAATACGCCAAGTATCGGTTTGCCGGCTTCAGGTAATGATAACATCTCGCCCTTTACTGTGGTGAATACAGGTACTACACCTGTAATCGCTACAATTACTTTAACACCACGCCTCTTTAGTTGTACAGGTACAGCAGAAACATTTACTATTACTGTATTACCAACACCAACCGTAAGTGGTTTTGCAGATCAAACAGTTTGTAACGGCGCGCAAGTGCCAGCTACTAACTTTACAAGTACCGTGACAGGTATAACATTTAGTTGGACGAATGATAATACACGTATTGGTTTAGCTGCATCTGGTAGCGGTAGTATAACAGCCTTTACAGGAGTGAATACGAGTGCTTCACCAGAAATAGCTACCATTAAAGTAACACCAAGAGGCGGTACATGTGCAGGAGCGGAACAACAATACACCATTACCGTTCAACCTACACCTATTTTAACAAGTAGCTTGCAAGGTGGTACTATTTGTAGCAATGCAACCTTTAATTATACACCAAGTAGTAATACGACCGGTGTTATATATAATTGGACAAGAGCTGCTGTAAGTGGCATCAGTAATGCTAGTGGAAGTGGAGTAGGGAATATTAGTGAAACATTGGTGAATACAACGAATGCACGAATAGCCGTGACGTATGTATATACTTTATCATCGAATGGTTGTGTGAATCCTACAACTTATAATGTGGTAGTGAATGTAGATCCAACGCCTGTGTTAAGTAGTAGTTTAATACCGGCAGGTATTTGTTCAGGAGCAGAATTTAACTATTCCCCAAGTAGTGTAACGAATGGGGCTACATTTAGTTGGAGCCGTGCTGCCATAGCTGGTATCAGTAATCCAGCAGCATCTGGTGTAAATAATCCGAACGAGGTATTGATCAATACTACGAATGCGCCTATTACAGTGGTGTATCAGTATACTATTACTGCAAATGGTTGTAGTAATGTGCAGCAAGTGAGTGTTGTGGTAAGTCCAATACCAGGCACTGCATTTACCATCAATAACGCGGTACAGTGTTTACAGGGCAATAGTTTCGTCTTTACAAACACAACTACTGGTAGTGGTACATTAACGTATGCATGGGATTTTGGTGATGGTAAAACAGCCACTACTGCAAATGCCACCCATACTTATACTGCGGAGGGTACTTATGATGTTACCTTAAAAGTGACTGGGAATGAAGGATGTGCAACTTCAACAGTTGTTAATCAAGTGAGAGTGGACCCAGTACCATCACCGAACTTTACATTTATGTCTGATCCATTTGGTTCAACCAAAACGTTTGAATTTACCAATAATTCAACGATTAGTAATGGTACCTTATCGTATGTTTGGAATTTTGGTGATGGAACAACTAGCACTGATGAAAATCCAACACATACATATGCTGCACAGGGTAATTACAATGTGCGCTTAACCGTTACTGAAACATCGAACGGTACATCTTGTGCTGCATATATACAGAAGACATTGGTAATTATAGATGATCCTAACGTGGTTGCTAGGATAGATGTCAATACAACATCACAGTGTTTGAAAGACAATATATTTGTTTTCAGCGGATTTGCTTCTACTGCTACAAACCCGATAGTTGTTTATAACTGGGATTTTGGAGATGGAACAACTGCGCTTGGTATGAATCCAACACACACCTACGCAGCTGCGGGTAATTATACTGTAGAGTTAGCGGTGATAGACGATATGGGTAATGTGAATATAGCAACTGTGTCATTAATTGTAAATGCAACACCAGTTGTAACAGGATTACGAAATATAACGGTTTGTAATGGCAGTACTGTAAATCAAATTAATTTCTCAGGAACACCCAATACAATTTTCACATGGAGTAATACATTTGCGGCGATAGGGTTGCCTACTTCTGGAACCGACTTTATACCGTCATTTGTTGCTACAAATACCACGCAAGCGCCACTTGCTTCATTTATTAATGTTACGCCTACCTTACAAGGATGTCCAGGAGAAGCGCGATCATTCCTTATTACGGTGAATCCGACAACAACAGTGAATACCGTATCAAACCAAGTTAAATGTAACGGTGAAACAGTAGCCGCCATTAATTTTACAAGTCCTGTTGCTGGCACAACATATACTTGGGTGAATGATAATACTAGAATTGGACTGAATGCGAGCGGTACCGGTAATATTGCATCATTTACCGGTATTAATACAGGTAATACTACGGAAGTGGCTAATATTACCATAACCCCGGTTATTAATGGTTGTGTAGGTACAGCATCAACATTCACCATCACAATTCATCCAACACCTATCATGAATAGTAATAATGATGCAGGAGTAATTTGTAGTGGAGAAACCTTTACTTATACACCAAGTAGCCTTGTTGCTGTTGCCTCCTTTAATTGGACGAGGGCTTCCATACCAGGCATATCTAACCCGGCTGCTACAGGAACGGGCAATGTAAGCGAGGTGTTGGTAAATACAACTACGGCACCAATCGACGTGGTTTATGCCTATACGGCTTCCGCAAATGGATGTGCTAATACAGTACCTTATAATGTTAAGGTGCGTGTATTGCCATCACCAGTATTAAGCAGTAGTGTAACCCCAACGGCGATTTGTTCTGGTACGATGTTGAATTATTCACCAACTTCAGCGATAAGTGGCGTTACATTTAGCTGGTCGCGTGCAGCAGTAGCGGGCATTAGTAATGGAGCAGCCAGCGGAACGGGTAACCCGAATGAAATATTAACCAATACAACTAGTTTGCCGGTTAATGTTGTGTATCAATATACTTTAGCAGCGAATGGTTGTACAAATACACAGCAAGTAACGGTAACGGTTCTTCCATTACCAACGGTAGGATTTACTATTAATAATGATCCGCAATGTATTACGGGTAATAACTACGAGTTTACCAATACTTCTAACATTGGCAGTGGTACCTTAACGTATACTTGGGATTTGGGAGATGGTACTATTTTAACTACGCAGAATGCAACGCATGCTTACCAAGCCGATGGCCAGTATAATGTGGTGTTAACTGCTACCAGCAGTGATGGTTGTGCGAGTGAAGCCTACCGTGAAACTATAACGGTATTGCCATCGCCGGTAGCTGGATTTACTTACCGCATTATAGCACCGAACTCGAATGATGAATACCAGTTTATATCAACAGTTACGCGTATACGGAAAGGTACATTAACTACCTATCATTGGATGTTTGGTGATGGTACAGAAAGCTTTGAACAGAATCCAATGCATACCTACCAAAATAGTGGCTTATATATCGTTACGTTAATGGTAACGGCCGATAATGGTTGTACAAGCGTGGCACGTAATACAATTACTGTAACTAAGAACCCGAACGTGGTAGCGAAGTTTGATATTAATCCAATTACAGCTTGTTTACCAGGTAATTTATTTGCGTTCACCAATACCTCC
This sequence comes from Chitinophaga skermanii, assembly GCF_003259335.1. Lineage (GTDB taxonomy): Bacteria > Bacteroidota > Bacteroidia > Chitinophagales > Chitinophagaceae > Chitinophaga > Chitinophaga skermanii. The sequence goes on from NZ_QLLL01000004.1 coordinate 460,050, forward strand.
ACTATTACGGGAGGAGTAACGGTAATTGGTGCTACATGGGATTTTGGTGATGGTACTACGAGTACAGATGCTAATCCAACGCATACGTACGCCGCGGCAGGTGTATATACGGTTACTTTATCAGTAGAAACGTCGACCGGGTTTATTTCCGAGGCAACTCGTACCGTGCAAGTTTTTGCGGTACCTACTATTACAGTGCCGAGCAACACGGTGGTGTGTGCAAATGAAAGTGTAACCATCCCAAGCTTTGCAGGAACTATTACAGCGGCTACATATACGTGGACGAATGATAATCCAGCCATAGGTTTAAGTGCCGGTGGTACAGGTAATATTCCCATCTTCACGGCCACCAATACAAGTAATGTTCCTATTACTGCTACTATAACAGTTATTGCAACTGAAAATAATTGTAGTAGTGCACCAAGTACATTTACGATTACTGTAAATCCTGTTCCTGCGGTAAACCCTGTAGCTAGTCAAACACTTTGCGCAGGCGCTACTACAACGGCTGTTAACTTTAGTGGACCAGTAGCGGGTACTACTTACAGTTGGACTAATTCTAATCCAACTATTGGTTTGCCGGGATCGGGTACGGGTAATATCCCGGCCTTCGCTACACCACCACTTAACAAGTCGTTACTAGTTGCGACCATAACGGTAACACCTACTGCAAATGGTTGTACAGGAGCGCCGATTTCTTTCCAATATACGATTGACCCAGCACCAGGCTTAACAAGCACCTTAACACCAAGTGCTATTTGTAGTGCTACGCCGTTGAATTATATTCCAACAAGCAACGAACCAAGTGCTACGTTTACTTGGACACGTGCAGCGGTACCCGGTATAAGTAACCCAGCAGCAACTGGAACTGGCAATATCGCGGAAACCTTAATCAATACTACTGCACAACCTGTTACGGTGAACTATATTTATACAGTACGTGCCACTGGTTGTAGTGCCACTACGGCCACTGTTAGTGTTGTAGTTAAACCACAACCTACATTAAGTAGCACCACAACACCGCCAAGTATTTGTAATAACACGGTATTTGATTATGCACCAACAGCAAATGTTCCAGGCGCACAAATTACATGGCAACGAAATGCCTTCTCATCTTTGGCGAATCCAGCAGCTAGCGGTACTGGTAATCCAAATGAAATATTAGAGAATGTAACAACGGATATTGCCCGTGCTATTTATTCTTTCACTGTAAATGCTGATGGTTGTGTTAGTTCGCAGAATGTGGTAGTAGTTGTTGCACCAAGCTTACGATTAAGCAGTGAAACACAACTGGCACCTATCTGTTCTGGTACAAGCTTAACATACGAAGGCAAAACTGCGACGCCAGGTGCTACCTTAACATGGAGAAGAGAAGCGATACCTGGTATTAGTAACCCGGCATCAAGTGGTACTGGTAATATTATGGAAACGTTGATGAATACTACGAATGCACCGGTGGAAATTGTATATACATATAGTGTTAGTTTCATAAATTGTACCGATACGCAGCAAGTACGCATTACGGTAAACCCGGCTGCTAGCTTAGTAAGCACATTGGCCGACCAGGTACTTTGCGGTGGAGCAACGGCGCCAGCTGTACCATTGCGAGGAGCGGTGCCAGGTACGATGTTTACATGGACGAACAGTAATGAAAATACAGGTTTAGGCGCGAGTGGTAGCGGCGATGTGCCAAGCTTTATGGCAAGTACAGGGTTTGATCGTGCTGTGAATGGCAGGGTATCCATTTCAGCGACTACACCGGAAGGTTGTAGGTTGTTGGAACCAGCGGGGTATAATGTTACTGTGAATCCAACACCTGCAGGTACGATACTAACACCGAAGGGTACTTATATCTGTGAAGGCTTTAGTCTTCCATTAATTACCTCTGGAGGTAATGCTTACCAATGGTATAAAAATGATGTACTGATTAACGGCGCCACCAATGCGGTATATGAAGCCACTGATAGCGGAACTTACAGCGTGTCTATTTTCACCTTGGCAGGATGTAGTGCAGATAAAGTAGGCAACGTGAAAATTTCGAGTGTTGCGAAGCCTGTGGCTAGCTTTACATTCGATCGGTATTGCGAAGGCATCCCGGTAACCTTTACAAATACATCGCAAGTACAAGATACGATGGATGTATTGTACAGTTGGGTAGATAATGCAGGACATGCAAGTACATTAAAATCTCCAACATTCACGTATAACAATGGCGGTTCGTACATGGTACAGTTGAAAGTAACACCTATGAGCTGTCCATTATTAGCCGATTCTGTAGCGAAGAATATAGTAATTGATGTACCGGTTGCCGGTATGATATTACCAACCGTGAATACAACACCGAATGTTCCAACATTGCTAAATGCACGTAATATTGGCAATACCAGTTGGGCATGGACACCGACTACCGGCTTAAGTAACCCGGCGATTCAAAATCCTACCGCTACGCTTACACAAACACAGCTATACCGTATTACGATGGAAATGCCGAGCGGTTGTGTTACAACAGATTCATTGCAAGTGCGTGTATTAGGCAACGACGATATATACATTCCGAATGTGATTTCACCGAATGGCGATGGTAAGAATGATCGTTGGGTAATTGTAGGCCTTGAAAGATACCCGAATTCGCATGTATCTATTTATAACCGTTGGGGTAACCAAGTGTATGAGAATAAGAGTTATGATAACAGCTGGACGGGTGATGGCTTATTAGAAAGTACATATTATTATGTGCTGAAACTTCGATTACAAACGGGAGAAATTAAGATTTATAAAGGCTATATACAATTGATCAGGTAATACAGGATTAGATAAAAAGAAGCCCGGTTAACAACTGTTAGCCGGGCTTCTATATTTATATGCGTGCTTCCAAATGCACTTTCGTTAATTGATCGTATACACTACTATGTCCTTTCGATAAAATAATACTAACGGCGTAAAATATTACAATCACCATAGGTAATATTAGCAGAATATACACAAAGAAAGGTGTGATTTTACTTTGTGTATCGTAATAAAAGAGCCAATGTACCCCGCTATGCGCTATTTCCCATGGAAGTACTTTCAATACATTGCGCCAAAATATGCCTTTCTTGCCCGTTTTAGAGATTACTTGTAAACCCCGCAAGCGTTTGCCGATACTGGCTTTACGGCTACTGCTTTCTGTGAAAAAGAAATAACAAAATACGGGAATGATGAGTAAGAATAATCCCATTAACTCACCTTGTAAAGGTGGCAGCGGTTGCGGTGTTTGTTGGGTGATGGAATGGTATATGTTAGAAATAATAGCGATAGCAATGATATACATAACAATGATGGCGTAATCGATCATGCCTGCCACTAAACGAGGCTTTAATAGGCTGGTGGAATTTGACATAAAGCGTTGGGGATTGATCTACCATTCATCTACAAAACTTGCTCCAAAATACAAAAGGGAGCTCCCATTACAGCAGCTCCCTTTTCAGATGATGAAATAATGCAAGTATTTAATTGGTCACTTGTTCGAAATCGCCTGGTTTCCAAGCACCATTGAAGGCGGCTTCGCCAGGACCATAAATTCTTATATAAGCAAACCAGCCTTTGCCAGGAATGGTTTTAATCCATTGTTTCTCTTTCCCAGCAGGGGCTTTCGGTCCGAAGTACAGGTCTACCTCTTTGTCTTTCGAGAAGTCTTTCAGTTCGAATAATGACCTTAACGCGGCGTAACCTTGATCGGTATCTATTTGGCTACGAGTTTCTGCATCATAGATCGTAATCGACCAGAATAAACCGGCTGGAACGGGTTGAGGAATGACCAGTTTATAGGTATTAGCACCATCAACATATTGGCCTTTATTATCTTTCATTCCTAGCCAGTAAAGCGAGCCTGTTCCGGCTTTGCGTCGAAACATAGCAGGAGATGCACCAATTGCTTGGTAGAACCATACTTCACGGGCTTCAATGTCGGTATAATTAGGTGTGGCAAAGTCGCCATTTTCTGGGCGTAAACCTACCCATTGCCATTGACGATCTTTCCATACAACAGCATCGGGGCGACGATCGGCAAAGGAGGTAACGCGCATTTGACCATTTGCAATTTTAGCTGCTTTCTCAAGAATGCGCTTCATACGATCGCCAGGTTTAAATGGTTGATCTTTCGTGATACCCAAAGCCGCTAAATCGCCGTAATTATTAGCGTAGCCGGGATAAGCAGGTTCCATTCTCACGAGCTCAGCCAGTTTTTCCCAGTATTGAATATTGTTTTCCCATGCAAGCGGGGTTGTATTATTAGGTTTGGGGGTTAAGTCAGGCCAAGTAGGCGTTGTCCATGGCGTTTTAGGATCGAGTGGGTATACCTTGATTTCCGTTAGCCTATTCATAGCGCCTGCCACATCTCCATTAATAGGCAAGGAACGCGCCCCTACTGTGAGGTTGTTGGAAGAGGAATGCCAAACGTGATAACCAGTAGGAATATCACCTTTGTAACCTGGTGGAAGAATAAGGTGTTTGCCTCCTTTGCCTTCGTCTGGACCTGGGATACCCATATCTGCCACCCAGCGTTGGTTAAGATCCATGGCCGCAACAATTAATGGCGCAGGGGGCAATTCGATAACAATGGGGCCGATCGACAAATCGAGGAGAATGGGGCCGTAGGGTGTATCTGAATTCAATGTGAAACCAACATGTTTGGGTTTGGTGTCCATTTTGCCAAATACTTTGTTGGGTGTAACCCCAATGTCCAAGTTTCCTTTTAAGATGGCATACCCCGATACGCTTGGATAAAAGAACTTATACGCATTAATAGCACGTACTAAGTCGATATCGTCGTATACTTTTTGAATGGTTTCTTCCGAAGGGTAGCCGCCATTGAAGGCGTAGCCCGTATCGGAGTTATTGTTGGAAGAAGGTTTTGATGTGGTGCCGTTATTTTGGCAAGAGATCAAAACAGTAGAAGAAAAAGCCAAGCATGATAAGGCGAGTAGGGGCTTTTGCAGTAATTGATTCATGATCAAAACAATTTACGTTTACTGGATGGGTAAATGTCACCTTGTGGTGTTTGAATTGATGATGAATGCTGGTAGAATAGCCTAGGCTGATAATGTAAAACAATGCATTGGCTGCCTTTGTTGTAGGCAGCCGATGTTTTTTATGGTCGTTGAATGGGTATCCAAATTTCTTCTTCAGAGCTGGGATCGTCGTTCTTATATTTTTCGGTGAGCATTTCGAAATGGGGGCGGTTATCGAGTAAATATCCCGATGCAGGCAACCATTCCGTGAAGATGTAATTGAAAATACCAGCTGCCGCTGTAGCGTTCCCTTTGTAACTGAAAACAGCGTAGTCTCCTGCCGGTAAAGTATACGCTTCCATACCGCCAGGTACTGCTGTGAAATCGGTTACTTCGATGAGTGCCCATTTTTTGAACAGGCGGTTGGGATGGAATTGAGTGAAGTAAGCGGGATCGTATTCTTGTAGAGAGAATAGTGTAGTACCCGCGGTATTGGGAATACTGTTACGGAGAGGCATAAAGCTTTGCCATAAGGTACGTGTATGATTCGTAGCTAAAGACATTTCCATGCTTTTCCCGACGAGTAATTTTTGTTGTATTGTTTGCAGCTTGGGTTCCATGTTTCAAAACTACATAATATTTTCAATCACTTTATTCTTTCTCGCTAGCACCATCAAACCATAACTTAAAACAGTAGCTCCCACAAACACGATTAACCATTTTATGATGGCATGAAGTGCAATATTCATTAAGCTGAACTGCAACCAACAATTAAAAATGTAATGTACAAGGTACATACCGAAAGCATTGGGCGACATCTTTTGCCAAAACAGACTTTCACGGGCACTGAAAAATTTAAATAGTACAATGAACATCCAACAACTGGCTACACATGAGAGTGTCCAGGAAGAACGGTATATCCAATAAGCAGCGGTTTCAGTGATTGTGCCATCTTTCATCATTCGTGTTAATGGTCCTTCGCTGTATTTGAGGAATGCATACGCACCGATGCCTAGTATAACGTAGAAAATGGGTTTGTTTAACCAAGTAGCGTGGTTACCTAAAATGCCTTCTTGCAAAGGTTTGGTGCCTATTATGGTGCCAAGTAAAAAGTAGCCTGCATACAGTAAAATTCGGCTATACTGGAACATCAATGGTCCAATACCTACCCATTTCCCGGCATCTATTTGCATAACCATTGGAACGTATAATAGCCACGTGAAAACAAACCAAACCAGCAGAAACAGTAATGTATTTCCTTGTAAAGCGACGATTCGATTTCCTAACTTTTCCCAAGTCGTTCGAATAAAAGGGAAGATGCAAGCAAACACGAGGTTGAATGCAAATAATACCCAAATAAACCATGGTGGCCCAACCGGCCAGCCTTCAACAGTAACATAATCTTTGATAAAATGGATAGGATCAAATTTACCATAAGCAACTATGTAAGATGGGATATAGGCAATGGGCATTAAGAGGGTTACACCTACGATAAATGGAATCATTAATCTTTTCCATCGGTCGTGTAAGAATTTGCGTTGTGATTTCTTTAGCAAGGAAGGAGTGACAAATATCCCGCTAATTAAAAACATCAACGACATAAAAAACACGTCATTGAAATCTTCGAAAATATCGAGCACTTTGCTGCGTTGGGCATCTACAATAGGCGCTGTTGATGAAATATAAGCCGCCGGTTCAAAATGCGCAAACGTGGTATACGCTAAAGAGGCATGGTGGGCAATCACTAAAATGGTGATGAAAGAGCGAAGATGATCGACCCACAGCACCCTATTTTTTACAAGAGTAGACATGCTATTAAAATATAAAATATGTTGCATGTTTGCTAAGAAAAAATAGGGTTAGATAACTTGGCTGGTAAAAAAACAATAAATCAAAACCAATCAACGAAGAAACACCGCTATTTGTTAGACACGTTTCTTTATAGCGTCATTAATCTTTAAATAAGATATTGCTCCCTTTCCCAATCAAAATAATACACAACCAGGCGCTGTTGCAGGAAACAGCGATTGCATGAGGTCATCTATAGCTTATGTTATTTGAGCAATAGATGCCAAGGGAAGCAAAACCCAGGGTTCGAAAAAGGTGCTGCATAGTTATCGTTTTTTAGGTAGCACAAAGTAGGATACGATTAATCCTAAGCCTGTAAACACTAAGATAGACGCGAACGACAAGGCTAGGTAATTAACCGTAGGTAGTAATGCTTGTAATACGAGGCCCACTACAGTGCCTAGGGCAATACTGATTAATACAATCCCGGATACTAATAGAAAGGGACGGAAATTGAAGTATTTACTAAAGAAATCGCCGGGTAAACCTTTTTCTAGCAAGGTGAGGCGTTCTTTGTGACGGGTTGTAAAATAGTAGTAGCAAAGGCTGAAAATGGTAAGCGCCATAGCAATTAAAACAGCAGCGGAAGTGATTTGCATGATAATGTAATTTAGAGTATGTATACATTAGACAAAGAATAATAGAGAATGGTCACAATTTTGACTAAATTTCTTTTGACTATTATTTTTTTTGATTTCATGTGACCATTTCACCAATTTGCCTGTCTAATTTAGACATGCAGCACCGAAAGTTTCATACGAATGAGGACGAGTTGTTAGCCCAAGCCAAAATGGGGAACCAGGTGGCTATAAAAGCATTGGTAACTACTTACAGCGAACTAGCCTTAACGCTAGCGATGAATGTTGTAAGTAGCCGGGAAGATGCGGAGGAGATTGTACAAGATGCTTTTCTAAAAGCCTTTGGGGCCTTACAAGATTTCAAGCAATCGTCGAAGTTTTCCACTTGGTTGTACAGTATTGTATACCGAACGGCCTTGAATGCCTTGGAAGGAAAGAAGAGAATACAAAGTGATGTGCTAGACCCGGGTGCTTATGAAATACCCGGTGAGCTGGAAAGTTGGGATACCATTCGGGCAACCGAACGAAAGGCATATGTTCAGCAGGCATTAAGTAGGCTAGGCGCAGAAGATCGGCTTGTTGTACAGTTGTTTTACATGGCGGATAAAACTATTCCTGAAATATGTACGATTACTGGGTTTAAAAAATCGGCTGTAAAAATGCGGCTCTTAAGAAGCCGGCAACAATTAGCCACTACTTTTCAATTAATATTACCGAACGAAACAAAAGATCTATTATGAGCAAGAATAATGATGATCTTAAAAAGATATTACAAGCACATGGCGCTGAAGTGCCATCCAATGGCTTTGCAGAAAGACTTTCTGCTAATATCATAGCCTCCCGTGAAGCTCAATTGCGTACAGGCCCCCCTGTGAATTGGAAATTGGGAAAGATCACCCTATGGGTATTGATGGGGTTGAATATCGTGGTGTTATGTCAATTAGGCTGGAGCTATTTACCGCCCGTGGTATTTGGCACCATTCTTATTAGCCTAGCTGCTGTAGCTGCGGTTGTATGGATGATGAAGAAAGTAGTGAATGTGATGGAGGAGTAGCGAATAGGAATGCAACTTGCTTGTCAATAGATGGAATGCTAGGTAACAGTCCTTACTGTCAGCGCTTTGTGGTACTATGTAAAACACCCTTTGGTGAGGCAGTGCCGAATGCTTAACAGTTTAGCTGCTGTGGTAACCATTGTTTGGATGATGAAGAAAGTTGTGAATGTGATGGAGTAGTAAGAGGTGCCTTAAGCTGCTAACCGCTCTTACTTTAAAGTAATAGCCAATAGCCAACCGAGAACAATGGGTGCTAACGATGTTGACAGGTGATGGTTGTGTAATTGGAACAGTGAATGTGAAGGGACGGAAGATAAGTGTATCTCTCAATTCATTGTCAAGGTCAACTGAAAGGCGATGGTTGTGGAAGTGCCGAAAAATAACCATCATCGTGTCCTAAGAAAATAGGCCATTACTGTTGGAGGTGATGGTCCATTTTATTTTGTTGTTCTGAGTCGATAAGCTGTATGGAAAAAATAATCATCAAATTCATGAAAACATTTGGATAATATAACAAGATGCTTAAATTTGCATCGATGTTGCAATTAGTGAAACATACACATTACTATCGTAGCCTATTAGCCGGCTTAATCTTGCTACTGTTTACAGTTAGCCAGGTACCGAACCAATTGCTGCATGCGATGTGTGGGAATCACGACCATACCTACGTTGCACACGATTTACAAGAGGGAATTAAAATTACCAAGGATACAGTGAAATGCCATTGTCATCACGTGGTAAACCAACATCATTCGCCTTTTATTGTACAGCAATCGTATACAGCACATCATTACGAAACAGTTTTTTCTACTATCGTTCATACGTATATAAGCGTAGCAGAACATAGTTCTCCCCGGTATTTCTTTTCTATTCAAGGCCCACCACAGGCTTAGTGCTACATGTCAATTCTGCTTGGTGCATTGTATTGGTGATATCGCCTATTGTGCACTCGTTTTCTATTACTTTTTTATTTCATTAACCGGCAAGTACCGTATGCATACTTTTCGAAAGAAATGTAATGCTATAGTATGACTTGCTATTAGCTATTCTTTTACTATAATCTACCAGGTAGATGATAGTATAATTGAATGGCCTGGTAATACTATGTCAAGATTATTTGTTTGTTGCTTATTGTTTATAGGTTTTTCATCCATACTGCATGCGCAATCGAGCCAATTGAGTGGCCGTGTATTGTTACAAGGTGTGCCTGTGCCGAATGCGATGGTGCACGTAGATAGTACTTTTTATACAACTACGGATCAGCATGGAGTGTTTACATTCCAGGCGATCCCATACGGCCAATATGTATTGTATGTGCGCCATACCGGCTTGCAGCTATTCTCAAAACGATTGCAGCTATGTAAGGCTATTCATTATGAGCAAGATATTACGCTCGCTTGGCAATTAACAACATTACATGGCATTGCTGTACACGAAAGTGTAAGTACCAAAAAGGTGCAAGAAAGTGCCATGAACCTTACCATTGTGCAAAGCGATTTTATACGTAAAAACCTAGGCGGTAGCTTAATGCAATCATTGGATAAACTACCCGGTGTTAAATCGATTGGGATTGGTGCCGGTAATTCGAAACCCTTAATTCGTGGGTTAGGGTTTAACCAAGTAATGGTCGTAGAAAATGGTGTGAAACATGAAGGACAACAATGGGGAGCCGACCATGGATTAGAGATTGATCAATTCGCTGCGGGACAGGTTGAAATTATTAAAGGGCCCGCTTCTTTCATGTATGGACCTGATGCCATTGGTGGAGCGATTGATATTAAGCCTATTTCCCTGCCATTGGCACATACAATGGGTGGCACAATCGATTTGGCCGGTAAAAGTAACAACGGGCAGTGGGCTGCTTCTGGTTACTTCTATGTAAGAACGAACCGCTGGTTCTTAACAGGTAGGTTTAGCTTGTCGGAGTATGGTGATTTTAGGGTGCCTGCCGATACTGTACATGTATACAGTTACGCCGTTCCATTATATAAACAGCATGTGCGCAATACGGCGGGTAAAGAGCGGAACATACATCTCAGCACAGGTTGGTTAGGCAAGAAACTGGCATCCATTTTCTACATCAGCCGGGTGTACAATAAGAGCGGCTTTTTTGCCAATGCGCATGGTTTAGAGCCCCGTAGGGTAAATCACAATTTACATGATCGTTCTTCGCGGGATATTCAAATGCCTGCACAAGAAGTTACCCACCACAAAATCATTAACAAAACCACCTTCAACCTACAACAACATCATATAGAATGGCAAAATGGATTTCAGCATAATTTCCGGGAAGAGTTTAACCACTATGTTAATCATGGTTATATGCCGCCTGTTTACCCTACCAATCGCGCTACGCCCGCCACATTAGAAAGGTCGTATAAGAAGAGTGTATTCACAACTGCGCTTAAAGACGAATGGAAGGTTGGACAACACCAATTCACGATTGGTGCGAATGCCGAATGGCAACATAATCAAATTGATGGTTGGAGTTTCTTGATCCCGGCTTTCACACAATGGCAAGGGGGCTTATATGTATACGATAAGTGGCGGGTGAATAACCAAGTAATACTGCATGGTGCTTTGCGTTACGACTTGGGGCGCATTAAGATTGAAGAATATGCCGATTGGTTTCCTTCTGCAATAATAGAAAACGGCGATACATCGCAACAGTATTTAGTCCGCTCAACAGCTATCTCCCGTCGTTTCGCGAGCCTTAATTGGTCGGTAGGTATAAGCTATGAACCGGGGCGCGTTTTCATGAAGGCTAACCTAGGATCTAGTTTCAGGATGCCAATAGCGAAGGAGTTGGGTGCTAACGGGGTGAACTATCATTACTTCCGGTATGAGAAAGGTGATGCTACCTTATCACCCGAACGCTCTTACCAAGCAGATATTAGTTTGGGTTGGAAAGATGAAAAAATGCATATAACTGTCAGCCCCTTTTTCAATTATTTTCCTAATTACATCTACCTAAACCCAACATCGGCACACGATTATAGGTATGGCGCCGGTAACCAGGTTTTCTACTATGCACAAAGTGAAGTAGTACGCTACGGCGCAGAAATGCAAGCTCAGTATTCATTCAGTCAACAGTTTGAAGCAACGCTTGCGGCAGAGTATTTATACAACGAGCAATTATCAGGTGCGAAGAAAGGTTATACTATTCCATTTACACCACCACCTTCTGCACTATTGTCATTACAATACAATATACCTTTTAAACAAGGCATGAAGGATACTTATGTTGGTGTAGAATACCGGGCAGTAGCTGCACAAAACCGGGTTGTACCGCCAGAAAGGAAAACACCATCCTACCAATTGTTCGGCTTCAATGCCGGTACTGCTATTCGCTGCCAAGAACAAACTATCAATATTCATCTTCAAATAAAAAACCTATTCAACACCCGTTACTTAGATCATACAAGTTTCTATCGACTAATAGAGCTGCCGGAAATGGGAAGAAATATTGTGCTGTCACTGCAAGTGCCATTTACTTGGCGCAAGAGAAGCGAAGAGGCAAAAGGTTCGTAATTAAAATAATGCTATACATGAAAATGACACGTAAAAACCTGTCGTACTGCGTACTGGTATTTGCGACAGGGATGCTATTTGCCTGTAACAAAGACAAAGTAGAAACGGATACAACTTATCCAACCATCGATCTCGGTATTGCGGGGGCTTCCCCGGTACAATGTGCCGTGGTGGAAAGGGGAAAACCATTTGTGTTTAAAGCAAAGTTTTCGGATAACAAAGCGCTGGGTTCATACAGCCTAGACATTCATCACAATTTCGATCATCACACGCATAGTACGGAGGTTAAGGCTTGCGAGGAAGATGCAGTGAAAGTGCCTGTTACGCCGATGTTGTACATCAAGGATTATGCTATCCCGGCGGGTAGGCGGGAATTTGTAGCCACTACTGAAATTGATATACCGGCACATGTAGATGCAGGTGATTATCATTTTATGATTCGGTTAACCGACCAAGAAGGTTGGCAAACGATGCGGGGTATTAGTATCAAAATCAAGTAACAATATTGTTTCACCAGTTTATCATTAAAATTTAAAAGTATGAAGTTTAACATTGGCAAAATCGTCATGGCAATTGGTATGTCCGTTTTCTTGTTTGCATGTAGCAAAGACGATGATCCTGTGCCAAGTAAACCCACGTTGAATGTAACTGAAATTGGGCACAGTAACAGCAAAATCGCTTATGTAGGAGCCGACCTTCACCTAGATGCAGAAATTGAAGCGGCCAACAATATCGCGAGCATCCAAGTAAGAATTTTCCAAGCAAGCAGCAATACCGGTTGGAAGTATGATTCTACGTATACACAAGGTTTTGCCGGTACAAAGAATGCAGATTTTCACAAGCATATCGATATTCCAGCAACGGCGGCTGTAGGGAAATATCACATCCAACTGGTTGTAAAAGATCAAAAAGGGCAGCAAACTACGTTTGATGGTGAGCTAGATATCCAAGCGAATGTAGATCTACCGAATGTAACAGGTATACACGTGAGCTTAAATGATGCAAAAGATGATTTGCATGTAGATGCGCAGGTGGCAGCACCAAAGAAAATTGCAAGCATTACGGTAACAGTGAAAGGAGCATGGACGAAGGCTACTGAATACAAAGATGAAGCCATGGTGGGACAAACAAGCTACAAATTGCACAAGCATATTCATGTAGGCGAGGCACCTGCCGGTCATTACCACGTATTTATTAAAGTAGTAGACCAGGCTGGTAAATCGATGGAGTTCGAAGAACATTTTGATAAATAGATTTGAGTAGGTAGGATTGTAAAAATGAACAGGGCAGCTAAGAGTGGGCTGCCCTTGTTCTTTTATGAACGATTAGCCACACTTTTTGAACGGTTAACCGGGTATTATTGCCTACATTTACTTGTACATTTATCGCTTATACTACCCTGTTAGCAGGGATGTACGTATTGGTAGCTTTGAAAAAGGTTGATTATGATGGAGTTTATGCTGCCCGGGGATTTAACACGGGGAACGATGTATGAAAATAAGACGATTGGTTGTTTGAACTACGCTTCTGATAAAGCGAGTCATAAAACGCGCATTGTTGTAGAAGGGCACTTATTTAGTTTTCTACAAGCAGGAGAGAAAATTGTGCATCACCCGGGAGGTATATTGAAAATTGAACCATCGGCGTTTTTGTTTATGCCTGCGGGGAATTGTTTGATGAGTGAGAAGGTAGCACACGATGGCCGGTATAATAGCTGCTTGTTGTTTTTTCATCATACCCTTTTATCAAATTTCTTTAGCGAATACTTTACAACGGTGAAAGTTCGTGAAACAGATATGGTCGATCGTTTTCCTAGGGCGATCATGTACGATACCTATGTACAATCATTTGTTACTTCGCTGCAACATTTGCCTGGTAAGCGTTCTGCTGATATGTTAGCATTGAAGGTACAAGAGATATTGCTGTACTTGTGTACGCAATACCCGCCCCTTGTGACGTACTTTAAGCACCTTTCTATGGAGTGGGAAGAAGACAATGAAATCCGTCGTGCTGTATTGGCCAATATCGATACGGCCATTTCCGTGCAGGAGTTAGCCTTTTTGTGCAACATGAGCTTGTCGACTTTCAAAAGGAAATTTATAAAGCTATATGGAGTGGCACCACGACAATGGTTTTTACAACAACGCATGGAACGCGCTGCGGGTTTGTTGTTGAATAGTGGTAGAAAAGCAAGCGAGATTTACGATGAATTGGGGTATGAAAATCTTTCTAGCTTCATACAAACCTTCAAACAATTTTACGGCACTACTCCCAAACAATATCAAATCAATCATTGATCGATTACCTACATTTTTTGACTACCTAGCTACAGCTCATTCGACCATAACACAGGTAGCTTTGTAGTACAAAAAACGATCATCATGTTTAGATCCATTCTTTTCTTTGTAGCCATCATGGCTAGCGTAGCATCGGCACAAGCGCAAACATTTACCTTAAAAAGCAACGAAGTAGGCGGGCAATTCACCAACAAACAGTATTACAATAGTTTCGGCTACCAAGGCGAAAACCAATCCCCGCAATTATACTGGGAAAATGCCCCCAAAAATACCCAAAGCTTCGCAGTTACCATGTACGATTTAGATGCCCCAACAGGCAGTGGCTTCTGGCATTGGGTAGTATTTAACTTACCGGCCGATACCCGTGAATTAAAACCCGGCGCAGGCGATATAACCAAGCAATTAATGCCGGCGGGTACTGTTCAATCGGTAACTGACTACGGTGTTGCTGGTTATGGAGGAGCTGCTCCTCCCGCAGGCGCGCCTCATAGGTATTTAATTACGGTATTTGCACTGAATAAGCGTTTGGATTTGGATAAAAATGCAACACCGGCCTTTGTAGGTTATAATCTCCATTTTGCAACAATTGAACAAGCTTCTATCGTTGTATACGGGCAAAAGAAATAATTAGCTAACCAGGTTATTTCCGCCCCGCACATTACTCTATGTAATGGCGGGGCTTTTTAATTCATAATATCTTCGTACATGGTTTGCGTACTAGTGTAAGCATGTAATTCCATCCGTGTATAGCGTATTGCGTACGTTTAAAGAGTCGTGTAAATACTAGGCATTCCACGTGTAATTACTACTTCATGAATGCCTCAATATCTCCTAAATGCTTAAGATATAACAAGTTGTAAGTACTGGTTGTAGCACTTTTAGACGTATCAGTATGATTTATAAGTAATTATATGATAGGGGGATAGGGTGGAGATAGGCTCGAGATAGGCTTAGGATAGGCTTTAGATAGGCTAAGGATAGGGTGGAGATAGGGTCATTACTTGGAAACTACATGGAATTACATGGAAATTACTTGAAAACTACATGGAAGTTACATGGAAGGCACAAGGAAGGTAGCTTGAAATTACAGTAAAACCACTGGCAAAATACCGGGTTGGTATTTAAAGGAGATAGGGGCGTTATTTACAGTGAATAAGTGTTGACGTTCTTATGATGATACAAGCGTTTGAGTGACGCTTTATTTGTACCGCTTATTGATATATCAAAGTTAAGGGTAATTACGTAATCAACTATTCAGCATGAAGGAAGGTTAGCATAAAAAATTTATACATCATAGTTTGTCATAATATTCAATTGAAAGAAATATTTAACCATGTGGTGCTGATGAATGATGTATACATTTTGTCCACTGTATTTATACGAGAGAATTAGTTGTAACTAACTTTAAATGAGTTGATTACGATAAATGGGTATAGCATGGAAATAAATTGTTTTTTACATTAGCTTAACTGTGTAACGCCAAAATTATCCCCTTATATAAAATCCTTTATACCTCATGATGCAGAACAAGAAGTACCTCGTACGGATAGGCATTTTAGTGCTTGCTTTTTATCTCTATAGTACAATCGTAAGTTGGTTAACACGTTATGATTACAATGGTTCAGGTGGCCTCATTTATCGATTAATTGGTTGGGGCGTATTTTTATTTTTACTCGTTCGATTCGGGCGTAAACTTTTCAAAGGAACAACTACACAAGGACCTACCCGCAGAAACACCGATCATGGATCAGCACATTGGGCCAGTTTTGACGATTTTTATTTAGCCAATAACCCCAATAAGGCTTCAGCCGGGTTAGTACTCGGTGTAGCAGGTTTGGTGCGACCAAAACAAGGGCATCTAATTACAGTGGCCGGTACAGGTTCTGGTAAAGGTGCCTGCCTAATTATACCTACTTTATTGAATGAACCCACCGGTTCGTTTGTAGTAACCGATCCGAAGGGAGAGAATGCTTGCATTACCGCTCGTTCACAAGTACAATATGGGCAAAATGTGTACATCCTCGATCCTTGGGGAGAACAACAACGCATTGGTGCGCGTCATGGTATTGAGGCCGCCGGTTTTAATCCTTTTGATTTTATCAAAATGAATGTGGAAGAACTGCGTGATAATTGCGAGCAAGTGGCCAACCTACTCGTGCCTGATCGCCCGGGTGATAAAGACCCATATTGGAATGATAGAAGCCGCACATTGATTAAAACATTGATGATGCACATTATTACATGGTTACCACCCGATGAACATAATTTCTGGACATTGTACAAGATGCTCCGTTATTCAGCTAAAGATTGGACGGCTTTGCTGCTTGAGATGGGCGATAATCCTGCCGATGATGGTATTATTAGCATTGCATCCCAAGAATTCTTAGGTTTAGAAGAAGCGGGCGGCTCTACGATGGCTAGCATTCGATCTACGGCACAAACCGCTACTTCTATATTTGAAAGCCCGCAATTGCGCCGATCGTTAGAAACATCGGATTTTAACCCCTTTGATTTAACGGATGGGAAAACCACGGTGTATATAGTTATTCCAGAACGATACTTGGAAACCCATTCCACTTGGTTGCGCATGGTAATTGGTTTATGCCTCAGTGCTTGTAATGCCAAGCCCAATAAGCGTGTTACCTATATGCTCGACGAATTCGCCGTGATGGGTAAAATGAAGGACGTACAAAAAGCCTTCGCCTTCGCTCGTGGCCAGAATATTGTGATGTGGTTCTTTGCACAGAATCTTTCCCAAATCAAAGAAATTTACGGCGAAGATGGTATGAATACCTTCATTGGGAATGCAGCCCTGTTGTTGTGTTTCGGTGGTATGAAAGATCAATACACTACCCAATATTTCAGTAAAGCCTATGGTAAAACAACGGCTTCGAAGTTGGTTAGAACGCATGGCCATACTAGTAGTAGAGATTCATCTTCCACCACCACCTCTAACAGTTGGCAAACATATGAGAAAGATTTAGTGTCGCCCGATGAAATAGAAGCAGCGAAAGAAGTGATTTTCTATATCGGGGAGGGGCACCGTTTCGTACATAAAAAACAACCGTGGTTTAGGAACATGTTCGAAGGAATTAGCCACGATCATCCAGAACTAACAAAAGAAAATGCCAAGATCATCAAATCGGGCAACCTACCACAAGATGGCTGGCACGAGTATTACATAAAACAAGCTGATCCAGCGCCACGCGTTTACGAATAAATTTCATCCAAGTTAAAATTATTCAAACATGACAAGAGACGAATGGATTGCCATGAATAAAGATCTTCGTCATGAAGAAGCTTCCATTCAAGGCCAGGTTAAGAAAACAGAAGACCAGTTACGCCAAGCGAAAAGCATACAGGGTAACGAAGTAAAAGTAAACGAACTTAAAGCACAGGCAAAAGAGTTGCAGGAAAAGTTAGATAGGGTACGATCTAATATGGAAAAGAATACCCAACGCTACCAAGCAGCTAACCGTTCGTTGAAAGATAAAATAGGCGATTATAAGGCAGTAGCCAAACAAGAGATAGAAGGCATAAAGAAAAACCTAAAAGACCCGGATAAGGTTATACCTGCTGCGATGGAAGCATTAGGGGCCTTATCGCCCGACCCAGAAAGGGTAAACATGCTAAAAAAGCAAGAAGTAGCTGCTATCGTAAGAAATGTGGAAGAGTTTGAGAAAAGAGAAAATAAAGAAGTGCGTAAACAAGATGAAACTAAGAAGGACAAGGAAGCGGTAAAGAAGACTGAGAAAGAGGAAAAGAAGCAGGAGAAAGACGAGCAGAAAACTGAAAAGGAAGAGATAAAAGCAGCTAAAGAAGAGAAGAAGGCTGAAATAGCGGAAAAGAAAGCGGAGAAAGCAGCGGAGCAAGATAAACGCAAAACGTTGGATGATTTACCGAAAGTAAATTATAAGGAAATGGGAGAGAGCCTCATGAGTGAAAAGGTAGAAAAGAGCAAAGAAGAGGCCGAACGTGCCATGAGATTAGAGCAAATTATGCGTGAAAAGGAATTACGCCGTGGACAAGAACGTGATCGCGATCGTTAAAATAGTATTCATCATTTTAATTCTTCTTATATGCCAGTCAATCGTTTAGATGCCCCAAGCTTTATCATCTTGTTATTGATCGCTATTCCAGCGATTCTAATTTGGCAGCACCAAGCATTTCCGCTGTATATTGTTGTACTAGGTACGTTGATTTGCGGTGTATTGCTTTTCTTTTGGTTACGCAAAATTGTTCGTAGCAAACGGTAATTTGCTCCCTATTAAGTACAGTCATACGTAAGAACGGTTACACCAATGGGTGTAACCGTTTCTTCATTACGAAAACAAGCGAAACAGCTTAGGTCAAGCTTTTTCTTTTTTGCGGTATACTAAATAGAAAATCTGCGGTAATACAGTGAGCGATAGCAACATGCAAATGATTAATCCTCCCACAATCATAATGGCTAATGGCTTCTGCACTTCAGACCCCATCCCGGTCGATAATGCCGCCGGTAATAAACCTAATGATCCCATTAAAGCAATCATTACAATTGGGCGAATGCGGCTATGTACGCCGGAGGATATGGCTTCGCGTAATGGCATCCTATGTTGCAGGTTTTCCCGGATCACGCCAATTAATACAATACCATCTATCGTGGCTACGCCAAACAAGATGATAAACCCAATGCCTGCGGAAATGCCGAATACGGTATGTGTTATCCAAAGCGATATAAATCCACCCACAAAGGCAAAAGGCAAGGTAACTGAGGAAATAAGCATGTCTTTAATGTTACCCCTAAAGTTCATATAGAGTAAGAACATGATCAGCACAAGGGAAATTGGTACAATCAGCATCAATTGCTTGGTGGCTCTTTCTTTGCTTTCAAATTCGCCGGCCCATTCAACTTTGTTGAAGCTGGGGAGTTTTATTTTTTCGGCAACTACCTTTTGTGCTTCGGCAATGGTACTGCCCAAATCTCTTCCTTCCACACTAAAGCCAACGGCGATATACCGGCTGCCTCCTTCCCTGTAAATAAATGCAGGGCCTGTTGTGTAACCAATCGTAGCGATCTCCTTCAAAGGTATTTTCTGGCTGCCGTCTTTGGATGGAATGAGAATGTCGCCGATTTTACTTTCAT
Source organism: Chitinophaga skermanii (assembly GCF_003259335.1). GTDB lineage: Bacteria > Bacteroidota > Bacteroidia > Chitinophagales > Chitinophagaceae > Chitinophaga > Chitinophaga skermanii. The sequence goes on from NZ_QLLL01000004.1 coordinate 479,471, forward strand.
TATCGCGGTAGGCTTGGTCGAACCGTAGACGTACATCGAAGATTCTTTCATTTTCGTAGAATGAAGTAGCGGCACGACCGCCAATCGCCATTTCTACTACTGCTTGTGCATCGGCAATATCGATACCATACCGGGCCATCTTAGAATCGTGGAGCTTGATACGTAATTCCGGTAAGCCCATGTTTTTAAACACGTTTACGTCTTCAATGCCATGTACATCTTTGATAACATCGGCCACTTGCGTGGCATAACGCTCCAAATCTTCAAGGTTGTCGCCAAATATTTTAATCACCGAGGAGCTTTTTACGCCTGCTACGTATTCTTCTACGTTATCTTGAATAGGTTGACTGAACCCGAATACAATACCCGGGTAAGCCTGTAGCAGTTGGCGTATCTCGGCAATCAATTCATCTTTCTTCACTTTTCGCTGCCATTGAGATTCGGGTAGCAGTTGAATATGGAATTCGATGTTGAAGAACCCGGTTGGATCGGTACCATCGTTCGGGCGGCCTACTTGGTTTAGCACAAATTTAACTTCTTGGATTGCCCTAATCTTATCGCGGATTTCTTTGGCTATGGAAGAAGTTTCTTTGATGTTGACACTGTTCGGCAAAGTTGCCCGCACATAAATAGAACCTTCATTCAACTTCGGTAGAAATTCTGATCCATAGAAAGCAAAACGCACTACGCACAATGTAACCAACAACACAAAAACGGCAATCGTAGTGCGTTTGTAGCGTGTACTTAGCTCGTATAAACGGTAAAGATTAGAACGGAAGAACAATGATATCTTATTTTCACGTTCCACAATGTTCTTCGTGAGCAGTAATTTAGACATGGCCGGTACGTAGGTTAAACTCAGGATCAGCGATCCTAACAACGCGTACCCTAACGTAAATGCCAGCGGTGAAAACATTTTCCCTTCTACCTTTTGGAACGAGAAGATCGGTAGTAAAGCAACAATCAATATCAGCAACGCAAAGAAAATGTACGTAGCCACGCTGCTGGCACTACGTTTTATAAGGCCGAGCTTGCTCATGCTATTGAACTGTGTCATGCCCACTTGGTGAGCCTTCACGGCCATGGCCACAAACACGGTTTCTACAATCACCAAGGTGCCTTCCAGCAACAACCCAAAATCGAGTGATCCCATGGAAATTAAGTTGGCGGGTAAGCCTTGGAGGCGTAACATAATCAACGAGAACAAGAACGAAAGTGGTATCACCGACGCAACAATTAAAGTTGAACGCCAGTTGTACAAGAAGATAAATACGATCACAGAAACGAGTATAATGCCTTCTACGAGGTTTTTTGTGACCGTGTGAACAGTTGTGTTCACTAGCTCGGTACGATCGATAAATGGCTCTATTTTCACGTCTTTCGGTAAAACGCGTTCGTTGAGTTCATTGATTTTTACTTTTAAACGGGCAATTACATCGCTGGGGTTTTCGCCGCGCAGCATTAGTACAATGCCTTGTACGAGGTCGTCGTTGTCTTGTAAACCTACTTTGCCAAGGCGTGGCTTAGCTGTTATTTCCACCTTTGCTACGTGTTTAACGAGGATAGGCACACCTTTCTTTACTTCGATGAGGATGTTTTCTATATCGTCGATTTTCTCTAGTAACCCAACGCCGCGTACAACATAGGCTTGATCGCCCCGTTCGATGACGTCGCCACCTACATTGATATTACTTTTCGAAATGGCTTCGTATACATCCAAGGGCGATAAATCGTAGTTAGCGAGTTCGGTAGGGTTGATTTTTATTTCGTAGATCTTTTCTTCCCCGCCAAAAGTTACCACGTCGGCAATACCTGGCACAGCCACAAGTTCGCGTGTAACGAGCCATTCTTGCAAAGCGGTTAATTCCTTTACCGGGCGCTTACTTTTCAATACATACCTAAAAATTTCTCCTGTAGCACCGGAAGGCGGTTCTATTTCGGCGGAGGCACCGGCAGGTAAATCTACTTTTTGAATACGGTTGGCGGCATATTGTTGGGCGTAGAAGTCGTTTACATCATCGTCGAACGTAACGGTTACGACCGACAAGCCAAACAATGAAATGGATCTTACACCCGATTTCTTGGGAATTGTATTCAATTCCCGCATAATGGGCAGGGTAACGAACTTCTCAATTTCTTCCGCACTACGGCCGGGCCACTGTGTAATTACGCGGGCACGGGTATTGGTTACATCGGGGTAGGCTTCAATGGGGGTATGGATGTAGCACACCACGCCTGCAATAACGAGTAAACCCGTGAGGAAAAAAACCGCGATGGAGTTTTTGAGAGAAAAGGCAACGACTTTTTGTACAAATTTGTGCATGTTACTCCAATTAGCGTTTAATACGGTTAAAAATTAGTAACTGGTTTTTAGAGATTATTTTCTCATGCTCCGCCAAACCTTCCGACACAAACACCTGCGAACTATTTTGCGCCAAAATGGTAATTTTGCGGGCTTCGATATCGCAATCGTTTTTATATACCACTACGTAGTTTTCATTATCCGAGAAAATTAATTCCGCGGTAGGTACTGCAATGGCTGTAGTGCCTTGTGCTTTGCTTACCATAATATCGGCCAACATCCCGGGCTTCAGCTTTCTATCGGCATTCTGCATCACGATCCGTGCTTTTAGTACTTTAGACGATTCGTCGAGGATTTGAGACATCACGGAGATGTTCCCGTGGAATACTTCACCCGGGTACGACACGGTGGTAATTTCTACGGGCATGCCTGTTTGGATATTCTCCAAATTGCTGGCATATACATTGGCCATCACCCATACTTCGTCGAGGTTGGCAATGGTGAACATGGGATCGTTACTATCGGCTTGTATTTGCATGCCGGTGGCAATATCTTTTTGGGTAATAATACCGGTGGCCGGGGCTTTTACTTGGAATACTTGTTTGGCGTTATTCGCACTGTATAGGTTCCGGTTACTTTGTGTTTTCGCTTTTTCGGCTTGCAGAATATCTAGTTCACTTTGCGCTTCTTGTAGTTCGCGGTTCGAGGCAATACCATCTTTAAACATGGCTTCTACGGCCTTCAGTTTTGCTGCGGCGACATTCATTTGCGATTCAATGCTTTTCAGTTCGGCATTGAGCGAGCTGTATTCCGTGCTGCTAATTTCTGCCAGTATTTGTCCTTTCGTTACTTTATCGCCTATCGCAAAGTAAGTGTTGGTAACGACCCCGCTAAAGAGGCTTTTCATGCTGATTACCTTATCGGGATTGGCTTCCACGGTGCCGGTTAAATGGATGCTTTGGGTAACAGGTTGCTTCGTAGCTGTAACAAACTCCAAGTTCTTTTTGAAAGCTGCTTCGAGGCAATAATTGTCATCGTGTTTTTCTTCTGCCACGGAATGTGTGCAAGCCGGTAATATAACCGATGAAAGTGCTATGAATGATAGGTATTTGATCATGGTATTATAGATTTATAGTTCGCCGCCGACGAGGTAATTGAGATTTTCTTTTTTAATGAGAATGTCTTTGATAGCACCGTAGTACTGTTCTTTGCTATCCCGGAACGACTCGTAATAATCGAGGAACTCTAATAAGCTAATATTCCGGGCCGCGAAATTCCTTCCAATGGCGCTTGTCATATCGTCCAACTTCTGCATATAATCGGTGTCGATTGATGTATACAATTGCATGGCTTGTTGTAGATCGGTGAAGTGTTGCACCAATGAATGTTGTAATTCGTTGGCTGTATTTTGTTGGAAGAGATTACTTTTTTGTACTTCGAACTGCGCAGCGCGGATATTGCCTTTGTTGCGGTTGAAGGCGGGGATATCTACACTAAAGCCAAGGCCTACGAAATTTCTCATGGTGCTACCGGCCCTATCGAAATTGGCAATCAAGTTCACATCGGGTACGCGGTTTGCTTTTTCTATGGCGAGTTGCGCTTCATCGATTTTCACTTGTTGCTTGGCGGCGATGAGCTTTGTGTTTTGACTCGATTGTAAGAATACTTGGGCTAAATCAATAGCCCGTATATGGTTGATCGTTTGGGTATTGAACGCATCTTCCAGGATGATAAAGGAATGTGGGTTGGCGTTCATCATCGATTTGAGCGACTTCTGTAGTGCATTTAATTCCTCCCCATGCTCATTCAGTTCTCCTTTTAATGAAATCGCCAGGCCTTTTAAGCGGAATAACTCGGCCTGCGAGGTATGCCCGTTTTTAAATTGGATTTCTTGCGCTGCAAGTAGCTTGTTAACCTCTATTAATTGGATTTGATAGCTTTTACTGATTTGTTGGAGGTATTGGATTTCAAACATCGTTTGCCTGAATTCAGCCTTTAAGGCATACAATAAATCTGTGAACGCGATTTCAGCCATCTCTTTGTTACGCGTTTCTAGGGAAATATTTTTTTGTCGTTTCCTAGCGGTAAGAATAAGTTGTTCGAATTGAAATGCAAAATTCCGATCGCGCCAGAAGTTGCCAACAACAGGTGGGATATCTTCTGTTGTGGCATTTTTATACACTTGTAGCTCATCGAGTGTAAACGTTGGATTGGGCCAAGCCTTAGCTTGCAGAATTTTTGCTTCGCCCTGCTTGATATTTAGTTTTTCGGCGAGCAAAGGAAGATTGTTGTCGAGGAATATTTTCTCTGCCGCATTGGGCGTTAGTCGTACCGTATCGACCTTATCCTGCGCAGCCAACTTGGCATGTGCGAGTAGCAAGAGAAGCCCTGTTAAGTAGGTTTTGATCATCTTTAATAAATAACATTGACGAATGTTTGCAAAGCTATTTATCGAAGATTAAAGGGTTTTGTAGCCTACATTAAATTCCGATTAAAGGCCGGCTAGGCCGACCTTTTTCGGATTATTGAAAAACAAGACTGAACGTAGTACCATGTGGCTGAACAGGTTGTATATCGATTTGAATATTGTTCAAATCGAAAATCTGCTTTGCCAAGTATAAGCCAATACCGTGGCCGGGAATATGGCTGTTTTGGGGGCTTCTGTAGAATAGTTTGAAAATGTTTTGTAACTCATCTCCAGGTATACCGATGCCTTCATCGCTGATGCTGATGCATAAATGTTCACCTTTCAAACCGAGTGTTATCTTTACCGGTTGGGCATTAGAGAATTTGATGGCATTATCAATAATGTTATTCATAGCAATAAACACGAGGTGTTTATTCGCTTGAATGGTAAGTAAACCTTCTTGCATTTCTACGCCCGGGTGGAAATGTACAATGGCTGTGCAATCGGGGTATTCTATCTTTTTCTTCTCCAATATTTCCCACATCACCTCGTCAATCCTAATCTCATTCATCAATTTGGTATTGGTTACTTCGAGATTGGAGAGGGTGATGAGGCTTTCGACGACTGATTTTAGGTGTAGACTATTTGTTTTTAGTGATTGTAGGAGTGCTTGGTATTCTTCATTACTGCGAGCGGAATGGAGGGCTACTTCAATATCGCCGAGAATGATCGCTAATGGGGTTTTAATTTCATGCGAAGCATTCCGCAAGAAATTGCGTTGAATCATAGCACTCGATTCAATGCGTTCCAGTAAATAATTGAACTCGTTCACTAATTGATCAATTTCATCATCCTTCCCCCGAAACTTCAACCGCGCATCTAAATCATTTCCTTTGATAGAATTTACTTGTTTAACGAGGTTCTTAAATGGCTTGAATGTTTTATTGGCTAAGATATTTGATAGGATAAATTGCATGGCAATCCCCAACGAGCCGAAAATTAGCAGCATATGCACCAACAACAGCGCGCGTTTTTCTCCTTCCATATCTTCCCCGGAAACAATAATAATAAAATCACCTTCATTGTCTTCGTAGAACATGCTTAGGAATTGCCGCTGGTCTTGTTTGAAAGTATATACACCTTCTTCGATTGTTTTACTTAATACTTCATTGGAGGCAATGTATGGTAAAGAATCGGCTATGTAAATAGTTTTAGAATTGGCATTGTATAACTGTACCGATTCGCCCGATATTTTCTTGAATTCTCGTTCGATGCGTTTGTGTTTAGTAGCATTCAATTCATCCTTTTCCAAGTAGAAATAGGCAGCGAGTTTGGCAATACCATGGAGTTTCTTTCGGTACGATTCTTCGATAGAATAGTGAAAGAGTAGGTAGGTACCTATCAATACAAACGAAATACAGGCGAAGAAAACCAAGGTGGAACGGTATACCAGTTTTCTTTTAAGACTCATATTGTTTCATTTTAAACATATAGCCGGTTCCTTTAATCGTATGAATAAGCGGTTGATCAAATCCTTTGTCTATCTTCTTGCGTAAAAAATTGATATACACGTCCACCGTGTTTGTATTCGTATCGAAACTTGTATTCCACACCGATTGTCCAATTTGTATGCGTGATAAGGCCTTTTCGCGGTTGCGCATTAAATAAAGCAGCAAGCGGTATTCGAGTGGCGAAAGGGCGAGGGCTTGCCCATCGCGGGTGGCATTTTGTTCATCGGTATTAATCACAACGCCACCGTATGATTGTACTTCTACAATCCCTTTGTTGAATTCCACCCGGCGTAGTTGCGCTTGTATGCGCGCGAGGAGCTCGTCGAACAGGAAGGGTTTGCTGAGATAATCATCGGCACCGGCTTGTAGTCCTTCCACCTTCTCATCGGGGCTATCGAGGGCACTGAGGATGATGATCGGGGAAATGTTTTTCCGTCGACGTAGTATTTTACATACTTCGAAACCCGACATATCGGGTAGCATAATATCAAGTATAATGATCTCGTACGGGAATGCGAGCGCTTCATCGATGCCGTTCATGCCATTCGCAACAGCATTCACTTGGAAAGCCTTTTCTTGTAATCCTTTTGAAATAAAGGAAGCCACGCGCGGATCATCTTCAATTAAAAGAATATTCGACATACTAGGTTATACAGGTTTTATATGGCTGATGGGGACGATACCGGGGTAACGGGAAACATTACTCCTGCGCGATATAGCCCCATTGTCGTTAAAAATGTAAAAGTAGTATGCGTAGATTAAAAGGGGATTAAAGGGATATTAGAAGACGGTTGGAAATATGCAAATGTATTACCAAACATGATAAAGCGTTGGCATATTACAGTGATAGTAATTTCTTCTTTTGTAGGTTGAATTCATTTTGGGTGATGGTGCTGTTATTCTATCACAAACCCTGGAAAAGAAAAACAAGCTTTCCTTAAAGAAGGATGGCCAGTTTTTAAAGATACTTCACGCAAGTGCGTGGTTTTTATGCGCTCACAAACAGTGCTATTTCCTGTAGATTTTAATCGTCAGCATACAAATGGACATATGATCATAGCAACACTAGGAGCTGCCAGTAAATACCAGATGGACGCAGCAGCTAATGGTTTTATGGGTCCAGTATATGTTACAAGATTGAAAATGTTTAAAGGTTCAGTTACAAGTTCAAATACACCTCAAACACCAAAAGCAACAGGAGCTAGTAAGCCGAGTGGTGCCATGACTAGCACAGCAAAGGCTGTACAGCCGCCAGAGATTGTGCCCGTTACAGATCAAGTTATCCCGTTAAGAGATGAGAAGCCTCAAGTCGGGCCTGGGTTTTTTACATAGGTTGTAAAAGTTATTGATGGGAAAATGACACATTATGGTAATCCTGTAACAGGGCAGTTTAATTATATTGTAACTTTGAAAAATGAAATTAGAATTAGTGTTGGACATGCCCACTTAGGAGATCATGCTCCTGTACAAGCAGCTGGAAGTATCAGTTTGAAGAAGGGGTAGTCGTTTATAAAGATAATGATATTGGACATTATAAAACGACAGTTGAGGAAGGCTGGGGGAATGATAAAGTATTTACTTTTCTAAAAGTTGATCTAAGAAAGGCATGGACTAGATTCTTTAGTGAAGATGGTAAAAAAGTCCTTGTAAATCAAGCGTCCCCAAGCTGAATTGATCCTACTAAATAAACCTAAATGTTTTACATCATGACAAAAAATAGTGAACAGGATATAAAAGAGTTTATTAAAGATCTTTCATTCAATGCAATGCAAAAGTCTTTATATTTTCCTGTCGATCGAGCATTTTTAATGCCTTATCTTTCAGAGATAATGTCTTACGATAACCTGGATTTTATTAGATTCAATTTGGAATTGAGTGTAAGTTTGTATACAAAGAAGTTATTCCTCTGTTTACCTGAAATTTGGAAAAGTATTTCTTTAGATGATATATTTAATATTGCTGAGAAATTAGTAGACGCAGAATCGTTTAATTTGTTAATTATGTTTACTTATAAATATCTTGAAATTGACATTTTAGAAGAACTGTTTTCATTATTATATAAAAGTAAACCGATCTCTATGGTAAACGAGGTGCTGTCATATGTAAGTCATCAATACCATGTTTTTGTGAAATCCGAGCCTGAGATTGAAGAGTATTATTTAGATAGTGATTGGGGAGTTGATTTAGATAAGTTCCTATATATAAAGCAAGTTTTATTGTTAGATAAAAGAGTTAAACCTGCACTTTTAGAAGAAATGTATCTTGCTAGTTATTTCAATCAATTGCTGGATAAAGTAGTAGAAAGAGGAATGAGTAAATAGTAAGTAGTAAGTGATTTTAGTGATCGTAATTTATTTTCAATTTGTAATTCACAACCCCACCTTGCCATCACTACAAGGTGGGGTTTTCTTTTCCAATTACTCAAAATACTACTACCAATACCCAATTAGTATCCGTATTTTCAACAGGCATCCAACACAATCCCTTACCCAGTTACTTATGAAATACAACGTTATCATAGCGCTCAACTTGCTAATTATACTTATTATCAGTTGTCAACAAGCACCTATTAAGCAACCGGCAGTTTCTATAAGCACTGTCAAAGAAGCACCCACCATCTGTGACATCTTACTCGATAGCATCCTCACCAAGCCATTAACCCATGCTCAAGCGAACGCAACATTACAAGCGAACTTTATCTTAGAAGAAACCAACCTAGAATACGAAGATGTCAACTGGCGTGCCATCGAACTAAAATCCAAAACCGATAAAAGAACCATCGCATTGCTAGAAGCTAATTGGCAAGATACCACGAAGGTGTCGAGAATTACTATCTACGATGCTAGCATCGATTGTAAAGGTATACATGCCGATAACTTGTTCAGGGAAATACGGCCATTTATAGATAGTATAAATTTGAATAACGATCCGGATGGTATACTGTCCTTTACTCATGCAAAGGATAAACCTATACAGGTTGTATATGAGTTGGCTGAAAATTCACCGATTTACCTGGGTATTGAGTCGTTGAACGATGTGCCGGCTACTTTGCCAGTTACAAGTATTGTATTAATGCATATGAGATAGTAGAGGGATGGGGCGTTCGTACGAATTACTTCTTAGGAAGTCAAGAGAGTCTACGCAGACTTTGGTTGATAAATGGTGATGTTAGTAGGTCGTAATAAAACAAGCTCAATCGCTTATTTTATTCAATCTGTTCAATCATTTCATTACCCTAAATAATAGGAGTATATAGAAATGAGGATAGTGATAACTATGCATATGATTATAATGGTAATCTAACGAATGATAGGCAAGAGAATATTGCTAAAATAGACTGGAATGCAATCTGGAAAATTTCTCAAATATTTAAGACTGATGGAACAAAGATTACCTGTAATTATGATCATGATGGAAATAGAATAACAAAACAGGTCACAAATGCCCCTATTCCTGGGCAAAATATCAACATATTATATACTTGACCCGCAAGGTGTGCCTTTAGCTATTTACACTTCGCCATCTAATAATAATACACTTACATGGGAGGAACAGTATGTATATAGTGTTTCAAGGCTTAGTACATCGAAGATCGATTAACAGTTGTCCAGCAGCTTCAATATAGATCAATTGTCCAATAAGAAAAATCTAAGATTATTTGAGCTTAATAACAGCTAGAGAATGTAATGGTGACTATAACGGATAAGAAAGTACCTAAATTTTTATCTGATAATGTAACAATTGACTATTTTGAGCCCAATGTTTATCTTGCCCAAGATTATTATCCGTTTGGTATGGCCATGCCTGGACGTTCATTTAAAGTGAAGGATTACCGTTATGGTTTTAATGGTAAAGAGAATGATAATGATGTTAAAGGGGGCGGAAATCAGCAGGATTATGGAATGAGGATTTATGATCCAAGATTGGGCAGATTTTTAAATGTAGACCCATTACGAAAAAATTATCCAATGTTGTCATCTTATCAATTTGCCAGCAATACACCTATTCAAGCGATTGATTTAGATGGGGCGGAAGCATTTTTTATTCATGGAACAACGTCTGATTCTGGTAGATGGACAGAAAATGATAAAGCTAAACAAGGTGTAAGGAATATTTTAAAGCTTACTTATAATAATTATTACAATGTTGGATTCAATTGGAAGGATCCTGTACATAATGATTATGGGATACGTGGAGAAGCTGCAAAACAATTGGCGAGTTTATTACACTTATTGGACATAGTTATGGTGGTAATGTTGCTATTTGGGCATCTAAAATCATTTATCAAGGTACTGGCATAAAGGTAAATATCATTACTCTAGGCACTCCTGCGTATAACACAAAGGGAGGATTGGAAAATCCTGAAACAAATAAGAAATACATAAATGATCACATTGCTATTTGGAATTCTGTAGATGGGGTTTCTGGAGGTTTAGCTGGAGATGACTTTTATACAAATTCATCGATTACAACAAATGTTAGGTTAAACATTAGTAAGTATTTCAACAAAAATGAGAAATTGGATGCACATTCATTTGATGTCAAAGCACCCAATGCAATTCTTGACGCAATCAAGAGTGGTGAATTAAAACCATTGAAACTTCAAGAGAAATCCAAAAATGATGTTATGAATTAAGTCGATAATTTGAAATCTAATAAACCAATAGAAAAAAATGAAAAAAGTCTTTAATGTAGAGAAATCTATCAAGTATTATTATATTGTAATGAGTGTAATTCTAAGTTTAATCATACTTTTATTCATATTTGGGCTTATTACATTTGGGCAAGGGATTGGAGATTTGTTTTACATTGCATTAGTTATTATTTTGTACATATTTTTCGCAATTGCAAAGAATATAATTTTAAGGAAAACGCAATCTTTAATATTTAGATATGTATTTTTGATTTTGATGGTTTTATCTACCATTTATTTTTTATTAAGAGTATCTATTCTTAGAGGAGTTGAATATCCTTGGAATGGTCATATTTTGTATGAAAACAAAGTTGAATAGAAGAATACAATCGTTAAATTTTGAACTAAAGCGAATCTATTAATTATGAAGATTTGCTTTAGTTTTCAATAAATGATTCCTAATAATCGTGATGTTTAAAGTAAAGTAGTAGCCCACAGGGTTAAAGCCAAAAGTCGTATCGCTGGACCTTCTGTAAGTATTTTCCCAACAGCAACTCTTCATGATACCAATGGTTCGGGTATAAATTTAGGTTTCTCATTTGGAGGAGCTGTTGTATCTGCAGGTGGCGACATTAATATGTCTATTTTGACTGACGAGAAAGATCCAAACAAAATAACAGGAGTAAAGTGGGGCGCAAGTGCAGATTTACCTATTCCTGGTATTTCTCCTGGTATTGGTGTTGATTTACATCTTGAATACGCAACATCAGAATATCAATGGATAGGTAATTCTATTGATGCTCTTAAAGATGTTTTAAACAAATCTGTACCAATATCACCCGAGCAAGTTAATGAATTTATAAAACAAGCAACAGTTTTAAGAGCAGATCTAATGCAAATGAGAGATGAAATGAAGAAAAAAGAGAATGCTGCATTGTTAACCGAAAAAGAGGTTACATCAAAAACACCACCTCAGGCAGCAAAACCTGCAACCAAGCCTGAAAGTCCTAAGGTTCCAAATGGTAAACAACCCGCGGAGGCAAAACCTAAAGTTAATAACACCAGAAAACAGTCTCAAGAACTTTTACCTAGATTTTCAACTTTATAATATATATATCTATGGACGTAAAATATTTTCCATCTGCAGTTTGGAAATTAAGCTCTCGTTTAAGTGTGGATAAAATTACCCAAGTAGTTGAAGCTTCAACAGAAAAGAAAACTTGGAAGTTTTCTTTGAAGAGTGCATTTGCGCCGGATGCATTTACGAGTAAAATAACGCAGAGTGGTTTCGAACTGGCTCCAGGGAAGTATGGTATGAGTTATACTAAGAGCTCATTATTGCCTCCTGCAAAAGTTAAGTTGTCTATTGAAGGTAACTTTACAGTATTAAACTGTGAAGTTACCTTCAATGGAAGAGCTTTTTCCATTATTGGAGTATTTTATGGTGTTTTAATGGTTATATCTTTTTTAGGATTTAGTAATCAAAAATGGCCATTAGGAATATTTCCTATTTTAATTGGGTTGATTCATTATACAGCAACAATCATAAATTTTAACAGGCTATTATTTAGATATGATAAGTTTATGAAAGAACTTCTGATTCATAACGCTTAAATATGGTTTCGGCAATAATAAAATATTTCTTAACTCTATTAAATATCTTTTCCCCACCTTGCCATCACTACAAGGTGGGGTTTTCATTTCCAGGTATTCAAAATACTACTACCAATCCCCCAATTAATATCCGTATTTTCAACAGGCATCCAACACAATCCCTTACCCAGTTACTTATGAAATACAACGTTATCATAGCGCTCAACTTGCTAATTATACTTACTATCAGTTGTCAACAAGCACCTACTAAGCAACCGGTAGTTTCTATAAGCACTACCAAAGAGGCTCCCACCATCTGTGATATCTTACTCGATAGCATCCTCACCAAGCCATTAACTCATGCTCAAGCGAACGCAACATTACAAGCGAACTTTATCTTAGAAGAAACCAATCTCGAATACGAAAATGTCAACTGGCGTGCTATCGAACTAAAATCCAAAACCGATAAAAGAACCATCGCATTGCTAGAAGCTAATTGGCAAGATACCACGAACGTGTCGAGAATTACTATCTACGATGCTAGCATCGATTGTAAAGGTATACATGCCGATAACTTGTTCAGGGAAATACGGCCATTTATAGATAGTATAAATTTGAATAACGATCCGGATGGTATATTGTCCTTTACTCATGCAAAGGATAAACGTATACAGGTTGTATATGAATTGGCTGAAAATTCACCAATTTACTTGGGTATTGGGTCGTTAAAAGATGTGCCGGATGATTTACCCGTTACAAGTATTGTATTCATGCATATGATAGAATTGTAAGGGAATTAATTACAAATATTTTAGCTATAGTAGTTTAACAACGGTTGTTATACACTTAGCATTTATATAAAACGCACAAAGTTTCGAAGGAAGAAAAAGTGAAAGAGCAGAACACATTAAAAGTGGTGAAGTAGTTCTTAAAGCAGCTAGATATATGTGTATAATGACGTTCGATTTTTTACAAAATTATAAGGCGATATCCTAAGTATTAGAGTGCTCCAGTAGCATTTTATCTGCTAGCATAATTGCCTCATTTACTAGCGTCATTAACACAAAGAAAAGCAAAATTCATGCTTTTATGTTTAAGTACTATAAAAGCGAAACAATTGATAAAAGTATTGAAGAAGCATATCAAAACTTTTTACAAAAGTATATGAAGAAGGATAAGGACGGAAATTGGGTAAGAATAGAAGATAAGTGGACTAAAGACAAAAAGGGAAACTTCACGGCAAATAAACCGAAAAAAGGAGGCTAAAGAATGAAAAGGATATCTACAAAAGTCTTAACAGGCCTATTGTTAAGTGTAATTATTCATGTAATAGGGTGTAAGGATATTTATAAAGCAGGAAACCTTGTTGCTTTAGAGTACCCGGTAGAAACTCAATTGCGATCTAAAATTATTCGAGAGTATTTGGATACTTTAATATTAAAGAGAGGATATATGGTACCACCAAAATGGGAGAGTTTCACTAAGTTGGTAGACCTAGATAGTGTTTATAATAAACGGATTTATTTTAGGCAAGAACCAGAAGAAATGTATCTTTTATCATTTGGTGGGGCATTCGTATTAACAGATGTATTTAATCCAAACATTAGGAAATATGGTTACGTATCTGATCCTAAGCTCATGCCTGCTGAAGAAGAGCAACGTGTAATGGAAAGATTACAACATGAGATATTGGATACTATAGTGGCAATGGCAAAACGAAATAATGTGCCGGACTCTGTTCTTTATAAAGAACCAATTTAAAATAAGCTATTCAATAAATATTAAACAATACAACCCAGGCAAAGCACTGGGTTGTATTGTTTAATAAGATTTACATAAATTATAATTGACTAACTACAAAGGTAGATAAGTAGTAGTTAGTATAAAAGACTGTTTGAATTTACAAGAATATACCTAGTAGGTACATAACTAGCATCATTGGACTTTCTTATTAATTAATATAAATCCCACCCTCAGGGTGTTCAGGATAGTAACAATCAGCTATTAGAATGGCGTAAATAAATTAAGGTAGGTTAAACGGAAACGCTTTCATGTAGGCTTTATAGCTGCTTAATAGGATTCCTAATCAGCCTACATTTCCACATGCTTGATCTATTCACGGTGGCAAATATAGTAAAAGTCACCAAATAGTGACCACAAGACAAATAAAATATTAATTTTGTGCCTACATCGCATTTACGTATGGAAAACAAAACGGCTAAAACACGGGAACGAAATAAGGATAAAAGCAAACAGGAATTCTTAGATGCTGTAGGCAAAATCCTAACTACAAAAGGTTACACCTCCCTCAAAGTGAACGACATTGCCAATGCCGCGGGCCTCGATAAAAAACTTATTTATAAATATTTTGGTGGCACCGATCAACTGCTCGACGAATATATTCACGCCCAAAACTTCTGGAATAACGTAGAAGAAGAACCGCTGATCGCTGAAGACACCGATGGCGGTAAAACAGCTGCCAAGCAGATATTGTCGAACCAGTTCGATTTTGTAGGCAATAACATCGAGTACCAGAAAATACTCATCTGGCAACTGGCGGAAGAACGCGCCTCGCACAGGAAAGTAATCGATGAACAAGAGGAGAAGGGCGAAGTATTATTTACCCATATGGCCGACCGCTATTTTGGCGATAAAGCAGCCGATTTCAGGGCAATGATGGCACTCTTAGTATCGGGTGTATACTATTTAAACATCTACGCGGAAACAAATGGTAGCGTGTTTTGTGGGATCGATATTAAATCCCCAGGAGGCCGGGAGAAAATTAAGGAGGCCTTGAATTTCTTTGTAGATAAGGCGTATGAAGATTTGAAGTAAGCCCCGAAATCATAAAAAAACCTTACAATATTTTGTAAGGTTATTCATGCATTACATGTTCAATAACTTTTTCTTCTGCGTATCATATTCTTCTTGCGTTATAGCGCCACTATCTAATAAATCCTTTAACTTTTTTAATTCATCTGCTACGGATATTTCAGCTGTGGAAGTCGGTTTCTTTGGCGCAAACTGGCTAGGTGGAATCAATTCCCCTCCATCTACCGCGTTATCAATTTCAATCCAATAATTGACCAATTCACCTACACCAATTTTTGCAACAACCGTATAGCCCAATTTCTTAGTACCATAAGCAATCAACGATTTTATTTTCACCGTTTTTCCTGCTAAGGATGTGGAACCATGCCGTTTTTCGGAATAATTATCACCAGAGGTTTGTGTACCCCAACCAACAGGACTTTGATAGATAAATGCAAATGTTTTATTCGGATTAGTGCCTCTACCTATTTTAATTTCATCGCCTGGCTTAACTGTCCATCCATGTGGTGTAGTGTAAGCAGCATCTATCATATTCTGGGCCTTCGTGGCATTGGTGCCGGGCGGAATAACTGTTGGCGCATCTTGTGCTTGCGCTTGAAAGATTACACAGAGGAAGCATAACGAAATCAAGGTTTTTTTCATATTGGGTTATTTATCATGAAGGAATATGGTTACATGTTCAATAGCAATCCCCACTTCGCCCAAAGGCAAAGCGGGGTGCTGTATGTCCCATTCTAGTTATTTCTCTTTCTCATATTGTGATTTCACTTTCTCATCGGCTGCTTTCACTTTTGTGCCGCCTTCTTCATCACTCACCGAAATCATATTTACCTCGCTCAAATTCACAGAACGTTTTAAACGTACAGCGTATATATCGCTATTGGTTACCGATGGATGCATGATGTTGGTGTTAGGAATTTCTGCTTTAATACCACCTATCATGTAGCCAATGATGGTGCCGTTTGGATCGTTGGGAATACGACTGTAATCTAATATACCACGACTATCGCCCCTGTATATATACTGGTCTAATGGAATAAACTTCGCTTCCGCCCCCAAGAAGGTGGGCATACAATTTTGCGGGAAGGTGACCAATTCGAACATGCGGCCATTACGGGCTTTAAGAATGGTAGTAATATTCCGTACAAAAGGTACTTGGAAGTCGATTTGGAGCGTATCGTTGGGATTATCGTAATTCTTGTAGGCGTACAAGCTAATGCCACCAATAAGGTTCACCGACATAGCTCCCGAATTAGGATCGTATATCGACACGCGGGCGCAATCGTACTGATTGGTTTTCTGTTTGAACGACTGGTTGATGGATGCTTTCACCGAACCGTTAGTAGCCTGTGTAATGTATACAGGATTCAAGAACGGCAAGTTAGTAACCGGCGTAAACACACCCCCGAATACACCAATAGCCGGTGTGCCATTATCAATAATAGGCTGCACACATAAATCGCGGCGGTGGAATTGATCGCCACCATTGATTGAGCGTACCACGCTTGCTGTTGGATTGGTACCTACACCGCCATTACTAAGGTTTAATTGCACGATGGAATTCGTATACTTTTGTCCCGCGGCATTTAATTGGTAAGGGCCTGTATAACGTTGCCCCATTACGAGAAAATAACTACTACCAATATTCGTTAACTCGCCACCTGTTACCATAAAGTTGGAGCTGCTGGCTTGGCCCATGTAACGTTGTAGGTTTAATGTATCGTAACGCTTAATCGCAGCAATCATTTCTTGCAAGTAAATCACCACTAGCGACGAGTACGTAACATAACTACCGGAACTATTCTGCCCGTAACCACCACACAAATACAATGCATTACCCGACTGGCAAGCCTGCATGTTGGTACTGCTTAACTGGTCCATATACGCCGAAGGCAAAGTGGCCGTATACTTGCGCATGGTGCTCATGTCTAGCACGTAAAACTGCTTGTTGTTATACTTCACAGGAAATTGGAAGCCCGGGTTTTCAGGGTCGGTACCATGAAACCCGTTCGTTCTTCCACCTACCAACAATAAATCGTTGCCTATTTTACCAACACAAAACGATTGTAAAGGAATACCCGGTTGGGTACTCGTTTTCTCCACGCTTAATAAATACAAAGGCAAGCCATCCAATGGTGAACCGGGCTGTTGCGCATGCACGAAGAAGGGTGAAAAGCAAAGGATCGTAGTAATAAAATGTAAGATTTTATTTTTCATAAGAAATTAATAAAGAGTTGAGGAATGAAAAGATGCTTATACTTTCGGTGGCACGAGGAATTGCTTACACCATGCTTGAATTAAAGCACGGCGAGTAGCCGATAAATCCCTAGTACGTGGCATGTATTGAGAAGAGCCCCAATACTCGGCACTAACACGCGAGTTCACATAAGCCGCTGCACCTTCCCATGCTTGTTGAACAAAAGGCAAATGTTTACTCATAGCAGGGTACAGCAAATTGTAATTCCTTAGCACGTTATTATATAGGAAATCCCAGCTGATATTACCACTGTTAATCACCGCCGAGAAATCATCTTGGGGCAACACGCGCATGTTAATGTAAAAAGCAGCGGTTAAATTAATCTCCCAATAAGCAGGAACAGGATCAGTAGAATTAACCATGAACAACATTAACTTAGAACCAGGTGTAGCAATATTGAATACCACTTGGTAGCCATCACTAATGTTGAGCGTTTTATAGTTGCCTGTTTGCTGGTTAAAGTTTGGCGTAGAAGAATACTCTACTTGTTTCACCTGTAACAAACCTGTAAATGGAGAACCATGTGAGTATACACGCAATTTACATGGCTCTAATTGCTGCCCGCTACTCCGGTAATTAGTGCTGGTTGCATTCTGTTCCGCATAAACAATCGCTTGATCGGAACCTATCATATACTGGGTTTCTGTAGCCAGCACCGTTAAGGCCCCATTTATACGGGTATATACGGCTAAGGCCCCAGCTTCTATGAGTGAATAGAACATGGTGAAATCCTTATAACTAATATCAATCATGCCGCCGCTGTTGATATAGCTATTGGTATCAAGCGGAATTTCGCCTATGTCTTGATAATTGTTACCTCCTCTCGGAAAACCTACATATACCGGCCCAAATACCCAGTTGGGCGTTGAGTTATTGTTTTTGTTATAGTTCTGCGGGAATGAATTAGAGATATCGAGCGAGATAATTTTAGCGCTTGTATCGAGGTTCATGGTAATAGGTGCGATCATAAGCTTTGTGCCTGGAATGGCATTCGTAGCAGGCATCAATCGCCCCATCGTTAAAGAAGCCAGCTCGCCTTTTTGCCAAATGCCAATGGACCCGGAAACTATAGCCACGCCGGGATTCAAAGGGTTGCTTGATTTATACATAGCTGCAATCGCATCTGCGAAGGCTTGTGTTGTAGGATAATTGATAGCACTATGTTGTTTAGGAATACAACGGTACATAGAATAGCGAACAACAAAGCCTGCCGCATTTTTCAACACAGCACTATTGGCATTTAAACCTAATGCCGATAGAATTGCAGCATATGCCGGGTCACTAAAATTCGCCACTGGAATACCATGTTGAAAAGTAGCACTAGCCATAGCAGAGGTTGGCTGCGGTACTGCAGGTGGCATCAACTGGGGGTTTCTGCCGAAATTGATGTACCGGGTAACAGCCTTGGTGGGTTGCGCGGAGAAATAGGTAGTCCCATTCTTCCGTAAAGCCATTACATCTGCAAAGATTTGGGATGCCGGTACGTCTTCAGGATTGGAGTCGCAAATTAAAGCCGTGGTATAGCCACCTTCATCAGAAGTAAACGACAAAGATGCGCCAACCAAGGGATTGGATGTAGTGGTTTGACCGAATGCCATTGTCACACTTTGTACCGTTACCGTATCGAAGGAAACGGCCATGTCGCCAAAGTAATTCCATTCACCGGGTACTTGGGTAGCGGCAGAGCCATCGTCGTTTTGGCAGGGTTGGGGTGTTTGCGCCCAGTTCATGAATTGCTGGTCGGTCATACCATACGTAACGGCTTGCACATTCACCGAATCCGACAATCGGAAGGGATTACTATTGAAGGGTTGACCGGGTGGTAATTTCTCCCCGGGGTGTTGGGGATTATCTTGTGCCCCGGCAGAGTAATCGTCGTTGTTGGCGGTGCCAACGTTGATAGTAGCTTCTCCTGTGAAATTGATTCGAGGATAACCAAATAAACTCATACAAATTTGATTAAAGTTGATAATTGAGGATACTAAAGGGAAGCCTACATCTATAAGCTACCCGGTCTCTACAATGCAGAGATAAAAATGTAACTGGGTGATGTTTATAGCTTACGTAATTACTGCGCCCATCTCAAGACGTGGTGATGTTGGGGTATTGAGATGGAATGGAAAACAAACGTTGTTAACGAACAGCACCAAATGTAAATAAATATTAGATTGAACGAGTGATGAATGGGGTAACATGTAATTGTTTTTCAATTGCTTATCCAAGTCTGTTCACGCATAATATATGTACGTAATGGAAGATAATAAGGAAGCATACTAACCTAACCGCGGGAGTAAAGAAGTTATGGCTCATTAAGTAAAATACCTTCTATTGGGTAGTAAGTAACAGGGTGTAAGAGAAGAGTCGATAACAGCACAAATAGAAGACAAGTGAATGCCGGGGATAAATCGATGATAATACGCTTCTATTAGCATAAAGGCACATGAATTTACAGGGAAACCACATGGAATCTACTTAGAAACTACATGGAAGCTAGCTACTCGTTATGATGTCGTATAAGGCAAGTTATAGGAAAACAGTAAGTATACTACATTCCTAAGACGCAATACGCCCTAATAAGGCTAAGGGCGTATTACTTTATGGAATTACTATTTTGGTTCCGGTGTATATATGAGCAGCATTTGGATTGAATCGACCCCTAGGGTACCACTAAATGTGAAATTGCGGCTGCTCTCTATGGGTATTAAGCTTCCTTGTAAAGGAGCGGGTAATGGTGAAGGGTAACGCCACTTCGTTTTAATATCATGTGATTTTGGGTTGAATTGGAAATTGCCTATAAACCGCCTGTCGTAATGATTGAATTCCATAACAAAGTCGTCGCCCATATCCATATAAATGGTAGTAAGTACACTATCGTAGGGCGAGTTGGCTTGTTGGGGTATGCCATTTACTCTTAATGCTGTTACTTGGTACTTACTCCACATATTGGGATGCTTCCCCGGGAATTGGTAATTCATCAGCAAAAATAGGGGTATTACAACCACTATACTACTAGCAACCCAGTGTACAGGTTTGCCAATAGGTAAGGTAAACAAAGTGGGTGCGGTTAC
Organism: Chitinophaga skermanii; assembly: GCF_003259335.1. Lineage (GTDB taxonomy): Bacteria > Bacteroidota > Bacteroidia > Chitinophagales > Chitinophagaceae > Chitinophaga > Chitinophaga skermanii. Next base: position 500,074 of record NZ_QLLL01000004.1, read on the forward strand.
AAAGAAGAAGGTTCTTAATTGTGGGAAGTATTGTGAGAGCAGGTAAATTACGCAAGTCATTAATAATGCAGCTTGCAGCAATACCCAAATATGCAAATGGTAAAAGTAATCGATGAAGATAATATTAAGCAAAATGGGTATCAACATAATCAACCCCAACAACCGCGTTCTTTTTAGAAGTAACATCAATGCACAAGTGATCTGCGCTATACCAATTGTTACCGTAAACGGGTACGATCGCCTAAAGTAGGCCCATGTAAGTGTTTCTCCATCCAGCTTGTTGAAAGGGTGATCTAAAAAGCCCAGGGGTACTACCATTTGTAACCCGGCTATTTTTTGGCAACCGAAAGAATATATATCATACGCTACAATAAAAACCAGTAGGGTTTGCAATAAGGATAAAGTACTTGCTTTACGGATGTTAATCAGCGTATACACGAGTGGAACAAACATGAATACAAGGCAAATGCCCCAATTTACAGGCGCCGGGGAAATTGTAATATACCGCGCCAATACCCGGTAGCAAGCAAACGCGCCCATAACCCCGGTAAGCGTTGCTGCCAATAAAATTTTTCCTTTCATAAGTGATGTCATAACATTGATTTTTCACAATACTATGCAGGGTAGAAGGTTTTACTGTTCACTTGGAGCCATGTGTACAACAAGTTGTCGATACGCTGTGGGCGTACTACCTGTTGCTTTTTTAAAGGTATTATTAAAGGCCGTTTTAGAATTGAAACCTGCTTCGAAACCGATTGATAAAATATTGATATGCTGATGATCGGCCGATCGTAATAATCGTTTCGCTTCTTCTACGCGGTAATGATTGATGAATTGGTAGAAGTTTTGTCCTACAACTTGGTTCAGTAAATAGGATAATTCATGTACCGTGATATCCATCTTTTGTGCGAGTTCTAACGCGGTAATGGATGGTATTGTGAAGAGCTTGTCAACTATCATGCATTGTAATAGTTTTTCTTTCAATGGCAATTCATCTACGGTTTGGATGCGTGGGGTAGGTGCTTGAACTGTTGGTTGTATATTATGGACAAGTGCGAATGGTACATCTTTGTAAATAGGTGCTTGTTGTAATGCAAAATACCCCGTTGTGTAAGTAGCTAGTAAATACACGAGGTATACGGAAGGGTGGTGAAGGATCGGAAAGAAGGATGTAGTGATTTGCGTGATCATCATGATGCCAATGCCCCACAATACATGTTGTAACCACTTTAAGCTATGTTTAGCGGTATTGGAGGAAAAGGATGGTATTTGTTTTTGATGCTGTTGTAATTGAATCATCCCCGCAACCCAATACGCCACCATTTGCAACTTAATAGCCAACCAAACAAATAGTCCTGCGCCCCGGGGTAAATAATCACTTCCTCCCATCAATACAAATAAAAACAACAAAGCTGGCACAAAATGGAATAGCATGCGCCAACCAGGTTGATAGCGTATTTGTACGAAGTGTTGAATAGAAAAATACAAAGCAGGTGCCATTACAAACCGTGTAGCCTCACTCCATGGAATCAGCCATGTAAAAGATTTTACCGATGGATTGTTTTCAAGTATACAGCCCAACATCGCACATCCTACCAATAAAAAGAAAATGGCCAGCCAACGGTTGGCGAGCACATTCGTTCCCTTCACCCGCACGTAAAGCATACACGCTAACAAGAAAATAGCACCACAACAAAACTCAAATAGTAACAATGTTTTTTATACTACAAGATGCAAGATGCCAAAGATTCCATACTACATTATTTTATTTAGATGTAAGAAAATAGCTATGCATTCTTTCAAAACTTTTATATCTTCGCCGCCGAATTAATTAACCTATACTAAACTATATGTATCATTGTAACAGGTGGCTAGTGGCCTTGCTACTAACTATTCCCTATTTTGCGCATGCACAAGCGCCGACCGATTCAACCACGAAACCTGCCAAAAAAGTTTACAACACGAATAAACTGGAGCTCGTTACAAATCTCGAGAGGTATAATAAAACGGAAGGCTATTATCCTTCGTTTGGTAATTTCTTAACGTTCAGGCAATATGTTCGCGTGAACAACAAGCGCTTGGTAGAAATAGATAAGCAAGGAGATGTTTTACGCGCTTATTTTTCTCGCTGCGCGGCTGCAAGGGCTGAAGTAGCACAAATGGCTGTTCAACGAAGAAGGGGTAAGGCACAAATGTGGTCGCTATTCGGCGCAGGTATGGCTATTACGGCTACAAGTTTAATCGCCGGTAAAACCGATGGCGCAAAAGCAACAGGCGCATATATTGGTTTCGGAACGGCCTTAACGGGAAGTATCCTTGGTTTCGTTCATAGTAGTAAATCGCAAAAGCATTTAAAGAATGCTATTGATGTTTACAATCTACAATGTTATAACCCGCCTGCTTGGGATACCGTTCGTAAAGCAAAAGGCCCCGACTCGTCTTCGCTCAATCAGAAATTTGATCGTAGAATTGATTATGCCGATGGCGACCCGGTATATTATTCAGTGCTTAGAAATGAACCCCAAAATGCTGGCTTGTACGGTGTAATTCTTTCACCTATCGTGGCAGATATCAATAGCTTAAACGTGAATGTGCGTGCAGGTATTACTGCTTTCTATACTTATAAAAGTTTATTCCAAATAAATGCCACCTATAACTATGCCTATCTCGATATGGCCAAAGTAGCAGGTGATATTGAGGCGCCCAATGCTAGCAGTTCTAGTATTTCTAAAGGCATTCCTTCTGTAACCAATAACGCGGTAGGGATAGATGTACTCACCAAAACATCCTTGTTTAGCTGGCAACAAGAAAAGAAATACCATATGCAATTAGGTTGGGGACGTTTCAAAAACCTCGGCTTTGCCACTGTATACGGTAAATTCCGTGGTAAAATAAGCACGGCTATAACGGGCCGTGTAGGTTACAGCTACGAACAAAAAATGATCAAAGGTTCCAGCACCGGTGACGTGCAATTTAACAATACAACTCCACCATTGGCATACCACGGTAAATACAAAACCACCATTTTTACACCGCAAGATTTAGGGAACGCAGTGGGTTCTATGAAAACTAACACGCTTGTAGTGGGTTTAGCATACTCGAAATTCCGGGATTTAAAGGTGCAATTAGCCGACTATCGCTATAAAGGTAAACGCGAAGTACGTTCACAAACCGACATTTATATCGACGCATTAATTGGCCAGAAAATTGACATACAAGATATCGTATACTACCACTACTTAGGCGATCAACGCGCCAGCTATAATACTAATTATTTCCCACAACGTTTGGATGTATCATCAACACCTGTTAGTAAAATAGGCTACCGTGTAGGTGCCTCCGCCCTCAATATGTGGACGCCGAATTTCGGTCTCCGTACACATTTCGAAGTAGGTAAACGCCCTGGTCCCGCTATTAAAAACGGTTCTCAAAGTGTATACCTGCAAATGGGATTTGGTTTCATCTTCGGAGGTAAAAGTTAATTCAATTACAAGATCATTCAGTTATGAGAAATATATTTATTGTTTTAATAGGTGCCATTATCATGGCAAGTTGTGTGAAAGATAATAGCTGTCCAACTGGTGTGCAGCTGGTTGTTAAGAAGAATACAGTGGCTATGGGCGATTCACTCCACTTACGTGTTGAAGGTGCACCTAGTGATATTTATAGCTACTATTGGCACGGACCGAACAATTTCGTGTCGAATGACGCTGAGCCAATTGTTCCAAATGTACGGGCATCCAGTGCAGGATATTATTATGTAACCATTGCAACAAATACCGGGTGTAATTTTTCTGCAAAGTCGGATAGTGTAATAGTAGGTGCTATTGAACCTGCTTGTAATGTAGATATCAACACGGCAGGACCCCAAGCTGGTCCAACCTTGTATGATTTGTACATGCAACTATCCCCCGGCTTCAACCAAGTAGTGGTAGAACATTACAGTCGGTTGAAAATATTCTTCTTTAACCGTACAACAATCGAGGAAGGTGTATATAATTTGAATGCCAATGTTTGGGGCGATCCCAAAGAAGCGGAATTGATCATTTTCTTACCGCAAGGTTATACTTCGTATGAAGGTAAGATATTGGTATACCGCGATGCGCAACGGGTGATGCATATTGCAGGTTGCGATGTGAAAGTGCGAGATTATACCGATAAAACGCATATCGTTTCTTTTGATGTAACGATTAGGAGATAATAAAAAAAGCTGGATCACCTCCAGCTTTTTTATGCATATTTTTTGATGACGCTCGTGGAATTGACGGGTTGTAAATAAAATACTTTTATCTTGCCGTTTTGAATTGTTACGCCCATATCGGAAAACACATGAATAAAGCCATAGAAACCATCGTTAGCGAGATTGTAGCCGGGATTAAAGAGCTAATAGTAAGATTGGAACTCAAACGCAACCCGCCAGAAATTATCAAGCGTTCACCTTTACAAGTGGGCATTTTTTCCTTTACACGCTTCGAATATGCGCATGGTAAGTTGAAGCTGTTCTCGACCGACTTAGATTTTGGTGGACCAGATTTAATCATACCTGTGCGTGATGAACAATTATCCTTTACTGAAGAAGAATGGCGGGCTTTGGATGCATTGTGGTTGAAAGCCATGGAGGAGATGATTGTTGTGTTTGATGAGAACGCGGTATTGGATTTTAACTATACAGCAATTGGTACCATTGGTGCCGGTTCGCAAAAGCGTACCACTACTTTATTTGAACACACCAGCGTACCCAAACAAGCCAAACTGCAAAATATTGTTGAACAATACATCGCTAGTAAGGTGGTGGATGGCGAATATCCAACGAAGGAATTGGATACCTTTTTCCTATCGCGTCACCTGCTGAATCCTGCTTTATACGGCAAAATTCTGCCTACCGAAATAATGTTCATCTATGAACGCATCTTGGCTTTAAACAAAGAGAACCCAACAGCGCAACAAGAGCATCGCCGTACTTTCATCCAGGCTTTGCGGAATTGGGTGGAAGAAACATTCTTGCCACTCTACTTCAATATCCAAAAAGAGGAATTCAGCAATACTATATATACCTTACAACCCCATCATCCTTTGCCCGATCCAGCATTGCTGGAATTAGTATTATTTACTGCTGGAAAGGTAATTCGTCATGAAGCAAATTACATGCGTTCAACAGGTATCGAGTTCATAAAACTAGCCGGGCAATTGGGCAGCAAAACCGCGCCTATTATGTTGCAATCGGGGAGTGGTAAATTTGAGGCTATCGTTACCAAAGATGTAAAATGTACAGCAAATGATACTTTTGGTACGATACAAATACACATTTTGCAAGAGAAAATGGAGGCCTACCAAACGGCGTTACAATATATAATTGGGTTGTTGGAAAATGGATTCCCCCGTAGCTACAGCATACAATTAAAGGCAAAGAGCAAGCATGTTTTACCCATTAAAAAGCTAGGTAAAACGCCTACTCACCAGTTCTTTGCAAATGCTTTGCAATATCCCGAATTGCATCCTTTGCTAGCGAAGTATGCTACTACGGCTATGCTAGAATATGAATGGTATGATGATGCCGCAGACGAATATTGTGCTATGCCCGGCACATACGCTGTTTTTGGATTAGCCCTCGCTTCACCTGCTTATTTCGATTTGGTGAAGCAATACATGGAACAAGTCGATGAAGAACATCAATCTGTACAAAATCATTTCACCATTGCTTGGGCAGAACAATACGGCGTTACACCTACAACCATTCCTACATTAGTAAACTGTATGATGGCTTGCCAAGAGATGCGACCGCCTAAACTGTTTGCGCAATTCGAAACAACCGAGAATATAACAGCCTTACAGCAACTAATCACCGGTATGGAAGATTACGAACAAGCACATATTGTTTCGATGATTTGGGGTGATGTTGCTAAGCTGAAACAAAAGGCCAAGAAAAAAGATGCAGCCCCGGCTTTATTGGGGTTAGTGAGTGTACTGAAAGATTGAGGTTTGAAAGTTATTTTATTAGAAGGTCGCTTCATGGCGACTTTCTATATCAACATGAAGCATGCGCATAGTACTATTTTAACTTAGCATATTTTTTATGCTATAGATTGCCTAAATTTATTATTGTTTTTACACCCAAACCACATCGCATGGAAAAACTATTCATATGGTTTAACCGCACCCAGCTTCCAACCGGTTACCCAGCAAAAGACGATACCATCCTTAAGCTGTCATTCGATCCGAAGAAACCCAAGTTAATGCCCGGTCAACCATGGAAGCAATTCAATATCCATACTATGCCATTTCCCCCGGAAGAGATGTATCAATTCCCCAGTAGCATGTACCTCGTAGTGACCCGTAAATTAAAAGATCCCATTAAATTCGATTACTACGATTATGCACAAGGTGTGAAGCTGGTATCGGCAGGGTTCTTAACTTTTATACAAGAAGCCGGTTTAACGGAAGAACACTACGAAATAGCAACCTTACACATCATCAATGAAGCCGGAGAAGCGCTAACAAACGATACATATTATGCACTTCGATTTGGACAATTCAATGATGCATCGTTCGACTTCCCCGTTGATACTAAGAAACGCGCCGCCGGTTTGCAAGGCCATTTCTTGTATCCTGGTTTGCAACTCAATAATCCCACCTCGCAGCAAGTATTTGCACTCCAAAATTTCTGTTACCTCAATACACTTATATTCACTGCCCAAGCTGCGCGAAAAGCTTTGCAACAATTCCACTACCCAGCACTGTATCCCGCAGAGGAATTCCCATTCGTATTTAACAACCAGCATAATTGGAGTATCTTGCCTTTCGAGAACGATCTACTCCTAAAAGCATAATCACATACTACCTTATCCAATCGCCCACACGGATAGTAACAATAAAAGCGCCCTGTTGCCAAGGCGCTTACAAATCAAGGTGTATTGGGATGTAGGAATTTACTTTTTCATCACTTCTTCAATTACTTGCCCTGTTGTACCACTCGGCATTTGAATATGTAATAATGCGCTGAGGGTAGGTGCGATATCTGTTATGTTAGTTGTTTTATAGCTTTTGCCTGGTGTAATATTCCAACCAAACCATAGCAAGGGAATATGCGTGTCGTATGGGTACATAGTGCCATGGGTAGTGCCCATCATGCTACCATTCTTTACGCCCGGCCCCGGCACTACGAATATATCGCCACCACGTTTAGCATGCCAGCCATTGATGAACATCGCATTGAAAGGCTGGGGGAGATAGCCCGCTTGGATTTTTTCTATATTCACAGCGTCGGCAATACCTGCGAAGGAACGTAGTTTGCCAACCATCAATTGCTCCACTTTATCATACGAAACACCACTTCTGTTAATGGCCGCGGTGTCCATGTACAATTGGCCACCGGCATCAGACAATATCGCTTTCTCTATACCAAAGGTTTGCCTGATACTTTCATTCAATACGGCGATCTTCGACAGCTTCTCCGGCAAGGCTGGTAATTTGTTCTCCTGCAAGAACCCCGGTGAGTTAATTGCTCCATGATCCGCGGTTAAAAACACCAAGTAGTTGCCTTTCCCATAACGATTATCCAACCAAGTAAGGAAATGCCCCAGTTCAATATCCAAACGCAAATACATGTCCTCCATTTCTATTGCGTTCGGACCAAAGGAATGCCCCGCAATATCGGGTGTAGAGAAGCTTACGGCTAATAGATCAGTGGCAGTTTTGCCCAATTCGTAGCCTGTAATCGCTGCTTTGGCAAAATCGAAAGTCAAGGTATTGCCAAGGGGAGAATACGTGAGGTTATCATAATCTTTGCCTTTTGTGAAGGTATGCTTGAACACGGGTTTTTCTTCACCGTCGATGGTTACTTCATAATATTTGTTATCTGCTGTACTGGCAGTGTACGTGTTAATAGGATAAAGCGTTTGCCAATCTTGTTGTATATATTTCGCAGGTCGTTTCTCGTTGTTGAAGTCAACAGCCCATCGAGGTAAGCTGTCCATATAATAGGTACTACTTATAAAGTTCCCACTTGCATGATCAAACCAAAAGGCGGCATTCGCCGAATGACCGGCCGGTAATACTGCTGCGCGGTCTTTCAAGGCTATCCCCACTACACGACTCTTAAACCCTGTTCCCATGCGCAATTCATCACCCACCGTAGTACTCAACATATGCCGGGGCGACATGCTACCTTTGCCATCCACATTCCTTCCCACTGAAGCCTCCGTTGAATCATACACGCAATACACGTTCTTTTGCAACTTTCTTTCATACCAATCATTCCCAATAATACCATGCACGGCCGGAATTGAACCTGTGTACACAGAAGCGTGCCCCACTGCTGTTACAGAAGGCACATAGTTAATCATTGTGTTTTCGCAACTAAATCCTTCCTGTAGCAATCGTTTAAAGCCCGTTTTCCCATAACGATCATAATAGCGGTATAAATAATCCCAACGCATCTGGTCAACCATTATACCCACTACTAACTTCGGACGCGGTAATGTTTGCGCTCCTACCACGTTACTGGCCGCCAAGGCAGCCAGCAATAATATTTTACATAATTGCATATGCTAGCCTTTGATACCTTCAACAAACTTGTTCGTCTTATTTTTTCGTTTCACCAAGGTAAACGAATCAAATAATTCACCCGTAGCTAAGTAAGAACGAAACTGTAATTGCTGCTGATCTATCGATACCAAGTGGTACATCTGTAAATGCCCCGCTACAATATCCGCCCATTCCATTTTCTCATGCTCGTACATCTTAGATCCACTCACAGAAACAACATAGGCGGTACCATAGGGTGCTACTTTCATCATGCCTCTACCATATGCATGGTCGTGCCCTTGCAATACGATGTCAACTTTGTATTGATCGAAAATGGGTTTCAAATGCGCTCTCACTTTTTCGTTATAACGACCTTTCTTGGTCGAAAAAACAGGGTGATGCATCGTTACCACTGTCCATTGGTGCGGGTTGTTTTTCAAGGTTGTTTCCAACCATTCTTTCTGCGCAGTAATCAAAGCATCGGAGGTGGCTTCTTCCAACATCATGGTATTGAGTGAAATAAAACGCACTCCTTGTACATCTGCATAGAAAACAGAACCTTCTAAATCGGCATTCCCTGTTCCATTTGCAGGCAATGAGAATTGCTTCTTCCAAAACACCGATAAATGCGGTAGCCCATCTTCGTGCGTGTACTCGTGGTTACCCGGTGTTACCATGCTAGGAATACTACCGTGAATAAAGTTACCGGCCTCGAACCATTGTCCCCATTCATCGTCGTTGTTCGCTTTGTTGACTAAATCACCTGCGTGAATAATTAACGCTGCTTCCGGCAACTGCGCATACGCTTTACGGATAACACGGCTCCAGAAAGGGCGAATCCCCACCTGCGCATCCCCCAAATAAATAAAGGATACTTTCCCTGTTTGCTGCGACGCCGTTGTAAACTGTAGCCATTCACTCCAGCCATTATCCGATCCAACTCGGTACGTATACAAAGTATTCGGCTGCAAACCACTTAAGGCTACCGTATGTTGGTTAACATGTAATTCTCCAAATGAAAATGCCTCGCTCGTAGCGGCTACACGAATTACATTTTTCGCAAATTCCGGTTTCGCATCTGCAGCGGTATATTCAATGAATGTATTATTCACTTGGTTGCCCGTACGCCAATTGAAGGAGGCCATCGTAGCGGGATCTTTCGTAATCGTAAGAATAACCCTATCGGGTATGCTTCCAGCGGTATAAACGCCCGGTGTATCGGTAACAGCTGTGCCTATAAGGCTATTAGGAGTAGCGGCTTTAACAAGGCCGGCGGCTCCCGTAAGTGGGAGCAACGCGCCAGCCTTCATCAAACCGGTTAAAAATTTTCTTCTGCCTGCTATTTTCTTTTCCATGTTCGATGAATTGTTATGTTATTGCAATAACCACATTTTAGTATTAATGTCATCTGCACCAAATACTTTGATGGCTGCTTTGTAATTGTCGAGGTTCACGTTTTGCTCAGATACCGGCCATGCATAACGTACAGGGAAGGTCTTTTGGAAAGCCATTGGCCCTACTACAAATGCAGGGAAGCCCGTTCTTCTAAAATCGAACCAACCTTCGGAACCTTTGAAGGTCATGGCCAACCATTTTTGTGTCATTACTTGCTCTAACGTACCATTGTATTTCACGATCGCTTGCGCATAATAGTTGCGTTTAGCTGCCTCGCTCGTTAAACCGTAATACTCCATTGATGCCTCGATGCCTTTATTGTAGAACGTTTCAGCCGAGCTGCCACCTACAGTAATTTTATTACGTTGCATGGCTTCCGCGATAATAAAGGCTACTTCAGAATATACCATCAAGCTCGCTTTTAACGTGGTGGGTTTGTTCTGGCGGAAGTAGCTGGAAAGGGTAGATTGATGTGTTTCACCACCGTTGTAATCTGCTGGGTTTACTACGGCATGCGGGATACCTACATATTGACGGCTATCTACAGTTGCCCCCGTTGTACTAGCTACCGGTGCTATCCACAATTCAAGTCTTGGATCATTACGGGCTATCAGTGCGTCTACCAACTCTTTGCTGGCTTTGGTTTTTAAGAAATCATTGTCAATCATGTTCAATGGTCCACCTGCCCAGCTATCATCTTTCTTCACACCCAAGTACACCACTTCCGCGTTATCCGCGTTGCTTTCCATGATAGGGTATTCTTCTTTGTTGTTGATGATTTCTTGGATTTCAGTATATGCTGTTGGGTAATTCTTAGCCGCCCGGGTGAGCATTCTCAAACGTAACGAGTTGGCTAACTTTCTCCATTTCAACGCATCGCCCTTAAACATCGCATCTGCACCTGCGTCAATGCCTGTGCCATTCGATTTTAATTCAGCATTCGCTTCTTTCAATACCACCAATAAGTTTTTGTAAATATCTTCTTGGCGATCGTACGAAGGTTTGATATTACCGTTCTCTACCGATTGCAAGGCTTTAGAATACGGCGCATCACCATACAAGTCGGTTAAGTATTGCATGTTAAAAGCCATTAAAATCTTCGCTGCCGATACATAAGCCGGTTGCTTGGTAACCGTGGCTTCTTGTTGTAATGTTTTGATGATCATGGCGCGGGAATAAATATCATTCCAATCCACGGAAGTCCAACGGAACAATTCGTAATCGTTGTTACGGATGAGGGTAATATAACGCCCCAATGCTGCCGGCCTTCTCGTGAAACCATTTTCAGCATACGCGTAAGCTGTTTGTGTAATGGCTTCCGTTAAATGGTACTCAGGTCTTGTTTCTGAAGGCGCATTCGGGTTCGTATTTATGCTTTCGAAGTCTTTCGTGCATCCTGTAAGGGTAAGGGCTGTTAAAAAGCCGTAAAATATTTGAGATGGTTTCATTGTTGTTGATGATTAAAAGTTACAGCTGAGTTTTACACCGTATGAACGTGTACCCGGTAAGGTCCAATGACCAACACCTTGGTAACGTTGGCTCGACAAGCTCATGGTAATTTCTGGATCGTAGCCATTATTCGCTTTCGTCCATGTGTACAAGTTGTTACCGATTACAGAAAGCGATAGGTTGCTGATGAATGGTAATTTTCTCATAACTTGCTTACCAAATGCATACGTAATACTTACTTCTTTCAATTTTACATAAGTAGCGCTGTAGGTTTCGTTTTCGTAATATTTCCAGTATTTGTTATCGTAGTAAGTCGCTGCGTCAATTATCACATCATTCGGTCTATAGCTGCCATCTGCATTTGCAATCACACCCGGCATAATCATACCGTCTTCACGTTTTACGCCGTTGGCGTCTGTCCATTCTAAACCACCATGCGCTTTATCACGACCAAATAAGGTATTCGTTGTACGCCCATCTTGAATCAAGCTTTTCGCTACATAAGAGTAGTATTGACCACCTTGTCTCCAATCGATCAAAAAGTTGGCGGTAAAGTTTTTGTAATGGAAGTTGTTATTGAAACTTACCATGAAATCGGGATTGTAGTTACCAATTTTCACGAAATCAGCATCCTGTTGTTGCAAACCATTGCTGTTTAATAAAGCCTGGCCGGCATAAGGACCTTCTTTCACCTTTACCCAGCTTCTTGAATAGAAATCGCCCATTTTTGTACCTTCTTTAATTAAGTACTGGATGTTCGAACCATCGGTGCTACCTAGCATGTAGCTAGTAACTGCCGGTGTTAATTCAATTACTTTATTCGTGTTTTTCGTAAAGTTTACATCAGATTTCCATGTAAAACCATTTGCATGCACAGGTACTAAATTCAAACCTACTTCCCAGCCACTATTTTGGATGTTACCCGCGTTAATCAACATGGTACTAGCACCAGATGCAATAGTGGTAGGTACTTGGATAATTTGGTTGCGGTTGTTGGTTTTATACCAAGTAACATTGAATCCTACGCGGTTATTGAAGAAACTTGCATCTACACCTGCTTCGTAAGAAGTAGCGATTTCGGGTTTCAGTTGACTGTTCTTTTGGCTGAAGCTGATCGTAGCACGTTTTACACTACCCCAATCGGTATCGAAAGGAACAGTATTGTATAAAGAATATGGATCGGTATCAGAACCAACTTGCGACCAGTTCGCGCGTAATTTCAAATAGGATAATTCTCTCCATCTAATATTTAATAAATCCGACAGGATCGCGCTCATCGAAACAGATGGGTAGAAGTAAGAATTGTTTGCTTTAGGAAGGGTAGAAGACCAGTCGTTACGTGCTGTTAAGTTTAAGAACAAAGCATTATCATAACTCACCTCGCCCATACCATACAAGCTATTAATTCTTTTACGGGAACTACCTTGCGCATTGATAATAGAACCCGCGGCTGCATTCGATAAATTGTAAACGCCTGGTAGTGTTAAGCTGGCAGTAGATTGTTGATTAGATTGACTTTGTTGATCCATCCTGTTACCACCCACAGCTACCGACACTTTGAATTTATTCTCTAGCGCCGGTTTGTAGGTTAATAAGAAGTCGCTGTTTTGCTCTTTGAAATGGTCGTTTTCTAATACATACGCACCTTTAGGGTTTCTTTTAGCAGAAAAAGGTCTTCTTTGATCTTCTTGTAAAGCGTAGTAATCCAATCCTGTACGTAACATCAACGATAAGTCTTTTCTCAAATCAAACGTTAACTGCACGTTGCCCGTTATGCGGTTACGCGTATAGCTATTCGTTTCTTCATAAGCAATCAAATAAGGATTGTCGTCTGTGCTATATGGGTTGTATTGTTGCAAACCTTCTTTCCCCGGTACCCAGTAATTACGCAAAGCATTAATATCAACGTTCGGCGTTAATTTATATACTTGCATGGTTACGCTTTCGGTATAGGCAGAAGGACGGTTTTTACTACGGTTGTTCGTATACGCCAAGTTCGTACTTACATGAATGGACTTGTTCATATGGTACGTACCAGAAAACGTTAAGTTATCACGCTTCATATCCGTATTCGGCACAATACCTTGGTTTTGCATGTTCGCATACGAAATACGGAAGTTACCAGCATCACCACTTTTCGAAACAGCGATGTTGTTCGTAAAAGTTTGACCCGTACGGAAGAAATCTTTTACACGGTTAGGGAACGACTTCCACTCCAATGGAATAGGTTTACCGTTCGCATCTAAAGGACTGTTCCACTGTACATATTTCAGCCCATTATTCAATTTCGGACCCCAAGCACCCGTGCTTAAAGTATTGTCGGTACCATACCAGTCACCAGAACCGAATTCATTTTGAAAATGCGGAAACATATATGCTTGGTCGAACATAGCAGTAGAATTAAAGCTCACGCCCAATCCTTTTTTAGCAGCACCCGATTTCGTGGTAATTAGGATGACACCAGAACCCGCGCGGCTACCATACAAAGCAGCGGCACTCGCACCTTTTAATACCGTAATGCTAGCAATATCATCAGCAGAAATATCACTGATCGGGGAGCCATAGTCGATGGTTTGTTTGCCATCTACCGCTTGCGCCGGGTTTTGAATAGCCGGGGCAACAGGTACACCGTCAATCACGTATAATGGTTGGTTGTCTTTGCTGATAGAAGATTGTCCACGGATTGTTACCATCACGCTCGATCCCGGATCAGAACCGGTTGCACGGATGCTTACGCCTGGTACACGACCGGCTAAGCTGTTCATAACATTGGTTTGTGGTACATCGCTCACATCTTTAGACGATAATTGACTGATAGCATACCCGATGTTGCGTTCACTTTTCTTGATACCCAAAGCCGTTACCACTACTTCACCGAGGTTTTTGGTAGAGGGTGCCGGTATCTCGTTAGCAGCCGGTATTGTAGCAGCAGCATCTTGCTTCTTTTGAGAAGGTGCGGGTTTCATGCTAAGAATTGCATAATTGTTTACAATACGACATTGGATATTCGCGTCGCTTGCAAGCCAATCGAGTGCTTCTTTCAAAGAAGCAGTATTTTTGCGGATGCGGACGGTTTTCGTGAATTGAGCATTCACTTCCTCATCGAAGGTAAATTGCAAAGATTGTTGCGCTTTTACCTGCTGGATAAACTGCTGTACCGTAATGGTACTGCCTTTGAAGTTGATGGACTTGTCCAAAACTTGCTGTGCCATTAACCGGGCGCAGGTCGTTAATAGGAAAATGAGCATCAAGAATCGACGCGTTAAAAATGTTTTCATTATTTTACAGTTGAATTCATTGCAGGTGGTTCACGCCTGCGTACCTTGTTACTTGACTGATAAACCGGTCAGTTGCATGAAGCGCCCTGTAGCAGCAGGGCGTTTTTTTATGTGATCCCTTAATAGATATCGATGTGTCCATTCACTGCTTTATAAGTGAAACCGGCAGTTTGAGAGAGTATCGTCATCACCGTTTCCAGCGGTACATGATCAAAACCAGCCGTTATACGCTTGCGCGCAAGGCTTTTATTGTGAATATTGATTGGAATGCCATACCAAGTGGCAATATCTCTACATACATCTTCTAATACCACTTGCTCGAAATTCAAATGTCCACTCGTCCACGCCATTAGATTATGAGCACTCACATCCGCAACAGCAAATTGTTCATTGTCTGTATTTACCACCAATTGCTGGTCGGGTTGTAATTCCTTGAGGGGATGTTGCGATTTATCCAAAACACGCACTTTACCCGATACCAGCGTTACCGCCAATGCACGCCGATTCCGTTGTTCGAATATTTCGAAAGATGTACCTAGTACTTCTGTTGTATAATTGCCACTACGGACAAAGAACGGCTTGTTAGCCACCGGTGCAATGTTGAAGTATGCACGGCCATCGAGGAATATTTCGCGGGAGGTTTGATTGTATTCGTTGTTGAAGCGAACGGAAGAACCTGGATATAACACCAACTCGGAGCCATCGGCAAGTTGTACAACTCGCTGTGTAGTTGGAGTAGCGGTAATTGTTTGCCATGCTAAAGTGGTAGCAGTATGTGTAGATGGTTGTTGTGTGAAATAAAGGGTAGATACACCAATTAATACCAGCAAAGCGGCTGCTGCTGCCCACGTAAAACGTATACTTGTTTTTTTGTGGGTACGAATACCGGCTAGTACACTGAATGTATCCCAATCCGCCTGGCTGCTAACCGTTTCACTATTATGTATCGTTTGCTCCCATGCAGTTTGCATACAGGCCTGTACGAAAAGTGGGTTTGCATCTGCAGCAATGTAGTCTTCTACATGTTGCTTTAATGCCATGTCCACTATCTTCCCTTCGAAATAGGCAACCAGCGTTTGTTTGTCGATTTGATGATCCGTCATAAAAATGTGTTCATCATAAAAGACGCTAACAGCTATATGATCAAACTATTCGAAAATTTGAATTAATATACAGTTAACATTGAAACGGATATAACAGTAATTACAGGTAAGAAATCTGCATACTCTTCTAACTCTGTACGCATAAATTTCAAGGAAGAAGCAATATGATTCTGTACCGTAAAAATGCTCACGTTTAAGATCGACGCAATTTCAGCGTAACTCAATCCTTTCTCGCGGTTGAGTATAAATGCTTCGCGGCGGCGCGGGGGAAGTTTGTCGAGGCATTGACGATAACGCGACAATAGCTCGCGGTAATGAATGGTATCGTTGATATTGTCGAGCGCAGGAGTTTCTTCAGTAGTTTCAGATAAAGTGTCGATGTTCATTTTCTTTTTCCGCATCATGCTCACTACTTCATGGCGCATCATCGTAAATACGTACCTGTCAAAATCTTGTACGTTACTAATACGTGTTTTCTGTTGCCATACTTTTAGCAAAACATTCATCACTAATTCTTCACGCAACGCATGATCCTCTATAAATCCTTTCGCATATCGCTGAAGGCGCGGAAAATAATACTCAAATAGCGGTTTGAATTGTACATCATCTCCAGTAAGCCAGTCATGTAATAGCAATTCAGTTGGCGGAACGGTCGTCATCGCGTAGTAACTATTTTGAATGGGGCAAATATAGGGGTGGTATGTTAAGGGAGTATTAAATGGAGGGTTTTTGCTTGGCAGCGGCAATGTTAAGTGGGATATATTCCATCGTTGTTACTTTCTTTGCTCGCCAAAGAAAGTAACCAAAGAAAGGCGAAAAACGTGCAGTGAACTGCGTGCACGTTTTACCGGGTCCATGATGGGGCAGTGGGGGTACTATAGTGCCGGGCGTTTGGGATAGGGGGTGTTCGTTTGGCGGCTGCTTATTTTCTTATGCTTTCTTGATAGTTTAAGTATGTTTTCCTATCCTTTGCCTAGGGTAAGCCTATCCTGAGCCTATCTCTTGCCTATCTCGACCCTATCTAAAGCCTATCTCGAGCCTATCCTAAGCCTATCTTTTGCCCTTTTGGGCATGTATTAAAGCGTTAAAGATGAATTAGTTAGATTTTTAAAAGGGGCATTTTTGTGCAAATTATGCAATATTGGGTGTTTTGATATTGTTTTGAATGCAAATATTTGCAAATTTGCAAAATGTTGCATAGGTTTGCAGGGTCATTATCAATCACGTATAGTTATGAAACTAGAAGAACAGCAATTAGCGAAAGCAAAAAGGGCTACGCAGCTCATTTTTTTGGTGTGTGGATTGGGAATTGCCAGTTGGGCACCGATGGTGCCTTATGCGAAAGATCGATTAGGGTTACATGAAGGGCATTTAGGGATGTTATTGCTGTTTCTTGGGTTCGGGGCTTTGGTGATGATGCCGATTAGCGGGGTGCTGATTAATAAGTATGGAAGTAGAGTAATAATGACCGTGTCGGCTTTCGTGATTGCTTTGATGTTGCCTGCTTTGTTGGTGATTACGAACGTGGTGCTCATGGGAGCGGCTTTGCTGGTGTTTGGTGCCGGTGTGGGTACGATTGATGTGGCCATGAACGCACACGGGGTGCAGGTACAGAATTTATATGGGCGACCGATTATGTCGTCGCTACATGGCCTGTTTAGTGTGGGTGGATTATTCGGCTCTTTGGGTTTAGGTTTTTTGGTGAAGATAGGACTTGATCCTGTGCATGCAGCTATCGGCATTGCTGTGCTGTTAATCATTATCGCTGTAAGCCAATTTAAGCACCTATTTAGCCCGCAAACAGAAAAAGAGGCTGTGGAGCACTTTTCGAACACTACGAGCGAAAATACCCCTAAAAGCAAGTTCTTATGGTTAAAAGGAAGCGTGCTGTTTCTCGGGTTGATGTGCTTCTCGGCTTTTCTTGCCGAAGGGGCTATGCTCGATTGGAGTGCCGTTTTCCTCCGCGATACAAAAGGGGTAACACCCGAATTTAGTGGCGCCGGTTACGCCGCCTTCTCTGTTGCGATGGCCACTATGCGCTTACTCGGCGATGGTCTCGTAGAGCGTTTCAATAGCAAGATCGTAGTAGTGGGTGGAGCACTCATTGCAGCAGTAGGGTTATTCATTGCTATTATGAGTCCTTGGGTATCATTAGTACTAATAGGCTATATCTTACTGGGTATCGGGGCGGCGAATATTGTGCCCGTGTTTTTTAGTGATGGAGGACAATTACCCGGTATTCCTGCTACCACCAGTATCCCGGCTATTACAACCATCGGGTATGCCGGTCAATTAGCAGGACCCGCCTTACTTGGGTTTGTTGCACACCATTTTTCATTACCGGCTGCTTTTGGTTGCTGTGCAGGGTTGATGTTACTCATCGCCATAGCGTATGCCATCAAATCAAAACCGGCCAATGCTAATACTAAACCTACTTTGTCATGATAAAAGAGGAAAGATTCGATTATATCTTGCAAAAACTGAAAATGTTCGAACAAATCACCTACGAACAACTGGCCATATCACTCGATGTGTCGGAAGATACCATTCGCCGTGATGTCGATCATTTGTATAGAAACGGTTTGCTCAGCAAGATTCGTGGGGGAGCTATGTTGCCTTCTAAGAACCCTTTAACGTTCCAAGATAGAAGCACTTTCCTAACAGAACAAAAAGACCTTATTGCTTTAAAAGCCATTCCCTTTTTAAAGCCTGGTATGACGGTTTTTATGGATGGAGGCACTACTATTACAGCTATCGGTAATAGCATTCCCTTGAACCTGTCGTTGCGTATTATCACGAATAATGTTCCACTTATTCCCCTTCTCGAGAAAAATAAGAACATCGAAATTATTGTATTGGGAGGCGAGTATAACCGCGAATCTGCCACTAATACAGGTATGGTGGCATGTAACCAAGCGAGCAAGTATTTAGTGGATCTCTATTTAATGGGTACCTGCGGGGTTGATCCGCGCTTTGGTATTACGGCGAATAGCGATTTCGATGGGAATGTGAAAAGAACGATGTTTGAAAACGCTCGTCAAACTATTTCATTAGCGAACCACAGTCGCCTACATGCCAGTTACAATTACCGCGTGTGCCGCTTCGAAGAGATCGACACACTGATTACCGATTTAGATAGCAATCATCCCGATTTAGCGGCTTTTAGAGATAACGGGGTGCAAATAGTATAATAAATTTTTGCGCATATGCATATCAATCATATAGCCATTTGGGTCGACGATTTAGAGAAGATGAAAGATTTCTACCTGGTACATTTCAATGCAACCGCCAGCGAAAAATATGTAAACCCAGTGAAACAATTTTCATCTTATTTTATATCTTTTGCAAATGGAAAGGGGAGAATAGAGTTGATGCACAACCCCCATACGCCAACTACTATCGGTAAACGCGGCTATGCCAAAGGTTGGGCACACCTTGCCATCACCGTCGGCGATCGACGAAAGGTAAACGAGATGACTGAAAATTTCCGGCAACAAGGTTTCACCATCACTGGCGAACCACGGGTAACAGGCGATGGATATTACGAAGCGGTTTTTCTCGACCCGGAAGGGAATGTGGTAGAATTAGTGGCCAATAATTAGATCCTAAATATAAACACGTTATGAAGATGAAATTATGGCAACATGCCGCCCTTTTATTGGCATTAACTTTCACCGCTTGCGACCGCCCCGGTGGCGATAACCGCTTATCGTCGCAAGAGGAGCGCGAAGGTTGGAAACTATTATTCGATGGCAGAACAACGAATGGTTGGCACGTATATAACAAAGGTCAAGTACCTTCTGCATGGACGGTACAAAACGGCGCTCTTGTATGTGTAGCCGGTAAAATGCCGGAAGTAGCCGACTTAGTAACCGATGAATCGTTCGAAAACTACGAACTGCGGTTCGATTGGAAGATTAGCAAGGAAGGGAATAGCGGCGTGTTCATTAATGTGGTAGAACGCCCGGATATTGTGGCAGCTTGGGCTTCTGGTCCTGAATACCAATTACTGGAAACTACGCACCACGATTTCTCCATCCCAACGAAACGTTCCGGTTGTTTGTATTCGTTCTACGGGCAAGCCACTGAAACGGCCCTTAAACCGGCAGAAGAATGGAACGAATCGCGCATTGTGCAACAAAATGGTAAAGTAGAGTTCTATTTGAATGGCCAATTAACGGCCAAAGAAGATTTTACTTCACAGGCTTGGCGCGATACGGTTGCGCATACGCACTTTGCAAAGTACCCTGTTTTTGGAGTAGCCACGAAAGGACGCATTGCTTTGCAAGATTGGAGTAAAGAAGCTTCCTTCAAAAATATTAAGATCAAATCCTTATAAACACTTTTCTCGTTTATTATAAACGTGTAATTTTTGATTATAGCGCAGTCCCCTGGTATTCTTGCCAGGGGTTATTTTTTGCCGGTGTTTTTCTTCTCAATAAAAGCATCCGTTGCTTCGATTTTATACAGATTTAATTCATAAGAATATGTAATTTTACGGTCGCTAATTTAACCTATAATAATCCGCCTAATGGAATATCCCGTAATATCATGTGCGCAATGTGGCAGTACAAGCTTGCAAAGGCATCCTAAAAGTTTTGATTGGGCTATTTGTGAGCATTGTGGTTCTACAATTGTAACTAAAGATGCACCTGTTAAAATGAAAGCAGCTACAGTAACACCTCCTAAGCCGCTTGCAAACCCTAGGCCGGCTACTAAACCTACTTTCACAGATCACACAGGCTATGAAATTATTAGAACGCTTGGTTTGGTGATAGGCATTTTGGGTATGCTTTATTGCATGTTAACGAATAATTTTACCTTTATTTTGATATATGTTATTATGTTGTTGGTAGGAATATTATGCGCAATTGAGATTCGTAAAAAGCGGAAGAAGATTGAATCATAAAACCACAGCTACAATATTTTAATAACTTCATGCATCTATATTTACTATTCATATCCCTATGGAATATCCTGTAATATCATGTGCTCAATGCGGCAGTACTAGTTTGAAAAGGCATCCTAAAAGTTTTGATTGGGCCCTCTGTGAACACTGTGGGAGTACCGTAGTTATTAGAGAGCCCCAACCAGTTACCAAAACAGTGATTAAAACGGTACAACAACCTGCCAGGAGACGTACTTCGAACCAATTTAAAGGAGGTCCTAAAGGAATGCTGGGAATGGTTTCAGCTATTCTTGGTGCTATAGGCATCATGTATTGTGTAACAGAAGACAACTACACCTATTTCCTATTGTTCTGCGGCCTAATATGTGTATCTATTGCGCTTCTCATGATGGTGAACAAGCCGAAATAGTTGCTATGCTGGTAATTGTTCTACAGGAATGTTGTACTTCGGTTTACGCAATAATACAATCATGCTGAGTATTGCCATGCCGGCCAACATAATTAGTGGAATACTATTACTTAGTCCATCCTCGTTTTGCATAAAGATGGAAATCAATGGTAACCCAATACCGCCGCCAACAAAATAAGCAGTAGAGGTTAAACTGCCACCCACTCCTAAATGTTCTACCGGCACTTGTTGCATCGATAACACGGAATACCCTGTGAAACAGAGCGTCATACCCACACCGGCGATAAATGAACCGCCTAATAACAAAAACACCAAGCTATGCAAGTGAATGGCTGCCACTAAATTTAGTGCGCCGAATAACATAGCTAGCGCCCCGTAAAATGCAACCCGTTTCGACGACATGCGTTTCGTGATAACCGGTAACACAAAACGAGCAATCAACACAGAGATCACGTTAAAAGGCATCATTATAAATCCTGCATTGGCCGCCGATAAATGGAAGTTCTTTTGTACTAAGAAACTCATAATAAACAAGTAACTCGTAAACAAGGCGCCAAGTAATATGAATAATGTATTCCCTTTTTTTAATGAAGCCAGTGAAAGCACTTTTAGATCGAGTAGGGGTGATGCTTGTTTTCTTAACCGGGTATACAATATGTAAGTTGAAAGGCCGAATGTAAACAGGGCAATGGCAATTTGAGGAGCATGTTCAATGGGGGTAGATAATAATTCTGTAACCCACGTTAAACACAACATCGCTACCACAAGGGCAAGGGCAGAAGGAATATCCGGGAAGCCAGCCTTCTTCGTAGTAGCGTTTTCTAACAAAACCACTGCTAACACAATCACGACTAATAACACAGGTACATTTATCAAAAATACCCACGACCATCCCCAATAACTAGCTATAATACCACCAATGGATAGCCCGCTACCAGAGCCTATCGCAGCAAAGGAACTGAAAATGGCAATGGCTCTACTGCGCTCTTGGGGTTCGGTGAAGTAGTAGTTAACTATGGAAAAAGCGGCTGGCATTAACAAGGCGGCACCGAGGCCTTGCAAGCTGCGGAATAATATAAGCAGTTCGAAGGTATGGGATAAACCCGCGCCCAAAGAGGTGAACATGAAAATACTTGTACCCCATATAAATATCTTCTTACGCCCGAAGAAGTCGGACAACTTTCCTCCTAAAATCAAAAAACATCCATACACGAGTACGTACACACTTTGCAATTTGTAACTCGCTTCGCTCGTTAGTCCTAAATCCTTCTCAATCCCAGGCAAAGCCAAATTCACAATGGCTATATCCAATGCTTCCACGAATATACCCATAGAGGCAATGATGAGAATAAGTTGCTTGTTCACTGTTTTCATGGACGCAAAATTAGGGGCTTGTATTGTTTGTAAGGCTAATTTGAAAATTTTGGTACAAATGATTAATTTTAGAAGAATTTAATAGTCATTTGTACTTTTAAAAGCACCAAAACAATATGGAAACAGGACGAATGAATACGCAACAGGTGAGTTTGGATGAAAAGGATCTCCAAATTCTCCGGGTGTTACAAGAAAATGGAAAGCTGTCTATTAGGGAAGTAGCCTCGAAGGTGAATTTAAGTCCTTCACCTACACAAGAACGTATAAGGCGACTAGAAAATGAAGGCGTTATTACCCAATACGGCGCCTTGTTAAACCCGCGGAAATTGGGGAAGGGGATTATCGTGATTTGCCATGTTACCATAAAAGAACACAATAAGCACGCTGCACAGGCTTTTATCGATAAAATTACCTCCTTTAAAGAAGTGATTGAATGTTATAATATTGCCGGTGATTTCGATTTTATGCTGAAGATTATAACGGATTCGATGGAAACCTACCATCATTTTTTTGTGAATGAACTCAGCGAAGTACCAAATATTGGCCATACAAAAAGTATATTCGTGATGGATGTAATTAAGCATACCCACCAATTATTATAACACAATTTAACATTTGGGCACTTCGATTAAGCAGTACCTTCATTCACACAAAAATGGAAGAACATGGAAAAGAAAGCGCACCAGTACAAGTTAACATTGGAGTATGTTCAGAATAACAAGGGAGAAGCAATGTCGTTACCACCGGTAGAAGTGGCCTTCGATAATCATGATGATATTTTTTCCATTATCGAACGGCAGCAAGCCGCGAATTTATTCGGTGATCCTAAGCAGTCGACCGAGTTTGCCATCGGCTTGAAACTATTCTCTGAAGTAATGCTCAAGCACCGCGATAACCCGTTATTCGAAGATCTCCGCCCGGCCTTTGGCGAATTCATGAAAAAGTTAAAAGCCGCCGCCTCGAAATAATCATTTTTAGCACTTATCATAGAAAACACTATTCAACAATGAAAAAAATATTCCTCGTAACAGCCTTCATCGGTGCCAGCATAGCGGCCGGTGCACAAAGCTTGAAACCGGTAGCCTATAACGATGCCGCGCAAAAGCTGAACGGGTTAGTCACCTCTAATGCAGGAAAAAAACTGCCCGGGGTGCTGGTATTACCCGCTTGGAAAGGAATCGACCAAGAATCCAAAGACGCTGCCATCGCCTTAGCGAAGCAAGGGTACATTGCTTTTGTAGCCGATATTTACGGCGAAGGCAATATTCCTGCTGATAATAATGCCGCTGCAAAAGCCGCCGGTTCTTATAGGAAAGATTATGCTGCTTATCAAAAACGTATCGAGGTTGCCTTGGCACAGTTGAAAGCAGCTGGTGCCGATCCTAACAACATAGCCGTTATTGGCTACTGCTTCGGAGGAACAGGTGCATTGGAAGCTGCCCGCGCGAATTTCCCCTTGAAAGGTGTTGTAGCTATTCATGGTGGTTTGGCTAAAGATAGTGCCCGTGCAAATGGTCCTTTGCCATTGAAGATATTAGTAGAGAATGGTGCGGAAGATGGCAGCGTAACGCCACAAATCATGAAGAGCCTTGAGAAGGAAATGAATGAAGGCAAAGCAGATTGGCAAGTGATCACTTACGCGTATTCAAAACATACGTTTACCGATCCTGCATCGCCAGATTATAATAAAGTAATGGCCGACAGGGCATGGCAACATACCTTGTTATTTTTGAAAGAGATTTTGAAGTAATGTATTAGCAAAGCCCATCTTGCGAGATGGGCTTTTTTTATGTTAATCTTTGAACAGTTCTATACTAGGAAGGTATTTGAGCGTATCAGCTGTTTTAGTGTCTACGCAGGCCAAAATGTATTGTGTACCAAAATCTTCTCCCCGGAAAAAAACAAATTCCATAGCCGTGTTACTATCTTGTAGTACTTCGTTAACCATCGTATAAAAAGAATGGGCTTGTAAGAAGTACTTTTCTCTTTTGTCTAATTGAACGGTATAAGTTTTCTCCTTCGTTTGCCAATGTAATGCTAACCGCTCGTCGTCTATATCTTGGTAAGAAAGTTCGGTATATTGTAATTTCTTATTTGTAAGGGGAATAATGGTTTCGTCGATGAAGTTTTTGTAGAAAGCGAAGTCTGTATAATAACCCCATTTAAAGTCCATCCATTCGAATTTTTTCCTATGCAATACTTGTTCCCATGTTTTGATTTCGCGACTTTTCACAAGGTGAATGTTTGATGGCGTTCCGGGAGAAATTGTTTTGGGTAGGAAGAATATATCCGACAAGTTTTGCCCGATAGCTATGGGTTCTTCTTCCCATACAACATATGCATAGAAACCTTGCCTGCTTGGATTTGTGTCGTAATACAACACTGCTTCGCTATCTACTGAATCGGGCGCCCAGGCAAATACATCCGCTTCGATTTGGTTATAGAAAACATCGAAACAATGATGAGCCATATTGCTGAACTGGGTAGGCGTAGATATATTGCCGCGTAGTGGTTTAAAATCATTCCTATAATGATCATCCCGCAGGAATACAAAGTCGAAGTCAAACTTCCATTCCTTCGTTAAGCCTTTCATATCGAATATAAACGTGAAAGGATGGGGTAGTGCTTGTACCAACTTTCGTAATGCGGTTATCTCTGGGTGCGTAATACTTTCTCGCAATGCGTATTTCGCCGGGCTAATAACGTCTTTGGATTCCCTTTGTGCTAGATGTGTTGCGAACTTGTAGGATGTATTCACGACTAATCCATTCAGTTCCATTTCTAACAGTACGTAATCGGTCGCCTCACTATTGTTGAAGGCAAAGTAACATTCAACCTTATCTATACGGTTTGCACGGTAAATGATACGCTGTATATGTAAATTCTGAAGCAACCGTTCGTATAAGGGCAATTGTGCTGCTGTGCCATCTAAAAAAGGATTTAAATAAGCTGCAGTACTAGGGTGCCTTGAAATTAATACGTCGAAGAAAGCTTTGAACGTATTGCCTGGTTCTTCCCTCACAGCCTGTAAGTATGCTTGTGCTTTGGTTATCCAAACTTCTACATGATTAAATACATGGTGGGCCGTTTCCAGCCAATGTTCAACCGTAACATCTTTATGATGCACCATTTCAAGTTGTAGAGCCCGTCCATGTAACTGTATGGTTGTGCTGAATTTATCGGTGAAGAAAGGACGGGGAAAGTCGGGAGTAAGCTGTACTTCTCCAAAGTAAGGTATTTGCATAGGTTGAATGGAATTTTATACAAGTTGCTAAAAATATAGCAAAAATCAAATATAACTGGTCTAGGTCTTTTATAAAACCTGGACTATATAATCTAACCCTTGCGGTGTATTTTTGTAGTGGCAAGTTCATATTTATACCTGCTACATTGCTTTTAATACCATCAGAAAACCATGCAAACAATTACGATTAAACCAGTCAATATACATGACCTCGCCACTATTCAAACCATAGGTCGACAAACCTTTGCGGAAACTTTTGCGCAACATAATGATGAGCATGATATGGAAGCCTATTTAGCAACTAGTTTTAGTGAAGAGAAGCTAAGCAGCGAGTTAAATAACCCGGCCTCCTATTTTTTTATCGCTTACGAAGGAAATACGCCTATTGGATATTTAAAACTCAATACCGGCCTTGCTCAAACAGAAGCCCAGGCGACCGATGCCATGGAAATTGAACGGATATATGTGCTAGCAGCCTACCATGGTAAGAAAGTAGGGCAGTTACTGTACGAGCAAGCCCTTACAACCGCCAAAGCATTACATGCCAGCTATCTTTGGTTGGGTGTTTGGGAAGAGAATAAGCGCGCCATTGGGTTTTATGCAAAGAATGGCTTTGTTCCATTCGGGCAACATGTTTTCAAGATTGGCGACGATGAACAACTCGATATCCTCATGAAGAAGACCTTATTCGATCAATGAAATCGATAATAGGTAATCGAATATAATTTGATCCACGGCGGAACAAAGGTGTTTGTCTGCATGCGTTAACCAACGGTAACACTCAATTTCACTACTAGGTGCAAGGGTACCGGTATAAGCTGCGCTGTAGCAAGTCATTTTTACCAGTACATTTTCTGCATGGCCATGTGCCGGTGCTTCAAAAGTTCCCATGTATTGTAGTGAGCCGGGTGTTATTTGCACATTCAATTCTTCTTCTATTTCCCTAGTAAGGCAGGCTTCATCGGGTTCGCCCGGTTCTCTTTTGCCACCAGGTAAATAATAGGTTTGTTTACCGCGCGACAAGGTGCTTAATATCTTCTTGTCTTGAACATGTATCCAGGCTACCTTATCAATCATCTTTAACATACTGCCAGTTTAACTTTTGTCAAAGGTATAACATTCATCCATCGATAAAACCGATTGAATCGATAGAAAAATACCGTTTTGACAATTGCGTCATCCTGCTGAATTTTGTACATCGTCATGAAAATCGAACAACAACATAGCGCCAACACCGTTCAAATTATAGTACTAGGATTAGCACAAGTATTGTTATGGGGAGGTTCTTACTTTTTATTATCCGTTATTTCCGGGAAAGTAATGGCAGAAACGGGGTATTCGTATCAAATGGTATTTGGTTGTTTATCTGTAGCACTCTTGATTTCCGGGTTATTATTACCGCGGATTGGTCGAATGATTAATACCACTACGCATAATTTTGCATTGTTGTATGCCGGTGTGGTGATGGCTTTGGGTTTAGTGATTGTAGGGCTTTCTATGAACTTTGTGATGTTTCTATTAGGATGGGCAATTATTGGGGTAGGCATGGGTATGGGTTTGTACGATGCATTATTTGCCACCTTGGGTAAACAGTACGGCGACAAAGCACGTCGATCGATTGTATTGGTTACGCTAATAGCTAGTTTAACACCTTCTATTGCATGGTGGATGAGTAACCAGTTGTTGGTGCACTTTGGATGGCGAAATACTTGCTTTATCTTTGCAGGCATATTGGCTATAAGTATTTACCCAGCGCATAAATGGGTGTTCAGGTATCAACATCATACTTCTTCCAACAATGCAACAACCCGCGAAGTTGTACCCACAGACCTCTTCCAATCGAAAATATATTATTTATTACTTACGTCGTTTACCATCGGCGCTTTAATGACAACAGCCATTATTGTGCACTTGATTGATATTGTTTCCACCAAGAAAATTGACATGCAGCAGGTCTTATTTATTGTAGCATTCTTGGGACCTAGTCAATCGGCTGCACGGATGTTTGAGTTATTCCTGCCCAAGATGAGTGCCATAGAAATTGCTATCATCTCATCGTGCTCGATGTTGTTGGGGGTGATATTGATTTTTTTTACACCGGGAATAACCTTGTTAGGCGTAATTTTATTTGGTGTAGGCAATGGTATGCGATCGGTATTAAGAGGAACTTTGCCATTGGCGATCTTTGGGAAATCTCATTACGCCCTCATCATTGGGAAACTGGCGCGGATGCCGTTAATTTTGCAAGCATGTGCTCCCTTCATCGGCGGGTTCTTAATGCAGCAATTCGGTGTACACATATTTTTAAGCATACTGGCAGGCTTGGGGTTGGTAAATATTCTCATCACCTTTTTTATCAAGCAGACGATGCAACTCGCACCAGTAAAAACACCTAGTAAAGTAAGTTAATTATGATATACGCATTCAGACAAGCAACCATCGACGAGATAGATCAAATTTGGACCATCTTACAACAAGCCATCCTCCGCAGAAAGAACGAAGGAAGTCAACAATGGCAAGATGGCTATCCGAACCCGGAGGTGGTTCGAAACGACATAACACAAGGACATGGTTTTGTTTACCTAGAAAACGGCACCATTGTAGGGTACGTAGCCATACTGATCAACGATGAACCCGCGTATGCCGGCATCGAGGGTAAGTGGTTAAGTGAAGGGGATTTCGTGGTGTACCACCGTGTTGCCATCGACGAACATCATTTAGGGAAAGGCTTGGCTATACAAATGTTGGTGGCGATAGAAGAATATGCTTTGCAGCAGGGGATTTATAGTGTAAAAGCAGATACAAACTTCGATAATAAAGGCATGCTACGCATATTCGAGAAATTGGGGTATACCTATTGCGGCGAAGTGTATTTCAGGGGTGCACCAAGAAGGGCGTACGAAAAATTGCTGTCGGCCTAAATTTTATTCCAGTAGCGGCAAGTTTTTAATGATTTGCTTAAAGGTTGCCGCTGCCTTGGTTTCGTAGGCTGCTTCTAAAGAAATGATTTGTGTATTGCGAAGCAGGTTGCCATTATTGATAGGAATAGCTGCAACTCCGGGGCCGTGCACACAAGTTTTCACCATAATACTATGCCAATTACCTGTTCTAACAATATCGAGTACGGTAGGTACATCATTTACTTCGATAGAAATAGCCGGTTGTAATTGACGCTCTTGGAATGCTTTGCTCACTGTATGCCCAGCGTGGTACCCCATGGTAGCAATCGCTATAGGCAAAGTGGCAATTTCTTCAAGACTTATATGCTTCCTTTTTGCAATAGGAGAATGGCTAGCCGTGGCCAACACCATAGGCGTATAGAATAGGTGTTCATAGTGGAAGATAGGCTCCATAACGTCTTCGTGGAAAGTTAGGATGAAATCTAATTCAAATTGTGCTAATCTTTCCAGCAAGGTGTGAGAAGGCTCATAAATCACATGCACGCTTACTTGTGGATATTGCTGCGCAAAGGCAAGTAAGGCAGGAATAAAATAATCCTTCAACCCAAAAGAAACCCCGATCGATATTTTCCCTGCGCGCAAATTCTTTAAATCTCCCATCATAAGCATGCCCGCTTCCGCCTGTCCAACACATTGTTGGGCAAACTCTTTGAACAACTTACCGGCTTCTGTAAGTACAATGTTTCTACCGGAACGATTGAAGAGCGGGGTATCTAGTTCAATTTCCAGTTGCTTAATTTGTTGCGAGAGGGTACTTTGACTAATCTGCAAACTTTGGGCAGCTTCTGTAAAATTGAGGAGTGCTTGTGCTTTCAAGAAATATTTTAATTGTCGTAATTCCATACAGCGAAGTTTTCAAATGCAGCCTCAACCCAATACCGCGTATAAGCCAATAAAAAATAAGAACATACTCCACAGCGAAATCCCCATCTCGTCTAGTACTGTATACACTTGCCAGGAAATAGCCAGCAGCAAAATATAGGTGAATATCATAACAACAAATTTAATCGTGAATTATTCATCATCGTCCTCCATAGGATCACTGGTAAATTCCAGTAGATCACCTGGCTGACAATCGAGTGCCCTGCAAATAGCATCGAGCGTAGAGAAGCGAATAGCTTTCGCTTTACCGGTTTTCAAAACAGAGAGATTGGCCAATGTTAAACCTACTTTCTCCGAAAGTTCATTCAAAGATACCTTCCGTTTGGCCATCATCACATCTAGGTTTACAATAATTGCCATACTTTATACCGTTAAGTCGTTTTCAGCTTGAATTTCCACGCCGCGTTTAAAAATTTGGGATAAGATAAACACTAATCCTGCCAATACCAAGAACTGTTCGGTAGGTAACTGTGGTTTATCGTTTATACCCGCATGTTTAAACATCCATTCCCCTGTACCATTATACACAGCTACAATAATAGCAATCGTTAAAAATGTATAACTAATACCTTCTAACAACTTTACAATCTTCTTTGTAAAAGGACTTTCCAACTTTACACTTTCCAATACCTTGATCATCATATAAGCAATATGTGCTTTGAAAATACTGTACCCAATCAATAACGAGATCATACCGATATAATACCAATCACTGAATCCCTTTAAAGCAGTTAAATCTACCGGTTTGTACATTTTTCCGACCATTTCGGGCTTATAATAACCCACTACACCAGAAACAACCACCGAGCCGGCTTCAATCGATAGGCCAACGAAAATGATCCATGCACATACGTACATCACCTTCAATAATTGTTGTGTTCGAGTAGGGGAAATAGAAGAAGTTTTCATGCTATTTTGTATTTGTTGTAACAAAGCTACGATAAATATTTATCGAAAAACGATAAATAATAACTTTTTTTCGATAAATATTTTAAATGATTGGTTTTCAATGAACAAAAAAAAGCAGTTTCGACATCATCGAAACTGCTGCTCATTATTTGTAAGGCAAGGCCTTATTTCAATGTCCATTCCGGGCGGATATAATGACAAGTATAGCCGTTCGGGTGTTTTTGTAAATAATCTTGGTGTTCTTCTTCTGCATCCCAGAAATCGCCTGCGGGTACCACTTCTGTTACGATTTTACCGGGCCATTTACCAGAGGCTTCCATTTCGGCGATTAGCTGGTTGGCTGTATCGCGTTGCTCGTCGGTAAGATAGTAGACGGCAGAGCGGTAGGAGGTGCCTATATCGTTTCCTTGGCGGTTACGCGTAGTTGGGTTATGAATTTGGAAGAAGAATTCCAATAAAGTGCGGTACGATATTGTATTTGGATCGAAAGTAATCGCTATTCCTTCTGCATGCGTACCATGGTTACGGTAAGTTGCATTAGGTACATCGCCACCAGTGTAGCCCACTACAGTAGAAATAACACCGGGCATGTGCCTAATCAATTCCTCCACGCCCCAAAAGCAACCACCTGCAAGAATGGCTTTTTCAGTACTCATATATCTGTGATTTTTTGCAGTATGAAGTTACTAGATTGTGAGCACATAGAAATGGCTTAGGCGGGAATGTAGGATAGATGGGCGGGTTTGGGAAAGCAAATCCCGGTATGCAAGCATACCGGGAACCGGTCATTAAGGAATAATGCGTTGTGCCTTCAATTCTTCAAACAATTCAATAAACGATGCTTTTGTACTTTGGTAGGCAGTAAAGCCTAACGCCCGGCTTTTGCTCATATCCGTCATTACCTCGATTGGTCGACCAAGGTCGAGATCGGTATGCCATGGAGAAACCAATTTATGTAAGTTGGGCTCGTCCAAGTTATTCAGCGTTGCAATGTTTTGCCAAATATCTTCAGTGCCTTCCAAGGTTTGTTCTAAGGGTTGTTTACCGCCTTCAAATCCTTTTGCTTCAATACCAAAGTAATCGGCAATTTGCAGCCACAACCAATTCCAACGAAATACATCGCCATTGGCTACGTTGAATGCTTGGTTATGTGCCGCCGGTGTTTCGGCCGCCCATACAATTTGCTTGGCCAGCATACCGGCATCGGTTACATCCGACACACCATTCCATTGTGCTGCAGAACCTGGCCATACAAATGGCTCGCCCGTGGCTTTACAAATGCTGGCATATACCGCCAGTGTAACGCCCATATTCATCAGGTTGCCTACCGCGTAACCAATAACGGTGTGCGGGCGATGGATACTCCAAGTAAAGCCATCACGTTGGGCCGCTGCATAAATTTCATCTTCTTGCGCGTAATAGAAGTTATCTAGGTTAAGGCGCGGATGCTCCTCACGCACAGGTGTTAAGGGTAAGAACCCATCTTTCGCATACGCATCAAAAGGACCGAGGTAGTGTTTTAAGCCGGTAACTAGGGCTACATGCTGTACCGATTTCTTGGGCGATAGTACTTGCAATAAGTTCCTCACCAAGGCACTATTTACCCGGATGTTTTCCGCTTCTGAATCCTGGCGCATCCAAGTAGTAAAGAATACATGGGTAGGGTGAATATGCTCAAATGCTGTTTGTAAGGCGTTTTCGTCGAGTAGGTTGGCGGCTATGGGGTGAAGGCCCTCTATATGGGTATGCGGGTTCCTGGCGAGCCCGTAGGTAGTGTAGCCTGCGGCGATTAATTCTTTGGCAAGACTGCTTCCTGTGATGCCTGTAGCGCCTACCACTAATGCAATGTTGTTTTTCATATTATCCAATTTGAAAAGCAAAATTACAAGTCGTACTACGGCCTACCATTGATCTACAGCAAGCGTTTCACTTGATCTATATCAAGCGTTTTTTGATGCGACTAAGTGTTTCGGGTGTAATACCAAGGTAAGAGGCAATTAGCTGTTGGGGAATGCGATGTACAATTTGCGGGTATGTGTCAATCATTGCTTTAAATTTCTCTTCTGCCGTATAAGTATTAGAGCTAATCAAGCGCCGATCTTTTGTTACCAAGCTGTTTTGGTAGAGTACCCGGAAATACTTTTCCATCATGGGCACTTCTACAAACATCTTTTCATAGTTCTGTTTCGACAGTAAAGCCAAGGTTGTATCCTCGATAGCATCGATGTTTAAAATAGCCGGCTCGCCGTAGATATAGCTCCGAAAATCGGAAATCCACCATCCTTCCCAACCAATCAAACTAATATGTTCATGCCCCTTGTCATCAATTGTATACGACTTTACCGCACCATGTATCACGAATGCCAATTGCTTGCAAACATCGCCTTCCTGTAACAAGTACTGGCGTTTCTTTAGTTGCTTTATGGTGAAGTAAGTACCCAGTGTATCGATCTCGGCAGGGGAGAGCGATACTTTTTCTTGAATATGTTGAAAGAGAAGATCGAACATGTAAGCGAAGGTAGGGAGTATTTCAATTACAAGTCACTTCCCGCGAAACGCGCTTCCCCACGTTTCACAATCCGCGGTAATAATAAACCTTGTCCTACTACCGTAATTAGCACTACTACCGTAGTAATGTAAATAATCACATTCTTCATCGGTACCCCGTTTTCACCAACCACGTATGGTAACCCCATGGCAATGGCTAACGAAATTATACCTCGCATGCCCGACCAGCTGATAACCATACTGTCTTGCAGGCTAATCAAAACACTTTGCGGTATTTCACGGGACGTTCCCTTTAATTTAGGATGATGGTACGCGCGTAATAACCTTCGCCTGTTAACATACACGTTCCATGTACGAATCACCAAGGCCGTAAAAGTAAGTAATAGGGCAATGCCTGCGTATGTAAGTAATTGGGTACCCGATAGCTCTTCTACGATAATAGGGAATTCCAATCCAATCAAAATAAAGATCAAACCATTCAACATAAAAGTTACCATATCCCAAATCGTTTCCGATTGATGTTTCACATGGTCGGGAAATTTGAATTGACTTAACCGCGACATGCTAAAGCCTAATGTTACCACGGCAATTACACCGCTCGTATGAAACTTTTCAGCCACTAAGTAAGTCACAAACGGCGCTAATAACAATAAGCTTAAAATTGTAACGGTATTATTCCTAAACATCCGTAACAATACCCCCAGCGATTTAGCAATTAGGAACCCTACTAAGAAGCCACCTGCTAATAATATCACAAACGTTAACAAGGCATTATACCAAATGAATACAGACCCCGTTACCGCCGCAATAGCAAACCGGAAGGCCACCAACGCCGATGCATCGTTGATCAAACTTTCGCCTTCCAAGATCGTGGTGCTGAGTGATGATAGCTTCAAACCTTTGGTAATACTTAAAGCCGCAACTGCATCGGTTGGGGCTAATATGGCCCCAAGTACAAAGGCTAATGGCCATGTCATGCCGGGTATTAAGTAGTAAGAAATCGCGGCTAAACCAGCGGTTGTTAAAAATACAAGTGTAATCGCTAAACTGGAGATAGTACTTAAGTTCGCTTTGAAATCGTTGAGGGGTATTTTAAATGAGGCATCGTATAATAGAGGTGGTAAGAAAAGAAGGAAGATGATCTCGGAGTTGATTTGTACCGTAGGCATGCCCGGGATAAAGCCTAAGCCAATACCGGCAAAGATGAGCACAATAGGCATCGAGAACTTCAAGTTCTCGGCTATCGTACTAATGACAATCATGATGCCTAACAATACAAGAATAACCGTATAGTTTTCCATAGAATAATAGTGCTGCGTTATCGATAAAGACGAATATGTAAAGTGGATATTGTACTGGTTGCTCAATAAATTACAAAAAATAATCGCCCGTCATACACTTTTTTTCTATTCAATAGTAAAAATCTACCCCGAATCCTATATTGAATGGGCTTGTGTGAAGGTAGAAAGCAAATTTTTATCATGTTACGGTAACCGGTTAAATGAAAAACCCCGTACTGCAAGCAGCACGGGGCAAGTGGAATATAAAAATGCACGATGATGATTGGGTTATCGATTGAATTGGGTTTTTACAGGTGTAATGTCATTTTTCAATGCCGACCGTAATTGATCTGGTACGGTAATTAAATTAAACATACCATCAGGATCGTTCTTCTTAAGAATTACTTCATAAATAGTGCCATTCAAGTAAGTTGGGTTCATAATGTCGGAATGCGCTTTGTCAGATTGTATACCTCCTACCATATAACCAACGGTAACTGAAGTAGCTCCATTGGCAAAAATTAAATCATAATCTAACACCTCGTCATTTTGCTGTGTACTAGTTTGATAAAGGTATTTATCGATTGGAATAAACTTCGCTTCGGAACCTAAAAATGTTGGGAGTGAAAATTCTGGTTTGGTCACATACTCGTAGAAGTATTGTGTGTAAAAATTAAAACTAGTGCCGCCGGTATTGTAGTCGTTTACCATAATATTGGTAATGTTTCTTACAAATGGCAAACCAATATCAGGACTTAATGAATCGCCAGCTATGTAATTTTTATATGCAAAGTACCCAATGCCTCCTAACAAGGTAATAGCATTGCCGTTTACCGCTTTGTTATATACAGTAAAGCGGGCACAATCGTATAAGTTTGTTTTTTGTTTGAAGTTATTTACAATAACATATGGGGCCGATGATAGCGGGGAAAGAATAATGGGATTAGGATAAGCTGTATTGTCATCGGGCGTAAACACACCGCCAAGCATAACTGCAAATATGTTAGCATTATAGGCATAAGGTGCCACCGTTAAATCTCGTCGATGAAATTGCCCGAAATCATTCCCAATGCCTCCATCAGATGCAATCGAGTTAAATGTCCAGTTAGTACCATTGAATTTAACTTTGTAGGCAGCATTGGCATAAACGCCTTGTGAGTTCATTGTATAATCGCCTGTGAAATTTTGGCCTCCAACAAAATTATAGTACTGGCCTGTTTGGATGAGATCGCCACCTGTTAATTGCAAAGCAACCTGGGATTTGGCATCTACTGTAGTGCTTACATCTGTAAAATAATTAGGTGATATAGTACTGCCGCTTTTAACAGCCTTAACTACACTACTTACTTGTATTTTGATCATTTTGTTATAAGTCACAAAATTACTATCGGAATTTTTCCCATAACCGCCAACGATATAAAGGTTGTCGCCATTTTGGATAAACTGCATATTTGTGCTGCTCAATTGATCAATCATATCCTTGCTAAGTGAAGCAGGAAGGGCGGCCGAGGTTCTTGTAACAGTGCCGTTATTGAATGTTAGCACGATGAGGTTTGTGTTGTTATATTTTCTTGGAAATTGAAACCCTGGACTGGTAGGATCGGTTCCATGGAATCCTGTTGTTCTTCCCCCTACAAACAAGTAATTAGAGCCGGCGGCATCTACATATTTTCCCATACAAAAGGATTGTAAACGGAATGCCGGTGCATTGCTGAGTGGCTGTAATACCACACCGTATAAAGGCACATTATTTTTCTTTTGTGCTACGATCTTGTTCGTCGCTAATAGCAACAAACAAAAACCTAAACATATGATATGTTTCATTTTAGTGCTAGATTTAATGTAAATGTGTGAATGTATCTTACTTATTACCAATAATTTGATTACACCATTTCGTAATCAAACCACGTCGTACAACGGATAAATCTCTTGTACGTGGCATGTAAGTGGAAGTGGGCCAATAGGCATCACTTACACGGTCTCTTACATAGCTGGCTGCTGCCGGTACACTCCACGCTTCTTCTGTAAATGGCAAATGCACGGCCATGGCTGGGTATAAGAAATGGTAATTCTGTAATACATTCTTGTATAGATAATCCCAAGTGATAGGATTAGGAGAATTTAGTACACTTAACATCTCGGTGTCTTGTGGTAAAACGCGGAGATTTAGTAAGAATGCGTTCGTAACATCGATGTCGCTATAACATTGAGGCCCTTTTGTTGGGTCTGTGATACTTGGATCAATGATAAAGATTTGAGAACCTGCATTGGCTACGTTATAGGTAACAGGATCACCATCACCTAAGTCAAATGTGCCCTTCGAAATTTGATTGTGTATGTCGTAATTCTGATTAGGGGTGCTGGGGAATTGTGCGTATAATATTCCCTTTAGTTTCTGTCCTTGTGGGAGCGGGGCGCCATTTTTATAAACGCGCACAATACATTGTTCCGGGTTTGCCTGGTTACTCCTATATGTTTTGTTCGTTTGGTTTTGTTCGGCATAAGCAATGGATTGGTCGGAACCTATCATGTAAGGACGTTCTCGTAATAAAATACTCGTTATATCTCCGTTGTTACCGGGCGATTGAACGACCATCACATTTCCTGCTTCAACTTCAGACACTACAGCATATGGTATGTTAGAGTAATCAAAGTCGATTATACCACCATTTATACGGAATAATGCATCACTTACGATAGAGTCATCCAAGTATTGGAGAAATATAAATCTACCATTAGGATTTTGGTAGCTGATTTGAAGTTTTAGATCATTTAGATTCGTAACCGAACCCAGTACATCCGATTTCTTTTTGGAAGCGATAAAGTTTTGTGGGATCATATTACTGACATCCATCGACATCACTTTCTTTACTTTGTCTAACTGGAAAGTAATAGGACCTAATGGGGGCTGATTCTTAGGATTCATTTTAACAGCTGAATTGGATGTATTCAGTTTATATGGTTTGCCATTTGCATCAAAATCCACTGACATAAAACGCCCCATCGTTTGCGA
Organism: Chitinophaga skermanii; assembly: GCF_003259335.1. GTDB lineage: Bacteria > Bacteroidota > Bacteroidia > Chitinophagales > Chitinophagaceae > Chitinophaga > Chitinophaga skermanii. Next base: position 537,310 of record NZ_QLLL01000004.1, read on the forward strand.
AGCTAACTCACCTTTTTTCCATAAGCCAATAGTACCCGTAATAATAGCAACACCCCAGTTTTGATTACCATTTACATACTTATCGGGATTCATGTACATGTCGTTTAACTTAGCCGCAAAATCATTACCCTGGTAATCGAGGCTATCTACTTGTGTAGGAATGCACCTGTACATTGAATATCGTATCGTAAATCCTTGCACATTGTTGTCGGTCATATACTTTGCATCTACTCTCAATGCTCTTAGGATATTTTGGTTAGAGGGTGCATTCCAATCACCAACATTTACCGAATGTTGGAAAATAGCAGAAGCCACTGCCGATTGCTGCTTTAAATTGATAAGCTCAAGATTGCGTCCGAAATTAATATTACGTGTTGAAGCTTTCGTTGGAGCGCCTTCTATATAAACTTTAGCTGCGTAATCATCATCTCCCATGTCATATAAAGCAAAGTAATCCGAGAAAATTTGCGTAGCAGGCACTCCTTCTGGATCAGAATCACATAATAAAGCGCTTGAAACAGCACCAGGTTTACCTTTGGTAAAAGTTACTATTTTGTTGAGCAATTCACTTTGTGTGTCATACGTTACTTTACCCGTCGATTTATTGAAGCCAGTTACTACACCCGTTACCTTCACATCGCTGAATGTCATCGTCATATTTCCCCAATAATTCCATTCGCCCGGTACTGCTAATCTTACTGGCGTATCGGTATTGGCTGCTGCTTTGAAGTTAGGAACATTGTTATAATCGCTTGACTTTCCTGCCATGCTTTGTTGTGACGGTGCATCTTGTACAGGCTGGGGGGTAATTGCCCAGTTGTAAAATGCATCATAGGTGTTTTTAACCGGTGAAATACTTTCATCTACCTCTACTGTATTAGTGTCAGATAAACGAAGGAGAGGGGTTGATGGAAAATCAATTAGTTGAGAACCTGAATAATCATCATTATTCCCAGTACCAACATTAATAAAGGCAGTGCCCTGGAAGTTAATTCGTGGATAGTCAAACAAACTCATGATAGGTGTTAATTAAGATATTGAGGGTTCAAGGGAAACAAATAACCATTAGCTTCCCCGTCTCCAACGGGAGACAAAGATCTTTGGGCGAGTACTTATCTAAATTGAATCCTCTCGATAGGTATTAGGGCATCGAGATGGGTTGGTGAACAAACGCTGTTAAATTGTACAGTAGCATCAAATATAAAACTTTAGGGGATTAAAAAAATTTTGATAATTATTATTATTGATTTATAGAGAGTAGTGAAAATAGTTAGGAGTTGTAACAAATGATCTGCTTTGTCAAATAATAAAAAGTACCAGTGGACTTATAAACCATGGAAGAAACAATCCAGTTTGTCCAAGCAACTTTCAGTATACCGATAGATGTGTTACTATTCTAAACCATCCTTCGGAATGAGAGATAAAAATCCCTTACCAAATTGCCGACAGTTTTGATGCAATTGCATGGAAGAAATCTCAAACATTTTGATCAAAGATTTTTCTACTATTAGAATCTCCCCATCCTGCATGGCCGTTCCTTTCATGATAAAAAACGTTGCCAAGGTGTCGTTCTCCTCTACTAAATAGGCCGGGTTGTATTTCTCTTCATAATACACGATCACCGCCTTCCAAGTAGCACTTTGGTTGGTGAATGCTAAATTCTCGGCTGCTAACGATTTCAATTGGTTTAATGGGGGAAAAAGCTTCAAGGCAATCGTTTCCAGTTTCCTGCCAAATCCTTCAATTGTTCTTATTTGCATCAGCAATCCCAACACGCAAACCAATAAGAATAGGATCATTAAGGCAATGATCGTTAAGGTTAACTCACCCAATATTTTGTCGATACCTAAATCAACCGCAACCGGGCTAATTACCAGTATCAATAAATGCGTGATCTTAATGAATACGTAAATAATTACGCCAAGTGGGATAGCTAATAAAAGCCCATTGCCCAATATTTTCTTGAAATGCATAACAAAAACAAATAAAGGTCAGTACTATAGTCTACAACAGGCAGAATCGTATAAAGTTGGCGGGCGAGTAGTTTAATTAAACTTCATCCTAAATTCCAAGGGCGATAGTTCCGCCTTCGATTTGAATAGTTTGCTAAAGGATTGTGGATGTTCAAATCCCAATTCGTATGCTATCTCGCTCACTGGTATAGGTGTAGTGGATAGTTTCTCTTTAACTCGTTCACATCGAGTGCAATCTCTTTTTTCATACGGCCTGGTAAAACTGAGGTATAAAAGTAAGGATCATTTGGATGGCAAGCGTTTTCTTTTGATGATAGCCATCGACAATCGTAATACTTTCAATGTATTACATATGCAGCATATGCGTAGAACTACGGAATCTTAAAGAAATTCAACCGGTTGGGTTGTTTGGGTGGGGAAGGAGTACTAACTTAATTGGGATTTTCTTCAATCCCAATCCCTATTATGAAATATATTGTAACCCTAGTAGCCTGTTGTATATACAGTATAACCCTCGTTGCGCAAAGTTTAGAGATTCACCAAATGAATGTGGGTCAAGGCGATGGCGCATTGATTATTGTGCGTGATGTGGTAAAGCTGAAAGCAATAATCGAAAAATATGCTAAAAAAACAAAGATCCCCGACAATCCTGCTGAGTATATAAGATACGCTATGTCAAATAACCTTGATGTAAAGAACACCATTAAGTTTGCTGTTCTAATTGATGCAGGTGCGGGAAAAGCACAAGCGGATAAAATCAAAAAGTATATGGCCAAAGTTGGCGTGAAGCGTGTTACGCATAGCATACTGTCACACTTCCATGGCGATCATTACGGTGGCTTGCAATATTTATTTACACAAGCAAATAATTTCCCTGAAATAGCGGCCTACGATAGGGGGCTCAATGGCGAAGGACCTACCATTTCAAAAACCGCGGAACATACGGTATACAATCGTTTCGAGAATACGATGAAGAAAAAGCATAAAACAGCTACGCTAGAAACGAATATTGCATTAGGCGATAAAATCAATATGCAATGCATCGTTGCGGATGGTGAAACATTCGATGGAATAATGAAAATAAAAGATGAAGACGATGCCCTAATAGATTTTACCAGCTCAGATGAAAACGATTATAGTCTTGGTTGGATTTTACAATATGGCGCCTTTAGATTTTATACGAATGGAGATCTACGTGGTTTACCCAGCGAATTCCACCTTGAAACTACCTTGGCCGATGCACTTCGTAACCATGATAAATCAAAATTTGTATCCGTAGCAGATGGAAATGCCTTAGAAGGAGGGCATGTATGTAGTTTTAAAGTGAGTCACCATGGGAGTGCTGAAAGTACGAATGACTACTTCTTAACTGTTATTAAGCCTAGTACTGCTATTGTTTCATCGGGTATTCAAAAGAAGTTTCTGCATCCTCGTATTGAAGTGGTGGAGGTACTGGATGCCGCCACGAAGTATAAATGGAATATCCAAGAATGGAAAGATCCTGAAATGAAGAAGGATAGATCTAAATTCCAATATACGAACACCATCAAAAATGTATTTTATACTTCCATGATGAACGCTGACTTGTATGAAACCTCGGGGAAGTATACCGACAAGCAAATCCAATTTATTCAAAATACGTCCAATGAAAAGAAAAGTAATGGAATCGTAGGTGGTGATATTGTATTGGTGGTAGAAGATAAAAACATAGATACGGAAAGCAATTACATTGTTTTTTGGAATGGCGAGAAAGGAGATGATGTTTTAATATCGTCTGAACAAATAAAATCATTACAAGGAAAAAAAGCGAAACAACCCGACGCTCAAAATCCAAAGAAAGCAGGCTTAATTAGGTATCAGTGCCATACCGCAACACAAGTTAAACACTATAAATACACTAAATAATCATGAGTTTAAGAATAGAAAAAAACCAAGATGATATGGTGTATCAAGCAAAGGGCTTATACAAACCTAAGGTAGATGATACAGAAGAGGATACAATAGTAACGTTGTATGAAAATTATGAAAAAATAAAGAACTACCATATCAGCTATACGTTGGCAAGCGAAGAAATGTCAACTTTTTTAGCGTTTGATCCCGCTGAAACGTCTAAAGAGAAAGCAGTTTTACAAAGTGAAAAGGTGACTGATATAGGTATTTTTGTGCTAAATAAAGTTAGCATCAATGACAATGCATTTCCATACGCCATATGGAACGAGCTAAAGAATTATCCCCTTGTAATTGAGGATTCTGGTGATGCTGTTTTTGATGTCGAGAGATACATAGCGAATAGTGATGCAGAACCTCAAGATACCAATAAGCCTACTGAAATTCCTTGGTATCCAAGTAATAGGGCTAGCAGGGAAGTGCTGAATCGTGATGCATGGTACCTGTTCGAGAATGAATTTGGTGGTTTATACCGAACGGCAACGCCTAAACTGGAAGAAGAACTATTGTATGCAACCGCTTTTCACAATGCAGAATTAAATGATGGTACATTGCCACTAGTTACTGTAACCTTCAAAGATTTTTTTAAACAAGAGAATGTAAAGTTACAACCAGCCATCGGTAAACTGACCCTTCCTACGCAGCCTACAAGAGAACAGGTGTTTAATTTGTTAGTAAAAAACGGGTACTTACATGCGGCAATTTACATAGCCGACGATGTTGTGGATAATGCTACTGTAGGAAGTTTATTTGTGTTTGAATATAGTGTAGTATTAGGACTTCGACCCCACAAGGAAACGCGTAACGAAGAAGAAGCACTCCAAATCCAAAATAGGCGAACTAGTCTTGGATATTTGGTAGTAGACTTGGCCGGTAAGATTTACAGTTACACGATGGAGCAAATCAACTATTTTAGAGAAAGCAAAAATCCCGGAAGGATCTCGATTATTGAGCTAAGCCAAATAATCAAGAATACAACAAAAGCCACGCCAAGTGAAGGAGCATTAAAGTCACATTTGCAATTCGAGTTTACGTACAAAGCTTTTGCATGTGGCATGAAGAGGATATCTAATGAAATTCATTTTTACCCTTTTAATGGAATAGAATGGAAAGTGCTTAAATCATTACGTGATTTGACGGTATGGGATGAACCGACCTTGGCACAACCGTTTAAACACGTCGGCAAAGATAAGTTAGCGTTATTCCTAAAAGGATATTACCCAAAAAATAACCCCCAGCAATCCTTTTTTTGTCATTAACCAACTACACCTTCACATCGTTCTCATTGCTAAACCCTGTTTATATGTTCCTCGTTGCTTTAGAAGACACACTCAAAAAAAGAAAAACTGCTGAAGATCAACTACAGTTCTTAGCGGCTGATCTAGGAGAAAGTGCCGCCAAGGAATTCTTGTCCATCACCAATTTAGTAGCGATCGACTTCTCGTTGGCAAGTATCGAATTAATAGAACAAAAGTTATTAGTCGTAAAAGGACAAGTAACGCTGTGGGGGTTATATCACCACCCCTTCATCTTAGAAATAAATGAACAAGCCTGTTTCACCTGCTATGCAGCAAATCTTCCGCCGCTGTGGCACCTGTACGATGCATTTCCTATCAGCGAGGAGGATAAAAAGAAACTGCAAATACAATATACACCGCATTGCTTACTTTTTACGAATACAGTACAAAGTCGACAACAACCTGCCGGTAACTGGTTAAAAGGGATTAATGTATTAGGCGAAGCAAATCTTACTTATGCGCTGAAAAATTTACAACTGTTATATAATAATCACACGTCAATATCCTTACAAAGTCTTATAAAACCGGTAGATAAGCTATTCGATATCCAGTTTTTTACAGGTGTGAATACGGCTACTACTATCGTATTACCCAATTGGCAATTGAAAATTGGCACGGGTACCCCAGGTATTGTAACAAGTCAATTGCAAAATGGGCCACTGCAATTGCCTGTTCATATAGATATTCCCCCATTTAACGATCCTTTAGATGAATTAGCATTACGCCTGCAAGAACGTATCGCGCTGAAAGATGCTTATGTAAAAGACGAAGACTTAGCACCACGTACTGTTTACGAGTCATTAGGTGTAAGGGAGTTGCATCTTACGAATGGCGTGGTTGAACGAAAAGGTGCCACGCTGGTATTAACAGGTACAGCCGGGTTATTCGAACTTAGTTTGCCTAGTAAGCATACTTGGACATTCTCCTTATCGAGTGATAACAAATTGGAGTATGCGCTTGCCATAGAATTGCCTAATAAATGGGATGCAACAACGTTGTTCCCCCTAACGAAATTTACTTTCTTTGAAGAATTGTTATGGAAACAATTGTTATATAATACCGTAGAAAATTCCATCCAGGTCGGCGAGCCCTATAGGGTTGAAAAGGGCTGGTCGGTACATGTACAAATCAATAAAGATGAAGGCTTGAACGAACTACAAGTGTTAAATGAGCAATTCACAGCTTTTAATATGATAGGCCGTATGAAACCGGCTAACATAGGGCGATTCGAGTTGGAGTTTACACGTACATTTAGTAAAGACCTTACCGCTTCACTAACCGGGATTGTACCGTTTACAATGAAGGCGCCCTTAACTTTACAACTTGGTATTGACAACGCAAGCATACGCGCATATATAGAAGGCAATGTAGATATGCAACCATTACCAAGTTTTACGGGGCAACTCCAACTTCCATTAGCAGGTACAAACCTTGAAGTATACACACTCAAAAGTAAACACGAAATAGCGCAAAAAAACATCGTCTCCTCCTTTCTCCAATTATCGAAAGATGCTGCAAATGATTTCGTGCCTGCTAGTTTATTGAATGCCGCGGCATTAACCATGAAGGAATTTCAAGTCGATTTCACAAAAGAATTGCGTTCAAATACTCATACAACAGCCTTATTAGTTCCAAGCAAGGAGGCAGGTACGTTCGAGTGGAGCCCTTATCCTTCATCACCTATAAAACTGAATGGTTTTAATTGGACGTATAAAAGAGGGTTTAATTTGTTGGAAGCGGGTGCGCCATTAGAATATGTAATGGGCGCTACTTTTTCGGGCAAAATGGCTATCGGTAATACGCATGATCTTGATGTAAGCTTAGATATGCCTTTTGAAGGTGATTGGGAATTTGTATTAACAGATCCTAGTAAGCAGCCTACATTGACCGACTTGGCCATGCTATTGTGGAATTCAACCACCGCAAAGCAAGATGAAATAATGAAATCCTTACCAAGTAATTTAATTGATACAAAGGCTACTGCGCCCGGGATTAAGTTGGCAGCGGTAAAAGTTGGATTTAATCCTACACTACAACAAGGCGGACCGTATTTGTCGTATGGATCAGTCGAAATTTCGCAAACCGCACCATGGAAACCGCTAGGAACAGATGCGTTGAAGCTAGATGGCTGGAAAGCTATTATAAAGGTGGATGTGAAAAATGGGAACGCCGTTTCTGGTAAGATCGAGGGCCAGGTGGTTATTGCTAATCAAGGTCCCCTGCAGATTCATATGCCAATTCCTGCCCAACAAGATGGGTGGACGATGCAGTTGATAGAAGGACAGCAGATCTCGTTCCCTGGCATGGGTCATTTTTTACAGTTGTTACATGGACAAGATTTGCAGCTCCCACAAAAATTTCATGCGTTCGGTGCCTTTGACATCACTAAACTATATGTAAAAGTTGATCCCACTAAACCCAGTGTTAATGAATTTCTACTAGCATTCCAAAGTAAAACAAATTGGGTTTTTATTGAAGATTTATTAGATGTAAAAGTAAACAACGCTTCCATAGAAATGAAGCGTATAAATGATGTTTGCCATTTTTACGGTACAATCAAAGGAGAGATTAATTTTGGAGAGGCAACAGTGAATATGATCGTCCAGAAGCACGGAGAACAGCCTTGGTATACCTCCTTTTGGCTTTCTGAAGCAATTGAATTGCCGGGCCTTGAAAGCCTTGCCAAATGGATGTTTCCCGACCAAAGCTTACAATATGTAGTACCCTCTTTTATGCCATTCAAGAAAGGTATTGAATTGAATAAATTGGGGATGGTGTTAAGCAGTGATAAGGGTTTGTTGCAGTCAATTTCATTTGGTGTTCGCAATTTAGATAGCTGGGATATATTGTCTGGCTACCTCAGCTTACAAGCTGTAGATGTAAGTATGGATATTGCAAAAGAAAAGGACGTGTTCGGCATCCACGAAGCGCATATCAAAGCCTTATGGGATATAGCAGGTACGCAATTCTTATTTACGGCCGATAAAGCAAAGGTAACAGCTCCTTGGATTTTAAAGGGAAAATTGATCAAACAGGAAGCACTTGCTTTAGAGAAAATACTAGGTGCATTACAACATTTCGAACATACCCAATTGCCCAAGCTAGATAGTTTACCCAACATTGCTTTAACGGATTGGGAAACGACAATCATTCCCGAAGAAGGTTTTTTCCATATGAAAGGTGACATAAACACACCTTGGAAAATACAGCTAGGAAGCATGTCGTTGCAAATGTTAAGTGTAGGTGGTGAAATTACAGTTAAACGTTCACAAGAAGAAGAATTCTCCTATGCAGCCACTGTTACTGGGCGTTTAAAAATTCAATCGCTTCAAGCGCTGATGGGGGTTAGCTTAGGTAATGGCGATACGCCCATTATTTTTACCGGCCACTTAACTGCCGAAGAAGCAAAGGCAGTTACATTGCCAGCTTTAAGTAATGAATTTGTACCTACTGCTTGGGAGGTACAAACACCGGCCGGTATGACCGGTTTTCAGCTTAATACAGCCAGCGTTTACCTAAACCCTAGCGATAAAGTATTTTACCTCCATGGTAAGTTCTCTTTTGGTGATCAACCCGGCGATTTGGAAACACTCTTCTATGCTGAAGAGGTACCTGGGAAAACAGTAGAAGAGAAAGTAACGAATCAATTCATTTTTGCCGGCCAGCTAGGAGAACATTTTACCTTCGAGAAGCTATGGCCCGATGCTAAAGTGATAGATCAGTTCATTCAACTAAAATCGGTGTATACTTGGTTCAATTCGCATGATATTGCTGATGTAAATGCATTAAAAAAGAAATTCACCACCATCCCCGCAGCGCTACAACACAATATCCCTACCGATAAATTCCAAACAGCCGGCATCGCCGCCGGTTGGCATGTGTACGGTGCTTTAGATTTCTCAACCGATTTGCTCAAAACCTATTTGCAACTCAGCAAGCTCAAAGATGCACCTCTTGTACAGGCGTATGGCGATATCACCAAAGACCCCGCAAAGCGCATATTCCGTGCGCAATTTGCGCCTTTCTCATTCTGGGATACCATCACATTCGGAAATAAAACCACCGGTGAAATGCTGCAATTTGAATACAAAGCCGCAGATGGGGGTTCCTATTCAATAGCAGGTCCATTAGGTATAAAACTATTCCAGGAAAATTATCAATTCGATGGAGCACTTACTATTAACACCAAAACAGCTACATTCAAAACAAGTATGCCGAGCACCAAGCCAATTGATGCGCCGTTTGGGTTAACGAAAGTTAAACTCGCTTCCGCTGCTTTACAAGTGGATTATTCATTCGCAACAGTTGAAAAGAAGGAGGCAGATATAAATATCTCGCTATCTGCGGCTATTAAAGTTGGAGAAAATGCTACGTTCGATGTAATGCTGAAATGCCGACAGGTAAACCCCGTACTGCTGAAAATTAGTTTAAAAGGCCAATTCACGGTAGGACAATTATTCAATTATTTCATCCAAACACCGCAATGGCCAACAACTGTATTCGATATTGGTTTAAAAGATGGTGCGCTTACATACTATAAGAAAGCAAATGATACCAATAATAACATCGGGGAAAGTGGATTAGAGGATGGCTTGAACCTGCAAACGCAACTCATCCTATTCATTAAAAAAGAATATCTCCTCAATATCACCGCCCATATCAACGATAAAGGCTTGTTAGGTAGGGCTAGCTTACCGGAGAAAATAGATTTCGGCATTTTACAAATTGCAGGGGCAAAAGACAATGGTCGTGACCCTTATAAAGATGGTCCATCCTTATTCATCAATACCCAACAAGATAAGCCTACCATTGGCTTGGAAGCTGGTATTAATTTGTTTAATTATCCACTTGGGGTAGCTACGGTGGAAGTGCAAAAAGATGGACATGGTCAACAAAAATTGCACGCCCAATTGCAAACAAAGCCGGTCGAACACTGGGGTAACTTCACGCTGGGATTTAGTTACAGCAAACAACAAGGTTTGGCCATCGATAAATGGCCGAATTGGAAGTTTACTGGTGCCAATGATGTATTCAACTTTATTAAAGTTATACAAGATATTATGGCGTTGACGGGCTTTTGTGAATTTGCGGTCAACACAGCAACTAGCACATTAGTAAATACAAAGTTCGATGTATCCCCATCTGTAAGAGTGGGAGAGCATGGATTGGAATTAGTATTGGCTGGGAAGTATATAATTTGCACAATAGGTGGTGCTGAAATTACAACATTAGACTTCCCCGCTGAATTTATTGTTCAACTTCCAAGCGATACACATTTCGACAGTGTGTACGATGCTTGCGTGAAAGTAATTGTAGATAGTGCAGCCCATTTTGTAGCAGAACTGTTTAAAGAGCCAGTAAAGCTGGGGATATTTGTCATGAGCGTTTTTGGTCCTATAATAGGTGGAGAGATTATTGCAAGGTTACTCTGTATGGGTTTAGGAAGCTTGATACTGCCCACCTTCTTTACCATTAGTGATGGCGTAATTGTTATTTTGCCGGTAATATTAACACCAGGCCACCTACCGAAATTAAATCCCGGTGTTCGCATAGAGCCACCTGTATTCGATTATCATACATATGAAAACGGCAAATTGATCGTTACCTGGCATCCTGCTAGTTATGCGAATCAATACCCAGTCAATTTAAAGTTAGGTGACAACAACAGCTTGCTACATGAAATCTTGCCTTTTAATAAACGCAATATAGAATACCAAGTAAACAGGGAAACTCTGCCTGCGGGCACCCTTACCTTCAGCGTAGCCTCTAAGTATGGCGATGTAATTAGCAAGCCGAATGAATTCACGATTCAAAAGTTGCCACCTGTTAAAGCGTTAAAGCTAGTGCATGTAGAAGCATCGGGTGAATGTATTATTACATGGAGTCATGATAATGTTGGTCAAACCGCGGATATTCAACTTTACAAAGGAACTTCCTTAGTAAAGGATTTGAAGTTGCAAAAAAGCCCGCTGGTTATTGCTATAAAAGATATGGAGAGTGGTGATTATAATGTATCGGCTGTAGCAAATGCAGCAGGAATGATAGAAAGTTCAACAGTAAAAACATCCTACGTTATCAGCAAACTATCCAAGCCAACTGAATTGCAAGCAAAGGGGATGGTAGATTCCATTGAATTTACTTGGAAAAACGTAAACGATAGCGACGAATATGAAATTCAAATTTGGGATGGCGAAAAGTCAATCCACCAAGCATCAACCTACAATAAACAATATGTTTATCCAATAAAAACAGGAGGCTCATTTACAGCTACCGTTCGAAATGTAGGACAAAGAATAGGGGAGCCAAGTGCATGGACGGCCCATTCAAACATGGTCGCTTACCTGCCACCACCCAAAGTTACACGCTTTGATTTTGATAGCAATACGCATTCCCTAGTAACCACCTGGGAGCCTGTACCGGGGGCCGTTGAATATGAACTACAAATTGTGACCATAAATGAAAAAATGTTTATTGTGCATGCAATAGATATGGATGGTGGATCATTTGGATATCATTTGAATGTTGATGCATTGCCTTATGTACCATCATACCAAGTGAGGTTGCGCAGTAAAGGCACAGGAAATATCAATAGCAGCGTGTTCATCATCCACGAGCAAAGTGTAATGCGTTTAGCGAATATGCCTTTCTTTAATGGCATGGTGGCTGTAGATGGTAAGCATATCAACTTAGCCATGAGCCCCATAAACGATACTACTACCTATAGGATCGAATTAATTGAGCATAGCACCCCGCAGCCGAAAATTATAGACAAACGAATCATAGAAAACAAGCCTCCCATTCAATTCCCGGCTGACTTGCTTGCATTAATAGAGGTGCCTTATACCTTTAAGTGTTACCCAGTTAAAGCGGGTTGGATTGATGGCGTGCCACATGAATCGGAAATTATTCGAAGAAAAGCAGCGCCAACGATCATGAAGGCAGCAGTGAATTTAAACACATTGTATGTTGAATTGGAGATGAATGCGCCACGTAACAGTTACCAAATGTTCCTTACAGGGCCAGAGAATACAACACATCTTTTCGTTGATCCGCCAGGAGAATTATATATCGGGGCATTAAAAGCGGGTACTTATGATATACACGTGGTTATTACTTCAAGTACCTATAATATTGGTAGCGAATCGTCTAATACCGTAACAATTGAACTCAACCCAATCCTATTAGACGACGAGGCGAGGTTCATTGCTACAAATAAAATTCATCCAGAAGCGGCATTTAAAAGGTTAAAAGCCACTTTCCCATACGAGTCGTTCTTGAACATCATGACAGCCTTGCACCATGCTAAATATCCAATGGGTAATGCCCTATGGGGATTAATTGCTACCTATAAAAGCATCAACCAGTTAACTGCTGCCGCCTACTTGGATATAGTGAATAAAGTGTATGAAGATGAAGTGGCCATTATAGTTGCCCGCTCAACATTTGATAAGGATGTGCCGGCAAATGTTGCAGCAGAAAAGTTAGTGGTGTATATGAATAATGTAACATCTCCCATCGTAATTATTACGGCACTGGTGGCGGCCGGCTACCCAGGTAAAGATGCAGCAGCAGCATTGCGCGGTTTAAAAGGATTTATAAACGAACCTATCATCGATGATATCATCCAATGGTTAATTGCCGGTAGGTAATAATACTTTACTGAAGAAAAGAGCGCCTTGATAGCATAAAGTTGTCAAGGCGTTTTCTTTTATACCTATCTTATGTCTCCCCGGATATTTTACTTACCTTAAAGTCTAAACACCCAACTATCATGGCGATGATCCTCGTAACCGGCGCTACGGGCCAATTAGGCTCTGCTACGATCGAATACTTACTACAAAAAACCAACCCGCAAAATATCGTCGCCTTCGTAAGAGACGCACAAAAAGCCAATCACCTAGCTTCTAAAGGCGTAACGCTCTGCATCGGCAATTACAACGATCCCGGCAGCGTTTCCCAAGCCATGCAAGGCATCGACATCCTGCTATTAATATCCGGCCTAGAACCCAATCGCCTTCAACAACATCAACAAGTAATTGATGCTGCTGTACAAGCAGGTGTTCAACATGTATTGTATACAGGAGTAGCCATGACCGACACAGCCGCCTCCGCTATCCGCAAAATGATGGACGACCATACCAACACAGAAGCCTATATCTTAGCGAAAGGCATCTCGTACACCTTCTTACGAAATTCATTGTACGCCGATGGTTTACCCGGTTTCACAGGAGAAAAAGCTCCCACTACAGGTATTCATTTCCCCGCAGGTGATGGCAAAGTGCCGTATGTATGGAAGAAAGATTTGGCAGAAGCAACCGCTCATATCCTTACCTCGGCAGGCCACGAAAACAAAATATATAAGCTAACAGGCGGCCCTTCCTATTCTTTCCACGACATAGCCGCCATGTTCACCGCTATAACCGGCACGCCAACTATCTATAGCAACCCATCTGCATCCCAATACGCAGAAACGTTGCAACAATACAATGTACCCGCTATGTTTATAAAAATCCTAGGCGGCTTCGCTGAAGACATTAAAAACAATTTATACGACATCCCATCAAACGACCTCGAGCAACTACTCGGCAGGCCACCGCTTGCCTTAGCAAATGCCATCAAAGAAATCTACAAACTGTAAAAAAGGTATAATTCCCAGTAATTCGTATTCACCATTCACCACGTTTTCTTCTTATCATTGTGTTCTCCAAAAGTAACACCATGATGAAAAGAATACCATCGCTATTCGCCATATTGCCACTCTGTTTGGCCGCTTGCACTGCAAAGCCTACAAAGGATGCTCCGCCTCCACAGAAAGTACGCTTGGCAAAAATCATTGTCGATAGTACCCAACTCGATGCCTATAAATCGTTCCTGCAAGAAGAAATTGAAGCCTCGATCAACAAAGAACCCGGTGTAATTACTTTATATGCAGTATTCGAGAAAGAACAACCCACGCATCTAACCATCTTGGAAATCTACGCCACGGAGGCCGACTACCAAGCGCATGTGAAAACGCCTCATTTCCTCAAGTACAAGAACGGCACACAAAACATGGTGCAACACCTCGAGTTGGTAGAAGTAGATCCGCTGGTACCTGGGTTAATAAAGAAATAAATTATTCGCCTAACGCTTCGGTGATGGCTGGCTGTGAATTATAACTCTACGTAATCAATGTAGCTACAGCCGCCGGTAAACAAGGTGTATACTTCCAAGTTATCAGCGATGTAACTTCCATCATTAAGTTCGACTATTAATACAAACTATATAGCTGGGCATAAAAAATTTAAACAAAACAAAAAAAGGCGAACCTGGGATGGTTCGCCTTTTTTTGCAAATTGTTCACCCAACATTTCGAACATTTCTTCACCCTTCACCGACCCTTCACCGACACTTCACCGACTCTTCACCGACATTTCACCGACAACCCCCCAGTGTTTATAAGGCTTTAGTAAGCCTTTTGTCGACATTTCTCCGACATGCACCTTGTAAAACCAGGGGTTAGCCAGCACATTGTCGATAAAAACCTTGCAAAAAGTCATTAACGGCAGGAGTGTGACCCGGCAAAAACCGGCATTTTCCGGCACATTCCGGCAGAAACCGGCACTTTCCGGCATAAAGCGGCATAAACCGGCATAAAGTGGCATAAACCGGTTAAAAGCGGCACTTTCCGGCACGGCATTTTTTTACACGGCAGGCACGCTGTACCTTCGAAGTGTAATTACAAGTACACCGTAACGGTTAGCTCTTTGATAGTTTGTTTTCCCGCCTATTTCCTATTGAAACTGGATCAAATGGTAGCGATAGTAGTACTGCCCACTGATGGAGAATGACCTTGGATAAGGAACTTTGAACGAAGTATCTGTAACAGTATGTGATTTGGGTAGTTGAATGCTGTTGTAAGATTGAAACGAAGCACCATAGCCTTTCCACGGGTTGGCAAGCGTTACACCCCAAACGCGCTTGTTCAGCAAAGTTTGCTCCCCACCTTGCCGTGCTACATCTCCCGAGAATTGGTGATACGATACCTCCACCAAGCTCAATGCCGTATAAGGTGCACCATGATAGCTGATGATAGCGCCGCCTGTATAATTCCGGTTCTTCTTATCCCCCAAATCCGCTTGTGCAAACCCCAAACCGCGATCATTGTAATACGACGCCTGTACCCTGTCTACATGCGCATTTACAAACCCAACACGCTGGTTGCCCTTAGCAGTATTCAAAAATGTAATTATAAAGTTCGTACCCAGGGAAAAAGAATAGCGATATGGGTTCTGTAAGGCAGGGTATACAAAGTTGGAGAAGTAGTACAAAGGAATATCCCGGTGCGCTAACACTGGCTGCTTATTTGCCCGCATGTAATTCTGCCCACCAAACGTAGCCGTACCTGCTATGATGATATCTAAATCGAAATTTTGAAACGGGTTACGCTGCGTGCTTTTACTACCCAGCCCGCCATTGTACAATTGCACTTCAATATTCACCGACGGGTAAATCCAATCATGCAGAAATTCGCCACCTACACCCGCATTCGCAGAAAATCGTAAAATAGGGATGGGGTGCTGCTTAGATGAAGGAAATTCCAATACCGCCCTGCACGATAATCCAAATTGCCGACCAATAGCATTCGTGCCATAATCGGTACGTGCTTGCCCGTATGAAGGAAAAGTAAAATAAATACCGGCAATAAGGCATAACAATAAGCGTGTAGGCATGCGATATGGAAATAAGCCAGGATGTAACATTCAACACAGGTGGTTCACGATCTGCACTATCTTAAAAATAAGCAAGTAAAAGCATCCTACAAAAATGAATCCCGGCCGTATATACAACCGGGATCTCTTGTACAATAAAAATAGTGGTTATTCTACATCTCTGCTGGGTGTAGCCGTTGTGTCTACTTTAGCCGGGTCATTGGCTTTCAGTGTTTCCAAGGCTTTCGGATCAACTGCTGTTAAGTTTAATGGTTCCGGGGAATTACGCAACATCGGGATGATGCATAAATAGGGGGTAGGTTGTATCGATTTATCGTGTAAGTCTACCACCGTTTCAAATACATACACAGGCTGTAGTATCTTACCGTTATTGTCGTAATATGCTTTCTCTGCCGATTTCAATTCGAAGGTGGCCTTCTCCCCAAATTCAGCGGTGATTTGTTTTTTAGCTACGGCTTCGGCTTCTTCCGCGCTCATCAATTCCGTCGTTTTTATCATCGTACGTTTGGAAGTACTCACTTCGCGCCAGCGCCTTGTTAAGCCTACTACTTCGCCTTTGTCGCCAATATTAATCACTATCTTCGAACCAGGACCTATTACAGGTAAGCTATCTAACTTACGACCATAAGTAAGTGTAATCACCTTGTCGATAATTTTACCCTTTTGCGATTGTGCTCGCAAGCCGCCTACGTGTTCTAGTTGTAATTCGTTTTCATTGTTCGCTTGTAAACCATGCTCGCGTAAGAAGGCGGCACCAATTTTAATGGCTTCTTCAGAAGAAGGTAATGCCGGCACATAGTCGCCCATGTAACGCCTGTCGATCTTAGAGAAAGAGAAATTGCCGTTTGTTAAATCCTGTTCCAACGTAATGTTGGCATCGCTGCCGTCTACGTAGTACATTGTATTATTGTCTTGGTTGAAGGTGAAACCTTTTTCATCTTTTGTAGCCAAGAATTTTGCAGCTAATGCCTTGGTATTATCGGTACTTAGCTTGCCTGTTTCATCGAAGCTATATACATACACGGGTTGTTCAGCAGATGAAAGTGTATTTGTTGTTGGTTTTGTTCCTTGTTGGCAAGCCATCAGCGTTACCATGTACGTGAACAATGCTATGCGTGAAATATATGAGAAGTTCATGTTCGTTGGGGTTGAAGGATGAAGAAATTAATGCTGCCACCAAGTTTTCATATTATTAGCACCATATGGATCAGCAGTATTGGTGCTTAAGCGGTCGTTTTCTGTAGTGGTGTATACGATAGCACTTGCATAACCTGGATAGCTCGATCCTCTCCACCAGGATCTTTCATCGTTCACCGCGTTGAACCAACTTTGCCAAATGCCGCCATTGCCTTTTAATTTGTTGGCGAAATTATTGGGAATGCCATTGTCGGAATAACTCAACGTACGGAAACCTACTAATTGGTGCAAACCTTTAAAGATCGACATGTACGGTGTCCACCAATCACTTCTCTCAGGTGCCGATGCCACGGTAGAGCAAGATTCAATAATCAAAAATTCCATGTCGCCACCATTGGCTTGGTCGCCGTAACCAGGGCACGTTGTTAAATCTACAATTGTGCCGGTAGATTGATTCGTTTCGAAGAGGTAATAATTACCATGCGCCGATACAAATGATAAGTCCATTCTATCCGCATAATAATTGTTCGAAGAAGTGAACATAAAAGGTTGTGCATAGTAATACTGCACGTAGCGGTAACGGTTGCCACCAATGGTTTTCCAACCGTCGAAGTTTTTAATGAAGTTCCATACATTGCGTACGAAACGATCTTCTGCACGATCAACATATCCACCGATTTCATGATCTGCAGCGTGGGAAAGCGTGGTACTACCTAAACAACAAAGTAGCAACATGCAAAACGCTTTGCGCGTAGTGTTCAATACTGTTTTCATTTTTTGGGGTTTTGGAGCTAATAAACTGTAGGCTCATGGAAGCCTGTATATATAAGTGTTAACTGGGGTAAATTACAATTACAACACAAAGATACAGCTCAGGAATGTATGCAATGCCCTTCTGCGTAGCAATACGCAAAAATTGCGTGTTTATACTTTCGCAACGGAAGGTATTTTGCAGTTGCTAGTATGGAAGCATAAAAAAGCGGCATACAAGTACTTGTATACCGCTGCTCGCTATATGAAAGAAAAACGCTAATCTGTTATGCTAGAGGAGGATTGTATTTTTATATCGGCATATTGCCACGCTTTATCAAAGGCAGCTTTTACTTCTTTGGCTTCTACATCTCGTTTCTGCGCTATCAAGGCTTCTTTCAAGCCAATTAGTGCCCAACCATTTTTACGCCATGTTTTCAAATCGTCGCGGTATACTTTCTCTGCTTCCTTGGCTTTGCCTGCTTGTAGTAGTACGGCACCTAAATGATGCCTAACAGAGAAGAACCAGTCGGGAGGCTCGTTGTAGTTTAAATTATCTTCCAACGCAATCCCTTCTTTCAGCAATACTATTGCCGTGTCGTATTGCTGTTGTTGTACGGCAATTCCCGCGGCTAATACTTTCTCGGCAATCTTCGCTAAATCGGCGGTTGTATTAATATTCCAAATGGTTACTTGTTGTAAAGAACTATCGGCTGCTAATAGTTTCAAACTATCTAACGACTTCTGCGCATGCATTAAATAATGTTTACCCAAGTAAGCCATGCCTCGTGCATAATGCCATACAGCCCGTGGATAAATTAAATCCTTGCCTGGTTCCGGCATCGCTAGTATGGTATCCCACATCGATAGTTTAACAGCTACGTAGTATGGAATGGTGTAATAATGCTGCAAAGTGCCCCAACCCGGCATACGCATAATTTCTTGCGAAGTGTGTGCATGTAATTTCATCGCCGATTGCCATGCCCAATGGCTATTGCCTTCTAATGTAGCTGTTGCCACTAAGAAGTGATCGTTATGCGGGTAATATCCCAAGGGGTAAGCACCTTGGGCATGACAAGCAGTTGTATATGCGCTATCAGTATTCACCGCCCGGATATTAGAAATGGTACCCAAATGGTAATCACCTGTATTAATGTAAATATGCGAAGGCATGTGTAGTAAGTGTCCTGCCCCGGGTACTAATGTATCTAATACATGCGCACTTGTTAATGCTTGTTCTGGTTGTGCAGAAGACTCTACCGCGTGTATAAAAAAGTGATGTGCGCCAGGGTGGTTGGGGTGTAATTGCATTAAATGCGTAAGTACCTTTAAAATAGGTCCTGTCCAAGGTTTCGGCGCTTTAGATTTCTTATCATACAAATCCCAAGGATGTAGTATCATCAATGCTTCTGCATACAATGCGCCTACATCCGGATCACCGGGGAATTGATTATACACCTTCTTCATGGCATCGGCATACGCTATATCTAAAGGGCCCCTGTTTTCCGGTGGTTCTTTGGCATAACGTGCAGCTAATGCTTTAATCATAGCCTGTTCTTTCGGCGTAGCATTCGTTGCTAAAGCTTGCGCTTTTTGTACCGCTTCGTATGCTCTTTGGAAGTTATCCGGTTCCATGCCAGCATTGTAGTTAGGACCCAGTACATAGGCAAAACCCCAATAAGCCATGGCGCAAGTGGAATCGAGCCGTGTAGCTTCGAAGAAGGAACGGGCGGCTTCAGCATGGTTAAAACCATATGCCCACATCATCCCTTGGTTGAAGTACGTTTGTGCTTCGGGGGTAGTAGTGGAAATGTTGAAGTGAATACCTTCTAAGCCTTTGAACAAAGGTGCCTTTTTACCGGAAGCGTACCAAGCTTTATCGGTGGTGGCCGGTACGGCACAACCAATGCTAGCCGCTACTTTAGTAGGTGTAGTGTTCTTGGTCGGTTGAACGTTGTTACATGCCATCACACTGCACATTGCAACAATGGCAAAGCAGATTGTTTTCATCATGGAAAAATGATTTGACAATATATAGTCGGGGTAATAAAAACCTGGTTGTCACAAATAGAATGTCGGAAGAAGAGCCTGTCACTGCAAGAAAAAGGTACGAAGAATGTATACGTGGTGTATACGCCACCTGCTAATTGGAGGAATGTAGATGAAACATGGCGGTAATTCATACTTCATCTACATGTTGCGCGGTATAATTAGTGATTTGAAACGGGTATTTTGATATAACTATCGTTGTACCAATGAATACGCAAAGGAGCCCCGGCATCTTTGATTGTTTCTGCTGAAACCTGTTTGCCCGAGCCATAGTTGATGATTTCAAATGGATGTTTATTGATGTTCAATAATACCACTAGCTTACTGCCTTTACGTATACGTTTGCTTACAAAGCGTGTAATGTTAAAAGGGATACTTTCCTTTTTATTGGGCTGTAGTAATTGTCGTTTTGCTTTGTTTTTCGCATAGCTAGCCCTTCCAACATAGCGGGTTAGAAAGAAGTATTGCCCATTGGGTAGCAGCTCGTATAAGGCCAACGAAACATCCATATCTTTTTTATTGATCGATGCAAATAGGTTCCCTGTGAAAGATCCATTTACATCCATGTCTTTTTCAAATGCAGCCGTTGTATATACTAAGCCATTACTTGCATCCAGCGAATCGAAGATAATGTTCGGGGTGAAATAATTGTTTTGTTGTACGCGATCTTTGAAATCGATTGTTTGGCGTTGAAAGGCGGTGGTAGTTGGTTGCTTTGGCAGGAGGGTGTTGTTGTGAAGATAGAAGGTGAGGGTATCGGTGTTGATACTAGCTAGGTTAGGCGCGTGTTTCCATTCATTAGTGCCCATTACTTGGTAGTTGACTTTATCTTGCAGGATAGCCGGTGTAGGTTTGCCTTTCAAGATATAATCTAACCAATCATACGCTAGTTCCATCATGTTTACATTCGCTACGGGGTCGATTTCGTACCCCATTAAGTTAGCAGCCGGCCTACGCTGTGCACCCCAATGGTCGTATGGCCCAATTACTAAGTAGTGATTCGCTTGCGGGTTATATTGGTAATGCAATTTGAAGTATTGTAAGGCACTAATTTGTGAGCCATCGTAATACCCGGTTGTTGTTAGCACGGGAATATTAATATGGGCATATTCGCTAGGAGTAGGCACCATGGATTGCCAGTAGGAATCGTAGGCAGGATGACTAAGCCAATGTTGAAAAATGGGATTCGGTGTACCGGCTAAGCTATCCAACTTGTTATAAGCTACCCCGCTATTGAAGTATTCGAAGGGTAAATGCCTGGGTAAGAAGGGGCGCTTGTAAATGTTATCATTGCTCCAATTGAGTATACTACTCAGCGGCACGTTATTTTCCATCGGGAAATCGAACCCGGGCATTACAGCAACTTGGGGAACAATGGTTTTTAACGCCGGGTGAAGCTTTTTGGTGGCCGCCCATTGTGCATAGCCTGTATAACTACCACCGTACATACCCACTTTGCCATCACACCAACTTTGTTGACTAATCCAATCGATGATATCATACACATCTGTTCCTTCATGCTCAAAAGGCATATAATGCCTCAAATCGCTTCGAATACCACGCGCATAGGCCACAATGCCAACGTAATCCCGGTCGGCCGATTTCTTGCCGAAAATGGCATCGTTTGCATGTTGGTAATAAGTCGTGTAAAATAGGATAGCAGGGGAGGGCGCAGTATTGGTTTTCTTACGAACTATAATAGCCGAAATAGGTACCCCGCTTCTTGTAGGAATAGCAACACTATCTTGTATAAGATAGCTACTATCATTAGGTGCCGCTTGCTGAGCGAAAGCAACACCAACCGTTATCATAAGCAGGATGGTAGATATTAAATGCCGCATATTAGGTAGACCGGTTTAGTGATGGTAACAAATAGGTTTTTCCGAGGAAAAACCTCGAAGAAGACGATCCGCGTTGTTAAAAGTTACAAATAACCCGCATTTTCTTCAAATAATCCCTTCCTGTTTAACTTATCATGGTGAACACAGGTGTTATAACGAATCCCCTTCCGGGTAAATTTTCGTACATTCGGATAGCATTGTTATTGGCATGCTGTTAGCATGACCATGATTTTAACCAAACCGTATTTTTATGGGATTCCTAAACAAGTTATTCGGAAAACCCGGGGCACCCGCTATTGCTGTAGAGAAAGATAAAGTACCCGTTTACCCGATGATTAAAGATGCTCGATGGCCGGGTTTAGCGCATGCTGCGTTTATACCATTTGTACAAACTGGCGACACCTTGGAATTAGCCATCGTATTCCCACAAGATGCCGGGGATAAATTCGAATACATCACGCAGCAAGATCTTCAAAACGAAGCCATCAAAGTTAACTTTTCCCAATGGCAACAAAATATTGATGCATATCCTTTCGCTATAGATTGGCCCGAACCCCTTCGTCGACGTATATTCGTTACGCCCGAAGAGGACCATGCCGCCGAGAAAATATTATCGCCCGCTTTCCTAGCAGAAGCCTGCAAATTATTGAAAACAGATAAGCTCCTCATTTCCGCCCCGCGCCGCCGCTTCTTGATGATGACGAGTTACTACGAAGAGTTTAAAAACTTGGAATTGTTTTTCTACTATCATTTCAATGATTTTAAAGATGATACATCCGGTTGTGAAATTATTACAGACATGATTTTCGTTGCCGATGCTCAACAAGTACAATACGCCGCACCATTGAGTTTTAGAATGAACTTGTACGAGAAAGATGGTCAAATGACTTTGTCATACTCTTCCATGGAAGATTTATTCGACGAAAATGGATACATTAATTTCCAAGCGATCATAGAAGCGAAGAAAATACCGGTAATGTGGCCACGGTAAATAGAAAGCATTAAAAAAGCCTTACTACCATGTAGCAAGGCTTTTTGTATAGTTTACGGTTTTATCACCGCCCAACCTTCATATTGTCGAAGAATAATTTCACCATTCCCACTGGGTACAAACCCGAGGAAATCGTGTACCTCGCTTTTGTCGATCTTTCTTTCTGCCAAAGTATTTTCACATTGCACAAAAACGACGCCCTTCTCCTTTAATGGTAACATCAAAGCAGCATATGGGTTCGACTTTTTATTCATCTCCACACCATCACCAAACACGACTACCTCCACATGTAACTTACCTTTCAACCGCGGATCATTGAGCGCATTCCCAATATTGCGTAATAGTGCCCGAATTTTTTTATCGTCCGATTCGTTGAGGATGTACAAAGCATTGTAATGTTGTAGCGTGGCTACTGCCGGTACAAAAGTCTTCGTGTTGGCTTGTTGGGCTTGTACTTTCATTGTAATACTGCATAATAGAAGTAGCAGCACTTGCATGGTTCTTTTCATAGCGTGTGATTGATTGTTTTGTGTAATTGGGTAGGTAGAAGGATAGAGTATGTATCCTCACAACAAATGAAAAGGAGCGTATACTTAACATTTATTAGCAAGCAGCTACCTATCCTTACCCTATCTTTTGCCTAGCTCGACCCTATCCCCGGCCTATCTCACTCATTGATTATCAATGTGATACCTAAAATATTGCTAACCTAGGTGCTTCTAATCGTTTGAAACTGAATGGATTTGGCGATTTCGGTGCTGTAAACCCCACTTGTGCATGGCAAGAATTACTTCCGACAGGGTTTCGCTATAAGGGGTGAGGGAGTATTCTACTGTTACGGGCTTAGTATTGCATACAGTTCGCTTAACGAGGCCGTTCATTTCGAGTTCTTGGAGTTCTTTGGAGAGTATACGGGTAGAGATATTCGCTTCTCGTGCCAACTCGCGGAACCGTAATTTACCATCTCGTAGCAAGGAAATGAGCACGAGTTTCCATTTACCACCCACCACATCCAAAGTATCTTGTATGCTTAAGCGGGCGCGTTTGCATTCTACGGAGCTGCCTGTTATACATGTATGTTTTACGTCCATTGGTAACATTTTTGTAACTGGTTACATTTATGTAATTGATAACAAAAGTAAACCAAATGCTAATAATTTTGTTCCATCGTTCTGTAAATCAAGAATATCCCAACATTAAATTGTTAAACGATGATGTTATTAGAAGCATATACACTAGGAAACATAGCACTAAAAAACCGCGTAGTAATGGCCGCCATGACACGCGCTCGCGCCAATACAGATGGTGTTGTAGGCGACCTCACAGTTGAATACTATACCCAACGTGCCGGTGCAGGCCTCATTTTAACCGAAGCGATTAATATTTCTGCCGATGCCTTGGGAAGCCCATTTACACCGGGTTTATTTACCGCTGAACAAACCCAAGCCTGGCGGAAAGTAACGGACGCTGTACATGCCAAAGGCGGCAAAATCTTCGCCCAATTATGGCATACCGGTCGTATCGGTCACTCAGTGGATCGTAAAGGCATTTTACCCGTTGCACCATCGGCCGTTGGTATTACCGGCCAGCAACACTTTACCTCTCAAGGTCCATTGGATTTTGAAGTACCACGCGCCCTTACCTTGGAAGAAATCAAGCTGACCATACTCGACTACAAGCAAGCTGCTTTGCACGCGATCGAAGCCGGTTTCGATGGGGTAGAATTGCACGCGGCGAATGGTTACTTACCCAACCAATTCTTAGCCGATAACACTAACTTGCGTACCGATGAATACGGAGGCAGCATAGAAAATAAAAGCCGCTTCATTTTAGAAGTAATGGAAACATTAATCGAAGCTATTGGTGGTGAAAGAGTAGGTATTAAATTATCGCCCTTCCAATCGTATGGTGGTATTGTATTAAACGATCCTATTGCATCGTTCACCTACTTAATCGAGCAGTTAAACAAGATGGATTTCGCATTCATCGAGTTAATGAAACGAAGCCCGATGTTCCCATTGAACCCAGATTACCCAACAGGCGACGAAGTTGAAATTTTTGCACCACTTACCACGCATACAGTAATAGCTAACTGCGGGTACGATAAAGATTCAGCAGAAGCTGTATTGCAAAAGGGGTTGGCGCAATTGGTGTCATTCGGTGCATTGTTTATCGCAAACCCCGACTTACCGAAAAGATTTAGTGTAGGCTCGGAACTGAATGCCGTAGATTTCAATACGATGTTTGCAGGCGGTGAAAAAGGGTATATCGATTACCCGGCTTTAGCCTAACGAATAACATACATAAAAAAAAGCGGGCTGTTAGCCAACAGCCCGCTCGATCGTTCTACTATAATTAAGCGCCTACTGGTACTGCAAGTCTCAGTTCTTTTGCGGCGTTAACCATTTCTTCTAAGGCCGCTTTCGTTTCAGGCCAGCCACGTGTTTTCAAACCACAATCAGGGTTCACCCATAATTGTTCCGCAGGAATTACTGCTTGGGCTTTATGCATAAGGGCTACCATTTCTTGTTGAGAAGGTACGCGTGGCGAATGAATGTCGTACACGCCAGGACCAATCTCGTTCGGGTATTTGAATTCCGCGAAGGCGTCTAATAATTCCATTTGAGAGCGACTACATTCAATCGTTATCACGTCGGCATCCATGTGCGCAATGTGTTCAATAATGTCGTTGAATTCGGAGTAACACATGTGTGTATGAATTTGCGTGGCATCAGCCACCCCGCTCGCCGATATTCTAAAGGCACGTACAGCCCATTGCAAATACGTTGCCCAGTTTTCTTTACGCAATGGCAATCCTTCACGTATTGCCGGTTCATCAATTTGAATTACTTTAATACCTGCATCCTCTAAGTCAACTACTTCATCGCGGATGGCTAAGGCAATTTGTGTACAGGTTTCGCTGCGCGGTTGATCGTTGCGTACGAAGCTCCATTGCAAAATGGTAACCGGGCCGGTTAACATGCCTTTTACCAATTGCGAAGTAAGCGATTGTGCGAAGGAAGTCCAACGAACCGTCATGGCTGCTGGGCGACTTACATCCCCGTAAATAATTGGCGGTTTCACACAACGTGAACCATAACTTTGTACCCAACCATTTTGTGAGAATACGAACCCGTTTAGTTGTTCACCGAAATATTCTACCATGTCGTTTCTTTCGAACTCGCCATGTACTAATACATCAATTCCCACTTCTTCTTGCCAACGAATAGAGGCCGTTGTTTCATCGGCAATTAACTGGTCGTATTGCGCTTGCGTTAATTCACCTTTTTTCAATTTCGCTCTCCAGCTACGTACTTCCGGTGTTTGCGGGAAAGAACCAATAGTGGTAGTAGGGAATAACGGCAATTGCAATGCAGCATGTTGTTGTATCTTACGGGTAGCAAAAACATTGTTACGACTAGCATCTTTTTCCGTAATAGCCGCTACTCTTTGTTTCACTGCCGGGTTGTGAATAAGCGAAGAGGTTTGACGGTTTTTATGTGCTTGGATGTTGTTTTGTAAAGCAATAGCTGCGGCCTCTTTATTTTCACCGCTAGCTAATTGTTTCAACGTAACAACCTCTTGAATCTTTTGCTTAGCAAACGCTAACCATTGTTTGATGCCAGGTGTTAACACTTGCTCATTCTTTTCCGCATCTAAGTCGCACGGTACGTGTAATAATGAGCAAGAAGGTGCAATCCAAATTCTATCAGTACCTACGGTAGCTACTGCTTGTTGGATGAATTGTAATGATGTTTCGAAGTTGTTCTTCCAGATGTTCCTACCGTCTACTACACCTAACGATAGGTGCAAGGGGCTGTTAGCAATGTTGGTCGATAATATATCGCTGAGTTGAGCAGGGCAACGTACTAGGTCCAAATGGAGTGTATGTACCGGTAAACTAAGTGCTGTATCCAGGTTCTCGCCATAGCACTCGAAGTAGCTGGCTAAGATGATGTGTAAGCCGGGTACTTGTTGTTGAATGCTGTTATACACTTCCGTGTAGATCTTACGTTCTTTATCGCCTAGGTTTAAAGCGAGGCAAGGCTCGTCGAGTTGTACAAATGTGGCGCCTGCTGCTTGTAGTTGTTGTAACACTTCAATGTAAACAGGCAACAATTGTTGGATTAAATCGACGCGTTGGAAGCCGCTTTCTTTCTCTTTACCGAGCAATAAGTAGCTAATAGGGCCTACTAATACCGGCTTCGCCGCGATGCCTAATGCTTTGGCTTCGTTGAATTCTGCCAGTGCTTTATTGTGGTGAAGATAGAACGTTTGGTTCGCTGTAAATTCAGGCACAATGTAGTGGTAGTTCGTATCAAACCACTTCGTCATTTCCATCGCCGTTACATCATACCCATCTTTTTGATAACCACGGGCCATGGCAAATAGGAGGTCGATATGCGGTAATTGCTTTTCGTGGATCAACGCTTGGTACCTAGCAGGAATGGCGCCTACCATTAAGCTGGTGTCGAGTACTTGGTCGTAATAGGAGAAATCGTTGCAAGGAATGAGGTCGATACCGGTTGTTTGTTGTAATAACCAGTTACCTTTTCGAATGTGGCTGGCAGCTTCGTGTAATTGTTGTTCGGAGATTTTACCGGTCCAAAATTGCTCGGAAGCTTTTTTCAATTCCCTTTGGCTGCCTATCCGCGGGTAGCCGAGGTTGTGTGTTTGCATGTTGATGCTTTTAATTTGATAAAGAAATCAGTTAAAAGCTCTTTGCTAAACCGTCAATGTATTGATGGAAGAAATAGTGTGAAGTAGGTAGATGATAGGCATACGCCAAAGCAGCCGTTACCATTCATCATGGTCGGCATTGGCTATATGCTAGTCAGCTCAACAACTGCTTCTTTCCACGAAAGCATTGTCAAATACAATAGAGGCAGGTCTCCTGGCTTGTAACATTTTTACCGTCCTTCCCATCACTACGCGGTAGAGACAGTGGACAACGAGGGTAAAAACTTTGTTGTTACTTACAGTTGCGGGACAGCTTGTGATTTTCACACAATTCCCTATTAATTCCGTGGTAAAACGGAAACCTATACTGTTTGAGTAGATATAGATAAAGAACTTGAGGGTGCAAATTATACAAATTTGCAGACTTTACAATTAAATCTCAGAAAGTTACAAAGCGAAGCGGTACGTTATTTACCAACAGGTGATGTACACAATACGATTATTCATTACAAACAGGCAACAAATGTTACTGCATACTTATTGTTAAGTACAACTGCTTTATTGTAATGCTGTAAGTACATAAAAAAAGCTCGTTGCGGAACGAGCTTATCCATTAAATGTTTTATAAGGGATTAATGGGCTACAGCTTTCAACCCAATAATGCTACCAATCAAAGTAATAATAAAGAATAGGCGCCAGAAAGTAGCCGGTTCTTTAAACAAGAAAATACCTATTAGCACAGTACCTACGGCACCAATGCCTGTCCATACTGCGTAGGCTGTACCTAGTGGCAGTTGTTGGGTGGCTTTCATCAATAAACCCATACTTAACACCAAGGAAACGGCAAAACCTGCTAACCACCAGTACATTTCGGCACCGGTTGTTTCTTTCGCTTTTCCTAAACAAGTGGTAAACCCTACTTCGAAAAGCCCGCCGATAATTAATAAGATCCAGCTCATAGTATTATTTTTTGCAAAGGTACTATGCTAGTGGCGGGAAGAATTTTACAAATGTTAAATAATACAGGCTTATCGACGGTCGGCCCGGATACGACTTAGGCTTACTTGAGAAATACCTAAGTAAGAAGCAATATGGCCCAGCTGCACGCGTTGCAGCAATTCGGGTTCGTTTTCGAGTAAGTCGTGGTAGCGTTCTTGGGCGGTTTTACATTGCATAGCTATCAAACGTTGCTCTGTTCGCAGCAATTCTTGCTCTGCAAACTTACGACCCCAATTTGCCAAGTGTACATCTATTTCATAGAGTTCTTTCAAATGGGCAACATTAATTTCGTAGAGCTCGCAGGGTTCTAATAATTCAAAGCTTTCATAGCTTTTTTGACCGGCAATGTAGGTGTTAATAGAGAAGATAAAATCGCCCTCTTGCCCGAAATAAAACGTTACCTCGTCATCGCCCACCGTAGCAAATGCCCGCGCAATACCTTTACTGAGGAAATACATGCTTTCTTCAATGATATTGGCTTTCAACAGCAAAGTGCCTTTGGGGTAATGTACCAAATGCAACTGTGCTTTCAGCAGCTCGAGAGAAGCCGCGGGGAGTGTATAAATCTTGTTAATGATGTTGTCGATGATCATGACAATAGGATATTCGGTGGAAGCCTTGTTTATTTTGAACAACGCTGTTCAGCAAATATACTGGAGAATGCTACATCGCGGGCTTATTGCAATAGGAAATCTCCATAGAAATTGGGAAGCTCGCTGTTGTAAATGGCATTTGCCACAGCAGCTACATCATATGCCACCTTCACGATCTCTACACTTACCCCTGTTTCGCTGATATGTACAATGGCATAAGTAGCCTTCCGATCTGCTTCTTTACTTCTACCTACCGAGCCAACATTGGCGATGGTAAGTTTGCCTGCTTGTTTTATATAGGAGCAATGGGTATGGCCCATTATTACAGCATCAACAAGTTGATGGCCAAGCATAGCTACTATATCGTTGTTGGGATGTGCTTCGTAAATGTATTCGTGATTACTGCGGGGGCTGCCATGTACGAGTAGGATATTGGCAAACCGGGTGCCCGTTTGGTAGGTAAGCAACAGGTTGTACAGTCGTTCTGCCAGCCAGCGTTTGTTGACTTCGGTAATGGTTTGTTTGCTGTATTGAATGGCGATTTCGCGGTACGTGGTTTCTACAGCATCGTGGTGGGGTAAAGGAATAATGGGTTGATCGAAGGCGACGCGCTCATCGTGGTTACCGAGGAGAGTGGGTATTTGGCGGGATTGGAGTAGGCTTATCACTTCATTCCCCCAAGGAGCAAAATCGACCAAGTCGCCCAAGCAATAGGTTTGAGAGATATTGCGCTGGTCGATATCGTTTAGAACAGCTTGCAATGCGGGTAAGTTGGCGTGTATATCGCTGATGATGGCAATTTGTATCATGAAATAAATGATTGAATAACCATGCAAACCTACGCCGTTGTTACATCCTGTATTTGTAGAATGAGGTAAATAATTTGTATTTTTGGCCAAAGGATTTTGTATGAAACTGGTGCAATTTGAGCCTTTATTTATGCGGCATTTTAGTACTAGCATGTGGCCATTCCCATCGCATAATCACAACCATTACGAATTAATGTTTTTGCGGCATGGAACAGGTGTACATGAACTAAACGGCCAAAAAAGCCGCTATGCAGGCGAAACGGTTTACTTCTTAGCCCCGGAAGACACGCACGATTTTTTCATCGAGGAGGAAACACAGTTTAGCGTGATTAAGTTTTTGCCGGGCGTATTGAATGGCGGTGTAAATGCCTCTTCCAACGATTACTGGGATCACTTAATTAAAAACCTGGCGAGGAAATGGACCGCGCGTACTGATAGAAGTTGTAAACCAGCCCAATTGTTACGCGCAAAAGGTATTATTGACATCATGGTGGGTGCTTGGTTGGATGAACAACAACGGGTAACAGAGGTGCATACCCACCTGTTACGGAGCTTATTGCTACTGTTGGATGAAGGCATGCAGGATGTTGACGAGCAGCCTTCCCAGTTGTATGGTGCCAACAAGATCACGGCCATGCAGAACTTCATTCATGCTAACATTCGCTATCCCGAACGGCTAACAGTAAAGAATGTAAGCAGCGAGTTTGGCATGTCGGCTTCTAGTTTGAAGCGGTTTTTTACCCTGCAAATGGGCATGGCACTAAGCGATTACGTAGCTGCTTTGCGCTTGGAAATGATCAAGGAGAAAATGCGTCATAGTGATGCTACGCTAACGGAGATTGGGGGCGAGTTTGGGTTTGTAGATCCCAGTCATTTCACCACCTTCATCAAAAAACGAACAGGCGTAAGTCCTTCTTCCCTCCGAAAACAATTAACCCAAACAGCGTTCAACCAGTAATGGAAGGCTGATATTGTATGTTTTTGGGCATAGCTTAAAAGACTCATACTCACACGGCTATACGAAGTTTGCAAGAGTATTACTTTTGCTGGTAACATTATTGAAAATAGTATATATCTTAGTGCTCGAATTAATACAACGTATGTAACTTAGGACCAATTAACTAGTAATCAGTATAGTGCAGGTATATGTTTGCCCTTTTGTTTTACCTATACCAAGTAATTAATTCATATTACCGGGTGTTACCACCATCCTTTTCTACCAATAGGCGAGAACCGACTTGTGACTGCTATTGCTATCATATGCAACCAGTTATAACCAATCATTCTTAAACTTGCACCAGCGGTAGAAGAATTTGATCCATAGAAACTAGTAATAGAAAGCAAGTGAAAGTAGTACGAGCTACTTTACAACAAGATCATTTATTTATAAATCCCTTCATGCAACATGAACGATTGCGATCGAACGTGTAATGGAGAATTTTTATCCAATAGTACTTGGGTATAGCGTTTTTGATATAGCAACGAAGCCCATACCTAGTTTTATGGTTGTTTTAACTAAGAGCTACTGGCGCAGCCGGTGATGCTTAGCACCTTGCCAATGAACTTCCCATTAGAACTATTATGTAAAACTTTCTTCCACCTTGCATAAATTTTACCCATATCAAAGAAGAAATTCCTAGTGGCTTATCCATGAAGATGATAAATGGTAGGCTACAAACCGGTACTAAGTATGCTTGAAAGACGTCGTTGTAAGTACTCGGTAAGTTGAATCTGTATTCAGTTAGAAGTTTATTATAAGTTAGAAAACCACGCATCATTTGTATGGAAGAATTTTACACGCATCCCCAATACGGCTGCCGTACACGAAACGTATGGACAGTTATAAAGTATTGCTTGTTACTGTTTTGGGTAACAAGTATTTCCGTATCGCTTAATGGGCAAAGGACCACGTTGACAAACTTGCCGATTTTGCCATTTACGATAGCGGCCCCCGCTCATATCTTGGCTGGTCATTTTGAAAATCCTGTAGTAACCAATAAGCCAGGGAAAATGGCTACGAGGGTATCTTCGTTCGCTTACGTGGCACCCTCAATATTAAATTTGAATGGTGATGTGGTTACCTACAGGGAAAACAGCAGTCCTGTTAAAATAGATGTTGGTTCGAATGCCGCCGTTTCGGATGCTGATTCTCCAAGCTTTATTGGTGGAAATATCACGGTAAGTATTGCAACTGGAGGAACGATTGATGATATTCTTGCACCTACTAATATAGGGTCGATGATTGTTTCAGGTAATACGATTAGTTACGGTGGAAGCGCCGTAGCCACCTTTACGGGAGGTACTAATAACACACCTTTAATCGTCACCTTTAATGCAAGCACTGCCACATCTGCCATTGTAACTCAAATCATGCGGTCTATTAGTTTTAGCAATACATCGTATGCGCCATCAACAGCTATTAGGCAATTATCAATAACTGTTACTGATGGAGGCGGGGAAAGTACAACTGTTAATACGCAAGTATTGGTTGTTGCAGTTAATAACGGCCCGACTATCACAGCAGTAGCAAGTATGGTAGGAACGGAAGACCAGGAATTAATGTTACACTCTATTATTTTTGGCGATATGGATGCTGGAGAAGCTACCGTAGTTGTAACGCTCTCTGTGCCTAGTGGTACTTTAACATCTTCGAATGGCCCTGGTATTACCGTGTATAATAGTGGAACAAGCTCGATTAGAATTGAAGGAAGCATACCCAACATCAATGCTTTTATAGCTGCCAATAACATAAAATATATGCCGGTAGCCAATAATACGGCGGATGTACCTTTAACCATTAACATCAACGATATGGGTAATACAGGGATCGATCCTGGTATAGGCGACCCCAATAGTGAAAGTACCCAGATGACTTCCATTTTACGATTCGTAGCAGTAAATGATGCCCCAACCATAAATGCACCGGTATGGATTGATTTAGTGGAGAATGGATCGGTACATATAACAGGCGTAACTGTTGATGATATAGATGCCGGTACTAATAACGTGCAAGTTTCGTTTATGATTCCCTTCGATGTAGGCGAATTACAAGCAACTGTTTCCGGAACAATCAATGTAAATGTGACCCCGAACGTAGTGACTTTAACCGGTAAAATAGCCGATATCAATTCTTATATCGCAGGATTAAATATAAAATACATAGCTAAAGCTAATTTGAATGGAGATGTGTTATTAGTTAGCTCTATTTATGATTTAGGTAATACGGGCAGTGGAGGTAATTTATCGGCAAGTGCTGCTACTACGTTACGAATTAACGAGGTGAACAATGCAGGTGCAGCTCCTATTGTGCCAGTTTCTCCATTCCCAGTTATAGAGGATGTACCAACGACTATCACGCCTTTAGCATTTACTGATGTGGATGCAGGAAGTGGTAATGTAACGGTAACAATTAGTGCTGCAACAGGTACCTTTAGTGGAATAGTTGGTGGAGGCGTAACAGTGTCGGGTGCCGGTACAGGTACCCTTACATTAAATGGTACAATAACAGATATTAATTCTTATTGTGCAGCTGGAAATGTTTCTTATACAACAGCACCCAATAGCACGAGTGCATCAACTGTTACTGTTGTTTATAATGATAATGGGAATACAGGTACTGGGGGGAATATGATTAGTACCAGTACGTTTAATATAGTAGTAACGGCCGTGAATGATGTCCCGGTTATTACTGCACCAGCCAGTGTAAGTATGAACATGAATACCACTTTTGTATTCAGCGTAGCCAACTCCATTAGCACGAATGATGTTGATAATACAAGTGCGCCAATGCGTGTGAAACTTGTTGCAACAAACGGGGTAATGACATTAACACCTTTAGGGGGTATTACCTTTATTTCCGGCGGCCCAGGTACGAACGTAGCGAGCTTGGAAATCCAAGGCACGCCGGCTAACGTAAACGCCGCGTTATCTACTGTTACGTATAGATCTAATACAAATTATTACGGTGCAGCCTCCATCACGGTAACAGCCGATGATCTTGGCAATACAGGTACAGGTGGCCAGCAAACAAGTACAAGCGTAATAAATATCAACATAAATCCTGGTATTCCAACGATTACAAGTGTAACGTCGCCAACCTTGAATGGTATGTTCAAAGCTGGTAATATCATAGATGTAACTGTTACGTTTAACATGCCAGTGGTTGTAACAGGTACACCATTGCTTACATTGGAAACAGGCGCCACCGATCGCGATGCTGTTTATATAGGAGGAACAGGTACAAATACCTTGACTTTCCAATATATTGTACAGCCAGGCGATTACTCTACTGATTTAGATTATGTAAGCACCACGGCACTTAGCCTAAATGGAGGTAGCATAAAAGCTAGTTCTATTGATGCTCAACTTACTTTACCAGCCCCAGGCGCAGCCGGTTCTTTAGGTGCCAATAAAATATTATTGATTGATGCTGTAGTACCAACAGTTACCTCCTTAGCAGTACCCGCAGCTAAAACTTACGTGGCGGGTGAACAACTGTTATTTAGATTGAATTTATCAGAACCAATAACAGTAGCGGGCACACCTGTTATTAAATTGAACATGGGTGGCACTATTGTTAATGCAAATTTCTTATCTGGTACAGGTAGCAGCCAACTTACATTTACCTATAATATAGTAGCCGGTGATAAAGATACTGATGGCATTGAAGTAGTAGAACTTGCTATGAATGGAGGAGCTATCTTCGATATTGCAGGCAACACTTTAGATGCATCTTTAAGCGGTATTACCATCAACACAAGTGGCGTAAAAGTAGATGCAGCACCGCCTAAAATCGTATCAGTAGATGTACCGCCAAATGGGTTTTACATTACTGGTAACCCGCTAAACTTTGTTGTACATGCCGATGAGCCAATTAAGGTGACCGGTACCCCGGTATTATATTTGGTAGTAGGAACTGCCGTTGTAACTGCCACGTATTTCGATGGCGATGATACTGATAAATTAACCTTTAGGTATACCGTTCAAGCAAACGATTTCGATGATGATGGTGTAGCAGTGAGTAACTTGGTATTAAATGGTGGCACCTTGAAGGACGCTTCAGGTAATGATTTGGATCTTACATTGAATGCTATTGGTAGTACAGCGAGTGTTAAGGTAGATGCAATTGACCCAGTTGTTACCAGTGTGGCCGTACCAACCAGCAAAACATATAAACTTGGGGAAACATTAAGCTTTGCAGTGTCATTCTCTGAGAATGTATATGTTGCTGGTTCACCGAATTTGCCTGTAACTATAGGTAGTACCATTCGTCAAGTACCTTATTTCGATGGTAGTGGTACGAAGGTTATTACGTTTAAATACACCGTTGTTTCGACTGATTTGGATACAGATGGTATTGTATTGTCGTCCAATCTTTCGTTAAATGGAGGTGCTATTTACGATTTAGCATCAAATGGCACGAACTTAACACTAAATAGTGTGGGATCAACCAGTACCGTGTATGTAGATGGTATTGCTCCTACAATTACTTCCATAGCTGTACCACCCAATGACACATATAAAGCAGGTGATCCTTTATATTTTGAAGTAAATCTTTCCGAGAATGTGAATGTAGTAGGAGCCCCTACCTTACCAATAACCATCGGTGGTACAATCGTACAAGCGCAATACATCGGCGGCCCAGGTACGAACCAATTGAAGTTCGAGTACCAAGTGAGTCCTGGTGATTTTGACGATAATGGCATAGCTATTAATAGTATTGACTTGAATGGAGGTACTTTAAAAGATGAAGCGGGTAACGATTTAGACCTTACGAATAATAACGTAAGTAATACATCTGGTGTATTTGTGGATGCAGTGATACCGGTTGTTACTAGCATAGATGTACCTATAGGTGGTTTGTATAGAGCGGGGGATTACCTATCTATACGCGTTCATTTCTCAAAAGACGTGAACCTCAGTGGTACGGTTGGTATTAACGGGGTAATTGGTGCTGCCACGAAATTCTTTGGGTATACCCGTGGTTCGGGTACTAATACCCTTATATTTGAATATCATGTGCAGAGTGGCGATTTAGATAGAGATGGTATTGCCATTGCTACTAACATATCATTGGGTACAGGCACTATAACATCGCAAGCAGGTAACAACGCAAGTACTGCATTGGGTACCATTCCATCTTTAATAAACGTTTTAGTAGATGCAGTTCCACCTATAGTAACTGCTGGCCAGGTACTGTTTATAAATGAAAATAGTGCAGTTGGAACAGTGGTAGGCACAGTGGTGGGTACTGATCCGGGTTCAACCAATACATTAGAACAATGGACTATTGTAACCAATGTAGATCCTAATAACAATGGTACACCGGCCTTTGCCATCAATGCAACAACCGGTGTAATAACGGTGAATGATGTTGCAGATTTAGATTACGAACAGCAAACAAGCTTCACATTAATCGTTAACGTAAGTGATGGTGCTAATACAAGTGCAAATGCCAACGTTACCATTAATATCCTAGATGTACCTGAAGGTCCAGTAAATATTAACCTTGCGGGCAACCTAATTGCAGAAAACAAAGCAATAGGTACAACTATTGGATCATTCTCTACAACATCACCAGAAGTGAGCACATTCACTTATTCATTAGTAAGTGGAACTGGTAGTGATGATAATAGTAGTTTCACGATTGTAGGTAACGAGTTACGTGCTAACCAAGTATTCGATTATGAAACGAAGCAGGTTTACACCGTACGCGTTCGTACAACGGCGCAAAATGGGTTGTGGTTCGAAAGATCATTCCCTATCATTGTCACGGATGTTGCAGAACCACCCACAGCGATCAACTTTACACCAAGCGTATTAAACGAGAATAATACAATCGGCGCTGTAGCAGGAACGCTTTCGTCTACTTCAGAAGATGCAAGTGCTACATTTACTTATACTTTAGTTACCGGAACAGGTAGCGATAACAACGCTAACTTCACGATTGCCGGTAACCAAATTCTCGCCAACACCGTATTCAATTACGAATCCAAATCAAGCTACACCGTACGTGTACGTTCAACTACGCAACACGGGGAGTTCCTCGAAAAAGCCATCGTAATTAATATCACCGATGTACCAGAACCACCAACCGCTATTACTTTCAATGCAAGCGTATTGAATGAGAATAATGCCATTGGTGCCATAGCAGGTACACTTTCTTCTACAGCGGAAGATGCTAGTGCAACATTTACTTATTCTTTAGTAAGTGGTACAGGCAGTGATAATAATGCGAGTTTCACGATTAGTGGTAACCAAATCCTCGCGAACGCCGTATTCAATTACGAATCCAAATCAAGCTACACCGTACGTGTACGTTCAACTACGCAAAACGGTGAATACTTAGAGAAAGCGATCGTAATCAATATCACCGATGTACCAGAAGCACCTAACAGCATCTTCTTTACGGCTACTACTTTGTTGGAAAATAACACGGTAAACGCAGTAGTCGGTACAATAGGATCTACTTCGCAAGAACCAGGTACAACGTTCATATTCTCTTTGGTAAATGGTATTGGTAGCGAGAATAACAGTAGTTTCAAAATTGTAGGTAACCAAATCCTCGCGAACCAAGTGTTTAACTACGAAAACAAATCCAGCTATACCGTTCGTGTTCGTTCAACCGCTCAAAATGGCTTATACATCGAAAACGCTTTCGTTATCAATATCACGGATGTAAACGAAGCACCAACTTTGGGTGCAATTAAAGATGTGAAGTATTGCGCTTCCTCAAATGAAGAGGCTATTAACTTGACCAATGTTACACCAGGTCCAGAAAAAACGCAAACGGTGAGCATTGCTGCGAATATTTCAAATAATACGTTGTTCTCTTCTTTCGATATCGTTGGCAATAGCCTCCGCTTCAGGTTTGTACCTGGTGCTACCGGCACTAGTAAAATTACGGTTACCGTGAAAGATAATGGTGGTACTGCGAATGGTGGAATCGATCAAGTACAACAATCATTCAATATATCGGTATCAAGTATTGGTCAACCTACGATTACGAGCGATAAAGGTTTGCAAGTATCGAAAGGCGACCTCGTACAATTAACTGCTACAGGTGGTACATCGTATAGCTGGACGGCAGATATTCCATCAAGTATTATTAATGGCTCAAGAAGCGCGATCGCAACAGTTCGCCCGCAAGAGAAAACGGTGTTCACTGTTACAGCATCAAATAAAGAAGGCTGTACTGCACAACAATCAATTACGTTAGATGTAGTAAGCGATTATAAAGTTGATGCTACAAACGTGATGACGCCGAATGGCGATGGCGTGAATGATCGTTTCGTCATTAAGAATATCGACAGCTACCCGAATAACGAGTTGAAGATCTTTGATCGAGCCGGTCGTTTGATCTACAATAAGCGTAGTTACGCGAACGAATGGAACGGTACATTAAGTGGCCAACCACTCGATGAAGGAACATATTATTATATCCTCGACTTTGGTCCGGGTTTACCGAAAGTAAAAGGTTTTATTACCATCATCAGGGATAAATTCTAATCAAGATGAAAAAGGTATTTTATATACTCCTGCTATTAGCAGGATCGCAAAGTGTAAAAGCACAACAATGGGGCAATGCCACAACAGCTCAAATTGACCCGCTTGGCACGCAATATTTTTCAAATCAATACCTGGGCAACCCCGCTTTCGCGGGGATTGACACCGGGCTTCATATTAACGCTGCCGTAAAAAGGCAAGCAAAAAACGATCCCGGTGTGCCTACAACCATGGCTTTTACGGCAGATTATGCTGCCGGTAAAAGGGTAGGTGTGGGTTTGTACGTGTATAATGATAAAGCGGGCTTGTTATCTAATACCCGTGTAGCTGCTACTTATGCTTACCATTTGCCATTATCGTATAGCGGCACACACCAATTACACTTTGGTTTGTCGGTAGGTTTCCGTACCGAGTTTCTTGACCGGAAAGGTTTGAATGGAGATGGAAGTGATCCTTCTATTGGTCGTTTTAACAGCCGTGACAACTACTTCGATGCCGACTTTGGTGTTGCGTACACGAGTAATGGTTTAAATGTACAAGCTGCTTTCCCGCAATTAGTAGGCTACTTTAAATCGGGGAACGAGAATATGGTGAACAGTTCTACGTTTAATACAGCGGTAAGCTACAAGATTCCAGTAGGTGCAGAATTAACGTCCATCGAGCCGAAGGTAGTTTTCCGCGGGGTGCGTGGTTTCGATAATATCGTGGATATGGGTGCGAACTTGGTATTCTTAGATAACGTGGCCAATGTATTTGGGATGTACCACACATCAAAGAACTTTACGGTAGGGGCTGGCTTTAATGTAGCGCATACGGTGGGTGTTGTGTGTGCTTATACTACTCAAACGGCAGGTTTAAGTAATTACTTATCGGGCAACTTTACCATTGGGTTGAAAGTAGACTTGTTACACGGGAAGTAAATACCCGGTCAGCAATATTGTTAAAAAGGACGTTCCTGTTGAAGGGAACGTCCTTTTGCTATGATGTAAAATACTAGCGAATATTTCTACATAAAAAAAGCATAAGACCTATTGTCTTATGCTTTTATACTATTTGGTAAGGAAGAATAATTATTCTGTACGCAATGCTTTGATTGGATTGATACGTGCCGCCCTGAAGGCCAAAATCCCAATCGTTAGCAAGGTCAACGTTAAAGCTGCTGAACCCGCTATCAAGAAAATCCACCATTGAATCTCTACACTATAAGCAAAGGTATTTAACCAATTACGCATAGCATACCAACCAATTGGCGTAGCAATGAGAATCGCGATGAGAATTAATACCACGAAATCTTTCGATAATAACCCAATCACATTTGGAATAGAAGCACCCAATGTTCTGCGTATACCAATTTCTTTAATCCTTTTTTCGATGGAGTAAGTTACCAAGCCAAACAAACCTAAACAAGCGATCAAGATCGTTAATATCCCGAATACGCTGAATAGTTGGCCGAAGCGTTCATCTTTTTGGTATTGACGATTAAACGCTTGATCGAGGAATGAATACAAGAACGGGCGGTGGGGTGCCACGGTATTCCAAGTGGTTTCTATTTGCTGGATGGTTTGCTTAATATCATTCGTTTGCAAGCGTAACGTGATTTTACCAAATGAATCTGGATCGCCTCTACGCAAAGCCAATGGCTTCACTTTTTGGTGTAATGATTCATAGTTGAAATCTTTTACTACGCCAATTACCACCCCGGTACGACCCCATTGATCGAACGATTTACCTATAATATCGGCAGGATTGCTATAACCGTAAAGTTTCGCGGTAGCTTCATTCACCACTAAAGAATGGGCCGTGTCGGCAGGGAAACTCTTAGAATATGTTCTACCGGCAGCCATCGGTATATTCAACGTTGACATGAAATCTTCGTCGATTTCATATATCGATGGATTGTGCCAAATTCTTTCGCCGCTAGCAGCAATAATCCCGGTACCGCCATCAGGGAACATATCACCCGGTACGGCCCTAGAAATAGAGATAGCTTTAACAGCAGGATTTTCAGCTAGTTTTAGTTTGATGGCGTCTTGGTGTTTATTCACCAATTCATCACCACCATAATCGATCACTAATAATTGCTCATTGTCGAAACCTAAGCTATGGTGTTGTAAGTGTGATAACTGTGAATACACAATGGCCGTACAAGCAATTAACGCGATAGATAAGCTGAACTGGAATACGACCAACCCTCTTCTTAATTGTAAACCTTTCGCGCTGGAAGTGAACCGGCCTTTGAGTACTTTCACCGGTTTGAACTTCGCCAGTACAAAAGCGGGGTATATGCCTGCAGGGATGCCTACTAATAATGGTGTGAACAAATAAAATGCTACCAATTCTTTCGACCACATTAAGCCTACAGGCAGCGATTTGTCCGCTACTTGTCGTAATAATGGCAAGCAGAGGTAACAGATGCCCACTGCCAAAATAGTGGCGATTGTCGTCAATAAAACAGCCTCGGTAAGGTATTGTAGAATAAGCGCACTTTCTTGCGCACCCACCGCCTTTCTAACGCCAATTTCTTTCGCACGTTCCATAGAGCGGGCAGTAGAAAGGTTAACGAAGTTTATACCGGCAATAACCAGCATAAAAGCTGCCACCAAGGAGAAAATAACAATGTTCGACATGCTACCTGTAGTGCCAGGTTGACGAGCCGCTTTAGAGTGTAGATATGCATCTTTCAAAGGTTCGAAAGTGAAGGAATAGTTTTCATCACGAACATTGGTACGATGCTGTTTGAGTATAGTGGGGATTTTGGCGTTAAGCGCCGCTAAATTTGTATTAGGTGTAGTAGTGAAATACGTATAGAAATCTACATATCCCCATTCTGAAAAGATATCAGCTCTTATCCGTTTAAAGGTTTCCATTGAAATAAGCCCGGTAAAGGTAAAATGTGAATTGGATGGCACATCTTCCATAACAGCTGTTACATTCAACGTAATATCATCGGCAGTAATGCTTTTACCTACAATGTTAGTACTGCCGAAGTATTTTTCTGCGATTGATTTGGTTAATACAATGGCATTAGGTGCAACTAAGGCAGTGGCAGGATCGCCCGCTATAAACTTCCAAGAAAATACATCAAAAATATGTTCATCGGCAAAGAGCAAACCCTCTTGTTGGAAGCGGTTACTACCTTGCTGCATGAGTACCGTTTTGGCGCTGGTAAACTGGGTAACATGCACGATTCCTGGAATAGTACTTTTAAGTAAGGGACCCACAGGGGCATTTCCCCATACTTGGTATTCTTCCGGTGTAGGCGGAGCAGTTTGCTTAGTAACATCTCCTGTACGGTAAGCATGCAATACGCGGTATGTTTCGTTGTAATGCGAATTATATTGATCGTAAGACAGCTCATCTTTCACAAATAAGGTGATCAGCATACAGCAAGCAATACCTATAGTTAGTCCTGTAATATTGATAAAAGAATACATTTTATTCTTTGAAATACTACGGGTCGCCGTTTTGAAATAAGTTGTAAGCATGGGTTGAGCTATTTTGTTAGGTATTTGAACACTGTGCCTGTCCGCTCAAATTAGATGCCAGTACGACTACTCCGCTACAGTAAAGGATTTGGACATTTTGCCGGCCCTAAAAGTGTTCAAATACGAACACTTTTGTGTTCAAATGCGAACAAGTGAATGCCCCAAATGTAAGCAAAGTTGCCTAGTAACGAGCGCTGGCCATAAATCAACTTTTCTTGTGTATGAGTGCAGATGGTAGTGAATTGAATTTGTACAGGCTGTTATTGAAACAATTTTTTCATTAACTTCCTATAACAAAAAAATATCTTCCAATATGGGAAAATTTGTTATCACCAAAAGCGCAAACGGCGAATACCGTTTCAAATTAAAAGCAGGAAACGGGGAAACCATTCTTGTTAGCGAAGGCTATAATGCTAAAGCTGGTTGCGAAAATGGCATCACCTCAGTTAAAAACAATGCTTCGAGCGATGAAAGGTATGAAAAGAAAGAAGCTAAAAATGGCCAATTCTACTTCAACCTAAAAGCTACAAACGGCCAAATAATTGGCACTAGTGAAATGTACGAAAATACACATGGCAGAGATGGCGGAATTGAATCCGTTAAAAACAACGCTCCATCTGCTACAATTGACGACCAAACGAATTAAAAGTATGTAAGGTCGGCGTATTATGTCGACCTTACATTTCCCCAACCACCCTTACTGCATGATAGAAAAACTGTTACAACAAACCGACACTTACATTGCCCACCATTCAGCCGCCGCCAACGCAAACCTTAAATCCATCCTTCACTTCTCTAACATTTCCGAACAGGAACATGTAATATTTCATGAACTGGTGCGAGATAAAGCCGCTATCAATATTCATTTTCACCCCGACCGGCTAACAACACAGCAAACCTCTATTATCAACAACCTGCTTACCTCCGGTGAGTATAAAAACCAATATGCCACCAATACATCTGCTGGCAGTTTAACCGCTAAAGTAGGAGGTGATAGGTATACATGGGAAAATCAACTATTCCAAGATATATATGGTACCAACCTGAACGACCGTCCTAAGTATGGTTCGCTGCATCTTACTGGTTCTGCCGATGGCGCTTCTCCAAGATTTGGCGCTTGTTATTTTGTAACAAAACCGGGCTTAAAAGAGCGTTGTACGTTCACCTATGGTGATTCGTATTTATTGCCAAAGGAACTAGGAACGGCTAACAACCTGGCGATGATCTATGCCAAGCTGTATGAAGATATTTTTACTAGGAATACTGCACTGGGTTTGACGTATGAAAGTATACAAGATTTTATGCAACGTACAACTGCTGCATTGTCATCCAACATGATAGCCGAACCCCGTACGCACAATCTTGATTTTTACATCGAAACGCAAATACATGGCCCTGTCGATTTGAAAGAAGATGTAACAGCACTTGTGGCAGATGCTTCGTTTAAGTCAACACCATATGAAGCAACCTTCCACGCCATTGCGGAGCAATACAACCTCGCATTTAGCTGGCATCCCGGCTACGCGTTAAAAGCAGCGGATGTACCCGGTAATTTTCGCGGTATTGCTACGCAAACTTTTGCCAGGAAGATTGCGCATAATGGTATCATCAATGCCTACGTAATTGGGCAAGCACTTACCAATGCGCAAATTGTTGCAGACTATGAATCATTAGAATTGCTTCAATTGGCAAAATATACGTGGCATTGTTTAGTAAAGTTTGGAACTCCTGTGCATGCCTGCACTTGATTAGGTTAAATGCTTGCTTTTATACCAAACGCCACGTTTCTTCCGGGTAATGGTGCTAGGTATTTTAAGAAGGAATTTTGCGGCCGTGCTTCTGTGTTCAATAAGTTATTTCCACTCAAGTAATACACTATACCCATTTTTTTGATATTGCTTTTGTAAGAAACCCTGGCAGCTAGCAGCGAATAGGCAGGCATGGGAGGCTCGGGGTTGATGTTTTTACCTAGGTAACGTTGCTCCAAGTAGCGATCAAACATGATATTCAACGTCCATGTACGCCAATTTAATTTTGTAGAAGCACCGAACCTACTAGTTGGCATATTAGGCATATAATCGCCTTCGGCCCATTGCCGCATGGTATTGTCTGAATTATTCTTGTTTTTTACTAAATCGAAGTAGGAGGCAATTTCTCCTGTCATGTTTGGAGTGATAGTTGTTGCATAAACCGCCTCAGCTTCCCAACCATTTATTTTCGTATCCGATTGTCGCCATTCTTTCACTAAGAATCCGCCTGAACGGGAAATGCCTGTATGGGCTAAATATAGGTAGTTGTTGAAGATCGTTTGATACCGGCTAATACTGATACGCATGCCTTTATAATCGATACCGGCTGTATATTCTTGCGTGTTGGAGATTTCTTTTTTCAAGCGGTCATCTCCATTTTCCTCTAGCATAATAGCATAATGGTTATTACCTGCATATAATTCATTCACACCCGGCGCACGTTCTGCATGAATATAAGATGCTTTCAGGTAGCCGATTTTATATACATCCCATTGTAAACCACCATGGAAATGTTGTAAATGAAAATCTCGCGGTAATAGCTTTCCCCCGGCTAAGCCGCGACTAGGGGTATAACCATTGCCCGTTGTGGCTCGGCGTGTTGCTACTTCGTAACGGTACCCAACATCGGCATGCAACGCGCGAAATTCCACACGCTGTAAAGTAAAAGCTGCGTAATCACGGCTTTCATTATCCGGCAGGTAACGCTGTTCACCGGCACCTTTGATATTGGCATGTGCAAAATCGATACCACTCATACCTTTCAAGAAGGACAAGGGTTGTTGTTCAATCTCCAATCTCGTTGTATGTCGTATTGTTTGAAATCGATTATTTGTAGCACGACCAGTTAGTTCACGATCATCTGCCAATTGTAGCATGTAATTAATTTTTACAGATGAAATACCTTTCACTGGCTCGCTCCAGCCCGATTCAAACAAGAAATTGTTTTGCTGCGATTCCACGTTGATCGGTCGATATACCATAGAGCCGGGCGTAACATGCGAAGAGCCGTCGTTATGCGAATGACTGTGCCCTGGTAGTTTGC
Source organism: Chitinophaga skermanii (assembly GCF_003259335.1). GTDB lineage: Bacteria > Bacteroidota > Bacteroidia > Chitinophagales > Chitinophagaceae > Chitinophaga > Chitinophaga skermanii. Next base: position 582,151 of record NZ_QLLL01000004.1, read on the forward strand.
GTAAAGCAAACCCAGGAATGCCGTAATAACTATAAGCACCACGGTAACCAATACCAGCGTAAAAATGATCACGAATATAGCTAGTACCCACGTTCACTGACCTTGCTTCTGAATGACTATTAGGCATAATGCCTTTAGTAACAGGCGAATAATCATAAATACCTTTTATAACGGTAGTAGTTAATGGCGTATTGGGATCTTGCCCGGGAATGTATTTGTCGTTTTTCGGGTTTTGAACAGCTTTGCCATCCACCATAGACGTTTCTTGGAACGTATATAAATCGGCCTCGCTGAGGCCCCATGCAGGATTGTTCATATTATCGAGCACGAATTGACTGAGGTAGGGATATACACTTAGGTTTCGAATAATTTCCTTATCGACCGTTACTTGTGCCATTGTTTGAGTGAGGTTGTCGATAGTAGGATCGAATGCGATGGGGGCTTTTGTATTACCAGGAATCCTAACTTTTTTATTCCAGTGATTCATACCACCGAAGTGCCAAGCCCAGTGTTTGCCTATGTTGCCATTGAGATCGAATGCCTGTTTGTAACCATTGTTAGTGGATGCTTCCCCTGTGGCGAAGCCTGTAATTTTTTGTGGAAATCGCTTGTTGGGGATGGTATTATCGTGGAGATTAATAGCGCCACCAATTGCTTTTCCCCCGTATAAGATACTAGCCCCGGTTTTATACACGTCGATGCCCAGCAGGTTATCCATATCGGTTTGCACGTTTAAATTAGGACTAATACCAGAAAGATCGTTCATGGAAATCCCGTTTGAAAGTGTTTGCACACGGTTACCACTGAGGCTCCGGATAACAGGTGCGCCAGCATTTGGGCCAAAGTAGGAATTCTGAATACCTGGAATTCGGTTGAGTGTTTCACCTAAAGTAGCCGATTGTATTACTTCCAATTCTTTCCTTGTAATTTTTGTAGCATGTAATTCACCCGTATTCGTTTTACCGTGTATGGTAACGCCGCGAAGATCCCTGGTTTGTAAGGAATCTTTTATTGTTTGTTGCTGCGAAAATGCATTTCCAGCAATGGTGAATAAAGTAACAGTGAGTAAGTAGTAAGGGTAGTGTTGCAGGAACATTTTTGTTGAAATTTAGTCGTCGCATGCCTGGAATTTTGGCGAAGCAAATATAGGCTTCAATTTAACAAATGAAACATTGTTGCAAATTTTAACTAGATAATTATAAATATTTGTGCTTGCAAATGATTGATAATCATATATCAAAATGACTTCAATTATTTTCAAAAAAACTTGTAATGCCTATTTTTAAAATGAAACAATGTTGCATTTATGAAATATTCATATACATTCGCGGAAAATATTTCCAGATGGATTTCATACACAAACACACTTTAAGATGGATAGTGCCTGGTGCTATTTTGTTGTCAATTTTTGCGTCTTGTAAGAAGGATGAACAGCAACAAGCTAAAGAAGTCACGATCAATTTACCTGCAACACTTTCGCTTACTTACGGGGAGGAAAAGGATATTGATATCCCAACAGCGCTAACAAACCAATCAAACGTAAACTTCTCACTAGCATTTACAGGAAACGACAATGTACAAATCGATCAAAACACAAAACTGCACGATAAATTGGCCCAAGCAATTACTGTAGATAGAGTACGTGGTAAAATACATGTCAACAGTAACCTGCTATATCCCAACGCCGCAAAATCTACTATCAATGGTCAGCAATTACCAAGCAGCTATAAAGTCACCCTCATGGTAAATACGACCGATCAATCACTAACAGGTAAACAAACAGTCGACGTTACCATTGCACCCACTAAGTTCAATATCAAAGGACTCGATAATAGCGCCGATATCCCTTTTGCCTACGTTTTATACTCCGATGCCGGGGCTACTTTTGAACTAGATGCTACAGGCTTACCAACTACCAATACCGCTTGGTCACTCGACAAAAAAGGCGCAGATTCTGCCATTATCCTTACCGGTAATAAAATTCAATTCAAAGCAAACGCCGGTGATCCAAAGAAGAAAGCGGAACAAGCCTACGACTTAGTTTCATCGTTTACAAAAGATGGTTTTGAAATAGCAACAAGAAAATTGCGCGTAATCTTCATCCCGCAAATCAAGTTCTTCTATGGAACTTATTACCCACAATACGATTTAACTATCCTAACAAACCAAGTGTACATCGCATTGTCGAATGCCTACGTTTCTGCAGCACCTACCTTATACCCCGAGAATTATACATCATCTTTCAGCATTACAGCAATTGAAAAGGATGGTAAAGCCTTCGATAATAAAGAGGGCATTTTCACACTCAATACAAATACAGGCGCCATTACTGTTTTGAAGAATACAACACTTTCTGAAGGAAGCTACAAACTCACCATTAAAGCTGTTACTACAGTTGGCTTGGAGTTTTCGGCAACAATGACGTTAAATATGTCTAAACTTGAAGAATAAAGAATACATAAAAAGGGCATCTTCTTTCAAGAAAATGCCCTTTTTATGTATTTATAGATACCAATAACCTATTCTTCAACTTTTTCATATTCTAAAGTCCCCGTTTCGCTGCTACTTGTTATACGTCGCTTCGCATCAAAATAATCAACAGAAAATTTAATGGAAATAATACAGATTTTAATCGTTAATTCTTGGTTGTCGTTTGACAGTTTCCATTTACCTTTCCTAGATTTGTTGCCGCTGATACCTTGGAATATCCCATTTTTCATAAAAACTTGGTAGGTTGATCCAGGTGTTTTAGTGATGTCGTTTTTTGTTTCTTTTATCAATTTCCATTTACCAATAAGTTCATTCGAGGTTTATGCTTTTGCTATAATGCCGGCAAAGCAAAGTAGTAGAACTAGGGGAAATTGTTTCATAAGAGTTTATTATAAATGTAAGAAAATATACTACTTAGCACAACGACTAAATCTTCATTTGAATTCATTATTAATGCAACAAAAAAGCCCCTCTCTACTTGTAGAAAGGGGCTTTTTCTATCTATAATGATAGATTATTCGAATTGATCTAAAGTTTCGTTTTGCTTAGCCACCTTCTCATTGTTTTCTTGTTTCAATGCAGCTAATTTCTTTCTCAACTCTGGGTTGCTAGTACCCAAAATTTGTACTGCCAATAAACCGGCATTGCGTGCACCATTTACACCTACTGTAGCCACTGGAATATCAGCCGGCATTTGAACGATAGATAAAAGTGAATCCCAACCATCTAAGGAGTTAGATGATTTGATTGGAACACCTACTACCGGTAAAGTAGTAATAGCTGCCACCATACCCGGTAAGTGAGCGGCACCACCGGCACCTGCGATGATAACTTTCAAACCACGCTCTTCAGCGGTAGCTGCGTAATCAAACATTTTTTGCGGCGTGCGGTGTGCTGATACCACGTTGAATTCGTAAGCAATGTCGAATTTCTTCAACACCTCGATCGCCTGACGCATAATAGGCGCATCTGAACTACTGCCCATAATAATGCCTACTTCTACCTGTTTCATATTTATTAGTTTAAAATTTTCCGAATCGTTTCAGCTTTTGCCACAATGCTATCCATGGTGGTATCTGTAATGGTAATATGTCCCACTTTTCTACCTAACCTGTTACCTTTCTTACCGTACCAATGTATATGAGCACCCGGGATGGACAATACCTGTTTAAATTTCTCTTGCCTGTTCGTACTCAAGCCTTCCGTTTCAAGTATGTTCATCATTAATGATGGCAAGTGAAGGGTCGTATCGCCCAACGGTAAGCCCAAAATAGCGCGTAATAATTGTTCGTACTGGGAAGTAGTACTGGCTTCAATGGTGTGGTGACCGCTATTATGTGGTCGTGGTGCCAGTTCATTCACAATTACTTGGTTGTCTTTAGTAACGAACATTTCAACTGCCAAAATACCTACCAACTGTAAAGCATCCGCGATTTTCTCCGCTAACTTTGTCGCTTCTTGTAGGATGTTCGTTTCCAATTGCGCCGGTGCCTCTTGGAATTCAAGTACAAACTTCTCTCCAGAGAAAATCATCTTTACAGCATCATAGCACTTAATCTCGCCATGTTCATTCCTACCAACAATCACCGCAATTTCATGCTTAATATCTACCAACTCTTCCAACACCGATGGTGCATCAAAAGCCTTTTCAATATCAGCAGCCGATTTCAAAACCATTACACCGTAACCATCGTAACCATCGCGACGCTTTTTAAGACAGCCCGGTAATTTATTTTCAAGTTGCAGCAAATCTTCCTTACCATCAACAGCGATCCCCGGTACTACAGGTATGTTATGCGACAATAAGAATTGTTTCTGCGTATACTTATCTTGGATTGTTTTAATGATGCTAGGAGAAGGACACACCTTCACACCTTGTTGTTCGAGCTCGAGTAAAGCATCGATGTTTACCGCTTCCATTTCAATCGTAATCACATCCAGTCCTTTACCAAATGCCAACACATCATCGTATGATTTTGGATCACCAAGGAAAAATGAATTTGTATAACGTGCACAAGGCGCATTCGCGTCTTTGTCCAATACTGAAATACTGAGGCCAAAATCTACAGCATGCCTAATAAGCATACCACCTAATTGACCACCTCCTAATATTCCTACTTTCAAATTTTCGAGCATAAACTATAATTGGGATGCAAAGGTATAAAACTATTGCAAATGATCGTAATACTATTCTCTAAGGTGTTGATTTATTGGGAGATAGGGGGTGGTTAAGTGCCGTATTTATGGGCTTTCAAATCCATTTACCGAGGATTTAGCGTTTTATGGGCGAATTGTTGCATGTGATATTTATGTAATGTTAATGGTGTGGTTTCCGTTAAAATGATTGGAGAAAGAATTACTGCTTGTTTTCAAGATATGATTCCACATGTTATTTTTGTACCATCGGCACCACTGTTAAATCCAATTACGCTTCTAAGCAAACAGTTGTAGTTTATAGATATGAAGTAAATGGGAAACTCTATTAATTGTAACATTTCTCCAAAAGTTCCCAATGGATATTTTCTTGTGAAAAACAATGTGTATCATCCCGATGTTAGCGATATGGATTTCCTGTGTTACGTAACTTCATTGGATAGTATTGAAATCGCTCCAAATGGATGGGAAAAGAACCTGCCTTTATGAAACATGGTTATTTACAGTTTAAAAATGGAAAAATGTAGAGTTTTGATGTAATAAGACATAAACAAAATACTAACTTCTCGTAAACAATGCCACTTATACATGTATTGGCGGCATTGTTTATGATGACCAAATTGCAAAACATAGCCAACTGATATCCGGTATTCCATTTTGGCATTTATTGGTTGCTTTTTCAGAGATTTCCCTAGTGGCTTCAAATTCAAAAAAAGGTGCATAAATATTTTTTTGATTCAATTATTTTTCTACATTTGCATCCCCTGTTTAACCAAACAGTTTTTCAGTTCGGGACGTAGCGCAGCCCGGTAGCGCACTTGCATGGGGTGCAAGGGGTCGCTAGTTCGAATCTAGTCGTCCCGACTAAGTCAACCTTTAACGGTTATAAAAAGCCCGCAGAACGTATGTTTTGCGGGCTTTTTTTGTTTTTACACCATACCAATTTAAACCAATTAATACCAAAATATCCGTGAGACATTCCGTGAGACTTTTTTTTCACGAAATTGTCTCACGGAAATTAATGTAAATGATTGAATGCAAGCTAGTAGTACCGTTTTGTGTTGGTAGCTTTAGATACCGTTTAGTCGAAGAAATACCACTCTGCTGGTAGGACCAAAGTGCGAATGAAACAAACAGTATTAAAAACTATCAAAAGAGTGAAAGTGCGGTTGGGATGACTGAAGGTAAAAATCTATACTTTGACGGACTAATTACCACTTCTAAGAACAGTCATGATTGGGAGGCAATTGGCCAATTGATGAGTGTAGATAAGTCCTTTGGATCATATATGATGAAAAGAAATTCGAAGGCTGCGGAATGGATGAATAAAGCAGGGAGTTTGCAGTTAATGGAAGGGGTATTGCCTACAATGGTTCAAAGTGGTTTAGGCAGCTATGCAGGTTGGCGTGCATCCATAGGCAGGATGAAAACTTTAGGGTCTTATGGACGGATGATGCTATAACCGGCATGTCTGCTAACCTTGAGCCTAAAGTAGGATGGTATGATGAGATTATACCTGGTTCTGATAATGGGATGCATTTTACAATTGGTAAACATAAAATTTCAGCAGAAACATTGTATTCAATGATGCTAAAAGATGGATATATAAATGGAGCCCAAATAAGATTGATGTCATGTAGATCAGGAGCTTTCTCAAATGGAGCGGCGGCTCAGTTGTCAAAATTGACAAATGCAAAAGTGATAGCTCCAACAGGGGATCTAACTATCTTTCCTAAAAACTATAATGGGCTTATGCCAGTAATTGATGGGCAATTTCATATTGGTCGTATGGAAACCTATCCAGTTGGTAAATTTGTACAATTGGGTGAGTAATTAAAAGTTATTAAATATGAAATTTGTAGGAATAATAAAGGAGTATGAATATACAAGCAGTATAAAAATAGGGCGATCGATTGCCGAATTAAGGCAATCAAGCGAGGAGCCAAAATCATTAGTGAAGATTATCAATTATCTTGAAAATGGGGTCATAATAATGCCATTTTCAAGATACGTAAGTGATGAAGAAGGAGGCCCTCAAGTGCCTCTTATTTATTATACCGACGGTCGGTGGATATGGGTGAGTTATTTGACTTTTTTTCTGAAAAAAGGTTATTATTCACTTCTTAGTGAAGAATTTATTAAGTCAATAGGACAAAATAATTTTGTTATCCCTACCTTGGATGATGGAAATAAGGTAGAGGCGATACGATATTATTATAGTATTTATCATCCCGAATTACTAAAAGACGATGATTTAAAAGACTAATGCAGTAAGGATTTATTATATTAAGTGTTATACTGACTTAATATCAGAAAGATAGACCGATCACTTTGAGCGGGGTTTTTATTACTGTGGGCTTAATAAATTGCAATCTCCCGTGTTCCTCGTTGCCTTGCCTCCCTGCAAAATTGTTCCAGGTAAGGTGCGCATGTCTTCACCAAGTCGCCCCGGGTTTCTTCCTCTACCAATGAGCCACCAGCCAGCATTACTTGGGATTGTTACATCTGCAGCCGCGGCAATATCGACACAGTTGTATAATTCCAGGTCATATACACCCTGGTACCCCAGTATAGCATTAATTACATTGTTTAGTTGTTGTGGACTAAGAGAAATAGGTAGTCTAAGGTCGTACTTCTTTAGTTGATCGTTGCCAATGGTTGCCTCTCCTGGTCTAACGCTGAAACACCTCTCTATGGCAGCAGCCCATTAGGAAATAGTAGTGAAATTATTAAGGTAGAGTACCCTAGAGCTAATAATATAATTAATTTTCCTAATTTGGATTATGGTATAACTATAAGCTTTTCAAAAGGTGAGAAAATATATGGATTAAGCAATCATTTTGGAAACGTGCTTAGTGTCATATCAGATCGAAAAAAAGCAATTCTCCAAAATGGTAATTCTATAGTTGATTAATTCGAACCAATAATACATACGAAATGATGATGTATGGTCGGAATTTCGCAGCTAATAAATATAGGTATGGCTGTAATGGGCAATAAAAAAGTGATGAATAAAAGGTGAGGGGAATAGTTTTTCGGCTGAGTATTGGGAATACGATCCACGTTTAGGTAGGAGATGGAACATAGACCCAGTTTATAAATATACAGAGAAAGCAATAAGTGGAGCACTACAAACTGGAGGCGCGTCTAAAATTCCGTTACCTTCAAAACCAACGGAAACTCAGAAAATTTTGAATGGCTATGAGGCAATTGCGGCAAAGGTTCAAAAAGTAATTGGAGGATTATTTTTACAACTTACACCTAAGTTTGGTTTTATGCAAGGACCGGTAATTTATTCTAAAGGAGCAGGTCCTTGTCTTAGTATCATCATGTTGCCGTAGCGAAGGATGGTATAGTTTAAAAGGAATGCCATTAGATGAGTACAAGAAGATATTCGAATATACTGATGATTTATTGTTTGATATTGTGCCAAAAATTACTCTTGAATAAAGTTTATGGATAAGACAGCAAGTATTATTGAATGGTTAAGTATTTTAAAGCGTAGACCTCTTATGATAATTTCTGATAATAGTTTTTGTGCCTTAAAAAGCTATATCGAAGGTTATGTGGATGGATTGGGTCTTGCATATGATATACCTAAATTGACTCTTAAAGTAACTGAGTGGTATCAAAGAAAAACTGCTCAGAAGTCAAATGTATTGTGGGGTAACCAAATTGTCTATTTTAATCCCAATAAGACTGATGAAGAGCTGAAACAAATTTTAGTCGAAACAGCAATTAGTTTTTTTGAAGAAAATCCAGGGTGGCAAAAAATATAGTCTACTTAATACAAAAAACAAAGAATAATAGTTACTAATTTATTAAATTTTAATAATGGAAAAATCCTTTATCATTAGACAACTAGGGGAATTGAATGAAAGACCTCCAGTTTCTTATTTGGTTAGAGAATACTTAGAAGATTTTTTTTTTAGACAAGGTTTTTAAAGAGAAAAAAATTATTGTTGGTGGAAAGTGGAAGGTGCATTATTTTATGCACTTTGCAGAAAAGGGCCCCGGGACACTTTTTGAAGATATTGCACTTGCGAATGGATCAACAACGGTTGCTTCAGAGTCTGTAAAGATTTATGAGTGTATTATTCCTTTCGATTTTATTAGAGATTCAGAAGAACCCCAATTGGAGACAATTGAATTAATGTATAGAGCAATTAAATTATTTGTAACATCAACATACAAAAAAGTAAAGCCTGAATTTATTGATGCATTATGGAGAGAGGTCGATTTAAATTATTTACTTTCATTACCATATCCAGCTCCAATTGAAGAACAGAAGTATTATGATTAATCAGTGAAAAATCAATATTAGTATTTTTATTAAGTATTTTAATGAGTTTAATTTAAAGCCCGCCATTTAATTGGTGGGCTTTTTGTCGATTGATACAACAAAAGAATCTATTTCTATTTTCTTCGCAAGTGCTGCTTTGATAAGCACTAAAAGGGTATGTGCAGAATAAAAATAATCACCTTTATGAAGTGTCGTTTCTACTTTGACTGCCTCGTCTTTTGAAAAAAAGAAAGATAGTTTTAAATTAGCGCACCCGGAAAATACAATAATTAACAAGTCTAATTACAAGGCAATCAGAAATATGTCCGATGAACAATTAATACAAAACGTAATGAAACCTTCTGATGATGAATATATAATGATTAGCACACATAATGGTAGAGCAGTAAACGGAAATACAAGGTTGTATGAATTACAAAGAAGAGGATAGGTATAAATGTTCCATACAAAAGGTATACTCCTGGTAATGGTATGTTCTACGATATGTAAATCAAAACAAAGTTATTATGTTTGAACGTAAACTCTTAGCATTTATCCTGCATTCTACATTGGTGAGGTTCAGGGAGAAAGGAATAGAAATTGATGATAAGCCTTTATTCTGGTTGTCTCATTTACTACATAATGTTCCATATGATTTATTAGATGATGAAAAATCGAAAATTAGCCTAGAGAATTTAGTAGCAGATGTAAATACCTTTAAGTTAGATAGATGGTTTAAGTTGGAAAGAGAGGGGTTTTTAATGGCTAATCCCGAGTATAAAGATAATCCACTTTTTAAATTTGAAGAGAACGAGCCCTAGCATGTATGCTTGTTTAATGATAAAGAAATCTAAACTGAAACAAAGTTGATTCTGCATTTTCATAAAATAGCGCTTACCCGTTTATGAGTAGGCGCTATTCTACTGTGATACCAACTTATTTAATAACGTTATGTCTGCTGTTGATTTTGTCACTTTTTAAGCTCTCTTTAGTAGACTATAGTATCTTCTCGGCAACTAGGTGACCTTAGCGAAAAGGCAATAGTTGCCCTTAGAAAATTTATAAAGCTATAATAATGGAAAAATACTTTAGTATTATACAGCTAGGTAGGTTAAATCTTCGACCTGAAATATCTTATAAGGTAAGAGAGTATTTGGAAAATTTTTTCATAAAGAAAGTGTTTGAAGCAAAGAAAATAATCGTTGGAGGAAAGTGGATGGTTGAATTTTGTATACATTTTTTGCCAAAGGGGCCAGGGACTTTGTTTGAAGATATTGTATTGGCCAAAGGTGCAAGAACAGTTTCTTCAGACTCATTGAAAATATACGAGTGCATTATTCCTTTTGATTTCATTAGAGATGCAGATGATCCTAAATTGGAAACAATTAAGTTAATGTTTAGGGCAATCAAATTATTTGTAACATCTACTTACAAAAAAGTAAAACCAGAAGTTATAGATGAATTGTGGAATGAGATCGATTTGAATTATTTATTATCATTACCATACCCAGCTCCGATTGATGAGCAGAAATATTTTGTCGATGAAATAATGAATAACCAACAATAGGCATTTTGAAGGAAATAATTTAATAAGGTGACTCTAAAAAAAACCGCTGTGAGGCGGGCTTTTTTTCTATTGCGGTACCAGCATATTGCATTCTCCTGTGTTCGCCGTAGCTTTACCAGCTTTTAATGTAACACCTGGCAGATCTCTCATGTCTTCCCCCAACCGGCCAGTGTTTCTGCCGCGTTCTATCAGCCACCATCCAGCATTACTTGGTATCGTGTCCCCGCCGCCGCGGCAATAACGATACAGAAATCGACACAGTTTTATAATGCCAGGTCATATACACCCTGGTGCCCCAGTATAGCATTATTCATATCTCATACGCCTGAAGAACACAATATACTTTCGATTGAAAATTGCGCATGTTTAGAATTCCCTTCTTGGTATTCAACAATTGGACAAACTTCCTAGAAATATTACAATAAGTCGGTATTTTAAATAGCCTGTAGAATTCCTCAGGCTATTTTTACAATTTGCAATCATTGAAACTTTAGGCTAGACATTTTTGACCAATCGGCAACAATTAGAGTCTCTATTCTGATTCAGTCTGTTTGATCTTTTGCAAAAAAATGTAGATATGCATACATTTCATAATTAGCGAGATAACTATTATAGCACTTAGTAAATTTATTAAAGTATAGCAATGGAGAAATATTTTGAAATCTTACTACTAGGAGAACTGAATGAGAGACCGCCAATATCTCACTTAGTGAAGGAGTACTTTGAGAATTTTTTCTTGGAAAAAGTACTAGCTGAAAAAGGAATAATTGTTGGAGGAAAATGGAAAGTAAGCTTAGCTATACATTTTCAGGAAAAAGGACCTATGGCTACTTTTGAAGATATGGCATTTGCGAATGGAGCACGTACAATTGCTTCAGAGTCCATTAAAATGTATAGCGCCGTAATTCATTATAATTTAATAAAGGATGCAGAAAAACCCTATCTGCAAACAATTGAACTAATATATAAAGTTGTAAAAGTGTTTATAACATCAACGTATAAAAAAGTTAAACCAACGTTTATCGATGAATTATGGAACGAAATAGATTTGAATTATCTATTTTCACTACCGTATCCAGCGTCAATTGAAGAGCAAAGGTATTTTCTTGATGAAGTGATGGGAAAACAGGTATGATTTTTTGCATAAAATTACCTGGTGGTTTAATTAAATGGTGCAGAGTAATCAATTTCAAAGAGAGCGCCAGTGGTGAAAACCCGGGTAACCTAAAAACTCCTTCATGCTTTTTGCCAAGCAGTAAAGAGCCTGTTAGGTTTAATCTTTACACAGATTTTATTCCCTTACAAAAAATCGTAACGAACCCTAATTTATCTTTATGACAAATGAATATTATCTACACCTATTTAATGAAAGGTTTCAGCATATAATAGACAATTACGTATTAATCAAAGGGTTTACCAACAGTTTTAATATTATTAATGTCAAAAATCATTCTTTTTTAAAAATTGAGGATGTCGAATTAGCCTCATTTTATATAATGAAACTTATTGAGGCGGGTGTACCTATCTATGAAAGCATAAAAGATATCCCAGGCGTTGAAAAATGGTAATGAAATAGTTTATTGCTAACGAAATATAAAATCTAATCCCAATGGACTACACTTCTTTCATCACGCCGGTTTAAACTTTTCAAATGTCTTTCCATTAAATCTATATACACCATTTTCAGGCGTCCCAAGCCAAAGTTCACCTTTGTTGTCTTTGTAAATACTGAACAGTGGAATGTCTTTTGCGTTATCTTGAACCCTATAGTGTGTTATTTTCTTCCCATCATATTTCCAAACCCCATCACGATAAGTTACAAACCATAGATTGTCATCGTTATCGCGTACCGTTGATAGGTATTCATTTAAACCGCTGGTATTTTTCCCATCTAAATTGCCTATGCTTTCGTGTCTTGTATAAAACTTGTCGCTTTTTAAAGTGGCGCTATCGTAAACACTATAGCGTTTTTCGGTATTGAACCAAAAGTCGCCATTTTTGTCTTCCGTAATTGAACGCACGCCATTCGCGCCTCCATGGCGAAATTCTGTCACATCTTCTTCTATGATCCATTCGAATGATTTTCCATCGTAACGACAAACTCCAACTGGATTTGTGCCAAACCAAATGTTACCTTTTCTATCTTTATAAATGCTATAAACATCAAATGGATGACTAAGTGTAGGAGGCTTAGGAAGCGTCAATTCATAAAGAGTATTTCCATCAAAGCGGTAAACTTTTTGCTTGTTTTGCGTAGGGTTGATTAGCCACACATCATTCGCTTCAAGTTTCCAATCTTTACTTGGGGTGGCTATAATATGGGTAAATGATTTGCCGTCAAACTTTGTTATTGTAGAATGAGGGTTCATACCGGTAAAATATAGGTTACCCATTTTATCTTCTTGTATATCATCAACTCTATCGTTATACAAACCATGCTTTGTTGTGTAATGTATCAAAGTTTTACCATCATATTTGTACACACCTGTTTTCCAACTGCCAAACCAATAAGTATTATTCTTGTCTTGGTAAACCACCCTAATACTGCTGCCAAGTTCGTTTACAGTGTCTCCCAGTACAGGTGTTTCTTTTACAAGGTCAGCATGGTTCTTCAAATTGGTAGACTGCCCATTGCACGAAATCAAAATGGGTATAATACTAAAAATTAAGAGTATTGCTAATTTCATCTTTGTTCGTTTATGGGTGAGTGCTGTCTTTTATGGAGTAGCCGGTAACGCATGTATTGCGTGTAACAAAATAGTATTTATCCTGCATATGTAGTAGCATCGGCGCGATTATTTACCCTTTAGGTTTCCAAAAGCGATTTAAGCATGCTAAAGTATTTGTGATGTAAAAATTGCTGTCACTTTCTTTTATGAGACATAGCCTGCTATATAAAATAGTCCAATGCATAGTTTTCATCGCTTAGGAATATTGCTGGAAAAACAATTACCTGCATTTTACGTATATATTAACGAAGAAGATCTAATTCTTAACAGTATATGCATATACTCATCACAGGCGCAAACGGTTACATAGGGCAGCGACTAGCACCTGTATTAGCAGAACAAGGGCACCGAATTACCTGCTGCGTACGAAGCAAAAAACGCTTCCATACCGATCATTTGCCCGGCAATGTTCAAGTGATAGAAGTCGATTTCTCCGCTAACAATACCGGGGCTAGTTTTCCAAAAGATATAGATGTAGCTTTCTTTTTGATTCACTCCATGAGAGAAGGAACCTCTTTTGAAGCGTTAGAACTACAAGCCGCAAATAATTTCCTGCAACTGGTAGAAACTACCAACTGCCAACAAATCATTTACCTCAGCGGCATCGTCAATGCCGCGCACCTTTCAAAACATTTATCCTCTCGGCTGGCAGTAGAAAAAGCACTACGGGCAGGCAAAATACCCACTACCGTATTACGCGCCGGCATCGTCGTCGGATCAGGCAGCTCCTCCTTCGAAATCATCCGCGACTTGGTAGAAAAACTCCCCGTTATGATCACCCCTAAATGGGTCAATACAAAATGCCAACCCATTGGTATTCGAAATGTAATAGCTTTTCTTACAGGCATCATGCTGAAGCCGGAAACATATCACCAAGACTATGATATCGGGGGCCCGGAAGTGCTTACCTACAAGGAAATGCTATTGCAATTTGCAGAGGTACGTGGCCTGAAAAGATATATTATAACTGTGCCGGTCATGACACCCCGCTTATCCAGCTATTGGTTGTATTTCGTTACCTCCACTTCCTACGAATTAGCTGTAAACCTAGTCAATAGCATGAAAGTAGATGTTGTTTGCCGCCCTAATAACCTGGCCAGCCAACTAAACATTTCTTTGCTTACCTATAAAGAATCTGTAGAACTTGCCTTCCAAAAAATAGAACAACAGGAAGTAATTAGTAGCTGGAAAGATGCCTTCAGTGCATCCAACGCCAATCCGCAAATGATAGGCAATATTGAAGTGCCCGTATTTGGCTGTTTTAAAGACATTAAACGTCGTGTTATTCAGCATAACGAAGAGGAAGTATTACAAAGAATCTGGAGTATTGGCGGCGAAACGGGTTGGTATTATGGCAATAGGCTCTGGAAAATACGCGGGTTCATGGACAAGGCTTTTGGTGGAGTAGGCCTGAGAAGAGGCAGAACCCATAAGTCCAGTATCTCCAGCGGTGATGCGCTCGATTTCTGGCGCGTAATTGTAGCCGATAAAACCAATAAACGACTATTACTATTTGCAGAAATGAAATTGCCCGGCGAAGCCTGGTTAGAGTTCAAGATAAACGAAGGAGAACTAATTCAAACAGCCACGTTCCGACCCAAAGGCTTACTAGGACGATTATACTGGTATAGCGTGCTACCATTCCACTATTTTATCTTTAATGGAATGATCGATGCATTGTTGGGTAATCATACATCTACAACAAGTAATTAATACCTCTTACATTAAAATCAATGAAGCTGCCACTATATGGTACAGGCTGTTCCATGTAATCCCTTGTATCTTCCATTTCACCTCCCCAATTCCTCTAACACCTCCATCGCTCTCACTGCATCCTCCTGCGCTACAAAAATATGATCATGGTAATACCCCGCCACTACATTACAACTAATCCCATGTTTCGCTAATGCACTGGAAAAAGCCGCCGTTAACCCAACCGCTGCTAAAGAGGAATGTACCGTTAGTGTAATCCATGCCGCTACATACCCATAAGGCAATTCCAATCGATCGGCCACTGCTTGCTGCAGCACCAACGTAGTACCTTCTTGCTCCTTAAAACTGAAAAGTATCTCGTTAAAATCAACCGGCAGGGTAGGTAGATCCACTGTACAGAATACATAAGCGCCTTCATGCAATACCGGCTGCATGGTTTTTAATAATGTCGATAGTTGCGTTTCTCCATTCATAGTTTATGCCTTTCACCAAAAATAGCTATTAACTAGGGGCTAAGAAACCGTTTTGCAATTTTTTATCATTTGATAAAAATCAAGCCCTGGCAACAACTAATACCGAATGGTTATCTTTGAATAACAAGCAAATGAATGCACATGACAGGATCGAAACTTATTGAACGCTTAGCGAGAAAAGAAGATATAGAGAAAATTATAGAGATGCTGGCCGACGACCCTTTAGGGGCTACTAGGGAAAAGGTTACGCCTATCGTAGGCGAAAAATATATCCAGGCATTCGAACGTATTCAGCAAAACCCATTTGCAGAATTAACTGTTGTTGAATTAGCAGGTGAAATTATCGGCACCTTCCATCTCAATTTTCTACAATTCCTCACATACGAGGGTGGCCTACGAGCACAAATTGAAGCAGTACGGGTGGCGACACCTTATAGGGGAAAGGGCATTGGCACAGCGATGTTTCATTATGCAATAGCCCGCGCCAAAGAAAAAGGTTGCCATATGTTGCAATTAACAACCAATAAAAAACGCCCCGGCGCTCTGAAGTTTTACGAATCTTTAGGCTTCGTTGATAGTCATATTGGGTTAAAACTGCTGTTGGATAAACATTAAATGGACTTACGCACTATGTAAACACTGAGCCACCCAAGCAAACAATTTGAACCATACAGGCAAGTACCCACATCCGCATTTATCCCACCTTTGTATCCACATTAAATCAAAAAGCAATGACAACAATTAGTAAGTTCGCTTTAGGTACAAACGGTCCACTGGTTTCAAAACTAGGTTTAGGTTGTATGCGCATGTCGCCACTGTATGGCGCCCCAGCACGCGATGAACAAGAAAGTATTGCCACCATTCACGAGGCACTCGACAATGGCATTAATTTCCTTAATACCGGCGATTTCTACGGAAATGGGCATAATGAAATGCTCATAGGAAAGGCTTTAAAGGGTAGAAGAGACCAAGCTTTTATCAGTGTGAAGTTTGGCGCTATTTTCGATGGCGGTAAGCCAATCGGCTTAGAGTTACGCCCCAAATCTATCCGCAACTTTATCAATTACTCATTAGTTCGCTTGCAAACCGATGTAATTGATCTTTACCAACCCTGCAGGCTCGATAATAGCGTACCTACAGAAGAAATCATCGGTACAGTCGCCGACCTCATCAAAGAAGGAAAAGTGCGCTACTTAGGTGTATCTGAAATTACCCCGGCCCAATTACGCCAAGTTCATAACATCTATCCCGTATCTGCCTTAGAAATTGGTTACTCGCTGGCTGATCGACAAATTGAACACGATTTACTCCCAACCGCCAAAGAACTAGGCATTGGTGTAGTAGCTTTTGCTAATACAGCCGAAGGTTTGCTAACAGGCGATTTAAAGGCTCCTTTACCTGCGAATGCCTACCAAAACCATTTCTCCCGCTTCCTCGGCGAAAACCTCGTAAAGAACCTCGAAAAGGTAGAAGTGTTAAAGCAAATGGCCCACGATAAAGGGTATACACCTACACAATTGGCCATTGCTTGGGTAAACGTCCAAGGTAACGATATCATGCCTTTAGTAAGTATGAGCTCACGCAATAGGCTGCCCGAAAATATGGATGCTATGGCCATTACCTTCACCGCCCAAGAGCTGGAAACGCTAAACACTACTTTCGCACCCGGCGCTATCGTTGGCGGCACGTATCTTCAACGTTAATCATGCTTCCAGTTTTGTAACTTTAGCATATGTTGCAACCCACTACAATACTGCCCGGTGTTATTTTCTTTTCTTATTACTCAACAATGAGAAAGGAAAAGGTAGCCTTTATGGAAGATAATACACTCGTATACCAAGCACTCGGGCATTTTACTTTAAAAACAGCGCATCAACAAATAGAAACGGAAGCGGGTAACCTCATCTTAATCCGTAAAAATCAATTAGGCGAACTCACCAAGGTACCTACAGATGGAATCGGGTACCAAACCATTGTGATCCGCCTAAAAGAAGACCTACTCCGGCAAATTGCATTGGAAGAACAGCTCGATATAAAAGAAAAGTATACCGGCGAAGGCGCCATGCTTATCAAAGGCAACGATTTTATGCATGCTTTCTTTCAATCGCTATTGCCCTATGTTCGTAACCCGGAAAAGAAAATCACGACTTCTATCGGGATGCTAAAGGTGAAAGAAGCGGTTTATCTACTGTTGGATATGTTGCCGGAATTGAAAACTTTCTTGTTCGACTTCTCCGAACCACATAAAATTGATTTAGAGAAGTTCATGGTAACCAATTATCATTACAACATCCCCGTAGAACAATTCGCCCGCCTCACCGGGAGAAGCCTAGCCGGGTTTAAACGCGATTTCCAAAAAATATTCGGTATGCCACCCAGGCAGTGGCTACTCGAACGCAGGCTCATCGAAGCAAAACATCTCATCGGTAAAAACCTGAAACCTTCTTCGATTTACCTCGAATTGGGTTTCGAAAGCCTCTCGCATTTCTCTCATGCTTTTAAGAAAAAGTATGGCAGTGCCCCCACAGAATGGCTACCACAAAGTTGAACATACAGTATACAGTTTCATTCATCTATACACATCAAGGGTGCAAATGCGTCCTTGATGTGTATCTTTCCTATACAACCATACTTCCCGCTCGATAAATAAGTAGTTTAAACAATCTGGTAAAAGTTGTTGTTAATACCCCCAGGTTCGTTACCCAATATCTCAAAAAGAAAATTACCATTACTTGTAGCACACATCTCATGTATGTGTCATAACGCTTTATGTAGTACTTCAACATCGATGTTCAAACCTCGTAATCATTTCATTTTTCACTTCTCAAAAATTAATACACTTATGGAACAACCTCCAGTACAATCTGCAGCCATTACTTACTCCGATGCCATTACTGCGGCTGAACTAGTTGCAATAGCAGTAGGCATTAACAAACGGGCAACGGAAAATAATGCACCCAATCCTAATCCTTCCAAAGAAGCATATCAAAATATATGCGACGACGATGATTATGCACTATTGGTAGACCGCGGATTCCTTAGCAAGTTCAAAATACTGTACAACATACAGGTAAAAGAAATGGACAACTTAACGCCCATCTTTTCTTATTTTGGATTTATTGCCCAGCATAAAATGTCGAAATATGTAGTCATAGCCATTAGAGGTACGCAAGACAAATTTGAAACCCATAAAGATGAAGAAAGTGCCCCCGTAACATTCAAAGAGTATACGAACATAACAGCACGCGTACCCAAAGGCTTCTATAAAATTTTTGAAAATGCCCGGGTGATCACCTTGCCCGACGGTACCAACAACGAAATACATATCCCTCTCAGCGAATTTGCAGCTAATATTGATAAACACATCAATGTATCCACCGCGCAAATAACAGTCATGGGACATAGCCTAGGTGCTGCCGTAGCAACCTATTTTGCTGCCACCGCAACAGCCAATCGCACGCTAGCAAATAAGTTAAGCCTTTACCTTTGCACGCTTGCATCGCCCATGCCCGGCGACGCGAATTTTGTTTCCACCTTTAACAAAAATATCACAGGCAGCGCTCGTATCTTTAATGTAGAAGACGATGTGCCTAATTACCCAGTACACAAAGAAAATGGCGAAAATATCTACCAACACGTTGCCGGTGGCATGGCCATTGATTCTACAAACGATGAGCATGTAAATCATAATCCCAAAACAGGATTCGCCTGCGCACACCAACTCCCTGTTTATAAATACCTACTAGAAAAAATAGAGGGTAATGAAGATGCTAATATCATTAGCGCCGGGGATGATGCAAGATGTAGAGTGATGCCTAAATAATACCAAAGAAATAAGACTGGAAGTACTCACCTCCAGTCTTATTTATCTCATAGAAAATTTATAGAACGAACGCTATGAAACATAAGCCCATGTATGTAAATTGCATACAAAGCAGGTGCAGTTTTGCCATCATATAGGTTTTCCATCAATACGCCATTGGCAGAAGTAAGCATGTATTGATGACCAATCATTTATCATAACAGGGCCAAAAATACCACGCAATACACCTCATGTAACGCCCATGTAATCTCCCTATTGCCGCCATGTAATTCCCATGTAATCGCCATGTAATTCACT
Source organism: Chitinophaga skermanii (assembly GCF_003259335.1). Taxonomy (GTDB): domain Bacteria; phylum Bacteroidota; class Bacteroidia; order Chitinophagales; family Chitinophagaceae; genus Chitinophaga; species Chitinophaga skermanii. The sequence goes on from NZ_QLLL01000004.1 coordinate 601,679, forward strand.
TATAATTCCCTTTGTTTCAATATATTAATCACTATCATTTACTTGGTGTGCTAGTACGTGTACATATTACTTCTCTATATGGCTATAGTATTGGTGTACAGCGGTTAGCAATTTTGTCAGGATGTACATTTTAGGCCCCAAATTTGGGGGTATTATTATGATAATTTTATTATTTCATCCACTTAATTTTCATCCAAATGGGAAAAGTTATACCCTTGTACAGTAAGCACTTAGAACAAGTGTCTTTCTACAAAACCACCAATGGCTTCATAGCCACTACACCCAATAAGAAAGTCAACAAATGGGCAGGCGAGCAGTACGATGCCATCCGTGCGCATCGTAAAGAATTTGGTAAAGCTGCACAAGTGGCCGCCGATATTCGTGTAGCATTTGCAGATATCATGGCCCACATACCCAGCCCTTCTATGTATCGTAGGCTCTCTTCTCGCTTATTACAAGTACTTAAAAGTGATATTACTAATATCCGGGGTGAACGTACCGTAGAGGAGGGTGATGTACTGATGATGAAGGGGTTTGAATTCAATCAATCTACTGCTTTTAACCGCGCTTGTAGGGCTCGTTACGATGTAATGATAGATAGGGTTTCGGGGGAAGGAAAAGTAACAATCCCTGCTTTCAAACCTACTCAAAAACTGCATGCTCCCAAGTCTGCCACGCATTGTAAATTAGTTGCAACACTCCATGCTATTAATTTCGATAGCAACGACGTAGATAGTATACCGCTATCCACCGATGCTTTACCATTGAACAAACACCAATTTGAAGATATTACCTTCAACTTCAATTTTACACCGAACGACCCACGCCACTTGTTCGTTTCCGTAGGCATCGTGTTTATAGAAATGATCAACAACCGCGAATACAAAATTATGGCAGGTAAATTCAATGCCATGGCCGTTGTAGCTGTATTCCCCAAGCCTGTTGCAACAGCAATTGTTACGACAATAGCAAAAGAAAAGCCGCAAATTACCAAGCATCCAATCGCGCAACCTGCACAAAGAAAAATACGTACCCCGCGCATGATAAAGCGTGCAAGGTATCTTCAACAAGCCTATCATCCATTGGAATAGCCAACATAATTAACACGAATACTGCTGAAACATCTTACATGTGTGTACATGAACTACACATACCGGCAAACAATTGCCTTGCAGGCAAGAAAAGAAGTGTATATCAAATAAAAACCCCGACTCTACAAGTAGAAACGGGGAATTATTCATCTATATGATCGAATTAATTAATCAACTTACTATTAATCACCTTGGCCACCTGCTCCTTGTAAGTAGGCCCAATAACCACGAGGTTACCATTCGTTAACAATACTGAGCCTCCTTTCGTACCACTAATATGCTTAATGGCTACAATGCTCGACTTCTGTATGCGAAGGAAATCTCTCGCCGGTAATCGCTGCTCCAAATCCTTTAAGTTCAGCAAGGTAATCGTTTGTGTAGTACCATGATAAATCGTTACGTAATTGCGCGCGCCTTCTACATGAATAATGTCGGCGATGTTGATTCTTTCTAAATGACCTTTGGTACCTGTTTTAACAAAGAAATGATCATCTACGCTTGTTGGAAATTGCTCTTTATACTTGCTGATGGCTTGTAAGAACCGTTCATAACTAATAGGCTTCACGAGGTAATCCACGATGTTTAATTCAAATGCTTTCACCGCGTAATTGGTATGTGCTGTAGTGAAGATTACAGCGGTTTTACCCAGTTGTTTCTCCGCTACCTCGAGGCCGTTCATCAATGGCATTTCTATATCACAAAGCAACAAGTCTACATCGTGCAGCATACAATATTGTATGGCCTGCCTACTATCGGTAAAAGTTGCCAATAACGATAGGGTAGGTGTCATATCAATATAATACTTCAGCACGTCGATCGCTGCCGCTTCATCATCTACTACGAGTACTTTAATGGCCATCTTGTAAGGTAATCAAAAGTTTAATATAATAATGATCAGTGCCGTTGTTGATTTGTAAGTCGTAACCATGGCCATATGCAGCCGTTAGCCTGCCGCGTAGGTTGATGATCCCCACTTGGGTACTTTCTTTCAACGCATGACTGGGTTTCTTTTTATTCTCGCAACTGAACAGCAACTGTTCGCCCGTTACCTGTAACTTAATTTGAATGGGCTGTGCCGGGTCGGATGCATCTGCATGTTTAATCGCATTCTCTACAATGGTAAACAAGGCAAACGGAATAATTCTTAACTGCCCAGTATGGCCCGTTTGTTCAAACTTCACATGAAAGGTAGCGCCAAACCGGAGGCTGCTCATGCGCAAATATTTCTCGATATAACTCAATTCATCTTTCAACAACACCATCCCATTCTCTTCCATATCCGGGTTATGAAATGCATATTTCATAATTTCAGATAACACCATAATACCCTCCGATAAATCTTTCGAATGTGGCAGCGACTTCGCATACAAGTAGTTTAAAGAGTTGTACAAGAAGTGCGGGTTCACCTGCGCCTTCAATAAGTCCATTTCCGCTTTCCCCTTTTCTAAGGCTAACTTCGTATTCTGCAACTCCAATTCGCGGTTCCTCGACGATATATCATTCGTAATCGCCACTTTCACGATAATAACACTGGCAACAGCCAGTACCGCACCCCCCATTAATAACTCCGGCGAATAGGCAATAAAATGCTGCCACATGAATTGGAAGGTCTCGCGGTAGAAGAAATAATTTATCAAACTATCCAACAACACCATGATCACCAACCAAGGAAACAAAACCTTCACAAAGGTGAATAGTTTCGCTTTTTGTACCGTTAATTGGTACACCACGTTGAATACAAGAAAAGCTAACAACGAAACGAGCACCAGCGACAGTACCTGCTGCACAAGATATAGCCAACTAAACTGCCATTTAAGATAAAAGGCCCGTTGTGCTTTATCGGGTAAGGAGTTTATTTCGTAAAAGGTTTTCGCATTAATAACCAATAGAAGAACGCCCAGCCCGGCACATACCTTCCAGTAACTGATCCTCGGTTTGTTGAAACTGCTTTTCAGCGTGGTTATAAAAGTCATCATTTGCTAGTCTTGAACCATTCTATAGCAGCTAATATACAGCTGTCCTTGGTTTTATCTTCAAAGTTAAAGCCTTTTGTGATGAATACATCTGGTTGTACATCCACAGGGTATTTCCTTCCTAAACCATCCTCGGCCCATGCGGTCGACAAGCTAAGTACAAGGTCTTTACGTAAAAAGATACTTTCGTTCCCTGTAATTTGTCCCCTTGTTGGTGTGCCAAAGAATTTATAACGAGGAACGGTTTTCAGTGCAATCGCCACGTGTTCTCCTGCACTTGTGGTATAACCATTTATAAGTACTGCTACGGGTAACTTTTTAGGTACTGTAGGTACATTCGTTAGGCGCGTCATTTGCAAAGTGTCGTAAAACAAGCTGCCATTCTTTAAAACCATGGCATCTTTAGAGGCATTGTAATTTGAGAAGGCGAAACAAGTACCCGCCGGTAATAAGGCTGCCAGTCCTCCCACAAGTGCGGGGGAACTACCACCTCCATTCAAACGCAGATCAACTATTAATCCTTTCAATGGTTGCTTTAATAAAGTACTCAACGAATCGGCAATAGATTGCGCAATACCATTAATTTGCTGAATAGCAGCGTTCATATCTTCGGTAGGCTCAACCCCTGCTACAGGGATATTTATATACCCATAATTCCCTTTCAGTAGCACTGTATGTAAACTGCCTAATCCCTTGTAAGCAGCTTTTAACGTAACGGAATCGATCTTTTTGCGCACATAAGCATAGGCATCGGGGTTGCCGGAGTATTGACCTTTATAGGCAATACTACTATGCATGTCGCCAAGCGATTGTAGTAGTTTATTTACGGCTGGGATAAACGCTTCTATGCTATCAGCTTTCGTATCATCAATTTGCTTGTAAACAACCGGTTTAATCGAATCCCAGTTGACGGTGTTGGCATAAACGGATTTCGTTTGAATGAGGGTGAATACAGAGTCGAATAGTTTGTGTTGCGCCTGTAACCCGGTAGCTGTTGTAATAAATGCTAAGCTTAAAAGTAATTTCTTCATGTATGAATAGTTTATGCAGCGAAACTAGGGGCCGCCGTGAAGTGCATAAACTTTTTTACACCAAGTGAAGGATACCCGGTACGAAAATAGGGGCGAGTGCCATGAAGGACTAGCAAATCATTAATAACCGCTTTTCTCCAGAACTTTCATGGGGCGCACGGTGCACACAAGGGGGTACTTTACTGCCGGGATGATCAACTGCCAGTCGCCATAAATTACCTTGCCCTAGGTTAATGGGAATAGCACCGGGATTGGCTTGGTAATGTAAATCGAAGAAGTTGTCGCTTAGGAACGATGCAAAGTCTTCTGCAGCTCCTTCGTAAAGCTCCATCAATGCTGCCCGTATGGAGGGAATGGTTATTTTCTGTTGAACTTGCGAATTGGGTAAGATATCACTGGCGTCGCCATGGTAAGTACATAAGATGGTGTCGGTAGGAATAGGGGAGCGATCTACATGGTACGAGTATACATCTGTAGGGAAAAAAGGAACAATATCATCGCGGTCGTAATAACTAATTACATTCAACACCGGCGATGCCCCGTGATCTTTCAGTAATTGGAAATCTTGTAAAAGTATTGCCCGGGCAAGCTGTCCCTCCTTTGTCAAGTCAAGCGCACATAGCTCGTCTAAGTCAACAACCGTTACATTTTCAGTTAACGTTATCTTATGAACAATCTCCGCAAAATCGCCCACGAGTGTTCTTTCCCAGCACATGGCATTCACCCTTCCTTGGAAAGGGGTCGACACCAGTTCTTGGAAACTGTTTACACATTGAATTTGTTGCTCGGCATGCGTGAGATCAATCATAAAGGCAAATGTAAGTATAAAATCCATTTGCCTTTCTAATAGCCAACTACACAATTACCCGGTACAGTCCAAGCTGCTTATCGGCCGTTGCTTGTACAAAATCTTTCAATTCTTCTACTACTTCTAGCAAATAATCTACAACCTGTTCCGATAAACCATTTATTGCCCTCGCTCGAAGCTGTTTTATATCAAGCCCGTGTAATGCACCGGCTATTTGCTGTACTTCGGAAGCGGTATAGAAGTGCGCCTTTCCCCAGCCAATTTCCCCGGTTGGGCGACTATCGCCATAAATGAAGTTCAACGGAAAGTGGCCTTTACCGTTTTCCATTTCCCCCGTTAGCAAATAATGCAAAGATTGGAAGGCTGCTTCTACATAGAAAATAGTGTATCTACCAGCAGGCGCCCATGTAATAAGCGCTTCTTTTTCATCTGCATCGAGGTCGTCCAATAGGGATGGATCAAGTATTTCTCCATAATGTAAAATCTCCAGTTTCATAGGATCTAATTCCACAGCGGCAATATCTTGGTCGTGTACCGTGCGGAATTGCATAGACATACTCATAGGTGTAACTTTAGGTTGTTCTAAAGTACGTCGAATTATACATGTAAATCTCCCATTTTCATGTGACTACTTCATTACCTTCACTTTCTTTCCCTGTAACCCTTCCAACTGCTCAGCCGATAATTCCTTATCCGTTACCAAGGCCGTCATAATAGAGAGGGGCGCGTATTTCATATAACTATCTTTCCCAATCTTTGAAGAATCGCACAATACATACAATTTATTGGCACTGCCGGCCATTGCCATGCTAATACCCGCTTCTTTCTCGCTATGTGCACTTAAACCATGTTGAACAGAAAGGCCATCTGTACCGATAAACGCTTTATCGGCATGGTAGCTTTTGATATGTTCTATGGCTTTCGTGCCGTGAACAGCTTTACGACTGCCGTCCATTTCCCCACCGGCTATATTTACTTGAATGCCGGGAATGTCCATAAAGGCCGCCGCCACGGGAAGGGAGTTCGTTACCACGCGTAATGGCTGAATATCCTTCAAATAGCTACACATGGCAAACACGGTGCTACCGCAATCCAAGAAAATAGTATCACCCGGTTTTACCAAGGTAGCCGCCAACTGGCCGATATGTTTCTTCCTTGTAGCTGCCACGTTTGCTTTATCGGTAAAAGCTGTAAAGGGATGCTTGGGAGGCGCTTTCATGGCGCCGCCATGTGTTCTAATTAACAACTCTTCCTCGGCCATCAATTGCAAATCCCTGCGAATGGTAACCGCCGATATATCCAGTGCATCTGCAATTTCTTGCACTTCCATGTTCTCCCGTTTATCTAAAATCTTTAAGATGCTCTTTTTTCTTTCCTGGTATCCCATATTGAAGTATCTTTGATTATTATTATCAAATTTGATCAAAAGTAATCATTTATATGCAACCTAGTATAAATATTCTCTCTAAAGAAGTGTTGTCTAACAACTGGTACACGCTGTACAAACTTACCTACGAATACAAAAAGAAAGATGGTACATGGCAACTACAATCCCGCGAAGCATACGATCGAGGTAATGGTGCGGTGATCCTATTATACAATCCTGCCAATGGGAATGTTATTCTTACCCGCCAATTCCGTATGCCCACATTCATTAATGGCAATAGTACAGGTATGCTCATCGAAGCCTGTGCCGGGTTACTCGATGAGAACAGCCCCGAAGAATGCATCCGCCGTGAAGCGGAAGAAGAAACAGGGTTCCGCGTGCGTGATGTGAGAAAGGTATTCGATGCCTATATGTCGCCCGGCTCTGTTACAGAAATCCTGCACTTCTTTGTTGCCGAATACACCCCCAATATGCAAACTAGCACAGGTGGCGGTTTAGAACACGAACAAGAAGAAATTGAAGTATTAGAAATACCCATCGCTACAGCTTTACAAATGATCGAATCAGGCGAAATTAAAGATGGGAAAACCATTATGCTATTACAATATGTAAAACTGCACAACTTAGTATAGGTAATAGGATAGGAGTCCTGTTTAATAAAATGATTCCATTATATTTGCAGCTTCTTTTAATTGATAACCATATTTGTAAGACGATTTATGATGAAGCCATTGCAACAACTCGTAGTAGCATTCGTACTCTTGTTAACCGTTTCCTGCCAGTCCGCAAGCCCGGGAGAATTTTTCGACCAAGCCGTATTGAACTCGAACCTTATCCACGATTTCGAACCGCGCCATTTCGGTAAATCTTTGGAACAATACACGGTTGTATATCCCAACCATCCAGAGAATAACCCGAAAGGCGACGAAGCGCAACAAGTCGTAAACAACAAAATTCTATCAATAGAAGCCGCTTTGAAGAAAATTAAAGATCTCAATGCCGGCGACGATGATCAAAAAGCCATCAAAGAAAATGCTATTGCGCTGTTCGAAACAGCATTGCCCGTGTACAAAAACGAATACATGCAATACGCTAAACTTTGCGATGCGAAGTCAACTTCACCGGGGAAAGAAGCTTTGCTGGCAAAAGTGGAGAAAGATGATTTACCTAAAGTAGATGCACTGATGGGTTCACTCTATGAGAAAGGGAAAGCCTATGCAGAAAAGCATGATATTAATGTGAAATGGGGACGTTAATATAGTTCCTGTACTAAATAACTAAGAGGTTGTATCAACAGCATGATACAACCTCTTGTCTTTACAATTGTAATTCACCTTTGAAGATTATTTACCCATCCCTCTTCTTCCCCAATTTAATCTTCACAGGCCCACTTTTCCCATTATCGGTTGCATGCAAATGCAACACGATCCCTTTTTGACGCCTTTTCGCTTTCTCCGCTTTATCAGTAATGTCGGCATCTTTCTGCGGATTACGTAAGGGTACATCCATGTAAATGTCTGTACCCGCCGGCATCCCGTAAGTGCCTTGTAAATCTATATTGATAGCCGTAGAAGAAATCTTCATCGGCGGAATATCAATTTTGTTGCCTTTAATCTGCAACGTATTCTGCAAGTTCTCAAACTGGATATTGTCTAAATTCCGCTTCGCAAACATTAAGTCGGCAATGCCTTGCAAAGGAGGGAAGTTTACCAAGGCTCCTTTCCGTAAGTTAAATGCCACGGTGCCATACAACGAACGCGGTACAATCTTTCCATCATCCAAAACACGACCACTCACATTTGCCTTTGCTTGTAAAATACCCCGTAGGTTCTTAGATGATAAACCATCTAAGCCGAAGTTGTTGAATGCATAGAATAGCTGGTCGATATGTACATTGTTAATGTTCGCGTTCACTTTAAATGCATTGGCTTGCCCTGCGAAATCCATATCTGCCGTTGCCTGTAACGAACCGCCGGCATGCTGTACTTGCAATTGTTGCACATGTAAGCCTGTTTGGGTGAGCGTTAAGGCCGAACGAACCTGCTGCGCTGTAAATCTTTCATACAATAGTTGATCAACCGCCACGTTCATCGCAACACTACAATCCGCCAACATGATATCCATTTGGTGCGCAAATTTCGACATGTTCTTGCGCTTCTGTTTGGTCGATACCGGCTTCTTACTACCACTACGAATACCAATAAATGAACGGAATTCATTCAAGTCTAACTTAGGACTACGGATATTCCAATTCAGCAATATTTTAGCAGGATCATGGAAATACAAATTGGTGATATTCGCCACCGAGCCATCCAATTGCAACTGGCTTTTCTGGCTCGCTACTTTCACTTCTTTAAAGTATAAGTCGGTACCCGTAAAATCAAGCGTAGCAAAACAATCGTGGAATTGTACATTGCGTGGTAAGTACGTCAAGGCACCTTTTTGTATCGCTACCGTTCCCGATAAATGGGGCACAATGGTATCGCCGCGTTTAATACCGCCTTTGTAATACAATTGAGCTTTCGCCTCGCCACTCGTAAAGGCAAACGTGCCTTCTAATAATTCATTCAAATTAGATAATGGGAAGAAGGAACGAAACCAGCCTTGCAAAACAGGGTGCTTCAAATTCGTTACAATCAAAGTATCTGCCACTAATGGAATGGTAGCGTAATCGGCTTTGAAACCGTGTATTTGTAGTTGCGTATTTTCATCGTTATGACCTTTACCATGTTGCAGGTCATTATTGAAGGTGCCTGTAAAACTGCAATTGGTGAGCGTATTACCTTTTACTTCAATTTCGTTGTTTTGGGTTTGGTATTGAATATTGATTAACGGTGTATCGGGGTAATGCATAATGCCCACCAGTTGTGCCTTAATATCTAAAGGTTTCTTAAATGAAAGACTATCCAGTTTCTTAGAAATACTAGGAGAAACAATACTCATCGCTTCTTCAAAACGCAATTCATTGGCAACAATATTAAGGCCCCACTGGCGATTTTCTTTCGCCATCGAGAACTGCCCATCGATACTGTAAATTTGTTTGTTTAAACGAATGTCTTGGTGGGGAATGACAAGCGCCCGTTGTTTTTTGTTGAAGTGCAACAATAATTTACCGGCCAATAATTTATCCTTTAAGAAGCTCCCTTTTTCTGTATTGAACTGCATCTCCTTTATAAGAATATCATGCTTCAAGCGTATATCTAACATAGTATCCCGTTCCTCGGTATTGCCCTCTAGGTGCTGAATGTCGAATTGGAAAAACTTGTGCTTGGGCTTGTTCTCTACTACAAATTGGATATTGTTTAGCTCAAACTTTGATACATCGGTATGCCCGGTTTGTTGCTTGTTCTTATGCTCATGAGAACGAATAATATCCGTGTTGCTATACCCGCTGGTATCTGTGTAAATGTAAATGGTGCCATCTTCCAAGGTAATTTGCCGGATATCTATTTTCTTCTTCAACAAAGCAAATGTATTCACCTTCACAAAAATGCGATCTACTTCTAACAAGGCCCTATGATGTACACTCCATAAGCTATCTTTCACACTCACTTTCTCCAACGATACAGAAATATTCGGGAAACTTCTTACCAAAGATGGTTCCATATCTTCAATCACAACAGTGGCATTCAACTCTTCGTTGATCTTTGTATTTATCTGCGCCAACAAGGAAGCTTTTTGCTGTTGTATAATCAAAGCAAAGCCCAACCATAACAGTACAATTAGTCCCAGTAACGATCCTCCAACGATGGCAAGTATTCTCATCCATTTCCGCATAGCATAATACATTTAAACATATTACAAATTTTCCATGCCCACGGTTCAATTCCATATTGCGAAAAACGCCTTCCGGCAACGGAAGGCGTACTATTATACAAAGTAGCGTACGGTATGTGCTTCAAACACGGTAGGTACTTCTAATTTGTTCACCAATCGCTCCAATGCAGCCGTAGGTATGGCGGTTGGGCGGTTGTTATTTTGTTTTAGCAACGTTTTATACGGTACCTCTATGTAATCAATGGTTACATGTGCTTTGTAGGTAACAAAAAGGCTCACTAGTTGCGCGCGCATTTGTTGGGTAATATTCGTGGCATTCCATACGAAGTTTTGTTGCTTACGCAAATATTGCTTGGCTTGTTCTTTCGCTAGTTGAATGACGGTGCCATTCCCGCTTTTATCAGTCGGCGAAATCTTATGGGCTTTCCGAATATCGTCCAAGTTAATCACGGGCCAATCAGCATAATGTTTGCGCACATGCGTGTCTTTACCGGCGCCGGGTAAGCCAGATGTTAATACTACCTGCGAACCAAAGTCGTCGAATGGCACATAGTTGATATCACCCCCTTTATCGAAATAGTGGAAGCGCGCGTTTTCATGGGTAAAGGCTCGTTGCCGACCTAGGCATTCATTTTCTAAGCAAAGTTGTTCGAATAATTGGATTTTTAACAGCAACTCGGCTCGATCTGCACTTATTCTACCCAATACATCGGCCTGTGCCAATAAGGATAAATGCCATGTGTTTACATGAAAGCTCGCTTCTACAACACTGCGTTGCGGATCGTGCTTTTCAATAGCCCATAAGGGTAAGCTATGGTAGCGCACAAGCCCGCATATTTGTTCGCGAATAGCGAACGGGGTGGCTATGTTACGGTATAAAAGTTGACGAGCAGTAGCGGCGCCTTTTCGTGCATGCGTGGCCGATGTAATGCGTCCACCCGGTTCTATGATGGTGGTAGAACGTTTTTCTACATCGTGTAATAACGCAGCAGCACGAAGTATATGCGCATCTTGTTCGTTGATATTGTGTTGAAGGATCAGTTGCTCCATTTCAGCGCATACCATGCCTGTATGCACGAAAACATCGCCTTCGGCATGGTGAATAGCATCTTGGGGTACCCCTTTCATATCGGCCACCCAATCGAATTCGGTCGCTAATTGATCCATCGATCGTGTATTTGTTAATTGCCACATATGGCACCTCCTTCATTTTGTAAGGGCGCACGTTTCCAATTGCGCGTCCAATGTTCATCAGTTTTTACATGCCCTTTGCGCACGTATTTGAATACGTTTTGGGCGAAAGCATCTACACTATAAGCAGCTGCATTTCTTGTTACAATACCTTCCATCGTGCTGGGTTGCAGCGAAATAGTATCCACCGGGGCAAATGCACCAGGGCCTTGCACGATTTGTAATACTTCGCTTTCAAAGTGTGTTTGCTGTAACGGGGTGGGGAAGATGCTAATTTCCGGCACGGTAGGTAAGTCTAGCATGGCGGCGTAAAACTTCGTTTCTTCCCAACTCAGCCATAACCCGTTTTCGCGTACAGCAAATACGTAGAAATGATGGTCCAGTTTTGTATAGTGTAAAGAATGCACGGCATACAGGTTTTCGAGGAAAATCTCTAAGTCGCCGAGTTCTCGTTTTATTAATTGCCAGTAGGTACGCAAGGTGCTTGTCCACGGCGAAGTGGTGGGCGCAGCATGCGACCGCGCAAATACGCCGTATTTATTTAAGCAATTGTTTTCGCCATCCAATTTCTCGGTGTGTACGAGGGTGGGGATGTGCTGCACATCCTGCCAGTAACCGTGGTTAATACGGTCGTCGCTGGTAGTGCCGGGCGAAAATGGGTAATGGTACGTTCTACCGTATTTTCCTTGGCTTGTCATGTTTGGGTAATTAAAGGCGCACAATCAAATAGCCTAGCTAACCTGTTATACAAGTTACGAACCAATATTGTACGGAAAGTGAAAAAATAGAATCCCTGGCCGCTTCGAAGTGTGAAGCAGGATGGTGAGAAATCTTATGCCAGTGATATTACATGACCCAATGTTTGTCGAGGTTTTGTTTAAAATTGCGCTGCAAAGGTCTTGCTATTTTTTGGAATTAACAAGCTATTCACTAAATAATTCACCTGCCTAGCCTCCCTTTCGCGGCGTTCTCGCCGCATTTAACTACCTTTGCATACTTGGACGCCATTCGTCCATGGTATTAACACATGAAATTCGAACAGTACAACATATCGCACGAAATCAAGCGCAGTTTAGAAGAGTTGGGCTTTAAACGTCCGACCGACATTCAATTCAAAGCCATTCCTTCTATCTTAAAAGGGGAAGATGTGATGGCTATTGCGCAAACGGGTACAGGTAAAACAGCTGCTTTCGCCATCCCGGTACTGCATATGTTACAACAAAAACCCATTAAGAAATCCAAAGGAGAGGTACGCTGCCTAGTGATGGTGCCTACCCGCGAATTAGCCATCCAAATTGCCGGCGTATTCGAGTCCTTGGCCAAATATACCCGTTTAAACATCTTGGGCCTTGTAGGCGGTGTTGAAATGGATAGCCAAATTAAATCATTAAACCGCGGGGTAGATGTATTGATTGCTACACCGGGTAGAATGTTCGATTTGATCAATCAAAACCATATCGACCTTAGCTATGTCGATATTTTGATCCTCGATGAAGCGGATCATATGCTCGATTTGGGTTTCATCCGCGATATCCGCGATGTACTCAAACACATCCCACGTCATCATCAAACCTTGTTCTTCTCTGCAACGCTCGATAAAGACATTAAAGAACTCGCGTATTCCGTTGTACGCAACGCGATCCGTATCCAAATCTCTCCAGATGATCCCGTGTCGAAGAATGTAAGCCATGCCTTGGCTTATATCGAAATGGACGATAAACGTTTCTTCTTGGAAAGATTGGTGAAAGAGTTCCCGGAAAAGAAAATACTCGTATTCGTACGTACGAAAGTACGCGCGGAAAGGGTAGCTGCCGCGATGGACCGCGTAGGTGTTCCGAGCCTTACCATGCACGGTGGTAAAGAACAAGACAACCGCCTAGCGGTGATGGATGAATTCCGTAAAGGCGATGTGAAAATATTGATCACCACGGATGTAAACGCCCGCGGTATCGATATCCCGAACGTAGATTACGTGGTAAACTACGATTTACCCGACGTAGCCGAAAACTATGTACACCGCGTAGGTAGAACGGGTAGGGGCGTACAAAAAGGACAAGCCATTTCTTTCGTAAGCACGGAAGAAAAGAAAATGCTGGCAGAAATCGAGAAATTCATCGGTAAGCCTATCAATGAAATGAAAATTGATAAGAACGACTACCGTGAAACGATTGCTTTCTCTGAAGAAACACCAAACGACAACTGGCAATTACTAATCGATCAACACGAGAAGGAATTACAGAAAGCCAGGAGAAAAAAGAAATAAAAATATTCACGAAACGCCCGGTATGCCTAACATGCCGGGTGTTTTGTTAAAGCGCCACTTAAAATTTCCCCCGGAAGTTAGGCTGTGCGCACGAAAAATCTCAACTTTGCCCCGATGCAACAGAAAAATGAAACAATCGCCCGCATTTTAGAGGCGATCGGTATTGATGAATTAAACGAGATGCAAAAGGCTTCCATCGAAGCCAACGAGCAACATGATAATGTTGTGTTATTATCGGCCACAGGTTCCGGTAAAACCTTAGCATTCTTATTGCCTTTGTTGTTTAGATTAGACCCTGCCGTGAAAACGACCCAGGCTATGATCATCGTACCTTCCCGCGAATTAGCCATCCAAATCGATAAAGTATTCCGCTCGATGCAAACCGGTTTTAAAGTAACCCTTTGCTATGGAGGCCATAAACGCGAAATCGAAGAAAATAACTTAGTACAAGCACCGGCATTAATCATCGGTACGCCTGGTCGTATCAAAGATCATATCCGCCGTGGAAATATTACGCTCGAAACCATCAACACCCTCGTGTTAGACGAGTTCGATAAATCGTTGGAATTAGGCTTCCAAGAAGAAGTATCTTTCATTGTAGATGCCTTAAGAAACATCCAACACCGTATGCTCACATCTGCTACAGAAGCGGTAGAAATCCCGGAATTCCTTGGCCTTAAAGACCCTGCAGAATTGAACTTCTTACCCGCAGATGGCACACCAACCATCCGCTTAGAAGTTAAAACCGTACAATCTGGCGATAAAGACAAACTCGAAACCCTTTTCGAATTACTCTGCTACTTCGGTGCCCGCCCAAGCATTATCTTCTGTAACCACCGCGAAAGCGTGGAACGCACCAGCGAATACTTAGCGGAACAAGGGATTGTAAACGAATACTACCACGGTGCTATGGAACAACACGAACGCGATAGCGCCCTGTGTAAATTCCGTAACGGTACGGTGAATTTCTTAGTAACAACCGACCTTGCAGCACGCGGCCTCGATATCCCGTTCATCCGCTACATCATCCACTACCACCTTCCTACAACAGAAGATGTGTACACACACCGTAATGGTCGTACTGCCCGCATGGAAGCAAGTGGTACAGCGGTTTTAATCTTAGGTCCAGAAGAGAAATTGCCTGCCTATATTACCCAAGTAGACGAAGAAATCCAACTCCCTGCTAACCTGGAAATCCCAGAAAAGCCGAAATGGACCACCTTCTACATCGCCGCCGGTAAAAAAGATAAAGTCAATAAAATCGACATCGTTGGGTTCCTTTCCCAAAGAGGGGACCTCCGCAAAGAAGATATCGGCCTCATCGAAGTAAAAGACTTCGCTTCTTTCGTAGCCATCCGTAAAAGCAAAGCCAGCCACGTGCTGCATGCTATCAAAGGCCACAAAATCAAGAATAAAAAGGTGAAAATCGAAATCGCGAAGTAATAGCGATTACACATATGGCAAAAGGGAACCACTGGTTCCCTTTTGTTGTTTATAGTGAATATTTTATACGCCTAATGCTCAGCATTCCTAAATTCAAGCGGTGTAGCACCTACCCGCTGTTTGAACAAACGGCTGAAATGTTGCGGGTATTTAAAGCCTAACTCGTACGCTATTTCATTCACCGTTTTAGACGGATCATAAAGCCTTTGCTTGGCAGCTTCTATAATCTTCGCTTGGATGTATTCTTGCGCCGATTGCCCCGATTCTTTTTTAATCAAATCACCGAAATAATTACTCGATAGATGCAGCGCTGCTGCCATATAGGCAACCGTTGGAAGCCCAATTTTTTGCGGTAATTCCGATTGGAAATAGTTGTTCAATAACTGCTCGAATTTCTCTAAAACACCCCGGTTAACAGCATCGCGGGTAATAAACTGGCGATCATAGAAACGCTTGCAATACTTT
Source organism: Chitinophaga skermanii (assembly GCF_003259335.1). Taxonomy (GTDB): domain Bacteria; phylum Bacteroidota; class Bacteroidia; order Chitinophagales; family Chitinophagaceae; genus Chitinophaga; species Chitinophaga skermanii. Next base: position 617,108 of record NZ_QLLL01000004.1, read on the forward strand.
AAAAACAACTCGATATTCGCAACAATGAGCTGCTTACTATGATTATCTACCGCGTGCTCCAATTCATACTTGATCTTATTGAAACAATCGAACACGATCTGTTGTTCCTTCTCCGATAAATGTAAAGCCTCGTTTACGGCATAACTGAAGAATGAATATTCTTGGATATGCGTACCAAGTGATGTACCTAGCAGCAGATCGGCATGAAAAACCAAGGCATGCCCTTGTGGTTGGTAATATTCGCCATTGTTCTCTACACCAATGAGCTGCCCCGGTGCCAGGAAAATCAAAGTACCTTCTTGGTAATCGTAGTATTGTTTACCATAACGAAGATCGCCACACACTATTTGCTTGAGGAAAATAGTATAAAAACCATAACTCATCCGCGAAAATTGCCGTGGTGCCGCTTTAGATAAGTCTATTACGTTCACCAACGGATGCAATGTTTCATGGTTGTTGAAGGTGCTATATTGACTAATTGTATCGAATCTCACTATACCCATGGTGCTAAATTTTTCGATACTAAAGATACCAAATAGCCATGACGATCCTTCTTTTAGGAATGTTAAACTGTTATTTTGGTAGAACAAGAAGTGAAATGTATACTTCTAGGCCCCCAATAAGGCCGAACTTTACATTGTTAACGGAAGCACTACTAAAACAGGCTGGCCCATGATATTAGATAATATGAAAAGAATAATACTAACGCTTATGCTGATAACAGGACTTGTACAAGGTGCCACGGCCCAAGCAGATAGCACAACACTAACGCCTCAGCAAAGAAACCTCGTATCTGTAGCTGCCACTACAGCGAAAGGTGATTTACCGAAACTTGCAGTACAACTAAACAAAGCACTGGATGCAGGCCTTACCGTAAACCAACTGAAAGAGGCTATTGTGCATTTATACGCTTATTGCGGTTTCCCAAGAAGTATACGTGGGTTACAAACTTTAATGACGGTGTTGGAAGATAGAAAGGCAAAAGGAATAACAGATAAATGGGGGAACCCAGCTTCACCTATTACAGATAATCGCTCTAAATACGACAGGGGAAGAGATATCTTAGCAAAACTCTCCGGCACTTCTGCAAGCTCTCCCAAGGCCGCTTATGCTGTATTTTCACCAGAAATAGAAGTCTTCCTAAAGGAACATTTGTTCGCCGACTTATTCGAACGCGACGTGCTAAATTATACAGAAAGAGAACTGGTAACGATCTCGGTACTAAGTAGTATTGGCGGCGTAGAGCCGATGTTAAAAAGTCACCTCGGCATTTGCCTGCATATTGGATTAACGCCAATGCAGTTACAAGATTTCGTGAAGGTAATAGCAGGAACGATTGGAGAAGAAGACGCGAAGGCAACAGAAGAAGTATTAACAGCATTGACGAACACACCACAAACAAAATAACCCAGGCAAATGAAAATATTAGGCATTCTTTTAGTAACCACTTGTTTGGTGACCACAACAATAACACTACCGGCACAAACAAAGAAGCAAGCGCCATTGATGATTGAAGAACAAGGCAGTTTTGCTGTTGGTGGGTCTGTAATAACAGCACCAGGTGTATACGATCCTGTAAAACGCGGTGTAGATGGACAAACCTTCCATGGCGATCACGCTTACGTATTTTACCAAATACCCGTAAAAGCAAGAAAGCTGCCATTGGTATTCTGGCATGGTATCGGCCAGTTCTCCAAAACTTGGGAAACAACACCTGATGGCCGCGAAGGGTTTCAAAATATTTTCCTACGACGCCAATTTAGTGTATACTTAATGGATCAACCACGCCGAGGAAACGCAGGCCGTAGCACTGTAGAGGCTACAATTAAACCGGTACCCGATGAGCAATCATGGTTCGGTACCTTCCGTGTTGGCATTTGGCCGAACTACTTCCCGGGTGTACAGTTCTCCAAAGACTCCGCCACCCTCAATCAATATTTCCGCTCTATGACGCCCAGCCTTGGTGCTATCGATCCAACGGTGGTAACCGACGCAACAGCTGCATTAGCAGGTAAAATCGGCGATCTCGTACTGGTAACCCATTCCCACTCCGGTGGTTTTGGTTGGATAACAGCCATGAAAAATACGCATATCCGTGCCATTGCATCGTACGAACCAGGATCAGGATTCCCTTTCCCAGCAGGCGAAGCACCCGCACCCATTGCTAGTTCTGCCGGTCCATTGGAACCTACAGTAGTAGCGAAAGAAGAATTCCTAAAGCTGACCAAAATTCCCATTATCATTTACTACGGCGATAACATACCTACACAACTCGATCCTAACAATCCCGGTGCCGACGGTTGGAGGGCTAGGTTAGCCATGGCAAAACTGTGGGCAGATGTAGTTAACAAGCACGGTGGCGATGTAACAGTTGTGCATTTACCGGAAATAGGGGTGAAAGGCAATACTCACTTCCCATTTTCAGATCTTAACAATATTGAAATAGCCGACTTATTATCGAAATGGCTCAAATCAAAAGGCCTCGACAAATAAGCGATTTAAACGCATAGAACATGAAAAAATTAACATCCATCATAGCGCTTTCCATGTCGATGGCAGTCACAGAAACAGTGACCGCACAAACAGGCCAACAGAAAGACGGTAAAAAGAATCCATACACACTCGTATACGAAGGTGCTATAACAGGAAATGTAAAAGGAAAGGTAAATATCCATCCCGTAACATACCAGCTAAATGGCATAACCATCGCCGCCAACGTATATACACCAGCATCGTATTATGCTAGTAAGAAATACCCGGCAGTAGTAGTGGCACACCCTAACGGTGGTGTAAAAGAACAAACAGCTGGTTTATACGCACAAAAGTTGGCCGAATTGGGCTATATCACCATTGCTGCAGATGCCGCCTACCAAGGCGCCAGTGGAGGAGAACCTCGCCATACCGATCGTCCTGCATCTCGCACGGAAGATATTCATGGCATGGCGGATTACATTGCCCAGTATGCCGGTGTTGATGCCAACCGTTTGGGCGTTTTAGGTATATGTGGTGGAGGCGGTTACGCTTTGAAAGCGGCACAATCGGATAAACGCTTCAAAGCCATAGCCACCTTAAGTATGTTCAATTCTGGTGAAGTACGCCGGAATGGATTTAAAAACACACAGCTAGCCACCATTCAAGAACGTTTACAGCAAGCGTCGGCCGCCCGTGCCCAAGCTGCAGCCGGCGGTAAAATAGAATACATGGGTGTATCGAGTGTTACTGATGAACAAATAGCTGCTACACCGGCAGGACTCTATAAAGAAGGCTTCGTATACTATTACAGAACGCATGCACATCCCAACTCCACCTTCCTATACACGAAAAGTAGCTTGCTCGATTTAATGACTTGGGATGCTACCGCTAGTATTGAATTGCTGGATCAACCGCTATTGATGATTGTTGGCAGTGAAGCAGATACAAAATACATGAGCGACGAAGCCTTCAGCAAAGCCACTCAATCCAAGAAGAAAGAACTATTCTTATTGGAAGGAGCCACGCATATTGAAACATATTGGAAGCCTGTATACGTGTCGAAAGCCGTTGATAAATTACAAAGCTTCTTTTTCGAAAATCTTTAAAATGAATGGTATGGTCATGAATAGAATTACACTGCTAGCTTTTGTAGGAATAATAGGAATAGCACTGCTTTCTTGTGGTGAACCCAAGCAACCTGCTTCTAACAACGCAGCAAACGTATTTGATAAAGGTGATAAAATCACTAATAATAACTTTAAAGGGGATGTGTGGTTGAAGAATTTAGTAGTAGCCGATAGCAGTAACCCCAATGCTGTAGGAAGTGTTACCTTTTCACCGGGAGCAAGAACGAACTGGCATTCGCACCCCGCGGGGCAAATCATCTTAGCGATCGATGGGGTAGGTTATTACCAAGAAAAAGGCAGCCCAAAGAAAATCATCAAAAAAGGTGAGGCCATTAAATGCCCTCCCAATATAGCCCACTGGCATGGCGCAAGTGCCGATAGCCCATTTGTACAAGTCGCTATCACTGGACGAGAAAAAGGTGAAACAGTGTGGTTGGAACCAGTTTCAGACGATGAATACAATCACTAAAAACCCCAATCACCCAATAATTCCAACAAGTATGCAAAACAAAAAACTATTAGCAGTATTACCCATACTCACAGTATCCCTATTATTGCTATTGTCTACAACAACAAACGCACAAAAAATCTCATCAGCAGGATACACCATCACCAGTGCTGATACAGAAAATGGTATCATCGCTCTATCAAAAGAAAAATGGCGTTGGATGGCCGATAAGCAAGTCGACACCCTCAACATGCTATTCAACACTAAATCAGTATTCGTACACATGGGAGGCAGCTGGGGCAAAGACCGTGAACTGGAAGTAATCCGCACCGGTAGTATCCATTACAAACACGCCGACATACAACAAACAAGTGTGCAAATTATAGACAACACCGCCATCGTACTCACCCAAATTCGCCTACTAGCAGTAGTCGGCGGCAATGAGGTAACCAACCCCTTCATCGTAACCGAAGTATACATCAACAATAAAAACGCCTGGCAACTAGGCTCCTTATCATTTACCCGCACCCTCGGACAATAATTACAATAATTGACTCTTACCCCCCTTTTAGGTAGTGCACTAAAGGGGTAAACGATCTAACCATCTCATCCCACCACTCCCAACAAACTCCCCCAAAAAGAAATCCCAATGCCCTTCACCACAGTAGCACCAAAGCCCCATCGACATCCCGATAAAACGGCGACGCAGTCTTTCGCCGTTTTTCCTCCTTTCTTTGGTTACTTTCTTTGGAGAAGCAAAGAAAGTAACACATTGGGATTTACAATAGCAAGAAAACAGCGCGAATGTCATACAACTAGCATACTTTCACAAGAACGTACTTACACCCTGCATTTCCCGTAATTTTAAAGTAGAAATACATAAATAATGAGAAAATCGAACTCCACATATACCCTCAACGAAACCATCATCAACGCCACTTGCGGTACAGCAGTAACCCTCGCTCTTATAGGTGGCAGATGGAAATTGAATATCCTTTGGATCTTGTTGGAAGGCAAATCCCGTTTCTCCGAAATCAAAAAGAAAATGCCTTTAGTATCGGAACGCATGCTCGCCTTGCAGTTGAAAGAACTGGAAAAGGCGAAAATTATCGAAAGAACCGTTTACCCCGAGGTGCCACCACGGGTGGAATATGAACTCACCGAAATTGGGCAATCGATGATCCCTATGTTACGGGTGATCAATGCTTGGGGCGCACAATATCAACAACAAGTAAAGGAGGGATTAGTATTTGAAGAAGCATCAATTTGCCGATCGTTTGCATAAACGTTATTGTATGCTGTTGTATAGAGAAGGTTATGCGTGTATGTAAAACGCCCATTCCGCCGGGAAACGTTGATAATCGTAGTTAACCGCTTATCTAGCATTTCGGAATATTCCCCCATTTTTATCTCTTTCACAGTTGCAATACTTATCCCCAGGTTTTACCTTTAGTGCGCATATTTATGCAAACGTTTGAATTACTTTTCCACGCAAGTAAAAAAAACTACAAGCACGAATGAAATTATTGAAAATGGGTAGCATGCTCGTTATGGCAACAATGATAAGTTGTTCCGTACAAGCCCAAGAAGCTAGGAATTACTTATCTCGCAGCTTACAACCCAATACAGCAAAGGAAATATACGACTACCTACCCACTTGGCGGGCTGAAAGGAAACAACACCTGGTAGCAGCGATCAACAGTTTGCCGGAAGAGGTGAAGGCAAAAGCCATTGCACAAGCCGAGGAAGCGAATAAGTATACTTGGCCTACATTAACGGCTACTTTGTACAACCAATACCAAGTGAATGGCAATAGAACTAATTGGCAAGATAAACACAATGAACGCCGCGCAAATATTACCCGCCTAGCAGTAGGGGAGCTACTCACCAATAAAGGCACCTATATCCCGCAACTCGTGAATGGCTTATGGGCCATGTTTGAAGAGTCGAGCTGGGTTGCCCCAGCGCATATCGGTGCTCAGAAAGCAGGTGGCGGTTTACCCGATGTTACAGAAGGGTACATCGATTTATACAGCGCTCGTTCTTCCGCCATGGTAGCCGATATTTACAACATGCTAGCGCCACAATTGGAAAAATATGCTCCAATGGTAACCAAACGCTTGCTGTATGAATTAAAACGCCGCGCCTTAACGCCTTACATGGAAAGAACAGATATGTGGTGGATGGGTTTCAACGGTAAGATCGTGAATAATTGGAATCCTTGGATTAATACGAATACATTGCAAGTAGCTTTGCTAACTTGGGATAATGCCGCTTCTTTCCAAACCTTCTTGCCGAAAATCATGCAAAGCACCGATTTCTGGATCAATGCTTATGGCGATGATGGCGGTTGTGATGAAGGACCCAACTATTGGAACGAAGCCGCCGGTAAAATGATTCGATTTATGTATTTGTTGGATGATGTATCGCAACATTCATTGAAGTTCCAACAATACCCGCTTTTACATAACATGGGTACTTACGTATACAAGATGCACATCGCGCAAAACTACATGGTCGATTTCGCCGATGCTTCTCCCAAGAATTACCCGCACGCAGAAAGCGTACTACAATTCGGCGAAGTGTTCAACGACCAAGGTATGAAAGAGTTTGCCGCTTATATCTTCAGCCTACAAAAACAAAATATCCTCGACGATAACTTTACGAATTTCCTCGTAAACGTAGATGTAGCACCCGTACTGAAATCATACGAACCTAGACCCGTATTGCCATTAGTATCGTGGATGCCTAATTTACAAGTGCTTACCACCCGCTCACAAGCCGGCAGCACAAAAGGTTTATTCCTCGCTGTAAAAGGTGGGCATAACGATGAAAGTCATAACCACAACGACGTAGGTAATTTCATTATCTATGCCGACGGTAAACCCGTGATTATCGACATTGGCGTAGGCACCTATACAAAAGAAACTTTCAGCAGCAAACGCTACGATATTTGGAACATGCAATCGCAATGGCATAATTGTCCTACCGTGAACGGCGAACAACAAAAAGCCGGTCGCCAATACGCTGCGAAAGTGCTAGGGTATACGACCACACCTAAGCAAACCAATTTGCAAATAGATATCGCCGCCGCGTATCCTACCAATGCTGCTGTAAAAAGCTGGGTGCGTAGCTTCCAATTCGATCGTACTAAGAAGCGCATCGTGCTGAAAGAAGCCTACGAACTCCAAGCTACCGAACAACCTACTACCATTCACTTCATTTCCGCCGTGCCGGTAACGATCCAAAAAAACAAACTCGTTTTCACGGGCGACAATGGCAACATGCTCACCATGGAGTACGACCCTACACAGTTGGAAGCCTCCGTGCAACCGTTCCCATTGGAAGACCCACGCTTTATACAAAGCTGGGGCAAACAAGTGTACCGGGTGAACATGACGAAGAAAAACAACAACTTGAAAGCTGCACATAGCTTCGCCTTTTATCAATAACCTTGCTATATCCCTTTTACAAGCGCCGTTCCCAGTAAATAGGAACGGCGCTTTTGCATTATAAATTCGTGTATTATCATTCGAAAAAACCATATAAACCCGCGCCCCGCCTGGAAGTTTAGTTTGTGAACCGGGGAATTACCCCTAATTTTAGGCAGATTTTAAGCTGTAGTGCGTATGCCAGTATTGTCGACATCAACATATAAACCGCCGATTTTTCTAACCAACCGGCATTTGCAAACCATATACCCCACCTTGTTCCGTCGTATCGATGCGGCCCCTTACGTGCGCCGTAGGATAGATACCCCGGATGGCGATTTCCTCGATTTGGATCTATCTTCCCGCAACAACAAAAAAGCCGTACTCATCTTGCACGGCCTAGAAGGTAATTCCACCCGTAAATACGTGATGGGCATGGTACATATGTTCAACAAAGGTGGCTACGATACCATCTCAATGAACTTCCGTGGTTGCAGTGGCGAACCCAACCGCGCAATGCGTTTCTACCATAGCGGCGATACCGGCGACATTGCCACGGTGATCGACTACATCTTCTCACTCCAACAATACGAACAACTCCACATCGTAGGGTTCTCCCTTGGTGGCAACGTAACCCTTAAATACGTGGGTGAACAAGGTAAAAACATCGACCCGCGCATTCGCAGTGCCGTTGCCATATCAGTACCTTGTGACTTAATGGATAGCTCGGTAGAGTTGGAGAAGCCGCATAATGTGATATACATGACGCGCTTCATCCGCAATTTGGAAGAGAAGCTCCGTTTAAAATCGGCCTTATTTCCCGGTAAAATCAGCTTAACGGGGTTTAAGGAGATCAAAACCTTCCGACAGTTCGACGATCGGTATACGGCGCCTATTCATGGCTTTAATAACGCGTTGGAGTATTGGGAGAAAAGCAGTTCGAAACAATTCTTGCACCAGGTAAGTATTCCTACCTTGCTGGTAAATGCCTTAAACGACCCTTTTTTAGGGGAAGGATGCTTCCCATTTGATGCCGCCGAAGAGAATCCCCACTTCTTCTTAGAAACACCGGGGAATGGTGGCCATGTTGGGTTCGTAACATTCAGTGATCCTTATTACTGGACGGAGAAACGGGCTTTCGATTTTATTGATAAAGGACTGTAAAACAGGTAATTATTTAACAAACCAGTAACCCACCGCTAACCAAGCCAAGCCTTTCAGCAAGAAGAAGATAAATCCCCAAAAGCCGATACGCTTCATCCACACTTTGAATTTGCTAGGTGTAGCAGGTGTTGTTGTTTCCATACGAAAATTGTTGAATAGCAAAATTAGCGATTAAATACATCCACCTATATAGAAAAAAACTAAGGGCCAATAGAGAACAGCCTACCTGTTCCTATCTTCCAAATTTGATTGGCCATATGCTAGTGTCTAGTCCTACAAAAAGTTTACACCCACAAATGAAAAATGATGAAAAGAAGCAAATTATTTGGACTAAAAGGTCTTGGGGGTGGTCAATCGAGTTATGATGATTCATTTAGGCGCATGGTGGTGCGTGACTACGAAACTGGTAATTTAAGTGTATCGCAGCTAGCCGTTAAATACGGCATAAAGAATCATGATGTAAAAAATTGGAAAAAGCGGTTTAGGGGCGATATTGCGGTAATTACCACAATAAATGAAATAGCCATGACACCAGAAGAGCAAAAGGA
>NZ_QLLL01000005.1 GCF_003259335.1 Chitinophaga skermanii
TGTCGGTTCCTAAAACGACTTTACATATAGTTAGCCTAAATTTGAGATAATTATGAAAAAGAAACATGGTCGTAGCGCCTTCCTTTACGAGGAGTCCTTCAAAATTATGATCGCCCGTGAGTACCTCACAGGTTCACTGAGTATGTCCGAACTAGCTAGGAAGCATGGTTTAAAAAGTGCATCTGTTGTGCAAACGATGGTAGAATGGTTTAGAAAGAATGAAGCTTCTACATCATCTAGTGTTCAGGCTTCTACCGCTAATAGTGAAGTGGAAGAGCAATTGAAGGATGCCCAACTTCGTATTACAGCCTTAGAAATGTTGATCAAAAATGCAGAAAAGGAGCTGGGCGTTGATATCGTAAAAAAGCTTGGCATCAAACAGCCACCCAAATGAAAGCGATAATGCGGGAAGTCCCCTTGTCAAAAATCTGTGGTTTGTTTGGTAAAACAAGGCAAGCATGGTATGATATTAAACAACGTGATAGCAGTAGTAGTTGGCAAAAAGCAGTCGTATTAGACTTGGTGCAAGCCGTCAAGAAAATGGTTCCAAAAAGTGGTACTATTAAGCTTTACAAGGAGCTAAAGCCCACCTTTGTGTCTCAAAACATAAAACTAGGAAGGGATGGTCTACACGCATTATTGGCCGATCACGGGTTATTGGTAAAACGTCACAAAAAGAGGGTATATACGACGCAGTCTAGTCATCATTACCGTAAATGGCCTAGCTTAATCCAAGGAATGGTACCTAGTCGACCAGAACAGTTATGGGTAAGTGATATTACTTACTTGTCTACTAAAAATGGTTTTATACACTTGTCATTAATAACAGACGCTTATTCAAGGAAAATTGTGGGTTACGAGTTAAGCCCCAATTTAAAAGCTGACGGCTGTATTGCAGCCTTAAAAAGGGCCTTAAAGGCAAGGGCTTTACCTGCCGAATCCCTCATTCATCATTCTGATCGCGGTGTGCAATATTGCTGTAACGATTACGTAAGCGTGCTGCAAAAAAACGGTGTTAAAATCAGCATGACCCAGACGGGGAGCCCATATGAAAATGCATTAGCCGAACGTGTAAATGGTATTTTGAAACAGGAATTTGAACTAAACCAACAATTTCCTTCTTTCCAAGCAGCCGTAAAGCAGGTAAATAGCGCCATTTACCGCTACAACCAGTATAGACGGCACTTTGGATGCGATTTACAAACACCAGCTACGAAGCATAATGCTGGTATTCAAGCTGTTTGTCAAGTAAAATCAGTAATTTGACAAACCCTGTCAAGTTCATTTAGTAATATCGCTAGCTAAGTGTCAAGTTATTTTAGTACAAGACAAAGTAAACCCTATGTAACCTCCAAGTACTTTCCATGTAAATCCCATGTAAATCCATGTAAGTTAGTCGTAGTTCATCGCATTCTCACCAGTGTTTTCCTATAGCGCCCCTATCTTCTCCCTAGTAAAAGCCTATCCTTACCCTATCCTAAGCCTATCTCGACCCTATCCCAAGCCTATCTTAAGCCTATCCCAGGCCAATTTCCACTATTGTATATCAATATGTTAGCTCTATATTTCGTTTATCCGCTATTCATTAGTTATTTATTATCAAAGCCCCCAGCGATTTTGGACCTAAAATGAAAAAGGACGCCCCAGGTGAAGCGTCCTTTTTAAAAAGTAAGAATATGTTGATTACCAATCTTTTTCAACAGCTACCGGCCTACCTTTCACTTTTTTCATTTTGTCCTGCAGTTTCTTTTCCTCTTGGGCTAAAGCTTGTAGCAATTGCTGGGCTTCTTTCTCGTTTAGCTTGCTAGGCTGCGGTTCTGGTTTCTGTTGATCTTGTTGGTCTTTATCTTTGTCTTGTTTGTCTTTGTTTTGATCCTTGTTCTGATCTTTCTTGTCTTTGTTATCCTTGTCTTTATTGTCCTTGTTGTCCTTGTCTTTATTGTCCTTGTTGTCTTTGTCCTTATCCTTGTCTTTGTCTTTTTGATCTTTGTTTTGATCCTTATCCTGGTCTTTTTTGTCTTTATCCTTGTCTTTGTTCTGTTGTTGTTGCTGTTGCTTCAATTTCTCTTGTGCGTAAGCCAGGTTGTAGCGGGCTTCTTCGTCTTTGGGGTTCTTCTTCAAAGCGTCTTTATAGGCTTTGATGCTTTCTTCCCATTTCTGGTCACTCATGAAGGTATTACCAATGTTGTAATTGGCATTCGCCTGTACGCCTTTATTATTGCTGAGCTTTGCTACGTTGGTATATTGATTACGTGCATCTTCGAAGCGCTTTTGCTCGTACATACTGTTGCCTAGGTTGAAAGTCGCAGTAGGGCTGCGGGCATCTTTATCCAAGGCTTTTTTATAGCTGGCTTCGGCATCGGCAAACTGTTGTTGTTTGTATTGCTTATTTCCTTCGCGGATGAATTTACTGGTTGTTTGAGCGGATGCGATGCCGGCGCCACCCAACAACCAACAGGCTACTAATAAGCCCTTTTTCAGGTTGAATGTTGTAGTCGTCATGCTGTTGTTGTTTGTTTACGTGGGAACAGTTTGAAGTTCTTCACGTTGGGTACAAAAAATTCAATCAAGATCAATAATAAACAAATACCAATGAAGTACTGGAAGTAGCTGTTGTAATCGGAGAACATGCTGTCGCCGAATTCTTTCTGCTCCATACTGTCGATGCGGTTAGATAATGCATTCACGATCTCGTCGGTGTTGTTTTCTAAATGCAAGTACACGCCTTTACCGGTGTTAGCGATTTTTTGGAGTGCTTCTTCATTCAACTTGGAAATCACCACGTTACCTTTCGCATCTTTCTTATTACCACCATTTTCATCGGGTAGGGGCGAACCTGTTACGGAACCGATACCTACAGTATTGATCATTACACCTTGATCTAAGGCATTTTTAGCTTGCGCCATTGCGCCTTCATCATGATCTTCACCATCACTAATGATAATGAGTGCTTTATGTTTCCTTTCTTTTTTATTGAAAGCGTCGTTACTTACTTTAATGGCTTCGCCGATAGCGGTACCCTGTGTAGGTATCATATCGGGCGTAACCGTACCGAGGTACATGCGTGCCGCAGAATAATCCACAGTTAGTGGCATTTGTAAATAGGCATTCCCAGCGAAAACAACGAAACCTACACGGTCGTTATCTAGCTTTTCCATCAATTTTGTAATCAATTGCTTGGCACGGGTTAACCTATCGGGTGCTACGTCGGTGGCTAGCATACTCTTACTTACGTCGAGGGCAATCACCACATCAACGCCTTTTCTAGTAATTTTTTCTTTGCGGGTACCTTTCTGGATATTCGCCAACCCAATTACGCCAATGGCAAAGGCCAAGGCTAACAACACAAATTTGATGTTGAAAAAGCGGCGGGAATAGTTGGTAAACATCCTCGTAACGGTAACAGGATCGCCCATTTTGCGGATAGAACGGCGTTTCCACCATAATGCCGAAATAAATGCGCCTACAATAAAAATGAGCAATACCAATGCCCATAAGTATTCTATATGTTGAAATCGTAGCATGATATAATCGCAGAGCCAGCCTTTTTAACAAGACATGGTTAGTTTCAAAAATAATTTTTTTACGACGGAATTCAAGTGTTGCACCGCTTTATTTATGAGTTTTTTAACGAATAAGTGCAAAAAAAAGTCGGCCTTCATCCAAGAAGACCGACTTTCTCAATTATTTTATGCTGCAATAGCTTACATCTTTCCTTCAAAATACCCCTCTTGCTTCAAAATATCACGGGTAATTTTCTGGCGGATATTTATCATATCGAAGTTAGGATCTTCCGATTCCAAGTTCAATACAAAGAAAGTAGGGCGGTTATTCTCTTCAATCCAGCCTACCATCCAGCCAATATTACGTTTACCTACGATGCCCCACCCGGTTTTATAGCTCAGTTTATATTTATGGTTGCTTTCCATCAACATCACATCACGCACATACTGCATAGATGTTTTGTGAAAGGGCAATTGGTCGAAATACAATTTCTTCATAAAACCCAGTTGCTCATCAGGCGAAATCTGTAACGAATTATCCAACCAGAAAGAATCTACTTTGCTGATTTTCTTATTGCCATAACCTACAGAATCAATCCAAAACTGCATAGTATCCTTGCCAATTCTGCGCGCTACTTCTTGGAAATAAGGCACTGCCGATACTCTAAATGCTTGGCGCATCGATAAATCCTGGTTCCATTCTGGGTTCGTATGGGTAACACCATCCCATTTAATTACCATGCCCGTATCGGTAATCGCACCCGTTTGCATGCCTACCAACGAGTTGAAAATCTTAAAAGTAGAGGCCGGTAAGAAACGTTCTTTGGCGCGTTCTATATTATACACTTTAAAAGAACCCTGGGCATTGTCGAAAAGCATAAAACAACCTTCAGCTTTCGCTTCGGCGAAGTATTTTTCCCAACTCGGCTCATTTTTCACATTGTTTGGCGAGCAAGCGCTCATTACCAACCCAGCTAACAAGAATATCCAACCAAATCGTTTCATCGGCAATTTTTTTTAAGATGATCCGCAAAAATAAGGCATCAACGATGCATTTGTAGCCCTGGATAAAAGTTTGACAATCACCTGGGCGTGATTTTATACGTGAACCCTTACTCGTGGCGGCTTCATTCGTATAAAAAAAGACAGCCGCCCCTAGCAAGTAGGGACGGCTGCTTGTTATGCGATCCGTAAAACGGATGATAATTATCCTTTTATAACACCCAACTCTTTACCCACTTTAATAAATGCGTTGATCGCTTTATCTAAGTGTTCTTGTTCATGGGCGGCGCTCAATTGTACACGGATACGCGCTTGACCTTTCGGTACTACTGGGAAGAAGAACCCAATCACGTAAATACCTTCTTGTAACAATTTATCTGCAAACTGTTGGCTCAACACAGCGTCATATAACATAACCGGTACAATCGGGTGATCGCCAGGTTTGATGTCGAAGCCGGCTTCCGTCATTTTTGAACGGAAATATTTCGTGTTGTATTCCAATTTATCGCGTAAAGCCGTTGTTTCGCTCAACATATCCAATACCGCGATAGAAGCACCTACGATGCTTGGCGCTACGGAGTTAGAGAATAAGTATGGGCGGCTACGTTGACGTAAAATATCGATCACCTCTTTCGGGCCAGATGTGAAACCACCAGAAGCACCACCAAGGGCTTTACCAAGTGTGCCCGTAATAATGTCGATACGACCCATTACGTTCCTGTATTCGTGTGTACCACGACCGGTTTTACCCAAGAAGCCAGTAGAATGGCTTTCGTCGATCATCACAATCGCGTCGTATTTATCGGCTAAATCGCAGATTTTATCGAGTTGCGCGATAGTACCGTCCATACTGAATGAGCCATCGGTAACTATAATGCGGCTGCGGAGGTGTTGAGATTCTTTCAGCTTCGCTTCGAGATCTTCCATATTGTTGTGTTCGTAGCGGTAGCGCTGTGCTTTACAGAGGCGAACACCGTCGATAATAGAAGCGTGGTTTAAAGCATCGGAGATAATAGCATCTTGTTCGTTGAACAACGGTTCGAAAACGCCGCCGTTAGCATCGAAAGCTGCTACATAGAGAATTGTATCTTCTGTACCGAGGAATTTAGAGATTTTTTGTTCTAGTTCGCGGTGAATATCTTGGGTACCGCAAATGAAACGAACGGAACTCATACCATAACCATGGGTATCGATTGCGTGTTTAGCGGCGTCGATTACTTTTGGGCTGGAAGAAAGACCTAAGTAGTTATTAGCACAGAAATTGATAACGGTGTTACCGTTCACTTGGATTTCGGCGCCTTGTTCGGAAGTGATAATGCGTTCTTTCTTAAATAAGCCGGCCTCTTGGATTTCGGCAACTTCTTGTTGTAAACGATCGGTGAATTTCTTATTCATGTGAGCATAAATTTTAATGCTTGTAGATATACCAGTGCAAAAGTAAGCAGTTAAAAGTACAGCAGAATTCGATGTGGACATTTTAAGGTCCTATAATCGAAAAAACTTTTGACTTGGGTGTAACATTCCCCACATGCTGTACGTCATATTATTATCATGCAAAAGCAGGCAATGAACCAGCGCGGGAGCAATTTTACCCGCTTAATCCTGTTCCTAGCGATACTTTCTGTGCTAGGAATGGTGTGGTTCTGCCTCATCATCAGTCGATTAGCACCTCTTCAAGAGAGCAAATCAGAAAAGAATACACGCCATGTTATGGAAAAGTTGCAATGGACGAGGATTTTGTTCTATGTAGAAGGTATATAACGGGCACAGCGGACCTTAGCCGCTCTATGAGTATCTCTTATATATGAGAAAATGTGAGATAGGAGTGTGTGGTGAGAATTAGAAATTATGTCGGAACTTTAGCACTTTAAAAGCCGCTGCCCGGATGACGGAAAAGGAGTATAACAAGTGTGTGGATTTGTATGCAGATAGTCTCTTCCGCTTTATCGTGAAAAACTTAGAGCATAGTGAAGACGCGAGAGATGTGGTACAGAACGCATTTGAAATATTATGGAAACATTGTGATGATGTGCCTTCTGAGAAGGCTAAGTCATACCTATTCACTGTTGCGTACCATAACATGATTGATCATGTACGTAAAGTGAAGCGGATTTCCTTGGTAGACGAGTTTAAAGATGATGCTAAAATATCGGATCAGCGCGTGCACAATGCCAAGCAAGTACTAGAATCGGCGATGACCCGCCTTTCGGATGTACAACGCTCCCTGGTAATGCTGAAAGATTACGAAGGCTATAGCTATGAAGAAATCGGGGAAATCATGCATTTGTCTCCCTCCCAAGTAAAGGTATACTTGCACCGTGCTAGAACACATTTGAAAGAATACCTGGGTAAAATGGATAACGTTATTTAATCATTTGTATTTTTAAAGCCGATCATATTCCCATAAGGGATTAAAATATATAACATGTCAGTAGACATTAACATATCAAACTACGAGCAGTACTTACTCTGCTATATCGACGGGGAATTGAACCCCGAAGAAATAGCCGCGTTGGAGCTTTTCTTGGAAAAGTACCCCGACTTGCGTCAAGAACTGGCACAGCTGGAAGCCGTTAAGTTGCTGCCGGAAGAGGAGATCGTGTTTGACAATAAGGCAATGCTCTACCGTGGTGCCCAAGGCGTTCATCAACACAATTACCAATCGTACATGCTAAGCAAGGTGGATGGGGAGTTGTCGAAAGCAGGGGAAGCCGAGTTAGCAGCATTTTTACAAAACAACCCGGCTTACCAAGGTGAAATGGCGGCCTTCATGGCTACAAAGTTGCAACCCGATACTAGTATTGGGTTTGGAGATAAGTCGGTATTATATAAACACCGCCAAAAAGTGCAGCCGATTTGGTTGCGTAGAACGGCGTGGTATGCTGCTGCGGCAGTAATAGCCGGTATTATGGTGTGGCAATTGCCCGGGATGATGGAGGATAGAAGTGTTACACCGGCACAAACAACAACTACTACAGCTACAAACGAGCAAAATACAACGAACGCGGAAACCGTGGAGCCAAGTAATACGCCCGCCGTTAGCCCTCAAAGCAATGATATAGCCATTGCATCGAATGATGCCATGAACACTACAACACAACAAGCAAGCATGGCAAACCATGCAGCACATGTGCAAGTCGACAACACAACATCAGCAGCGTCTGAACAAACAGTGGCCGCGAAAGCAGCATTTATTGAACCGGTAAATGTTAGCACTTCATCAGCGCCAACAACAGTGAACAGTAACATAGCGGCGGTGAATAATACCATCGCCTTACATAAAGAAGAAACGGCAACAAGTACGGCGAAAATCGACCCTGAAATTGCCATCGCTTCCAGTCAAACAGGGCAGGAAAACGAAGCAAGTAGGTTTGGAGCGACAACAGCAACAATGGCCACACCGCCACCGCCACCACCAGGTGAATTGATCATGTCGATCAGTTCCAGTGGCGAAGGGAAGCTGTTGGACAAAGTAACCAACGTAGCACGTTTCTTCGGTAAAAAGAAAAGAAACTAGGGTGGGCACCCCTGTAATAAAATTAAACAGGACGAAATTTTATGAAGTGTAAAATTTTACTCGTGTTGTTAGGCTTGATGTTATCGTACGTGGCGGAAGCCCAAGTAACATCGGATACTATACAGATTCGGAGTTTAATCATCGTAAGAAACAAGGATACGCGTAATAGGAATACATTTAAGATGTATAACGATACGGCGTATATGAGAAATAAACTCAAGAAAAATCTACATACACGCTTTTTCGTATTCGATATCGGTTTCAATAACTACATCGATCGCAGCCAATACGGTAGCGCGATGGTAGCTGCTCGTTACCCATATAATAATTATGGCTTACAAGGAAGTATTGCTACAACTAACGATCAAACGTACTACAAATACGATTATACCGGGGTAGGCTTGAACACTTTCGCACCAAGAGCAGGCAGCGAACCGCTGACGCCAAGCGAATTCAAGTTAATTACAGGGAAATCGATAAATGTGAATGTGTGGTTGATGATGCAGCGATTGAACCTGCGCAAGCATAAATTGAACTTGATTTATGCATTGGGTTTGGAGATGAATAATTACCGCTACGCAAGAAACATCAGCTACAAACCAGGTTATCCAACACAAATCGTACGCGATACAATCGATTTCAGTAAAAATAAATTGTACACAGGCTACCTTTCAGTGCCGTTAATGTTGAACTATAATTCGAACCCAGCTAGGCCATCCCGCGCATTTGAAGCGAGTTTCGGCGTAATGGGCGGTTACTTGGTAAAGGCTCGTACCAAGCAAGTAAGCGAAGAATATGGGAAAGTGAAACAGAACGATGAGTTCAATTTAAATAAGTGGCGTTTAGCGTTAACGAGTGAAATTGGATATGGACCGGTGAAATTATATGGTAATTTCTCGCTAACACCGCTACACGACTACGGATTAGAGCAATATCCATTCTCGATAGGGTTTAGGTTTAACGGTTTCTAATCCTATGTAAAATTATAATACCTTATTTTTGTGTCGCTTTTTATGGAGAATTGATGAATTAGGCATCCTTCTTGTCCATAAGAACGAAACCAAATAACAATATCCATGAAATCACTATTCGCTTTATTAGCCGTATCCTGTTTAATCGCTGTGATGCATGCCAACAAGGACAAAATCATCGGTATTCAAGCGTCTGATCCAATGACGAAGTTGGCGCCTTATAAATCGAATAATACAACATTACCTTCTCCATCAACAGAAGAAGAAATGGTAATGGTACCGGATAGTGTTTACCAAGCAAGCCGCTTAGACCCCGCTAGGTATACTGGACATTACCATGTACTGTATGTACAAACGGCAAAAAATCCGAATACTTTAACACGTTCACAAGTATTTCAATTAAAACGTGAAGAGAAATTGGCTTCTATTACAGAACCAGGGAAGGATTTGAGCCAAAGAAATTAATACGAATCAGCTTTCTTTTTGTAAATGCCCGCATCGTGGGCTTTTGCCGTTTATCCCTAATTCAAGCGATTTTTTCCTCTCCGTTTCCTGAAAATTGAGGCCTTCAAGTTATATTTGGAAAATTCTATTTTCAAAAAACCAACAAGAAGTATGAGAGTCCTCAAACTATTCTTACTCCTCGTAGTGGCCGGGAATGCGACTTTCGCACAAAGCAAATACGAATGGAAGGAAGGAAATGCCGGTGGTTATACGTATAAGTATGTAACCAACGACCCAATGCAGGCCCGCTTTTACACATTGAAAAATGGCCTGACGGTTATTTTAAGTGTCAACAAGAAAGAGCCCCGAATTCAAACCCTCATCGGCGTAAGAGCCGGTAGCACTAGCGATCCTGCTGATCACACTGGTTTAGCTCACTACCTAGAGCACCTTTTATTCAAAGGCACCGATAAATACGGCTCACTCGATTGGGCAAAGGAAAAACCTTACCTCGATCAAATCGAAGGCTTGTACGATGTGTACAACCAAACTACCGATGTGGCTAAAAGAAAAGCTATCTACCGTCAAATCGATAGCGTATCTGGTATCGCTGCGAAGTATGCAATCGCAAACGAATACGATAAAATGATGACGGCAATGGGTGCGCAAGGAACAAATGCGCATACCTCGAATGAAGAAACAGTGTACGAAGAAGATATTCCTTCTAACGCGGTAGATAAGTTCCTAACTTTACAAGCAGAACGCTTCCGCAACCCACAATTCCGTATTTTCCATACAGAACTTGAAGCGGTATACGAAGAAAAAAACCGTGGCCTAGATAATGATAACAACAAAATGTACGAAACCCTTTTCGCCGCTTTGTTCCCTACACATAACTACGGTCAACAAACTACTATCGGTACGATCGAACACCTTAAAAATCCTTCCCTCAAAGCTATCCGCAAATTCTACGATACATACTATGTACCTAATAATATGTCGATCGTAATGGCAGGTGACTTCGACCCGGATTATGTTATTAAAAAGATCGATGAGAAATTCAGCTACATGCAACCTAAACCTGTAACTGAATATACTGCTGCTCCAGAAAAAGCCATCACAGCTCCTATCGTAAAAGAAGTGATTGGTCCAGACGCAGAAAGTGTAAATATCGCTTTCCGTTTACCGGGTGCAGAAGATACTAAAACCCGCTTACTCATCGCTGCTTTGGCACAAGTATTAACCAATGGTAGCGCCGGTTTGATGGACTTAAACTTGAACAAACAACAGAAGTTGCTGAGCGCTAGCGCAGGCGATTACGGTTTGAAAGATTATACTGTATTGTTCCTTGCTGGTAAAGCAAAAGAAGGTCAAACCCTCGAAGATGTCCGCGATTTGTTATTGGGCCAGTTAGAGATCTTGAAAAAAGGTCAGTTCGACGAAACCCTTATCAAAGCCATCGTAAACAACTACAAACTCGCCGAAATCCAAGGATTGGAAAGCAATAACAACCGTGCTACTTCTATCATGGATAACTACATCAAAAGTGCCGGTAAAACTTGGGCAGCAGATGTAGCGTATATCGACGACCTTAGCAAAATCTCGAAACAACAAATTGTTGACTTTGCTAACAAAAACTTGAATAACAACTACGTAATTGTTTACAAACGTAAAGGTGAAGATAAGAGCACAGAGAAAGTAGAGAAACCACCCATTACACCTGTAGAAGTAAACCGTGATGCACAATCAGCCTTCTTGAAATCTATTTTTGAAATGCCGGCAACACCTGTGAAGCCACAGTGGTTGGATTTCAACAAGGATATTCAAAAAGGTAAAGTAGGTGCAGCCGATGTATTGTACGTACAGAATAAAGAAAATGGCTTGTTCCGTTTGTACTACAAATTCGATATGGGTTCTTGGAACAATAAATTGTTGCCATTAGCTGCTACATATTTGAGTTTCTTAGGTACAGATAAAATGTCTGCTGAAGAAATCACGAAACAATTCTACAACATCGCTTGTAGCTTTAAAGTGTCTGCAGGTTCTGATGAATCATCGATCGTTATTTCGGGCTTGAACGAAAACTTCGATCAAGCAGTGAAATTATTCGAAGATTTAATCCGCAACTGTAAAGTAGATGAGAATGCATTCGCAGCATTGAAAAGCAGGATCAACAAATCTCGTACTGATGCTAAGTTGAACAAAGGTCAAATCATGAACGCACTTACTTACTACGGTATGTACGGTGCAAAAAATCCTTTCAATAACACCTTATCTAAAGCTGATTTAGAGAGCTTGAAAGCACAAACATTGGTAGATCTTTTACATAGCTTACCGAACTTCAAACCAACCATCATCTACTACGGTCCGAAACCATTAGCAACTTTAACGGCTGATGTAAAACGCTTGCACCCAATGCCGGCTACTTTTGCAACGCCACCTGCTGCTACTAAATTCGAACAAGTACACAATACAAAAGGAAATGTATTGTTCACAGATTATAACATGGTACAATCAGAAGTTAGATGGGTATATAACGATACGAAGTATGATCCAAAAGAAACAGCTATCGTAGAATTGTTCAACGCATACTTCGGCGGTGGTATGGGATCGATCGTATTCCAAACTATTCGTGAATCGAAAGCATTGGCTTATTCAACTTACGCGTACTACAGCTCTCCAAACAAAAAAGAATTGTCGTACACCACCATGGCATACGTAGGTAGCCAAGCAGATAAAATGAACGAAGCCATTGCTGGTATGAATGAATTGTTAACAGACATTCCTCGTTCCGACAAAGCTTTAATCACTGCGAAAGCAAGCATGAAGCAAGATATTGAAACGCAAAGAGTAACGCAAGATGGTATTATCGCGAACTACTTGAATGCGAAAAAATTGGGATTGGATTACGACTTGCGTAAAGACGTATATAATGCCATAGATAATATGAACTTCGAACAAGTGAAAGCATTCCACGCTAAACACATCGCCGGTAAGCCATACACTTATTGTGTATTAGCATCTGATAAACGTGTTAGTGAAGAAGACTTGAAAAAATACGGTGACGTGAAAAAATTATCACTCGAAGAATTATTCGGGTACTAATATTTTTTTCAATACATATAAAAACATCCCGCTTCTGCAAGATAGAGGCGGGATGTTTCTTTTTAGAAGAAACGATATATTTGCATGCAATAAAACCTTATACCCTAACGTTAATATCCTATTGAAATTCCTATGAAGCAGTGGTTACATTATTGTTGGCTACTTCTATTATTACCATTATGTAGCTTTATTTCCGAAGAAGACTTATACCGCGTAAAACTAAATCCCGCTAATATCGATGCCGACAAGGTTTTCCTGTTGATCGATAAAAGCGATTATCGAATGTATGTATATGAAGACGTTACGTTGATTAAGATTTACAAGGTTGTATTTGGTAATGATGATATGGGCGACAAGCGCATAGAAGGCGACCGGAAAACACCGGAAGGTACTTTCCGTATTTTATCTAAACGGTATGATAATCGTTGGAACAGATTTTTGTTGTTAGATTATCCGAATGAAAGTTCGTACAGCAAATTTCAAAACAGGCAAGCCCGTGGAGAAATTTCGCAAGCCGCTACTATCGGGAATGGCATTGGTATTCATGGTGTAGAAAAAACATCTGGTATAACAGATGTGTATGTTGAAAAACGGATTAATTGGACACTTGGATGTATCAGCATGAAAACAGAAGATGTGAATGAATTATACGAAGTTTTAAAAGTTGGTACGCCAGTTGTTATAAGATATTAAACTGCATAACCTATGCACGTGTCATAAATGCCCAAGGCCTTCATAGCCTGGGCATTTATATTTTTAGGTAGAAAAGAAATCCAATTCTTCGTTTACCACGTACATGAAATTATAATCTCATAGCATGCACATGCGCTTTTACCATTGGTTGTTCCTTTTGTGCATGGCAGTAGTATTAGGATGTAATAAGGTGGAAGATGAGGAAATAGCCTTGCGAAGTGAAACCTTCAATTACACTTTTAATAACGGCGCCATGGGGAGCGGTACTGCGTATAACGGCACACACGATAGAAGCTTATCGGCTCAAATAAAAATAGAAGAACTACAAGACGGGCGAACGAGTTTTTCGGCCATATTAAATGGAACAATACCAGGCGCAGTATACAAAGTACATATACACGATTATCAATCACCGGTAGCACCAAGTTTTTTACCGTATAAAACAACTCCAAATATTTCAATACTAGCTACCGACGTGGTAGGGAATGGAGCTACGGCTGTATCCGGTGGTATATCAACCATGGGTTATGATCAATTTATCAATGCCTACAAAGGAATATTAATTGTGCACGACCCGGCTGTTTTCAGTGTAACTAGTATGTCTACTTTCTTGGTATTTGGAAAGATTGGGATGAAGTACTAATGTTTTCTCATAGCATATGATTGATCCGTATAGGTTAATATGGTTTGATAAAATAAGATACGTGGTCAATCAAACTCCTGTTTTCAACGAAAAAAGGTGCCGAGATAATCGGCACCTTTTGTTTTTTATGATAAGTAATATTACAATCTTCCACGCTTGATTTCATCTACAACACCCGGGTCGAGTAAAGTAGATGTATCTCCTAGGTTGTCCATTTCGTTTTCCGCTATTTTGCGGAGGATACGGCGCATAATTTTGCCGGAACGTGTTTTTGGTAAGCCGCTCACGAATTGAATCCTATCGGGCTTCGCAATCGGACCAATAATCCTCGATACCGTTTGCATAATGTCTTTACGCGTTAACTCAGGATCTTTCGATAAGTTCTCTAAAATCACGTACGCATAAATACCTTGACCTTTAATATCGTGCGGGTATCCCACAACAGCGCTTTCTACAACACCTGCGTGCATATTGATGGCGTTTTCAACCTCGGCTGTTCCAATACGGTGACCACTTACGTTCAATACATCATCTACACGGCCGGTAATGCGATAGAAACCTTCTTCATCCCGCAAACAACCGTCGCCCGTGAAGTATAAGTTTTCATACGTAGCAAAGTAGTTCGTGCGGCAGCGTTCATGATCGCCGTATGTTGTGCGCAACATACCTGGCCAAGGGAACTTGATACACAAGTTGCCACTTACTCCATTACCCTCGATTTCCTTACCTTGTTCATCGACCAAAACAGGTTGAATACCTGGCATAGGAAGGGTTGCATAACCTGGTTTTTCCGGCGTTACACCTGCTAGGGTAGTAATCATAATACCGCCCGTTTCTGTTTGCCACCAGGTATCGGCAATCGGTGCACGCCCTTTACCGATATTATCTTTATACCAATGCCATGCTTCTTCGTTGATGGGTTCACCTACAGAACCCAATTTAGTTAAAGAAGAAAGGTCTTTATGATTTACAGGACCTAAGCCGAAGCCCATTAAGCTACGAATAGCTGTAGGAGCAGTGTATAGTGTATTTACACGGTATTTATCTACGATATCCCAGAAACGACCAGCATCTGGATAAGTAGGTACACCTTCGAACATAAGGGTAGTAGCGCCAGCACTCAAAGGGCCGTAAACGATGTAGCTGTGACCGGTAATCCAACCGATGTCGGCAGTACAGAAGAATACTTCGCCTTGTTTGTATTGGAATGTATTAACGAACGTATAGTTAGCATATACCATGTAACCGCCACAGGTGTGTACCACACCTTTAGGTTTGCCGGTTGAGCCGGATGTATACAGAATGAATAATTCGTCTTCGGCGTCCATCTCTTCTGCAGGGCAAGGCGGGTTGCCTTGTGTTTCTACAGCCTTGATTTCATCTTCCCACCATACATCTCTGCCTTTTAGCATACTAACTGGCGTACGAGTACGTGTGCAAACGATTACTTTTTTCACCGTAGGGCAGGCCATTAAAGCATCGTCAATCACTGCTTTTAATGGAATATCTTTTGCACCACGGAATGCGCCGTCGCAAGTGATCACCAAGCTGCATTGAGCATCTTGTATACGATCTGCAATCGATTGGGCACTAAAACCGCCGAATACCACTGAGTGAATAGCGCCAATTCTCGCACATGCTAATACGGCGATCGCTAACTCTGGAATCATACCCATGTAAATACATACACGGTCGCCCTTTTTAACGCCATTGTTTTTTAATACGTTCGCGAATTGACATACTTTATTGTACAAATCGCGGTATGTAATAACACGGTGACGTTCTTCCGGATCGTTAGGTTCCCAGATAATAGCAGGCTGATTCCCCAAAGTGCCGAGGTGCCTATCTAAACAGTTTTCTGTAATGTTCACTTTAGCTCCTAGGAACCACTTCACACTAGGATCTTTAAAATTCCATTCTAAAACGCGGTCCCATTTACGGCGCCAGTAAAAATGATCTGCTACGTTAGCCCAAAAACCTTCTGGATCGGTTACGCTATGCTGCCAGGCTTGTTTATATTCTTCGTAGCTCTTGAGTTGGTATGGATAAGACATGACTCTTCCCGTTGTTTAATAAATTTTGTGATTTTGTATCAGTTAACGTTGTGACACTAAATTTAATAAACATTCTGCAAGAATTTTAGCAAGAAATGTTAAATAAAAAGCATGTCCCACGGGGGAACATGCCTTTTGGATTGAACTGTTTGTTTGTTTTCTAGTTGATTTGTTTCAGTCTTTCTTTGACATACGCTTCAACAGCAGCATCTTTATTTCCGTTGTTTTCAGCTTCCTTTAAATACTTTGTGTAGAAGCGTTTTGCCGTTTGCGGCTGGCTCAATTTTGCATCGTAAATCGTTGCAATTTGGTACATCGGAACGGGACTTCTTACTAAGTAATAGGCAGTGTCGAATTGCTGGATCGCTGTTTTGAATTTTTTCATCGCGTTGAAATTGTCGCCCATGGCAGCGTAATAGTCGCTAAGAGCCGAGTTTTTCGTTAGCTCGATACATTTCGCCAGCAACTCGTTGCTGTTATCAAATTCCTTTTTAGCAGAATAAGATAGCGCAGCGTAGTACATGACGGTCGGAGAGGCAGCATTAAAAGCGTTTAAAAATTCATATGTTCTGATGGCAGAATTGTAGTCTTTTTTGATGTAGTAAGCCACAGTAACGTAAGTCATTGAGTTGGCTGATACAATGTGGCTGCGAACGAGCAATTCTCCGAGGGCGATTACTTTATCGTAGTTATTTTGATTATAAGCGCTACGGATGCTAGGATTGATAATGCTCAACTGGGAAGAATCGCGTAACAAGTATTTGTCGAGAATGCTATCAGCAGAAGAGTAGTTCTTTTGTTCGAGGTAAATTTCTGCCAAGCGGGCTACCACCTTCACATCGTTTGGGTTTAGGCCATATGAAATTTGTAAGTATTTAAAGGCAGAATCTGACTTTTGTGCGTTTGTACAAGCAAAGCTAAGATTCCTGTAATAGGTGGCGTTATTGGGTACCAGGTCGATCAGCTGTAAATAATACTCAATTGCCTTAGGATACAACTCTTTCGCTGATTGGATAGAAGCTAGGTATTGTAGAGCAGTGATATTTTTTGGATCGATGGTAAGGATTTCGCGGTAATGTTGTTCGGCCTCGAGTGTTTGGCCGTTTAGGTAATAGGCGTAGGCAAGAAGTCCCAGCTCTTTGGGATCGTTGCGTTGGGCACGTTCATTTAAGTATGCAATGGCTTGGTCGTACTGTTGTAATTGTAAGTACTCCATCACAATTGTTTTGTCGATTGCTGATGAAGATTGTGCTGTAGCGGGTTTCCAAGCAAAACACAACATGGCAACCATAACGAAATAGATCTTGGTAACAGGTTTCATAACACATATTTATAGCTTAAAACTAAATAATTAGTTTTAGAAAGAAAAATTTAGTTGATGTATGAAATGTTAAAAAAATCCTATTGAAGTTCGTTGTTGTTTTGGGGTGAAGTGTTGCTATTGGATGTGGGCTGATTGGGTTGATCTTTTATATGTATGTCAGATTGCGGGAAGGGGATTTCGATATTGTTAGCGTTGAAGTTGTCGTAAATCTTAATCAATACTTCACTTTTCACACTTCCCATCACATCAATATCTGTCCAGTAATACACTTTAAAATTGATGCTACTGTCGGCCAATTCATTCACCATAATAAAAGGAGCTGGGTTGGCAATAATGCCTTTTTCTTGGGCGATGATATCCTTTAAAATTTGATTCGCTTGCCTTAGATCGGTACCGTAACCAACCCCAATTAGCAGCTCAGTTCTACGAATATGGTCACTTAAAGTCCAGTTAATCAATTGTTGCGACAATAAATCCCCATTCGGCACAATGATCTCAGAGCCTTCGTAGGTCGCAATTTTGCTGGCCCGTAAACCGATTTCTTTCACAGTGCCACTTCTTGTTCCTAAATCTATTACATCACCAATTTGTATTGGCTTTTCAAATGCCAAGATAACGCCAGATACCAGGTTATTCACAATATTCTGTAAACCAAACCCAATACCAACACCCAACGCACCAATAATAATGGTAATCTTATCCATCGGGATGCCCGATGCCGCAAATGCTAATAAAATGCCCAATCCCAATACCGCAATGCGTACCAGTAAAACAGCGTTGCCCCAACGGTTCTTTTGTCCTGATGGATGTTTGCTGCTTCCTCCAAACATATACATCATTAACCTCGACAAAAACACCGACAACCAAATCACCACGAAGAATATGAGAATACTACTGAAAGTGAATGAACTGTTGCCCAGTTTTCGTTCTTGCTGTAAAAAGTTGAGCACCCAATGCTTGAAGAGATTATAGATATTGAGGTTCGTTGTTAAAATAATAAACCAACATACGCCTGCTGCAAAGTATAACAAGGACGTGAGGCCTTCACGAATCCTGTGAAAGTCGAAAAATGCCACCACCCGGCTATTATCTTTATTCGCTTCCACATTCACATAAAACGCTTCTAACAAAATCGACACCACCACAACAAGTGCCTGCCCGGAAATCAAACTGAAGATAGCACCTACGGCCAATAGTTTTGAGAGTAATACGCGCCCAAAAATGTTCGCTCCCAAACTAACGATCATTAATACAATAAAGAGTAAAATCACGTAACGGATGTATTTAATCTCGCTCTCGTACGGTTCTTCGCGTTGTTTTTTGAAGTAATAAAAGCCAATGAATAAGCTGCAAATTTGTATGAATAATTGTGCCCATCGTTCTGCAAACGTTGATTGTAATAGTAAATTTAAGGTGGCTACCGCAATGTATAAAACAATCAATACCAGCCAGCTTTTACGTACCCAATGCGGCATAAATGGCCAACAAAGCGCGGTAACTGTTATCCCTTGAATTGTCCACATCAGTTCCAAATAAAGGATGGGTGGGTTTACATATAAAAAAGGACCTAGTGTGAATACAGTCAATAGCGTAGATAATATGGTACTACGTTTTAAAAAGCGTGTATTTCCCATAATGCCTGCTTGGTCGGTGCTTTTCTTCTTGATTTTCTGAATGTTGTAAGTAACCCAGCAGAAGAAGGCAACTGCTAGTATAGCATTCAACAATTGTATATCCCAATTATAGTAATAATAGTATGCAAACACCCGCCGGTTGGCCGTGATGGAGCCTTCCATGATTTCATCGAACGAGTATTTATAATCTTTCGGACGAATGGACCAGATATTTTTTTCTTCCCTATTCCAAATTTCCTTTTGAGCAAGCCGGATGCGGTAATCAGTTTCGTCGAGCAGATCGGTTATATTAATAAAATTGGTGGAAACGCGGTTTTGTAGAAGCCCGATACGTACAAGAATATTGCTATTGGCGGTATCGGCTTGTTTCCATTTTTTATCGAGGGTAGATACTTGCGCGAAATAGAGTTGTTTAAGCACGGGGTCTTGTGGCAAGGTGAATAGCACACTGTCGGTGAGGATACTTTTAATTTGGGCGCTCATAGTGGCCATTTGCTTACTATAATCGCCCAAAGAGGATTGCCATTTTTCGTGTACCTCTTTCATTTCAAGGAGGATCACTTGAAGGGAGTGCATACTTCGCATGTTCAATGCTTGGCGGCTATTCATGCTTTTGGAAATTACACTTACTAGGTGCTCGGCTTGGGGCAGATCTTCGGCAATAGCCGTGGTATCGAAACCTCTACGCATGATATTATTCACGCGGTTGAGCATGTGCGTAATATTTTCGATGTTGGATAGAAGGGTTGAAAGAGAAGTATCTGGAGTGGCAGCCGGTTTCGCGCGTTTTTCTTCGATTTGTTTTTTCTCGATAGTATCGCTCAAGCTTTGTGCATAGCTGATGTTAGCGAATAGCATAAGGCAGAGTATACCTAAAACTGGGCGAATAAACATGTAAGGCCATCTTAGCATAGAGTGAAATATTGTTCGGGTCTTTGCAGTGTATAACAGCCTATATCGCTGATTGTTGATAAAAGGAAACCCGCCGCGGTATAAGCGAGGCGGGTTTCCTTAAACACATTGCTGGGGCAAACGCAGCAGGCTATGCAATGGTAATTACTGTAACGAAATGTGCGATGGGAGCTTTCACAAGCATCTCGTGGTATTGAATCACGCCCGCATTACTAGCTGCATTCTTGATGCTGATGGCGTGCTTGGGATGATGGTCACTGAAATCATTGCCGGCTTGAAGAGTGATCGACACATGTGTGAAGATGTCGTTACCTAGTAAATGTATGTTGTGCAAGAATTCTGTGACCAAATTCTCCAATTCTTCCCCTGCGATTGTTGGTTTTTCATTCATGTTGTGGGAGAATTTGAATGAACAATGGCTTACAAATGTGTAGCTTACTTTACAAAAATGTGCATCATATTTTGAATTTTTTTTGTTGAAGCAACATGCTTTTCCGTAGAATTTGGTTCATGACGGAGATGATTTTTTCTCGTTCTGCATTACTAAACCCGTTTTTACTTTTTGCTCTTCTATAGAAGGTGGCTTCACTCCACCCACATTCTTCGCAAACTCTATCTCTAAAAGACTTTGGGATGCCTAACACAAAGTTGTGAGCATCCTGCAAAATGTTTTTAGTTCCTGCTTTTTCTATCTCCATAGGCGAAATTTTAGGTGAAAGATTGGATTGCATTACTGCGCGTGCGCATTAAATCCTTATATTAATATTTTGACTGTCAATTTTTTATTTGATAATATTTACAATTATAATAAAAATATTTTATAGTGAGCGCTGACGAAAAAAATATAATCCACGAAGGTGCACGGCTAAAGAAAATCATAAAAGACAAGGGCATGAAGCTGTTGGAATTTGCGAGATTAGCTGGCTTTACCAACCAAGTGGCGCATTACTATTTCCGAGAGGAGAATATTAAGCGCGAAACATTAAAAGAGTTTTGTGTCAAATTACATATTAGCTTACCGGAATTTTATGATTGGACAGGCGTTCCTAAGCCTATTGGAACACCGTTTCATGCAGGGAAAAGGTTAAATGAATTAATCAGCGAAAAGAACTTCAAAGTGGTAAAATTTGCTGAGAAAATGGGTATTAGCAGGAGAGCATTATATAATATGTTCGAGCGCAGTAATTTTGATAGCGAACTAGTACAAAGGGTAAGTGATGCCCTAGGCATTACACCAGATGAATTCTTACAAACCAACCCACAAAACCAAGTAAGCGAGGATGGCGAACCCCATTTGATTGATTGGCGTGAAAAATATTACGAACTCCTCGAAATTCACACTAAAATACTTCGCGAGTACGCAGACTACAAGAAATCCCAGGAAAGCAAAGGCTTATAACCAATTTATTATATCCCAATTTCAGCTCATAAGCGAACTTTTTATTATTCATATGCAAATAATATTGCATGTTTAGGAAATAATCATTAATTTGTAGTAAATTAGACTATATCCCTATAAAATGCCAGCTATGAAGAAATTACTCCTGCTTTTAGGCTTGTGCCTTTATGTTTTTAATGGTTTTGCCCAATCGAATGCTGCTAACCAGTCGAAAGACTTCGACCAATTTTGGAAGAAATGGCATACTGCTATTATGAAAAAGGATTATAACGCAGTTAGTCAATTTATTGAGTTTCCACTCGTTATTAAACGCGGAGAAGGTGCCAATGCCATTCAAACCGTTGCTAAAAACGATTTCGCTACTTTTTTTAAGTCATTTTTAGATGAACCTATGCACGACGACCAAAGTCGTTTTACGGTATTAAGGGGCATGAAAGACTTAAACGAGGAGGATAAAATGTTGGTAGACGGGGATTCGGCTACTATTAATGATATGGAATTTGAGAAAGTGGATGGTACTTGGAAGTTAGTTTACATCTACCAGGAGTCGCAAAAGGCATTTGCCGGTACGAAAGCGAAGAATTAAAAAAAATATTCAGATTATAAGATTGATGGGTTTGCCAGGGTAAAATATCCGGGCGAGCCCATATTTTTTTATTTTTTATAGGAAGTCGTTCAGTCTCTCTTTCCTATAGATTGTTATCCCCATTAAGTGCCAACCATGGCCGATCTACAATTTTATCGTTGCCCTGCTGTGCCGAGCCGCAGGATCGCCGCAGTGTAAACTTTCTGTCATTGAAGCCCTTCTATTCAAAATTTATGCTTCGAAAAATATTTTTATCACGTAATTTTGCACGATTTTTTTTGTCCCACCGGACGGGGAAATTGGACTAGGTTTTTCATTTTTCAATATAAAACTAAAAATGCCCAAAGACAATTCTATTAAATCTGTTCTCATCATTGGATCTGGACCAATTATCATTGGCCAGGCCTGCGAATTCGACTATTCCGGTTCCCAAGCGGCGCGCTCGTTAAGGGAAGAAGGTATTAAAGTGATTTTGATCAACTCGAATCCTGCTACGATCATGACCGACCCTATGATGGCGGACAGGGTTTACTTGTTGCCGTTAACCGTGGAAAGTATAGAACAGATACTGGAAGAAAACCAGGTAGATGCTGTTTTACCGACCATGGGTGGTCAAACTGCCCTTAACCTCTGTAAAGAGGCGGAAGAGTTAGGTATTTGGGAAAAATTCAACGTAAGGTTGATCGGTGTTGATGTAAAAGCCATCGACAAAGCTGAAGATCGCGAGTTATTCCGCCAGTGGATGATCAGAATGGGTATCCAGGTTGCGCCTGCGAAAACTGCTAACTCCTTCTTAGAAGGTAAAGAGTTCGCCCAGGAAATCGGTTTCCCATTGGTAATTCGTCCTTCATTCACCTTAGGTGGTACAGGTGGAGGTTTCGTACATAGTAAAGAAGACTTGGACGAAGCATTGAACCGTGGTTTACAAGCGTCCCCGATCCACGAAGTACTCGTAGAAAAAGCGGTATTGGGATGGAAAGAGTACGAATTGGAACTTTTACGTGATGCGAACGACAACGTAGTAATTATCTGTACTGTAGAGAACTTTGACCCAATGGGTGTTCACACAGGCGATTCTATCACTGTTGCACCGGCGATGACATTGAGCGATACTGCCTTCCAAGATATGCGTAACAAAGCCATCGCAATGATGCGTGACTTGGGTAACTTCGCAGGTGGTTGTAACGTTCAGTTCGCCATGAACCCTGAAAACGAGGAGTTGATTGCGATTGAAATCAACCCACGCGTAAGCCGTTCTTCTGCATTGGCATCTAAAGCAACAGGTTATCCTATCGCGAAGATCGCTGCTAAACTCGCTATCGGTTATACACTCGACGAGTTGCAAAACCAAATTACAAAAACAACTTCTGCATACTTCGAGCCAGCACTCGACTACGTGATCGTGAAAATGCCACGTTGGAACTTCGATAAGTTCAAAGGCGCTGATGCTACACTAGGCTTGCAGATGAAATCGGTGGGTGAAGTAATGGCGATTGGTCGTACTTTCCCTGAAGCTTTACAGAAAGCTTGCCAATCACTCGAAAACGATGCTATCGGTTTGGGTAACTACGGTAAGTCTCACATGAAAGGTGAAGAACTCATCGAAAAGATAAAAACGCCTACTTGGGATCGTATCTTCAGAATTAAAGATGCCCTTATGGAAGGTGTGTCGGTTAAAACAATTCACCAAAGCACGCATATCGACCGTTGGTTCTTACACCAAATCAACGATATCGTGAATATGGAGAAAGAATTGGAAAAACACGACCTCGAATCAGTGCCAGTTAATTTGTTGAAAGATGCTAAAAAATTAGGTTTCTCTGATTTACAATTAGCGCATTTCTTCGGTAACTGTGAAGAAGACGAAGTATTCGAAAAACGTAAAGCACTCAACATTCTCCGTACCTACAAAATGGTAGATACTTGTTCTGCTGAGTTCGAAGCGAAAACACCATACTTCTACTCTGCATTCGATCAAGAGAACGAAAGCAAAGTATCTGATAGAAAGAAAATCATCGTGTTAGGCTCTGGTCCAAACCGTATCGGTCAAGGTATCGAGTTTGATTATTGCTGTACACACGGTTTACAAGCCATTCAAGAAAGCGGTTACGAAGCCATCATGGTGAACTGTAACCCGGAAACGGTATCAACCGATTTCGATATGGCTGATAAATTATACTTCGAACCAGTATTCTGGGAGAACCTTTGGGAAATCATCGAATTAGAGAAACCTGAAGGTGTTATCGTACAATTGGGTGGCCAAACCGCTCTTAAATTGGCGAAAAGACTCGAAGAAAAAGGTATCCGCATCATCGGTACATCTTTCGATAACATGGATATTGCCGAAGATCGCGGCCGTTTCTCCGATATGTTGAAAGATTTGGGTATTCCTTATCCTAAATACGGCACCGCTTACACTACAGATGAAGCGATTGAAGTAGCGAAAGAAGTAGGTTACCCAGTATTGGTTCGTCCTTCATATGTATTGGGCGGTCAAAGAATGCGTATCGTTATCAACGAAGAAGAATTGGAAGCATCCGTTTTAAGCTTGTTAAAACACTTACCAGGCAACAAAATCTTGATCGACCACTTCTTAGATCGTTGTCAAGAAGCCGAAGTAGATGCGATTTTCGACGGTGAAAATTTCCACGTAATGGGTGTGATGGAACACATCGAGCCTGCAGGTATCCACAGTGGCGATAGTAACGCGGTATTGCCGGCGTTCAACTTGAGTGCATTAACGGTTACAACGATGGAGTACTACTCAGAAAAAATCGCGCGTGCCTTGAACATCAAAGGTTTGATTAACATACAATTCGCTATCAAAGATGGTAACGTATTTGTGATCGAAGCAAACCCCCGTGCATCAAGAACAACGCCATTCATCGCGAAAGCTTACCAAGTACCTTACTTGAACATCGCAACGAAAATTATGATCGGTGCAAATAAATTAACTGACTTTACGATCGAGAAAAAATTAGATGGTTTCGCGATCAAAGAACCGGTGTTCTCTTTCAACAAATTCCCAGGTGTGAATAAAGAACTCGGTCCTGAAATGAAGTCAACAGGTGAAGCGATCCGTTTCATCAAAGACTTGCGCGATCCTTACTTCAGAACTTTGTACAAAGAGAAATCAATGTATCTCAGTAAATAATCTTTACAGTAAGATAAATGAACAAAGGCCCGCTTCTTCCGAGAAGCGGGTTTTTTTATGCGTTGGATTGAATGAGGCGAGCTAATTTTTCCTTTTGTTGGGCGCGGTTGAGCGATGTTGTGTGAGCAGTTGCTTCTTTTTGAAGAATGAAATTGAAAAGTACGTTGGCATTAGCAAGCATCCGTTGTATATCAACTTGTAATCCCAATTCTTCTTTTATTTCAATTTCTAGCAGTAGCAAGTCAAGTAACGCATCTAATGTATCTACATCGAAACGTGATTGTTGTAAATGCAGCAAGGTGTCTTCTGCAGAAAGCAACGAAAAGCTGTTCATATTTTTAAATGGTGTACCACTGTAAGCCACTTGGATTTCTTCCAATGCTTTCCGTGGATTATCACGTTTTCGCATAATAACAGCACGTATAGCTTGACCTAATTCGGTCACCATGCGCATAAGATAATCGTGTTGCATTATTCAAAATTTAAAAATTCTTTCTTGACTGGTGCTACCTTTCGGCCGATCAATTAAAATACTAAGTGAAATACCCTTCGAATATAAATAATAGTTCTAGCTTGATGAAATGAATAAGTTTGTTAACCCATGGAAACGGGCGCCTATGTTGCGTTTGTTGGTTCCGTATTGCATAGGTATTGCAGTGCACCTCTTATTGCCGGGCATGTTGTGGTGTTTCTTTTTTATTGCATTGTTGGTGATATGTGGATTTGTAGTGTTTCGTTTTATTCCTTTACGGTGGCGGTTTGTAGGGTATGGCTTTTGGGGGTATGGATTGATATTGGTTTTGATGAGTGTTGGGTGTTGGATGAGTTATGGTGAAGATATTCGATTGAAGCCCCAATATTACGGGCATTTCCAAGCAACAGCATATATACTAGACATTGCAGAACCACCAATTGAGCGCAAACATGTGTTCCGTGCAATCGCTAATATTAAAAGCATTTTAGTAAACAATAATTGGATACCTGCTACGGGTAAAGTCATGGTTTTTTGCCGCAAGGATTCTCTTCCAAACCAATTAAATCACGGAGATAGGATAATTATTACTAAAAGTCTGCAGCCCATCGCTGCCAGTGGTAACCCAGGGAATTTCGATTACCAGGCGTATGCTGCCAGGCAGCAATTATTCCACCAGGTTTTCTTGCAGCGTAACGAGTTACGTATATTAAAGTCCAATACTCATAGTCGCCTCGATTATTGGCTGATGCGCACACGGGCGAAATGCTTGCAAATAATGAAAACATATATCCCGGATCCCTTAGCAGTTGGGGTAGCCGAGGCATTGCTTATTGGGTACCGGTTTGAGCTAGATGACCAAATTATCCAAACATATACGAATACCGGGGTGATTCACATTATTGCCATTTCGGGCTTGCACTTAGGTTTATTATACATATCATTAGTGGGATTATTGAAATACTTGCCGAATGGGCGTTGTTTCGATTGGGCGCGTGCTTGCATGCTCATTGGGTTGTTGTGGTTGTTTTCCTTACTAACTGGTGCATCCGCTTCTGTATTACGGTCGGCAGTAATGTTCACGTGTATGGCGGTGGGGCAATATGTTCTACGAAGGCCTGCAAATATTTATAATACTTTAGCCGGTTCGGCAATGCTACTATTATGGTATCGACCGTCGCTGTTGCTAGACGTGGGATTTCAACTGTCTTATTTGGCGGTAATTGGGATTGTAGTAGGTAGTAAAAAATTGGTGGGTGTTTGGATTCCACCATATAAATGGATGATGATTATATGGCAAATGTTGGCAGTAACCTTGTCGGCGCAAGTATTTACAACACCGATTTGCCTTTATTATTTCCATCAATTCCCCAATTATTTTTTACTGGCAAACTTACTGGCAGTACCTATTTCAACGGTGATATTGTATGCGGAAATCGTGTTATTATTCTGCTCGAGTTGGGGGGTGGTAGCAAGCTTCATTGGGAAAGTAATTGGTTGGGCGATAGCTTGTATGAACGCTATTATTGCTTGGATTTCCGATTTACCAGGGGCTTTATGGATTGGCATTCATGTTTCAGCTGTGCAAACAGCGCTAAGTTATCTCGTTATTGTACTTATAGTTGCTGTGTTGCTATTACAATGGAGGCGAGGGTGGTGGCTAGTTGGGTTAACAGTATGGGGGATGGTATGCCGGCATGTTTGGGAGCAATATCAATTTAACCATCAACGGAAACTAATTATTTATAATTTGAAAGGTACGGCAGCGCTTGACTGTATCGTTGGTAGAACTGCTTACTATTGGCAAGATACTACTAACCACAAACGTGAGGTTATGGCTAGCCGGGATTATTTCCGTGTTGAAAAACTCCTAGCATTAGGCAGGGTAGGTAATATTGCTTGCATGAAAGGGATGCGTATTGCTTGGATTGACCACGATTTCAAACCGTTCCAAGTAAAGAAAAAGCTACAAGTCGATTACATCGTTTTAACAGGGAATCCGCGTATTTCCATACAGGAAATCATATCGATTTATACATGTAAAATGATAATATTTGATGCTAGTAACAATTTACGTCATGTCCAGGGGTGGAAAAATGATTGTAACAAACTACCTTTGCGCTGCATTTCGGTCCTTTCTGAAGGAGCCTTAGTTGTAAACTTCTAATAATATCTGTTCTAATGCAAAAGCAAATAAAGTCTGCTCTCATCTCCGTGTTCTATAAAGACAATTTGGAGAATATCGTTAAAAAATTAGGTGAACAAGGTGTGACTATCTACTCTACAGGTGGTACACAAGCTTTCATTGAAGCACAAGGTGTTAAATGTGTAGCGGTTGAAGATATCACTGCATACCCATCTATCTTAGGCGGTCGTGTTAAAACGCTTCACCCTAAAGTGTTCGGCGGTATTTTGGCGCGCAGGGAAAATCCTCAAGATCTTGAGCAATTGAAGCAATACGAGATTCCTGAAATCGACTTAGTGATTGTAGATCTTTATCCTTTTGAAGAAACAGTTAAAAACACGGCAGAAGAACAAGCTATTATCGAGAAAATTGATATTGGTGGTGTTTCTTTGATTCGTGCTGCTGGTAAAAATTATAAAGATGTTGTGATTGTTGCTTCGAAAGATCAGTATGCTGATTTAGAAAAAGTATTAGTTGAAAACAACGGTGCTTCTACATTACAAGATCGTCGCAATTTCGCTGCCAAAGCTTTTGAAGTATGTGCTCATTATGATGTGGCTATCGCTGGTTACTTCTTGAAAGATGAACCAACAACAGCTAACTTCCAAGTGTCTGCTCCATTAGGCCAGGTTTGCCGTTACGGTGAAAACCCTCACCAACAAGGTACTTTCTATGGTAATTTAGAAGATACTTTCAGCAAATTACACGGTAAAGAATTATCATATAATAACTTGGTAGACGTAGACGCGGCTTGCCAATTGATTAACGAATTCACCGAAACTACGTTTGCAGTTATTAAACACACGAACGTTTGCGGTATTGCAACTCGCCCAACTTTGAAAGAAGCCTGGGAAGCTGCTTTAGCAGGTGATAAAGAAAGTGCTTTCGGTGGTGTTTTAGTTTGTAATGCTGTTATTGATGCAGCTACTGCCGCTTCTGTAAATGAAATCTTCTTTGAAATTCTTATCGCGCCAGGCTTCGACCTTGCTGCTTTGGAAATCTTGCAAACGAAGAAAAACCGCATCTTGTTGCACCAAAAACAAGCGGTGAACCCTAAAGCAATGTTCAAAAATATCCTGGGCGGCGTTTTAGTACAAGATAATGACGAAGGTAACTTCAAAGAATGGAACGAAGTAGGTGCACAAGAAGCAACTGCTGCGCAGAAAGATGACCTTGTTTTCGCTAATATCGTTTGTAAACACTTGAAATCTAATGCTATCGCTTTAGTAAAAGACAAGCAATTAATTGGTAAAGGTTGCGGTCAAACATCTCGTATCGATGCGCTTCGTCATGCAATTGAAAAAGCCGGTCAATTCAAATTCGATCTAAATGGGGCTGTTATGGCTTCTGATGCATTCTTCCCATTCAATGATTGTGTAAGTATCGCGCATGAAGCTGGTATCACTGCTGTTATCCAACCAGGTGGTTCTATCCGCGATAACGATTCAATCGACTTCGCTAAACAAAATGGTATGGCAATGGTTGTGACTGGTATGCGTCACTTTAGACATTAATAGCTATTTAAATATAATTGAGTAAACGTCCCGGTCATTTGACCGGGACGTTTCTTTTTCGTGTAGTCGCCTCCGTTATCAAATTGGCGGGTGATTCGAAAAAATTAACTACTTTGGATAAGTGTTCCCATTCAAATGAAGTTTATACAAGAAAATATAATGCAGGAGGCCGCCGATGAGCTGTTAATCAGTCGATTTAAATCGACGGGAGATTTACAATATTTGGCAGCTATTTACCAACGTTATATGGGACTTGTATATGGTGTTTGTTTGAAGTATTTTGATGAGGAAACTAGTAAGGATGCGGTGATGCAGATCTTCGAAGAGTTAATAGTAAAACTACAACAGCATGAGGTTCAGAACTTTAAGAGCTGGTTGCATGTGTTAACGAAGAATTTCTGTCTAATGAAGATCCGCTCTTCTAAGAACAAAGAGGGTTTGGTGGTGTCTGTTCCTGAATTTCCACTTATGGAATCGGGACAAAATAATCATCATGACAATGGAATTTCCATGGAGGACAACCTCCAGGTGATGGAGAAATGCATGGAAACCTTGCCCAAAGAGCAAAAGGAGAGTGTGGATTTATTCTACTTAAAAGAGAAAAGTTACCGTGAAGTGGCCGAAATCACGGGATTCGATATGAACAAAGTGAAGAGCTATATTCAAAACGGCAAACGAAATCTTAAAAACTGCATGGAAAAGCACAATGCAAGGCAATAATAACCATATCGTTCCAAGCCCAGAATACATTCAGTTATACCTCGAGGGTAAGTTGAGTGACCGGGAAATGCATGCCCTTGAAAAAATGGCGCTGGACGACCCGTTCTTAGCCGAAGCCTTGGAAGGGTATGGTGGCAAAAATACGCAGCAAGCCCCACACTTGAACGACCTGCAAGCTAGGTTACAAGCTCGCCTAGTTCAACCCCGTGAGCAGCCAGCATCCGAAGAAGAAGCCATTATTGTACCTATCACTAAAAAGCGCCGTGTCGATTACCGTTGGGCTGCAGCTGCCGTGATATTGATCATTCTTTCGGTGAGCACGCTCATTCTCCGCGATTATCAAGGCCAAGAAAAGAACACCTCGATTACTGTAGCGGAAGATATTAAATCAACAACTGCCCAACCCGATCAGCCAGCAGATCCAACACCTGTTCCTGCTGCACCAAACGCTGAAATTACTGCGGATAGCCTCACCTTTTTATCACCTTCTAAAAATGTACCAGGTGTAGAAAAGACAGATGTGACTCCTGGATCATTTGCTGATGGTTATATAAAAGCTGAGCATGCCCAAGAGAAGAAGGGGGCTCGCGTAGCTCAAGCCCCTGCACCACCAGCTGAAATTGCAGCGGATCAGCAAAATAATGAGATATCAATGGATGTAGCGCGACCCAAAATGAAAGCAGCGAGAGTAACCGATTCGAAGCCCTTGGAAAGTTCATTGAATAACCGCGCTGCTGGCATCGCGTTAGAAGATACTTGGTCGACTAACATGCGTAGCCGCTTAAACGTAAACCTCGACTCTTCAAAAAGAACAGCTACCTATAAGTATTCGTATGAAACTATGAAAGGTTTCATGCGCGACTTAGCAAACAATGAAGATAAATACTTCTTTGCGCCTGGTAATATGCAGGTCGATACAATAAAAATTGCTCGCCGTAATGCTATTGTTGTAGATACTTTGTTTGCCACGGAAGGCCGATTAAGAGGCTTTGAAGCACCAGAAACGGCTTTGTATGGTAAATACTTTAGAAATGGTGTATTAGTTGATGATAATACGCATGCCTTGGAGATCATTAATAGTAAATATCGTTCGAAATCAATGTATTATGGGCGAGATACTAGTATAATAATGGATGCTAAGAAATCACAGTTTAGCATTGCTTCACAAACAAATAAAACAGATGCCGGTAAGTTTAATATGTTAAACCCAGCGGCTGATAAATATGGTTATAATGCTAATAATGTATCGAATAATGTAGTATCTAACCTAAATAAAGGCAACGTTAAAAAATATTCGAATGCAAATAATGCATTAACTTCTAATGCTTCACCATTCAAACAGGCCAGCCCTTTAATGGGCTTCCAAGCATATGATGCATATATTATGAAAACGGTGAATGACCCGGCTGCAGTTCGTGATAATGTAAATGGGGAAGTAGAACTCAGCTTTTCAGTGATGCCGGTAACAGGAGAACTCACTAATTTCATCATTAATAAAGCACTTACACCTAAAAACGACTTATTAGCAGTAGAAACGATCAAAAGAGGTCCTAAATGGCTACCTTCTAGTGATTCAAAACCCACGGTAATAAGAATATTAGTGGTATTCGTAAAACTAGATGAACCTAAAAACACGCAATAAAAAAGGCCCGCACAGCGAGCCTTTTTGCTATTATTAAGATCTTCTTTCTTTCCATAGTTGATTGAACGACTTTGGCGCAAAAACCGGTAAATCACGGTCATCTCCCCAAGCTTTGTTAAAGAACTTCTGCATAAAGAAATTCTTCGTGTTTCCGCTCACCAAGTTCATCATTCTTCTACTTAAACTTGCTTGTTTCCAACCAAACCAAGAAATCTTTTCCATTCCCGAAGTATGGTTTTCTTCTACAGCTTTATGACGGTTGTGTAATAACAATTCATGTAAGTTAATACGCATCGGGCACACCTCCGTACAGTTCCCACAAAGCGAAGAAGCATAGCTTAAGTGCATATACTCGTCCATGCCTTGTAAATGTGGCGTAATAACTGCTCCAATAGGACCACTGTAAGTGGTTTTATATGTATGCCCACCAATGTTTTTATACACTGGGCAAGCGTTTAAGCACGAGCCACAGCGAATACAGTACAAGCTTTCACGAGCAACAACATCGGCTAAAATGTTAGTTCTGCCATTGTCGATCAAGATCACGTACATTTCTTCAGGGCCATCTATTTCACCTTCCTGGCGTGGACCACTGATAATTGTATTATAAGATGTGATTTGCTGCCCAGTACCATATGTTGCTAACAACGGCCAAAACATCGCCAAATCGCTCATTGAAGGAATCACTTTTTCAATACCAACCAGCGCGATATGTGTTTTAGGGAATGAAGTAGTGAGCCTGCCATTCCCTTCATTTTCGGTAATAGCAATACCTCCAATGTCGGCTATAATAAAGTTGGCTCCAGTAATACCTACTTCTGCGTCTAAGTATTTTTGACGTAGTTTATCACGGGCAACAAGTGTTAATTGTTCTGGTGTTAAACTTGGATCTGTACCTAGTTTTTCGCTAAAAAGTTGCGCTACGTCTTCCTTGCTTTTGTGCATAGCAGGCGTAACAATATGATAAGGAGGTTCGTCGTCGAGTTGTTGAATATATTCACCCAAATCGGTTTCCACACTTTCAATGCCGTTCGCTTCAAGGAATGGGTTAAGATGAATTTCTTCTGTCGCCATAGATTTAGACTTAACGACAGTTTTGCAATTTTTGGCTTTGCAAATATTCAAGATTTCTTGGCGTGCTTGCTCAGCGTTTTCCGCCCAAATTACTTTACCGCCACGGCGTGTAAGGTGCATCTCAAAATCTTCTAACAATTTATCTAAATGTTCAATAGCTCTCCACTTAGTATTTTTCGCACGTTCACGGGCAGTAGTAAGCTCGGCAAATTGTTGCTTACCATTTTTAACGGCAGCATTGTATTTACCTATATTGAAGTTGATAGTATTACGATGATTTAAGTCCTTTGCTTTCAACTCGCTCGCATCGAGAAAGTCGTTTGCTAATTTGCTCATAAGCCGAATTGGTAATGAATGTTAGTATGATAAAGATAGAGAACTTTAGCCTTTGCTGTTTGATACCTAATTCACCAATGTTGACAGGTATTTCGCCAATTTATGCAAATACAACATTGATGGCAATTAAATGTTGCAAAATGCAGGCCATAAAGCAATGAACTCTTGAGGTTATATAGTGATTAATGCTCTTTGTGTTGCTTCGTCGCAATTTTATCGAGTACTTCGTAGAATTCTTCGCCGTATTTACGAATAAGAGCGTTTTTTAAGAATTTGTATATAGGTACCTGTAGCTTGTTCCCGTTTTTACATGCTGCTTTACAAATATCCCAGCGGTCGTAATTTAACGCTTCGAATGTTGGGTATTTCGTGATGCGGATAGGGTATAAATGACAAGAAATAGGCTTTTTATAATCAATCACCCCGTCATTAAATGCATTCTCCATGGCACAACCCACAACGCCGTTAGCATCAATGGCCGCATAAGCACAAATGCCATTGTTTACCACGGGTGTTACATAGCCATGTTCCGGGTCGATGGTATGAAACCCAGTTTTCTCAATTTCCTTGATACCTTCTGGACGTAAGTATGGCTTCAATTTTTCATAGATGCGAGGCAAAATCGGCAATTCGTCTTCATTCAAAGGCGCGCCGCAATCGCCTGCTACGCAACAAGCGCCCTTACAAGCGGTTAAATTACATACGAAGTTCTTTTCAATTACTTCGTCGCTTATATACTTATCATCTATTACTATCATGATGCACAATTAACTATCAATACGATTTGTGAAGCCGAGCTACACAATGCAAAGGTAAGACGTAATTTATTTCCATTGTAGGGTTTCTACAAGGTGCACCATGTC
This sequence comes from Chitinophaga skermanii, assembly GCF_003259335.1. Lineage (GTDB taxonomy): Bacteria > Bacteroidota > Bacteroidia > Chitinophagales > Chitinophagaceae > Chitinophaga > Chitinophaga skermanii. The sequence goes on from NZ_QLLL01000005.1 coordinate 33,748, forward strand.
ATCTTGAAGGAAATTGATCACCGGCTTCAAAGAATCGGCATTTGGAGGAGCATAAAAGTATAAAGCACCCCGCAGAAAATGTTTCGTGGAATCTGTGGCATAGAACTGTTTCGCCGATGCAGCATTTCCACCTACGTCGTAGAACAGGCCTGAAACACGGCCAGGCAATTCAAATGGCCTTTCATCGATATATTCAGCTTTATAAGTATGTTTATAAGTCAGTTTGAAAGCATCTTCTACCAATTTATCGAAGGTATTTTTCGCGCTAGCGCCCACCACTTTGTAGCTCATATATAATTTCCCATTCAAGCCGGGGAACTCAATATTAATCCAATATGGGTTTTCGGGGGCTGCATCGAAGAAAACAGTGTCTTTTACGATATTGGCGTAAGAAGGATACTCAAATGTATAAGGGTAGCCCGGGTCATTAAAAGTTTTGTATTCTTTTTTAGGTAGATCGATTTGGAAATACCCAGTAGGCTTAGGTGTGTATTGTTGTTGACAAGCTACAAAAAAGGAACATGCCGCCAACAGGAGTACAAAGAAATTGGCTTTCACAAGTAATTATTCTAATTCAGTAATGCCCGGTTTTACGCTTACCTGGATCTTTTGGATGCGCATTTTCGTTACTTCCAAAATGGTAAAATCGAAATCTCCGTAGCTAATAACACTATTTTCTTCAGGAAATTTACCCGATAATTCCAATATTAACCCGCCCAGCGAATCACTTTCGCCTTTTACGGTTTCAAAGGTATCGGGAGGGATATTCATAATACGACAAACATCATTCAGCATAGTTTTACCTTCGAAAACGTAGGTATTGTCGTCTACTTTGTTATAATTGAACTCATCTTCATCAAACTCGTCTTTGATATCACCTATAACTTCTTCAATAATATCTTCTAACGTAACAATTCCTGATGTGCCGCCAAATTCGTCAACTACCACTGCAAAGTGCATGTGGCGCTCTTGGAATTCGTTTAGTAAATCTTCAATTAATTTATGTTCGTGAACGAAGAAAGGTTGACGCATCACTTGGTGCCAGTCGAAACTATCGCCTTTATCCAAATGTGGTAACATGTCTTTTGTATGAATAACGCCTACGATTGTGTCCAAATTGCCTTTAAATACAGGAAGGCGTGAATAATGTAGGTCGGCTACTTGTTTTATTACTTCTGAGAATGAAAGGTCATATTCTAAACCATTCACATCCAAACGAGTACGCATAATTTGCTTCACAGCAATGTTGCCGAATTTCAAAATCCCGCGAACAATATTTTTCTCTTCTTGTGATGCATTCGGGTCTACGCTCATTTCAATTACCTCGTCGATTTCCTGGTAATTCACCGGTTTAAGGTTGCGGTGAAAGAGTTTGCCTTCGATGCCTTCGCTAATATTAACAAAGAAATCAGAGATAGGCTCCATCGTGGCGTGAATAATGTGCACAAACCAAGCGAAGTAGGTGGCAAAGCGGATATTATTTTGCGCAGCCCAAGTTCTCGGTAAAATTTGACCGAAGAAAAGAAGTACAAAAGTGATAATAGCCATACGCACTACAGCGGAAACAACCAGAAGTTCCTGCAGGGCCTCCATTTGATTGATGAGATAATTGGTCACCAAAATGAAAGCTATGCTGAGTAGGATTTGTGCGATTTGTAAGGAAGCAAGGAGTGATTTGGGTTTTTCTAAGAGCTTCGTAATAAGTTTACCGGAATTATTCTGCCTCGACTTCAAAACATTCAAATCTTTATACGTTAAAGAAAAGAACGCCACTTCTGCCCCGGAAACGATGAACGAAAGGAGCAATAATACTAAGATAACAAGTAGAAATACCACAACATTCGGAGATGGCGAGGCGGTAACTTGAAGCAAAGATATGTCGAAGGGTATAGTACCAGCCGGATAGTGAACCAAGATTTTATGCTTTGATCAGTAATAATGTTCCGTTCCAAAAAAAAAGGAAAGAAAATCCAAGAAATCGTGGAGTTACTTTCCCAGTATATGCAAATATAAGCAATGTCCCCATTTGCGGTGGGGAACATTGAAATATTAAGAATGCCATAAAACTATAGGCTATACTTAGAATGGGAGATCGTCGGCTGGTTCACTCAGCGGTGGAATTTCCAGTCCGCCAAAGCTTTCGCTACTTCCAGTAGATAAACCACTGCCACCTTGTGAAGGTAACGGGTGGTCGCCGCTGTGGCCATCTAAGCGTTTGTCGAGCATTACAAGATTATCACCCACAACTTCAGTGGCGAATTTCTTGTTGCCTTCTTTGTCTTCCCAGCTACGGGTACGTAGCCTTCCTTCTATGTATACGAGGCTACCTTTATGTAAATATTTTTGCGCTAACTCGGCCAAACCTCTCCACAATACAACTGTGTGCCATTCTGTTTGCGAAATTAATTTACCAGCCCTGTCTTTGAAAGTTTCTGTAGTGGCCAAGGAGAATTTTGCTACGGCGATATTGCCTTCCAAAAATTGAACATCGGGGTCTCTTCCTAAATTGCCAATCAGAATTACTTTATTAACACCTCTCATGGTTGTAGGTTTTAATAATCTATTGATGAAAAGTTCTTCTCAAGTATTAATTTATCGTCCTTACTAAAGTTAATGTATTTTTTAAATCATTGTTCAAATTTTTAAACACTGAATATCTGTTACAGCTAAGTATTCGCCGTTTTAAAGATGCATAACAATCCTTTAGTTGAATGGTTTGAATTAATACAAAGAAGCTGCCAATTTTATAATAATTGTAATTGTTGGCTTTTTAGGTAATCGAGTATGATTTTTGGGAAAGCAAAATCATCGAGTGCATTCCATGGAACCAATTGATAACCTGGTGGAATAGTAGGTTGATGGCTACATTTGATCTGCACAAACTGTGCATGAATAGTTTGATGGGTGAGCTGTTGTTTGAAAATAGGGGAGATTGCCACGGTTTCAAAATCAGTTTGTAGCATAAATTCCCCGGTTTTTTGTGTAACTTGTTGAATATCCGTTAGCCCATCGGCTTCTACTAGTAAAAAATCGTGTAGATTTTCCCAGATATCTTTAGCTGGGCGTTTACGAATAATGACCTGATTTTTATAAAGTGCTAAGAAATAATAGAAATACCGCTTTTTTATTTGTAATTTTTTGCTTTTGATTGGTAGTTGGGATACAGAATTTGTGTTAAACGCAGCACAGTTGGGTGCTAGAGGGCAAATGGAGCATTGGGCTTGTTGGGGTTTACACACCACCGCTCCAAAATCCATTATACTTTGATTGTACTCGCTAGCGTTATCTATAGGAAGCAATTTTTGCGCTAACTCATTGAAAATCTTTTTCCCCGCAGTAGTGTCGATGGGGGTATCAATGCCGAAATATCGGCTTAATACACGGTAAACGTTACCATCGAGCACGGCATGGGGTAAATTATATGCAAAGGAAGCAATAGCGGCGGCGGTGTATGAACCGATGCCTTTGAGCGTGTTAATTTCGTTGTATGTTTTTGGGAATTTTCCCCCAAAATCCGACACGATGGTCCGGGCAGCTGCAAGCATGTTTTTGCAGCGGGCATAGTAGCCCAAGCCTTGCCATAATCGAAAAACATCTTCATCGGCGGCTTCAGCTAAATCGGCCACAGTGGGGTATTTAGAGGTGAAGGCCTCGTAATATTTCCAGCCTTGCTCTACCCTGGTTTGTTGTAAAATGACCTCCGATAACCAAATTTTATAGGGGTCTTTTATGCCTTTCCAGGGCATGGAACGAGAATTTTGACTGCGATTCCATTGCAATAAAGTGTTAGAAAAAAAGTTGCCGGCACTATTCATTTACACAAATTGTTTATATATGTTTATGTTTTTTTATATATTCGTGTACCAAAAAGTACGATTCAGAAAGTATTTGCCTGGTTAAACCCTAATAAATGCCTCACAAAGAAACGTAATTAATAGGTACGTATTTATAAGAAAAAATACTAAAACTTAGTTGCTTAAAATTCAGCAATTAATTATTTTTTAATAACTTTACTATAAGTAATCCTCCGCTTCATTATGAGAAAAGCTGATTTGATTAATAACATCGCTGAAAAAACCGGCATTCCCAAAGTAGATGTGTTAGTAACACTCGAGGCCATGTTTAAGGAGGTGAAAGAAGCTTTGGCAAATGGCGAACATATTTACATCAGGGGTTTTGGCAGTTTTATCACGAAAAAACGCGCCGCGAAGATCGGCCGCAACATTAAGAAAAATGTTGCCGTGGAAATCCCAGAGCATTACATTCCAGCATTTAAGCCATCTAAAGAATTTGTAGCAGAAGTAAAGAAGCTGAAAAGTTCTTAAATTCGCATCCTAAAGATATTTAGGGTGCAGAAGAAACAACTACTACTATTAGGTGCTGCCGTAATAATGCTGGTAGCTTTGTATGCCTTTGGACGAACAGTTCCATCGCATAAGGGTCATGATCATGCGCATGCGCCTGCTGCTAACGCGGCAGGGGACGGGCAAGCTATTGCCGAAGCCAACTTTGACGATCTTCTTAAGAAGGCGAAAAGCCGTATTCCTGCTGATAAGATAACCCTCGTAGAAGGTTTAGAACATGCTGTGGTGCGTGGTGATGTACATCACCAGCAGATTGTCGTATACAAACAACTTGCGGCAGTTTGGGACACACTGCGTGAACAACCGATCTCCACATATTACCTCGGCGAAGCTGCTAAGTTGGAAAATTCCGAAAAAAGCCTCACCTTTGCGGCCACTTCATTTTTAAACCATATGGATCATGTTCAAGATCCTACGGTAGCGAAATGGATGATGAACAATGCTACGGAATTATTAAAACAAGCTAACAAGCTCAATCCTGCTAACAACGAGGTAAAACTCCAATTAGCACAATTACTAGTAAGTTCATCCACGCCAATGGAAGGAATTTCCATGCTATTACAAATGGCAGAAGAAGATCCTAACAATATGGACGTGCAAATGATGCTGGGTAATTTCGCTATTACTTCAGGCCAATTCGACAAAGCGATCGAACGCATGAACAAAGTATTGGAGAAACAACCAGACAATCCAAAAGCTTTATTCTTATTAGCCGAAGCTTATAAAAATAAAGGCGATATCGAGAAGGCAAAGCAAACTTTAATTGCTTGTAGGAAACTGATTAAAGATCCTGCATTAGCAGCCGAAATCGATGAGTATATTAAAGAGATACATTAACATTTTTCTATAATCATTTTAAATTTTTTGAGTATGCCTTGCGGTAAGAAAAGAAAAAGACATAAAATTGCCACCCACAAAAGGAAAAAAAGGCTGAGAAAGAATCGTCATAAAAAAGGTAAGAAATAATTTTTCTCCCGTTTCCCGCCATTTATACAAACAGGCAACATGTTATGGCGCTACCGGATAAATTTTTATAAATCCTGCATGGTTTTAGCAAATTCAGTAAATTGCTAAAGTCATGCAGGTCTTTTTCGTCGGTCTGCTGCCGAATAATTCCAAGCATCGCCCTGTATATATCACTAAACCCTTAAGCAAATCCATCAAACACGTACGTGAAAAAGCAGGGATTCTTGTGCCCATGCTATTTTCGCTATGGTATGCTGTGCATTGTATTTTTACAACGCCAGTTTAAAGTGAAGTATTAATGGTTAAAATTTTGGACGCTTGAATAAGGAACTCATTATAAATGCGGCACCATCCGGTGTGGAAATTGCATTGTTGGAGGATAAGAAATTGGTGGAGCTGCATCACGAAAGTGGCAATCCTAATTTTGCAGTAGGTGATCTTTACTTGGGGAAAGTTAAAAAATTAATTCCTGGTTTAAATGCCGCATTCGTTGATGTTGGCTTTGAAAAAGACGCATTCCTGCACTATACGGATCTTAGCCCATACGTACGCTCTATCCTGAAGTTTACCCAACTGGCTATGGTCGATAAAGGGCCCGACGGTTTCAATTTCTCTACGTTCAAAAACGAAGCTGAAATTATTAAAACCGGCAAAATTACCGAGGTACTTGGTGGTAAACCAAATATCCTCGTTCAAATTTTAAAAGAACCCATCTCGTCTAAAGGCCCTCGCCTCAGCTGTGAAATCTCACTCCCCGGTAGGTTTATCGTTCTAACCCCATTCAACGATATTGTTGCAGTATCGAAAAAAATTCATTCTTCCGAAGAAAGAAAAAGACTGCAAAAAATTGTTGAATCCATTAAGCCACCAAATTTCGGCATCATCGTTAGAACCGCCGCTGAAGGAAAAAACACAGCCGAACTGCACGACGATGTGCTCACGCTCACCAACACCTGGAAAAATATCCAGCAAAATTTACGTGGCGCCCAAGCTCCACAAAAAATACTGAGCGAACAAACAAAAACCACCAGCATCCTGCGCGATCTGCTGAATGAAAGCTTCAACCGTATCGTTATTAACGATAAAAATATCTATGCCGATACCAAAAGCTACATCCAGAAAATTGCACCGGAAAAACAAGATATTGTTACACATTACCATAATGGCGCTCCAATTTTCGACCATTACGGTGTAACGCGTCAAGTAAAAGCATCGTTTGGTAAAACCGTAAACCTCGATAGCGGCGTATACCTAGTTATCGAAGCCACGGAAGCTTTACATGTAATCGACGTAAACAGCGGTTACAAAAGCTCCAGCAATAACCAAGAACAAAATGCACTCGCCTCTAACCTAGAAGCTGCTGCAGAAATCGCCCGCCAATTAAGGCTCCGCGATCTTGGTGGTATCATCATTATCGATTTTATCGATATGAAGCTGCCAGAAAATAAGAAAACAGTGTTCGAAGCGATGGAGAAATTCATGGCACTCGATCGTGCAAAACATACCATCCTGCCAATTTCTAAATTCGGCTTGATGCAAATCACACGTCAACGTGTGAAACCGGAAGTAACAATCTCCGTCGCAGAAGATTGCCCAGCCTGCAAAGGAACCGGTAAAATCGGCGCTTCCATGTTGATCGTTGATGAAATTGAAAAGAACCTTCATTACCTCATCAACCACCAACACAAAGGACTCTCCATCAGCGTACACCCCATTTTGTATGCATACCTCACCAAAGGCTTCCTTACATCGAAGCAATGGAAATGGTATTTCAAATTCAAAAAATGGATCAAACTCAAAGCGGATTCTAATAATCACCTCACCGAGTTTCATTTTATCGATGCTAATGATGAAGAGATTAAATTGTAATGCACGCCGAAAAGATATTAACAAAGGGGCCCAAAAGCCCCTTTCGTTTTTTATAAAATCCACCCCACCCCCAAACCTAATCCTTTTCTAATCAACTTAATCCCGCATTCCTTGTTAATGGCATTGAAATTGTTTTGAGGAACCGGGAACCTATTTTTCACAAATTTTTCGTTTATGCGTTACCGTTTTTTACTATCTATTTGCCTGGTGATCGCTGCTACCTACTGGATCGCCTGTAATAACCAAAGCAAACCCAAAACGAGCAAAGCCAAAGCTCGCGACGAAGCTCACTACTCGAAGGAAGAATATATTTCCATTAAACTCGATAGCAATGCCGTAAATAGTTTCATCGCCAAACACCCCGAATACGTGTCGTATACCGACCTGGTCAAAGATTTTTATAGCAAAAGAAACTATCACTACGCTTGGATTACAGATAGCGGTATGACCGAACAAGCTGCCAGTTTCATGAACCTCATGCGTACCGATGCCAATTACATCGGCCAAGATAGCAGCCTCGTTAACCACGTACTGCAAGCGCAATTTGATACCCTTACCACGCGCGAACAATGGCGTGCAAACGATACCCTCGTACCTTCTACCGAGCTTATGCTTACCGCCCAATTCTTTGCTTACGGCAATAAAGTATGGGGTGGCATGACGGCCGATTCCGCCAAAGACCTCGAATGGTACATTCCAAGAAAGAAAATGGAAATCGGTAGCCTGTTAGAATCTGTGATCGACCACAAAGGGAAAGATTTCGCTGGCGAAGCGCCTGTTCACAAACAGTATAATATGCTGAGAAAGGAACTGGAACGCATCTCGAATATGAGCAAAGATTTACCACAAGACTCACTCATCCTAGATAAAAAAGTCTACAAAAAGGGTGATTCTGCAGCCGTCATCGTTGCCGTAAAACAACGCTTACACGCTTGGGGAGACCTTGCCGTAGCCGACACCTCCAATAAATACACCCCAGCACTAGATAGCGCGGTTAGACGATTCCAAGATAGAATGGGTTTAAAGGTTGATGGCCAACTACAAGCCGCCACTATCACAGCCTTAAACGTTCCATTATCAAAACGCATCGAACAAATTTTGATCAACATGGAACGCTTGCGCTGGGTGCCAACCGAACAAACCGGCGATTATATACTCGTAAATATCCCGGAATTCAAAATGCACGTGTACGATCACGACTCCCTTGCTTGGAGCTGTAACGTGGTAGTTGGTAAACCTGGTGCCAGCACGGTTGTATTTAGCCGCGAGATGAAATACATCGTATTTGCACCCTATTGGAATGTGCCGCCTGGTATTCTAGCAAATGAAGTATTACCGGGCATTAAACGCAATAGCGGTTATTTAGCTCGCCATAATATGGAAGTAGTAGGAGCTAGTGGAAAAGTAATTGCCCCTTCAAGCATCAGTTGGGGAAAATATACCGGTAGAAACTTCCCATATATTGTACGACAAAAACCCGGTGGTGCCAACTCGCTCGGTAAAGTGAAGTTCCTCTTCCCGAACGAATATAACATCTACTTACACGACACCCCGTCTAAAGGCCTCTTCAACGAAACAAATAGAACCTTTAGCCACGGCTGTATCCGGGTAGCTGAACCGAAAAGATTAGCAGAATATTTGCTTCGTAACGATACCTACTGGACAGAGAAACGTATCGATGAAGCAATGAATGCCGGCAAAGAAAAATACGTGACGCTTAAAACACAGGTGCCTGTGTTTATCGGCTACTTCACCACTTGGGTGAATAGTAAAGGTGAATTAAATTTTAGGAACGATGTATATGGCCACGATGCCCAATTAGCAAAACAACTTTTTACTCACTAAACACCCGTGGGTCTACCATAGATGCAGCAACTTGCTTCGGCATTTGCTGCATTTTTGCTTTATGGAAGTGTGCATATTTGCGAATATTCAAATACCCCAAAACAAGCACTAAAGCAGCAGCAGCTAATATTGTGTAAAGTAATAGGGGCGATAATTGCCAATTGTTGGAAGCGGCGGGTAATGCGGTTGCTTGGGCTATATTAAACAACAAGTGCGCAAAGATACTCATGCACAAGTCGCGCAATTTTTGATAGAGAAATCCTGTCAATAACCCCAACAAAAACATCGGTAAAAGTTGTACGGGGTCGAGGTGTGCAACGCTAAAAATAATAGCCGATAATACCACGGAAAAAGTAGGCGTATAGCGCTTTTGTAACCCTTCTAGGATAATACCTCTGAATAGAAATTCTTCTGCAAATACTAACAAGAAAACACCTGCAATAATGTTATAAGTCGTGTCAATTTTTACCTCTGCAAATTGTAAAAACTCGTTCGAAGGCAATGGCAACAAAACATGCCCCATATAACTCATACAAGCAATCGCTGCCGACATAAAAAATGTTGCGATTAATAACCGTGCATTTACCCGGAACCGGGGAACAAATTCAAAGCCCATGGCTGGTTGCACTACACTAAAAATCACGATCCCGAAGCAGCTAAGAATATAGGCAGATTGTTGTATTGTAAAGAAATCGAATGCTGGTGAATAATAGGCGAAAACACTCGCCAGTGCAGTAAATCCTAGTATGATAAATATAATCAGCCAGGCACGGGGTAAGGTAAGACCTTTAAAGGTTTGGATAAACATACAAATATGGTTGAAAATTTTAATAATAAGTAGGCGCAATGTGTTGCTAGGATTGAGGTTAATATTGCTGCCAACTTCCATCAAATTACAAAAAATTACGTTAAAAAGACGCTTGAAAGGGCCTTAAGTGGAAATAATTCATCAATTAAATCTGCCAGTGCGTTATTTTTGTATACATATGGAAAAACAGGTGATTAATACCAACAATGCACCGGCTCCGATCGGTCCTTATAACCAAGCAATCTTGGCCGGCAATACGTTATATATTTCAGGTCAGATTCCTTTGAACGCTGCAACGAATGAATTGGTGATGGATAATATTCAAGCACAAACACACCAAGTAATGAAGAATTTGCGTTATATATTGACCGAGGCAGGGATGAACTTCGGGCATGTTGTAAAAACATCAATTTTCATAACGGATATGAACGATTTTGCGCAGATCAATGCTGTGTACGGTGAATACTTTACAAGTGATTTCCCGGCACGTGAAACAGTGCAAGTAGCAGCTTTACCCAAAGCGGTGAACGTAGAGATTTCGATGATCGCGGTAAAATAAATTAAACAGGGAACGATTACGTTTCGTTCCCAAATTTTAGCATTGTTAACTGCAACAATAAGGCATGAAGATTCTTGTAATCGGTGATGAAAAACGTTGGGAAATGCTTAACCAGAAAGGTTTCGGAGAACACGAAGCTGAGTGGCACAACGATATACATACTGTACAAGGCTGGGAACGGTTCGATTGGGTGATCGATTTGGTGTTGGATGATCATTACCAGCATTTATCCACCTACATTCTGTACCCGGAACTGCCCGTATTGGGTTGCACAGTAAAAATGAGTTTGGACGATGTATGGCCTCTACTAGGAAAGGCGCGTGAAAAGAATGTTTTCGGTGCGAATTTCTTACCGGGTTTTATAGATCGTAACAGCTTAGAAGTAAGTGCAGCTGCAGGTGGGTCGACAGAAAAATTAGACAAGTTCCTGTCGTCATTACAATGGCCATATGAAGTAGTAAAAGATGAGGTAGGCATGGTGGCAGCGCGGGTGGTGTGTATGATTATTAACGAAGCATACAATACAGCAGGCGAGGGCACCGCGAGTAGAGAGGATATAGATATATCGATGAAGTTGGGTACCAATTACCCGTACGGACCATTTGAATGGGCTGAAAAAATTGGAATTAAAAATGTGTACGAATTGCTGTCTGCTGTGCACCAGCGCACAGGCAATGAACGGTACGCAATTAGCGAGTATTTGCAGCAAGCATATGAAGCTGCGGTAAAAGTTGGATAGAACATTGGCATTACTTTTAAACATCGACACGGCCACAACGGTGGGATCTGTTTGCTTATCGAAAGACGGCGAAGTATTAGAAACCATCATTAACCAGCAACAACGAGATCATGCAGCAAGCATGGTGTTATTGGTGCAAACGATCATGAAAAACCATGGCATTACGCAGCATGAATTAGATGCTATTGCAGTTAGTGCCGGCCCAGGATCGTACACTGGTTTACGTGTTGGTGTAGCTACGGCAAAAGGGTTATGTTACACTTGGGATAAGCCTTTGGTGGCCATTTCCACCTTGCAAATGATGGCGCAAGGTATGTTGCTTCAACAACAAGATCAAACGGCATACTATGTGCCCATGATCGATGCACGCAGGATGGAAGTTTTTACAGCCGTATACGACGCAACTTTACAAGCTGTAGAAGCACCTTCGGCTCACATTTTAGAACCATCATCATACCAATCAGTAATAGCAGAAAAGGAGGTTTATTTTTTTGGTGATGGAGCCGCTAAATGGCAAACTTTATTAGGCGAAAATGTGCAACACGCACACTTTCCAGTGTACGAAATTTCAGCAGCCCACATGGTGCCTTTAGCTGAAAAAGCCTTTCAAAATCAATCATTTGCGAATCTCGCGTATTTCGGGCCAGATTACCTGAAAGCATTTTATCATCCTTCTAAAAAGTAAGCCCAATAAGGGTTTAAGCTAAATTTATGTAGAATATGCAATGCAAAAAATGCATTGGTACTAGGCTTATTTGTCACGATATTGTCAAATATGCCATATTCTCACATAATTGGGCTTATATATTAAAAAAGAAGGTATGAAAATTTTTTTAGTTGCGTCAAATATTATAATTTTGTATAATCAATATCCGTGATTGTTTTCTAACATTTGCGTTTTTACTGTCCGTTGATCCCTGTCATTTCATTATTTTTTAAAAACTATTTTGCGATGGAAAAAACATTATTAACCACCTCTTCCAATACCCTAATCATTTCAAGAGGTGCGAATGAAAAAGATCAGATCAAATTGGATTACATTGCCGTTAAAAAAGCCGCTGCTGTGTTGAGAGCGATCAACCATAAGCTGCGCCAACAAATGATTAAGTTGTTGGAAGATCACAAACGCATGACTGTAACGGAAATTTATGTGAAGTTGAGATTAGAACAGTCTGTAGCATCACAACACCTTGCAATCTTGCGTAGGGCTGGTATTGTAATTACCGAGAGAGATGGTAAGTTTATTCACTATACCATCAACAAACAAAGAATTGCTGAAGTAGCAAAATTTGTAGAAGAGTTAGTAGGATAATCTTTTTCATTTTTTACCCAGCACAATATTAGAGTAGCCGTACTGCATTCAGCACGGCTACTTTTTCTATTTTATACCCCCACCATTGTTTTACAACCCCATGATGCTGACCTGCTTCTACGTTCCAACTTATTCGTAAATTTGCCAAAATCAAAAACCTATGTTCATAAAGCAATTATATACTAATTGCCTTTCAGAAGCTGCCTATTTCATTGAATCAGAAGGGATTGCAGCCGTAATCGACCCATTACGTGATATCCAAGCTTATTTAGATTTGGCCAAAGAAAGGAACGCGACAATTAAATATATCTTCGAAACACATTTCCACGCCGACTTCGTCAGCGGGCACCTCGACCTAGCGAAGGCTACCGGCGCACAAATCGTGTACGGACCAGGTACTGAAACGAACTTCCCTGTGCACGTAGCACAAGACAGCGAAGTGTTCAATATCGGGAATATTAATATCAAAGCGCTACACACACCAGGACATACACTTGAGTCGACTTGCTACTTGTTGCTCGACGAACAAGGTGCTCCAAACTGCATATTCACCGGCGATACTTTATTCGTTGGTGACGTAGGTCGCCCCGATTTATTCAGCGGCAACCTTAGCAAAGAAGATCTCGCCGGCATGTTGTTCGATTCACTCAACAACAAAATCAAAACCTTGCCAGGTAACGTAATCGTTTACCCAGCGCACGGCCCAGGCTCTTCTTGCGGTAAAAACTTAGGTCCTAATACACATAGCACCATCGAAGAAGAAAGAAATAACAACTACGCCTTGCTGGCAACCGATAAAGCTGCTTTCATTAAAGAAGTGACCGACGGTTTAAGCACGCCGCCACAATATTTCCCTATCAACGCAAAAATTAACCGCGAAGGGTATGATGCTTTGGAAGCGGTGATGCAAAAAGGTTTACAACCACTCAGCATTGCGCAAGTGAAAGAAAACTTGAATAATGATGTCGTGTTATTAGATACCCGCAACGCAAACATCTTTACCGAAGGTTTCATCCCTGGTGCAATCAGCATTGGCTTAGAAGGCAGGTTTGCTGAATGGGCAGGTAGCTTATTGTCGTTCAAAGAACCAATGATGTTGGTGACCGATGCCGGCAAAGAGGAAGAAACCATCGTAAGGTTAGCACGTGTAGGATTCGAAAACGTAATTGGTTACGTAGAAGGTGGATACGAAGGCTGGAAAGCTGCCGGTGAAAACATCGATATGATTATCAATGTAGATGCCGACGAATTAGCAATGGATATCCCGCACGATAAAAATCTCGTGATTGTCGACGTTCGTAAGCCTACCGAGTACGCTAACGGGCACATCAAAGGCGCTGTGAATTACACTTTAAGTGAAATGACAGATCCAGGTTCTATGGCCGATTTCGATGAAGGCCAAAATTTATATGTTCACTGTCAAGGTGGATATAGAAGCGTAATTGCTTGTTCTATGTTAAAACGTGAAGGCATCCATAATTTACGCAATGTAAATGGTGGCTTTGCTGTGATGAAGAACGAGAAAGGCTTGCAAGTGGTGCAAGAAACAACCGCTCTAAACTAACAAAGTACGAAAGCTGAATAATAAAGTAAGGCCCACATCGCAAGATGTGGGCCTTACTTTTTATAACCCAAGCGCTTGATTATGAGCTGAGATAATTATTCAAAAACATACGACTTATAACTTATATTAACTAATTGACATTATATATCTAATTGCTTTACAATAATTTAAACGGCACATTTCTTGGTGCATAATAGTGAATGCTTTAAATTCCAATTATAAATTGTTTGAACCATGAAAAAAAATAGTTCCATTTTTATTGCGTGTATGGCATTGATGGGGATTTTACTTTATGCGTGTAAACCCAGCGATGCACAGTTACAAAAGGATGTAACCACCAAAGTATCTGCCGTTACTAGCGGTGTTGCTGTTGAAGTAGCCGGTGGCATTGCCACTCTGTCCGGTGAAGTGCCCGACGATGTATCCAAATCCATGGCTGAAGATGCAGCTAAAGGAGTAAAAGGCATCACAAGCGTCAACAACAACATTACCGTAGCCGCACCAATTGTTGCACCGGAACCTTCTGTACCGGTTAGCATCAACCCCGACGACATTCTACGCAACACCATCGATTCTTCATTCAAAGCAGCAGGTTACACAGGTATTACTGTAGCAGTTGCAAACGGTGAAGTAACCTTATCCGGTGAAGCGCCTAAAGCTGATCTGAAAAAAATTATGCAGGTAGCGAACGAAGCAAAACCCAAAAAAGTGAAAAACCAACTCACACTCAAATAACCCCGCTTCGAACTCCTCCTCATCTTGCACTCCATTTAGTTAAACACCTAAACAAAAACTTCTTATGGGCTTACAAGATAAATACAAGCAAATTATCGACACCGCCAACAGCGGCGGCGTAATTGGCCTTCAAGTGGCCGAAAAAGAAGGCGTGCTGTACGTTACAGGCACTGCTCCTTCTGCCGATGTAAAAGATAAACTCTGGAATATGTACGAACAAATCGACCCAGAAATGCGTGCCGGCGACATGGTACTCAATATCACCCTCGCCAATGGCGCCGGTGGGGCCGAACAAACATACGAAGTGAAATCCGGCGATAACCTTAGTAAAATCGCGAAGAACTATCCCGGCATTTCATGGCAAGATATTTTTGAAGCTAATAAAGACCAACTCAAGGATCCCAATATGATCCACCCCGGTCAAAAGCTGAAAATTCCTTCTCACTAAACAATAAAAAAGCGGGCTCCACTTGTAGAGCCCGCTTTTTTTAATGCTTTTCTTCTATACCATTCCCATACTCTGGTTTATATTGATGTTTCCACCTTCTATGGCTCCAAACCCAATCTTCCGGCTGTTCATTAATTTTCGTTTCTAAATAATCAACGAATGCCTGGGTAATGGCACCTTCCGGCTCTTGTTGCGGGAATTCGAATGCTAACTTCAATTCGGCATCATAATAACCACGTTTTCGCTTACGGATATTCACAAACACAACAGGGATATTATAACGACGAGCTTGCATTTCTGGTCCTTTATAAAATACGGTCATTTGGTTCAAAAACTTAAACCAATAACCCCTGCTAGCCTTACCTGGATTTTGATCGGCTACTAAAGCAATCAAGTATTGTTTTCCAATCCAGGGTGCCATCCCGTTTTTCATATCATTCGCAGGTATCAGTTTGCTACCGAATTTCTCGCGGAAGTGTGTAAACACGCGGTTCATCACTTTGCTGGTAAGTGGCATAAACACCACCAAGAAATCGTACGGCACGCCTTGCATGCAAAATAAATTGGCCCATTCCCAGTTGAAGTTATGGCCCAAGTGTAATTGGCAGCTTTTGCCTTTGGCATATAATTCTTGCAATACAGATAAGTCACAATTAAATCGTTTCATTAACGAGCTTTTACGCATCGTTAGCAACTTAATCGACTCTACCATCATATCCGTAAGATTCCTATAATATTTGCGGGCGATTGTTTGGATTTCTTTTTCTGACTTGTGGGGAAATGAATTCCGCAAATTCAATAACACCACCTTTTTCCGGTAACCGAACACATAGTACACCAACACAAATAAGAAATCACTTAGTAGGTATAACAACGGAAATGGTAGCAACGACACGAGATACAGCAACCCAAGTATTAAATAGTACATAACTGTTGTAAACGCTAAAAAATAAAAATATTAAAGAACGATATTCTGGATCAACTCGCATTTGTACGGGTAATCCGTATTGAAATGCAAGCCACGGCTTTCGCGGCGGAACGATGCTCCTTTTACGATCAAATACCCTACAGTAATCAAATTACGCAGCTCGCACAGTTGAGGCGATAACACCGTTTTTTCATACAGTGCTTCCGTTTCTTCATGGAGCATATCCAACCTACGCATCGCGCGTTCTAGGCGAACATTCGTGCGTACTATACCAACGTAATCGCTCATCACTTGTTTAAGTTCTTTCAAACTTTGTGTGATCAAGATCATTTCTTTTGGAGCCGTTGTGCTACGCGCATCCCAACCAGGTATATTTTCTTTGAAGGAAGTATGATCAATTTGCTCTACAGCATGCAAGAAACAACGGTGTGCAAATACCATGGCTTCCAACAACGAGTTAGAAGCAAGCCTATTGGCGCCATGCAAACCGGTGCTGGCACATTCGCCGCAAGCATAGAGGTTAATGATAGAAGTACGGCCCCATTCGTCTGTTTTAATACCACCACAGCTATAATGCGCGGCAGGGGCAACTGGTATCATGTCTTTAGCCACATCAATGCCCAACGATTTACACTTCTCGTAAATGTTCGGGAAATGATGAATGAACTTCTCCATGTCCATATGCCTACAATCCAAGTACACATGTTCTGTACCCGTAATCTTCATCTCGCTATCGATTGCGCGGGCCACGATATCACGTGGGGCTAACGACAAACGAGGGTCGTATTTATGCATGAAGTCTTCCCCATGTTTGTTCCTAAGAATACCACCATCGCCGCGTACAGCTTCTGTGATTAAGAACGAAGGGTTTTCGCCGGGTTGATACAGCGCGGTAGGGTGGAACTGGATGAACTCCATGTTCTCGATTCTACCTTTTGCACGGTATACCATGGCCACGCCATCGCCGGTAGCAATGGTAGGGTTCGTGGTAGTTCTATACACCTGCCCGTTGCCGCCGGTAGCGAAAAGGGTAATGCGGCTGAGGATTTTTTCGATGTTATTGGTTTTGAGGTTGAGGACGTATACCCCGAAGCACTCAATATCCAGTGTAGATTTTGTTACCAAGTATCCCAAGTGGTGCTGCGTAATCAAATCAATTACGTAACAATGGGAAATGATATGGATGTTCGGCCGTAATCGAATGGCTTCTAGTAATGCCCGTTCGATTTCTTTACCGGTTACATCTTTATGGTGGATAACGCGGAATTCCGAGTGGCCACCTTCACGACCATTCGCAAATTCACCCGTAGCATTCTTATCGAAATTCGCACCCCAATCAATGATTTCTTGCACACGTTCCGGCCCTTCTTTCACAACAATCTCCACCACTTTTTCATTGCACAAACCGTCGCCGGCAATCAATGTATCGTCAATGTGTTTCTCGAAACTATCGTTCTCCAAATCGTTTACCACTGCTACGCCACCTTGCGCATATTTGGTATTTGTTTCATCTTCCCTCGATTTGGTAATGATCGTTACCTGCTTTTCCGGGAACCTATCGGCCACTTTTAAGGCATAAGTAAGCCCAGCTATGCCAGATCCTACTACCAAAAAATCAGTTTGTTGCATAATGGCCAAAAATACGACATTCTCTCGGCCTTTGATACTAGAAATACAGGAAGTGATGCACGCATGATACAACTCGTTTACCCCGTTGTTGACATACTGTCTACCAAGCTAATATCGACCTTTTACCGGCTCTTCTCCGACTCTTGTCCGACTTTCACCGACTTTCACCGACACTCCACCGACACTTCACCGACATTTCACCGACAACCCCCCAGTGTTAGTAAGGGTTAAGTAAGCCTTTTGTCGACATTTTTCCGACATCACGTAAGCCTGTAGCGGGTTCTAGGAGGGCGATTTTTGAGTTTTTATTAGTGTTTTGTCGCAAATTGCCTGCAAAGGTAATTATGCGCATTGTGGCATAAACCGGCATAAACCGGCATAAACCGGCATAATCCGGCAAAAAGCGGTTAAAAGCGGCACAAAGCGGCACGGCATTTTTTTGTGAGAAAGGAAGGGGGTAAATTCAGGATGTAATTACTAGCAAGCAATATTGTAAGTTCTTTGACAAGTTGTTGAATTTGAAATATCATCCCTAGATGAATAGCGATGCACCTATCACCCCATTACTTGTAACATATAGGAAAATATAGTGGGCATATAGGTCGTATATTAGGGACATATATCTCCAATATATATTGACGCGGGTTTGACCATTGAAATAACATTAGAAGACCATTAGGAGATATTACTCGTTACCTTCTTTCCAATAGAAAACCCCATTCAGCGATAATTTACTATTAGCTGGTAGGCGTATGTTACGCGCAAAGAAGATCATATACCACCTAATGGCTTTATTACCAGGCGCGTTTCAAGTACTTCGTGGCACCTTCAACAATACACCATTGTGCTAATCCGTACGTGAGCATCACTAGTACGCCACCGCCCGGGAAGGCTTGGTAGAATTTGTTAATCGCTAATAATGAATCTGATATCACAAATAAGCTAGCGCCTACAATGAAGAAAGCGGAAAATCCCTCCTTGATATGTGCATACGAAAAGATGCTCATGGCCAGCATGGTTGCAATCGTGAGGGCATATATCATCACCGGGATCGTCATATCGCCCAAATGGGGCAATAAAAACGCTACGAGGGCGCCCGCATACAAAAGCACGATGGCTACCCATAAAAGGTTATTATGGCCAATAAAACTTTTCGGTAACCTGCTTTTGGCAAAGAAGAAGATGTACATCACGTGGGCTAGTAAAAAAGAGGCTAGTCCCAACATGAAATAAAGACCGGTTTTATCCTCCAACAATAACAACACATCGCCCCACCAGGAAAAAATAAGGGCGGCAAATACCAGGTTGCGAGAACGGTAGGCACTATGTCCCACCTGCATCCAATAGTAGATCGCCAGCACTATCATTAAGCCTGGCTTAGTAATGTAACGTATTTCGACAGGAAGATCGAAGGCAACGGCTAATAGATCGGCTAATAGCAATAAAAAGTAGAGTAAGCTCCAAAGCTGTTTTTGCATAACTAAGGTGGAATATAACTTGCTCAACTTACTTCACTTTTAGTTATTTAACAATACGTAAAAAGTTGTACCCTGTGCAGGTGGACTATCAACCTTCAATTGACCACCATGCATTTGAATAATCTGTTGTGATAAGCTTAGGCCAATACCAGAGCCTTTTTTCTTGGTGGTAAAGAAAGGTATGAAAATTTTCTCAATCGCCTCTTCTTCAATACCTGGACCATTGTCTTTGATTTCAATCACCACTTGCTGCATGGGTCCAAAGTAACCACGCACCGAAATTTTCGGCGATGGTGTTTGTTCCAAGGCATCCATAGCGTTTTTGATGAGGTTGATGAGTACCATTTGCAATTGGGCTTGGTCGCCATGAATATCGATCGATAGCGGATCTACATGCAATTGGTATTGTATACCCAACGTTTTCATATCGCTGTGTAACAGGTTGCTCACCGAGGTAAGCAGCTCGTTGAGGTTCAGCATTTGGAACACAGGTTTGGGCAGGGTTGTATAATCCCGGTAAGCGTTCACGAAATTCATGATGCCCTTACTACGGTTTTCAATGGTTTGCAAGGCTTCTTGTAAATCCTGTACGGCTTCTGTATCTGGTGGCACAGCGGGTACTAAATCCAGTTCTACGATTTCGCGCATGGTACCAATAAGTGATACAATAGGGGTTACGCTGTTCATGATTTCATGGCGAAGAATCTTCGTTAAGTTCTGCCATGCTTCCAATTCCTTTTTTTGTAACTCGCCGTGGATATTTTGAATAGAAATTAATTTCACCAATCTACCTTGTAAACGTACAGTAGTAGCGGTTATAGAAAGTTGCTGGCCATTCGGGGTAGGGTATAATATTTTGCTACCGGCCGGTAATTCGTTCAATAAATTCGGTAAATCGGGGAAGGTGCTTTTCAACTCCGATAAATACCGCAAACGGTAAATCCCCAGTAGCCTAAAAGCTGCCGGGTTAATGAGTTCTATCTTTCCTTCCACATCAAACGACAAAACGCCTACCGATACATGTTGAATAATTGTATCGATATACTTCAAGTTTGCTTCACGTTCTGCACGGGTTTGACGAAAGGCTTCCAATACTTCATTGAATTGCATATTCAACGCGCTAAAGCTTTTGCCAAGATTATTGTCGGCGCTAAAACGGATAGAAAAATCTTCGTAGCGAATAGCTTCCAAAAACAAGGTGAGCTTGCGGTTGGTGCGATTAATGAAGTAGTATAAGCTATAGATTTGTAAGCCAATTAAGGGCAGTAGAGCAATGGCCCCGAGCCTGTATTTACCTATCCAACAAACTATGCCAACCGCTATGGTAGCGGTTAGCACAAGTAAGCGTAATAATATATTCAGATTGAACTTGTTCACGTACCGGGTTTGTTAGGAAAACTAAATATTGTATTTCTCCAAGCGTCTGTACAACGCTGCACGGCTTAATCCCAGTTCCTTCGCAGCTTCTGTGATGTTGCCATTGTGTTTTTTCAGGGCTTGGTTGATCATGTTACGTTCCATTTCTTCCAAGTTGAAGCCGGTATCTAAAGCGCTGTCGTTGGAGCTGGCTGTTTTCACAAATACATCTTTTGGCATCAAGGTTTTGCCTTGGCTTAAAATTACCGCACGCTCAATTGCATGTTGTAATTCGCGCACGTTACCTGGCCACTCGTATTGTTCGAGTTGTGTAATAAGGGTTTCGTGTAAGAAGGCTACCGGCCTGTTGTATTTTTTACGGTAGATGCCGAGGAAGTATTCTGCCAACATCACGATATCTTCTTTACGCTCGCGTAATGGCGGCAAGTGAAGCTCGATGGTGTTGATCCTGTATAATAAATCCTGGCGGAAGAGGTATTGAGCAGCCATTTGACCGATATTACGGTTGGTGGCGCAGATTAAACGTACATCCAGCGGCACGGGTTTATTCGAGCCTACGCGGGTAACCGAGCGGTTTTGGAGTACGGTTAAAAGTTTTGCTTGGAATGGCAACGAAATATTCCCGATTTCATCTAAGAAGATGGTACCACCGTTGGCTTCTTCGAAGCGTCCGCTTCTATCTTCGCGGGCATCGGTGAAGGCACCTTTAACGTGGCCGAATAGTTCGCTTTCGAACAAGGTTTCGCTCAAGGCCCCTAGATCTACGCTTACGAATGGTTTTTCGGCGCGGTGGGAGAGTTGATGAATATGCCTTGCCAATAAATCTTTACCGGTACCGTTTTCCCCGAGAATGAGAATATTGGCATCTGTAGCCGCTACGCGCGCTACGGTGTCCATCAATTCTTTCATGGCCGGGCTATCGCCGATCATGGGGTTTTCGTTATTGGTAACGGGTTTATTGCTAAGTGTAGGGGTGGCAGATTGTTTGTTCTGGCGGTTTTCTACAGCTTTTTGTAGGGTAGCCAGCAGTTTCTCGTTTTCCCATGGCTTCAATACGAAATCCACAGCACCGGCCTTAATAGCGCGAACGGCCATTTCCACATCGCCATAAGCGGTGAAAAGAACCACGGAAGCGTCCGGTTTTATGTCGAGAATCTTATCCAGCCACTCGAAACCTTCCTTCCCGCTACTTAAATCGCGGGTGAAGTTCATGTCGAGTAGAATCACGTCGAAGTCGAAATTCGTAACGAGGTACGGGATTTTCTGGGGATTCTTTTCAAACTCCACCACCGCAAAATGTCGCTTCAATAGCAATCTTGCAGCTCTAAGTACATCCACATCGTCGTCGACTATTAAAATTTTTCCTGTTTGTATCGCGCTCATAGAGATAATATTCTTGGTTGATGGCATAGCAAACAATGTTCCTAATCAAGCTGCTACAATTTCTTAAATTGCCTGTAATGCACTGGTGTAGCAATATTAATCAAAGAATTTGTTGTTATCTTGATTTTTTTAAAACGGGCCAGTGACCTGCAAAACGTCCGATATCGGACATCGCGTGTTCGCTTAAGAACGTTTTCGAGAAAGCGAATTTTCATAAAACAGCCACCATGGCCAATTTGATGTTTTGGCATATGGATTGGAAAACGAACAGTGCTAACATTTAACTGCAATGGACAGAAAAATTGAAAAGAAATTTTGGAACAAAAAACGCATCACCTTCATCACGGGTGGTGGCATCGTTGCTCTCCTATTACTCTATAACCTAATTTTCGCCGATCACCGTTCAAAATTGAATGTTGAAAAGGACAAAATCACGATCTCTACAGTGAGCCAAGGCCCATTCGATGTTTACATTGCTGTTACGGCCGTTGTGCAACCACTTAAAACTATCCGCCTCGATGCGATCGAAGGTGGTTATGTAGCAGAAAAATTCGTGGAAGGTGGTACCATGGTGAAAGCCGGTGATTCCATCCTACGCTTAGAAAATCAGCGCCTATTGATGGATTTCGTTAACCGTGAAACGGAAATCTACCGTTTGATCAACGATTTACAGAATACCCGCTTGAAATTAAAGCAAGATAGGTTCGAAATGCAAAAAACCTTGTCGCTCGTAGATTACCAACTCGAGCAAGCCAAGGATTTGCACGAACGCAACGAAAAACTTTTCAAAGAGAAAGTTATTCCCCAGCAAGATTATATCAAAACAAAGCTCGATTACGAACGTTTGGTAAAACAACGCAAGATCGAAGTAGAATCACAATCCTTCCAAGAAGACAACGCCCGCCTACAAATCACCCAGCTAGAAGGTACCATTGCCCGTACGCAACGTAACCTAGCTATGATGAAGCATAACCTCGAAAACCTCGTGGTACATGCACCGGTAGATGGCCAGTTATCTTCTATCGACGTGGAAATCGGTACGAACATCAATGCCGGCCAGAATATTGGCCAGATCGATGACTTGAACGGTTTTAAAATGCGTGCCGAAATCGACGAACACTACATTTCTAAAGTATACGCAGGTTTGAAAGGTTCTTTCGAATTCAACGGTAAATCAAACGAATTACAAATCGTGAAAGTATATCCAGAGGTGAAAAACGGTCGTTTCGAAGTGGATTTAAACTTTACAGGGAAAGCACCGGAAGGCATCCGTCGTGGTCAATCTTCACCGATTCGCTTGGAATTGGGTAAATCTACCAAAGCCATTTTATTACCGATTGGTGGGTTCTTCTCCGATACGGGTGGTAACTGGGTGTATGTGTTAGATAAAGATGAAAAACGTGCAGTGAAACGCCAAATTAGCCTTGGTCAAAAAAATCCGCAATTCTTCGAAGTATTAGAAGGTTTGCAACCGGGTGAGAAAGTAATCACCTCATCGTACGAAAACTACGGTAACAAAGAAGTATTACAATTCTAATTAATTAAGAAACGTTTGCTATAAAATAGGCCGCCATTCTAATTTATATCACGTAAAAATCCGCTACCAAAATGATCAGAACAGTCAATTTACAAAAAGTATTCACTACCGAAGAAGTAGAAACCTCTGCACTGAATGGTATCAACATGGAAGTGCAAGAAGGTGAGTTTGTTGCCATCATGGGCCCATCGGGTTGTGGTAAATCAACCCTTCTCAACATCCTCGGTTTACTCGATAATCCTAATGGTGGCGAGTATCATTTCTGGGACCAAGAGGTGGCACGTATGAGCGAACGCCAACGCGCACAATTGCGCAAAGGTGCCATCGGGTTCGTATTCCAAAGCTTTAACTTGATCGACGAGTTAACCGTTTTCGAAAACGTAGAGTTGCCGTTGTTATACCTCAAAGTGCCTAGCTCCGAAAGAAAACAACGCGTTGAAGAAGTGTTGGAAAGAATGAACATTATGCACCGTCGTAATCACTTCCCACAACAATTATCGGGTGGTCAGCAACAACGTGTGGCCATTGCCCGTGCTGTAGTAGCGAAACCCAAAATCATCTTAGCGGATGAACCTACCGGTAACCTCGATTCTACCAATGGTGAAGAAGTAATGAAACTGTTACAAGAGCTGAACGATGCCGGTACTACATTGATCATGGTAACGCACAGCCCGTACGACGCAGGCTTCGCTCACCGTATCATCAACTTATTCGATGGTAGAGTAGTGACTGAAAACATCAAGGAGCAATTTCACGTGTAGCAACTGATCATTTTATCAACCTAATTTATCTATAACGCCCGCAACATCATGATCCTAAACAACTTCAAAATAGCATATCGAAATATCAAGAAGCAAAAGCTCTATTCGTTGATCAACATCGGTGGATTAACCTTGGGTTTAAGTATTAGTATCATGCTGTTGCTATGGGTACAAGATGAATTCAGTTATGATAAAATGCATAGCAAGTTCAAAAACATCTACATCGTTGGTAACGTATTCGAACGCGGCGAGCAACAAAACTATAACCGCACGTCGCCGGCAGGTATTGCTGCATATGCCCCGAAAGAAATGACCGGGTTGAAAGAAATTGTACGTGTTGGCGATAATTACGATTACTACTTACAAGAGTACAACGGTAAAAGATTCTACGAATCGAACATGGGCTATGTAGATTCTACCTTCTTCAGGTTGTTCGATTTCGAATTGATTAGCGGGAACAGGTTTTCTCCATTCCCTAATATCCATTCTATCATCATGACCGAATCTACTGCAAAGCGTTACTTCGGCGATGCAGCATCGGCTGTTGGTAAAGTAATTACGGCGGAGAAAAAGACACAATTCACCGTAGTGGGGGTGATGAAAGATTTCCCCAATAACTCTTCCATAAAGTACGACATTCTTTTCCCTGTTGCCCATAAAGCCGCTTTATACACGGCGAATGATTACTGGAGTTCTCTGGATAACGACTTTGGTAACTGGGCATTTAATACCTATGTAGAATTAGCGCCCGGTGCTAATTTAAAAGCCATTGGTGATCAATTAGGCTTGGTACAACATCGTTATAACAAGTACGACCGTAATAGTAAATGGTTTGTACAGCCTATGAGCATGTTGCACCTGTACAATAACGATGGTTCTGATGGTGCTATACGCGTGGTTAGAATTTTCTTGATTGTGGCCATTGTAATTATCTTAATTGCATGTATTAACTATGTAAACCTTTCAACAGCCCGCGCTTCACAAAGAACCAGCGAAGTGGGTTTACGCAAAGTTGTAGGCGCAACGCGCTTCCAATTATTCGGCCAGTTCATGGGCGAGTCAACTATACTGTTTGTTGTATCCATCATATTAGCGTTAGTAGCGGTACCCTTGATGTTACCGTATTACAATACGCTCACACAAAAATCATTAACCTTCAGCCTATTCAACATGCAAATGTTGTGGGTAGTTGTAAGCGTTATCTTGTTCACCATCTTAATAGCAGGTATATACCCCGCATCGTTGTTATCTTCTTTCTCGCCACTGAAAGCATTACGTGGTAGTAAGGGTACAGTTGGTTCCAACAATGCGAGCTTCCGTAAGATATTGGTAGTGGTACAGTTCTTCATTTCTACTGTACTTATCATTGCCACTTTGGTGATCGCTTTTCAGATGAAATATATCCACTCGAAAGAGCTTGGTTTCGATAAATCTAATACCATCACCTTCGGTGGTGGGGCGCTAGGCGGTGAAAAAGCAACAATTACCAAAAATGAAATCGCCGCTATCCCAGGTGTGATGGCCGTTGCAGCTGCCAATCAAAACATTATGACCATCGGGCATACTACCGGTGATACCGATTGGGAAGGCCGTGGCCCCGACGAATCTATGATGGTACATCCTTTTGTAGTGGATGAAAATGTAATTCCTATGATGGGTGTGAAAATGATAGCAGGTAGAAACTTCATGCCGGGCTTAGGCGATACTACCGGTTATATCCTCAATGAAACGGCTTTACGCTTGTTGGGGTATGAAGGTGATCCTATCGGTAGGTACTTCTCGTTATGGGAACAAAAAGGTACTATCATTGGTATTGTGAAAGACTTCCACATGTCGTCGCTACATGCGAAGATAGAACCGGTTGTATTCACGATTAACCCTAACAGGTTATATTATTACCATGTGAAAATTACGCCAGGTAAGGAAAAACAAGTGATTGAAGGTTTAGAAAAGATCTATAAAAGAGGCAACCCGGATTATCCATTCGAATACAAGTTTATGGATGAGCAGTACAACAATATGTACCAAGCAGAACAACGTACGGGTTGGTTATTTAATTACTTCGCAGGTATTGCCATTTTCTTATCGTGTTTAGGATTGTTCGGACTCGTTACCTTCTCTACAGCACAGCGCTTTAAAGAGATAGGTATTCGTAAGGCTTTGGGTGCTTCCGTTGGAAACATCGTAACATTATTGTCGAAAGATTTCTTGAAGCTGGTGATTATCTCCATTGTCATCGCTGTACCTGCTGCTTATTATTTCATGAATATTTGGTTGCAAGAATTTGCTTACCACATTTCGTTACAAGCCTGGATGTTTATTGTAGCAGGTGCTGTAGCTATTGCTATAGCCTTGTTTACCATCAGCTTCCAGTCGATTAAGGCGGCACTGGTGAACCCGGTGAAGTCTTTACGTTCAGAATAATTATTCACGCTAAACATCATACATATGTATAGTGAATCGGAAGTAATGGTGCCAAAAGTTGTGCAAGCGATTTTTCAAACGCATAAAATTACTACGAATAGCCCTTCGTATGCCGCGGGGTACGACCTGCTGATGTTGGTGATTAATATCACCATTGTAATTGCGGTGATTACAGCCGTACATTTTTTCGCTTTAAACTTTTTAAAGGAAGTGAAAGCGAAGCCAATAACAGCCAACAAATACGCGGTTTTCAACCTCCGCAATAGTGAGCCTGCACAGTGGGATTTGGCATTAATGATGATTGTAAGCTTAGTGGTTTTATTCCACTACACCAATAAACCAGGAAAAGATTGTAGAACAGCCATTAAAACTACGCCGACGAGTATATGTTCAAAAACTATGTAAAAATAGCATCCCGGAATCTCTGGAAGTTCAAGCTGTACAGCTTTATTAACATCGGTGGCCTAGCCATAGGCTTAGCTGCTTGTATGATGATGTTGCTA
The DNA here is from genome assembly GCF_003259335.1 of Chitinophaga skermanii. Lineage (GTDB taxonomy): Bacteria > Bacteroidota > Bacteroidia > Chitinophagales > Chitinophagaceae > Chitinophaga > Chitinophaga skermanii. The sequence continues at coordinate 60,977 of NZ_QLLL01000005.1, forward strand.
TACGTATCGCATGAACGTAATTACAACGATTTCGTAGCAAATGCTAATAACAAGTTTTTACTGGCCACAGAAAATAACTTCAATGGCGAAATTATGCGCCATAGGTATATGAGCTACGCTAGTGGTCCTATGTTGAAAGAGAAAAGCCCGCTGGTACTGAATTATGCTCGTTTACAAACACCTTATCAACCGGTAGTGGTAAGAGCCAATAATATAGCCGGCGATGCATTCACTGAAAAGAACATCGTATTTGCAGATCCTAATTTCTTTCAATTCTTTAGTTATCCACTCATTACCGGTAATGCCGTGGCGGCATTAGACAGACCTTATACGGCCGTTATTTCCCGTGCTACCGCGCAAAAGTACTTCGGGCAAGAGAACCCTATTGGTAAAGTGTTGGTGTACGATAATAATTATAAATTCGAAATTACCGGGGTAGCCGAGAACGCCCCTTCTAATACCACCGTACCTTTCGCGATGGTATTATCACTTTCTTCTAAACTTACCATGGGCGAAGAAGGGAAGTACCTATCTTCTGGTCAACAGTTTATTGGCGGTGGTGGTTTTTCAACCTATTACGAACTAAAGCCCGGTACCGATCTAAACAAATTCGCTGCCTCCATTCCCTCTATGAACGGGGAAGAGCGCCGCAAAGCCAGCAACGACGAATTCTTCTTTACCTCGCTTAACAATATTCACCTCGATAAAAAGCTCGGCGACGGTAACTTAAAATATTTGAACATCATTTCTTTAGTTGTGGTGCTTGTATTGCTATTAGCACTTATTAACTACATGAGTTTAGCTACGGCAAGAGCTACCCTTAGAGCGAAAGAAGTAGGTGTTCGTAAAGCTATTGGTGCCGGTAGAATAAAGATTGCCTACCAATTCTTCACAGAATCGGGGTTGTACGCCGTTATTGCCTTTATGGTAGGTATCGCCATCTTCTACGTATTCCAAGCCAATTTCTTTGGTATACTTGGGGTGCACATCGATGCGCAATACTTATTCACCCTGCGTATGGCTGGGTTGTATGTAGGCCTATTACTAATCACGATTATAATAGCGGGCAGTTACCCGGCATTCATATTATCGGCCTTTAAGCCGGTAGCTACCTTGTATGGTACAATTTCTAAAAGTGCAGGTGGTTCAACTGTAAGAAAGGTGTTCACCGTGTTGCAGTTTTCTATTTCTGTGGCCTTGATTATTTGCGGGGTAATTGTACATCAACAAATCCAACACTTCCAAAACGTACATACGGGCGTAGATCGTAACAATGTGTTGATGATTAATTTCAAATCTACCATTCACCCACATTACGCTGCTTTCAATAACGAGGTACAGCAATTGGCCGGTGTAAAACAAACGGCCACAGCGCAGTACCCAATGTATGAAGGATTTGATATGTTCTTTATTCGTCCTAAATCGGATGGTAAGGGGAATGACAATGAGAGTACGGCCTTGCCTTATTTCTCGGTAGATAGCTCGTTTATTAGCTTGTTGGGTTTACAATGGAGCATAGCCCCGGGCGATTACCAAGAATTAATTCATGCAAAAAATACGTTAGTCATTAACGAAAAAGCCATAGAAAAATTAGGCTTGCGTCAAAACCCGGTGAATGAAACTATCAACTTCGCCGGCGCTACTATGCGTATTGGGGGTGTGTTGAAGAACTTCAACTACGAAACCTTAGAAAATGCTATTGGGCCGATGGCTATTGGTATTACTGAAAATGCCATGAATGCTTGGGGCGAAAGAGGTGGATCGATGTTCGTGAAGATAGCGCCTGGTACTTCCATTAAACCATTAATGGAGCGCTTAGAAACCATTTACAAAAAGTACGATGCACAATCGCCTTTCCAATATATGTTCTTAGATGAAACATTCAACAAGCTGTTCATCAACGAAACCCGTTTAGCGAGCTTGTTCGATATTTTTATCAGCATCACCATCATGTTGGCTTGCTTGGGATTATTTGGCTTAGCAGCCTTCATGACCGAGCAACGTACCAAGGAAATTGGCATTCGCAAGGTATTGGGATCAAGTGTGCAACAAATCATCAAATTATTATCACTCGACTTTATCAAGCTTGTATTCATAGCTGTCATCATCGCGGCACCAATTGGTTATTTCGCGATGCATCAATGGCTGGAAAACTTCGCTTACCACGTAGATATTCAATGGTGGGTATTTGTATTAAGCGGTTTAGGAGCGGTAACGGTGGCCTTTATAACAGTAGGTTACCAATCGTTGAAAGCAGCTACACGCAATCCCATCAAGGCTTTGAAACAAGACTAAAACCCTATTACAACGAACGAACATGGTACAGAATTATTTAAAAATAGCAAAGCGCAATATGTGGAGATACAAAGGTTTCTCTGCCATTAACATTGCCGGTTTAATGATCGGTCTTGTTTGTTGCTTGCTCATTTGCTTATATGTATTCGATGAATTAAGTTACGATCGCTGGAACCCTAAGGCCGATAGAATTTACCGTATCAATTCTGATATCAAGTTCGGTGAAAGAGATTATGTGATGTGCCTCACCGCCGATCCAATGGGTCCTGTAATGGCGAAGGACAATCCTCAAATAGAAAAGCAAGTACGCATTCATAACTACTACGCTACTGTAGTACGCAAAGGAGAAGATAACATCCCGCAAGGAAACTTGCTCTACGCCGACTCTACCTTGTTCGATGTGTTCCCTTTTAAAGTACTACAAGGCGATGCAAAAACAGCCTTAGCGGCACCGGGTACAATTGTACTAACCGAGTCGATGGCGAAGAAATACTTTGGAAATGCCAACGCTTCTGTAGTGGGCCAAACCCTATTAATCGATAACTACAACTTGGTGCGTGTAACCGCCGTTATCGAAGATTTACCGAGCAATATGCACTTTTATGCAGAAGGCTTCGTAAGTATGGCATCCTTCCAAAATAGCCGCGAAAACGCTTGGGGTAGCCATAACTTCCATACATATTTATTGCTTCGCGACGGGGTAGACGCAAATTCATTCTTTCCTAGGGCAGAACAGAACTACGTGAAAACATACTTATACCCTTGGATTCAGAAAACCTTGGGTATGACGTTCGACGACCTCAAAAAGTCGGGCAATTTCTTAAAATACAGTATCATCCCTTTAAAAGATATTCACTTACATTCTAACCGCGAGGGCGAATTAAAGCCAAGCGGTAGTATCCAGTATGTTTGGGTGTTCTCTGCTGTTGCCTTGTTTATATTGATGATTGCTTGTATCAACTTTATGAACTTAACCACGGCGCAATCGAGCAAACGTAGTAAAGAAGTGGGTATACGCAAAGTATTGGGATCGGATCAAGCGGCATTAATTAAGCAATTCCTCGCAGAATCGTTCCTAACCGTATTAATCGCTTTAATATTAGCTATTGGCATGATGGCAGTAGTATTGCCTGCTTTCAATGAAATAGCGAATAAGGAATTAAGCTTCTTTACCATTTTCCAACCACCGTTATTGTTCATGATTCTTGCATTACCATTCGTGGTAGGTGCATTAGCGGGTAGCTATCCAGCATTTTTCTTATCCCGTTTCCAACCGTTGAAAGTGTTGAAAAGCAATACGGGTGGTAAACACGGAACAGGTGGTAAATTAAGGAGTGTGTTGGTGGTATTCCAATTCACCATGTCGATCATCCTGTTGTCTAGTACCGTTATCATTTATAAACAACTGGGTTATATCCAAAATACTAAACTGGGTTTCCAGCGTGAGCAGCGGATTATTGTGCAGAATTTGGGTACGTTGAATCAGAACAAATTAGCCACCCTGAAAGAATCGTTCGCTAAAGTACCGGGTGTAATCAATGCTTCTATATCTGGTTTCTTGCCAGTTTCTTCTAATAGAACCAATACTATTTTCTACAAAGGAAACGGTAACAACAAGGAAACACCTGTATCGATGCAACATTGGTTCGCAGATGCCGATTATATGAAAACAATGGGCATGGAACTAGCGTCTGGTCGTTATTTCGAACCTGCTAGTTTTGGAAACGATTCTGTTGGTATGGTGTTGAATGAAGAAGCGGTGAAGAAATTCGGATTCAAATCAAATGAAGAAGCGCTCGGTAAGGATATTACCGAGTACGTGGATATGGATGCACAAAAATTTGCCACTTTCCATGTAATTGGGGTAATGAAGAACTTCCACTTCGAATCACTTCGTCAAACTATTGGTGCTTTATCTATTAAACTCAGCGGCGATGGTAACCGCATCACCTTGCACGTTAGTCCGCAAAAAGATATGCCTGGGTTAGTGAAACAATTGGAAGATGTATTTAAACAACAAGTGCCGCACGAAATGTTCAGCTATGCCTTTATGGACGAGTCGTACAACAACATGTACCGTGCAGAAACCCGTGTAGGTAGAATTGCCTTGGTATTTGCTGCATTGGCCATTTTCATTGCTTGTATCGGCTTGTTAGGCTTGATTGCTTTCGTAGTGCAACAACGCAATAAAGAAATTGGTATCCGCAAGGTATTGGGGGCATCTACGGTGAGCGTGGTAACGCTATTGTCGAAAGATTTTATCAAGCTTGTAATCGTAGCGATTGTTATTGCTACACCGCTGGCTTGGTATTTAATGAGTTCTTGGTTGAAAGACTTCGCATTCAGCATTCAATTACATTGGTGGTTGTTCGCATTCGCTGGAGGTGTGGCCGTATTTATTGCATTATTAACAGTAGGACTACAATCATTAAAAGCAGCTTTAACGAATCCAATTCAATCGTTAAAGTCAGAATAAAACACAGCATTCTAAAACCTCGATTATGTTATTCAATTACATCATAGTAGCCTGGAGAAATCTTAGACGCAATAAGCTGTTCTCGGCCATCAATATTATGGGCTTGGCCATTGGCTTAGCGTGCTGTATGGCTTTAGTGTTGTATATCTTTAATGAATTGTCGTACGATAAACAATTCAAAAAAGGCGATCAAATCTATTTACTAGGTACCGACTTTATTCGTACTTCTGGTGATAAGGAGTCGGGCGTTTCCTCTTCTGCACCGTTTGCATACGCGATGAAGAGTGAATTACCCGCTATTGCTCAATCGACGAGATTGTTCCGCGACCCGGCTTCCGATAAAATCCTTTTCCGCTATACAAATCAAAACAACGTACAACAATCCGTTTTTCAACAACGTGGCTTTTACGTTGATTCCACTTTCTTCGATGTATTCGACTATAAATTCATAGCCGGTAACCCGCAGAATGCGTTACAGAATCCACAAGGACTTGTACTTTCTGCTACCCTCGCTAAGAACTTGTATAGCAACCCTGTAAATGCTTTAGGAAAAGTAATTGAGGTAGAAAGCAACATGGGTAAATATAGTTTAACTGTAACCGGCGTATTCGACGATAGTCAATTGAACCACATCGGTGCAAACTTCTTCATGCCGATGACGATGGGTTGGATTGCAGAATTTGTACGAAGCAACCAAGTAGAGTTTGCCGCGAATAATATGTTTATGACATATTTCCGTTTGCATGAAAATGCTACCCGCGAAAGCTTGGAGAAATTGCTGCCTGGGTTTATTGAAAAGTATGCCCGTAAAGACTTAACGGTAATTGGATTTGATAAACGTTTGTTCTTGATTCCATTGAAAGAAATTCACTTCAGTGCCGATATTAAATCCAACATCTTAACACCTACCATCACTAAAAAGTATTTATACATTCTTGGTTCCATTGCTGCCTTCTTACTTGTAATTGGCTGTATTAACTTCATGAACCTTGCTACCGCTCGTTCTGCAAAAAGAGCAGCAGAAGTAGGTGTACGTAAATCGATGGGCGCTACAAAAGGAGCGTTGATCAAACAATTCATCGGCGAATCGATGATGATCACCTTTATCGCCTTTGGCATTGCCGTGGTGTTATTGATCTGTGTATTGCCTTTGTTCAATAACCTAACAGGTAAACAAATATCCGTATTGCAAGTGCTCGATTGGAAGATCTTAGTATCGTTCTTGTTATTGTCGTTGTTAACTGGCGTTTTAGCAGGTAGTTACCCGGCTTTCTACTTGTCGATGTTTAAACCGGTAGAAGTATTAAAAGGTAAAGTGGTGAACAATTACAGTGCTATCTTCCTGCGTAAGGGTTTGGTAGTATTCCAGTTTATCATTACTATTTGCTTGATCCTTGCGGCATTGGTAATACAAATGCAAATGAAGTATTTGCAAGAAGCGCCGTTGGGTTTCAATAAAGATCAGCAAATCATTCTTCCATTACAAACAGAATATACGCGTTCGCACATTAACGTGATAAAAGAAGCATTGAGAAATAATAGCCAAGTAGAGCAAGTGGCGGGCACACAGTTTTACCCGGGTGTTACGAACTTTGGAGATTTCGCTTTATTCAATGAAGGGCAAACCGTGAAAGATGCCAAGAAATTCTCGCGTAACTGGGTTGATGAGAACTTCTTAGAAGGTTTAGGGGTGAAGTTATTACAAGGTAGATTGTTTTCTACGCAATATAAAACCGACAGCCTTACGAGCCTCGTTATTAACGAAGCCGGTGTGCGTGCTTTGGGATATAAACAAGGAGAAAATGTAATCGGTAAAAAGGTGTATGCTGAATGGCATGGTGAGCGCGAGCAGATGGAAATTGTAGGTGTGGTAAAAGATTTCCACTTCACCAGCTTACACGAAAAAATTGAACCGTTCTCATTCCGATTCGAGCCTAATAGCGATGGCTATAATTACTGCTTAATTCACGTGAATACAACGGATATACAAGGCTTCTTACGTACCCTAGAAAGTACATGGAACCGTATTTACCCCATGGAGCCATTTACCTATTCAATGCTCAGCGACGATTTCAACCGCTATTACTCGGCCGATCAGCGTACGGCTAGCATTGTAAACGTATTTGGTACCATCGCAATTGTTATCTCTTGCTTGGGCTTGTTTGGCTTAGTGGCTTTCTCTACGCAACAACGCACGAAAGAAATTGGCATCCGTAAAGTATTGGGTGCTTCCGTAACACAAATTGTGACGTTACTGTCGAGAGACTTCTTGAAATTGGTGGTGCTCGCCATCGTAATCGCTTGCCCATTAGCATACTGGGCTATGAATACATGGTTGAACGATTTTGCATATAAGATTAAAATTGAATGGTGGATGTATGTAGTGACGGCCGTAGTTGCCTTATTGGTAGCAGGCTTAACACTCAGTTATCAAAGTATTAAAGCTGCATTACTCAATCCTGTTAAATCAATAAAAGCGGAATAATGATTAAAAACTATTTTAAAATCGCTTGGCGGAATATCAAGCAACGCAAAGTGTTTTCCATCATTAACATCCTTGGCTTAGCCATAGGTATTAGCACCGCTTTGGTGATTTACATGATGGTACATTATGAAACACACTTCGATACCTTCCATCCCAATAAAGAACGCATCTTCCGTATTGTAACAGAAATGCCGGCCGATGAACCAGGTGGTGAAGGCTTCCACAATGGCGGCGTACCTACACCTATGTACGATGCAGCACAAGACGAAATCGCTGCTTTTCAATACGTAGCGCCGGTATCCACTAATTTCTACCAAACAAAGGTTACTATCGGTAACGAGGGTAAAGATCCCAAAGATTTTATCAGTGTAGATAATATCGTGGTAACCAACGAGCAATACTTCGATATCATCCAGTATAAATGGTTAGCCGGTAATGCTAAGTCGATGGCAGAGGTAAACCAAGTAGTGTTAACAGCCGACCGTGCAAAGCAATATTACCCGAACATGTCGTTCGCTCAAATGATCGGGCAAGGCATTACCTTGAACGATAGCCTGCATTTCCAAGTGGCAGGTGTGGTAGAGCAGCTACAAGGAACTACTGATTTCAATTTTAAAACATTCATTTCTTATAAAACAGTTACAACAGGTTTTTTACATAAAGCATGGTATTGGGGCGCATGGAATAGTATTAATTCCGCCAACCAATTGCTTGTTATGTTACGCGAAAACACGCCTATTGCCACTGCGCAAAAGCAGTTGTGGGCTGTAAATCAGAAATACATTAAACCAGAGAAAGGAAAAACGCAGCTAGAACAAATTTATCACCTGAGTCCTATCCAAGACCTACACTTTACCGGCTACGACAACTTCGGTACACCGCAAGCCAATAAAGAAGTATTTAAGAAATTAACCATAGTAGCTATTTGCTTATTGTTGCTCGCTTGTATCAACTTTGTGAATTTAAATACAGCGCAAGGTACTACACGTGCAAAAGAAGTAGGTATTCGCAAAAGCTTGGGTAGTTCGGTGAGTAACTTGGTTGCCCGCTTTTTGGGTGAAAGCTTCGTGTTAACATGCTTGTCGGCTATATTGTCTATTTGCATGGTGCCACTTATTTTACAACAGTTTTCCGATTTCCTACCAGGTGGTTTATCGGCATTGTATATGTTCCAGTGGCATGTGGGGTTGTTTTTGGTAGGATTGGTGGTCGTAATGAGTTTATTAGCCGGTTTATACCCAGCTTGGGTGTTGTCGAAATACAAACCCATTAGTGTGTTACGTGGTAGGATGACAACTAATACCAAGAGTGGTGGCATATCTCTACGCCAAGTATTAACCGTGTTACAGTTTACTTTCGCGATTGGTTTTATCGTAGGAACCTTCATCGTAATACAACAAATCAAATATGCCCTAACAGCTGATTTAGGATACAGGAAAGATGCGATTGTAAATATTAGGTTGCCATTCTCTTCTAAGGTGAGCCAAACTGAAGTATTTGCCGGTAAACTTGAACAGATGTCGGGTGTTAAAAAGGTATCTAAAAACTCTTTTGCCCCTTCTACAGCAGGTTCTGTTACCATGATAATTGAGGCTACCATTAAAGGCAAGAAATGGGAGAGTGCTGCTCAAATTCGGGCTACGGATAAAAACTACATCGATTTATTCCAACTGGAACTAGTGGCGGGTCGTAATTTCTTACGCGATGACACGCTCAGTGAGGCCATCATCAACGAATCAATGGCCAAAGCAATGGGTTTTTCGAACCCTAATGATGCCTTGAATCAATTCGTGAGCGCAAGTTCAAAAGAAAAATTGCCTGTAGTTGGTGTGATCAAAGATTTCCACTTCCGTTCATTCCGTGATAAAATCACCCCGTTAATGATGCGCCCGCAAATGAATATGATGCGCAATGTTAGCGTACTGGTAGGACCCACTACACAAGGATATTCAAAAACAATGCAGCAGTTTGAAGCTGCTTTTAAATCGGTATACCCCGATAATGTTTTTGATGCTACTTTCTTCGATCAGCAAATTGCTGATTTGTATTCCCAAGAGCGCAATACGTTACAATTGCTTAGTTGGGCCACGGGCTTAATCATCTTCATCAGTAGTTTAGGCATGTTGGGCCTAGTGATCCATGCTACCCAATCGCGCACAAAGGAAATTGGCGTGCGTAAAGTACTCGGTGCCAGTGTTACAAACATTGTAGTGCTTGTATCAAAAGATTTCGTAAAACTGATCATCATTTCATTAATCATTGCTACACCTATCTCGTATTACTTGATGAAAGAATGGTTAAGCAATTTCGCATACGGTGTGTCTATTCATTGGTGGGTATTCGGGTTAGCTGGTTTGGGCGCAATTGTAATTGCCGTAGCTACCATTAGTTACCAAACTATAAAAGCGGCTATGGTAAACCCAATTGAGTCGTTAAAATCTGAATAATAATTACATCAAATATTGTTGTATCAATAAAGTTAATATCATGTTCTTCAACTATATTAAAATTGCATGGAGGAATATTTGGAAATCCAAAATTACCACGTCTATTAACGTTATCGGTTTATCCGTGGCAATTGCCGCTGCTTTGCTATTAGGCTTAACAGCAGCATTCGAATTTTCGTATGATAATTTCCATGAGAAAAACGATCGTTTATTCCAAGCATATTGGCATACGCAACAACCGAACGGTAGAACAGAGGAAGGTTCGAACATGATGATGCCATTAGGGCCCGCTATATTAAACGAAATTCCAGAGGTAGAAGCCATTACACGCTACCAATCTGCCGGTGGAGCTTTGCGTATAGGAAACGATGAATTCAATGCCACCACCATGGCTGTTGATCCAGGTTTTTTCAAAATGTTCTCTTTCCCCATTGTGAATGGTGATACCAAAAACCCGTTAAGCCAACAATCTAATATTGTGGTGACAGAATTGGCCGCCAAAAAATATGTGAAAGCTGGCAACCCAATCGGTAAACAAGTTGACATTAATATGAATGGTCAATGGAAAACCTTTATCATTTCGGCAGTTACAAAAGACTTCCCAGAGAATTCTACTGTTAAATACGATTTCCTTGTACCGTTCGAAGGCAATGCATATGCATGGGAGCAAAGTAAAGACAATTGGGGCAGCTCGAACCATGAACTGTTCTTTATGTTGAAGCCCAACACCACTATCGCTTCATTCGAAAAGCACGCAGTTACGTTGGTGAATAAATACTTTGCAAGTACAATAGAACAACTCAAGAAAGACGGCGCTGTACCAGGTGCTAAAGGTCATATTATGGAGTTGAGAGGAATGCCTTTCCCAGAAGTACATTTCAGCAATGTTAGTCAATCTGGTGGCGGAGCTAAAACAACCGTTATCTATTTATTACTGGCTATCGCCGGTTTCTTAATGCTTATCGCTTGTATCAACTTCGTAAATCTTACCGTAGGTCGTTCTTTCACTCGTGCGAAAGAAATTGGCGTACGCAAAATATTAGGTGCTTACAAAACCCAGTTATTCGCGCAATTATGGGGCGAAGCATTTATTGTTAGCTTCATGGCCTTCTTACTAGGTTTACTGCTTTGTGGAAGCTTTTACAGCACCTACGCAGCGATGTTCAATACACAATTAAGCATCTTCCAATTATTTACCCCTACGGTAATTGTTTGGGTAGTTATATCATTTGTTGTAGTTACCCTGCTTGCAGGCGGTTACCCAGCCTTAGTAATGATTCGTTTGAATACAATCGAAGTCATGAAAGGTAAATTGAAAACAAGCCGTAAAAACTACTTCCGTAACTCGTTGATTGTTGTACAATTCGTGTTCTCTACTTTATTGATCACTTGTACTGTAATTGCCTATCAACAATTAACCTACCTCAGGAACCGCCCATTAGGTATCGATAAAGGCACCGTTATTAGCGTTCCGATGGACCCCACTACCGACGATGCCCGCTTTATGCATTTGTTCCGTAATAAACTGGAAGGAAATGCAGCTGTTGTAAGTGTTTCGGCGGCAGATCAAAACTTCGGCCGTGGTCGTGATGGCTCTTCCGGTACTTCCAAAGTAGGATTTACTTACGAAGGTCGAGCGCTGAAAGCACACTGGCAAACAACGAACTTCGATTTCGTGAAAACTATGGGCTTGCAACTAATAGCCGGCCGCGACTTCTCTAAAGCTTTTAATGATAGTAACTCTATCGTGATCAATGAAGCAATGGCGAAAACAATTGGTAAGAAAGACCTTATCGGCCTTGCATTACCGGTAGATTCGGCACGACCATTAACGATTATCGGTATTGTGAAGGACTATAACTTCAAATCGTTACACCAAAAAATTGAGCCCATCATCATGCAAATGATGGAGGGGGAAGAGCACTTGGGATATGCATTTGTAAAAATTCAGCCTAACCAATTGGTGAATGGTATGAATGCTGTTGAAGCTGCTTGGAAAGAGATTGTGCCTGGTAAACCATTCCTTGGTTCATTCCTCGACGAAAACCTCGCAAAGCAATACAAGCGAGAAGAGCGCTTATCGCAAATTTTCGTCGTAGGAGCTATTTTAACTATCATTTTATCGTGCATGGGCTTGTTCGCCATCTCTTTATTGGTGATCGCACAGCGTACGAAAGAAATCGGTATCCGCAAAGTATTAGGTGCTAGTGTAAGTGGAGTAGTGGTGTTATTAAGTGTCGATTTCTTGAAATTGGTATTGCTGGGTATTATAATAGCGGCTCCAGTAGCCATAATATTCATGTCGAGCTGGTTAGAAGATTTTGCTTACCATGTTAATATTACTTGGTACACAATAGCGGCCGTAGTGATCATTTCATTGGGTATCGCCTTCCTCACCGTATGTTACCAATCTATCCGCGCTGCCTTATTAAATCCCGTTAAATCGTTGAAAACAGAATAGAACATGATTACAAACTACATCAAAATCGCTTTTCGAAACCTGTGGAAAAGAAAGTCGTACACGTTTATTAACGTGACAGGTTTAGCCGTAGGTGTGGCTTGTTTCGCGCTGTTGGCTTTATTCATCAAGCATGAAACTTCGTACGATAAATTTCATACGAATGAACAAAATATCTACCGTGTACTAACGCAGTATAACGATGGAGCAGGGCAGGTGAATACCTACGCTTCTACAGCATCGGCATTGGCTGGCACCTTGAAATCGTCATCGCCCGGTATATTGGGTATTACTCGTTTAGGCGATGCTACGCCTGTGATCAAAGCAGGGGAGCAATTGATCCAAGAAAAGAAGTTCTTATATGCCGATAACGATTTCTTCAAAGTATTCTCGTTCCCAACTATTGCCGGCGACCCCGCTAAAATGCTAGTAGAACCTTATACGTTGGTATTATCGGAAACGGCTGCACGCAAGTATTTCGGTACAACCGATGCAGTGGGTAAAATGGTTACCATCAACGATAACCAAGCATACAAAGTAACGGGTGTAATTAAAGATGCCCCGGCGAATTCACAGATCCAGTATAACGTAATTGCCTCTTTTAACTCTTTAGAAGATGGTAGAACTGAAAACTGGAACCGTCCAAACTACCAAACATACGTATGGTTAGATAATCATGTTCAGTCTAAAACGGTAGAAACCAACTTAAATGCCTCCTTGTCTAAATTGATGGACACTTGGGGTATTAAGAAATCGGATAGGGGCATACTGTTCTTATTGGATAAGTTTTCTGATGTGCATTTACATAGCTCGATCGATGGTTTAACGGCCAATATGGACATCCGTTATATTTATATCCTCAGCATTGTGGCCATTTTAATGTTGTTGGTTGCTTGTATCAACTTCATGAACTTGGCAACAGCCCGCTCGGCTGAACGTGGCCGCGAAATTGGGGTGCGTAAAGCCATTGGGGCAAAACGTTTCCAATTAGTATCACAATTCCTCGCAGAGTCTGGCTTTATTACCTTGTTTTCGGTATTGTTGGGAGCATTAATGGCAGGCTTGGCTTTGCCATACTTTAATGCCCTCGCCGAAAGAGAGCTTTCTTTCTCTTTATTCTCGGTAGTGAGCATCGTAGGTATCCTGGTTGTACTATTTGTAGTAATTACCCTGTTGGCAGGTATTTACCCTGCTTTGTTCTTGTCTTCCTTCCGCCCAGTTACGGTGTTAAAAGGAAAGATGACGGCTAGCGGAGGCGGATTGCGTAAAACGTTGGTGATCTTCCAATTTGCAGCATCGGTATTTTTCATTTTAAGCACTATTGTAGTGATTAAGCAATTGCGCTATATCCAAGGTAGCAAAACAGGGATGGACCGTTCGCAAGTACTGGTAATTGATATGCCGCGTAAACTAATTGCGAACTTCTCTACCTTCAAACAACAATTATCTACGCAGCCAGGTATTTCGAACGTAACAGCTTCGTACGATTCACCGGTAAGCACAGGTGGCGGTTATAGTATTAACAGCTTTGAAGGAAAAGGTACCAACCTGAACTTCTCTGTAACGGCCCTCCCGGCAGAAATTGATTTCGTAAAAACACTTGGGATGAGGATTATTACGGGAGACGACTTCACCATGAGCGACGAAATTGCTGCTAAGAACGAAGAGAACAACGTGGTACACTTCATCTTAAACGAAACGGCTGTAAAAGAACTAGGCCTAACACCTGCCTTAGCAGTTGGGAAGAAATTGTCGATGAACGGTCGTAATGGCTTTGTAAAGGGAGTGGTGCAAGATTATAACTTCGCATCTTTGAAAGAGAAAATTACCCCGCTTGTCATTTTTACGGAATATGGTTATTTCGGTAAGATGATGATTAAAACGAACGGGGATGTACATAAGAGCATTGCTTCCTTGGAAAAGGTATGGCACGATTTAGTACCGTATGCGCCCTTGGAGTACCATTTCTTGAATGACGAGTTTGACAGCCTATACCGTACTGAACGCAATACGGGTAACATCTTAATCGTCTTCTCATCTATCATCATCTTCATCTCTTGCTTAGGCTTATTTGGTTTAGCGGCCTTTACAGCAGAGCAGCGGATGAAGGAAATAGGTATCCGCAAAGTAATGGGTGCTACTACAGGCAGCATTGTAGCTTTGTTATCGAAAGACTTTTTGAAACTGGTGTTAATCGCCATTGTAATAGGAACACCACTCGCTTGGTTCTTTATGCACCAATGGTTGAACAACTTTGCTTACCATACGAAAATGACGGCGGATGTTATTTTGATGAGTGCAATTACGGCCATTGTGGTGGCATTGGGCACCGTGGGATACCAAGCTTTCAAAGCAGCAGTGATCAACCCAATTCGCAGTCTTAAAATGGACTAAGCAAATAAACAGGCTTAGCAAAAAGAAATTAGTATTTTACCCAAACCAATCTATTCATTCGAAAATTATAAGTGATGATACAACTACATCGAATCTCTAAATATTACCCGGTGGGCTTTGGCAAAAATGAAGTGCTCAAAGATGTGGACTTGTCAATTCAAGAAGGTGAGTTTGTATCGATCATGGGCCCTTCGGGTTCTGGTAAATCCACTTTGCTACACATCATGGGCTTACTCGAGGAACCAAGTGCCGGCGAATATCTTTTCCAGTACGACCCCGTGCATAAGCTTAGTGAGAAGAAAAGAACGGAATTACACCGTAACAGTATTGGTTTCGTTTTCCAAGCATATCATTTAATCGACGAGTTAACGGTGTACGAGAATATTGAAACCCCTTTACTCTATAAGAACATGTCGAGTGCAGAACGCAAGAGCCGTGTGGCCGACATCCTGGATCGTTTCAACATTGTAGCGAAAAAGGATCTTTTCCCGAACCAATTATCGGGTGGCCAGCAGCAATTGGTAGGTATTGCCCGTGCCTTGGTGGCAGAGCCGCGCGTGATTTTTGCGGACGAGCCAACAGGTAACTTGCATTCCAGCCAAGCGAAGGAAATCATGGAGCTGTTCAAAGAATTAAATACAAAAGACGGCATCACCATCGTGCAGGTGACCCATTCGGATATTAATGCCACATTCGGCAACCGGGTGATCAATATTGCCGACGGTAAAGTTGTTTAAGCCATGGTTGGGCTTTTAGGGAGATGAAAGAAAATAATTCCCGGCTCAAACATATTTATAATGTTTTACATTAAATTCGTGTTCACCTGGTGCCACACCTACTAATAAACTTACCATTTATCAAGAAGGTACAAAAGGTATCATATCAATTATTATATTTTTGTCAAGTTATGAAACTACAAACCCTGCCTAAAATAATCACCGTAGCCTTGATGGTGCTTTGTATGCAGAAAACCTCCGTGGCCCAAGAAAAATGGAGTTTCCAGCGCTGCGTGGATTATGCTTTGGCGCATAATATTGATATCAGGCAAGTAGAAATGGATAAGCGTTTAGCTGCTTTGCGATTGAAACAAGCAAAGTGGGCGCAAGTTCCTAGCGTATCGGGTTCTGTAAACAGTTCCTTGAATAATGGTCGAAATATCAACCCTGCTACGAACGTGGCGGAAAACCTTTCCTTCTTCTCTTCTAACTTCAGCGTATCTGCCGGCGTAGAACTATTCAGTTGGTTCAAAATCCGCAACCAGATTAAGTCGTACAAGAAGATGGAGGAATTGAACCTCATGCTTTTGAACAGGGCACAAAACGACATGGGCTTCAACATCGCGAATGCTTTCTTACAAATTATCTTGGCAAGCGAAACGGTGAAAGTAAACGAATCCCAAGTACGCCAAGCGCAAGCACAACTCGAAAACACCAAAAAATTGGTAGCCGCAGGTTCCGTATCTGAAGCAAACCAAGCCGATTTGGAGGCGCAACTCGCCCGCGATAGTTCAACTTTGATCACTTCTAAGAATAACTTGGTAACAAGTGTATTGCAAATAAAAGCACTCCTCAACCTCGACTTCGAAACACCATTCGAACCAGAGATCCCGGGAGAAATCAAGAATTTGCCTATGCTTACGCTTGACCAGGTAGCTCCAGAAATGGTATTTAGCGCCGCTTTAGCTAACCACCCCTTAGCAAAAGCCGACCAAATGAGGATCGAATCTTCCGAGTACGACCTTAAAGCGGCTAAAGCTGCTATGTTACCTACGATCAGCCTTTTTGCCGGTATTAGCTCCGCTTATAACAGTACTACGCAACAAAGGGTGTACGACGGTACTACGACGGAAGTGCCTATCGGGTTTATTAAAACCACGCCACAAACCGAAGTGTACACGACTACCCAAAACTTCAGTTCAAGTAAAACTCCTTTCGGAACACAGTTCGATAATAACTTTGGTCAAAATATTGGTGCCACATTGCGTATCCCCTTACTCAATAACTGGCAATTACGTGGCCAAGTTGAACAAACAAGAGTGCAACTAGAAAAGAATAGATTAACGTTCGAGGGCGACAAATTGACCTTAAGAAAAGACGTGTATACTGCGTATGCCAATGCTGAAACAGCTTTGGATAAATACAGGAACGCCATTAGAATAGAAGAATCTTCTGCGAAAGCATACGATTTTGCCACTAAAAGATATAATGTTGGATTGTTGAGTTCGATAGAATATCTTACAACACAAACTAACCTATTCAAGGCGCAAACTGACAAACTATACGCTCTATACGACTACATTTTCAAAGTGAAATTATTAGAGTTCTATAGGGATCAGAAAATTACCTTGTAGGATCACGAGAAATACAACAACTGTTTATGAGAAAAAAAAGGCTGATTTGGTTAATTATCGGCATCGTCGTGCTTGCACTAGTGGTGTTCATGGTAGCAAAGCCAAAAGATGACTCTATTAAAGTTGGTACTGATAAAGTTGAGAAGAAAGATATTATTGAAGTAGTATCAGTAATCGGCAAAATTTACCCAGAAATCGAAGTGAAAGTAAGTCCCGACGTTTCTGGTGAGATCGTGGAATTGTTGGTACAGGAAGGCGACTCCGTATCGAAAGGACAATTACTCGCACGCATCTACTCCGATATCTACGGCTCTCTTCGCGACAAAGCAGCCGCTTCTGTGAGTCAATCCCAGGCACAATTAGCGAACGTGAGTGCCTCTATTCACTCCTTCAAAGCTAAACTCGACCAAGCGAAAGCCGCTTATGATCGTAACAAATCTTTGTTCGACCAGAAAGTAATTTCTCGTTCAGAGTTCGAAACTGCAGAATCTGCTTACCGCGCAGCAGTAGCTGATTACAACGCGGCACAAGAACAAATCAACAGTAACAAATACGCCGTTCAATCCGCACAAGCGAACCTAACGGAAGCTAATAAAAACCTCGGTCGTGCTACTATCAATGCACCAATGGGCGGTATCGTTTCTTTACTCGCTGTAAAGAAAGGTGAACGCGTAGTAGGTACTGGTCAAATGGCCGGTACTGAAATGTTACGTATCGCTGATATGAACGTGATGGAAGTACAAGTTGACGTAGGGGAAAACGATATTCCTAAAATTAAATATGGCGATACTGCTTTAATCGAAGTAGATGCTTATACCGATAGGAAATTCAAAGGTATCGTTACCCAAATCGCTAGCTCTAGCAAAGGCCTCGCTTCATCTGCAGCCTCTACTACTACCAGCTCGGCCGACCAAGTAACCAACTACATCGTACACGTACGCGTATTGGCTAGCTCTTATAAAGATCTTCTCGATCCTAAAAATCCAAGAGCATTTCCTTTACGCCCAGGTATGAGTGCAAACGTAGATATCCAAACAAGAAGAGAATACGGTGTAATGGCTGTGCCAATCAACGCCGTAACAAAACGCAACTTGGCGGATTCTATTTCTACCGTAAAAGGTAAAGAAACACCTAAAGCTGAAACAAAGGCTGCTAACAATAACAACGACGATGAAAATAAACCGAAGAACGAAGAAAAACTCGTTGTGTTTATTATTCAAAACGGTGTAGCAAAAGCAGTAGAAGTGTCAGCCGGTATCCAAGATGATAAATACATCCAAATCACGAAAGGCCTCACTTTAGGTCAAGAAGTAGTAAGTGCCCCGTACACCGCTATTTCTCGTACCCTTAAATCTGGTTCTAAAGTGAAAGTGGTACCAAAAGAACAGTTGTTCGAAACACCGAAAAAATAATCGCTCCCACGATAACCATTCATAAGTACACCCTTCCAGCACACACTGGAAGGGTTTTTTTATACCCCTACTAAGAACTTTCCCCCTGTACAACTGTTCCTTTTTATGGATGAACGCCCGCCCGGATATGATTTTTGCTTTACCAAATTGTTAATGGTAATGGCTTTATTAATTACATTGCACAAAAATTTATTGATCTCGTAGCGTTATGGGTAATAAAATTGGTTTACTCGGAAGCGGAAGCTGGTCGACAGCTCTAGCAAAAATCTTAACCGATAACGGTCACCACGTCAACTGGTGGATCCGCAATGAGGACACAATCCGTCATATGCAAGCCCGTCATCATAATAAACACTACCTCACCTCGGTGTATTTTGATACGGCATTATTGAACTTGCAACACGATGTAACTAACATTGTACGTGAAAGCGATATCGTGATTCTATCCGTTCCTTCTGCCTTTTTGAAAGATGTGCTGAAACAATTGCCGGCCGATGCGTTGGTAGGGAAGAAGGTGGTATCGGCTATCAAAGGCTTAGTAGCACCGGAAAATATCCTCATCAACGAGTACTTGTTACAGCAGTTCAACTTGCCTGTCGAGCAATATTTCACCATCACGGGGCCTTGTCATGCTGAAGAGGTGGCTAATGAAAAGCTTTCTTACCTCACCTTCAGTGGTATTGATCAAGATCAAACCCAAGTGATCGCAGATTTCTTTACCAATAATAATCTCCAAACGATCGTTAACCAAGACGTGCTAGGTGTTCAATTCGCGGCCGTGCTGAAGAATATTTATGCACTCGGTGCCGGTATTGCTCATGGTTTGGAGTATGGCGATAACTTCCTCAGCGTATACATCACGAACTGCTTCCGCGAAATGCAAGAGTTCCTGGAGAAATACGAACAACACCAAACCCCGCTTGGCGGTACACCTACTGTGCATAACTACAATGCCAGCGCCTACCTCGGCGATTTGCTCGTTACCTGCTATTCCCTCCACAGCCGCAACCGTACTTTCGGCAACATGATCGGTAAAGGCTATAGTGTAAAAGCGGCGCAATTGGAGTTAAACATGATTGCCGAAGGATATTACGCCTGCAAATCTATCCGCGGCGTAAACGAATCTGTAGGCGCTATTATGCCCATTGCACAAGCTGTATATAGTATTTTATGGGAGCAAGAAAATGCCGGCGAGGCTTTCATGGCGTTGGAGAAAGGTTTGATCTAAGCTTGTTTATAATAACTTTCTATATCCCCGGTTTGCCAGCAAGCTGGGGATTTTTATTGTATGCTGGCAAGTTGCCTATTTTGCAAGCAGTTGCATTAAACGCGGCACTAAACTTAAAGCTCTTGTTCTAATGTATTGATTAGTAGTTGTTTGATAAGAGTAGTCTTTCACTTACTTCCACTCCAACTATTCAAAAATACAGTTGTTAATATAGTATTACTTTAAAAGGGTGTTTTTGTCGCAAATGGAATGTTGTGGTTGTCTTTTGTATGATTTTTACGAATAAATGCTAAGTTTCGCTATTTATCGCAGCGTGTTTTATAATATCTCCTAATGGTCTTCCAATGGTCTTCTAATGTTTGTTCAATATTATCCCAATGTTGCTGATATATTTTTGATGTTTTTATAACATACCTACGATCTTATTTTTAGTGATGGTGTAATGCCTGCTATAATTTTGAAAATTGGGCATAACCATTTCACGATGCCTGTTCAACCGCAGCGCTAAACCGTACATTTGACATACCAAGGGGTTAAGCGGGAAACTCCTGGCTCGTTACATATTTTTTAAGGCAAGTGCTCGGTTCATGTTGCTTTAATCTTCCATAAAAAATTCTGCGGCAATACCATCTGCAAAGAATTTGCCTTCTTTGGTAAGGCGTAAAAAATGGCCGTCGGTAGTCATCCAGCCTTTGGTGATGAAGGGTTTGCTGCCGGTTTCTATATCGAGGCGAAGGGCTTCACCGAAGTGTTCGGAGATATAGGCAAGGTCGGTACCACGTGAGGTGCGTAATGAAATCATCATGTACTCGTTGAACTTCATAGCAGGGCTGAGGGTTTCAACTTCAGCAGGTACGGTATCCTGGCGGATAGATTGCATGTACAGTTGATTATTAGCCACGTTCCATTGGCGACTATTCCCATCATATGAATGTGCCGAGGGGCCTACTCCTAAATAAGGCATACCTTTCCAATAGCTGCTATTATGTTGTGAATGCATACCGGGTTTGGCGTAATTACTGATTTCGTAATGTTCATAACCGGCTTCTTCCACCCAATTCATTAACATTTCAAAATGCTTCGCTGCTTTGTCGGGATCAATAGCAGGGATTTTTTTCTTATTAATAAAATGATCTAAAGCCGTACCGGGCTCAACTGTTAGGGCATAACAGGAGAGGTGAGGTATGTTGAGCGCAAAAGCTTGGTGTACATTTTGCTTCCATGCTTCGTCCGTTAATGTGGGGCCACCGTAAATAAGGTCGATGCTGATGTTTGAAAACCCAATACGCTGGGCATCTTGTAAACAACGCAAAGCTTGGTCGGCATTATGTGCACGGTTCATCCATTGTAGGTCGTCTTCAAAAAAAGATTGCACACCAATACTTAAACGATTGATGCCAGCATCAAATAATTCTTGTAATTTCCCAGGCAAAAGATCGTCGGGATTAGCTTCAAGTGTAATTTCTGGGCTAGGTGCAACGTTGTAGTGTTCCCGGATGGTTTGCAGCAACGTTTGAATAGCGCCTGCCGGCAGTATGCTAGGAGTGCCACCACCAAAATAAATGGTGTGGATTGTTTGATTGTGCAGGTAGCTTTGTTGGAGCACCAGTTCTTTATTGATAGCTTCTAACATCTCGTCGCGGTAATACGTTGTGGTAGAGAAGTGGAAGTTGCAATAATGACAAGCTTTCTTGCAAAATGGAATATGGATATAAATGCCAGCCATGAAGCGATAATAAATAATCGGTATAATATATTTGCAAACCTCAGAAATACATATGAGTTTTGCTTAAATTTTTAGGAACAAGTTTCGTTGCAGTGCTAAAATATTTTATGGTGCGAATTTGGATCATCGTCGTTTTAATTCTAACACATTTTACAGCTATTGCGCAGGTGGATACCGGCGCAGTTTCCAAGCCGGCGCCCAAACGCGTAGCTCCTGTTACGCCCGCCAAAGTTAAAGCAGATTCTTCGCAACACAAGCCGAAGCCTGTAAGCAATACCATAAAGCCTGCTACTGTTACTGATACAACCAAGCGGATGGTGGATTCGGCGGCATTGGTACCTAAAATCCCGCAACGCAGCCAGTACGATATTACCATCGATTCCCTAAAAAAATGGAATACCTACTTCAAACACCTCGACGAAACCCCGGTAAACGATATTAGTCAATCGCGCCCCGACCAACAAGACGATTGGTTGGTGTACGTAGTAGGGGGTATTTTACTACTGCTGGGAATATTTAGGGTATCGTATTTGAAGTTTTTCGGTGACTTATTTAGAGCCTTTCTAAATCCAACACTGAGCCAACGCCAGTTGAAAGACCAGTTATCGCAATCGCCTTTCCCGAACTTTTTACTGAACTTCTTTTGGGTGATTACCCTTGGCTTTTACATTTACTTACTGATGTACAGGCTTGATTATATCAACGACGAGATTAAATGGATGTTAATTCCAGGGTTAATGTTGTTGGTAGGATTGATTTACGCCGTAAAGTACGTAGTACTAAGGTTTTGTGGATGGTTATTTGGCAGTGCTGACTTGATAGATGCCTACGTTTTTATTTTATACTTGATTAACAAGGTGTTAGGAATTGTTTTGGTGCCTTTCCTTGTGATATTGGCTTTTTGTAGTGATGATCTTGCGAAAATTGGCTTATATATTTCTTTATTCTTCATCGTGTTAATGGTTGGATACCGTTATGTAAGGTCATATTCTTTAGTGAAACAGCATTTGGCGTTTAGTAAATTGCATTTTTTTCTTTACCTTTGCGCATTCGAAGTTGTGCCGGTATTAATAATTATTAAGGCATTATTGAGAATAGTTAACGGGTAAAACTGGCATTCCAGTTTAGCTTAATTTGGTTAACAAGAGCAAATTAAAGTATGATAAAAGGCGGGCCAAAAAAAGATTTGCAAGTGAAACAACAACTGTCAATCCTAATTTCCCAACCTAAGCCTGAAACAGAAAAGTCCCCATATTTCGACCTAGCGAAGAAATTTAATGTGCGTTTAGACTTTCATCCTTTCATTAGGGTTGAAGGCGTACCGGGAAAAGAGTTCAGGAAACAAAAGATTGATATTTTAGCTTACACGGCGGTGATTTTTACCAGTAGAAATGCAGTAGACCACTTCTTTAGAGTATGCGAAGAGTTGAAAATCAAGGTTTCCCAGGATTGTAAATACTTTTGTATTACAGAAGCTGTTGCACTGTACTTGCAAAAGTTTATTCTTTACCGTAAGCGTAAAGTTTTCTACGGGGCCGATGGCTCTACGAAAAGTTTGCTGGAGGTAATGAATAAGCATCGTGAAAATGAGAAATTCCTTTTCCCTAGCTCCGACAGCCAGAAAAAGGATATCGAAGAATGGTTGAAAACCAACAAGAGCGAGTATGCCACCGCTTCCCTCTACAAAACTGTTTCAAACGATGTAAAGGAAATCCTGGCTGCTACGAACTACGATATGATCGTGTTCTTTAGCCCTTCTGGTGTTAAATCTTTGTTCGAAAACATGCCGAAGTTCAAACAGAACGGTACGCATATCGGTGCATTCGGTCCAACTACCTCGGCCGCTGTAGAAGAAGCAGGACTTAGGTTAGATCTTAAAGCACCCGCTCCGCAAGCACCTTCCATGGTGGCTGCATTGGAGAAATTCCTCGCGGATTTAAACAAAAAATAATTCGGAATTATTCCGATAAAATAAACTTACTTGCATGGGCAGTCGTTATTAAAACGGTTGCCCATTTTTCTTGTATGCATACTACATTTGCATCTCCCTTAGCTGTAATTGAATACCATGCCTAATCATACTAACAACCTCGTTCACGAAACGAGCCCATATTTACTTCAACACGCCCATAACCCAGTAAACTGGTACCCATGGGGCGAAGAAGCTTTGAACAAGGCAGTCGCAGAAAATAAGCCCATACTCGTTAGCATCGGCTACGCCGCTTGCCATTGGTGTCACGTGATGGAACGCGAAAGCTTCGAAGATGAAGCCACCGCACGCATCATGAACGAACACTTTATTAATATCAAAATCGACCGCGAAGAGCGCCCCGATCTCGATCATATTTACATGGATGCCGTACAAGCTATGACAGGCCAAGGCGGCTGGCCACTAAACGTTTTCCTGCTACCCAATAAACAACCCTTTTACGGTGGTACCTATTTTCCCCCCGTTAAAGCCTATAACCGTCCTTCGTGGACGGAAGTATTGAACGCCATCAACGACGCGTTTCAAACCAAGCGGGAAGAGCTGGAACAACAGGCCGACAACCTAACACAACACCTGCACCAGGCCAACCAATTCGGCATGCAATCGTCGCCCATCGACGCGGCTATCCCGAAAGAAGAGTTGTTCACCAAGCAGCAAATAGATACCATTAAAGAGAACCTGCTGAAGCAAGCAGATAAAGAATGGGGTGGCTTTGGCCGTGCCCCGAAATTCCCAGGTTCATTTAATATTCAATACTTACTCCGTTATTACCATCTTTATAAAGATCAAGAAGCCCTCGACCAAGCCCTATTATCCTTGGATAAAATGCTACAAGGTGGCCTGTATGATCAATTAGGTGGCGGTTTTGCCCGTTATGCTACCGACGATCGTTGGTTGATCCCCCATTTCGAGAAAATGCTGTACGACAATGCATTATTGATCGATGTGCTGTGTGAAGCGTACCAAATCACGGGTAATGAAGTATATGCCCAAACGATAGCGCATACCATCCAGTTCATTAAACGCGAAATGATGTCGCCTGATGGCTTGTTTTATGCTGCATTGGACGCCGACTCGGAAGGCGTGGAAGGAAAGTTCTACACTTGGCAGAAAGCTGAAATAGATGCCTTATTGCCGGCTGAAGATGCACAGTTATTCTGCGAGTACTATGATGTAACCGAAGAAGGTAACTGGGAAGAGCAGAACATTTTATGGGTACAACAACCCTTGAAACAGTTCTGTGCAACCAAAGGCATGGACGAAACCTTGGTAAGTAATAGTTTAACTGCTAGTCGTGCTATACTTTTAGCCGAGCGCAGCCACCGTATTCGCCCAGGGCTTGACGATAAGATTTTACTAGGTTGGAATGCCTTAATGATACATGCAATAAGCAAAGCCGCGGCTGTGCTGCAAGAAGACAGCTACAAGCAAATGGCTGTAACAGCCATGGAGGCCGTATTTGCCTACTTTAAGCAAAGTGGGAGCG
The DNA here is from genome assembly GCF_003259335.1 of Chitinophaga skermanii. Lineage (GTDB taxonomy): Bacteria > Bacteroidota > Bacteroidia > Chitinophagales > Chitinophagaceae > Chitinophaga > Chitinophaga skermanii. The sequence continues at coordinate 85,724 of NZ_QLLL01000005.1, forward strand.
AGGTGGCGCTACATCATACTTACAAAGAGAAAACGGCGAAATACCCGGCTTTCGTAGATGATTATGCTTATTTGATTCGTGCGTTGATAGCATTGCAGGAGGTAACGGGTGATTTGGGGTATTTTGATAGGGCGGATGCCTTGGTAAAATATACGAATGAGCACTTTGCCGATGAAACCCAAACGTTCTTTTACTACACGGACCATGCGCAGAATGATGTAATTGTCAGAAAGAAAGAGATTTACGATGGGGCTACGCCGAGTGGGAATGCCATCATGGCGCAGAACCTTCTGTACCTTTCGATTGTATTTGATAATAAAAGCTATCAAAAACAAGGAATCGAGATGATTTCGCGCTTATCTCAAACAATAACCAGGTACCCTACGTCGTTTGGTGTATGGGCAAATCAAATGTTGCAATTATTGCATGGAACAGCCGAAATCGCGATTGTAGGAGAAGCATATATTACACGTATGAAGGAAGCTTATAACTGTTATATACCCTTTAAAGTATTGCTAGGCGCAAAATCCGATCAACCTAAATATCCGCTTTTAGCCGATAGGATGCAGGCTGGGCGTACCTTAGTATACCTTTGCAAGGATTATCATTGTATTAAGCCTGTCGATTATATAAAAGAAATTATTAATTTATTATAGGAATATTGTACCTTGCATATCGGTTCAAACAAATTTGCTGTGATTGTATAATAAAATGTTAAAAATTACGTTTAAAATGGTTACCGGGGTTATCCCTATCAGCTTGAAAAAGTTGGGTAAAAAGTAACTACGGATTAAAATTAATTATTACATTTGCTATCTTTCATATCAACAACCAGGTGAGGAGTGTGACTATAAAGGTGCTGCGGGCATCTGGCCGGTTTATAGAAAAACATATTCTAATGAAAGTCACCCTTATGAAGCTTAATTATTTAAAAGGGCTGTTGGCTATACTGTTAGTGCTGCTTGCAGGTTGCGGTGGTAGTAAAACCCCCAAAAATGCACAGGGCCAATTGATTGGTGTTAGTCCAAGGCCTAAGTATTATCCACCCGTACCTATCGGAATGGTGTATGTACCCTCTGGTACATTTCACATGGGTCCCAGCGATGAAGACGTAAACTATGCGTTTACGGCGCGCAACAAATCGATCTCTATTTCGGGCTTCTATATGGATGCTACGGAGATTACGAACAACGAGTATCGCCAGTTCGTAGAATGGGTGAAAGACTCGATTGCGCACATCTTGTTGGGGCACGTAAAGAATGTTGATGGAACAGATTTCATCGACTGGAAACAAAAGATTAACTGGAAAGATCCAGCAGTGGTGGAGCAGTTAGATGCTATCATCTTTGCGCCGGAAGATCGTTTGTATGGTCGTAAAGAGATTGACATTCGCAAGCTTAAATACCACGCAGAAACCTTCAACTTCGACAAAGCGAAGTTGTTAGAGAATAAAGACAAATCTCGCTCAAACTTCATTGAACGTAAAGACGTTGCTATTTATCCCGATACTTTATGTTGGATCAGGGATTTCTCGTATGCTTACAATGAACCGATGACCCGTATGTATTTCTGGCATCCTGCGTTCGATAACTACCCGGTTGTTGGCGTAACATGGCACCAAGCGAATGCATTTTGCGAATGGCGTTCTAGGTTCTGGGAAGACTATAGAAGAAGCAAGAACTTATTCACGGAAGATAAATTCCAATTGCCTTCAGAAGCACAATGGGAATACGCTGCTCGCGGCGGTAGAGAACAAGCGCCATACCCATGGGGTGGTTTGTACATCCGCAACAAAAAAGGTTGTTTGATGGCGAACTTCAAACCGGGTAGAGGTAACTATCCAGATGATGGTGGTTTCTACACGGTACGTGCAGATGCTTATTTCCCGAACGATTACGGTTTATATAACATGGCCGGTAACGTTGCTGAATGGACGCAAGATATCTACTACCAAAATGCGTACTCGTTTACATCAGATATGAACCCTTATTTGCGTATGGATATTCCAGATAACGCACCTCCAAAAATGAAGCGTAAAGTAATTCGCGGCGGTTCTTGGAAAGATATCGGTCACTTCTTACAAAACGGTACACGTGCATATGAATACCAAGATAGTGCTAAATCTTATGTTGGTTTCCGTTGTACGATCGCGTTCTTGAGCCGTTCTAAGAATGATTTCGGAACGAAAAGATAAATACTAATAGCCATAAGATGAATGCATGGAATGGCAAATAACGAAGCACCTATTTAAACTATACTCATAATTTTTAACCTTAAATTCACTAGTTTTTTAAACTAAAATTTTGACCTATGGCTATGAATCCTAAAACAGCGAAATGGCTTAATTTTTTTGTATGTATCGCTGCTTCAATCGTAATTGTTGGTGCATTATTTAAAATTTTGCACTGGAAAGGCGCCGATATCGCTTTGATGGTTGGTTTGTTAACAGAAGCTTTGATCTTCTTAGTGTACGCATTCGTACCAGATGATCACGCTCCTGCTGCTGCCACTGTAACTGTTGCTGCTAGCGGTAATGTTGCTGGCCTCGACAAAATGTTGGAAGAAGCTGATATCACTCCTACAAACTTGAAACGCTTGAGCGAAAACTTCTCGAAGTTGGGCAATACAGTCGACAAAATGAAAGACATCAGCGATGTGGTGGCTGTAACAGGCGATTACACAGCTAAAACCAAAGAAGCTGCAAACGCAATCGGTTCTTTAACTCAAACCTATGCGAATGCTGCTGCTGCTGTTTCAACATTTAACTCAGCTTCAGAATCTACGCGTAACTTCCACGAGCAAGTACAATCAATGACTAAAAACTTAGCTTCATTGAATGCTATTTACGAATTGGAATTACAAGATACTAACAACCACTTGAAAGCCATGAACGGTTTCTACAGCAACTTATTGAGCGCTTCACAAGCGATGTCAAGCAGTGCTGAAGATGCTAAGAAAACACAAGAGCAAATCTCTTTATTGGCTAAAAACCTCGGCAACTTGAATACCATTTATGGTAACATGTTGACAGCTATGCAAGGTAAATAGTCGCACATAGTTATTTTTTGAACGAACAACAAGACATTCATTTCAAATCATTAAAATACTATGGCACTACCTAAAGATCCCAGGCAGAAGATGATTAACTTCATGTACCTGGTTCTCACGGCGATGCTAGCATTAAACGTATCTGCCGAAATCTTGAACGCTTTCGATATTGTAAACAACTCTATCGTTACGTCAAACACAACATTAGAAACTAAAAACAGCAACTCTTACAAAGTTTTTGAAAAACAACTCGGTATCGATCCAGCTAAAGTGGGTCCTTTTAAAGAAAAAGCCGATAAAGTAAAAGCCGATGCAGCTGCAATGGTGAAATACTTAGAGTCGATCAAAACTGAAATTAAAGTGTTGGCTGATGGTTCAGATAAAGGTGAATTGGTAAACAAAGGCGAATTAAACGCTTCTTCTAATATCATGCAAAACCAAGGTCGTGGCGCAGAATTACAGAAGAAACTAGAAGGTTTAAGAGCTGCTCTTTTGGCCAATGTGAGCGATGGAAAGAAAGCTGAATTCACAACTTCTCTTCCGTTGAAACTTGATCTTCCTAAAGAAGCAACACAAGGCCCGGTAAAGAAAGATTGGACAGCTTACCACTTCGTAGATGTACCAGCTATCGCTGCCATCACTTTGTTATCTAAATTCCAAAACGATATCCGTAACTCGGAAGCAATTATCGTTGAAGACTTATTAAAACAAATTCACGAAAACGATATCACTTTCGATCAAATGCAAGCATTCGTTTCTTTGAACTCGAAAAACTTGATGGAAGGCCAAACTGTTGAAGCACAGATCATGATCGGTGCATACAGCAGCACAGCTACGCCAACGATCACTGTAGGTGGTACAACTATCCCAGTTACAAATGGTATCGGTAAATTCTCTGCAACAGCAGCCGGTATTGGTGAAAAATCAATCTCTGGTACTATCCAGTTGACTAAACCAAACGGTGAAGTAGTAACGCAAAACTTCAACGAAACTTATAACGTTGGTGCTTCTGCCACTTCTATTTCTGCTGATAAAATGAACTTGTTCTACGTTGGTTTACCAAACCCATTGTCGATCACTGCTGCTGGTTATCCTGCTGAAAGTGTAAATGCTACTATCTCAGGTGGTGGTTCAATCACTAAAAACAGCGCTGGTCACTACACTGTGAACGTAAACGGTTCTGCACCAAAAGTAACGATCAACGTTACAGCTAACCACCAAGGTAAAACTGTGAACGTAGGTCAGAAAGAATTCCGTGTAAAATACATCCCAGATCCTGTCATGAAAGTGGGCTTTAACAAAGGTCCAAACATGAAATCTGCTGAGTTTAAAGTACAACAAGGTTTAAGAGCCGATTTAGAAAACTTCGAATTCGAAGGTGTTCGTTACGAAGTAATCAGCTACTTGATGGGTATCGATGCAAAAGGTAGAGACTTCGCTGAAGAATCTGCTAACTCTGCTTTCTTCCCACCAAAATTAGCCGGTGCTATCAAAGCGCTTAAATCTGGTGACCTCGTTTACTTCGATAACATCCGCGTAAAAGGTCCGGATGGTAGAGTACGCGATATGCAGTCTATTACATTTAAGATCAATTAATAAAACTTTAATTACTGGGCTATGCGAGCAGTAATAACTAAAAAATTTGCTTTAATCACCTTAGGTATCGCCCTCATCGCGATAGCTGATGTGAATGCGCAGAGAAGAAGTAGGAACAATAGACCTACTTCAACAACTCAAAATCAAGGTGCTGGCGATGCTGGCGTAACAAACCCTGCCACAGGCAATGCTGTTACTGCCCCTCCTCCAACGCCTGCTGCGCCCGCTCCAGCAGCAATGGTGGCAGATACACCACGTGTGTCATTAAGAGTAAATGGTATTACTGCGAAAAATGCGAACAAAGAACGCGTGCCAATCCAATACGACCACATTCGTGAAGATGACGAATTCTGGGAAAAAGAAGTTTGGCAAATCATTGATATCCGTGAAAAAATGAACCTTCCATTCCAATACAACGTGGAAGATGAAAACGGTATCAACCAATTGTTCATCAACATCCTTTTAAGCGCCATTAAAAACAAAGAAGTAGAAGCCTTCAACCCAATCGACGATCGCTTCACTACTACTATGTCATATCAAGAGATTATGACTAAATTAACCGGCGAAGAAAAGACTGTTCGTAGCATCGACCCTGTAACAGGTGAAGAGAAAATGGTGACCACAAGGGATGAATTCAACCCTGAAACCATCAAACAATACAAAGTAAGAGAGATCTGGGTATTCGATAAAGAAGCCTCTGCTTTAAAAGTGCGTATCCTTGGTTTAGCGCCAATGGTAGCCCGCTTGAATGAAGATGGTAGCTTACGTGCATCAGTACCGTTATTCTGGGTATATTACCCCGATATGCGCCCCATCTTAGCTCGCTTCGATGTATATAACCAAAACAACGATGCCGCTACTATGAGCTGGGAAGATCTTTTCGAAATGCGTTTCTACACCAGTTATGTAATCAAAGAAAAGAACCCATACAACCGCGAGATCAAAGATTATATTAAAGATGGCGTAATGCGCCTGCTCGAAGGACAAGCCATTAAAGACAAAATCTTTAACAAAGAACAAGATCTCTGGCAATACTAGTAGGGATAAAATATTTACAAGAAGCACCACCGCAAGTGGTGCTTCTTGCTTTTATATACACGCCATGTTTGTCGTTTGTGCGTACTTGGTATTCCCAATACGACGAACAACGATCTCTCCCCGAAATTTTACTCTCTATATATTAAGCGTTGTTAAAGCCACATCAATTAGTATTCACATCCTGTTAGCATTCTTGGCATATTGCGTGTAATACAATCAGTCAAAATTTAATTGATATATCAATCATATTTGGGAAACTCCATATGGCCCTACCACCGCAGTCAAAACTCGTAACATCGTGTAAACGTAGATGAGGGATATTTAGATCGCTGCGATAGGTTAAATGCTTAAGAATTGAATTGCATGTCTTTATGAAATTCTTCATCTCAATAACATATGGTTAACATCCTCATTACAATCCCTGTGGTATTTTAGTAATGTCAAAGCGCACAAAGCATGTGTAGCGATGCTTGGAAAGTGAGGCGTGTGCAGCTTTTAAAATGTGTATAATCACCGGAAACGGTTAAAGAATATATCTGTGTCTTTTAATGGTTAACTTGGGGAAAGAGCCCGGTTTTTTACCCGGGCTCCTATTTTTTATCTTGTCTTTATTATTTTCTACCGTTAGCCTTTTCTTTCTTTTTCTCATATTCATTCGTCATCACGTTACGCATCTTTTGAAGCGTTGTTCGTTGGATGAAAATGTTCAAATACTAACTTCGCTTTTGCTGCACCCACTTCTGTAGTTAGCTCGTCGAGAGTAAGGGCTTTTACTTTTGCAACAGAACGGAAGGTTTTGAGTAATTGGGTTGCTGTAGATTCACCAATCCCTTTAATCGATTCTAATTCGTTTTTAAAAGTGCCTTTACTACGCTTTAAACGGTGGAAGGTAATACCAAACCGGTGTACCTCGTCACGAATACGACGAATTAATTTTAAACTCTCACTATCAAAAGGAAGTTTAATACTATCCTTATCTCCAGGGAAGAAGATTTCTTCTTCGTTCTTCGCTAAACCAATTACCGTCATACTGCCAATTAAACCCAGGTTGCGAATGCTTTCCATGGCGGCGCCGAGTTGACCTTTACCACCATCTATAATGACTAATTGAGGTAAGGGCTGTTGTTCGGCTAATAAACGGCTATAACGACGGTGTACTACTTCGGTCATAGAGGCAAAGTCGTTAATACCTTGCACGGTTTTAATATTAAAATGCCTGTAATCTTTCTTTGACGCCACCCCTTCTTTAAATACCACGCAAGCAGATACAGGGTATGCTCCTTGGAAGTTCGAGTTATCGAAACATTCGATGTGCGTAGGCAGTTCTACTAGTTCCAAGTCGGCTTGTAGTTGATAAAGTACTTTCTTACGTTCCATATCGCTTTTGCCTTCGAGGTGAAGGATTTTCTTGCGATGAAGTTCGTCTTTAAAGTAGTTCACGTTTTTGATCGACAAGTCGAGTAGTTTCTTTTTATCGCCGCCTTTTGGAATAGTAATCGTAACGTCCTCTTCCGGGAATTCGATAGGGAAGGGGAGTACAATTTCTTTACAGCGACTATTAAACACCTCGCGCAGATAAGCTACAGCATATGCCAGTACCTCTTCGTCAGATTCTTCGAGCTTTTTCTCGAGGGTAACTGTTTTGGTATCGGAAATAGTGCCGTGTAATACACGAAGGTAGTTCACATAGGCATGTTCGCCGTCGGTAAGAATGCTGAACACATCTACATGGCCGATACGGGTACTAACGATTGTAGAGCGTACTTGGTATTCTTGCAGGCTTTCTATTTTCTTGCGCATGATCTCAGCTTTTTCAAACTCGAGGTTCATGGAATGTTCCTGCATTTGGGTTTTGAATTGGTTCAGTACGGGCGATAAGTTGCCCCGTAAGATATCTTTGACTTGTTGTAGTTCTTCTCGGTAATCTTCGAGAGTTTGTAGTCCTTCGCAAGGACCTTTACAATTCCCTAAGTGGTATTCCAAGCAAACTTTGAACTTTCCTTTTTTGATGTTCTGCTCACTGAGGTTGAGGTTGCAAGTACGTAAAGGAATGTTATACTTGATGACTTCCAGCAGTTCGCGTACACGTTGCACGCTTGTAAATGGGCCTAGGTACTCCGAGCCATCCTTAATATACCGGCGTGTTAAGAACACCCGGGGAAACGGTTCGTGTTTAATTACGATAAAAGGATATGTTTTATCGTCCTTTAAATCAATGTTGTATTTCGGCCTGAATTGTTTAATAAGTGCATTTTCCAGCAGGAAGGCATCCTGTTCAGAATCCACGATTGTGAATTCGAAGTGGTGGATGGTGTCTACCAGTTTCCGGGTTTTGAAGTTATCGTGGTTTTTTACGAAGTAAGAGCTTACGCGCTTGCGTAGGTTCTTGGCTTTGCCCACGTACAACAACTCGCCATCTTCACCGTAGTATTTGTAAATACCGGCTTGCGTAGGCAACGTATGTGATAATGTTTGAAACTCAGCTGCCGTCATTATTTACCTCCTTCAAAGCGAACGGTTACTTGCATTTCGGTAGGCTTCAGCAACATCACTTTTTGAGTGGTGTAAATGCGGGCTACCTTTTGCTTGTCGTATTCTAAGTTCTGATTGTGTTCGTAGATAAGATTTTTGATCGTAGAAGAAATCCTAGCACTTACGAGTAGTCCAGATTTATCTACGTTGAGAATGATTTCTTTTGGGCGTGTTTGATTGCCTTTGGCGAGGTAGATAAACGTGGTATCGCCAGTGAATTCATTCGCGATGGTGTTAACGGAGTATTGACCTGCCAGTGAAGGCTTAGTAATATCTGCATCCATGAATGGCTTAAAAAGATATTGCAAAAGGGCTGTATCGCTCGAGCGACGGGCTTGCATATTGCCATCTTTCTGACCGTTTAATTCCGCTTCTTCCTTCAGTACGAGGTCGGCCTTTTGTAATGAGGCGATTTCGTGTTGGAAGATTTGTTTGAGCGATTTATATGGAGAGGCATTACCGGCGACTTGCGTTTGTTGTTGGCAGGAAGCCATCATGATAACCGAGCTAATGGAAACAAACCAAACGTATAATTTCATGTGGCAAAATTAAGCATTTTGGTGCTGGCGGTGTCAACCGTATGTAAATAATAATGCGCTGTAAAAACAGCGCATCTGATGCATGAGCAAATCTGTCGAGAGCACTAAAAAAAAGCTTGCACCTTTACAGGCAATTATGTTGAATGCAATTGTTCGTTAGGAATAGACATGCGCGGGTACATGGGCAGTGTTCGACTGCGAAGTATTTGCGCATGCTGTGGTGATCGTTAAACGGGGTGCTGCGGTGAAATGTTACAGTTGGGGAGAGAAAAGAAATAAAAAAGCCTTCCCGCTTAGCGAGAAGGCCCGTACAATTATGCGGTATGCTTTACACAAGCACGTTACCTGTCATTTCTTTCGGAATGGGTAGTCCCATAAAATGCAAGATAGTAGGCGCTACGTCACCCAATTTGCCATCTTTTACAGCGCCTTTATAGTCGTTACTGATCACGAAGAATGGCACTAAGTTCAGCGAGTGTGCTGTGTTAGGGCTACCATCTTCATTTAACATGAAATCAGCATTACCATGGTCTGCTGTTAAGAACACGCGGTAGTCGTTTGCCAAAGCAGCAGTTACTACGCGGCGTACGCAATCATCTACTGTTTCTACGGCTTTAATTACGGCCGGCCATACACCGGTATGCCCAACCATGTCGGCATTCGCGAAGTTCAATACGATGAAATCGGCTGTTTTAGCGTTCAATTCAGGTACTAACTCGTCGGCCAATTCATTGGCGCTCATTTCCGGCTGTAAGTCGTAGGTAGCTACTTTGGGAGATGCTACTAGCATTCTTTTCTCGCCGTTGAATTCTTTCTCGCGGCCACCGCTAAAGAAGAATGATACGTGCGGGTATTTTTCGGTTTCCGCCATACGGATCTGTGTTTTGCCGTTTTCTGCCAGCACTTCACCCATGGTTTTTTCCAGGTTGTCGTTTTCGAAGATCACCGATACGCCGTGGAACGATTTATCGTATTCGGTCATGGTGGTATAATGTAAGTTCAGCGGGTGCATTTCGAAATCTGGGAAGTCTTGTTGAGTTAATACCTCCGTGATTTCGCGGCAGCGGTCTGTTCTAAAGTTGAAGCATAATACAGCATCGCCATTTTGGATAGTGGCGATTGGCTGGTTGTTTTCGTTTACAGTGATAATAGGTTTGATGAATTCATCTGTAACACCCTCTGCATAAGATGCTTTTACGGCAACGAGTGGCTGTTGTGTAGGCGTACCAACGCCGCGAACGAGTGCATCGTAAGCGAGTTTTACCCTTTCCCAACGTTTATCGCGGTCCATTGCATAGTAGCGACCTGTAATGCTAGCAATTCGACCGGTGCTTTGCGCGAGGTGTTGTTGTAAATCTTCCAAGTAGCCTAAACCACTTTTCGGATCGGTATCTCTACCATCGGTGAAAGCGTGGATGAAAACATTAGAAAGACCTTGTTGCTGTGCAATTGTGGTAAGGGCTTTCAGATGATTTATATGCGAGTGAACGCCGCCATCGCTCACAAGACCGATGAGGTGTAAAGCTTTATTATTTTCTTTCGCGTATTGTAGCGTATTTAAGAGAACTGGGTTTTGAGCCAATTCACCTGTTCTGATGGCAACGTTAATGCGTTGTAATTCTTGGTACACGATACGGCCTGCTCCTAAGTTAAGGTGCCCAACTTCGGAGTTACCCATTTGACCGTCTGGCAAGCCCACGGCTTCACCGCAGGTGACAAGCGTGCTATGAGGATATTGATGATATAATGCGCTAACGAAAGGTGTTTTAGCATGTGCAATAGCATCCGCGGTAGGAACTTTCCCTAGTCCCCAACCATCCATGATAATTAATATAGCTCTTTTCTGTTCCATACAATACCCGTGTTTTTACGGTAAATCAATTAATTGAGGTTGTGAAAATAAATAATTATCCCCAGTGAGTTAAACGTTCTTCCAAAATTTATATGAATGTTTAAAAAACGTCTAATGCCTATCCTATCTTGCATGCCTTGAGATTATTTCATATATTTTAAATGTTTTATAATTTGCGGCTTGAATTACATAGCACGATTGTGGGATTTCCTTGGCTGCCATGTGTTTGGCATAGTTTTCGCGCGATTTCAAGTTGGTAAAAAGTATATTCTTTATAAACAAACAAAGGACATGAAAAAGTTAATGTTTGTGCTGAGCACGTTCGTGCTGGGTGCTGTTTTGATGGCTTTTACGTTAGGAGCGGGTCCGTTCGAAGACGTAGTGGGTGCGTTGAAACAGGGCGACACAAATGGATTGTCCCGTTACCTCGATAATAACGTTGAGATCAACATGATGGGCAAATCGAACTCGTACAGCAAGGCGCAAGCTGAAATCATTCTCAAAGATTTTTTCAGCAAAAACCAAGTAAAATCTTTCGAATTGATTCACCAAGGTGAAGCTACCGGCGGTGGATCTCGATTTGGGATTGGTAATATGACAACCTCCGGGGGTAATTACCGCACATCTTTCTTCTTACAAAAGAAAGGGAATAATACCGTGCTTGATAAACTCAGGTTCGAAACAAAATAACAATAGGCAAAGCAATATTATAAGTGCCTCGCAACATGCGGGGCATTTTTATTTTTTGGCAATACTCACGGATAAGCCGAATTTTACACATCGAACCTAATTTTACAACGCAAGGAATTTTAATATAGATAACACCATGTTACCAGCAGCAGCATTAGAAGCCTTCATTACCGCAGCATTAGCAGAAGATATCGGCAACGGCGACCATAGTACTTTGGCTAGCATCCCAGTTGATGCACAAGGTACAGCCGTACTAAAAATCAAAGAAGCTGGCATCCTCGCCGGTATGGAAGTAGCCAAAGCAATTTTCCTTCACCTTGATCCACATACCGTTTTCACCCCTTATAAAAAGGATGGCGATGCCATGCAAGTAGGTGACCTTGCCTTTGAAGTAAAAGCAAGCGTACATGCCTTACTCATGGGAGAACGACTCGTATTGAACTGTATGCAAAGAATGAGTGGTATTGCTACGCTGGCAAAAACATATACCGATAAATTACAAGGCTACCATGCACGTCTACTCGATACAAGAAAAACAACTCCCAACTTCCGGATGCTCGAAAAAGAAGCCGTAAGAATTGGTGGTGCTGTTAATCACCGCATGGGATTATACGATATGGTGATGTTAAAAGATAACCATATCGATTTTTGTGGCGGGATTACGGCAGCTGTTAATAAAACAGTAGCATACCTGCAAGAGAAGCACCTAAATTTGAAAATTGAAGTAGAAACCCGTAACCTTCAAGATGTACAAGAGGTTATGGCGGTGGGCAAAGTACACCGTATTATGCTCGACAACTTCACCCCCGATCAAATCAAAGAAGCCCTACAAGTTATTAACGGGAAATATGAAACAGAAGCAAGTGGTGGTATAACTATAGATAATATTGTATCTTATGCCGCAACCGGCGTGGATTACATTTCCGTTGGCGCAATTATTCACCACGCTGTTAGCTTAGATTTAAGCCTGAAAGCGGTGATTCACTAAGTTCGAAAATGCGAATGCTCTTGAGAAAGATTCTAGTTATTATTAATAAAAAAGCCGGTACCGACCGCGAGAAAAGTATCCAAGGGGTAATAGAAAAACATTTACCCAAGGACCGGTTTTCTGTGGAGATAACCTATTTACAATACTTAGGGCATGGTGCCGACCTGGCCCGCGATGCTGTGAAAGCGAATGTAGACACAGTGGTAGCGGTGGGTGGCGATGGTTCTATTAACGAAATAGCGCAAGGTTTAGTAGGAAGCAATACTGCTTTAGCCATTATCCCGTTAGGCAGTGGTAACGGCCTGGCACGCGCACTCAAAATTCCTTTAAACACAGCGGCAGCCTTCCAAATTATCGTTGATAACAAACGCCAGCGAATGGACGTGGGTTATGCGAATGAGCATTTGTTTTTAAGTAATGCAGGCGTGGGTTTTGATGCGGTAATTGCCGATAAATTCCAACACTCTAAAAAGCGTGGCTTAATCAATTATGCCCGCCTTGTTATTAGTAGCTTCAAAAACTACGTAGCCGATCAGTATAATATCACTTCCGATAAGCAACAATCCAAACGTGAAGCATTTTTGCTAACCGTTGCCAATGGCAACCAGTTTGGGTACGAATTCAAACTGGCTCCAGATGCTAGTGTGTTCGATGGTAAATTGGATGTTTGTGTAGTGCCGCCTATTAACTTCTGGGGATTATTACCTTTAAGTATTCATTCGTTGCGCGGTACCATCAATAAAAGTAAATACATGCAACACTTCACCGGCGAACAAATTCACGTGAAAGGGCAACAACTCAATTGTCTACAGGTGGATGGCGATGCGGCCGTTCTTAGCACCCCGGGCGAAGTAGCATTCAAAATAGTGCCGGCGGCTATCGACGTAATTATTCCTTAGCACCTCAAAACCTACTATTATGAGCAAGAAGAAAAACAACAACAATGGTATCGTATTTTCAACCGATCCGAACTTTAAGCCGTATGACGACGAACAAGACGAGGTCGTAGAAACCCTAGCACCGAACCAACAACAACTACGTGTGAAGCTCGATACAAAGCAAAGAGCGGGTAAAGTAGTAACGTTGGTAGATGGTTTTGTGGGTAAAGATGAAGACTTGGAGAAATTGGGTAAAGAATTGAAAACGAAATGTGGTACGGGCGGTAGTGTGAAAGATGGTTTTATTATCATCCAAGGAGATTATAAAGATAAAGTACTGAAGTGGCTCCAGGATTGGGGTTACAAAGCAAAATAAAAGTAAAAAGGTCTCTACATCATAGAGACCTTTTTTTATGCGTTATGGTTTAAATACACCCCAATATTCAAAGAAATCCTTCTCACCTTTTAATACAAAATTTTGCGACTTCGCACCACGCTGAATTGTTAACGTTACCTCTTCGTTATAGGGTCGTTCGAGTGCGATATACACAAACCCTTTTGCATTCGTTTTCCCGATAACTGTACCATTCAACAGTATTTCCACATTTTCTGCTGGTTCTTTAAAATTGCTATCGTTCGATACGTGGCCGATAAACACATTTGGATGCGTTAATTGCTCAACACCAGGAGCCATTACAATGCTACCGGCAGTAACATCATCTTCCACTTTCCCGAAGCCTAATGAAGCACGTTGTTTATTCACTTCTTCGATATTTTTCATGGGGTAGCAGTATACATTGCCGAGTGGGTCCGACGCTTGTTGAAGGCCATAGCGCTGGAATTTGCCTTGGCGGAATAGGAGACGATCTACAAAACGAGCATAATCTAAGTGACTAATTTCTTTGGCCTTGTAGGCTTCATCCATGTAGCGAGCATACTTGATTTGCGCGGGTAGTTCGGCATGTTGAATAACGTAATAAAAAGCAGCACTGGCGTTCTTAGACGTAACGTTGCTTTTTAGCCAATTATATTGTTCCAAGATGGGAAATACAATGGCTTGGTTAGTGGAATCGATGTACCTCAATGAATCGCGCACAATTTTATATTCGGGCGTATTCATTGGTGTTTTAGCAAAACGCTCGCGGATAGATTGATCGCGTTCGTAAGCTTGTTCTAAAGTAGTGGTAATTTGTTTGAAGTTAGGTTGTTGTTGTGCTTGGGAAGGATTGCTAAAGTGCAATACCAGCAGGGCGATTAAGATAGTTTGTTTCATGTGGTTGATCGTTAGGGAATGAATGACGGGGCATAAAAAATGCCGTTCCATAAAGAACGGCATTCATCAGTTAACTGGAAGTTAAAATTAAGCTTTCGGTTGTTCATCTTCTGTGGTTGAAGATGCTGAAGGCGTTTCTTCCGCAACAGTAGCTTCTCCAGGAGCTTCAATAGCCGCTGGTTCGCTTACTGTTTCTTCTTCGGAAGAAGGAGTGCTATAAGCTTGTTCCTTTTTACGTTGGAATATTCTACGAATAGCAGCAAATAATGCGATAAAGCCAAGCGCAATGAATTTCCAGCCCGCTATAAGGAACTTCATAATCAATGCGAAGAAACCGGCTTTCGCTAATACTTTACCGGCAATCAAACCACCGATCGTCCATGCAGCTACTTGGTCTACTTTTGGATCGAAATCGGCATAAGTATTTTCTTTTGTGAAGTAGGCGATATCTAAGATATGCGGAATGTCTTCGTTGATGGTTTTCAATTCATCCATTGTACCGATAGCAGTGAGGGATAATACACCTTCGCGGCCGAGTACACGTACGTCGTAGTTCAGTGTATGGGAACGTTCTTCGGCACCGAATTTCAATTCTTTTGCCCAGTGCAAGATCTTTTTATCGTGATCGTAATAAGGTTTTTGCGCCCAGCCGATTAATTCGATAGTTGGGTATCCTTCTTTCACGCGGGCTTCATTGTTTTCCTTGGTACTTTCCTTCATCTGTTTCAATAAATCGTCGTAATCAATTTTGGCAGCATCATCGTCTTTAACGTGGCCATCATGTTCGTACGAAATAGTGAATACATATTTATGGTCGTCGAATGCGCCGGTACCTTCGCGCATAATCATGCCCAATACACCTTCGGCAGAAGCAGGAGGATTGCCCCAGAGATCCACCAATAAACGTTTAGATTGCTTGGCATCGAGGAATACGAAACCTTTTGGTACGTTTAGTTCGATTTTATTGTTTTCTAAGGCAATAACACCGTTTTGGAAAGTGAAAGTTTTTTGAATGGAATCAACGAATTGTTGTTCTTCCGGTGTTAAAGTAACCGAATCTTTTGATGATGCGAACAACGCTGTGCTTGCTACCAGCAAGGCAATAGTTAGGTAAATACGTCTAAACATTATGTTAGAATTATAAGTGTTAAGGGCGCAAAATGGTAAAAATTTGTTAAAAATTCTAATACTTAGTAAAAAATAAGGAAGGAATAACAAAAAATAGCCCCTAAAAAGGGGCTTTGGGGGCTATTTTTATAGCAGTAGTGTGTAATTAGTTTTGATCAATAAGTTTCATGGAACCTTCCGTATAGCGTTCGCCTTCTACGGTATAGTTTTTCATGAGGGTATTGATATTTTGCACATCGGCAGTAGATAATTGCACATCCACGGCTGCCGCATTTTCTTGTAAGTACTTGCGTCGTTTGGTGCCAGGGATGGGAATAATATCTTCTCCTTGTGCTAATAACCAAGCCAGCGATAACTGTGGCAAAGTGATGTTTTTGTCTTTCGCGATGTTTTCCAAACCATGTACAATCTCCAAGTTTTTCTCGAAGTTCCCTGCTTGGAAGCGAGGCAAATTGCGACGCCAATCGTTTTCCGATAAATCGTTCAAGCTTTTTACTGAGCTAGTAAGTACACCACGACCTAACGGGCTATAAGGTACAAGTGTAATACCTAATTCGCGGGCAGTTGCGAGAACGTTGTTGTTTTCCACATCGCGGGTATACAGCGAATATTCCGACTGTAACGCGGCTATGGGATGTACAGCGTATGCTTTCTTCAAACTGGTGGCAGATGCTTCGGATAACCCCAGGTAGCGTACTTTACCGGCTTTTACTAAATCTGCCATGGCACCAACTGTTTCTTCTATTGGTACATTTTGATCTACACGGTGCGCATAATACAAGTCGATGGTATCGATACCTAAACGTTGTAAACTGGCATCTACCGCCTGTTTAATGTATGCTGGGCGACCATCAAAATAAGTACCGCTACCATCTTCTTTCATTCGGAATCCGAATTTTGTAGCTAAGAAAATTTTATCACGGTTCGATTTTAATAAGGGAGCTAATTGTTGTTCATTCAGGCCATTGCCGTACATATCTGCTGTATCCCAGAAGTTAATACCAAGGTCGAGGGCTAACTCAAGCGTAGCTTGCGATTCCACGTCATCACGTTCACCATAAGCGAAGGCCATCCCCATGCAGCCAAGACCAATGGCGGATAATTTTTCGCCTGTTTTTCCTAATGTTCTGTATTGCATATTAAAAAGGGTTTTATGAAGCAAATGTAAGTAGGGTTCTATTGCCCAGGCTTGCCGCAATCAAAGGAATGATTGCAAAAAACAAGTTAAGGGATGACACGAATGTTATATTTTTTTGCACTAGGTTACGTTAAAATTAATCTAAATGAATGTTAAGAAAATGTAAAGCCTGCTTGCGTTTACATGATATTTATCATAAAAGTAGGCATGAGAACAACTAGGAATATGCAACAATTGTTCATTTTTATTTTTGGAAAAGAAGTAAAATAAGGACAATTTGTAAACACCTTTTATCTACCAAAATCTACGGCTTATGCCGATGCCGGCTGCATTGGAGAAGTTTTTTTCTCCTTCTTCAAGCAAATTGATCATGCTTCTCCATGGTGCCGGTGGGAACATTTTCTAGTTCAATGTTTTCCTGTAACTGAAATTCATTTATCCGTATGTAGAATCCTTACACTTGCTGCCAGGCAAGTTGTGTCTATATGGTTCGTTGTTCATTTCATTTTCCTTTTCTTTTTAATGATTCAAACTGCATTATAATTACCGTGTATAGAAAGTACTAAGTGCATTACTATAACATGGTCATATGGCTGGCATATATGGGGAATATATCCAGGACATTGGGATAATATTGGAAGAACATTGGAAGACCATTGGAGAACCATTAGAAGATATTATAAAAAGCACTGCGGGAAATAGCAGTAATGCTTAAAAATGTGTCTTAAATAACCCTTTGAGGTGTTATTGCGCCAAAAAAGATGCTGAAAAGGAGCTTTCCAGGTGAACAGTGCGACGCAAGCGGTGTTAAATAGAAAGGAAAAAGCTGGTTACATACTGCGAAAAAACATCGATCAAATGCGTTATTTCCGCACAGGCCGGTGTTCAATTTCGTACAGTTATAAGCTGTAGCGTATGTTCTATAAACCTCTTATCAAGTTTTTTGACAATATTTTAGGTCGTTTTTACAAACTCAACTTCGCCTACTCCCAGTTCTAGGAGTTTGCCTTCGCGTTCTAGCTGTAAAAGGCCGCTGGGCAAGATATCACGAATGATGCCTGTAAAGAATTCGCCGTCGATTTTATACAATCCTGGCTCGTTAAAACGGAAAAGTTTGGATTTGTATTCGTTCCGCAAAACGGTTTCCTGGATAAGGGGCAAATCGTTGAAGCGTTTATCTAGGAAAGTGCAGAGTTCTTGGGCTAAAGCGAGGCTATCGTACTCTTTACCCGTGATTTGTTTTAGCGACACGGGGTTCACTAAAGCAGGCGGAAAATGGGGGGTATTTATATTGATACCCATACCTGCGATGGCGTATTGCCATTGGCTACCGCGAAGGATGTTTTCGATGAGTGTGCCCCCTGCCTTTCTGTCACGCCAGTAAAGGTCATTTGGCCATTTGATCGCTGTTTCTGAGCCGGCATATTTTGAGAAGAAATCGTGCTGTGCGAGGGCCACAGTCATGCTAAGCATAAATTGCTGTGAAAGTGTGAGTGGTGGCTGTAGAACGACTGTTAAAATGATGTTTTCACCGGGTACGGAAGACCAGGATTTACCGCGTTGTCCTTTCCCGGCATATTGTTCCATTGCGAAGTATGCACTGCCGCTTGTAACAATGCCTGCGTTTACTTCTGCCGTGGCATAGTTATTGGTGCTGTCTACCGAAGCTAATACATGAAATGGAGAGCCTATCACTGTCGTAAATTTTAAATGAAAGGCAAAGTAACATCATTTTAACATTTCATTTAGAATATAGGCATTGCTAAACACGACATCTGAATAATATATACGAAGTTATATTTCCCGTGTGTTTAGTAATTTTGATATTAATAGTTTATTTTTAACGAAAACAAGAATTTATTGGCACCCTTAACCGTTCTAAATACCAGGAAAAAAGCGGTCACACGCGTAACCAGGAGCAGTAAAATATTTACAACCATCATTAAGGCCATACAGGAAAAAAAGGGAGACAATGTAGTCTCTTTAGATCTCCGCAAGATTCCTGAAGCTGTCGCTGATTTCTTTATCATTTGCGAGGCCAATTCCAATACACAAGTAAAGGCTATTGCCGATTTTGTTGAAGAAGAAGTGAAGAAGCATACGGATGAGTCGCCGTATAAAGCTGAGGGAAGAACAGGCCAACAATGGATTTTGGTGGATTATGTGAATATTGTTGTGCATGTGTTTACGCCCGACAACCGTAAATTCTACAACCTGGAGGAGATGTGGAGTGATGCAGATAGAATGGAGCACCTCGACAACTAACAAATCGTAAGATTTGAGTATCATAAACAAATAATCTGATTGCAAAAACAATAATTCGTAAAGGAGCGAACGATCATGGAAAAAGGAGGCAACAATCAAAAGCCGGGACCAGGACAAACGCCTAAAAAGGGAGGACCGAAGTTCAATATATACTGGGTATATGCCTTGATTGGTATTGCACTGTTATCATTGAACCTATTCGATTTTGGGACCCGCCCCAAAGAAATTAATTTCAAAGATTTTGAACTTAAGCTTCTTCCTACTCATGCTATTGACAGAATAGAGGTTAATACGGGTAAGAAGGTAGTTGATGTTTATATCCAGAAAGACAGTTTACAGAAAGACCCGCAATTCTCTGAAGTATCGAAAGGTCGTATCGGAGCTGTTAACCAAGGACCACATTATTTCTTCACTATCGGTTCTGAAGAAAGTTTCAAGAAAGATTTAGATCGTGCTGAAGATGGGGTAGCGATTAAGGACAGGGTGAAAGTAGTTTACCCGCCGGGCAACCCTTGGGTAGAATCGTTGGTAACGATGTTACTGCCGATTGTATTGATTATAGGTTTATGGATTTTGTTGATGCGTAAAATGGGAGGCCCTTCTGGTGGAAGTGGAGGCCCAGGCGGTATCTTCAACATTGGTAAATCTAAGGCGCAATTATTCGATAAAGGAACACGTGTAAACATTACTTTCAACGATGTAGCTGGTTTAGATGAGGCGAAAGTGGAAGTGATGGAGATTGTGGATTTCTTGAAGAATCCTAAAAAGTACACTTCTCTTGGTGGTAAAATTCCGAAAGGTGCATTACTTGTTGGCCCTCCGGGTACAGGTAAAACCTTGTTGGCAAAAGCCATGGCAGGTGAGGCGCAAGTACCATTCTTCTCTATGTCGGGTTCCGATTTCGTGGAACTTTTCGTAGGTGTGGGTGCTAGCCGTGTACGTGACCTCTTTAAGCAAGCACGTGAAAAAGCACCATGTATCATCTTTATCGATGAGATTGATGCGATTGGTCGTGCCCGCGGTAAGAATGTTATGATGAGTAACGACGAACGTGAGAATACATTGAACCAATTGTTGGTGGAAATGGATGGTTTCGGTACCGATAGTGGTATTATCATCCTTGCTGCTACGAACAGGCCAGATGTATTGGATAGTGCTTTGTTACGTCCAGGTCGTTTCGATCGCCAAATTTCGATCGACAAGCCGGATTTAGCTGGTCGCCAGCACATCTTCGAAGTGCACTTGAAACCTATTAAAACATCACCGAACCTGGATATTCAGAAATTGGCATCACAAACACCGGGCTTTGCCGGTGCGGATATTGCCAACGTATGTAACGAAGCGGCATTGATTGCAGCACGTAAGGGTAAATCACAAGTTGAGATGGAAGATTTCAATGATGCGGTTGACCGTGTGATTGGTGGTTTAGAAAAGAAAAACAAGATTATTTCTCCGGAAGAGAAAGAAGTGATTGCATACCACGAGGCTGGCCACGCGATTTGTGGTTGGTACTTGGAACATGCGAATCCATTGGTGAAAGTAACCATTGTACCACGTGGTGTGGCGGCTTTGGGTTACGCACAATATCTTCCAAAAGAACAATATCTCTATAATACCGAACAATTGATGGACGATATCTGCATGACCCTTGGTGGCCGCGCGGTAGAGGAACTCGTATTCGGTAAGATTTCAACAGGTGCGCAAAACGACTTACAAGTAATTACCCGCATGGCTTACGCAATGGTAACTGTGTATGGTATGAACGAGAAAGTAGGTAACGTATCGTTCTACGATCCAAATAACGACCAAGCCTTCACGAAACCGTATTCAGAAGAAACGGCTAAAATGATTGACGAGGAAGTACGTATTTTGATCGACAAAGCATACGTGCGTACAAAACAATTGTTGACAGAGAGATTAAACGATGTGAAATTGTTGGCGGAAGAATTGTTGAAGAAAGAAGTGTTGTATAAAGATGATTTGGAACGCTTAATCGGTAAACGTCCGTACGATCAACAAAGAGAACATCAAGTGAATAAAGAAGGCATGACGACTGACGGTGTTCATCCATCAGACATCATCAACCCTTCTCCAGCAAACGCAAACGTTGTTGAATAATTATGAAAGTATCTCCTGCTAAGGAAAATATATTGAAGAAAGTGAGGAACGCGCTGAGCCAATCGGTTCAGCTGCCGTTCCCGAATGCAGAAGGTAATAATTCAGTATTCAAAGCGGCACACGATTCGCTGGAACTGAAGTTTGCAGAAGAGTTTACCAAATTGGGTGGCAAGTTCATATTTTGTTCTAGCCGCGACGAGATGGTAGAAAACCTGCAAACCCTCGTGGAAAATAAAGGATGGAAACATGTGCAATGCCAAACTCCATCTGTGCTGAAAATGCTCAACCCGTATAATTTAAGCTATGTAAGTAGCGGCGAATACACCGAGTTGGATGCCGCCATTACAAGCGTAGAATACTTGGTTGCACGTACTGGCAGCATGGTTTTAACATCGGCACAACCTTCCGGCAGGCAATTGCCCGTGTATGCTCCGTATCATATCGTTATTGCACATACGCACCAATTGGTGTTCGATATCAAAGATGCACTTGCGAAGATGAAGGAGAAATACCCGCACCAACTGCCTTCCATGATTAATTTTGCAACAGGACCGAGCCGTACGGCCGACATTGAGAAAACCCTTGTAGTGGGTGTTCACGGGCCCAAAGAGGTATTCGTGTTCTTGTTGGATGAATAAGATCATTACACATTATTCATACGAGAGGTGTTGTAAAGTTGCTTGTCAACGCACAACACCTCTCTTTTTTATTTCATACTATCCCTATCTTTGCGGTCATGCAAATAGAATTGCCAAGTAATAAGAAGATATATTTCGCGTCGGATTTCCACTTAGGTGTACCGTCTAAGGAAAAAAGCCGCGAGCGCGAACGCGTGATCTTACAGTGGTTGAACGAAGTAGAGCAAGATGCGGCACACATATTTTTAGTGGGCGATTTGTTTGATTTTTGGTTCGAATACAAGCAAGTAGTGCCGAAAGGGTACGTGCGTTTACTAGGCAAGCTGGCCGATTTAACCGATAAGGGTATTGGCATTTCGGTATTTATTGGTAACCATGATATGTGGATGAATGGGTATTTTGAAGATGAATTGAATATTCCTGTTTACTACGAACCGCAAACATTCGATATCAAAGGCAAGAAATTCTATATTGGTCATGGCGACGGCCTTGGTCCCGGCGATCATGGCTATAAATTCCTCAAAAAGGTTTTCCGCAATCCTTTCTGCCGATGGGCATTCTCAGCTCTTCATCCTGCATGGGGCATTGGATTGGCTAATTACTTCAGCCGTAAAAGTCGCGCTAAAACCGGCCTAGAACTAGAGCATTTCCTCGGGGAGGAGAATGAATGGCTGGCTATCTATTCTAAAGAAGTTTTACAGAAAGAACATTTCGATTATTTCATTTTCGGGCATAGGCACTTGCCTCTTGATTTGAAAGTAGGCGATAACAGTCGCTATATTAACCTGGGTGAGTGGATGAATTACTTTACCTATGCTGAGTTCGATGGGAACGATGTGAAATTAAAGTATTACACGGGGGCTGCGCATTTGCGTCCACCGGGATTAAACATCGAGAATTTCGTGTAAAATAGGCGGGCTGTGCATTTCCGTGAAGTCGGGAATGTGTAATTTAAAGAACTCCAAGTACGTATACATCAAGTTTCTCCGTAAGTTTTTATTTAAAGGGATTTTATCCAAATCTTCGACGTTTTGCACACGCAATAAACGATCGGTGATTTCGCTATTGGTTTCATCGAGGTGATGGGTATGGTGGGGTGGAAGATCGGTGAAAATACCTTCTTGTAGATCTAAAAAAGGGGTATAGTTCGAGTAGTGGCCGTTAATACCAAAACCCATATGAGAAGCTAGTTTCAGTGTGAAATATAAAGGCAAGTTCGCGGCTACATTGGCCGGAGCTTGGTCGAGTAATTGCAGGCTGGAAGAGGCGAAATAGAATAGATCTGGCTGATGTTCGGGTTGTCGCAAGACCTTTTGCAGTAGCTCGATCATATATAGCGCTACGGTATTTTTCACCACGTTTACATGCAAAGCTGTATAAATATACCGCAACTTGAATTCCGAGATGCGGTGAAGGTTTTTTTGTTCTTGGTGGTACACTACTAAATCCAAGATATTCCCGGGTTGCAACAGGTTGCCCTTAGCCGATTTCGGCTTAGAAGAACGAGCGCCGTTCACGATATACGACTGGATACCGAATAGTTCAGTGAAAATGCTCACGATAATGCTGGCTTCGCCGTATTTCACCGTGCGTAAAACAATGCCGGGCGTTTTATGTAACATAGTGCTGCAAATGTCGGTATACCGGGTTAATTGATAAAAACGATTTTTGCGACTGACTTTTCCCTTCCATCATCGCCTTGGGCGAATACGAGATATACCCCGGTTTGCGGGCGATTCCCTTTAGCATCTTTCCCATTCCATACTGCTTGTGTACCGTTGGCACGGAGCTGTACTACTAGTTGGCCAGTAATATCTGTGATTTTCACCAGGGCATTACGAGGAACCCCGCGAATGCCGATAGGGCCCTGGTAAGTGGGTTTTACAGGATTGGGGAATACCAGCACATTCGTGGGCGTTTCGGCGATTTCGTTGCCGGTGGCCGTTCCACGGTAGGCTAGCAGACCTGCTGTTGTGGCGAAGAATATTTCGCCATTTGTTGGGTCGATAGCTATTTGTAGTATGATATTGCTGGGGAGTGGTGAATTGGAGGTGTTGAAATGGGTAATAACTTTTGTGCCTTGCGGGTTTACTAGCCATGTTCCATTATTAGTACCTATCCATTTGCGGTTGGCGCCATCTACGGCAATGCAGTGAATCGTTTCATTTTTTAGTAAGTAGCTAGGGGTGTTATTATCCATTACTACAGGCCAAACGGCGTTACAATCGTTGGTAAATAAGGTGTTTGTACAGGGAAAGTATCCTAACCCGCTAGCAGTTCCCACCCATACATTCCCATCGTGATCAAGTGAGAGGCTGCGAACATCGTTGTTGGGTAGGTTGCCATTTATTTTCGTGACTTGTTTCCAGTTAGTGGTATTGGAATTGTTAAGTAAGAGTAGTCCATTTTCCCCGGGGAGCTGCATCCATTTTTGTTGGAGGCCATCGATTAGGATGTTACCAACAGTGTTATTAGGAATAAAAAAGGGAGGTGCCATGCGGGTGAAATTGCCGTTGGTGGATTGTAGGACTACAGGGTTGGGGTTATTTTGAAAGGTGAACCAGGTATTGTGTTGTGCATCGATAGTAACAGCATTCATGTTATTAGCGCTGGCATCAGTATCGAAAGATGGTATTGGATGTTGCGTGATGGATTTATTTGGGAGAATGGAGATGAGGCCATTTCCTAGGCTACTGGCTAATAAAGTTTGTGATTGTAGATTGTAAGCGAGGCTGGTAATTTGAGTATTTGGGATTGGATGGGTTGTCCAATCGTTATTGCTGAAACTACAAATGGGGTCGCCATTTAGACCTGCTACGAATAGTGATTTGCCATTGTGGAGGAGTAGTTGTGGTTGGGAAATGCGCATCCCAACAGGCAGCGCTTCCGTCCAGTTACCTTGATATTGGATGAGTAGGCCTTTGCTGGTATCTGCGATACACAATTGGGTGCCTATTAAATTGATCGCTACTGGATGAGGGAATTCGGGGGAATTGAATTGTTGTATAGTAGTGCCTGTAGTGGATAATTCGGCGTATTGGGTATTCCCAATTTTGATCCATGCGTTTTGTATAGGCTGAATGGGTTGGGGGCTTTGAAAAATGGGTTGCCAGCCATTCTTATAGGCGAATACTTGTGATCCATTGCTATACCCCAGCCAATTGTTACCCTTAATGAATTGGGTAATTCGAGTGGGGCTTGTGGTTTCCCAGGATTTGTAGTTGTTGAGCACGGCACTGTTTGCGGGCGCTTTTAGGATACCTTCTTCCGTTGCCAAGAAAATCCATCCATCTACCACCCCCATATCGTAAACGGTTGCAAACTGGCCATTGTGCCCTATAACATAAGTATCGGCTACCTCTTCTTTCTGTAAATTCACTACTACCACTCCAATACTCGTGCAGATATAAGCCGCTTGTTGGTAGCAAACTACTTGGTAAATGGTTTTCGTAGCGGGTAATTGCTTAAGATAGAAGTCGGGGATATTGATTACCGCTTCATCCTTTACTAAGTCGATATTGCCGTTGCTGTAGGCAATTAATAGTGTTTGTAAATCGTATTGGTAGGCAATTTGTGCAATATTGGCATCGTGAAGGCCTGTTATCTTATTATAAACATCGAATGTATTTTCATCCAGGCGCCAGCGAACGACCTCGTTTTTTGTAGCATAAAAATAGTTGTTTCCACCCAAAGCTACGTCTACACCCGCTTGCAGGTTATAGAAAGTACGCCACTGACCAATAGGCGTTTGTGCTTGCGTAGTAAGGGAAAGGAACAAGATGCAACAACAAAGTAATAATCGCATAGGTGTTCATAAGATTGAAAGACCAAGTTAGCGTTAAATACCGTTAATTCGTAGAGAAGGCTGCGGCATACCTTCAGATTTTTGCGATTCTTTGTTTACCTTTAGGCCATTTACCAAATTTGAAAAATCCTTATGTGGCAACGCCTTGCTGGTTTTGTATTAAAATTTAGGTTATCGTTGTTAGCCGTACTGTTGTTGGGCACTGTTGTGATGGGCTATTTCGCCAGCAAAGTGCAGTTGAGCTACGACAATCTAAATGCCATTCCTACTGATAACCCGAAGCTCAAAGTTTACCAACAATTTAAGAAGCAATTCGGTGAAGATGGTAACATGATGGTGTTGGGCATTCAAACCAACGATTTCTTTAAAATCGAATTCTTTAAAGATTATGTTGCCCTTAACGACGCGATTAAGAAGATCCCGGCCGTTGAAAACGTATTAAGCATTCCAGGGGCTATTAACTTGGTAAAAAACGATAGCACGAAGAAATTGGCGGCTATTGAAATATTCAAACCCCTACCTACTACCCAAGTAGAGCTCGACAGCCTAGCTGCTGTTTTCCAAAACTTACCTTTCTATCACGGTTTATTATATTCTCCTACTGAAAAAGCTTACCTCATCGCCATCCGCATCAACCGTGACGTACTTAACTCGAGTAAACGTGTAGGTGTGATCAACGAGATTTCGAGTGTAGCCAATGCGTTCAGTGAGAAACATCAAACAGAAGTACACTTAAGTGGTTTACCATTAATTCGTACGAACCTGGCAGTAAAAGTGGCGAACGAACTAAAGCTTTTCTTGGCCATTTCATTCTTATTAACAGCATGTATTTTACTGATCTTCTTTAGAAGCATCAGCGCGGTGTTAATGAGTATGGTGGTTGTAGCCATTGGGGTGATTTGGTCGTTGGGAACAATCCAAATATTAGGGTATAAATTGACCTTATTAACGGGCTTGATTCCGCCATTGATCGTGGTAATTGGTATTCCAAACTGTGTTTACTTCCTAAATAAATACCATACAGAATATGCGATACATGGCAACAAGGTGAAGGCCTTGGTGCGTATGGTGCAGAAAATGGGTATTGTAACCTTGTTTACGAACATTACGGCCGCTATTGGTTTCGGGGTATTCTGCTTTACGAATAGTGCCATTTTGAAAGAATTTGGTGCGGTGGCAGGTATCAATATCATGTTGATCTTCTTGATCTCCTTTATATTCTTGCCTTCCGTATTAAGCTATTTACCGCCACCGAAAACCAAGCATACCAGCTACTTGGAAAACGGTGCGTTTACGAAGTTATTAGACTTTTTAACCACGCTTGTATTCAAATACAGGCCGATTATATATACTGTAACAGTGGTATTTGTGGTAGGTGCTATTTGGGGAATGACGAGGTTAGAGCCTAGGGCGTATATGCTCGACGATGTTCCGCATACCGACCGTTTGTATACAGATTTGAAATTCTTTGAAAAGAACTTCAAAGGTGTTATGCCATTGGAAATTGAAATAGATACGAAGAAAAAGAACGGTGTAATTGGTTTACAGACCTTGAATAAATTGGATGAGTTATCCAACTTAATTGTACAGCAACCTGAATTCGCTCGCCCGTTATCGATTTCTGAAGGTATTAAATTTGCGCGCCAAGCATATTACGATGGGGATAGTACCAGCTATTCCATTCCGAATTCTTTCGACATTGGGTTTTTGGCGAGTTATTTAAGAATGAAAGGAGGAGAAGGTGAGAATGCGAATGCATCGATGTTTAATAAGCTTTTGGCTTCCTTTATGGATAGTACGCGCCAAGTGGCTCGTATGAGTGTGAATATGGCAGACGTGGGGTCGGAGAGGTTGCCGGCTTTGTTAGATACATTACGTCCACAAGTAGATCAAATCTTCGATACGGCACAATATAAAGTAACCTTTACGGGTACTAGCATCATTTTCTTAGAGGGCTCTCGTTTCATCATTAATGGTTTGGCGGAAAGTATCATCTTGGCATTTGGTTTAATTATCTTGTGTATGTTGTACTTGTTCCGTTCATTCAAAATGTTAATAATATCACTGGTGCCGAATGTAATACCTTTATTGGTAACGGCAGGCGTAATGGGATGGATGGGCATAGCCATAAAGCCATCTACCGTGTTAGTATTTAGTGTGGCCTTAGGTATTGCGATAGATGTAACCATTCGATTCTTAGTGAACTTTAAGCAAGAATTGCCATTACATAACTTTGATATATCGGCGACTGTTAAGCAAACAATTCATGAAACGGGATTGAGTATTATTTATACTTCATTGATATTATTTGCTGGTTTCATGATATTCAGCTTTTCGGGATTTGGCGGTACGAAAGCATTGGGGTGGTTAACATCCCTAACATTAGTAATGGCGATGATTACTAACTTGACGATATTGCCGGCTATGTTATTGTGGATGGAGAAGGGTTTGATGAAGAAGGCGAAGAAGAAGGAATTATGGAAGACTTTGGATGCGGAGGAAGATATCGAGATCTCTAAATTGGGATTGAAGGAAGACGAGGATGAGAAATAATGGATATGAAATAATTGATATACCGTTCACGGCGCAACAATATATGTTGCGCCGTATTTTTTTTATATATAACTGAATATATAATTCACGATAAATTCCGTGAAACCCCCAGTAGTAGATTGTTTTAGCAAAGTATGTAAAAATAAAATAATCTAGTAAAATTCATTCATAATTCAGAAACCGCCGCTCGTAATATTAAGCCACCCTTTACCATTTAAATTTTCGAAGTTTATAATGCCATTTTATAACCTTTTAGATCCAGTAATGAAGAATAAGTACTTAAAGGGTGCTCACTTGTCTGAGCGCAAATTTAAGGAGATACTAAAGTTATTCTCCGAAGACCTCACTGCAACCCAAATCGCCAGCATTAGTGGCGTAAGCCGGGTTACTGTCAACAGTTATTTAAAGAAGATTAGGCTTCAAATTGTGCGTTTCTGCGAAGCGGAAATGTCGGTTGTTGCATTACCGTCGAAACCGGTTGCGGCGCGCCAGGGCGTGTTACAGCAGGGAGAAGCGGATCATGCAGGCTTAGGAAAAGAGATGGATAGGACTGTTAAGCCGGTGATTTTTGGGATTTACCGTTCCGGTAGTAAAGTTTACACCGAGATTTTGCCTGATATCAGCCGTTCAATGGTGCAAGCTGTTGTACGTGGCAGATCGATTTTAGAAACGATCGGCACAGCAGATAGGATTCGCAAATTCAGCGGGGTAGTAGATTTAGGTCAATACCGCTTATACCATTTAAACCATCATCAAACAGATTCGCAGCAGCGTTCCATTACAGAAGATGTGGATGGATTCTGGGCTTTAACGAAGCACAGGTTAGCGAAGTTTAAGGGTTTAAATAGAAACACTGCCTATTTGCATTTGAAAGAATGTGAGTTCAGGTATAACAATAGAACACAAGATATTTATGTTGTTTTGTTGGAATTACTAAAAAATTTCCCTCTCAATTTATCATGATAAAAAATTTTCTTCGCTGAAAAGCGAAGAAAAGCTTATGTACGAAAGTTGTAGTACTTATACGATTTAGCAGTATGTATGTCGATAAATTTATTTTGAAAATATTGAGAGTTGAAAAATATAAAGCCAAAACGTAGTCAATTAGCTTGACAAATTACCGCCCAATAGCGACAGAAAAATTCAGCCAAATTTAGATCGCCGTAAAACCGGGATCATTATTAACACTTATTATAGTTTGCAGCCAAAATTCTTGCTCACTATTCCACTGGAATTTTTTTCTTAGTACAAGCTGGTATTATGTTTTAAGCAAACGTTATTACACGGAAACCATGAGTTTAAACAAAGATTTTTCGATTTAGATTTTGGTTGATGATAAGCGGGCGATACTCTTATTGCCTGCTTTTATTGTACTAACGTGAACGACTATACGAATTAATTTTTTGACAAATAAATTAATAAACTTATACGATAGATTATTTTTTTATGTAGATAATTTGGCGTAGCCAATCCGCTGTAACCCTTTAGTGGTAGGTATTACAAAGGATTGCCATTTGTTAACGATAATAACAAACAACGTTAAGAATCTGTTACGACATTTTTCTGAATGAAAAAAAATTTTTGAGTTTATTAAGCTATTTATATTTGGAAAGTTAAATTTTCGTTAAACAACTAAATCATGCTTATGAGGAAAAGGCTCATCGTGCTTTTCCTGTTCCTGGTCGCCCTGGCTGGACAGGCAATGGCGCAATCCCGTGCCGTAAAAGGTAAGGTAACTGCCGCAGAAGACGGATCACCGATCATTGGTGCGACTGTCATCGTAAAAGGTACTAACATTGGTACTGTTACGAATGTAGAAGGTGTTTACACCATTAATGTTCCTGAAGGAAACGATGTATTAGTAGTGAAATTCGTTGGTATGAAAGACCAAGACGTTAAAATTAACGGCGCTACTGTAGACGTTACACTTCACCAAGATGTTAGAACGTTAAACGAAACCGTTGTAACGGCTAACGCAATCAAAAGAGAGAAACGTTCTCTCGGTTATTCAGCTCCCACTGTAAAATCAGACGAATTGACCAAAGGTCAGAATGCTAGTGCATTGAATGGCTTGGCGGGTAAAGTTGCAGGTGTGAACATCACATCTACAGCGAACGCTCCAGGTTCTTCTTCTCGTATCGTTTTACGTGGTGGTTCTTCTATCACAGGTAACAACCAAGCGTTGATCGTTGTTGATGGTGTTCCCATCGATAACTCTAGCGTAACTGGTGGTAGCGTTTTGTCTAACACCGACTTTGGTAACCGTGGTAACGATATCAACCCAGACGATATCGAATCTATGACTATCTTGAAAGGTCCTGCTGCTGCTGCATTGTATGGTTCACGCGCTTCTAACGGTGCGGTTGTAATCACTACAAAATCAGGTAAAAAAGCAAAAGGTAACCGTAAAGCTGACATGGTTTTCTCATCTGCAGTAACATTCTCTAACATCGCTAAATTGCCTGAATTCCAAAACGAATACGGTCAAGGTGCTGGTGGTGAATTTGATGCTCGTGAGAATGGTTCTTGGGGTACAAAGTTTGATGGCCAAATGAAAGAATGGGGTCAAGAGATCAACGGTAAACGTTTATCTAAACCTTACTCTGCTTTGCCAAACAACATCAAAAACTTCTTCGAGTTAGGTAAATCTGCCAACAACAACTTAGCAATTTCTGGTGCTGGCGATAAAACTACCTACTACTTGTCATTAGGCGCGTTGAACTCTGATGGAGTTTTACCTGGCGACTACGACACTTACAACAAATACAGTGTACGTTTCAACGGTACAGCGGAATTGTCTAACAAATTCTCTAGCTCTATCAACGTTGCTTACACTAAGATTAAGTCTGATATGATCTCTGGTGGTCAAGGTACTGGTTCTGTTTATAACTCAATCATCCAACAACCACGTGATATTCCTATCGACAAAATGGGTGATTTGAACAATCCATACTACGGTTATGACTTGACTAAAGGTACATACGGTTACTATGGTTCTTACACAGTGAGCCCATACTTCTTGTTACAGAATTACAAAAACTTGAACTGGGTTGACCGTGTAACGGGTAACGTTGGTTTGACATACAAAGCAAACGACTGGTTAGATGTAACTAACCGTTTGGGTGCTGACGTATATTCTGATCGTCGTAACTTCATTGCTCCTAAATTCAGTGTTGTTCCTGTTGATAAAACAACTGGTAACTACAAAGCATCAAACATCCGTAGTGATGTGGGTTCATTCCAAGAAGTGAACTACAACATCAGCGAAATAACGAATGATTTGATGGTAACTGCACGTAAGAAAATGGGTGACTTCAATACATCTGTAATGGTTGGTCATAACATTCGTCAGCGTGTAGCAAACACATTATCTGCAACTACTAGCTCTACGGGTTTAGTATTACCAGGTTACTACAACTTAGATAACAGTAACGGTCCTATCACTGCTGTAAACTCTAACTCTAAACGTAGATTAGTAGGTTTATATGGTGCATTGAACGTTGGTTATAAAGACATCTTGTTCTTGGATGTTACAGCTCGTAATGACTGGTCTTCAACACTTCCTAAAAACAACAATTCATTCTTCTATCCAAGCGTAAGTGCTTCATGGATTTACTCTGATTTGTTCAAGGAAGCTGGTCTTTCTCACATCATCAACTACGGTAAATTACGTGCGAGCTATGCTAAAGTTGGTAACGATGCTGATACATATTTAATTAGGGATGTTTATTCTAAAACTAGCTTAAGCGGTGGTT
The DNA here is from genome assembly GCF_003259335.1 of Chitinophaga skermanii. Taxonomy (GTDB): domain Bacteria; phylum Bacteroidota; class Bacteroidia; order Chitinophagales; family Chitinophagaceae; genus Chitinophaga; species Chitinophaga skermanii. The sequence continues at coordinate 117,558 of NZ_QLLL01000005.1, forward strand.
TTGGTTCAACTTTATTCCCTTTCAACAATATTCCGGGCTTCACAGTTGGTGACAGGGTAGGTAACCCTAACTTGAAACCAGAGACTACATCTGCTTATGAGATTGGTACAGAAATGGGCCTTTTCGAAAACAGAATCATTGTAGACTTCTCTTATTACAAGAACAAATCTAAAGACATGATCATTTCTATGCCTGCTGCTTCTTCAACAGGTTATACGTCAATGGTTGTGAATGCGGGTGAAATTCAGAATACCGGTGTCGAATTGAGCTTACGCGGTACGCCAATTAAAACTTCTTACGGATTGAACGTTGAGTTATACGGTACATTCACTAAAAACAACTCAAAAGTTACACAATTAAGTGTTGACCAAATCGTATTGGGTGGTTACAGTGGTATGAGCATCGTAGCAGCAAGAGGTATGGCATATGGTACTTTCTACGCAATCGACGTACAGAGAGATCCTCAAGGTCGTGTTGTAGTTAGTCCTACAACAGGTATGCCTTTGCCTACTACATCTGCAGTTTACTTAGGTTCTTACAACCCAGATTACCAAGCATCTTTGGGTACAAACATCAATTACAAAGGCTGGAACTTCAGCATGTTGTTTGATACTAAACAAGGTGGTAAATTCTGGAGCCGTACTAAGAGCATTGGTGACTTCGTAGGTACTGCTCCTGAAACTGTAGTAGGTGGTCGTGATCCTCACATCTATCCTAATTCAGTTATTAGACAAGCAGATGGTTCTTACAAAGAAAACACTAGTGTGAACTTCGATCCAGAATCATACTATGGTAGCAACATCCAAGCAGGTCAACACGTAGTAGACGCATCTTATGTACGTTTACGTGAAGCTAGCTTGAGCTACCGTTTGCCAAAAAATCTTTTAAACAGAACTCCATTTGGTGATATCACAGTTGGCCTTTTCGGTAACAACTTGTTCTTGTGGACTGCGAAAGAAAACGTATATGCTGATCCAGAGGTTAACTCAGGTGGTGCTAGCAATGCGCAAGGTTTTGACTACACAGCTCAACCGTCTTTACGCAACTTTGGTTTCAATGTGAAAGTAAGTTTCTAGTTTTTGGAAAATTAAAAGTTTGAAAATGAGAATTAATAAAATAAAAACTGCTGTTGCTGCCGTTGCTTTCGGTGCAGTAGCATTCACAGGATGTTCGAAATTTTTGGACATCAACGTGGATCCTAACAACCCAGCGGATGTAAATCCAAGATTGTTGTTACCATCAACAGAGGCGGCGATTGCTATGACTTTGGGTAACAACTTCCACCAGTTTGGTTCAATTTGGGGACAATACAATACACAAAATCCAACTTCATCTCAATACAAAACAGTTGATCAATACCTTTCTCAACAAACCGCGTTTAACACGCCTTGGTCAATGTTGTACAAAGATGCGATGACTGACTTGCAAAGAATCATCTCTAAAGCACAAGCCGACGCGTTTTACAAAAACCACGCTGCTGTTGCTTACTTGATGTTGGCTTACGAAACGCAAATGATTACGGATGCTTGGGGTGATGCTCCATTGTCTGAGGCAATCAAAGGTACGATCAACACTAGCCCGAAATATGATTCGCAAAAAGCTATCTACGATAGCATCTTTGCTTACATTGATCGTGGTGCTGCAATGATCGACTTGTCTTCAACTGCAGGAAAACCAGGTACAGAAGATTTGATCTTCCAAGGAGCAATGGACAAATGGGTGCTTTTCGCGAACACATTGAAATTGCGTGCTGCATTGCGTTTATCTAATCAACCAGAAGCTGCTCAAACAGTAGCTACTCAAATGGCTTCATTAAAAGGTAAAGCGTTCCTCACTGCAGATGCTAAAATCAATTACATCGCAACTGGTGGTAACGGTAACCCATTCTATGAAGAACAAGTTGGGTTGAAAAAAGTACAAAACATGGTTGCCAGCAAAACTGTTGTTGACCAGTTTGTAACTTATAGCGATCCTCGTTTAGCAGTATTTTATACTAAAAGAGTTGACGGTAGCTTCTTTGCTATTCCTCAAGGTTCTTTCGCTACAGATCCTAAAGTAGAAATTTCTTATCCTAGCGCTGCGGTTGCTGGTGATGCGAACAACACTGCTTCTGGTTTAGCGCCAGTTAAATTGATTTCTGCAACTGAAGCCTACTTCTTACAAGCTGAGGCAGTAGCTAAAGGTTTCTTAGATGGTAATGCTTCTACTTTGTTCACTCAAGGTATCGATGCTAGCTTCGCTGCTTATGGTGTGTCTACTGCTGATGCAACTGCATATAAAACGGATGCAGCTGTTGCTAAGTATCCAGGTACAACTGTAGCTGAAAACGTAAAAGCGATCATCACGCAGAAATACTTCGCTATGTGTAACAACCAATCTTTCGAAGCTTGGACTGAATGGCGTCGTACAGGTTACCCAACCTTCTTCGTAGGTTCTGTTGCTGGTAAAACAAACTTAAACGGCAATTTCCCTGCTCGTTTCAAATACCCAGATACAGAAGTTTTACGTAACCCTAATACTCCTAAAGGTGTTGAATTAGACGCTAGAGTATGGTGGGATGTTGCGGATAACAAAATCCCATAATTTAGCACTAGATAATTTTGCTACAATTTATAGGCGGTCTCTACTTGTAGAGGCCGCTTTTTTTATATATATGCTATCTTATATCTTACGCTATTTATCCATTTTAATAAACCTTTTTTCCAACCTATATGTTATTTAGTAGGGCTTGCATTGCCCTACCAATTCTAAAATCGCCTGGAACTGTCCTAAGTTACCCCTTCGCCTAGTATCCATGCGAAACACCATGCTTATTTATCCCCCATCCTAAGAGAGTTTTATTCTTTACCAAAATCGATTGTTTACATGAAAAGAGTTTTACTCCTCCTGCTACTGGCGGTTGCTATAACCGGGCAGGTAATTGCGCAAACCCGCAATGTTAAGGGTAAGGTCACATCCTCCGAAGATGGATCGCCCATTATAGGTGCCACAGTTCTTGTTAAAGGCACCAACATTGGTACTGTAACGAATGTAGAAGGAAATTACTCACTCAACGTGCCCAATGCAAACAATACCCTGGTTGTGAAATTTGTTGGTATGAAAGAACAGGAAGTTCAAGTTACCGGCGAAACAGTCAATGTAGTGTTGCAAACGGATGTTAGAACATTAAATGAAACGGTTATTACGGCGAACGCTATTCGTCGTGATAAAAGCTCTTTGGGTTATTCTGCTCCTGTAATTAAAGCAGATGAGCTTACAAAAGGGCAAAACGTAAGTGCCATTAATGGTCTTTCCGGTAAGGTAGCGGGTGTGAATATTACAGGTACTGCGAACGCGCCGGGTTCTTCTTCTCGTATCGTTTTACGCGGTGGTTCTTCTATCACCGGCAATAACCAAGCACTACTCGTTGTAGATGGTGTGCCGATTGATAACTCCAGCATCATGGGCGGTAGCAGCTCATTGTCATCTACCGACTTCGGTAACCGGGGTAACGATATCAACCCAGATGATATCGAATCTATGACTGTATTGAAAGGTCCTGCCGCTGCTGCATTGTACGGTTCAAGAGCTTCGAACGGTGCGGTAATTATTACCACTAAATCAGGTAAAAAAGGTAAAAAGAATGCTGATATCACATTTAGTACTACGGGTACTTTGTCGAGGGTGTTAGTATTGCCTAAGTTTCAGAACGAGTATGGACAGGGTGGTACCCAGTTAGATCGTGCAACAGGCACAGCAATAACTTTTGATGATCCCAAAGAAAACTTCAGCTGGGGACCTAAGTTCGACGGTCAACCTAAAGAATGGGGCCAAACCATCAACGGTAAACGTCAAATTAAAAACTACGTCGCACAGAAAAATAACGTAAAAGACTTCTTTGAAACAGGTATGTCTATAAATAACAACCTTGCTCTAACAGGCGGTGGTGAAAAAACATCCTATTATGTTTCGTTGAATGCTTTAAATTCAAATGGTGTAATGCCTACTAGTGCTGATACCTATAATAAATATGGTGTTCGTTTTAATGGTAGTGCAGAACTAGCGAAAAACTTCAGTACGAGCATTTCTGTTAACTATACAAAAATCAACAGTTCCATGATCCAAGGTGGCCAGGGTGTTGCTTCTGTATATGATAACGTATTGCAAACACCTCGTGATATTCCACTTCCTTCATTGAAGAATTTGAATAATCCTTATGCTAGTATGAATGGATTATTATTTGATGGTGACGGTAACCCATTATACGGTTACTACGGTGCCTATACTTTAAGTCCATACTTCATCTTGCACGATTTCAAAAACCAGAACAATGTAGATCGTATCACAGGTAACGTAACACTTAATTACAAACCTGCGGAATGGGTAACCATCACAAATAGGTTAGGCGCAGATTTTTATTCTGATAGAAGGAAATTTAAATACCCTAAATTCAATAACGCTCCTGCGGATTCTACTAGTGGTGAATATGATAAAGAGGGAAATGCCCAAGGTTATGTGGGGCAATATGCCGAATCAAATATCAACGTAAGTGAAATTGTGAATGACTTGATGGTTACTTTCAAGAAAACCTTCAGTAGCGATTTCAATGCGAGTTTAATGGTAGGTAATAACATTCGCCAAAGCCAAGTGAACGATGTAGAAAGCCAAACAAACTCAGGTGGTTTGGTAGTACCAGGTTGGTATAACTTCAATAACAGTAATGGTCCTGTTGTAACGACAAACTTCTATTCTATTCGTCGTTTAGTAGGTGTTTACGCGGAATTGAACTTAGACTATAAGAATTTCTTATTCTTAGGTGCTACTGCACGTAATGATTGGTCTTCTACTTTACCTTCTGGTAAAAATTCTTTCTTCTATCCAAGTGTGAATGCTTCTTTTGTCTTTACTGAATTGATGAAAGATTCTAAAGCACACGATATCTTAAACTACGGTAAATTACGCGCCAGCTATGCAGCAGTGGGTAATGATGCTGATCCTTACCTATTAAAAACATACTACGACAGAACAGTTGTAAGTGGTGGTTTTGGATCAATCATATTCCCATTCATGGGCACACCTGGCTTATCATTATCTGATAGAATTGGTAACCCTAATTTAAAACCTGAAAAAACCACAGCGTTTGAAGTAGGTACTGAATTAGGTTTCTTTGAGAATAGATTGTATATCGACTTTTCTTATTATGAAAACAGGTCTAAAGACTTGATCTTACCAATTCCTTCTCCTCCATCGATTGGCTATACAACACGTATTAATAACACGGGTGAAGTTAAAAATACAGGTATCGAGTTAGCAGTTCGTGGTACACCGGTTAAAACACAATCGGGTTTTACATGGGAGTTATATGGTACTTATACACGTAACCGAAACCGTGTAATTGCATTAGAAAATGGTGTACAGCAAATTGTAATTGGTGGTTATAGTGGGATGTCGATTGTTGCTGCTGTAGGTAAGCCATATGGTACTTTCTACGCGCAAGATATTCAACGTGATGATCAAGGTCGGGTAATAGTAGATCCAACTACCGGTTTGCCTAGGTTAACAGAAGCACCAGTGTATTTTGGTTCTTATAATCCAGACTACCAAGCATCTTTAGGATCGAACTTCAGTTATAAAAATTGGTCGTTTAGTTTCTTATTTGATACCAAACAAGGTGCCCAATTCTTCTCTCGTACGAAGAGTATTACAGCATTCAATGGTACATCTATTGTAACAACTGAAGGTGGTCGTGATGCGCAAATTTGGCCGAATTCAGTGATTTTCGATCAAGCAACACAAAAGTATATTCCGAATACAACAGCTAAGTTCTTCAACTACGATTTCTATGCAAACCAGAATAATACACCTGCTGGTCAATTTATTGTAGATGCATCTTATATCAAATTACGTGAAATCAGTTTGACTTACCGTTTCAGTAAATCATTATTGAGCAAAGCGAATATTGGAGATGCATCAGTTGGTTTATTTGGTAACAACGTTTGGATTCACAGGGCTAGTCAGAATAAATTCGCTGATCCAGAAATCAACTCAGGTGGTTCTGGCAACGAGCAGGGTTTCGACTTCACCGCGCAGCCATCGCTTGCGAATTTTGGTGTGAACTTAAAAATTACTTTCTAACCCTTAAAGCTGCTTAAGATGAAAAAGACTCATTTTTATATTACGTTGACGGCCTTAGCAGCGATACTGTTCGTGATGCCAGGCTGTAAGAAATTTTTGGATGTAAATGATAACCCTAACCAATCGGAAACTGCGAACGTGGAGTTGATTTTGCCATCAACCCAAGCGGCAATTGCACAGGCATTAGGTTTACAATACACCATTAATGCAGGTTTTTGGATGCAATATTGGACACAAGATCCATATGCAAGCCAGTACAAAAGTATCGACTCCTATAACATGGAGCCAGCAAACTTTGATCGCCCATGGGCTGCATTATATGCTACTGCATTAACAGATCTTCAAACTTTAACCAATTATCAAACGTTGGCTAAATATGCGCAATATTCAGGCGTAGCATATCTATTGAAAGCGTATAGTTTCCAATTATTGACGGATGCATTTGGTGATGTTCCTTTGGCGGATGCGTTAAAAGGGAATGGTAATTTAAGCCCTACCTATGCACCTCAACAAGTAGTGTATGATAGCATTTTTCTTTGGATTCGTAAGGGATTGACCTTAATAGACCCAAATACAGTGTACCCTATTGCAGTTGCAGATGGTGGCCCAGGTGGCGATCTGATTTACAATGGTAATTTGGAGGCATGGGAATCTTTTGGATATACACTATGGTTAAGAGCAGCATTGAAGATTCGCAATGCTAATGAGGCAAAAACTCGTACTGAAATAGCGGCATTGATGGCAATGAATCCTACTTGGATGGATGAGAATGCTGAGCTTCACTTCCAAAATGTGGGTGGTAATAGAAGTCCTATCTACGCAGAAACTGTTGCATTGAATGTGGTGAACATTCGCTCTAGTAAAACAGCCATCGATAACCTAAAGAAAAATGCTGATGGTCGATTACCTGCTTTTTATGTAAGAGCTTCGGGTACGGGGATATTCAATGGTTTACCGCAAGGAGATTTCAATGCTTCACCAACACGTGGAACATATTCTTCCGTTAGTCAAAATGCAATTGGACCACTTGCTCCTGTTAAATATGCTAGTGTAGCTGAAACATACTTCTTACGTTCCGAAGCTAGGTTAAGAGGCTATATTTCAACCGGTCCAAGCGCACAAACATTATTCACAGACGGTATTAAAGCAAGTTTTATATCAACTGGTGTAACTGCGGCTGACTCTTTAGCTAATGCTTATATTACACTAGCGCCAGATGCACAATGGAGTGCCACTGTAGATACTGCGGTTAAAAGAATCATCGTTCAGAAATATTACGCCTTTAGCGGTTCACAAACTTTTGAAGCGTGGTGTGATTGGAGAAGAACAGGCTATCCTGATTTCTTAGTGCGTTCAGTAAACTCTGCTTTACCAGGTAATACAAAACCATTACGTTTTATTTACCCAAGTGCAGAATTAACACGAAATGCAAACTTTCCTGGTTTGAAAACAATTGCAGAACCCGTATGGTGGGATAGATAACAAGTTTAGATTCTTAACACTTATATTAGAAACCCCGGTTGGACAACCGGGGTTTGTTTTTTATAACTGTTTATGATGACTAAAAGTCTTAACGTTTATATTGATGAACATGGAAGGCGCCATCAGCTCTATTTCTTGTCTTTATTAATGCCAACCAATGAAGCATCCCTTTATGTACAAAACATGATTTAATGCGCTTAAAATGGGTTCATTATTGTAATTACCTCTAATAATAGAGCTTCTTTCAATAACCGCATATCGCTGCGATATTAGAATGCTGCTACCTAATGAAATACGATTTGTTGAAAAACATTTTCTCCTAGTCTCATTCTCATAGAACGAATTTGAAAATGTTGTAAAAATGAGTATAACATAGATCGATAGCATACTTGGTAATGCATCAATGTGTATAAGACCTCTATACTTATAGCCCCACTGATTTAAAACATTGTATACTACAAAATGCTATTATCCTCATTTTATAAAGTACCGACAATAAAAGTCCTTCCACTGGAATACAGTAGGCAATAAGAGCTAGTATGTTTTCTTTAAAGATCGCGTAGAAATAATTAGGATGGCGGAGCAGATAGTAAACTACCACCATCCTAATAGCTTATTCTGATTTTAAACTTTTCACCGGGTTCATCCACGCTGCGCGGATGGCCAAGGCACTTACAGTTATAAAGGCAATTAAAACAGAAATACATCCTGCCAAAATAAATACCCAAACTTGTATGCTGGTTTGATAAGTAAACTGTTTCAACCAGTTACTCATAGCCCAGTAAGAGATAGCCCAACCTATAACGTTAGAAATAATCACCAGCTTAATAAAGTTGCCTGACAGTAAGAGTACGATACTATTTACAGATGCACCAAGTACTTTACGTACGCCTATTTCTTTCGTTCTTTGTTCTGCTGCAAATGCAGCCAAACCGAGTAGGCCTAAGCAAGAAATGAATATTGCTAACCCACCAAATATGTTGGCCAAGTTACCGAGCAACGTTTCTGTTTGGAATTTACGTTGGAATTGTTCATCTACGAATGAGTAGGTGAATGGATAATTCGGATTAACAGATTTCATGATTTTCTCAATCGTAGCCAATGATTCGTGGGCCGACTTGTTACCCGCTAAGCGAATACCATATGTACTTGCCCATTCTGCTTCAAATCCTATGATTAAAGGTTTTTGCTGTTCGTAAGGTGATCCTAATGTGAAGTTTTTGATAACGCCTACTACAGTACGATCTACATCCTGCCATTTTACGATTGTGCCAACTGGGTCTTTTAAACCCATTACTTTTACAGCTTCTTCGTTTAAGATGATCGCTGTTGAGTCTGTTGAAAAGGAACGGGAGAAATCGCGGCCTTGGATAAGTTGCATACCGAAGGTCGTTACAAAGTCATACGTACAGGCGATTTGATGGAAAACAAGTGTTGACTGGTCTTTACGCATACCGGGCCACTCTACGCCCCAGCAAGAACTGTTCTCATTGGAGATAGTGTTTGAAATAACGCAAACACTTTCAGCTGCTCTACTTTGTAATATTTGCTCCTTAATATGATCAATTTTATCCCAAGCTTTACCCTCGATATCTATCTCTACCAAGTTCTGTTTATCGTAGCCAATAGGCAAGTTCCGGATATAACTTACTTGTTTGTAGATGATGATAGAACAGATAATCAAACCAACGGCAAAAGTGAATTGTACAATTACCAAAACTTGGCGTAATGATAATTGACTTTTACTTGTTTTAAGCTTGTGCTTCAATACAACCATCGGTTTAAAGGACGACAAGTACAATGCTGGGTAGCTACCTGAAAGGATACCAGTAAATAGTATTAGCCCAATCAAGAATACCCAAGTACTCGTTTCTGTAAATGGCAAAGCCAACTTTAAACGCAATAGCTCATTAAACTTCGGCAAACAAAGCAGTACCAATAAAACTGCCACTAACACACTGATGAATGATACTATTAACGATTCTGTGAGGAATTGTCTTGCTAATGAACCCCTTGATGCTCCAATTGCTTTACGAATACCTACCTCTTTTGCACGTTTTTCTGAACGCGCTGTGCTAAGATTCATAAAGTTGATACAAGCAATCACAAGGATACCCAATGCTAAAATCACAAACATTTTAATCATATCAATTCTCCCACCAACCGGTATTCCATCTTTAAATTCATTATAAAGATGGTACTCCGCCATAGGGTAGAACATCGTTGCTTCACTTGATTCTCCTGCACTGTTAGAATGACGAGGAATAATTGATTTGATTTTCTTATTGATCTGTTGGTAATCTGTATGTTGTTTTAACTTCACATATGTTTGGATATTGAAATTACCCCAGTTATTACCCCTTAGCCAATTGTATTTCTGTTCAGCAAGGCGCCATGGAATGAAGTATTCTGCACGAGATATAAATGAATTTCCAGGCATAGGCTCAAAAACGCCTACTACTTTTACCGGGTTTTCTCCATCGTATTTAATCACCTGGTTCAATGGATCAGCATCCTTAAACAACTTTTTCGCCAAGGTGGTAGAAATAACGATGTTATTAGGTTCGTATAATAGCTTGTCTGTAGAAGATGTTTTCATCTTCAACCCAAACAAGTCTAAAAAACTGCTGTCTACAAAAAAGCCAGTTGCTTTCAACCCCAAATCGCCATTCGTTATCAACGATGTCTGTTGGTTCGATTTGCGGGCAACGATTTCTATTTCTGGTGTCTCTTCTGCCAATGCTGCGGCTAATGGCGTAGGGGAAATATTCATCGTCATGGTGGTGCCGGCTTCTGGAGTAAAGTTGCGCATAGCGATAAATACCCGGTCTACATCTTTATACTGCTTGTCATACATCCACTCGTGGTAGATATACAAAATAAGTAATAAGCTACTAGCCAATCCAATGGCTAAACCACTAATATTCAATAGTGAATACCATTTACTCTTAGATAAATTTCGAATTGCAACAATAAATCCGTTCCAAAACATACAGGGTTTATTTAATCGTGGTTAAAGAAAAGGCAAAATCATTAGTAATCCGAACTCACCTTAAAAAATATGCCATTAATATAAGTTGTTTTAAATCAATTTGTTAATAAGGATTCTTTTAGCAATAGTGTCCACTTCCGAACCGTAAGTGTCCGGTTTTGATACACTAAATATTAGCTAGATAATTTCTACTGCGTTACCTTATGATTCAATTAAATGTTGTTTTTATAGGTTATAGAATCCCGTTACGCAAACATTGATCTCTCAATGCCGGCATGCACTTTACTTTCATAGGTATTTTCTTGCAAACTAGTCGTGTGGTTGATAATTCTCGACAAGTAAGGCAAGACCTGCGTTAAAGTAAATTGTTTAACACATCTACGCCTAAGTTTGCAAGAAAATAAAGGGCAATTGCTAAAGAGCTAATTGCCCCCTTAAGAGAATGTTTGTTTTTTAATTATTGCATTCCTGAACGGTTTTGGTTAACAATAGGGTTATTAAATAACCCATTTCCTAAAAAGAAGTCCAGTTTGACTGCTAGGGATCAAACGATGGTATTAATCTCGTTTTTTAGAGGATTTTTTCTTTTTGTTTTGGCCATTACTATTTTTCTCCTGCACCAGTAGTAACTTTTTAATAATTACAAGTTCCGCTGATTGCTGCTGAAGTAGGCGTAATAGCATAGCTTGATCAGCTTTTAACTGGTCAATCGTTTGCTTCATCGTAGCAATTTCATTGCTCGAACTATCCTGAACTTTTTGTTGGGTACTATTAGCTGGGCTAGTACCTGCTTCAAAAAGGTTAACAACAGTAATTTCGAAAACTTGAGTAATGTTATCTAAAGTTCGAAATGCAACGGATTTTACTCCATTACGTTCAATATTTCCGTAACCAGTGGTGCTCATTCCTAACTGGCTTGCTACATGTTGTTGGGTTAAATTTTTAGTTAGCCTGATAAGTCGAAGTTTGTCCCCGAACTGCATGGGTTAACGTTTAAGTTTGCAAGCTTACGCTTACCTATAGAGAATTATCATGCGAATAAAAATAGAAGAAATTATTATTGATTGCAAGTAATCTCAAGTGAGAGTTGAGAAAGTTGTTCCAAATCTCAAGTGCCACTTGATATTGGGCGCAAAAAAAACGCCTCTACAAGGTAGAGGCGTTGATAGTGTATTTTGTACAGTTTTTACAAAAGCGACTTAACGGCTGTAATTACCGCTTGTAGTTGGCTGCTGTCTTGTCCGCCAGCTGTAGCCAACGTTTTCTGGCCACCGCCACCACCTTTGATTAGTCCTGATACTTTTTCTTTGATGATTTTGCCTGCATCCAAACCTTTCTCTGCTGCAACTTTTTCATCGAGCATGATGGCTACTTGGGCTTTCCCGCCTACTTCTGCCGTTAATACTACTACGTAGTTTTGCAAACTGTTCTTTAAGGCAAAGGCTAATTGCTTCAATGCATCGCCGCTAGATACCGATACTTGTAAGCCTAAGAAGGTAATACCATTCACCGTTTCAGCATGCTGTGGTAACGTAGCTGCTTGTTGTGCGATGGCTTGTTGTTCAAAGGCTGCTACTTGTTTCTCCAAGTTCATTTTGTCGGCCACCAAGTTTTCAATGGTCTTCAATAGGTCTTTTGGATTCTTCAAGATCGTTTTAATATCACGTAATTGCAGTAATTGTTCGCTTACATATGCTTCGGCTTTCGCGCCTGTTACTCCTTCAACCCTTCGTACACCAGCCGCTACAGCTCCTTCACTCGTGAATTTAAACATCCCCAATTCGCCGGTATGCCCAACGTGGGTACCGCCACATAATTCAACAGAGAAGTTATGATCCATCACCACCACGCGAACAAAGTCACCATATTTCTCACCAAACAATGCCATGGCGCCCAATTTCATGGCTTCTTCTTTCGGCATTTCAGTAATGACTACCGGTACGTTCTCACGGATCTTTGCATTCACTATGGCTTCTACTTGCGCTAATTCTTCATCGGTCACTTTTGCAAAGTGAGAGAAGTCGAAACGTAAGGTTTCTGGATTTACCAAGGAACCTTTTTGCGCTACGTGTGTACCCAACACTTGGCGTAATGCTGCGTGTAAAAGATGCGTGGCAGAGTGATGCATTGCTGTTGCTTTGCGCTTCGTTACGTCCACTTCTGCTATTAAGTCGCCTTGGATGGCTTCCGGTAATTTGTCTACGAAATGAACGATTAAATCGTTTTCTTTCTTCGTATCTGTTACCTCTATATCTTCTCCATCAAAATGTAAAATACCCGTATCACCTACCTGTCCGCCGCTTTCAGCATAGAACGGGGTATGGTTCAATACGATTTGGTATTGTTCTTTACCTTTTGATTTGATTTTACGGTATTTCTGAACGGTTGCAGGGCTGGTTAATTGCTCGTAACCGATAAATTTAGTATTGCCTTCTTCTAATACAACCCAATCGTCTAAATCCAAAGCTGTCGCAGCTCTAGAACGATCTTTTTGTTCTTGCAAGGCAACATCATAGCTTTTTTTATCTACTGTAAACCCATTCTCCGACGCAATCAAGGTCGTTAAATCGTAAGGGAAACCAAAGGTGTCATATAACTCAAACGCTGTTTTACCGTCGATGACTTTAGAGGTGGTATTACCCATTACCTCGTCCATTCTACGGATACCGCTTTCCAATGTGCGCAAGAAACTATTTTCTTCCTCGAATACAATCTTCTTCACAAAGTCAACTTGCTGCTGCAATTCAGGGAATACATCTTTAAACTGGTCGGCCAACACCGGTACTAATTCGTGCAATAATGGTTTTTGCACGTCTAAGAAAGAGAAGTAGTAACGAACTGCTCTACGCAAGATTCTCCGGATAACATAACCGGCACCTGTGTTCGATGGTAATTGACCATCGGCAATGGTGAAGCAAATTGCGCGGATATGATCTGAGATTACGCGGAATGCGATGTCTGTTTTCTCACTTTGGCCATATTTCTTTGTACAATATTTTTCTGTTGCGCGGATGGTAAGTTGGAAAAGATCGGTATCGTAGTTAGATTGTTTGCCTTGCAATACACGCACCAAACGCTCTAAGCCCATACCAGTATCCACGTGTTTCGCCGGTAATGATTCGAGGGAACGATCCTTTAAACGGTTGAATTGCATGAATACGTTATTCCAAATCTCGATCACTTGCGGGTGATCGGCATTTACTAACGATGCGCCGGGCACTGCTGCACGTTCTGCATCGGTACGACAATCAACGTGAATTTCGGAACACGGACCACATGGACCCGTATCTCCCATTTCCCAGAAGTTGTCTTTTTTATTACCCATCAAAATGCGGTCTTCAGCCACAAATTGTTTCCAGAGTTCGTATGCTTCTTGGTCTTTCGCCAGGTTCTCGCTTGCGTCACCTTCAAAAACGGTCACGTAAATACGGTCTACCGGGATTTTATAAACAGCTGTCAATAACTCCCAGCTCCATTCGATCGCTTCTTTTTTGAAGTAATCGCCGAAGCTCCAGTTACCCAACATTTCGAACATCGTATGGTGGTAAGTATCGATACCTACCTCTTCAAGATCGTTGTGTTTACCGCTTACACGCAAGCATTTCTGCGTATCGGCGACTCTTTTGTGGGCGGGAACTTTATTGCCGAGAAAATAGTCTTTAAACTGGTTCATCCCTGCATTCGTGAAAATGAGGGTGGGATCGTTTTTCAAAACGATGGGAGCGGAAGGCACGATAGTGTGGCCTTTGGATGCAAAGAAGTCTAAGAATTGCTTCCGTATCTCGGCTGCTGTCATAAAATATTAATGCGTATTGATATTTAATTTTAATATTATAATTGCGTCTGATCGAAATTTGGCTTTAATTTGTACTGATAGCAATATACATCATTCAGAAAATCAAGCAAAAGGTTGATCTTTTAACCTAATTAAGTTAATTTGTGCGCCTTCTGCCTGGCTTGATGTCCGGGAAGATGGCTTGGCGCGCTGCAAAAATATTGAAAGGTCGCCATATTATTGAAAAATCGTAGTGTTTTACTTTTTGCGGTAATTCCACGTGGATTTGTGCTCACTAGCCCAAATTTTACACTTTAATAATAAAATCGTTTTACAAACGTTTCGAGAACGTCTAGCTTTAGAACAACCTTTAGGGGCATGAAGAAGGTCAAATATTTCTATAATACACAAACACTTAAATACGAAAAGTTAGTGGTTTCACTTCGTGTGAAGCTCTTGCGTATTTTAGGTTTTTTATCAGCAGCCATTGTTACAGGTATCCTCTTTCTTTCAGTTGCATACCGCTTCCTCGATTCCCCTAACGAGAAGAAATTACGCCGGCAACTCGACGAAATGAAGGAACAATACGCTAACATGCGCACTTCTATTAAGGAAGTCAGAGGGCAGTTAGCCGAACTCCAACACCGCGATAACGACATTTACCGCGTTATTTTCGAAGCCAGCCCAATTGCCGATAGCACCCGCGCCGGTAAACCCATGCCCGAACCCGATGTGGATATGCTGGAAGCTTTACCTAGTGGCGACGTCATCGCAGATATCGCGAAATCTCTCAACGAAGTACATAACAGGATCAAAAAACAAGAAGAGTCATACCTCCAAATCGATGATCTTGTAAAGAATAAACAGAAAATGTTAGCATCTATCCCGGCCATCCAACCCGTGTCGAACCGCGACTTGGATAGGATTGCGTCTGGGTTCTCATATCGTATCGACCCCATTTACAAAACCGTTAAATTCCACAGTGGGCTCGACTTTGCCGCACCGATGGGAACACCAATTTACTCTACCGGCGATGGTAAAGTGGAATCCGCTAGCATGAGCAACGTAGGCTACGGTAACCACGTAATCGTTAACCACGGTTACGGCTACAAAACTTTATACGGCCACATGGTGCGTATGAAAGTAAAAGCCGGCCAAGCAGTAAAACGTGGCGATGTAATTGGTTGGGTGGGAAGTACCGGTAAATCAACCGGCCCGCACTGCCACTACGAAGTCATTAAAAACGGTGAAAAGGTAGATCCAGTCTACTTCTTCTTCAACGATCTTACCCCAGAACAATTCGATCGTATGTTGAAAATCGCCCGCTCTAGCAACCAGTCGCTCGATTAATGGCGTGATTATTGGTGTAACAAGCAAACGGTTATATATTTCGTACCTCGTGATAAGCGAGTGGAAGGCAATCGGTTAAGTGTGGTTTTTTACAGGACAGTAAGTGATTCTATCATTTTATAGCGTTAAATTGCATATAGGATAGTTAAGCCTACCCCATTTCTGTTACACACACAACTTGTTTCACGAATAACAATCTGTCATGATGCATCATCAACTGGATTTGTTTTCTTCGAATGAGGCTGAAAAGCCCGTATTGGGAAATGAAGTGGTGCCGGGACAAGAGAAAACAAACGACAAAAACGTGGATTCATTACCTAATTCGCCTGCCAACTCCAATGTTGCGTCGATTACGGTAATTGCTCCCCAGAAAGGAAAGAAGCGTGGTCGAAAATCATTGAAAGAATTGGCAGATGATCCACATGTTATCCAAGAAATTGAACGGATGACATTGGATAAGCAATATTATTCCATCTCGGAAGTAGCTGCTATGTTCCATGTGAACAGCTCGCTTATCCGTTATTGGGAGAACGAATTCGATGTGTTGCAACCTAAAAAGAATAGGAAGGGCGACCGCCTATTCAGGCAAGACGATATTCAACATTTAAAACTGATTTATCACCTTTTGCGAGAACGGAAATACACAATCGAAGGGGCAAAACAAAAACTGAAAGCAGATAAGAAAATAGCTAGCCGCAATTTTGAAATGGTACAAGCCTTACAAAAAGTCCGCGGCTTTCTAACGGAATTAAAAGATCAATTATAAACAAGTCTTTATTTTATGTGGGTTAAAACTATTCTACTCGGTGGAGGATTATTCTTCTCTACGTTCGCAATGGCACAATCACCCGTTAAAGGTAAAATAGAAATGAAAACCTTAACGAATGATGCCAACCACGCTTGGTTTTATGCGGGAATCAACAAATATCAACCAAATGATAAAGCTGTTGATTACTTAAAATCCAATAATACAAAATATAAGATCGTTGCTATTACAGGTACAACCGACGATAACAGCAAGAAATTATTGCCTGCATTCTATAAAACTATGATCTTGTCGAGCTGGCCAGATGATAACATCGAGCTATATGCTGCCGATGATAAACTCCAAACAGGCGACAATAAAGGTCAATCGTTTAAAGCCAAAAAATTACCCACTTTCGTAGTATTGAAAGAAGGTAAAGAAGTAGGCCGTGTAGCTGGTGATATCAACGAATCTATTGAAAAAGATTTAGCAGTGATTATCTTCAACAGCAACAAGAAAAGCGAAGAGAAATAAGATTTTGCAATCAGATACATTGAAAAAGCCTTCCTGCGTAAGTAGGAAGGCTTTTTTGTTATATCAAATATTGTGCTATGAATAATTGTTATGCCGATTCTGATTTAGAGGCTAATGATACCTTTTGCTCTGCCAATAATCTCATAATCGATAAGTTCACAAATTCGCGCAAACTATTATAAGGCTTGCCTTCGATGATGTTGGTTAGATAAATGACTTGAATTACGTAGGTGTCTTTAATAATATCATTCAAGTTCACCGTAAAGCCTTTTTCAATAGAAGGATGTTCCTCCAAAATATGCGTAATACCGCTCAGTACTTTTTGCATATCGCTGGCATTTGTATGGCTATCTAGTTCCAACTTTAACACTACACGCTGCTGCGTGCGCAAGGAAAGGTTATCCAATACGCTATCTACCATCTTCTTATTCGGTACTGTAACGAACGTTTTATCCAAGGTACGGATACGCGTACTGCGCAAACCAATTTTTTCTACGGTACCTTGGTACGCGTCAACCTTCACTGTATCGCCCACATGGAATGGTTTATCGAAGAAGATGATGAAGGACCCGATGAGGTTCTCGATGCTTTCTTTTGCAGCCAAAGCCATGGCAGCCGCACCAATACCAAGCCCCGCAATTAACTTCGCAACCAACCCGGCCCCGAATAATATCCGCGTTACTGCCAACATGCCGATGATGAATACAATGGCTTTGAAAAAGTCTTTGAAGAAAATTACAAACTGGTCGTCTGTTTTGTCGGCTGTTTGTGCTGCTTTGGTGTGTAATACCAAGGAGATAAAATCTATCAGGCGTAGCAATATCCAAATTACACTTACACACAAAGTAATTTGCATTAACGTATCGGTAATGCTATGTAATGTAACCTGGTACAGCTGCTCTCGTACTTCGCCATTCACCACCACGCTGCTGGTTTTCTTGTAAATGACAAGGTTTAAGAAGGAGGGGAATTTGATTTTATTGATGGCAATGAAAAACGTGAATAACACGAGGAACCATTCTAATGGTTTCACGAAGATTTCTACGAACTCATTACGTTCAATTTTGGGTGCCCAGCGTTTTACTAAGTTGAAGAATAAACGGGCAATTCCTTTTGATAAATAGCGTTTGATGAGGAAAATAACGAGCAAGCTAATTAAGAAGGCCGTATAATCTTGCACGGTATTATCAAGAAATTTGTAACTAAAAAATTCTGGCATAAAGTGTTTTACTAGCGGATGTGGGTGATGTTGTTATTGTGAATGGCAATAATACCGGGTTTTTTGCCGATTTCAAAGGAACCATAAGTATTGGCTATATCGAGTGCTTCGGCGCCGTTTTTGGTAGCCCATTGCAAAATTTCAGCTAAGTCTATGTGTGGAAAATGTTGTTGGATGGATTTGATTTCTTCCCATATGGATAAAGTGTGGTTAGAAGCCAACGAATCGGTACCCAAAGTAAGCGTACAACCCATTTCACGGAACATATCAATAGGTGGCACTTTTCCCTCGATATACAAGTTCGCATTGATACACAATACCCAAAACAGCTGCAACGGCAAGCTCTTCGCAAATTGTACATCTTGCGGGTGTGTACACGTATTGTGCACTAATAACATTTTATCGCGACCGGTAAAATACGGTAAGTAACTCTGTAAGCTCGATTTCCCGGTAGGCTGGAAGGCATCGATGTTAATCCCGAAAAACTGGAAAAAGTCCAAGAATTCACCCGATTTGCTTGCATACAATTGGTCTTCCGCGGGGCATTCTTGGTTATGGATACTTAAAGGACCCTGCTGCTCGAACCCGGCTATTTGTTGGAATAAGGCACCCGATACGGAATAGGGAGCATGTGGCACGATGGTAGCCGGTAAACCCGCATCGCGGAAGGCCTGGTATACTACTTGGGCTCCTTGAAAGCGCTGGTTAGCAAAGGCTTCTATAAAACCGGTGCTTTCCACGAAAGTATGGTAATAGAGGGCTTGTTGGGATTTAATAACCGCCGAGGTATCGGTATTGGAAATATCGCCCACCGCCACTATGCCTGCTTCCCGCATATCTTCCACGGCTTTTACCATGGCATCGTGCTGTTGAATGGGATCATTGCCGCGTTGTGTCATTACCCCCCGGAGGAAGGCAGGCAAGCCTGTTTTTTCGGGGATAACGCCCTTCATATGAGATAATTCTATATGACAATGGGTGTTGATGAAACCAGGGCACAGTATGCCCGGTATTTCTTGCACATTTTCGCCGGCTTCGGATTTATTAACAATTCCTTCAATGGTGCCGTCTGTGGCGGTTATTAGCACTTTGCCGGGGCCTAAAAACCTGTTTCCGTCAAAAATATCTTCTCCTAATAGCTTCATATAACCGGGTGTATGTAATATTTACGTGAATTGGTGTTAATTTTGCAACCCCAAGCCGTCCATTTTATGGTGAGCGACTGGGGATAAAACGGTATCAAAGATAATTATGATAGACAAACTAGAGGCCATAAAAGGTCGTTACGACCAGGTAGCGCTAGCGCTCACGAACCCCGAAGTAGTGAGCGACAACAAGCAGTTCGGTAAATTAAGTAAAGAATACCGCCAGCTTGAAAAAATTGTGAAGGCATACGAAGCATACAAAAATGTGATAGATGCCATCGCTTTCAACAAAGAGGTGTTAGAAAGTGGTGATGAAGAAATGCGTGAGCTAGCGAAAGAAGAAACGGAATCGTTAGCGAACCAAAAAGAAGAAGTGGAAGCGAACATCCGCAACTTGTTAATTCCAAAAGATCCGCAAGATGAGAAAAATGCCATCCTCGAGATTCGTGCCGGTACAGGTGGCGACGAGGCGAGCCTTTTTGCGGGTAACCTATTCCGTATGTATTTACGCTATTTCGAGATCAAAGGCTGGAAAACTAGCATCATGAACGAAAACCCTGGTTCTGCCGGTGGTTATAAAGAGGTTGTTGTTGAGGTAAGTGGTGATGATGTGTACGGTACTTTGAAATTCGAATCGGGTGTACACCGCGTACAACGTGTTCCTGCTACAGAAGCATCGGGTAGGGTACACACTTCTGCAGCTACGGTAGCAGTTTTACCAGAAGCTGAAGAGGTAGACGTTGAAATCCGCGAAGCCGATATTAAAATGGATACTTTCCGTTCTTCCGGCGCGGGTGGTCAGCACGTAAACAAAACGGAATCTGCCGTTCGTTTAACGCACATCCCAACAGGTGTTGTAGTAGAATGCCAGGAAGGTAGAAGCCAACACTCGAACCGCGATATCGCCATGAAAATGTTGCGTACGCGTATCTACGAAGCGGCTGTACGTAAACACGAAGATGCTATTGCTTCTCAACGTAAGAGCTTGGTATCAACTGGTGACCGTTCCGCGAAAATCAGAACTTATAACTATCCCCAAGGTCGTGTGACCGACCACCGTATTGGTATGACCATCTACAACTTGGATGCCTTTATGAGTGGTGATATTAACGAAATGGTGGAAGCATTGCAGTTTGCAGAGAATGCAGAGAAATTAAAGCAAGGCGGCGAATAATATTTCCGGCAGGGCGTTTGCGGCGATTGGGGTATTAAATGGTTTAACATGGAGATACTCAGGTTACATTTACACACCAATCGCCTGCCACAGCTGGTTACATTTTATGAAAGTGTTATTGGGTTGCCAGTAACAACATCGCACGACGGGCTACGGGCCATCATTCAAATAGGAAGCAGCGAAATAGTGTTTGAAGCCACCGAAGAAAGCGCCTATTATCATTTTGCCATCAACATTCCAGCTCATCTTTTAGTACAAGCACACGATTGGTTACAGGCAAGAGTAACATTATTGCCCTACCACAATCAACTGATCGTTCCATTCCCACATTGGAATGCCGACGCGTTATACTTTCACGACCCAGCAGGGAATATCGTGGAATTAATAGCACGGCGCGACCTGGCATACGATGTACCCGGGATATTTAGCGCCCAGCATTGGATGTCGGTGAGCGAAATTGGGTTACCGGTTGAACGGGTCGATCAAACGAACGAGGCTTTACAGCAAGTTGGAGTACCGGTTTATGATGGTGATAATGAACAGTTTAGTGCCGTAGGCGATGCACATGGATTATTTATTGTTGTTGACCGGGAACAGAAAACTTGGATGCCTACCCACGAACCAGCTTTAACTTTCCCTCTGGAAGTCATCTTTAAAACAATGCCCGGGGGAAAAGTGTTTGTATTGAGGTTGCACCAGCGGGGCATAGAAGTGGCCGAGATGCAAATCATAACGTGATTAACTGCTTTACGAGAAACCAACAATAATATCCCGTCAAATCTTCATCAGTATACAAATCAATTTATCCTATAAAATCATTTCACCATGATAGATCAATTAGTGCAATTAGTGAGAAACTATGCTACAGACGCAGTAGTAGCAAACCCCGCAGTTCCTAACGAACAAAATGAAGCGGTTATCGGCGAAGCTACCAATTCAATTACTTCCGTGTTGCAGAATGCTTTAGCCAATGGCCAAGCGAAAGATGTATTGGCATTGTTCAATGGCGGTGGAGCAGATGTTGCTGCCAACCCATTGGTAAACGGTATCTCTGGTAACTTCATTACCAACATCATGCAAAAATTCAACATCAGCCCCGAAGCTGCTACTTCTATTGCAGGTTCGTTGATCCCAACGGTGATGAATAGCATGGTAAAGAAAACCAACGACCCTAACGACAAAGGTTTCGATTTAACCAGCATTTTATCTTCTTTAACGGGTGGCAACGTAGCCGGCTTAAACGTACAAGGTATGTTGGGCAAATTAGGCTTAGATAAGGATGGCGACGGTGACGTTGATTTCCAAGACTTTGCCAGCATGTTAAGCAAAGGTGCCAAACAACAGCAACAAGGTGGCGAACAGAAGAGTGAAGGTGGTGGATTAGGCGACTTGTTGGGTGGCTTCTTTGGAAAATAATGCACGCTTGGTGTTTCATTCACCCTATACGTATCAATTTTTCAAATTTTTAACTTATTTACACTAAACTGCTTATGTAGTACCCGCTATCTTTGGCAAGAGATTTGATTTATGCTTGCCGGAGATAAGTAGCAGCATGTTTGCAGCAATAAAAATTTTTTTAAGATAAAATTCTCTATGATGAAACGAATGAATGCATTAGTAGCCTTCGCCCTTATTGGTGCTCTATTATTTAGTAGCTGTAGCACTTGGCAGAATATGGATAATTCTAAGAAAGGTGCAGTGATCGGCACAGGTGGCGGTGCGGCTGCTGGTGCAGTAATTGGTAAAGTTGCCGGTAATACGGCTTTAGGTGCCATTATTGGTGCCGCAGTAGGTGGTACTGCCGGTGTTTTAATCGGTAAGAAAATGGATAAACAAGCACAAGATATTAAGAACGAAGTACCTAACGCACAAGTAGAACGTGTGGGTGAAGGTATTAACGTTACTTTCAACTCTGGCGTGTTATTCGGTTTCGATAAATCAGATTTAAACGCAACCGCTAAAACAAACATCCAAAAGCTAGCAGAAATTTTAAATAAATACCCAGACACTTACGTACGTGTTGAAGGTCATACCGACGACGTAGGTTCTGATACATACAACTACGGTTTATCTGAACGCCGTGCAACTTCTGTAGCAAACTACTTGAAGTCTGTAGGTGTTAGCGCAAACAGGATTCAAACATTCTGGTACGGCGAAACTCAGCCTAAATACCCGAATGATTCTGAAGAAAACCGCGCTAAAAACCGTCGTGTTGAGTTTTCCATCTATGCGAACGAGAAGATGAAATCTGACGTTCAAAACGAAGCTGGTAAACAATAATCTTCGTCTTATACAATCTCACATAAGCAGTTTAGTTGTTCCCCCCGGTTCCGGGGGGATTTTTTATGCTAGAATGTTACGCGGTCGATGGCGTCTAATATAATTTTACACGCCGTACGTACTTCGTCTTCCGTAATAATCAATGGTGGAACCAAGCGTAAGCAAGCCGGTGCAAACAAGAACCAATCCGTAATTAACCCATTCGCAATACAATCGTCGATAATCTTCTTATTCACTTCAAAGCTTTCGAACTCTACCGCGAACATCATCCCAACACTCCTCACCGCTTTAATCTTAGGATGCTTTAATAAATCGAGGAACAACTGTTCTTTTGCAGGTATGGTAGCTATATAATCGCCTTCCACCAAAGCCTTCGCACCCGCTAAACCGGCTGCACAAGCTACCGGGTGGCCGCCGAACGTGGTAATATGACCTAACACGGGGTTATTCGTCAAGCTCCACATAATTTCTTTATCCGCTACAAATGCACCCAAAGGCATTCCCGCTCCCAATGCTTTACCGAGTAGTACTACATCGGGTACAATACCGTATTGTTCAAACGACCATAGAAAGCCGTTTCTACCAAAGCCACATTGTATTTCATCGAGTACCAACAGTGTACCTGTTTCAGTACATTTCTTGCGCAAGGCTTGCATCCATTCTTTCGATGCTTTATATACGCCCGCTTCAGCTTGTACCGATTCTGCGAATACAGCGGCAGTATTATGATTGATAGCGTCGATCGCTTCGAATGAGTTATAATCGAGATGATGAATGCCGGGTAATAACGGCCTGTAGGCATTTCTCCAGTACTCGTCGCCCATAATGCTTAGTGAGCCTTGAGTAGAGCCGTGGTAGCTATTTTTAAAAGCAATGATTTCGTGCCTACCTGTGTATCGTTTCGCTAATTTCATAGCGCCTTCTGTGGCTTCGGAACCCGAGTTGGTGAAGTATACACAGTTAAGTGATGGGGGTAAAATACTGCTTAAATACGTGGCGTATTGCACTTGCGGTGCTTGTACAAATTCTCCGTACACGAGTAAGTGCATGTATTGCGCTGCTTGTGATTGAATGGCTTCTACAACCGCAGGATGGCAATGACCAACATTACAAACGCTGATACCGGCAATCATATCGATGTATTGTTTGCCATGATTGTCCCACATATACATACCTGAAGCCTTTGTAAATTCAATCGCTAAAGGAGCGTCGGACGTTTGTGCTACGTGCTGTAAAAAAAGCTGCCTGTTGTTCATAATTCATTCAAGTTACTGCGCGAAGTTAGCGAAGTTCTTAATGCCTATCTTTGTAAACCTTCCTTCTGCATACGAAGAAGAACATTGTATCACCTTTAAAAAAATTAAGATGCCCGTTATATTACCGGTGAAAGGCGTACTGCCTAAAATGGGAGAAAATTGTTTTATAGCCCCGAATGCAACCATTGTAGGAGATGTGCATATGGGCGACGATTGTAGCATTTGGTTTAATGCAGTTGTGCGCGGCGATGTGAATAGCATTGTAATGGGCAACAAAGTAAATGTGCAAGATGGCGCCGTTATTCATTGTACCTATGAGAAAACGAAAACAGTAATTGGTAACAACGTATCTATTGGTCATAACGCCATTGTACATGGCTGTACCGTAGATGATAATGTGCTGATTGGGATGGGGGCTATTGTGATGGATAACTGTAAAATTGGTAGCAATTCTATTATTGCAGCAGGCGCTGTAGTACTTGAAAATACCGTGGTAGAGGCAGGCTCTATTTACGCCGGTGTTCCAGCTAAAAAAGTAAAAAGCATTAGCCAAGAACTGATAAGCGGGGAAATAAACCGTATCGCGAATAACTACTTAATGTATTCCGGTTGGTTTAAGGACCCGGCATAATACTTTATAAAAAAGTATTATATTTACACCAACAAAATCCCTCCTATGAAAAGAGCAGCTATCTTGTTGGTGCTGATCGTATGCCTATGCCAAGCATGTGCAACGGAGAAAAGTGGATGCCCGGGTACGAATAATTATTCCAAAAAGGAACGAAAGCAGAATATGCGGGCTGTTAAACAAACCCGGTTATTCTAGCATCTTGCATCTATTTTACCTTTCAATTGTTATTTACACGAAAACGATCTTGTTGCACATGAGAAAATATGTTTTATTACTGGTAGTGGCTGGCACAATGTGCAGTTGTCGTTCCCAAAAAGTAGGATGCCCTACAAACGAGCGAAATAAAGGTGCCGAGAAGGTGCTCGATGAGATGAGTGCGCCGCCGAAGAAGAAAGGCTTCTTGGGGTTATTTGGAGGGAAACGTAAAGGTTAAAGTTTGATTGATATAAAAAGTAAAGCGCGTCTTCTGAACGCGCTTTCTTTGTTATGGTGAACGAGGTGATTAGTAATTTTTATCGTCGATAGTTTCGAGCATGGTGGCATAGCTTACGTACCTTTCCACATCAATTTCTCCTTCATTTACAGCTTCCTTCACAGCACAGCCAGGTTCGTTGATATGTAAACAGTTATTGAATTGGCATTGCGGGATATAAGCCTGCATTTCCAAGAAGTAGTGCGACAATTCGCCCCGTGGAATATCCACGATGCCAAGTTCCCTAATACCGGGTGTATCGATTAAAGCGCCGCCTTGTGGTAGGTCGAACATTTCTGCGAAAGTAGTGGTATGTAACCCTTTACCGCTCCAACCGCTAACAGCCTTCGTTTTTTGTTCGAGGCCAGGTACGATTAGGTTGATTAAAGAGGATTTACCCACACCGGAGTGCCCGCTTACGAGGGTGGTTTTATCTTTTAAGATAGCATTCAGTTCATCGAGGCCTTCCCCTGTATTCGCGGAAACGAGCATTACTTTATACCCGATTTCGCTGTAAAGGGCATCCCAATCTTCATATTTTTCCATTTCCTTGGCTTTGTAGATATCCTTCTTATTGAAAACAAGGATGGCCGGGATATGGTATGCCGCAGCTGTAACAAGGAAACGGTCGATAAACCCTTGCGAGGTACGTGGTTCCTTCACAGTACAGATAAGCATCGCCTGGTCGAGATTGGCGGCTACGATATGTTTTTTGTGTTTATTATGGGGGGAAGAGCGCACGATGTAGTTTCGGCGATCTAAGATATTGGTAATCATGGCCGTATTTTCGGCGCTATTGGCTTCCATTTCAATGTCCACCAAATCGCCCACAGCAATAGGATTGGTAGAAGTGATATCCTCGTCTTTCTTGAAAATCCCTTTCATACGCGCCTGGATAAACGCGCCTTCTGCCGTTTTCACGGTATACCAGCTACCTGTTGATCTATAAACGATTGCTTGCACAGCTCTTATATACTTTAATTGAACAATAAAGTTAGGGCTATTTGTTTGAAATACATGTTTAATTGGATCAGTCCCATTTCCCTATTCGCATGATCTCCCTTTTCTTCCATACAAAACCACCATGTTCAATATAAACTCCTACATTTTCGTAGCAGGTCATTCCTCCACTGCGAAATCTGGGTCCAAAATCGCTGGGGACATTGGAAATGAATAACTAATGTTTGGTGGTTTTAGGAATATGAAGTTAACTAATTGATATACAATAGTGGAAATAGGCCAGGGATAGGCAAAAGATAGGCTCGAGATAGGCTTGGGATAGGCTTTAGATAGGGTAAGGATAGGGTAGGGATAGGCTTTTACTAGGCAGAAGATAGGGTGGAGATAGGGTAATACCGAACAAACTACGGAGAAACTACAGAGGAACTATAGAGGAACTATAGAGAAGCTACAGAGAACCGACAGAGAAACTACGAAGTGCATCTCTACTTTGTAAAGACAAGGTAAGTAGGCGGAGATATATTGGGGGGATAGTTGAAGTTAATATAAGCTACTGCGAAAA
The DNA here is from genome assembly GCF_003259335.1 of Chitinophaga skermanii. GTDB lineage: Bacteria > Bacteroidota > Bacteroidia > Chitinophagales > Chitinophagaceae > Chitinophaga > Chitinophaga skermanii. The sequence continues at coordinate 144,249 of NZ_QLLL01000005.1, forward strand.
GCAGCAGCTTGCGAAAAGAATGGATGGTGCTATTGGAAGGTAATCGAATATAAGAACAATGGGTATTAAAAAACGGTCTTCGCATTTAAGCAAAGACCGTCAATAATAAAGGACGAACAAAAATATGATGTAACTCCTTCGCGGAGTATTAAGGTAATCTTCTGAACACTGTATATCGCAATATGATCTCTAAGAACAAACATGCTAAAGCCATCATTGCCAATGGGAAGAAATGTTCCTTATAACGTTTATACGAGGTAATTTCAACTTTCGTGCGTTCTAACTTATCGATCTCGCGGTAGATATTTTCTAAAGATGCATTGCCTGTAGCACGGAAGTACTGGCCACCTGTTTCTTTCGCGATTTTACGCATCAGGGGTTCGTCGATTTGTACGTCTTGCATTTGCATTTGTATAGAACCGTCGGGCATCGGGGTAGGGGCTGGTGCTTGACCAATTGTGCCTACTCCAATGGTGTAAACGCGTACTTTGTAAGCTTTGGCGATTTCTAATGCAGTGAGTGGATCTACGAGGCCGGTGTTGTTCACACCGTCGGTTAATAAGATGATCACTTTACTTTTCGCTTGGCTGGTACGTAAGCGATCTACAGAAGTAGCCAAACCCATACCAATGGCGGTACCATCTTGTAACATCCCGCTTCTTACTTGCATTAATTGCGCTTTTAACACGCCGTGGTCGGTAGTAATCGGGCACTGGGTGAAGCTTTCACCGGCGAAAATTACTAATCCAATACGGTCGCTAATACGGCTATCAATAAAGTCGGCAGCTACTTTTTTAGCAGCTTCCATACGGTTGGGTTGTAAATCTTCGGCCAACATACTACCCGAGATATCGATTCCTAGTACGATGTCGATCCCTTCACTGTCGATATTTTCGGAGGTGTTGGAAGTTTGCGGACGGGCTAAAGCTGCTACGAGGGCGGCAAAAGCGAGTAAACGCAAGATGAACAACACGGGGCGGAAGCGTACTTTCCACGAAATTGGAAGTCCTCTTAAACCCTGCAAGCTGGATACTTGGAAGGTGCTATCGGCGCGTTTGCTTTGGCGTAGTTGCCAATAAATCATAACGGGCACTAATAACAACAACCAGAAGAATAGCGGCTGTGCAAATGTGATATGTTTCCACGTATCAAGGTTCATCTATTATGTCGAATTAGTCGTTAGTTATTGTTTTGTTCCGGGTTGTCGCCAGCGTTTTCCTTTGCTTCGGCATTCTGTGCGGCGGCTTTTGTCCATTCCACGATGCCGATTGCCTTTTGTAAGCTGTCTTCCAATTCTTGCGGGGTAGGTTCGAACTTCGCGAATTTTGCTAAGTCGGATAACGTTAACAAAGCGCGGAGTTGATCCTTTTGTTGGTTCAATACAGTTACCGGTTTGATGTTTTGTAACAACTCGGCACTGGTTTGTTCCAAGGCAGCAATTTTGAATTGTTGTTCGAAGTAGAGGCGCAACACATCTGTTAAGGTCGTGTAATAGGTTTTACTATCCGTATGTATCCAAGCTTGATCTTGCTTCAGCTTCATAAGTCCATTCATGGCCAATTGGTACGGTGTAATTTCCGGTTTCTTTGGTACCTCAACAGGTTTGTTCTTCCGTTTATTATTCCAAATAACCAGGGCAATAATACCACCAATCACTCCTACACCAATTAATATCGCCCACCAATAATCTTTCAAAAAGTCGAGCAAGTTGAAAGGTACTTCTTCCACATTCTTAATGGGCTTGAAGGCTTTCGTTGTATCTACTTGCACGGTATTCACATCTAAAAAGAATGGCTCTGTAAATACAGAATCGTATGAACCATCGGTGATACTGAATACTTCGAATTTCATAGGTGGTATTTCCCAACGGCCACTATCAAAGCTGGTAACGGTAATGGTTCTGCTGAAGAAACTTACTGCATCCGTGCTTTTAGAAGTATCCAAGGCGCCTTTATCTACCACTTCGATGTGGTTAAAAGAATCGGGCACTATGGGAAATATCACTTTAAAGGCAGCCCCTTTCAAGGCGCCTAATTCAACGCGGGCCGACAAATTAATATTCACTTGTTCGCCGATGCGAATGTGATTACTGTCGGGTTTCGCGTCTACCTGGAAATAGTTTTGCGCTTTGGCGGCATATGGAAATGCTACCAAAACGGCCAATATGCATTGTAGAAATAGTGTAACGACGATATGCTTTTTATGCAATTTCATTGGTTAAGCGCTCCGTAGGTTATACTCGTTTGAGGAAAAATGATTGTAATGCTTTCACATAATCTTCATCGGTACGGATGGAAACAAGTTCGGCACCGCTTTTCATAAATGCATTACGACAATATTGTGAATGTTGCATAAACTGTTGTGTGTAATAGTCACGCACCTTTTTATCGCTAGCATCGATCCATTGTGTATGACCGGTTTCGCCGTCGCGCAGTTGAATAAGTCCAACCGGTGGCAATTCCTTGTCGCGTGGATCATATACATGGATGCCTACCATATCGTGCCTTTTGGCGGCGATGTTGAGGGCATCTTGGTAATTACCGGAAATAAAATCGCTTAATAAGAAAACGATGCTGCGTTTTTTCGCGGCATTGTTGAAGAACCGTAGTGTTTCGGCGATGTTGGTGCCTTTTTTCTTGGGTTCGTACGATAATAATTCGCGGATGATGAAAAGGATATGTGATTTACCTTTTTTGGGCGGGATATACTTCTCAACGCCATCACTAAAGAAGATAACACCTACTTTGTCGTTGTTCTTAATGGCCGAGAAAGCCAATACAGCACAAAGTTCCGTGAGCATTTCGCGTTTGCTTTGCTTGGCAGTACCGAAGCTTTCGCTTTCGCTCATATCAACCAATAACATCACGGTTAGCTCGCGTTCTTCTTCAAATACTTTGATATACGGCGTATTAAAACGCGCTGTTACGTTCCAATCAATGGCGCGCACATCATCACCGAAATGATAATCGCGTACCTCGCTAAAGTTCATACCCCGTCCTTTGAAGGCGCTATGATATTCGCCTGCAAAGATGTGGTTTGTTAAACCTTTTGTTTTAATTTCTATTTGTCGTACTTTCTTAAGTATTTCCGCTGTTTCCATGATTTGCAGTTATAGGCCGGGTGTTTAATGATGTGTTTTGTCACAAACAGTATAAAGCTGTGGTAGTACCACTTGCTCTACTATGGCACTTCTACAGCATTCAAAATCTCGCTCAAGATATTTTCAGCAGTAACGTTTTCTGCTTCTGCTTCGTAGGTTAAGCCAACGCGGTGACGCATTACATCGAAGCAAACATTGCGTACATCTTCTGGAATAACGTAGCCGCGGCGTTTCATGAACGCGTAAGCTTTAGAAGCTAAAGCCAAGTTGATGCTGGCACGTGGAGAACCGCCGTACGAGATCAATGGTTTCAGTTTCGATAATTTATATTCTTCCGGGTTACGGGTAGCGAAAACGATGTCGAGGATATAACGTTCGATTTTTTCGTCCATATACACTTCACGCACAAGTTTGCGGGCGTTGAGGATATCTTCAGGACTAATAATCGGTTGTATTTTGCTCATACCTTCAGGATTGAGGTTCTGGCGGATGATGAGTCTTTCCTCTTCTTTAGTAGGGTAGCCGATGACTACTTTCAGCATAAAACGATCCACTTGAGCTTCTGGTAGCATATAGGTACCTTCTTGCTCGATGGGGTTTTGGGTGGCTAGTACTAAGAAAGGTTCTTCCAACTTAAAGGTAGTGTCGCCGATGGTAATTTGTTTTTCCTGCATAGCTTCCAGCAAGGCACTTTGTACTTTTGCCGGGGCGCGGTTGATTTCATCAGCCAAGATGAAGTTAGCAAAGATAGGACCCTTGCGCACCATGAATTCGTTGCGTTGTTGGTTGTAGATCATTGTACCTACAACGTCGGCCGGCAACAAATCGGGTGTAAACTGGATACGGCTGAATTTACCATTGATGGCAGACGATAATGATTTAATCGATAAGGTTTTTGCCAAGCCGGGCACACCTTCTAATAGAACGTGGCCTTGTGCCAGCAAACCGATTAACAACCTTTCGACCATGTATTTTTGGCCGACAATAGCCTTGCCGAGTTCCAAATTGAGCAGGTCGACAAAAGCGCTCGCCTGGTGGATCTTTTCATTAAGTTGACGGATGTCTTGCGATGTATTTTCCATGCTATGAACATTTCGAGGTTGCTAAAATAACGATTCCATTTTTCAGATTAGCCACCGTGGCGGTTTCTAGCAGTTAAAATGCTGTTAAACTTGCTCACCTGGTTGGTATAGGCTCTTTGAATATGGTTGTAAAAAAATTCCAATTTAATAAACCCCTGGATATTTACATAGAATTTTTAATGAAAGCGTACATTTGATGACGGCAAGCGAAAAAAGCATGCCGCATATATATTCACAAGCATAAATCAACATACATATGCACGACGATTTCGGGCAAAGATGGAAAGCGCTGGAAGAGATGCTTACCGAACGCTTCGGCAAAACGCCCAATATGGAGGCCATTCTATTTTTGATTGGCGTACAAGAATTACAAAAATTCAAGAAGAAATATACCAAGGAGCAGAAACAAGACTTGATGCATATTGCAGTTTGTACCTTGTTAAGCCTAGGAGGCTATTTCGAGTTTGAAGGCTTAGACAACGATGGCTGGCCACATTTTAAGGAAGTATCGCCTGTACCTAAAATGGGTTTACAGGAGCAGGAGCACTTGTTAAAAGAATACGTGCTGGAGTATTTTGAAGTAGAATAGAATGGAAGCTGGGATAGGATTGAAGGAAGATTGGCATTTAAAACCTTTGCATATCAACATGAAGAAAATCGTACTCATCGTTAGTTTATTTTTGGCCCTCGCGCAGGTTGTAGCGGCTAAAAACCGTAAAGTAAAAGTGATCACGCCATATGGCACCATGGTAATTAAATTGTATGATGAAACCCCGCTACACCGGGATAACTTCATCAAACTCGTAAAGAAACATTTTTACGATAGCGTATTGTTCCACCGCGTGATCAAGAATTTTATGATTCAAGGTGGCGATCCCGATTCGAAGCATGCGCAGCCGGGTGCTGCATTAGGTGAAGGAGATGTAGGGTATACCATCCCGGCGGAATTTCGCGCTGATTTATTCCACAAGAAAGGCGTACTAGCTGCGGCACGGGATAATAACCCGGCGAAAGCTTCATCTGGCTGCCAGTTTTATATTGTACAAGGTAAAAAGTATACCGATGGAGGACTAGATACCTTGGAAACCACCCGTTTAAAGGGCCGCAAAATACCGGCGAACCAACGCGAGGTGTATAAAACAATAGGTGGTGTGCCACATTTGGATCAAAATTATACCGTGTTTGGCGAAGTAATTTCGGGCATGGAAGTGATTGATAAGATTGCTGCAGTTGAAACCGACAAGCGCGATCGCCCTGTGAAAGACGTTCCTATGAAGATTCGCTTGAAGAAAAAATTCTTGTTCTTCTAAGAATTGTCATTTCGCACCCATCAAGGTGGAGAAAAACATAGTACAATTAAAACTTTTTATTTTTCTGAAGGTTATAAGTAATTTTACCCCTCAAAATCAAACTTGTTATGAATTTTCCTGATAACTTGCGCTACACAAAAGACCACGAATGGGTTTTATTAGAAGGCAATGTTGCAACTATTGGTATTACTGAATTCGCACAGCGCGAATTGGGCGATATCGTATTCGTAGATATTCCAACCATCGGTAAATCTTTAGAAGCTGAAGATACTTTCGGCACTGTAGAAGCAGTAAAAACGGTATCTGATTTGTTTTTACCTGTTGCCGGTAAACTTGATCAATTCAACGAAGAATTAGAAGGTTCACCAGAATTAGTAAACGAAGATCCATATGGCGAAGGTTGGATGGTTAAAATGACCGTTAAAAACCCGGCTGATGTAAATAAATTATTGACTGCAGCGGACTACGCTAAGTTGGTAGGCTAATCGACAACCGATTAATAGTTTAATTTTTAATATAGACACAGAATGAGAATGCTCCGTTTTTTTGTACCCGCAATTTTATGGATCATTCTCATTCTTGTGTTATGTACCCTTCCTGGGAAAGACCTTCCCTCTGTTTCCTTTCTCGACAAGATCCATTTCGACAAAATCGTTCACTTCGGCATGTTTGCGGGGGTAGTAGTACTATTGGGTTTTGGGTATTTCAAAAATTTTGGTCGCATTCCAAGGGGCTTTATTACGGTGTCGGTAATAGGTGCATCTGCCATGGGATTGGCGATTGAATATATTCAGAAGTACTTTATTGCGAACCGTAGTTTCGACTTATACGATTTCCTTTTTGATACCTTGGGGGCCCTCTTTGGGGCACTTGTATTGCGTTTTTGGTTGAAATACCAATCCAAGAAACGATAACGCCTACACGTTTTTTAACATTCCTTTTAGCTTTCTCATCGCGTTTTAACTTTTTCTTATCTATGGGTCGCGCCTATTTTTGTCCCATCATTTTTAAAAACGATTGGAACTATGCAACGCAACCTTCAACTTTTGGGGTTATCCCTTTTTGCCGGCTGTAGCTTATTTCTGAGCCATCCAACCTATGCACAAACGAATGCGAAAGAAAAAGGATGGGGTGAGTATGATGAAATAGTAGTAAAGCGCAAAAATGATAAGAACGGAAAAGTAATCATTGAATTAAAAGATGGCGAGATATGGGTAGATGGCAAGAAAGTAGATGAACAAGCGAACCAAGATTTTATCGTGTTGTTCAGGAAAGTCACGCCCCAAGATGGCAATCAATTCAACAACAGTCTTAATGTACAAGACGGTCTTTCATTCAACGATTTGTTCAAAGATGATGCAAATCCGCCGTCGAAACTCCAGCAGGAAAAACCATTTCCTTGGGCTAGTAAAGCCGTGTTAGGCGTTATCACAGAAAAGAAAGAAGCAAAAGGTACCACTGTTACACAAGTAGCACCTAAAAGTGCTGCTGAATTAGCAGGTATCAAAGAAGGCGACGTGATAACGAAAATTAATAACACGAACATCAACGAACCTAAAGAACTCTTCGAAACCATTAGCAAGTTTAAGCCCAACGAGCGTATTACGGTAACGTATACCCGCGAAGGCAAATCAAAAACAGCTACTGTAAAACTGCAAGAACGTAAGCAGGTGGCGACGAAGAATTTCAAGGTAATGCCTGGGCAAGATTTAAATAGCTTCTTCTTCCGCCAAGGCCCCAATGTACCATTCATGCGCTTCTTCCATGATGCTGAGGAAAGTGAAAGTGGACAGCGACTCGGCATTACAGTGCAAGACACAGAAAATACTGCCGGGGCCAAAATAATTTCAATTGAACCGGGTTCGGTCGCTGAGAAAGCGGGTTTGCAACCTAATGATATTGTTTCTTCTATTGCTGGTAGCCCCGTTCGCAATGCAAGGGATGTAGTTGATGCCGTTCGTTCCCAACAAAACAAAGGCACTTTTTCTATCGATTACATTCGCAATGGAAAAACACAATCTTCGGAAATACCTGTTCCTAAGCAATTAAACACCGAAAGATTGTAAAGCAACCTTGGAATGTGTATGTTCCAAGCAGAAAGCCTTCTCCCAAAGATGGAGAAGGCTTTTGCTATTTTATTTCATGAGTAATTTCAATGTTTTCAATTTATTCCCGAAAGGTGGGTATTTGATGGGTACATCTAACCAAGTACCTGTTTTCATGATCGATTTATGATGTGAGAATAAATCGAAACTGTATTGCCCGTGATACCTACCCATTCCGCTGGCGCCTACGCCTCCAAAAGGCAATGTGGCACTGGTTAAATGCACAAGGGTATTGTTCACACAGCCTCCACCGAAGGCAATGTTTTCGGTATAGAACTGCTCCATTTGAACATCATTCGTAAACACGTACAATGATAAAGGATTGGGGTGCTGGGCAATTATATGGAGGGCTTCTTCTTTGGTACTGAAGGAGATGACCGGTAAAATAGGACCAAAGATTTCTTCTTGCATAACGGGGGCATCGGCTGGTACATCCGTTAAGATGGTGGGTTCGATATAGAGGTCGTTCTCGTCGAACTTTCCACCCCACAGTAATTTCCCATCGCCAATAAAGTTGCGCAATGTTTGGAATCGTTTATGGTTGATAATTCTACCATAATCGGGGCTTTCCTGTGGATTTTGTCCAAAGAATTCCTGTATAGCACTTTGTAGAGCAATGAGGAGCTTGGTTTTTACCTTTTCATGCACCACAAGGTAGTCGGGTGCCACGCAGGTTTGCCCGGCATTCCAGAATTTTCCCCATACAATACGCTTAGCAGCCACCTTCAAATTCACACGTTGATCAACTATGCAGGGCGATTTGCCGCCCAATTCGAGGGTAGTAGGCGTAAGGTGAGGGGCAGCCATGGCCAGTACTTTTTTGCCTACGGGGATACTTCCCGTAAAAAATACATGGTTAAATGGGTGTTCCATCAGCGCTGGTGTAACGGTAGCGCCATCACCTTCTACTACGGCTATATAGGCTGGATCGAAGTTTTTAGTAATAAGATCGGCCATGATTTGGCTGGTAGCAGGGGCCAGTTCCGACGGCTTTAAAATAGCACAGTTACCGGCAGCCATAGCGCCTACAAGTGGATCGATAATTAGTTGGAAGGGGTAGTTCCAGGGGCCAATAATTAGCACAACACCCAATGGTTCCTTGATGATTTTACTCGTGGAAGGAAACTGTGTAAGTGGTGCCGTGGCTGTTTCGGGTTGCATCCAATCGGCTAAATGCTTCAAAGCATGGTTAATTTCTTCATACAAGAACCCAATTTCACTCGCATATGCTTCCATAGCAGGTTTGCGAAGGTCGCTATACAGCGCATCCAAGATAGCTTGCTCATTTTCCTTCACAACGGCTTTTAATTTTAGCAATTGTTCTCGCCTGAAATCGAAGCCCCTCGTGGCTCCCGATGAAAAGTAAGCTTTTTGAGATTGGTAGATCTGTGTAATATTGACCATACTTTTATATTTTGTGGATGAAGTTCAATAAGGTTATAGGGACCATTATCCTAAATTTCGTGAAAATTCCCATATTCCTGGTACTTTGAATATCTTTACAGATCACCCGCATCAAATAATTTTTATGAGCGCAATGATTGACGATAGCAAGTATGAAGCCGTGATCGGCTTAGAAGTGCACGCACAGTTACAAACAGTGAGTAAGCTGTTTGTGGCCGACAGTGCTGCTTTTGGTGGCGCACCGAATACCCATATTAGCGCTATTACGCTAGCACATCCCGGTACTTTACCGTTTATGAATAAAAAGGCAGTGGAATACGCCATCCGCTTGGGTTTGGCTTGCCATTGCTCCATCGAAAAAGAAAACTATTTCGCCAGGAAGAATTATTTCTACCCCGACTTACCCAAAGGCTACCAAGTATCGCAACATACAGCCCCTATTTGTGTGGGTGGCTATGTAACGATTCCTTCTGCCGATGGTCCGAAAGACGTGATCTTGAACCGTATTCACTTAGAGGAAGATGCGGGTAAATCGATCCACGACCAGGATGATGCCTATACTTACGTGGATTACAACCGTGCAGGCGTTCCTTTGGTGGAGATCGTAACCGACCCGGTTATTCATAATGCCGATGATGCTTATTCGTACCTGACAGAATTGCGCCGTTTAGTGCGCTACTTGGATGTGTGCGATGGTAACATGGAAGAAGGTAGTATGCGTTGCGATGCCAATATTTCTATTCGTCCGAAAGGTTCGAATACCTTGGGTACGAAGGTAGAGGTGAAAAATATGAACTCTATTCGTAACGTAAAACGTGCAATTGAGGGCGAAATAAAGCGCCAAATCGAGTTGACCGAAACAGGAGGTGCTATTGTACAAGAAACGCGCAGTTATGATGCTGCAACGAATACCTCTTTCCCATTACGTTCGAAAGAAGAAGCGAACGATTACCGTTATTTCCCGGAACCGGATTTAGCCCCGTTCAACTTCACGGATGAATTTATTGATGATATTCGTCAATCATTACCGGCATTGCCAGAGGAATTGGTGGCACGTTATACGAAAGAATTGGGATTACCTGAATATGACGCAAGAGTAATTGTAGATGATAAATCGACTGCCCAATACTTCGAAAACATCATTCAACATACAGATCAATATAAAGCAGCTGCCAACTGGTTGTTAGGCCCTGTAAAATCGTACTTAAACGAGAAGAATATTGCGGCCGACGAGTTCCCTGTTTCGGCAGCAGCCATTGCTAGTATAATAGCACTCATTCAAGATGGTAAAACGAACTTCTCAATTGCATCGAGCCGCCTTTTACCGGCCTTGATCGAAACACCGAACGAGGAGCCATTGGCATTAGCGACAAAATTGAACTTGTTGCAAAATACCGATGCGGGTTCCATAGAAACCATTGTAGATGAGGTATTAGCGAAGTTTCCTGATAAAGTGGCCGAGTTTAGAGCTGGGAAAAAAGGCTTAATGGGGATGTTTGTGGGAGAAGTAATGAAAGCCTCGAAAGGTAGTGCAGATCCGAAGGTGACGAATAAATTATTAGCAGAAAAATTGGCTAAATAATAGTACACACTGCATAGTAGTTGCTGTAACGAGTGATAAGTTGCAATAACCTTGTTGCTGGTAATATGCATTTTGCATCCTATAACTTTAACATTTTTTACTATCAATAGTTGTTACTTTTGAAAGGAAGTTAAGCAACGTAATAAACGATTTGTAATGAAAAAATTAGTGCTCATGATTGCAGCGGCCGCATTTTTGGCTAGTTGTAATAATAACCCGGAGAAAGGAAGTTTCAAGATTGACTTACAATTAACCAATGCGCCACTGGAGAAAGTGACCTTGGAAGAAGTGAGTATGTCGGCTCCAAGAGTGGTAGATACTACTAAAATTACCGATGCATCTGGTAAATGCACTTTGGAAGGCACCGTAACTGAACAGGGCTTATACCGTGTAACCTTCAATAATGGCGGATCTATTTTCTTGGCTTTGGACGCGGGTGATGTAAAAATTACGGGTGATTATAAAGACTTAGAACATGTAAAAATTACAGGTAGCGAAGCATCCGTTGAGTTACAAAATATCCTCAACGAAGTAGTTACGAGAAATACAGCCTTTACAGCAGCAGCCCGCGAGTTGGATAGCTTACGTGCAGCAGGCGCTAGTGATAGCGTTATTACCGTTAAAGCAAAATCTTTGCAAGACAATGAAGCGTCTACTAACAAATACTTCTTACAGGCGTGTAATGATACAAAATCACCTGTAGCCGGTGTGTTTGCATTGAGCTTAGTACGCCCGGTTTCGCAAGACGATTTGAAAGTTATCCAAGCATCTGCAAAAGATTTGGCTAAACGTTACCCTAACAACACGATGGTAAAAGATTTATCAGCGCAAGTTGAGAAGGCTGTGAAGCAAAACGAGCAACAAGCAGCGCCGGGTTCCGAGTTATCGAAATTAATTGGCAAACCTGCCGTTGACTTTACCTTACCAAGTATTGATGGTAATAAAGTAGCATTGAGTTCATTTAAAGGAAAATACGTATTGGTAGATTTTTGGGCAAGCTGGTGCGGCCCTTGTCGTGCTGAAAACCCGAACGTGGTAGCAGCGTACAATGCGAATAAAGCAAAAAACTTTACCATCTTAGGTGTATCACTCGATCAAAAGCAAGAAGCGTGGGCTAAGGCCATTAAAGATGATGGTTTAACTTGGACACAAGTAAGCGACTTGAAAGGTTGGGAAAGTGAAGCTGCGAGATTGTATAATATCAATTCTATTCCAGCAAACATCCTAGTTGATCCACAAGGTAACGTGATCGCTACAGATTTGCGTGGTGCTGATTTGGAAAAGAAATTAGCAGAGGTGTTGAAATAATTTGATTTATCAAATATTGACATAAAAAAAGCTCCTTGTATAACAAGGAGCTTTTTTATTTATTGCAGCTGGAAGGCACGGCATGCATCGGCTGCTGGTTACTAGAAATGTTGGTAATTATTTTGCTACGAAGAAGTATTTCGGAGGATTGTGCATTTGCTGCAAAAGATATCCTGGTAGCACATATAGTGCCTACTAGCCAGTTAAGTTTTTACGATAAGGGAGTTTTATGAACAATAAAAAATCCCTTCAAGGTTGAATAACCTTGAAGGGATTTACATGATTATTTCAAGTGATTAGAACTGTAATTTAAAGCTGCCGAATATACCGAATCGTTTATCTGATTGTACAGGCAATGGACCTGGTTTTAAGCGCCAGATAAAGTCGATACGAATGAATTTGAAGATGTTTTCAACACCGGTACCCACTTCTAAATAAGGACTCTTCTCTAATGTTCTGAAAGGGTAGCCATGTGTTAAATTCAATTGGCGATTTTCGGCAGATAAGCCACCGATCAAACCTTTTGCAGTCCAGAATTGGCGGAGTTTGAATTTGCGTACGAAAGGAATATAATTGAATATACCGTTCCCGATTGTGTGTTCGAAATTAATACCTGCGTATTGATCACTGATGAATTCAAAACGGTTCATCATATTGAAAGCATACTTATTGTAGTAATAGATTTCGTTACCGGGGTGTACTTCTAATAGCATGTATGGTAGGGTGCCGAATACTTTACCGCCAAATACGTTGTAGTAAATGCTACCAAACGGCGCAATTTTCACATCGTCGCTCACCGTGAAGGCTAGCTTGTTGTAGTCGTAGCTGCTGTTTAGAATGCCCTTGAAACCTTTAGAATACTTCAATTCAACAATAGGGTAGCGGCTACCCATGCTAATACGGTAGTAGTTGCCTTCTAGGAATTCTTCTTGGTAGGCAAAACGCAACTTGATGGTAACGTCGGTATTGTTCAGTGGGTCGGTTGAACCATCCGTTGGGTAATTCAATACGCCAGGCAATGGTGCAAATGGGCGGTAGATTTTGTTTGTTAAAGCTACATGGTGCGAGAAACCGCTATAATATTCTTTGAAGAACTCGAAGCGTTTTTCTTCCACCATCATAAACTTTTGTGGAACACCACCTTTACGAATGGCGAGTGTGAAGATATTATCTGTACCTACTTCATCATAATAGCTGGCACCATTGTCTAAATCTTTCACATAAGAACCATAGAGGTACATACGTGGGTGACGGTTCAGTAAGTATAAAGCAGATAGTTTTCCTTTAAAACGTTGATCGGTAAAGCCGTAAGCTAAATACCCATTCAAGTAAAGATCTTTATGGAATTGCGGTGTAGTACCTAAATCGATCCTCGCACGGAAACCTTCCAACCTGTTTTGGCTGAACAAGTACCAATATGGGCCCCATTCGATTGGGCCAAGTGGTTTATACCCCGTGGCAAGGAAACGAATGGTGTTAGAGTATTTTTGGAAGAGCGGCATTTTCTGCAAGGTGTCTACCATTTTGTAGATACCTACTTCGTTTTTGCTCAACTCTTCATGCCGCATAGCCGACCATGCGTTTTCATCCAGGTTGCGGGCACCTTGTAACAAGGTAATGTTTTGTGGATAACGTTTGTCGCCGAAGATATTCGTTGCGGCTGTGTCGTTTACGGTGATATTTTCGTAGGTCGTGGTTTTACGGCCAATAAAGTCGATGGTTTTAGTTGGTTTGGGGCTTGGCGTCCAGAAATCTACGATAAACTTATCCTTCGACAAGAACCAAGTGCTGCTATCATTTGGTAATTGCTTGAACTCTTGTACGAGGGAGATCTTACGTACGAAATTGATATTGGCTTCGTTGGGAACGGCCATTGTCATTTTCTGTACAGCGAACGTAGAGTCTTGCACCCATACTTCCCCAACGAACACGTTTTCGCCGCGGCGTTTAGGTTCGAAATTGAGTTTAATAAACCGGCTTTTATCGATGTATTGCGTATCTGTGATGCGGTAATTATAGAATACGGCACCATTGTTACTGATGGGGGATACGAATGATTTATCGAAAACTGGGATGTAGTTGTCGTATACATTGATATTCTGGTACATACCACCGAGGAACTTGATTACGCTTTCATTGTCTAGTCCCGAGGTGCGACTAGCCTTAATGAGTTCTTTGGTTTTGCGAGGGCTTCTTTGGTAGTAGTAATCAGAAATTGTTTCCGTTAAGAAAACCGGGAGAAACGGTTTGTTTTCCGAGGTGCTATCGATATTCTTAAGGATAAATGCAAACGGCTTCGTGAAGCGGTTTTTCGACAGCTTCCCGGTGTTTAGATTTTTTAAATCAAGTTCCAGCTTGTTGTACAGTTCGTACTTGTAACTTTCTAATTTATTGTAATTGTTTTCGGGCTTGTGCTTGATAATTTGACGTAGAAGGAGCAGGGCAAAGTTCACATTGGCCTTTACTTCGAATTGTTTCAATGAAACATCGGAGCGGCTGATTTCAAAGTCAAGCGTTTGTTCCTTCAAGGATTTATCAACAAACAATACCGTTCGTTGGTAGCCCATTACCCTCACGAGTAGTGAATCGGAGGGAATGTAGTTTAGTTCGAATAGAAAGCTCCCTTCAGCATTGGTGACCATCCCTGTGTTCGTGCCTACGAATTGTAGGGTAGCGAATGGAATTAACTCCTGGGTATGGGCATCTTTAACAGTACCGCGTACCTTGTATTGTGCATGAAGAGATATCGAGCTGGCGATGCAAAAAATAAGTGCTATAATTCTAGTCCAGGCGATCATAATTAGGCAGCAAATTAGATATTTTACCCTTATCCAGGAGCACTTCTTAAAAATCTTCGAGAATTATTAAAAATATTTGACGAAATAAAAACTTTGATTAACTTTGTAGTGCAAAGTGCTTTTATATGAATCAGCAACATCACTTACAACAACTTAGCGATATCAAGCAAATGATGGAACGCTCGACGCGTTTCCTTTCCTTGAGTGGACTTAGCGGCATAGCATCTGGGATAACAGGTTTAATTGGCGCTTTTATAGCTCGCTCGTGGATGAAAAGTTATTATAGTGATTACGATGCTGTAGGAAGAGTGGATGCTGCTGCATTTTTGGAATTGAAAGTGAAGTTGATTGTTTTAGCAATTTGTACATTGGTAGTAGCTGTAGGAGTAGGAGCCATATTTACTTACCGTAGACCGGAGGTAAATAAGCAAACTTTCTTTTCACCTATCTTCAAAAAGATTACCATTAACTTAATGATCCCTTTGGTAACAGGGGGGATATTTATAGCAGCATTAATTACCCATGATAGGAACTTCGAAGTACTGGTGGCTCCTACCTGCTTGGTGTTTTACGGGTTGGCACTGCTTAATATAAGTAAATACATGGTTAGCGACATTAAATATTTAGCCTTGGTAGAAATACTATTGGGGTTATTGAATATGTTTTTCCTTCGTAACGGTATTTACTTCTGGATGATTGGATTCGGGTTTATGCATATTATATATGGAGCCAGCATGTGGTGGAAATACGAACGAAAGGGAAGTGTAAATTAAATTGTAGTTTTGCACCTCCTTTTAAATAAGATAATTATAGAGGAATTTTTATGAATCCGATCGGTAACCTAAATAAAATTTTCGAAAGCCGCATTCGCTTAGGCGTAATGAGCATTCTCATGGTAAATGAGGATGTGAATTTCAACGACCTAAAGCAAATGTTAGAGGCTACCGACGGCAACCTCGCTTCCCACCTTACTACATTAGAAGAAAACGGTTTTATTAAAGTACACAAAGGTTTTATCGGCCGTAAAACCAATACCACTTACTCGATCACCAAAGCCGGCGAAAAAGCCTTTAAAAGCCACCTCGCTGCCCTTGAAGACATGATCAAATTCAGCAAATAATTTTTTTTGTATTTGCACTTTGAAATACAAAGTGCTTTCAAAACAATAATCCTCATGGAATTACATCAATTCGAACCCGAAAAACGTGGCAGTTGGAAAGACTCCATCCTGCTGAAATCCGCCATCATTATGGCTTTGTCTCTCATGCTCCTCATTCCCATTGCCATGGTAATGGTGCTCGTTGAAGAACGAACATCCCGTCAACGTGATGCCATTGAAGAGGTCAGCAAAAAATGGTCGAATAGTCAAACTTTAACAGGCCCCATGATTGCCATCCCAATGAAAACAGGGGGCGAATACCTGTATATCCTTCCCAAGGAGTTAAAAATTACTTCAGATGTAAATGCTTCCACGCGCCAACGCGGCATTTTCCCCGTAACGGTGTATTCTTCCAATGTACAATTCTCCGGCAGCTTCGAACCATTCGATCAAACCATTTTGCCCGTATCCCCTGATTCACTCAATATCCAAGCGGCAAAGTTGATTATGGGTATTGGCGATTTACGCGGCGTGCAAAGCATCTCGGAAGCTACATTGGGCGGTACCGCATTATCATTTAATCCTGGTATTCCCGATGGGGCATTACCTGTGAATGCAACGACCATGGGCAGTAAGAACCCAAACAGCGGGGTGCAAACGAACGTGCCGTTATCTCTACTTGGCAGTAATTCACTTGCGTTCAATATCAAATCCAATATCAAAGGTTCTGAAAGTTTACATTTCGTGCCTATTGGTAAGCATACTACATTACATATGCGTTCTAATTGGTCGTCGCCCAGTTTTACCGGCGATTTCTTGCCTACAAATAGTAAAATTGGAAATGGCTACGAAGCCGATTGGGAAGTGTCGGATATTAACAGAAACTACCCACAGGTTTGGGTAGGACATAATTACGTGATCAATGATTCCGCATTTGGTGTAGATCTCCTTTCGCCATTGACAAATTATCAACAAACACTTCGTTCTGCTAAATATGCTGTGTTAATGATCGCGCTTACATTTGTTGCCTTTTTCTTGATGGAAATAGCGAAGGTATTATCGCTCCATCCTTTACAATATGGCTTAGTGGGATTGGCACTCATTATCTTCTATACTTTATTACTCTCTCTTTCAGAAAGAATCGATTTCGAATGGTCGTATTTAATAGCAGGTACAGCCACCACGGTATTGGTTTCGATGTATATATGGTCGGTTTCCCGGCAATTAAAAGCAACGTTGATTACGCTGTTTGTTTTGATTAGTATGTATTCGTTGGTGTATTTCATCATTCAATCTGAAGACCAGGCCTTGTTGCTAGGTAGCATCGTATTGTTTGTTGTTGTAGCCATTATGATGTATTTCACCCGTCGTATTCGATGGGGAGCACTTTCCACAGGGGCGCAAGTGTAAGTGATTTGCGCCTGTACACTATTCGCCCCGTTTTTACGGGGCGATCTTCCATACAAAAGCTAAGAATATGAAATATATTTGGTTTAAATCTTTCGGGTTCAGTTATATCCCTACGCATATTATCGGTTGCTTAATTACTTTATTGGCTTTGTTACTAGATGTTTGGGGAATATATTGGTGCGCAATTGAATTGCGGTTGGATGGTAGCTTATTAATTGTTGTATATAGCATGTTCTTTTCTATGGTGGCTTCCTGGTGGAAGTGGATTGCAGAGAAAACAACGGCTACAAAATAATGGCAAATGGCAAATTTATTTATACAAACGTGTAAGAACCGTTTACGTGCATTCAAGTTCGCGGGACAAGGCATTGTTTCGTTTATGCGTAGCGAGCCTAATGCTCGTTTACACTTGCTATCTACCATTATTGTAATGATGGCCGGGTTTTATTTTAAGCTAAGCCCGGTAGAATGGTGTTTGATTGTTGGTACAATAGGGCTTGTTTGGGTAACGGAAATGTTGAATACTGCTATTGAAAAAGCGATGGACCATGTTGCACCTACTATTCATCCCCACGTAAAAATTATTAAAGACATTGCGGCAGGAGCCGTATTAGTGGCGAGTACCGGGGCTGTTATTACCGGGCTCATTATTTTCTTGCCTAAGATTTTCTAGCGATTTTTAAATTAATTACTGATGTTATTATTGAAACGTGTTGCCTTGCTATCTGCAAGGAATAAGGGATTTGTATACATGGTACATGCCATGTCGGTGTTTGCAGTACTTCAAGTGGCAGTACGTATTGCATTAACAGGTCAAACGGCTTTCTTAGGAATGGTATGGAATTTATTTTTAGCTTATATACCGTTCTTTTTATCGAATGGATTGATGAAGATGGAGCGTGTCCGGAATAGTAATTTTTTATTGATGTTATGCACGCTGGCTTGGGTATTCTTTCTTCCTAATGCCCCTTATATGCTCACTGATTTTTTACATTTTTCTACTGATGCTAGTGTGCCAGCATGGATGGATATCATTTTGTTTTTCAGCTTTTCGTATGCCGGTTTGATGTTGTGTTTTATTTCTATAAAAGAGATTGAATCTGGCTTGCGTAAACGTTTCGCTACTTGGCAGGTATTTGTGTTTGTAGAGATGATGATGATACTCTGTGCAATTGGGGTGTACATTGGTCGCTATATTCGTTTCAATTCTTGGGATGTAATTATGCAGCCGTTCGAGTTAGTTGAAACCAGTTGGAAACTATTGTTTGTGCCTTCTTTCCATTCGGATTTCTGGGCTTTTACTATTTACCTAACAGTGTTGATGAGCATACTATATTATGCCACAAAAAAATCCCCCTCGCTGTAGCGAGAGGGATTTCCTATTTTGATGTAAATAGTTCTATTAGAAATCAACACCCATACCGAAGTAAATAATAGGTTTGCCTTTAAAGAAACCACTCATTGGCCAACCTGCATCTACTTTCAAGAAGTAGCCTGCTAAGGTAGTCCTGGCACCAAAGCCATAACCACCTACGAATGGACCAAGGAAGCTTTCTTTCATAGTTAACACAACGCTACCATCGTCATTCGGAATTCTAATTTGATTCGCTTCTTTGCTGAAATCAAGCTTTCTATTCCACGCTGTACCAATATCGATAAACGTTGTTAATTGGAAGTTGCGTAAGAATGCTGAGCTAATGGGTTGATTGCTGAACGTAGTGAATACAGGCAAGCGCAATTCGGTGTTCATGACCATTACGTTGTTACCATTCCGCGCATTTTGGTTATACCCGCGCATATTCACCGCTAATGTTTGATAGGCGTAGTTTTCAGTTGTATTAATAGGCCTGTTGTAGTTGTATTTCGGAGAGAACCAGTTATCGTAGCCACCTAAGAAATACAAGAGCTTACGACTACCCCAACTCATATCCAAGGAATAACGTGTAGCCCAGATGAAATTACGCATAATCGTTTTGTAGTAACGACCATCAAATCCCATGTTGTAGGTAAACCTACCTTTAGGCTCGGCAGCACCTGAGTTGAAAGCTGCATCGTAGTCACTTTTCACAACAGCAATTGCTTCACCATATACTTTATAACGTAATCCTTTCCAAATATTGATAGCAGGATTCATCGTGTTATCATATACATATTCTAACCTAGATAATACGGAGTTTCCATCAATATCCGGCAATTTCAACGATGTTCTATCCATCGATGTAAATACCGTTTTATCGGTTCTGAAACCTACTTGTAAACGTAAGCTACGTACTTGGTCGAATGGATATTTTACTTCGGCTTGGTAAAGGTTTGTTTTTACCCTTGTGCTGAAAGGATAATTATCTACACTGGAAGCCAATGAGCCTTTTTCAACTTTACGATAGTAGGTTACTTTCCAATCGAATCTTCTTTTTAGGTTACTGAAGCTGAAGAAATATTCTGTACCATCTAAGTTGGTTGGTACACGGAAGCCGCCTGTGAATTTGTAATCTTCCATCAGATCCATTACGCCTAAACGTATCAAACCATTCAAAGGCTCTGTTAAGCGGATGGGGCCGCCTGGAGGGCCTTGGTAAGGTTGATAGCGGGTAATCATCACCGAGTTATCCAATTGTAATACGGCATAATCGGTGGCGAATTTGAGTTTATACGGGTTCAGCTTCGCAGATTTTAAGATGGAAGGTTCGCGTTTCGGGATGTCGAGTGTATTGGCCAAAGGCAAATCGTCTTGCGCAGTGGCTGGTTGTGCAGTTGAATTCGGTAATACAATTTTATTGGTTGTATCTACCGGTTCGTTCGCAAATTCGTTTTGGAAGAAGTTCGGCTGGGCCGGTTTCTTCGGTTGCTCTGCGGCACGTTTATCGAACATCGTTGGTAAGCCTGCTTTAACACTGTCTTCGTGCATC
The DNA here is from genome assembly GCF_003259335.1 of Chitinophaga skermanii. Classification (GTDB taxonomy): domain Bacteria; phylum Bacteroidota; class Bacteroidia; order Chitinophagales; family Chitinophagaceae; genus Chitinophaga; species Chitinophaga skermanii. Next base: position 164,353 of record NZ_QLLL01000005.1, read on the forward strand.
AACTTCGCCATAAACTCAGTTGGGCGCACGTTCACATTACGTTTACGCAATGCTGCTGTATCAATCTTCAATTTGTACAAACGCAAATAATCGCCGCGCTTAATCACTTCCGATACTTGCCCTTGATCGCCGGCACCTCTACTTTCGCGGATACCCACTTGGTAGTTGGTGATAGGGAAGGTATAAGCAGAATCTTTTGTAATAGTTACCGCGATGATAGAATCTGGTTGGGTAGCGCCGTAATCTGCTAATGCAGAGTCTAAATCTTCAGGATCGGGGTTGTGCAAAATTTCATTTCCAACGAAGTACAACGAATCAACACCAGCTCTTTCCGTAGAGAAGAAGCCCGCATAACGGTTGTTGATACCATTTGCATCGCTCAGGAAGGTGAAATGTGTAGTGTTGTATTGCAATGGAGAACGAGCGTTACCGTAAGGTAATTTCGTTAGTTGCGAAATTTGCTTTTCGGATGTTTTGTTCCAGTTGTCGATTAAGAAAACTTGGTAGCGATTACTCATCGAGGCAGTATCGCTACTACGGGCAGTAGCTGAAGGGCGGTTAGATGAGTAAATGATACCACTTTTACCAGGGAAAGCAACGAATGAAGGATCTAGATCATCGTATACATCGTTCGTGATTTGCTCGGTTTTAAAGTTGGAGATACTATACGTGAAAATGTCTGTATGTCCATTTTTCACGGCCGACAATAAAAGCGAGTTATCATGTTCGAAGAAGTATTTCACATCGATTACGCGATCGAATTGTGGTAATGGTTGGTAGATTTTTGTGCGGGTAAGCACATCGTAGACCATTAAGTTTGTTTTGCCTTCTTTTTCGTAGATCACAGCCAGCTTGTTACCTTTTTGGTTCCAGGCCAGCAATGGGTAGTTTGGATCGAGCTTAGCATTGAGCTGGCGTACACCGCTTTTAAGCACGATTAGGGGTTTCATATTGCTACGTTGTATTTGCACCCTGTAGAAGCCACTACCGTATTCTACAACGGCGTACGTTTGGTTTTTAGGGTTCGCTTGGAAGCGAATGAAGTCGGTTTTACCAAGTTCACGTGCTACAACTGAGGTCCCTTTAACGGATTGTTTACGGCGGCGGTTATCCTTTTGGTAACGGCGCATGTTATAGATCATAAAATCTTTCATGGCGTTTTTAGGTGTTTGATGAAGAACGGATTCGAAGCCTTTCTTCAGCCCGCGGTTGATACGCGTGATGTACATGAGGTACGGCACGGCATCTTTACCGTATTTGGATTCAACATAATACCAGAAAGCATGTCCAGCCAATAAAGGCTTTTCATAAGCAAATTGATTAAATGTTGTGTATTTACCAGAAAGCAAAACAGATTTCAATTCATCGTCTAACTTTGCATTCCAGTTATCGGCGGCGTAGGAGATAAAACCATCTGTGAACCAATTGGGAAAGTCGAGCAATACGGCGTTACCGGCAAATTCGCCGATATCTTCACCGAAAAGGAGTGTTTGTAGCATCACGGAGGCGATACCTTGGCGGATTTGCTGACGTAAATGTTCGTGATCACCATCGAAATATACGAGCAATTTGTTGCCAACGAACTTCGTAACACCGCCTGTATTTTGCCAATCTTGGCCTATGCCAATATTGGATTGTTGGTATTCGCCGAAGCTATTATACACAACAATGTTTACCTTTTGGCGGAAGCTATACTCCATGAATTGTTCTAACTGCGGCAATTCTTTCTCTGCTATTTGGGCTACATACTTTCCAAGTTCAAGTCCATTCTGTGAGAAGTAGGTATAGAAGTGACGCGTGGTGTAATAGCGCCATTTGAAGTTCTTGTATTGAACGCGGTTCTGTCCATATTGCACGGTATTCGTCTGGGCATGTAGTATCAGTGGGCCAATTAATAGGATGCCGGATAATAATAACCTAGTAATAAATCGGTTCATACAGAAAGTATTGATAATATTGTGATCTAGTTTTAAAAATAGTAAAATTCGTGTAACAAATGATTGAAATTCAACATTTCACCTTTAGCCCGTTCCAAGAGAACACCTACTTGCTTATAAACGAAGAGAATAAGTGTATCGTAATTGATCCTGGTTGTTACTTTGATTATGAACGGACTGAGTTACTACAATTTATTGCAACACGAAAATTAGAAGTTGAGATGTTGTGGAATACCCACTGCCATTTAGATCATGTCTTTGGGAATCATTTGATCTGCAACACTTTCAACGTTCTTCCGGTTTTCCACCCATTAGAACAAGTGATTTTCGATAGGCAAACACAAACGGGTTTAACTTACGGACTGCCTTTCCCTGCTTCACCCCAAGCTGTCGAATTCTTCCACGACGAGCAAATTATCAAATGGGGCCAAAACGAAATCAAGGTCATCCTAACGCCAGGGCATTCCCCCGGTAGCGTGTCATTCTATTGCGAAAAGCAAGCGTTTCTCATCTCGGGCGATGTTCTATTTTACGAAAGCGTTGGTAGAACCGATTTCCAAGGATGTAACCACGCCGATCTAATGGATAGTATAAAGAACAAATTATTTAGACTGCCAGGGCAAGTGAAAGTTTATCCTGGTCACGGACCTTCCACTACCATTCAACACGAAATCGAACATAACCCTTTTATTTCATAAAGTAACGATAAAAGGGAAGCCAGTGTTCAATCATTGCTTCCCTTTTATAATAACGACAATGTGCGCAGAAAATTATCTTGGTGCGCACAATAACGCTCGCTTAACATATTTATTTTCTTCGAAGCATCGCTGCGAAGGTTTTTTTCTCCTTTTTCCACACTAATCCCACGTATAGCAGCAGCCCCAATACGCCTAATCCTAAACGAATAGGCATGCTTTTTACACTACCAGCACCCCACCAATAAGCTACAAATATCAATACCCCGAAGCCCACATATAACAGGATGGCCTTTACATTGTAAGGCACATAGTAATAACGCTGGCCTACGATATAGGTTACAATTGTCATGATTAAATAGCATAGCATCGTTGCCCAGGCACTACCCACGAACCCAATTTTCGGAATCCACCAAATGTTTAGCACAATGGTAATAACGGCACCCATTACGGTTACATACGAGCCAATAAGCGTTTTATTGGTTAGTTTATACCAGATCGTTAAGTTGTAATAGATACCTAAGCATACATAACCAAATGCTAAAACAGGTATTACTTGCAAGCCTTGGAGGTATTCTGGGTGCTGACGAGAATCTACTAGGTAACGTATCCAAATGGTATCTGAAAACAAGGATACGCCTAGGAATATGGCCATACAAATAATCGTAAAGAAGTACATCACATTGGCATATACTTGCTGAGCATTGTTTTTGTTCGACTCGTTGAAAAAGAATGGTTCGGCACCCATCCTAAAGATCTGGATGAAGATATTGATGAGGGCTGCAATTTTATAGCTGGCCGCATAGATACCAATCATCGATTTATTCGTTTCCACGTCGTATGGAAGCAAGTGATCCAACAAGGTTCTATCCAGCGCTTCATTCACCATACCAGCTAATCCCACCACGATTAACGGGAGGGAATAAGCCATCATATCGCGCCACAAGGTTTTATTGAATGTAAAGTTGTATTGCTTAAATTCTTTAGAAAGTAACAATAAGGTACTACCGCTAGCGATAAGGTTTGAAATGAAGGTATACCCAACGGCGGAAATATTCGGGTTGTAAACAGACAAGAAGATAGAATCGGGGTGATGTTTCGCTAACCAAGGACATAAACCTACGAAATACAAGGTGCAAAATACCTGTATAATGATGTTGGTAAACTTAATCAGCGAGAACTGCAAGGCTTTTCCCTCGTTGCGCAATTTTGCAAATGGAATGGTCGCAATCGCATCAAAGCCAATGATACAGGCAAACCACACCACGTATTCTGGATGATCTTCAATTTTCCACAAGGCTGCTATCCAGCCAGAGCAGGCAATCATAATCAAACTTAATACCAGCGTAGTACCTAAGATAGAGCTCATGGCTGTTGGGAACACATCCTTCTTGAAGTCGCTCGAATTGCTGAACCGGAAATACGAGGTTTCCATTCCATAAGTGAAGATGACGTTCAAAAATGTGACGTATGCATACACAACGGAATAGTTACCAAAATCGGCTGTTGTATTAAAGAGATATGTTAACCCGAAGGTCAAAAACACGTTCAAAAACCGTCCTAATATCGTAGGAACGCCATAGATTAACGTCTGACCTGTTAATTTCTTGATACTGCTCAATGCCCCTAATTTTGATCAAAAATAGAATTTACTCCCAGTTGTTGCGGCGATTTTGTTTCTTTTCCGACAACCTTTTTTTGTTATCCTTCCTTTTCTCGATGGCACCTTTGGGCACTTTCGTGGCTACACGGCGTTTCTTAGGTTTAAGGCTCAGTTTAACGAGTTCATTTATTTTTTTAATAACGAGGTGCTTGTTACCGAGTTGAGAGCGTTCTTGTTGGGATTTAACAACGAGGAAACCTTCCGCGTTAATACGGTTCGCTAACTTTTCGAGTACAATGGCTTTTTGTTCGGGTGTTAGCAAAGCGGAATCCTGTACATGCCAATGGCCAATTACCATTGTTTCTACTTTGTTAACATTTTGCCCGCCACTACCGCCGCTTCTAGCGGTTTGTAGTTTTATTTCTGAACTTAAATCGATGGCTGTCATGTTAATTGTTTGGTGCCTTCGGCACTTTATATTTATTTCACAAAAGTAAACCGAAAAAATTCAACAGATGAGAACAGTTATTCAACGTGTAACTTCAGCCAGTGTAACCATCGACGGACAAGTAAAATCCAGCATTGGACCGGGGTTGTTGGTGTTATTGGGGATTGAAGATGCGGATAATGAGGAAGATATTGCGTGGCTAGCTGCGAAAATCGTGAATTTGCGCATTTTCAATGATGATGAGGGGGTGATGAATAAATCGGTACTGGAAGCTAATGGTGAAATCATTCTTGTGAGTCAATTCACACTACATGCTGCTACCAAGAAAGGAAACCGTCCTTCTTATATTAAAGCAAGCAAACCCAATATTGCGATTCCTCTCTATGAAAAAATGATTAAACAACTTGAGCAGGAACTAGGTAAGCCTATTCAAACAGGCACTTTTGGTGCCGATATGAAAGTACAGTTAGTGAACGATGGGCCGGTGACTATTCTTATCGACTCCAAAAATAAAGAGTAACATTTGGGCATGTTATCCGTTTAACGGGTAACAATTCCCATTTTATGAAACTATCCAAAATCCTAACACTGCTGTTAGCTTCAGCTTCGCTATTGGCAGTAAGCTGTAAAAAAAGCAAAGACAAAAACACTGTTGTACCACCTGTAGTACAAGAAACTTTCCCTGAACCTTTAGTCAAATTACACGTTGTCGATTCCGTTTCAGGAACAGACATGTTAACTGGGGCCAACCCGTTAATAAAGGATGCTAATGCCTATCGTAACGACACATCCAAGATGCCATGTGCCGATTTATACATCGATAAAACAAAAGCGCCGGCAGAGTTGCATATCTATACCTATATTCAAACAGATTCCTTCTTGGTAAAGTTTGAACTCCAATCGGGCGAAATAGTACAGCGGAAAATAGCATATACCCCGGTGTTCAAATATGCTTATACATTAGGCCAGGGTATTAAAATCGGGCAAGATCTCATCTGTCAAAACTGTGATGCTGTTTATACTTTACGCTTAAACCCTTTAAATCGTTAATCTTATGAAAACATGGAAATATATTCTACTCTTCGCGGTGATAGGGATAATAGTAGCGTGCTCGAAAGAAGAAAAAGAACCAGAAATACTATGTGATTTACCGGCATACCCATTATTGTCATTTCGTTATATAGATAAACAAACAGGAAAGGATTTAGCCGCTGGAGCAGATGCTAAGATTAAGAAAGTATACTTCTTTTCAACTGCAGAAAAAGAGCATTTATTATTGAATTACTATCCCAGCGAAAACTTGTACCATAGCCCGTATGCAGACACTTTAAGACCATTTATGACGAGGCTAAACTACCAAAGAACAGATTTGTTTATCGAGGCAGTTTACAAGGATAATACAAGAACAATGGATCATATTAAATTGAGCTGGATTGGTGGTAGATGTGGCAGTTATCCTGTGATAATCGCCGTGAATGATCAACCTGTGAAAGGTACACCAAGCTTCTTTGCTATCGAAAAGTAAGTTTTTTTCTACTCGGTTTGCATTCATTATATTCGATGCAAACCGAGTAAAATATGACCATCAAAGAAGCGCAAGAAAAAGTAGATCAATGGATCAATACAACGGGCGTACGCTATTTCAGCGAGTTAACCAATATGGCCATCCTTACAGAAGAAGTAGGGGAGGTAGCCCGTATTATTAGCCGTCAATACGGTGAACAATCCTTCAAAGAAAGTGATAAAAAGAAAGAATTAGCCGATGAATTGGCTGATGTAATGTGGGTAGTTATGTGCCTAGCTAATCAAACGGGTGTTGACCTTACCGCCGCATTGGAAAAGAACTTCGAGAAAAAATCTACCCGCGACGCGAACAGGCACAAGGAAAATGAGAAGTTAAAATAAACGGTTTGGCGCAAAGGTTGTTATTACACCTATATGAATAACACCCAAAAGCCCATACGACCCTTCCAACAATATTGGAAAATCTTCGGTAAAGCCATCGGCGGATTCATGGACGATAAAGTACTGAAGCTCAGTGCTGCATTGGCTTACTATACGATCTTCTCCATCGCCCCGATGTTGATTATTATCATTTATTTATGTGATATCTTTTTAGGCCGAGAAGCCATTGAAGGCAGTATTTACGGGCAAATTCGCGGATTAGTAGGCGAATCGGCTGCTGTTCAAATCCAGCAAATCATCGAAAATTCAACCCTGTCGCAAGACATGAGTTGGGCAACCATCGTAGGTTTCGTAGCCTTAATTGTAGGGGCAACCGGGGTATTTTCGGAAATCCAAGACTCTATTAACACCATTTGGCGCCTTAAAGCCAAGCCCAAAAAAGGATTTCTTAAATTGGTGATTAACCGTTTACTATCCTTTTCATTGGTCATAAGCTTAGGATTTATCTTACTCGTGTCGTTGGCACTGAATGGGATTATTGAAATCTTAAATAATCGCTTAACAGCGATGTTCCCTGGTATTGCAGTTATTACGGCATATGTTTTCAACGTGGTGCTTACCTTCGGGATTATCACTTTATTATTTGGAATTATATTTAAAGTATTACCGGATGCCCGGATTAAGTGGAAAGATGTACTGGTAGGTGCTTTAACCACGGCGGCCTTGTTTATGCTGGGAAAGTTTGCTATTGGGTATTACTTGGGTGCCAGTAAGGTGGGGAGTACGTATGGCGCGGCAGGATCAATTGTGATCGTTTTGTTATGGGTGTATTATTCCGCTGCAATTCTGTATTTTGGGGCGGTTTTTACACGCATTTATGTGGAGCGGAATGGATGCCATATTGAACCGAATGACTATGCCGTTTGGGTGAAACAGATAGAGGCAGAAGCCGATACTTTAGAAGATACGCATAAGGCGGTGATAAAAAAGTAACGCATTGTAAAAAATATCAATGCAAGAAATCAAAATTCAAATTTATCTTTGCCCAACTATGGCTACAGATCAGAACAAATTCCAAGCGATCATTTCGCATTGTAAAGAATACGGTTTTATATTTCAATCTAGCGAGGTTTACGACGGTTTAAGTGCCGTGTACGATTACGGCCAATACGGTTCAGAGTTGAAGAAAAACGTGAAGGATTTATGGTGGAAGAGCATGACCCAAATGCATGATAATATCGTGGGTATCGATGCAGCCATCTTTATGCACCCTACTACCTGGAAAGCTTCAGGTCACGTAGACGGTTTCAGCGACCCAATGATCGATAATAAAGACAGTAAGAAACGTTACCGTGTAGATCATTTGATCGAAGGTTTTGCAGCTAATTTACCTACTGCAGAAGCTGAAGCACTTATTTCAAAAATGGAAAAATTAGAAGCTGCCAACGATTTAGTGGGTTTAAAGCAACTAATTGATGAAAATAAAATTACATGTAGTGTTAGCAAAACAGCTAATTGGACCGACATTCGCCAGTTCAACTTGATGTTTGCCACACAATTAGGTAGCGTAGCCGAAGAAGCTAACGAAATCTACTTACGTCCAGAAACTGCGCAAGGTATTTTCGTGAATTTCTTGAACGTACAAAAAACGGGTCGTATGAAAATCCCGTTTGGTATTGCTCAAATCGGTAAGGCGTTCCGTAACGAAATCGTTGCACGCCAATTCATTTTCCGTATGCGCGAGTTCGAACAAATGGAGATGCAATTCTTCGTTCGCCCTGGCACCGAAATGGAATGGTATAACTTCTGGAAAGAAGAACGTTTGAAATGGCACAAAAGCATCGGTATCAACCCTGGGAAACTCCGTTTCCATGATCACACGAAGCTTGCATTCTACGCCAATGCTGCATTGGATATCGAGTACGAATTCCCATTCGGATTCAAAGAATTAGAAGGCATTCACTCGCGTACGAACCACGATTTGTCGAGACACCAAGAGTTCTCTGGCAAGAAAATGCAGTATTTCGATCCAGAAATCAATCAAAACTACATCCCGTACGTTGTTGAAACTTCTGTAGGTTTAGACCGTACGATTTTGATGTTGTTAAGCGAAGCGTACGAAGAGCAGGACTTAAGCACACCGGAAAAACAAGATTCCCGTGTTGTATTGAAATTCCCAGCGAAAGTAGCACCGATTAAATTGGCCATTTTCCCATTAACGAAGAAAGACGGCTTACCAGAAATCGCCCGCGAAATCCAAGAGCAATGCAAACCATTGTTCCGCTGCTTCTACGAAGAGAAAGATGCCATCGGTAGACGTTACCGTCGTCAAGATGCAATCGGTACACCCTTCTGTATCACAGTTGACCACCAAACAAAAGAAGATGGCACCGTAACTATTCGCTACCGCGATACGATGGAGCAAGAACGCGTGGGTGTTGATCAATTAATTCAAATCGTTACGAAAGAAATCAACAAATAATAGTTGCTTTTAGATAAAGAAAACCCCAAGCATGTAAATATGCTTGGGGTTTTTTAGTAATAATATGTGTCAAATATTGATATGTTTATTTGAACATCAATATTTGAGAATGAAGTTAATTGTGCATCAAAGAATGCTTCATCAAATATTGATATCAACCATATAATTCTAAGTGAATATCTTTCCGATCATACCCCATGGCGATAATGCGTTGCTTAGCCTCATCAATCATATTTTTCCAGCCACATAGAAAAAAATGGGCCGGGCGCTTATCAGATAATAGCTGTTCGTAAACATCATGTACATATCCACGATGTCCCCACCAATTAGGGTTTGTATCGCGCGACAGTGTTGGGTGGTAGGTAAAATTATGCATGCCATTTTGCAAAGTCCGCATTTCTTCTGCGTACAATAGATCGTGCTCATACCGGGTGCCAAACACTAAGTGTATTGGAGGATGTGCAATATTATTTTCATGTAAAAATTTCACCATAGATCGATAAGGTGCAATACCTGTTCCCGTACAAATAAGGAATAAATCGCGGTCCATTTCCGGGGGTAAGGTGAACAAACCCAATGGACCACGTAATATCAAGGTACTTCCTTCAGTAATTTCGTTGAATAAATACGTAGTGCCTGCACCGCCTTCCAAAAGAACAATCACCAGCTCAATTTCGTTATTGCCATTAGGATGCGATGCGATCGAATAACTGCGCCAGCGCTTGTTTTTCTTTTCGTGGATAGGCAAATCCAATGTCACAAACTGCCCCGGTTTAAAGTCGAATGCCTGTAATTCGGGCACTTGTATCCAAAAGCGGCGTGTATTGGGCGTTTCATTGATAATTTTGGTCACAATGCCATTGTACCATGTTTCAACCATAAAATGGATAAATTAGTAAGTAAAAAGAAGCCGTAATTCGCTGTAAGCCTTATTGTTATTGATATTGACCTTTTCCTGGGCGTGCGATAATGTGTTGGAATTCATATCAATTTACAGATTTTTTACAAGAATACACGGCGGAACCAGGCAGGTGTCATAACATTAATTTTAACATCGCCTGCGAACGAAAAAAGGCATATACATCGTATCTTTGCAATCTTCATGAACTTACAGGCAGTTTTACAATTATACCAGCGAGATGCGCGCCTGCAAACTTTGGTGAAAGGCTTAGAAGCGCCTGCTCCCAGCTATTTTCATTTAACAGGATTGTCGGGAAGCTCCACCAACTTTGTAGCTGTGAATGCATGGGCCAATGGCGATGCTAATCACCTTTTCATCTTGAATGATCGAGAAGAAGCCGCATATTTTCACAACGATTTCGAGCAGCTCAGCGAAGCGCTCGACGTTTTCTATTTCCCCGACTCATTCAAGAAGGTCGGGCAATTCAACGAAATTAATAGCAGTCATAGCATGCTGCGAACGGAAGCTTTAATGAAGTTTACCGGCGCGCATGTGCATAAAAAGGTAATGGTTACCTATCCCGAAGCATTGTGGGAAAAAGTAGCCGGTAGCACAGCTTTTAACACAAATACTATACAAATTAAGATCGGCGATACTTTGCAGGTCGATGGTTTGTTGGAAAAGTTGATTGGCTGGGGATTTGAACATAGCGATTTCGTATACGAACCCGGTCAATTTGCCGTTAGGGGTGGTATCTTGGATATTTACTCTTTCGGGAATGAAAAGCCTTACCGTGTTGAGTTGTTTGGAGATGAGGTGGATTCCATTCGATTATTCGACCCGGAATCGCAACTGAGTGAACGGAAGCTCACACAGGTGACGCTTATAGCCAATATGGATACCCGCACGGAAACGCATGTGAAAACCAGCTTATTGGAGTTTTTGCCTGAGAATACCATTGTTTGGATCAAAGATCCAGCTTATGTAGCAGGCGTTATTAACCAGCTTGAAACCAAGTTGGAAGATTTCCTTGCACTGAACCACAGTGTGCGTATTAACGAAGACGAAACAATTTATATACACGCCGAAGATTTCGAAAAAAGCGAGCCATTATTCGAACAAATGTTGCAAAGACATAACGTCGTATTTGGTCCGAAATTCAACTTCGAGAATGTATTACCCAATGTCGAACTAGCTTTCAAAACAAAAGAACAGCCGGTATTTAATCGACAATTCGATCTGCTCATCAAAACGCTCGAAAAACAAAACGCTGAAAAGTACGCGATCTTTATATTCGCCGAAAACCCACGCCAGCTCGAACGCCTAAGAAGCATCTTCGAAGATCTGAAAGCAACATTCACCTTTTATCCCATACCGGTAGCTATTAGCGGCGGCTTCGTGGATGAAGAATTGAAGCTAGTGGTATTCACCGATCACCAGGTATTCCAACGTTTCCATAAATACAAACTCAAATCTGCCTACAGTAAAAGCAAGGCCATTACATTGAAAACCTTGCGTGAACTGCAACCCGGCGATTTTGTAACGCACATCGATCATGGTGTGGGGCAATATAGCGGCCTTCAAAAAATTGAAGTGGGTGGCAAAATGCAAGAAGCCATCCGCATCATTTACAAGAACAATGATTTGCTGTATGTGAACATTAACTCGTTACACAAAATCAGCAAATACACGGGTAAAGAAGGCGTAGAACCGAAGATTAATAAGTTGGGTAGCGATGCTTGGGAAAAGCTGAAAGAAAAGGCTAAAACTGAGGTTAAAGATATCGCGAAAGACCTGATTCGTTTATATGCAGCGCGAAAGGCACAGCAAGGTTTTGCACACACGCCAGATACTTACTTGCAAACAGAATTGGAAGCTTCGTTTATTTATGAAGATACACCTGATCAAGCCAAGGCTACTGCCGATGTGAAACGCGATATGGAATCGCCATCACCAATGGATCGCTTGGTTTGTGGCGACGTGGGCTTTGGTAAAACTGAGGTGGCTGTACGTGCAGCATTCAAAACATTAGCAGATGGTAAACAAGCGGCTGTGCTTGTACCTACTACCATCTTAGCTTTCCAACACTATAAAACATTTTCCGAGCGCCTAAAGGATTTCCCTTGCACAGTGGATTATTTGAACCGTTTCAAGTCCACAAAATTGAAAAAGGAAACCTTGCAAAAACTGGCGGAAGGTAAGATTGATATTATTATTGGTACGCATGCTTTATTAGGGAAAGATGTCAAATTCAAAGATCTTGGCGTACTGGTAATTGATGAAGAACAAAAATTCGGTGTAAGCGCTAAAGAGAAATTGAAGCAATTCAAAGTGAATGTGGATACGCTTACTTTAACGGCAACGCCTATTCCGCGTACGTTACAGTTCTCGTTGATGGGTGCCCGCGATTTGTCGATCATTAATACACCACCACCCAATAGGCAGCCAATTGAAACGGAAGTACAAGTATTCAACCCCGATCAAATCCGCGACGCCATCTATTATGAAACTGAGCGCGGAGGCCAAGTGTACTTTATCCACAATAGGATTAAAGGCTTGGGTGAAATGGCCGGTTTAATACAACAACTCTGCCCAGATTTAAGCATTGCTACGGCACACGGACAATTAGAAGGTCACCAACTCGAAGAAGCCATTATGGATTTCATCGAGCGTAAATACGATGTATTGGTATGTACAAACATCGTGGAAAGTGGAGTGGATATTCCAAATGCGAATACAATCATTATTAATAACGCGCATCACTTTGGTTTAAGCGATTTACACCAGTTGCGTGGTAGGGTAGGTAGAAGTAACAAAAAAGCCTTCTGTTATTTGTTGGCACCGCCGATGAGTACGTTGCCGGCCGATAGTAGAAAACGTTTACAAACACTCGAACAACACAGCGAGCTCGGTAGTGGTTTCCAAATTGCGATGAGGGATTTGGATATCCGTGGTGCCGGTAATTTGTTGGGTGGCGAGCAAAGTGGGTTTATTGCAGAGATCGGTTTTGATATGTATCAAAAGATCTTAGACGAAGCGATCCGTGAATTAAAACAAACAGAATTCCGCGATTTGTTCAAAGAACAATTGGAAGAGAAGAAAGATTATGTGAGCGATTGTACGATCGATACCGACTTGGAAATATTGATTCCTGATTCTTATGTTGAAAGTATTCAAGAACGTTTGAATCTTTACCAAGAGTTGGATAACATAACTTTAGAACCCAAGTTGCAAGCCTTCGCTAAAGGTTTGGAAGATCGATTTGGGCCATTACCGGAGCCTGTACAAGATCTATTTACAACTATACGCTGTCGTTGGTTAGCGATAAGATTGGGATTTGAGAAGTTGATGTTGAAGGAAGAAAAAATGCGTTGTTATTTTATTAATAACCCCGATTCGCCCTACTTCGAATCGCCAACCTTCAACCATATTTTGCAACATATTCAAACGCGTACCAACAATGCAAAATTGAAACAAGTGGGTAAAAACTTTATGCTAGTTGTGGAAAGAATGAAGTCGATGGACGATGTTTATCATTTCCTTAACAATATGAGCGAAAGTCAACCTGTTCCTTCAAAATAAATAGTGCAAAATCAGTATAGCAAAGGCCTTCGCGAAAACGAAGGCCTTTTTAGTTTGTTATATAATTAGGATGCCTTAACATTGCAAATGTTAATATTTTCTAAAACTGTAACATTGTGCCCCTTGATTCGTTTCATGCCTTACGACAATCTATTTTTCATAGTAAACCCCGGTCGAAAAAAAATTGGTACGACTTATGGAATGAAGAATACAAGTTGCATCCTATAATTGAAATAAAAAATGAAAACGATGAAAAAGTTAATCTTATTATTAGCTGTGGCAGTAGGTTTATCTACAACGGTAATCGCTCAAACTAAAACTGAAACTCCCGTGAAAAAAATTGAAGTAAACGGTTCTGCCGAAATAGAAATTACACCAGATGAAATATACATCAGCATCACATTGCGCGAGTATAAATTGAAGAATGGTAAAACAGTTGATATTTCAACATTGGAGCAACAATTACAGAAAGCTGTAAACGAAGCCGGTATCGCGAAAGCAGACTTCACTATTGAAAATGTTTTCGGTTATAATAACGACTACTGGTGGAAGAAAAAGAAAACAGCAGAAGAATTCATGACACGTAAACAATACCGCTTAAAAGTAAACAGGTTAGATAAAATCAACCCTATCTTATCTAAAGTAGATGATGAAGGTATTGAAAGTGTAAACGTTTCTTCTTACAACAGCAGCAAAATGGAAGAATACCGCAAAGAAGTAAAAATTAAAGCTTTGCAAGCTGCTAAAGCAAAAGCTGAATACATGTTAGCTGCTATCGGCGAAAACATGGGCGGTGTGTTAGAAGTACATGAAATCAACACAGATAACTATAGCGATGTTCGTCCTGTTATGTACAATACAATGGCGAAAATGTCTGCTGATAGGGCTGTTCCTGAATCAAACATCGACTTCAAAACCATTAAAATTCGTGCTGAAGTAAACGCGATTTTCTCTATCAAATAACGATAACCACAACTGTTTTTGATATATAAGCGGTCTCTACTGGTAGAGGCCGCTTTTTTTGTGATGCTATGATGAATACTTTAATTATTAATATTTTGAACTAAGAGTAGTTAGTAGTGGTATGTTTTAAAATAAAAAAAGAGCGGCAAAGAACTTTCGTTTTTTGCCGCTCTGCATTTGTGATCAATCCGCAACGCGTTACTACGTTGTGGTGCCAAATGCAAGGTCCGTTAATTGATTCCTCGTCCTGTTAATAAACTCTATTTTGCACTCAATATGTTTGCTCCCTAATGCTAACACATTGTAGTAATGTAGATCATGCTTGAGATATGGTTTACATTTTTTGGATGTTCGTTTGTATAACGTAAATGGTTATACGAAAACGAGGGTTATAATGAATGTGGTTAATCAAATGCTGCACTGAAAGCGCCATTGCTCAATAGGAGCGTGTGAGAAGGATCAAGATCGCTGATCACTTTTCCTGAGAATGTACCTTCAATACCGTCTTTATCTATACGCGTGATATTCACTACAGCATTCCCGCCGTTTTGGGTAGATGTATATTCTGCACCTAAACGAATCGTGGAATAGGAGAGTGTTACCACCGTATTTTTATCTTTATTAGAACTATAGGTACCCGGTACCGGGTTCTTGGTTGGAATAACTAATGTGAATCCTACGAGGGTTCCATTCATACTACCGGCACTAACACTAATCGTGGAATACACGTTGGAAGTATCGATGCGTAAAGCTGTGGCGAATTGACCTTTATAAGCGCTATCATTCACGTTCATGGTGATAGTGCCTTTAGGCTTAACGCCATCTTTCGTGCATGCGTGTAGGCACAACAAGGCCGCTACGCCTGCAAGCAGGAATAGTTTAAGTTTCATAGGGATAGGTTATTTCGTTATATAAAGATGTTTTACTTAATTGATTTTCGCGATGAATTTACCGTCGGTAATAGTTGATTTTACAGCGCCATCTTGCGATTTTACAGTTGCACTGAATGTGCCTGTAAATAACTTGTCGCTCACTGCTGTAATAGTAAGTGTAGCAGATTCTGCAATAAGCGGTGTTGCGTTTTTAATGGTAGTGAGGCTGAAATCAGGGTATTTATAAGTCCCCGTTTTCAATCCTGTAACGCCCGCAGGAAACCCAATCAGCATAGATGCCATGTTGGTCGCTGAGTTAGGATCTTGTGCAGAAATTGTAACTACATAACGACCAGCTGATGTAACCGCCATCACATCTACACCACTTTTAGCATAGTTTACTTGTGTGCCGTCCATTTTATAGGAAACGTATGCCGTATCTTGGATACTGCCTCCGTTATTCCCTCCATTGTTACCGCCGTTATTCCCACCATTATTCGAACCGCCACCACCGGCATTTGCTATCGCTTCTTTGAAAGTATCTTTTTCGCATGAAGAAAGGCCAATAGCTGTAATAGCCAGGCATGCAAGTACGAAAAGGCTAAGTTTTATACGCATTTTTCTAGGTATATGGTATGGGTCATTATAAATTACATATGCAATATATTAAAAATATCTGAAATAGTTTAATATATGACCAGGTTTTTCCTGGTATTTAACCTGTCTTTAAAGAAAAGGGCCATCCCGCTGATGCGGAATAGCCCTTTTCTGTATCTAATTTTCTATTACAATCGTAAATTATGCATCGATCTTAGCATATTTCGCGTGCGATTCGATGAACTCTCTACGTGGAGGTACTTCATCACCCATCAACATGCTAAATACACGGTCAGCTTCCGCTGCGCTTTCGATCGTGATTTGTTTCAATGTACGAACATCTGGGTTCATGGTAGTGTCCCATAATTGTTCTGCGTTCATCTCACCCAAACCCTTATATCGTTGAACGTTCACGCTGTCCTCTTTACCACCACCTGCTAATTTGGTAACGGCTTCGCGGCGCTGCTCTTCTGTCCAACAATAAATTTGATCCTTGTTTTTCTTCACTAAGTATAACGGTGGTTGCGCCAAGTAAACGTAACCTTGTTCTACTAATGCTTTCATATAACGGAACACAAATGTTAAGATCAACGTCGCGATGTGGCTACCATCCACGTCGGCATCCGTCATGATGATCAACTTGTGATAACGTAATTTCGAAAGGTTAAGTGCTTTATCATCTTCCTCTGTACCAATGGTTACACCCAGGGCTGTGAAGATATTCTTGATCTCTTCGTTTTCGTAAATCTTGTGTTCCATGGCTTTTTCCACGTTCAAGATTTTACCACGTAAAGGTAAGATCGCTTGGTAGTTACGGTTACGGCCTTGTTTAGCCGTACCACCTGCCGAATCCCCTTCGACAAGGTACAACTCGCATTTCTTAGGATCATTATCAGAACAATCCGCAAGTTTACCCGGAAGGCCGCTACCTGTCATTACGCTTTTACGTTGTACAAGTTGGCGCGCTTTACGAGCTGCTTCACGTGCTTGTGCTGCTAATACTACCTTGTTAATGATCGTTTTAGCTTCTCTTGGATGTTCTTCCAAGTAAGCATCTAACACACTGGCAACGGCGCTATCTACGATACCCATTACATCGGAGTTACCGAGCTTGGTTTTCGTTTGACCTTCAAACTGTGGCTCCGGTACTTTTACGCTGATAATAGCGCTTAAGCCTTCACGGAAGTCATCACCCGTTACCTCTACTTTCGATTTCTCGAATAATTTATTCTTATCACCATAAGATTTGAATACGCGGGTAATAGCACGGCGGAAACCGGCTACGTGCGTACCTCCTTCAATGGTGTTAATGTTATTTACGTAAGAGAAGATGTGTTCATTGAAAGAATCGTTGTACAACAATGCAACTTCTACTGCTACATTAGATGCCGCATCATGTGCTTCGATGTAAATTGGATCTGGAACAAGTGCATTCCTGCGACCGTTCTTATCCAACATTTGAACGAATTCTTTAATACCGCCTTCGCTGTAGAAAATCTCGCTTACCGGGTTACCAAGATCATCTTTTTCACGATCGTCGGTTAAGGTAATTTTGATTTGACGGTTCAAATACGCTAACTCGCGTAAACGACCAGCCAAAATCTCGCGGTTGTACGTCGTTTCTTTGAAGATCTCGCCATCAGGTTTGAACAATACTGTTGTACCTGTACGGTTTGATGTACCAATTTCGCGTACTGCATATTGCGGAATACCTTGGTGGTACTCTTGTTCGAAAATCTTTCCTTCACGTTCTACGGTTACTAATAACACGGAGCTTAACGCGTTCACACAACTCACACCCACACCGTGCAAACCACCGGACACTTTATACGTGTTCTTATCGAATTTACCACCGGCGTGTAAAACCGTCATTACTACCTCCAAGGCAGAACGGTTTTCCTTCGGGTGCATACCAGTTGGGATACCACGACCGTCATCTTCAACGCGGATCGAGTTATCTTCGCAAATGGTTACTTCGATATTTTTACAGTATCCCGCAAGGGCCTCATCGATGGAGTTATCTACTACCTCGTAAACCAAGTGGTGCAAACCTTTAACGCCAATATCACCAATGTACATGGCCGGCCTTTTACGAACTGCTTCCAAACCCTCCAAAACCTGGATGCTACCCGCGTCATATCCACTGGCGGGGGCAGCTGGTGTTTTCACAATTTCTTCACTCATATTATTAGCTGAAATCTTTTTTTAACAAATCGGTAGAGAATCCTGCAAAAATAACAAATTTCGGGCTATTAACCATAAAAAACGGGCAATATTTATACCCTGTGGATGTGCTGTAAAACCTGCAGCAATACTGCATTCTAGGGCATAGGGCTCAGAATGTGTATAAGTTGTTCAGCAACTGCCTATTTTTCAGCTACTTTATCCTTCAATAAATCTGTTCCCACCGTATTCATCACCCCAACAAACAATGTCTTCCAAACAAGGTTGAAAAACGACTTCTGCGGGTCGCGCTGGAAACTACCCGTTGCCAAGCGAACCGCCTTTCCTGGTTCGGGGTTCTCTTTATAAATACCCATTAAGTTAGCTATCATACTCATCAATCCTTTCCGCTTCAATTTCTCCCCATCATCTTTTAAGATGCTGATCCTCAACTTCTCATATAAAAACTTTACTTTAGAAGTAGCCGACCGCTCATTACCCGTAATGGTGAAATCCAAGTCGCTGATATGTAACGACTCTACCGCTACCATACTTAATGGGCGCGTTACCGGGTTTAATTCCTTCCCATTCATGTTACTTAACTGCCCACTTACCGTAAATGCCCCTTTCGGACTGCCCAAGGTAAAGTCGAATTTCGCCCGCAATTTGCCCGTTTGCATGAATATCGCGTTTAAGTTGGCCACACAATGGTTGTTCTTTTTCACCATCGTATCGTTATTCGTAATATTTGTAATAGTGGCATTTATTTGCTTAAACTGGATAGTGCCTTTTTCACCGTTTTTCGGGTTTAACTCGGTATAAGCCAAGTCTACTTTACCGGCTTTAAGGGTATCAATTCGCACGGGTAATTGTAACTTGTCTAATAGTTGGTTGGGGAAAGAGCCATATTTATTACCTGGTGGCAGCGGTAACGAACGGTTCCGGTAAATATCCAGGTCGCCTCCCCCTATAGTACACAGTTCACTCACCAGTTCGCCTTGTAAAATGTTCTCCAGCTTCATTCTATAGAAATTCACGTCCGAAAACTTCACATCGAAGCGGTCTTTCTGGGTACCGATTTTTTTATCGAACTGCTGGCGGTTATAACGGGGATCGAATTGCACTAACCCAAGGCTCAGGTTCTTTTGTGCCGCATGGTACGATATATCTTTTATATGTATCCAGTACAACGAATCCGCTAAGCGGTAATCGTATTGTGCTAAGTTGATATCGAAGTTACTGGCGTATAAATAGCGTTGTGGGTCGCTTTGGGTAACGGAATCAACAAATAGGTCCTTCACGAGCAAGCTCAAATCGGAAATTTTGATATGTGTTTTCGAGCTATCTTCCCGGATATGCGTATAGGTGAGGTCGATATTATTAGATAACAACTGGTCGATATAAATGCTTCTAATATAATCCTTAGCGCCTTCGTAAAAGGAGCCGTGTTTCGAGGTGTCTATAGCAAGATCGTTACGGATAACAGCTACTTTGGGTTTTACAAGGGCGAATGCTAATGCATGGGCTTGTTTCTTCATGAAATACTTCCATACAAGGAGGTGGTTAACCTCTAAGCGTTCCATATCTAAATGTACCAATAACCCGGGTGCTTTGTGATGGGCGAGGAGTTGTGTATAAATAGAGGAATCGGGTTCGAGGTGAACGTTATGAATGGCGACGTTGCCTGTTAATACATTGAGGTTAATGTCGCTATATTGAAGGGTATACAAACTGTCTGTTCCTTCTAAAACATAATGCTTTAACTCCTTGGTTAACAACTTTTTCCAATGGGTGTTTAGATACCAACCGGTGCATAATACAATCAATACCAAAACGCCCAAGCTGATGAGTAATATTTTCCAAAATTTCTTCATATTAAAAATTGTTTGGACACCTATCTATGTTCCAATACTGTACCAATTTAACAAGCGATTCGTATAAAAGTTATTACATGGTGTAACACGCTTATTGTAACGGCATTGTAAAAACGTGTGAGCATAAATTTTCATTCCGTATTTTTGCTTTCTCTTAACAAGGTCAAATTGAAAGAAATACAAGATTTATTAGCACTAGCCATCTCGCAACCAGCTATGAGCGACCAGTTGCAGCTCGCCGAACAAGATTCGGTGATGGTGCCTGATTGTATTGATTTTACTTTGCAACGCTTTACGTACGAGAAACCGTTGCCGGTTGAAGATGTAGCTATGGTTGTGTATGAGCCGGCGAAGAATGGTAAAGCAGCAGCGATCGAATTAAGATATTGTGTATCAGGTAACCGTTATTGTACCAATCCCGGTTGTACAGATCAACTTTGTTCGGATGGTAAGAAAAGCGAAGATTGTAAAGAGAAGAAATCATCTGTAGACTTAATCACTGTTCGTTTCCAGCCTTTATTCATTCAAGGGTTACAAAAAGGGAATACGAGTACAACTTTCACGATTTTCGAAGCATCAGCAAAGAAAAAACCTTTCGTAAAAACGATTCAGCCTTGCACCAAATCCAAAGCCGTTCTCGAGCAAATGGTGCATCATAATTATGAGGGCGTGTTGAAAAACATCTTCTTACAAAGTAGGGCACTGGATCTCTTATTATATAGCTCCGATCAATTTATCCAAAACGATACAGAAGAACGTTACGGTTGCCGTTTCTTAACGCAGTTGGAAGACCGCGAAAAGATTACCAAGGCACGTAATATCCTGCTCGAACAATTGGATTCTCCTATCACCATTCGCGACCTTGCGCGCCGTGTAGCCATGAACGAATGTTACCTGAAGAAAGGTTTCAAAGCTGTTTATGGTACCACCATCTACGATTATTTCCAAAAAGAGAGAATGGAAAAAGCCCGTGGCTTACTATATGAAAAAGGTTTATCCGTTTCAGAAGTGGCTATTATGATGGGTTATTCTTGTATTTCTCACTTCTCAACTGCCTTCAAAAAACATACAGGCTTAAAGCCTTGCGAATTATTATTCAGATAATTTCCGCTTGAAACACTTGCCAGTCAATCGTTTATAGGATTCGTGTGCGTAGGCGGAAATACTTTTCCGTAATTGATTATTAGTTTTCCCGAATTGAACATGCAAGTTTGGCAAAACGATGCACCTTTGTATCACGAGCCGCAGATGTTTATCCGGGTCCTCATAAGCTTCCTTATCAGATTTGACCTAAGGAAAAGCTTGCAAGACGATAGTAAAGCCATTAAGTAATGCTTCAATATCAAACACCAGTAAATTGACCTATTCTGGAGCATTACAGTCAAGTAAGTTTTTCCACCGTAATTTGCATAAAGCCTTCTCTATTCCAGGGAAGGCTTTTTTGTTATGTTAAAGCTTGATTTCGAATAAGCTACCTTCGCTAAAGGTGTAGTGAGAAGGTAAATCTGGGCTAGGAATGATTTGAGAAAGCCCCACGTAAGTAAATCCACAATCAACATAATATTGCCTCAACTTCTCGTTATCCGACCAGGTATCCATACGTATATAATCAACATCATTTTGCGCACAGTACGTTTTGGCCCAATCAACGATATGTTTCACATAGCCGCGGCCTCTGAAGGCTGGGTTCGTAGCAATACGGTGGATATAAATGGCCTTGTCTACAGACTTCTCTTTCCAGATTTGAGGATCATTAAAAGTGAGGGTGAAAATACAGGCCATCTCATTGCCCTCTACGATTTTAAATAAGCGAAGGTCTTGGATATCTTGTGTAACCAGCTCATTTTCAAAACCCTGCCATTGGCGGCTGTTAACGGTGGCTTGGAATTGTGTACCTAAGTCGTATAGCTCGAATATTTGTGGAATATCCTGCTGCGTAGCATTCAGTATTTGCATGGCGAATAAATTATTGCGTATGCATACAAAGTTCTGCATTATAAGGATGGGAAAACAGATTCAGTTTTATGTATTTTAACCATATCAGATGAGTGTATGAGTAGTGTGGTGTTGGGTTTATGTTGATGCTTGTAGAATTGGAGTTAATAAGCTGTGCTGGAGTCGCTAGGGGGAAAGTTGATCTTTGATGTAGGGTTGGTAAAGTATATGATGGGGTACGTAATTATAGAAGTATGGTGAATCAATAGGAGAATAACAGTTATGAACGATCAACATTATATGTAGATACTATGAATAACATAGTCACTACATGGCAATTACATGGAGCTTACATGGGGCCTACATAGAAACTACATGAAGCTTACATGAAAGTTACTTTGATTAGTCCTAAGAAAAATAGGAAGGGTCACTGGCAGAAATTAGGAAAATTAGTAGCAAGGATGAGGTACTAACCTTACAAGTATCACATCATTCAATACATTATCAACAACTTAGTAATTAAATACAAATGAAAAACCCCGCCCAAAAGAGCAGGGTCTGTCCTATTTATCCCTATACCTATGAAATACTAATTTATTGTGTAATGGTTCCGTTTTCGTTGATTAACAACGCTTTTGTGGTTCCATTATCATCGATATTAACTTTGTAATACGCTGCCACGTCTGCTCTTTCAATTTTCACACCGTTGTTAACAACTGAAGATGGAAATTTGTTTTTAATTGTTGCAGAAATTGTGCCAGGTAAATTTTCGGCTGTGTATTCGCTACGTGTAGCGATCCATTTGCCTTCTGCATCGTATTCCGCAGCAGTTTTTACATCTTCTTGTTTAAAGGTGCCAATCCAATTACCGGAACTGGTCTTTACCCATATAACGTCAGAAGTACCTGTAAAGTTTTGTTGAAATGCATCTTTTACATTAGCAGGAGCTTCAACCTTAGCTTTCGCTACTACTTTTGCTTTCTTAGATGATTTTTTCTGTTGCGAAAAAGCTGAAACAGATGTGAAGATGGCAACACAAATGATGAACGATAACTTTTTCATAAAGACATGGTGTTTAAGATACTGGTTAAAATCGTTTACTGCGTTTTCGCTTTGTGTAAACTTCTAAATACTACACTAAAACAATGCCAAAAACGAAAAATGGGCGTTCATTATTGTGAAATTAAGCAAAAATTCCTGTTTTTCCTATGAAATACTCCTTTATAATTTTGTTAATGTCGTGAACTATACCTATTATCGGCCTATTTTGTAACTTTGCAGAATTTATTACCGATCATCAAAGGCAAGGATTTTATATGTCCAGTAAGTACACGGAATTTAATCAATTGAATTTACCGCAAATAGAGAAAGAGATACTCCAATTTTGGGAGCAAAACGGCATATTTGAGAAAAGTGTCGACGGCCGCGAAGGCGCTACACCCTTCGTTTTCTACGAAGGCCCACCATCCGCTAACGGCTTACCTGGTATTCACCACGTGATTTCCCGCGCCCTAAAAGATCTAGTTTGCCGATATAAAACCATGCGCGGCTTCCAAGTGAAGCGTAAATCTGGTTGGGATACCCACGGGCTTCCAGTTGAATTAGGTGTGGAAAAAGCACTTGGCATCACGAAAGAAGATATCGGTAAAAAAATCTCCATCGCTGAATACAATGATACTTGCCGAAAGGAAGTATTGAAATATAAAGACAAGTGGGAAGAACTCACCCGCAAAATGGGCTATTGGGTGGATCTACAAAACCCATACATCACGTTCGATAATAATTATATCGAAACACTTTGGTGGTGCTTACAAACCCTCTACAAGAAAGGGTTGCTTTATAAAAGCGTGAGTATACAGCCGTATTCTCCCGCTGCTGGTACCGGTCTTAGCTCGCACGAATTAAACCAACCAGGTACATATAAAGATGTAAAGGATACTACCGTGGTGGCTATGTTCCGCGCAGTACACAACGAATTATCCAAGTTCCTCTTCGATGCCGTGCATAATGAAGAAGTTTTCTTCTTAGCATGGACGACCACGCCTTGGACTTTACCTTCAAACCTTGGCTTAACTGTAGGAGCAAATATCGACTACGTATTGGTGAAAACATTTAACCAGTACACGCACTTACCGATCAATGTTATCCTAGCAAAAGATTTATTGTCGAAACACTTCAAACCAGAAGGTGCCGACATCGACTTAGCGGATTATAAAGAAGGCGACAAGGTATTACCTTATAAAATTGTAGCCGAATTCAAAGGGAAAGACATCGAAAACATCCGCTACGAACAATTATTACCATACGTTCAACCTGAAGAAGGTGATCCATTCCGCGTGTTGTTAGGCGATTTTGTTACCACTGAAGATGGTACCGGTATCGTACATACTGCACCTGCATTCGGTGCCGACGATAATAAAGTAGGTAAAAAATATGGTATCGGTATCCTTACATTGGTAGATCGCCAAGGTAAGTTTATTGATGAAGTAGGTGAGTTCGGCGGTCGTTACGTAAAGAACTATAAAAACGAAGCAGACTATAAAGATGTAGACGTTGATATCGCGGTGAAATTGAAGAAAGAAAACCGTGCTTTCAAAGTTGAAAAATACGAACACAGTTACCCGCACTGCTGGAGAACTGATAAGCCAGTATTGTATTACCCATTAGATGCTTGGTTCATCAAAACAACCGCTGTGAAGGATCGCATGGTTGAGTTGAATAAATCTATCAACTGGAAACCGGCTAGCACAGGTACCGGCCGTTTCGGTAACTGGTTGGAAAACATGGTGGATTGGAACTTGAGCAGAAGCCGTTATTGGGGTACGCCATTACCGATCTGGCGCACGGAAGATGGTACCGAAGAAATCTGTATCGGTAGCATCGAGGAGTTGAATAATGAAATCCGTAAAGCTAACCAAGTATTGGGTGGCGATATCAATTCTAAATATTTACACGAAGGAATTCTTGATTTACATAAACCTTATGTCGACGAAATCGTTTTAGTGAGTGCGAGCGGTAAGCCAATGCACCGTGAACCCGATTTAGTAGACGTGTGGTTTGACTCGGGCGCGATGCCATATGCACAATGGCATTACCCGTTTGAAAACAAGGAAGCTTTGGAATCTGGCCAGGCATTCCCAGCGGATTTCATCGCGGAAGGTGTGGATCAAACAAGAGGTTGGTTCTATACTTTGCATGCATTGGGTGTAATGTTATTCGATAATGTTGCTTACAAAACTGTGGTTTCCAACGGTTTGGTGTTAGATAAGAATGGTGTGAAGATGAGTAAGCGTTTAGGCAACATCGTGGATCCATTCGATACAATCGATAAGTTTGGTGCCGATGCTACACGCTGGTACTTGATCACGAATGCATCGCCATGGGATAGCATGAAGTTTGACATCGACGGTATTAAAGAAACGCAGAGAAAATTATTCTCCACATTATATAATACCTATAACTTCTTCGCCATGTATGCGAACTTGGATAAGTTCACATTCAGCGAAAACTACATCCCTGTAGCCGAACGCCCAGAAATCGACCGTTGGATCATTTCCTTGTTGAACACCTTGGTGAAGAAAGTACAGGATAGTTTCGATGATTACGAACCTACCCAAGCCGGCCGTGCCGTGCAAGAGTTTGTAGATGAACATCTTAGCAACTGGTACGTACGCCTTTGCCGCCGCCGATTCTGGAAAGGTGAATATGAGCACGATAAAATCTGCGCATACCAAACCTTGTACGAATGCTTGGAAAAAATCTCGCAATTAATCGCACCGGTATCTCCATTCTTCGCAGATTGGTTATTCGGTAACTTAAATAAAGTATCTAACCGCGTTGGTGCTACTTCGGTACACTTAACCGACTTCCCAGCGATCGTTGAAGCAAACATCGACCCTGCCCTGGAAGAAAGAATGCAGTTAGCTCAAGATATCTCGTCGCTCGTATTAAGCTTGCGCAAAAAGGTGAATATCAAAGTTCGCCAACCATTGCAAAAGGTGTTAATACCAGTGTCAAGCGCCGAATTCCAAGCGCAACTCGAAAAAATCGAGCATTTGATAAAAAGTGAGGTCAATGTAAAAAGTATTGATTATCTTACGGAAACGGAAGGTTTCATCAAGAAAAAAATCAAACCAAACTTTAAATCGCTTGGTGCTAAGATGGGTGCGAAAATGAAAGCAGCAGCAGCAGCTATCACCAATTTATCGCAAGAAGATATCTCTACCATCGAAAAACAAGGTGAACTTGGCTTAATAATTGATAACGAAGCGGTCAAAGTTCTCCTGGCCGATGTCGAAATCATATCCGAAGATATCCCCGGTTGGACAGTAGCAAATAAAGGCGCCTTAACGGTAGCCCTTGATATTACAATTACTCCGGAATTATTAGATGAAGGGAATGCTCGCGAATTGGTGAACAGGATTCAGAAAATTCGCAAGGATAGTGGATTTGAATTAACCGATAGAATCGATGTAACCATCGGCGATGTCGACAGCTTGAAAACGGCGATAATTAACTTTAATGACTATATTTGCACCGAAATTTTGGCAGACAAACTGGATATGGTGCCGCAATTACAGGAAGGTATAGAGGTAGAAGTTAACGATCTTAAATTCAATGTATTAGTTAACAAAAAAAGCTAATCCCCATGGCAACAAAAAAGAAGGTTGCTAGTAAAACGACGAAAGCTGCTCCAGCTAAGAAAGCTGTAGCAAAGAAGGCGGCTCCTGTAGCTAAAAAAGCTGCGGCAAAACCTGCTCCTGCTAAAAAGGCTGCACCTGCTCCTAAAAAAGCAGCTGCGAAAGCTCCTGCTAAAAAAGTAGCGGCTAAGCCTGTACCGGCAAAGAAGGCAACCGTAGCCAAAGCTAAACCTGCTCCTAAAAAGGTAGCAGCGAAAGCAACACCGGCGAAAGCCCCTGCAAAAACTACAGCGAAAGCACCAGCAAAAGCAGCATCGACTAAAAAGCCTGTTACTGCAACAAAAAAACAGGCCCCCGTTTTAACTACAAAGGCCACGAAACCCGCTCCAGCTAAAACTGTAGCAAAACCGGTTTCGAAACCAATTGTAAAAAGCAATCCTGTTGCCAAAAAGCCCGCAGAACCGGTCATCGCAAAACCCGCAGAAAACGAAGAAATAATGCCAGTAAAGAAAGTAGCCCAAGAAAAACAGGAAAAAGACACTAGCAAGAAAGCAAAAACTGCCTCTGAATCTACTGCTCAACCGGTAGAAAAATCAGAGAAAACAGAAAAATCTGCTAAATCTGCTAAACCGTCTTCTAGCAAAGCAGCCGCAACTGCCGCTGTTTCTTATGCACCCGATTTCACAAAATCGGTACTGGATCAACCAGAAGTGCCGGTAAGTGGACCTATATTCCGTTATAGCGATAGCGAATTGCAAGAGTTCAAAGAAATCATCACGAAGAAATTGGACGCCGCTAAAAAAGAATTAGTGTATTTACAAGGACTTATTACTCGTAAAGACGAAGCAGGTACCGACGATACTGAAAACAAATACATGAGCATGGAAGATGGTAGCGGTTCCCAAGAAAGAGAACAGCTAAACCAAATGGCTAGCCGCCAAATCCAGTTCATCGATCACCTCGAAAAAGCGATGGTGCGTATCGAAAACAAAACTTACGGTATTTGCCGAATCACCGGTAAATTGATCGATAAAGCACGCCTCCGCGCTGTGCCGCACGCCACCCTTAGCATCGAAGCGAAGTTGGCTAAAAAATAGATTTTATAAGGTTATTGCCTAAATATATTTGCTTAAAAGGCTGTCTCGTAAGAGATAGCCTTTTTTGTTTACTGTGGGTGCAGGCTTGCTTGTTTATTATTGATCCTTTCGAAAGAAGGAATTTTCAATGAATTGTACGTGCAGGTATAGATATTTTTTTAATGGATTGTTGTTGAGGTGGTTATAAGGCCGCTCTTTGTTAGGTATAATATCTTCTAATGTTCTTCCAATGTTCTTCCAATGTTCTCCCAATGTTCTCCTAATGTTAGTTCAATGTTCTTCTAATATGTTGGATCATATTTCTAATTATGTAGGTATTTATACTAAGTATTTGGGTTGTTTTGAAAGATAGGAAGTCTTTGGATGTACTTGTAGGGGTAATGTTATATTAACGGCCTATTATGTCGATGATTTGACCATGGGTTTGATGAAATTTGTAGCAGTTTTTTAAGCTTGTTTTAGTGGTGTTTGGGTGCTTGGGTTGATGCCTTGGTGTTAGTAAAAGATTTGGGATGATAGATTGGGCTTAAAATGAGTTATATGGTGATTACTTATAGGTGATGGCAAAGTGGTTTTTAGAAAGAAGGCGTAGGTTGATAGGGTAATGGTAAAATGAAAATATAGTATTATACTCAATAAAAAAGAGGGCGCTTTTGTAAGTGCCCTCTTTTTGTTTATGATGGGAGGATGAATTTGAAACTAGCAATCCATTGCGGCTTTCTTCTTTTTCCGGGATTGTTTTACATTATAGTAAACTACTGCGCCTGCTGCGAGTAAGGCTAGGCTGCCCCAACCAATCTTTTTAGCACGGGTAGGAGTAAGCCATTGTTGAGGAACAGCTTTCGTATCTGGAACAATTTTTAGTAAAGGAGCCAAGGAGGCGCCATGAATGATGCGGTCGGCTACTTTAGCAATGTCGTCGCTAACTGGATTATAAGCTACGCCTATACCGGCCATGCTTAGCATGGCTTTATCGCTTTCGCCATTGCCTACATAAATGATGTTCTGCTGGGAGGTATGGTATTTCTCCTGGATGTAGTACATCAAATGACTTTTATCGTAAGAGGCTGGTTTGTTAGCCACATTCTCTTTTAGGAAATAGCTTGGGATAGTAATTTCACCGGTAGCTACGCTATGGTAAAGGTGTAGCCTGTTGGCAAATACGAAGTCGATGCCGAGTTTATTCTTGATGTGGTTAGCAACACATTCGAAGCCATCCGTTACAATACCCACCACGTAGCCGCGTGCTTTTAATTGAGTGATAACTTCGGCTGCACCTGGGGCTAATGGAATGCAATCTGCTACTTCCAATAACTCGGCTAAATTCCTATCTTCAAACAACGCGGCACTGCGCGTGAGAATGTCGATAGGGTCGGTATAATGTTGTAGTATTTGCATTAACGACTCTTCTTTCTCGAAGGCCATGGCTGCTAAGTATACGTAGTTTTGAGTAAGGATAACCTCGTCGAGGTTGAAGATGACCATCTTCTGGAGCTTGTCGATCGATTCTAAAATCGATTGTTCCATTTGCTCGCGGATGATGTGGATGTTGCTGAGGGTTTCTAAGTTTTGGGTAGGGAAGTTCTCTGCTTTCTGTAAGATAGCACGCGATACTTCGCGCGACATTTTCCCCAAGTTCTCCCAGCTTTGCATCGCGTTTTCAACACGCCCAATATTCACTTCCGCTATACGGGCACCTTTCAAATGCATGTCGATGAGTAGACCAATGTCTACACCATAGTCGTTCTCGAAGTGAACGCCCTGTAGGAACGACTTTCGCGCTGCAATCATCCCACTTAATGGCTGCTGGAAATTACTCAATGCGGGAAATAAAATCCCCAATAAGGGCTTCGCCACAAGTTGGGTAACCCGGCCCGCTTGCCTTTCAAAGTACGACTTCACAAAATCTGCTTGGTTCTGCACAATTGGATTCGCCAGTAAATCAACTATGTTGGATGGATAAGTTAGAATATCACCATCGAGATAAACAATAATATCGTGCTTCGCCGCCATCATGCCCTCGCGCATCGAAACGCCTTTCCCACGCTGGCTACTTGTAATCACACGTACATTCTCACGCATGGCCTCCGATACCGTGTTATCCGTAGAATTATCATCAACCACGATAATTTCTATAGGTAATTGTGTTTTCTGGATGTTCTTAATAACATGCCGAATGGTGCTGCCTTCATTGAGCACAGGAATAACAATGGAAATCATAGGAATCAATTGTTTTTTAATGATTGAAATGATATGTTCTTCTAGTGTGTCTTATTGGTAAGAGCTAGCTTCCATTACCCAAAAATGATACCATTATAGGCACGAAAAAAGGGCTTATGACGAACGGTAGTCGACATAAGCCCTTAATATCTATATGATGTAGATGCTATTATTTAAATTCTTGCATCTCAACCAGTTTCTTATATGTACCCTGTTTCGCCAACAACTCATCGTGTGTACCTCGTTCCACGATTTCACCTTTCTCTAATACAATGATCTCGTCGGCATATTGAATAGTCGACAATCTATGCGCAATTACGATGGTTGTTCTGCTCTTCATCAAGTTCTCCAATGCTTCTTGAACGAGCTTTTCCGATTCGGTATCGAGTGCAGAAGTGGCCTCGTCGAGGATCAGGATAGGAGGATTTTTGAAGATAGCACGGGCAATGGTTAAACGTTGGCGTTGGCCACCGCTCAACTTCATACCCCTATCGCCGATGTTGGTTTCGTAGCCTTGCTCCATTTGGTGAATGAACTCGTGGGCATTGGCGATTTTCGCGGCGTTGATTACATCTCCTGGTTTCGCATCGGGTTGACCGAAGGCGATGTTATTGAAGATAGAATCATTGAAGAGGATGGCTTCTTGGGATACTGTACCCATCAAATCCCGCAAATCGTGCAGCTTCAAGTCACGCACATCTTTCCCGTCAATAGTAATCTTACCTTCTGTTACGTCGTAAAAACGTGGTAGCAAATCGGCCATGGTCGATTTACCGGAACCGCTTCTTCCTACCAAAGCCACCATTTTACCTTTCTCGATTTTTAAATCGATGTTATGTAATACGTTGCTTTGTTCGTATTTGAAGGAGATATTGTTGTAATGAATATCGGATTGGAATGAATCGATCGATTGTGCATTTGGTTTCTCAACAATCATTTCTGGTTCGTCGAGCACTTTAAAGATTCTTTCACCGGCTACTAAGCCTTTTTGTAAGCCCGTGATAGCACTGGAAATATTCTTAGCCGGTTGAAGAATTTGAGAGTATAAACCCAAGTAAGCAATAAACTTAGAACCACTCAATTCACTATCGCCACCCAAAATCAACGAACCACCATAAATAATCAAGGCCACTACAATGAAGATCCCCAAGATTTCAGAAATAGGCGAAGCCAACTCACGCTGGTTGAACAAAGCGCGGCTCACTTTCGTGAATTGCCTATTCACTTGCTCGAACTTACGTTGCATAAAGGTTTGCCCGTTGAAGCCTTGGATTACACGAACTGCGCCCAACGATTCTTCCGATACATTCAATATTTTGCCCAGCATTTCTTGGCTGAAATATCCTTTCTGCTTTAACTTCTTCGAAATATACGATACCAGGAAACCCGAGATGGGGAAGAATACAATGGTGAATAACGTCAACTTCGCCGACATCACGAATAGTATAATGAACGTACCGATGATCACCAATGGATCGCGTAATAAAATTTGAATCGAGTTCACAATGGTCCATTCTACCTCTTGCACATCGTTGGTAACAACTGAAAGAATATCGCCTTTCTGGCGCGTGTGGTAGAAGGAAAGCGATTGACCCATCAATTTTTTATACAATGCGTTGCGCATTCTTTCCAATACTGTCATACGCATACGAATAAGCGTACGGGTACCCATGTACTTGGCTATATTAGCAACCAATGTAATACAACCGATGATCACACATACGAATACCAAGGCATGCAAAGGGCTACCATTGGCAGCATAGGAGGTATAATAGTGATCGAACGTACCACTTACATATTTAACGGGGTCTTCCCAGTTAAAAGATGGTTTGGGCGTAATAACAGTGATATTATTTTGTTTGAAGATGGAATCCAAAATCGGGATTAACATCACGAAATTGACTAAGCCGAATACGACACCGATAATAGTGTAGATGATATATTCCGGGAGGTAATGGCGTAAGGGAGTTGCGAACGTTAAAAATCGTCTAAATGTTTTCATTCTTTGCTTAGTTCGTCAAAAAAACAAGCAAAAGTAAGGATTTGGTTCCATAGTAAACTGTTAAAAGGCCAAGCATCTCAACAGAAATGGTTAGTTTTGCGTATACTTTACGTGCAGATGAATTGTCGGCGATGGTAAAGTTTAAAATTGAACATCATGCAACAAGAAACAAAACGCCAAAAACAAGTAGGCCAATTAGTACAGGAAGAGCTGAGCGATATATTTCAAAGAATGGGTTTTAACGTCATAGAAGGCGGTATGATTTCCATCTCGAATGTTCGCATGACACCCGATTTGCTGGAAGCACGTGTATACTTGAGCATGTTCAAGATCGACCAACCGAAATCTATGCTCCACAAAATCTTAGAACGTGGCAACGAAATTCGCCGCGAATTAGGTAACCGTGTTGCTAAACAATTACGCCGCGTTCCAGAATTACAATTCTACATTGATGATACGTTAGACCACGTATTCAAAATGGAAGAAATCTTCAAAAAGATCAACGACGAACGCGACGAACGCAACAAAGAACAAGAATAATTCCGCTTATCATTCCCTAAAACCCTACGCTGCAACATGACCTGGCAATTTGCTTCAAGGTATTTCTGGGCCAAAAAATCTACGCATGCCATCAATATCATTGCTTGGGTGAGCGTGGGCGCTATTGCCGTGGGTACAGGCGCGCTAATAGTTATATTAAGCGTGTTCAACGGTTTCGAAGGGATTGTAAAATCGTTATACGCCAACTTCTACCCATCACTTATTGTAGTACCTGCTAGCGGGAAAACGATGATGCTATCGCCCGAACAATTGCAACAAATTAAGCAAACCAAGGGCATCGCGTTTATTTCTCAAACCATCGAAGATAAAGCTGTACTACGCTACCAGCAGGAACAAACGATTGTTACCCTTAAAGGGGTCGACAACCAATTTACCAAGGTGGCCAGTGTACAAAACAAAATGGTGCGGGGAAAATATAATATCAACAATGTTGACGGTTATAATGCTGTATTAGGAGTAGGAATTGAAAACGCCCTAGGTGTGAACGTGGAAAACAGCCAAGTACCCATTACCGTGTACGTTCCCAAACGTGCAGGGAAAGGCGATAATGCCGATGCTGCTTTTAATATTGGATTACCCGAACAAGCCTTAAACTCCGATATTATTTACCCTGTAGGTACTTTCGCTATCCAACAAGATTTCGATGGGAAATATGTAATTACGAACATCGATTTCATGCGCCGCTTATTGAATTTTCAACAACATGAAATGAGCGCCTTGGAAATAGCCATAACCGCGGGGATGGACGAACGAAAACTCCAATCTGCCCTCAAATCTTTGCTGGGTAATAAATACGAAGTGCTTACCCGCTTCGAACAAAACAAAACATTGTACGGGGTTATGCAAACAGAAAAATGGGTCGTATACCTGTTTCTCAGTTTCATTCTCGTAATTGCAGCGTTCAACATGATAGGTTCTTTGTCGATGCTCGTGATAGAAAAGCAGAAAGACATTACCATTCTCAAAGCCATGGGTAGCCGCGATAGCCTTATCCTGCGTATTTTCTTAGCCGAAGGCATGATTATCGTGGGAATAGGTACAGGTATTGGCTTTGTGTTGGCCACGATCTTCCTCTTGTTACAACAGCACTTTGGATTGATTAAGTTGGGAGGTGGTTCTTTCTTGGTAGATGCTTATCCCGTAGAAATGAAACCGCAAGATTTTGCGCTGGTGGCGGTTACTGTTTTAGTGATTGGGTTATTAGCCAGTTGGTACCCCGCCCGGAGAGCTTCTATACAAACCATGGATTTAAAAGCAACATAATTGTTGTTATGGAAGATAGTTAAAGCGTTTCGATTCTTATCGAAGCGCTTTTTTGTTTGTCGTAATTAGGATGTTAAGGTGTCTATTTATACAAAAGCCTTTGACGAGCCTTTGACTTCCCTTTAACGACCCTTTGAAAAGCCTTTGAAATGCCTTTGACTTGCCTTTGGGAGACTTTGACTTCCCTTTGAAAGACTTTACCCTGCCTTTGAAAGTGTTTGACTTTACTTGGCACTTATTCAAATAGTCGCTAGTTAGATATGATCAAATATCACCTAGGGGGGCGAATCGCGACAAGAGATTGGAAAAATCTGAAAAAAACGCTCCCTGGAACCTGCTACAGGATTAGGTGATGTCGGAGAAATGTCGACAAAAGCTTGCTTAACCCTTACCACTACTGGGTAGATATCGGAAAAATGTCGACAAAAGCCTTACTTAACCCTGATTAATACTGGGTAGATATCGGAGAAATGTCGGTAACCTGTCGGTGAGCACTCGGTAGCAACTCGGTGAAGCGTCGGTAACAGGTCGGTGAGCGCTTGGTAGCGATACGGTAAAGTGTTAGTAAACAGCTGGTAATTGTTGGGTGAAAGTTAGGGAAAGGGAGGGAAGTTGTTCAGTTACAAATGATTGCATAAAAAAACGGCAGCGCTACGATGTAGTGACTGCCGTTTTCTATAGTTAAGATCTTGATTAGTAATCTCCGAGTGTAGCTGGTAGTTGCTCCATGGCTTTCGCCAATTGATCGTTGTTAGGAGCGATACCGTGCCATTCGTGTGTGCCTTCCATGAAGTCAACACCTTTACCCATGATCGTTTTCATGAGAATAACGATCGGTTGACCTTGACCGGTTAAGGATTTGGCTTTTTCGAGGGTAGCTACTACGTCTTCCATGTCGTTGCCGTACATGTGTAATACTTTCCAGCCGAAGGCGAAGAATTTCGCGTCGAGGTCGCCGAGGCTCATTACTTTATCGGTAGGGCCATCGATTTGTTGGCCGTTCCAGTCAACGGTTAAGATGAGGTTATCTACTTTTTTGTGGCCGGCATACATGATACCTTCCCAGCATTGACCTTCATTTAACTCGCCGTCGCCGCAGAGGGTGAAAACGAGGCTATCGTCGTTATTTAATTTTTTAGCAGTAGCTGCGCCGATTGATACGCTGATGCCTTGGCCGAGGGAGCCGCTGGCGATGCGAACGCCTGGTAGGTGTTCGTGCGTAGTGGGGTGACCTTGTAAACGGGAATTGAGTTTACGGAAGGTGCTTAGTTCAGCCAGTGGAAAGTAGCCTGAGCGTGCGAGCACACTGTAATACACAGGCGAGATGTGGCCGTTAGAAAGTACGAAAACATCTTGATTACGCGCATCCATATCGAATGGTTGCGGGGTGTGTTTCATAACTTTAAAAAACAGCGCCGTAAAATAATCGGCACATCCTAAAGAACCGCCTGGGTGGCCGCTTTGAACAGCATGCACCATTCTAACTATATCCCTTCTCACTTGGGTAGCTATATCTTTCAGTTCTGGCATGATAATTGTCTTTTATGTGAGCCGCAAAATTAATAGAAAATTAGTAAGAATTGTGTGGTTTTTGCGGCAATATTTTTCAGCCTTAAATCTATGGAATATGTAGCAGTTTTTAAACTAATTCATGCGTATTCCGTTGAAATTAATATCTTTGTAATACACCCCCCCAAATTATGGAGAATGTAATTATCGCAACTGTACTGAGTTTTGTCATAACCTATTTTGGAATACCTGTTTTGATTAAGGTAGCTGAGTTGAAGAATCTTTATGACGAACCAGATGAAAGAAAATCGCATAAAACCTTGAAACCTACACTTGGTGGGATGGGTTTTTTTGCCGGTTTTATCGTGGCAGTAACTGTTTGTGCACCTTCGCAAACCATGTCACCATTGCAATACTTATTAGCCGCATTTTTTATCATATTCATGGTTGGCTTAAAAGATGATATCGTAGGATTATCGCCTTTGAAGAAGCTAATTGGTGAAATTTGTGCTGCATTCTGTATCGTTTACCTGGGTAATTTGCAAATCACAAGCATGTACGGTTTATTCGGTATTGAAGAATTGCCGGCGCATGTAAGTTTAATGTTGACGTATTTCACCTTCGTGGTAGTAATTAACGCATTTAACTTGATTGATGGGGTGGATGGTTTAGCAGGCAGCATTGGGATGTTAGTATCGGGTGTATTAGGTGCTTACTTCTTGTATGTGCATGAAGTAATGTATGCTGTGATTGGTTTCGGTTTGGCGGCATCATTAGCAGCATTTTTGATTTATAATATTTCTCCTTCTAAGATATTTATGGGCGACACGGGTTCCTTATTAGTGGGCTTAGTGAACTCTATTCTTATTATCAAGTTTATTAACGTAGCGGGTAACCCAGCTAGCGAATTACCGATTGCATCGGTTCCGGCCGTAGCCTTCGCAATCCTCATCATTCCTTTGTTCGATACCTTGCGTGTATTCGCGTTAAGAATGTCGAAAGGAAGATCTCCTTTCTCTGCCGATAGAAACCACATTCACCACTATTTGTTAGCATTGAAGTTGAACCACCGTCAAACCACCTTGGTATGCGTGATCGCTAACGCGGCATTCATTGCGGTGGCCTTTGGTTTGCAACATTTGGGAACAACTACCTTGTTAACAGGTGTAATGGCCTCGGCTTTCATTTGTACTACCTTGGTGTACGTGATGAAGAAACGTGCTTTGTCGAAAAGCTTACTCCCTTCAACTGCCAATACCAACACCACTAATACAACGATCATCAACACTAGCTCGAAAATTCTTACTGTGAATAACGAAGGCGTTTTACAAGATAAATAATCGCCAACGTTCGACGTAGAAGCTACGTTAAGGCCCAAACAGGCATGGTTTATCGATGATTATCGCTTACTCCTTTGATGATCGGAATATTTCATGTAGGTTTGCAAGCACTTTAAGTTTTTATTTATATGCAAGAAGATCTCAATTTAATCCTGGATGATGCAAATGATACGATGCAGAAAGCGATTGCTCACCTGGAAGTAGAACTTACGAAAATAAGGGCTGGTAAAGCAAACCCACAAATCTTAGACGGTATCACCGTTGATTATTATGGCGCTCCAACCTTATTGAACCAAGTTGCGAACGTTAGCGTAGCAGATGCTAGAACATTGACCATTCAGCCATGGGAAAAAAATATGCTCCAACCTATTGAAAGAGCTATCATTGCATCTAACATTGGTTTGAACCCGCAGAACGATGGTGTTATCATCCGCTTGTTCTTGCCACCTTTAACAGAAGAAAGAAGAAAGGAACTCGTGAAGAAAGTAAATGGTGAAGGTGAACAAGGTAAAGTTGCAATCCGCAACATCCGCCGCGATGCTATCGAAGCGATCAAAAAATTGCAAAAAGACGGTTTAAGTGAAGATACCGCTAAAGATGCAGAAGGCGATATTCAAACCATGACTGATAAATTTATTGCTTTAGTAGATAAAGTTTGCGCAGCAAAAGATAAAGAAATCATGGCAATCTAATCTCGAACAGGTTGCTAATAAAATACGAACCGGGCTCTACATTGTAGAGCCCGGTTTTTTATGATTTAACCGGTGTATCTTCTACCACCGGTGCTTTCTTGGCTGCGTTATTGGCCAAGTACACCCCGCTTAAAATAATACCCATACACACCACCTGCAACCAACTGATCGATTCACCCGCTACAAATCCCCAACCAATAGCTACCACCGGCAAAGCATAGGTAACCATGCTGGCCATCATGCCACCCGCACGCTTAATTAACTGGTAAAACAATACCGAAGCAACGCCCGTACCCATAATACCCAAAACCGCCGAAGCGCCCAACGATTCCCAAGGTGTTGCACCTGTTTGGAAGGCCGCTTTAATATCACTAAACAACAAAATAGGCAAGGCAAAAATAGCCATGAAGAACAAAGCTATAGAACCCAGTTGCAAGGAAGAATACCCTTTTAAGTAATGGTGCACCAAGGCAATATTCAACCCGTAACAAATACAGGCCGCTATCACAAAGAAGCTATAATACCAATACTCGTTCGTTTGAATACCCTTCACCGCGAATAATCCCACCACGCCTATCAAACCAACACAAATACCAATCAATTGCTTTTTCACCATCGGAGCTTTGAATAGAACAATACCCGATAATAAAGCAAATAAAGGCGTAAGCGAGTTTAAAATACCGGCAAGGGAACTATCGATTTGGGTTTCGGCCAAGCAAAACAAGTAAGCCGGGATACCATTACCCAGTAAGCCCGATAGTATGATCACCGGCAACTTCCCGCGGGGCGTTTTGCGAATAAAGTAAAAGAAGAAAGGTAATAAAGAAATGCCCGCCGCTAATAAACGCATGCTGGCCACTTGGTTGGAACTAAACGACTGTAAGCCGATTTTCATCAAAATAAATGAACTTCCCCAAGTGAGTGCTAATAAAATAAATATCAGCACATTAATGAGACGATGATTCACAAGTATATATTTTAGGAAGTATAAAGGTAGATGATTACTGCCTTTTTCGGCATCGATTTCGTTGATGCGCATATTAAATGCATGTAAACCGTAGATAGTGAAGCATTTTTAAGTAAATTTAATGATAGAATGTTTGTTTATGGCCAAAATCAAGCTCTCGCAGATCGATACCAAAGCACCGAAAGAGTTGAAGAAAGAGGAAGTGAAATTGCAAACGGAAGCTATTTTAAAAGAATTAGATGAACTCCAAAACCTCTTGTACGCCGCGCACACACACGCCGTACTGGTGGTCATTCAAGGGATGGATGCCAGCGGGAAAGATGGCGCTATTCGCGATGTGTTCAGTTCATTAAACCCACAAGGCGTAGATGTTTATTCCTTTAAAGTACCTACAAAGGAAGAATTCGACCACGATTTTTTATGGCGTGTACACAAACAAGCACCGGCTAAAGGCATGATCCAAATATTCAACCGCTCGCATTATGAAGATGTGCTGCAATTGGATCATCCTTCCGATAAAATTATGAAGAAACGCTACGAAGCCATCAATTGTTTCGAGCAACTATTAATCGATCACAACAACACGCTTATCCTAAAATTCTATTTACACGTTTCCCACGAAGAACAACAAAAACGCCTACAAGAAAGGGTGAGCAATCCCGAGAAGATGTGGAAATACAACGAAGAAGATTTCGGGAAATCAGAAAAATTCAAACAATTCCAAGACTTATACGAAGCAGCGTTCGAGCAATGCAGCGAAGTACCATGGACAATTGTACCTACCGATAACAACTGGTACAAAGTGCACATCATCGCCAAAACCTTGCGGGATGCACTAAAGGATTTAAAGATGAAATACCCCGTACTCAAACAAACGGGCGAAAAATAATGTTTGCATATTGTATGATTGTTTTTAATATCGCACTTTATATGAATCCCTTCTTTCTTAACCAGTAAAAAATTGAGTATGTCTTTTATCAAAGAATTTAAAGAGTTTGCAATGAAAGGAAGCGTCATCGACCTCGCTGTGGGTGTGGTTATCGGTGCTGCTTTCGGTAAAATCGTTAATTCCCTTGTAGATAATATCATTATGCCGATCGTTGGTGCATTGATAAAAGGAGTTGACTTTAAAGAGTTCTCTATTAAAGTAGGTGCAGCCGAGATTAAGTACGGCATGTTTATCCAAGCAACGATCGAATTTATCATCATCGCATTCGCTATATTCCTCGTGATTAAAACGATCAACAGGTTTAAGAAAAAAGAGGAAGCAGCGCCTGCAGCACCTCCAGCTCCTACAACTGAAGAAAAGTTATTAATGGAAATCCGCGATGCTATCAAAGCAAAATAATCGTAAGGAATCCTATTTGCATCCTTTCGCAATAACACGCCAGTATAAATAGAAAACACTTATTACACATGAAGAAAATTTGTTTGCTTCTAGCAAGCTTCCTTTTCTCCGTGATGCTTGTGCATGCACAAGATCAAACTTTTAAAAAGTATAGGGAAGAGGTAGCCGGTAAGTTAAAAACGAACGACAAAGACACGACCAACCGCCTTTGGAAGAAAGGAGGCACTTTTTCACTTACCGTAAACCAAGGTTCGTTAACGAACTGGGCTGCGGGTGGTGATAAATTCTCGCTGTCGATAGCCAGTGCTTTTACCGGTTTTTATAACTATAAAGAAGGTAGAAGAAGGTGGGACAATACCTTGGACCTCGCTTTTGGCTATGTAAATACCACCAGCTTGGGTTCTCGTAAAAGCGACGATCGTATCGATTTCACCAGTAAATACGGTTATGAAATAGCTAAAAGCTTGTACGTAAGCGGTTTAGTAAACCTCCGTACGCAATTTGCGAATGGTTACTTGTATACCGATACCAGCAAAACCTTTGTTTCACGCTTTTTCTCGCCCGCGTACGTGATTGCTTCCCCGGGTTTGGATTACATCCCGAATAACGAGCTATCCATTTTTGTATCGCCCATTACAGCCCGCTGGGTAATTGTGATGGACGATAGTTTAAGCCGCGTGGGATCATACGGCGTAGATTCGGGCAAACATGTACAAACCGAATATGGTGCTTACTTAACGGCTACTTGGAATAAGAAGATTACCAGCAACATCGTGTACAAAACAAGGTTAGATCTCTTCTCCAATTATAAACACAATCCTAAAAACATCGACCTTTTCTGGACAAACATCATTACCATGAAAATCAACAAGTACTTGTCGGCCAACGTGTCGCTAGATATGATTTATGATGATGATATTAAAGTGTTCGAAAACAAGGAAACCGGCGTACTGGGGCCAAGGCTCCAGGTCAAGCAGGTAATCGGGGTCGGGTTAACGGCCGTCTTCTAATTTGATTAATTTTCTTATTTTTGATAAGCCTGTTGCATTGGCAGCAGGCTTTTTTTATCTACTCAGAACACCGCAATACGCTTCCGCATAATGGCAGATCAAGAAATATATAAAATTAAGTTACCGCAATTCGAAGGTCCTTTCGATCTGTTGTTGTTTTTTATTGAAAGGGATGAATTAGACATCTATAACATTCCTATCAACAACATTACGAAAGACTTCCTGGCGTACATTCACCAAATGGAGCAACTCAACATCGAGTTGGCCAGCGAATTCATTTTGTTCGTATCTACTTTGATGCGTATCAAAGCGAAGATGCTGATTCCTAGAAAGGAGCTCGACGAGCAGGGTAACGAAATTGATCCGCGTTTGGAATTGGTAGATAAAATCTTAGAATACAAACGCTACAAAGCTGCCGCCGTAGAACTGGCCGAAAAAGAAGCCGAAAGAATGCTGCAATTGAAACGGGGTAATATTGCCAAGGAATTGGCTGCCATTGGTGAAATTACCAGCGAAGGCACCGAAGTACAAACATTAACGCTTTTCAAACTAACGAAAACCTTCGAGAAGGTAATGCAGCGAGTGAAAGAGCGTAACGATAAACCGCAACACGTGGTGTATAAATACGATTATACCATGGAAGGCAGTCGCCAGTACATGATCGAACTAGCTTATACCGAGCGCACAATGGCGTTCGAAAAGATTTTCGATCATTGTAGAGACCGTGTGCACGCGATTTTCCTCTTCCTTGGGATGTTGGAACTCGTTCAAGCAAAATACTTGAGCATTATGGTAGGCGAGGGACGGAATAACTTTATAATTGAATATATCGACGAAGAAAATAGACCGGAGGGAGAACCCGTTGTATTCGATGAGTGATAAAAAGAACAAAATAGAAGTAATAAAATTGCCCGACTATGGGCAAGCGCCGGGCCCGGCATTTACCGTAAACTCTTTATGCGGTTTGGGTCCGACCTTCTTTGAGCATAATAAAAACCCGCACCGCCATAATTTCTATTCCATTTACTGGATCAAAAAAGGCAAGCTAACCCATACAATTGATACCATTACCCACGAAGTAAGC
Source organism: Chitinophaga skermanii (assembly GCF_003259335.1). Taxonomy (GTDB): domain Bacteria; phylum Bacteroidota; class Bacteroidia; order Chitinophagales; family Chitinophagaceae; genus Chitinophaga; species Chitinophaga skermanii. The sequence goes on from NZ_QLLL01000005.1 coordinate 206,043, forward strand.
GAGAATACTTTATTCTTCGTAGCACCGGGGCAGGTACACCAATTGGAGTTCAGCGAGAAAGTGGATGGTTATATGATTGCCTTCCACGAAGGATTTATGTGCTTAGCACCGAGAACGGAAGCAGAAACGGAATCGGGCTTATTCTTCAATGGTAATTTCAGTTCTGTAATTACCTTGGAAAAAGGGCAGGAACGGGATTTTGAATGGCTGGTACTGGCCATGATGCGTGAGCTGGAAGAAAGGAAGAATGGGTATGAAGATGCCTTTCATGGCCTTTTACATTACTTTTTAGTAATGGCCGCTCGCCTCCGGGAAGACCAGGTAATGTTAACACCGGGCTATAACAAGCAGCATAATTCCAATGTATTCATGCAATTCAGGGCCTTAATCGAGAAGAAATACGTGGAATTGAAGAATGTATCCGATTATGCCGATTTGCTCCATATTAAGCCTGTATTGCTGAACGAGATTAGTAAGCAATTATCGGGCATTACAGCAGGCGAACATATCCGTAACAGGATTATCCTGGAGGCACAACGCCTATTATATAATACAGATATGACGGCCAAAGAAATTGCCTATTCCTTGGGATTCGAGGACCCGCATTATTTCAGTCGTTTCTTTAAGAAATACACGAACCAAACGCCGCTAGAATTTAAAGAAATAGCGAGAGCGAACGGGGCGCTTTTATAAAATATATTGAAAACCAGCTTTTTAGCTGGTTTTTTCTTTCCCTCTACTTCCCACCCAGAAAAAAGTACACCATTTAGGGTGATTTGTCCATTTCGTATAGATGTTATAACATGTACTTTTGTATTGTCAATTTGAAACACACGAATATGGCAAACACAAAACACATACAACACATTTACGAAGGGGCTAAGCCACACATGGTGGGCGATGGTTTCCGGGTAAGTAATTTGTTTCCAAGCGGTAACCGTATTGGGGCGCAAATGAACCCATTCTTTTTATTAGACTACGCGGCTCCTGCATATTTTCCGCCTACAACAAGACCAAGAGGCGTAGAAGAGCACCCGCACCGTGGATTTGAAACCGTAACAATTGCCTATGAAGGCGCATTGGAGCACAGGGATTCTGCCGGTAATAAAGGCAAATTGTTGCCAGGTGATGTACAATGGATGACGGCTGCTTCGGGCATATTGCACGAAGAAAAGCACGAAACGGAATTCAGCAAACGGGGTGGTAAAATGGAGATGGCACAGTTGTGGGTGAATTTGCCGGCTGCTGCTAAATCGGCTGCACCGGGGTACCAAAACTTAACAAAAGAAACGATCCCTGTTCAACAAATAGACGATAACGGTTCTTACATCCGCGTGATCGCCGGTGAACAAAACGGCGTAAAAGGTGCCGCTAAAACGTTCACACCTATTCATGTATACGACCTTCAGTTAAAGGCCGGTAGCGAGGTGAACATTTCCTTACCCGAACATTTTAATACCGGGTTGGTTGTTCTAAAAGGTGCGGTGAATTTCAACCATACCCACGATGCGAAAGGCACGCAAATAGCGGTGTTCGAAAAAGAAGGTGAAAACATCTTCATCAAAGCCAAAGAAGACGCGTCGATTCTCGTTCTCAGCGGCGAACCAATTAACGAGCCCGTTGTTGCATATGGACCGTTTGTAATGAACACGGAAGAAGAAATCGTGCAAGCGATTAACGACTTCAACGAAGGTAAAATGGGCGTACTCGCCTAATAACATAAAGAATTCATAAAACATTAACACAAATACATTTAAATCTTAAACACATGGCAACCTGGAAAATTGACGTAGCACACAGCGAAATCCAATTCAAAATCAGACACTTAATGATTACGAACGTAACGGGTTCTTTTACCCAGTTCGATGCAACATTGGACGCTACGAAAGAAGACTTCACCGATGGTAAAATCTCTTTCACTGCCGACGTAAACAGTATTACAACCAACAACGAACAACGTGACGGTCACTTGAAAAGCGATGATTTCTTCTCAGCAGAGAAATACCCGCAGATTTCGTTTGCATCAACAGCGATCAAACACAAAGGTGGCGACGACTATATTTTGGAAGGTGAATTAACCATCCGCGATCAAAAGCATCCTATTTCATTAGACGTAGAATTTGGTGGTATCCAAGTAGATCCATGGGGTCAAACCAAAGCTGGATTTGAATTGAAAGGTAAAATCTCTCGTAAAGAATTCGGTTTAACATGGAGCGCTACAACAGAAGCCGGTGGTGTAGTTGTAGGCGACGACGTGAAATTGCAATTGAACGTGCAAATGATTAAACAAGCATAATTAAGAGAAAGCGAATTAGAGGAGAATAGTATATGAGTAATAATATCCTGGATCAACTAACGTGGCGTTACGCTACTAAAAAGTTTGACAGCGAGAGAAAGATTGACGAAGCTCAACTTGACAGAATATTGAAGGCGACGAATTTATCAGCTTCATCATATGGTTTACAGCCATACAAAGTGTTGGTGATTCAGGATCCAGCAATAAGAGAGCAATTGAAAGCCGTATCATGGAACCAATCGCAGATTACAGATGCATCGCATTTGATTGTGTTTGCACGAGTTGATGATTTGAATGATTCGCATGTGGATGCATTCGTGCATAACATTGCAGTAACACGTGGTGTACCGGAATCGGCATTGGAACAATATGCAGGCTTAATGAAGGGGAAAGTAGGACATCTAAATGCAACGGAAGGCGCAACGGCAGAATGGACTGGCAAACAGGCTTACTTAGCATTGGGTACTTTATTGACAGCAAGCGCGGTAGAAGGAATTGATGCGTGCCCGATGGAAGGATTTGATCCGGCGCAATATGATGAAATACTTGGATTAAAAGATAAAAATCTGCGTACTGTGGTGATTGCAGCTGTAGGTTACAGGGCAGCAGACGATGCTTTCCAGCATATGAAGAAAGTACGCAAACCATTGGAAGAATTTATTGAATTTGTGTAGCCGTACAGTGGTTTTAAGGTTTAAGCCCCGCTCGTTATGAGCGGGGCTTTTTTTCGTGGTGATTTCAGCGTATCTTCAACAATACGTTTTAGCATACATTATCATTCATTATATAAAAATTTTCACCATGAAAAGAACTGCTTCTGCAAACTGGAAAGGTACCGGTAAAGAAGGTAAAGGCACTGTTAGCACGCAATCTGGCGTATTAAACGATACGCAATATTCATTTAGCAGTCGCTTCGAAGAAGGTATCGGTACCAACCCCGAAGAGCTGGTAGGCGCAGCGCACGCGGGTTGTTTTACGATGAAGCTTAGCTTCGTAATTTCCGGTGCAGGTTTCACCCCAACTAATATCGACACAAAAGCTACCGTTACTTTCGAAAATGGCGCCATCCCTAATGTGCACCTCGATGTAACAGCTAGCGTACCGGGTTTATCGGCTGAACAATTCGCTGAAATGGCTGCAGATGCAAAAGCAAATTGCCCGATTTCAAAATTGTTGAATACGGATATTACTATGGAAGCTAAACTCGTATAAGCTTCGTTTTTATATTCTTCTGAAAAGGTCTTCCAGCTTATGTTTGGAAGACCTTTTCTGCTTTCAATTCAATTCAAAAAATAGTACACCCTAAACAAAAAAATCTCCATTGCTTACCTGTGGTTATTATGTGAAATTTGTGTTATCAAAACAATATGAAAAGGAGAACATTATGAAAAGAACAATCCACCGCGCGAATACTAGGGGCCATGCAAATCATGGTTGGTTAGTAAGCTCACACACATTCAGTTTCGCTGGGTATTACAACCCAGAACGCATACATTTCGGCGCTTTGCGCGTGCTGAACGACGATCATGTAGCTGCCGGTATGGGATTCGGTTCTCACCCTCACGATAATATGGAAATCATCTCCATCCCGCTGGAAGGCGCGTTGGAACATAAAGACAATACCGGTCGCCACAAAATAATTAACAGCAATGATGTGCAAATTATGAGTGCCGGTAGAGGTATCGTGCATAGCGAATACAACGCTTCTAAAACCGATCCGGTAAAGTTCTTGCAGATTTGGGTGTTCCCGAAAGTACGCGATATACAACCTCGCTACGATCAAAAAACATTCGATCCATCACAACGCGAAAACCAATTACAAAAAGTAGTAGCGCCTACAGAAAGCGAAAATACCTTGTTCATTAATCAAGATGCTTGGTTCTCGTTAGGTAAATTCGACGCAGGAAAAGCAACAAATTATACAATGCAACATCCAGGAAATGGTGCTTATATTTTTGTATTGAATGGCAAGGTGGAAGTAGATGGTGAAGTGCTCGAAGCGCGCGATGCTATTGGTATTGAAGATGCTACAAGCATTGATATTAAAGCACTCGAAAATGCAGAATATTTAGTGATGGATGTACCCATGCACTTGAACTAGTTGATATGTCAATGTTTATAAAAAATCATTTTTAGTATATTCGTAAAATCAACAACCAAAGAGTTGCATAGTGACAAGCTGTGCAACTCTTTTGGCATTTTATGTACCATATGCATATATGCGTTTAACTAAAGGGATTATTATGAACGATTATTTAGCTAGAACACTTTGGGGAAACACAGTAGAAGCCTATTGTATCGCGATCGGGATGATTGTGTTGGGACTCTTTTTCGCCTGGTTTTTCAAACGAATTTTATTAGCGCGGATGAAGAAATTCGCAGAGAAAACAGATAGTAAGATTGATGATTTTATCATCTTGCAAATTGAGCGTACGGCCATGCCTGTTTTATTTTTTGGGATATTTTATTTCGCCCTGAAAACATTAAACCTCAGCACGAAGGTTGAAAAAACAATGTACGTAGTGGCCGTGATGTACTCGAGCTTCTTCATTATCCGCATGATTACCTCGTTGATTAAATTCTTCTTACTACAATATTTACAACGACAAGAAGATGGAGGCGAAAAACAAAAGCAAGTGCGCGGTATTATGGTGATAGTATCGTTAGTGGTGTGGATGCTGGGGATTGTTTTTATGATGGATAACCTGGGATTTGATGTAACGGCGATTATTACCGGTTTGGGAATTGGGGGTATTGCCATTGCTTTAGCCACGCAGCATATTTTGGGTGATTTGTTTTCTTACTTCGTGATTTTATTCGATCGGCCATTCGAAATTGGTGATTTTATTATTGTCCAAGATAAGAGCGGGATTGTAGAATATGTGGGTATTAAAACCACGCGTTTACGTACACTCTCGGGCGAACAATTGGTGTGTTCAAATACCGATTTAACCAACTCAAGAATTCATAACTACAAACGGATGGAACGCCGCCGGATTGTTTTCAATTTACGCGTTACCTATAATACCCCGGCCGACAAGCTACAACGGGTTTCAAATATGATTAAAGAAGTGATTAGCAACATCCCTGGTGCACAATTCGATCGTGCCCATTTTGCAGCCTTTGGCGATTATAGTTTGAACTTTGAAGTGGTGTATTATGTGCTAACGAATGATTATGTGAAATATATGGATATTCAACAAACTATCAACCTAGAACTCTTTAACCGCATTCAAGCTGAAGGGATTGAATTTGCATTACCTATGCAGATTTTATCGATGCAGAAAGCAAGAGCATAATAGATTTTTCTATCATATTAAAAGCAGCGATTACACCAAGTTTTCGCTGCTTTTTTGCATCTATTTAACAGTAAAATGCCTTAACTTAGTAGCAAGGCTAGAATCTATTATTAGCATGATCTCCACCACGGAAAACATACAACATTACCACACTAAATTTGCAGCTTACCAAATCATGGTGAAGGACTTAAACGTATAGCTTGGGCTGTAACGTGATGATGGATATTGTGCGTATCGTATAACATAAAATCTTGTACATCATGGAAACACCAACACAGCACTTTAACGTGTTCAATCAGCTCGACTCCTGGAAATTGGAAGTCAACCAAGTTCGCGGAGATGTAAAGAGAATGCGCGACGAACTTTCCCACTTATGCACAGGCAAACATCCCAATGAAAGGATGGCTAATGTAGAACATTTCCAAAACCAATTTATCAGGCAGCTAGAAGTAGCAGATGAAATGTACCACGATATAAAACAAGTGGTGCGCAACTTGAATAATACACGGATTGAACATGCTGATCGTCCTGTTGATGATGTGCCTACTTTGCAAAACCGCATGGCAACATTCCATAAGATATATGGTGAACTAGCCCAGGATTTTCAACAATTCCAGGCGCACCGTTTTTAATGTGCAGATAATAAGTGGCGGGTAATCACTTGCCACTTATTCTTCTTCCGGGTGCTGTAGTTTGAATTGAATTTTGTGGATGACTTCATCCAAGTTCTGCGAAGCATTCGTTAACAGTGCCAGCAATTCGGGGTTTAAAGGCAACTCCTTCTCATAATCCTCCGCGATATACTTCGTTAGGCTCATAATCGCGGTTAAAGGACTCCTTATTTCATGTGAATTAATATACGCGATATCGCGCAATACCTTGTTCTGTTGTTGTAGTTGTTCTATGATGTGCTTGCGTTCTGTAATATCTTGCTGGGCACCTATCGTTCTTACCAAGGAGCCATCTTCCCTAAAATCCATAAATGCCCGGTCTAATACATGCTTGTATTCACCATTGGCACAACGGAACCTATATTCCGATATCCAGCGCGATTGCTGGTTCATTTCTGCTGTATGGATCGATTGCACCACGCGTTCTTTATCCTCGGGGTGAATACGTTCTATGAACCATTCTATTGTGTTATCTACTTCTTGCAACGAATACCCAAATATGCTCTGTGGACCATGATTACGCGTCACCTCCTTCGTTTCATGGTTGTAATAGTATATACAATCCGGCGTAATCTTCGTGAATAGCTCGTACCGCGTACCAAAGTCATCCGCTTTAATCATCGACCCAATTTCAGCATCAATATCAATCGCCATCACGATTCGGGCATCCTTTCCATCGTAACGGGTAGGATAGGAGTAGATTTCCACTTTAAATAGTTTCCCATTCTTCTTCATATGCTGCCAAATACCACGGTAAGGCTCGCGTTCCCGGATTTTAGTACGACGCACATCGTCAAGTAACTTAGGTATATCATTTACATGGCGTAATGCTTGGATGGTTAACTGCATAAACTCGTCGCGGGTATAACCGTATTTTAAGGAAGCCGCTTCGTTTACAGCTAGGAAACGGAGGTTATGCACATCGTACACCCACATGGGGAGCGGGTAATGGTAGAAAAGGCGTTCGTATTGACGTAATTGCTTATTGGGTTGGTGACCGTAGTATTTTACCAAGCAGAACGTGAATAAAGCTAATAAAAGAAGTAAGCAGCCTTGTACGGCGTATTGCAAGTTTTGGGTAGGTACAGTAGGCCAACGATCCGCGGCTAAGCCGAGTAGCCAGGGGAAAGCTGCAATGGCTAGGCACCCCGTAATAAATAAGCTAAGGGCCACTTTTATAGCAACACGGTGCATCATAGCCGGTACCGTTTATTTTGTTGAAAATTGAGTTAGAATAATAGGATGGTTACCAGTCGATTTTAACTACATCACTCACTGGGTAACTTACGCAAGTTAACACAAACCCCGCAGCCAGCTCTTTATCTGTTAGCACTTCATTTACAGCCATCCACACTTTACCTTCCGAACATTTGGCCATACACGAGCCGCAAACACCGCCTTTACAACTATAAGGTAATTGAAGTCCCTGTTGTTGGGCTACATCCAAAATATTTTTATTACCCGGGATGCGCAGGGTATGTGTTTGGCCATGAATAGTAAGATGCACAGTTTTCTCGGCAGTATCGGGGGGCACTCCAATTTTTTCGAGATGCGTAGCGGTGTCGATGGTGAAGTTTTCTTTATGAATTTGTTCTTGCGAGAAGCCCAAGAAGCTTAAAGTAAAGGTGCACATCCGCATGTAATCCACGGGGCCACAAATGTAAAACTGGGCATTATGCGCTTGGTAATAGATTTGTTGCGGGGCCAAGGTGGTTAATAAACTATTGCTGATCCTGCGGTACGAAAAAGTACTTTGCTCGTCGGGTTCGCTGAAGATGTAAATGATCTTAAAGCGATCGGGGTATTGCGTTTGCAGGGCATTCAGTTGCGCATAGAAAATGGTGCCGTTGGGGTTCTTATTGCTGTAAATAAGGGTCACCTTACTCTGGCTTTCCTTGAACAAGGTTTGTTTCAAAATCGAGTATAAAGGTGTAATACCGCTTCCTGCTCCTAACAGGATGATATCCCTTTGTAAATCGATGGCTGTATTCAATGTAAAACGGCCTGAAGGCTGTAAAGAGGTTACAATCGTGCCAATATCCCAATGCCGCAATATATGCCGTGAAATCTCCCCGTTTTCCTTGCGCTTCACTGTTACACTTAAGTATTCGTCGATGCCCGGCGTAGAGCTTAAAGAATAAGAACGGCGGTATTCCACGCCATGGAGGTTTACAACAAAGGTTAAAAACTGGCCGGCTTTATATGGCACGGGTTCCCCGCTTTCGGCCACGAAACTATAAGTATATGTATCCGAAGTTTCTTTTACGATGTCAACAACGCTTAACTGGATATACAGATCATTCATCATATCTAAATAAAGAACCGCCATAGGTAAGCCTAGGCGGTTCAATAAAATAAGAACATTTTATATGCTTAACAGCTTTAAACGCTAGTTGTTGCACTCACGGTCACTTTACTTTTCAACATTTCTCTCACACCTTCCGCGATACCTTTCGCATCGTAGCCACATAAGCGGTACAATTCCGCCGGTTTACCATGTTCGATTAACTCGTCTGGGATACCGAGGATTTTAATATCTGCTTTATAACCGTACTTCGCCATAAATTCTAAGATGGCTGTACCAAAGCCTCCTTGAATAGCGCCATCTTCTACGGTTAATACTTTATCGTATTGGCTGAATACTTCGTGTAATATGGCTTCGTCTAATGGTTTCACGAATCGCATGTCGTAGTGTGCAGGTTGAAGACCGTCGTTCATCAAGTCTTTACATGCTTCTACTACAAAGTTGCCGGTATGACCGAGGGATAGGATCGCTACATCTCTACCATCACGGATTTTACGGCCTGTACCGATCTTGATTTCTTTAAACGGTGTACGCCATTCAGGCATTACGCCTTCACCACGAGGATAACGAATCACGAACGGATGCTCGTTGCTCGGTAACTGGGCAGTGTACATCAAGTTGCGGAGCTCTTCTTCATTCATAGGAGCAGAGATTACCATGTTTGGCACACAACGCATAAACGGAATGTCGTACGCGCCGTGGTGCGTTGCACCGTCTTCACCCACCAAACCGGCTCTATCTAAGCAGAAAATAACCGGTAAGTTTTGGATGGCCACGTCGTGCAAGGCTTGGTCGTATGCTCTTTGGAAGAAAGAAGAGTAAATATTACAGAATACCTGCATGCCTTGGGTAGCCAAGCCGGCAGATAAAGTAACTGCATGTTGTTCACAAATACCTACGTCAATGGCACGGTTCGGCATTTTCTCCATCATGAATTTTAAAGATGAACCCGATGGCATCGCTGGAGTAATACCCATGATTTTATCGTTCATCTCGGCTAATTCGATGATAGTATGACCGAAAACGTCTTGATACTTAGGTGCTTGTGGAGCGGTTACCGGCTTTTTGAAGATCTCGCCGGTAATTTTATCGAACAAACCGGGCGCATGCCACTTGGTTTGGTCTTTTTCTGCTAAGGCATAGCCTTTCCCTTTTACTGTTGAAATGTGCAACAATTTAGGACCAGGTATGTCTTTCAGATCTTGCAAGGTATCTACCAACTTCGTGATATTATGACCGTCGATCGGGCCAAAGTAACGCAATTTCAAAGATTCGAACAGGTTGCTCGATTTTGAAACCATGCCTTTTAAGCCGGCTTCGAGTTTAGAAGCCATATCGCGGGTAAACTTCTTACCTACAGGCAATTTGCCCAAAAGATTCCAAGTTTCGTCGCGTAAACGGTTATAAGTAGGGGAAGTGGAAATATCTGTTAAATATTCTTTGAGCGCACCCACGTTCGGGTCGATACTCATACAGTTGTCATTCAAAATGATCAGCACGTTCGCATTGGCAACGCCCGCATGGTTTAATGCTTCGAATGCCATACCGGCCGTCATAGCACCATCGCCAATTACTGCAATATGTTGCCTATCGTGTTCGCCTTTATAAGCCGACGCAATAGCCATACCCAATGCAGCAGAAATCGAAGTGCTCGAGTGCCCAACACCAAAGGTGTCGTACTCACTTTCGGCTCTCTTTGGAAAGCCACTGATGCCGTTGAACTTACGGTTGGTATGAAACACGTCTTTACGGCCCGTCAGTATCTTATGGCCATAGGCTTGGTGACCCACGTCCCATACTAATTGGTCGTAAGGAGTATTGTACACATAATGTAAAGCAACTGTAAGCTCTACCACGCCAAGGCTCGCAGCGAAGTGACCGCCATGTACGCTAACCACGTCGATAATGTATTGACGTAAGTCGTCGCACACTTGGTGTAATTGTTCCTTCGTGAGCTTCCGAAGATCGGAGGGGTATTGTATCTGGCTTAACAATTGACCTGCCGTAATATCCATATTGTCTCCAGGGTTTAGAATGGGTCAAAAATACGTGAAAATTTCCGATGGCACGGCTTTTTATTGGTATATGATCCTAAAAATATGTGAAGGAACAGTCAAATTTGGGGGCTTTCCATTTATATGGCAATATACACCATTGATAATAATTGCTTTTCGGTGGGGGGCCTCATATGGTATTTTTGGTTAGATGGCTTGTGCCATGGGCGTTTTCGCGTTTGATGAAAGGTGTTGGCTTTTGGGGATATTTACCTAAGTTTGGATGTTGGATAACGCGAAAAACCGCATTAAAAAAATAAAGCATTTCTTAGCCGGGAAGCTCCATAAAAACAATTTTCATTTTCAAATGAACCCGCAATCTCTTTCTAAATACTGGTGGTGTCAAATTCTTGGCTGGGTCGGGTATGCAATCATGTCGCTCTTCATCGCCTATTTACTGGGTGAGCAAGATTTTGGACCACGTATCGTATACGTGATCGGGGCCGTAGTAATCGGTATCCTCGTTACGCACAGCTTTCGCTGGGTTATCGTAAAGCTTAAAATGCTGGAAATGCCCTTCGAAAAGGCCATGATTTACTTCTTTTTTGGGATCATTCTCGCCACTTTCTTCATTTCCTTCCCATTAAGCTGGTTAGGTGTATTGCTGTTCGCAAGGCATGTAACCCTAGATTCTTTTTACGACAAATTCACTCTCTCATATCCACAAATTATAGTATTCGTGTTCCTGTGGGCGCTGATTTACTTTACCTGGCATTATGTAGAGAAAAATAGGAATTCGCAGCTCGACAAGCTCCGCCTGGAATCCACTGTGCGCGAACTCGAATTGAAAACGATCAAAGCACAAATGAACCCGCATTTCATCTTCAACGCGCTCAACTCCATCCGCGCACTCGTAGATGAAAACCCGCAACGTGCCAGGTCGGCTATTACCGAATTATCCAACATTCTAAGAAGCTCCATGGCGGCCGATAAAGCCGAAATTGTAAGCCTCGAAAATGAACTCAATATTGTAAAAGATTACCTTGCACTGGAAACCATTCGTTTCGAAGAACGGTTGAAGGTGGTATACGCGGTTGACCCAGAAACATTAGAGTTACCCATTCCGCCTATGATGCTGCAAACGCTCGTGGAAAATGCCATTAAACACGGTATTTCCAAGGAAATTTACGGCGGCGAAATTCGTATCGAGTCAACTATTAATAGCCAACAACAACATGTGCTTACCATCCAAAATACCGGCCAAATCGTGGAAAACAAGAATGGCAACGGCTTTGGATTACTCAGCACCCGTCAACGTTTAGGATTACTCTTCGGTAGCAGGGCTTCCTTCGAAATCTTTAATTTAGATGATCATACTGTAGAGGCTAAGGTGATAATGCCACTCTACTAACAACAAAATTGTCTGCAGAAAGGCACTTTAACATTTGCTTTAATGCCGATTGTATTATTTCTAACGAAAACAACTTAATTTGTAAGGCAGAAGGCGTATGATGATGTGAAAGGTGGAAAATAAGGTTACAACAACGAGCACTTATTACCCAGTATAGGCTTTTGTTCTTACAAAAGATTCCAAATCCTTAAACAATCATCAACCAAAAATTTGCAGAACCGTATGAAAAAAGCATTGATAATTGATGATGAGCGACTGGCTCGTAGCGAACTCAAAAAGCTATTGGCCGACCATCCAGAGATCGTGGTTATTGGAGAAGCTATAAATGCGAAAGATGGCATCGAAAAAATCGAAACGCTTCACCCAGATTTATTGTTCCTCGACATTCAAATGCCCGATAAAACTGGTTTCGACTTGTTGGCAGAACTCGAAAAGGCGCCACAGGTAATCTTCACCACGGCGTACGACGAATATGCGCTCAAAGCATTCGAGTACAACGCACTCGATTATCTCTTGAAACCCATCGAGCCAAAACGCTTGGCCGATGCCATTCAAAAGTTGCACCAAGTCGACGAAAAAGAACGCCAAGTTACAGCCGCCGGTATGCGCTCCATTTTATCGGAAAGCGACCAGGTATTTGTGAAAGACGGCGACCGCTGTTGGTTCGTGAAACTACAAGAAATCAGGCTCTTCGAAAGCGTGGGCAACTATGCACGCGTATATTTCGAAAACAACAAGCCACTGATCTTGAAATCACTGAACGCACTCGAAGAACGCCTCGATGAACGCGTATTCTTCCGTGCGAACCGTAAGCACATCGTTAACCTCCGTATGATCGAAAGAATCGACACCTACTTCAATGGTGGCCTTCTCCTCGAAATGCGCGGTGGCGAAAAAATCGAAGTGAGCCGCAGGCAAGCTGTTAAATTCAAAGAAATGATGAGCTTATAAGCCGCACGCAACATATTTACCATAAAAAACGCCATCCCCCTAAAAAGAGATGGCGTTTTTTGTTGTATGATGTAGCCGCCGTTTGAGCATTGTGCAACAGCCGTTGCTACGCTCACTTCAACGTTTATTGCTTCATGATCTTGAACGATTTTTGCACCTTGCCAACTTGTACTTGAACAAAGTAAACCCCGTTCGGCAAAGTCGATAAATCGTATTGTAAAACCCGTTCCTCCGCGTTAAATAGCGATTGACGAAGTGTTCTACCACGTAAATCAACAATACGCAAATGGCCTTGTGCAGCAGTTGCAGGCAACCCAAGTTGGCTCATTTCTACAAACAGTACATGCTGTGCCGGGTTCGGGTAAATCTTCCAAGCACCCAAATGCTGGTTTTCCAATGGTATTGTAGCCTTTGTTATTACCTCTAATCGGCGCGCACTGCTAAATGGCACCGCAGAACTCTCATCCACAAACTTCACGATCCAATAATCGGCACTACCTTTACTGTTTTCAGTTTTATCGCCACTAGTATTCGAGAAGGAATAGCCCCCCACGATAAACCCATCACTCGTTAATGCAAAGCCTTCAGCTTGTTCATCTTTACTGCCACCTATTACTTTATCCCAAATTTTCTGACCGTTCGCATCCGTTTTCACTAACCAAATATCTCCTTCACCCACTTGGTCGTCCGACTTGTCGCCCGAAGCTTGGTTAAAGCTGAAACCGCTTAATAGATAGCCTCCGTCACTTGTTTGCGCGAGGTTTTGTAGTATATCTAATGTGTCGCTACCGTAAGTACGATCCCAAGTTTTGTTAAGATTCGTGTCGATTTTTACCAACCAATAATCGCCGTACGCATCCTTTGCATTCGAAGATTTATCATTGGAAATATTGGAATTGGAACGGCCGCCTAATAGGAAGCCAGTGGTACCCGTGGAAATTATGTTATTCAATACATCATTGCCGCTTCCGCCAATAATGCGTTGTTGTTGGATAACGCCGTTCATATTCAATACCACTAACCAGTAATCGTTGCTACCATAACTCGCCAATGTTTTATCGCCGGAAATAGGGGAGGAAGATGAATTGCCCACAAGAATGTGGCCATTGTGCGTAAGCGCTAAGCCACCAAGATCGTCGATGCCGGAACCACCAAGGGTTTTATCCCAAACCTTGTTGCCACCTGCATCTAAGCGCACTAGCCATATATCCCAACTACCGCGGGTATCTTCTGTTTTATCGCCGGAAAGGCCGCCGTTTGTTCTACCACCTATAATCACACCACCATCGGCTAATGGAAGGGCTTTTAACATACGGTCTTCGCCTATACTACCGAAGGTTTTGTCCCACAGTTTATTACCATTGGCATCCACACGAACTACCCAATAATCGAGATTGCCTTGGTTGCCACCCGTTTTATCTCCCGATGCAGGCGAATTAGATTGGCCACAAAGGAAATAGCCGCCTCCATTGGCTGGTACAATCGTCATTAAATCATCGGAGCCGGTACCTCCAAAGGTTTTATCCCATTGCTTCCCGCCATGGGCGTTTGTTTTTACTAGCCAGTAATCGTGGCTTCCTTGGGAATTTTGTGATTTATCGCCACCGGCATTGGAATTAGAAGTGCCGGCTAAGATGTAGCCATTGTCGGAAGTGGGAATTATTCCGCGAAGACGATCATAGCTGGAAGCACCAAGGGTTTTATCCCAAGCTTTCGTAATCACCGGGGCAGGGTTAGGGTTGAGGTATTTTGCAATGCCAAGGTCATAATTGCCATTTTCTGTAATAGAAATATTACCAAATAAGGCGGTGCCACCATAATACCCACCTACATAAACATTATCATAACGATCAAGGCCGAGTAACTGTGGTCCAAATTTATATTGTACTACACCAATAATTTTTCCAGCTGGAGAATAGGTAAGTATTAACTGTGGCCCGGCGCCTACAGAAACAACCGTATCTAAATCGCCATTACCACTAAAATCGGCAGCAGCCACCAATTCATTTTTACTGTTAACGCGGAGCTTATAGATATAGGTTGTTCCTGCATATAAGCCATAGCTTTTTGCCCACAATGGTTGACCAGTTGGACTGAATTTAAAAATGAAATTATTCGAAGTGGGTAATTGATCGGTTACAACCAAACTATCAAATCCAATACGGCCATCATGTAGCCCGGCTAGGTATATGTTATCGTTTGCATCGGTAGCCAAATGATAGCCTGCATTCCCCGTGCTTGTAGTATTCACACTTGATTTTGCCCATAACGGGTTACCAGCGGTATCGTGTTTTACAATGTACGCATCGGCATGATTAATAGAATTGCTATAACTGTGAATAGTTTGAGCGCCTAGGTTAAGTGTACCTCGGAAGAAACCGGTTACTATAGGGTTACCTTTTTTATCTAAGGTCAAATCGTATCCAACGGAGTAATTTTCACAAGGGAAATTTTTCGACCATAACAGGTTGCCGTTGCCAGCATAACGCGATAATTGGTAGCCATTTGTTAGCCTACTTGTTAAGTAAAAGTTGCCAATTTTGTCTGCCGCTATTTTGAATCCTGGATTGAATCCTAGCTCTCGCTTTGCCCACAATAAGTTGCCATTACGATCATACTTCGCAAGGAAATTACTGATCGTACCACTACCTGTTATTTTGTAAGTGCCATTGAAAAAGGAAGAGTCTGTAAACGTGCCGAGAATATAGCAGTTACCGGTAGCATCTACAGTGATAGATAAGGGTAAATCATTACCTGGACCATTGATGTAATTCATCCATAGCAGGTTGCCGGATGCATCATATTTCCCAATAAAAACATCATTCTTAGCCGTATAAGGTAATGGAATGCCTGCAAAGTTGGCATTTGCTCCATATGTACCAGTAATATAGGAATTTCCATCAGGGTCTGTTACCATATCCTTGGTAACTTCCCAACCAGTACTTCCGCCTGTTTTGGCCCAAGCCCATACTTGTGCATACGACGATAAAGTGCTTGCGCACAGGGTTAATAAGAGTAATAATCTTTTCATGGTTTAGGGGATTAAAAGGGTTACAATAGAAATGTAATCAAATCATGCCCGTTATGCAAATTTGTAGGATGATCGGCAACCAAATTAACAACATGATAATATGCAAACCGGGATTAAACAAACGGGGCCATCCTAAAAAGGACGGCCCGTATGGTTGATTTTTGCTTATGAAAAAAAGGCATATCAGAGCGGTAGAAACCACCCAATATATTTATATGTTATCCAAAAAAATATTGTTGAAAATTACCTGTTGTACAGGCAATAATATGTTGCAGCATACCGAAAAGAAGTAGCTTCTTTTGCATGTTGATTTTTTTAACGGTTTGTAAGCATGAGCGCTTATACGCTGCACGCGAATAGTTTTATAAAATAAGAGGAATTAGCAGCCTTCGACATTATAGGTTCTCTTCACGCGGCATGAACTTTATTTCCTGGTTGGTATTCAACAGTTGTACTTATTTGCATCTCGACTGGTGTACAACCGTGTTTGTGAATGCAAATGTATAAATAACAATGTGTAAATGTAAAGCCCGGTTATTCACAAATGACATAATTATGTGAATAATATAGATAAGCGGTGCGTGTTTGGTCAATATTCCCCTAGGTAAGGATTTCTTACCATTTTCTTACTTCCTTGCCTGTTGTGGATTTCGGCGAAAAAATATGGTGCTGGCGGGTAAACGAATCTTTCTTACATCTTCAGCAGCCCTATAGAGTAATATATTGATGATTGGGGGCAAAAAAAAAGGACCAACTTATGTTGATCCCTGTTTATAATTAAGTTGTACCTACTAGGCGTTCACGGGAACGCTGTGCACGGCATCCGCAATTTCTTTGATTAAGTTCGGGTTCTTCTCAATCGCATTTCCTACAACAATAATATCAGCACCTGCTTTACAGTTGAGGTAAGCTTTTTCAGCATCCCTAATACCTCCACCTACAATAATAGGCGCTTCTACTTGGCTAGATACACGTTTGATCATGCTTTCAGTGATAGGCTTACGGGCACCTGAACCGGCATCCATATAAATCACTTTCATGCCAAGCATATCGCCTGCCATAGCAGTACACATCGCAATATCATCCTTATCGGCTGGGATAGGAGTTGCGTTACTGATATAAGATACCGTTGTGGGCGCTCCACCATCGATTACCATATAGCCTGTAGAAATAACTTCTAATCCACTCTTCTTAACATTCGCTGCTGATACCACGTGCTGCCCAATCAATAATTCTGGGTTTCTTCCCGAAATCAAGGAAAGGTAAAATAACGCATCGGCATATTTAGATACTTGCGAAGGACTGCCCGGGAATAAAATAACGGGAATCTCGCAGGTAGCTTTGATCTGTTGAACACATTCATCAAGGTGATCCGTGATCACCAAGCTGCCCCCCAGAAAAATATAATCTACCTTTGCAGCAGTACATTTAGCAGTAAGATCGGCGATCTCGGTAGGTGTAACCTTATCCGGATCAATCAAAACTGCGAATGACTTTATACCTTTTGCCTTTCTTTCGATAAAGGAATTGTAAAGTTTTTTGTACATCAATATAGCATTGTTCCGGTTGTCGCAAATGTATAAATTTTTTTCTAATAAGCTACCGGGAGCCTCATTTAAAGGACTAACCCCGCAACCTACCCATTTGTTCACTTGCGCTAACTGGATTTAGTTAGTTTGGTTCGATTCTTATGCACAGCCTGTGGATAATAAAACTATTTCTTCGACCGTATTTAAAGGTAAATTAGCTTACCCGCAATAATAAGAATTTTCGATTTGCTAATCCTCATAAAAAATAGGGCATGAAAAACCAAGTTAATACTAACAATGGCCTCAAATTCTCCCGTCATTTTACGAAAGAGGGCATAAGTCCGTATGAGCAATTTCAATACCAATTACGTTCGTCGGTAATAAGAAACCCCGGCGGAGATGTGGTATTCGAGATGAATAATGTAGAAGTACCGTCGGCTTGGTCGCAAATTGCAACCGATATTTTGGCACAAAAATATTTCCGAAAGGCAGGCGTTCCCCAAGCTGATGGCTCATTGGGCCGCGAAACCTCTGTGAAACAGGTCGTACACCGCATGGCGAATTGCTGGCGAGCATGGGGCGAAAAGTATGATTATTTCGCCTCGGAAAAAGATGCACAAATTTTTTACGAAGAACTCGCCTATTGCATGCTTAACCAAGCCTGCGTGCCGAATTCTCCGCAATGGTTCAATGCCGGCCTCTTCGAAAGCTACGGCATTAAAGGCAAACCCCAAGGGCACTACTTCGTGAACCCCAAAACAGCTAAAATTGAAAAATCAACCTCGGCATACGAACGCCCACAACCACATGCATGCTTTATCTTAAGTGTCGACGACGACCTCGTCAACGAAGGCGGCATTATGGATCTATGGGTGCGTGAAGCCAGGATCTTTAAATATGGCTCGGGCGTAGGTACCAACTATTCCCACATCCGCGGCGAAGGCGAAAAGCTAAGTGGCGGCGGTACTTCTAGCGGCCTGATGAGCTTCTTGAAGATAGGTGACCGTGCAGCCGGTGCCATCAAATCGGGCGGTACTACCCGTAGAGCAGCTAAAATGGTATGCCTCGATTTAGATCACCCGGAAGTATTGGAATTTATTAATTGGAAGGTGGAAGAAGAGAAGAAAGTGGCTGCCCTCATCGCGGCTGGCTATTCCTCCGACTATGAAGGCGAAGCCTATAAAACCGTTAGTGGCCAGAATTCCAATAATTCCGTACGAATTCCCAATACATTCTTCCATGCATTAGAACAAGATGGCGACTGGCATTTAACCGCCCGCTCGAATGGAAAGGTGATGAAAACCCTTAAAGCAAGGGATATGTGGAACCAAATCGCCTACGCCGCTTGGCGTTGCGCCGATCCTGGTACCCAATACGACACCACCATCAACGAATGGCACACCTGCCCACAAGGCGGCCGTATCAATGCTTCCAATCCTTGCTCAGAATACATGTTCCTCGATAACACAGCTTGCAACCTCGCATCTGTAAACTTGCGGAAGTTTTTCAATGAAGAAAAAAACCTCTTCGACGTACCCGGCTTCGAATATACTGTTAGGCTATGGACTGTAGTATTAGAAATATCCGTACTCATGGCCCAGTTCCCTTCCAAAGAAGTGGCACAACTGAGCTATGAATACCGCACTTTAGGTCTTGGCTACGCCAACCTCGGGTCTATGCTAATGGTAAGCGGCATCGCCTACGATAGTGAAGAAGCCCGCGGAATTGCAGGAGCTATCACTGCTATCATGACCGGCGTATCTTATAAAGCATCTGCAGAAATGGCGAGCTTCTTAGGCGCCTTCCCGCAATATGAACCCAATAAAGCCAATATGCTCCGCGTAATGCGTAATCACCGGGCAGCAGCTTACGATGCAGTAGAAGCCTACGAAGGACTGGAAATCAAACCTAGCGGTATCAACGCGAAGTACTGCCCAGATTACTTGCTAAAAGCAGCTACCAAAGCATGGGACGATGCCGTGCAATTGGGTGAAAAACATGGTTACCGGAACGCACAAGCCACGGTAATTGCACCTACAGGTACCATCGGCCTCGTAATGGATTGTGATACAACAGGGGTAGAACCCGATTTCGCCTTGGTGAAATTCAAGAAGTTATCTGGTGGCGGGTATTTTAAAATCATCAACCAATCGATCCCAACAGCGCTGAAAAACCTAGGGTATAAGCCTACAGAAATCAATGCAATCGTAGATTATGCTAAAGGAACAGGCAGTTTCGCCGGGGCGCCATATATTAACCCGCAAACCCTCAGCGAAAAAGGATTCATTGCCGAAGAAATCAAGAAACTAGATACCGCCGTGGGCTCATCTTTCGATATAGCCTTCGTTTTCAATGTATATACACTGGGAGAAGAGTGCTTACAGCGCTTGGGTTTTACGCCGGAACAGTATTATAACATGGAATTCAGCTTATTGCATGAATTAGGTTATAGTGATGAACAAATTGATGCTGCGAATGACTATGTATGTGGTACTATGACCGTGGAAGGTGCTCCTTACTTAAAAGATGAACATCTCCCAATATTCGATTGTGCCAATAAATGTGGTAAGAAGGGAGAACGGTATATCCATCCGCACGGGCATATCCGTATGATGGCTGCCGCCCAGCCGTTTATCTCTGGCGCTATCTCTAAAACAATTAACCTGCCCAACGAAGCCGAAATCGAAGAAATCGCCGATTCGTATATGTTGAGCTGGCAGTTAGGCCTCAAAGCCTGCGCTTTATACCGCGATGGTTCTAAACTGAGCCAGCCGTTGAGTAATAAAAGCGATAAAAAGAAGAAAGCCGCTACCGAAACCGAAGAAGCAGCTACCGCATCCCCGATCGTAGATCTCAATGCGCTCACGATCGATGAGTTACTCGATGAAGTAAACAAACGCATGCTGGCTAGCCCCGATACAACCTTGAAACGCCAATTATCGCGTATCGTGGAAAGGAAATCCCTACCGGCCAAGCGTACCGGCTTTACACAGAAAGCGAAAGTGGGTGGGCAAGCCGTGTATATCCACACTGGCGATTACAGCGATGGTACATTGGGTGAAATCTTCATCGACTTGGCCAAAGAAGGCTCTACCTTGCGTAGTTTGATGAACTGTTTTGCCATAGCCGTTTCTGTTGGCTTACAATACGGGGTGCCGTTGGAAGAGTTCGTAGATAAATTCGTATTCACTCGGTTCGAGCCGGCCGGGATTGTAGATCATAAAAACATCAAATCGGCCACTTCGCTCGTAGATTACATTTTTAGAGTGTTGGGGTATGAATACTTAGGTCGTACCGACTTAGTTCATGTACACGACAAAATCGAAAATACAGGCGAAGAAGAGTGGGACGAACCCACCGCGCCAAAACCTGCCTTATCGAATGTAAGAATTGTTCCACAAGCAGCGAGCCCTGCACCACAACCGGCGCCTACTAAGGCAAAAGCCGCCGTGAGCGGGGAGGGAAGCACCCAGGAATACATGCGCAGCATGCAAAGCGATGCCCCGGCATGTTCTACATGTGGACATATTACCGTTCGTTCCGGCACTTGTTACAAGTGTTTAAATTGTGGAAATAGTATGGGTTGTAGTTGATCGTATCACTACATATTTGTAAGTATATAAATCCACCCGCCTCTTCTTATGTATTATGTATCACCTTTTAAGGGTGAAATAAATATAAGAGGAGGCTTTTTTATGTGGATAAATCATTATATGACGAGGGTGGAAATCCCGCCATTATAGCTACAGGACTAGGCTTTTCGCCCCTGAATACTTTGTTAATAATTTGTTATTCTGGAGGCTAAAATTTCAAATAAAGTTAACATGGATGTACCTTTGTATTCAAATAGGGTTTTCATAGGATAGTAACAAATTGGGGGCACTTTTCTAAGTGCCCTTTTTCTATGCCCATCACTTTCCAACTTCTTCTCTTCCCAATAATCCTGATACTATTTAAACACTTACAAGGAAAGATCAGCTAGGCTGACCTATATATCATTATCGTAATTGGAATTATTTCTCTATATAATCAACTTATTCATCTTTTTTTGAGACTGGTTGAATATTAACCCAACCACTTTTTTCTTCCCTTTTTTATAACGGAAATACTGATTTGGGTATTTTTATGACAATAATAGCTACCCAACTAACACTATTTTCTCATCTACCTGCAATCGATCTCAATTTCACCTATGTAGATTTTTTAGAATATATTTAATTATTCTATATTTAAATTCAATTCATCAAATTAAGTGCGCTTTTTTTGCGGATTATAAATATTATATAAAACTTAATCTGTATTATTTAATTTTATTATATTTGTTATAGTATTAATTTTTTATATGGTTACTGTCCTATGAAAAACCAAAAATTCCTACACCGCGTGACTCTTCATGCACAGTAAATGACTCTCGAAAGCAATGGTTTATCCATTGCTTTTGTTTTTATATGCATGGCTACTATTTTATGTGAAAATATTATTATATAAGGGTAGGAAAGTATTAAACAGGGAGTAAATCGCGGTAGAAGAAGGCAGTATCCCAATCCTTTTCAGCATCTTTCTTATAACAATCATCCTCATTCCTCGCCGGTTCATAATAGCGTGTTACCGTTTCTCCTAGCTGAAAATCAATGGGTGTAGAGAATATAGGGCCATCATATACAAAAGTATGGAACTCGCCATTCTCCCCACAAGGATCTACATTCGGCGGAAAATCCGCTAAACATTGCTCATCCAATACCCGGCCGGCAAAACTCGCATCCAAATACTTCGCATTCGTACAAACAATCACCGTTTTAAATCCAGCCGCATTGAAATCCAATACTAACTGGCGCGTATTCTTCTGCCAAAGTGGAAATATACCCTGCATGCCGATCTGCGCCAGCTGCGTTTCCCTATACTTACGTAAGTCTTCCAAAAATATATCGCCAAACACGGCATTCGAAATACCCTGCGCTTGCAAACCCGTCAAGGTGTTCGTCATTATATGATTATAGTCCTCCATGGATGCGTTCTCCGGCAAGTAAGCTTTCACCAGTGGAATACCAATACTGGCCGCTTGTGCATCCAGTAGTTCCTCCCTAACACCATGCATCGATACCCGTTTGTAAGCTTGGCTAAGGGTGGTAAACAAGTAGGATACCTTGTATTGTTGCTGTTGCTGCATATGCCATAAGGCAAAAGAGGCGTCTTTGCCGCCACTCCAATTGAGAAATGCACGTTGCATAATTTTATCTTGGAAAGTTCAGATACGAAGATGGGAAATTTTTAATTACGTAAGAACTTGTAACACAATACCAATGCTATTGTTGCGTTATTGGATCATACCTCGGCAATTGTTATATAATGTTAAAAAAGTGATTAATGCCCCAAAAAAGGGGATGAAAGGGGAATTTCCCTTTTAAAGGATTGAATTTTATTTTGTATTTTTAAGCCACAAAATTTTTACCCGTATGAAAAAGCTGTTGTTTTTGCTGTTGCTTACGTCGGTAACAGTTACTTCAGCACTCGCCTCGGATGGTATTAAGAATGAGAAGGAAAAGGGAGCCAACAACGGTGAGAAAGGCGCCAATAATGGAGATAAAGACAAAGAGAAATCCGAAAAAGCCAGTACTAAAGTAGTAACGAAAACGAGTAGTAAGGTAGAAGAATTCGTGTGGAGCCTTCCACGCGAAATAGATAAAGTCGATGAAAACGACATGGAAAATGCGTTGATCGATCTTTATAAATGGTACCTACAAAACGAAACCAAGGTCAATACGAATATGCAACAACGTAAAGACGCGGGTAAGGATATTGCTATTCCCTTTAAGGTAGATCCTAAAGTTTTGCAACAATACCTCCAATTCATCAAGAAGAATTTCCCAGGTTTAAATACCGAAGATCTAAATAAACGCACTTCAGCGTTCAGGAAAAGCTTGGAACCTGTTTCAAACCGCGATGACATGAGTTCCAATATTATGTTCTCTGGTAAATAAGATTGCCGCGGTAATGTAGAGATGCCAATAGAATTCACGTACAATAAACAAGACGTTATTAATGCTTTGCGCTTCCACTTCTGGCATAGAGGTGAAATACGCGTATTGCGCATAACATTCCTTGTACTCGCCATCCTTACGATTGCCGGGTACATGACCGAGTATGTGAATTTGAATGCCTTAGTGATGATTATGACAATGGTTGTGGTACTCTACGGTGGTATTTACTTTCTCTTACCCATCTCCACTTACAATAAAGCAGCCACTTTTAAAGATAGCATTCACTTACGTTGGAACGAGAACGGGATTCTCATCACCACCAACAAAAGCGAACGCGTACAAGAATGGAAACGTTTCAAACACGTTATCGAAACCAAAACATTCTTCTACCTCTACCGCGACGCGAAATCTTTCTTCCTCATTCCTACCAATGCATTCGAATCAGAAGCAGATCGACAAGCCTTTAGCTTGTACCTACAACAGATTTATACCAATTACAGGATAACGTATTAATACTACGCACCCATAGTATCTTATGCCGGTATAGATGTAAAATAATCAAGAATCAATCCCGCCACAGATTGCACTTCCAATAAATCATCGTGGATTTCCAACGCATTAGGATGCGTATCTGTACACACCACTTTGCTGAATAGCCCGCTTGCCTTAATCTTCTCAAAGCCGCCACCTGTAAAAATCCCGTGTGTAGTAATTACGCAAATTTCTGTTGCACCCGCTGCTTTGTAAGCCTCTGCCGCATGTATTAACGAACCTCCCGTACGAATCATATCGTCGTAAATAATAACCAATTTACCTTCTACATCTGCACTAATAGCCGTGATGTGTGTTTCCTCGCCCGACAATCTTTTCTTGAACACAAAGGCTGCTTGTACATGCATATCATTCGCTAACGACTCTACCCATTTCGCACGCCCTGCATCCGTACTCGCCAACACAAAATCACGCCCATCGGCAATGGCTAACGCTGCTTTCTTCACCAAATCTTTGCCGTATAAATGAACAGGACGAATATTACCTTCAAAATAGTAAGTAATACCATCCACATGTAAATCAATCAACACTACTTTATTGCCCTTGCTCGTAGCAGGTAAGCTGGAAAATAGAATAGCACGGGTTTTAGCTTTCACCACTTCACCATATTTAACAGCTCTTTCCATGGTACCATACCCGAAAAAAGGAATCACAATACTCATAGAAGCAGCGCCGTATTGAATAGCACCATGCGCTAAATCAAACAACTCCAACGTCTCTTTGTCATCAATCGTTCCGCCGATAATCACTACATCTTTACCGTTCACATTACTGAGAATACGATGATAATGCTCCCCATCGGGGAAGTCGCGGATCTCGAGTTGACCATTCTCCCAGCCGCCATGGGAAAGGGCTAAGATGTTATTCTTAAGGTATTGATAATGCTGTGTAGCGAAGACGATTGATTGCGACATATCCTTTTTTCTATTGTGATGTGCCCAAAGATATTTTATTTTCGTTGTTTCGAAAGCCCTATTCACTGTTCATGAGCCGGTCAACCAGCATCGTTATCGACTTGTTATAATTTGTAGATGGGGGAAGTTTTAACTTTTCATTTGCCTATGGAAAGCTAAATTTGGAAGGTTGTATGAAGCAAAATTTGTCAAAATATACTGTAGCATTGCTATTGTTTACGGTACTAGGTTTCGTTCGAGCGCAAGCGCAATTGGTAAGAACTAGTGGTATGGTATCTGATGCCGACACCCACACAGGCTTACCGGGTGTGAGTATCTGGAATAAAACCTCCCGTCAAGGAACGGTGAGTAATGAAACCGGTCGCTACTTCTTAGAAGCGATGCCTGGTGATACCATCGAGTTTACAATGGTGAGTTACGTACGTTCAACGATTGTAATCCCCGCGATCTCATCCACGATGAACGTAGAACTAAAAAAACAAATTTTCGGCCTCCCACAAGTCACCATCCGCGGCTCCATCTATAAACAAGATTCCTTAGCCAATCGCCAAGAATATGGCCGTTATTTCGGCTATAAACGCCCCGGCGCTGTCGACGTATTGAAAACACTCCCTTTCAACCCCGTAACAGCCCTCTCATACTTGGTACCCAGCAAAGCCCGCAAACGCAAAGAAATGTTCGGTAAATCCCTAGAATACTGGGAAAAAGAACACTACATTGATTACCGGTTCAACGAAGAAATGATCGCCCGCATCACCAAACTAGAAGGCGACGACCTAGAAAAATTCATGAACCAATATCGCCCCTCATATTCTTTCCTACAAACCGCCTCAGAATATGATTTCCTTTTGTACATCAAACAATCGTACGAACGATTCATCGCCAACGGCAAAGGCGGCATCACCATGCCCAAAGACACCATCCCAGGCAACAACAAATAACTACACCGCTTCAAATAAATAAAAGGATGCTAATCAGCATCCTTTTTTATTGTCCATCAAAACAAATCAAGCTAAGACCCAAATCCCTCAAACACCCCCATTCAATTAAATGAAAAAGATGCAACGCATCTTTTTATTATTCCCACTTCTCACATCACCCCCCACCATCCCAACAAAACAGGCACCACAAAGAACCCAATGCCCTTCACCACAGTAGCACCAAAGCCCCATCCACATCCCGATAAAACGGCGACGCAGTCTTTCGCCGTTTTTCCTCCTTTCTTTGGTTACTTTCTTTGGAGAAGCAAAGAAAGTAACAAATAGGATTTCTAATAAAGAAAACTGCCCGAAGCCGCTCACGTAAAACCATTATTAACCGCCTCCGCAGAACACACCTCCCCAGAATAAACCATCAAAAAAGGCTATCCCCATAATCGGAATAGCCCTTATAAAAAATATGATTTTAAGGAAAAACTACTTTATAATATCCCCACGCAACCGCAGCAACTCCGTCTCCGCTACCTTGGTATTATACCTCGCTAAAATCAACCGCGTGTAAGCATCTTCCAAACTCTGTTGCGCTTCTTTCAATTCCAACGTCGTCGACACACCTTGTCTAAATCTTTCCAACGCCACCATCACGTTCTCTTTCGCTAACAAGATGTTTTCTTCTTCCAACTCGAACGCATCTTTGAAATACGTATAGTCGTTGTAAGCGTTGTTGAATTGGGTATTGAGTTTAACGATTTGATCGTCGAGCGTTAATTGTTGTGTAAGAACATCCAACTTCGCAGCTTTCAAATTGCGATGTGCATTTAAAGCATTGAAAATAGGTACGCTTGCTGTGAAGCCATAGTTGAAGCCGTTATTCCTGTTGAAAATAGAGCTGAACTGGTTCACCGCTTGGTTAGATTTCGCTGTATTGAAATTGTAGGCCGAGTTAAAAGAAATAGTAGGGTAAAACTCACCTTTACGTTCTTTCACACCCAGCTGTGAAATTTCAATGTTCTTTTCCAAGCCTTTCACCAAGGTGTTTGTTTTGAGGAAGTTCTCTTTCAATTCACCATATGGTAAGTTCATGTTTACAGGAATCGTATCCAGTACATCGTAAGAAATACTCGCCTCGTTCACGGCTAACAATTGGTTGAGATTGGTTTTGCCTTGGTTAATGAGGGTCAATTGACGTAAACGAACTTGTTTCTGCGCGTTTAAATCCACCTTCGCTTGTAAGAGGTCGGTTTTAGGACCAAGGCCCGTTTGGAACTTGGCATCGCTCAATTTTACACGTTCTTCCGAGATCGACATTTGTTCTGTGATCGCACGGAGTTGTTGTTTTAATTGAACAACGTTATAGTAACTATTAATAACAGCGGCAACCGTATTGACCATCCTGTCTTTCACCGCTAGTTCACCGGCATCTCTCAATGCTTGTGCTTTTTCGCGGGTAGCAAACATTTTAAGGCCGTCGAATAAAGTCCATTGTAAATTCACTGAAGCAGTAGTGTTCGTATTCTTAATACCATCTACTTCGTTTTTACTACCATTCGCAAATTCTTGTTTAGAGTGGCTATTCGTCCATAAGCGCGTAGCTGTACCATTTACACGGGGAGCTAATGCTAAGTTGGCATATTGCCAATCATTCGCTGCAAGCTCGGCCGATGTTTTAGCAAGGCGGATATCGAAGTTATTTTTTAATGCTAGATCAATCGCTTGCTCTAATGTTAGCATGTTACTGGCTTGTGGCGCAGGTTCGGTTTGCGCCACAACGCTGGCACTGTAACCTAACATAAGTGCGGCGGTGATGTATACGCGGATCAATTTCATGGCCCTTTTTCTTCTTTTATATACAACCGGTTATAACGTTCGCTATAACCGGTGTGATGGATTGTTGTGATTATGCGTGTGCCGATTCTACATCAGCTGTATGATCTTCATTCCTCATCATCTCATCGTATTCAGTATTCGCTGATCTTCTCGACATGTAAGAGTACATCGCCGGAATTACATACAGCGTTAATATCAACGAGAACATGATACCACCCACGATTACGATACCTAATGGTATACGGCTCGTAGAGGCTGCACCCAATGATAGCGCAATCGGTAAGGCACCTAATGCCATCGCTAAGCTCGTCATCAAAATCGGGCGTAAACGCATCGCCGACGCTTCAATTACAGCAGGACCTTTCGCCATGCCCGTATCGCGCTGGTGGTTCGCAAATTCCACGATCAAGATACCGTTCTTCGTTACCAAACCAATCAACATGATCATACCAATTTGAGAGAAGATGTTCAACGTTTGGCCAAATAATGTTAACGATAAGAAGGCACCCGCAATCGCCAATGGCACAGTAATCATGATGATGAACGGATCGATGAAGCTTTCGAACTGCGCGGCCAATACTAAGTAAATCAACACCAAAGCCAGCAAGAAGGCAAAGCTAGTGTTCGAAGAACTCTCTGCATAGTCGCGTGAAGAACCAGATAACGCCGTTTGGAACGACTCATCCAATACGCCTTCTTTCTTCAACTTCTCGTAAATATTATTCATCGCCACAATACCATCACCAATCGTTTTACCCGGTGCTAAGCTCGCAGATACAGTGGCCGATTTATAACGGTTATAGTGATAGATAACAGGAGGACTCGTTTCTTCCGTTACCGTAATTAAGTTATCCAATTGAATCGCTTCACCACGACTATTACGCACGTAAATGTTCTGCAAATCCGCTGGATCATCACGGTTGCCACGGAATACTTGTCCCATTACTTGGTATTGTTTACCATTACGAACGAAGTAGCCATAACGACGGTTACTCAATGCCAATTGCAAAGTCTCAGAAATATCCGCTACCGACACACCTAGTTCAGTGGCTTTTTCACGGTTGATTTTGATACGTAACTCTGGCTTATTGAATTTCAAATCCACATCCACAATACCTTGGAACGTAGGATCAGCTAACGCTTCTTCCATGAACTTCGGCACTGCTGCAGATAGTTTTTCGAAGTTGATATTTTGTAACACGAAGGCTACCGGTAAACCACCTCTTCTACCTACAGAAATCGTTTGTTGCTCAATCACGAACACACGTCCTTCTGGGAACCTATACATATTACGGTTCACCATGTTCACGATGTCTTTCTGAGAACGATTTCTTTCACGGGGATCAGTTAGCATTACGTTCACGAAGGCACTGTTTACAGAACCTGCACCTTGGAAACCGGGTGCTGTTACGGAAAGAATGATACGTTTTTCTGGTACCGAATCGGCAATGAATGCAGTTAATTTATCAACATAAGTATCCATGTAATCGTACGCAGTACCTTCTGGTGCTGTAACCGACATGCGGAATTGGCTACGATCTTCGAGCGGTGCCAATTCGGATTGAATACTTTTACCAATAACATATATAATACCGAAACAAGCTAGAATGATAATCAACGCTACCCAACGCACTTTCATAAAAGCGGTTAACGAAGCCTTGTAACCATTTTCCATACCGCGGAAGAAGGGTTCCGTTTTTTCGTAGAACCAAGAATGTTTGTGCGTTTTACGGGCCAACTTCACGTTCAATACCGGTGTTAGGGTAAGTGATACGAAAGCGGAGATTAATACCGCGCCGGCTACAACAATACCGAACTCTCGGAATAGCTGTCCTACGAAACCTTGCAAGAATACAATCGGCAAGAATACGAAAGCGAGGGTGATAGAAGTGGCGATAACGGCGAAGAAGATTTCTTCAGAACCTTCCTTGGCTGCACGCATCCTGGGGTAACCCAATTCCACTTTCTTGTAAATATTTTCCGTTACTACGATACCATCATCTACCACAAGCCCCGTTGCTAATACAATCGCGAGCAAGGTAAGAATGTTCACCGTAAAGCCACAGAGATACATGATAAAGAAGGCACCAATTAACGATACCGGGATATCCACTAAAGGACGTAATGCCATTAACCAATCACGGAAGAATAAGTAGATAATCAAGATAACCAATACCAACGATATGATCAATGTTTCTTCTACCTCTTCAATAGAGTTTTTGATGAACACCGTATTATCCATCGCGATGTTCACACGAAGATCGGCCGGGATATCTTTCTTGATATCGGCCAAACGTTTGTAGAACTCGTTCGAAATGGCCACGTAGTTAGAACCCGGTTGTGGTACAAGTGCAAGCGCAATCATTGGCTCACCCGATTCTTTCAACATCGTTTCTTCGTTCTCAGGACCTAATACTGCACTACCAATATCACGAATGCGAATTTCACTGCCGTTCACGTTTTTAACAATCAGGGCATTGAATTGCTCTTCTGTATCTAAACGACCGAAAGTACGTACCGTTAACTCGGTAGCATTACCTGCAATTTTACCCGATGGTAACTCTACGTTCTCTTTCAACAAAGCAGCTTGCACGTCGCCGGGCGTAAGGCTGTAAGCAGATAACTTAGCGGGGTCGAGCCAAATACGCATCGCGTATTTCTTTTCACCCCAAATCTGGATGGTACTTACACCAGGAATTGTTTGCAACCTTTCCAACAATACGTTGGTGGCAAACTCGGTTACTTCCAACTGGTTGCGGGTGTTACTTTGAACGGTCATGGAAATGATCGCGTCGGAGTTAGCATCCGCTTTGGCTACTACCGGTGGTGCATCCAAATCGTCGGGAAGTGAACGGGTGGCTTGCGATACTTTATCGCGCACGTCGTTCGTAGCTGCTTCCAAATCTTCACCCAATTCAAATTCTACAGTAATGTTACTGCTACCTTGCGAACTGAGGGAAGAGATATTTTTAATACCGGCCACACCGTTGATCGCTTTCTCGAGTGGCTCGGTAATTTGTGTTTCAATAATATCAGAGTTCGCACCTGGGTATGAAGTACGAACGTTTACGATCGGCGGATCGATGGCGGGGTAATCTCTCACCCCTAAGAATGTAAAGCCCACCACACCAAAAATCACGATAATGATATTCATCACAATCGCGAGTACTGGTCTTTTGAGCGATAAGCTAGGTAAACTCATGTTAAATCTGTTTTCTTCCGTTATCCAATTAATACTACAACCAATCGCGGCCCACTATTGCACTTTACTATAATTGAAAGGCATACCTGGACGCAATTGTAAAATCCCGCTAGTGATAACGGTGTCGCCAACTTGTAAACCACTGGTGATTTGGATGAGGTTTTCATCTCTTGCACCTGTTTCAACTACTACGAATTTCGCTTTGCCTTTATCGGCGATGATCACTTTCTTATCGCGGGTACCTGGAATAACAGCTTGCGAAGGAATCATAATCGCGTTAGGAATACCTTTCAACGAAATGGTGGTTTTCGCAAATGCACCTGGCAATAATTTACCATCACCATTGGGTACCAAAGCTCTTAATTTCAAAGTACGCGTTGCTAAATCAATTTTTGGATCTATCGCGTAAATGCGGCCTTTATGATTTTCGTTATCACCGGCTACGTTGAAGGTGATATCGTCGTTTACTTTAACAGCATTGCTATATTTTTCCGGTACAGCGAAGTCCACTTTCAATGGGTTCAACTGTTGGAGGGTAGTCATAATTGTAGTAGGTGATACAATAGCACCTTCCGACACATTTCTTAAGCCGAGGGTACCGGAGAAAGGCGCGCGGATTTCTGTTTTTTGCAATTGGGCTTTATTGAATTCAATATCGGCACCAAAGGCAGATACTTGGTTAGCGGTTACATCAACATCTTGTTGAGAAATACCGTTGATCTTCAACAACGATTCTTGGCGCGCGAGGGTGGTTTTCGCGAGTTGTTGTTGAAGGGCTAATTTTTGAAGCGTGGCTTTGATATCGCCATCATATAACTTAATTAGAAG
Source organism: Chitinophaga skermanii (assembly GCF_003259335.1). Taxonomy (GTDB): domain Bacteria; phylum Bacteroidota; class Bacteroidia; order Chitinophagales; family Chitinophagaceae; genus Chitinophaga; species Chitinophaga skermanii. Next base: position 237,769 of record NZ_QLLL01000005.1, read on the forward strand.
TTGTCCTTTCTGCACTTGGGCACCTTCTTTGAAAAAGATGTTAGTGATGCGGCCTGTGATTTCTGGTTTCAATTCTACCTCTTCATTGCTTTGCAGCGTACCGCTTGCATAAATGGTTTCATCGAGCATGGATGTTTTCACAACAAATGCATCCACTTGGTTTTGTTTGGTGTTTCCTTTACCTGCGGGCGGTGCCTGTGTTTTATCTTTCTTGCTTGTACAAGCGGCACTAGCCAATACAACGAACATCAGAACTGTGCTTAGAGTCTTATTACTGCGCATGTATATAAAAGTATAATAATTTAAAATGAGGGAATCCCTGCGACGTTATACAACTTACTAGGCTAGGCTTTTTCCACGGCGAGGAGGCGCGGGAATACACCTAGCGCAACAAATTTAATAAATGGGTACTAACCCTACCAGTCGACGGTTTTAAATCTGGTTAAGAGGTTTAAAAGGGATTTGAATGGTGTGTTAAACGGTGTTAAGAATTTTGCATTTTAAAGCTGTAAAGTAGTATGCTGGCGTATTTGGGGTATATATAATATATGTAAGCACGAAAGTGCTTGATATTTAACACTATTTAACGTTGTATATATAATATATGGTGTAGCCTATATGATATTACTTGTTGATAGATAAATGACTTTGTGTTGATGCTTGGGAAGCTGTTGTAAGAAAGTTGTTTGCCTTACCTTTCACCATACCTTCCCTATATGAACATATACTTTCCATCGAGCCTTTCCACTAAAGAGGAAGTACCTACCATGTAATAACTAAGTACTTTCCATGTAACCACCTTGTTGTGTCCATGTGCGTTCCATGTAATCACCATGTAACTACCTTGTTAATCTACTGGTTATACGCTGTATTGTTATTATATACTTCTTTGTTTGCACTAGGTGTTTACTTGTAGATGAATAGGGAAGAAGTAAGGGAATAGTATAGAAAGGGTTACCCAACCCGCCTTCAACCCCACTATTTTCCTTTCAACCCCAACCCCCAATAAGTGCCTTTAAAACACTTAAAATATCTTCATGAGTAATTGATTATCAATTATATAATTACTCAAAAAACCTGCCAATTTCCCTCGAAATTCCGTATCTTCAAGTAACCCAAATGCGTTTGTTTAACCCAATTATGCAACCAAACCTGCTGGGTGAGTAAACACATATTTTCAAGAACCCCTCAATTATTTCACCATGGGAAAGGTTGTCTATTTCAATTTTTCAGAACCGGCGCAAGCCTCCTTTTATCAAACTGCCAATGGCTTCGTGGCCGTAAAGCCACGTAAGAAAGCTATCAAATGGCAAGCTCCGCAATACGAAAAAATACGGGCACACCGCCAAGAATTTGGCAGGGCAGCACAATCCGGGGCCGATCTACGCTTTGCTTTTCAAGCAACCAGTCACCTGTTCCGCGATGCATCGATGTACAGGCGGCTATCATCACAACTATTACAAATTATCCAGCAAGATACATCCCACGTTCGGGGCGAGCGAACCGTGGAAAACGGCGATGTACAATTATTAAAAGGATTTGAGCTGAATGAAAATGCCTTGTTCCGACGCGTATGCAGGGTACAACCCCGTACAACACTCGATAGGGCAAAGGGTATAGCAAAGGTGGATATACCTTCGTTTGTGCCCACGCATGAATTACGTATTCCCAAACATGCCACGCATTATAAAATAGTAACGACTGTACAAGCGGTCGACTTCGATAAGAACGAAACCACGAGCGAGAGCATACAAACCATCCCCCTGGTGCTCGATGATACCGCTACCATGCCGTATTCGCTTACGGTACCCTTACCTAAAAAGGAACAAAGGCATGTATTGGTATCGGTGGGAATTGTGTTCGTGGAAATATTAAACGACAAACCATACAGCGTGGCAGGTGGCCGGTACAATGCCATGTGCATTACCCATGTATTCCCCAAAGTGGGGGTGGAAGCTACGAAGCCAGTACCCCCTGTTGAAGCACCCATACCACTTATTGTAGAAGTAGCAGTACCTACAAAACAAATAAAACCGGCTACAACTTTATTACAAACTAGCAGTCCTCGCCCAAAGCAGCTTCGTTTACCCGGTAGAAAAATGCGCGGTAAATTATACAAGGAAGCTATATCGTATAATAATCACGGTAAAATAGCATCACACTTGTTGGAAGAGCAGGTAGAATGATGCTATATATATAATGGTGTACCTCGTAAGATGAGGTATGTTTGACAAGAAAGCAATCATATAAAATGTGATACAAGAAGCCTAGAAAAAAGGAATATTCGCACAAAAATTGCTGTTAATATGTTTTCAATTTTAAATAATTGAGATATTACAGGCATGTGTGTAAACCCTTGAAATGCTTGCGTGTGGTGGGTTATGGCATGAAAAAGGCAAGCTTAGCACTGCGGGGATATCCGAAAATATGTGCTAAAATTTGCTTAGGCTGTTGGCAATTGAATAAAAATTATATTTTTGCACTCAAGTTTTAAACCAAAAACACTTAAAATTATGTCAGACATTGCATCAAGAGTTAAAAAGATCATTATTGACAAATTGGGCGTTGACGAAGCTGAGGTAAATCCTGAAGCTAGCTTCACCAACGACTTAGGCGCAGACTCTTTGGATACGGTTGAACTGATCATGGAATTTGAAAAAGAATTCAATATTTCAATTCCTGATGAACAAGCTGAAACTATCACAACTGTTGGCCAGGCAGTAGCTTACCTGGAAGAACATGTAAAATAATCCAACTAATCAGAACTGTTTTAATGCAACCCAGACGAGTAGTCGTTACAGGTTTAGGCGCGCTGACACCGCTCGGCAATTCGGTCGATGAATATTGGCATGGATTGGCGAACGGTGTATCCGGCGCAGATTACATCAAGCAATTTGACGCTTCCAAATTCAAGACCCGCTTTGCCTGTGAACTGAAGAATTTTGATGCTACTAACTATATGGATAAAAAGGATGCTCGCAAGATGGATCCCTTTACCCAAACTGCAGTTATTGCATCCGACCAAGCAGTAGCAGATGCTAAAATCGACCGCAATTCAATTGATGTTGATAGAGTGGGCGTTATTTGGGGTACCGGTGTTGGAGGTATGATAAACTTCTGCAACGAACTGAAAGAGTTCTATCAAGGTGATGGTACTCCTCGTTTTAGTCCTTTCTTGATCCCTCGCCTAATATTAGACATAGCCGCAGGCTACATTTCAATCCGCAATGGTTTCCGTGGTCCCAACTTCTCAGTTGTTTCCGCGTGTGCTTCCGCTACAAATGCAATTATCGATGCCATGTACCACATCCGTTGGGGCAAGGCCGATATGATCGTTACAGGTGGTTCAGAAAACATTATCAACGCAGCTTGCGTTGGTGGTTTCAATGCCATGAAAGCATTGTCGGAAAGAAACGATGATCCTAAAACTGCATCACGACCTTTCGACGCCGATAGGGATGGTTTTGTTATGGGTGAAGGTGCCGGTGCTTTAATCGTGGAATCTTTAGAACACGCCCAAGCACGTGGTGCGCATATTTATGCCGAATTAGTTGGTGGCGGTGCAACAGCAGACGCTCACCACTTAACCGCTCCACACCCAGAAGGATTAGGTGCTAAAAACGTAATGACACAAGCTTTAAAAGACGCCGGTATGGAAGCGCACGAAATTGATTATATCAACGTGCACGGTACATCAACACCATTAGGTGATGTGGCAGAAGTAAAAGCTATTCAGCAGGTTTTTGGCGAAGCAGCGTATAAAATGAATATTAGTTCTACGAAATCTATGACCGGTCACCTTCTAGGTGCCGCAGGTGCAGTAGAGGCTATCGCAGCCATCAAATCTATTATTCACGGTTTGGTTCCTCCTACGATCAACCATTTTACCGACGATCCGCAGTTAGATCCTAAACTTAACTTTACCTTTAACAAGGCACAACAAAGAGAAGTGAGAGCAGCATTAAGCAACACATTTGGATTCGGTGGCCACAATGCTTCCGTGATATTCAAAAAATTTGTTCCTTAATCGTGTGAAAATTTTGCCAGGTTTTCTATATCGCATCGTCTTTAGAAAAAGGAAACTTTACAAAGACTTATATAATTTACTCGGCTTTCCGCCGGGTAATTATGCTTTGTATGAAGTAGCCCTAAGCCATCGTTCCAGCAAGGAGAAATTCTTGGAAAGCAACGAGCGCTTGGAGTACTTAGGCGACGCTATTTTAGGAGCGATCATAGGGGATTACTTGTTTAAAAAGTACCCCTACAAAACCGAAGGCTACCTCACCGAAATGCGATCCAAAATCGTAAACCGCCAGCAATTAAACGATATTGCTATCAAAATGGGTTTACGTAAACTCACCATCTACGATAAGTATAACAGCTTCCTCAAAATCTCTCAAATCTTCGGGAATACTCTCGAAGCCCTAGTAGGCGCCGTTTATTTAGACCGCGGGTACGAGAAAACAAAACAGTTTGTACACAAACGCATCCTCGTTCCGTATATCGACCTCGAAGCGCTCGAGTCGGTAGAAATGAACCACAAAAACAAACTCTACGGCTGGGCCAATAAACAAGGCAAAAACCTCGAATTCGAATTACTCGAAGAACAAATGGACAACGGCAGAAGAATCTTCACCGTAGGCGCCATGGTCGACGGGGAACTGATCTGTAGCGGTAAAGCTTTCAATAAAAAAGACGCCAGTCAAATCGCCGCACAACAAGCCATCGAATTACTCGGTATCACCGATAACACGAAAGAATAATTAGTCATCCTTCCTTTTTACCGGTATACGGATAATGGTTTTCCATTTCTCCGGCACTACTTTATTGGGGTCCGACAAATATATTTCGTGGTGTAAGCCATCTTGCTCATATCCTTTCTCTTCCATATACGCATGTAACAAAGCAATGGTAGCCGGCTCGCTATCGTAATTCCCTAAGTGCATACATTGCACCACCAAGCCTTCTTTCATTTTTTCAAATCGAACTTCTGTTGCTACCTGTAACTTCTTCGTATGCAGCACTAATCCAATTGCTTGTTCAATATCTGCTCGTTCCGTGTATGCAGGAATCCTAATCATCAGTTTCCAGCACCACTCGTTTTTGGGCACTTTTAAGGCGTCTTGGCCGTTTTTTGTCCACCAAAGGCCTTCAAGCTTAGAAACTGTAAAGTCTTCCTGTAATCGCTTATAAATGGCCTTTACGGTGTAGGCTACGCTATATAGGGCTTGTACTTTCGCTGTAAAGGTGGCGCCTGCGGGTTCGCCTTGCCCCATAATCGTAATGTATTGCCCAGCGTCTAAGGCTACCTCGGCGGGGGTAGTGGTAGCTGTGTAATACGATTTGTACAGTTTGCTTAAATCGATTTTACCTGCAATCATAGCTAACATTAAAAGGGTGAGAAAAATTTATTTAGCAGTTCTAACAGTAGCGCTATGAGTATAACGCTACTGGCTACACGAATACATCGTGGGAATATAAAGGAGGGTCGCATCTTATTGAACGCCAATTTGGATGTACGTTATATTGTTGTCGGCCTGCTCAAAGTTGCACAGCATATAGCATTCACGGTTATGCCCTGTGAAGTGCAAATTATTTTCTTGCACAAAATCAACGAGTTGCGAATAGGTATTGCTGAATTTATCCCATGCTCCCAAATGCAAAGCAGCAGCACATTTGAAGCTAGGTAGTTCTATTATTTCGTAAGGACTAGGTACTTCTTTCTTTGCTACTACGGGAAAGCCTATACGAAGTTGAAATAATGCCCCAGGTTGTGGATTAAAATCCACATAGTGCCATTGCATAACGCCGGCAATCTCTAACCCTAATTGTTGTGATTGTGCAAAAAGTTCACGGGGTAACACGCGCACATGCTGTAACATACCTTCGAAATCGCAAGTAAACGATCGACCGAAAAAGTACATGGCGGGTAATTGTATGATTTCCATATGATCTTGTATTTAATCATACAAAGAAACATAGGGGGTATGACAACCTTATGTCAGCAGCCTGGCAATAAATTTTTTAACTGTAAGGAAAGTGGTGGGTATTATTGGTATTGTTGATTGATTTGCAAGGTGATATCGCGAATGAAGTGCATGAGTTTTTGGGGTTGTATTACCGTGGCCTCTGTCATCCAAGGTAAAATCCACCGGCCAAAGTACTCGATCGAGCTATGGAGGAATTGCATTTCTACTTCGCCGTTTTCTAAGATGGTTTCGTCGATAAAGCCGTAGTACTGTTTCTGGTTACGCATATATTGTGCACCGCGGCTAGAGAAACGCACTTTGATGAGAAATGCATCATCGGGCATTTGATGTTGTTTGGAGATATAGGTTTGAAGGGAGATGTATTTGTCTTTATTGAAATTTTTATCGGTGACAGTCAATTGTTTAATACGATCGATTCTAAAATCCCGGTAATCATTTCTCAGCAAGCAATAGGCAATAAGGTGCCAACTGCCGGAAAGGTAGAATACGCCAATGGGAGCTATTTCGCGGGTATTCGACGAGTTGTTATATGTGGCTACATAGTGCATGGTAGTAATGCGCCTATGGGCGATAGCGTATTGAATTTCACTGAGGAAGCGGTTGGGAAACTCGGGGGTAGCGGGTTGAAAATTCCTGTTTAGAACAGCAATATTTTCTTCCAAAGATTCTAAAAAATCTTTTTCGCTGCCGCGGAGAACAGCACGAATTTTTTGCATGGCATTCGTGAACTGTGTTTGGGTAGATTTATCGCCGAAAGTGGCCATTATTTTTTCGCCTGTTAAAAGGGCTGCCGCTTCTTCTTTACTGAACATAACCGGCGGTAAATGATAGCCTTCTACAATGTAGTAGCCGGTTCCAGCCTCTGCACCAATAGGCACCCCCGACTCTTGTAAGGCCTTTACATCACGGTAAACTGTACGCAAACTAATATTAAACCGCTCAGAAATTTCCGCAGCTCTCACAATTTTCTTACTTTGTAGTTGTATTAGGATGGCATTTAATCGATCGATCCGGTTCATGAATCCAAATTAGTGTAAAAAGTATTCTGTACTTTTGTCTAGGAAAGAAAACTAAAATATTTTTTTATTCGTATTAAACTTAGACTATTTTTACATGTCTATTGTACTCTATTGCCTTCGGCATTCAACGAACGAGATATTCATATTATCAATATAATTAAGCTATAAAAAGCTACAAAGATACTAGTTGCTGTTACAGCATATAGTTAGGTTAAATGGTAAAAGCCCTGGTAATTCCTTACCGGGGTTCATTTTTTTTACCAATGAAACGTTAAAATATCTTTAGTAACTCATTTCATTCAACTTCACTTTCCCTCTAAAGGTCCAAAACACGAATATTGTATAGCCTAATACGAGCGGGGTTCCAATGGCCGCGATTAACATCATAATTTTCAACGATTTGGTAGTAGAAGCAGCTTGGTAGATGCTTACATTATAAGCCGGGTCGGTAGAAGAGATGATGATGTTAGGATATAATCCTATGGCAAAGAGTATCAACAATATAGCAGTAGTAGTACTAGAGAAAACGAAGGCTGTAAAGTATTTCCGGCTATCGATATTGCGCTTGATATTCAATACAACCAGCACAGCTAACAGCGGTAAAGCGAATAAAACGGGGTTCTCCTTGAACTCGGCCGTCATATGTGGAATGTATATCAAGGTGGCCAAGGAAGTCATTATAAAACACAAGATGAAGAACTTGCTACAGTTGTTCACGAGGATCGTCAATTTTGCATATAAACGGTTCTCGGTTTTCATGGCCAAGTAAATGGCGCCGTGTAACATGAATAACGAAAGGGTAGTAATGGAAATAAGGATAGAATAAGGGTTGAAGAAGGTCCATATCGTACCTGTAAATTCGTGTTGTTCGTTGAATGGCAAGCCATTAATTAGGTTTCCTAACACGAGGCCTAATAGCAAGGTAATAAGCGTGCTCGACACCATGTAACTAATATCCCACATCTTCCGCCACCACAACATCGGTTCCTTACTTCGAAATTCAATCGATATTGCCCTGAAAATCAAGGCCACGAGAAATAACATAAACGGTATGTAGAACGTGCTGAATATAACGCCATATACCAAGGGAAAACCCGCAAAAAGCGCACCCCCGGCAATTACTAACCATACTTCATTCCCATCCCAAACAGGCCCAATCGCGTTCAAGGCAATCCGCCTGCTTTCTTCCTTGTTGAAAAATAAATGCAAAGCACCAGCTCCTAAATCAAACCCGTCGAGCACACCGTAACCTGTTATCAATCCACCAATTACCAAGAACCACCAAGTGGGAAGATCTAATCCTAATATTGTTTCCATAATTGTTGCTTTATGCTTAAGAAATAGCGCCTACGTTGCGTTTAGAGAATACATCACTATCATCTTCTTCATTCTCGTTCACATCAGGCCCGTGCTTTATTTTTTTATTGAGTAAATAGAGGAATAGGATAAACAGCACGAGGTACACAAACGTGAAAAGTATTAAAGAGAATACCACTTGGTTGGCGGTGACTGTTTTCGACAAAGCATCGCTGGTGCGCAATAATTTATACACCACCCAAGGTTGTCGACCTACTTCCGCCGCGTACCAGCCTGCTTGGTTGGCAATTTGAGGAAGTAAAACAGCCAATACGAATATGCGCATCAACCACCTTTGCTCGAATAATTTCTTCTTATATAATAAGTATACAGCAAGCAAGGTTAAAGCAATTAAGGTAATACCGATAGTCACCATTAAGTGATATGTTTGGAATACGAAATTCACCTGCTTAGGTCGATCTTCTCCTGGGAAAGCATTTAACCCCGTTACTGGCGCTTTGAAATCTTGGTGTACTAAAAAAGATAGCCCACCGGGTACTTTAATACCACTTACTTTTTGATCTTTTGTATGTACCCAGCCGAGCAGGTACATATCGGCAGGAGCATTTGCATCGAAGTGACCTTCCATGGCTGCTAACTTAGCCGGTTGGTATTTACTTACATAATCGGCGGAACGGTGGCCGGAGAATAATTGTAATAAGGCGGCAATGCAAGCAACACTTAAGCCTACTTTAAACATTGCTTTGGCCGACGAAAGGTGTTTGTTTTTGAGGATATACCAAGCGCCTACACTCATTACAAGGAAGGAGCCTGCTAAGAAAGAACCGATAATAACGTGTGCGAAGCGATCCATGCTACTGGGGTTGAAGAACATCACCCAAAAATCGGTAATCACAGCCCGGGCTTGCATGCCTTCACCTTCTATGACGTAGCCGGTGGGGGTTTGTTGCCAGGAGTTGGCCACTACAATCCATAGGGCCGAGAAAATAGATCCCAAGGCCACCATAATCGTCGAGAAAAAGTGCACCCCTTTACTTACGCGGTTCCACCCGAATAATAGTATGCCCAGGAAGCCCGATTCTAAAGCAAATGCAAAAATACCTTCTGCTGCCAAGGCGCTACCGAAAATATCGCCTACATACCGCGAATACGTGGCCCAGTTGGTACCGAATTCGAACTCCATTACAATACCGGTGGCTACACCAATACCGAAAATTAAAGCGAATATTTTAATCCAAAACCGGGTAATGTGTTCGTACAGTTTATTACCGGTTTTTAAGTACATACCTTCCATAATCACGAGGCATAAACCAAGCCCTATACTTAACGGGGGGTAGATGTAGTGAAAAGCTACAGTGAAGGCAAATTGGATTCTTGAGAGGATTTCTACATTATGCATAGCACCTGTTTTTTTGGTGGGCAACTGGCGTAAAGGTAGCTGCTGAAATCATGTTGAATAATGATGGTTGTCATGTTTCATTATGCAACGTCCACTAACTTTGTTTGTTTATTTCTTGCACAAAAAATTATAGTTGATATGTCAATTATTAAGGGGAGAACTATTTCCCTACGATAACGAACAGTTAACAAAACATATACAAATTATCGCTAATTTTAGTTCATCCTAATTTTAGCATAACATCATTTAAAAAGATGCATCTTAAAATTAGTTTACTTGGAGTAAGCAGTAAGACCTGGTATTTCTACCGGGTTTTGTTTTTTAATAAGAATAACGAGCAATTAACAATTTTTGACCATCTTTCCCCTTATCATTACGTAACTATTCAAGCGCTATTTAGTTCATTCATACCACGTAAGTACTCAGGATCAAATGATTAGAATTGGGAATGTTTTATAATTGGATATTATATTTTATTTAACTATATTAAAGTTAAACTTACAACCAAAGAAAGTGCCGCAAATGGTGCAATCCTAGTAAGGAAAATCGCGTTTGTTATATACTCAGTCCCCGATGGCTATTAAGTGGCTTAATAACGTTAAAAGAACCGGCATAACGTCCGACGTGCCCGAAGAGGAAGTGCAACAGATCATGATTGTGAATTCATTTTGTTTCATCATCGCGATCTTGTGTACCTTTTACGGGGTGGGTTTGGCATGGATATCGGGAGAGTGGATCATTTGCTGGTCGGCTTTAGTGTTTGTAGCCGGGTTCTTAAGTGCCTTGTTTTTCAATAAGTACCATCTCTATTCCGCCGCAAAATTCAGTTTACCATTTACCATTAGTACGCTTATTTTATACTACGGGCAAATGTTCGGCGAGGCTACGGAAGTGCATTTACTGTGCTTGTTTCTATCCGGTGTGCCTTTACTCATTTTCAATAAAAAAGAACAATTCCTCAAATGCATTTGCATTATGATGCCCATCGTGTGCTTGGTGTTGTTAGAGGTGAATCATCATTACGCGATTATTCCGCCATTACGGCTTACCAACGCCGTTACGAACTCGTTCCGTTGGCTGATTATGGGTGTGATATTTTTATTGAATTGTATTATCCTATCCTTCTATCAACAGAATATTAATAACCTTTTACAAGTACTCGGTATTCGCAACGATTCGTTGGTACGATCACATGAAGAAGTGGAACTGCAAAAATCACAATTACGCAGTATGAACAAAGAGTTGATCTTAACGAATATACACCTCGAAGCACAAGTAGAAGAACGTACAGAAGAGATTCGTAAGAGCAAGTTACTGTTAGAAGAAACATTAGAAAACCTACGCAATAGCTACGCAACTTTGCAGGCACAAGAAAATGAATTGAAACACCAAGTAATCGTACTACACGATACACGGAAGAACCTCGCTATTGCCAAGGATGAAGCCGATAAAGCTAACCATGCGAAGTCGAAGTTTTTACGGGAGATTAGTCATGAAATCCGCAACCCTTTAAATATCATCATCGGCTTTTCCGATATCCTTATTCACCAACAAAGCTCGCAACTATTGCCGGTAGATGCCCAGGAAATGATTCACCATATCGACTCTAGCGGGCGCGGTTTGTTGGAGATTATCAACAATGTATTAGAACTGGCGAAGATCGAAGCGGGTCGTAAAGACGATATTTTGAACGAGCCGTTTAACATCCGCGACTGGATGCATAACCTCGTGGCGGTAGCACAATCCAACGCTAAAACGAAAGATTTGCATGTGAACCTTATTTTGGATCACAAGCTGCCGGAAAGAATAGTGGCCGACCGGAAACACTTAACACAGGTAATTAACAACCTCGTAGGGAACGCTATTAAGTTTACTCCCAAGGGTAAAAACATAACGGTGCATTGCTCCGAGGTAGATGGCAATAGCTGGTGTATTCGCATTTCCGATGAAGGCATAGGTATTGCAGAAGATCGTTTGCCATTTATTTTCCAGCCGTTTGTACAGGCCGATAATACCGTGTCGCATAACTATGGAGGTACGGGTTTAGGCTTAACCATTTCTAAGCACTTAGTGGAATTAATGGGCGGTGCTATGGAGGTGACTAGTGAAATTGGTATTGGCACTTGTTTCACTATTGTATTACCGCTGGTAGAAGCTGCCATGGAAGAACCACGGACCGAACAACAGCCGAAAACATGGGAGAAAATGCCTGCGGGTAAACGGGTATTAGTGATGGAGGATAATTTGTTGAACCAAAAAGTAATGCACAAGTATTGCCAAGGTATGGGCTTAGATATCGAAGTGGCCGAAGATGGTGAAAAGGGCATAGAAAAGGCATTGAAGAACCCACCGGATTTAATTTTTATGGATATGCATATGCCGAACCTTTGTGGTACGGCAGCATTGCTGGCTTTACGAACCTATCCCAACTTGCAACATATACCTGTTGTAGCAATTTCTGCCGATGCTTTCTACGAACAACAACAGGAAGCATTGCGCGATGGGTTCAACGATTACCTCGTAAAACCTATCGAATACTCCCGTTTATACGATACTTTAAGCAAGTATTTAATCACCGCCAATCAAACGTCTGTGCAAGTTTCAAGTGAAGAATGAGTGTAGAACAATCACGGCCTCAACTTGTTATATTCTTTCTGCTTACCAAAATCTTGTAAAATTTTACGCGTATGCTTTTGAAAGATGATTTTATCATTCCTGCCCATGCCGGTAATTACATGAATGTGCAACACATTATTGTGAAAGGTGCCAATGAAGAAATTGGGTACGACCTTGCATTGTTGGCCAAACAGGAATTTAGCACGAAGCTGTACTCTTATGTAGATCCTATTTATGCCAATGGTCGTTGGAACTATTTTAAACGTGTATGGCCTGCACAAGCCGAAAGGATGGCAGGCGTAGCGAAGGCTTTCAACATCGATATTGCCAACACCTTGTACGATACATCCAGCCTTATTTTTGGTAAAGGTGGTGTGGGTTGCTCAGCCGTGGTAATTCCCCCATCTATGACGGCTTCCGGTAACCCGCTGGTAGCCCGTAACTTCGATTGGTATATGGCTACACCGTCGGAATTAGCAGGTGGTAAAAGTGTGAAAGGTGAATGGAAGTTTAATACCCGTAACCAAATCACGGAAATATATCCAACCGATGGTGGGTTTGCTACGATGCATATTAGTAGCAATGATTTACTCAATCCTTGGACGGATGGAATCAATGAGCACGGGTTGTATGTTACCGTGTTATTCGATCCAGGTGCACCGGCGCTGCTCACAAATATTAGTGGTGTACGCGATGCGGGTATTAGTATGCTGCAATTACCCAACTTCTTATTGAGTACTTGTAAAACCGTGAATCAATGTAAATCGGCTATCCTGCAACAGCATATTTACTTCGCCGAAGGCCAAGGTATACATTACTTAATTGTAGATGAAACAGGAGCGGCCACAGTATTCGAGGTAGATGCAGAAACGGGCCAATACTTCTTTACGGATGCGAAGAAAGATACACCGTTCGTGGTTACGAACCATCCCTTGCATAAACATCCCGATTTATATAGTTACCCACTTGTGTTTATGGACGAAGAGCACAACTCTTTCACCCGTGTATGTATGCTCGATGAAGAAATAGAGTACCACGAGGGCCTGTTTACATTGGAGAGCTTGCGCGTTGTGATAGATACAGTACTGTGCGCCTTTATAGATGGCGAGCGGGCCGGGGTAAAACGCCCTTTCCCAGAAAGAACTTTCTGGTCGATTTGTGCCGATTTGGGTGAACGCCAGTTACAAACCATGTTCTACCTGGGCGACGAAGGCACCATTTCCGGTACCAACCGTATCCGTACAAAGCGTCAACCCATTAATCTTAGTTTTTCTCAACTGCCTGCGATGAGCCGTAACGAATAAAATTTTATTTTTATACAGAGGATAGGTGCGTTGTGTGTAACCATCTTAAAATAAACACGATGATTCCCGATACATTAGCTCCTTTGTTTAAGCGTGACTTGGACAAGCTAAAAGCCGAAATAAATGCTTATTTCCATGAAAGTACTATTTGGCAAACCTTGCCGGGTACAACGAATAGCGCGGGTAATTTATGCCTGCATTTAATCGGTAATTTGAATCATTATATAGGGGCGGTACTGGGCAATACGGGTTATGTACGCCACCGCGAAAAGGAATTCGAGCAGAAAGATGTGCCTCGAAAAGACCTGTTACTAGCCATCGATTACACGTCGAATATTATAAAACAAGTATTAGAAAACCTCAGTGAGGCCGACTTAGAGCGGCAATATCCACTTAAAATGTTCGATGCCAACCACTCAACAGAGTATATATTAATTCACTTAGCTACGCATTTAAACTATCACTTGGGCCAGATTAACTACCATAGGCGCTTAGCGCATTACATACCGTAGACCAGGATGTTGATTTACTATGGAGCATCGTTGCGACGCATTTCTTTCACCGGGACTTTTACTATTGAACGGCGTGCCTTATCTTGCATACGTATGAGAAAATCGATTTTGCTGTTATCTTGCCTATTTACTGCTTGCCAAACCACTACTTTAACGGAAACGGCACAGACAGATTCTTTTATCGCATCAATAAATGATTCAGCAATAATTGATACATCACTTAATCTTTTACATACGGTAGATCCTAAAAAAATACAACAAGATTCTTCCTTAAGCGAAACCTATTCCTATGACGGGATTGCTTACGATACAACCGAGTTAGATATTATTATAACCCCCTTTCTCGAATTACCCCCTGAAATTGAGGGTGCGTCGGAGCTGTATGCTGAAGATTCTACCATGTTAGGTAGATCCGAATATTTGCTAGCAGGTAACTTGGAAGGCGTTATATTTATGCGTATTAATGGCCGGTTGGAGAGGCTGGTAGCAGTTAAACAAGAAGAATATGTAGAAGGCGCTCCCCGGTTGTTTAGAAATAACATGTATGAGTTGTTGATTGAAGACGATGAGTTGGTGCAACAAGTGGATTACGTCATCTACCGTTTTGTAAATGTTACCGTTAGCTCTAAAAGAAAGAAAATTACCACCCGCTTATATGGAGAAATAGGCTGTTAACCTCGCTATTTACATACCTAGGTGCCTTCCCGGTTCAAATAAGCTCAACCCTTATATCGCCTATAACCCAATACCATCCTACATATACAAACTGCGCATTTCCCCTGCGTATAAATAATTCAAAAAATATTTTCCCTTAGGATCGTCCTTCCATCGATTTGCATTGTATCTATTATAAAAGCATTTGATGGAAGCGCCGAAATTTGATGATGCCTATATACAACAACTATTTGCGAAACTAGCTGCTGGAACTATAACTGAACAAGAACAATCTGAACTCGACGAATACCTTGCTAACCACGAGGCACCCGGTTTATTGCCGAGTGTAGACGATTTATTAGCACAACAGGGCGAAACAGGTTGGGAACAGATGGCACCAGCAGACGCTAATAGGGTATATGAGCATATTTTGGCATCCCGCCCAACCGAAGCAGCCCAGGTTTCGACCGTAAGGCGTATGGCGGCGTACAAATGGTATTATACGGCCGCTGCCGTGGCTTTATTGCTTGTATTAGGCGGTGCTTACCTTTGGAAAACGCCCCGTGCTGAATATATGACGGTAGCCACCGGGTACGGCGAAATCAAGAAAATTACCTTGCCGGATGGTAGCTCCGTTACCCTGAATGCAAATGCTACTTTACGATTTGCCAGCAACATGCAAAGCCTGTCATCCCGCGAAGCATGGATCACAGGGGAAGGTTATTTCAACGTAGCACAATCTGCGCAAAAATCATTCGTAGTACATGCGAAAGCCTTAACAGTAGAGGTATTAGGTACTACTTTCAACGTTAAAGCACAAAATCTACATACCAGTGTAGTACTGAATAGCGGGAAAGTAAAAGTGGCGAGCAAAAGGGAATCCACCATTTTACAACCCGGCGAAATGGTACTATACGACCATGCTGCCCTACAATTTAAACACCAAGCAGCCGACACCACAACACTTACCAGTTGGAAAAACAACCAGCTCATATTTAAGGATACACCATTACGCGAAGTTGCCGCTATTATGCAACAACAATTCGGCGTAGCGGTGAGATTCGACCATACACAATTAGCACAAACTACATTCACAGGAACCTTGCCGGCTACCGAGTTAGAAGTGGCAATGACCATCCTTGAACAATCACTAGACATTCAGATCGATCAAACTAATAAACAGGTGCTCGTTATCAAGGCCAAGTAACGATTGCCAACATTAAAACTGTCACTCAGATCTAAAACATCGCCACTATGCACAAAATGCTACGCATTCCGCAGCTAGTATGTTTCACTGCGTGCTTGTTTGCAGTTCAGCCAACAATGCAAGCGCAAAATATGCTCGCCCGCAACGACGTTGCACGGCAGAAAGACGTTTATCCTTTAGAGGATGCATTACTTCGATTGGAAAAAATTCACAAAGTAAAATTCAGTTACAACAGCGAGATTTTGCGTGGTAAAAATGTTCCTGCGCAACGTTTAAAGCAATTAGAACAGTATAATTTGGCCGATGCTTTACCGGCTATCTTGCAGCCGCTAGGCCTTGCCGGGGAAGCCATTACATCGAATTATTATGTTATTAAAGCGAGCCGTGTGGCTGCTATCGAGCAAACACAAACTTTCACTGTGAAAGGTAAAGTAGTAGATGCCACTACAAATGAGCCTTTGCCAGGTGTTACGGTAAGCGTAAAAGGTAAATCAAAAGGTACGGCTACAGATGCAGCCGGTAACTATACATTAAATGGTATATCAAATATTGATGTACTGATGTACTCGATCATTGGTTACGAACAGTTTCAACAGGCTGTTGGCGAATCGCGTACAATAAATGTGAAATTGAACCAAGCCAGCGCAGCACTCGGGGAAGTGGTGGTAACGGCACTTGGTATTCAAAAAGAAAAGAAATCACTCGGTTACGCCGTGCAAGAAGTGAAAGGCGAAAGCATGACACAAGCGCGTGAAGCCAACTTGGTGAACTCGTTAACCGGTCGTGTTGCAGGTTTAACCATCTCCAACTCAACCGATCTTTTCCGTGATCCAGGAATTTCATTACGTGGACAAACGCCCTTGATCGTAATCGACGGTATTCCTGATCCATCTGCCGATTTCTGGAAAGTGAATCCCGATGATGTTGAAAGCTTGAGCGTATTGAAAGGTCCCACTGCTTCCGCGTTATACGGTTCTATTGGTAAAAATGGAGCGATTATGATTACTACGAAACGTGGTAAGGGTACGGATATGAGCGTAGAGTTCAATTCGTCGACCATGTTTCAACCTAGCTTTATTAGGATTCCCGATGTACAATCAACCTACGGTAACGGTTACAAAGGCAAATATGCTTATACCGACGGTTCCGGTGGTGGTACAGAAGGTTCCGGCTGGATTTGGGGACCCAAACTCGATCAAAGAGATCCATCTACTGCCAGCGGTTATTGGGAAACTCCCCAGTATAACAGCCCTGTTGATCCCGTTACTGGTGTACGTTCCGCTACGCCGTTCTTATCGCGCGGGAAAAACAACGTAGAGAATTTCTTCCAAACAGGATTGATTTCAACCAACAACATCAGCGTTACAAAAGGTAGTGATAAAGGTAGTTTCAGAGCATCTGCTTCACATATCTACCAAAAAGGTGTAGTGCCTAATTCACAACTCAATAACTCTTCTTTCAGCGTTGCCGGTAACTACAACTTAACGAGCAAACTGAAAGCAGATGCCCGTATTACCTATAACAGGCAGTACACCGATAACTATCCAGAAAACGGCTATGGCCCCATGAACTACTTGTATAACCT
Source organism: Chitinophaga skermanii (assembly GCF_003259335.1). Lineage (GTDB taxonomy): Bacteria > Bacteroidota > Bacteroidia > Chitinophagales > Chitinophagaceae > Chitinophaga > Chitinophaga skermanii. Next base: position 255,372 of record NZ_QLLL01000005.1, read on the forward strand.
AGTATTATGGACAGGCCCGGATGTAGATATCCGCGACTTAAAAGATTACTGGGTAAAAGGTAAAGAAGGTATCCAACAAAAACACTACAATAACTCTTGGTACAATAACCCGTACTTCCAAGCATACGAATTAAAACAAGGATACTACAAGGATAATACCTTCGGTTCCCTAACGCTCGACTACAAAATAAACGGCGATTTCAACGTGAAATTCCGTAACGGTATCAACGCCTACGGTTTGAATGAAAACTTGAAAGAGCCGGTTAGTTATATCCGTTACAGCGATAAATCGCGCGGTAACTATACTACCTCAACTACTAACTACTTCGATATCTTAAGCGAATTGATGGTACAGTATAACCACACTTTCAGCAAAAACTTTAGCGTGAATGCGCAAGTAGGGAGTTCTAATTTCTACCGTAATAGGAAGTACCAAACAGCCATTACCGATGGTTTAACCATTCCGGGTATTTATAATTTGAGTAACTCTGCTAAACCTGTAACGGCGCGTAACATCATCCAAGAAGATCGTACGTTCAGCTACTATGGTTTCGTTGACTTCGAATTCTACAAGGCGTTTTACGTAACCGTAACCGGTAGAACAGATAAGATTTCCTCTTTGCCAACACAAAACAATACTTTCTTCTACCCATCGGTATCGGGTTCGGTAGTAGTATCGGAATTGGTAAAATTGCCAGGATGGACTTCTTACTTGAAAGCACGTGCTTCGGTATCGAGCGTGTCGAGTGGAACCATTTTCAACTCTAGCGCTTATCCATACGATTTCTTAGCTACTTACGACCAAGGTGTTAACTGGGATGGAACACCATCATTAACCTACAGTGGCAACTTGAAGAACCCGGATGTAAAGCCACAGACAACAAATTCTTACGAAGTAGGTCTTGAATGGAAAGGCTTTAAAAACCGTGTAGGATTTGATGTTACTTACTTCAATGCACGCGACTTTAACAACATCATCAACTTACCGGTATCTGTTACCAGTGGTTACGAATCGCGTAAATTGAATGGGAATGAATATAGACGTAAAGGCTTCGAGATTGTATTAACGGGTACACCTATTCGTAATAAGAATTTTGAGTGGAACGTGTTAACCAACTGGTCGCACATGCGTAATACATTGTCGAAAATTTACGGTAATGCTAGCAAATTGGGTTACTTAAAAGTAGGCGACAACGTGAAGAATATCTACGATAACGTATACCAACGCGATCCGCAAGGCAATATTATCTATAGAGATAACGGTTTCCCATTAGCAGATAACTATGCTAGGTATATTGGTCATAGCGACCCTGATTGGGTATACGGTGTTGAAAACAACTTCCGTTACAAGAACTTCAGCATGAGAGTATTGGTAGATGGTAGAATTGGAGGCTTAATGTACTCTAGTACGAACCAGAAAATGTGGTGGGGTGGTACCCATCCGGGTACGGTGAACCAATTCCGTGATGATGCGAATGCCGGTAAAGCTACATATGTAGGTAAAGGCGTGGTTGTGGTATCGGGTAGTGTTGAATATGATAACGAAGGCAACATCGTAAGCGATACCCGCAAATTCGCACCTAACACGCAAGCGGTGAACTATATCGACTATATGATCAACACTAGTAATGCAGCAGAAACCAACTACAACTACTATTCGAATACTTTCTTGAAACTTCGCGAGGTTACATTCACGTACAACTTGCCAAGCAAGCTCGTTCATAGAACCTTCTTGCGTGCTGCTTCTGTTTCATTAGTAGGTAGAAACTTGCTGTTGTTATCGAAACTTCCAAACGTTGATCCAGATCCAGGTTACGATGCGTTACAAACACCATCAATGCGTAGCTATGGTTTTAACATCGACTTAAAATTCTAAACAAGAAACCACATGAAGCAAAATAAACTATTGTTGGGTTTGATGGCAATGGCGCTTAGTATGAGTGCTTGTAAGAAATTTGAAGCCTTCCAAACAGATCCGAATAAACCTACGCAAGCAGCTCCCAACTTGTTGTTAACAAGTATCGAAGCAAATGCTTTCAATGAAGTAAGCTTAAGTGCTACGTTGGCTTCTCGCCAAATGGCTTATACCGATGGCGTTAACGATAACCAATATTACGGTTGGCAACGTTCTGGCTTTGGTAACTACGGCAACCTTCGCCAAGTAAACCGCATGGAACTGGAAGCAAACCGTATGAACAAACCTTCTTACGTAGCCATCGCAAAGTTCTTCCGTGTATATTACATCATGCGTTTAACCATGGTGTTTGGTGATGTACCTTACAGTGAAGCATTGCAAGCTACAGAAGGTAACTATACACCGAAATACGATGCACAAGAAGATATTTTCATCCGCGCATTAGACGAATTGAAAGAAGCGAATGCTGCTTTAACTGCCGCTTCTGAAGCGGTAGAAGGAGATATCTTGTACGCCGGTAAAATTACCCAGTGGAAAAAGTTGATCAACTCGTACTCGTTACGCATTTTGATGACTTTATCAAACAAAACGAACAACACGAAACTAAATGTAAAACAACGATTCGCTGAAATCGTGAACAATCCTGCACAATACCCCATCTTCGACGTATTGGCAGACCAAGCACAATTGAAGTTCGTTGACAAAGTTGGTAACCGCTACCCGTTCTATAACGATAACAGTATCCAAACAGCGTATTACATGGACGAGTCGTTTGTGAATATGTTGAAAACCTTGAAAGATCCACGCTTATTCAGCTTCGCTGCGAAAGCACCAAAGTTTGATGCCTTGCCTGCCACAGATTTTAATGCCTACGGTGGCTTACAAGGAAGTGCTTCTATTAACTTGAACAGCGACCGTGCTGCTAAAGGGGAAGCGTCTAAAATAAACCGTCGTTTCTACGCTGATCCTGCTAATGAGCCGGGTATTGCTATTGGCTATGCCGAATTGCAGTTTATCTTGGCAGAAGCAGTGGTACGTGGTTGGATTACAGGTAGTGCCGATGCTTATTACAAGAAAGGTATCACCGCTTCCTTCCAATTCTACAATATTAACACCGATGCGGCTGATACCTACAAAGCGCAAGCAGCTGTTCAACTAACAGCAGGTACCGAAATCAAATCGATCATTACCCAGAAATACATCGCTTCGTTTATGCACTTAGGTTGGAATAGCTTCTATGAACAACGTAGAACAGGCTTCCCAACTTTCGAAGTGGTAGGCGATGGTGTGTTGAATAACAAAAAAATCCCTGTTCGCTGGATGTACCCTGAGAATGAAGGTATTTACAATGCCGATCATTTGAAAGAGGCCATCAACCGCCAGTTTACAACCGGTGGCGATAATGTGAACGGTGTAATGTGGTTATTGAAAGCAGAATAATAGCAAAACAAACCGGTGCGGAACGTTCCCCGTGCCGGTTTTCTAATTTTTGGTTATGAAGAAGATTATTTTATGCCTGGCGAGCTGTGTTTGCCTATTGTCGGCCCAAGCGCAACAAACGCGCAAGGCCGTATTTATTATTGTCGACGGGATACCGGCCGACGTAATTGAAAAACAACCCACGCCCAACTTGGATAAAATTGCCGGTAAAAACGGTTATATGCGCGCTTACGTGGGCGGCGAAAGAGGTGGTTATTCACAAACACCCACCATTTCGGCGGTAGGTTATAACAGCTTACTTACCGGTACTTGGGTGAATAAACACAATGTATGGGATAACGATATCAAAGCACAGAACTACAATTATTGGAGCATCTTCCGCTATTTCAAAGCGCAATATCCTACCAAACAAACTGCCATTTTCTCCACTTGGCTCGATAACCGTACTAAGCTGGTGGGCGATAACTTGGCACAAACCAACTTCCTAAAAATCGACCACCACGTTGATGGCTTGGAGTTAGATACAGCCAGGTTCCCGCATGATAAACAAAGCTGGTATATACATCGTATTGACTCTACTGTAGTAAAAGCAGCGAGTGAATACTTGGCTGAAAAAGCACCCGATTTAACATGGGTGTATTTAGAATATAGTGATGATATGGGGCATCGCCACGGTGATAGTCAACAAATGTACGGCGCTGTTAAAATGGTCGACGAACAAGTAGGTGCTATATGGAATGCTATTCAATCCCGCGCAGCAAAAAATAAAGAAGACTGGATGATTGTGATAACAACGGATCATGGTCGTGATAGCGTATCGGGTCATCACCATGGCGGGCAATCGAACCGCGAGCGTGGTACTTGGATTGTTACGAACCAGCAACAACTCAACGCTTATGCCAAGCATAATACCCCGGGTATCGTGGATATTATGCCAAGCATCGCCGAGTTCATGAAAATTAAAATACCGGCTGAAAACCTTCGTGAAGTGGATGGTATTTCCTTGTTGGGTAAAGTTTCGGTAGCGAAACCTACTGCAGCATTGAATAACGAACAATTGGATATTACTTGGGATGCGATCGACAAAACAGGTGATGTGAAGATTTACGTGAGTACGACGAATAACTTTAAAGAAGGTGGAAAAGACACCTATAAATTGATGAAGACTGTACAGGCTGCTACGCAGAAGGCAACAGTGGATGTGAAGGACATGAAAAGCGGTTATTACAAAATCGTTTTAGAAGGTAAATACAACACGGTGAACCGTTGGGTAATCGTTAAATAATATCTCAATATTTGATATGCAAAGGATCTTGAACATTGTTCAAGGTCCTTATGCTGTTTTATAAAATAAACGTTATGAAGAATTTTACATTGGTAGTTAGTGTACTCTGCATGATGGGGTGCCGTATGTCGAAACCCGCCACCAGTAATGATCAAACTTGGAGGGCTACAGCGCCTGCTTGGGGTGCTTTATGGCAACAAAAGGCAGGGGAATACAAAGCGCTGTGTTACCAAGCTTTCAATTTAGCCCAGCTTCGCTTAGATCAAATCTTACAACAACCTCACGCCAAACCTTTGGCCATCGTAACAGATATCGACGAAACCATCCTAGATAACAGTCCATATATTGTACACGACGCATTCCGTAATAGCCTATATACCGATAGTGCCTGGATGGAATGGACAAACAAAGTAGCGTGCGATACGGTACCGGGTGCCCTAGCCTTCTTACAATACGCAAAGTCGAAAGGCGTAGAAGTATTCTACATCACCAACCGTTTGGAAGCCGAGCGCAGCGCTACATTGAAAGAGTTAGTTCGCTATAACTTCCCGAACGCGGAGAGTAAGAACCTACAAATGAAAACCACCGCTAGTGGAAAGGAGCCTCGCCGCGAGCATGTAGCGAATACCCACGACATAGTACTTTTGTTAGGCGATAACTTGAGTGATTTTGATCGATTGTTTGATAAACAAACTATTGATAAACGCAATGCCGACGTAATTGCCAACCGTGCCAAGTTTGGTGAACGCTTTATAGTATTACCTAATGCGATGTATGGCGATTGGGAAGGAGGATTAATTCGTTTTCAATATTCACTTTCTCTAAAACAGCAAGACAGTATTTTTAAAGCGTCGTTACGTAACTATTAAATGTTGTAACGCTTATGAATTGGCTATGGTGGCTAGTTTAAAGTACTTGCATAGTTGGATATTAATGTATATTTTGAATCATCGTGTGGTTGAAGTTGGTATAAATTTAATATAGGCTTTACATTCAGTTAAAAGTGGTTTCTCAAATTTGTGATACCGGATTATGAACCAAGATGTTTACAACTGCATAGCACAAGTTAAAGAGGGAAGCACTACTGCTTTCTATCAACTCTTTAACACTTGGAAAGATCCATTATTTGGATACGCCTTGAAACTTTGTCGCACCCGCGACATGGCTGAGGAAGCCGTGCAAGAAGTTTTTATGCGTATTTGGATGCACCGTGAGAAATTAGATCCATCGCAAAATATACAAGCTTATCTCTATACCGCTATTCGAAACAGCGTTTTCAATTCTTTGAAAAAGGCAGCGATCGAGCGGAGATTGAAGAGCGGTGTGAGTTATCATCAATCTGATACCGACAATACCACCGAAGAGAAAATCTCCGCCGCCGATCTTCACCGGGCGAAAGACCAAGCCATCAGCCAATTGCCGCCACAACGTAAACTTATCTTCCAGTTAAGCCGCATGGAAGGCTTGTCGCAACAACAAATTGCCCTTAAGTTGGGGATCTCTACCAACACAGTGAAAGACCAAATAGTAAAAGCTAACCGCTTTCTTCGCACCCAATTGAAATATTAACATATACACGCTCCCTGCTATACGATGCCCCTTAACCGCTAAATGTTCGTTAAAATACCCCTTCTGCTACCATTAAAAAATTCCCGCTGTTTATCTTTGGCCGCATAATTTATTGTCGGTATGAGATTTTTAGGACGTTTACTATTGCTTGTAGTTTGCTTTTCACCTTTGTTATCACAGGCGCAGGATTCATCTAAAACCGCTGTGAAAGAGGTTTGGGATAATTACATCGCGCGTTTAAGCAAAGGCGTTGGCTCGGTAAACTATAATGCCAGCATCAAGGAAAAGGCACCTAATCCAAGATTGCCCTTTCTTGTTATTACAGGCGTTACCTTAAAGTCGAATGATGGTCGTAATTTGCCGGATGCCGACGAGTTGAATTATTTGTATGTAATGAGCGATACGGTGTTTGGTACTATTAAGAAACATACCAAGATGAGTGCTTATGTAGGGTCGCTCGCTTATAATAAAGAGCGGTACGACTATTTCTATGTTAGCGATACCTTGTTTTTAAAAGATCGTTTAGAAGAAACTTACCACAATAATTACAAGTATTACAAATCGCACATTAAAGTGAAGCGTGACGAGGAATGGAATGGTTATTTTACTTTTTTATACCCAAGCGCAGAAGTACTTGAATTCAAACAAAACCACGAAATTATTACCAAGCTGCTCCAAGCAGGTGATAACCTAGATAAACCGCGATCAGTTAACCACTTCTTTAGTTTCAAAGAGATAACCGATCGCGAGTATTTTGAGAAGGTAATTGAAGCCCAACAATTTAAAATCGTCACTAAAATGTTCAACCGCGATGACTTGGAATATCCTTTCAGGCTCTGTGTTTCGCGGGAAGATAGGGTAGATGAAGACACCATGAATGGCATTACCGTGCAACTGCGTAAGCTGGCCACACGCAATGGTGGGCGGTACGACTTCTGGCAAACCCAAGTAACGAAATAGCCCTTACGCTTGCTGTTTCGCTAAATCTTGCTTGAACATGTGCGCGAGCATATCGTATAACTGCGGGTGTTTTTTCTCCAATTCCGCAGGCTTTTCAAAGAAATATTCAGATACAACCGCGAGAAATTCACCGGTATTCATAGCACCGTACGGGTTAATATCGGAGCGGCCTTTTTCGATTTTTGTAATCTCTTGGCGAATTAAATTCAGCCAAGGAAGGCTATAGCTGTGCTCTAATAAGTTATTAGGAACGCCATCGACTACGCCATCGGATTTATCGAGCAGGTGCACGAATTCGTGGATGGCGGTGTTTTGCTTATCGGCGTATGCCGAGAAACCTTGTCGTAAGGCGGATTGTGAGAGAATCATTTGCCCGTTCATATTGCCACTTCCTACCATGCCGAGAATACGTTTATCGTCGCCTTCAAATTGGTATTTCTCGTCGAAGCTGGCGGGGTAAATGATAACGTTCGTGAGGTTGAAGTACTTCCAATCGTCGAACCCGAAAATTGGGATAATGGCGCTTGCAGCAACCAGTGCGCGGTCGAGGTTTTCAATTTCTATGCCAACACCTTCGATATGTACTTGTTCTAGGAAATGTACAGCGCGGGCATAGAATCGTTCTTTTCCATTATCGTCTAGTAATTGATAGAAACGTACATTTTGTTGCAATAAATCCTTTAAGTCGGCCGGAACGGCTAATTTAGCTTTCTCCTTTTTCTTCTTTTTCGATGCTAATACAATAACTAGGATTAGCGTAATACTAATAGATAGCCAAATCATTTTTTCAATAGTTTATCGTTGATAATCTTTTCCATCACACTTTCTTTCAAACTACGAGCAATCGGAGCTTGGGCATGTTGCAAGTGAATAACATTGCCTTCGATGCTGTTGATTTTTTGGGTGTTGATGATATATGATTTATGTGTTTGTATAAAATACTTAGGTAAAGCTTCCATAGCGGATTTGAGAGTACTTAGTACCAAGTGTTTCGCTTGCGCGGTGTAAATGGTGATATAGTTTTCAGTTGCTTCAATCATTTCCACATCTTGCCAGGCGATTTTCAGGAGCTTGTCATTACTTTTTACAAACACAAAATCTGCTTGTGGTTGATGTTTTAGGTTGAATAATTCGAGTGCACGGTTCGCTGCTTTTAAGAAACGATCGAAAGGAATAGGTTTCAATAAATAATCTACCGCTTCCAACTCGAACCCTTTAAGGGCGTATTGTTCGAAGGCAGTAGTGAAAATCACCATCGGCGGATTTTGTAGTTGTTGTAGCAATTCCACCCCGGTTACATATGGCATTTGGATATCCAGGAAAATGAGATCTACCGTTTGTTCGCGCAGCATATTGTTGAGAGAAACGGCGTTATCGCACATACCTACGAGTTGCAAGAAATCTATTTGCGACACGTAACCGGCTAGGCCTTTTCGAGCCATGGGTTCGTCGTCGGTAATCACACATTTTAATTGCATAGTAATATTTTAACAGCTACACTAAATACATTGTTTTCGCGGTGTATATCAAGCGTATGTTGTTGCGGGTATTGCAACGTTAAACTACGTTTCAAACTTTCCAATCCTATGCCACCTGCACTTTGTGGCTGTTGTGTTCCTGGCACCGCGTTTTGCACAATGAAGTGTAGGTAGCCATCTTGTAAGGTAGCATTTATATCAATCCAATAATCGCCTCCACAATATTTGAACGCGTTTTCAACGAGTGGTAGTAATAATAGGGGGAAGATTTTTTGTTCGTTTAATTGCGGATCGAAGGCAATGCGCAAATCTAGATGTTCGTTCATCCGTTCTTTTTGCAGTTGGATGTACGATTGCAAGTAATGGATTTCTTGGGCAATACTTACTTTCTGCTGTTGGTCGTATAATTGGTACCGTAATAATTCTGATAGTTTTTCCACCGTGTGCTTTGCTTTTGGTACGCTTTCATCCATTTGGAAGTAAATAGTATTTAGCGCATTGAACAGGAAATGTGGGTGGTATTGGGCTTTTAAGAAACGTAGTTCCGATTGTAACTGGTTTTTGGCTAGCTGTTCGATGTGTATTTGTTGTTCGTAGCTTTTTTGTACAAGCGCGTTGCCCCTTATGTAGCCATAATAAATGAGATTGAAGAGCAAGGGGAGGAGATAGATATTCACAACATCGTACCATTGTAAACCATCGTCGGTAAGGGCACATAGCGGGATCATAGTAACGCTGATCAATAATTCTAAAATCAGCGCCAATAGCAAGAATTCTTTTGCCGGTGGCATGGCGTTATTGTTTTCAATCCGTTGTTGTTGGTATCGAAAGAAGCGGTGAATAACGCACATGGTTAAATACCCCATCAGAATGGAACCCACAATTTCTATGACGTTCACGTGCCAAGGACGAAGCAAGATATTGGTATCGGAAATCACATCATTTACAAGGCGTAAGCTGGTGTAAATGACAAGCCCGAAAACTGCTGGGAATATATATTTCCTCCATTTGCTCATATGCATGAAAGTACTGAATTTAATGAATTTAATTGACCTGGCTGGTAGCTGGTTGGGGTTTTTCGATCGGTGGAAGTGGGGTGATGGCGGATTTGGGTTTCATCCCAAACAAGAACCGCATCACGTTGAATGGTCGTATAAACACATGGTAAGCAATCATGCAAAACAAGAATGTTGATATAACAAGGAATAAGTACTTCATATCAATTGTATCATTCGTTTGTACCACGTAAAAAGCAAATACAACTATCACTGTTTGATGTAGAATATAGAATGGGTAAATAGCTTGGTTTAAATAGGGAAGAAGGCGGTGTTGTTTATTGAAGTATCTTTTACCGTAGCCCACTAAAGCAAATACCCAGAGCCAAGAATTTAGAGGCATACGCGCGAGGTATAGGTATGTTAGCGGGTGGGATTTCCAATTTTCGCCACCCCACAAGGTATCAATTTCAATATCATTCCATCTAAACACATTAATCGTCACTATCATAAGGAAAGCAAAGGCTAAGCTGGTACGACGATTTCGCTCGAGGCTGTCCATAAGAGCGGGTTGAAGTACAAATAAAAACCCTGCCAGTAAGAACAACATCCAATACACGAAGAAACATGGATCGTGGATAAGATCGTTCGTATCGGGGTATTGTAGAATAAGTGCCGAGAACCAAATGGCGCTTGGAGCAATGAACCAATATACTCTTTTGCCTTTGGCGAAATATCCCAATTTCTCTACAAACTTAGCGGCCTTGGGAGAGGTAGCCCAGGCAAAGAATGGAGCTAGGAGAATATCGTAAACTAATAAATACGCAATAAACCATAAGTGGTGCCAGCTAAAATTGCCTTTAGGATAGGGTTGGAAATCGAACGTATTGGGGTACCAGCTCCAGAAACTGCCTTGGTAGCCATGTTGTACACGTTCGAAATATATCTGTGGTGGTACTATAATAAACATGCCCACTAATAAGGGAATAAACAATCTTCTAAATCGCAATCCCACGAAGCCGGCAGCCGATTTTCTTTTCACCATATACCAAGAAATAGTACCAGAAATAAAGAACAATAAATGCATCCTAAAACGACTCAACCAAAATGCAAACTCAGATAATAGCCCACTTTGGGTAGCATTGTTTACATGCCAAGGATCATCTTCCATGAATGGCCGTGCACAGTGAAAAAATAAAACGCCTGCTATGGCGAAGATACGGAGCCAGTCGAGGTAGGTCTGGCGAGAAGTAGATAGTGGTTGCATGTGAGTAATTTTCAACAAACCTACAATACGGCTTCTGGCTCTATAATATAGATTGACGTTCTGCACACAATAACTGACCAAATGCAAAAGGTGCTGCAAAGATTTACATGTTCCAACATTTCACCCCAGCAAGAACGGATTGATAGCGCGTTACTTGATATAAAATAACCAAGAAAGTAATACCCAATTAACCTTGAAATGGATCATGTAAAATTAGGTAGTTAAGAATGCATAAGCAGCAAGGTGTTTTTAGGTGAAAAGCACTTTTGGAGGCAGTATAAATAGATTTATCTTACAGTAAATCAATGTTTTAACTATTTCTTTATATAAAGTCTATAGAATTAGTAGGAAATAAGAAAAGTTTGCCTATCTTTACTTTACGAAACAAAATATCAGTAGCAACAACAACAATGTTTAACAACCATTAAATTTTTACCAATGTCTATCTATCACCGTTACGCCGATGTTTTACCGAATTTCTTTCCAGAGAATTTTGCAAAACCAATTGTAGGTCGCCAACTAATTACGCCATTGCGTGCAGGTGCGGAGTTCCCGCTGTTTACAATTACGCCATCACAAATTATTCAGTCTGGTGAAGTTATTCATCCGAATGTACATACGCCGTTGTTGAAGTTTATAACGCGTCCATTAGTGATTGCGTTTTATTCAGCACAGTTATCATTGTACGGACAATCTTACCTCGATAAATTACAACAATTATATGCCGATGTTCGCGTAATGGGAGGTTCCTTTTTGCTAGTTGTAGCAGAGGATGCTGACACATTTGAAGCATGGCAAGGCAAATACGATCTTCCTTTCGATATTATACATGATGTAGATTTTGCGATTTCAAAATCGGCCGGATTATATGCAGGATCGGATCCTTTATGGGGACGCGTATCTGGTGTTGATGCAGATGTTTTTGCACCAGCAGTTTATGTGGTGTCGCCTTCCGGGAAGATTGTATATGAATTTGTTGATACGAATTTGACCAAGAATTTGGATACACGCGATTTATTAACCGCTGTATACCAAGCCGGCACGAAAGCCGTTGCTTAGGGAGTTACTAAGCCAGATCTAGCTTACATAATATAGAGACCTTTAACCGGTTGCACAGGCTCCGGGATGTTGGGGGCATGCATTGCCTCCAACAAATTTATTTCTATATTCCTCGAAATACTATCCAGCGCAATCCCTGTTTGAGTTTCTTCGAATGGGTTCATAATACTTAAACCGTTCAATTGCGTTACATGGAAAACAAACCCAAATGCCCAACCAAATAGGATCGACCATGCACCGATGGTTTCTGTCATCATTAATGTATTCATAATTACATAGAACCAGATGAAAATGGATGTGAAGAACGAGTAACTGGGTGGAAACACCGTCGTTTTTATACGTTCAGATTTACCCATGGCATCTGTGAGCTTAACAAGTAACTCGTCGATCGCTCGAAAGCGAAATTGATCGATGGAGCCTTCTTTTTCCAATTGTTGAAGGTCGCGGGATTGGAGTTGTAAGATGGCGTTTGCTACGTTTGAACTGTCTTGTACTTCTGCAAGTTCGCGGGCGTTGAGGTAGCGAACATAGTAATCGTCGTTAGACGACCGTAAACGTGCTTTTAAGGCATAAATAAAGGCGAGATGGCGTTGTACCATTCTCCTGGCAATTTGTTGTGAATTGAAGTCGCCTTCGGTGTATTGTAATACGCTCCGTGCAAAAGAGCGGGAATCGTTCACTAAAGCCCCCCAAATTGTTCTGGCTTCCCACCAACGATCGTATGCTTGGTTATTATTAAAACCCACGAAGAAGGCAATTGCCGTACCTAGCACACCTGAAATACTGCCAGGGATAGAAATGTGCGATTTCATGTAGTACACGTCAATATAATAAGCAGCAGTGCAACAAAGCAAAATCCATAAATCTACCTTCCAAGTAAGCCTAAAAATTTGTGTAATCGAAAGCCGGTGGCGTAATAGCATAGTGTTTGCGTGGTTTTAATTAACAACAGGTAAACAGGGGAAATGTTAAAAAGAAACGTGCCAGAACCTATCAAAAAATAACATTTCTTCTCGAAATCAAAATAAATTAATAATTTTTCCACCGAAGAGTAGCATTTCAACAGTGAACTGAAAGCACAAATCAAAATTTACATGGCCAAGGTGTTGCATTCCGACCAATACTTATGGACGTTGATGAAAAGTGATGATGAGCGCGCATTTAGAGAAATTTATAACCGCCATTGGAAAAGTATTTACACGCAAGCGCTCATTAAAACAGGCATCGAAGAGGATGCGTGTGATATAACGCAAGAAATATTCTTGTATTTGTGGAAAAACCGCCAACAAATTGAGATGCAAGTTGCCTTGTCCACGTATTTACACGCCGCATTACGTCATAAGATCATCGATTACTACCGCACTTCCACGGTGAAACGTCGTTATATAGAACAATTGTTCTTACATAACGATCAAACCGACGTGCCCCAAACTGCCGATGCCCTCAATATGAAGGAGTTAACCCAACTAATAGATACCGAAATCCAGCAAATGCCCACCCGTATGCGGGAGATTTTCTTGATGAGTAGGGACGAGGAACTCCCCTCTGCCCAGATTGCAGCCAAACTCCAATTATCCGATCAAACCGTAAGAAACCAGATCAGTAGCGCAATTCAACGTATCCGCAAATGTATTGCGCAGCATGCAGGTATACTTTTGTAAAGAAATTCTAAAATTTTTTGAAAGCGGCTTAGTACAAACTAAATAGTTATGCGACTATTAATAAGGGTAGTATTTACACTATAAAAGAACAAACCAGCAGACTGTGAATTCAACACGATTACAATCGCTATTAGCAAAGTACGGCAGGAATGAATGTAGCAACGATGAGATGGAAGAGTTATCGGCTTGGTATGCGCAATTGAATGCTTTTGGTGAAGCACCACCCATGATGCATACCGACGAGGAAAACGCTATACAGGAGAAGATTTGGCGCAACATAACCCAACAGGCCGGCATTTCCACGCAATCGCGGGGCATCCGTCTTATTTGGAAGCGGGTGGCTGGTATTGCCGCTTCGGCAGCTATATTATTTGCCGCTTGGGGAGTTTACCAATATACCACTTCCGGTTCATCTTTAACCACCGCGGAGAAGGATGCTAGTTCTGCGATGGAAGCAGCTTTGGGTTCTACTTCCACCTTTTACCTCAGCGATGGTACCCAAGTGAAGCTGAATGCAGGTAGCAAACTTATATGCGCCAAACATTTTAATAGTCAAAACCGCGAGGTTTTCATTGAAGGAGAAGCATTTTTCGACGTAGCGAAGAACAGTAATAAACCGTTCATCATCCATGCTCATAAAATGGATATCCGCGTACTAGGCACCACGCTTAATGTAAAATCCTACGCCGCCGATAAAACATCGGAAGCGGCCCTGGTAACGGGTAGCGTAGAAGTTATCGTGCAAGCGGAAAAGCAACACCGCGTGTTACTATTGCCAAAGCAAAAGATTGTACTGTTGAATGAATCGAAATCGGTTGATTTTCAACTGCTACCGGTTAAATACCAATCTGCTTTGCAAGACAGCGGGTTTGTGGTTGGGAATCTAGTACAGAACGAACTGGATAGCTCTTTCGTAGAAACCTCCTGGAAGGATGATAAATGGGAATTTGATGACGAGCCACTCAGCGATATAGCCAATAAGTTAGCAAGACGATATAATGTAACCATTCAAATTGAAGACGCATCATTAGCAAACAAGCGCATGACTGCCAGCTTTGAAAACGAAGATTTAGCCACTGTTTTAGAAGCCTTACGTCAAACGCAGTCTCATCCATTTCAATATACAATCAACAACGGTACCGTCATGATTACCAAATAGTTTGCCTATGTAACGAACGAAAAAATGACCACGTACAAATCAAAAAGGGAAATGCAGCGAACACTTCCCTTGGCGATTTAGCAATATAAGACAGGTGCCAGTTGGAGCTGTTGTTCCTGTCTCCATTTTATAGACTAAAATCAATCTAAAAGTATGAAAAAAATCAGACTTGGGGGGCATCTATTGCCTGGTCCACTTCTAAAAGTCTTTCTCATTATGAAGCTTGCTTTCCTCGTTATCTTGGTCACATGTATGCATGTGTCGGCGGCTGTTTTCGGGCAACTGAACAGTATCAGCCTAAAAGCCAATGATGTACATTTATCGAAAGTCTTAAAACTCATTGAACGTAAAATTTCCTACCGTTTTGTTTACAGCTCAGAAAATATTCCCGTTAATAAAAAAATTTCGATCAATGTAACAGGTGCAACACTCGATGAAGTAATGGCTAGCCTATTAGCTGATACCGATTTGAGTTATAAAATGTTATCGAAAAACCTTGTTGTTATTGCGCCTCGCCATAATGCTGTGCAAAATATTCATGTACGTGGCCGCGTTACGGACTCTACAGGTATAGGTTTGCCAGGTGTTACTGTAAAAGTGAGCAATACAAACCATGGTACAATTACTAATCCCAATGGTGATTTTGAGTTAGATGCTCCTGGCGATGCTAGCCTAGAATTTAACTACCTGGGTTATCTTCCCCAAACTGTTGCTATCAATAACCGGAATGAAATCACTGTTAAACTCGTAGCCGATCAAAAAGGCTTAAATGAAGTGGTAGTAGTAGGTTTCGGTGCACAGAAGAAAGTTAACTTAACCGGTGCTGTAGCCACGGTTACACCCGGGGTATTGAATAACCGTCCTGTTGCTTCGGTACAAGATGCATTACAAGGTATTACACCCGGTTTAACAGTATTAGCACGTCCTGGAGATGTTGGTTCATCAGAATCTAATTCAACCATGACTATCCGTGGCCGCTCCAACCTCGGTAGTTCTGGTCCTATGATTGTGATTGACGGTATTCCAGTTTCGGGCCGTGAATTTGCTGCTTTACAACCGAATGATATTGAATCGATGTCGGTATTGAAAGATGCTGCTTCTGCTGCGATATATGGTTCACGCGCGGCGAACGGTGTTATTTTAGTAACAACAAAGAAAGGAAAAGAAGGCAAAACTTCAATTGATTTAAACGCCAGCTATGGTGTGCAATCTCCAACAAGGAGATTCGAATACTTAGGATCTGCCGATTACGCTACACTTTATAACGAAGCTTTAACGAACGCCAACCGCGCGAAACGTTATACGGATGAAGAAATCCAAAAATTCAAAAACGGCAGTCAACCTGATTTATACCCCAACACCGACTGGTACAAAGAAGCGCTCGCGAAGAATCCTGCCATGAAAGACGTAGACCTCGCCATTTCGGGTGGTTCGAAAACCAACCAATATTATTTAGGCTTGGGATACTTAGGGCAAGAATCCCTTGTTCCTAATAAATACATGAACCGTTACACGATGCGTTTAAATGCTTCTACGCAAGTATTGAAAATTTTAAACGTTGGTACGAATGTAAGTATCGTTCGTCAAGATCGCGATACAGAAGGTGGCGAATTGAACTGGGTTGCTTTAAATCGTTTGGTGCCATCGATGGTAGGCGTACATTCCGACGGTACCTGGGGTACCATCAATGCCGGTAAAGCCGATGCTACCTTGGCTAAAGATAACGTGTTGCGTAATATGGCAGAAGGTGGTCGTGGATACGCTCGCGATAACGTTTTCCAAGCTGGTTTAACAGGTGTTTTAAAACCTATGAAAGGGTTAACGATTAACGGGCAAGGTTCGTTGAAATATAACAACAACATGAACTGGTCGTTTACGAATGAATTGCCTGCTTTGGTGAATTTCATGACGAAAGAAACAATGCCTTCAACAATCGTAACTCCGAACGAGATGATCGAGCGTTGGAATAAGCGTACAGAAACTTTGTTGCAAGCTTACGCGGAATATGAAAAACGTATTCGCAAACACAACTTTAAAGTAATGGTGGGTTCTTCGCAAGAAAGAAGCACATACCGTTATGTAGGTGTTGGTAGAAGAAATTTCCCGAATAACAGTGCTACTATTATCGATTTAGGTGACAGTGAAAGCACCAGCACGGAATACGATGCATTCTACGATGCGAATGTGCCTTTAAATCGTTCTTATGAAACCTATTGGGCCATGTTGTCTTACTTCGGTAGGATCAACTATTCATTCGCAGATAAATACTTGTTTGAAGTTAACTACCGTACCGATTACTCTTCTTACTTCGCAGAACAATACCGCTCTGCTAACTTCCCATCTTTCTCTGTGGGCTGGCGTATTTCTGAAGAACCTTTCATGAAAGACATCAAAAATATCGATAACCTCAAATTGCGTTTATCTGTTGGTAACCTCGGTAACCAAAACAACGTACCAGAAGGTAACTACCGTGATTTGATTGCTTACGGAACTGTATACAGCTTCAATAACACCGCCGTTGCCGGTGCTTACCAAATGAACGGTGCCAATATGAAAGCTACTTGGGAAACCGTGAATATCAAAAACGTTGGTATCGACGGTACTTTCTTTAAAGGATTGCTTGATGTTACAGCAGATTATTTCATCAAAACAACGAAGGATATCTTATTACCAACACGCGTAGGCGATACGTATGGTTTGAAGCCACCCACCGTTAACTCGGGTCGTGTTGAAAACCGTGGTATAGAAATTATGTTGTCACACAACAATAGAATAGGCAAGGATTTCAGCTACAATGTTTCCGTTAATTTCTCTAAAATAAAGAATAAAATCCTCGACCTCGGTGACGTAACAGAACGTTATAATGATCGTTGGATTGAAAGAGTAGGCCAGCCAATCGGTTCCTTCTTCGGTTACGAGGCTATTGGTTTATTTACTACAGATGAAGAAGTAGCGAAAAGTGCTACCCAATCCTCTAGCACGAAAGCGGGTGATATTAAATACAAAGATCAAGATGATAATGGCATTATCGATGGTAACGACCGTGTAATTATCGGTAACGATGTGCCTTGGTGTAACTATGGTTTCAGTATTGGCGCTAACTACAAAGGCTTCGATATTGGAATGGCAGCTTACGGCGTAACAGGGGTAAAAACTTACTTGGATAATGAAGCATCGTTCTCGTTCTTCAACGGTGCCGGCGTAAAACCTTTGCATTTGGAAAGATGGACGAAAGAGAATCCGAACCCGAATGCGAAATATCCACGATTATTACTCAGTGCCGACGGTAAGCAAAACTATAACAGCTATAATTCTTTCTGGTTGTTTGATGCTTCGTACTTACGTATACGTACAATTACAGCAGGATATACTGTGCCGGCTAAATACAGCCAGAAAGTGGGGATGAGCTTTGCGCGTGTATATGTTGCGGCCAATAATCCTTTCACGTTTATGTTTGATGACCGCTTAACAGATTACGATCCTGAAATTCCTTCTGGTCGTGGTGGTTATCCTGGTATTAAAACTTGGAGTGTTGGTGTGAATGTGAAATTTTAACCGTCGTATTTTTTAAAACTGGATTCATGAAAAAGAATAAACTTATTATATCGTCTATTGCTGCGTTTACAGCAGTTTTGACAATTAGTTGTAATAAAGACTTCCTCAACAAACCATTCCAACGCCAATTGGAGGATGCTACCTTCTGGACAAACGCAAATGATGCTTACCTCGCACTAAACGCTTGTTACAATCAAATTGATGGTGGTGAAGGGATGATTTATGATGATGGTAAAACTGATAATGCCTACGCGCAATATCCATGGGAAAGCAACGCTACAGAGATTTCTTTAGGTGATGTAACCCCTGCTACTGGTGTTGATTGGGATTTTACAGCGATTCGTCGTGTGAATAACTTCCTCGACAAGGTAGAGCCTATCGCCATGGATGAAAATTTGAAAAAGCGTTTCAAAGCGGAGGCCCGTTTCTTACGTGCTTACCGTTATGCAAACATGATGAATAATTTCGGAGATGTGCCATTGATTACGTATTTGCCAGACCTTACGAATTGGGCTGTACCACGTAACAAGCGGGAGGACATTTTCAAGTTTGTGGTGGATGAATTAACTGCTGTTGCAGAAGATTTGCCAGCTAGCTATGCTAATGGTAAATACAACGAGCGTGGTCGTGTAACGAAAGGTGCAGCTTACGCTTTGCTAGCCCGTGTAAACCTGTACGAATCCAAATGGCAAGCAGCTGCCGACGCCGCGCAGAAGGTAATGGGCATGGGATACGATTTGTTTACCGTAACAACAGAAAGTGAAGCCGATAAATTGGACAACTATGCGAAATGGGTTGACTTCACTAACGCAGATGAAGAAAAGCGCTTCCGCCTAGGATTACGTAGTTATGAACAACTGTTCTGGGAACAAAATGAAAACAACGTAGAAGTGATCCTCGATCGCCAATACATCAAAGAGAAAGATCCCAAGTATCTAAATACCTACTTATTATCGGACGACCTCGGCGGTTGGAGTTCTGTAACACCTACCCAGGAGTTGATCAACGATTACATGAGTTTCAAAACAGGAGAACCCATTACAGCCATTACACCTGCCGAACGCGCTATTCGCTTCGCTGCTCGTAAAACGAATCCAGCTTTCTATGCTGAGTATAAAAACCGCGACCCTCGTTTCTATGCCTCCATATTATTCGAAGGCAACCCATGGAACGCGATTGACGATGCATATGAATTCGTGTGGGTAATTGGTGGTAACAACTGTTCGAAAACAGGTTTCAACTTCCGTAAAATGGTTGATCCTGTGGCATATAGGGCGCATTTGGACAATTATTCAAACCAAATATTGATTCGCTACGCAGAAGTATTGTTAACCTATGCAGAAGCTAAAAACGAAGCCGGCGGTGCTACACCCGATGCAAGTGTTTATGATGCTTTAGATAAGATACGGGTGAGAGCAGGGATGGCCAAAGTGGATCGCACAAAAATTAATACCAAAGAGAAAATGCAAGCCTTTATTCGCCAAGAACGCAGAATTGAATTGGCATTAGAGGGACATAGATACATGGATATTCGTCGTTGGAAAACTGCCCCCACAGTGATGCACACGATCCAAGATTTACAAAATGGGCTGGTGCAAACGAGAGCTTGGGATAACAAATTGTATCTCATGCCTGTTCCGCAAAGCGAAATCGACATCAACCCTAAATTGAAACCCAATAACCCGGGTTACATAGAGTAGGTCATTTTTTTACATTTCAGGCTATATGAAAAAGGGAAGAACATCTGTTCTTCCCTTTCATTTTACATTTCTCAAAGCCTTATATAGATAAACGGATTTGCATGTTGGAACGTGAAAGTATAAAAAATATAGATATTAAACCTATTTAATATTTTCAACGTCAATGGATTCAACCTCAAATGCCCAACAGTGGGGCAATAAAAAATATTTAAACTGGATAAATTTATCCTTTAGTGATCACACGAGCATCTACATCACCGAGGAAAAGTGGCAAATCACTTGTTTTCTCTGCAAAGAAAACCGGGGTGCGGGCATCGCCATTTAAGTCTACAATTTCAGGCGAAGCTTCTGCACGAATAAGGGTGATCAGCTTTTTGTTATTGAGGTATACAGCAGCCTTGCCTTTCAATAGGAGGTAAGTGCCAATATTTGATTGGAATAGGTCGACATAGGGCCGCATAGCGGGTTGGAGAGCGGCTAAATCGATGGTGCTTACTTTATTCTCGCGGATAGCTTGCGCAAGCTTACTGTTTTTGGATTTCGTGGTTTTATCGACAAGGGCAATGGCATTCAACACATCATCTTTCTTGAAATAGATGTGGTATTCACCACTGATAACCTTTACATCGCTACCCGATTTCTTTTGTGCGAGATTGATTTGTTGTGATGCGGGAATGTTCGACTGGGCGAACACGCAAGCCGTGTAAAAACACAGGCATAGGAATAAGCAAAATTTCTTCATGGCTATAGGTATATGCTACTAAGTTACGAAAAGCAAAGCTTTGACTTAGAAGAAAATACACCGAAGGATGGGGATGGCCCCGGTAGCATAGAGGAAATAGCAGGTAAAGAAAAGGATTGATTGAATTAGTAAGCGTCGTTGGGGTAGAAGAAAGAGATGGCCTACCCATAAAGATAACAGTGTTAATAAAATGGCCAAAGCAGCGGAAATGTACAGCATACCATCAAACATAAACCCGTTGAAAATCACCATACCCGTTGTAAATAAAACGAAACTAGCACAAAGGATTACCCGTATAATGTTAGCCGGTTCCCGGTTAAAGCTCAATTTCACGCTCCCTTCATAATACCAGGTAACCCATAATAAGCACCAGGGTAAGCCCGTGAGTGCAGCTAATAAATAATAGTATGTTTCGCCTACCATTTTCCCAATGAAGGGAATAACAAGTAAGGCAAGACTTGGCCATACGCCAATCATATTGATTAACCGGGCAACTTCAGGTCCTTCCGCTTTACGTTCTATTGCTGGCATATTATAAACTGGCTAGTTCTTTCTTTGAAAGGCGCACCCATTGCATTTGCTGCCTACGAATGTAACGTGGGTGAAGATCGATTTCTGTTTTCGCTGTTGTAAATTGCTCTTTGGCTTCTTCGAAGCGGGATTGCTTTTTTAAGAACATGCCGTAATAATACATTGCTTCTATAGAATGATGAACACGGATAATACGTTTAAACTCTTCCTCAGCACGGGCCGTTTGCCCAGTTGCCACAAGGGCACGGGTATACATCAATTCATCATCTTGCTTCTTCAACATCGGTTGATTAAGCGCTGCAATGCGATCGAAATAAGCGATACTTTGCTCGAATTGATTATTTAAAAAGTGTAAACGCGCTAGTTGTAAAGTAATGCCGGGATCTTTTGCGTGATAATCCGTTAAGCAACTTTGTGTAGTCGCAATCGCTCTTTCGTATTGTTTCTGCTTACTGTAAGCATCTGCCAATGCTAAGCGATTTGTAACTGTATCAGCAATTCTAACACGTTTCTGGCACTCTTCGATACTTGCGGCCGGCTTAAAGAACTCTTTCATTTGCGCGCTAAAGCTAGAGCTACGAACAGATGGAATGAATTCTTTGAATAAATAAATGAGACCACCGATAACCGGAAGGAAGATTAATATCCAGATGTAATCACGGCGTTGCGTTTTAAGCGCATGCCACAAAAAGAGCAGTTGAAAAACGATGACGATGTAATAATAATCGTACCACCAAGACAAAAACATAGTTAAACGGTCAATATTAATATTCACCAAGATAGCAATTTCATAAGAAAAAATTGATACCGCCGGCAATAATTAACAACTTGTTGGGATCAATACCGCAATAGGCTTCAAAAATTCGTAACTTACTGATAGGAAGCTTAAAAACAGGTATATGAAACGCAAAATTACGGTCACCTTTATAGCGTCGGCGATGGCTGCTGTAACGCTTTGTTCGCTTGCTGTTCCGCAAGACGAGGATGAAAAACCGAAAAATTTGAAAGTACTCTCGAAGAAAATCAGTGCAAAAGAACTGATTGATACGATGGATGAGTTTAATGCATCGTTGGGCGTGAAATGTAATTTTTGTCATGCTAGTAGTGATGCTGATCCTAGTAAGCTGGATTATGCAAGCGACAGGAATAAGCATAAAGATGAGGCTCGTGAGATGATGCGCATGACGAACCGTATTAATAAGAAATATTTTGGTGGTGCGGAAGTACGAGAGGTTACTTGTTATACTTGTCATCATGGTGAACCTGATCCTCCAAAAATGCCTATTTCTAAGAATTAATTGATATGTCAACTACTCGTAGTAGTATGCGGGTAGTTGATAAAAATATATTACTATAGAACGTTTGTTAAACCTTTATCTATTGCTATTTCAATAGATGTTTTGTTAATCCACTTTAACAAAAAATAATTCCTCATTTAACTGGTTGTGGTGTTTGTATGCTGTAGTTTTGTACAGCGGTATTTCAATTTGCATTCTTACATTTTTTATTTGTTTAACCATTCCAATATTACACCATGACAGAAAGAGAACGCAATGATTATTTGAGTTATTTAAAAGAACAATCTAAAAGGAAATGGACCGTTGAGGAAACTCATTCGTGGCTTAAATCCCTTGGATTGATGACAAAGGAAGGAGTACTTACTGAGGCAGGCGTTATTGTTTGTTCACTGCTTCGAACAGAACAAGTTAAGCGATACGGTGAATCTGTTCGTTAATTTTTTAAATACTTAGCAAATTCTATGAAATATCGAAACCAACAATTAATAATCGGTTACCACGGTTGTGATAAGTCTGTGCGTGACTACCTGCTTCATAATCCTTTTTCCATTAAAATGAGTGAATCGCCTTATGATTGGTTAGGGCATGGCTTTTATGTTTGGGAAAACAATTACGAAAGAGCAATGGAATGGGCAATAGACAAACATAAGAAAGGTCTAATCCAAGATCCTGCTGTATTAGGTGTTGTATTTCAACAGCATCATTGTTGTGATTTATTAAATAATGATGATATGCAATTATTGGTCGACACATACAAGGCTACCTTAGCTAGCTATACTATAGAGAATGTTCCGCTGCCGCAGAATTTAGATGCACCAGGTGACCCGCACAAGGATAAGCTATTGCGCTATTTGGATTGTACAATTATCGAGTCGATGCATAAAATTGTTGAAGGAAATCGTCTTGCTTTCGACACTATGCGTTGTACTTTCACAGAAGGTGCCCCTCTTTTTGAAGGTTCTGCATTCCGAGAAAAAACACATGTACAAGTTTGTATTCGTAACCCAGCATGCATAAAAGGCATGTTTATTCCAAAATCCTACTACGCTCACTCATCACCACCACACATGGAAGATATACAATTTGCATTGTCATAAACAGGAAGGCCACTTTTTACGGTGGCCTTTTTTAATGCTATTTTGCTTTGTTGACGGCGCAAAAACTAATAAACGACGCTAGTAAGCCCAGCACAAAAGGCAATACTAACAACCATCCATAGATTACTTCACTTGGCTCCCGTTCAATTTTATAAAAATTCTTGGCTAATATGAATACCCATATCGTTGGTAAAAGAAACCAACTCAGCCAATTCAATAAACCACATCGCCGAACAAAAGGTAGCTTATTGAAAAAAATCGGCAAGGCGGAAACACAGAATATAACACATACTCCTAGGCTAATGAAAGCCTGTAATGCAATGAACGAATACCCTGTGATCCACTCGCTTTGGTAATCACGGTTATCCAATAAAGAAAAAACAACGGAAGATAAAAAGGCTACACACGAGGGGACAAAAGTCGCCCACATGTAATGCTTGCTTACAGGCATAATATAATAGTTAGGTTGAGCGCTATATTAAAGCAAAAATTTGGACTTTCAAGTGTCGCTTATACATTTTGTCCATTCAGGCTATTTATACTTTTGAGTAGTTTTTAGTTCCTACTTGTAAGGAATTATTAGTTTGAGTGTTTTTTTTAAAAATATACTTATCTATTATATAAATAGTGATTGGCCTTAGCTTGTATTTCATGATAACTGGATGACGTCCGTAAGCTGTAAAGAACTCTATCTTATTGTCAATCTTCGAATACCAAACTTTCTCTAAAGATGCGTATGTAATGGTATCTGGCATAGTAATCTTCTGAAAGTTCTTTAACAACTCTATATCTAAGCCTATAATAACTGCACCTGGTATTCTGTGATCACATCCAATGGCTTCATAATGATCTTCTTTCCAATACATACAACTACCATTCGGTGGTGTTTGCTGACTTAAAAACCACCATATGCCACTCGTGCCAATAGCAAGTGATAAGATCATTGCACTAGCTACCTTATTGATAGATGTATCTTTTATTTTCCCAAGAACACCTTTCCCTGTTTGCTTATTATGCCCATGTTCTTTTATTATTGGAACTACATTTGGTGTATTCTGATTAGTTGGAATTTCCGGAATTCCAGTATTTCCACTTACTAATTTTACACTTACACTCGAGGTTTCTTGGCGAGTATCGCTTAGAACTGGAATGGGTTCTATTGTTTTTTTTACTTCAACGTTTACTTCTTCTTTCTCTTCTCCCGGCATATTGTCTATGCCATTTTTTTCCACGTACTTTATCCACTTGGCGCCTGGTCTTACAGGAAAATCCATTAACCAAGCTAATAACTCTACATTTTTAGAATTCGTTGTTTCCGACTTTCTATTCAAAAAATTGATCAAAGGCTTAAACTTATCAGCATCAAAACGTGCAATGATTGTTTGACATGATTTCGATGTATCCGGCTCTCCACAGAAATCACGAATCACCTGCTCGTCCAGCTTACTTAAGCTATGTCTACATTTCTTCTCACACTCATCTCTAAGGTTGGCAGCCGTTAGGTGCAGTAAACCATGTGGTAATTCATGATCATCCTTTTTTTGCTCGTAAGCCTTTAAAATTTGCTGTTCATAGTCTTTAAATAACATCACCATAAGGGAAATTATAAACTGAATAATTGGAATTGACCCGGCATTTTCGGAATTCCAGTAGGAATATTCGGAATACCCGGAATTATTGGAATTGTTTGTAAATCAGCCTGTTAACCCGCTCTACCTTTGTTTTGCAATCGGGTAATAACCTCGCTAGCTACGAGGATCTCTGTACAGAACCTGTGCAACCCGGGAAAAGATTGCGGAAGCCGTTTAACGGCTTGGGAAGCGATAAATATGCTTCCGCGATCCCATCCCAACTCTCCTTCCCAAAGCAAGAAGTAAGCGCTTCTTCTCGCACCCAAACTAATGCTGCCGCCTCCTCGGCGCTAGGCAGCCATTTCAGAACTAACTAAATCCAAACACAATGTTTAGCATCTTATTCAGTTTTTTCTTGGCATTCGTATGCCCTAACCATAATAATATCAACCCAGCTAATCCAAACAACGGTCCCCAAATCACAATCATGGGAGATGGCGAAACTGGCGGTGAAACCGGTACAGTTCCCCCGAGAAAACCGTAATTATTAACAAGTGCGAGGCAAGTACTTCTTGCCTCGCTTTTTTTATATAACCCGTTAAATAATAATTCCTCATAAACTGGGGAATTATTATTTTTAAGAAAATACCCTTTCAGTGCGAGCCTTACTCTTTATCCTAACGATCATGTTTGTTGGTCTCTCTGCCTGTAAAACAAAACGAGACACCCCAAACTCCATTACAGCCCCTACCTTAGAAAAAGGAGAATCATTCTTTAATGTTAATAATGACTCAGCCTTCTATTATTTTAACCTCGTAGCCACTTCCGCAACCGATAGTTTAGAAATTGCTATTGCTTATACCTATATGGGTATCATTCAAGCGTATGAAGGCGATCAATACGGAGGACAAGAAAGCCTGTTGAAATCGCTTACCTACCTGAACGAAAACAAAGAACAAGACAGGGAATGTATCAGCTCTAACTATCACGAACTTGGGAATGTATGTTTGAATCTCAAGAATTATAAAGCAGCTGTAGAGTATTATTATAAAGGACTTCAGTTCATGGAAAGTCCTATCACTAAAAATATTGCGCTCAACAACATTGCACTTACTTACCAAAAAAATGGAGAGTACGACAAGGCGATTGAATTATATACATCCTTACTTACAAAGAATGCTGATAGAAAAAAGGAATATGCCCGCGTATTGTCTAACTATGCACGAACGAAGTGGTTGAAGAATCCTACATATCCCGCAGGAAAAGAATTACGCCAAGCATTACAAATTCGTTTGGATTCAAACGACAACCGAGGGCTCAATGCCAGCTACGCACATTTATCTGATTATTATACGAATACCAAACCCGATTCTGCCCTATATTTCGCGGAAAAGCGGTACGCCGTTGCTCAATTAAATAATAGTACCGACGACCAAATTGAAGCGCTGTCTAAATTGATTTCACTCAGCCCACCTAAATTGTTGAAACCCTATTTCGTTCGCTACCAGTTCTTATCTGATAGCCTTCAAGCTGCTAAGAATGCTGCTAAAAACCAATTCGCATTAATTCGATTTGAAACCCTGCAACTACAGAAGGATAATGCCCAAAAGGAAGTACAACTCGTTGAACAACAGTATATTTTAGTGCTGACCATCTTTTTTTTCATAGCCATAAGTACAGCTATTATTATATGGTATAGAAAACGTCAACAACAAATAAAGGCCGCCTCTATACAGGCTATCCAAGAAAATCAGCTCAAAACCTCGCAAAAGGTTCACGATGTTGTGGCAAATGGACTATACCGTATTATGACCGACGTGGAGCATAATGATGATATTGACAAAGAACTATTAATTGATAAAATCGAAGACCTATACGAGAAATCCCGTGATATTTCTTACGATAAGCCTATTAATCCAAATATTCCTTTCGATCAGAAAATAGATGAGCTGCTTACTTCTTTTTCATCTGACAACACAAGAGTACTGATGGTTGGGCATAGTGCAGCAACATGGGAACGTACCCATGAAGTTGCACAATACGAAGTGGAACACATCTTACAGGAATTAATGGTGAATATGAAAAAACACAGTCAAGCCAGCAACGTTGTTTTGAAATTTGAACGCCAACAAGATCGTATCCACATTCACTATACTGACGATGGTATTGGATTTTCTCCGCAAGTTAAATATGGAAATGGATGGCAGAATACGGAAAACC
This sequence comes from Chitinophaga skermanii, assembly GCF_003259335.1. Classification (GTDB taxonomy): domain Bacteria; phylum Bacteroidota; class Bacteroidia; order Chitinophagales; family Chitinophagaceae; genus Chitinophaga; species Chitinophaga skermanii. Next base: position 282,874 of record NZ_QLLL01000005.1, read on the forward strand.
GTATTCATAAAATTCAAGGTGAGTATACATTTGAGCATCCTACAAAAGGATTGAAAATTCATATTTCTTTTCCAATAGCTTATTCATCATGATTACAAAAGTATTGATAGCTGAAGACCACGAAAGCGCCAATATTTCCGTTCAAAAAACGCTGGAAGAACTGTCTATTACCAATACATCGCATGCTTATTATTGCGACGATGCCCTCAACAAGGTAGTGAATGCTGTAAAGGCCGGCGATTCGTTCGATCTTCTTATTACAGATTTATACTTCGAGCCAGATGGTACGAAACAAGTAATACACAGCGGTACTGAACTTATTACCGCCGTAAGGGCTATTCAGCCTGATTTGAAAATCCTCGTTTTTTCAGCAGAGAACAAACCTGCTACGATTGATTTATTGCACAGGGAATTAGATGTAGATGGATTCGTAAGAAAAGCGCGTCATGATGCTAAGGAACTAAAACAAGCCATTAAAGAGCTAGCCCAACATCGACGCTATTTTCCACGCCACATTATGCAATTAATCGATAAAAAGAACGTGTATGCGTTTACAGACTTTGATATTACGGTTATTACGCTCCTTGCTGAAGGAGTACTTCAGAAAGATATCCCGTCATACCTCCAAAATAAGGGCATAAAGCCTTCAGGTTTGAGTAGTGTAGAAAAGAAACTCAACCAAATGAAAGAAGCATTAGAATTCACGAAGAATGAACAGCTGATTGCTTATTGTAAAGACCTCGGCATTATTTAACCCTATCATTTCACCACAGGTACCCCATTACGGTTTCCCATAAAAAATGCCATATCACGTGCTGTATTTTTGTTTCATCATAAAAAAATCTTCTTATGAAACACAAGTACTACGTGAACGACAATACACAAAAGAACGGTGATCATGAAGTGCATGTCAATGGTTGTTATTTTCTAAAAGTCATTACTAATAAAAGTTATTTAGGCGAATTTGATACTTGCCAAGAAGCTGTACGTGTAGCGAAGAAACTATACGTGCAATCGAATGGCTGTGCTTATTGTAGTGAAGCTTGTCACACAACATAGGTTGTTGTAACCCTTATTTTATTTCATCCAAATTGAACGACCCGGCTCATGAGAAAACTGCTATATGCCTGTTTGCTTACGACCCAAGTTAATTGCAGCCCAGCTATGGTATACGTTTGCGACAGTAAAAGCGCTGCAAGATACCATTACAATCAAAACTGCCCGGGATTAAAAAGATGTACGCACCAAATTATTGCGCTTACTATAGAACAAGCAAAAGCAACACACAGAACGCTTTGTAAATGGGAGCAGCAGGATAGCGAGTAATAATTTAATCACCCAGTATGTTGGAGAATGACTAACCAACAATATCATACTTCTTCATCAAAACATTTTTCCAATACCGAAAACAATTTCCCCATGGATTTTAAAGATGAAATTAAACGCTTCGGCGATAAAGTCGAGAAACTTAAAAACCAAGTGCTCACAGAAGAAGCTACTAAAAACGCTTTCATTATGCCCTTCATTAAAGTTTTGGGCTACGATGTGTTTGATCCGTTTGAAGTAATGCCGGAATTTATTGCCGATATCGGTATTAAAAAAGGGGAGAAGGTCGACTATGCAATTCTGAAAGAAGGACATCCTTCCATTCTTATCGAATGCAAACACTGGGGTGAAAGCCTTGATCCACATAACTCGCAACTCTTTAGATATTTCCATACTACGGCTGCTAAGTTTGGGTTATTATCGAACGGTATCACATACCGCTTTTACACCGATCTCGTAGAACCCAATAAAATGGACGAAAAGCCATTCTTCGAATTTAATGTAACGGATATAAAAGACAATCAAATAGAAGAACTAAAGAAGTTCCACAAATCGTATTTCAATATAGAAAATATCCAAACTACAGCGAACGAGTTAAAATATATGAACGAACTCAAAGCGCTGATTAACGTGGAGTTTCAAAACCCTTCTGAACCTTTTGTAAAACTATTTGCTAAACAAATCTACCGGGGTATGTTAACCGCGAAAGTGGTGGAACAACTGGGGGCCCTCACGAAAAAATCTATTCAACAATACATCAACGATCTTATTACTGAAAGGCTTACCGCTGCATTGAAGAAAGAGAATACTGCAGAACAAGCTGCCGATAAAGAAACCCCAATCACACCCATAGCCGAAGAAAAAGTAGTAGTGGAAACCACTGAAGAGGAAATAGAAGGCTTCCTGATTGTAAAAACCATTCTTCGTCAAAAGATTAAGCCGAGTAGGGTCGTGTATAGAGATGCCCAATCCTATTTCGCCATCTTACTCGATGATAATAATAGAAAAACTATCTGCCGATTGTATTTCAATACCTCCAAAAAATACATTGGCATTTTGGATGAACAAAAGAAAGAAACTCGCACAGAGCTAGCTAGCATCGATGATATTTTCAAATTTGAAGAAGCTTTGCAGAAAACAGTGGAGTGGTATGATGCAGAGAAGGTGCCGACAGCGACTAACTAAATAGAATGCAAAGTAAACCGGCTAAAAAGCAAAAGGAGCTATTTCTTCATGAAATAACTCCTTTTTTGCTTGCGGAAGAGAAGGGATTCGAACCCTTGATGAAAAGTCCTTTATTTACTTGCTTTTCCAGACATTACATATAAAATGCGACCCTAGGCCATACCTTTTGGTAAAAAAGAGCTGCTGAGTGATTGAAAATTGAATTATTCAAATTCAGGTTGAAAATACGAATTTGATCGTATTATGATGGTCTTATGCACAGGTTTTTCTGATAAAATCAGATATTTCCTGACAGACTGCCTTAGCCTGCCTAATAATAGCCTCTTTTTCAGCGTTACTTAGAGCAGAGATTTTTTGGAACTCTAAAATTTTGTCCTTTTGCCTCATTTTACGATAGAATGTAGGAGTACTCCAATTACATTCCTCACAAACTTGATCCCTGAATGTGCTGGGAAACTTAATAAACGAGGTATGTAACTATTACAGGAGATTAATTTCTGTTTTACCCATAGTATTAGATTAATTCTTCAAATAACAGATTTAAAATTTCATCAGCAGTATGATCCCCTGCTATCTGCGTAATACCCCAATAATGGTTTCCCATGTAATCAAGAACAACCTGATCGAAGTTTATAAGTTCTTTGGCCAGCCAGTAAGGAACTAATAACCAGTAAAAGATATACCTATTGTCTGCCACAGCACTTTTCAGGGCTTTTATATCAGATTCCAGTTTCTCAATACTTTGCTGCAACTGTTCTGAATTATCCACAACTCTGTCAGCTTTCTTCCTACTGAGTATATCTTCATGATCCTCAATGTATTCAGTCAGCAGGGCCAAAGTTGCAACCTGTGTGCGCCCAGAGGAGAATTTGATTGTGAATTCTTCAGCATTATGAATATGTAAGTCCTCTTTATTGCCATCCAGTATATTATCAATTAATACAGTCTGGTCGATCAATAGTGACTTATTTAGAAATTCCTGGAATTTTGCAACTCTTTCATTTGTCATAAATGTATTGGTTTAAAATAGCAATAGCCCACTGCCATAAAGGAAATGAGCTATTGAATGAATAAAAAAAGCCACCTGAGTTAATCAGATGGCTGCTATTGTGAGTTTTTTAAACTTATGTTACTTAGGCAATTTTACTCCTTTCAGCGCCTCATTTACTTTGGCCTGTTTCTCAGGAGCAATTTTCTTTAAGTCAATTCCAGAACTTTTGTCATCTATAATCAGATTGACTTCCTGCTGAAATAAACTGCTGTTGTATTTGATGATTTTCTTTGCCATAACAGTAAATTTATAGCTTTCTTTTGATTAAAAGACCTGTAATAGATATATTTTTCCTGAAAGGAATAATGCCATTATCAGTTTGACAATAGATTTCAAATTTGGAAGATAATTCCTCTAAATTAAGTCCTATGGCCATTCTGTATAGTCTGGTTCTCCCATTGGTACTACCAGTAAAGAAAATGTATCTTTCTGGATGCCTGTTTAAATAGCTTATTCAGCAGCATAAGCTACAGTTGCTAATACCTTATTTCTATCCCCATTATCACTTACAGAAAAATCGTTGATTTCTCCATCCACATCTATATCTCCCAAAACAAGATTATAAACCTCAGCATATTCTGTAGGTATAAATGCTATCCTTTTGGGTATTACTTTATAGCCAATGCTGAAGAACTCAAATATAGTGTAGTTATCCCTTATGTACAGGTCTTTGTACACTTCATATTGCATGCTGTGGATTAAGTAAATGAATAAAAAAGGCCAGCCTGAAAAGACCAGCCATTCTGTTTTTTGTGGAACTAAAAAAGGCCAGATATAGATATATCCAGCCATTACTTACTAACCCTTGTTCTATGTAATCAACTTAAAAACCAGCTATGACGCTGATTCCCTAATGCAAATTTTATCTGTTCAGTGAATTGATAAGCATTTAAAGACCTATCCAGAAAAGTATCGATGTAGGAACTTTTATTAGCACCAGTAAACAGATTGTATAACCTCCATAAGTTGATACTACCATCATCAGACCTACAGAAAGATTCATCTTTGTAGTAGTCTTTACAGATAGCAGAAATCTGTGTATCACCAAATTGTAGAGGATAAATATCAGCTTTAACTTGTGCTGGCAGATAATTGTACAGCTTACATCTTCCAATAAGCTGCACAAACTGCCTTTCTGTAAGCTGATAATTTGCGAGGGATTTTAATTGTGCAATTTGTCTGGCTGCATCATGCTGTTGAAGTAGGCAGTATATGGCATTTTGTAATTCCTGCATATTCCTAACTGTCAAATCAGCTTTAAACCCATCTGTGGATACGCACAAGTTGGTACAAACCTTATTCTGGAAGCCAATAAATACTTTGAAATGTTCATCTGCTCCTTTCTTGTTAGAAAGATTGTCCAATGAATAGGCTTTAACTCCTCCAATGGTCAGGTTTAACCTGTTTCCTGCTACATCAGTAGAAATGGTAGGTACTTCGATGATAAAAGCCATCCTTTCATAATACAGCGTCTTTTCATGCTCTAACAGGTCTTTTGCAGCCTTATCTTTTGCCTCTGGTATTCAGCCCTTGATTGGGTGAGATAATCTGATAGTGGGGCTTAAAATAGTTTCCCCTTTGAATAGATCAGTGATTATCTCTGTTGTAGCGTCAATGAAGTCGCAATGAGAAATTAAAGGTTCATTATCCTTCGCAAAGCAAGGAATCGTGTGATCTTTCCTGATTTCCTGAAATGAAAATTCTTCTGTATTAGCTTGTAGGAATGGTTTCGCAGTAGATACTTCTGCATAATCAATATAAGTTCTACTATGTTGAAGTGCCATAAGTTCAGTATGTAGCATGTGTGATTTTTTTAACTTTTGCAGAAAAAAAGAAAGGCAAATCCTTTACAGGACTGCCTTTCTTTTGAATAGATGATTGATGTAATTGAGAATGATGATGCCTGAATCAAGGCTCATATTCATACCTGTGTGTGAGTGTTACAACCTCTCCTGTAGCTGGAATTGCGTATTCGTAAGCAGCACATTCTTTTTTGACGATTGTACCTGATATTTGCTTTCCAATCATGAGCTTTGCAGTTGCTTCATCCAGTCTGGTAGGCATTTTACATTTTTTTATGTCCACATAGAACTTACCTGAATTGGATTGAAAAACTTCTATATTCCCAACCAGTTCAAAGTTTATAAACTGTTTCCCATCCCCACTTTGAGCGAGGTAATAATTTTTGATAGTAAGCATCGTGAGAAAGTATTTTTGAATTAAAAAATTGATTTATGGCAAATGGGGAATACTGTGCAACCCCCAAAATTAGGCTGGGGATGAGTGATGGGGTGGCCATTATATTAATACGATTATGCCATATATTTTAATAGGAAGTAAAAAATTGGCTGGTGAAATTTTTTGCTGAATAGTGGCTATAAGAGCATATGGTTATATTTATGTATATTCCCAATATAATCCTGAATCATGACCTTGAAGGAATTACTGATAAGCAACCCAGACAGGCATTTAACTTATGTAGAGTATTTAACAACAGAGGAATGGGATAGTAAAAGAAATGAAATGAAATAATTACAAGAGATGGGTATCTTTGTACGAATTGTAATAAAGCAGCTACATTTTATCTTAAGAATTTTAATTCTCCTACGAAATATCACTTCTGGAATATTGCTGAACAAGAGAATAGAATCATCCCTTTAAAAAGTGCAGAGAAATCACACTTAATCCATGCTGATAAGGCTTATCATTTAGAAGTACATCACAAGAAATATATAATTAACAGATTACCCTGGGAATATAATAATGATGACCTGATTACTTTTTGCAATCACTGCCATGCTGAATTCCATCAGAATAATAAGGTGGCTGTGTATAGTGAATTTGGTCTAACTATGCTAGAATATGAAATATGTGATAGATGTAATGGATATGGTTATTTACCAGAGTATAACCATATGCAAAATTGGATTTACTTTAAATGTAATGGAGAACGATATCTTAAATCTTTAATTAGAGAGTAGGCAATAACTTAAACTCAGATTTTAAAATTGACAGAAGGTAAAAGTACAGTTCCGATGCCAGCTTTAAGTGTCAATGATGAAACATGTTCTCTTATGAAGGGATATATAATTGCGGGTGCATTTACTTTTTTAAAAGCTTCTTCTGATAAAACTGCATCTCCTGCCTTTTCAAATAGCCCAACCATTTTAATTCTTATTTGAAACGCAATTTCTTCATTCTGTACTGCTTTGAATTCCAATGTCATGCTGACAGTAAATTTACTCTCACTTACTTCCTCATCGGATACTTCGTTTTCAATTGAGATTTGATTGTCAAATCCTCCCTCATTAAAAGAAATATGGGGTTGGCGAGAAAAAGTTGATTCAACCAAAAAAATATTATCAATTTTATAACCAGATCCTTTTTGTTGTTGTTCCATATAATTTTTTAAGCAGCCATTGTAAAATCATCGTCAATAAATACTTCACTGTTCCTGTCATCTGATCTTGGTGACAGAACAATATTAACAATATTTTGATAGTCTAAATTGAACTCTGTTTTACTAAAGCTTACTTTAAATGATGTGTCACAAGACTTTATTAGTGCAGAAAAATTAGGCAGCTCTACTAATTCCGTAATGCTGGGGAAAAGTATGTCCGTAGCTTTAAACTTGTCCAGATAAAAGGAAACTTTTTCTGAAAAATGGAAATCTAAAATAGTATACTCAGCGATTTTATTCCATTCAAGTTGTGGGTTAGTTACTTTTAAGGAGGAATCTGAAGATATGAATGCAATATCTTCTAATTCGTACCTGCCTTTAAATTCCAAGGATATTGGTATCCAAGCATTGTCTAGCTCCTTATTATTATAATATTCATAAATAGGAGTCAATTCCACAATATGGGTATTGATGGATTCATTAAATTCATATTTTATTGTAATATATTGAAATTCAGAGGCTAATTTTTCCAAATTTTCCTTAATGAATTCAACAGGAATATCGTGAATATTAGACATTGTTTTAAATTTTGTTAACGAGAGTTGCAATGCTTTGAGCTTTATTGAGAGCCTCATGTACCTCTTCTTGGGCTATAAATTCGTCAGAGTAATCAGCTTTTTCTCTCAGCTTTTTTAATTCAGGAAAGTGCTTTTGATACCATTTGTAGTCCTCCATATTTACTTTCGCTATTTCAATTCCTATCAATTTTGATGCCTGCAAATGCGTCCCCGTATTATTGTTTTTTGTATCTGCAATAAATTGTGCCTTATCATATTTCTTTTTTGTAAATAATACGTGCAACAGATTCTGCAAACAATAATAAAAAGAACAATGTACACTACTACAGTATATATGTTTGTCTATCAATAGCTTTGCAGAAATGAGATTTTGATTTGCTTTTTCTTTAAAACTTGGTGCATTACTCATGTAGTTCTTAAGTAACCGTATTGAAAAAAGGGATAATATTTTTGGGAATTCACGCAACAATAATAACAAAACTTTTTATAAAAACCCCAAAAAATATATAAAGGTTTAAAAAATCATTTAAAATCCCCTTAAAAGACAGCTTATTCACTTCGTAATTAATTATGTTAATAGTACAAAATAATAATGCAATTAAATGGCAGTTTCATGAATTGTTTCAGGATCAGTGCAAAAAGAAAATGTTACTTCAGAATCCTATATTTAAAAACGCTTTGGATGCAATCAAGATTATAAAATTTATAGGAACTATTAATAGTTTTTTTGATTAAAAGTGATAGGGTATCACCGAATTGGCAAGAGAGCTCTTGTTTTTCTATTTACACATTTTGAAATTCGATAGATTATCTTCGATTTATTCCTCCAAAAAAAGAAACGATTAAGATTTTTTTCAATGCTATTTGCAATGAAATTCATCTAATTTAATTTTGTTTCCACAAATTTTAAAAAGACTGTTCAATATGGGATTTGCCCAACAGTCGAGAGGATTTTATTAATCACCTTAAACGAAAAAATTATGAAGAAAATTTAATGCCCACAGTCAGCTATAACATATAAGCTGATTGTAAAATCGTTATTGAAATGAATCAATTCAATTTCTTGATTCCTGAAAACCTTGATTTAGACGAGATAATCAAGAACAACCCCATTGTTGACTTTAAGAGCTTTAATAGAGAAAAACTGCTCTATGTCTTACACCTTCTGGCAGATATTCCATCGAATAACAAAGATTTGGCAAATGAGGAGGGCTATGTACCCATTAATGCTGAAATCCTTAAACAGTGGATAAATAAGGGGTATTCGCGCTACCTGAAATACTTAATTGATGCTGGAATTATTGAGACAGATAATCAGTTTGTTGTAGGATTGAAGTCAAGAGGGTACAGGTTTTGCCCTGTTTACCAACAGCCATTAAAATCAATTCCTGTTACTAATTCCATCCTGCTAAAAAAGATGGCTAAACGAAATCAGTCAATTTCAGCAGAGTTAACTATAGATGAATTACCTAATGGAATTGATTTGCCTGCCATTGCAAGAAAATATTTGCCAATTGAAAGATGGTACAATACTGGTGGGCTGAAAATTAATGATAAGGCTGCCCATTCATACAATGCTGAACAGTTTCTACTAAAGAAATCAGATCGCTCAAAATGGGATAAAACTGTTTCTGCAAGAGGATTTGAATGGAAAAACCCATTTATACAGTATTTAGGGGGGGATTCCAATATTGAAAAAATTAAAAATGGCCAGTTTAACGCGCATTTTGATAAAAATGTGTTTAGATACCATTCTGCTTTGACTTCCTGCAAAAGAGAGATCAGAAATATCATTACCTATGATGGTGAAAGGTTGGTTGCTATTGATTTATCCAATAGCCAACCCACACTGCTTACCTTACTATTGGATCATGAATTCTGGTTGAATGAATCGAAGGGAGGAAAATTGAATTCTTCAGATATTCCTTACCTATTCATTAATCCAATATTCTCTACCAACAACCCATTTACCAATTTCATTACTCTGGTAAAAAAGGCCCAGAATAATAGAATAACAGAAGGGGGTGAGTTGTGGAATTATTATAGAATGGTGGGAAGTGGAAATTTCTATTATGAATTTCGCCAGTTACTTAAAGAAAAGATGGGATCAAATTATGCCACGAATGATAAAGTAAAACCAATGCTATTTACTGATAACAGATTTATTGGTCAGAAAGGAGCCAAGCCCAAAAGGATTTTCAGAAATTTGTTTCCCACCATATACGAAATAACTTCTCGCATAAAAAAACATGGGGCTAAGAATTTGCCAATTTTGTTGCAGCGAATTGAAAGTTACATTATGTACCATAAGGTTGTACCTTGAATAACAAGAGAAAGAGGTTATTTACCCATCTTTACACTGCATGATTCAATGGTTACATTAGTGGGGCATGAAGATTATGTAGAAAATGTAATGAAATAGGAATTTGGCAAATGCTTGGGCTTTTCTCCCCATTTTAAACGAGAGTATTGGAGTGAAGAAGTGCTGAAAATTGCAGCTTAGGTTTAATATAACAGGTGCAGTACATATCTCTGCACCTGTTTATACTACCTGCTTGACAGAAAACCTACCAGTATTAAAATCAATAATCCTGCTATAATCTGGCCTATGGTGTTCTGATCTAAATCAACAATTATTACACTTAATAGTCCCCCTAATCCCCAACAAATCAGCAGTAACAAAGGAATGCTGAATGCTATACTTAAAATTTCCATGAGTGCCAGATTTAAAAGATTTCTGAGATTTTCTTCCTCAACAGGTTGAAATCATAAAGAGGACATTCATCAACCAGATTCAGATACTCCTGTGTTCTTGTCAAGTTGGAGTGATCCAGTAGCTTGCTGACTACTTCAATAGGTACGCCATTATTCAGGGCCACTGTTAACCCAAAAGTTCTTCTGACCACAATAACAGTTACTTTCTTTGAGATGCCTGCTAATGCGATTATCTCAATTAAGTATTTATTAATACTGTGGCTTCTGATATAGGGTAATAGTTTTTTCTTTTCTGCTTTCTTTTGCCAGTTGTATTTTTCAAGAATTTTCAGCGCTGGTGGAAGTAATGGAATAGGGATTCTGTCCTGTAATATAATCCAGTGTTTGCCTTTTTTATCAACCTGAATGTTGGTTTTGGTAAGAGAAAGAATTTCTGCGTAACCTAATCCTGTAAAGCATTGGAACAGAAAAAGATTTTTTGCTATTTCCATTATCTCACTGGTTGGCTTTATTGCCATCACTCTTACCAATTTTTCCATTGTGAGGATAGTAATCTTACTTTTCCCATACTGTGTTTGATGAGTTTTAAAGGGGTTAGCATCTAACCAGTTATTTTGCACACCAAAATTGACAAATATTTTGAGGTCAATAGAATGTTGCCTTACTGTATTGGGCTGGTGATTCAGCACATTCAGAAGGTAGTTTTCAAAGTCGATAATAAATTCTGGTTGTAAGTCAGAGAGGTTTATATCCTGTTGGTTGTACTGGTATTTCACAAAACTTTCCAGCTTTTTAGCACTAAGTAGATGTTTTTTATATGGCCCAATTGCTCTGGTATTGCCAACTGCATCCTGCATTTCATTTTGGTGGAATGCTATAAGTTCAAATAGTGTTTTATTTTCCATGATAGTTTGATTGGTGAGGTGAGGAAATGAAAAAGCCCTACCAGTGCTTACTGATAAGGCTTTTAATGTAGAAGTGATTACTTTATTTATCCAGTTGGGTTTTGTCAGACAGTATGGATTTTAACTGCTGCATATCCTGACTAATCTTCGTATCCACCACTTTAGCATATACCTGTGTAGTTTTAAGGTTGGTATGCCCCAGAAGTTTAGATACACTCTCAATAGGCACACCATTGCTCAAAGTAATAGTCGTGGCAAAAGTGTGTCTGGCCAAATGGAAGGTGAGTTTTTTAGAGATGTCACATATATCCCCTATCTCCTTTAAATAAGCATTTATTTTCTGGTTGCTTATTATTGGAAATATCTCTGCTGCTGCATTTTCAAGATATGGCGTTAATATAGACAATGCTTTGGGGAGTAAGGGAACACTGGTTCTGACATTGGTTTTCTGTCTGAATGTATTAATCCACTTTTCACCATCCACACCAGTGACAATATTAGCAGGTTTAAGCTGACTCACATCTGCATAAGCAAGGCCAGTATAGCAGGAAAATAGAAATATATCTCTTACCCTGCATAGCCTGGCATTTGAAATGTGTTTAGCCTCTATTTTGCTCAGGTCTTCATTGGTGAGATAGCCCCTTTCTACAGCCTTTATAGAGCATTTGAAGTTCCTGAAAGGATTCACTGTAATCCAGCTATGTGCAATGGATAGATTGACTATTTTTTTGAGATGCTGGATATATTTAATTGCAGGATTATGGATGATCTGTTCTGTTACTTTCAGGTATATTTCAAAGTTCACCACAAACTCATGGTTTAGCTCCTTCAAAAATATATCCTTTCGCTTGTAGTACTGTTGAATATACTTAGTAACCTTATTCTGTAGGGTTCTGTATTTTGTTAAGGTTGCCCTGCTGTTCTTTGTGCCTACATCTTTCAGTAATAAGTTATCATGATAAGTAAATGCTTCCAGCAGTGTTTTCTTCTCAATGTCTTTCCCTGCCAGTCTTTGCTTAATAACCTCAATGGATATAGAAATTTCCTGCTCATTCAGGTTATTATGAATTTGGAGAATTCTGGTCTTTAATGCAGCAAGGGACTTATTAATTTCCAGTGATTCAGGCTTGTTTCCTTTTACCAGGTACTTTTTCCCATCCCATGATTTTTCGTCAATAAATAAGCCTGTATTGTGATTCAGCCTTTTTCCCTCATAGCTTATTCTGGCAAATATGGGAATGATTCCTTTTGTGGTCTTTCTGGATTTGTATAAAAAGAAGCTGATAAATATTCTTGTTCCCTCCATTTTTTTAAAAGGTTATAGCGCTCCTTTTTAAAGAAATGGCCTAAAGGTGTAAATATGTATTTACTTGATATAGAAGTTATTAAATGGTATTTTACTGCTACCTCGAAAAATATGTACTGCTACCTTCAGTGCTACCTCCAAACTGAATATATAGCACGATTTATAAGCAGCAGAAAATTAAAAACAGTAATACAGTAAAATGTGTGATCCTTTAAAACCCTTTGTAGTAGTGGTTTTCAACTTGTCCTAAAACAAAAAGCCCCCAGATCTTGCGACCTGAGGGCTTAAAGCTTGCGGAAGAGAAGGGATTCGAACCCTTGAAACCCTTTCGAGTTTACACACTTTCCAGGCGTGCCAGTTCAACCACTCCTGCACTCTTCCAGGGTTGATTGGGGTGCAAAGATAATCGTTTTGTTTAATTATCCAAAAAAGCCCGGTCACCCGGGCTTTAATTCAGTTATACTTGCTCTTCAATCGTTAATTCCCCGCGAAGAGGAACCTCAATCAAGCGCTTAATCTCGTCATGACTCAAATGCTGACCCAGCAAGAACATCAATTTGGTAGTCGCAGCTTCGAAAGTCATATCATGACCGCTTACGATACCAATATTCTGTAAGTACTGGCTGGTTTCGTATTTGCCCAATTCTACAGAGCCACCATCACATTGGGTAATGTCTACGATGATGATACCGCGTTTAATAGCGTTTTCCAAACACTCAATAAACCAGGGTTGCGTAGTGGCATTACCGCTACCAAAAGTTTCCAAGATCACACCACGTAGGCCTTCCACGTTTAAGATGGACTCTACTACTTTGCGGGTAATACCAGGGAAAATCTTCAGTACACTGATATTGGCATCCAACTCCTTGTGCACCTTTAATGGAGCGGTTGGAGATGGCAATACGTAATTATGTTTATGCTTAATATCGAAGCCGGCTTCTGCTAGGGCCGGGTAGTTCATCGAGTAAAATGCTTCAAATTTCTCGGCATTATACTTCTTCGCGCGGTTACCACGGAAGAGCATAAAGTCGAAGTAAATACACACTTCTGGTACCATCACCGTGCCGTTAGAATGCTTCATAGAAGCAATTTCCATAGCAGTAATGATGTTTTCCTTGGCATCCGTTCTAATCTTACCAATCGGTAATTGGGAGCCTGTTAAAATCACGGGCTTCGATAAGTTTTCTAGCATAAAACTTAATGCGGAAGCAGTGAATGCCATCGTATCCGATCCGTGTAAAATCACGAACCCGTCGTAACGATCATAGCGATCCTCAATAATGCCGGCTAATTCCGACCATATCTCCGGTTGCATGTCCGATGAATCGATCGGTGGATTAAATGCGTAAACGTAGAAGTCTATTCCCATGCGGTACAGCTCGGGCAAATTGTTGCGGATCTCGTTAAAACCAATCGGTCTGAGCGCCTTCGTCTTGTCGTCGTAAATCATCCCCACGGTACCTCCGGTGTAGATGATGAGAATTTTAGTCATTGGCCGGTTTTAAAATGCAATGCAAAGGTATTACCTAATCAATTAGAGCGTTTTGAATAATTTCCTAGCATTGGTGGACGTTATGGCCGCTACGTCCTCAATTTTTAGATTTTTTACATCTGCGATCTTTTGAGCCACTAATGGCAAATACGCACTCTCATTGCGTTTGCCACGGTAAGGTACAGGCGCTAAGTACGGGGCATCCGTTTCTAACACAATATGCTCCATCCCAATTTCCGCTACAATAGCATCCAAACCAGCCTTCTTAAACGTTACTACGCCGCCAATGCCCAGCTTAAAACCTCCCATGTCGATAATCTCACGGGCTTCCTCCAAAGTGCCGGAAAAACAGTGAAATACGCCTGTTAAACGGCCATCATGGAGCTTTTTTACTATATCAATACACTCACGGGTCGATTCGCGGCTATGGATGGCGATCGGTAAATCGTGTGCTAAAGCCAGCTTAATTTGAGTTTCGAAGGCATGGTATTGCTGTTCCACGAACGTCTTATCCCAATAAAAATCCAACCCAATCTCGCCCACAGCATAAAATTTTCCCTTTTTTAACCACTCCGCCACAATAGCCAACTCATCTTCTACGTTCTCTTTCACGTAACATGGGTGCAAACCCATCATCGGGAAACAGTTCGACGGGTAATTTTGCACTAGCTCCAACATTCCGGCAATAGATGAACTATCAATATTTGGCATGTATAATTCTTGTACACCCGCATCCAATGCTCGTTGTACCATAGCCGTCCTGTCAGTCCCGAATTCTTCCGAATACAAGTGCGTGTGGGTGTCGATAAAGTTCATTATATATTCTTTTTTTATTATGAAATTCTTTCAATAACTTTAGTAAAAATAACCATATGTATATGGTGACGGTACGCAAAGTTACCATTACCTGCACAAAAAATCTATCAATGAAAAGCTATTTTAACACTAACAAAGTACTTACAGGTGCTGTATTAAGCGTATTCGCCGTAACTGTTTTCTTTGCTTGTAAGAAAGATGATAAACAAAATGAAGACGTTAGCGATAACGCCGTTATTGCCGTGGCTACACAGCAATCCGAAGCAGCCGACTTGTACGACGATGCTTTTGATATCGCCGTAGCTACCAATGCCAACAACCAAGGCTCTCTCGGTCGCCAAGCCGCTAACGAAATCGAAACAGCCATCAATTCAAAAATATGGTATTGCGCCAGCGCCAGTGTTAGCATTACACCGCTCGACCTTACCACTTGGCCCAAAACAGTAAGCATCAACTTCAATACCGGTTGTACCGATAGTAGCCGCACACGCAGCGGTAAAGTAAACATCGTACTCAGCAAACCGTTGTTGCAAACTGGTGCTACTGCTACCATTACGTTCGAAAGCTATAAAGTAAATGGTATCAGCATTCAAGGTAAAGAGGTAATCACCAACCTCAGCGCTAACAATGCCCTCGCATATAGCATCGCCGTAACTGGTGGTAAAATCACTTACCCCGATGGTAGCTGGGCTACATACGATGGTACCCGCACGGTTAAACAAACGGCCGGTGCCAATACATTGTTGAACTTGTTAGATGATGTATTCTCAGTAGAAGGTAGTGCCACTGTTAGCAATTCTAATAATAACAGCGCTTCCGTAGTAATTACGAAACCATTGGTGCGTAAGCTGAATTGTGGTTATATTTCTGAAGGTACTTTGAAGATTTCTGTGCTTTCACAATTTGCTACAATCGATTATGGTAACGGCAATTGCGATAACAAAGCATTGCTTACCTACAACAACAAAGAGAAAGAGATCATTCTCACTAAATAGATAAACGTACTTTTTTTGCTTGCTTAAAATAGGTCGTCTCTACTTTGTAGAGACGGCTTTTTTCGTTTAATACGGCCCACTAGTCAAGCTTTTCCATGCTCCAGCCTTGCTTCTTACAAAACTCAAGCACACGCGGTAAAGCATACTCCAATCTTTCAAACGCCTTTTCACTATCGTGAAACACAACAATGGAGCCTTTCTGTACCTTAAATACCACGTTCTGTACACACTGCTCGCCGGTAATGTTCGTGTCGAAATCAGCACTTAACACATCCCACATAATAATCTTGTAGGGCGGCTTTTGTGTAGTGAGTTGCTTGATTTGAAAAGGAGAAATTCTACCATATGGTGGACGAAATAGGTGAGAATCAATATATTTCCGGGCTTCGAAGATATTCGCTAAGTATTTGTCAGTACCTACTTTCCAGCCATTTAAGTGGTTATGGGTATGATTGCCTACTGCATGCCCTTCATTGAGAATTTGCTGGTAAATCTCGGGGTGGTTCACCACGTTCTTCCCAATACAAAAGAAAGTGGCTTTCGCATCATATTTCTTCAACTGCTCCAATACAAAAGGCGTAATGGTAGGGTGGGGACCATCATCAAAAGTGATATACACCTTCGGCGCCATAGGCGACAAACTCCAAGTACAACTTTTATAAATAGCCTTTAAAAAGGACGGTGTTTTCGTAAAATAGAACATATGTGAACTTTTATAGCGCGATATCGTAAAGGTATGACGTAAAATTTTATAGTGTATTTTTCTCTTCCCCATCTTCCTAATCAAAACATAAATTTTACCTTTGCCGTCTATGGCACACAATAAAGTAAGAGTGCGCTTTGCGCCAAGTCCCACAGGCGGTTTGCACCTTGGAGGTGTGAGAACCGTGTTGTTTAACTATTTATTTGCTAAGAAACATGGCGGCGAGTTTGTGCTTCGTATTGAAGATACGGACCAAACACGTTTTGTAGCCGGTGCCGAAGAGTATATCCTCGAATGCCTTGAATGGTGCGGCTTAATAGCTGATGAAGGTCCGCATATCGGTGGCCCGTATGCGCCTTATCGCCAAAGTGAACGTAAACAATTATACCGCCAGTATGCCGAGCAATTGGTAGAAAATGGCTATGCATATTACGCTTTCGATACGCCAGATGAGTTGGAAGCAATGCGCGACCGCGAGAAAATCAATGGTAATCAAAGTCCGCAGTACAATCATCATATCCGTCATACCATGCGTAACTCGCTCACTTTAACGAAAGAAGAAGTGAACGAATTATTAGCGAATAACACGCCGCATGTAATTCGTATTAAAATGCCAACCGACACCAGTGTAACCTTCACCGATATGATTCGTGGTGAAGTTACCTTTAACTCGGGCACGGTAGACGACAAGGTATTATTGAAAGCCGACGGTATGCCTACATATCACCTTGCCGTGGTAGTAGACGATTACTTGATGAAGATTTCGCATGCCTTCAGGGGTGAAGAATGGTTGCCTTCGGCACCGGTTCATATCTTGTTGTGGCGTTATTTGGGTTGGGAAGATGCGATGCCTGAATGGGCGCATTTACCGCTTATTCTTAAGCCAGACGGTAATGGTAAATTGAATAAAAGAGATGGCGACCGCTTAGGTTTCCCTGTTTATGCCATGAACTGGACCGACCCACGTAGTAATGAATTTACCCGTGGTTTCCGTGAAATGGGATTCTTGCCAGAAGCCTTTGTGAACATGTTAGCGATGTTGGGTTGGAATGATGGTACGGGACAAGAGATTTTCTCTTTTGAAGAATTATTACAAAAATTCAGCATCGAACGTGTACACAAAGCCGGTGCGAAATTCGATTTCGAGAAAGCGAAGTGGTTTAACCATCAATATATTCAGAAGAAAACGGGCGAGGAATTGGCAACATTATTTGCGCCGGTTTTAGATGAAAAAGACATCCAGGCTGATCCTGCAACGGTGGCCGTGATTGCTAACTTGGTAAAAGATCGTTTACATTTTGTAAACGAGATTTGGGATCAAGGGTTCTTCTTCTTCCAAGCACCGACCACCTTCGATAACGAAGCCGTGAAACCGAAATGGACCCCAGAAAAGCAAGCATTCTTCGAAGAATGGATGCAACAACTGGCTACTGTTCCTACATTCGACCTTGCTACCATCGAAAGCAGCTTCAAAAACCTTGCTGCTGAAAAAGGTATCAAAGTGGGCGAATTACAATTGCCTTTCCGTATCATGCTAACAGGCGGCAAATTCGGCCCTGCCGTATTCGCCATTGCAGAAGTACTGGGCGCTGTTGAAACAATTGCTCGTATCAAAACAGCTTTACCTACTTTCCAAGCATAAGTTTTATCTACAAATAACTAAAAGGCTGATTAATACATTTGATCAGCCTTTTTTACGTAGCTACCTACACGAGAACCTTATGGTCTTGCCCAGGCCTAATATTTATTTACTGGTAGTATTTTCAGTATTTACACTTTCATCACTATTGCTAGTAAATATTGTTATCTAAAAACAGCTTCAATACCCTGCTCTTTAAAATCTCATTTAAGACCATTTTTGGCCTGTTTTAGCGATGTTTTTCTGTAAGGTGAATGTTGTGTTGAAATAGTTTGTTTGTGTGTTAAAAGGGCTTTATTTCGAAAATTTGGATAGGCGAATTTTCGAGTTGGACAAAAAACACCTCTAATGTCCATGATTGCGACAAAAAATGCTGTAAAACCCGGGAAAGTCACCTTCTGGAACCCACTACCAGTAAGGGTCATGTCGACAAAATGCCGAGAAAAGGCTTACTAAGTGCTTGGAAATACTGGTAGTTTGTCGGTGAACAGTCGGTGGAGAGTCGGCTGAATGTCGGTTGAACCTCGACTAGCACTGGTGTTGCTTTGGTAAATAGTCGGTGAAATGTCGGTGAAGTGTCGGTGGAACCTCGGGTCAAAATCGACAAAATATCGTAGCCCTGCCGATGTTAAAATAATATTACTTGTGCCAATTTGTGCTATTTCCTGCAGTATACTGCGAAGTAGTAAAGTGCTGGAATCGAACAACATGCAAGTAGGTGCAATTGGTTTTATAATATCTTCCAATGTTATCCCAATGTTCTTCCAATGTTTCCCCAATGTTATCCCAATGTTCTGGATATATTCGACATATATTCCCCTTCGTGTTGCTAATAAGTAGGGATATATGCGCTATATTTTGCAGTGTATTTGCATTTATACCTGTTATTAGGGTAGGGGCAAACAAAAAGGCATCCCATTTAGATGAGATGCCCTTTATATTTTTTACCAGTAAATTTTAGTGTTTGCTTTCTTTTGCCCAAGTATCTTTCAACGTAACGGTACGGTTGAATACAAGTGCGCCAGGTTTACTATCTGGATCTACTGCGAAGTAGCCTTTACGTAAGAACTGGAAGCGGTCGCCTAATTGTGCTTTCGCCAAAGCAGGCTCGATGTACGCTTTCTCTACTATGTGTAAAGAATCTGGGTTGATGAAGTCTTTGAAATCGCCTTCTTCAGCCGCCGGGTTTTCTACTTTAAACAAGCGATCGTACAGGCGTACTTCTGCTGTTTCGGCGTGTGCGGCACTTACCCAGTGGATGGTACCTTTTACGTTAATACCGCTGGTGTCGCTGCCGCTTTTGCTTTCTGGGATGTAAGAACAGTAAATCGTAGTAACGTTACCGTTTTCATCTTTCTCAAAGCTTTCGCATTTTACGATGTAAGCGTGTTTTAAACGTACGCTAAGACCAACACCTAAACGGAAGAATTTCTTCGGCGGGTTTTCCATGAAGTCTTCGCGCTCGATGTACAATGTATTCGAGAACGGGATTTCGCGTGAACCACCGTTTGGATCTTCGGGGTTGTTTTCACCGTTTAATATTTCAGTTTTACCTGCTTCGTAGTTCGTAATTACTAACTTAATAGGATCTAATACAGCCATTACACGGTTGGCCGTTTTGTTCAATTCTTCACGAATACAGAACTCCAACAAGCTTAAATCGATCAAGTTGTCGCGCTTTGCAATACCGATTCTTTCACAAAACTCGCGGATACTCGCAGCTGTATAACCTTTTCTTCTAAAACCACTAATCGTAGGCATACGCGGATCGTCCCAACCAGTAACGGTTCCTTCTTGTACCAATTGCAATAATTTACGTTTGCTCATCACCGTATAAGAAAGGTTCAAACGGGCAAATTCGTATTGGTGAGAAGGGAATATATCTAATTCTTTAATGAACCAATCGTATAAAGGACGGTGCGGAATGAACTCCAACGTACAAACAGAGTGGGTAATTTTCTCGATACTATCACTTTGACCATGGGCAAAATCATACATCGGGTAAATACACCATTTGTCGCCCGTGCGGTGGTGATGTGCATGCTTAATACGGTACATGATAGGATCACGCAACAACATGTTGGGCGATGCTAAATCCACCTTTGCACGTAATACCATGGCACCATCAGGGTGCTTGCCATCTTTCATTTCGCGGAATAACTGTAAGTTTTCTTCCACGCTACGGCTGCGCGCAGGTGTAGGTTTACCTACTGTAGTAGGTGTGCCTTTGAAAGTAGCAATTTGTTCAGGTGTAGATTCATCTACATACGCTAATCCTTTCTGGATCAACGTTTCGGCATAAATATATAACTGATCAAAATAGTCAGAAGCAAATAAAACTTCGTTCCACTGGAAGCCCATCCATTTAACGTCTTCCATAATGGATTCTACGTATTCAACATCCTCCTTTACAGGGTTGGTATCGTCGAAACGTAAGTTGGTTAAGCCATTGTATTTCTGGGCTAAACCGAAGTTGAGGCATATAGATTTAGCGTGACCAATATGTAAATATCCATTTGGTTCAGGTGGGAAACGTGTGTGTACACGACCTCCATTCACGCCGTTGGCAATGTCTTCTTCAATAATTTGTTCTAGAAAATTAAGTGATCTTTCTTCGCTCATATATTTAATTTACCGAATTGCAAATGTAATATAAAGTATGTTTTCGAAAATGCAGTGGCCACACGGTTTTTCAATAAACTACCGGCCTGCAAGTGTTCACGATAGCCAAAATAAGTTACATTTACAGCAATAATTCAATGCAAATAATGGTCAACCAATTGAATAGACCCATCAGGGTATTAGTAGCAAAAGTAGGGCTCGACGGCCACGATAGGGGTGCAAAAGTAATTGCTGCCGCCCTTCGCGACGCGGGTATGGAGGTGATTTATACAGGACTTCGTCAAACACCAGAAATGGTAGTAAATGCCGCTTTACAAGAGGATGTTGACGCCATCGGGGTAAGTATTCTTTCCGGGGCGCATATGACAGTATTCCCTAAATTGATCCAGCTGATGAAAGAAAAGGGTATGAACGACGTGCTATTAACTGGCGGCGGCATCATCCCGGAAGCTGATATGCAAGAATTGTATGCCTTAGGCGTTGGAAAACTCTTCCCGCCGGGTACTAATACTTCCGATATTGCCAAATATATCGGCGAATGGACAATTGAACACAGGGACTTTTAAATACTAAAACAATAGATTATTTTTATAGGGCATCCCATTTAACGCTTAAAATCCCTATAATGTTAAAAGCCATTTTACCATTTTTAGCCCTGCTTGGCCTGTCTACAATGACCATGGCCAACAATTCCACCGCATCCACGTATGAAGAAATGCCCGGCGATACAGCCGTGCCTTCTAAGCACCACTTATCTGTAGGTGTAAATTTAGGTAACGTCGATTTCGGAACTTATAAAGGGTATGATCCTCCATATAAGTACAAAACCTTATCACCTACGCATTGGCTCACCCAAGTGCGCGTAAATTATCATTACGACTTGAGTCGTCAATGGGGCTTATTTACTGGTGCTAGCTTGTCGAAAGTAAGGTTTCAATATGAATCCGATAACAACCCATATGTAAAGCACAGGGTTGAATGGGATTACACGGCCGTGGGTGTACCATTAGCGGTTAAATTCGGCAATATGCTAAAAGATAAGTACGTGTATGCTGGGGCACAGTTTGATTATGCCTTTAAATGCAACTTTGCACAGTACTTCGATAATAAACTACAATCTCGTCGTAGTGGCGATAAAATAAGCGATCAAATTGGTGGTTTTAAGCCATCGTTAATTGTAGGTATACGGGCTGTGAGCATTGTTGGGATTCGATTCCAATATTACCCGCAAAATTTCTTACATCGTGATTACGAGGAACAAGCTTGGGAATATATAGATCAACCATATAAAGATGTTACCAGTAAAGTGATGTCGGTAGCTCTAACGATAGATTTAGGCCGAAACTTCGTGCAATCGGTGTTCAAAAAATAAAAGCCTTGCCTAGTAAGTGTTTCAAGATAATTTGAACTTTTTTTACTGCATTTTGCAACTTTTTATTTGGCCGGTCGTCTCTATATAAATGACCCTTTAAAAAGCAAGCTATTTATGAAGAAATACTACATATTAGGCACATTGATGATGATGTTGGCAATACCATTTGCATCCCATGCCCAAGAAGAGAACAAGAGTGATTCAACTAAACCAAAGAAACGCGTTTTACATATTGGAAGTGACGACGACCGTGATTATACTCCCCGTAAACCAGCAAAAACGTATTTCACTTTAGCAGGTGATGTGGGTATGTTATCGTTCTCTAAAGTAGAAGAATCGGGCGATCAAATCAGCTCTGTACCTCGTTTTACGGCATTTTTGCAATTAGGCCTTCATTACCATATTAACTTCTCTAAGAAAGTAGGTATCTTCACAGGTGGTGATATTAAGAACTTGGGATTCATTGCGAAAGATGAGCCAGGTGTAAAAGTTAAGCGCCGTGTATTCACCTTGGGTGTGCCATTGGCATTCAAAGTGGGAGATATGAATGGTTCTAATTATTTCTACTTCGGTGGCCAATACGATTTGGCATTGAATTATAAAGAGAAAGTATTTATCGACGGTAAGAAATCACAGAAGTTCAATGAGTGGTTCAGTGATCGTACGCCGTTATTAATGCCTTCTGTATTTGTGGGCTACAGGTTTAACCAATTCTTTGGTTTGAAAGTACAATACTGGCCACAAAACTTCATGAACCAAGATTTTACATTGCATAAAGTACCAGCCGGTGGCGTTTCCCAACCATATGCAAACTACGAAGCAAGAGTAGGTGCCGTTACTGTGAATTGGGATTTTGGTTCTGCTGTAAGAACGAAGATTTATACGAAGTATAAGCAACATTAATATTGAGCATTGTAATAAGACGAAGAACGCCCGGGATGCAAGCATGCCCGGGCGTTTTCGTGCAAATAACCTAACAAAAATACCCATGAAACACATTCTTTTACTATGCCTATGCACTATGTGCACCCTCTGTAGCCAAGCCCAAAACGATAGCATTCTTCATGGTCCTCGCCATTATTACGATACAACTACCTATTGTTATGATTCAGTAGCTGGGTATAAAAAAGCATATTTTACTTTTTTAGTAAACTTGGTATCCTTCCAAGAGCAAAAGGTAGAAGTAAACAAAGAAATGGTTGGTAATACCACGCGTAGCATGATGTTCCGTATTGGTACACGCTTTCATTACGATATGCATAAACATATTGGGCTATTGAGCGGCGTGGAGTTTGGCAACTTGGGTACTGTATTTCATGAAGAAACAACCAATGATAAAATCAAACGGCGAGTATTAACATTAGCAGTACCACTAGGTATTAAGCTAGGGAACCTAGAAAAAGGCAATTACATTTTTGGTGGGTATCAACTCGATTTTGCCTTCAACTACCGCGAAAAACGCTACCATGATGGTCATAGAACTTCGTATAACGAATGGTTTAGCAACCGAACGCCAGCTATTATGCCGTCTTACTATTTTGGCTATACTACTTGGAATATGGGGGTGAAAATTCAATATTATCCCAATAACTTTTTCAATACCCGTTACACCAACCCCGAAGAGCTTGTGCCAACCCCGTATACAAACTACCGCGCAACTATTGGTGCAATCACATTTTTCTTTGAACTAGGTACCAACAAAAAATATAAACACATCGTTGCTCCTAACGGCCACCATCATCACCGCCACTATCTTTAAATAACACGTAACTAATTGCTGTGGCCCCGTGAGAATGCTTGTCAACATCCTCACGGGGATTGCTCATTTTAAGAAACCTGGCTTTTATCACCTTCCAACCCTGCAAAAAAGCCTAAATTTAGCAACACAAAACATACACCTTATGTACGAAACTCTCAGCACGCAGCTAAGCGAAGGGATTTTTATCATTACGATCAACAGGCCCAGCAAGATGAATGCGCTGAATGCTACCGTTATGTCGGAATTAGCATTGGCGATCGATGAAGTTTATACCAATAAAGACATTAAAAGCGCCATCATTACCGGTTCCGGTGAGAAAGCATTTGTAGCCGGTGCAGATATTAGCGAATTTTTGTCGCTAACAACCACGCAGGGTGCAGAATTGGCGAAAAAGGGACATGTTGTGTTCCAACGTATTGAAGAATGTCCGAAGCCTGTAGTAGCGGCCGTAAATGGCTTTGCATTGGGCGGCGGATGTGAATTAGCCATGGCTTGTCATTTTAGAGTGGCAGCCGAGAACGCGAAATTTGGTCAACCGGAAGTGAACTTGGGTATAATCCCCGGGTATGGCGGCACACAGCGCTTGGTGCAGTTAATTGGAAAGGGAAAAGCGATGGAGTTGATGATGACGGCGGACATGATCGACGCGGGAGAGGCTTATACATTGGGCTTAGTGAACCATGTAGTGCGTTTGGAAGAGCTATTGCCAAAAGCAACGAGTATTTTACAGAAAATCCATACCAAGGCGCCATTAGCCATTGCAAAAGTGGTGAAGTGCGTGAATGCCTATTATAAAACGGGTGTTGACGGCTTCGAAACGGAAGTGACAGAATTCGCGGAATGCTTCGCTACGAAAGACATGCAAGAAGGAGCCACCGCATTTGTAGAAAAAAGAAAAGCAAACTTTATAGGAGAATAAAGCGGCTACAAGCCTGTGCGCAAATATGAAAATTAAAGTTTATGTCATAGGATTTTGCTTTAATTGGCGTAGGTTTGTAACCCAAAAATTAAGCATATGGATTTCAGAATAGAGAAAGATACGATGGGAGAGGTGAAAGTGCCTGCCAATGCATATTATGGCGCACAAACCCAACGTTCTGTTGAAAATTTCAAAATCGCGCAAGACATCAACCGCATGCCGAAAGAGATCGTGAAGGCATTCGCTTACTTAAAGAAAGCGGCGGCATTAACGAACCAAGATGCAGGCATCTTGCCAGCAGAAAAAGCAGCATTGATCGGTAAAGTATGCGACGAAATTCTCGAAGGTAAACTCGACGATCAATTCCCATTGGTAGTTTGGCAAACCGGTTCTGGTACACAATCGAACATGAACGTGAATGAAGTGATCGCTTACCGTGGTCACGTGTTGAATGGTGGTTCGTTGACCGACAAAGAAAAATTCTTAGCACCAAACGATGATGTAAACAAATCACAATCATCAAACGATACATTCCCAACAGCTATGCACATTGCTGCATACAAAATGTTGTTGGAAACAACCATCCCAGGTATCAAAAAATTACGTGATACTTTAGATGCAAAAGCGAAAGCTTACATGCACGTTGTGAAAATCGGTCGTACCCACTTCATGGACGCTACACCGCTTACACTCGGACAAGAAATCTCTGGCTACGTATCACAATTAGATCATGGTTTACGCGCGATCAATAATACATTGGCGCACTTAAGCGAATTAGCTTTGGGTGGAACAGCTGTTGGTACCGGTATTAACACACCAAAAGGTTACGCTGTAAACGTAGCAAAACACATCGCTACTTTAACAGGTTTACCATTCGTTACAGCAGAAAACAAATTCGAATCACTCGCAGCACACGATGCTATTGTTGAAGCACACGGTGCTTTGAAAACTGTAGCAGTTAGCTTGATGAAAATCGCGAATGATATTCGTATGCTAAGCTCTGGCCCACGCGCAGGTATCGGCGAAATCCATATCCCAGATAACGAACCAGGTTCTTCTATCATGCCAGGTAAAGTAAACCCAACACAATGTGAAGCGTTAACAATGATTGCTGCACAAGTGTTAGGTAACGACGTAGCTATCAACATCGGCGGCGCAACCGGTCATTTTGAATTGAACGTATTCAAACCAATGATGATCTACAACTTCTTGCACTCTGCAAGATTGATTGGTGAAGGTTGTGTTAGCTTTAACGATAAATGCGCTGAAGGTATCGAACCAATTGAAGCAAACATCAAAAAACACGTAGAAAATTCTTTGATGTTAGTAACCGCTTTAAACCCGTACATCGGTTATTACAAAGCAGCTGAAATTGCACAAAAAGCCCACAAAGAAGGCACAACGTTAAAAGAAATGGCCCTTAAATTAGGCTATGTAACGAGCGAAGACTTCGACAAATGGATCGATCCATTATCAATGGTAGGTGAACTCTAGTAGTACTACTGCATATAATTTCGAAAGCCCACTCTACATGTAGAGTGGGCTTTTTAGATTTTGGTTGACGAAATAGTAAAAACTTGCTCGTGTATGGTGCGTTAAATTTTCGTATAAATTTTCGTTTAAACAACTTAGCCTGCAAAAGCAGGCTAACTAATAAACCTATTAATGGAAAAGTGAACAGACAAGATAAGATTATTTCTGTAAATACAATAGCAATATTGTACGCAGGCTCAAAATAATTACTAATACGCCTACCATAATCATCAATGGTTTGCGCTTCACTTTGCGTACTAAAATTGCCGCAAAAGGAGAGGCAATCACGCCACCAATCACTAAACCAACAATCACTTGCCAACTGGCAACGCCATTAAAGAGTAAGAAAGTACCCGCACTTGCTAATGAAATAAAGAATTCTGCAGCATTCACAGAACCAATGGTGTAATGCACGGTTCTACCCTTGCTGAGTAATGTAGAAGTTACGATTGGGCCCCAACCGCCACCACCGATGGCATCCATGAACCCGCCGAAGAAGGCGAGTGGACCGAGGCGTTTTATTTTTGTTTTTGTTTGTTTCTTTTTGAAAGCCTTTTTAAGAATAATGATACCCAAGATCATCAAATATGCACTCATAAAGGGTTTTATTACATCACCATCTATCTTATCCGAGAGTAAATAAGCACCAATTACAGCGCCTAGCATACCTGGAATTAATAAATAGAGGAATAATTTCTTATTCACATTGCCCAGTTTGAAGTGCGCAATCCCAGAAGCGCCGGTTGTAAAAACCTCTGCAACGTGTACGCTCGTGCTGGTAATTGCAGGCGGAACACCCATACCCAGCAACATAGATGAGGAGGAAGCACCATAGGCCATACCCAAAGCACCATCTATAATTTGGGCCACTAAACCAACACCAATAAAGAAAAACAACTTCTCAGTAAACACATTCGATAAGGTTTCGTGGATCATACTTTGCGTAGCCGGCGTTATACCGAATATGTAAGTAAACCACAAAGCCGCCACCACAACAGCGATGCCTACAGCCAGGATGATCCAAAGCCAGTACTTTTTCTTATTGTCGGCATTTACGAGGTCGATCAATACCTCCTGCGTTTCTAACGAAGCAGGAGAGTTTTCGATCTTTTCTATGTAGTCGTTGTGTGACATGTATATATTTAATATGGTATTGTAGTATAGTCTATAGAGATTGTAGACTAAAGATAGTGGGAAATTGTTTCCTATGCAAATATTTTCGACGAGTTAGTAAAAAAAAATAGCGAGAACGGGGTGTCTGTTCTCGCTATGAATGGTTGGTTAAATTCACGGGTTTTTTTTCTTAAACACACCCTCATATGTTATCGTCAAATAGTATAAACCTTTGATGGAAGGCCCGCCCACGTATTGAAAGTACGTGGTATTGAATAAGTTATTCGCGCCCACCTTCAAGCTGGTATGTAGTTTTGGAATGCCGTAAGTTACCTGTGCATCTACAGTGCTGTAGGCTGGTACATCGCCATTGCCGAATAAGTTTTGCCAGTAGAAATTATCCTGCCAATGCCATACAATGTTGAAACCCAAGTTCTTCGCAATGGCACGGTTGCCGAAGCTCACATTCGTAAACCATTTCGGCGTATTGAATCCCGGGATAAGGGCATCGTCTTTGGTTTTGTCTTGCACCAAGGTGTTGTAATTCGCATTACCGCTGATGGTGAAGGTTTTATAGAAGTTATAAGTTAAGCCCAAGGCAAAGCCGTAGTTCTCAACTGTAGATTTCGAGTTTGTCCACACGCGGTAACGATCTTGCTTGGCTTTATCGAGCATTTGGTTTAATACCTCTTGGGTAGGGTTGTTCACATTGCCTGTTTTGGGAACAGCTACTTCAACTTGACCAATGAAGTTGTTATAACGACTGTAATACGCATCAAAGTCTACAAACACTTTATTGTCGAATAACACGCTTTTGTAACCGGCTTCGTACGCATGAATTTGTTCAGGCACTACTGCATCGAGGTTGGCTACTTTCAGTACGTTCGCATTGGCGGCCGCTGCTTGTTCGAGTGTCATACCGGGGTTGGCATTTTTCGTTTTATTGCTAGCTGTTACAAACGCATTGGCGCTAGTGGTTAGGTAGGAGTTTTTAAAATACCCCAATCCTTCTTCAATAAAGGCTAAACCTCCTACACGACGTACTTGGCCGTTATTAACAAATGAATACGCTTCGAATAATGATGGGAAGCGGAACCCATTTTGCCAAGATACACGGAAGTTATGGCGTTGATTTGGCGTAGTATATACGGCGGCTAAGCGTGGATTGACTTTACCGTCAAATTCCTCGTTTTTGTCGTAACGGATCGACCCTGTCAATTTCAACTGGTTATTAAATAGAAGCTTAGAGATTTGTGCGAAGCCGCCGTATTTACCGTACCAAATATTTTTCCCACCGGGCGTATTTCTTTTGTCCATCGGCTTCGAGAAATCCACGAAGTTGTTGCCATCTGGAATGATCTCGTATGTTCTATAATCGGCACCTACTAATACATCGGCGAAATGGATGTATTTGCGCAAGTTCCATGTTCCTTCAACATGGTAGAAGCGGCTTTTTTGGATTAAAGCAGCGCCACCACTTGTATTACTAGGATTTTTGGAAACAGGGTAGATGTCCCAATCATTGATACTTTTAATTTTTGCGAGCTGTTGGTTGAATGCTTCTGTACCCGGTGTGAACCTGCCATTGTCGGCAGCAGCGCGGGCGGCAGCATGTGCAGCAGCAATATCTTTACCTTCAGTTAAGGCACTATTTAAGGCGCTTGTATAGTCTGTTTTCCATTTAGCATCTGTTTTGAATGATTTTTCGAGGTTATCGGCTAAAGGATTCATGTTATACGAGTCGCCCGTATTTTCAAGGGAAACATAGGTGCGTAGGGTGAAATCGGGGTGAACTAATTCCAACTTATGGTTTTGTACCACTACATTTTTCAACCCAATCCTGTTACCACGTTGGAAGAATCCATCCATCAAACCAACACGGTAGGCGTAAGAAGCCTCCATATTGCGACCCACTTTTAGATGCACGGCACCGTCGAATTTTGCATTGCGTACGGTGAAATCTTTTACCAAATCCTTTTCCCAGTAGCCGGTGCGGCTTACATTGTAGGCCTTACCATTTTTATCCACAATTTGCATCGTAGATTGATCGGCGTATTTATTCCAAGCATCGTTGGCTACGTTATTAGCGCCTACGAGTGTGGGAAAATCGGGGTTGGCTTTTGTACCAGGATTGAAATCGTTGTGTGAATCGGCAAACCAGTCTGTGCCTTGCATATAACTGAAATTCAGTTTAATGGCTACGCGGCTGCTGAGTGCTTGTGCGTAGCGTAGGGCTGTTTCGGTGATAGGTTTGGCAGATGTACCTTTCTCTCCTACGTGGTTCACTGCTATTTTCTGTGAAACAGAGATGCCTTGGTATTGGAAAGGATTTTTAGTCAAGAGGTTACTCATCCCGTTTATGGCATTCATACCGTATAAAGCAGATGATGCACCGGGCGTAACTTCCACGCTTAGAATATCCAATTCGGTTGGCCCAATCGCATTACCCAAAGGCACACCCAAGGTAGCTGCTTGGTTATCCACACCATCCACTAATTGCATAAAGCGGAAGTTGTTAGGAACGTTGAACCCGCGGGTGTTGAACACCTTAAAGGTAAGCCCGGCGGTGGTCATTTGCACGCCTTTTAGGTTACCAATAGCATCATAAAAGGAGGCTGAAGGGGTTTCTTTCAACGCCCTGATATCCAATTTCTCAATAGCTACAGGCGAGCGCAGTAACTTTTCTGCCTGCCTGGAAGCGGAAACAACCACTTCATCTACGAGTAATGATTGTGTATATAACTGTAATTGGAGATTACTTTTGCTGCTCTTCACCTCGAATTCCTGTTGTTGGAAGCCCAATAAGCGCACCACCAGTTTGAAGGGAAATTTCACACTACTTATCAATTGGAATTTACCGGTACTATCGGTAGCTGTACCAATGTTGGTGCTTTTAATTTGGATCGTTGCACCGGGTAGGGCATTGCCTTTATCGTCGACAATTCTGCCTTCTAGGATGTAAGAACCGTTGAGCTGCGCCTGTGTAAGAACAGGTACCGACAATAGCAGAAAGAATAATAAGTGTTGAGAAAAACGTAGAAACTTTTTCATTTTTAGTTGAATAATATTTTTTTTAAATGAGGGGCGTAAACAATCTCAATCGGCATATCAACTACACATGTTACAATCGTTCTGTCTTTAAGTTATATAGTCTATAGAATTT
The DNA here is from genome assembly GCF_003259335.1 of Chitinophaga skermanii. GTDB lineage: Bacteria > Bacteroidota > Bacteroidia > Chitinophagales > Chitinophagaceae > Chitinophaga > Chitinophaga skermanii. Next base: position 313,466 of record NZ_QLLL01000005.1, read on the forward strand.
GTAGACAAATGTAGAATGGCAAATTCAATTATTCAAATAATTTGTTAAAAAAAGATAGAAGTGGTTGATAACGAGCGATATAATTTTATAGATGATTGATGTGTCAACTATATCTGTGCTTGGAGAAGGTGGGGAGATGAGTTTTCACCGGCTTGGGACGGGCTTACTTTATGAGCTGCCCAAGCATAAAAAAGGGTAGCAATTGCTTGCTACCCTTTTGAAGATATTGAAAAGGTATTGAACCTTAGACTGCTTTTTGTGTGCTTTCGTCGTTAGGCGTAACTGCTTGTTCTGTTGCAGCTTGTTGTTCCTTTTCTTGCGCGATTTGAGCGTGTAAGAAACGTTTTTGGAACAACAATATCGCGATTACACCTACAGAAATGGCTGCATCGGCGATGTTAAACACCGGTCGGAAGAAGATAAAATATTCGCCGCCCCAAATAGGTACCCATTTTGGCAAGTAGCCTTCATAGAGTGGGAAGTATAACATATCTACTACTTTACCATGTAAGAAAGTACCGTAACCACCACCTTGTGGGAACAATTGCGCTACTTCGTATGGTGAGCTGTTAGAGAAGATTAAACCATAGAACATGCTATCGATCAAGTTGCCTGCTGCGCCTGCTAAGATGAGGGAACCACAAATCAGCAAACCCTTATGGTATTTCTCACGCACCAATTTGCGCATAAATACAAAACCTACCACTACGGCCGCCAAACGGAAAAGTGTCAAAAAGATTTTGCCGAATTCTCCGCCAAACTTCAAACCATAAGCCATCCCCTCATTTTCAATGAAGTGAATGTGGAACCAATCGGGTATAACAGTAAATTGCTCCGTAATAGCCATATTGGTTTTTACCCAAAATTTTACGGCTTGGTCTACAATCAAAATGAGCAATACAATCAGTACAACGTTACGATATTTCAAAATGATCTAAATTTTCTCAAAAATAAGCGTTTAATCCAAACTCGGAAACCCAAGCCAGGTAATATTACGTTAAAAGATATTTATTCCTGGAAATATACACGCTTTACTCGCTGAGAGATTCCTGTTAATATTTCATACGGGATCGTATCCGCCCAAGCAGCTAATTCTTGTACCGGTAAGCCTTCCCCAAATACAATCACCTCGTCGCCCTCTGCTGCCTGCGGTACTTTTGTAACGTCTAACATCAGCATATCCATGGCAATAATGCCTGCTACCGGTACTAATTGACCATGTAACAGCATTTTACCCTTACCATTACTTAGGTTACGTGGGTAACCATCGGCATACCCAATGCGTACTGTAGCGATGGTGGCCGGTTCTTTCGACTTCCATTTCGCGCCATAGCCAACAGGTTCGCCTGCCGGGATGTGTTTTAATTGGGCAATGGTTGTTTTTAAGGTGCTCACGTTTTTGAGCTTCTCTTGCATGGTAGGCAGGTTATCCACACCGTACATGCCAATACCCAGGCGTACCATATCGAATTGCAATTCTGGATGGCGACTAATGCCTGCGCTATTAGAGATATGACGTAATACAGGGTAGCCCAATGCTTGGGTAATTTCCTTGCTCATCTCGGTAAACAAGGTAGCTTGCTTTTTCGTGAAGGCATCTTTCGTAGGATCTTCACTAGCTGCTAAGTGACTAAATACCGACTGCACTTTGAAATAGTCTTGTTCTTTCAAATGTTGCAGGAGTAAAGGAATATCTTGTTTCTCGAATCCAAGGCGATGCATGCCTGTATCGAGTTTAAGGTGTACTGGGTATTGAGTTTTACCAGAAAGACGAACTTCTTCTTCCAATAATTGGAACAAATGGAGCGAATAAATCTCTGGCTCTAGGTTCCATTGCAGGATGGCGTCGAATGAACTTGGCTCGGGATTCATTACCATGATTGGTAAGGTAATACCCGCGCGGCGAAGTTCTACCCCTTCGTCGGCATATGCCACGGTGAGGTAATCTACGCCCATAAATTGCAACAAGTTCGCAATTTCGAAGCTGCCGCTGCCGTATGAGAATGCCTTCACCATGCCCATCATCTTTGTACCGGGCTTTAAGAGCGCTTGGTATTGTTGCACATTGTTGGCAATGGCATTCAAGTTGATTTCGAGGATGGTTTGGTGTGCTTTCTGTTCCAACAATTTTCCAATCCGTTCAAATTCAAATACACGTGCACCTTTCACAAGGATGGTTTCGTTCACGTATTCTTGCGGGTTGAAGTTTTGAAGGAATTCTTCTGTGCTATTATAGAAGGAGCTTTTTAAGTTCGGGTTTTGCTGGAACACGCGTTTTTCGCGGCCAATGCCTTTCCCGATGCCCACTAGCTTTTGTATGCCTTGTTGTTCAAGTAATCCTGCCACTTCTTCATACAACGTAGCCTCGCTTTTCCCACTTTGCAAGATATCACTAAGAATAACTGTGCGTGTAGGGTGCTGGCGTTGTTGTTGCAAGAAATCCAGCGCGATGGTTAACGAGCCGAGGTCGGAGTTATAGCTATCGTTAATAATCGAACAGTTGTTAATCCCTTGTTTCAGTTCCAAGCGCATGGCGATGTTACCAAGGGTTAGCATGCGGTCTTGGATTACTTCTTGCGATTTGCCCAAGAACAACATCAATGCCCAGCAATGGATCGCGTTTTCGATGGAACCTTCATCCACGAATGGAATGGTAATGTGTAATGGTTCGTTTTTGTAAAGCGCGTCGATGCGGGTATGCTGATCGTTTTTGTCGATGCTGAGGATTTTAATATCTGCCTCTGTTTTACGCGACCAGGTAAGCAATTGCATGTTATTATCGCCTTCTTTTTTACCTACTTGGTTGTGGAAGGTGTTAATACATTCATTAAGTACGAGGTAGTCTTTACAGTAGATCAGCACATCACTTTTCATGAAAAGGACGAGCTTTTCGTTGATCTTTTGGCGGATATTCAGGAACCCTTCGTCGTGTGCTTCACCGATATTGGTAAAAATACCGATGGTAGGACGAATGATTTTTTCCAAGTTCACCATTTCGCCGGGTTGAGAAATACCGGCTTCGAAAATGGCAAGTTCATGTTCTGGCTTCATTTGCCAAACAGACAAAGGCACACCGATTTGCGAGTTATAGCTTTTAGGGCTGCGAACGATATTATAATCTTTTTCGAGCAGTTGGTAGAGCCATTCTTTCACAATCGTTTTACCGTTGCTGCCGGTAATACCAATCACGGGGATATGGAATTGGTGGCGATGAGCGGCAACGAGCGCATGAAGTGCTTGGAGCGTATCTTTTACGAGGATAAAAGTTGCTTTGGGGAATTTTTGCAGGTCGGGGGTTTCAGATACCACGAAGTTGCTAACACCTTTGCCATATAATTCCGCTAAGTATTGGTGAGCGTCACGCCGGGCGCTTACGAGGGGTATAAAAAGCGAAGTTTCCGCAAAGTTGAGTTTACGGCTATCTAGCAAGATATGTTCAATTTCGGGGTGACCCGCCTGTTGCAGTATTTCTCCTTTTAGGATTTTACTGATACTTTCTGCGTTATACACGTTCATCTAATTAAAATAAAGAGTTGGCTGTTGTGCCGGTCCAGGTATAGGGATAAATGAGCGTCGGGCTGGTACCGTATTTATTCTCAGCGCCTCTTTTCCACTCTCACACGTTTTATCGCGAAAAGACGTTACCGATTACTCGGTAACATCTTTAGGTAAATTCTTTTTGTTGTGGTAGATCGAATACAAGATAGAACCTGCCAAACACGCTACGATGACGATCAAAGAAACGTAGATCGGGATGTGAATATCGAAAAACTCGACTAACATCTTCGCACCAATGAAAATTAATACAATGGCAATACCTTGTTGCAAATAATCGAATTTGCTCACCGCACCTCTTAATAAGAAGAACAATGAACGTAAACCCAATACCGCAAATATATTCGATGTATAGATAACTAACGGTTTCTGTGAAATCGCAAATACCGCAGGAATACTATCCAAAGCGAAAATTACGTCTGTCACAGCCAACATTACCACAACTACGGATAATGTTGTTAAATATGTTTTACCATTCTTCTTAATAGAAAACTTGCCTTTCGGATCTTCATGCGAAATACGCAAGTACTTATTCATGAAACGGTAAGCAAAATTCTCTTCAGGTTTGAACTCCTCGTCGTGGTTCACCACGAACATTTTGAAACCTGTATAAACCAAAATGGCACCGAAGATATATAAGATCCAGTGGAATTGAGCAATTAATGCCACGCCAACCGTAATAAATATCGCACGGAATACAATGGCCATCAAAATACCAATCAGTAATACCCGCGCCTGGCTCTCTTCCTTGATCTTAAAGAAGGAGAAGATGAGGATAAATACGAAAATATTGTCAATTGATAACGACCATTCCATCAGGTAGGCACTTAAATATGCTACCGCAGTGCCTGAATCTTCTTCAAACCATACGAAAACAAAAAAAGCAAGGGAAAGAGCCACCCAAAAACAGGTTTGGAGTAAGGCTTGTTTGATGGAAACGGTTTTGGATTTTTTACTCAGTAATCCGAGATCGAAAATGAGGGCCAGTATTATTACTATACCGAATACGGTATACGTCAATTGGTCCGGTGTCATATATGAGTGGTTATTTAAAATTGAACTGCAAAGATAATGTAATTGCAATCATCCCGCTATTCTTACCAGGCTAAGCGGCGTATTTTCGTTGCCGAATAAAGTTGAAAATACTAGCGAAAAGCAATACTAGCGCGATAGGCACTGCGAAGCAAATGATCTGCCATTTTGTTTTTTCTTGTTTCACTTTTTCACTGTCTAATAAACGCAAGGTTAATTCTTTGTTACGCGTTTCCAAAATGCTCGCATTCCCGGTTAAATACTCCAACGAGTTCAAGAAAAACTCCTTATTCGCAAAAACGTACGACTGGTTAAACGGGTTAATCCCCATCTGTAAAGGCCCTTCTTTCTTTGAAACAGCGTTGGTAATAATATCAGCATCACTCACAATAATCATGCTATTCTCTTTGTCAGCGCGCGTTTTGTAAGGCATACCAGAGGCCGACTGCCAAGCTTGTTGGTCGCTAACAGGTATATGGTGATTGAATAACGAAGTAAACTTTCCTTCTAATAAAACAGCTACCGGTATAGCAGCACTACGGAACTCGCGTGCATTCGGTTTTTGTTTCATGTCTTCCAAGCTGATCTGCATAGGAATTCTAACCGTTCTACTATGTGCCGACGTAGCCAACAATACAGTTTTGCGAATATCGCCGCCCTTCACCGTATCTATGCTGCTCGGGAATCGTGTCATTATCACATCCATATTTTTTACAATAGGATGTTTACCAGTAGGAGTAATTAATGGGAAGTAAGGAATAGGCACGGGTTCAATCTGCGGCCTGTCACCCATTCTGCCCACAATCAATGGCACCATGTCCGACTGTAAATCTTGCACCAAATCAATATTAATGCGCGCACCGTATCTAAATAATAAATCTTCTAAACCCAATTGACGATCAAATGCCACAAATTGGTTCGTAAATTCCAAGGTATCGGTATCGGCCGTGGTATTATCAATCATCCACAAAACCTTCCCTCCATTCATCACGTATTGATCAATCTTTAATTTATCGGAGTCGTTGAACGGCACAGTAGACTTAGCTATTAATAACATCGCGAAATCTTTCGGGATGAAAGGATTCGTGCGGATGTTTACTGTATCGATGAGGTAATTGGTTTGCAATGTATTCAAAGCATCGTACATATGAAGACCCACTTGTTCGCCATGACCTTGTGCATAGCCTATAACCGGGGGATGTTCTTCTTGTAATTTTGCAATGGCATTGGCGAATTGGTATTCTAGTAATGCCTCTGAGCTATTGAGCGATTGTTGAGGATCGCCGCTAGCCACGTTTTTAAGTAAGTTAACGCCTGTTGATTTTCCTTTATATGTGATAAGCGCACCGGGGAATAGCAATTTCTCGCTATAGTCGGCTTTTGCATCTTGTTGTACTTGGAGGTTGAAGGGCATAATGCCTTTTGCCATTAATGAATCTTGGTAGGCTTCGCGGGTAGAATCGGGTAAATCGGTACCTGGATTCACGAAAACGAAATGCACATTGTCTTTTCCATATTCACGGAATTCTTCCAATAAATCGCGGGTCGATTGTGCTAGCTGGCGGAAACCTGCTGGGAATTCGCCTTTTAGGAATACTTCAATCGACACGGGCTCTTTCAAATTGCGTAGCAATGTTTTCGTGGAAGGAGCGAGGGTGTAACGTTTTTCCGCGGTTAAATCCAAACGCAGGTGGAAATACGAGGCAGCAATATTCACGGCAATCAATAGCAATATAATACCAATGGCGCGTTGAATGTACTTTTTTCGTTTAGTCGTTTGCGTTACTTGCATGGATATATGATAATAAGAAAATGAGTGTTGATGGTTGAATCGTGGGCTGCCAGGTGATGGTTAGCCTTGCCAGATTTTACGTTGTAAAGAGGTTTTCGTGAGATATAACATCAACCAAATGACGCTCGCGAAATACACGATATCTCTACTATCGATTACGCCCCTGCTGATGGAGGCGTAATGGAATTTAATCCCCGCCATTTGTAAATAATAGTCGCCTTTGCCTACAAAAGCAGGCACTTTACTTAAGGCATCAAAACCATTATAAAACACGAAACAAACTGCTACGGCCACCAAGAAAGCCACTACGGCATTGGAGGTAAGGGAAGAACTCCACACGCCTATAGCTGTAAAAGTGCATCCCAACAACAATAATCCAATATAAGCGCCCAAAATACCACCGTTATCCAAGTTGTTGTGGATAGCGGATAGTTGGTTCACAGCGATATAATATACGATGGTAGGTATTAATGAAATCAATACAATTGTGGCACTGGCCAGGAATTTCCCCCATACAATCTGCCACCAGCCCAAGGGTTTAGTGCTTAAAAGCTCCATGGTGCCGGACTTAAACTCATCGGAAAAGCTGCGCATGGTAATGGCAGGAATGAGGAGTAGAAAGATATTCGGCGCTAGTTCGAATAGCGGGTCGAGATTGGCATAACCTGCATCCAGTAAGCTGGTGCTTGGAAAAACGAAGAGGAACAATGTGTTGGCCAATAAGAAAAGCAGTATGGCTACATAACCGGTAATACTACTAAAGAATTGGCGGAACTCTTTTTTATAAATTGCGAGCATCGACGTAAGATAGTATAGTGTTTGCTGATAAACTAGGCAAATATAATAGCTGTGCCTTTAAAATAATGTTAAACAAAAATAAGATGTGTTTTCCACAGGGAATAAACGTACATGAAACGTTCGAACCCCAGCTTGGCGTATATGGGAATTAAGATATTTTATGGATGATGCCAGCCCTCGTGGTCAATTTCTACCCCGTCTTTATGTAATTCCCAGAGTGGACTTTCTGCTCGTAAAGTGGCAATGGTACCCGTAATGGTGGTTATGGCGAATTGGATTTCTTCTTCCGAAGTGAACCTTCCCACCCCGAAACGCAAGGAAGCATGGGCCATTTCGTCGCCCAAACCAATTGCTTTTAAAACGTAACTAGGTTCATTCGTACCGGCTGTACAAGCTGAACCGGCAGAAATAGCTACGGTTTTGCTTAGGGCCGCCATTAAAGCGCCGCCCGGCACATACTTAAAAGCAATATTGGTAACATGCGGTAAGCGCTGAACTTTCGAACCATTCAAATAAGCGCCTTCAAGTTGTAGCAAAGCGTGCTCAAGCTGATCGCGTAGTTTTTGTTGTTGTGTTCCTTCATCGAGCATGTTTTGCCCGGCTACTTCGCAAGCTTTTCCTAATCCTACAATGCCGGGTACATTTAATGTACCGGAACGCATACCTTTCTCGTGGCCGCCACCATCCATTTGCGCAATGAGGCGTACACGGGGTTGCTTTCTGCGAACGTATAAAGCTCCTACGCCTTTTGGTCCGTACATTTTATGGGCACTCAAAGCCAATAAATCGATGCCATCGGTATTTACATCCACGGGTACCTTTCCAACTGCCTGCGTAGCGTCGCAGAAAAAGATAATGCTGTGTTCCCTTGCAATGGCGCTAATATCGCGAACCGGTTGTAACGTGCCGATTTCGTTATTAGCGTACATAATGGAAATGAGTATCGTGGTGGGTTTGATCGCGTTTTTGAGATCTGCTAGGTTAATTCTCCCGGCAGCATCTACAGGCAGGTAAGTAACTTCCGCCCCCATTTGTTCAAGGTGATGACAAGTGTCGAGTACGGCTTTATGTTCTGTAATGGAAGTAATGATGTGATTTCCTTTTGGGTTGTACATTTCATATACACCTTTCAAGGCTAAGTTAATAGCTTCCGTAGCACCCGAGGTAAAAACGATTTCCCCAGGTTCTGCGCCGATGAGGTGCGCCGTTTGCTCGCGCGCTACTTCTACGGCTGCATTGGCAGTAAACCCAATGGTGTGGTGTTTGCTAGCTGCATTGCCGAAATGTTGTGTGAAATAAGGTAACATGGTGGCCAGCACCTCGGGGTCGCAAGGTGTGGTGGCATTATTGTCCAAGTAAACCGGTAATTGCAGCATGGGAAATAATTTTGTCGCGATCAAATTTACAATATAAGTTCTACTTTTACCGGGTTGCGCAACTGGCGCAGGTGTACATCAATACAATCGTTATGAAGAAAGTAGAACACATTGGCATCGCCGTAAAATCGATGGACGTTTCTTTACCATTATTTGAAAAATTATTGAATACTGCTTGCTATAAACAAGAAGCGGTAGAGAGCGAGCATGTACTCACCGCGTTTTTTAAAACCGGGGAAACGAAAATTGAGCTACTGGAAGCTACTGCCGAAACGAGTGCTATCGCGAAGTTTATTGAAAAGAAAGGAGAAGGTATTCACCATATTGCGTTTGATGTGGAGGATATTGAGGCAGAAATGAAACGTTTACAAGGAGAAGGTTTTGTGTTATTGAATGAAGTGCCCAAACGTGGTGCCGATAACAAACTGGTTTGTTTTTTACACCCGAAAAATACAAACGGCGTACTGGTAGAATTATGCCAAGAAATTCGCTCATAACCCAGTGTACGTAAAGGTAAGGGTAGAAGTGTACGTACCACTTGGCTTTAATAAATGCGCGCCACCTTGCATGGTAACGGAAACAGTGTAACTACTTAATAAACTAATTACCCCGGTTGCCAGCGTAACATTGGTAGTAGATAACGGTACGTTGGCTGCGCCAGATAAATTTGCTTTTAAAATCACTTTTGTAATATCAATCGTATTGGAGGCCGGTCCGGAAAGCGTCGTAGCTCTTACTTGCACTTGCCATGCTACCCCCACCGGTATGCCAACAGTAATTAATGTAGCAGAAGCTTTCCCATTCTGATATTCTGCCGCTGTGGAGAATGTAATACTTGGCGAACCGGTAATCGTAAATCCTAAATAATTCAAATGATTCAATAACGAAGCCGGGATTATTTGTGCTTTCGCAGTGAATGAAATCCCGGTCATCGCTATGATAAAAATTATTTTTCTTATCAATGATGTATATGTCAACTGATGATATGACATTATTTAATAAATCATTTATTGATAAGTTAACGTTTGAATTCTAAGTCACCAATTTTAAGTGGATCTTCCGGGCCGAGATGTAAAATGGCTACAGCCAGGTAGTTTCCTTTCTTTAATTTTTTCGGTAACGGGATGTTTATAACCCTTACTGTGCCGGGCATTGAAGGAATAGGGATGTCGTCTAACGGTATTTCTTCCGCCGTATCTTGGTTGGTTAATTCTAGCTTCACTACACAATCGTTTGTTACATCGCCCGTATTCTTTACGGTAAGTTGTAATATTTGTTGTGCTGTATCGGTGTTTTGTTTCGACCAACCTTTATCTACGAAGTCGAGGATTTCCATTTCTTTCTTATGCCTCGATGGGGGCGTGTTATAGACATGTATCCCCATTTCCATTCTAATAATGAATTGGGCGCCCATTTTCATTTTCTCATCAATCTCTGCTTGTGATTTTACTTCCGTGAAAAATATCATGGCATTATGAACAGCATCATTGCTAGGTGCATTCACCGTAACGGGGAATTGCCTTTCTTCGCCGGGTTGTAAGGTAATGGCGTTAGTTGGCAATGTAATCCAGTTAGCACAAGAATGCGGTAATGTACCTGCTTTTAGATAAATTTTTTCACCGGTCGAATCTCTATACCAATCGGAAATCGTGATGGCTACAGTAATAGGCTTTGTACCTGGGTTACGTAAGTTGATGTCCTGTACTTGGCGTTCGCCACTTGCGCAAGTAAAATACAAGCGGGAAGGCACAACGCCAATACTAGGCTGTGCTGAGCTCTGGTTATGTACACATAAGAGTAGCAGCACGAAAGCGTATACGTGCTTCATGCAAAAACATAAAAGAGTAAGTTAACAATGCAATTACTTTGAAACGTTTACGGCTACACGAAAACTATTATAGTGCCGTTGCCGTAAATGTTAATGTAGTTGTATAGTTACCTGAAGGTTTGCCTACGAATGCTGGATTACCTGCAGTTGTAGAATAAGTTAAACCAATTCCTTTAGCAATGGCAGCAGGTGCATTGGTTACTATTGCTAAATCTGTTGTAGATAAAGCGCCAGAACCGGTTGTACCCACACCTGTTGTACCACTAACGGCCACATTTACATTACTTACTGGAATTGTGTTGGCCCCATTTGCTAAATCAGCAGAGCTCGTTTTAACTGTAATACTGTAATTCGCTGTGCTCGTAACTGTAATGGCATTTGCATATGTAGCTGAAACACCATTTGCATAATCGTTTGCAGTAGCGAAAGTAAGAGTAGGCGGTGTTGCACTTAAGGTCATTACCAACACTGGGTTAAGGATGACCGTTAATGTAGTGTTTGCTGTAGTTTGTGCCGACGATTTTTGAGAGAAAGAAAGCAATAAACCGCATATTGCTATGGCGACACATGATTTGAGGTTCTTCATACAAAATGAATTTAACTAAATTTAAGATTTATATATTACCGAAAAAAATTAAATTTATAGTAAGCAATCCTACTGAAAAACATTGCCCATGTTTGTTTTACGCCTCTTTATGTATGTAATTACATGCTTAGTATGTACTAAGCTGGCGGCGCAATCGCGTGAACAAATAAGCATGACTTTCACACAAAGCAGTATCTCCATTCAACCGGCACAAACGGTGCAAGCTGTTGTCTCTTTCACAAATAAATCAAATGATACGATCAAAGGACTGCTAACATTACAATGCGAAGGCGTTGAGTTATTAAGTGCTGAACAAAAACAAATCATCATTCCACCGCAAAGCAATAAAATACATGCTTTCAAAATTTTCGCGCCAAACAACCTTAAAGCGAGTCAACAATATTCTTGCCGGGCTAGTCTACAATCAAACGAACATTCTTCAGTAATAGGGAGCGCTACTTTGCCTATATACGTAAACAAACAGCATAAGGTTTGGATGATTCCACAACCGCAACAACCTATTATTGGATCGCTAAGAGATACCGTGTATTGGCAAGCACGTATTGTAAATAACGGCAATAGCGAAGAAAGCTTACAATTAAATACGAATCCCCTGGCCGGTGGCTTCCTCGTATTTACGCCTGTTATAACATTTAATTTACTACCCGGGCACGATACAATGCTGTTGGTGAAATGTATACCCAACCAGCAATTTCCTTCCTTGTTACATCCACAGGTTGGGGTAAACCTAGTCGATACGCGCGGCATAAACGTGGCAATGGCCTATTTCGAACCCCAAGTGCTCAGTAATTACTATCGTAATACCGTTAACCGGAATATAACGCAGTTCAATTACGTAGATGTGTCATCCAATAACCTATTCACTAATTTTGCTACGCAAGAGCTTACGGTTCATTCCCAATTCAATACACCAAGAACAAATGCCGATCTGCACTTGCATGGTTTATACTTCTACAATACTACCCAAACAGCTTTGTCCGACAGTTACCTGTTTCTACGCTCCGGGGCTCTTTTTACCCGGCTAGGTTTTATTATGCAACAAGGCGAGGCTTTTGTGGCTGGGCAAGGGGTTACGGCTGGTGTGTTGCCAAATGATCATTCTTCTGTAGCTTATACCTATATCAACGATAACAGTAATTTTCTCGATATCAACTCGAAAGGCTATCCTTCGGCACCACGTGTACAAAGTCATAGCGTAAACATGGAATACTCCTTTAGCGATACCATGTCTTTCTCCTCGCAATTTGTGTATAAAATGGACGACCGTGAACGGGTAAATGGCAGCTTGGGAAGTATCAACTTTAAGTTTGTACGGGGGCCTGAAATGCGTGTGCAATCTATCTTTGCATTAAGTAATGAATTCGATCGCGATACGAAGAAGAATTATGTAAGTGCAGCGGCAGGTTTGGATTTTGTAGGTACACATAAGCAATACGATTGGTTGTCCAGTAACTATGTATCGGGCGATCATTACGTGGGCTTGCGACGTGGATTTAAGTATTTCGATGAACGATTTGGCTTTACCTTGAACGAGAAATTCCGCTTGGGTGTAAGGTACTTGCAACAATCGCTTAGCCCGGCTTACTACGAGCCTTTGTTCTATAACTTCATGCCGGCGAACGACCTTCGGCAAACGGCAGAAGTAAACTTCCAAGCGAATATAACCGACCGCCTAAGGGTGGTGTTTAGGCCATACCGTTTCCGGCAAGAGCTTCGATACGATTCGGCCGCAAAGGTGGATTATATTTCCATCTCTAACCGGGCAGCCGTGGATGTTTATTGGCAAGGCAAGAAGAACGGGTTTTTGTATTTGACGTATGATGTGGGCAGGATGAATTATGAGATCAACGATAAGGAAATCAACAAGTTTTGGTCGCATAAAGCTAATTTCAGCTTTACCTATAAGTTTTTTAGCGTGAACGGGATCTTGCAATATTCACCCTATTTCTTGTACGAGTTTGCCGGCAAACCAAGAAGCTACCAGTACAACAACACCTACCAAATTGGGCCATACGTGCAAAAAACCTTGCTCAAAAACCATTTGTATGCCATGGCCGGGGTGCAGTTCTTATACCAAGATATTATTGGCGGCTGGTTTACTAATTATACAGCCCGGTTTAATTATGAATTCTTGGGCAGGTGTGAAGCACACGCTTTTTATACCTATATGCAGCAAGATTATTTCAAACAACATAACTTAAGCGTAGGGCTTACCTATTTCTTCGAACAACCCATTGGTCGACCTACCCCCACTAAAACCCGCCTATTCTTCTACCGTGATGATAACAACAATAACCAGCGAGATGAAGGCGAACCGCCTGTAGAGCATGTGCAAATGAAGCTGAACGGGCAAACGCTTGTAGCTGGGAACCAAGGCGTATTAAAGGCCGATAAGCTGCCGCCGGGCAAGTACATTGCCGAAGTAATACCGCCTAATGGGATGATTTACCCACCGGGCCAAATTGTATTACATATCTCGAAGGGCGAACAAATTGTACATATACCCTTAAAACAAGGGGCCTCTATTCAAGGCACGGTAGCCATCCTCAAAGGCAAATACTTCAACAGGGAAGTTAGCGCCATGGGTTGGCAAATAATTGCGAAAGACGTTAATAATCAACCATATCAAGCATTTGTTTCCGACGATGGAAGCTTCCACCTGGTAGTGCCACCAGGGGAATACAAATTGGATGTAATTCCACAGCAAACCCCCAATGTAAAAATTGATATTCAACTACCTAAGCAAAAAGTAAGTGTACAAAAGGGATTACCTAACCTCGTAAAGATTGAAGCAACGGCGAATAACGGCGACCAGTCGGTGAAACATTTCGGGGTAGCGAAGGAACGATGAAAATTTTTTTTAAGATTTTACGACGCTTAAAAAGAGAGGGGTTTTATGGTTGTAATTGGCCATGGAGCTGTATTGGTAAGGTTTGTGTTAGGGGATATACTTACGTATTAGAATAAATTTTTAAATTTTTTTTCGAAAAACAAATCTTTCGCTCAACCTTTTCCGTACATCTACGTTATAAGATATATACAGTTTCACGCAACGATAGTGAAACACTTATAAAATAGCTTATCCTTAGCCTTCGGGCTAATTAAAAATAACTCTAAAGTTGGCATAGGTTATGAAAACCTGTGAGTTTTTTAACTCGCAGGTTTATTTTTTTTTAGCACATCCCCATCTTCTTGCTATAAAAAGAAAAACCCCGTCTCGCCAAGAGAACGGGGCTAAGTATATAAAGGGGGAAACTATGCTTCAATTACACGTTCCATCCCAATTCCTCTCGATCCTTTAATTAAAATATGTGCCTCCTCGAATTGCTGTTGTTGCAACCAAGTTTTTGCGGCCATCGCATCCGGTAAATAAATGTAAGGGTGACGTACATGTTCAAAATCTCCTCCTACTAGTACTACGGCGTGCCAATGTTGTGTTTCCAATAAGTCAACCACAGCTTGGTGTTCCGCTACACTATTTTCTCCTAGTTCGCGCATGGCGCCTAGTAGTAACACTTTTTTTGTTGCATGCAAAGATGCAAAGTTATCGATGGCGGCTTTCATACTGCTTGGGTTGGCGTTATAGGCATCCATAATGATCGTGTTCGAGCCTATTTGCATTACTTGCGAGCGGTTATTGCTAGGTGTATAGTTGCTAAGCGCTGTATGAATTTTTTCAACGGGCACTTTAAAGTATGAACCTACTGTTACGGCGGCTAGCACATTGGTATAGTTATAATCGCCAACGAGGTTGGTTTGAATACTTTCCAACCCCGGGATGTTCTTTACACTTACTTCCAATAAAGGTTTGCCTGGCACAGGTTCTCCCGAATAATCGGCCTCGCCCTTTCCATATGTTACTACTTCAGCAATACCGGCACTCATGTCCACCAAGTAACTTAAGTCGTTACACACAAAGGCGGTGCCTTTATTAGCACGGGCATAATCGTATAATTCTCCTTTGGCACGTTTTACCCCTTCTACACTTCCAAAACCTTCTAAATGCGCTTTACCAATGTTGGTAATAATCACGTGTGTGGGGTGGGCTACTTTGCAATAGCCTTCAATTTCTTTTTCGTGGTTGGCACCCATTTCAATAATGGCCATTTCTGTTCCTGCTGGAATACTTAACAAGGTTAAGGGTACGCCAATATGGTTATTCAAATTGCCAACAGTGGCAACGGTTTTGAAATGTTGTGATAGTACAGCATTGATCAACTCTTTCGTAGTGGTTTTACCGTTTGTACCGGTGATACCGATGAAAGGGATGTTGAATTGTAAACGATGATGCTCGGCTAGCTTTTGTAGCGTTGTTAGTACATCGTCGACCAAAATTGTTTTATCTGCATCGATGAAGTATGCTTTATCATCGATAATGGCGGCACGTGCGCCTGCTGCTAAGGCATTGGCGGCGTAGGTATTGCCATCAAAATTGGGTCCTTTTAAGGCAAAGAAAAGATCGCCTTGTTTGAGTTTCCTTGTATCGGTTTGAATCGATGGGTTTTGCAGGTATATATCGTAGAGTGCAGAAATGGTCATGGTACTTCTTCGTTTCCTACAAAAATAACAAAGCAAAGCATTCGTTGAACTACTCTTTAAATTTTTAGATGCAGGCAACGCTTATTCCAACAATCACGTAAGAACAGGTAAACTCATTTCCTGCATGAAACGATTGTTAAGTATTGGCCTTTTATGTTCAATGGTGATATATGCTTGTACGAATACCGAAGCGCCCGAGCCGGCAAAGCCACTTACGGCTTGCGATTCGGCCGATATAAGGGCGGCGCGTATTTACGAGATTATTTCAACTTCTTGTGTTAACCGTAGTTGCCATCCCGGTGGTGGAACGCCGGCGCGGGCAGATTTTTCTTCTTTACAGAAATTAGAAAACTATATCACTGCTAATCCTTCCTTTTTCGCAACACGGGTAACAAGTGCCACCGCAGATATGCCACAAATTATGGGCTATCAGCCGCTCAGCGCAGCTGTAAAGGATTCTATTGCCTGTTGGATTTCAAAAGGTATGCCTCACTAATAAAATTGCTCACGATGAAAGCTTGCTTATGGCTTTGTTGCCTATTATTCTTCACGCTCCATGCTGCAGCCCAAAACATTTTCTCGGCTAAAAATGTAGCCAGTAGCTTCTTTTCTAAAGCGCCTTTGGAAGATATTGACGCGCATTCGAAAAGCGGCGTATCTGCTATAAATGTGCAAGCACGCACCGTGTTTGTACAGGTGCCTATTAACTCGTTCGAGTTTAAGAAAAGCTTGATGCAAGAACATTTTAACGAGAATTATATGGAGAGCGACAAATACCCCAATGCCATTTTTAAAGGAAGGATTGTAGATGAGATTAACCTTGCTACCAACGGTACTTACACGGCTACTGTAACGGGTAATTTGCTGCTGCATGGTGTTGATAAAACGTATTCCGAGAAAGTGACCTTCACGGTGAATAACGGGAAAATCAATGCCGTAGCCAATTTTAAAGTCAAACTCGCCGATCATAAAATCAAAATTCCTACGATCGTTTTCAAAAATATTGCTGAAGTGGTAGATGTTTCTATCGAAGCCAATTATCTCCCTTATTCAAAATAACAATCGCTATGCGTCGACTATATTACCTTTTACTGGCTTGTGTATTGCCATCAGCTGCCTTTGCACAAGACGACCTTTCCCAATTATTCAAAGATACTGTGAACCGTCGCCAACCCGTGTTGTGGACATTCAAATCGACCCGTATTATCAACGGCGAATCTACAGAGATGCTGAAAAAGCATGAGCTTGATTTCCGGGTATCACACCGTTTTGGTGATTTTGCCGGGTCGAATGGAGGTGGTAAAACCTTTTTTGGTATGGATAACAGTTCCGATATACGGATTGCATTCGAGTATGGTGTAACCGATGATTTTACAGTAGGTATAAGCCGTGCGAAAGGTTCGGGCAATTTATCGCAGTTATACGAAGTATTGGGAAAATACCGCTTGGTACAACAAACGCAGGATAACCATATCCCGGTAAGCGTGGCCGCATTTGGAAACGTAGTAACAAGTGCCATGAAAAGCAGTACAACGGAATCGGACCCAAGCTACTTCGGTCGTTTTAGCGACCGTATGAGTTATACCGCCCAAGTGATTATCAGCCGGAAATTCGGTAAATCGTTATCGTTGGCGGTATTGCCTTCGTATGTGCATCGTAACCGGGTGGAATTCATGGATATGAATAACATGTTTGCCGTGGGTGTAGGTGGCAGGTTGCGCCTCTCGAACCGCGTTGCTTTTGTTGCCGACTACTTTGTACCGTTTAGAAGCCGTGAAAGCAAGGACTACTTCGCATCAATGGGGCGGAAATACTATAATTCTTTGGGTGTAGGCGTAGAAATTGAAACCGGTGGCCACGTATTCCACCTAAACTTCACGAATGCCACAGCCACCCTTGAGAATCAATTCATTCCAGAAACAACTAGTACTTGGTTAGATGGCCAGTACCGCTGGGGCTTCAATATTTCCCGGAGGTTTTCTATGAAGCATAAAAAATAACCGCCTGTGTATCGGCCAGGCACAAATAGGTAAGCATACGAGTACTTCCGCGGCAGTATCCGTATGCTTTTCTAGGCTACAATCGTCGAAGTTATTGTAAATGAATACGTAATAAGCAGCGGCTGTAGGATTAGCAATGTCGATATAAGGAGAGGATAAGGTAAAGATAAGGAAATGATAGGGTAGAATACGGTGTAACAAAGGCGCTGTAACGTAGAACCACGGCCGATTACAAGGCAAACTACAGAGAAACTACAGAGAAATTACAGAGAAGCTACAGAGAAACTACAGAGAGGTTACGGGTAGCATAATGTAAAGTGCTGAAAATTAAATGGTTGTCTTTCGCTTTAAATAACTTGAAAGTTAGCTAGCGATGTAAGGAATGAGTTTGACAGCCAGGTTCTATATGGAATAAATAAGAGAAGTGGAAATTGACCTGCTAGGGGAGGCGTACGATATTTAAAGATACTGAATAAAACTGCATATTGCTAGCATAATAACTAAGTGGGAAAGAACGTTTTATGTCGAAGGTTTTCTATTACGTAACTTTATTATGGTAATAGTTATTTAGTACGCATAAAAAGCAAAACGAGGAAAATCGACTTGTTATTGACAGTTAAGATAAAAGAGAACTCCCTAGTGGCGAAGATCGCTGCTGGGCGCTTAAAAAGCGCTGATATGGCGATTGTATTTGGGGATACGATTTATTTGCACGGGGTAAGTAAGTCGGCATTCCTGGCACAGCCGGCTTGGGTGAGGCATGAAGTTTGTCATGTATTGCAATACAAGCAGTTTGGTTTTCTGAACTTCTTGTGCCGTTACCTCGTAGAGTGGGTAAAGGTTGGCTATCACGCGAATAAGTACGAAGCAGCCGCTCGTGATGCCGAGCGCGACCCCGGGGTCATGAACGGTGTAATCATTGCTTAAAGATTCGTTAAATAGCAACCGATTGTATAAAAAATGGCCGCTGAGCGGTTATTTTCCTTATTTTTACGTTAAAGGTTGTTTTAATATGGTAAAAAAGGTTACAGAAGGTATCACAATAAGCGTTGAAACGTTCTACCAGCCTGATTATTCGAATCCGATTGGAAGCGAATTTATGTTTGCATACCGTATTACCATCGAAAACAATAATACCTTCCCAATTAAATTACTTCGTCGCCATTGGTACATCATTGATTCTAATGGTAATCATCGCGAAGTTGAAGGTGAAGGGGTGGTAGGTGTGCAGCCGCTTTTGGCGCCAGGCGAGAGCTATCAATATGTTTCCGGGTCTAATTTGCGTACAGAAATCGGAAAAATGTACGGAACATACCAAATGGAAAACCAGTTGAATAAGAAATTATTCGAGGTGAAAATTCCAGAATTCCAGATGATCGTTCCGTTCAAACTGAATTAATTATTTTTTTCTCCCTAGTTGAACCGCTACCTAGGCCGGTACTTCGATTCCGTAAAGATTTGTAATGCGTCTTTATGCTCCATGAGTTGCTGTAATGTAACGTCTGGATGTTTTTCCATGTATTGTTTTACAATTTGCCAACCCACATAATAGCCGATTTGCCCCGGTGCTTCACCAGGCATGCCTTGCGTTGACGGGGTTTCATTGGTATAATGCATAATTTTCTGGAAGTCGGTTGTGTACAAAAGCTCGTTCATCACGAAGTATTTGTAGATCATCTCTTCATTTTGCTCACACCATTTGAGTTGCGCCGCGGTATAGCCAATTTTCAGCGTATCGGGGGTGTTCGGCATTACTTTGTCTAGGAAGTACTGCTGCTTGCCCATGTCGACAAACTGCTCGATTAACTTTGCTCCATCTGCACGGAAGGGATAATGTTGTTGCGCCCATGCACGCATGGCATTGGGTACAATGTACTGCGGGGTA
This sequence comes from Chitinophaga skermanii, assembly GCF_003259335.1. Classification (GTDB taxonomy): domain Bacteria; phylum Bacteroidota; class Bacteroidia; order Chitinophagales; family Chitinophagaceae; genus Chitinophaga; species Chitinophaga skermanii. Next base: position 332,878 of record NZ_QLLL01000005.1, read on the forward strand.
AACTTGCGTACCATGTATGCTGGAAATTCTTCTGCCAGCAAGCCATAAATAGGAAAATCTTCTCCCAAATACATATCTAATCCAATTCCCAACACGCTATCGACGGTTACGGCCCCAAAATTGCTAATAGCAGAAATAAAGCCGACAACTTTAGGGGCGTTAAAGCTTGGAATGTAATATTTGGTATAACGAAATGCTTCGCTGAGTTCTTTTGCTATTTGTTGGGTATTGGGGAATTTTAGGTCAACCTCCTCGGCTAACCCGCGGATGTCTTTGTTGGTGAGCATGTTGTGCATTTGCTTCATCACCAAAGCACTACTGTCGCTATAAGGACCCATATTCATGATATGCTCAACAAAAACAGGGAAAAACACAGGGTAAGTTTCGTTCAATAATTTTAAACCACTTGCCACGTTATTAGTATCGACGCGCATCAAAGCTTGGTCGAACCTTTCCACCTTTACATTGATAGCGATTTGACTAATATCGGGAGCTTTAGATTTAGTGCCACAACTAGAAAATAGAGATAAAGCTAAGCCTGTGCCTAAAAGCAGTCGGAAAAAATATTTATTGATGTAGTTTTGCATCCCCTTTTAAACAATTTAAGAATGGTAAATTTAGATGTTAAGCATGTAACCAGGAAACGTAAATCAATATTTCCTGTTATGTTACTCGGATTATTTTTTTTGATGCATACAGATGTGCAAGCGCAAAGAGGTGATTATGGTAAAAGGTATAGCAATGAAAAACAATTCCGTTTAGGGTTCACCCTTAGTCCACTCGGTTCTTTCTTTAAAGCACAAGAACCCGGTGTAGAACGCAATGCCGGCCGCTTCGGTGTTAACTTCGGTGTAATGTTCGACTACTTTTTAGACGCCGACAATCATTACGCGATTTCTTCCGGTTTAAGCGCAGTATCTGCTGGTAGTACGTTGAAGTACGACGCTGGTAAAGGTTTGAAAGACTTTTCTACCTTCCCGGCTGAATACGATATCCGTATGCAGTACTTGGAAATCCCTGTTTCCTTGAAATTGAAAACCGACCTCGAGAATGATTTCTCCTTGTACGGTCAATTCGGTACCTTCTTCCAAGCGCCCATCCGTGCAAGAACAGACATTATCACGAACGGTCTTAAAACGGAGAAAGTGAACATCATGGGCGATGTAAATCCTTTAAACATGGGTTTACTTGTAGGTGCGGGTGTAGAATATCCTATCTCGGAATCGTTGACATTAACAGCTGGATTGAGCTACCAAAATGGCTTTATCGACGTTACCCGCAACAGCAAATGGCATGACGGTCGTATCAACAACAACTCGTTTGCATTACGATTAGGGTTATTCTTCTAATAAATAGAAATACATTTTTTGCATAGCAACCTGTTAGGTAACTTTACACCTAGCAGGTTTTTTGTTTATTAGAAACAGTACTAACATGAAGATTATTCTTGCCCAACAAAACTATCACATTGGGAATTTCGATGACAACGTTGCAAAAATTGTAGCTGCTATTCAAGAAGCTGCCGTAGACGGCGCTGATTTGGTGGTGTTTTCAGAACTCTGCGTATGCGGTTACCCGCCGCGCGACTTTTTAGAGTTCGAAGATTTTATTACCAAATGTTATCAAGCCATTGATACGATTAAATCATATACCCAAAAAGTAGCTGTATTAGTAGGTGCTCCTTGCAAAAATGAAATTGCGGAAGGGAAAGACTTGTTCAATGCTGCCTGGTTTTTACACGAGGGCGAAGTGAAACATGTAGTACATAAAACGTTGCTACCAACATACGATGTGTTCGACGAGTACCGTTATTTCGAACCGGCTTACAGTTGGAATGTTATTCCTTTCAAAGGAAAGAAACTGGCGGTTACTATCTGCGAAGACATATGGAACTTAGGCGATAACCCTTTGTACCGCGTTGCGCCAATGGATCAAATGATGGCCCAGCAACCCGATGTAATGATTAACCTTAGTGCATCCCCGTTCGATTATAATGCCGACGAGAAACGTAAAGAAATTATTCGTGCCAACGTGTTGAAATACAAATTGCCGATGTTCTATTGCAATACCGTAGGCTCACAAACCGAAATCGTGTTCGATGGCGGTAGCGTAATTTACGATGCCAATGGCAACATCGCCAAGCAATTACCTTCCTTCGTTGAGGCAATGGATGGTATGAACTTGGAAGATTTAGCACCTTACAACCCTAGCCAGTCTTCAATTCAAGGCGAAACATTCAGCTATACAGATCTAGTATTTGACCAACATATCGACCGTGTATACGATGCGATTGTAATGGGTGTAAAGGATTACTTCCAGAAAATGGGCTTCAAGAAAGCCATTTTAGGTTCTAGTGGTGGTATTGATAGCGCTGTAACCCTTGCTATTGCTGTAGAAGCCTTAGGAAAAGAGAATGTACGCGCCATTTTAATGCCGTCTCCATATTCTACAGAACATAGTGTGGATGATGCGGTAGCCTTATCGAAGAATTTGGATAACCCGTACGACATCATTCGAATTAACAATATTTACGAGGCTTTTTTAAAGGAATTAGACCCGTTCTTCCAAGGTTTACCTTTTAACGTGGCAGAGGAAAATACGCAGAGTAGGATTCGTGGGAACTTATTGATGGGCTTATCGAATAAGTTCGGTTATATCTTGCTCAATACTTCTAACAAAAGCGAATTATCTACCGGCTATGGTACTTTGTACGGTGATATGGCCGGCGGTTTATCCGTTTTAGGCGATGTGTACAAAATGCAGGTATATGCTTTAGCCCGTTATATTAACCGCGAGAAGGAGATTATTCCAGTTAATATCATCGATAAAGCGCCTTCAGCCGAGTTAAGGCCTAACCAAAAGGATAGTGATAGCTTGCCAGATTATACTGTTTTGGATAAAATTCTTTTCCAATATATTGAGAGAAGGCAAGGTCCACGCGAGATTATCGAGCAAGGATACGATCATGCTTTGGTAACGCGTACTTTGAAAATGGTGAACACCAATGAGTATAAGCGTAACCAGTTCTGCCCTATCATTCGTGTGTCTAGTAAGGCTTTTGGGGTAGGAAGAAGGGTGCCTATCGTGGGTAAATACCTCGGTTAAAATATTTTTCGCCCGCGTATACAATTCGCTGGGCAAATTTTATCTTTGCTACTTCCCGGGCCTCTATGCAGGCCCGGTTTTAAATAGATCAAAACAAATTCAATTACATGTTACAGGTACAGTTTATTCGTCAACACAAAGAAGAAGTGTTAGAACGCCTGGCGCTAAAGCAATTCAAAGAATTGCATCTCGTGGATGAGATCATAGCGTTAGACGATTCGCGTAAAAAGTTGACAGTAGAATACGACGAAACGAAAGCACAAGCCAATGCGCTCTCCAAAGAGATTGGCAAATTGATGGCGCAAGGCCAGAAAGAAGAAGCTGAAAATCGTAAGTCGACTGTATCGTCGCTGAATGCGCGCCTGCAACCAATTGATGAACAACTGAAAGCAACAGAAAAAGCGCTACACGATGCTTTGATTTTGCTTCCGAACTTGCCATCTAAACTTGTTCCTGCCGGTAGAACACCGGAAGATAACGAGGTGGTTCGTTCTGGTGGTGACTTGCCAACTTTATACGAAGGGGCAGTACCGCATTGGGATTTAACAAAGAAATACGATTTAATCGATTTCGAACTCGGTAATAAATTAACGGGTAGTGGTTTCCCTGTTTATAAAAACAAAGGCGCACGTTTACAACGCGCATTAGTAAGCTATTTCCTCGATTTCAATATTGATGCCGGTTACACAGAAATGAACGTGCCGCATCTCGTGAATGAAGATTCTGCATACGGTACCGGTCAATTGCCCGATAAAGAAGGACAAATGTACCATGTAACGGAAGACAAGTTCTACTTGATTCCAACTTCAGAAGTACCGTTAACCAACCTTTACCGCGACGAGATATTGAAGGATACAGATTTACCTATAAAGATGACGGCTTACACGCCTTGTTTCCGCCGCGAAGCAGGATCATACGGTAAAGATGTACGCGGTTTGAACCGTTTGCACCAGTTTGAAAAGGTGGAGCTTGTACAATTGGTTCATCCTAATAAAAGCTACGAAGTGTTAGACGAGATGGTAGCACACGTAGAGAAATTGGTACAGTCGTTAGAACTTCCGTACCGTATTTTAAGATTGTGTGGTGGCGATATGAGCTTTGCATCGGCCTTAACATACGATTTCGAGATTTACAGTGCAGCGCAAGAGAAATGGTTAGAGGTAAGCTCTGTATCTAACTTCGAAAGCTTCCAAACAAACCGTTTAAAAGCGCGTTTCAAAGAAGGACAAGAAAAAGCACAATTGCTCCATTCATTGAATGGTAGTTCATTGGCATTGCCGCGTATTGTGGCTTGTTTGTTGGAAAACAACCAAACAGCTACTGGTATTAAGTTACCGGCGGTATTGCATACATATTTTGGTGCAGAAGAGATTGCGTAGATGAAATGTTTATGAATTGCATTTTTTTATCATAAAAAATCTTACTTTGGAGTAGGTTTTTTACTGGTCACGAAAAACACAATGCAATTATGAAAACATTAGGTCTATTAGCTGTGATGGCGCTTTTGATTTATAGCTGTTCGCCTAAATCGGGAGCATCTAGTAGCGAGAAATTTGCAAAATACGCCGACTCTGAAGGGAAAACCCTATTCATGGACAAATGCGGTCGTTGCCATGGTTACAAATTACCAGAAACACGCTCTGCAGATAAATGGGTAAAGGTGATCGACAGGATGGCGCCTAAAGCAAGGCTCAACGCAGATCAAAAAGCAGCCGTGCTGACCTTTGTTCAGCAATACGCAAAATCGTAAAATTCTTTTGCCATAATTACTTTTCGAGCGATCCATTTGGGTCGCTCTTTTTTTTGTTGTATACCCGGAAATGGACCTTTAAATTTGTAGTATGTTACAGTATTTACCAACAGGACAGGCGCTTACCATCCGGCCATTAACCATGGCGGATGCCCCGGCTTTATTGGCTAGTTACCAAAAGGCAGTAAGTGAAACCGATATGTTGTTACTTACGAGTAGCGAATCCCAAAGCATCCAGCTTGCCATGGAAGAGGAGTTTATTCGTCCTTTTACCAATAGCACAAGGCATTTGTACTTAGTAGCTGAAGTAGAAGATGACATCATCGGTGGTGTTTCTTTAAAGCGGAGAAGTGTGCAGAAACAGGCACACTTGGCAGATTTGGGGATTTTTGTGAGGAAACCTTTTCAAAGTATGGGTGTGGGAAGACGGTTGATGACAGCCATGCTGCGCTGGGCAGAATCGAACCCTCACATAGAAATTATCACATTTGAAGTGCTTGCCAACAACGAAAAAGCAATTTATTTATATCATCATTTTGGCTTTGAGATCAATGGTAAAGTACCGCAAGCCATCAAACAAGTGAATGGCGATTATGCCGATATATTGATCATGTCTAAAATCATTCACGCCAAACCTAACTAATAACCTATGAGTTTTACAACAAAAGCACAATATATTTCCCCCAAAGATAGTGCTCCTAAACCCGCCGACGTAGCCATTTTAAGCGATAAATTGGATATTCAATTAACCGGTACACACGGCGAAGAACTGCATGTTTATTGGTTTTGGGATAATATAGAAGTCGTAAAAGAATCGGTAGGGTCTATAGAGCTTCGTTATAAAGGCTATCCTGCACAGCACTTAGTTGTGCAATCGATGGTGTTTAACGACCTGTTTTTTGCTGCATGGAAGAAAAAGAACAAGCTGACTTTCATGCGGAAGCATCTTCCATACACCATGAAAGCTTGGTTGGTGATGTGCTCGGCGCTAATTGGGTTGTTGGTAGTAGCCTATTTTTTCATTGTTCCATTTCTCGCAAACCTAGTATTGAACAATATTCCAAAGGATTGGGAAATAGAATTGGGTAACAATTCTTATAACGTAATGGCAAAAGAGTTTACCATCGACTCGTCGAGAACAAAGCTGGTAAACGATTTCTGGAAAACGATGGATGTGAATAGTGTATATCCTATTCAAATTACAGTGGTGAAGGACACTATTTTAAACGCTTTTGCTTTACCGGGTGGACATATTGTTGTATATTCAAAACTACTCGATAAAATGAACAGCGGAGACGAGCTAGCAGCATTGCTTTCCCACGAATTCAGTCATATAGAATTGCGACATACAACACGTACTTTTTTGCGTAGTACCGGCACTTATATTCTTATCAGTTCTTTGTTCGGTAGTTTGGATGGTATTGCGGCTGTGTTGGTGGAGAATGCGAAAACGTTGAAATCGTTACAATATTCTCGCAAGTTGGAAACGGAGGCGGATGATAACGGGATGGAGGAATTGAATGAGCGGGGTATCCCATTACGCGGGTTCATCGATTTATTTAAAACATTAAAAGGAGCAGGGCAGCAAGCGCCATCGGAATGGTTAAGCAGTCATCCTAATTTAGAAAATAGAATTTCCAACGTGGAAGCGCAGATGGAATACCAGTTCCCGAAGCACGAAGATCGTTTGGAAAAGATGGATAGCATTTGGAAAGAGATAAAAACTACTGGAAATGGAGAGATACACTAGACAAACACGCTTAGCGGGATTTGGCCCGGAGAAACAAGCATTGCTTTCGAAAGGTAGTGCATTGGTGATTGGTGCAGGAGGATTGGGTGTACCTGTGATGCAATACTTGGTGGGGATGGGAATTGGGAAGATTGGGATTATTGATATGGATACAGTTGATGTGTCAAATATACATCGACAAATATTGTACACGACTGAAGATAAGGATTTACCTAAAACGGACGTAGCGTACAAAAAACTAAAGGCTTTAAACGAGTTAGTTGAAGTAGAAACATACCATGCCTATATTACACCGGAAAATGCGCTGGATGTTATTCGTCCTTATGATGTAGTGATTGATTGTTCGGATAACTTCGGTACGCGTTACCTTGTAAACGATGCATGCGTAATATTGAATAAGCCCTTTGTATATGGTGCAATATACCAGTTTGAAGGGCAAGTGAGCGTATTCAACTACAATGGTAGTGCTACATACCGTTGTTTATACCCAGAACCTCCGATGGAAGGGGAAATGTTGAATTGCAGTGATATGGGCGTATTGGGGATTTTGCCAGGGATTGTGGGCTGTTACCAAGCGAACGAAGCCATTAAGATTTTATGTGGTATTGGAGAAGTATTGGCGAACAAATTGATGATCATCCAAACACTTACGAATGACCAGCAAATGTTCAACTATACATCCATTGAAGAAAACCATCAAATAAAAACATTACAGAAAGATTATCAACAAAGTGTTTGCGAAGCAATGCGTGTACAAGAAATAAATGTAGAAACCTTGAACCAATGGTTCGAAGAAGATAGACCTTTTCAATTGATTGATGTGCGTGAAGAGGTGGAATGGGATATTTGTCATATTAACGACTCGAAATTAATTCCCATGAATACGGTTCCTCGCCATTTGGGCGAGATCGACAAGTTTCAGCCGGTGGTGTTGATTTGTCATCACGGGATGAGAAGTCGCTCCGTAGCAAACTTCTTAGTCGATGAAGGCTATAAAGATGTGTATAATGTAACGGGTGGTATTCATGCTTGGGCCAATAAAATTGACCCGGCTATGCGGCAATATTAATTTGGTATAAAGATTGGAATGGTTTTAAACTTTATTAAAACCATTCCGTCTAATCCAAAAATACACGCCTATGACCACCGAAAAACAGGTCGTTGAGCTACAACATCTCGCTTGGCGAGCCGGGTTTGGAGAGCAAATGCAAACCATTCAAACTTGGCAGTCGATGAAGCGAAAGAAGTTGATAGATCAAATATTGATAGGTAAGCAAAACGAACTACCACCCATTACGGTTATTTCATTACCGGGTATTCCTGCATATAAGCGTGCAAAAGATATGAGTGCGGAAGAACGAAAGGCAGCGAGGAAACTCAATATCGACGGTATTAAGCAACTCAACGTACAATGGCTGTCGGCCATGGTAAACTCTGAACATCCTCTCCGCGAAAAGATGGCCTTATTCTGGCATGGCCACTTTGCTTGTAGAACACAGAACGTATTATACAACCAGCAACTACTTCAAATTATACGAGAAAACGCATTAGGCAATTTCGGCGAGCTGTTAACGGCTGTATCGAAAAGTGCTGCCATGCTTCAATTCCTCAATAATCAACAAAACCGCAAAGCGCATCCCAATGAAAATTTCGCCCGCGAGGTGATGGAGTTATTCACCATGGGGCGCGGCAATTACTCGGAACAAGATGTAAAAGAAGCGGCGAGAAGCTTTACCGGTTGGGGCTTTAATGAATTAGGAGAATTCCAATTCCGTGAACGCTTACATGATGAAGATGAAAAAACGTTACTGGGTAAGCGTGGCAATTTCGATGGAGATGATGTGTTGAAAATATTACTAGAACACCGTGCCACGGCTACTTACATCACGAAAAAGTTATACGCTTTCTTCGTGAATGATGTACCCCATGATGCGCATATTCAAGCATTGGCCGATATATTCTACCGTTCTAATTACAACATCAAAACGCTGATGAAAGCCATGTTCGAGGCCGATTGGTTCTATGATGCAAGCAATATGGGATCGCATATTAAATCGCCGGTAGAATTATTAGTAGGCTTGCGTAAGCGTGTACCCATGCAGTTCGAGAACGAAGACGTGATGTTGTTGTTCGAACGTGTGCTAGGCCAACTTTTATTCTATCCCCCCAACGTGGCAGGATGGCCCGGGGGGCGTAGCTGGATTGATTCTTCCAGTTTAATGTTCCGCATGCGCGTGCCACAAATCATCTTCTATTCACAACCATTCAATATTGTTCCAAAGGAAGTAACGCCCGAAATGGGAGAGGGAAATAATTACAAGGTAACGGCTGAATTGAATAAGTATTTAGCCAAGCAATATGGTAATAAAGTAAAAGCTACTATTCAATGGGAACAATATATAGCACAGTATGAAAACATACCAAGGGAACAGTTGGCAGCAAGGATTGCAGCCGATTTGTTAGGGGTGAATAATAAACAACCCACTTCGTCGTACGAGCAATTTGCGGATAAGAGTTCCCGGGAAAACTTTATTCGTACAGTGACCGTCAACATAATGAGTACGCCCGCTTACCAGCTTTGCTAGTAGTATTTGTATTTCTAAATTGTAAGATCATGTTTATCATCAATAGGCGACGTTTTTTACAAGTAGGTTCTTTAGCATCGGCATCGATGTTATTGCCGAAGTTCTTAAAGGCTTTCGAAAAAGGGCAACTGGTGCCACCAGGCAATAAGGCGTTGGTGGTGATACAGCTTTCGGGTGGTAATGATGGGTTGAATACGGTCATCCCGTATCGCAATGATATTTATTATAAGCTTCGTCCTAACCTCAGTATTAAACGCGATAGTGTATTAGAACTGAACGATGAATTGGGTATACATCCTTCACTTAGCAGCTTTAAAAGTTTGTATGATGAAGGTTACCTAGGCGTATTGAATAATGTAGGATACCCGAACCCCGACCGCTCTCATTTCCGTTCGATGGATATATGGCAAACAGCTAGTGATGCCGGCGAATACTGGCGTACAGGCTGGTTGGGGCGGTATTTAGATGCACAATGTAAAGGATGCGATAAGCCAACGCAAGCGCTGGAAATTGATGATACATTGAGTCTTGCCCTTAAAGGCAAACAGGTGAAAGGATTGGCATTTACAGATCCCCAGCGTTTGTACAGTACGAGCAATGATAAATACTTTGCTTCATTGCTGAAGAACCACCAGGATGATCATAACCATGAACACGAGAATGTAGACTATTTGTATAAAACGATGGCAGAAACCATGTCGTCGGCTAATTACATTCAAAGTCAATATAAAACCTATCAAACCAAGGAAACTTATCCAAACACTACGCTTGGCAAGAGCTTGAAAACTATTGCGAACCTTATCATGACGGATATTAATACCAGCGTGTATTATGTGTCGCACGGTAGTTTTGATACGCATGTGAACCAGCAAGACCAGCAAAGTAGGTTGTTTACGCAGTTAAACGAAGGTATAGCTGCCTTGGTGAAGGATTTGAAGAATAATGGGCGGTTTGAAGACGTGTTGGTGATGACTTTCTCGGAGTTTGGGCGAAGAGTGGGGCAGAATGCCAGTGGTGGCACCGATCATGGTACTGCGAATAATATGTTTTTTATTAGTGGTGCCTTGAAGGAAAAAGGGATATTGAACCCGGGCCCGGATTTATCGAACTTATTGGAAGGAGATTTACAGTACAAGGTAGATTTCAAAAGCGTATATGCCACCATATTAAAGAAATGGCTAGGAGCAGATGATCGCGCGGTGTTGGAGCATGAATACGATTATCTACAGTTCATTTAGGTTACCGGCTACGGTTTCAAAATAAACCCTAAAGAAGCCATCTTTTACAACAGCAGGCGAGCCTGTTTGGAAATCTTCCACGGTACCGCTGAAAGTGGCTTCAATTTCAGTGTTTTTAGATTTAATGATCGTGTAGTGGAAATTGCCGGCATTGGCATTTGCACCGAAAGTGCGGTAGTATGGAACGGTAATGATTTTGAACTCGTTACTATTAGTATTGAGGTAAGTGCCCGGCAAGAATTGCGTAGTGGGGCTTTGAAGGTTCAGGGTTACAATATCACCGTATTGTGAAGATGCGATGATACTAAGCGTTTGATCGTTGTTTTGATTGAGGGAAACGCTTTTTGTGCTATCACATATGTAAATAACTCCATCTAACTTGAAGGAAACGAAGGTACGGGTAACCACCGTTGTACCATTATTTTCTTTCTTGCATGCTGTAAATAGCAATAGCATAGAGAGGCATAGAGCAATGTACTTCATAACTAAGGGATATTAAAAAACCGGCTGCGGTTGTTAAACACAGCCGGTTGTATTGTAAGTTGCGATTATTTTTCGAGTTCAGCAATGGTAGTTGATCTTTGGCGACCAATGCGGTATAAAATATACCCCATTAACGCAAAGAACACCACGCCTAGTATTTGGTAGCCGCCATTTCCAAGCATTTGACTTAAACCGTGCTCTGCATTGATTTTTGCCAGCTTTTCGGTGACGGTTTCATTTACAGATAATATGGCTACAATTACGCCGGCAACGGCACCTCCAGCTACTAACCCGGTGGCAAATAGGTTGCCTTTACCCAGTTCTTCATCTTCAGCAGATAATTTTACACCTGATCTCTTCTGTTTCCAATCTACTAATCCACGAATACCACCACCAATAGCAATTGGTAAGGTTGTAGACAATGGAAGATAAGCACCTACGGCGAAAGAAAGTGATTTAATACCACATAGCTCCATCGTGATAGAAATGAATACACCCACCATCACAAACTGCCAATCGAGATCGCCTTTCAGGATACCTTTAATCAATGTAGCCATAAGGGTTGCTTGGGGAGCAGATAGTTTATCTGTACCTATAGCGTGTTGGATACCGGCAGCTTGCATTTCGCGCGTTGGTGTATCTAAGATGTGTACAGTATAACCGATAACGATTGAAGAAACAACAGCACCAATTAACAATGCAATTTGTTGATTACGTGGAGTGGCGCCTACTATGTAACCACTTTTTAAATCTTGTGAGGTAGCACCTGCGTTGGCAGAAGCAATACAAATAATACCGCCTACTACAAGCGCCATGGGTTGGTAAATTTGGCCTGTCCAACCTATAGCAATGAAAATCAAACAGGTACCCATAATAGTGGCAATGGTCATACCTGAAATAGGGTTGTTACTAGAACCAATTAAGCCAACAATACGGCTGGAAACGGTTACGAAAAACGCACCGAAAACTACTACTAATACCCCGATCAGCAACTTGTCGAGTATGCTATCACCTGGTATTTGTGGCAACAATGCCATCAAAACAATCAACACTAAGCTACCAATACCTACAATTTTCAAGGATAGATCCTTTTCTGTACGAGGTACAGCTTCCTCACCTTTTCCATCTTTTAAGCTGCCTAAGCTGGCTTTAAATGATGAAACAATGGTAGGGATTGTTTTAATCAGCGTAATGAACCCACCTGCTGCTACAGCGCCCGCACCAATTTGTTTTACATAGGCTTGGTAGATAGCAACAGAATAGTCACCGAATGTTTTCGTTACGGGGTCCCAACCACCAGGGCCGCCAGCTTTAGTAATATCGCCTAGCATACCGAGTTTAGCCAATTGGAAGGCAATGGTTTCTGCCGGTACTAAGAATGCTAATAAAGGAATGAATGCTAACCAAGCCATTACACCACCGGCAACGAGTACGCCAGAGATGCGGGGACCGATAATATAGCCCACACCTAAGTATTCAGGGGTGATTTCACCGCTTACTTTGGCAGAAGGGAAGTATTTATTTTTTTGGCTAGCTAGGAAGGTAGGGGCTTCCGCAATAATGTGGAAAACCTTTTGAAGGATCGCGTATAAGAAAGCTACGCCTAAGCCTAGGAAGGCTGTTTTGGCAAAATCGCCGCCTTTTTCACCCGCTTTTAATACGGCACCACAGGCAGTACCTTCTGGATAAGGCAGGGTATCATGTTCTTTTACAATGAGCGATCGCCTCAGCGGGATCATCATTAAGGTTCCTAAGATACCACCGAAAATAGCGAGTACTAGGATGGTGATATAAGTGAAATATTCCTCGCCTGCACTTTTACCATCTGCACCGATGGAGAGGAATAGGAACCCCGGTAAGGTAAACACCACGCCTGCCGCGATGGATTCGCCCGCAGAGCCTGTTGTTTGAATAATGTTGTTTTCTAAGATGGTCGTTTTGAAGAATTTACGACCCAGTGTAATGGCGATAACAGCAATGGGAATAGACGCAGATACTGTTAAACCCGCTTTCAGTGCGAGATATACCGTAGCGGCACCAAAGATGATACCGAAGACGCACCCCAATATGATTGATTTTAGGGTGAGCTCCTTAACGTTCTCTTCCGGTGCAACATATGGTTTGAATTGTTTTTCTGCCATAGAGGTTGAATTGTTGTAAGGTTAAAGTTGAAGGCTTAAAGATAAACGAAAAAAGGAGTTGAACGTATTCAACTCCTTTTTATATCGTTGGCTAACTAGTATTAGTTAGATGCGTTCATTAATTTTTGTAATTGCTTAGTTATCAAGAACAAAATACCAGATGCTACACCCGACATTACTACGAACAACATGAAGAATTCGTACAAGTTGGTCATTTCGTAACCGAGGAATACGGTTGTTTTACCGCCATCGGGATAAAGTGCACTCAATACGCCCGCCAACTTATTCGCCGCGGCATTGGCCAAGAACCAAACGGCCATGAGCAATGAAGCGAATTTCGCAGGTGCTAATTTGTTTACCAAGGCCAAACCGATGGGCGATAAACACAATTCACCCCAAGTGTGCAAGGCGTACATACCGATTAAGAACATCATCGTTACTTTGGTACCTGGTTGAACACCATTCACACCGTAAGCAATCCATAAATAACCTAATGACAAGAAGAACAAGCCGATTGCCATTTTGGTAGGAGAAGAAGGCTCGTATTTACCCATTTTCAACCATAAAACGGCAAAGAGTGGAGCGAAGGTTACTACGAAAATGGAGTTCAATGATTGGAATGCACTAGCAGGTACTTCTTTCAATACTGTGCTGCTGTTACCTTCAATTAAGAAGTAATTCACGTTCCAATACACCAAGTATAAACCACCCGCTGCTAACAATGCGCTTAATACGTAACGTACGCTTGGCGGGTCATTTTTCAAGTTGATGTTTACTTTCTGGATCAAACGAGCGATCAAAGCCAATAAAGCTACCGTAATAGCAATAATCGACCATGATGGGATATTCCAGTTTAATTCCCTGTTAGTTTGCTCATCGGCGAAGAAGGTAAGTGAGGCACCTGCTTGTTCGAAGGCCGACCAGAAGAACACTACGAAGAAGGCAAGAATGAAAATCACGGCGATTTTCTTCTTTTCAATCACCGTTAAAGTTTTATCGTTGAAGATGATGAAAGCGATGAACAATACAGCTGCAATCAACAAGTAAGTTAAATAACTCACCTTTGTGTCGAGGTACAACATGCCAATCATAGCACCAGAGAAGATCAGTAATGAAAGGTACACTAAGCCCGGCGCCATAGATTTGTCGGCCGGCTTACCTTCTTCATTAATTGGAGCCATACCTAATGGCGTACCATCTGGTCTGCGGATATAATAATCTTTCAACCATCTGAATACTACTACGCTCAATAGCATAGCGATACCGGCAGCGAGGAAAGACCATTTAAAATCGGAAGGATCGTTAGATTCGCCCAAGGCGCCACAAATAGCGGGGCCGAGTGCACCACCTACGTTGATACCCATGTAGAAAATGGTATAGGCGGCATCAATTCTTCTATCGCCTTCGGGGTAGAGCTGGCCTACCATTGAAGAGATATTTGGTTTGAAGAAACCGTTACCGGCAATCATGAAGCCGAGACCGGAGAAGAAGAGGAAGGTAGAGATACCCGGCATAGTTTGGTAGATAGATGCACAACCAAAGAGGAGGAATTCACCCAGGGCCATTAATAGGCCGCCGACAATGATAGATTTCCTATTACCCCAGTAGCGATCGGCTACGAAACCACCAATCAGTGGTGTTAAATAAACTAAGCTTGTATAACTTCCGTATAGGTTCGAGGCAAAGGCTTTATCGAACAGCAAGGCTTTAGTCATAAACAGGATGAGGATAGCCCTCATGCCGTAGTAGTTAAAGCGCTCCCACATTTCTGTGGCAAACAACACATAGAGTCCTTTCGGGTGCCCCGATGACTTAGCTTCTACATTCATAAATGGTTAGTTTAGTAAAGCAGTTTTAGTTTGTAAACGACAATTATTTTTAGTTTTGGTGTAACTATTAAGGGTGAAAGATAAATAAATCTGCGAATCTGCATAAAAAAACTACAGTAATTGCCTTTTTTTGGCCTTTCTTTGCAAAAAAATTATTTACGGGTAAAGAAGCGTTTTAGCGGCACTTTCGGGTGCGGTGCTTGCCTGTTTTGCTACATATCAGTTAATTATGAAAGTTTTATTGTTAGGAAGTGGTGGCCGCGAGCATGCGTTGGCCCTTAAGATTTCGCAAAGTGCGCTTTGTTCGCAATTATTTATAGCTCCCGGCAACCCTGGTATTGCGCAATGTGGTACGGTTGTGAGCCATATTGGTGTGAATGATTTCGACGCAATTAAAACTTTTTCTATAGAAAATAAAATTGATATGGTGGTTGTTGGTCCTGAAGATCCTTTGGTGAACGGGATTTACGACTATTTCCAACAAGATGCTTCGTTGCAACATATCCCGGTAATCGGGCCTTCTAAAGAAGGGGCTCAATTAGAGGGTAGTAAAGCATTTGCGAAGCAGTTCATGATGCGTCATAACATTCCTACCGCCGCTTATCAAGAATTCAACGAATCCAATTACGCAGAAGGTCAAGCATATTTAGCGCAACATGCCTTACCCATTGTACTGAAAGCCGATGGCCTTGCAGCTGGGAAGGGTGTGGTTATTGCCGTTAGTCATGAAGAAGCGCAACAAGAGTTTGCACAAATGATTAAAGATGCTAAATTTGGAGACGCTAGTAAGAAAGTAGTAGTGGAGCAATTCCTCACGGGTATAGAATGTTCTGTTTTTGTGTTAACAGATGGCACATCTTATAAAATTTTACCAACTGCAAAAGACTATAAGCGTATCGGTGAAGGCGATACCGGCCTGAATACAGGCGGCATGGGAGCTATTTCCCCGGTTCCATTTGCTGATGCTGCGTTTATGCAAAAGGTTGATGAGCGCATTGTGCGTCCTACTGTAGCGGGATTAAAGCGTGAGAATATTAACTATAAAGGTTTTATATTCGTAGGATTGATTAAAGTTGATGGTGAGCCATACGTGATTGAGTATAACTGTCGTATGGGCGATCCAGAAACAGAAGTAGTAATGCCGCGCTTACAGAACGATTTATTACAACTGTTACAAGCCGTTGCCAATGGTACTTTAGAGCATGAGACCATTCAAGAGGACCCCCGTGCAGCTGCTACGGTAGTGTTGGTTTCCGGAGGTTATCCCGAAGCTTATGAAAAAGGGAAGGCCATTACTAATATCCCGGCTAATAACGATCAACAAATAATTTTCCATGCCGGTACGAAGGCTGCAGGCGATGAAATTGTTACCAATGGTGGCCGCGTGATCGCTGTTACATCTTTGGCAAGCGATTTGCAGGAAGCGTTAACGCTATCTAAACAATCTGCCGCCCAAATTTCTTTCGAAGGGAAATACTTTAGAAAAGATATCGGTTTCGAATTTGTTGCCAGCAACTAACTGTTACAACTAAATAATAAAAAGTGCCTAGGCACAACATGTGATAATGTTGAGAGTGTATGATCTGTGCCATGGGCCGCCAGTAAAGAATTTCGAAGAGCAATACAATTAATTGTTACCTGTGGCGTTCTTCCCTTTTAAACAAGTAGTAAAACATACGCTGGATGTATAAAAATTAAAGTATTACATCTAGGTTTTACTCCTTATATTCGTTGGAATTATTCATTTTTGCATTCTAATATTTATTGACCGTATCAAACAATGGGCTTCTTTAATTTTTTAACACAAGAAATAGCGATAGACCTGGGTACAGCAAATACCTTGATCATTCACAATGATCAAGTAGTTGTTGACGAACCCTCCATTGTAGCCATCGAGAGAGCCAGCGGAAAAATTGTGGCTGTAGGGAAAAAGGCTATGATGATGCACGAGAAAACGCATGAGTATTTGCGTACGATCCGTCCTTTGAAAGACGGTGTGATCGCCGACTTTAACGCGGCAGAGGGGATGTTAAGGGAATTAATCAAAATGGTTTATCCCAAGAAGCCACTGTTTGCACCTAGCTGGAGGATGGTCATTTGTATCCCTTCAAGTATTACTGAAGTAGAAAAACGTGCTGTACGCGACTCTGCAGAGCAAGCCGGCGCCAAAGAGGTATACCTCATCCACGAACCTATGGCAGCAGCCTTGGGTATCGGTATCGATGTGGAAGAACCTGTTGGTAACATGATTATCGATATCGGGGGTGGTACCACCGGTATTTCGGTTATTGCTTTGGCAGGTATCGTGTGCGATCAAAGTATACGTATTGCCGGTGACGAGTTCACTGCCGACATTATGGAAGCGCTTCGTCGTTACCATAGCTTGTTGATCGGTGAAAGAACCGCTGAGCAAATCAAAATCCAAATCGGTTCCGCTTTGAAAGAGTTGGAAAACCCACCAGAAGACGTGGCTGTAAATGGTCGTGACTTGGTAACGGGTATTCCAAAGCAGATCATGGTATCTTACCAAGAGATTGCGGAAGCATTGGATAAATCCATTTTCAAAATTGAAGAAGCCATTTTGAAAGCCTTGGAAACAACGCCACCAGAATTAGCTGCGGACATCTACCGTCGTGGTTTATACCTTACAGGTGGTGGTGCATTGTTGAGAGGTTTGGACAAACGCTTATCACAAAAAATTAAGTTACCGGTTCATGTAGCAGACGACCCATTGCGTGCTGTAGTACGTGGTACTGGTATTGCGCTTAAGCATATTGGTAAGTATCCATTTTTGATGCAATAACATACTCAAAACATATCTCCTAATCCCGCGTAATCACGAATTGCGCGGGATTTGGTAAAACCGAAAAAGTCCAAGTGCGTAATCTCATCATTTTCTTACGGCGGTATTTCAACTTTTTCCTATTTCTACTGCTGGAAGTGATTTGCATAATCTTCATATTACGCAACAACAATTTCCAGCATACCGCTTATCTTAACTCCGCAAACGCCATTAGTGGAAAATTGTACACGCAATACAATGATGTACAGTATTACTTCCACCTAAAAGCTACTAACGATTCTTTGGTAGCTGAAAATACGCGCCTTCACAACGAACTTCGCGATAGTTTCGATTTCAAGGATACCACCAATACCATTAAAACCGACACTATTAAAACGTATAGTGAGGATTCGACCCATAAACTCATTACTTCGCAACCACGCCGCTGGCTATACCGCGAAGCAAAGGTGATTCGTGCTTCTGTTAACCAAGAAGTGAATTACATTACCATCCACCGTGGCCGTAACCAAGGTATTCAACCTAACATGGGCGTTATCGGGCCATCTGGTGTTGTTGGAATGGTACGCAGTGTAAGCGATAACTACGCTGTTATCCTTTCCTTCCTTTCCAAATTAAAAGCCGAAAAATCATTCGGTATCAGCGCTCGCCTCAAAAATGGCGGTGAAACAGGTACCGTTTACTGGGACGCGCACGATATCGAAGAAGGTATCATGGAAGATGTACCCAAATCGGCAAAACTTAAAAGAGGCGACACCGTCTTAACAAGTGGCTACGGCTCCTTCCCGAAAGATATTATGGTAGGTATCGTAGATACTTTCTATATCGCCGATAAATCCAAAACCTCTATCAGTATCCGCTTAAGGTATGCTACTAATTTCAGCAACCTACAACACGTATACGTGATCGAAAACTTATTGGAAGCAGAACAATTGAAACTAGAGGATTCAACTAAGAAGGTTATTAAATAATGAGCGTTCTCTTAAAAAATATCATCCGCTTTATTTTACTCATCTTGGTGCAAGTATGTGTACTCAATAATATACTTATTCACCAACTGGTGAGCCCTTATATATACATGCTGTTTATCCTCCTCTTGCCCCTTAACATACCCCGCCCAGCCCTGCAATTACTCGGTCTTTTGCTCGGCCTCACGCTCGATATGTTCATGGACACCATGGGGATGCACGCCGCCGCTTGTGTAGCCATTGCGTATTTACGACCATTCATCATCAATGTATTGTCGCCGCAAGGTGGTTACGAGGTTACGCAAAAAACGCCTTCGATCACTAGTATGGGCCTATCGCAATTCGCGATCTATGTAACCATTCTCGTGGCTATTCACAACATCATCTACTTTAGCATCGTTACTTTCGGTTGGGCCAATCCCCTGTACTTGTTGTTGAAGATCGTTTTGTCGACGGCTGTTAGTCTTTTCCTCGTATTATTATACGAGCTACTGTTTTTCGTAAGGAAATAAAATCACGTTCCAAGGCGAGTGCCGCTTAAAATTTATTGCTACAATTCGCCCAAGTACAACGTTCCAACTGCCAACTAATTTGTATAAATTCGTAAATAAGCCTGCATCTAGCCCATGTCCGTTTACAATCAGCCCAGGAAGCGAGTCATACAATTCATCATCATCGCGATGGTGTCGATTATCATTACACGATTGTTCTTCTTACAAATCGTCGATAAACAATACTCCAAACTCGCCGATGCCAATGCTGTATTGAAAAAAGTAGTATACCCCAGCCGCGGTATCATCTTCGATCGGAAAGGGAAAAGTATCTTACGCAATGATGCGATGTACGACCTCGTGGTTACTCCTCGTAGCGTTAAAGGCATCGACACTGTACAACTCTGCAAAATATTAAATATCGATCGCGACGAATTCGTTAAGCGTATCAGTCTTGCTATTAACCGTAACGGTCCCGTGCGCCAATCGGTGTTCGCATCGCTATTGCCACCGGAAGTATACGGCCAGTTGCAAGAAAATATGTACCTCTTCCAGCCAGGCTTTGAACTTATCTTACGCCCAGTCCGCTCTTACCCTTACGGTACAGCAGCGAACATTTTGGGCTATATCGGTGAAATTTCCCCGGCTATGCTTAAGGATAGCGCTTATGCTTCTTACCAAAGTGGCGATTATATCGGGTTAACCGGCTTGGAAAAAACTTACGAAAGCGTGTTGATGGGGCAACGTGGTATTCAATACCTCGTACGTGATAACTACAACCGTCCACAAGGTCCACTCGAAAACGGGGCTTATGATACCGCCGCAATAGCCGGTAGAAACCTCCGCCTAGCACTCGACATCGAATTGCAAGGTCTTGGGGAGCGCTTAATGACAGGTAAAATTGGTAGTATCGTAGCTATCGACCCAAGCACAGGTGGTATCCTGGCGATGGTGAGTGGTGCTACGTACGATCCTAACTTGCTTAGTGGCTCGAACCGTGCCCGCAACTTCGCCAAACTAGTATTAGATACAACCAACCCAGTATATAACCGTGGTATCCAGGCTTATTACGTGCCGGGTTCTGCCATGAAACCATTGTCGGCATTGATCGCCCTCGACGAAGGAGTGATTACGCCTTCGTATGGTTACCCTTGTAGGGGGGCTTATTTGGCTTGTGGTAGAAGTATTCGTTGTATGCACAGCGAGCCGGGGCACGCCTCCAGCTTGCGCGTAGCGATGGCACACTCTTGTAACTCTTACTTCATGCACTTGTACCGCTTATCGGTAGATGCGCCGAAATGGGGTGGTGTGAAGGCCGGCCAACAGAAATGGGCGGAATACATGCACGCCATGGGCTTTGGACATAGGGTAGGTGTAGATATTCCGAATGAAAAACCAGGCTTGATCCCGGATTCGGCGTACATGAACAGGCGCTACCGTGGTGCTTGGAACTCTTGTTCGGAAGTATATGTAGGTATGGGACAAGGAGCGATGAACTTTACGCCGTTGCAGATGGCAAACGCCATGTGTATTATTGCCAATAGAGGTTCGTACTTCATCCCGCACTTCGTACACAGCATCGATGGAGCAACAGATAAAGACACGATTTTAAACAAATACAGCGTTCGCCACGTGGTAGCACACGCCTCAGATTCTGCCTTCAAAGCAGTAATCATGGGTATGCAAGACGTAGTGGAACATGGTACAGGTAGGGTAGCACAAATCGAAGGTATTATCGTGTGTGGTAAAACAGGTACAGCCGAAAACAAAGCAAGAATCGGGGATAAGGTGGTACAATTAAAAGATCACTCCGTATTCGTGGCCTTCGCACCGCGCGATAACCCGAAGATTGCTATTGCCGTAGTGGTAGATAATGCAGGTTTTGGTGGTACTTACGCAGCACCAATTGCCAGCTTAATGATGGAGAAATACATCAACGATACCATTTCGGCTAAAAGGAAACCACTCATGGATAGGATGATCGCAACACCTACCATGTCGGCAGAAATGCGAGCTAAATCGAAACTTGATTCTTTAAATAATAGTGTGAAGCGCTACTTAAACCCAGCTGACAAATAGTATGAACCGCCGCTCACAAACAAAACTAACACAAGGTATCGACTGGCCTATATTCGGCTTGTACTTTGCACTCGTGTTTATAGGCTTGATGGCCATTTTCGCGGCAGAATACCGCGAAGGTGATAATATCATGCAAAATATATTGCACTTACAAAAGAACTACGCGCGACAGTTGATGTGGTTCGGGGTGTCGATTGTACTGGCGTCTATTATTTGGTTAACGGATAGTAAGTTTTTCACGGCCATGGGTAACTTGGCCTATGCGTTTGGTATTATACTGTTGTTATTGGTATTGGCGATTGGTAAGGATGTAAAGGGATCACATTCGTGGTTAACGATTGGTGGATTCCAGTTCCAACCGGCCGAGTTAACAAAGCTTTGCGCCAACTTGGCCTTGGCAAAGTACCTTTCATCGCTAGAAACAGACTTTAATAAGCTACGATCGCGTTTGATTGCTGCTGCTATTGTACTTATTCCAGCCGCTATTATCATCTTACAAGATGAAACAGGTTTGGCCCTCGTATATTTCTCTTTCTTCTTGGTAATGTACCGCGAAGGTTTGCCGGGTATACTTTTAGTGATTGCTTTTTCGGGGATTGTGCTCGTACTATCGGCCTTGCTCGTCGACAAAAATATTCTCTTTATCATATTTACTGCCATCACGGCCCTTGTTGTCTATTTCATGCGCCGGGAAATCAAACGAAAGCGATCCCGCTTAGCGATGATCCTAGGTGTATGGCTTTTCTGTTCGGCATTCGTGATGTTCGTAGTACCGTTCATTTTCACCAAGGTACTGAAAGATTACCAAGTACGCCGTATCGAGGTAATGCTCGGTAAAGAAAATGACCCTAAAGCCACGTACAATACTAGGCAAAGTATGATTGCCATTGGTTCCGGTGGCTTATTCGGGAAAGGGTACCTAAAAGGTACGCAAACCCGTTTCGATTTCGTGCCAGAACAATCAACCGACTTCATCTTCTGTACAATCGGTGAAGATTTCGGGTTCGTGGGCAGCGTTATCTTTATTGGCATCTTCCTGGCGTTATTGCTGCGGATTATATTCGTGGCGGAACGACAGCGATCGACATTCAGCCGAGTCTATGCCTACGGGGTGGCCAGTATTATCTTCTTCCACCTCTCCATTAATATATGTATGACCATTGGTTTGGCGCCCGTAATCGGCATCCCGCTGCCTTTGGTGAGCTATGGTGGCTCGTCGTTAATGACCTTCACCATGTTAATTTTCATTATGCTTCGCTTAGATGCCGATCGTCAGATGGTATTGCGTTAACTTTGCAGCTGGATGAAAGGGCGCTTTAGCGCTATTTGTTTGATAGAATTTGGCTTACAATGAAAATTATTCCGTTATCAGAAGGTAGTTTTACAGTGGATGGTACAAAGATATTTGTGCCGTTTGATCCTGCTACAGAAACCATGCAACAACGTCCTTCGGGATCTTTGTTGGTAGAAGTACAACCATTCTTGATCATCACTGAACACGATTATATTTTATGCGATTTGGGATTAGGTTTTAAAACGAAAGATGGCATCTTACAAATCCATCAAAACCTAGTCGACAATGGCATTAACCCGCTCGAAATCACAAAAGTGCTGATGAGCCATTTACATAAGGACCATGCCGGTGGTGTAAGTGTGATCGACGAAGTAACGGGAGAGCGCTCCTTAAGTTTCCCTCACGCTACTTACTATGTGAATAAACAAGAAATGGCGTACGCTATCGAAAAAGATGGTAAAAGCTACCATGCCGAGGATGTGGCCTTGTTGCAATCAAAAGATAATGTTGTTTTCGTAGATGGAACAGGTACAATCGATGGTTATATTCACTACGAATTATCTGGAGGGCATTGTCCTTACCACCAAGTATTTTTAATCGATGATGGTACGGATAAGGTTTTTTTTGGTGGTGATGAAGCTCCTCAAATCAGCCAAATGCGTAGTAAGTTCGTGGCTAAATACGATTTCGATGGGAAGAAGGCCATGGAACTTCGTCAAGAGTACTTAGCAAAGGGTAAGGAAGAAGATTGGATTTTCTTGTTCTACCACGATATCAAAACCCCGTTCAGCAAAATGTAAAAAATTGATCGCATGTTCACCACTTATGAAAACTTCACAGCCGGTGGACAGCAATCTATACATACTTGGTTTCATGCGGGAAACCCATGGGCTGCTTTGAATGCCTTTCATGGCAAAGCGAACCATAGCTTATATATTCCGCAAACCATTATCAACTTAATTACGTCCGGGCAAAAGAATATGTACGATGGCTCACACATGGCGCATCTTTGCCCGGGCGATATTTACCTCATCCCGCAAGGCAGTTTAATCTGTTCTGAAATTCTCCCCCAAACTTACTTCGAAAGCTTCTCTTGCACGGTACCTTTACCCTTATTATGGCTATATGTCGATGAGAAAGTTGAGGCCGTTGTAAAGCATAGTACAAAATTGCAAGTACCGCAACAGTGGATGGAATGGCTAGCATTACCCCATATTTCTCCTATAACGGCCTACCACGGTATTTTACAAACGATTCAACAAGCCCCTTCCGGCAATGCAATATTGCAAATGTTATACAAGGCAACTGTAAGCGAGCATAGGAGTGTAGAGGAAGTATTACAGTATCAATTAGCGCAAATCCAGTCATTGGATGAAATAGCGGCGGCTTGTTATATGAGTACTGCTAGCTTGAAGCGTAAAATGCAAGCCATATATGGTAAAAGTCCCATGAAATATGTTTGGGAAAAGCGGGCTGCCTTAGCCTGTTTTTTAATGCGCACAAGTGAATTGAGTATACGTGACGTGGCATTTACAAGCGGTTTTCAAGATGTTTCACATTTTCATAGAACGTTCAAGAAGTATTTCGGGAGAACGCCTATGCAATTGAAAAATGAGCTTTACAGCCAGTCTTTTACTACCGGTGTGTTGTAATTTTAAAAGAAAAAAATGAACGCATCCCATTTCGCAACTTCTTGGCTGGAAGCTTGGAACGCCCATAATATTGAAGAAATTATGGCGCATTATAGCGACAACATAGTTTTCTATTCCCCACTTATTAAAGTAATCAACAATGATCCCACAGGTAAAATAACCGGTAAAGCAGGCCTCCGTGCTTATTTCGAAAAGGGATTGGCTGCTTACCCGGATTTACATTTCGAGTTTTACCACGAATTAACAGGGGTAGATTCGGTTGTACTGTATTATAAAAGTGTGAATAACCGTTTATCGGCTGAATTAATGGTATTGAATGAAGAAGGGAAAGTAATAGAAGTGCGGGCACATTATAAACCCCAATAAAGCAAAAAGGCTTCTCTAACTTGTAGAGAAGCCTTTGCAAATATTTTTAGCGGCGATTGCCTCCCGGCCCGGGTGGTGGTGATTGGCGAAGCATTTGCATCGCTCTTTGTTCACGTCGTTGGCGGAGTTGACGATAAATAAGGTCTTTAAAATCGCGTTCTGCTTTATAAAAAGTATTGACTTTCCTTGCGGGCAATACCTTCATGAATTCATTTTTGTATTTCACCTTTATTTCCACCATTCTACGCTCGAATTCGAATTGTTTTTCTAAGCGTTGATTTTGCATGGGGTCGGAATTGTCGTTACTTTTAGCGGCTTCCTCTTGTGCTAATTTATTTTCAGCAATTAGGTTATCTACTTCTTTGGTATATTGATCGTACACAGGCCAAAAGTTCTTTGCTTCGGCTTGTGATAGGTCGAGTTGCTTCGCGATAAATAGTATCTCGAGCGATTTAATTTTTTCTTTTGGATCTTTAGGCTTGGATGATTCTTGCGCGCGTGCGATAGGAATCATGCCAAATAAAGCAGGTAACAGTAAACATGCGAATAAAAGCTGCTTCATGTTATTTCTTTGATGGATTAAACGGAACCTCGCCAATAATATTCTCTTCGAGGTAAGTTTCCAGTTCCAGGTTACTGAGTTCTTCGGGTAATATATTCGGTAGTTCTTCTGCTTTCACACTCGACATCAGCTGGGCTTTATCAAATGCATCGGTATGTGTTAATAAGTATTCTTCGATTTCCTCGTCACTGATGTTCGCTAATTGTCGATCAATAGCGAATTTATTATAATGTTTCGCCATCATCACGGCCCCGATGCTAATAACAGCTGCAACAGCAGCAGCGGCGATACAACGTTTATACAGCTTTACTTTTTTGCTGAGTGGGATGATTTTAGCGGATTTCGCTTTACGGAGTTCTTTAATTTGTGTGGGGAATGACTCGAAATAACTTCCTGGTGCCGTAAAAGGACATTTGGAAGGTACTTCGGCCAAAATAGGTGATATATCAACTAGTTCATCTAGCACTTCGCTTTGTGCAGCGATCTCATCTAGTTGCTTTGCCTTTTGTACTAACAGCTTCTCCATCAGTTGAAAATAGCCGGTGGTCACATTACCGGGGTATTGTGGCGGCAACTCCAAGCCTGGGGCTAATTGTTGCAGTTCTTCCGCTATTTCTTTTCCTTTGAGCATGTGTTGATATTAGTCGTTAGACGGCTGTTTTTCCAGATAGTTTAACGCAGTATATGACAAATTTGTGTTATTTCCCTATGCATTCCGCATGAAATCTTCGATCTTTTTAACGGCGTGGTGGTAGGAAGCTTTGAGGGCGCCTTCGGAAGTGTCCAATACTTGGCTCATTTGTTCGTACGGCATTTCATCGTAATATCTTAGGTTGAAAACGACGCGTTGTTTTTCTGGTAGGCTGATAATGGCCTTTTGCAGTTTCCATTCCAGTTTGTTGGCATCGAAATGTGCGTCGGCCTGCAGCTTGTTATTCAAGCCGGTTTCAACGTCGGATAGTGAGAGTACTGATTTTCTTTTTTGTTGTTCGAGGAAGGATAAACATTCGTTGGTAGCAATTTTATACAACCATGTATAAAGCTGCGAATCTTCTCGGAAACCATCCAAATTGCGCCAAACTTTAATAAAAACGTTCTGCAACACATCGTTTGCATCTTCGTGGTCGACCAGCAACCGGCGGATATGCCAATACAAGCGTTCAGTATATTTCTGAACGATGATGGTAAAGCCTTTCTCCTTGTTGCCTTCCTTCCTGTAAAGCGCAAGAATTTCCTTATCGTTTTGATAATCGGGCATAGCGGTTGTTATGGTTAAAAGCTTGGAAATGACTGCCTTTGGAAGTCGATCGCCTTGGTATAGTGCAATGTAAATACATTGTGTGTATTCAATATAAAGTAAAAAACCCATCAATTGATGGGTTTTTTACGATTCGCTATGGAATTATTTCTTTTTACGAGCGAGTACTTTTTCAGCAGCTTCAACGATGTTTGGTGTATCTAAACCGTATTTCGTTAATAGCTCAGTTGGTGTACCACTTTCGCCGAAAGTATCTTTTGTACCAACGTATTCAATTGGAATAGGGAAGTGTTTCGCTGCCACTTGTGCTACGCTATCACCTAAACCACCGATAATGTTGTGTTCTTCTGCCGTAACAGCACAACCTGTTTTCTGGATAGATTTCAAAATCGCTTCTTCGTCGAGTGGTTTAATCGTGTGAATGTTGATCAATTCAACGCTATAACCTTTCTCTTCCAAGATTTTACCTGCTTCAACAGCTTTCCAAACGAGGTGACCACAAGCGAAGATAGTAATGTCGGTACCTTCGTTGAGTACTTGTGCTTTACCAATTTGGAAGTCTTGGTTTTCTGGAGTGAAGTTAGGCCATTTCGGGCGACCGAAACGTAAGTAAACCGGGCCTTCGTATTTTGAAACCGCGATGGTAGCTGCTTTAGTTTGGTTGAAATCGCAAGGAACGATAACTGTCATACCTGGCAACATTTTCATCAACCCGATATCTTCTAAGATTTGGTGTGTTGCACCATCTTCACCGAGGGTAAGACCTGCGTGTGATGCGCATATTTTTACATTCTTACCGGAGTAAGCTACAGATTGGCGAATTTGATCGTACACACGGCCGGTGGAGAAGTTGGCAAACGTAGTGGTATAAGGAATTTTACCACCAATAGTTAAACCAGCAGCAATACCAATCATGTTGGCTTCTGCAATACCCACTTGAACAAAGCGATCAGGGAATTCTTTAATGAAAGCCTGCAACTTCATAGAACCTGCAAGATCGGCTGTAAGTGCCACCACGTTGGGGTTTTGACGACCGGCTTCTAAAATGCCTTCGCCAAAGCCAGCACGTGTTTCTTTCTCATTTAACGCTTGAATATCTTTTACCATGTGCCTGGATTTTTATGTGCGGCAAAGGTAAAAAATGCTGATGAGTTTTTCATTGCCGCTTGTTGTATAAACCTTATCCCTTGCAGGAAAGGTGAAAATTATTAATTATTTCTCACTTTATCTCTCAAAGATACTTCCCACTGCCATGCCGTGCGCATCATATCTTCGATTCCTATTTTAGGTTCCCAACCCAATTTCTCCTTCGCCTTCGTGTTGTTGGCGTAGATAGCAATGACGTCGCCAGGACGGCCGGGCCCCATTTCATAATTCAACTTCACACCCGAAATCTTTTCAAAAGCATTGATAGCTTCCAATACCGTAACACCGTTGCCGGTACCGAGGTTGAAAACTTCGCAGTTGGTTTCATTTTTATGATCGATGGCGTATTGTAAAGCTTTGGTATGTGCCGCTGCAATGTCGGTTACATGGATATAATCGCGAATGCATGAACCGTCGCGTGTATCGTAGTCGCTACCGAAGACCGTCATTTTCGGGATTTTCCCGATCGCGGTTTGAGTAATTACGGGCACAAGGTTATCGGGTTTCCCTAATGGCAATTCGCCGATTAAGGCTGAAGGGTGTGCGCCTACCGGGTTGAAATAACGGAGGAGAATGCATTGTGTGCTGTTCACACGGGCATAATCTTCGATCATTTGTTCACCCATTTGCTTGGTACGTGCGTAAGGCGATTGTGCTTCTCCGAGTGGTGTTTCTTCCACTACAGGTAATGCCTTGGTGTTGCCATATACAGAGCACGACGAAGAGAATACGAGATGCGGGATATTGAATTCCTTCACACACTTCAAGATATTAATCAATGAAGTGAGGTTATTATGGAAGTAGAATAAAGGATCTGCTACAGATTCTGGAACGGTTTTTAAAGCCGCGAAATGAATCACACCAACAATATCACGGTTTTCGTGGAATACAGCGTGTGTATCTTCGAGGTTACATAAATCCACTTTATAGTTGCGGATTTTCTTACCGGTGATTTTTTCGATACCATCAAGTAATTGTGTAGAGCTCCTGATGTTGCTATCTACAGACACTACTTCAAAACCATTGTTAATGAGATCTACAATTGTATGGGCACCAATGTAGCCACACCCCCCCGTTACGAGAACTTTTTGCATAAAGCTAAATTGTTGAATTGTTTAGTTGACTGCTAAATAAGTCAATTGTGATGTAGAATAAAAGCTTACTTGATTAAGTTGACCAAATATTGACCGTAACCGCTTTTTACGAGTGGTTTAGCCAATTCTTGAAGCTGTTCTTTTGTGATGAAGCCTTTTCTGTACGCGATTTCTTCGATGCAGGCGATTTTGATACCTTGGCGTTGCTCTATCACCTGTACAAACTGAGATGCTTGCATAAGCGAGTCGAAAGTACCTGTATCTAACCATGCTGTACCACGCGGTAGTACGCTTACTTTCAACTTACCACGACGCAAATACTCCCTGTTTACATCGGTAATTTCGTACTCGCCGCGAGGACTAGGCTCTAACGCTTTGGCAATTTCTACTACGCTATTATCGTAAAAATACAATCCTGGCACGGCATAATTCGATTTAGGTACGGTAGGTTTCTCTTCGATGGATACTGCTTGCATATGTTCATCGAACTCCACTACGCCGTAACGTTCGGGGTCGGAAACTTGGTACGCGTAAACAATACCGCCATCGGGATTCACATTGGCTTCCAATTGTGTACCTAAGCCGGCACCATAAAATATATTATCACCTAATACTAAGGCTACATTATCATTTCCAATAAATTCCTCTCCAATTACAAACGCTTGCGCCAAACCATTGGGTACTGCTTGTTCTGCGTAAGATAGCTCTAACCCAAATTGCTTTCCATCGCCAAATAAGCGTTGGAAACCCGGTAAATCGTGCGGTGTACTAATGATTAAAATCTCTTTGATGCCGGCTAGCATAAGCGTCGACAAAGGATAATAGATCATTGGTTTATCATAAACAGGCATGATTTGTTTACTGATAGCAAACGTGATAGGGTGTAACCGGGTGCCGGAACCGCCGGCAAGGATAATTCCTTTCATGAATCTCGAATAATTGATGAATATGAATGAACGACTATTCCGTTTTACGAGTAGCTTTCATTAAAAAATCGTACAAAAATACTGGCAAAATAGGTAAAGCCGCTAATATTTTAAAGAAAAGTGTTTATTAAGTTCTTTATATGAAAAATGTATTATAACAAGTAAATACCTGCATATGGAGCTGCTTAGTCCACCTGTTTGTCGCATATAGCCCCTTTAGGATTACTTTGTTGATATATTGGAAGGCTTCTATGAAAAAGAAAAGAGGCTGCTTCATACGAAACAACCTCTTTTCAATATTAGGTATGTAACAAGGTTACACGAATAAACTTACGATAAAGTATACTACAGCTGCTAGTAAGGCACTAATAGGAATGGTAAGAATCCAAGCCCAGAGTAAGCTTACAGTTACACCCCAACGAACGGCAGATAAGCGTTTCGTAGCGCCCACACCAATGATCGAACCTGTAATAGTATGTGTAGTTGATACGGGAATACCCAAGCTTTCGGTTAAGTACAAAGTAATCGCACCTGCTGTTTCAGCACTTACACCCTCTAACGGCGTTACTTTCGTAATACGAGACCCCATGGTTTTAACGATCTTCCAACCACCACTCATCGTACCTAACGCGATGGCAGCGAAACAGGAGAACGGTACCCAATCCGGTACATCTTTAATGGTAGGAATTAAGCCGTGAGCCACCATTGCCGCAGCAATGATACCCATTACTTTTTGCGCATCGTTACCACCATGCGCCAAACTCAATGCCGCAGATGATACCAATTGTAAACGTTTGAACCAGTTATCGGCCCTGTAAGGGTTGGCTTTCTTACAAATATTCACAATAATCACCGTGATAATAAATGCCACCACCATACCAATGAAAGGTGCCAACACGATGAAGTAAAGAATTGGCAATACGGTAGGGAAGTTGATTACTCCAAAGTTACCATGTGCATTCGCTACTGCTGCCCCAATAAAACCACCGATCAAAGTGTGCGACGAGCTGGATGGAATACCATACCACCACGTCAATAAGTTCCAAGTAATGGCCGCTACTAAGCCGGAGAAGATCACTTTTAAGGTGATAAACTCTTCAAAAACCGACTTGGCAATGGTATTACCTACTTTGAATTCCCCGTACACGTATTTTGAAATGAAGAATGCGGCAAAGTTGAATACCGCAGCCCATAATACTGCTTGGAAGGGCGTTAATACTTTCGTAGATACAATTGTGGCAATAGAGTTAGCGGCATCATGAAACCCGTTAATGTAATCAAAAACGAATGCCAGTATGATAATAATAACTAGAAAAGTCATGTTGTTGAAAATTATGCCATGAAAACGCCTGTAGCACTTTCGCTAATTAGGCGTACTTAATGATAATGGTTTCAATCACATTGGCAGAATCTTCACACTTATCGGTGGCAATTTCCAATGCCTGGTAGATCTCACGCATTTTGATGAGCTCCGCTGCATTGCTCTCAGAATCAAACAAATCAGCAATCGCTCTATCGTAAATATCATCAGCGTGGTTCTCTAAACTATTGATTCTCACACATGCATCTGTTATTACGCGCATGTTTTTCATGTTACGTAACTCGTGAATCGCGTGGTGCAATTCTTCTACACCTGCTAAAATCAATTCAGACAATTTGCGGATACTGTCGTTGATTTCGTGTACTTTATAAATATCAAGTCTTTTCGCAGAACCGTGGATATAGTCGGCAACATCATCCAAAGTAGCAGCAAGGTAGTGGATGTCTTCACGATCGAAAGGCGTAATGAAGTTCTGACCCAATTCCACAAAGATGCGGTGCGTCAAATCATCATTTTTGTGCTCTAAACGCTCAATGAGGTTTACTTTGTCTTTGCGCGTGCTGGCGTCATTGGTGTTTACCAATTCGTTCAACACCTTACCCATCTCTACCAAGTTGGCTGCCACGTCTTCAAATAAAGAATAAAAAACGCGGTCTTTTGGCATAAATAGCTTAACAATCGAATTGAAGCCTCCCATATATAGTGTATTTGTTACAAAATTTGGCGCAAAAATAGGGTCGTTTTCCCAGCGAGCAGTACCCCTGGCCCAGAGTTAATAATTCCTTAACACTGGATTAATATAAAAGTAATATGGCATTTCGTCCTTTGTATTCGGAAAATAGCACTTGCCAAACCACCATTTTACTTGCAAAACGTGTACTATACTACAATTAGCAAGTAAGGATGGTTTAAAAAGAAGGCAATTTTAGCAGACAATTATACCTACATGTCACACAAACGACCGCTCGATATCGCCGTTATTTCCGATGTTCACCTCGGAATTTTCGGCTGCCACGCCAAAGAATTGGTGCAATATCTCGACCAAATCGACCCTAAAATCCTCATTCTCAATGGTGATATTATCGATATCTGGCAATTCAGTAAACGATATTTCCCCAAATCACATACCAAGGTCATCCGCCGCATCCTTAAAATGATCGGGAAAGGAACCGAAGTATATTACCTCACCGGTAACCACGACGAGGCCCTCCGCAAATACGCGGGCTTCGAATTAGGGAATTTTCAAATCGATAATAAGCTGATTTTAGAAGTAGATGGCAAAAGACACTGGTTCTTCCATGGCGACGTATACGATGTAACCATGAAGAATTCTAAATGGTTGGCCAAACTTGGAGGGAAAGGGTACGATCTCCTTATTATTATTAACAGGTTAGTGAATAACGTGCTAGAAAAGATGGGGAGGGAGAAAATGTCGTTCTCCAAAAAAGTGAAACAAAGTGTAAAACAAGCGGTGAGCTTTATCTCCGACTTTGAACAAACTGTAGCAGAAATTGCCGCCGACAAATCGTTCGACGTGGTTTGTTGCGGGCATATTCACCAGCCGATTATCAAAAAAATGGAATTCCAAGGCAAGGAAGTCTTGTATTTGAACTCGGGCGATTGGGTAGAGAGCTTAACCTCTTTGGAATACTACAACGGGGAATGGAATCTTTACCAACATCCGAACAGCACACCGCAACCGGCCAACCAAGAAGAGGAAGAAGACGCAGAATTGGATTGGAATACGGCTAAGGTGGTATCATTTATCAATGAATAATAACGTATAAACCTATTAACTGGTGCACTTGTAGAACGGGCTGTGCATAATTGCACAGCTTCGTAGTCGTTAACCCATAACACTGCACCAGGCTTTTCCCTTTTGGGTAGTTTTTTCTCCTCATCTGAAAATTGACCCGGCTTAATTTTGTTCCACCGGTAAACCATTAATTGTAACTGTATTCGAAAAAATTACCGGCAGCAACGGAACGGTTCCCCAAGCTGTTCAATCTAAAATATCGACGTTATTCCCCAAGTGCGCAGCCGTTGCAATGCGTGCGAGGTTCACATTTTTATGTATCTGTATGAAACTTTACCAGTTAATACGCGGTGAACAAGCGGCATGTACCCTTCAGCAATGGTGTGTTTTCAGCTTTTTATTCTGTGGAATCTTATTCACGGCCTGTAGTAAAAGCGATGACCCCGGCATTGATCCATCACCTACCGACACTATTCCCACGAACACAGGCATGTTCCATAAGCTGATCCGGATCACGAATTATTTGCCCAATAATAAACCTGCAACCGACGACGATCCTACGGCCAACCTGCCTACAGCATTTTTCTCCCTGGAAGACAGTACCGGTCGCCCGTTGGAATATGCGAAAACCAATCGCTGGGATATTTCCTTTTCGGGTTTGTATAACAGCTTGCTTGCGCCCAATAATGGAAAGGAACCGAAAAACCCGGGCTACGGCGGTAATGGTAAAGGAGGTATTTATTTAATCGCGAAGCCTTTTGAAGAAGTAGTAGATGTACCGGCAGATGAGCTGATGGGGTCCAATAAAAGCTATATGACAGACGAAAGCGGTGCCTTTGGTTCCGGCATAGGTTGGTATTGTTACGATTGGGCAGGAACAATATACGGCGATGGTTCTTACGATAAACAGCACGTAGCCTACGCTATGAAGAATAGAACTATTATAGTACGTACGGCAAAAGGGAACTATGCTAAAATAAGGATGATCAGTTTGTATAAAGATGCATTAGACTATGCCCAGATGCTACGGAAAACGCCACACCCATATTTCACATTTGAATATGTATTGGTGCCGGCCAGTAGTAAGAATTTTGACATTAAATAAATCCACGCATGTTGCATTGTAAAACCTTCTCTTTGATAACCAATATCTTTTTAAGCTGCTTAGCTGCCACGGGATGCATGTGGATAAGTAGTTGCACCAAAACAGCAACCAATTGGATTGATAAAACAGCCGATACTGTGTATGATACAGTGGCCACACAATCATCGTCGGCTATCCTGGCATATGGGATTGCCAATATACCCGATGATTCCATCTTTGCTGGAATCGATCACCAAAACAAGCTGGTGACCCTGTATTTACCTTATTACAGTACGCGGTACTTTATCGATGAACCTAAGATTGCTATCCCGGCAGGTGCTACAATAACGCCCGGCGCAGATTCTTTAATCGATGTATTTGCGAAAACACCTACTGTGTATACCGTAAAAGGGAAAGATGGATCTACCTCGGCTTATACATTACACATAGTGGTACAACAGCCGGGTATCACTTTATCGGAATTATCGACCGCCACAACAACACGTACAGTTCGTTCTACAGCAGCGATTACAATAGCAGGAGATAATTTTATTCCCGACTTCAGTGCTACGAAAGTATTTATCGTAAACGATGCTGGGTATAGATTGGAGTTAATCCCCAACACGAGCTTTTTTAACACGAGTAAACAAATTTCCTTACGCGCTATCAAAACTTCTTATCCCGGTATCCTCGATAAAATACCGTGGGGCTTATTCTACGTGGAAATGGAAGCGTATGGGCTGAAAGCGAAAATGAAATACCCTATCAATATCACGAACTAAATACGATACATGATACATCTTTTGTAATGCCTATTTCGCGCAAAAGGCTCCGGGCTATTCTTCATACTTAAAACTCAAACCCATGAAACTACATGCATTTGTTTTGTTAGTGGCGTTTGCAACGTTGGGTATGGTAGGTTGCCAAAAATCAACTTCCGAACCCGGGTCAAATGCCGATGTAAATCCCAGTGCTCCACCGCTTACTTGCGAAACATGTACGAGAGCCACTACGCGCACTGTTGTTAGTGACGCCACCTGTCTCTCTGCTTTCGGAGATTACTGCGCATGGACACCCAAACGCGATACGCTTTGTACAAGCAGCGGCCCCGTACTCCAATTTGAAGGTAATAACCTGTCGTTCATTCGACCCGTTACTGCTGGTTGGTACGTTGGGGTAGTTGACTCTACACTGGCATCGACTTGGTGCACGATCAAGGCGAACCTTGAATACAAGGCCAATAACCTTGGTACTGATCCGCCAACCTGTTTATATTCTCCTACAGGGAATACCAACGTAGTAGGTATGACAGGCGTTTACAATGACGGTACTTATAGTTATGATTTCGACTTGGGTTACTATAGCTATAGTTCCCCGGTTGTTACCATCGATAAGTGGATTGTTATTTGGAGTGGTGGTGGTTCTACGTCTACCAACGCGGCGCCGGCAACAAGGGCGTATTTAATTAAAGTGAGGACCTTCACCTTAAGCACTGCTAGTGCAGGTGCTTGTGGTCCTAGAAGAATCATGAGTGTGAACTATACATATGCTTGTATAGCGGATTGTCAATAAACCAGTTTTATTCACCAACCTGGTAGCCTAGGCGAGGAAGTAGCGTATTACATTCCTGCATAGCATCTGTGAATGTCGGGGTGCAACAGGTGTTGGAAATGCAATTATTATGAAATCAATGAAACGATTAGTAGCAGCTATGAGCTGCGTAATTATTTGTACTGTAATGATGGTGTCGTGTAAGAAGGAGTATGAGGATAAGTTCAATATAATACCCGGTGATACCGTAATTGTAAAAGATGATCGTATGATCGAAACATTTTCGATCCCGGAGTTTAGTGCAGATACGGTATTAAAAGCGTCGATTGTAAACGGGGAGATTTTGGTGTATTGGCCTAATTATAAAGCAGTACCCGATTCTATTTCACCCCAAATTACCATTCCCAATACCGCCACCATTACACCCGCTAGCGGTACGAAAATCCCGTTTCAGCAAGGAGTTACTTATACCGTAAAAGCACAGTCTGGCAGAACATCCGCTTTCAAACTTAGCATCATCTTCCAGCAACCCAATATACTACTCAACTTCTTAACCCTATTCTTATACCAAGTTAATCCCGGTGAAAACACAATTAATATACGGGGCGACGGTATCTTACCAGGTACGAACGAAACCAAGGTGTTTCTTATTCACAATACATCGGGCAATACGATAGATGTAACAAAGTATATTAATAACATTACCACCAATAATATTCGGCTGGCATTAAACGGTTTCGAAACATGGGAAGTGGGCGATTACCAATATAAAATTACCAGTGGTGTGCGTACGGTTACATCCGGTTATAATAAAGTGCTTTGTATTAGAAAAGAAGCGCAACCCGGTATGGCCGTATATTGGCCGGGTACTGTAACGGCGAAAGTTGGGGATGTAATTACTATGACGGGCGAAAACATTTCCTTTATTGATAGTATTATGATTTCAAATGGCACAACGGTATATAAAGTACATCATACCGCCACTACAAACGAAATCAAGATCACGATAGCCAATGGAACTTCTATTGGTACTTACAAGCAATTGTTCCTCTATAGCCGCGAACGCTATGGTACGGGTAACTATGGGCAACTCACCTTTACGGAACCCAATACATTGGAAATAAAATAGCTACCATTTTTTGAAGAGTTAAACACTTTAGCAATCCACAGGCTCCTAAATAATAGGGGCCTGTTTGTTTATATTAATAGTCATTAAAGGAATGTTAAAATGCTTTATTTCAGCATGTTGTTTACATAAACATAACATCACATTAATATTTGCGTAATGTAATGCCCGTAAGTTTGTACCGTATAACTATATTAATGAAAATACTGAAGTTACATCCATTAATGACGATTTCTTTGCTACAAATGCAGTTTCAGCGTTTGTTGCATTGCAACGTGGCCGTGTATGCACGGTATTCGCTCGCTAATTCGCATGATACGTTGAAAGAAGTGGGTTTGTTAGAATTAGAATTGATCGAACATCCGATCGATGAAACACTCAGTGTGCGTGAATTCGAAGAAGAACTGGAAGAAAAATACAACTGTACATTGGAGTTGTGTGATAAAAACTGGAAACCTTTTACGAACAAAAGCCTACGATTGTTCCAATTACTCGCTGTTAACAATACCCGCGAAGAAGATTATAACCGGTCATTAGAATTTCCGTACGATCTTTTCATGCGTAATTTCCCACATGGCTCACAGGCTAATCCTGCTATTTAATTGACAAACAGAAGCGAAGTGTTCATTGTTAACGATTCTTTAATGATTCCTTAACAATTAACATCCTGGTAATATTGCGTTAACAGTGCGGTAATAGCAGGCGTATAGTTTTGCAGTCAAATAAAAGGAACGTGAAACGCATTTTACTCTTAACTAATCTCTTCGTATTGTTATTAGCCGGGTTTGGGCAAGCCATTGCTCAAAACGCTGAAAGATCAGGCCGTATTGTTGGTAAAGTAACCGACAAAAAAACGGGTGAAGCCCTGATTGGTGTTACGGTTGTTATTCAAGGATCTACCATCGGTAACGTAACAGACGTTGAAGGTCGCTATACCTTACAAGTTGCACCTGGTAACTATACCATCGATTTCAAATACATCGGTTACGCAACTAAATCTATTGCAGATGTTGCTGTAAAAGGTGCTCAGCCTACTACATTAAATATTATTATGGACGAGCCTGCTTCTAAAGAATTGAAAGAAGTAGTGATCAAAGGTTCATATAAACAAGAAACCATCAACGCGATTTATACAGCGCAAAAAAATAACGCGGTAGTATCTGATGGTATCTCTGCCGACTTAATTAAAAAATCTCCAGACAGGAACACCGGCGACGTATTGAAACGTGTGAGCGGTACTTCTATTGCCGATAACAAGTTTGTTGTTGTACGCGGGTTGGCTGAAAGGTATAACACTACCTTGATGAACAGCACCATGTTACCAAGTACAGAACCCGATAAGAAAGCTTTCTCTTTCAATATCATCCCTTCTTCTTTAATCGATAACATCATTATCTATAAAACAGCTTCTCCAGATTTACCAGGCGACTTCGCCGGTGGTGCTGTGAAAGTGAATACAAAAGATTTGCCTACACAACAATTCACTGAATTGTCGTTGGGTTTAGGTTATCATACCATGACAACCTTCAAGGATTTCAAAGCTTCGCCTCCAACAGGTAAGTTAGATTGGTTAGGTTTCTTGGATAACTCGAAAGCCTTACCGAGTGCATATGCTTCAGTAAAATCTAGCTATACTTCATTAGAACAAGAAGAAAGGCAAGCGATTTCTCAACAATTCTCTTCCGCATATCCGAATGTAAAAACTAGCACCAGCTTACCAAACCTTAGTTTGCAATTTGCAACAGGTAACACGCGCCAGTTTAAGAATAACAACCGTTTGGGTTATTTATTAGCAGTAAACTATGGTACTAGCCGCAGGGTAACTGCCGGTACACGTAGCGAATATGATATCGATAAAAACTACATGTACCAGTACGAAACCGACAACTACAGTCAAACGCGTAACCTCGGTGCATTGTTAAACATCGCTTATTCATATAACAAAAGCAAAATCGCTTGGAAGAACTTCTTCAACAACGATTTCAATACAAGTTTCTTAGAACGCGGCGGTTGGAACTACCGTGGTGCGAATGATACGATGTACATCAGGAGCCGTTCTGCTGAAACAACACAAAATGGTTTGTTCAATTCAGTATTAGAAGGTACACACCAAGTAGGTAGAAATAAAATGATCGTTGATTGGAATGCCTCTTATGGTCGTGCTTACCGTAACCAACCCGACCAACGTATCTTCACTTCTTACAACTTAGATCGTTCTGCGCCATACTTTGTAAGTATTCCAAGTGTGAACAGCCCGATGCCAAATACATTAGGTCGTATTTACTCGAACCTTACTGAAAATATTTTCGGTGGCAGTGTGAACTTAACCGTTCCATTTAAACTCTTCAACGAAGCAGCGAAATTTAAAGTAGGTGCCATGAAGAACTACCGTAGCCGCGATTTCACTGTAAGCGCATTGGGTTATACAGACGCTCGTTATGGCCAAGATATTACCTTAGATAAAGGTGTAGATGCCAGCACAATTTTCAGCCCAGCTGGTTTACAGCAATACAACTTGCTATTGTCGGTTTTGGATTTGAGCTCTACCGATTATAAAGGTACAAGTGATTTGAACGCCGGTTACTTAATGTTCGATAACCGCTTAGCTACTAACTTACGCGTAGTATGGGGTGCGCGTATCGAAAACTTCCAACAGAAATTAATATCACCTAACAAGGCTGATCAAAAGTATACGAATACCGACGTATTACCATCTATCAACCTTACTTACAACTTAACGGAAAAATCGAACTTACGTGGTTCGTTCTTCATGGCGGTAAACCGTCCTGAATTCCGCGAGATCGCAGCTTATACACAATACGATTATGAGAATGACTTCATCGTACGTGGCGATCCAAACTTGCAAAGAAGCACTAGCTTGAATGGCGACATCCGTTACGAATTCTATAGCGGTGTAGGTGAAATTATCTCCGCTTCTTTGTTCTATAAGAAATTCAACAACCCAATCGAGCAAGTTAACTTAGGTAACAAAATCTTATCGTACCAAAATGCTGAAACAGCAACAGACTACGGTGCTGAAATTGAATTACGTAAGAACTTAGGTTTCTTGAGTGGTAACAGCAATGTGTTGAAAAATATGACTTTCTATGTGAATGCTGCTTTGATTAAAGGCGACATTACATTGCAAGACAGGAAAGTATCTAGCCCAATGCAAGGTCAATCGCCTTACTTATTGAATGGTGGTTTGCAATATGCTGCCGGTGAAGGATTTGCTTTCAATGTATTGTATAATAAGATTGGTCAACGTTTGAAATTCCGTGGTGAGAATGGTGGTGTAGACGTGTTCGAGAAATCGCGCGATATCTTGGATTTCCAAGTAAGTAAATCAGTAATGAAGAGCCGTGGTGAATTCAAATTAAACATCAGCGACATTTTCGCGCAACCGATCTCTTATTACTACAAGTACGATGCAAACGCATCTACCGTATTTGATGCGAAAAACGATCGTATCATCAACAAGTGGAAGCCGGGTACTTCTATCTCTGTTTCTTTCAAATACAACTTCAACAAACGATAGTTTATTAGCCAGTGTTAACATTAAATAAATATAATGTTAACACTGGCTTAAAGCACTTCTGGAGTAGATTCTACAACTTTACATTGTCGTTAAAAACAAACACAATTACATGAGAAAATTATTATTTGCTAGTGCAGCAGTTTTATCAGTATTTGCATCATGCTCTGATGATAAAAATGATACTCCGAAACCGCCGACCACAGGTTCAGGTGATACAGTAATGGTTAGAGGTGTAATGTCAACTAACACTACATGGTCTGCTAACAAAGTGTACAAATTAAGAGGTTACACTTATGTTGCTGCAGGTGCTAAATTAACTATTGAAGCCGGTACAAAAATTATTTCTACAAAAGACTCTGCGGGTGTATTGGTAATTGCGAAAGGTGCAACAATCGACGCGCGTGGTACTTCCGAAAAACCAATCGTTTTCACTTCTGGCGAGAAAACAAAAACGCCGGGTGACTTAGGTGGTGTAATCGTAGCAGGTGCTGCAACATGGAATAACAACCACACAATCATTGAAGGTGCTGTTGATGATGCTTTCAAAAACTTTGGTGGTTCTAATGACGCTGATAACTCTGGTTACTTACAATATATCCGTATCGAATACGCTGGTAAAGCAGTAGCTGAAGGC
The DNA here is from genome assembly GCF_003259335.1 of Chitinophaga skermanii. Taxonomy (GTDB): domain Bacteria; phylum Bacteroidota; class Bacteroidia; order Chitinophagales; family Chitinophagaceae; genus Chitinophaga; species Chitinophaga skermanii. The sequence goes on from NZ_QLLL01000005.1 coordinate 373,405, forward strand.
GATGAAGTAAACGGTTTATCTTTATACGCTGTAGGTAGCGGTACAACTGTAGATCACATCCAAATCGTTCGTGGTTTAGATGACGCGTTCGAATTCTTCGGTGGTACAGTAAACGCTAAATATTTAATCGCTTACAATTGTGCAGATGATGATTTCGATTTTGATGACGGTTACCGTGGTAAAATCCAATTTGCTGTTTCTGTAAAAGATCCTGCTTTCGTTGATAACAAAGGTACTAGCGGTGATATCTCTAACAACTTCGAATTCGATAACTCAAACGGTAAGAAAGAGTTCACTATCACACCGAACACTTTCCCTATCATGTCTAACTTCACAGCTATCGGTCCTAACAATGCTACCGGTACAAGAACTGAATTTGGTTACGGTATGCGTATGAGAAGAGGTGCTAAATTCTTATTGGCTAACTCTATCGTTGCCGGTGGTCAAAAAGCTGGTTTAGATATCGATAACGATTCAACTGCTTCTTACTATAAACAAGGCATCTCTGGTTTGAAAAATAGCATTTTACACGCTGTTACTAAACCATTCAATGTTGACTTGTTAAATAACACTGCTTTATTAACTGCTACAGATTTACAAGCTTTGGTAACTGGTCGTGATGCTACTTTGAATGTTGCTAGCGCTTCAGATATTCAATTGACGGATGCATTTAATAACGCTGCTCCAAACTTAGCGCCTAAATCTGGTTCACCTGCTTTAACAAGAGGTACTAAATTTGAAGGTCAATTAAACGATGCGTTCTTCTCGAAAGTATCTTACATCGGTGCTGTTGATCCTACAAATGACTGGACAAAAGCTTCATGGACAGTTTGGAATAAATAATCTAACATCTAAGTTCAAAGACTTTCGCAAACTTTTTGCGTAAGCGTATATCATTCATAAGCTGTTTTTTTATAACCACCTCGGTTCCCCGGGGTGGTTTTCTCATTATAAGCCTTATTTTTGCCGAAATTTTTCGTGCATGAAACTTGGTAAATACCTTTTGGTATTACTTATAGGGTTGATGGTCAACACTTCAGTGAAGGCTCAATTCCTAATGGATATGATTGATACTACGACCAACCTGGGTAAGGGCATGTTCTCCATGTACAAAAAATTCGACGCCCTTCGTTTGAGCGGTTACATTCAGCCGCAATTCCAATATGCTTCTTCTAAAGGTGAACAAGGCTATGCCGGAGGTAATTTCCCCAACGAGGTCGACAACCGTTTTATGCTCCGTAGGGGCCGTTTGCGGGTAGATTATGCCCGTTACGACAAGGAAGGTATGCCCATTGTTAGCTTCGCCTTCCAGTTCGACGGTACGGAGCGCGGGGTGAACATCCGGGATTTCTACGGGCGGTTCTTCGAAAACAAGTACAACGTGCTTTCTATTTCGGCAGGTATGTTTGCCCGGCCGGTGGGGTACGAGGTAAACTTATCGTCGGGCGACCGTGAAACGCCGGAACGGGGTAGAATGAGCCAGATTTTGATGCGTACAGAGCGGGATTTGGGTGTGATGGCTACTTTTGAACCTAGAAAGCCTAGCCACCCCTTATACGGCTTTAAACTCGACGTGGGAGCATTTAATGGTCAAGGCTTAACAGGCCCGGCAGACTTCGACTCGCATAAAGACATTGGCGCCCGTGCAGCCGTAAAGCCATTTGTAATGGGAGCCCGCAAGAAAATGATCTTCTCCGCAGGTATATCCACATGGTACGGTGGTATGGAGCAGTTCACGAATAACATCTACCGCATGTCAACATCATCTACAGGCAGCCCTGTATTCGTTGTAAGCAGCGATTCTACCAATATCGGCAAAATTGCCCCCCGGCACTATTATGGTGCCGACGCACAACTAAAAATCAAGAATAAAAAAGGCTTTACCGAGTTTAGGGCTGAATACCTTCGCGGTACACAAACCGCTACGGCCAATACAACAGAAACACCGGGCATTATCCCTATTGATGCTAGCGGTAAATACGCCCCATTATACATTCGTAACTTTGATGGTGCTTATATATACTTCTTACAACATTTAGGCAACACAACCGATCAGGTTGTATTGCGATACGATTGGTACGACCCGAATAAGAAAGTAAAAGGCAAAGAAGTAGGTGCTGCCGGTTCTAATACCACGGCCGCCGATGTACGCTATGATACGTTTGGGTTCGGTTACGTCCATTACTTCAACGAACACTTCAAATTTACCCTGTATTACGACTTAGTGCGCAACGAAGGTACCAGCCTACTAGGCGTACAGGAGGATTTGAAGGATAACGTGTTAACAGCACGATTGCAGTTTAGATTCTAACGATATTTGAAATATGCCTATGGAAGAGCGAGCTGGAAGGCTCGCTTTTTTTATGGGGTATGGTTACAGTAATCCATTTCTACGCATGTATTAGTAAATAATCAGCACCTTATATTCAAATAAAAAGCGAGCTGGAATGCTCGCTTTTTATTTATGTCAATATTTGATATGCTAATTATTCCTTCCCGGTAGGTAACGTAAATCCAAAAGTAGAACCTATTTCCAGTTTACTGCGTACGTTGATGCTTTGGCCGTGTGCTTCAATAATGTGTTTCACAATGGCTAAGCCTAAGCCTGTACCGCCAATATCTCTACTACGGGCGCGATCTGTGCGGTAGAAGCGTTCAAATACGCGGGGTAAGTGTTCTTCTGCCATACCTTGACCGTCATCTGAAATCTCAACAAGCAAAGTTTTGTCGTCGAGGTTATAAATGCTGGCGGTGGTATGACCGTCTTGCTTACCGTATTTAATAGAGTTGTCGATGAGGTTGATCAGTACTTGGCGAATCTTTTCTTTATCGGCCATTACGTGTACGGGGGCTTCGCAGCCTTTTTTCACGGAGAACTTAATGTTCTTTTGATTGGCTTTCAAGGATAAAGTATCGAATACGTCTTTAATAAGGTCTTGAATCACAAAATCCTCGGCTGTAACCGTCATTTCACCTACTTCTAACTTAGAAATTTCATCTAAGTCATCGAGCAAACGGCAAAGGCGGTCGATATTCTTCGTGGCGTTTTTCAAGAACATTTTGTTCACGTTCGGGTCGTCGATAGCGCCATCGAGGAGGGTGTGAATATAGCCTTGCACGGCGAAAATGGGGGTTTTCAACTCGTGCGATAGGTTCATCAAGAACTCTTTACGGAAGGCTTCGTTCTTGCGTAAAGAATCTAGTTCTTCCTTCTTTTGCGCCGCCCATTTTTCCACATCTTCACTCACTTGTTCGATGGTTTTCGAAGGGAGGATCTTTTTATTGAAGAACTCTTCGCGTTTGGTAGCCTTCGTTTGGTAGATGAATTTGTAGATCAGTTTGATCTTACGGTAAATGAAGTTCTGCAACGTGTACAAGTACAAGTAGTACGACACTAAAAACGACAGTACGAAAGCGGATAGGATAACTTTCCAATTATACTCTATAAGTAGGAAACCGATCGCTGTAATGGTCGACAGCACCAGTGCTGTAAAACCCGCTAACTTTTGCGGGCTAAGATTTTTTGCCTTGAACATACTCCAAAGTGAGTAATTTTTATAATAATGGGAAATTAGTCCATTTTTTTTACTTGCCATCATCTCATGTTTACGGGCCGCACAAAATTACTGGCGCGCTTTTATCAAAGCCGCCACCATAGCCATGCTGGAACAATAAAGTTTACAGGGAAAATATTACAAGCCCGTTCGCAACGGGCCCCAAAAGGGGGACAAACAACTGTGTGTATTCGTTAAACTTATGGATTGAATTACTTACATCTCGAATTTATAACCTACACCTTTCACCGTTGTAATTAAATCGATACCGATTTTCTGGCGGATTTTACGGATGTGTACGTCGATGGTTCTATCACCTACGATTACTTCTGTGCCCCATACTTGGTTCAAGATTTCGTTACGCAAGAATACGCGGCCTGGTTTAGAAGCAAGTAATTGCAATAGTTCGAATTCTTTTTTCGCCAGGATAATTTCTTGGCCTTTGTAGGTAACAGTGAATTTCTCGCGGTCGATGATTAAGTCGCCCAATTGCATGGTTTTTTCTTCTTGCTTGTTCAAGCGGCGGAAGAGGGCATTGATGCGGCTCACCAACAATTTCGGCTTAATGGGTTTGGCAATGTAATCATCGGCACCCATGTTTAAACCGTCGATTTCAGATTTCTCGTCGTTAAGGGCAGTTAAAAACAACACCATGGTGTCTTTAAATTCCGGGATCTTGCGGATTTCTTTGCAAGTATCGATACCGTTTTTATTCGGCATCATGATGTCGAGCATAATTAAATCCGGGCGGAAAATTTTAGCTTTCTGCACAGCTTCGATACCATCTTTGGCCGTAACCGTGTCGTAACCAGCGCTCTTAAGATTGTAGCTGATAATTTCTAAAATATCGGCTTCATCATCTACTACTAGTATTTTTCCTGCTACCGCTTGGTCCATCATCATAATTTGTTGATTTTTTAAAGACGGCACAAAATTATAACTCACAACGCGTGATTAATGGAAAGATAACATTATGAAATTGTTAATTTGGCCGATTTTGTCTGCTTACGCTCACCCGCAAGGTACTGAAAAAACGTGTACAGGCTTCGTTTTAAGCGGATTATAAGCGTTGTGTAATTTGTACATCTAAACCTGCCATTTTTACAACATCCGGCTTGCCATTTGTGTTTAAACGAAGTTATTATGGAGGTTTTTCGTAATGGGATGATATGAGCAATGATGCATTGCTCATCTTTTGTTGCGACGCTCCTGTCAACTTTTGCGCCTTTTATCGACTGTTACCTTACTTATTCCTTACTAAAAGCTTACTGTAAGTAAGCAAATACAAGGGTTTTACCGGTAAAATGTCGACTGAAGCTTTGGAAACTGTCGGAACGGCTCTTGCTAGTAGCAGGTTTCAGGCGAAAAAGTCGGTGTAGCGTCGGTGAAAAAAAGGTAAATGCCCGCCAATACTGGATTCCATGAAGGGCACTTTCGAAGGCGATTTTTATTAAATGCTTGGCAATCAACCCATCTCTAATTTTCGCACATTTTACCTCCTGCGAAAAGGAGCCACTTACTGCGGGAAATAATATGCCGAGCCTTTACATTCCCTTTGACTTGCCTTTGAGTTCCCTTTAACGACCCTTTGAAAAGCCTTTGACTTCCCTTTGACCACCCTTTAAAAGACTTTAACCTGCCTTTGAAAGACTTTGACTTGCCTTTGAGGATATTGGAAACATCGTGTTCGATATATCCCAAATATATCCCCAATATATCCAGGATATATCTCCATATAGCACCAACGCGGTTTTAACATTGAAAGAACATTAAACTAACATTAGAAGATATTATAAAGTGGCCATTTTAACATGGTGCGTAGTTTATTTGCGTACTTTAGCCGCACTTCACCCGAATGAGTATTTCGCCCTACCAATAAGCCTTTTCCCCGGCTACTTGCCTAAGTATTAACACAATCCACAAAATTGGTAGTAAATTTGTATACCTAGATTGGAGAAATTATAGATAATGAGAAAATTTTTACTACTCATCGGCTTGGCCATCGTGCATGGAAGCGGACTTTGGGCGCAACAAGGCAATTTGCAAATCCCTATCGGCCGACAGGTATTTCATGATAATATCGATAAGGAACAAGCAGCCGCCATCAAGTTCGACGGGAAAGCCGACGATTTTGTAAAGGTTTCTGATGATGAAAACATCAACCTACAAGCAACAAATGCTATCATTAAGCAAGTCGACGAAATGCAAGTGGCGATCGAAAGAGATACTTCACTCGATCACCGCTTAAAAATCAAGTACTTAACAGGCTTGGGAACGGTGTTGAAGGACTATAACTACAAACGTAGTCGTGGTAACATCAACCCCGAAGAAGCCCCAGCTATTATAGCCGCGTATAAAAACATGATGGCTGCCGATATCAAAGGCCGCAGCATTGCTCCATATGTGCATAATCTTTCATTTGAAGGCGGGGAGAAGTTAGTGGCTGTTTTTAACAGCAACCCAGGCTATAGCGAAGCAAGGGCCACGCTATTCGGTAAATTCGCTTCCAATAACTTGGAAACCATTATGCCAAAAGTGGCCGACTACCTCGATTATCCTATTACGGATTCCATTATCGCCCAAGTAGCACACAAATACCCTAACCAGGTATTAACCTATGCTACTTCATACACACCTACAGCGAAAGCGATCAAACGTAATACTGATCCCGTTGTGCAAACAATCGTACGCATCGGTCAATCACCCCAATCCACTAAAATCCTTCCTTTTATCGATCAACTCCTCGATGGTTCAGCTACCGTTGAGCAATTAGAGAAGGATGTGGATAACGATGATCATTATTTCAAACAAATGGTAAAAACGCTCATCGCGCTCAACTACAAAAGGGCAGAAGGTACACAATTACTGGGTATCAAATCGATGAACGAAAACCTCAAAGCGAAGTCATTACGCTACATCCGCGAAGTGAACGACTTGCACGAAGAATCGGCACCCGTTCGTTTCCGTATCGTAAAAGACTTTACACCAGAAGAATTGTATTACTTGATCATCAATGGTCAAGATGAGTTATATACTTCTAGCTATACCAACCACGCAGGTGCCGGTTTTTACGACCAAATGATGGCCCGTATGAAGCCTAGCCGTGGCGATAGCTTGTTAATGATTTTAAGTTTCGACCGTTTCAAGAAGTTCTTGGCGATGGCCGCGGGCTTCAATACCTTGGATAACTTCTTGAAATCGATGGAGTCGTCGAACTCGAGTTACCTCATGCGTAAATTCGTGAGTAGCTTAGAAAAAACAGAAGACTTGGAAGATGCGGTAGACGTAGCGAACTCGTTTGGTAGCATCCGCGATCCTAAGTTGTTGGCCTTCTTACGCTCCGAAGTACAAAGCAATTACAACTTCGTGAAGAAGAAAAGAGACCGCCGCGGGGAAGTGATTTACTCGTTACTGGGTAGCTTATTTGCCGGGGAGGATAAGAAAAACGATTCTACCTGGGCCTCTGAAATGGCGGCTAAGTTGCAATTGCCACCGATTAACTTCGTGACTTTTGCCGACTTACAAAGCGATAGCGGCCGCATTTACCAACAGGTATTCTTCTACGGCGATAAAGATGGGCAAGATTCGTATGCCAGCTTCATGGGGAACTTCCCTGGTGGCGATTGGAAAGTAAGCAGCAATGCTTTTTGGACAACCATTACTTCCTTAAAAGGCAAACCAATTACCATCTTCGCCAATAAACCATTGAACGAACCGGAAGATAAAACGGCCATCAATAAACTAAGTGAGTACTTGGATGAACATGATATTCACCCGAGCGTATTTATTCACCGTGGGCACAGTTACCATGTGAATACCACCTTAGATAACTTACAAAGCAGTGCGAAAATTGTGGTACTAGGTTCTTGCGGTGGTTACCACAACTTGGCTACCGTGTTAGAAAAGGCACCCGAGGCGCACATCATTTCCTCTAAGCAAGTAGGTACACGTTGGGTAAACGAACCCATCATCCGCAACTTGGAAGATAACCTAAGAGCAGGTAAGAACGTAGACTGGGTGAAAATGTGGGCAACCTTAGCAGGTAAATTCGCCGGTGATGCGCGTAACAAGCAACTGTTCGACGATTACGTGCCACCCCACAAAAACTTAGGAGCGATCTTCATCAAAGCATATCGACAAATTATGAAAGACGACGGTAAGAAATCGTAATTCAATAGAAGCATATGTAAACGCTGCAAACTATTACTCGCTATAGGAGAAGGTTTGCAGCGTTTTTTATATACGGCAGTTCGACGAATGCAAAAAATCTGTACGTTTGTTAAACGAATCATTAAACAGAAACAGGTTGCTTTGGAAAATAATGCTGTAAAGAAGAAATTATTTGACGTTAGTTTATTGAAGAGGGTGTTCGTTTTTGCCCGCCCTTACCGGGGATCGTTTATACTCTCGATGTTCCTCACCGTGGTGTTAGCCGTTATTTCGCCCCTTCGTCCTTACTTAATTCAACTTACTGTAGATAAATATATCGCCAACCAAATGGTGCAAATGTTGATTACCATCACCATTGTACAGGTGGGCCTTTTGTTGTTAGAAACGCTGTTTAGGTTTTTCTTCACCTACCTTACCAACTGGTTGGGCCAATCGGTGATCAAAGATTTACGCGTGGCGGTGTATAAGAAAATCGTTCGTTTGAACTTGGCATTCTTCGACCGTACGCCGATAGGTACATTAACTACCAGGACCATCAACGATATAGAATCGATCAACGATATATTCTCCGAGGGTATCATTTCCATCGTGGCGGATGTATTGATGATTATTGCCATCTTGGGGGTTATGTTCGCGCAGGATTGGCGGTTGACATTAATCAGCCTATCGCCGTTCCCCGTGTTGATATTGGCAACGTACTGGTTTAAAGAGAGCGTGAATAAGTCGTTCCACCAGGTGCGGAATGCTGTAGCCGCATTAAATGCCTTTGTGCAGGAGCATATTACCGGTATGGTAGTGGTACAGGCATTTGCTTCCGAGAAAAGGGAGTCGGCCAAATTTAAGCAGATCAACAAGAAGCACCGCAAGGCGAACATCGATGCGATTTTTGCTTATTCCGTGTTTTTCCCCGTGGTGGAAATCATCTTAGCCATTTCCTTGGGATTGATGGTATGGTGGGGAGCCAACAAGGTATTGAATTATGAAGTAACGCAGGGTGTGATGATCGCCTTCATCATGTATTTGAACATGTTATTCAGGCCTTTGCGCATCTTGGCAGATAAATTTAACACCCTTCAAATGGGGATGGTGGCGAGTGAAAGAGTGTTTAAAGTATTGGATAGTGACGATTCGATACCCGATCATGGTACGAAAACGGCGGAGAGCATGCGGGGTGACATTAGATTCGAGGGCGTGTGGTTTTCGTATGTGCCGGATAGGTATGTGTTGAAAGATGTGAGTTTCCATGCGAAACAGGGTCAAACGATTGCCATCGTGGGGCATACGGGTTCGGGAAAAACCACCATCATTAGCATATTAAATAGGTTATATGATATCCAGAAGGGGCAGATAAAGATTGATGATATACCGTTGGCTGACTATAAATTGGCCGAGTTACGTAGCAGGATTGGGGTGGTGTTGCAGGATGTGTTCTTGTTTGCGGGGTCTATTTACGAGAATATCACCTTGCGGAATGAGAAGATAACCCGCGAGCAGGTGGAGAATGCGGCGAAAATGATTGGTATGCATGACTTTATCATGCAATTGCCGGGTGGGTACGATTACCCGGTGATGGAGAGGGGTAGTACGCTTAGTTTGGGGCAGCGCCAGTTGATCTCCTTTATTAGGGCATTATTGTACAACCCGGCCATCTTGATTTTGGATGAGGCTACCTCGTCGGTGGATACAGAATCGGAATTATTGATACAACATGCGATCGATAAGTTGATATCGGATAGAACGGCGATCGTGATTGCGCATAGGTTATCGACCATTAGTAAGGCCGACCAGATCATCGTGTTAGACAAGGGTGAGATCAAGGAATTGGGTAACCACGAGGAGTTGATGAGGCAGGAGGGGTACTATTATAAATTGTACACCATGCAATTTAAGAAAGAAGGAGCGGCGCAATAATGTAAAAAATTGAAAATTAGGGTATTAGGCAATTATACAATATAGAAAAATTTAATATAGTAAAAGGAGTCTAAACTCCGGGTAAATTTCATAAAATCTTTCTCCGCAAATATCTATCCAGTAAGGATTTGCCAATATTTGAAACTTCCAAGCCTATTTTTTGGATTTTGGTCATCGTTTTGATGTAAAATCTACTATCTTTGCGCAAAATTTCAGAAAGCGGTGATTTCTTTTAGACAGTTTAAAATTAGCCTAGTAGCATTCGTCACAGCATTGAGCCTGGGATTCAGTAGCAATGTAAAAGCGCAAGACGCTCACGAAGCTGAGCACAAAGCCGAGGCATCAGCCGAAGCACATCATGAAGAAAAGAAAGGTTTCGATGCCAAAGAAGTGATTCTTGGCCACGTAAAAGATGCGCATGATTGGCACATCTTGAGCATTGGCGAGACGCATGTGACCGTTCCTTTACCAGTGATCATGTACAGCCCGTCTAAGGGTCTTTCTGTATTTTCTTCATCTAAGTTCCACCATGGCCACGAGGCGCATGATGGTTATTTCTTGGTGAATTCACATTATATCCACGAGCATCATTTAGAGGAGGCTGGTTTGGTAGAAGGAACGATCATCGCTGTGGATGAGGCGGGTTTACCAACAGGTGAGAAAGTATACGACTGGTCGATTACTAAGAACGTAACCTTCATGTTGATTGCATCCATCATTTTGGTGGTATTGATGATCGGTGTTGCGAATGCTTATAAGAAAAGAGGTGCTAAGAAAGCGCCTAAAGGATTCCAGAGTTTGGTGGAGCCTGTTATCATCTTCATTAGAGATGAGGTGGTTAAGCCGAATATCCCTGGTAAAAGGGCGGAAGGATATGTTCCTTTTATCCTGACTATTTTCTTCTTCATCTTGATTAACAACTTGTTTGGTTTGTTGCCAGGTGCAGCGAACGTAACGGGGAATATCGCGGTTACCTTAGCATTAGGTATCATTTCATTCATCGCGATTTTAATCAGTACAAATAGACACTTCTGGGGTCACATTTTCAATCCTCCAGTGCCAATGGGTGTTAAAGTTATCTTGGCGCCGGTAGAATTGATTGGTGTATTCACGAAACCAGTGTCATTGATTATCAGGTTATTTGCCAACATTTTGGCGGGTCACATTATCATCTTAAGTATCATTTCCTTGGTATTCATCTTCGGTAGTTTGCAACCGGTAGCTGGTTATGGCTTTTTGCCGATCACTATTGCGTTCAACTTGGTAATGATGATGTTGGAATTGTTGGTGGCCTTTATCCAAGCGTTTATCTTTGCGAACTTGACAGCGGTATTTATCGGCCAGGCGATGGAAGGTGCGCATGATGATCATCATTAATCATTAGCATATTAGATCGGCAGTTGGTTGAGTTGGAAGCATTGGGTTTTCATGCAGCGAGCTGCCGGTTTTAGATAAGATATTATAACAAGCTTTTTTTAAAATTCACAAATACATATTTATTATGGCTCTTTTAACTGTTTTATTAGACGGAGTTGCTGCTGCTGGTGGTGCTGTTGGTGCTGGTATTGCTGCTATCGCAGCTGGTATCGGTGTTGGTAACATCGGTAAATCTGCATTGGAATCAATCGCTCGTCAGCCAGAAGCTGCGAACGATATCCGTGCAAACATGATCCTTGCTGCTGCACTTGTTGAGGGTGTTGCCCTTTTCGGTGTAATCGCAGGTTTGTTAGCAGTAGTTCTCTAATAACAAATTTTTTACAGCACCTGGCGCACAGGGCAAAAGGTGCTGTAATACTTTCTATCAGTACAATTCAAATACTATATAAATAAAGAAATATGGATCTGTTGATACCCGCGTTAGGTCTATTTGTTATTTCATTTGTCATCTTTGTTATCGTTTTCTTAATCCTCAAGAAATTTGCTTGGAAGCCAATTTTGGGAGCGTTGAAAGAAAGAGAAACATCAATTGCTGAATCAATTGCATCTGCTGAGCGTGTGAAGGAAGAAATGGCGCAAATGAAAGCTGAACACGAACACGTGTTGGCTGAAGCGAAAGCAGAAAGAAGCAAAATCTTGAAGGAAGCAAAAGACGCGAAAGATCAAATCATCGCGGAAGCTAAGAACCAAGCACAAGCTGAGGCTAAGAAAATCGTTGGCGAAGCATACATCGCTATCGAGAACCAAAAAATGGCCGCACTTACTGATGTTAAAAACCAAGTAGGTAACCTCGTATTGGAAGTAGCTGAAAAAGTTTTAAGAAAAGAACTTTCTTCTAAAGCTGTTCAAGAAGACTATATCAAAACATTAGCTGAAGAAATTAAATTAAACTAAGTATAAAGCTGCTAGCAGCCTTGTACTAAAAGTCAATATACATCATGCAGAATCCTCGTTTAGCATCTAGGTACGCGAAGTCTTTGATCGACCTGGCCACTGAAAAAAATGAGTTGGAAGCAGTTCAACAAGATATGACATTACTTACTGCGATTGCAAAAAGCAACCCAGATGTAGTAGCATTGTTGAAAAGCCCGATCATTAAGGCCGATAAAAAGGTGAAAATACTGGGCGCTATCCTGGACGGTAAGATCACTGCCATCACTTCAGCTTTTATTCGTTTACTAACGATTAAAGGAAGGGAAAGTTTCCTTGCCGAGATTGCTTCAGAATATACAAAACAATATAACGTTATTAAGAATATCGCCACTGTAAAAGTTACAACTGCGATCCAATTAGACGACGCTATATTGTCTACTATCAAACAAAAAGTTGAAGCAGCTGCAAATCGCCAAGTTGTGATCGAAACTTCCGTGAAACCTGAATTGATCGGAGGCTTTGTATTAGAAACAGGTGATAAATTGTTCGATGCGTCTATCCTTCGTGATTTGAACGATATCCGCAAACAGTTCAGCCAAAACATTTTTGTGCCGAATTTTAAATAAAAGAAATTTATACAGCAGCCGCTGCGTAACCGCAAAGCTGTTGTCGTTATATTTTTAAACTTTAACGACTCTCTTAAATAATAATAATTATGGTTGGTATTAAACCTGATGAAATTTCAGCAATACTCCGCCAGCAATTGAGCAACTTCAACGCTTCTGCAGAATTAGAAGAAGTTGGTACTGTATTGCAAGTAGGTGATGGTATTGCACGCGTTTACGGATTAAACAATGTTCGCTCTGGTGAATTGGTTGAATTCGGTAACGGTACAAAAGCTATCGCTTTGAACCTTGAAGAAGATAACGTGGGTGTGGTATTGATGGGTGAATCTAAAGGTATTAAAGAAGGTGACAACGTTCGCCGTACTGGTCAAATCGCCTCTATTAAAGTAGGTGAAGGCTTAGTTGGCCGTGTTATCAATACTTTGGGTGAACCAATCGATGGTAAAGGTCCTATCTCCGGCGAATTGTATGAAATGCCAATCGAGCGTAAAGCACCAGGTGTACTTTACCGCGAACCGGTTAAAGAACCTCTTCAAACTGGTATCAAATCTATCGATGCAATGATCCCTGTAGGTCGTGGCCAACGTGAGTTGGTTATCGGTGACCGTCAAACAGGTAAAACTGCTATCTGCGTTGATACGATCATTAACCAAAAAGAATTCTACGAAGCAGGTCAACCTGTTTATTGTATATATGTTGCGATTGGTCAGAAAGCTTCTACCATTGCGGGTGTAATGAAAACATTACAAGACGCAGGTGCGATGGCTTACACAACTATCGTAGCAGCTTCTGCATCTGAACCAGCTCCATTACAGTTCTACGCTCCATTCGCGGGTGCTGCAATTGGTGAGTTCTTCCGTGATACTGGTCGCCCTGCTTTAATCATCTATGATGATTTGTCTAAACAAGCTGTGGCTTACCGCGAGGTATCATTGTTGTTAAAACGTCCTCCTGGTCGTGAAGCTTACCCTGGTGACGTATTCTACTTACACTCTCGTTTATTAGAGCGTGCTGCGAAAATCATCGCTAAAGATGACATCGCGCAACAAATGAACGATTTGCCAGAATCAATCAAACATCTTGTGAAAGGTGGTGGTTCATTAACAGCATTACCAATCATTGAAACACAAGCGGGTGACGTATCTGCGTACATTCCTACGAACGTAATCTCCATCACCGATGGCCAGATCTTCTTGGAATCGAACTTGTTCAACGCCGGTATCCGTCCTGCGATCAACGTAGGTATCTCTGTAAGCCGTGTAGGTGGTAACGCGCAAATCAAATCGATGAAGAAAGTGGCAGGTACATTGAAACTTGACCAAGCTCTTTACCGTGAGATGGAAGCGTTCTCTAAATTCGGTGGTGATTTGGATGCTGCTACTAAAGCAGTATTAGATAAAGGTGCTCGTAACGTGGAAATCTTGAAACAACCACAGTTCAGCCCATTCTCTGTAGAAAGACAAGTTGCTATCATCTATTTAGGTACAAACGGTCTTTTGAACGACGTACCGGTTAAAAACATCAATGCATTCGAAGAAGCATTCTTGAATGAAATGGATGTTAGGTTACCAGACGTATTGAAAGAATTCAAAAAAGGTCAATTGAACGACGAAAGTATCAAACGTATGGTTCAATTAGCTAATGAATTGAAACCAAGATTCGCTTAGTAATTTACTGGTTATATAAGAAGAAAGCCATCCTTGCAAAAGGGTGGCTTTTCTTTTTTACCCCTTTTGTTACCGCCATATACTTTATAAATCAATTAAATATGTGCCCCTAAGTGAACCATATTTGAAATATATGTGTTCTTTGAAATGATATATAACCATTATTGACATATATATAATTGTGGTTATGTAAGAACTCTACTATACGCCTATCTTATTTCCTGCCATGAACATCTTATTGATTGTGTAATCAATAATTGATATATCCAGAAAGCTTAAGAATAACCTCCACTATCTAAATATTCGCGGATGCACATGTTTTTACACTCATTGAAAATTGTGAAGTATAGCCATATGAAAGCCTTTTTAGCGAAAGCTTTGAAGGGCTATGCTATGATTGGCTTAATGCTATTGTCGACCTTACAACTGGATGCCCAATTCACGATTACAGAATCATTCAAAGGAAATACCGCGGGTGCATTAACCCTTGGAGGAACAGCACAACTTACTTCGGGCACAATAGATCCTACCAACAATGGTTGGCTGCGCTTAACAAGTGATGCCCAGAACCAAGTTGGGTGGGGATATTTAAACCAAAGCTTTCCAACGAATTTGGGGGTGTTTATCGACTTTGAGTATGTTTCTTGGAGAAGAAGTAATGCAGGTGGAGGTGGTGATGGATTTTCCGTGTTCTTATTTGATGCAGCTACGCCTACTTTTCGTATTGGAGGAGATGGTGGTAGTTTAGGCTATGCACAGCACGGTTCTGTGCCTGGTTTGGCAGGGGGGTATATTGGAATTGGTATTGATGAATATGGCAACTGGTCGCGCTGTACGGATAGCAAAGTAGGAGGGGATGTTACCACAACAGGTAATTGCGCCAATGCTAACTCGAAAGATTTTATAGCGGCGAGAGGCCCGGCAAGCACGAATTATGCGTATATGAACGGGAACTATGCAGGCACCAGTGTGGATTACGATGTTATTACAAGCACCCGGCCATCAGCAACGGCCTATTACCGCCGTATTCAAATCAAAATAGAGCCAATCCAAGGCAGCAATAATTACAACCTTACTGTATTACTAAAAACCTCTGCAAACGGTAGCTTCAAAACCGTTTTTGGTCCCGTTGCCAGCCCTGCAGCCCCTGCTAACTTGAAATTCGGTTTCGCAGCTTCTACAGGGTCGGCTTCTAATATCCACGAGTTAAGAAATATCATTATTACTACGCCTGGTAATTTGAGTGTATTGTCGAGTGTAGACAAGCCAATGGTGGGTGTGAATGAAGATCTTACTTACAAGGTAACCGTGAATAACCAGTCGAATGCACGCGTAACTGGGTTGCCATTAACGAATAACTTTTCAGTTCCTGCTACCTTCCAAGTAAAGTCGATCAATTTTTCTAACGATGGTTACGCTAATAATACCGCCACAAACTATACCAATACTTCTTTGAATGGTGCACTGTTAAGTATGGACGCCAATAGTACGGCAACATTTACGATAAAAGGTACAGTTACTGGTTTACCACCAGGTGGGAATTTATCTACAAAAGCTTACTTAACACGTAATATACCGGGGATACCGGATAATGATCCAACCAATGATACTTCGATAACGGCTGTATCAGTGCAATCGATAGATTTAGCCATTCGAAAGGTAGTGAATGGTAGTCTTTCTAAAGGAAGTAATGGGTCGTATACACTTACTGTTACGAATAATGGCCCTTCGGCTAAGCCGGCTAATATAGAGATGAGTGTATCGGATTTCTTACCGGCTGGTTTAACCTTGAATGGTTCGCCTACAGGTTCAGGGTGGACGATCATACCTTACGGCAGTACTGGATTTATTGCTAAGAGTTCTGATGGGTTATCGGTAGGGGCCACGGCACCTCCTATAACGGTACCTGTGACTGTTTCTCCTACAGCCCCGGATAGAATAATTAACAGTGCTGAATTGCAATATATTTATGATAATTATTCACCGAATAATATTGCTTATGATACTTCTGAAACCCGTTCTACAGCGGATTTAGAATTGGTTTCGATTGATGTAGATAAAACACAGATTTGTATTGGCGATAGCGTACGATATACTGTTGTTGTTAGAAATAATGGTCCAGATAGAGCGAATGGTGCAACGTTTATATTTTCTGCGCCTAGCGGGTTTACTTCATTGAATTTTATAGGTGCTAGTATGAGCGGGGCAGGTAATTTATATCCAGGAACAATTAGTAACGGTATATATACAGCGAAAGTAGACCTTATTGCTAACGGAACAGCCACTTATGTAATAGTAGCAAGAAATACTTCCATACCTTCTGCGGGCAGTGGTACATATGTGGCCAGTATTATGCGCTCGGGTAGTACCTATGATCCTGATGCAACTGATCCAAATGTTAGTAACCCAACAGATCCGCAACACGAATGTGATGCGGCACCATCTGGTGTTGGCTGTAATAATATTAAATCGGGTACAACACTCATATTTGCCCAGCCAACAAAAGCCAATGCTGGTCCTGATACAAGAACGTGCTTAGGTGTTACCGTTTTCTTAAACGGTAATAATCCAACAATTGGTAAAGGCACATGGACCCAAGTGAGTGGACCAACAAATGCTGCTATTCTAAACCCGAATAGTGCTAGAACACAGGTGGATCAAATGGGCGTAGGTACTTATACATTTGTATGGAGCATAGCGAATGGTCCTTGTGCAATAAGTAGGGATACCATTTTATATACAGTAGACCCAATTCCTAATCCATCTAATGCGGGGCCAGACCAAACATTATGTAATGTTACCACTACTACCTTAACAGGAAGTAATCCAATACCGGGTGCAACGGTAACCTGGACCGTATTAGCGGGTCCGAATACACCTACGATTGTTTCCCCGAATGCGATTACAACAGCTATTAATAACCTTGTACCGGGTACATACCGTATTAAATATGATATCAGTAGTGGCAATTGTACGCCTACAACTGATACGATGAATATAGTGGTAAGCGCTTTACCTACAGTTGCCAATGCTGGGCCCGACCAAGAACAATTTAATAGTGGCGTGTTTGGAATGCAAGGGAATACCCCAACAGTTGGCCAAGGTACTTGGAAAGTAGTAGCGGGTGCAGCTACAATTGTAAACGTGAATAACCCAACGGCCACTGTGAACATGGCGGCACCGGGATCGGCCACATTGGTTTGGACTATTGCAAATGGTAGTTGTCCTCCATCAACAGATACAGTGGTAATTACCTATACAAGGAGAACGGCTGTAACAATTACTAAAACGGATAATGGGAATTACCGAGCCGGTGAAGAATTGGGATACATCATTGTAGTGAAGAATGCAGGTCCTACGGACGCTACGAATATTGAAGTGAATGATGTGTTGTCGTCACTATTGTTCGAGAATGCAAGTTGGAATGCACAAACGACAGGTAATGGTGTATTAATATCACCTGCATCAGGTACCGGCTTAAATATCCAAGCAAATGCTACCATTCCAGCCGGTGCGAATAATGCGATTACAATAACAATTCGTGCAAAATTACTATCTACCTTAAAAGGTGGAACTAATGTTTCGAATATTGCACGGGTATTAAATACAACACAAACGCCGGCTCCTAACGCAACAGTTACTGGAACAATTATAAATAGGCCGCCAGTAGCAGTCGCCGATAATTATTCTACAGTACGTGATGTACCTGTTTCAGATACGGTTACAAAGAATGATTATGATCCGGATGGTGATGTAATTACTGTGAATACAACACCTTTCACTCCACCACGAAATGGAACCGTTGTATTACGAGCCGATGGATCATTTACCTATACACCGAATGCCTCTTTTGTGGGTGTAGATTACTTTACGTATACAATTTGTGATCCTGCGGGATTATGTGCAAATGGAGAAGTATCCATTAATGTTGGCCCGGCACAAGCAGCACTTTCTATCAGGAAAGTTGCAGATAAAGACACGGCATTAGTAGGTGCATCATTAACTTATACTGTGTATTTAACGAATAGTGGTCCTAGTCCTATTCATCCAACAGAAGTATTTTATATTCAAGATCAAATACCGAATGGCTTCCAGTTAAGTAGCTTCACAGTAAGTGAAGGTACATTGAATCAATCCAATGGTGCATGGACAGGTGTTGATTTCACACCTGGTAAAACCATCTTTGCTACACTGGTGGGTACCATTCGTTCCGATTATAATCAACCTCAAATCCAAAACATCGTAACGGTACAGCCACCGAATAATGTCATTACAAATACGCCAAGTACTTCTATCACCACCCCGGTGAAACGTGCAACTGATTTGAGCATCGTAAAAACTGATAATAGCGACACCTTCGTGCCTGGTTCAACGGTTACCTATACCATTACGGTGTCTAATACCGGCCCTGCAGATGTGTTGAATGCTGTTGTTAGGGACGATTTGCCAACCGGTATAAACAATGCTACATGGACAGCCACTACTTCGGGTGGAGCGCAAGTAAATGCGAGTGGTAATGGTGCTATAAATGCGAATGTGAATATGCCTGCAGGTTCACAAGTGGTGTTTAAATACAGTATCCAGGTGCCTGCAAATTACCCCGGCAACTTGGTTAATACAGCAACAGTTACAGCCCCACAAGAAATTACAGAAACGAACACTTCGAATAATACATCAACAGATATAGATACCCCTATTCAGCAATTTGATATCGATGTTGTAAAAACAGGGCCTACGCAAGTAACGGCCGGTAATGCTATTACATACAGCTTCACAATTACGAATAATGGGCCATCTGATCTAGTGAATGCATTTATCGCGGATACAATCTCTGCAAAGGTTACTAATGTAACTTATACTGTAGCAACAACAGGTAATGCTAGTGCTACGGTTAGCAATGGTAGTGGAAACCGTATTAGCTTCAATGGTAATATAAAAGCTGGTGCCGGCAATAGTATTACGGTTACAGTAAATGGTACTGTGGATCCTTCTGCTACTGGTTCGTTCCGTAATGTTGCATATGTGAAACCAAGTGGTAGTGATAATGTTTCATCAAATATTGTTATATCAAATATTAATACAACATCTGGTGTTTCAATATCCAAAACGGGTCCTGTTACAGGTAGAGTAAAGGCAGGTGAAAAGATAAATTATACTGTAAGGGTATCTAATATAGGGCCATCTAATGATCCACATATTGTAATAGCGGATGCAGTTCCGAGTAATATTGTAAATGTAACTTGGATTGCAACTGCCAAAGGAAATGCTCAAATTGTTGCGGGCGCACCAACTAGCGGGGCTGGCAATAATATTAATACGGCGGCCAATATCCCGATAGATGATACTAATTACATTGAGTTAACTATAACTGGTACCGTTTTATCATCTGCCAGTGGTAACCTACATAATGTGGCTACAGCTACCAGCAGTTCGGGTGATATGAAATCTGCTGAGAATATTACACAAGTGGAAGTGGAACCAGCTTTGCAAGTAACTAAAAGTGGTCCTGCCACTGTAAATGCCGGCGAAACAATTGATTATACAATTGTCGTTCGTAATGCAGGTCCTTCAGATGCCATCAATACATCCATTACAGATGCGTTAGACCCGTCGATTACAAATATTACATGGACAGCCGTAGCGGCTGGGAATGCCACTATTACTAGTGGTGCCACCGGTAGTGGTAATGCCTTAGAAGTACGTGCGAATATTCCAGCAGGAAATAGCCATACAGTAACGATACGTGTAATAGGTACCGTAAAACCAAGTGCGCAGGGTGTTATTAATAATGGGGCTGCTGCCATGGTACCTGGTATAACAACCGTTACATCTAACCTAGTTCAAACTACCATTACAACGAAAGGTAAGATTGATATAGTAAAATCTGGGCCGGCAACTGTTGCGGCCGGTGATAAAATTACTTATCAAATTGTTGTTACCAACCAAGGGCCTTCCGATCTATTCAATGTAGCTTTCGTGGATACCATCTCAAGTCGGCTATTAAATCCTACCGTTCAGATGACGATGGGAGATACTGCCGGGTTGAATAGTTATAGCCGCGTTGACTCAGTTTTCCGTGCAAATGCAACATTACGTGCAGGTACGGCTAATAGGATTGTTATTGAAATTTCAGGCACTGTGGACCCCGGGTTTGAGGGTATTATCGAGAATACGGTATTTGCTATTTCAGGCAATGAAAGAACACCTTCAAATACAGTGGTTACGGCTGTTACCAATGATGCAAAAATTGCTATTCAAAAGAATGGACCTCTATTTGCAATACCAGGTGGAACAATCGATTATCAAATTATTGTGACGAATACAGGTGTGTCGAATGCGAATGATATTGAGATAGATGACTTAGTACCGGATGACGTTATAGATGTAACCTATACTGTTACAACACAAGGTAATGCTACTGCAAGATCGGCTTTCGGTAGTGGTAATATGATTAATTTTTCTGGCAGTATCCCAGCAGGTAAAGCAAACTTGATTATTGTGGATGTACACGGTCGTATTAAATCAACAGCTACAGGTAGCATGTTGAATATTGCGACTGCAGATTATCAAAATAAGCAAGAAGTACGCGATTCGGTACAAACGAATTTGGTGGTAAGTAACACGATCAATCTAGAGAAAACGGCACCGGCCACGGTAGATGCAGGAGGTATCTTAACTTATACATTAGTGGCATCTAATCTTGGACCATCTGATGCAAGGCAGGTAACGATTGGAGATGTGGTGAGCCCTCAATTGTCTAATGTAACGTGGACAACCCGTGCGGAAAAAAATGCGTCGATTGTTTCCGGTGGAACAGGTACAGGTAATAATGTGAGCTTGGTAGTGCATTTGCCGGCGGATACATCGAAAGTAGTCATAACGATTTCTGGTACAGTGAATCCAAGTTTTACCGGTAACATTGAAAATGATGCCAATGCTGTTGCTGATGGAAATGCTACGATCAGCAATAATGTACGTACGGAAGTAAAAGCTAACCCTACTATAAAAGTCAATAAATCTGGTCCTGCTACGATTAATGCCGGTGAGCAAATCGATTATACGGTGATTGTTACAAATGAAGGTCCGTCGAACGCTGTTGACATTGCTTTGCGGGATATTGTACCAACCATGATTGAGAATGTTTCGTGGACAGCTACGGCATCTGGTTCGGCAACAGTTACATTGGGTGCTAGTGGAGTGGGTAGTATTGTGAATGCGCGTGGAGATATACCTGCTGGAACGGGTAACCAGGTCGTATTACGTATTAAAGGAACAGTAAATGCTTCTTTTGTAGGGCAAATTGAAAATAGGGCAGTGGTAACGTCTACAAATGGTAACGATACTTCTAATATTGTGACTACAACTGTTACCAATGAAGCCAATTTGAATTTGGTGAAGATAGGTTCCGATACAGTGGCTGCCGGTAATGAAGTGAGTTATGTATTAGTATTACAAAATGCCGGGCCTTCTAATGCTAAGAATGTAACGATTCGAGATGTGGTGCCGGCAACTATTTCAAATGTTACTTGGAGAGCTATTACCATAGATAGTGCTACTATAACCAGTGGGGCAACTGGAACCGGTAATGTTGTTAATGTAACCGGTGATATTATTGCTGGTAGTAACCACGCTATTTTGGTATTTGTTGACGGTACGGTGGCGAATGATTTTGCGGGTTCTATAGTGAACAAGGCATATGCATTAAGTTCGTCAACAGATAGCATCGCTTCGAATGAAGTGATGACGGTGGTAACGAATGAATCTAAATTAGCAATTGGTAAATCGGGTCCGATTATTTCGTTGGCAGGTGGAAAGATTGTGTACCATATTGTGGCAATTAACCAAGGACCGTCATTTGCGCGGAATGTAAATATAACAGATATTGTACCTGCTGATATTACCAATGTAGCTTGGACGGCAACAGTGGGCGGAAATGCAACGATTGCCGGTGCTACAAATGGAACAGGTAATAATATTACAATTGTAGGTGATATTGCACCGAGTGTTAATGGCGATAATAGGATTGAAATTACTGTTACAGGCGAAATAAGCCCAGCATTTGCAGGTGCTTCTATTCTGAATCAAGCATCAGCAGTAGTGCCTGGTGGCATAGCCGCTAAAGATTCAGTTACAACCCGCGTGCGTCAATTACCAAATGTGAAAATTGTTAAATCAGGCCCTGCTGAAATAGCAGCTGGGGAAACAGTAACATACAATATACATGTAACCAATGATGGACCATCAGATGCACCACGCGTGGCAATTAGTGATTTACTCGCGGCAGAATTTGATAGTGTAGCTTGGACGGTAACCACAAGAGGCGATAGTACAAAAGTTTCGGCAACTAGTGGTACTGGGCCAGTAATACTTACAGGGGCTATTCCAGCGGATACGTCATCTTCAATCGACATTGTTATCAATGCAAGAGTGCGTGCTGACTTTGCAGGTCCGGGAATAAGTAATACAGCAGCTGCCATACCTGATGGATTTTCTCCGGTAACATCTACGGTTACGACGATTGTAAAATCGACTGCTAAATTATCGATCAGTAAATCTGGACCTGCTACAGTAGTAGCGGGCGAGTCAATCAATTATAATATAACGGTAACGAATACTGGACCGTCACTTGCGCGTAATGTAATAATTACAGATACGATTAGTAATCTTATCAGTAATCCTGTATGGACAGCGACTACTACTAATGGTGCGAGTGTAACGGTTTCTAGTGGCACAGGTAATGTACTAACGGTTGGTGTCATTCCTGCTAACAATGGTAGCGTTGTCGTAAATGTGCGTGGTACTGTGCCATCGAGTGTTAGGGATACTACTATAATAAATACAGCTTCGGCGGCATTACCGGCAGGATATACAGATTCTATACCTGTAAGAAGTACGGTACGCACTCAAGTGATGGAAGAAGCCGATCTTCAAATAGTTAAATCTGGTCCTGCTACCAAAGCGGCCGGTCAATCAATTACATATAGAATTGTGGCCAGTAACCGTGGCCCATCTGATGTAATAGGTGCTTATTTGAAAGATGAGATACCGCCGAATATTACACTGACAGGAGCCACCATCACCACAACGGGTAATGCTTCTTACACTACATTACCACCGAATGGAAACATTCTTTCGATGAATGCAAATATTCCGGCAGGTGCTGCTAATAGGATTATTATTGAAATCAGTGGAATTATTGATCCTGCAACACCACCAGGTATATTATCTAATACAGCTATTATTCAAGCACCATCAAATGTTACTGATAATAACCTCAGCAACAATACGAGCGAGGTTTCCACTACAATTACCAACGATGTCGGCGTACTGATTTCAAAATCCGGTCCAGCAAATATTAACGTAGGCGACTCTATTACTTACATTGTTGAAGTAACCAATAACGGAGCTTCCAATGCAACAGGTGTTGTTATTACAGATTTGGTGCCTGCAGATATTGAGCAAGTAACATGGACGGCGGTTGCTTTGGGCAATGGTGCTACCACCGTAAGCGCTCCAAGCGGTACAGGTAATAACATTAATCTAACAGCTGATATTGAAGGTACAACTGCAGGACCAGGTATGGTTACAATAACCGTACATGGTGTGGTGAGTCAACTTTCAAATGCTACGGTTTCCAATAGTGCATATGCAACCTTTGGTGGAGAAATCGACACTAGTATGGTGGTTACGCAGGTTAATACTTCAACAGATCTTACAATTAAGAAAACAGCCCCAAGTGAAATTGGCGCAGGTGAATTGATTCGTTATGTAATTGAAGTAGGTAATAATGGGCCTGCTAATGCAGTAGGTGCTAGTATTGTTGATAATATACCAAGTACCATTTCTAATGTTACATGGACTGTTACCACAAGTGGTGGCGCAACAATTAATACGCCAAGTGGTACTGGAAACACAATTAACTTAACTGCTGGTATTCCTGCACACACGGGGATTATTACAATTGAAGTAGTGGGTAATGTAGATCCTTCTTATGTAGGAGCGATTACGAATACAGCAACAGCAACACCACCAGCAGGCGTAACTGATCCAACACCGGCTGTGGCAACTGTAAGTACCAATGTTGTTTCCAAACGACTTTTACAAATAGTGAAAACAGGTCCATCTACTATGGCAGCAGGAGAAAGGATTAATTATTCTCTTTTAATAACGAATAGAGGTCCTTCAAATGCCAATAATGTGTTGATTACGGATGCAATTCCAGTCGAAGTAATAAGTCCATCATGGAACTCATCTGCTACGAATGGAGCAGCCATATTATCTCCTGGATTGGGAGCCGGTAATAATTTAGCTATTCGAGCCAATATACCGGTAGGGGGTAGAGTATTGGTTACGATCAGCGGTGTTGTAAATGGAAGTTTCAGCGGGGTTATTAGTAATACAGCGCATATAGAAGCGGGCGATATTGAGTTGAATAGTAATACAATTAACACCACTGTTAATAATGCTGCGAATGTGAAAATTACGAAATCGGGTAGCAGTACAGTAAATGCCGGCCAAACATTGAATTACCAATTACTCATCACTAACCAAGGACCTTCAACTGCACAGAATTTCGCAGTGTTGGATAGTTTGTCAAATGTGTTGAATAACATTACTTGGACGGCAACGGCTACGGGTAATGCAAGTATTGTAGGTGGAACTATTACAGGCACTACACGCATAATTGGATTTACTGCCACTATCCCAGTAGGCACATTGAACACAGTGCTTGTAAATGTTACAGGTACTGTTGCCGCAAATGCTACCGGCCAAATTGTGAATTACGCTACTGGAACTATGAATAATGGCGGTATGGTGGTAAGTGATACTGTTACGACAACGATTAATAATAGCGCAAATCTAAGAATCACTAAATCAGGACAAGATACAGTAGCAGCGGGCAATTCATTACAATATGAAGTAAATGTTTATAACGATGGGCCTTCCGACGCAACAAATATTATTGTTAGGGATATTGTGCCAAGTATGTTGCAAAATGTAACATGGACAGCTACGTCGGCTAAGAATGCAAGCATTATTGGTGGTGATATTACGAATGGAACAGGTAATGTGAATTTTGTAGCGAACATCCCAGTTAATGGAAGCATTAAGGTGCGTATTATGGCCAATACAGGTGCCGATGCAAATGGTACTATAACCAATACTGCAGTTGCTGTAAAATCGGCTACAGACAGTACGTTGTCAAACCAAGTAGTAACAAGGATTATCAACAGGTCAAATATTAAAATTCGCAAAACTGGTCCTGCTATTGCAGCAGCAGGAAATACGATTCAATACCAAGTGGTGATTAATAATAGTGGTCCTTCGAATGCTAACAATGTTACTGTGAGTGATATTGTGAGTGACACATTACAAAATGTGAGTTGGTCTGCTACAGCTGAAGGAACAGCTACAATTGTTGGGGGGAATAAAACCAATATTGCAGGCGATGTAAACCTTGTAGGTAATTTACTGGCGGGCGATAGTAACAGGATTGTGATCAATATCCAGGGCACCATTGCACCAACTTTCCGTGGTATTATTCGCAATACTGCATCTTACCAAGCTAGTGGAAGCACAACAAGTGTAAATAGCAACGAAGTACAAACAACCATCGTGCTGCAACCAAACTTGCGCATTGCGAAAAGTGCGCCAGATAGTTTAGCTGCCGGCAAGGATATCCATTACACGCTGTTAACAACGAATAGTGGGCCATCCGACGCAACAGCAGTTCAAATCAATGACCTAGTTCCTACAAGTATTAGTCAAGTACGCTGGTCGGCTACAGCAATTGGTGCCGCCAGTATTACAAGTGGAGCAACGGGAACTGGTAACCAAGTGGCAATTATTGCCAACATCCCAGCGGGTAGTAATAACCAAGTAGTGGTACAAATCGATGGACTTGTAAATGGTAATTATACCGGCATTATTAAAAACCGTGCATCGGTTGATACAGCAGGCGTACCGGCAGCGATGGACTCAACCAATACACAAATTGTAAATGCTGCGGCGCTTCGCATCACGAAAACCGGTCCATCTACGGCCGTTGCCGGCGGTGGTATTTCATATACCATGCGCTTAGTGAATAATGGTCCTTCGAATGCGAGCGGTATTACATTCTCTGATGTTATTCCATCAGCTATTCAAAATATAAATTGGCGGGTAAAAGCGAATGGAAATGCTACGATAGGTACACTGAAAGAAGTAACGGGTACTAGTAGTACAATTTTATTTACATCGAATATCCCGGCAGGCGATACAAATGCGATAGATGTTACAGTTTCGGGAACGATTGATCCTAGTTATGTAGGAACGATTGTTAACAAAGCTTTCTATCGCGATGCACAGAATAAAACGGATAGTGCTAGTGCTACTACGGTGGTGAATAATGTTGCGAATGTTACGATACGGAAACGCGTCAATGGCACTGGCGTATCAGGCAGTAATGTAAGTTATTCGATTACGGTGAATAACAATGGCCCGTCGAATGCGAAGAATTTAGTGATTGAAGATGTTGTACCAGCCGGCATACTTGTAAGTGGTTGGACAGCTAGCCCATCGGGTAATGCAATTGTAACGGGAGCAACTAGCGGTACGGGTAATAATATTGTAGTAAATGGTAGTATTGAAGCAGGAAGCAATAATGCGATCAATATTCAAATAGCAGGTACTATTTTACCAAGCACGTTGGCATCTACAATTGTTAACCGTGCTACGGTGAGTGATACGAGTGGTCGATTAGCCATTGATTCAGCCACCTTGCTAGTTCGCCAGGAATGGAATGTAACCTTGCAAAAACTGGGAACATCCACTGTTGTGGCTGGTGAATCTATTCAATACACCATTAAAGCTAAGAATGTTGGTCCTTCCGATGCAAATGCAATGCGTATACAAGATGTTTTGCCACAAGGTATACAAAATGCTACTTGGACGGCCGTTGCTACAGGAACAGGTGTAACGGTATCGCCTGCAAATGGAACGGGTAATATTGATGCTTTGGTGGCAATTCCGGCAGGAGCAAATAATGATGTTACATTTACTATTAATGCGAACACTGATCCTGGCTATAATGGTAATAACATCGTGAATAAAGCAAGTATTACAACACCAGGTAACATGCTCATCCAAGATAGCGTTATAACAAATGTGCAAACGATTACCGGTGTGAAGATTGAGAAATCTGGTAATACCCAAGCTATTGCAGGGGGCATTATGAGTTATTCCATTAACGTAACCAATGATGGGCCGTCTATGGCAAGAGATGTGGCGATTAGGGATATTTTACCTGTAGAATTGATAAATGCAACTTACACTGTAACAACAAGTGGAGGGGCAACTGTGAATACTACCAGTGGAAGTGGTAATGTTAATATAATTGCACAGATTCCTGCTACAGTAGGACTTGTAACGATTAAGATTGATGGAAGATTGCATGCAAACACAACTGCCAGTATGATAACGAATACTGCTTATGCGAATAGCGACTCGAGTGTGTTCCAAACAGGTGTGTTGCGGGTAGCAGACTTAGCTATTGTGAAAAGTGGTCCTGCTAACAAGATTGCGGGCGAGAATATTGTTTATAAATTAGAAATTACCAATGCAGGCTTCAGTGATGCGCCGAATACTTTAATAGAGGATATTATACCGGCAAGCATAGTGAATGGTCGTGCTGTTGTAACTACAGTTGGCAGCGCAACCATTGTTTCGCAGAATTTGGATGCTAATAATGTATTGCGTGTTATTGCAAATATCCCGGCAGGTACCAATAATAAAGTGAACATAGATGTATTAGGTATAGTAGATCCAAGTACTGCACCGGGTGTTATTACTAATACCGCGAATGTTACTGCAGGACAGGGTGTGGTTGAATTAACCACTACAAACAACAGCAGTACAGTTTCCACCATAGTAAGTACAGATGTTGGTGTAAATATTTCGAAAACGGGTCCTGCATCTGTGAATATCGGCGATACTATTCGGTATACTATAGAAGTTCGTAATAGTGGTATTTCAACTGCAACACCTGTAGCCATTAGAGATAATGTACCGAATGTAATTACGAATGTTACATGGACGGCCAGGCCGGTGGGTATTGGTTCAACGGTTAGTCAAACTACAGGCAGTGGAAATAACATTGCTTTAACTGCTACTATCCCGGGCACTTCATCCGCAGCAGGAAGCGTGCTCATTGAAGTACAAGGCATAGTAAGTAGTAGTGCGGGAAATACAATTATTAACGTTGCAGAAGTTGAATACGATGGCAATAGAACTAGTACGGTTACAACAGTTGTGAATCGTTCTGTGGATTTACAAATACGAAAAACAGCACCACCTATTGCCGATGCGGGTTCGCCAATTCAATATGTATTGCAGGTCCAAAACTTTGGCCCGGCGGCAGCGCAGAATGTACATATTCTTGACAACATTCCGCCATCTATTTTAAACCCAACATGGCGTGTGACAACAAGCGGAGGGGCTACGAGTACGGTAACATCAGGATCGGGTAACGTTTCATTCAATGCTAACATCCCAGTTAATACAGGCTTGGTAACTATAACCGTCGATGGTCGAATTGCACCAACATTTGCTGGAACTATTACAAACATTGCTACAGCAGATCCTGAACCTGGTGTATTTGATCCAACAAAAGCTATTGCTTTAGTGGTAACGAATGTATTAGCAGAAAGTGGATTAACGATTAAGAAAGCCGGACCAATTGAGTTGCCGGCAGGCGCTACAATCAATTACGAGTTAGATATTACGAATGATGGCGAATTGACAAGAACAGGTGTCGTAATTAATGATCCTATTACAGCGGATATTCAAAATGTAAGCTGGACAACAGCTGCTTTTGGTGGCAGTACAATAACTGCTGGTGCAACAGGAACAAGTGCAAACGTAAATGTTACAGCAGATATCCCGGTGGGAGGCCGTGTGAGAGTGTTTATCCAAGGAACATTAGGCAGAAGTGTAACTGATTTTGTTCGTAATACAGCCACCGTTACTTATAACACGGAAGTAACGAATAGTAATACTATCCTTACATTGGTAACAGCCGTTCCTACAATTCAAATCACCAAAGCTGCATCGGCAAGGCAACTAAAAGCAGGTGAGCAATTAACCTACAACTTGGTGTATACAAATAGTGGTCCTTCTAATGGCAACAGCCTTATCTTAAGTGATACGGTAGCTACAGCATTACGTAATGTAAATTGGACAGCTACTGCAACAGGTAATGCCAATATAAATGGTGTATCAAGTGCGAGTGGTACGGGTAATTTAGTGATGTTGAATAATGTAGCAATACCTGCAGAGGTGGGTGCCGCGGTAAATGTTACGATTGTTGGCGTTGTGGATTCATTGTTTAGCGGTACAATAAATAATACCGCTTATAGTAAATCGCCAACAGGTATAGATGCGCAATCGAATAGTGTATCCACTGTTGTGTCGGGTACTTCATTTGTAACTGATGTAGCTATTACTAAAGCAGCCCCAACTATGGTGTTGAATGGAGGTTCAATCGAGTACCTTATCACGGCAAGAAACAACGGACCAATTGCAGCTAACAATAGTACTATTATGGATGTATTGCCAAGTAATTTGTCAAGAATTTCAGCGTCAATATTAAATACGTCGGGTGGAGCTAGTGGCAGTATAGATGTGAATGGGAATACGAATACGATTACTGCCAATATGGGTGCTTTCCCTGCAGGTAGTACAATTACAATTTCAGTAAAAGGAATCGTTACTGGTACCGGCGCAATCACCAACACCGCTACAATCGCAACACCGGCTACGATAACAGACAATAACTTAGCGAATAATACAAGTACTGTTAGCACGTTAATTGAAGCATCTGCTAAGGTGAATATAGAGAAAACAACCTCAACGGCAGGACCGTACTTAGTTGGTCAAACCGTTCGCTACCGTTTATTGATACGTAATCCAAGTAACTTTGACCTGCACAGTCTTAATGTTGCAGACAGGTTCCCTCCAAACGGTACATTATCGGCGCCAATATTAAGTACACCAAGTAAGGGTACAGCCCAATTTGATGCAAATACAAATGTGCTTAATTGGAGTATCCCACAATTGAAATCAGGTGAAATTGCAACATTTGAATATGACGCAACTATAGTCAAAGAAGGTACAATTTTAAATACAGCTACGGTAACAGCAGAATCTGTGGGCGGTGGTCCTTCACTAATTGAGTTTACTTCCCTTACCTTACAGGCAGGTACACAGGCTGATTTGGCAATTACTAAAACGTTGAATAATACATCAACGCTTAGTGTTGGGCAAAAAGCGGATTATACAATTACCGTGGTGAATAATGGTCCTAATACGGCAAGGCTGGTTGTGGTAACGGATGCGGCACCAACGAATACAAGTACATTCGAGCTTGTAAGCAGTACTGGAGGTAATATACAAGTAGCGGCAAACGGCAAGGATTTCACATGGAGAATTGATACCATGGCTGTTGGGCAAACGGCGGTATTGCACTACAAATTGCGTATAAGCGGTGTGGGGAATGTGGCAAACCAAGCTACAGTTAACGCCTTAACCGCTGATCCGAATACAACTAATAATGCAGCTCGTACGCGCGATGAACAGGTAGGAGGTAAGGATATTTATATACCGAATATTATCACACCAAATGGCGATGGTAAAAATGATCGCTTCGTGATTATTGGTATCGAGAAATATCCAGGCTCGCACTTAACCATCTACAATAGGTGGGGTAACCAAGTGTACCATTCCAATAATTACGATAATACTTGGGATGGACTGAACTTGCTGCAAAGCACTTACTATTATATTCTTAAATTAAACACCCCGCAAGGCGAGCAACTCTATAAAGGATGGGTTGAACTTACGCGGTAGGCGATACATTATTTAATATCCCGGCCGGCATACAAAGCGATTTGTATGCCGGCTACCTATTTATAGATGGATGCTTTTATAAGGATTTATATTGAATATCAATTGTATGTGTTGTGACGTGTAAATTTATTTATAAAATAATTTGGTTTATATCGTAAACCAGTTTATGTTTGCCCTGTAATTAACAATTACCCTATATGTCTAAGCTATTCTATACCCTTTTGATCCTTTGTGTACTTCCTGGAGCTTTGCTTGCGCAAATCAAAATTTCCGGTAGAGTAACTTCCCCTAAAAAACAGCCTCTCGTTGGCGTAAACGTTTACATTAAAGGTTCGTACGACGGGGCTACTACTGCAAAAGACGGTTCCTATTCTTTCACCACCGACGTTACCGGCGAGGCTATCCTAGTTGCGTCATTAGCAACGATGGGTTCCATTGAAGTGAAGGTTGAATTAAATGCACCATCGCTTGAACAAAACATTGTTTTAAAAGAAACGATGAATGAATTGAAGATGGTAACTATATCTTCAGGTGCTTTTGAAGCCAGTGATACGAAGAAAAATACAGTACTTAAACCCTTGGATATTGTTACTACAGGCGGCGCAAATGCCGATATCGTAGCGGCATTAAAAACATTGCCAGGTGCACAGCAAGTGGGTGAGAAAGAAGGGCTATTCGTACGTGGTGGTACAGGCTATGAAACACAAACCTTCATCGACGGTATGCTTGTTCGTAATCCCTTTTATTCAGGTATGCCCGATTTTGCTACTCGTGGCCGTTTTTCTCCATTCTTATTTAAAGGAACAACGTTTAGCAGTGGTGGGTATAGCGCTTTATATGGTCAAGGTCTTTCTTCTGCCTTAATTTTAGAAACAATCGATTTACCTGATCAATCTTCTTCCTCCGTAAACCTTTCTTCTATTGGCTTTGGTGGTGCTTATTCACACTTGGCAAAAGATAAAAAGAGTTCTTATGGTGTAGAAGCAAACTACATGAATCTTACCCCTTATTTTAAATTGGTACCGCAGGTGAACGAACCTTCTACCTACCCATCGGGCCTTAATACTACGGCTAACTTTAGAGTAAAAACGTCTAAAAGTGGTATGTTGAAGTTCTACGGTGCTTATAGTAGGAACGCCTTTGGTTTTAAAATCAACAGTTTACAATATCCCGGTGCTTTAGAAGCTTTCGATTTAAACAATAACAACGCTTACGGCAACTTAACCTACCGCGAACGTATCAATGAAAATTGGAAACTCGATATGGGCTTGTCATACAGTTACAACATCGATAAAATCAAAATGGATACGCTGACCAAAGATATTCCTACTGTAAATATTCGCAGTACACAAGCGTTGACTCAGTATCGTACGGTTATTACAAGGAACTTTGGTCATTCTGCTCTTCGATTTGGTGCTGAGTACCAATTTGATCAAGAGAAAATGCGTTACAATGTGTATGATTTGAATTACAATGATCATTATGGGGCTGGTTTTGCGGAAGGGGATATATACTTT
Organism: Chitinophaga skermanii; assembly: GCF_003259335.1. Taxonomy (GTDB): domain Bacteria; phylum Bacteroidota; class Bacteroidia; order Chitinophagales; family Chitinophagaceae; genus Chitinophaga; species Chitinophaga skermanii. The sequence goes on from NZ_QLLL01000005.1 coordinate 406,044, forward strand.
ACGCCTCGTTTAGTAGCTCGTTTGGGTGCCCGTTATGAATATTCTTCTATTATTAAAGCAGCTAACATTGCACCACGTGCGTACCTGGCGTACAGAACGGGTGTGAAAGGCCAGGTAAGTGTATCATATGGTACGTTCTACCAAAAGCCGGAACAGCAATATATTCGCCTCAACCACGATTTGGGTTATATGCGTGCAACACACTACATTGCGGCGTACCAGTACATTTCAACGCAGCATGTATTTCGTACAGAGTTGTTTTACAAGAAGTACAACGATTTGTTGAAAACAACCCCTACTTTAAATACAAGTGGAACGGGATATGCAAAAGGTGTTGAATTCTATTGGAGAGATAAGAAAACAATTAAGAACGGCGATTATTGGATTTCTTACTCTTACCTGGATACAAAACGTGATTACTTAAATTACCCATTCCAAGTGCAACCCGATTTTGCGGCAAATCATACCGCTTCATTTGTATACAAACAGTATTTCCCGAAAATGAAAACTTATTTGGGTGCAACCTACACATTCGCCACAGGGCGTCCTTATTACAATCCCACTCGTCCTGAGAGCGAATTCATGAAAGACAGAACAAAATCATATAACACGGTTGGTTTCAATGCCAACTATATTACAAACATCCGCAAGGCCTTTACGGTATTTGTTTTTACAGTAACGAATGCTTTGGGTACGGATCAAGTATATGGTTACCGTTATTCAAACGATGCCTTACGCAGAGCAGCTGTAGGACCAATGGCTCCCCGCTTCTTCTTTGTAGGGATGTTTATGAGCTTCGGTATCGATAGAAGTAAAGAAGTAATTGAAAACAACTAACGTTCAAGTTTAAACGATAAAAAATCTTAACACCTTATAATTCTAAACTATCATGAAAAAAGTACTATTTGCTATTGCTTTCTGCTTCGGTTTAATGAACCTCGCACAAGCTCAGTCGCAGTTTGAAGCTGCTATGGAAAAAAATGTGGCTGCTTTGAATAGTGTAACAGACCCTTCTCAATATCAAACTTTAGCCAATACTTTCGATCGTATTGCAGCTGCTGAACCGCAACAATGGTTGCCTAATTATTATGCTGCTTATTGCCGTGTAATGTTAGCGTTCAGTAATAAAGATGCTGATAAAGTAGATGCTTTAGCAGATGCTGCAGGTGCCAATCTCGATAAGGCCGAATTATTGCAACCCAATAACTCCGAAATTCTTACTGTAAGATCGATGATCGCAACGTCTCGTATCAATGTAGATCCAATGACAAGAGGCCCGATTTATGGTCGTGAAGCCGCCACCTTACTCGAAAAAGCAAAACAAGTAGACCCTGAAAACCCAAGGGTGTACATGCTCCAAGGTCAATCGGCTTATTTCACACCAGAAGCCTTCGGTGGTAGCAAAGAAAGAGCAAAACAGCTATTCACATTGTCCATCGAAAAATTCGCAAAAGCGAAGCCAGAGAATAAAATTGTTCCACAATGGGGTGAAGGATATACAAAAGGATTAATTGAGAAATTGAGCTTTTAATTTTATACATTGTCCTGGCTATAACGGCCAGGACTTTTCTATTTCATGTAATTTATGCGGTTTTCACCCGCTGATTCTTTAAATTCGCCGTTTTAGCCCAAGGAAAGCTAAAATGAAGCTGCGAACTAATTCAAGAAAACCAACAACAATCAATTCTCACTATGGAAATGAATGATAAGCCGATGAACGAGATGGAAAGCATTCAAATCATCAATAGTATGATTGCCAATGCGAAACAAGGAATGCAATCCAATGGTACGAGCTTTATCCTTTGGGGTTGGGCATTATTTGCAACTTGCCTAGCAAGCTTCATTTTATACTTTATCGACTATAAGCAACCGATGTTACCTTGGACCATCGCTACGTTATTCGGTATTATTATGATTGGTGTAAACGTGATGCAAAAACCGAAGGTAGAAAAGGTAAGAACCTATATGGACGAGCTTATTAAAGCCTTTACGTCGGGTTTTTATATTTGCTTAGTAATCGTAATTGCGGGTATGAATTTTAATGCTATTTCTTCTTATGCCGGTTTTATCGTGTTATTGTTGTTATACGGGTTATTAATGCACGTTGTAGGTTTTGCTACACGCTATAAACCATTGATTGTTGGTGCAATTGTAGCGTGGACGGGTTGTTTACTCGGTTTATGGTTACAAAGTATGATGTACTTGATGTTATTTACCGCGATTTCGATGGTGATGGGATTTATTGTACCCGGGCATCTTTTACGCAAGGCTTATAAGAATAACCAGTATTAATTAGGAAAATGAACGTACATGGATTTTAAAGAACTAGACCCGGTTTTACACTCACAGCTTCGGCTCGCTATAATGAGCGTGCTTATCAGTGTGCATGAGGCGGAGTTTACTTTTTTAAAGGAGAAAACGAATGCTACTGCAGGGAATTTAAGCGTACAAATTAATAAGCTGAAAGAAGCAGAGTACGTCGACGTGGTAAAACAATTCAAAGATAATTATCCACAAACTATCTGTAAGGTTACGCAGAAGGGGATTGTTGCGTTCGAAAATTACGTGAAATCAATCCAATCATACTTGCATACCGGGAAGAAGTAATTACTACTTTTCCTCCCATTTTGCTAACCCCACCTCGCCATATTTTCCACTAATTTTTTCTTCCCCATTTTCCCCTAAAAAGCCCTACCGCATTACTGTTGCAGGCTCTCTAAGTATATTTGTTCTCTTATCGAATTCGCGGAATTGTTAACGTTTAAACCCCTGGGAGATTCATATGCTTGCCAACAAAATTAAAGTGGCGCCTACTTCTGCGCTCGTACTTAAACATGCCCAACAACTCTATGATCAAGGTCTTGCTCACCAATATTTGCAATTCCTCGATTTCGAGCATTTGGGCGAAGGAATTGATGCGTTCGATGAACATGCAAAAATTCTCGGCGATGTATTGTATTTCCGGAAGTTGTTTACGCGTTTCTTGATTGATCGTTACTTGTGGGAAGATGGACAAATGCAAGTCGTTATCCTCGCTGCCGGCCTTGATCCATTAGCTTTGTACCTCTTTGAACACCATCATGCGGCTATCAGCCAGATTTTTGAAGTCGATGCTTCCTTCACTGAAGAGAAAAACGCGATCTACAAAAAGCTCTTGCCTGCGCACGCGTCTATTCAACTCCTACAAGCCGATCTCCGCGAACCACAAGTACTCCTGGATACCCTCACCAAGCATGGATACGATTCAAGCATACCAACATTGCTGGTTTTCGAAGGTATTATCCATTATATCAACGGCAATACTTTCCACCGGCTAATGGAAAGATTCCGTAGCTCACAAAAGCATAATGTAGTAGTGATGGATTATGCATTGCCTATTCACCAAGTGCCTTTACCACACCGCGAAAGGGTAGAGGCTATCCTGCAGAAACTGGAAACCTTGGTACAAGGAAATTTGTCGATGTACTCGCGCGAAAATGTCTTCGCTCTTATTGATGCCCTCCACGGCGATATCGCTACCATCGATTCTATTGCCGATGTGGAGTTCAAGTTAAAAGCGCGCAACGAATTGTTTCACCAAGTAGGTGAAGGTTGGATAGAAATGATATCGTTCTATTTGTAAAAGAAATTATGCGAGGTGCTCTGATGCTAGCTCGGTTTTCTTCAACGGGTTGGCTGTATTTTCTGCATACGTCGCTCTTTGCGAAATAATATCAATACAGTAATATACCGCTTCCCGGAAGGATGCTGGATCGGCAATGTTTTTACCAGCAATATCGAACGCTGTGCCATGGTCGGGACTCGTACGAACTATAGGTAAGCCTGCTGTGTAATTAATACCTTCACCGGTTGCTAACGATTTGAATGGAATCAAACCTTGATCATGGTACATAGCCAACACGCCATCAAACTCTTTGTACATACCTCTTGCGAAGAATGCATCAGCGCTATATGGGCCAAAGCAAAGTAAACCTTGATTTTTTGCTTTTGTAATGGCAGGGATGATCACTTTTTGTTCTTCATTACCAATTAAACCATCGTCGCCGGCATGTGGATTTAATCCCAAAACAGCAATACGAGGTTTGTCGATTCCGAAATCTTTGATGAGGCTTTCTTTCATGAGCTGGAGTTTGCTCATGATATTATCTACCGTTACATATTTGCTTACTTCAGCTAAAGGCACGTGCTCGGTCAGTAACCCAACACGCATATTTTCAGCGGTCATAAGCATCAATACTTCCTTCGCATTAAAGGATTCTTTGAGCCATGGGGTGTGACCAGTATATTGGAAGTTGTGTTGTTGAATATTGTTTTTGTGAATCGGGCCGGTAACGATGCCGTCGATTTCGTTATTTTTTAAACATTCCAGGGCTACTTCTAGCGAGCGAGCAGCATACTTGCCACCTACTTCGTTCAACTGGCCAGGGGTAATTTGTACCTCTTCTTCCCAACAGTTATATACACTCACCTGTTTCGTATTCAACCGCGTGAAATCCTTGATGCTCTGGTAGTTGAAATTGTTTTCATTGAGCAACTTTCGATAAAAATTAATCGTTTTATTCGACGCGAAAATCACGGGTGTACACAATTCCAGCATACGATTATCAACAAAGGTTTTGATGATAATTTCTGCGCCGATACTGTTGATATCGCCGATAGTGATACCGATAACGGGCTTGTTGTTGTTGGTGATAATTTGACTCATATAATCCTGGTAACGATAAATAACGAACAAATATAAGAAATAGTTAGCGGCTTGCACTAAAAACGGTGAATCCGTTGCCCCCACTTTAAATTTAGTACCTTTACGTTTTGATAGGCATATGTATACACTCAAGAAATCATTAGGACAACACTTTTTAAAGGATGAAAAAATCTGTCAAGATATCGTGGCGGCTATGCCTGTTCACGATAACATGCAGTTATTGGAAGTAGGCCCCGGTGGCGGCGCTATTACGAAATACCTCTTGCAGATTCCGGGTATTACTTTCAAAGCGGTTGAATTGGATACCGAAAAAGTGGAGTATTTGCAAAAAACATACCCTGCTATCCAAGGAAAAATCATTAACGAAGACTTCCTTACTGCAAAAGTGCCTTATGAAGGTGAGTTTAGTGTAATTGGCAACTTTCCATACAATATTTCCACACAAATCATGTTCCGTATCCTCGAATGGAAAGAACAAGTGCCTGTGGTTGTTGGTATGTTCCAAAAAGAAGTAGCGCAGCGGATTGCCTCGGGCCATGGTAATAAAGACTATGGTATCCTGAGTGTATTGTTCCAAGCGTATTACGATGTGGAATACTTATTTGATGTGGAAGAAAACGCTTTCAACCCTCCTCCTAAAGTTAAATCGGGTGTGATTCGTTGTAAAAAGTTGAAAGTACCATACGATATTGCCAACGAAAAGAAATTATTCACCTTGGTGAAAGCTGCTTTCAACCAGCGCCGCAAGCAATTAAGGAACCCGTTGAAAGGGTATTTCGATAAGGAAATGTTACAAGACGAAATTTTTACAAAAAGAGCAGAGCAACTAAGCGTGGCGGATTTCGTAGCGCTGTCGCACAAAATGTTATGAAACCACAAGTATTAATCACTGCAAAGGTCCATCCATATCTCATCGAACAGCTGGAAACCAAAGGATTCAGTATTACCTATAAGCCATCTATTACGTACGATGAAGTAAAAGACACCATTAACCAATTCACCGGTTTAATTGTTACAACACGCATAAAAATTGATCGCCCCGTGATCGACCATGCTAGCCAACTCCAATGGATTGGCCGACTAGGTTCGGGTATGGAATTGATTGATGTTCCTTATGCAGAAAGTAAAGGTATTCGTTGTGTAAGTAGCCCTGAAGGCAATGCAGAGGCTGTAGGTGAACAGGCTGTTGGTATGTTACTAGCATTAGCCAATAATATCGTGAAAAGTAACATCGAATTGCGTGATGGAATTTGGGAACGCGAGTTGAATAGGGGATTTGAGATTGGAGGAAAAACGATCGGAATTATTGGTTTCGGGCATACTGGTGGTGCATTTGCGCGTAAGCTTCGTGGATTCGATGTGAATATCTTGGCCTACGACAAGTACAAAACAGGTTTCAGTAACGAGTATGTAAAAGAAGCTAGCCTTGAAGATCTTTTCGCTGAAGCCGACATTATCAGTACACATTTGCCATTAACCCCGGAAACGCAGCATTTGGTGAATCTACAGTTTTTGAAGTCATTCGCTCATCCCATCGTATACATCAATACATCGCGGGGGAAAGTGCTTAATACTGCCGACTTGCTTATTGCTCTTGAAGAAGGCATCGTTTCTGGTGCATGTTTAGATGTTTTGGAGAATGAAAAAGTGGCAACATATAACGAAACTGAAAAATCACAGTTGCATGCATTGGCTACACATCCCAAGGTAGTCATTACGCCACACATCGCCGGCTACTCCCACGAAGCCAGTATTAAAATGGCTCAATACGTGTTACAGAAGTTAGACATATCATAATAATATATATGATGTAGCTGTACTATTAACGTTCAAAAACATTATATTTGCTATTCACACTTACAACGCTCTTGTGCAAATGAGAGCGTTGATTTTTTTATTGTAATACCTAAAAAATCAATCGGTTATGTCTGGCGTAAATTATGTTACAAAGGAAACCCTTGAGCAAATGAAGGAAGAGTTAACTTTTCTAAAAACAAAGGGTAGGGCTGAGATCGCTAAAGCAATTGCAGAAGCACGTGAAAAAGGCGACCTTAAGGAGAACGCAGAATATGATGCGGCCAAAGAGGCTCAAGGCCTCCATGAGGCCAAAGTAGCGTCATTGGAGAATGCCATCGCAACCGCTAGAATTTTAGAAGCAGATGCCATTGATACATCTAAAGTTTCTATCTTATGTAAAGTTACCATTACCAACGTAGCCAATAAGAAAACTGTAACGTACCAACTCGTATCTGAAAAAGAAGCCGATCTTAAAGCAGGTAAAATTTCCGTTACCTCGCCAATCGGCAAAGGTTTGCTAGGTAAAGTGATCGGAGAAGTAGCTGACGTAAACGCTCCGAACGGTATCATGAAATTTAAAATTGAAGATATTACTGTGTAAAACATTCTTCATTCATAATACTAAAAGGTCGGCCATCATCGCCGACCTTTTTTATTATGAACTATTACTGACCATTGTTTCCCTATCTAGCCCCCGTTGTGTCACTCCATGCAACACTTGGTTTACTTTTCTCCCTCCCCTGTTAAGCCATCAATCCAGGTAAGTTTATAAAAACATTTATTACATTGCCCCCGGCAAACAAAGCGTTATTACCATGACTATCTTCTCAAAAATCATCAAGGGTGACATCCCTAGTTATAAAATCGCGGAGAACGATCAATTTTATGCATTCTTAGACATCTTCCCAATGATGGAAGGCCATACTTTGATTGTTCCAAAAGTAGAAGTTGATAAGTTTTTCGATGTGCCTACTGAATATTTAAATGCTTGGTTAGCATTTGCAAAGCCCATTGCAGCAGCCATTGAAAGCGTGGTGCCGTGTAATAGGGTAGGTATAAGCGTAATGGGTTTAGAAGTTCCGCACGCGCATATGCACTTAATTCCTATCAATTCAGCCGACGATATGAATTTCACACGCGCTAAATTGAAACTGGAACCTTCGGAATTCCAAGCCATTCAAGCTAAAATAATTGCACAATTGCCAGCTACTTTGTAGCAGCAGTGGCATCGTCGTCTGCTTTGGATTTTGGAGTAGACGGCGGTGCTAAATAAGCATTAATATCGAAATCTTCCGGTAACTCTTCTTTCGGCATGTGGAATTTAAAACCAATGCCATGTAAAGTTTCAAGTTTAACCGGGCTGTCAGGTGGGAAGTTTTTCCGGATTTTCGTAATGAAAACGTCCATACTTCTACCCAAGAAATAATCGTCCTTGCCCCAAACATGGTACAAGATTTCTTCTCTTTTGAGTGTTTTATTGGCGTTTTCGCAGAGGAATTTCAGTAAGTCTGCCTCTTTTTGGGTTAAAACTTTCACTTTTTTGTCGCCTTCAAGGGCAATCAATTTCAGTTCACCGTAATCAAATAATATGCTACCGAGTTTGAATTGAGTGCGTTTATCAGCATTTAAAGGACGCGTTCTTTTCAAAAACACTTCTATACGGAGTAATAACTCCTGCATGGAGAAGGGTTTGGTGACATAATCGTCTGCGCCGTTTTTGAACCCTGCAATCTTATCTTCATCTTGCGAACGCGAAGTGAGGAAAAGGATGGGTACAAAATCATTCTTCTTACGGATGAGTTGAGCCAACGCAAACCCGTCTTTTTTCGGCATCACCACGTCGAGTAAACAGATATCATACATCGTGCGTTGAAATTCTTTCCATGCCACATCCCCGTCGATACAATGTTCCACGGTGAAACCGGCCTCCTCTAATCTCCTTTTGGTGATCGCACCGAGATTGAAATCGTCCTCAACTAATAATATTTTGGCTTTCGTATCCATCTACGAACACTATTAGGGTTTGGTAAAATAAAAATTGTACGTTAACATGGAAGCAAATATCCAGTACCCAGCCACAGGTTTTGTTTTCAAAATAAGTACATTTTTGCAATTAAAAAATAGCCGATTGCGTGCAATTTTTTTAAGCGTGCGTTTACCGCGCGATTCTGCCTGGGTTTTGGGACAAGAATTGCTCCCAACTGCTGGCCTTTTTCTTCGCAGCCGCAGTTTTAGTAGGAGCCACTTTCGCAGTAGGGCTTGATTCTTGGAAATGATGACAAACCGCTACAGCTAAGGCATCGGTCGCATCCAAATATTCGGGTTTTTCATCGAATCGCAAAATATGTTGTAGCATCTGCCAAACTTGTTCCTTATCGGCATTACCATTCCCCGTAATGCTTTGCTTCACTTTTTTAGGCGAATATTCTGTTACACTAAGTCCCATTTGCATCGCCGTTGCAATAGCAACACCTTGAGCGCGACCAAGTTTCAGCATACTTTGTACATTCTTTCCAAAAAATGGTGCTTCAATAGCGCAAGCTACTGGTTTATATTGTGTTATGATCTCATTAACGCAAGCGTGAATAAGTTGTAGGCGTTCATAATGATCTTTATGCTTCGAAAGTTTTAACACATCCATCTTCAAAATAGTTACTTCTTGGGCATTTACGGCAATGATTCCGTAGCCCATGACGAGTGTGCCAGGGTCGATTCCTAAAATTATTTTTGATTTGTTTGCCAAGCTGGAACTATTTTTGCCGAAACCTAAAAACTTAAACTTAATAATCTGAACAAAAGTACCAAAATAATCCTCAATTACTTATTCGGCGGCGGCTTGTTTGCATTGTTAACCTATTTGATTTTCCTGCAATTAAAACACCAGCAAAACCTCGACGAGACCCTTACTCAAATGCGCGAATTAATTGCGCAAAATGGGTTGCCCGTGTTATTGCTTATGGCCGTTATGATGCTAATGAACTGGGGATTAGAGGCTAAGAAGTGGCAGTTGCTGGTAAAACCCTTAGAATACGTTTCATTCCGAAGAGCGTTTATGGCAATTTTATCGGGTGTATCCGTTTCCGTTAGTACGCCCAACAGGGTAGGCGAATACGGGGGCAGAATCCTCTATTTAAAAAATCGCCATAAATTAAAGGCTATTGCTGCTACTATCGTGGGTAGCTATAGCCAGCTTATCATTACTATCGTAATGGGGTTAGTCGGATTTATTTATTATATAAATAACTTTGAGGTAATCAAGGCTGGGCAACACTTTGGGCCTAACTTCTGGGAGAAAATATTGTTAGGAGTGCTGATGGTTGTTTGTGCGTTAATCATATTATTATATTTTAGATTGCAGATAATAGTCGCTATTTTCGATAAGATCCCCATTTTGCGAAAAGCGAAGATTTTTGTGTTAATCATAGCCCGTTATTCACCGCGAAATCTGGGTGTTTTATTGATGCTTTCGTTCATCAGGTACCTCGTGTTCTCGGCACAGTATTTGATTTTATTATATGCGTTAGGCGTTACAGTTGTGTGGTGGCAAGGATTTTTAATGATCAGCACCATCTACTTGATTATGGCAATAGTTCCTACCATCGCGATTGCAGAGCTAGGCGTTAGGGGAAAAGTAAGTATTTATTTTCTTTCCCTATTGAGTAGTAATTTGGCAGGCATCATTGCAGCAACAGTAGGTATATGGCTGATTAACCTCGTACTACCGGCTATAATAGGAAGCATCTTGTTACTAGGTGTTAAAATTTTTAAGGACAAATAGCCTCCGTACAATGAAGTATCTATTACTACTGCTTTGCGGGTTAACCTTTACAGGCGCCCCAGCTGAAGTGAAACGGGTTGCGCCAACTTACCAAGACGATTTCTGCGGTATCCGCAATACAAGTTTTAAACCAGGGGAAAGTATCACGTTTAAAGTATACTACAACTTAGGTAAAATGTATGTCGGTGCCGGCGAAGCTACGTTCACTTGTAAACTCGAAAAATATAACAACAGGGATGTATACCACGTAATTGGCGATGGTAAAACTTTCCGTGCTTACGATTGGATTTTCAAAGTGCGCGATCGCTATGAAAGTTATATCGATACAGCTACATTGAAGCCTCTTCGTTTCATCCGGAATGTGAATGAAGGCGGTTACAAAATCTACAATAATGTAGCTTTTGATACTGAAAAGAATACAGCAACCAGCACAACTGGTACCTTCAATGTACCTAACTGCGTGCAAGATGTAATCAGCTCTATATATTACGCCCGTAATATCGATTTCAATAAATACAAAGTAGGCGATAAAATTCCCTTCAATATGTTTCTCGACGACGAGGTATACAATATCTACATTCGCTACCTCGGAAAGGAAGAAGTAAACACAAAATTCGGAAAGTTCCGCGCCATTAAATTTAAACCATTACTCATCAAAGGCACCATGTTCACCGGTGGTGAACAAATGAATGTATGGGTAAGCGATGATGCGAATAAAGTACCACTACGTATTGAAAGCCCTATATCTGTTGGTAATATCGTAGTTGACATGGTAGCTTATGCAAACTTGCGTTATGGGTTCTCTTCTTTAATTAAGGCGAAGTAGGTGAGTTGCCTTGCTTCCAACGCTCGCGTTATTCTAATGCCATTAGTTATGTCGTTAAGAACAAGTTTCTCAAAAGCTTGTAGTTGAATCCTTGCTCTTGTTAAGGCAAATGAAATCCCCTTCCATCCCAATTCTTTAGGAGTCAGTTCTGTTAAATTATTGATAATCAGTTTAATGAAGCCATTTCGTAGGTTTAATAATGAATCGGTTTATATAAAAAACTCAGTTCGAGCGTGAACCTAAATGCCCCGTATTCGTTTTTTAACAAATCCTTATGTGCAATAGGCACAATTTTTCTGCATATTGCTAGTTGAGATTTAAATTATATTTGTTGTATAACATTATTAATACCCTTAAATATGGAAGAACGTAAACCCAAAATACTTTTAGCAGAAGATGATACGAATCTTGGCATGGTGCTGAAAAATTACCTGGAATTGAATGATTATGAAGTGGAACTTTGCAGGGACGGTATTTTGGCATTAGCCGCCTTCCGTAGAGAAAAATTCGACATCTGCCTACTAGACATCATGATGCCGAATATGGACGGCTTTAAACTCGCAGAAGAAATTCGCGATGTTGACCCCGATATTCCATTATTCTTCCTCTCTGCTAAAACCATGAAGGAAGATATTATCCAAGGTTATAAACTTGGAGCCGACGATTATATCGCCAAACCTTTCGATAGTGAATTGCTCTTGCTTAAAATCAAAGCAATTCTTAAACGTAACTCCGAATTAAACCAAAAAGAAGAAGAAGTACACGAGTTCAAAATTGGCCAGTACGAGTTTAATTCACGTTTACGTACACTCACTAAAGACGGCGATTCACACACGCTTTCGCCAAAAGAAAATGAACTCCTACATATGCTCTGTGAACATAAAAACGACCTTCTCCCTAGGGAAGTAGCGTTGAAAAAAATCTGGGGCAGTGATACTTACTTCAACGGTCGTAGTATGGATGTTTACATTGCTAAATTGCGTAAATATTTGAAAGAAGATCCACAAATCGAAATCGTAAACATTCATGGTAACGGTTTCCGCTTGGTGGTAAAAGACTAAGCTTTCTTCTTATGCAATATAAAAAGCCCATCTCTACCAAGTAGTGATGGGCTTTTCTTTATAAGAAACCTGGTTATTAAAACAATAAATTGCCCCCTTGGTATGGCGGCGTTTTCCCTAAATGTGAATAGGCTTTCGCCGTAACTTCACGACCACGCGGGGTACGCTTCATAAACCCTTCTTGTATTAAAAATGGTTCATAAACTTCCTCTAAGGTACCGGCTTCTTCACCTACTGCTGTAGCAATCGTAGTAATCCCAACCGGCCCACCTTTAAAGTTTTCGATGATCGTCGACAATATGCGGTTATCCATCTCATCCAATCCATATTCATCTACATTCAATGCCTTCAAACTAAACTGGGCAATTCCCAAATCGATGACACCATTCCCCATTACCTGGGCAAAATCACGTACACGACGCAATAACCCGTTGGCTATACGCGGTGTACCGCGGCTCCTACGGGCAATTTCCATGGCTGCATCTGATGTTATTTTAGTATTCAATAAGCCTGAAGCACGCCATATGATCTGTTGAAGCGTTTCGGCAGTATAATATTCTAAACGTGATTTAATCCCAAAACGCGATAATAACGGCGCCGTTAATAACCCCGAACGGGTAGTAGCTCCCACCAAAGTAAAGGGAGATAAGTTAATCTGGATAGATCGTGCATTCGGACCGCTATCTATCATAATATCAATCCGGTAATCTTCCATAGCGGAATATAAATACTCTTCTACTACCGTACTTAACCGGTGAATCTCATCAATAAATAACACATCCTTCTCGCTTAAATTCGTCAACAAACCTGCTAAATCACCAGGTTTCTCTATCACTGGACCAGATGTTTCTTTAATATTCACACCCAACTCGTTCGCTACAATACGCGATAAAGTTGTTTTACCAAGACCCGGAGGGCCATGGAACAATATATGATCCAACGCTTCACCACGCATTTTGGCTGCTTTGATGAAGATCTTCAAGTTTTCGATGATCTGGTCTTGCCCCGAAAATTCAACGATCTCTTTCGGTCGAATACTATTCTCAAACTCCTTATCAGCCGCACTTAAGCGCTGGTCATCGGGCCTTATATTCGGATTAGACATTTGATAATTTTAGTTTGTAATCGGCTGGATAATAAATCTACAATTCGCCGGTTATCCTCAAAAGTAAAGAGTTTTACAACGATTTGGTACAACGCTTATCCCATTCTACTCGAAATAACGGTTTTGAATCCTTATTTTTAACGCACAAATCAACTAAAATGATAAAATCTAATTGGTCGTTAGGCCTGCTGATGTTCGCTGCTATCGGCTCAGCACAGGTTACACAAGCGCAAAAGAAAATAGAACAAAAAGAAGTTCAACGTATCATCAATACCCTCGCTGCTGATGACATGGAAGGTCGCGGTACTTTTACACCTGGGATAGATCGTGCTTCTGTGTTCATTGAAAATGAATTCAAAAAAGCCGGTTTGCAATTCTTGCCAGGTTTAGATACTTATAAACAACAATTCTTTGTTCAATCAATTAGCCCTGTAAGTCAACAAGTAACTGTTGATAACAATACAATCGGCGAAAACGACATGCTGTTCTTCAGTAACGCTACAGATGTTAACTGGACACAAGAAAGCGGTGTCACAGTTAAAACATACGACGGCGACGATGCTCCTCGTTCTATTTACGTAGCGAGCCGCGGTAAAACCAATACAGTAGTGTTTTTCCCTGCGAAATACAAGGCTAATTTCCAAAAGTTGAAGGAAATGTTAGGCCATGGTGGTGGTGGTAGCCTTTCTATGGAAGGTGGTCCTGAAAAACCAGTTGTTACAACAATTGGTGTTTTATTGCCAGAAGGTCAAGCTGCACCCACTAATTGGACACTAAAGATTCAACAAGCAAAAGAAAGAAAAGCGTTGAACAACGTAGTGGGCATTATCCCTGGTACATCTAAAAAAGAAGAAATGGTGGTATTCTCTGGTCACTACGATCACTTGGGTATTGTTCACAATGAACATGCAACTGATACTATTGCCAACGGTGCTGATGATGATGCTTCCGGTGTTACCGCGGTGATCACTTTAGCAAATCATTATAAAAATACAAAACCTGCTCGTACACTAGTTTTCGTAGCTTTCACTGCTGAAGAAATTGGTGGTTACGGTTCGCAATATTTCTCTAAACAATTAGATGCAGATAAAGTCGTTGCGATGTTCAATATCGAAATGATTGGTAAAGAATCTAAGTTCGGTGTAAATAGCGCATTTATCACAGGTTACGAACGTTCTGACTTCGGTAAAATCTTGCAGAAGAACTTGGAGAAATCTATCTTCAAATTCCACCCAGATCCTTATCCAGAACAAAACTTGTTCTACCGCTCAGATAACGCTACCCTAGCTCGTTTAGGTGTTCCTGCACACACGATTTCAACTACACAAATCGATAAAGATAAATTCTATCACCAAGTAACCGACGAGGTTAGCACGCTTGATGTGAAAAATATCACAGATATTATCAAAGCAATCGCTGTTAGCGCACAATCTATCGTAAATGGTACCGATACCCCAACACGTATCGAAAAATTAGAAAGATAGTCTGCCTGGTATATCTATAAAAAAGCTTCTCTACAGCATGCAGAGAAGCTTTTTTTATTTCGTTGAATTACCTATATTAAGGCATTATAACTTTCGCGATAACCGCGAAGTGATCAGATGCAAATCTGCCACCCCAAGTTTGCGAAATAGTTGCATGTTGCAATACTTTCACCTTGCCATGAACGAAGATGTAATCGATAGGGTTATTATTTCGCTCTTTGTTTTTCCAGCCATTAAAGGTACCGGTAGGACCATAATGCGGCGTTTGGCTAATAGCTTTTGCATCTGTTAAACGTAAAGGATTGTTTTCATCGGTAATCACGCGGATAGGCTCGTCTTGTGGTTCCGAGTTGAAATCACCTGTAATAACTGCCGGTGTTTTACCAGCTATCTTATTCACCTGCGTTAACAAGAATTTCGCAGACTCCCTACGTGCAATAGCACCAATATGATCAAAGTGTGTATTGAAATGGTAGAAAATCTTCTTTGTTTTACGATCTTTAAATTTACCATACGTTACAATACGTGTAATTTGCGCATCCCAGCCTTTTGAACCTGGTACATCGGGCGTTTCCGACAACCAGAAAGTATGCGATTCCAATAATTGTAAACGTGTTGTATCATAGAAAATCGCGGAGAATTCACCTTTGGTTTTCCCGTCGTCTCTACCACCACCAATATATTTATACTGTGGTAAACGTGCTGTTAAATCTTGCATTTGATCCCATAAAGCCTCTTGTACACCTAGCAAAGCAGGTTGATGATATAATACCTGGCTAGCCAAAATATCTTTACGGTTCGGCCATGCATTGCTGCTGTCATGCGATGTATTCAACCGAATGTTGAAAGTCATTACTTGCATCGAATTATCCTGTGCCTGTAAGCCCAGTGTGGTGGCTAATACCAGCGCGAGGGCGCTCAATACTTTTCTCATAATCACAATTAAGATTGTTAGGCGGTAAATATATACATATCCCATTGGTTTTCACATACCGTGCATGTATGTTTAAGATTATTTCATCGTATTCAATAAAAAACGCCTTCACAGCATGTGAAGGCGTTTTCATTTATTTAGCTAATTGTCAAGCTTTACAACACAATGTTGATCATTTTCCCTTTTACGAAAATGATTTTCTTTGGTGTTTTACCTTCCAACCATTTAATAACTACCTCGTTCTCCATGGCTAATTTTTCTACTTCTGCTGCTTCTAAGCTTAAGTCGAGCACCATGGTTGTACGCGTTTTACCGTTAATAGAAACAGGGTATTCTTTTGTAGTTTCTACTACGTACTTCTCTTCAAATACAGGGTATGCTGCATTCAAAATACTACCTGTGTTACCCAATTGGTGCCATAATTCTTCCGAAACGTGCGGAGCATACGGTGTTAATAACACCAATACTTTCTCTAAGATTTCTTTCTTATGACATTTTAAGTCGGTTAAGTCGTTTACACACATCATGAAGTTACTCACTGCTGTATTGTACGATAAACGCTCACTATCGTCTTCAATTTTGCGGATAGAACGGTGTAATACCTTCAATTCTTCCGGTGTAGCTGGCTTATCTTCTACAATGAAGCCTTTTTGCTCATCGTAGAACAAGCGCCATAATTTCTTTAAGAAACGGTGTACACCTTCAATGCCTTTTGTTTCCCATGGCTTGCTTTGTTCTAATGGGCCAAGGAACATTTCGTACATACGGAACGTATCTGCTCCATATTTTTCAACTACATGATCCGGGTTCACTGTATTGAAAAGACGCTTACTCATTTTTTCAGTCAGCGTACCGCAAATGTATTTGCCATCTTCCAATATAAACTCGGCAGTAGCATAGTCACTTCTCCACTTTTTGAAAGCTTCAGTATCCAATTCAACACCGTCTACGATATTTACGTCAACGTACAATTCTGTTGTATCATACTGGTCCTTCAAGCCCGCACTTACAAACGTATTGGATTCTTTTACCCTGTACACCAAGCGGCTGCTACCACCAATCATACCTTGGTTCACCAATTTCTTGAAGGGCTCATCAAAGCCAATATGTCCTAAGTCGTATAATACTTTCGTCCATAATCTCGAATATAACAAGTGACCTACAGCATGTTCAGTACCACCCACATACAAATCAACTTGTCCCCAATAGTCGGATACTTTCCTATCACAGAAGGCCGCATCATTGTGTGGGTCCATATAACGCAAGAAATACCAACTACTGCCGGCATAACCAGGCATTGTATTGGTTTCGCGCTTAACGCCTTCAGCAAGGTTCACCCATGCTGTAACATTAGCTAAAGGACCTTCACCTTCTGGCCCTTGTTTATAATCTTGGATATAAGGTAATTCAACCGGTAATTCTTTCTCATCTACTTGGTATGCCACGCCATTCTTGAATACAATTGGGAAAGGCTCGCCCCAGTAGCGTTGGCGACTAAAGCCTGCATCTCTCATTTTGAAATTCACTTGGCGCTTGCCAATACCTTTTTCTTCTATGGAATTGTTGATCGCTTCCATCGCTTTCTTCATCGGCATACCTGTGTATTCACCGCTGTTGGTAAGGTTGGCATCCTTAGTAGGATTCGCTTCTTCGCCATTAAACGCATCACCAATGATGTTAGTGATCGGTATATTGAAGTGCTTTGCGAAGTTGAAATCGCGTTGGTCGCCACAAGGAACCGCCATAATAGCGCCTGTGCCGTAACCAGCTAATACGTATTCTGATAACCAGATTGGAATTTGCTGGCCATTGAACGGGTTAATGGCGTAAGAACCTGTAAACACCCCGGTAATCGATTTTACCTCGGCCATACGTTCACGCTCAGAACGGCTTTGAACATAAGCGATGTAGGCAGCTACTGCATCGGCCTGCGCCGGTGTAGTAATGCTCGCTACCAAGTCGTGCTCTGGTGCCAATACAATGAAATCCACCCCGAACACGGTATCAGGACGAGTGGTATATACTACGATGTTCGCATCGTTTTGGTCAATTTTGAAGGTAATTTCCGCACCTTGGCTTTTACCAATCCAGTTACGTTGCATGTCTTTCATGGCATCGCTGAATTGGATCGTTTCCAAGCCGGTTAATAAACGGTCGGCATATTCCGTGATGCGTAAAAACCATTGGCGCATCTTCTTTTTCACTACTGGATAACCACCGCGCTCGCTTAAGCCGTTAATTACCTCGTCGTTCGCCAACACGGTACCCAATGCTTCGCACCAGTTTACTTCTGCAAAAGCTAAGTAAGCTATACGGTACTCCATTAAAATGTTGCGTTGCGCCACTTCATCCATGGCTTTCCAATCAGCTGCACTGAATTGGATGGCACGGTCGCCAGGGCAAGGGATGCCTGCGTTACCATTTTGCTCGAAAGCATGAATCAACGACTCGATCGGCTCTGCCTTTTCTGCAGCACGGTTATACCAGCTGTTGAATAATTGCAAGAAAATCCATTGCGTCCACTTGTAATAGCTCGGGTCGCTCGTACGAATCTCGCGGCTCCAATCGTAGCAAAAACCAATATTGTCGAGCTGCGAACGGAACGATTCGATGTTCTTGTCTGTCGTAATCGCTGGGTGTTGCCCAGTTTCGATAGCGTATTGTTCTGTAGGCAAACCAAAGGCATCATAGCCCATTGGGTGCAATACATTAAAACCTTTTAATCTTTTGAAACGAGCGTATATGTCTGTCGCAATATAACCGAGCGGGTGCCCAACGTGCAAACCTGCACCTGATGGGTAAGGAAACATGTCTAGCACGTAACATTTCGGTTTGTTACTGTCGTTACTAACCTTGTAAGCGTCCGTGTCTTTCCAGTGTTGTTGCCACTTTTGCTCAATCGCTCTGAAATTGTATTCCATAAAAAAAATATATTTCTATCGACCCTTCCCAGGTCGCCTTATCCGGGTAAATATGATAAGTTAGCAAAAATCGCCAAAATAATCAAAGGATACGCCTTTGTTATGTTACCTGTGAAATAAAAATGTTAAAATATCGTTTGGGAGGGCAAAAGTAAACATAACTGTTAATTTTTATTATTTTCGCCAATAAACAAGCGATTAATGGCTCAACCCGGAAAATCATCAGCAAAGAAATCGAAACCTACGTACATCTATTCTATCCTGGGCACTGCACTTGTATTGTTCTTGCTAGGCATTTTGGGTCTTATTGTGATCCATGCTAAGCAATTAAGCGATTACTTCAAAGAAAGTGTGGAATTGCAAGTTATTTTAAGGGATAATGTGAAAGATGAAGCAGCCATCGCGTTGCGTGATACCATTGGTCGTCAGCCGTTTGTGAAGAATATCGAATACGTGACGAAGGAACAGGCCGCTGAAACGATGAAGAAGGAAATGAACGAAGATTTTGTAACACTGCTAGGTTATAATCCTTTATACGCCAGCATCGTTATCAAAATGAAGGCCGGCTACGTTGAACAAGATAGTCTGAAAATGATAGAAACGAACCTGCAGCAGTACAATAACGTACGCGAGGTGTTCTATCAGAAGAAAATAGTGAATTCTGTAATCGACAATATGAAGCAGATTGGTTTGGTGATCCTCGTACTCAGTGCCTTAATGGCCATCGTGGTGATCGTGCTAATCGATAATACCATCCGTTTGGCGATGTTTTCCAACCGTTTCCTCATTAAAACTATGCAAATGGTAGGCGCTACCCGCTGGTTTATTGTGAAACCGTTCGATTTACGTAGCTTGTTAAATGGTGCTATCAGCGGCATTTTGTCTATCGCCGGGTTAATTGCCTTATTGTATTTCGCAGATAAACAACTGCCAGGCCTTAGCGGCTTACGCGATCATTTCCTGATCACGGTGTTGTTCATCGGCCTTATCATTATCGGAATGGGTATCTCTTTATTCAGCACCCACCGCGCCGTGATGAAATACCTGAAAATGAAACTCGACGACCTTTATTAATCTTAAATTTTTGAACACATTATAGCTAATCATATGGCGAAAGAAGTAAAATCAACACAATCAATCCCTGAACGTAGCCTTTTTTCTAAAGACAACTACGTATTGATGATCGCAGGTATCGTGATTATCCTTATCGGTTTCGTTTTGATGATGGGTGGTGCAAGTACATCTCCAGATTCATTCAATGTAAACGATGTATATAGCCCTCGCCGTATCACATGGGCACCTTTATTCATCTTAATTGGCCTTGCGGTAGAAGTATATGCCATTATGAAGAAGCCAAAACAACAACAATAAGCTATTAGCAATATTCTTTTGAAAGGCGATGCCCGCGCATCGCTTTCTTTTTTTCCATTCCCACAAAAGCAATCTCAAAAGCATGAGTATTTTTCACGCCATTATTTTGGCGATCGTAGAAGGGTTAACAGAATTCTTGCCCATTTCTTCAACAGGGCATATGATTATCGTAAGTAGTATTTTAGGTATTAATGAAGACGAATTTACAAAGCTATTCGAGGTATGTATCCAACTCGGTGCCATCCTCGCGGTAGTGGTACTGTATTGGAAGAAGTTCTTCAATGCCAATATTCTTAAGTTCTATACAAAACTCGCCATTGCTGTAGTGCCGGCACTAATAATTGGGTACCTATTCGCCGATAAAATAGATGCACTCCTGGAAAGTCCAATGACGGTTGGTATTTCCCTCGTATTAGGGGGTATTGTATTGTTGTTTGTAGACAATTGGTTCCAAAACCCGAAAATCGATTCTGAAGAGAAAGTAAATATATTCCAAGCTATCAGGATTGGCTTTTACCAATGTATTGCCATGATCCCAGGTGTTAGCAGAAGTGCAGCCAGTATTATTGGTGGTATGCAACAAGGTTTAACAAGGAAAGCAGCGGCAGAATTCTCATTCTTCTTGGCGGTACCTACCATGGCAGCTGTAACCGGCTATAAGTTGATGAAGAACCATGAACTCATCTTCGCACATTCCGAAAACCTACAATTGCTCTTAATCGGTAACGTGGTAGCATTTATCGTAGCTATGTTGGCCATTAAGTTCTTTATCGGGTTCTTGAATAAATATGGCTTCCGTGTATGGGGTATCTACCGTATTATCGTAGGGTTGATTATCATCGGTGCTTTATTGATGAATGTTGATTTGAAAGTATAATCCAGCTTATTTTTTAATACTAATTCCTTCTTTACCAAGTAAAGAAGGAATTTTTTTTGAGGGGGGTATGGAATTTTAAAATTAAATTCATCTAGTATTTATTTACATCAAATTGTCGAGTAACCTATGCGTATTCCATTCATCCTAGCCGGCCTGGTAATGTTTGCTATTACAGCCCGTGCACAAAAGTTCGAAAAAGGGTATGTGATTAAAGCTAATGGTGATAGCATTGCCGGTTTTATCGAGAAACCCAATGCCAAATTAACGCCCAGCACTATACAGTTCAAATCAACAGAGGCTGGCAACACCCAAACCTTCACGCCGAAAGACATCAAGAAATTCAAGTACGACAGTAACAAGGCTTACTTCGTATCTGCTACCCTTAAATTAGATCTCACCACGCAAGACCCGGAAAAACTCTCGCGTATCGCTATTGAATCCCGCGACGTTCGTACCGATGCGGTATTCCTCGAGCTTGTGCAAGATGGCCGCTTGAAGCTGTATAAATACTTGTATGGTGATGAATATGTGTATTACATTATTGAAGACCAAGCAGGTGTATTCACCGGTATGGAAAACGCCCATGTGTATGTTGAAAGAAGTAATGGTTTCAGCGGGGTGGGGGTAAGCACCACTAACGTTAAAATAATACCTGTTTATAAGGACCAACTGGAGTTGATGTTCACCGAATGCGTTACAAAAGCCGATATTCGGAAACTCAGCTACACGGAATCCGCCTTCAAAAAGTTCCTCGTTAACTTCCAAGTTTGCCGCTATGGCGACGATGTGAAGAAGTTAATCGTAGCCTATTAGTATTCAGTATCAACCACTTCCGTAATGCAGCACAACTTCCTCCCAAGCCCGCAAAAATTCCATCGCCGGCATTGTGGATATCGCCAATTTCTTGCATCATTACGTTAGTAACTCAGTTCCAAAATCTAAAAAACTTCAAATGTTTACACGTAAACTCATTTGGGCAATGGTTGCCATGCTGACTTCCGCTACTGCATTCGCTCAAAAATATGAAAAGGGTGTGATCTACACAGCAAAAGGTGACAGTCTAACCGGTTTCATCGAAAAGAAACTACTATCCACTAATTCACCCGAAGCTATCCATTTTAAATCCTCTAAAGAAGGTGAAGTTGTTACCTATTTGCCTACTATGGTAAAAGGGTTCAAGTATACCGACCTCAACGAAACTTTCATTAGCCAAGAACTAACACTAGATCTTACTTCTCAGAAATTAGAGGATCTCAAGAACCGCGCACAACAAACACGCGATATTCAAAAGAAAACAGTTTTCATTCAATTGCTACTCGAAGGTCAAACGAAACTATACGTTTACAACTGGGGCAATAATATCGATTACTTCATCTTACAAGACGAAGTAAAACAGTTCTACCCTCTCGATAACCTCGTAGAATATGAAGGTGTGAGAAGGTTTTCCAATCAACAAAGCCAACAAGAATTGCTAACTACAATTCCTGTATATAAAGGTGCTTTAAAACGTGTATTCAATACTTGCGTATCAGATAAACAACTGAAACCGGTACGCTACACTAAAAAGAGCCTGGTAGAAATTATTAAAAAATACGAAGCTTGTCAATATGGTAAAGATGCTTTACGGTCGATTGTAGAATACTAAACCTGCTGTCTTCGTACGCTGAATGCAAATTCGTACAGTTATTACATAAGATTAATTAGTTTGATGAAAAGGATCGATCACTATAGGTCGATCCTTTTTTATGTTACTATTCGTGTATCAAAAATATGTTGCTCCAAGTATTTGCAGTAATTTAGCGGCAAATTTTCGTAACTAAATTATTATTTAACCTATGCGTTATGTAAAAGTAGGCCTCTTGGCCATCGCAACAATATTTGCGTCGCGAGCAACTGCACAACAATTTGAACAAGGTGTTATTATTCGTGCTGTGGGCGACAGTGTAAAAGGATTCCTCGAAACAAGAACGAAAGACCGTACTCCTCAATCTATTCGTTTCAAAACAACTGCTACTGGTACTATTGAAACCTATACACCGGATCAAATCCAAGGTTTCAAATATAACAATGGTAACGTGTATACCAGCCAACAATTATCCCTCGATTTAACAACGCACAACATTACCGCGTTAGAAAAAATGGGCGAAAATGAAAGGAATATCCAGCAGAAAAAGTTCTTTATTGAGCAAGTATTGAAAGGGAAAATGAGTTTATACAAAATGGTGTACGACAATTCCCTGGAATATTATATCCTGGAAGATGAGAATGGCCAATTTACACCATTGAACAATACCGTTATGTATAACCACAAGCAAGATGCTATACAAACATTGCCTTATTATCAAACTACCTTGTTAGAGAAAATGGGCAATTGCGTGGATGTAAATAAGATCAATACTATTCAATACAAAGAAACAGCATTGATCAACGTAGTTAAGAAGTACCAAGCATGCAAATATGGTACTGCAACTGTACAAGACATCCAAGATACACGTGTAAAATCGGGTCCTTTGCAGTTCGGGGTACTGGCAGGCTACGGTTCGGCTAGTTTTAAATATGATTTATTCGACGGTAAAGCTGATTCGAAAAATAGCGGAACTCCTTTAGTAGGCGCGTTTATGAATATTCCGCTTTCACGTCAATACATGAAAATGTCGATTGTTGTAGAAGGTTTGTATCGCCAAGTAAGCACAGAAGGTACTAAAACAGATATGTACTCCGAAGTGCGTGATTTTAAAGCAGGCTTTAGTTATGCGCAACTGAATGCCCTATTTCGCTACATGTTCCCTTCTAAATCTTCTATTAAACCTTTATTGTTCGCTGGTTTTGGTAATAGCTTCGTTATTAGTACCAAAGAAAATGAATACAAACGCCGCGTTGCTTTAAACGATAACCGCGATGCAGGTACTATGTTCACCGGTGTACGTAATTACGAACAATCATTTATTGTTGGTGCCGGTATTATGGTGAAAAAGTTTGGAGTAGATGTTAGGTATGAAGGCGGTAACGGGTTCTCTAGCCTAAATGGAACACAAGTGGGTAGAAAACAAGTAAGTGGAGTTGTGAAATACAATTTCTAATCTAAAAGATATTTTTTGAAAAGGATCGATCACTATAGGTCGATCCTTTTTTTATGAAACCTAACCCCAACCCGCCGAAAGTATCGTTTATAGGTCGTATATCTTATCAACCAAACCTTACAATTTACACGACACTATGACGGCAAAATTTTGGCTATGCAGCCTACTCTGTTTGTTATGTACCATTCAATCCCAAGCAGGGCATTACGAAAAAGGAACGATTTATAAACCCAATGGCGATAGTTTGCAAGGCTATATCGAAAATACCTACAAGGATAAAACGCCGCAATACATCCTCTTCAAAACTACATTGGATGCTACTGCAATAACTTACCTCCCAACTGATCTAGCAGGCTTTTATTACGCGGAAAGTGACGAACGCTTTAAAAGCATGCAAGTAAAGTTGGATGTTACCACCAGGTCTGCAGAGAATTTAGCTACCATGCACCCCGGTAATCGCAATATCCAGGATAAGCGAATTTTCGCACAATGCATCCTGAAAGGACAGGTAAGTTTGTATGAATATGATCACCTATCCGGTACCGGTTATTTTATCGTGGAGGATGAAAATGGTGGTTTGACTGTACTGAATAACACTGTTGTATATAATCATAACAGCAGTGCCCTACAAACTTTACCCTATTATAGAACAGAATTATTAGAGATAGTAGGCAATTGCGTCAACGAGAAAACAATAGATGCTACACCTTATACTGCGAAAGGATTGAAAACCGTTATAAAACAATACCTATCGTGTAAGTATGGCGCCGAAAATATGGCCATTACTGAAAAGGTAAAAGCTAAAGCACCTGTTCAGTATGGTTTTATGGGAGGAGTTGGTATTACAAAATTCGAATGGGAGCATGTGTTAAACCGTTTTGAAATTGATAACTACTTTACACCAACGATTGGCGTATTTGTAAAAGCTTCGCTATCCAAAAAGTACTTGCGTTGGGCCGCTATAGCCGAATTACAATACAGAAGTATTAATCTAAACGGAAATTATTTCGCTAATTGGAACTTGGCAGATCCGTATAAAGTAGATATCGATTTGGATTATGTTCAACTCAATGTAATCGGTGAATATACGCACCCTTTTACCTCGAAGATAAAGCCCCGTTTTGGCTTAGGTATTGGAAGTGGCTTTATGGTACGTGAACGGAATAATTCATATAGTAAACCAACAGAAGGCAAGAAGCCGCTAATAGAAGGCTACCGGAAGTATGATCAGTCCTGGATTTGTTTAGTGGGAATGAATATTGGATACCGTTGGGATGTAGATGCTAGGTACGACCGGGGAGCAGGTTTTGCTAATACAATTGGCGCACAAACGATTAGACATACGGTGTATTTAATCACCCGGTACCGCCTCTAAATCATAAAAAAAGGGTTAAGCTTTGCTTAACCCTTCACTGCTAACAGCAGTTCTAAATCAGTATATTTCAATTTGAATTTCTCGCTAAGATGGTAGTTTGTTAAAGCTCCTTTGTACAAGTATATCCCATTCCGCACACCTCTCTTAATCCATACTAAGTTCTCAAACCCGCCATCATCTGCCGCTTCCAGCAATAAAGGCATCAATACGTTACTAATTGCTTGCGATGCTGTACCCGCAAATCCCGAAGGAATATTTGGAACACAGTAATGTATTACATCGTACTTCTTGAAAACCGGGTTTTCATGCGTGGTTACATCCGAGGTTTCAAAACAACCACCACGATCTATACTTACATCCACTATCACAGAACCGGCTTTCATATTGCTTACCATCGATTCTGTTACAACAATGGGTGTACGGCCACTTTGAGATGATAATGCTCCCACCGCCACGTCGGCATTTTTCAATTGCTCAGCGAGTACGCGTGGTTGAATAACTGAGGTAAATAAGCGTACACCTATGTTATTTTGAAGACGTTTTAGTTTATAGATATTATTATCAAATACTTTTACACTGGAACCCAATGCTAAGGCTGTTCTAGCAGCAAATTCACCTACAATGCCGGCACCAATAATTACCACTTTCGTAGGCGGAATACCCGTAATGCCTCCTAGCAAAATACCTTTCCCACGGTTACTATTACTCAAATATTGCCCCGCTATTAACATCACCGCACTACCGGCAATTTCACTCATAGCACGAACGATCGGGTATGTACCTGCATCATCTTTTAAATTCTCGAAGCTGAGGAGCGTAATTCGTTTATCCATCATGCGCTGTACCTGCTCAGCTTTCAATACCGATAAATGGATAGGTGAAATAACAATTTGGTGGGGGTGTAATAACTCGATTTCATCGTCGGTTAATGGGGCCGATTTTACGATAATTTCTGCTTTAAATACATCCTTCTTATCGTACACAATTTCTGCGCCCGCTTCCGAATAATCCGTATCATAAAAATGCGAACCATCGCCTGCTTTATGCTCAACCACTATATGATGACCATTATTCGCCAGGATGCTCACAGCTTCTGGGGTGAGGGCAATGCGGTTTTCTTGGAAAGATTGCTCTTTGGGAATGCCAATGAATAAACGGGAATTTTTCTGTGGAATATCCAACGTTTCTTCCATGGGCGTGTAAGTAAAGCCCGCACTCACAACAGGTTTTTGCCTTTGATCCATAAATGTTTATAGGATTATCAAAATGAAATTACGTATTTCTCAAAGATAAGCTATTTCTGAGCCCGTAATAGCCTTTTTTCGTTGGGTAATACTTCTAACGTAAGCGTAACGGTGTCTAATGGCATGATGTCTTCTACCACACCTGGCCATTCCACGAAACAAATGGCCCCCTGGTACAAACAATCCTCTACACCGGCGTCCATCGCCTCTTGCTCGTTTTTTAAACGGTATAAGTCGAGGTGAAATATGCTCTTTTGCATACCGTCTTCGTTATAGGCATACTCGTTGATGATCGAGAAAGTAGGACTTCCCGTCGTATCTTTCACTCCTTTAGCAGCACATAAGGCTTTCACAAAGGTGGTTTTCCCAGCACCCATCTGCCCATGCAAAGCAAACGTTGTAGATCCCGCCATTTCTTTCCAAAATGTTGCCGCGGCGGAGGGCAGTTCTGCTAACGAAAATTCGAGTTCCATAACCTAAAATTAGCAATCTCGTTGCATTAATATTTCCCTCCCTTAAAAAAGCATTCAATAATTTTGTAAAACAGGGGGCGAATGGAGCCCCAACTACTACGTATGGTGGCTTCCCTACCTGTATCCAGTACAATTTTAAGACTATTTTAAGCGCATTTAATAATGGAAACAATCAGTTGCAAGGTAAAAGGAATGAACTGCTCGAGTTGTGCGCTCACCATCTCAAAATACCTCGAGAAAAAAGGTATGGAGAACGTGGTGCTAAGCTTCGCTACGGAAGAATTGAGCTTCACCAACCCCAATACTGCCGAAACCAAGGAAATACTCGGTGGAATCGAACATTTGGGCTATGAAGTAATATTACCCGGGCAAGAACAAAAAACAATCCCTTTCTATCATACCTTACAGTTCAAGTTCTACGCCTGCCTAGTATTTACACTACCATTGCTATTGCATATGTGGGTAAACTGGCATTGGCTTCACAATCCATATGTGCAATTGGCGCTCACCACACCCGTATATCTCATTGGTATGTGGCATTTCGGGCTTAGTGCCTTCCGATCGCTAAAAAACGGGGTCGCCAATATGGATGTTTTAATCACGCTTGGCGCCACGGCCGCCTTTGGATATAGCCTCACGGGCACATGGCTACATTTAGGCGAAAACTACTTGTTCTACGAAACCGCGGCAGCTATTATCACGCTCGTGTTTCTAGGGAACCTATTGGAAGAAAAATCCGTGCAGCAAACCACCACTGCCATCGGCGAACTCGCTAAAATGCAAGTTACCATGGCTAAAAAACTCGATAGCCACGATGGTGGCCACGAACACGTGCACGAAATCGATAACCGCCACCTAAAAGTAGGCGACCGCGTACTCGTTAATACCGGCGATAAAATTCCCATGGATGGTACCATTTACTGGGGACAAGCTGCTATCAACGAATCTATGATCACGGGTGAAAGTAAACCGGTAAGCAAACAAGAAAAGGATAAAGTCATCGGGGGAACAATCCTAGAAGAAGGCAGCATCAAAATATTCATCACTGCTACCGGTAAAGACACGGTACTTTCCTATATCATCGAATTAGTGAAACAAGCACAGGGCAATAAACCGCCCATGCAACGTTTAGCCGATAAAATCAGCGCGATTTTCGTGCCTACCGTACTCGGCATTTCCTTGCTAACATTTATCGGTTGGTTCTTCTTTGCAGGGGCCGAGTTATCTACATCTATTATGCATAGCGTGGCCGTATTGGTGATTGCTTGCCCTTGCGCCATGGGCCTCGCAACCCCGGCTGCCGTAATGGTAGGATTGGGTAGGGCGGCACGGAACGGGATTTTGATCAAAGGTGGTCAAACCTTGGAAGAATTTAAGAACATCAAACAAGTTGTATTCGATAAAACAGGCACACTTACCACTGGTAAGCTCACTATTGGTGATTATTGCTTCGAGAATATGACGGAAGAGTCGTTCAAATCGATCGTTTTCAGCCTAGAAAAATACTCTTCACATCCCATCGCTAAATCCCTTACCGCTACTTGGAAAGGTGTACCTACGGTAGATTTACTCCAAGTACGCGAACAGAAAGGGGTAGGCATGTTGGCATCCGATAAAGCCGGTAACCAATGGCAGCTAGGTTCCTATAAAATGGCCGCCAGCGCTACTGCTGATGATACACATGAAATCTACCTCTTGAAAAATGGTGCATTGGCAGGTTGGATCAACTTTAAAGACGAGCTTCGCCCCGAAGCCAAGCAAGTAATTGCCAGCCTCGAACAAAGTGGTATAGAAACGATTTTGTTGAGCGGCGATATGCAACGAAAATGCGAAGCCATCGCTGCAGAGCTTGGCATCCAAAAAGTATATGCCGAACATTCACCTGCACAAAAGCTAGCCCGCGTAGAGGAACTAATGCACACCGCACCAACAGCCATGGTGGGCGACGGTATCAACGATGCGCCTGCTTTATCAAAAGCTACTATCGGTATTTCCCTCAGCGATGCTACGCAAGTAGCCATGCAAAGTGCTAATGTAGTATTGTTGAAAAACGACCTGGGTAACTTGCCACTGGCAATGGGCTTAGGAAAACATACTTATCTCACGATCAAACAAAACCTCTTCTGGGCCTTCTCTTATAACGTGGTGGCTATCCCGGTAGCAGCATTGGGCTTTTTAAGCCCCATTTTAGGCGCGGCCGTTATGGCGGTGTCTGATATTGTGCTGGCCGTGAATTCTGTTCGTTTGCGCTATAAAAATGTGAATAATTAAAAATTAAATGCAACTTTATAGAACGCTGTATCGTGTGGAAGCATGGTACAGCGTTTTTTTACACCAAAGCAAATTTGCTCAACTATGATTACCTATTGGATCGATTTGATAGGCACCTTTATGTTCGCTATCTCCGGGGCCTTGGCTGCTTGGGATAAAAAGATGTACCATGATATTTTCGGGGTTTCATTCACCGCGTTTGTTACGGCCATCGGAGGCGGTACTTTGCGCGATGTAATTCTAGGTATTCACCCCATCGTATGGGTAAAAGACCAGTCGTATATTATAGCCATTGCTTTGGGCGTATTGGTAACCGTCGTTTTCAGAACCATTTTGCTCCGCTACAAGCGCTCGCTGTTCCTCTTTGATACCATCGGTATTGGGTTTTATACGATTCTTGGGGTGCAAAAATCGCTCGCCTTCGGCGTAAATCCTTGGGCCGCAGTTATTATGGGTATGATGTCGGCCATCTTCGGGGGCGTTATCCGCGATACATTGGTGAACGAAATTCCGCTCATCTTCTCCCGCCAAATTTATGCTACGGCTTGCCTAGCCGGTGCTACCGTGTATATCTTGCTAGGCTATACGGGTATCGATTTAGAGGTGAATATGATTTTAAGTATCATTTTGATCATCTCTATTCGGTTGTTTGCTTTACGTAAACGCTGGTCGCTGCCTTATTTAACCAAGGAGAACAAATGGTAACTACTGCTTTTAACAAGATGTATAAGCGATTATTCGCGTAAAAAAATTATATTTATAGAGAGGCGGCATTCTTCTGCGCAAGGATGCCCTGTTTTTGTTAAAGTTCTAAAAACTCCAGCTTATATTGATTACGCCAACAACGATATTACGTCAATATTGGGGCCACCAACAATTCAGGCCGTTGCAAGAGGATATTATCCAAGCAATATTGGCGGGTAAAGACACGCTAGCTTTGCTGCCCACGGGCGGCGGAAAATCCATTTGCTTTCAAGTACCGGCTATGATGCAGAAAGGGATGTGCTTGGTGATTTCGCCGTTGATTGCGCTCATGAAAGACCAGGTAGAGAACTTGCGAAAGCGCAACATCAGCGCTTTACATATCTACGCAGGTATGCCCTTCAAAGAGGTGGAAAAGGTGTTAGACTTGGCAAGAAGGGGCGAAGTGAAGTTCCTATATATCTCGCCAGAACGATTACAAAGCAAACGCTTCCAAGAATATTGTGAACAACTACCGGTAAAGCTAATTGCCGTAGACGAGGCCCATTGTATTTCTCAATGGGGATACGACTTCCGTCCAGCTTACTTACAAATCGCCACTATCCGCAGCTTCTTCCCAAATGTACCCGTATTGGCATTAACCGCTACGGCTACACGCAAGGTGCGTAAGGATATTTGTGAAAAGCTGCTCATGAAAGACCCGCAAATCTTTACCAAAAGCTTTGTACGGAGTAATTTGTCGTATAGCGTATTGGAAGAAGAAGCGAAACTCACAAAAATCAAACATATACTCGACCGTGTAAAAGGCACGGCTGTGGTATACTGCCGCAACCGCAGGCAAACAAAAGACATTGCTACCTTGCTACATGCGCAAGGCATTGCAGCCGATTACTACCACGCAGGTCTCACTTCCGCAGAACGAAACCACAAACAAGAGCAATGGATCAACAACCGCACCCGCGTAATGGTGTGCACCAATGCCTTTGGTATGGGTATCGATAAAGCCGATGTGCGCTTAGTTATTCATGCCGATGTGCCCGATAGTATTGAAGCATATTACCAAGAAGCAGGGCGTGCTGGGCGCGATGAACTGAAAGCTTACGCTGTACTACTTTACAGTTCTTCCGATTTAACGGAAATGAAGGCTCGCATTCCCCTGCAATTCCCCGTAGCATCGGAAATACGAGAGGTATACCAAGGTATCGTTAATTACTTGCAAGTACCCGTAGGCAGTGCGGAAGGAGTATATTACGATTTCGATATCAACGATTTCGTAAAGAAATTCGAACTCAATATTACGGTAGCTTACAGCGCCATCCGCATACTGGAACAAGAAGGCTTCTTGCAATTAAGTGAAAGCGTGCTCATGCCTTCAAGGGTAGAGTTCGTTATCAACAAAGATACATTGTACGAATACGAAGATGCTAACCCTGCGATAGAACCATTATTGAAAGCCTTATTACGCACATACGAAGGTATTTTTGATCAGCCTACAAGGGTGTTCGAAAAGCAATTAGCCCGTATTTTGCGCACCACGGATAAAGTGATTATTGAGCAGCTAAAACAACTGCACCAACACGGTATTATCCGTTTCCAACCGCGGAAGGATGAACCCCAATTATGCTTTGTGCAACAACGCATCCCCGTAGAACAACTCACGGTAAACATGGTGCAAATCCAAGAACGGATGAAAGCCTATGAAGAACGCGTTGATGCCATGATTGCCTATACTACCAATACCACCGAATGCCGCACGCAAGCCCTAGTTAGCTATTTCGGGGAAGACTCCGCCGCTCCTTGCGGTGTGTGCGATGTGTGTATTGCACAGAAAAACCAGCAATTATCCAGCGCCACTTTCGAAGAGGTGTCTACGCTCGTGCTAACACACGTTACCACTACGCCTGTAGGCTACGACGACCTCCGCAATAAACTGAAAGCAGTCGACGAAAAACTACTGCTCAGCGTAGTTTCGTTCCTAGTCGACGAAGGCAACCTAGAACGCAGCCACGACGGCACACTGCGGAAAATATCTGCCTAAATACTAATAGTAAATTACCCTGTCAATTTGGCGAATATTCCAGTTTTCGCCCAAGGAAAAGTGCACCTTTTTTCGACACTTTTTCGACATCTTACCAACTCCCAGTCGACCTTCTACCGACTTCCCACCGACTGGTACCCAACCCTCCACCGACTTTTACCCAGTATTAGCAAGGGTTTAGTAAGCCTTTTACCGACAGTTTACCAAGAGTATCCGCACACAACCCTTGATTTTACTGGACTTGTTATGCGATTTACCGACTGTTTGTCGACTTTTTTAACAATTTTTGTGGACCGTAAAGCATTTGAAGGAATTCCTTAAAATAAGCCTTGTTTCGGCGATATTTTTCCGCGAATAATAATTTGATTGATCATCCGACAATAGTGCCTGTATTGGTCTAAAAAATGCCAATAAATTGATTTTTGGAGCAGGTTTTTACCCCGGATTTTAAGTGTAAGTTTTACTATTCGAAAATGGGAGTTTATGGACTAAAATAGGGTGACAGCCTGTCATTAGCCCCAAAAAGAAGGGGTAGATTGAAAATAATATCATACTATCATAAAATAAAAAAGGCGCCCTTTTAATAGGGCACCTTCCATTATATATTTGCTACACAATTCTTATAAATCAATTACTCTTCTTTCTTCACTGCTTTTGAAGCCCGCCTCAATAACACGGATCACATTCAATCCTTGTTCCGCAGGAACAGGGTTCGGTTTCCCTTCACGCAAAGCTTCGTAAATACCTTGGTAATAATCCATATAGCTACCAGGTACAGAAGGTAAGTACTTCTTCACCACTTCACCATTAGAGTCAGTGTGCAAAAGCCCCCATTCGTGTGGCTGTTCAGCTCCCCAATCTTTACCTTCCGGCAATAACCCTTTCAGCAACATCGCTTCCTGGATATCGGCCTTGTGCTTAATGAAAGATCCTTTTCGACCATGGAGTATGTACGCCGGTAAAGCCTCGCGCACCAAGTAGTTCGATTTAACACGTACGCGCAAGTTCGGGTAGTACAACAATAACTCGAAGTAATCGTCCACCACCGAGTTCGTTCTAATCATGCGCACATCGCCAAATACGCTTGTTGGCATCCCGAAAAGCGTTAATGCCTGGTCGATAATATGCGATCCCAAATCATACAACACTCCCGTACCCTTTTGCGCCACTTCCTTATGCGCTTTATAACTAAGCTCTTCTTTAAATCGATCGTAATGGAATTCTACTTCCAAAATATCCCCCAATAATCCTTCTTCCACCACTTTCTTAATCATACGGTAATCGCTGTCATAACGACGATTTTGATACACGCTGATCATCAAGTTTTTCTCTTTCGCCAATTGCACCAACTCTTCACCTTCTGCCGTTGTAACAGTGAAAGGCTTTTCTACTACCACGTTTTTCCCCGCCAATAAAGCTGCTTTCGTGTATTCGTAATGCGAGTAATTCGGTGTGTTGACAACAATTAATTCCAAGCTGTCATCTTTCAACATGTCTTCTACACTACTATACACGGTAACGTATGGATAACGTTTTTGTGTTTCGTGTTTACTTCTTTCTACAATTGCTTCGAACGTAAAGCCTGGGTGGAGGTGTAAGAATGGTGCATGAAACACGCTACCACTGTGGCCGTATGAGCATAGTCCTGTTTTAATCGGTGTTGCCATCAGTATAATGTTTAAACTATTTTAATCTAAGAACGACGGTTTCCTTGCTCGTCGAATGTGCGTTTTAAAGCACTTTCGGTATAGAAAACCGTTAGCATGGGTACGAATAATGAAATGAAAATACCGGCAAAGTACCAAGCTTTATGAGCGGGTATGCGCAAAGCAAACCCCAATGCTGCTAATACTACCAAGAAAATGCCCGACTTAATCATCACTTTCGCAGAATATAACTGCGCAAAATCCCACGTGTCCTGGTTTATTCTACTACGGCGTGTTCTATAGCCATAAATAGGGTTAATTTTTGCAGGTGGCTTGCGCTGGGTATAAAGTCCTGTTGCAAGCATAATAAGCCCCACAAGGCCCGCAATAATGGCAAAACCGGATATTACTTTCATCTCCATACACAATCATTTAAAACCAACTACTCTTTTTGCTGCTTTTGCCGCCTAATCCTAAGGCGCCCAAAATACTGCGCGTAATTATGTTGGTGGCCGTTCTACCGGCTTGTTTAGCGGCAGAACTGGTTAAGATGGTTTCCAATATACCCTTTTCTTCTTTAGTTTTTCCAGTTTGTTTCGCAGCCGGGGCTGCTGCTGTTTTAGCGGCGGCTTCTTCCAATTTCGCATTCAACATTTCGTAAGCACTTTCGCTGTCGATGGTTTCGTTGTACTTTTTAACGAGCTTGGATTTGGCCACCAGTGCATCCAGTTCTATATCACTTAGTATATCCATGCGGCTACGTGGTGTAGTTAACATCGTGGCAGCAAGCGGGGTAGGTATGCCTTTCTCATTCAAGCATGTTACCAAGGCTTCCCCAATCCCAATTTGCGTTAATAACTCGTCGGTTTTGTAATAATCGCTTAGCGGGTAGTTTTCTGCCGTTTGCTTAATGGCTTTCCGGTCGGCCGCGGTAAACGCGCGCAAGGCGTGTTGCACTTTCATACCCAACTGTCCCAATATCGAAGCGGGTACATCCATCGGGTTCTGCGTACAAAAGAAAATACCCACCCCTTTGGAACGGATCAGTTTGATGATGGTTTCTATCTGCTTTAATAAAGCATCACTCGCCTCTTGGAAGATCAAATGTGCTTCATCAATAAACATCACCAATTTCGGTTTATCCAAATCGCCTTCTTCCGGCAGCGTCGCGTATAACTCCGCCAACAAGCTTAGCATGAAGGTGGAAAAGAGTTTCGGCCGGTCTTGTATATCAGTTACGCGAACGATAGAAATTACACCACGACCATCATCACCAATATGCATCAAATCATCTACCTCGAACGATTTCTCCCCGAAGAAAATCTCCGCGCCTTGCTGTTCCAATTCAATCACTTTCCGCAAGATGGTACCCGTAGAGGTGGTCGAAATCTTGCCATAATCTTTCTCTAACTCGGCTTTGCCTTCATTGCCGGCGAATTGGAGCACTTTCTTGAAGTCTTTCAAATCGAGCAATGGTAATTGCTGGTCATCACAATATTTGAACAACATGGCTACCAGCCCTGCTTGCGTATCGTTCAATTCTAAGATCTTCGATAACAACACAGGACCAAATTCGCTTACCGTAGCACGTAGGCGTACACCTTTCTCGTGGCTGAGCGAAAGTAGTTCCACTGGGAACCCGGTAGGACTGTATTTTCCACCTATAAGCTTATACCTTTCTTCGATCTTAGGTGTATCTGTGCCGGGTGCTGCAATGCCACTTAAATCGCCTTTAATATCCATGAGTAAAACCGGGATACTGGCTTCGCTTAAGCCTTCGGCAATCACTTGTAATGTTTTTGTTTTACCGGTACCGGTAGCGCCGGCAATTAAACCGTGCCGGTTAAATGTTTTCAATGGCAAGTTCACATCTGCTCCCGTTATCACTTCACCATCCAGCATTGCGCAGCCTAGTTTGAAGAATTCGCCTTTGAAAGCATAACCATTATTGATCGTTTGGAGGAATGCATCTTTATTTGCCATGTCAAACAGTTTTCGAGGTAAGTAAATAGTGCTTAGGCAGGGAAGGGGCGGAAAAAGAAAAACCTTTACTGCTGTGGGTTGCAGTAAAGGTTCGCGTATTATTGTTGAACGGATTTTGCTTGTTCTATGCTACTTTCCATGTGTGCTTTAATGGCTTCGATTTTCTTCAATTCACCGTTTAAATAAGTGATCTTTTCTGCATCACTTTTGCCGGTCATATCGTAATCATATGCTTTCATCCACACGTCCATCGCGTTACTGGCAGAATCGAGGTTATGTACAGCATCGGTAAAAGCAGCCGGTACTTCCTTTTTCAACTTCGTTAAACTGTCGATGGAATTTGTTAAGATTTGTTTCTGTGTACGGATGTGGACCATCTTCGGCATGGCAATGTTGTGCATGTCCATTACTTCTTTGTCCAGGATTTTTACGCTGTCGGCTTCCGTTGTTGTTGCTTGAGCAGCCTTACCATTGGGCGATTGACAAGCCGAGAAGGCTGTGAGCAAAAGTGCGCCCATTACCAAGGAATAACGCGATGCGTTATGTTTCTTTTTAAGCATGCTGTATGTTTTAATAAGAATAATCTGTAAAAATACGCTTACTGGGTAATGCGTTTACTGATAGAAATCAGCTGTGGCGGTTATAGGGAAAATAGATCCCTGCTTCTTTGCAAAAGCAGGGATACAGGGTTTTATAATTCTTCTTCTCTTTCCAACAACAAGATGGCCTGTTGTGGAACAATGTAATATTTCTCACCTTCGTACATCACTTCCGTAGCGCCACTTAGCAAAAAGATCGCTAAGTCGCCTTCGTGTGCTTGTAAGGGAATGTATTTGATTTTCTCTTCTTCTTGCTTCCAAGGTTCGTCTTCACCGGGTACGGGAATAGCATACCCCGGGCCGGTTTTAATTACATACCCTTGTTGCACTTTCTCTTTTTCACCTACACCAGGTGGCAAATACAAGCCACTTTCTGTACGGTCGGTTGCCGTTGTAAGTTTCACCAATACACGGTCGCCTACAACGATTAATTTCTTTAATTTATTATTAGGCGTAATTCTCATGTTGTAAAATTACTGCTTCTTTTTAAAGTTCGCTCAAGGCAAATGTTTGATCTATACGTATGCCCTTTTCTGTCATTTGCAACGTACCGCATTCTACGTTCGGATCGTGCTCGAAGAACAAGATGTACTTGTTTTCAACAGCTTCCGTTAAGTAGCTTTTCTTTTCATCGAGGGTGATGAGTGGGCGGGTATCGTATGCCATTACATAAGGCAACGGGATATGGCCAACAGAGGGTAATAAGTCGGCCATATACAAGATGGTCTTGTCTTTGTATTGTAACTGTGGCAACATCATGGCATCGGTATGCCCATTGGCGAAACGGATTTTCATGTTCGTGGTGAATGAAGTGCCGTTTTCGTTGGGAATGAATTGGAGTTGACCGCTTTCTTGGATGGGAAGAATGTTCTCTTTCAAGAAAGAAGCTTTCTCGCGATCGTTGGGTTTTGTAGCCCATGTCCAATGATCTTCGTTGCTCCAATAAGTTGCATTCTTGAAAGCAGGCACCAGCTTTTCGCCTTCGCGCACAATACTGCCGCCGCAATGGTCGAAATGCAAGTGTGTTAAGAATACATCGGTAATATCGTTCCGGTGGTACCCCAAAGCCGCTAGGGATTTATCGAGGGTATCGTCGCCGTGTAAGTAGTAGTGACTGAAAAACTTGGCATCTTGTTTATCACCAATCCCGTTATCAACGAGAATCAAGCGTCCATCGTCTTCTATTAGCAAGCAGCGCATGGCCCAGGAGCAAAGGTTGTTTTCATCGCCGGGGTTCAGTTTGTTCCAGATTGTTTTGGGTACAACGCCGAACATAGCGCCACCGTCGAGCTTGAACATGCCGGTGTTGATCGTATGTAATTTCATATCGTGTTCGTTTAAATCTATTTATCCTTTGCTAATTTACTTTGTTTCAATAAAGCAGCGAACAAGAAAAGTAAACCAACCGCGAAATAAGCTGTGAGAATGAGCACACTATGACGCATAGAGTACATTTGGTCGATCAGCCCGAAGCTGAACATACCCAGTACAATACCAATTTTTTCAGTTACATCGTAATAACTAAAGAAGCTGGTGGTATCGCGTGTTTCGGGAATAAGTTTTGCGTAAGTAGAGCGGCTTAAAGATTGAATGCCACCCATTACTAAGCCTACTAATACCGCCAGGCCGTAGAACTGGTTCTCTGTATAGGTAAAGTAAGCAGCAATGCATACAATAATCCACAAAATAACGGTAGCAATCAGCACCTTGAAGTTGCCGAAGATACCCGATAAACGTGCCATACCCCAAGCACCTAAGATGGCTACTACTTGTATAACTACAATCACAATAATCAAATTCGTAGAAGGAAGGTTCAATAGTTTGCTACCGAAGATAGTGGCTGCTAACATGACAGTTTGTACTCCCATGCTGTAGAAAAAGAATGCACGTAAATAGCGTTTTAATACGGGTAATTGGCGTACTTGGGCATATACTTTCTTCAACTCAATAAAACCATCTCTAAAAATGCTACCCTGTTGTTCCTCTGCCGGTGCAGAAGGAGGTAGGGTGCGGAAGGTAATTTGCGCGAAGCCAATCCACCAAATACCTACAAGCAAGAAGGTAACGAGTACCGGCCATTCTCCTTTTAAACCAAACGGTTCGAAAGCGACCAGTACAAAGCCGATGATTTGCAATATAACACTACCCACGTAGCCCAAAGAGAAACCGCGGGCACTTACCCTATCTCGATCTTCTACAGGTGCAATTTCGGGTAAATAGGAGTTATAGAACACCAATCCGCCGCACCATCCAATGGTAGCCAAAATGAAGCATATAACACCGTATTCTACCGCCGCATCCATCTTAAAGAAGAATAAGGCCGAGCACGATAAACCACCTAGGTAACAGAAGAACTTCAAGAAGCGCATTTTGTTACCGCGGGAATCGGCAATGGAGGAAAGAATAGGGGTAGAGATCGCTACCAATAAAAAGGCGAAAGCCACGGCGTAATCGTACAAGGAAGAGTTCTTCACTTGCCAACCGAAGAAGTTAACGATATCGCTATTGGTTTCCTTGTTATGCGTTTGTGCAAGGAAATAAACAGGGAAGAAAGTAGTGGTAATAACGAGGTTGTACACCGAGTTGGCCCAGTCGTACATGGCCCAGCCGTTAATTACTTTCTTGTAACCTTTGTTCATAGGGCAAAATGCTTTAAAAATGTGAATGCAATGAAAAGGAATGCCGGTGAGCATTCCTACAATTATTTGTATTGTGTAATATCGATCCGTGTTTTACAGAAACCATATTCTTGAATGTCGTTCGAACTTACAACGACCATTCGTTTATTGCAATAGTTGGCGATTAAACTTTGGTAAAGTGCTATACCGGCAGCATCCAGGTTCGTACATGGCTCGTCGAGCAATACCACGGGCACATTAGAAAAGATAGCCAATGCTAGCTTGGCACGCTGTTTCATACCAGATGAGAAATACCGAATTTGTTTATGCTTTGCTTTTTGGAGACCGACAATTTCCATGATTTGTTGCGACTTGAAACCGGGTAAAAACGATTTAAAGTGCTGATGGAAGTCGAAGCATTCTTGGAGAGTGAATTCTTCTACCAATTCTTGGTAGGGTGCAGCGATGGAGCTGAAGCGAAAGAATTGATCCTGCGCCAAGGGTTTTTCACCCAATTGATACAGGATCGTTCCTTCGTTATGATGGTGATGACCGCTAATTACTTGTAGTAAAGTAGATTTACCAGAACCGTTGGGTCCAAGGATCGCGTAATGTTCTCCAGCTTCGAATGAAGCGGAAACACCCCGGAAGATCCAGTCGTAATTATAACGCTTGCCTATTTGGTTAAGCGATATCATCATTTGATTTAGTAGAGTAACCTCTCATAATACCACGGCCAGAATCGCGGATAAAAGAAAGGATTTCATCACGTTCATCGGTAGCAGGGAATTCCGCTTCGATGATACGGATGGCTTTAGAAATATTATTCCCTTTTACGAAAATAACACGGTACAAGTCGAGGATGTGGTTGATTTTCTCTAAAGAGAAGCCCCTGCGTTTTAAACCTACAGAGTTAACACCCACATAGCTCAATGGCTCACGTGCTGCTTTTACGTACGGTGGAACGTCTTTTCTTACCAAAGAACCGCCTGTTACGAAAGCATGATCACCGATCTTACAGAATTGTTGAACGGCTACCATACCTGCCAACACTACGTTGTTACCAACTTTAATGTGGCCCGCAAGGGTAGTATTGTTAGAGAATACGCAATTGTCACCCACTTCACAGTCGTGCGCAATATGGCAATAGGCCATAATCAAGCAATTGTTACCGATGGAAGTTTTGTGTTTATCTTTTGTACCACGGTTAATGGTTACAAATTCGCGGATGGTGGTATTGTCGCCAATCTCTACAGTCGTTTCTTCACCTTCGAATTTCAGATCCTGTGGAATGGCTGCAATTACAGCACCTGGGAAGATGCGGCAGTTTTTACCAATTCGCGCGCCCTCCATGATGGTAACGTTAGATCCAATCCATGTGCCTTCACCGATTTCCACGTTTTTATGAATGACGGTAAAAGGATCTATTTTAACATTAGGCGCAACTTTAGCGTCCGGATGAATGTATGTAAGCGGATGAATCATTGCTCTTATTTGCCTTCTCGTTTTATAATTTGTGCCACTAAGTCGGCCTCTGTGGCTACTTTGTTTCCGATAAATACCGTACCACGCATCTCCACAATACCTCTCCTGATAGGACTTAACAGTTCCATCTTCAAGATCATGGTGTCGCCCGGTAATACTTTTTGTTTGAACTTGCAGTTGTCGATCTTCAAGAAGTAAGTATCATACAATTCCGCATCTGGTAATGGACTTAATGCTAAGATACCACCTACCTGCGCCAATGCTTCAATTTGAAGTACACCTGGCATCACCGGGTTATTAGGGAAGTGACCTTGGAACTGAGGTTCGTTGAAGGTTACGTTCTTAATACCGATTACTTTGTTATGCGATAATTCGATGATTTTGTCGATCAACAAGAACGGGTGACGGTGTGGCAAGAATTTCTCAATTCTGCGTACATCGAATACCGGTGGTTGGTTTGGATCGTAGATAGGCACATCTTTCATGTGCTTATTCTTCTTAATATAGGCTTTGATCTTACGAGCAAATTCTACGTTAGAAGCGTGGCCAGGGCGGTTTGCCATGATATGCGCCTTAATTGGATAACCAATCAACGCAAGGTCACCCACGATGTCCAAGAGTTTATGACGAGCCGGTTCATTCGGGAAGCGTAACTCGATGTTGTTGAGGATACCTTCACGTTGAACACTAATTTGCTCGCGGTTGAATGCTTTAGCGAGTGGCTTAAGTTGCTCTTCTGTCATAGGTTTATCCACTACAACAATCGCATTGTTTAAATCACCACCTTTAATAAGGTTGTTCGCTAACAAATATTCTAATTCATGTAAGAAGCAGAAAGTACGGCAAGGAGCGATTTCTTGTTTGAAATCTGCCATGCTTTTCAAGTTGGCGTGCTGTGTACCCAATACTTGCGAATTGAAATCAATCAAACAAGTAATGCGGTAGTCTACAGATGGCATTGCTGTCATCTCAACTTTCTTTACTTCATCGTAGTAAGAGATGTTTGTATCGATGGAGTAGTATATTTTTTGAGCATCTTGTGCCTCAGCACCTACTTTCTCAATCTCTTCAATGAAAGGTTGAGAACTGCCGTCCATAATGGGAATTTCCGGACCGTCGAGCTCAATCAATATATTGTCGATACCCATGCCAACTAACGCAGCTAATAAGTGTTCTACTGTGCTTACGCGTGCGCCATTGTGCTCCAAAGTGGTACCACGAGAGGTATCAACTACATAGTCAACATCGGCTTTCACGATTGGCTGACCAGGTAAGTCTATTCTTTGAAACTTGATCCCAAATCCCGGTGTCGCCGGTTTGAGTGTCATATTCACATGAGCTCCTGTATGCAATCCAACGCCCGAAATGGTAACAGGACCCTTCAAGGTTTGTTGGTATGGCAACTGTTGATTTTCCATCATAATAATATCTAATAATCTATCCTATAATGCTAACTCTATACGCCCGCTCGTTCGGATAATAGTTGCTTTACCATATCCTCTAATTCCTTCACGCGCTTTTCGAGGTCTGGCAAATTTCTAAAAATTGCCTGACTTTTCAGCGAACTTTTATAATCATACGCCGGTGAACCCGTTAAAGCCGTGTTGGGCGTGGATATAGATTTGCTTAAGCCGCTCTGCGCGTTAATTCTTGTGCCATCAGCTATTTGAATATGCCCAACAATACCCACTTGGCCGCCAATTACGCAATTGGTACCAATTTTCGTACTGCCCGAAACACCCGTTTGTGCCGCAATCACCGTATTTTCGCCCACTTCTACGTTGTGCGCTACTTGGATCAAGTTATCGAGCTTAACGCCCTTCTTAATCACGGTAGAACCCATCGTAGCACGGTCTAATGTAGTATTAGCACCCACTTCCACATCGTCGTGTATGATCACGTTTCCAATCTGCGGTACTTTCTTATATGTACCATCCGCTTGCGGCGCAAAACCGAAGCCGTCGCCACCAATCACACAACCGGCATGCAATATCACACGCTGACCCACTACACAGTTATCATATACTTTTACACCAGGGAAGAGGGTAGAATTCGCGCCGATCGACACATTGTCGCCCAAGTATACGCCAGGATAGATTTTTACATTGTCTCCCAACACAACATTTTCACCCAAATATGCAAAAGCACCCACGAACACATTAGCGCCCATTTTAACGGTCGCCGGAATGAACGATGGCTGCTGAATACCAGATTTATTGCCCTTCATTTGGGCATATTGTTCAAGC
Source organism: Chitinophaga skermanii (assembly GCF_003259335.1). Lineage (GTDB taxonomy): Bacteria > Bacteroidota > Bacteroidia > Chitinophagales > Chitinophagaceae > Chitinophaga > Chitinophaga skermanii. Next base: position 448,663 of record NZ_QLLL01000005.1, read on the forward strand.
AATAAAGCAAAACTGCTATAAGCGTCTTTCACCCTAATCAATGTCGGCTTAATAGGGCGTTCTACTGTTAAGCTTTCGTTTACAATGAGGATTGAAGCGTTTGTTGAGTAAATGAATTCCTCGTACTTAGGGTTGGCAATGAAACTTAGCATGCCTTCGCCCGCTTCCTCGATCTTGGCAATATTGTGGACTTTAACTTCCGGATCTCCCTCGAGCTTACCACCCAGGATGGTAGCTAATTGTAATGCGCTAAATTGCATAAAGTAAATTTGAATAAAATTTTAACCACCAGGTCATCACCCGACAATATAGATGATTTTTTACTAACGTGTTTGCGCCAATTGAAAACGGCGTTAGCCTAGATTTTTGGATGACAAATGTAGAATTTTTTTATCGGTATCGCCAAAGTATGGCTAACTAATGCATTGTCAATGGAAGAAATATCTTTCACCGTTCCATTTTTGAAAAGGATGTTGATTTTCTCGTTATTAACATTATATGCTCTAACACTTGCTTCGTCGGTAAAAACGAAATAATCCAGCTCATCTTCATTGAGGCCGAAATGCTTACCTGCTTTCAGTTTATGTATGGCGAGGGTTGCTGCGTCGAACGGTTCATTACTAAGCACAACTTTGAATAGTTGCCGGTTTACCAGCCAGCCGCAAAGTGTACTAAGCACTTTATCGGGGTGGGTAGCCCATACCTTAATGGCGCCCATAATGTCGTAATCGTCCAATAAACAGAATTTCGCCAAGCACTCGTCGTTATTTTCGAATGCTTTCTTATCAATCGTGTTGTAAAGAAAATGGTGCAGGGTAGGAGATGCAAATAATTCCACGCCGCTGGAAGCCAATGCTTTTGCGCGGGCTAGGATCTTTACAAGCATATTTTCCGCAGATAATACCGTTTTGTGTAAATACACCTGCCAATACATAAGTCGCCTTGCTACAATGAATTTCTCAATCGAATAAATGCCCTTTTCTTCCACCATCAACTCGCCATCCTTCACTGTCAACATCTTTATAATGCGATCATACCCAATCACACCCTCCGATACCCCCGTGAAGAAACTGTCGCGGTTGAGGTAATCCATCCTATCTACATCCAATTGGCTCGATACCAATTGATGCAAGAACGATTTGTAATAACGACCATTAAATATATCAATGGCCAAGTCTAAAGCACCATGGAATTCCCTGTTCAACGATTCCATTAATAATTTCGAGATTTCTTCGTGGCTTACATCTTCAACGATGGTATGCTCCAAAGCGTGCGAATAAGGTCCGTGGCCAATGTCATGCAACAAAATAGCGATCTTTGCGGCCAATTCTTCCTCGGCTGTTATAACAACGCCTTTTCCCTTTAATTCTTGTAAAGCATTGCACATTAAATGATATGCCCCCAAGCTATGGTGAAACCTAGTATGCATAGCACCCGGGTAAACAAGCTGCGCCAAAGCCATCTGGTGTATCCTTCTCAACCGTTGATAATAAGGATGCGATATGATCTTAAATATTAACGGGTGATCAATGGTGATAAAACCATACACCGGGTCGTTTACAATCTTTCTATTGCTTGCTGTCATCCAAATGCTTTAAACTTCTGCAAAACTACAGTAGGAATTCATTGAATGTATCATTTTTACACCATTTCGACCTACTTTATGGCTATTTTTTAACAAAATCTTGCCAAGGTTTCCCCGGTTTCCAACATTTTAAATTATTTTAATTTCTTAGTCGGTGGTTATAGGGATGTTTTCTACTCCTGTAACGGAAAATTTATCTTGTACCCCTATAAGCCGCCTCTTATAATTAGGTATGCCGATCCATTTTTAGGGTGAAGCCTATCCCTTTTTATAGTCTAGCCTATCCTTACCCTATCTCCACCCTATCCCAAGCCTATCTCGACCCTATCTCGAGCCTATCCTAAGCCTATCCCCACCCTTTTTTGGGTATTCATTATCAAGTAGTTAGTAAGTTATAATATTTATCCACACTGTTTATGTGATTGAATGTGAAAGCGCCCAGCGATTTTGAGGGTAGATTTTGTACAAGTGAAATGTCAAGTTTTTGTCGTGTAAATGGGAGGAATGATGATAATTTCTCTGAAATTGGGTAGTAAGTAGTGTAAGTTGTACACGCCTATAAAAATAATTTATACTGTTTGTAACTTTCATCAACGCTTCCCGTTTCACATACATATCCACGTAACCACATTATTCAACCAAATGATACTGTAGCAATGAAACAAGTACTCCTGTTGACATTTGCAAATGAAGATATTTTGTTCACCCTCAATAGTAAACTTAAGGCGCTAGCCATTCAGCGCTCTTTTGTTTATACATTTTCCTCCAATAAAAACAATTAACCTAACAAATATTACACATGAAAAAGTTGTTATGCTGCGCATTGACTGGCCTTGTTTTGATGGCTTGTAAGGATGAAAAAAAGGCTGTTCAAGATCCAAACGCTTGTTTAAGCGTACAGGTGGTTACTTACAACCATGCATGTATTTCCACTGTACAACTGCTCGATTCTACCCAAGCACCGGCATTGTGGAAAGAATCTGCATCACCCATACCAGGGCAAGCGCATCAAATTGGTATTTACTTAGATTCAAATGCCACCTGGCAAACTGGTCAACCCGTGAAAATAGATATCGTGGGCAAAGTAAAATACCTCGACTGCTTCGCCGCCATCAGCTTTGCTGGCGAACCCAATGTGATGCATGCTAAACCGGCTACTTGTAAATAAGTGCTACACAGCACTCCCTATAACACACATTTATTCAACCTAACATCAATTATTACATGAAAAAGTTATTAATTATCGCGCTTATCGGCCTAGTATGTTACGCTTGTAAAAAAGATAAAGAAGAGATTCCAGAAGGACAATACCGCTGTGTGAGTGTAAAATTATTAGATCACAACCCAGGCTGCCTATCTACCCTTAAATTGCTAGATTCTACAGCCGCTCCCAAATTATGGCAACTTACTACCAAAGATGATCCAGCCCAATCACATACATTTACGGTTATCTTAGACTCAACCATCACTTGGAAAGGTGGACAAACCTTTAAGATCGATATAGTGGGAGAAGCATATTACGACAAATGCTATCCAGGCGTGTACTTCATTACTACACCTAAAACAGCTTATGCAAAATTGGCTAGCTGCCAGTAAAATAGATTTCAATGTAAGGGTTGCTGTATAAAAGGCAACTTTTAAGCACTTATTTATAACCATTTATTTCCTAGCTACTTAGACGCTTGTAATGACACTAAGGACGCGTGATGTTCCGAAAAGGTGCCCAATTGTGGCACCTTTTGTATTAAAATAGGTTGCCGAAAAACGTATTTTTCTTTTTTTTAACAGGTTATAAGGAATAGAAGGCCCATTTATTGCCGAATTGGTGGTAAATTTAAACGCACGGTTAACCCTGCGCGCATTCTTTATAAAACCTTATCAGCAGCTATGAGTCAAATCAATATACTTTGGGTGGATGACGAGATCGAATCGTTAAAGTCACAGATTATTTTCTTGGAAAACAAAGGCTACCAAGTATCGGCACTCACCAATGGCTACGACGCCTTGGAGTTTTTGAAGGAGAATATTGTAGATGTAGTGCTCTTAGATGAATCCATGCCCGGCATTACCGGCCTCGAAACCTTGGCTAAAATAAAGGAAATGGATATCCAAGTTCCCGTGGTGATGATCACCAAGAATGAAGCCGAGAACGTAATGGATGAAGCGATTGGCTCTCAAATCACCGATTACCTTATCAAACCGGTAAATCCAAACCAAGTATTATTGTCGTTGAAGAAGATCATCGATAATAAACGTCTCGTAGCCGAAAAAACAACGAATGCTTACCAACAAGAGTTCCGCTCCCTTTTCATGGCCCTCAATTCAAACCCCGATTACAAGGAATGGATGGAGATCTATAAGAAGCTCGTGTACTGGGAAATGGAAATGGGCAAGGCCGATAGCCCGGAAATGATGGAAGTGTTCAACACCCAAAAAGCCGAAGCTAACAGCGAATTCGCGAAGTTCATTTCCCGCAATTATACCAGCTGGATGAGCCCTAAACAGCTCGAACAACCCGTGATGTCGCATACCTTGTTCAAAGAGAAAGTATTCCCCGCACTCGATCCTAACGTGCCGAATTTCTTCATTTTAATCGATAATCTCCGGTACGACCAGTGGAAAACTATTCAGCCCATTTTCGCTGAATCGTTCCGCGTAGTAGAAGAAGATACCTTCTTCAGCATTCTTCCTACCTCCACCCAATATAGCCGTAACGCCATATTTGCAGGCATGTTACCCGTGGAAATCGAGGCCAAGTTCCCGGAAGAATGGAAGAATGATGACGAGGAAGGAGGGAAGAATTTGTACGAAGAGAAGTTTTTCGCCGCGCAAATCGCCCGCTTGAAAAAAGACCTTAAGTTCTCGTACACCAAGGTGCTGAACCACAACGATGGCCAACACTTGGTGAATAATATCCACAATATGCTCAATTACCAGTTGAACATTATTGTGTACAACTTCGTGGATATGCTTAGTCATGCCCGCACAGAAATGGAAGTATTGAAAGAATTGGCCGGCGATGAAATGTCGTACCGTTCCATTACCGCCAGTTGGTTCGAACACTCACCATTGCACCAAGCCTTGAAGAAATTAGCAGACCGTAAAATTAACCTCATCGTGGCTACCGACCATGGTAGTGTGCGTGTAAAAACGCCGGTGAAAGTAATCGGGGATAAACAAACCACCACCAACTTGCGCTATAAGCATGGCCGTAATTTGAATTACGACCCGAAAGAAGTGTTGGCGGTACGCGACCCTAAAGAAGCGGGTTTGCCCAAGCCGAATGTGAATTCTTCTTATATCTTTGCCCGTGAAGATGGCTATTTGTGTTACCCTAATAACTACAATTATTTCGTTAACTACTACCGCAATACCTTCCAGCATGGTGGTATTTCTTTAGAAGAAATGATTGTACCGGTAGCACGCATGGTTTCTAAATAGCCACGGGGTGTGCATTGGAAGAATTGACTTACTTTTGTGCACAGAACAAATTAACCGATTTAATCACGCTAGCATGAATTTAAAACCAACACCTAATAATCTCTCGAAACTTGAAAAGATATTCGAAGAAGCGAAATATATCCTTCGCTTCGAAAAGGGTACTTTCAACTCGGGATACTGTTTGCTAGAGCATAAGAAAGTGGTGGTGGTGAATAAGTTCTTGAACTTGGAAGGAAGAATCAACACTTTGCTCGATATCTTACCTTCCATCCAGCTTGAAGTAGAATTTCTAACCCCCGAAAGTTATAAATTATACAAGCAGGTGGTTGATTTCAAAAATGCCGCCGGTAATATCGATACCGCGGAAGAAGATACAACACCCGGCGAAACATCGGCACCAACAGAACCATCCAGCGAAGCATAAAAATAGAGGAGCACCGTGAGCGGATTAAAAGTAACATTTCTAGGAACAGGAACATCGCAAGGCGTGCCGGTCATCGCGTGTGACTGCCGCGTGTGCAAATCGGCGAACCATAAAGATAAACGCTTACGCAGTAGTATCTTCATTGAAACGAGTGTAGGCAATATTGTAGTGGATACAACGCCCGATTTTCGTTACCAAATGTTACGGGCGAATGTGAAGAAGTTAGAAGCCGTGTTAATTACGCATTCTCATAAAGATCATATTGCCGGCATGGACGATATCCGTGCATTCAATTATTTCCAGCAACAGCCGATAGATATATTCGCCACGGAATTCTCGCAGAACGTGATTGTGCGGGAGTTTGCGTATGCGTTTGCCGATTTTAAATACCCGGGTATTCCCGAGTTAAACCTCCGTACTATTTCCGACGAATCGTTCTTGGTGAATGGTTTACGCGTAATTCCTATTAACGTAATGCATTACAAGATGCCGGTGACCGGTTTCCGTATCCACGATTTTACCTATATCACCGATGCTAACTTCATTGCTGACAGCGAGAAAGAGAAAATCCGCGGCTCAAAAATATTGGTGTTGAATGCATTGCGGAAAGAAAAGCATATTTCTCATTTCACTTTGCAAGAAGCCATCGATTTGGCTCAAGAACTCGACATACCGGAAGTATATTTTACCCATATTTCTCACCAATTAGGCTTGCACGATGAAGTAATGCAAGAATTACCAAGCGGTATGGCATTGGCTTTCGATGGGTTAACCTTAAATATCTCCTAAAAACTTCTTTTAATAAATAGGGAAAACGTATTTTCATTTTATAAATGAACGTTAACCCATGCAGCAAAAATTTTTCCCTGCATTCACCCGTTTCACCAAGCAGGAACGCAATGGCGTGTATGCACTTTTATGTTTGTTAACCGGCAGTTTGCTGGCACCGTATATTTTCTCCCGTTTTTTTGCACCGGTTGAATGGAAAGTAGACGAAGAATCGCAAGGCGAAGTACACGCATTTTTACAGCAGGCAAAGCCCGTAAACTTACCAGGTGAAAAACATCCAAATCCTCCGCGAATACGTTTGTTTCACTTTGATCCGAATACAGCTAGTTTCGAAACCTGGCTACAACTAGGCATACCGGCACGTACGGCTAAAAGTATTGTGAAATACCGGGCGAAAGGAGGGCAATTCCGTGTAGCCGATGATTTGAAGAAAATATATACCCTGGAAGAAAGTGATTACAAGCGGATATTGCCTTACGTGGCAATTAGCAAACCCCAACAGGTAAGCCTTTACAAGGATTCTTCGCGGCATGTACAATTCGCCGCCCGCATTATCCAAAGCATCGATATCAATACAGCGGATAGTAGCAGTTGGGAATTACTGCCAGGCATTGGAGCAGGGTATACTAGGCGTATTTTGAAGTTCCGGGAGCGGCTCGGAGGCTTCCATGATGTGCAGCAAGTAGGAGAAACCTATGGATTACCTGGCTCGGTTTTTAATAAAATTCAACCATTTTTAAAACTGGGGGACATTTCACTAAGGAAAATCGATCTCAACCAGGCAGATGAAAAATCTTTGGGGGATCATCCATATATCAACACGAATTTAGCCCGTGCAATTGTAAAGTATCGTAGTGTTCATGGGCCTTTCGAGCGGGTAGAAGACCTTAAACGCCTGCCGTTGGTAGATGAGATTAATTATCGTAAAATTGAATATTACATAGCAGTCACCAAACATTAGCAAGATTATGAATTTTCAGTCCACGGAAATGCAACAGCAAATTGCCCAAATGATTCGCGATTTTGGAAAAGCTCATTTACAACCCCACAACATCTTAGAATGGGATGAATCCCAAACTTTCCCTGTTGAAGTATTTAAGAAAATGGGAGAACTCGGCTTGATGGGCGTATTGGTTCCAGAACAATACAACGGTGCCGGGCAATCTTACTTAGAATATGTTACAGCTATTAGCGAGGTAGCTAAAATTTGCGGCGCCATAGGTTTAAGTATGGCTGCTCATAATTCCCTTTGTACAGGACATATTTTGCAATTCGGTAATGATGCGCAAAAGCAAAAATACCTGCCTAAGCTGGCCACGGCCGAATTTATCGGCGCTTGGGGTTTAACAGAACCCAATACAGGCAGCGATGCCATGAACATGAAATGCGTTGCCAAGAAAGATGGGAACGACTGGGTAATTAACGGTACAAAATGCTGGATTACCCACGGTAAAAGTGGCGATGTAGCCGTGGTTATTGCCCGTACTGGCGAGGTAAGAGATAGTCATGGTATGAGTGCCTTTATCGTAGAAAAGGGCACACCTGGGTTTTCGGCAGGTAAAAAAGAGAACAAATTAGGCATGCGTGCCTCGGAAACAGCAGAAATGATCTTTGATAATTGTCGTATCCCGGCAGAAAACCTCCTCGGCAAAGAAGGCGACGGTTTTATCCAAGCCATGAAAGTATTGGATGGTGGTCGTATTTCCATTGCCGCTTTGGCCCTAGGCATTGCAAAAGGAGCCTATGAAGCCGCTAAGAAATATGCGACAGAACGTTATCAATTCGATCAACCCATTGCAAGCTTCCAAGGCATTTCTTTTAAATTAGCCGATATGGCCACGCAAATCGAAGCGGCGGAGTTATTGACGTTGCAAGCGGCAGACATGAAAAATAGGGGGGTAAAAATGACCAAAGAAGCAGCCATTGCGAAGTATTATGCATCGGAAGTGGCGGTAAGCGTGGCGAATGAAGCCGTGCAAATCTTCGGTGGTTATGGTTACACAAAAGACTTCCCAGTAGAGAAATTCTACCGTGATGCAAAATTGTGCACCATAGGCGAGGGAACGAGTGAAATCCAAAAAATCGTCATTGCCCGCGAAGCACTGAAATAAAAATCCTTCAATCGATAACGAGGCCATTTATACGGAAACACTGCGCAAACACTCACCAGTAGCGAAAATTAGAAGATTTCGAAAAATCTTGCAATCGGTAGCAATTGGTGGCGTGATTACATAACTTACACGCTCTTAATGTTTTCAAAATGACCTCGTTTGACCAATCTCTAGCAGATCTTTTCCCTGGAAAAGCCGACATTCCCGCTGCATTCGATATTCCCGAATTGCACCAACGCAGTTATCTCTCCAATGGAGAAATGGTAGCTTGGAACGGGAAGGTACACACCGTACTATCCCCGATCTGCATTAAAACCGACAATGGCCTCGAAAGGCGCGTGATCGGATCGTATCCTTTATGTACCCCTTCCGAAGCTTTGCAATCGCTAGAAGCGGCTGTAAATGCTTATAATGATGGTAGGGGCGAATGGCCGACTATGTCGGTAGGTGATAGAATAGCCGCGTTGGAGAAATTCACAGGCAAAATGATCGCCAAGAAGGATGAAGTAGTAAAACTTATCATGTGGGAAATTGGCAAATCCTACGCCGATTCCATCAAAGAATTTGATAGAACTGTAGAATACATCAATGCAACCATCGATGCATATAAAGATGTTGACCGGGCTTCTTCGCGTTTCGTGATAGAGCAGGGCATTATCGGCCAAATTCGTCGTTCGCCGTTGGGCGTGGTATTATGTATGGGGCCCTTCAACTACCCGTTGAACGAAACCTTTACAACCTTAATACCGGCATTATTGATGGGGAATACCATCTTATTTAAGCCGCCGAAGCATGGTGCGTTATTGCATTTCCCTTTGTTGGAGGCCTTCCGCGAGTGTTTCCCTAAAGGCGTGATGAATACGATTTACGGTCCGGGTAGCGATATTATTCCACCACTGATGGAATCGGGTAAAATCAATGTATTAACGCTCATTGGGTCGTCGAAAGTGGCGAACCAGTTGAAGAAGATGCACCCGAAAGTGAATAGGTTACGGGCAATATTAGGGTTGGATGCGAAGAATGCGGCTATTATCACAAGCCAGGCAGATATTGAATTGGCGGTGAAAGAGTGTGTATTGGGTAGCTTGTCGTTCAATGGGCAGCGTTGTACCGCTATTAAAATCATTTTTGTGCATAACGCTGTAAAAGATGCTTTCTTGGAAAGATTAACGGCGGAAGTAGAGAAATTGAAGTTTGGGATGCCATGGGAGAAAGATGTGTTCTTAACGCCGTTGCCAGAGCCCAACAAACCACAATATCTCAAAGATTGCATCGAAGATGCCATCGCCAACGGCGCTAAAGTGCTGAACGAGAACGGGGGTAAAACGAACCATACGTTCGTGTTCCCAGCCATTCTATTCCCTGTAAATGATAAAATGAAAGTTTACAGCGAAGAACAATTTGGACCCTTGATTCCTGTAGTGCCGTTTGATGATATTGAAACCCCTATCCAGTATCTAATACATTCAGAACATGGTCAACAAACGAGCTTATTCTCCAATGATGCCGATGAGTTAGCACACCTAATCGATCCATTGGTGAACCAGGTAAGTAGGGTGAACATCAACTGCCAGTGTCAACGCGGGCCTGATATCTTCCCATTCACAGGTAGAAAAGATTCGGCAGAAGCCACCTTATCTGTAGGAGATGCCTTACGTGCGTTCTCTATCCGTTCGATGGTAGCCACGAAACAAACACCGCAAAATAAAGCCTTGATTAATGAAATTGTGAGTGAACAAGCGAGCAATTTCTTATCTACTAAATATATATTTTAGTGACATATTAAATGATAATCATAGTAGAAATAAAGAAATCTTAACAATCACAAAATATTTACATGTTCGTGTGATGGTTTATTGTAAAGAGAACGTTAAATTTGGGTTAATTACAATCCTTACCAATTTATCAACCTTAAACAGAAAGAAAGATCGAAAAATTTCTACTCCAAAAGAAACGGTCAATTCACTCGAATTGACCGTTTCGTATTTAAGGCCGTTGATACATTACAACCAAATTAAGCATGAGATATAGATTACTAGCTTGTTTATTGCTGCTAACAGCGAATGTATTTTCGCAAGCAATTGTGAAAGAGAAACTAGATGATTACTTAAGTTATATAGAAAAGAATAGTGGAGGCCTTGGAAACGTTTCAATTTATAAGAACGGGAAAGAAGTGTACAATCGAAGCTTTGGACAAGATAAATTGGAAGGAGTACAGTATAATAAAAACACTACCTACCAGGTAGCATCGGTTACTAAAATGATAACCGCCATCCTAGTTTTACAATTAGTAGAAGAGGGAAAACTACCACTAGACACTAAGCTATCCGAATTCTTTCCGGCTATACCGAATTCCAATAAAATAACGATAAAGAACATGCTGGAACACACCAGTGGGTTAGGGAATTTTGCCATAAAAGATGGCGTAATTTGGGTGTTGGATAAAGTATCGGAAGAAGATATTATGGATGTAATAATCCAGCAAGGAACTAGCTTTGAACCGAATGAAAAGGTAGCTTACTCCAATTCAGCGTACGTTTTATTACGGATGATTTTGGAGAAAAAATATCAAAAGGGCTATCATGAAATTGTTGCACAAAAGATAACTAAACCGCTGCATTTAAAGAACTTTGCCTCGGTAAAATCGGCTCCTACAAATACATTTAAATCCTATAAATTTTCGGCTGGTCATTGGACCGAAATGAAAGATATGGAATACACCAACGTGATTGGTGTAGGCGATATCGCCAGCACAACACAGGATTTGAATATCGTCATAACAAGTTTGTTTCAACATACACTCATCAAACCAGCAACGCTTGCATTAATGGTACCCACTGTAGGAAAGGAAGATTGGGGTAGGGGATTAGCACTCTTTGAATATGGTAACAACGTATTTTTCGGTCATGGCGGCGATGTACTTGGTTCACATACACGCCTTATTTACAATCCAAAAGATAAGATATCTATTTGCTATGCAACAAATGGTGAGAGAGTGCCAACGAACGTGTTTTTAGAAAACATAGTTGATATAGTATACCAGCTACCATTTGAACTACCTACTATCAAATAACACCTAATCAAAACTTAAAGATACTATTACAAACAAAAATCGCCGTAGAAAGCTACGGCGAATTGTTTTATAGGTTGTGTATAACGAAATGAAAAGTTAGCGTAGGGTAATTGTACCAACATTGCTGGCTTGACCAACTGTTACATTTACACCTAACAAGGTGGTATCTCTCAAAATACCATCACCCACGATAGCAACATTGTAAGCACCTGCATTTAATCCTGGCAATACGAATGTACCGGTTACAGCGTTTGGTAAAGCTGCAGCTACGGTGTCGTTTTGTTGGATAGCATAAATACCTTTAACGCTAATAGCGGGTAATGCAATGCCTTTGATACTACCTGAAGTAGCTTGTGTGAAAGTACGAATAACGGGTTTGAGTATGTATTTGTTGCTACCTGTAGTAACAATAGACTTCGCAGCATCGAAATCGAGCCATAAGCGGTATTCAACATCTGCGACTAATTCCGCATGTACATTTAGTTTCAAACCTGATTGTTGCGCAGATGGGGTTTCTAATGGATAAGAAGTACCACCTACAACAACGCTGTTATTATTACCTAGAATTAAACGAATCTGAGAGATTTTACCGGCCGGTAAATCTTTAGAAATAAGCAGGGTGTCGAGCCCGTTTCTGAAATCTAATAAGTTGTACACCCCTGGTCGAAGCAAACCGAGTGATTGCCATCCATTGGTAGTGTCGGAAGAGTAATTCACCCTTACATCTTGGATATCGATGTATACCGCATCGTATGCAACAGGAGCATCCGTAAGATAAACGCTTAATCGGGAATTTCCTTGTGGTGGATAGTCATTTCCATCATCACATGACGTGAGAGAGAATAGCGACATGGCTCCTAATAGGAGAAATGAGAGGACGTTGTTTTTCATATAAGATTGGTTAAAATCAATTAACCTATTACAAGAACCTTGCCATATGATATTTTAATATAATAATAGGTTTGGTGCATAAAAAAAGGCTATCCGGTAGAATAGCCTTTTTTTAGTATATATTCAACGAGTATTATCCTAAGAAATCATCGTTTTGTTCTTGTTTCTTTTCGGGTTGACCGGCAATCCCTGCAAACCAAGTATCGACGTTACCGGCTAGCATAGCGGGTAATTTGCTTTTAATATACTCTTTCATGGTTTCGATCGACTTTTCAGCTTGTTCAGCTGTAATGCCGGTTTGTTCTTGCAACTTTTGAATCAATTCTTGCATGGTAGAAAATATTAAAAGGTGACTGGATGATTAAGCTACTTTGAGTTTAGAAAGATTGGATTGCTCCATCTTGCTTTGTGCGAATTCGCGGGTAAGTACGAATGCTGTTTGATTAGTAGATGGTAATTCGAACATCGCGTCGCTCAGTAATACTTCGCAGATAGAACGTAAACCACGTGCACCCAGTTTGAATTCCATTGCTTTTTCAACAATATAATCCACAGCGCCGTCTTCTATTTGTAATTCGATACCTTCTACTTTGAATAGTTTTTGGTATTGTTTTACGAGGGCGTTTTTAGGCTCTGTTAAGATGGCTTTGAGTGCATCGGCATCCAAAGAATTCAAATAAGTTACCACTGGAAGGCGACCTAATAATTCTGGGATTAAACCGAATGATTTCAAATCTTGTGAGTTAACGAAGCGGAGGATGTGTTTTTTCGCATCTTCTTCGCGGTCTTTATTCACAGTGAAGCCGATAGATTGCGTTTGTACGCGGCGGCTAATGATTTTATCTACGCCATCGAAAGCGCCACCACAGATGAACAGGATGTTCTGTGTGTTTACTTTGATGAGTTTTTGTTCAGGGTGTTTACGGCCGCCTTGTGGAGGAACAAGTACTTCTGTACCTTCCAATAACTTCAGCAAACCTTGTTGTACACCTTCACCGCTCACATCACGTGTGATAGATGGGTTATCGCTTTTGCGGGCGATTTTATCGATTTCATCGATATAAACGATACCTTTTTCTGCAGCGTCTACATCATAATTGCACACTTGTAATAAGCGGGTTAAAATGCTTTCTACGTCTTCACCTACGTAACCGGCTTCTGTGAATACAGTAGCATCTACGATGGTAAATGGAACGTTCAGCAATTTAGCGATCGATTTAGCAAGTAAGGTTTTACCGGTACCAGTTTCGCCTACCATGATGATATTCGATTTTTCGATTTCTACTTCATCTGTATCATGGGTTTGATTGAGGCGTTTATAGTGGTTATAAACGGCTACAGCTAAGATCTTCTTTGCATCATCCTGTCCAATCACGTATTGATCCAAGAAGCTCTTGATTTCAACGGGTTTCGACACTTTGGGAACAAAGTGAGAAGGGCCTTTAGCTGTGTTTTTATCGTGGTTGAAAAGTTCTTGCTCGATAATTTCTTGCGCGTTGGCCACACAGTTTTCACAGATGTGCCCTTCTGCGCCGGCAATTAAGATCTGCACCTCGTCTTTTGAACGGTTGCAGAATGAGCAGCGGATTTTAGACTCTTTCATCAATTGTCGATCTTTAGATATAAAATAAGTTCTAGCGAACCGGGGTTCGGCAAAAACAAATTTACGGATAATATTTTTGGTAGTACCCGTATATATTAAAACATCCCGCCGGGGCGGGATGTTTTAGCATTTTTATTGTGCGTTATTTTGTTCTTTTTTACGAGGATTTTTGTCGAGCACATCGTCGATAATCCCGTATTCTTTTGCTTCGTCGGCAGTCATCCAGTAATCGCGGTCGCCGTCTTTTTCAACCTTTTTGAAAGGTTGACCAGAGTGAGTGGCGATGATTTCGTTCAATTCTTTTTTCAATTTCACGAATTCGCGTGCTGTGATCTCGATATCAGAAGTTTGACCTTCTGCACCACCGTGTGGTTGGTGGATCATAACACGAGCATGTTTTAATGCTGTGCGTTTACCTTTTGTACCTGCTACTAAGAGAACGGCACCAAAAGAAGCGGCCATACCAGTACAAATTGTTGCTACATCTGGAGCAATAATTTGCATTGTATCATAAATGCCTAAACCCGCATATACACTACCACCAGGGCTGTTGATGTACATTTGGATGTCGCGGTTACGATCTGTGGATTCCAAGAACAGTAACTGAGCGGTAATTACGTTTGCAACGTAATCGGTCACTGGATCGCCTAAGAAAATAATGCGATCCATCATTAACCTTGAAAATACGTCCATCGTAGCTACGTTCATCGGGCGCTCCTCGATGATATAAGGGGTCAAAGCGTTGAGCTGGTGACGAGCGTAACTATCTACCACTAAGCTGCTAATACCGCGGTGGTGGATGGCATATTTTCTGAATTCGTTATTAATGTTCATGATGGTGATGTTTATGAGGCAATTTAACAAAATCTTCTGCTGTGATATCCTCTTCTTTCACGTTCACCTTCGTTTCGGCAAAGTCAAACAATTTTGTTGTAATCATCTCACGGTATGTTTGATCCACGAATTTCTCGTCTTGCAACATACGGTCGATATAAGAATCGATCCATTCAGCTTGTTCAGCGGCGCCGCCGAAGTAACCCATGATACGTTGCTTAGCGTTTTCTTTCAATTCTTCGAAAGAAACTTCAATTTTATTATCGCGGATCAATTTGTCGGAGATTAAAGTCCAACGCAATTGATGGTCGAAATTCGGGTATTCTTTTTCTGCTTCTTCGGCAGTTTTTGGTTTTTCACCGCCGGTTTGTAACCAACGTTTCAAAAACTCTTTTGGTAATTCGATTGGAGTTTCGTGCACCAAAGTTTCGAAAAGATCGTTGTGCATGCTGTTTTTAGCTTCCATGCTCCAGTACTTTTCTACTTCTTCTTGCAATTTAGCGCGGAACGCTTCTTCTGTTGTAACGCCCATGTTAGGGTATACTTCATTGAAGAATTCTTCGTTCAACTCTCTTTTAGCAATGTGATTGATTTTTGTAATAGTTAATACAAAATACTCATTCACCGCTTCTTCTCCTAATTTAAGGTCTTTTAAGATAAAAGCTTGTCTTTCTTGATCAAAAGCTGCAGACAATTGGAAAGAAATGCTTTCACCTACTTTTTTACCTTTTAATTGATCTTGAATAGCAGGTGTGAAATACTTCAACAAAACTGAAGTTTCTTTCTTCTCTGCACCTTCAGCAACAACGCCTTTCGCATCTGCTGCCTCAAATGAAACGTTCAACACGTCGTCTTCAGATGAAACGGTTTCAACTTCTTCTGCTTTACCACCTTTCAATTGTAAACGATTTACTTCTTCGTTTACCATTGCGTCAGTTACTTTTACATTGTATTTAGTTAATGTAGTACCGCCATTTAAAGGAGTAATATCAAAAGTAGGTTTCAAACCAATCTCGAAAGCAAAATCATATTCTGCTGGAGCGTTAAGGTCTATATCTTTTGCAGATTGTTCGAGGGAAATCGGTTGGCCGAAAATTTCCAATTTTTCATTTTGAATGTAATCCATCAAACCTTTCTCAACAGATTTCAATACTTCATCTGTTAAGATCGCTTGGCCATGCATTTTTTTAACCATGCCCACAGGCACCATTCCTTTACGGAAACCTGGAATGTTGGCAGATTTGCTGAACTGCTTCAACGATTTTTCAAAATTGGGAAGATAATCTTCCTGGCTCACTTTCACAGTGATCTTATCATTCAATAAACCAATGTTTTCTCTGGTTACGGTTGCCATTTTGTATGATGTTATTATTTAAAACACGAAAATTGTTTAGGCCGTGTGGAACACTTATGCACGAAGATTGTGCCATGAGCCTGCAGTGAAGGAGTTCCTGCCTTTTTAGCAGGCTTATGCCGCTTTGCTGCCGTGAGCAGACTAATTTTGGCATATAAACTGAAAAATGTGCGGGTAAAGACTCTCGATATAATAAGAAGGAAATTACTACATCACATTATGCTTGTATTCGAACCTGGTTGTCGAATAAAGCTTAGTGCGGGTGGAGGGACTCGAACCCCCATGCCGTGAAGCACTAGATCCTAAGTCTAGCGTGTCTACCAATTTCACCACACCCGCATAGCATTCATCTTAAAGAACTTCTTTTTACCGGCTAGAACCGCAGTAAAAAGGAATGCAAAGGTATCGTTTTTTATGAATAAAGCAAATGTAATTTCAATTTTATCAAAAAATCTTCCCAAACCCCAACGCAGCAAGCTTCTACAGTCGTTATCTAAAACCTTTTTCACTCTGCTTATCCCTTTTCATCCCATCACCCATGTATAACTTTCCATTCTTCATCCACCACTATAGCTACCCAAGAACACCCAAAACCGATGCTGCATATATCCCGAATATACCCTGCATATACCTGGTATATTAGAACAATATTATAATTCCAGTATGACATTATTAGAAGAACATTAAAAGATATTATAAATAACGCTGCGAAAAATAGATATGACATATTATAACCGGCTAAAATGACATGCTTTTCCGTGCAATTGGACTAAAAGCACGGTCGCTTACAGCATAGGGAAGTTAAAGACTTTTAAAGGCAGGTTAAAGTCTTTCAAAGGCAAGTCAAAGTCTTTTAAAGGGGTGTCAAAGGCTTTTCAAAGGGTTTTCAAAGGCTCGTTAAAGGGAAGTCAAAGGGAAGTTAAAGGCTTTGTGGTATAATTTGGGTTTTGCGGGTGAATTGCGTATATTGTTAACAGGGAGTAGCCGCTTCCTCATCAAAGTATGCCCGGGTGACAGTCGTTCTTGTATGACATGTTCATCCAACGAAAAAAAATCAACCCCAGCTATCGCCTCGTTGAAGCATTATATGCCGAAATGTTTATATTTGAAAAGAGCGGCAAGATCGTTGCTTACACACTTCCCGGGGGCGCTTCACCATATTCTTGGCAAGCATAGGTAGCATCCTCTTTTAATCGTAATTTTGAAGCAAGTTTATGGATACAGTGACAGTTCAACAATACAACCTCGACGAAGAACAAGAGAAAAAAGAGATCGTCCGGCACTATAGGGCCTTGTTACGAGCCTTGAAACCCCGTTTGAAAAAAGGGGATAGAGAGCTTGTGCGTACTGCTTTTGAAATGGCAGCCGATGCGCATATCGACATGCGCCGTAAATCTGGGGAGCCGTATATCTTTCACCCGCTTGCCGTTGCGCAAATTTGCGTGGAAGAAATTGGCCTCGGTGTACGCTCTGCTATTTGCGCACTTTTACACGATACCGTTGAAGATACAGAAGTAACCCTCGAAGATGTTGAACGCGAGTTCGGTAATGAAATCGCCCATATCGTTGACGGGCTTACCAAAATATCAATTGTAGTGGATTCTAATACTTCCACTACACAAGCCGAGAACTTCAAAAAGATTTTGCTAACGCTAGCAGATGATCCGCGCGTTATCTTAATCAAGCTGGCTGATCGCTTGCACAATATGCGCACCCTCGATTCTATGAGCCGCGAAAAACAGTTGAAAATCGCTTCAGAAACGGTTTTCATCTATGCGCCTTTAGCACATAGGTTAGGTTTGTATAATATCAAAAGCGAGTTGGAAGACTTGGCCATGAAGTACACGGAACAAGATAAGTACCGTGAAATTGCGCGCAAGTTGAAGGAAACGAAGCGAGGAAGAACCACTTACATCAACGAATTCATCAAGCCAATTAAAGAAGTTCTTCAAGAGGAAGGCTTCAATTTTGAAATATATGGTCGCCCGAAATCGATCCATTCCATTTGGAACAAGATCAAAACAAAGGGTGTACAATTTGAAGAAGTATACGATTTATTCGCCATCAGGATTATCCTGGATTCGCCTATAGATAAGGAAAAAGCGGAGTGTTGGAAGGTATATTCCATTATCACCGATTTCTATCACCCTTCGCCAGAACGTACGCGCGACTGGTTAAGTAACCCTAAAAGCAATGGTTACGAAGCTTTGCACGTAACCGTAATGGGCCCGCAAGGTAAATGGGTGGAAGTGCAGATACGCACGAAAAGAATGAACGACTACGCCGAAAAAGGGGTAGCTGCTCACTGGCGTTATAAAGAAGGTAACCAAACGGTGCAAGAATCGAAATTCGACCAATGGTTTACGTCGATCCGCGAAATCCTTAACAACCCGGATTCGAATACCCTCGATTTCTTGGCCGACTTTAAATCGAATTTATTCACCGAGGAAATCTATGTGTATACACCGAAGGGGGATTTGAAAATCTTACCGGTGAACGCTACAGCATTGGATTTCGCCTATTCTATTCACAGTGCTATCGGTAACAAGTGTATAGGGGCGAAGGTGAATTATAAATTGGTGCCGCTGAGTCATAAGTTGCGAAGTGGCGACCAGGTGGAGATTATTACCTCGAACAAGCAACGCCCATCGGAAGATTGGTTGAACTTTGTATTAACGGCCAAAGCGAAATCGAAGATTAAGGACGCGCTCAAGGAAGAGAAGCGGAAGATCGCGATGGATGGTAAGGCCGCCTTCGAGCGTAAAATGGACCATTTGGGTGTTTCGTTGAGCCAGCATAATATCAACGAGGTTATCCAATTCTACAAGCAGCCGTCGCCTTTGGATTTGTATTACCAAGTGGCGGTGAAGAATATCGACTTAAAAGAATTAAAGCAATTCCAAGTACTGGGCGATAAATTAGAAGCGCCGAAGCCTGTGAAAGTACCAGAAGTGGTGGTTCCAGAGGAGAAAGTAAAGGAAACGAATAAAAAAGACGCCGAGTTAATCATATTTGGCGAAAGTTCCGACAAGATCGCTTACCGCTTAGCAAATTGCTGTAGGCCGATCCCGGGAGATGATGTGTTTGGCTTTATTACGGCGAGTGAAGGATTGAAGATTCACCGAACAAATTGCCCGAATGCCGCGCAATTATTGGCGAATTATGGTCACCGTGTAGTTAAAACCAAGTGGGTGAAAAACCGTGAAATCTCGTTCTTAACGGGTTTGCGAATTGTTGGGATGGACGATGTGGGGGTTATCCACAAGATTACGAACATTATCTCCGGCGAATTGAAAATCAACATCGCTGCACTAACGATCGAATCGAAAGAAGGACTGTTCGAGGGTTTGATCAAAGTGTTTGTGCATGATAAAGAGGAGTTGGAAGTTTTATTAGATCGATTGAAAACTTTAGAAGGAATTCAGTCGATTAGTCGCCTCGAAGATTAATACAGACAAGCCTTTTAGTGGAATGGGTGCCTTTTGGGGTACCCATATAAAAAAATCATACCGGGTGGTGTGTAGGTATTTTATTTGTTAAAAAAAAGTGTAAGGGGAAATTAAAACCTTCTTTTTTTGTGCAATAATTATTGGGATCGCATTATTTTTGCGCTTCTTTTCGAAAGAATTCATAAAAATCTTTAAATATCATGGTAGATGTATTGTTAGGGCTACAATGGGGTGACGAAGGAAAGGGTAAAATTGTAGACTATTTTGCCGGTAAGTACGACGTTATCGCTCGTTTCCAAGGCGGGCCCAACGCAGGTCATACTTTGTATGTAAATGGCCAGAAAGTAGTTTTGCATACCATCCCTTCGGGCGTGTTTCATGCAAATACCATTAACCTAGTTGGTAATGGTGTGGTGCTTGATCCCGTAACGTTTAAGAAAGAGTGCGAGAAAATTAGCGCTTTGGGTATTGATCTGAAAAAGAACTTATTCATAGCTGAAAAAACGCATATCATCGTTCCAACGCACCGTGCATTGGATAAAGCTTCCGAACAAGCAAAAGGACAAGATAAGATTGGTTCAACCTTGAAAGGTATTGGCCCGGCTTATATGGATAAAACCGGTCGTAATGGTATCCGTGTGGGTGACTTATTATCGGCGAATTTTGCTACCATTTATGAAAAATTAAAAGCTAAACATCAACAACTGCTATCTAATTACGGTTTTGATGAAGATATTAGCGAATGGGAAACCGAGTTCTTCGAAGCCGTTGAATTCTTACGTACAATGAACATCGTAAATGGTGAGTACTTCTTGAATGATTTGATCAAACAAGGTAAAAAAGTATTAGCAGAAGGTGCGCAAGGAAGTATGTTGGATGTTGACTTCGGTACATACCCATTTGTAACCTCATCGAACACCATTTCTGCAGGTGTTTGTACCGGTTTGGGTATTGCTCCTCAATTAATTAAGGATGTTATTGGTGTAACAAAAGCATATTGCACACGCGTGGGTAGCGGACCATTCCCTACGGAATTGTTCGACGAAACGGGTGAAGAGTTAAGAAAAGTTGGTCATGAATTCGGTGCTACTACCGGTCGCCCGCGTCGTTGTGGTTGGATCGATTTAGTAGCCTTGAAGTACACATGTATGTTAAGTGGTGTTACGAAATTAGTGATGACGAAAAGTGACGTACTAGATGCGTTTTCTGAAGTGAAGGCATGTACAGCTTATGAAGTAGAAGGTAAGGTAACGGAACAATTGCCATACCACATCTGCAACGTACCTGTAACGCCGGTGTACAAATCATTCCCAGGTTGGACGGAAAAGACTGCTGATAGTGGTTCTTACAATGAATTACCTGGTGAAATGAAAAATTTCTTATCTTTTGTGGAGCAATATTTGGATGCCCCAGTTTCGTATGTTTCTAACGGTCCTGGTCGCGACCAAATTCTCGAAAAACAATAGTGAGAATTTACGAAAAAAATAAGCCAAAAAAAATTTGGCGAATAAAAAAAACTATTAAAACTTTACGCTAGAAACTTAAGTAACACCATTATGAAATCAAAATCTGATAAAGAAAAAGAGACCAAAAAAACTACTTCTGCCAAACCGCCGAAAGCAGCTGCTAAAAAGGCTGAGCCAAAGCCAAAAGAAGTAGATGAGGATGAGGAAGAGGATGATGAGGAGGAAACTCCGAAAAAGTCTGCTGCTTCAAAAAAATCAGATAGCAAGACTTCTAAATCCAAAAAGAAAGGCGACGACGAGGATGAGGAAGAAGATGACTTTGATGGCGATGATGACGCGGATTACGAAGATGAGTGGGAGAAAGGAAGTAAAGACGATGATTACGACCCAGATTTCGAAGAATTCGATATGCCTAAATCTAAGAGCAAACGTTCTACTGGTGGCTCAGGCGCTAAGAAGAAAAGTGGCGATGACGATGATTATGGCTTCGATGATGAGTTCAAAGACTTGGGTTTTTTCAACGATAAGTTTGACGACGACGACGATGATTTTTAATTTAAAGTGATACTGTTATCAGGACATTTTATTCATTTCCCGTAACTAATCTTACTGCACTTAAACAGCAAATGTTGAATTGGGCTAACCAGTTCAACATTTGTTGTTTTTTGGATAATAACCAGTACAGTTTGCCATATCACCAATACGAGGTTTTATTGGCAGTGGGCCGTGTGGCCAATATTCAATGTGCTGCAGGGCAAGCATTTAGTACCTTGCAGAACTTTTATAATACGCAGAAAGACTGGCTTTTTGGTCATTTCGCGTATGATCTCAAAAATGAAGTAGCCCCGCTTACATCGGCACATCCTGATGGCGTGGGATTCGATGATCTCCATTTCTTCCAACCCGAGATCATACTTACGATCCAACATAACAAACTATCTATCGGTGGCTGGAACTACAGTGAAGCCATGTGTACCAACGTGTACCAAAGCTTGCTAGCCATGCCTACAGTTGTAGCGGAAGTACACCTTTCTGTTACCCCCCAATTACAAAATCACCTCAATGAAGCAGCTTATATCAAAGCTGTAGAAGCATTACAACACCATATTCACATCGGGGATTGTTATGAAGTTAATTTCTGCCGGGAGAACTTTTGTGCCGACTTACAAGTAAACCCTTTGGCACTTTTTGCCCGTTTGAACGCGGTATCGCCTGCGCCTTCGGCGGCGTACTACCGGGTGAACGACCGGTATTTGTTGTGTTCTAGCCCGGAAAGGTATGTACAGAAAGTGGGCAATCATATTATCTCCCAACCCATTAAAGGCACCATTCATCGTGGGAACACGGCGCTTGAAGATGCAGCCTTGCGCGACGAGCTTCGGCATAACCGTAAGGAAAGAGCCGAAAACGTAATGGTGGTGGATTTGGTGCGGAATGATTTGAGTCATGTTGCCCAACAAGGCAGTGTACACGTGGCTGAATTATGCGGTATTTACCAGTTTCCGCAAGTGCATCATATGATTTCTACCGTAGCAGCGGAATTTGATGTAGAACATCATGCTTTATTCGATATTATTAGGCATAGTTTCCCGATGGGGTCTATGACGGGGGCGCCTAAGCTGCGCGTGATGCAATTGATTGAGCAATATGAGCGTTCGCGTAGAGGATTATATTCTGGAGCTGTGGGGTATGTTGATCCACAAGGCAACATGGACTTCAACGTGGTGATTCGGAGTATCTTATATAATGCAGCTGACCGGTACTTATCATTCCAGGCAGGATCTGCCATTACCTTTTACAGCAACCCGCAAAGCGAGTGGGAAGAGTGCTTGCTGAAAGCGAAAGGTATGCGGAAGGTATTAGGTATTTGACGATTTGGGGAACAATTGCATCATAGCCTCGTCGATAGTGGGGTAAGAGAATTGGAACCCGGCTTGTTGGATTTTCTGGGCCGATACGGTGGTACTTTTCAATACTTCCACACTCATCTCTCCCAAAGCCAATTTCAACGCAAATTTAGGGGCGTGAACGGTTACATAGCTATTACCTTTAGCAGCCTTTGCCATGCTTAATACTAGCTCGCGGTTACTAACGGGGTGTGGTGCAACGGCGTTATAAATACCCTTAATTTGATCATTTACGATGGCATTGAAGTACAAGCGAACGATATCTTGTATATGTACCCAGCTAATCATTTGTTCTCCGCTTCCTAAGATGGTAGCGAAGCCGAACTTCAAAGGTTTATAGAACTCCACTAATGCGCCTTTATCACGACTAAGAACGATACCTGTGCGGTAAAGCACCGTAGGAATGTTGAGTGATTCTATTTGTTGTACACTTTTCTCCCAGGCTAGGCAAGTATTGGATAGAAAATCATTCACCGGTGGATCGGATTCGATGAATGGGCGATTGCCTTTGTCTTCACCATAGAAACCAATAGCAGAGGCGCTGATGACTTTTTTAACTTTATGGGGTACTTTTTGCAGGGTGTTGAAGAGTAGGTTACCACTTTCTACGCGGCTGTCGACAATCTCCTTTTTACGGGCGGCAGTCCAACGTTTATCGGCTACACCGGCACCGGCTAAATGAACGATGTAATCGGCTTGTTGGATGGCATCTTCATCAATTTGTTGACGATTTACATCCCAGGTAGCATAGGAAAGGTGTTCATTATCAGCGTGCATGGCGTGGCGGCTCATGATGATGACTTTGTATCCTTTTTCCAATAAAAATGAAGCTAATTCTTTCCCGACCAAGCCAGTTCCACCGGTAATTAACACGGTATTCATAGTAGACAATTAATAAATCCTGCTGATAAAAATATTTATCTAAATGTACACAATAATTTGTTGTGTTTTAGCTTTTAAACAAGGGAGAAAGTTTATATAAACGGGTTTTGCAATCCGTAAATTTTCGTGTAGGTTTGGAAGTAGAACCCAATTTTTTGGAAAAAGCAATCTTTGGAGGAAAGAATCCATGACGTTAAAAATTAGTTCCATGCGCACCTTTTCATATTTGCAGCTATTGGTGCTTTTACTTTTGAGCGGCGGTTTGTTCGCGCAAAAAGTAACCTATACCGAACCTGAAAGGGATGATTACAAATCAACAGAGTTTGAGATCATCGGTAAAGTGGGTAGCAACATACTGGTATATAAAGCCAATAAGAGTGATTACGCGATTTCGGTGTACGATAATGCGATGCAATTGAAAGACCGTGTAACCTTAGACTTTTTGCCGAAGAAATTAATTAGTGTTGACTTTATCTCGTATGCTGATAAAGCCTATATGATTTACCAATTCCAGCGTAAAGACGCGGTGTATAGCTTTGCGGCCACCTTTAATAGTGAGGGCCAATTTGATAATGCGCCGGTGATGATTGATTCTACGCGTGTTGGGTATTCTACCAAGGAAAACAAAGTGTATTCTGTACAGGTGTCGGAAGATAAGAGCAAGATCATGGTGTATAAGATCAACCAAGATAAGGAAGATAACAACGTGTTTTATACCTTCTTATACGATCATAACCTGAACTTGATAAATAATAGTCGCTTAGGTATAGCCATGCATAAAAGGCTTTCCCTTAACAACTTTAACTTAACGAATGATGGTAACTTCATCTTCACCCAGTTAGAACGTACCCAGAACCGCGATTATACTGTTCGTGGTGCCGTGGTGATTAAAAAGCCGAAAGTGGACTCTTTCGAGGTGGTGATGTTGAATACGAATACTTCGTTGCTGGATGATTTGCGTTTAAAAGTGAATAATAGCAATAGCCAGGTAACATTGGTAGCATTTTACTACAAACAGAAGAAGGGTAATGTAGAAGGCTTGTACATTGGCAAATTCGACTATACTACAGCACAAGTACAATACGAGCGTTTGATGGCTTTTGGGCAAGATTTGAAATCGAACGCGAAGGGAGAGGCATCTACTTCCACTGCCTTTAATGATTATTTTATCCGCCAGATTGTGAATACCAACGATGGCGGTTTCTTAATAACAGCCGAATCTTATTACACTACATCCCGTTACCAGCCATGGAACCGTTGGAACTATATGTACGGCGGCGGTGGGGGATATTACCCTGGGTTCTATAATCCTTATGGATTTGGGGGCAGGTATTACAACCCGTATTACTGGAATGACTCGCAAGGGAACCGTTACCATTACGACAATATCGTGATTTTATCGGTAGATGGTGAAGGTTCGCCAGTTTGGAGTAACGTGATTCGTAAATCTCAGTATGATGACAATGCAGACTTGTATTTATCGTACATGATGGTGAATGTGGGTAGTGAATTACGCTTCTTATACAACGATTTAGAAAGACGTAGTTATGTATTAACCGACAATAGTATTTCGCCGGATGGTAAACTGAACCGTTTGCCGTTATTGCGTAATTTGGATAAAGGATTCAGCTGGATGCCGCAATATGGCAAGCAGATTGGCGCGCGTAGCGTTTTGATCCCGGTTGTATACCGCAACTATATTTGCTTTGCTAAAATTGACTTTTAACCGCACCTTTGCACTGTGATAAGATTTTTCCGCTCTGGCAACCCCTTAACGGTTTTGCTGCTACTGATATATACCATCGTCTTGAAGTTTAACTACCTCATTCATCCGCAGGCTTATGTTTCGGAGAAATCGGAGGGTTTGTTTTACGATATGTTCGTGCAATTCCTCGACGGCGTAGCGAATAAGAACGCGTTTTTTTACACCTTCTTTGCTGTGGCGTTGATCTTTGTGCAGGCATTGTTGCTAACGCGGATTATCAATAACCAGCGATTATTTAGCAAGCCGACTTACTTGCCGGCTATGTGTTACATATTATTTACCTCGTTATTTACCAGTTGGAACGTTTTTTCACCGGCATTGTTGGTGAACACGATCATGTTATGGGTATTTGCCAATATTACGCAGTTGTACAACCGTACATCGGCGAGGGATGTGGCATTTAACTTGGGATTTGCTGTGGGTATTTGCGGGTTGATTTATTTCCCGTCGATCATCTTTGTGTTATTGATATTTGTGAGTTTATTGATCATGCGATCGTTTAGATTGGCGGAGTGGATAATTGCGTTATTGGGGTTAGCATGCCCATTGTACTTGTTCGGTACCTATTTATTTCTCACGGATCAGTGGGGATTAATGGCGAAAGTATTGCGTATAGGCTTACCTTTGCCGCTCATTACGGATTACAAGGTGTGGGGAGCCATGATTACGAGCGTGTTATTCTTCGTATTGGGGTGGTTACTATTACAAACGACATTCAAGAAAATGTTGATACAAGGTCGAAAAATTTGGTCGGCCGCGGCAGTTTATGTGATAGTAGCAATGGTAATACCGTTTTTTACGGTGAATTTTGCCCCTTTATACTGGCTGATGGCAATTTTGCCGGTTAGCATGTTTGCCGGAAATGTGTTTTGGAGTATCCGGAGTAATACATTTGCCAATATTGTGCATTTTGTGGTATTGGGATACGTGATTGTGATGCAATACTTCACGCACTAGAAAGTAGCCATGGTGGCTTGTTAAAGCTTTATTGGCAGTATTCGAAATGTTAAAACCGGGCAACTGGTGATGGAAAATTGGTGTAGCAATTGTAAATTTGTTGCTCACTATCAACTTAGTTTAATTTTCAATTATATATGAAATTTGGTGTAGTTACATTCCCGGGCTCCAATTGCGACCAGGATATGATTGATGCTTTAAGAAATGATCTTAATCAAGAAGTGATCCATCTCTGGCACAAGGACAATGATTTAAGCATGTTTACTACCGACGACTGCATTTTATTGCCGGGTGGTTTCTCATACGGTGATTATTTGCGTTGCGGTGCGATTGCTAGGTTTAGTCCTATGATGCAAAGCGTTATTGAATTCGCAAACAAAGGTGGTAAAGTAGTGGGTGTATGTAACGGTTTCCAGATTTTGTGTGAAGCGGGTTTATTGCCAGGTGTTTTATTACAGAATAAGAACCAGCAGTTTATCTGTAAGAATGTGTATATCAAAAGTGAGAACACGCATGCGTCTTTATCCAAAGATGTAACCGGACGTCCATTAATGATACCGATCGCACATGGAGAAGGTAGATATTATGCAGATGATGCTACCTTAGAAGGACTGATTGCGAACAACCAGGTGATTTTCCGTTATTGCGATGAGTTTGGCAACATTGTTGATAATGCTAATCCAAACGGTGCATTACATAACATCGCCGGTATTTGTAATAAGGAGAGAAATGTTTTTGGAATGATGCCTCACCCAGAACGTGCCACTAGCAGCATCTTAGGCAATACAGATGGACAGCTCATTTTCCAAAGCTTGATCAATAACAATTAAAGCTTTTTTTCTTAGATCGACCAACCAATTAAAAAATTAACTATGAAAAAATTACTTGTTGCACTGTGCATGTTAGTGTTGCCGTTTCTGGCAAGTGCGCAAATTCAAAATCCGGTAAAATGGAGTTTTTCATCAAAGAAGATTGCCGCTAACACTTACGAATTACATATGACTGCCACCATTGAAAAAACATGGCACTTGTATTCAGTAACAACACCAGAAGGCGGTCCGATTGCGACCTCTTTCAAATTCACTAAAAACCCGTTAGCTACTTTCGAGGGTAAAATCAAAGAAGTGGGTAAATTGGAAAAGTACAACGATGAAAACTTTGGTGTAGAAGTTAGATACTTCGCTGACAAAGTTGACTTCGTGCAAGTAGTGAAAGCTAAAACTGCGAAGCCGTTTGCTGTAAAAGGAAGCTTAGAATTCCAAGTATGCGACGACCACCAGTGTTTACCACCGCAAGAAGTTCCGTTCTCTATTAACGTAGGAAAATAATAAGAACGGCTCATTTTATAGAGATAATGAGACGACCACTGTTTTTGACAGGAATCGTCTCATTTTCGTATACAGTACTTTTTTCAATCTTACGATACCATGAAACGATTTAAACTTTTACTATTTGCCTTGCTTACGGGCTTGGCAGCAGTAAATGCACAAGATAAACAACCCGCTAAGTGGGACTTTTCCATTCAAAAAATTGCCGACAAAACCTTTGAAATACATGCCAAAGCAACGCTTGAAAATGGCTACCGTATTTATAGCGTAAAGGAAAACGAATCATTACCGATTGCTACAGAAATTACGTTAGAAGGTAAAGCAGCGAAAAAAGAAGGTGAAGCAAAAGAAGTAGGTACTATCATTAAAAAGGCAGATAGCAACTTCGACAAAGAAATGCAATACTACGAGCAATCTTATGAGCTCGTACAAACCGTAAAAGTAGATGCAGCAGACGCAACAGAATTGAAGGGTACGCTTTCATACTTCGCTGCTACCACTACTTCAGCAGATCCATTCGAACAAACATTTACTGTAAAAGCCGACCCTGCAGCAGCCGTAACCACAGCCGCTCCAGCTACACCTGTTGCTACAGCAGATACAGCAAAAGCAACAACAGTACAACCGGTTGCAGCAGAAGATGATGCATCGGATAAATCACTGGCTTGGATTTTCATCACCTGTTTCTTAGGTGGTTTCTTAGCGGTATTAACGCCATGTGTATTCTCTGTAATTCCAATTACGGTAAGCTTCTTCACTAAAAGAAGTAAAACACGTGCAGAAGGTTTGAAAAACGCTGCATTATATTCGTTCTCGATCATTTTCATTTTCACATTATTGGGTTTCATCATTACGAAAGTTTTTGGTGCTAGCGCATTGAATGAATTATCGAGCAACATCATCGCGAACTTATTGTTCTGCGTTATTTTCATCACGTTTGGTCTTTCTTTCTTAGGCGCATTCGAAATTCAATTACCCAGCTCATGGGCGAATAAAGCTGATACAAAAGCCGGTTTAGGTAGCTACAGCGGTATTTTCTTCATGGCACTTACATTGGTAATTGTTTCTTTCTCTTGTACTGGTCCTATTATCGGTAACTTATTGGTACTAGCTGCAAAAGGTGGTAACTCTGGTCCGTTGATTGGTATGTTTGGTTTCTCTTTAGCATTGGCGATTCCATTCTTCTTGTTTGCCTTGTTCCCGAACTTGTTGCAAAAAGCAAAACCAGGTGGTTGGATGAACACGGTGAAAGTACAACTTGGTTTATTGGAGTTGGCTTTGGCCTTGAAGTTCTTATCGAACGTAGATATGGCTTATCACTGGAATTTGCTTGACCGCGAGATTTTCTTAGCGATCTGGATCGTGATTTTCAGCTTGATGGGATTAAACTTACTCGGAAAAGTATTAACATCACATGATTCCGATTTACCACGTGTTAGCATTCCCCGTTTATTATTGTCGATCGTTATTTTCACTTTCGTAGTGTATATGATCCCAGGTATGTGGGGGGCTCCATTGAAAGGTATTTCTGGTTTCTTACCACACGAAGGTTCACAAGACTTCAATATCCACAATAAACTTATCAGCATCGAGAATAAGCTGCAAGGTGGTACAGTAAGTATAGGTGGTAGCAACAGCAATGTGAAAAAACCTTCTAAATACACCGATATTCTTCACTCGGAAATCCCAGGTGTGGAAGATTTATACTTCGATTACGATGAAGCTATGGAAGCCGCAAAAGCAGCTAATAAGCCATTGATGATTGACTTTACCGGTCACAGCTGTGTGAACTGCCGTAAATTCGAGAAATCAGTATTGTCTGATCCGCGCGTTATGAAAATTATGCGTGAAGATTTCATCGTGGTTTCATTATATACAGACGAAAAAACGGCCTTACCGGAGAACGAGCAATATGTATCGACTTTGAGTGGTGCTAAAATCAAATCTGTAGGTAATAAAAACTTCGATTTCCAAGCGATCAAGTTTAACCGTAACTCGCAGCCTTACTACATTCCTGTAGATCACAAAGGCGACCAGTTAACAACTACAGGTTATGGTTATGATCCAAAAGAAAACAAAGAAGAATTTATTGCATACTTAGAAAAAGCAAAAGCTGAATTTGCTAAACGCAACGGCAAATAAGCTTCAATATATTGATTTGCAAAATCCCCGGTTCCACAATAACCGGGGATTTTTTTATGACCCTATGTAAGTTTATCCTTAAAGTAAAGCAGCCATTTATAGGTAATGAGATAACGCTTATTGCGCGCTCATTCCCAGTACGGCGAAATTGCTTAAGACAAACACATCGTACTTCTTATACATGAAAAAGCCGCCTCTACATTGTAGAAGCGGCTTTTTAGTATGTTGAAAACCTAGGTTATTGTTTGATTGCATTCAGCCCTTGGTGCTTGAACAACCATGCCGCACATTGGTAATAAGCAATGGCTTGGTTGGTTAATGAATCGTTCATGGTTCCCACCGGTGTAGCATCGCCTGTTTCAAAATTCGGTAAGAATTGGCGTTTGTTGCGGATCGGGGAAATGATCGTCATAACACTATCGCGTACATAGCCTAGGCTTTGGTAAGTGCTCACAAAGGCACGTTCTTTACCTGCCGGCAATGTGAAAATATCTTGACCAAAGAACTTCGATGTATAAGGCAATTTGAGCAAGCCGAGGATTGTTGGCGCTATATCAATTTGTGACATCAGCCTATCCATTTTAGCCGGTTCAATAATGCCGGGAGCATATATGATACAAGGAATGTGGTAATCGTTAATTGGAATTTCCGTTTGCCCAGCAACACCTGCACAGTGGTCGGATACAATGACAAAAATGGTATTGTTGAACCAATTGTGTGATTTGGCGCGTTGGATGAAATCGACGATAGCAAAATCGGTGTACTTCACGGCACCATCGCGCGATTGTGTGCTAGGTGGGATATCGATTCT
The DNA here is from genome assembly GCF_003259335.1 of Chitinophaga skermanii. Taxonomy (GTDB): domain Bacteria; phylum Bacteroidota; class Bacteroidia; order Chitinophagales; family Chitinophagaceae; genus Chitinophaga; species Chitinophaga skermanii. Next base: position 479,475 of record NZ_QLLL01000005.1, read on the forward strand.
GCCTTCTGGATAGGTGAAAGGACGGTGATTGGAAACCGTCATAATTTGCGAGAAGAAAGGTTTCTTTAATTGCGCATTGGCATCTAATACATCCAAAGCCTTCGTGAAAATATCTTCATCAGCTACGCCCCAAATATTAGAAAAATGAATGTTAGCAGCCGATATTTCGTTTTTGTCGATCACTTGGTAACCATTTCCACCGAAATACGTACGCATATTATCAAAGTAAGCATCGCCACCATAAATATATTGCGTGGTATACCCTTTCTCTTTCAATACAGAGCCGATAGTGAACATATTGGCATTGTTAGGGCGCTTCACTATACTTTGCCCAGGTGTGGGCGTAATAGCCATCGAAAGCGCTTCTAAGCCACGTACTGTGCGCGTACCAGTAGCGTATAGGTTGGTGAAAAGAAGTGAATGTTGAGCGATAGAGTCGAGTTTCGGTGTGATATTGTTTTTATTGCCGAAGGTGGCCATAAAATCGGCACTGAAACTTTCTACGCTAATCAGTACAACATTGTAATTCTTCGTAGGCTCGTTATAAGTAATCTTCCTTGAGATATCGAAGAGGTTATCACTTGTAAATTGAGCATTAGGTGATTCGAGTGAAGTTCGCAGTATTTTGAAGGCTGTAGTGTCGTTCAAGGTTGGATAATAACGATAGAAGTCGAGTTCATTATTATTAAAAGCGGCACCGAATTCGTAGACACCATTTCCTCCAATTTCATTTGCGAAATGGTAGAGGCTACGTTTATGCCAATCGTCTTTCACCAATAAAAAGTTAAACAAAGGGAATAGTAATAAACCAAAAGCAATAAGGCTTCGACCTAAGATAGTTGAAGGACCTTCGAATGCAGGTTTAATATAGGGCCGAATTATCCAGAAAACTAGGCCAGTAGCTGCCAATAGTACACCAATAATTGGCACTAATGGATATGATTCGCGGATATTACCCAGTACTTCTGTTGTGTAAATTAAATAATCAACAGCAATGAAGTTGTAGCGGGAAGCGAACTCTGTCCAGAAAAACCATTCACTTACAGAATTGAAAAGTAATAAGAAGATGACTAGGATAAAGTCGAAATAAAGCACATAAGTGCGCCATTTCCGGCGGAAATCATCGTTCATCAACGACAATAGAATGAAGATTCCAAAGCGCACAGCCGTGTAAATAATAGCGGCTTTGTGCAGGTCTTCGTTAAAATCGTCGGGTACTAATTGGGTGAACGTGAAAATACCCAATGCAACGAGGAAAACCGCGTATGCGAAGTATTTGTAAGGCTTTTGGTAAACCGTGTTATTAGGTCCCCAAAGGTGCAATACAAACGGGATCATTGCAAAGGAAGCCATGCAAAGATCGTAAAATAGACCCCATCCAAAAGCAGTTAATAAGCTACCAAATGGAATGCCGGCAGTTTCAGTAGCCGGGTGGAATAGCAGCGCTATACGCGTGCAAAATGATATCGCTACTATTAAAATAACGAGTACGGCGATCGGCGAAAAGCGTCGCTTAAAGTAGGTGGAATGCATTTCTCTACAGTTGTAGGACTATGTTATGTTACAATTCGAATAAGGATCGAATGTAATAAGTTTTCGTTAATTATTTCTACCACGTTTGTTTTCATGGTATCGAAAACAGTTGCCATAGTCGATAAAAAAAGATGGCAATGAATATTGCCATCTTGCAAAGATGTAGGGGGATTCTGAAGAAAATCTGAACGCTAGTTCAGCATTTTACCGCAGCCGGAGAATGTTTTATCGTCGAGTTGAATCGTTACTGTTAGCGGGCTTTTCATCCCGGCATCGTCGGTACAGTCTTTTTGCACGGCGAATATTTTCAACTGGTGCTGATCGGCATTGGAGGTATTGATGGTCGCATCTTTCGGGCCTCTTTGGGGAGGGGCATAAGGGAAATAGAGGGTGTCATTTCCATAGTTATTAATGAAAACGATTTGCCTATTGGGGTATACGATTAGGTTCCAGCCTGGCTCGTTACCCACAGCCCAGAGGGTAGCCCCTTGTCTACGAGCATTGTTTGCATTGGCGCTCATACCAGGGAAGTCGGCTTTCATTCTTTCAATGATGGTGTTGGCAATCGTGTTCACGGTGCCAGAATTACGAGTATAATCGTTTGCTTCGGATAATGGCTTATACGGGATTTCTTGTTGCGAGCTGCCAGGTTTGTTCTCAGAACGGAAGCTAACATTTTTCACGAGTTGTTGATCGGTATCGTAATAGAACCTATTTTCCACGATGTTTTGGGTAGAATCGCTGATCAGTACTTCGCGGAGGAAGAGCACTTTATTGGTAATGGTATCGATATAGAACCAACGGTCGGCGTAGGTAGCGTACTTGGATTTCCCATTCGGCAGGCGTTCTACCGATAAATAGATGCGAACAGGTTTGCCGGATGTGGTGAGCATTGCTACAGCTGTATAATCTTTATCATCAATTTTATAATCTGTTACAGTGAGGTAATTATAGGCAGCCGAGCCGCTTTGTGCGTCGGAGGTTTCAGTGTAAGAATCGGTGGCTTTGGGGTCTTTGAAGTTAGATACAATCACGGAGTCGACAACGGTGATGGTATCTTTTTGTTGATTAGAAGCGCTGTTGTTGCAAGCGAACAACGCAGCGAGTAGGATGAACGAAATCGTTTGTTTCATAGCGAGGTGTTTGGGGAAATAACAAGCTGGGGCATATAGAAGTTGCCTTGGATATGAAAAAAAAATGATACGCATATTCAGTGCGTGGTGGGTGGGTATCTTTGTATCATCATTCAACGGAAGCCCTAATTAGTCGATAGAAAGCATGCACACCCCGCGATTAGCCAGAATATGGGCGTAGCGGGGTGCATGTTTTTACGGCTAAAAAAATATTTTTCTTTTTTCGGAAAAAGCGATTAGTTTTGCCCCACTCTAACGGGGGATTAGCTCAGTTGGCTAGAGCGCTTGCATGGCATGCAAGAGGCCACCAGTTCGAATCTGGTATTCTCCACAAGCTTTAAGCCTTGGATACTTCGGTGTTCAGGGCTTTATTGTTTTTGGGGATTGATTACTCTGAAAAAGCGATAATTTATTAATCCTTCATTTCGTAAAAAATGACCGCATATGAAATCTGTAAAAAACTTCAAATATTATTTGAGTAACTCTCGAATAGAGGTTGATGGTTGTTGCACAAAGATCTGGAATATCTTATACAAAAGTCTTAGCTAAAGATCCAACTCTAAAAAGCGAGTTCTAAAATAGAACAAAGCGTAAAGAAAAGAAGCTAACTTTCTTAAAGCTTATGCCAAGAAAAAATGGGTTGTTAATGATGCGTCTAATACTTACCCCATACCGCAATATCTACATACTTACTCGTTAATCCCCCTTCGCCTATAGGCGGTGCCGCCACATATTCTAAATCCCAGCTTAATGTAATATTGATGCCATTATGCCCAATGTTAATGGTCACATTATCTAATATGGTTGTAATAAATCCAGCTGCTCTGGCAATCAATTTCCTTATCCATCCCCGGCTTTCAAAATCGCCACGGAAGGTAGCGGGGTTAACGGAAAAGCTATAATTGCCATTTACATCCGTAACCGCGGTTGCCAAATTTGAAGAACCACTATAATATTCAACCGTGGCGCCAGCAACAGGGCTGCCACCTGGGTCGGTAACTTTACCAGAGATGGTGGCGGTTTGTGCTTGTGAAGTAATGCTACAAAATGCCATTACCATCATCAATAAGAATGCTTTCATTTATGGGTTAATTTAGAAGTGAATGATCTCTAAATTTACAATAAACGACTGCAGTACACCTACACTGAACACTGCTAAAAACCGCGCCCAGCCGATGAACTGGGCGTAGCAACGGGGGCTCAATATTGAAGTAAGAGATGGTTCACCCCGTAAAACTACCTGGTTACATTTCCAGCTGTTTCACGCTTACAATTCGATGTGAGATCCTGCAATTTTGTAATTGTAATTCGCGCGGTTACCCCAACATTTCTCATCCCAAAACCTCTTTTTATGCCATCTACTATTCCATACGACCCATCGCTGGTCCTCGGAAATATTGTTACCAAGGAGGCGCTAACCAACTTGGACAAAATTAGTGGGCTACAAGCCCCGGTTGATAATGCCGAAAGCAAGTTGAATGACCTTATTGCTATGCAACGCAGTATGGATATGACTATTCAAGAATTGCTCAATATGCAAGTAGATACCACCGATCTCGTAAAACAACGCGGTGATGTAAGTACGGCTATTCAGCAAGCAGCAATTGACTTTGCGCAAAAGAAACTACAAAGTGTAAAGGCCATTCAAGATTTAAAGGGCAACAAAATCCAATTAATCCACGATCAAATTGAAAGCCCGATCGATTACAATAAAAGTAAAATTACCGGTCTGCCTCTATCTGTTGATTCCTTGAAAATGAATGCACAATACTTTTCATTCGATGAAAATGAGCAAGACTCCAATACGCAGGCCAACACGGTGAAAACCTTTATCAGCGGGGAGCTGGATTATCTCGGCGACTCGTTCAAATCACAAGCCTCTGCAGCGGTGCAATCGCAAATGAATAGCCAATACCAAAAGCACAGCATTTCTGGTACGCTCGTGGTGAGTGTGAGTTGTACACACAAAAATGCACAGGTATTTGCACCGTTTATCCTGGATGTTGATAAAGGCATCCGCGCTTGGAACCAATTATTTCCAGGAAACATGCTCAATATCAGCGACCCAGATTCGATCGCCAAATCGATTAACCAGGGTGCTAAGGAAGGTGAAGATACCATTACGTTGTTGTCGGGAGCTACTTATGGTTCTTGCTTTATTGGGATGGTGCATATCTTGAATACTACCTCTACTACCGCCAGCGAAGTAATGACCTCCGTGGCCGCTAGCTTACAAACGCAGTTTTCTGTAGCAGCCTTTATTGCTAACGTTAGTGGTGGCTTTGGTGTTGATTCCAGCTTCTCTGACGATGCGAAGAATTTGCTCAGCAAGCAAAATGTTACATCGCATTGTTCACTCGTTACGATGGGGTCGATTCCTTCCATCAAGTCAAATACAGTCGCCTTAGGTGTGAAACAATTCGCCAATTTCGATGGTGCCGGGGCCATGAATCAATTAGCAGCATTACAAAATGCTACCGCGGCCGATAAGGATACCGTAGATTCCTCGGCTACTGCTGCACGTACGGGGCAACAAATGATTGCCTTAAAGAATGCCCAAGTGAAAGGCGTATTATCTGGTTTGGCCGATATCGATGATAAATCGAATAAGATGCTCGACATCAATTCGATGATGGATGCTTTGGATGATTATATTCAAAAAGCATTGGGTAATATTATTGGTGTTCCACTGAACTATTATTTGAAACCCATTACCAAGCCGCAATTAGCGCAAATGTGGGTGAATAAATATTACCCCAATAAATACATCGCTGTAAGCGGTGATGATAGTCAACCTACAAATAACACCAGTGGCAATACTGCTAAATAATTCATCCCAAAACTTTTAATTATGCCTCCTTTAGCTCCTAATCAAATTTTACGACTCAAACAATTTATTGCAGATAATCCTGTACAACATAGCTTGCTTGGTGTGCAAGATGTAAGTGAACATTTTGAAGCAGAAGATTTAGTATGCTGGAAATGGGCGTTGTTTGGACTACAAGACAATGTAACGTTTCAAGGTGTAAATACCCCAACCCTTATTCAACGACCCGGCGAATTGTTTACCACTTATGTGAACGGAATTAACCACGTATTAGACCCACGATCTTGGTGGCTAGAACCAGGTATAGCTGGTCAATTGATAGACTTTGCCAGTGAGCATGATACATGGCGCGATAACGTAATGCACTTTGCTTGTCAATTAGTTTGCTCGAGGGCGGGAATGGTACCAGTTGTACAGAGTGCTTATACGTTGGTTATGCATTACGAAGCGTCTACACTCAACCCAAATGAAACCCATTATTGGATCGAGGTTGATTTAGGTGATGACGAGTTTGTTTGTATAGAAACGTTCCCGGTTGGTACTGATCCTGAGCATCCAAATGTACCGCCAACACCTACGATTCAGTACCGCTTTAATACACGTTATTCAGATGAAACCAATGTGCGTATTCCTATTCAAGGATTATTGCAACAGCACCTGGATGTAATTAATGACGCAGTGCTTGAAGCACATGATGTAGAATAAAACAACAACATACATGTTTTACCGGCGGGGCTTCCAAGCCCCGCTTAAATGTTGAGTTATGGAACTGAAAGCGAGCCACCAAGTCATCATTGCCACATTTTTAGTGGTGAAATTATGCATATTGCTACTATACCAATATTTCAAAAGAAAGGGCAATGAAAGAAGCAAAGAAGCTAACAAAGAGCGCTTAGCGAATGTATTGTTACAATGTAGTCATTTATGTGAACAACAATATGTACAAACTTTATTGATATGTCAACAATCTACCACGGGTAATGCGCATCATTGGGAAATACCTAATTTCATATATACAGCTAAAGGTAAGTTGGATGCCATTAATACTGGTGCGTTGTTGAAAGAGTACTTAGGAATTTATCCTCACCAGCATTCGGCCCGCGTAACCTTTACCATTACAGATGGTATCAATGGGTTACGCTTTGTGAACAATGAATTGTTGACTTACTGGCAAGAGTTTTATCCTAATTACGAATCAACCCTGCAAGTATTCTACGGTAATATTTCCAATTTGTTGCGCGCGCAAGATGAAGTAAACCAGCTACAGCAAAAGAAGGCTATTCCCGAAGAGCTACAACCGTGGATCATTTCATTGCAACAAATATTTCAACAATGGCAGGCAAGTAATACAGGGCAAGATGTAATGATGTTGCATAAGATATTAGCGAAAATAGAGGTGTTGAACCAATCTTACTTACACTATAATATTGTGCAAAAGTACCACGAACGTGTAAAAACGTCGATTAACTTGTATGAAAAAATACAGCTATTGGAAGTGGTATTGTTGCAAAAGATTAAAGTGTATGCTTGGCATTTCAAGAAAGTAGGGAAGCAGTTAGCTGTTATCAGCAAAAGTTTATACCGTTTTCCTACCCCTGCCACGGTTTTATATGTGAATATGAAACCTACTAAGCCATCACCTGCCATGAGTAAAGAACGAATCATTTTGCTGGCAGCTGTTTTGCTGATGGCTGCTGCCGGGTTCTTCGGTGGAAGATTTTCTACCCTGGCCACCATGATGGTGGACGTGAATAAAATAGCCAACGAAGAGGAAGAAGAAATTGAAATCCCTATAGACCTTAAAACCGACACCACTGCCCGAACACCTACGAAGGCTTTATTGCCACAGCCGAATACCCTACTACAAATTATTCGTAAATCGAGTATTATTAATGGGATCGATATCTCGAAGTACCAAGGCAATTTATTAACCGAAATCAATTCACTGGATAGTTTACATTTTGTGATTTGCAAAGCCAGCCAAGGCGCCAAAGGTACCGATCCCTATTTTGCAGCCAATTGGGAGCGGCTGCATAAGCTCCCTGTTATTAAAGGGGCATACCATTTTTTTAATGCAGCCCACGACCCTATACAACAAGCAAAACATTTTTTACAAACAGTGGGTTCCTTCGATAGCCTTAGCATTCCGCCGATTGTTGATGTAGAAGAACAAGGAATTCCTGCAGCTTTATCGCCGGCGGAAGTACAATTATCATTGCTACAATTCTTGCGATATGTAGAAAAAGTAACGAAGCGGGTACCGATGATTTATACCGATTTAAACGTAGGGAATAAGTATTTGAAGAATGAAATGTTTGCCGAATACCCGCTTTGGTTAGCTGCCTATATACAAGGCGCTCACCCCACTTTGCCACTTACCTGGCAAAAGAGCGGGATGCATTTCTGGCAAAAATCTAGCTCGTTTAATATTGAATCTACACAGGCGGATTATGACCTGTTTTCGGGTACAGGCGAGGATTTTATTGCTTTCTTACAACGTTATTAATTAGGCCACAAATATACTGAACCGAATCGCAAATAGTACTAATCCAGCTGTATTCTTACAGCCGGTTTTTAACAATAAACTGTTCCGGTGACCTTCCACAGTACGCACGCTCAAAAATAACATTTCAGCTATCTCGGGATTACTATGTTCTTGGCAAATCAACCGAAGTATTTCCGTTTCACGGTTTGTTAAATGAACGGGAATATTGGTGAGTTTCACATTCGGGCTGGTATTGTGTTTGACATTTTGCATCGCCGCAAATACAGCCTTGTTTACATAAAAGCCCGTTTTATATACGGCATGAACAGCTTGGATTAATTCTTCTTGCTCACAATTCTTGAATAAATACGTAGAAGCCCCAGCCATGATCATTTTTGCAATGATGCGTTCTTGTGTGTAGATAGATAAGACAATGACACGGATCGTTGGATATAAGTCATGCAGCTTTTCGTTCAATTCTATACCGTTCATTCCCGGCATATCAATGTCGATAAGGGTAATGTCGGGAAGTTCGGAACATTGGGCTAATTGCGCTAAAAAATCTATCCCACTCGAAGCTTCCATGGCAATTTTAAAGCCTTGCTGCAGCTGTAATAGATGCGCCAAGCTTTGTCGAAATAATGTATGATCGTCTACCAATGCAATGCGAATTGCCATGTGTTAAATATTGATGTTGATATAAAAACCACTATGTGCTGGATGCCCAATTTGCCAACTAGCATTAATAACTTCTAAGCGGTTTGTGATATTCAATAGGCCCATACCTTTTTTATTACCGGCTGCTAATCCCTTCCCATTATCGGTGTACAGTATGCTTAATTGTGGACCGGTACGGTATAATTTCAAATACGCACCATTAGCATTGGCATGCTTGATGGTATTGTTCAGCAATTCTTCTATCACCCGGTAAATCGATAAGCTCGTGGGGTAAGGTAAGGCTTCTAGGATACCATCGGCTTCCATATCCACAACAATGTGTAGTTGCTGCGTTTGGTTAATGATCATCACTAATTCGTCGATTGCTTCTGCAAGTCCATACAGTTTTAGGATAGCGGGCGATATGTTGTGTGAAATATTCCGCACATCAGTTATGATTTTGTCGATTTGGGATTTGAATTGTTGCTTATATACTGGGTCGTTATTCATCGCCAGTATTTGGTCGACCGATAATCGTAGTGTTGATAAAGCAGCGCCCACGCTGTCGTGTAAATCACTTCCAATTCTTTGTCGTTCTGCTTCTTGAGAAGTAAATACGGCAAGTGTTAATTCTTTTTGATGCGAGATGGCGTTTTGTTGTAGTTGTTGTTTTTGTTGTAATAGTTTATTCTGATTCCGAACATGCAACAATAAAAAAAGGATGACGAGCATACAAGTGCCGCCCATGGCCAAAATTACAACGATATAAATATTATCTATAATAGCTTGCATTTCCAGAAACTTATCGTGAACGAGATATACATCATCAGCACCAAGGTGGCATGTAATATCCAAATCAGCAGGGCGATCTCGAGCGGCGCTACAGCACCTACTATGTTGCTAAAGGCAAATTGACCAATAGCCCCCGAGAAATACAATAAAATGCCCGCGTTGATCCAATTATTAGGAACGTTGATCCAACGGCGTTGTGTTTCAGTATCATTCCTAAAAAAATACAACATGCTGCAAATGATGAATACAATTGCCTCGATGGGTCGTGTGTATGTATTGTAGGTGTAAATATTTTGTATGAAAAGGAAATTAAGGACAGCGAATACAGGAAAGGCAATCGCCATACCAATAAGTACCCGCCGGGCGGTACTACCCGTAAAAATAAAGAGGTAACACCGCGCCAACAGTACAAATTCAATAATTGTATAAATATGTAATAAGGGCAAATTGTTGCTATGCGAGAATATAATCGCAATACAATTCACGGTGAATGCTACACATAGGTAAGTGAGCACCGCTCTTAAGCCCGGTGTTAATTGCTTGTAATGAAAAAAGCCATAACCAATAGGCAAAAGTGTAGAAGCAGGCACAATGTACCCGAGGTATAGCGTTGTAAAAGATGGCATAATAAAGTATGCTATTGACCGTTCGGATCGTTGTATAATGGACTCGTTTTATCGCAAGCTTGCGGGCAAGGCTTCGTGAAATCTTCTACAGCAGATTCTGAAAGATCTTCATCAAAAGTGAACTCTAAAATGTCGCGATCATCTTTATCTACCGGCACAAAAATGAGCGAGATTTCTTTTACATCTTTTATGGAATCGTATTGGCCCACTGTAAAATATGCACGAACACCTTTCAGTTCTTCATATTGAAGTGATTCACTCAGTCTTTTAATATCTGCTAATGGAATTAAACATCCACGGGGAATTTCTTTCTCATCGCGATTAAGATGTTCGGCAATAAACTGGCGCCATATGGTAGTACGTCGAATAGCATCTTCAACAGAAATCGTATTCAAACCGCCATCTTTTGGTACTTGATGGTGCTTAGGTTTGTGATGATTATGATGCCTGTGATGCTTGTGGTGTTTGTGATGTTTATGCCCATGGTGTTCATGATGTTGGGGCGTTTCTTCTTTCATAAGGTTAAAGGGATTATTGGGTTTCAAATAATTTAGCTAGGGTAACGAAGGAATAAATCTACTAAACTTTTCGAATAATAAAAATGAAGTATATGATAGGTTGGGAGAGAAGGAGTTGCGCCTGTGAAAAATTCATTATGAATTCCTTTCATTCCACGAAAAATATAATAAATTGTAGGTAGATGGATGCCACTTTCGAAACCTTTAAACCCAAGGACCCTACAATTGCCCAATTTGTAAGGTACTACTACCGTGATATTCAACCCGCGAATACCACGAGAGAGATCGAATGCTTCCCCCATTTCCATACCACGCTTTCTCTCTATAGTTCGCATATTCGTACAGCCGATAAGGCCATGACCTTCATAGAAAATGCTACTCCCAGCCAGTTTTATACGCCCATGCAAGAGGAGGTGTTGATTGTAAAACAAGTTGGACCTGTAAACAGGATTGTTATTGTGTTTAAGCCGTTAGGCATTCACCAGTTTTTAAAAGTGAAAAACATTCCTCAAACGGTAACAACCATGGAGTTATTTGGCGAAATTGAACTGGAACAAATGTTTCAAGCCAATAATGTCGATGAATTGACCAGTTTACTAGATACCGCTTTATTACAACGGTATGTTGCTTACGAGAACGAAATTGTATACAAAGCGGTCGATTATATCTTCTCGCATTATAAGAACTTTTCGGTGGAAGCCTTAGCATCCTATTTACATATCAGTCGCCGACATGTTGCACGTATTTTTACCGCTCACTTCGGTACACCGGTAAAGAAATTCCAAGAAATCGTGCTTTTCCGTAAAACGCTCGAACAAAAACTCTTTGTCGATACAACGCAAAGTTTTACCGCCTTAGCGTATGAAGAGAACTTCAGCGACCAAGCCCACCTCAATAAAACTTTTGAAAAGTTTACCCAGCATTCTCCTTCCCAATTCTTCCGAAAAGGCAAACTACTAGGCGAAGAAGACACATTTTGGCACCTCCGGGAGTAAACTTTCCTAGTGTATCAATGTCCCATTTTTACAAGTTTGAGCCATGTGATAGAAATATTTTTACGTTGTAAAAGGTTTCTATGAGAAAGTTATGTGTACAAGTTTTAGGCTGGATGTTATTGTCGCTTACTGCGTTTTCACAAACGCAAAATAATGTGCAATTGCAGAAAATGGCCGACGACGACCAGGATGCGAGAAAGGTGTCAAATATTAATTGGATGGTATTGAATAGGGAAGATAGTATTCGCCGTGTAGAAGTGTTTAAGTTAATAGCAGAGGGGAAAGTGCGCACTGCTAAAGATCATTTTAATGCCGGGATTGTTTTTCAACATGGAAGAGACACTGTGGATTCTTACATGGCCGTGAAAAGCTTTGAATCGGCTTTACAATTGGATACTACCCTCAACCGTTGGTGGTACGCAGCGGCAGTTGATAGGCACTTGATGCGTAAGGGTGAACCACAAATCTACGGCACTCAATACACCATGAACCAATCTTCAGGCGGCAAATGGGTACGGTATAAGATCGACACCACCAAAGTAAGCGATGCCCAACGCCGTTACTACCGTGTTGAAACGTTGGCTGAACAGCAGGAAAAGGAGCGCGCAATGAACCTCCAATCCATTCAGCAATATTATTCGCTCAGTGGTTCTATCGATCAAACCATCCAACTAATTAAATCAGAATTCAAAAAGGGCCAGCAATCTAATTATGCTATCAGCGAAGAGAAAATCAACGAGTTTGGATATGCCTTATTAAAACAAGATAAGAAACAGGACGCGCTGAAAGTAATGCAATTAAATACAGAACTGTACCCAGCCGGCTTTAATACCTTCGATAGCTACGGAGAAGTATTATTGCTAGTAGATCAAAAGAAGGCTGCTATCAAAGCGTATAAAAAATCGTTAGCATTAAATCCTGGTAACGAGAACGCAAAAGAAGTACTCAAGAAATTGCAATAGTACTTCCACCATTTTATCAACCAAAGTCTACGAGTGCGCACATGCAGAAGTATGTTTGTCTATTTATCTTGGTATTCGCCACACATTATTCTTTTGCACAACTAAAACATCAAACGCTACAAATCGACAGTATTTTCACTGTGTTACACGATCAAAACCAGTTTAACGGAAACGTGCTTATTGCAGAGAAAGGAAACATTATTTTAACGAAAAGTTATGGTCTCCGCGACGAGACTGCCAAATTGCCGAACAACGTCAACACAAACTTCGAACTGGCTTCTTCATCGAAACAGTTCACTGCGGCCGCCATTGTGTTACTAAAACGCCAAGGAGGTGCCGATGGTATGCTACGTTTTACCAAGCTCGAAAATGGTGATATACAGCTAGAAATGTTGGAAGCTGGAGAGGTGATAGGCAGTGGGATACGACGAAAAAGCTAACTTGCATTTTCAATATATAGCCTCGTACGCTTCCGTGTACGGGGCTATTTTTATTTTATAATGCATTAGAAATTTTGAATATTTTTACAAACATAATCTTAACCTAACGCATTATCCCAATATTACGAATACCTATGTCTACGAATGTAATTAAATGCCCTAGTTGCGGTGCCGCTGTGCCCTTACCCGATTTGCCTGCCAGCCAGAAGGCTGTTGTGTATAACTGTGCATATTGCGGGGTTAGTACCACGCTCGCCAATCCGAATTACGATCCTTTTAATGCAAGTATACCTGTTCCGGGTACAGAAGATAAAATAGATGCGATGGAAGCGGGGTTATCCATTATTTTACCCTTGCCTTCCGAAGCTGGTTTAAGGTTACGGAAAATAGCGGGTGTTATTTTGGGAGTGCTTTCTTTGTTGACTGTTATTGGCGCTTATGGTGCTTATGTTGATGAAGGCCGAGAGGAAACGTTGACCAGTTTAGTTATGTGTTTTGTCTTTACTTTTTGGTCTTTCCGACTAGTGGCACGCTCCATTAAAAAGCAACGACTGTTCCAAACGGGCATTTATGGCCATATTGTAGAACCATTACAAAAAGCGAACTATAATAGTCAATTGATGGCGCGTTACGCATTATCTATAGTGGGGTATAGCTTACTGATTTTTAGTTTAGATGGCTTCTTGAAAGTGTATCTCGGGAAAGGAAACCTAATGGTGTATATTGTTACGATGGTTTTATCGGTGATACTGTTATACTTTAAGGAAAAGAAAAAGGAAAAGTTGGAAAGCTTCAAAAAGCCATTAACACTCAACGAGTTTATGCAAAAGAAAGAAGCTGGATTAGCGGCGCAAAAGAAAGCTTATTTGTAGTTAATCCAGTTACACCTTTTTATAACATGCAAACTAAATGCTCCGATTGTGATGCTATCACCAGGGATTATTCAGATCGTACTGTCCAAAAGATCGTGTGGCACTGTCACTAACGTGGATTGGCGTATAGACAATCCCAACTATCAACCTGGTCAACCAGGTAGCGATGAAGAAAGTGCGCTATATCAAAATGAAATCAATTCATCAATGTCAAAGTAGAACTGAGAAAGATCATCGGGATTGTAAAACAAATCGATGTGTGGTTGACCGAGTAATTTAGCTTGCCAGGATTCTTTACTACCGTTTAAGCGTTGAGAAATAAAGGTATGTGTTTCTCCCTCTTCAAATGTATGCGTATACTGTAACCATACACCCTCTAATAATTGAGTCTGATCGGCCGTTGGATTACCTATATTGTCGCCACTGGAACCGGCGTTATTGATGTGTTCTTTTTTGCTGGAAACTTCTATGTTGCTACTTGGAATGGCGATGTGTGCTGTGCAAGCTTCTCTAAATTCGGATCTATATTGTTCAATGGCAATATAGGCCGACCGGGTTTTAAAGTAAAGAATAACGCCTACAACGATGGCCATTGCCACAATAATTACAAGTACTAGCATAATAGTTTAGTTACGTAAGCGAAGATACTTATAATCGTAGAGTTGTACTCAATTCGTTCGATAGCACTATGAGCAATAATTGTTCCTTATCGCGTTTATGGATGGTTTCAATGATTTAGGTAACGACATGTAATACCCTTGAATACCGAATCATATTTTTGTTACCATCTTGTTACGCACATACAATGCGCACTGCCATTTTACTTTTGCGTTATTTCCAAGAAATACTAACCCATTATTTTACTTAATGGGCATCAATGTTTATTTTTAGTTTTTTACCTAACTATGTTTAATACAACATTCTATCCGCCCAATCCATCGCATGTCGATGCTGGTTTAACTGAGCCTAGTAAGGCGTTTAAATCGCAGGTGACAAAAGTAATTTTTGCCATCTCGTTATTTTTCTTCGTGTTTTTATTAATGATTAGCCTATCGGTTGTACTCGTAGGATTATGTGTGTATGCAGGGGTAGCTATTTTGCTGATGGCAAGAGGGGCATTGTTTCTCATTTTGGGCGCAGCGGTGATATGCTTAGGGTTATTTGTGTTGTTCTTTTTGTTGAAGTTTATCTTCGCGAAAACGAAAACACACAACCCACTCCGCGTACAAATCTACGAAGAGCAACATCCCCAATTATTCGGATTTATCCGTCAACTCGCCGCCGATACAAATGTGCCGATGCCTAAAAAGGTTTTCCTTGTACCCGATATCAATGCCGCCGTATTCTACGATTCCAGCTTTTGGAGCATGTTTTTCCCCGTACGAAAGAACCTGGAAATAGGACTAGGCCTCGTGAATGTCTTAAACCTGAGCGAATTCAAAATGGTCGTAGCACACGAATTCGGGCATTTCTCGCAACGTAGTATGAAACTCGGCAGCTTTACCTATTCGGTAAACCGCGTGATTTATAATATGCTCTACGATAATACGGGGTATAATAACATGTTAAACACGGTAGGCAGCATCCACGGGTTATTTGCTGTAATGGCATCTGTAACAGTGTGGATTGCCAGTGGCATTCAAGCAGTTTTGCGTGCTATGTACGGTGTTATCAATAAACCGTATTACCAACTGGCGCAAGAAATGGAATTCCATGCCGATGCGGTGGCATTGTCTGTTGCAGGTTCTGGCCCGGCAACTTCTGCTATGAGAAGAATTGAAGCCGTTGCCTATATGATGAATTATTGCACAGAAACCATGGCCGATTGGCAAGATTCCAAAGCGGGTTTAACCAATATGTTCGCCGCGCAAACCGGCGTAAATGAACTGTGGGCAAAAAGAAACAACATCGCTATCGAACACAACTATCTAAAGATTTCGGATGAAATGTTGTCGAATACTATTTCATCACGCTTAAAGTATAAAGATCTTTGGGCAACACATCCGCCGGTAGAAGAAAGGGAAGAACGCTACAAATTGGCCAATGTGCAAGTAGTGGAAGATACCCGCAGCGCTTGGATTCTATTCAATAATCCACAAGCCGTTCAAGAAGAAATTACCAAGCATTACACCAGCGTCAATTTCCCCAACACCGAACTAACCGAATGGCGCCATGCCGATCAATTAATCGCCGAACTATCTGCCCATTACGAGAAGTTTAGCTTGCCAAATGAATTGAACGGATTCCACGATGGTCGCACGTTTTGTAATATTGAACCAGGGAAAGAAAGCCAAACACCGCTTTCATTCGAGGCAATCTATAACGATGAAAACAAGCAAAAATTCAAGCGGTATTTCCAAGATATTGCCGACTTAAATACACTACATCAAATCGAAGCAAAACAACTGGATGTAAAACATTTTACCTTCGATGGTAAACGTTATAAAGCATCCCAAGTAAAGCAAGTAATCGAGGAATTAGAAGCAACTGTAAAAGCTACCGAAGACTGGACGATTGAAATTGACCAAGCTGCTTATAACTTCCATCAACAATTGGCAAAACACAGTAGCGATGAACTAGCCAACGAGTTAGCTACTAGGTATACAGAAATTGTTGATAGGGAAACCAACCAAAAGAACTACCTACAGCCGGCAGCTAATATGGTATATTATATACGAGAAATTTTCGGCCGCCAATTAAGTATGGAGGAATTCCAAGAATACATCACTGCTATTAAAGAAGAAGATGCCAAAATGAAACCTGCATTGCAAAGCCTATTGGGAGAACAATTACCAGGTGTATGCAATAACCCAGTGGTAATCGATAACTACAATAGGTACTTAACGGCTGAATTTACTTTTATCTCGGGAGAAAAAGTGCTGACGGATGAATTGATTTGTATGTATAACGTGTGCGTACAAATGAACTATTATATATCGCGTATAACAGACTTGAAGAAGAAACAGTATTTCGAAACCGTTGTGGCATTACTATAATTGAAATAATATACCATGAAAAGCCTGCTAAGTTACTAGCAGGCTTTTTTGATACTGGGAGTTTCCCATATACTTATACTATCCCATATGAGTAGATCATAATTGTGCTCATGTAACGATCCCCCTGCTAAAATATTTTCCCCCGTTTAGCAACAATTTTTTACCATACCGTGTTATTATCCCCAAAGGTCAAAAAATACATTTTACCCTACATTAATTGGGAAGCAGCTTGCTTAAGGTCGGCATAAAACGTTTACAGTAAAATCTTATAACCCAATAGCAGCAATTATTTCCATGCATAATGAATCTTGTGCGGCAGCTTCTGTTCTGCCCACTGTTTGTTAATTAATTCCAATTGTCTACAGGGAAAAAACTATCAAAGCAATTTGATACGGGTATCCTTTGCCCTTACACAACAAATCCTTCTTTCACACCCAAAAAACATTCTCTCTATGTCGTATTTCGACCGTACACATCTCGTCTTTTCCGGCGATTTTCTGTCCGACGTGTCTACCGTGAACAATGACCCGGCACACTATAACAATGCCACCTTCAAACCCGAATATCAAATCCCAAGAGAACAAGGTAGCCCCATTATGAATGGCTGGTGGAACCCCGTAGGAGGCGCAAATTTCATCTTCCAGAATTGTAATGTACAAATGGTGTCGATGAATGATGGCAATATTAAAGATGATCCTACAGGAGATTTTGTTGTTGGCGCCTTTATTACCGGCCCAAGCGGAAGAAATACAGGCAAAATGGTAGATCTCGACCCGCAAGAACAAGGTACCAGCGAATTGTGGGCCATCAAATTTCGACTCGTTACCTGTGCCAACGAACTACTCTTTGAAGGCGATCTCAAACCTACTCCCTTCCGCGACCTACAATACCGCCAGCAAGATGGGATTACTAGTAATGGACAGCCTTTAGGTGGTGTATGGACAAGCGTACTCACGAATGTAAAGTGGGGTGAACGGGCGAATATATCCCCCTTCTTACAAGAGCTAAAAGCTAAAACAAAAGGCAATAAATTGAGCATTAACCTAAATGCCTACGGCTATTATTACAACCACAACGACGGCCGCTTTGCGATGGGTAGAGTACTAGGCACCATTGGCCCATGGTACGAAAGCGATCCCGATTTATTCCCCGCTTGTAGAAGGTTATATGGTATTTACAATGCAGGCACTGATGAAAAACCCAAAGTATATTTCGGTAGTACCAACTTCGTGGTCGACCAAGATTGGAAATCATTGAGAATAGATTTCGGTATGTCGTTCCCCATCTCAAATGCAGTAGGAACGGTAAGTATGACAGAAAACCTATACCTCGCCGTTAGTAAATCATCGCTAAGTGATGGTGTAGCTACCAGCGAAGTATTCCTACTAGAGCATACTTTCGAGATGATTGGCCAAGTGAAATACCAAACAGGCGATCACTGGTTGAATAAAACAGGTGGCATTATGTCGTTCGATGTAGGACCCGAACATATGAGCTTGTTGGCGAACCACCAGTTGGTACTGTTACATCTCAACGATGATGGCGATTACCAATTAGTAGCCCGCGAATCGGTCGATGGCTACTATTTACGAGCCGATAATTTTGTGCTGAGAATGGATGCCGATTCCACAGCTGCAGTTACTTTATATGCTTATCAATACGGCAAACCATTGTCGAATACGAATATCACGGTTGCCATGGAGGCGCCCACACCTTGTACCCCGGTAAGCGATAAAAACCCCATTAGCTATATACCCGGTATCAACTTCCCGCAAGATGGTATCAAGTTCTCACCTGGCGCTACGGGCGATTTGAATGGTAAAACATCTATCGGTTTGCTGGCTCAGCGGATTTTTAAACCAAGGGATTATATCGATGGACAAATTTATTTATTCGATTACCAATTCGAGGGGCAAGAACCTGATCCAGCATTCGGTGTAGAAAGCATATACGTGCACCTGCGCGATTACTTCCCGGTACCGGCACAACCCAAGTGGGAAGATATCGAAGAAACAATGATCCAGTTTGCGAACCTGTATCCCATTATGAGTAAATACATTGTCGACCTCGCCGATCCTCACGCGGTAGCAGCACGAGCTACCATCTTACGCTTCGCATTTTCACAGGATATCAACGACCCTTTGTATATGCCTGTTACACGCGATTTATCGGAAGGGAAACGCTTAACTATTCTCAAATGGTTAGATAACCCCATTATGCCCACAGGCGCACCTACCACGAAACAACCGCCACAGAAAGGCTGCCCACCGGAATCACTCCGCGCAGAAAGTGTACCTACTTACAACCGCTTACAAAAGCTCGTGGCAGCTAAGCAGGCACAAAATATTAACCTCGACAGTACTCCTAAAATTTTCAAAAAATAAGTCTCGTATATCATGTTAAGAATAAATCCTACGCTTGTTAGTAATATTTTATCCGCCCAATCGCTGGAAGAATTACATCCCATGGTGCAGGGCGCTATAGAATTGGAACATTCTACAATTCCACCGTATTTAACCGCCTTATTCTCGTTTAAAAGAGGCAAAGGCAAGGAAGTACGACCGATTATTGAGTCGATTGTAATTGAAGAAATGTTGCACATGACCATTGCCTCCAACATTCTCAATGCCTTAAATGGCCGCCCACAAATTGATAAGCCCGCGTTTGTACCCAATTATAAATGCCCGCTGCCGATGGGTATTAACGTGGGTTTTGAAGTAGGGTTAGAGAAGTGTTCGATTGATGTGGTGCAAAATGTATTCATGGAAATTGAAGAGCCGGAAACTATTTTGAATATTAATTATGCTGTAAAAGCAACCGATACCTACAAAACAATCGGCGAATTCTACGGTGCCCTCGCGAAGAAAATAGATGAACTAGCGCCGGATATTATGCCCGGCGACCCGGCCAAACAAGTAGTGGCTAATAACTATTTTCCGCCCGATGAGCTGTTTGCAATCCGCACTAAGCAAGATGCCATTGCTGCCATCGATATCATAGTAGAACAAGGAGAAGGTACCAGTACCGAACCGGTAGATATGTACGGTGAAGTAGCCCACTATTACCGGTTTAAAGAGATTGTAATGGGTAAGAAATTGATCAAAGATCCGCACGCCGATCATGGATATTCCTACAGTGGCGCACCCGTGCCATTCTCGAATGACGATGTTTGGAATATATTCCCTACTACAAAAGTATGGATGTTACCTCCCGGTAGCGAGCAATGGCACCGTGCACAGGAGTTCAATTACTTCTACACCATGCTGCTCGAAGGTTTACATCGCACCTTCAATGGCGAACCAACGTTCCTGTCGAATACAATGGGCTTAATGTACGACGTAAAGCTCACTGGCGAGAAACTCTGCGAGATGAAGTTTCCCGGTAAAGACGGGTTCTACGTGGGACCTACGTTCGAATACCAAAAACAGCCGCCTCAACAAATGTAAGCAGCATACAATAGGATCAACATTTGTTGATCCTTTTTTTATCGATACAATTGATACATCAAATTTTAGTAAGTCAAACAATTTCCAATTTATGTACTTTTGAAAACGGAACCATTTATTAAAACACTCAACTCACTATCGTGGAAAAACTATTAAAAGAAGTACGCTTCCTTAAAATTTATTCATTTGTATTAACACTCGTATTGTGCGGGTTTATTTTCTTATCCTTTAAACCCCTAGGGAAAGAACGTTTCACAGAAATTGATGTGGAAAGAATTAATGTCGTAGAGAAAGATGGCCAATTGAAAATGGTGATCAGTAACCAAGCACGCCAGCATCCCGGTATGTTTAATAACAAGCCATTGCCGCCAAGAGAACGCCAAGCCGGTATGATCTTCTTTAATAGCCGTGGCGATGAATGTGGCGGCTTAATTTATGATGGTAATGAAAACGAGAATGGCATGGTTTATTCTGTAGATCAAAACCAAAACGATCAAGTACTCCAAATTCAATACAACGAATCACGTAATGGGCAACAATTACGTCGTACTTACGGCCTTAAAATGTGGGACCGGTCCGACGAGTTTAAGATGGAAAAAGCTATCAAAGAATTTGCGGCCTTAGATCAAATAAAAGACGAGCAAGAAAGGAAAAAGGCAGTACAAGCTTTACGTGATAAAGGCTATTTAGGAAGGGAAAGGATGTTTGTGGGTAAAACCACGGATGAAGAAGTAGGATTGTTTATCCGCGATAACAAAGGTACGCCGCGTATCAAAATCTACGTCAACAAAGCTAATGAACCTGTGATGGAGTTCCTCGATGAACAAGGCAATAAGTTAAAATCAGCTAATTGATATATCAAATATTGATGCATGAAAAAGGGGCTATGACTTTTTGGGTATATAGCCCCATGCATTTTTCAATGCGGGTAAAAAACGAGTATGTCTAGTAATATTCAACTGTCTTCAAAGGAAAAACACCCGCTGTTAAGGATTTGTTCGCCATTTGTTGTACTTTCTATACCCTTTTTATAATTATTTTAAACGGCTCCACCAAGCACCTGTTTTATTTGGTTGGTCGAGCACGATTGTTTCCCCGATCATAGGTGTTAATAACTCGATATTGTATTGCTTAATTTCTGCACTCACTCTTTCTGGTGGCTCTTCCCAAGGATGCATCGATAACACGTATTTCCCCCAATGTACAGGTAATAAAGCTTTGGCTTGTAAGTCGGCGGCCGCGTGTACCGTTTCTTCCGGCATCATGTGAATATCTGGCCAAAATTCGTTGTACTGGCCACTTTCCAAGATGGCTAAATCAAATGGCCCCATCTTTTCACCAATCTCTTTAAAGTGTGCACCGTAACCCGAATCGCCACCAATAAAGAGGTTGCAACGGCTCGTTTTCATCACGTAGGAAGTCCACAAGGTATTGTTGCGGTTGAAGGCCCGGCCAGAGAAATGTCGTGCGGGGGTAGCCGTAAGCTGCATGCCGGGTTGTATGTCGATATGTTGCCACCAATCTAGCTCTTGGATATCGCTACTAGGAATGCCCCACGATTCTAAGTGTGCGCCCACGCCCAAAGGTGTAATAAAACGTGGTGCGCGGGGTACCAGTTGTAAAATAGTGTGGTAGTCTAAGTGATCGTAATGATCGTGCGTAATAATAACCACGTCGAGCTTCGGTAGATCCTTTACCCCGAAATCGCCTGTTCCTTCAAAGTTCTTATTGCCTAACCAGGTAAAGGGTGAGGTACGTTCGCTAAATACGGGGTCTACGAGTATGTTTAATCCTTCTATTTGTAGTAAGTAAGAAGAGTGTCCAAACCAAGTAACTGCTAGCACATCGTTGGGCCTTGTCCATTGCGTGGGATGAACCACGGGTAAGGCGTGTGCCGGTTTTTTGCGGGGATCTCTTTTGAAGAAGCGGCGCATAACGGTCCATGCATTCCCTTTAATACCTAGCACGGTGGGTTGAGGGTTTTGGAAGGTGCCATTTTTGTAATGGGGTGATTGTTTCAGCCGCTGCAATCGTTCGCCGCTGGGCTTTTGTCCGAATGCGCGGGTCCTGGAGATCCAATAAATGATCGTGATAACGGTTAAAATAATGACAAATAAGATAGTCATATAGAAGCTTAAGACTTGCAATATAAGCTTTCGGAAAACAAATAACGCTAATCCAGGTATGAATTAGCGCTAGTTTGCTCTGGGGTTAGATCGATGTGATGATATATTGTGTGTATAAGTTATGGCTTATTGGAAAATGTTTTTGAGCGGTGATGGGGATAGCAGTGGCAATGGAGAATACAGCGTAGCTGTAGTAGGAAGGATAGCGTTCACCGTTCAGGAATTGGAAGAACCAATACGGAACAAAAGTAATACGTGTAGCAACGGTTTCAAATACCTATTAGTAGGTATCTTGACGATGGGAGGGGAAGTGGGATAGGAGGAGGAAACTAGATGTGTAGGAGGATATTATTCATAACATCTTTAAAGCTGGCTGGAACGAGTGGTTTGGGCAACTTTTGCTTCACGAGTTGAAGGCTGGGATGTACGATGTGGTTATATTCATCGTGGGCAGACGATACCATCACGATGATACACTTCTCTTTGACCGTAGGAGGGCAATTGTGTAAGTGTGCAACGAATTCATAACCATCCATTTCCGGCATTTGAATATCCAGGAGAATGAGCGTGTAAGTAGCCTCGCCTTCATGTTCCATAAGGTATTGTAATGCATTGGCTGCATGCTGAAACCCAATCGTGTTGCAATTCGGCATATGGTGCGCTACTATCCGCTTATGTAACATTAAATCGATGGCATTGTCATCAACCACTAATACACGTAGTTGCACAGGAACAGGGTTCTGCGGTTGACTCAATTGATTTAATGAATAGATGTTATGCATCATGGTAAATTAGGTCTCTGTTTTTTAATGTTGGGCACACTAAAGCATTACTTTATACTCTGTGGCTTTTCCAAATAATGGTTAAAAAACGGGGTTTTTTCTAGGCGGGTAACAATTGAACGAATAAAACTTCATTCAATGATACCTGTGCAATGTAAGGTTTGATTTCGAACTACCCATAAAAAACGGCCGAGTTAACATGTGCATAACAAAAAAGCGGCGCACTGCATTTCATATGCAGTACGCCGCTTTGCGTATCTTACAGCATCGGCTAAACCGATTTTGCCTACTGTTCTTTGAAGATGCCTTCGATGACTTCTTTTAATTCCCTGGGTTGCAACGGTTTCTTTAATAAACGTACCACTAAAGGGTTCGCATTCGTGCGGTTAATGTCGCCAAAATCCAACGATGATGATACCATAATGATGTAACATTGGTTCTTAATCTTGTTGGGATACGAATCAAACGAACGCAGAAACTCGAAGCCATCCATTTCCGGCATCTGGATGTCTAACAATATAACCGTTGGCGGAATTTGGGGCAAGGTTACATTGCTCGAGAGATACTCCAGCGCTTTATTGGCGTTGTTGAAAGATAGTACCGTTCTACTGATTTGCTGAATGGCGATCAAGCGTTCGTGCAGCAAAAGGTCGATCTCATTGTCATCGATTAATACTATTCTTAAATCAGGAATCGAATTCATTTCTATTCGGGATGGTGATTTCAAATTGCGTGCCTTCCCCGTATTGCGAGTCCACACTAATGGTGCCACCTATTTTCGTGAGCGCTTCTTTTACGATATACAAACCAATGCCGCTTCCGGGTTTATTGTTGTTTTTCGACCTAAAAAACATTTTGAAAATGTTGTTCAAATGCTCACTTAAGATACCTATACCATTGTCTTCTATACGTATTGTAGCCTTGTGCGGCTCCACTTTTACGCCCAAGTTCACTTTAGGACTCTGCGCGTCGGGTTTCTGGTATTTTACAGCATTTGAAATCAAATTGTTTAAAATCACGCTGATTCTAAAAGTATCGCCCTTAAAATCAAACGGCTGATCAACATCTACATGAAAATCGATCGATGTATTCTGGTGCTTGAAAGTATCGGTACAATCTTTCAAAAGCAATGCAAAATCGATTTTCTCATACTCTACATCTAAACGCGAATTACGGTAATATTCGATAATCTTCTGTATAAATCCATCCAATTTTACCACGCAACTCTCAATCATATCCATGTAACCCATCGGGTCGGTGACCGTATTGTCTAACCGCGAAAGGTTAATAATACCCAGTACCGACATTAACGGCGACCGTAAATCGTGCGAAGTAGAATAAATAAAACGATTCAATTCATCGTTTGTTTTCTCTAACTCTACGATCTTTTCTTTCAACTGTTTACGGGCATTGTAAATCTCGTAAGCATTGTTGATCGTACGGTGTAACTCGTGCTCGTCCCATGGTTTCTTGATATACGAATAAATATGCCCCTTGTTAATCGCATCAATAATATCTTCTACATCCGTATAGCCCGTAAGCAAGATCCTAATCGGCTCTGGCAACACGTTTTTAATGTCATGAAAGAATTCAACACCGGTAGTAACGGGCATTTTCTGATCGGCAATGATAATATGCACATCAATGCCTTTCAATAGTTGCCGCCCTTCCAGCGCGGAAGTAGCCGTGTAGATTTCGTAACTTCTGCGAAAGCTCGCACGGAATGCATTCAAGTTGTGGACCTCATCGTCGATGTAAAGTATCCTGATACGACTATTTTTCATGCACTTTAATTATGCAAAGGGTTATTCGTAATATTGAGTGGTAAATATATAATAAATTCTGATCCTTTACCCGGCGTGGATTCTACGACAATTTTACCATGATGTTTCTCGATAATACTAAATACGATCGACAAACCTAACCCCGTTCCTTCGCCCACGTCCTTCGTTGTAAAGAATGGTTCAAATATCTTCTCTTTTACTTTTTCGCTCATCCCAATGCCCGTATCCCTTATACCAATACTAACTGTATTAGCATCCACTTTACGCGTGGTAATGGTTAACTGCTCATTGCCCTGCTCGGGCTTCGTTTTTATGGCGTTAATGGCGTTGTTGATGATGTTTAAGAACACTTGGTTCAATTTACCAGCATAACATTCCACCTTCGGTAATTCGTCGAAATCACGCACAATTTGCACGTTGGTGGGAATGGTGTTGCGTAGTAACACCAAGGTAGAGTTGATGCCCTCGTGTAAGTCCACCGATTTTAAATCACTCTCGTCTAATCTACTAAAGGTTCTCAATCCTTTTACAATCTCGGCCGTTCTGCTGGCACCATCTTCAATACCTTGTATCAAGGTTTCTATTTCGTTATGCACATAATCGATATCGATCTGTTGCTTGAAATTTTCGATGTCTTGTAATTGGCGCGATACGTCTTTACCCGTATCAAGCTCATCATACTTCTGCAACAAGCTCTTCAAATCGGCGAAGTCGAGCTTCAATGGTTTGATATTAGACGTTACGAAGTTGATCGGGTTATTGATCTCGTGGGCAATACCGGCGGTTAACTGACCCAAAGAAGCCATCTTTTCCGATTCTACCAGCTGGGTTTGCGCCTCTTTTAAACTCTTTAACGTTTTATTCAGCTCAATGTTGCTAGACTGTAATTCTTCTGTACGTTCTTGCACTTTCGCTTCTAACACGGCGTTTTGTTCGCGTACCAAGCGCTCATTCTCTTGCGACACTTGCAGGGCAATTACTTGTGATGCTTCTTTCTCGCGCCTGTACATATTTATTTTATTGGCCAAGGCGAATGAAAGCAAGGTTACTTCTGCCGCCGAACCCAATTGCAGCGCGTAATACGTGAAATCGTTATACGGCAGTATATTGAAGTTCCGCAGTACGAATATGATTACGCTCGTGAGGAAAATTCCCCAAGCCACTAAAAAGTACGTGGCCGGCGTATAGCCCGTTCGGCTTACCTTGTAACTGATAAACAGTGCCAAGATCGACCCAATCATTGCTACCAATTGCACCCAAATCTGTGCTATGAAGTAATGATCCAAGAACATCGGGATGAAGCACAGCGCGTAAAATACAATCACCACGTTCAAAATTCGGTGCCCTACACGGTATCTTTCCTTCGTATGTAGGAACGATTGAATAAAGATAGCAGCCGTTAGCCCGTTCAAGATAGGAATGATCACCGTATCATGCAAGGCAAACCAGGTATTATTTGGATATAAATACCGGAAAGTATAGCCATGCTGTGATGCCTGTGTAAGACCCACGCAAATGATATAGGTAACGTAAATGAGGTAGGTTCTATCTTTCGTTGTAATGGCAATAAATAAGTTGTACAGCGCCATCACCAAAATAATCCCCGTGTATATCCCGAAAATAAAATTCCGTTGCGTGTTCTTCACATTTACCTGGGTTTCGGTACCAAGGTAAAGTGGGAGCTGCGCTTGTTCGCCGGCTTTAATTTTTAGAAAGAAATCTTGTGTTGAACCGGGAGGAATGAGGATGGGGAAAATGTAGTTCTGGTGGTTGTAGGGGCGCTGATCGAAGTTCTTATATTCGCCTAACTGGGTAGTGATATAATGTCCATCTTCATCCTTTTGGTAGAGCGTGATCTCGTCGATCGTTGGATATTCTACCTCTACCAGTAGTTTGGGTGAAGTGGATTCGTTTTTAATAGAAAACTTAGCCCAAGAAGTGTACGGCGTGATACCCAGGTTGGGTACTGCTTGTGCAGAAGCCGTGAAGGTAGCCCGTTCCACGTCGTGGATAGTGAGCTTACCGCTTTTATCGACGAGTAGTTCTGTATGGCCACCTATTTGCAATAACTTGGAGCTATCGCGGTACACGATGGGACGCTGTGCATGAGCACGAGGCGTAAACAAATGAAATAGTAGAACGAATAGTAAGGAACGTATATACATGATCTTTATGCGTGCCGGGTTTACGCGTTTTCTGGCGCGTAATAGTTATCAATTTTTAACTGGTAATTTACATCATACGAACCTTTCGGGCCTGTTTCTGTTCGCATTTGTACGGGGTTCTTGCGCAATTCGAACATCAACTCGCGTTCGTTGGGTTCAGCATTTGATAAAACGTCCACGTCTTCAATGACCATGGCAGTGGCAATGAAATCGTCTTTTGGGTAATAAAAAGTGCCCTCGTTACCAAGGGATGTATCAATCACGGCACCTACTCGTCGGCCCATCCGCGTAGTGATGGGGGCGCAAAGTACGTGCACCCTATTTATAGGTAATTGCGACATTAAAGCTACGGCTACTCTACATAATATAAGGCTACCGATGCCCATGCCGGCTACTTCTTTAGAATTCCACATGCCACAGATTTCTGCGCTCCCTTTCTTCACGTAATCATGAATCTTTGGATCGTATTTACCGATCGCTGTTTCGATGGGTAAAGGTAAAATGCCATCTGCTAATTGTACACGGGCCCCGCCATACGTTTTACTACCGGTTTCATCTTCTACGATGACTACAATTGTATCACGGTGTTGCACCCAATCTTGGTTACCCGATGTGATTTTCGCAATACCGTAATAAATTTCGAGCAGTTTGCTGTGTCCCTCATAAAACCGCATGCATGCTTCCGGGTCATCCGGTGCAATAAAAGCCCTTACATTTATCGTGACACTCATGGTTGCTCAGGTTTTGTGGTGTAAGGCCGGTTAAGAGATTAGTTTGTCAAAGTCTACATAATACCTACCCGACGATTGCAACTGGTTCAACAATATTCTCCTGCACGTATCTGCCACCATGGCGCCGCCCAACACTACGGAAGAGGCAAGCTGTGGCCATGTTGTAATTGTTTTACCTATTTCACTCAGCGAATACTTCATACGCGGGCTCATATCTTGCATACCTACCATCGGTCCTAGAATCGGCACTTTTTCTTCATTCGATAAGTGCTTCAGCTTCAGGGGATCGATGTCGGGAATGAGTCCGTGCATCATGGGGTAATCAGGATGTAAATCGTAACGCTCTATATCTAACATGCCCCGGTCGTTCATCTCCATCACCACGGGCATTTTAAGTGCTTTTGCTTTAATGCGACTGATAATTTTGATGTCGATACCATCACATTCTTCAATCAATATATCGAGTTGACCATCTTTTGTTAAGAAGTCGTCGAGGTTTTGTTCCGTTGCCCCATCTGTATAACATACTACTTTAACAAAAGGGTCTAATTCGGCGATTTCCCGGGCAGCGATTATTACTTTCGGGATGCTTAAATTATGGATACCCGTACGGATACGGTTCATATTGGTTAATTCTAAAGCATCGAAGTCCGACAAGCGAATTTCGCCGCACAAACGTTCCATCACGAGTGTAAGCGCGATGCTTTGTCCTACCGACAATCCAATTACGCCTAATTTCTTTTTCCTTAAAATATCTCTTTCTTCGGCAGTAATTTTGTGGAGATTGCGGGAGGTGCGGAGTAGGATGAATTCTTCTTCATCTACGATATGCACCACTTTATGGATCCATGGATAATATACCCATACACCGTATTGTTCTAAGGGCGTGCTGCCAACATGCTCCTTCACGGCTACTTCGATTTCTTCTTCGGTGAGTCGTTTCGTGGGGTGAAGCGATTTTACCAGTTCTCTTAATTGCGAAATAATTTCGTCGTACACGCGAATGTACGGATGTGCACTTACCAATTCCTCTAGCGCCTGTTGTTGCGTTTTATCCTTTAGCCGGTAGAAAACAGGTTGATAGACCTGCTCTTGTTGTTTCTCTTGTTGTACTCTGTCTTTAATAGTCATTGCTAATCTGGCTTGGTTATATTGCTATTCTTATACTTAGCT
The DNA here is from genome assembly GCF_003259335.1 of Chitinophaga skermanii. GTDB lineage: Bacteria > Bacteroidota > Bacteroidia > Chitinophagales > Chitinophagaceae > Chitinophaga > Chitinophaga skermanii. The sequence continues at coordinate 508,518 of NZ_QLLL01000005.1, forward strand.
TTTATTCTGAGATAATTCAGCCACCGCACATGCCATATCATACGCTACAAAACCGGTAAACAGTGGTGAATACATATATAATACATGGTTACTTGTAAAGGCTTTTCGCATGGGTGATAGGTTTAATTTTTTGTTGGCAAATAGTTTATAATAAAGCTAATATGGTCCTTCGCGGGTTAAATGGCACAACGAAAATGATGGAAAATAGTATTTTCGAGTAGTTAGTATTTGAAGGATTACCCCCCAACTGGAGCAACAGATGGGGCTGTAAAGATAGCGGCATTTATTCAAATTACGACGCATACCGCGCAATTGAAGGCAGTTGCTACCAGGGATAAATAGCTCCATTTTTCCAAATGATTAAATACTATTACTGCTACACATGAATACAAAAGTAAAATAGCAATTAATTTCAAATTAAACTATATTATTCTATTACTTTTCCAGATTTCCGCTAAAATTTAATCAAAATTATATTATATTTAGTATAATTACTATATGATTCTCTAGCACCCTTTACAGTTGGTGTAATATTTGCAGCCATTAAATGCTGATCAATTAGATTTGCAATACAACTTTATTTTATGCATAAAAGAGAATTCCTGAAAATAGCCGGTATGGCCGGTGTAGCCGCACTCGCAAACCCAAGTGGCTTGCTCGCAGGTAACAAATCTACCCTCTCTATTGCTGATAAAGCACCCTTTACTTTACCAGCCCTCCCTTATGGCTTCGATGCACTCGAACCCAATTTCGATAAAATGACAATGGAAATACACCACGATAAGCACCACGCCGCTTACGTGAAAAACCTAAACGATGCCCTCAATGGCACTACTTGGGCTTCTTTGTCATTAGCCGAAATTCTCGCTAAAGTATCTGCTAAAGAACCTGCTATTCGCAACAACGCGGGTGGTCATTATAACCACAGCCTGTTCTGGACAATCCTTTCTCCTAAGAAAACCACTCCAAGCAGCAAACTCAGCGCTGCTATCAACAGCACGTTCGGTTCTTTCGACGCTTTCCAATCTAAGTTCAATGATGCCGCTAAAACCGTATTCGGTTCCGGCTGGGCATGGTTGTATGTTGATGGTAATAAGAAGTTGAATATTTCTAAAACGCCTAACCAAGATAACCCACTTATGACAGGCCTCGTGTCGGAAACAGGTACGCCTATTTTAGGTTTGGATGTTTGGGAACATGCGTATTACTTGAAGTACCAAAATCGTCGTCCTGATTATATCACGGCGTTTTGGAATGTGATTAATTGGGATGAGGTGAGTAAGCGGTATGAGGCTGCTGTGAAGTAGTTTTTATAAAGTTATTTTTTGAGAAGCACGTTGATAGGTTTTATCAATGTGCTTTTTTGTTTTATGATGGATTTTGATAGGGCATCGGCTATTCTGTTTTGGGGTACATCCCATTGTGTTACTTTCTTTGCTCGCCAAAGAAAGTAACCAAAGAAAGGCGAAAAACGCCCCGTGAACGGCGGGGGCGTTTTATCGGAGCGTTGATTGGGCGATGGGGGTACTGTGCTGCCGGGCTTTGGGATTTCTTCACTGGGTGGGGGTTGGGATGTTTGTTTGAGGGGGTAGATTTTTATGGGGGATTTTCTGCTGTTTGCTGTTTTTAAAAATAGGATGTTCGTATACCTCACTTTTCTTGGATGAAGGTAATGGGGGGGCTTGTATATACATTATATACAAGCTGGGGTGTTTTTTGGGTATGTTGGTAGTGGTGCTAACTACGCTTAGGAGGGGCTAGCGGTGCTTTTGTTTTGGAGGATATGATGGAGCGGTATTTCTTTCGGATGCTTTTGTGGTGTTGGCGTTCGTTTAATATTATGGGGTGATGGGTGTTAATTTTTGGGGTGGTGGAAAGTGAGGGTTTTACTTTGATAGCGATGGGGGCTTCCTCTTTTAGAGGGGCTATGGTGGCTACTTTGGGGAATACTTTGCAAATGGACATGGGGTTTTGGTAGCCGGCTTTGATGGTGTATTCAACGGCGTTTTCTATTTCTATGAAGATGATGCCGATGGATATGAAGTGGTGATGGGTATTGTTTTTTGCAAAGGGAAGTGCCATGTTAAGGGCTACTGTGGGGGCTTGTAGTGATAAGGTGTCACTTATAGCACAAGTGCTGTTGTATTGGTCGTTATCAAAATCGGCGGTGTGAAGGGTGGCGATGATTTTGAAATGGGTGCTGTTTTTGGGAGGGGTGATTTCGGATGCTGGACGGAATGCAGGAATGATTACTTGGGCCTGGCCTTGTTGCCTATCGTGTTGGATTTCATACGAGGCACGGAAGGTGCGGCGGAAGTTGACGTTCTTGTTGAACTCGAATCCTGCTAAGTTGCTGATATTACCGGCTTCTACAGTACGTTGGCCACGTTCGTGGGTAGTGTCTTGTTGAAGGGTTTTTAATAAGCGAGCCGATAAACGCCTGTACATGCCCGGGTCGCTGATGTGTTGCATCGTTTCTTGGAAATGGGGGCGTAGTGCCGCAGATGTTTTGGCGGCTCGGCCGAATTCTTGGCGGTGGGCACAGGTGCCTTCGCCCCATTTAGGCTGTTTACGGTTAGCGGCTACACATATATAACCGTTGGCGGTGGGATAGAAGGCCATTTTTGATAGTTGCCTTATATCGAGGTTAACTACTTTTCCCATGATACAATGGATTGAGGTTAATAAATGAATGAATCTATCTTGAAGATAACGAATTTTTTTGGTGTTTCCTATTATAGTTTTACGAATTAAGTGTTGATTATCAATAGGTAATGAATAGGTGAGCATAAGGTGAATACCGATGAGGAATGCTATCTATAACGAAGTGATATAAGGGGAGTTATAGGTGAATTACAGAGAAACTACAGAGAAGTTACAGAGAGATTACTGGGAAGTTACAGAGAAACTATAGGGAAAGAATAGGGACGTAATTGGTATTTACTTTATAACAAATATCCCGGTTGCTTATCGTAACCGGGATGTATATACTTTACTAGCTACTCCATATTAGGGGTGAGCTACCGGTTTGCGTTGAAAGAATACGAAGCCGTTTTTCTCGCCGATCTTTTCTAGGTTCGGGTGGGTGAGATAAGGGGCGGCATCGGTGATGCGGCAGATGAAATAGGTGGGTTTATCCACGTTGCCATTTAATAACCAATCACGGTCGTAATAGTTTTTGTTGCTAGGCGGTACTTTTTTCGTGTAGAAGAGTTTCGCGTAGCTGTGGTAGTCGAGGGCTTGTACGTACACATCCTTTCCTTGGAATTGTTGGAAAAACTCGATGGCGGCGGCTTGTGAATAGCCTTCTATTTTTGGAACGAAGTGCGCCATGGTTATTTGCATCATGAGCAGGGTGCCTACGAAGATGGTGATGCAGGCTTGTTGGATTTTCTTCTTCCACAATAATACACCGCATATGATCACCACCAACACATATGCCCATCCAAATATCATTTCCCAATATGCCCACGGCACATCTGCTTGCAAGTTGGCTACGGCAAATTTATCGCCGATATATGGTATTAATTCGTTTTTGTAAATACCCACCAAAGGCAAGCTACCTATGGCTATACCCAATAGTACGCCTATCAATAGCAAGAGAATGATAGTCCATTTCTTCATACTAAATCGGCCCTCTGTTAGGCGTTGTACCTGTATAGCAGCCAAGTAAGTAAGCGGGAAATAACACAAGGAAGAATAATGTACAATCTTCGTTTTTACAATCGAGAATAATAACAGTACCACCCAAAACAATATCCACATCCATTTGCTAAAATCCTTTACCGGGATGGGAGAACTAAGGTACACCGACTTGCTGCGGATGTTTTGCAAATAGGTTAATAAGAATATGCTGGCTGGGAAACAACCGGTTAATAGTACTATCCAATGGTAGAAGAAAGGCCCATCGTGACCGGCATCGCCGGTAGTAAGTAGCCTAACCTGGTAAGCCACGAATTCGTTTACAAACCACCATCCATGGGTAACGATTTCATAGCCAAACCACAATAAAGTAGTAACAGCCGTGAAAGCGGTGATCAATAATATTTGTTTGATAGTAAGGCTGATGTTGAACTTGTTGTATACCCAGTAAACAAGGAGTACTAACAAGGCCACGAGAATGGCTACCGGTCCTTTTGTAAGCACGGCCAAGCCTAAGAATACACCGCTTAGAATAGCGGCGCGGTTGGGCTTCGCTGTATATCGAATCATGTATGCGAAATAGATCGCTAAGAATATAAATAGGTTAAAGGTGGGATCGATAATACCCGATTTGAAATAAAACCCGGGCAGCCACGATCCTGCGTACAGTAACATCCACCAAAAGCCGAATTTCTCGTCGATTAACCTACGGCCGATGTTGAATAATATCAATAAGGTGGCAATACCTACTACGGCGTTCGGGAAACGCGCGGCAAATTCATTCACCCCGAAAACTTTCATACTTAAAACTTGCAGCCAAATAAACAATGGCGGCTTTTCCCAGAAAGGTTGGAAATCGATCTGTACTTGGGAATAATTGTGTGTGTATAACATTTCTCTCGCGCATTCCGCGAAATTGATCTCGTCCCAGTCAAATAAGTGAGCTGATCCCAAAAATGGGATAAATAGGATAGCTGCTACTAATACGATCAGTAGATTCTTCATGCCGATATAGTTATGGTGCTTGTATTCCATAACGAATAGTTATAGGGATTATTATAAGTAAGTGTGTGGATAAGGGAAGTTATAGGGAAAAATGGCCGGTTATAGCGCGTTTAAGTTGGCGGTAGCATTCTGCAAGGCTGTTTTTTGCCTATAAGCAGCGCCCGTGTTTCTTAATTCAAATAACCAGAACATCAATAAGCTGGCGGTAGTGCCAATGATGCTTCCCACGTATACATCCTCGTAGAAGTGTTGCGCTAAATAAATGCGCGAATAGCCTGCAAGGAGTGCGATGGCGAATAAGGCAAGTGCCCATTTTTGTGCTTTTACCGGCAACATCATCGCTGTAAAACAACACATGGCAAATGCTGTAGAGGTGTGGCCCGATGGGAAACTAAGGCTGCTGTGAACATTTACCCAAGCTACTGTATGCACAATAGATGGATCTGGGAAATAAGCAATCGGGCGTGGTGCGTCGATGTAATGCTTAATCAGCTGTACAACGATGGCTACAAATAAGAAGGCAGCAGTGCCTACTAAAAATAACCTGAATTTCTTCCCGATTAACAACCCAATTAGCAAAGCTCCAAACGTAACGCCATCACCAATATAAGTGAGACCCGTTTGAAAATAATCTAACCACAAACTGCGCGGACCGTTGATGGTTAAGAATAATGTTTCCTTGCTAAAGTAAAGCGGCAATAGTCCTCCAATGATGGCCCATGCTAAGAACGGCACAAAAAAATAACGGTTCTTGCGTACGAGCGTAAGAAGTGTTTTCAATGTCGAATATTTTGTTGTAGGTCTCCGTAAATATAACGCGACTTTTCAACGACAGGGCTTATTTCGACATTAGATTTGTATTAATTTTCTGCTAAAGTTTTCTTCTTGATAATGGCCTTCTTTATTTTTTGGAAGAAGCGGAAATAGAATTCCTTGTTAAACAATTGAGAATCATTGAGTGCCTTGTATACTAGGAACACAGCAATCGGAATTAATATAGCATTGGAGAGCCACATGCCCGACCACGTTGCTAATACCCCGCTGCGCGACATTTTTTCGCCCACCATGAAGAACACGTTGAAGATAACGAAGAATATCACGGCCAATACAAGCGGCATACCTAGGCCACCTTTCCTGATAATGGAACCCAAAGGGGCGCCCACCATAAACATCACGATACAAGAGAAGGATAGTGTGAATTTCCGCTGCCACTCTACTTTTGCAGAGCGTATGTTACCGGTTTTACCATCGTAATCTTCAGCGGTATATTTGAGGTTGTTGAATACATCATTCATTTGCTGCTCGGCACGTTCTAATACCATCGAGCGGCGTTCGGGGGCTACTAAATCGAAGTACGATTTAATGTCTTTTGCCACCGGCGGTGCCGTTTTAGCCCAACCCGTATCGTTCCAACGGTAGAATGGGTAGCGCGACGTAACATAGGCATGCACATTTTTCACCAACGAATCTTGTGTACGCTTTGTAGAGTCGATCGACTTATCTAGTTGGCGAATATTGAGCATTTGGTTCAAGCTCGAGAACATGTTCACATCTAGGCGGTTGAGGGCAAAAGAAGTGAGATCGAAAGCTTTTGTATATTTTTTGAAGTGAAGGCGGATCAGTTCGCCACCGGTACCGGTAGGCGTGAATCGTTCTTCATAACGCCAGCCATCTTCCAAGATGAAATACAAGTATTTTTTATCCGGCGAGAGGGTCATGATACCTTTTTTCGCGAGGATAACACGGTCGCCATTGCTACGTACGGCGCCATTGGGATCGCGATCGAATACCATTACGTTGTGAATGGTTCTGTTGTCGTTATCTTTTTTGGATACTTTGATGGTGTAGCCAGGAATATCGTTATAGAAAGTGCCTTGCTTGATATTGAAGGCGGGTTTGGTTTTAGTGATTTCGTAGAGCAACATCTTCGCCTTTAAATTGGCTACGGGAATTACGTAGTTGGCGAAGTTGAAGGCGAGGAACGCGATAATAGAACACACTACGAGGAGTGGGCTAATGAAGCGTAGCAAGGAAATACCGGCGGATTTAAGCGCAACGAGTTCGAAGCTTTCGCCGAGGTTACCGAAGGTCATAATCGACGATAATAGTACCGCCAAAGGCAGGGCCAAAGGTACCAAGCTGGCGCTGGTGTAGGTGAGTAAGGTAATGATAACGCCGGTTTCGAGCCCTTTACCTACGAGGTCGTCGATGTATTTCCAGAGGAATTGCATCATTAACACGAAGAGCGTAACGAAGAAAGTCGCTACGAATGGGCCGAAAAATGTTTTTATAATGAGTTTATCGAGTTTCTTCACCAGTTGCTTTTTAGGAACGTAAAATTAAAAGTTGGCTTTTATTTTTACGGAGAGCAAAAATAGTACGAATAAAGCAATGCGTAAACTGCCAATTACTGAAAATAGCGTTAAATTATCATATTTCTGAAAGTAAAGGGGTATGAATTACAAAAAATGAAGGATATGACAGCAGAAAGAGGGGGTACCAATTACGAATTAAGCGCGGCGGAATGGGCGATTGCCCGGGATGCGGAATTTATTTATGCGAAGAACCGGGTAATCGACAAGGTGTACGAGATGATGGGAGTGTTGCAGGGGGCCTTGGCGGAAACGAGTATAACGGGGGAGTTTGCGTTCCCGGGGAATTGTTTGCAATACGGGGCGAAGATATCGAAGGGGGAGAAGTATGAGCATTTGCCTTGGGTGATATTGGATTATCCAAGGTTATTTAAGGGAGCGGAGGTATTTGCCTTTAGGACGATGTTCTGGTGGGGGCAATATTTTTCCTGTACGCTGCACTTGGCGGGCGAGGTTAAAGATAGGTATGCCGCTAAATTGCTAGCTTGTAGGGAGCAATTGGCGGGCGAGGGATTTTCCGTATGTATACATGCCGACCCATGGTTGCATCATTTTGATGATACCAACTATAGATCCATTAGTAAAATGCAGCAAAGTGAGTGGGAGCAACGAGTGTTGGAGTCATCCTTCATTAAGCTGGCAAAGCCGTTTGCGCTAAGTGACTGGGGAAATATAATACCCTTAACCGTCCATGCTTATACGGTACTGCTGGGTATGTTGTACGATCAAAATCTTGGCGGGCGTGCTGCGCTTTAGTTACCGATGCGGTGAAATAGGTCTTTAATCTGGTAGTCCCATAACTGGCTCTGGTCCTTAATTTCCTTTTTTTCAGCGAAGTCTCTAACGACTAAGATTGTTTCATTTGTAACTTCGGATATTTGTATACGAAATTCAAAAAACTCTTCTTTCGGGGCGTGGAGCCAATGTAAGCGGATGAATTCATCTTCTTCTTGTTCCAACACTTCAGCTTCTTCCACGGAACCGTTCCACGAAAAGGAAAACACGTTATCCCTAAAATCAACTTTATCGGCAAACCATTCTTGCAGGCCTGCGGGGGTACTTAGAAATTCATATAAAATACCTGGTGAGCATCTTACTGGATATTCTATCTCATATTGCACTTTCTTTGACATCGCTCAAATTATTAAAAATTCAAAACCATCTGGCTGCAATTATAGAAAAATATTTAATTTATCAAAATAAATTTTTAAATATTTCCGAGGATTTAACTTTTATTTAGATACGATTTAATATTAATTTATATATTAAAGCTAATCATAATTTAAAAATGCGTCCATATGTACTTTGGGCGCTAATTTTGGCCTATCTCGATAAATTCCTTTGTAACCCTTTGCTATTCAGCATTCCAGGCGATTGCTTCAAAGTGCCTGCCACCGCGGTTTTTTTACTTATTGAAAACCAATATTTAAACACTCAATCGATTTTGTTTGAAAAGGATTTAACAATAAATTATTTTTTTTGGGTCGTTTCTAAAAAAAGTTATTTTTGTTACGCATTCTTCTAATTAACTTTTATTTACCTGTAACTGTTCCGATGCTATGTCAATGCGCCAACTAAAAATCACCAAGTCTATCACCAACAGGGAATCGCAGTCGTTGGAAAAATATCTCCAGGAAATAGGGAAAGTGGACCTTATTACACCGGAGGAGGAAGTTAACCTGGCGATCCGTATTAAGCAAGGAGATCAGCGCGCTTTAGAGAAACTAACAAAAGCTAACCTACGTTTCGTTGTTTCCGTGGCCAAACAATATCAAAACCAAGGTTTATCGCTGAGCGACCTTATCAACGAAGGTAACCTCGGCTTAATCAAGGCGGCACAACGTTTTGATGAAACACGTGGTTTTAAATTTATTTCATACGCCGTATGGTGGATTCGTCAATCTATTTTGCAGGCTTTGGCAGAGCAATCGCGTATTGTTCGTTTGCCATTGAACAAAGTAGGTCTCTCAAATAAAATCAGTAAAGCTTATTCACAGCTTGAACAAGAATACGAAAGGGAACCATCTCCCGACGAATTGGCTACTATTCTCGAGATCAACACCGAGGAAGTAGAAGCTACACTAGGAGTAGCGGCGCGCCACGTGTCGATGGATGCCCCTTTTATTGATGGAGAAGATAACTCGTTATTGGATGTATTGGAAAACCCTAATGCTTCTAGTGCCGACGAAGAGCTCGATCACCACGATTCGCTTCGCCGCGAAATCGAAAGATCTCTTTCAACACTCACCGATCGCCAGAAAGATGTGATCATGCTATACTTCGGTATTGCCGTGGAACATCCTATGTCGCTCGAGGATATCGGGGAAAAATTTGGTTTAACCCGCGAACGTGTTCGCCAGATTAAGGACAAGGCTATTACCAAGCTACGTACGACTTCGCGCAGTAAGCTGTTAAGAAATTACCTCGGAAACTAAATTGGAGGAGATCATGCTATAAGATTGCATGAACGAAATTTTAAAATAAAACTTATTTTTGCCGACCTTTAAATGGTGAGTATTTCTAAAATATTCACCATTTTTATTTAGCAACAGCAATTCATTACAAAAAAATATAGCAATGTTTGAATCTTTATCGGAGCGGCTCGAAGGGGCGTTTAAGCAACTTAAAGGGGAAGGACGAATTTCCGATATTAACGTAGCCTCTACCGTGAAAGAGATCCGTCGTGCTCTTGTTGACGCGGATGTTAACTACAAAATCGCTAAAGAATTTACCGACCGTGTAAAAGATAAAGCACTGGGTGAAAAGGTAATTACAGCCATTTCTCCTGGCCAGTTAATGGTAAAGATCGTGAAGGATGAGTTGGTATCCCTGATGGGTAATACCGAGGTAGAGGTTGATTTGAAACCTAACCCTACCATTATCTTGATCGCAGGTTTGCAAGGTTCCGGTAAAACAACGTTTTCCGGTAAGTTGGCGAACTTTTTGAAAACCAAAAAGGCTAAAAAACCGTTGTTAGTAGCAGGCGATATTTACCGCCCAGCTGCGATCGACCAATTACAAGTACTCGGTTCGCAGATCGGCGTAGAAGTCTACAGCGAGCCTGAAAATAAAAACGCGGTAGAAATCGCGCAAAATGCCATCAAGCAAGCGAAAGCGAATGGCAACAACGTTATTATCATCGATACGGCCGGTCGTTTGGCGGTAGACGAGGTAATGATGACCGAGGTAGCGAACATTAAGGCGGCGGTGAACCCGCAAGAGATATTGTTCGTAGTGGATTCGATGACGGGCCAGGATGCTGTTAACACAGCGAAAGCCTTCAACGACCGTTTAGACTTCTCGGGTGTTGTATTAACCAAGTTAGATGGTGATACCCGTGGTGGTGCCGCCCTTACGATCAAATACACGGTAAATAAGCCGATTAAGTTCGTAAGTATGGGTGAAAAGCTCGATACGCTCGACGTTTTCTACCCTGAAAGGATGGCCCAGCGTATTTTGGGTATGGGTGATATTACCACCCTTGTTGAGCGTGCGCAAGCGCAGTTCGACGAAGAGCAGGCGAAGAAATTAGAGAAAAAGATTCGCCAAAACCAGTTCGATTTCGACGATTTCAAGGAGCAATTGCAACAAATCAAGAAAATGGGTAGCCTTAAAGATTTGTTAGGAATGATCCCGGGGATTGGTAAAGCGGTGAAAGATATCGATATTAGCGACGATGCCTTTAAGGGTATTGAGGCGATGATTAACTCGATGACGCCGGAAGAAAGGGGCAACCCGGATCTCATTAATGGCAGTCGCAGGCAGCGTATTGCGAAAGGAAGCGGTAAAAACATTACAGATGTGAACCAATTCATGAAGCAATTCGACCAAATGCGCCAAATGATGAAATCTATGAATAAAATACCAGGAGGAGCCCGCGGTTTCAAAGGCTTAGGTAGATAATAAACAACTTTTTTAAAACTTTTGCTGCAAGAGTTTTGATTTTTGAAAATTGTGGAGTACATTTGCTGCCCAATTAAAAATTATTTTTTAACTCGCAACAAATAATTCGACTTATTTATGCCAGTAAAGATCCGTTTACAAAGACATGGCGCTAAAAAGAGACCGTTTTACTTTATCGTAGTAGCAGACGCTCGCGCCCCAAGAGATGGTAAGTTCATCCAAAAGATCGGTACTTACAATCCATTAACAGTTCCAGCTTCTATCAACATCGACACTGAAAAAGCGTTACGTTGGTTACAGAAAGGTGCACAACCTACTGATACTGTTAGAAGAATTTTATCATTCAAAGGTGTTCTTTACTTGAAACACTTGTTGAGAGGTGTACAATTAGGTTTGTTTGATGAGCCTACAGCGTACAAAAAATTCGAACAATGGCAAGCAGATCACGAACAAAAAGTATCTTCTCGTCGTGAAGCAAACAAAAGAGCAAGAGTAGCTACTCCGATCGTAAGAAAAGTTGAAGATGCTCCAGCAGCTCCAGCTCCATCTGAAGGCGAAGAAGCATAATTTTTTGCTTACAAATACTTCAAAAAGGGAAATTTGCTCGCAAAGTTCCCTTTTTGCTTTTTATCCAGGGCTTGCTATATGCACCCTTCCAGGTAATGGCCGGCGGTAATTTTTTACCATGCCATTGAATGTACAAGCACCCTCACTCGCATCATGAATAATTACTTTAGCATCGGGAAACTTACGGCCGCCTTTGGTATCAATGGCGAAGTAGTTTTGAAGCATAGCTTGGGAAAGAAGACTTCCTTGAAAGGCGTGGAAGCGATTTTCGTGGAAGAAAAGAAGAATAGTTTTATCCCTTATTTCGTTACAAGTGCCAAAGCCAAAGACCACGAAAACGTGTATCTCAAACTAGAAGGCATCGAATCGCGCGAACAGGCCCAAAAGATCGTTCCAAAGAATGTATACCTATCGGAAGACGATTTTAAACAACAAGCGGCCAGCAGTTCGCCGTTATCGCTACTAGGCTTTATGGCAAATGACGAAGAAAGGGGCGAATTGGGAAAGATTGAAGAAGTGATTGAAATGCCTATGCAAGTGCTGGCAAAAGTGATGATCAACGATAAAGAGGTACTGTTACCATTGAATGAGCAAACCTTGGTGAAGGTGAATAAGAAGGACCAGTCGGTACTTTTACGCCTCCCGGATGGTTTAATCGACCTTTACCTGTAATATAACTGACTGAAAAGATGAGAATCGATATCATTAGCGTAATGCCGGAGTTATTGGAGAGCCCGTTTTCTCACTCTATTTTAAAGAGAGCGAAAACAAAAGGCTTGTTGGAAGTGAATTTACATCACCTCCGCGATTACTCCACCCAAAAGCAAAAGCAGGTAGATGACTACCAGTTTGGCGGCGGGGCAGGTATGGTAATGATGGTAGAACCTTTGGTAAATGCCATCGAGAGCCTTCAAAAGGAGGTTACATACGATGAGATCATTTATTTAACCCCGGATGGTAAAACCTTGAACCAGCGGATTGCTAATACCTTGTCGCTCAAAGGCAATTTATTAATGATTTGCGGTCATTATAAAGGCATCGACGAGCGTATTCGCGAGCATTATGTGACGTTGGAGATTTCGATAGGAGATTACGTGTTATCTGGGGGAGAATTGGCGGCTGCGGTGTTGGTAGACAGCATTGGCAGGTTGTTGCCGGGGGTATTGAACGACGAAACGTCGGCATTATTTGATTCATTCCAGGATGATTTATTGGCGCCACCGGTGTACACTCGGCCGGAGGAGTTTAGGGGATGGAAGGTACCGGAAGTATTATTGAGTGGAGATCATAGAAAAATCGAGGATTGGCGGCACGAACAGGCACTGAAAAGAACGCAGGAACGTCGACCAGACTTATTATAAACCAATTTTTTAAACCGGGTGGCAAATTATTTTTTATCAATTAGATGAAAAATTTACTTGGATTCTGGATTTTCTTTCCTACCTTTGCCGTCCTTAAATAATAGAAAGATGAACGCAATTTCATTTGTTCACGAGCAATTGACAGCTAAAAAAGAGTATCCTAAGTTTAAAGCAGGTGATAACATCACTGTTAACTATAAAATCGTTGAAGGTAACAAGGAGCGTATCCAGTCCTTCAAAGGCGATGTAGTTAAGATCCAAGGTGTTGGTTTCACAGCTTCATTTACTGTAAGGAAAATTTCTGACGGTATTGGTGTTGAAAGGGTGTTTCCAATGTACTCTCCGAACATCGATTCTATCGTACTTCACAAAGTAGGTAAAGTTAGAAGAGCTAGATTGTTCTACTTGCGCGACCGTCAAGGTAAAGCAGCTCGTATTAAAGAAAAAAGGGTTTAGTATATATACAGGGAAAATTAGTGAGAACGGGAACCGTTGTTGGTTCCCGTTTTTCTTGTAAAGTACCGTTTGTATAATATTCAACCGAAATAGGAAAACTATGCCAGGGTTTAGGCCCGCACCAGGCGAGAATGGGCGATTAAAAAGGAATTAAAAGTCTACCAATGGTACATTGGTGGAATATGAAAAACCGAATTAATAGCTATCTTTGTTTGATGAACATTTAAACACTGAGAAAATGACTGCAATTTTTGTAAAAGCACCTTTTTTATTATTTCAAGAATTAGGCATGACAGAACTACTTTTGATCGCGTTGGTGGTATTGTTGCTGTTTGGTGGTAAGAAAATCCCTGAGTTGATGCGTGGCCTTGGTAAAGGTATCCGTGAATTCAACGATGCAAAAAACAACGTACGCCAAGAAATCGAAGATGGCATGAAAGAAAAGCCAGCTTCTGAGAAGAAAGCGTAATTAGGTTCTAAGACCTTTTTCTTTTTATCCTCTCTTTTTAGATTGATCGACGGGGGTGTGAGATAATGTGGAAAAATCTTCCATTGTTAGATTTTTAAACTGGTTTGGGTTTTGACTGAATACAGCACTATAGCGTTTTACCAAGAAGCGTTATATGCCGGTAAGGTATCCTGTGAAATTACCGTACAGCACTATTTGCAAAGAATAGAGCAGTTCCGGCATCTAAATGCATTTATTGAAGTATATGCCAACGAAGCTTTAGAGCGTGCGCGCGAATTGGATCGTAAGATCCAGGCGGGCGAGCAATTAGGAGCTTTGGGAGGTGTTGTTATTGGTATCAAAGATGTCCTCTGTTATAAAGATCACAAAGTAAGCGCAGCTTCTCACATTCTTGAAGGTTTCACCTCTCTTTATTCTGCAACAGCAATCGAACGGTTATTGGCTGCAGACGCCATTATCATAGGCAATCTCAATTGCGACGAGTTTGCCATGGGCTCTACTAACGAAAATTCAACTTACGGAAAAGTATTAAACGCCTTAGACACTACCCGCGTACCGGGAGGGTCTAGTGGCGGTTCTGCCGTTGCCGTACAAGCCGATTTATGCCAAGTTAGCCTCGGTAGTGATACCGGTGGTTCAGTAAGGCAGCCGGCTGATTTTTGTGGTATTGTGGGCCTAAAACCTACTTATGGGCGTATTTCTAGGCATGGATTAATCGCGTACGCGTCATCTTTTGATCAAATAGGAATATTTGGCAAGAATGTTGCTGATGTAGGGGCAGTATTGCAAGTAATAGCAGGGCCCGACGAATACGATAGTACAGCCTCTCAAAAAGAAGTGCCCAATTATTTAACCAACCTTTCTCACAATAAACCGCGCAAATACGCGTATTTATATGATGCACTGCATCATGACGGGTTGGATGCAGAAATGAAAGCAGGTTTTGAATCTCTCTTTGAAAAATTAAGCGACGAAGGTAATACCGTAACAGGTGTTCCTTTTGAGTATTTGGATTATATAGTACCCGCCTATTATGTATTAACTACGGCGGAGGCTTCCTCTAACTTATCGCGTTATGATGGTGTTAAATTTGGCCATCGCACAGCCTTAGAAAATTTGGAATTGAACGATTTTTATAAGAAAAGTCGCTCTGAAGGATTTGGCAAGGAAGTGAAAAAACGTATTTTGTTAGGGACCTTCGTGTTGAGTGCCGGATATTACGATGCGTATTATTCTAAGGCTCAGCAAGTTAGAAGACTGGTAGTGGAGAAGCTGCAAGCAATATTATCGGAATATGACGCGATATTGTTGCCAACAGTTCCTACGACAGCTTTTAAGATCGGGGAAAAAATGGACGACCCAATCGCGATGTATTTGGCTGACATCTATACCGTGTTGGCGAACTTGACCGGGGTTCCGGCAATTTCCGTACCTTTGCACCGGCATTCGAATGGGATGCCATATGGTGTTCAAATAATAACTAAAAAGTTTGATGAGGAACAATTGCTTCAAATAGCAAATAACGTGTTGCAAATGCAACCGGTAAGTATAGGTTAAAACAAAATGTGTATGACGAAATTCTTTTTAACGCTCTTAGTGCCGGCTATGATGGGTATGGAACGTGCGTCCGCTGCGGGCAGCATGGAGCTTCGTAAAGAGATGGAGGCTATTCACCAAGTAGCACCCGCCGATACAGCAATTTTGCTGAAAAAAGCTCAATTACCGAAAGACACTGCAGTGCGCACTAATCCTACAGCCTTGGCTGTAAGAAAAGGAGCACAAGCTATGCCAGCTTCTGTAGCGCCTTCACAAAAGGTATACGAACAATTGAATAATCATTATGTAAATGGCTACATTAACGACTTCGCAACTCGTTATAGCGGTCACTTACAACAAATGATTTCTAAAGGTGAACCATATTTCGTGATGGTTGAAAAAGTGTTCAAAGAACATGGTATCCCGGAAGAAATGAAATATTTAGCCGTGATCGAATCCGGCTTCAACACGAACGCTATTTCCCGTGTAGGTGCAGTAGGTGCTTGGCAGTTTATGTCGGGTACAGCTCGCATCTTCGGTTTGAACGTTGGTAAAAAAGTAGATGAAAGAAGAGATTTCTATAAGTCTACTATCGCAGCTGCTAAATACCTCAACGAATTGCATGATCAATTCGACGATTGGTTGTTAGTAGTAGCGGCTTACAACTGCGGCGCCGGCGGCGTGCAACGTGCACAACGTATGAGCGGTCGTAGCGATTTCTGGGGCATTCAATACTTTTTGCCACAAGAATCTAAAAACCACGTATATAAATTTATTGCTACCGGTTATATCTTAGATCGTTTCAACTCATTCTTCGGTGTGGATGGTGACTACAAAACAGCGAAAGCTGCTGCAGTACCAAACAACGCAGCTCCGGCTGTAGCGAAAGCAGATTTAACAGACGAGGAATTATATAACACTGTAGTATTTAGCGTATCTGGTAAGTACCGCCTAGAAGCCATTGCTAAGAAATTATCAATGGACATCGAAGAGCTCGATCGCATGAACCCAGGCTTTGATAAAGTTATGGCCAGCGTAGACAATGCTTACGATTTACGTATCCCGAAAGATAAAATGAAAGCTTTCCAATCTGAGAAAGAAGAAATCTTGAAGGAATCACTCCAAATCACATTAGACGACAAAGCAACTACCGCAGATAAATCTAAATTCCCACCACCGGTAAAACGTTCAGAAGCAACGGCCGCGAAAGCACCAGCGAAGAAATATACCGGCACAAAGGCGAAATCTTCCAAGGCTCCTGTTAAAAAGAAGTCTACAGCGAAGAAACCCGCGGTGAAGAATACAGCTGCGAAAGGTTAATTGCTTTCATAAAGTTTTTTTAAGACACCCTGGTCGTTTTGGCCAGGGTGTTTTTGTTTTTATGATTAGCAGCGGCCTATTTTAGTTAGGTTATATCCCATCGTTGTTACTTTCTTTGCTCGCCAAAGAAAGTAACCAAAGAAAGGCGAAAAACGCGCCGAAACGGCGGGCGCGTTTTATCGGAGCCATGATTAGGCGGTTGGGGTACTGTGGTGCCGGGCGGTGGTATTTCGGATGTGTGTTTTGTTGGCTTGGAGGGTATGGGGATAATGTATAAAAACAAAAAGGCCGTTTCTGTTGAGACGGCTTTTTTGTTTTATGCATATCGTTTGTGGAGGAGCCAGGCTAGGTTTTCGATGTCGGATTTGCGGGCTAGGGCGTTGAGCCAGTCGAGGGGGATGGTATCGTGGCCGTAGAGGAGGGCGGCTAGGCCGCCGGTGATGGCGGCGTTGGTGTCGGTGTCGTTGCCGAGGTTGATGGCTTGTAGGATGGCATCTTTATAGGAGGTGGTGGTGAGAAGGCTCCAAATGGCTACTTCGGTGGCGTATACTACGTAGCCGTGGCCGAGCATGGATTCGGTGCTGGCTTGGGTGATGTCTTCTTTTAAAATGCGTTTATAGGTGTCGATTTCTGAGGGCAGGATGCCTAGGGTGGCTAGGAATGGGGGAATTACTTGTTGCAGGTCGGTGTAGATTGCGAATTTGTCTTCGCCAAATAAAAGGCGGCGGGCAAATTCCAAGTAGTAGAAGCAGCCGATTACTGCGCGGATATGTCCATGGGTGATGGAAGATATGTCGCGGGTAATGGTGAAGCGTTCTTCGATGGGGAGGTTTTTGATGTAGAGAACGAGGGGTAAGATGCGCATGAGCGAGCCGTTACCGTTTTCGCGTTCGTCTAGGCCACCGGCAAGCGTGGCTGGGGTACCACGGGAAATGCGTTGTATGGCTTCGCGGGTGGTAATGCCCACGTCGAATACTTCGCCGTTGGCTGTCCAGTATGAGCGGTACAGCCAGCGGGTGAAATATTTGCCTACTAATTCAGGATCCAATGTTTGTTCTGTGAGCGCTTCGGCGAGGCAAAGGGTGAGCGACGTATCGTCCGACCAGGTACCTGGCGGTAAGTTATATGTGCCGTATCCTTTCAAGCCTGTTAAAGGGTTGGCTTGCATCTTTGAGCGGTCTAGGAACTCTACGGGTACACCGATGGCATCACCAACGGCTACGCCTAATAGGATATCTTTAGCTGGATTAGTTGGCATATGTGCATAATTTAGGATAGTACTACGGTGGATTTCTTTCGTGTTACGTAGTTGACGATGTCGAGGGCTGGGCCGGTCATGAACGTGGTGGCGAGGGCCATCAATACCAACATGGCGAACATTTGTGCACTGAGGATACCGAGATCGTAGCCGATGTTCAGTACAATAAGTTCCATTAAACCACGGGTATTCATTAAGGCACCGATGGAAATAGCGTCGGTCCAGTTTTGGCCCATTGCTTTGGCGGTGAGGGTGCTACCGGCGAATTTGCCGCCCACGGCTACTAACATAATCATACCAAATACGGCCCATAAATGGCCTTCATTTAATAAACCGATTTGGGTACGTAAACCTGTGAAGGCAAAGAATATAGGCAATAACATGAGCACGCTCACATCTTCTAATTTATCGGTGAGGATTGACTTGAAGTTGCCTGTTTGTGGCATAATTACACCTGCTAAGAAGGCACCAAACAATGCGTGGATGCCAATTACTTCGGCTACATAAGCAGAGCCGAGTAATACGAAGAAGGCTAGCGCAATGGTTTTTTTCGCGTCTTTCGCATGAGCGTATTTCCGTAAGCGTTTGCCAACCCAAGGTTGTACAACGTACAGCATGGCGGCAACAAATACAGCCGCTAAAATGATAGTTAGTAAAGCACTTACAATGCTGGCAGCTTTGGCGATCGCTACTACTACAGCTAAAATACACCAAGCGGTAACATCGTCGGCAGCGGCGCAGGTGATAGCGAGTGTACCTAAAGGCGTGCCTGTTAACTTCCTTTCTTGTACTATACGAGCTAATACGGGGAAGGCGGTAACACTCATAGCAATACCCATGAATAATGAGAAAGCCAAGAAGCTAATACCAACGGGGGCAAAATCTTCATAGATGAAATAAGCCAGGCTTACACCTAGGAAGAAGGGGATAATAATGCTGGCATGGCTGATAACCACGGCATCGTGCGCTTTATTTTTGATTTTCGCTATATCGAGTTCCATCCCTACGATGAACATAAAGAAGGCGAGGCCGATTTGTGAAAGGAATTGTAAGCTACTGAGCGTATTAGTGGGAAAGATGGATTTCATTACATCGGGCGCTATTAAGCCTAATAAAGAGGGGCCTAATACGATACCGGCGATAATTTCACCTACTACGGCAGGTTGACCAATTTTTCTAGCTGCCCAGCCAAAAGCGCGGGCTACGCTTAGTACCACTATAATTTGTAATAACAAGATGCTAATGGGCAACTGTGCATGGTGTAAAAGGCCAGATAGAAAGCCTTCTTGTTCTGCAGGAGCAGCTTTTGCTACTTGTTCGGGTGTGATGATTTTTTCGGCCGGTAGGCTATGGCGTAGCTGGCTCAACATCTCTCCTTTATAGATAATGAACCAAATTAAAGCAGAAAAAATGCAAATAATCAATGGGTAAATCCAATAATTTTTCTTCATACAACTTACTAGGATAAAGGATTTTAGTGATTTGTGTAAGATACAACCATTCCCTGGAAAATGCATGTAAAATGAATGTAAACACGCAGTGGTATTGCGCCCGGCGTGTTTATTTTTTGAATATTTTTGTAAGGATATGAGTAACGAGAAATTAAGAGTAGATAAATATTTATGGGCGATCCGGGTTTTTAAAACCCGCTCCCAAGCCGCTACTGCCTGTGATGGCGGTAAGGTGAAATTAAACGGTGCCCCGGTAAAGGCGGCGAAGTCGGTTACAGTGGGGGATAAGTACGAGATTAAGACAGATGCCCGTAAATGGGTGATCGAGGTGGTAGAATTGCTGCCGAACCGGGTACAATATTCCGAGGCAATCAAGTATTACGTGGATATTACACCGGAAGAAGATAAATTGTTGCAAAGGGCTGCAAGCGTGTTCCATACAGGGAAACGGCAGAGTAAAATTGGTCGTCCGACCAAGAAAGAAAGGCGTGATTTGGATGGTTTTATGCAGGAAGATGGAGAAGAGGAACTTTAATACTACCATCTTAACTACAATTCTGTTAATTTTGCATTCTCAATTTTAAATTACATGCCTAAGCAAAGTGATGTATTATCAGCCGACTTTCTTGTTAAAGTAGCACAGGAATTTGGAACACCGGTATATGTATACCATGCGGAAAAGATTAAAACCCAGTACGAGAAGCTGCAAAATGCTTTTAGTAAGGCCGACACACACTTTTTTTATGCATGTAAGGCGCTCACCAACATCAACATCTTAAAGTACATTCGTTCTTTAGGTGCGGGGTTGGATACGGTTTCCATCCAGGAAGTGCAGCTCGGTTTGAAAGCTGGTTTCGAACCTAAGAAGATTATTTTTACACCTAACTGCGTGGATTTATCAGAAATCATCGCGGCAAAGGAACTAGGTGTGAATATCAATATCGACAATATCTCTATTTTAGAGCAGTTCGGTAACCAATTTGGTGATTCTTACCCTATTAACATTCGCATTAACCCGCATATTATGGCGGGTGGTAACTATAAGATTTCTACTGGTCATATCGATTCTAAATTCGGTATCTCCATCCACCAATTGCGCCATATCGAGCGTATTGTGAAATCTACGAAGTTGAAAGTATCTGGTTTGCATATGCACACCGGTTCTGAAATTAAAGACGTAGACGTGTTTTTGCGCGGTGTGGAAATCATGTTCGAATTAACCGAGCATTTCCCCGACTTGGAATCGATCGATTTGGGTAGTGGCTTTAAAGTAGCTTACCAACCGGGTGATCCAGAAACGGATATCGAGCTGTTGGGCAAGAAATTAACAGAAACGTTTACCAATTTCAACAAGAAATTGAAACGCCCATTGCAATTGTGGTTCGAGCCAGGCAAATACTTGGTAAGCCAGTGTGGTTACTTCATTGTAAAAGCGAACGTAATCAAACAAACTACAGCCACTGTATTTGTGGGTGTGAACTCTGGTTTCAACCACTTAATTCGCCCGATGTTCTACGATGCATTCCATCTTATTAAAAATATCAGTAACGTAAAAGGTCCAGAACGTATTTACACGGTAGTGGGTAACATTTGCGAAACGGATACATTTGGTTGGGATCGTAAGATCAACGAGGTGAAAGAGGGTGATTTCCTCGTGTTTTACAACGCGGGCGCTTATGGCTTTGAAATGTCGTCGAACTTCAATAGCCGCTTAAAACCGGCGGAAGTATTGGTAAAAGACGGTAAAGCTACCTTGATCAGGAAACGTGATACAATTGATGATTTACTGAAAAACCAAATTGAGTTACCACTCTAATTAGGTTTATTAATAATATTACACCAAAACCTTTGCAGTAGCGATATTGCAAAGGTTTTGTGCATTTATATAACGGTGAATTGTAAAATTTTACTTGACATATCAAATACTTGCATTTTTGTCTTAAATATCCACTAACTTTGCCATAACTATACGCCCCCTATCTCTTTTAATCCTGCAATTTGCTTACGCTGAAGTGACCTTTTCAACTTACGCCATTGAATAGGTGTTAGGTTATTTACTGATGATACAAATATGAAAATGTTAACAGCACATCCTAAAGTATTTGAAGATGAGGAACAAGTGATCGAAAGCCACGTTTCTTTTGAGCCTTTTATACGATTTATGAAAGAAAAGGCGGAAACTACGCCGGGGATACGCTCTTCATTCTACAACTACATTATTAAAAAATTCGAGAGCATGCCTTCATTACTGGGCTCGTTCGACGAAAACAGTGATTTAGTACAATACCAGGAATATTTAGACCTGTTAATTGCTACTTTATTTCCTGTTACCACCGACGAAGAGAACCGTGTGTATGGAGTAGGCGTGCCATATAAATATTCCATTTTCTACTATTCCGAAGGGTTTAAACAAATATTCGCCATCAACGATAACGAATTGAAAGCTGTTCCGGCAGGTATTTCGATCGAGAAAGTGAAACGTGACAAGTTGATTTGGTTGTATAAGTTGATCTTGGAAAGAGTGTATAATGCGCCGATCAACTTCGAGTCGGATGTATTGCAAACCGTTATTAACCCTGAAACAGGATTGAAGCGGTATGTGAAGGTGGATATCGACGCCCGTTTTGTTGACGTGAAGGTAAAAGGGAAATTACCCGAGATGGATTGTTCCAACTTCTGTTCAAAACCCTTCAAGGATAATAACTTGAAAACGTTGCAGGAAGTACTGCCGTTGGAGTTGTTTGCCTTGGAAGGATTCGTTATTTGGACAATTCAAGATGTAACGAAAGACGAGGTGGTTACCAACATCAAGAACATCGTACTGAACACCAATAAAGAAAACGAGGAGAAAAGTTATACGAAGCTCCGCGAAGGTTTACATACGCTTATTGAGCTACCAGATGTAAACATCAACTTGATGCCGTTTTTGAAGGTGAATGGTAAGTACGTGTTGGAAAACAACTTTGCCTACAATAGCATCATCTTGAATAATACGAAAGCAGATGCACAGTTGTACCAGCAGTTATTGAACTACCTTACGCAGAACCAGCAGCCGTTGGTGATTCCGAATGTGAATAGCGAAACGACGATGATGTATAGCTTTTTGAAGTATTTACCTTTTAAAGGTGTGAAGAGCTATATATTGATCCCGGTACTGCACAACGGGGAGTTATTGGGTATTATTGAAATAGCGACTGGAACGGAAGGCGCTTTGGGTTGGCAAATCCTCACGAAGCTCCATGCCGCGTACAGCCTGTGTGCTATGATGTTACGACGCTCTTTGGAAATTAATACCGAGCGCATCAACGAGGTGATTAAACTGAAGTTTACAGCATTACAACCTGCTGTAGAATGGAAGTTTAACGAAGCAGCTTGGAACTTCTTGCATAAAGCCGATGAACCAGAAGGAGAGATTGAGCCCATTCAATTCACCAACGTATACCCATTATACGGTGCTGTGGATGTAAGGAACTCATCCGTGGAAAGAGGCAATGCTTTGAAAGAAGATTTGCGTGAACAGATGGAACTGATTGCCGGTACTTTGCAGAAAATCAGAACAGGTGATGGCCCTTATTTACCGTTGCTCGAGGAATTAGAGTATAAGAACAATATGCTTGTTCAATTCTTGCGTGATGATAACTTGGTAGCTGAAGAAGAAGCAAAGATCAATGATTTCTTTGATCATGAAATTGCACCTACGTTCCGTCATTTGTACGATGGTTATCCAGATTTGAAGCCTATTTTGGAAGATTACTTTACAGCAATCGATCCTAAAACAAGCCATATCTTCAATCACCGTAAATCGTACGAAGAAAGCTTACAACAAATTAACCATGTCATCAACCAATACTTGGAAAAGGAAAGAGAAACGATTCAATTATCGTTCCCTTGCTACTTCGAGAAGTATAGAACCGATGGTGTGGAGTACAATATCTATATCGGTCAATCTATTTCACCCGATAAGAAATACGATGCCTTGTATTTGCGCAATCTTAGTTTGTGGCAATTAACGTCTATGGCGGCTATTGCTAAGTTGACGAATAAGCTGATGCCTACTTTACAAGTACCATTGCAAACCACGCAATTGATACTTGTGCACAGTAACCCCATTGATATTTCATTCAGAAAAGATGAAAGACGGTTTGATGTAGAAGGGGCATACAATATTCGTTACGAAATCATGAAGAAACGTATCGATAAAGTGCATATCAATGGCTCTACGGAACGTTTAACACAACCGGGCACTATTGCACTTGTTTATTCTTATGCACGTGAAGCAGATGAATACTTAAAGTACATCAACTTCTTGCAAGACAAGAAAGTGTTGTTGCCAGGTGTTGAAATGCTCGACTTGGAAGAGTTGCAAGGTATTAGTGGTTTAAAAGCTTTACGTGTTAAAGTGAATTTAGAAGATGATAAAAAATAAGGAATGAATTGATTTTATACTCCTCATAAAAAAAGCGGTCTCTACATAGTAAAGACCGCTTTTTTGTTTTGTTGATATGTCAATTAAAACTTAAATCCGAACGTAATATAAGGTAAGGTGCCTTCTTTAGAATGGCCTAATACCGCTGTAAGTACGAATAAATTCACAGGCGTTACATAGATACCACCGCCATAGCCGTCGTGCCATACACCAGATTTTTCACCGGGTTGCCATACACGGCCAACATCGTTAAAAGCAATAATACCCACGCTGCCAGGAATAATATACGTAGCAAAGTCGAACAGTTTAGCACGTACTTCCATGTTATTGTACACCATGCTTTCGCCGGCAAAGCGGTAGTTGCGGTAACCGCGTAAGTTGGTATTGCCACCTAGGCTCATTGCTTGAAAGAATTCTGGGTTGCCCCAAGTAGTACCACCGCCGAAGCGCGCTACTAATACTACGGAAGCAGGATCACTGAAACTCATGTAGATACTCATATCTGATTTGAGTTGCAAAAGATCGCGGCTATTGTGGTTGAGACCTAAGTTACCTTGTAGTGAGGTTGACCAAATTACACCACGAGATGGGAGAATTGGGTTGTTCCTTGTATCTACAGTAGCAACGAGGCGACCGCCGGCATAATATTTATCGCGGAAGATGCTGGTGCTATCAAGACCGTTTTGGGAGAAATTAGTCACGAAGCGATCATCGTTTTCGTCTTTATCCAGTGCATAGTTCTCGAACGTTGGACCAAATGCAAGGTTGAATTTAGGACCGAAATCGTGGCGGAGTAAAGCTTGGAATGTGTAGATATTGAAGCGTGCCCGGTAATAACGAATAGCGGGATCACTGATCTCTTTATTGTATTCGGTTTCGTTACCGAAGCCAAAGAAGTTGATCGTATTATGTGGTGCACGTGCACGGGCCATAATTTCCAAATCGTTCTTCCCGATTAAATCGGTGAAAATACCTTCGTAGCGGAAGTTATAGGCTTTCGTCGCTAAGGCATGCGTGGCCGTTAAAGTGTGCTTCACTTTGAACGGCGATTTTCTAAAGCCTTGTTTCGTGATTTGGATACCTAAACCCAAGCTCAAACCATCGTCTAAATTATATCCTGCAGCCGCTAATGGCATTATTTTATCGTATTGGAATGCTTTACGATCGTAGGCAATAATATCGGCTTTATTAGAGCGGAATAGCTTTTCGTTATTATTAATCGCGAAGCTATCTGCAGGTGATTTTAAGTCGTATATTTTGATCTTCTTACCACGGTGTATAGTGGAAGAATCTATGTATGTGTCTTTTCCTGCACCCCCAATAACGCGGATTTGAATAGGCAAGCGGTGGTCGCCTTTCATGGTATACACATCTTCTCCACCTAAGCCGTAAATACGAATTTCTTTCGTGTGTTTAGCATCGAATACGCGGGAATAGAGGTTTTGTTGTACTTCACCTTTCTTGCTGATTTTATAGCTGTTTACGCCTACTTTTCCATCTCCCAATTTTTCGATAACGAACAGTTCGTTTTTCGCTGTACCGGTTACATCTACTTGTTTGGCGAGGAAACGATAGTATTTCATCATGGTAGATTCGTAGGTAGAGCGGCGCGCTTTCAAGGTTTCGGCGATGCGGCCGTTGTCTATTTTTTGAATAGGTTCGGGCAGGTGCTTAACAGCATTGTCGATCGCGGTGTCGGTCATAGTAAGGAGGAAGTCGTGGGATTTCGTTTTCCACGTTTGTTCATCCAAGCTATTAAGGAATGAGCGATCGAAGTATTTCGCGTTATTATTGAAGCCGATGATGTCGACGAAGTATTTACGGAAGCCTTGGATATTAGGTAATAACCAGCGTCTTGCTGCTGCTCTTGGGATAAAGCCTTCGTTGATAAAGAAAGCTTGATCGCGATCGCGTGGAACGGGGTAGAAGGTGCGCGTTTTCTCCTTCTTGTTTTTAACATCGTACCAACGCCATTGATCGTCGTGTCGATCCCAATCGGAGATATACATATCGAACAAGCGGGCTTGCAGGGTAGCATGTTGATCGATGGAGTTATCGTTATCGCCGAGATAGTTGTCGAGCATTTTTTCCGTGTTGTAGGTTTTGCCATACTTCACGGGTTCCCGTTCTTCGAAGAGGTACATTTGATCGCCGAAGAACTGTTGGTATACGCCTAGGGCAGTATCTTTCGGTAAGTATACAAAGCTGGGGTTTGTATGCGGTACGCCGGCCACTTCTGCCAATTGTGCTACTACGAGCGGGGCATAAGGGTTGGCGGCGGAGATTTGATCTTGCACTACATCTTTCGCGAATGTTTCGCGAAGTTCTGCAGGAATGGCTGCTGTAGGATCTTTTTGCATAGAACGCAGAACGTACTCATCGCCTGTTTTATTGTTTTCTAAGCGAAGCGAGCGGGTTTGTTGACCACCGCCTCGTTTGATAATGCTGAAGTCGCGTTTGTGCAGGTCGAAAATGGGGATTTTTAAAGGTTGTGCCCATTCTCTCCGGTAGTTTTCGCCCAGAAGCCAACGGTGGAAGTTGGAGATGGGCAGGTATTGTGTATCTGCGGCGATGGTTAGCGAGTCGCCTTCTATTTTCCTAGACGCTAAAGAACTGCGTACCGGGATGTGATCCGGTAATTGGAACATTTGTTTGGCGAACATCACCGTATCTTGTCCTGCGTTGAAATAGCGAACACGTACGCTACCATCTTCCAATTGTTCTAGGGCGGTGAAGCCGTGTACTTTTGAGGCAAATTGGGATTTCTTGCCTTGTTTTACACGGGTATCTTTTGCGCCGCTACCGCTAACAATGTAGTGGCGACCAGCATCTTCGATATATTGCAACGTATGTTCATGGCCTGCCACAAATACAGTGGGAACATCTTTGGGTAAAGCATTTTCCACCCCTTTAATTAATTTTTGATAGAGCGGGTGAGGGATATCTTCTTTTGTGCCAAATACACCGCGGGTAACGGGGTATACTGACCCGATAACAGGTAACGGCAAATATAACCAAGGCTTCAGATCTGTTAAGGGAAAAATGTGTTGTTTAAGGGTATAGTAACCACCGTGCGGGCCGTAGCTTCTGAACGGGTGGTGCGCGGCAAAAACAACCATTTTATGTGGATAACGGGCCGCCATTTCGCTCACCGAGAGGATGACATCTTCCGGGGTTTTGCAATCGCATCCCGAGGTGCGATCGGGCTTATCGTAAGGGAAAAGCCACCATTCTGTATCCATCACAATCAGCAAGATATCATCGCCAATCATGTAAGCTACAGGGCCGGGGCAACCATCCTTCGGTTGGAATTCCACGTTGGGAAGGTGTAATGAATCGACATATTGTTGTTGGCGACGGATTTGATCCCAGCCGCCGGGTTTGGATTTATTCCAGTCGTGGTTACCGGGTACGAAAATACCTTTGGCTTTTCCGCCTTTGAGGAGGGAAACTTGGTAATCGAGGATTTCCTTCGCCTTTGGATATTTGCGGGAGAAGGAATCGGGTACGCCGCGAGGGTATACGTTATCGCCGAGGAATAGAACGGTATTGGTAGTATCGTTCATATCGAACGTACGTTTAATAGCGTCTATTACGGGGTTTACATCTTCGTGTACTTCGCCGGCATCGCCTATTAAGATGATGCGTTGTTTGACTTTGTTATGTTGTTGTGCCGTGGCTGCGTTATAGGATAAAAGCAGGGCTAGGGCACATAGGATTGGTTGGAGTTTCATATGCCTATCGTGAAGGGTGATAAGTAAATTTTAAAATATTGGCCATCGTTTCTTCTGTTGCTTCGTTCGAAATATACATATCGCCGTTCGGGGCAAACGTAATGCCTTCGGGCTGTTTGAAGTTTTTGCCACGTAAGTGATATACCTCTTGTACATTCCCTTGGAAATCCATGATCACCAATAACCTATTTAAAGAGGCCACTACATACACCCGCTTTTCTATAGGGTGAACGGCAGCCGCTGAAGGGCGGAAGTTCTTGAATTGATAGTCACCTATGCGTGAAATTTCTTTGGTAGATATACGAAAACCATCCGTTTCTTCGTATTGATAGGTTTCGAGGTTGAAACGGTAGGTGGAAGTATGGCTTTTACCTTTATCGGCCTCGCAGTTCTTACAGAGTAAAACAATTGCCTTGCCGGTACTGTCGAGGTATGCCGCTTCGAATTCATTCTTGCCTTTGTGGGGGAAATGGTACTCGGTAGAGGAGGTACTATCGGTGAATAGGTTGTGTACTTGGTATAATTTACCATTGCTTTTCACCACGAACCAATCTTTACCGGCTAATAACATTTCTTCATAATCGCCGCTTTTGGCGAATTTCCAGAAGCGATACGGGCGGTCGGTATCGAGAATTACTTCGTAAATACGGCCTTCTTCGTCGTTATGTCCAATGAAATGCCCGTTATAGTAAACTAACCCGGAAATTTCTTGCATAGATTCGCGGATGGTATAGCGAGTGGGTTTAGCAAGGTCGTATCCCTTGGGGGAATGGTATTTTCGCTGATCTTTGTCGTATGAAGCCTGGCAAGATAGCATGAGCAATAGAAAGCAGTAAATAAGTGCAACTCTCATGAGTTATAATTTGTTAAATAAAATTAATTCAAAAATTGGGTAAATTGCTGATTCACCCGGTGTACATTTAATAGAATCTTATGGAAATAACATCCATCGTAAACGCGGCGCAAACTTATGTTACGCAACAGTTCCAGGCAAATCCGAGCCCGGCGCTTACTTATCACAATCTTTTGCACACACAACAAGTAGTAGACGCGGCTTCGAAGATGGTAGCTTATTACCGCCTCACGGAAGAGCAGATGATGATCGTAATGGTGGCGGCTTGGTTTCATGATATTGGTTATGTTATTGGCGTTCCGGCCGAACATGAAAGTGTAGGCGCTGCAGAGGCCAAAAAATTCATGCTTGCTCAAAACGTTTCCGAAACCCTCGCCGATCAAGTAGCCGGTTGTATTTTAGCTACCCGCATCCCGCAATCTCCCAACAACCTATTGGAACAAATTGTTTGCGATGCCGACCTTTCCCATTTCGGATCGAAAGACTTTAAAGAACGAAATAAGCTGTTACACAAGGAAATAGAATTGCGTACGGGTAAAGAAATCCCAGGCATTCAATGGACCCAAGGTTCCATTACTTTCCTCGAATCTACTTCTTTTCATACGGCCTATGCACAAACATTGTACCGTCAACAGAAAGAAGAGAACTTACAGAAGCTAAAAAGTAGGCTTCATAAAAAAGAAGCGGAGCAAATAGAGGAAGCACAACGTGCCGAGAAGAAAGCAAAAGTGGCGGCTGTAGAAGAAGTGAAAGACAAGAAAAAAGAAGAGAAAGAGAAAAAGCCAGAGCGTGGTATTGAAACCATGTTCCGTACTACCAGTACAAACCACATCCGGCTTAGCTCTATGGCCGATAGCAAAGCGA
Organism: Chitinophaga skermanii; assembly: GCF_003259335.1. GTDB lineage: Bacteria > Bacteroidota > Bacteroidia > Chitinophagales > Chitinophagaceae > Chitinophaga > Chitinophaga skermanii. The sequence goes on from NZ_QLLL01000005.1 coordinate 537,735, forward strand.
ACATCATGATTACGGTAAATTCGCTCATTATCTCCTTAATGTTATCGATCCTATTCCGTAGACTAGAAGACAACCCGAACCTCACCATTCCAACCATGATATTTTTAGTGTCGAGCGTGGTTACGATCATCTTTGCCGTTTTGGCAACAAGACCCAACATTACGTCAGGTCGTTTTACAAAAGATGACATCATGAAGAAGCAGGCGAACTTGCTTTTCTTCGGGAACTTCCACCAGATGAGTTTTGATGAGTATGAAGAGGGGATGGAAATGATTATGAGCAAAGGGGAGTATTTGTATAGCAATATGACATTGGATGTATACCATTTGGGTGTTGTATTGGGTAGGAAATATAAGCTGTTGCGGATTTCCTACAATACATTCATGTTCGGTATTATTATTTCGGTGATCGCTTTCGTGGTAGCCATTTTATTTTTCCCTAACAATCCACAGTAATGCTATCAACTCGTACTGACGCGAATGAACAAGTGCTAAGCGGGAAACGATATTGCGACCGGGATTTGAGCTGGTTGTCGTTTAATTACCTCGTATTAAAAATGGCTGGAAGGCAAGAAGTGCCTTTATATGAAAGGATAAAATTCTTATCAATATTCTCATCAAACCTCGACGAATTTTACCGTGTACGTATCTCTGCATTGTTAGCAGTGAATGCAATAGGCGATGATTCGGACTTGGAAGCCATTCAATTACTGAAAGATATTCAAACAGAAATCGCGCGCCAGCAGCAGGTATTTGGTGATATTTTAAGAAACCAATTACGCCCCTTGCTAGAAGAAAAGAACGTGCATCTTTACTTCGCGGAGGAGTTAATGCCGGCACACCAAGCAGCTGCGAAATCTTATTTTTTCAATACTGTATTAGGGTTTTTAAAACCCATGTGGCTTGATCCACAACGTAGCGGCGAGTTATTTCTAGAGAATAATACCCTCTACTTCGCGGTAGCGCTACAACCCAACCAAGGCGGGCACGAACAATATGTGATCGTTAACATTCCTTCCACCAATTTGCCACGATTCACCGTGCAACATACCGATGGTAATATGCACATCCTTTGGTTGGATGACATTGTGCGTACACACTTGCCAAAGATATTCCCCGGTTACAAGGTAAATGGATGTTATGCTGTGAAGTTGACACGTAACGCGGAAATTGATTTATATGATTTCCCGGGCGATTTATTGGAGCAAGTGGAAGAATTAATTGTACAACGTGAATTAGGATTGCCTACTCGCTTTTTGTATGATGCGCAGATGCCGGAGAATATGCTGCAAGCATTGGCCTTGTATTTCCACATTCTTCCCCAAGAAATGGTGGCCGGTGGGCATTACCATAATTTAAAAGACCTAAACGATTTGCCTTTACCGCTGAAAGCGGAAGGCTTGTTGTATGAAAAATGGCCTGCGCAGCCGGTTCCACAGGTGGAATCGAGTGATGGGCTGTTAGATACTTTGTTACAGCAAGATGTGTTGTTACACACACCCTACCATAGTTATAACCCAGTATTACGTTTCTTCAACGAAGCAGCGACCGATCCTAATGTAACAGAGATTTACGTTACACTTTACCGCGTAGCTTCGGGTTCGCAGATTGTGCAATCTTTGATTAGCGCTGCGCGTAACGGGAAACAAGTAACGGTGCTGGTGGAGCTGAAAGCTCGGTTCGACGAAGCGAATAATATTCGTTGGGCGAAGCGTATGAAGGAAGCCGGGGTAAAAATAATCTACAGTATTCCTGGTTTGAAAGTACATGCGAAAATAGCCTTGGTGAAGCGGAAGAAAGGTTGGCAACATGAGTACTTTGCTTTATTGGCCACCGGTAATTTGAATGAAACGACCGCAAGATTTTATACTGATCATATTCTATTGACTTCGCATGCTACGATAACGCAGGAAATGGAATTACTTTTCATGTACTTGCAAACAAGGGAGAGTCCGCGTGATTATCACTTCATTCCATTTAAAGAATTGATAGTAGCGCAATTTAACATGGTGGAGCGATTTGAAGGATTGATTGACCGGGAAATAGCACATGTACAAGCAGGTAGGAAAGGGCATATTATCATTAAGCTGAATAATTTACAGGAGCGGAAAATGATTGATAAGCTATACGAGGCTGCAGATGCAGGTGTACGAGTGGAGCTGATAGTAAGGAGTATTTGCTGCATATTACCGGGTTATTCGCCTAATTTAACCGTGCATCGTTTGGTGGATCGTTATTTAGAGCATGGCCGCGTGTTTTGGTTTGCGAATAATGGGGGAGAGGAAATGTATTTAGGATCGGCAGATTGGATGTCGCGTAACTTGTACCATAGGATAGAAGTTTGTTTCCAATTGCACAACCCGGCATTCATACAGCAAATGAAGGACATGCTGCATTTACAACTAGCAGATAATACAAACGCGGTGATATTGGATAACGACTTAATTAACCAGCCAATCGCTCATACGCAAGGAGAACCGTTAGTAAACGCGCAATTGGGTATGTTCCAATATGTGCGTAACTTAAATACATAAACATCATTAGCCATGAAGAAATACTTAGTATTGCTCGCCTGTGCCATTCTCACGAGCTTAACAGCCGTTAAAGCACAAGAAGTTATTAAACCAATTGATAGCATATATACACCTACTGCCGATGCTGCTGCTGATTTAAAAGCTGCTTATAAGAAAGCTGCCGCTGAGAAGAAGCATGTTTTAGTGCAAGTGGGCGGTAATTGGTGCATTTGGTGTAAGCGTTTATATAAATATGTGAATGATCACCAAGAGTTGAAAGATGCCATGCATAAGAACTATGTAGTGTATCATTTGAACTACAGTAAAGAGAATAAGAACTTACCGATTTTGGCGGAGTTAGGATTTCCGCAAAGGTTTGGGTTCCCGGCGTTGGTAGTGTTAGATGCGAAGGGGAAAGTGCTGCATATCCAGGATTCTGGCTTATTAGAGTCGGGTAATGGCGAGTGGTATGATGAGAAGAAGGTAGCGGGATTTTTGCGTAATTGGACGCCGGCTGCTATTAACCCAGTTAACTACGAGAAATAAGTTTGTTATGAATACAACCCCATCGCACAACAACCTCATGAATGATGCTGCTGTGCAACGTTTCATCCATACAATGCGGCAAAAACTGAAATTCAACGCATTTCTATTTTATAAATTACCCGCGGCATGGCTCGCCGGCGTTCGAATTAAACATATCGACGAAGGCAGGTGTAGTGCCGCGGTTCCTTTTAAGTGGCTTACACAAAATCCATTTAAATCTACCTATTTCGCTTCTTTATCAATGGCAGCAGAGTTAAGCACGGGAGCTTTAGCCATGATGTATGCACAAGCCGCTAAACAACCTGTGAGTATGCTTGTTACTAATATAGAAGCATCTTTCCTCAAAAAAGCAACCGGCCTTACTACGTTTACTTGTTTCGATGGAGAACTGATCAAACAAACCATCCTCCAATCATTGAAAGATGCTGATGCAAAAGAATTAACAATTCATAGTACCGGCGAAAGTGAAGACGGCACTATAATTGCCACGTTTAAAATTACATGGTCGTTCAAACCAAAAGCTGCAAAAGCTTCATAGGAGCGACTGTACGACAATAAATGAACGCTAAAACTAACCTTTATGAAGATTGCATTTCATGGAGCCGCTAGGACGGTTACTGGTTCAAAGCACGTGATTACACTAAAGAATGGCAAGAAGATTTTATTAGATTGTGGTATGTACCAAGGTATGGGCAAAGAAACGGATTCCCTGAACCGTGATTTCGGCTTCGACCCCAACGACATTACGTACATGATTTTATCCCATGCGCATATCGATCACACGGGGTTAATTCCGCGCCTCATTAAACTTGGCTATAATGGTCATATCTATTGCACACCGGCTACGCGTGATATGGCAGAAATACTCTTACTCGATTCTGCCGAAATCCAAGAAGATGATGTGAAGTTCGTGAACAAACGTTATCACAAAGAGGGGCGGCCTTTGATTGCACCGCTTTACACGGTAGCGGATGCTAAAAACAGTATTCAGCACTTGAAAGCTGTAGGCTTAGGTAACTGGTTTAGAATTGATGAAAATATTGAAGTGTTGTTCACAGATGCGGGGCATATTATAGGAGCTGCATGTATACACTTACGTATTACCGAGAATGGTAAAACACAACAAATTACTTTCAGTGGCGATATTGGTCGTTACCGCGATCAAATTCTAAAATCACCCGATATATTTCCGCAATCGGATTATATCTTAATGGAATCTACCTACGGTAGTTCGTTGCATGAAGATATTGCACCGATGGACAACGAATTGTTGGATTACATTCGTACCACTTGCGTGGAGAACCGCGGTAAGTTAATTATTCCTGCATTTAGTGTAGGACGAACGCAAGAACTTTTATATTCTTTGAACGTAGCACAGATGAACGGGAAGCTACCTAAAGTGGATATTTTCGTAGATAGCCCGCTTTCGATGGAAGCTACAGCCGTAACACGCAAACACCCGGAATGCTTCAATAAAAACGTAGCCCGTATTATGAAAACGGATGATGATCCATTCGATTTCCCGGGTTTACGCTACGTTAAAAGTGTAGATGAGTCGAAACAGCTTAATTTCCGTAAAGAACCTTGCGTGATTATTTCGGCATCGGGGATGGCGGAAGCCGGTAGGGTGAAGCACCATATTGCAAATAATATTGAGGATAGTAGGAATACTATTTTGATTGTAGGGTATTGCGAACCGGAATCGTTAGGTGGTAGATTGATGCGTGGTGCGAAAGAAGTATCCATTTATGGCAACAAGTATCCTGTTAATGCACGGGTAGGTGTGATTCGTTCGATGAGTGCCCATGGTGATTATGAAGACTTGAGCCAGTGGTTATCGTGCCAAGATCCACAACACGTAAAGAAACTATTCCTTGTACATGGTGAATACGAAGTACAGTTAATATTTAGAAACTGGTTATTGAAGAAAGGATTCAAGGATATTGAAATCCCGTCACGCCATTACGAAATTGGTCTATAATCAATCCTCAACAAGAGGAAACCATAAATTTACCCGCGTGCCACTCGCATTACCTTGGTTGTCGTATAAGTCTTCAATATCAAAAGAAGCATTCATCCCGAAACGACTATTGTAAAGCGAGAGGCGATCGCTGGTGATCTGCAAACCTTTCGACAAGTGTACTTGCCCATTCATTTGCTTTAACGCTGTAGCGGCTTTCCTGCCGATACCATTGTCTTCTATCACGCAGCGAATTTTCTGCTCTACTTTATAGAATGAAATATGTAGCCAGCCGCCATTTTTCTTGTGCTGTAGGCCATGCCAAATAGCATTTTCTACAAATGGTTGAATAACCATGGCCGGTATTTCTGTGAAGTCTTGATCTAAAGATGTATCTACCTCTATCCGGTAGCTGAATTGATCGGCTAAGCGAAGTTTTTCCAAAGCCAAGTAATTCTCCAACATGCTTACTTCCCTGGAAAGTACGATAGTATTACGTTGCGAGTGATCCAATACACTCCTGATTAATCTTGCAAAACGACTCAAGTACGCTAATGCTTGTTCCGTTTCATTTTTCATCATGAATGTTTGGATGGAGTTGAGCGCATTGAAAATAAAGTGTGGGTTCATTTGAGCCCTGAGCGCTTTCATTTCGAGCTGCGCGATTTGGTGTTGGAAGGAAGATCTTTCCCTTTCACGTTTTTTTACAATGGATAATCGAATTCTAAAATAGCCGTAAATCAAGCAGCCTAACAATACGATACCTAATAGTTTGAACCACCAAGTTTGCCAAAAGTTGGGTTGAATGATAATTTGCAAGCTTGTAGTATGCGAACTGAAAGTGCCACCTGTATTTACACTGCGAACATGGAATGTATAATCACCAGGAGGTAAATTGGTATAACGCGCCACGAGTAAGCCTTCGGCATTTACCCAATTTTCGTTGATACCATCTAAACGGTAATAATATTTCACCCGCTCGTTATGATATTGTAAGCTCTTAAATTCAATATTGATAAAGTTTTCCTTCGGCGATAAAACAACGGGTGTTCCAAGTAGCAACGCGGAATCAATCATAATCGTTTTATCCAACGCTTTAAAGGCAACAATTGTAACATCGGGTGGTGGCGGGGCTACTTGAAGCTTCTCGGGAGAGAAAACGTTTAAGTGGTCGGAAGCACCAACGATCAAGCGGCCATCTTGTAAGCAGGCGATGGTACGACGTACTTTGCGACTGTTATCGATGATATCGTCGTTTTGAACGAAGGTTTCCAGTTTGCCGGTTTCCAATTGGAAGCGGTAAAACCCGAACTGCGTAGTTATCCACACACTCTTGCGGTTTTTGCAAGCACGCATATTCAATACCCATTCATCAAAGAAATCGTCGTTGATTTTTACAGGTGTATAGTTCGAAGTATGAAGGTTGTATTCGAATAGGCCATGGTCGGTACCTACGAGTAAACTAGTATCATTAAACTTGTGAACATTACTGGTGTTGCGTATAACATTAAATCGGTCCAACCAGAAATTAACTTGTTTTACAATTTTCTCGCGTTTCGTGTTAAATAGTACAATACCGGAAGTGTTAGTTGCCAACCAGAGGAGGCTATCATTTTGGGCTGTAATATCCATCACGGAAATATTGCGATGCAAGGCACTGGATAGTTCTGGGAAGGCTTTAACGGCATTGGTTTTTGGGTTCCATTTAACCAGGCCATATTTGTACAAGCCAATCCAAACCGTTGTATCGGAAGTTGGATAGATCTTTAGTAGGGTTTGTTCTTGGAATTCGCTTGGCCTGAAGTGTTTAAAGCGTTTAGTGCTTGGGTTGAAGATGGATAGCCAGCCGTTTTCTTGGCCGATTAATATCCGCTGATCGGGTAATTCTGCAAAACTCCATACAAGACCATGCTCTTCGGGTATGCTGCGAGTGGAATCGCCTTGTATGTTGGTATAATTATCTAATAGTTGTAAATGGTTATTCAACCTACTAAATCCTTGTCCCCAGAAGCCGACATACACATCTCCTAATGAAGATTGGAATAATCCCGTGATTTCGGAACGAGGTAATTGGGATTTCGTGGTAGCAAAGCTGGTACGATGATCGATCCGGTGGAAGGCTTGTTGGTGAAGGCTCAATATATTGATCCCCCGATCTGTTCCTATCCAAAGATGGCCATCGCGGTCACTCAAAAAGCAATTGGTTTCGTAGTCGTAATGCAGGCCTAGGTCATCGTCGTTATTACGGAGGATGTTGATATTAAACTTTAGCTGTGCACTGTCGTACCGCCAAATACCGGCTTGTTCTGTACAAATCCAAATGTTGTTGTTAATATCGGTGGCGAAATCGAATGTACGTTCACCAACGTAATTATTGACGCCCGGGGTTTGATCGGGATCGAGGAAGAGGTATGATCTAAGTTGGTTTGTTTTGAAGGAATACTTGTAAAGATGGTTATTACGGCTAGCGATCCAAACATTTCCGCGGTGGTCCTGGTAGTATTTTTTAGTAGAGAATTGAATATTAAGAAAAGCCCAATGATGCGGGTTGTTCGTAGCGCTATACAATGTTTTCCGGTCTTTCGACAATACCACGTTGCCACTTTGCACACTTATCCACAATTGCCCGCGATCGTCTTCGAATAGGCCGGCATTCATTTGTATACGCAGGCTTTCTGGGATGCCCGGTGCTTTTTCGAAGGCATCTTTTTGTTCGTTATAGCGAAGTAACCCATTTTGCGTAGTGGCCCAAATAATGCCGTTATGATCTTGCTTGATGATATTGCAGCCTAGGTTGTACGATGGGCTACTTTTACCAAGAAGAATGCGGGTTTGCCGAACTTTCCCTTGAACGGGATCGTATACAGCAATATAATCAGGTGTACCAATCCAAATGCGGCTTTTATTATCCTCGCATAAAAAGATATCCTCGTAATATATTGATCCTGGTAACCGGTTGAAATCTGCAATGGTTACGAAGTTGGTACCGTCGTATCGTTGAAGGGCGGTGCTGGCAATCCAAATAAAACCTTTCTTGTCTTGCAGAATGGCCGATACGTGGTTGCTAGCCAATCCATCTTCTATGGTGAGATGTTTGAATGCGAACGCGTAATGTGGAGGCAGCTTAATATCGTGCGCTATAGCCATATTAGGAGCTATGCACAAGCAATACAAGCAGCAGAAAAGTGCGGAAAAGAAGCGTCGCATTAAAAAATAGTTGACATACAAATAATATGTACAGCAATAGATAATTTCAACGGCACAGGATGCGTAAGGTGTTTACGCACATCAACAACGACGCTTTAAAAATAAGGAATGTTTGGAAATATATTGTTAAGCAGCCTTTTGGCCGAGCACATTGGTTTGATAAAGTTCTTCATCGAACTCTTTTTCGTGTTTAGCAATAACGATGGTCGCTACACCATTGCCTATAAGGTTGGTAATGGCCCGGGCTTCAGACATAAACCTGTCGACCCCTAATAACAAGGTTAAACCCTCGATAGGAATCACCTTTACCGCTGCCAAGGTAGAAGCTAGCACAATAAACCCGCTTCCTGTGATGCCGGCGGCTCCTTTGGAGGTGAGCATTAATATCCCGATAATCGTTAACTGCTGCGTGATGCTGAGATCTACATTACTTACTTGTGCCAGGAATATGGCTGCCATGGATAGGTAGATACTGGTGCCATCTAAATTGAAAGAATAGCCAGTTGGGATAACCAAACCTACTACTGAGCGGGAGCAACCAAACTGTTCCATCTTTTCCATCATGCCCGGCAAAGCCGATTCTGATGAGCTGGTGCCTAGTACAATCAAGATTTCACTACGGATAAAATGGAGGTACTTGAGCAACTTCACCCCGTAAAAACGACAAATCATCCACAATACACCGAAAATAAAGATGGCCATGGTAGCATACACACAAAGCATGAGTTTGCCGAGCGGGATCAATGCTTTCAGACCAAAATGTCCCACAGTATAGGCCATACCACCAAATGCGCCAATCGGTGCAAGCTTCATAATAAACTTCAAAATCACGAAGAATACGTTCGACAGCTTTTCGAACGATTGGATAAGGGAATTGGAATTCGGTAACAACTTCGTAATGCCCCAACCAAATAAAACGGCAAAGAACAAAACTTGTAGGATATCGCCTTTGGCAAAAGCTTCTACGATGTTGCTGGGAATACTATGGAGGAAGAAGTCACCCCAGTTGAACGCGGCGGCTTGTTGTTCAATTTGGTGAACTTGGTTTAAATTTTCCTTCTGGATACTAATGCCTTCGCCGGGTTTGGAGATATTGGCAATAATAATCCCAATGGTGATGGCTAGCGTGGTAATAATCTCGAAGTACAACAAAGCTTTACCGCCTACGCGGCCCACCTTTTTCATATCACCCATTTTGGCAATACCCAGCACGATCGTAAAGAAAATGATCGGGGCAATGAGCATGCGGATTAAATTGATGAAAATATCGCTAAGCACTTTCGCACCATCGGCGAACTTCGGGAAGTATAAACCTACTAACACACCCAGGAAAATAGCGATGAGCACCTGGATATATAAATGTTGACGAATCAATTTCATAAGTGGACCGTAAAGGCGCTAAGATAATTAAAGCAGGCGCAGCTAGTATTTAAAAGTTTTGCAGCAGGACAAAGAATTTTTTAAAAAGTATTTACCGATCAACCTAATTTATTTGCATATTCCCCGTTTTTGCAGGAATTTTAATGCATTGTACCAGCCAACGGTACTATTCACCAAGATCAACAATAATCGTAACGTACTTAAACCACGCACCCTGCATGAAGAAAGTTTTAACGCTGGCTATAGCATGCTGTAGTAGCTTCTCATTGCTTGCGCAACCAAAACCCGCAGCAGCACCACCGCCACCGCCAAAAGAAGAAAAATCTGTATTGCCTTTAAATGTCATCAATCCCGAATCTGCTGTTGTAACAGAGCACGAGGTAACCATTAAAGGTCAACGTATTCCTTATAAAAGCACTGCCGGTACTTTACCTGTTTGGGATAGTGAAGGCAAAACCATCGCCGGTCTTTTTTACACCTATTATGAAAGAACGGATGTAAAAGACCGCGCAAACCGTCCATTGGTGATTTCGTTCAATGGCGGACCGGGTTCTGCATCGGTTTGGATGCATATTGCATATACGGGTCCTCGTGTATTAAACATCGACGACGAGGGGTACCCAGTGATGCCGTATACCATCAAAGAAAACCCTCACTCCATCTTAGATATTGCCGATATCGTGTACGTAGATCCTGTGAATACCGGTTATTCTAGGATTGTGGGTAAAGATGTACAACCAACCACCTTCTTTGGTGTTCGTAACGACATTAAATACCTCGCAGAATGGATCAATACATTTGTAACACGTAACAACCGTTGGGCATCTCCGAAATACTTGATTGGTGAAAGTTATGGCACTACACGTGTTTCGGGTTTAGCATTGGAATTGCAGAATTCACAATGGATGTACTTCAACGGTGTTATTCTTGTATCGCCTACAGAATTGGGTATTGCCAGGAGTGGCCCTGTAGAAGCTGCATTACGCTTACCATATTTTGCAGCCACTGCATGGTATCACAAAGCGCTTCCACCCGATTTGCAATCGAAGGATCTTACAGCTATGTTGCCAGAAGTTGAAACCTTTACGATGAACGAATTATTACCGGCCATCGCTAAAGGAAACTCTTTGCCTGGGAATGAAAGAGACGCGATTATCGCTAAGTTCGCCCGCTACAGTGGTATTGCTGAAACAGTGGTACGCCAAAGCAACTTGGATATTTCTACCAACTACTTCTGGAAAGAATTATTGCGCAATAAAGGTGTAACCGTAGGACGATTGGATTCTCGCTACATAGGTATCGATAAACAAGATATTGGCGATGGACCTGATTACAATGCCGAGTTAACCTCGTGGTTACATTCTTTCACCCCGGCGATTAATATTTACCTCCGCGGTGAGTTGAACTATAAAACTGATTTGAAGTACAATATGTTCGGTAGCGTTTATCCTTGGGATAGAAGTGGTGATAGAACAGGCGAAAACTTACGCCAAGCCATGGCTGCAAACCCTTATTTACATGTAATGGTACAAAGCGGTTATTACGACGGAGCTTGCGATTACTTCAACGCTAAATACAATATGTGGCAAATGGATCCAGGTGGTAAATTAAAAGACCGTATGGTGTGGAAAGGCTATAGAAGTGGCCATATGATGTACCTCCGTAAAGATGATTTAGCTACGGGGAATAATGATATCCGTGACTTTATCTTGAAATCGGTACCGAAACAAGGTCAACCCGCTAAGTATTAAACCAAGTTTTACCTGCTAAAAGTAAAAAGGTCCCTAGTAATCTAGGGACCTTTTCTATTATAAAGAGTTTGAGCATTACTGCGCTGTTTGATTATTCAGCTCGCGTTCATAATTGAGGTATCCCAACTTCATACGTTCGCTGATTTTACGTTTAAGCATACCTGGCGCAATCACAATCATGCCATCACCAAAGCCGAGGATTTCTTTTTCCAATTCGTAGTTGATTTGTACTTCTAGTTGAATAACGATACCTTCTTCTGTTTCTTCGAGAATGATTTGCGAAGGGTGGAGCGGTTTGGTTTCTACGTAAGGTGCGTGTGTTTTGCTTACAAATAATTGTACCGTGCTTGGACGTACGTTATGTGATACCGTTACACCCACTACATCTTTATAATATTCCTGTGCGTTTGTATTTGCCGGGATATAAGGCAACGTTTCATCGATCGTAACTTGGTGTAGGCGATCGAGCGCAAGGTTTAATACCATGCCGCCTTCCTTCCTGATACCCACCACGAACCAACGGTTTTTATATTCTTTTAACCACCAACCATGAAACGCGAATGTTTCAGCTGCTTTTGCTTTAAACGATTGGTAGGTAAGCATTAATACTTTCTTCTGAATAATAGCATTGTATAGCGTACCTAGGTATTCTAAGCCTTTAAGATCGTCGTTTTTCTCGAAATCGATAATGGGCGATGTATTATGTGATGCCGTGTAAACGTGATCTTCCAGTTTTTGCACGATTTCGTGTAAATCGTAGAAATGCGAGAAGCCGCGGAACTGTTTCAATACCTCCACTGCTTCGCTCATTTTGTTGAGATCTTGCGGGTTAAGCGGGATATTGATGATACTGTAGTTCGGGTCTTCGTAGGTGTAATATTTTTTATTTACAATGACGATGGGTGCATTATAACCCAACTTGTCGCTGCGCATAAATTGAATATCCGCTTGAATGGAACGCTTACTGATACCTTTATCAATTCCCTCGTATTCGTACAGGGCGTCGGATACGGCTTGGATAAGGTTTTCTAAAGTCCATCTTCTCTGGCGATTTCTAAGGCAAAGGTCGATCGTCTTATAGCGTATAAGGGCATTCTTGTTTACAGGCATCCTAGGTTTGATTATTGTTTTCGGGACAAAAAAAATAAAAATATTCCAGCTACGCAAAAAAACTGCGTAATGTTCCGGTTGAGTGGATCGCAATTTTTGGTTTATCGTATGAAAATGAATTCATTCTGAAGATGTGAAATTATTGTTGCCCGTCCACATTCTATCCTTATTAGCATTCATTTTTTGCAGCTGCATGACTATCATAAGCGAAGGCTTACGTTGGGCGTAAATGTATTTAAAAAATGTGTAATGCTATATTATTTGTTTTTCGGAAGAAGATTTTATTTGAATTGAAGTTCTTTACTGTATTGGGTTTTGAAGATATATAGAAAATATTTTTAAAATTATTTTTCAATACGCAGAAACAGTGCGTAGGGTGTTTTCAACTTTGTATTGTCAAACGGCGAAGGGGATTCCGGAGGGTTTGGCAAAAGAAAGTCCTTTGAAAATAGGCAGTAGAAAAACATCAACCTTTGGCGCAGGTTTCAGAGAGCCTCGCAGTGTTGTACATACGTAATGTATAATATGCTGTTGGTGCGAGTATACGAAAATTGGGTTCCAACGCGGAAATGTGTAAAGCACGCCGTGTTCCATTAACATGCCTTGTATTTGGGATACAATCAGCAAACACAGGTTGAGCGACCTGTATAAACATCGCTTTTAACACATTAACAATAAAAGCCGCCTAACCGAAGCAGCAGCCTGGGTTGTAAAGGCGAAAGATCAAAAGGATCCTTCACTGGCACAATATCAACTGTTGGCCGCTTCTACAAGCGAATCGATTGCGCGTAAAGGCATTCAAACCGAAAAAGCTACTATTCATGTAACAGCATCAATGTAGTTGGTCGTAAGAACCCCGTTACGCTACATCGCCTCAAATGTATAACCCGCTTATGGGTGATTGGTTCCTGCCCGGTAACGACGGCTTTTATTACAAACAAACAACCATTTAACACTTATATAAATCTATACTATGAAACAAGTTATCATCAATACCGGCACAATTGGCATTCTCTACAAAGAAAAACGTTTCGAAAAAATCCTAACAGCAGGTTCGTACCGTTTTTGGAGCAATAACAACGAGGTAGAGGTGCATAACTTGCAAGATGTTTTTAACCCACGCATCCCGTTAAATATTGCCTTACAGGAGCAAGCATTAGCACAAGCGTTGCAAGTGATTGATGTAGCATTCAACGAGATTGTACTCGTATACGAAAACGCGTTGTTGAAACGTGTACTGTCGGCCGGTCAATATGCATTCTGGAAGGACTACACTGCGTATTCTTTCGTAACGGTGAATACGGATGAAGTAGATATTACACAACTCAAAAATAAAGCGGAATCAGCGCATAACTTGTTGGCGCCATATGTTTCCCGTACGATGGTAGATGCGCATGAAAAAGTGTTGTTTTTTATCGACAATAAATTCGATCGTATCCTAGGAAGCGGTATGCATGCTTTCTGGAAAAATACAGCGTCTATCCATACTTTTCACCGTATCGATACACGACAATTGATGCAAGAGAATCCTATGGTGGGTGCCTTACAGCTCGACTTATTGATGCAATATCCTGCAATAGCGGAAGCATTAGCTTTAATTGTGGTAGAGGAAAACCAGTTGGCGATTTTATTCGATAAAAAGAATATCAAGCACGTGTTGCCAATGGGTAAATATGCCTACTGGAAAAATATACAGCAATACCGTATTGAATACGTGGATATTGCGGCGATCGAGATTGCACCTAAATACAATCGCTCGTTGTTAGCCGTTCCAATGTTGAATGCTTATGTACGCTCTTTTGTAGTAGAACCATACGAAAAAGGTGTGTTGTATGTTGATGGTGATTTTCATTCAATAGCAGCGCCTAATGTGTATAACTTTTGGAAGAATGAAACACGTATTCTCTTGCATAAAGTGGACACACGTCAACAACAATTGGATATGAATGGCCAAGAGATATTGACGAAGGATAAAGCCAATATCCGTATCAATTTTGCCTGCCAGTACAAGGTAATAGATATTCTGAAAGCAGTGGAAAATAAAGAGTACGAAAAACAATTATATGCTTTAGCGCAATTATCGTTACGTGAGCAGGTGGGTGCGTATACACTAGATGAATTACTAGATAAGCGAGATGCGATAACGCCATTGATTTTGGAAAGCTTGCGAGCGAAGGTGACGGAGCTAGGTGTGGAAGTGGCTTATTGTGGTATTCGTGATATTATTTTACCAGGTGATGTAAAAGAAATCTTGAACCAAGTGTTAATTGCTGAGAAAACAGCACAAGCCAACGTGATTATGCGCCGCGAGGAAACTGCGAGCACCCGTAGCTTAATGAATACAGCGAAATTAATGGAAGACAATGCCATGCTGTACAAATTGAAAGAAATGGAATACGTGGAGAAAATAGCCGATAAAATCAGCAATATTTCATTGAACGGTAGCGGCGACGTAATTGGTCAATTGAAACAGATTTTCATCCCGCATCAATAGTCTTACAAACGATCAACGGTGCGACGCAAGCAACGTTGCTAAGAGATACAAATGTTGGCCCCAAAACATTTAACCTACACACATATGCAAAAACAAAAAGAACCGCTATCTGAGCGGTTCTTTTGCTTTGTATCGTGGTTGAGTATATCGTTGAAACGAGCCCCCATTTTCATAACCAGTTGTGAAATTTACAATATGATTATTCAACGTCGCTAGTAGTACCAACGGGTTGATGAATATGTTTAGATTGTATTGATTTCTTTTTTGAATATGTAATATACAAAGCTAAAGCAGTAAATATAACACCTCCTGCGATATTTCCAAAGGTTACAGGCAATTGATTTCCAAACCACCAGTCTCCAAAACTCACTTTTGCACCTAGCATCATCCCGGCAGGAATTATAAACATATTGACTACAGCGTGTTCGAAGCCTTGGGCGAAGAAAATAAAAATGGGCAGCCAAGCTGCAAAAATTTTTCCTAGGGTAGAAGTGGACGTCATGGCCATTACAACACCGAAAGTAACCATCCAATTACAAAGGATGCCCTTGGTAAAAAGCGTAATAATACCGTCGCTCCCGAAATGCGCATAGGCCCCCGTTTTTGTTTCAGCGATTTTGACAATAGCTGCCGCAAGGGGGCCGCCAGAATCGTGGCCTAGTTGCGTAAGCGAAATCCAAAACAGCACAGCATACAATAGGCCGCCTAAAAGATTCGCAAAAAATACCAACAGCCAATTTTTCAAGGTATCGGCAAGGGTAATTTTTTTCGCTAAAAAAGCCGTGGGCAATATAGCAAAGTTGCCTGTTACCAATTCGAAGCCCATTAGTACAACAATGATGAAGCAGGCAGGGAAAATGGCCGCACCAATCACCGGTAAACCTGTTTGTATACTTGCCGTGATGGCTAAAGTGGTACCAAATCCCAGGATGGCCCCGGCTAATATTCCGCGGATCATAAGATCGGTAGTACTGAGTTGTACTTTATCGATGCCCGATTGCACCATTACGGAAACTACTTCACTTGGTTTTTTATAATCCATGATACAAATATTTATTTGATGAAGAATGAAGGTGTAATATTCAATGAAACATAAGCCCAGTTACTGTTTGAGCTTGCATTTACTAAGTTTTTTACCGTAGCCGAGGTGAGGGTGTTGGTACTCCAA
Source organism: Chitinophaga skermanii (assembly GCF_003259335.1). Taxonomy (GTDB): domain Bacteria; phylum Bacteroidota; class Bacteroidia; order Chitinophagales; family Chitinophagaceae; genus Chitinophaga; species Chitinophaga skermanii. The sequence goes on from NZ_QLLL01000005.1 coordinate 553,863, forward strand.
AAATGACTATAACCTATGTCTACGTTTACAAAGGAGTTGATGTTGAATTGTGCTGTGAGATCAGCTTCTGTGCCAAATTGCTTATGGTGGTTAACAACTTCGCTAGCGCTATAGAATTGATGTATATCTAAGAGTAATAAACATTTGGCGGCAGGTTTGTATTTCATTTTTAAATAATAATCTTGTAATCCTTTTTGTCCGAACCCACTGGCAGCATAGAAGTAATCCATATATCCCCAAAATTTGTGTGCTGTGCCGTACAATGGATCAAAAGCTTTGTTATCACCGCCGGAAGTGTAATCCGCTCCCAAGCAGGTTGATAATTGTTGCGTGATGCTATAAGCTATATTGCCATTGAAGCTAGTTGCAAGTAAATTTTGCCCAGCGGGTGTTTTGCCGAATTGATAATAAGCCGATGCGTTGTAAGTGAATTTGCCAAGCTGTTGTATGTAGTACAAACCTGTTGTGTACCGCGCATATGTTCCCTCGTCCCATTTCTTTGTTTGTACCTGGTCAACCAATTCGAAATGGTACTTAGAGAAATGGTCGTTTAGGAATAAATAGGTAAGATTGCCTTGTTGTAATTTTTTATTGAGATGGACGTACGCTAATGCTTTATATGCAGATCCACCATTTGTATTAGCCGTGTAATTTCCAGGTGGTTGCGCATTATAAATCGTGTTGGTGGAATTTTCTTTATTTTGGTTGAAGGCGCCACCGATGTGTGCTTGGAACGTTTGGATTTCATATTTCAAAACTGCTGCATCATGCCTACGGCCTTGTTGCAGCCAATCCAAGTTGCCGAGTAAACGGCTATCGTCGTACACTAACTCTTGCCGGCCCACTTTTAGTCCCCAATAACGCGTTGTATGCAAACTGTCGCTTAAGTTTACTTCTGCCCATGCCTCGTGCAGCATAAACCCATTATTATCTTGCGTGGTGGTACGGTTGATGGTAGATACATCTTGTCCCCAAACTCTTACATCTTGTATGGCAATATGCACCTTTACACGGTTACTATTGTACTTCGCCATTAAGCGCGTTCGTTGCGAATTAAAGAAGGCTGGGTGAGCGCTTTTGGGCAAGGGAGCACCTTGTCCATCGCGAAATTCGGAACGCGTACGCAGTTGTGCACCGATAGAGAATTGTGCAGTGGCGAAAATTGGGATACTACTAGTGAATATAATTCCGAGGAATAGTTTTTTCATGGTAGCGTTGGTTTATATGCTTAATGGGTTGAAGTTTGGATGAAGGCCGGTTGTGCTGTAAAACCAATGAAAATATCATCGCCTTCTATGCGAACAGGATATGTTTGAATGTGGCATTCCGTTTCGTCGGAAATACAACGTCCATCCTTTAGTGAAAATGTTTTCTTATGAAAAGGGCAAGCTACTTTGGGTTCACCTGCATGGGAGCCAATCATCCCACGACTCAATGCCATCTGGTGTTTGTGTGGACAAAGATTTTGCGTAGCAAACCATTGTCCAGTGCGGGTGAAATGAAAGAGCGCAATTTGGGTATTGGCATACTTAACACATACGCCACCATTAGCAGGTACATCTTGTACACGGCAAGCGAGGAACCAAGAGAATTCAGACGACATATAAAGCGATTTAGTTGATAGATCAATTATTTCCATTCTACCGCGCGTTTTTGATCGCGCATTTGTTCGAAGTTTACGGTTGGGTCTTTTTCAGCGGGAGCATTTACGAAATGCGAAAAGCGTTTGCGCAGGGCTGGGTTTTCAACAACCTCTCTCCATTCGCATTTGTAATGATCGACTAGATGTTGCATACTAGCTTCCAACTCAGCAGCAACACCCAGGCTGTCATTTACCACCACGTTTCGCAAGTATTCAATGCCACCATCCAGTTTATTCAACCAAGTAGCCGTACGTGTAAGTGGATCGGCTGTTTTGATGTAGAACATGAGGAAGCGATCAATGTAACGGATGCAGGTGTCGGAATCTAGATCGGCAGCAAGGAGCTTAGCGTGCTGAGGTTTGGAGCCACCATTACCGCATACATACAAGTTCCAGCCCTTATCAGTAGCAATTATCCCAAAGTCTTTCGACTGAGCTTCAGCACACTCACGAATACAACCCGATACGGCCGATTTCATCTTGTGTGGAGCTCTAAGTCCACGGTAACGCTCTTCCACGCGAATAGCGAAGCTAACGGAGTCGTGCAGCCCAAATCGGCACCATGTGGAGCCCACGCAGCTTTTAACAGTACGCAAAGCTTTGCCGTATGCATGCCCGCTTTCAAAACCGGCAGCAATAAGTTCTTGCCAAATATTGGGAAGGTCGTTGACGTGGGCGCCAAACATATCGATGCGTTGACCGCCGGTTATTTTGGTGTAGAGATTGTACTTTTCGGCCACTGCTGCAATAACAGCCAACTTTTGAGGTGTAATTTCTCCGCCGGGAATACGCGGTACAACAGAGTAGGTGCCACCTTTTTGGATATTTGCTAAAAAGCGATCGTTCGAGTCTTGTGCAGTTTCGTTGCCTTTTTGGAGAATCATATCATTCCACAAACTGGCTATAATTGAACTGATAACAGGCTTGCAGATTTCGCAACCATCGCCATGTCCGTAAGTATCCAGCACTTCGTCGTAAGCATGGAGATTTTTAATTTTAATAAGATCGAATAGTTCTTGCCGCGAGTATTGAAAATGTTCACATACAACGTTGCGAATGTATTTGCCTTCCGCAATCATGGTGTATTGAATAATATCTTTCACCATTGGAGTACAGCCACCACAGCAACTGCCTGCTTTTGTACATTTTTTAACCGCGTTGAATGTTTCATGCCCGTTTTTAACAGCAGCGACAATGTCGCCTTTGGTTACGCTCTCGCAGCTGCAAACAATAGCATCATTGGGAAGGTTTTGTACACCGGCATTTTGTGCGCCTTCACCACGTGGACCAATTAAAATATCTTGGGGGTTAAGGGGAAGTTGGATCTTATTTTTTGTTGTTTGTAATAGCATGTTGTAATCGGCTGCGTCGCCAATTAGAATACCGCCTAGCAAGTATTTACCGTCGTTGCTAACATTAATCCGCTTGTAAATACCTTGCAAACTATCTTCAAAAACGATAGCCCTAAATTCAGTGGAGGGAGGAAAGGGATCGCCAAAGCTAGCAACGTCTACACCAATTAATTTCAACTTCGTACTCATATCGAACCCGTTGAATTGAATGGGTTCGTCTATGATAGTGGAAGCAGCTACTTCGGCCATTTCGTAACCGGGTGCTACTAACCCGTAAATCATGCCTTTGTGTAATGCACATTCCCCGATCGCAAAAATGTGAGGGTCGGTGGTTTGCATATGGTCATTCACGATGATGCCTCCACGCGAACCAGTTTCCAGGCCGGCCAATTTGGCTAACTCATCGCGGGGTTTAATACCGGCTGAAATAATCAGTAGATCTAACTCCATCGTGCTTTCATCTGCAAACTGGATACCGGTAATAGCTTGCGCGCCGGTAATTTCGATGGCAGCTTTATTGGTATGAATTTCCAATCCCAAAGCTGCTAGCTTACTTTGTAAAACAAGGTGACCATTATGATCTATTTGCCGGGGCATTAACCGCGAGGCATATTCAATTACATGTGTATTCTGCACACCCAAATCCAGTAAAGCCTTCGCAGCTTCAAGACCCAATAAACCGCCGCCCATAACAGCCGCTTGGGTAGCCTTGGGGGCATAATCCTTGATTAACTCTAAGTCTTCAATAGTTCTATATACAAATACGCCTTCTTTTTCAATACCTGGCAGCGGCGGAACAAAAGCCGATGACCCGGTAGCAAGCACAAGGTAATCGTATGATTCTTCGCGGCCTTTGTAGGAGTGTACAACTTTATTTTCCCGGTCTATTTGTACAACAGGGTCGCCGGTATATAATATGATATGTTGTTCGTTGTACCAGGAGCGGGGTTGCATTTCCAACTCGTTAGGGGAGGCGTGTGTGAAGTAGTCGGTAAGATGAACACGGTCGTATGCAACGCGGGGTTCTTCACCAAATACAATGAGTTCAGCTTCTTCAAAGGGAAGTTTTGCGCGTAACTTTTCGCAAAATTTGTAGCCGACCATCCCGTTTCCTATTACTACAATTTTCATGGAGCGTGATTTAGAAATGAAAAATTATAAAAATATATATATAATATAATTTCTTTCGATCACCCAATAAAAATCGTTTTGGTTATGATTTGAATCATGAAAATATGAATTATTTGAGTACTTTTATATCAGGCTAAGTATTATTCTTGATATAATTATTTATTTAATACGTTTGTTTATGCCATTTCCCTATTTATCTTTAGTCGGCGCAGGACCTGGTGATCCCCGTTTAATCACCTTAAAAGCTATCGACACGCTCCAAGTAGCAGATGTAATATTATATGATGCACTTGCCAACGATGCACTGCTTGCTTACGCACCCAGTGCATTGAAGATTTTTGTAGGCAAACGTTTCGGTGCCCATGCTTTACCGCAGGACGAAATCAATGCTTTGATTATCCAATACGCATTTTCGCATGGGCATGTGGTGCGATTAAAAGGTGGAGATCCTTTTGTATTTGGACGGGCTACAGAAGAAATAATCGCAGCGCAGCAAGCCGGTATCCCGGTTAGCATTATTCCCGGTGTATCTAGTGCACTCGCCGTTCCGGCGAACTGCATGATCCCGGTTACAAGTAGGGGAATTGCGAATAGCTTTTTTGTTATAACAGGTACTACTTGCCATGGCGGCATTTCGGAAGATCTCCGCCTAGTGGCTCAAACAAACGCAACAATGATCATTCTAATGGGTATGCAACAGTTACCTGCTATAATGGACATATTTATAAGCCTTGGCAAGCATGCATTGCCCACGGCGATTATTCAAGAAGGAACAACAGAAAATGAAAGAATGGTAGTTGGTACGGTGAGCGACATTGTTGCAAAATCCCGCGCAGCTTGTATTACAAACCCTGCAATTATTATCGTAGGTGATGTTGTACATGCACACTCCAATGCTGCTATAAGGCAACTCGCCCGCGAACATACGCACCGTGTTGCCTAGTCTAAACCGAGTTTATGAAGAAGGAAAAATTTGCTTGCGATGGAAGCGCCTGCACGCTTTGCAAGTTGTGCTTACCGGAATGGTTACCGGCTATTAATGCTCATAAATCTGTATTCTCATTAAAAAAGGGTGAAGTGCTTTTTAATGAAGGCGATACTGTTAACGGGATTTATTTTGTTACCAAAGGCAAAATGAAGGTGCATAAACAATGGGGCCAAGAGAAAGAACTTATCGTGCGTTTTGCCAAGGAAGGAGATATAGTAGGACACCGGGGTGTAGGAGGAAGCGAACTTGTGTTTCCCGTATCGGCCACGGCTTTAGAACCGGTTGTGGTTTGTTTTATTCCCCTAGATTTCTTTATCGCTACTTTAAAAGTAAATACGGCTTTCTTGTACGATTTAATGATGTTCTACGCCCGCGAACTCCAAGCCTCCGAAAGAAAAATGAGAAACATGGCTCACATGCCAGTAAAAGGTCGCCTCGCGGAAGCCTTCCTTTCCTTGCAAGAAAAATTCGGGATCGATAAAAATGGCTTCATTAACCTATCGCTCAGTAAGCAAGACATTGCCGCCTATGTTGGTACCACGTATGAAACGGCTTTTAGAATGATGAATGATTTTGTGGCTGAAGAAATACTACTGGTGGAAGGAAAGCAGTATAAAATTTTACAAGAAGAGCCTTTAAAACAACTCGCTTATTCAACGCATTAACAGTCACGGAATTTCAATTTTCCCAAATCCATAAATCGTTTTCCCAATCCGCATACACTATTCGGCATACTAGGTGCATCTTTGACGCGTCTTTTGGGTGTCAACTAACCGGTATGCATTCCTAACTATTGCTAAGTACCGCCAATTTATTCTCCCAAAAGATATACCCTTACAGCGTATGCAGGCTTGGTGTCCTCCTAATCCTGCCTTATTTTTTACTTTAAAAGGAAACCCAGTGCGCATTTTTTACACACTACGCAAAGTGTCTTAATGGTGAAACGTTCACTTTGCAACTGGTACATATTGTACTATCATGCCCCGCTAGTTCGATGCAGAGAGTTTACTAGTTCCCGCATGCTGCTTTTCACCTGTTGTTCTACATACAATCATAGCGAAGAAATGTATGCGTTGCTTGGCATCCAGCTAACCTATTGTGCATTTTTTATGATGTTAACGAACGTCAACAACATATTCATCCTAGTCTAAACAGTTTATCATTTAACAATACAGTCGATCTTATGATCCAATATCCACAAGAAAAGTTTTCACCTATTAATATCGATCAGCATGCTAATGCCTATTCAATAGGTTTTTGGAAGAGGCAACAGTATTTATGTACGCGTAAAAGTTTAATTACTGTGGCTGCAATTTACATGTTGCTTTTATTAACTAATAAGGCTTCTGCCCAGCAACAACCTACCCATACAGTAAAAGGAAAAGTAGTACAAGTAAGTCAACAACCGGTAGAATTTGCCACTGTTGCATTGTACCGTGCAAAAGATTCGAGCTTAGTGAAGGGTACTTTGGGTGATATGAATGGCGATTACGAATTGCAACAAGTAAGCATTGGTCATTATTATGTACAGGTAAGCAGTATGGGGTATAAAACCCAACTTTCATCCTCTTTCCATATTACAAATTCAACTACCACTATTGATGTGCCAACGGTTGTGTTGGAAAAGAATGAACAACAGTTAGGCGGAGTAACCGTAACCGGCACGGCTCGTAAACCACTAGTAGAACAGCATTTAGATAAAACGGTCCTCAATATAGAAAACAGTATTTTATCGGAAGGAAATACCGCTTTGGAGTTGTTGCAAAAAGCACCAGGCGTAAGTGTTGACGACAAAGGTGATATTACCTTGAAAGGTCGCCCTGGCGTAAGCGTGATGATCAATGGAAAATTGACCTACCTATCCCAAGGCGAGTTGATGCACTTGCTGCGTGGAACAACCTCTAGCGCCGTCTCTAAAATAGAAGTTATTACCAATCCCCCGGCACGCTACGATGCAGCTGGAACAGGTGGTATTATTAATATCGTACTGAAGAAAAGTGCCAAGCAAGGCTTTAATGGGAATGTGTATACAAACTATGCTCGTAGTCGCGATGATCGCTATGGCGCTGGTTTTAGTGCTAACTATGGTGGCGAAAAATTCAATATCTACGGTAGCTACAACCACGCATTCCGCGGTGAAAAGGAATATATGGATAACAACCGTGATTTCTACGCCGAAGAACATGGTAAAGGCGAAATTGTACAGTCGTCTAAGTTGAACAACGGTACCACTGAACCACTATACACCAACAACTTCAAGCTTGGTGCCGACGTGAATTTGAATAAGCATAATACGATTGGTTTCTTAATGAATGGCAACATTGGTACATATACCAACAATAGCACCACACACAACAATTGGTATAATAGCCAACAAGCCTTTATGTACAAAGCTTTCTCAAAAAGCAAGAACGACCAGCAATGGACGAACCTTACCTATAATTTGAATTATCTACATAAGTTTAATAAACATAACGCGGAAATATCAGCAGATGTCGACTACGCTTACAACGATTTTAAAGGCGATCAATTGTTGCATACACGTTATATAAACCAAGCAGGGGGGGATTTATGGACACCTTCTTCCCGCCAAGGAAAAATTCCTTCTCAAACCAATGTATATGTAGGTAAAATCGACTATACCCAAACGTTTTGGAAAGATGGTAAGTTGGAAGTTGGTTGGAAAACCAGCTACGTAGAAGTGAACAATGATTCCCGCTTCGACACTTTGTTGCAGCAGAATTGGATCAAAGATCAATCGAGCAGCAACCATTTCAAATACAAGGAAACAATTCATGCCAGCTATATTCAATTGAGTAAAGATTGGAAGGGCTGGAAAGCACAAGTAGGGGGGCGTGGTGAGTTCACTAATACAAAGGGCCACCAAGTAACGATTGATTCTGTGAATACTCGTCATTACTTCCAATTCTTCCCCCAAGCCAGCTTATCGCGGGAGATCAATAGTAATAACCTTGTACAGGCGTCGTATAGCAGGAGAATTGAGCGCCCAGGTTACGATGAATTAAACCCATACCGCGTATACCGCGATCCAAATTTATATTACCAAGGCAATCCATATTTACGCCCACAATTAACCAGTAATATCGAATTGAGCCATGTTTGGCAACAAAAGATTACCACCAGCATATATTACAGCATCACGAAAGATGTAGTAAACTGGACGATCTCCCAAGTGCCCAACACCAATACCAGCTACGAATATGCCGTGAACTTCAAGAACATGGTGAATTACGGCGCCAGCATTAGCCTACATTCAAACGTAACCAAATGGTGGGCTACTAATTACTTCTTTAACCTCTATCGCACAAGCTACGATCCAGGTGAAGTAAAGGCAACAGTATTGGATGGTAGAACCGTATTCGCTTTCAACTTACAAAATGCATTCACCTTCAAGAAGGGATTCAGTGCTGAATTAACGGCGAATTATCAAAGCGCCGCCATGTACGGGATTTACGAAACAAAACCTGTAACGATTATCTCGGCAGGAGCCCAAAAAACATTCTTGGATAATAAGTTCACCGCGAAATTAATGGTGAACGATATCTTCCAAACCCGCCAATGGCGCAATGTTGCGAAGTACGATAATATTATTATGCGCGAACATATTCGCTTTGATAGCCGTATGGTAACCGTTAGCTTATCTTATAGGTTTGGTAAAACAACGAACCAATTACGGGAAAGAAAACAAGGAAATGAAGATATCCAAAGCCGCGTAAAATCGGGTGGATAATTGTTATAGTGTTGATGATAGAAAGAGAAAAATCCCGGTATTAACCGGGATTTTGTGTGTATATAAAACTTGAATTATTCGCCTAAAACTTCCAATTGTACACTCATCACCTGTTTCAATATTTTTTTATCCGGGTATATGCGGCGTGTAATATTAATCCCGTTCCACACTGTTAACAAGTATTTGGCTAACACTTTCGGCTCGTGGTGCGTGTGCAAATAACCGCGTTCTTTAGCAATTTTAAGATAATGATGAAAAATTTCTTCAAATGCTTTTAAATAAGCGGTGGCTTGTTCTTTCAGTTCTTCGTCTTGGTTAGAAAGCTCTGCCAATGTATTCCCTACAAAACAGCCTTTAAAGTGTGTTTCGAGGTCGGTCGATGCTATGTCGAGGAAAAATTGACGAATGGCCGTAACAGGATTGTCTGCAGGTTTTAATAAATCGTGCATGGCCTGCGAGCCACGTGTATGAAAGTGCTGTATAGCGCGGGAAAACAATTCCTTTTTGCTACCAAAGGTGTTATATAAACTGCCTTTGTTCAAGTCCATTGCTTGTAGTAAATCTTCTGTACTGGTTGCTGTATAGCCCTTCTTCCAGAATAAATCTATCGCTTTATCAAGCACTTCTTGTTCATCAAATATTTTTGGTCTGCCTGCCATTTGCTACCTGTTGTGCATATAAAGTTATATGTTTTATACTGAATAGTCAAAAAGCTACTGTAGTACGAACAATCAAGGTGCGTAAGTGTTAGTAATGTTGTCCAACAAACCCACACATGAGTATTAAAGTTAATCGCAAAAGCATCCGGTTTAATAGTGATCCTAAGAGAGTGATTACCCGCTTCTTCTTCCCGGCACCCGAAACCCGCGTGCACTCTATTCTTCACAAGGTGGATCAAATGCCCGAACAAGCCGCAGGTTTAGTGTTGAATCAAACTTTACGAGAGTTTGCCGGCCGCCATAGGAACGTTTCCCGGATATTTAAGAAGCATTTCAAACGTGTTGTAGAATTGATGGATGGCGATATTATTGATATGGAGCATTTATCGCCCACGAAGAAATTGCTCATCGGTGCCTATTTCACTTCGGAATACTCCATAGAATCGGCCGCCTTTTTCAATCCTAGTATGGTGGAAGACCCCGATCAAACAGGCTTACGCATGGGTGAAAAACGTGTGATTATTAGCTTCCGTGCTACGGGGGAAGGACATATTTCTTCTATTGTATTCCGGGGTGGAGTGTTGGACGAAAACAACCACTTGGATATAATTCCCACCGGGCGCCTCATCGAGGAGGCGGAATTAATTCGCAATTATGTGTACGACAAAGAAGAATTCTTTTCCGGGCTTACGATCGATAGTCCTGTTGTGCAACAGTTAATGTCGGTACTCAACCGGGAATTCGATTATTACCAATTACATACGGCCATCGACGAACGATTGGCCGATAAAAATATCGACGAACATACCCGCAGTTTGCTCCACCGCATTCGTGCCATGGGTGATGCTTATTACGAAATCTCTTTTTCCTTAGATACAGGTATTAGCGACCGCGTAATTTTCCCTATTACAGCCGAAGAGCGTAACGGTATTGAAGATGCGCGCTTTGTGAAGTTTATGGATGAAGATGGACTTACCCGCTACTACGCCACTTATACGGCCTATAACGGGGTGGATATTCTACCACGACTAATTGAAACAAGGGATTTTTATAAATTCCGAATATTACCCATTCACGGGGAGCATATCAGGAATAAGGGGTTGGCCTTGTTCCCACGAAAAGTGAATGGTCGTTATGCTATGCTCGGCCGGATTGATGGTGTGAATAACTACGTCCTTTATTCTGATCATATTAATGTTTGGGATGAAGCTGTGCGCATCCAGGAGCCTATGTACCCATGGGAATTCATCCAGGTAGGTAATTGCGGTTCCCCTATTGAAACTCCTTATGGCTGGCTAGTAATTACACATGGTGTAGGTACCATGCGGAAGTATTGCCTAGGCGCTATTCTCCTCGATTTAAATGATCCAACGAAAATAATTGGGGAACTAACAGAACCCCTCATTTCGGCTAATGAAGAAGAACGCGAAGGTTATGTGCCGAACGTGGTATACTCTTGTGGTTCCATTGTGAATAACGAGGAATTGGTGATTCCTTATGCTATGTCGGATACTGCTTCCACTTATGCTACCGTTTCTATCAACGAGCTATTAAAGCGTTTACTTCCATCTGAATTCACTACCAACCAAGAAAAGCATGCTCACAAAGGACGTGTTTTAATTGTGGAAGATGAAGTGATGAGCCAACAAGTAATTGCCAATATCCTTAAACAAGCACACTATGAAGTGGATGTTGCCCCCGATGGTATTGCCGCGCTGATGAAAATCGCCAAGAATAATTTCGACTTAATTTTATCCGATATTTCCATGCCCAACTTCGACGGTTACCAATTACTCGACTTCTTACGCCAACATAATATCAATATCCCAGTCATGCTATTAACCAGTTATACGAGCGAACTCGACGAAGTGAAAGGGCTCGAAAAAGGTGCAGTAGAATACCTGCGTAAACCCGTTACGAAAGATGTATTGTTGTTGCGAATAGAAAAAGTGTTGGAAAAATTTACCTAATATTTGCAATGATTTTTTGCATGATGATGATACCATGATGCAACCTTTATCTCAATGTACTGTCTTTAATTTTATCTTACAATATTATTAAATGGATCGTATGTTGATGAAAAATTATTCCCCTTTCTTGTTAATATTCTTATTGTTTGCATTCAATAATTGTGGCGGGCAGAAGCGTATTCGTTCCACGGAATACACATACACAATACCTGCACAACTTGCAGATAGTATTGCCATTGGTAATCTACAAGAAGTGGGCATCGATTCTCTTCCCATTATTCAATTAACCCAATTAATACTGGCAGATACTTTCCCTAATATTCACAGCTTATTGATCTATAAGAACAATAAACTCGTATACGAAAACTATTTCGCTGGAAAAGATGAAGAAATAGGGAGGAAACTCGGTTATATCGAACATGGGTTAAACGACCTCCACGATTGCCGTAGCATCACAAAAAGCATTACCTCCGCCTGTATAGGCATTGCTGTTAAAAATGGCTTCATCAACAATATCGATCATCCTATTGCCTCTTACTTCCCCCAATACGCAAAGCATTTCACCGGTCAAAAACAACAAATCACGATCCGCCATTTACTCAATATGACCAGCGGCCTAGAATGGAATGAAGATATTTCTTACCGTGATCCACGCAATAGTGAATTACAAATGGACGGAAGTGCAGATCCTATTGAATTCATTATTAGCCGTAACATGGTAGCTGCACCGGGAACTACTTGGAACTACAATGGAGGTAATACACAATTATTAGCGCAAATCATACAAAAAGTAAGTGGTCAAAATATTGCTAAGTTCGCAGAACAGCATTTGTTCAAACCACTTGGTATACAGCAATACGAATGGAGATCATTATACAAAGATGTTCCTGCTGCCGCTTCTGGCCTACGTTTACGTTCGCGCGATTTACTGAAATTCGGCACCCTGTATATGCATGAAGGTGCTGGAATTGTTACGCCTAATTGGGTGAAACAGTCGTTACAAGAGCCCATCAAGCGCCCATCTAAGCGAGATAGTGATGCTGGTTATGGTTTTCAATATTGGACATACACCATTAATGGAATCCCCATTCAAGAAGCAAAAGGCAACGGGGGACAAAGAATTTTCTTCTGTCAACAATACCAACTGTTAGTAGTAATAACCGCGGGTAATTACAATAACTGGGATATTATAAACGATTCTAAAGCCGCATTTGAAAAGTATATTTTGCCGGCCATGCAATAATGCACTAGCCAGCTAGTATACCTGGTGTAAATTGCAATCCATGCAGGTTCTCGTAATTGGAAGTTTCGATTTGCTTTATCACTGCCCGTGTTACCATTAAGCCGTGAAATTGCCAGGCTGTACATGCATTATTTTCACCAGCTTCAATGGCCTCCTTTGCAATTTGTTGCCATGTTTGATGATCTCTAGGGGTAATGGTTCGCAATGAATGTCGAAGTATCCTTCAATATGTTTGCCTAGCACCCTATCATAAATAATAGCGGGTTTGGGTTGTAAATCTATCCTTATTATATTGGTTAATAAACGCAAAAAGCGTTCGCGTACAAGTACTGTATTCCTATATGGTATGATGTCTGAATCATCTCCAGCTACAATAACAAAGTAAGTTCCATCATCTAGTTTAGTGAGTGTTCTTCTTATAACATGTTCATCTATGGTCCATATTGGATAGTTGTGATCGATAAGAGAATTTTCATTTAGTATCATCTAGTTTACTTTTTCTTTTTCTTTTTCCATTCCGTTAATAATAATACGATAGCTACAAACGCTCCCGTACCGCAACCTATCCATAGTATCTCTTTCTCAATAGGATTAGCTGTTGTCCAACTCGAAGGCAAATAATCGCGGTTAAATGTAACTAATAACCAGCCAATTATAGCCGCTCTATACTGAGCATATAATAATGCACCTACCATATAAAAGCTAGTGCTCCATTTCCGGCGTAATGATTTGAACAAAGGAAATATCGCCGCTATCAACATAATCAGTATAGACGAAAGTATCGGTGCTAACCGTATATACTCAAACACCATTACCGCACCGGAGAAGTAAGGAAGCAATAACTCGCAACCATAAAAAGCAACATGTAAACAAATCAGGATCGAAGTCAGTACATTGGCTGTTGCAATGAATTGTGTGGAAAGTTTTTGTGGATAAACCTTAGTGATAACATAATAACCCAGCATAGCCAGGCAAAAGCCCGTTATCATATAGGGAAGGAAAACAGCAAAAGCGTACATAGGTAATAAGTATGAGATAAAAATACTTCTCTTATCACAATATTCTTCGCATAAAATGAATAATAACAAAATAGCTAAATGTCTGTTCGTGCGAATGTTCCTAAAAGTAAGTAGTATCACAACAAGCATGCGATGGTAACATCACACACTTGTTATGATACAAACATCGCCAGCATACTTATAACTTTCCCCATTTTTTCTTCCACTGTTCATAAGCAGTAGGTGGTATAAAATACATAGCAAAGGTGTTATCATTCAATGATAGCAATTCCGTGTCTACATATTCCATAAATTTTTGTTGGTCTTTTAAAGGAAACTGTTTGGAAGCTTGTTTGATATAATCATTCGCTTGTTGGATAGTCATTGCATTAGAAACGATATGAGTAATCAATGAATGGATTTCCCGAGTATACCTGAATTTAAATAATGCCGGTGCTTTTACAGTTTGGCGTATAGTTGCATAACGGGCAGCAGAACGTTCATACGCCCACATAAATACATCTTTTAGCAAGTCGACACGGTTAAGTTCATATACTCCCAAGGTGCCTTTGAGATACATATCCCGGTCTACTTCCACAAACGATAATGGGGATAGGTTGTGTTGATTGAGTGAAATATTTGCAGCTAGGCGCGATACGCGTTTATTTACATCGTCGAATGGTTGTAAATAGGGAAGGTGTACCATAAGAAAGAATGCTTGCTCAAATGGGTTTTTTATTGCATTTACTTTTGCTAGAATAATGTTGAACATTTCCTCCACTTGTTGAGGTATGGTTAAGGGGGTATATACAGAAGCGCCTATTCCTACCATTATCGTACGTAACCTGCCTCTCGCTTCATTATCCAGTAAATTGTCGGCTAATATAGCATGCAGGTTAGTGATGGTAAAACGATCAAACTTTATGTCATAAGGTGATTGAACAAGAAATTGAATGGCATACTTGTGGTTTAAAATCATTTGAGATTCCAGTACCGATTTATTATCGGCTGTTTTGCCATCTGCGATCAATAGGTGTGTATCTAGTAAGCTATATGTGTTATCTTCTAATCGACTCGAGTTCCAAGATAAATCTATCAAAAGTCTTTGTAGTATTTCTTTTGCATAAGTGCCTGGTAGTTGGTTAATGGCTGTTGTTTTACCTAAGCCAGCCAACTTTTCTAATTCTATAGCAGATAAATAGCTATCTATATTCGGGCGATACGATACTAAGAAGTCGGTATTGTAACCAACGGGTTTGCGCATAGTAATAGGCTGAGAAATTCGCCGTAATACATCCATGCCTTCCTGGGTTAAAGGGATAGATGGTGTACTTTCATCATGTAGTACATTCCCAAATACACCGGGCGAATAATAAGGTACCTGTTGAACAAGTTGATAGAACGTAGCACCGGGCCTTCCATTACTTTCTACGAGGCCTTGTGCTATCATTTTCGTTAACCTTCGTAATAACGTACGACGTTGTAATGATAAACCTGTAGACTTTTCAATATCCTCTATAGTAGCGCCGTAAGAATAGGTTTGAAGCGTGTTGCAAATCACACCAATTTCATAGTTGATGTTTGCCGGGGTTGGTTTCATTGTAAAGTATTAATTTGATAAATGTGTATTGAATGTACACGCGTATGAATTAATATTTACAATTAGGATAGTATATTTTGACTAATGCCCTAATACCCGCCATGGTAAAGAAAACAATTTTCACATGGCTATTATCCCATTATTGCACAGGAAAAAGCGTCAATATATATTAAAGATTTAAGTTTACGATATACATGAAATTTTGTTGACTTTAATTAAAGTTTACGATATACATGAAACTTATACAAAGGCCACTATATACTGAACGAGTAATTCCATTTATTCAAAAGGTGGTATTAAGGTGCTGACTGGCCAAAGGAGGGTAGGTAATAGTTATGTAATGCTTCAATTAATGGAACATATACGTAATACAGATCAGAAGGCTAACATTATTTATATTAATATGGAATTGGATAACTATATTCATATTAAGACGCATACAGACTTGAGTGCTTATCTTGAAGGTAAATTCATTGAAGATAAAAGCAATTATTTCTTAATAGATGAGGTGCGGGAGGTGCAGGAATTCGAAAGCAGTTTTGTCTTATTAATATGGATGAAAGCACTGCCGATAGAGAATTCGGTAATCTGCTAAAAATAGAAGACAATTATCCTAAGTATGTAATTACGTTAAATGATGTGTTTATTGGTCAGGGTAATAATGGAATAATTCAGCAAAATCTGATGGACTTCCTTACAAGCGAATTGTAAAAAATATTAAGATTGCAGATCTAAAAGAACAGGTCTGAAAACAAAAAAGGGTTACACATCGTGTAACCCTTTTTAAATTTTTCGTACCGCGTACGGGAATCGAACCCGTGATTCCTCCGTGAAAGAGAGGTGTCTTAACCCCTTGACCAACGCGGCATTTCAATTGAAATAACTCCATAGGCTTATGAAGCAAAATTATAGGTATAGAAACCGCTTGTACCGCGTACGGGAATCGAACCCGTGATTCCTCCGTGAAAGAGAGGTGTCTTAACCCCTTGACCAACGCGGCGGTTCCGTTATTGGGATTGCAAAGGTAATATTCTATTTCAAATTTCCAAAAAAAATATTGATAACTTAAATTTCTATTGATTAATCCCAGCATTGCTTGTAAATTCGCTACTCAATTTTTTCAACTTCAAATCACAGTGTAAAAATGGGAACTTCTCTTAAAATTGGTATCAACGGCTTCGGTCGTATCGGTCGCTTGGTTTTCCGCCAGATCTACAACATGCCAGGTATTGATGTAGTAGCTATCAATGACCTTACTAGCCCACAACAATTAGCTCACCTTCTTAAATATGATTCTGCACAAGGTCGATTTGAAACAGAAGTAAAGCATACCGACAAATCTATCATCGTGAATGGTGAAGAAGTTAACATATATGCACAAAAAGACCCTGCTCAAATTCCTTGGAAAAATCACGACATCGATGTAGTTATCGAATGTACTGGTTTCTTCGCGGATAAAGACAAGGCTTCTGCTCACTTAACTGCAGGTGCTAAAAGGGTTGTTATTTCTGCCCCAGCAACTGGCGATCTTAAAACAATCGTATTCAATGTTAACCACAACTTGTTAGACGGTAGCGAAACAGTTATCTCTTGTGCTTCTTGTACAACAAACTGCTTGGCGCCAATGGCAAAAGCGTTGAACGATAACTACACGATCTTAGTAGGTTCTATGACAACCGTTCACGCTTACACGAACGATCAAAACACATTGGATGCTCCACATCCAAAAGGTGACTTACGTCGTGCTCGTGCAGCTGCTCAAAACATCGTTCCTAACAGTACAGGTGCTGCAAAAGCGATCGGCTTAGTATTACCAGAATTGAAAGGTAAATTAGATGGTAACGCACAACGTGTTCCAACTATCACAGGTTCATTAACTGAATTAACTGCAGTAGTATCTAAGAAAGTAACTGTTGAAGAAGTAAACGCTGCTATGAAAGCTGCTTCTAACGAATCTTTCGGTTACACTGAAGATGAAATCGTAAGCTCTGATATCATCGGTATCCGCTTCGGTTCTTTGTTCGATGCAACACAAACGAAAGTAATCACTGTTGGTGACAACCAATTAGTGAAAGTAGTTTCTTGGTACGATAACGAAATGAGCTACGTTTCTCAATTGGTTCGTACTGTGAAATTCTTCGCAGAACAAATCCAAAAATAAGCTACCTATTATCGCTTAGGCGGTGCGCAAATCACCGCCTTGGGGCGATAAAATTCATACACCACCGCGCAAACGCCCAGTTTATTGTAGTTCTTACGCCAGCCTAAATTGTGCGTAGCAATTGCTATAACCAGGTCGCTTACGCGGTTTTTTGTTTCATGTTATAAATACCTGGTATAATTATGAGCCAATTCTCCACTCACAACTTCAGTGGCCAAAAAGCCCTCGTGCGCGTAGATTTCAACGTGCCGCTCAACGATAAGTTCGAGATCACCGACGATACACGTATGCGCGCCGCAGTGCCTACCATCCAAAAAATCTTGAAAGACGGTGGCGCTGTTATTTTAATGTCGCACTTAGGACGACCAAAAGATGGTCCTACCGATAAATACTCTCTTAAACACCTTACTTACCACCTCGTTAAATTACTCGGCGGTACTACGGTTAAATTCGCTGAAGATTGCGTAGGTGAAGTAGCTACTACTGCCGCAGCTAATTTGCAAATGGGCGAAGTATTGTTGTTGGAAAACTTACGTTTCCATAAACAAGAAGAAAAAGGTGACCGCGATTTCGCACAACAACTCGCTACTTTAGGCGATGTGTATGTGAACGATGCGTTCGGTACTGCTCACCGTGCACACGCTTCTACAGCAATTATTGCTGAATTCTTCCCTAGCGATAAACGCATGTTTGGTTTATTGATGGAAGCTGAAGTGGGTAACGCTGAAAAAGTAATGCACAATGCAGAAAAGCCTTTCACGGCTATTTTAGGTGGTGCGAAAGTGAGCGATAAAATCCTCATTATCGAAAACTTGATGGATCGTGCCGATAACATCGTAATCGGTGGTGGTATGGCTTATACCTTCTTCAAAGCAATGGGCCACGAAATTGGCGGTTCTTTATGCGAATTGGATAAGTTAGACCTCGCGAACGAATTAATCGCTAAAGCGAAAGCAAAAGGCGTTAAATTGATTTTGCCGGTAGACTCTATCGCAGCCGACAAGTTCGCTGCCGATGCTAACACGCAAACAGTAGATAACACCAATATCCCAACCGGCTGGATGGGCTTAGACATTGGCCCTAAAGCGATCGCGGAAATCAGCGAAGTAATCGCTAACTCTAAAACAATCTTATGGAACGGCCCAATGGGCGTGTTCGAAATGCCTGCCTTCCAAGCCGGTACTAAAGCGGTAGCAGAAGCTATCGTAGCAGCTACTGCAAAAGGCGCATTCTCGCTCGTGGGTGGCGGCGACTCTGTAGCGGCTGTTAACTTATTCGGTTTCGCCGATAAAGTTAGCTACGTATCTACAGGCGGCGGCGCTATGCTCGAATACTTCGAAGGCAAAACCTTACCTGGTATCGCAGCTATCAAAAACGCATAATCTTATTTCAATACACTCTTATTGGGAATATACCCCGTGCAGCTAGCCTGCCCGGGGTATTGTTTTATAACTCATTGATAAGCCTATCCCTTACATAGCCCGACCCTATCCTAAGCCTATCTCCAGCCTATCTTTACCCTATCTAAACCCTATCTAAAGCCTATCCTAAGCCTATCTCAAGCCTATCTCCACCCTTTGCCAGCTTGAGTTTCGCCATTTTTGCCCTTTTAACGAACTTATTCACAAGTAATTACAAAAAGCCTGCTCAACAGAATTTCACTTTTTTCGCAGTGAAAACGCCTGTTTGTGCTCTTTGTTTCGGTCATTTTCCGAGAGTTTCCCAGGGCTTCACCGACATCTCACCGACTCTCCACCGACTCGTACCCAGTATTTGTAAGGGGTTAGTAAGCCTTTTATCGACACTTTTCCGACATTTTGCCCACTTTTCCCAGTGTTTTCAAGGGCTCAGTAAGTCGTTTGTCGACATTTTTATGCTGAAAGCCTTGATTTTACTCGATTTTTTGAGTGTACTTCATAACGCAGTAATGGCAAAAAACGGCATTTTCCGGCACATTCCGGCATAAACCGGCACTTTTCGGCATTATTCGGCATAAACCGGCATAAAGCGGTTAAAAGCGGCACATTCCGGCACGCCGTTTTTTAAAACCAAAGGCTTGGCCTACATTCGTTGAGTAACCGGTGTAAGTTCTTTGACATGATTGTTTGTTTCCGCCAACTAGGAATAGCAAAGGGGCTGTAGTGGTAGATTGTCGCTACTATGTAAAGGGCACATGGTTGATGTGTTTAGCTGCTTTGAACACAGCCCAATAGCGCCAAATCCTACAAACGGAGCGCCGCAAGTAAAGTAGGTGAGAGGTGAAAACGCTCACACCCATCACCCTCAAATACAAAAGCCACCTCCGAAGAGATGGCTTTTGTCCCAATTAAATTCAATGATTGCTCACTGTTTATTTACTTAACTCCGCAAAGTGTTTGTGGAAATAAGGTATAGTTTCGATGCCTTTATAGAAATTGGCTAAATCATATTTCTCGTTCGGCGAGTGCAAGTTATCACTATCTAGGCCAAATCCAAGTAATACAGTTTTCAATCCTAAAGTTTTTTCGAATAAGGCTACAATCGGAATACTACCGCCACCTCTTACTGGAATAGGGGCTTGACCGAATGTAGATTCGATGGCTTGGCTAGCCGCTTTGAAAGCGATGCTGTCTGTTGGTGTTACATAAGGGCTACCACCGTGGTGTGCCGTTACTTTCACTTGTACAGATTTAGGTGCAATAGCTTCAAAATGTTTTTTGAAAAGCTCGGAGATGTTAATCCAATCTTGCCCAGGTACTAAGCGCATAGAAATTTTCGCAAACGCTTTAGATGGCAATACTGTTTTTGCTCCTTCGCCAGTGTAACCACCCCAAATACCGTTCACTTCCAAGGTAGGACGAATACCGGTACGCTCAATAGTGGTATAACCTTTTTCACCCCATACATCGTTCACGCCTAAGTCTTTCTTGTACTCTTCTACGTCGAACGGTGCTTTGTTCAAGGCTTCTCTCTCGGCTGCCGATAATTCTACTACACCATCGTAAAAACCAGGGATCGTGATATGGTTGTTTTCGTCGTGTAATGAAGCTATCATTTTAGCTAAGATCGTAGCAGGGTTCGCTACAGCACCACCGTATACACCTGAGTGTAAATCGCGGTTAGGGCCGGTTACTTCTACTTCCATATACGCCAAACCACGAAGGCCGGTGTCGATAGAAGGTGTTTCCAAGCTAATCATTGAGGTATCGGAAATCAATACCACGTCGGCTTTTAAACGTTCTTTATTTTGCTCGAGGAATGGACCCAGGTTCGATGAACCTACTTCTTCTTCCCCTTCAATCATAAACTTAATGTTGCAAGGCAAAGTATTCGTAGCCATTAAGGTTTCGAATGCTTTCACGTGCATGTAGAATTGTCCTTTATCATCGGCGCTACCGCGGGCGTAGATTTTACCGTCTTTAATAACGGGCTCGAACGGACCGCTATGCCATAAATCCAATGGATCTGGCGGCTGTACGTCGTAGTGACCGTATACTAATACTGTCGGCAAAGCCGGGTCAATGATCTTTTCGCCGTAAACAATGGGGTGACCGGGCGTTGGGCACACTTCCACGTTATCTGCGCCAGCTTTTATCAATTGCTCTTTTACCGCTTCAGCACAACGTTTTGTATCGTCGTTATGACGTGAATCTGCGCTTACAGAAGGGATTCTCAATAAATCGAGTAATTCTTGCAGGAAGCGATCTTTGTGTTGTGCTTGGTATTCTTTCCAAACTTGCATGATGCTATGATTAATCGTTCACAATGGGTGCAATTTAAAGGAAAATGACAACCCAATGCGCGATCAGTAAAAAAATCGGTGGAGAAAGTACTATGAAATTAATTTTTGGCGGAGCAGGAACTCTAGCTTTTCATTCACATCCAATAACTTCTCGGTTAACTCGCGGTTTTCTTTACGCAAAGCATATACTTCATACGCCTTTTCGATATTGTGTTTCAGCTCATCTTCGTTCCAAGGCTTAGAGAAATATTTATACACTTGGCCTTTGTTAATGGCATCAATCACCGCGTTAATATCGGCATAGCCGGTTAACAATATGCGGATAGGTTCCGGGTACTTGTCAAGAATAGACTCGAAAAACTCGATCCCCGTCATCTTTGGCATTCTTTGATCGGAGATAATAATGTGAAATTCATTCGTTTCTAAAATCTTGTAAGCGTCTTCGGCAGATTCTGCTGTTGTAACGGTATACAATCTTCTGAATGAAGCCTTAAAAGCATTCAAGTTATGAATTTCATCATCAATGTATAGGATGCGAATATGTTGAGCACTCATTCTAATTAGGTGGTAGTACTGGCTAGTAATTTAATAAAAATTAATGAGTTACAAACAATGAAATCCACTGGATTGTTAATTAAACGGAAGCGTATGCTGAACGTGCGAAATGTTGTCGGCTACTCAAGATACAATTCACTGTATTCAAATGTACGTAATCATATAAATAATTCACATTGAATTTGTGCAATTTGGAGATTCCACCCAACAAATTAAGTGAAATTAACATTACATTTAGACTGAATATGAGAGAAGTATGTTGAATTTTACGTAATTTCAATCAGTTCGTTACAATAACCTTTTATCTGTATACAATTTAAATTTAGGAATATGAAAGCTGGTATTATTGCCATTGTTGTATTAGTTCTCCTAGGATTCGTCGGATGTAACAAATACAACAGTTTAGTAAAATTGGAAGAAAATGTGAAGCAAAAGTGGGGTCTCGTGGAAACACAATACCAACGCCGTGCAGATTTGATCGACAACCTCGTAGCTACTGTTAAAGGAGCTGCTAACTTCGAACAATCTACACTTACGCAAGTGGTAGAAGCACGCGCAAATGCTACGAAAGTGCAAATCAATGCCGATGATCTTACACCAGAAAAAATCGCAGAATTCCAGAAAGCACAAGGCGCCTTAAGTCAATCTTTAGGTCGTTTATTAGCCGTAGCAGAAAGCTACCCAACCTTGCAATCTGTACAAAACTTCCGCGACTTACAAGCACAAATTGAAGGTACAGAAAACCGTATCGCTACCGTAAGAGGCGATTTCAACGTATCTGTTACCGAATACAACAAAGCCGTGCGCGTATTCCCTGGTAACATTATCGCAGGTATCAGCGGGTTCAAACAAAAAGGTTATTTCGCCTCAGACCCAGGTGCTGAAAAAGCGCCGAAAGTTGACTTCGGTAAATAATCGTTTTTCACATATAGCATTTTTAGGAAAGGGAATAGCGTATGCTTTCCCTTCCTTTTATTTATTGCCTCTTAATTTATTACCTATGGGTTTATTTTCCTTGGGAAAGAAAAAGCCACTCTTCAACGACCAAGAACAAGCGCACATCGTACAAGCGATCCGCATTGCCGAAAGACTTACTTCCGGCGAAATTAGGGTGTACGTGGAAAGTCGTTGCACCTACGTCGACCCGATCGACAGGGCCAAAGAAGTGTTTGCAGGATTGGGAATGAACCAAACGAAACATCGTAACGGGGTATTGTTATACCTCGCACTCGCCGATCACCAATTCGCTATTTTCGGTGATGAAGGTATTCATACGAAAGTTGGCCAAGATTTCTGGCATAAAGAAGCCCATCTTTTACGCACGCATTTCGGTGCCGAACAAATTATTGAAGGTATTTCTGCTTGTGTGAAGGAAATAGGAGAATCGTTACAACAACATTTTCCTTACGATAACGAAGATGATAAGAACGAATTACCCGATGATATCGTGTTTGGCCATTAACAACCAACACGCCCGGGTATATTATTGATCCAGCAGATTAACATCATGAAGATATTACGCAGGTTTTTAGCAAGCCTATTTTTAATAGCTACGGTACTGCAAGTATCGGCCCAGAACATCCCTTCTCCACCAAAGCCTTGGCAATTGGTGAACGATTACGCAGGCTTATTACTGCGTACGGAAGATGAACAACTCGAAGCCAAATTAAGGGCCTATGAAGATTCTACTTCCACCCAAATAGCCATCGTAACGGTAAACGATTTAGATGGTTACGATGTACACGACTATGCCTTGAAGTTATTTCGTGATTGGGGTATTGGAACAAAAGAGAAGAATAACGGGTTATTGATATTAGTGTCGAAGAATGATCGTAAGATCAAGATTATGACCGGCATGGGCTTAGAAGGGGCTGTTCCCGACGCCATTGCCAACCGGATCATACTAAACGTGATCCAACCAAATTTTAAAGCAGGACATTATTACCAAGGCTTAGATGAAGCCACGGATTTAATCATAAAAGCAGCAGCCGGCGAATACAAAGGCATCCCACGCAAAAAGGATAGTGAAGGAGGCGGTGGCTTCCTCATTATTTTAGTTATTATCATCATTATTGTGGCCCTCGCATCACGTGGTGGTCGCGGTGGTGGCGGAACGTACAGCCGTAGAGGCTGGGGCGGCCCTATCATTGGTGGTTTTGGCGGCTTCGGTGGTGGCGGTGGATTCGGAGGCGGTAGCAGCGGCGGTTTCGGAGGAGGCTCCGGTGGCTGGGGCGGTGGTTCCAGTATCGGTGGCGGTGCCTCGGGAAGCTGGTAAGCAATTTGCTGCAGGTGAATGATGAACGCTTTCGTTCCATTGAAAAATAATTAACCATGCGATACTTACACATTCTGAATGGAGATGCAATGCTAGCCACTTTCCAAGAAAGCGGGATACCCGGCGAAGTGGTCATTTGTAGAGAAATGCTATGTGAAGGTCGCGTGACGGACGCGCCGAACGTACTTACCTTTTTCGAAGAACGTTCGGTGCATGTCCAACAAGTATATGGCATCGACCAGCAGATTTACCAAACGCGCGTAGTGGAAGAATTCTTAAAACTCCACAACGCGAAAGATTCGGATGAAATCGTTTTGTGGTTCGAATTCGACTTGTTCTGCCAAATCAACCTCTTATTCTGCCTACATTACTTACAACAACTCCCCACCAACTTTTCAAAAATCAGCATTGTTTCCGTTGGCGATGAACCCAATACGCAAAACTTTAAAGGCCTAGGCTCCGCTTCCGCCCAGCAATTACAAACACTCTTCGAACAACGCAAGGAAGTAAAGGACGATGATATTATGCTCGCTACCCGCGCTTGGCAAGCCTATTGCGGCAACAATCCATTCGCCATCGAAGCGTTGGTAACAGAAACATCACCCGCTTTGCCTTTTCTCGGTACAGCTTTGGCTGCACACTTACAACGCTTGCCCAATACGTTTAACGGGTTGAATATTATTCACCAGTTTTTCCTGCATCGCTTAGCATTAGGACAAGCCCGCTGGTACGACTTATACCAACTCTTCTGGAACGAACTGCGTATTTTGGGATTCGGCGATTTTCAACTCGATATATATTCACAACGTATGCGTCATGCGGGCGTAATGGAAAGTAAAGACCAAATGTTGGCCATCACCTCTTTGGGGAAGGAAGTACTATCGGGTGAGGAAAATTATTTACACTATGCCGATTTTCAACAAATCTGGCTCGGGGGCATTCACTTACATAAAACCCCGTTCCGCTATCATAACGATACAAATGAAGTGGTAACCATCGACCAAGTGGCCCAATAAAAAACGGCCTCTACAATATCGTAAAGACCGTTTACATACTTTCAAATTATAGGAAGGCAATTAAGCACCCCATGCTTTCACTAAGAAATTAATCCAATTTTTTCCCAAGATGTTATCTATGTCTTGCTGCGCATAACCGCGTTGTTGCAAGATGGTAGGGAGCTTTTGCAAATCGGCAATGGTATCTAAATCACCCGGTGATTGCTCTGTACCAAATGCACCATCCAAATCAGACCCAATCGCCGAATGATGACTATTACCCGCTAACTGGCAAATATGATCGATTTGATCTGCTACGTTTTGCATGGTAACACCGGTAGATTGCGGCGTACTAACCCCGCGTACCCAGTTCGGCACTAACATCCAAGCATCAAATGCAGCACCAATAACGGCACCTCTTTCAATGAGTACTTTAAATTGCTCGTCGCTAAACTGGCGATTATGATTTACAATGCTCCGTGAATTATGATGCGATGCCCAAACGGGACCTGCATATGCATCCATCGCTTCCCAGAAACATTCATCACACAAATGCGTAGCATCGAGAATAATATTGAAACGTTCCAGCTCTTTTAACAATGCCTTGCCTTTCACGCCTAAGCTGCCGGTAGAATCGGTACCAAAAGCATACACACCAGGGCCGTAGTGAGCGGGCCCCACGGCACGCAACCCATTGTTGTAAGCTTTCTCTACGCACGACAAATCATAAAAAGAATCGGCACCTTCCAAACTGAGTATATACCCAATTGGCAATGTGCTCGTGTCTTGCGCGGCTTCCCACAATTCTACGTGCGCTTTTAATTGTGCTGCGGTAGTAATCTGTACCATTTCGCCTTTCGCTTCCATGGCTTTGTAATACGCGAGTTGACCTTGGGTTTGTGCCCATGCCTGCTCTTGCGAATGCCAACCTGGTAACGGGTTATTAGGTGCTACGAAGCGTGCGATTTGCGTAGCTACACACAAACCTACACGGCCTTCACGCATAGCCGGGAAGGATACGGTACCACGACCACGGTCGGGCTTATCATGTAAACCTTCTTCTCTTTTGCGAATTTGCGGAACGGATTGCGTTAAGTCGCGGTTCCATTCCATCGCGTTCATACTTAAATCGAGGTGTGCATCAAATATTAATGAATGCATAAAAGGCGATTAATCGTGGTTGAATTAGATGTTGATTTTCCTTTGGCGTGCTGTAATACGCCATGTACCGGTGTATTGTCCATGCTCGATAATATGCGCTTCGTTATACAGCGCAACTGATGGACATACATGGAAAGGCACAGCGAATAACAAGGCGCCAATTGGTAATGGCGTAGCGGTTTCTACCACTAGGTGTTCTTCACTTTGGGAGATCACTTTGTAATCGGCCAAGTTTAAGAATGCTACGCGTTTATCGATGGTATTTTCGGCAGCAACTGCTTTATGCCCGAGGTCGGTAGTAACACGGCCTGCAATAGGCTGTGAAATCACGCGGGTAAACAACACGGCAGCTTTCAGAAAGGGTTGTTCT
Source organism: Chitinophaga skermanii (assembly GCF_003259335.1). GTDB lineage: Bacteria > Bacteroidota > Bacteroidia > Chitinophagales > Chitinophagaceae > Chitinophaga > Chitinophaga skermanii. The sequence continues at coordinate 580,435 of NZ_QLLL01000005.1, forward strand.
GGTAAAGAACTACCATAGCCTTCGTCCCACAACAAACAAGTACCCGGGCTGCAAATAACGCCGGGGCGTTTGGCATGCACGGTAAACGTGGGTGTACCGCCTACAACAATTCCTGGAGTAGGGTAGTGTGCGTTTATTATTTGTTGAACGAGGGAAGCTACCGGGGCGTATGCTTCGTTGGTAATAGCAGTACGCTTGTCGAAATCTACTTCCCGAATATGCCCGTCGTATACATGTAAACCCAATAGGCGTAGATGTTTTAACTGGGCAATTTGTTCGTACAAGGTAAATGCATCGGTGGGGTTGATGCCTGTGCGGTGCATACCATTGTCGATATCGATATATACTTGCGCGGTGAGCCCGGTGGCTGCGAAGGTATTATTGAGTGCTTGCGCGGCGGGTTCGTTATCTACTACCGAGGCAAATTGCACCTTTGGGTAGGCTTGTACTAAAGATAACCAGCGATTCAGCTTGGGACCAATCACTTGGTAAGCGAGTAAAACAAAAGCGGCGCCGGCATCGGCTACCATTTCCGCTTCGGCAATAGTTGCACATTTAAAGCGGGTGATGCCTTTGTCGAGCTGCATTTGTACGATCTCTTTGAGCTTATGCGTTTTTACATGTGGCATCAGCTTCGCGGGATCGCCCGCAATACTAATCATGGTGTCGATGTTTTGTGCAACACGATCTTTATAGATTAATAATGCGGGGCTGTCGATATCTGCAGGTACTTGGAATTCGTACCAGTTACCGGTATCCATAAGCGAATGATATTAGTCGGCTAATTCAAAAAGCACTTCAATCTCAACAGGAATATTCTCTGGTAAAGAACCCATCCCTACGGCACTACGTACGCCAATACCGTTTTCTGGTCCCCAGATTTTTGCGAATAATTCACTACAACCGTTGATAACGAATGGATGTGGACCGAAGTCTGGTGTAGCATTCACCATACCCAATACTTTAATCACGCGTTTAATTCTATCTAAAGAACCCAAGTTCGTTACAATTGTAGACAAGATCGTTAAGCCCACTTGTTGCGCAGCCAATTTCGCCGCCTCAGCATCCAAGTCAACGCCTACTTTCCCGAAAATCAATTCACCATTTGTTTGTACAGGACCGTGGCCCGATACATATACCATCTTATCAACTACCAGCAATGGTTTATACACACCTTTTGGCGCTGGCGCCGGTGGTAATTCCAAGCCTAATTGTTCGAAGTTTTGCGTTGCTGTCATCTTATATAATTTTATATGTCTACAATGTTCGTTTGCATAATTACGCATCAATTGCCATTATTATCCCTTCTTACAAAAGAAAATTTTCTACACGAAGAGATCTAATATTAAAACCCCTAATAGGCCTACAACAGAAACAATCGTTTCCATCACCGTCCAAGTTTTAAAGGTTTGCTTTATACTTAAGTTGAAATATTCTTTAAACAACCAAAAGCCGCCATCGTTCACATGCGAGAACATTAAACTACCGGCGCCAATGGATAATACCATTAATTCTGGAGAAGTACCGCTGGCAATTACTTGCGAATGTAAAATACCGATAGTTGTAATACCCGCTACCGTGGCCGAGCCAATACATACACGGATGATAGCAGCAATCATCCAACCAAGGATCAATGGAGAAATAGGCACTGTTTGTAACATGTTACCAATCTTATCATTAATACCCACATCGGTCATCATCTGCATAAATACCCCCGAACCCGCGATAATTAACAGTACAGGTGCAATATTTTTAATCGATTCTTCGAGCGATTTCATCACCTTTTGCATGCTTTGACCACGGCGAATACCCAGTAAATACACCGCTGCTAATAATGATAAGAGCATGGCAATATTTGGTTCGCCAATGAAGCCGTTGATTTTAGCGATAACGGAATCTGCCGGTAAATAAGGTTTGGCTACCGTGGTAACAGCCAATACAATAAGCGGCATAAGGCCGGCCAAGAGACTAATACCTAGGCTTGGTAATTCAATCGCAGGGCGAAGCTGTATATTCAGCATATTGTTAGAAGGATCGACCTGTATTTTCTTCAAAGTACCACTAAACACCGGCCCTGCTAGTACGATAGCTGGGATGGCCACGATTAAGCCGTACAACAATGTTTTACCAATATCTGCGTTTAACAAAGAGGCAATAGCTGTAGGGGAAGGATGTGGCGGTAGAAAGCCATGGGAAACGCTTAAGGCGGCAATCATAGGAATACCGATATACAAGAGGGGAAGGCGAGAGGTTATACCCGCGGCAAAGATGAGCGGAATAACCACCACGAAACCGGCGGTATAGAACATGGGGATACCTACTAGCAAACCGGCAAAGGCCATCGCCCAACGAATGTTATTTACACCAAACAAGCGGATCATCGATTGTGTAATTTGTTGCGCCGCACCACTGTCGGCCACCAATTTACCCAACATGGCACCAAAACCGAGAATCATTACCAAACCTCCAAGGGTTTTACCAAGGCCCGTTTGCAAGGATTTACTTAAGGTAGGCGTATCTAATCCACACGTTAAGCCGATAACGATACTCACAATAATGAACGATAGAAAGGTGTCGATCTTCGCCCATACAATCAATAATACAAGCAGTAATATAAAGCCGAGAATTGTAAGAATTAGCAGCATACCAGGAATTTATAAAGTCTTTAAGTGATAACCTTAAAGATAATAGTTGGGAATTTATAAAGCAACGCGAAATGCTTTGTTAAAATTATTTTCCTTTCCCCTACAAAGAAAAATAATTGTACCTTGACCGCCCGCTTTCATTTTTTTCAATCATATGAAGCGCGTCCATACCGGTAACCTTAACTATAAAAGACAGTAGATTAATAAGTGAACTATGCGAAGAGTATTCCCGTTAGCAATTGTAGTGATGTGTGCGGTAGCCTGTAATAACGGCACTACCACGCCAACAACAGATTCCGCTGCGATCGCCGCCCAACACGAGGCCGACGATCGTAAAACACCCATTCTTTCCGAAAGAGTGGCCGGTTCCGTGAACGTATACGATGGTGTGAATGGTAAATTATTGTTTACGTTGCAAGATGATGTACCCGTTACCACCACCATTACAGAAAATGGCTGGTGCCAAATCGGTATCCATGCTTCATTAACAAACGAGGAAGCAACTAACCTGTTCATCGCGAAAGGTGCAGATATTAAAATAAATGATCAAGTTGCCGGGAAAGCCGAATCTAATTTAGAAGTAGGCTCCAGCGATGGTGAACTAACCGGGTATATTGAAGCGAAATACATTAAACGCGGTACTATTATCGAAAATTACTTGTCGAACCTGCTCCAAAGCAAAGGCAACAATAATATTACCAAGCAAGACCTTCAACCCTTTATTGCCAGCTACCAATTGCGCGAAACCGATGTATTGGGTACAAACTGGAAAACTTATGAGTATTACGACGATTGGATGACCGATGCTTCGGCTGGTTGGAGAATCTTACTCGTATTCAAAGGTGATAACTTGCTAGGCGTAGTACATTCGCGCGTAATGCACGTAAACGATAAAATAGATACCGCGCTGGAATTGGGCTACAATTTCCTCAATGTAAACAGCACCGATACTACGGCACTCAATGATTTTGTTACACAGTTCAACGAGTTTATTGTGGGTGTAGATTGATAGCACTGGATAAGTATATAGGAGTGCTTGTTGTAAAGCAGCAAGAACTTTTTTATGGATACAAAAACGCCCTCTCTAGCAGCTAGAGAGGGCGTTTTCAGTTGTGCGAACAAGATCGACTAGTTTTCTTTCGCAGGCGCTTTTAACGCTGTGATTGTTTTTTGTAAGTAATCGATTTGTGTTTGTAAATCTTTCGCTAAAGATGGATTATCTGCAGCAGCAGCAATTGCTTCTTTTTTCTTCGTAACAACTGTTTCGAAAGAACGAACGAAGTAAGCATTCAAGTTTGGATTCTTGTACTCATCTGCCATCGCTTTAATTTGATCTACACCTTTCGTGAAGAAAGCAGTGCTTTTCGTTTGGCTCAACAAAGTGATGTACTGGATCGACATTTGGAATTTATCTTGACCAGAAGCCTCATCAAATTTATCAGCGAAGAATTTGTAATCGGCATCATTGCCATTCTTCACATATACAGAAGCAACCGCAGCAGATAAGGCACCTTTCATGTCTTTCTCCATTGATTTTGCAATAGGATACGCTTTCTTCAAATCGATATCAGCCAAAGCATTCAAAGCAGTACCGGCTACCAAGTAAGATTTATCTGAAATAGCTTTTTCGAAGATCGCAGCATTTGATGCATCTTTCAATTTCGCTAATTGTTTAATAGCAGCAGAACGTACTAATGAGCTTGGATCGTTTGTAGCTAATGTTTTCAATTTAGCTTCTGTGGCAGCTTTAACATCAGCATTATCTAATTTCAAACCATTAATGACCATCGCACGCAAACCGAAGAATTTATCGTTCAACGCACCGGCCAAAGCATTCAAGGCTTCTTTGTTCGCTGTTTGTTGTTTCAATAACACTTCAATCGCTTCCCTACGATCTAAGTAATTGGGCGCTTTTGATAATTGGAAGATGTACGTTTCTAAATCGCGGCGATCTGTTTTAGTAGCTAACAATACTTTGTCGGCATCTACGTTTACGAAGCTTGGGCGCGTGTTGTAGTTGAAAGTAAATGTATCTACTTTGTTTTCAACCGTTACTTTATGACGCACCTTGTTGTTGCCTTCATAAATATCGATCGCCATTGGCAAGCGGTAAACTTTGTCGGCCTTCTGCGTTTGTGCAACAATTACTTGCACCGTTTTCTTCGCATCGTCGTACACATAGTTAATATCTAAGGTTGGGAAACCACCGCTGAAATACCATTGGTTCCAGAACCAGTTCAAGTCTTCACCTGTCACATCTTCAAATGCTAAACGCAATTGGTGTGCTTCACCTGTTTTAAAGGCGTTGGTGGTAAGATATTTATTCAACGATTTGAAGAACGCGCTATCGCCTACGTAATTGCGCAACATGTTCAAAATACGGCCACCTTTTTGGTAAGTAACAGCATCGAACACATCTTCTTTATCGTGGTAATGGAAACGAACCAGGTGTAAATTCGGCTTATAAGCCTCTTGGTTCATGTAGCCTTGCATGGATTTGTAGTGATGATCATCGGCCATATCCTTACCGAATTTGTGTTCGAACCACAAATACTCAGAATAATCAGCGAATGATTCGTTCACCGTTAAGTTAGACCATGATTCAGCTGTAACGTAATCGCCAAACCATTGGTGGAACAATTCGTGTGCAATTACCGACTCAACCGTCATATCATGATCGTCTAACAATTCACGGTCAGTTTTCTGTACGAAATCGCCGTGTAAAGTAGCGGTTGTATTCTCCATTGCGCCAGAAACATAGTCTTTCGCTGTGATTTGAGAATATTTCACCCAAGGGTAATCTACACCGGTAGCTTTAGAAAAGAACGTCAACATTTCAGGTGTATTACCAAAAATGGCTTTCGCATGTGGCGCATATTCTTTTTCTACATAGTAGTTTACCTCTTTACCGCGCCAGGTATCTTTTGTAATAGCATACTCACCGATTGCCATCATAAATAAATATGGGGCATGCGGAAGATCCATTTTCCATACGTCGGTACGGGTACCGTCGGTGTTTTTAGTGGATTTAATCAACTTACCGTTAGAAAGCGTTGTGTATTTGTTTTCAACGGTCATCGCAATTTCTTGCGTAGTTTTTTGGTTCGGGCGGTCGATGGTTGGGAACCATGCGGAAGATCCTTCTGTTTCGCCTTGTGTCCAGATTTGGATCGGTTTCTTAGGATCTTTGCCGTCGGGGTTGATGAAATAAAGACCTTTTGCATCGTTAATAGCCGCGCTACCTTGTACTTTTAGCTCATCGGGTTTCGCGGTGTAGTCGATGTAAATGGTGTAAGATTCTTTGTTGGTAAAGGTTCTGCCGAGGTTAATCAACAAATTCCAGCCGTCGTACTTGTACTTTAAAGGCGTTTTTTTACCGGCTGTTACAATCGCTACTTCTTTAATATCCATGCCTTTAGCATCTAAGTTTAAAGAATCGGTAGCGTAAAAATGAGGTTTCAGGGTAATCCATGCCTTTCCATAAAGGTAGCGTTTAGCATAGTCGAAACGTACATCTAGCTTGGTGTTAACGAGGTCGTTGATTTTGGTTGCCGAAGCTCTGTAGATCTTAAGCGCCGGGTCTGCATCTGCTTCTTTCGTTTGCGCTGTAGCCACCTGCGGGATGATGCTCACACCCGCCATAGTAGCTGCAACGAGGAAACTTAGCAGTCTTTTACTTGGTAATTGATCCATGAATGTTGTTTTAATCAAAAATAAAGGGTCGCCTATTACGACGGAGGTCAAATTTAAACAAATGGCCCAAAATGATCGCAAGCGGTTAAAATTGTTATTTTTGTGAGAATAGCAATACATCCATATGATAAAAGCAACTGTGAATGGTCAAACACCGGTAGAGGTGGAATTCTCTAAAACCCCATCCAGCAATGGGTTCCAGCAAAAGGTGAATGTGAACGGGCAACCCGTAGCTTGGGGTACCGAAACCCTGCCTTCAGGAAGTTTTAGCGTTTTAATGGGCGATCAAAGTTTTGTAGCACAAGTGGTTAAGGTGGATAAAGAGGCGAAACAAGTGACTGTTCAGATCGATAATAAATTATATGAAGTAGGTATAGAAGAGCCTATGGACCGTTTACTTACCGCAATGGGTATCAAAGACGCCATGGCGAAAAAAGTAAACGATATCAAAGCGCCTATGCCGGGCCTAGTATTAAAAGTACTGGTATCGGCAGGTCAACAAATTAAAAAGGGCGACCCTGTATTAATATTAGAAGCCATGAAAATGGAGAACGTTTTCAAGGCTACAAGTGATGCAACAGTGAAAGAAATTAAAGTAACCGAACGTACGGCCGTAGAAAAAGGAGAGGTTTTGATCGTGCTGGAATAATATTTGCAACAATAGCTATATAGGACAGAATTCATTATGCATTTATACTGGAAAAAAATATCATATCTTTTTCTATGCCTACTTATAGGCATGAAGTTGGCCGCCCAAGATCCATCGTATTACATCTATATTCAAAGTGAACGTAACCAGCCGTTTTATGTGAAGTACGAAGGAAAGGTGATCAGCTCTTCTGTGAAGGGCTATTTAATCCTTTCCAAGATCCCGCAGGGCGACGTACCCGTTACAATCGGTTTCCCGAAAAACGAGGTACCCGAGCAACAATTCACGATCAACTTACAAGGCTCCCGCGATAGAGGCTACTTGCTGAAAAATACAGGCGAGAAGGAATTCTCGTTGTACGACCTGCAAACCTTTGGTGTAGTAAAAGCCGGTTCTAAGCATAAAAAAGCCGAAAAGCCGGTAGAAGAAGAAACCGCGCTCGCACAAAATACAGCTGCTAGTACTACGGAAAACGTGGAGCAAGTAGTAGAGAAAACAGCGGAAAAGGCTACTACAACAGCAGAAGAGGTGGGTACTGCTGCTACCGAAACCGCGAAAGCGGCCGAAGCAGTGGTAGTTCCTGTGGTAACGCCGCCTGCACCTGCGAAAAAACAAGGCACAAAGTTCTCAGATGCGTTGGATAAAGTAGTACACGACGATCGTCCTTATGAAGAATTTAGTGCTTTGCCCGATTCTTCTGCCAAGGTAGATAGCGCCGCCACAGTAAAAAAAGCCGTAGAAAAGAAATCTACAAAGCCTAAAACACCAAAAGCGCCCCTATCTGATGAAGAGCAACAGCTATTAGCTTCCGTAATGGAAGATGAAAAAGCAGCTGCTGCAACAGAAGCCGCTAAGGATGCGGAAGCGGCTGCAAAAGCCGAGGCTGCTGCTAAAGAAGAACGCGCTGCCGAGTTAGCTAAGAATGCAGAATTGGAAAAAGAGAAAGCGGCAAAAGCTGCTGAAGCCGATGTAGCAAAACCTTACGAAACAGTAGGAACAACGTCGGAAGAAGCAAAAGAGGTGAGTGGAGAAGAGAAATCGGTGAAGAAAGAGAAGAAAACGAAAAAGAAACGCCCTACCGAGGAACCCGATTTCATTGAGTTCGGGGAGGAGAAAGCCACTGCGAAGCCTGTTAAAGAAGTGGCAGTAGCTTCAGAAGAGGTAGCTGTTCCGGTAGAAAAACCAGCTAAGAAAAAGAAGAAAAGAGAAGATAAGCCGGTAGAAGTAGAAAGCATGGGAGATGGTAATATCGTAACGGATACTGGAGAAGTAGTGACAACCGAAACCGTAAAAGAAGCAGAAAAGACAGATAAGAAAAAGAAAAATACGGCAGATGATGTACGCATGATCAACTCCGATTGCCAAAACCTTTTGGCAGGTGAAGATTTGAGAAAGCTAGTGCGTAAGATGTCGGGTGCGAAGAAAGAAGCAGATATGGTGGATGTTTTCAAAAAGAACACCCGTAATGTATGTGTATCTACAGAACAAGTGCGCACTTTGGCCCAGTTGTTCACCAGCGATGATACCCGCTATAGCTTCTTAGACGCGGCGTATCCTAGAACTTTCGACTCGGAAAACTTTAAATCATTAGGTAATATATTGTCAGACGATTATTATATCGGCCGCTTCAAAGCCTTGGTGAGGAAATAAACGTAGAGAGATCATATAATAAGATATAGAAAGTCCCGGCCATGTGCCGGGACTTTTATTTTTTACTAATTTCGCGCACTATGGCGAGGTATTTTATAGATGTGGCCTATATGGGGGCGAAGTATAATGGGTTTCAAGTGCAAGACACGGGACTGTCTATTCAAGGAGAAATAGACAAGGCTTTGTCGACCTTGGCACGTACCACCATTCAAACTACGGGCTCGAGTCGTACAGATGCAGGCGTGCATGCCAAGCAGAACTTCTTGCATTTTGATTTTGAAGGGGAATTGAATCCGCAGCTAACCTATAAGATGAATGCTTTGTTACCGCGCGACATTGTGGTGAACAACTTCTTCAAAGTTGATGACGAAGCCCATAGTCGTTTTGCCGCTACCAGCCGTGCATATGAATACACGCTCTTTACGTATAAAGACCCTTTCTTCCAGGATCGTGGTTATTATTTCCCTTATAAAGTAGACATTGATTTACTGCAAGCAGCCGCTACAATATTGATGCAGCATACGAACTTTGAAACCTTTTCGAAGCGCAACACGCAGGTGCATACCTTTAATTGCACCATTCTGCACTCTTACTGGGAGCAAAACGATCAGCATTTAAAATACTATGTAAAAGGCAACCGCTTCTTACGGGGCATGGTGCGGGGCTTAGTGGGAACAATGCTGCGCGTGGGTAGAGGTAGGTTAACATTGGAGCAATTTGAAGAAGTGATATTGAGTAGGGATTGTTCGAATGCAGATTTCGCCGTACCGCCACAAGGATTATGCTTAATGGAAGTAGCTTACCCGGCAGATTTGGTAATGGAGAAGGTATTTTAAGGTAGTGAATGGGGGAGTTGATATGTATTGAAGGCTCAATGGGTTATATTATACGAGTAATATATCCACATATTTGTTGAATGTTCTTCCAATGTTATCCCAAATATGTTCATAATATAGGGCATCAATTAGCGGAGTATGAACACAGTTACTAGTATATAATATTATAAAGGGATGTTGCTACAGGTATATAGTATATAATGAGATAGCTTTTGATAAGGAATGAAAGCGTACGAATGCGTGGCATATGTAGTAATAAAAAGAGCATTGATTGATTAAAACTTCGTGTATTCTTCACCGTTAGCAGTATAATTCAAGCAGAATCTATACATCATTCGAAAAAACTTATCTTCTGGAATTAGCCACCACGGCCATTTTGAAAAATAATCTTCCATAAAACTCAAAATATATTTGGCTGTAACGAAAACTTCCCTACCTTTGCATCCCGCTTTGATAGAAAGCACGCATACAACAGCTCTTTACGACGATATTTTCCTTTTATTTTTATGACGAATACAAAAGCTTGCAACGCAGGCTGGGTAAAGGTTTCAAGAAGTTTTACTTTTGAAAAATGAGTTCGAAAAAATAATAAAAATAAAATTTGGAAGTGATAAAAAGTTTACTACCTTTGCACTCCCAATCAAACGGAAAACAGTTCTTAAAATAACGATCAAGTGTAGCGCAAGGCTTACAGGTTCGCAACCTAAACACTCGCAAATTTGGTTCAAAAGTGAACCGAACAAGATCTTTGAAAGTTTGGAAACAACAGCATCGATCTTTACGCAAGTAGAGATCAAAATAACAGGTAATGTTAGCGAAAAACATTAATTGACACGTCTAATTACGAGAGTAATTAGCCAGTTCAAACAACTTCTTTACAATGGAGAGTTTGATCCTGGCTCAGGATGAACGCTAGCGGCAGGCCTAATACATGCAAGTCGAGGGGCAGCGCAGTGTAGCAATACATGGGCGGCGACCGGCAAACGGGTGCGGAACACGTACGCAACCTTCCTTCAAGAGTGGGATAGCCCAGGG
>NZ_QLLL01000006.1 GCF_003259335.1 Chitinophaga skermanii
CCGTTATTGGTTAATGTAACTGTAATAGGCGTAGCTGTAGAAATTCCACTAGGCAGGCTAGCTGTAATGGATTTCGTTTCGCCTTCTTTGATAGAAGTTGGCGCAGTAATGGTGATTACTTTATTCGCAGCAATTGTGCTGGTTTTATCTGCAATACCTACTGTAGTTGTGGCTGTGGATGTTGTACCGAATACGTTTGCACTGGCAGCGATTTGGAGGTTTTCTAGTCCTTCCAATACATTATCATCTGCACTTGCTGTTAAGGTAAACGAACCTTCATTGCTATTCGCTGGAATCGTTACGGTTGTTGGGAAGCTGTATTCGCTGGCTTGTAAAGCGGCATCGCTTAATGCACCACGACTTAAGTTCACCGTGATCGCTTCTGTTGTAGTAATATTACTAGGTAAGCGTACAAACACTTTCGTGCTGTTGCCTTCTAAAATTGTTGTTGAATCGGCTGTTAATGTAATGGCAACATTTGCTGGTATATCGCTGGTTTTATCTGCAATTAGTAAGGTAATTCCGCTTACTGTATAACCATCGCTATTTGTACCTGTAATTACCAATGTTTCTTCTCTTTCCAATAAATCATCATCCAAAGCAGCAACTGTAAATGTTGTAAAGCTGGAATCTTTCTTAATGGTTACACTTGTAGGTAATGCACTATGGTCGCTAGCCGATGCCGTAGAACTAGCGTTTTTACTCAAATTCACCACAATATCTTTTCCTGCTACAGCACCACTTGGTAAACTTACTGTAACTACTTTAGCCGGATCACCTTCTGTCATACCTAATGGCGATGCTGTTAAGGCAATAATACCACTCACATCCTCATCTTCAATATCTATATTAATACCACCATTAAAAGTAAATCCATCTGCACTACCTGCTGTTAACTTCAAGGTTTCAGTACCTTCTACTGAATTGTCGGCTATGGGTGAAATGGTAACAAATGCGCTATCGTTATTAGCCGGTATAATGGCTTCCGTTGGAAAACCACCGCTAAAGTCGGCCGCTACCGTTGTACTACCATTGTTTACTAAGCTAAATGTAATAGGGTATGTGGTTGAAATACCAGCTGGTAAACGGAATACAATTCTGCCAGTATTACCTTCTTTAATGCTAGCAGGCGTAGTAATGTTTACTACCCTATTCGCTGCCTTCGTAATGGTTATATCTTTGATGTCTACATCTTCATTAATATTATTCGCTGTTCCCCAAACATTTGCTGTAGCATTAATTTCCAAACGCTCATTTCTTTCAAACAAATTATCATCTCCTGTAGCGGTTAATGTGAAAGATATTTCGTTGCCGTTTGCAGGAATGGTTACAGTTGCGGGGAAGCTATACTCACTTGCCAATAAAGCGGCATCGCTAGATGCACCACGACTTAATGAGACCGTTATAGCTGTTGCTGTTGTAATATTTTCCGGTAACCTTACCCAAACAGTTGCACTATTACCTTCAAATAAACTTGTAGAATCGGATGCGATCGTTAATACCTTGTTAGCCGCTACGGTACTTGTTTTATCGGTAATCGTAAAGCTGATACCATTAATTGTATAACCATTCACATTCGTACCTCGAATCGTTGCTATTTCATCTCCTTCTAATATATTATCATCTTTCGCAGTAAATGTGAACGATGCACTATTCGTTCCTTGTAGAATTGTAACGCTGGTGGCCGACAAATCAAAGTCTGTTGCCGCAGCTGTAGAGGCTGCATCTCTTTGCAAGTTCACTACAATGTTCTCCCCTGCCAATACGCTATTCGCTAAGGCAACGGTAACTGTTACCGCTGTAGCACCTTCTTGTACCGTGGTGGTGGTAGCCGACATGCTAATCGCCTCATCGTAGTTGATTACGCTCATTTCAAGATTACCACTACCATTTACATTGCCACCGAAAGTAAAGCCTGCTGCTGTTGGTTTCATTTGCAGGTATTCAGTTGGCTCGTGTTTATGGTCTTTCACAGCTTCTACGCTTATCATACCACTTGGTGCACCTTTCGCAATAACAATCTGTGTTGGCAATCCTCCTACAAAATCAGCAGCATCTACCGATGATGGTACTGCAACTTGACTTAAGCTTACCGTAATAGGATAACTTGCTGTAATACCAGTTGGTAATGCAGCGGTGATTGTTTTTGTTTCACCTTCCGTAATGCTAGCCGGTACGGTTAAACTAATGACTTTATTCGCTGGAATCGTGCTAGTTAAATCTTTGATCGTAATAATTGTATCTGCCGATGCAGCAAATCCGTATACGTCGCCACTAACAACAATATCTAAATCTCTTGCTAATTCTAATATATTATTATCTCCCGTTGCTACTACATCAAACGAGGCTTTCGTTTCACCCGTGTGAATCATCACAGTACTAGGGAAAGTATAAGCGCCCGCCGGTAAATCGGCCGATGTACCACTGCCAGCCGCAATATTGAAAGTAAGATCTTGGGTAGCTGCTACGTTGCTCGCCAATTTCACCCACACCTTCACGGTACCACCTTCTAATACTTCAATAGCTTCAGGTTCTAGTTTAATATTCTTATCTCCACTATTATTATCTACCGGTTTATTAATAATGGTAACCGGCACACTGTAAAAGCTGAAGTATGGAGAGGATAATAATACATAGGCATCCTCGTCACTTTCCTCCTCATCATCATGATCAGGATACAACGTGAAACGGAACTCGCTCGCGTTTTTCGGGAAGGTAACTTTCGATGGGAAGTTCACAAAGTCGGCTGCTTCGGCAGTTGAACCACCTTCTAAACTTAGATCTAGGTCAAAGTCTTTACCGGCAATTTTATTACCTGGTAACGTTACTACGAATGTTACACCAGCAGGGTCGCCTTCTTCTATCGTGAACACGAATGGATCGGTGTACATATTGCCCCAAGGGTTGCCTGGATCGTAGTCAACATCCTCTACTTCAATTACACCTGGTTCTACGGTAAAACCTTCGGCATAGCCATTCAACCAACATTCTTCTTTGAACTCGATTTTATCATCTAATAAAATAGATAAGTATTCTATGATCGCGCTCGATTCGCCCGGGTTGATGGTAATTTCTGTTGGAATTGGATCGAAGTCGGCATTGTCGGTGGTCGATTTTGTAGGATCTACAGAAATCGTCACTTTCAATTCTTCTTCCGTTGTAATACCTGCCGGTAAACTTACACGTACCCAGAAGAAATCGCCTTCGTAGGCTCCGAGGATATCATCGATTCTAATCACCATATTATCCGGGTTCAAACGTGTTTCATCTACAATGTTCACGTTGGCTTTCGCGAATTTGGTGAGGCCCGATACGGTAGCTGTGGCTGTTAATTCCAACAGTTGCGTAGGTTTTTCGATGATTTGATCTGTGGCTGCTGTTAAGGTGAAAGTTGCTTCATTGCTGCCTGCCGGGATGGTTACGGTGAATGGGAACGGCGTAGCTACTTGGTAATCTTCGTCTTGTGCATCGGTATTGCTGCCTTTGTCGATTGTTACTGTAATATCTTCGCCCGCGATACCACCGTTTAACTTCACGCGTACTTGCATGCTTTGCCCTTCGTGTAATAAAGTATCGATAGGTTCAAGGGCAATTTTACCATTGTCGTCGTCTAAAATAGTATAGGCCGCTATGTTAGCAGCCGGGTCGATGTTGACTAACGGGGTTCCGCTTTCCAACTCGAGTTGCATGCTACGGTTGGGTTGAAGGGAGGTATTGCCTTTGATAAGAATGTTCGTGATGTCGATTTCTACCGGGGTTGCATATACGTTGGGTTGAATCACTAATGCGCCCAGGTATTCGTAATCGGTATTCGTTACGCCGGCAGATGTGTGCGGCTTCACTTTAATTTTTAATAATTGTGGTGAAGTAAGTACACCGGTCGACACCCTAATTTTCAGGCCATCTAGTATATGCGTATCATCCCCTTCTGCCACCCCTACAGAATCGGCTGTAAATCCAACTGTTACGCCAGTACTGTTATTAGCAACAAATGGATCGGTGTAGTCCAATCCATTGAAAGTAGTATCTAAGCCGTAGCCAACTAATATTCTTTTTGTTTTAGGTTCGTAATATGAGCTACCAAGGGTACCATTGAACTCGATCATTTTGTGCACCGAAATACCTTTGGATGGTTCCGGGAAGAGCGAGGCGTTGGTAACACTGCGTAATAGGTAACCGGGTACTAGCTTTTCATCGCGCAAATCGGGGTTGGAAGCGAAGTACGAAGTAAAACCACCCGATGTTCTATATATATGAGCGTCGAATGGTAAGTTGCTACATTCATTCTCTGGTCTATACACACGAACAATATCGGGGAGTAATACGGCAGGACCACGGTATTCGTCCCAATTAATTAGCTCTCCTGCTTGCCCCATGCTACAGCCAGAGCCACCCATCCAAATTCTTTCACTATGGTACAAGTGTACATAGTAAGATTCAGTACCGGGAGGGGCTAAGATTACGTAGTCTAGGAAAAAGTAATTATCTCCTGCTGTATAGGAGATCGTTGTATTGATGGTATATCTTTTATGATCGAAGTTGCTAACGGTGTCCGTCATGATCACTTGCCATGGCGAAGACACGTCGCCTGTGCCGGTGATTTGTGAGATGAAGCGGTTTTGGATGCGGTGTATCGAGGGGCTCCCCGATGCCGATAATCTTTTTTCGAAGATAATGTAAGGCCTGATCCCTTGGTCGCCCGCAGCGCCGGCCACATTGGCGGCTTCCCAAATGCCGTTCCTACGAACGACGATATTGGTGTCGGTGATTTTGATTGCCAAGCCATCGGTTGTAGTGTTACCACCGTTGGGGTTAATGATAGTTCCGCTTTGAGCATAAGCATGGCTCGAAGCACCCACCAAGATCATCAACATGAATAACAACGAAGCATACGCAGCACGGAATGCTTTGCATGCAGCTGCAAGCTGTTTCATAGGATAGGATAGGACAAACATAAAAAATCAAAATTTCTTTATAATGACAATACTATAAAGGATCGCTTCCTCGTTAATAAGCTACTACTTGCGTGTGTATAGGTTTACATATTCCTAAAAACTCGTTACAGCATATGTCGCCTCGATGGCCTTTTACAAGGCACTACTTTTCCGCGCTTTCACAATAGCGACCAATAAAAAATTGCTGAAGCTCCTACCTCGGGGTTGAATTATTCTAATCTTCTGCTTTCAAAACCTTCCTATTAGTCTATTTTCCAATCTATAGGAGAAATGGTACATATGTATGTAATAGAATTCGTGCAATCTATATACTACAATAAGCAAATCTATATTATTTATTATATTAAAACAAATAAACTTGCGTGTATTTTATACTATCTGGGTTGATTTTGAGGTTATTAAGCATTAAAAGTTACTTGCTGACTTGGATTTGAAAGGGCAAAATAAAGGGGTGGATAAGAAGAGATAAGCCCTTGTTATCGAATTGATTCACACTCACCGCGGTATAGGTCAAAAACATTATGGAATAAGTTAAAATAACGGTAACTTTGCGAAAAATTTATTAGCATGTCTATCGTTGCAAATTCAAAAATAGATTTAAGCTTGCCTTACAAAGTAAAAGACATGTCTCTTGCTGAATGGGGCCGTAAAGAAATCGAACTAGCTGAAGCAGAAATGCCAGGCTTGATGAGCTTAAGAGAAGAATATGGTGCTGCACAACCATTGAAAGGTGCTCGTATCGCCGGTTGCTTACACATGACAATCCAAACAGCGGTTTTGATCGAAACTTTAGTAGCATTAGGTGCTGAAGTTCGTTGGAGCTCTTGTAATATATTCTCTACGCAAGATCACGCTGCTGCTGCTGTTGCTGCTGCAGGTGTACCTGTTTTCGCTTGGAAAGGTTTGAATGAAGAAGAATTTGACTGGTGTATTGAACAAACCCTTTTCTTTGGTAGCGAAGACCGTCCTTTGAACATGATCTTGGATGATGGTGGTGATTTAACGAACATGGTGTTCGATAAATACACAGAATTAATCCAACACGTGAAAGGTTTGAGCGAAGAAACTACAACAGGCGTTCACCGCTTGTACGAAAGAATGAAAAACGGTTCTTTACCAATCCCTGCGATCAATATCAACGACTCTGTTACTAAATCTAAATTCGATAATAAATACGGTTGCCGCGAATCTTGTGTGGATGCAATCCGCCGCGCTACCGACGTTATGATCGCTGGTAAAGTAGCTGTTGTTGCCGGTTTTGGTGACGTAGGTAAAGGTTCTGCTGAATCTTTAGCTGGTGCAGGTGCGCGTGTTATCGTTACTGAAATCGATCCTATCTGTGCTTTGCAAGCTGCTATGGAAGGTTATGAAGTGAAAAGAATGGCGGATGCTGTGAAAGAGGCTGATATCATTGTTACCACTACAGGTTGCCGCGATATCATCACCGGCGAACACTTCAAAGCAATGAAAGACAAAGCGATCGTTTGTAACATCGGTCACTTCGATATCGAAATCGACGTTGCTTGGTTGAACAAAAACTACGGTAATACCAAAGTAGAAATCAAACCACAAGTTGATAAATATACCATTGATGGTAAAGACATTATCTTGCTCGCTGAAGGTCGTCTCGTGAACCTCGGTTGTGCAACTGGTCACCCATCTTTCGTAATGTCTAACTCCTTCACCAACCAAACATTGGCGCAATTGGAACTTTGGGCTAACCACGGTAATTACGAAAACAAAGTATACGTGCTTCCTAAACACCTCGATGAAAAAGTAGCACGCTTACACTTGAAGAAAATTGGCGTAGAACTCGATACGTTAACGACTGTACAATCTGAATACCTCGGTATTCCAGTAGCGGGTCCTTACAAACCTGATTACTACCGTTACTAGTCGACGTAACAATCCAAATAGTTTTGAAAATCGCCATGGTGAATGCTTTGCCATGGCGATTTTTATTTCCACTGCCGTTGGTACAATTTTTAGTTTTTACATCCTTGTACAAACCCGTAATTTTGCAAACATGACGAAGCTGAGTGTTAACATCAACAAATTTGCAACCCTGCGTAATGCAAGAGGTGGCAACATGCCAGACCTATTAAAAGTGGCTGCCGACTGCGAACGCTTTGGCGCCGATGGCATTACCGTTCACCCCCGTCCAGATGAACGCCATATTCGCTACCAAGATGTACGCGACTTACGTCCCATCGTAAAAACGGAGTTTAATATCGAAGGTTATCCTTCACCAGATTTTATGGATTTAGTGCTGGAAGTAAAGCCAGAACAGTGTACGTTGGTGCCAGATCCACCAGGGGTATTAACTTCAAATACTGGTTGGGATACTATTCGTTACCAATCATTTTTAAGAGATGCTATTAGCGCCCTAAAGGCTGCCGGTATCCGTGTGTCTATCTTCTTGAATGCAGATGTGCAAATGGTAGAACCCGCTAAAACAACAGGTGCAGATCGTATCGAATTGTATACAGGGCCTTACGCCGAAGAATACCACAACGCGCTTACACAACCGCAAAACTTAGCGTTGTTCAACGACTATAAAAACACCGCACGCGAAGCGTCTAATATCGGGCTTGAACTGAATGCTGGCCACGATCTTAACTTGGACAACCTCCGCTACTTTAAGCTGCATATCCCGCAACTCAAAGAAGTATCCATCGGCCATGCCCTCGTTTGCGATGCTATCTACTTAGGTTTAGAAAATACCATCCAACTTTACAAGCGATTGTTAGTTGACTAAGCATATAAAAAAACAACTGGCTAATATTTAGCCAGTTGTTTCCATGATGTTTCTTTAAAGTTCATATACAATAGGTAAAACCCTCCAAGCGACAACAACAGCAACCCCCAAATCAAATACACCGACAAAATACTCGCCAGGTAATGCAGCCCGCCCAAAGCACCCGGTATAATCAATATCATCAACCCACGCATAAAGCCTCCCCCACTCTTATCTGTTTCCACCTTTACCGAGAAAGGGAAACGACGTAAGTAAAACTTCGCTAAGAACAAGTTCGTTAATGCCACATTCACAAATCCCAATAACAAGTTCGGAATAGCCTGGTAGCCCCACACACCAATTGTAACAGCTGTAATGCAGATATAAATCGGTACAAAAAACTTCAATAAAGCCGCCTTAAACGAACCCATGAGTATATCGCCCGGCGTTTGAATAGGTGTAGCGAAATAAATCCAAGCACTCTTATATTTATCAGTATACGCTATGTTGCTAATGGCACTAATAAACCCGAGCGTAGAAGCATAGATCAGAATAATGTAAGCATGCGATTGCGTAAGCTTATCCATAAACTCGTTGAACGACAACTTCTTCCCATTCATCGAGGAAAAAACAATCACAAAAAAATAGATAACAATATATGCTAACGATGGGTACACCTTCAACTTAAACTCGCGCGTACGCCCCGTTAACAACCACGATATTTCAAAGCCCATACGTTCGGCATTATTGCCCGTAAATAGGTTCGCTAAGCGTTTATATAATGGTGTACGCGTAACTTGCTCTTGCGTAACCTTTACCGGTTCACTACTACTACCGCTAATACTTGCCAACTTCGCATTAAAACTCGGTGCAAATACTTTGATTACAAGCCAAATACAAACCAATGGTACCACCACTGTTAGTACTGTAAATAGCATGAAAATACCTTTTGCATCGCCGGTAATTAACCATTTATAGGTACCCGCAAACCAAGTAGGAGGCGCGAAATAGAAGAAAGGATAATCCAACAAGTTGATATTCACAGCACCGAGCTTAGAAATCATACGCGGCAGGATATTGTATATGCCAAATACTAAAATGGTAAACGCAATTTGGATATAATTGATGATCTCTTTGAACTTCGTTGGCGTAGTTACTTTTAGGGCAATAACATACACCGCGTTCACTGTAAACACTACAAATAAAGCCGCAAAGAAAACTAATGCTAGGAACAATAACGCCCCTACTACCGAATGATAGCCGAATATGATATAGAAGAATGCCGGCAAACTCGAAGGCAAAATAATCTTCGACATATGTATACCTATGTGTAATAAACGCGAGAACAACACTGTTCTATCATTTACCGGCTTCGGTAAAATGATGTAGTTATCTTTTACATCAATTAGCACATGTGTAAAATCTGAAATCAACGTAATGGCTAACATAACCATGAACATGAAAAAGTACACGGTTAAGTTCAAGAGCGGATCATCGCTTATGCTGAAGGCCATTAAATAAAACAAGCCCATCAAACCCGAAATAAAGATCAGTACATACGTGGCATTCTTACTCTCTTTCTGCTTCTTATGATTAAGGTTCATCGGCCTACGATCGTCCATCATTAGCTTCGTTTGCAAAATAACTTGCAACTGCAAAGGATCAACCCCCAGCTTGCGCCATACAGGGTTGAATAATGCTACTAAGTATAAATAGAATTTAGCCATGGTACTTAGTTTTTAAATGCATTAATAAACTCGTCGGCCATGGAACTCAAATTCTCTTTACCTGTTAATTGCGCAAAGATGTTTTCCAACGTATCGCCCTCGCTTTGCTTCAGTTCTTCAAACGTAGCATTGGCTACTATTTCACCATTATTCAGCAGCACAATTCTATCCGATACTTTCTCTACCACGTCCATCATATGCGAGCAATAGAAAATCGTTTTACCTTCTTTCTTTAAGAGGGTCATGATCTCTTTTACGATAATTACAGCGTTGGCATCGAGGCCGCTGAGGGGTTCGTCGAGAATCACAATTTGCGGGTTGTGTAATAAGCCGGCTGTGATGAGCACTTTCTGGCGCATCCCTTTCGAGAATGTATCCATTCTTTGGAAGCGGTTATCGTGCAACCCAAAGGCTGTAAGCATTTTAACGGCTCGTTCTTCGATCGTGGCAGGCTCCATACCGTATAATAAGCCGGTGAAATTGAGGTACTCCATGGGTGTGAGCACATCGTAAATCTCGGCGTTCTCGGGTACATAGCCAATGATCTTTTTAATATCGAGGGCTTGGGTACGTAAATCCATTCCAGCGATGTTTACTTCCCCTTCAAAATCGGTGATTAAACCTATCAACGTTTTTACAGTGGTAGATTTACCGGCGCCGTTAGGGCCAATATAACCAATTACTTGACCAGGGTAAACAGTGAGGTTAATGTCTTTTAAAACAACTTTATCGTCGTAAGATTTACCCAAATGGTGAATGGAAATGATGGGTGTTGCGTCTTGTTGCATAGTTAACGATTAAATGATGTTGAATGCAGTATCAACTACCGCTTCGTCCGAATTTTCCGAAGCTCATCCATCGATGCATAGGGATGTTGATACCAATATGATTATAAGCTTGGTTACGTTGATACATGGCTCGGCCGTAATACAGTTGCATTTTTTGTAGCAGGATGCCTACCCCTAACGAAAAACCACTCAATCCCTTTTGCTGCATGGTGGCTAGTTCTACTCGCTGCTGGTGATTATACGCCACGTCTACCGCTACGTATTTCGCTATCGTTAATCCTGAAGCCAATACAATATGCTGCATCACCCGGTCGAAGGTGCCCGTTTGTAGGCTTTCCTCGCCCTGCGTGCTTTTTACAGCGCTGTCGAATTTGTACAATTTTCTAAAGCTGGCTGATACTTGTAAGGGTACATGTGCCAGTCGTTTGCTAATGCCTGCTTGTAAATCGAACGGCATGGGTTCAGAAGATGACCCCGCTTTTTTCAATTGGGTACCCATATTCTTCGCCACAACGGATACTTGCAAGCCATTTGCAGTATCAATATACGACAACCCTACGTCGACTGCAAATCCATTCGACGTAAATTCTTGGTATTTACTTTGTATGAACTTTAAACTCGCCCCATAATACCACCGCGATAAGTACTGCCTACCGGCCGAAACTTGCCAAGCAAAATCCACAGGTGCAAATTGCCCATTTACTTGCCCTGTTTCATCGGTATAAGCCATTTGCCCGTAATGTATATATTGTAAGCTCGTAGCAAAGGTGGTAGCGATGTGATCGAAGTAAAAGGCTGTGGCGAGGTTCGTATACTTCACCCCGGCGAAATAATCAGCATAATTCACCTGTAAATGGGTATGCATACTTGGCCTTAGTAAGGCGGGATTTTGGATACCGAAGGCTATATCGTTCGATTGCCAAGCCGTAGCCGTGCCACCTAAAGCTGTTAAATGTGCGGAAGTAGGGAGTTGAAGGAATGAAAACGTTTGAGCACCACCCAATTGCTGCCCCCCAGCCTGGATCGAGCAAAATAAAAGGCAAAAAAGGAGACGATATAAAGGCATGGGCGCTTAGGATAGTAGTTCTACCCCTGCAAAATACGAAAATCCGGAAAAGAATAAAGCCATCTCTACTATGTAGAAATGGCCTTACTCAAACCCTTAAAACAATCAACATGAATATGTACATGCATTGCCAAGATTAGCTGCTCGTACTGCTATCTCTTTAATAACGCAGTTTCGAGCACTTGGTTCACTTCTTTTACATAATGGAACTTAACTCCTTTAATATATTCAGGATTTATGTCCTTCACGTCCTTCTCATTCTGCCAGCAGAGCACGATTTCCTTGATACCGGCTCTTTTTGCAGCGAGAATTTTTTCTTTAATACCACCCACCGGCAATACTTGTCCTCTCAGGGTAATTTCACCCGTCATAGCCAAATAATTCTTCACTTTACGACCAGTGAAGGCGGATGTTAATGCTGTTACCATGGTAATACCCGCGCTAGGACCATCTTTTGGAACGGCGCCTTCGGGTACGTGTATATGGATGCTCTTAGTAGAGAATAATTTCGGGTCAATTTTATACTCTTTTGCATGTGCTTGTAAGTAACTTAAAGCAGTTGCAGCCGATTCTTTCATCACGTTGCCAAGGTTACCTGTTAATTTCAATTCGCCTTTACCTTCGCTTAGGCTCGTTTCAATTAAGAGGATATCGCCACCTACGTATGTCCATGCAAGGCCCACAGCTACGCCGGCTGGGTTACCTGCTTTGTACATCTCGTTGGAATAGCGTGTTTTACCAAGCACCTGCTCTACTTTCTCGTCGGTAATGATAGACGGTACATCTTCTTCCAAAGCAACGTTCTTCGCAATACTACGCATGATGGCAGCAAATTGGCGGTCCAATTCACGTACACCACTTTCGCGGGTATAATCTTGGATCACTTTCTCAATAGCGGCTTTGTTGAAGCTGAACTTCACATCTTTCAAACCATGTCCATCCTTTTGCTTAGGGATGAGGTGACGTTTTGAAATTTCCACCTTTTCTTCGATTGAATAACCACTTAAATCAATGATTTCCAAACGATCGCGTAATGCTGGGTGGATATTGTTGATGTTGTTCGCCGTAGCGATGAACAACACTTTACTTAAGTCGTATTCTAACTCGAGGTAGTTATCGTAGAAGGTATTGTTTTGTTCTGGGTCCAATACTTCCAATAAAGCAGACCCTGGATCGCCGCGGAAGTCGCTACCGATTTTATCGATTTCGTCTAAAATCATTACCGGGTTAGAGGATTTGATTTTGCGGATCGATTGTACAATACGGCCTGGCATAGCGCCGATGTATGTTTTACGGTGACCGCGGATTTCGCTTTCATCGTGTAAACCACCTAAGCTTAAGCGCACATATTTACGGCCAATGGCATTGGCAATAGAGCGACCTAAAGAGGTTTTACCGATACCTGGAGGGCCTACAAAGCATAAAATTGGTGACTTCATATCGCCTTTCAACTTCAATACTGCTAGGTATTCCAAGATACGTTCCTTGATTTTGTCCATTCCGTAATGGTCGTGATCGAGGATTTTCTTTGCTTTCTTTAGATCGTAAATATCGTCGGTGTATTCGCCCCAAGGAAGGTCGAGCATCAGGTCTAAGTGGTTGTATACCACCGAGTAATCTGGTGTGCTGGGGTGCATACGTTCCAACTTCTCGATACCTTTGGTGAAGGCTTCTTTCACGGCTTGTGGCCATTTTTTCAACTCGGCTTTACGTTGCATTTCGCGGATTTCGCGGTCGTTCGTATCGCCCCCGAGTTCTTCCTTGATGGATTTCATCTGTTGTTGCAGGAAGTAATCGCGTTGTTGTTTATCGAGGTCGGCTTTTGTTTTATTGGTGATCTTGTTTTTGAGCTCGGCGAGTTGTAACTCGGTTTGCAACAGCTTCAACAACAGTTCTGCACGCGTGTGCAAATTGTTGGTTTCCAACAATTGTTGTTTCTCCATGAGGTCGCTATTCAAGTTAGACGACACGAAATGGATCAAGAAGTTAGCGTTTTCGATGTTCTTTAAGATCATGCTGGCTTCCGAAGGGATATTCGGAGATAAGGCAATGATTTGGCCGGCGAGGTCTTTAATAGAAGAGATGTAGGCCTCGAATTCTTCTTCGTTGCTGGAAGGCTCATCTTTCAGCAAGGTGTATTTTATTTTGAAGTAAGGCTCTTCTGTAGTGATTTCATCGATTTTGAAGCGTTTGCGGCCTTGGATGATTACGGTAGTACCACCATCAGGCATTTTAATAAGCTTCACAATTTTCGCTACCGTACCCACTTCAGATAAATCTGTAATGGCTGGTTCTTCTACGTTACTGTCTTTTTGCGCTACAACACCTATCATTTTGTCAGCCTTGTAAGCGTCGTTTACAGCTTTTATTGATTTATCTCTACCAACAGTAATGGGCAAAACTACGCCTGGAAATAACACGGTATTTCGCAAAGGTAAAAGGGCCAATTCGTCGGGAAGCTTGTCGTCGTCTGCATTCTCGTTCTCATCGCCCAGTGGAATCAATGGCATGAACTCCATCTCATCCTCTGAATTTCCTAAAAAAAATTTGTTCATCTGATTAGTTTAATTCCAAAAAGACAAGCTGTCAGTTAAAACACTCTGCTTGTCGATTTATGAGGTTGTACCCCTATTAGTCAACTTTAATGCCAACCCTAGCGTGGATACAGCACGGCAGAAAGATAGGTAAAAAAAAGCGTTCCGCAGCTTACCAGTGTATGGTAGGTGCGGAACGCATGCTATGTGGAATATAAATTAGCCTTATAAGGTTACACCAACACCCAATTGGATAGATTGATTTTTCCAGCTACCTGTGTTACCAAGGTCGCTGATATCATTCAAACCTACTACGTAACGAGCAGAAATGTTCACGATTGGCAATTGCAACCATAAGCCACCCAATACGGAGAAGTCGCCGTTTTTAAAGGCTTTTTCACCGTTTTGCAAGAGGTTATCGTTTTTGCTCATGAGGATGCTATACTGTGGACCAACTTGCAATTTCAAACGTTGATTTAAAGCAATTGGAATGTTAGCCATGATTGGAATGCTCAAGTAATTGAGTTTAATGTCTTTGTTGTTGGCGGTAGGATCAGTTGTATAGATATCTGAGAACTTATCGGTTGTTTTTTGCTTCGATTCGGAGAAAATCACCTCACCTTGCACACCGAAACCTTTCATCAAATTAACCTGCACCAAGCCACCTAAATGGTACCCCCAGTTAAAACCTTTGTCAAAACCTTCTGCATCTAATTTTTGGAGGTTAGCACCGCCTTTGATACCAAAGCGGACAAATCGTTGGGCATTAACTGTGGATACGGTTAGCGCAGATAGTAATACCGCGGCAAATAGTAGTTTTTTCATAAATTGTTTTTTGTACTGGTTTTAATAAAGACGTGTTTTTTATTCACCTCCCCTATATACTGTTAAAGAAATGTTTCAGATTTGTTTCAGAAATGCAAAAGTCATGCCTTCCTTTCTACAAACTTCCTAGTACATTGTATGCGAGAGATTTACAAATAGCCATAACGCTATTTGAGCGCAGAAAATTTTAGATAGCAGAGATTAAAATTCTTTAATGATGCGTTGAGGTTGGTACATGAAATAATACAAAATCTCTCATTAAAGGGATATCAATTGTTGAATCAACAGTATATAAAAGGAAAGATAACTGTTCCATATATCTAAATAATATCTAGATAACATCTCCATAAGAAGAAGTATATATCGAATACCTTGAAATTACATGGAATTACATGGGATTTACATGGAACTTACTTGGAAACTACATGGTAGGTACTTGGAGCTTACATGATCCACACATGACACACACATTGGCATTACCTAACCATAAATCCCTCACAAGCATAGATATACAGTAACAACAGCGTACAACTACCTTCTAACAGCTACCCAAACAACTAAAACCCAAACTTCATCGTAGCCGAAAAATAGCCAAGCATACTCCTGTCATCGCCTTGCAAAGGTTTAAATACCGTGTAAGCAGGCGAAATAGTAACAAACTTGTAATTATAAGCCACCCTTACTCCTAGATCTGCAAAGCGGGGGCCAAAGCTGAGCCTATCAATGTAATTGATTTCCTGCGGTTTAGTGTGTTTGTTACCTAACGGCATCGTTCCTCGTAGGTTGGTCAGGTAATTGGTGGTGCCAAAGGTGAGCGAAGCTACAGGGAGAATCATCAACCCATCATTCCGATTCAGCACGTCGATCCAAAGAAAGCTATGCCGTACATCGAGATTGAGGTTAAAATCGCGGCCACTATTTGTATAGGTAACCCGTTTGTATTGTGCAGATTCCTTGCCCCATCCGAAGTCAATATTAATACCGGGTTCTAACCACCATTTGCGGTAACTAAAGTAGGCATATAACTCGTTTTTTATGGGCGTTAGTGGCACATCACTAGAGTCGGCGTAGAAATAGTGGTTGTACGAAATACCGGCGATAAAGTTAGGGTGCTTATTGTAATCGTAGCCAATACCCAGGTCGTGCTCGAACCATGGGTTCTTCGTGGCGCCAAACATGTAATAAGTGCTTGCATTGGCATATAAACCACTTTTATGGTAGTAGGAAATACTGGGAGAAAGGAAGGGCTTTTGCACAAGGGAGCGGGCGTAGTTCATTTTACCATCGGCATAAGCAGGATTATTGCCGTAGCTGATGCCGACCACGAATTGGCTTTTATCACGAAGGCCCAATAGGGAATCAAGTGAACGCTCCAATTCTTCTAAAGATTGGGCATGCGCCGTTTGGCTGAGTAAAATACTACAGATTATCAACACGATACGTTGCATCATAGATATAGGTTTCCTTGTTAGGCCAATAAAGAACCCGCCATGCCGCCAGTACGAAACTAGCCGGTAAAGCGGGTTGAATAAAATATAATGAATGAGATCTTGTATAAGCTTATACCAATTCTATAACGGTAATTTCCGGTAAAATACCCACGCGGCCGGGGTATCCCAAGAAGCCAAAGCCCCTATTCACGTATAGCACCTGGCGCTTCTCTTTGTACAAGCCAGCCCATTGTTTATACAAGTACTGGGCAGGACTCCATTTGAAATAAGGTATTTCGATGCCGAATTGCATACCATGGGTGTGCCCGGCTAACATTAAATCGATACTAGGGTACACCGGGCGCACTTCTGCATCCCAATGGGTAGGATCGTGCGATAATAATATTTTGAATGGCACTTGTTCTGTACCTGCCATTGCCTTTGGCATATCGCCCTTACGAGGGAAACGTGGGTTGGCGCTCCAGTTCTCGATTCCTACAACGGCTAATTGTTGGCCATTGCGGGTGAAGATCTTGTTTTCATTCATCATCAATTGCCAGCCCAATTCGCCGTGGATCGCCTTCAACTGTTCGAGGTTGGCCGCTTTTTGAGCGCTATTACCATTGGCGTCCCTGTCGGGCCATGGGAAATAGTCGCCGTAATCGTGGTTACCCAAGGTACTATAAACACCCATGGGCGCTTTCACTTTATTGAATACGCCCATGTATTCTTGCATTTCAATGGCGCGATCATTTACCAGGTCGCCTGTAAAAAACACGATATCGGCATTTTGGGCATTGATCATGGCTACGCCTTTCTCTACGGCTTGCTTGTTATTGAAGCTACCACTATGAATATCAGATATTTGTACAATCTTCAACCCTTTCCATGCCGAAGGCAAGTTGCTAAAGTGCAACTTTACGCGGCGGATATGGTAGTTGTATTTATTAGAGAAACCGTAGGCCAAGGTAGCAAATAGGCCACCTCCTAGGAACATACCTGCACGGGTAAGGAACTGCGAACGAGTGATGCCGCTTTTTAAACCTGGCTCCCTGGATTCAGCTTTCGGTGGGCTTACACGGTAAATGATCCAGGTAATAAAACGACGTATATCGTCAATAATCATGAATAAAATTACGATCGCCTTTGCGAAGAACTGCCCCATAATTAACGTAATCACATGGCTACGTAATGATGGCACCAGCTCCCAATGCACGGATTTTAACCCGAAGGTGATGAGAATGATATAAATAATGATAGAGAAAGTCCAATATGCCGTATAGGTAATCTTCTTGGTTTTACTTGACGTGTTCTTTACGACTGCCCGTACGCCCATAAAAACGTAGAGGTCGACCATGAACATCAATAAAACGAAGATCCAGTAATTTAGCCCTTGTCGCATGTAATAGTTTAATAAATCTAACCAAAAGAAGCCCCGAAATTACGCTGCGCAACCCTAATTAAAAAGTTAAAATGTACAACATTCTAATATATAAGGTGGTGAGGCGGGGAGAATACAAAGACGAATGGGCTGAAAAAAAATTGTATCTTACTAGAAAATAACCCAAGCTCCCGGGGTAAGGGGCCTAGGGCCATGTTATTTGTGAATAAATAATATAGGGGCCTTGGCCTGAATTTTGGGTAATCGTTGTATTTTTGTTCGATTGGGGATAATTTAATTTAACTAACGATATGAAGTTCACCTACTACGGACATTCCAGCTTTTTGGTGGAAGTTAAGGGAAAGAAGATTTTGTTTGACCCGTTCATCACGCATAACGAGTTGGCAAAGGCGATAGATATTAGTACGATTACAGCTGATTATATTTTTGTATCTCATGGTCATAGCGATCACGTAGCAGATTTAGTAGAATTGGCGAAACGTACCGGCGCGAAAGTGGTGTCGAACTTCGAGATCATAGAATGGGCTCAAAAGCAAGGCGTTACGAATGTTCACCCGATGAACACGGGCGGTAAATGGAACTTCGAGTTCGGTACTGTGAAATGTACAGCTGCACAACACAGCTCTGGTTTACCGGATGGTAGCTATGGTGGTAACCCAATGGGCTTTATTTTCAAAACAACAGAAGGTAATTTTTATTATAGTGGGGATACGGCGCTTACTTTGGACATGGAATTAGTGCCATTGTATACACCGATTGATTTCGCCATCTTCCCTATTGGTGATAATTTCACGATGGATGCGGAAGATGCAACAATCGCGGCCAGCTTGGTTGAGGTAACGAAAGTTATTGGTGTTCACTACGACACTTTCGGTTACATTAAGATTGACAAGAAAGAAGCATTGGCTACTTTCGAAGATGCGGGTGTAGAATTACTTTTACCGGCTATCGGTGAAACGATCGACGTCTAACATCCTATTAACCTATATATTTTAAAAAATACAATGGCAAGAATTATTGCAATCGCCAATCAAAAAGGGGGTGTTGGTAAAACTACCAGTGCCATCAACCTAGCCAGCAGCTTAGCTGTATTGGAATTCAAGACACTACTGGTAGATGCGGATCCGCAGGCTAACAGTACAACTGGATTGGGTTTTGATTTGCGTAATATCCAACAGAGTTTATATGATTGCATGGTCAATGATGTAAAGGCGAAAGACGTGATTTTAGAATCGGATACGCCGAACCTACGCGTATTGCCTTCTCACATCGACTTAGTTGGGGCCGAATTGGAGTTAATTAATCATCCGAACCGCGAGCGTGTGATGAAACAAGTGATTGACGGTGTGAAGGATGATTATGATTTCGTGATTTTAGACTGTTCGCCTTCTTTGGGTTTGATTACTGTGAATGCTTTAGTAGCAGCCAACTCTGTAATTATTCCGGTACAATGTGAGTTCTTCGCGTTGGAAGGTTTGGGCAAGTTATTAAATACCATCAAAATTGTACAAAGTCGCCTCAATACCGAGTTGGAAATTGAAGGTATTTTAATGACGATGTACGATGGCCGTTTACGTTTAAGCAACCAAGTGGTTGACGAGGTTAAACAACACTTCGAAGAAAGCGTGTTCAATACCATCATCCACCGTAACACGAAACTGGGTGAAGCACCTAGCTTTGGTAAATCGGTGATTATGTACGATGCATCCAGCACGGGTGCTATCAACTACTTGAACCTGGCAAAAGAGATTTTGCAGAAACACAACTACACGAAAATCAAGTCAAAAGATAAAATCTTAGTTAGCAAACATGACCAATCCGAGTAAAAAAGCGGCGTTGGGGAAAGGCATCCGCTCGCTATTGCAAAATATTGATACCGAATTACAACAGACTTCCAACGCGTTGGATAAACAAGTTGTGGCTGCTGCTACCGGTATCGAGCGCATCCCGTTGGATGATATCGAGGTCAATCCCAAGCAACCCCGTAGAGATTTTGATGAACAGGCTTTACAGGAGCTGAGTCATTCAATTAAGATTCACGACATTATACAACCTATTACCGTTGCAAAAGTTGGTAAGAAATACCAATTGATTGCCGGTGAACGTCGTTTACGTGCCAGTAAAATGGCGGGGTTGAAAGACATCCCGGCGTACGTGCGCCAGGCGAACGACCAAGAGCTCTTGGAGTTGGCTTTATTGGAAAACTTGCAAAGGGAAAACCTGAACGCTATCGAGATTGGCTTGAGTTACAAGCGCTTGATGGAGGAATGTGTATTTACCCAGGAGCAAGTAGCCGATAGGATGGGTAAAGAAAGAAGTACCGTTACGAACTATATCCGTTTGCTGAAATTGCCACCGGATATTCAAGTAGCGGTGCGCAATGCGAGTATTAGCATGGGCCATGCCAGGGCGCTAATTGGGGTGGAAAACATCGAGAAACAACTCTTTGTATTCAACGAAGTGGTGAAGAATGGCTTATCGGTTCGTCAAACGGAAGAGTTGGTTCGCAAGGTCAACTTCAACGAGAAAGCAAATGTTAAAAAACCTGTAAATAACGGGTTACCTCCTGCATATAAAAAAATTGAAGATAAATTAGCCTCTCATTTTTCTACCAAGGTAAAATTAGACAGGAGTAAAAATGGTAAAGGCAGTATCCAGATCGAGTTCTATTCTGATGAAGAGTTGGATAGCATTCTCGACAAAATATCAATGTACGGTGAAAAATAAGGCAAGGAATATGTATCCATTGCTACGCACAATGTTATTAGTGATCGTTGTAATAGCGAGCATGGTAACGAATTTAAAGGCACAGCAGAAAGATTCGGTAAGAAGGGCAAAATTTGTAGCAGATTCCATTGCATTAAGCAACACAGCGAAATTGCGCGACACCGTTCCACCTAAAGTGGATACGGCCGTAACACCTACCGTACTTACACCTGTAGCAAAGCCCGATAGCACAGCGAGAATTGTATTGAAATCGAAAGCTTTGCACAATCCTACCAAGGCTGCATTTTATTCAGCCGTATTACCAGGATTAGGACAAATGTATAACCGCGAATACTGGAAAGTACCGATCGTTTATGCCGCATTGGGTGTAAGCGCGGGCTTTTTTGTTTGGAATATGGACCAATATAAAACCTACCGCGATGCTTACCGGGTAAGATCTGCTAACCAAGGCAACCCGAACTTCGTGGACCCTTACAAACGGTATTCCGACCAAGATTTAACGTATTTACGAGATGCATATAGGCAATACGTAGATTATTCGGTGCTTGTGTTTGTTTTAGCTTATGGCTTGAACATCGTCGACGCCACCGTATTTGCCCATTTGAAACAGTTTGATATATCGAATGATTTGAGCATGCAGGTATACCCAAAGGTAATTAATGGCCAAGGTATTGGTGTGGGTATCAACTTCCAACTCGGTAAAAAGAACTCCTACAAGCATAGCTATGCAGGCGGCTTGAGATTTTAACAACAAAGATAGAAAGAATGGCCAGCACGAAAGGCCGGCCGACCGGCCAAGGCAGGCGGCACAAACTACAACCATATGAAAATTGCACTGATTGGGTACGGTAAAATGGGTAAAGCCATTGAAGCCATTGCTACCGCGAAAGGACACGAAGTAATTCACAGGATAGATATGAACAACTTGCATTTGCTGGAGCCCAATGAATTGAGCAAAGCAGATGTAGCCATTGAATTTACAACACCGGCAACGGCTGTAGATAACATCATGAAATGTTTCGCAGCAAATGTACCCGTTGTAGTAGGTACCACGGGCTGGTTGGATAGATTACCGGAAGTGGAAGAGCGTTGCAAAGCAGGTAACCACGGTTTCCTCTGCGCTAGCAACTTCAGCATCGGGGTAAATATCTTCTTCGAAGTAAATAAGCGTTTAGCAGCCTTGATGGCCCCTCACAAAGAGTACGATGTACAAATGTTAGAGATCCATCATACCCAAAAGAAAGATGCACCCAGCGGTACTGCCATTACGTTGGCAGAAGAAATTCTCGCAGTGAACAGCAGCAAAACCAAATGGGTAGAAGGTAGTGCACACAATCCAGGCGAATTGGGTATCGCTTCCGAAAGAATCGACCCTACGCCAGGTACACATACTGTTACGTATACTTCCGACATCGATGATATCTCTATTACCCACACTGCCCACAACCGCCAAGGATTTGCGGCAGGTGCCGTAGCGGCTGCCGTGTACATGGTAGGTAAAAAAGGTGTTTATACGATGAAAGACGTGTTGAACCTCTAAAAAAGGCTCAAATTTGCTACCGGTCGACCATTGATCATGTCAAAACCACCGACCGAAGGGCGCTTGTATGTAATTTTAGCGGAAAGCCGTTATATTTGCAACAAGTGTGCATATAACAACACGCTTTTTAAAACGGGAGTGCAAACAACCCAGAATTCATTATGCTTTCTAAAAAAACACAGTACGCGTTTCACGCATTAATTCACCTAGCTGAGAATGTGGACAAAGGACCCATCCTTATTTCCGAGATCGCAAAAGAGAAAAATATCTCCATCAAGTTCCTTGAGAATATTCTCTTGGAGTTAAAAAATGCGGGTATCCTCGGTAGTAAAAAAGGTAAAGGCGGCGGTTATTACTTGATGCGCGCCCCTAAGGAAATTGCCTTAGCACGTATCATCCGCTTATTGGACGGTCCTATCGCCCTCCTTCCCTGCGTGAGCTTGAATTATTACGAACGCTGCGAAAATTGCAAAGATGAAGCGGTGTGCGGGTTACACGACGTAATGAGCCGCGTCCGCGATGCGTCCCTCAAGATTTTAGAAAATAAAACGTTGAAGGACCTAGTTACTAAAAGCTAGTCCTACACTATAACTCACTCATTCACAGCGAAAGTTAGTCACCGTACTAGCTTTCGCTTTTTTATTCCCCAAAAAAATTCAAAAATAACTCCATATAGTCTACCTTTTATGTAGGATTTGTGTATTTTTGTTGAACGGGTTTTAATAATAGATACATGGAAAATATTGATCAGGTACTGGCCGACCAACCCAGTATACAGGAAGCTATTCTACGGCTCACGCAAACTTTCCCCGGCGCGGTGGCCTTTTCATCGTCGTTTGGGCAGGAAGATCAAGTTATTGCCGACATTATTTGGCGCCACGCATTACCAGTGCGCGTATTCACCTTAGATACCGGCCGCCTTTTCCAAGAAACATACGATTTAATGGACCTCACCCGTGCACGTTACAAACAGCCATTCGAAATCTACTTCCCGGGTACATCGGCAGTAGAGCGCTTGGTGGCGGAAAAAGGGGTGAACAGCTTTTATGATTCGGTGGAGAACCGTAAAGAATGCTGTTTTATCCGCAAAGT
Source organism: Chitinophaga skermanii (assembly GCF_003259335.1). Classification (GTDB taxonomy): domain Bacteria; phylum Bacteroidota; class Bacteroidia; order Chitinophagales; family Chitinophagaceae; genus Chitinophaga; species Chitinophaga skermanii. The sequence continues at coordinate 22,824 of NZ_QLLL01000006.1, forward strand.
GGAGCCATTGAACCGGGCATTGGAAGGAACGAAGGTTTGGATTACAGGACTTCGTTCAGAACAATCCGACAACCGGCAAAACATGCCGGCTATTGAATGGGACGAACAACGGCAGTTGTACAAATACAACCCGCTGATCGACTGGAGCTACGAGCAGATGCTCGCTTACCTCGACGAACACAATGTGCCTTTCAATAAACTTCATAAAAAAGGGTTCATCAGTATCGGTTGTGCCCCTTGTACAAGGGCCATCGAGCCGGGTGAACACCCAAGAGCAGGACGTTGGTGGTGGGAACAATCGCAAAAAGAATGCGGTTTACACAGTCACTAAGGTTCAATTATCAAACACGAATTTATCATCCTCCAATAAACATCATGCAATGAGTAATATACAATGGCAATTTCCTAGGGCACTAGAAGATGAAGCAATATACATACTCCGCGAAACTGCAGCCCAATTTGAAAGACCAGCCATCCTTTTCTCTGGTGGTAAAGATTCTATTACCCTTGTGCGTTTGGCGCAGAAGGCTTTCCACCCCGGTAAAATTCCTTTTCCATTGTTGCACGTCGACACCGGTCATAACTTCCCTGAAACTATCCAATTCCGCGATTGGCTCGTGGAAACATTGGGATTGGAATTGATTGTACGTAATGTACAAGACAGCATCGACCAAGGGAAAGTGAAAGAAGAAACCGGTAAATATGCCAGCAGAAATGCTTTACAAACCGTGACATTGCTGGATGCCATTGAAGAGTTGAAGTTTGATGCATGTATTGGAGGGGCCAGAAGAGACGAAGAAAAGGCACGTGCAAAAGAACGCATCTTTAGCGTAAGAGATGAATTTGGACAATGGAATGCCAAAATGCAACGTCCAGAATTATTCGATCATTTAAACGGTAAGATCAATATTGGTGAAAACGTGCGCGTGTTCCCGATTTCTAACTGGACGGAGCTCGACGTATGGAATTATATCCGGGAAGAAAACTTGGCCATCCCAAGCATCTATTTCTCCCATGAAAGAGAGATCATAGAACGCGACGGCATGTATTGGCCTTACTCTTCCTTCCTAAATACCACTGAAGAAGAAGTACCCTTTAAGAGCAAAGTACGCTTCCGTACCGTAGGTGATATGACTTGTACAGCTGCTGTTGTATCTGAAGCAGATAAGCTGGAAGACATTATCACGGAAATCCTCGCTGCGAAAATCTCTGAAAGAGGTGCCCGCATCGACGATAAACGCTCTGAAGCAGCGATGGAACGTAGGAAACAAGCCGGTTATTTCTAATCAACCCGCTTCACTCCTATTCCATCCAGTAACTCAATATTCAACAATCCCAACTGCTCGCGCAGTTCAAAATATGCAAATAGTATGGACGTTTTACGTATCACCACTTCCGGCAGTGTAGACGATGGCAAAAGCACCCTTATTGGCAGGCTTTTATACGATACCAACTCTATCACCCAAGACAAACTGGAAGCCCTGCACAACGCTAGTAAACGCAAAGGTTTAGACTTCACGGATCTTTCGTTATTAACCGATGGCCTTATCGCGGAACGTGAACAAGGTATTACCATCGATGTGGCGCACATTTACTTTAGCACACCCAACCGCAAATATATTATTGCCGATACCCCGGGCCACTTCGAGTATACCCGTAACATGGTTACTGGCTCCAGTACTGCCCAAGTATCGCTTATCCTCATCGATGCCCGCAAGGGAATCGTAGAGCAAACCTACCGCCATTATTACATTGCACAACTTTTACGCATTCCGCACTTGGTAGTATGTGTAAATAAAATGGACTTGGTAGACTACGAACAAGCTCGCTTTGATTCCATCGTAAATGATTTCAAACAATTGCAAGCCAACTCGGATTTCCAAGCACAAACCATCCAGTTCATCCCTATTTCCTCGATCTATGGCGAGAACTTGGTAACGAACTCCGATAAAATGGCTTGGTATAGTGGCACCCCACTTTTACCTTACTTAGAACAAATCGAACTCGACTTCGCCGCAGAACGCCCTGCCCGTTTCCCGGTACAATACGTGATTCGCCCGAAAACCGAGCAGTACCACGATTTCCGTGGCTTCGCCGGCAAAGTAGCCAGCGGCGAATTCAAAATAGGCGACGAGGTAGTATCGTTACCTTCTAACCACAAAAGCAAAATAAAAAGCATCGAAAAGTTTGAAACACAACTATCATCGGCCCATGCCAACGACAGTGTAGTAATCACCTTAGAAGATGAAATCGACGTAAGTCGCGGCAACTTGCTTGTAAAAAGCAGCAACATCCCCGAAGGCTTAAAAGAAATAGCCGCCCGCGTATGTTGGATGGACCAACAAAAGCTCACACCCGGTAAAGCCCTTTTAATTCAACACGGCGCTAACCGCGTAAAAGCCAAAGTACAATCCATCGACTTCGTAGTAGAAGTAACCACCCAACGCATCTTAGACGACAAGAAAGAGTTAGGCCTTAACGACATCGGTAAAATCCGCATCAAAACCGCCCAACCCATCTTCGCCGACGCATACGAACAAAACCCCGCAAACGGTACCTTCATCCTCATCGATGAATTCACGAACGCCACCGTTGCCATAGGCTTTGTTTCAGAAGCATAAAAATGCCCACGCATACCATTCATGATAAAAAGCCGTTTCAACAAAGTTGAAGCGGCTTTTGCATTTACATCAATGTCTACTCAATCCCCACCCTCCCATTCACAATACCTTCATCCCCCCTTAATAATCCCCCAAAACCATTAGCTCCTCCCGTCCCTAAAGGTTCCCCCATCTCCCCCATCTCCTTCATCTACATCATCCACATTACTTCATAACCAAACCCCAACACAACAGGCACCACAAAGAACCCAATGCCCTTCACCACAGTAGCACCAAAGCCCCATCGACATCCCGATCAAACGGCGACGCAGTCTTTCGCCGTTTGTCCTCCTTTCTTTGGTTACTTTCTTTGGAGAAGCAAAGAAAGTAACACAATGGGATGTAACCCAAAACAGCCTACTCGACACCCATCAAAAGAAAAAACAATTAATCTCCTCCCTCCGGGATACACGCAACAAAAAGGCCTTTCCAAAACTGGAAAAGCCTTTTAAAAACGTAACGTATTGTTGTAATTATTTTGCTAATTGAGCAGGTAGATTCGTCAACATATCTTCCACCATTTTCGGCAGATCGTATTCATGGTTCCAGCCCCAATCTTTACGCGCTAACTCGTCGTTAATGCTACCAGGCCAGCCGTCGGCGATTGCTTGGCGGTAATCTGGTTCGTAGGAGATGGTGAAATCTGGGATATGTTTTTTGATTTCCGCGGCGATTTCTTTTGGTGAGAAGCTCATAGAGGCGAGGTTATAGCCTGCGCGCACGGAGATTTTAGATGCATCGGATTCCATCAATTCGATGGTAGCGCGGATGGCATCTGGCATATACATCATGGGAAGGTAGGTATCTTCGCGGAGGAAGCATTTGTAAGACTTTTCTTCGAGTGCTTCGTGGAAGATTTCTACGGCGTAATCGGTAGTACCGCCACCTGGTGCTGATTTGTAAGAAATGAGACCTGGGTAGCGAAGGCTGCGTACGTCGACATTGTAGCGATGATTGTAGTATTCGCACCAACGTTCGCCGGCGAACTTGCTGATACCGTAGATGGTAGTAGGTTCGATGATCGTGTGTTGTTCGGTATCTTCCTTAGGGGAATTAGGACCGAAAACAGCGATAGAACTTGGCCAGTATACTTTATCCAAACCTTCTTCTTTCGCGATATCGAGCACGTTTAACAGGCTAGCCATGTTAATGTGCCAAGCGAGGAGTGGGTTTTTCTCACCGGTAGCTGAGAGGATGGCAGCCAATAAGTAAACTTGGGTGATGTTATGACGGATAACAAGCACGTGTAACATCTCCTTGTTCATCACGTCCAAAGAAACGTAAGGACCAGTGCCGCGGAGTAATTCGTGTTCTTCCCTTAGATCGGAAGCAATAACATTGCCTTCGCCGTACATTTTACGGAGCGCCAAGGTAAGCTCAACGCCGATTTGTCCGCATGCGCCGATAACTAGGATCTTATCTTTCTTCATACTTTGCTGGTAATTAAAGGCCAAATTTAGTTTGTTGCATGTAATATTAGTGGGTTCGGGGAGAATTTTAATACACATCCTCTCCTGCTTTACAAATACGCTACAAAATGTGTTAAGGTTCTTATAAAAAAGAAAACAATTATCATACAATTGTTATATGCGGTACCTGTGGGGCTTTCCGGGGGGCCTCCTTCCAATTATTTTTCATTAATTTTGCGGCATGAAAATTTTAAAAACTCTCTTTAAAGAACAATATAACCCCGACAATTTCTTCTTAATTGCCGGCCCTTGCGTTGTAGAAGACGAAGCCCTGTTGATGACTGTTGCTGAAAAAGTATCTGGCATCTGTAAACGATTGAACATTCCTTACGTTTTTAAAGCTTCTTATAGAAAAGCCAACAGAACGAGCATCAACTCCTTTACTGGCGTAGGTGACGTAGAAGGATTAGAATTAGTACAAAAAGTAGGACAACACTTCAATGTGCCTACCACTTCAGATATTCACTCTGCAGCAGAAGCAGCGATGGCTGCCGCTTATGTAGACATTTTACAAATCCCGGCGTTTCTTTGTCGCCAAACCGACATTTTGATTGCAGCTGCTGATACCGGCAAATTTGTAAACGTGAAAAAAGGTCAATTCTTGAGCGGTGAATCCATGAAATTCGCTGTAGAAAAGATTGAACAAGCAGGTAACAAGCACATCATGTTAACTGAGCGTGGTACCACTTTCGGTTACCAAGACTTAGTGGTAGATTACCGTAACATCCCTACCATGAGAAGCTTCGGTGTACCTGTTATTATGGACTGTACCCACTCTTTACAACAGCCTAACCAAACGAGCGGTGTTACAGGTGGTAACCCACAAATGATTGGCACCATCGCCAAAGCGGCTATTGCAGCAGGTGCAGATGGTCTTTTCATCGAAACCCACCCAGAACCCTCTAAAGCCAAATCCGACGGCGCTAACATGCTCCGCCTAGATTTGTTGGAAGAACTTTTGGAAGATTTAGTAAAAATCCGCCAAGCCGTTCACAAACCACAACACTAATTCAAGTGAAATATAAAAGGGTGTCACCCATAAGGCGGCACCCTTTCTTCTTTATAATAGTATAATATTATATTTACAATCTTTTCAACTCCGACCCTCACCCACTCAAAATGCCAACGTGACACCTGCAACAATTTAATCATTCGCCCTCCCCTCAAAAACAAGATTAACCCCTCCCGAAAAATCAATTTAAAGGCCACTTTCAGCCCAATTAAGACCACCAAACACACCTTTCGATAAACTCAGTAAAAATTCACAAAACAGCCTTAAAACGGCTTTAAAACGAATTTTCAACCAAACCTTTACCCAGCCTACAAAAAGGTTAAAAATATCGACTTTTCAACCCTAAACTCAAACCTACAAAGCCTTTCATCGAAAAATGTCGACAAACAGTCGACAAAAGCCTTACTAAACCCTTATAAACACTCGCTTTCCCTCGGTGAAGTGTCGACAAACACTCGACAAATACTCGGCAACACCCTTACAAACACCGGGAAATTATGGGAAAACACTGGGTAAATCCTCGAAAAAAACGTGGTCAACCCCCTCCCTTCATCGACAAATTGTCACGTTAAAATACCATCACTTTTATAATACTACTTAAAAACACTCAAAACATCTCCATACCATCCAAACTATATGGGATATATATCCTACATATTGGAAAAACATTGACCTAACATTAGAAGAACATTGGAAGAACATTAGAAGATATTACTAGTACATAACAGCAACCTTATAACCACTTCAACACCAGCTCATTAAAAAAATATCCAACACTGCACGCACAATTCACCTAAAAAACGCCCCCCACCCCTCCAACAAAACACGCCCCCCAAAGACCTAACGCCCTTCACCACAGTAGCACCCAAGCCCCATCGACATCCCGATCAAACGGCGACGCAGTCTTTCGCCGTTTGTCCTCCTTTCTTTGGTTACTTTCTTTGGAGAAGCAAAGAAAGTAACAATTAGGATCATTACCACAGCAACATGACCGATGTTCATCAGCAGAATTTTCCGTATATTCATATTGCACCAAAAAGGAAGCAACCATGATTCAATTAAATGAAGTAAAAGTGGGTGATTGGGTTTTGGCGAGGTATGAAGAGCAATTAAAAGAAGGCACTGTAACGCAAGTAGACCACGAGTTACGGCAGGCCTGTTTACAGCAAGGCGATGCGGAATATTGGTATTCCCCGGAAGATTTATCGCCGATTCCACTGAATGAAGAGCAATTGGTAAGGTTGCAATTTCAGCGTGATGATAGTGGTGGTGATGCCGGTAGGAAGTATGTACGTGGCCCGTTTTCGGTGGTGATGTACGATGCGCCGCATCATCCATTGTTAAGCTTGCATTACCGGGATGAGACGAGAAATCTCAACGAGCCCATCATGGTGCATCAATTACAGAATCATTATCATGGTATGACGAACTGGCAACTAGACTAAGCGCCGTTTGTTATACATTTCATATTCCACTATCTACTCTACTCCTATACTTTTTATTGAATGCAATTAAAAATTTGATATAAAATATCAATACGGTATCGATTTGCCTATAGGAAGCGGGCAAACGAGGGGCCTATTACACTGTGTAGGAAGTGAAAACGTTGGCAATAAATGGCTTACAGGTAGCGTAAGGGGTTTCTTCGGGCGTTGGCAATGTAATTCTTCATATTCATCCAAAAAGCGAGAATCATGTACACAATTACGGGTGAACCCATGGTGATAAACGTGGTGTATATGAAGAATAGCCTGATTCTAGCCGTTGCCACTCCCAGCTTATTACCGATGGCTGCACAAACGCCAAAGGCCTGCCATTCAATAAAATCTTTCAATCTATTCATATATCAAATTTATCGTAATTATTTGTCAATTCAAAATGACAATTCTCCCCTTTGGGGCATCTTTTAACAATTTATAAAATTAACGGGATAAAACAGGCGGGTGGCGCTTGAACCAATATTATTTCGTATATGTAAATGCGTTAAAAGTTTAAAAACTGTTCAAATTTGATTAACTTCGCGGTGCATTTTTTAACCGCTCTTAAATTCTTTATTTCCATGGTGTTTGATATAGACATGATTAAAAGAGTGTACGAAGCATTACCGGGTAAGGTGGAAGCTACCCGTAAAATGTTAGGTCGTCCGCTCACATTGGCCGAAAAGATTCTCTACGCTCACCTTTACGCACCTACTCCTACTGCATACGAACGAGGAAAATCTTACGTAGAGTTTGCACCTGATCGCGTGGCGATGCAAGATGCAACGGCGCAAATGGCGCTTTTGCAGTTCATGACTTGCGGTCGTGATAAAGTTGCTGTACCATCAACCGTACACTGTGACCACTTAATTCAAGCGAAAGTTGGTGCTACACAGGATTTGGCAATTGCGATTGATACAAATAAAGAAGTTTACGATTTCTTATCTTCTATCTCAAATAAATACGGCATCGGTTTCTGGAAACCGGGTGCTGGTATCATTCACCAAGTAGTTATTGAGAACTACGCATTCCCTGGTGGTATGATGATTGGTACAGACTCACACACACCGAATGCCGGTGGTATGGGTATGCTCGCTATTGGTGTGGGCGGTGCCGATGCGGTTGACGTAATGGCCGGTTTACCATGGGAACTTAAAATGCCGAAATTGATCGGTGTTAAGTTAACGGGTAAATTGAGCGGTTGGGTTTCTGCAAAAGACGTTATTTTAAAAGTAGCTGGTATCTTAACCGTTAAAGGTGGTACTGGTTGCATCGTTGAATACTTTGGTGAAGGTGCCGATAGCTTAAGCGCTACCGGTAAAGGCACTATCTGTAACATGGGTGCTGAAATTGGTGCTACTTGTTCTGTATTCGCATACGACGAGAAAATGGCCGATTACTTGAAAGTTACTAGCCGTGCAGAAGTTGCTGCTTTGGCTGATGGCGTGAAAGATCATTTACGTCCAGATGCTGAAGTATACGCTGATCCTGCTAAATACTACGACCAAGTAATTGAAATCAATTTGGATGAATTGGAACCATATGTAAACGGTCCTTTCACACCAGATTTGGCTTGGCCTTTATCTAAATTCGCGCAAGCGGTGAAAGAAAACAACTGGCCAGAAAAATTGGAAGTTGCTTTGATCGGTTCTTGTACGAACTCTTCTTACGAAGATATCTCTCGCTCTGCTTCTTTAGCGAAACAAGCGATTACTAAGAATTTAAAAGTTCAATCAGAATTCACGATTACACCTGGTTCTGAATTGGTACGCTATACAATCGAAAGAGATGGTTTGTTAAATACCTTCGATCAAATCGGCGGTGTTGTATTGGCAAACGCTTGCGGTCCTTGTATCGGTCAATGGGCTCGTCACATCGATGATCCTAACCGCAAAAACTCTATCATCACTTCTTTCAACCGTAACTTCGCAAAACGTAATGACGGTTTAGCTTCAACACACGCGTTCGTAGCTTCTCCAGAAATCGTAACTGCTTTGGCTATCGCGGGTGATTTGACATTCAACCCAATGACAGACACCTTGAAAAACCAAGACGGCGTAGAAGTTAAATTGGATGAGCCAACAGGTTTCGAATTACCACCAGCAGGCTTCTCTGTAGATGATCCAGGTTACCAAGCTCCAGCAGCTGACGGTAGCGGTGTACAAGTTGTTGTATCTCCAACCAGCGATCGTTTACAATTGTTAGCACCATTCACAGCATGGGAAGGTGTTGACTTGAAAGGCTTGAAATTGTTGATCAAAGCGAAAGGTAAATGTACGACGGATCACATCTCTATGGCTGGTCCTTGGTTGAAATACCGCGGTCACCTCGACAACATCTCTAACAACATGTTGATCGGTGCTGTAAACGCTTACAACGATAAAACAGATACTGTTAAGAACCAATTAACAGGTGAATACGGTGCTGTTCCAGCAACTGCACGTGCTTACAAAGCTGCTCATATCGGTTCTGTAGTAGTGGGTGACGAAAACTACGGTGAAGGTTCATCACGCGAACACGCAGCGATGGAACCACGTCACTTAGGTGTTCGTGCTATCTTGGTGAAATCATTCGCACGTATCCACGAAACAAACTTGAAAAAGCAAGGTATGTTGGCATTGACATTTGCTAACAAAGAAGATTACGAATTAATCCAAGAAGACGATGTGATCGACATCTTAGGATTAACCACATTCGCACCTGGTAAAACATTAACCGTGGTTGCACACCACGCTGATGGTACTAGCAGCGAAATCGTAGTTAACCACACTTACAATGAACAACAGATTGAGTGGTTCAAAGCAGGTGGTGCGTTGAATGTTATTCGTGCTTCTTTTGCTAAGTAATTAGTAGAATAGATCTCTTATATAATCCCGTTTCTAGCGATAGAAGCGGGATTTTTTTATGCTTAATTTCTTAGAAAGGTTTTTATAATAGCGGTGTTTTATCTTTTATTCAAATCCTATTTGTTACTTTCTTTGCTTCTCCAAAGAAAGTAACCAAAGAAAGGAGGACAAACGGCGAAAGACTGCGTCGCCGTTTGATCGGGATGTCGATGGGGCTTTGGTGCTACTGTGGTGAAGGGGCATTGGGTGCTTTGTGGTGCCTGTTGTGTTGGGGGTGTGGTTTGATTATATTGGGGTTTGTGTTTTGATTGGGATGGGGGAGATTGGGTGGTTGGGTTGAGTTAAAATCTGTTCAATAGTTGTCAATATTGGGTAAATGGAGTGCTGGATTTTGGGGTAGTTTCGTTTATCACAATTAGGCTGACCTGTGTTAGTTATACTCATTCTTTGAGGCATGTTATGGCCTTTGTTGTTGTGTTGCCCGTTTTACATGTCTTTTCTTTAGTGCTGCTGTCCAACTGAAATCAATGAAACAATAGCTTATATTTTTATTGCCTGCAGGAAATTTTTTTGTACCAAAATCTAGTGTATGAAGTAATTGATGAACATCTATTATTGTTGACTTTTGTTTTTGTTTTTTTACTTGTTGTTCTGTTCTTTTCTTCCACAAAACAGAACGTAACCTGCCATTCTACTATTCTAAGCAATCAATTTAACAACCAAAAAAACTGCGCTAAGTAAGGCTTAGTGACGGGTATCTATTTCCTTAAACGTTTGTTATGTTACAATTATCTACTCGTGTAATTGTGCAATGGCTATGCTTTGGCCTTTGCTTTTGTTGTACCGTTGTGTCGGGACAGCAATTATCTCCTGAACATTGTGGTGCTACGCGTGCCATGGAAAGTTTGTATAGGAAGCATCCTGCTTCTAAAAAAGCGGCTTTATTGGAAGAGGTGAAAACGAAGGCGTTTGTGCAGGAAAGGGAAGCGAAAAGATGGGCGAAAACGGCGCTGGCTTCACAGACTTTTGTTATTCCAGTGGTGTTTCATGTGAATGATCCTGTGAACCCGTATAAGGTAACTTTAGAACAGGTGCAAAGTGCGATCAATATTTTAAACCAAGATTATAGTTTGACGAATGCAGATGCATCGACGATTGATGCACGGTTTAGTGGACTAGCAGCGAATGTTAATATACAGTTTCGCCTGGCTGAAATTGATCCACAAGGGAATCCTACAACCGGTGTTACTTATCACTTTAATGATTTGGATGGGCGTGCGCCCGATGGAACGGGATCGGCGGTGAAAAGTATTTCCTATTGGCCAGGGGAGAAATATTTGAATATTTGGGTGGTTAGTGAAGTAGAACAAAAAGGGGTGTATAATAACTCGGGCTGGGCCTACTTACCCGATAATTGGGTGGCCACTAATCACCTGGATGGTATTGTATACAATTGGCGGTATTTAGGGGCGCCAGGGATAGGAAGTTCCGAAGCTGGGTCTGCTTACATGAAAAGGGTACTTACGCACGAAGTAGGACACTTTTTGAACCTGTGGCATGCATTCGATAATGAATGTAATGCGCCGGGGGATTATGTGGATGATACACCGCCTACGAAGTCGAATTACGGGGGGTGTAATGTGAATGCTAATTGGTGCGGTGTAACAGCCAATGTGGAGAATTATATGGATTATTCCAATTGTCCTAAGATGTTTACAACGGGGCAGGCCGACCGTATGATAGCGGCTTTAAATAGTAGTGTTGCCGCTAGGAATAACTTATGGTCGGCAGCTAACTTGGCGGCTACTTTGTTACCGGCGAATACGAAACGGTTGATTCCGAAGTTCAATATATTCTCGGAGAGTGATGTGAACAATGGTAGTTTCAATGAAGTGGATACGTTGAAATTATTGTACGGGGCTAAGTTTACGGCTAGCAGTGGCAGCTTTACGCAAGGCACACATTTTACCGTGGCAAACCTGCCGAGCGGGTTAACGGCCAGTATTCAATTGATGAACGATTCTGTGGCTACGCTTCGCTTTAATGGTGCCGCTAGCAACCACGTAGTGCTCAATAATACCGACAGTGTGAAAATTACGATGCTCAATGCCGCTATTGTTGGAGGTGCAAGTGTATTATACAAACCTGGTATTACGCTTAGTCTTCGCTTTATTAATCCTTACAAAATTGTGTACAACGATATTGCCGACTTTACTATTAGTGCTAACAATGTATGGACGTACTTTAGTTTGGGTGTAGGTGATGCTGCATATGGAGGATGGTTTAATGCCAATAAATTGCGATTAGAGACCTACCAAAAAGCAGCGATTAGCGTAGGTAGTACACGGAATATCCGGTTGATTAATGCTGGGGCTAATATCTCCGATACATCGAACTTTATAGCTGGTGGCGCTTACCCAGACGAGCATGATATTTACAGTAGCAGCTACACAGCATGGGCAGGGAAAACAGGCTATGTTGGGATACGTTTTACAGTAGGTGGTAAATACCGTTATGGTTGGTTAAGAATTAGCGTTGCCGCTAATGGTAGCAGTTACACGATTAAGGATTATGCGTATAACGAAACCCCGAATGCTAATATCGTAGCCGGTAATGCTGGGGCTCCTACCCTTTCTTGGTCGAAATTAGCTTTTAGAGAAAGCTTGGTGAATGATGGCGCCTTGGGTGATACAGCAGAGCTGCATGTATTAGGCGCTTCGTTTGTAGTACCGAGTGGTAATTTAACAAGTGGTACACATTATACCATTAGCAATGTGCCCAGTGGGTTAACAGCGGTAGTGAAAGTAATAAATGGGAACACGGCGCAATTGTATTTTACGGGCAAAGCAACAGCACATGCTACTAGCAATAATGCCAATGTAAGTATACAATTATTGCCTTCGGCATTTTCGGGTGGAATTGCTGTAGATAGCGCTTCGAAGCAATTGGCTGTGAATTTCCGTAACCCGTACCTTGTAAAATACGTGGATGTGAACGATACGACGTTTACCATTCATACAACGAGTAATTGGTATTACTTTTTGGTAGATAATATAGCAACAGCTGCTTACGGTATGTGGGCAGATAGCGGCAAGCTTAGGTTGGAAACTTATACCAAACCAATGGTATGCGTGGGCAATACGCGGAATATTGCTTTGTTGGGAGCGAATGTAAATATCAGCGACACGTCGAACTTTGTGGCGGGTGGCGATTACCCGTATGAGCATGAATTGGTGACCAATAGTTACACCGCATGGAAAGGACAAACCGGCTACGCGGGCTTCTCGTTCAATATAGGTGATGAAAAATACTACGGTTGGTTCCGTTTCAAAGTAAATGCAGCGGGTACTAGTTATTCCTTGATGGATTATGCGTACAATACGCAACCCAATGGCGCCCTCAAAACAGGCCAAAGTAGTACCCCTATTGATACCAGTACCCAAAGTGCTTATTGCACCGCTTCCACGGCCTTAGATTACAACACCATTACGCGTGTACGCTTTGCGAACTTGGATAAAACATCCAGTTGGAATGGCTACAGTGATTTCACCACTAGCATTGCCACGGTAACAGCAGGACAATCCTATTCGCTTGAAGTGAATTTGAATGTTGAATACTGGCCAGATATAGCTGTGGGTGCGTGGATAGATTGGAATAACAACAAGCAATTTGAAACAAGTGAACGCGTGTATTACAAACGCGGTAGTGGTCCGTTTACAGCAAGCATTCCTGTGCCGGCAAATGCTGCCATTGGGAATACACGTATGCGCGTACGCATGGGATATGGACAAGATATTTCAGCTTGTGGTGTAGATAATTACCAAGGCGAGGTGGAAGATTATACGGTGAAAGTAAATGCCGGCAGCCCTGGGATGCAGGCACCTGTGGAAGGGTTATATACTGCGTTAAAAGCGAATAGTCCATTTGAGCAAACCTTGCAAATTCAATATGTTAGCAAACAAAACGGGCCTGGTATCGTACGCTTGTACAATATTAAAGGCGTGTTGGTGTATACGGAGAAAGTCAATACTGTAAAAGGTGCGAACTTGTTCAGTTTGCATGATGTGGGTAGTTTGCCTAGCGGGGTGTATGTATTGGAAATTGTATCGAAGTTTGATATTAACAGGATAAAAGTGGTGAAACAATAATTGTATCAATGTTTGATACAACAACTAAAAGATCAACTGAGCGTAGCAACGGCTGTTTAATAGAATGGCCGGTGTTCGTTCCACACAAAAACAAAGCGCGACCTAAACAAGTCGCGCTTATTATCCATCCTTATATATACCTAAAACTGTTATGCAGTTTTTCGGGTAAGTTTTGATGTTTTACCATCTATATTTTTACATGCGGCTGGCTTCTTCTTCGAGGCCGGCTTTACGTTTTCTGCTTTCTTTTACGTTCATGTTACCGAAGCGGTAGTTGAATGAAACATTTATTTGGCGGCTTTCCCAACGGTTACGAATTTTCATTTCTTGTCCACCGATGCTTTGCGAACCGCGGAACATGCGGTTTTTAAAAATATCTTGCACATTTACATTCAACGTAGCGCGTTTACCGAACAATTGTTTGCGCATACCTAGATCAACACCATACATAGCTTCCATGCGGAACATACCTTGATCGGCTATTTGTGGAGAGATGTAGTTGCCCGTTAACTCTGCGCTGAGGGTTTTCGTAATGGTGAAAGTATTTTGTAATTGGCTATATAAACCCATGCTGCTGGTAGCTTCCAACTTGTTATACAGCATTACTTTGAATGAATTGTAGTACACGGAAGCGGTTGGCATAATTTTCCACCATTTGAATAATTGGATGGGGGCTGAAATATTGAAGGCAATATTTTCTTTCGAGCTACCATTTAATTTTGTATTGGTGAGAATTGTAGTATCACCGGAAATGGGATCGGTACTAGCTACCACAATATTCATAATAGAATTGTTTGTATAAGTATACCCGATGCTGGTGAACACCATTTGTTTAAAGTTGTGCGAGATTTCAAAATTGTTCGCATACTCAGGTTTCAAATAAGGGTTACCGGCTTCTTTGGTGTATTTATCCAAGAAGAATTCGAAGGGGTTCAACGATTCGTAGCTAGGGCGGCGAAGCCTGCGGCTGTACGAGAAATTGAGGGTATTGTTTTTATCTAGGTTGTAATTAATGAATACGCTGGGGAATAAGTTGAAATAAGTGGTATCGGAAGAGCGGTTCACATTCGCGTAAGAATCGCCGGTTACATGGGTATTCTCGCCGCGTAACCCGATTTGATACCCCCATTTTTCATATTGCTTATTAAAGTTAACATATGCAGCGCTGATGTTTTCGCGGTAGATGAAGTGGTTTGATCTATTGTTGTCGTATATCCAGCCTTGTGTTTTTAACGAGTCGAAACGCACCTTGTTATCCGATTCTACGAAACTGATTTTCACACCTGCTTCAAACTTCGCTTTATTTTTAAGCGGCTGTACATAATCTGCTTTGAATGTGTATACATTGATGGTAGCGGGTTGCTGTGAACGAACGGTATCGCCATTTAGGTATCCTTTTTCTATACCATCGAAGAATTGGGAATAGAATTGAGCACTTTGATCGATAAAGTTGCGACCATAATCGAGATCCACGTTTAACTCTTTCCCGGTTTTATCGAGTACACCTTTATAGTTAACGTTGAAATTGGTACGGCCACCAAAAGCTTCGTTATAATTGTGGGAGCGCAATACCGAGTCGACCATGTTATTTTGGCCGATTTGGGTACGACCGTAGCTATGCATTTTGAAATCGCGGTAGTTACCATCTATCATAATACCTACGGTATGGTTCTTATTGATAAAGTAATCGGCACCAGCTTTAAACCCGAATAGTTTAAGTATACGATCCATATCGGTCGATTGGTTGAAGCGGGTAGATTTATTGCTGCCTTCGGTTAACGTGCGGTCGATACTAAGGTTATTGATATTCTCGCGGTACGAGTGGTTATAGCTACCGTATACGTTTATTTTCTCGTTACGATAATTGAGGTTCATACTCCCCATTAGTTTTTCTTTTTCACCGTAACCTGCGCTAACGTTAATAGAACCGTTGGTACCGAAGTTCTTATTCTTTTTGAGTTTGATGTTGATGATACCTGCATTGCCCGCAGCGTCGTACTTGGCGGAAGGATTGGCGATTAGTTCAATGGTTTCAACATTTGAACTAGGCATGCTTTTGAGCAATTGGGCTACATCTTGCGAACTCATGTTGGTGATCTTCCCATCGATCATAATGATAACACCGCCTTTACCTTTGAGAGTGATGTTATCATCTTTGTCAACCATAATCGTAGGCGATTTCTCTAAAACTTCCATAGCGGTACCACCGGCTCCTACTATACTACTTTCCACGTTGATGACCATTTTATCGGCATGTTGTTCAACGAAAGGTTTTTTGGCAGTTACTTCAACGGATTTCAAATTCTTCGCGGTGTTATTTAAAACGATGGATGGAATGGTAAGGTGTTGACCATTGAATTCGAATGGGCTGGAATATACTTTATCCATCCCTACGTGGTAACCGGCAATAATGTAATGACCGGCTTTAATGTTTTCGAATTCGTACTTGCCTTCGATGGTGGCAATGGCACCTTTAACGAGGCTAGAATCTTTGGCTTTTAAGAGGGTTACGGTAGCGAATTCAACGGGTGCGTTCCCGCTTTTTAGGATTTTCCCGGAGATAGAAGAGACTGTATTCGACCCTTGGGCGAATACAGCAGCACTTATACATATGCATAAAGTACTGAATAATAAGGTTTTTATAAATGTTTTCATATAATTAGTTCGTTATAGATCTTGATTAATTATAGTTCCTTTCTTAAACAACTACAAGGCAAAGGTAGGTATTATGCATTGCATAGTACAATAGAATACATGAAAGGTGATTTTTTTGTGATGATTGGTCGAATTATTGGGGTTGAACTGTTTACTTGCGGGTAAGCGTTCGCTTCTGAACATGGCAAAATTTGGGGGGATATAACTATTATATAGGGCGTACACTTCTTCTATTGAAACCTATTTAAACACAAAACGCCACCATCCCGGCAGCGTTTATTAGGCAAACTTGTTGTAAAACACAAAACGCGGCCATTACAGCCGCGCTTGTGTTGTCGTCATCCGTATAATACCTAATATTTTTCATGGCGGTAAAAAATACTTGGCAGTAGGATGCCGACTTATATATGTATGTTATTATGTTATTTGGCGCGGTTCAATTCAGATTCTACACCGGTGCTTCTATTTCGAGCTTCTTTCACGTTGTTGTTACCAAAGCGGTATACGAAGGCGGCGCGGATGGTACGGCTCTCCCATTTGTTGGCTAAGCGTACAGAGCGGTTAGCATTATCGAATACACCCGTGAAGTGGTTTGTGCGGAAAATATCCGAAACAGTAAGTGAGAACGTGGCTTTCTTATCCCACAATGTTTTACGTGCACCGATATCTACCCCACCCATGGCTTTCATTCTAAACAATCCTTCATCAGCCACTTGTGGTGAAACGTACTGACCAGTTACTTCAATGGAGTAATTCTTAGGCAAGGTGAAAGTATGTTGCATCTGCGCGTAAACCGCTGTTGAGCTTAATTTTACAAGGTTGTTGCTCACCATAGTATTGAACCCATTGTAGTAAATAGATACCGTTGTAAACGAGTTCCACCATTTTGTAATAGGCACTGGTGCAGATAAATTCAAACTGATATTATCACGTTCTGCCACGTTTTGGTAACGGTATTTTAAGATCAGGGTATCACCAGATGATTGGTCAACATCGGCTTCGATAATACGCATGATCACATCTTTGGTATGACTGTAACCCAAGCTTGCTGATAACATGCTTTTGAATGTATAGGACAATTCGAAGTTGTTCGAGTATTGTGGTCGTAATCCCGGGTTGCCCGCAACTTTGGTGTATTGATCGAGGTACGTTTCGAAAGGGTTTAAGTCGTCGTAACTTGGTCGTTGTAACCTCCTGCTGTAAGACACGCCCCATGTGTGGTTAGCACTAGCATTATAGCTTACAAAAACGCTTGGGAATAAGTTGACGTAAGAAGAATCGTTTACTACCGGTGTGTTTACTTTGCCTGTTCCGCGTGAAGTACCGGTGATGTTTGTTTGTTCTGCACGTAAGCCTAACTGGATGCCGAACTTCTTGAATTGCTTACTATAGTTTAAGTAAGCGGCATTGATATTCTCTTCGTATAAGAAAGTGTTGCTGCGCGTGGTATCGAGCATGTACACATTTTTGCGTAATGAATCGAAACGCAGGTTATTGTCGCTTTTTACGAAACTGGTTTTGAAACCAAGTTCAAACTTTGCATTGTTACGCAAAGGATGGATATAATCGATTTTAGCGGTTTTAATATCGATGTTAGAAGGCGTCATGTTACGTACAACATCTTCGGGCGACAATACATTGTTTCTTTCAAATTTTGAGAAAATGAAAGACGTGCCTTTATTCATATTGCGTGCATAATCTAAATCGACATTGATTTCGCGGCCGGTGGTATCGAGTTTACCTTTATAGTTAACGTTGAAGGCATAGCGATCCCAATTAGCCGAGTTGTCGGTGATAGTTCGCAGCGTGGAATCTATCCTATTATTCGCACCAATACCCGTTGTACCTTTACCTTTACCGGCCCAATTAGCCAGGTTTCCATTTGCAATAACACCAATAATGTGGTTATCATCAATAAAATAATCGGCCCCTACTTTAGCACCATAATATTCGTAATGTTTGCTGAGGAAGGTTTGTTGGTTCATGAATTGGAGATCTTTTTCTACCGTGGTTGTACGATCGACGAGTAGGTTTTCGTAGTTACCATTTTGACCGTAGTTGAGGTTACCGAATACATTGAATTTCGCGTTGCGATGGTTTAATGACAAGCTGGAATTTATGCGGCCATAATCACCAGCACCACCATTAAGACTAATACTACCGTTGGTACCATAGTTTTTATTTTTCTTTAGTTTGATGTTGATGATGCCTGCAGTACCTGCTGCATCGTATTTAGAAGAGGGATTACTAATTAATTCGATTTGCTCAACATTGGAGCTAGGCATGCTTTTAAGCCACTGTGCTAAATCGGCTTGTGTCATATTCGTGATCTTTCCATCGATCATAATTAACACGCCGGCTTTACCTTTTAGGGAAACGTTGTCATCTTTATCGACTGTAACACCAGGTGATTTTTGCAATACTTCCATAGCAGTGCTGCCAGCGCCGACGATACTGTTTTCAACGTTTACGACCGTTTTATCGGCGCGTTGTTCGATGAAAGGTTTTTGAGCGACTACGTTTACTTCTTTTAAGCTTTTTGTTGAAGGTTGCAGTATGATTTGAGGCGCAGCGAATTTGGATTCGCCTTTTAAATCGAATGCCGGGGAATAATTTTTCGTCATGCCCATATTCGTACCGGCTAGGAAATATTTACCTGGTGGGATGTTATCGAATTCGTAATAACCGTTTATATCAGCGACAGCACCTTTAACGAGTGCAGAATCTTTTACGGTGTGTAAAGTAACTGTTGCAAACTCGACTGGCTTTTTTTCGTTGTTGACGATGGTTCCGGTGATCTTGGTTTTACCTTGCTGAGCATGCGCAGCTACAGTGGTAAAAATACATAAGCAAATGATAACCAATGCTTGAATACACGTTTTCATACAATGAGGGGACGGATTTAATCTTGTTTTGTTGGATAATCTGTTGCAAACCTATAGTATTATGTTTTGCATAGTACCATAGTTTACACAAATGGTAAACTTATAATGACAATTGGCAAATTTGCATGGTCAGAATAAAGACGTCCGGTTTTGTAATTAGTTACAGGAAAAACTTAGAAAATCTTTAAAGTTTACTTGAAACTCTTTTCTGTATTGGGTTTTATGGGAATAAAATAATTCCAATCATGTAGGAAGTCATATTAGAATCGGGGAAGAATGTATATATTGTGCTCCTATTATTACCATTTAAACCTATAAAGTATACTTATGAAGAAAGTATTATTAGGAAGTGCATTCCTAATGTTGACTCATTTTGCGGCCAAGGCGCAAACGAATAAAATCGAAACAACCGGCAACGTGGGGATAGGCACCACTTCCCCATTGCAACTATTACATATTGAAGCTGTTACTCAACCTTGGGTTTTAATCCGTTCAAACACTTATACAAACAACCCCAGTTCGCTTACAATTAAAGGCGGGTTGATTTTTAACCAAGAGTTTACCGATAAAACGGCGGGTATTGCCTTTGCTATTCCGCCAGGTTACCATACCCCAGGCCTGCTTTTCGGTACAAAACTGAATTACCAAGTTCCATCTACTAGCGCTACAGATTGGTCGCCTAGGATGTTCATACATCCTGCAGGGAGCATTGGTGTAGGTACCGTAACGCCCGGTGCACATGCGCATTCCAATTCGGCCTATGCAACATATACAGCAACCAATAAGGTGCTCGATTTCCAGGATTCTACCAATTTCCCTGTGATAAACATGGGCCGGGTTATTGGTAACAATACCGGTAAGGTGGGCGCCATTTACTTCACCAATACATTGAACCAACAAGATGCGCATAAACAAATTGCAGGCTTGTGGTCGACAGTAGCTACTAGTGCCAATTCACCTACTTTATCTGGAGGTAAATTGGTGTTTATGACAAAAGCTGTTAACAGTGGTGTTCAAAATAACATGACGTACGACGAGCTAGGAAACTTAATGATTGGTACAAGTACCAATACTAAGAATTACCGCCTTGCTGTGAATGGTACCATCGGAACAACCCGCGTGGTTGTTACCACAACAGGCTGGGCCGACTACGTATTTGCCGACAACTACAACCTGCCTTCTCTTCAATCACTCGCCGATTTCATCAAAGAACATAAACATTTACCTGGCATCCCGAGTGAAAAAGAAGTACTAGAAAATGGCTTGGATGTTGGCGAATTCAATAAAGCACACTTAGAAAAAACTGAGCAACTCACCTTATATACTTTACAATTGGAGAAAAAAGTAGCTGCCCTAGAAGCGGCGCAAGCGAAGAAGGATGAAGCATTACAAATACAATCCAACAAGCTGAAAGACCTTGAAAATAAATTAAACCAAGTGCTGCAGCAACTCGAAAAATCAAAACAATAATTGATACATCAAATAAAAAGGCCTCTAATAAATAGAGGCCTTTTGCTATACATTACCATTCGCTATTTTTCACTTGAAATTTTATCCAAGAATGCTTTCAGCACTACTCTTCTTTCTGCTATCATGGCCTCATCGGCACCCAAATTCATCCATACCACCAAATCATTCCCACTTTCAATAATCTCTTTTACATCATGTAATACAGTATCCTGTAATGATCCTGTTTCCCACTGTGCCAAGGCTAAACCGAAAAGCGCGTTGTTTCGATCGTCCATATCTTCAAATACATCGGCGTATTCTATGAACAACATTTTTGTAATGTCGACCGGCTGCTTGCCTTCATTTACGTAATCGTGGAATGATTGATAAATGTCTTGAAATGTATCGTTGCCGTGAATCTCCGTGCTCCAAGTTCCCATATTGTTCCTGTTTTGCTCAATATTAGGGTATTACGTACAAATATCCATCATCTGCTACCCCTCACTCCAAAAATTGCTTCACCGGGAGAAAATAATTCGATCGTGGGGTTATAAAGTCATACCACCATCGATCACAATCTCGGCACCTGTGATAAAGCTCGCGGCATCGTCGCTTAAGTAAGTAACCATTTTAGCTACATCGTTGGCGGTGCCAATTTTGCGCAACGGGATCAAGGTTTCTAGGTGATCGTATATGGCGGATACTGCTTGTGCATCTGCACCGTTTTTTGCCATGACTTCTGTCCTGGTTGGGCCGGGGCTTACAATATTCACCCTTATTTTACGGGGAGCTAACTCCGCTGCGGCGGTTTTTGCAATAGAGTTCAGGGCAGCTTTACTTGCTTGGTACATGGAGCTTTGGGGTTTATAGGTAGAAGCTACGATCGACGATAAAATCACCACCGAAGCACCATCTGCCAACAAGGGAATGAACTTGCTTAATGTAAAATAGGCACCTTTGAAGTTGATATCCATTACCTGGTCGAAATTCTCTTCCGTGGCATCGGCAATCAACATTTGTTGTCCTGTAATACCTGCGTTGATAAATAGAATATCCAAGCTGCCGAATTGTTCCTTTACAGCTTTAACCAAGGAATTTGTATCACTTAAATTTGCTTGGTCGGCTACAAAATAAGATGCTCCCAGCTCAGTAGCAGCTTTCTCGATCGCTTCTTTTCTTCTTCCTGTAATGATCACCTTTGCACCTTGTGCCACCAATTCTTCCGCGGCTGCATAACCAATTCCGCTGTTTCCGCCGGTGACAAGCGCCGTTTTGTTTGCTAACTTTTTCATCTGTTCTAAATTTTTATCAAAGTTATAGGCGAATTGGTATACATTTGTAACCAGTATCACGGAGTATACCAATCAACGAGTGCATATGGAAAGAAATCAAACCGAAGAATTAATGGCCTTGCAAGACACGCTGTACTTTATTGGCGGCAAATGGCGCGTGCCTATTATTAACTCGCTTTGCAATGGCAATAGGCGTTTCCGGGAAATTGAGCGTAGCATCCCCGGTATTACCACCCGGATGTTATCGAAAGAATTGAAGGAAATGGAACTGAATAAACTGGTTACCCGGCAAGTATTCGACGAAACGCCGGTTTTGGTTACTTATGAGCCTACCCCTTATTGCCGCACTTTTGGCAAGATTATCCTAGAAATGATCAATTGGGGCCGTCAACACCGGGAAGTGATTATAAAAAATGAAGGCACCCTTGCGGATGCCTCTTGATTATAAGTTCTTAGGGTGAAGGAATTCCCATTCCACCAAGTGCGGTGGCATATGCGCTTTCTCCACGATGGCGTTCAGTTGAGGTACCAAGTCTTGGTGATTAACGGCAATATCATGTTTTTCGTAAGGGTCATTTTGTAAATCATAGATTTCCCAAGCCGCATTCTTATCCTTCTTTAAGCCGCTACGCACACCTTTATAACGACCTATTCGAACAGCGATTTGTCCACCTTTTTCGGGGTATTCGAAATATAGGTAGGGATGTTGCTGTTGTTGGGTTTGCCCGAGTAGTGTTGGTAAGATATTGATCCCATCGGTGTTTGCTAGCTTTTGTTTTGTAATGGCGGCGAAGGTGGCTAGCATATCGTATTGTGTAGAGATTTGATTAGATACTTTACCGGCTGGGATTTTGCCTGGCCACCGTGCTATAAACGGTGCCCGGATACCGCCTTCATACAAATCCATCTTTCTTCCTCTTAAACCTGCTGTACTATTAAAGAAATCGGTATTTGCACCGCCCGTATTGAAAGTAGCGCCATTATCACTCGAGAATAGCACAATGGTATGATCATCCAGTTTCAAGTCTTTCAATAATTGCATAATTACCCCTACTTGCGCATCGAAATAGGTAATCATGGCCGCGTAGGTGGACAATGGGTACATGGTAGATGCATATCCTTTTTCTCCCCGGTATGGCTTTTCATCGAATTGACCTAAGTATGCTTTTACAGCTTCCGGCGGGGCTTGCAGTGAAACGTGCGGGCCGGTATAGGGTAAGTATAAGAAGAATGGTTCGTGTTGATGTTGTTGGATGAATGCTTTTGTTTTCTCCACCATTTTATCGATGGAATATTCTTTGCCTGTGAACTTGCTATAGGCTTCGGGGCCTTGCTCGTTGGGTTGTAGCGGGGTGTGTACAAACACGTAGTTATTCTGTAAGCTATCCCAACGACCGTTTTCCCATAAATGCGTGGGATAGAAATTATGTGCTTGCTTTTGATCGAGGTACCCGTAAAAGTAATTGAAACCTTGCTTATTGGGGTTGCCCGTGTTATACGACATACCCAAGCCCCATTTACCAATGGCGCCTGTATAATAACCGGCTTTTTGCATTAAGTGGCCGATGGTAAAGGTACCTTCCGGTAATGGCATTTGTCCTCCTTCGGTGGAATCTGCGAAGCCACCTAGCTCGTAGTTACCCCGGATATAAGAATGCCCGGCATGTTTGCCCGTTAAAAGCATGCACCTAGAAGGTGCGCAAACGGCGGTGCCGCTATAGTGTTGGGTGAATCGCATGCCTTCGGCTGCGAGTTGGTCGAGGTGCGGGGTTTTGATTTTCTGCTGACCGTAACATCCCAATTCGCCGATACCCATGTCATCGGCGTAAATGTAAATGATATTCGGTTGCTTCGTTCGGGTAGCTTTTTGTTGGGCGAATAGCTGTATTGGGATGCATACAAAAAGCATCATCCATATTTCCTTTCTCATAACGTTTCAATTACAAGAATGAAAATATAAATGATGCGTGATATTTTAAAGCGTAATCTTTACTCTTTTAGTACTTTATTTGATCCAGTACGTGCGGGAGGTTGACTTGCAATTGTTGGAACACGATCTCGTCTTCTTTTAAGATATGTGCTTCCAAGTTGTTGGCGAGTATATCAAGATCCCTGGTGAGGTCTTCGCTATCTACTAACCTGCTGTACATTCTTGAAATGAGGTGATGTTCTTCACTCATTTCTTGGAGCAGGTCGTCGATTTTAGGAAGATAGCCTACACAATTCTCGTATAAGTAATCTTCTTTTTGCAAATGCGGAACCATGATCTCTTTAAAAACCTTCACCACGAAGTCCAGTTTTTCATTTGGCGACAATGCGCCATTGCTTGCATCTTTTTTGCAAATACGGCAAGCTTCTAATAAGCGCTCATGCTCTTCTATAAGAGGCAACAGGCTTGCGTGTTGCTGCATAAATATTAATTAGGAAGCGATATTTTGTTGGTGTTTCTTACGACAAACCGCGATCCATATTGCACCACCCAAGATTAAAACGACAGATATAATTTCTGCTTGCGTGGGTTTAAGAGGAAGGAAGTCGTAAGTTGTATTTACCCTGATCAATTCTACGAAGAACCTTTCTAGCCCTACGAAGATCAAGTAAATACCAAATATAACGCCAGGTATCTTGATTTTCTTGCGGATAGCCCATAATACCCCGAACAGCAATAAGCACGTAATAATTTCGTACAACGGCGTTGGATACACCGGTACTGGCAAGGCATTACAATATTCGCCTGAACAGTTCGGTAACGCTACACCTTCGTGAATAACGTTATGCGGGTAACTGTATGCGAAGAACCAATCTGGCAAGAAGCTCAATGAATTTGGCTTTGGAAACGCGGCATGTGGAATGTTTTCTAAGCTACCATATTGGCGCATAAAAAAGGTTGTATTCTTTTGCAGTGTTTCCTGGAATTGTGCCGGCGCTACTTGCACGGCTTTTCCATTAATATCTGTTACGTATGCAGAGTTGTAAATCCCCCAATCGCCATCACCTGAAAACTGGCAGCCCATACGACCAATAGCATAAGCTAACATCAATGCAGGAGCAGCGCTATCGATTAAATGACGAAGGCTGATTTCTTTCTTCTTCGCATAACGTAAAATAACATAAGAAGCGAGGATTAAGCCTCCATAGAAGGTAAGCCCACCGCTCGAGAATAATGAGCCTACTGGATCTTGTAAGAATTCGCCGAAGTTTTCCAAGTTATGGAAAATCTTAGCACCTACTAAACCCGCAACTGCAGCCAATACCGTAAAATCTGGTACACGCTGGTGAGGCCAAATATCTTTTTCTGTTTTTACTTTTTGAACGTTACCATTCGTTTTTTTGGCTTTACGGTACCTCATAAAACCGGCAATACCGCCTATGATTAAACCGCCAATAATATTCCCCTGCAAGGATAAAATATAAGCACGGTAATCGGCATCCTCGCCCAAGCCAAATATACCCGATACCTTGTACCCTACCGCAAACCAAATAACTGCCGATAACACAATATCCATCGTAGTAATCTGCTTACCTACCACAACGGTTTCACGTACCGGCTTCATGAGTCCTAAACGCTCGCGCCTTTGCAACTCTTTAGTCAATACGTACGCAGCCGCCAAAAAGGCCACCGCTACGAAAAATCCGAATGTTTGAAACACCTTTAAAAAAGGAATGTTTACACCAAATAAATCCTGGAACGCGTAATATAAATTAGGATACATAGGCAAAAAAAATTGGTGATCTGAATTCTCCTATGAACAAAGCCGAAATGAATCATTAGGAAAATCAAACCACCAAAGTAAGTTGGTTAATCTCGAAAAACAATAGCCATCAATAAATATTATAACATTGTTAATGTACATATGTCATTCACTGATGGCTATTATTTGGATAATTTTCTTAACAGTACTCTTCGAATACATCAACTAAAGCTGCCGCGATCATTTGAGCAGGGCGACCTTCAATCATATGTCTTTCGATGAAATGCACCAATTGACCATCTTTGAACAATGCAATAGATGGAGAAGATGGTGGATAAGGTAATAAATGCTGGCGAAGTTGTTGAACAGCGGCAGTATCAAAACCTGCGAAGCTGGTAGTAAGTTGACTAGGTTTCTTTTCGCTAGCGCTTACAGCCATTAAAACACCCGGACGAGCAGTGCTTGCAGAACATCCGCAAACAGAATTTATAACAACGAGCGTAGTGCCTTCTTTCTTCAATGTTTCTTCAACGCTTTCTGGCGTCAACAATTCGGTAAAACCATTATCTGTTAATTCTGCCTTCAAGGGCATCACTAATTCCGCGGGATACATATTTTATGCTTTTTGGCAAAGTTACGCATATAATCGATCCCGAAAAACAACCTTAATCAGACAGTTTGACATATAAAATCAATTCAATAAGACATATTGACATTTAAATTTAGCCAAAACTAGCACTTTAGCAGTTTTATGCCAATGGTATTTAATTTGATCTACTTCCTGTACAAACGATAAAAATTTAAAAAACTTAAAAAATTACAAATACTATGACAACGGTAAAATTTAATCAACACCCTGCAAAATCATTCAATGGTTTATTAGATGAAGTTTTTGGACACAATGGTTGGAATAAGTTGTTTAAAGATGAAGTTGCCCCGCACTTCTTCAGCACCTTGCCACCAGTGAACATTACAGAATCAAAAGAAGGTTATGTTTTAGATATAGTAGCCCCTGGTTTTGAAAAAGCAGATTTCAAAATTAACCTCGACGGCAAAAGCTTGGTTGTTAGCGTAGAGAAGAAAGAAACCGTGAAGAACGAAAACGAGAAGCAAGTTCGCCGCGAGTATAATTTCCAAGGTTTCAAACGCAGTTTCACATTAGATGAAAATGTTGATGCAGAAAAAATTAACGCCAAATATGAAAACGGCGTATTAAAGCTCACCTTGCCTAAAAAAGAAAAACAGCAAGACGCAGCGAAAGAAATTGTGGTTGCTTAAGGAATTTGAGTGGGAATTATAGTAAATAGGGTTAGTGCCGTCTCTACTTCTTAGGGACGGCTTTTTTATGCCATTTTAATACTATATACACCAATTGTGTTATATAATTAATACCGCATACAATTTGACACAAACGTTTCATTTGCGCGATGAATAATTGACCTACCTTGGTGCTACAATCTGGCGATTGTGATCCTATATCTATGGCAGGGCGATTATCTCATAACCTATCGAAACTTGGAAAACAAGTTTACTTCGCTAGTGAAAAGCGAGTGATAGGTCGCATTTTGCCATTGGCAGCCAACTCTTACGAGCAAGCCAAAATCAAACTTCTCTTCGATTATCTCTTTTTCGCTTTACTGATCAGTGTTCCCATTATCTGCTTACTAATAGTACAGCAAGATTATATAGGCCTGTTAAGCAACAGCCTGTTCTGCGGAGTGTACGTGGTTTGCTTATTACTTATTAGGAATGGCAGAACCACTGAACACGTAGGCATGCTAGCTGCTTACACTACAATGTTATTTGCTATTGTAAGCTCCATCCTAAATGAATGGGATTTAGGCCCTATGTTCTCGGTGTCGTGGCTTTTAGGCATATTACTGGGGTATGTAACGGTGAATCTCCGAACTGCTATTATGCTGGTTGGGATACTCTTTATTTACTTATGCATTGCAGCATATGTTAAGATAACGGGGATTGAAGTATATACGAAACCGGGGTATTCAATTATGAATACGTATATCGCTACACCGTTGTTGACCATCATGTTTATCTTTTTATTATTGCGTGTTTGGGGGTTACATTACAGGAACGTCATTCTCTTAGCGAGGGAAGAGTCGAAAGAGAACCAGAAACAGTTCTCGGCCCGCATCAACCAAAACCTCATTAAACAATTTATCCTTGTAAAGGGTTTAAGCCGCAGTGGCAAATCTAAATACCTCGATGGCTCCATCGAATTAATGGAATGCTTATCCGAGATCGAACGCCAATGCGATACAGCTATCAACTACCTCGATCAAGAACCGGCTAATACAAACCCGGCCGCTACTACTTCACAGCAATAGCTTCACAACCTTCTTTCCTACGGGAATCAATTAAGTAAACAATTTTCCACCCGGCAGGCGTACGCGCTAATTGGAAAGAGTTCGCGCCGCAATGACTAAACTTATCGCCGATGTAGAATTTATAGGGTGTCCAGGCACTTGCTAGGGGGCCGTCGATTAAAACCTGGTCAAACACGATACGTTCATCCCACACGTCCGTGTGAGGCGTACCTACTGCTTTCAAAAAATTGGCCAAAGCTTCTGTTCGCACGGCATCGGTGCCATCTTTCTTCCGTACAATGGTCTGCAAAATAGCATCATCTGCAAAGGAAGCCTTTACCAGCGTGCTATCTCCTTTCCTCATGCCTTCAAATAGTTGCTGGATAACGGCTTTCACCTGCTCATGATCGGCAGTTTGCGCCTGCATTGGTTTTGCAGAGACTAACGCAACAAGAAAAAAACTAATAAAAAACAATTTCTTCATATTACAGGGGTTGTTAATTTAATAAATTATAGCATACGGTGTATAGATCGATTAGTTAAAAGCTTGTTAACGGATACAAAAATTACAACTATTGGGGGTTTTCCGTGAACATAAGCCGTACTACCTTTGAATTGAGCAAAAAATCATAACCTATTGCCATAAATTATCTCGACAATATATTTATCCCTAATCTATGAATTTTATCTCGCTTTAACCTATGAAGTTGAGGGCTCTCCAGGAAGGGAGCCTTTTTAATTTAGGAGGTACATAAGCGATAAGTTGGCAGGGTTTTAGAATGCAGTAGTTGTAAAAACAGTATATGAAGCAGGGAAAATTTGTGATGCTGGTATGTATCCTTTCTATTTTGGTAGGCACTATGGCCTGCCGCACTTCCAAATCTTACACCAAAACCTACCGTGCCGGTAATGCCGTACCATATGTACTACCCGAACAGGTAGAAACGGCTAAGTAATTGGTACACACAATTTCGCTAAGAAGGTTATGACATATATAAATAGAAAAACCCCTCGAAAAATCGAGGGGTTTTTTAAGCGGATTACTAACCCATTATTTTAATAACCCAAAATCTTTAACATGCTCTGAGCGCTCTGCTCTTTCGCATATAACCAATCTTTTAATTGACCATTTTTGTCGTACCCAACAATTACGTGTTTCGGGGAAGGAATCAAGCAGTGCTTAATACCACCGTAACCACTTAATTGATCCTGGTAAGCACCTGTGTGGAAGAAACCAATGTACAAAGGCTCTACTGCACTTTCTTTCGGCTCACCGGGTTGGTGTTGTTTCGGTAAGAACACGGCATTAATGTGCTCTTCCGAGGTGTAGAAGTCGTACCCATCACAGGTTAAACCACCTAGATGGACTTCCTGGTACTCGTTATCCCATTTATTAATGGGTAGCATCAAGAACTTCTCACCAATACCCCAAGTGTCGGGCAATGTTGTAATGAAAGAACTATCAATCATGTACCAAATCTCGCGATCGTTCTGCATTTTCTCTCCTACAACGCTGTAAATAACCGCGCCGCTCTCGCCTACTGTGAACGAACCGAACTCTGTATAGATATCCGGAACCGGTACTTTGTTCTTTTTACAAACACTCTTAATGTTAGCTACGATTTCGTTGACGATATATTTATAGTCGTAATCAAAACCCAGCGAGTGTTTGATCGGGAACCCACCACCTACGTTGATAGCATTCAACTCGGGGCAGATTTTTTTCAATTGGCAGTAAAGACTTAATACTTTATTGAATTGGCTCCAATAGTAGATATCATCTTTAATACCCTTATTCATAAAGAAGTGGAGCATTTTCAACTCGAACTTCTTATTGTCTTTTAATTTGTCGATGTAAAATTCTAAAACATCCCTAGAACGAATACCTAACCTAGACGTATAAAAGTCGAAAGTTGGCTCTTCTTCGGCGGCGATCCTGAGTCCCAGTTTCACCGGCTCTTTTGTTCTAACTGTTTTGGTGTAATCTTCCAGTTCCTCTTTATTATCGAGCACCGGGATTACGTTTCTGAAACCGCTGTTGATTAATTTGGCGATCGCTCTTGTATAAGCTTTCGTTTTGTAACCGTTGCAAATTACGAAGGTATCCTTAGTAATCTTCTTCCGCTCATATAATTTATTGATAATATCAATATCATAGGCGAATGATGTTTCAATATGTACGCCGTGTTTTAAAGTTTCCTCCAAAATAAACGAGAAGTGCGAACTTTTCGTGCAATAACAGTAATAATACTGCCCGTCGTACCTATTTTTCTTAATCGCTTCGTTAAACATGGTTTTAGCCCGGTTAATTTGGCTACCAATTTTAGGCAAATACGTCAACTTGAATGGAGTACCGTATTTGTCGATAAGCGACTTAATGTCCAACCCATTGAATTGCAAGTAATTATCTTTTACTTGAAAGTCTTCCTGGGGAAACTCGAACGTTTGATTAACGAGATCCGTGTAGGTGTTGTTCATTTAATGCTGAGAATGAATTTTAGAGTTATAAATAAAATTTAAACTTCAGGATAAATGTCCTTGATTTACGGCTGGATGACCTCTGGTTTACACACCTACGTAAGTTAATTTCTCCAGCAAAACAGGTTGCAAAAATACTATTTTGTTTTTGGGCTTTCCCAAAAAAATTTCATCTTTTTTACGAATTACAAAAGTATGCTTTTTTTAATTGTAAATCAATGAATTATGTAGAATGATTTATATTTAATAATTAACCTTGCAGTAGCTGCAAGCTGTGTTTACCTTCACAGAACAATAAATCTAATATGCCCAGGTTTGGCATGAAACCCGTTCTCTCCTCGAAAACTTGTGTATAGCTTGGTAATGAACTACCTAGCTCGGCCATGTTGCCTGGCATAATAGTATTACGGGCGTCTACCGTTCCAGCCGGCAGCTCTTCCGTAGCCCGGTAGGTATCGCTAAAGGTAACCGGGGTAGCTACACCCAACTTCTTATTGACCCATTCGAAACAAGCCATATTCCAATCAATCAAAAATTCGTGGCGCTGTTCAAATAAGCCAGCGAGGTCGTCTTCATAATATTCAAACCATGGAGAACGACGGTAAGCCGATACCAATGTTTTGAAGTGCAACGATTGCCAACGTTCCTCGTAACTGATTCGAACATCCTTCATTACCGTGCGCTGGTTTTTACCTTTCGTGAGGGGAACACTTAATAGTACCATCCCGTTAGGCCCAGCAACATAGCAACGGTTCCTAAAACTAACCTTCTGGTAGTGTTCATATTTCTCAATCTCTAATATATCGTGCTCAATTAAAGCCTTATAATAGCTAAGATTCGGAAAGTACTGGCTTTCAATGAGTAATGTAGATTGATCAGCTCCGCCTGACATAACGACTGTTTTACCGTTTAAAAAGATGAAAATGTATACAAAAAGCTTATTTCATATTTAATATTAAATAACCTTTCGTAACTGGTAATTAATTGAAACACATTTCATAGAATTATGAAAAATATGCTATTGTAATTAGCAAAGTAAGTTCTCGATTTGCATTCCAAGAAAATGCAAAAATACTAAAGTTATTAGTACTAAAAATGTTCATTTTGAGCAAGTTTTGCAAAGCGCTCACCTACCCAATCGAGCCTGGAGATTTTTGAAAGCGAGGATACCGGTTAAGGGAATTTTGCTTTAAGTGGAGAAAACTGCCAGGTATAAAGGATGTCGCAAGATATCACATTTTTCGAAAATATTGACAGAAATGATGATGTGAAAGGAAAATAAATCCCACTTGCACACATGACATTTTGCCAAAATATCACGCATTTATTATATGCTAAATAATTACTACCCCTCTTTCTTTCAAAAGGAAAAAGATCAAACACTACGTTTTCTATTTAACATATTTAGGATTATGGGCAAGCTTGGTAATACCCTTTCTCGGTAAAGTTGCATAAAGACATGTTCGTTTTTCGTCAACTGGTGTGACGATACAAACCGGTTAACATGAAAGATATTTAACAAGTGATGACCCCTCAGGCGAATTTCATAATCGCTATTAGATAACAAACACATGATCATTTTTTAGCAAATGAAATGCAACTTCAACCGGGTTAACATGAAAAATTTTACGAAGTGTTGCTAAATTACCAGGATATATGATCTCTATTTTGAAGTAAACACATGATCATTTTTCACTAATTGAAGTACGAAACAAACAGCTTTTTTCATAAAATAACAGGCTGATAAAAATAACTTTTGGCACTTTTTAGCACAAAAGACATGATGAAATTTCAACAATTGATTTTGTTGGGATGGAAAGTTAAGAGGTCAAATAGGTCGATTTTTAGCATCTACAATTTGTAACTCATAGCAATTTTTCATCCTTTGAACGGGGTGGTAACTTGCAACTTCTTCTTCATCATCCCCCTTTCCCGTGACAAATTATAATCCTCCCATACAACTTACATTTTCTATCGTCCCCCTTTCATCTCATCATCAACTCGAAACGCCTATTCATTTTCATGAAAACTAAGTGTAAGCAGTTCAAAAACATGCACTGTAACTCATTCATTATCAATAACCGAAAAATCACAACCTTCATAATTAACTGGTATACATTCAATTACAAGGGTCGAATCGGCTGGAGGATAGGCTTTTACTGGAAAAAGATAGGGTGGAGATAGGCTTAGGATAGGCTTGAGATAGGCTTGAGATAGGGTGAAGATAGGCTTTAGATAGGGTTGGGATATATAAACATACTTTTTTAGATAGGAAAGTGACCAGTTTGGCCACGTGCTTGGAATGGTTGGGTAGCTTCCCTTCAGCCCCGTTAATTTTTTCCCAATTCCGCCTATAACCTTTGCAATATTCTTCCTTTCGCGTAGGTTTGAGGTATCATAACTCTTTGCTATTTTCATGAAATATTTAAAAGTAATGCTCCTGGTAGCAGTCGCTTGGTGCGGTATATCGGCCTGCGGCAATATCAAGGATTTACAGTTTGTTCGAATTGCCGACGTAGCGCTTGGTGAAATGGGGTTCTCTAAAACGACCGTGAAAATGAATATCGCGTACTTCAACCCCAATAATTTCGCCCTCAAATTGAAAGATGCGCAGTTCGACGTGTATATCGACGATTCCAAGGTGGGCCATTCTATGCAAGACACGCTGATCCTTATCCCGGCGAAAGACACGTTCTATTTCCCCGTGAAAATCGACGTAAACATGGGTAACCTTATGAAAAATGCAGCTAATATCCTTGCCAACAAGGAAGTAACGTTGAAAGCGATGGGTAACTGTAAAGTTGGGAAAAGCGGGGTGTTCTTCCCATTCCCTATCAAGGTGGAATCCAAACAACAATTCAACTTATTCTAAGCTCGTCTCCATTTTAATTAGTATATAAAGAAGCCTTTCCTACGGGGAAGGCTTTCTTTTTGCCGCCTACCCCTATCCAAGGCATAAAAAAACCCGCCTCTACCATGTAGAGACGGGCAAAAAAATTTCTTCGTAGTACAATTAGCCTTTCTTCTTAGCCGGTTTCGATTGCTCCATGCCACCACCGTCTTCCGGTTTCTTGCAACATGTAGGTAAAGCGGTGTAAGAATCTGGGTTGGCCGTTACATCATCTGCATCGTAACCTGCGTTAGCAATAGCAGTTTTCACGTTTTCAATATTTGTACGATCAGGGTAAAACTGAACAGTCGTGATTTTCTTTTTCACGTCTACTTTTACAGATTTTACACCGTCTTCTTTAGTCAAATACTTTTCAATGCGGTTCTTGCAAGATTCACATTGGATAGTTGGCGTGTTAATTTTGGATGTAACGATGCCTTTTTTCGCTTGTTGTGCCATGGCCATTGACGTACCGGCAAACAAGAACACGAGTAACAATTTTAAAATTCGCATGGATCAGATTTTTGATAAAACGAATATATACAAAAAATTATTATCTACCCCATTCAGATGGTGCTTGGCGCCAAGCTTCTAATGTAGCTTGTTCCTCGGCACTAACGGTACCTTTATCCACTGCTAATTCGATCATAGCATTGTAGTTGCTCATTGATTTGAATGGCACGTTGGCTGCTTCGAAAGCTTTTACGGCTACATCAAAACCATAGTTGAACACCGATACCATACCAATTACGTTACCACCGGCTGCACGGATACCCGCCACCGCTTCTAAGCTACTTTTACCGGTAGAAATCAAGTCTTCTACCACTACTACTTCCTGGCCTTCTTGCAACACACCTTCAATTAAGTTGCCCATACCGTGTTCTTTCGGTTTAGAACGCACATAAATGAAAGGCAGTTTCAATTGGTCCGCCACTAAAGCGCCCAATGGAATACCACCGGTAGCTACGCCCGCGATTACAGCTGCATCTGGCCATGTTTCAAACACGATGTTGCACATTTCAGATTTGATGAAGTCGCGTACATATGGGTACGACAAAATCTTACGGTTATCGCAATAAACAGGCGATTTCCAACCTGAGGCCCACGTAAATGGCGCCGCCGGGCTTAATTTCACGGCTTGAATTTGCAGTAATTTCTCTGCTACTTGCTTTTCACTAATGTTGTTCATACAGCGCAAAATTATTCATTTCAAATGATGTACCCGCAATATTTTAGTTTTGGTTGTATTTTTGTTCGATGGAAACACTTTTCACTGTCTATATTAACGAATCTCCCCTTTTCATTGCTGCGCCCGGTACCACGCTACCACAAGATTTCAGCGATGCTAAAGTTTTCAATACACCCAACAACGCCACCATTCAAACCGTAATCGAACAACTCGAAAACAACGAGTTGCCCGCTGCTGTACTTACCAGCAACGACCCCGTTGCCCTCTTCGAAGAAGTAAAGGCATTCTACGAAGTACTGG
Organism: Chitinophaga skermanii; assembly: GCF_003259335.1. Classification (GTDB taxonomy): domain Bacteria; phylum Bacteroidota; class Bacteroidia; order Chitinophagales; family Chitinophagaceae; genus Chitinophaga; species Chitinophaga skermanii. The sequence continues at coordinate 57,591 of NZ_QLLL01000006.1, forward strand.
TAGCAGCAGGAGGACTGATCACCAACGCCGCCAACGGCGAAATTTTGATGATGTTCCGTCGTGGTAAATGGGATCTTCCCAAAGGGAAACAAGATGAAGGTGAAGACTTGCCAACTTGTGCATTGCGTGAAGTACAAGAAGAAACCGGTTTGCACAATGTAAAAATCGAAGATTTCCTCATGGAAACCTTCCACACCTACATGCACAAAGGCAAACGTACCCTTAAACATTCTTATTGGTACAAGATGTTGTTCACCGGTACTGAACTAACGGTGGCACAAATCGAAGAGGATATTATTGATATCCAATGGGTGCGGAAAGAAAATGTATCGAAGTATATCCCTTATTCGTTCCGTAATATCGGGGCTGTGTTAACGAAGGGATTGGGTTTATAAGAAGAGCAACGAATGCGTATAAAAGGAAAAGGATGCTTTTGCAAGCATCCTTTTTTTATGACTGTTGTTCAGCAAATACTTTCTTTAATATAGCTACCGTTAACCTGCTTACGCACACTAACTTGTGTTCATCGTCGGTAATACGGATATCCCACACGTGCGTAGTACCACCAATGTGCAAAGGTTTTGCAATGGCATGTACATACCCTTCTTTCACGCCGCGAATATGGTTGGCATTAATTTCTAAGCCTACACATATTTGCTTTTCCGGGTTAATAATTAAGGCCGAGGCTACGCTGCCAATGGTTTCAGCCAAGGCTGCCGATGCGCCACCGTGTAATAACCCGTAAGGCTGCTTCGTACGTTTGTCTACCGGCATCATGGCGCGCAAGTAATCGGCGCCGATTTCCGTAAACTCAATGCCAATGTGCTCGCCCATGGTGTTAGCGCCATACTCATTCAACTGATCGATCGATATATCCTTCGAGTACCATATTGGTTTCATACGAGGTAATTTTATTTGTTATCACGTTAACGCCTATACGTTCTTATTTGTTTTGCAAGTCCATCGTTTTAATGGCTGCGGCCACTTCCTTTGGTAAGAATTGGGTAGCATCGCCACCATTCCGAATCACATCTCTCACCAAGGTAGAAGCAATGGTACTAAACTCGGGTGAGCAGGTAAGGAAAATTGTTTCTACGGTAGGGTCAATTTTTCTATTCATATCCGCAATCCCTTTCTCATACTCAAAATCGGCTACATAGCGGATGCCGCGCAAGATAAATTGTGCATTTACTTTCTTACAAAAGTTCACCGTTAATCCTTCATAGGCAGATACCTTGATTTTCGGCTGATGCTTATAAATTTCTTGCAACCATGCTACCCTTTGTTCTACTGTAAACATGGGTACTTTGGTTGAATTCACACCGATTCCAATGATTAATTCGTCGAAAAGATCTACGGCCCGGTCGATAATATCTGTATGTCCTAATGTTACAGGATCGAATGTGCCTGGAAATAAGCAAATGCGTTGCATGAATTAGCTTTTGTGTAATGTAACCTGTTACTTCTTCAGCGATTCCCGGTTGATGAATATGGAGAATATTGTAGTACCATAATTCCGCTCATCGCGGTAATAGCTAAATTCTTTATAGTTATTGCGCGGTGTATGTTCTAATACGAACCAACCTTCCGGCTTCAATAAGTTCTTCTCGAATACTATGCGTGGTAAATCATCTATTTCGGCCAAGGCGTAAGGTGGGCCGGCGAAGATGAAATCAAATTGTTCCTTGCATTGGTGCAAGAATTTGAATACATCCATGCGCACCAATTTCAAATGGTTGATACCCAGTGATGCGGCTGTTTTTTGTATAAAATCTGCCATCTGCGGGTCGCGCTCAACAATCGTTTGATCTGTTGCGCCGCGGGATGCCAATTCATAACTAATAGCACCGGTACCCCCGAAAATATCGAGTACTTTCAGGGTGTCGATTTCTAAGTTATTCTCTATAATGTTGAACAATCCGCTCTTAGCAATGTCCGTAGTAGGTCGCGTATGCGGCATGTTCGACGGCGGGTTGATCCGCCTTCCTCCTAACTCTCCTCCTATTATACGCATAATGCGAGTGCATAAAGGTTTTGAAAATGATGTGATGGTAATTCCTGCATTTTGGGTAGGTATAAAATGCCCGATGGGCGATCTATCCATTCCATCTGCGGAATAAACTTATTTAACTCTGTATAAATCACTGAATCGTTCGACAATGCGCCGCCCAGTTTCACTTTTACTTGTTGCTCGCTCAGTTGTAATTGTCGTAATGCATTAATCGTATAATACACTACATCCAATCCCGATTGGTAGAAAAACTGCTGCTGCAGTAATAATTTACCGTTCTTGAAGATGGTGAGTACAAACTGGTGTGCTTGTATATCAATAAAGGCCACGCCATCGAATCGATGGATATCGGCGCTTTTACTGTACGATTTCATAAGGGCGGCATTGGTATGCACTACCCTGTCGCTGCTGAATTCTTTGCGCAAGAAACCCAGTACATCTTTGTCTACGGCGTATACATGTACAATGCCCATTTCTTCTACTATGTCGTACAACACGGCTTCGTGCATTTTCTCTGGGTGTACAACGTGCAAATACTCTTTCTTCAATTGCGGATCGAAGAATTCTGAAGGTACCAGTGTATTGTCTTGCGTATCAAAGGCCAGCAATACTTCTTTGAACGCGGTGAACAACAATTTATCGGCATCAAAGATTTGTTCGATCATTTCTAAATCTGCTACCGCCAATGTTTTCGGCACATAGCTATACGATTTAACGGCCAAAAATTTACGATGCAAGGGGTTGAAAACGGCGTAATTGAACGTGCCACTGCCAATTAGTATAAGGAGGTGACAAGTAGTAAGGTCGGTTTCCAACAAGGTATCGTCATCGATTGCAAAAGCCGGTTGTATTGTATAAGCCATATGGCGGTTATCAGTTAGTTAGAGCACAATAATAACTATTTTTCCTAAATATGTACGAGGCCATTTACGCCGTATTCCTTTACACGCGTACAAAGCCTTATCTTTGCGAGCAATCTTACGCCATTCAACCCGTTATGCAAGTAGTAGTCAATACGCGCCAAATTATCAAAATAGCCGCCCCTATCAGCTTGGCGCTCATCGTTCCACAAATTAACCACATGACCAACACGGCTTTCATTGGTCGTTTAGGTGATTTTGAGCTGGCAGCCAACGGGATAGCCGGTATTTACTACTTGGTGATGTACATGATTGCGTACGGTTTGAACAATGGTATACAAGTAATTATCGCCCGCCGTGCCGGTGAAAAGAATGAAAGTGGTATTGGGCAGGTGTTCTCTAATGGTATATCGCTGTGCTTATTGTTCTCGCTGGTGGCGGTGAGTATTACGTTTTTCATAGCCCCTTGGGTATTCCGCCATACCTTGCACGACCCGCATATTTTAGAAGCGGCCCTTTCCTTTATATATACGCGTATTTGGGGGTTGCCCTTTTTGATGTTGCTGGGCTTGGCGAACTCCTTTTATATAGGCAGTGGTAATACCCGGATATTAGCCGTTACCTCGTTGTTCCAAGAAGTAACGAATATCTTCTTCGATTACACCTTGATATTCGGCGCATGGGGGTTCCCGGCTATGGGTTTAAACGGTGCAGCGGTTGCCAGTATTATTGCAGAAATAACCGGTTGTGGTGTGGCTTACAGTATGATTTTCCTATTGGGCTACCATAAGCGTTTCAGCTTATTCCAGTATTTGCGTCCCCGCTTGGAAACGGCGAAGCATATACTAGTGGTGTCGGCACCGTTGATTGTACAATACTTGTTTAGTATTGGCAGTTGGATGGTATTCTTTGTTTTTATTGAGCATTTGGGTACCCGCCCGCTCGCCATTTCCAACATGATGCGCAGTATTTTCGGCTTCTTCGGGATCTTCACGTGGGCCTTAGCGGCTACTAGCAATACCATGGTGAGTAACCTCATTGGCCAGGGTAAGCAAGAGGAGGTATTCAAAGCCATCCGTAAAATTGCCTTGATTAGTATTGGTTGTGCGCTGTGCGTATGTACCATCTTAAATATATTCCCTTACACCCTTTTACATGTTTATACCCCTGATGCGGCGCTTATTGAAGAGGCGCTTCCATCAATTAGGATACTTACTATTAGCACCGTGTTAACCTCGGTGGCAGCCGTTGTATTTAACGGGGTAACGGGTACGGGCAATACGAAAGTGAACCTACTTATCGAGTTTACGGCGGTAGTGTGTTACTTGTTGTATTGCGAGATTGTTATCGACCAGTTGAGAAAGCCGCTGCATTGGGCTTGGGGCAGCGAGTTTGTTTACTGGATGGTGATCATCGTTATGTGTTTGTGGTATTTGAGTACAGGGAAATGGAAGAATAAGAAGATTTAGTTATTGCATGTCTTCTACTAATTTCTTGCAGTTTAAGCGGGTTTGGATATCATCGAAATACACGGGGCGCAAACTGCTTCCTTTTTTCAATATTTCAATGGCAGCTGTATCGTCGCCCGATTGGCGTAGTGCTACACCTAAGTCGTAGTAATTTAGGATATAACCTGGGCGTAATTTTCTACATTTTTCGTAATTGGCAATCGCTTCTTCGAGGCTGGCTTTGGGCATGCCACCGAATAATACTTTGGCGGCAGCTTTTTCCACGGTATTCATATTAAACACTTCGTAATTCCATTTACCGAGCAGGTAATACGCTTCGCCGTAGGTGGTGTCGAATTTAATGGCGAGTTCGGCATATTTCTTTGTATCGCGGGAAGCGGCTACACGCTCCTTGGTACCCAAGATAAGGCCCATTCTACCGGTTGCTACGGCGGCGGCATAATAAGCACGCGCATTGGCATTATCGATATTAATGGCTTCTTGCGCGTAGTTTTGCGCTTGGGTGAAGTACGCGAGTTTTTCGGATTTATCTTTCTTGCGGTTGCCTTCCATGGAGCTGAGTAGGCTGGCGGAAGTTAATACCTGTACGTCTTTCGGCTGTATTTTTAAAATCTCCTTGTATTGTTCGAGTGCTTCGGGTTCTTTCATTTCTTTCTCGAATTGCTTCGCTTTTGCCATCATGTCTTCTAATGATTGAGCATGCCCTACCATGGATGTTGCGCTAATGAAGAGTAATGCCAAGACTAATTTCCTAAGCATAGATACGGGTTTTAAAAGGTAATCGCCTATTGATTTTGAACGTTACTAAAATTACGAATCGCTTGAAAGCAAAAAAAATAATTTCGGATTTTTTTTGATTTCTAACGGGTTGATTCACAAATAGAGGTTAGCTGGTTCGCCGATGCAAGAAGGAGGGAGGGGGTATGAACAAACGTATGTTTTCTAATGAAGCCCCCGTTGCCACGCTCGCTTCAACGTTCGATGCGGAAGGGACTTGTAGAAAGGTTATTTAGGATGGTTGTAACTGCTGTACAATGCTTCATAGCACCACCACACTTCAAACGTGCGACGCCTCGAAAGCGCCGTAGCGTGTGATCGACCACCTAATAATTCTTCTCCAACACCACCAATGAATTGCGAATAGGCGCGCCCATTGGGGGGTGCATTTTGCGCAAGGCTACTTTGCTATATAATACTTCGGGGTGGTTCTGTTTAATAACGGTCGAAATATTGGCCACTACTTGTTCCAACAGTTCTGTAGGCACGCTCATGGCTTCGTTGGCGATTTCGTGTAAGTGAACGTAGTTCACCGTTTCGTCGAGTTCGTTCATGTGTTGCGGTTCGGCGATTTTCACGTAAATATCGAGGATGAAGTAATTACCGAGGACTTTCTCTTGCGGGTAAAGGCCGTGGTAGGCGAAGTATTCCATAGATTCCAAGGCGATCGTGAGCATGGGTTTGGGCGTTTTTATTGATAAAAAAACCAGGTAAGCAAGCCTACCTGGTTAAATATATTGATTCCGATTGGATTAGTGGAATTTTGCAGATAAGTATCTTTCAGCATCCAAGGCAGCCATACAACCGCTACCTGCAGCTGTAACCGCTTGGCGGTAGATTTTATCTTGTACGTCGCCACATGCAAACACACCTTCCACGTTTGTTTTAGATGAACCTGGGGTGGTGATGATGTAACCTTCTTTATCCATATCCAACTGGCCTTCGAAAATACCTGAGTTAGGTTGGTGACCAATTGCTACGAAGAACGCGCTTACTGGAATGTCTTGCGTTGTGTTCGTTTGGTTATTACGTACGCGCACTGCTTCTACTTTCTTTTCACCCAATACTTCCTCTGTTTCAGAGTTCCAGTAAACGATGATGTTAGAAGTTTTCAATACGCGGTCTTGCATTACTTTAGAAGCACGCATTTCGTGTTTACGCACGAGCATGTGTACGTTAGAGCAAAGTTTAGATAAATACAACGCTTCTTCTGCTGCTGTATCACCTGCACCAACAATAGCTACCTCTTTACCACGGAAGAAGAAACCATCACAAACAGCACATGCAGATACACCGCTACCGTTCAAACGTTGCTCAGATGGCAAGTTCAACCATTTAGCGGAAGCACCTGTAGCAATAATAATAGCGTCGGCAGTTAACGTTTTCTCTTCGTCGATTACTACTGTATAAGGTTGTTTAGAAAGATCTACGGATGTAGCCATACCGTAACGAATGTCGGCGCCCATGCGGGTCGCTTGCTTTTCGAAGTCGACCATCATTTCTGGTCCTTGGATACCTTCAGGGTAACCTGGATAGTTTTCCACCTCTGTAGTGATGGTTAACTGGCCACCTGGTTGGATACCTTGGTATAGTACAGGTTTCAAATTAGCTCTCGACGCGTAGATCGCGGCCGTGTAGCCGGCTGGTCCAGAACCTATGATTAATAGATGTACGTGTTCGTTTTGATTGTTCGTTTCCATGCTGTTGGTTTATTGATTTGGTATTGTAATGTATTGTTCATCACGTAGTAATAAGTATACAGCGGTTACTTGTTACTACCTGCCGGGGCAGTATGCAAAAATAGGAGGAATTGACTTCTGAATGTTATTGTATTTATTTATATAAGCATAGAAGTATAGTACGAACCGAATTTTGCACCGGATTGCAAAAATAACGGGTTGTGATGTAATATTTGCAAACTTCTTAAAACTAAAGCACCGACCATGTAAAAAACAGGCCGGTGCAGTACAAAATAAATATGTTAGAATATTATTAACCCAAGTAGGACTTCAGAGCACCGCTATAACGTGCTTTTTGCAAACGTTTAATGGCTCTTTCTTTAATTTGACGAATCCTTTCTTTCGTTAAGTCATATTTTTGCCCTATTTGTTCAATAGTGGCGCCGTTTTCTCCATCCAGACCAAAATACGCATTTACGATTTCTGCTTCGCGGGGACTTAATGATTTAAGTACGCGGCGAATTTCTTCGCGCAATGAATCGCGCATAACATCGTCATCAGTAATATCACCACCTTCTAACAAGTCACCCATTGCTACGTCCTCTGCTTCGTGAACAGGGGCATCCAAACTCATGTGGCGGGTGTTGCTTTGGAAGATGTTATTAATTTCTGATTCTGACATTTCCAGGATTTCTGCTAGTTCCTCGGTAGAAGGTTCACGCTCGTTTTCCTGTTCGAAGGCCATATAAGCTTTGTTAGCTTTATTATATGTACCAATTTTGTTTTGTGGCAAACGAACCAAACGGCCCTGTTCTGCCAAAGCTTGCAGGATAGACTGACGAATCCACCATACTGCGTAAGAAATAAACTTGAAACCTTTTGTTTCATCAAAACGTTGTGCTGCTTTAATCAAGCCGAGATTGCCTTCATTGATAAGGTCGCTTAGGCTTAAGCCTTGGTGCTGATATTGCTTTGCAACAGAAACAACGAAACGTAAGTTACCTGTCGTCAATCTTTCGAGAGCCCTCTGGTCGCCCATTTTAATGCGCTGCGCGAGAGTCGTCTCTTCTTCCGGAGTTAACAAAGGGATTTTCGAGATTTCTTGCAGGTATTTTTCTACCGCCTGAGAATCACGATTGGTGATCTGGGTGGCAATTTTAAGTTGCCTCATAATTTAAAATATTAGTTTACGAATATATTAACGCTCCACGAAATAATTTTGTTCGGTTTGGATAATTGTCTTACCTTACAAGATTATCTAAAATAAGTCTGCAAAGATCGTGCTAATCCCCCACTCTTCCAAATAATCATTTTCTCCTCTTTGCTTCCTTGAACTACCTTTAACAAAGTACTCATAATTAACGAAATTTAATAGCGTTTTAGTTCTTATTTTTGATGGGTTTATGTAAATTTTAACAATTGATAATAAATCACATTCAGATTAACAACTTCTCTAATTCAATAGAGAAAATCTTATATTTTCTTTAATGTCATGATTGATTTCCGCAGCGATACTTTTACAAAACCAACACCCGCCATGCTTGCAGCGATGTCGGCCGCTCCCGTTGGCGATGATGTATTTGGGGAAGACCCAACCGTTAATTTATTAGAAGCCAATTTGGCGGCTTATTTTGGCATGGAGGCAGCCCTTTTCTGCCCTTCCGGCACAATGAGCAACCAAATTGCCATTAAGGTACATACCCTGCCCGGCGACGAAGTGATTTGTAGCGACCTCGCCCACGTTTACATTTACGAAGGCGGCGGCATTGCCTTCAATGCAGGCGCACAAGCACGCCCTTTACATGGCGACCGCGGCATGATCAGGGCTGCACAAGTAGAAGCTGCCATTAACGATATAGACGACGACCACAAAGCGCGCACCTCCCTCGTTTGCCTCGAGAATACCTCGAACCGGGGTGGCGGTTGCTGCTACGACTGGCAAGAAATCTTACACATCCGCGAGGTATGTTCTACCCACGGCCTCCAACTCCACCTGGACGGTGCCCGCCTATTCAATGCCCTCGTGGCTACTGGGCAAGACCCGAAACAATACGGCGAGGTATTCGATAGTATTTCCGTTTGCTTCAATAAAGGCATGGGCTGCCCCATGGGCTCTGTGCTGCTAGGCTCTAAAACGTTTATCCGCGAAGCCCGCCGGGTAAGGAAGAAACTAGGAGGCGGCTTGCGCCAAGTGGGTTACATGGCCGCATGCCTGCAATATGCCCTAGACCACAACGTGAAGCGCCTCAAAATCGACCACGAACATGCCAAGATTATCGCTACCGCGCTTATCGAGAACGATTACGTGGGTAAAATGATGCCTGTTGAAACCAATATCCTCATCTTCGAAGTAAAAGGAATAGCCCCTAAACGCTTTGCCGAGTTACTGAAGCGGCAAGACATCTTAGTATCGGTAGTTTCGCCTACCCAAGTAAGGATTGTGACACACATGGACATTACGGCAGAGATGGTACAAAGAACCTGTCATGCCATTTTAAACATGGAAAATCATCCTTAACGGTACGCCAGCACAGCACTGCTATCTTTGAAATTGTTTACCATGGCTGGTTATAGCCTTGGCAAGTGAAATTTCTGTGGATAGCGCGCAATTTTGGGTTTTCTCATGCATCTAAGTTATTTTTGCTCCTCAACTGTTTTTTTATAAAGTATATGGAATTATCGAAGAATTATCAACACGCCAGCCTCGATGATAAGTGGTACAAACACTGGATGGATAAACAATATTTCCGCTCCGTTCCCGACGAACGTCAGCCTTATACCATTGTGATTCCTCCACCGAACGTCACCGGTATCTTACACATGGGGCATACGCTCAACGAAACCATCCAAGACATCCTCATCCGTCGTGCCCGTATGACCGGGTTCAACGCTTGCTGGGTCCCTGGGTCTGACCATGCCTCTATCGCTACTGAAGCGAAGGTCGTGGACATGTTGAAGCGTGAGAAAGGCATTGAAAAAAGCCAGTTGACACGCGAAGAATTCCTCAAACACGCATACGAATGGAAAGATAAATATGGTGGCATTATCTACTCTCAAATTGCAAAGCTTGGTTGCTCTTGCGATTGGGATAGGGTAACGTTTACCATGGACGATCATTATTATAAAGCGGTTATTAAAGTATTCGTTGACTTATACAACAAAGGCTTGATCTACCGTGGCGCCCGCATGATTAACTGGGACCCGGTGGCTAAAACAGCGTTGAGCGACGAAGAAGTAGAATACCGCGAAGTAACGGGTAAACTCTTCCACCTTCAATATAATATCGAAGGCAGCGACGAGAAAATTACCATCGCTACCGGTCGCCCTGAAACCATTATGGGTGATAGCGCGATCTGCGTAAACCCGAACGACGAACGTTACCAGCATTTGAAAGGCAAGTACGCGGTTGTTCCATTGATTAACCGTCGTATCCCTATTATTTTCGACGAGTACGTTGATAAAGAATTCGGTACCGGTGCATTGAAAGTAACGCCGGCGCACGATTTGAATGACTACAACTTGGGTTTAAAACACCACTTGGAAGTTATTGACACTTTGCATGAAGACGGTACTTTGAATGCCAATGCGCAAATCTACGTGGGTGAAGATCGTTTCGCTGCCCGTAAGAAGATCGTAGCGGAATTGAAAGAAAAAGGCATATTAGTAAAAGAAGAAGAATACGCTACCAAAACAGCACAATCGCAACGTACCAACGCGGTAGTAGAGCCTCGTATCTCTACCCAGTGGTTCGTGAAAATGGCTGATTTGGCAAAACCTGCCTTAGACGCGGTTGTAAATGGCGATGTGAAAATCCACCCGGGTGATCGTTTCTTGGCGACTTACCGTTACTGGATGGAGAACGTGAAAGATTGGTGTATTTCTCGCCAACTATGGTGGGGACAACAAATCCCGGCTTGGTACGATGCGAATGGTAAATTCGTAGTAGCCGCTACATTAGCAGAAGCAGAACAATTATACATTGAAACCCATGGTCCTTTAGGCGATACGAAGCTTACACAAGACGAAGATTGCTTGGATACGTGGTTCTCTTCTTGGTTATGGCCAATGGAGGTATTCAATGGTATTTCACAACCCGGTAACGCGGAAGCGAAATACTACTACCCTACATCGGTATTGGTAACCGGCCAAGATATTATCTTCTTCTGGGTGGCCCGTATGATTATGGCAGGTATGGAATATGAACAAGAAATTCCATTCCAAGACGTGTACTTTACCGGTATGGTACGTGATAGCCAAGGAAGAAAAATGTCGAAACAATTGGGTAACTCACCCGATTTGTTAGAAATGATCGGCCATTACGGTGCAGATGCAGTACGCTTCGGGGTAATGATTACCGCACCGGCGGGTAACGACTTGTTATTCGACATGGCTACTGTAGAGCAAGGACAGAAATTCACAAACAAGATTTGGAACGCTTTGAAATTGGTGAAGATGTGGAACACCACCCCATCTACCAGCGAAGCGCCAACACACTTTGCCGTAAAATGGTTTGAAAGCCGCTTAGCGCAAGTACAACAAGAAGTAATCGATCTTTTCAAAGACTTCAAATTAAGTGAAGCCTTGAAAACCATCTATAGCTTAATTTGGGACGATTTCTGTAACTGGTACTTGGAATGGATTAAACCAGGCTACGAGCAACCGATTGATGCGAATGTACATAGCAAAACCATCGAGTTCTTCGAGCAATTGATGCAATTATTGCACCCGTTCATGCCGCATGCTACAGAGGAAGTATACCACTTGTTGCGTGAAAGAGCAGCAGGCGATGATTTGATCGTGAAACAATTCGCTACACCGGGTGCTATTAATGCAGCCGTATTGGCGGAAGCAGAATTGGCGAAAGAAGTAATTACCGGCTTACGCGATTTACGTAATAAGAGCCAGTACAAGCCGAAAGACGTAATTGAAGTATTCATCGAAACGCAACAACAAGGTGCTTATGCTGATATCCAAGAGATTTTAGCGAAGCAAGTAAATGCGACATCGATTTCATTTACGAACGACGTGGTAGAAAAATCTATTGCTTGTGTAATTGGCAAGGATAAGTTTTACGTGAAATCTGAGATCGAAATTGATCCAGCAGCACAGAAGGAATCATTGTTGAAAGACTTAGCTTATTTACAGGGCTTCTTAGTATCGGTAGATAAGAAATTGAGCAATGAGAAATTCGTAGCGAATGCGAAACCGGAAGTAGTAGAAGTTGAGCGTAAGAAGCGTGAAGATGCGGAAGTGAAGATCAAAGCGATCGAGGAAAGTTTGAAACTATTGTAATTTTTACATACTTTTTCAATGGCCCGACCCGTTAATAGGCCGGGCCATTTACTTTATATAACTATGAGATACACCCTTTTCATCTTTACTATTTGCGTATTGGGGATGTTGCAAGAAAGTACTGCGCAACAGAAAACGCCCGTGAAAAAACCAGCTACCACTACTGCCAAACCTGCTACAACCGGCGCAAAGCAAGCGATTCGATTCAAGAGTTCTTGGGGCTTAAACTTAAGCGACTCAATTCCTCGTCCTTTAGCATTAAGCTTATTGGATTCTGCATTGCGCGTGCGCGATCAAACGAATACTTTGTTCCCGGTACAATCATTCGAGTTTACATACGTGAAGAAAGAGCCGTATATAAATGATACAACGGAGCAAATATCTTTTTATACGGAAACGACGGGTGATATATTTAAAGGGGCTAAGTTGGATACGTTATGGCAAGGGCATTTAAGAAGAAGTTTAGAGAAGGGGGATGAATTGTGGTTCAACGACATTATTATTAAATACAAAGAAGACAAACTATACAGGGTTCCATCCTTGAAGTTTGAAGTTAGATAATTACAAAGCGGGTGCATCGCCATGCGATCGCCCGCTTTCTTTTATATGATATAATATTATCCTACCACCCTCTTTTCCTCACTCATTCACCACAATAACCCCAAGTGTCAATTTTCACTCCAATCAAGCTAATTTATTTCCTAGCTACAACAAGACTTCAAAAATCAATTTTAAGGACATTTTAAGCCTTAAATTTGACATAAAAATCATTTTTGACATATTGTATCAAAAACAACAAAATGTGGTCTTAAATCGCCTTATTTTGACAATTTCGCCCAAACCATTATCCAATCAGACTTTAACCCCAAAACGTCGACTATTTGGACCTAAAAGCTTATCCACAAAACCTTTTAGCGGAAAATGTCGACAAACACTTGGGAAATGCCTTACTGAACCCTTACAAACACTGGGGAAATGTCGGAGAACTGTCGGTGAAAAGCCGGTGAATAGTCGGTGTTGAGTCGGAAAAGGGCTTACAAGTACTCGGCAAATGCTGGCAAAACGGCTACCAGTCAATAAAAGCAGTAGGGGAAAAGACGAAAAAACCCCGGATTTTAGCCCGAGGTTTCCGCGAAGAGAATATGTTAAAATACTATTATTAATAACTAAATAACTGCTGCAACGGGATGATAAACTCGAATTTATTCCGTAACCCGGCATCTTGCGGATCGGGGTCCAGCAGGTGACTAAAGCGGGCACCGAAAGTAAACGGAATGGTGTTACCAATTTTCGTATCGAAGAATAATTCGCCGCCGGTACTATTGTATTGGCCGTGACCATTGTAGGTAACATTCGTTGTTCTACTATAATCGTAGAAGAGGTTGCCCCGGATACGCATAAAGTAGAGCAAATTCGCGAAACCCCAATCGGGGTAAGCAATAGGGAAATGGTAGTTCACCCCTATCTTGTAGATTTTGCTATAGAATGGCTTGTTATACCCCCTTGCATACACGAAATTATCTGTAAAGCGGTAAGCGCTGGCCGTGTCGATATATTGATATGCTGTATTGATAACGATATTGTGGTTGCGCATAAAGCCAGGTAGGTACAAATCTAGTTTCGCGTATAATTGCTGTGCAGCAGCATTGCTTACAGAGCGGCTGTATTGTACTAAGAAGTTTTGCCCGAAGTGCGAGAACAAGTTTTGCCTTGCCTTCATGCGTTGTTGGTTAAACGTGAAAGCTGTGGAGAAATATTGCAGGTTATTGTATTTGAATTGATATTTCGAACCGCTGGCCTCTGTGCGTTGCACATAATTGTAGCTACCCGATAATCCCATACTGCGGCCAAACTTGCCCGACGATAAATTGAATGGCAACGCAACGCCTACGTTCGCATTGGTTTCATTCCACACTAATTGTTCCGTTCTGCTTACTTGGATATGCCTATTCGCCGTATAATTCAAACCCGCCGAGAGATACGGGAATAATTGGGCATACACCAAACTGCCTCCTACTTTATGACTTTGCTCGTTGTTATTATAGGTATAACTCAACGCTGTTTGCGTAGTATTTAAAATGTTGTTGCCGTAAATGGTAAAACTATATTCAGGATCGTCGAACGTGGGAATCCATGAATGCAGGTTGATGAATTTGCGGAATTGTGAATATTTCTTCGTGGTGAATGTGCGTTCCGGCAGATGGCTAACGATAAGCGAATCTTCGCCAAAAGTGGGTGCTAAATAAGGTGCGTGTGTTGTGTTGTAAATATTGAAGGGCGTTGCACTTTGTATAGACGATGCGAAGATTTTATCGCCTTGCGATGTAAATTCCGAGAAGCGGATTTCTCCATTTCTTGCCGCGATGGCATTTACGTTATTTGCACGATCGGTTAATTGTACCACTTGTTGTGTGCCGGGCAACAGCGCAAAACCATTGCTCACATCTTTATAATTCGCCGTAAAAAGGATCGTATCGCTTATTGGGTTTACGGCTCCTAAAACGTTGGCCGTAAAGGCTACCAGCGTATCTACTTGGTCGGTGTAAACATTTTGCGCAATCATACCCATGTTTCCATTCCTATCGCGCACGGTACTTACAACTGCGCTATCGTTTTGCATATAGCGCGGATAGGTGTAGTACCAATCTGCTGGGTTGGCAAGGGTTTTCTTCCGTTCACCGCTGTTTGCATCTACGATATCGAGGTACACTTTCATATCATTTTCTTGCCTTACTGCTACGATATTTTGTACATCGTGCGATAAGCTGGGCGAGAAGTATCTTGATTTTGAAGTAAGCTTGCGCGTTTTGCCGGTATTAATGTCATGCAAACGAATGATAGAATAGTTTTCATATCCCCAGCGTGGATGGTTCCTGCTTTCGGTATACACGATCCAATTATCTTGTACGTGAAAGTAATCGTCGAAGTTGTAGCCGGGTGCGAATATTTTTTCCTCCTTGCCATTGTCGTGTAAACGGTAGAAGGCGGGGATGGTTTTATACGTATTCTTTACTACGATCCAGCCGTTGTTTGTAGCATTGATCCAATTGTAGTTGGCAACTTGCTTCTCCAACGGGGTAATGGTGTCTACTTTTGTAGAGGATAAGTGAGCAGCGGCAGCGGTCCATTGTGCTTGGTACGAGGCTAGGGCGGCTTTATAGAAATGAGCAGCGTTCATGCCGGTATGGCGCTTCAGGCTTTGGGAGAAGGGGTAGAATACGCCTTTGAAACGAACAGCTTCATCCATTACTTTAGGCCAAAAGTTTTGGCCGTATTGCGTGCGGCCGTAGGCTGTCATTATATAACCGTATGCATAGTGATCGGGCACGTAATCGCGGTACGAGCCGTTACGGATTTTCATGTAGTTATATTGCTTACGAGAGAAGGTGAGTCCTCTAAAGCCTTTATAAAAGTTGGATAAGCGACCACGGCCGTGTAAGCTGAGTGCGGTTTCTGTTACTACGGCATCGCCTTCCCAGAACCAATTAGGGAGCGCTATATTGGTGATGGCAGCTTGACCTAATTGTCCACCCAAATAAGAAAACACGTTGGATATTCCTTTCCGAGCATTCGCGTTTTGCAGCACGTGCCTGAATTCGTGGATAGCTAATTGGTCGGTCCAGTATAAGGCGCCTAGATCTTGCGAATTAGGTGGGGGTGTCATATAGAATTCTGAACGGAATGGGCCGAGTTGTACATAGCCGTTGGCCAATAAACTTTCGTTCTGTAGTACGATATCCACCTTTCTGCGCATAGGACCTATGGTAGAAGGTTTGGCAGCGATATAGCTTAATAAATTGGCTACATGTTGACCATCCTTATACAAAGCCTTTGGAAATATTACCCGTAGCGACGAGGTATCTATTTGCATCCAACGATGTGCGGGCCTGTTACCGCCGAATTGTTGGGCCCATGCCGGGATAGAGAAAAGGATCAAAATATATACAAACAGGGATCGTTTGGGCATAAGAAAAGAAATATGAGCACTCAATATAATACTTCCTGGCAAGAAGTAAATACGTGGACCGGGAAGTTAATATAAAACCGCTATACACAAGTTTTACACAGGGCCAACACGGCGATTAGCATCCAAAGGGTATAAATGCGTATTTTTGTGATAGAATTTTATAACATGGACATTACAACTGCACCTGTATTATTAACTGCCGGCGCCATCAAAGAATTAAAGCGTTTGATGAGCGAGGAAAGTTTTGATCAGAAGAACGTATTACGCGTAGGCGTAAAAGGCGGTGGCTGCTCGGGCATGTCATACGTTTTGGGATTCGACGAACCAGCCGAAGATGATTCTACCTACGACATTGAAGGTATACCTGTTGCGATGAAGAAATCACACGGCATCTATTTATACGGTATGGAGATCGATTTCCAAGATGGTTTAAACGCCCGTGGATTCACTTTCCAAAACCCGAATGCTTCGAGCACTTGTGGTTGTGGAACATCCTTTGCCGTATAACCAACCGGCCATCCAAAAATAATTTTGCAACAGCTCTCTTTACGTTTGTAAGGAGAGCTGTTGTGTTTTTAGCGCACATTCACAATCCCTTCCGCATCTTGTCCTATGATATTTACGGAACCTTTTTTCGTAGCGGGGTTGCCGGGCATATCATATGTTTTACCATTGAGCAATACGCGAATACCTACCGTGGTAGCAGATTCGTAAACGGTATACGTAGCATTTTTGTTTGTGAAAGTGAGGGTGGTTTCTTTGCCAAAGGGTTCGTACGAAAATACGAGATCTTTCTCCTCCCCTTGTGCACGGAATGGGTAGGAGAACTCTACGCTATCGGAATTGGCTTTGAGTAAAGCGTAATGCAACACATCGCCTTGTCTGAATAGGACTACTTGCTTGTTGTTCTTTTGCAGGTTGACGGAGAAGAAGGGTTTAGCTTCAGCTGTTACCAATTCAAAATATGCATTCGTTACCATTTTATGGTTCACACGTTGCTGTATCGTAACTCCTGCATAAGGAAACGTGGTGGCATCTTCTTCTATGATTTCCCATTCAATGGGTTCGTTGCCTTCTACTTTGAACGTACTAAATTGGTGCCAGCAGCAACCGCTTTTCGTCATGGTGTGAATCTCTTTTTTCTTCGCATCTATTTGGAACATGCCGCAGTAATCTTGTGCTAAGCGGGTAAAACTTTCGCTGTGTTGAAAGCCGTTTGTAGTGGCGAGGTATACTTGGAAAGAAGGGCCACCGTAGCAAGAATTTTGCCCATCACACAGTGCAAAATCTTTCTTCCCATCGAAGTTCACATCTTCATAAATGAGTACACTTTGTTCCCCGTAAGGCAGTTCCTTTATATTGGCAACGGCTTTGCCTTTGTGTAACCATAAAGCGAGTTGTTCACTTTCTTGGGTGAGGATGCGTTTGTTATTGGCTTTTGAGAAGATTTCCACTTTCCCTTCACCACTGCAATAGCCGGAAGAATCGCATTCGGCAACGGCAATTTTCGCGTAGTAATCTTTTGAGAAATCGTCGAGTTTGAATACTTTTTGGGCGTTAAGTTGAAGGCCGAGAAGGAGGCAAACGAATGGGAGAAGGTGTTTCATAGATAGCTAGATATGTTAGCTGCAAAGTTAACGCATTATAGAAAATTGAAGGACTATCAAACTAATCTATACTCCGCTATAAATTAAAATCATTTCGTACATTCAAGAAGTATAATTTAAACCATAGCTTTTCGCCTAAAAAAATTACACGTACATGAGTACAATTGTATTGCAACTACTCGGTGCCTGGTTCATTGTATTTGTTCCTCTTGCGATGATTTACCTTTTCTCAAGATCGGCCAGTGAAGTAGATAAAGACATTAAAGACACCTTAGCAAATTACGGATTCAAAGTATTATCGATTAAAGCCACTTACAAGCAATTTCCTTATACCCCCCATGATGCCAATATAAACATGGCGGCATTGGAGTACCAAGTTGCTTATAAGGAAGTAACGTTTCAAACCCCGCGCGGCAAACAATCTTCTCTTGTAGCCATCGAATACGAAATGTATGATAAACCAATCCTCCATTTCGAAGTAGATTACAAGCAATTGGCTTCATAATCAATAAATATTTAAAAGATTTCTCCTAGTTTTGTATACGATTCGCAACTGTTAACCCGTTAGCTTCCAAAGGAACATTTCCGAATAAGACATACCGATATAAACATTTAACCTATGAAGGATAGAATCATCCGTGCCTCGTACGACGAGGAAACTATTACTGTGTACCAAGCTTTCAATACACACATTGCCCAAGCTGCCGTGAGAAGAGGCACCTTTTGCGCCCCTTTCAAACGCGACCGCATGACTTGGATTAAACCATCTTTTTTGTGGATGATGTACCGCTCTGGCTGGGCCACCAAGGAAAACCAAGAGCATATCTTAGCCGTCAAACTAAAACGCGCCGGCTTCGAAGAAGCCCTTTCCATGGCCACCTTAGCCACCTTCAACACCTTCATCTACACCACAAAAGAAGACTGGCAATCCCAATTACAATCTACTCCCGTTCGCGTACAATGGGACCCAGAAAAGGACCTTCATCTAAACCCGCTCCCCTACCGATCCATCCAAATCGGCCTCAGCGGCGAAGCCGTCCACCGATACCTCGACAATTGGATTGTAGATGTACAAGACATCACGCCCTTCTGCAAAGAAGTGCACCACCTTGTTCAAACCAATCAACTCGAAGCCGCCCAACAGGAACTTCCCGCAGAACTGGAATACCCTCTCCCCTTCAAAATCGGCGAAACCATTAACCTTTCAGTATAAAAGAAAACAAAAGCCCTTGTCACAACTACAAGGGCTTTTGTTATATCATTAAACTACAAGTCCATACTAAAACACTAAACAACACTCTCCCCACAGCAGCGCC
The DNA here is from genome assembly GCF_003259335.1 of Chitinophaga skermanii. Classification (GTDB taxonomy): domain Bacteria; phylum Bacteroidota; class Bacteroidia; order Chitinophagales; family Chitinophagaceae; genus Chitinophaga; species Chitinophaga skermanii. The sequence continues at coordinate 76,569 of NZ_QLLL01000006.1, forward strand.
CCACTGCCCTTCACTACAGTAGCAAAGAAGCCCCATCTCTGCCCCGATCCAACGGCTACGAAGTACATTAGCCGTTGGTCCTCCTTTCTTTGGTTACTTTCTTTGGAGAAGCAAAGAAAGTAACAAATAGGATCAATGCTAACTATACAAGGCCGCCGCCCAAGCGTAAAATAAAAAACGGTCTCTACATAATTGTAAAGACCGTTTTTATAGCTGAATAAAATTAGAAACTATTTCTTAGCTGGAGCAGCAGTTTTTGCTGCTGAAACTTCCAAAGCATCTCCTTCATCCATTAATTTATTCTTCTTATCGAAGTCTACCAAGATAGGTGCAGCTACGAAGATAGAAGAGTAAGTACCAGTGATTACACCGATCAACATCGCGAAGGCGAAACCGCGTGTAACGTCGCCACCGAAGATGAAGAGAACCAAGATAGTGATGAATACTGTGAAAGAAGTCATTACTGTACGGCTCAATGTATCGTTAATCGCCAAGTTGATGATTTCATCTCTTGTACCTGGTTTACGATTACGGAAGTATTCACGGATACGATCGAATACGATAACGGTATCGTTCATAGAGAAACCGATAACTGTTAAGATCGCCGCGATAAAGTGCTGGTCGATTTCTAATGGGAAGCTTACCCAGTTACGGCAGAATGAGAATACCGCCAAGGTAACTGCCACGTCGTGTAATAACGAGAAGATAGTACCGATAGAGTATTGCCATTTGCTGAATCGCAATAAGATATACAAGAAGATCGCTGCGATAGATAAAACGGTTGCCCAAACGGCGCCTGTTCTTAAATCGTTAGAGATCGTTGGAGATACTGTTTGCGTACCCAATACGTATTTAGAGATGAATGTGCTCTTATCTGTATTAGCTGGGTAGTAAGATTTCAAACCGTTGTACAAAGCTTCTACTACTTGATCATCAGCAGCAACGCTTTGTTCTTCGATTTTGTAAGCAGTGGTGATGTTCAATTTGTTTGCTTCACCTACAGTTTTAACAACGGGTGCTTCATCACCGAATACTGGTTTCAATTTCTCACGCACGTCACCTTCTTTCATGTGGGTTGGGAACAACACAGTGTAGCTACGGCCACCTGAGAAGTCAACACCATGATCGAAACCGTTGAAGAAAGAAGCTACACCCAATACCATTACGATAGCAGAGATGATGTAAGCGATTCTACGTTTTCCAACGAAGTCGAATTTAACGTGTTTGAAGATTTTTTGAGAGATCGGTGTAAAGTATTCGAAGTGTTTCTTACGCTTCATCCAGAAGTCGGTTACCATACGAGAAACCAAGATACCACAGAATAAAGAGAGTAAGAGACCAATGATTTGTGTAGTAGCGAAACCTAACACAGGACCTAAACCGAAGTAGAACAAGATCAAGGCTGTGATCAATGAAGTAACGTGACCGTCGAGTACAGGTGCATAAGAGCGTTTGTAACCGTCGTTTACAGCATCGACATAAGATTTACCATGAGACAATTCGTCTTTAATCCTTTCGAAGATGATTACGTTCGTATCTACGGCCATACCGATGGTTAATACTAAACCTGCGATACCAGCCATCGTTAACGTAGCACCTAAAGATGCAAGGATACCGAATGTGAACAACAAGTTCAAGATCAACGCGATGTTAGCAACGATACCAGCGGTATTGTAGTATACTAACATTAATACGAAGATAATTGCGAAAGAGATCGCGAAAGATTTAGCACCGGCAGCTACTGATTCAGCACCTAAGGTAGGACCTACCACTTGGTCTTGCACAATTTTAGCTGGAGCAGGCATTTTACCAGACTTCAAGATGTTAGCCAAATCTTTTGCTTCTTCCAAAGTGAAAGAACCAGAGATAGAAGAGCTACCATTAGGAATTTCTTGGTTGATACCAGGCGCAGAGTAAACGATACCATCTAATACAATCGCTACGAAGTTTCTGTCGTAAGGATTAGCACCGGTTGGATCTTTAGGTTTCAGCTCACCTGTTAATTTCTTCCATTCTCTAGCACCTACGTTATCCATTTGCATGGTAATTTCTGGTGTACCGTTTTGGTCGAAGCTTTGGCGAGCGTCTACTACTCTTTCACCACTCACACGAGGTGCAGGGTTAAGAGGGTTTACTTTTAACGCGTATACTGTTAAGATTTCTGCATTGAGTTTTGCATCTTCAGCACCGTAAGCGAATACTACATCACGAGGCATTACCGCTTTAACAGCAGGGATTTGCGTGATAGCGCGGAAAGCCGCGGTATCTTTCGGCATGATGTAACCGATAGCAGGTGAAGGTTGCGGACGACCTTCTTGGTCGATCATTGGTTGTAAGATAGAGAATAACGGGTTCTCTTTCTTTGCTTGCGCTTGTTTATCGGCGATCGCTTTAGCAGAGTCGGAAAGACCAGCTTTAGATTTATCGTTCGCTAAGATATCGTTTAAGCTACCAGTTTTAGAAGTATCGTTTGGTGAAGCAGGCGTTGCAGCAACAGCAGCAGAATCTTTCTTCGCTGTAGTGTCGGCAACTACGCTTTTACCATTCAATGCTAAGGCAGCCGCTTGGTTCATATTTTGCAAAGTACCGATGAATTCAGCGTTCTTGTGAACTTCTCTAAATTCGAGGTTAGCACTTGCTTGTAAATACTTACGTACGCGATCTACGTCATCAACACCAGCCAATTCAACAGAGATAATACCTCTTTTCTCGTCTAAGTTGATGTTTGGTTGCGCAACACCAAATTTATCAATACGCTTCATTAATACTAAGTAAGTATTCTTGATAGCACCTTTCGCTTCGTTGCGAATGATGTTCAATACTTGCTCGTTTGAAGTGTTGAAATTGATGTCTTTTTGGTAAGCATTACCAAAGATGGTTGCTAAGCTACCGCTTGGTGCGATCTCTTTGTAAGATTCACCAAACAAGGTAACGAAGTCGGCTTGACTTGTTCTACGTTTTTCTTTCGCTCTTTCGATAGCTTGGTTGAAAGCTACATCTTTAGAGTTACCAGATAATGCGCGGATAACGTCTTCAACGCTAACTTCTAACACTACGTTGATACCACCTTGTAAATCCAGACCCAGGTTCAGTTCTTTTTCTTTGGCTTTGTTGTAGGTAGTGAACCATGGGAAACCCGCAATTTCTAGGTTCCTGGTGCTGTCTAAATAGGCCTTTTTCCTGTCTGAGATCAAATCGTCCAGCGTGTCTTGGTATAACGCTTGTAGTTCCTTATCGCCAGGATATTTCACTGAGGCAGAAGGGAATTCTTTGGCCACTTCATTTTCGGCCTGCTGCTTAATCTTCTTCTCATAGTTCCGCACCACAAACGTGAAGGACAATTGATACAAAGAGATAAGGATCAGTGCGACGGCAAAAAATCTAACCAGTCCTTTAAGTTGCATATTGTTTCGGGTTTATAATAAAAATTTTTTAAGAGTTGCAAAGATAGAATTTAAATTGATATATTAAAGCCCTGTAGAAAACTCATGAAAAACCGCTATATGATTGATTTTGAACAGTTCCAGGAAATTTAATATACAACCTATGTGCTACTATCGTTTGTACGCCGTTGCAATATCAGTTTTTTTTGCAATTGCGTGTAATACCGCTAAAAATATGGAAAAAAATAGTTTCCCTCCAAATCGGAACAGTAATTTATTACATGATCTCATGCGTGATCCCCGGTTGGATACAGTTACGCACCACCTTCATAAGTATAGGCTGCAGGTGATTTACACAAAAATCGACCGGGATGCGCAAAATAATCCAACTTTTACAGATTACCACTATAATGTTGATACAAATCGATATTTCTATCCAGCCTCTACTGTGAAGCTTCCGGCAGCGTTACTAGCCTTAGAGAAGTTAAATGATATGAATATCAAAGACTTAGACAAGAATACACCCATGTATACGGCCGAATTACCGGGTATCTCACCGGCTGTTAAATTTGATGTAACTGCACCAGGAAATGCCCCATCTATCGGGCATTACATTAAAAAGATCTTCCTTGTGAGCGATAATGATGCCTTTAACAGGTTATACGAATTCGTGGGGCAACAGCGTTTTAACGAGGGTTTATGGCAAAAAGGCTACCCTGGTGTTCAAATACGGCATCGTTTAGATGTTGCTTTGCCACCGGCAGCCAATGCTCGTACAAACGAGGTGTATTTCATAAAAGATGGAAAGGAAATCTATCGCCAGCCGGCACAAGAAAGCCATATCGTGTTTACAGAAAAACATGATTTAATTGGGCTGGCCTATTATAATAATAAGGGAGAATTGATGAAGGAGCCGATGGACTTTGCTTTGAAGAATGAAATTAACTTGGTAGACTTGCATTCTATACTTCGCAGTATAATTTTTCCTGGAAGTGTAACATCTGCGCAACGATTTCGTTTAACAGACAACGACTACCGATTTTTATACCAGTACATGTCGCAGTTGCCAACGGAAACAAGTGTTCCTAAGTACGATACCAAGGAGTTTCACCATGCCTATGTGAAGTTCTTATTATTCGGGGGAGATAGCACGGCGAACATACCACGTGGCATACGGATATTCAACAAGCCGGGATGGGCTTGGGGCTTTATTTCGGATGTGGCGTATGTAGTGGATTTTGAGAACAAGGTAGAATTTCTATTGTCGGCAAACCTGTATGTAAATGAGAACGGTATATTGAGCGGGGAGCATTATCAATTTGACGAAGTAGGGAAACCATTTCTAAAAGCATTGGGAGAGATCATCTACGAATACGAGTTGCATCGTACAAAGAAGTATCAACCGGATCTATCGCGTTACCGGGTAACGTATGATCAATAAATAAAAAACATCAATCATTCAATAAACACAAGAGAGCAACATGTTAACAAAAAAGTTTCGTCTTGCAGCTGCTTTGGCTGCTTTCGTGGGAATTGCAGGCTTTTCTTCATGCTTAAAATCTAATGACACAGGTTCTGTTAGTTACGCTTCTGCTGTACAGTTTTTCTTTGCAGCACCAACCGGTGACAGCTTAAACGTATACGATAACAACAAATTATTGAATACAAGCGGCAGCATCCCGGCGATCGTAACAAGCATCGTACCTGGTGGCTTCGATCCAGGTAATCACTTGATCCAATTCAAAACTAAAGCAGGTGCATCATACCCGGATGCAGACGCTTCTTTGGCAATCGACTCTACAAGAAGCTACTGGGCAGTAGTATTATATGATAACGCGCCAGTACGCAGCGAATCTTGGAAAGAAGACTTCTCAAAAGCTAGCACTACCAAAGCAAACATCCGCTTCTGGAACCTTTGCAAAGGCATGCCGGCAATAGATCTTTACTTAGGTACTAATAGAATCGTAGAAAGTGCTGAATATGCAAATGTACGTAGCGCCTATGCTCGTCAATTTACGAATGTTGATGCTGTATACAGCAACGTAATCGTAAAAGACCACAATGCCGACACCGTTATCGCTGAATTGAAAGGCGTACAATTTGCCGCTGGTTACATCGACAACTTCGTACTTACAGGTAAAGTAGGTGGTACAGGTAACACCGCTATCAAATTAAGCAGAATGGCCCTTCAATAATAGGTACACAGCTTATATAAAATATACAAACAACACCCCGGTATGCTTGCATGCCGGGGTGTTGTATTATTATTCCTCCTCCCCCCCAACAAAACACGCCCCCCAAAGACCTAACGCCCTTCACCACAGTAGCACCCAAGCCCCATCCACATCCCGATAAAACGGCGACGCAGTCTTTCGCCGTTTTTCCTCCTTTCTTTGGTTACTTTCTTTGGAGAAGCAAAGAAAGTAACAAATAGGATCATAGCGAATAATACAAACCCGCCGCCGTCCACAAGCTGCTAACTCAATTCATTCAATAAATCTATATTTGAAATCCCTTCAAACCTTGTGCATTCAACTTTTTGCAGTAGGTTTGCCCCGGTCAACCCATAAAAACATTCAACATGAAACTGGCAGAAAGATTATCACGCATCTCGGAGCCGCAAACCATTAAGATGGCGAAGCTGAGCCGGGAGCTGAAAGCACAAGGGATCGATATTGTCGACCTCAGCATCGGTGAACCCGATTTTGATACCCCCGACCATATTCGCACCGCAGCAAAAAAGGCAATAGACGACGGGTTTACACATTACACACCCGTAGCCGGCATCGCGGAATTGAAAAAGGCAGTCGCGCAAAAATTCAAACGCGATAACAACCTGGATTACACACCGGAACAGATCGTTGTATCGACAGGTGCAAAACAATGCTTAGCCAACGCGGTATTAAGTATTGTAGACCCTGGAGATGAAGTGATCATTCCTACCCCGTACTGGGTAACTTATTCCGAATTAGTAAAGCTTTGCCAAGGTGAAGTGGTATTCGTGCCATGCAGCCTTGAAAATCAATACAAAATTACGCCGGAACAACTGGAAGCGGCCATCACGCCTAAAACAAAGCTTTTCATGTTCTCCTCGCCTTGTAACCCAACAGGTTCTATCTACAGCAAGGAAGAATTGAAAGCATTGGCTGATGTATTCGAAAAACATCCCGAGATCTTTATCATTTCCGACGAGATCTATGAATATATTAACTACGTAGGCGAGCACGAAAGCATTGCACAATTTGGCACGTTGAAAGATCGTACGATCATTATCAACGGGTTAAGTAAGGGCTTTGCCATGACAGGCTGGCGACTTGGGTTCTTAGCAGCACCGCTGGAAATAGCAAAAGCGTGCGATAAGATCCAGAGTCAATTTACATCTGCCACGTCATCTATCACGCAACATGCCGCTGTAGCAGCTTTATTGAACGATAAGGCAACGGCTACTGCCATGGTAGAAGAATTCAAGAAACGTCGAACCTTCATTCACAATGCCTTGAGTGAAATCCCGGGCCTCGTGTTAAACAATCCTGATGGTGCATTTTACATGTTCCCAGATATTAGCGCGTACTTTGGTAAATCGTTTGAAGGTGAAACCATCCATAATGCCGACGATCTTTGTGCTTACCTTCTTCACAAAGCACACGTTACAACCGTTACGGGTAGTGCGTTTCAACAGCCTAATTGCATCCGCATGTCGTATGCAACCAGCATGGATAAATTAGAAGAAGCAGCGAAACGTTTAAAAGAATGGTTAGCGAAATTGCAATAATTGTAATTGCTCCTATGCAACTATACATTACTAAAAACCCTTCCAGTAAGCATTGGAAGGGTTTCTTTATTTAGAGACTTGTTGAAGACTATCGAGGAATTTTGTTTGCGACACTTTGATATAATTCAATAAATCGTATGGTGCTGCATCTTGTAAAAACTGGAAGCTAGGCCGGTATTGCCGAATAAATTGTTGTAAAGTATCGCCTCTGAAACCTGTACGCGCTGCAATCATGTCTTCCGAGAAGTTATGATCTACATATTTCTCCTGTTCGTACGTTAGCAAACGTTTTTTGAACGTGAATTTCTTCTTATTGGTTTGAAATTGGAGTACGCGGTAAAGGTTATTAATATTCACTGCCGGGGGAATAATATTTACCACCCTTGTCCAGTGAGGCAATTTATACGTCATCATATTGCCGTATTCTTTGCGCCGAAGAATGGAGTCGGTTTCGTAGCTTTTGCCGGTAATTTGTACCGGGCGTAAGGTGAAGGCGGTTTCTGCCATTATAATCATGGCAGCTTGAAGGTTCCGTACGATGTGCTGCTTAGGTTCAAACCCCATCCTAATAAACAACAAAGTATCTCCCACCTTTGCATCGATGGAAAAGGTGCCTGTTACACCGCTGATGGTACCTTTTTTAGAATGTAGGTTTTGTATACTAACGGCATCGATCGGAGCACTGGTTTTGTCCATCACCACCCCTTGTACTTGGGATTGTGCATGTATTTCAGCATATAAGCAGCTGCATAATAGCAATAGGATAACAGGTAAAAGTCGCATCATAGAATGTTCATAGAATAGCGCCTTAAAACTACAAGCAAAACTCTTAATGTTACGTTAAACTATCCTTTCAGTAATTGCTCATGAATGGCTAAAACTTGCGGGATAACGGCTTGTTGCTCGTCGTTGTAGATCACGTAATCCGCTAATTTTTTCTTGATGTTTTCGTCCATTTGTTTGTACATACGTGCGTATACATCGTTTCTCGACACACCATCGCGTTGCATAACGCGGTGAATACGTAATACTTCCGGGGCGAACACGGTAATCACTTTATCGGTATGATGGAATGATTCGCTTTCGAAGAGTAAAGCGGCTTCTTTTAGTACGTAGGGGGCGTTTTGTTCCTTTGCCCAACGTTCCGAATCGCGGATAGTGGCTGGGTGCACAAGGCTGTTGAGTACATCGAGTTGCTCTTGGTCGTGAAACACGATATTGGCGATGTATTTACGGTTTAGCTTGCCTTGGTCGTCGTAGGCGTTGCCACCGAAATAGTCGCGGATTTGGGAAACGAGTTGGGGATCTGTTTCCATAATATTCTTTGCTGCCGTATCGGCGTAATAAACGGGGATTCCCAATACTTCGAAAATCTTTGCCACGGTGCTTTTACCCGAGCCAATGCCACCTGTTAATCCAATGATTCGCATAAGGGTATGGTAAGTTCTGATTTGAACTGTTAAGATAAAAAAAATCCAAATACGCAACGTATTTGGATTTCTTTCTTATATCGAAAAAAGATTATTTCTTTTCTGCTGTAGCTGCTGCATTAACAGTAGCTGAGTATTCTTTAGAAATAGCCACGCGTTCGATGGTTAAATAAGTACCTGTAGATACTTCGATTGTCAAGGTATTATTTTCAGGATTGATTTTCTTGATTTTACCATGGATACCTGCAATAGTAACGATTTTATCGCCTTCTTGTAAGTTATCGATGAATTGTTTTTGCTCTTTCGCTTTCTTAGTTTGAGGGCGAATCATGAAAAGCCACATCACTAAGAACATACCTCCTAAAAACAATAAAGAACCAAAGCCGCCGAAACCGCCGCCTTGCGCTTGACCAAGAACGGTCGCATTGAGCAAGTTAATGTACATCGTAATAATAGTTTGTTGTTGTTATAATTAATTCTCCGCTACGATCGTAGCTGTAATCTTTGCTCCTTGGAACAAAGGTTCTTCTGTATTTGCTTTGATCGTAATGTCTTTTTCTTGATACCCCGCTTTGCCTTTACTGTCGAAACGCACTTTCAAATACTCTGTTTCTCCTGGTTTAATAGGGCGTTTCGGCCATTCTGGCACGGTACATCCACAACTCGTTACCACGTCTTCAATGATCAAATCCTTTGTACCGTTGTTGGCGAATTTAAAATTATATTCTACCACTTGGCCCGGTGTAATGTTTCCAAAGTCGTGCTCTGGATTTTCAAAGGTCATTGTCGGGAATCCTTTAGCGGTATCAGCTGTTGCAGCTGTACCTTCGGTTGCGGGCGTACTTTTAGTGTTCGACTGGCACGCTGCCAGCATCACGCAACACGCTAAAGTGTAAAAGAAAGTTTTCATATGCACAGGCAATTTTGCGTAAAAAATATTGGGCTAAAGTCGATTCCGTTCCAAAATACGGGTTCGACGGCCGTAAAAGTAATGTTATATCGCTAGTTGCAATAACAATTCTTCTATTTTTTTGCGCGGTCGACCTTTTTCACTTGGTGAGCCGTTTCGAGGTCTTTCAGGATATTATCCAAAATACCGTTTACGAATTGGCCACTTTGTGGTGTGCTATAAGCCTTTGCGAGGTCGATATATTCGTTGATAGTTACTTTCGTAGGAATCGTAGGGAAGTACAAGAATTCGCACACGCCCATTTCCATCAGTAACATATCTACAGCCGCGATACGTTCCGGGTCCCAATTTTGGAGTTTTGGCTTGATGAGTTCAAGGCAATACTCTTTTTTGTCGATCACGGTGGCTAATAATTCCCTTGCATAGTCGATTTTCTCTTTGCTGATCAGCTGGAGGAAATTGAATAATTGGGGTTTATTGAAGTAATTGTTGACTAACAATGCCATCATACCGGCATCATCGCCCCAATGGAGGAAGGTATCTTCCATGTGTTGCATGAATTCTTCGCTTTTTTCCAAGATTTCCTTGAAAATATACTCGAGGATATGCTTTTCACCTGCTTTATTGCGAGCAGGCTCGGCAATATAGGTTTGATAAGCCTCGGATTCAGTCAACTGCGTATATAGTTTGCGCGTCAACTCTGGGTTGGGCAAAGTTTTCAGTTTCCACTGGTCGAGGTTCACTTGGAACCCTTTATCGTTTAGTAACTGGTAGATGTACTCGTTACCTGCGATTTTTGTGTTCACGTTGAGATCAGCTTCGCTCGGCAGGTGTTTTGACGACCTGGTGAGGGAATCCGTTTCTGCATACAGCGCAACGCTGGCAACGGAATACAAGAGGTAGGTGAATACCATGCTTGTTTGATCTAACTTTTCGTTAAGCAAACTTGTGGCAGTGCCCGGTTTTACCGTGCCTGGCTCCATTGTATCGAGTGCATACAATGTTTGCATAACCTTAACCCTGATGTTTCTTCTACTAATCATGTACGCTAAAGGAAAATGGCCGCAAATCTACGTTATAATACTTACTTGCAAAAATTTGGTTTTAGAATGGTTTGTTAAAATGATGATTTTGTGGGGTTTACGATTTTTGGGGAGGGCGAGGTGACTGGAATTTTGGCAGATGGGAGAATTAGGGCCTGACATTTTTGGTAATGTATGCCAGACATTTCTACATTTGTGCCTTATTTCTATCTTTGCGAACTGCAAATTTGGCTCTATCGTGCCATTGGCATAATTCTCGTGCAAGCGAGAGACATTCAACTATACTTTGTTTAAAACTGTTTTAAAACAACAATAATATGGCTAAGAAATTAAGTATTAAACCTTTAGCTGACAGGGTGATCGTAAAACCTGCAGCAGCAGAAGAGAAAACCGCTGGTGGCATCATCATCCCAGATACTGCAAAAGAAAAGCCGCAAAGAGGTACAGTAGTTGCTGCTGGCCCTGGTAAAAAAGACGAGCCGGTTACTGTTAAAGTTGGCGACACTGTATTATACGGTAAATATGCAGGTACTGAGATCAGCCTTGAAGGCGTAGATTACTTAATCATGCGTGAATCAGATATTTTAGCGATCGTTTAATTCCACACGGAAACCAGCTAAAAACTACTCCACAATTCAATCTTAAATTATTACAGATCATGGCAAAACAAATATTCTTCAATATCGACGCTCGTAACAAAATGAAAAAAGGCGTTGATACTTTGGCAGATGCCGTTAAAGTTACCCTCGGACCAAAAGGCCGTAACGTAGTTATCGAGAAAAAATTCGGTGCACCAGGTGTTACTAAAGATGGTGTTACGGTGGCAAAAGAAATCGAATTAGAAGACCCAATTGAAAACATGGGTGCGCAAATGGTGAAAGAAGTAGCGTCTAAAACTGCAGATATCGCAGGTGACGGTACAACTACAGCTACAGTATTGGCGCAAGCTATCATCGGCGAAGGTTTGAAAAACGTAGCTGCCGGTGCTAACCCAATGGATTTAAAACGTGGTATCGACAAAGCGGTTAAAACAATCGTAGCGAACCTCGCTAAACAATCTGAAAAAGTTGGTAACGACAATAAAAAAATCGAACAAGTAGCTACTATCTCTGCTAACAACGATAACGAAATCGGTAAATTGATTGCGCAAGCCATGCAAAAAGTTACCAAAGATGGCGTTATCACTGTAGAAGAAGCAAAAGGTACTGACACAACTGTAGAAGTTGTTGAAGGTATGCAATTCGATCGTGGTTACCTTTCTCCATACTTCATCACGAACAGCGAAAAAATGCAAGCTGAATTGCAAAATCCTTACATCTTGATCTACGATAAGAAGATCAGCGCGATGAAAGACATTTTGCACATTCTTGAAAAAGTTGCACAACAAGGCGCTCCATTAGTGATCATCTCTGAAGATTTAGAAGGTGAAGCTTTAGCTACTTTAGTAGTTAACAAATTACGCGGTACTTTGAAAGTGGCTGCTGTAAAAGCGCCAGGTTTCGGCGACAGAAGAAAAGAAATGTTGCAAGATATCGCTACCCTCACTGCAGGTATCGTTATCAGCGAAGAACAAGGTTACAAATTGGAAAATGCTGACTTAACTTACTTAGGTCGTGCTGAATCTGTAACAATCGATAAAGACAATACTACAGTTGTAGGTGGTAAAGGTAAAAAAGCCGATATCCAAGCTCGTATTGGTCAAATCAAAGGTCAAATCGAAATTTCTACATCAGACTACGATAAAGAAAAATTACAAGAACGCCTTGCTAAATTAAGCGGTGGTGTGGCTGTATTATACGTAGGTGCTGCTACAGAAGTAGAAATGAAAGAAAAGAAAGATCGCGTAGACGATGCTTTACACGCTACTCGCGCTGCCGTTGAAGAAGGTATCGTACCAGGTGGTGGTGTTGCTTACATCCGCGCTATCGAATCTTTAGATAAATTGAAAGGTGATAACGAAGATGAAATGACCGGTATCGCTATCGTTAAACGTGCGATCGAAGAACCATTACGCCAAATTACTGCTAACGCAGGTATCGAAGGTTCTATCGTAGTACAGAAAGTGAAAGAAGGTAAAGGTGACTTCGGTTTCAACGCTCGTACTGAGAAATACGAAAAAATGCTTGCTGCCGGTGTTATCGATCCTACTAAAGTTAGCCGTATCGCTTTAGAAAACGCTGCCTCTATTGCAGGTATGTTGTTAACTACAGAATGCGTTATCGCTGATAAACCAGAACCTAAATCAGCTGCTCCTGCAATGCCAGGCGGTCATGGTATGGGTATGGATTACTAATCGACGATCCTCATCAACTATACAAGGCGCCCGTTTCTTACAGCGGGCGCTTTTTTTATGCAGTTTTTCGTACTATTTTCATATTGGCGTGTAACTTTATTTAGTTGCTCCACGTTTCAACATAGAACACATGTAAACGTATTTAACGGTAACTCTTATTTCGATGAAAAGAATTTTATTCCTGCTAGTTGTTGCCTGCCTTACTTTTACGAGCTGTATGAAGAATGAAAGCGCAGTGATGGATTATAATGATCCCGGGCAAGCTGGCGATACCGCTATCATGAAATATATCCAATCCAAGAACATTGAGGGTGTATTGCGCGATTATTCCGGTTTGTACTATAAAGTAATCGAGGAAGGCAATGCCGGTGAAATGGTGAACTCCAACAGCGTCGCCATCATTTCATATAAAATGGTACTTATCCCTGAAAATAAAGAGATTGAAAACTCGCAAGGGATTCCCACTTCTTTTAACAACCGTAAACTGAAAGATCATATTATTGGCTGGCAAATCGGGTTGCGGAAAATTGGGAAAGGTGGCGTAATTTGGTTATATATTCCCCCCTATTTAGCTTTTGGGAATGTAGGGGTGGATGGACTCGTACCTCCCAATAACAGTTTATTCTGTGAATTAAAACTGATAGACATTAAATAAGCAAACATATTTTTATTATCAAAATCAGCATTATTGTATGAAGCATTTCTTTTGGATCGTTGGGCTCGCCATGGCCACTTTATTTGTTGCCTGTAACAAGAATGATTATAACGAACAAGACCAAATCCGTATCGACAACCAAAAAATCGAAGAATATTTCACTGCTAAAAATATCACCGGTTTCACAAAAGACCCTGCCGGCTTCTACTATAAAGTAATAGAACCAGGTACAGGTGCTACCATTATCGATTCTTGCGAAATTAACTACGGCTACAGAAGTACCTTAGTAGGTAGCGAAACGAACATCGAAAAGGTTGATAGTGCTGTTAACTACGTATTCACCATCATCCGCGGCTTACGCTTATCTTTCCCTAAAGTAAAAATCGGCGGTAAAATCCAAGTGTATGTACCTTCGCCTTTAGCTTTCGGTCAAACCGGTAATGCTAAATACCCTGGTAAAACACCTCTTTTCTTCGAATTAGAAGCTAAAAAACTCGTTTCATCTTTCAATAAAGAAACACAAATCGCTATTGAAGATGTAGCGATCCAAAAATATATTACTGACAATAAGTTGACAGATAGCTTAACAAAAGATCCTAAAGGTTACTACTACCAAATTAAAGATCCTGGTACGGGTGCGGCTATTTCTGCTACTTCTACCGTTACTGTTAACTACACAGGTAAATTATTCAGCGGTTCTACGTTCGATTCTGGCACCGGTAAAGAATTCGGTTTGTCGGGCTTGATAGAAGGTTGGAAACTCGCTATTCCTAAATTAAAAGTAGGCGGCGAAATCTACATGATTCTTCCTAGCCCTTACGCGTATGGCCAGTATGGTGCCGGTTCTATCCCGCGCAATACACCACTTATCTTCACGGTGAAAGTAACCAACGCGAAGTAAATTCTTACAAGGTTTTATACATCATACATAACAGCGGTCCAGCATGCCTGGGCCGCTGTTTTATTATAATCTTGTCATTTTTTATCATATACTTTTGTTCGAACGCCCATAATACCTTTATTTCACATCTCTTTGCATAGGTAGAAGGTAAACTATGCTTACATTTGAACAACAATAAAATCTAATTCCCGTGGCACACGAGTGCATTTCTGTTTTCGATATTTTCAAGATCGGCGTAGGCCCGTCTAGCTCGCATACGTTAGGTCCATGGCGCGCCGCCATGCGATTCCTGCAAAGCTTAGAAGCTAAAAATAGGTTGACCGACGTCGTCCAAGTTAAAATCTTGCTCTACGGTTCATTGGCTAAAACAGGCCATGGGCACGGAACCGATATTGCCGTGCAATTAGGTCTTGCCGGCGACGATCCTGTTACTTTCGATGTGAATATGATCGACTCCAAGATCAACGATATCCGGAGAAACAAGAAGTTAGTATTGAATGGTCGCCACGAAATTGATTTTGATCCCTTAATCGACCTCGAGTTCTTATACGACGAATCGCTCCCCTTCCACCCGAATGCTATGACATTGCTCGTTAGCTTTTCGGACGAAGAGCAAATTGCTGAAACATACTACTCCATAGGCGGTGGTTTCGTGGTGCAAGAAGGCGATAATGGCGGAGCTTCCCAATCGGTTGACCTTCCCTTCCCCATCGATACGGCCCAACAACTGCTACAATGGTGTATCAAAACCGGCTATTCTATTTCGGAAGTGGTGATGGAAAACGAAAGCGCTTGGCGCTCTGAAGCAGAAACCCGCGCCGGCGTACTAAACATTTGGAAAGTAATGCAAGCCTGTATTTACCGTGGCTGCCATACTACCGGCGAATTACCCGGCGGGCTGAAAGTAGCACGTAGAGCAGCTGCCCTGAACAAAAAGCTCCTTCAAGGCAGAACATATTCCGATTATACTACCTGGGTACAAGCCATCCGCGATGGTGGCAACCACTTTGCTTATACACTAGATTGGGTAAGCTGTTTCGCACTAGCCGTGAACGAAGAAAACGCTTCTTTCGGGCGCGTAGTAACAGCTCCTACCAATGGTGCTGCAGGTGTAATCCCAGCGGTTTTACAATATTATATTACCTTCTGCGACGGTTTAAACGATGATAAAATCTTGCAATTCATGCTAACCGCCTCAGAAATTGGTAGTATTTTCAAGAAACGTTCTACTATATCGGCCGCTATGGGCGGTTGCCAAGCGGAAATCGGCGTATCGTCGGCCATGGCTGCAGCTGCGCTTACAGAAGCATTGGGTGGTACCCAACGTCAAACCTTAATGGCCGCAGAAATTGCGATGGAACACCACTTGGGATTGACTTGCGATCCAATTGGCGGGCTGGTACAGGTGCCTTGTATTGAACGCAATACAATGGGCGCCATTAAAGCCATTACAGCGTCGCAATTGGCATTACATACCAACCCAGAGCTCGCAAAAGTATCATTAGATGCTGTGGTTAAAACAATGTGGGAAACCGCCTTGGATATGAACTCGAAGTACAAAGAAACATCTGACGGAGGTTTGGCTGTGAATATCCCGATTAGTTTGCCAGAATGCTAGGATTTTTTATTAATAATTGAAAATTCAAATAGTAAACATAATAAATTACAATTATATTTGTTGCCGAACTAAGTATACCATACCAAATGAACTCGCAAACTTTATTGACAATCGTACTGACTGCTGGTGCCTGCTTCTTCCTTTACACCATTGTAAAAGACTTCATTGTGAAGAAAAAAGTAGATGCTCCAACCCCTACCCCGAGTCATAACGGAAGTGATGACAAAAACAAAGTGATCTTGCCTTTGCAATTAGCTGCTTATGAAAGATTAGTGTTATTTGTTGAACGTATCACGCCACAAAGCCTCATTGGCCGCGTGTATACCCCGGGTTTGACAGTTGTAGACATGCAAATTGGTCTAGTACAAACCATTAAAGCCGAGTTCGATCACAATATTGCGCAACAGATTTATGTTACACCAGGCGCTTGGGAAGCTGTTAAAACAGTCAAAGAGCAAATGATCTCTATCATTTACCACATTGCCAACAAAATGCCTTCAGATGCACCAGCTGTTGAATTTAACAAGCAATTGATAGAAGTATTCATGAACTCTACAGAAGCATCGCCTTCGGATATTGCTGCTAATATCCTAAGCGTGGAAGCGAAGAAGTTGATGCACGCATAAGATTTCAATTAAATAATATATTAGAAAGGGCTTTCTCTATTTGGAGGAAGCCTTTTTTTTTGCCGAGGGTGAGCGATAAGTTATGCCGTTTTATCGGGGCTATGATTGGTTTCTTCAAAATAAATACGGCCACCTTGGAAGGAGGCCGTTTTAAATGTGGTTAGGGGAGTTTATTTGTAGTTTTCAATTCTAATGTAAGCAGCATTTGGGAAATAGGGTGTTAAGTGGCTGTTAAACGCTAGGTTGTTTGTGTATATTTGCGGCAGAATGAAAAATGCGAAACAGCTGGAACGTAATTGGACGCTTGCCTTTCAACAATCGAATTTGGTAGATGGTGTAACAGGGAAATTTAATCCTGTATTTGCGCAACAACTTTTCTATGGAAAGCATAACAATGATTACCCAGCACAGTTTCCGCATCATTTTAACGAGTTGTATACTACTTATTTGGAGCTGGATGAAAGTGAGGCGCTGAGGCAATTGATTGTATTTTGGGAATTTATAGGGATACAGATTTCTTTCGAAGAAGTAAGCGGGTATTTACAAGCTTATCCAAACCAATTAAGCCAAATCTTCAAAAAGACTTATTACATTCTTAAAACATTAGCACATCGAACAGCGGAGTTGGATATTACCAACCCGTATGTCGAAAACCGCAATGATATTTTCTATTTGCTGAATATCGTTTTACACAAGGCGAATAACAACGATCAGCAACAACTACAGTTGTTCGAAGATGTGGATTTACCTACGTTATATAACCGGTATGTAAATATCCCGGAGGGATACGAAAAAGATCCCATCATTCAACATCTCTTCAACACGATCGAAAAATCGAATACCTCGTTTTTTATCACAGGGAAAGCCGGTACTGGTAAGTCTACCTTCTTACATTACTTCGCACAACAATCGAAGAAAAATGTATTAATGACCGCCTTTACTGGTATTGCCGCGATTAATGTGGGCGGTGTTACGTTGCATTCTTTTTTCAAGTTCCCACTAAAACCTTTGTTGCCGGGAGACGAAGAAATCCCCATTTTCAGGCAGCAAGCGCAAGCGCGGAAAATCATTGAAAAAACACACACCATTGTTATCGACGAGGTATCTATGCTGCGCGCAGATATTTTACAAGCCATCGATTATTCCTTGCGCATGAATGGCGGCAACCACAAGTTGCCCTTCGGTGGTAAACAAATTTTGTTGGTAGGTGATATCTTCCAGTTACCTCCCGTGGTAAATCACCAGGACGAAGTAGAGAAGCTGATCTTTACGGAAGTGTACAAAAGTGAATACTTCTTCGACGCACCAGCCTACGCAGATCTCAATCCTACGTTCTTTGAATTCAAAAAGATTCACCGGCAGAAAAATGACCAAGCTTTCATTAACCTGCTAAACGAAGTACGTGCCTGCGAAACCACGGGCGATACGATTAATGCCATCAACAAGCAATACGATCCCACTTATTCACCACAACAAGATGAATTCGCGATCACACTTACGAGTAACAACCCAATTGCTAACACGGAAAATGCACGTAAACTAGCGGCGCTGCCCTACTCTACTTACAGGTTCGAAGCTACAATCCATGGCGATTTCCGCGAAGATCGTTACCCTACGCATAAAACTTTAGAACTGAAGAAAAATGCACAGGTCATCTTCATTAAAAATGATGTATCACCCGATACACCACGGCGTTGGGTAAATGGTACAATTGCCAAGATCGATTTTATCTCCGACGACCTACTTGAAATTCGCTTGCAAGATGGCTCTACGCATAAGCTAGTACCCGAAACTTGGGAAAATAGGCAATATAAATACGATCGTGAAAAACGGAGAATTGTGTCGACGGTGATTGGCACTTTTACTCAGTACCCAGTAAAGCTCGCTTGGGCTATTACAATACATAAAAGCCAAGGCTTAACGTTCGATAATGTGATTATTGACTTAGGTCGTGGTGCTTTTGTAAACGGGCAAGTATACGTAGCATTAAGTCGTTGTAGAAAACTCGAAGGCATACATCTTCGCCAGCCACTACGTACAGAGGATATTATTGCTGATGAACGGATTATACGCTTCTACCGCACGCAAGAAAATGCGGTGCACTTATTCATTTCGTATGAAGATTTCTTCTTAAAGCATCCTGAATTTGCATTACAATACATTGCTTTACATGCACCACTCACGGAAGAACAAATCGAACTACATTTTAACAAACTAACTTCGGGAAAAGCTTATTACTCGCATTTCTTAGACGATTCCCAAGAAATCGTGCCATCCGATTTGGGCCTTGCTTACAATCCAAATATTCGTTGGACACCTGCATTACAAAGTAAGTTCAGTATCGGCCTTCCCCACCCCGTTACGCAAGTATTAAAAGGCGTTGCCGAACAACTTCCTTTACAATTGGCACATGAATTACAGATGCTTAACAACAGCTTATGGGCCTTTGCTATGAGCCAAGGATATGTGAAAGAAGAAGCAAAAGACCAAGTAAATTTCGGGTTACATGAGCACCTGCTTCAACCACCATTATTTGGTAAATTAAGTCTTGAAGAGATCGCCACTTTATACGTTACGCAAAAGAACATGTTACTAACGAACCCATCAATATGGGGAAACACGATGGAACAGGTATTAACGCCGGCGTTAGTGGAAACTTTGCTGAATGGGATTGCATAAAAACAAAACAGCCCCAAACATTTGTTGTTTGGAGCTGCCAATTATGTTTGCGCTGTCTTTACTGCACACCATACACGATAAATCCTTTCCCGAAATTACCTGGATCGTGTTTAACAGTTAACTTGCGTGTACGTATTTGCTCTTCTCCCGCTACCGTTTTACCCATTTCGTACACGGAATCGATTGATTTATACACAGCTGCATTAATAGGAGAAAGGTATTGAAGATCGTAAAATAGGCTATCATTGCGCTTCGATAGCAATGACATACTTGGATAAGACCCTGTATTTAAGATACTTACATTAAAAGGCTGTGCGTCTTCAAATTTATACTTATGTATGGTACTTGTGTACTTAAAGTAGTAAGATGGAGCATCCATTATTCCACTGGGTGTTTTTACCACCTTCGCATTAATCACATAAAAATATCCCAGTTCACGGCCAGGGAAGTCACTTACATAAGTGTAATACTGGTTGCTTCTATTTTTATTATCGAACACCCTAAAATTAGTTCCTTCCTTATAATGATCTAAATATAACACTACACTTTTCCCATCTTTGGGATGACTAGGATCAAATTCTTTGGAACAAGCGAGGAACAATAAAGGCACAAAAAGGAGTAATAGGGTAATTTTTTGCATGATGTAGTTGAGTTAGGAGTAAATGGAATAATGTATGGCACTTTCCTTCCGTTTGAAAAGGCTTCAACAAGATAGAAAAATTTGCTGACATTATACAATACTTCCACCCAGCTAAACCAAGATATAAGCCATAGCGTAATCAAGTAGTTGCCCTACCGCCACCCTCTTCCCCCAAACACATACGATGCGCCAATCATTGGGCCATTATAGCCCCATTTTAGGGTTCCATTAAAGCGGTCGCGTTCAGCATCCACTTTTATGTTTAAGCCCGTAAAACCGGCGAAAACTTGCAAATGTTCAATTGGTTGGAAAAGTACGGATACCGTGCCTGCTAATATCCGGCCATGGTAATCGTCAATCGTGAGGGCTAAGTAGTTAAATTCGGCATTTACAGCCCATTTGGGGCTGAATGCGTAGCCACCCCATATCCCGAAATTGGGCAAAGGTGCCGTTACATCGTAATCCGTTTCTTTTTCAAGACTAGCATTCTGGCCATATACGCCTATACCTACCTGTGCTCCTACAATGTGGGCACCTATGGAAGCTCCTATCTCAAACTTCTCCTTCTGCACAAAGGCGTAGCCATAGCTTACCCGGAAGATATCTGTGTTGAAGAAGGCATGCACGTGGCTGTTCACGTTATAGGTTTCGTCTTTGAAAGATATGTCGCGGTTGATGTAATAGTCGGAATTGCGGTATAACCTGTAATAACTCGCATCTAATCGAGACCGGCGAGAAATACGCCATTGAAAGTTACCTAGAAAGGTGACGGAGTTATTGTTAAATCCCAAATCATCCTCGAAGTCGATCTCCGTGCCGAGCCGACCTCCTGTGCCATTTACTTGGATATTGGTATTATTCCAAGGAACATATAGAGCACCCGTCACTTTAAACCGCGTAACATACCAAGGCACTTCATGTGGCTTCTTACCGCCACCACCTTCTGTTTCGGAGGTCAGTTGCTGCTGCGCAAACGTGAGATGTACTGGAATTAACAATGCACACGTTAAAACTATACGTGCCATTGTGCGAAGGGCCAACTGTAACATAGTAATTAAGTTTACTACCTTCTATAACATTATAGCAGCCATTTGGTTAAATAAGGTTGGTTTCCCTGTTACAACACGCTTTCTATGGCCTGTTTTTCCGATGAATTACTTCATTCAATAAATAGCCTTTCCCATCAAAATGTATATACAATGGCTTGCCCCGGTACCAAGGTTGCCCTCCCTCTTTTTGATGTACCTGGATATGTAAATGCGGCTCCGTACTAAACCCCGAATTGCCAACACACCCAATAGGATCACCCTCTTTCACATGATCACCCTCTTTTACAAATACACAATCCTGCCGTATATGCCCCATAAACACATTATAGGTAGTCGTTTCAATCACCACCATGTTCGTATTCTTCGGCCCACGGTTCATGTTGGGGGGAATGTTATCAGGGTTCTCACTTACTGCACGGGTAATGACGCCTTCACAAGGACTGTAAATCGTATCGTTGAAGATGATGTAATCATCCAATTTCTTCGAGAATATCTTATTCGCGCGGCGCCCATCATTATCTAATTTCACAATATCCATCGCGTATATAGCACCCCGCAAACTGAAATGAAACAAGTTTGTTGGCAAGCCCTTGCCACCTTGTAGTACAAAGTAGTTACCAGGCTTGAAGGGAAACCGCAACTCCACGGTATCGGGCTTACCCGTTGTACCGGTGAAATACAATACTATCAACACCACGAAAATCGCCGTTAAGAATAAGCGCGCAAATACAACAAAAATATTCGTTGGCAAACGCGGCGGCTCTTTCTTCATTCTCCACAAAGCAAGTCCCGCTTGCAATACGTACACAATGCCAAACACGTACTTTGCATAAATACTCAAATACACCCATGTACCATACAGGTAAATAAAAGCTGCCATGGACAATGATAATGCAAACAATAAACTTTTCCCTTGCCCGCGCCTATGAATGCCCATCCAAAAAATCCTAGCACTCAAAAAAGCAATTAACAAGGTCACACATAACAGTAAATAAATAATCATAATTCCTTCGTATAGCCTTGTTCGTTATAATGTTTATTGAATTTACCGAAAACCCGGGTATCGAAAAAATTATGTTACTATTAATTCACAAAAAAACCGGGACATCCTCAAAGGCGCCCGGTTCTAACTTTTCGAAATGAGAAAACCCCGCTCCTGTTTGTTAGAAACGGGGATAATAATTTATTTGATACCATCTTCCCAATTAGGATTCTGGGATAAGTTACTGTTCAATAACCTTTCTTGTGTAGGAATTGGATACAAGTAGTCGCGTAATTCGTTGAACGTTTTATCGATGTTCTTGTTCACCAAAATCAAGCCCTTGTTGTTCTCTAATACCACTTCACTACCTAATTTCAAGTATTGAATGCCTTTCTCCGTTGGCTTCGTACCCTCGTAAATTTGTACATCAACAGTGCCGTTGTTGTCTAAATCGTATTTACCTACCCCCGGGAAATACATGCCTTTGAATTGTTGGGCCAATAAATGACCTTCTTTCCAACGCATAATATCGTTGTAACGGTGACTTTCCATCACTAGTTCAATCCTTCTTTCCCTTCTAATTTCTAAAATCACGCCTTTATTTGTACCGGTTACATTTTTGTATTCAGCCCCTAAATATGGATCAGGTGTTGCATTCGCTGCGGCTAGGTTCAGGCTGGGCATCTCTACTCGGTCGCGGAGCAATTTGATAGAAGCATCTAAGTCGGCTTGTGTTAAGGTGCCTAGCTCTGCTTTTGCTTCTGCATAATTCAACAATACTTCTGCATAACGGAAGATGGGCATATCGTTGAACGATTTATTATACGAATCATTCGCTTCTTCCGATACGAATTTCACTACTTGGTAACCTGTTGTTGTAGCACCAAAATCGGGTACTAATTTCACGGTGTTGCCAATACGGGTATAACCCGGTGTGCGAATCGTTTGGGCTAAGCGTGGATCACGGTTTTGACATTCATTATAGAAGGTCATGGTATCATAACCCGGCCTGTCGGTAAAACGGGTACCATCTTTCATCAAATAACTATTCACCAATTTCTTCTCTAAACCTGGTTTACCGTAAGAAGCTGTAATGGTATAATAGTTTACGTTGTGATAAATCTGTAAATCGTTGCTGAACCTTCTCGCCAAAATAATTTCCGTTGGATTTGCTTTCGCAGCAGCGAATAATTCCAAGTACGATTTTTCCGGTGTGCTCTTGTAAATCGCGTAACCACTTTTCATCAATTCCGCCGACGCATCTGCTGCTAACTGTAAGAAACGGTTCGCGTTGGGTAAGTTGAATTCTGGATGGTATTTCCTAAAGGTTCCTTCAAACAAACAGAAGCGCGATTTCAATGCCAAGGCCGTCCATTTCGTTACTTCTTCCACGTTTTTATTTACACTACAATACATGATAGCGCTATCTAAATCGTTGATGATTGAATCTACCACAACGGTGCGCGGTGTACGTGCTTTGTTTAATAATTCCGTATCATCTACACTTAAGGCTGTATTATACCAAGGTACATCCCCAAAACGCATCACTTTATTTTGATAGAAATACGCACGGTAAAACCTTGCAATACCCATGTATTTATTTGTAACGGCAGGCTGCAATAGGCGGTTATAGTTTTGCATGAAGTAGTTTACTTTACGCAATTCTGTCCACGACCAGCCCCCACCTGTAACTGGTATCACACGCTTACCGGTTACAATTTCTGGCAAGGTTGTTTTCACTACGTTATCGATATCCTCGTTGTACACGTCTTCTGCACTGGGGAAAGTGGTGTTAAGTGAGTTAATATAGAGTTTGAGATCGTTTTCGGTACGGAAGAAGTTATCCGGTGAAATTTGCGATAAGGGCTCTCTATCTAAGAAATCGCTACAGCTGCTGAACGCGGCCATGGCAGATAGTAAGAATATGCTGAGTTTTTTCATGTTAGTTGTTTTTAGAAGGTGATGTCCAAACCGAATGAGAAGGTTTTGCTAACCGGGTACACACGGCCGTTTGCTTCTGCTGCTGCCATTTCAGGATCGATATACTTCGTATCGAACTTCGTGAACGTTAACAAGTTTTCGCCGCTGAAATAGAACCTAGCACGTTCCATTTTCACACGTTTCATCCATGTAGCCGGTAAAGAATAACCAAGTGTTAAGCTTTTCAAACGGAGATATGCCAAATTCTGCAAGTACTTATCATTCACTTCTGTTAACTCTCCTTTCGCGTTTAACGCTACATAACCACGTAATCTCGGGAAGTACGCATCCGGGTTCTGTTCACTCCACACTTTGCTTTCAAAGTCTTGGGGAAGGAAGCTGTAATAAGGACGAGAGTAAGGACCCCAGAATTTATCGGCATTTGCACCCGGGTACCAGTTTTGTTTACCAATACCTTGGAACAATACATAGAAATCAAACCCATTCCAGCTAGCACTACCATTAATACCGTAAGAATAACGCGGTTGCTTATTTCCAATTACACGTAAATCGCCATGATCCGCCAATGTATTCTTGCCTTTGCTGATGTTCAAGTCACCATTCAAATCCACGAATTTCATATCACCGGCTAATAATTTACCCCATTCGCCCGGTGCAGAGAAAATTTGTGCATGCACGCTGCTCAAGTCTTTCATCATGGCTTGGTAGTCGGCGGCTTCTTTATCCGTTTTGAAATAACCATCTACACTATACCCCCATATTTCACCTAATTCTTGACCAACATAATAATCGCTTAATGTACCACTTGGGTTATCAAACCTCGTGATCCGCGATTTGTAATCGCCCACGGCTACACCTATGCTGTAATTGAATGGTTTACCACCCACTTGCTTTTGATCGGCCCATGCCAATGCCAACTCAAATCCCTTTGTTTGTAAATCCGCGGCATTTTGTTTCGGTTCAGCAGCACCATATACGGCCGGTAAGGTTTTCGACTTGGTTAACATGTCGGTTGTATTACGCACATACCAATCGAATGAACCCGTTAAACGACTCTTAAACAATGCCACGTCAACACCTAAGTTGGTAGAAGTAGATTTCTCCCATGTTAAGTTCTGTGTAGTAGGCGCCGGTACAGTCAAGTACTCTGTTTTAGCACCATTTACTATGTAATTCGATGTACCACGATCCATCAAAGGAATGTAAGGATAGTTAGCACGGATATCGGTGCTTACTTGTTGGTTCCCCAACGTACCGTATGAAGCACGCAATTTCAAATCGTTCACAGTATTTTTCACTGGTTCGAAGAAACGCTCTTCACTTACGCGCCATGCACCTGAAACAGATGGGAAGAAACCGTATTTATTACCTTTCGGGAAACGGGAAGAACCATCGTAACGACCGTTCAATTCCAATAAGTATTTACCTGCATAATCGTAGTTTACACGGTAGAAGAAACCGAGCAACGCCCATTCCGATTGGCGGCCACCAATAGTTTGATCACCACTACCTAAATCGAAATCATTCAAGTCTTGTGATAACAAGTTCTTACGCATCCCTTTCGTTTGCTTATAACGTTTCAACTCTTGATTGTAACCCACCATTGCTTTGAAGTTATGCTTCGCTAATGACTTCGTGTATTCACCGTATAAGTTTACGATGTGGTATTGATCCATGTTAGCTTCTTCATTGTATTGGTCGTACCCAACATAAGAGATTACCCCTGGGAATACACTCCATGGCGACTCTACGCGGCGAGAGAAAGAAGAATAAGGATTTAAATCGAAGGTGTAGTTACCGATGATATTGAAATCTTTCGTGGCTTTGATGGTAGCACCGAAAGTATTCGAGAAGTCGAAGTTCTTCGTGCCACCTTTGGATTTACCATACAGCAAATCGGCATACACACCATCACCAATTGTATAGTTATTCAACTCCGTTCTGTAAGTAGCTGTACCATCGGGGTTACGTGGTACGTACGATGGTAAAGCATGTACAGTAATGGATACAAAGTTATCGTTCACACCCCAACCTGGATAGGTATAATTGTTAGCACTAAATTGCGTATTGCTCGATAAGGTTAACCATGGTGTTACATTGGCATTGATTTTCGCACGCATGTTGTATGCATTGAACTTGTCCTGGTTGATACGCATCATACCTTTCTTTTCATACCAACGACCACTTAACATGTAATCCACTTTCTCGGTGCTACCACTGAAGGTTAAAGCATGTTCCATAGAAGGTTGTACATCGCGGAACATTTCATGCCACCAATCGGTATTACCGTAATAGATGTACATTTCTTTGTTGTTACGTACATCTTTCACTACGCTCGGCAGCGATTTATCTGTTTCGCGTTTCAACAATTCTTCATAATCTTTATCAGTATAGCGCGTGTATGTATTACCGGTTGCACGTAAAAAAGCCTCATCATTCAACTTTGCAGAGCGGTAGCCACTGGTAATAAAATCGGTGCTAACAGTAGAAGTTGCATAGCTGAAGTTGTTGCTATAATTTACTGTTGCTTTCCCTTTCTTCGCTCTTTTAGTAGTAACGAGAATTACACCAAAAGCACCGCGGGCACCATAGATAGCCGAAGAAGCAGCATCTTTTAATACAGAAATAGTTTCTACATCGCGCGGGTTCACCAGGTTAATATCACCTGGTACACCATCAATTAACACCAATGGCGAACCACCGTTAATAGAAGTATTACCACGGATGTTGATGTTACCACCTTTACCCGGCGAGCCATCACCAAAAGTAACGTTTAAGTTAGGCACCGCACCTTGAATAGCTTGCGTGATGTTGGCCACTGAACGTGTGCCAATTGTTTTGCTATCGAGTTGACTTACAGCACCGGTTAAGTTTACTTTCTTCTGCGTACCATAGCCCACTACCACCAGTTCGCTCAAGTGTTTATCGTTCTCTTTCAACTGTGTTGAAAGCGTTACGTTTTCATTTTTAATAGGAAAGCCTTCTACCGTTTTAGTTTCATAACCAAGGAAGGTGAAAATAATTTGTGCCGTAGCATTCGCAGGAAGTTTGCCGATGGAATATTTACCATCGCCGCCTGTTGCTGCACCGAATTTTTTCCCTTCTACTTGCACCATTACAGTTACGCCAGGCAAGTACTCGCCTTTTTCGTTGGTAACGGTGCCGGAAAGAACGACCGTGTTAGATTGCGCCATGAGCGACATGGGCGTCACTACAAAGCATAGAAAGAACAATAGCCAATGTAATATTGGCTTTAACCAAGTGGTCTTTTGCATATCAGTGAATTAAGTTGAAAGATTGGGCAACAGGATTCCCGTTGCGTAAAATGGATTTTGCGCTAATAGTTAGTAATAAGTTTAGTTTGTATTTTTCCTTACAGCCTGTACACACAATACGCAGCACATGGCGCTATACCCCTGCCCTTAACATATTGTTAACAGTGGCAATTAGACTGCTTCCGTGGGTTGAGGTTGTTGTAAGAGGGAACGTAATTGATGATGTGCTTTCGTGATATGATCTTCTACGGTTTTAATGGATATGGTGAATTGTTGGGCAATTTCTTTGTTAGAGAAACCTTGTATGCGCATGGTGACGACCATTTTACGCACCTTGGGTAGTTTATTCAGTGCTACGCGGAGCATTTGTTTATTTTCGAACCCAGTGGTGCCTCCTTCCTCTAAATAGGGAAACTCTTCGTGAATGCTGGTACCGGCATCGAAGATCTTCTTCGCTTGGTTCTCCTTTCTCCAATAATCGATAAACGTGGTTCGGGCAATACGGAAAATTTGTACACGTAACGAGTGTTCACCAGAGAGTTTTCCCGATACGCGCCAAAGCTTTATAAAAGTTAATTGCACGAGTTCTTCGGCAGTTTGTTTACAAGCGGTGCGTTGGGAAAAATACTGTAATAATACGGGTTGAAATTGTTCAAAAATGCGTGCAAAGGCTTGCTCGTCGCCACTTTTGAGCACTACAATAGAGTTCATGTCGGTTTTCGCAATAAGTTTCGCAATAAGTGTTTGGCTACAAATCGAGCTGCAAGTTGTAAAATATACGCTTTATTATGTGTTAACAAACTGTAAACGAATTGTTACCTATCCTAAACAAGCCAGCACACCATTTCTTCATCGAAAAATCAGTAACATTTCGTGTATTCATCGCCGTTAGCAGGTGTAAATAATTTTACTATTCCCGGCGAAACTGCCGGTACAAAAACCTTTTCCCCACCCATTTTCGAATAGCTAAATTTCATTAACATTGCATTTATGGAAAAGATCGTTACAACTGATGCCGGTATAGTTATTAAACCTGTCTATACTACGCCTGTTCCCATGCCAGAAACACCGGGAAAGTTTCCTTTTACCCGGGGTATCCATGAAACTATGTACCGCGATAAACTGTGGACAATGCGTCAATACGCAGGTTTCAGTACCGCGGAAGCTTCTAACCAACGTTATCATTACCTCTTATCTCAAGGTGTAATGGGCTTAAGCGTGGCCTTCGACCTGCCTACCCAAATCGGCTACGATTCCGATCATGCCATGGCAGAAGGTGAAGTGGGTAAAGTGGGCGTAGCGATTGACTCTTTGGAAGACATGGAAATTTTGTTCAAAGGCATCAACTTGGAAACGGTATCTACTTCCATGACGATTAATGCTACAGGTTATATTCTCCTCGCCCTTTACATCGCGTTAGCGAAGAAGCAAGGGGCCGATTTGAAGAAGATTTCAGGCACTATTCAAAATGATATTTTGAAGGAATACGCGGCGAGGGGTACGTTTATTTACCCGCCGAAACCTTCTATGCGCTTAATCACGGATATATTTGATTTTTGTAGTCGTGAAGTGCCGAAATGGAATACGATTTCTATTTCCGGGTACCACATCCGCGAAGCGGGCGCTAATGCTGTTCAAGAATTAGCATTCACCTTGGCCAATGGGAAAGCTTATTTAAAAGCTGCTATTGAGAAGGGGTTAGATATAAATGTATTCGCGAAACGTTTGTCGTTCTTCTTCAACGCGCATAACCATTTGTTCGAAGAAGTAGCCAAATTCCGCGCTGCTAGGAACATGTGGGCGCACATTACGCAATCGCTCGGTGCTACAGATACCAAGGCACAAATGCTCCGTTTCCATACGCAAACAGGCGGTTCTACCCTTACAGCACAACAGCCACATAACAACATTGTGCGTGTTGCAGTGCAAACATTAGCCGCTACATTGGGTGGCACACAATCTTTACACACCAACGGCTTCGATGAAGCCATTTCTTTACCAACAGAATCTGCTGCACGTATTGCTTTGCGTACACAACAAGTTATTGGCTACGAAAGCGGCATTGCCGATACTGTAGATCCACTAGCCGGCTCGTTTTATGTAGAAGCGCTTACAAAAGAAATTGAAGAAAAAGCCTGGGCATTGATTGAAAAAATTGATGCAATGGGTGGTGCCGTAAGCGCCATTGAACAAGGATTTGTACAAGACGAGATTGCCAAAAGTGCTTATAAATATCAACAAGATATTGAGAACGGTGAGAAAATAATTGTGGGTGTAAATAAATTCGTTGTAGAAGAAGATGCTTCCACAGAAGTATTCCGCATTGATGACAGCATCCGTAAAATTCAATCGGAAAGGTTGCAATCACTCCGTGCACGCCGCGATAATGAGAAAGTAAATAGTATTTTGGCGAGCTTGGAAGCGAAAGCCCAAACCACCGAAAACCTAATGCCTACGGTAATTGAGGCTGTTGAAAACTTAGCTACCTTGGGTGAAATCGCAGATACATTGCGTAAAGTGTTCGGCGAATACCACTAAAATCGCCTAGGCTAGTTATACAAGGGTACTTTCTTTTTTTACCCGGATCATTTAACTTCGCCGCTTTATTGAATGTATTTTAATTTTAATACCTCCGGGAAATTTCCCGTGCATGTTTTGTAAAACAATGAGCGTCACCCACTATTCAAAGTGCCCGGTTTGCAACAGTGATAAAATTCACCCGCAACTCTCGGCAGAAGACTATACCGTATCACATGAAGTATTCGACATATGGCATTGTGATGCCTGCACAGCCCGGTTTACGCAAAATGTACCTGTAAGCAGCGAGATTGGTCGTTATTACCAGTCGCAAGAATATATTTCGCATAGCGAAACAAAGGAAGGCCTTGTGAATCGCCTTTATCATAGCGTGCGGAAAATTACCATGCGCTCGAAACAGAATTGGGTAAAATCGGCTGCCAACCTAAAAACCGGCAGCTTACTCGATGTCGGCTGTGGTACCGGTGCCTTCATTCATTACATGCAACAAATTGGTTGGACCGTTACCGGCTTAGAACCCGATGAGCGCGCACGCGAAAATGCAGCTAAGCTTTACAACCTGCAACCATTGCCACCTTCAACCTTGTACGAACTACCCGCGCAAAGTTTCGATGTAATTACCATGTGGCACGTACTCGAACACGTACACGACCTACATCAATACCTCGACCAGCTCAAACGTTTAGTAAAACCCGGTGGCGCTATCCTTATCGCCGTACCAAACTACACTTCGCTGGATGCTAAACATTACGGCAAATACTGGGCAGCCTACGATGTACCACGACATTTGTACCATTTCTCCCCGAAATCCATGCAAATATTGTTGGAACAACACGGCATCCAAATCAAGCGTAAGCACCCGATGGTATTCGATTCCTTCTACGTAAGCCTCCTCAGCCAGCAATACAAAACCGGCAAAGGCGGCCTTATCGGTGGTGCATGGAACGGCTTCATTTCCTACTTAAAAGCATTAAAGTACGTCGACCAATGCAGTTCCGTTGTATACGAATGCAGCATCGACTAACATCATACTAATACTATTTTAACAAAAGGCGATCCTCCACAGGGTCGCCTTTTCTATGACGAAGCTGAAACATAGTAAAATCAACACTTTTCTAATTTTTCACCGACACTTCTCCGACTTTTACCGGCACAACCCCAGTACCAGCAAGGGTCGTTCCGACAGTTTGTCGACATTTTGTCGACATTTTCCTTGTTTTTCGCCCATTTTGCAAGGCTTCAGTAAGCTTTTCCTCGACATTCAGTAAGCAACCACCCAGTCTTTAGTAAGCAAAAACCGGTAAAAAGCGGCATTTTCCGGCACAACCCGGCATATTCCGGCATTTATCGGCATAAACCGGCATTTTCCGGCAAAAAGCGGTCAAAAGCGGTTAAAAGCGGCACTTTCCGGCACCACATTTTTTCAACTCGCTAGTTCGAATTACTTTCGAGATGTAAGCAAGCTAGCAGCTTATACAGTTCTTTGATCGATTGTATTTGTATATCCCGTGAAGGCAGGAAATGTAGGTGAAAATTGGGTAACACCTTAACAATGAATCCTTCACAACACCACTAATTAGCGCCAAATTTGGTAAACTATTGATTTATAATATTTTAATTAGGGGGGAGATAGGCTTAGGATAGGCTTTAGATAGGCTTAGGATAGGGTCGAGATAGGCTTTAGATAGGGTGAGGATAGGCTTTAGATAGGGATCCGTTAGGTTGAAGATAGGGTTAACGCTTATAGGAGAAGAGGAAAGTAGGGCATTTTTCAGTAGTAGATTTGTAGAAATATTATCATTTCAAAGCCTTGCCAGTGTTGCGTTTCAGAATCTGACCGGGATTCCCTATATTTACAACCATGAGAAAAAAGTATGTGCAGTTTACCATATCCTTCTTGCTAATTTGGCTGGCTAGCCAATCTGCAAGTGCGACTGCGCGTGCATTTGATCACCCTCTTCCTGCCAAAGTTAAAGTAGCTTCTATTACGAAAGTGAGTAAGTATAAAGCTTACAGTCCATTCGGTCACCACGACTTTGAGATGGCTTACTTATCGATTGGGCAACAGTACCTACATGGATGCATGTGTAAACGGGCGGGTGAAAATACTATCTCATTTCTGCCAACCACGCCACAAAGGCCCGAGAACGAGCCTTTTATTACACAATGCGCTTCATTGCATTTAATGTTCCGCAGCGGGATGATATTCCCCGTGCATTTCTTTTGGTGATACGCGTTACAGACAGGCGCCCTAGCGCCCCATGCCAACAATATAGATAACAAATGACATCGCTTTAACGGTGCGTTGTTTCTTTCGTATTTAAACCATAATGCATTTTATTTAACGGATGATTCATTTACCACATTTAGTAGTAGACTTAGGGTTGATTTTAGGAGCGGCAGGTATTATTACGCTTTTGTTTAAAAAACTGAAACAACCCCTCGTTTTAGGGTATATTCTAGCGGGCTTATTAGTAGGGCCGCATTTCACATTATTTCCAACCATTTCCGATATCGAGAACGTAAAAGTATGGGCCGAAATCGGGGTTATCTTCTTATTATTCAGCTTAGGGCTTGAATTCAGTTTCAAAAAATTAGTGAAAGTTGGCGGCTCCGCCGGTATTTCAGCGGTCGTGGAGGTGATCGTCATGCTCTTCCTGGGCTATGTAACCGGCCAAATTATGGGTTGGTCGACCATGGATAGTATTTTCCTGGGAGGTATTCTTTCCATTTCCTCTACCACCATCATTATCCGTGCATTCGAAGAATTGGGGGTAAAGAACCAGGCTTTTGCGAGGCTCGTGTTTGGGATTTTGGTGGTGGAAGACTTAGTAGCCATCTTATTACTCGTATTATTATCCACCTTGGCGATCAGCCAGCAGTTCGCCGGCGGTGAAATGGCCTGGTCGGTTGGTAAATTGAGTTTCTTCTTGATCTTGTGGTTCTTAGCCGGGATCTTCCTCATTCCTACCTTTTTGAAAAAGACGAAGAAATTGATGAGTAATGAAACCTTGTTGATTGTTTCATTAGGCTTATGTTTATGCATGGTTATCTTAGCCACTAAAGTGGGCTTTTCGCCGGCTTTGGGTGCCTTCATCATGGGTTCTATTTTAGCGGAAACCACTTCTGCAGAAAAAATCGAGCACCTTACCCAAGGGGTAAAAGACCTGTTCGGTGCGATCTTCTTCGTATCGGTAGGTATGTTAATCGAACCTCAAATGTTATTAACCTACGCGGGGCCTATTGCTATTTTGATAGTAGTTACCATCGTAGGTAAAACCTTTAGTACGGGGCTTGGCGCCTTGCTATCGGGTCAAAGCTTGAAGCAAAGTTTACAGGCAGGTATGAGCTTGGCACAAATCGGGGAATTCTCCTTTATTATTGCCACATTGGGTATGACCTTGAAAGTAACCAGCGACTTCCTCTACCCTATTGCTGTAGCCGTTTCCGCCTTAACCACATTCACGACTCCATACATGATCCGCTACGCGGAACCTTTTTATAACTGGGTAGAAAAACGGTTACCGAATCGTTGGAAACGTAAACTCGTACGCTATTCCAGCGGTACCCAAACCATTCATAAAGAAAATGATTGGCGCGATATGTTGCAATCGTACGGTATTCACGTGGTGGTATTTAGCGTAATTCTCATTGCCATTATCGTATTATCGAGCAACTTCCTAGCACCTTTCATCGCGAAGCATATTACCAATGGAATGACGGGCACCGTGATTACTTCCGTGATTACGTTTGCTATTATGGCGCCGTTTTTATGGGCCTTGTCGTTACGCCCGGTGAATAAGCAGGCAAGGGGTAAGATTTGGTTGAACAAGCTGCACCGTGCACCATTGTTGATGCTGGATATTTCGCGTATTGTGTTTGCGATTTTCTTCATCGGCTTCTTCTTAGATCGTTTCTATTCTACTAAAACAGCGATTATCGTATCGGCATTAATTGCATTGGCGTTGTTGTTATTGAATAAACGATTACAGAAGTTATATAACCAAATTGAAGAGCGTTTTATGCTCAACCTCAATGCCCGCGAAATCCAAGCCGCTAAAAAGGCTCATCATAATATCACCCCTTGGGATGCGCACCTCACTACCTTCACGGTGCCGGCAGAATCCGATGCAGTAGGCCGCACCCTTATAGAAATGCAATTGCGCGAGAAATTTGGCGCCAATGTAGCGATGATCGAAAGGGGCAACCTCGTAATTATGCCTCCTAGCCGCGACGAGCGACTATTCCCCGGCGATAGAATTTCTGTGATTAGCACGGACGATCAGCTCCCTGCTATCCAGAACTTCCTAGAAGTACCGGTGGCCTCCCAAAAAGTAGGCGCACCAAAAGAAGATATCACCCTCGAACACTTCAAAGTAACCGACCGCTCCCCGCTACTGGGTAAAACCATCCGCGAATCGGGCGTACGCGAAACCACGCAAGGTTTGATTGTAGGTATTGAAAGACGCGGTCACCGCTTACTCAACCCCGAATCGACCTTCATCTTCGAAGAGGGCGATCATGTGTGGATTGTAGGTAGTAAAGCGAAAATTAAGCAACTAACAAGAAATGATGTAGATCCAGGGAAAGAGAAACCTGTTACTGCTACTACATAATCGAATGAAAGGGCCTGCTGCAAAGCAGGCTTTTTTGTATAAAAAAAACGTCGTGGTAGACACCACAACGTTTTAACATAAGCATGTATTCGATTGTAACATAAAAAGTTGCACAGGCTACACCTCTACTGGCAATTTGCCGATTGGGTGTTTATGTGTTGTAATATTTTGTTTGAATGGCACATTCAATAATGTTAAATATTGCTGCGTAATGTGTTGAATATTGTGCTGCGTAGCGGCGAATTGATAGGCGCGGGCGGCCATTTTTTCTCCCATTTCTGGGTTGTCTAACAAGGTATTCATGTTGCGCGCTAAAGCTTTGGCATCGCCTACGCTGCTCATCATGCCCCTGTTTTCACCTACTAAATCTTTCAAGCCACCTGCATCTGTTGAAACAACAGGCACTTTATAAATAAACGCATCCAACACGCTGCTGCCTAATCCTTCTTGCGAAGAGCTCATAGCAAACACTTTCATCACGCTGAAAAAGTCTTCTACTTTATCATGGAAGCCCATGATTTTGTAAATGCCTTGCAAGCCAAGCTCCTCCAATTTCTCACGCACTACGTCTTGCATATCACCCTTTCCGAAATGCAAAAAAACGAAATCATTTCGCAATTTTGCGAGTTCATTTATAGCCGCCACCATCATCAGTGGATCTTTATGCCCAACTATGGCCGATGTAGTAGCTATAATTTTTGTTCTTGGCGGTAGGTTCATCTCGCGCACCACGTCCCTTGCACGGTCGATATCGAGTTTCTTCGGTACAATAGCACTTGAAATATGCACTACGTTCTTTACCCCGAAATTGGTCACAATTTGCTGAATGGCTTTAGATATAGCCACCACATGATCACTTAGTTTATACTTTAAGCGGGTCATGCGACCTTTCGGTACAAAGTCAATCCGTCTTGTAAACACCACTTTTGCGCGGTGAAAAGGTTTGGTAACGATACAGTAAGTAAGGATATGAGAAGTTTGTGCATGTAATACATCGTATTTTCTTCCTTTCGTCATTAGAAACCAAATAGCGCCGAAAACATTTTTAAATGCTACGGTAGGAATGCCCTGTTCTTTCGCTTTTTGTTCTAATGGGAAGTTTTCTCTGCATAAAACATCCACTTTTATACCCGCATCAATAAATCCTTGTGAGTTATACAAGGTCTGTCTTTCGCCCCCACGCCAAGTTCTCTCGAAATTTAATTCGAGGATTCGCATTAGTTTCGCTTTCATGTGCTGCTCGATTTTTCTCCTGCATGCGCCAGGTGATAGACACTTTAGACATGCTAGTTACCAAAAGTTTAATTGATAAACCAAAGTGTTAACACTAGTTAACAGTTGCAACATGGATTCCTACGGGTTTGGAGGGAAAATAGTACAAGTAGACGGGGAAGAAAGGTAGTCCGTAGAAAAAATTTTTTTATCTAGTATATGTATTCTTTTTTATGAAGATTATATCTTCACGACGATTTGCTAGCTGTAAAGTACAATAAAATACTAGCAATTACTATATTTTATAGAATGAATATCCTTTTTGCCGGAAAGTTCGAAGCCGACTATAATCGAACAAAAATCATTATCGACGGGCTTCAACAAACACCGGGCGTACAACTATCTACCTACAACTTTTACACCCGCTCACGTTGGAACATCTTCGCGTTGCGGAAAGCCTGTGCCAAGGCGGATGTAGTGTTTCTACCCTCCTTCTCGCACCGCGATGTAGCTTGGGTAAAGTTGTGGACCCGCAAACCCATTATTTTCGACCCGCTTATTTCGCGCTACCTCACCAAGGTATTCGATTACAAAAAAGTAAAAGAACATTCCTTCCGTGCGAAAAAGAACTTCTTGAAAGACAAAGTTTCGCTACAAGCCGCAACAAAGGTTATTTGCGACACGCAAGCACACAAACAATATTTCCACGATACCTTCGAAGTACCACTCGAAAAAATGCATGTAGTTGAAGTAGGTGTTAACACTGGGGAATTTTTTCCACAACAACACCCGCAGTCGAACAAGTTTGTAGTAGGTTTTTACGGCGGCTTCATTCCCTTACAAGGCGCCCGCTACATCTTGGAAACCGCGAAAGTTTTAAAAGACTACCACGATATAGAATTCCAGTTAATCGGGGAAGGATTCGAGTACAAAAAGATGCGTGCATTAGCAGAAGAATATGGTTTAACAAACGTAGTATTCAAAGGTTGGGTAAAATACGACCAACTAAATGCAGCTGTGAATACATTTGATATTGCACTCGGTATTTTCGGCGATGGTTTGAAAGCGCAACTCGTCATCCCCAATAAAATCTACCATTACGCGGCCCTACAAAAAGCCATTATAACAATGGACACACCGGCCATGCGCGAAGTATTTACCGGCGATACGAATATTGTGCTTACCTCGCAAGACCCGGTTACCATTGCTGCGCAAGTGCTTGCCCTGAAAGAAAACCCACAACGCCGTGAAACATTAGCAGCCGCAGGGTTCAAGCTAATCACAGAAAACTACAACCAACAGAAAATAGCGGGTAAAGTAGTTGCTATCGCCCAGCAATTATTACAACCATAAACGCACCTTCATACAAACGCCCTTTTATCTTCGTACGAGTACATGCTATCTTACGAAGATAAAAGTGTGTTTTATTTCTCCTTAATACGCATTATCTCCACCGAAATCTTATTCTACCCACTGCCTTTCCCTAGCGCCCACTCCTGTTATCTTCAATAAGGATTCCTTATAAATATTGTTAACACAGTCCTTATACATTCATCTCAAAATCTACTTCAAATGAAAAAATTTCAAACCTTATTCATCTTAGCATCTGTATGCTTATTATTTAGTAATATACAAGCAGCGAATAGCCACCCAGCATGGGATATTAAACAAACATTTTTCAAGGATGCCCCTGCCAAACGTTTTTCCTCTGTATCTGTTCGGATAAACGTAGTAGGACTACTTGGGCTACCTATCAATGTTTGCTCTGTAGCAGGACAACTACTTATTGGTACTACTTATGCTTATGTTGATGGTACGGTTACCATCCCTACCGCCGTTCAGTGCTATAGTAACGAACAAACGCCCCTCTTGTTAGACGTTTCTGAGGGTAGTAGAATTGTTATATGGGGAACGGTATTAAGTACAGGTTTACAAGCATCGGCAATTAAAACAGTTACAGCGGGCGACATAAGTGCCGGCGTAGTAACCGTGAACTTACTGTTGTAATAGTATCCTATATAAACAAAACGGGTGTACCGACTAGCGATACACCCGTTTTGTTTGCATTATATGATAGTTACTTATGCTCTCTTTTGTTGTACAGTAGCCGGTTTTACTTTAGCACCTTTTTTAGGGTTTACTAATTTCATTTCGTCTACCAAGTGTTTCGCACCGGCGAATTTATCAATCACGAATAATACGTAACGGATATCCACCATGATGTTTCTACAGATAGAAGCATCGTAGTTAATGTCGCTCATGGTACCTTCCCAAGTACGGTCGAAGTTTAAGCCGATGAGGTTACCGTATGCGTCCAAAGCTGGGGAGCCCGAGTTACCACCTGTAGTGTGGTTAGAAGCGATGAAGCACACAGGTAGTTTACCGTTTACGCCGTAACGGCCATAGTCTTTCGTTTTATATAACTCGCGTAATTTTTCCGGCACATCGAATTCGTAGTCGCCTGGTTTGTATTTCTCCATCACACCTTCTAAAGTAGTGGCAATGTCGTAATGTACAGCATCGCGTGGTTCGTAACCATCTACTTTACCGTAAGTAATACGGAGCGTGCTGTTGGCATCGGGGTAGAAGCGACGATCTTTTAATACATCCATTTGCACTTGCATGTACTCGCGTTGGAGTTTCACCAAAGGCGCTTGGATTTCTTCGTATGGTTTGTTAACATTTTCAACGAAGCCATTGCGTAAGGCGATATAAAAACGCGTGATGGGGTCTTTATAGATCGCGGTAACCAAATCGTTATATGGTTGTGATACGAATTTTTCTAATTGTTCATAAGAAACCAAAGCAGATGAAGCGTACATTTTGTTGGCTGTAGTACGACCATCTTTATTTGTTTCCATCCAAATTTGGTAGCCTTCGCCGCCGATGTACCTGCTATGTACATTTTGGAAATATAGATCCAATAAAGCCGTAGCTACATCTTGGTCTACTTTCGCGTTGATGTTTTGGTACAAAGGTTTCATTTTATCGAGGAACGCTTTGCGTTGTGGATCATAGCTATCGGCACCTTTTTGTTGTACTTCGCTGAGGAAGCCGACTAATTTATCGGCAACAGAGAAGGTTTCTACGTTTCTTGTAAGCTCCATGTAGTATTCGCGGGCGTTGGCGTATGGTGCTACGTTTACGTAAAGGGCGTTGAGTGTATCGAGTACGCCGGCGTATTGTGCTTTCAGCGCAGCGTCTTTATTCAACAAGTTGTTATAATTAGCTTCGTAAGCAATTTTGCGATCAATGCCTTTTGTTCTTTCTACGCCTTGCATTTCACCGATCCATTTTTTCCAGCCATTTGCAGTCGATGCGTACTTAGCTGCGTATTGGATTTTGATTTTTTCATCTTTACGCATGAAACCATCAATGATTTTCAACGCTGCATCGCGCATATTTACGCGGGCAGGATCTTGACCATTCACCACTAATTTCACTGCTTCAGAAGGCAAATATTCTTGTGTTCTACCCGGGAAACCGAATACCATGGTAAAATCATTCTTTTCAATACCATCTACAGAAATAGGCAAGAAGTGTTTCGGTACTAAAGGCACGTTATCTTTCGAGTAAGCAGCCGGTTTACCATCTTTACCTGCATATACGCGGAACAAAGAGAAATCGCCGGTATGGCGTGGCCATACCCAGTTGTCGGTATCAGAACCGAACTTACCAATAGAAGAAGGTGGTGCACCCACTAAGCGTACATCTTTATACGTTTCGGTAACGAATAAGAAATATTGATTGGCTTCGAACATAGGTTTTACCAAAATATCTTGGTAAGCCTCTTTCTTTACTGTAGGCTTTAAAGCATCTAAATTTTTATTGATGATGGCCATACGTTCTTTCTCCGTCATATTTTTTGTAACACCTACTAAAGCAGCCTTGGTTACATCTTCAATACGTACAATGAAAGTAGCTGTTAAACCTGCGTTTGGTAATTCCTGTTCGCGGTTCATAGCCCAGAAGCCATTCGCGAGATAGTTGTTATCGATCGAGGAATGTTTTTGAATGGCATCGTAACCACAGTGGTGGTTGGTTAATAATAAGCCTTGTGATGAAATAATTTCACCGGTGCAAAATCCACCAAAGCTAACAATAGCATCTTTCAAGCTGCCTTTGTTAACATTGTAGATATCGGATGCGCTGATTTTCATTCCCATCCCTTTCATCTCTTTCTCGTTCAAACGTCCGAGCAATTGTGGCAGCCACATTCCTTCTGTTGCAAATGCATTGATTTGAAGAAGAAGGAAAAGTGCTACCATCAAACTTTTCGCAATACGTAGCATAATTATCCAGTTTTTAAAAATAGAAGCGGCAATTTAGGAAAAAGAGCGGGAACAACCGCGGGAATGAGGGGTTATTTAATAAAATGGCGTTGTACAATGCTCACCGTCATTGTACAACGCCAAGGGGATTTGTAGTATGATGTACTACAAAATTGATTAATATAAGTAGTTCAATGCAACGATATCGTTCGCGTTGAAAGTACGGTTACCACCGTTAGAGCAAGCTAACATCCAAGAATTAGCATCTGGGCCGCTTGGTGTACCTGGGATAAGTACAGCACCAACGCCTGCAGTACCTTCATTACCACCAGAACCACAGCTATAAGCACGGTTCATGTAATCTGTATGGCGGAATCCGATACAGTGACCAATTTCGTGTTGAATAACAGAACCTACATAGTTAACGTTCGGGTTTGTACCATACGCGTTAGGGTGTGTATTCATGCTAATTTGGTTGTAAGGATTACCACCAGAAGGGAAACCTGCAGAACCTAATGTGATGAAACCGCCGCTTGGAGCTTGATAGAAGCCAACAATATTAATATTAGCAGTGCCAGAAGTGATACGTTGGAATGTAATTAACAAGCCTAAAGCATTGTATCGAGAAATCGCAAGGTCGGTACCTTGTACGAATGCAGTACCTAAACCTGTTACTTTTACTGTAATAACACGTGGTAAACCTGTTACCAAGTTGCTGGTACGATATTGTTCAACTTCAGCGATACGCAAATTAGGTGAAGTACTTTCAGTGTTTAAAGTATTATCATCTAAAATGATATCGTTTTCTACTAAATAACCTCCCTTAACGATACGTGCTCCTTCTGTAGAAAATCCTTTTGCTTTGATTTTAGCAAGTACTTCAGCCGGTACGTCTGAAGACTGTGCAGGTTCTACGTGAGCATCTTTTTGACAAGATACCACGAGTACTGCAGCCAATAAAGCTACAAAGGATAGTGCGAGTGTGATTTGCTTTTTCATAGCATCAGATTTTGGGTTTGATATTATATTGAATAGATAGTGGTGAGCGATGGGAATAGAAAACTGCATAGCTCGTTATAGGCCATAGCAGGTCCTGTACGAGCATTGTGTAATGTTTGCATACAATGCTGTATTAATTTTTTTGGATAATAGTATCCCTATGTAAGTGTTTGCTTACATGGGTAACAACGCTTCATAAATGTGTGCATACATGCAACCTGTGTGTATAATCGCTCGGTGCTATGTTACAGGCCATAGCAGGGCATTTACGGCGAATACGGCGGGTAGACGCGGCCTAATTTACACACGATAAAATGCAAGTAACAAGTGCTCAAACGGTTCGACAATAATACATCTTGCTCAATTTAGATTTTGGACAAAAAAGAATCTGCACGAATCAAAACGGCCTCCATAGCTGATCTACAATCATCACGTTAACAAATTCGGACACAAACATGCTTAATGCCGAGTGATGTGTAGCAAACTATATGTATGGTTATAACGGTTTAAAATGCTGCGGTTTACATTTTATTTAAAGCAGGTCATTTAATAAAATAATGAACGAGTAACTTTTACTAGACACCTCTCAAACCTAGGCGGGTTGCTTGATCTTGGCGTCTTTGCTAATTTTGATTTGCTCTTAGTCTAGGGTTTAGGACAACATATAAATCGACTATCAATATTACTACTTTCTTTACAACAAAAAAAAATCTTTTCTTGATTTATAAAAAATTAATTGTGTTGAAAAAAGATTTGTACTAGATTTAATAATGCGACATCATCCCCTTTACATCCATTTATCAACCTATAGTTACATTTCGCTATTAATTGCCACTATGGCTTGTTTCACCGTATTTAAATCGAATGCGAAAACCACATTTTTCCAACATGACAGTTTACTAATTCGATACACAAACAATGCCGCCAAAGATAGTTTGGTAAACTATACGTTGAACCGCAGTACACAAAACGCCTACTTAGTAAAATTCAAACATATACCCTCTCGTGGGGATATTGATAAACTACATTCATTAAAACCCTTATCCAGCTTACATTACATTGTACCGGCAATAACCCACGACAGCCTCCTTCTCCCACAAATCGACTACCAACTACTCGCTAACAATCGATGGAAATGCAGTGAATCTTTGATATATCAATTAGATGCATCACAAAAAAACGACAGCATCACTTTCATCGCTTCCCTCCATTCACAAAAAAGCAGTCAATACAATTGGATGCCCTATGTATATATCGTTCAATGGCCTAAAAGATCCTCTACAGCCATCCTAAGAACCACTAAAGACCAACTGAACCAACTCCTCTACGACCCCGCTATTACTTTTGCCGATGTACTTCGCACACCCAAAACAGAAATTAATGTAGCCCTGTATAACATGGCCATCAACAATATTGAATTAGTACGCAGTAAACAACCCTTACTAAACGGCCATACAGAAATTGTATCCATCCGGGAAGACTTATTTGATACAACAGATATTGACTTACACGGTAAATATATTCGAACAGCGAACACTGCTTCCACCCTAAACGCACATACCACTATTATGGCCACCTTGGTAGCCGGCGCAGGAAATGCAGGGCCGGCAGCATTGGGTGTAGCGCCGGCAGCACAACTAACCTCCTCTTCCTTTACAACCTTACTTCCCGATGATCCCCAAACCTTCCGCCTTCAAAAAACCATCCTACAAAACCACTCTTACGGGGTTAACATCGAAAACTACTATGGTGCCGAAGCAGCGGCGTACGACCAAATGGTGATAGAAGCCGATACCTTTGTACATGTATTCTCGTCGGGGAATATTGGTACCACAACGCCTACAAGTGGCCAATACCAAGGCATCCAAGGTGTTGCCAACCTTACCGGCACCTTTAAGCAAGCAAAAAATGTATTAGTGATTGGTGGTACCGATGGAAAAAACGTTGTAGCCGACCTTAGCTCGAAAGGCCCAGCTTACGATGGAAGATTGAAACCTGAAATAGTAGCCTACGGTGAAGACGGTACCTCTGGTGCTGCAGCTATTACAAGCGGTGCCATTACCCTCTTACAACAAGCTTATAAAAGTAAATTTACGCAAGCTCCCCCTAGTGCCTTATTGCGTGCTATTGTGATGAGCTCCGCCACGGATATTAACACCCCGGGCATCGATTATACATCGGGATATGGCGCCCTTAATCTATCGGCCGCCTTGCACGTATTACAAGCCTCCCAATTCGCAAAAACTACACTCACCAGCAACGGTCAGTACACCCTGCCCATACAAGTGCCCACCAACACAGGGCAATTAAAAGTTACCATCGCTTGGAACGATCCCGCCGCGGAAGCAAACAGTGCCAAGGCATTGGTGAACGACTTAGACATGCAAGTAATAAGCCCGGATAGCGACATAACGCTGCCTTGGGTATTATCTACCTTCCCGTTGAAAGATTCGTTGCTTAAAGCGGCTACAAGAGGCGTAAACCATGTCGATAACCACGAACAGGTGAGTATTACAGCCCCAGCAGCAGGAACATATCATGTACATATAAAAGCCCCTCAACTAGCTGGCAATTCGCAAACGGTATACATTGCGTGGCAATTTATACCGAAAGAGTACTTCGATTGGGAATACCCTACACGCAATACGATTGTAACGCCCGGCCAAGCCTACACCTTGCAATGGCATAGCGATCTTGGCGGAACGGGTAACCTCTCGTATAGCATCGACAATGGGCAACAATGGCAACCCATTGCGCTAAATACACCTGTCTCCCAACAAAATATGGAATGGGTAGGTCCCGCAAACACCTTCACCCGGGCGCTCTTACGCATGGAAACCCCCAAAGGCACCTTCACCAGCGACACGTTCCACATCTCCAGCCCTACACAATTACAAGTAGGCTTTAACTGCACCGACTCCGTGATGTTCTATTGGAACAGCCTGCAAGGTGCTGCCCAATACCAACTCTACGCTATTGTAAACGACCAATTACAACCGTATCGCCAAACGGCTGATACATTTATAGTATTCGCTACAAGCCCAAATTTGCCTACCCATTTCGCTGTAGCACCGATAGCAAGTAATGGTGATATAGGCGCACGAAGTGCTACCATACAGTATGCACAACAAGGTGTAGGCTGCTATATACAGCAATTCATTACAGATAAAATTGAGAACAACCAAGTATCGCTCACCTTGTCGCTTAGCACCTTATTGGGTATACAATCCATTACTTGGGAACGCCGCAACAACAATGGATACGACGACCTGGGTAGCCAACAAATTACAAGCAGTAAAACATATCAATTCATCGATACTAACCCGCCCGGCGGCATTGTTCAATACCGGGTAAAAATCACGCTCCGGGATGGCCGCATTATTTACTCCGATATTTCCAGTGTTGAAGTGTTGCGAGGTGCAGCTATGATTGTATTCCCCAACCCTGTACAGCAACAAATGGAGGTAGTAACAGGCGACATCGAGGGTGAAGAGGTGTTAAAAATTATAGATGCACAAGGGCGGGTACGCAAACTCGTAGCCCATGTAAGCGCTAGGCATACACTGCAATTGGGTAGTTTAC
Source organism: Chitinophaga skermanii (assembly GCF_003259335.1). Classification (GTDB taxonomy): domain Bacteria; phylum Bacteroidota; class Bacteroidia; order Chitinophagales; family Chitinophagaceae; genus Chitinophaga; species Chitinophaga skermanii. The sequence continues at coordinate 120,984 of NZ_QLLL01000006.1, forward strand.
CGGCCGGGGTTTATTGGTGCATTTTGTACCGTGATGGCAAAGCCATCGGGAAAATATCGTTCGTTAAGTTATAAGCATAAAAAAACCCTCTCTACGATGTAAAGAGGGTTTTTTATATCTAAAAAGTTGTGTTGATCTTATTTGATCTACTAGAGGTGAATTGCTTCGCCGTAAGCCACTTCGATAGCGTCTTTGATAGATTCGCTCATCGTTGGGTGAGGGTGAATAGCGTTTAACACTTCGTGGTAAGTAGTTTCCAATTTGCGTGCAACAACTGTTTCAGCGATCATTTCAGTTACGTTTGCACCAATCATGTGCGTACCTAACCATTCGCCGTATTTAGCATCGAAGATAACTTTTACGAAACCTTCTGGCGCACCTGCAGCAGAAGCTTTACCTGATGCAGAGAATGGGAATTTACCAACTTTCACTTCGTAACCTGCTTCTTTCGCAGCTTTCTCAGTGTAACCAACTGAAGCAACTTCTGGTGCGCAATAAGTACAACCAGGGATGTTCATGTAGTCAATTGGTTCAGGTTTGTGAGCGTATTTCTTCTCGTTGTAAGCAATGTTTTCAACACAAACGATCGCTTCTTTAGAAGCAACGTGTGCCAAAGCTTGACCAGGTACCATGTCACCAATCGCGTAAACGCCGGTAACATTAGTTTGGTAGAATTTATCAACGGTAACACGACCTTTGTCGGTTTTAACACCAACTGTTTCTAAACCGATGTTTTCGATGTTAGCAGCGATACCCACAGCGCTTAATACTACGTCTGCTTCGAGCGTTACTTCACCGGTAGCGGTTTTCACTTTCGCTTTCACGCCTGTAGCTGTTTTCTCAACGGCTTCAACGCTAGCGTTTGTCATGATTTCGATACCTTTCTTTTTGTAGATTTTCTCTAATTCTTTAGAGATATCTTCATCTTCAACAGGCACGATACGCGGCATGAATTCTACGATGGTTACTTTCGTACCCAATGTATTATAGAAGTATGCAAATTCAACACCAATAGCGCCAGAACCAACCACGATCATAGATTTAGGTTGTTTAGGCATTACCAATGCTTCACGGTAACCGATTACGCTAGTACCATCAATTTTCAAATTAGGTAACTCACGTGCACGTGCACCTGTAGCCAAAATGATGTGTTTTGCATCGTAAGTAGTTGCTTTACCGTCTTTATCAGTTACTTCTACTTGTGTTTTAGATTTCAATTTACCAAAACCGAGAATAACGTCGATCTTGTTCTTTTTCATCAAAAACTGCACACCTTTACTCATTTTATCTGCAACACCGCGAGAACGTTTAACGATCGCGTCAAAATCGGCTTTCGCATCACCCACGGTTACACCGTAATCTTTCGAATGCTGGATATATTCTAAAACTTGCGCTGATTTCAATAATGCTTTAGTTGGAATACAGCCCCAATTTAAACAGATACCACCTAAGCTTTCTCTCTCTACGATTGCTGTTTTAAGACCTAGTTGCGAAGCACGGATAGCAGCTACATAGCCACCAGGGCCGCTACCAATTACGATTACGTCGTATGCCATATTGCTTGAATTTTATTTAAACTTGCCAAAGGTAGTAAGAAAATAGGAAAATTTCCGCCCAATCCTAATTAGTTGACGCTTCTCGCCTACTTCCGCTACCATAGCCATTCTTATCTTTCCACACACGATCTTATATAAAAAAAATGGATGCATACCCCGTTCATTTACCAGGTATGCATCCATGTTCTTATATCCCTTAGCAGGACCTTTCTTCTAGCGCAAGTCTACCACTTCTACGCCAGGGTATTTCTTCGCATCAAAAGTAAACATCGCGTCTGCTACAGTCGCATTCGGCTGAATACTTGAGATTTCATAACTCATTTTATTACCATTCTTCTCGAATATCTTCATACGCACAATCGTTTGCGCCTTCTTATCAACGTCTACCTGTGCCTTGAAGATGTTTTTCGACTTGTCAACCGGCGTTAACTCAATGTTTTGCAACACTTTACCTTTCTCTGTTGTTTCGCCAATCAAACGGTATAAATAATCTTTATCATAGAAATTCGTAAACAATTTCGCAGGGGTCATCGACTGGCCACTTTGATCTACATTGTTTATTTGTACCTCGTTTACGTCTTTCGAATATGTCCAAGATGTTTTATTATCACTGATAATCTCCCTATCTCCCATCAAAACTTTGTATTTCTGTCCTTTTACATACACAGTTCCTTTTTGAGAATCGGTAACCTTGCTGTTGCCCCCTTCTACTTTTAACACGAAATTAGCCACCAATGATTTCAATGACTTCAATTTAGTGCTAACGCCGTCGAGAATGGCTTTCGCTTTTGGGTCGTTTTTACCGATAGAACCTACCGGGGTCTTAGTTTGAGCATTGCCACCAAGTGCCAAACCTAATAATAACGTTCCCAGTATGACCGTTTTCTTCATCTTATTTGATTTTGTTTTTGTAGTGGATATAAGACAAATGTTATACCAATACGTTTAATGACAGTTGTTAAAGGATTGCAAAATTCGCCATTTTACCCGGATTTTGGAAGTCCTGGGAACAATTGATGAAAATTTATAACAAATCATTAAGGATTTCTTCTAGGTCGGCCTCCGTTTTTACGTGTACCTCCCTAGCCTTGCTACCCATACTGGGGCCAACAATACCCGCTGCTTCGAGCTGGTCCATCAAACGGCCTGCCCTATTATAGCCCAATTTCATCCTCCTTTGTAACAAGGATGTACTGCCCTGCTGGGTGGAAACGATGATTCTCGCAGCATCCTCAAACAAGTTATCACGGTCGGTCAAGCTCAATTCCTTCCCTTCATTATCCTTTTCATCTATATATTCCGGCAACATGTACGCATCGGTATAACCACGTTGGTCGCCAATGAATTCGGCCACTTGCTCCACTTCCGGCGTATCTACAAAGGCACATTGCAAACGTACCACCTCGCCATTATAAGAAATCAACATATCACCCTGCCCAATCAACTGCTCCGCACCACCTGTATCTAAGATCGTCCTGGAATCGACTTTCGACGATACTTTGAACGCAATACGTGCCGGGAAGTTCGCTTTGATGGTACCGGTAATGATGTTTACTGAAGGACGTTGGGTGGCAATAATTAAGTGAATACCCACCGCGCGGGCCAACTGGGCCAAACGCGCAATTGGCATTTCTACCTCCTTACCGGCTGTCATAATCAAATCCGCGAACTCATCCACCACCAACACGATAAACGGCAGGAAGCGGTGACCTTTTTGCGGGTTCAACTTACGTTGCGTAAACTTATTATTATACTCACGGATATTTCTCGTACCCGCTTCTTTCAATAAATCGTACCGTAAATCCATCTCAATACAAAGGGCATTCAATGTATGAATTACCTTTTTCGTATCGGTGATAATGGCATCTTCTTCACCCGGCAACTTCGCTAAGAAGTGTTTTTCGATGAGTTTGTAGAGGCTTAACTCTACTTTCTTCGGATCGACTAACACAAATTTCAGTTGACTCGGGTGCTTTTTATATAATAAGGAAACGAGGAGCGTGTTAATACCCACCGATTTACCTTGCCCTGTAGCACCTGCCATTAACAAGTGCGGCATTTTGGCCAAATCGGCAATGAAGTTCTCGTTATCGATTTTCTTACCAATAGCTACCGGTAAGTCCATCGTGCTGTTTTGGAACTTATCCGAAGCCAGCATGTTCCTCAGTGATACAATTGTTTTCTTCACGTTCGGCACCTCGATACCAATGGTACCCTTACCAGGAATAGGCGCAATAATACGAATCCCCAATGCCGCCAAACTCAAAGCAATATCATCTTCCAAGTTCTTGATGCGCGAAATACGTACACCCGCTGCCGGTACAATCTCGTACAAGGTAACCGTTGGGCCTACCGTTGCGCTGATCTTTTGGATAGAGATATCGTAGTTTTTCAGTGTATCAATAATCTGGTTCTTATTTTTCTCGAGTTCCGCCGCATCTTGCACAATCTTATCGGAGCCGTGGTTCTCGAGCAATTCAATACCCGGGTACTTATAGTCGCGCAAGTCGAGCGTAGGCTCGTATGGATCAGATGATAATACTCTTTGTGGTGCCGTGAATTCCTCTTCTTCGTGTACCTCGTCTTCTGTTGGAATAGGTTTGATTTCGAAAGCGATATCATTCACTGCGTTGCGATCTTTCCGCTTAGTTGGCTCCATCACAGGCGGCACATCTTCCTCTTCCGGTTCATCACGTTCTTCCATCACCAATTGCATGGCTGCTTCTAGTTCTTCTTGTTCGAGGTCTTCTTCCGCTGTTACCGGCGTAGCTACCGGTGGAATATAGGTAACATTGGGTGTTACAATATCTTCTTTCACATGCAGTTGGTATTCTTGTTCAAATTCTTCCTCGTCTTCCGGCAAGGTTAAATGTATGCTACCGTTATCTTTCAGTGTATTGGGTTTTGAAGGAAGGATTTCTTCTTCCGGCTCTTGTGGAATACTTGGTATGAAAGACGCTTCTGCCACTACAGGTTTCGCATTGGCTACTACTGGTTCTACCGGTGCAACAGGTGCAGGCTTTGGTGGCTTGGGTTTACTTTCCGGCCATTTAAACTGCATATTGAACTTCCAAATACACCAAACAAATCCTACCACGAACAATAATAAGCCCATGCCTACCGATCCCAAGAAGCCGCAAATCCAACGGTTCAACTGGTTACCCAAGGCGCCGCCAAACGGGAACTCCGCTTTATACCCTAAGAAAGCAAGTGTTGTACTAATGTACAACAAGCCGAAGATGATATATTTCAAGTTGCGGGCTACACGAAATACGCGTCTGCCCACGATAAAATTCACGCCGAAAATAAATAGCATGTAACAGAACAAGTACGACGCCAGCCCGAATCCATTCACGAAGAACCAATACGATACCACCGCACCTAACCGGCCCAATGTATTTTCTACAACAACATCATCTTTGAAAAGGATGTTGAAACCATTGTTCCACACCAAGTTCTGGTCTTCCTGCCAAGTAAATAAGAAGGATGTAAATGCGATGAAGAGATATAAAGCAAGCAACAATAAAATGGTGCCCACTACTTTATGCGTACGTTCGTCCTTTACCAGCTCCTTGACTTTTACCTCCGCCTCTTTATCGGGCTTCAGTACGCCGGGATTGACCGGTTCAGGTTTTTTCTTAGTTTCTTTTGATTTGAGTTTATTACCTGCCATATGCTAATTACCAAAATTTACACATGCGTATTCGCATGTTGGGATTACTTCTTTCGCACCTGCGTTTGCATCCAGGCACCTACATATTGTAGTACTGCTGGGGCAACCGTTTCATCTATCTCTGCATACTCCGCTACCGTGCATGTTGTACAGTGTTGGAATAAATGATTTAAACCGGGAAATTTCTTTGTTGTGATTTGCTTATTCCCGCCTTTCTTAATTTGTGTGTCAAATCCTTGCAAGTTCTCGTCGGCCTGCACTTGTATGTCTTTTTCACCATTCACGGCTAAGACAGGACATTTTATGTAAGGTAAATATTTTTCAGGTTGTATGTTCAAAATTGCCGCGATAGAGGGCGACGATACCGACATCGCTGTTTGTAAATTGAACATCTCCGGCGTTACTTTTTTCTTCTCTTCTTCAGATAACGAGGTGGCATACAACTGTTCTAATACAGTTTTCGCTTTCTTTCCCAACTCGTTTTTATTTGGTGTGGCATTCGCTATGATGAATAATTCGCGCATGAGTTTTTCACGCTCCAAGGCTTCCGCTTCCGTTTTACCATTCGACTTCCACACCAAGTAATTCTGTTTCGCCATCAATTCCACACCGTTAATACCTACACCTGCCAAGCTAACAACAAAGGCTACGCGCTTATCTTCCGCTGCTACCATTGGTGCCACTACGCCACCTTCGCTATGCCCCATTAACCCAATTTTCTTAGGATCAATGTCGGAACGAGTAGCCAAGTAATTCACCGCTGCTTGCGCATCGCGAAAAAAATCCGGGATACCCGATTTTGCATAGTTGCCGGTCGATTTACCTACTCCCCTATCATCATAACGTAATACGGCTATACCTTGTTTCGTAAGATAATCGGCCCAAATTAAAAAGGGCTCATGCCCCATGAGTTCTTCGTTCCGATTTTGCGGACCAGATCCTGTAATGAGTACCACTACTGGGAAAGGACCGCCGCTTTTGGGTTTAGTAAGTGTACCTGCTAGCGTAATGTGATCTGTTTCATTGGGAAACGTTACATCTTCACTATCGTAAGGGTATGGCTGTTGAGGGGTTTGCGGTCGTATTTTCTTCGCGGTAAAACTAGCTGCGTTTTCTTTCTTTAGTACGAGCTTCATGTTCTTCCCTTGGTAAAAATCGCCCGAAAACGCCGATTTGTTGCTATCCCATACGCCCGTGTACACGACTTGTAACTTATTCAACACGAAACGCAATTCACCCGTAGATTCATTGTACGTTAAGGTATCTGCTTGTAATGTTGCATTTCCTTGATCGATACTAATGAGCTTGCCTTTGTAACCGGTGCCTTCTTTTTCTGTATGCAATTGTAACCGTAATTTACCCGCTCCTACGTCGAGCGTACCGAACCAATCACCGCTGATGTCTTTAATTTGAGCAGATGCGCTAATAGTCAACATCACCAACAAACTTCCGCACAATAGAAAGGAAGTGAAACGTTTTAAATAGGTCATAGTGGGTAAATTACGGTATACTAAAAAATGAATGTCGTTTTAATTAGTTGCTGCTTTTGATGAAGCTCATCAACATGCAAATCCAACCTGCGATAAAGAACACGCCGCCAATAGGTGTAATAATACCTAAGCCGCGTAAACCTACGTCGCCCGTGGTTTTCAAAAGGGTCATTACATACAATGAACCCGAGAATAGTAAAATGCCAATTAAGAAGCAACGACCTGCCCATACCATGGTGGTACTTGGGAAGGTAGCGTATAAAACAGCTACTGCGAACAAGGCAAATACATGGTAGAATTGATACGTTACACCTGTTTGGAAGGTGCGTACGTCTTTCTCTGATACCAATTCTTGCAATTTATGTGCGCCAAATGCACCTAATATTACTGCCAATGCGCCCAATGCTGCTGCCCAAACTAAAAATGATTTATGCATGATGTATCTCGTTTGTTAATATTTCCAGTGATAGCTCGTCGAGCGTAATAACGCGTTGCGATAATTGGTAGAAAGGCGCTCTTTCCAACAGTTTCTTTTCAACAAAAGCCGACAAATCTTCATCGCTTAAATCTTGAATCAACGGTCGTTTATATTTCTTTCTTTGCAGGCGTTCTACCATGGTAGGAATGCTTGGATTCAGCCAAACAGTGGTGCCTTGGTCGTTCATCCAATCCATGTTATCGAGGAAGCAAGGAGTGCCGCCGCCACAAGAGATGAGGAACTCATCTTCTTCTTGCGAAATTCTTTTCAATACTTCGCTTTCGCGGTTGCGGAAATAATCTTCTCCTTTCTCGGCGAAAATATCACTCACAGGCATGCCTTCTTCTTCAACGATCACTTCATCAATGTCAAAAAAAGGCAAGTGCAAATGTTCTGCCAATTGCTTACCCCAGTAAGTTTTACCGGCGCCCATAAAGCCCAGTAAAAATATGCGTTTATGTTGCTGCGAAATAGGTTGTTCCATTTACCAGTTGACAATTAAGGTGTGAAGTAATAACGCTAGCATGGGATGATTTATGCAACTACCCAGGCTAACGATAAATCGTTTTCATAAATGTATTGCAAATATAGGTGAGTCGGCTCACCTGTTTTCATAAAATCACAAGAAATAAAACCGGCATTGGCAAACGCGAATGGTTGCAGTTGCATGTCTTCCCGGAAGTCGACTTTCCCTAAACCATACCATTTAAACACCGCTTCTTTCGCGCTCCAGCACACGGTTTTATGTGCGAGAGATTGTGCGGGTGAAATGAAATCCATCTCGCGGGGCGACAAAAACTTCTTGCTCACTTTCTCGATTTTATCTTGTGCTGTTTCTATATCGATCCCCACAGCACGGGAATTGCTTACAATAGCCGCGGCATAATCGCCACAATGCGAAATCGAGAAATGAAACGAGCTGCAAGCTAACACGGGTTTGCGTGTTTGCCCCACCGTTATTTGTTCCAACGGGAACGCCGGGAATAATTCTTTCAACAAATACCGGCCAGCAAAGTGTTGTAAACGCTTATGGGGGTGGTGAATGGCTGGATCAATATTCACTTTCTCCCGGAAAAAGCTTTCTTGTTCACCAATTTTCCACACGCCGAGCTTTGTGCCGTCTTCAATTTGTATGGTACGTATTAATGGCATATCTTGCCGAATTATTTGAGAATGTACATGTTTAACCGCTGTTTTCCCTTATAAATAGAGGGAAATCGTAAAGATCGGTCATTATATGGCAATGATACAATACATGCGTTAAACATTCAAATTCCAATACAAAACCGTATAACTACCCAAACCCATGATATTATCGGATAAACGCATACTAGAGGAAATCGAGAAAGGGACCATCGTGATCACGCCTTACGATAGAAAATACCTGGGCACCAATTCTTACGACGTGCACCTGGGCAAATACCTTGCCACGTACAAAGACCGGGTTCTTGATGCGCGTAAACACAACGAGATCGAACATTTCGAAATCCCGGAGGAAGGTTTCGTATTACAACCCAATACGTTGTACTTGGGCGTAACAGAAGAATACACCGAAACCCATGCACATGTACCGTTCCTAGAAGGTAAATCCAGCACCGGCCGCTTAGGTATTGATATCCATGCTACTGCAGGTAAAGGAGATGTTGGTTTTTGTAATACATGGACGTTGGAAATTTCTTGTGCACAACCGGTACGTGTTTATGCAGGTATGCCTATTGGCCAGTTGATTTACTTCGTTGTGGAAGGTGATATTGAAACTTTCTATAACAAGAAAGGGAATGCGAAGTACAATGGTAGAACGGTTCGACCTGTTGAATCGATGATGTGGAAGAATGAGTTTTAATGACGCGAAGCGGAGCATGTTACGCGAAGCGGAGCTCATCATAAAGTTACTTTTAATAAAAAGGCTTTCTCAGTTTTGAGGAAGCTTTTTTTGTGCTTGTATTCCGAAGGGAGGTTTTAATAGGGAGGTTTCTTTGTGGGGCAGCGGGCTCGTTTCTTTAGCTATCATCCTATTTGTTACTTTCTTTGCTTCTCCAAAGAAAGTAACCAAAGAAAGGAGGACCAACGGCCAATTTACTTCGTGGCCGTTGGATCGGGGCGTCGATTGAGCTTTGGGAGTACTGTGGTGAAGGGCAGTTGGAGCGCTTTTGGGGAGAGTTTGTTGTTGTTGTTTGTGGCGAGGTGAAGGCAAAATCTTTAGGGACAATAAATCCTAATGGTTTTAAAGGTACCCAGCACATTGGGTTATATGGAAAATACATGGAACAAGAGAGAAGCGTAATCCTCTATACTGTAAAACGATATGGATGATACGGGGATAAGGGTGTGGTAGGTATAAAATGTACAAAAAGTGCCTTTACGACAATTCATCATTAATTAGTGACATAAGGGCTTCAATAAGGAGAAAGGAAAGTCAAAGGCAAGTATAAGTCTTTCAAAGGGTGGTTGACTACAGTCAAAGGGTAGTCAAAGGCATTTCAAAGGGTTTTCAAAGGCTCGTCAAAGGGAAGTCAAAGGGTTGTTAAAGGCTTTGGTATATATCAACGCCTTATGGGGTGTTTTGCGGCTTGTTGCTGGTAAACAAAAAGGCTGGGGCATCTTGCGATGAACCAGCCTTTTTGTTTATTGGTATGGCTTATTAGGGTTATTCGGCTAATAAGTCGCTTACCAGTTTATCTAAGTTTCTTTTGTATTCTTCGTAGTGTTCGCCGGTGCCGGGGCCGGAGAAGCCGGTGTGGACTTCTCTAACATTGCCTTTTTTGTCGATAAAAATGGATGTTGGGAAGCCTTTTAGGCCGGTTAGTTGCGGTAAGGTTTTTTCGGTTTTTTGGGGGTCGCCGGGGGTAACTTGGGTAATTAATACCGGGTAAGTTACGTTGAAGCGTTTCGCGAAGCCTTCAGCTGCTTTGCGGGATTTTTCGTAGTCGGTTGTGCGTTCATAGGCTAAGGCGATGATTTCTACGCCCCTGCTCTTGTTCTTTTCATACCATTTGGTAAGGTACGCGGTTTCGTCCATGCAGTTCGGGCACCAAGAGCCGCCTACGGTTACAATGACTACTTTATTTTTATAGCGGGCATCGTTGATGCTTACTTTTTTGCCGTTTAGATCGGGGTAGGTAAAGTCGAGTTTCGATTCCCCAGGGCGCAAGGTATTTAAGGTTCTTTCGTCGGGGAGCTTCGCGTTCGCGTCTTTATTGGCTACGAAGTTCTCTTTCGCAGTGATACCAGCGTAGAAGATACCGTCTTTCAGGGTATTCTCGTCGGTAATGGTAGCTTCGAAAAGGTAAGCGTGTGAGCCGTCGAATGTAGAGAGTTTCAGTTTGTCGCCGTCTACTACGCCTTGTAGGTAGCGGTAGTCGCCGCTGGTGGTGAGGAAGGTGCCGGTTACGATGCCGCCTTTATCCTGTTGGAATTCGCCGATGGCGAAAGAGGAATCTTTGCGGTTCGGGTTGAAGAAGTAGGTAGGCCAACGACCTTCAACATTAAACTTCGGCGCTTCCGATGTTTTGAAACGTACGTTATTGCGAGGTTCCGCGGTGAAGCGTATGCTTACGTCGTTATCGGCTAAATGCCTGATCCATAAGCCTTCTAAGCCCCCGTGTTTAGTGAAGGCGGCTTTGAATTCATTATCAAAGAACGGCATTTTGATGAAGGCAGAATCCTTAGTAACCCTAATTTCATCGACCTTCATGCGCTCTTTGGCATTAATAATATATATGACTTGCTTACCGTTCTTCCCGGTTTGCACATCAAAATTAAATACGATCTGTGCACCATCTTCACGGTGCAATTTGGCTTGCCATACACCGGGGAAAAGTTTTGGTGCGGCTGCTTTGGTGGCAAAGGAGCCCAGAACGAGGGCTGCTATAAATAATATCTTTTTCATCTGTATTAAAAATACAAAGTAAAGGGTTTTAATCTACAATTCCTATAGACTATTGATAATATAACAAGCTCATTACAAGCGTGCCCCGAATAACAAGCTGCCAATTCGCACTAAAGTACTCCCCTCTTCCAAAGCAATTTGATAATCGCCACTCATCCCCATCGAAATATGCAGGAAAGATGGTTCGTTGGCAAAAAACTGCGTTTTTGTTTGGGTATGCAGGGCTTTTAGGTGAGCAAATTCTTTGCGCACTTGTTGTACATCATCGGTATTGGTGGCCATTCCCATGAAACCCACGATGCGCACATGCGCTAAACTTGCCTTTTGCTCGCTATACGTGGTTAACAAGGTATGTAGCTCGGTTTCATCCAAACCAAATTTCGACTCTTCTTCTGCAATATGCATCTGCAACAGCACATCAATCACCCGGTTATGTTTCGCCGCTTGTTTATTAATCTCTTGGAGCAGCTTAAAGCCATCTACCCCGTGAATCATACTTACAAAAGGAGCAATGTACTTTACCTTGTTGCTTTGGAGGTGACCAATAAAATGCCACTGTACATCGGCGGGCAATTGGGGTTGTTTTTCAACGAGTTCTTGCACGTAGTTCTCGCCAAAAATCCTTTGTCCTGCTTCATATAAAGCCTTGATATCGCTTACCGGTTTAATCTTCGAAACGGCTACGAGCTGCGCTTGGTAAGGCTGCAACTGCGAAAGCACGGTATTGAATGCTGTTAAATTTACTGCCATGATAGGTGCAAAAGTAAAGAAAACTGCTTTTGGACGTGGAGAACAATCGACAGTTATAAGATGTTTATCAAACGAAACTCGAATTTTAACATTGATTTATTCAATAAAAATCAAGGAATAATGGATGAAACCGAATTATGTAGCGCGCATTTTTTTACGTGCCGTTTTATAAATAGGTTTGTAAGCATCATATTCCACAACAATCTTTTTTTAAATAATCTAGTATGAACTACCAGTTAACAGAAGAACACTTAATGATCCAAAAGGCCGCACGTGATTTTGCGATCAGCGAGTTGTTACCGGGCGTAATAGAAAGGGATGAACACCAAAAGTTTCCAGCCCAACAAATTAAACAATTAGGCGAATTGGGCTTTTTAGGTATGATGGTTGACCCCAAATATGGTGGCGCCGGGCTTGACACGGTATCATACGTTTTAGCAATGGAAGAAATTTCTAAGATTGATGCATCTGCTTCCGTTGTAATGAGTGTAAATAACTCCCTCGTTTGTTGGGGACTAGAGCATTTCGCTAACGAAGCACAAAAAGAAGAGTACTTGGTTCCTTTAGCGAAAGGTGAAGTTATTGGCGCTTTCTTATTAAGTGAACCGGAAGCCGGTTCCGATGCAACTTCTCAAAGAACAACTGCAGAAGATAAAGGTGATTACTATTTATTGAATGGTACGAAAAACTGGATTACCAACGGTTCTACTGCCAGCACTTATTTAGTGATTGCACAAACTTACCCAGAGAAAGGCAGCAAAGGCATTAACGCTTTCATCGTAGAGAAAAACTCGCCGGGTATTACCATTGGTCCTAAAGAAAACAAATTAGGTATCCGCGGTTCCGATACGCACAGTATTATGTTCCAAGATGTAAAAGTGCCAAAAGAAAACCGTATCGGTGAAGATGGTTTCGGTTTTAAATTTGCCATGAAAACTTTATCTGGTGGCCGTATTGGTATTGCTTCCCAAGCTTTAGGTATTGCTAGCGGCGCGTACGAACTCGCCCTTAAATATTCTAAAGAAAGAAAAGCATTCGGTACAGAAATCTGCAATCACCAAGCCATCCAATTCAAACTCGCAGATATGGCTACCCGTATCGAAGCTGCACGCTTATTGTGCTTGAAGGCTGCTTGGGAAAAAGATAATGGCTTAGATTATAACTTAAGCGGTTCCATGGCCAAAGTATTCGCTTCTGAAACTGCTATGTGGGTAGCAACTGAAGCAGTACAAGTACACGGTGGTTACGGTTTCGTAAAAGAATACCACGTAGAACGCTTGATGCGCGATGCGAAAATCACCCAAATTTATGAAGGCACATCCGAAGTACAACGTATCGTTATCGGTAGAAGTATTATAGGAAAAATATAAATTCTTACGTTTAGTCGGAACCGTTAGCAACTTTGCTAGCGGTTCTTTGTTTTAGATACCTCCTATTTCATCATCATATTGTAACACTAGCTGCCTTGGGAGTTACAGTAAAAACAAGTAGCTTGCCAATATATGAAGAACATTAAGATCATAGAAGTAAAGTCGGAAATCGGCGCTGGCACGCGGGGCGCAAGTCTTGGCGTAGACGCCATTAAAATTGCCGCGCTCGATTTTATGAGTAATTTTTTTGTGCACTTTCCTACAGAAGAAATTGAAACGGAAAATAAACTACTCTTCGAACCTATAGAATCGCCCTACGCTAAACGCATTAAGGGTACACTAGCCCTCTACGAGCGCATCAGCAAAAGTGTAGCCGACACCGTAAAACAAAACTGGTTCCCTATTGTATTAAGCGGCGACCATAGCACCGCCGGCGCCACTATTGCCGGTTTGAAAATGGCCCGCCCCGGCTCGAAATTGGGCGTTATTTGGATTGATGCCCATGCGGATTTACATACGCCTTACACCACTCCATCGGGTAATATGCATGGTATGCCGTTAGCTACTGCTATCGCTGAAGATAACGAAGACAATAAAGTGCACGAGGTAGATGATAATACCGCCAAGATGTGGAACGCTTTGAAAAATATCGGTAAAATTGCACCGAAAGTATCGCCGGAAGATATCGTGTTTATATCGCTACGCGATTACGAAAAAGAGGAAGAATACCTCATCAAAAAACACGGCATGAAGGTTATCACAACAAGCGAAGTTCGTCGCAAAGGTCCTGAAAACATCGCCCGCAGCGTATTCCGCTATTTGAGCGATTGCGATATGCTCTACGTTTCCTTTGATGTAGATAGCTTAGATTCTTCCATTTCTAAAGGCACCGGCACCCCGGTAAGCAATGGCTTACGCGAAAGGGAAGCGGAAGATCTTGTATCCAAATTTATGCAACACCGTAAAATCTGTTGCTTCGAAATAACAGAAGTAAACCCTACGCTCGACCGTGAAAACCTGATGGCAGAAATCGCCTTCAATATCCTACAGCGTAGTGTGAACGTGTTGATGATGAACTAACCGCCCATTTCTCTTTCTTGAAATACGCGATTAACCATCCTACTACTTCGCTATAACTAGCCACACCCTTATCCTGGTTGTTGGCCTTTAAATACTGATCGTACAAAATGTACGAATATTCGTCTACCGGGCTTTGGTAACCCATATAAAAGGTTCTCAAGGTTCGGTAGTCGTCTTTTATAGCCGGCAACACTTTCTCCCATGCTTGCCTATACAATGTAGTATCTACCCGGCGCAATTGCTTTACACTATAAATCAACATCTCGAAATTAGCTGCATACCGAAAACGCGCATCCGGGTGTTGCGAAGCTACTATGTACCCTACGAAGTTAGCGTCTTCTTCAGGGGCGTATCCCAATTGGTGACCAATTTCATGACAAGTAGTAAACGGCAATACGAACCCCGGTACGCTCGTATTCACTTGCGCTTCCAATGTAAAAGGATTCAAATACCCTGTTACACCCATGTAGTTTAACCAATTATTATACAACGACGACTTCACACAAGGATGTTTATACCGGAGAGAAGGATAAGTACTGGTTAATGAATCGAAACCCGCAGCAGCCATGTCGAACATTTGTTTGGGCGCTAAGCTATCCAACGCCGCCACTTCCAGCTTATTGGCATTGGCTAGTTGTACAAGGGTATCGGCTAACTTGTATAAGTCGTTGGCACTGTAATCATCTTTCAAAGGCAAATCAAAATCATCGGCTAAAGAATTACGCTGGTAATTGAATCCCCATAATAATAAGAATGCCAAGTACAAGACCATTACACTATGTATAGCTTTTAATATTGTATAACCGCTTGTCTTCCATTGTCTTTTTACCAATAAAATAATTAACCGGATGAAAAAACCTATGGCAACTAAGATCCATATTGTGTATATTACATCGCCGATACTAAATGGCACTTTACCCAAAACATATCGCAAACCTGTACTAATTGAACTATACCACCTATGAAAATAAAAATTAGCTAGTGTAACATTTGCGTTGATAAAGAATTGTAATAGCACAATTCCCAGCAAAGTGAAGGCTATCCTAATGATGATAAATTTATAATTGATGCGGTTCTCCATAATATAAAGGGACTATGATGGATGAAAAATTACTCCAAAGCTTAGCCACTGAAATGACGGCTAAATTTGCAGTGAAAATACAGATTAATCGTTCAGAAAAAATATACGGCGGAGATATTAATGAATCGTACCGCGTGGAAACCAATGAAGGTAATTGGTTTGTTAAACTGAACAATGCGAAAAAATACCCGCAACTTTTCCAGCGCGAGTTTGTTGGCCTGGAGGCTTTGAGGGCTACCAATACAGTAGCTGTGCCGCAACCTATGATGCATGGCGTACTACATGATACTGCTTTTCTTATTACTGAATATATTCAAAAAGACGCCGCCCGCTCTTCCTTCTGGGAAGAATTTGGGCAACAACTGTCCCAATTACATCAACACACCAAGCCTTTCTTCGGCTTCTACGAATCGAATTACATCGGCACTTTAAAACAATATAATACCCCTTATACCAGTTGGCCGGTGTTCTATGCTTTCAATCGCCTCATTCCCTTGGCACGTTTAGCGTACGATAAACATCACATGGAAAAAGGGATGCTCGTACAAATTGAAGCCCTCTGCAAACGTTTACCACAGATTTTTCCCGATAGCCCCTCTTCCCTATTACACGGCGATTTGTGGTCGGGTAATTTCATGGTGGGTAAATCTGGTGCTGCTTATATGTACGACCCCGCTATTTACTATGGCCATAGAGAAATGGATTTAGCGATGACCCGCCTATTCGGTGGTTTCGATAACAGGTTTTACCTCGCTTACCAAGCAGCTGCTCCTTTAGCGCCAGGCTGGCAACAGCGGATTGGCATTTGCCAGTTGTATCCTTTGCTGGTGCATTACATTTTGTTTGGAGGGAGTTATTATAATAGTATTAAAGAGGTGTTACAAGGGGTGTGAGGGGAATCTTAAGAGGGTTTTTCCTTTCCGGGTAGTTTTCTTATTAATGGCAGGTTAGTTTTTTTAGTCATCATCCTATTTGTTACTTTCTTTGCTTCTCCAAAGAAAGTAACCAAAGAAAGGAGGAAAAACGGCGAAAGACTGCGTCGCCGTTTTATCGGGATGTTGATGGGGCTTTGGTGCTACTGTGGTGAAGGGCATTGGGTGCTTTGTGGTGCCTGTTTTGTTGGGGTGGTTTTTAGGTGAATTGTGCGTGCAGTATTGGATATTTTTTTAATGGGTTGATGTTGAAGTGATTGTAAGGTTGCTGTTATGCACTAGTAATATCTTCTAATGTTCTTCCAATGTTCTTCCAATGTTAGGTCAATGTTTTTCCAATATGTAGGATATATATCCCATGTTTCGGGGTTGTTTTAAGAAATAATTTACCCTAATGGTATATTAATGTGACATTTTGTTGAATTGGGATGGAAAGTTGACCGGGGTTTACCGAGTGTTTGTCGACAGTTTGGGCTGAAAGGGTTTGTGGTATGAGGTTTAGGGCTTAAAAGTCGACATTTTGGGGCTTTTTGTAGTGTGGGAAAGGATTTGGGGAAAATGATGGTTCTTAGGCGTTTTTAAGGGACTTTATACTACATACCAAAAGGTTAACCAAAGTGTGGCTTCATGCTATTAATAGGGCTTAAAATTGATTTTTCAGAATCGTTTTCTGTTGTTGGCATTAGTATGGAGTTCGGGTGTGGAAAGTATTAATAGGGAAATATAGTATTATATCATTATAAAATTGAAAGGGTCTCTATTGAATAGAGACCCTTTCAATTTATATTTTATATCCATATTCCTACTGGTTGAGGAAGGCTTGCATTTTTTTGAGTTCTTCTTCGATGATTGGGAAGAATTTTTTTACTTCGGTATTGGCGTCTTGGAGCATGTGGTCGATTTCTTCGAAATCTTGGTGGGAACGAAGGTATAATTCTAAATTCTCCATTTTTTGGGTAACCCACGTTAGGCCTACCATAGAGAAGTTAGGTTTGATTTTGTGGACTTGGAACTTGAGTTGGTCTACGTCGCGGTTTTTAACCGTTACGTGGAGTTTTTCCAGTTCGTCTAAGATCGTTTGGACGAAAATATCAAATAGGTCGATCGCGTAGCTGATATTGCTTTCGTACAAGGTATTTAAGTAGCGTACATCCAGGCTGGGATGGAATTCGTAACCACTGATGTTTTGGACTTCCATTATAAATTCTGTTTCGTCTTCGTTCAAATATTTATTAAGCACCTGTAATAATTGATCAGGTGTGTAAGGTTTAGTTAATATATCGGTGATGCCAATCATGCGTGCTTTAGCAACGGTGCTGGGCATGGCGGCAGCGGTGGTGGCAATTACTGGGGTGGCTACGTTTGGTTTGCTCTCGTCTTCCCGGATCTTTTTTGCTAGCTCAAAGCCATCCATCCCAGGTATGCGTATATCCATTAGTACCAAGTCGAAATGCTTCGAATTCAAGAAATACAATGCATCCGGGCCATTGGTAGCCAATTGGTAATCAATTTTATACTTTTCTAACAAACTAATAATGTACTTCAGGTTCATTTGGTTGTCTTCAACCACCAAAACTTTTGAAGTACCGAAGTTTATTCTTGCGTATTTATTTTCAAACTCAGCGGATGCCATAAGGGGTTTACTCGTATCGGTAAATGGCAAGTTAAAACAAAAGCAGGTAGTATACACAGGTTCTTCTTCTACACCTATCTGGCCGCCCTGTAATTCTACCAACTGCTTAGCAATAGCCAAACCTAAGCCGGTACCACCATAGCGCTCGCGGATGTCCTTTTCTGCTTGCTTGTAGTTTTGGAAAATCAATTCCAATTTATCTTTCTGAATCCCAATACCCGTATCACATACACGGAATTTCACCCATACCACGTTCCCTACAATCTTATCCAGTATAACTTTCAACGCAATCTCCCCCTCTTTCGTGAATTTCTCGGCATTCCCCATCAAATTCATGAGAATTTGGTTCAACAACATATCGTCGCCCAATAAAAGGGTATTCAAGCGCTTGTCGACCTCCACGGTGAGCTGTATCGGGCGCTGGGCCAATTTTAATTGGAAGGAATTACGCATCGATTGCACCAGTTCCCGTAAATCGAACTCCCTTGGGTTCACTTCCAGCTTGCCGGCTTCAATTTTAGAAATATCAAGGATATCGGTAATAAGGCCGTGCAAAATATCCGACGAATGTTTAAGGATTTTAATGTATTCCTTCTGCTCGTCCGACAGTTCCGTTTCCCCTAGTAGGTGAGCCATCCCGATGATCGCGTTAAGCGGGGTGCGGATTTCGTGGCTCATATTGGCCAGGAACTCTTTTTGAATCCTTTGCGCTTCTTCTGCCGCATGGCGGGCTATTTCGAGTTCTTTTTGTTGGTTCTTTTGGGCGGTAATGTCCATATGAATCCCAACGCCGCCAATAGGCTTGCCGTTGGCATCATAAATATTACTGGAGCTGGCCAATACCCATTTGCGGGAGCCGTCTTTCAGCACAATTTCCATATCGTACAACAGGGGCACGTCCTTATCTACACGGTATTTACGGAGGTTGTGAGCGTATTCGCGGTGTTCTTCCGGTACAAAGAGGTTGGTAATGTTTTTACCGATTACTTCTTCTTCCGTATAGCCCGACATTCTACAAAAGCTATGGTGAACGCTGGTAATGTTACCGTGGATGTCGGTTTCGCAAATAGCGGCATTCAGCTGGTTTAGCACCACATTATAGCGGTTTGCGTAATCTTTAATAGCTTGTTGCTCACGCTTTTGTTTGGTTACGTCAACAATTTGCCATATACTGCCTTGGAAACTGTTTTTTTCGAATACGGGGATATAGCTAACTTCGCGTATCGCGTTATCGGCAAAAAGCAGTTCCCACCCAAAATGTGGCTTTTTCTTTTTGCGGAGTTCTTTCATTTTCGTTTCGAACGCACCGGGAAATAACATGTAAGATTTCATGTATTCGATAACGTTTTGATAGGGTTGCTGAAAGAATTCGCCTACAAAAGTGGGTAGATTGACAAAATAATCCAGGTAAACGTCGTTTGCCCAGATAAAACGGTGACGTTCATCTGTTACAATGATACCGGCGTTTGTATTTTGGAGGAAAGTGATAATGGGTAAGGACAGGATCGCGGGCTTCTCGCCGTGAAATTTGCCGTTGGGGCTTTTTCCGGAAAGAGAGTTTTTAAGTAAGCTGGATCTGCCTTTGATAGTCATATAATTAAAAAGATAGGGATATTTACAGGGTTCCATAGATTTTTCAACACACCGAAAATGCCTATTTAATGGATCGTTAACTGAGCTAAGTGGCTAAGGGTAAATATCTGATATTTTTACAAATATTTATATATTAAATTAGAATGCAGAGGTTAATTTACCGAAATTTTTGCATTTGCAAATATTTAATTACCTTTGCATCCCTCTAAAAGCGAGGATTTTTGTTATGAAACAACTCCGTGAATTTGACATAGCCTTTGTTGGTCTAAAACCCGGGGTTCATACGTTTCAGTACGAAATTAAAGATAGTTTCTTTGAAAACTATGGCCAACAAGACTTTACGGATTGCGATGCAACTGTAAAGTTAACCTTCGACAAGAAGAGTAACTTCTTCATGTTGAAGTTTGAAATTGGCGGAAAGGTTACTGTAACGTGCGACCGTTGCGGTCAGCCGTTCGAGATGCAACTTTGGGATGACTTCGACCAAGTAGTTAAATTGGTAGAAAATCCTGATGAGATGAACCAGGAGGAGGATCCGGATGTGCGATATATTTCGCAAACGGAATCACATGTAAACGTGGCGGATTGGATATATGAATTTGTAAATTTGAGTATCCCGATGCAGCGTATACACCCTGATGATGAAAATGGAAAGAGTGGTTGCGATCCGAAGGTACTAGAAATGCTGGAGCAAATGCGACAGCAATCAAATGAGGCTTCCAACCCAATCTGGAAAGGATTGGAGAAATTTAAAGACAATTAATATTAATCTGGACAATTAAAAACTAAATAAAATGCCAAATCCTAAACGCAGACATTCTCAGCAAAGATCAGCGAAGAGAAGAACGCATTACAAAGCAGTGGCTGATACTTTAAGTACAGACAGCGCTACTGGCGAAGTGCATCTGAGACACCGTGCTCATTGGGTAGAAAATAAGTTGTTCTACAAAGGTAAAGTTGTATTGGAAAAACAAGCCAACACTACTAAATAATTTTACTATTTTTACACCCGAGCTAACAGACAAATATTTAGTTGCATGAGAATCGGGCTTGATATGATGGGTGGCGACTTTGCGCCCCTAGAAGCTGTAAAAGGAGTAAAGCTATTTTTAGACACCGTTGCTACAAATGCGCACCTGGTGTTGATTGGTGATGAGCAAGCCTTATTACCATTATTAGCAGAAGCGCAGTTGGACCAATCAAAATATTCGATTGTTCATTCATCCCAAGTAATTGGGATGGATGAGCATCCTACCAAAGCGCTTAAGGAAAAGCAGCAATCTTCGATTGCCATCGGCTTTTACCTTCTCCAACACAAGAAAATCGACGCTTTCATTAGTGCAGGTAACACCGGTGCGATGATGGTAGGCGCGATCTATTCTATTAAACCTATTGATGGAATTCAACGACCTACAATCTCTACACCTGTTCCCCGCCAAAATGGAACCTTCGGAACTTTGCTGGATGTTGGTATCAATGCCGACTGTAAACCGGAAAACCTTGCTCAATTCGCTGTATTAGGCTCATTGTACGCCAAATGCATTCTTGGTATCGACAATCCAAAAGTTGGTTTGTTAAATATCGGGGAAGAAGAAGGTAAAGGTAACTTGCTTGCCCAAGCTACTTTCCCACTGTTGAAGGAAAATAAACACATCAACTTCATCGGCAACATCGAAGGCCGCGACGTCTTCAGAGAAAAAGCAGATGTAATTGTTTGTGAAGGTTTTACCGGTAACATTGTGTTGAAATTAGCAGAATCAATGTATGATATTGCGAAAGAACGCAACATCAACGACGAATACCTTGATCGTTTTGATTTTGAAAGCTATGGTGGCACGCCTGTACTCGGCGTTTCTGAACCTGTAATTATTGGTCATGGTATTTCTAAAGGCATCGCCTTCAAAAATATGATCAACCTTGCAGTGAAAATGATCGAGTCGAAGTTGCTGGACAAAATCAAAGAAAGTTTTACCAGCAAAGAGAACTAGCAAAATCCTCTCTCAAAAATATTTTTAACGCTGTTTCTTCATTGAAGCAGCGTTTTTTTATTGCCATTAAACGGGCGTTAGAGGCTAGATTTGGGCTTTACTTGCCACGCTCGGTTCGTCTACCTGTTCACTATTTCACTTCATCCAATACGCCCAAAACCCATTTAAAACGTTTAACCTACAACTGTATGCAAGCCATAATGGAAGAAAGTATACGCCGGAACGCATTACGCGAAGGAAAAGCGTATATTCAACCTATAGAGATATGGGCCACAGCTAAAAAACTAGTACCCCCCACCTATCGTGAAGGTTTCGACGAAATCTACACAGTTACCATGAACAAAGACAACACTTTTACCATTCAACCTACATCACATGAAATTTGAAGAATTAGACCAATTACTCCGCCAATTCGAATCGCTGAACGACCCGGTTGCTTTACCTGGTATGTATATTGTAGCTCGTTTAGATGGCCGCGGGTTTACCCAATTCACCAAGAAGAATAACGATTTCGAAAAACCCTTCGATCCTCAATTCAAAGAAAACATGCTGGCTACTTTACAACACTTAATGAATACAGGGTTTAAAGTAACCTACGGCTATACACAAAGCGACGAGCTATCGTTATTGTTTGATCTAAAAACAGGCGTATATGGTCGTAAAATCCGCAAATACACCTCCCTCCTAGCCGCCGAAGCCAGCGCGAAGTTCTCCTTGTTATGCGGACAAATAGCTACGTTCGATTGTAGAATAATTCAATTCCCCACCAAAGATTGGGTTGTAGATTATTTTCGTTGGCGCAATGAGGATGCCGCCCGTAATGCACTAAATGCTTATTGTTATTGGACAATGCGAAAAACTGGGATGGATGCCCAAGCCGTTACCGCCCAACTATCGACATTCACACAGGCAGAGAAAAACGAATTACTATTCCAAGCAGGCATAAATTACAACGAGGTACCCAATTGGCAGAAACGCGGTATTGGGGCCTACTATCATACTGTTACAAAAGCCGGTTATAATCCCTTGCAACAAAGTAATACGATTACGAGCAGGCTACAACTGTGCATCGAGGAAAACCTGCCCATGAAAGATGCATATAACGAACTATTACAACATATCATTTGATTAATATCGACATGTTAAGACCATGTTACTACATAAAAAAACGTTTACATTTTGTATGTAAACGTTTTTTTGAAAATTATATTGAAACATTACTCCGCCACCCCTTCAACCAAAGGTAAACGCACGAAGAAAGTAGTGCCTACACCTGCTTGGGTTTCGAACCAGATTTCACCGCGTGCTTGTTCTACAATGTTTTTACACATGGCAAGTCCAAGACCGGTACCGGAAGATTTAGTAGTGAAGTTCGGTACAAAAATCTTCGGCCGTACTTCATCAGGAATACCCGACCCGTTATCTTTTACAGACACCAGCACAAACTTATTTTCTTCCGACGATTGCATTTGGATACGTACTTCTCCTATTTGTTCTTCTGGCATTGCTTGGATAGCATTGAGGAGTAGGTTCGTAAATAAACGGTTCATTTGTGTTTTATCGGCCCACACATAAAATGATTGTGTAGGTTCCATGTAAATAACCTCGCATTCCGGCGAGCTGGCATATAAGCTGGTAAGCGAACGTAACATTTCGTTAAGTAATACAATCTCGTTATTAGCCTCACTAATACGTGCAAAGGCCGAGAAATCACTCGCTATGTTCGACAAGTGTTCAATTTGCTCTACCAATGTATTGGCTACTTTTTTAGATAACGCTTTTACATCCGGTGAATCATTGGCGATAGCTCGTTGTAAATACTGGATACTTAGCTTCATGGGAGTCAGCGGGTTCTTGATTTCGTGGGCTACTTGCCGGGCCATTTCTCGCCAAGCTCCTTCCCTTTCACTCTTCGCTAAACGCATGGCACTTACTTCAAGCTGCTGTACCATTTTGTTATATTCCTTCACCAGTACCCCGATTTCATCATTCTTATTCCATTCAATTTCATCGTTCCGCTGATCGAGGTTTACACTGCGTAAGCGGGCTGCCACTAAGGAGAATGATTTGGTGATACTATTCGTAATGGCAATGGCCACAAATCCCGCGATTAAGAAAATAAAGGCATTGATAATAATGAGTGTTACTAAGAAAGTTGAAATCTGTTGCTTCAATTCCGTTTGCGTAGCGAAGTACGGTACGTTAATGTAGGCGAATACATTGCCATTCTCGCGTAACGGTACATAGCCGGAAATAAACTGGAGCTTACCAATGCTTTCCGACTGTATAAATTGTATCCTATTTAAGCCCGATAATTCGTAAAACGCCATCGGGTCCATTTTGGTAGATTGTAACCCTTTTTGTGCAATCAATGGCTGTGTACCTAGTTGTTGCTGCCCATCTGTATCATAAATGTTGATATCTACACTGTGTTCATCAGCGATCTTCGTAATGGCTTTGAATAGTTCGGGTTGGAATACAGGATCGTAAATACCTTCCATGGCATCGAACATCTTCTGGGTAGAGAATATACCTTCTATATCCGTCGCTATTTCGTGCATGGTACTGCTGAGTTTCTCCCGGTTATCGGTTTTGTAGCGATCGATATAGAAAAGAATCGTGGTAACACCCACCACCAAAAACGCAAATACAACAATGAAGATGATGGTACCCTGCACCTTCCGGCGGATATTGAAGTTCAACATTTGCCGTAGGTTCCCCACGCGCATACGTGCTTTGATGAGTATATCGAAGATGCTGTAAATAGCGATGATGATAAGGAACAAGCAGAACATGTATGCGAACAAGGTGATGAATTCCGCGAAAGCACGGTTCTTCTTCACAATAACGGCCACTTTATCCTTGCTGGCTTTATAGAATAATAACGAATAGCCGTTTTCGCTTTTTAGTTGATAATCGCTGGTGGGAATATCAGAAGCGTAGAGCTTTACGGCGAATGGGTAATCGTTGTAGTTATTTACAAGTACACCTTTGTCGTATACAGCGTAAGAATAACTGCTATTGGGATCACGATTCTGGTCGAGGTTGTCGCCCTCGATTAATAACTCGGGATATAGCTTTTCCTTTTGTGCTACTTCTGGTGTAAGCATGTAAATTACATAGCCCAATGTAGTGCTGTCCTCGCGGTTAATAATACGCCTTTCGGCTATATAACTATAATCGGCAAAGCTGCGTTCATAATAATACAATCCCTTTGCGCTTACCGTTGATGGTAGTTCCGATTCGGGGAAGATAACGCGCTGGAAGGTATCGTACGTAAGAGAATCGTCGTTGTATAACGGTTGTTGATGCTCGTCGTACGTATAAATCGTTGTATTAAACTTATTGAGATAACCGTTGAAATACTTGGTTTTTAATTCATTCTTGAGCTCGTCGCGGTAGCGTTTCGATTTATTTAGGAAGAAGGAAGTAACGAATTCGTCGGTATCTAGGCGCTCTCCTACATCGGCCATGAGGGTTTCTAAGTAAGGGTCTTTTTGCTTGGAGATATTTTCTGCCATGCGCATTCTTACTGATAACTCTTTTTTGCCATTGTAGTAAATAAGTACAGCGGAGGTGGTGATGGTCATTACTAACATCCAGAATAAGAACGGCACCGATGCGGGGCTGCCTTCAAACTTTTGGGCGAGAAGATCGAGTAATACTACGTAACCTAGTACCCAAATCATAAGGGCTACAGAGTAACCTATTTCAGGGTTTTTGATACGCAACAACAACCACAATAAGCCGGTAATGGCCAAGAAAAGGTATTTACTGCGGAGCTGGAAGTTGGTTAATTGGTTTAAGAAGTAGTTAATGATTTGTGAGAAGAACAAGAAGTTAATCGCCACAAAGCCCAACACAATCGTACCAATTACACTGTATTCTGTTAAACTAAAGAAATCAGTTACGTCGAATGATATGCGCGAGTCGATTACCAAGCTCTGCATTAAATCAGAGAGGAACTGTCCTACTACGTACATCACAAACCCTGCTAATACAATAATCAACCAAAGTTGCCATTTCTTCTTTACTACAGGAGGTTTAATGGTACGCACATGTTGCCGGAAGAATAGGATCAACCAGAACACGAGTAATACGTTCAACATCAAATCACCCAAAGATCGAAATACATCATCCTTTGCATAAATAGTGGGCGAGAAAAGGTTCAATGTGGTAAGATCGAACGGGAATGGGTATACATATGTGAGTACCCTAAAGCCGATGACTACCACCAACAATAATAAAAAGCCCCATAATGGGTTGGCTTTCTTTGCCAATAACGTGGCAAATAGGTTGATGAAAATAAGGATACAGATGCACCCGAACGTAATTAGCAATACACTGGCTAAGCTGGGTGGCCGAATGAACGAGCCTGCATCGTAGTATAAGTAAAAGAGTATTTGGGTATTTGTTTCACTTAGAATAGGCAAACCGGGTGGGCGGGTATGAATAGTATATTCTTGCCCGATAGCCGATTTGTTGTAGAACTGGTTAACGAGATAGTTGTTGTTGATAGCGTACTCTAGGCGTACTGGAATTAATCCTACGAGGTATTGCTCGTGACCATCTTTCTCTCCTATTTTCTTCGCCAATTCTACATAGTACCCGTTCCGTAGATGCTGGAATGAAATCCCTTCTTTCGGTCTATCGGCCCAACCTTCCGGTAATACGGAGTTGGTACTCCAGAACGTCAGCCATTGCCCTTCACTGCTGATATCATATGTATACAGGTTCAAATCTTGCCGGTACAGCCAACTAAGTTCACTCGAGGAATAGCGCCGGTTCAGCAACTGTTGCATAAGGAGCGTATCGGTAGATAACCGCTCGAACTCGCGCTCGCTGGCATGAATGGATTTCTCGATACTTTTCTGCACCCCTTGCGGCGAGGAATAGTAAGCCCAATAGTTATTAAACCCGAAAGCGAACGTAAACATCCACAGGGCAATAATGATCAAATAACCGTTCCGGAAGACGAACAACCGTATTTCTTTAATATCTAACAGGGGTGACGATTTTTATAGGTGATAAATATGCTTCGCGGTGTGCGCAAGAAATATGCCTATTTCCCTATTTTTTTCACTTCATTCCATAAATCATCCATTTCTGTAAGGCTCATCCCGCTCAGCGTTAAGCCTTTTGCGGCCGCCATCTCCTCCATTTTCTGGAAACGGTAGATGAATTTCTTGTTAGTACGCTCAAGGGCATTCTCTGCATCTACCTTTAAGAAACGGGAATAATTCACAAGGGCAAACATTAAGTCGCCGAATTCTTCCTCTATATGTTCTGTGTTTTGTTCCGCGATAGCCTCCTGCAACTCACCCATTTCTTCCTGCACTTTGGCGTATACTTGCTCTGTTGTATCCCATTCAAAGCCTACTTGCTTGGCTTTTTCCTGTAAACGCATGGCTTTCACCAATGCCGGCAGTGATTTTGGTACACCCGACAGTACCGACTTCTTCCCTTCTTTCAATTTCAACTTCTCCCAATTCTGCTTCACCTGCTCTTCATTCTCTACAACAACATCGCCATAAATATGTGGATGGCGGGCGATTAATTTCTCGCATACACCTGTAATCACATCATCTATGTTAAAGCGGTTTTGTTCGCTACCGATCTTGGCGTAAAATACCAAGTGCAAGAGCAAATCGCCCAGTTCCTCTTTGATACCGTTCCAATCTTCTTCGGTAATGGCATCGGCGAGTTCGTAGAGTTCTTCGATACTGAGTTGTCGTAATGTTTGAATGGTTTGTTTGCGATCCCAAGGGCATTTTTCGCGTAAATCGTTCATGATTTGCAATAGCCGGGGGAATGTGTGACCTAGTTCCATGATTTGCAAGTTAGTTTTTTTGGCGTGAGGGGGTTGGGGGTATAAGATATTTTTTATGAGTGGAGGTACAGGTGGTTTCTTATATGTTTATTTTCTTGGTTTGCTATGGTCGCTCCGGGGCCGCTCCAGGGCCCCGTAATGGGTTCGGAATGTGGTTCTACGGGGGTGTTGCAGGGATGGGGCGTTGGGATGTGGGGGACTTTTTGGGGGGATGAGGCGTTGGGGGGTGGGTGCCCGTATAACCAAGTTTCCTTACCCATTACTGGAACGGGAAAATGCGGGCTTTTTGTCTTTTGGGGGCTTGGGATGTGTTTGATGTCTTTAATGGCCCGTGGAGGGGTGATTCTGTATGGGATTTGGGAGGGATTGGGTAAACTTGGTGATTTACAAGGGGGTGATATGGGTTGGGATGGGTGAATATATATCTACATGCGTAGAAATATGATGGGAATACGATCAAGATACTATGTAAGTACATGGATTTACATGGAAACTACATGGTTTTACTTGGAATTTACATGGAGATTACTTGGAGTTTACTTGGGGATTACTTTGGGTTTACTTAGTTGATACATGGTTGAAATAGGGTATTTATAGGTTGGGGATAGGGAAAGGTTTGATTGGGAGGCTATTTGCCGCGGGCTACGCCGCGGAGTTTGACGTATTCGGTGGGGCGGACGCCTAGGAGGCTGTTGAAGGTGTTACTGAAGGTGGGGAGGCTGCTGTAGCCGACCATCATGCTGATTTCGTTGATGCTCAGTTTGCTTTCTAGGATGAGTTCTAGGGCGCGCATGAGGCGGGCGATTTTGGTATATTGGAGGAAGGAGATGCCAAGGTCCTGGTGAAAGAGACGGGAAAGGGAGCGTTCGGAGAAGCCGAATTTTTTGGCGATGGCGGGGAATAAAAGGGGTTCGTCCAGGCTTTGGTTGATGTAGCGAATGATTTCTAGGAGACGTTTGTCTTTGGGATATGGGAGGGCTAAGGGGAGACTATATTTGCTAATATCGGGCAGGATGGCTTTAATGGCCATAATGAAGGTGAAATCGCGGGTTTGGGATTTGTCGATGTGTTTACCGGTCCATTGTTTGGTGTAGTTGAGCATATCTAAAAGCAGGTCGTTGGCGGGGTAAATGCCTACTTCGTGGTAGAAGGGGTGTTCGTTTTGTTTTACGGGGAAATAGAGGTTACGGAGAACAACGGTGGGTTTATTGGCTTTGATGCCGTGTTCTAGTTGTGGGGGGATCCACATAAAATGGCGGGCGGGAATAAAATAGGTCTTGGTTTTCGTTTCTACGTGTACGATACCGCCTTCTGTATAGAGGAATTGGCCTTTTTGGTGTTTGTGCATGGGGAGGTGTAATTCCAGCATTTTGTTATGGCTGCAATACACATCACTTGTAAAACGGTCGACTTCGACTAAATGTGGTAGTTTTTTGACCATGGCGGAAATGAATAAATGTTTGACTAATTTAAATAATCATACCTTTTAAAGGCGTCGTAATTTTGCATATCGAACAACGGGAATTATAAACATCCCGGAACTCCTAGTTCTTGCACGCACACATACCCATACTATATCACTTCATGGGACGCACCACGTAATTGGAAGAAGAAAAGCGTAGTACACCTATTCAAATTCCGGGCAATGAAATTGCCGGGGGTACTTTTTATGTGCATACATCAACTTAAGGAGCGTAGATATTGTTAAACATTTAGAAAAAACACGAACGAACATTGTATGAAACACAAAAGGTGTTGTTTGCAAAAGTACGTCATCTCCACGCTTAGCGGGCTGATGCTTTACATTTTTTCTTACAACCAAACTTTGGCACAGTCCAACTCGCCTATTCTTACGATTGATGCTGCTCTTGAACGCGGGCAAGATGTTAGTAAGCATATTTCTGCTGCGAAGATTCAATCCAATATCGCCGGCACCAAAGCCGATGATGCGAAAAACCTACGCATCCCAGATATTGAAGCACATACAGGGTATGCCCGCTTAACGGATTTGATTCAATACGATCGAGGCTTAAAAGATCCCGAAACATTTCAATCTATTTACGACAAGGTAGATTTTACGATGAAAGCCGGTGTGCCTGTATATGCAGGTGGCAAAATCAGTCACATCATCAAAAAAACAAAACAAGAACTCGAACTCGCACAGCTTAATACCAATAAAACTGCGCGCAACGTACGCTTGGAAATTAAAGGTTTGTACCTCACCATCTTCAAAATGATGGAAATGCAACGACTCATCCGCGAAAATATCAAGGAAGAAGAGGCCCGTTTAAAAGAAGTACAAGCACTCAAGAAAAACGGCGTGGTTACACGCAACGAAATCTTGCGAGCAGAACTACAACTCTCCGAACAACAACTAAATCTTACAGCTGCTACCAACAACGTAGCCATCGCCAAACACCAATTACAAGTACTACTTGAATTGGAAGACGACTTCAACATTGATACCAATCAACTTATTCACGAACCTTTTGCCACTACTTCATTCGAAGCCAATTTGCACATGGCACTGCAAATGCAAGATGACCTGAAAATGCAAGCGCAAGAGGTGAAAATAAAAGAAACGGATAAACGTATCGCGAAAGCGGCATATTATCCAACGGTAGGACTTTTCGGTAGTTACGGTTTAAATTATCCTAACTACTTCTTCTTCCCACCGGCTAACAACTGGTACCGTTTAGGCATGGCGGGTGTCGACATCAGCTTCAACATCAGTAACCTCTACAAAAACCGCAAGAAAGTAAGCATTGCAGAACAGGCTATCAACTTACAAGAAGTAGAAATGGACGCTGTAAAAGAAGCGGTAGAAAACAGGGTGCACCAAGCATCGGTAAAGTACAATGAATACATTCAACGTATCGACATAACCCGTTTGGCTATTGCACAAGCAGCAGAAAACTACCGCATTGTTAAAAACAAATACTTAAACCAATTAGCACTGATCACCGAGATGATTGATGCCGACAATTCGCTACTGGAAGCTAAATTCAATGCATCCGCAGCACGCATCGATACACAGATTAAGTTCTACGAATTACAATATGCTATAGGCGTACTGTAATTCTTTCATCCAACATTCAGCATTTTACTACCAAAGGTTATATGAAACAAAACGAAACACCAAAAACCGAAAAACGAAAAAAATTCTTTAATGCGCTTGTCGTTACACTCGCTTCTGTGCTTGTAATTGCCGGTATTATTACCGGTGTATGGTTCTTCATTTTCTACCGTACGCACGAACAAACGAACGACGCGCAAATAGATCAATATATAACACCCATTGCCGGTCGTGTTACAGGGTATATCAAGGAAGTTCGCTTTATTGAAAACCAGTTTGTACATGAGGGCGACACCTTAGTGGTGATCGACAACCGCGAAAATGCATCTAAGCTGGCGATGGCAGAAGCCGATTTAGAAACGGCGCAAAAAAACATTAACGTATTGCAAGAGGGTGTATCTGCATCAAGCAGCACTATTGCTGTGCGTAAGGCGCAACTAGATGCATCGAAAGCACAATTATGGAAGGCTGAACAGGATTACAATCGTTACAATAATTTATTAAAAGAAGAGGCCGTAACAGAACAACAATTCGAACAAGCAAAAGCTACCTACGAATCTGCGAAGGCACATTATAGAGAAATACAGAACAGTATTGTGAGTAACGAAGTAAGTACAACAGAAGCTTCTTCCCGCATTCCTTCTGCACAAGCAGTAATTAAGGCAAGAGAGGCTGCGGTGCAAAATGCTTCACTCTTCTTATCATATACGGTGGTAATTGCTCCTTATGATGGCTGGGTGGGAAAGAAAACAATACAACCGGGCCAACTTGTGAAAGAAGGACAAACATTGGTTTCCATGGTTAGTAAAGAGAAATGGATAACAGCGAATTTCAAAGAAACACAGGTAAAGAATTTATATGTTGGTCAGCCCGTTACCTTTAAAGTAGATGCTTTAGGCAATGAAACTTTCCATGGTGTGGTAGGCTCACTTTCTCCCGCTAGTGGTGCAAAGTTTAGCTTATTACCACCCGATAATGCAACGGGTAACTTCGTGAAGATTGAACAGCGTATTCCTGTTCGTATTGAGTTGAGTGATAGCGATACTATTACGCAGATTATGCGTGCAGGGATGAACGTAGTGGTGACCGTAAAAGATAAAAAGTAAGGAAGCAGCATGAAAGCCGGATCAGTTTTTAGAGAATCCATACCGGGTTGGTTGATCAAAGCAGGACTTGTGTTCTGTACTTTGCCATCGACTGTGCTGCTTGGTTTATACAACTCGAATGCTACTTATACATCGGGGTATTTGGGTGTAGAACCGGAGGACATGCAATTCATCATGTCGATCACATATGGTGCATTGATTGCCACTATGTTGATAGAAAACCGTTTTTACCGCTTCTTTGCTACACGGAATTACTTGCTGGGCATTAGCGTTTTATCGGTATTGGCATTGATGTTAAGTGCGTATGTGAAGAACTTTACACTATTTATATTTTTGCGGGTATTTGATGGTATAGTGATGGCTTTGCCGGGCGGGGTGATGATACAATTATTACTGACGCGGTTTAAGTCGAAATCGGCGAGGATTATCGTGTTTTCGTTCTTTTACAGCACCTTGTTATGTTCGCCGGCTATTATTGCGAACATGGTAGCCTTTACATTAGATCGTTGGGATTGGCGGTATATGATTTACGGGGCTGTGGGCGTTCAGCTTTTCGGGATGTTGATCATATTGCTCATTTTTAATAATAACCGCTTACACCGTTCGTTACCACTTTATCAAATTGATTATGCGGGGTATATACTGTTATTGGCTGTATTGCTATGTGGCACTTATGTGTTGGTATACGGTGAAAAACGGTATTGGCTGCATGCTTGGGATATACGGTTATCATTAACGGTTACCATAATATTCAGCGGGTTATTCATACTCCGCCAACGGTATGCAAAGCGACCATTATTCAATTTTGATGTACTGAAAGATCCGAACATACGATCGGGTTTGTTAATATTTATTGTGCTGTATACTTGTCGTGCTACCTTGAACATGGTACATGCTACCATGGTTCAAGTGTGGCATTGGGAGCAGTTATACATAGCACGGGTGCAATGGATAAATGCAGGAGGCGTGGTAATCGGCATAGTATTGGCGGGATGGTTATTAGCGCGGCAGTTCCCCGTACGGTATATTTTTTCCATCGCCTTTGCGGCAATGGCGGTGTATTTGTTTTGGTTTAGATGGTTGTATAAATTGGATGTGGGGATTGAAGACATAGCCTTACCTTATATGTTGCAAGGCTTTTCTGTGGGATTTATTTTCACGCCGTTGGTGTTGTTTATCGTATCACAGGCACCGGCTCATTTATCGCAATATGCGACCCGTGCAGGTGCGGCTACCCGTTTTTGGGGTACGAGTCTTGGGTTTTGCATCACCCATAACTTACAAGTATTCTTACAGCGTAAACACTATATTTCATTATCACAATATGTAACAGGAACGAACCCTATCGCCGAAGGCCGTATAGCGGCAGCAACACAGAGCTTTATAGCAAAGGGTTACCCGGCCGACCAAGCTGCGAACTTGGCATTTCGGCAAATAGATGGTTCGGTACGGGCACAGAGTATATTGCTGGGGAACATGGAGATATTTACTTACTTGGGGATATTTGTAGTGTGTTTTATTGTATTGATATTATTTAATAATCATTTACGTCATACCTATAACTTATTTAGGAACAAAATATTTGGCTATTAAGGCTGTATGACATTAAATTTTGCGTTATGAATGTAAAGGAACAAACACGACCGTTTGTTCCTTTTTTTATGGGATAAATATTTTTGAAATAAATACAAGTAAAACCTGGCGTATAAAGGACTGTTTGGCTTACTTGTAGTTCGTTATCAATTCATTATAAAAAAATAAAAAGTATTTATTCACTGTTAATTTCTTTTTCTTTGTAGCTGGTTCATTTTAATTAGATTTGCGCCCCCGGGTATCCTTAAAAATGCCCTTCGAAAAATTAGCAAGATTGTATGCTTGATAAAAAAGGTGATACAATAGATCCAAAATTTTTTAGTATGAATGTAAAGCACATAGAGCTTATATCCGCTGAGCTGGGCATTGCCAAAAAGCAAGCTGAAAACACCATGAACTTGCTGGCAGAAGGTTCTACTGTTCCTTTTATTAGTCGTTACCGTAAAGAGGTAACAGGTAGCTTAGATGAGGTACAAATTGCCCGTATCGAGGACCTGCAAAAGCGTTACAAAGAAGTAGACGATCGCCGTGCCTTTATTATTAAAACAATCACCGAGCAAGGTAAATTAACCCCTGAGTTGGAAGAGAAATTGGAAGCCACTTGGGTACTTACTGAGCTTGAAGATATTTATTTGCCATACAAACCGAAACGCAAAACCCGCGCAACCGTGGCGATTGAAAAAGGTTTGGAACCATTGGCGAAATTGATCTTCGAACAGGAAGAAGCAGCCCCGGGAACTGCTGCCGAAGCATTTATCAATGAACAAGTTGCCAACTCGGACGAAGCATTAAAAGGAGCACGTGATATTATTGCAGAATGGATCAACGAAAACGCTGAAAGCCGTGATAAGCTTCGTAAGCTCTTCAACAATACCTCTTCCCTTGGTTCTAAAGTAATTGAAGGTAAAGAGGAAGAAGCCGCGAAATACAAGGATTATTTCGACTTCAAAGAAGATTTTTTATCCATTCCATCGCACCGTGTGTTAGCGATTTTACGTGGTGAATCGGAAGGCTTCTTATACGCCACGATTAT
Organism: Chitinophaga skermanii; assembly: GCF_003259335.1. GTDB lineage: Bacteria > Bacteroidota > Bacteroidia > Chitinophagales > Chitinophagaceae > Chitinophaga > Chitinophaga skermanii. The sequence continues at coordinate 155,135 of NZ_QLLL01000006.1, forward strand.
GCCCGTAGAAGAAGATGCGATTGACATATTGAACAAACAATACATTACCCATAGAAACGGCAGTAGCGAACAAGTTGGTAAAGCTATTACCGATTCATACAAACGCTTGTTACGCCCTTCATTGGAAAACGAGTTCCGTGCTTTAGCGAAAGAAAAAGCCGATAGCGATGCCATTGAAGTATTCGCAGAAAACTTGCGCCAGTTGCTGCTCGCCGCGCCACTTGGTCCGAAAGCTGTTATTGCAGTTGACCCGGGTTACCGTACAGGTTGTAAAGTGGTAGCCTTGGATGACCAAGGTAATATGTTGGATAACGACGTTATTTACCCGCTTGAAAAGAATTACAAGCGCGACGATGCCGAAAACTTATTGCGTAATTGGGTAAACCGCTACGATACCCAAGCCATTGCCGTAGGTAACGGTACAGCCGGTAGAGAAACGGAAGAATTCATCAAAAAAATCGACTTCGGTAAGAAAGTAAACGTGTTCATGGTGAACGAGAGCGGCGCCTCTGTGTATTCTGCATCAGAAGTAGCCCGTGAAGAATTCCCTGACCATGATGTAACTGTTCGTGGTGCCGTGTCAATCGGCCGTCGATTAATTGATCCTTTGGCGGAATTGGTGAAAATTGATCCGAAATCAATTGGTGTTGGTCAATACCAACACGATGTAAATCAATCGAACTTAAAACAAAGCTTGGACCGCGTAGTAGTAAGTTGTGTAAACAACGTAGGTGTAAACTTGAATACTGCCTCTAAGCACTTGTTAGCCTATATTTCTGGTTTAGGTCCATCTTTAGCCGACAACATTGTTAAATTCCGTAAAGAAAACGGTGCATTTAAGAACCGTTTGCAATTGAAGAAAGTGCCTCGCTTAGGCGAAAAAGCTTTCGAACAGTGTGCGGGCTTCTTACGCATCGAAAACGGCGACAACCCGCTTGATAACTCTGCTGTTCACCCTGAACGTTACAGCATTGTAGAAGCGATGGCGAAAAAGCAAAACACCACTGTTAGCGAATTAATGAGTAAGGAGGAATTGCGTAAGAAGATCAATGCGAAAGAATACGTGAGTGAAGAAGTGGGCTTATTGACTTTAGAAGACATCTTAAAAGAATTGGATAAACCTAGCCGTGATCCACGCGACGAGATTTCTATCTTCGAATATGCAGAAAACATTAAAAGCATGGAAGATGTGAAACCAGGCATGGTATTACCGGGCGTGGTAACCAACATCACAGCCTTTGGTGCATTCGTAGATATAGGCGTAAAACAAGACGGTTTAGTACACATTTCTCATCTTTCCAACCGTTTCATCAGCAACCCTAATGAAGCCGTTAAATTGAACCAAAAGGTACAAGTAACCGTGTTGGAAGTAGATATTGCACGTAAACGTATTTCATTATCTATGAAAGACAATGAGCCTGCACCGGCAAAAGGAGCAGTACGAGAGCCACGTAGAGATAATCGCCCGGCTAATAATAACAATAACAACAAACCGAACAACAAAAAGCAAGATGCGCCCGTGAACGATTTCCAAGCGAGCCTCGCAGCTTTGAAAAATAAGTTTAAATAACATAAACTGTAAGAAAAAGAAACACCCTCTTCCTAAACTGGATAGAGGGTGTTTCTTTTTTATGTAAAAGATGGAATTAATTGGTTTCTTCTTCCATCTTCAACTTCCATTTCTTCATTTTATCGGGGTACGACGTATCTCCTTTTTCGGCGTACAGCCTTACTACTTTATTCTTCGCAATACCGAGATATACAATATCTTTTCGCATATCTACAGCAATGGCCGCTTCGTCCTGTGCACAGTTATGTGGCTTACAGCCTTCATTGTACAATACGCCTTCTTCGATTTCTATTGGAGGCATTACTTGGTATCGTTGTAAGAAATCGTTTTCATTTTCTTTGGAGCCGAGTAATTGTCGCCAACGCTTTTTCAAAGGCTCCATATCGAGCAGGTGAATTTCGTGGGCGTATTTGCCGTTGAGGGATTGGAAGTGTTTCCAAGACTCTACCATCACCGGGATAACGGTTGTATCCTGGGCAATGATCATCGTATCGGTATTCATCATCACCATCGAATCCGGTGAAGCATGTACTACATTAGCGGGCGGCGCCTGTTGGCACGCAAACAAGGTGGTAGTTATCCCCCATGTAATCAATAGCTTTCTCATTACACGTCGTATTCATAAATTGGATCAATATGTGTACCTGGTGGCATATGAAAAACGGGATTGATAATACCATCTTTCAAACCGTACACCCAACCATGTAAATGCGGGCGTTGTTCCTTATGCCATGTTTCTTGAATGGTAATGGTTTTGGCCAAGTTCATCACTTGTTCTCGTACATTCAATTCAACCAGCCGATCTGCCCTCGCCTCTTCATCGGCAATAGCATCGAGCTCGTCGCGGTGGAAGCGGTATACATCTTTGATATTATTGAGCCAGCGGTTAATAACCCCGAAGCTTTTATTTGTCATGGCAGCTTTCACCCCGCCACAACCATAATGGCCTACAACAAGGATATGTTCAACCTTTAGAATGGTAACCGCGTATTCGAGTACCGTTAACAAGTTCATATCTGTATGTACCACCATGTTAGCCACATTGCGGTGCACGAAAATTTCGCCGGGTTCGGTATTTGTAATTTCATTTGCCGGTACGCGGCTATCGGAGCAGCCGATCCAGAGGAACTTAGGAGTTTGCAGTTCCGAGAGGCGTTTAAAGTATTCAGGGTCCGCTTCTACCCTTTCTTTCGCCCAAACTTTGTTATTTGCTAGCAATTGTTCAAAGACATTCATTGTATTCAGTTTTAACGTCAAACAAAACGGGTACATCAAACAACGCTACAAATGTACTTACCTTCCTTTAAATACCGGTGCCCGTTTTTCTACGAAAGCTTGCATACCTTCCGTTTGATCTTCGGACGCGAACAGCAAGTAGAAATTCTTACGTTCGAAATGCAACCCTTCTTCTAATGTGGTATCGAATGATTTTAATACAGCTTCTTTGGCCATTTTAACCGCTAAAGGGCTCATTTGCGCCACTTCAGCCGCTAGGCGAAACGCTTCCTCCAAGAACAATTCTACCGGCACTACACGGTTAATTAGGCCTGCTTGTTGGGCTTCCCTGGCAGAGATGAACTTCCCAGTTAGCACCATTTCCATAGCTAGGGCTTTCCCTACGGCACGGGTTAACCGTTGCGTACCTCCGGCCCCTGGCATTACACCGATTTTTATTTCGGGCTGACCGAACTTAGCTGTTTCGCTGGCTACGATCATATCGCACAACATGGCTAGTTCGCAGCCTCCACCGAGGGCGAAACCGCTAACAGCGCCAATGATGGGCTTTTTTGTTTTCTTGATCGTGTCCCATGTGGAAAACTGGTCGATATTATACATATCGATGGCTGTTTTACCTGCCATTTGTTTAATATCTGCCCCAGCAGCAAAGGCTTTATCGTTGCCACTGAGTACAATTACGCGGGTGCTATCATCGGCATCGAGTTCTTTCAAAGCATCGCGTAATTCGCCCATGAGTTGCAGGTTAAGTGCATTTAGCTCCTTTGGGCGGTTTAATTGAATGTGCGCTACATGGGGTTGCGCATCTTTCTTCACGATAATAAATTCGGGGTGCATGGTGTATGATTCGTTTTATATAAACTAGATAAATGCAAATGTAAGAACAGCGTAACACGCTAACACTAAGCTGATAACCATTATATACAAGAAGGTTATGCCCACCGCTTTCCAGAATGCTTTACTCCATGTACCTCCATATACGGTATGCAAGGAAATAAGCAAATACAACGGGATAACGATCACAGCGATTGTAGTAAAGAACTCCACATGTAGGAAGTGATTACCAAGCGCTGCTATCAGCATCACCAAGAATACGAAGCAATGGTAATGCAAGGCGAAAATGGCGTGATCGATGTATAAGAAACGTTTTCTATCGTAGAATAATTTCAGAATCAATGCGAACAAAGGCAACAGGAAGAACATCACCTTCGACAGGTTATGCATAAACTTATCGGCCAAAGCAGGTAGGAAGTTATTGCCGTATTTCTCCCTGGAATAAACTACTTGGATGAAGAGTCTCCTTGTAAAGAAGCCGTCGCGTTTTTCTGGCGCCAGGGCTAATTGAGCCGCTTCGTATTCTGCCACGGTTTTATAGAACTTGCGTTTCTCGCTGTTCATAACAACGAGAGAGTCGTACTCCATGTAATCTTTCTTTATCTTAACCGAGTCTGGCAATGCGCCTGCTTTATTCAGCTGGCGGCTGACATCTGCCAAAATGGAATCGGCCTTTTCGTCATCAGACTTTACTGTATGAACAGCTTCTTCGGCATGCTTTAACGTATCGGAAGCGGCCCTTAATTCCTTCTTTTCTTCCTTTTTAGACTTGTTATGGTTCACTTCAAGCGGGTCGAAATGTGGCCTAATCATGCCATTTACGACGAAGAAGATAAAAGAAATGAAGATATATAGCTTGATGGGATTTACGTATGAAACGCGCTTACCGGCACTATATTCGGCGGTGAGCTTTCCCGGTTTGAAGAATAGGTACTTGAGAGTGATCAAGAATTTGGAATCGTAGTGCAGGACGTCGGCCACGAAATGGCCTACGAGGTGCGAGAACGATTCTTTAGGATTTGCATTCTCCTGCCCGCAATGCGAGCAATAGCGATCTTCGACGTTATGACCGCAGTTCAAGCAATTTTTTTCGTGTCGTAAGTGTTCTGAGCTCAAGGGAATTCCAGGTTAAGATGGGTCTAAAGATATAGTGAAATAATTAAAATAGCTATATTGGCCTTAAGAAATAACGCGAAGAACATACGTTTTCTATTAGCTTGAACGTTAGTACTTTTGCGCCATCAATGCATATTTGATCTATGAACAAAAAGAGCCTATTTACCATTCTTGCTTGTTGTATGGTTGTATTCAGTGCCAAAGCACAATATTACTACCAAGATATTTACAATACGCAACAGACATCGAAGAACCTATTACTGTTGAAATCTAAGAATGTGAGCAAGCAAACTGTAAAGAGTTTGGATGCGAACATGGAGAATGACAATGATTTTTATTGTGAGCGATTGCTGACGAAGAATTATAATGCTTTGCGGTCATTAACGAAATCGCCATCGACCGGGATGTCGAGTATGACATCTTCTTTTAATAGTAAGGGCTTGCTGACCCGTACGGTTGACAGCAGCGCGGGATCCATTTCGAACGTGAAGTATTCGTACGACAATGCCGGCAGATTGATTTTTGTTGAGGGCAGTAGTCAAGCGAGGGGCGAGAAATATAAAGTGGGCGAAAGTAGGCAGTACGTGTATGATAGCTTGGGGCTTCTTTCTTTCATGATTCATAAGAAAAGCATGAATCCATCTGACTCTACAATTGTAACCTTCAAGCGAGATGAGAAAAACAACATCATAGAAGAAATGGAAACGGGCAAAAATCTCCCGGGTGCAAGGATTTACTACAAGTACGATGACCAAAATAACTTAACCGATGTATACCGCTATAACGCGGCGCGGAAGCGTATGTTACCGGATTATATGATGACATATGATGCGAAACAGCAATTGGTGGAAATGACAACAGTAAATTTGAATACGGGAGAATACTTAATCTGGAAATATCAATATGCGGATGATGGATTACCATCTCGAGAGATGTGTTATGGTAAGGAAAAGGAGCTGTTAGGTATAATAAAATATACGTATTCGTACTTCAAGTAATAAATTTTTTACAGGCCACAACCCTGTGCTGTGGCCTATTTCAAAGATTTTCGCAAAAAAATATTTCGAAAATTCAAGAAAAAAATTTGCAGAATCAAAACAATTCCTATCTTTGCAATCCCAACGAACGAAACACACATACGGCGGAAACGCAGTGTGGTACTAGGAAAGAGGGAAAAGTTCTTTAGAAACAACAAGCGGAAGTAGCTCATTTGGTAGAGCACAACCTTGCCAAGGTTGGGGTGGCCGGTTCGAGCCCGGTCTTCCGCTCAAAAGTAAAAAGTGATACTTTTTACACCGGGGTGGTGGAACTGGTAGACACGCAGGACTTAAAATCCTGTTCGCAGCAATGCGAGTGTGGGTTCGATTCCCATCCCCGGTACAAAAGAAGCGGACGCTTCTGAGAAATTAAAAGGCAACGATGCAAATCGTTGCCTTTTTTTGTTAAAATATTTATCAATAAAGCATCATTTAACAATGATTGTCGACTATTTAATTCTTTTGATCATAGATTAATATTCTACTACTTTTTTTGATAACTTTCCAAATTCACAATTATTAAAGTAATTAAGGTTTCCACTTCTCATCCAGAACAATCCTATTTACAAAGCCAGCCTTGACAAATACATTTAATCCCAATTTTGTTATTATTTCAACTATACTCTCCCTTCCATAATTACTTTTGTTGGGCAATTTGGAAGCAGTAAAACATTGGATGATGGATTCATTTAATTGAAGCTTACTGTTTCTTAGTTTGAGGTATCGATTTAGAAAACATGGATTTACTCTATATTAACTAAAAACAAATAGGTCATTATAAAATAGACTCACAGAAAGAAACAATTCAGAAGTTTCTGATTTCCGGGAACCACCAATAATTCATATATCATTGATGCTTGATGCTAATAAATGAATATAAAAGTTCTAAATAAGCCTCACCCAACTCTATTTTCCCATCCATATTACCTCTCCTCCATGACAGATTTAAATCTCAAAACGCGTTCAAAGTATCTCCATCCATCGGTACAAATATAAGAAGACACTTCTAAGAAATAAAAATGGTAACAAGAGTCTTTAACTATATTTCATTTTTTAAGTAGAAATCTATTCTCACCAAGCTATATTTTCATTTAACCGTTGTATCTTTTAATTCCACCAAAAGTATAAAATACTAATAATCCTTAATTATTAAGTTTAGTAGAATTTATAAAAACCAAAGCATTGCATGAATTTACAGTACTTTGGTTTTTATTACTAATTCAAATTCGCATTATTGAATCTAAACATTGTGGTAACAATATAAAACTTATTATGTTTTTTGTGCGCAAGCAATTGCTCCGTGCCTATCACTTATCAATAATAGTCAATACATCTCCACTTTTTAATAAGTGTTCATTCAATAATTCAACTTGGCATGCAAAAACATTTAAGTCCAAAAATTCCTTTGGCTTTTCAAATGCTATTCCTATTATTTTGATCCATAAGTTGCGCTTAGTTTCTTCTAGCTCTAAATTTATTCGTGGAAATACATCTATGGGAAATTCCATGATTGCAATTATGCCTAAACTAGTATTAAAAACTTCTAAAATATTAACTAAACCCATTCTAATTACTTTTTCTTTTTTCCAGTTGATTTAAACTTTGTTGCCATGTTTTTTTGCTCTTTCAATTTCTGCAATTTCAGTTGCAGTCCATCCTTCTCTTTTTCCTATCTTCAATAACCAGTTTTGGGCTTCTATTTCGAGGCGAACTTTGACAATTTCACTTCCCATATATTCACTGCCATATTTCATTCTTTGAAAGTGATGAAATGCTTCTTCTAATATTTGAGGCCTAGAGACCATGTTCCCTACTAAGATACTGCCTTTTTCTCCCACATTTTCCATATATGTTGCTTGAGCCCCCATGCGTTTTAGATAGGCTTTATCATCCTCTGAAACTGCCTCAATAATTTTTACTCCATCATTTAGAGCTTTACGAATAATGCTATTCCCTTCAAAGTGAGACATTTTTACTGAGCCAAGTCCCTTGATCATATAAATATCAACAGCAAATGTGAGCCCCTGCCCTAGCGCATACCCAGCAGCCTCAGGCTCACCTGTTAATAGATTTATTCCCCAATTTTTTATTGCCCCAGGAATACTTGAAATAGTTTCTACGGGATGAGAAACGGCATGTACAACTGTGCCAAATTCTTTCGCCCTATCACTTTGCCTGTATTCTGAATAATTCCATGGATTCCTTTCTGCCCAATCAAGAGTCGCTTTAAGTACTCCTTTTAAATATGACACTGACTTTTTCGACGCTCCACGTAAATCTTCTAGCGATATATTCTTATACGCTTTCGCTGGTAATACAGGCTCTAAACCATTCCAATCAATAGCAGCAATTGGAGTATTTGCAGCGAATTGATATGGTGCTAAATCCGGATATTTTATTGATAATGGGTCAACACTAAAAAATTTCCCTATCCTCGGATCGTAAATCCTCATACCATAATCTTGTTGATTACCATCACCTTTCACCTCGTTATCATTCTCCTTCCCATTAAACCCATAACGATATCCACCTAGCCCATATACGCCTACATTCCCACTTCCATTTCCTGTTAATTCAGCACCATCACTAATATAAGCAATAAAATCATCATTTGTACCAGATTCAAACCCCTCTACAAATTCGATTAAGTTTGATGCGACATATTCTCTAGGAGTATTCCCAGTTCTGCTACTAACAGCTAATGTTGGAGGAATAGAAGCTCCACCCCCACTACCATTTCCACCTCCACTTAACAAAGCAGCTCCTCGTCCAGGTATTACCATACCAAATGGATAATAGTCTTGTGCACTATTTACAATTGGTAAATAGTAATTAATATTAACTCCATTTGCCGACACTTCCTTCTTACGGTCGTATAAGGTAGCAAGTACGTTACCCAAGTGATTGGAGAGCTCATATACCTTTCTTCCTCTTGAGAATATTGAGAAACTTCCAACACTTAATCAAGGTAGTGTCAATGTACTTCCCGGTGGAGGAGTTGCAACATTTAATGTATCATTGAAAACACCCAAGCGACTGCTTCTATAAATATGTAATTCTGTTTAAGATAATTGTCCGTTATTCAATAATGTATTCCCTTTTACATAAGTGCTCATTACATTACCTGTCGCATCACAGATATACCACGTTGCTATATTATTGATTTTCTTACTAATTCGGTTTCCAGCTGCATCATAGGTGTAAGTAATAATACCGTTTTTACTGTTAATAGAGGAAATCTTACCATATACATTCCATGTAATGGCAGAAACACTATCCTTATTATCTTTTATAAGGTTTCCAATTTCATCGTAGGCATAATTACCAGCAATTTGATCATCAATATCATTCGCATAATTTGATGGATCAACAACATCTCGTATATGATCCAAATTATTAGTCCCCGCTTTATAATGATAAGTCAAATTATCCATTGCCAATGGTCTATTACCAATTAACGTATTGCCATTTCTAATATACTTTAGGATATTACCATTAGGATCATATTGAATAGTTTCTTTAAAATCATTCAATGCAGGAAGTGATGTCCAAGTATTAATTGAAGTATTCAGCCCTCGATGCGCTTTCATTCCTGTAATCCTATTCAATACATCATATGAATAGGCAAATAACAAGGGTTCTCCAGCTCTATCATTATTTTGACTAATTGCGTCAATGTTTTCATTGAATAAAGGGCGGAAGTTTGCATTAATTGCTTCTGCGCTTGCAAACGGTTTTACACCCGTTCTGATCGGTGAATAATCTCTTTCTCCAAAATAGTGCAGGGCAAATCCAAATGCATCTCGCGCTACTAAGCTTCCATTCACCATAAAATGTGGATGTTAAAGCAATCTTAGTATCATTAATTGTTCCAAATACTAATGGATGCGATTCTAACTGGATTATACCAAGCCCTTTCATCATTCCATTGTCTCCACCCTTCAAATAAATTTGGAGTATGTAGCGTGATCGCGCCATAATTTGCAACATCTTCAGCTTGTCTTTTCTTGACTTGCGCTTGTCTTTGCACTCCAAACATAACATTCTACATCCATTCTTCTGCACCATCCAAGTATATCACTTGAATAGGAGTATTTCCCGCAAATTGATATGGGGTATACCATGGATCGACAATGCTAATCTCACTACAAACTACCGGCAGAAAATAGTTGGGGGGGAGAGGGAGGTATCCATTTGTAGTGTTGTTCTTATTTCATCCAAAATAGATAAATACTCAAAAATGTGTTCAAAGAATTTTCAATCCCCGGTACAAATAGGAGCGGACGCTTCTGAGAAATTAAAAGGCAACGATACAAATCGTTGCCTTTTTTGTTTTGTAACTCTTCGATACCTAAAAATGCATTAGTCTAGTGTCTTTAGAGGAAAATTTGTATGGACTAACTTATTTATACATCCCTTTTATCTGATTTACTTATTATAAAAGTAGGACGCTTAATAAATTAAAGCATATATCTATAACTATAAAAAAGCCACAGAAATATGCTTTAAAATTCCTACTTGATTAACCTGAAGATGTTGAATTACTTATATTGTAAAAATAAAAGAACATTAAAACCAAAATCGCCCCCCTTAACAACACATTTTCACTCAAATTATCATCTATTTCTAATAGAGTCGGATTTCTCTTACTAATTGCGTGCCCTACTAATTCTCCATTATCATATATTTTCATACTTCTCCATCTACTTTTAATAAAAATAAAATGATCTAATAAATCCAAGCTAAAACATGCGAGAAAAAAACCATTTATTTCCCCTCTATACCATAAGTCGGCCCCATCACGAATACGCACGTAAAATGCTGATCGTCCATAAGTAACTTGGTCCACTTTAAGAGTTATTATCTCATTTTTTTTTCCATCAAAAAATTCAAATATGTTTCCTCCTGTTTTTATACTATATAGCAACAAATTAGACTCTACAATAATTATAGAATAGTTTCCAAAGCCATTACTTTCAATTTTGTATTTCATATACTAATAATAAACACCCAATTTAACTTCACCTCCAATAAAAAATTTTGCTCCTAAATTCAAATCTACCCCATAAAAACTGGGTCAAAGTTAAGATTAGTACTTGCATTAGGCTTTATAGCAATTTTCAGCATAGGGTTAGTTCTTTTTAGAATAATTACCATAGGTAGTTACTGAAAGGTTTACTCCCAATTTAATATCATTAAAATTATGACCTCACTACTCATAGATAGATGAAGCAATTAACACTTTAGCAAATAATTGCCAAGAGGGTGTCATATCAATTTTGTGCATAGAATTTGGCTTAGAAGCCTCTAAAAAAGCTTTCATAGCATACAGAAAATCCTCAATACTTCTATTTTCCCAACTGTCAATATTTGTTTGAAAATCATTAATAAATAATGACAAAAACTTTACAAAGTCTTCTTTATTATTAATTCTATCAATAAAGTCTGTTACATCCATATTATCCTCGTTTTCTAGGTTTACGTATATCAATTGAAACTCCACTATTTGTCGTAGTAAATTTAAAAAGATCTTTTTTAGGTATATGATCCAATTTAAATCTAATTGCTTTCAGTACCTGTATTTTTCCTATTGTCAAAATCTGATTTAGTTAGTTTACCGTCACACTTGATATTTACCTGTTCTTCAACAGTCTTTGATATTAGAAATAGTAAACTGGCGAATACCCTGGATAGGACTATGGGCTTTAGCTGCGTGAGGCCAGCGATACCAACATCCTTAAAGATACTAAAATGATGAAGCGGCTTAATGAAATTATCTAACTCCCTGATATGGATAAAGAGTGTGTTTACTCCCTTTATGGATGCTATCCTTGCTAAATCTAAATTACCAACTATATTAAAATGATAAAACCCTGTCTGCGACCGGGTTTATCATTTTGTATTTACAATAACTTATTCTTTTGTTCATCATTTCCATCATAGTAAAGGTATTCCAAAGTCTGAATAGCTATTCCCGCAATTTTCTTCTTGAGGGAATAATTGCAATTCTCCCATTATATCTTCAGATTCTTCCAAAGGAATATCGAACCCTTGATATAGTGTAATTGCCACCTCTGTTGGTGTAGCCCCCTTTTTCTTTAATTTCAATAAGACATCCTGCTTTGCTAAAGCCGCAATATTAAGCGTTCTTAAATATTCATAAAACGCTTTTATGCTTGGATGTAAATTCATAAAGTATTATCAAAATTTATCGCGGTTTCTGATCCTTTTTTAAGTTTAATTTATTTCTCTAGGTTTACTATTAGGCAGATCAGAAACAACAAAAAATCCCACAATTTAAGTTAAAACCTTATTGGTAAATCATACTTGTAAGCAACTTTGGTACTTCCACATTGCGCTGGCACAAAGTTGGGAAAAGATAAAATAACCACTTTCATTTCCTTTTCTTGATTCGTTAATTCATTACTTTTCTTGTTGTTAATAGTTACCGAAATAACCTTCCCTTCTTCATTAATAATTATTTCCGCTAGAAATGTTCCAATAAAACCTTCGGAGGTATCCAATATCCTATAATGATGTAGTAAATAACTTGCTAATGCATTATCGCCGCCGGGAAATTCTGGTCTATTATCTAGATGTGTAAAGATCTGCTTATGTAGTGCAGAATCGTAAAAACTTGGGCAATGTTCCACTGTTTGCCTCGTAGCCGAATTAGAGCAAGAAGGCAAAACAAGTGAAGAAAGAACAGTGGTGAGTATCACAAAATTATTTTTCCTGTTCCACACGCTTCTTTTCTGGTTTAAACAAATATTTATTATTGTATTCATCAGCATGTTTAGCATTATCGATTTGTGTTTTCGTGTTGTCATATTTAGGGGATGCTCCATATCCATGCATTTGAAGAAAAATTTCGCGAAGTAAGTATTGAATCTGGTCAATTGTAAGTAGCACTAAATAACTGTTAATTAGCTTATTACCATTAATATAAAACATTGGCTACATCATTATGTTATACTTAATATTAGGATCGGTAAATGGAGTCGTTTTGTACGAAACTCCCCAACTCTTAATTAATTTTGTATCTGGTATTTTACTTGGAAACTTAACTGCAAGATTTGGCTCATCATGTTCAGGGCCTTGCGTATAATCAAAAGGATGTTCTAAACGTGCTGAGCGTAATAATTCGTGTACTGTATCAATCACAATCAATTGGCCTATAAATAGCAAATTGAAATGGAGTTAATTCAGTCCACCAATACCATATACTCCTATATTTCCACTTCCATTTCTTATTTGCTCAGTTTTGTGCCAGATTCAAATCCTACTGTAAATTCGATAAAGTTTGATGCGAAATACTCTTTAGGAGTATTCCCAGTTCTGCTACTAACTGTTAATGTTGGAGGAATCAAAGCTGCACCCCCACTATCATTTCCTCCAACATTTAACAAAGCAGTTCCTCGTCCTGGTATCACCATACCAAATGCATAATAGTCTTGTGCACTATTTACAATTGGTAAATATTAATTAATATTAACTCCATTTGCAGACACTTAATACATTAAAATGAAAATGCATTTCTACTTCTTTTCAATTAAATGCAATCACTAAAAATTGAATGCGTGTTGTTCTTGTTTGATAGCTATCCAATTCTACTCCAAATAAAATTTTTTTGAATGTTGCTTACCCCAACCATCCAATTCTTGAAATGGTGATTTTAAAAAAGTTTTAATACTAGGTAGACCCACTTTGCATTGAACCATAGTTTCAACTACAATTATTAACGGCTCTAAAGTCTCTGGACTATCTCCTGTAACATCAGAATATAAATTCATCATTCCAATTTCAATAGTATTATCAATAATACTTAATATAAACTCCGGTAATTCGCTATAAACTTTTCGAAGCTCTTCCAACTCATCTAGGGAAAAACTAGGATATTCGCTGACCGGATAATGATAATCAACTATTACATCAGAAAAATATTTTGTAGCAATACGCGCCCAATCATCAAGGTTAGTATCGGTAAACTTCCAAATATCATTTATAACTCTTTCTAATAATTCATTACAAACATTTTGATGTGCTAAAGCTACTTCCAAGCATCTCGCAGCATATGCAAGTCTTGCCCTAATTGATAGCTGTTTTAAAAAGTCTATTCTTATACTCTCCATTATTTGGTTCTTCCCTTCAATGTTATTGACAGTTTTGCATGTAGGATGTGGAATGTATGTTCTATTTTTAATGATAATTTCATTGTTGTATATTCTCGATTTTCCCATTTTGAACCATTTTTTTAGCGCCTGGTTATAGGCATCTATTTCTTTACAGTTAAATGTAGTTCTATCTTCATAAAAGTAGACTTGAAAAAATGCTGCTTTGTCAATATTTGAAAGCAGCATTTTCTATTTCATATCCAATAGGTTCATCATAAACGTCTAATTCAGAAACTGCTTAAAATACAACATCTAAAGTTAAAAACTTTGTTATAAAATTCTAGAATACTTTCGACACAACAATTCAAGCGCTTTGATTAAACTGACTTACTCTATCCTTCATTACCTACTTGCATAGCTGCATTCGACTACATGTTATTAAATTAATATCGCTATAATCGCATCTAAATAATCAATACTAATTCCTATTACCACTTTGTGCTTGCCGTGGTGCATCTTGTCCTTTGAATTTATACGCAACGCTTACACGGTACCTGGCAGCATTTGGATTACTCATTTGATAAAATGTATAGTTTGTACCGGTAACAGTTGTTCGAGTTTGCCGCGTATTAAACAAGTTTGTAACATCTATCACAATCGTCAACTTATCTTTCCACATGTTCTTACTAATCCCCATATCTAGCCATTGCATTGTTCGGTTTTTACTTTGCGCATTTTGTCGTGGGCCTGAATAGTTATAACGTGCTTGGAAAGCAAATTTTGCAGGTAATTTCCATTGGGCACTTGCTCTTCCTGTTAATATGTGGCCATTAAAATCAAAATCTTGCTGTTCGTACTTACCTGCTTGACTGAAAGTATAAATATTCAATTCTGTATTTAATTGCAATACTTTAATAGGGCTATAATTTATAGATAGTTCGAATCCTGTGCGCGTTTCCCGGTGAATATTGATGGGAGTGGTAATGAATACTTCTTGCTCATTGCGGTATGTATAATCCTGAATGGGCGATAAAGTATTTTGATAGTATATAGATGGATTGAAAGTAACCTTCTTCCAATTACGTAAGAACCCAAGTTCAAAAACATGCCCGAATGATGGGTTTAAACCGGGATTACCAACATATTGAGCATTCAAGTCTGTCAACTCATTGAATGGATACAACAACCACAAAGAAGGTCTATTTATTCGCTTACTATAACTTAACTGAAAGGCCGACCCTGTTTTAATTTCATAGTTTATATGCACAGAAGGGAACAAGCGACCGTAATTTTTGGTGCTATTGAAAGATTTCACCCTATCAGCAATATTTATATTTGATTGTTCAACTCTCAAACCCACCAAATACGACCAATGCTTATATTGTTGGTTAAACTGTGCATAAGCACTGCTAATAAATTCTTTGTAGGATAGTTTATTGTCGATATTATCGTATGTTTCCCATTCATTCCCACTTTTCTCTTCTGCTTTATAATCACTATTTACAACGCGGTGCTCTACTTTGGCGCCAAGGGTTAATTTACTGTTCTTGGCTATAGGATGAATATAGTCTGTTTGAAGTAGGAAGTCTCTACTATTCCCAGACGAGAAAGTGCGAATTGCCGATTGCGGAGTAATAACCGGCGCAATCATTCCTGTTTCCAGTACCCACTTTTTATTACTGTTCCAAAAGTCATATTGCATATCTACCGTCCATTTCCTGCCAGGTTGGGTAAATAATTTAGTGAAATTAAACTCTAGTTGGTTATAATCTCGTTTCTCCCAAGATTCTCCCCAACGTTTGATAGTACAGTCATTAGTCAAATGAGTATTAAGAAAATCATACTGGGCATTCGTTTTATCATGGTCTTTTGTAGCATTCTTCAAGTAAGCAACTGTGAATGTGTGCTTGTCATTCAAGTAGTAATCAGCACCTGTGTAAATCATCTGGCCATCATCGTGTCTCTTTTCACCACTTCGGTAGTTCATGTATGTATTAACACCTTTATTGTTAATGGTTTGATTGGAGAGATAATCACCTACATAATCGCTGTATCTCCAACCCAAGGTGGAAAATATATTAAGTTTGTTGGATTTAAAATTCAGGCTTGGCGCAATACGAGAATCGTTTGGCGAACCGGCTTGTAAGCGAACTTGGCCTGTGAAACCGCCTTTTTTGTTTTTCTTCAATACAATATTGATAATGCCGGCTGTACCTGAAGCATCGTAATTTGCAGATGGATTCGTTACAATTTCAATGCGTTCTACTTGATCGGCGGGAATTTGATCTAGTGCATTAGTTTGGGTTAAGCCTGAACGCCGACCATTTATGAGTACAATCACATTATTATTACCACGCAAACTAACACTTCCCGTTGGGCTTACAGTTACAGATGGCACATTATTCAATAAATCATTTACAGCGCCATTTTGTGAGAGAATATCCTTCCCTACTTCGAACACTTTTTTATCGAGTTGAAGGTTGATCGTTGATTTTTCACCGGCAACGGTTACTTCCTTGAGTTGCTTGGGATCTTCTTCTAACATCAATGTACCAATATCAAGGCGTGATGAAATGGATGAGATGGTAAATAGTTTTGTTATAGGGCGATAACCCATAAAACTACAAGTCAGCAAATATTTTCCACCTAGCGGCACATCATACGTAATAAAATCACCATTTTCATTGGTTATTCCGCCAGCAATCATTTTCCCGGTACTATCTTGTATTGTAAAAGTGACATAAGGCATGGGAGCATGGGTATTTTGTTGTTTCAAATTACCTGAAAGAGTACCCATTTTTTTAGTAAGGGGAAGATTTTGTTGTGCATGCATTTTACAGCAAAGCAATAAACAGAGGGAAAATAATAGTAGTTTCATAGATCGTGTATTAAAAATCTATTGCAAGAATAAGCTGCCATTTGCGAAGAGCGTAACTCAAACATGCCAACTGCTCTATAGCCTTCTGAACAGCTCGCTTTGCAAATAAGAACCTATTAACTTTACTGTATGCATAGGATTATACTTTTCTTGATATATATCTTTACCCTTACCGCATGTAATACGCGCCATGTAGCCATCTTTGAGGATCCGAAATTCAATACGGGAGATAATATGCCATGGGCTTCCAAGGAATATGTAGACAGTAACTGGCGGAGTATTCGAGGCAATACCGGGTCACAAATATTCTGGCTCCGCGCACACTGTAAATTAACGGAGCCGGGAGAAATTGAAGAGCAATTGGGTATCAATGTATATGGCTTTGGCTCGTTCGAAATTTACTGGGATGGTGCGTTAATTGGCAAAAACGGGCAAGTACAAACAAGTACACAACCCGAAATCCCGGGCACAGAAAGTAGTTCGTATCTCATACCTATGGAGTTGGCTACCCAAGGACCACACCTTATTGCGATGCGGATAACACAAGCCAATTCAAATGATTACGATCGTGAGATTAAGTTTAAAATCAGCCCTTATAAAGAGCTAATTGCATCACCGCTCAACTGGTTATCCATCATGAATATGACGGCTGGTGTTTTCTTGGTGGCAGCCATTTACTTTTTATTCTTATTTATTAATAGTAGCAGCAAGGACAAGGCTTTGTTAATATTTTGTATTATATGCTTTCTATTTTTTGCGTTGCAAGTCTCCGAGTATATAAAATTCTATATAACAATTCCTTACTCATATTTTTATACACGATTAGAAATTATCGGGATTATTACATTCATCATCTCTCTCTTGATTCCGCTCTACCTAGCCATCCAGTTTCAAATTAAATGGAAATGGCCTATGATGAGCATTCTATCGCTAACACTGTTGGCTATTTACATGGATAATTATGGTCATTACGATATGACAGCTTGGTATCTAAGCTTAGCCATGTGGATTGTTGCCCTAATTATTGTTAGTTATGCTGTATACAAAAAAGAAAATGGAGCTGTTATAGTATTAATAGGCTTATTAAGCCGGCTATTGATTAACTATGTACTTTATTATGATGCAAGTTTATTTATCAGCTTCAATGTTGTGATACTATGCATGTTATATTTACAAACCATTAAACTCCGAGAAGCTGAGCAGGCCCATCAACAAAACATAGCAACTTCAAACCGGTTAAAGAATTCCTTATTAAAGAAGAACATCCAACCACATTTCATCAAAAATACACTTACGTCTTTGATAGACTGGATTGAAGAATCACCGAAAGAGGGAGCCATATTTGTACAGGCACTCTCCTCTGAATTTGATATTCTCAATCAAATATCAGATGAAACATTGGTGCCTATTCAACAAGAAATTGCCTTATGTGAGGCTCACTTGAAGGTAATGCATTTCCGTAAGGAAATTCATTATCAATGGTCTACGTCGGGGATAGATCCATCAACTAATATTCCGCCGGCCATTATTCATACCTTGCTTGAAAATGGGATTACGCATAGTATGCCTTTGGAGGATGGTAATATTCGCTTTCATTTGGCATATGAGCAGCATCCCGGTTGGCATCAATTTACATTATCTACTTTTGCAAAGAATCGTCCTACTACAGGCGATCGAAAAGAAAGTACAGGTTTTCAATATGTGAAATCTCGCCTTACTGAAAGTTACCAACAACATTGGACATTCCATTCCGCAGCTACCACAACAGGTTGGGAAAACATCATCAAAATCTATCATCATACATGAAACTACTCATTATAGAAGACGAAGCTCGTATTGCAAAACGTATAGAACGGATGAGCCGCGCGTTTTTCGGTACTCAATTACAATCACTTGCTATCATCGATTCATTACAAGAGGGTATTACCTACATTGAACAGCATGCAATTGACGTGCTTTTATTAGACTTAAACTTGAACGGAGAGAATGGTTTTACTATATTAGAATCTGTTGTGTCCCGGGGTTTTCATACGATTATTATTTCGGCCAATACGGATAGAGCGATTACGGCATTTACTTATGGCGTATTGGATTTTGTACCTAAACCTTTTGATCAAAATAGGCTAGCACAAGCCTTTTTACGGATTTCTCAACCGAGTAATGCGCTGCAAAAAAACACAAAATACTTGGCTATTCGGAAAAATGGAAACATTGCTTTGATTGATGTAGATGATATCTTGTACATTAAAGGTGCAGGCATCTACTCCGAATTATATCTTAAAAATGGAAAGCAAGAACTACATGATAAAACATTGGAGAAACTTGCGCAATTATTGCCAGGGAATTTCGAGCGTATTCACAAGTCGTATATTGTACCCATCTCCCAAATTCAACAATTACTTGTTCAACCAGGAAGTAAATATGATGCTGTATTAAAAACCGGGGAGATTATTCCAATTGGGCGTACACGGTACCATTTCTTGAAGGAGAGATTATTGTAATACAAAGAAGTTTTGCTGTAAACAATGGTAAATACATATATCCAACCATACCGAAAAAACAAGTTCTGATAGTAGGTTACTATTAAAAATAGCATTCAACCTTATGTATTGTAAAAGTCAATCCAATCACTAATAATCGCCCACAAAAGAAATAAACCAAGCACTACAATCAATCCAATAGCGATTACTAACCTTGAAAGCAAGGTAGAAAAGTCTGCTTTTTTTGCCCTCCAAATAATCATGGGTATAAAGATCAATATTCCTACCAAGAAACAAATTAATAGGAAAGATATGATCGCTTCACCACTTATTGATGTAATGATGATTGAACGTTCCAAAACTGCATATTTTGAATATAATTGAAGTATTGATTAACTATCGTTCAATCTAATTGTCTATACTCCTCAATGTATCTCCTTCTTTAACGCTAGCACGCTAGTGATATGAATAAGCTATCTCCTCTGAAAAACAGCATTGGGAATTTGCCAAAACAAATTGCTTGCTATGTAAGTGCCATTTACTTCAATGCCTTTAACACAATATAATGCGAACTTTTGAATACTTTTTATATTTATACATGGATAAAAAAGGCATTGACCCAAGTCAATGCCTCTCCTGTTGCGTTACCAGTTAGTAAAACGGCGAAAATGATTGGGGTTAACTATTTTCCCTTTTTGTTCTATGCAATGTTGTCTAAATACTTCAACACTTCTTCTTTCTTACGACTCGATACCGGTATGCGTTCATCGTTTTGCATCTGAAGATAGCCTTCGCGGAAATATTTCTTTACGTATTGGAAATTAACCAAGTACGATTGTTGGCAGCGTAAAAAACCAAAAGGTGCTAATGTACTTTCATACTCTATCAAACCTTTAGACACCAAAATATCACGCCCATCTTTCAAATAAAATGTAGTGTAACCTTTATCGCTTTTACAATACACAATATCATCCACCGGCACCACCTCAATGTATTCTACACTTTTCAAAGCAATTCGGCGAGAACCTGCAATACCTTGTGAAAGGTAGGATTGGCGAGCGATCTCCAATTGCTGCCGATCAAAAAGATCTTGCTTTTTGTGATGATAGCATTTGTCGAGCATCGAAGCCAAAGTTACTTCGCAAATTGGTTTCAATAAATACCCAAATGCGCCCATATTTAAGGCTTGTATAGCGTACTGATCGTATGCTGTTAAAAAAATTACCTGCAAGTCTTCATGACCAATTTCCTCAAATAATTGAAAACTATCACCATCTTTTAGCCGTATATCGGCTAAGATGAGATCAGGTTTTAATGTGGGAATTTCCTTGGCTGCTTTCGCAACCGCTGGCGAATTACCCACGACTTGTACATATGATATTTGCTCTACCACTTGAAGCAAATGTTGTAGTATCCGTACTTCATCTTCCAAAATGTAAACTTTCATCCGCATAATTGCTCTATTTAATCTTTGATCTCTGGAATGATTATATCTACACGAACGCCATGTGAACCGGCGCCCGACTTATTTACAACATCGAAACGAGCTTCCTGTCCACGCGAACGGAAGAGTGCTTCTAGTCTTTCTTTTAGAATAACAACTGCCAATGATTGCTTTTTCTGTGTATTCTGCACCTTTTCCGAAATGCCTTTCCCGTTATCATCGACTTGTATACGGAGTTGTTGACCTTCTTTCTTGAATACAATTGTAAGTTTTCCTTTGTATGAGATATTCCTAAACCCATGTTCAATCGCATTCTCAGCAAAAGGTTGCAAGAGCATTGGCGGAATAAGGGTGATTTCGGGATCTACTTCATCCTCTACCTTTACTTCATAATCAAATAGTCCCTCAAAGCGCATTTGTTGCAAACTGAGGTAGTTCTCCAATGAAGCAATCTCTTCATCTAAACTGATATACTCTTTGCGGTTTTGCTCTAAAATGTTGCGTAACAAACTGGAAAATGCTGATAAATACCTAACTGACTCTTTCGTATCGCCAGTAGCAATTAGGCTTTGTAAATTAGCAATGGAGTTAAAAATAAAATGCGGGTTTAGTTGTGCTTGTAATAACTTTTGCTCTATATGCAAACGGTTATTTTCTGATTCTAATAACTTGTTACGTTCTGTCAAGCGGTATTGACGATGTACGCTGTAAAAGATCAATAGCACACCCAAAAACACCAAAGCGCCTAAAATCAATGACCAACGTTGTTGCACAATCACCCTTTCATTCAATTCATTACGATTGCTCAGCTCTTCAATGTCCCTGTCCTTTTTTTCCGCCTCGTATTTCTCACTAATTTCCGCCACTTTCACGGCCTCAATCTGTTTCATATTATTGATTTCCAAAGAATATGCAGAATCCATGGCTATCATGGCATCACCGTAGGCACCTTTCATCGTATACGCCTCAACTAGACCTTTGTAATAGACAGGACTAAGCTTATGAAACCGGTTTTCCTTAGTATGCTTAATCGCCGCCTTAAAATAATAGATGGCAGAATCGGGTTGATTGTTTTTCATGAAACTTGTGGCGATATTATTGTAGGCCACATCATTCACTTCATTATGACGAATTAAATAATCCAAATAGATACGGCTATACTGAAGGGTTTTAGCATACTTCCCTTCCATAGCGTAAATCTGCGCTTCGCTATCGAAGGTGCGGGCTATGGCGGTGCTGTCGCCTATGAGGGAGGCAAGTTCACGGGCTCCATCATTATACATTTTCATTTTTTTGAAATCTTCTAAGCGCGAAGCTAGCAAGAATGATATATCGTAGAACCGTTGCCGAATGACAGGATTCGATTTGAAGGGATGGTTTTCGTAGTATTTTTCCGCGTATTCAAGTGATTTTTTCTCGTTGTGATTTTGATAGTAGGCTTTTGCTACCAAATCATAGAAACGGTAAGTGAGCCGACTTTTAGACAATTCAGCTTCCTGTAATGCCCTTAATAACTTATCCATCAGCGGACCTTCAACCAGCATACCATTGCTAGCATTAATCGCAAATATCCCATTACGCTGCAATAACGTTATCTCTCCGTCACCCGACATAAGTTCATATTCGGTTTGGGCACTATCAAGCTTCTTATCCAATACAAACGTTCTAGCTCGGAAGTAATGGTGAAAAGGGGTTTCGGTTCCTGAAGCACGTAGCATACTATCCTCGCGGAAAATGGCCGTTCTATAATCGTCGGTTGAAAGCGTATCCAACGAAACAATAAATCCAATATAATCAGTCCTTGGGGCTATATAGCGTTCATTAGGCGCTTCTGTTTTTTTGGTGTTTTGCTGGTTTCCACACGACACTACCAGCAGCATGATATATAACCAACATGCCGCTATAACAGCTCTTGCGAAACTATTTGATAAGCGAAAAATCATAATAAAATTAAAGTGTTCTCTTTTAGGCCCCAGAAATTTGCTAAATAATCTATTAAATGTAACCCAGTATTTCGGTCATGCTTTGATGGTTCCATATTTGGTGTTTTTCGGTCGATATTCGTAGGTCTTACATGCATATTTGAAAGGTCAATTATGGGCTATCAAATATGGCCTCAAATGTATCAAATATCGGTTGTTCATCCTCAAATATCGATTCCTTACTGAAGCTTATACATAATAGGACGAATTTAGTTCTATCAACAACCGAATGACCCATCCTTCGCACCTACATAAAGCGCTAATGTATGAAACATTTGTTGTTAGCACCCACGTACAGTAGGCAGATGAAGCAGGTGGCATTCTGAAAACCATCAATATTGAAGAACATGCGTAAATGTGTAAACTTATTCGTTGCTACGCTCATTGTGTGCGGGCTCTATTCTTTTACCAATTTTAGCCCCGCAGAGCCACCTTCTGGCGCTATTTATTACCAATTTAAACATATGCGCGACACCACCAATACCAGTCGTATTTGGCGCGAAGATTTTGTATTGGTTTTCAACTCGCAAAAAAGTTTATATAGCAGCCGTACCAAGCAAATCCAAGATTCTGCCCACCAAGCAGCATTAGAAGCTGCCATGAAAGCTAACTCCGAAGTCATCAACTTAGGTGTATTTATGCCAACTACCGGCGAAAAAATCCAGCTTTCGGAAGAAGCCAATAACGTACTTGTGCAAAGGACATTTCAACATACAAACTACCAAATCAAAGAAAGTTTGGAAAAAATTGACTGGAAAATTATGCCGGCAACCAAGGAAATACATGGATATACATGTCAACAAGCAATCGGTGCATGTAAAGGTCGTATTTATACAGCTTGGTTTACAACTGATATCCCAGCCAGCTTTGGTCCATGGAAATTACATGGTTTACCTGGGCTTATCTTAGAAGCCTACGATACCGATAAGCGCATTCACTTTACATGTACTAACATACTTTTAGGGAATAGCTTACCAAAGAACGCAACGGTAGAATTGCCATCCGACGCAGTGGCAACTACCTACAACGAATACAACCGCATGGAAAAAACTTACCGTGATGGCATGAGCGCTAACACGAGTTTTTCTAATGACGACGCAACAGTGGAAAAAATTACGGTGAATGGTTCCTCAGCGATGCCAAATAAGAAGCAACCTACGATTAACTATCCCCTTGAATTAACAAACTAAACCTGCTTACAGTTTGTCTATAAAACACCTATTATTGATGTATCTACTGTTAGTGCCCGCGCTTTTAATAGCGCAGCAAACAGTACCTGTCAATGGTTTTGTGAAAGACAGTACCGGTCGTCCTGTTGTAGCAGCAACTGTTACCATCATAACTGAAAATGGGGCCGGTATTGCTTTTACTAAAACCGGGTCGCGGGGAGAATTTGCTTGCCAGTATAATGGAGAAGGGGTAGCTATAAAAATTACAGCATTGGGGTATCAACCATTGATTGTACCTGTTACAGCGGCAAATGGTACTTATGAACTGGTATTGAGGAAAGTGGAGCAACAGCTGAAGGAAGTGGTGGTGAAATCGAATACGAAAGTATCGTTATCGAGTGATACATTGAAGTACAGGGTAAATGCATTTAAAGAGAATAATGATCGCGTGATTGCTGATTTGATAGCTCGCTTACCTGGAATACAAGTAGATGATAAAGGTGGCATTAGTTATAATGGTAAACCCATTACGAATGTTTACATTGATGGCGACAACCTCCTCGATGGCAAATATAGGATTGCCACGAATAATGTGCCTGTTAATGCAGTAGAACAAGTACAAGTTATTGAACGCGACCAACCAGTGAAAGCGCTAAATGGGTACGTTGTAACCAATAACGTATCCCTAAACCTCAAACTCACTGAAAACGCCCGTACAATGTCGATCATTACAGGTTTCGTAGGGGCGGGCAACAAAGCCTATCATGCCGAGTTGAACAACCTGGTTTTCTCCCGAAACGTCAAAAGCATCAACAATCTAAAAACCAATAACATTGGCGTTAACCTTGAGACAGAGAACACAGATATAGGTGTATCGCTCAATAATAGTGATATTGAATTAAAGAAGCCGCTTCCCTATCTTTCCATGGGTGACGAAATCACACCTCAACTTCCACAACAGTATTACTTAATGAATAACGACAATGCTGGGAATGTAAACCTATTATTCAAAGTTAAAAATGAGTGGTCGTTACGATTGAATGCTGCTGCCATGTATTTGAAAAGAAATTACAACTACAATAACGCATTCTCCTACTATTTTTCAAAAGAAGATACCGTTCGATACAATGAAATTCAAGACAATATCAATAAACTCACACATTTTCAATTGCAAGCGCAAGTAGAAAAAAACAGTGCTAATATTTATTTCAAATCTATCACCAAGCTCGATTTGCCCAAATGGAAACGAAATGGTGGTACCACCCAAAACAACGAAACCTTCCAACAGTTTTTACCAACGGATTATTTATCGGCTAGCAATGAAAGCAAAATTGTAAAAGCATTGGGAACAGATCAATTGATTTCCTACAACTCTATAGTGCAGTATTATACAACAAAAGAAAACCTTCGCATATTACCCGGTGTGCAAGCCGACATTGTAAATGACACTGTAGCGTTTCTACAGTTGCAACAAATGTTACACACTACCAATTGGTTTATCAATCAATCCGGCACTTACAAAACGAAGTTTAGCAGGATTATTTTATCTGCGAGTGTGGGTGTATCATTGGAAAAGAATGCTTTAGCATCTGGTTTATACAAAACCGATAGTGCAAGTATTACAAGCCAAGTAGGAACAAGGTTCCGAAACGATCTACACTTTCAGAACTTGGGCTGGTATGGGAAAGCATCCATCATTTACCTATTACCCAAAGGATCTATCCGCTTGGAAGCTAGCCCAACTTATAGCTTCGTTCAATATAACGGGGCATTAAAAAGTGCAGCTACTAAAAACCAATACTTCTTGGCGAACCCGGAATTAGAATTTAGAAAAAATATGGGTCGCTTTGGAGAGCTGAACTTCCGGTTCTTACAACAACGCACTTTTGGGCAAATCAATGATATTTACCCAGGTACCATATTGGTAAATTACCGCCAGTTTAATGCTAATGAAACACCGCTTCCCACTACAGATATTAGCACTTTAGGATTACGCTATTCATATCGAAAACCCATTAGCATGTTGTTTTACAATCTCTATGCAGGGTATGATTATACGCAGCAAAACTTTATGTATGCTTATGCCGTAGATAGCGGAGCAACCAAGGTAGTCGCAGTTGATTACCCTAATAAGATACATAAATACACATTGAATGGTAATATTTCGAAGTTCGTGTTCTTTTTAAACACCAACTTATCTGCAAATATAAACGCCAGTTTAACAGAAGGGAAAACATTGTTCAATAATGAACTAACACCCTTCAAATCTTACAATACTAACCTAGCTATTACTGCGCGGAAAAAACTATTCACCCAACTCACTATTTCTGCCACAGGAGAATTAGGCAGCATTATTCAACAACAACGCATTTCGAAAGATAATACGATTGAAACAACAACAAGTATTAATAAACTAAAAACAGAACTGTTACATGGAGTAAGCAATACAATATCGTACCGGTTAGCCTACAACCTTACCAGCTATAAGCAGTCGCAACAACAAAATGTACATAACAGCTTCTTGGATGTTACATTAAAATACGCCCCGCGTAAATGGAAGAGTTATTTCGAGGTTCAGTGCATTAACTTGTTGAATCAACAGGAGTATCGGCAAGTTAAGTCGACTGTTAACCAGTTATCGATATTGGAATTGCCTTTAAGAGAGTGTACTATTATGGTGAAATATCTGTTTGGGTTTTAGTATAGGATAGCTTTGATTATTGATTGTTTGAGTATGTTCATACGTCATTTCCTCAATCAAAAAGGTCGGTGTAAGCCGGCCTTTTGTCTTACCTGTTGATCATAATAGTATTTTATACAATTTCCTTTTTCAACAATCTACTGATGTCACTAAATACACCCGCACTACGCCAAGCAGCTTCATTTCCAATTACGTAACATAATGATTTTGCGCGTGTGAGTGCCACATTCGCAATATTCGGTTTCCCTCCTGCCCAATTTCTTGTCCCATTCATATCATCACCACTTGCACCTAGTACGAATATTACAGCAACAGCTTCCCGTCCTTGTACAGTATGTACTGTACCTACTTGTTCATATACCCAAGTATGGGGATCATTTTCCCAGCCAGCTAATACATTAGAATCAAGGATTAATTTACGTAAATGATCAACAACCATTGTAAACGGGGATACAATATATAGATTGGGTTTTACATTGTTCGACCTCAATTTTTGTAATAAGTCGATGACTACGTATCCCTCTTCTGGGGACCACTTCGTTTCGGAAATAGATTGTACATCCAACCACCTCGAATCTCCTAAGACTTTTTGAATTAAGTTAGCTTTAGGGGTAGGTTTTGCATGAATCATTAATCTATCATAAGCAATTGCATTAGCAATGGAGAACATTGGGTTATCACATCTTCGATGAACAAGCAATGGTAATCCTACTTTTCGAGTACCTGTACGTCCTTCAATATTAGTACTATATGCCGATATATTATCAGCAATTGTTTGAACAGATGCAACCGGAGCATTATATATAGAAGGGTCTACGGAAAGCTTTTTTGCAATAGCCGTTGTGAGTGTAGATGGTAATGTTACTACAGGTTCAATCTGTGCTGGATCGCCTACAATTATAGCTTTTTTTGTCCGAAGCAAAGCACCTACTGCAGCTTGGGGTAATGCTTGCCCAGCTTCATCAATTAGTAAATAACCTAAACTATTTAGGGGAAGATTATAAAACATTCTTTCAACAGAGGCAAACGTCGTAGAAATACAAGGTACCACTAAGAAAAAACTACTCCAAACACTTTTTACCAATTCTTTTTGTTCTTTTGAATCGAACTCGGTATTTGATAGTATTTGCATACAAATACCCAAATTATGCTTTAATGGGTTAGCCGCTGCGTCTATAAAGGCTTTATGAAGTTTTATCGCGGCGATAAAAACTTCATCACGAAGTAATTGTGTTTCCTTATTACACCAAGGAGAAGTGGTTTGTTGTTCTTGTTGACTTAGCTTATAGAAATCATCATCTATAAAATGCCCGTCCACTTTGGTCCGTACCTTCTCTATTTTTTGACGGCAAGATGCTATTTTCCTTTCAAGAGCATGACGCTCTAATAATAACTTGTGCAAATGAGCAGCGATTTTTTTTATTTGCTTTTCTGCATCCCTAATTAAGTGGTCATTTTTCTTAATTTTTTGTTGAATGAGTTTTATATCTAGTTCTAATAAGGCTAATTGTTGTAGCCACAAACGGTATTTTTTCGTTTTAAAAAGGCGCGCCCAAAAACCAGGCTTACCGGCTTGCAATTGTAATTTTTCTTTTTGTAGTTGTAGCACTTCTTCTTCATACAATGAGCTTTGGGATGCTGCGCTATGTAAATGAGCTTCGCAGTTCTCTTGATCACTTTCTATAGCAAGTATAGCTTGTCTAATATTTGATTCCTCTGATAATAATTCCTTTAATGTTTGTAATTTTTTTCTTGCCGCGTCCAACTCCTTTAAGCTCAAAGCACATTTTGCCTTTGCATTCTCAAAATTCTCCCTTGCAATAAGCCAGTTTTGTAACGCATCTGAAGAATTTTTAGGATGGTCTATTTCTTGAATAATAGTTGGAATTTCTTGATATACTTCTCCATTTTCTGTATACTTATCAACGATTTGGGGGTATCCTTGTACTTCACTTAAATAGGTTGACATACCTACATCTTTATCCCACCAAAAATGCTGCTTAAAACGGCTCTTATTTGAGCCATTTCCTAATACGGCAGCAATTAAACCCCATCCTTCCTTTTCTAATACTTTAGTAGCTAAACATGGAAACAAGCGTAATTCATTTGCATCGTTGGCAATTGCCTCCATACTTGGCAATTCTGAACTTATATTCTCAACAGCTTTATTATTTGACGAAGCAATAACCATTTCAAAGCCACATAATGCATCATCTAATTCAAAAAACTTTAGAAATGCTGCCCCAACATTCAACCGTTGATCTGTAGCTTTAAAAGCTTTCATTGGATCATCGTATGTTAACATTTTATCTGCTCTTTTGATAATTATACCCGCCACAACGTCTCTAAGCAAGGTTGTTTTACCAGTGCCTGGAGGACCATTAACAGCTAATATGTCACCATCTTTAATTTCTCTCAAAGCAGCATTTACTGCCGCTTGTTGTAATAAAACTAATGGATGACGATTAGGACCTGGCCATCGACCTAAAGGAATGTTCTTTGGAGCAATCAATTCATCCAATACAGGAATATTCTTTAGCAAATCGATCGGATTATTATGCGCCGCAGATAAATATTTTGTCAATAAAGTTGGCACATTTCTTTCATTAACTAATTGCTGCGCTTTCATAAGGTCGTTAATATAAAAGCTATTTAATAACAAAGGAGCAGGCATATTATCACCCTTCCCATATTCATATGTTGTAATTACAAATGCCTCTTCCAAGAGATAAGTAGCGTCTATTCCTATTTCCTTTATTAAATATTGGCTAAGTTCTTCAATAGTTTGCCTACTGATTGGTAAAGGACTTCCCTCTTCATCATATTTTGAAAGAATCTTTGTGATAGCTTTCTGCCATTCAGCTTCAACATCTGCCCATTTTGACAAAGCTGTTAATGATTTAGATAATGCATGTACAAAACCATATGCAAAACTTGCAATACTTTGTTGTAACGGTACACCATTTTCATTCAATAAAATTGAACTAATAATAGCTTTACCTTTGGCTTGTGGACGTTCGGGAACTTTATCTGCATAAACATTTACTAATGCGTGAATAGCTTTTTCAAAATCAATTGTATTGATTACCAAGTGAAAATAAAGACGGTACTTATCCTTTTGGTATTTATCAACATCTTCCCATGGTAAAGCACCTTCATTTTTTAAGGGTATATATGTTCCAAATGGACTCGTTACTAAATCTTTATACTTTCTAAAGGTTTGGGGAGAAAGTACTTCAAACGCTAACCAAGCATTTAAAATTTCATTGGGTTTATTACTGTACATACGCGTTTTTTTACTATAAATCGCACACTGTAAAAATGGAGAAAAAGGGTTAGGGCACAATACTCCCTGCATTATTAGAAACGAATATAAACAATATCAATTAAATCAATGCAATGTAATAACAAAACAAAAAGCCGCTCCTATAAATAGAAGCGGCCTTACCAAACATCCAATATTTCTATACTCCTTTAAACACCACGATGCCATTATGCCCACCAAAGCCAAAAGTATTACTCATGGCAACTTTTATAGGCTTATGCAGCGCTACTTTGCGAACAATTTGCATGCCTTCCGGAATTTCCGCATCGGGCTGCTCCAAATTGATCGTTGGTGGAACAATACCATCCCGAATCGCTAACACACTAGCAATCGCCTCGATAGCACCTGCTGCACCCAGCAAATGCCCGGTCATCGATTTTGTAGCACTGATATGTGCGCGATCGAAGTTGCCGGCTAATAAGTTTGAGATTGCTTTTAGCTCGCTGATATCCCCAACCGGCGTTGAAGTAGCATGTGCATTAATGTAATCCACATCTCCTGCATTCAAGTTAGCATCCTGCAAAGCAAGACGCATAGCCATATTTGCACCTTCTCCTTCTGGATGCGTAGCTGTCATGTGGTACGCATCAGCTGTCATAGAGGCACCGGCCACTTCTGCATAAATGTGCGCACCACGTGCAACTGCATGTTCATACTCTTCAAGAATAAGTGTTCCTGCTCCCTCTCCCATGAGGAAACCATCACGATCCACATCAAACGGCCTGCTGGCAGCTGTAGGATCGTCGTTACGGGTTGTCATGGCCTTCATCGAACAGAAGCCGCCAATAGAAGCACTCGTAATAGGAGCTTCGGAGCCCCCGGTAACAATTACCTTCGCTTTTCCCCAGCGGATGTAATTCAATGCATCCATGATAGCGGTATTAGATGTGGCACATGCCGATACCGTTGTATAGTTAATTCCTTTAAAACCATATTGGATAGAAATCATGCCCGACGCCATGTTGGCGATCAACTTCGGTACGAAGAAAGGCGAAAAGCGGGGCGTTCCATCGCCAGTAGCATATTCCGTTACTTGTTCTTCAAAGGTTTGCATGCCGCCTTCCCCTGAACCCCAAATCACGCCAATATCATAAGGATTCATCGTTGATACGTCGAGCTTAGCATCGGCCAAGGCTTCTGCTGTAGCCACCAACGCATATTGCGTAAAAGGGTCGGTTCGCTTAATCACCGATTTATCCAAATGCTGCGACACATCAAAGTTTTTCAGCTCGCACGCGATTTGCGTTCTAAAGTGCGTGGGATCAAACTTCGTAATACGCGCAGCGCCACTTTTACCGGCCACTAAATGTTGCCAAAAATCGGCGACGTTATTACCAAGCGGGGTCAACGCCCCTAATCCTGTTATTACGACACGTTTCATATACAATAATTAAAACCACTTGCTTTTTACAAGTAGTTGCAAATATACGCCATACTACTTTATTTTTGCAAGTGGTATCAAACAATTAACAAAATGCGTTCCGGTTGCCCACTTAATTACGGTTTGGAGATCTTCGGTGATAAATGGACTTTACTCATTATCCGCGACCTCATGTTCTTTAATAAAAAATATTACAACGAATTCTTACAGTCAGAAGAAGGTATTTCCACCAATATTCTTGCCGATCGACTGCAATTATTGGAAAAAAACAAGTTCATTCGTAAAGAAAAGGACGGTGAACATAAGCAAAAAATCATCTACCGCCTCACCCAAAAAGGAATAGACCTAATGCCCTTATTAATGGAAATAGGCCTGTGGTCCGATAAGTATGCCGGCTCTCATCTTCATCCAGGGCGAGATATTATTATCGGCGACGTTAAAGAGAATAAAGCGAAAGGACTCAAAAAAATGTTTGCTAAACTTGAAAAAGAACACTTAACAGGATGTTAATTATTGGGCTGTCATCGCGTTGTTCGCTGCCGATCTTTGCTTGCCACGCTCGCTTCAGCAGCAGTATGGGACTGAACTAGTATATATGCATTATTTTATACCAACAAATACTTGTTACCACGTATAAAATAAACAGTATGAAATCCAATATATAAGCGTACATTTAATTTCTGCTCATTTATAAACTTGGTCAGCTCTCCCATGCAACAACCCACTTTCAAAATATTATTAGCGGATGATGATCAAGATGATCAAATTATTCTGATAGAAGCGCTGCAAGAAGCCCAGCCCTTTATAGACATTGCAACGGTATTTAACGGTAAAGAAGCCATTCAATATCTTTCCACCCTTTCTCCGTCCGACTATCCAAATTTGATTATTCTCGATTACAAAATGCCCATTTACAACGCAGCCGATGTGCTTTCTAAAATGGAACCAGCTTATAAAGGTATTCCAACTGTTGTTTGGAGTACTTCAAATCAATCCGAGCATATCGAACAATGTTTATCTCTCGGTGCGTTGAAATACTTCACAAAACCCAGCTCACAGCCTGAATTAAGCCAACTTGTTTCTGATATTTTCGTTATTTGCCAACCGCAGGTAGAAAAACTGTAAACTCTGCTCCTTCTCCCAGCTTCCCTGTTGCCTGGATAAATCCAAAATGGTTTTGTACGATTTTCTTGCAAATAGCTAAACCTATGCCCGTACCTGGGTATTGTTCGCGACCGTGTAATCGCTCGAACATCACGAAGATTTTTTCCCTGTGAATAGGATCAAATCCAATACCATTATCGGCCACCGTTATTTTGTAAAACGGCTGCTCTATCTGATTCTCATCTTTTAACAATACTTGCTCACTTGAAATCTCTACGTGCGGTGCTGCCGTTTCGTTATGGTATTTCAAGGAATTACCCACAAGGTTGTCTAATAACTGGCGCAATTGGAACCGAATCCCTCTCACTGTAGGCAACCCGCTATAGCGAACAGTAGCGCCTACTTTTTGTATATTCTCTTGGTGTAGAGACACAACTTCCCGCATTATTAATTGTAAGTCCACCGGCTCAAACTGCGACTCTTCACTTGAAATACGTGTATATGCTAACAAATCCTCGATGAGTCCCTGCATACGTACAGCCGCATCGATTGTTCTTTCCAAGAAATATTGCTCTTTTTGCGGTAGAGAAACATTGGGACTGTTGGAAATCGCTGAGATATAAAATTGTATTTTCCGTAGAGGCTCTTTCATATCATGTGCCGCTGCATAGGCAAATTGCTGTAATTCGCGGTTCTGGCCTTCAAGTTCCCGGGCATAAAGATTTAGTTTATCTTCGGCTGTTTTTCTTTCTGTTAGATCTCTCGTCACTTTTGTAAAACCGATGATTTCTCCAAGGTCATTGTGTAGAGCAGTCAACACAACACTTCCCCAAAATGTGGAACCATCTTTCCTTTTCCGCCAACCTTCATGAATGGCTTTACCTGTTATTCTCGCTTCGTTGATCAATCTTCCTGGTACATTCTTTTCAAGATCGTGTGGTAAATAAAACACCCTGAAGTGCTTGCCTACAATTTCTTCTTCACTGTATCCTTTAATTTTCTCTGCTCCACGGTTCCAGTTCATGATATAACCATCCTTATCCAGCAACAATATGGCATAATCTTCCACCTCTTCAATCATCTTATGGTAACGCTCCTCGCTCAACTTCAGTGCAAGGTTCTTGCGTTCTAGCTCATTGGTACGTGTTTCCACGGTAAATTGAAGGTTGGCGGCTAACTGTTGTAGTTGCTGTTCACTTTCCTCCAATTCCATTTCGCTTTTCAAGATGCCGGTAAAATCGATAATCATTACCATTACACCACCTCTTTCACCTTGTGCATTGTAAAATACCCGGGGGTACAGTTTTACTTGGCGACGTTCCCCGACTGTATTTTGTATGATTAAGTTTTTTCCATTTTCCGCCACAACACCTTGTAAAGCGAGTGCGGTGGGATGATCGGCTTCATGTAAGGTGGAACCATCTAACAAATAAAAACTATGATATATATCGCGCCAATAAGTAGTGCCTACACCCGGCGACTTGCCCCAAATAACAGTTGCTTCTTCGTTATAATCAATAATTATTCCTTGCGCATCTAGCGTAAAAATAGCTACAGGTAGCTGCTTTAATAATTGGCGATACCGCGCATCATTTTGTCTTAGTTGTGCAATTACCTGGTCGACGTACACCATTGAAGTATGTAGCATAGAAGGTTTATCCATATAGTAAATATCAGCTAATGATTTGCTAGTAAGCTTTTATAAGGTTTAACACATTACCCAATCTTGTGGTTATTTTATTATAGTTCCACTTCGAACTTTGTGCCATCTTTTGTTGCTGCATGCTTCAATTTCTTAAATATCATACAGTTCGGAGAAAATATTTTTTGCATTGTTGAGAAAAAATATTTGGAATTATCCGAAACATGCTTACATTTGCCGTCCGAAAAACGGTACACCGGGGTGGTGGAACTGGTAGACACGCAGGACTTAAAATCCTGTTCGCAGCAATGCGAGTGTGGGTTCGATTCCCATCCCCGGTACAAATGAAGCGGACGCTTCTAAAATAGTAAAAAAGCATCGATGTACATCGATGCTTTTTTGTTTATTAGTATTCTCCTCATTCATTTTCTATAAAAGGCATCATTACAAACTTATTCACAGGAATAGGTGGCGTGATTTTTTTGTTCCTTGTGCTCGTTTTGCCAGTATCAAAAACGTATGAAATCATCTTTACACTAGTCAATACAAACTGCTTTCCATCAAATGCAAAGTTAAATTCACGCTCATAATAGTAATTTCCTCCTCCCCAATCAATACCAATAAAAAAGCTATTCGCTCTTTCTCCAACCTTATGCACAGAAAAGTTCTTTACTTCTTCATCTGGAACAGGCAGGGATATAGAAGCGACTACCTTATTCTTTTGAGTTAATAGAATGCGGCGGGCTGACTTTATCTCTATTCCATTACTGTCAAGCTCACAGACACTTACTAGTTTATAATCGGCCTGCTTATATTGTTGATGGGTTAATGGTACTACATATAATGTATCCGTAAATGCATACTTCTTACTATTATCCAAATTTACATGATACGTGGTAATAATTGGTATTAGAAGTGAAAGAAGGATTTGCATGGTGTAGTTATTTTATTTGCATAATAGCAGGGCAATAGCTAATGTAATGACTGTTTCATACCGAATAATTTGTACTTCTAAAATAACAAAAAAGCATCGACTAGGATCGATGCTTTTTAAGAATATTCTTGTAATAAACAGTTTATTTGTTACTTCCTTGTTGTTTCCCTAACCTTGCTTTCCATGTATCACCCATGTACTTTCTAACAGGAATATCGAAGGCAACCATGGCAATATAAGCTAGGCCTACGAGTATAATAACACCAGTAACAATAATTGTTGCTAGCTGTGTATTATTCAGTTGATGCGTTGTGTAATAGTTCCCAAACATCCATAAAGCAGCATAGTGTGTCATGTATAGTGGGTAGGAGATATTTCCAGAGAATTTACAAAGCGGCTGCATCTTGGGACGTAAGCTAGCACCGGCTCCTAATGCTATTAATAATGGGAAGTATACCAATACAACAAGCAATTCCGACAACCAATTCCAAGAAGTAACTGGCATTAAAAACGCTAATAACAACAATGCCGACAATCCAACAAACCCTAGTTTATTCTTAATAATCCAGTTAGAACGGTAAACCAGTAATCCAGCTAAAAATGAGTACGAGATCCGGGCAAAACCATCCCAAAACGTCGGACCACTCCATCCACCTAGCAAGTTACCAGCTCGGTAGCTTACAAAGCAAAGCCCTGCAGCTGCGACCATGGTTAATACCAAAATGTAACCACGCTTCAACCGGCTCAACACTAATGCGTATACAATATTGGCTACGTATTCCCAGAATAGAGACCAGGACGGTGCATTGAAACTAAATAAATTGAATCCCCTGTCTGCCACAATCGGCAAAGGAATCATACATAACGAACAAACAAATACCAAAGCAATCGTACCTACACTATATGCCTCCGGGTGCCCGCCAAATGGATCGAACAGGAAGGCTAAAAGGCCTAATACCGACCCTAACACCACCAAGGGATGCAGGCGTATGATACGGGCCATAAAAAATGATTTCAAGCCTATTTTGCCTATACGATCATCATACGCATATCCAATTACGAACCCCGATAAGCAAAAGAAAAAATCAACGGCTAAAAACCCATGCCCGATAAAGTTCTTACTAGGATCAGTAAACACCCATTCCATAAAGTGAAATACAACTACCGAAAAGGCAGCAATTCCCCTTAAACCGTCTAATATATCGAAATGTTGCTTTGTTTGTAGAAGTGCCGTGGCGCTTTTATTCGTCTCCATTAACTACACATTCCAACCAGGTTTACATATGGCTATCATTGGTTGGCGGCTGGCAAGTTATTAAAAAAAGAGCATGGGGGCAAGTGGAACACATGTAGTTACTAACTAAGATCACATGTTCATGTTAGTTACATTTTCAGTTCAATTAACGGCAACACTTCGGTCCCCACTTCATCTTAATTAATATGCCAGTACGCCTCCTAAAAGGTAAACAATGAATCCCTTGTTGCAGAATGAATTGTTGGATGAATAATTAAAACTGCTAGCTAATTGTAAACATCCATGTCATCAATCTCCACCACCACAAGATGATCCACAAGATGACCCGCACCCACTACTACAACCTGCATCCCCACTATCGCTACTATCACCACAACCATCCGACCAACAATCACTTCCATGTGAATCAAATGTACCACATGATGATGCACAACTATTTACATAATCGTCGACATTTGTACCTCCTGTATTTTTAGCATTACCAGCAACCCACTTGATAAACAACACAATGGGTACACACATCAATAGTATGCCTATCACCACTTCATGTTTTGCACCCCTATTAAAGAGCGTCATAGCTATCATGAAAGCAGCTAAACTAATAACTAAAGAAAAGGGAGCTGGGTCTTTTGCTTTTCGGCGAGGAAACCAAATGGCGGGCGGAGGAGGTTGGTTAAATGTTTGTTCGTACAGTTGTAATGTATAGCGGTATCGTTCTTGAAAGTAGGCCTTGTCTTCAGGGCCATTCTGGCCAGGATCATGGTGAATTACTTTCTCTAAGATATCTCCGCAGAGCGTTTCCCAATATTGCCGTGTGTATACCAAGTGGAAATGCCATACTTCATCGATGAAAATACTGGGTGTTACGGGAGTAGGACTAATGGCCGCAAGGAAGATAAACCGTTTGTACTCTTCCATCGCTAATTGGGTAAATAAAGGGCTCCAATTTTGAGCTTTCGATAATCGTTGGCTAAATGGTTCTTGGCTGCCTTTTTCATCCAATTGAAACGCTTGCATCTTTTGCCATAGCGCGTTTTCAGAAGGCGTCATATGTTATATTTTACTACCGAAAAGATAGTATGTTTTTGTTGCTTACGCAATAGTCCAATATGAATAAATTATGAACAAAAAACGCCAGGTTGCCCCGGCGTTCTTCCATTACTTAGCTGTTGGCATACGATCCGCCTGTCCTTTTTTCCGGTTGAATCTATACACAGCGGTTCCTGTAAAAATTACACCCACATTCTGGGATTTCGAATACAAGGAATAATCTTCTACATCCATTGAACCTACTTGGATATTGGAATTGAAAATATTGTTCACACTAAATGAAAGCGATAACTTATCCCCAAACAAATCCTTCGACATACCAATATTAGCACGGTATTGTGCATCTACATTTACTTGTACTTCTTGCTTTTTGCCCCTATAATTAACACTTGCATCGATATTAACCAACTTAGGGAATCGTAAGCTTGAGCGTACTGTTGTAAACCATGTGGTACTTTCCGCTTCATAGATTTTACCGGCATATTCACCACGCTGGTTAAATGAATACCAGTTCACGTCCCAAGATAGTCGCCACCATGTAAATGGATTATACGTAGTTGTTACATCAAAGCCATAACGATTCTCTCTACCCATGTTAGCCCATGTTCTTACGAAGGTTCCATCGCTTTGAGGTTCAATAACTGCGTCAAAATAATTGGTTGTATACTGGTAATATAAACCGGGGTTAATCGTAAATGTTCCTACTTTCTTTAGCAATCCTACTTCTACCACATTGGTATACATAGGGTTGATATCGGGGTTACCTCGTTGTAAAAAGCGCTGGTCCGATAAACCGGCAAAGGTATTTAACTGCCAAAACCTAGGCCGGTTAATCCTACGGCTATAACTGGTTTGCAGGCTCCAGTCTTTAGGAAAACTATATTGTAAATGCAATGTGGGAAATAGATTGATATAGTTTTTGCTTTTATTCAATGTAAGCGCACGATCGCTAATTTTTATACTCGACAATTCACTACGTAAACCAGCTTGTACCGTTAAATTCTTCCATTTTGTACCGTATTGTGTATAAGCTGCATAGATGTCTTCATCATAGAAAAGCTTGTTATTGTTACCAGCCAATAGCTCTCCATCTTGCGAAGCGGAATATTCACTACGAATAGCGCGCCACTGTCCGCGTACCCCCATTTCCAACATGCCCACTTTCAAGGGTAATTTATAGTCGCTTTGCAGGTATAAATCTTTACTACTTTCGATATCGCGTGTAACAATGTGCGTAGCAGCAGCGCCTGTTTCCGGCTTAGCTTCCAAGATGCGTTGGTTTTCGTCATCATTCCAAAAATCGTATTGCAAATAGGTGGTCCATTTACGATCAGCTTGTTTGAAGGTTTTTACATAACTCAGTTCTAGTTCGTTAAAGATCTGTGGCTCTTTATAATCTTCAAATCGATGAATGGTGCTATCCAACTGGCCATGTTGCCCGAAGTAGTTATAGAAATACCCCGTGGTATTATCGTTATGTACCTTCGTACGGTAATAGCTGGCCGTTAAGGTATTTTTATCGTTGATGTAATAATCGGTTCCTACAAATAGGTTTACATTATCCACCTGTAAATCGGCACGGTTCAATTGTGATAATTTATTGTAAGGATTTTTATTTATACGCTCAATATGCTCTACAAATAAAAGGGACTGGTCGCGATAGCCCACATTTGCAAACAAGTTTACCTTCTCCGTTTTATAGCTGGCATTCACATTCGCATTCGTGTTTTTAGGACTGGCTATACCCGCTTGTAGCGAGGCATTAAATCCTAATGATGCGTTCTTCTTTAGGATAATATTGATAATGCCACCGCTACCTTGGGCTTCGTAGGCGGAAGAAGGGTTTGTAATAATTTCAATCTTTTCTATATTGGCAGCCGGTACTTGCGCTAACCCGTTATTCTGCGTTAACATCGATGGCTTTCCATTGATGTAAATACGTACATTCTTATTGTCGCGCAAGCTTACATTTCCCTGTATATCTACGTTTACTGAGGGTACGTTATTTAAAATATCATTGGCATTTCCACCTTTCGATAAAATATCCTTTCCTACATTGAATACTTTTCTATCCGTTTTCATTTCGAAGGCCGATTTCTCACCTTGGATTTGTATGGTCGACAGTTGCTTTATATCATCCTTCAAAGTAATCATACCCAAATCGGCATCCTTTTGCAATACAATTTGCTGTACATGTTTCGCATAATTGAACGCCCATGTAGTTAACATGTATTTGCCTGCAGAAAGTGACAGGGTAAAGTCGCCATGACTATTGGTTACTGTGGGGTACTTTTGGGTAGAATCCTCCAGTTTTTGTAATAACACGGTGGCACCAATAATAGGTTCTTTGGAAGATGATACGATCTTGCCTTTTAGTTGATAAGTTTGGTTATAGGCCTGGATAGCAATTCCGAGGCAACAAAACATCATTAGTAACTGCTTCATTTCATGGGAGTTTATGCAAATGTGATGCTTTGTTACAGGCAATTTTAAGAGGGTCGACGAATAGCCGGGGATAGATTACAGACAGTGTAATTTACATGGATCATACATTCGACTTCATTAGTACGCTATTCATACGCCGAAAGTCAAATTTCGTCGACGATAGGTAGAATAGGCCTTAAAGTTTGCTACTTTTACTATTATGCCCTTGATCGAAAGATTTATACAGTTCACTACCAAGTATAGGTTCCTTACGCATTGCTGCTATTGGTTTTGCGTATATATATTGTGGCTATTTCGCTATAATGCCATTCCCGACCCACATTATACGTTAATGCAAGAATCGGTTAATAGCATATTCTTCATTGCATTTGCTGCCATTACCTCCTATTTCTTAGCATATATCATCCTACCGCGCCTTCTTCATAAAGGTAAGACCGTGCAAACGGTAGTTATTATGGTACTTGGTTTATATGTTATTAATGTGTTTTCAAGAATTTCGGTGGTATATTTGTTGGAGCCATTGATACGCACAAGACCATTCGAACAAGAATCGATATGGGAGATTGTAACGGATATCGATTACTTGTTCATGGTATATTTTGTACATGCCTTTTCATATGCCTTTATTTTCGTGTTTATTAAGCTATTAAAAGATCAATATGTGATCAATAAAAGGGCTTTGAACTTGGAGAAACAAAAAGCAGATATTGAATTAATGGCCTTAAAATCACAACTAAACCCACATTTCTTATTTAATACATTAAACAACATTTACTCACTATCGATCATGCAATCGCCACAAACGTCCCCGGCCATTGCAAGGTTATCCGAAATACTGGATACATTATTATACAGGTCGAGCAACTTATTTGTGCCTATTTCACAAGAAATCCAATTACTTAATAACTACATTGAATTGGAAAAACTCCGCTATGATGATCGACTGGAAATTTCGCTCGACATACAGGTAGAGCGCGATGTACATATTGCTCCACTGATATTGCTCTCACTCGTAGAAAATTCGTTCAAGCACGGTGCCGGCGAAGATGCAGGTTCACCTAAAATTCATATCCAACTTCTATTACAAAACCATTTACTGAGCTTTGTTGTAAGTAATACATTCCAATCTAAAGTTGACCAGCAAATTGGGATCGGATTAGATAATATCAGCAAGCAATTGAATTTACTTTACCCGGAAACACATACATTTGAAACCGTTGTGGCACAACAAACATTTACCGCAAAGCTGAACCTCGTATTAAATAACAACACGTGAAAATCAAATGCCTTATCGTAGATGACGAACCATTGGCCATTGCATTAATGCAAAACCATATTGGCCAGTTAAGCACGCTAGAAATTGTGGGCACCTGTTCTAATGCCCTCCAAGCCTCACAGGAATTACGCAATAAACAGGTCGACCTGCTGTTTTTGGATATTAAAATGCCCCAAATCACAGGTATCGAGTTCCTCAAAACATTACGACAAGCACCTGCCGTTATTTTCACTACTGCCTACCGCGAATATGCCTTGGAAGGTTATGAACTCGATGTAGTTGATTATCTACTAAAACCCATCACCTTTGAACGATTCTTTAAGGCGATCGAACGTTATTACAGCCGTTATTCTCCAAAAGAAACAGTTAATAGCGCCCAACAAACCATTGCCCCACAAGAAGACTTTATCTTCATAAAAACGGGCAATAAGTTCAATAAAATCTTCACCAACGACATCCTTTACATTGAAAGTGTGAAGGACTATGTAGTACTCCACCGTGCTGATGGCACTACGTTTACAGCCAAATATAAGATTGGAGACATGGAAGAAGAAGTAAAAGACAAACGCTTCCTGCGCATTCACCGTTCGTTTATTGTAAATATCACGAAAGTAACTGCTTTTACATTGCAAGACGTAGAAATTGGGCGACAAGAATTACCCATCGGGCAAAGTTATAAAGAGTTTGTATACAAGATCTTGAAAGAAGGCAAATAGGCCGAGGTGACTGGCGTAAAAGTTGTGGTTACACATGTATGCCAGAAGGACCATCCATCATCATTCTACAAGAGAAAGTCCGCGCCTTTCGCGGGAAAACGGTGCTAGCAGCTTCCGGTGGTGCGGCTATTCCCATGAAACAATTAAAGGGGCAAAAAATAACGGGCTTCAAAACATGGGGAAAAGTATTCCTCGTTTGTTTCAAATCATGCACAATTCGTATCCATTTCCTCTTATTTGGCAGCTACCGTATTAATGAACATACGGCAACTAAACCCAAGTTACATCTTGGCTTTAAAGTAGGAGAATTGAATTTCTATGCGTGTAAAGTGGATGTATTGAAAGAAGACATTAACGACTTATTTGACTTCACAGCAGATGTATTACATGATTCATTCAATGTAAAAGCAGCCTTGGAAAAAGTACAAGCGAAACCGAATGCAATCATTGGTGATGTATTATTAGATCAGCATATTTTCTCAGGAGTGGGTAACATCATTCGCAACGAGGTATTGTTCCTATCTAAAGTGCATCCTCAAAGTGTGATTGCAGCTATTCCTACGCGCAAATTGCAGGAGATCATCCGTAAATCGGTTTCCTTTAGTGAAGATTTTTTGAAGTGGAAACGGAAAGATGAGCTAAAGAAACATTTGAAAATTTATAAGAAAGAAACCTGTGGGAACAAACCTGTTCATAAGCAAACCTTGGGCAAAACTGGGCGAACAGCATACTATTGCGAGGATGTACAGGTACTATACAAGGAGAAACATGGAAAAAAGTAAAATACATATCGGTACATCGGGCTGGAGTTACCCAAGTTGGAAAGGCAAGTTTTACCCAGAAAAGCTAGCTGCGGCGGATTTTTTAACCTACTACGCCAAGTATTTGCATGTAACAGAGATTAATACCACCTTCTATCATTTACCTCGAAAAACAACGGTACAAGGCTGGCGCGACAAAGTACCGGCCGGTTTCTTGTTTTGCCCGAAAATGAGCCGCTATTTAACGCATCTAAAGCGACTACTAGATCCTACTGAGCCTGTTACTAAATTTTTTACAGCTATTGAAGATTTACCGCCCTGTGGCCCAGTATTATTACAGCTACCACCTACATTGCAATTCGACCAAGAACGTGCTATCGCTTGTTTCGATGAATTAGTGAACTTCAAAGGTTATACGTTTGCATTAGAAATTCGTCATACTAGTTGGTTACAGCCCAATGCCATTGAACTATTGAAAGCGTATAAAATTGCCTTTGTAATGGCAGAATCTGGTGGTCGTTGGCCTTCGGGAACGTTTGTAACATCGAACCATGTGTATGCAAGATTCCATGGTCCGAATGGCGATTACAAGGGAGGATATTCGAAACAGGCTTTGGATGAATATGCAACCGTACTAAACGACTGGCATTCGGAAGGTTATACGGTATGGGGCTTCTTCAACAATACAATTGATGAACATGGTATTTACAATGCCTTGTATTTACATGAGAAATTGGGTTCATCACATTAAAAAGCCATTCCATCACATGCATTACATTACAACAAATAAACTGCGCAATTTTGGGTGGTCATAAACACCTTATCTCATGCGTATATGCTTCCTATTCATCAGCTGCTTATTCAGCAGTGCCTTATTTGCTCAAACTGATTCGCTCTACTCCCGTTACATAAAAGATTGGCGGCATTTTGAGGTTTATTTACCTGCGCAATATAATCCCGCGAAGCAATACCGGTTGGTACTTGTACTAGATGGGCAAGCTTTTGGTCAACAGGTATTTGAGCAAACCACACAACCTTCTATTGTTGTATCACTGGGTGATATTGGGTTACGAGGACATGACTATTCACCCCAATTAGTACATCATGCGAGTGAAGCAGAAAAGCGCGTAGATAATCTTGGTGGGGCAGCGCATTTCAGCAACTACTTGCAATTTGAACTGATGCCGTTCTTGCAAAAGAAATTCCCACGTACAAAAGAACAT
Source organism: Chitinophaga skermanii (assembly GCF_003259335.1). Classification (GTDB taxonomy): domain Bacteria; phylum Bacteroidota; class Bacteroidia; order Chitinophagales; family Chitinophagaceae; genus Chitinophaga; species Chitinophaga skermanii. The sequence continues at coordinate 198,808 of NZ_QLLL01000006.1, forward strand.
ACCATTTTAGGTCATTCCCTGGGTGGATTATTCGTACTCTATCAACTACAAAAGTATCCAGCACTATTCCAACGCTATATTTCCTTAGAAGCTAGTACATGGTACGACCGTGCTAATATCGATTCTTTACTAAGAACATCAACTCATTCATATAAAAACACATCACTTTATATAGCCACAGCCAATTGCACAAACGATGTTAACATGACTATCGATCAAATATTCAAAAGCACAAACCTGTATTGTGAACTCACTGCCCCGGGTATACGATTGGCCCAGTATTTAGCTACCCAACCGCTACGATCACTCCGGTGTAAATGGGAACACTTTCCCCAAGCCCAACACTCTTCTGTAACAGCTGTAGCCTTAAAGCGCTGCGGGTTGTAATACAGGCGATGGATTGGATTTCCATATTTGCATTGCCAGTAAACACTTTACATCCTAATAGTAAATAAGGGAAACAGGCAGATATATTGCAACATACAATGTACATCTGCCTATTTCATATTGCTCTTTTTAGTCATTGCAAATAGCACCAAAGCGTATACAAGACACTATATACCTATGAAAATATATGGGGAATATATCTAGAACATTGGAATAACATTGAATAACCATTAGGATAACATTAGAAGAACATTAAAGTATATTATAATTACCTATTGTCGCCCGAGCGGCAATATGCTAATATCCTATCCAACAATACATTATTGTACCCCGAAAATATATTTTTACACTGTGTTCATAATTCACGCAAGTTACCACCTACACCCAATAGCTTATTGGCATACCCAAACCGGAAGGTCGTAAGCGTCAAAATCACTCCAACGGCAACCTTTCGGACGAACCGGCGTTTTCTTATATAAACGCCACTGTTCCTTATACAAACAGCAGGCTAAGAAATCTCAACTTATCGTAGCTTTCGATCTTGATTTGAACCACGTTTTACGGCAGATACAAAACTGGTATTCCACAATTCAAAATCAACAATTTATACGTAAAATGAAGTACATTTTAATGCTAGCCACCTGGCTAACTTTTTTCCACGTCGCCAAAGCACAGGAATTGAAGTCGCCGAACGGGAATTTCGTGATGAGCTTTTCGCTGAACAATGAAGGGGCCCCAGTATACGCCCTTATCTACAAAGGAAAGCCTGTGATTAAACCTAGTAAACTGGGTCTTGAACTGAAAAACGATAAAAAATCGTTATTGAACGACTTTACCATCGTCAATACCACACCAACTACATTCGATGAAACTTGGAAGCCGGTTTGGGGTGAAGTAAACGCTATTCGTAATCATTACAACGAATTAGCTGTTACCTTACAACAAAAAGAAACAAACCGTCAAATCATCATCCGTTTCCGTTTATTTAACGATGGCTTAGGTTTCCGTTACGAATTCCCTTCGCAAAAGAACCTTACTTACTTTGTAATTAAAGAAGAAAAAAGCCAGTTTGCTATGACGGGCGACCATACTGCGTTTTGGTTACCAGGTGATTACGATACCCAAGAATACGATTACACAACAACTAAACTCTCTGAAATCCGTGGTGCTATGGCGAAAGCTGTAACAGAGAATATTTCTCAAACATCTTTCAGTCCTACCGGTGTGCAAACATCGTTAATGATGAAGAGCGCCGATGGTATTTACATCAACTTACATGAAGCTGCATTGATCAACTACGCATGCATGCATTTGAACTTAGATGATAAAAACATGGTATTCGAATCATGGTTAACACCTGATGCAAAAGGTGATAAAGGTTACATGCAAGCACCCTGTACATCACCATGGAGAACCATTATTGTAAGTGATGATGCAAGAGACATTCTGGCTTCAAAAATGACTTACAACTTGAACGATCCATGTAAAATTGAAAACACAGATTGGATTAAGCCTGTTAAATACGTGGGTGTTTGGTGGGAAATGATCACCGGTAAAAGCACATGGGCCTATACCGACGATTTCCCTACTGTACAATTAGGCATTACGGACTTCTCTAAAGCGAAACCAAACGGTAAACATGGTGCTAACAACGAGAACGTAAAGAAATACATCGATTTCGCAGCTGCTAACGGTTTCGACGCCGTACTAGTAGAAGGTTGGAATGAAGGTTGGGAAGACTGGTTCGGCAATTCGAAAGATTATGTGTTCGACTTCGTAACTGCTTACCCCGATTTCGATGTAAAAGCATTACATGCTTATGCAGCATCGAAAGGTGTAAAAATCATCATGCACCATGAAACTTCTGCATCTGTAAGAAACTACGAACGTCATATCGATACTGCTTATAAATTCATGAAAGCAAATGGTTACGATGCGGTGAAAAGTGGTTATGTAGGTCATATCTTGCCACGTGGTGAGAACCACTATAGCCAATGGATCATCAATCATTACCAATACGCTATTGAAAAAGCAGCTGAGTATAAGATTATGGTAAATGCCCATGAAGCCGTTCGTCCTACGGGTATTGCACGTACCTATCCGAACTTAATTGGCAATGAATCGGCAAGAGGTACAGAATACCAAGCATTTGGTGGTAACAAACCCAACCATGTAACTGTTATTCCATTTACCCGTTTGATTGGTGGCCCAATGGATTATACGCCAGGTATCTTCGAAATGGATATTGCGAAAATCAACCCGGGAAATACATCCCATGTAAACAGTACCATTGCTAACCAATTAGCTTTATATGTTACCATGTACAGTCCATTACAAATGGCGGCAGATTTACCGGAACACTATAATAGGTTCCCAGATGCATTCCAATTCATTAAAGATGTAGCAGTTGATTGGGACGATTCTAAATACTTGGAAGCTGAACCCGGCCAGTACATTACAGTAGCCCGTAAGGCAAAAGGTACCGGCAAATGGTTCGTAGGTAGTGTACAAGGTGATAATGCCCGTACTTCTAATATTTCATTCGACTTCTTAGAAGCAGGTAAGAACTATGTAGCTACTGTGTATGCAGATGCAAAAGATGCACATTACAAAACAAACCCGCAAGCTTATACGATCCGTAAAATCAAAGTAACCAACAAATCTAAACTTGCACAGTTGTGCGCACCAGGTGGTGGTTACGCGATTAGCATCGAAGAAGTAGCGAAAAAATAACGATAGGAGCCCTCCTATTCATAACCAGTTGTTTTATTACAGTCTACACGGCCTCTACATGATGTAGAGGCCGTTTTGTTTTATCTTGCAACCCTAGCGCAAAACTATTGTTACATTAATACAAAATATTTAAAGATGATTGCTTTTTTAGGAATGGGCTTACTAGGCTCGAATTTCACGAGAGCTTTACTGGCCAAAGGAAACCAAGTGAACGTATGGAACCGAACCGCTGCTAGAGCCACAGCCCTTGCTGCCGACGGCGCAAAACCTTTCGAAAACGCTGCTGATGCCGTTACCGGCGCAGAATATGTGCATATCGTTGTAAAAGATGATGCTGCCGTAGATGCTGTTTTAGAACAAGCCCGTGCAGGTTTCAAACCGGGAACTATTATCATCGACCATACCACTACCAGCACGGAAGGGGCCATCCAGCGTACTAAATACTGGGCAGAACAAGGCTTTGCCTATTTACATGCTCCTGTATTTATGGGCCCACAAAATGCCCTAGAAAGCACCGGGTTCATGCTTGTTTCGGGCGACCAACGCTTGATCCAAGCGGTGGAAGTACACCTGGCTACTATGACAGGCAAGTTATTGAACTTCGGAACAGAACCCGGAAAAGCTGCCAGTATGAAATTGATCGGTAATAACTTCTTGGTTGCCTTTACAGCTGGCATTGCAGATACATTAAGCTTAAGTCGCTCCCTAGATGTACCGTTCGACGATGTAATTAGCCTGTTCGAGAATTGGAACCCCGCAGGTATGGTAAAAGGCCGCATCCAAAGAATGGCCAGTGGTAGCTACAGCCAGCCTTCTTGGGAATTAAACATGGCCCGTAAAGACACAGGGCTTTTCATAAAAGCCACGGAAGCAGCTGGGATGCCACAAATTATCATTCCCACCATTGCAAAAGAAATGGATAAATGGATTGAAAAAGGTCATGGTGCCGATGATTGGACGATCATTGGGCATGATAGCATTGTAAATCCGAAGAAAAAATAAAGAAAATAGGCAGGTAAAATATTGAACTGTGCGTGTGAATGTTACGAAGTAATGCGCACAGTTTACCTTATAGTACATAGGTTAACATGAAGAAAAGCCTTACTCTTGCTCTTGTTGTTGCTCTACAACATCATTCTTATGCTTTGTATAGAGGTAGAACATGCAACAGCTAATACAAAGTAACACTACCCCCACGAATGCATGCAAATAGGATTGCTCCAAATAAGCCTGCTTAGCAATCATGGCATCCATCATAAGGAACCCGATACCCCAAATAGGTAATTCAGTAGCGTTCACTACACCGATGCTTTGTAGCGTTTGCTTTGTTTTATAATCTTTGTAGCTGATATAAGTGAAGATCATTAAACCCACTGTTAACAAACCGAGGAAGTACTGCTTATCAATACTCCACAAACTATGATGCTTCGAATTTTGGGCGACCATATATAATATAGCCGGGATGTACAGTAACATCCAAGACCTTCTTGTTTGCATAGGGGATTGTTTAGATTAAACGTTTCCTGTCGACCCTAACAAATTACAAAAAAATCACGAGAAATGGGGGCTTGCATATAGGTTTACTGGGAGAAATTAAATGCCTATCTCATTAAATCTATTTCGGACCTAGTGATTCCTATGGCTTTAGCGCAGATATTTTGGGAAAACAATTTGCTTTTTCACTAGTAATATGTTTGATATTTCATACTAACATAGCTAAAATGGATGAAATAACAGGCATTTACATTAAAAAGCTGCTTCCATAAGGAAGCAGCCACACAAAATAAATCTATATGATAGCAACTAAATAAATACCCGTTGCCTATTGAAGTTCAATTTGAACTCCTTCGGCGTACACCCCTTCCGGCGCTTGAATAACTTGTTGAAGTTGGCCATATTATTAAAACCACACTTATAGGCAATCTCCGAAATCGTTTGCTGGGTTGAAATTAACATGCGGGCTACATGGCCGAGGCGGATTTCTGTTAGGTTTTCGGTGAAGGTGAGACCGGTATGGGCTTTAATGAAACGACTAAACGAGGCTTCCGACATATTCGCTACTTGGGCAATCTCGCCAAGGGTAATGGGGTGGCCGAATTTGCGGTTCATTAATTCAAACGCCCTTTCCAAACGGCGACTATCGTAGCTAACCATCTCTTTGCTGAAGGAGGGGTCCGACAGTAAGTCGGCATTCCGGGCAATGGATAGATCGTGTAAAAGGGATAATAGTTGTAAGAAAGAGTCAAACCCAGTTCGTTTCTCCAAGGCAATGATCCTATCTTTTACCAGGGCGATGGTAGCCGGGGCAAATGAAATACCGCGTTTGGCAGCCTCGAAAAGCTTCTTGATAGATCGAAACTGGTCTTTATCCAGTAAATCTTGCGAAAACAATTCCTTACTGAATTGTATGGTTACTTCTAAAGCATCTTCCTCTAAAGACGTTTGCGAAAACCAACCATGCGGTAAGTTCGGGCCTACTAGCACCAGCTCCACTTCGCCCACTTCCCCGATATGATCCCCCACGATTCGCTGTAAACCAGCGCCCTTAATGATCAAATTCAGCTCCATTTCCTCGTGCGTATGCAAAGGGAAATTAAAGGCTGCTTTCTTCCGCGAAAAAATAGAAAAACAATCATGCGAAGCCAAGGGCGTTATCTCCCGCATCACTTTCTTAAATTGGTAACAGTCGTTCAACATAGCATTTTGTTTTAACATGGAATATTGTTTAGGCAGCTCCTAAAACCTGTTGTTTTGGTTGCCTTCAATATTATCATCTATGCCCATAATGCCCTTGTTGTATAGTGCCGAATTCTTGTAATATAGTCCACGTAGAAAATCCATTCCTACAAATCATTCATTTACAGCAAATTATATTTACTTATTTTCAATCCTTTATGCGTTCGTCCAGTTCTTGTGTACCCGCTCGGTTTATTTTAGATATTTTTGAAACAGGGTTTATATCATTTCCACGTAATGAGTATTATTGACGGTTTTTCCTTTTTACGCCGACTGTTTTTCATATTGCTGTTCTGTATGGGTCTTTCATTGAAAGCCCAAACACAGCATTATAATTTCTATAATCATTCTACCGACAATGGCTTGGTAACGAACGATTACCAGAAAATCTTCCACGATTCCTACGGGTTTATATGGCTGGCTTCTTTCGACGGGCTCTTCCGTTGGGATGGTTATTCCATTAAAAAATATACCCACCAGGAAAAAGATTCCCTGTCCCTCAACAACAACATCGTTTACTCCATTTTCGAGGATAGCCAGAAAAGATTATGGGTAGGTACCATCGAAGGCTTGAACCTCTACGATGCCTCCCGGGATGTATTCATAACGATGCCTGTGAATGCCAAACATGATAAGATTCCTATAAATGCTATTATGGAAGATGAGCAGCATAACTTGTGGTTGGGCACTTCGAACGGGCTATGTAAATACAATGCAAATCAACGTACCGGTACATGGTTTTTAGGGCAGGGTGACGAGAATATCATATTCTGCATGGCCAAAGGAGCACATAACACTATTTGGGCCGGCACTTTTAATAAAGGAGTGGTGCAGTTCAATACGCAAACCCATGCTTTCAGGTATGTAAGAAACATACCTGGGCAACCTGCTTCTTTGCCAAGTAATAAAATACAAAGTATACTTGTTGACAAGGCTAACCGGGTTTGGGTGGGTACCGAAGACCGTGGCATAGCCATTTTAGATGAAGGTGGAAACGTGTTACATACATACGATAACCTTTCTCATAATAGCCAGTTTATGCATAGCAACACCCGATGCTTGTACCAAGATACGAAAGGTAATATATGGATAGGAATTGGTCGTGAAGTGCTATGCGTAGTAAAAGCAGGTAGTCATTCTTTACAACCGGAACCAGTTACCACCAAGGCACAGAATAATGGGCAAGACGGGATTCTATCCATTACGTCTATTACAGAGGATCAATTTGGAAATACATGGTTTGCATCTGCAGGGTATGGTTTATTTACGACGAATGAACGCAAGAATGTTTTCAACAATATGCTAACCAACACCCATGCTTTACCCAAACTAAGCACTACCGTTGTAACTGCTTTTTATGAAGATGCAGCCCACAAAATATGGATTGGTACAGCAGGCAATGGTGTAGCCCTTTATGATCCTTTGCAGGGCGTATTAACTACTTCGCCTTTGTATAGTGCTGCTGCCGTAAACGATGTAAAAGGCGATCGTGATGGGAATATTTGGATAGCTACATGGGCCGACGGTATTAAAACCTATAACCCCCAAACGCACCAAGCACATCATTTCACCCACGACCCGCTCACCAATTACTCCCTCGTGAACAACGATGTAAAAGCACTTTTACCTACCGATAGCTTTGTTTGGATAGGAACACATGGAGAAGGCTTGGCAGTTTACAAGAAAAGCGAAAAACGTTTCATTCATTATAAAAACAACAAAGAATTCCCTTTTAACATGCAAGCTCCCGCATGGGTGAACCATTTGTACGAAGACAAACAAAAGCGCATTTGGATTAGTACATACAGTGGTTTATTTATGTACAATGGGAAAACATTGTCGCACTTTGCACACACTGAAAAAGCGAATAGCATTAATAGCAACTCGGTGAACATGGTGGTGGAAGATCATGCCGGTAAATTGTGGATTGTAACAGAACAAGGTCTCGACCAGTTCGATGAACCTAACGCTGCTTTCATACACCTGAACAACCAACTTAGCTTACCTGTTAGCATGAAATCTATTGCCGTGGATGCAAAAGGACAACTATGGATGGGAACAAATGAAGGCCTCGTTACGCTCGACCCAATAACGCTTAAGTTGCAGCATTATGATAAAAATGATGGTCTTTACGATAAAACCTTCTTTCAAAAAGCAGCCCTTAGAGCCAGTGACGGCACCCTATATTTCGGAGGGCCTAAAGGATTTAGTGCTTTCAACCCTGCAGCTATTTTACCGGTAGAAACACCTACCTATTTCTATTTCTCCGACTTGTATGTATTTGGCGAGCAACAAAGGCCAGGGCAAGCAGGATCGGCATTGCAAAAGATATTAGACGACACGGATACGCTGGTGCTTACACAAAAGCAATCTTTCTTTTCCATTGGATTTGCGGCCATTAACTTATATGCTCCCCAGAAAATAAAGTATAGTTACCGTTTGGAAGGATATTACGATGATTGGATTGATGTGGTAGATGAACGCCGTATTTCATTTGCGCATTTACAACCGGGTACATATACATTACAAGTACGTTACACCAATGTAAATGGTGATTGGCAAGCCCCGGCAAAATCGCTGTTAATTAAAGTACTGCCCTATTGGTGGCAAACATGGTGGTTTAAAACATTGCTGTGTTTGTTTGTACTGGTGGCGATTGCGGCTATTTTCTATTGGCGCGTATCGTCGGTAAAAAAGCGAAACAGGATATTGAAGGAAGAAGTACGTAGACAAACAGCGCAATTGCAAGAAACAAATACAAGCTTGATGGAGCAACGGGATAAAATATCGTTGCAGAAAGAAAAGTTGGCTGCTAGTTACGCCGAGAATGTTCGCCAAACAGATAAAATCCTCGTTCAACAACAGCAGATTTCCACGCAAAACCAAGAACTCGAACAAGCTGTGGCAGAGTTGGAGAAATCTAACCAATCGAAAGATTACTTTTTCAGCATCCTAGCCCACGATCTAAAAAACCCTGTGGGAGCATTGAAAGAGTTGGCTGGGTTCATGCAAACACATGCGCAGAAAATTGATGCCGCTACCTTACAACAATATGTAGGTAACATGCATCAATCGGCCTCAAGAGTATTTGATTTGCTGGTAAACTTGTTGAGCTGGTCGATGTCGCAATCCAGGCAAATGACCTTACAGCCTGTGGATGCAAACATGGCTGAATTAATCCACAACAACCTGCAATTACTAGCTACGCAAATACGTAATAAACACATTCAAATACATGTAAAAATAGATGAACCCGCATGGTTTCATGCCGATCAACAAATGATGGATGTTGTGGTGCGCAACTTATTATCGAACAGTGTGAAGTTTACCGATTACAACGGGGAAGTACATGTACATACGTTTACAAATGGAACCGACCTAGTACTACAAGTAAAAGATAATGGATTAGGAATGACGAAGGAGCAAATGGCTTCCCTGTTTGAAATGAATAAAACTACCATTCATCCTGGCACTGCGGGTGAAAAAGGTACCGGTTTAGGCTTAATGATTGTACATGATTTCTTAGCCGCTAACCATGCCCATATTGCTGTAGAAAGCGAACCGAACAAAGGTTCGGTATTTACTGTAAGAATTCCTGCTGCACAAGAGCTTCCAGTAGCGACCGAAGTAATAACAACGAAAGATCAACGTGAGCTGGCTGGTGAATTTTGGCAAACAATTCCCACGGAAAAGTTCCTCAAAATAAAGGGGAAGAAAATTCTCATCGTAGAAGACAGTAAAGAAATACGCGATTACTTACGGTTGATTCTATCGGATGTATTTGAAATATTTGAAGCGGAGAACGGGGAACAAGCATACAACATGGCATTAGAAGAAATGCCATCTGTAATTATTACTGATGTATTGATGCCTGGGATGAACGGGATTCAATTCTGCAAAGAGATAAAATCCCATACCGCTACTAGTCATATCCCTGTTATAATATTAACCAGCCAGTGGGAAGAAACGATGCAAGCCAGTGGTTATGCAGCGGGTGCTGAAGCCTATCTTACAAAGCCGGTAAAGCAAGCTGTATTATTACAAGTCATTTTCAATTTTCTACAGAAGCAAGACCAAGTATACCAACGAGTGCGTGATCAAATTTACAACGATGCACCCTTACCTGTAGATACCATGTTAAGTGATGTAGATCAACAATTCTTGAACGACCTTATTCAATTCATAGAAGCCAATATGGCCAACCAAGAATTAGATGCTAAGCAAATTTCAAAAGCCTTGTTGGTGAGTAGAACAGTATTGTATAACAAGGTAAAATCGTTAACGGGTCAAACCGTGCACGAGTTTATAAAAGCGATAAGATTGCGTAAGAGCGTACAATTATTATTGAGTGGCAACTTGAGTATCAACCAGGTAGCCTTCGAGGTAGGGTTTAATAGTCATTCTTACTTCGACAAGTGCTTTCATAAACAATACGGGATGGGACCGAAAGAATATATCACGCGTAAAAAAGCATAAACACCTCACTTGCTGATTAGCATCATCTTTCATCAAAATAGCATCTAAAACAGGCGCTTTGCTTGTTTACTTTTGTTAGTACAAGTACTTCTATTTTCATTTTCTTATTGATCGACGTACATGCCGGGTTTCCACACCGGCCGAGCTTTGTACGCGGTTTACAAACTGATACTTAATTTGCATGAAACCCGTTTTGTTAGCATTCTTTTTGTTGCTCGTGTTGAACCTATTGCATGCGCAACCCACCATTCAACGTACACAGTTACTAACAAAAAATATTGTACAATTCGAAAAAATGGAATGGCAAATCGATCTCCAAGCACAGTTCGATAACCCGTTCGATCAACAGCAAGTTAAACTTGATGTACAACTCGTATCGCCTTCCGGTAAACCATTGCTATTACCATGTTATTTCGATGTAGTTACCCGTACTTGGAAAGCTCGTTTCACCCCGCAAGAAGCAGGTAAATACGATTACTATTTTCAACTTATTAACGCGAAAAACGAAATACATACCGACACCGCGCACTTTACTGCACTGAAAGGAAAGGGTAAAGGATTCTTACACAAAAACGATCATTGGACTTTCCGTTTCGATAATGGTGATCTATTCCGAGGCATCGGCGAAAACGTAGCATGGGAATCACGTGATTTTGAAAACGACAAATGGACATACGATTACTTGCTACCTACATTGGCCCATAATGGTGCAAACTTCTTTAGAACATGGATGTGTTACTGGAATTTACCACTCGAATGGCAGAAAGTTCGCAACACGAAACGTTATCAACATTCAGATGAATATTTCAATCCAGGCGCCATCAAACGAATGGATGAACTCGTGGCCTTATGCGATTCACTGGATCTCTACTTTATGTTGACATTCGATTGGCATGGCCATTTAATGGAACATGGAGGATGGAGGAATAGTCGTTATAACGCGGCCAATGGTGGACCTGTGAAAACGCCTGCGGAATTCTTCACTTCCAAAGCGGCGCAAGAGATGTATAAAAACAAATTACGGTACATCGTAGCACGTTGGGGATATGCAACCAACATAGCAGTATGGGAATTCTTTAATGAAGTAGATAACGCTGCTTTCACGCAACAAGATAGTATCATCATTCCATTACCTACCATTGCCCAATGGCATTTAGAAATGAGCAGGTATTTGAAAGATATTGACCCATATCAACACTTAGTAAGTACTAGCATTTCGCACCGTGATATTATTGGCATGAACTCGATCCCGTATATCGATTTCAACCAAAAACACATTTACAAGCACACGGAGAAAATCCCGGCTATTTATCCCGACTACATACAAACCTTTGGAAAGCCATACGTGGTAGGTGAATTCGGCTTCCGCTGGGAAGATCAAGACCCTAAATATGCTGTAGAAGCGGTGTTTGATTACAAACGTGGTTTGTGGTATGGATTGTTTGCACAAACGCCCATATTACCTATGAGCTGGTGGTGGGAATTATTCGACGATCAACAAATGGCGCCTTATTTCAAAGGGGTGCGTATCATTAGCGACAAGATGTTGGCCGCTGGAAAAGGACAATTTGAACAGCTGCCGGTATCGGCTGGCAACATAGAAACGTATGCTGTTCAATGTGGTTCCCATGTATTTGTCTACTGTTTGAACAACACGCGTACTGAACAACACAGCGCTTTAACAATCCCTATTTCTAACACTTATACTTTACAGCAATTCAATCCCAATACGCAAACATTTACTAACAAAACGTTCGATGTGAATAAAAGCGGGGAAGTAAACGTAGCGGGATTTTCATTGCCACCGTTAACAGAAACCATCTTCATTTTTTCTAAAAAGTAACGCCGTTTTTTCTCCACCCAAAAACATACATGTTATGAAAAAAATGAACATCGCAGTAGTAGCATTGCTCGTTTTGAGCAGCTTCGCTTGCAAAAAAGACCTCAAAACCCAAGACGATGGTGCGCAAACTGTTGCCCGTGCAGCCCTCGGACAAAGCAATTTCAACCTATGGAAAACTTGTAACGGTACGCCGTACAACATCACAGGCACAAATGGCATTTGCATCCCGGTAGGTAACTGTAGCACCGACATTAATGCTGCTCAACAAAATGGTGGCCAAACAGCTACAGGCTTACAATTCTATGGCTGCTTTAAAGGTGGTAGTAACGCCTACTCTAGTGCCAGTGAACAAGCCGTATTTGTGTGCGACAACGTATCGTCGTGGACAGGTAATGAAATGGGCTTCGTAAAAACCTTGAATGATAACGTTTTGAAAGGTTACTTACAAGGTGGCGGCCAGTACATTTACCAAACCATTTCTGTAAACGACAACGGTTATCACACCTTCAAATGCCAAGCGAAAAGCACCAACACGCACCAAGTTGATTTCTATGTAGATGGCGTGTACAAATTCACCCTTACGAACAACAGTGGCAGCTACTACGGTAATTGGTTCTACTTCGTTGGTACGAATCATTGGTACGGTGGTAGTAACCCAACTGGTCAGCAAATTGAGATGTACAGCATGCAAACATTCTAGTTGTTAGCGAAATTATTCATCGGCAGGCCGTCTCTACTAAACTAGGGGCGGCTTTTTTGCTTGATTTTCCATGTATGTCAAAGAACTTTCAACGTTGTGAAAGTGAAATTACACCCCCATTACGAGCTAAAAAAACGCCGTGCCGGAAAGTGCCGCTTTATGCCGGTTTGTGCCGCTTTATGCCGGAAAATGCCGAATTGTGCCGGAAAATGCCGGTTTTTGCCGGTTTTTGCTTACTAAAGGTTGGGAAGTTGCTTACTGAAAGTCGACAAAAAGCTTACTGAATGTCGGTGAAATGGGCAAAAAACAAGGAAAATGTCGACAAAGTGTCGACAAAAGGCTTACTCAACCCTTGCCAGTACTGGGTTAGTGTCGGTAAATGTCGGTGGAGAGTCGGAGATTTCTTTAAAAACCCTTGAAAACACTGGAAACCTACTTTGTGAGTATTAGGAATTAGTTGGTTGCCAATTTGTTAAAACAGCTACCCATTTAGGAAGCTTTACGTAGCTTGGTTTTTGACATAGGTGGAACTAAAGAAGCCTGAGAATTACGTGTTAACCATGTAAATCGGCAACGAAGAATGTTTGTAAAACTAACCTCACCGCGAGCTCTTCTCTTCATTCATCAAAAATTGAAAGGAAATACATGTATTAGATTATTTGCTTATTGTGATTTTACTAGTGCAATTTTTTTGATTGTTCACTATTGCAACACAGCAATCGGCACGCCTACCTGTACAGTAAAAGCACGCCTATACACTTCGTTTAATTTCGTTGTATGTACATCATCATTTGCCATGTAAAGCCATTCGCGACCTGCGCCTGTGTGCCACCATGCAGCTTGTAATTGTATGAATACCTTGTTAGCGAATTGCAACTTCAAACCTGGTTGTATTTGGTAGCCATTCGCTTGGTGTTTAAAACTGATGGGATGTTGAAAGGAAGGAACCATGTTCCAATCGGCTACTGCATTATAGCGAAGCTGCGTGTAGGCTATGTTTGGGTGAAGAAAAAATTTAGAGTAAAGGGGAATTTTAAAATTGACTTTTAACTGCACGCCTTTCCATTGTTGATTATAGGTAGATCGAAGGTTAGAAGGCGTATTAGCATCAGCCGGTAATAAATACAGGTTTTGTGTTTGGTAAACAAAGTCGGGATTGAATTGTAGCACATAATCGTTGTTAAAATGCCACTCATATCCTAAGCCTGCTTTTACCTCGAATACACGTCCTTTCCCTGCATCGAAAAAACCATTGTAAAGCATCTCACTTCTATTGTCTTTACCATAATCCCGGTCAGTTGCCGTACCCGATATGATACCTGACCAACTTGCTTCTCCACGAATAAACCAAGATGGATTTACATGGATAGTAGCTGTACTTAATAACCCAGCCGTTTGTATATCTTTCCAAATAAGTTCTGATAGTACATTGGGGTTTGTACCGGCAGCATTACCGGCAATCGACCAGCGCGTGTACTGATGGCTGTATTGAGGTGCGATGTCTATCGCAATTCGGGGTTTGCGAAAAAAAGCACCGGCCGACTGTGCTTGGGCTTCTTTTAGAGAAACTACAAGAACAGCGGCCAGTAAGCTTTTGCGCATAATGGTTTTTATTTCCATGTGGGCATCTTATCCAAATTAATTACGTTATCAGCGGAATACAATTGGTTAATTTCTCCATGGGTATTATGGTCGTACGTTAATTCCGACCAGCTCATAAAGAATGTCCAACTCGGTTGATTTTTCAACTCTGTAGGCGTTGGCAATTTCTGGCATTCACCGATAGCTATCGGTTTACCTTTTGCTGCGCGTACCATAATTTCGTACTTCGTTTGCGTATAGCCACTTCCATCGTACACATCCAATGCAGCGATATCGAAATAATTAGCGCCAGGATTATAGTCATTGGCATCACCCGAAAGTGAGCCGAAGTCTTGAATATCCCAAACCCATATTAAGTTAGTTAATCCTTTCGTATTGGTCATGTAATCGTGTAACATTTGGTACAATTTGCGTGTACCGTTCGCACCTGGACGACCACCCCACCAAAACTTGCCTTGGTTCATTTCGTGGTATGGGCGCCATAATACTTCTACTTTCGCATCTTTCAGTTGTTGCAAGTATGAACAAACTTCATCTACTTGCGATTGCCATTTCGTGTGTAAAGCTGTACCGGGCGTCAGCAATTCTGTCCATTGTTGATCACTTAAACCACTCAGCACACCTTTCCCATCATCCCAACCACAAGGCTGTGTGTACGCTGGGTTACATGCATGCCACATGATATTTACAATAGCACCTTGCTTGTATTGCTTCAATGCTTCGTTGATCATCAACTGGCGGTTGTTGATATTGTCTTGTTGGAAAAGAAAATCTCCGCTCCACAAAGCAGGATACTTGCCGGTTGTGTTGAAGATTTCATTCGTCCAACGGGCAGGTGTAGCATTGGGTTCACGGTTGTGAATGCCCGACAATGTTTTCTTACCTGAAATACTATACAAGTAATTAAGGGTTTGAAACTTCGACTTCACAGTATCTTCTGTAGGCGTGGGTGGCGTCGTTTTCGTATCGTTCTTGCTGCAAGCACCAAAGCTCAACACAGCAGAAATTATCATCAAATAAATATTCATCTTCTTCATAACTTTTAGATTAAGGTTGCGTTTTCACATCGACCCAAAACTTGCGCGGACGCTTTACGAATTTGTCAAAATCAGAATAGATATTACCCCAGTCATCTACCCCACTTAAGGTGAATTCGAAGGCACTATTTGCAATGGTTTTGCTTAAGCCGTTACCTAAATCAATCGTTCTTGCACCTGAGAATAACGCGGTGGTACGTTTACCATTTGCGTCGATGAAGGTGACTGTATTGTTACTATAATCGCGTTCCCAAGTACTTTCGCCTTTCGGGATAACACGGTACAGGTTGTTTACATCGGTAGCTGGATTCGTGAATAAGAAATTTGCATACAATCCATCAGCACCTGCACTATTTACCACTTTACCCGTTGTTTTACCATCAGGCGTAATACCTGTGAATGTAAATTCCAATGTATTGTCAAGTTCGGCAGCAGGTCCACCTGTTGTAGGCCATACCCATGGTTTGTCGGTCATTTTCATCACACCACCGCCACCATACTCTGGACCGGTACCACCATATACCACTAAGTTTTGAATGCTGTATTTGCCGAGAATGGTTTCAGTAAAAGGAATGATTTCCACTGTCCAATCGCGTTTACTACCTGCTTCGGAAGTAATGGTGAATTTGTATTGATTATTATTAGCTGTAAAATCGAGCTGTTGGCCGTTGGCCGGGCTAATGTTTGCTTTATACGAAGTTTGAACTTGTGCTACTACTTTGCTGAAATCGGTATTGGGTTGAACGAGCACCTTCACAGAAGCTTTTGCTGCTGTACGATCAATTGTAGCAGGACCGATTTGTACTAAGTCGCCCCCTAAGGTAATAGCCTCGATAGAACGTTCGTTGCTTTCTACACCTTTAAATGGATCTTTGGCACAAGCATTCAATAGCAAGATAGCAAGTAATGATATATAAAGAAATGTACTTTTCATGTGACGTGATTATTTCATGAGAGGATTTGTATCAATCTCGCGTTGCGGAATCGGGAAGAAATACGCACCGCTAGTGATGGTTTTACCATATTGTTGCACCAATACTTTTTCCATGCTGTTGGTTCTACGTAAATCGAATAAACGACTGCCTTCGAAAGCCAACTCCCATGCACGTTCTTGTACCACTGCATTTCTAAATGCCGCTACGCTGAGATTCGGGTTTAAATCGCCAATACCTGCCCTACCGCGAATTTTATTTACAGCACCATACCCTTCTGGAGTAGGCCCACAAGCTTCTGCATATACTAACAGGATATCAGAATAACGAATAATCGGAGAATTGGCGCTGGTTGCATCACCAATACGAGCTGGATCAATGAATTTACGGGTGAATGGGCGTGAGCTACTGTTGATATCGAGATTGTAAGTTACCCCGTTGTTCGTATACGACGATACAATGAGTTGTGTTTTACGTTTATCTACATCATTATAGCTGGCATATACATTGTTTTCCGTGCGGAAGTGTCCCCATCCTTGCCCAATATTGATGTT
This sequence comes from Chitinophaga skermanii, assembly GCF_003259335.1. Taxonomy (GTDB): domain Bacteria; phylum Bacteroidota; class Bacteroidia; order Chitinophagales; family Chitinophagaceae; genus Chitinophaga; species Chitinophaga skermanii. The sequence goes on from NZ_QLLL01000006.1 coordinate 215,808, forward strand.
TGCGCTGGCTGGGTTTAATGGATCGTAAGCGATTGTCATCGGGCGATCCGCCGGCAGGAACATATTCGGCAGTTTAGAGAAACTTCCTTCACGGTCGCCACTGCGATCCACTGCAGCGTCGAAAATATGCTCACTTACAGCTGATTTCTTATAGATATCGATATTGAATATATCAGGTAAGTTTTGTGTGAAATTAAAGGCCGATTGTTCAGTCATTACTTTACCCGCATACAATTTGGCATTGGCATACATTTCATCAGCATTGGTAACAAAGTCGTAACCTGGAGAGCTATTCGCTTTTGAAGACGCAAGATGTAAATATACTTTAGCTAATAAGCCCAATACAGCCGCTTTGTTAGCACGACCTTCACTTATGCGTTCTTGTACAAGTAATGTTTCTGCTTGTTTCAAATCGCTGATAATAAGATCATATGCATCTTTGATAGATGATTTTGCGATTGGAATTTGCGTAGCATCATCAATTACCGTGGTGCGTAATGGTACTTCACCGAACATACGTACGAGGTTGAAGAAATGCAATGCACGGAGGAAATAGCCTTCACCGGTAATCTGCTTTCTTTCAGCATCTACCATCGCCGGTATATTGGGTACGTTTTTAATCACGGCATTCGCGCGGGCAATACCGCGGTACATGTAAGTCCATATATTATCCAAGTCGGAGTTTGTAGAAGTGGTTCTCAATTCATCCAACTCGAAGTTACCTACACCGGCATCTCCTTTCTGCGTGAGATTTTCCGTGGGTAACTCGGTGGTGATGTAGTAACCACGACCATAATACCCTACTTCCGGTAAAACGGCGTATGCGTAAATGATCGCAGCCCTAGCATCATCGGGGGTTTTGTAAAAGGTGTTGGAGTTGATCATACCATAAGGCTTCTCCTCCATTTTTCCACAACTGGTTATGAGGCCTAAGCTGAGGGCAGCGGCCAAACTTAGCTTTATATAGAAATGTTTTTTCATTGTTGATACGAATTAGAATGCGTTAGAAAATCACATGGGCGCCTAATGATACAGAACGTGGTCGTGGGTATGCACCGCCGTTAATACCAGCCTCACCTACTTCAGGATCGAAACCTTTATTGAATTTCGAGAACGTGTATAAGTTGTTTCCTGATAAGTACAGACGCAAGCTTTTAACCGCTTTCAAGCTAGGTAATGCTATGTTATAACCAAGTGTTACATTCTGAATACGTAAGAAGGAACCGTCGGTGATATAGAAATCCGATGCACGGTAACCACGTGTAGCATTTGCTCTTGGATACTCGTTGCTTGGATTATCTGGGGTCCAACGTTGTAACCAACGGGAAGGCGTCATTTTCTGGAAGTCCCATACGTCATTGCCTTGTACACCATATAGTTGCAAGGAAAGATCGAAGGCTTTGTATTTAACATTCGTATTGAAACTGTATATGAAATCGGGATTCGGGTTGCCGATAATTGTTCTATCGTATGAGTCGATCACGCCATCAGGTTTTCCATCAGGGCCACTGATATCTTTGTACTTAATTTCACCAGGTTGAGCATCAACGCCTGTTAAACCAGCTTTAATACCTTCGTCGAGCGTTTGGATAATCCCATCCGTTTTGTAGCCATAGAATACAAACATAGGCTGGCCAACAGTGTACGTGCTAATTTGCTGACGAACAGATTCATACAAAGAACCAATCAATACTTGGTTACTTTCACCCATAGAAACTACTTTGTTTCTATTCATTGTAAACATACCGCCTACGCTCCAGTTAAAATCTGATCCATTGATGATTTGTGCATTCAAACCTAACTCCACCCCACGGTTTTCAATTTCACCATCGTTAATCCATTGACGATCGTAACCGGCAGATGGTGCGATTGTTTTCAAGCGTAATAAATCGTTTGTACGTTTAATGTAATAATCGGCGCTAAACGTTAAGCGTTGATTGAAGAAACCTACATCGATACCGGCATCCAAAGAGCGTGTTGTTTCCCATTTCAAACTATTGTTACCTAAACCGGCTACAATTGTTCTACCTTGTTCATCATTTGCGCCTGCTAAACCGGGACCAAAACCTGTTTCAAATACAGCACCCGTGTAATATTTATTCGAACCAAAACGATCCAATGTTTGGTAAGGCGAAATACCTTGGTTACCTGTTAAACCATAACTAACGCGGAGTTTTAATTCCGAGAACAAATCCCAATCTTTCACGAATTGCTCTTCGCTCGCCTTCCATGCAAATGCACCAGATGGGAAGAATGCCCATTTATTGTTCGCACCGAATTTTGTAGAACCATCGGCACGCGCCGTTAAGGTAAAGAGGTAACGATCTTTTAATGTATAGTTAGCACGCGCATACCATGATGAAAGATTGAAGCGTTGGAGATCATTTGAAATTAACATGGTACCGGCTGTTCCGAGGTTTTCATTTTCGAGAACATCGTTAACAAAATTCTGTCCTACTAACGTAGAAAAACGATTCTCTGTTTTTTGGAATGAATAACCAGCTAATAATGTAATGGCATGTTGACCGAATGTTTTATTTGCTGTAAAATAGTTCTCTGTTAAGAGATCGAAATAGTTACCATTGGCAATAGAACCATAGCTGCCTTTGTTATCCAAAGCGCGCTGTGTACTGTTTTTAGGATCGTATTGATCTTGTACGCTGTTACCGAATTTTGCATTCAACGACGTGCGGAACTGTAACCATGGCAATATCTTAAAGTTCATGTACGCATTACCCAGTACATCTGTTGTTTTATTCGTGTTGAGCAATTGGTTCATAAGTGCAATGGGGTTGCCAAAATCTGTATTGCTCGTTTTGAAGAAAGCACCGGTTGAGTCGTACACAGGGAAAATACGGCTTCTACCTACACCTAATTGTTGACCACTACTTTTAGTGAATGCTAGAATTACATTGGCACCAGCTGTAATGTTTTCGTTTAGTTTTTGATCGAGGTTTAGGCGTGAAGTATATTTTTCGTAACCGTTGTTGCGTACCATACCTTCCTCGTTGTAATAGTTACCAGAGATAGCGTACTTTGTTTTATCGTTGCCACCATCGAGTGTTAAGGTATAGTTCTGAGAATATGGATTGCGGTATACTAATTTTTGCCAGTCGGTATTATAAGGCCATTGTGGCTTATTAGGATCGAGACCGCGTAATTCCGCAATAGATGGGAAGTACACCATACCATTTCCTACTGGTCGGTATACACCAATGTAAGGTACATCTGCAGCAATGGCACCACCAGTAATAGCCGCTTCATTGGCAAAGGTTGCATCCTCTATTGGATTGCGCCAAATATCGGGCTTATTCGCTAGGAAAGAAACGGTTTGTAGCGTATTGAATGAAATGCGGTTCTGATTGGTTTTCCCTTTGCGGGTGGTAATTACAATTACACCATTCGCACCACGGGAACCATAGATAGCCGCTGAAGACGCATCTTTTAACACCTCGATCGATTCAATATCGTCGGGATTGATTTGCTTTAAGTTACCGGCATCGCCCCAAGGATAGCCATCTACTACGAGTAATGGATCTTTCGAACCATTCAAAGAAGAAGCACCGCGAATACGGATCGTAGCCCCTGCGCCAGGAGCACCGCCGCTTGTAGTTACTTGTACACCTGCGATTTTACCTTGTAATAGTTGATCGACTGAAGAAGCAGGTGTTTTGTTCAAATCGCTACCTTTTAAAGTAGCAACAGCACCTGTAAGATCACCCTTTTTTACTGTACCGTACCCTACTACAACCACATTATTAAGGTTATTAGCAGCTAGTTCCATTTGTACGGTATAGGAAGATTGTTGGCCAATGGTGAGTTCTTTTTTCACCATCCCGATATAGGAAAACACGATTGTTTTTCCTTCGGCGGGCACTTTTAACGTAAAATGTCCATCTGCATCACTTACCGTCGCCGTTTTAGTTTCCTTTACCACAATTGTGGCCCCCGGTAAGGGTTTTGCTTGGTCATCTAATACCCTTCCAGTAATTGTTTTTTGTGCTTGCGCTTGTAACGTGAATAGGAATAATAGAAAAAAAGTACCATAGCATGCAATGAATTTTTTCATACAGCATATCAGTTTTAAATACGTAGAATTATTTAAAACAAAAGTACCTGGGAAGGAGAAGCGATATTGGTGTTATTCTAGCAGAATATGGTGTTTACCTGCGGTGGGCTTTTTAATGAATTTCTTTTTGTTTGTTTGTTGTTTGTGGTTTGTGGTTTGTGGTTTGTGGTTTGTGGTTTGTGGTTTGTTATAGTATCCTAGGGGCAGTTGGGATTTACTTTTATTTCATTATTGTACATTTTACTTTCTTTGATCGGCCAAAGAAAGTAACAAAGAAAGGCGAAAAACGGGGCGTGAACGGCGGCCCCGTTTTATCGGGGCGTTGATGGGGCGTTGGGGGTACTGTGCTGCCGGGCGGTGGGGGGCTACATTGATGGGGGTGAATGTGTTTGATTTTTTGTAAGTGTGGCTGTTTATATGAGAGGTGTAAATATGGGTGTACATTTATTTACATGGAGGGACATGGGGCGGTGGCTTTTACTTGATCGATTTGGGGAATGTAGATGTATTCGTTTTTTTTTGCTTGATAAATTAGTTGTGGTTTAAATAGGACGGTATTGAGTAATACAACAGGACACATGGCAATAATTGCATAGATATTTTTTTCATTCCTCATCTTCTCCCCCAAAAAATCAGTCGATTTGTATTTTAAGCATAATACTTAGATAAATAAGTATTACAACAGTATATCCCTTGCTAAATAGCTTTGTAATCGACAATTTCCACTTGCGTTAGCCTACCACACTAGGCAAATGGATAAAAAAACATCACCATAATACTATAATAAAAAACATATGTCGCATTTCGAGGAAAGATGGCAATTATTGCAAGCGGAACATGCTGCTCTATTACAACAAAAGAACCATCCCGAAAAGTTAGGTAACGGTATTTATACGCGTTATATCCATCCAGTATTAACGGCTGCACATGCACCACTTAACTGGCGCTACGATCTCAACCCTACTACCAACCCATTCCTCATGCAGCGTATTGGTGTAAATGCTGTATTCAATGCAGGGGCCATGAAGTTCAATGGTAAATACATTGTAGTAGCACGTGTAGAAGGATGGGACCGCAAATCCTTTTTTGCTGTAGCAGAAAGTGAAAATGGTGTCGATAATTTTAAGTTTTGGAATGAACCCATTCTTCTCCCTGAAACCAATGTTCCAGATACGAACGTGTACGACATGCGCGTAGTATTACACGAAGATGGCTTTATTTACGGGCTATTCTGCACCGAACGTCGCGATCCAACTGCAGAAGATGGTGATCAATCTTCGGCAGTAGCACAATGCGGTATTGCCCGTACAAAGGACTTAAAAACATGGGAACGTCTACCTGATTTAGTAACTAAATCGGCTCAACAACGCAATGTTGTATTACATCCCGAATTTGTGGATGGAAAATACATGTTATATACGCGTCCACAAGACAGCTTTATTGAGGCTGGGAAAGGTGGCGGTATCGGGGTAGGATTTTGCGATAACATGGAACATGCCGTAATTGAAGTTGAGCATGTAATTGATCACAAATTATATCATACCATTGCGGAAGCAAAAAACGGTCAAGGTCCGGCACCAATTAAAACCCCGCAAGGTTGGTTACACTTGGCACATGGCGTACGTAACACAGCAGCAGGTTTACGTTATACATTGTACCTTTTCCTGTCCGATTTACAAGATCCAACAAAGATTACACATAAACCTGCAGGTTACTTCATTGCTCCAGAAGGTGCAGAGCGTATTGGTGATGTATCGAATGTTGTATTTTCCAATGGTTGGATTGCAGATGAGGATGGTAAAGTTTATATTTACTATGCATCGAGCGACACGCGTTTACATGTGGCCGTTTCGAGCATTGCGCAGTTAGTAGATTATTGTATGCACACACCGGCCGACGGGTTACGTTCCTATACTTCGGTTGAAGCTATTCATGCTTTAATTGAAAGCAATCAACAGTTATCATAATTCCACTTTTCCACGTATGCAAAACAAAATTTCACTCAAAGAAAAGATCGGCTACGGCTTTGGCGACATGGCCTCGTCCATGTTCTGGAAGCTATTCGGCATGTACTTATTATTCTTTTATACCGATGTGATGGGTATTGCAGCCGCCGCGGTAGGCACTATGTTTTTAATCACGCGGATATGGGATACGTTGTTCGATCCGGTTGTAGGGATCATGACCGACAGAACACATTCGCGCTGGGGTAAATTCCGGCCATATATTCTGTACATGGCGATTCCATTCGGTGTTATCGGGGTACTCACTTTTACTACGCCCAGTTTCACCGGTAGCGGGAAGCTTGTATATGCTTACATTACTTATTCGTTGATGATGATGATCTATTCTCTCATTAATGTACCATATGCTTCTTTGCTGGGTGTAATTTCACCTAATACGAAAGAAAGGAACACATTGGCTTCGTTTAGAATGTCGTTTGCTTTTGCGGGTAGCTTTATAGCCTTGGCTTTATTAGAACCCATGGTAAATACCTTTTCGAAAAGTATGAACCTCCAAACAAGCTGGCAACTAGCGGTAGCAGTTATTGCTGTGATGTGTGTACTTTTATTTTTATTATGTTTTGCATGGGTGAAGGAAAGGGTACAACCCATCAAAGAAGAACAAACATCGTTACGCGAAGATTTACGCGACCTTGCACAAAATAGACCTTGGTGGATTTTACTAGGTGCAGGTATAGCGGCATTGATTTTCAACTCTATCCGTGATGGAGCCACTTTATATTATTTCAAATATTACGTTACTACTACATCTGCTTTCTCTATAGGCGACATGCAAATACCTTATTCTACATTGTACCTCATGGTAGGACAAGGGGCGAATATTATCGGGGTGATTATTGCTTCTCCTATTGCGAATAAGTTCGGGAAGAAAAATACATACCTATCAGCGATGCTGGTTTCATCGGTATTAAGTATTCTTTTTTATTGGTTAGGAAAGGATCAATTAACGCTCATTTTTACATTCCAACTATTGATTAGTATTTGTGCAGGATTAATATTCCCATTATTATGGTCGATGTATGCTGATATTGCCGATTACTCGGAATGGAAAACAGGGCGCCGTGCCACGGGATTGATTTTCTCATCCTCTTCCATGTCGCAGAAGTTTGGCTGGACAATCGGAGGTGCATTAACCGGCTGGTTACTAAGTGCTTTTGGATTCCAAGCCAATGCTGTACAAGGGGAATCGGCACAAACAGGCATTGTATTAATGTTGAGCATTTTACCTGCTGTGGGTTCAATTTTAAGTATTGTATTCATTGCATTATATCCATTATCTGAAGCCAAAATTACCGGTATTACGAATGATTTAGCTGATAGAAGAAAAAAAAGTCAACATGAAAACAGCATTGAAACAAGCGCTGCAGGCTGAGCTGAATAACATTTTATATTACTGGTCGTCGTACACCGTAGACGAACAATCGGGCGGATTCTACGGGCGATTACAGAATGATAATAGTGTAGATCCATATGCATTAAAAGGCGCTGTATTGAATGCCCGCATTCTGTGGACTTTTGCAGCAGCGTACCGGAGAATTCCGAAAGAAGAATACATAGTATTAGCCAACCGTGCGTATAGCTATATTTCGGAACACTTTATTGACCGGGAATTTGGCGGCGTATATTGGTCGTTGAACTACACAGGGCAACCTGTCGACACTAAAAAACAAGTATATGCCATTGCATTTACGATCTATGCTTTTAGTGAATACTATTTAGCATGTAAAGATGAAAAAGCGAAAGAACAAGCCATTCTCTTATACAATATTCTTGAGCAGCATGCTGTAGATAAGAACTATGGTGGCTATTTCGAAGCGTTCACCAGGGAATGGAAAGAAATGACAGACCAGCGCCTAAGCTTAAAAGATGCGAATGAACGGAAATCGATGAACACGCATTTGCATGTACTCGAAGCCTACACCACACTCTATAAAGCTTGGCCGGATGCACAATTAAAATCCCGTATTGTTGATATCCTCAACATCTTCGATCAATACATTTTCAACCACAGCTCAAAACATCTTCAATTATTCTTCAACGATGAATGGCAAGTAAAAGGCCACATAGAATCGTATGGGCACGACATTGAAGCTGCATGGCTTATGCAAGAAGCTGCCGAAGCGATTCAGGACGAAACACTCATCCTTCACTTCAAACAATTAGCCATTGAAATTGCAGATATCACCTTCCCTGCATTTGATAAGGATGGCGGTTTATGGTATGAAAGAGAAGGCGATCATCTTGTAAAAGAAAAACATTGGTGGCCGCAAGCCGAAGCTATTGTGGGCTATGTAAATGCATACCAATTATCAGGCGAAGAAAAGTACTTACAGCAAGCTGTATTTACATGGCAATTTGTTGAGGAGCGCATTGTAGATAATGAAAATGGAGAATGGTTTTGGGGTATTGATGAGAACAACCAAGTGATGCAGGAAGACAAAGTAGGTTTATGGAAATGTCCTTATCATAATGGGCGTGCATGTTTAGAAATTATGGACAGGTTAAAATAAATACCATGGAACTACATGGTTATGAAGCGGGTTTTCTTTATGAAGGCCCGCTTTCTTACCTAAAAAAGTGATTGTACTTATTGTGCAAAAGCTCCTACTAGTGCAAAATTTTCTACAATACTGTTTCCACCAATAATATTTCGCTGGCATGTAGTGCTTCAAACTCCAAAGCAGCCGCATCTTCTAAAAAAATCGTGTCTTCCGTTTCCACCACCTCCTCTCCCACTTTCAATTTACCTGATAATACATAGGCCAACAACCCATGTTGCGTGCTTTGCATGGCATACATATGGTGCCCCCTATCAAAAACTCCACGGAATGCCCATACATCTTGGTCTACTTGCAAAGCGCCTTCGCTACCGGTAGGGTTAATGAAAGGCATCCATGTATTCCGCATGACCGGCATCCCTGGCAACTTAATGGCTTCGCTGGCAACGAGCGCTTGCTTTCGCGGGGTGATAATTAATTGAAAATAACGAGCCCGGTCGGTTAACGATTGATTATGTCCCCACCATTCGATGCCTGTTCCTGTTTTCACAAGTTGAACGGCACCTTCGGTTAAGCTTTGTTGCTGACCTTCATGGTTCGTGAAAGATGCTTTTCCATTTAGCAATATGGTAACGATCTCTGCTTGCGTGTAAGGTTCTTTCCCCAAGTAAACTTCGGGATATAAGTATTGGTCATTAGCGGCATGAACTTTCCCAAAACCTTTGTGATTTTTGAAAAGTGGGTAACCTTTATGCGTAGCAGCTTGTATAAAGCCGCGGTCGGCTGCTTTTAGAATCTCCAGTTGCATATCAACATATTATCCAGTAGTTACAACCCGCAGCGAAAATTGTTTATCATGTAACCGTAAAATAACAATCCCAGTAAGCACGAAGCCTACCGGGATATTGCATTTTGATAAAACTCGTAGCGATGAGTTTTGATCCACGTTATGACTAATTACGCTTCAGTACGATATATTCAAAGGGAGCGATCGCCACTGTAGCGTTAATAACTTGGTTATCGTTTGTAAATACATTGGTCCATTGCGTGCCTTGTAAGCTAGTGGGCACATGGAACGTTTCGGCTGTATTCCGCATATTAACGAGTACCAATACTTGTTGCGTACCTAAAGTGCGCACATATGCACAAATATCAGCGGTATTGTAGTATTGAATCTCACCACGTTTCACCGCGTCTAAGGATTGTCGCTTGTTGATAATGTTGCTGTATTCAACCGTAACATCCGGGTTCAACGACCAATCAATTTTCGTACTCGTGAAAGGGAATGTTAAACGGTGTGGCGTAGCTACTTCTTGCCCGTTATATACCATCGGTACATTCTTCATAAATGCTGTTGCAACAAAAGCGGCCATGGCTCCACGTTTCCCACCGAATAATTCTTCCGGGGTACCATCGGAACCATTTACATCGTGGTTAGTAGTGTAGCGTACCATTCTTTGCGCATCGCTGGCTTGGGCATATTCTGCATTGTTTACGCTATCGATACCAGAAACAGGCGCTTTCTGTTCAAAAATGCGTTTTAGGTAACCGAAATAACCGAAACCGAAGTTGTATTGAAAACCAGCGTTGAAATTGCCAGGGCGACTACCTTCTGCCATTAATAACAAAGTATGGGTATTTACTTTCCGTAAAGAGTCCGTAGCTTGTTGCCAGAAATCAACCGGTGGCCCATCAGTGTAATCGCATCTAAAACCATCTACATTTGCGGCCAATACCCAGTAACGCATCGCACTAATCATAGCTAGTCGCATGTTCTTGTTACCGAAGTTCAGTTGTGCAACATCATTCCAGCCGGTACCAGGAGGACTAACTACGTTGCCGTTATTATCTTGCAAGTACCAATCTTTATGTTGCTTCATCCACACGTGATCCCATGCAGTGTGGTTTGCAACCCAATCCAAAATCACTGTTAAACCTCGATTATGTGCTTCATCGACCAACGTACGTAGTTGTTGCAGGTTACCAAACTCGGTATTCACTTGCGTGTAATCTTTGATACAATAAGGCGAGTTCAATGCTTTTTCAGTACCTACCGGGTAGATAGGCATTAAGTAAATTGTGTTGGCACCAAGTGATTTGATGTTGTCCAAACGTTTTACAACACCGGCAAAATCGCCCTGCTGACTAAACACGCGCATGTTTACTTGGTAAATAACCACGTCACGCGGGTCGGGCACTTTGTTGAAAGGTGTTCCATATTGTGGTACACGAAGAGAGTCGACGGTTGGATTCACTGGTACAAACGGTTCCGCCGTACTCGATTTACTACAACTGCTCAACACACCGGCAAGCAAGGCGATAATTAGATTCACTTTTATAATGTTCATTTTAAGTAGATGAAAGAATTATTGTTTGGTGTAACTCCATGTATACATGCCGGATTGGTGTAAATCCAATACCAACAAATAGGTTCCGTCGCTTGGCACCGTAATATTGTTCATACCATCGGTATAACCAAGGAATGGGTTATTAGCATAATGTAACTTACCTGTGGATGGATCAAGACCAAAGTCGAGCGCCCAAGCATTATTCGCACGGAATTTAAAGGAAGCATTGGCTTTCATCGCACAGGTTACACGCCATGTTTGACTTGCCTCGTCGTATGATAATGGCGTATCGTTGTCCCAACCGCCTGGTGTAGCATCACCTAGGATACCCCAGTTTGTTTTAGTGGCCGTCCATTTATTGGTATTCAAATCAGCAGTAAGGTAATAGTATCCACCTGTTGGCACACTTAAACCTGCCGCTAAACCATCGGTAGAGAAGCTTCCGTTGCCACCATCACCATAATTGGTGTGATCCCAATCGGGTGCATTTGTGAATTTGAAATACATGGTAGATGAACCTTTCATGTAAACATAGCCTTCATACATACCTGGGCGACCATCAACCGGTTTTAATTTAGGAGCCAAGTTAGGTGACCAGCCTTGGTAATCACCAGGTACATATAAATAGGTTTCGTAGGAAGAAACTTTCACAACTGTAGTGTTCGAATATACAGGGGGAATGCTACTAGCTGCACCTGTGTTCTGTGGCACCGCTGCTTTGATCCGAACAGCCAGTTCATTAGCAGTACCGGAAGGTAATCCCATTGTGTTTAACAATCCGTTCAATTCCTTTCCAATAAACCCATATTGCAAAACATTGGCGCCCACAGTGAATTCCTTGGCGGTCGACCAGTTATTGGCAGTATCAGTCAATTGCCCCAATTGTAACACGTACCCCACCACCGGCTTTTGCCCGAAATCGGCTGCCGACCAATGAAAAGTAAGAGCTGTATCATTTTCAGTAGCTTGTGTTAACACTACATTTTGTGCAGACGCTTGTAATGCACCGCCTGCAAATACACCATCTTTGATGGTATATACATCACTATCCTTTTTACATGCAAATAACATGGTAAACAATGTGACGATGATTGTATAATATGAGCTTTTTCTAAGCATGAGAGATCATTTGGAATGAAGAAATTAATACCCTTGGTTTTGTTTCAAGTTGGTATTGGAAATAATTTCTGAGGATGGAATTGGGAACAAGTTGTATTTCGCATCTACCCCTGTACCATTCTCTGCACCGCCTTTCCATGGCCATAAGTAACTGCTGCCTGTAAACTTGTTGTAGCGGATTAGATCAGTTCTACGGAAGCCTTCCCAATACAATTCACGTAATCTTTCATTCAACACATCGTCTAATGAATAGCTGGAAATATTGCCGTTTGTATTACCATAGGCACGTTCACGCAGTTTGTTGAAGTAAGTAATCGCTTGGGCTTCACTTCCGCCTGTACCACCACGTTTAACTGCCTCTATGTAAATCAAATACATTTCAGCTAAGCGGAACAAAGGGAAATCAGTATTTACCAATACACCATTGGGCGAGTATGGAATTTGACCGGCTTTTGTAACATTTGTGAATTTAGTTACACCCAAACCTGCATCGAAATTGATAAGGTTATTCATTTCCAAAGTACCGCGACCAAACATCGCGCGTTTATCTACATTTCCAGAATAATCGCCAAATACGAGTGGCAAATTCTTTGTTGAACGGTTGCCTTGCCAGCCACCACCTGGGATACCTGCTTTTTGGTTGTCTTCCACGTTAGTACCATGTGCAGAACAAATAAGGAAAGTGGTACCACCATAGTTTTGAGAACTCGTTGCATCGTATGCAATAGGTAGAATAACCTCCGTGTTTTGTACGTTGTTATCGGAATTGAAATTGTACGCGTAATTATTCATCAACACATAGCCTGCACCCAATACCTTATTAGCATAGGTGATCGCATCTGTGTAACGTTGTTCCTTCGTGTAAACTTCTGCGTTGAGATATAAACGTGCAAGTAATGCCCATGCAGCAGCTTGATCGGCACGGCCATATTCATTCTGCTTAGCAGCAACTAATTCACCATCTATGGCTTTCAATTCCGATTCGATATACGCGAATAAATCTTTGCGTTGAATTTGTTGTGGAATGAATTTACCGATCGGATCTTTGTCTGTTACGAATGGAGGATTCGCGAACAAATCCATTAATACCCAGTATTGGAAAGCACGTAAGAAACGAGCTTCTGCACGGTAATGACGAATATCTTCTGCGTCTTTACCGGTAATGTTTCTTGTAGCTAACTTTTCATCCGTTGACTCGCGGATAAACTCGTTACATACTGTAATTTGAAAAAGACTACGTGTATAGAGTGCTGTAATGAGAATATTACTCGACGTCCAGCTGAACGTATGGAAGCTTTGTAAATTCACATCGTTCCATGCACATTTCGCTTCATCGGTGGTTAGTTCTTGTAAATTCCAATATGCGCGGATAAAGTCGGTAACAGCGGCATCGCCAATACCGGCAATATTTACATCGGAATTACCTACCCCGGTGCTGCTTACAAGTGAATAACTACCGTATACTTTTGCCAACACTTGTTTATAACCCGCCGGTGTACCATATTGGATGTCGGCGATGTTGGAATTAAGTGGTTTTAAATTAAGGTCTTTTGTACAGGACGAGAAAATGCTCGCTGCTACCAAAAAACAAGCTAATATTTTATATCGTGGATTCATGGAATGTCTTCTTTTGATGTTTTAGAACTGGAGGTTAGCGCCCAAGCTGAAAGTACGAGGACGAGGATACAAGGCATTATCAATACCACCGAAAATCTCTGGGTCGATACCTTTGTATTTCGTGATTGTAAATACATTCTGGCAATTTGCATTTACACGTAAGCCTACTTTATTCTTCAACACACGACCAAAATCATACGCCAAGCTCAAATTATCCATCTTCAAGAAAGAAGCATTTTGTACGAAGTAATCAGAAGATTGTTGACCGTAGTAGAAGTTACTATATTGAATTTCCGACATGGTATTCGCTAAGTAACCGAGTGTATTAAACATGTTCGACTGCACAGCACCTGTTGCCAAGTTATTGTACATGTAGTTCCCAATGTTTGCACGTAATACTGTGCTTAAGCTCCATCTATCCAATGTAAACTGGCTGGTGAAACCCAAAATCACTTTGGCGTACGGTGATTTATAACGGTATAAATCGGCTTGGTTAATAATACCATCACCATTTACATCGGCATATACGCCTTCGATTGGTTTACCATTCGCATCGTATTGTTGGTGGTACACATAGAAAGAAAGCGGGTTGTAGCCTACGCTATGTATTTGCACGTTGCCTACGAGTGAACCAGGATAGGTAGAATCTTTCGTAGCAGTGAGGTTTGTGATTTTATTGTCGTTATAAGCGATATTGAAGTTCAAATCCCATGAGAACCTTTTCGTTTGAATTGGCGTTGCGAAGATTTGGAACTCGATCCCCTTGTTTTCGATATTACCTACGTTTGTTAAGATGGTGCTGCTGAAGTTAGAACCTGCAGGGATGGGAATCGTATTCAACAAATCCTTTGTTTTCTTGAAGTACACATCCAAGCTACCACCGATGCGATTGTTGTAGAAACCGAAATCGATACCGGCATTATAGGTAGCAGTTTGTTCCCATTTAATGCCCGCGTCGTATGCCGATGGAGAACCCATGTTGTAATAGGTATCGCCAAACAATACTTTAGAAGCATTATCGCTAATGCTGTAAATAGAGAGGTAAGGGTAATTGTAAATACCATCTTGGTTACCTGTAATACCGTAGCTCAAACGTAGTTTCAAATCCGACAAGTTCTTCTTGTCTTTCAAGAACTTCTCTTGGTTTGCTCTCCATGTAAATGCAAGTGAAGGGAATGTACCCCAACGTGTATCGGGCGAGAAGCGAGAGGAACCATCAGTACGGATAGATGCCGCGAGGATGTATTTCTCATCGAATGTATAGATCAAACGACCATAATAGGAAATCAATGCATTCTCGGGTTTATCCATAGGGAAATTAGGTGTAGAACCCGGGATGAGATTGCCATTGGCACGGTAGTTACCAAAGTTGTAATTCGTAGAAGTGTTTTTGTAGTAACCGTAACCAGCCGTAGCGTTGATATTACTTTTGATAGAGGTAATGGTTTTATTGTAGTTCAAATAAAACTCACCCACTTTACTACGGATACTGTTCTTGTATTGGTTATGTTGACCACTATCCAAGAAGTTCTGCCCAGCATATGCAGGTACATCCACTGTACCCGAACCATTTGCTACATCATAACCGAGGTTTACATGCGCATGTAATTCTGGTAAGAAATGGAATTTATAATCGAACTGCGCGTTACCGTAGCTGCGTTTTACTGTGCTCAAGTTTTTGTACAAGTCAAGCAATGCAACAGGGTTACGGGGCGCGAGTTTGTTAAGTGTAATAGCACCCGTATTGGGGTCCTTTGTGTACCATTCGAAATAATTGCCGAACGGGGTTTCCGCATGTACAGGTTGTGTAGGATCGAAGTAAACAGCCGAGCTTACCGCTGCACCATTTGCAAAACGAGCTTTGCTGATGGTTCCTTTCAGGTTCAAATCCACCTTTAAATGGTTATCGAAAAACGTTGGACTAATCGATATACCACCGGAATAACGTTGCAAGTTATCGGTTCTTAAAATACCATCTTGGTTTAAATAACCTACAGATACGCGGTATGGTAAGTTTTTAAGCGCACCGGAAATGCTAAGGTTATTATCGGTTGAAATAGCGGTAGAATAAATTTCATCTTGCCAATCGGTATTGGCGTCGCCCATCATGCTTTTGAAATTGCCGGTTCCATGTTCATTCACGTAGTTACGGAATTCATCAGCCGTGAGTGCATCTGCTTTACGTGCTAAAGTGGCGGCAGATACTTGGGTAGAGAAATTGAATTGTGGCTTTACGCCTTGATCGCCCTTCTTGGTGGTAATTATAATTACCCCGTTGGAAGCACGCGATCCGTAGATGGCTGTAGCGGCAGCATCCTTCAAAACGGTGAAAGAGGCAATGTCGTTCGGGTTAATTAAACTTAATGGGTTAGAAGCTCCGTAGATATTAAGGTTGGCAAGCGGCAAACCGTCAACCACAATAAGTGGATCATTACTGGCATTCAGCGAAGCCCCACCACGCACACGAATCACACTACCGGCACCTGGCGATCCGCCATTCGGGGTAATGGAAACACCTGCGACCTTACCGGCTATCAGCTGCTCAGGTGTGGTGATAACGCCTTTTTGGAAATCCTTCGCCGTTACGGTTGCAATGGCGCCTGTAAGTTCTTTCTTTTTAGCGGTACCATAGCCGATTACAACTACATTGGCTAAAGATTGTGCATTGGGTGTGAGTTGCACTTCAATGTTCGACTGTTTGCCAACTGGAATTTCCTCGGTATTATACCCAATAAAGGAAATGACCAATACGGCATTACTGCCTACTTGCAAGGAGAATTGACCTTTTACATCTGTTGCGGCACCTACAGAAAGACCTTTAACTTTCACCGTAGCGCCAAAAACAGGTTGTTTGTTTTCGTCGAGCACTTGTCCTGTTACATTTTTTGTTTGCGCCCAAGCCTTCGAAGATGCGAATGCGAGCAGACAAAATAGCAGGGTGCGTAAAATGCGGTGCTGTATCATTTTCGATTGTACCATAATGTGGAAAAAGTGGAATTGTATAGGTTTAATTGATTTGACTAGTAACCGTTTCCCGGCAGAGAAAAACGGTCACCTACGTTTTACAGGCAGCTATCATAACTGGAATCCCGGTGAAATTTTTATATCATCCCAAAAAAAGAACAAGTTCCTCTATCGAAAAATTAATAGCCTCAAAATATAGATAATATCCACTTTTAGATGCCTTTACCAGTTTACAATACACTATATATCAATTCATTAAAAAAACATTAAATAAATTCACCATATACATAATACAGAAGCTAAAAAGGCAATAAAATGATATACTAAAGGATAAAAAGCGGCTATGCAATGCCTATCCCTACATGTACATCATGTGGGATTATAGTTGGTAAAGGCAAGAAATGAAAGGCTACTTAGATGGATTTGATTCGCATGACACGGTTATCAAAATCGTCTTTCGGAACGATGGTGCGGTTACGGATTTTGGTTTTATAAGCGTAGATCGTTTTGATAGAATACTCTAAAATTTGTGCTATTTTTTCATTCTCTGTTATACCCATACGCATCAAAGCGTACATCCGTAGTTCGTTATTCAGCAGTTCCCCGCTCTTCAGCACAATACGGTCTTCTTCCAAAAACAAGGCGTTGAACTCTTCCACGAAGGTGGGAAATAGCTTCAAAAACACCTTATCGAACTGGGTTAATAACTCTTCTCTTTCGTGCCGGATATTAATATTGTTAGCGAGTAACCGAATTTCTTCCATTTTACGGTCGGCTACTTTTTGATCGAGCTGGCGTTTGAATTTCTCTAGTTTCTCGAAAAAAGCGGCATTGATATTAAAGAAATAGCCAATGTACTCCTCTTTAATCTTATTTGCTTCTTCCAGCTTCCCGTTTACATCTTGCAAGGTGTGGTTCACAGATTGCAGTTGCGCATTAACTGCTTGGAGCTTTGCATTAGCTTCTTCGAGATGATTACGGGCCTCGTTGATAGCCTTTTCAGCCTTCTTTAACTTGGTAAATTGCTTATATATAATGAAGATTAAGCAACCAAGTATGACCAAGAACGAGGTCACTACCAAGGCATAATACAACCAGCGCTGCTTTTGCTTCTCGATGTAATTGATTTTCTCTCCTTGGATAATGGGTAAGATGGCACTTACTTGTACTTTACGTTGACGTGCACCGTAAAAGCTGGCATCGTCGATGGCCTTTTGGATATAAATAGACGCCTGCTCAAAATCGCCTTGACCATATAATAATTGAGCCAAGTTAAAGGTAGCGAAGGTTTCCTTCGTACTGGAACGTATATCGGCGATGGCGGCTTGTAATTGGTAGTGAATCGCTTTGGCCGCATCGTGCTTTAGATCGTAATAGTGACTAAGTGTAGAGGTAACGATGGCCAATTGGTGATCATTTAAGCCTGGCAATGTTAGCAATTGTTGGAAATAGCTATTGGCTTGTTCCAGCTGCCGCGATTTTAAGTTGCGTAAAACGGTATAATATATATGCTCGAAGGAGTTCGTTGGCAAGTAATGCAATGCAGTATCCAAGTAACGGTTACCTTTTGCACGGTATTCCTCGGAATATACCTCGTCGCTATTATAATCGGCGAGGTCGTAGTAATACCTGCCCAATAGCACATAGTAGTCGGCCTTACTTGAATCGTTGAGTTGTTGTGGTTGGATGGAAGACAAATAGCTATAAGCTTCGCTGAACTTCCCAGCCGACAGGAGGACAAAAGCGAGTTGTTGCCTTGCTGCGACCGCTTTTTTACCGTTTTGGGATTGAATGGCAATCGTTTCCATTACCCGGGCATAATTGAAGGCCGAGTCGAACTTGTATATTTTATATGCTTCGTATAGTGCTAGCGCTTGCGTGTATTGCTCGTTGGGAGTGGTTGCTTTTGAAAAAAGTGCCCGCATGGAGTCTAATGCGTGCTCCTTGGTGGCATCGAATTCATGGGATTGAGCAATTACTTTATTCAATTGGGCGAACAGGCTATCATTCACCGGTTGCGCCTTCGTGAGGGCACTGCTCATGACCAGTAATAATAATACGCACCAATATTTCATGTAAAAAGTCGGTTGATAATTTCTCATATATTCAGCCCCATGCAGCCCCGGTATAGGTTGTATAGCGGCATGGCAAGATTGCTAAATTAATGTTTAATTACTTTGTAGCCTATAGTTTTATATAACCGGGTTTCAACAACAAAATCTATCTATATTATACCTAACTTTCTATCATAATTTTTTAATCCCACAACCAAATACACATGAAAAAAGTAACGGGTATTGGCGGCGTATTTTTTAAGTGCGACGACCCAAAAGGCATGAATGAATGGTATGCAAAAAACCTAGGTATTGCTGCGGGCGATTATGGTGCTACGTTTGAGTGGCTACATGCCGATGACCCGGGGAAGAAAGGTACCACGGCTTGGAGTACCTTTAAAGCAGATACGAAATACTTCGATCCTTCTACGAAACCATTTATGATCAATTACCGTGTAGAGAACCTAGTGGAGCTGGTTGCCGAATTAAAAGCGAGTGGTGTGCAGGTGGTAGACGAGATTTCAGAGTACGATTACGGTAAATTTGTTCATATCATGGACCCTGAAGGGAACATCATCGAGTTATGGGAACCCAAAGATGAAGCCTTGTAATATACATGTAAACGGCGTACAACGCTAGTATTATCCTCGCATGGTACGCCGCTTTCTTTCCAATTGAAACCTCTAACGTAAATGAGCACGGAGCATCCATGCCATTTTCTCATGTGTTTCCATTAATTGGGTTGCAAAATCACTGGAACCTGCATCTTTATAATCTTCAGCGAATGTTTTCACATAGCCGCGCAAATGCATGATAATGGTTTCATGATCTTCTAACAATAAACGTTCAAAACCTTGCCCATCATTTGCTTCGCGGTTCATTTCTGACAAGTGCGTGAGTTGAAGGTATTGTTGCATGGTAGCCGGTGCATAATGACCAATAGAGCGGATTCTTTCAGCTACGCTATCGATTACATCTTCCAAAGCTTCGTATTGCGATTCGAAGAATAAGTGTTTCGCATGGAAATCCGGACCTTCTACGTTCCAATGCGCATTGCGGGTTTTTACATACAGCAAAAATTCATCTGCTAAAATAGCACTCAAAGATTGCGCTACAGCTAATGTGTGTTCACTTGAAATACCAATTGAGGGTTGCATATGTCATCAATTTTGATCAAAATAATGTTACAAATGTAGGAAGGCTATGTGCGCAAAGGAATGTACAAACCCGCGCAGGTTATGTATAAATATTGTTTTAAATTGAAGAAGCGCTTAACATTTTCCCATTCTTCGTGTTCACCCAGTAATCATTTTAGCATCATGGCATACAAGGTTAATATCCCAACAGGCATTACAGGACTTTCCACACCGGAGGTAACAGCATTACGTACTGCGCACGGTACCAATACCTATGCAGCAAAGCGACCTAATAAAGCGCTCGCTTTCTTAGGCGATCTTTTAAAAGAACCCATGCTGCTCTTACTTATTGCCGTGTCGATCATTTACTTCACATTGGCACAATGGGGAGAAGCTTACTTTATGTTGGCGGCTATTGTACTTGTATCGGGCATTTCCTTTTATACAGAAAACCGGAGCAACAAAGCGTTAGCAGCCTTGAAAAAAATTAACCAACCTAGTTCAAAGGTTTTACGAGATGGACGGTTGCAAAGCATTCCTACAGAAGAGATTGTGCAAGGCGATGTAATGTTTATTGCTGAAGGGGATACTGTGAATGCAGATGGTAGTATTATTCATAGCAACGATTTCTCTGTAAATGAATCTACCCTAACAGGCGAAGCCTTCACCGTGTATAAGGATCAAAATGAGCCAAACAACCAAGTATACAGTGGAACTTTGGTAGCCGGTGGTGCCGCTTTTGTGCGGGTTGATAAGGTAGGCATCCAAACGAAAATCGGGCAATTGGGGAACGATATTCTTACCATGAAAGAAGAGCCAACGCTGCTCCAACAACAGATCACCCACTTTGTAAAAGTAATGGCTATTATAGGGCTAGCTGTATTCCTTGCTGTGTGGGCCGTTAATTTCTACCGGGAAAGAAACTTGGTTAATAGTTTGTTGAAAGGCTTAACATTAGCCATGTCGATATTACCAGAAGAAATCCCCGTAGCCTTTTCTACGTTCATGGCACTTGGTGCCCGTAGATTAATGCAGTTGGGGATTATTGTGAAGAAAATCAAAACCGTGGAAGCATTAGGCAGTGCCACTGTTATTTGTACAGACAAAACAGGTACTATCACAGAAAATAGCATGCATTTACAGGCTATTTACATACAATCTAGCCAAGAATCGTTAGAAGCAGGCAATTGGAACTCGCCTAGTGCCCAAACTCTTTTACAATATGCCATGTGGTCGAGCGAACCGGTTCCATTCGATCCCATGGAGAAAACATTACATAGCATATACGAGAAAATAGCTGCGAAAGACGAACGCCCACTTTTCTCCATGGTGCACGAATACCCCCTCGATGGTACACCTCCTATGATGACCCATATTTTCGAACATGAACAAACACGGATTATTGCCGCTAAAGGAGCTCCCGAAGCAATTCTAGAAGTATCAAATCTTAGCGAGCACGACCGGGAAACGGCACTACAACAGTTAACAACCTATGCCTCCCAAGGTTTCCGGGTATTGGGCGTAGCAAGGGGTACTTTTACCGGCAACGATTTTCCTGCCCGCCAACAAGATGTACCCTTCGAATTCTTGGGATTTGTTGCCTTTTACGACCCACCAAAAGCAAATATCAAAGCCGTATTCGAACAGTTCTACGAAGCAGGTATTAAGGTGAAAATCATCACCGGCGATAATGCCCTTACTACCCGCGCCATTGCCCAACAAGCCGGGTTAAGGCATCCCGAAGAAGCCATTAACGGCGATGAATTAATGGCCCTTAACGAGCCTCAAAGACAAGCAACCTTACTACGCGCTAACATATTTACCCGCATGTTCCCCAATGCAAAACTAGCTGCTATTAATGCCTTGAAAGATAGTAACGAGATTGTAGCCATGACGGGCGACGGGGTAAATGATGGCCCAGCCCTTAAAGCTGCGCATATCGGGATTGCAATGGGTAAAAAGGGTACTGAAATTGCGAAGCAAGCTGCCGCACTTATCCTAGTGAACGATGACCTTTCAGGCATGGTCGACGCCGTTGCCATGGGCCGCCGCATTTACACCAATATCCGGAAAGCTGTGCTGTATATCATTGCAATTCACATTCCCATTATCCTCACCGTGTCGCTCCCCCTTTTCTTAGGATGGCTGTATCCGAATATCTTCACCCCCATGCATGTCATTTTCTTAGAGCTTGTAATGGGGCCAACTTGTTCCATCGTTTACGAAAACGAACCAATGGAACGCAACCTAATGCACGTTCCACCAAGGCCCATCAATGAAACCTTTCTCAGTGGCAAGGAATTAATGGTGAGTATTCTACAAGGCTTAGTAATAACAGCTTTTATACTTGGAATTTACCAATATTGCGTGCAAAGCGGCGAAAGTGAAAGTATCACCCGGTCGATGGTATTTACGACACTGATTTGTGCCAATATTTGGCTAACGATGGTCAACCGTTCTTTTTACTTTTCGTTTATAACTAGCATGCAAAATCGTAACTACTTGTTACCTGCTATTATTGCCGCTACCTTACTCATCACTATCATCATTTTATATGTACCTCCTGTAGCTGGGTTCTTTAGTGTAGCACCATTAAGCGGCCTACAAGTACTCATTTGTGCATTGGCAGGGGCTTTCAGCGTACTATGGATGGAAGGGGTAAAATGGTGGAGAAGGCGACGAAAAGGTGTGTAAGAACCCCCATTTTGACAGAGAGGTTCTTACCTTGCGAGCAGGTTTATTATAATTTTATGATAACATTTTTTTTGTCGAACTTGTATTTACAACAGAAGTATTTAAAGATACAATTAGCCCCGTTCTTGCAATTGTAATTTTGGGGATCATTTAAACTTTAGGAAGTATGTCAAACGTAGGAATGATCATTGAAGAGAGACCCGCGAATATTGGGAATTTCATGGTAGGCAGGTTATTGCCTTTCAAGGGGAAAAGAATGGTAGGACCCTATATTTTTATCGATCATATGGGCCCAACGAAAATGAATGACCATGAAAATTTGGATGTGGCGCCACACCCGCACATAGGGTTGTCGACACTCACCTATTTATTCGAGGGCAGTATTATGCACCGTGATAGCTTGGGAACGGAAATTGAAATCCACCCGGGTGCTGTGAACTGGATGACAGCCGGTAAAGGCATTGTTCACTCCGAGAGAACACCGGAATACTTAAGGCATTCGGAGAAGTCGATGCATGGTTTGCAGATCTGGGTAGCCCTTCCAAAGGAAAATGAATACATGGCCCCTACGTTTACCCATGTAGAAGCCAATGATATTCCATATTGGGAAGATGGAGATGTAACCTATAGATTAGTGGCGGGCGAAGCCTTCGGTAAGAAATCGCCTGTGCCGGTGTACAGTAAACAATTCTTCTTGGAAATACATAGTTTATCTACACAAACCTTGAATATTGGCCAGCATTTATTTGGTGAATCGGGTTTATATATTTTAGAAGGCAGTGTTGAGATTGAAGGCAATACTTATGGTCCGAAACAAATTCTTGTGGCGAAGAATGCTACATTATGCGAATTTGTAATCCATGAAAACACCACTGTATTCATATTTGGTGGTGAACCATTCCCTGAAGAACGTTTTATTTATTGGAATTTCGTGGCATCAACCCGCGAAAGAATTGAAGAAGCAAAACAATTATGGTTGGATCAAAAATTTGGGCAAGTGCCGGGCGAAACCACATTCGTTCCATTACCCCCAGATTATGGCGCTAAACCTGCGTCGAGCCAACCCAGTGCATAAACATCAATGTAAATCCAACGTGCAATGAAGAGCAAATTCAAGGCCATCCCGGTTGTTAAAAACCCCCTCATGCATCGATTCGAAATGCGAATCGGTGAACACTTGGCGTATATCGACTACAAAGAGAAGAAAGTTAAACTTTGGCTCATTCACACTACTTACCCAGAAGTGTACAAAGCCGATGGCGTGATTCCTGCCATCATAGAGAAAACATTGCGTGATGCGGAACAAAGCAACCTAAAGGTGATTCCCATTTGCCCCGAAATTGTGAAATACATTGCAGCTCACCCCGCTTGGAAACGCGTTGTTTTTGCGGGCAAAGATGAACTAACAGAAGAGCATTAAAATTACATCCATACAAAACCACAAGAGGCATCCTGTAACAGGATGCCTCTTGTGGTTTATTTTATAATGATTACGTAAATAAATTCTACGGTATTATTCGAAATAAACGAGTTGTGTGACTAATATTTTGGGATTGAAATTATTCGCATCACTGATCAAAAGAAATCCTTTATCGTATTGCACCATGCCCTCCCAATTGGTTTTCGTAGAGCGGATGCGCATTACTTCTTCCCATTCTCCATTTCCATCACCCAAATGGCAACGTACAATGCGGGCGAAGGTGATATCATTACCTTCTAAACGTTCCGGCAGGTTAGGAATGGCTTCGCGGATGGCTTTTTCTTTACCTGCTGCGTAGCATTTATAATCGTCTTTCCCACCAAAATAGTAGTTAATGCCATAGATGTACTCTTTATCTGCGCAGATGTCGGTAATACGGAAATACAAGCGGGGCATGTTAATCTTGCTTGTTTGGTTGTTTACAGGATCGATCCAATAACCGTATGGTTGTACTAAGCTGGCATTATCCTCGTACAAGGCCAATAAGTGCTTATCGAAATAAGTAAGGCATTCAAATCCCATGTTATCGCAATCGTACGGACGTTTAAGTGCTAGTACATTTTGAGGATCTAGTACAATTTTGTTACCATCGATAATACCTGTTAATACATAGCAATTAGGGTTACCATCATGTGTTTCCACGGTTAACCATACTTGGTTACCGTTAACTGCAATGGCTTCGAAACCTTCCCATTCGGCAGACAGCTTATTGTAAATTTCCCCCAAATTGGTAAGACTGTATGATTTATACGCAGTTACAGGTGTTTTCTCTGTACGGTACTTCCGCACATCTTCCAAGGAAATGGAATAGAGGGAGTCGCTACCTGTGCATTTCTTGAATTGTGGTAACAGCAGTAACTCGTTGTTGTATTTAGCTAGGCCAGAGTACTCGTAAAAGTTGCTGCTAATGGCGGCCGGCAAAGGGATCGTATCGCCTTCTTTGGTTGCTTGGGCGAAGGTAGGCGCCACAAACAGGAGGCAACACGCTAATAGCAAATAACGCATGTTCATGTTCATTGAGGGGCGAAAATTACAACATTTTACCATTTCCTTTAACAGGCATATTAACCGCTCGTCGAGCTACCCGTGAAAATCCCCTTTGCCTTTTGTATCTTGTTCGAAAGTCGACCAGGATCAAATGTTACGTTATATCGAACATAAGGTGAGCGGCCAAGCTGCTTTCTTTATTAAGAAACTTTGGATACTTGATAATCAGTATCATGCACAACCCGTTATACAGAAAAACGTGTTGCCGAATGGTTGTTTTACGATTGTATTTATCCATGGGAACGGGTTGGAAGTAACCACCAAGCAAGGCCTTCATGTATTGCCCGCCGGGATTTACTTTTGCGGCCAATTAACGGAAGCGATCCAAGTAAACATTCTCGCCCATACATTGGCTACCATGGTACAATTATATCCTTTTACTCCTGCCCATTTTACCCAGCAGCCTTTGGAAACTTATGTCGACCGCGTGGTACCCATCAATACATTAGATCTGCCGTTTAACATGGCACCACATGTACATTACACGGGAAGTACGAGAAAAGTGTTGTGGTATACGTTTAAGAATTTTATTCCGCTGGTGCATAATGCGCCTAGTGCTGTAATGATTACCCAAGTATGTAAAATGCTAACTGACATGCCAAGCCTAACATTGAGTAGTATTTGTGCAACATTGGGGTGTTCTCCCCGGCATTTACAGAAGAAGTTTAAGCTACATGTAGGGATTACACCGAAAGAATTAGCCATTATTTTAAAACTCCGCTTAGCGGTAGATGATGTAACGGATGATAAATTGCCGTATACGCAGTTAGCCTTAAACCATCATTTTTACGACCAAGCGCATTTCAATAATACTTTCCAGCAGATAGTGAAAACTTCACCTGGGAAATTCCGCGCACCGGATTATCTTTTATCGGAAAAAAACTAGCTGTTCGCTTTTTTCCAATTTTCGGATGAAAAGGCCTGCTACATTTGTACCGTATTCGAAACACATAGCATATATAACGATGAATTTCCACCGACTTCTTCCACTTGCGATTGTAGCCTTCGCTGCTTGCAATACGCAACCTACACCCGGCGACATGAAAACTGTTCCGGATTCTACATCAACACAGGCAAACGTGTTGACAGGCACTTATAAATTAGTGTCGGGCAAACTAATTAAACAAGGGGATACTACGAGTACATATCCCGTTGACGGTAAGCCAACAGAGATGATTAAAATCTTCAACGCATCGCACTTTGCGTTCTTTAACCACGATCTTGATCATGGTAAAGGGAAAGACCCCGTATTTACCGGTGGTGGCGGTACGTATACATTCGACGGTAAGCAATACACCGAGCATTTAATGTATTTGAACCACCGCGATTGGGAAGGCAAAGATTTTCACTTCAACCTCACTATCAAAGGCGATACATTGATCCAACAAGGATTTGAAAAGATTGAGAATTTGAACATCAACCAAGAAATCATCGAGATCTATGTAAAGCAACACTAGCGCGAATTTCATTACATCGCACATAAAATTCCGGTTATGCAACATTCTCGTAGAGCATTCCTCTTACAGGCGAGCATATTATCGGCTGGCATTGCCATGCCCAAAATCGCCCTCGCTTCGTCTAAAAAAACCTTCCCCTTAGGCTTGCAACTTTACACCATTCGAGAAGCCATGGAAAAAGACCTTCGCGGTACTTTACAGCGCGTTTCCTCGTTCGGGTACCAAGAAGTGGAAACCTATGGTTTTAATTATGGGAGAAACAAGTATTACTGGGGACTAGAACCCAAAGCCGCCAAGCAGCTGCTGGATGATTGTAACCTTACAACCCCGGCAGGGCACTACGATCTGAACTTCTTCTTCGCTCCTTCACAAGCAGATGCTTTGAAGAAGTACGTCGACGAATGCATCGCAGGTGCACATGCTTTACAGCAACAATACATCGTGTGGCCATGGTTAGCGCCAGAGTACAGGAACATTGAATCGTTCAAACGCTTAGCGAATACATTGAACACCATCGGCGAACAAATCAAGAAAGGTGGTTTACAACTCGCTTACCATAACCACGACTTCGAGTTTATTGAAGAGAAAGGGCAGATTGGGTACGATATTATTACCCAAGAAACAGACCCCAACTTCGTAACATTGGAACTCGACTTGTATTGGCTGTCACACTCCTCGAAGAAAAAAGCTGCGGAATGGTTTAAGGCGCAGCCCGGTAGGTTTGCCATTTTCCATTTGAAAGACATGGATAAAAAAGACAGGGAATTACATACAACAATGGGCGATGGACAAATCGACTTTCGCGCAATATTAAAAGATTACAAACTGGCAGGTGTACAACACATGTTCGTGGAACAAGGTAATAACTATATACCTGATGCTATGACCAACGTACAACGCAGCGCACAATACGTGAAGAAAAATTTTCTACACATATAAGCAAATGATGAATCGTTTGCTTCATCCTACTTAGATCAAAAGGGCTGTATTTCTACAGCCCTACAATATAGCTTAAACGGCTAATGCTTATGAAAAAGAAGGCTGTCATTTGGCAGCCTTTTCCTATTATTATAATGTACCCATGTATGAATAACGTTAAAAATAAAAAGCTGCCTCTACATGTAGAGACAGCCTTTTAACATGGTTTTACATGTAAAAATTAACTAGAGGTTTAAATCAGTAACACCAGCTACTTCCGTAGAAATTTCGCCTAACCAACCACCTTCAGCTCTTTGGCCTGTGTGTACTTTGATAAAGTCGATACCTTTTAGCTTCACGGGCTTACCGTTCTTATCAACTGCCCAATCCAATTTGATTTTCGCTTTTTCATCCGTATTTGACCAGTTATCGGCATAACCGAATTCAAATGCTTCGCTCACGAAATATGTACCTGTACCCGATTTATCGTATACGGTAGCATCGGTGAGTTTAGTGCCTGTGAATGAAATGCTATCGCCTTTCCACAAAGGGTAATAGCTCTGCGAATGGAAGGAGTTTTTAGATAAGTAGCCAGATTTACCTTGGTTATCTTTCCAGCGGATGTAGGTAGTATCATTCAGATATGGATACTCGTCGTTTGGAGTTGGATTCTTATTAGGATCTGGTTTAAAATATGTAATCGTATAGTTCTTCACCGTACGAGGGTTATTGTATTCTGAACCTGCAATTTCGAACCATTCGTCGTCTGGTAAACCATTGCCATTCGCATCGTATGATACGGAAATTACACCGGCTTCAGCCCAGTTAGCAAAGGCATTACCTTTTACTAAGAAACTAGGTTTGCCCGGTTGGTTAATGATCGTGTGATCAAAACCCATTACTACGTAACCACCGAAGCCCCCGAGGCAAATCATAGAGTTACCACTCAATGCTTTTTCTGCTTTCAAAGCCATAGCAGCTGCATTGTCACCTTCTACATAACCTGGTAATTCGTTGATGAACTGGCCTGGTGCAGGGAAGTATTCAAATACTTTTGTAACAGCATTGCTATATGCTTTTTGTTTTACCGTAACCACAATTTCTTGAAAGCCTTGGCCAATACCGTTTTTAACAGTTAATCGAACGCCATAAGCACCTGGGGCAGCAAATATGTGCATGAGTTGCTTTGTAGTACCAATGGTATCATTACCTACTGTCCATGTATATGTAGCATTATCATCATACTCAACATCCGGTGTAATACGTACCCAGCGGAATTGATCGAAGTTGAAACCACCGGCAGGAACCGTGATTTTTACTTCTGGTGATAATGATTTCAATTGGATAGTTTTACCGTCGCCAAATACGAACAACATGGTTTCTTTCAATTGCGCGATTGCTACAATGCCGAAAGCACTTGGGTTCGTAATAGTTGATTTAATACCGGCATCTTTTCCGTCGATAAACCAGTTACCAGTTGTACCAATTGTAATCAGTGGACTAGTGGCAGCTACGGCTACTTTAGTATCTACGTTATCGATCAACCAAGTATTGGTAGTACTTACGCTAAAGAAAGCAGGTTTATCACTCACATTCAATACTGTTCCATCGCTTAAGGTGATATTGTATTTACCGTTTTCGCTTGTGTATGAAGTAATATACAAGCGGTTATTCATGGCCGTGAGCAGGCTTTCATATTTCGCCATTTGCTCTTTCAATTTATTGACATCATCTTTCAGATCATCAATATCGCCCTTGTAACAGCCGCTGAATACTAAAGTAATCACGGCTACAAATAAGCATAGTTGTTTTTTCATTGTGCTTTTTGATTGATATATAAACTATTTCCGTATCATGTTATTTCACACCGTACACAAAGGCAAAGTGTGCTGGAATATCGCCCGTGGTAACCGACCATTTCTTTACACCATCTGCCCCAAAACAATACAAGGTACCGGGACTTACATAGTCTTTTGCGTCGGTTAGGAAGATCTCTTTTGTAATAGGATTGATTGCTATACCGTAAGGCATTTTCACACCCTTATCGGTGCCGTCGGTAATGAAATTCTTATTCAGTAATTGATCTGTTTTCAGATCAAGCATATTGAAAGCGATGGTTGTTTTGCCCGTATTGTAATTGAATTCAGTGCCGTATAAATAAGCAGTATCGCCGGCAATAGCCAAGTTGCTCACAGAGAAATCGATTTGCTTTACAACAGTATTTGTTTTCGTATCGATTTTAAATAAGCGGGAAGGTTTCGTGTAATAATCACCACGTGAGCTTACATAGAGATTACCTCGATTATCAGCCTTTAAACGGTGTAAATTAATGGCAACGTTGATCTTTTTGATTTCTTTAAAAGAAGCTAAATCCACCACGGAAACGGTAGAATCGTAATTTGGGAAACGGTAACCACCGGAATTTGCTACGTATAAATTATTTCCTACAATAGCCATCTCTTCCGGTTGATAACCTACAATTACTTCACGTGTAATATTCAATGTAGCTGTATCTAATTCAATAACTTTACCGATAGGCGCATTAGGATCTAATTCTACCGGTCCGGCGTAGGAGCTGATATAAGCTTTACCATTCGCAAAGGTTACATACCTACAGTTTAGTATCTCTACTGTTTTCACGCGTTTAGCAGTGGCTACATCCATGATCTCTAAACGGTTGGATACATTAATAACTGCATATACTTTGCTACCATAAACACGGATATCATTACCCACATCGCCGAGTTCTTTCACGGCTGTAGGGTTGGCTTCTGCGTAGATATTCTGTTTGTATAATCCCGATGTATAATCGTAATAATCCAAGGAAGCTTTATTACTTCCCATGTTCCCTTCATTCAATAAATAAAAACCAATAATACTCGTAGGTACACTGGGGGTATCTACAGGTGTAACGGTTGGAGGAAGAATAGTATCCTCTGTTCTACAACTCGAAAAATAAACGAGGCCGAGCGCGGCTGCGGCTAATGCATATTTTTTCATTCGCATGATATTCATTTTTTTAAAATCCCACGCGTATCGTGGCTTTCACATTAGTGCCGGGCATTGGATAGTTCAGCACTACATCATAGTATTGGTTAAAAATATTGTTCACTTGGAAGCTTGCCATCCAATCTAACATACCGGTTCTAAACTTGCGTGATACTGATATATCGCTCGTATACCAAGGTTGGACATAGTTGGCGCGAATATTTGCTTTGGCGTTGTAACGTTCTCCTGTGTAGATGTAACTATAATTAAAATCCCATTGCTTGTAACTCGCCTGTAGTATCAATGATCCGCTATGTTTCGGTATGTATAGAATTTGATCTTTGTAATAAGTATCCTTCGGATCTGAAAAATCCTGCGCCAATTGGAAGGTATAAACGGCTCGTGCCGACACAGTGAGCGACTTTGCTACTTGTAACTCCGTGTACCCTTTCATGTCTACCCCATGTATTTTTACAAAGCCCAAGTTCATCATCGACCAGCGGAATTGGCTAACCGTAGGCATGGCTACGATTTTATCTGTTACCTCGTTGTAATAAGCATCTGCTTCGAACCCTACTTCGTTAATGATACCCTTTTCGTATTTTTTGTTATACGTTAAACCCACATTGTATTGCGTAGCGTATTCGGGTTTTAAGTACGAATTACCAATTTCTGTGTAGTACAGGTCGTTGAACGTAGGCATCCTAAAGATGCGCTTATAGAAGGCACGTAAATAGAAGTCCTTGTAATGTGTAGGTTGATATTGTAAGAATACAGCTGGTGTTACTTCTCGTTTAGGAGGTGAAGCAGTTTTGATTTTTACTGTTTCATCTACAATGGTGGTAAGTGCATTCGCTTGTATTTTGAAGCGATTCCAATAAGCAGCTGTTGAAGCGGCTATTAATACGGTGTTCCTTGTTGGATATGCAAAATCACGCATCGTGGATTCCATGGAATTGTATTGATAATCGGTCGACAAGGCTACATCCCAATTGGGTAATATGGAATACTTCTGCGCAATAGAGAAGTAAGATTGTTTTTCGTAATACTTGTTATCTACACGGAGTAACGCGGTATCGGGAGCAATATATCGAACGTAATCGCTGGCGTATTTACCACTTAGCAAAAGGGAGTACTTCTTCGTGATATCTTTTTTGAAAGTTGATTGTACAAAGAAGTTTCTATCCATTTGTCGATCTACGTGCCCGAAAACCCCTGCCACTACGAATCCCGGTAATCCGCGATCCGAATCATAATAGTAGAATTTCGCCGACCACTCTCCTCCTTTCATCATCCCGTTAAAACCACCTTCTACACGTCGTGCTGTGATATCCCCGTTCTTACGGATAGCGGTTGTATCATACCCTTCCTTCTTCTTATACCTGAACTTATATTCTCCATCGGCATAGGTATATTCAGCGCTTAATGAAGCGGATACTTGATCGTTTATCTTATGTTGATAAATCAACGATGGATTTAACAAGCCAAATGACCCAGTTCTAAAAGTACCGGCCACATGTACTTTTTCTTTGCCTTCGAATGATGGTTTCTTGGTGTATAAGTAGATGGAACTTGCAGAGGAATAGTCTTTAGCGGTTTGCAGGATATTACTTTTCTGTCCATTATATAACGATACAATGTCCATGTAATCCAATGAGAACCTACCTAAATCTACTTGTCCATTTTGCGCATTGCCCAGCTGTATACCATCGTAGAAAACACCTACATGGTTAGTGCCCATACTACGTACATTCACGGTTTTTAAGCCGCCTATGCCACCATAGTCTTTAATTTGGATACCAGAAAAAAAGCGTAGTGCATCTGCTACGGAATACGTATTCAGTCGCTGCAAAGTGGCACCTTGCAGGCTTTGCGGGGGCGATATATATCGATCGGCCCTTGCACCCAAAATGGAAACTCCTTTCAATTGCTTTGTAGTAGCTGTATCTACTTGTTGTGCAAAAATTTGCATGGTTGGTATCACAACAAGTAAGCATACGAAAAGCAATGCCTTTTCCAAAGAACGGAGGTGTTCGATGAATTGCATACTAGATTAAAACTGTTAGATAAATAATATCAACAGCCTTCGCCATAGGAAAAACCCCATTGAAAATAACAACAATGCTATTGCCAGTACTCTCAAGCTCCATTCCACGAAAGCTTAAAAAACGAATTGCATGGCAGGTATTCTGGCTTATCTCAGCGCCAGGCGGCCTTCCCATCTCTATTTTCATAGAAACAGTGGCGAAAGAATGCCTGTGCTTATTATTGAGAATTACAGCAGCGGGACTGCCCGGGAGTTACACCCGAGTTCCCTTTTAATCGCGGATTATGGTAGTAATACGCGAACCAATGCGGTGCAAATGTAGTGTATTACAAGGGGAAATCAAATTTTGTCTTGCAAACGGTGGGGGTATAAGTATGGTTCGGGTATGTATAGTTAATATAAATCCTATTTGTTACTTTCTTTGCTTCTCCAAAGAAAGTAACCAAAGAAAGGAGGAAAAACGGCGAAAGACTGCGTCGCCGTTTTATCGGGATGTCGATGGGGCTTTGGTGCTACTGTGGTGAATGGCGTTAGGTCTTTGGGGGGCGTGTTGTGTTGGGGTGTGGTTTGTTGTTGTTGGGGTTATGTTCGCTTGGGAGCAAGAGAATAATTGATTTTTCTAATTTAGTGTTTACGTAGTGAAATATATACACATGAAAAGTATACAACTGAATTTCTCGTCCATCCTATGTAATGCAATGCTTTTCTACATGGATAATTATGTGTGTTGGATAATGAAGAAAGTATGCATTTTGTGGAGAAAATCGTTTGGACTACTTACTGGGGTTTTAATGTACAATATTGCGAGGTTATTTACTTGTGTTTAGGGAAATGTAATGGGGGGATGCTAGGTGCATCCCCTTGTAATATTTAGTCTTTATAATCGCTTACCGTACGTTTCTTTGGAATGGGTTCGCTATGTAAAGTGGGTGTTGTTGGATTGTAGTAGTAGATATTGGCTTCATCGAAAAGTGGGAACTGGCGTTCTAGCTTTTGTAGGAAGGCTGGGTAATCTTTTTGGGATGGAGGTGTCCAGGACATTTCGGCGAAGGCGCAAATGCGGGGGAACAGAAGGTAATCGAGGCGTTCGTTGTTGGACACTGTTTCAGTCCATAGGTTGGCTTGCACGCCTTTGATGAGGTATTGTTGATTGGGTTTCGCCAAGGATAGTGGAGAGAATTGGTATACTTCTTCCAGTGGATTATAGCGTTTGTTCCATTTACGGCCGTGGCGATGGGTACTGTCTTGTACGAAATCGAAGTATAATGGTAGGCGGGGACAAATAACTGTACTATATCCTTTTTGAAGGGCTAATTCGAGTTGTTGGGGTTTGTCGTGACGCCACCAGTAGATGATTGTTTTTTCGCGCGGTAGATCAGCTTCTGCCATTTCATCCCAGGCAAGTACTTTTGCTTGGAGAGACATGATGGTATCGGCCATGCGCTGCATGAAATAGTTTTCGACTGCTTTTAAATCCTTTAGTTGTTTGCGTTGCATTAATTGTTGAATGGCTGGGTCTTTCGGCCATTCTTCGTTGCCATAGCTTACTTCGTCTCCACCAATGTGGAGCATGCGAGAAGGGAAAAGTGTATTGGCTTCACGGAGAATATTGGTAAGATAATCGTATGTTTCTTCTTTTGCTGGGTTGAAGGTAAACATAGGATGTGCTTTCGAACCACCTCCGCTATATTGTGGGTACGCTTTATTAGCGGCAGTAGCATGACCGGGCATGTCTATTTCCGGCACCACCGTTATGAAACGTTCTGCTGCGTATTGTACAATTTCCTTTATATCGGCTTGGGTATAGTATTTAGCGGGTGCTATAGCATTGGTGAAGTCGCCTACGCCGCCAATTAAGGCTAACTTGGGATATTGCTTCACTTCGAATCGCCAACCTTGTTCGTCGGTTAAATGCCAATGGAAGGTATTCAATTTATAAAAAGCCATCCAATCCAATAAAGACTTCACCTTCTCTTTCCCGAAAAAATGGCGGGCTTCATCTAACATAAACCCGCGCCAGCCTAATAATGGGGCATCATCAATATTCCAGCAAGGCAAAGCCACCGTATTATTCTTGGCTGCTTGTATTCGCGATAATTGCAACAGCGATACCAAGCCATAGAAGATTCCGTTCGGGGTATTCGCTTGTATTACAATTTTATTTGGCTGCATTACTACGCTATAAGCAGATACATCTTTATTCGCCAATTTCTTCAGCTCTAATGAAATATGCGCACCAGTAGGATTACTAGCGACTTGCAATGGGATATTCTTCGATTGTAAAATTGCTTGTTGAAAGTAATAGGCTACAGGCTGTAATGATAGATCGCTGTAAGTAATGGGTGTGTAGGTCGACAATACAAATTCCCCGTTTCCTGCAGATGATTTAGCAGGTTGAGGAATGATTGGACAATTCGATTGTTGTGCATGTGCGATCATTACATAGCACATACATAACATCAACGTGAATAACGCGGAAATACGCAGCATGGATCAAAATTTTTATAATGATACAAAACTAGAAGAATACTTAATAGTTATACTGCAAATAACACCAGTATCTTGCAAATCAATATTATGATGGCAAAGAGCCCATTGAACGATTATAACAGGTAACTTACATTGAAACAACCGCATTTTGTCGATTGATGGATAGCCGGTTTTGATAATCGACCCGAACGCCGTATTTTTCCCGTCCATCAACACAAAATCTATACATGTTTCGTCGAGTTATAA
Organism: Chitinophaga skermanii; assembly: GCF_003259335.1. Lineage (GTDB taxonomy): Bacteria > Bacteroidota > Bacteroidia > Chitinophagales > Chitinophagaceae > Chitinophaga > Chitinophaga skermanii. Next base: position 251,004 of record NZ_QLLL01000006.1, read on the forward strand.
TGACCGTGCTTTTTGCCGGGATTTGTGCCAGCGCTATTGCCAGCGACTTTACTTTACAGCGTTTACAATGTGAATACATGGTTCGCCCGTTGGGGATAGATGCTGTACAACCCCGATTTACTTGGCAAATGGCAACTCCAAACCAGCCAGCAAAACAAGTAGCTTTCGTAATTCGCCTAGCGGCCGACAGCACAACGTTGGCCAGCCAACCCAGCTTCACCAGCGAAAAAATACAGTCGGGCCAACAACTATTCACATATAACGGTCCTACGCTAAAACCATTTACCAAGTACTATTGGCAGGTGCAAACATGGGATCAAGATGGGCATACACACATAGCAACCAGTAGTTTTGAAACCGGGATGGTGAATAAAAACAATTGGAAAGGTGCGTGGATTGCAGATCGCCTCGATATCCATGCCAAGCCTGCTCCCCTCTTCCGCAGGGCATTTCAAGCCAATAAACCCATTAAGCAAGCACGCGCATACATTGCCGCGGGTGGCTTGTACGAGTTATATATCAACGGGCAAAAGATCAGCTCGCACCAGCTAGATCCTATGTATACCCGCTTCGATCGACGCACATTGTATGTAACACATGATGTAACAACCGCTTTACAACAAGGCAAAAACGCCGTGGGTGTTATGCTTGGAAATGGCTGGTATAACCATCAATCTACCGCTGTATGGGATTTTCATAAGGCACCTTGGCGTGCACGTCCTACTTTCTGTATGGACCTCCGCATTACTTATACCGATGGCACGGAAGAAACCATTGCAACCGATCGCGATTGGCGCACATCATTATCACCCGTAGTTTTCAATAGTATTTACACAGCAGAACATATTGATGCACGCAAAATCCAAAACGGTTGGAATACGGCTAATTTCGATGATAGTAAATGGGGTGGTATCATATACCGTGCTGCACCATCTATGAATATAGTGTCGCAGGTAATGCATCCCATCGAACGGGTAGAAACCATTCTACCGGTATCGATGCGCAAAATCAATGATCGTCAATATATTTTCGACTTAGGACGGAATATCAGCGGCGTCTCTGAAATTACATTGAAAGGTGATGCCGGTACAGAAATTAGGGTACGACATAGTGAATTACTGGATAGCGCAGGCAATATTGACATGTCAAACATTGATGTACACTACCGTCCTACCGACGATAAAGATCCATTTCAAGTAGACATTTACACACTTGCGGGTATAGGCACTGAAACTTTCTCTCCACACTTTAACTACAAAGGATTTCAATACATTGAAGTAACTAGTAGTACACCTATAGCACTTACGAAAGAAAGCGTGGTGGCTTACTTTATGCACAGTAAAGTACCGCCAATAGGTGTTATCAGCACATCCCAAAGCACCTTGCAAAAGCTATGGTGGGCAACGAATAACGCTTATTTATCGAACCTATTTGGCTATCCAACAGATTGTCCACAGCGCGAAAAGAATGGCTGGACTGGCGATGCACATATAGCTGTAGAAACCGGGTTGTACAATTTCGATGCTATTACGGTGTATGAAAAGTGGCTAGCGGATCACCGCGACGAGCAGCAACCGAACGGTGTATTACCTTCGATTATACCTACGGGTGGTTGGGGCTACGAATGGGGTAACGGTCCAGATTGGACGAGCACCATTGCCATCATTCCTTGGCAAGTATATATGTTTTATGGCGATACTACCCTCCTTTCACGCTCGTACGAAGCCATGAAAGCATACGTAAACCACATCACCGATATTTCCCCGGACGGCATTACTACTTGGGGATTGGGCGATTGGGTACCCGTAAAATCTACCACACCTGTACCTTTCACATCTACGGCATACTATTTCGCCGATGCTACCATTGTAGCAAAAGCAGCCAAGATATTGGGCAAAACAGGCGATTACATTCAATATTCCAAATTAGCGAACACGATTAAAAATGCCTTCAACGAAAAGTATTTAGACCGATTGAATGCAACGTACGGGAAAGGTCAACAAACGGAAATGAGTGTACCATTATATTGGGGCCTTGTACCGAATGAACTAAAGTCGGTTGTTGCTGCAAACTTAGCGAAACGCGTAGCGCAAGACAATTACCACCTTGATGTAGGCCTACTAGGAACCAAGGCGATATTGAATGCACTAACTGAAAATGGGTACGACGATGTTGCCTATAAAGTAGCTTCGCAGAAAACCTTCCCATCATGGGGTTACTGGGTGGAAAACGGTGCTACTACTTTATGGGAAAACTGGCCACTAAAAGCCAAATCCGATATTTCGCGCAACCATATTATGTTTGGCGAAATTGGGGCATGGTTGTATAAGGGTATTGCAGGTATATACCCCGATGAAAACCAAGCAGGCTTTAAACACATTTTACTCAAACCTTATTTCCCGGCCGACTTGAACGATTTTGCGGTGAGCCACGAAGGGCCCTACGGTCAAATCAGCACGTTGTTCCAACGCAATAAGAAAGTGATTACTTACCAAGTAACCATTCCACCGAATAGTTCAGCTACATTAACGTTTAAAGGCATCTTTAAAAGCGTTCAAATGAAAGTTGATGGCAAATTAACGCCTGTAAGTACGCAGGATATTGCATTATCGGCAGGTACTTATCAATTTGAATTGAAATAAATCATCTTCAATGGAAGGCCAATATGCATTACGTTAGTGGATGTGTATTGGCTTTTTTGTTGGGAGGTGGCATGAAATGATTGATTTCCTTGGATGCGTTAATGACCGGCTGCTTTCGCTTGCCCTTGCTATTACCATTTTGCGGTATAGGTATGTTTGATTGATGTAGCATATCCAGTGCCGAAACGGTGACGGCTGCTGTTGGTTTAACAGGTACTTTCTTCGGTGTTGCACTGGCTACTCGTTTAGGCTTACTGGGTTCTTGCATCGTTGCCCGCATTCCTTTATTTTTCGGTACTGTTGGGGGTACTGCATCCTTTGCTGCTTTTTTGTTAGCGCTGGGTAACGCCGACAGTTTGGCCGGCTTTGGGAACACTTCAGCTATAGCCATCGCATTCAAGCGATTGCCTTTTACACTGTACGCTCGGCCATTTTCTATTTCCACGAATGCAATTCCTACCGACACAAATAAATGCCGTGGATCGTCTGCTAAGAAGGTGAGCGGTAATACAAATGCTTCTACCATGGGTGCATCTAAAGGTAACGTATTCGTTACCATGCAAGTTGTTTCTGTTTGATGGTTGTCGAAGTTAATCGCGTGAATAGAGGCTACCATTTTGAAATGCGTAGCATTTTTCGGTGCGCGTATTTCATTTAGCGGGGTAAATGCAGGAAATGCCACCGCAGCTTGACCTAACGAGCGATCTAGTGTTACTTTATACTTTGCATTACAAGTACGATAGAACTTAGCTTGCTGGTTGAATTGAAAATCATCTAGTACGGTAACGTTGCCTGCTTCTACAGTACGCATACCACGTTCATGGGTGGTATCTGCTTTCAAGGCCTCGAATAGTTTGGAAGACAACCTTCTGTACATTGTACTGTCTGGGAACAAGTTTGTTATCTCGCTAAAAGCCATACGAATATTAGCGGCCACTTGCGCAACCTTGCCAAATTCCTTGCGGTGTGAACGAATGCCATCGTACCGCTCGCTATCCCAGTTAATTGTTTTCTGTAGGCGGCCATTCTTCATAAAGCCACTTTCCTTTAGAAAGGTGAAAATTTGTTCCAAATCTTGGAAACTTAAATTAGATCGCTTTTTCATTTTGGATCATTTTTAGGTTAACTCGGCCAATGTGCGCCGTTAAAATGAAGATAATAAAAAATCAAATTAAATCCGCAAAAATTTTCGACTTTTTTATTCTTACATTCTTTGTATAAAACATTAGTAACCAATAAATTACTTTACACTGTAAGCAACTATATATCCATGAAAAAACGATATAGAAATCGCTCTAAATAAGGGGTTACAATTAGAAGAAATGGGTGATAAATTAAGGCGTATGTAACAAGGTATTGATAACAATGTATAATGCAATAGGCTGAATCTGAACGAAGCAGCACAAAATCACGATTGGTAATAAGGGAACAATAAGGAAGTAATAAGGGAACAGTTGGGTAACTACGATGAAGTATAAGGGTAAATACGATGTAAGTACGAAGGAGTTATAGTGAAACTACATGGAATTTACATGGAAAGTACAAGAGATTTACTTGGAAAGAGCATGGGAAAAGCATGAGAATAGCATACTTATATATTTAGCATCACAGTCTTAAATAGGGGAATTACTTCGTAAGAACCTCACAACAAGCTGGTTTTCATTTAATCAACAAAAGTAAAGTCCTTCATGATCATTTTTCGCAAGGCAAATGACAAAAGAAGGTAGCTACCAGGGAAGTAACACCTAAACGAGCTACAGGGCTTTTATTGTTTGATTCATTTGGCGTATGCTTGCTCCACTTACTAGAGGTGACTATACTACAAATATACGTAATACCATTGGCTATTAAGTTGCATACAGCCATTTAATTCATGTTCAATCTTGCCTAAAAAAAGTGACTGATATGGCAGCTATGCGAACAAATTAGGCAACAGGTTGTTGGAAAAACATGCTAACGCTTTTACTTATCAATAACGACCACCTGGCTACTGAAGACATGGCGGCGGTGCTGCGTTTAGAAGAATACGAAGTTTTAATAGCCGGTACCGGCGAGTTGGGTATTGAATTAGCGCAAGAAAACTTGCCTAGTTTAATTATCTGCAAAACGGGTATGCCTGGGATTGATGCATTTGGGGTGATGAAGGCTGTGCGTAAGCGCGATGCATTGAACTTAGTGCCTTTTGTGTTTTGGTCGGATGAATGGAACCCACATACGTTTAGAACTGCTATGGACGAAGGGGCAGATGATTTTATCTTCCCTCCCTTCAACAACCACAACTTGCTAACACTTGTTAAGAACCGCATTAAACGTAGCCAGCAACAACTCAAAAAAGCACGAAAATTATCCACCGAAGGCAACACAACCGTTACACAAGCTATCCACCAACTCATTAGCAACCGCAACACCATTCGTTTAGCCCCTTACGAAACCGTTTACAAGGAAGGAGGTATACCCCGCAATTTCTACTATATACTATCTGGGAAAGTGAAAACGGTGAAAACACATAATGATGGGAAGGAACTTGTAATAGGCCTATATAAAAAGAAAGACTTCTTTGGTTACATGGCAATACTTGAAAATACACATTACTTAGCGACTGCCATCACTATGGAAGAAACCGAGTTAGTGGTGATTCCAAAAGAAGATGCCATCGATATACTTGAACAGTCGCCTTCTATCCTCAACCGACTTATTCTTATGTTGGCCAATAATCTTACTGAAAAGGAAGAAAGACTTGTTAGTATTGCTTACAATTCACTCCGCAATAAAGTAGCCAGTGCGCTCATTCATCTACGTGATAAATATAAATCCGACGATCAACATCCCTTTAAAATCAGCATTCCCCGCGATGAATTAGCTTCTATTGCAGGTACTGCCACAGAGTCGTTAATTCGTACGCTACATGATTTCAAGTCGGAGAAACTGATACAAATAGCGAAAGGGAAAATTGAATTATTACATGAAGAAAAGTTAGAACGCATTGCCAATAAATAAAAAAGCAACAGGCGTTTTTTAGGCGCCTATTGCTAACTTGTTGCTCATAAAATCAAAACAGGTCTATTATTACCTTTGAGGAGTTTCTAATAATTTAAAGAATTGGTCTAATTCCGGTAAGATCACGATTCTTGTTCTTCTATTTTTACTTCTACCTTCTGCTGTATCGTTCGTGGTTACTGGTACATATTCACTACGTCCTGCTGCCGTCATTCTTGCCGGTGGAATATGGTATTCGTTTTGTAAGATACGAACCACGCTGGTAGCACGTTTCACACTCAAATCCCAGTTATCTAATAATACGCCGCGTGCGAATGGTACCGGGTCCGTATGCCCTTCCACCATAAACTCTATCTGCGGTTGGTTATTCAGCACTTTCGCTACTTTGCCAAGTACTTCGCGTGCTCGATCGGTTACTTCGTACGAACCGGTTTTGAATAATAGTTTGTCGGAAATGTCTATGTAAACAACCCCTTTATCTATCTTAATGTCAATATCTTGGTCGTCCATGTTCCCTATCACGCCTTTTAAATTCATCACCAATGCCATGTTCAAGGAATCTTTACGCGCCATAGCAGATTGTAAATCTTTGATGTACGCATCTTTTGAATTGATATTGGCGAGTGATTTTTGAATACTTTCTGCTTGGGAGCTGGAGATAACAGACAAGTCGCGTAAATGACCAATCATTTGGTCGTTATTCGCACGTTCTTGTGCAATCTGTGCATTCAAATGGGTGATTTGTTGTTGGGATAAAGCGTTTTGCTTCTTTAATTCGTTGTTACAATCTTGTAATGCTTGTTGGGAAGTATTGTATTTTGATTGTAATTGCGTGTACCTCGCTTCAGATTCTTTCAACTTTTTAGGTGCTGAACACGATGCTAAAAAGGCAATTAATACGGCTGAAGCGGCTAATTGTAATCTCATGACTTCTTCTTTTAGGTAAACAATTTTTCATTCTCTCTTTCACAAAGTCGATCATCTTCTTCTTTACAATTGCAAAGCTACTAGGCTTTGAAAGGGTGAGCAATGATGATGGTCATGCATATACTGATGTTGATCAGTTGTGCTAAGTAGTGCCATGTAAAAAGCCCGTGTCTACTGTGTAGATACGGGCTACATTTGGGGTTTGACTAGCTTGATAAGTGTATGTGTATATGTTAAAACCGAATTCATGAAAAAGGCAACCACCTAGCAGGTTGCCTTTTAACTTATTGTGTGTATGATAAAAAGCTTGTTTGTGCTGTGTTTGATGACACAAAATTACGGCGCGGCAAAAACCTGGGGAATGACGAAGGGTTAAAAATGGGCTGATAATGGTCATTTACCGTTTGGCATCAAACTATCATCCGTAGAAATTAAGTATATTGAACCCGCGAAAACCTTAACACCACTATATTTTAAGCAATCCATGAAAAGATTCTATACCTTGCGCGCCCGGGGTTTTATAGTATTACTAATGCTCATTTTCTCGGCCTGTACGAACCAAACCGCCGAAGATTTTGTGAGTTCCATTCCCGATCCCAAGAAAATTGATGGGGGCTATGTAAGCAATCCGGACAACCTCATTAGCACCGGCGCCGTGAGCGACATCAACACCCAATTATCGGCCTTAGACCAAGCAGGCAAAGCACAAGTGGCGGTGGTACTACTCCATAGTATCGGGGATAAAGATTCTCGCCAATTTGCCCACGAATTATTTAATCATTGGGGAATTGGGAATAAGGAAACAAATAATGGCTTATTGATATTGATGGTAGAAGATGCCCGCAAAATTGTTTTTGAAACGGGCTTGGGACTGGAAGGCGATCTACCTGATGTAATTTGCTTCCGTATACAACAAGAATACATGGTGCCGCGCATGAAAGAAAACAATTATGATGCAGCCTTTATAGATGGTGTGCGTTCCGTTGTTTCCGTTATGAATAACGGCAATTACCAATACCAATTCGATAAATTCGCGCCTTCTAATGACGATCATTCCTTAATAGATCCTGTTACGGTTGATTTAACCAATACCCCCATGCCAACAGCCCCTGTTGCACCACAAGGTATCATCAGCAACAATAGTAACAGCAGTGTACAAGATGATACCCCTATGGTAGATGGTGGTGATATGGCTAGTGCCGGTACGGTAGAATATGCTCCTGGAGAATTAACACAACAATACGACGACGCCTCATCTTATACAGGTGGGGAAATAGAAGAGCCCTTCTTCTTTGGCGCATTCTTCATGTTAATTGGTACGGCTATTTTACTACGTGCTGTGTTTGGTGGTAAAGCACCTAGTAAAACAGATGCTTCGAAAGAACCGGTTTCGTTGAAAGACTTACCTAATAAATATTTCAGGCCCCGCTTTTTTGGTAACATAGCAGTACATGGTACTGTTATTGTATTAGCATTTGTGTGCATCAAGTTTTTCAAATGGCACTTAGGCTTCTTTGCGGCTTGGGGATTGTATTACGTAGCATGGACATTATTGATGCATATTGCCTTTGCCTTTACAGCCATTTGTATAGCAACAGCCAACCGTACAGCTGAGCCCCATCAACGTTGGTGGAATTATGCTTATGGGAATGTTGGATTGAAAATAGCAGCGTACATGTTTCCTATCCCGGGCTTATTCTTGTATAAAAAGTATGTAGATAGCCAGATGAATAAGTACCGTAACGTGCAGTACAATTGCCCGAATTGCTATCACCCGATGGATAAACTGGAAGAATCGGAAGAAGACGCTTACTTGGAACATGGTAGGCAGGTGGAAGAACGTATTAAAAGCGTGGATTATGATGTATGGCTATGTAGTACCTGTAAACACGTGCTTACATTAGCTTACAACAACATGTATTCAGCGGCTTGTAGTTGCCCAAGTTGTCATCATTATACATTTGAAATGAAAAGCGATGTTGTTACGCGTAGTGCTACGGAAGATCATAGCGGGTCGGGATACAGGGTGTATACTTGTGCGGCGTGCAGTAACTCTAAAAGATATAATTACACCATTCCGAGGAAGTCGAGCAGCTCGTCAAGCAGCGGCAGTTCGTCTAGTTCTTCGAGCAGCTCCAGTTCTAGCTGGGGTGGTGGCTCGTCGGGTGGTGGTGGTGCCAGCAGTAGTTGGTAACATGTAAATAGCATGCTGGACATGGCGGCATTCCAGCATGCTATTTTCTTTATACAGTGGCCGGTGTTTCTACAGCCGGTTGTAAATGAGAGCTAACCCCAATGCGGTTCCATGCATTAATGATAACGGTAGCCATAATAATTTGGGCCGTTTTTTCTTGCCCGAATAAAGCGATGGCCTTTTCGTACGTAGGTTCTGTTAAACCAGCATGTGCAATCAATGTAACTTCTTCTACGATCGCAAAAATCAAGCGTTGTGCTTCAGTAAACACTTCCCCAGATTCGCGCCAAGCGCTTGTTAAAATTACTTGTTGTACAGTAGCGCCTGCTTTAATGGCATCGCGGGCATGGGAGTCAACACAATAACCGCAGCCATTGATTTGAGAAGCCCTCAGTTTAATCAATTCTTTATCAATAGGATCAATATCAAATGCTGCTTGCGTGGCATCAAATGCAATCATAGCTTTATATGCGCCAGGTACTACTACACCTGTTTTGAATCTTTGTTTCATGGTTATTTGTTTTCGTTTGATAGTACAAAGTTGAGGGATTACTGGTATGCATTAATAGACCAGTTAGAAGTTATTACCTAGTCCAGTTTTTCTGTGCCTTTATGCGTAATTCAACACAATATTGTACTTTTGTTGGTACAGATTTATCTACAAGGAAGCAATTACAAAGTAGTCCAGTTATGTTACCTTACAGCAAGCTTATCCCCGTTAATAAAAAGGCTGATACGGCTGTTTATTTGCAGATCAGCAATGCGTTTATCAAGAATATTCGTCGTGGTATACTTAAATCCGGCCTAAAGCTGCCGAGTTCCCGTGTATTAGCCACGTTATTACATGTAAATCGCAATACCATTAATGCGGCCTTGGATGAATTACAAGCCCAGGGATGGATAGATATACAACCTAGGAAGGGTATTTTTGTAGCACAGAATTTACCGGTCGTAAAACCAACGATACTTTCGGCCGATCAAATCCAGTCGCGCTATGCTAGTAGTACTAATTACAATATTCACCCGCTAAAGGTTTCAACGCCATTGGCAACCATGGCGCCGCCGTATTTCAAATTATACATCGATGATGGGTTTCCCGATACGCGTTTAGCACCATTAGACTTATTGGCCCGCGAGATTCGTAGGCAAGCGCATTTACCGGCTATGCGGAAATATCTTACATACGGGGCACCGGTAGGTACAGGCCCCTTGTTAGAAGCCTTGGTGAATGTATTATCGGAAACGCGGGGTTTGAATGTTCAACCCAACAATATCCTCATAACAAACGGGGCGCAGATGGGTATTTACTTGGTGGCACGTACCTTGTTACAGGAAGGCGACCAGGTAATTGTAACAGAACCCAACTACTTTTCAGCGAATCTTACGTTTCAACAAGCAGGTGCCATGTTAAACCGTGTACCTGTAGATGAGAACGGGATGGATATCGACGCGGTAGAAATGATTTGTAAGAAGAAGAAGATTCGCTTGCTTTATGCAGTGCCTCATCACCACCACCCTACTACCGTTACATTAAGTCCAGAAAGGCGTATGCGCCTATTGGAACTGGCCGCCAAATACAAATTTGCCATCATCGAAGATGATTACGATTACGAGTTTCACTATACGAGCAACCCCATTTTACCGATGGCTAGCTTGGATAATCATGGGAACGTGATTTACATAGGAACGCTTAATAAATCGTTGGCGCCTACTATACGCGTAGGCTTTATTGTAGCCCCTTCTAACTTCATAGAGATCGCAGCACAAATGAGGCGGATGATCGATTTCCAAGGCAATGCATTATTGGAAAATGCGTTGGCAGAATTGTACAAGAACGGCACCATCATGCGGCATATCAATAAAGTACAGAAGATTTACCACGAGCGGCGCGACCATTTCTGTGAACTACTATCCACTAAATTAGCCGGCAGGGTGGAATTTCATGTACCCAATGGTGGTATGTCGGTTTGGACGCACTTCCCTACTCGACCATTAGAAAAAATTGCCGAGCATGCCATGCAAATGGGACTACGTATTCCGAATTACAGGACTTACAACACAGGGAAAGTGGATTATAATTCAATTAGGATGGGTTTCGCTTCTTTATCGTTAGCAGAGCAGGATAAAGCCGTTGATATTTTGGCTGCCTGCGTGCCCTGATGCTATTTGCCTAGTGTTTGTGAATATCGTATCATTGCGTGCTTGGCGGCTAAAACCGGCAGCATGGAATGACAACATGAATATTTCAGGAATAGAGTTTTTCGATGAGTTACTAGAGTGTGTACAAAGTGGGATGCCTTTTCACGATCAATACGTGCGTATGCGCGCGATTTTGGAACGAGCGTGCAAATTGTTAACGATACACGAGAACATTCAATTTTCGAACCTATTTTCCCGTTTAAACTATGTTTGTCATACCACTGCCCTCTCCAAACGCAAAACTTACCAAATCAATACATTCAGGATACATGCAAACCAAGTATTAAAAACGGGGTATCAACCTACGGAAGACGAATATTTACATGATCTGAAAGCACTTTGTTATGCCTTGCATCATTTTTTCGCGGTAGACATTCCAGCGGAACTATCTGCATTATTACCATTAATTGATTTATACGAGCCGAAAGCCCGTGTAAATGGAATTAAATACGATCGCATCCGGGTAGAGGTAGTAGATATAGACCAAGACTATTTATACGCCATTGATGAAGAAAATGCAGCAGACGAGCCTGTAAAAATCAAGCATCATGAAACAGGCTTTAACTTGGAGTTTAATGAAACAATTGGAAAGCTGTGGAAAGATTGCCAGTTGAACTTAATTGACGTAGTGGTAGATGAGGACAACATCTACTATCCAGCTATCATCATCCTAGAACCAGATTACTTAATAGATATTAGTGCATTGGCTGAATGTATGAAGGAATATGGCAATTCGCCATTGAACTACATACAAAGCAAATTCGAGGCTTTGCGCAATACGAAGCATATATTACTGGGTAACGCGGCGAACCAATTCTTAGATGAATTTGTGAACGAGCAGCCCGGTGAACCGGTAGAATACAAAAAGGCCATTATGAAGGCTTTCAAGACCTTGCCGTTTGAGTATTCTACCTGTGTTGACTTAAAAGAGAAATCGAACGAAATGAGTTTCTTTATGGAAACAAAATCCCAGTTCGACAACATCAAAAGAGTGGTGGCGAAAGCTTTCCCCCCGAAACATATTAACAGGGAAAACGCCTTATTAGAACCTAGTTTTATATGTGAACAACTGGGCGTACAAGGTAGGCTCGATTACTTACAATTACAGTCTAACACGAATGAACAATTTGTGATAGAATTAAAATCGGGCAAGGCTCCATTCCCGGAAGATAATATCGCTTTAATAGGCAAGAACCATCGTTCCCAGCTTTTCATCTATCAAATTTTGATACAAAAAGTATTGGGCATCCCGTTTTCACAACTGAAAGCATTTATCCTCTATTCAAAATACACGGATGAAGATGCGAACTTACGTGTTTCACAGCCTTATATGACGGCCATCAAGGAAATCTTGAATATCCGGAATTTAATTGTAGCTAACGAACACAAGATAGCCACAGATGCGGCGGAAAATGAAACGAAGAATATTATACATGCCATTACACCGGAGAACCTTGTTAATGTAGTTGGTTCTACGAACAAAAATTTCATAGAACGATTTATTGTTCCGCAGATTAATGCATTTAAGCAGCCGTTTGCGCAGGCTTCTCCTTTAGCCTTGGCTTATTTCCATAGCTTTTATGCATTTGTAACAAAAGAGCATTACATATCGAAAGCGGGCGATACGGAATATGATAGCAATAAAGGTATTGCTAGTTTATGGTTGAGTTCTTTGGAAGAGAAATTCGAAGCGGGAGAAATTTTGTACGATTTAACCATTACAAAGCAGCAAGCAGCAGCAGCGAAACCTACGATTACATTAGATATACCAATTTACGAGAAAGAGTTTCTACCCAATTTCCGTGTAGGTGATATTGTGATCCTCTATCAAAGAAATCACATTACCGATAATGTAACCAATAAGCAAATCTTTAAAGGTTCCATTGAAGCCTTATCACCCCATAGCATTACGATTCGTTTACGCAACCAACAACGCAATGCATCGGTGATACCGATGGAGAGTAAATACGCTGTAGAACATGATCATATTGACGCATCGTATACAGCGATGTACCGAGGATTGTATGCTTTATTACAGGCAAATAACGATCGTGTATCATTGTTATTACATCAACGTGCCCCATTAGTTGATGAGCGATTGCAGCTTACTACCAACCACCATTCAGAAGAGGTGACGAATATTGTACGGAAAGCCAAGCAAGCAAAGGATTATTTCCTGTTGATTGGTCCACCCGGTACAGGTAAAACGTCTGTAGCATTGAAACACATGTTGGAGGAGTTTTACAGTGATGATGCATGCAATATTCTTTTGCTTTCATATACGAACCGTGCAGTAGATGAAATTTGTGAATGTTTGGAAACGGTGCAACAGCAGCCACATTATATCCGCATTGGTTCTGCCTTATCGTGCGACCCTCGTTTTAGGCATCGATTATTAGATGAAGTGATAGCGGGTTGTAATAACCGTACAGAGGTGCGTGATGTAGTGCAACAACACCGGGTGTTTGTGGGTACGGTGGCTTCCGTTTCGGGGAAGATGGAATTGTTTAAGTTGAAGCACTTCCAAGTATCGATCGTTGATGAAGCGTCGCAGATATTGGAACCACATTTGTTGGGGATTTTATCGGCTAAAGACGTTGAGGGGCGCAATGCAATTGATAAATTCATCCTCATTGGCGACCATAAACAATTACCGGCTGTGGTATTGCAAAGTGCAGAAGAGGCCATGGTGAAAGATCCCAACTTGCAAGCCATTGGGTTAATTAATCGGAATAACTCGTTATTCGAGCGTTTACACCGTTTGCATAAACATGATGCCGATTCTCCATTGTGGAGCATGTTACATAAGCAAGGACGCATGCACCCTAGCATTGCCTTGTTCCCGAACTACGCGTTCTACCAAGCACAATTGCACCCAGTGCCTACGCCTCATCAATCGGGGGATATTGGGTTTACACAATTTGATGAACATAACCCGGTAGAGAAATTAATTGCTACGGAACGCTTGGTATTTATTCCTAGCAATAAATCGAAAGCACAGAAGAATAACAAAACGAATAACGACGAAGCGAACATAGCTGCATGTTTAGTGAAGCATTTGTACCAATTGTATCAAAAGAATCCTTCGCTTACGTTTAGTCCTGAAAAAAGTATTGGGATTATTACACCTTATCGTAGTCAAATCGCATTGATCAAGCGTAAAATACATGCACTAGGTATTCCAGCGTTGAATATGATTACGGTTGATACAGTGGAAAGGTTCCAAGGGTCGCAACGCGATTTTGTGGTGTATTCTTTCTGCGTGAACCAATATCACCAGCTCGATTTCTTAGCCAATAACATGGAAGAAGATGGTCAAATGGTGGATCGTAAATTGAACGTGGCTATTACACGTGCACGGAAACAGATGTTTGTAACCGGTAATCCTAGTTTGCTTTCTAGCAACTTAACCTATTTCCGCTTCATGGAATTGATTAGGGCGAAGCATGGGTATTTGTATACAAATGCGGCTGATTTTTGTACCGGGAAGTTCCAACATGTGCCGGTAGGTATACCGTTGCCTATGGCGTTGCCTTTGTTCTTTGATGGATTGTTTGAGCAGGTGGTAGAAAAGAAATTGAAAGAGCACCCTGCTACGCAATATCCTATTAGCATATTGGGGAATACCGACGATTTCAATCATTTGAACATCGTGGAATATGGTCGTGCTGATTTTGATGCGGCATGTTATGCTACGAGTGCAGCAGAGAAGTGCTTGGTATATGCCTACTATTACATGCGCAAGCATATAGTGGGCAGCTTGGCGGTATTGGATAATTTCAAAACACCCCTTCAAACTTTTATTCAACAGCATCATCGTCGCGTTACCCTTGTAGATGTGGGTTGTGGACCTAGTACCATGGCTCAAGCTTGGGAAGATACTTTTGGGGCGTCGTTCCATTATATTGGCGTTGATCCGTCGACAGCCATGCTTGATTTAGCAAAGTCGTTTTTAGCTACAGCAGCCTTTCAACACCAAACTACATCACATGTACATGAGATTAGCGAAAGTTACTGGGAGCAACATTGGGAAAAATCGCATGTAGTGATCATCAATTTTGCCCATGTATTTGCCAACCTCTCCAAGGAAGACGCAGAGCAATGGGCAATTCAAATTACCCGTTGGCAGGAACAATTTCCCTTAAATACATTCCTCATTCTTTATCAAAACAATGCTACAGAAGGCAGTAATAGAATGTACGGGTTATTCAAGAAGTTGTTACCACAATTCTCGAACATATCATCACCATACAAACAATACGTTTGCTACCATGATGTTGACATGTCAATCTTCGACACGCACATTAACATGTATGCAGAACTACTAGGAAAATAAAATCATTGATATTGAACAATTTAGGATAAAAAAGCATTGTAATTGGAGCGAACCAACATGCCCGATCATGCGACAACCTATCTTTATTGGCCTTTTCATTGTATTATCGATCCTATGCTATGCCTGTGCTACTACGAATACTAAAATCGTTTCCAGTTGGCGCAATCCAAGTATTCGATTACAGCGTTCTGATATCAATAAGTTTGTTGTAGCCGTTTTTCTTAAGGACGACAGTACCCGGAAGATGGCAGAGAATCTTATTGCCAGGCGGTTCCCAGGCCAAGCCGTGCCGAGTTACGAGTATTTGGGGTTTGATCGTTTGAGCGCCGACACCTCCTTTTATTTGCGCAAAGCGGCAGCAGATGGAAAAGATGGCGTTGTTGTGGTGTATTTATCAAACGTTGATAGAACTAGGAATATCCGGGCTAAAAATATCCAATATTCGCAATCTTGGTCGACAGGAATCAACCAAGCGATTTATGCCCAAGATGTTGTGTTAACCGTACGCGACCAAGCCATTTACCAAGTGCAGGTAGATGTGTATGCAGCTAATAGGAATGCCTTGATTTGGTCGGGGTTAACGAGTACGGTGGACCCGTTTAATGATAAAACGTTAATTCACGATGTAACCACCGAGGTGGTACGCCAGATGAAAAAAGAACGGTTTCTCCAATAAAAAAGCCAATTACGGGGGCGTAATTGGCTGAGGGTTAGGGTTCTGCAAATCAAAAAATTAGTTGCGTTTAGGCATATTGTATTGTAGTGGTATTTGTCGTTTCAACATCTTCGAAGCTTCGCCTGTTAACCACAAATAATGATCCGAGGGTACGCCTTCTAATCCCAAGAAAGTGGCGCCATTCGTAGAAGGCGGTGTATCACTCACCTTGAAAATCGCGGTAGCTTCATTCACTTCATCAAACATGGCTACATATAACATTTGTGAACCTGCGGAAAGCGTGGTAACGATTTGTTGCCAGAAAAAGCGGCCGCCTTGGCGGGGGATACTATTCACAGGCTTTACATCGTCGGGGAACTCGTATTTACTTAGGTTATGCCAGCTAAAACCTGGATATACACAGGGTACATAATCGATTTTACGGGCTTTACACCAAGCAATGTCAGCAATGGTATTGTCGCGTAGGCGATCCATATCGTTGTGTAACAACGGTGAGTAACGTTGTACCGTCCATGGTAATACGATATCACATTGTTCAATGATTTGGTGCAAGTAATTGTCATGTACACAATCTGCATCTAATGTTCTAAATGCAGTGGGTACGCCAATCATTACGGCACAACCACCATATACGGGATCATTCTTTAAGAAATCGATAAAACGTTCCATCCCGATATTCCTAATATCGTATGGTCTATCAGGAAAGCCTACGCCCCAAATAGCTACCAGTGGTTTGCCATTATGTTGTAAGTAGGTTTTAGCACCCGCTTGGTTAGTTACTTTCAGTTGATCGACCAAGTATTTCCAATCTTCAATCAATACTGAACAATCTTCGCCGCTTCTTCTTAAACCCGACAAGTCGTACATCACGGCAATAGCGCGGTTGTATTTACTAGCAGATTTAAAAGCATTGGTAAGAATACCGGCAGAGATAGGATCACGTCGACGGGCATTGTCGAAAAAGCGTTGCATAAATACACCATCCACGCTATACTCTTTCATCCATTTAAAATGCAAGTCTATAGAACTAGCATCGTGGGAGCTGAAAAAGCGGGCCTTTTCACCATTGGGTAATACGAAAGGTGTTGAGTATGTTTTTTCATATTCTTTTACATCTGGCCACATATCGATGCCAGATTTCTGGTAATTCCCGTAAGCGAAATGCTGTGCACCCGACCCATCGCCTTCGGCACGGAACCAACCTTGGTAACCGGCCATTACCAAGCCTTTATAGCTGGTATATTGGGAGTTGGGGTGATGTTTATTTTGGCCGTAAAGACTTACGGCCATTAAACATATACAGCATAGAAAAACAGTTACTTTTTTCATTCTACATTCTTTATCAAATCAATTATTAACGAGTAGGTTTTGTGGCACCATATGTACCTTCACCACGCATCCATTTACCGGCTTGCCCTGTTAACCAGAGGTAATAATCCGGTGCAACATCACTTTCAATCCCTACAAATTTCTTCGAACCATTTAACGGCAAATTGCCTTCTTGTAAACACTTGTAAATAGCAGTGCCTTCATCGATTTCATCGAACATCGCTACGTATAAACTTTGTGCACCCGACATTTTAGCACCGGCCATTTGTTTCCATAGGAAGTCGCCTTTTTCGCGTGGAATAGAATTATAGCTAGCGGGATCATTTTTCAAATTACCCCAGCTAAAACCTGGGAATACAAGCGGTACGTAGGTGATATTATTCGTATTGCACCATTGTAAATCGCCCACTAACTCGCCACCGGCTACTTGTGCGTAGTTGTTATTGTTATAACGCCCTACCGCCCATGGCATCACGATATCGGCACGTTTAATGAGCGGATGAAGGCTAGGAGAATTTTCGGTATCGTTACGCATTGTGCGCCAGTAGTAAGGCACACCTAGCATTAATGATACGCGGTTATTCTTGCCTTTCAAATTGGTTACCAGTTTATCCACATCCGAAATGGAATATTGGCGGTTATCGTTGAAACCTACGCCCCATAATACTACAAGTGGGCGTTTATTATGGCGGAGGTAGGTAGGATTATCGGTGTTGCTGAATAATTTGAAGGTATTTACTAGCTCATTCCAATCTTCTTGGATATAAGCCACGTCGGCACTGTTACAACCGCTGAGATCGTACATAACACAGATAGCACGGTCGTACTTTTTGGCGGCGATTAATGCATTTTGTAATACTTTGTTGAAATGACGTTTCCCTGCAGGATTGGATTTTTTAATTTCAACAACAAAGCGTTGCATAAATACGCCATCGATTCCATAATCCTTCATCCATTTAAAATGTAAATCGATGGTTGATTCATCGTACGGGCTATACATGAAAGCATCCTTTCCATCAGCGAATTTGAAAGGTGTTTTGTATGTTTTGGTATATTCCGACACATCGGGCCACATATCTACGGAGGCGCAACCAGGCAAGAAGCCGCCACAGCTACCATTTTGTAAATGATACCAGCCACGGTTTGATTCGTCGCCAACGGCGGCAAACCAACCTTGATATCCGGCCATTACTAATTTATTGTAGGAAGTATACAGGCAACCGGTTTCATTGTACACGGTATCTTTTTCAGTGCCTGTACCTGGGCCGGGCCCCGTTCCGCCGCCACCGGTAATATTGTTATCGCTTTTGCTAGAGCATGCAATGATAGCAACGATCGTTAAAATCGAAACAAAAAGACAAACTTTCTTCATAAACGTTGGAATATATAGGGGAAGGACGGTACCCCTTCCCCTAGTGAATAATACACGTCAAGAATAGACATGCTATAAGTCGATACCCACAGCTGGCGCGTAATTCAGCTTCGCTTCACCCACATCAATTAAAGCACCGATGCGGAAGAAATATTTACGACCGGCTTTCAGCGTATTAGAGTTATCTGTTAAGTTGATTTCGAGTGTATACACCTCGTTTGGATTACTTACCGCGTTCAACTCTCTTTCTGCCGCTACCAACCGCATTGGTTCGCCTACTCGGAAATCCGAGTGTGCGTATAAACCTATTTTTTTTACGTTGTTGATAACAGATTGTTTCAATTTAAAAGAAGCCAGTATTTTATTGCCTTCTTTCTTGATGGTAACATCGGTAAAACGGATGTACGGTGTAACGGTGAAATCGAGCGTAGTTTGTCCTTTGATAACCACCTCTTGTGCTTCAACAGAAACGAAATTACCACGAACTGGACGCACCGTGTAAGTATTTGCAAACAACATGGTGTTTGCATAAGAGCCATCGTTTTTCACGATGAGGTATTGTGGTGATGGATTAGCATACCCATGTTCCAAGAGCTCGATGGTAGTACCGCGGATAATATCCTGTTCTACCAATTGCTTCGTTTCGGCATCGATGAATCGACCGCTTAAACCGGCAGTCGGCCCATCGTAGTTATCTTTTTCACAAGCCATCATACCAAAAGCAACGAGGCCGGCGAGGAAAATATGTTGTAGCTTTTTCATATCAAATATGTTTAGCAAATGCGTTGAAGAATGATATTAGTATTGCGGGTTTTGCACCAAGCCATTAGAACCGATACCCGGAATGTAACGATAGTAAGCCTTTGGCTCGAACGTACGTGGGTTAGCATTGGGTACATCTACACGAACGAAAATGTATTTCGTTTCGGGTAAAGCACGCAAATCTTGCAATGGTAATAATGTGTGCATACGACGGTTATTGAATACAGTATGGTATTCTCTACGGCGAATCAAATCCCAATAACGCTTATTTTCAAACGCTAACTCTACTCTACGTTCGCGTTGAACATTTGCAGGCGTTAATGTAATATCTACTGTATGACCGGCACGTTTCCTAATATCGTTGAGTGCTTTGGTGGCAACAGCTACATCTCCCGCACCACCTTCAGCAACCGCTTCAGCATAGTTCAACAAAACCTCTGCATAACGGAACTCGATGAAATCGGTTGTACTTTGGTTCCAACCTGGTACAATTGGTTTGGCATCGTTCATAAACTTCTTGAATGAGAAACCTGTGCGGGTGTTGTTACCACCATAGGTATCGAAACCAGAATACATGGAAGTACTTGGCGCACCATATGTATAATATTTTACACCATTGATTTCAATTTCATCTTTGGTACGGATTACCGCCTCACCATTTGGTTTTACATAACCGGCTTGGATAATGATATTGGTATTTTTCCACTGTGTAGAAGGCAATACCATGGTAGCCCACAAACGAGCATCTTTGTTTTTGAAGATTTCGTTTGGAGTGTTGAAGCGGATATAGTTTTTCGATGGTGCATAACCGTTGTAATCGGTAATGTTACCATCGGTAGTGGTAATAACCGGTGCATTTTGACCAGGAGCAGTATAGCTTTCGTAGATATCTACAAGGTCTAATGTAGGATTCATTCTACCTGGGTGAGGCCAACCATTCGCTACTTGCGCAGGTTGGTACCAGATATCGTAGTTATGACCTAAAGAGTTACCAGGCAGCGTATATCCTTTGATAAGAATTGCTTCGATGTTCGCTACGTTAGGATCAGCGAACATTTGCCTGTAGTTTTCTGCCGCCTCTGTTGGATTTGCAGGCGTAGGTTTATACAAGCCATATGCGTTTGATTCCATAATTTGTTTAGATGCATCGATACATTGTGCATAATAACCTGCAGCATCGCCCGCTTCTAAGCCTACTAATTTTTGTGAAACGGCTTCACCCGACATAGGTGCTAAACCACCGAATTTCGCGATAGAAGCAGCATGTAAGGCAGCACGAGATTTCAAAGCTAAAGCCGTGTATTTGTTTGCGCGACGGCCTGGTGCAACACCTAAGTTAGCAGCAGCTGTATCACATAAGGCGAGTACATAATCCCATGTTTCTTTTTCAGTGCTACGTGGCACTTTTAAGGCATTTGGATCACTGTTATAGGCTTGTGCAGCTTTAATCAAAGAAACACCACCATATCTTTTTACTAAACCGAAGTATGTAAACGCTTTGATGAAGGCAGCTTCACCGATAAGACCTTTACGTTCTTCCGCGTTGATATTGAGGGTTGGAATTACATCGCTGAGGATATTTACATCGCGCACCAATTTATAACCGGGCTCCCAGAAATGGAAATCACCATCACCAACGAAATCGCCAAATTCTGTGTGCATGGCTTCGTCGGTTACCATGGCAGGAGCAAAACCACCGTTGTTGGGATCTTGCGCATTTTGACGGAAACCTTGGCGGAAATAGGTAAAGTCTTCAATGGGCAATTGGTAATATAAATTGGCCATGTAAAGCTTTGTACCTTCCGGGTCGCCGAATAAATCTTCTGGGCGAATTTTATCAATTGGGCTCAGGTCAAGCGACTTCGCACATCCCATCATACCGATGAGTGCAACGAAATATAGTAGTTTTGAATATTTGCGAATCATGACGTGGAATCTTTAGAAGTTTACGTTTACACCGAAGTTGTAGCTTTTCGTGAGCGGGTAGTTGAAACCTGCGTTGAACAAGCCTTCCACTCTTTCTGGATCGAAAGGTTTCACAAAAGAATCGGCGATGGTGAACACGTTGAATGCGTTAGCATAAATGCGGATACGGTTAATACCTGCTTTTTTGTACAATTTATTATTGAAGGTGTAACCTAATTCAAGGCTTTTCAAACGTACATAAGAAGCATCTTTTCTCCACACAGAACTTTCTGCATACATTCTACCTACGTCGCCATTGAACCTAGATGCAGGCCATTTACCAGGCACCCATGCGCTATTAGGATCGTATGGATCTTCCTTATGCCACCTATCGAAGAAATAAGCCGGGGTATTACCTCTGAATGCTAATACTTCTGCATATACTTCGCTAAAGCGAACGGTGTATTTACCAGAGCCTTGGAATAAGGCATTCAAGTCGAAACCTTTATAGCTAGCATTCAATGTTAAACCATAGAACATTTTAGGACTACCACCGTAGAACATTGGCGTCATATCACGATCATCAATTACACCATCGTTATTGGTGTCTTGGTATTTAAAGTCACCCGGCAACTCGCGGATATTAGCTTGGTCGCCGTTTTGGATAGGATGTGTTGCAATCTCTTCGAGCGATTGGAATTGACCTTGGTAGGTATAACCCCAAACGATATCGTTCCAACGGTTAGCAGTACCATTACGCCATTTGTCGTAGCTATTGGTGAAAGGACCTCTTTCTACATAACGATTCATTGTACGCGAGTAGTTGAAATTCGCAGACACACCGTAAGAGAAATCGTTTACTTTGTTGTTATAGTTAACTGTGAAATCGAAACCTTGTGTACGATCAGAGTTCAGGTTCTCTTGTGGAAGAGAAGCACCGAAAGTGTTAGGTAACGAAACGTTTCTGTAAGCTAACAAACCATCACGATCTCTTCTATACACATCGAACTCTAAGTTGAACTTGTTATTCAACAAACCGATTTCGATACCAAAGTCGGTAATAGCCGATTTTACCCAAGACAATTGCGGGTTTACGATAGCTGGAGAGCTAGCACCGTTGGTTAATGAACCATTGGCAAACTCGTACGTACCGCCGCCGCTTGTAGAATAACCCACTACGTATTGGAAAGGATCACCCGCATCTTCACCCACGAAACCGTAAGAAGCTTTCAATTTCAAGTTAGATACATACGGTAATTTTTCTTTGAAGAAATTCTCTTCAGACAAGCGCCAACCACCAGTAACTACTGGGAAGAATACCCATTTTTTGTCGGGGTGATAACGGTAAGAACCATCTTCACGGAAGGCGAATTCGATCAAGTATTTGCCTTTGTAATCGTAGTTGAAGCGACCAACGAATGACAAGTTAGCAGTACGCCCTTCAATACCCGAGTTTTCTTGCACTTTAGAGCTGGCACCATTGATTTGATCAATTGTGTAGAAGTCGTAAATACGGCGTAAGCTTGCATCGCGGCTCCAGAACTGTTGTTGTTCTACAACCACTGTACCCGATACGTTATGTGCGCGGTTAAATTGACGATTGTAGTTTGCTTGTGCTTGCCATGTAATGCGGTTGTTATTACCGAAGCTATTAGAGATGCTAGCCGTACCAACACGTTGTGGAGAAACAATGTATTGATCATTTACATACGTGTACAATTTGTAAGGTTTCGATACATCTTTATTAGCATAGCTGTTTAAATCGAAGGCACCCATAGCACGTAAGCTTAAACCTTGCACACCTGGTACTTGGTAAGCTAAAGCAACGGAAGATTGCACATTGCGGTTAACTGTTTCGTTATAACCGGTAATGTTTTTATCGCTCAGCACCACTGGGTTTTGAGTAGAAGGCGTTACCACCGCTGGGTATTTAGGGTTACCATTTGCATAAGGTTGCTCTGTAGGCAATGTAACACGCGTACCTTTGAAGATATTGAAGAAGTTTTCGCCTGGTACATAACGACGATCGTAACGACCGCTGATAAATACTTCAGCTTTCAGGTTCTTTGCTAATTCTGTAACGAGGTTAGTACGTAGGGTATAATTAGAATAGCCCATATCGTTTGTTTTCAACAAACCTTCTTCATTTACATAACCGAGGCCGATGTAGAACTGTGTTTTCTCGTTACCACCACTGGCAGAGAACGTATGCTGTTGTTGCATCGCTTGTTTCTTCATCGTTTCGTTATACCAATCGGTGCTTTCATAACCGGGCGCGCCATCGATGTACTTTTGCATTTCTTCTTTCGTAAGGAAAGGAGCACCTGTACCGAGTACAGCAGCATCGTTACGCATTTGAATCCATTCAGCAGCATTGGCCATACGTGGCACATCTGTAGGTTTCATCCAACCTACAACGCCGTTATAGTTAAAAGAAGTTTTGCCTTTGTTACCTTTTTTGGTGGTAACGATAACCACACCGTTTGCAGCGCGCAAACCGTAGATAGCGGCAGAAGCATCTTTCAAGAAAGAGATACTTTCAATGTCTTCACCATTCAAACGTTGGAATTCAGAAGAACCATCACGCGCCACACCATCAATTACATATAAAGGCGTACCAAAACCGCGGATATTGATGCTGTTATCGAAAGTACCAGGTTCACCACCTTGTTGGCGGATTTGGAGACCGGCTACTTTACCTTGTAATTTTTGTGCGAGGCTGACGTTGGTTGAGGTCTGGATTTCTTTCGCCGTGATGTTAGATACGGCACCTGTTAAGGTTTCTTTTCTTTTAGTACCATACCCTACTACTACCACGCTGCTCAATTGTTCCTCGTTCGGTTGGAGGCTGGCATTGATAGTAGTTCTACCATTAATTTTCTCTATTAATTCTGTCATTCCTACGAAAGAGAAATGAAGATCTGTTTGCGTACCAGAAAAAGTGATGGCGTATTCACCTTTTGTATTCGTTGTGGTGCCTGTTCGCTTTCCGTCTGCCCCCTGCACAAATACACTCACACCAAACAACGCCGACCCGTCCCTGGCATCGGTTACGCGCCCGCTGATCGTTCTTTGCTGTGCCATAACGCAGAGCGGCAGCACGAACGCCAGCATGAGTAGGTAATAGAATTTTTTCATAACGTTTTTTGTTTCAGTCTAAGAATTTGGTTGTTATTTCTCGTCATTACGTGGATAAATACTGTTTGTTATTGAATACATGTTGTCGCCTATGGCGAGCTATCGGTAAGATGTTGCATATCTACGTGGATTGATTTTGGTTACAGAATTTTTGCGTGGATCAATGTTTTATTTGTGTATTTGCCAAGCTATGCTGCACTTGTAAATTGGAAGTGCCCGTGCCCCATTGCTTATTAGGTTTAGGACCCATTTCCAATTCCAAGTGGCCACCGTTCACGAGTTGTTCATGCGTAAACCATGGCGTTTGCAGCGGTTGACCGTTTATTTTTGCGCTTTGGATGTATTTGTTGACAGTGGATGAATTCTTCGCGGTTACCGTAAATGTTTTGCCGTTCGATAATTTGATGCTGACTTTACTGAAGACCGGGCTACCAATTGTATATACCGGCAAGCCGGGTGTTACAGGGTAAAAGCCCATACTTGAGAATACAACGAATGCCGTCATACCACCTCCATCTTCATCACCAGGAATACCGAACACATTGTCTTTGAACCAAGTATCTAACAAGAAACGAATTCTCTTTTGAGTTTTCCAAGGAGAACCTGTGAAATTGTATAAATAAGGAATGTGGAAACTTGGCTCGTTCCCCATAGAATACTGGCCTACATTGCCTGTAGCATCGGGGAACTTTGCCCAATATTCGTATTTGGATCTATCTAAGCCTTCGCGGAAAAGTTGATCTAGTTTTGCTTCGAATGGCTGTTGGCCACCTAATAATTGTACGAGCGATGGAATGTCTTGTTGTACTGACCATAAGTACGTCCAACCATTGTTCTCATCATAATAATCGCGGCCGCCCATTCCACCGGCGAACTTAGGATCGATGTCGATCCAATTGCCTTTGTCATCTTTGGGCATGAAGAGTTGTTGCTCCTCATGCCAAAGATTTTTATAGAAGGTGCTTTTTTTCTCGAACAAGGCTACATCACTTGCAGGCTTGTTGAGTTCTTTCGCTAGTTGCGACAATGCCCAATCGTCGTAGCTCGTACCCAGTGTAACCGCTACCGACTGCCTTTTTTCAAAGCTATGTACAGTAGGTTCGGTTTCTTGCTCGTTTGGATGCAACGCTGGGTAATAACCATGTTGATAGTAGAAATCTTCCAACTTGGTTTTCGGGCCATTTCGCCATGGCAACATTGTCGCTTGTGTGGAATTTTTATGCATACCATCGTATGCTGCGCTGATATCAAAATTTTTAATGCCTTTTCTATATGCATCGAGAACAACAACAGAAGAGTGGAATCCATTCATACAAGCATGGTCGCCGAATAACACGGGGAAAGTAGGTAGCCAGCCGCTTTGTTCATACATGCGTACGAAAGATTGCAGCATATCACCTTCTTGTTCTGGTTGTAAAATCATGCGTAATGGATGGTGTGCGAGGAAGGAATCCCAGGTCCAATCATCTGTATAAAAAGGGCGGGCATCCTCATGTATTTTATTATCGAAGCCAGAGAAGTATTTACCATCCTCCGAGATATTGATCATTCTTTCATAGCTGCGGTACAAAGAAGTGTAGAACGCACGCTTTTGTGCTAAAGTGCCGCCTTCAACTTGAATTTGTGATAATACGTTGTCCCATGCTTTTTGTGCTTTATTTTTAAGCATTGCAAAGTCGGTTCCATGTAATTCGTTATTGAAATTTTTCTTAGCTTGTTCGGCACTAATGTAACTGATAGCGTATTTGAAATCTACTTTGCGGGTATTCGCGGGAAAGCTATAGTAAGCTTTGGCAAATTCGCCGCTCGTAGTATTTTGTTGTTGAATGGTACCATTTTGCAAAACACCCGGTGTTCCTTTTACACTGAACTCGCCATACATGTAAACTTTAACATTACCATGGTAAGTTTCGAGGGCTTGTACGGTATTACCATTGAAGGTAAAAGAGGCCGGCCCATCGTTGTAAGTAGTGAATAAAATGGAAGGTTGTTGTTTTGCTGGGAAATCGAACGTGAAGAAACCAGCTTTTTTACCGGGCGTAAAGGCAACGGTGATTTCATCGTCGATTAAATATGTTTGATAATAATGAGGTTGGTTGATTTCTAGGTCGTGATCGTAAGTATATTTATATTGCCAAGATTTTGCTTGAACTGGTTGCGTAGTGGGGTGTAATGAAAAAACTTGTCCCAAGCGGTGCGAAACAATACATAGCGGGAAGCTAGCAATTTGATCGTCTATGTAGTCTTTTCGAATGGGTGAAAAACGGATTACTTGGTTCGGCAGTTGAACAGTTGGCCGGGTGGGTTCTAATAAATGTCCCACGTTCCCAATTGTAGGATCGACGAAGGCAAGGTTATTTTGTTTGGATGCTGACTTAGGTTGTTGTGCTAAAGCTGGCGACCAAATACTCAACGTGGAAATAAATACGACAATCAGTTTTTTCATGCGTGGCAGTGGTTTGAAATATGCTTGCAAGAAACAGTCAAGCCACTAACAAATGCATTAACGAAAGCATTAACGAGCAAATTAATTTCAAAAATATTTTCAATTAATAAATTAATAGCTTGATTTTCAATTGTGTTAATTTTTATTCTTCCTATAAAAAAACGATATTTGAAAACGATATACCGAGCCGACTGACAATCATCTAAACTGGTTACAATTAATTATTTAAATTACTAATATAAAATTCCACAAAGCATTCACTAGAGTAAACACTTATTTCACGTTACATTAATCATATTATATAATTCAACATATTTAATTCAATCGTTCGTCACTTATAATTTTTAGGGATGATTTCTCTTTTTAATAGAGAACGGGAAGCGTGAAAATTGATTATTTTGTGGCGATAAGACGTAGGGTCAACCATGGTAAAATCTATTTCCATTTTTATTGCTATTCTTTCTATTTGTGTTTCATCGGCCTTTAGTCAATCACATGGACTAAGGTTTATGAGTCATGAAGTGGTGGCCGAAAAAAGAACTTCATTAGAATTAACAGCCGCAGCTCCATTATGTATTAAAGATGGTACGGCGATTTCATTTGATATATTATTGAACCCCAACCTGGAAACATACTTCGGGTACGTGATGCGGCTAATAACGCCGGCACATCAAAATATCGACCTAGTATTTAACTCCCGGAACATCAACTTCGTTACAGGTGAAACCTTCTCCGCTATTACAACGGTAGATTCCGTGAAGCTGACAAACCGGTGGAACCATTTCAAGCTCCATTTCTCGGAAACCAAGCACGAGGTTGTATTGTATTTAAATGGTCAGCAAGTTGGAAAGGGTGCCATACCATTTCCGCAAGGCACTTGCGCACATATCTACTTCGGCACGAACAACTTTGAAGAATTCCAAACCACCGATATCCCACCATTTAGCATAAAAGATATACGCATAGAAGAAAATAATAAAACTACCCACTACTACCCCCTCGACGAGCTGGAAGGCACTACTGCCCACGACGAAACAGGTAAGCGCCCGGCGAAAGTTCGCAATCCTGCTTGGCTAAAACCACGCCACCAAAATTGGCAATTGGTACATAAACAAGACATTAAAGGCATTCCTTCCATCGCATTTAATAATGCGGGAGAAGTACTTTATATCAATGCCGCCGATACAACATACGAGTATTCATTTAAAACCAATAACCTCCGTTTCTTCCCTTTGCGTAACTCGCATGGTAAAATGCCTGCTGGCAATCAAGCCATTTTTGATACAGCACAACAGCAGTTATATAATATATATACCGACCAGAAAATGGTAGGTACTTACGATGCCACGAACCTTACATGGGACGAAGTATATCCTGCATTGGAGTTAACGGAGTATTGGCATGTAAATAAGTTCGTATCTCCAAGTGACTCATCATTATACATAGTAGCAGGTTATGGTCAACTACGCTATAAAAACGCTGTACAACGCTACCATTTGCCCACTAAAACATGGGAAACGGTCACCACCCACGGTGATCAATTTACACCGCGTTACATGGCGGCACTTGGTATGAATGCTACGAGAGATACCGCTTATATTCTTGGTGGTTACGGTAGTAATACGGGCGACCAGGCCATTAACCCTAAGTGCTATTACGATTTGCTATCGTACGATGTGAAAAACCGGGTTTTCAAGAGTATTTACCACTTTAAAGAACCTGCTAGGCAGTTTTGCTTCGCTAATAGCATGTTTATTGTACCGGGAACGAAGGAGTTTTATGCTTTGGTATACCCTACAGACCGGTTTAACTCGTCGTTGCAGTTGATGAAAGGTTCATTAGAGAAACCGGAATATCAAATACTAGCCGACTCGATACCTTATGCATTCCATGATATTAAATCATTTGCCGACTTATACTATTCACCGGTTGCTAAGAAATTAGTGGCAGTAACTATGCATACTTCGAAGGATACCGTAACGACTTTGCAAATTCATACTTTGGACTTTCCGCCGAATGTATTGATGGCATCGCCATTGGTATCGAATGATGGCAAACCTTGGTGGTTATATGTTTCGATAGGATTTGCGCTGTTTTGTGGTGCGGCCTTTTTCTTCTACCGTACTAGAAAGGCTCATGTTGAAGATGAACACGAGCATCACCATCACCATGTAAAACCAGCTGTATCCCAATTAATAAATGATCATGATGATACACCAGGAGTGGTGAAAGAACAACAGGCCGAGTTTTCTAAAGTATATCTATTTGGCCAGTTCGAAGTATTTGATAAAGCGGGGCAAGATATTACAAAACTATTCACACCACTGCTTCGAGAATTGTTCTTGATACTATTGGTGCATACAATTAAAGACGGGAAAGGTATTACATCGGAAAAGTTGTACGAGCTATTATGGAGTGATAAGCCGGTGAAAGATGCGAAAAACAACTTCTCAGTAAACGTGGTGAAATTGAAAGCGATTTTGCAAAAGATAGGCGATTGCCATATTGGCCGTGAATCGGGTAAGTGGAAATTGGAAATAATAGACCAATCGTTTAGTGTTGACTACTTAGCGTATGTACAGTTAATGCAACAGAAAAAGCCTACTCAAAAGGCTTTCATCCAAGCAATGCTCATCATTGCCCGTAGAGGCGCATTTTTAGAAAACATAGATTATGAATGGCTCGACGATACCAAATCGCATATTTATAGCGATGTAATTGACGTGATGTTACAATACATGTCGAGCGCTGATATCCACCAAGAAGCAGAGCTTTTCATTCAATTATGTAATAGTATTTTCTTGTTTGATAAGTTGAATGAAGAAGCCTTACAATGGAAATGTAAAAGCTTGATTCAATTGAAAAAACATGGTTTGGCAAAAGATGCCTATACCAAGTTCGCAAAGGATTACAAGGAAACGTATGGCCAAGAATTCCCTCCAACATTCATCGATTTAACAGCACACGAATAATCAATCTTACCATAAAAAAGGTGCACCACGCGGCGCACCTTTGTCGGAGCTTATTCTATCTATGAAAAATTATGGACGTTTTTTCTTTAATGTTATCACAGAAATTTCGGGCATAATACCAACACGACCTGGGAAACCTAAGAACCCGAACCCCCTATTTACATACAAGAATTGTTGATTATTCTCGTAAATACCTGCCCATTGTGGGTAGATATACTTTGAAGGGCTCCATTTCCAGCCAAACATTTCGATACCGAATTGCATACCATGTGTATGGCCTGCTAGCATTAACTGGATATTATGCTCACCAGGAATCACTTCTCCATGCCAATGTGATGGATCATGTGATAATAAAATCTTGAATGAATGCGGATCAACGGAAGATTGTGCTAATTGGAGGTCACCATATTGTGCAAAACCACGTTGTCCCCAGTTTTCAACACCTAATAAGGCTATCTTTTCCTCACCTTTCTCCAACATTAATCCATCGTTCTTTAAGAGCTTAAAACCCGTTGCCGCGTGAATCTCTTCCAATTTTAGCAAGTTAGCTGCTTTTGCATCTGCACTTTTCCAATGTACATAATCGCCGTAATCATGGTTACCTAAAATGGAATACTTTCCCATAGGTGCTTTCAATTCAGCAAAAACGTCTACCCAAGGTTCCATTTCTGTTGCCACGTTATTCACCATATCACCAGTAAACACGATAATATCGCTATGTTGGGCATTTGCCAATGCTATCCCTTTCTTCACAGCCTTCGCATTATCGAAACTACCAGCATGCACATCTGATAATTGGGTGATTTTAAAACCATCGAAAGCATCGGGCAAATGATCGAATTCCAATGTAACTTTGTGTACACGGTAGTTATATTTACCCCTCGAAATACCATATAATATACCTATGAAAGGTATAGCTGATAACGCCAATGCAATAGCACTGACTAATGGTACACGTGAAGCAAATACGGTACCCTGCCCATCATGACTAAATTGGTGCCCTATCCATGAAGAAGCTGTTGCGCCGAATCGGAAAATGTCTTCTACAAAAAGGATCGGCACAGTAACTAGTTTAGGAACAACAGCCAGTACAACTAATGCCATTCCAATGTTTGCATAACGCTTATTATGAGCGCCTTGCGTATCGGTTTGGTGACGATTTTTTATCACATAATACAATAGTGCTGCCAAAGCTAACTCTACCGCCCAGTAGGATGTTTGAATTGCCCAAGCCATATTAGGCGCAATACCGGCAGTAAGGGTTTTTATTGATTGGAAAAAATAAACATCAATAAAAAACCAAGCTAAAAAAATACCTACAAAACGGTTATTCATATGTTGCTTTTTATCACGATACAAATTTCAAATTTGTTGCTAACATGATGACGATTCACATTGAATAATATTGTAAGACGCATGTAAATCCCCTATATTTGTAGCCTACGAGCCCCGTTAACCGGGCATTTCAATTAAATGTTAAAATTTCCTAAAAGCATGATGGTTCCGAGAATAATACCTGCTGTTCAACCCGATTTTCCTAATATTGTTGCTGTTTGGGAAGCTTCCGTTCGCGCTACGCACCACTTCTTAACAGAAGATCATATACAATATTTCAAGCCTCTAATTTTGAATGAATATTTGCATGCGGTGCAATTGTACTGTGTGAAAGATATGGAAGAAGCAGTTGTTGGCTTTTTAGGGGTGGCAGATGAGAAAGTAGAGATGTTATTTGTACATCCACATTCATTCAAATTAGGTATTGGTAAGGCATTAATGCAATATGCCATTCAAAACTTAAACGTTTGTAAGGTAGATGTAAATGAGCAAAACCCTGCAGCTTTGGAGTTTTATAAGAAAATGGGATTTGTTGTAACAGCGAGATCTCCGTTAGATGGAATGGGAAAACCATTTCCTATATTACATATGAGTTTACGTTCCTAAAATGACATTAAAAAGGTTGGTAATGGTACCAACCTTTTTAATGTCAAATATTGATAAATCAATTTTCAATTTGTGCAACCAAATTATTCAGCACACTCACTACCCCGTCTTCGTCATTCGTTTTGGTAGTAAAGCGGGCAATTTCCTTGATTTGAGGGTGAGCATTCTCCATTGCGAAGCTAAAATATGCTTGTTCCATCATTTCTAAGTCGTTGAGGTAATCGCCAAATACCATGGTTTCTTTATCGCTGATTCCTAATGCTGTTTGTAAAACATGCAAAGCGCGACCTTTATTGGCCAGTTTATGCGATAAATCGAGCCAAATACTGCCAGAAACCTTTACTTGCAACTCGTTTTCGAGGTGTTTGAAGTGTGGGTAGCTATTTCCCTCCGATCCACCAAGGTCGCAGATGGCAATCTTTAAAAATTCATCGTCTTGTACTTCCAGTAAATCTTCAACTAGCAAACGGCGATCGTAATATTTCTCTACATGCACCATAAATTCAGGTGCAGTACTATCAATATAAGCTTGTTTTTTACCACAGAGGATAATATGCACTTGGGGAATAGTGCGAGCTTTCATTACCAGTTCTCGAACAATTTCTGCCGGTAAAGATTGAACTAATAGCTCACGGTCTTGAAAAACTACGTAACTTCCGTTTTCAGCGATGAAGTACATGTCGTTCTTGATAGTGGGGAATTGATTGAGTAAGTTGTAGAATTGACGGCCGCTGGCGGCTGAAAACTGCACCTGGTGTGCTTTCATCTTTTCGAACAGGGGAAGAAAGTCGCTGCTCATTTTTCCATTGGAGTGGAGTAAAGTCCCATCCATGTCTGTCACCACGAGTTTTACTGCTGATAAATCCATCTAGCAAAAATACGAAACAGTGGCGACGATAAAAACGGTATTAATTTAACTTAATCCAATAATATTTTGCCATACTATTGAATTCTAGCCGGATTTGTTGTATACTTCCGTTTATTATAACTGAACAATTGGCTAAAAATTTTTTATTCAACAAATACACATGTGAAAATTAAACGTCCCGGCCGTCTATTCTTGGATGGCTGTAACACTTTTACTTCACAAAAAAAGGCCGTGCAAACGGCACGACCATCAACTAAGTTTATATCAATCATTGTCAAATCAATTACCTTATTTCTCTTCAATTTTATAAGCACACCTTCTTGCGCCCAAG
This sequence comes from Chitinophaga skermanii, assembly GCF_003259335.1. GTDB lineage: Bacteria > Bacteroidota > Bacteroidia > Chitinophagales > Chitinophagaceae > Chitinophaga > Chitinophaga skermanii. Next base: position 284,039 of record NZ_QLLL01000006.1, read on the forward strand.
ATAATGTGATCGACACGCTCTACCTTTACTTGCTTGCCTAGTACCGATTTGAACGTATCCAGTTCTGCCTTACAAAAACCTTGGCAAGCTGTAGCTGCGGCGCAAATGGGGCAATGATTTTCTATTAATAAATAACCGTCACCATCCTTTTCCATTTCAGCCATATATCCTTCGGCATTTCGAATATTAGCGAGGGCGCTTACTTTCTGGGATAAATCCTGCATGGGCTTTAACTCGGCAGTATAACGTTCTGTAGCTTGCTTTTGCTGGGCTTTAATTACGGCATCGAGGGCATCGTCGCCGAGTGTACTACGCATTGTATTAATAAGGCGAACAGTAAGATCGGCATGCGTATCGGGGAAACGAGCTTGCCCTAGCGGTGTAAGTGAATACACTTGCTGTGGGCGGCCGCGACCTTTGGCTATTGTGTTGGCTTTCACCAACCCCTCACCTGCCAACTTCAATAATTGAAACCGGGCCCCTTCCACAGTAACTTGCAGTATATCCGCTAAGGCAGTTAAAGGCAAATCACCTTTTGTTTTTAAAATCCACAATGCACGTTCGTGGTCCGGCAGATTATTAATCATAATAAACAAAGTAATTATTTGGTTTATTAGCAAATGTACTATATTTGTGCCACAGAATAAAATATAACATTATGACACATCAATTGCCTACCCTCGCTTTTCCATATAACGCTTTAGAACCTTTTATTGATGCGCAAACGATGGAAATCCATCACAGCAAGCATCACCAAGCGTACGTTGATAATTTAAATAAAGCATTACCAGGTACAGGTTACGAAGAGCAATCATTGGAAAACATTTTAGCGAACATTTCTAAGCTTACACCTGCTATTCGCAATAACGGTGGCGGTCATTTTAACCACACCTACTTTTGGCATATCCTGGCTGCTCCAACAAACGCATCTATTCCTGCCGATTTACAGGCAGCTATTGAAAAGGCTTTCGGTTCAGTAGACGAATTTAAAAAGAAATTTGCCGAGGCTGCAACATCGCGCTTTGGCTCAGGTTGGGCATGGTTAATTGTGAAAGACAATCATGAATTAGCGATCGTTTCTACACCTAACCAAGACAATCCATTAATGGATATTGCCGAAGTTAAAGGTACTCCTGTTTTGGCTTTAGATGTTTGGGAACATGCTTACTACTTGAAATATCAAAACAAACGTGCTGACTATATCACTGCTTTCTGGAATGTTGTAAACTGGGAAGCCGTGGCAAAACATTACAGTACGGCTGTTGCAAAATAATGTGCACATGAACGAGATCGTCAATAAAGTAGCAGCGAGTGGTATTGTAACACTTGATTTGCAAATATGTAAGCCTATATCGAGCGATATGGCGGCTTTGGATATGAAGGATTTTCTTGTACAAGAATTCCTCTTCAAAGAAGCCCACTTCCGTGAACTGGTGAAAACGCTCGATACGCAAGTTTTTGCAGGCAAACACGTAGCACTTTACTGTTCTAATGACGCGATTGTTCCGTATTGGGCATTCCTGCTTTTAGCTTCTACGATAGGACCATTAGCGAAAGCCGTTACTTTTGCCACCCCAGCTGATGCCGCCATCCAGTTGTGGACAGAACGCGTGCTTTCGATGGACAAAACACCATTCGAAGGGAAAAAAGTTGCATTTAAAGCTCACTCCGACATACCAATTGGCGTATATGTTGCTGCCGCACAGCACTTACAACCAGTTGTAAAAAGCTATATGTGGGGCGAAGCAGGTTCACCCATTATGCTGTATAAATCAGCTAAATAATACTTGACTCAAATCTCCATTTATTATAATACACAGGTAACTAACAGTTACTAAAACGACAATAATTCTCGACGGCTGTTCTCCAACAGCTGTCTCTATTTTTAACAATGTAAACTCTTTTATCAATGCGAGTTTTAATATTCAATGGCTCTCTTGATATGCACCCCAATAGTTCTGCTATCAACATCAGTAACTATCTTTCCAATCAACTAAAAACACATGGTGTTGATGTAGAAATATTCCATTTAGCGGATGCACAAATCCCATTCTTCAATATGGCTATCAATAGCGAAGAAGCTGCTAATATGAATAACCTATTTAGAGAAGCAGATGTGCATATTTGGTTGACGCCTTTATACCATGGCGGTATGACAGGCATCATGAAAAACTGTTTGGACTGGTTGGAATTAAGTGCAAAAAAAGAAAGACCTTATTTAACGAATAAAGTAGTAGGCATGATTTGTTGGAGTGCAGGTGGGCATGCCATGCAAGGTATTAATGCCATGGAATCGGTAGCGAAAGCTTTGCGAGCATGGACCTTACCTTACTCGGTACCGGTGATGAGAAACCATCTATACGAACCTGGATCGGCTGTATTTACCAAAGAATATCAACAAAAATTCAATCTTCTTATACAACTATTACTTGAAGCAAAGCAAACATTAAAGTAACAACTTTAGCTACCTTCTCTAAAAATCCCAGTTTCCGAAATCGCCTCGTCTATAGTCTTCATAGGCTTGCGCGATTTCTTCCTCTGTATTCATTACAAACGGGCCATGCGCAACAATAGGTTCATTGAATGGCTTGGCTTGACCATATAATAAAATACTAGGTGCCTCTGCATGCACATGAATAGTTTCCCCATCATTATTGAACTCAACTAAATGCAAGGCCTTAACCTCTTGATGATTCACCAGTAATTCACCCCGGATCACATAAAAGAAAACATTATGCTCCTTGGGCGCATGTAAGGATACCTTACCCCCTGCGTCAAAATGAAAAACATTCAATTGTACATGGGCATGGAATGCTCCGGCTTGGCCATTCCAATCACCGGCAATTAAATCGACTGTTACACGACCTTCATCCAGTTGCTCGTGGTGGATTTCATCGCGTTGAAGTCCTTTATACAATGGCGCTGTCATTTTTAGTTTTGCAGGTAGGTTAAGCCAAAGCTGCAATATTTCTAACTGGCCCCCATTTTCTTTGAATTGTGCAGAAGATGTTTCAGCATGAATCAACCCTTTCCCGGCAGTCATCCATTGTACACCACCTGCTTCAATAACACTCTCATAACCGCTACTGTCTTGGTGAACAATATCTCCATCGATAATAAAAGTGACAGTTTCCATGCCGCGATGCGGGTGTGGACCAAATGGAAGACCATTATTTCGAGCTGGGAAATGTTGAGGACCGTGGTGATTTAAGAATAAAAACGGGTCGATATACTGTACAGTATGCGTAGGAATTGCTCGGTATGTAACCAAATCAGCAATGGGCGCAGCAATAGCTGCGTGTATTTGTTTAATGGTTCTCATGTGATTATATACTTGCTACCATGCTAAATTAATGTATCTATACAGCCAGGCATGCCTATAAGTTAAAAAAACTTAAATTTTTTTGCAACGTTGTTTCATTTAGCTTACATTTGTTGTTCGATTTTATTTTTTGATGAACAGGGGCCAACGGGATACTGCCGCTAGGCGAGGAAAAATTTTGGAAACATGCAAGTGAAATCAACGTTTAAAATAAACTGGGATGCAATTGGAATTGGTGCTTCATTGGCTTGTGCAGTACATTGTGTGTTGTTACCCGTGTTATTTACAACCCTAACTTTCTTCGATATTGAATTGCTAGAGAATATTTACATGGAAATAGGCACCATTCTCATTTCTATGCTAGCAGGTGGCTGGGCATTACTGCATGGTTACAGGCACCATCATCAACGAATTAGCTTGGTAATTATGTTTATTGTAGGATTAGCATTGATGATTGGCGGGAACTTTTTCCACCATGGTGCTCATGAATGGCTTGAAATGGTGGCGAAATTATCAGGCGCCATTTTGATTATTAGCGCCCATATTATGAACTACAAAGCATGTAAAACACAACATCCCCGCGAAACAACCGCGAATGCCTAATACTTAATACTGGATTAACATTGCTCTACTATATTTGCCGCGCTAACCTTTGACAGCAAGGCTGTATAGCAGGTCGATACATGGGCTGTTGCTCCATTTTCCATCTAACCTTCCCCAAAACGAAACCCGTAATATCGTCTACAACATCGTACAGTCCTCGTTTTCAATGATTACTAAAAAATCTAAAAACAGGCAGCTTGCAGAAAAAACTCAGTTCATGGATCATGTTAATGCTCGTCGCAAGTAGCGTATGGGCACAACAGAACGTAGTAGAAAGGCCGAAAATGGTGATCGGTATTATGGTAGACCAAATGCGATGGGATTATTTGTACAGGTTTTACCATAAGTATGGCGACGGTGGCTTTAGAAGAATATTGAAAAATGGGTTTACATGTGAAAATACATTGATCAACTACGCTCCCACTGTAACTGCATGTGGTCATACCTGTGTTTACACCGGCTCTGTACCGGCTATTCATGGCATTGTTGGGAATGAATGGTATAACAGGTCGACCGACAAAATCGTTTATTGTACTGACGATTCTACTGCCAAGCTTGTAGGCGGTAACAAGGAAAAGATTTCTATGAGCCCACGCAATATGTTAGCTACAACTGTAGGCGATGAATTACGTATGTCGACAAACTTTAAAAGTAAAGTAGTTAGTATTGCCTTGAAAGACCGTGCAGCAATTTTACCCGGTGGACACAGTGCGAATGCGGCCTTTTGGTATGATGATGCTTCTGGTCATTTCGTTACAAGTACCTATTACATGCCTACCTTGCCGCAATGGGCAACCAACTTCAATAACGCTAAAAACGTTAACAAATACCTCGCTAAAAACTGGGAAACATTATATCCTATCAACACATACGTTGAAAGTACAGCCGACGATAAACCATATGAAATTCCCAATAAAGGAGAAAACAAGCCCGTATTCATCCACAAGCTCGACAACTTTATTGATAAGGACTTCGGGATGATCAAAAACTCTCCATACGGCAACTCCCTTACATTCGATTTTGCAAAAGCTGCCATAGAGGGATTTCAACTAGGTGCAACCACTACGGATATGTTGGCAATTAGTTTTTCTAGTCCTGACATTATTGGCCATGCATTTGGTCCTAATTCCGTGGAAGTACAAGACGTTTACTTGCGTTTAGATAAAGAATTAGCTGCTTTCTTAACATACTTAGATGGAAAATATGGTAAGAATAATTACTTGATGTTCATCACAGCTGATCATGGTGTAGCGGAATCACCTGGGTATTTAAAGGAAAATGCATTACCTGGCGGCGCTTTGGAGCTTTCATTGGCCAACTCGTTAAATGAGAAATTAGCGAAGCGATTTGGTATTCCAAAAGCCATCTTATCTGATGAAGGAGCACAGATCTACTTAGATAAAGTAGCCATTGCAGCCGCTAAATTGAACCAGGTGGAGATCGAGAACTTCATCATCGACGAACTTCGTACGTATAACGATATCGCAGACGCAGTAAGTGTACAACAGCAACAGTTAAACTCATTACCGGCCCCATTTGCCCAGATGTACATCAATGGTAGAAATGCGAAACGTTGTGGCGACATCTTCATCATCCAAGCACCGGGGGTGAAAAACGGTTCTGCCATGGGTGCAACACATGGCAGCATGTATCCTTATGATGCACATATTCCATTATTATGGTTTGGTTGGAAAGTACCTACAGGTAAAAGCAACAGAACCATGGGCATGACAGACATTGCACCTACTGTAGCCGCATTTCTTCAAATACAAATGCCCAGCGGTAACGTAGGGCATCCTATCACAGAAATATTACCTACGAAATAAAATTGAAAAGCGGCTTCTACAATAAGTAGCGGCCGCTTTTCTTTATACAACAATCAACAACTATGTTATTTATTATGTGCCACGAATAATGGTGTATGTAGTTTTTCCATCAGTATATCGGCCATACTAGCACGGAACCAGCGGGAAACATTACTTCTACGGTAAGCGCCTAATACTACGAGAGTATTGCCTGTTTGGGATGCAAGATGCTTAATAATAGCGCCTTCAGGTTCGCCAGTAAAAACAGTGAACGTAGCATCTTTGAAGTGACGCACCATAAATTCCTTCATTAATTGGCCATCATCGTATTGTAGAAAATCTTCAGCAGCCTCGTTCACAGAGATCACTTCTGTTGTTAGGCTTTTCATAGCAGGTGCAAGATAGCTGTACATTTTAATAGCATACACTGCTGAGGGTGCTCCATCGTATAGCAACACCACTTTATCGATCGGTTTGTACTCCCCTTTAACCGCCAATACAGGACATTGCACATCGGATAATAAATTTCGAAGGAACGTGGTAGGTGGATTTTCTTTTTTCAGTTTAAAGGTTTCCTTTTGATCGATAATGAGCAGATCGGCATATATACTTTCGTGGATGATTTCTTGAATTGCGGGGTTCGATTTTCTATGTACTGCGTATGAAATACCAGCTTCTTTACATGCATTTTCGAACCTTTGTACTGATTCATTGCGTGTTTGATCGTCTTCTATTTCAAGCGACATAATATCGTTCGTAGCTGCACCTTGCTGTTTTACAATTTCGTAGATATCGAAACTATTGTATAGTTTATCATCTAGGAAAACGCCTACTAAGTGCGAATTAAGCTGTTTCGACATGGCCAGTGCATAATCGAGCGTTGTGGTTGAAAAAAAGAGTCCGTCAAAAACTGCAATAATTTTTTTCATACGATGTATATTAAATGATACTCAAAAATAGAAGCTAGCCCTGCGGCGAAGAATGACGTTAATGGGTATGTGGGCTGATTATGATCATGATTTTATCAATAGAATAACTGATTAATGGATGATTTGTTGTGTGCAGGCTGTGAAAGTTATGATAATATCAGTTAGCGGGAGAAGAATTGGGTTAAAACAAAAAAGGTTTCCATGTAGCATGAAAACCTTACTTAGTAGCGAGAAGCGGATTCGAACCACTGACCTTCGGGTTATGAGCCCGACGAGCTACCTCTGCTCTATCTCGCAATGTGGGTGCAATATTAGGCTTCTTTTTTGAAATAAAAAATAAAAACTCTTGAGAATGAAAAAATTATTGTGATTTAATCAACAAAAAGCTTCAATCAATACCTACAACTACATGCTAAAAACATTGCTAGCACACGATTTAACCATAGAATATGGTTACTAATGAAAGAAAGCGAAATATACGTGCAGTGGCAAATATTGTTGTAAGTGATTGAATTAGCGGGCTTTAATTTTATGGAAAAGCTATTTATAATATCCTTTAATGTTAGTCTAATGTTCTTCCAATGTTTGTTCAATGTTATCCCAATGTTTGGGATATATCCTGGATATATAGTGGATACATGTAGGAACCATCTCTAAAGAATCTATTCCTACCCTGCCCGTAAAACCTCTTAAATGATCATAAAATGCGCTATTTTAAAATAAACTATCCATTGCCATGAGAAAATACCATCTACTAAGTTTTATTTCTATGCTATTGGTTACCATGTTCGCCAATGCTCAAACTGCTACATCACCCGTTCAATTCGTAAATCCTGCTGGAGTGGCTAAGCCAAATGGGTACTCGCAATGTGCTGTTATCGACATGGGGAACAGTAAAATGCTTATCCTATCTGGGCAAGTGCCGCTGAATAATAAAGGTGAACTGGTTGGAAAAGACAATTTTGAACAACAAGCAGAGCAAGTATTTATCAATATCCAAAAAATTGTAGCAGCAGCCGGGGGTAAGATGCAAGATGTAGTAAAGCTTTCTTACTTCATAAGAGATACAAAAGATTTGAAAACACTTCGAGCCGTTCGGGATAGGTATATAAATACGCAACAGCCTCCGGCTAGCACCTTGGTTCAAGTAAATGGGTTGTATCGCGATGATATTTTATTAGAGATCGAGGCAACTGCCGTTATTGCCAAACAGCCCTAAATAAGGGGGAGATGCAATTAAAATACTACACAACCGTGTAAATTACACGGCCTTTATAATAATTTATAGTTGAAAATTATATTTTTGATACGAAATAATATCACACGTACCTAGCTAAGATTGGTCATTACGAGGGAATTTGCAGCCGAATTAATCATAAGTGTGCTATTTGAAAAAAAAGCAAATTAACTAAACAATATTTTAACAACTAAAATCTATGCACGAAGAAGTAAAAAAACATACAAAGAAAATCTATAATACTATGAAAAACCCTAAGCACACTTTTGCTGAAAAAATAAAAGAAGTGTTTATTGAAATATTCATCATCGTTTTTGCTGTAACACTCTCCATCTGGCTACATAGTTGGAGTGAACATAAACACCAACAACAAGAAGTTGCTGTTTTTCTTGGTAATCTAAAAAACGATTTGCAAGATGATATAAATGTGTTGGATCAAGAAAAAGAGGCATATGAAGAGGCTAATCTTGGTTATGAAACAATTTTAGGGTATACACCGATGCAACTCGACAGTATAGAAAAGGCTGCCGGTAAAGTTCATTTCCCAGTTCACTCTCAAGGCCCCAAAATAAATATTGGTAATTACGAAGGTTTTAAATCAAGTGGTAAAATCGGATACATTGAAGACGAGAAATTAAAACAAAAAATCTTGAATTATTACCAACGTTCCGTACCATCAATCAACGAAGTTGATAAAGTATATAATGATTTTCTCTTCAAGTGTTTTGATAAAATGATTGACAATGCAGACAAATCAGAAGTAAAACTGTATTCAGACCCCAAATTTAAAAAGTCGATCAGTTTTCTTATTATGATCGGTAAGAACAACATAAGGGTGTACGATAAAAATGTAAAACCAGATGCCAAGGAGTTGATTGAAGCAATTGAGAAAGAATTGAAAAACTAGCATGGGATACTCATTCTTATTTACATTTTTAAGAAACGACAATAATAAAAAATGACTTTCGTTAAAACAGTATCTACCTTTCTAGTTGCGCTTTTAATAGTAAACTCCGCTTGGGCACAAGCACCGAAACATAAGACTAAAATCTTATTAATTGGAACAATCCATTTCGAAACACCTCATACAGATGAATTTGAATTAAAGACAGACAATTTCCTATCTCCCAAAAGACAGTTGGAACTGGAAGCATTGACTGACATTTTAAAACGAACGAATGCTGATAAAGTAATGATCGAAAAGCCCTTAAAACAACAAGGGACAATCGATAGTTTGTATAATGCGTATGCACAAAACAAGTATAAACTAACCCTTTCCGAAAGAGAACAAATTGGATTTAGACTAGCGAAAAAATTAAACTTACAGCATATCAATTGTATTGATGCTTTTTATGGAATGACGCGTGACAGCTTGCTGGGCGTTACTGCAAAAGAAAAAAACCAGTTGTATCTATTCAATGATTTAAAAACTCATGGCAATGAGTTGCTAAAAGAAATTGACAGTGTTCTAAAACGAAATTCAATAACAGAAGTATTAAAGTTTATCAACACAAAAGAACTCTTACAAAAAAACTTAGCCATATACTTACAATATATAGTTAAAATTGGAGCGGGAGATAATTACATTGGTGCTGAAGCAGTTTCTGAATGGTATTTAAGAAACCTTGCTATTTACAGTAACATAATAACGCAAATAAATGCCAATGATAAATACGTAGTGCTCATATTTGGACAAGGGCATATTCCTATTTTAAAACACCTACTACAAAATAATAACGATTTTGAACTCGTTGAAGTAAATAGTGTGTTAAAATAAGACGCTCGTTCACCTATAATAGAAAGTAATAAAAGAAATGCCTCATCAAAAACTGGTGGGGCATTTTCTATAATAGGAATGTGGGGAATGTTGAACCAATTGCGCCAAGATTTATTTACTTTTAAAGTATGGACCCAAAACAACTTCTAAAAGAACACATGGCGAAAACCGTTAAGCTTTCTGATCATGAGTTCGACGAGTTCTTCGATTGCTTCACCACCAAATCTTACAAAAAGGGAGCGTATATTATTACCGCGGGCGAAAGAATAGATTGTGAGTATTTTGTACTGAGTGGCTGTATTAAAACTTTCTATGTAAACGATAATCAAAAAATGTTTGTATTACAGTTTGCCATGCCTACATGCTGGGCATCAGACTACAGTGCCTTGTATAGCGGCACAAGGGCGACTATTAATATAGGTTGTATTACAGACACAACCTTGTTGTGCCTGTCGCACAAAAACCGGGAGAACGCCTGTAAAAAGTTCCATGAGGTAGAACATTTTTTCCGCGCCCGTATGACCAATGAATATGTCGCTTCTCAAAAAAGATTACTCAGCACCATGAATAACGACGTAAAATATCGCTATGAAGAACTGGTAACTTTATTTCCAGAGTTGTATAATATGGTACCCAAACGACTGATAGCCGCATATTTAGGTGTTTCCCGGGAAACACTATACCGCCTGAATAACTCCTAAGTAACGTCCCTCAAAAGATGTGATCTGCATCACACAATTTACCTTCTCGTCCTTCCTACCTTCATGGCATACTAAACAAATAAAGTATGACAACTCAATTAACGTATGATGCCAGCATTACGCAGGCATTGGAGGAACTTTATTTCCATGCAAGTTATGTAGGTGATATAAGTAAGTTAAAAGAAATTTTTCACCCCGGTACAAGGCTATTCGGTGATGTTAAAGGGCAACCTTATAGCAAAACATTGGATGAATGGCTAGAAGTAGTAGCAAACCGGGAGAGCCCAAAAGATTCAGGCAAACCGTTTAAGGGAGAAATTTTAAGTATTAAAATGGTAAACTCTGTTGCGGTAGCAGAAGTACAGGTAAAAGCGTTCGATATGCTGTATCATGATTTTTTGTCGTTACACAGGATAGATGGCAAGTGGGTGATTGTTAGTAAAATCATGAGTGGCGTGCAACAGTAAACAAATATCGTCGCGGCCTGTGTTGAAGAACTGAAATAAAGATTTCTGTGATGAGTAATTTGTAACCAAAAAAGGCTTTCAGTATTACTGAAAGCCTTTTTGTTTTGTAGCGAGAAGCGGATTCGAACCACTGACCTTCGGGTTATGAGCCCGACGAGCTACCTCTGCTCTATCTCGCAATGTGATGCAATATTAGGTTAATTATCCTTCACAAAAAAACATACAACCCATTTATTTTCAAATTCATGTAAAAATCGTTTGAAAATAAATTGCAAATATAATTTTTATAGTAGCCACCACTATAGCTTTCAACAAACAGTGTAAGCATAAAAAAAAGTTTCACTTTTTTTTCAGTGAAACTTTTCCTATGAACGTACTGTAATACTGTTTATCGTACTAGCAAAACCGACCCTTTGAAGAGTTGTGTTTCGTTGTTATTGAATTGTAATTCGACCAAATAAATGAATGACCCGGCATCGGCAGGCATTCCATTTACTAATCCCTGCCAGCCATATTGCTTATCATTTGCCGGCACATCATGCACTTCGAACACCTTCTTACCCCACCTATCATACACTACAAAATTCTTCACTTTAGCAATATCCCGGCTACCAATTACATACAACACATCATTCACTCCATCATTATTCGGGGAGAATGCTGTGGGCATCAATAAACGATCATCCACAAACGTTTGAACATTAAGCGTTGCTATGCTGGTACAGAAATACTCGTTGGTAGCACGAACTTTGTAAACCTGGGACGCTCCTTTTCCTAGCACTACCGGCGTTTCACAATCCGAACAACTTAACCCTTCTGCCGGCAACCAAAAAAAGCTTCTCGCTGGGCCACCTTCAATTACAGGTTGTAATGTAGTAGTACCAAGTGGACGTTTTAGCGCTATAGTAGGTGGATCGAAACTTACCACGAATGGCACCGTACCCGTATGGGCTGTATTATTCGTATAATCCATTTCGTTGAAAGCCCGGCCCGCTTCGATATCCTTACTGCCCCCCGGATCATTTACAACGGCTGTCAACTGCTGCGTAATAGGTGTATTCAAAATGAAGGAGAACGTTCCACAATTCCCCCATGTAATTGCAGGTGTATAGTATGTAGCAATCAGCTTACCCGTGGAAGAATTACCATCGTAAAACGACACTGGCAATTTCTCGTACAAGTAATCGTAGTAATTGCCAATACACAACTCAAAATTCACGATCGTACTCGTGTTACTGTAACATTTCGCGGATAAAATATTCACCGTTAAGTCAGGCGGGAATTGCGTAGCTACAGCGTTCGCTTCAATTTTACAACCGTACCTATTTACAGTATTTACTTTCACTAACGATGTATCGTAGATGGTAACCTGCGCAGTTGGACAATTGGTACAACTAATATCTGAGTAACCAGAAACAATCTGCCAAGTTTGCACAACCGGGGTAAAATACTGCGTGGTAAAGGAAACAGGTAATGTCGTTTTTCGCCATACGGTGTTTTCTAAACCGGTGATTTGTATTTGCGGATCGTTGTACAATGCTTGGTGCAGGTTATTTGCGTAGTTTGTTTCCAAGGTATCTTTTGCTGGATTTACATGAGCGTACACTTTATGCGTAGCACTTCCATCTACATTTACCCCAAATTGCTGGCAATCACTTGCTGTACCTGCACTGGGAACTGTAAAGCTACCTAGGTAATTCGCTGTTTTAACTGCGGGGTCATCATCGTAAAAATCTACTTTTAGCAATCCCGGGATATTCCCTTTCGTATAAGCATTGCAGAGCGTAAAATCTATGTGTATACCATTATTAGCAGCACATTCGGTTCCATCAATCTTCACACTATAATCGTCTACCGTTGGAATTGTAAAATTTACATAGGCTCTATCTGTACATCCATATTTACTCATGGCTATTACCTCTTTACTTGTGGCCGTTTCACGGCGGTAAGCGGCGGTAAATAAAGGTTCTATGCAGTTGGTACAATCTAAGAAATCGGCATTTGTCCATGTAGCGGATGTAATATCGCCACCTTGTACCGACTTTGGCTGTAATCGTACAGTATCACCCGGTACTAAATTGTGTAAAGCCGGGGTGATAGCAATTTTGAATTGAAAATTCTTTTTCGACCTGAAATTATTGGTATAGCTTCTTTCTTCAACAGTAGTATTAGGTAATACAACAGGTATTGTTAAACCTACATCATTAAACACTGCAAATACTTGGTCCACCTTCGAACCTGTTGTTAAAATAATGTTTTCCAAGTAAGAAGAACACTTGCCTTTGATCTCATAAGGAATGATATATTCACCGATCTTTTTAGCACCTGGTAAACGAGGATCACTATCATAAAAACTTACAGGTACGTTTGCCGGGATTGTTTTATAGCCATCATTATGGAAGAAAAAGCTGATGCGCAATTTATCTTCTTGATAGCAATGAATGTCTTGCAAATAAACGGTTCCATCCGCTGTTGGGTCGTCTACTGTGAATGTAAATTCATCTGAAACATCCGTACAAGTGCCGTTTGTTGCTTCTAATCGAATTTTATATACCCCTGGTTCTTTGAATGTCCAAGTTAAATCTTTGCTGGTTGCTACTACTTGGTCGGCCATGCTTTTATCATTTGACATGTACCATGTAAAACTTGTAGCATTTTCAGAACGGTTAGTAAAAGTGATATCGTCTGTTTCTACGTTTTCTTTAGACGCAATTTTTCTTTTATCGGGGGTGAAACGTGCCACTACCCCGCAACTTACCTGCACAACATCGTAGGCACTAGCAAAGCATCCGCTGGCATCTTTTGCGCGCAATGTGATGTAATAATTCTTTTTCGCTGTTGGTGTGAAGGTTAAATCGGCTGTAGTAGCAGTTAATACATCGTCTATGTACCATTCAAAGTCGGTGGTGCCTGTAGAAGTATTCGTGAACGTAACTGCATCGCCGATAAGCGGGAAAGTATTCGTTCTTGTAAAGCCGGCAGTAACAGCACCAGTACATGGTTCATTACATACCGTTGTACTAATCATTCCCGTCAATGAAGTAGCAATAAAATTGCGCATCCGCGCTGCTTGTCCTTCTGTGAAAGAAGATATACATCCTGTTCCCCCACCATAATCCATGAAGTTATCTGGCAAATCGGGTACATCTGTTGTAAAACCCGATAATGTATCAGTATCGCAAGAGTTCTCAGGGTTACTACAATCAAAACCACCTTTAATCGATTTATCTGGTGGCGTATCACATACCATGTCGCCATCTACGGCACAATCATTATTCTTACAATCCATTGCGGCGAACGTATGCATCAAACTCAAATAATGGCCCATTTCATGCGCCAGCACACCTACGCCTAAACCCGCCACTACAATATCTCCACCTGCACTAGCGTAACCGCCCATTTTTAACCGTTGCCATTTTCCACATTCGAAACTCTGCATGAATTCCGATTTAATATCTTCCACAACCCAGATATTAATATAACGCGACCCGTCCCACTTGCCTAGGTTCACAATATCATCGCCTTCCATGTCGGCGTCGAAATCGCCGAGATATGTTTTATTACGTAAGATGCCTGTTGTTTTTCCACCATTCGGGTCGGTTTTAGCTAGGCAAAACTGGATTTGCGTGTTTGTTCTCGCCCCGGCAAATGGACCTGACTGGCCATATGCATCGTTTAACATTTGTAATGCAGCTATTACATCGGCATCGGTAATGGAAGATGGATCTTGGTGAATAATATGAAATACAACCGGCAAGGTGTATGTAGAAGGAGCCATCAAGGCTGTTTTGTAAGATTGCTGGCGAATCCGGCGATTCATCTCCGCTTCGTAAATACGGAATGCTTGGTTATCGCGGAGCTTGTTCTGCAATACGTCGGTACCGCAAGAAAACACTTGTTGCCCGCCTACATTTACCATGGCGCCACGTGGCGAAGGTTGCGGCGTTTGTGCGCGTAAAAAAAGTGGAATACAAAGGAATAATAGCGTCAACCAAATGTTGGCAAAGCGATGTTGGAAATCCATCTAAAATCGGTCTTTCAATAAATAAATTAGGCGAAATTTTGGTTAAAATAAATCAATGCCTCCAGTATAGCATACGTGGAAACAATATATCCTGTTACTTTTGGTGTACTTACGCAGCTCTCTAAAACAGTTTGATAATTGTGCCAGCCTCGACTTAATTATCAACAAATTTACTAATATAACAAACTTGGCAAAATAATTTTTATAGATGGTTAGGATGGATGACTGCCCTTCAATTTCTCGCAAACAGGTGCTAACATGGCTTTTAATGACTGGTACGCTTTCTTCATAGCTTTATCCTGAAAACGGTATGCCGGTCCAGATACACCAATAACAGCTACTACCCTTTTTTGGTAAAAGAAAGGCACGGCAATACAATGTAAATCGGGTTCGAATTGCTCGATATCGAGTGCATAACCTTGCTTTCGGATCTCCGCTATTTCTTTGCGTAATGCATTAGCTTTAGCAGGACTAAGATTTTTAAGCGTTTGGGATTGAAGGTGATCTGAATAGGCTAAGAAAACTTTGCCGATGGCCGTGTTGGTCATTTCGTATTCCTTAGCAAGATCCAAAGAAATACGCACCGCGCGTTCTGGTTCACATTTCAGTTCATACCGAAAATAAGCACCCATTTGCACCGCCAAATGCGAGGTTTCCTTTGTTGTTTGTGTAATATTCTCTAAAACAGGTTTCAGTTCCTTTTTAAGGATGGGTAGTGAAATAGCGGGAGAATATAAGCATTGCAGCTTATTGGTGACTTTGTAACGAGGCGTCATCTCGTCTTGTTCTACATACCCTAAATCCTTCAAAGTATCCAAGATATTATGCACCGTGGTTCTTTGTAACCCCATGGCGTCGGCAATATCACTTAATCGCACCATGTTTCCATTTTGCGCGATGTATTCTACTATTTCAAAAGCACGTTGTACCGATTGTATCATACAAAAAATTCAATAATATTGAATTAATTCACATTTCTTCTCTTAAAATTAACAATAAATTCAAAATTAGGCGAATTTTGCATGCTCCAAAATTCAATTACGAGATGCAAAAAGGTTTATTAGCCCTCGCTGTAGGAGGGTTTGGTATAGGAATGACCGAGTTCGTGATGATGGGTATTTTGCCCGATCTAGCCAGCTCCTTGCATATCACTATCCCCCAAGCTGGTCATTTTATTTCAGCATATGCTTTAGGTGTTGTTGTAGGTGCTCCATTACTAACTGCTATTGGTGCGAAATACACACCCAACAAAGTATTAATCATGCTTATGTTGTGGTTCACGGTGTTCAACACTTTATCGGCTTTTTCTCCGAATTATTACACATTGCTAACCATGCGCTTCTTATCAGGCTTGCCACATGGTGCCTTCTTTGGTATTGGTGCGGTGGTAGCTGGAAAGTTAGCGGCTGAAGGGAAAGCGGCGCAAGCTATTTCTATCATGTTCACTGGTTTAACGGTGGCCAATATTATTGGTGTGCCATTAGGTACTTACATTGGGCATAGTTTTGATTGGCGAATCACCTTTGGAGCAGTAGGCATAATTGGGATATTGGCCATGTTAAGCATCTACAGTTGGATGCCGGCTATGGAAAAGGAAAAACAATCCCAAGACGGCAGCAGCTTCCAAGTGTTTAAACAAGTGGAATTATGGCTGATTGTGCTATTGACAACTATAGGCACAGGTGGCTTCTTTGCTTGGTATAGTTATATTGCTCCATTGTTAACCGACATTACACATATCGACCCAAGCATGGTCACATATGTGTTAGTAATTGCCGGTGTGGGTATGTCGTTCGGGAATATTGCCGGTGCAAAATTAGCCGATAAATATTCGCCCGTGGTAGCTGTTATTTTCTTGCTATTATTTATGACAGCCGTTTTATTAACATTAACATTCGTTGCAAGTAGTAAACCACTTACATTCATCATGACCTTCATTATAGGTGCCACAGCATTTTCTATTGTAGCTCCTATTCAAATGATGATGATTAAATCCGCGAAAGGTGCTGAAATGTTGGGATCCAGCATTACACAAGGTGCCTTTAACATTGGAAACGCATTAGGTGCTTATCTTGGCGGTATTCCATTAACATTGGGCTATAGCTTTACCAGCCCCGATGTTGTTGGGGCCGGCATGGCACTTGGCGGGGTTTTAATTGCTGTTACAATCTTAGTACTTAGAAACAAAAAAGTAAGTACGCCTGTATGTGCCGAGTGCTAACAATTTTATAGATAAATAAGTGAAGAGCTGATCTTAAAAGTGCAAAGACTTCGGGATCAGCTTTTTCAATTATGGTAGATTCACTAGTAGTATTTTCAACATTCCCCCAACTCTCCCAAACAGCTATTAATACATCCGTTTAAACCCAACTCAGCCAACCTATCCAATAAATCAAATTTACGCGCCATTTTAGGCAGCCTTCACCACCTTTTCCCCCTTAAGCAAACCGATATTCCAAGCATTAAAAAAACCGCCTAAACAAGCCTTATTTTAAGAATCGAAAGCAACCTCATTTAAATACAGTCAAACAACCACCTTAACACCCATATTTGCGACAAACATCATGAAAATCCTCAAAAAATGCCCCGCTGAAACGCAATAGGCATAGGGGTCATCTCGACAACATGTCGACAAATAGCATACTAAGTGCCGATAAACACTGGGGGGTTGTCGGAGAAATGTCGGTAGAGAGTCGGCAAAAGGCTTACTAAACCCTTACAAATACTGGGAGTGAGTCGGTAAACAGTCGGTGAAGAGTCGGTAATCTCCCGAAAAATGGGCGACTTCTCCTCAAAAGTATGTAACACTGCTACAAGAGTTAAAATACTATCAGAAAACTAGTCATGCACCGCCTGTTGGCAACATCTTTGCATGTATTAAGTTGGCAAGTAAGGTAACATAACTGTTAAGATGAGGCTTCCAAATAAGCCTATTTTTTCAACCTATCTACCTGTATTTACTGTACTTTTAACCTCCGAATTATATATAGAATCATGTCCCAAGTTTCATTCCCTACATATCTAGAAACCGCTTTTGAACAAGGCCCCTGGTCAACCGATGAAATAGTTGCCTTTTTATTACCCATTTTCGAAGAAGTTTTTCATCTCCATGAGCATGGATTGGTTGCACCTTTCGAGGTTAAAGAAAGTGTATTTGTATACGATGCAAACTTGGATATTGATGAACAAAGTGCACATGTGCCCGCTCTTAATTTAGCAGCTATAAGTGTTCTTTTACAGAAGAATAAATCCCGCGCATTTGACATAACAGGTACATGGATTGAAGATGAGGAGTTGCCGGAAATGGTGAATGCAGAGGTGCATACGGATGAGCATGAGAGCCCTACTAGGCCGGCTTACCTATTGGGGTATCAATGTTATGAACACCATTTCGGTCACCACGATGTACAAAGTGATATTTTCTGTTTGGGATTATACCTTGGTTCCTTAGTGATGGGATTAAACCTTTACCAGGTAAAAGATGTACAAAAGTTCGCCCAATACCGTAAGCGTTCAATTACGTTGAACAAGCGCGTACACCCAACCATCCATGCCCTGGTTGCTGAAATGACTCATCTAGACAGGCGAGCAAGGCCACGAGATCTCTCAGAAGTGCTTCACCGGTTAAGATATTACCGCGATTATGATCCATTAAAGCAAACAGATTTAGCATCTGAAGCAATTTTTGAAATCAAGCAACCTAATAACCGGAAAAGCTTTATTCTTTCAAAATTACGCAACCGTTTGTTCGATACGAGTCGCCGTAATCGCTTGTTGTATTATAAGCCGAATGCCCGGTTTGTAAACTTAACGATCAGTAGTGTTCCGAATGTATTGAATTACCAAAGCATTGAACCGGCATTATTGTTTACTTGGAGCGGGGCTTTACATGATCGTATTATTGGGATGAAGGATATTTCTTTGAACAAGCAATTACAATTCATCGATCATCCCTATCTGAATTCACAACTCAATACCGTTCGTATTTCCGTTGATAACGACGAGAAAGAATATGGGTTCAGCCAATTAAAACTAGTGGTGGCATTTTTCAATTGGTATAATCTAAAGGAGGATGATCAAGAACTTATACAAAGCCCCCTGCTACTGCTTCCAGTTAAATTAAAGCGCACAAAATCGCTGCAACACGAGCAATTTACATTAGCGTTAATCGACAATGAAGCAATCATTAACCCTGTACTTGCTAACTACTTAAAGGATTTATATGGTATTCAACTACCGGCTAGCATAGATTTTGAGAAAACAAGCATGGAGCAATTCTATGAAGCCTTGCGAGCAAAAATAGAAGGCGCACAAGAAGGTATTACATTACAATACATAAGCAAACCAAGAATTAAAATTATTCACAGCATTGCCAAAAGAACGATTCAACAATACGAGAAAAAGCTAAAATCAAATGGCAATGGATATGCTAACAGGGTTTTTGCACCGCTGAGTTTGGCTATCCACTATCAAAAAATCATTTTTGCGAAAGAAGATTTTGCTCAATGCACACTAAGTAATCCACATCGCAAATATGTACTCGAGGGGAAGCAAAGCACGCCAACTTTTGCTTTCGATCAAGGAGAGAACAACCCGTATGCTTGGGAGTTTGATGTGTGTAATATTGTACTCGGCAATTTCAACTATAAAAAAATGAGCTTGGTACGTGATTACCAGCAAGTAGAAGAAATGGATATTGAACACCCCGTGTTCAACGAATTGTTCAGCAATTTACCCAAAACAATTGTTAAGCCGCTTCCCGCCTACCAACCTTCCGACTGGTTCCAAGTAATTACTGCCGACCCTACACAAACAAGGGCCATATTACAGGCTAGAACAGGGAAAAGTTACATTATCCAAGGTCCTCCAGGTACAGGAAAAAGTCAAACCATTACGAATTTAATAGCCGACTTTCTTGCTCTTGGGAAAACGGTGTTATTTGTATGTGAGAAAAGAGCTGCCTTAGATGTTGTATATCACCGCTTACAACAGAACCATTTGGCAGAATTGTGCTGTTATATCCACGATAGCCAAGACGATAAAAAAGAGTTCGTAAGAGATTTAAAAGCTGTATACGACGATTTTCTTCACAAAAAAATGGACCTACAGCAAATTACGTTTGATAGAAAAATAGCGATGGAGCGCTTACAAGATAAATTAGATGTACTGGAGAATTATCACTTTCAACAAAACAATATTCATGAACATGCGGGCACGAGTACGCGTAAGTTGATAGAACAATTGCTCGTATTAAGAGAAGATTTACCGACCTTAACTACCCAACAGCAAGATAAAGTGCCTAGTTACAGCCATTGGCAGCGTTTTGGAAGTACCCTCACACAACTAAGTGAAGTACTTGCCGGTACAGGTGCAGAAAAAGCTTTGGCGCTTCACCCGTTCAGCAATTTATCTTCACACATTATCCAATCTGCTAACCCATTCCAATTATTCAATCAAATATATGACAGTGCTTGCCAAGCATTGGAACAGTTTCAACAATTGGTACAGGAGCAAAGTATCCCAGCTACCTATGCCACGAAAATTGCACAATTTGCGCAACTCATCACCGATGCTGTTATCCTTTCTCCACTTGCCAACACCGGTAATTTAGACTTAGTTGATCCATCGAACGAAGCAGCGAAAGTGTTCGATGCGCAATACCAAACGTTCCAATATCTTGCTGAACAGTATCAACAAACCATTCGGCAAAATAACAACTGGGCAAAGAAATTTAGCGAGCAGGAAACTCGACAAGCCGTAGATATTGCTGCTAAATACGAATCATCCTTCTTCAAGTTCTTATCCGGTAGTTGGCGAAGGTTGAAGCGTGAAATGAAAATTGCCTACAACTTCGACGCACATGTTTTGCCGCCTACTATAAGCATGGTATTACAAGAACTGCAAGCAGAATACGATGCGCAAGCAAAAATGCTTCAACAGCAACAACTATTAAAACAGGATTACCACGTTGATAACATACATACTGTAAAAATAGGCATTGAAGCATTGCGTAGGAAATTAGGTGATGCCGATGTTGATTATCTTTTACATCATCCACATGCAAATACATTAGTACTACAACTAAACCAGCTGGCCACCACTTTCCAAAAATTAGATCTTCAATTAAAACAAACCTTGTATAACTATGCAGAAAAATCATTCCTGCAATTGCAAGATGAATTAGTAACAATCGAAAGTAACCTTGAAACGCTACGAGAACTACTTCCAGCATTGAAGGATTTTACATTATTACCGGAAGAACTTCAATCTACAATAAGACAAATTCCGCTTACACCGGCGCAAGCCGCAGCCGCCATGGCCCTTCGTTCATATGATTTAATATTAACCCAAAGTCGCGGCTTTGCCAATACGCAACAAGAAAACCTTCATCAAACAGTAAACGATATAGCGCGCATTTACCAACAAGTATTACATTTAAATAGCGACTTCATTCGCGCCACTCGCCGATCTACCTTCCTTACACATTACGAAATCAGCGCGGCTAAAGATGCCATACTAGATGAAGATGAGAAAGCCTACAAAAAATCTTACCTCGAGGGAAGAAAAATATTAGAACATGAAATGAGTAAAACCATGCGATACAAAAGTATCCGTGAAATGGCTTCCGATGACAGTGGACGCGTATTGAAAGATATTAAACCCGTGTGGCTGATGAGTCCATTAAGTGTAAGTGATAGTTTGCCACTCGACATACAATCGTTTGATGTAGTGATTTTCGATGAAGCAAGCCAAATACCGTTAGAAGAAGGCATACCGGCTTTGTTCCGTGCGCCACAAACAATTATTGTTGGTGACGACAAACAAATGCCACCAAGCAATTTCTTCAATACTAAAACAGAAGACCCGAACGATTTAGAGAGCTTTGAAGGAGAAAAAGAAGATGAAATATTAAGTAGTGAATCGGATAGTTTACTTATTCAAGGAGCCAGGAAACTACCCAGTACTATGCTTCGCTGGCACTATAGAAGCAGGTATGAAACATTGATTAGCTATAGCAACCATGCATTCTATGCAGGTGAATTATTAACAATTCCCGACCGCACATCGCATTTGGTTACCACCGTCATTCCCCCTATTACGCAAACAATTGACGGGCTATTACATGCACCTAAACTATTGCAACAAAGCATTTCTTATCATTACTTACCGAATAGCCTATATGCTTCCCGGAAGAATGTGATGGAAGCAGAATACATAGCGTATGTACTAAAGCAATTATTAACGAATAGAATTGAAGAGTCAATTGGCATCGTGGCTTTTAGCCAAGAGCAACAACTCACCATTGAAACAGCGATTGAAAAACTAGCAGACAAGGACAAAACGTTTGAATCCTTATTGGAAGCTGCTTATAATAGAAAAGAAGAAGGACAATTCACAGGACTATTCGTTAAGAACCTAGAAAATGTACAGGGCGACGAGCGAGATATTATCATTATAAGTACATGCTATGGTCGTGATGCGAAGGGTAAAATGCTCATGAATTTCGGTCCTATTAACAGGAAAGGAGGTGAGAAGAGATTAAACGTGATATTCAGTCGTGCTAAAAAGCACATGGCTGTTGTTTCAAGCATGAAATATCAAGACATTACAAACGACTACAATGAAGGTGCTAACTACTTAAAGCGATTCCTACATTATGCAGAAACAGTGAGTAATGGGCAACTCCAAGAAGCCAAAATAATACTGAAAAGCCTTTTACCTACTACGCAATTAAGCAAGCAAAGTTTACCAGCCCAATACGCTATAGTTACCCAACAAATAAGTGATGCTCTAATAGCTGCAGGATACGAAGCTGACACTTACATTGGTCAAAGTAGTTTTAAATGTTCGATAGCTGTAAAAAGAAAAGGAGAAAAAGATTTTAGTTTAGGTATTCTAGTAGATGAAGACCAACACTACGACAACCCCGATGTGCTAGAACAGTATTACCAACGACCAGCAACATTGCGTGCATTCGGTTGGCCTTTACTACAAGTGTATGCAAAGGATTGGTTGCAAAATAGGGATAACATCTTACAAAGTATCTTGCAACTATTACAACATCCCGTTCAGCAAAATCGAACGGTAAACGGAGCAAACACCCAGTTAATTTACCTCGAAAACCGTGCACAACAAAAATTTTGGGAGATTTCTCCATTTGGAACTAAGCTTAAAACACGCTTCGGGAAAATTGGTTCTGCAGGACAATCAAACGTGCAAACATATTTAAATAACCAGGAAGCCTTACAGGAAATGGAGCAATTAATTGCTGTTAAGAAAGATGAAGGGTATAGCGAATTATGATCATCTATTCTTTCCAAGGTAATTGATCACTGGGAATATGATCATCTTTGAATGATTGGTTGATCTGTGGCACATCTTTCCTGTGGTATGTGAAAACTTGGGTTTTAATTTTTTGTACAGTTTCTTCGGCGGGTTGTTGCCCTTGGTAAACTTGTTGGTTATATGTATCGAAAGTGTCTTTCATTTCTTCCTTGCCTTGCGATTCGAAGGTGGAGGAAATAGAAGCCTGCTTACCGGTAATAAAAACCCGGTCCCACCATTGGTAAAGTCGTTTCATAAATTCGTTTGCCGAAGAAGGTGATTTCATCACGCGTTTTAGCCAATAATGTTCGCTTTGCAGGTAATATTTCCGTGTACTTATAATTCTCCGGGTTAATTCAATAGCAAACTTGCTCACGATCCAGAGTAAGGCGATTAGTAATAAACATGCGCATAAGGCTGTGTACCAAGGCATGCCCATTATCATTCGTGGGCCTTTTTCCTTGGTGGTTTGCAAAGGTCTGATTGTATTATTCAAACTATCTTGCAAAGTGGTTAGCATGCCTAAATTTGGATTATCGGCGATATGGATTTTAGTATCGGGCGTTTTCCTTGAAAACATCTTGGAAGAATACGGGTTCCACCATTGCAATGCAATACCGGGTATTGTAAAATCTCCTGCGTCGGTTAGCAAGTAAGTTACTTTTTCTATTCTTTCACCATTGGCATCATATTCTGTGCGCGTATCTTTTGTTACGGAGCTTTGTGGGTACACGCTGGCCCAAGGCAATTTCTCGGCTGTAAATTCCGGTATAAATTGGGGTAATGTTCCCATAGCATCAATGGTAACAGTTCTTTCAATCACATCACCTACCTTAAGGTTTGATAACGGCTTATTCCATTTCTCATGTAACACCACGTCTTTCGCTACCATCCACGATGTATTCGTTGGAAATTCTTTCGGGATAGGTTTAACAACAAAATGCAAAACCGGTGTTTTAATGGTAACCTTCACACTTTCCGAGCTACCCTCGGGTGGCGTAGTAGCTACAATGTTGATAGATGGCACACTGAAGCTGCCGGCTTTATAGGGGAAAACAAGGTAGTAGAATTGAATGCCGGGGTAAGACTTCCCGTTTACATCGTATCTACCAGTTTGAGCATCGGTAAAAGGAATAATAAATGCATTGGGAACTTGGATGTTATCAAACTCCAAAGGTTCTGTGTACCAAGTGGCTGTTAATACCGTGTAAGTTACTTTAAAAGGCTGTTGCACATACACAGCGCTACGGTCTAATGTAGCCCGGGCAAAGCAGTTCACCTGTGCATGTAACACCTGTACATGGCACATCAAACAAAAGCATATGATATACAATCTTACCATGCTTCTTTTCCTTGTTGTACATGTTTATAATACCTGTTCTTCTGCAATACAAATCGTTTATGAAGAAACTCACCTGGGTCGGCAGGTGGTTTGCGCATAATTATATCTTTGACGGCCTGATCAGGATCTTCTTTTTGCGGCTTTTTACCATCGGGTTGTTCGGCTTCTTGTGCACGGTGAATATTAGATTTCACGGTTTCCGTTGCACGATCGCCATTCTTTGGCATCTTATCTACTTTGGTTTCACTTGCCAGTTTTTCGTCTTCCGATGCCGGTTTATGTTCTTTTAACGGGTCTTTTTTGTCTTTCTTCTCATGTAAATCCTTAGCAGGTTGTTTTAGACTAGCTAAGGAATCTACTTCTTCTTTGGCATGTTGTGCCTTGGTAAAGTTTTGTTTCACTTTTACTTTTAGTGTTGAATCTAGTGACTCTGCATGTGAGAAGGCATCCATGGCTTCATCGTAACGGCCCAACTTAGCCAATGCAAGACCATGGTTGTACGTGCCCGTGGCACTGGTATCTAATGCAAATAATGCTTCGGCAGATACAAAGTCGCCCGCTTTGAAATAAGCAATGGCTTTTCGTTGATCATCGGTATAATGTGCTGCGGCTTCGTTGTAGTGATGTTGATGGGAAAGTACTTGTCCTTGGTAGTCTTTCGAATACCACCAATCTGCTTCTTTACTATTCACACTACAACTGCTCGTTAACACCGGTAATAATAGTAGCCATTGGATTTGCCATCCTCTTCTAAACCAAAATAGTGCAATAACTATTGTTGGTATAATGAGTAAAAATCCCATATCGTCCCATTCTTTGTCGTCTTGCTTTTTATCCTTTTCAAACACAAGATGGTCGCTGATTCTTTTAGCTATACCGCCCACATCTGTTGTATCGAGCGTCATGGGGGTTATGGTGATTTTGGGGTGATTCGATATGTCTTTCAATATTGCTGGATCTTGTTGCGAGTGAACGCCTTTAAATCCCGGAACAGCTGCACCGCCCGGTGAGGATACCAGCAATACTTCCATGCTATGAATGTTCGCATTTACATAGTTCGTAAAGTATGCAGCGTCTTCTGCAGTAATTTCGTCGGTCATTACAAGTACTGTACTGGGTGCCAATACGGGTTGCATGAGCGTATCAATCTCTTGAAACAATAGTTTTGTATTGCTGCCTTGTACAGGCATTTCCCTGTTTTCTAAGCTATTGGCATGTAAGCGAATAATTTTATAATCGCTGGTGAAAGGTAAAACGAGGTGTGGCGTTCCTGCGTATGCTAATAAGCCTGCACGCGCTTTGGGGTTTGCTGCAAGAAAGTCGCTTATTTTTAGTTTTGCTCTATCTAACCTTGTTGGCTGAATATCTGTAGCTAACATCGATTTCGACACATCCAATGCTACCAATACAACAGCTTGGATTTTCTGACCCGGTATTGTTTTTTTCTTCCAAGTAGGACCTGCAACACCCATAATGGCACAAACACAGCCCACAACAAAAAACAACAAAGGTAATATCATGGACCAACGACTTCCTTTCACAAACATAAACGGTCGTAAATGTGCCGCTATTACCTTTTTCCATTTACCGTTTTCTCTATTCCCAATTATCAATAACAACACAATAAACCCTAGGACATATAACAAATACAGCACCTTCGGGCGAATAAAATGAAATTCCGTCCAGTTAATATGCCAATCAATATTTGAAATATCCATCCACATTATAGCGCACCTTTGAGCCTTGTTAAATGAATTGTTCCCATTATAAATTGTACTAACAATGCTATTAGTACTGCCGCTAGTAAAGGATAATAATAGAGTAACTGGGTTGGGCGGTAACTTTCTTCTTCATATACAACGGGCGTTAACTTATCCAATGTTTTATACACGTTTGTCATATCACCTTCATTCATAGCATTGAAATATTGCCCGCCTGTAGCTTGTGCAACATCTCGCAATGTACGTTCATCCAAATCATAGCCTCCAGTACCGGTTGCTTTGCCAATACCCATGGTATAAATTGTAATGGAGTCCTTATGGGCTACGTTCGCAGCATCAACCGGCGCCAATTCGGTACCGGTATCTACCCCATCTGTTAACAAAAACATGATCTTTTGCTTAATAGTATCTGCTTTTAATATGTTGGAGCTAAAGGCAATGGCATCACCAATATTTGTCATTTGCCCTGCCATTCCCACGGCTGTTTGATCTAATAACCATGTAATGGTCGATAAATCTGTTGTAAGTGGAGCTTGCAAATATGCATCGCTTCCAAAAACAACCAATCCAATTTGGTCGCTCTTCCGTTTCGCTACGAAATCTTTCATGAGTGATTTCACCGCATTCCAACGACTCATACGTTGCCCACGCACTAGCCAATCGGTTTGATCCATACTGAATGAGATATCGGCTACAATGAGGAAGCTGCGTACAGTTTTGGCTTTCTTGCCTGGTTTACCCACGTATTGTGGCATAGAAGCTGCTCCTAATAAACACAACCAACAAAGCATCAATCCTAACCACGTAAAAAAATTCCTTCTCGATACCCAAGCGCTCCGTTTTGCACGTTGCCCAGATACTTGCTTGGCGCGATCAAAAAAAGGCGCCAGCAAGCTCAACCGTTTCCTATGCATCGGTGGTAGTAATAAATACACGAGCAAAGGTAACGGTAGCAAGAAAAACACCCATTTATATGCGATTTCAAACTGCATGTTTATGATGAATAATCCAACGTTTTGTTTTTTCAATAAAGCCGTTAGCTATATTTTTATCTACTTGTGTAGGCTTTCGATATAAAGTATCGAATAACATCTGGCCTTCTTCTTCTGTAAAAGAATGTTCCTTCCATGTAGTATTCAAAAAATTGATCCAATCTTTACCATATAGATACGCCACTGTACCTCTTCCATAATTACGCATCGACAAACGTTTTAACAGCATACTCGTTTCATAAATCAGCGGTACATCTTGCTGCTGTTCTTTCCAATACTTTTCTCTTTCTTGTAAGTAACGTAAAGCTGATTTTCGATAGCGGTTTCGTTTATAATATTGATATACTAAATAAACGCACAATGCCACAATCAATACAAATAGAACACCTACTACGTACCATCCCGGCTCATTGAAGCTAAACTTCACAGGTGGTGGTTCAATAACATCGTCGAACTGTTGTGTTGTATGTTGAAAAAGTAATATCATCGTTTAGTGAGTTTTCCCATGTGTTGCATCACTTGTTGTTCAACAGGTAAAGTTGTATCCATTTGCACCACTGGGATATGGTACATCCTGAACTCATCGGATAAACCACGTAATAACTTACTGTATGCTTCTTCGTATTTTTCGCCCCAATGATGCTTATTGTTCTGCCATGTAATTTGCCTTTTTCCATTGCTCAATACAATACGACCATTAGGTAGTGCTCCATCAAATGGGTCTGAAATATGTACTAGCATTACATCATTATGCTGTGAAAGATTGCGCAGATGCTTCTTCGTATCTTGATTAATTGTACTAAAGTCACTAATTACAGTAATAACATAATCATGCGTAATAACCGACCTTGCTTGTTGCAGAATTTCATTTAAAGGCAATATGTTACTGGTGATTGCTTTACGTTGAGGTAGTAATGTGTTCATATCAGCAATCGCTTGTAACACGTATTGAACATGACTTTTGCTTCTCTTAGGAGATATGTATTGATGTGTTGCATCATTGAAAACAATACCCCCTACTCGATCTCCCCGTTTTACAATATAGAATGCACTGAGGGCCGCTGCTTGTGCAGCAATAACCGACTTTGTATACATTTTCGATCCAAAAAAAAGAAAACTAGTTTGATCAACTATGATAAACCCTGGGCGTTCTTTCTCTTCATTGAATACTTTAGAATGTGTAATACCCGTTCTTGCTGTAACCCGCCAATCGATATTTCTAACATCGTCACCTGGCACATATACACGTACTTCTTCAAAATCCAATCCTCGTCCACGTAATTTCGATGCATGCCGACCAGCCAATAACGAGTACACAGGATGTTGCGGTAAAATGGGCATGTCTTGCACATAATACTCGTAGCGCATCAACTCCTTCAAGGAAATCGTTACCCCGGTTGGATATGCTTCGTTATGTTGCTTTTGGGAACTCATGCCGGAACAGCTACTTGTTTTAATAATTCATCGATCACTTGGTTCGTTGTTACCTTTGAAACGTTTGCTTCGTAGCTTGTTATAATTCGATGGCGTAATACGTCATGCACAATATACCGAATATCATCGGGCGTTACAAAATCGCGGCCATCGAGCCATGCTACTACACGCGAGCATTTATCTAAACTGATCGTGCCACGGGGACTGGCACCGTAGTTAATCCAGCGACCTAAATCTTCTCCAAAATTTGATGGATAGCGCGTAGCTGTAATAATATCGGCAATGTATTTCTCTGCAGCTTCATTTACTTGAATTTGATTAATCTCTTTTCTAGCATCGAATACAACTTGTTGAGGAATACTTGTAATTTTTGCCGGTGCTTCCTTGGATTCGTTCCGTACCAATCGCATAATAGCGATTTCGTCATCATGATTGGGATAATCGATTTCTATTTTCATGATGAATCGATCGAGTTGCGCTTCGGGTAAAGGATAAGTACCTTCTTGCTCAATGGGGTTTTGCGTAGCTAACACCATGAATAGCGGTTCTAACTGGTGTGTTTTACCGGCCACCGACACTTGTCGTTCTTCCATCGCTTCTAACAAAGCTGCTTGAACTTTAGCGGGCGCGCGGTTTATTTCATCGGCAAGAATTAGGTTTGAAAAAATGGGGCCGGGTTGAAACATAAACTTTTGCTCTGCCTGGGGTTGGTACACTTCGGTACCGGTAATATCGGATGGTAACAAATCGGGGGTGAATTGAATCCTGCTCAACTTGCAATCCAAGTGTTTCGCTAGGCTTTTTACTGCACGGGTTTTCGCAAGCCCGGGTAAACCTTCTAACAACACATTCCCATCCGTTAGGAGCCCAATAATTATTTTACGAATTTCATCATCTTGACCGATGATATTCTCGCTCATGCCTTTAATGAGCGCTTGTATTTGTTCGCGGTTCGTCATGGTGAAAATGCTATACCGTGAAAAGAAGCCCTTGTTGCTGTATAAGCAACAAGGGCGATATCTACATGAAAGATTTATCTACCGGGGTGACCGCCCGCTGCTGATTTTAATGCTTCGGTGAAGGCATCAATATTAAAGCTTGCAGGTCGTTGTCGTGGAGGGAATTGCTTATAGGTAGCAAGGTATTCTCCCACGCGGTTTGCAGAAGGTAATATTAAGAAAGCACGATCCATAAACCATTTATCGTAGTAAGCAGAGGCATGGTCGAATGCATACTCGAATGGATCAGACCTTAGATCTTCTAATAATGGCGCTCTCAATTTTATCATTGGGTCGCGCCAAACAGCTACACCTTTAGATAATTGTAGTTGGTAGTTGAATTTCCAGCGGCCTTGACGGAATGCTACTAATTCCCCATCATCATTAAAGTAGAAGAAATCTTCCCTGGCACCTTTTTCTGTTTTGCCAGTTAATAATGGCAATTGGTTATATCCATCTAGATGTACTTTAAAATTCTTGCCCCCGGCATTATATCCACCCCTTACTTTTTCAACAAGGTTAGCATCGCCACCTGCAGCAGCTACTAAAGTAGGTAGCCAATCTTCTGCTGAAAAAATTTCATTAATGACGGTTCCGGGTTTTATCTGACCAGGCCAACGAACCACGCAAGGCACACGAAATGCACCTTCCCAGTTCATATCTTTTTCACCTTTAAAGGGAGATGCACCGCCATCAGGCCATTCGCACTTCATGGCACCATTATCAGTACTATAAATAACAATGGTATTATCTGTTAGCCCTTGATCATCTAAAAATTTGAGTAATTCACCTACCATAGCATCATGTTCTACCATACCATCGGCTTGTAAACCAAGGCCGGTTTTACCTTTTGAACCAGGCTTTAGATGTGTATTAACGTGCATTCTTGTTGAATTAAACCAAACGAAGAATGGCTTACCTGCGTCTTTTTGACGTTTCATAAAATCGATAGAAGCTTTATAGAACTCTTCATCGACTGTTTCCATTCTTTTAATCGTAAGTGGGCCTGTATCTTCAATTTTGCCATCTGCGGTAGATTTCAAAACACCTCTAGGTCCATATCTTTTCTTAAATGCAGGATCTTTGGGGTAATCTTCATGTTCTGGTTCTTCTTCGGCATTGAGGTGATAGAGGTTGCCAAAAAACTCGTCGAATCCATGCCTAGTGGGTAAGAACTCATCGCGATCACCAAGGTGATTCTTACCAAACTGCCCTGTGGCATACCCTAATGGTTTCAAGAATTCTGCGATGGTGGGGTCTTCTTTCTGTAAGCCAACAGTGGCACCAGGCAAGCCAACTTTTGTTAATCCTGTTCTAAATGGACATTGCCCAGTAATGAAAGCGGCGCGCCCCGCTGTACAGCTTTGTTGCCCATAATAATCTGTAAACATCAGCCCTTCGTTGGCAATCCGGTCTATGTTCGGCGTTTTAAAGCCCATCATACCACGATTCCAACAGCTTAGGTTCCAAAACCCAATATCATCACCGAAAATCACGAGAATATTAGGTTTCTTTTGGGCGAAGGAAGCATTTGCACTGGCTACACTAAAAACAGCCAGCAGCAAGCATAAACGGTAAGTAGCTTGTAGAATTTTCATACGATTCAAGGAATTAAAGCGTGTAGCACAAGGCATTGCTTGCACATGAATATTTTCCGAATCGATGAGTGCTTGAAAATATGCTTAGAGAGAGTGAATCAATAAAATAACATGAATGACGATAAATGGTTCACAACTATTTTTTTACCAGGGAGATTTTATTCAGCAATTTTTTCCCATTTTCATATACCAACATGGTACAACCGCTACTATCACATGCTTCTACCGTTAATAAATATTTACCATCACGTAGTTGTTGGTACTGGCCGGTTTCATTAGGCCCTTTACGTGGATTATAGTAGTATTGCACAAATACCCCGTTTCTTTCCAAGGTAAAAATCATACTCAAATCGCCATTAGTAGCCTTCGCTACATTGAAATTACTTGACTTTACACGGTATACACTATCAATTTTAAAATGGGTTGACCTTGTTGCATTAATCGCCTGTAAAGCCTGCTGTTCTGGTATTTGGAGGGTATCCATGTGTGAATCTACCGCGATTTTGGGCCCTGTGGTAGCTTGACAAGCTGCAAATAATATAGCTATTCCTATGATAATGAATGATTTCCGCATATTACTTGAAGATATAACAATTTCCCTAATTTAGAATATCCAGCAGTAAACTAGTCATATCAAATCTTGGGAAGTCGCCATTATTACTCAATAGAATTATGTTAATGTCTTTTGTAGGCTCTTGTACGAACATGGAGTAAAAACCGCCATCGGTACCGGGGTGGTATCTAATTTCATGCTTCTTTGACACATAAAACATTGTTTTATCAATCATCCAACCAAAACCATAATTAGCATCCCAATCTTCGTAAAAACTTCTTGGGGTATACATTTCACCAGTTCTATCGGTATTCAAAATTTTAAAGTCTCTTAGGCCTTTATACCAATTCAATAAGTCTTTTGCATTAGACGTTATCGCGGCGGCACCCGTTAAATTGCCAATTGGGTATCGTAGTTCAGGCTGAAAGCCTTCGTAACCTTTTGCCATTAAAGTATCGGAAGGAGTTGCCGGTCCCCAAAAACTGTGTGTCATTTGTAATGGTTGGAATACCTTTTCCGATAGTAAGGTTTGTAATGATTTGCCTGTTACAGCCTCCAAAGCTGCCGCTAATACGATATAATTAGAATTACTGTATTGAAATGATTGACCAGGATGAAACTGGAGTTCATCGCTACAAAACTGTGTAACCATCTCTTTTGTACTATACGACTTTCCCATGTACTTGCTAAGTTTTTCCATGTCGTTGGTTAGATTGGGGATACCGCTTTGATGCGATAACAATTGGCTAATTGTAATGTTGCCATGTGCGAACCATGGCAAAAACTTACCGATTGAATCTGAAGTTTGCCAAATGCCGTCTTGTACTAATTGCATACAGAGTATAGCTGTGAATGGCTTAGCGAGGGAACCAATTCTAAATTGTGTATGAAGGCTATTGGGGATTTTCTTCTCAATATCTGCATAACCCAATCCTTTGCTATAAATAACTTCTCCGTTTTTATACACAAGTGCTACACCATTGAACTGCTTTTTTTGATAGTAAAATTGCAGCACGGAATCGATGCGAATAGCTGGATCTTTCGGCCATTTAGGTATGCGGTTAGATAAAAGCTTCTTATAGTTAGCACTCTCGCGGTGCGCTTTTATGCTGGCAGCTACGGAATCTACATCATAATCGGCCGGTATCAAATTATATTCCTTCCAAAAATCATCTACCGTAGCACTACTCTTAAATTCAATGTAACGATTGTCACCCATCGTTTCATTAGATGGGAAAGTTGCTGTTGCTAAAGTATCGATAGATGTTACCAAGTAATCAATTTTACTGAGGGCATTCACATCGAAATGTACACGTGGACTATGGATTCTCCAGTTCGCCCTTTCTTGCACTTTATTCAAAAAGTACCGCCCGTTCAAATTTTGATAAGCAATACTGATAGTATCTTGGAGAATGGTTTCATATACATTCAACATCTTCATTAATGCGCGTTGACTTAAGCTTTTCACCATCCAATATTTCAAGCCTTTAGGGCTTAAACTATATTCACAAAAAGTAATGGCATAATTATCTACATGAATGTACATGTGGCCTTTGTACAGGGCTTGCTTGATATCATCGCGTTGGTCGAAGCTAATATCATACACTTCTTCCCCGTTGTACATCCTAGTTCCATTGAGTTTAAATTGGTGTTGCTTCAACCCTTTATTGGTTAAGAAATCTGAATTATCTACATTCTTCACTACATCATATTCGTATACATTTTCCGGTTTTAAACCGAAGAGGATATAACTCGTTCCTTTAAAGGGTGAATTATCCGTTTCCATCCTTGCCTTTTGCAATTTAAAGCGGGCTCTATTGTAGTTAGCACCTTCTTGGTATACGTCAAACACCGCTTCCGACAAATGGATATAATCGTTACTCTTGCGGGCTGCATACCTATAAAAACCACGTGTAACGTGTGGTTTTGTATAATAGTTCTGTGAGAAATTTGTAATGGCGCGACGAACAATATCGACAGGCGCTACGGCTTTTATTTCAACGTTTTGTAGTTGAATGGTGAGTGGTGAAAGAAAAATAGGATCACGGGTAATAGCATTTACATGAACTTTCAAAGGTTCAAAGCTAATGTGCGTTATTAGTACGGAGTCAACCTCTTTAGCTGCATCTACTTTTAATTCAAAGCGACCTTGTTGATCGGTAACTGTATTAATACGCAACCCGGGTATGCTAATGGTGGCGGCTGGAATAGGTTGTGCATTTGCTGCATTTTTTACAAAGCCAGAAATTACGCGTTGCGCTTGTAGTTGAAGTGTACAACACAATAATAAAATAGGTAAAAATGGTTTCATGGAGTTTGCATTAACAGCCGTGAAATTATACGATCGATCGTTAACCAAATGTGAATTAACAAATCTTTGCCCGGTGAAATATACCTGTATAGTTTCAAAAAGTACCAGCCAACGCCCTTCAATCATGGTACTTTTATTGTCGATATTTTACACACATGAAATTGAAAAATCTCTTTGTAGCAGGCGCTAGCTTGTTATCTCTTTCCCTTGCTGCTCAGCAAAAGCAAGTGGATGTACTGATTAAATCGGGTAACATTATTGATGTTAAAACTGGGCAAGTCTTGAAAGGTCGCACTGTTGCGATTGAGAAAGATAAAATTATAGCTGTGGTAGCAGATAAGGATGCGAAACAATTCCGCGCTGCTAAAACACTCAACGCCCGCGGTAAATACATCATGCCGGGTTTATGGGATATGCACATGCACTTTGGTGGTGGTGATTCTATTATCCACGAAAACAAGAACTTCTTGCCGCTTTACTTAGCGCATGGAGTTACAAGCATCCGCGATGCGGCGGCTGATATTAGTCCTGCTGTGCTAGCATGGCGTGATTCTATTAACAAAGGTACCTTGCAAGGTCCTACGATTTATACTTCTGGTCCTAAATTAGAAGGTTATAAATCAATCTGGCGTGGTGATATAGAAATTGGCACTAGCGAAGAACTCCAACAAGCGTTAGACTCTCTACAAAAACTGAAAGTCGATTTCATAAAGATCACAGACAATACCCTATCTCCTGCATTGTACATGGAAAGTATCCGCGAAGCGAGAAAACGTGGCTATAAAGTATCTGCGCATATTCCTAATTCCATTCCCATGAAAGACATTGTGGATGCCGGGTTAAGTTCTGTGGAACATTTAGGTTACATGGTAAAAGCAGGTATTAATAATGAAGCAGAGATCTCTCATCAAATTGCCAACGGCACACTGAAAGGTAAAGACATAAGCGCTGCTATCCGGGCGAATTATGATACCAGTGCTGCCATGGCCATGTATCGTTACATGGCAGAACATGGCACCGCAGTTACACCCACCTTGAATGGCAGCTACGCTATAGCCTACCTTGATCAAAATAACCATGCTAACGATCCATATTTACTGTACCTCGGTAAAGGATTATTAAATACCTACACTTGGCGCGTAGAAATGGCTAATAAAGCCGATGCTGCCGCTATTAAAGCTCGCCACGAGAATTTTGAGCGTACAGCAGCTGTGCTGCCTCTTCTACAAAAAGCAGGTGTAATGATTCTAGCTGGCACGGATGCCGGTTATTTGAATTCCTACAATTACCCAGGTATCGGTATCCACAGTGAGTTGGCATTATTTGTCAAATATGGTTTAACACCCTTACAAGCATTACAAGCATCTGTAATAAATGGACCGGCTTTTATGAATAAATCCCAATACGGCAGCATCGAAACAGGTAAGCTGGCCGATGTATTAATCTTAGATGCAAACCCATTGGAGAACATCAGCGCTACGGAGAAAATCCATGCTGTTGTAACGAAAGGTAGCTTGCTAACAAGGTCGGATTTAGATAAAATGTTGACTGAAATTAAACGTAAAACCGCGATGGGATTGTAATTCCACCATATCCAAACACTAAAAAGGTCGCCCCTAAAGGCGGCCTTTTTTATTTTATTTCTGAACAATATTTTATTTTATGAACAGTGTTCAGTAATTTTACACCCGTTCATACAATAACAAGCTTTATGGATAAAAAGGAATTGCAAGAGCAAAGAATGAAAGGTTATTTCATCGATGCTACAAAAGAAATATTAAAGAGCGAAGGATTAAAAAGCCTCAGTGTGCGAAATATCGCGGAGAAAGCGGGGTATTCTTTTGCCACACTATACAATTACTTCCCAGATGTAAAACACCTGGTTTTCTATTGTGTACGCGACTTTAGAGAAGAATGCCGTGCCTATGTACAATCGCGGTTAGAAGGTGTTACCAAAGGGAAAAAACGTATCCGTGCTATTGTATTGGCGTACATGGAGTACTTCGTGCAATACCCCGGTATTTTCGAACTTTTCTTCATCGAAAAGCTATCAGACATCGATCATCAAAAGGAAACCGCGGGTTTAATCGTGCACTTCTTGCAGGAGCTTTGCGAGGAAGATTGGGCTGTATGTGCCGCGAAAAAAGTATATACCGATGTTGATATTCAACTCAAACAATCCCAATTATCCATTATTACAACGGGCATTTTAGTATTGTACATGCATAGAAACACACCAGGTAATTACAAAGCCTGTATATCGCTCGTAAATGCACAAATGGATCAAATACTAAATTGACAAACAAATAATTGATATATAACATGTCGAACCGTAAAGAATTAATTAATGCTTATAAACAACGGGACCCGCAAATTGGAATATACCAGGTGCGTAACACCGTGAATAACAAGGTATATGTTGCCAGCAGCATGTCGCTAGAAACCGTATGGAATTCACAACAGTTCCAATTACGTAGTAATGGTCACCCTTTCGAGGCACTACAGGTGGAGTGGAACGAGTTTGGTGCGGATAAATTCGTATTCGAAATTCTTGCTACGCTGAAGCCCGAACCTACCATGAATGTAAAATTTGAGCTGAAAGCATTGGAAAAGAAATACATCGACCAATTGCAACCTTACGGTGCAAAAGGCTACCATAGTACGTTGTACCAATGAATGACGGATTTCTTATTCACTTATTAGTTGTTTATACTTCCATAATAGCTGCCGTTATTTTTCATGATAGAAATGTGGGATTTTATTTTGTGAATTGAAAATCCCACTTTATATTTGTCTACAATTCCGATAGACTTTAAATAGTTAACATCATGAAAAAGCCAATCAACAAGCATGTAGCTATTCGTGCTACTCAACAAGATATACTTTTTCCTATCCAGCCAATGGTTGCCCCTTCCTGCTGTTGTCGAATGTGTTGCTAATAACATTCGGCGATTTACTCTGCCTATTTTCGCTTCAACATCATTCAAACCTACAATTTACCAATAACCAACCGTCCCCTGCAGATGTTTGCAGGCAGGCCATTTCGTGTCACTCCATCACAAAAACAACCATCATGAAACAGATCGACCAAGTGACTTTCCGCTTTGGGAAAGCGCTCAATAACGAACAAAAAAATTACTTCAATAAATACGGCATCCTACATTTCAAACAATTCATTGATAAAGAAACCGTACAACAATATATTGCCGAAATTGCCGGTGTAGAGCGTTTGCTACTGCAAAACGAGATTCAGAAAGTAAATGGTATTCCGTTGAAATTTGGCCAAGACATTAACGGTGCGCCACTCATACAGCGTATTGCTTTTGCTTCTCATTACAGTAAACCATTGCGTGATTTTTTGAAAGATGTCAGGTTACAATTGCTCACGCAACTGCTTTCTCCCTATGCCGGCCGAATTGGCGAAAATGAAAAAGATGGCTTAGTGGTTAACCACTATGTTAATGCTGAAACCAGCAATTACAAACAACTAGGCTGGCATACCGATAGCCCACGAGATTTATTCCTCGGCTCGCGCATATTGCCTATGCTGAATGTGGGTTTGCATTTGGATGATTGTCCTTATGAAAACGGCGGGCTGCGTGTATTAGCGGGTACACATCATCAGAACATCTTCTCGTTGTTATTCAAGAAAAAATATTTCATTGATCATAAAGCGGACCCCAATGAAGTAGGCTTCGATATTGAAGCGGGTGATCTTACTGTGCACGACGGCAGGCTTTGGCACCGAGTTCAACAGTCGCCACTAGTGGGTGAAGAAAGCAGGCGCAGGGTGATGTATATTCCTATTATTACAGGGGAATATCAACCCAAACACGCTGAAAGTCCTACCCCGTTCTATCATAAACTTTCGCAAATAAAATTATCACAATATCTACAACGACCCGCCACGCTTAATGCGAAAAAAGCAAAGCATTTAGCAGACATCAAGGGCTAATTCCAATTTGTTACTATCCTATTTACTATTCGTTTATTCAAAAATTACAATCATGAGTTATGCTCTCGTAACCGGCGCGGCTAAAGGCATTGGTAGAGGAATTGCCCAATCGTTGGCAGCAAAAAAATACGATTTATTATTAGTGGATATTGATGCCCAACAATTGCAAACAACAGCCGATAACATTCACACACAATACGGTGTAGATGTGCAAACCTTGCATATCGACTTGTCGAAAGAAGATGCGATTGAAGAGATTTTTGTTTGGTCGACGCCATACCAACGAAGGTTACACATTGTGGTAAGCAATGCTGGGTATGGATTAAACGGGCGATTTGATACGCTTGCGCTCGACGAGCAATTGAACATGATAGATGTAAATATCAAAGCACAAGTAAAATTAGCTTATCGCTTCATCCCGGTTTTAAAAGGTTTCAAACAGTCCTATTTATTACATGTAGGCAGTACAACTGCCTACCAACCTGTACCCTACTTGAATATTTATGCAGCAACGAAAGCATTTGTTGTTCAGTTCACGCGCGGCTTGCGGCATGAACTCCGCTCGTCCAACATTTCTGTAAGTTGCTTAATTCCAGGCAGTACAGATACCGATTTTGTACACCGTGCGAACATGCAGGCACATACGAAAAAGACGGCGGAGAAATTTAACATGTCGCCGGAGGAAGTAGGAAAGATTGCTGTTCGTGGGTTATTACAAAGGAAAGCTGAAATCATTCCGGGCTTTACCAATAAATTAAATGCGTTGTTACCTAGGTTCTTTCCACACCAATTCGTGGCAAAAATCGCTGCGCGCATTTATAAACCTATAGAAAAAACGCAACCCGCGGAAACGCGATATGCGACCGGGGTTACGCTAGTTTAAATCGCTGCTGTTTTAGTTTCTCTCTCTACGCACCTCTCGTTGACAATGCATCAATGTTGGGGTGCGTTATAGGGAGCATTTTATCAACCATTATCCTTTTACTTATGCTGATTGCACTTGCTGCTATTTACTTGGTTAAAACATGGAAACGATTAAGGGGTAACTTAGTGAAAGCCTAAGTTGTTCATATTCAGCTTTTGAAGGTTTTTCCTATACATCACCATCACCAGTTTTGCCACCTGCTTACATTAATACACCTTTACTCTTGCGGCTCAACAGGTCGACACCTGCATTTATTGGCATTATTTAGTGTCAATTTACGGCTTACCCTTAAAAAAGAGGCAACAACTTCACTTATACAAATTGAAGCCGTAATCAAGCCCATTTCCAACATTTTCATTCCTTCACTATGGTATTTGTATAAAAAATACAAACAACACCACTCACGAGCTAAATGCGACACTAAAATCATGTAAATAGTTGTTCTATAATGTTTTACAAAGCACGCATCTAGCTCTATTTTTACTAATACATTATAAATCATCCTGTTATAAGGTGGGGGGATAGGCTTAGGATAGGCTTGAGATAGGCTTAGGATAGGCTTGAGATAGGCTTGGGATAGGCTTGGGATAGGCTTGGGATAGGCTTAGGATAGGGTAAGGATAGGGTAAGGATAGGCAAAAGATAGGGTCGGGATAGGGTAACGATAAGGAAAAGTAAGGTATATCGATGGAACACCTGTAAATACTGTAGTAACGCATCTATTAGCGTTGAAACACGATGTAATTACATGGTGGTTGCATGAAAACTACATGAAAACTACTTGGTAGACACATGGGGATTACATGACAAAAGCATCATTCGAAAGTAATGGGAAGATTGGGTTAACTATTAGCGGCTTAGGGGATAGCTAATGTGTAATGCATTCTTTTACAAAGAAAACGGGATGTTTATCATCCCGCTGCAACTTGATCTAATACGTTTTTGAGTGAATTAGCATCGAGTACACCAGATTGTCGCCATTTGGGTTGGCCATTTTTGAATACAATCATTGTTGGAATGCTTTGTATTTGATAGGCTTGTGCGATTGCTGGGTTCTTATCGACGTCTATTTTTATGATGGTAGCGTTTTCGCCTACGATAGATTTAACTTTTTGAAGAATAGGTGCCATAGTTTTACATGGCCCACACCATTCTGCGAAGAAATCTACCAGTACCGGTTTATCACTTTGAATCACATCATTAAAGCTCTTTTTGGGTTGATTTTCCATATTTCTCCTGTTTTATATGAAAAGAAGGGTGCAAATACCCTGCCGAGGGAAAAGGGCTGTTGTTATGGCATATTACCTATGTACACACGGCAATTGTTACATGTAATTTACTTAGAATGGTACTTTATGGCATACAAAAACAACAAGCCGCCTAATTTCCCTAAAATGCTTAACCAGTACCGGCGGCTTGTTGTTGATCGGCCCATTGACCGACCTTACATCACTATTTCTCTGTCGCGTTTCTACTATAATAACAACCTGTTTATTGCAAGGTTATGTTAAAACTTTTATAACATCGTGGTAGGACAAACAAACGCGCTAATGTTAAAATTCCCACTCTCTTTTATCGATTTAAAGCCTCCTTGTACGTCTACCAAGTTATCATATCCTCGGGCCCGTAAAATCGAATTAAAGATCATT
The DNA here is from genome assembly GCF_003259335.1 of Chitinophaga skermanii. Classification (GTDB taxonomy): domain Bacteria; phylum Bacteroidota; class Bacteroidia; order Chitinophagales; family Chitinophagaceae; genus Chitinophaga; species Chitinophaga skermanii. The sequence goes on from NZ_QLLL01000006.1 coordinate 324,707, forward strand.
GAACGGTAACCGCCTGCGCAATGCACATAATAGGTTTTTTGCTTATCTAAAATGGGCAATTCGTCGTTAATATAATCGAGTGGCACATTTGTAGCCCCAATGATGTGTTCGCTGTTAAATTCGCTAGCTTTCCGCACATCTAGGATGTTTGCTGGATCAATATCTTTCAATTCAATTGCTGGAACCGATGGAATAGCATCTATTTCCTTACCGGCGCTTTGCCAAGCTGCAAACCCACCTTTCAAATAGCCTATAGTGTAATCATATCCTACGCGTGCTAAGCGTGTAATTACCTCTTCTTCACGACCCGGCTCTGTAATCAATAAAATCTCTTGTTTCACACTTGGTATAAGTGTTCCTACCCAAGGCGCGAAGTTGCCATCAATCCCGATATTGATCGAATTGGGGATAAAACCTTTCGCGAACGTTTGCGGATCACGGGTATCTAATAACAATGCGCCCGTTTCATTAGCAATGGCTTCAAATTGAGCTACATCGAGGGCTTGTTGGCCTCTTTTCAGTACATCTTCAATTTTATCATAGCCTTGTTTATTCATCATTACATTCAATGGGAAATAAGCCGGTGGCGGTGTAAGGCCTGTTGTTACTTCTTTAATGAATGTTGCTTTATCGAGATCAGCGCGAAGCGCATAGTTCGTATCAAGTTGATGTTGTAATGTATCGGAGGTTTCTTTACTCATGTTTTTACCACAGGCGCTACCTGCACCATGCGCGGGATACACGATGATATCACCGGGTAATGTCATGATTTTATCGCGGAGTGAATCATATAATAAGCCGGCTAGCTCTTCTTGGGTTTTATTGGCTGCTTTTTGTGCCAAATCTGGTCGACCTACATCACCAATGAACAATGTATCACCGGAGAAGAGTGCTTTGGGTGTATGTTCTTCATCCAACAACAAGTACGAAGTACTTTCCATTGTATGCCCGGGCGTATGTATCACCTTGATAAAGATGTTCCCTAAAGGCAATATCTCACCATCTTTTGCTACGTATGCATCGAAAGCAGGTTGTGCTAGTGGTCCGTATACAATCTTAGCACCTGTTTCAGCGGCTAAATCTATATGGCCCGACACAAAATCTGCATGGAAGTGTGTTTCTAAAACGTATTTAATAGTAGCCTTATTTTTCACCGCTTTTTGCAGGTAAGGTTTTACCTCCCGTAATGGGTCAATCACAGCGGCTTCACCATTACTTTCAATATAATAAGCGCCTTGCGCTAAACAACCTGTATAAATTTGTTCTATGATCATGTTAAAATTGGTTTTCGATTATGTAAATTTCTTATTCTTTTGAAGGAAAAAACGTGACCAAAATCACGTCCCTACCCGTTTTAAATCATTTCTATCAAGAAAATAAACGCCGCAACAGCCACTAGGAAAAAGCCAAAAAGCATTTTCAATTGGGCTGCAGGTACACGTTTTCCCCATTTCCAACCCGCCAGCATACCGGCGAAGGCAATGGCCGTAAGGAAAAACAAGAATGTCCAATGCAAATCAATGTGCGTAATATCAATAACGAAGCCGGTTAACGTGTTTAAGGCGATAAGGAAAAGTGATGTTCCCAGGGCCTGCTGGATCGGCATACCAATAATAAGTACTAAAGCAGGCATCAATATAAACCCTCCTCCTGCGCCTAGCAAGCCCGTAATGAGCCCAGTTGCAATGCCATATATTATTAACAAACTATTGCTATGCTTAGTTGTATGGGCCGGTTTTTCTGCTCGGTCCCTTAGCATCGCGATACCTGCTACACACATCAAAGCGGCAAACAACAGCATAGTTACATGGGCGGAAGAAATGGTAATATGTTCATTGGAAAATAGAATGGTAGGAATGTGCGGAACAAGGAATTTCCGAACTAAAAACACCACGAACATCGATACACCACCAAACAGCATAATTACCCTACCGTTGGTTCGTAATTGTGGTTTATGTAATACAGCCCCTACTGCACTCGAAACACCTACGATGAACAACGAGTACGTGGTGGCTAACATGGGCGGAATCCCTAGTAAATATACTAATACCGGCATGGTTAGAATAGCTCCCCCACCACCGATCATACCCAGTGAAATACCAATAAAAAATGCTGCTATAATGCCTACTATGAACATGCCGAATAATTTTATACGGCAAATGTTCCATTTAATCAACCATTAAAACGTGACCAACATCACGCTTCGAGCTGAATAATTTCAATTTGAGCATTTTTGAGTAGGCGGATCATGCCTTTTTCCGATAATTTTTTCATCAGGCGGGAGATAACTTCACGGCTGGAATTTAGTTCTTGGGCGATCTCGGTATTGCTGATGGTGAGGATATTTGTTTGGTGCGTGTCCTGGTAACGCTTTAAAAAGAAAATTAGGCGTTCATCCATATTACGGAATACTACATGGTCGATGGTTTGCAATAACTCTTCGAAACGCATCCGGTAGCTTTCGAGTACAAAATAATACCAAGAACGATAATTTAACATCCATTGATCCATATATTCCAAGGGGATGCTGACTACATTTACGAGCGTTTCTGCTTTGGCCATTACTTCACTGGCTTGTTGACGGGTAGCACAAATCATCGATAATGCACAAGCTTGCCCACCTTGTAGGTAATACATAAGGAATTCGTTGCCTTCATCATCTTCCCGGTAAACTTTTACGGTTCCGTCTAAAATAAGCATGGTACTACGGAAATATTGGCCTGTGCGCATAAGCTGTTCGCCTGGTTCGAACGTGTGAAACGTGGCGTGTTGAAGGATTTCTTCTGTGAGGGAAGGATCGAATTGTGGGAATTTCTCTTGAATAATATTTGCCATGCCGTTGGAATTTGTAATGATAAAGTTACGGAATATTAAAACCTTGATATATGAAACCCATGAAAACCAGTATCATGGCAGCTTAACACGATAATTCGCAGAATAAAACAAATATTATTCGTAATATTATCCCCTTTCCGCCTAGCGGTAGATTATAGCATATAAAATAGTAGGAACCATTGGACACAACATCCCTAACGCCTAGCGATATTAAACAACTATATCAAAAGGGGAGCGTTAGCACGTATTATAAAAGCCGGCAAGAGTTACAGCACATCCGCATGCCTGTGGGTGGGCTGTTCTGTGGTGGCGTTTATTTACGTGGCGATGGGGTATTGGTGGATTGGGATATTGATCCGAATTTCCAACATTTACGGAACATCTTACAAGGCTTTTCTATTCATATTCAACACCCTAGTGGAAATATTACCCGGCCATTTGATGAAGATAGCTGGCCTGAAATTGCCTTCGAAGCAACTTACCCCGTAGCAACAATTGCTTATATCGACCCATCTTTACCTGTTACCATAAAGCTGGAAGTATATTCTCCATTAATTCCCTTGAACGAAACGGATAGTAGCTTACCATTAACGGTATTCAATTTCCATGTTCAGAATAACGATTCCCAACCTATTTCTGCCCATATAACCGGTTGGTTAGAAAATAAATTAGGTGGGGTAAGAATCAATACGGCACTGGTACATAAGAAATGGAAAGGTGTGCATTTACAAGGTACGGCAGAGGGCGAGATGAATTTTTGTATTGCCGCCATTCGAAACGATGCCATCGTTCAAACTCAACAACAACAGCAGCATTCTATTCCATGCGTAGACACTTATTCCACGCAACAAGAAAGTGAAACATTATTGGCGGGTGTTACAACGCAATTACAAGTATTACCGGGCCAGCATGCTGCTACGAGTTTTGTGAATGCTTGGTATTACCCAGGTATGCCGCATTACCATTTCCAGTTCCCGCATCTTGAAAGTATTGTAGAATACTTCGCTGAAAACTTTCAACGCCTACAATATCAAACACAATTGTGGAAGAAAAATATGGCCGATACCACTTTACCCAATTGGTTAGTGGAACGGTGCTTCATGCAATTAGCTACATTAACAAACTATACTTTATCGGATTATAAATTTGGCGGCGTTCATTCACTAGGAGGTGTGAAAGAACATGACTTCCCATGTGAGCAATTAATTGGTCGTTTATTTCCCACTGTATCGCAACAAATTCGTTTGTTGGATGGAGAAGTACATCCATTCAACAACATGAACGAAATATCGACGTTCATATTACGCTGTTACCGCGAGCATTTACTTAGCTATGGCAATATGCAAAGCGTGGATCAGAAATTCATAATTGAAGTGTATCCATATGTACAGAAAGCTATCAAACAATTAATTGAGCAATACGATCATGATCAATTATCTAGCCTGGCTTTAAAAGCGGCCTATCAATTGGCCAAATTAATGCATGACGAGCCATTAGCTGTTGCATGCCTAGGACATGATATTGTGTTTGAAGAAATGGATATGGCGGCCGCGGCATGGTCGACTCAATTACAATTACAGCATCCTGTAATAGGCCTACAAAGCTTGTACGAAACGTATTTAGAAACGCCTATTACAGAAAATGCTTACCCCTACCAGTTAGCCATGATGCTAATACACCGGGGTATGCATGGCGAGGCATTAAATGTGCTGCATTTATTACACGAACATTATCATCCATCAGCACGAAACCCGTTCAATATAAGTGAACCGGGCTCCTTAGCTAGTTGGGGGGTGATGGTGAACATAATGGGATTTGTGTATGATGGTCAACGTGGTTTTATTAGTTTTGCACCGGTATGGGGAGCCGATCAATTTAAGGCACCTTTTATAGTGGCGGAGGGTTGGGGTAGTTATAAACAGCTACAACAAAGGAAAAAGCAAGTACACGAAGTATTTATAAAGTATGGTATGTTAGAAGTTACAACATTACGTTTTCAGCATGACGATCCTACCAATATACATATCGCAACGGTGGCATTAGAGGGGAAGAAAGTACCGGCGAAAATGCAAAAAGATGGAAGACATATTATCATTTTATTGAGTAAACCGGTGATTATACCGGCCAACCAAGCACTTACAGTTACCTTAACATAAAAAAAGCCTCTCTAAGATCATAGAGAGGCTTTTCTTTTATAGATAAAAACGTTTATTAAGATACGTTAGACGATTGTACGATCACGATTTTCACGCGCAAGTTTGCATTCGGGAATGCTGGTTGCCCACCGCCAACAGGTTGTGATTCGATCGTTAGTTTACCTTGAGAATAGGTGTACGTTAATGATACATTACTGTATACGTTAGGTAAAGCTTCATACAAAGTTCTATCACCACTAATTGCAACCAATATACCATCGATATCTCTTACAGCAGCGTCAATTTCAGGCACATCGAAAGTGATGAAATAGCTATTAGTACTTTGAGAGAAAGTCCAAGAACTTGGGGTAATATCAATCAAAATGGTTTGGTTAGGTTGAACGTACTCGTTTGTAGTTTTTGTACAGCTAGTAAACAACAAGGTTAAAAGCAGGATTGGAATAGATAAAAACGCTTTCATATCATTGGTTTAAGTGATGAAATAGTTGATGATGATTAGTACTACATTTATGTAGCCCTGTTTGTTTAACCTATACCAAATAGTATACCATATTAAGGGAATGTTAAAACATTTGTATAGAAGGTTTTAAAACGGGTTACAAGGAAATGTGACCTATGAACTGTATTAGGCTTGATTTCCAAGATATATAACGTTGAAAATCGTTTTTCATTATGTGATTGAAAAAAGAGAGAAAAGATTTATCTAATAAAAAACGATTATGTAAGTGCGTGAGTGTGCGCAAAAATATTTTTGAAAAAATCCTAAAAAAATTTTGCAAAATGATTCACTTTCATATCTTTGCAATCCCAAACGAAACGGGACAGTTCTTAATAAACAAGCGGAAGTAGCTCATTTGGTAGAGCACAACCTTGCCAAGGTTGGGGTGGCCGGTTCGAGCCCGGTCTTCCGCTCAAGTTTTACTAGCGAAAGGTTAGTAATTGTATTTTCTTTTTTTGATATTTTTTTGCGGAAGTAGCTCATTTGGTAGAGCACAACCTTGCCAAGGTTGGGGTGGCCGGTTCGAGCCCGGTCTTCCGCTCTAAGAAATCCAAGTTGTCATCATTGCAGCTTGGATTTTTTTTGCACTGCTTGTGAAAGGAAACTTTTAGGACTCGTGCAAGAAATTACTAGTAAAAGGCTGGTAATTGTATTTTCTTTTTAGATGTTTTTTTGCGGAAGTAGCTCATTTGGTAGAGCACAACCTTGCCAAGGTTGGGGTGGCCGGTTCGAGCCCGGTCTTCCGCTCTAAGAATCCAAGTTGTCATCATTGCAGCTTGGATTTTTTTTTGCCATAATGTGAACACCTCCCACTGACAGCTAAGTTATTTCACGAAAAAGCCGCTTACACAAAAACGTGTAAACGGCCTTTATACAAACACTAAAGAAGTTGATTAATAATCGATTTCGAAGTTCGTGTAATGACGTATTTCCCCATTCTTGATTTCCAATTCTGCTACCTTGGCCTTTGTGGGGCCTATCCTGCACCAAGCTACGAACTGTTCTACTACGTGGGGCACACCTTCAGCGACAATAAATACATTCCCATCAGGCATATTTTTCACAATCCCGAAAACACCCATTTTATCAGCTACAGATTTCGTAGTGGCCCGAAAATACACACCTTGAACAAGTCCTTTTACGATGATTTCCTTGTTGACGATATTCATAACAAATACTAACGATTATAAGAATAAAAGAAAGTGATACTACAATTTACTAATCAAATCATTACAAACCATTTTACAGTCCAAGTTGCTGTAATTTAACTTCCAATTCGTTTACCCCGGATGCATAAGCAGTGCTACCTCCAGGTAAAAAAAGGTAAAAGTTGGCAATGCCCTGGCCGGCAGCACATACTTCATGCACTTGTATATAGCGAGAAGGATGAAAGTAAAAGCTTTCCACCGTATCAAGCGTATTATCGCGGTGCATCTGCTCTAAGTAGAAACCGGCTTTGGTTAGCCGTGAATAAACGAGTTGTTCCCGTGATGGCTTTAATCTACCATCTTTGTACACGGGTTTAATAGATACCCATTCCATTAGCACAAATTTTAATCGTTTATAAACACTGCCAGGTTAGTATTTATGAAAAAGGGGTTAACAAGGGGCAAAGAAGCTCTTTGGTTATAACAATGAACAAAAAGGGTTAACGCACAATGCTGTGGCTTATCGTTCGAGAAAAAATAAACTGGATCGCCATGTGCAAACTTGCACATATATAAATTCATCGCGCCAAAATGGGCAATAAAAGGTGTTAACACCAATGGTGAAAAAATTGACATCTACACGCCTGGTGCCAACACCTAGTATATACACACCTTGGAGAATGTACACTACAATGTTGGAACAATCAACGAACATCTACAGATTGCCTTATGGCAATGATTAGCACAATTCCTTTGTACAATTCCCCACTACTCCACTACGCCTATCTTTCGATTCTAATAACAATGGTGGTTGAAGAATATCTCCCCATATTACCGCTTAGTAACCACCCCAAGCAGCAATCATTTACGATGCATCCATTCAACCTCGAGAGGCTTGCATTGCTTGCTCACCACGCCGGTAAAACAAAACAAGTACCTATCGATTTTCTATCAATTACATTTTTACAATTAAAATTGGCATATATTATCCTTGAGATCTATTGTTCATTAAAAAATGAATATGCTTCTACCACGCTACATACACACTTATCATCTTTTCAAAACCAATACAATCCCAATCCGGCAAATTTCTTTACCGGTGACGATGTTGTTCTAAGAAATATGAAATAACAAGGAAAAACGAGAGAAGCTGTTACTGAATTCGCATACGCGAATAGAACACGTTCAACCTTTTTGAATTATATACAGTTCAATTAATTGACTTATCAATTATTAAGCAGCTCTATGAAATAATGGTCCATCATGTGGATCATCCATCCCGAAACTGAATTCACGTACTACTTCGTAATCGCCGCCCATGGCAGGCTTACGCAATAGTAAAAAGCTATGGCAATAAAAACTTCTTACAAACAATTTGTTATCTATTTGTTTTAAGACCTTTTCAAATGCCGGGGAAGATAAGCCCCTTGCTAATGTAATTTGTGGTCGATAATGCTGCGCATCCACTTCGAATGCATTCATAATACGGGAATGCAATGCCTCCACCGGCCTTGGATTTGCTACATTTACGAATATCGTATGTTTCTGTTCTCCCACTTCAGAATGATCAATCCTGGAAGTATATATAGTGAAAGCACTTTGCAATTGAGCTAAGTAGGCTAACACCCCTATAAAATCCTCTTCATAACAACCGGGGAATTCGGAGCGAAATAATGGAATATACGCCGGTGAAAACGACTGACGAGGTTCGCCCAATTCATGAGCAATCATATACTTGTAGTGCGTTACATCCCTGGCAATATGAGCATCCGGGTTAATCACTACTAAGTAATCGTACGTAATTGTGGTAGCTTCATTTTTTTCCATAACCATCCATTTTTATCGATGAATGTTTTCCATTTAATAACACCACAAATATACTAACTATTTTGGCAAATGCTAATAATTTTAGCATTATTTACTAAAAAAATTGCGCCCTTGAGCGCAATTTTCACTAACATATTGCCAGTTAAATACTTAGAAGCTTTTAACGATCGCTGTAAAATCGGCCGCCACCAAAGAAGCGCCACCGATCAATCCACCATCTACGTCTTCACATGCGAACAATTCTTGTGCATTGCTTGGCTTAGCAGAACCACCGTATAAAATGGTTAAATGCATAGCCACTTCCCTACCATACTTCGCAGCAATTTGGGAACGGATATACGCATGCATATCTTGTGCTTGTTGTGCAGATGCTGTTAAACCGGTACCAATAGCCCAAATTGGTTCGTATGCGATGACCACTTTAGAAAATTCTTCAGCCGGTAAATGATATAAACTTTCTTCCAATTGCTTAGCAACGTAATCGTTTTGTGTACCTGCTTCACGGATAGCCAAAGGCTCGCCACAACAGAAAATTGGCTTCATACCATTCGCTAATACTAAGTCAGTTTTCTTCGCCAATGTTGCATTGCTTTCAGCAAAGTATTCGCGGCGTTCGCTATGACCTAAAATCACGTAATCAACACCAATTGATTTCAACATTTCTGCCGATACTTCACCTGTGTATGCACCAGACTTTTCAGCAGCACAGTTCTGTGCAGCAATAAAAAATCCTTCAGTGTGTTGCGTAAGAGATTTTGCTTTTTGCAAATAAGGGAACGGTGGTGCAATTACCACGGCTTGATTGTCTTCCAATTTCAAACCTGCATTAACGATATCGTTAATCAATTGCTCGCCTTGTGCGAGTGTAAGGTTCATTTTCCAGTTACCTGCTACAATTTTCTTTCTCATTTTATTATGATACGTTTTTACTATTTACCGTTATACGTTACCACTATTTTGCGTCTCAAAAATATATCTTAGTATTTGCTTTTCTGAATCTTGCATAGTTTTCTTTTTAAATTCCATCCAAGATCCCGCATCGCGAAGCGCCTCTTCTAGCCTATAAAGCTCTGTAGTAGCCGATCCACCCCATGTGAACGAGCGCAGATATTTTCCGGGAAATCCTCCCCCAAATAAATTGCACGACACGCCCACAACTGTTCCCGTATTAAACATGGTATTAATACCGGCCCTTGAATAATCGCCCATTAACACCCCGCATTTTAATCCAGCATCCCAAGCCTCGCCTTTCGCCTCCATCCAAATCCGCACATTTTTACCATTATTTTTTAAGTTAGAGCAGTTGGTTCCAGCCCCAAGATTACACCATTCACCTATCACAGCATCCCCAATATAGCCATCATGAGCTTTGTTAGCATAATCAAAGAAAATCGCATTCTTGATTTCTCCTCCTATTATAGTTGCTTTTCCCAAGGAAACCGCACCATAAATTTTCGTACCCATCTTCATTACAGCACTTTCTTTCATGCCCAAACCACCCCTTATTAAGCAGCCTTCCATCACCAGCGCGTTTTTCCCGATATAAATCGGCCCGTTGGTGGCATTTAGTACACTACAAGTAACACTTGCTCCTTCCTCAATAAATATTTGTGAAGGATTCACCACCTGGTTAGAAGGATCGACGGTTGCAGATGTTCTACCGGCTGTTAACAAGGCAAAATCTTCGCGGATAGCCCAGTCATTTAGATGAATAAAATCCCAAGGATGATCTATTCTATAAATTTCGCCGGCAAAATCGAGCCGATCTGCCGCCGCAACTGCCCCGAAGAAGTCTTCGCCTGTTACAGATTTTACAACCAGGCTCTTATTCTTATATAATTCCTGCCCGGGTTGTAGGTTCTGAATAGCAGCTACAAGCTCTTTCGTAGGCATTACATGCCCATTAATCAGCACGTTTAGACCTTCCTTATTAGAATGTAGGGGGTATTTTTCTTGGAGATAAGCTGCAGTGAAGTGAGATACAGGGGTTTGCAACCAGTGTTCCCATTTTTCTTGAATGGTTAATATCCCAATACTGCAAGCTGCCACGGGTCTTGTATGCGTAAAAGGTAGCAACAAATCGCGGCCGGGTGTATCAAAGAGGATGTAATTTGGTTTCATGGTTGCTAAAAATAAAAAATCCCGCCGATTAACCGGCGGGACTTTATAAAAAATATTTCTCCAAAAGCATTATGCTTTCTTAGCGTAACGTTTGTTGAATTTGTCGATACGACCTGCAGTATCAACCAATACATTTTTACCAGTGTAGAACGGATGTGATGTATTAGAGATCTCCAATTTGATCAATGGGTACTCATTACCGTCTTCCCAAGTAGCAGTTTCTTTAGAAGGAGCGGTAGAACGGCTTAAAAAGCTAACACCGTTTGACATATCTTTGAAGATCACGAATCTATAACTTTCCGGATGAATTCCCTGTTTCATATCAATAAATTGTAAATACAGAGCGCAAAGGTAAAGGATATTTTCAAAAGATCAAACATTTGGAAGCAGGATTTTTAAGAAAAATCCCAAGTTCGCTTTAAAGCCTTATCCAGTATACCTTTCACTCAATTGGTGAAATAATACTAATTTTTCATATTTACGTATTGCAACGGAATTCCCAAGTTTGCCTCGCGGCACTTAGCAATCACTGCTTGCAAATCGTCGATTTTTTTTGCTGTTACGCGTACAATATCGTCCATAATAGCCGCTTGTACCTTGATGCCCGAATCTTTGATCAATTTCACCAATTTCTTCGCATCCTCTTGTTTAATACCGTTGCGGATAGGAATGGTCTGTTTCACCACTTTACCGCTTTGAAACGGCTCCTTACTGGTGTCATAAATGCTAGCATCCAAGCCCTGGCGCATGCTTCTACTAATCAAAACATCCATTACTTGACCTAATTTCATCTCGCTATCCACCTCCAAATTCAACACAAAATCTTTCTTATTCAAATCCAATTCAACATGTGAATCCTTGAAATCGAACCTGTTAGTGATTTCCTTCTTCACTGTGTTAATCGCATTATCGAGCGTCTGTAAATCCACTTTGCTAACAATATCAAAGGACGGCATACTTATTATTTTAAAATTCCAAGAACTCTCGCCGAAGCGATAATTTGTGCAAATATAAAGAGAAAATAGGCTGTGTAAAAAGTGGAATTTTAATTTCAGCCACCATTATTCATATTTTCTTCTCAAACGACCATTCCCACCCGGTTTTTCTTTTACACTCGAAATCCCTGCATATTCCAACGAAGCTTGCTCAAATACCCCAACCGTCAATTTCTCTATAGCATGTACAATCACTTTCGCCTTGCCCTTTACCTCTACTTCCACGTCGTGCACATGCAACGCCTCGGCATCCAGCTTGCTTTTATCGGCGGCTTGGTAATTGGCGAAAGTACTGGTCCCCATCAACTGTAACTCGCTATTACCCGATAAAACTGCGTGTAGTGTATTGGTTATTACTTCCAACTCGGCTTTACTATCTCCTGAAAGGTCGATTTGTAGGTCATTACTATTAATTACGGTGTTCCCACTTAGAATAACTTGTCCCGAACATTGCACTTGGTGAAATTGTTGGGCGGATATGTAAATCTTAATGCCCATTTTCTTCGATGGCTTTAGGACCAAGCCGTCTTTATTATGAATTTGCAGCTTCGTTCCAACCACTTTCGTTTCGATAAAAGGCAGCAAATTACTGTCAGTTTCGACCTGGATTTCGTTGGTTTGCGTGTTTTGAAGGTAAATCCTGAATTCCCCGTCGATTTGTAGTTGGTTAATTTCGGGAAGCTTTTGAAGGGTGCGCTTTATTTGTCCGTCTCCTTTAATAGGTTCTTGTACATTGCGGAAAGAAATGCACGCGCATACGCATGCCAAAGCGACTAGTCGTTGCCAGCTTGTTTTCATGGTCAGTATATAGTTTTGGTTAAATGTTTCTCTCTCAATAATCAAAAAAAGCAGGCATCAAAGTATGCTTGTAAACGAATTCGTGCACACCTCTCCGCCTGCTCATGCAATACAAGACTGCATCAATCTACGTTACTGATTTTAACGTCAGTATAAGCTCCATTAATTTGGATCGTAGGTAAACCATTGTCGTTCTGCTGCGTAGCTCCTTTATAACGCATGCTACCGTGTTTCTTTTCGCTTACCACGTTATGCATTTGGAAACCGTCCACTTTCACGTCGCCATAGGTTAAAGCTGCATTCACTGCAAAGTTTACCCTCGAAGGAATGTTTAATTTAACATCCGTATAATTTGCGTCAACCCTAAATGATTTAAAGGCAGTACTTACTCTTTTCACGATAATATCAGCATAGTTCGTTGCAAAAATGCCCGTTTCTCCTAGTTCATCAAGTTTGACGTTTATATAGTTTGAATTTGCTTTCACGTAGGTTACTTTACCTACAAAATAATCATCGTAGTTCGATTTCATGGTAATTGAATTCACCCTATCGATGCGGTATTTACAGCTATTAGAAGCTACCGTTAAGTTGCCAACAGTTCCAATCGTAAGGGTTGAATAATTACTTTCTACCACTACCTCATCAGCCTTGTCGATCTTTCCTTTATCGCAATAATTCATGCGAAGGGTGAGTTTCTCTTTTGCACTTCCAATATTGTAATAGCCGTAGTTAAGGTTAATAACTGTGCGGTTGGCCAATTCTTCGGCTAACACGTCGCCGAAGTTATTAGCGATTTCCAAGGTACCAATTGAACGCGGGATATACACATCGTAATCGATCGTTACTTGGTCGCGGGTATTTCTTGACCCAAAATTGCGTAGCCATTTCTTTGCATTATTGGCATTATAATCCGTTTGAACGCGCACAGAGGAAGGACTCATAATGTCTTTAATTTGTACGGCGTTCGCTATGTCGGAAGCTTCTTTATCTGAGTTACCGAAGCCGGTGATGGTAACTGTTGTTTTGAACTCGTTTTTATCCCAGTATACGATGTTCACCTTTCCGAATTTGTTGATCACGGCGATGTTCGCACCTTGGCTGAGAGCAGTTTCCTTTACCACGGTGCGTTTTATCGCCACGGCGCCTTTCTTGGCGTAAGTGAATAGCGGAAGGAGAAGTAAAAATATTAGCTTATAATGTTTTAACATATGGTTCTTGCTTTTCTAGTGAATCAAATCGTTCCTGCTCTTCTAGTATCCGGTCGAGCAACTCTAGTTTAAGTTGATAATACCGGATGAGGGCGGCGCGGATTCTTTCGTTGCCTGGGTTATTGGCCAGTTCCTTCTCTAACAGTTTATAGGTATCGTTCTTTAATTCTAGTTCTCGTCGTGCTGTGCTATCGAGCCCGATTTTATCGGCTGGGATAGCTTTGATTTGCTGTAGTTTGTCTTCAATTTGTGATGTATAATAGTTTTGTGCTTCTTGTAATTCCGGGATCAAGGCTACGGCGTTGATCGATTCTTCTTTTTTCGTTTTATGTTGAAAAAAGAAGGTAAGGAGCACACCATTGAGCACGAGTAATACCACCACGGCCACTTTAAGCCAATGCTTGGTGAACATTTTCACCACGTTGGTTGTCGGCTGTTGCGGGATTTCTTTTTCCAAAGCTGCCCACAAGCCCGGTGGTGGACCGTCGTCTTCAAATGCGGCCCTGTTCTGCCGGATAAATGATTCCAAGCGATCGTCCTGCTGCATCATAACACTACTTGTTTATCTTTTATAATTTGACGTACCTTTTCTTTTGCCCGCATAAATTGGGTTTTGGCGGTCGACTCGCTTATTCCCAGCATCGTAGCAATTTCACGGTGCGAATATTCTTCGAATAAATAGAGGTTGAGTACGGTTCTGTAACCTTCGGGAAGTTCGCTAATGGCAGATTTAACATTGGCTACGGTTAAGGCGTGCTGTGTTTCATCTATTTGTTGCTCTTCTTCCACTTCTACCCTTTCCACATCTTCGAAATACATTTTCTTTTTGCGCAAATGATTCAAACAATGATTAACCACGATTCGTTTCACCCAAGCCGATAATGTTTGTTCTTCTTTCAGCTGCGCAATATTTTTAAATACCTGCGTAAAAGCTTCTTGCAATACATCTTCAGCATCCGCTGCGTGGTTGCACATTCTCAGGCAGATATTGTACATCGCTTTCGCATAAGCATTGTATAGCTCTTGGAAAGCACGTACATCGCCTTTACGGCAACGCACCACGAGGTTCGTCGTATCTTGGTTTGATTGATGCAATGTATTGGTTGAATTCGTTTAAATTAAGAAAGACAGCAACCTTGTTCATTAGTTGCACGGCTTACAGCAAAAAAATACATTTTTCTTTCATCTTTCTTTAAAGAATAACATAAATGACTGTAAAACAGTCATTTGTGTTTATAAAAAAATAGGATGATTTTTTAGAAAAGCGGCTTTTTTAACCCAAACCGGCGGGCAATACTCACCCGGAAGTTACCTGTTCCAAAGGTTTGGTAAGTACGTTGTATTGGCGTTTCACTACGGGTTTTCATGTCAACATAATGTACACCTGCGAAAAACTTGCTCGAATTATACCCTGCGGAAAAGCGAACAGTTGTATTCAATTGCCACCCCATTTCCGTGGTATGGGTTCCTCCTGGAAAATATAAGCGCGTAGAGTTCATGCCTACGGCTCCGCTTAAAGATGCGGTAATAAAGAAATGAGAATCAAATACAAGTGTATAGGCATAGCCACCATTAACGGCTAGGCTAAATACTTTGGTTTTATCGTAATGAATGCCATCATAGAAGTTTTCGTTCTGCATGTTCCTTGGTATCAAGGAGGAGTCGCCCCGTACCATAAAGGCGAAGACTTCGCCCCCGAGCATAAAAGAACCGGCACTTTTCTTCTGGTATTCGTTTTGAAGGTAGGCAGCGCGGTAAGAGAATCTTTTATTATTGAAGATATATTGGGCACTAGCGCCAATATCCAAGTTGTAAATATCTGGACGTTTAGGAAAGCCATCGGCCGGCATGTAATTAGAAATGGTGCCTTTGGGGTTGGCGAGATAGTAACCTTTGTAATATTGGCCGTAGAAGTCGATCACCATTTTGCGCAAATACAGGTGTGATTGTAGATCCAAGTACTTCGTTTTCCCATAACGATCGTCATCGTCGTTTATGAAGGGTAGATTGAAACCGATATTGATCCCGATAAATTTGTAATTGAAGCCTACACCCACGTTCATGTTGCTATTGGGTTTGTACAATAGTTCCGACTTCTCCCCGTGATCAACAATATCGAAATAGGTATATTTCCGCGAGCCGTACAAGCGCACCGTTAGGTCTTCCGTATGGTCTTCCACGTAATTGGAGTCCATCGGTGAATTGAACCAATTTGTTTTTCTATCTGTTTGCGCTTGGCAATTGAATACTAGCAACAATAACAGTGCAACAATGAAGCATCCCCGCATGTGTGTTCTGAATAAAATCGATAATCTTAATTATTTCGGTAATTCAATGACTTCCAATGCCTGGATGCGACCTTCGGATAATTCGAATCGCAGCAGGGTTTTCACTTTATGCCAGCCTTGGGTGCCACAAGCTCCGGGATTCATATGTAACAGGCTTAGCGCCGGATCGTTCATCACTTTTAAAATATGTGAGTGCCCACAGATGAATAATTTCGGTGGGTTCGACTTGATCTGCTGTTTTATATGAGGAGCGTATTTCCCAGGATAGCCCCCAATGTGGGTAATCCAAACATCCACACCTTCCAATGTAAAGCGTTGATCTTCGGGGTATAACGCTCTTAACTCCGGTCCATCAATATTCCCCGTTACCATCCGCAAAGGTTTCATTTTTTCCAGTGCTTCCGCAACAGCTACGGTACCAATATCGCCGGCATGCCAGATTTCGTCTACGTTTGCAAAGTATTTCTCTACTAACGGATGCAAATATCCATGCGTATCCGACATTAACCCGATTTTCTTCATATACCTGCAAATTGTGGAAACTTTGGAAGTTTATCAATTTTAACCAAAAAAAATGCCATCTCTACGGTTAGAGACGGCATTTACCATATTCTAATAGGATTCTTATTACTTCACTTTCTTAGTCAACCATTGGCCAACAGCCTTCCCTGCATCGGCATAACACTCCGATAAACGAGCACCGGTGTCGTAATCGTCGCCACCCCATGTTCTACCCAAAGCATCTTCCATGTCAATCTCAACTAAAACTTTGCTTTTATCGGCTGTTTCTACGATTTTGATTTTACCGTTAATGCGTGCATTCTTACGGGTAACATATACGTTAAAGCCTGGTTCCATGAAGGTTGTTTCCAAAATCATGGTGTATTTAGCCTTCGGGTTATCAGCCGATACTTTTACATCATCCCAATACTTTGCTAATAAATCTTCAAATTTGCGGGGAAAACGGGTTTGCTTGTCTTCTTCCCAAGCTCTTACCCAACGGTCGCCACGACCATCATCTTTTTTGTTGTATTCTGCTTTCTTTTTGTCGAGGTATTCACTTTCATGTTTGAATTTGCCAACCGGGGGATCATTGTAAACTAGTTCCACATTCACATCTTTAACATCTTTCAAAGCAGAGAATTCACCGGAAGTAAGTGACAATTTTTGTGCAGAGACGTGGGCTGTTGTGAACAGCATAGCGGATGTAGCCAGCGCTACGAATAAGGACTTCATGTGTTTATGTGTTTGGTTTTAAACGCGGTTTATGCATGCAGTGTACGGTTGCATGGAGAGCTATATCACGGGGCCTAGCATTAGGTTTAAATAGTTTTTCTATCGAATCCTTGTACGATCTTTTCGAGGAACAAATGTATGTTTTTAATGGAATTTCCAACTACGTATTTACCATGATAAATTGCCTTTAAAAAGGGATTGATTTACAACCCTATTTCTATTTCGTTGTTAGGATGACATGAATTTACATTGCTGTTAATCAGCGTATATTTAAGTTACGAATCCTTTTTATGCACTTAGTCACAGATATTATACATCCTTTCACCCGTCATCAATATAAAAAAATCCGGCGCTCCAGTTCATTATTACACTTAGCCATTACAATGAACGAGCTTCACCGTGGAAGAATAGCCATTAAACAATGGAAAGCCGGCGTTGCACTTTTATCGATTGCTGGGCGGCATACGCCGGTGGGAAAGAAAACGAAATGGAACGTGAAGCAATGGCAAGCAGCCACAGGTAATAGCCGAGATCATCGTTTGTATTTGGACTTATTAGACGTATACGAAACCAAAGCCCGCGTACAGCTTCCTTCTATACGCACTTCCCTAGAAAGCATTATAGAACAAGCCGACCAAGTGGTGCAAGCATTACCGGTATTACCCAACGCACACCTTAAAAGGAAAATATTACTACAAGGGAAACACCATTGGCGCCGACTTAAAATCTATTTCAAACAACATAGTTGCGCGATTAGCGACCGTATTTTACAAGATCATCAACAGTTGCGAACGAGTGCTGCTTGGCATAACATACGTAAGGATTTAAAACGCATGTATTTCCAACTAAAGCTTGTCAAGAAAAGCGTGAAGGATAAAGATGGGAATGTTGCAAAATGGTTAGCTTATACACAGCATATTGCTTCGCAGATTGGGGATTGGCACGACAAGCAGAATTTCATAATGTTTTTACAGCAACGCATGAAAAAGTTGGAAAGCACAAATGGCGGGATAGCCATAAAAATCAAGAAAATACTCGTACAAATACGTGCCGATAATCGCCTGCTAATGGCGACTATCAAGCACGATGTAGTGAATTTATTGCCATTGCCTTTAGAACTGCATACCTAGATGAGCGCTTACTACTTCAAACATAAGAGAAGCTCCAAGCTTCGCCGTTCTGTTATCGATATCTAAACTAGGATTCAACTCAGCAATATCAATCGACATTACTTTCCCACTTCTCAACAAGTATCGGAAACATTCTAAGAAATTTTCGCCGGGTGTAATACCATTATAAGCCGTGGCACTTACGCCAGGAGCAAAAGCAGCAGAAAACACATCGAGATCTACGGTAATATACAACCCATCGGTATTGTTAATGAATGCTTTGATTGTTTGTAATAAAGCGTCCATTTTTGCATGATTAAAGTAATCGGCCGGTAGATATTCTCCCCCATGTTCTTTCACCGTTTCAAACAACAAACCAGTATTACTATTCGGCTGTATACCCAGTGCTAAAAAGCGCAATTGTTCTGCCCGTGCTTTCGCATCCATGGCTAATTGGTAAAAACCCGTTCCGCTAGAAGGCCCAGCAGGTCCAGGTTTACGAATATCAAAATGAGCATCAAAATTAATAATCCCTAATTGGCGCTCACTTGCTTTTAATATGTTATAGCAAGCACATGCATGACCATATGTAATTTCATGTCCCCCGCCTAATAAAAGCGGCATGTATCCATGTAATAACAAGTTTTCTACGGTTGCACGTAAAGCATCTTGTGAAGCTTCTAAATTCCCATCATCACACACTATATCACCTACATCTACCAACAAGTTTTTGCGAAAATGTACAGGAAAATTAGCACATGCTTTACGTAATGCACCTGGCCCGGCTACAGCACCGATACGACCAAGGTTTCTACGTACACCTTCATCGCAAGCAAAGCCCAGTAAGGCAATACCACGGCGACCATTATGTAGCTTAGGTAGCTCATTCTTGCTTAGGTCAATACATTGCATAGCTTGGTGCCAGCGTTGTGTATTCTCCTCTTCGCCGTCGATTCGGCCTTGCCAAACATTTTCCTTGGTTGGATAATAATATTTTGAGTTCATATGTTGGTCGGTACTGACCGCATTTTGGGTGTTAAAATATTGGGTGCCCGTGCTTCCAAACTTGCACAGGTTTCAATTTGCCTTGGTAATATAAGATATCGCGGTAATCGGAACAAGGGTAAGCTTGTAAATCGGCATCCATACCGGTAGCAATGGTACCTACATTTTGTAGCGACAAAGCTTTGGCAGCCCTTACTGTAACACCGGCAAAGACTTCGGCTGCTGATAATTTTTGCGCAGCACTCATTACAGCAGCTTGTAGCAATAAATCGCCCATAGGAGCAGAACCTGGATTCCAATCACTCGCAATCGCTACGCAAGCACCGCCATCCAATAATTGCCTAGCTGGAGCATATTGCATCCCCAATCCCAATGAAGCACCTGGTAATACAACCGCTACGGTATTCGATTCCGCTAATAAAGCTACTTCAGCATCGGTACTAGCTTCGAGGTGGTCGGCAGATACAGCATTTACAGCCACGGCTACTTGAGAGCCACCCGTTGTAAATTGGTCGGCATGTACCGTAATTTCAAACCCTTTAGCTGCAGCGGCTGCTAGGAAGGTTTGTGCTACTTGGGTATTGAAAGCGGTTTCTTCGATGAAGATATCTACGCGGTTGGTTAAATTTTCGGCTTGCAAAGTGGGTAATAATTCATCGAGTACCCATTGCAAATACGCTTCTTCTGTGCCTTCATAATCTTTAGGTTTCATGTGGGCAGCTAAGCAGGTTGATATGATGGTAGCTTCTGTTCGCATCGATGCTTCGTTGATAGCGCGTAGCATTTTCAATTCATTTTCACCATCTAAACCATAACCACTCTTTACTTCAATAGTAGTAACGCCTTCGTGTAAATGACGGTTGGCGCGGGCCACTGTATTATTTATCAATACTTCTTCGGAAGCTTGGCGTGTTTTGGTCACAGAATCCCAAATACCGCCGCCTGCACGGGCAATCTCTAAATAAGATTTACCGGCAATACGCATAGCATAATCGCGGCTGCGGTTGCCATCGAAGCAAATATGTGTATGACAATCTATAAAACCGGGTACCAGCACGGCGGGATAATCGATATGCTGCATATTCGCCTGGGGGTATTCTTCTTGCAATGCATGAAACGAACCTACTGCCACTACGTGCCTTCCATCTACAATTACACCACCTTCTTCAATGATCTTTAGTTGTTCATCCTTTAACGCTCCTTTCAACGGCAAACCTGTTAAAGGAAGTATTTGTTTAAACGGGCCGATTAATTGCATAAGATTCGTTTTAAAAAAAAGATGGAAGGGAGATAGTGTATATCGCTATGCACTACTCCCTTCCCAGTTTTGATAGTAATTATTAGAAATTTAGATTGAAGTCGCTTTGATATTGTTGCGCTGTTTCGTAACCGGCATCAGCATGACGGAAAATACCCAATGCAGGATCATTGTGCAATACCCTTCTTAAACACTCAGCTGCACGGTCGGTACCATCGGCTAACACTACCATACCGGCGTGTTGCGAATAGCCCATACCAACGCCACCACCGTGGTGGAAAGATACCCATGTAGCACCACCAGCGGTGTTGCTCATTAAGTTAAGCAGTGTCCAGTCAGATACCGCGTCGGAACCATCTTTCATAGATTCAGTTTCGCGGTTTGGAGAAGCTACGGAACCACAGTCTAAGTGATCGCGACCAATTACAATAGGTGCTTTTACTTTGCCTGTTCTTACTAATTCGTTGAAGATTAAACCGGCCTTTTCACGGTCGCCCATACCTAACCAGCAAATACGTGCCGGTAAACCTTGGAAGGCTACGCGTTCTTGGGCTTTCGTTAACCAGTTATGTAAAGGTTTATTATCGGGGAATGCTTCCATTAAAGCACGGTCGGTTGTGTATATATCTTCTGGATCGCCAGATAATGCTACCCAACGGAACGGTCCTTTACCTTCGCAGAATAATGGGCGGATATAAGCCGGTGTAAAACCAGGGAAATTAAATGCATTCGGTTCACCGCCTTCTTTTGCGAATTCGCGGATGTTGTTACCGTAATCGAATGTTACTGCACCACGTTTTTGTAATTCAAGCATTAAGCTTACATGGCGTGCCATGCTTTTTAATGATAATGCTTTGTATTGTGCAGGATCACTAACGCGTAATGCAGCAGCTTCTTCCAACGATAAACCATTCGGTACATAACCATTGATAGGATCGTGTGCAGACGTTTGATCGGTTAAGATATCTGGGGTAATACCATCGCGGATTAGTTTTTCCAACATATCGCCAGCATCACTTACTAAACCAACAGATAAAGCTTCGCCTTTGGCTTGTGCTTCTTTTACCCATTGGATCGCTTCTTCATAAGAGTGAGTCATGCGATCGATGTACTTAGAATCGATGCGTTTTTGGATACGGCTTGCATCTACATCGGCACCTAAGAAAGTAGCACCGGCCATAGCAGCAGCTAAAGGTTGTGCACCACCCATACCACCAATACCGGCAGTTACGAGTAATTTACCTGTTAAGTCGCCATTGAAATGTTGGCGACCACATTCTACAAACGTTTCGTAAGTACCTTGTAGAATTCCTTGTGTACCAATGTAAATCCAGCTACCGGCCGTCATTTGACCGTACATCATAAGGCCTTTTGCGCGGAGTTCGTTGAAGTGTTCCCATGTAGCCCATTTAGGTACGAGGTTACTATTGGCAATAAGTACGCGTGGCGCTTGCGGGTGCGTACGAACCACCCCTACAGGCTTGCCTGATTGTACAAGTAGCGAATGATTTTCATCGAGCGTTAATAACGTTTCGATGATTTTTTGTAAAGCTTCGCGGTTGCGGGCAGCTTGACCGATACCACCGTAAACAACGAGGTCGTCGGGATTTTCGGCTACTTGTGCATCGAGGTTATTGAGCAACATGCGCAAAGGCGCTTCTGTTTGCCAAGATTGTGCGTTTAATTCTGCACCTCTTGGCGCTGTATAATGCGGGTGTGCCGCGTATTTATTAAGAAAGTTTGAACTGTTCATCGAAAATTCCATTTAAGTTAACACCAAAAGAAGCAGCAGCTTCATTACCAACACGTACGAAAGATTGATCGGCAATGATCGCGTGCAACGCTTCGATATCGTAAGCGAAAATGCGGTCTTTATCAGCGAAAGCCACTTTTTCACGTGTATAATTATGTAAGGCTTCCAGCACCGGCGTTGTTTTCAACGGGCGACGGAAATCTACCGCTTGTGCAGCGTATAGTAATTCAATGGCAAGAATGTATTCCAAATTGCCAATTACCTGGTTCAATTTTCTACCACTAATCGAGCCCATCGATACGTGATCTTCTTGGCCCAGTGAAGTAGGAACAGAATCGGCGCTCGCAGGGAAACACAAGGTTTTATTCTCTGTTACCAAAGCGGCCGTTGTGTATTGTGGAATCATGAAACCAGAATTCAAGCCGGCATCATCCATCAATAACTTCGGTAAGCCGAAGCGACCTTCAATCATCATATAAGAACGACGATCGGAGATGTTACCCAACTCTGCCGCGGCAATTGTTGCATAATCTAAAGGAATGGCCATAGGTTGACCGTGGAAGTTACCGCCGCTGATAGTATCTTCTGCTGAGAAGATAATCGGGTTATCCGTTACCGCGTTCAACTCTATAGTGGTAAGTTCATTCAAATGCGCCCAAGCAGTGCGGGAAGCACCATGTACTTGTGGCATACAACGTAATGAATATGGATCTTGTACACGACCACAATCTACATGCGAATACATGATTTGTGAATCTTGCAGCAACGCATTCAAACGGTGTGCTACTAAACGGTTACCCGGGAAAGGACGAATTGCGTGTAAACGCGGATCGAATGGCTTGTTAGTACCCATTAAACCTTCTAAGGAAAGCGCGCCAATGTAATCGGCTGCTTCTAAAGCATTGTGTAAACGTTCAACACCTTTCACAGCAAATGCAAGAATGAATTGCGTACCGTTAATGAGTGCTAAACCTTCTTTAGGACCGAGCGCAATTGGCGCTAAACCTTCGGCTTGTAAAGCTTTTGCTGCGGGTACTTTTTCACCTTTATAGTAAACAAAACCCAATCCAATTAAAGGCAAAAACAAATGCGATAAAGGCGCTAAATCACCGGAAGCACCTACGGAACCTTTCTCAGGCACAAGTGGTGTAACGTTATGATCGATATGCCAGATAATGCGTTCTAATGTTTTCGGGTTAATCCCTGAATAACCTTGTGCAAGCGCTTGCACTTTCGTAATCAACATCAAGCGCGCTACATCTTCCGGGATGGGATTGCCCACGCCAACGCTATGACTTTGTAAGATGTTGTATTGTAACTTCTGCGTGTCTTCTTCCGAAATACTGGTATCGCATAGTGGTCCGAAGCCCGTGTTAATGCCGTATACGGTAGTATGATTTTTTACAATGGCTTGCACATGCGCGTAGCTCGCTGCCACACGGGCATGCGCATCCGCCACTAACTCGCCTTTCACCTCGCCGTTTGCAATCGCGATAGCTTTTGCAACCGTTAGGTGATCGATGCCGTATTTAAAAATCTTGTTCATTATGGTTGTTTTGAGATGTATATAGAAGATTGTTTTGGTGTTACTATTTACGAGTATGCATGGCAGTGAGTATACGTTCAGAAAGAGAAGTTTTTTCTACTGCCTGTTCAATCTCAGCCACAGCTTGCAGTACCAGCTTACTGTGTGCCCCTTCATCGCTTAAATTTTCCATCGCTTGGGCAATAGCATCCCAAATTGGCTGTACTGTAGCTAACATTTCTGTTCCTTTCTTAGTAAGTACAACCAATTGCCGGCGGCCATCATCTTTACACTTGCTTGTTTTCACCAAGCCCTTGCTTTTTAGATTGGTAACCAACTGGCTAACGGCCGAGTGCGACACTTCAAGTTGCGTGGCCATGTCCATTAATGTAGGTGGTTCGGGGTGATTTGCTACGAGGTAGAAGACCGGGAACCAACTGGCATCAAACGCAATACCCTGCTGTTCATATACCTTGTTCACCTCTGCCAAAAAATACTCGCTCAGGCGTCGTAAACGCGTGCCGAACACTAGGTAACCGAGAGTAGGATAAAAGCTCATGTTCAAAATTATATAAGTACTTATATATTTTACAATATTAGGGATTTTTCCGGAATAACAAGGGCACATAAAAAAAGCAAGCAGCCGGTACCGGCTGCTTGCTTTTAACTATTTTATAAGGGGGGAGATTATTTCTCCTCGCGCTTTTTCACATCAAACCAAACGGGCGAAGTATCGGTTACATCGCCATTATAGTTGATACACAACTCTTCCCCTTTCTTAATTTCTTTGCGGGTGATGATGCTCATCGTTTCCTGGTCGAAATCCATTTCGTATTCGCAATTTGGATCATAATCGTGGTTATAGATCGAACAGAATCCTAAGGCTATGCACGAACGTGTTTCGCGGGCACCCCAAAGAAAGATGTAGTTGTGCAACTTGGTAGTGTCTACCGTTTGGGTATCGTCGTACGACAATACCAATACCGGCGACGTTTCAATCCGAGTGCCTGCGGGGATGCGTTCACGGGTGAATACACCTCTACCTTTGCCTTTTGTTTTGGCAATATACAAATATGGCTTTATCATAAATGATCCTTAAAAGAGCCGTAAAATAACACTAAAGCAACCAGTTATCAAAAATTTGATACAACAATGTTGTATTTGCGCGTGATAATTTTTCTATTAACGATTATTTTTGCGCAAAACTAAATGCATGGTCAATTATAACCCGAAAGATTGGTTTACGTTCATTTTTAGAGTACATAAGGCCGACACGGTACAAAAACTGTGGCGCTTAATGGTTTGCCTCGCGGTGTACGCAGCCGTGGTGGCTTATTTCGAATTGGAATATTGGAAGCTCTCCGGCACGAAGAACGGGCTGAGTAATATTTCCATGATGCATGGCCTTTTGGGTTTTGTGATTTCCTTGCTTTTGGTATTCAGAACCAACACGGCCTACGACCGCTGGTGGGAAGGCCGCAAGTTATGGGGCAGCTTGGTAAACGATAGCCGTAATTTAGCGCTGAAGATACAAGCCATTCTACCACCTGGGGTAGCCATCCGTGACTATTTCCGTATTATGATCCCCAATTATGCCTATGCCTTAAAGAACCACCTCCGCAACAATCAATCGATAGAAGAACTTCAACATACCCACAACTTCGACCCCGCTACCCTTAAAATAGACCAGCACATCCCTAATCAAATCGCCGGCCATATGCTCCAAGAAGTACAAGCCTTGTACCGCCAAGGGTTAATTTCGGGCGATCAGCTGATTACGATTAACCAGGAACTGAGTACGTTTACAAATGTTTGTGGTGCGTGTGAAAGAATTCGTAATACCCCTATCCCATTCTCGTACAGCGCGTTCATTAAGAAATTTATCTTCTTCTACGTAATGACTTTACCATTTGGGTACGTTTTTAGTGTAGGATACTTTATTATACCCATGTCGGTATTTATATTTTACGTGTTAGCTAGCTTGGAATTGATTGCTGAAGAGATTGAAGACCCATTCGGTAAAGACGCCAATGACTTACCGCTAGATACGATGAGTGCCAACATCCGGAAGCATGTAGCCGAAATTTTATAACGATTTAAACTATGAAGCCTTCAAACATGTTACAATAATTTATCACGCGAATTGCGTTTAGCCTAGTACACGTAAAGTGCACGCTTATTGGATTTGTTCTTATTTTCGCCTCACAGGAGCTGGTTTATGGAAAATGAAGTTTTATTAGAAAAGTACCAGGAATTATCGCACCAACAGGATCATAAGGAGCTACGTGCATACCTGGATGACCAGTTGATTACCGATATTGTTGAGCTCATTAGCGATGAGCCTGAAGAGGGTGCAAATATTATCAATTTATTGACAATCAGCCGCGCAGCCGCGGCCTTCAGAATATTAGAGTTCCCTGAACAGGAGGAAATCATTAAAGAATTACCCGCTACCAAGATTGCGGAATTACTGAATGAATTGCCCCCGGATGACCGTACCTCCTTCCTTGGAGAATTACCCAGCACGGCCGTAAAGGAACTCATCAAACTCCTCGACCCGGAAGAACGTCGTATTACCCTATCGCTTCTCGGTTACCCGGAAACAAGCGTAGGTCGTATTATGACGCCGGATTATTTAGCCGTTAAACAGAAATGGACGGTAAGGCGCGTACTCGACCATATTCGTCAGAACGGTAAAGACTCAGAAACGATTGATGTTATTTACGTGATCGACGATAAGGGGATTTTATTGGATGACTTCAGAATCCGTGAGTTCTTACTCGTAGATCCTGAAACGGAAGTTAGTACATTAATGGACGACCGTTTTGTTTCGTTGAATGCCAATGAAGACCAAGAGGAAGCCATCCAAATATTCCGGATGGAGAACCGTGTAGCCTTGCCTGTTGTAGATGACTCCGGCGTTATGCTGGGCATTGTGACGATTGATGATATGTTATGGATTGCGAATGAAGAGCACACGGAAGATATCCAAAAGATTGGTGGTACCGAGGCATTGGATGAGCCCTACTTAGACATTTCGCTCCTAAAACTATTAAAGAAACGTGTTGGCTGGCTGGTGATCTTGTTCTTTGGTGAAATGCTTACTGCCACTGCCATGGGTTTCTTTGAAGGCGAGTTAGAAAGAGCCGTTGTATTGGCACTTTTCATCCCCTTAATTATATCCAGTGGTGGTAATAGTGGTTCCCAAGCATCTACCCTTATTATTCAAGCCATGGCCTTGGGTGAGATCAAGTTAAGTGATTGGTGGCGAGTAATGCGCCGGGAATTGGCGAGTGGTTTCTTATTGGGTACAGTATTGGGGATTATAGGCTTCATTAGGATTATCATATGGAGTATGATTTTCCATTCATATGGCCCACATTACATTCTAATTGGCACAACAGTAGGTGTAACTTTATTAGGTGTGGTGATGTGGGGAACGATTACGGGCTCCATGTTACCCATCATCTTAAAACGTGCCGGCGCCGATCCTGCAACCTCCTCCGCTCCTTTTGTGGCAACCTTAGTAGATGTAACCGGTTTGATCATTTATTTCTCGGTAGCGTACAGCTTGCTGAACGGCATTTTACTATAACATATTCATATACAACTAATTGATGCGCCTCCACCTAGGTCGAGGCGCTTTTTTATTTGTTCAAACTATTGATTTATAAACAGATAGATTGTTGGAGGATAGGGTGGAGATAGGCTTGGGATAGGGTAAGGATAGGCTTGAGATAGGCTTGAGATAGGGTAAGGATAGGCAAATAATAGGGTCTGATAGGGTAACGTTAGGTAAAACGTAAGGTGAACATCGATAGAACACCGATGTAAATACGATGTAGTAACGCATTAATTAGCTTAGAAACACGATGTAATTACACGGTGGTTACATGGAATTTACTTGGAAACTACATGGAAACTACATGGAAAGTACATGGAGCTTACTTGCTCGTTATTTAGAAGTCAGCTTAGACGACAAAGTAAGTATTATGAAGAAGAATTGGGTATGCAGGAAAAGATTAGTAATGATATAATACTCCAGCTAGCAATATAAGAATCAATTACTTATTCAAGCAGTGGCCAGCTTGATGATAAAAACTGGCTACTGCTTTATATATCGTGTAACATATTGAATACTCGGTATTTATCTTATGTGCGAATACCTCTTACTTAGGGTTAGAAGCGTTTACGCTTCACCGTGGCATCTGCTTTATATTGTTTATCAACGATAAATAGGTTGCCATAGTCGTTATCCGGGATGGAGTCCATACCGGGTTTTCCTTTGAAGTTTTTAATGATAGGAATAATGGTATTGCTATGAGCGACGATGAGGATTTTCTTCCCCCAATCTTCGTGTTTCGACAGTTTATACAATAAATCCTCCCCCGTGGTATCGGCATTGTAAATAACGGTATCCAAACCCGCTTGTATTCTCAATGAATCGGCTGTTTCAATACTGCGCAAGAAGGGTGTGCAATAAATCTTCACAATACCGCTATCCTTTACCAAGCGGTACAACTCCCCTGCCCTTGCACGACCAGCTTCTGTAAGTACAGTATCGTAACCGGGAAACTTCTCGGCATGTCGCACAATGAAGAACCTTCCCGTTAAAAACGTACTATCCTCAGCAACTGGGATCTGCGGCCGCTCCTTCGGTTGTTCTTGGCAAGCCAATAGGCTTATTAGGCAACCGACCATCAATAAGACGTATTTCATGGATGCTAAGTTATTATATTGCAAAACAAATTATACTTTTTTTATCTATTGGGTTACAACCAAACATTTTATCAACTACCGGTGAAGGCCAACTACACCGAGCTTTTACACAACATTTTTGCTATGAAATTTTCGAAAATTCTACTAACCCTAACCGCGCTCTGGCCAGCTAGTGCTGCCTTTGCCCAGTTAGCTCCTTTGTCTGTAGAGAAAATTATGCGCGACCAAAAATGGGTCGGCACATCGCCCGACGAAGTATTTTGGAGTTTAGACAGTAAGACCTTGTATTTCAATTGGAATCCTACCAAGCAATTATCCGACTCCATGTACTTCGTTTCCCTTGGCCAACTTACTCCCCGCAAAACCCAGGCCGCAGATCGTGCAGGGATTTACGTGAACAACAACGTTAACTATAACAACAATAAATCGGCTTATACTTTTGTTGAAAAGGGCGATATCTTCTTTCTGGATGTAAAAACCGGCAAAAAGAAACGTGTTACTCAAACACAAGCTTATGAAAATAGTCCGCAATTTGGCTTCAACGAACAAAAAATAGTATACCGTAGTGGCTCGGATTTCTTTGCATGGGACATTATTTCCGGCGAAACTATCCAGCTGACGAACTTCTCTGAAGAAAGTAAACCACAAGGCGGCGGTGCTGCCCCTGTTACGGCACAAGAAAAATGGTTGAAGAACCAACAACAACAGTTATTCGAGGTACTGCGCGCAGAAAAAGAGAAGAAAGATGCGGCAACAGCATATAACAACAGCCTACCGAAAGAGAAAGGTTTACGTACTCTATACTTAGAAGGAAAGCAATTATCCCGTGCGGGTATTAGTCCTGATGGTCGATTCATTACCTACACTTTAGTTAAAAATCCTAAGCCGGCCGGTACCATTGTTCCAGCATTTGTAACGGAAACAGGCTATACAACCGACATCCGTGCCGGTGCGAAAGTGGGCAACCCCCAAGCAACTTACGAAACTTATATATTCGATCGTGTAGCCGATACGGTGATCAGCATTCAAACGAATCAAATCCCCGGTATTAGTGATTTGCCCGATTATGTGAAGGATTATCCAGAAGATTCTACAAAGCCCAAACCCCGTGCAGTGGTTATTAACGGGCCTATTTATTCTACTAATGGTACCCATGCCATCGTGGATATCCGTTCACAGGATAATAAAGATCGTTGGATAATGTTGTTGCAATTAGCTACTGGCAAATTGGAATTATTGAACCGCCAACGTGATGAAGCATGGATTGCCGGGCCTGGTATTGGCTGGCGCTTTGGCGGCGGTGCTATTGGCTGGATAGATGATCATACTTGCTGGTACCAATCGGAGCAATCGGGGTATTCGCATTTGTACACGTACAATGTAGCGAACCGTAGTGAAACTGCTTTAACAAGTGGTAAATACGAAGTACAAACAGCGCAATTATCGAACGATAAAAAATCATTCTATATCACTACCAACGAAGTGCACCCGGGCGAAAAACAATTCTACCGTTTGAACATTGCTACCAAGCAAGCTACCCGTATTACTACGATGGAGGGTGCTAACGAGGTTACACTTTCGCCGGATGAAAAATGGATTGCTTTCCGTTATTCATATAGTACGAAGCCTTGGGAATTGTATTTGCAAGAAAACAAACCAGGTGCAAAAGCTACGCAAATCACGCACCTTGCACAATCTGAAGAGTTTAAGTCGTACAAATGGTATGATCCGAAAGTCATCACTTTCCAAGCGAAAGATGGTCAAACTGTTTATGCCCGCTTATATACACCTGGAGCCGGTAAGAAAAACGGCGCAGCCGTGATCTTCGTACATGGTGCCGGGTATTTACAAAATGCACACAAATGGTGGAGTTCTTACCAGCGTGAATATATGTTCCACAACCTGCTTGTAGAACGTGGTTTTACGGTAATGGACGTAGATTATAGAGGTAGCGCTGGTTACGGTAGGGATGTTAGAACAGGTATTTACCGCTTCATGGGTGGTAAAGATTTAGATGATCATGTAGATGCGGCCGATTACTTGATTGCCCAACAAGGCATCAATAAAGATAAAATAGGCATGTACGGTGGTAGCTATGGTGGATTCATGACCTTAATGGCTATGTTTACCAAGCCGGGCAAATTTGCTGCCGGGGCGGCCTTACGTTCTGTAACGGATTGGGCACATTACAACCATGGTTACACGTCAAACATCCTCAACGAACCTTATACCGATAGTATTGCGTTTTACCGCTCCTCGCCTATCAACTTTGCGAGTGGCCTACAAGGTACATTACTCATGTGCCACGGTATGGTGGATACGAACGTACATTTCCAAGATATCGTGCGTTTATCGCAACGCTTGATAGAATTAGGGAAAGATAACTGGGAACTGGCTGTTTACCCTGTAGAAGACCATGGGTTTACCACACCAAGCGGCTGGACAGATGAGTATAAGCGTATTCTCAAATTGTTTGAAACAACATTATTGAAATAGCTGCCAAGAAATTACAGCAACATGATGGCCCGGGTACACACCTGGGCCATTTGTTTTTCCTATATTTACTAAACAAAATATTATGCCGAAGAGAGCCTTACAATTTATTTAGACCCAATTATGAACAACGTCATTAAGTACCTACTATTACTGCTAGTTATCAACATCAACAGTGTCGAACTTTCTGCCCAAGGAAAGAAAGAAAAATACCAAGGCTTACTTTGGGAAATCAGTGGCAATGGCTTAAAGAAACCGAGTTATGTATTCGGTTCCATGCACGTAAGCGCCAAGCTGGCTTTTAACCTGAGTGATTCCTTTTACAATTGTATCAAGAATGTAGACGTGGTGGCCTTAGAGTCGAACCCGGAACAACTGCAAGAAGACTTTTCCAACTCCAAGATGCTAAAAATTACGGCCATGGGCGTAGATGTTAGCAATCCAAATTCTACCAAGCGGGGAGCCTTCACCATTAACAATTATAAAGACATTCTAAAAGCTGGGCTTGTATACCAACCGCAAATGATCAACCATTTGCTGTACCGTAGTTATGCTTCAAAAGAAGACTTTGAAGAGGATACTTTCCTCGATATGTATATTTACCAAGTAGGTAAAAAGCTAGGCAAACGCGCCACCGGCGTAGAAAACTTCTTTGAATCGGAGCAACTTATGCTCGATGCCTTTAAAGATGATGCCAATGAAAGAAAGAAGAATAAAAACCGAGAATATGCCAGCACAACGAACGTTGTGAACATGGAAGAACTAATGACTGATGCTTACCGAAAAGGCGATTTAGACATGTTAGACTCGTTACAAGCAAAACAATCGCGTTCTACCGCTTTCTTAGAAAAGTTCTTGTACAAGCGTAATGACAATATGTTCCATTCCATTGACTCGATCATCAAAACCAGCAGCTTGTTTGCCGGTGTGGGCGCTGCTCACTTACCTGGCGACAGGGGTTTGATTAAGTTATTACGCAAAGCGGGTTACACAGTTCGTCCTATTAAAATGACCAACCAATTAAGCAACGAGAAAGAGCGTTTGGAGAAAGTAAACGTACCGGTACATTACACCGATTACAACTCGGAAGATGGCTGGATTAGCATGCGTGTACCGGGCAAACTATTTAACTTCTCTTCCATAACAGTATTGAACCAATTACAGTATGCCGATTTAGCCAATGGCGCCTATTACTTGGTGAGCCGGGTAAAAACGAATGCTTTGGAATTGGGACAAAACGAGCAAGATGTGTATAAGCGAGTAGATAGTTTGTTGTATGAAAACATTGCCGGCAAAATATTAAGCAAGCAACAAATTACGAATAATGGCTACGTAGGATTTGATATCAAAAACAAAACACGCCGTGGCGATTTACAACGGCATCAAATCTTTATCACCCCGTTCGAGATCATTTTATTTAAAATGAGTGGTACAGGTGATTATTTGGATAGTGGTGCTGCGGATGAATTCTTTACCTCCATCAAACTAAAACCACTGGCCACCGGTGCATGGTCGACCTATACGCCCTTCTACAAAGATTATAGCATATCTATTCCGCCATCATATTTGCAGGGCAACTACAATAGTTTACGCAACATGGGTAAACGGATAGAGCTGAGCGCGGTAGATAAAAACACAAAAAATAGCTTCTTACTGGTTACTAAAACGTGGGAAACACCGAACCTCGATGAAGATAGCGTAGAATTAAGCTTTGCAGAAGAAGCCTTTTTAGAAAGTGAGTTTGTGAAGAACGTTACTAAGCGTAGCACCTTTAACTACAAAGGTTACCCATGCTTACAAGTACAAACAGCGAACCACGATCATTCTACTTCCATTACCCGTTTCATTTTGAAAGGTAATATGATGTACATGTTAAGTACACGTTTCACCGGTAATCCTCAACAAGCTAACAATTACTTGAATTCATTCGAATTTAAGAAGCCGCAATATGGAAAAGTGGAGAAATACGTGGATACAGCCTTGTATTACACCGTGCAAACTTCCGTTCAGCCTAATTCACTCGATGAAATCAACGAGTTAATTAATACCATGTATTCTCCGGATGAGGCACCCAATAATACTATAGCCAATGGTAAAAGCCGTGAATTCGCCAATGATAGTACCGGTGAAGCAGTGCATGTAGGCTTCTACCGCATAGGCGATTATACTAGTTATAAAGACAGCACCGCCTTTTGGAAGCAGGTTTTAGATGATTACAGTGGATATGTAATTATGCGCCAACAGAAATCAATGAAACCTTACGGCGAGGAATTGGTGGTGCATGTACGCGATACGAATAGCTTGCGCAACATAATGGCTAAAGTTATTATTCGTCAAGGTACACAGTACTATTTAACGAGCGTGTATGATAGTTTGAGTGGGCCATCGGAATTTGTGCAAACCTTCTTCAACACCTTTACACCGAAAGATACACTGATTGGTAAACCATTATATGCAAGTAAAAGCGCCCAGTTCTTCGAAGACTTTTATGCTACGGATAGCACTACGAAGGCGCGTGCACGTGCTTACGTGGGGAATTTTGTGTTTAGGGATGAAGATGCGCCTCAGATTATTAAAATGGTACAGGGTATGACAAGTTCGGAGAAGAATTACTTAGATGTAAAAACGAACTTAATGTACGGGCTAAAATCCATCAAGCATCCAGCCATACTCCCTTTCCTTGAAAAACAATACATTGATGCCAATGATACAACGCGTTTTCAATACGCGGTATTAAGCACATTGATTGCCCAACAAACGAAAGAATCGTTTGATATTACTAAGCGTTCCATGTTGAAAGAAACCCCGATTTTCAGCAACTTGGGTACGTTCGCGTATTTAACCGACGATATGAGCGATTCGCTACAGCTAGCGAAAACGCTTTTCCCGGAAATGTTGCAATTAACAACCATGAACGACTACAAAGTACCTATTTATACCTTGTTAGCGGAAATGGTAGATAGCAATATTGTTTCCACCGCCAGTTACCAGGACGATGTAAACCAAATTGCCTTCGATGCACGCATAGCCGTATTAAAAGCAGCAGCGCGGGAGCTGAATAACCAATCGAACGAAGAAGACGACCAAGATGATGAAGATGATGCCCCGGTAAGTGCGAGTAAATCGAAAGAAGAGGCAGATGAAGAATTGTCGACCTACGCCACCTTGTTATTCCCGTACAAGAACACGAATAAAAACGCGGCTAGGTTCTTTGAGAAATACGAGCAAATAAAAAACCCGGCGCAGCAAATTAGCTTGGCAGCCTTGTATTTAAAAAACAAGCAAACCTTCCCGGATAGTACATTACAAAAAATAGCCGATCAACCACTTTACCGCATGGAGTTATACCGTGCATTAAAAGGCATTGGCCGCGTGGATAAAATGCCTGCAAAATATACCAAGCAAGATGAAATTGCACTAGCAATATTATATGCAAATATTCGTTCGTATGACAATATTGATACAATTGTTTACCTCGGAAAGCAGCAAACAACGTACAAATTCAAACCGGCGATTGTCTATTTTTACAAGTACAAAAAGAACAAATTAGATGCCACTTGGTATTTGGCAACGAGCGGTATCCAACCTGTAAACACGAAAGAAATCAATGATAACGAGCAATTAACAAATTTCACAAACACGATGCTCGATGAGAAAAAACCGCTAGGAGAGCAGTTTTACAAGGCTTTACGCAAAGTAAAATACCGCTATAGATATATAGATAATGATAATGTGTTTTATTCATCCGTAGAATAAACGTAATTTAGTATAACCGAATAAGCGAACAGGCATCTCGTCATTGGGGTGCCTTTTTCGTTTTAACCCCATGCTTGCAATAGTAGTTTATTACCCCGATTCGGTGTTGAATTCGCATTTAAAGTGCATATTGCGGCATAACAGAGAATGTAAGTATTAATCAAAAGCCCTTAATATTTTATGTGTGGAATAGTAGCCTACATTGGAAAACGGGAGGCTTACCCCGTTGTATTGAAAGGATTGAAAAGACTAGAGTACCGTGGTTATGATAGCGCGGGTGTTGCCATTTGCAACGGCGAAGGTTTACAAGTTTATAAGAAAAAAGGTAAAGTATCGCAACTCGAAGAGTTTGTAACCGGTAAAAACATGCACAGCCATATTGCCATCGGCCATACCCGCTGGGCTACCCATGGAGAACCATCTGATCGTAACGCTCATCCCCATTATTCGAGCGATTCGAAACTAGCCCTTGTTCATAACGGTATTATCGAGAACTATGCGCAATTGAAACAAGAGCTGATCAAAAAGGGTCATGTTTTCAAGAGCGATACCGATACCGAAGTTTTGATTCATTTTATTGAAGATATTAAAAATAACAACCAATGCTCGCTTGAAGAAGCGGTACGTATTGCGTTGAAAAGAGTGATTGGTGCGTATGTAATTGTGATTGTGGATGAAGATCACCCCGACACACTTATTGCTGCAAGAAAAGGTAGCCCGCTCGTTATTGGCGTAGGTAAAGGTGAACATTTCTTAGCTTCTGATGCCTCTCCTATTGTAGAGTATACAAAAGAAGTTGTGTATGTAAACGATTACGAAATCGCGATCATCAAAGCAGATGAATTGATCTTGAAAAACATCTCGAACGAGATTCAAACACCATTTATTCAAAAGCTCGACATTGAATTGGCGGCGATTGAAAAAGGTGGTTATGATCATTTCATGTTGAAAGAGATCTTCGAACAACCGCAAACCATCTTCGATAGCTTGCGAGGTAGATTAGATGCAAAAAATGGTACTTTAACTTTAGGCGGTATTAGGGAATACGCAGAAGTGCTTTCGAATGCAAACCGCATTGTGATTGTAGCTTGTGGTACCTCTTGGCACGCCGGTTTGGTAGCGGAATATATTATTGAAGAAGTTTGCCGCATACCTGTTGAAGTGGAATACGCTTCTGAATTTAGGTATAGAAACCCCGTAATTGGTCAAGGCGATGTTATTATTGCCGTATCACAATCGGGCGAAACAGCCGATACATTGGTAGCTATTGAAGCTGCGAAGGAAAAAGGCGCCATTATTTTAGGTATTTGCAACGTTGTAGGTTCTTCTATTGCACGCGCTTCGCATGCCGGTGCATACACACACGCCGGTCCTGAAATTGGTGTAGCAAGTACTAAAGCTTTCACCGCGCAATTGGCAGTGTTGACTTTAGTGGCGCTGAAAGTGGCTACGGAAAAAGGCAGTATCAATGAACAACGTTTCCAATATTTATTGAACGAGTTGGAAGCAGTACCAGAGAAAGTAGCAACGGCATTACAACTGAACGATCAAATTAAAGCAATTGCTGAGAAGTATAAAGATGCACGCGACTTCTTATACCTTGGTCGTGGTTACAACTTCCCTGTTGCTTTAGAAGGTGCATTGAAATTGAAAGAGATTTCGTACATCCATGCCGAAGGCTATCCCGCAGCAGAAATGAAACATGGCCCTATTGCCTTGGTAGATGAAAATTTACCGGTAGTATTTGTAGCTACGAAAGATTCTTATTACGAGAAAATCGTTTCAAATATCCAAGAAATTAAGGCGAGAAAAGGTAAAGTCATTGCCATCGTAACAGAAGGTGATGAAACCATTCCAGCCATGGCCGACGACGTAATTGTAGTGCCAGAAGCTGATGAATTGGTAGCACCGATGATCTCCGTTATTCCATTACAATTACTTGCTTACTACATCGGTGTATTGAAAGGCTTCGACGTGGACAAACCGCGCAACCTGGCAAAATCCGTTACAGTAGAGTAATGAATCGTTAAAAGGAAGCGTATGAACCGTATTTTAAGAAAACCGTTGAAAGATTTAGGTTATCATTTTATTGATGACAAATATTTGCCAAGCGGTAAAAATGAGTATTACTTGCGCGATCAGCAACGTGGGAACGACAACGTGTATAGAAAGTTGACCGCCCAAGAAATTGAAGCCCTCGTTCGGAATGACAATACTTCCGACGATTGGAATAATATATTTGTAGCTAACGAGTTTAACCCGCAACTCGTGCAGCACTGTCACTTTTTCGGGATGGTGCGCATAGGCAAATTGGAACCTTACTTTTTGGAATTCCATAATTTACGTTTGCCTGTAGGTTTATATAATAGTACGATCTCATCTTGTGATTTTGGCGACAACATTGTTGTGCACAACGTCAATTTCCTATCACATTTCATCATAGGTAACGAAGTAATGATTGCCAATGTGAATGAAATGGCCACAACGGATTATGCAAAATTCGGGAATGGTATTACGAAAGAAGGGGAAGATGAATCGGTTAGAATTTGGATGGAATTGTGTAATGAAAATGGTGGTAGAAGCGTGATGCCATTCGACGGTATGTTACCGGGCGATGCATGGCTATGGACGCGCCACCGAGCCGATGATGTATTACAAAATCGATTCAAGCAATTCACCGAAAAACAATTCGATCGTAAGCGTGGCTATTATGGCATGGTAGGTGATCGTACGGTGATTAAACATTGTAACATCTTGAAGGATGTAATCATCGGAAGTGATGCTTACATTAAAGGTGCCAATAAAGTAAAAAATGTAACGGTTAATAGCAGTGCAGAAGCACCTTCGCAAATTGGGGAAGGCTGTGAAATTGTGAATGGTATTATCGGTTACGGTTGTAGGATTTTTTATGGTGTGAAAGCGGTACGTTTCGTAATGGCTTCACATTCGCAATTGAAATATGGTGCGCGTTTGATTAATTCTTACTTGGGTAACAACGCTACTATTTCTTGTTGCGAAGTATTGAATTCACTCATCTTTCCAGCGCACGAACAACACCACAATAACTCTTTCTTGTGCGCGGCAACGATTATGGGTCAGAGTAACATGGCGGCAGGTGCTACCATTGGCTCTAACCACAATTCGCGTGGCGCCGATGGTGAAATTGTAGCTGGTCGTGGTTTCTGGCCAGGGCTTTCTGTTACCTTGAAACACAATTCCCAATTTGCCTGCTTTACCTTGATCTCGAAAGGTAACTATATGCATGAACTGCGTATGCCTTTCCCATTCAGTTTGGTGTTGAATGATGATCATACGAATACATTGAAGATTATGCCAGGGTATTGGTTCATGTATAACATGTATGCATTAGCCCGCAATAGCTGGAAATATGTAGATCGTGATCGACGTACAGATAAAACCCAACACATCGAATACGACTACCTAGCACCAGATGCCATAGAAGAGTTACTACATGCTTTACCTGTGTATGAAACAGCCGTTGGTGAAGCTTACCAGTTACAGCATAATCTTTCATTAGAAGAAGATTTGCGCGCTATTGGTAAGAACTTATTGCTCACCAACCCGGCAGCAGTAGCAGGCTTGAAAGTATTTGTAAAAGGCATAGAGAATAGTAACCGACCTGTTGAATTGCTGAAACTGCACCGTTCGTATCCATTATTCCGCTCGTTGATTATACTGTACGGGGTACAAAATTTAGTGAATAATGCAGCTGCGTTTCAACTGAATGATCTACCCGCTTTACGTGCATGCTGTAAAGATGCGAAACGAGAAGACTGGAAGAATATTGGTGGACAGTTAATGCCGGCTTCGCATTTACAGCGTATTGTGAACGATATTAAATCGGGTGAGATTGCAAGTTGGAATGCTTTGCACGATCATTACCGAATCGAAAGCAATAACTACAAGAAGCATAAACTACAACACGCCCTTGCGAGCATGTTACAAATCGCCGGCCTTTCCGCCGACGAACTCGATGGCAACAACTTGCAAAGCCTATTCGACATTGCCATAGAAACACTTGAAACCATTACCCATAACATCCACCATTCCCGCGAAAAGGATTATAAAAACCCGTTCCGCCAAATGACGTATGAGAACATGGAAGAGATGGAAAAAGTATTAGGCAAATTTTCCAGCAACGGCTTCATTAACGAAACCAAGGAAATATTAGCCGGCTTTAAAGAAGCAGCAAAAAGTACCTTGCAAAATTTTCAACTTGTAATGGCTACTTCAAAATAAAAAATGCACACAAACACCAGCTAAAAGGTCGTTCCATTTTGGAGCGACCTTTTTGTTTACAAGCAAATACTTTTCGATAATTTTGTTATCCTAGGAACATTATAAAACAACAGCTTATGGAAAAGACACGATGCGCATGGTGTTTAAAAGATGATTTATATAAGGATTACCACGACCATGAGTGGGGAAAACCTCAACACAACGACACCCATTTATTTGAAATGATTAACCTCGAAGGTGCGCAGGCCGGTTTAAGTTGGTACACTGTTCTAACGAAACGAGAGAACTACCGTATAGCATTTGATTTTTGGGATGCAGCGAAAATCGCCCAATACGACACCCAAAAAATTGAAAGTTTGCTACTAAACCCCGGTATTATTCGTAATAAATTGAAAGTGAATGCTGTAGTATCGAATGCAAAAGCATTTTTAAAGGTAAAGGAAGAGTTTGGCAGCTTTGACAGGTATATCTGGTCGTTTGTGAACCACCAGCCTATTATGAATCATTTTACCTCGTTAAGCCAAGTACCTGCTAAAACTACGATTTCCGATGCCATGAGTAAAGATTTACTGAAGCGTGGGTTCAAATTCGTAGGCTCTACGATTTGTTATGCATTTATGCAGGCTACAGGCATGACAAATGATCATGTGACTACTTGTTTCACCCGCACCCAGAAAAGTGCTAAAAAGAAGTAAAAACGCATAAAAAAAGCATCGACTAGCTAGCTGGTCGATGCTTTTTTGTTTAAAGTTGAGAAATTCTTCGATTTGGAATGTGGACCTTTATCCCCTAAATAACAATTCTTTATAAATCCCGGTCCACGGTTGCCTTCAATTGATGGCCATTTGTTGCGAGTCTATTAGGCTGGTGGCATATTCTTTACTCACCACTTCTACCTTCACCCGGGCAAGGCCCCAATGAAAGAAACCCAATTTTTTTGCGGCCGCTTGGGTTAAATCGAGTACACGCTTATTAGCAGCATGTAAACGATCCGTGATCTTAACGATCGTCCATTTTTGGTTCCGCGTATTGGTCACTTTTACATAAGTGCCTAAAGGCAGCTTATTATGAGCAGCAGTGAAAGCCGAATTGTCGAACACTTCGCCGCTAGCTGTTTTACGACCATGAAATTTGTCGGCATAATAAGATGCCGTGCCCACTTCTTGTTTCACCTGGGCTTGTGTATGCATTACTGAAAAAGGCAACAACATCATTACCAACACACAACACTTTGTAAATAGCTTTAACACATTTCCTTTTTTCATAAGGCTAATAGTTTGCAAAAACCATGCTAGGTTGCTGGGTGAAGAATTATTGTAACAGCGCTTTCACATATACCCAAATAATGACCTATAAAGAAACAAAGATGTTTAAACAAGGGTTCAGCGAAGCTCAATCGGTGATCAATTCTTCTGCTAACGCTTTGTTATTAATGAAGTTAAGATCGGTGAGCGTGTTGAGGAATTGATATAAGTTTTGTTGATCTTGGGTTGACAATTGTAGGCCATTACGTACCAACGGATCTACTGTAGGCGATAATTCTATACCAGAATTGTAATGTTCGAACACCAAATAAATATTGTAGAAGCGCCCATCGTGCATATATGGCGGGCTTTTAATCACATTTCGAAGCGAGGGCACTTTAAACTTTAGATAGTCGTTGGTGCTATTTGTAATACGCATTCTTCCTACATCGTCTAAAAAAGTATTGTATGGCAACCCGTTATTCCTAAAAGTTTGGTCGGTAAAAAGCGGCTCTTTATGGCAGCTAGCGCATTTGGCCTTGAATATTGTGTACCCTGCTGCTTCACTCGTTGTAAACTGTACATTTCCAATCTTATTTACTACGCTGTCGTACTTAGTTTCAAAACTATTCATGGTGGCCATGAATTGTACTAAGGCTTTGAATAGTCGTTCTGTTGTAATTTCTTCCGTACCGAAGGCTGCTTTAAACATACCTCGGTACTTCGTATTATTACGCAGTTTGGAAAGCACATTCTCCAATGTTTCACCCATCTCGTTTTCGTCGGTAATAGGCGTTAAAGGTTGCACCTCTAAATGATTCACACCCCCATCCCACATAAAGCTAGTTTGCCAAATAAGGTTGAATAAGCTCGGTACGGTGCGAATACCAGTCCTGTTATCAATACCATGACTTAATGGATGATCAAAATGTGCAAATGCTGCGAATTGTTGGTGGCA
This sequence comes from Chitinophaga skermanii, assembly GCF_003259335.1. Taxonomy (GTDB): domain Bacteria; phylum Bacteroidota; class Bacteroidia; order Chitinophagales; family Chitinophagaceae; genus Chitinophaga; species Chitinophaga skermanii. The sequence goes on from NZ_QLLL01000006.1 coordinate 365,898, forward strand.
GAACCCACAAGAAATAGTACCATCTCGTGAAAGGCGGGGATCGTAAAAAAGTCTTTTCCCTAAAGCAATGCCGTTTTTTGTTAATTTATTGTTGGCGAAGGAATAGGTAGGTGTTGGAAAATTAGGCGGTAATTTCAATACATAATCGCCTGTTACGGGTGCGACATCATCCTTTCCTGGTGAGCATTGGTAAAGCAACCAGCAAATGGCAAGAAAATAAATGATATAGATCTTTTTACCCATTAATTATGATTGATAAAACTGAACATTTTGGCATAGTGTTGCGCAATATTGTACGCTGGTTCGCCTGGCGTATGAATAGTAGCAATTGTTGTAAAACTGAGCGGAGTAGGCCCATCCATCCATTTGGCAACATCGGCATTTAAACGCAAGGAAGTAATTTTTCCGCCTTCTATATGAATATTGGAAGGAAAGCTAACTGTGATATACTGTTGTACTTTGAACGGCCCTTCATAGCCACCAATATGAAAAGTGAATGCTTTTGTGGGTTCTTTAGAAGCGGGGGACACACCTTCTAGTTTTGCCATAATATAACCGCTATTCCAGCTCCAGAACATACCATTTAAAGGATCTAAGGCACCACTTTGTATACCGCTATTATTCCGGGCAGAATCTACGCCCAGCATAAATTGAATAGCATTTACTTCGTATGACTTCGGAATAGTAAGTGTTATGTTTTTAGTAGCAGGGGCCGACTCATCTACAAGGAAATATTCAGCTGGTAAAGTAACGACGCCTAACGTGGTGATGAGTTTAAAATTGCTAAGATAATATTTGAAAGTTTTTACGGTGAAGTCTTCCCCGTAGGTGTTTTGATATGTAGTATTCTCCAAATTCAGCACTTTACTGCCTACGCTATGTTGCAGTTCGATTTGTACTTGAGCACTAGGCTGATCAACATCTGTTTTCTTGCTGGAACAAGCCACCAAGAAGAATAGAGCGTGTAATAGCGCGATTGGGTAACGTGTTTTCATAAAGGAACCGGGTGTATTTGAAGTTACAACAAATATTCGAGCTTTTAAGTTGTGCCATTGTGATGATTTTATGCGTTAAATTTAAGTTCAATTCCAACACTATGGCTTACAATATCGACTTAGCAACCCGCATGCGCAAAGCGCTTAGTAAACATGTTGATTTTGAAGAAAAGAAAATGTTTGGCAAACTGGCTTTTATGGTGAGAGATAAACTGTGTTTGTCTGTGGGGATGAATAAGATGATGTGCAGAGTTGATCCTGCGTTACACGATGAGTTGATTCAAGCACCGGGGTGCAAAACGGTGATCATGGGAGGAAAAGCTTACCCGGGGTATATTTACGTGGCTGTAGAGAATGTGCAATCGGCAAAGAGCTTGGATTATTACATTGGGCTAGCGTTACAATTTAATGCGCGCATTACGTAACTACTATATAAAAAGCGGGCAAACTGTAACAGTCTGCCCGCTCTAATTTTTATGCTAATAAACTTTACTTCACCGATTTCACCTTATACCCTGCAACACCAAAATATAGTACCACTACGAAACAAACCAAAGGCACAATAAAGCCCGTAGCCGTTGAAGTTGCAGCACCAATTTTTCCCATCACCAAAGGCAACAAAGCACCCCCTACAATCGACATTACCAAGTAAGAAGAACCTCTCTTCGTGTGCGAGCCAAGGTGCTTAATACCTAATGCAAAAATCGTTGGGAACATAATCGACATAAAGAAGAAAATACCCACTAGGGAATACACAGCAAATGCACCGTTATGCGCAAACATAACAATAGCAGAAAGTATAATATTGATTAACGCATACACACTTAATAATGTATGTGGCGCAATTGTTTTCATTAATGCAGCGCCTACGAATCGACCGATCATAAATAAGAACAAGCCAATCGACAAGTAGAAGGCAGCATCTTTATTACTTAATCCTTCCCAATATTCAGTGGCATAGTTAATAAACACAGCACCTACACAAACTTGTGCAGCTACGTAAAAGAATTGTGCTACTACGCTCCAAATGAAGTGTGTTTGTTTTGCTAATGGAATATCTTTTACTTCATGCGCTGCATTTTCTTCATTTGCTTCTTGGATTTCCGGGAGTTTAGTAAACATAAATAGTACAAGTAATGCTAATACTACGAAGCCCAATACTACGTACACCCATTGTACAGAGCTTAAATCGTTGTGCGCCGTTCCTTCTTCTGGGAAGAACACTTTTCCTCCTAAAATAATCGCACCAAATGAACCTAATCCATTGAAACATTGTGATAAATTCAAACGACGTTCGCTTGTAGCCGGATCCCCTAATACTGCTGCATACGGGTTCGCTCCTGTTTCGAGGAATGATAAGCCGGAAGCCAGTACAAATAAAGCGCCCAAAAACGCGTAGTAGTTCAATGATTGGGCCGCTGGATAAAACAAAAATGCGCCGATGGTAAATAGTAACAAGCCCAACAAAATGCCGCTCTTGTAACCAAATTTCTTCATGACGATACTAGCCGGGATGGCCCAAATAAAGTAGGCACCAAAATAGGCTAATTGTAAAAAGTAGCTTTCATCTTGTGGAATCTTCATGGCTTCTTGGAAGTGCTTGTTCAATATGTCTAATAAGCCATATGATGCGCCCCACATGAAGAATAAGCTGGTCACTAAAATAAATGCAAACCTGTAGTTGTTTGAACTGGTCTGCTTGCTTGTCGTGGAATAGGTGGAAGTAGTTGTGCCGCCAGCCATGTTGGTTGTTTTTAGGTTATGAAGAAAGGATTATTGCTTGATAGAACGATCGAGGTGCGTATAACCACCATCGACATACAAAATTTGTCCTGTTGTATGTGATGATCTTTCACTAAGTACAAACACGCTTGTATTCGCAATTTCTTCGCTGGTGGTCATTCTTTGTTCAAACGGGATATTGGCTGTAATACTTGCCAATTTCTCTGCTGGGTTTGGTAAAGAATTGATCCATGTTTCATATAATGGCGTCCACACTTCTGCAGGAATTACCGTGTTTACGCGGATACCATATTTCAACAACTCTACTGCCCATTCGCGGGTAAGTGCATTAATAGCACCTTTACTAGCCGCGTAACCGCTTGTGTTACCTTGGCCGGTGGTAGCTACCTTAGAACCAATATTTAAGATGCTGCCTTTTGTAATTTTTAAATAAGGTAAAGCATAGTGTGCCATGTTGTAGTAGTGTGATAAATTGTGTTGCAACGATTGCATAAATGCACCAGGCGCACCATTTTCTAAGCCAACACCATCATTAGCCCCGGCATTGTTCACAATACCATCTATTCTTCCGTAGGCTGTAACACATGCATCTACTACTTTCTTACAATCCTCTACCTTTCCCAATTCTGCTTGTACGGCCAATGCTTGGCCACCTTTCGCAATAATGCTTTGAACAGTGATATCGTTATCCTGTGCATTTCTACCAGCAATAACCACGATGCCCCCTTCTGCTGCGATTAATTGAGAAATGGCTTCGCCAATACCTTTAGCGCCGCCTGTTACGATGTAGACTTTATTTTTTAATCCTAAATCCATTTGGAATTATTTATACCCTGCTTACAAGTTGTAGAAACGACAGGCATTTTCGCCCATGATCTTAGCTTGTTCTGCTACGGGAAGATGTTGTATATATTGTTGAATGATATTTTTCACTTGTTTATAATCTGCCGCCAGTAATGATACCGGCCAATCGCTACCATATACTAAACGATCGGTACCGAAAGCATCGAATACCACGTCGAGGAATGGCACAAAGTGTGCTTGTTCCCAGTTTTGCCAATCTGCCTCCGTTACCATACCGCTCAATTTGCAATACACATTCGGGTGCTCGGCGATTGCGCGTATGTTTGTTTCCCATTCCCCTAACGACTGATCCACGATGTTAGGTTTTGCGAGGTGATCGATTATAAAAGGCTGCCGTGGAAACCTTTTTACAAATGCTGCTACTGCAGGTAATTGTGACGGGTACACCAAAATGTCGTATGTGAAATGATGTTTTGCTAAGGCAGCAATACCTCTACAAAAATCGTAACCCAGTAAAAAATCGGCATCCGGTTCGGCTTGTACAATATGCCTAAAACCTTTAATGACGGGGAACTGTGCGAAATGTTGTAATCTTTCTACGATGTTATCGGCGCGTAAATCTACCCAGCCAACAATGCCTTTTACAATATCGTGTTGCTCGGCGAGTTGGAGTAGAAAATTTGTTTCTTGTTCACTTTGATCGGCTTGTACGGCTACGCAACCATGTACTTCATTATCGGCCATGATAGGCGCAATATCTGCCGGTGTAAAATCGCGGCGAATAACTTCCATACTTGGCGTAATCCACGCATCTTTTACGGGGTGGTATTGCCAGAAATGTTGGTGCGCGTCTATACAAATTTGCATGTGCTTGTAGATTATGCCAGTTCGAAAATTTTATCCATCATCAACCATTTTTCACCTGGTTGTGCAGTAGGCAATGCTTGTTGGTATTTCCACATCAGCGTTTCCCACGCTTGTACGGTTGGATTAGCGGCATCCATTGCGCCTTTACGCTCGAATGAAAAAGTGTCGTTTACTTCTAAGATCATGAATAACCTGTTGGAAACCCTGTAAATTTCACATTTCTCTACCCCGCTGTTTTTAATGCTGGCTTGTATTTCGGGCCATACAGCCCTGTGGTGTGCTTCGTATTCCGCGATTAATGTTGGATCGTTCACTAAATCGAGTGCTAAACAATACCTGTTCGTAATCATCTGCGAGATTGTTTTGGAATGTACCGTAAAAAACTACAAACACGCTGCAATTTACCGCCGTAGCGGGTTGCAGCGTGTTGTAAATATTATTTGTGCGCTTTCGCTGTTTGTTTCGATGTACCTAAACCATCAATACCTAATTCGATCACATCACCAGGTTGAATGTATACTTGTGGATTCATACCCAAGCCTACACCTGCCGGCGTACCTGTAGAAATTACATCACCTGGTAATAAGGTCATGAATTCACTTAAGTAAGATACGATGAACGGTAGTTTGAAGATTAAGTTCGCGGTAGTACCATCTTGCATGGTTTTACCGTTTAATGTTAACCACAAACGCAATTTGTCTACGTCGGCGATTTCATCTTTCGTTACTAACCAAGGACCTAATGGAGCAAATGTATCGGCACTTTTACCTTTTACCCATTGGCCGCCTCTTTCTAACTGAAAAGCGCGTTCGCTATAATCATTGTGTAAGCAATAACCTGCCACATAATCCATCGCATCTTTTTCTTCTACATAGCTTGCTTTCTTACCGATTACGATCGCTAGTTCTACTTCCCAGTCGGTTTTAGTTGAGTTACGTGGAATGATTAAATCATCGTTTGGTCCTACTAAAGAAGACGTTGATTTAAAGAAAACGATAGGCTCAGCTGGGATTTGTGCGCCGGTTTCCTTGGCATGATCTGCATAGTTTAAACCAATGCAAATGATTTTAGATGGACGCTGAATAGGTGAACCTATTCTTGTATCTGCAGGCACTTTCGGGCAATTGCTTGCATTCAATGCCCACCATTTCGACAATCTTTCAATACCGTTCGTTTCAAAAAAACGTTCCCCGAAATCTTCACCGAATCCCGATACATCAAACGTTCCATTGCTTGTTACAATACCCGGTTTCTCTTCACCCGGTAATCCGAACCTCGTTAATTTCATATGTTATCTTTTAGTAAGTATGGCGATCTGTTTCGCGTGTAATTTTCCATTATCTACCCACACATCCATGATCTCACGGAAGTTTTCTCCATCCTTCACGCCAAACACCAAGTGGGTTTGACTATCGATGCGAATGACAGGTATATAATGACTACTTAATTGGAAGCCTTTAAATTGTTCAGCTCCTCCATATGAGTAAGCAAAAACAACAGAATCTGACTTCGCTGTTTTACGAATATCTGCAGTGAATTGGCTTATAATATTGCCCGACTTCAATTCTTTATCGTACGTATTTACAAAAGCTGCACGGGCATTCGATTTACCGAATCCTTTTTCTTCTTCCAAATAACGCCAAATAGGTTGTGGCGGTGAATTGTGATGAAGAATTTTCAAGTCACCCTTTTCTTCGTATACATGGTAATAGCGGGTATCGCGGTTCGCTTTTAATACGGCTACGTATGCGCTATTGGGTTGGTCCCACACCATGGAATACAATTCGTTTTCGGGTATACCGCCGGCTACTTTTAAATCGAATGATTTTTCTTTTGTTTGACCTTTATATGTGAAATTGATTCTCACAGTTTGCGTGTCAAATTCTAGCCCGGAAATCTTCACTTTTACCTCGCCTTCGCCTACTGCCGGCGTTAGCACGGAGTCTTTTTTATTGTCTTTTTTCCCTGTTGAATTACTGTTGTTACAAGCGATGAACAATGTTACCACTAGCAAGCAACATAGCGTTTGGATTAGTTTCATAGATATTTGTGCATTTTCTACGCACAAGTTAATTATTCAATCTAATAAAACCACCATCAATTGGGTAATCGCAACCGGTTACAAATCCTGCTTCATCGGAACACAAATAAAGCGCTTGGTAGGCCACTTCCACGGGTTTTGCCATGCGGCCGATCGGTTGTGTTTTAGATAATTTCTCGAACATTTCTTGCTCTTTGCCAGGATAGTTTTTCGCAATGAAACCGTCGACAAAAGGTGTGTGCACCCGTGCTGGCGACACGCAATTACAACGGATATTATGTGCGAGATAATCTTTGGCTACGGAGAGTGTCATGGTTAACACGGCACCTTTACTCATGCTGTAAGCGAAACGATCGGGAATACCCACGCTGCTAGCGATAGAGGCTACGTTTAAGATAACACCGCCGCCTTGGGTTTTCATTTGTTCAATTACACCGTACATACAGTTGTAAGTTCCTTTAACGTTTACATTGTAAATACGATCGAGATCTTCTACACCTGTATTTTCCAACTTACCCACATGTGCAATACCGGCACAATTCACCAAGATGTCGATTTTTTGGTGTTGTGCCACAATGGTTTGCATCACACGCACCACGGCAGCTTGGTCGGCAACGTTGCAAGCATGAACAACCGCTTCATGACCATCATCGATAATAGTCGTTAACGTGTTTTCCCCTGCTGCTTCCGTTAATTCAATGATATGAACAAAAGCACCTTGCGCTGCGAAGCAGGTAGCAATTGCTTGCCCGATACCACTTCCACCACCCGTTACTACCGCAACTTTTCCATCTAACCTAAACAAACTCATGTTGTGAAAATTTTAAGGGTTCTAAAATACCTAAAATGTTGTGTGATAAACTATTGTTTTTTACCCTTATATTGTACAATCTTGCCTAATTTAAGCGATTATTAAATAATTTGACGTGAAAAATCTACTCTTCCTATGCTTTTTATGCTGTGCCGGGGTGTTACGGGCACAGGAAATGCCTACCAACAAATACGGTTTAGCGGTGGTAGAAAAAGAGGCTGATTACATGCGCATGGTAAAAGCTGATACTAATATGTTGATGGTGAACCTTTCCCATTTCATACCTTCCATTGCCAAGGATATTCGGTATGCCACAAAACACAACTTCACGAAGCAGGTACTTTACCAACATACAGCCATTTACCTGAGGCTGCCTGCCGCTAAAGCACTACGTACTGTGCAACAGGAACTTGCCCAACACGGCTTAGGCTTATTGATATACGATGCTTACAGGCCCTATAGCGTTACAGAGAAAATGTGGGAGATTGTACCCGATGACCGTTATGCTGCCGACCCGAAGAAGGGTTCGGGGCACAACAGGGGTACTGCTGTAGACTTGACGTTGATTGATTTGAAGACGAAAAAACCTTTGCCTATGCCTACAGACTTTGATGATTTTTCGGAAAAAGCGCACCAAGACTACATTTTGCAGGATAGTACAATTGCAAAAAACAGGGCTTTATTGAGAAATGTGATGGAGAAAAACGGTTTCAAAGGCTTATCTACAGAATGGTGGCATTTTTATCTTCCCAACCAGGCTCAATTCCCCTTAATGAACATCGATTTCAGGCCTACAAAATAAAAGGGCCAGGGTGAGAACAACCCGGCCCACTAACTATATCATGAAGAAATAAAATAATGTTGAAGTGGGCATATAAAATAAAAGCCAAGACGTGAACATCTCGGCAAAATTTTGACCATTATGAAATACTCGAAAACTTACTAACAAGCCTACACGAAAATTGTTCATATCATTGTTGTATCAATGATTGATGCGCCAAACATTCACTCGCTCATATTTCCGTATTTTTGCAGAAATATAATAGCAAGGTATGACACCAGAACGTTCAGCAAGATTAATCGAAGCCCTTCGAAAGCGCCAGCCCGATTTAGCCGTGGTACTCGATAATGTATTCGACCCGCACAACGTGGCCGCCGTTTTACGTACAGCTGATGCCGTGGGGATACAAGAAGTGTACACCTTAACCAACACCGTACCTAAACATAAACGCTATGGCTTCAAAAGCAGCTCTAGCGCCCGCGATTGGATGACCGTGCATGATTTTACCGATCCCAATGAATTGGTACAAGTATTGCGCGGCAAATACCATAGGATTTTAACAACTCACCTGAGCACAGATGCTGTTTCGATGCATGATATTGACTTCACCAGTAGCAGTATTGCCCTCGTATTTGGGAATGAGCAATACGGTGTTAGCCAGGAGATATTGCATGCAGCAGACGGCAATTTCATTATTCCGCAGGTGGGTATTATTAAATCGTTGAACATTTCGGTGGCTTGTGCTGTAACTATTTACGAGGCTATGCGCCAGAAAGAGAAAGCGGGGCATTATGCTAATCGACGATTAGGAGATGAGCAGTATTATGCTTTACAGGCAGAATGGGGTTTTAAGCCCGGCGAAATTCAGGACTAAAAAATATTAATATATGAGACAGTGGTTAACCCGCTTAGCGAGTATCGGGGTATTTGTAGGGAGTTTACAGGAAGTTGCGCAAGCTCAGACTGTAACGGAGATTAAGCTGGATGGGTTAACAACTGTTCTTCAACCCCTGTCTGACAGTAGTTATATCATTAACTTCTGGGCCACCTGGTGTAAACCCTGTATCGAAGAAATCCCCCACTTCGAAACCCAATCCCAATTGCCCCAAAACCACAATATTCAATTCAAATACATCAGCGTCGATTTACCAGACGCATATCCGGATGACATCCTCGCCTTTGTAAAAAAGCTTGGCTTACAATCTCCTGTGTACTGGCTCAATGAATCCAATGCCAATAAGTTTGTTGGCCTAGTCGATAAATCGTGGAAAGGTGGTATTCCCTGTACCCTCTTCATCAACCCCAAAACCAAGTACCATAAATTCTTAGAAGGTAAGATTCCTCCAGAGAAACTCGCCCAAGAGATTACCCTTATGCAAACTTCCCAGGCAAACACAATACCCAGCAAATCCTCGCAGGAGTAATAACAGGCTTGTATATTCTCTTACATCAATCGATATGCTATTTCCATATAAAGTATTTTATACCAGGCTTTATATAAAAGCAAAACGGAACAACTTTCGTTGCTCCGTTTACACTACTATTATATTTTGCGATGGAATAGCCTATAATTAAGCGCTGCAAGTCACGCAACCTTCTTCCATGGTACAAACTGCACCTTCTGGAACTTCCAATACATCTCCACTTGCAACAGCCACCACAGGCTCCATATTCTGACCACCTTGTTTTTCAACTGTGAACTGAACAGCTTGCGCTGCCGCTTGTGTACGGAGATAATACATACCTGTTTTCAAACCTTGTTTCCAAGCGTAGAAGTGCATGGACGTCAATTTAGCAGCTGTTGGCGTATCAACGAAGAGGTTAAGTGATTGTGATTGGCAGATGTATGCACCACGATCAGCAGCCATATCGATGATAGTACGTTGCTTGATTTCCCAAACAGTTTTGTACAATTCTTTTACGTTACCAGGAATTTCTTGGATGTTTTGAATAGAACCGTTTGCAGCAATGATTTTGTTTTTCATATCATTATCCCACAAACCTAATTCTACTAAATCTTTCAACAAGTGTTTGTTCACCACCACGAATTCACCACTTAATACACGGCGTGTATAAATGTTAGAAGTATATGGTTCGAAACATTCGTTGTTACCCAAGATTTGAGAAGTAGAGGCTGTTGGCATTGGCGCTAACAACAAGCTGTTACGCACACCTACTTTTTTGATTTCACCTTTCAAAGCTTTCCAATCCCAACGTGCAGATGGTGTTACACCCCACATATCGAATTGCAAAATACCTTTTGATACCGGTGAACCTTGGTATGTTTCGTATGCACCGTCTTTTGCTGCTAAATCTTTAGAAGCAGTTAAGGCAGCGAAATAAATTGTTTCGAAGATTTCTTTGTTCAATTGTTTTGCTTCTGCACTTTCGAACGGCATACGCAATAAGATGAACGCATCTGCTAAACCTTGTACACCAAGTCCGATTGGGCGGTGACGCAAGTTACTGCGTTCAGCTTCTTCTACTGGGTAGTAGTTATTATCGATGATTTTGTTCAAGTTAAGAGCAGCTTGGTACGTTACTTCGTATAATTTTTGGTGATCGAATTGACCTTCATTAACGAAGCGAGGTAAAGCCAAAGAAGCTAAGTTACAAACAGCTACTTCATCAGCAGATGTGTACTCGATAATTTCTGTACACAAGTTTGAACTTTTGATGGTACCTAAGTTCTGTTGGTTTGATTTGCTGTTAGCAGCATCTTTATACAACAAGTAAGGTGTACCGGTTTCGATTTGTGCATCGAGGATGGCGAACCAGAGTTCTTGTGCTTTTATAGTTTTGCGAGCACGTCCTTCTTGTTCATATTGTGCATATAATTTCTCGAATTCAGGACCCCAAGTTTCGTGTAAACCTGGTGCTTCGTGCGGACAGAACAGGCTCCAATCACCGTTTTCTTCTACACGTTTCATGAATAAATCTGGCATCCACAAAGCGAAGAACAAATCACGCGCACGCATTTCTTCTTTACCGTGGTTTTTACGTAAGTCGAGGAACTCGAATACATCGGCATGCCATGGCTCTAAGTAGATAGCAAAAGCACCTTTACGTTTACCACCACCTTGATCTACGTAGCGAGCTGTATCGTTGAATACACGCAACATAGGGATGATACCATTAGAAGTACCATTGGTACCACTGATATAAGAACCCGTTGCGCGGATATTATGAATGCTTAAACCAATACCACCGGCACTTTGAGAAATCTTTGCTGTTTGTTTCAAAGTATCGTAGATACCTTCAATACTATCATCTTGCATGGTTAACAAGAAGCAAGAACTCATTTGCGGTTTCGGTGTACCGGCATTGAATAATGTAGGGGTTGCATGTGTGAACCAACGCTCACTCATCAAATTGTATGTAGCAATGGCGCTTTCGATATCTTCTTTGTGAATACCAACAGCAACACGCATGAACATATGTTGTGGACGTTCAGCCACTTTACCATCCACTTTCAGCAAATATGAACGTTCCAATGTTTTGAAACCGAAATAATCAAATGCGAAATCACGATCGTAGATAATAGTTGAATCTAAAATCTCTGCGTTTTTGCGGATGATTTCATATACCTCGTCGCTCAACAATGGTGCTGGCTTATCGGTTTTCGGATCAATGAATTCATACAGTTTCTTCATCGTTTTCGAGAACGATTTCACTGTATTTTTATGCAAGTTACTCACCGCGATACGAGATGCTAATAATGCATAATCGGGGTGTTTAGTAGTGAGGGAAGCTGCTGTTTCCGCGGCCAGGTTATCAAGTTCGGTAGTGGTTACACCATCGTACAAGCCCACAATTACTTTCTTAGATACATCAATAGCATCTACGTAATCAGGGTTTAAACCATAACACAGTTTTTCTACACGCGCTGTAATCTTGTCGAACTTTACAGACTCTTTTCGGCCATCTCTTTTAATAACAAACATATGCTTAAAATTTATGGGTGGTAGTAAGTAATATTGTAATCTAAAATATTCAAATCAAACGGTTCGCTTGTGTGCAACAATCGAACCGTTTTTTATTAATTCATTAAAAATCTTCGTCGAGGCTGAATGTTTGTGCTTCTTTGTTGCCACCCATCACACCGGCTTTTTGATAGTCGCCTACGCGTTTTTCGAAGAAGTTGGTTTTACCTTGCAAGGAAATCATTTCCATGAAGTCGAACGGATTTGCTGCATTGTATACTTTCTTGCAACCTAATTCACCTAACCAACGATCTGCAACGAATTCGATATATTGTTTCATCAAATCAGCATTCATACCAATCAATGCAACCGGTAATGCTTCTGTGATGAATTCTTTTTCAATTCTTACTGCATCGGTGATAATTTCTACGATTTGTTCTTCTTTCATTTTGCCTTGTAACATGCTGTACAATAAGCAAGCGAATTCACAGTGCATACCTTCATCGCGGCTGATCAACTCGTTAGAGAAGGTTAAACCTGGCATTAAACCACGTTTTTTCAACCAGAAGATAGAACAGAAAGAACCACTAAAGAAGATACCTTCTACAGCAGCAAATGCTACTAATCTTTCCGCGAACGTACCGTTTTCGATCCAACGTAAAGCCCATTCAGCTTTCTTTTTCACTGCAGGTACCGTTTCGATGGCGTGGAAAAGACGATCTTTTTCAATAGGGTCTTTTACGTATGTATCGATCAATAATGCATATGTTTCAGAGTGAATGTTTTCCATCATAATTTGGAACCCATAGAAGCAACGAGCTTCCGGGATTTGCACTTCACTCATAAAGTTTACAGCGAGATTTTCATTCACAATCCCATCACTCGCAGCAAAAAATGCTAATACGTGCGAAATGAAGTGACGTTCGCCATCATTCAAATTAGCCCAGTCTTTTAAATCACCACTTAAATCGATTTCTTCAGCCGTCCAAAAACTCGCTTCATGTCTTTTATACATTTCCCAAATAGCAGGGAAATTGATAGGTAATAACACGAAACGATCTTTGTTCTCTTTTAGCAAAATTTCATTCTCGTTGTTCATACTATAATATTTTTTTTGGCAACAATGTGTGAATATGTAATAAATATTAATCTAAAGCGCGGTAGGGTACTAACGGCGACAACAAACCTATTGTGAATACGTTTGGTTTCACTTACGCCAATACCTTGGAACGCGAAGGTTTCGACTAGTTGCATTGCCTATGGCAGGTCTCCTGGCTTTCCTAAAATGCCATTGCCTTCCCCGCATATCCTAAGCTGCGAGTGGCCCTGGGAGTAAAATGGCACTGATTAATAAAATTGCTAATCAAAGAATAACAGTAGCGCGTCTGCTCGTGATTTTCACACGATTCCCTTTTAATCTAATTCAGTTTAGCACCATAGCAACGAAGTCAAGAACTGATGCAAATGTAATAATCCAGGTCACCTTTAAGGGTATATAGTTACTAACAGATGTTGATAAACTTTTTAAACTTTTTGAGAAATGAGGCGGGGCTTAGGATTCGCAATTTCCACAGCTTTTTGGGAAATTTTTTGGCATGACAAATAAAAATAATCTATGTTTTTCGTTATAAAAAAGGTGATCATTTTCTATGTTGTTTTTCAAGACATTATAGAAATTGATCACCGTATTACAATAAATTGACATTTCCTTAAATCCGGGGAACTTTGTCTTTAAATTTCTGGGCAATGACCGTTTGTACAGGTATCCCGTCAATCTTACTTTCCAACCATGAGATAATATCTAAATATAAGAAAGACCTACGCTCGTAGGGGTTTTGGGAAAGTTCCACCAAGCGGTCCTTCAATTCTATGAAGGCAGCTCTTAAAGCCTTGGGATGTGCATAAATGTTCTTCCGCAAGAATTTCAATATTTCCTCCATTACCAAGCCCAAATCCTTGTTCTTTGCAATGAAGTGATATACACTTTTGATTAAATATTCTACCAAGCTGTAGTTCTCTAATTCATAGTGTGCAATTAGGTGTAAAATACGTGCGAAACACTGGATATCGGCCCGTAAATTCCCGATGCGCAAATGAATAATTTTATTTAAATATACAATGGCATTATTATTATCGCCACTACCGAAATACAAGCAAGCGATCTTGTAATAAAACACCAATACGCGGTGTTGATCAACCGTTAGCTGGTGGTCTACGATTTGTTGTTCCACTTCCGGCACCAGCTCCAAACCCTTGCTAAACGTACCTTCCATGAAATGTTGGTTGATCTTCGCCGTATAGATGTACACAAACGCAGAGGTTTGCGTATTCTCGTTGAAGTTCTCACGGTTACACGCTACGTAGCTCTCCATTTCCTCCAATACCCCTGCGAAACGCACACTATTCACATTATAAAAATGTGCTGTTAATAAGTTGTGCATCGCTTTGATATATAAATCTGGATCGTTCTTTTTGAGTGATGGGTAATCGTGGAAAAGGTCTACCCATTTTTGTGTATAACGGTAGTATAACAAGAAATCTTGCAAAATGTAATAATACCAACTGTAGGCTTGGTATAAATAAATCTTTTCATAAAAACTCAAGTTATGCGTTAGGGCTGCTTGTAAGCTAGAGTCGAAAAAGCTTTTCAACATTAATACGTCCTTTTCATCCCTCGCATGCCCCAATTTCAAATACAAACCGTACATCCGCAAACTAAGTGTGGATAACTTGCTTACGTTTGTCAAATGCACGTTCAAGGCCAAGGACTCTTCACTTAGCTCGTCGGCCCTGTTTTCTAAGCTGCGGGTAATATGCCTACTTTCAATCAATTTCTCGAACTCGATGATTTCGAAGATGAGCACTACTTCTTCCTGCTCCTTGGCACTGGCTTTTGCTTTGGCCAGTACTTTCAGGCTTTGGTTATATAATCCTTTGTTATATAATACACGGGCATAATCGATCTGCTCGCGGAGGTCGATCAATGGGTCTTTTTGTTTATATAGTAGGCGTAAACTTGTTAACAAATGTTTATACAAGTGGGCCTTTACATTCGATAATTGTTGCTTTTTAATGCCCGGGGTTTTCTTCAATAATTGCTCCTCATCATAGGTATTCATCCTATCAAGTACGTTGAAGAGCTGGATAAAAAGCACGTCCTCTTTCGTGTTATTCTTATTAAAAGCAAGCTGAAAATTGCGCTTCTCAGCTTTCGTTAAGGTTTTAATCAATATAAATAAAGCGTCGTTATGGCTGTTGGGCATCGTTGAAAGTCGTTTGTAAACTACTGTAAATTAACTACTTATATGCAATAAAGGGCGGTTGTATATCGTAATTCAATTGAAACTAACCATCAATCATAAGGTCAATGACCGTTAGATTTGAGAACGTAACCAATTTCTAGCAAGGTTACGAAAAAAGGAAACGGCTCAAAAAGCAAATAAAAGCAAATTACGATTACGAATGGGAAAAACATTATTCGACAAAATTTGGGAAAGCCACGTTGTAACCAGCCAACCTGGACACCCCGACGTTGTATACATTAACACGCATTTTATTCACGAAGTAACGAGCCCACAAGCTTTCGACGGTTTGCGCAAGCGCGGTATCCCGGTATTTCGTACAGATAAAACCCGTGCCACAGCCGATCATAACGTTCCAACTTTAGATCAACATTTACCGATTAAAGAAGCGTTGAGCCGTAAGCAAGTGGAGATGTTGACCCAAAACACGGCCGAATTTGGCGTAGAATTATACGGCCTCGGCCACCCTTACCAAGGTATTGTACACGTAATTGGTCCTGAATTAGGTATTACGTTGCCAGGTATGACCATCGTTTGTGGCGATAGCCATACAAGCACCCACGGTGCTTTCGGTGCGATTGCCTTCGGTATTGGTACCTCTGAAGTAGAGCAGGTATTGGCTACCCAATGCATTTTGCAATACAAGCCTAAACGCATGAAAATTGACATCAACGGCCAGTTAAAGCCGGGCGTTGTTTCTAAAGATATTATCCTATACATCATTGCGAAGATTTCTGCTTCCGGTGCAACGGGTTATTTCGTTGAGTATGCCGGTGAAGCGATTCGTAGCTTGAGTATGGAAGCGCGTATGACGATCTGTAACATGAGCATCGAAATGGGTGCACGTGGTGGTATGATCGCCCCAGACGACGTTACTTTCGATTACATTAAAGGCCGTGAGTTTGCACCGCAAGGCGCAGATTGGGATAAAGCCGTGGCTTACTGGAAAACGCTCTATAGCGATGCCGATGCCAACTTTGATACTGTCTTAACCTTCGATGCCAACGATATCGAGCCCCAAATTACCTACGGTACAAACCCGGGTATGGGTATGGGCGTAACAGAATCTATCCCAGCTTTAGAGTCATTAGAAGACAGTGAAAAACCATCTTTCTCTAAATCATTAGCCTACATGGATCTTCAGCCGGGCAGTCAATTGCTGGGTAAGAAGGTAGATTATGTATTTATCGGCTCCTGTACGAACTCACGCATCGAGGATTTACGCCAAGTAGCAGCTTTTGTACAAGGTAAGAAAAAGGCAGATGATGTGATCGTATGGATTGTACCTGGCTCTAAACAAGTAGAAGCACAGGCGATTGAAGAGGGAATTGATAAAGTATTTGAAGCAGCGGGCTTCCAACTTCGCCAACCGGGCTGTTCGGCTTGTTTGGGTATGAATGAAGATAAAATCCCAGCAGGCAAATACTGCATCTCTACTTCTAACCGCAACTTCGAAGGTCGCCAAGGTCCTAATGCCCGCACCTTCCTCGCCAGCCCATTAACAGCCGCCGCTGCTGCTATTACCGGCCGTGTAGCTGATGTACGCGAAATGTTATAATAAACTTCTAAAACGCACCTGGTTATGTGGGACGCAGCATTATATAAATCACAACACGCCTTCGTGTTCGAATATGGGAATGATCTTCTTTCGTGGTTAGCGCCGCAAGCAGGCGAGTCGATCCTCGACGTAGGGTGTGGCACCGGCGAGCTTACTGCTCAAATTGCCACTACCGGCGCAGCAGTAATCGGCATTGATAAATCGGCTGATATGATCGAGAGTGCACAAGCGCACTACCCCAACATTCAATTTGCTGTGGCCGATATCGTAACCGCCAATCTTCAGCAACAATTCGACGCCATTTTCTCCAATGCCACTTTGCATTGGGTGATGGAGAAAGAACAAGCCGCTGCGCAAATGCGTAGGCACTTAAAGCCGGGCGGACGCTTAGTATTGGAAATGGGAGGCTTGCATAATGTGAAAAGCATCACGGATACCTTGCAAAAAGTAATGGCCGAAAGAGGATTGAACTACCAGCCTTTTTGGTACTTCCCTTCAGCCGGCAGGTATGCTACGATTCTTGAACACCAAGGCTTCCGTGTGAACAGGGTACATTATTTCGACCGCGAAACACCGCTGGCCGATACTGAAAATGGTATTGTACAGTGGTTGGAAATGTTCGGTAAACAGTTCTTTGGAACCTTACCGGAAGCGGAAAAACTCAGCATCATGCACACCGTGCAAGATAGACTGCGTAATACCAACTTCAGAGATGGGAAATGGTACGCCGACTATAAAAGATTGCGCGTGAGTGCAGAAAGAATTTAATCGATTCCATTTACAAAATTTAGTATACACAATAACATGGATAAAACATTTAAAACACTGGTTTCATCAATCGTTCCAGTGCCCATTGAAAACATCGACACCGACCAAATTATTCCTGCTCGTTTCTTGAAAGCGACTACCCGTGATGGTTTTGGCGAGAATTTGTTTAGAGATTGGCGCTATAATGAAGATGGATCACCGAAGCAAGACTTTGTACTAAACAACCCTATTTATAGCGGTGAAGTGTTAGTAGCAGGTAAAAACTTCGGTTGTGGTTCTAGCCGCGAACACGCAGCTTGGGCCATTGGCGACGCAGGTTTTAAAGTAGTGGTGAGCAGTTTCTTTGCAGATATCTTCAAAAACAACGCGCTCAACAACTTCATCTTACCCGTTCAAGTATCTGAAAGCTTCTTACATAAGATTTTCGCGGCTGTAGAAAAAGACCCGAAAGCCACTGTAGAAGTGAACTTGGCCGATCAAAAAATTACCATCAGCAGCACCGGCGAACAAGAAGGATTCGACATCAACGCGTATAAAAAGACTTGCTTGTTGAATGGTTACGATGACATTGATTATTTATTGAGTTTACGCAGCGACATTGAAAAATATGAAGCTAGCCGACCTTTCAATTTCTAATATAACTACACACAAAACACACAACACGAATTATAGCACAATGGGTATCACGAAGAAAATATTGGTAATACCAGGAGACGGTATCGGGCAAGAAGTTACAACCTGGGGTAAAAAAGTTTTAGAAACCATCGCTGCCAACTACAAACACACGTTCACGTTTGATGAAGGCATGATGGGACACGTAGCTATTGAAGCAACAGGCAACCCACTACCGGATGAAACACTTGAAAAAGCTCGCAACTCCGACGCGATCTTATTCGGCGCGATTGGTCATGCTAAATATGATAACGATCCCACGCTAAAAGTTCGTCCTGAACAAGGCTTGTTGAAAATTCGTAAAGAATTGGGCTTATATGCCAACCTTCGCCCGATTAAATTATTCGACGATTTATTACAAGCATCTAGTATCAAACCTGAAATTTTACAAGGTGCTGATATCCTATTCTTCCGCGAGTTAACCGGTGATGTGTATTTCGGCGAGAAGAACAGGTCGGAAGACCGTAATACGGCGAGCGATTTAATGATCTACCACAAATACGAGGTAGAACGTATTGCCCGAAAAGCCTTCGAAGCAGCACGTACCCGTCGTAAAAAATTATGTTCTGTTGATAAAGCTAACGTACTGGAAGCATCTCGTTTGTGGAGAGAAGTGGTGCAAGAATTATCGAAAGAGTACCCGGATGTTGAAACAGAACATATGTTCATCGATAACGCTGCCATGCAGCTCATCAAAGATCCTAAGCGTTTTGATGTGGTAGTAACCGGTAACCTTTTCGGTGATATCTTAACCGACGAAGCATCGCAGATTGCAGGCTCTATGGGTATGCTCGCGAGTGCATCGGTTGGTGACAAGATTGGGTTCTACGAACCTATTCACGGATCGGCACACGACATTGCCGGTAAAGGTATTGCCAACCCATTAGCTTCTATTTTATCAGCTGCATTGCTTCTCGATATTTCATTTGGTTTACAAGACGAAGCACAACGTGTGATTAAAGCTGTAGACGCTACTTTACGTCAAGGTTTCCGCACGATGGATATTTCCAGCAAACACACTGAAAACAGGTTCTTACTCGGTACCGACGCCATGGGCGAAAAAGTATTAGAGAATTTGAACTAAATCAATCGACACAACAATCTTCTTAGCAGCTCTCAATCAACATAAAAAGCAGAACAATGGATAAAAACCGTGTATATATATTTGATACAACCTTGCGCGATGGCGAACAAGTGCCGGGTTGTCAATTAACTACCGTCGAAAAAATTATTATTGCCAAGGAATTAGAGGAACTGGGTGTAGATATTATCGAAGCGGGTTTCCCTATTTCGAGCCCGGGCGATTTCCAAAGTGTAGTAGAGATTTCTAAAGCGGTAACTGAGCCGGTAATTTGTGCCTTAACACGTGCCAACAATGCCGATATCGATGCAGCGGCTGAAGCACTTCGCTTTGCAAAGCGCGGCCGTATCCATACGGGTATTGGTGCTTCTGATATGCACATCAAGTATAAATTCAATAGCACCCGCGAAGCTATCTTGGAACGCGCCGTTGCTGCTGTTAAATATGCTCGCAAGTTTACTGATGATGTAGAATTCTATGCAGAAGATGCCGGTCGTGCCGATGTAGTGTACCTCGCGCAAATGATCGAAGCAGTTATTGCTGCCGGTGCTACCACTGTAAACATTCCAGATACAAATGGTTATTGCTTACCAGGTACATACGGCGAGAAAATCAAGTTCTTAGTAGATAACGTGAAGAACATTGATAAAGCTATTATTTCTGTACACTGTCATAACGACTTAGGTTTAGCCACCGCCAACTCTATTGCCGGTGTAATTAACGGTGCCCGCCAAGTAGAATGTACGATCAACGGTATTGGGGAACGTGCAGGTAATACTTCATTGGAAGAGGTAGCGATGATTTTGAAAACACACCATGGTTTAGGGTACAATACCAACATTAATTCTAAGCGTATTTCCAATATTTCGAGCTTGGTATCGAGCATGATGCGCATGCCTGTTCAACCTAACAAAGCAATTGTGGGTAGGAATGCATTTGCACATAGCTCTGGTATTCACCAAGATGGTGTATTGAAACACCGCGAGAACTACGAAATCATTGATCCTGAGGAAGTAGGTATCGAATCGAACTCTATCATTTTAACGGCACGCAGCGGTCGCCACGCTTTGAAGCACCACTTAGAGCGTTTGGGTTATAAAATCGATAAAATCAACCTCGATGAAGTGTACCAACGCTTCTTGGTGATGGCTGATAAAACGAAAGAAATTAACGACCACGATTTGCAAGTACTCATGGGCGATGGCGATTCTCATAACTATGACGATCAGGCCATTAAAGTATCCTTATTACAAGTAGTATGTGGTGATCCTTTACGCCCAATGGCCACAGTTAAATTGAGAATCAACGGGGAAGAGAAAGAAGCCAGCGCTACGGGTAATGGCCCAGTAAACGCTACAATTAACGCCATCCACGAAATCATCAAAGATGACATTGAATTGGACGAATTCAGTATCCAATCGATGCACGGTGGTAGCGACGACGTCAGCAAGGTAAACATGCACGTTCGTTGCCAAGGTAAATCGTACTACGGCTTCGGTTACTCAACCGACATTGTGAATGCCAGCGTAAATGCATACGTTGATGCATTGAATAAGATATACTAGTTTTAGTAGCAAAAGTTAGCTTTAAAAAGGTCGTCTCTTACGCATAGAGACGGCCTTTTTTGTGTTTATTTAGGTATATGTAGGCATACCCTTATATGGGTAGCTATTAAGTACCAATCGACTTAATACCGGGGTAATCCCGGCATGCAATAAAAGAAAGATGAGGTGAAAGCTAGGGAACTATAAGGAAACAATAAGGGAAAGTAAAGGAAGCATAAGGTGAATACCGATGTAAATACGATGTAGATACGATGAAACTACATGGAATTACATGGGAATTACATGGAATTTACATGAAAACCACATGGAAAGCACATGAAAGTCACATGTCCCGTACTTGGGAACTACTTTGTCACAATTATGAGGCTACTTAGTACGCAAAGGGAACGATATATAATACAACTACTTGATACACTGCAATATACAATTTCAAATGGGAAACAAAAGGGGAATTCGTACGTAAGAAGCTCAAAGTTAGCTGTATTACCATGGAATGAGAGGCTTTTATAGTGGAGCAACGCTAATCATCATTCCTTCGCCCCTTAATAATACGTATAAAAGATAACAAAAAAGGATGCCATGTACAGGCATCCTTTCAAACATATAGCATGACAAATTAGTCTTCTTTTCCTCCTTTCTCCCCTACAAACCAATGTTCTTTTTCCTTGAATAAAACGTTAAACGTTGTTAAAGAACCATATATGCGGGTAATGTATTGTTGGAGATTGATTTTATCTTCATCGTTGAGGCCTTTATGTGCATTCACTTGTTGTTCGAGTACGCGGAGGCGATCTCTTACCATAACGATTTTATGGAAAAATACTTCGATGGGCACTTCTTTGGGTTTCATACTGGCGTCTTTCGGCTTGAGAATCAAGGTACCACCTTCCCATTTATCGCCGAGGGGTACTACTTCCGAGAAACCATTCCAAAGGCGCAGAATCTTCAAGATAGAGGTTTCCACTTGTGATAAGGTTTCCACCTCTTTTGTTTGATTTTCAATGTTCAAGATCTCGAACTTTGGATCATCTTTATCCACTTCCAAAGTACCTTCATTCATGAATGTAACAATATACTGTGCATATTTTACACCAATAATTACACCCGGCCCGAAACGTGCATGTTGTACACGCGAACCGATACCTGCTGTTAATTCTTCCATAGAGCGATTACAAGTTTTGGTGCTGTAATATAAACTATTCTTTTGAAGGCAGTTATATACAAACGACTCAAAAAATTTCAACGATTAAAACCGCGCATAGAATCAATAATACCAAGTTACAGCATATGTGAAACACCACAAGTGCTGTACTATAAGAACGTAAAATAAAGTACAAAGCCACCGTTATGGCAATAAATAATACAGCGTACCAAAATGGGTGTACACTTGCATAAGTTAATACAAGTAAAATCATACTCAGCCCAATCCATTCCAACAGCAGTAATAACTTAGCCATCGACTTCACCGGGGTGAACGTCTTTTTGGGGGCATCTTCCATAAAAGCAATTTAAGGGTGTGTCTTTTTAAATACTGGTCATGTTAATATACGTAATAACCTTGCGTAGGGTTGACTGATTCTCGTCATAATTATTGTCGAAAATCCTACTTACTTGGTTATGAAACACCTGCTAGGAAAGTTTTCAATAATTTTCATTTTGCTGCGCCGCATCTTCACCGCGCTTTTATTATTTATTGGGTTTTACTTTCTATCTTACACCCAGTTTTATATTGAAACCTATGAAATTTAAAAAAATACTGAAGCGAACGCTTATTGTTTTCGTTGTATTGATTGCTATTTTGATTGCAATCCCGTTCTTATTTAAAGGCAAGATTATGTCGAAAGTAAAAGCGGAACTCAACAAGAGCTTGAATGCCAAGGTAGATTTCAAAGATGTTGATATCTCCTTGATTCGTCGCTTCCCCCGTCTTGCAGTAGCGATTGAAGATTTATCGATCGTTGGCGTTCAACCTTTTGAAGGCGACACGCTATTATCTGTTCACCGTATCGACTTGGCGTTGAACCTTATGAGCGCCATTAAAGGCGAGCAAATTGATGTGTATAACGTAACAATTAACCAGCCTCGTGTGCGTGCGATTGTACATAAAGATGGTCGCCCTAACTGGGACATTATGAAGCCCGATACTGTTGCTACACCGGAACAACCGGCAGATACAAGCAGCAGTACTTTCAAGATGAACTTACAAAAATACAGCATTGAAGATGCGTATGTATTGTATAGCGATCAACAAGGCGATATGAGCTTAATCATCAACGATTTAGATCATAGTGGTGCGGGTGATTTTACCTTGGATGAATTCATTTTGAAAACAAAAACCTCTGTTGGCGGTATTACTTTCAACATGGGCCTCATTCCCTACCTCGTGAATACGAAAGCTGTAATGGATGCGGATATCAAGATTGATAATAAAACATCAACTTACTCTTTCAAAACGGATAACATTGCGCTGAATAACTTGAAAATTAGCGCGGGAGGATTTGTACAAATATTAGAAGAATCTATGAAAATGGATCTTCAATTCAAATCAGCTTCTACCGATTTCAAAGACATTTTATCGATGGTACCGGCCGTTTTCATGCAGGATTTTTCAAACTTAAAAACAAGTGGTAGTGCTACTTTTGGCGGTTTTGTAAAAGGTACTTTCAGCGACACACAAATGCCTGCTTTTGGTATTGATTTGGGTGTGAAGGATGGTTTCTTCCAATACCCTAATTTGCCCAAACCGGTAAAAAATATCCAACTTGCTGTACATGTTAACAACCCCGATGGTGTACCTGATCACACGGTGATTGATATGCCACAAGCGCACTTGGAATTCGATAACTCGCCAGTAGATATTCGCTTGCTTGTGAAAACACCGATCTCCGATGCTTACATTGATGCGGCAGCTAAAACAAACCTCGATTTATCGAAAATCATGCAATTCGTACCCCTTGAAAAAGGCACGCAATTGAAAGGTTTCGTGAATGCCGACTTACAAGCAAAAGGTAATATGAGTGCCATTGAAAAGCAAGCCTATGATAAGTTCTATGCTGCGGGTGATGTGAAAGTGAACGACTTATTATACGCAAGCAAAGATTACCCCGATGGTGTGAAAGTGAATAATCTTCACATGATCTTCAACCCGAAAACGGTGAATGTTCCTGTATTTGACGGTGCATATTTAGGTACCAACTTTACAGCAAACGGTGAGGTAAATAACATGTTGGCTTATGTATTGAAAAACCAGCCATTGAATGGTAAGCTAAATGTGAAAGCCGATGCTATTAATTTAGATAAATTCATGGCAACCGGTAGCGAGCCGGCCGCGAATGCACCTGCTGAAGCAGCAGCTGAAGGACCGTTCGTAGTGCCGAATAATTTGGATTTCACCTTAAACGCGCAAGCGGGTAAAGTGCATTACGACAAAGTAGATCTCACGAACCTTAGTGGTACATTGTTATTGAAAGATGAAACGGTGTACATGACGAATATAAAAGGCAATGCTTTACAAGGCACCATGAATATCAACGGTTCTTATTCAACGAAAGAAAGTCATAAAAACCCTGCTATCCACTTAAAATACGATGTGCAGGATGTTGATATTCAACAGTCATTCCTGGCCTTCAATACCGTGCAAAAGTTGATGCCGATTGCACAATTCTTGTCTGGTAAAATCTCTTCTTCTTTAAACCTAGAAGGTAAGTTAGGAGAAGATATGTCGCCGGTTTTGAACACTTTAACGGGTGATGGTAACTTGTTATTGATTCAAGGTGTGTTGAAGAAGTTTGAGCCATTGGATCAATTAGCTAGCCAATTGAATATCGCGCAATTAAAAGATATTTCGGTGCGTGATATTAAGAACTACATCGCGTTCCAAAATGGTCGTGTTACAGTGAACCCATTCAAGATTAAAACCAATGGTTTAGACATCTTGGTAGGTGGTTCACATGGCTTCGACCAGTCGTTAGATTACACTTTGCAATTGAATGTACCTCGTAGCGTAATTGGTAAACAAGGTGATGCATTGATCAACAACTTGGTGAACCAAGCAACGAGCAAAGGCATCCCTGTAAAAGTGAGCGATAGTGTTCACTTACAAATTGCTTTAGGTGGTAACATCCTGAAACCATCCTTCAAAACAGATCTCCGCGAAACCAGCAATAAAATGGTGGATAACTTGAAAGATCAAGCAGCAAACTTGGTAAAAAACAAGGTAGATTCAGCAAAAGCAACTATCAAGGATTCTATAGCGCAAGTGAAGAAAGATGTGAGTAATGCTATTAAGGATGAAGTAACGAAGCAATTGTTAGGCGGTGGTAGCAAGGAAGGCGAAAGCGGTCAGCCTGCCCAAGATGCCGGGAAAAAAGTAACAAATACTTTAAATAATACTTTGAATGGTTTATTGAAGAAGAAGAAAGCTGCTCCAGCAGACTCTACGCATCAATAATCATTGAAAATCAGCTTTATACATTTTGGGAAATCCCGGCCAATGGCTGGGATTTTTCTTTTATACAGGTAAATCAAATGCGGTAGAAACACTGAACTTTACAATTCGTGCCTGTTCAATCAAACTGGCGCTGTTTTTGTTTGTTATAGATTCAAATGTACCGTTATGACTGCATTTTTCCATAGCCCCTTTTTCAATGCTAGTTTAATAGCCGGTCCCCTTATTTTCTTAATGGCTTGGGTATTCCAGAAATTCCCTCCCCGTACAATGAATGCTTGGTATGGATATAGATCGTACTTAAGTATGCATAGCCCAGAAATGTGGAAGGAAGCCAATCGTTACATCGCTGTGTTGGCGAAGTACTTATCTTGGATCTTAACGCCATGGGGATTATTAGCGGCCCTATTATTTTCTACGCAAACTGATCTATTTTATTATTTCACCATTGCCCCGGTAGTTATTGGCATATTATATATCTGCGGATCTACGGAGTACCATATTCACCAGATGTTAAAACCTGGTGAGGATGAGTTAAAAGGTGGTGCAAGTACCGATTTTCCTAACTAAAAGCACAAAGGCCCGGTTTCTATGAAGAACCGGGCCTTTGTTTTATAAGGTATAATTGATATTAACGGTTGTTTCTACCGCTGAAGATATGTTTTTCAGCATGGTAAGAAGAGCGTACCAACGGACCTGCCTCTACGTAATCTAAGCCCATATTGTATCCAATTTCGCGCAATTCTGCGAACTCGTCGGGATGTACGAAGCGTACTACCGGTAAGTGCTTTGGTGTTGGTTGAAGGTATTGACCTAAGGTTACAACATCACAGCCATTATCGCGTAGATCTTGCATAGCTTGGATAGTTTCTTCTTTCGTTTCACCTAAGCCGAGCATGATACCGCTTTTTGTGCGCATTCCGCCATCTTTCAAACGGCGAATTACTTCTAAGCTTCTGTGGTATTTAGCTTGGATACGTACTTGTTTGGTTAAACGTTCTACGGTTTCCAAGTTATGCGACACAACTTCTGGTGCTACATCGATAATACGTTGTAAGTTTTCCCATTGGCCTCTAAAATCTGGGATAAGGGTTTCCATTGTAGTTCCTGGGTTTAGGTTGCGCACCGCGTTTACGGTGTTAGCCCAGATAATGGAACCGCCATCTTTTAGTTCGTCGCGATCAACGGATGTGATAACGGCGTGTTTGGCTTTCATGAGGAAAATGGATTCTGCGACTCTTTGGGGTTCATCCCAATCAACCGGTAATGGTCTACCAGTTGCTACGGCACAGAAACCACAGCTACGCGTACAAATGTTACCGAGGATCATGAAGGTGGCTGTACCGGCCCCCCAACACTCACCCATATTCGGACAATTGCCGCTCTCGCAGATGGTGTGTAATTTATGTGTGTCTACTAAGCTTCGAACATGTCTATAATTCTCGCCGATAGGGAGCTTAACGCGCAACCAATCCGGCTTTTTAACTCTTTGAACAGCTGGTTCAGCTGCTATTACTGGTAGTTCTTGCATCGCAATTCCTTTCTTTAAAGTACAAAGTTACTACTTATTCCAGCGTTTACCGAACTGTAACCCAACGTAGGCATTTAACAAGAATTGCTTATTATCCTCTAACACCATGATGGGCACTTTTTTCGTATAAAACGCCCCGTTTACACCTACTTCTAAGGCACTTACCACGTGATTGAACCTTGCCCAATCGAAGCGAATACCCAATTTTCCATGCAAACCTGGGATCAAAGTTAATTCATCCCAACCTTTTCCGAAACCCGCGCCGCCAGAAATTAAAGATTCGTCGAGGAATTTATCTGCCGTTGCAGGCGTGTAGCGGATATCACCACGTTGACCATTCCCCATATCTCTTACCTCTATATAATAAGGTTTCAACAAGCCCAAAGAGATACCACCGTAGTAAATCCCTTGAACCTCAACACCTTGTTTATTAGCTTTACCACCAATAAGCTTACGATTACCATAACCTAAGTTCACAGGGTAAAAGTTATTTTGCTTACCATAAAAGAAAGGGCGCGTAGAATATAAGAAGTAACCATCGCTTTCGATGGTCGTCATCTTCTCTTGCTTCGCATGTTTTACCTCGGAAAATTCCAATTGGAAGTAACGCACATTATTGCGGTTCTTACGGTAGGCCATCTCTACAAAGCCGGTCCAACCGTTGGTATTCAACCTTCCTCCCATTGAAAATTCTCGCTGGTAGAGGTTCTCACCTTCTTCCAATTCCTTAAATAGAGAAATCCGCTGAAGCTTTTTCTTCTCTTTGTCGTCTTTCTTACTTTGACGGGTAGTAGATTGGGCATAAACAGACGTTCCGGTCAAAACGAGTAATAATAGGAGTAGATTTATTTTTCTCACGGTAATGTGTAATTATATTTATATAAACGTTGGATTACGTTTTATGTTTTATCACTATACAAACGTACACGAAATTAACCGTTTTTCCACTGCACTTCCCTCATTTTCAATAACAAATCATAGGCAAGGCAAAGGGCACGTATTTCCTAAAAATACGTTTATTTTACATTAAAATTATTATCACGATGAACACCGCCGAAATAGTATACAATGGTGAATTAAGAACCACCTCTACCCATGTTAGATCAGGTACCGTTATTGAAACAGATGCACCTGTAGACAACCAAGGTAAAGGCGAACGCTTCTCTCCTACCGACCTCGTTGCCAGCGCTTTAGGTTCTTGCATGATCTCCATTATGGGCATCAAAGCAAGAGATAACAATTGGAAAATTGAAGGCACCAAGGTAGCTATCGTTAAACACATGGGTACCGAACCTCGCAGGATTGTGCAGATTGATGTAACGATCGATTTCCCTGCCGGTCATGATTTAGACGATAAGGCAAAAACCATTCTCGAGCGTGCAGCTTTAACTTGCCCAGTGGCAAAAAGCTTGCATCCCGATTTAGTGCAAAATGTAACCTTTAACTGGTAATACATGAAAATGGTCTCTATGCATAGAGACCATTTTTTTACCCTTTCATGATTTTAGCCCCTACTTCACATTGCAGGCATTTCTTCTGCAAACAAAATCTTTCTCTTAATTCCAATAGCGCTTGTGAATCTAGCGCTGTTTGCGCTGCTTGTCCTATTTGCGCCCATTGTGCCATATAGCTGTTCTTTTCGGGTGGTAAAAGCAATGCAAACTGTAGTGCCCTCTCTTGTAACACTGCATCGGCATGGGTTTGGCCATACAAGAAAATGAGCGGCAATACCGTGTTGATCAAAACATTCTGCACCATGGTTTTACCTACGTGGTGATGTGGCTTCTTCGCCTTTATATTGAAGCGATAATGGGAGGTCCAATACTCGCTCACTTCCATTTCAAACAACGTTTCCAGCTCTCTAATATCTTGGATAGCGATGACTTGCGAAAATACCCGCGGGTGTTTATGCACAAACATGGCCAAGGCTGCAATACGTTGCGTGGGGAAGGAATGCGGGCGCATACGAAGCCACTTCCAAATGTGCACGGGCATGCTGTGTTGTAGCTGGTGTTTATGTTGTAAGTAACGAAAAGTAAGCTGTAAGCTACGGCCGTATTCATCTTCCATTGGGGCATGTAGCATACCAGCCTGCCCGAATAACAATGCTTCTACTTCATGTAGGTTATGACTGTAACGGTGCAAGAGCTTGTAATCGGCAAGTTGTGCCAGCTGCTCGAATGCTATGCTGTTAACGGGTACCCCGGCTGCTTGTGCGATAGCGCGGTAGCAAACAGCATCCCAGTCGTACTGTGATTGCTGTAACCAACGCTGCATGGTAGCTGTTTTCCTTTGCCAACGTTCCAGTAGCAATCGTTCTTTCCAATGTTGCCAAATAATACTGGGCACTTGCCGACACACCTTTTCACAGGGAATAAATACCTGTTCTTGTTGGAGCAATTGGTAACGTTGTAGTAATAAATTGGCGATGCGGCCATCTAGTTGTATACAAGGAACAGCCGGCATTACACTGGGATCGTCGTGTATTACCACAACATGCAGGATAATATTGTGATAACGAGGATCGCGCTGGTGCCGATGTTTATGCCAGTCGGAACTGCGCAAATGTATTTCAACATTCCCGGCCCAAAGGATACCGCCTATTTTTATCTTGGCAGCAGAAAAATCTGGGCCTGCATGCGGGTTTAATAGTCCCGGCGAAATAATCTCTAGGCTGTCGCCTGCTGTGGAAGCGAGATTGCGTTGATCGAACATGCCGTGTTGCCATATATATTGCAACAGGGCTTCGTTGAGTAATGGGTTAACTTTCATGGTAATATAGTATAACAATGGGTTAATAATTTACCATTAATTTCTCATTGAAATGAACTTTTTAAAAATAAGATTTGGAAATTTGGAGCGAGTGCTATTAAATTTGCACCCAGTTCTTAAACATTACTTATCCAGAAAGGCGGAGGGACTGGCCCTTTGATGCCTTAGCAACCATTTTGGTATTTCAGTGATACTAAAAAAAGGTGCTAATTCCGGCTCAGGTATACAACCTGGGATAGATAAGTTGGCAGACAAAAGTATTTTAGTTGCACCGCATCATAAATTATTAAAGCTCTTCCAACGTGGAAGAGCTTTTTTTTTGCTCTCCACTCCCCGTGCTTCATGGATAATTGGTTTAATAACCTATTTGAAACAAAAACAATTATCTAATCTAGAGCATGAAACCATCCACCCAATTGATTCATAGCATACCAGTAGATGAGTTGACAGGCGCCATTTCAGTGCCTATCTACCAAACGTCTACGTTTGTGCAAGAATCGCCCGGCATTAACAAAGGGTTCGAGTTTTCTCGTGCCAACAATCCCACCCGCAAGGTGTTGGAAGATATCATCTGCAACCTCGAAGAAGGCCACAGCGGCTTCGCGTTTGCAAGTGGTATGGCTGCGATCGACGCCGTGTTGAAGTTGTTGAAATCGGGTGATGAAATTATGGCTGTAGAAGATACTTACGGTGGTATTTTCCAGATTTTTAACCACATGTTCGAGCGCTTCGGGATTAAAGTGAATTTCGTAGATATGAGCGATACGGATAAGGTGTTGGAGAAAATTAATACCCGTACACGCATCATTTGGTTGGAATCGCCTACGAATCCTACCATGAAAATAGCCGATATTAAATCTATCGGGAAGATTGCAAAGCAACATAATATTTTGCTGGTGGTAGATAACACTTTCTCTACCCCGCTGCTCCAAAAACCTATTCCATTAGGCGCTGATATCGTTATTCATTCAGCTTCTAAATTCTTATCCGGTCATAGCGATGTATTGGCGGGTTTGGTAGTAGTGAATAGCAAAGCGCTTTCCGATCAACTCAAATTCAACCAGAATATTTCTGGCAGTATATTAAGTCCTTTCGAAGCCTGGTTAACCATCCGTGGCATCGAAACATTATCACTCCGTTTAGAAAAACAATGCGCGAATGCTTTGGCGATTGCGAATTGGTTATCGGAACATCCTGCGATTGATAAAGTATTTTACCCAGGCTTAGCTTCTCACAAAAACCACCACATCGCGCGTAAACAACAAAAGGGATATGGCGCTGTCATTAGCTTCAGCTTGAAAGCCGATCAAATTAAAAACGCGATCAGGATTGTCAATAGTACCAAGCTGTTCAAATTGGCAGAAAGCTTTGGCGGTGTAAAAAGTATGCTGAACCATCCTGTTACGATGACACACCGTAATATTCCGGAGGAGTTTAGGCGTAAAGCAGGTTTACAAGATTCTTGTATTCGTTTGTCGGTAGGTATTGAAGATGCGGAAGACTTGATCAACGATCTTAAACAAGCATTAGACAAACTCAACCAACCAATAGGAAAACAAATAACAGTTCTACAATAAATATTAGCGATCTATCAAAAACCATGGAAAAGAAGATTATTAACTTAGGTATTTTCGGTTTTGGCGTTGTAGGCCAAGGCTTATATGAAGTATTGAACAGGACAAAAGGTATCAACGCGCGTATCAAAAAAATCTGTATTAAAGATCCCAATAAAACGCGCCCGATCGACCAAAGCTATTTCACGACCGATCCCAATGATATTTTGAATGATCCTACTATTGATGTAGTTGTAGAATTAATCAACGACACGCAAGCAGCATTCGAAATCGTGAGCACTGCACTTAAAAACGGTAAAGCTGTAGTAAGTGCCAGCAAAAGAATGATCGCGGAAAACTTACCTGCTTTGTATCAATTGCAAGTAGAAAATAAAGTGCCTTTCTTATATGAAGCTTCTAGCTGTGCAAGTATTCCGATTATCCGTAACCTTGAAGAGTATTACGATAACGATTTGCTGAATGCAGTAGAAGGTATCTGTAACGGTTCTACCAACTATATTCTTACCAAAATTTTCGAAGAAAACCTCAGCTTCGACGTGGCTTTGCAACAAGCCCAGGATAAAGGTTTCGCAGAAACTGATCCTACCCTCGATATTGAAGGTTATGATCCGAAGTTTAAAGTAGTGATCCTATTATTACACGCGTTCGGTACGTTTGTTAAACCAGAGCAAGTGTACAATTTTGGTATCAGTCATTTGAACGATTTCGATATTCAATTCGCGAAACAGCGTAATTGTACGATTAAGTTAATTGGTCATATTCGTCGTTCTAATGGTAATGTGCATGCATTTGTATTGCCACATTTAGTAAAAGAACACAACTTGTTGTTCGATGTATACAACGAGTATAACGGTATTTTATTAGAAAGTGCTTTCACGGATAAACAATTCTTCGTGGGTAAAGGTGCTGGTGGTACGGCAACAGGTTCTGCTGTATTATCTGATATCTCGGCATTGTTATACAACTACCGTTACGAGTACAAGAAAATCAAGCAACAAAACCAACCTACATTCACCAATGATGTACAGTTGAAAGTATATGTACGTTATAAATCACCAGAGCATGTTGATTTAGCTTCGTTCTACAATATCACGGAGAAATACGAATCGCCGGAATGCCGTTATGTTGTAGGTACTATCAACTTGCAAAAGTTAGTCGATTCTGCGTGGTTGCAGAATAAAGACGTAAATCTTTTAGTGTTAGAATAAAATCAACTATTAAATAATGCAAGATGAACGCCGTGGGTTTCTATGCCTACGGCGTTGTTATTTTAATACTATTTGGTTGTTCTTCGATTATAATGATCCTATTCGCTCCTTTGGGAAGAAGCATATAAAGGGAGTATAGGAAGTGGATGGAAAATTGAGTTTCTATGGAATGCGCATACATGAAAAAAAAGCTCGCTATAAAGTGCGAGCTTAAGATATTATATGATGTATAAGATGTAATTATAGTGCTAATAGTAGCTTCGATACGTTGCTAATGGGTAGGCCCATCACATTGTAGAAGCAGCCATTTATTTTGTCGATGCCAATAGCTCCAATCCATTCTTGGATGGCGTAGGCACCGGCTTTGTCGTAGGGTTTATAATTGTCTACGTAGAATTCTATTTGTTCGTGCGTTAGGGGCATGAAGTGCACTTCTGTTGTTTTTTGGAAGGCAGTTTCTTGGCCGTTGGCGCGGATAATAACACCGGTGATAACGTGGTGTGTTTGACCGCTGAGGCGAGTGAGAATGTTGATAGCATCCTGGCGGTCTTTGGGTTTGCCAATAATGGTATTGTTTAGTACCACAACGGTATCGGCGGCCAGTACGATAGCATTTTCATCTACTTCGTTGGCTACGGCTAGGGCCTTGTTACGGGCGATGTGGATGGGAATTTCCGGGATGGGCATATCACGGGGAAATGACTCATCGGTTTCCACCACTTTTATATCGAAGCTAAACCCGGCTTGTTCCAATAACTGCTTTCTGCGCGGTGATTGGGAGGCTAGAATTAGTGGTTGTTTTAATTGCATTACAGGTAAAATTTAAAGAACAACATGGACAAGATACCGGTAAGCATAATTACTTTGATGAGTGAGCTTACTTTATGGTATTCGGCAGGTAGGTTGGCTTTGCGTAGTAAGAAGTATGCATACAGGCTTGGGATGTGTACGCACAAAACTAAGTATACGACAGAGAAATACCATCCCAAAGAGATCACTTTAAAGTCAATAGCTAATATCAACACCTGGAGTGTTAGCAAGAGAATATAGCATAATTGCTTGGCGGGTAATACACCCCAAACAATCGGAATTGTTCGGCAACCATCTTTACTATCACCAATTACATCCTCCAAATCTTTTATCACCTCGCGCACCATCGAAATAATAAAGGCAAACAATGCATATACGCCAATAATCTTAATCAACGATCTGCCTTCAGGCGACATAATCGCTTCAAAACTCTCGTAAATCTTCTTCTCATAAAAACCCACTACCACTACCGATAGTGCAGTTAATACCGAAATCACAACGTTGCCTATTAAAACCTGGCGCTTGAAAGAAGTACTATAAAACCACAACAAAAGCGAACAAATCACTTGGGTGAAGCCTAAATAGATTTTTCCAATTTGCCAAGCCACAATAAAACCGATGGATACACCGGCCATGTTTAATATGGTATGCCATGCCATGGCCCAACGGCGACTGATAATTTTCTCTACCACCATCTTATCCGGCTTATTTACCAAATCGATGTTGATATCGAAGTAATCATTAATTATATATCCTGCTGCAGCAATCAAGATAGTTGACAAGCAGAGTAATACAAATTGTGGTACGCCTAATGATGGCGACACTCCTTCCCTCGTTAATACAGGTGCAACCACGCAATATTGTAGTAAGAATTGCGTGAGAACGATATAAATGAGGTTAGGATAGCGAACTAATCGCAAGTATGCTCCTAGTAATTTCATTACTTTTTCAGCAGTTATTTTGAGGCGATGGTATCATCCATCATCCAATGACCATTTAATTTCAACACTTTTTCAATCACATCACGCACACATCCGGCACCGCCATTCAGTGGTGATATGTAACGGCTAATGCTCTTAATTTCAGGTACGGCATCGGCTGGGCAAGCTGCCAAACCTACCATTTGCATGGCCCAATAATCGGGAATATCATCGCCCATGAACAACATTTCGTCCCACTTCAAATCGTTCATCAGTGCGTAATCACCCAATTTTTCCTTCTTATCGTGTATACCTGTGTAAATATCTGTAATGCCTAAACCTTGTAAGCGAGAAACAACACTTTCCGATTTTCCACCGGAAATAATCACGATACGGTACCCCTTTTTTACAGCCAACTGTAAAGCATAACCGTCTTTGATGTTCATACGGCGACACATTTCGCCGTTAGGAAACAATTGCACGGTACCATCGGTTAACACGCCATCGACGTCAAATACAAAAGTTCGGATAGGTTTAAATAATTCGAGAACGTTCATAATGTTACTATATAAATAATGGTGTGCATTATTTACCCTTGTGATATATATAATATAACGCCTAAAAAGGCAGCAAGCAAAAGTACCTGGAAATTGCCATTATAAAAAGCCCGCTTAGTCCTTTTTATGCAACTGTTGAAATTGGTAAATACTCTCCGACAATACAGGGTAAATAATTTCCATAATAGGGTGCTTTGTTAATAAGTCCATATGCATGGCCATCGTTCTTTGATCGTTTCGTATAGCCGGGCCTGTTTGTACCTGTTCGGGCGAATATTTTTCTAGGCGGGTGAACGTTTCTTTAATGATAGGGTGAAGAACGTTGAAGTCTAGCCCTTCTGTTTCGCAATAATCTTTAGCTAAAGCCATAAGGTGATTCGTGAAATTGTTGCAAAACACCGCCGAAAGGTGGTATTTGAGTCTTTCTTCCGACGACACCAAATTTATATTGGAAGAAATACTTTGTCCAAGTGCCTGTAGCCTTTTGGTCACTTCATCATTATTACCTTCCAGCATCAGGGGTATATCGGGGTAGTTCTTAATTTCTTTCCGGATGGATTGAAGGGGGTACATGACCCCGGTATTGATCGACACCTTGTTGATGGCACTTAATGGCACAGCTCCGGCCGTGTGAGCCACCATGCGTCGGCCAAGGCGTAGTTCGTCGTTAAGTACAGGTATATAGCTGTCGCTCACGGCCAAGAGGTACACATCGGCTTCCAGGTCGATATCTAATAGGTCGGTCGTTGCCCTTGCGTGTAATAGTTCGGCTAGTTCCTCGGCATTTTGGGGGTTTCTGCTGATTACCTGCCTGATTTGATGACCGTGGAGCTTCATCAAGTGGCCAAAACAGTGAGCTACGTTACCCGCGCCGATAATAACAATGTCCATTTCTTTTTATTTTTAAATAATATTAAGCCTAACTTTAATCCCTTAAAATAAGGACTGTAGCTAAATTTCTACTGCACAAACAAAAAAATAAAAGGATATGTTAAATTCCTGCTATTTTTAATTTCACAGTAGATTCCATATAATTGCAAAAATCAAAATCGTAACTTTTTCAAAAATTTTGCGTATTTATAGTAAACAAAGCAGGCGTTCATGGCAAAAAATCTCGTAATAGTTGAGTCCCCAGCCAAGGCTAAGACCATCGGAAAAATACTAGGTAACGACTTTGAAGTTCAATCTTGCTACGGTCATATTCGTGACCTAGAGAAAGATGATATGGGTATTGATATCCAGGATAATTTCAAGCCTAAATATATAATACCGGAAGATAAAGAAAAGGTTGTAAAGGAGTTAAAAAAGATGGCGAAAGATACCGAG
Source organism: Chitinophaga skermanii (assembly GCF_003259335.1). Lineage (GTDB taxonomy): Bacteria > Bacteroidota > Bacteroidia > Chitinophagales > Chitinophagaceae > Chitinophaga > Chitinophaga skermanii. Next base: position 401,954 of record NZ_QLLL01000006.1, read on the forward strand.
GAGGTATGGTTGGCAACGGATGAGGACCGTGAGGGGGAAGCGATTTCGTGGCACTTATGCGAGGTGTTGGGGTTAGATCCTGCCAGCACTAAACGCATCGTGTTCCATGAGATTACTAAGCCTGCCATCGAAAAAGCCGTGAAACATCCTAGGTTATTAGACATGAACCTAGTAAATGCGCAACAAGCCCGCCGAATCCTCGATCGTATCGTAGGTTTCGAGCTGTCGCCTGTGCTTTGGCGCAAAATGAGTATGCGCAATTCCCTTTCTGCGGGTCGTGTACAAAGCGTTGCTGTGCGTTTGATTGTAGAAAGAGAAAGGGAGATCAACCATTTTACTGCCACTAGCAGCTTTAAAGTAGAAGCATTTTTTACCGCGAAGGATATTAATAATAAGAGTATCAGCTTCAAGGCGGAAGGACCGAACAAGTTCAAAACCGTTGAAGATGCTGAGAAGTTCTTGCAAAATTGTGTAGGTGCTGCTTACACGGTGAAGGATATTACAGTGAAGCCGGGCAAAAAGTCGCCGGCTGCGCCGTTTACTACTTCAACGCTTCAGCAGGAGGCTTCAAGAAAATTGGGGTATAGCGTGTCCAAAACGATGTTGCTCGCCCAAAAGCTTTACGAAAGTGGTAAAATTACCTATATGCGTACCGACTCCGTAAACCTTTCGGAAACGGCGATGACAGATGCCCAAGCTGCGATTGTAAAGAATTACGGCGATAAGTACCACCAAGCCCGCAAGTTCAAAAACAAAAACGAATCGGCACAAGAAGCCCACGAAGCCATCCGTCCAACTTACATGGAGAACACCTCAGTAGACGATAGCGATACTAAACGCCTGTACGATTTGATCTGGAAACGCACTATTGCCTCTCAAATGGCTGATGCGGAACTAGAGAAAACAACAGCGAAAATCGATATTTCAACTAACCACGAAGAGTTAACAGCTTCAGGTGAAGTGCTGAAATTTGACGGCTTCCTAAAAGTGTACCTTGAAGGTAAGGATGAAGACGAAGAAGAAGATGGCGACGAAAAAGAAGGCACATTGCCAACTTTAGCCGTAAAGCAATCACTCGACTTGAAGGAAATGAAGGCAACGGAAAGGTTTACCCGTCCTGCGCCACGTTACACGGAAGCGAGCTTGGTGAAGAAATTGGAGGAATTGGGTATTGGCCGACCTTCAACTTACGCACCAACCATTACTACCATTCAAAAACGTAATTATGTTGAGAAGAGAGATAAAGAAGGCGTAAAACGCGACTTCCGCATCTTGACCCTTAAAAGCGATAAGATTTCAAAAGATACGGATGCAGAAAACACCGGGGCAGAAAAGGCAAAATTGTTCCCAACAGATTTGGGTATGATTGTAACCGACTTCCTTAACCAGTACTTCAACAACGTGATGGATTACGGTTTCACCGCTAAGATTGAAACTGAGTTCGATGAGATCGCCCACGGTAAGAAAGTGTGGAATAAGATGTTGAACGACTTCTACAACCCGTTCCACGAAAACATCCAGAACACGCTTGAAAACGCGGAACGCGTAAAAGGTGAACACTTCCTTGGCGACGACCCAGATTCTGGTAAACCAGTAGTAGCAAGAATGGGTAGATATGGCCCAATGGTGCAGATAGGCAAAGCAGAAGATGAGGAGAAACCACGCTTTGCAAAGTTGAAACAAACCCAAAGCATCGAAACAATTACGTTAGCGGAAGCACTCGAACTCTTTAAACTACCACGCGTATTGGGTATGTTCGAAGACTCCGAAGTGTCTGTGAACATTGGTCGATTCGGTCCTTATGCCCAACATGATAAGAAGTTCTATTCCCTCAAAAAAGAAATGGACCCTTATACGGTTGAGTTAGATGAAGTAGCGCCTCTTATTGTAGAGAAACGCACTGCAAAAGACGAAAGAACAATTAAAGTATTTGAAAAAGAAAAGATCCAGATTTTAAAAGGTCCTTACGGCCCATATATCAAACAAGGCTTAAGGAACTTCAAAATTCCGAAAGAAAAAATTGACAGCGCTGCCGACTTAACTGTGGAAGAAGCCAAAGCGATCATAGAAGACGTGAAAGCGAACCCGCCTAAGAAGAAAGCGCCGGCCAGGAAGAAAAAGGCAGAATAGCCCGGTAACTGCAATTACCAGGCTGTATTTGCAGTTAACCACCTGTAAATCATTCACATGCACGAAACTAAAGAAATAAACGCCTTGTTTCATTTGCTGGATGATCCAGACCAGGAAGTATTTGATACCGTTGCCAACAAGATCTTATTGTTCGGTAAAGAGATCATCCCTAACTTGGAACACCTCTGGGAAACAACGCTAGACGAACAGATCCAGGAGCGTATTGAGCTGTTGATTCACCGTGTTCATTATGCCGATTTACAAACGTCCATGCAAGACTGGGCTGCCGAAACTACGCCGGACCTGTTACAAGGCGCTATTATTGCCGCTAAGTACCAATACCCGGAAATGGCTACAGCACCCATCGCCGCTGAAATTGACCGGATTAAACGCAATATTTGGTTGGAGCTGAATAATTACCTTACGCCACTAGAGCAAGTAAATGTGCTCAACAGCATGGTGTATAATTACTTCGGCCTTAAAGGAGAAGAAATCTCTTACCAACGCAAAAACCAGTTCTTTATTAACCAAGTAGTAGAAGCCAAAAAAGGAAATCCCATCACCAATGGAATTCTCTATCAAAGCCTCTGTAATATGCTCGATTTGCCCGTGTATGCGGTCAATATACCACGACAATACATTTTGGCCTATTTTGACACCTTCTACGACTTCCAAGAGCCACCTGAACTAAACGATACACGCATCTTGTTCTTTATCGACCCTATCCAAGGCCAGATTTACTCCCAACAAGACGTAGAAGTTTACTTTAAACGCGTAAACGTAACACCCTTGGACGCTTATTTTCGACCACAATCCAATAAGCAAATTATCCAACTGTTACTCGAAGAACTAGCCAAATGCTACAAACAAGAAAAAGACGAAGTAAAGCAAGACGAAGTCCAAAACCTCTCCCGCTTACTCGACTAACCTCATTCCGATAAACAGAAAAGGCTATCTCCAACGAGTAGCCTTTTCTGTTTTATTATATTAAACCCATCAATTCGCTATTTCTGCATGTCTTGTATTTCTACTCTTTTAGCACCACCACTACCCCTAAAACATTCAGCATCAACACCAACCCCAATGACATTAGAGACACTGCCCCCATCTTCTTTCAAAAGCTAAGAACCTAACAAATAAGATGGATGCAAACCAAGGATTACCACCGCCAAACAGGAAAAATAAAAAAGGGTTTCCACCTTGCCGGTAGAAACCCTTTAATAAAAACTTATATCAATAAAACTACTTCTTCGTTGAAGTGGTCGTAGTTTGTGGCTTATAATACTTCATTGCTTCAGGCATTAAACCTTGCAATTGAGCAATACGACGTTCATCGCTTGGGTGCGTACTCATGAACTCTGGAGGTTTGTTACCGCCGGAAGCAGCCGCCATACGTTGCCAGAATGGAATCGCTTCTTGAGGGTTGTAACCCGCCATTGCCATGAAAATTACACCGAGGTGATCTGCTTCCAACTCGTTTTTACGAGAGTATGCATTCAAACCTAAAGGACCGCCGATGTTATATGCTTGTAAGAAGATGTTTTGTGCTTGGGTATTTTTGTTCAATGCTACAGCACCAGCTACTTGGATACCTTGTGCAATTAAGCCTTGGCTCATACGTTCGTTACCATGACGAGCAATAGCGTGGGCAATTTCGTGGCCCATTACTACCGCTAATGCTGTTTCATTCTGCGTAACTGGGAGTAAACCTGTATATACTACCACTTTACCACCTGGCATACACCATGCATTCACTTGGTTATCGGTAACCAGGTTGAATTCCCATTGGTAACCGGCGATTTGGTCGCCTGCACCGTTTTGATTCATGTAAGTGGTTACAGCCGCTGCAATGCGTTGACCCACTCTTTTAACCATTTCAGCGTCTTTATTGCCTGCCGCGGTAACGGTTTTGTTTGTTGATAAGAAAGATTTGTACTCCGTTAAAGCCATTTCTTGCATAGTGCTTTCAGGAATAAGATTGAGCTGGCTTCTACCGGTGATAGGAACCCGCGAACATGCCGCCAAGGTAACCGCGCCGGCAAACAGTAATAAGGACACTTTTTTCATTGTGAAGGAATTTTGAAGTCGAACAACAGGCAGAAATAAAAAAATTGCTCCAAACAGTGCTCGTTCCAACTATACTTGTTGTTTAAAAACTGTTAAAGCAATTGATATGCCAATTTGGTTGGAGATATGCGCTATTCGTCGTCATCCTTGCGGCGACGGAATACTCTTTTATTCTTAAATAAAGGCACTTTACTCTCGTTACCATTAATTAAACGAGCAATGTTCTTCTGGTGTGTTAATACCACCATCAAAGCCACTGCTATCGCGAATATACGGTAGTAAAGTTCTCTTTCATTGAAGATAAATAATACTAAAATAGGAAGTGCGATACTAGCTACAATCGAACTGAGGGAAACGTATCTCGTTAAAAATAAAATCATTAAGAAAACCCCCACGCAGCACAATGCTACAACCGGTTGGATGGCTAACACCATTCCAAAAACCGTAGCAATACCTTTACCACCTCTAAATCCAGCGAAAATAGGGAAAATGTGACCGATTACTGCCGCTAAACCAAGCCCAATTTGCAAGTTTACCAACTTAACAATATTCTCCGGATCTTGATAAAACGGAACTAAAAGCGCTAATCTCACTGCTAAAATACCTTTCACCATGTCGATCAACATTACGAAAGTTCCGGCTTTCGGTCCTAATACACGGAAGGTATTGGTAGCACCGGCATTGCCGCTACCATGTTCGCGTATATCGATCCCGAATACACCTTTACTTACCCAAACGGCAGTGGCGATGGAACCTATTAAATAGGCGCAGATTAATAGCAATATTTCTGTCATCACAATAAGTTAGATTGCTAAGATAATAAATACTTTGTTAAAAGTAATAGAAAATTAAGTTACCCAGATTCACAAGGAATAGAAAATCAATTCATTTCATATGAATAATGAATAAATATTGATTTGTTATGCTACAAACTGCATTGCTAACCAATTATCTTTCACTACTTTATTCTCGAACTGTAGACCTTGCTCCCCGGCTGCTGCTAAGATAATGGTTTCATCTTCAACCAAAATACCACTTAATAGTAATATTCCGCCTTTTTTTAATAATCGCTTCATTTCTGGCATAAACTGCACTAAAATGTGGCGGTTGATGTTGGCTAGTATAATATCGTAAGCTTGCTCAATGCCTGTTAAACTATCGGCCTGCCAAGCTTTTACGTTGTTGGCTTTGTTCTCTGATACATTCTCAATGGTGTTCTCGATCGACCATTCATCGATGTCAATCGCATCTACTTGTGCTGCCCCTAACTTGTCGGCTAGGATGGCCAAAATGCCTGTACCGGTGCCAAAATCGAAGACTTGCTTGCCTTCAAAAGCCAAATTACGCATCAACCTAATCATAGAACTGGTAGTGGCATGGTGACCTGTACCAAATGACATTTTCGGGGTAATGACAATCTCTTGTTCAACGCCGGTTAATGGTTCGTGAAAATGAGCACGGATACCACAAAAATCATCCACTATCACCGGGTCGAAGTTACTTTCCCACACAGCATTCCAGTTCGTAGGTTCTATAGTAGCTTTCTCATACAGGATGCCTGTTGGTGCAATAATCTCCTGTAAAGCTGCCTCGTCAAAATCCTTCTCCAAGATATAAGCCGTCATATCTGCCCCCTCTTCCCAAAAACCTTCATAACCAATTTGGTCTAACTGGGCAATTAGTAAATCGGCGGAATCGCCAACTGCTTTGAATTTTATTGAAATACTATTCATATCTGTACTTATATCGTATCTAGGTAATCTTTACTTTTAATTGGTTACTTAACGAATTGTAAAACTCGCAAGTTCAATGAAAGGGCCACAAATATAAAGAAACCATGGGCACCAGCTTGTTAGTCTTATCCACATCATTTATATTTGTTTTTTAAATAATATAACCTTATCCAATGAAAAAGCTCTATTTCTTAGCGCTCGCCCTATGCTGCACTTCGTTTTTAAAGGCGCAAGACATCGTGAAAATCCAGCCGCTCGAGATCCAAGACTCTATTATCTATCAAACGAAAAATGCCATTATCAGTATCGATAAAGTCGACCTGGATGCGTATCTCACTTCGCTTGATACGGTGTTAAAGCAGCGGAAATACGACCCGAAAACGTTTAAAAACATCCAGTTTCACAAATGCACGCCGCAAGACATCGAACTTCATTACAAGAAAACGATGGCAATCTGGCAAGATGTGAAAAACAACCCGCTCACCTATTCGAACGATGTGATGATGCTCTTCTGGATGGAAAATGAACGTATCGTGGTACCGTACTTAGACGAAATCTTGCCCGATCTTTTAGCCGAAGGCCGCGTACGTGTATGGGAAAAATTGCCGCGCTCCCAAGCTCCTTTTATTCAAATTGTTATCGAAGTAGTGCAAAACAAAGCCTACCGCGTATTTAAGTTGAAAAATGGGAAAGACATTCTCCGCGAAACCGACGTATTCATGGAACATTTTATGCACTCGAAATCGTAAATATTATACCGCATAGTTAACGGTCGCTACACATGTAGTGGCCGTTTTTTTATGCTCATAAGCGAGGTTGTGTATGGTGGAACGAACGGCTGTACTCATATTTTGCTGTAGTGGCGTCGCACATTTGAACGGTGGCAGCGTCAATCATCTTCTTCCCAATAACTATAAAAACAAAAACCGCCCTGGTTACCCAAGGCGGCTTTCTCTATAAAGAAAATCAATGTACAATTATTCTTCGTCGAACATTGGTGGTAATGGTTCCATTGGTTCGTCTTTTGGCTCGCGTGATTCACGGCTATCACGGTATCCACCGCGATCTCCACGATCACCACCACCACGACGGTCGTCGTAACGACCACCTCTGTCACCACCGCCACGACGGTCACGATCGCCACCGCCACGACGGTCGCCACGGTCACCACCGCGATCACCTCTATCGCCACGGCTTTCTCTGTCACCTTCAGGGCGTTCAACGTAACCTTCTGGTTTCGGCATTAACACCTTGCGGCTTAATTTGAACTTACCAGTTTTAGGATCAGTGCCTACTAATTTCACTTTCACTGTTTCACCTTCTGTTAATACGCCTTCCATTGTATCGAGGCGTTTCCAGGAGATTTCAGAGATGTGTAATAAGCCTTGTTTACCAGGTAAGAATTCAACGAAAGCACCGTATGGCATTACAGATTTAACTGTAGATTCGTATACTTCGCCTACTTCTGGAACAGCAACGATACCTTTTACCCATGCTAAAGCTTTTTCCAAGCTTTCTTTCTGAGAAGAGAAGATGCTAACCTCACCGGTTTGACCAACTTCTTCGATATTGATGGTAGTACCAGTTTCGCGTTGGATTTCTTGGATGATCTTACCGCCGGGTCCGATTACGGCACCGATAAATTCGCGGTCGATGATCAATTTCTCCATTCTTGGAGCGTGTGGTTTAGGTTCTGGGCGAGCTGCCGGCATTGTTTCATACATGGCATCCAAGATGTGCATACGACCACGGTTAGCTTGTGCTAACGCTTGGCGCATTACATCCATGCTCAAACCATCTACTTTAATATCCATTTGGATACCGCAGATACCATCACGCGTACCAGTTACTTTAAAGTCCATATCACCCAAGTGATCTTCATCACCCAAGATGTCGGTCAATACAGCCCATTTACCATCTGTAGAACGAGAGATTAAGCCCATTGCTACACCGGAAACGTGCTTAGGAACTGGAACACCCGCATCCATCAAAGCCAATGAACCTGCGCAAACAGTAGCCATGGAAGATGAACCGTTAGATTCCAAAATATCAGATACCACCCTTACAGTGTAAGCATAGTCGGAACCAGGCATCATTTGTTTCAAAGAACGCATTGCCAAGTTACCGTGACCAACCTCGCGACGGCCAGGGCCACGCATTGGTTTCACTTCACCTGTAGAGAATGGAGGGAAATTATAATGTAAAATGAACTTCACGTAGTTAGAAGTAGCAGCACTTTCGATCAACAATTCGTCGTCTGGCGTACCCAAAGTAACGGTTGTTAAAGATTGTGTTTCACCACGTGTGAAGAGAGCAGAACCGTGTGGAGAAGGTAACAAATCTACTTCCATTACTAATGGACGTACTTGATCCAATTGGCGACCGTCTAAACGAACGCTTTGGTCTAAGATCATGTTACGGATCACTTCTTTCTCGATGCTGTGTAAGTATTTACCGGCGATTTTTTTGTCTTCGTCGGGTAATTCTTCACCTAAGAAAGTGGTTAATTCTTCAGCAATTTTATCGAAAGCATCCGATCTATCGTGTTTAGACAAAGCAGATTTAGCAACCGCTAAGATTTTTTCGCTAGCGAAGTCAGCGATTTTCGCTTTCAATTCTTCGTTTGCGTAAGGCTTAGTGTAATCGCGTTTGCCGGTAACACCTACTAAAGCACGCAATTCTTCTTGTGCTTTAACTTGGATACGGATAGCGTTATGAGCAGTTTCAATAGCTTGGATCATATCCTCTTCGCTACACTCTTTACTTTCACCTTCCACCATCATAATGTTCTTTTCAGTAGCACCGATGATGAAATCCATATCAGCTTTTGCAAGCTCTGAGCGAGAAGGGTTGATTACATACTTTCCTTCGATACGTGCAACACGTACTTCGGAAATAATTTCTTGTACCGGAATATCAGAAACAGCCAAAGCAGCAGAGGCAGCTAAACAAGCCAATGCATCTGGAACAACTTCTGGATCGGAGGAGATGAGGGTAACTAAAACTTGAACATCGCACAAATAATCGTCGGGGAACAAGGGGCGTAATGCGCGGTCGATTAAGCGGGAAATCAAAACTTCATAATCGGATAGTTTGCCTTCACGTTTAAAGAAAGAGCCAGGAATGCGGCCAGCAGAAGCAAATTTCTCTTGATAGTCCACCGTAAGCGGGAAGAACGATTGACCTTCTTTAGGTTCTTTGTTGGCAACTACTGTAGCTAGTAGTATACAGTTGCCCAATCGAACTGTCACAGCGCCATCGGCTTGCCGGGCCATTTTACCCGTTTCGATGGTTACCTCGCGTCCATCGCCTATATCAAATTTAACCGAAGTAGGTGTCAGAGTCATAAATTAGTGAAGATTAAAAACGTATACATACAAAAAAACTATTCCCAACTGAAAAAGTTGGGAATAGCGCTATAAAAAATTCCAGGTTATTTTCTGAGACCTAACTTCTCGATTAAAGCACGGTAGCCAGTGAGGTTAGTTTTGGAAAGGTAAGAAAGAAGACGTTTTCTTTGACCTACCATTTTCATCAAACCACGGTGAGTTGAGAAATCCTTCTTGTTTGCTTTCAAATGAGCAGAAATGCTAGAAATACGCTCAGTTAAAAGAGCGATTTGAGCTTCAACTGAACCGGTATTTTTCTCGCTACCACCGAATTCTTTAAAAATATTAGCTTTCTTTTCTACTGTTAAGTAAGACATCTTGTAATTAAATAAATAAATTATTAGTCGCTATTTTTCCGCTGCAAAGGTAATGAAAACTTGGAAATACACAAATAAGTTCTAAAATAGTGACTTATTTATGTAAAACACCCGCTCCCATTGGCCTTTCCGGACAATAGCATTTCTTTCCATATTAATAAAAATCTTCAACCGACCTACGCAAAGTTAATGGCTGCATTGTCGATTACCTGCCCATTTTCCGTGCGGATCACGCGCGACGGGAATTTCTGCAGTGTAATGTAATCGTGGGTGGCCATCACTATCGCCGTACCGTCTTCCCTGCAAATCTGAAATAATAATTGCATAATACCATCCGATGTCTCGGGGTCTAAATTACCCGTTGGCTCATCTGCTAATATTAATTTGGGAGCATTGAGCAAAGCACGTGCAATGTCTACACGTTGTTGTTCACCACCACTCAACTCGTAGGGCATTTTAAAACCCTTGGTGCGTAAACCTACTTTGTCTAATACGTCGTTGATTTTATCCTCAATTTGTTTAGCGTCCTGCCAGCCGGTAGCTTTCAGGGCGAATTTTAAGTTTTCGTGTACGTTACGATCCGTTAATAACTGGAAATCCTGGAAAACAACCCCTAAATTCCTCCTTAAATAAGGAACTTTCTTCCAATCCATCTTCTTCAAATCAAATCCTACCACCTGGCCGGAACCCTCTCTTAATGACAAATCGCCGTACAAAGTTTTTAATAAACTCGACTTGCCCGAACCTGTTTTACCAATCAAATAAACAAACTCTCCTTTATTTACAGCAATATTTACGTCGGATAAAATTAGTGCGCTTCCTTGGTAAATATTGGCATTCGATAATTGTACAATGGGTTGTTCAGCGGTCATCTATTTGTTTTTAACAGCAACAAAAATAATTAATTATCCCATCCTGCCAGTATAAAATATAAAAACACGGAGGATTTTTCTTGGCTTTTACTACATTTTATATACAAAAACCGCTTTTAAAACGTTCATATGCAGGGATTTAATATAGTCACCCACTAAAACTATCAAAATAGTTCTCAAACTATGATTTTAGTTTACCTTTAGGTTAGAAAATGTCAAGTTGCATGAAAACACTTACCAAAGCAGAAGAGCAAATTATGCAAGCTTTGTGGAAGCTCGGTCCCTCTTTCGTGAAAGAAATTATCGAAGAGTTACCCGAACCGAAACCACACTACAATACCGTATCTACCCTCGTTAAAATCTTGATTGAAAAAGAATTCGTCGACTTTAAAGCCTACGGAAAATCGCACCAGTACTTCGCCCTTATTAGTAAAGACGAATATAGCCGCAAAACCATGAAGCAATTCGTGAAAGGCTATTTCGAAGGGTCGTACAGCAACTTGGTGTCGTTTTTCATGAAAGACAAAAACATCAGTGTAAACGAACTAGAAAATTTACTCGAACAAGTGAAAGAAGCCAAGCAAAAAGGCCTATAAACTACCTGCTATGAACCTGCGCATGTTCCTTACGGTGTGCTTATTAGGTTGCCTCCTAGAAGCAAACGCCCTACATCAAACTACTGCCGATACGTCGTTGATCAGTCAAAACGCTGCATACATCGGTGGCGATACGGCTATGAATAACTTTTTACTGAAAACGATTAACTGGCCGCTGTTGCAACAAAAAGTGCGCAACCGTGGTAAAGCCAGTTTTGCTTTTACCATAGAGAAAGATGGCTCGGTGGTGAATGTGCGCCCTGTAGGTTTATCCTCTAACCGTGCCATGGAATCACAACTTGCCAACACCCTCAAGAAAATGCCTAAATGGCAACCGGCTATGCTCAACGGGCAAGCCGTTCCCACCATGTGCTACTTACCCTTCGAGTTTGAAGTAACCGAAGATCATCAAATAGCCCTCACCCCCGGCGATCTACGCATGGAAGAACACAGGGCAGCCCAGTTTCCCGGTGGCGAACAAGCCTTCCAAGAAGTAATAGGCGCCTATTTACAAACCTATGTGCAGAATTTTCCCGGGAAAGACCTTAGTGGTAATGCCTATGTACAATTCGATGTAAGCGCTAGGGGAAAATTGAGTAATATTAATGGCACGAATAAAAGCACGAATAAAATATTGGAAAGCTGTATTGTAGAGGTACTCAAAAACAGCGATCGCTGGCAACCCGGTAAAGTAAACGGGCAGATTGTTGAATCGCACTGTGTTTTACCGGTACGCTGCGTACAAACAGGCAATGATGTTGCTGTGCGCGTGAATGAACGTTAACATTTAAAGGATTAAACCAGGAAATATGACACCCATTTTTGCTTATTTCTTACAGGTATCGATTTGCAGCGTTGTGTTATACGCTTATTACCATTTTGCCTTACGTAATCACCGTTTCCACCAATGGAACCGTTATTACTTGCTGTTTTCAGCCCTCGTATCGGTGGTGATTCCGTTCGTGAAAATTCCTTTGCCTTTAATACCCACCTTACAAGACAATACAATGTTGAGCTATACGGCCAGCTTTGTACAATTACGGGAACAAGTATTATACGCAGGCGAGCCAAAACATATTTTCGAGTTCAATCTTGCTAGTTGGAGTGTACTTCTGTACAGCCTCATTACTGTATTTGCGTTGTGTAGACTTACGAGGATGTTCTTTAAAATATACCGCTTATTAAAAGAAGGCGAACTGCAAGAAAAATCGCCTTATAAGGTGGTATTCGGCCAAGTCATTGAATCGCCCTTCTCTTTTATCAAGTATATTTTCTTGCCTAAAAATACAGACCTAGCCAGCACTGAAGGTCAACAAATATTGCAGCACGAAACGGCTCACTTGCGCGGCAAGCATAGTCTCGATAATATTTTCATGGAAGTATTAACGGCCGTATTTTGGTTCAACCCTGTATTTCATTTCATGAAGAAGGAGTTATCGATGGTACATGAATTTATTGCCGATGCCACTACGGCCAAGGGTAACGTGGCCGGTTATGCCGAAACCATTTTAACCCAAGCAATGCACGGTGTACATCCAGCCTTGGCGAGCCCATTATTGCAAGCGCCGATTAGTCGCCGTATACACATGTTATTACAACCGGCCAAAGGTTCACTTTTGGGTTTACGTAAATTCATGATGTTACCGGTAGTGTTGGTATGTTTCTGCGCGATGGGGTTTGCTATCCAAGCACCGCCACCACCGGCAGTTAAATTATCGTTGCCTAAGGTGACTGTAGAAAATATACATAAGGAAAGTGAAGCCAACGAAATATTCACTTTTGTAGAGCAGCCACCCTCCTACCCGGGTGGTGAAGAAGCCTTGAATAAATTCCTTCGCAGTAACGTTCGTTACCCAGAAGAGGCAAGTAATAAAGGGAAAGAAGGAACTATATTCGTAACGTTTGTTGTGGGTAAAGATGGGCAAGTGAAAGATGTGAAAACTGTGGGAAAAATTCGTGGCAATGGCTTGGAAGAAGAAGCGTTACGGGTTGTGCAGATGATGCCGAAATGGAACCCGGGTAAGCAAAACAACCGGCCGGTAAACGTACAGTTTAATTTGCCGATTCGTTTTACTATCCAAGAATAATTCATCGTATTCCTAACTATAAAGGAGTTAAACAATGCCTGGTTCTTATCGAGCCGGGCATTTTCATGTAGGTAAAATAAATTCTTTTCGTATTTTGCAGCAGCAACCGTAAACCAATACCATAAAGGGTTTCAACGGTCTTTATGGTGTCATATCCACACTTATAAAGGAGAAAAACAACCATCTTCCTCGAAAAACCACGCTAGTAAAGAATTCTCTTATTCGAATTCTTCCATTTATTATTTCATACACCAAGCAAGCAAAGTTATTTCGCTATGCGAAAGTAACATTGTTATGTATCCCCATTCTAACTACCAAAATAATAACCGGGTGTTATCGAATACCCGGTTTATTTTTCTACCTTAGCGCCCTTCTAATCAATTAAAAACCATGCGAATACCATTTTTAATCCCTGCCGCTTTGGGTATTGTCCTTGCTACATCCGCATTGCATGTGCAAGCAAAAGATGCCAGTTACGGTGTATTTGTTACGCAGGATACAACAGTTACGCCTGCACAGCCTTTTAAAGAAGATCCGGTTGTTTTAGATCAATATTTAAAATTACGCGCTGAAGATTCCGTTGCGCAAGCTTATACTACTTTAAAGAACTTGCCCCCTCGCTACCCAGCAGGCAAAGAAGCTTTGAATGCTTACCTAAAAGCACACGCTATTCGCACGAAAGAAGCCCGTAAAGCCGATATTAAAGGTAAAGTGGGTATCTTATTCGTTGTAAAAGCCGATGGCGAAATTCGCGATATACAGGTCTACGGTAAATCGTTAGGTTACGGCTTAGATGATGTAGCTATTGATATGGTTCGAAAAATGCCACGCTGGCTACCGGCTATAGAAGATGGAAAAGCGATTAACGTATTGACACACATTCCAATAGAATTCAAATAATTACAATAAGGGCTGCATGAGCAGCCTTTTTGCATGTATATAGCGCTGTTTAGGGAGAAAAACCCTTTTCCACATTTCATATATTAAGTGTGCTAACAACCATTCCTCTTCTCTCCATTGCCCCTAAACAAAGCATTTTAACCACCCTACCCCCTACCTGCGTGCCGAATTATGCCGGATTCCTTTGCAATCAAATGATTTACATAATGTTACAAGGAGTAGAACTAGCTCAAAAACAGTTAACGTATTGATTTACAGATGTATAAATAGGCCGGGGATAGGCTTAGGATAGGCTTGAGATAGGCTTGAGATAGGGTCGAGATAGGCAAAGGATAGGGTCGAGATAGGGTTAAGATAGGCAAAAGATAGGTTTACACTCCATCCATATCGAAGTATGCATAGTCACTGTATAATGTACAAAGGCCGTTTCTACAAGGTAGAAACGGCCTTTGCCTATGATTTTCTGTTAGTTAGCGCTTACGCGTATACGAATTCACCGAATTCGCTTCTAACAGTTACTTGTTTATGTTCGCTAGCTTCCACTCTACCTACAATTTGCGCAGGAATACCAAAGCTTTCTGAAATAGCGATGATTTCTTGGGCAATTTCTGCCGGTACATACAATTCCATTCTATGCCCCATGTTGAATACTTGGTACATTTCTTTCCAGCTGGTACCAGATTGTTCTTGGATGAGCTTGAATAATGGCGGAATTGGGAAGAGGTTATCTTTAATAACGTGTAAGTTCTCGATGAAATGGAGCACTTTGGTTTGTGCACCACCGCTACAATGTACCATACCGTTGATTTGTGAACGGTACAATTCCAATATCTTCTTAATCACAGGCGCATAGGTTCTTGTTGGTGACAATACCAATTTACCGGCATCTACGGTACCAAAGCCCGGTACTTCGATAGGATCGGTTAAATTTTTACTACCAGAGAACACGACTTCCTGCGGAATACCTGGATCAAAGCTTTCAGGGAATTTTGCAGCGATTTGCTTGTTAAATACATCATGGCGAGCAGAGGTTAAGCCATTGCTGCCCATACCGCCATTGTATTGGCTTTCGTAAGTAGCTTGGCCGTAGGAAGCCAACCCTACCACAACATCACCTGCTTTAATGCGATCGTTAGAAATCACATCGCTTCTTTTCATTCGGCAAGTTACCGTAGAATCCACGATGATGGTACGTACAAGGTCGCCCACATCGGCGGTTTCGCCACCTGTAGAGTAAATACCGATTCCATGTGAACGTAATTCTTCCAACACTTCCTCGGTGCCGTTGATGATAGCAGCGATTACTTCACCTGGTACGAGGTTTTTATTACGACCAATAGTAGACGATAACAAGATATTATCGGTAGCGCCTACGCAAAGGAGATCGTCGATGTTCATGATAATAGCATCTTGTGCAATACCACGCCAAACGCTAATATCACCGGTTTCTTTCCAATAAGTATATGCCAAAGATGATTTGGTACCTGCGCCATCGGCGTGCATAATGTTGCACATCTCGGCGTCGCCACCTAAAATATCTGGAATAATTTTACAGAAAGCCTTCGGGAATAATCCTTTATCGATGTTTTTGATGGCATTGTGCACATCTTCTTTGCCGGCCGACACACCGCGTTTTGCGTACAGGTTCTGGTCCACTTGTAGTATAATTGTATTAGTTAAGTACGAATTCAAAGTGCAAAAGTACATTTTTGCGGGTACAGTAGAAGAGAAAATGTACATTATAATGTACATTTTTATGTTTAGCATGTTCATACGATACTTACCTATAGGCTGATTGCAAGCGAAAAAGTTGGGAGCAAAAGCAGGGGGTATAGTAATAAAATACCGGCGAACACTTTAAACTATTGAGGAATATGCGTAAATCGATTAGATTTGCGTTTACCCTTCGGGGGAATTTGGGAATTTGAAGTTTTACCATGCAGGTTCATCGCGATTTACAACAACTACCGGCTTTTAGGAATGCAGTGATTACCATCGGCACATTTGATGGCGTGCATTACGGCCATAAGCATATTATACAACAGTTAAAGCAGGCAGCACAGGCATGTGGTGGCGAATCGGTGGTAGTTACCTTCGATCCGCATCCGCGGGAGGTATTAATGCCTGGCGATACCAGCGTGCGTTTGCTCACTACCTTGGAAGAGAAGATCGAGTTATTAAGTCAAGAACAGGTGGATCACCTGGTGGTGGTGCCATTTACGAAGGCTTTTTCCGAATTATCTGCACAGGCTTACTTAGAAAATTTCTTGATCCAGCGCTTTAACCCGCATACCATCATTATTGGGTACGATCACCGTTTTGGGCATAACCGGGAAGGTGGTTTGCATTTACTGGAAGCTGAGCAAAATAAATACGGTTTTTGCTTGATCGAGATTCCACAGCAAGTGGTGGATGATTTAACCGTTAGTTCTACCAAAATTCGTAATAGCTTGAAAGTAGGCGATATTACCTTGGCGAATGAATTGCTTGGGTATCCTTATTTCTTGGGTGGCACTGTTATACATGGTGATAAAATGGGTCGCCAATTGGGTTTTCCTACGGCGAACATTGGTTTGAACGACCCACGTAAACTGATTCCTGCGCAAGGTGTATATGCTGTTAAAGTATTTGTGGGGGAAGAAAGAAGGGAGTTGAATGGTGTATTGAACATTGGTACACGCCCTACTTTTAATGGTAAAGAATTGCGTATCGAAGTGCATATTTTTGATTTCAATGAAGACATTTACGACCAACCCATCCGGGTAGCCTTTATGGCTTACCAGCGAGAAGACCGTAAGTATGATAATATTGATGCCTTGGTATCACAAATACGTGAAGATGCCTATACTGCCCGCGAAATTCTAGGCATCGCGTAAGCACTACAGCTGAAGCGAGCGTGGCAACGAATGCTGCACAAAGCAACCAACGATCACTCACAAAATATATTTATCATAGTATAAAATACCCGGGCTATACACCCGGGTATTTTTATTTACCTCGTTTTCATATACACAATCGACGCTAGCAACAAACCTACGCCCCACCATTGCAAGCTTGCAATGGGTTCGTGCAGGATAACACAGGCACTGATAATTGCCACCGGTAATTCGGCCGTCATAATAACAGCACTTTTACCGGCACCAATCTTCGGAATGCCGCCGGCAAAGAGTAAAGGCGGTATAATGGTGCCGAAGAAAGCCAATAAAATTACCCACCGGAATAGCTGGAGATTCCAACACTGCGCAGCGATTAATCCTGGGAAGGTGATAATACTTAGTGTAATCACCGACCCTAGCATAGCGTACATGCTTCGCGTAATGGATGTACCTCCGGTTTGCGGTAAGCGGGCGTTGAGTACTACGTACCCAGCGTACATCAAAGCCGACAAAGTGGCCAGTGATAAGCCTTTCCAATGAATATTGGTACTATCTTGTAAACCACTGGCTAAATAAGTGGCTAATAAAATAATGGTAATAATGCCTAATTGTTGTTGGCTGGGCCGCTTTTTAAATAAGCACCATTCCAATAACACGCTCATCCAAGTAAATTGCATTAAGCAAATGATGGCTACCGATGCAGGAATGTATTTCACGCTTAAGTAATACACGTAAGAGGTTAGCCCAATACAGCCACCAGATACGATTACGAGCCATTTACTTTTCCCTTGCAGCGGTAATACCTTATTAGTAGTGGTTTTCGTAAACAAAGAGAAAATCCATAAGCAGCAAAACCCAATAAGTGCTTGCATAACAGCAATTACTTCAATGGCATAGCCATCCCAATAGGCCAATTTCACAATAGTAGATAATATCCCGTAGCTGCATGCACCTACGAATACCATCCAGGTATATTTCGACATGTTAAATATGCGGTTGTAATAAAATGAATAAAGAGAATTTTGATTTGCGTAGGCACGCAAGCAACCGCAGCATGAAAAACTCATGCGGAGAAGAGAATATTAATAATTCTATGAAACCTTTTGCAGTTGCGCGTTTTAGCGAACTACTACTGGCGGAGGTAAAACGTTTCTTAATACTTGCATATACTATATTATTACTACGAATGTAGGCAATTAATTCATCATTCTATACATCAACTCTTTCAGCAATTCGCCATCTTCTACACCGGCATCGTTCACGCCAATGCTGCGTAGGTTGTAGTTGTGCAGCAACAAAATGGCTTTTTCCGTGCCTTCTAAACCGTAATTATTGGCAGCACGCATGTAATCCTTTAAGAAGAATGGGTGAACACCTAGGGCTGAAGCCATTTCCTTTTCGCCGCCCTTCACGCTGAAGAGCATGTTCAGTTTGCTAAAGAAGTTGTACAAGGCGGGGATTGTCATTTGAATAGGTGCCGCTTTGGGATTGGCGGAAAAGTATTGCACGATGCGCATTACTTTTTGCATATCCTTGGCTCCTACCGCGTTCTGAAGTTCGAATACGTTGTATTCTTTACTGATACCTACATATTTTTCAATATCATTCTCGTCGATCTTTTTGCCTCCTGGTAAGTTCACGAGCAGCTTTTCCAATTCGTTGGCAATACGGCTAAGGTCGTTCCCAATGTGGTCGGCCAGTAAAATGCCTGCTTTTTGCGAAATGGCGCGGCCCAAGGTACCTACGTAGGCGTCGATCCAACTGGGGAGTTGATTGTCGTACATTTTTTTTGTCGACATCATCACGCCCTTTTCTTTGATCAATTTCGCTGTTTTACTGCGGCCGTCGATCTTGCCTTGTTTGTGCGCAACAACGAAGATGGTGGAGCTAAGCGGGTTATCGATATACGCTTCGAGCTTGAGTAAGTCGCGCATAGCTTGCGCTTCTTTGAGGATGACCACTTGAAATTCTGCGAACATGGGATAGCGGCGGCAAGCGTTAATAACGGTCGACCAGTCGGTATCTTTCCCGTACAACACGGTTAAGTTAAAACCTCTTTCACTTTCGGGCAGCAAATGATGTTCGGCGTAGTTTACTACCTGGTCGATAAAGAAATCTTCTTCACCTTCCAACCAGTACAATGGGCGGAACTTCTTTTGTTTCCAGTCTTTTATAATTTCTTGGTAATCCATGCGAGCGTAATGATGAATGCAAAACTATTGGTTTCCGGGGCGATTGCCAACGGTTAATTGCCGATGATCGTCACTTCATTGTCGTTTAGTAGCGGCATGTGTTTAAAACGCAGTAATAATTGGGCGACGGTGAGTACATCTTTTTGGCAATATTCGCTGATTCTTTTAAGGTCGTGCTTTTCCCAGTATACGGAGGCGACCATAGAACCGTCGATATCGTCTTTGGGAGACGGGATACCTAGAACGGCGGCTAGGAGTTTCAGCGAGGTGTAGTTTTTAAAATCGCCGAATCGCCAGATTTGCATGGTATCGAGCATGGGCATTTCCCATGGTTTGAGGCCATGTATTTGCAAAGCTGGGGGCAATATAAGGCCTTTGATAATGGCGCGGCGACAGATATAAGGAATATCGAAGTCTTTTATATTATGCCCGGCGAATTGGAAGCGTGGGTATTTGAGATGGAACTTTTGCACGAGTTCTAGGAATTCGGTGAGTACGATTTGTTCATCATCGTTAAAAAACGATTTGATACGAAAGTTGTATTTTCCGTTTTCCACATAAAAGAACCCCACTGAAATACAGACGATTTTGCCAAACTCGGCGTATATTCCTGCTTTTTCGAAGTAGCCTGGTTGCGGTTCTCCAGATTCTGGCGCAGTTTTTGTAAATTTCTCCAACCAGAGGTCTTGCATCTCTCCAGGCAGTTCTGAAAACGAGGGTACCAGCGGTGTGGTTTCGATGTCGAGCAATAATAATTGATCTAAGGCTACGTTATTTAGCACTGTATTAAGAATTTGCCTGCGTAATTTAACTAAAATGAAAACAACGTTGTATTTCAGTTAAAAATTTTACCCATACAAACAATCAATTTAAAATAGCAACACTATGGCGGAAAACACTTTCAATACCGGTACGCCCGGTCCAAGTTCGTCAGGTTCTGAAAAACCAAAAAGCAATAAGAACGGGATTATCTACGGTGTACTTATTGCAGCATTATTAGGTACTTGGGGTTATATGTTCTATGATAAGGACAAAACTCAACAAACTATCACTACTACAGAAAACCGTCTTGATAGCGTTTCCTCTGCGCGTGATGAACTGCAAAGCGAATACTCTGCTGCACAAGCGCGCTTGGACGAATTAATTACGCAAAACTCGCGTATGGATAGCCTAGTTAAAACGAAAGACAAGGAAATCCAGGACATGAAATCTCGTATCAGCAGCATCTTATCTAACAAGAATGCTACACAAGCTGAGTTAGCGGAAGCACGCAGATTGATTGAACAATTGAAATCTAACATCGAATCTTACACGGCAACTATTGAGCGTTTGGAAGGCGAGAAAATCGTTTTAACAGGCGAACGTGATGTGGCTCGTAAGGAAAGAGATTCTGTACAAGTTGTAAAAGAAGGCTTAGACAAGAAAGTAGATTTAGGTTCAGTTTTACATGCATCTAACATCAAATTAACGCCGTTATTATTAAAACGTAATGGTAAAGAAGTAGAAACTTCAAAAGCGAAAAAAGCCGACATGATGCGTGTTACATTCGATTTGGATGAAAACCGTATTGCTCAAACAGGTGATAAAGACATCTTTGTAGCTATTACAGCTCCAGATGGTACACCATTAGCTGTTGAGGCGTTAGGTTCTGGTAAATTCACTTTAGAAGACGGTACTGAAAAATTATATACTGTTAAACAAACCGTAGCTTACACACAAGGCGAGAAAACCGCTGTGAAAATGGATTGGAAACAAAATTCTGATTACAAAGTAGGCGATTACAGCGTAGAGATTTACCATAACGGTTACAAAATCGGTCAAGGTAAAGTAACGTTGAAAAAAGGCGGCTTGTTCTAGTAGATCAGCATTCGTTAAACCTCAACATAAAATCATGCTCAACGCACTCGTTTATACGGGTGCGTTTTTTTATTTTTGGGAGGAAGGAAGGATCGCTTACTAATGAAAATGTTGCTTCTTGGGGGACTTATTAAATTTGTTAAAGATTGGTTATTGCATTTATATTATATATAAAAATAAAATAAAATTAACTTTCTTTGCCACAGATTTCTAAAATAGGTTGATTGTGCCAGTTAAGCTAATAACATTATGAAACCATGACCCTTTTTACCCACGAATACGGAGAAAAAAGTTGCATGTTTTTGACATCCCAATTCAGCGAACACACCGGCAATAAAGGAAGCTACCCGAAATAAATCAGTCATGGCAAATACGAATAAAAAAATCTATGTTATAGATGACGACGAGATTTTTCATTTCATTATTAAAAAAATGTTTGGCCTCCAGGGTTGGGGGGATGTATCCATCTCTTCTTTCTTGTGTGCCGAAGAAGCCATCGAGGAATTGAATGCATACACCGAAACTACGTTGCCTTCACTTATCATTCTCGACATGAACATGCAACGCATGAACGGTTGGGATTTTATTGATGCGTTTAGAGAATTGAAATCGAAATTAAGCAAGGAAGTACCTATTATTATGTGTTCATCGAGTACGAACTTAGCCGATATGGAGAAAGTAAAGAAAACGCCGGAACTCATGGCCTACATTACTAAGCCTTTAGACAAAAGTAAGATGAGCATGATTGCGAAATACTTATAAAGGCTTACCATTACCAACTTTAAAAAAAATGCATTGGCTTCGGCCGAAAATGAAAAAGGATAAGAGAGAGCTCTTATCCTTTTTTTATTACCAAGAATGTAATTGCACATTAAGCAGTTACTTGCTCAGCGTACATTTCTTCACGCAAAGCTTTCACGCGATCATCCGCTAAGTATTCGTCGAACGTCATTAAACGATCGATGATACCTTTTGGTGTGATTTCGATAATACGGGTTGCTACCGACTGCATAAACGTATGGTCATGCGTAGTGAACAACACGATACCTTTAAAGTTGATCATGCTTTCGTTGAAAGATTGGATGGATTCCAAGTCCAAGTGGTTCGTAGGTTCATCTAAGATCACTACGTTTGGATCTTGCAACATCATGCGGGAAAGCATACAACGTACTTTTTCACCACCGCTCAATACTTTCGTTTTCTTCATGATTTCGTCGCCGCTGAACAACATTTTACCTAAGAAACCGCGTAAGAATGGTTCATCTACATCGGTAACGTGCGGAGGTACGTATTGACGTAACCAGTCCATCAAGTTATAATCTTCTGTAAAGAATTGGCTGTTTTCGTTCGGCAAGTAGGCTTTCGTTACCGTGGTACCCCATTCTAATTTACCGCCATCTGCTTCCATTTCACCGTTAATAACTTCGAAGAAAGTGGTTAAAGCTAAGTGGTCTTTACTGAGGAAAGCAACTTTATCGCCTTTATTGATAGAGAAAGAAACATCTGAGAATAGTTTACGACCGTCGACAGATTTTTCAAGTTTCTCAACATTCAAGATTTGGTTACCAACTTCGCGCAATTGTTTGAAGATGATACCTGGGTATTTACGGTTAGAAGGTTCGATATCTTCCACCACCAATTTTTCCAACGCTTTCTTACGAGAGGTGGCTTGTTTGGATTTAGAAGCGTTCGCAGAGAAGCGCGCGATGAAGTCGAGCAAATCTTTACGTTTTTCTTCGATCTTCTTGTTTTTATCGTTCATCTGGCGGGCCATCAATTGAGAAGACTCGTACCAGAATGAGTAGTTACCGGTGAAGATTTTGATTTTTGCACGGTCAACATCCGCTACGTGAGTACAAACGGCATCGAGGAAGTGACGATCGTGGGACACTACGATTACAATGTTTTCGTAACCACCGAGGAAGTTTTCTAACCATCCGATCGTTTCAACGTCCAAGTCGTTCGTAGGCTCATCGAGTAATAGGATATCTGGGTTACCAAATAAAGCTTGTGCTAAGAGCACACGCACTTTCAGGTTACCGCTGATATCTTTAAGGAGGGTGCTGTGTAATTCTTCTTTAACGCCGAGGTCGCCCAATAGAACGCCTGCATCGCTTTCAGCAGTATAACCGCCCATTTCACCGAACTCTGCTTCGAGTTCACCTGCACGCATACCATCTTCTTCGGTAAAATCTTCCTTCGCATAAATAGCGTCGCGCTCGGCAGCGATTTCTGCGAGTTTCTTATTACCCATCAACACTGTTTGAAGCACTGTCATTTCATCGAATTCGAAGTGGTTTTGCTTCAAAACGCTCATGCGTTCGCCTGGGGTGATCTCAACCGTACCTTTATTAGGTTCGATTTCTCCTGAAAGTATTTTCAAGAAAGTAGATTTACCTGCACCGTTGGCACCGATTACGCCGTAACAGTTGCCTTTGGTGAAATTCAGGTTTACTTCGTCGAACAATACACGCTTCCCAAAAGAGAGGGATACATTTTTAACGCTAATCATGCTTGGTAAAAAAAATTTTGAAGCCGCAAAGTTACAAAAAAATATCTGCCTTTTTTGTTAAAGAAATATTAGTTATATCGCTTTGATCCCGAACAATTTAGCGAAACGGGTTGTTAGCCCTGTGTACCCTTCTTTTCTAAACCCAAAATTTCGGATATGTTGCACGAACTAGCAAAAAACTGGTGGCTATTTGTTCTCCGGGGCGTTTTCGCGATTATTTTCGGACTAATCGCTTTCTTCTGGCCAGGCATTACCCTTACCATTTTAACGATTTTCTTAGGGGCTTACTTGTTGGTCGACGGTATTTTCACCTTTATTTATGCTTTCCAGGTGAAGAAACAGGAATCGCAATGGTGGGTATATTTACTGGAAGGCTTACTGGGCGTGGCCGCCGGTATCTTAATCCTCAGCTGGCCTGGGATTACGGCTTTATATATCGTATTCCTTGTAGCATTTTGGGCGATTGTAACCGGTATTTTGGAAATTATTGCCGCTATTCGCCTCCGGAAGGTTATTAACAACGAATGGATGTTGATCCTTGCAGGTATTCTCTCGATCATATTCGGGGTGTTGATCTTCTCCCAACCGATTACTGGCGCGGTGGTGATCGCTTGGTGGATCGGGATTTACGCTATTTTGTTCGGGGTAATGTTAATATCTGTGGGTGTTAAGCTGAATAAATACCATAAGAGCCATTCTCATTCACATTAGGTTATAATAGTAATTAAATAAAAAAGTGCAGGGTTAACCCTGCACTTTTTTATTTAATGGGAACATATATGTTCAGGGTGCCTGCTTTTACGGTAACGCCTTGATTACCTTGCTGATCTTGAAGTTTTATAGCTGTTTCTACTGTTACTCCTAATGCGTCGGCTAATAATTCGGAATTTAAGCCTTGTAATAAATTTGCCCTTAATTGTACGCCACCATTAATGGTCATCATTTCTGCTTGTGTAAGCGTTTGCATGGTATTCATATGATACTGTTTAGAATTAAAAAATACTGTATATCAGTTAGTTATAACTTTATTTCAACAAATTATAAATTTTCAAATCCCTAACTCGCACTTATTCGTAGATATATTTACCTTATTAGAAAATCATTTGTGATGAATTTCCGCTGGTGTTTTCACGCTGGCGGATTTTTTATATACTTATATAACTACTGTTACAGGAGAATTGGCCTAGAAATTCTTTCTTATAAATGATTAGTTTATTAATTTCCCATAATTATCACATATTGCAACCTTACCTAGAACTTCAACATTGAAAGCAACACTCGAAAAAAAGGACGACCAAAAACTACAGAGAGGTTTACAAAACAGGCATATCCAACTGATTGCACTCGGTGGCGCTATCGGCACCGGTTTGTTCCTCGGCATTGGTCCTGCCGCAGTATTGGCGGGCCCATCAGTTATTTTAGGCTATGCATTAGCCGGTATCATCGCGTTTTTTATTATGCGCCAATTGGGTGAAATGGTGGTAGAAGAACCTGTGAGCGGGAGCTTCAGTCATTTCGCTTACAGCTATTGGGGTAAATTCGCCGGCTTTTCGTCGGGCTGGAACTATTGGGTTTTGTACATATTAGTAAGTATGTCGGAACTAACAGCCGTTGGTATTTATGTGCAGTTTTGGTGGCCTGAGATTCCTTTATGGGCATCGAGTTTATTCTTTTTTGTGACGATCAATGCCTTGAACCTGGGTTCTGTGAAGGTGTATGGTGAAGCTGAATTTTGGTTTTCGATTATTAAAGTGGTAGCCATTATTGCTATGATTGTATTTGGGGTGTACTTGCTACTTAGTGGTACAGGCGGCCCGAATGCAACGCTGTCGAACTTATGGAACGACGGTGGTTTCTTCCCGAAAGGTTTATTACAACACGATGGGAATGGCAATTACCAAGGTTTATTTTCGGCTATTGCGTTAATCATGTTCTCGTTTGGGGGACTTGAATTAATTGGGATTACGGCAGCAGAAGCTGATCAACCTGAAAAAACGATCCCTAAAGCTACGAACCAAGTAATTTACCGTATCCTCATTTTCTATGTAGGTGCGTTAATTATCTTGTTTGCCCTTTCTCCATGGAAACAAATTACCAGCGATAGTAGTCCTTTCGTAATGGTGTTCGATAATTTAAAAGGGTTCCAATTCACGCTTTTCGGTAAAACTATTTACTTTACGAGTTTGATTGCAAACGCGTTAAACATTATTGTATTAACAGCAGCTTTATCGGTATATAATAGCTGTGTGTATAGTAACAGCCGCATGTTATACGGTTTGGCTCAACAAGGCAATGCGCCAGCATTCTTACGTAAGCTCAATAAAAACAGTGTACCCGTAAACGCGATTTTGATTTCGGGTTTATTTGCGGCTATTTGTATTGTGGTGAATAAATTAATGCCTGAAAAAGCATTGGAGATATTGATGTCGCTTGTAGTATCTTCTTTAATTATCAACTGGTTGATGATTAGCGTGGTGCATTTAAAGTTCAAGCAACAGAAAGGTTTACAGGGTATCAAAACAAAATTCCCCTCTTTCCTCTACCCTGTTTCCAACTATATCTGCCTCGTATTCTTGGTAGGTATATTGGTGATGATGTGGATTACGGGTATGAAACTACCGGTTGAATTGATCCCGGTATGGGTCGTATTCTTGTATGTTTGCTATTACCTGGTACAGCGCAAAAAGCAAACGAATTAACAGTTAATTATTCGCATAAAAATAGAACGGGGTGCGTGTTTCTTCAGAAACTGCACCCCGTTTTCACTTTGCATTCCTACTTATAATGATTGAAAACTTATGCGAACAAAATGCGTAGTATACCGGGTATACTACGCATGAAACCTATCAACCTATCCAGGATTTAATCAAAACCTGCAAGGCAATTAACCTTGGCCATTTGCGTTGCAGTACTAAGTAGATATACGTGCAATGCTTCTGCGCAGTTGTTAAATAGTTGTTATCCAGATTCTTACAATGCAATAAAAATGCGCAGTCGGAAACCCGGGCTGCGCATACTTGTATATAATATTTTACTAGGCCGAAACAGTTTTATTGACAGTTAGTGGGCCACGAACTTTATGCTCTACTAGCGCTCTTTGGATGTTTTGGTAAGCATCAAAATACACACCCCAATAATCATCGATCTTCGCTTGTGGGCGTACAATTAAAGTCATGTTGCCATCGGCATAATCCAGGATGCTAATTTGCGCAGGAGGATCTACTAGAATACGCTTGTCCTTATCTAACTCGTCGAGGATAATCTTCTTCACTTTCTCAAAATCTTCATCAAAAGCCACTTTCACCGTAAGATCGACCCGCAGCTTACCGGTTCTACTGGAATTGATAATATTCCCGTTCGATACAGCGCCATTGGGTAAAATGGCTATTTTGCCATCGCCCGTATGCAACACGGTGCTAAATATCTGTATTTCGGCTACTACGCCTGTAATTCCTTGTATGGTAACAATCTCTCCTACTTTAAAAGGTTTGAACATTAATATTAGCACCCCGCCGGCAAAATTGGCTAAACTACCTTGCAAAGCTAAACCTACGGCCAAACCAGCGGCACCTATTACGGCTACAAGGCTGGTAGATTGGAAACCTATCATGCCAGCTACCGAAATAATCAATAGTATTTTCAAGCCAATACTCACCAAGCTGCGCAGGAACGATTGTAGGGAAACATCGTGTCCTTTGTTGTGCATAATTTTGATGAGCAGCTGTTCTATCTTTTTAATCACCCACAAACCAATCACCAAAGTAAGTACTGCACCAATAAGCCTAGGCGTGAAGTCGGCCGCCCAGTTCACCATCCGGTTGATGTATAATTCGAGATTGGGTGTATCCATAAGCGTCATGTTTTTACAATAAGGAAATATGATATGGTATTGTTCAAATACAAACTTTGCACCATAAAAAAAAGCGCCCCTACTTGTAGAGACGCTTTTATATTGTAATACGGTTTGACTATTTAGAAATACCTTCCAAATCGAGCATGAACGCGTATTGGAGCGCTACTTCTTTCAAAGCGGTAAACCTTCCAGATGCACCGCCATGTCCTGCTTCCATGTTTGTTTTGAAGAGTAATACGTTGTTATCCGTTTTCATATCTCGGAGTTTGGCCACCCATTTTGCCGGTTCGAAGTATTGTACTTGGCTATCGTGCAAACCGGTGGTTACAAGCATATTCGGGTAGGCTTTCTTCTCTACGTTATCGTATGGTGAATATGACTTCATATAGTCGTAAGAATCTTTGTTCTTAGGATTGCCCCATTCGTCGAACTCGCCTGTTGTTAACGGGATGCTTTCATCGAGCATAGTTGTTACTACATCAACAAATGGTACAGCGGCAATTACACCGTGCCAAAGTTCTGGGCGCATATTAATAATGGCACCCATTAATAAACCACCGGCACTACCGCCAAGGGCATATAGGTGCTGAGAGGAAGTGTATTTTTCTTTCACCAAGTAATCGGCACAATCGATGAAATCGGTGAAGGTGTTTTTCTTCTTGAACATCTTTCCATCGTCGTACCATTGGCGACCCATTTCTTGTCCACCGCGAATGTGCGCAATGGCGTAAGCAAAGCCACGATCGAGCAAGCTGATACGGTTAGAGTTGAAACCGGCTTCTGTAGAGCTGCCGTAAGAGCCATAGCCATACATCAGCAATGGCCCGTTGCCATCTTTCTTGAAACCTTTCTTATAGACAATTGAAATAGGCACTTCTGTTCCATCTTTCGCTTTTGCTGAAACACGTTCGATGGTGTAGTTTTTAGGATCGTATCCACCGAGTACTTCTTGTTGTTTTTTCAACTCTTTCTCGCGTGTATCCATGTTGTAATCGAACGTACTATTTGGCGTTACCAACGACGCATAATTGTAGCGCAATACCTTTGTGTCGTATTCTGGATTTGCGCCTACACTTGCTACGTACGCGGCTTCACCGAAGTCGAGGTAATGTTCTTGTTTATTTGTAGGGTGCATGATACGCATTTGAGCCAAGCCACCTTTACGTTCTTTGATAACGATATAATCTTTGAACAATTCGATGCCTTCTAGTAATACATCGGCGCGGTGTGCTACAAACTCTTTCCAGTATTGTTTGCCGAATTGGGTTTCATTGGCCGTCATAATACGGCTGTTTTTCGCTTCCCAGTCGGTAATAATATAGAATTCATTTTCGCGGTGATCGATGTAATACAAATGATCTTTTTCACGAGGTTGGAACACGGTGAATTGTCCACCGGGTTTGTTAGCATCTAATATTCTTGCTTCTGTACTAACAGTGCTTTCGCTATTGATAACGATGTATTTTTTGGATTTTGTTTGATCCAACCACACCGTAAATGTTTCGTCTTTTTCGTGGTAAACGAGCTTGTCTTTAGCAGCGTCGTTCCCCAGTGTGTGTACGTAAATAGATTCTGAACGAAGTGTTACAGTATCTTTCTTTGCGTAGTAAATTGTTTTGTTATCGTTTGCCCACACCCAGTTACCTGTGAGTTTTGGGATTTGATCGGTGTAAGTTTCGCCGGTCGACAAATTTTTGACATGCATGGTATAATTTCTTCTTCCTACATCATCTACACCATACAACAACAAGTTATTATCGGGTGATACTCTTACCCCGGAAACGCTATAATAACCGTGCCCGGCAGCCATTACGTTTACATCAAGCATTACTTCTTCTTTTGCCTCTAAGCTGCCTTGTTTGCGGCAGAAGATAGGGTATTCTTTACCTTCTTCGTAACGGGTGTAGTAGAAATAGCCATTATCGAGTACCGGTACGCTTTCGTCGGTTTCTTTAATGCGGCCTTTCATTTCGTTGAAGAGTTTGTCTTGTAGTGTTTTGGTGTGAGCCATCATGGTGTCGAGGTATTTATTCTCGGCATCTAGGTAAGCGAGCACTTTAGGGTTTTCGCGTTCATTTAGCCAATAGTAGTTATCGACGCGCGTGTCGCCATGTTCTACAAGTTGTTTCGGGATCTTTTCCGCAACCGGAGGTTTTATGTCCATATTCATCTTTTTTTCTTTGGAAGGGGCATTGCATGCGCAGAGAGCCGCTAGTGCAATAATAGGTAATAGCTGTTTCATGATGATGGATTAGGCGTATAAATAAATGTAAGCATTTGCAGGCAAAAATGTTGCGATCGAATTATGCTATATAAAAAAGTGAAGCCTCGCAAGGGTTTGCGAGGCTTATAGATAATTTTTAGACTATCCTATAATGTCGATCTTTTTAGGATCCCATTGGATAATTTTCTTCTTGAAGTAGCTTTCATTCACGGCTAAAGCTGGGCCAGCGGCACGTAAACCAAATGAAGCATCTTCTACAACCGGTTTCCCAGAGCGAATTGCTTCGAAGAAATTCACGAAGTGATCGTAACGATCGTCGTATCCAGCAGGAGCATTATAACTATTGGTAGCAGCTTTTAATGGAGCAGCGGCTGCGCTGTATTTTTTGTTATAATCTTCGATGAATGCTTTTTGTTGTTCTTCGGTGAAAGTGCCAAATGTATCCCAACCGCCATAACCTGGTGCTTCTGGCAATTTGTGTTGTTTTACTTTGAAGTCGTTCCAACCCAGTTCAATTACACCTTCTGTACCTATAAGGCGCGTATATTCACCGCCACCACCGCCATCAGCGAAATTCACACGCAAGTTCATTTGGAATGCAGGGTGAGTATCGGTAGCTGGGTAGTCGAAAATCGCCACCATTACATCAGGGATATCGCGACCATCTTTCCATTGTACGAGGTTACCAGTAGCATAAATACGTTCAGGACCATTAGAATCGATCATGAAGTGTAAACCGGAGATTAAGTGTACGAATAAATCGCCCGGCACCCCAGTACCATAGGCTTGGTAGTTTCTCCAACGGAAGAAGCGAACGGGATCGAATGGTGTTTTAGCCGTATCTTTTAAGAAAGTATTGTAATCAATCGTTTTAGGATTGGCATCAGTTGGAATAGAGTACTGCCAAGCACCGAGTGCAGAATGGCGATCGATTTTAGCCTCTACGAAATTGAGTTGCCCAATAGCGCCCGATTGGTATAATTTCTTCGCTTCTGCCAATGCCACGCTACTTACTCTTTGGCTACCCACTTGGAATACAGCCTTTGTTTGTTTTTGCGTAGCGATAACTTGGTGACCTTCAGAGATTTTTTGCACCATGGGTTTCTCGCAGTATACAGCTTTCCCTTTTTTCATAGCATCGATAGAAATTGTATCGTGCCAGTGGTCTGGCGTTGCAACAATCACAGCATCAATGTCTTTTCTCTCTAATAACTCGCGGTAATCGCGTGTCGTAATCAATTGGTTTCCCCAGGTGGCTTTGGCTTTATCGAGGTGGCCTGTGTACAAATCTGCCACGCCTACGAGTTCCACACCTGGCACACGCAATGCGCATTTCACATCACCAAACCCCATGATCCCCATACCAATACCGGCAATACGGATCTTATCATTTGAGCTAACTTTTTTCTCGCCTTTAAGGGTATGCTTGATTTCGTTTGAAGCAGCCATGGCAGTGAGAGAACCTGCGCCAATGGCAGCGGCAGTAGCGCCGAGGTTTTGTAAGAATTTTCTACGGGAATTATTAGGCATATAAAAGCGTTTTTTTAGGAAGTATTAAGATAATAAGGAGGGATAAGTTTTGCAATTTTTTTATAAAGGTGGTATTTGAGAAGGTTTAGTGGTAGAAATGGTTGTTGCCGAAGGCGGAATTGCCGTAGGCGAGTGTTGCCGAAGGCGAGTGATGCCGTAGGCTGTTGTAAAAACTATTTCCTTAGGGTATTAGATAACCCATATTGATTTCTACTCAATTCTCTCTCCAATTTGTATAAGTATTTATTATCCCTTGCCGCTCCAGGGCCGCGGCGGTGGCCCCGTAATGTATTTCGGAATATGGTTCTGCGGGCCTTTAGCTACTATTAAGATTTTTGCGTCGTATTAGGCTATTGTAAATGATTAGGGTTCGGTAGGTCGGTTTTCCGCACAACCAAGTTTCCTCAACACATTACTGATAGGGGAAAATGCGGGTTATTCGTCTTGGTATACCTATTTCTTCTGATTTGTACATTAGAATTGG
Organism: Chitinophaga skermanii; assembly: GCF_003259335.1. Classification (GTDB taxonomy): domain Bacteria; phylum Bacteroidota; class Bacteroidia; order Chitinophagales; family Chitinophagaceae; genus Chitinophaga; species Chitinophaga skermanii. Next base: position 433,573 of record NZ_QLLL01000006.1, read on the forward strand.
GCAAGCTCTATCTAAGTAGTAATGAATAGATTAATACCTATTTGATAAGCAAGTAATGAAGTGGATTTCTAATAAATGAAGTGTTCCAATCAAAAAAGCCCGCATTTTCCCCTATCAGTAATGTGTTGAGGAAACTTGGTTGTGCGGAACATGCGACAACCCAAAGCTCAGTAAAGCCACTTTCACTCATACGCCCTGCAATGCTTAATAGTAGCTAAAGGCCCGCAGAACCATATTCCGAAATACATTACGGGGCCACCGCCGCGGCCCTGGAGCGGCAAGGGATAAACAAGCGTAAGAATGAATAGAAAAGAATTGTAAGGAAAACAGAATGGGGAATAACCTAAATTTTTAAATACCTTTTATACTCGCCTACGGCATTGTTGGCCTGCGGCATCATTCGCCTGCGGCAAAAAAGAAAGGGGAAACGCTTTCGCATTTCCCCTCTAAAACAACTGTGATAATCTTTATTCTTGTGTGAACCCAGCGCGGATATACTCGCGGTTGAGTCTAGCGATATTTGAGATAGAGATACCTTTAGGGCATTCTGCTTCGCAGGCGCCGGTGTTTGTACAGCTACCGAATCCTTCTTTATCCATTTGAGCGAGCATGTTTAATGCGCGGTCTTTTCTTTCTGGATCACCTTGTGGTAACAAGGATAATTGGGACACTTTTGCAGATACAAACAACATAGCAGATGAGTTTTTACATGCTGCTACGCAGGCACCGCAACCGATACATGCTGCTGCTGCGAAAGCGGCGTCGGCACTTGTTTTATCTACGGGGATGCAGTTAGCATCTTGTGCGTTACCAGTATTTACTGAAATGTAACCACCAGCTTCAATAATACGATCGAAGGCAGTTCTGTCTACCATCAAATCTTTTAATACTGGGAATGCACCGGCGCGCCAAGGTTCTACCGTAATGGTATCGCCATCATTGTAAGCACGCATGTGTAGTTGACAAGTTGTCGTTTCATTCCATGGACCGTGCGCACGGCCATTGATATACATAGAACACATACCGCAAATACCTTCGCGGCAGTCGTGATCGAAAGCAATTGGTTCTTTCCCCTCGTTAATCAAGCGCTCATTCAACACATCAAACATTTCTAAGAAAGACATATCCTTAGAAACATCTGAAACCTGGAATGATTCAAAATGGCCCTGGTCTTGAGCGTTATTCTGTTTCCAAACTTTGAGTGTTAAATTCATATATAAAAGTTGAATGTTAAATGTTGCCGTTTTGTACGGATGATTAAGCCTTATTTGTAACTACGTTGACTTGGGTGTACGATTTCGAAGTTTAAGGCTTCTTTGTGCAATTCGAATTGGCTTTGGCCTTTGTATTCCCATGCAGCAACGTACGAGTAGTTATCGTCGTCACGTTTTGCTTCACCGTCTTCTGTTTGTGACTCTTCACGGAAGTGACCGCCACAAGACTCGTTACGGTTTAATGCATCCATACACATCAATTCACCTAGCTCTAAGAAATCTGCTACGCGGGCAGCTTTCTCTAATTCGGTATTGATACCTTCTGCTGTACCAGGAATGCGAACATCTTTCCAGAATTCAGCACGTAATGCTTGAATTTCTTTGATCGCTTCTTGCAAACCTTGTGCATTACGGGCCATACCACATTTATCCCACATGATTTTACCAAGGGCTTTGTGGAAATGGTCAACTGATTTCGTACCGTTGATCGTCATCAATTTCGTGATGATATCTTGTACACCTTTTTCTGCTTCTACGAAAGCTGGGTGATCGGTAGGAATTGGTTTAGTATGAATTTCGTCGGCTAAGTAGTTACCAATTGTGTAAGGAATTACGAAGTAACCATCTGCCAAACCTTGCATCAAAGCAGAAGCACCTAAGCGGTTTGCACCGTGATCAGAGAAGTTAGCTTCACCCAAAGCATACAAGCCAGGCACCGTTGTCATCAATTCATAATCAACCCATAAGCCACCCATTGTGTAGTGAACGGCAGGATAAATACGCATCGGAGTTTCGTAAGGGTTTTCACCGGTAATTTTCGCATACATGTCGAATAAGTTACCATATTTTTCCTTCACTACTTCTTTACCCATTACGATGATCTCTTCTTTCGAAGCGTGATCTTTACCGTGTTTATTGGCTTCAATTTTACCATAACGTTCGATCGCATCAGCGTAATCTAAGTATACGGCCATTTTAGATGTACCTACACCATAACCGGCGTCACATCTTTCTTTTGCAGCACGGCTCGCTACGTCACGAGGAACGAGGTTACCGAATGCTGGGTATCTTCTTTCCAAGTAATAATCCCTTTCTTCTTCAGGAATATCGCTTGGTTTACGGTTGTCGTCTTTTTTCTTAGGTACCCAAATACGGCCATCATTACGTAATGATTCCGACATCAAGGTTAATTTCGACTGGTGATCACCAGAAACTGGGATACAAGTTGGGTGAATTTGCGTGAAACATGGGTTACCGAAGTAAGCACCACGTTTGTGCGCTTTCCAAGCTGCAGTTACGTTAGAACCCATCGCGTTGGTAGACAAGAAGAACACGTTACCATAACCACCTGTACATAATAATACAGCGTGACCGAAGTGACGTTCTAATTTACCGGTAACTAAGTCGCGGGCAATAATACCACGTGCTTTACCATCTACCGTTACCACGTCTAACATTTCATGGCGACGGTACATTTTTACGTTACCAAGTGCAACTTGTCTTTCGATAGCTGAGTAAGCACCGAGTAACAATTGTTGACCTGTTTGACCGGCAGCGTAGAAAGTACGTTGTACTTGCGTACCACCGAATGAACGGTTACTTAACAACCCGCCATATTCGCGAGCGAAAGGAACACCTTGTGCCACGCATTGGTCGATAATGCTACCAGATACTTCAGACAAACGGTAAACGTTTGCTTCACGAGCGCGGTAGTCACCACCTTTAACGGTATCGTAGAAAAGACGGAAAACAGAGTCACCGTCGTTTTGGTAGTTTTTCGCAGCGTTAATACCACCTTGAGCGGCGATAGAGTGAGCGCGGCGAGGGCTATCTTGGAAACAGAATGCTTTTACTTTGTAGCCGAGTTCTGCGAGAGAAGCAGCGGCAGATGCACCAGCCAAACCGGTACCCACTACGATTACTTCGATTTTACGTTTATTCGCAGGGTTTACAAGTTTAACAGTGCTTTTATATTTACTCCACTTAGTTTCGAGCGGTCCGGCAGGAATTTTTGAATTCAACATAGAATCTTACTTTAACAGTAAAAAGTTAATCTTACATACAGAAATAGATGTACAATGGAATGGCAGCAAAGCCCACTGGGATTGCGATACCGAATAACCATACACCAACGAAGTTGATGATGCCATTGTATTTCTTGTGATTCAAACCAAATGTTTGGAATGCACTTTTAAAGCCATGGATCAAGTGGAATGATAAACCGATCATACCAATCACATAGATCACCACGATCCAAAGTTCCTTGAATGCAACGTGAACAGATTTGTACAGGTTAGCGTACTCTTTACCGTTTACATCATAAGTGATTTTGTCTAAATCACCATAGTGCATTGCATACCAGAAATCTTTCAAGTGGATAATGATGAAGATTAAAAGGATGCTTCCCATGATAGCCATTTGGCGGCTGTACCAAGAAGAAGTAGCATTTCCGGGCTGTACAGCATACTTCACCGGCCTAGCAGCACGGTTCTTAAAAGTAAGTTGTAATGCGAGGATGGCATGGAGGAGAATGACGATTTTCAAGCCCCAAGCAATGAATTGAATCAACCCATTGTGGCCCATAAAATCGGCATAAGCGTTGAAACCGCGGCCTTCGTCAGTCGACAACAAAGCGAAGTTACCCGCTAAGTGCACGATTACGAAGCTACATAAGAAAAAGCCGGTAGCGCCTACTAGCAACTTTTTACCAATCGAGGTACTAAAGAATTGTGACCATTTCATAAGATATGTTCTAAGCTTCCTTTTGTAATTTGATAAATTGAAATGACGGGCAAATTTATGACATGATTAATGAAATCCAAATGATATTTATCAGAAAAAACTGAAAGTTCTGAAAGTAATCCCAAGAATCCTCTTGTTTCTCGCCTAATCTAGGCGTTTCATCATCCAGTTATCTACCAAATTAAACAGGTGTTGGGGTTGAAAAGTTCGCCATTTAGGCTCTTCTAATACAGCTACATAGTTCTGTAAGCGGGCAGTTAAGAATTCTTGCTTGGTCTGTTCAGGCATATTCAGTGCCACTATCCAGCCTCCTTCGTCCTTAATATCGTCCCACCATTCCTCGTAATACGAGTCGTCTGAACTGAAAAAATTTAATACATTCTCGCAGATTAAGATATACTTGTAGATGCCATGGGCCTCTAAATCGTCGATAATTTCTCGTTTTAGGGTTTCGATGTTGTTCTCCACTGCATCATTCCACTCTCCTATCAATTCTATGATAGCATAGTTGAAATCGTAGTCAACAAACAAAATCTTGAGGTATAAGTTCGGAGCGCCAAAGTAATCCCATTGCGGGTGAATATAGTAGTTATACACCGTGTTACTATATTCAAATTCGCTATACTCGCGCCCAAAGAATGGCGACTGCTCGTCTTCTTCGGCCGTATACAAATGTCTCCAATTATAAAATGGTTCTATCTCGTGCATGCGGGCAAATTAATTATTTTGCCGATGATTTGCTTGTTGGAAGAATGGGATTTTTTTCTTAGAATAGGAAAGAAAAACCCCGTTCCGCAAGCAGAACAGGGCATTATATGAATTTTCTATTAAGCCTTATTTCAAGCTTTCCACTGCCTGCTTCACACTTCCGTGCTGCAATAACAGTGCTTTCGCTTTCTCATAATCGGTTTCCCCTATCTGCTCCATTAACATTTTCACCCCGCGGTCAACCAATTTATCGTTGCTCAGTTGCATATTCACCATCTTATTGTCTTCCACCCTACCTAACTGGATCATTACGGCTGTAGAAATCATGTTCAGCACAAGCTTTTGTGCCGTACCCGATTTCATGCGGGTACTACCCGTTACGAATTCTGGGCCCACTACCACTTCCACGGGGAAGTCGGCAGCTTTGGAAACAGGGGAATTAGGGTTACAAGAGATGCTGCCCGTTACGATACCATGTTCGCGGCATTTATCCAAGGCTGCAATTACGTACGGCGTGGTACCACTAGCTGCAATACCCACTACTACGTCTTTATTACTGATGTTATGTGCTTGTAAATCATCCCAACCTTGGTTGCGAGAATCTTCCGCAAATTCAACTGCCTTACGGATGGCGGTATCGCCACCGGCAATCAATCCTACGACTAAGCCATGGGGCACACCGAATGTAGGCGGGCATTCAGAAGCATCTACAATGCCTAGCCTGCCGCTTGTACCGGCGCCCATGTAAAACAATCTGCCACCTGCCAACATTTTATCGGCGATGGCTTTTACCAATGGCTCTATTTGCGGGATAGCTTTCTCCACGGCCATTGGTACGGTTTGGTCTTCTTTATTGATATTGGTAAGTATCTCGTTCACGCTCATTTGCTCTAAATGGCGGTAATGCGAGGTTTGTTCTGTCACTCTTACGAATTCCATAATATGTTGCGTCTTTTGCTATGCTGGTTATTTGTGATAGGCGATTAACCCGTCCATCGGGCTTTTCTGGATACTGCCGAGTTGTAATTCGTACAGGTCGCACAATTCTTGCAATATATCTTTGAAATGCCATGCTACGCTGCCGGTAAAGTATAGCGGTACCGTCCAGCTTTCGCGGTATTTATAAATATGGTTGAAGAAAAACTCGTTCAGGCAGTCTTCCAAGATATTTTCCACCATGAAATGGCCACGGTTTTCCGATAAAAACGGGGCGAAGGTAGATAAATAGCGGTTGGCCAAGGGTTTACGGTATACGTTGTCGAGTATATCGTCTTTTGATACTTTGAATTTATCATCAAAGCGGAAGCGAAGTTCCTCGTCGAAGGTGTTATAGAGGTAGTATTGAATAACTTTTTTGCCTAGGTAAGCCCCGCTGCCCTCGTCGCCAAGGATGTAACCCAAACCGGGATTATTCTTGATAATTTCCTTCCCATCATAATAGCACGAGTTGGAGCCCGTACCTAAAATACTGGCAATTCCTTTCTCATGGCCACATAAGCCGCGTGCAGCAGCCATAAGGTCGTGATTTACTTCCACATGAGCTTGATTCCATACACTTTTCAGGCTATCTTGTACTAGGCTGGCGTTTTTAGGCGACGCGCATCCTGTACCATAATAATGAACAGCATTAATGTCGAGCTTATGGGGTAATTGCGGTAGCAATTCCTGCTCTATGATATTAATGATTTGTTCGCCCGTTTGGAAATATGGGCTGATTCCTTGTGTGAAGAAGGATGCATGGGTATCCCCGTTCATTAAGCACCATTCCGTTTTTGTTGAGCCACTGTCTGCGACCAGTGCAACTTTTGTAGGCATACCTCGTTTAATTTAGGAAATTAAAAGATAGGTGGATGAAGAATTGATATTGAATATCCTATTTTTGCCACAAGTTAAGGAAATCGGTTTCACATTAGCAAATTATAACAAACCAAGTTCCGGGATAAAATTAAAGCGATTAATATTCGAATTATGTCGAACAACAGGAAACTGAAAGTATTCTTACCCTTCTTATTCGCCGTGGTATTAGCATTGGGGATGTTTTTAGGTCATAAAATGCCAGCAGCTCGTAATAGCAGCTCGGTTGTATTCTTAAAGCCCAATAACCGCAATGCTTTACAAGAAGTAATGGGTTTATTACAATATAAATATGTAGATAGCCTCCAGATGGACGATTTGCAAACCGATGCCATCGAAGCTTTATTGGGAAGACTAGATCCACACTCGGTATACATTGCTCCAACCCAATTGAAAGGTGTAAATGAGAACTTGAACGGAAATTTTGAAGGTATTGGGATTGAATTCTCACTTTTCAATGATACGGTGAATGTTGTAAACGTAATTACAGGTGGCCCTTCTGAGAAATCTGGCCTGCAAATGGGTGATAAATTGATTAAAGTGGGCGACTCTACCATTGCCGGTGTAAACATCTCCTTCGATCGTATCCGTAAGTTCTTACGAGGCCCACGTGGCTCGGAAATCGACGTTACCTTCCTCCGTAATAATAAACTACAAACGGCTAAGATTCAAAGAGGCGTTATTCCTATTTACAGTGTCGACGCTAGCTATATGATTAACCCTGAAGTGGGCTATATCAAAATCAACCGCTTTAGCGAAGCTACAGTCGACGAGTTCATGGAAGCTGCACGTACCCTTACCAAAGCCGGTATGAAAAAGCTTATTATCGACGTTCGCCAAAACCCAGGTGGTATCTTAGAATCGGCTTACCGTATTGCCGACCAGTTATTGGAAGGTAGCAAAGTGGTGGTATATACTGAAGGTGTACACTCCGCGAAAAAAGAATATAAAACCAATCAACCTGGCTTATTCGAAAAAGGAGCTTTAGCTATTTTGGTAGATGAACAATCGGCCTCTGCGAGCGAAGTATTAGCAGGTGCTATTCAAGATTGGGACAGGGGTACTATCATCGGTAGAAGAACTTTTGGTAAAGGCTTAGTACAAGATCAATATGACCTTAGCAACGGTGGTGCATTACGCTTAACTATTGCGCGTTACTATTTACCAACCGGCCGTTCTATTCAAAAATCGTATAAAGATGGTCGTGATGTGTACGCAGAAGATTTGGCGAACCGTATTAAAGATGGTGAGCTGATCAACAAAGACAGTATTCACTTAGCCGATACAGTGAAATATAGAACCCATAAAGGCAGAATTGTGTATGGTGGCGGCGGTATTATCCCGGATGTATTTACCCCGGTAGATACAACACACTATTCGCACATCCAATTACTGTTGTACAATAAAAACCTTTACAACGAGTTCTGCTACGAATATTACATGGCGCATAAATCGGCCTTCGAAGCGTATAAAGATGTAAAAGCTTTTAACCAAGAATTTGACATTACACCACAAATTCTCCAAGCATTTTACACTTACGTAAATAAAGCCGGCGTAAATACAGCCTTAAAAACAAGCCGTGATGATAAAGATATCAGCCTGCGTTTGAAATCCATTTTTGCTCGTCAACGTTGGAGATTGAATGGTTATTATGAAGTAATTAACCAAGAGGATGAAATGGTGCAAAAAGCATTAGAAACGATTAAAGCACAAGCTGAATAATAGCGTGCTATAAGCATAAAAAAAAGCGATCTCTATAGTATGGAGATCGCTTTTTTGTTTTTATATGGCATTCGTTTTAAGTTGAAAGAAAGGAATGGTGACCACCAGTGGTAATAAAGCGGCCGTCATGGTGCGAACAAGAATGACCCAATCGGTGTGTAACTGTTTCGGGGGAAAGAAGGTACACAGGTGGAATACGAGGGCAATAATACATGCTGCACCTAGGATGTAGAGTTTTGTTTGGAATATTTGCGGCTTGGATTTCCGCCAAGCTACGATAGTACCTATGGAACTTGTATACAATGCAAACATCAATACAATCCAAGTACCCATAATTTTCATTACTTCAGGCGTTGGCAACATATTTATCATCAAAGAGCCAAATAGGTTATACACCAAGCCTGCTAATGCAGCAATAGAAAGAATAGTAGCTGTAAACGCTACCATTAAGGTAAATTTTAGTGGTTTCATTTGTTCGTGTTAAGGATCAGCAATTCAGTTGATCTAAAACACGTTCAACCGCTAAATGAACTATTGCAATTCCATTTTTTTAGCTACAGTTGGCCTAATAGGAACCGCCCACGAAAATATGATAGCGGGGATGAGGTAGGAAGTAACCACACCTAACATTGGATCCATCCAGATGGAACCGTCTTGGATAGTCATATAAATGATCTTACCCATGATAAATGCCGGTATGATAGAGAATAAGATGCGCATGGCTGTGAATTGTGCTCTTTGTGCTAAGAACGAGCCTACGGTAAAATAGCAAAGCCATGTAATAAGTAACCCGGCTCCAATATAGTTGGCAAAACCTGCGAGGTTATATAAAAAAGTCGGGGTGCTTGCCTTTCCTACTATTTGAATGAGTACCCATGTTGCAAAGGCAGCTGATAGTACAGGTGCGCAACAAACGAAGAAAATGAACTTTTGGGGTTTCATGATTTTTATATTTAGTGTATTAGATATTCAAATCGTTACCAATGTTTAATAATTCATCATCTACTATTTCTTTCTGAAACGGTTCTAACCTAAAAATAAACAAAATTCCTGCTAAAAGCAAGGCCATAACGATAGTCAACATCCCAAAACCAATAAACATGTACATGGTTTCTGCCCTATCTACAGCCAGCCCTCCTACGATTGCTATAAGAATCCCCAACACTATAAATGCAAGCGGTGATGACCATTTGATCATTTGCACAGAGGTACGACGGTAAGTTAGGTGGATGCATAATAATGTAAGGAAGAAGACTACGATATAATCAAAAATACCGTACACCAATACCAAGGCAAGGAATGTAAGCGCTTTACTTTCGAAGATATCTTCGGCATGAGGAAGGGCTATAAAGGTAAATCCCACACTAACAATTATAGCATGTACGAGTGTAGTTAGTGCAGTAAATCTAAGTGGTTTCATAAGTAGAAATGAAATTTAATTGAATGCTTCGTTGTTACATCAATCATATATCTCGGTAGATGCCTACAGGTATATTATGATAAGTGCTGGCCTATCGACATCAATTGTATATCGTGGATTTCTTCTTGATAAGGTGCCAATTTAATGAATGCACAAATCGGGGCATACAGTAAAGCGGAATAAAAGGTAAGGAAAATAAAGATATAAGTTACTTCTGCAGCTCTTGTACTAAAGTCGATCCAATGTGCTATTCCTAAAGTAAGCATCCCTATAAACATAAGTAGTATGGCTCCCAGCATTTTTACCAGGTTACGATGCCATTGTTTGTAGCATAAATTAAATAAACCGCGCACCATTGCGTACATCAATACAAAATCAATAACATAATATACAGCAAGAAAAAGTAAGAAACGAAATATACCTTCTGGCATCACAACGTTGGCTTCTACGCTTGCATTTGCGAAGATGGCAAATATTAGAGAAGTGATGAATGCATGTAAGCCAACTGTAACTAAGCTATATTGTTTAGGTTTCATGGTAAAAAATATCCTGCCACGCTTTTCATGTAGCGTGACAGGATAAATATAATATAAATCGTTTATTACTTCCCGATTTTCTTTAATTCTTCTTCATATCCTTCTTCATCGAAAGGCTTCAATTTAAAGAACCCAATACTGCAGATAATCAATAATGGGAAAAAGGCCACTATCGATTCACGTGTTACAAATATATTCCCCGGTTCACGCTTTGCAGCAAAAGCCATTAAAGCACAAATGCTTAAAATAGGCACTAAGCTTAAAGCCCATTTAACGGTTTGCGTAGTAAGGAAGGCATGGAAGCTACGTAGAATCCAATAAAATACGCCCCATAATACAGCGCTGGATAGTAGAAGGTATAAACCAACTTTCGTCCATAATTGCAAAATGGTGCTATATAACAATTCCTCGCCCAATGTTTTCCCAAATAGTGCAACGTACACTAAGGCTGTTAAAAATGGAGCGACGATCAGTGGTAAAAATATAACTAGGGATATAAACTTTGTTGGCTTCATGGTTAAATGACGGTTTTGAATGCGACAATGAATACTTGCTATGCGCTAAATGGAATTTCCTGTTTGAATGCTTCTGACATCTAAATGCTAACAATTACTTGTCAAATGTACGTAAGTAGTTGGAACAAAGTATAATATAATTTTCTATGGTTCTTTTGCAGGAATAATACCTATTGTCTCGATTTTATCGGTAATAGTGATCGCTTTCCCAGGCAGAGATGGATTTAAGAAAATCGGCTTTAAATGTGTTATTAATATTCAGTTTTGGTTGAATCGGCACTCGTCTTCATCCCACTCCTCAAAGGCAACAAAAAAATTAATGCAATACTCACTATATAACAGCCCAACAAAACACCTGAAAATTGCAACGTACTATTGTTAATACCCGCACGTGTAAGCACTATTCCACCTACAATAAATGTAAATGCCGATGGTACAATGGCGAGGTATTGCTTTATAAATTTCACGGGTTTTATTTCATACAATCGGTTTATTATAAAAGCATACACAGAAATCAATAACCCAAATAAAATCAAATGAAAAATAGTAAACGAAATCGACACTTCTCGCACATAATATACAAGGCTTTCGTTATTACGCCAGTTGGGGTCTAAAGCTTGGTATACTGAATTTAACAGGTAAGCCAATACGAGCAGCACCGGGATCAAGCTAATCAGCAATAAATATGGAAATTTGCGCATGTTGTAATGTTTATCGGAACGAACTTTCACTTTCATTACCTATTCAAAGGTAAACTATGCTGCTGATTTGCCAATCGATTGAATATCATTTCAAGATCGGCAACATTACGGGGTTTTAGATTAAAAATGAATATCGCAATACAACCAATCACTGGATAAAATTCTATTTGGAAGTTGATGCTGTAGATTGCCCTATTTGTTGAATTTCATTTGCTGTAACAGCTTGAAGGTTGCCTGGCTTTAATTTGAAAATGAAGATTGTAGCCCCACTCATAACATAACTTGGTAAAATAAGAAAACTAATATAAAGACCATCTGCTAATGAATTATTGAACATGGTAAATACGACCAGTATCGATAACGTCATTATCCAATAACAACACAAATACCATTTTACTTTTAGTACTGAAAAGCGACGATACGTAAAATACGTGATCAGCGTATATATCATCAATGTAAAAAGAAAATCTTCTACCCTACTCCATAATTGACTCCCACTAAATCGATCTGATAAATTTCCAACTTGATCTAAAGGATTGTTTCCCAACCAAGCATCACTGTAATATTCAACAACAGTATAGGTAATCCTTGATACAAAACTGGTGCATAGTAAGTATAGAAATCTGGACATATAAAAGCCTGGCACTGTTCGCGCTATTAAATAAATTTATTTGTTAGTAGAAAAGAGGTATAGTAAAGTGACATATTGGAATAACCTTAACTGTATTTAAATTACAACGATTGCCCAATCTCTTTAATTTCGTCCTCCTCCTTGTTCACATAACCCGGTTTCAAGTTGAAAAAGAAGATGGCACCACCATGTATAATTAAACCAAGATTTGCGTAAACCGCCTTTGCTAAGGAAACTTCCGTATCAAATTCACTCGAGGTAAGTAGATAATACAATCTAATAGCTATTAGGGGAGCAATTAAACAGGTTTTTACAAGGGCTACGGTATACTTTAAATAGGTAAAAAACATGATTACACTATACATGAGAAAAATAAAGGCCGTCGTAAGTATACTTTCTGCTAAATTCCACCCGAGCCCATACCATGCTTCGCTCCATTCAATGGGTGGACTATTAACAATAACATGCAGAAATAATGTATTGAGAATTGCATAGGTAATACTACCAAAGAAAGAAACACACAATAAATATTTGTAACGTGGCATAAGGATTATAAATAGTTAGGTTGCGCACAAGATATAAAATAAACCTTTCATACAAAGAAAAAAAATCTTCACCCTCGCAAAAACAACGCTCTGCGAGAATAAAGACAGTAAAGCCTTATACCGTATTTCCACGGTAAAACTTACTTACATATTGTGCGTAATAAATTAACGGTATCTGAACGCGTAATGACGGTGCGTAACCATCTTGCGTTTACGACTATCGTCCATTTTTGAATACACACCTAACGATGCTAAAACAGCCACGATAAAGGCTAAGAAGAAAGCCAATAACATATGACTAACGGGCATGTGGCCGCGGAATCCCGATGCAATGGTCGTTGGAGGCCATGTAGCCATAGAGATATAAAAAGTGATGAAAAACATCACGATGCCTGTTACAATGAACAGCGCCGCCGATACTAATAATCTGCGAAACATGAGGCACAGGTATTTAACCAGGTTTAAGGATGTAGTTTGGGGGATAGTCTCTTTTAATGGCAATGGACAAAAAAACTTTACACGCGCTTCTTACTCTTCTTCTTTGCGATGTTGTAACTAATCTTCTTCGGTTTTCAATTTACTTCACGATACAGCCGGATACTTGCAGCGTATAAATGTTGGCATTTCATTAACTCTTTCAAATAGGTAAATAGGGCTTGCTCAAAGGCTTTCTTTTGCTTTTTGAAAGTGATTATAAATATAGATAATAATTATTATAATATAAACAAATTATGTAAAAAAATATTGAATTCTTAACCTCTTAGTACCGTTACCACTGCTTTTGAACCATTGTCACACTAAAATCATACTAGAATCTACCTTCTTTTATCGAAAATATTCATGAGTCTTATCAATTATTTCCATGATGATAATCAATGCTTTTTAGCATGTAGATCAGGTTTGAGCAACCCAAGTAGTCGGACCTTTGTGATGTAATGAACAGCGAAACAAATCGCTGGAAATGGTCACAAAAAGCAAAACGTTTAAGCAAGCCTCCTGCTGGAAGTTCCAGCAACAGCTTCCTTACTTATACAATAGCATACGAACATTTTCATACATACGAACAACCGGCGCCCGCCGTGGTTAAGGGCGGGCATTACCGGTACGTACAAAAAGATATTATATGAACTAACAACTACAAAATTTCAGTTAAGCAGTAAAGCAATTGCTTTTAGTGCCTAGCTGTAACACAACGGGGCAGTAAAGAATCAGTGTAGGTAGTGTGTAGACGATACTGCCCCAACCACATGAAAGAGACGGCGGTAATGCAGTGGATATGCGAACACCGTTTCGTAAAAGGTGGGATGTGTTGTTGAATCGTGTTGTTGCTCCCACCTTTTTTATCAAGAACAGTCGCCTTTGATACACGCTAAAGATGTTCTGTTTTTGAACAAACCCAAAGAAGGTGGGTCGTGGAACCTGATCCGGTAATGCAGAGATGAACCTGCCTTTCTTTTAAAAAATGTGCATATCAATGGTTGATAGGTTAAAGTAATTAGGTTAACTAAAGACGAACCAGGAGGCGGGTTTCCGAGGTAGAAATCGTGTGAGAGATAATCCTGCCTCCTTTTTAAAGAGATGTGATGTTGGGGTTCAAGGATAGAAAATGGGTCTCCATTTTCTTGTTATTCGAAAGGCGGCCTGTGAATTGGATACTTCTTTGCTTGCTAAAGCCGCCTTTCATTTTTATCCCAATTCTTCATAGAATAATTGGATGAAAGGTTGTACCACAGTCCATTTTAAAAACCATGAAAGGTGGATAGGCTTCGTGGGGGAGGATTATTAGTGATGCCACCTTTCTTAAAAAAACGATTTTCATTTTCCAGTTATAGCATGTATCTAATAAAAAAAGCCTTGCAGTCTTGCAAGGCTTTTCGCTTCTTGTATATGTTCAATTATTTCATGCTTCTGCGCATTTTGTAGTTGTTCAACGTAGTACCCTTCAAGTCTACCACTTGCTCTGCTACCACTTCAAACCCCAATTTCTCGAAAAACGGCTTCGCCGTTATACTAACGTTGCTTGTTAGCTCTTTCAGCATTAGTTTCCTTGCTATGTCGTGCAGCTTCGTATACAATGCCTTGCCTATTCCTTGGGTTTGATGTGCCGCACTTACGTACAACAGGTCAATCTCCCCGTTACTATCTATACTTCCTAATCCCGCCATCTCCTGCTCTACTTCTGCTACGAAGAAAAATTGCTTCCCAATTCGCTTTTCCATCTTATCTAGTACCGATATCGATTTCGTCCATGCTTGCCGTTGTGCTTCATTATAATCCTTCGCATTCACCTGGTCGATTGTGCTAACGCATAAAGCGATGATGGCATTTGTGTCTTTTAATGTGGCCTTACGTATATACATAATGTACAATATATGAAGGTTTCTTCACGCGTACAAGTAGCCAATAAAAAAAGCACCCGCTAGGCGAGTGCTTTTCCAAATAATTATTTCTTGAATATTGGTTTCTACTCGAAAAATACAACGTTTTCCCGAGATTTCCAATTTTCATACTAACTTCTTTTAGGGCTTGCAGCGCGAAATGCTGCCGAAATTTGGGCGATCTGCTTTTCATCCAGTTTAGTCGACTTCTTCAATACGGCTTCAAATGCTGCCACTTCCTCGTCGGTAGCAGGGCAACCAATGTTGTCGCCTGCCGAATTAAGATCTGCTCCTGCCGGACGCATGAATGAATCGGCTATTAATTTGCCAGTAGGGTCGAACACTAACCAAAACGGGATGCCCGATTTGTCGCCATTGTATTTAGCCATTAATGCTTCTGCACCTGGGTTTTCTAAGTGCTTATTTTGTGGACTTTCTTTCACTGTTAAGTGTTCTACTACATAACTCTTGCCTATCAATTCTTTTACACCCGGTTTAGCGAATACTGTATCCATTTTATGACACCATCCGCACCAAGAGGCATGGAAAAGGACAAACACGTTCTTTTTCTCTTTTGCTGCTTTTGCGCTGGCGGTTTTCAGTACTTCGTCGGCAGTAGGTACTGTTTGTGCGTTGGCTTTTACAAAAGGCAATGCGATGACGAGTAATAGGAAAAATAACTTTTTCATGTGTCTTAACTAAGAGGTTTAGAAGGGAAATACTTTCACTCTAATGTACAAAAAAACGCTCCTGTTTCGAGGAGCGTTTTTTATTATTTTATGCCTTTTGTGCTAAGCATTGATCGATAATGGCTTGCAGTTCTGGTTCTTTTTTAATTAACTGTTGTAATAACGTCAATTGGTTTTTAGCACGATCGAAGTTATGTGTAGGGTACTTAATGGGATAATACACATCACCATTTAAGTAATCCGTCAAAAATCGAATGCCTTGCATGTAAATCATGAACTTACCTGCATAGAATAAATGCTTGCGTTCTACTTCGGTTAAAGTAGCGCCTACTTCTTCCAAGTACCCTTTCATCAATGCCTCGAAGTATTCGTTACGAACATGGATTAATGTGAGATCCCGCTCTTCTTCCGATACTGGGCAAACGTAGGTACGTACCATGTCGCCTAAATCTGAAATCAGCTTACCGGGCATCAGCGTATCTAAATCACACACGCACAAGCCTTCAAAGGTAGTTTTGTGCAGCAATACGTTGTTAATTTTAGTGTCGTGATGCATAAGCCTGTCTTTAAAGGCAGGATCGGTTTTTAATTGTTCGTACGTAATGGCAATGTTGCTGTGTCGTAAAAATTCTTCTATTGTGTCTTGCGCGGCGGCTTTCCTATCTTCTTTTGCTTGCGGAATAGCTTCTTGGAAAGCACTATAACGCAAGGTCAGGTTATGAAAATTAGGGATTGTTGGCTTGAACGGTCGCATGTCGATACCATCCAAGTAACGGGCCATTTTACCAAATTGCTTGGCTGCCTCGTAAGCTTGCTTGGTGTTATCGGCTTGGTCGACGGAAGTAGAATCGTTGATAAACGGGATTAAACGCCAATAATCACCTTCCCATACAAAAAGATCTTCCCTGTTCACCGTTTGAATGGGTGTAATGAAAAGATACCCTGGGTGATGTACTGCCAAATACTCAGCGGCTAAGCGCTGATTCGTAGCAATCACAGCCGGTTCCTTAAATACGTTGGTGTTTATTTTTTGCAGGACATATTTCTTATCGTCGCCGATGGCGCTTAATAAGAAAGTATTGTTGATATGTCCTGATCCGAATCGTTTAATCTCGAAGTTGGCAGCATCTAATCCAAATGCGGCAATAATCGCGTTATTCACCATCTATTTCCAAAGATTGTCGGGATATTCACCTTTATTTACCAAAGCCGACAAGCTAGCTTGTACACCCGGCGCATCTTCTTTATACGTTACACCAAACCACTGGGAACTTGTAGGAATTACATTCACTACACCCAAATTACCGGCGATAAACTGATCTACCACGATTGGAATAAAGAATTCCGATTTAGGATTGCTGATATTGTCGGTTAAGAATTGGTCGAACATTTTCTCACTGATAGGGAATACGCTTGGCGCAAAGCCCCAGAAGTTCATAGAAACATTCGTTTTCGGCGACAATTCTACTTTAGCATCACCATCTTCGTATACGATTTTACCATCTTCTACGAAGATTTTAGTACGTTCTACAATGGAAGCTAAGTTGCCTTGTGCATCTACTTGGCAAACACCACGAGATACAGAACCGTACTCGCTTACTGTATTACCAAGTTCATAACCCACAACGCTGTATGTATTTTCATTACATTTTGAAGTAAGGAATTGGGCCATTTTTTCAAATGCTTCCCTGCCGTAGAAATCGTCGGCATTGATTACGGCAAATGGTTCGTTGATGGCATCTTTTGCACATAATACGGCGTGTGCAGTACCCCAAGGCTTCGTTCTATCCGCAGGAATCGCATGTGCGCCTGTGAATGAGTCCATGTCTTGGAAAACATACGCTGTTTCAACTTTACCTTTCAATTTCGGTTCGAAGATCTCTTTGAAGTCGTCTGCGAAATTCTCACGGATAATAAATACTATCTTGCCAAAACCAGCCCTGATAGCGTCGTAAATGGAGTAATCAATGATGGTTTCACCGCTGGGGCCAAACTGCTGAATCTGCTTCAAACTACCGTAACGGCTTGCCATCCCGGCAGCCAAAATCAATAATGTTGGTTGCATTTGTTGATATTAGTTTTTATTTTTCACTCGAATTTTACCTAATGGGGTTTAAATAAATACATTACTTCGTAGCAACATATTATAAATACACCAAATATCGGGGGCTAAATTTAATCATTAATATTTTTTCCCTTCCGTCTTTTTTTTAACAAGCAGTTAAATTTTAATTCCATAATATCGCAAGATGAAAAGACTTTTTGTGGCCGGAGCCTTGATGATGCAGCTTTTTAGTACAGCCAACGCCCAACAAAAAACCAACCCAGCAGAGATTTCTGACAAAATGCAATGGTTCGCCGACGCCAAGCTCGGAATTTTTATCCATTACGGGATATACGCAGTGAACGGAATTGATGAATCTTGGAGTTTTCACAACAAGAAAATCAGTCATGCCGACTATATGCAACAGCTTAAAGGACTGACAGCGAAACAATTCGACGCCGAAGCCTGGGCCGATCTTATAGCCGCCTCCGGTGCTCAATACGCCGTACTCACCACCAAACACCACGATGGTGTGGCCCTTTGGGATACGAAGTTTTCAAAACTTAGCACCGTAAAAAGCACTCCTGCAAAGAAAGACATCGTTACACCGTTTTTCAATGCCCTGCGCAAACGTAATATCAAAACCGGCGCTTATTTCTCTTTACTCGACTGGACTTACAACGATTACCCAGGTTTCTTAAAAGACAGTAGTCGCTACCAAATAAAAGACCAACCGGCACGTTGGAAGAAGTTCCAATCGTTCTTAAATGGCCAATTAACCGAGTTATCCACACAATTCAACCCCGATTTATGGTGGTTCGATGGTGACTGGGAACACAGTGCCGACGAATGGGATGCCCAAGGAATCCGTAAATTATTAACCAGTCGTAACCCCAACACCATCATTAATGGTCGTTTACAAGGCTACGGCGATTACGATACGCCAGAACAAAACTTCCCAGTTGTACGCCCAGCATTCCATTGGTGGGAACTGTGTATGACGATTAACAATAATTGGGGTTACCAACCGCAAGACACGAACTGGAAAACACCGTACGAGGTAATTACCATATTCGCAGATGCTATTAGCAATGGCGGTAACATGTTACTTGATATTGGTCCGAAAGAAGATGGTACCATTCCAGCAGAGGAAGTGAACGTATTAAAAGAATTGGGTAAATGGAACAAAAAGCACAGTGAGGCGATTTTTGGTACCATTGGTGGTATCCCGCAAGGTCATTTCTACGGCCCAACTACTTTATCAAAAGACTCTAGCACTTTATACTTATTCATTGCGGGCAACACAACTGGCCGTGTAATGATCAAAGGATTAGACAATAAAATCAAAAACATCAGCGTCGTAGGAAAAGGTACGCCATTACAACACAAAGTAGTGGGCAAAATTTCTTGGAGCCCTGTTCCTGGCTTGGTGTATATTGATGTGCCAGCGAATGTGCAAGATGAATATATGACGGTTTTAAAAGTGGAGTTAGATAAACCAGTGAAACTTTACCGTGGTAAAGGCGGCCTCAACGGCTAATTTATCACGCTACCACATACTTTTAAATAGCGGGCCATCCATTTCGCCCGCTGTTTTATTACATGCCAACAGAATGCTAACATTTTAACACGATCGTAGATTGCTATTTTCCGTATGAAAAAAATCATCTTATGCTCACTCGCGCTATTAGTGGGAATCGCTTGCATGGCGCAGGCTAAAAAGAAGAAAAAACCAACTACGCACAAACGTACAAGCGTTAAAGCGAAACCAGCAGCAACAGCTCCTAGCGTGGCACTACAGCCAATTTTACCGGAGCCTGCCGACGCTAAAACACTCAGCGGTAGCTTTACAGTTACGCCCAAGGTGAAGGTTTTCACACAAGGCGCAGCAGCCGAGAAAACGTTGGATCTACTCAACACTTTCCTCGAAGAAAACTACGGCTTCAAATTAAATGCTACAGCAGCTTCTGCCAATGAAGATAATACCATCATTATTACAGAAGATGCTACTTATACACCTGTAGAAGGTTATAACCTAACCATCAGCGGCAACAAGGTGCAATTAAAAGGTCAAGGTGCAGGCTTATTCTATGGCTTGCAAACTTTCTTACAGTTACTACCCGTAGAACACACGCAAAAAATTGTTGTCAGCAACGTGATCATCAACGATGAACCACGCTTTGGTTACAGAGGTTTGATGTTGGATGTATGTAGGCACTTCTACCCTATCAAGTACGTGAAGAAATTCATCGACGTGATGGCACAGTACAAGATGAACCGCTTGCATTTCCACTTAACCGACGACCAAGGCTGGCGTATTGAAATTAAAAAATATCCACGCTTAACAGCTGTAGGTTCTACCCGTAAAGGCTCGTTAGTAGGGCACTTAGGACAAAGCAGCACTTTCGATAATGTACCACATGGCGGGTTTTACACGCAAGCTGAATTGCGCGACTTAGTAGCGTATGCAGCTGAACGCTATGTAACCATTATCCCTGAAATTGAAATGCCAGGCCATGCTTTAGCGGCTTTAGCTGCTTATCCGAATCTTGGTTGTACGGGTGGCCCTTACGAAGTAAGTGGTACTTGGGGAGTATTTAAAGATGTGTATTGCGCGGGAAATGAAGAAACCTTTACGTTCTTACAGAACGTGTTGGATGAAGTATTAACCATCTTCCCAAGTCCAATTATCCACATTGGTGGCGACGAATGCCCGAAAGATAGCTGGAAAAAATGCCCTAAATGTCAACAACGCATGAAACAAAATAACTTGAAAGATGAACATGCTTTACAAAGTTATTTCGTGCAGCGTATGGAGAAATACTTGAATGGAAAAGGTCGTAATATTATCGGTTGGGACGAGATTCTTGAAGGAGGATTAGCCCCTAATGCAGCCGTTATGAGCTGGCGTGGTGAAGAAGGTGGTATTGCTGCCGCGAAGTTGAAACACAACGTGGTCATGACACCGAATAATTACGTGTACCTCGACTATTACCAAGCTTCACCAAAGAACGAACCGATTTTAAACATCGGTGGTTATTTACCATTAAGCCGTGTATATAATTACGAACCGTTACCGGCAGAATTAACAGAAGAAGAAAAGAAATACATCATAGGCTTCCAAGGTAACTTATGGACAGAATACTTGAGTACAGAAGACCAAGTAGATTACATGGTATACCCAAGAGCGCTGGCTATAGCAGAAACCGGCTGGTCGCCTGCCAATAAAAAAGATTACGATGCTTTCTTGGGTAAGTTGAAGAACGTGTTGTTCAACTTAGATCAACAAGGCGTACACTACCGAATTCCAGAACCGGCAGGATTGGCGGATGTGGTAACAGCAGGTACATCGGTACGTGTTGACTTGAAACCACCTGTAACGGGCGCCGTTATTCGTTATACAATTGATGGTAGTGAACCTACTACCGCTAGTTCTTTATTTACGAAGCCATTTAACTTTCCATTGGCGAAAGGTCAAACCATTACACTGCGTTGTATCGTGGTATTACCATCGGGCAGGGTGAGCAATAAATTCTCGGCTACTTATATGAGCCAAGAATATAAAGCTGGCTTACCGGTGAACCCGGCACAGAAAGGCGTGAAATTCCAAGCAGCCTTCAAACCTGTGAAATCGTTAGCTAACTTAGCCTTCAGCAAAGTGGATACGAGTGGTTTCATGCAAAACATAAGCATCAACGCCTTCCAAGCTAAACCTGGCTTCACGGTACAATATGATGGTTATATTAAAATCGACGAAGATGGTGTGTATGAAATAAGCACTAAAAGCGACGATGGTTCCATGTTGTACCTCGATGATGAATTGGTAGTGAACAACGATGGCGAACATGGTGAGAAAGAAGAAATGAAGCAAGTGCCGTTACGTAAAGGGTTCCACAAAATCCGGGTGAGTTACTTTGATGCAGGTGGTGGTAAAACATTACAAGTGAATATCGGCATGAATGGTAAAGCGCCGGTGAGTTTGCGTAACAACTTGTTTTACGAAAACTAGTAAATTGCGTATCATGTTTATTGATACGGGCAAATTAACAATACAACCTATTCATACAACATGGCTGCCGAAAAATATATCGGCAGCCATGTTGCGTTTAGATACGATCCATCCTGTTATCCAGGGTAACAAGTGGTTTAAGCTAAAAGAGAATATTGCTGCCATGCAAGCCGCAGGGCAAACGTTGTTGCTTACCTTTGGAGGGCCTTATAGTAATCATATTGCCGCTACGGCAGCAGCTTGCCAAGCATTGGATATTCGGAGTATTGGGGTAATTAGGGGTGAAGCCCCCAACGAGTGGAGTAATACGTTAATCCAAGCGAAAGCGGCCGGTATGCAACTGGAATTTGTGAGTAGGCGTACTTACCGTGAAAAGGAAAATATCGATTGGGCCGCACAATTTCCCGGGGCCTATATCGTTCCTGAAGGTGGTAATAATGCGTTAGGTGTGAAAGGAAGCGAAGACATATTGCTACATAGTGATAGTACGGCTTTCACCCACATTTTAGCCGCCGTGGGCACCGGTACTACCTTAGCTGGCCTAGTGAACGCAGCGCAGGCTAACCAGTGCGTATGGGGCTATTCGGCTTTGAAAGGAAGCGAGGGAATGGAACAAGCAGTGGCAGCCTATATTCACAACCACGAAACGCCATGGAAAATTTGGCATGATGTAAGTGAAGGATACGGGAAAACGTCGCAAGCATTGTTTGATCAAATGAATGATTTTTACTGGCAAACCGGCATACCTACGGATATTGTTTATACAGGCAAATTACTGCTAGCATGGCAACGGCAACTGGCTGCCGGGGTATTCCCAGGTGGTAGCAACATTTTGGTGGTGCATACAGGTGGGTTGCAAGGAAATTTATCATTACCCCCAAACGTTTTAGACTTTTAAAAAACGGGTTTATTATATTTGGGCGCTAGTATGTATTTTTGCCAACTTTAAGTGTACTTGGTTTTTGAATTATGAAGCAGATTGCTCGTTATTGCATCGCAGCCTTTTTAATATTGTTGACAACAGGGAACTTGCACGCGCAGGAGGTAACTCCGCCGGTGTTGCCCGACTTTTCGGCAAAGATTAAAACAGGTAAGATTCAACTGGATTGGATTTCTGGTTTTAGGAATGTGTCGCAAATTGGCGTACAACGTTCGTTGGATAGTGTTATTAACTTTTACACGATCGGCTATGCCGTATCGCCGAATGAGATTCGTAACGCTTACATGGATAATAAGCCATTGCCCGGTAAGAATTACTACCGTTTGTTTATTCAATTTAACAACGGTAAGTATATGTATTCGAAAGTGATGGAGGCTATTCCTGATTCTACCATAAATGAATCGGCGAAGTTAACAGCGCAGGAAATACGTGAGATTGGTAAGCTGGACCCGAATAACCCGCCACCGGTAAAAACGACATCTTCGGAACCACCTCGCAAGGCGCAAGACCCACCGGAAAAGCCGAAAGAACCGGAGAGAATACCTTGGAAACCATCGAATTGTATATATACTACTGCCGATGGTAATGTGAATATTAGGTTGCCAGAAGCACCTAAAAAAAACTACAAAATAAAGTTCTTCGAAAGCACGGGCGAATTCCTCTTCGAAATCCCCCAAGTGCAAGAACCTTTCTTAATCATCGAAAAAGCCATTTTCATGCATGCTGGATGGTTTAACTTCGAGATCATAGAAGGTGATAAGTTGAAGGAGAAATGGAACTTCTATATTCCATTGAATTACAGGTCATAATCACTCATCTAAATAATTTACAAAGCGTTTCAATACCTAACCAAGCGGTTAATATTGAAACGCTTTTTTTATCCCTTATAATAAACGGCTGGTTACCAGGTATTCACCCAATACTGCACGAAGTTAACTTAAGGTAAAACAAGGTATTTGTCGAATGAAAGTCGAGTAATAGCCGGATGAGAGCCGAGTGAGAGCCGGGTGAACATCGATGAAACTACATGGATTTACATGGAAGTTACTTGGGATTTACATGGAAGTTACTTGGGAATTACATGGAAACTACATGGAAGTTACTTGAAAATAACTTGGAGGGAACATGAAAAGTACATGTAAAGTATATGATCAGTAGCTTATGGATATATTATACCTATACTAGAAAAGCCGCTTTTTACCTTGTTACATGACTTCAATTCATATATACACTAATTACCAAGCTAAATAGGCACCAAATAAAGCCAAGGAGAGTTAGCTACTTCCAAAGGCAAGTCAAAGGGTTGCCAAAGGGAATGATATAAATATCCACCTTAACTACCCTATTTGCGACAATTATTGTAATGGCGTTAAATCTGCTTGGAAAACCTCGCGAAAATGGGTTTTAATACGTTCTTTTACTTCTTCCATATCTACTTCACGGCCTAATTCTTGTTGTAAAGAGGTGACCTTCTTATCCACAATACCACAAGGTACGATATAGTTAAAGTACTGCATATCAGTGTTTACATTTAATGCAAAGCCATGCATAGTTACCCAGCGGGAACAGCGTACACCCATTGCGCAGATCTTACGGGCTTTACGTGGATCATGGGGGTCGAGCCATACACCAGTTTCACCTTTTGAGCGATCGGCCTCAATGCCATAGTCGGCTAAGGTTTTGATAATCACCTCTTCTAAGTAGCGGAGGTATTTACCTATGTCGGTGAAAAACTGTTCTAAATCCAAGATAGGATAACCTACTACTTGGCCGGGCCCATGGAAGGTAATGTCGCCACCACGGTTGGTTGGATAAAACTGGATGCCTTTCTCTTGTAACTGGGTATTATTAATGAGGAGGTTCTCCATATGCCCACTTTTGCCCAAGGTATATACCAAAGGATGCTCACAAAGCAATAAGAAGTTTTTAGTAGCAGGCGCAGAAATACCTTCTAAACCTTGCTGACGGTGGGATATTTTCATCTGTACGTTCTCCTGTAAGAGCTCCTCTTGCAGGTCGCGAGCCTTAGCGTATTCGATCGTACCTAAATCATTCACAAAAACTTGTGGCTCATCTATCCGTTTCATACTGCAAAAATATCAATGATTTGCCACAATTCGCGCAATAGGGTACTATGCGGCGGTGTTTTCGTACATTTGCAAAAATTTAAAGCAAATAATGAACGATCAATTGTTGGAGTTGGACGACGAGTTAGATAATGGCGAAGGCAGCGAGGAACTGTTTGAGCGTGTGAATATGACCGTGGACAAGGGCCAGGAACCTATTCGCATCGATAAATTCTTAATGGCTCGCATCGAAAATGCTACCCGCAACAAAATACAACAAGGCATAGAAGCTGGGCTCGTTTTAGTGAACGACAAACCGGCAAAATCAAATTACAAGATCAAACCACTTGATCGCATTGTCGTTTTTTCTAATAAAAACCCTGAGAACCACGAGGTATTAGCTGAAAATATCCCTTTAAAGGTGATATATGAAGATGATGACCTGATGGTAATCGACAAGCCCGCAGGCATGGTGGTTCACCCGGGCTGTGGTAATTATACCGGCACCCTTGTGAATGGCTTAGCCTATTATTTAGCGGAAGACAAAGAGAATATCACCGACCCGGTAATGCCCCGCATGGGTCTCGTTCACCGGATCGATAAAAATACCAGTGGCTTATTGGTGATTGGTAAAACCGACCAAGCCCTTAACCATCTTGCTAACCAATTCGCAGAACACACTACGCAACGTAGGTACATTGCCTTGGTTTGGGGTGACTTTGAAGAAGATGAAGGTACATATACAGGGCATGTTGGTCGCCACCAAAGGTTTAGAAAAATCATGGATGTATATCCAGATGGCGATTATGGGAAAGAAGCTATTACGCACTACAAAGTGCTGGAACGTTTCAACTATGTAACCTTGATCGAATGTAGGCTAGAAACAGGGCGTACACACCAAATTCGTGTGCATATGCAGCATAATGGTCACTCTTTATTCAATGATGATACCTATGGGGGTAACCGCATTGTAAAAGGCACCATTTTCGCGAAGTATAAGCAGTTCATCGACAACTGTTTCGAGATTATGCCACGCCACGCTTTGCATGCCCGCACTTTGGGGTTTGTTCATCCAAGAACAGGCGAGCAGATGCATTTCGAAAGCCCAGTGCCAGAAGATTTAGCTACCGTGGTAGAACGTTGGAGACGTTATATTGCCGGCAGCAAGCAAATCCAAGTACCTTAATTATTACAACTTAATATATTGAAGCATGGCCTTTAAAGCCATGCTTTTTTTGTTGGTTAACGATCCTAACCTTCTTTATAGCCACCAAATTTTATTAATAACTTTCCTTATATAAAATTTTCGATTAATTTAGAGGCTACCATAAGCACAAATGAAAAGCCTACGCCAACATACCTTATTGCTGGTTTTACTGTTCTTTTCAGCCGTCGCGATCATAAAAGCATCGCAATTGCCTTTTGAGAACAGCTATGCCCCTACCCCCTTCAGTTACAATACCACCTGTATTAATGATTCCGTGTTCTTCCATATTAATGCTGATACGACTTTAATCGATTCTGTATTGTGGACATTCGGCGATCCTGGTACTGGTCATTACGATACGTCGCGGAGTATGCGCAAACCATGGCATATTTACACGGTGGCAGGCACTTATACCGTTACTCTCACGGTTTTTGCGAATAATACCAGCGAGGCCAATGTGCAATTCATAAGATTCGTGGTACCTACAGCGTCTCCATTCGGCGAAGACACTACTTTGTGTGTGGATTCCACACTTACACTGCGCGGGCCGGTTATTCCCGGGGCAGCGTATTTATGGCAAGATAGTAGTACGTTAGATTCCTTCGTAGTAAGTCAAGAAGGTACTTATAAGCTGAGTATTGATGGTTGCGCTATTAAAGATTCTATCAACGTTTTCTATACCCCCATGCCTACCATTGCACTGGGCCGAGATGTAAACCTCTGCGTTGGCGAGATTATCCAATTGGATGCCACCGCTCAAAATACTACCTACCGTTGGAACACAGGCGAAACCACGCCTACAATTGATGTGACTACTACAGGAGATTATTGGGTAGAAGCCAATGCACAGGGCTGCGGTTTATTTTATGATACTATTCATGTTAACTTCACTGGTACTCCTTACGCCTTCAATGCAGGAACCGACTCGTTGCTTTGTGCTGGCGAAACTATTGTACTAGATGTGCAGCAACCTACAGCTACAGCTTACCGCTGGAGTACCGGGGCCACAACGCCTGCTATTAATGTGAATAGAAGTGGAGATTACTGGGTATTTGTAACAATTAATGGTATTTGCGATGTGCTTGATACAGTGCGGGTTCGTTATAACTCTTTGCGAGATGTGAATTTAGGAAATGATACAACCTTGTGTACAGGGAATTTCTTGGTATTAACGGCCGATTATGGTCAAGGTAGTTATCTATGGCAAGATGGTTCTAAGCAGGCTACTTTTTATGTTGACTCGCCCGGGATTTATTATGTGCATGCACAAATTGGTCGTTGTGAATCGACCGACAGTATACAAGTTAGCTATGAAGATACGCTACGTATAAACCTCGGTTTGGATACGATGATGTGTAGCAATGAAACGCTTATTCTCTACCCTAATGGCGCCGGTTCGTCGTATAAATGGCAAGATAGTACGAGTAGGCCTAGCTTTGTAGTTACGCAACCCGGCTATTACGCCTTGGTGGCAACGAATACTTGTGGTCGTGCTACGGATTCCATTTATGTAGACTTTAAGGAATGTGGTTGTAGAATGTACTTCCCTACGGCTTTTACACCTAATGGAGATGGTATAAACGATGCCTTCCGGCCACGGTTTAATTGCGCTTTGGGATATTACAGGTTAAGTATTTTTGATCGTTGGGGCAAACTGTTCTTTTATACAACTGATCCCGGTGTAGGATGGAATGGTAAATTTGGTACCGATCCTGCTCCTGTGGGTGCTTATACGTGGATGGTACAATATGGAGATGCTATTAATAACAAGGTGTATCAACAATCGGGCTCGATCACTTTAATTCGTTAGCGCTGCATATCGGGGGTGAATAGCTTATCATCTAAAGGGCGATTTAGTACAATGCCATGGATAATGAGTACTGCATGGTCGCCATCCGAATGTCGATCGTATACATGGGGAAAATAAAATCCATCGACTTCTCTATACCCGCTAATTAATTCTTCAACAATACTGTATTTATTATCTGAAAACCCGGTATAGCGTTGCTTTATAACGAGATGGCTGTTTAAATCGATGTATTGGAATAACATATGTCCAGAGGGTAATACAATGCGTAGTTTATAGCAGGTAATGTTTTGCACTTTATCGATGCCTAGGTAAGTGATCCTTTCTTTGTTATGCTTATAGTCGTAATATGGCCAGAAGCAATCCAGTTGTTCTTTAAAATCGAGCAAAGCAGCACCGAATAGTGGACGCCAGCGGTTTGTATTCTCGATGGAATCTACGATCCAACCTTGCCCTGTATTAGCGTTATATATACGGGAAGTTTGTTTGTCTTGCACTTGCATATCTAAGCGGTATAGACCTGTATTTTTATAGAGCAGTTTCACGGATACTTCGCGGTTTGGGGTACTCATGGTAC
This sequence comes from Chitinophaga skermanii, assembly GCF_003259335.1. Lineage (GTDB taxonomy): Bacteria > Bacteroidota > Bacteroidia > Chitinophagales > Chitinophagaceae > Chitinophaga > Chitinophaga skermanii. Next base: position 461,878 of record NZ_QLLL01000006.1, read on the forward strand.
CAATTGCCACGAATGTTTCCACGCGTTCGAACATATCTTCTCCACCCCGTGCTGCCATGTTTAAAGCAATTATGCTATCTACAGATTGTGCTACGGTTATTTGTACGAACAGTAAACAAAAAATGATCATCCAGGTGCGCATATTCCAAGGATTGGTAGCTAGCAATATACGCTTCTAAGCTGTAGTTGTGTAGCAGCCTGGCTATAACGAGTACCTAGGGAACGAAATGATGAAATTTAGCGGTGAATTGAGCGGTTTCGCGCTTTTTGAAAGGAACATTCCATGTGCCGTCGTAGGTAATGAGCGCTGGTACGAGTAAATCGCCGGCATGGGTCATTTGTACGTCCATTTTCACATTAAAGTCAAACAACATAGTGCGATACGATAAAGAATATTCGCGGCCTACTATTTCAAAGGTTTCTTTATTAAAGTAAGTGACGAGCCTGTCGATCACCACCTCTCCTCTATCCATCCTGTTTAAGGTACTTTTGGCAATAGCGGAGAATACGTAACATTCGTTGCCGAGGTACTTTTGTTGCTTGATGCCGAAATCGTAATAATTCCTAACGGAAGGGTCGAAGATCGCTACTTTCTGTCCTACAATAGGCACACCTTGTATGGGCTTACCTGGATTGAAAATAAGTTGTTTCAGCTGCCCTTTGTGCTTTTCCATGCTGGATTTACCTTTTTGGGACAGGTTTTCATCGTCGCACACCGTACCTTTAGTAAAGAAGAGGTTGGCGTACAATTCGGCTGTATAGTAGTTGTAATTGCCTTTTTTCGTGTAGAAGTTGCCCGTAGTTTTCTCATTGATCACCTCCATTCGTCTACAGCCTTTCTCCACGATTTGCTTAGTAGTGCTTTTGAGGCTGGCTTTTTCTTCAACGGTGCTTTTGTTGGTGATCTTAATATCATTCTCGGCGAGGAAACCTACTTGTCGTAGATGTTTGAACGCTTGGTAGAAGGTGGTATCTTCTTCTACTCTTTTAATAAAACCGTTAATATCAAAGCCAAAACGCTTGGCCTTAACGGTAAATTCGTCTAGGTTAACGATCATGCCCTTATAGCGGGCTGTATCTTGTGCAACAGTTTGTAGGCTTAAAATGCTAAAAAAAGCAAGTAAAATTTTTCTCACTAGGTAAAATTAAATACACAATGGAACTTAGCAAACACTAAGCCAAGTATAGTTATAATTTTCGAAAAAATGTAGGATTAGCTCGCTTTTCCGGCGATATAGACTGGCATAGTCGGCTTTTCGCTGCCGCCTTTCTTTTCAAGTGTAACGGCAAATGCAACAACATCGTCGCCAAATGCTTTCATTTTTTGGAGGGATTTGGAGGCGTCGCCCATATCAAAAACACCTGCGTCGACAGGGTCTTTTTGTCCTTTTACGATGGCCCACAATTGGTATTGTTGCCCTGCTGGAGGTTCGGGCATGTTATCTACGGAGAGATAAACAGCTTTCTCTTTTGGATTGAAGAATACGGTAGCGAGGTATTCTGGGTGTTCTTTAATGGCGCTAGGCATTTTAACCTTTTGCATGGCTGGATTGCGCATAATGGCCATTGCTTCGTCCATTTCCGTCAACTTAGTTTGCATCACATCGTTATTCGCTTGGAGAGTGGATCCTTGTGCGAGTAAGGTTTGATACTTTTCGTTGATGTTTTGGTTATCGGTATATAACTTATAAATAGCTGCCGAGCACCCGATGATACCAACGATGGCGGCGGCAGCTATGTATTTCCAAATATTCCGAGGGCGTGGTGCGTCCTCTTCGTATTGATGTTCTTGAATAGAGTAAATGCGTGCTTGTGGTGAATCAGCAACTACCGTAACAGTGTCGGTCGCAACGTTGTTTTCATCTTTATTGATAACGGCGAAGATGCGGTCTTTCACCACGGAAGGTGGTTGAATGGCGTACATATTCACATAACGTTCCATATCCTGTTGACAAGCGTCAACAGCTTGTTTCACTTCAGGAAACTGCAACATATAGGCTTGGACCTCTTTCGATTCTTGCTCGGAAGTTAGGCCAGCTACATAGCTTTCTATGATGCCAGATGATATGTAACGATTGACGTCCACTTTGCTTACGAATTTTTTAAAATATTACGCAATTGAATGATAGCGTTTCTCATTCTAGTTTTAACCGTACCGAGAGGAATATCAAGTATCTTGGCAATTTCTTCTTGTGTACAGCCCTTATAATAGGCTAAATCAATTATGATGCGTTGTTCCTTGTTAAGTTTATCCAACACTTTGGACAAACCGAGATGATCTACGGAAGGCTGAACGGTTAATTGGCTTGTATGATAATATACGTCATTTCCAATCTCTTGGATTTTCTGATCAAGCTTGTGGGCCTTCGATCGCAAGTTATCAATCGCGGTATTACGCGCAATATTCAACATCCAAGTAAAGAGCCGCCCTTTATCTACATCATAACGATCGATACCGCGCCATATTTTGATGAATACTTCTTGCAAAATATCGCTCGCTACATTCTCATCGTTAATTACTTTTAAAATAACACCGTACAAGGCAGGCGAATAGTGGTCATATAAATAGCCAAAGACTTGCTCGTCTTTATTCTTAAGACCCAGCACTAATTCAGCTTCATTATATGTTGGAATTGATCCCAATTTGAGGTGTCGGATGTTTAGGTTGAAACTTTATGATACCCTAAAATAAGGAAATAAATTACAATATAAAATATTTACTTATTTATTTTTTTACTTCTTAAAAAGCATCTTATAATCAACTCTCACTTTTCCTTTAGAAATGTCGTCGAGTTTGCTTTTAATCATTCTTTTCTTCAAAGGTTTCAAGTGATCGATGAAAAGAACACCTTCCAGGTGGTCATATTCATGGAAAATAACACGGGCAGTAACACCGTGGAATGTTTTTTCGTGTTGTACGAAGTTCTCGTCTTGGTAACGGATGGTTACTTTTTCAGGACGGTAAACATCTTCACGGATTTTAGGGATGCTTAAGCAGCCTTCATTGTACGGCCAATCTTCACCTTCAGTATCTACGATGTGCGCGTTGATGAATACTTGTTTGATACCTTCATCGCCTGGGTAATCATTCTTCTCGTCTTCTTCCAAGTTCTCGATGATTTGCTTGGTATCTACTACAAAAACACGGATGCCTTTATTGACTTGCGGCGCTGCAATACCTACACCATTTGAACCGTACATGGTTTCCCACATGTTCGCGATAAAAGTATCCAGGTTCGGGTAATTAGCGTCGATATCTACGGCAACTTCTCTTAAAACTGGGTTGCCATAAGCTACTATTGGTAAAATCATATTCTATTATTTCACAGCCGGGGCTGCATTTTTATGCTTGGTATTAAACTGCAAATTTAGCCAAATTCAATTAAAAGCTGTTTTGCAGGTATTCTTGCAGGAGAATGGTGGCACTAATTTCATCAACCAAACCTTTATCCTGCCTATCTTTCTTTTTCAAACCGCTATCGATCATGCTTTGGAACGCCATTTTACTGGTAAAACGTTCGTCGAGCTTCTTAACAGGGATATTGGGAAAGTTTTTTTGGAGCTGCTTGATGCATTGCTGTACTAAGGGCGTAGCATCGGTGGCTTCGCCTTTTAGGTTCTTCGGTTCCCCTATCAAGATCAATTCTACTTCTTCTGTAGCAAAATAGTTCTTCAAATACTTTATTAATTCATGGCTCGGCACCGTTGTAAGGCCGCTGGCGATGATTTTTAACGGGTCTGTTACGGCTAAACCGGTACGTTTCCGCCCGTAATCTATTGCTATAATTCTTGCCATGAAAGTTTATTGGAATAATGAAGTAAGTGTTTCGGCAATCTCTGTTCTAAATATAAACATATCAGCGATAGCAAAAACAGCAAATACCACGCTGGCGATACCATTCGTGGTCATAAACGCGATATTTACTTTACTAAGGTCGTTGGGTTTTACCAAGCGGTGCTGCGCGATCAACATGGCGATGAATACGGCTGCACCCATCCAGAATAACCACGAGAAATGGCCTAAAAACCCAATGGAAATCACTACAATGCCTGCTACTATGTGCAAACCTTCCGAGAACCTCAAAGCGCCGGCTTTCCCGAGCCAAGTAGGCACAGAATGGAGCTGCTGGGATTTATCGAATTCCTCGTCTTGCAATGCATAAATAATATCAAAACCACTTACCCAGCACAATACCAATACGCTTACTAACACCGGTAACAAGGCAAACTCACCCGTTACTGCCAAATAAGCACCAATAGGGGCTAGTGACAAACCTACGCCCAACACCATGTGGCAAAGCGCGGTAAAGCGTTTTGTATAGCTATATCCCAATACCACGATAAGGGCAATGGGCGATAAGAAGAAACAAATAGGATTAATGAAATACGTTGTAGCCATAAAAAGCACGCAGTTCACAATAATGAAGAAAAGCGCGTTGCGAGGTGTTATAATACCGGCCGGGATTTCGCGTTTCGCCGTACGCGGGTTACGTTTGTCGAATTCCACATCTAACCAACGGTTAAATGCCATGGCTGCACTTCTTGCGAAAACCATACACAGCACTACCAGCACTAAAGTAAGCCAATGGAAACTATGCCCCGTTTTCAATACCGCCATAAAAAAACCAATCATAGCGAAAGGCATGGCAAATATGGTGTGACTAAATTTTACGAGCGACAAATAATTTTGTACCGTGTTCGAACTGGTTGGTGTCGACATAATCATAAGTGTCCTTAATTATATTATAGAATCTTTTTTCCATTTGCTAAACACGTCCCATACAACAATACCTGTTGTTACTGAAATGTTTAGGGAGTGCTTCATCCCAAGTTGCGGTATTTCTATGCAACCATCCACTACTTTCATCACTTCCCCATCTACGCCATCTACTTCATTTCCAAAAACCAAAGCCAAGGGCTTATCTTTTGGCGGTTCGAAGGTATTTAACATTTGGCTATTCACCGCTTGTTCGATGGCTAATACTTGGTAACCTTCTGCCTGTAGCTGTTGAACGGCTTCTACAGTAGTGTTAAAATATTGCCAATCAACGGATTCGGTAGCGCCGAGGGCCGTTTTATTAATATCGCGGTGCGGGGGAACGGGTGTAAAACCGCATAAAATGAGTCCTTGTATTAAAAAGGCATCGGCCGTTCTAAAAACGGATCCAACGTTGTGCATACTCCGAACATTATCGAGTACCAATACGAGCGGTGTTTTATCTGCTGCTTTGAATTCGGCCACCGATTTACGGCCTAATTCGTCCATACTTAATTTGCGCATACGGTGCAAAGATAATATATGAGGGAATATTCGAAGTCATTATCCTGTAAAGCCCATCCCCCGGCCTATTTTATCCACACCCCGCCGCCAAATTCTCTTTCGTATTATATTTGCCGAATGGCAAAAAGTAAATCCGAAGAAACACCGCTCATGAAGCAACACAATGCCATCAAGGCCAAGTACCCTGATGCTGTGTTGTTGTTCAGAGTGGGCGACTTTTACGAAACTTTCAATGAAGACGCCGTTATTGCGGCGCAAGTGCTGGGCATTGTGTTAACTAAAAGAGCCAATGGATCGGCCACCTATGTTGACCTCGCCGGTTTTCCACATCACTCACTCGACACTTACTTACATAAACTGGTAAAAGCGGGTTACCGTGTGGCAATATGCGACCAATTGGAAGACCCCAAAACAGTAAAAGGTATTGTTAAACGCGGTGTAACCGAGATGGTAACGCCCGGTGTAGCTGTAAACGATAAGCTTTTAGACAATGCCAATAACAACTTCCTAGCTGCCGTTCATTTGGATGAAAAGAATAACGGTGTGGCTTTCCTCGATATTTCGACGGGCGAATTTTTTGTAGCACAAGGCAGCGTGGAGTACATCGATAAATTACTACAAAGCTTCAAACCGGCAGAAGTGGTGTATGCTAAGCAGAAGCAGAAGCTATTCCGCGAGTATTTCGGTTCAAAGTTTTACACATATACGCTGGAGGAATGGATTTTCACCAACACCTATGGCAATGAAATCTTGTGCAAACACTTCGAAACACATTCTTTGAAAGGATTCGGGGTGGAAGGCTTAACAGAAGCCATTATTGCCGCAGGTGCCGCTATGCACTACTTGAAAGATACGGAACACCCGCATTTGCAGCATATTGCTACCATGCAACGTATTGATCAAGACGATTTCTTATGGATGGATCGTTTCACGATTCGCAACTTGGAATTATTGAACAGCGCCGTAGAAGGCGGTAATTCGTTGCTAAGCGTGTTAGATAATACCACTACTCCCATGGGTGCCCGCTTATTGAAGCGCTGGATTGTATTCCCCTTGCGCCAATTATCGCAGATTAACGAGCGTTTGGATACAGTGGAATTCTTTATTAAGCAAACCGACTTATCGCATGCCCTTCAAGCACATTTGAAGCAAGTGGGCGATTTAGAGCGCTTGGTATCGAAAATCCCGTTGAAAAAGATCAATCCCCGCGAGGTTATGCAATTGGCCAAAGCTTTACAACAAGTAGAAGCTGTGCAAGGATTGCTGAACGATACCCATAACGATTATTTACAGCGTATTAACGAGCAGCTTAACCCCTGCCCTACTATCCTGCAAAGAATATTAGCTGAAGTATCGGATAATCCGCCGGTATTAGCCAACAAAGGAGGTGTAATGCGTGAAGGGGTGAGCGAGGAACTGGATGCACTTCGTAAAATAGCTCATTCTGGAAAGGAGTATTTATTACAAATTCAGCAAAAAGAATCGGAAGCAACGGGTATTCCATCGTTAAAGATTGCGTTTAACAATGTGTTTGGGTATTACTTAGAAGTTACCAATACACATAAAAACAAAGTGCCCGATACTTGGATTCGTAAACAAACGTTGGCCAACGCCGAACGTTATATTACACCAGAGTTGAAGGAGTATGAAGAGAAAATTGTAGGAGCGGAAGATAAAATCCAAGCCCTCGAAATTCAGCTATTCGATGCTTTGTTGCTTGCCTTGCAAGATTATATTCAGCCGATCCAACAAAACGCACAAATGCTCGGTAGGCTCGATTGCTTATTATGCTTTGCGTATAATGCCGTACAGTTTAAATACCGCAAACCGGAAATAAACGATGGCCAAGTATTAGATATCAAAGAAGGCCGCCACCCAGTGATTGAACGCGGCTTACCAATGGGCGAACAATACGTGGCAAATGATTTGATTTTGAATAAAGATGATCAACAAATCATTATCCTCACCGGTCCGAACATGAGTGGTAAATCGGCCTTATTGCGCCAAACTGCCATTATTACGCTAATGGCGCACATGGGTAGCTTTGTACCGGCAACGAGCGCGGCTATTGGGTTAACGGATAAGATCTTTACCAGGGTGGGTGCATCGGATAACTTAAGCGGGGGTGAATCAACTTTCATGGTGGAGATGAATGAAACAGCGAGTATCATTAACAATTTAACCGAGCGTAGCTTGATTATTTTGGATGAAATTGGTCGTGGTACAAGCACATATGATGGTATTTCGATTGCTTGGAGTATTGTTGAATACTTACACGACATGACTTCCCATCGCCCGAAAACATTATTTGCCACACACTACCACGAGTTGAATGAACTAGAGAACAAGCATCACCGGGTTAAAAATTATCACATCACGAATAAAGAATCTGGCAACAAGATCATTTTCTTGCGCAAATTAGCACAAGGTGGTAGTCGCCATAGTTTTGGTATTCACGTGGCAAAAATTGCCGGTATGCCGCCGCAATTGATCAACCGAGCAAATGAGATCCTAAAACAATTGGAAAGCCAGCATATTGACGCGCCATTACAGGCAGCTGTAGAGCAAATATCTACACCGTTACCTAAAATGCAACTCAGTATTTTCGATACGCATACAGAAACATTCCAAAATATCCGCGAGAAGCTTGAAGCTACGGACATTAACAGGTTAACGCCTGTAGAAGCATTATTGAAGCTAAACGAGATTAAATCGCTTTTACAATAAGAATTCGCTAAACAACTTAAGAAACGGCCTTCTCAATGTATGAGAAGGCCGTTTTATTTGACATATCAATATCGTTTATCCTCACTAGTTACACAATATTTTATTACATCAAATATTGATAATACAACATCGTATATACAACCATGTTATACCGGTAAATCGATTTTTTTAGGGATTAAATCATTGATATAACAAATTCGTTTATACACTAGCGCATTATAATAACACAAGCTATATTTATTGGCATATCAATTTCGTATACACGTTGTAGTTGTTAAATAATTCTCTTCGTGTATGCGGATACGTTATAAGTATGTCATAAATCAAAAACCGCTGGAGCCATTGCTAGCGCCAGCGGTTTTGCTGCTTTTATTACGAAATAAGCCGAATTGGATTATTTAACGTCCCAGAAGATTTTACCGTACATAACATCTTTTGCTGCTACTTTTTCGAAGTTAACTGCATTGTAAAGACGTTCTTTCGGAGGATATAATAAACGAGTACCAGGTGTTGGAGCTGAAGGGCTATTAACACGAGTAAACGTTAATGTTGGGTATTTGGTTCTACGCATTTCAGCCCAACCGTGAACAGATCCCATCCAGTTGAAGTCGATCCATTTTTGGGTAGCGATTTTGCGGAGATTATCTTCTTTATTAGTACCATAAGCAACGTTTGCACTCGCTAAAGTAGCTGTGATTTCGTCGGCAGTAGCTGCTTTCTTGGGATTGCTAGCGTAGCTGCTTTTTTGGTTAATGCTGCTATAGAATTCGATAGATTGTTTCACACCGTTTTCGTAAGCCGTTTTAGCAGTACCACCACCCCAACGTTCGAAGGCTTCTGCTTTAATGAAGCTCACTTCAGCTGCTGTCATTAATACACCAGGGAAGTTATTATTCTGCGTAAAGGTAGTAGAGTCGATGATAGATACACGACCTTTCGCCAAAGAATCTTCTTGTTGAGCAGAGTTCCAATTCGGAGCAGAGCCTTTGAATTCACCTCTAACAGTGCGAGAGAAGAAGAAACGTAAACGAGGATCTGCAGCAGGTTTCATTACTGTGTCGATCATGTAAGAAGGACCAGCAACACCACCCATACCATCTCTCATACCGTCACGAATATCGTTGCCATTGATGTATGTCAACTGCGCGTTATCGGTATTGGCTTCCATCACTGGGTATTTCGTTGGGTTGCCCAAGATTTCCTCGATGGTTTGTTTAGCCAACGTTTCGTTTTGGTAGCTGATACGCATTGCAATACGCATACGAAGTGAGTTCGCATATTTTCTCCATTTAGCAAGATCGCCATTATACATAGGATCGTTTTTGCTGAGGATTTGTTTGTGCAAAACGAAAGAATCCGTTGTGTTAGCAACAGCCAAGAAATCGGCAGCAGCTTTCAAATCTGTTAACATGGTAGTATATACATCCTTTGCATCATCGTAAGCAGGACCGCTAGGGTTGCTTGTTTGTGCAACACGACCGGCTTCTTTGAAAGGAATATCACCCCACAAATCTACCATTTGTTGTGTTTGGTCATACAAAACAACCTTACCTACTTGCATAAAGATATTGTAACCGCGGATATCTGAAGGCGAAGTATACTTAGCGTAGTTCGCTTCCATTGCGCGGTAACGTGCTAAGGTATTGGTATAATAATCAGACCAGCGATCTTGACCGTATGCAGTATTCTGCGTGTAAACATTCAAGCTATTGGTATAACCGATGGTTTGGGTATACACAGCAGATTGTGGACGCAAGAACGTGAAGATATTCCAGTAAGCTGGCTTGATACGATCATTTGCAAACAAACCTTTGAAAAGACCTTCGGTAGACGCTACCTCTGTTTTTTCCGGATCGTTGAAATTACTTGAGAAATCAGATTTAGTACAAGCAGCAAGCGTACTCATGCCGAAAGCTGCTAATGATATGATAAAAAGATTCTTTTTCATCAATAATTGTTTTAAAAGATTAGAAGCTAGCACGTAAGCTCACACCAAAAGTTCTTGTTGATGCAGTAGTACCGGTTTCAACGTTACGTGATTGAATAGTTGTACCAACAGCAGCTTCCGGATCGATGTTCGGAATTGATTTGTAGATGTACAGCGGGTTACGTGCAAATACTGACAAATTCAAATTCTGGAACCTGATTTTTTGTAATGTAGCAGTTCTGAAAGTGTAGCCCAATGTAACTTCACGCAATTTGATATAGTTGTTATCATAGATTGCTTTTTCGTACAAGTTGCTACCAGAACCTGGATAACCACCCCAACCATATGAATTCAAATAGTATTCAGCAGCCTCAACAACTTTATCGTTTGGTGTTTTACCATCTTCTTTCACACCTTTCAACAACACACCATCATTGTAAATTTTAGCACCTGCTGGAGCACCACCATTGCTTACTAAAACTTTGTTACCGGCAGCGTCTTTGTAGTATGCAAGACCACCATGCTCAGCATCACGGAATTCCAACGAATTTGTGAACAAACCAGCACCAGTACCGTAGTAGTTAGTAGTAGAGATCAATTGACCACCATAACGGAAATCAACTAATGCATCTAAATTCCAGTTTTTGTAGTTGAATGAGTTCATCATACCACCTACATATTTAGATTGCGTGTTACCTAACTTTTGCATTTTAGAATAATCGAGAACATAGTAACCATCATTGTTAATGAGGTATTCACCGTTTTCGTTCGTCATGCGTTTGTAACCATAGATATCACCGTAAGAGCTACCAGCTTTCGCAACAACGTTCAAAGAACCGTTATCAACGTTATTAACAATTACTTGGTCGATACCATTCGCTAATTCTTTTACCTTGTTTTTGTTGTATGCAACGTTTACACGAGCATTCCATTGGAATGATTTCGTTTGGATAGGTGTACCATTTACTGATAATTCCACACCGGTATTTTGCATAGAACCAACGTTTCTCAACATTGTTACAGAACCAGCACTCAAAGCGTTATCCAATTTGAGGATTTGGTTATTAGTAACATTTTGATAGAAAGCAACATCGAAGCCAACACGGTTGTTCAAGAATTTAGTTTCCCAACCGATCTCAACCTCACGTTTTTTCTCGTTCTCTAAGTTAAGGTTACCCTGGTTTTGATCTGGGTAGTAGTAAGTGAAGTTACCATTCGTACCAGTAGTTGGGTTTACGATTGTATAACGACCTGCTACGTACATTACGTTTGCAGCATACATTACTGGAGGGTTACCTACGATACCCCAAGACGCACGCAATTTAGAATACGTAACGAATTCTGGTAATTTGAATGCTTTAGACAATTCGAATGCAGCGCTCAAAGATGGGTAGAAGAATGCATTATTATCTGGAGCTAATGTAGATGCACGTTCGTATCTACCAGTAGCTTCTAAGAACAAGTAGTTATTAATATCGAAACCAACAGTGGCGAAGTAAGCATCTTTCACGAAAGATTTACGTGTAGAAGTAGCTTTGCTTGGCTCGATAGCACCATTCGCCAAAGAGAACCAATTTTCTTGTACTAAACCGCCGTTTGTTGCAGCTGTTTCGTAACGGTACTCTTCTTTACGTGCTTGGTAACCAGCATTTACATTCAATCCTAAATTTTTAGTCAACGATTTGTTGTACATCAACATTACATCACCGTATAAAATACTGTGCTGCTCGTTAGCTGTAGTGAAACCACCTGTTGGATCGAAAGCTGTAGGTTGTGTAGAATATTCTTTGAATTCTGAACGATAACCTGTGTAATCGTTACCCATTCTACCTCTTAAACGTAAACCTTTACCAAAGTCGTAGTTTAATGTAGCAGCAGTCATGTAACGGTTTGACGTTTCATCGTAGCTATTTTGCAATTGCTTCCATAAGAAATCCATAAAGTCATAAGCACGGATATGGTATTTCAAACGATCGTTTGGATCGATTGGAGAATTGTACATATAGTATTTGTAACCTGCTTTGTTTTTGTACGTAGCGAAGTAATCGTTGATATCATCAGCAGAGCTGAACATACCACCATAGTTACCAGAGATACGGTTTTGCAACTCAGGACGGTTGTGTACTTTCTCATTAATATAGCTCGCGATCACATCAGCAGTTAAGCGTTTTGTGATTTTGATAGAAGTATTTAAGTTGAAAGTGTTTTTGCCTTGATCGCCACCGATTTGAACACCTCTGTAATCGTTACGAGTGTAAGACAAACGGTAAGTTACATTTTCATTGCTGTTAGAAACTGCGATGTTGTACACACCTTGGTTACCGGTTCTATAGAAGTTTTTCCAGTTGTCGGGGTGAGCATTATACTTACGGATAGAACCATCAGTCCAGTAAGAAATATCGCTACCATCGAATTTAGGACCAAACTGGGCGTAAGAGCGGTAGATAGGACGTTTGTCGGCAATACCATCGCCATTAATGTCGCCTAATTGGATCCAACCATCATCATCAGCACCGAAGCTAGCTTTGTTGGTTTCGCGATCGTAACCAGGACCATACACGTTTTGGATATCAGGCAAAATACCCACTTTCTCGATACCATAAGTAGCTGAGAAATCGATACCTAACCCTTTACCTTTCTTACCTGTTTTAGTAGTGATCACAATAACACCCGCAGCAGCATCAGAACCGTACAACGCAGAAGCAGCAGCGCCTTTGAGGATATTAAGTGATTCAATGTTTTCAGGGTTGATGTCTAACAAACCATTACCACGGATACGAGTATCAGCATAGTAATCGCCGGTATTCGCATCACCGTTACGGATAGGAACACCATCCACAACTACTAATGGTTGCGCATTGTTTGTTAAAGAGTTTACACCACGGATTTGGATAGCAACTGCAGATGTTGCACCACCTGGCGCGCCGCTGATGGTTACACCTGGTGCTTTACCGTAAAGAGCGGCACCAATACTAGTTGGAGCAGATTTTTTAAGATCATCGCCATTGAGTGCTGTAACAGCATAACCCAATTTGCGCGCTTCTTTTTTCACGCCCATCGCGGTAACAACTACCTCGTTGAGGTTCTTGTTGTCTTCTTGTAAAATAATAGAGAGAGTGGAACGATCACCAACTGCCACTTCTTGCTTGGCATACCCTACATATGTAAGGATTAAGGTTGCATTGGGGGCAACGCTCAAGCTAAAATGACCTTTGACATCGGTTACGGCCCCGTTAGTTGTGCCTTTCTCTTGCACACTAACACCGATCAGGACGTCTCCTTTTGCATCCTTCACGGTACCAGTTACCGCTTTTTTACCTTGCGCTAAAACGATTTGGCACATGGCAAAGAAAACCGCAAATACTAAAAGCGATCTTTTCATTTTTCACTGTTTTTTTGTTTGTACGATACTATGCTGTTAATAGTAGAAAAAACGTACTCGTTACCGAAGCCAAATTGGCCACGGTGTTGAAATAAATATTGTTGTTGAAAAAAAGAGAGAATACGAGCAATTGTACATGGTTGAGGATGTACGTAGCTTGCCCCGTTTAACTTGGCATATACTTATGGCTTCCCTAAAGTTAAATTCACTACTCTTATTTACATTGGATAATTAAAATGCGATTGTTCACTCCAGTTTACGTGGTGTATTGCATACTGTTCCTGTCATGAGTCCTTTTGTTTTTCTATAACTGTTCACTATCTAGTCAATACAGCTAAAACGTTTTAGCGATGATTTCTAAAAAAAAGATCTTGTATTTTACCACTCACACTTTTCTACATCTTTTGGTACAAGGTCTTTAAAACAACGTCTACTGTTGACTACAAACCAAACTTAGATAATCTTTTTAAAACCGCAAATAATTATTTCACTTTTTTTTAACACGGCGCGAAGATAAAACCATTTCAAATCAAAAAACTATCAGTCACAACAAAATCGATCCCCTCCATGGCAAAATACCAGTACTTAAACCATTTAGCACCTACTAATATTTTTTATATTAATGTATACTTTGCGTACTTTATACACAATGCTATGGCGGGTTTTAGATAGGATTCCAAACATAAAAAAGCCGGGCTTAAATAAACCCGGCATTAGCTAAGAGAATGTAGTATTAATTCTTATCCCACCACAGTGGAGTCCCCCCATTATCGGGCCCACCGAGTGCTTGAATTGCTTTTTGAACCGCCGAAGCGTTCGTATTGTACTCACTCGAAGGATATACAATCCTGCGGATGAACTTTTCCGTATTAATTGTACCATTGCTGTTGTTTACTACTACCGGGAACAATTTAGGATAGGTAGTTCTCCTAAATTCAGCCCATCCCTCGCAACCTTCTGGGAAGGTGGCCAGCCATTTCTGGGTAATGATACGTTCTAATTTTTCTGCATTTGTTGCTGCCGCATCCCACTTAATCGTTATTGTACTTAGGTGCTTATTGCCCGCCGGTACATTGTTAGCCGCATTATTAGGGTCAACATAAGGTTTGGCTTTACTAGTTCCATCGGCTAAATAAGTCGCTGCTTCCGTACCCAAACCATGCTGATCAAACGAGGCCTTCACCCCAGCTTCATAGTTCGCCTTCGGATCACCGGCATTTGCCCAACCATTTAAACCTGCTTCGGCTTTCAAAAACCAAGCTTCGGCGGCGGTCATTAATTGTACTTTAGAGGGTAACGTAGCTAATTTTGAAAAACCTACATATGTATCCTTCGTATCAATGGCAATACCATTGCGGATACCTTTGTAATCGCCATTACCGGTTTGTTGGAAGTATTTAGGTAAGCGAGGATCATGATAGCCTACTAAAAACGATTCCATAGGTGCACTCATCCTAATATCGCCCCAAGTATCACTATATACATTCAACGGGTGCGCAAGCGGGTCGATGTTTACTAAGAAGTTATCGGTAACCCCACTTGTTAATAACCCAAATGGATGTGCTAATGCCGCCTCTCCTTCTGCTTTTGCCTTATTAGGATCTGCTTTTGCAATACGGATGGCTAAACGCAAACGTAAGGTGTTGGCAAACTGTACCCATTTCTTATAACTACCACCATATACCATGTCGAATGTAGTTAAGGCTTTCACGGCTCCGCGGTTTTCAAAGGCCGTTAATGTATCAATACCTTCTTTTAAATCGGCAAAGAATGCATTGTAAGCTTCTTGCTGAGAATCGTAGGTGATACTACCATCGGAATTGATGGAACCATATTTAGTGTAAATAATAGGACCATAAATGTCTGTAATCCTATGCATGCCTTCTACCCTCAATATTTGCGCCCAAGCATAAAAATCGTAGTAGTTCTTATTCTCCTTCACCTTATCCATCACGTATTTACACGATGGCATGATGTTCGAATACGGCGTACTCCAAATGAATGTATTCCAACCATCAATAAAACTATAGTTCAAGTTATTCACGTTGCCCGCAAACGGGGTCGGGCTCATCATATAACCAGAATACACATCGGCATTCAAGTTCTGCTGAATTTGCGCTACCCACACCGGGTTTACACTATAGATATTATTCTGTACTTGGATTAACGGGTCGCCCAAATACCGGAAGTCAGGCGTTACACCACTATCGTCGTAGTCGTACGGGTTTTTATTCAGGCTTTCAAAGTTCTTGGTACAGGCAGTCAACAGCAAAGCTGCGCCCAATACAGCACCAATTTTTTTGAAAGTGTTTATATGCAATATTTTCATTGTCGTTGAGTTAATGGTCATTATTGTGTGTTAGAATCCTACTTTCAAGTTTACACCGATGCTTCTTGTAGCTGGTAAACCAAATACATCAATACCTTGCAATCCATTGCCAGTACCCATCGATACTTCTGGATCGTACGGCGCATCGCACTTGAAGAAGAACAAGTTTCTACCGATCACTCCTACTTTGATGTCACGCAAGCCTTTGATACGTATAGGCAATTTGTAAGAAACTGCCAATTCACGTAAGCGAATCGTAGTAGCATCGTACATGTACAATTCGCCAATACCGGCGCGACCACCCGTTGTGAAGTAGTAATCTTTTGCTCTTAACACGTTCACTGGGTTGCCAGTAACCACATCTACCGCGTTCACTTTCACACCTCCTGCATCGCGTGCATCGGCAGATACTTGCGATGTACCATAGGCATCCAATACCGCCTGTGTTACACTCATTACTTTACCACCAAATTTGCCGTCTACTAAGAAGCTCACGAAGAAGTCTTTAAACTCGAAGCTGTTATTCCAACCCAACGAGAAATCTGGATTGGGGTTACCCACTTTCTTAGGTTCTTGTGTTAAAGAGTTTGTTTGTGGAATGTAGTTGCCATCCTTGTCTTTTTCTACCAATAGCTGACCCTTATCATTATACTTCAATTCGCGGTTAGAATAAATATCACCCCAAGAACCGCCTTCTTTAATGAAAGAACCGAACATGTTTACATCGAATGCGGTTAACGTAAACCTATTGCTAGGCAATGCACCCGGCACGCTCGGGTCGCTCAATTTCACTACGGTGTTTTTGTTGGAAGCGAAGTTGAACGAGGTATTCCAAGAGAATGATTTTGTTTTCACCGGGGTTACCGTTAACATGGCTTCAAAACCACGGTTACGGATGTTACCCAAGTTCAAGTAATAGATCGTAGAACCAGAACCCACGGGCGCCGGCACCTCCATGTATTGATTGTGGTTGTTATTCACATAATATGTGAAGTCGAACGTTACACGGTCATCAGCCAACCTTGTTTCCAAACCAATTTCGAACGATTGGTTCTTCTCAGGTTTCATGTACGTACCTGGTAATGGGTTACGTGTATTAAGCGTGGCATTACCTTTACCGTTCTGAATTTGTTGAGAGAATGTGCCCGGGCGAGATGCATACGGCGCAATATCGTTACCCACTTGGGCATAAGAGGCGCGTATTTTCGCGAAATTAACAACTTCGGGTAGTTTAACCATATCGCTCACTACAGCCGTTAAACCAAGCGAATAATAGAAATAACCGCTACTCATGGTAGGTGTATAGGCAAAGGTGCTCGACCAGTCATTTCTACCTGTAACATCTACATACAAATACTCGTTCAAGCCCAATTGTACACTACCAAACAATGCCTGCAATTGTTTCTGCTGAATGCCTTGTTGTGCATCTAAGCCTTTTGCTTGGATGTTAGCGATGGAAAATTTGTTCGCATATTCCAAGCCCGGGCTAGCATTTTGGTTCACGCCTACAAATGCGCGGTCGTGCATTTTGAAGTCGGTTACCGAGGTACCTAATGTGGCACCCAATTTCAAATGCTTGTTTAATTGACGGTTCGCTGTTAAAATCAAATCCGCGTATAACTGGGTATTGCCTTCTTTTTCATTGATATAACGACCATTCGGTGGCGCAATTACGATTTGTGTACCTGCATTGGCTTTCAATTCATATAAATCGTACGATTTATCGAAGCTACCTCTTGCTTGTACATTCAACCAATCGGCAATTTGGTATTTCATCGATACCGATGCCATGCCCCTATCGCGGCTCGATTCCATTCTTGTTCTGTACAAGATCCAGTTCGGGTTTTGTTGATCATCTCTACCACCCCAGCCATCGGCTGTTTGGTTGTAGCCAATGTTCCACCATCTTTGCATTACGAGGTTCCTTTTCGGTACAAACTCTTCAAATTTATTAGCATAATCGTCGTAGTTAAGACCGCGTGGGAAGTTATACAAACCTGTTAAAGGGTTGTAGTAAATACCACTCGATAACCTATTAGCGCTTTCTTGGCGAACGAAGGTCATGTTCGCATCGATGGTTAATTTGTCATTGAGTAGTTTTAAACTCTCCCTGAAATTGAACGTATGACGTTTCAATTCACTTGTTGGCAATATGCCTTTATTGTCTAAGTTGGAGTAAGAAAAGTAAGTCTGGGCTTTATCTGTACCGCCACTAATGGATAAGGCGTTATTCCAAGTTACGCCTGTGTTCCAAAAGTCTTTCACATGGTCGGGCGCATTCACCACATCCCCCCAGCTTTCCGGAGAACCGGCTTTACCTGGGCTTGGTTTTTCGGTTTGACCATATTTGAATTGAAGTTTAGGTGTTTTATTCACCGATTCAAAAGTAACATCCGAAGAAAAGTCTACACGTACTCTTCCTGCTTTACCTTTTTTAGTAGTGATGATGATGACACCGTTTGCTGCTTGGCTTCCATATAAAGCTGCCGCAGAAGCACCTTTTAGGAAGTTCATGCTTTCAATATCATCGGGGTTAAGGTTCGAAATACCATCGCCACCGTCGCGGCCGCCTGTACTTTGAATGCCCGATGATTGTCCCCATACGTCGGTTGGTTGCGATGGTGTGAAGTTAGCCATTGGCACCCCATCGATAATATACAACGGTTGGTTCTCGCGGGTAGATTTGTTACCGCGCAATACTACGCGGGCCGAACCACCCACACCAGAAGCACTACGTGTAATGGTAACACCCGCTACCTTACCCGCGATGCTATTAATCACGTTCGCATCTTTTACTTTCGATAGTTCGTCGCCGCTAATCTGTTGCGTGGCATAGGTTAACTCTTTGGATTTCTTTTGAATACCGAGCGCCGTCACTACGAACTCGTTCAAAGATTTCACGTTTTCTTCAAGGGTTACATCGTATGTTTCACCGGAACCGATGATTACTTCTTGGGAAAGGTATCCTACTGATCTAAAAATCAATACGTCACCTACATTAGCATTGAGCACATAATTGCCGTTTCCAATTGTTTGTGTGCCTTTGTTGGTGCCTTTAATCATAACGGTTACACCGGGAATGGGATTGCCTTGTTTATCCTTTACTGTCCCGTGTATATCTTTGTACAATGACGCCCCGTTTACTAGCGTCACGCTTGCGTTTGGGCCGCTTGGGGAAGTTTGTTCGGCGCCTACTATAATCTTATTGTTTTTAATTGTAAATTTAAGCCCTGTCTGCTCTGTTACCTGTGCTAAAACTTCTTCCAAGGGAAGTTTCACACAAGAGAGGGTCACCTTCTTTTTTACGTTCAGATCAGATTTGTCGTAGTGAAAACTCAAACCTGTTTTAGCCGATAGGTCTGCGAAAACATCCTCCATATTTTTGTTCTTAACTTGGATGGTTACGCTGATGGGTTTCGTTTCCTGCGAACTGGCAGTTGCGCTGGCGGTTCCGTTTGCCGCCAGTTGCAGTGCCAACACAAGTCCCGACATGATACATACATACAGAAAGCGTAGGTATTTGTTCATACGTGCTTAGTTTTTGCTTTTAAGAATTATTGTGTCATTTGTGATCGTGTAGTCTATGTTTTTAGTTAAGCAAATGGTTTCAATTACATCTTGTAAATTCTCGTCTTTAAAGTAACCGGTGTAGTTCCAGTCCTTCTTATCACTTTGGTTGATAATTGTTACATCATACCTATTTTCTATTTCCGTTATTACTTCTTGATAGCCCGCATCTTTAAACACCAAGTAGCCTTGTTTCCAACCTACGATGTCATTCGCTTGCTCGAAGCTCGTTTTCACAATACTGAAAGATTTCCTGTCGTAACTCAACAGTTCGCTGGGTAATAGGATGAAGGCCGGCTGGGTAGATTGTGTTTGTTCTGTTACATGGTCGATCTGCACTTTACCTGTTAATAAGGCAACTGTAATCTTATTCTCGTGTGCATATGCACGAATGTTAAACGAAGTGCCTAATGCCGTAGTAGCTAATTCAGCTGTATGCACGGTGAATGGGCGTTTCGCATCGGTGGCGACTTTAAAATAAGCCTCACCTTCATCCAAGTAAATATTCCTAGCATGAGGGCCAAAATCAACCGGGTAGCGCAACTTGCTGGATGCGTTCAATTGCACAGTAGAACCGTCGGCCAATAATAATTTTTCATTAGACCCTTTCGCCGTGGTAATTTCCACGTAACCATTGCGAATGATCTTATTGGTTTTCAGCTTACTGTTAACTGCAATTGTAGACGAACTTGGATGTAAGGTCGGCTTGGGTGTATATAATGCGTAAATGACTACTACAATACATATTAAAATACTGGCAGCGAGGCCCACCCATTTCGGCTGTAATAATCGCCTGTACAATGATTTGGGTGACTCCATCTTTTGGTGTATGCGCAATTGCACTGCGTTCAGTTGTGCTTGTAACAATTCATCGTCGAAGTACGACGTTTGATGTTGATTGATACTGGCAAACCATTTTTCAATCACCTCTTGCTCGGCCGGTGTGCACTTTCCCTGCGTGTAGCGCTCTAATACTTGTTTAATTTGATCAATATCCACGGTAGGTGTTTTTGTTGATTTAGTAGGTAGTCGGTGTAGGAGGAAATAAGTACTATCGATTTTTAACTTTTTTTTATTTTTTATAGAAAGATGAGTTGTATAGGGTTTAAATAGGAAAGATGGGCATAAATAGTACTAATAGCATGATATACATCAATAATTGACACTACAACAAAAACAAAACCCGTTTAACAATTACTTGCTAAACGGGTTCGGGCATACTAGTATGAAAAGCCTACAATCCTTGCCTGTACAGTATTACAAAGAATATAACAGTCAGCATATCCGACTGCGAATAATGTGTACGTAATATCTTCAATGCCTTCGTAATTTGGTTCTTCACTGTTTGAGGCGACAAATCCAACTTCGTAGCAATTTGATCGATAGATAGATTTTCGAAGCGGCTGAGCATGAAAATTTCTTTCATACGGCCGGGTAATTGGTTAATGGCTTCCAACACTTCTTGTGCTTTCGCCTTCATATCGTATTGATCCATAATGATATTGGGATGAGCATCGAAGTGCTCAATCAATTGTTGGAGATACTTTCTATACGTAGCATCTTTGCGGTATTGGTCGATAATTTTATGTCGAACGCTTTGGTACAAATACGCTTTTAGGGCTTCTACATGGCGAACCTTACGTTTTTCCCACACACTTGTAAATACGTCTTGCAATACATCCTGGGCTTGGTCGGTTGTGTCTAACTTACTGAGAATGTACAAGTAAATAGGGCGGCTATAACGTGCGTAGATAGCATTAAAAGCTTCAACATTATCGTCTTTCAACAATAACAACAATTGCTCGTCGGAATAGCTGTTATACATTTAAAATTGGTTGATAAAATGGACAAACTTCTTGTCTGCAACGTATTGTAACAAGCTACAAGGCATAAAGAGCGTTACCTACTTGCGTGATTCTATATTTAAATTTTGATCTTTTGTTCGATTGTAACCTGGCTAACTTGGGTATGAAAATAATAATTTGTTTTACAAAAAACTGCTATTTTTTTTGAAAGGGCGGTGTGTAAGAATTACGCATACACCCTAAAAGTATATATACGAACACCTTGCTAAATCTTGTTGGTATTGGGTTACAGGGAAATCTAATTTTGAGAAAAATATTTTTAAAAAAGAAAGCCTACTTACTGCAAATCACTAAGATACATGCAATAAGTAGGCAATAACGTTAAATAAGTTTTCCAGTACAGTAGGTTAGTCGTTTTTTAAACGCAGCTCGTTTTTGTATTCCTTGGGTGTTTTACCCACAATCTCTTTGAAGAAACGGTTGAAATTGGAAAGGTTTTTAAAGCCGCAGGAATATGCAATTTCAGCGATCGACCAATCTTCTTCAGTCAATCGTTTACATGCATGTCCAATGCGCACCTCGTTCAAAAACTGAACGAAGGATTTTTTTGTCCTGTTCTTGAAAAAGCGGCAGAACGATTGCGGCGACAGGTTGGTAATGTTCGCCACATCCTGTAAAGAAATTTCCTTCGAGAAGTTATTCATTACATACTTGAATACCTCGTCGATTTTGTGGTTATCCTTTACATTGTAAGCATGCGAATACCCAGTGCTAGCTAAATAGTAGCAGTCCTTTGTTTCCGACAATGTTTTCAAGATCTGTAAAAGGGCGATAATTCTCTCTAAGCCTTCTTTCTTAGGCAAAGCTAAAATCTCGTCTTTTAACTGTTCTTGCGTGGCTCCAATGATTTTCATGCCACGTTGTGCACGGTGAAATAACTCCGTAAGTGCTTTGGTTTCGCTTAAACCGTAAAACTTTTCACCGAAAATGTCCTTCGGGAAATAAATTACCACCGAGCGTCCCTTGAGTGATTCATCGCCCTTGTAATAGGCTTCATCATTATACCACACATGCGGTATGTTTGGCCCAAGAAACACCATGTCGCCAACGTCGAAACTCTCGATACTATCCCCTACAATCCGCTTCCCTGTACTTTCGGTAACATATACCAACTCGCACTCGGGATGAAAATGAAAAGGTGTATTGAAGTGCGGATCGCAGCGTTCAACAATGGTAATTTGGTTGTCGGCAAAGGCCCCCACTTTAATTAGAATGGGTTTCATGTTGCTTCCTCGTTGTTTTTTTGTTCCTATGAAAATTGGCAGTTGTAACGACTACAGCATTGCCTGCAAAATATTGACGTTGCCAAATTATTAAATTTAAGTTAAAAAAGTACTAGTCGTGCACAATTAAAGTGCTATTTTCTAAAATCTCCTAAATACTTCAATTACAAGCACTTTGCATATTCTCACTGGAAATCCGGCCGCAGATATTATATGAGTGGTATATTTCTGCCCTTTTTTCGACTGCCACGTGGAATAAAATTCGTGATGCGATTCGTTACAGGTTCATATAACTATAAAAAATTACACACAAGTGTTAAGGTATAGGTTGCTCCCAGGTTAATTTACAACGAAATGGGTCCTATTCTTCGCTGTTCTTTATACTATCAAACAGCAGGCAGCAAGATCAACAAAACTTTTCGATTATGCTGGTACGATTTTACCTTCTTTATACAATTATTTTCAAATATCGCCTCATACAACGTTTCTAAGAAAGAATTTTGTATCTTTCAGAGCGCTAAATCGATTAAGCAGACTATATGAAAGGAATATCAATCAAAGATATCGCTAAACAAGCGGGCGTTTCCCCTACCACGGTTTCTTTTGTCCTCAATGGCAAAGCCAAAGAAAAACGCATCAGCGAACAAGTGAGCAAAAAGATTTTAAAACTCGCCAGTAAACTCAAATACAAGCCGAACCAACTTGCACGCGGCTTACGTACCGGTAAAACGAAAACAATCGGCTTAATTGTAGAAGACATCGCCAACCATTTCTTTGCTAATGTAGCGAAAATTGTAGAAGAAGAAGCCGATAAATACGGCTACAAAGTACTATATGGCAGTACCGAAGATAATATCACGAAAGCACGTGGCTTACTAGATGTACTCGAATACAGGCAAGTAGATGGCTATATTATCACGCCTACCCCCGGTATGGACAAAGAAATAGAAGCCCTCAAGCACGCTCGCAAACCAATGGTACTACTCGATCGTTACTTACCACAAATTCCTACGAATTATGTAATGGTCAATAACTTCCAAGGTGCTTACGATGCTGCCGATTACCTCGTGAAATGCGGGTATAAAAACATTGCCCTCGTTACCATTCCCAGTGAACAAATTCAAATGAAGGAAAGGCTCGACGGCTTTACCGCCGCCATGAAAGCCCACCAAGCTCCATTCCCAAGGAAAATGACAAAGAAGATTCCCTTCGCTGCTACAAAGGATGAAGCACTGAGCGAAATCAAGTCTTTTATTCTTGGCAATCCAGATTTAGAGGCTATTTTCTTTAGTACGAACTATTTGGGTATCTACGGAATGGAAGCCTTTAAAGAACTCGGCTTAACAATCGGGAAGGATATTGCGTTCATCAGTTTCGATGACCACGACTTGTTCCGTTTATACAGCCCCGGCATAACATGCGTTGCGCAACCAATTCATGATATCGCAAGGCATGTTATACAAGTGCTAATGAATGAGCTAGATAACAATCACAACGAAATCAACCAAGTGATATTACCTGCTACACTCGTTAAACGTGAGTCTTGCTCACGGGTGAAAAGTCAAAAAGCTTAATTATTTCTTTGCAACAACAGGTTGATTAAAAAACCTGCTGAAATACAAGAATTGGTAATGCACGGCATTGTCCCAGTATTTCCAATTATGCTCACCTGGGCGCTCGGTATAATCATGTTCAATGTTTAGATCGAGCAGCTTTTGGTGTAATTGCCTATTTACATCGATGAAGAAATCTTTCACACCACAATCGATGATAATCTTCACATCCCCGTTTTTAATCAAAGGCACTTGTGCTGTTGCCGTGTATGCTTCCCATCTACCTGGGTTAGCACTGTACTCGCCCAAACGTTTCGCAATATCCCATTTCGTTGGAAAAGGCCTAAAATCTACGCCACCACTCATGCTGCCAATAGCTCCGAAAGTATCTTTATGACGCATACCTAAGTAAAGACCACCATGACCGCCCATGCTTAAACCCGTAATAGCACGGTGTTCGCGGTCGGCAATTGTACGGTAATTTTTATCAGTATAGGCTACCAATTCCTTGGCAACAAAGGTTTCGTATTTGTATGCACTATCTACCGGCGAATCGAAATACCAACTGCCAATAGCACCATCCGGGCAAACAATAATGCACTGGTAAGTATCGGCTAAACTAGCGGTCGATTTCGCCGCCTTTACCCAAGCGGCATAATTACCACCGTACCCATGCAATAAGTACACAACCGGGTAATGTTGCTTCTTTTTACTGCTATAACTATCTGGCAATATGACCACCGTAGGCGAATTCTTCTTCATGCTTTCGCTGTAAACGGCTATTGTATCCACTTTCGACGCCATGGCTTGCGTACCCAATAAGGCGCAAACCAAGATTAAGAATAAGTTTTTCATACCAGGAAAATAAAAAACAGCCTTGAATTATTACAGCCGCCGATCAATTTTATTGATTTCGAAGAACTTAAAGCTCCCGGAAAAATGATTTTGATTTGTCGTCATTTCAATGTAAGTTTGATATCAATTTGATATTAACATAAAAACCTTGCTATGGAAAAAATTATTAAGCCCGTGTCGGGATACCTCGCGTTTGTTTTGGCCATTGTGCTGTTTTTTGGGTCGATTGCATGTTTTGCTATTCAGCCTTCTTTAGAAGTGCCGAGTGCTGGGTTGATTATTCTCGGTATTGTTGCGTTTATCGCGTTTGTGTTTGTTGCTAAAGGCATTATGATTGTAAACCCCAATCACTCCCGCGTGCTTACTTTCTTCGGTAAATACGTTGGCTCGGTAAAGGAAAACGGTTTGTTATGGGTAAACCCTTTATACAAATCCACGAATATCTCTTTACGTTCGAATAACCTCAACGGTCAAACTTTAAAGGTGAACGATAAAATGGGTAACCCCATCGAAATTGCAGCGGTTATTGTATGGCATGTTAGTGATACCTACCGTGCTGCTTTTGAAGTGGATAACTACGCACAATATGTAACCATTCAAAGTGAAGCAGCGGTTCGTCACCTAGCGGTTTCTTGCCCTTACGATCGTATGGAAGACGAAAGTGCAGAGATTACTTTACGTGACGGTGGCGACAGGGTGAATGAATTATTAGAACAAGAACTCAACGAACGTTTAAAACCAGCCGGTATTGCTGTTCGCGAGGCTAGAATTAGCCACCTTGCTTATGCGCCTGAAATTGCAGGTGCTATGTTGCAACGCCAGCAAGCTACGGCCATTGTTGCTGCACGTAGTAAAATCGTGGAAGGTGCTGTAGGTATGGTGGAAATGGCCTTGGAACAATTATCACGTAAACAGATTGTAACGTTGGATGAAGAGAAGAAAGCGGCTATGGTAAGCAATTTAATGGTTGTGTTATGTGGTGAAAAAGCAGCTACGCCTGTATTGAACACGGGTTCTTTGTACCAATAGTTGTAAAAACTGTTACGTGTAAACGAAAATCATGGCTATGAGTAAAGAAAAGAAATCATTCGTGTTGCGATTGGATGCCGATACTTACAAAGCGTTGGAGAAATGGGCTGCGGATGAATTTAGAAGCGTGAATGGTCAACTTGAATGGATCATTGCCAAAGCGTTAAAAGAATCGGGCCGTGGGGCTAAAACAACGGAAAAAAAGTCGTCCTCTTCACAGTAGTAACGCGGTTGAAGTGAGTGACACAACGATAGTTCAATAGCGATCTCAACGATTGCCACACATAAGCAGAGGAAAGAAGTCTTTCTATTGATGCTTAACTACTCCTTAGAATGAAAACGGTCTCTATTTCGTAGAGACCGTTTCTTTTATATGCTACTTTCGTGGCGATTATTCAAAGTTTAGTGCAATTCTTTTATAGTACGCATTTGTTTTGAAGTTAGATGGCAATGCTTTGAAAATTGCGATGGCATCGTCTTCGGAAACAAGGGGCATAATTTCGTTACGGAGGATGACTAAGTTCGCGAAGGTAGTAGGATATTGCGTCATATACTCTTGTGCATATCTTAATACATCATCTTGTAAACCGGCGATCTTTTCTTTGAAGGCCTTTTGCTCGGCTTCCGTCATTTTATTGGCTTTAAAGCGCTCCAGCTCTACGTATACATGGTTCAATTCCTTTACCAAGGGCAAGAAAGCTTTGTGGTATACTTGGATGCTTTGATTATCGGCATTCAGGGTATTTTTACTGTTGATCACCGGCCAATCGGCGTAGTGGCCTTCTATATTGAACACGCCTCTTTCGTAGGTAAACATCATACCTGCTTTATTCCCGTCAATTAAGAAACTGAATACTTCGCTTTGCAAGGCATCGGCAGGTAATACAATGGAGAACTCGTCGAACTGATCGAGCTTTACGGAGGTATAGGGCTTGTCGGTTCCTTCACGGTATATTTGAATGGTACGGCCGTTGCCGCCATTTATTTTACCGTTGATTTTCATTTGGGCATGCGTGGTGATGCACAAAACGAGGGCCAGTAGGGATAAGAGGTATTTCATGATGCAAGATTACAATTTCGGCTGCGCCTGGACATTACCAACTTGTGGGTATTTTATTGTTCATCCGTTTCCAAAGGTTCGTTGCGTTCTTTAATACGCAAGGCAAATGGATTCTTTTGTAATTCCGGGGCCAAAAGTTTCAATAACTCATCGTAATCGGTATCACCCAGTTCGTATTGAATGGCAATGAGGCTGGCGAAGCTTTTAGGATGGCTTTTCACATATGCCGTTGCGGCGGTTTGCAGTTCTTTTAAGAGGTTATCGGATTTGTTCTGCAAAGCGATGCCTTTAGCAGTATCTTCCCCATCCCATGCATCTACTTCTTGCTGTAAATCCATGGCCCGCTCTAAAAACGGGTAAAAGGCTTCTAAGTAGTTCTGGATGCCCCAGTTAATACCATCTAACTTCGACGATTTATCGGCCAAGGGCCACAATTTATAAGCCGATTGTATGGTAAAAGAGCCATTATCCGGCACTATGAAACAAGCACCGGGTCTTCCTTCCAACTTCACGGCAAAAACTTCATATGGCAGTGTTTCCTTGGGAAATACGAGGGTGAATTGCTCATTCTTCACATAGGTTACCTTTACGGTATCTTCCGAGTTTTCGCGGAATAGGATCACCTTTTTCCCTTCTGCACCGGTTACTTTGCCGTTCAATTTCATTTGTGCGAAGCTGGGCAAAGCAGCCATAAGGCATAATACGAGTAAAACCTGTTTCATGGTATAAATGTACACGATTGGCCATAAAAAAAGCGGTCTTCTCGACGAAGACCGCTTTTTTGAATATACAAGTGCAAAAAGTTTATTTACCCTGTTGTGCTTTCTGCATTGGGTTACCACCGGTAGAAGCACCGCGTGGCGCCATTTGCATTTTGAACAACTCGAATTTAGATGGCGTTGCGCTGCGTGGCCAAACGTTATTCGATTCGTCGATATCTGCTGTTTCGCGGTATGGATCGATTTTAATCGAAGCCACTTGCTTTTCTTTCGCAAATACTTTCGTGATATTGTTTTCGTTTTTACGCCAGATGTAAGCAGAAATTCTATCTACTTCTTTCGTTCCATCTGTGTACGTCCACTCAACAATTACCGGCATTACTAAGCCACCTACGTTTGATAAACTTAATTCGTAGAAGTTCACTTTACCATCGTAGATTTTTCTTTCTTCCGGTGTAAGGCTAGCGAGCATTTTATTATACTCTTCTTTCTCGGCAGGGCTTACTGCATAACGATCCCACTTGTTGTAGAAATCCAATAAGCTAGTATCCTGGTCAACCGCGAATTTGATGCCTTCTTTTTTATTACGCTCACGGGAAATGTGGTTCATCGATTTCTCCGCTTCTGCTTGTGCATACTTATTCTCTACCGCCGGGCTCTTCGTATCTAAACGGAACCATTTCACATCGTTCAATGAAATATCAACCGCGTCTGTGCTAAAGAACCAACCTCTCCAGAACCAGTCTAAATCCACTGCCGATGCATCTTCCATTGTTCTGAATAAATCTGCCGGTGTTGGATGTTTAAATGCCCAACGACGCGCATATTCTCTAAAGGCGAAGTCGAATAATTCTCTACCCATTACTGTTTCACGCAAAACGTTTAAAGCAGTAGCCGGTTTAGAGTAAGCGTTCGGACCGAAGTTGATGATGTTTTCGGAGTTGGTCATAATTGGCTCCAATTGATCTTTCGGCAACTTCATGTAGTCAACAATTTTGTAAGCAGGGCCACGTTGAGAAGGATAGTTGTTATCCCATTCTTGCTCTGCTAAGAATTGACAGAAGGTGTTCAAACCTTCATCCATCCATGTCCATTGACGTTCGTCGGAGTTTACGATCATTGGGAAGAAGTTGTGACCTACTTCGTGAATGATTACACCGATGGCACCGTATTTCGTTGCTTCAGAGTAAGTACCGTCTTTTTCGGCACGACCGTAGTTGAAGCAAATCATTGGGTACTCCATACCGTTCGATGCTTCTACTGAAATAGCTACTGGGTAAGGATATGGAATGGTATGTTTAGAATATACTTTCAACGTGTGTGCAACAGCTTTTGTAGAGTACTTGCGGTACAAAGGATAAGCCTCAGGACCGTAGTAGCTCATAGCCATTACTTTCTTGCCTTCGATAGGGGTTGCCATAGCATCCCATACGATACGGCGGCTAGACACCCAAGCGAAATCGCGTACGTTATCGGCTTGGTATACCCATGTTTTTTTACCGCTAGCTTTAGACTTCATCGCGTTTTTCGCTTCGTCGAGTGTTACCACTTCTACGATATCGTTCGACGATTGTGCTTTCTGCCAACGTTGGAATTGTGCTGGAGATAATACTTCTTTGTAGTTCTGACATTCGCCAGTAGCACCAATTACGTGGTCGGCAGGAACAGTCATTTTTACTTTGAAGTTACCGAAGGTTAAAGCGAACTCGCCACGACCGGTGAACTGTTTGTTTTGCCAGCCTTGGAAATCGCTGTAAACAGCGAGGCGTGGGTACCATTGTGTCATCGTGTACAAGTAGTTACCATCTTCTTTAAAGAATTCGTAACCACCGCGACCGCCAACCGTCATACGAT
Source organism: Chitinophaga skermanii (assembly GCF_003259335.1). GTDB lineage: Bacteria > Bacteroidota > Bacteroidia > Chitinophagales > Chitinophagaceae > Chitinophaga > Chitinophaga skermanii. The sequence goes on from NZ_QLLL01000006.1 coordinate 491,249, forward strand.
CGGAAATATTGTACCACCATTCAACTTTGAAGCGAAATTTTTCGCCCGGTTGCAACGTTTTAGGAAGGTCGATACGCATCATGGTTTGGTTGATGGTGTACGGGATGGCTTTACCGGTAGCAGCATCAGTAACAGTAACGATTTTCACCCCTAAGTCTAAGTTCTTAGGCATCAAATTAGACAATTGGCGCATGTTGGTGCGTTCGCCTAGTTTACTTTCATCGAAGCTGTTGTTATCGCTTTTGGGGTCGTGCTCGTTTTCATCGAGTTGCAACCACAAGTAAGTAAGAGGATCGGGGGAATTGTTGAAATAGGTAATGATTTCAGACCCTTTGAGGATTTGTTTCTCATCGTTCAGTTCCGCTGTGATGTCGTAGTCTGCACGTTGTTGCCAGTATTTAGGACCTGGTGCACCAGAAGCAGAGCGGTACATGTTTGGATCTTGGATCATTGTTCCCAGTTGTTCGAACTTATTCCCGTGGTTCGAACCGGGATTGTTGTTGTGTTGTGCTTTTGCCAACAGCGCACCGCATAGAATCGCTGTTGTACAAAAAATTTGCTTCATCATAAGCTTCGTCGATTAGAGATTTAGATCTTAGCTAATATATATAAGTGTCAAGTATAACTATTGGAATAACTCCGGCAAGCGTTCCCCTACCATCATAAACGCGATACCAAAAATGGCTGCCGAAACAAAAATCACCCAATCACGCTTTTTCACACGACCGAGTTGGAGTACCAAGGCGGTGATGATGAGGATGGCCAATACGATAATAATTTGACCAAACTCCAAGCCCAAGTTAAAAGCCAGCAAAGGCATCGTAATGTTTTCTTGGCTACCTAAGAGGCTTTTTAAGTAATTGGAGAAGCCCATTCCATGAATCAATCCAAAGAATAAGGCAAAGAAATAATTCAACTGCACACGTTGTACATCTTTCCCTGCACGGAAAACGTTGGTCAAGGCTGTGATAACAATCGTAACTGGAATTAAAAATTCAATCAAACTCATCGGTACTTTCACAATGTTGAGTACGCTTAAAGCGAGTGTAATGGAATGACCAATCGTGAAAGCAGTGACTAGGATTAGTACCTTTTTCCAATCTTTCATGGTGTACAATGCGCAGAGTGCCATCACGAATAAAATATGATCATAACCGTTAATATCAACAATATGCTTCCAACCTAATTGAAAATACAGTCCAAACTCGTCCATGGCATAGAAATTTGTATAATTTTGGTAAGTTTACCAACTTAGATCCAATTATTCAATAACATTTTTTTTGATGGGGTTATTATTATGTAAATGGTTGTTCCCGGTTTGGCTGTTGGGTTACCATCCTTTTTATGTGAGTGTTACGGAAATCAAACACAATGCTGCGGCCAAATCACTGGAAGTAAGCAACCGTATTTTCTATGACGACTTGGAGCGCGGCATTAAGAATCAATACCATGTAAACTTCGATATTATGAAACCGGCTAATCGCCCGCAAGTAGATTCGTTGATTTCGAAATATATTCAATCACACTTTAGTGTGACGGTTGACGGTAGAAATGTGTCGTTGAAATATCTCGGTTATCAAATTGAAGAAGATGCGGCTTGGTGTTTTTTTGAAGGTGCAAATGTACCTGCGGCAAAAAAGGTACAAGTGAAAACGGATATTCTTTATGCCGAACACAAGGAACAAATTAACATGCTACATGTGATCGTAAATGGCAACCGTAAAAGCACGAAACTCGATTATCCTAACACGATCGCCGATATCAATTTCTAACCTCCTTCTCCTCTTCATCCAACCATCCTGCTTACCACTACAAAGCGCCCCCATTTCGCTTTGTATTAGCCTGTATGGCTGTTGTTACTCGAATGTACAACCCCTTATGCAAGAAAAAAAATGCAGTGCCGGATAGTGCCGGAAAAGACCGCTTTTTGCCGGATTATGCCGGATTATGCCGGATTGTGCCGCTTTATGCCGCTTTATGCCGGAATATGCCGGTTTCTCTCAAACACTGCACTCCGAACAACAGTGAAAAAATCGAGTAAAATCAAGGGTTTCAGCCGATGAAAGTCGACAAAAGGCTTACTGCCCCCCTGGAAACACTGGGAAAAGTGCCCAAAATGTCGGTAGAGAGTCGGCAAAAGGCTTACAACATGTCGACTGGCACTGGGTGAAAGTCGGTGAAGAGTCGGTGGAATGTCGGTAACGAGTCGGTAAGCGCTTGGTAAATAGTCGGTGAATGCTTGGCAAAGAAGCACTTGTGTTCGAATGGCAGTTTTGGAACTGGGTTACGCGATGTAAAACTAGCCATCATCCAGTTGGATATGAAGGTACATTCATCTCGAATATAGCCGACATATATCTCCCATATTGGGATAATATTGGAAGAACATTGGAAGATATTATAAAACCCACTGCGAGAAATAGGCGCTTTGCCTTTTCGCACCTCGTAAATTGACAATCTCCCCCTATAAAGGGCAAATCACGAACTAAAAAAGCCTTCTGTACAAACTGTAGAGAAGGCTTTTTTTGTGGCTTATATTTTCGCCCGGTTATCGTGGAACTTTATCGGTTTCCGTGTTGTTTCCGGGAATTGCATTTTAAGTAGTTCTGGTTGTGTAGCATAGCGTACTTGGGGAATTACCCGCAGTTTCGCTTGCAAGTAAGATTTAATCTTACGATCCATTTCTTCCGATATTTCAACTGGGCAGAGATGTAACAAAATTTCATCGGTACCAATCTCGTTGCTATATACTTCCACCACAAACTCTTTGATTTCCTCCATTTCTGTGAGTAAATCGAATAAGGCAGGTGGGTACAAGGTAGTGCCTTTGTATTTGATCATTTGTTTTCTACGACCAATTACAGGAGAAAGACGTACCGTGTTACGGCCACATGTACAAGGCTCTTCGATGTACTGGCAAATGTCGCCCGTTTTGTAACGCAATAGTGGCATGGCTTCTACACCCAGCGTGGTAATGGTTACTTCACCAGCAGCGCCTGGCGGTACGGGATTGTTATCTTCATCCAACAATTCTACAATAAGTAATTCCGGGTGATGATGACCACCTTGGCCAGCTTTACATTCTGTGAAGGCCGTTTGCATTTCAGTAGAGGCATACGTGGAATACAATTTAATATCCCATTGCTCGGTAATCTTCTTCCCTAGCACATTGTACGAGAAATCGGTATTACGAATATTCTCGCCGATGCATACTGCTTTCTTGATGCTCGATTGGTTAATATCGATGTTATGTTCTTTCGCGTACGCGATCAATTTCAGCATGAAGGAAGGTACGGCTACGATAGTGGTAGGTTGAATTCTTTGGATGTTTTCCCATTGCAAAGAAGGTACACCAGGCCCCACGCGTAATACACCTGCACCTAGTTTGCGAATACCGCTGTAATAGGCCATACCGGCCATAAATTGGCGGTCGAGGGTGAGCATTAATTGGTAAATATCATCGTCGGTTCCATCGGCACAACAGAAAGAAATATACTCGTTGTACGATAAACGATCTTGGTCTTTTTCTGTGAGGGGAACGATAACCGGTCGTCCTAAAGTGCCGCTAGTAGTGGTATATTCCGCGATCCTACTTTTATCTACACATAAAAAATCCCAGTTCCGTTGTTGTAACTCTTCTTTCGATACAGGAGGAACGAGGTGTAGATCTTCAATCGTTTTGATATCGTCCACTTTTACGTTGTGGGTATAAAACCACTCTTTGTAAAAGGGTGAGAAATGGCGTAAATATCCCAATAAGCGCTGTAGTTCCAGCTCTTGGAATTGTTTAATCGCTTGTTTCGATTGTAGTTCTATGTCGGGTATATACATCTTCAATACTATTTTCTATAGCAATACAATTATTGACCTATCAATGATTCGATCACAACCATTGCTACAGCGGTTTCTTTTACATGGGATAATGACACGAATATTTTACCAATTCCTCTTTCCTGTATCAATTGTTGGGCGTTGCCTAGCAAGGTGATACTGGGTTTACCGAACGCGTCGTTATTGATTTCTATTTCGTGAAACTGTGCGCCGCTGCCACCATAGCCTGTTCCCAATGCTTTTAGGAAGGCTTCCTTTGCAGCGAAACGCGCGGCATAGCTTTCGAACTTTTTCGTTTGCTTTTCGCAATATTGGATTTCATTGGCAGAGAACACGAGTTCGCGGAAGCCTTTGCCGGCTTCTACTTTGCTCGCTACGCGGGCCACTTCAATAATATCGGTGCCAATGCCTAGAATCATGTTTATTTTTTCAATGCTTTATCACACGCAACAATCTGTTTCAAAATGTGATCCTCTTCTCCTTTCGTAGCAATCACTTTTGATAATGCTTGTTTGTAATAGTTCTTCGCCGCGGCAAAGTTTTTATGTTTGAATTCGTAATCACCGGCAATTACATAGGCATGGTAATATTGCGGATCATACGATACCAAGTTCGCTGTATTAACCGGGCTTCCTGCTGCTACCGCGGCTTTCGCTTCGCGGAAGAGGATGAAGCTTTTGTATTCATTCGACAACATGAAGCTGTCGGCAGCAATCGTATTTGCCGTGTCGCGTACTTCATGATCGTAGGTTAAACCATTCATGGCAAAAATCGTGTTCAGGTCGTAACATACATACTCCCCTTCTTGCCAAGGAGCTGTACTTACCCATACTTTCAATTCTTTCGGTTTAAACACAATACTGTGATGTGCGATGAATTGGTTGATGGCTTTTTCATTCCCAATACCAATGTTTTCATCTTTCAAACCTTTATGATCGCGCAAGATGTTGATGGTGTTTTGTACCGTGTTCGGTCCATTTCTATCCATCAATTCTTTCAATCGTTCAAACCTATATTCACTCGCGCTTTCAGCGATTTGTTTTTGATTCGATTCTGTGCCTTTTAGGTCATCACTTTGGAAGTGGTTGGCACAAGTAATATAGTTTTGATTCGGCTCGTAGATTGCCAATGCACCGGGTGTTTTCTCAATAATAGCTGCGCGGTTATCGGCAGCGGAGCCAATTAAGAACGATTCCGATACGAACATGGTGCGTTTGTGTGCAATAGCATATGCTTCTTTGATGTTGCCAGCGTATTGCAAGATTTCGCGGGCTACTAACGATACAGGGGTAGCTGCGCCAGTTGGGTAATCACTCTTCGCGGCATTAATGGTAACGGTTAATCCTTGGTCGTTCATACCAGATACTACACCGGTAAAGCCGCCCCAAGTAACCATCATAAACTTATGTCCTTGCTTAGGTTTGTAGAAAGCAATGATTTTATCTTCTGCGAACTTATCACCCACATAGAAATCAAAATTACGGCCAATGATAAGGCTGCTATCGGCGCTTTTATCGTTCCAAGTACCAAATGAAGTACATCCTACTAATGCTAAGTTTTGCAAAGCGTGCCCAATATCATGTGCAGCATGGTAGTTCATGATACGCTCGTAGTTAGAGCCGATATACGGGTAATTCGGCGAACCGGCGAATGATACACCGTATATTTCTTTACGGTATTCGTCGATCACATGTTCATCCAAATCGCGGTTGAAGAAGCCGATGAGGTATTTTAAGAATTTGAGATAGTTTTCGTTGGGAATCATTTTGCGGATTTGTTCCACGAAATGATCTTCTTGTCGTTTTACGAGTTCATCCGCGAGGCGACCATAAATCACCCCTCTTTCAAAAGCATCGCCTTCTACATACATTTCGTACAGGCCGGAGTTACTTTTGCGTAACCAGTTATTGCCCATACGGTATGTTTCGGGACCCATTTTCACCCGGTGTTGCTTTAAAATTGACCTATCGGCAATTTCAGGCGGGTCCATTTTCGCCACTTTCACTACGTAGCCAATAAAGCCCGCAATAATAATCAGCAGTACCAACAAGGTATACATGAATACCTTGAATAATCGGCGCCAAATGCTTTTCTTTTTCTTTCTCCCTGTTTGGATTCTTACGCTCGTATACATTTTTATAAAATATCGCTCTCTGTAGGTTAAAATTAGGCATTCCTAATTTCATCTACCAGGTAATCTATTCCCAGTAATTCGGCACAGGTAAGCACGGCTGTCATGCTTACGCCCAAAATACCGTGCAAGTTTAGGTTTTGCCCTGTAAGATACAAATTTGAAATCTTTGTGCGGGCAGGTATAAAGGTACGTAGCGGATCGTTACAATCCTTCACTACACCGTACATGGAACCATCGTAGGTACCGAGGTAATCGCGGTACGACAAGGGGGTGGCTACGTAATACGATTGCACACTGTTGGCAAATCCCGGGAAGCGTTCATTTACCAAGGCAATAAGTTGTTCGGCTTTCTGGGTTTTAAAGGCCTCGTAAGTAGCCCCTCTTTCCGCCGGGTAATCTTCCGTATTAAACGTGTTGGCCCATGGTGCTACGTCTTCCGTACGCATGTAGGTCATAATTGTTACGCTTTCCGCGTGTGGCGCTTGCTTATCTTGATTGATGTACAAGGCATAGGTTTGTGGCCAATTATCGGCCGTATAATAAGCGCCGGCCGAAGCGTTGTCGCCCTGGTGACAATAGTAATTGTGATTGATGTAAGGGAAGGTACCGGGTTTCACTACCGTATTTACAATGAAGCACGATAGCGAGTTTTCCAGTCCTAGTATACGGTTTTTATAAGCTGGGCGCATATGATCGCCTTCCAGCATATTCAAAGTATTGGCGGGGTGAAGGTTAGAGATGTAGTGTTTAGCCGTAAAGGATTCACCATCTTTCGTGGTGATGGCTTTTACTTGCTCCTCCTCTACTTCGATTTTTGCGACTTCTTTGTATTTCAGCACTTCGCCGCCATTAGCTGTAATAGCGCGGGCGAGGTACTTAGCAATTTGGGAACCGCCGTTCGTGCACTTCCATGCACTTTCGATATAGCTGTTTTGCACGAGGGCATGTACATACAGCGGGGTTTTACCGGGCTGCCCTACGTATAGCATATTATTGCCAAGGAGTACTTGCTTTAGTTTCTCGTTGGTGGTAATACTGTCGATGAAGGCGTACAGATCGATCCCAATCACGCTGTCTTTCTCACTTTTATCGCCGTTACGCAGGTTGTAGAGCGGGAACTTGGCGCATACTTCCTTTATTTTATTGATGTATGTACGCAAAGCGGGTTCTTCACCGGGAAAATCTGCTAAGAGTTGCTGCACAAAATTTTCGTGTCCTTGTGCTAAGCGGTATTCCTTTTCATCCCCATCAAAAACAATTTTATCGAAACAGTTTTCATCCAACTTGGTAATGGTAAGTTTATCCATAATGCCGGCGTATTGGAGAATTTGGTAGAGGTTTTGTCCTTTTTCCAAGCCACCGATATAATGTACGCCAGAATCGAATACAACTTTATCCCTTGCAAAGGTTTGCAAGCAGCCACCGATTTGGCGATTTTTTTCTAGCACACACACTTTATAACCATTCTTGCTCAATATAGCACCGCATATCAATCCGCCTAAACCGCTTCCGATAATGAGTACATCGTATTTATGCATAATGTTGGATGGATGAATGTTTTATGACGAATATAATGTTCGAGGTAAATTTACTGTTATCGATTTGCTCGCAGGTACCCCCCAGCTTTGCTACCAAGTTTTTGATATGCGAAGCCGACACGTAATGTAGGCCCGATTGGGTTTTATTAAAGCCAAGCACTTTCGTGGAGAAGAACTCTGTGAGTTTCGTCCCCTTATGTCGTCCTTCTAACTCCGCATCACCATCTCTTAAAATAATTACACCGTTTGGTGATAAATGCTGCAAACATTTGGCCAGTAATGTTTCCTGGTCTTCCGGCGATAAGTAGTGCAACACATCGGCAATCACGAAGCAATCGTATTCTTCAAATGGGTGATCGATGATGTTGGCGTGAATGAAGTTGATTTTATCGTCGCGTAGGTAACAGTTAGCTGCCGTGGCAATCTTCTCTTCGTCGTAGTCTATGCCTGTTACAATGCGGTCGTTACTTAAGAACCGCAACATATAGCTCATAAAACCATAGCCACAACCAATGTCCATAATACGCCCTTTCTTCGGCACGAGATTATTGAACAAGGTGTAATTGTCTTCCAACCTGGTTTTTACCCGCATGTACCACTCTAACACGGGACCTTTGTAGAGATAGTTATAAATGAGCTGTTCGCGGTAATAGGCGGGCACTTCCGTTTCTTCCGCTACTTTTTGGTATTCCGCTTTGAAGTATTTACTGATAGATTTGGTGCGCGCACTATAGGTTTCGCCCCAAGTTGTGTCTGTTGGTGTAATACGTGGCAGATACTTTTCTGTTACGGTTCCATCTTTTAGTAGGAAATCGTTTTTACTCATTGTGTACGCTGTACCGTGGATGATAACAGGTAATATATCGAGTTGTAATTGTTCGGCGAGGTAAAAGGCACCTTTATGGAAACGACCGATAGCTGTAGTTTCGGAGCGTGTTCCTTCCGGATAAATAACAATTGAAAAACCTTGTTCTACCTTCTTACGCAACATATCAACAGCTCCTTCGGCACCATCGGCAACGGGGTAATATTCTGCCATGCGTACCACTTTACCGAAAATAGGTGAGTTCCACACCCAATCGTTCGTTAATAAAATCAATTTCGGGTACATACCCGTCGACACTAATATATCTAAGAAAGATTGGTGGTTACTGATAATGATAGCAGGCTTTTTAAAGTCTTCGCCGGGTTCGTTGATAATGCGTTTTTTCACGTTGGTCATAATATGCAACGTAGACCAAGTGAAGCGCGACAGCCATACGTGGTAATAGTAGCGACCTTTCTCTTTGTTGAATGGGTTCAACTTCAATAGTACCCAACCAATCACCGTCATAATCATACTACCTACTGCGAAATATGTAAGCGAAAAAACTGACTTTGCCCAGCTCCAAAGCTTCCATGGTGCTTTCTTTTTCTTCACCCGGTTAGTAATCAGCCAGCTGAATAAATAAGGTATTAGCACTTGGGAAGTCATTACAACACAACCAATCCCAATCATCGAAATCAACGCTATAGAGCGTAAAGAAGGATGTTGCGCGAATATCAATACCCCTAATCCCAAAATGGTTGTAATAGCCGATAAAATAATCGACGATTTAAACGAGCTAACATGCTTGCCACCGGTTTTATATTCCTGTAGTAAGCCATCCATGGTGAATATGCTGTAATCGTCGCCCAAACCGAAGATGAACGTCGATAAAATGATGTTAACAATGTTGAACTTAATCCCAAATAAGCCCATAATACCTAAGATCCAAATCCAGCTAATTACCATGGGGATAAAGGTGATAAGCGCTAATTCGATTCTACCGTATGATACTAGTAAGGCAATGAAAACAAGTAAAGAGGTCATCCAAGCAATGCTGTTAAACTCTTCTTGGATAACTTCTACAAGGCGGTTGGCCGTGTATTGTTTATCGAACACCACGGTGTTCGGCATTTTTTCAATGGCTGCGTATACCTTTTGCTTCTCCTTTGGATCCACTTTTAGGAGCGTAACGATAGAAGATTTATTCGGCTTTTCATTCACGAAATCATTCAAGAACCCGTTACGGAAAAGGTCGAATGTTTCGGGGTTCATTACTTGGAAATCTTTTTCCAACCATTGATCGAAGTTGTTGAAAGCAGCGGGTTTAAAGCCGTAAGCATTCCCTTCTGCGCGTACTGCTTGCATTAGTTGGGCTTTCTTTTCTGCTGTCCAGTATGCATTCCAACGAGCAATACGTTTTGTTTGTTCTTCCTTCGATAACAATAAAGCGCCTACACCCGATGATGTTTTTACATACCCTTTAGCGGTTAACTCGTTTACAACCGGCGCCATTTGTTCGCGCGCTTGCAAGGCAGCATCGAGCGTGTTACCGTTCGACATCACGTAAATGGAGGTAGCTGTGTAAGCGTTGATTTTATTGAGTAGCGCTTCGGATTGTTGCAACTTTGGCGTCATGAAATTCATGCGCATCATATCGCTTTCGAAGGATACATTTCTTGCTGTGAAGAAGAAGATAATCGTTAGCACAAAAATGCTGCGGATGATCCACTTGTTTTTTTCCGGTCGATAGTTGGAGAGCCTATCGAGCCAATTTTCTTTATGGTTATTCGCTACTACGGGTTGTGGTTGCTTACCCAACACGATAAAATGCGGTAGAATAATCAAGGAGAATAGCGCCGCACCAATTAAACTGAAAGCAGCAAAGAAGCCCACATCTTTCAGCATGGGCGATTTCACGAATTGTAAGCAAAGGAAACCACCTACCGTGGTGAAGCTACCTACCGTCATAGGAGTAGCCAAATCCTTTATTACCAAACGAATATCGGGCAAATGCCTGTAGTGATTGAATACGTGCAAAGAATAATTCACGGCAATACCCAATACTACGCAACCTGCACCCATGGCAATAATAGAAATACTGCCTTTAAGTAAGAACACCACGGCCAAGGCAAATAATCCACCGAATACTACAGGCGTCATAATTAACAACGGCGCGCGTTTCTTACGGAAGAACAAACCAATTAGCACCACTAACAACACCAGCGTAATACCTTGTGTTAGCATGGTATCTTGGCGTAATTGCTTGGCGTTACCAACCGATACGGCTGTTGCACCGAAATACGATGCTTGTACAGCAGGATGTGCTTGTTGTAAAGAGTCGATCACCTGGTCGAGTTCGTTGAGAAACACCCCGTTCTTACCGGTTTCATTCGGTGGGAAGGTGGGTGTAACAAACATCATAAGATGTTGATGATCTTTGGTGATGATATAGTTATCGTAGATTTCAAAGTGATCGTCGTACTGGAGTTGTTGAAGTTTTTTCACACCTATCCAGGACATGCCTACAGGATCGACTTGAATGATCTTTTTCATCACAACACCGGCTGGGGAAATCAGCATATTGTAGTCGTACTCCAACGAAGCTTTTAACCGGTCGGTGGTAATGAGGGAATCGATGGTGGAATAATCTTTCTCTTCCAAGAATACCGGCAGGTGCTGCTGGATGGCTTGCATAATATCGAGTAATGCGCCATCATCGGTTTGGGCTTGGAGTTTGGAGATGTATGGTTTTAAGCTGCCTTCAGCGGCGGCGGCAAAGCTTCCGGCGAAGGAAGTAAGCGAATCGGGTTCGGCGGTTTGCGTGCTATCCTTTAAGGAAAGCGTTACTACGAGCTTGTCTGCGAACTTGGTGTTTTGTAAGAACTGTTGCAGTTGCTCTATCTTTTTATCCTTTGGTAAGATCTGGGTAATATCTTCTTCAAACTGCACCCGCGAAGCGAAGAAAGCAACAAACGCGAATGCCGCTACAGTAAATAGCCACAACAACCACTTGCGGTCGGCAAAAAAGTTATATATCGCAATAAAAAAATTGCCCATAATAATTCTCGATACGATTTATACAAGCAGTTAGGCTACTTGTTTCTTTCTTCTAACTAAAGTCAATAATAAAAACGTTACCATCCAAGCTACGATACCTGCTATAACAGCCAGCAATATAGCCCCGCTAAAATACTGTATACCGCCTTGCTTGATGGATTCTATGCTGATGCTTTTACTGAAAATGGCGGCGGTGGCGTCTTCTTGCACAAACAGCCGGCCCATCAATAAACTACCATAAATTATAAAAGGAATCATCGGCGGAATGCTGATGTTGGCTGCTACTACCACGAGCGCCCTATTCAATTTAAACAAAGATGCTAATGCGAACGCGATTAACATTTGGAAGCCCCACACGGGAAATATGCCCATGAATACCCCGAATCCTATCGCTGCAGCTTTCTTCGGGTTCGACTCATTTACATTCCACAGCGTTTCCCTAAAAAAAGCACGCCGGTTTTCCCCTTTCAACATATAGCGGATAAAATCGCGTGGCTTAATGTATAAGAAAGCGATCGTTACCAACACGGTATTCAGCACGCTAATACGCGAAAAATCGCGGAACGGCCGGAAGTGAGATACGCGTTCGCCCGCAGGTGGATAATACACCTGTATAGGCGCCCAATCGATGGTAATACCTCGCCACGATGCCCGCACCAGTACTTCTATTTCGAATTCGTATTTCGTACAGATGTACCACGTTTTCTTCATCCGGTGCACGGGATACAAGCGGTAACCGCTTTGTGTATCGGGCGCCTTCTTACCGGTTTCGACATAAAACCAGAAATTCGAGAATTTATTGGCAAACGTGTTCTTACCGGGCATGTTCTCCTGCTGGAGGTTTCTTGCCCCGATTACTATCGCATCGCGGTTCTCGCTGATTTTTTGGAGGAAGATCGGCAAGTCGGACGCGAAATGTTGACCATCGGCATCCATGGTAATCACAAAGTCGTACCCTTGAGAGATGGCGTATTTAAAACCTTGTCGTAACGCCCAACCTTTCCCCCGGTTTGGCGCATAGCTTACGATTTGTAAGCCTGGGAAGCCTTGTAGTATTTCGTTGGTAGCATCGGTGGCGCCGTCGCTTACAACAATTACATGCGAGGTATATGCCAACGCCGATTCCACAACAGCCGCCAGTGTACCGGCGTTATTGTACGTAGGAATCAATACGCAGGCTTTGTGCGCTTCAAATTGCGGGTGATATGTTTCGTAGGTCGTTGTCAAAGGGATGGAGAATTATTGCTTATGGAAAGTACCTTGAAACTTCAAGAATACGGTGGCTTCGCTTTTGATCACGGCGTTTACTTTCACGCTGGCTTCAGTTGGGAAGCTGTATTGAAGGTCGACGTTCACATTGGGTTGTTGTGTAGGGTCGATCATGTTCAAGAACTTCATACTGCTAGCTTTGTCGAGCAATAGGTTTGCGTTTACAGCATTACCCAATAATTCGGTAATTGTTTGCATCATACATACGCCGGGCACAACGGGTTGTTCGGGGAAGTGACCGCCGAAGATCGGGTGCGCAGCATTGATGGTGATCGCGTTGCTCACGTGGTTTTCGGCTAATTGGGTGGTATTGTCGACTGTATAAAAATTATTTGCTAACATTTTCTTGTACGCGTTGAGATGAAATATTGAATTTGAATTTTTTATGTTGAATGAAGATCGAATCTGGCACGCCGTTCTTATAATCTTTCATCCAAATATCTACGACCGGCTTGCGTTTTGAACCGTTCTGCACTTTTTCGAGTGATTGGCAAGCGGTATCGGTAATATAATAAATGCGGCCTTTTGTTAAGTTAAAGGCAGTGTATAGTTTGCCGTATCCTTCATATACTGTTGCAAAAGAAGGATTTTGTTGCATGAGAATCATGGAAAAATCTTTCTGCAAGGTTTTGATAACGGCTTTCTTATCCATTTTCGGTATGATGTAGTACTTCGTAAAGCGGCCATCTTTAGAAAATTCGAAGTCGAAAAACTTGAATCCCATTTCGTTGGCAAACACAATGCGCATGCTGGAATCGGGCATTCGTTTATAGAATAGTAAGCCACTGAAGTGATTGTTTAATACATCTACTTGCGTATTATATAATGTTCTTTCGCCGAATTGTGGTTTGAATGCTTGAATACAAGCCGCATCCCTACCGGCAGCGGGTTTTAACGCGCGGTATTCAGAATGGCAACTGGTAAGGCCAAAACACAACAAACTAATTAACAGCAAATACTTCATCTGGAATGTTTACGTTCATTTCACGGTTTACGAAAGTCATGGTAACATCATCACCACTCGTATCGTGCATAACAATCTTCACCACTGCATAATCCTTCTTATCCACCCACAAATCGATGGTTTTAAAATAGGTGCTAATATTCTTATCTGTTGGTGTTAATTCCACGTTGTAGTACTGTGCATTCTCTAACACCTTGCTTTTAAAATCGGCGCTATTCAATACATTTCCTTGCACGCAATCGGCCGTTATTTTACTCACCTTTTGGAAAATTTTGCTTTGGCTCGTGGAGATTTTGTTTTCCTTCTTACTGTCTTTCACCTTGATGTTTTTGCCATTAATAACCATCAAATAGTAAGTAGGCGTTAAATACTCCATTTTCACCTTGTTATCTTTCTTGAACCAAAACTTGCCTTTGCTTACGATTTTATCGGAGAGCATTGTTAAGTTTTTCTCTTGCACGAAATCGCTTTTAATGGATTTAATGTTCTGAGAAGCCTTGCTGAACTGTTCATTAAAAGCAGCTGTATTGGCTACCGGTTTAAAATTTTGCGCGAAGGCATGCATAGTAAATAGCATACAAATCGCTGCAAAAGCAACTATTTTACGCATACGCGGGTATATTTAAAATTTCATCTAATCGTACAATAGTAAACCCTTGATTCCTCAAGCGTTGAATCAAATAGGGCAACAATTGTACCGTTACAGCACAGGTATCGTGGAAGAGGAAAACGTCGCCATTTTTCACATGCTTGGTTACCTTTTCCAGCAGTTTATCGGCATCTTTCGCAACAGTATCGTACGAGCGAACGCTCCAACCAATGGAAGCATAACCGCCGTTTACAATGGCATTGCGCATATTGGGGTTTGTAACACCATATGGTGGACGGAACATACGCGGCTTTTCACCGATTACTTTGTGAATAGCGTTATCGGTGTCTTGCAACTCTTGTAGAATACGTTTGCTGCTGTAAAGGTCGATATACGGGCCGTGATGGAAGCTATGGTTGCCAATAATATGTCCATCGGCATGCATGCTTTTTAGGATATCTTCCCGTCCTTCGATGCGGTTACCGATACAAAAAAAAGCCGCTTGCACATCGTGCTCGCGGAGGATTTTGAGAACTTCCGGTGTAAAATCTTCCAGCGGTCCATCATCGAACGACAAGGCTACTTCCTTTCGATTGGGATGCCCTTTGCAATGGGATTTGATGAAGAAGCCAGCTTTAATAAAATAAGCCCCATATGCTAAAATGGAACAATAGATCCACACCGTTACTACGTACACCCACAAACTGATGGGAACGAACACACGATGTACCGTGATCAAAGCAATGACCAGCAACACAAAAATGATATTAACGTTCCTAAAGTTTAACATACGCTCAATAGAATAAAAGAGTGATGGGTGTTATTGTGATGATTGTATAACAATACTTTCTTTACTTGTTTATGTTTGGCCTCACCGAATAGCATAGCAGGTGGTACTTCACCGGCTTTCAACATTTGTACAGCCGCGTATACGCCAAAGCTGGAGGCTGTAGGGTATTCGCCGCACAAGTGCTTGAAACAAGCAATCGTTGCGCCTGGGAAATACGAACTTTCGATATGATCGTAGCTAAGATCGGAAGAAAAATCGCCGTTCCTACCTGTTAAAATTACATCTACAGCTGTAGGTTCTATGTTATTTTTCGATAAAAAATCGGCACAGAAATTCATGCGTTCGTATACGTCGGTTGGTTTGTAAAGCGTGGCCATAGCATCGATCGTTGCTACTGCGTTATCACCCTTTTCACCACTAAGTACAAAGAACGCGGCACCTTCACCATTGATGGTACCTTTTGTTTCGCTGTGCAGGATGTTGGTGGTATCGATGTTGGATGATTTGTACAAACCAAAGCGTTCTAAGATAGCATGACTTTGATCGGTAATTTCATCTACGCCCCCTGTAAGAATTTGCGCGGTTGGATTTTCTTGCAGGGTAAGCATTGTATCGAGCAAAGCGTTTTCAAAAGAGAACCCGCGGTGCACGAAGGTATTGTTATAACCATGGCAACTAAGCATGAGGGCAATTTGCCCGGCTACCGTGTTGTGCGTTGATTGGATGAAAGCCGTAGGCGTGAGCATTTGCTCTTCTTGGGCAACCATTTTATTCAAGAAAACACCGGTATCGGCAAGGCAGCCGTAGGCGGTACCGGTAATAATAGCGGTAGGACTTTGTATACCTGCTTCTTGTAAACTTAATTGCGAAGCAGCCACCCCCATCTTAATCACGCGGCTCATGCGGCGAATCAATTTAATATCGATCCACTGTTTGTAATCGGGGTCAATAACCGGTAAGCGGCTGGTTTGGTACGTACGTACTTCTTCCAAGAAGCCGCTACCATCGGCCGTTTGTTGTGGCGATACACAACCTGTTCCCCGTATGTACATTTTATTTATCATGCTAACAATTGATATAGCAATAATTTATTATCAACTTTATTTACCTTGAAAATACAAGGCTAGAGCAGTTTCCACCGAAACCAAAAGAGTTACTTACTACGTGTGGTAAATCGTTGCCTTTCGAGAACGTTGTTACCGGCGAGAAGGATAATTCTTTCATTTGATGTTGGAAACGTGCGTTGGGATAAATAATCCCATCTCGAACAGCTAAAGAAGAGAATACCGCTTCGATACCACCGCTGGCGCCTAATGTGTGCCCTGTAAAGGATTTAGTAGAGCTAGCGGGAGGTGTTGCACCTGCGAATAATCTTTCAATTGCAATTCCTTCACTTACATCGTTATTGGCAGTGCCAGTGCCGTGTAAATTGATATAAGCTACATCTTTCGGTTCAATTCCACTTCTTTCCAAAGCCGTTTTCATGGCTAAGTAGTTCCCGGTGCCGTCGGGTGACGAAGCTGTTTGGTGATAGGCATCGTTGGCATTAGCGAAACCACTGAGTTTGCACCATGGCTTGCCGGGCAATTTAGTGGCAAGCTCATCGTTTACTAACACAACGTAGCCAGCACCTTCGCCTAGGTTAAGTCCTGTGCGGGTATCGTCGAACGGCCTGCACAATGCCTGGTCTAAGATCATAAGCGTGTTAAAACCGTTGACGGTGAAGCGTGTGAGCGAATCCGTTCCGCCGGCAATTACAGCGTCGAGCATGCCTGCTTTAATTAACCGGCTACCTAGCATTAATGCATTGGCGCCTGAAGAACAAGCGGTACTAATAGTCGACACATGGTGTTTGATGCCCATAGCATCGGCAACAATTTCCGTAGCGGCGCCACATTCGTGGTTCACTACATGGCGTAGTTGACCGCTTTGTGGGTTGGCTAAGAAATCGATATAGAAATCTTCCGTTTTGTCCATTCCTCCAACGGTGTTAGCGGAAATAAAGCCTACCCGGAATTGCTTGATATCGCCCAAGCCGGTGCTTTGCCAAGCTTCTTGTACTGCCAATAGGCTAAGCATAGCAGTTCTGCTAGTACTAGGCTTTAGGCCCGTAGCAGCCGCCAGTTCCGCGTTACTGGATTTCACTTCAGCAACAGGAAAAACACCTTTATGCGCCGATTGCAGGTAGTGCATATCTTCGATGCCGGGTTGCATGTTCTCGAATGATGTTAAGCATTCTTCCACATTCTTCCCGATACCGCAAATAACGCCACCGCCTGCGATCCAAACTTGTTGACTCATCAACTAGCTTTTTTGATTAGCTGTAATAAATTCCGCCATTGTACGTACTGAAGCAAAGATCTTCGGACCATCTTCAGGGTTCGCGATACGGATGTTATAGTTTTGTTGCAACAACACGATTAATTCCAATGCATCGATTGAATCTAGTCCTAAACCATCTTTAAACAAAGATTGATCGTCGCCGATATCTGCCGGTGTTAATTCTTGAAGATTCAATTGTTTGATGATCTGCTCTTTCAGATCTTGCATCAACTTTTCCATATTCTATATTTGGTACAATTTATTTAATGTGTCGCCATTGAAAGGGGTATGAAGCGTACCGGGTTCTTTTTCAACAAGGAACAACGCCCCGTCGTAATGCGAACCATACTGCTCTACCCAACCGCAAATACATGCTTGCACTGTGTTCGAATCGAACAGTGTTTGCACGTAGGTGGCGATGAACGCGGTGTCGAATTTATCAAAAATAAAGAAGGAATTTTCCCCCTTTAATTTATGGCGGATGCTGATTTCGCCGATAACGATGTTCGGTAGCGTATACACGAACAGCGCAGGGCTGGCAATATCGCTCACGGTATCGAAGTAGCGTTCGTCGGTGTCCTGGCTACTACTACTATTCGCAAGTATAATACCCACATCGCCGGCAGCGTATTTATCTGCCGGTAATGTGTTTTGCAATAATATTTCAGTTCCTAACCAACCTAACTTACTGAGCGCATCCATTTTGTGATACTTCGGGTAATTACCCGCGTATTGATCGTATAAAGCACGCAGGAAATCTGCTTCACCGTTGCTTTTCCAGGTCTCTTCACCATTCTTCCGCACCGCGTGGGGGCGGATGGTAACGCTTGCTGTGATGTAGGTATGTTGATTAGTTAAGTTCATCCAATTTCTGAGTTAGTTCGATCGTACGAGCTAAGCGTTTTAAAGCTGTATCGTGGTTCGCCACGAATGGGTTCGACTGGTCCCAAACATAGCCGGCAAGTACAGAGCAAATTTGCGCTTTGATTTTCGGATCTGGATTTTTTGAGAAGAAGATGGTATCCAAAGTACCTTCATACCAGGCCATTACATAAGAGCGGAATACGTTTACGCCTTGCATAGTGGGTTCCATGTATTCTTTTTCCCAGTCCACCGCTTCTCCTTTTAATTTCTTGATCACCAATTTCGCAGCTGTTTGGCTGGAAACTGTAGCCAAAGTTACGCCAGATGAGAAAATTGG
Source organism: Chitinophaga skermanii (assembly GCF_003259335.1). Taxonomy (GTDB): domain Bacteria; phylum Bacteroidota; class Bacteroidia; order Chitinophagales; family Chitinophagaceae; genus Chitinophaga; species Chitinophaga skermanii. The sequence continues at coordinate 509,752 of NZ_QLLL01000006.1, forward strand.
GTCGAGGAATTCGGTCACATTCCCTGTTAATACGAAACCGTCGCCGTAGAACTTATCTGTAGTAGCACTCCAAGCCTCCAAGGTGCGCGGTTCGAATTCGAATTTCACATCGCGGAACCGTTCCGCGGTATGTGGTTCGCTTTCTAACATGGCACGGAATTGCTCTTCCGGGGTGCCTTCAAAACCTGCAAAGAAGGATGGGTCGCCCACGAAACCAACGGATGTTAAGCCGGTGGAGAACGGGATGATCCAAATCCAAATACTGGGTTTATGTACAACGGCCGTAATACGGTTCGGCTCGTCGGCCATAGAACGGCGGATATCGTGGGTATGAGCGAATAAAGCCTTACGCGGTTGTAATACCGATGGTTTATCGAGGTTAAAGAGTTTTGGGATAACCCTTCCATAACCACTACCATCAATAATAAAACGAGCTTCGATTTGACTTTGTACGCCGTTTACGTCTTCAACAGTGGTGATAGAATCGGCACCATTGAAAACAATATTTGTAACGGTTGTTTCGTAGCTTACCTCTACACCCATACGCTGCGCAGTATCGGCGAGGGTTTTATCGAAATCTGCGCGTTGCACTTGCCAAGTCCAATTCCACCCCGGGGTGTATTGTTCTTCGAAAGTGAAATCACAGATAGCACCTTGTTTTACAAACTTGGCACCGAATTTCTTTTGGAAGCTTTTTTCACTGATAGCATCAATGAAACCGGCTTCTGTAAGTGCATCCATACAGCGAGGTAACAAGCTTTCGCCAATGACGAACCGAGGAAACTTCAATTTCTCTACGATCTTCACTTTGTAGCCTTCTTTCCGGAGGATAGCAGCAGCTACGGAGCCCGATGGGCCGGCTCCAATAACTAATACATCCACTTTTTCTGTTTGCATAGCATAGTGTTTTGGACAGTGTTAAGTGTTAAGATGAAAGCGTGTTGTTGTTATGCTTTTTTGCACTTCAACAATGTATAACTCAAGCCAACGGAGTTATCTTCTTCTACTATTTCTAAACCGGCATTTTTAATACAAGCAAAGAAATCGTCGGTATGATACATTTGGCTATTACCATTTGCCATGGCCGTGAAATACAAGGATGTTTGTTGCAAGCAGAATGCGGCTGATTTAAATATTTGACGGTTCCAGAACGGCTCGAGAATATACACGAATCCATCATCGGTTACCGCTTCGCGGCAGCGTTTCAAGATAGAAGTGATTTCCGCTTCGCTGAAACAATCGAGGAATTGGCTCATCCAAATAGCATCGTAGCCTTTCGGGAACGGTAAGGTTTCATCCAAAATATTAGTTGGGAAGAAATCTACACGATCGCTCATGCCTTGTTCTGCAATGTTTTTAGTAGCTAAGCCCACTTGTCCTGGTAAATCCATGATGGTTACTTTCACATCCGGATCGAATTTCGCGCAAGCGAGCGACCATTTACCGGTGTTACCGCCAATGTCGAGCAACTTGCGAGGTTTATTTTTGAACACCAATGGCAATACTGCTGGGAAAGCCAAATCGGAGTAATAGTGATCGAAGTTGAACCAGCTATCGCCTTCTTTTTTAGGAAGTAATGATAAGCCTTCGTAGATGGTGTTCCAAGGACCTAATTCTTTCAAACCGGCAGGTTTGCCTTCGGTAAGGGCCTCTTGTAAGTGGAACATACCTTTGTAACAGATATCGTGTGAGAAATCCATGTTCACACGGGTCAATTGATCGTGTTGGATGAAGTGACCTGTTTTTGTGATTGTGTATTTTTTATCATTCACTAACAGCATTTCCATTCCTAAACCGGCTTCCAACAGAACCCTCACAGCGTAGCGACTCAAGTTTGTTTTCTCGATGATCTCTTCGATGGTGAGGCCGGCATTTGATTCGCCGATCGCTTTTAGAATGCCCATATCGCGCAGGGCCTTAGCTGCCTGAAACACAACGGGTGCGAATGCAATCCATAACGCGGCTTCTTTTGCCTGCAAAGCTGTTTTCGTTTCCTTGTTAAAAAATTCCATGCTGAAGTTTTACTGAGATAAGAGATGATTTTGATGAATAGGATTTTTAGGCACCTGTTTCATACTTTCCAAAAATCATGGCGGCATTGCATCCACCGAAACCGGAAGTTGTTTTCAGGTAATAGTTTGTAGGTTGTTGGAGGATGACGTTTGGCACGTGCAGTGGTTGACTGACGCCAAGCGTTTGGAACCCCAAAGTTGGTAATACTACGTTGTTATCCATGGCATGCATGCCCACAATGGCCTCTAACAAACCTGCTGCACCCAACGTATGGCCGTAATAACCTTTTAAGCTATTGACCGGTGCATCTAATAAGCCCGCTAATGCAAAGGCTTTAGACTCCATTTCGTCGTTATACAAGGTAGCAGTGCCATGTGCTGAAACAAACCCGATATCTCTGCGCTCGATACCGCTTGCTTCAATAGCTTTTTGGATGGCTAACGCCAATTCTTCGCCGGTACGCGAAGGTCCGCTAATATGATTTGCATCGTTACTGGAGGCCCCTTCCAACAAGCGGAACACTTTGCCGGCTTGGGGGGGAATTTCTTTCGAAACAATTACCGTGGCTGCTGCTTCGCCGAGGTTGATGCCTTTTCTTTCAGCATCGAACGGTAAGCAACGTGTATCGCTTACGGCTTGGAACGATTGAAACCCGCTGAGCACAAACTTCGTAAACACATCGGCACCACACACCACTACATGGTCGTATTGTTGTGCGCGCACCAAGCGTTGTGCAATTAACATCGCCAACAAGCCGGAAATACAAGCATTGCTTAATACAATTGGCGTGGTGGTAAACCCTACTTTATCCGCAATTATCTGCGCGGCTTGGGTAAGGTGGAGTTGCGATGGTTGTTGTACTTGTTGTGCTTCCAGTAATTCGATATTTCCTTTTGTAGAAGAAAGTATAAACCCAACACGCGGGCTTTTCACGTCGATGTTTGTTTGTGAAAGCGCGTACTGGATCGAGGCGATCGACAATTGTTCGAACTTTGTGCAGCCTTGCAAGTTGAATGTACTGGCTAAGTTTTGTACTTGTTCGGAGGGTACAATAGCCCCAAAAAAAGGCGCGGCTGCCAAAGAAGGATCGTTGTGCAACTGTACGCCAGAATTGCCTTGCAGCAATTGCTGGAAGTTCTGCGCCGTGGTATTGCCTAGCGGGGAAACGATATTATCTGCTATTACATATACTGCCTCTTTCATATTGTTTATATGATGCCCCATTTTTGTTTCCATTCGGCAAAGAATGGCGGGTTAATGAGTTGTAAAGTAGCTGTTTCTTTATCTAGGAACACTTGTACGCTCGAACCGGTTGCTACTACTTCTTGGGTAGCCGCGTTATAAATAGTGTACTCAAACTTTAGTTTTGCAGCAGGCGTGTCAATGAAACGTGTTTCGACGATAATCGAGTCGCCATATCGTACAGAACGTTTGTAATTGCAGTCGACATGTACGACAGGAGCCGTGAAATCGTGCCCGAAGATATCGAGGTATTTGATACCATATTTTTTACCGAACGCCTCCCTGCCATCTTCGAAATACCGGATATAATTGCCGTGCCACACAATTCCTAATGGGTCGGCTTCATTAAACCGGATCACAATCTCGGTACGCTCACTTAATACTACTGCTTGCATCTACTATGTTGTCTGATAATATTTTTGTTATTCTTCGCTGTATTGGGTTTTCCAATCTTTGTATTTCGCATCGATGTTCTCTAATGCATCTTTTACGGCACCTGCCCAGTTGTTACGGAAGCTGGTGAAAGCGAATTTATTTTGTTTGCCGGTTACTCTTTCTGCTACTAATACTTTCTTTGTTTTCATATCAATCACAGTGAACCAGCAAGAGATTTCTTTCTTGGTTTGAGAGAAGGCTTCCATTACCAATACAACACCTAAGCCTGTACGGTTTTTCAAATCGATACCTTTTACGCTTTTAGCGATATCTTCTGGTGTTAAACGGTTGAAGTCGCTGCTAGCTGTAGATTTGATATCATCTGGATCTGTTTTCTCGTTTGTTTTGTTGATAGGACCCAAATCGGTATCTACTGCATCTTTATGGAAATATTTTTCGAGTTTGTATTTTTTAGGTTCGTTTACTACTACCTCGTTGATACCTACAAATTGGCGATCGCGGATATCGCGAGCATCTGCGTTAGAATCGTTGATTAAACGCATGTTAGTAAAATCGATACCGAGGTAAAGAACTTTTGCGTCGTTTTTAAAGAAATCTTTCGCTGTTGATTGTGCATTCGCTGCAACGCCCATAAAGAGGCTTACTACTGCCGCATAGAGGAATTTCATTGTTCTCATGTTTAATTTTTATTTGTGGGGACAAAGATTTTCATTTCGCACTGCGCCATTAAAATATTGTTTTGGAAGACGCGGCCATGAACGACCGTTGCGTTGAAAACTTCGTGCGTGATGTGGATTTCCGTTTCTATATCTGTACCGGCTTCCGGTAATTGAATGATTTCAAGATCTTTCACAGCGCCAATAAAGCCCAGCGGTACGGGTTCATTTTTTTGTTTAGCGATGAAGCCTACACGTGCAGCTGCTGTTTGGGCAATATTTTCCATTAAGCCCGGTGGCATGAAACGGCCGTTTTCAACGAATACATTGGTCGGTTCGATATGTAAACCGGTTCTCATGATCTTATCTTCAGCTACGATCACCTTATCAATCATCACCATAGGAGGGCGTTGCGGGATGTAATTGATGATATCTTCTTTTTGAACTAACATTTTATATGGCGTGGTTATTTCAGCTTTGTGATGAGTTAAACTATGAAATTACTTTGCGCAATAGGTTTTTACTTACTGTTGTCGGCTGGAGCATTCTCTTCGTTGGCCCAGAAATCGTAGTAATTGAACCATTGCAACGGGTATTTTTTTACTTTTTCTTCCATCGCTACCACGAAATCGTTAACAGCCTTGGGCAAATCGGCTCGCCCTTGGTAGGTAACGGGTGGTGTTGAATAGAGGTGATAATGGGTGGCGCTTTCTTTAAATGCGAATACAAGCGAAATGGGTACTCTAAACGTGGTTGCTAACTGGAACGGTCCTAATGGGAAACTTGCATCTTTCCCCAAGAACGGTACCCGTAACGTTTTGTTGCCCGGTAAAAAGCGATCGGCATGCATACATACCAGCTCGTTCTTACTTAAAGCATCATTAATGGCATAGATATGGGAAAGATCGTCTTTAATAACAATCACATTTACCACGCGTTCGCCTGTTACCGAGGTAACATAATTCTTGATACGTTCATGTTCTCCATCGAACATTACAATGTTAATGGGCGTTTCAAGACGTGTAAATAAATGCCCGGCCACTTCCCAATTTCCCAAGTGGGCACTTAACAAAATGCCGCCTTTATTATTGGCTACGATGTGACGCAAATTCTCTTCTCCATCAAATTCAAAGGTGAACTTATTGGAAAAGCCCGCCATCATCACAATTTTATCTATCAATGTTTGTCCAAAAACATAATAGTTGCGGTATAAGCTAACCATGGTTTTCCATCGCCCATACCCCAACCGCTTATGAAAATAGTTGCCTATTGCAACGGACGAACTATATGAAAACAAAAAATAATAGGTGGCAACAAAGCGTAATAATACATATGCCGGTTGCACACCGCCTACGCGAAGTAGTTCAATAAAGATTCGGTAACCGAGTTTGTTCCCTTTTGACTTTCCTTGCCACGATGGCATTATACCAATTCTTTTTGTTTAACACGCGCAATTACGTAATCGTAGAAATCTTGGAAGTTAACAATACCTTGAAAATCTTCAGGCTTTACTTTGAATCCAAAATTTCCTTCAATAGCAACAACTAGGTCGATGTAATCCAAGCTGTCCAACCCCAAAGTTTCCTTGAGGTCCGCTTGCGGGGTAATGCTTTCCGGGGCTACTTCAAACTCCTCGACTAAGAAAGCATTTGTTTTGTTAATAATGTCAATAATTTCCATAAAAAGTGTGTTCCAGGAATAGGTTGATTAAATAGACGATTAGCAATAATTAAGAATACGGGCAGTTTGTCGTTTAAATTAGTTCCGCATCGCGTTCTTTACCTTATCAATCCTTACAAAAATACAGAATTTGCCTAATGCCACTTCCGTATGATCAAGGAAGAGTTGGTACCGCCAAATCCGAACGAGTTGGACAAAAATAGATCAAAATTTTTATTGAGCGTATTTGTCACCAAGTTCAGCTTGGCCGAATCCTCATCGGGATTTTCGAAATTAATATTGGGCGCCATGAAGCCGTTATGCATCATAAGCGAAGAATACACGATTTCACTGGCACCTGCCATCCAACATTCGTGGCCGGTCATGCCTTTCGTAGAGCTAATCGGCGTTTTATATTCGCCGAACACTTGGTGAAGTGCTTTCGCCTCCGAAGCATCGCCTGCCGGGGTAGAGGTAGCATGCGCATTGATATAGCCAATTTCTTTCGGGTGCACGCCCGCATCCAATAGGGCCATTTGCAAAGACCGTACCGGGCCGTCTACGCTCGGGTTAGAAATATGGCTGCCATTGGAGGAAAACCCGTACCCGAGTACTTCCCCGAGGATGGGCGCTCCCCTTCTTTGTGCCGATTCCAAGCTCTCTAATATCACCGTAGCTGCGCCACCACTAGGTACCAAGCCATCCCTATCACGGTCGAACGGGCGGCTGGCCTTTGAAGGATCGCCTTCACGGGTGGAAAAAGCTGCAATGGCATCAAAATTACCCATCGAGTAAATGTTAATCTCTTGGGCTCCACCGCAAATCACGGTGTCTTGCATGCCGTTTTTTATAAACATGTAACCTAAACCAATGGCGTGCGAACCACTTGCACAAGCGGCACTTACGCTGAAATTCACGCCTTTCAGCTTGAAAATCGTGGCCAAGTTCATGTTCACGGTCGAGTTCATCGTTTGGAAAACGGAACCAGACCCAACGAGCATTGTATCTTTCTTCTCGCGCATGATGTCTGTCGCTTCTACAACAGGCTTAGCAGAGCTATCATTTCCAATTAAAATACCCACTTCCCGGCTATCGATGTAGTCTTGGTCCATTTTTGCATTGCCCAAGGCTTCGCGGGTCGACATAAACGCGAATTCAGCCTGTTCGGGCATCATTAAGCGGGCACGCCTGTCTAGCAATCCTTTTAAATCTGGGCGATCTACATAACCGGTTAAACCCGAACGGTAGCCAAAAGCTTTCCTTTCGGGGTCCAGGATAATACCGGATCGACCTACATATAATGAATCCTTCACCTCCTCCAGGTTCTTCCCGATGCAAGAATAAATACCGAGACCCGTAATCACTACTCTATTCATATGTTACTAATTGCTGTGATTGATTAGGAATATAAACCACCATTGATGTTAATCACCTCGCCGGTGATGTATCCCGCGCCTTTAGAAGCTAAGAAGGCCACTGTAGCAGCTACTTCTTCCGGGGTACCGAAACGGTTCATGGGCACTTGTGCCGCTAGTTCCTTTTCGTTCAATTCGGCTGTCATATCCGTTCTAATAAACCCAGGAGCGATGGCATTTACGGTAATCCCGCGCTTCGCTACTTCCTGCGCCAATGCCTTAGTAGCACCAATAATGCCAGCTTTTGCCGCAGAATAGTTTACCTGGCCCGGTGTACCTTTTAAACCAGAAAGGGATACCATGTTTACGATACGACCGTATCTTTTCAACAACATCCCGTTTAATACTTGTTTTGTAACGTAAAAGAATCCATCCAAGCTAGCACCTAATACATCGCGCCATTGCTCATTTTTCATCCAATACATTAACACATCTTCGCGGATACCGGCATTATTCACCAATACCTCGATATATTTTTCAGTTTGTGCCTCAATCCATCCGCCCAACACCTGTTGTACTTCTTCGGCATTCCCCACGTTAAACTGCATAATTTCGCCATCGCTACCTTTTGCGCGTACGGCGGCTAATGTATCTTCGGCGGCTGCTTGGTTGCCTTTGTAGTTAATGAGCACATAATAGCCCAATTCTGCCATCTGCAAACAAACTGCTCTACCTATTCCTCTCGACCCCCCTGTTACTAATGCACACTTCATCGTTTATTTTTTGGGTTTATATTTTTCTATGAAGAACAAATTTCGCTGCCCTTTTTTACGATAAAAAAGTACAGCGAAATTGCCTGGTATCTTGTTGATATTCTGTTACCTATTTATTAAATACTTAACGGTTCTGCCGTCATCAAGTATTGCTTGATGTTCTGCACGTCTTTGTATTTAGGACTGTCGTCGATAAATTTAGGGAAAATCGCCCGCACATCTTGGTAAATTTTGTGTGAGAACGTACTCAGCCTGTCTTGGCAATTCAAGTAATCTACAGCTTGTAACATGGTCATTACTTGGATCGATAATACCTCGAATGTATTTTCAATTACTTTAGCCGTCATTTCCGCTGCGTTGCAACCCATACTTACGATATCTTGGTTATCGTTGTTGTTCGGGATACTGTGCACATACATCGGGAACGACAAGGTTTGGTTCTCGGCCACTGTTGACGTAGCGGTGAATTGCACCCCTTGCATACCGAAGTTGAAGCCTAATTTCCCGAGGTTAATGAATGGCGGGAATTTATGATTCAAACGGTCGTTCATTAAGTAGTTCAACTGGCGTTCAGAAAGCATAGAAAGCTTGGTAATCGCGATCTTCACTTTGTCCATTTCCAAGGAAATATAATCGCCATGGAAGTTACCGCCGTGGAATACATTACCGGCTCTATGGTCTACAACGGGGTTGTCGTTAGCAGAATTGAGTTCGTTTACCACTGTTTTTTCGGCTGCTACGAGGGTATCGTAAATTGGGCCTAATACTTGGGGAACGCAGCGTAAGCTGTAATATTCTTGTACTTTATCTTTGAAGATTTCGTCTTCTAATTCTTTGTAAAGATGGTCGGGACGGTGACGCACCATTTTGCTGTCTTGCAAAATATAGCGCATTCTTTCCGCGATGTGGTTCTGACCAGGGTGTCTCTTCACAACATTCAACTCTAAAGAAAGGTGATCGTCGAATGCTTCAACAATTTCGTTGATCATAGACGATAAAATCGTGCTCCACGATAAGAGTTTCTTGGCGTAGATCACGTTGGTTAAACCAATTCCCGTCATAGCCGAGGTACCGTTCAATACCGCTAAGCCTTCACGTACACGTACTTGTAATGGTTTCAAACCCACTTTTTCGAATGCTTCAGCCGCGGGCTGTACTTTATCTTGGAATAAAACGTCCCCTTCACCAATTAAGCAATGCGCCAAATGGGCAAGTTGCACTAAATCGCCGCTGGCACCAACGCCACCGTGTTCAAACACGATGGGAAGAATATCGTGGTTGATCATACCTGCGAGTAATTCAACAGCATCGGGATGAATACCGGAAAAGCCTTGCATGAAGCTATTTAAGCGAGCAATCATTAACGCCTTTGCGAAAAGAGGAGCTAAAGGTTTACCTGCACCGGAGCTATGACTCCTAATGAGGTTATATTGGAGTTGTAATTTATCTTCTTCACTAATACGGTATTGCGCCATTGGCCCAAAACCGGTATTAATACCATAGATCAATTTTTTAGCAGAGAATGTCTCTAGGAATTCGAAATTATCTTTAACGTTCTGTACAGCGGTGGGGTCTAAAGTTAATTTTTCACCCCCGAACAATACCTTATGCACTTCATCTAAGGAAAGAACCTTACTTCCTAAAACAACCATTTTTTTATTCCGTGTTAAATGTGTAAGAAAAAAGCGCTCAAAATTAGTATAAAGATGGATTTATCCCATACCCCCTAAAAAAAATATTTTAGCGGTTCAGGATCAAGGTCTTGAACACCACGACTGATGTTTTGCAGTGCTTGTTGTAGGTCCTTTGTGTTAATCTGTTACACTTCTCCATTCCGGTTTTTAGCCGGGCGCTTATGCTATATCATGTGGGGAACTTCCCCCAAAGTTGGCTGTAATTACATGGTTTTGGGCCAACACAATCGATTAATCCTCGATTGTGCTGGGTGGATGTACAAGGATTTTATCGATCCTATGGGCATCCATATCAACTATTTCGAACGTAAAATCACGCCACTCGAACTTCTCCCCTGTTTGCGGGATATGTTCCAAGTTATGTAATATAAAACCTGCTAATGTATCGAATTCTTGTTCAAATTCCGCCATCCAGTCTTCTTTATCGAATTCGCTGAGGAAGTCGTAGAAAGGAATTTGGGCATCCACAAGATAAGATCCATCATCGCGGCGAACCATTTCATAATCGTCTTGCCCCGTTTCTGGCATATCGCCTACGATGGCTTCGAGGATATCGTTCAAGGTAATCATCCCGAGGAATGTACCATACTCATCCACGATGAAAGCTGCATGTACTTGGGTTTCTTTGAACTTTTCAAGTACTTGGTAAGCAGAGTTATTTTCGGGGATAAAGAGTGGCTTTCTCATTACATCGGCCAATTTCACATCGCTGCTAGCGGCGTATAGGTCTTTAATAAGAATGATCCCTTTTACATTATCGATTTGATTGCTGCACACCGGGTAAACGGAATGCACGCCATTCGATTTAATCTTTGGCTTGTACATGGAGGCATCTTCGTTAATGTCGAGCCACACAATATCAGTACGGTGCGTCATCAAAGAGGTAATATTTCTATCACCTAAGTGGAAAACGCGTTCGATAATTTCTTGTTCAGTTTCTTCGATGGCGCCGGAGTTGGTGCCTTCGTTGATAATGGCTTTGATCTCTTCCTCCGTTACCATCGTGTCCGATGTTTTTTTCAGGTTGAAGACCTTCACCAAGAAGTTGGTAGAAATGCTTAATAACCAAATGAACGGGAAGGTAACGCGACTTAAGAAGTGCATTGGACCTGCTACGTTTTTGGCAATAGTTTCAGGGTTGGCAAGACCGATCCTTTTGGGAACGAGTTCACCCAGGACGAGTGAAAGATAAGTAATGACAATTACGATCAGTGAAGTAGCAACAGCACTGCTGTATGGCCTTAACACTTCGAATTGACTAACGAAATCCTGGATATCTACTTTCAGTTTTTCACCGGAGTACACACCCGTTAAGATACCGATGAGGGTAATACCGATTTGAACCGTAGACAAGAATGTGTCTGGATTGTTTGCGAGCTTTAACGCAGTTTTTGCTTTCTCATCTCCTTTATTGGCTGCATTCTCCAGCCGCACTTTTCGTGCTGACACAAGGGCAATTTCCGACATCGAAAATATACCGTTGAGCAAAATAAGGATGAGGATAATGACGACTTCCATAATAATACAAGCCTAAAAATAAAAAATTATTCAAATATTAAAGTAAGAATTGCTAAGCCGATGCCTAAAGCAATGGCCGCTACCTTCTTTTTACTGAGTTCGTGGTGTTTAGTGCCACTTTCGTAGAAGATGGTAGTGGAAATATGCAAGAAGGCGCCGATGACCATCGCAACGATGTATAATAGTGCGTGGTTAACAGTTTCCGATTTATTACCTACAAAATACGCAATCACAGCCGATAAAGGCGTAATACATGCAAAGATGATTAAAATTCGCCATAAGCGAGCTTTGGGCAAATGGGCATGCATCATTACTGTCATTAATGTAAGTGCTTCAGGAATTTTGTGTGCGGCAACACCTATTACCAGCGAAGGCAAGGTGGATTGATCGTCGTAATGGAAGCTTAACGGGATACCTTCCATAAAAGCGTGCACCGACAAGCCAAAAACGAGCGGAAACACGGCAATATTGTGGTGGTGTTCTCCAGGGATATGGGTATGCCCGTGCTCCATCCCGTGCGACAATTGTTGCAGGAATACCTGTAAAAAGAACCCAATTACAATATACACCCCGGCTGTATGCCCTAAATCGTGGTATACTTCCGGCAAAAGGTGCGTAATGGTTACCCCGAACAGGAAGGCACCCGTGAAGGCCAGCAAATAAATGGAAAAGTTAGGCGATACTCGTTTCACGAACATCGGCACCAAACCGCCACCCAATGTGGCCAATAATACAATTAAGAGGAGAAACCAGTTCATGTTAAATTATCAAGTTCCAACCGAATATGGCGCTGAAATACGCCCGATGTTACCAAACCAATTGCGATGCCCAATACCGCGCCGCCTAATACGTCGCCGGGATAATGCACACCTACATATACTTGCGAATACCCAATAATCGCCGCCCATGCGAAGAATAGCCAGGTATATCCTTTAAAAATCTTCCGCATGGTAAAGAAACAAAACGTAGCCACGGAAAAGTGGTTCGCTGCATGGGAAGAAGTGAAACTACCGCTGCGTGGGCAGTAATTCACCAAAACACGTACATAGTCGGCAAGGAACGGGTCGCGGCAAGGACGGATTCGCTCAAAATAGTTCTTAAAGAACATACTGGTTTGATCGCTGATGGCGAACGTAATGAGGAAAAAAGCGATCCAGAAGAAGCCGCGCCATTTGTAGTTTAAGATCGGGAAAACGATCAAAAACAGGTATAATGGTGCCCAGAATAGCGGTTCACGCATCCAAGGCAAGAAATTATCGAAAAATGAGTTGGTCCATTGACCATTTATTCTAAAAAAGAGTTGTAAATCCAGTCTTTTGATTTGCTCTAGCATAGGCCATTATTTTTGGGCTACCAGGATCAGCCTGGGCGATTGTTTTTCATTGAATTCATTGAAGTGATAGTCGCCAAATACATCAATTATTTTCAAACCTTGCTTGGCAAACATTCTCTCAAAGTCCTCGCGGGTAAATGCATTTACGCTTTCCGTATACTGGCTGCGCTGCAATTTTACTTGGTCGAGGATATTGATTTCCTTCAAAAACTTCTTGTTACATACGGCCCTGTGAATATCAAACACCACCCCGTCTCTTTCTTTCACTTCGCTTTCCACGAGATGTTCGGTTACATACACGCTATTCAAATAATCGAGCACAACACGGCCGCCCGGCTTCATAGCTTGCGCTATCGTGCGTAAGGCATTGTCGTTCTCGCGTTGGGTGCTGAAGTAGCCAAAACTGGTGAAAAAGTTGAACACCACGTCGAAGTAGTTCACGTAAAATGGTAAACGCATATCGTGCTGGAAGAAATGGAGGTTATCCATTTCCATATGGCGAGCTTGGCGAATGCTTTCTTCAGACAGATCGATGCCTGTAACATCAAAACCCTTGTCGGCAAGGTATTTCGAATGCCTACCACGACCACAAGCTACATCTAACATCGATGCACCGGGCTGTGGTTTGAGGTAATCGATCAGTTTGTCCAAAAAGGCAGCAGCTTCCTGTTCGTTGCGATTACTATACAATAGATGGTAATACGACGAATTAAACCAATCTTTAAACCACTGTTTTACTACTTCCATGGCGATAATACTTCCTTTGTGCTTGTTGCTTTTTTAGTTCGGGTGATGAAAAATATACTAGTGTTTCTTATTATTAAACATCAAATATCGGGTGCTTTCATAAAAAGCACGCGTTAAATTATCCAGGTATTTTGCTGTATCGGGGTACTCAGCAGCCACGTTCTTCAACGGGTCGCCTTTTAAATCGAACAAAGCCGTTTTGTTAGTGGCTTTATTGATCTCGAACAAATATTGTTCGCCCACGAGCGCCATCCTGTCTTGTGGATAAATAGTAAACGCGTAATGCGATGTGCGGGTTGAATCCAGTAAATCTACGCCCAAGGTATAATTTTTATATGGCATACCCACCATGCCGGCAACCGTTGGGTATACGTCGAGCAAGCTACCTGCGCGCGTAACTACTTGAGGTTGTAGCGTTTTGGGGTTGTAAATAATACATGGCACATGCGTTTCAAACATTCCAATTTCATATTCCGGCACCGGCATAAACTTGTAAGGATTTAAGCGGGCACTGTGGTCGCCGAAGAAAACGAAGATGGTATTCTCCAAGTAGCCGTCCTTTTTCGCCATATCCATCAAATGCTTGATGTTATAGTCCAAGTAACGCAAGGCATTAAACTGGCCGATCGACAAAAACCCAGCTTTTTTGAAAGCATTCATGTCGATTTCCTTTTCAGTTAACGGTTTAAAATCGCCTGCACCAGGTGTTGTTGTATATGGCTCGTGGTTATCGGCTGTTTGTAAGAAGGCTATAAACGGTTTCTTCTGATCGTTCGATGCTTTGAAGATGGCACTGGCTTCGGTAATTAAATCATAATCCGATACCCCCCAAACATCTGCTTTACCGGCTTTATAGTATCCTTCTTCGAAGATCTTAATGCCATCGATATTATTGGAAAATACGGCTCTAATGTTCGCCCAGTTAGTATTTCCCCCTAATAAATAGTATTTATCGTAGCCATCAAACTGGTCCATAATCACCCGTTGATCAACGATGTTCGGGTGGCGACTGGCCGTTTTATTGATGGTAATATCTGGCAGGCCTGTTGTTACGCCGAATACCGTACGGGCGGTACTCATGGCCGGTACGTAAAAGTTTTTGAACAATACACCCTGGTTAGCAAGCTGTTGCATGTTAGGGGTAGCGTTCATGGGATTGTCGAACATGCTTGTCATGCTGGCGCCTAGGGATTCACACATCACAATTATCACATTCTGACGTGGTTTCTCCGGGTTCGCAGGCACAGTACGCACAAAATCCAAGTTCTGCACATCTTTCTTATCTACCTTCAAATAATCGGCGATATAAGGATAATATTTTTGCGTGGCTTCTTTATCGTATGTATCGTCGTTTACAGAAAAGTTATTCACAAAATAGAGAACAGGGTTTAACGATAAGCTTGTAATACCGTTATCGCGGGTAAACATGGCCTGGCTCCAACGTAATGGGAAGTACGCTAAGTTGGCGTAAATACCTGCCGCGAAGAGAAATACCAGTCCTATCACCCAAAAAGTAAATGGCCATGCCTTAATATGACTTTCCGGTTTGCGTGCATACGATTTGTATAACTTACTCAATCCGAAGTAGATAAGTCCTAAGAACACAGCAATCGCCAGTAAACCTTTGATCACTGGGTAGCTTTGCCATACCATCTTAGCATTGGTCATGCGTTCGCCGGAAGCAAGGAACCGGGTAATGGACGGGTCGATCCGGATACCCAAGTAGCTGTAATGCCCCAGGTCGATCACGTAAAACCAAGTCAGTAAGAAGTATAAAAGGAACAAATACACGTAATTCACTGTTTTCCAAGCTTTGGAGCTAAAGAAGCGGTTACGGGCAATGGTTATAAGAATAGCCAACGGTGCAAGGCTGATCAAAGCCAGGCGCATATCGAACTTTAAGCCCAAATGCCATGCTTTAGATACGGCCGAGGGGTCGGTAACGGTCGTTTTAAAGAAGAAAAAGTAGAAGATCACCCTAAACAGAACCAAAAACGCGAACAAGCAAACGGCTTGCAAAAGAATATAGCGGGTGTACTTGGGAATGCGTGTCCAGAAAGACTTCATTGTTATTATATACGAGCTGTTTAAAAAAGCGTAGCTGCAAATATAATTGAAAAATGCCAAGCACCACCGGAATTAGCAATTCCCATTTCATTCAATGTGAATAACTTGGCCGCACGGGGATGTAAAACTGTCATTAGGAAACCTGGTCATGTTTTATTTATCTTTGCCTTCTTAAAAAATCAACGATTGTGGCACTGATTAAATCAATTTCTGGTATTCGCGGAACGATTGGCGGTAAACCCGGCGAAGGCTTAAGCCCGCTCGACGTGGTAAAATTTACGGCTGCGTATGGCACATGGTTGCTTCGTAACAACGGCGAAAACAAAAAAGTGGTCATCGGTAGAGATGCGCGTATCTCTGGCGAAATGGTGAGCAACTTAGTAGTTTCTACATTAATTGGTTTAGGGATCGACGTGGTAGACCTTGGTTTGTCTACAACGCCAACCGTTGAAATTGCCGTAACTGCAGAAGCAGCTGCCGGTGGTATCATTTTAACGGCTAGTCATAATCCACGTGAATGGAATGCTTTGAAATTGCTCAATGCGAAAGGTGAATTTATTTCCGGCGCAGATGGTGCGGAAGTATTGGAACTCGCGGCGAATGAAGATTTTAATTTCGCAGATGTGAATAAGTTGGGTACTTACCGTACCGATGACACTTATTTACAAAAGCACATTGATATGATCGTGAACTATCCATTAGTGGATGTACCGGCGATCAAAAAGCGCAATTTTAAAGTGGTAGTAGATGCGGTGAATTCAACGGGCGCTATTTTCGTACCGGCTTTATTACGCGCATTGGGTGTAACAGACATTACTGTTTTATTTGAAGAAGTAAACGGTAAATTCGGTCATAACCCAGAACCACTTCCTAGCAATTTAACAGCTTTATCGAACGAGGTAAATAAATCGCAAGCCGATTTCGGTATCGCGGTAGACCCGGATGTTGACCGTTTGTGTTTCGTAAACGAAGATGGTAGCATGTTCGGTGAAGAATATACCTTGGTAGCGGTGGCTGATTATATCTTGAAGAAAAGAAAAGGTAATGCTGTATCGAACCTTTCTTCTACCCAAGCATTGAAAGATATTACGTTGAAACATGGTGGCGAATACTTCCCTTCCGCGGTAGGTGAAGTAAACGTTGTTACCAAAATGAAAGACGTACAGGCGGTGATTGGTGGTGAAGGTAACGGTGGTATTATTGTTCCGGATTTCCATTATGGTCGTGATGCATTGATTGGCATTGGTTTGTTCTTGAGTCATCTTGCACATTCCAAGAAGAATATGGTGGCATTGCGTAACTCATATCCCGACTATTTCATCTCTAAGAATAAGATTGAATTGGATAAAGATGTGGATGTGAAAACGATCTTCGAGAAAATCAAAGACAAGTATAAGAACCAGCCTATTAATACGGAAGATGGTTTGAAGATTGAATTTGATAAAGATTGGGTACACTTACGTACATCGAATACGGAACCAATTATCCGTATTTATTCTGAATCACAAAACGAAACGACGGCTGATAATGTTGCGAAGCGCATTATGCAAGATATCCGTGAGTTTATGTTGTAGTGATGTAAAAGCAGGAATTACTTTTTAGATATAAGAAAGGTTGTCTCGTTTGAGACGACCTTTTTTTATTATTGGCTGATTTGATTTATTAAGCATTATAAAAATGCGTGGGGAATTCTCACTATGCAACTTATACTCAAATTTTATCATTTTATAAATTTTCAACATCCAATCTTTTCCTTCTTTCGTATGTAATAGAAAATAATAACCCTACATAACCAGTTGTTATATAAATCTTTCGATTGTTGCGGCCGGGTATTGGTTATTGGTTCTTACAAATGATACAATATAACCGGTATGTAAACATCGATTTTGGTAAAGAGAAATCGCCCGGTGTATTTACGCTGGGCGTTTTGTTTGTAAAAATGGTGTGTTTGTTGTGTCGATTAGAGGATGCATAGTTGGTATATTTTATAAAGGATGATCCTTCAAAACCCGCATCACCAGTTATCCTAGAGAAAAAGTGCACTAAGGATTTTTTGGCAAAAAACAAAGAAAAATGGGCGCAAAAAGAGAAAAAATGTCGCTCGTTTGTAAAATAATTTTCGTGGCTGTAATGCGCCAAAACGTAGGTGTAGCATGGAACCCGCTATAGTTAGCGCTTTCGAAGGGTGCCACTCAACCTTATTAATCGCCTGTTACTGAGCGGCTATCGCTGGGTTTTTGATAAAATTTATTGAACTTTGCGAAGCATTTTTTATCAAAAACCACCACGACATTGGAAAGAATATATTTTGACAATGCAGCCACCACACCTCTTGACCCAACAGTTTTAGAGGCTATGCTGCCCTATATGACGGAAAGGTTCGGGAACCCATCATCGATTTATTCCTATGGCCGCGAAAGCAGGTTGGGTATTGAAAACGCACGTAAATCAGTTGCCAAAATCTTAGGCGCTAATCCAGGTGAAATTTTCTTTACATCGGGTGGAACCGAAAGTAGCAATACTGCTATTAATGCAGCTATTACTGATTTGGGATGTCGTCACATCATCTCATCCCCTATCGAACACCACGCCACTTTACACACCGTAGAACATTTACATGGCGATAAAGTAAAATTATCGTTCGTGAAATTATTGCCCAATGGTCACGTGGATCTAGCAGATTTAGAGAACTTACTCGCTAATTCTGCTGAAAAATCACTCGTTACGTTAATGCATGCCAACAACGAAATCGGTAACTTACTCGATATGCAAGCTGTAGGCGAATTGTGCAAAAAGTACGACGCAATTTTCCATAGCGATACCGTGCAAACTGTTGGTCACTATAACTTCGACCTTCGTAATACACCTGTTCACTTCATTACAGGTGCCGGTCATAAATTCCATGGCCCGAAAGGTGTTGGTATCTTGTATATCAACGAAAACGTAAAAATTAAACCATTCATTCAAGGTGGTTCTCAAGAACGTAACATGCGTGCCGGTACAGAAAACTTGTACGGTATTGTAGGTTTTGCGAAAGCATTGGAATTGGCTACTGCTAATATGGAAGAGCATAGCACGCACATCAACGATTTGCGCATGTACATGGCCGACCAATTGGTAGAAAGCATTCCGGGCGTAAGCTTTAACGGCGATTTAAGAGGCAAAAGTTTGTACACTGTATTGAACGTATCTTTCCCTAAATCGGAAAAAAGTGAAATGTTGTTGTTTAACTTAGACATCAACGGTATTTGCGCTTCTGGGGGTTCTGCTTGTACTTCTGGTGCAAACGCTGGTTCTCACGTTATCCGTGCTTTAAGCAACGATCCGAACCAAGTAGCCGTTCGTTTCTCTTTCAGCAAACAAAACACGAAAGAGGAAGTAGACAAAGTAGTAGCAAAATTGAAAGAATTGATCTAATACCATCAAACTCCTTCATAACGAGGCCCATCTCATACCGAGATGGGCCTTTTTTATTGTAAATGAAGGTATTATCATCTCCCACCTCATTACCGCCTTTGCTAAATAGCTGGTTTACAATTCTCACACCTATATCAAGCCATCTTTAAGGTACAAGTAAGGTCAAACCAACTATTCACCAAGGGGAAAGCCGACCGAATATCGATGTAACATCGAACACCTATCGATGGAATATCGATGTAGTTACATGGAATTACATGGATTTTACATGGAAACTACTTGGATTTTACATGGAAACTACTTGGAATTTACATGGAAACTACTGAGAAGGTACAAGTAAGCTAGCGAAGATAAATATAGTTGGTATTGGGAATACTTGGGAGCGTTAAAGGCCTCATTATCATTACTTCAATATTAAATAAGCCCTCATTTAGATAAAGATAAGGCATATCCTGGTATCAAAAAACGTCGCCTAATGAATAGTACGACGTCTTTTTCCAAATTATAAACTGCTTGCTTTAAATGTATTAGGAATTCCGGGTGATGAGCTCATAGAACTTATCACGGTAACCTTCGCTGATTGGTATTGATTGATTAGCAATCAAAACCGTGTTCTTCTCTACTGCCGATATTTTATTTAACGACACGAGGAAGGAACGGTGTACCCGGATGAACTTATCCTTCGGTAAACGTGACTCGAAGGACTTTAAACTCTTCAATGTCAATATTTTCTGTTGATGCGTGTAGATTTTGATATAGTCTTTCAACGCTTCTATATACAAAATGTCTTCCAAGTCGATTTTAATAATCTTGTATTCCGTTTTCACGAAAATATAATCACTAACCGTACCCGATTCTGCTTGTTTGCCTTCTTTCACGCTAATATACTCTTCCGCCTTTGTTACAGCTTTTAAAAAGCGATCAAAAGGAATCGGTTTCAACAAGTAATCTACAACGTCTAGGTCATAGCCATCCATCGCGTATTCTTGGAACGCGGTGGTAAGTATCACAGCCGGAGGGTTCTTTAGGGAACGTAAGAACTCGATACCGGTAATATCCGGCATTTTAATGTCGAGAAAAATGAGGTCAACTTGTTCATCACGTAAAAAGCGTAATGCGTGGGCGGCACTCTCAAACTTCTTCACTAAGGTGAGAAAGGGCACCCGTTTTACAAAGTCTTCAATAATTTCGAGCGCGAGCGGCTCATCATCTACAGCAATACACCTAATCATTTTTCAAGTTAATTTTCAGATCTACAATAAATTGGTGTTCGTGCTCTTCGATCTTCAGTTCATGGTCACCCTCATACAGCAGTTCCAATCGTTTTACGACGTTCGTTAGTCCTATTCCACCCTTCTCTGCCACGCGTTGCTTAAACAGGCTATTTTTCACCTTTAAATGCACCGTGGTTTGATAGATGTTTATATCGATATCTATAAAAGAACGTTCTGTATAACTAATGCCGTGTTTATAGGCATTCTCAACAAATGGAATCAATAACATGGGCTCTATGCGTAGGTTACCCGCTTCGCCGCTGATTTTATAGGTGATAGGTACTTCTTTGCTCACGCGAAAGCGTTGTATGGAAATATAATCTTCCAAGTAGCGGAGTTCGCTTTTCAATAGCACGGTTTCTTCGTTCGCATGGTAAATCATGTAACGCATGATCGACGATAATTTTACGAGGGCTCCTTCTGTTTCGTCGGATCGTTTATGTGCTAATGAATAAATGGTATTTAAGCTATTAAATAGAAAATGTGGGTTGATTTGTGATTTCAAGAAGCGCAATTCTGCGTTCAAGTTTGCTACTTTTAAAGCTTCCCGTTGCTTCTCACTTTTAAACCACTCGAGCACGATCTTTATAAAGCCGCTCATGAACAGCATAAGTAAAGTGAACAAGAAAGATCGGCGCATTACTTCGGGCCAGAATATGCGGTTAAAAATGGCAAATTCGCCCATTGGGTACGCGGGTGATAAAGAAGCTGGTACTGCCGGTACAAACATAGCATTTTGTGGTCCTGGGGCAGTTACGGGATGCCATTCTCCATCATCTGCCGGGCGCGCTTGTGTTACAACCGGCTGCATGGGTTGCACATCTCGTGGCGAAGCAAATGCATCGCTCATACCATGGAAACGATTGTGGTGAGGTCTTCCTGTTCTCCATCCTGCAGGTTGTATTACAATAGGTCGACCTGCGCTATCTACCCAAATACGCTTAGCACCCGGTGGTAGTTGACGTGTTTTGGGGTTGATGTAATACACTTCATCTTTTTCAGGTAAACGCATTGCCATCAAACGTGGCCGCACACCACGTGTACCAAAGAAATAGTAATCTACTAACGATTGCTGAATCATCACGAACATCACAATCGCCACGATACTTCCAATATATTGTTTGAACTTTTTAAAGGCAAGAAAGCGGGGAATAAGTACATACATGTGTAAGTAGAATAATCCCACCATAAAGCTCATATTAATGGCTTCGCGGATGAAGAAAGAAGTTTCGGGTAATTGTACCCTAAAAAACAAAAAAGGAAATAAAAAGACGCACAACCAGGCAAGAATATGCATGGCGATAACGACTAAGCGGTTCCGAAATATAGTTTTGATTCTTTCCATCCAGTTACAGGCTCCAAAAGTAAGTAGGTGCAGGTTAAGCAAGTGTTAAAGTGAATCCTGTTAACGATTTTTAACAATCTGCATAGAATCCAATTCCGCCGTACTGATACGTGGACTTTCACTTCGCATCAATTTTTGCACCACTAAGGTGCCTGTTTGTATAGCGGCGGTTTTTGTGGTAAAAGCAACATTGCCTTCTACAGCAGGAATTCTATCCTGGTAGATAAAGGTTTTTCCATCCACAGCTATTTTGTATCCCCAACCGTTTGCTTGCGGTACGGGAATTACATCTATCTTATGTTGACTACTTGCTGCTACAGGTGAAGGTTTCCGGTTACTCACATAGGCAAGCGCTGCTAGTAGCAGCGCGCCTATTGTGATATTGATGATAATTCTTTTAGTCATTTTTATTGTATTCTGCTGAAGGATCAAATTCCCACAGATCATCAAATTGTTGACTTAAGCTGTTACCTAAGGCTACATATCCCCTATTGTTCAAAGTGAATGCTACAGCTCCACTACGGGCAACACCTTCGAAAGAAGTTTTAGTATCCCATAAATCGTTGATCGGATCGTATTCCCATACATCAGAAGCCAAACCAGATTTACTACCTAATGTTACATACCCTTTGTTGTTCATTACAAAAGCGATAGCGCCATTACGAGGAATGTCGTAAGAGTTATCATAATCATCGTCGCTCACGTTTGTAATTTTACGTTTCTCCGTCCATGCACTACCATCAAATACCCAGAGGTCGTTTACATTCTGGCCATTGTTGCTACCAGTAACGAGGTACGCTTTATTATCGATAACGAAAGCCACGGCATCTGTACGTTTTGTACCGCCCATACTTTCGCGTTTTGTCCAAACATTCGTGGTGGGTTCAAACTCATAGAAATCCTTCAAATAATTACCATCGTAACCGCAGGTGATATAACCTTTGTTGTTGATAGCAAACGCCGTGGCACCGTAACGGCCAGAGCCGGTGAAATCAGCTTTCTTTTCCCAAGCGTTGGTAGTAGGATTGTACTCGTAGAAATCGGCCAATTTATTGGTACCATCGTAACCAGTACCGATGTAACCTTTGGAACCAATGGCCATGCCGATGGCGCTACTTCTTGCTGCGCCGGGGAAATCGGCTTTTTGCGACCAGTAGTTGCTGGCTTGATCGTACATCCAAAAATCTTTCAACCTGTTTTCCCCATCGAAACCTGTACCCACGTAGGCTTTGTTATCGATTACGAATGACACTGCTTCATTTCGTGCAACACCTTCAAACTCGCTCCGTTTGATCCAGTTGCCGTTAGTTTCGGTAGAGTCGGAGCTCTTTTGGCAAGCTGCCAATGCAACCAATAATACCATCCAATAATTGCTGACATAGCGCATAAGCATATTTTTTTTAAACGGTTCCAAAATTATCCGTGCAAGTGTTAGCATGAATATAAAATAGATGGTTGCTATTGTTTGCCTGATGAATAAGGGCATTTAATCTACGAACAGGCATTTTGGCTATAATTGGCCATAGTAAAGGATTTATAGCGCTAAAAGATAAAAAAACTACATTCATCGATAAAAATGGGTGGTTGGCATATTCCACGGTGGAAGCTATGGTTGCGTAACTAAAATTGCGCTCCATGTTTTATGTTATGTTAGATAAACGGAATAAAATGCGCCTTTGCCTACTTGTAGTTTTTGCGGCGGTTGTTTCCTTGGTGTCGTGCGACAAAGAAGGATTCAGTTACCAAAACGCCGCAAATCCCAATGAATCAAATTACCTATTGCTCGACACGCTTACCGTGAATATGAGTACCATACAACTCGATTCCTTCACCACAAATAGTAGTGGTGTAGCGCTTGTAGGTAAATACACCGATCCTGCATTTGGTAAAATCGAAGCATACACGAACTATCATGTTGGCGTTCCTACAGAAAAAACATTAGCCAGCAAAGCTTTGTATGATTCCATTGAAATCATCCTGAAACCCAATGGCTATTACTATGGCGATTCTACTTTGCCACAAACATTCCAAGTGTATAAACTGGCCGATAAAATTAGTATCCCAAAGGAGCAATACAGTTTATTCAACACCACCACTACTGCTACAGAAAGTACACCAGTAGCTGTTTCGCAACAATTAATTCGTCCTTCTGAAAAGAAAGCAGTGCGCATTATTCTACCCAATACAATAGGTAATGAATTGTTCGAGATGATCAAAAACAATAAGCAAGAAGTATCGACCAACGAACACTTCTTGAACTACTTCAAAGGTTTAAGCATTCGAGGTGGAATAAATAACAGCATGTTGTTATCGTACCTGGCCACCGATTCAGGTATGGTAATGCGTTTGCATTACCACGAGAACAACCAAGAATTAGAACGTAAGCATTTCGATTTCCCTTTAACAGGTTCGGGTTTGCAGTACAATCATATATCGTACGACAGGAGCGGCACACCGCTAACTGCCTTTACTAGGGAGAACAAGGTGATATCATCCACCGCCTTGGATAATGTAGCTTATTTACAAAGCTTTACAGGATTAGTAACGCGCTTAGACATACCTGCCTTGCGGGATCTTCCGAAAATGGGCAAGTTCGGAAAGATTATGGCAGCCGAGTTACAATTACGACCAGTGGCCGGTACATACGACCTGCTTAGTTTGCCGGAAAGTATTACACTTTGCGGAGCCGACCGGTTGAATAACGTAACCGATTCGTTGGTAAATACGCTCGATGGATCTATTCAACACGGAAGCCTAACCATCGATAAACTGTACCACGAGAATACGAAATATACGTATGATGTAACAAGCTATTGTACGTTCCAAACCACCGCTACCGACTTAACATCGAAAGGTTTGTTGTTGTATCCCAATGGTCATAATGTAATGGCCAACCGCGCTGTATTAGGCGATACAAAGAATAAACTGAACCGGGTAAGTTTGAAAGTTTATTACCTGCTTTACAAATAACATTTATCATCATTATCCATATACCATGCGCAAAGGATTCAGCATATTGGTTTTTATCGTTTTTAGCGTGATGTTGGCGCAACGTTCTTATGCACAGAATGGTTTGAATAACTTCTATTCAGCCTTCGGCATTGGCGATCTTGAAGAAAAAGATTTTACCCGCAACTTCGGTACAGGTTCGGCCGGTATGGCGCGGAAATCTGCCAATTACTTAAACGAATTAAATCCAGCTTCCTACTCTGCCTTACCGATGAAGCAATTCATTTTCGACGTTTCATTAGGTGGGAAAACGGTAACCTATTCAGGTACAAATATTAATCAAAGTGCGTTTGATTTGAATGTGAAACGCTTAGCTGTGGGTACGAAAATTCTTGATTGGTGGGGTGCTAGTGTTGGCTTTACACCGTTCTCTACAATTGACTATAAACTATTAAACACAAAATATATCGCGGGTACGAATACCGGCTTCCTAAGTGCAATAGAAGGTTCCGGCGGTTTGAATAAATTGTATTTCTCCAATGGTTTCAAACTGAATAAAAATTTCTCCGTGGGTGTGTCTACTTCATTTTTGTTCGGGAATGTTACAACCGCCGATAGCTTAGGTAGTAACGGCTCTTCAGAGGCCGTTTATACTGAAAACCGTCGTTATATGTACAATGGGAATGTTACCGGCGGTATTCAATATGAAGGCAAGATCGGAAATTATACATTGGGCATTGCAGGTACTTACCGCATGGAAACAAAGTTCAAATCCAGCGAAACAGTAACTATTTTAAACACCAGCCAAGACGAGTTATACAAAGAAACCATTGCCAAGCATAATTATGTATTGCCTGCGCAATACGGTGCGGGTATATCCATTTCGAATGGCGAGCTTACAGCTGTAGCCGATTATAAGTATACCGATTGGTCGAATAAAAATGAGAATGGCTTAGACTTTAAATACGCCAAAACGCATAAAATTGGTGGCGGGGTGGAATATGCGTTCATGCGTGATTCGTACCGTGGTAAATACGAAGGGTACGTAGTGCAGTTGGGATATAATTACCAAGAGTCGTATATGCAAATCAAGAACCAACCGATTATCGATCGTGGCTTTACAATTGGGGCTTCGGCACCAAGTAGAAGTAATAATATTCGGTATTATGTAGGACTAGAGTTTGGAACACGGGGTACTACAACAAATGGGTTAATCAAAGAAAATTATGTGAATATGTTGTTCAACTTCAACTTAAAAGATATTTGGTTTTTAAAACGAAAAGAGTATTGAGTACTAAGTTGATACTTGATAGTAAAATGGGTCCGAAAAGGGGTGCTTTGGAGAAGGCACCCTTTTTCATTTATTCCCCGTATTGATCGATGAGTTGTAGTAGTAGGTTGTTGATACTGTTAAGCGCTACATTAGATTGCTTATTAATGAAGATGAAATAAGCCCGGTTCGCTCCTGGTACAACATACACTTGTGATAAAAACTTCCCTGGATTACCGGTATTGTAGGCTACTTTATGCCCTTTGTTGTTCACTTTCCAGAACCAGCCTAGCGAAAATTCCCCTTTCCCGAAGTACAAATACTCCATCATACTGGGCGTAAATATGGTATTGTTACTACGAAAACTTTTTAATTGGTTTTGAAGGAAGTGTGTATACCCAGCTACGCTAACATCTAAGTTACCTGCTGCTTCCAACCAATTCAATTTTACGCGTAATGTGGCTGTATCGATATTTACTTCATCTCCATAGCCATTAACCGTTCTAGTATCGTTGGCTATTTCAAAATCTGCCTGCATGATAGTGTTTAATTCTTTTACTAATTGCGCATACGGTTTTTGGGCTACTTTTTCTAACATTAGCCCGGCTAGTACATACCCCGCATTGGTAAGGTATAATGCTCCTGTTGTAGGTTGCGGAGGTTGTAGTAGTATCCATTGTGCAAATTGAAGTCTTTGCGTGGCAGCGTCGCCTTGGAATTGCGACGTAGCGGGCTCAGTATTGGAATATGTGAAAGGTGGTAAGGGAGCGCGGAAGCTGAGCAGATCTTCGAGTGTAAGTGTACTGTATGCCTTTCTGCTGCCAGCTTTTAAACCTGGGAATATCGTGAAGAAGTTTGTGCTCCATTGGATTTTTTGCTGTTGAACGAGCATGGCAGCGATTTGGGATGTGATCGCTTTTGTATTCGATCCAATTTTGAAACGGCTCTGCTCGTCTATTATGGAGGATGCCAAGTAACTTGGCGACCCGTAGGTTTTACATTCTAATACGCTATCTGCGCTAACAACAGCATATGCTAAAGCAGAGGCCCCTGCCGCATGAAGAATGTCGAATGCCCTTTTGTTAAATTGTTGGGCTGAAGTTGTTACTTTAAAAAGGAAGAAAAATAGGGCAAGGGTAATTAGGCGTTTCATATCGAAAAAGTACACATAATTTCTATGGATTTCTCGCTGTGTCTATAAAAAGCAAAAAGGGCGTTTCTTTTGATCGAAACACCCTTTTACTGTAAGCATAGCTCCCACTTTCTCACATGCCTTCCATGTTGTTAAGCGCTGCGTCTTTAATAGTAGGCCCGTGATGTTTCCAATAATAATCTACGAGACCGTTTAACGCATCTGTTTTCGAGAGGCGTAAAACATCGCATATTAAACTTAATTTTCTCTGCTGTTCACCCCCAAGAAAAAAGCTAGTTCCCGATGAGTTTAAACGTACTTCTCCCGAAGCAAGTTCTTTTCTCAATAAGACAATTTGTTGCTCGATGTTCATCCACGAATTAGTTTATGATGGTCAAAACAATGTCTAAAACCGTGCATATGTATATGCATCGATATGCGACGAATTTAAAAGTAATTACAACAAAAATACGCAGTTGTTAACCTATAGTTAAAGGAATTTTCAACACCATAGAATACAATACCATGAAGGATTACAGCAGATTAAAATATTTCTATTTTTCAATTATTTGATATATCAATTATCATATTTTAACGACAATATGTATACCACTAAAGAACAAAAAATATATCTATTTATATAAAGCGATATTGTTATAAAACGTTTGAGAATGGAGATATTATTTTGCGTGTAAAAAATGCGTGAACCATTTGCCGGAGGATTTTAAGGTGCGTTGTTGCGTGGTAAAGTCGACATGTACTAATCCAAATTTCGCTTTGTACCCTTCAGCCCATTCGAAATTATCGGTAAGCGTCCATACATAATATCCCGTTAGGTTAATACCTTCTTCTTTTGCTTTGAGTGCACCTTGCAAATATTCTTGGAAATACTGGATACGGTCGTGATCATCCACCGCATCTTCATGCAATAAATCGGGGAAAGCAGCCCCACTTTCTGTTACTACTAGCTCTTTCACTCCTGCATAAGCAGCAAATTGTTTAATAACCTGGTACATACCATCACCGCTAATTTCCCATCCCAGCGCTGTTGTTGGCACATTGCGCGCTTTGGGTTTCACCTCGGAAATACCAATAATCGGCATAAAGGGATTATGTTTTACTACAAGCGGGAAGTAATTCTGTAAACCGATAAAGTCGAAATCAAACGCCAATTTATCCCAATCACGCCACATAGCATACCTACGCTCAATGCGACCTAATAAAGGAAATGCATCTACCGGGTACCCCATGCCTAAAGCGGGTTCAATAAAAAGACGGTTAAATAAAGCATCTGCTTTTCGGCGTGCTTTTTCATCATTTTCATTATTGGTAAACGGGATAATATGACTACAAGAAAGCGCCGTACCAATTTTAGCATCTTTCACCTCGCTGCGTAATACTCTACCACCTTCTGCTTGCGCCAAGGCTACGTGGTGTACGGCCGGTAAAAAGTACGATAACCCAAATTTACCAGGGGCATGAACACCCAGCATATAGCCAAGCGAGGTAAAGCCAAAAGGCTCGTTTACAACAATCCATTGTTTTACTCGGTCGCCGAAGGCTTGTGCACAAACACGTACGTATTCTTCAAAGGCAAATACAATTCCACGATGTGCCCAGCCACCTTTTTGTTGTAAACTATGGGGTAAATCCCAATGGTACAAGGTTACACAAGGAGCAAGACCGTATGCTAAACAAGTATCAATAACGCGGTTATAGAAATCAATCCCGGCAGCATTAATTTCACCGGTGCCTTTGGGCATAATACGGGCCCAAGCAATGGAAAAACGAAATACGTTGAAGCCCATTCGTTTGGCAAGGAGAATATCGTCGGTATAACGGTAATAAAATTCGCAAGCTTGTTGGGCGTGACTTTTATCTTTGATCTTTCCTTTCCGGGATGAAAATTCATCCCAAATAGAGCGACCTTTGCCGTCGATATCGTGTGCACCTTCGTTTTGAAAAGATGAAATAACAACGCCCCATTGAAAATCCGGGCCAAATTGTGCCCTTGTGAGGGCGCTTTTGAAGGAGTTCATAAAGAAAAAACGAAAATTACTGGATCGAGTTTGAATACGCAATTATGAAATTGTTAATTTCGCCCCGCTGCTGCTTGGTGAAAGTGCAACCCGGATAAGCCTACTTTATTATTTTTATGCCATGAAATCAACTTTCTTTGCCAACATGTCTCCTGCCCTTGCATGCGCGTTGATCGTATTGTTTACGCAATGTGGACAAGGTTCTGTTAAGCATAACAACAGTGAACAAACAGCTGATTCTATCCAACTCCGCGATACTGCTACAATGGTGTTAGTTCCCGGTGGCTCCTTTCAAATGGGAGCTGCGGGTGAACATGCCAATGCAGATGAACAGCCTGTGCATACTGTGCAATTGAATACTTTTTATTTGGATGAACATGAAGTAACAAATGCGCAATTTGCAGCATTTGTAGCTGCAACAGGGTATGTAACAACTGCTGAAAAATATATCGACAAAGCAGAATTGATGTCACAACTACCGGCAGGCTCTCCTGAGCCGGATAGTAGCGCTTTACTGCCCGGTTCTTTGGTATTTACGCCGCCCAGCCATGCCGTGGATTTAAATGATATTACGCAATGGTGGAGTTTTGTACCTGGCGCTAGTTGGCAGCATCCTTGGGGTCCAACATCTGACCTTACAGGATTAGAAAATCACCCAGTAGTACATATTTCCTATTTCGATGCCCAAGCTTATGCACAATGGGCCGGCAAAAGGTTACCAACTGAAGCAGAATGGGAATACGCGTCGCGTGGTGGATTATTGAACCAACCTTTTTCTTGGGGTAGTGAATTATTAACCCAAGGCGTGCCGAAAGCGAATACCTGGAATGGAAACTTCCCTTATCACAATACCGAAACCGATCACTTCAAATATACAGCTCCCGTTAAATCGTACCCCGCAAATGCTTATCAACTCTTTGATATGGCCGGCAATGTATGGGAGTGGTGTGCAGATTGGTATGATACCAACTATTACAAATCTTTAGGCAACAACAGCCATAACCCAAACGGCCCTGCTCAAGCGTTCGACGCCGATGATCCCAGCACACCTAAACGCGTGATGCGTGGCGGATCATTTATGTGTAGCGATGAATATTGTCGAGGCTACCGTGTTTCTGCGCGGATGAAATCGTCGCCGGAATCGGGATTATCCAACGTAGGCTTTCGTTGTGCCCGAAACAAATAAACAACCGATTAGACCCTTTACCAAAACCGCATGTACACCATGAAACCCGCAACTTTTCGTAGGTTCAGCACAATCGAAGAACGCGACGCCGTCGCCGATCTATTGGAAATGCACGGCATCCAAAGTATTAAAAAAGGCAATGCTCCTTTGTTAGACAGTAATTTCATCGGGCAGAATTTCGACAATGCATTCATTTTACAATTATCGCCTGCCGATTTTACCAAAGCCAATGAAGTGTTACAAACAGCAGCACAAGCCCTGCTAAACGAGGTAGAAGACGATTACTACCTGTTATCCTTTACGAATGAAGAGTTACTAGACGTTGTACGCAATCAAGATGAATGGGGAGAATTTGATTATGTATTAGCATTAAAACTGTTGGGAGAACGTGGTGTAAGCCTATCTTCCGAGAACATGGATTCGATTCAAAAAATGCGTTACGAAAAACTTACCAAGCCCGTAGCTACACCCGTAGCATGGTTAATTGCAAGCTATTTAGCCGTGATTTGCAGCCCGATCCTACTTCGTTATGCCGTTATTTACTGGATACCGATGGTGGCCATTGTGTCGGCTCTGTATATTTTATTCGGTAAGAAAACCTTACCCGACGGGCAAAAAATTTATCCTTACACACAACAAACACGCACACACGCAATCATCATTATTTTGCTAGGCGTATTGTTCTATGTGTATTATCTATTCCTCCTATTCTCGAATAGCGTATACGATGCTAGTCCTCTCTAAAAGAATTAAAAAAGCCTTTCCTACTTTATTCGGAAAGGCTTTTTGCTTTGCAATATGAAAATTTAGAATGGCTGCTACTTTTTTGTTTTGATAACCACTACCCCATTTTTCGCTTTGTCGCCATATAAGGCCACCGCGTTCGCATCTTTCAATATAGAAATCGATTCGATTGTTTCCGGATCAATTTCACTAATCTCGTCAATTTCTTGCCCATTTAAGATGTATAAAGGCGCATTTTCTGGCGTTTTACTACCACGTAAAACAAGTGGTTTGCCTTTCTTAGAAGTAATCACAATGTTGCTAACATTACCGGTAATACCGCTAGCACCTGCTTCGGCTTTGGAACGAGCCACTACAACATTGCTTGGTCGTGCATAACCCATTACGGTTACTTCTTCTCTCTTAGCATCTTCCACTTTAACACCTTCTACTACTGTTACGCCATTGGCAGATCTTAATCTTACCGGCTTACCATCTACTACTACCACATCATTGCTGCTTAAAGTGATGGTACCATTACCGTTTTTAGTTTTCGACGGTTTACCTTCTACAATTACAACGTCATTGTTATTAGTAGACGCAATAGATACACCGCTCACTTTACCCACCAGCTTATTTACTTGTGATGAAGTAAGATTACTTTCTGTTACATATACATCACCGCTACCTGGAGTGAAAACATTTACATCATTCGTGCTGACTTTATGTTTTCCATTTTTCTTCAAGTATTCGTGTGTGTACAAATAAAGGGCACCTCCATCTTTTTCACTATCTCTTTGTACATGTACTGTACCAATTACATTCGCTTGTTGTTGCTCTACTTGCTCCTTCGTTACTTTTTTCCCATCGATATAAAACTCCTTTATATCGTCGGTTGCACTGATCTTAAACTTGCCGTTTTTCACCAAAGGACCTGCCATTGGTTTTGGTGGAGGCGGTGGTGGCGGAGGAGGACCAGGATTTGTTGAAGGTGGTTTTGGTGCTTGTGGAGCCGCAGCATCCTTCAATGGACGGGTAGTCTTTGGAGGAGGTGGCGGTGGTGGCGCAGGTACGCCTGCACTACTTGGTGGCGGAGGAGGAGCTAAAGGTGCTGGTGGAGGGAAAGGAACTGGGAAGTTCATCAGCTTCGTATTTCCTTTGTTGCTGGTAACAATTACAGCCCCCATTTCAGCAGCATCGCCATAAATAGGCATTGCATCAGCCGCTTTTACGATTTTGATTTCGTAATGGTTTTCGTCGCTATGCGCGGCGTAATATTTATTCCATTCGTCTTTCGTGAGTGTTTTGCCATCAACTACATATAAAGGCGGTTTTTCGGTATCGATATGATGTATACCGAACCAGCCGGAATTGATCTTCACATTTCCTTGTGCATCGGGTTTAACGATGACACCTGGAATAGAATCATTATCGTGGGAGAATGATAAAGTAAGTGAAGTAAGATTATGTTTTAGTGGATTGGCGTTACTGTAGTTGAGAGTGAGCAATACCCCGCTCACAATACCTCCAAGTACAACATAACGGATAACTTGGTAGCGAGATGACTTTTGCTTATTCATCATCATAATTCGTTTTTTCAGGTGAGAGAAGTTAAAGTTGTTTGCGATGGCCGTCGCATATGGAGCTCCACTGACATTCAATAAACTATACTGGTAAGCTTTTGCATCAACGCCTGAGCGAAGGATGCGCCTATCCGTGATAAATTCCAAGTTCTCCCGGATGGCTGTTTTCATAAGCCAAGCGCCGGGGTTGAACCAATAAAAAATGTTATTTAATTCACCCATCAGCACATCTGCAGAGTGCCATTCTTTCACGTGTATACGTTCGTGTTGAAGGATGGCTGCAAGCTCTGCGTCGCTATGCATCGTGGGATTGAGATAGATGTTAGAGAAGAAAGAAAATGGGTTGACTGCCTTATTCACCACGCGTACTTGTTCATTCATTACATGACCGGGTTTTGTGCCGCGGTGTAAGCGGAGTAATGAATACAATTGGATCCCCAATCGTACTAACATCACCATTACACCTACCCAAAATATACCGGCTAGGATATTCCATGCGAGGCTAGGTGTAGGCTTTTCCATCGTAGCTTGCAGGGTGGCAAAATCTGGAACGTAGATAATTACGTTCTGGGCCAAGCTGCTATGCCGCGAGTAAAAGTCTTGCACATCTACCAGTGGAAAGATCGATGAAAACACGATCCCGCTGAGCAAGAAAAACCTGTTCAAGGTGTAAAAAGTAAGCCTGCGTAAAGCAAACCTGTACACCAAGTAAAACAAACACAACGCGATGTTTGCTTTCAGTAAATAGATGAATAATACAGGCATATGTTCCTATTTCTTTTCTTCAATCATGCGAATAATTTCTTGTAATTCGCCTTTACTTATCTCCTGGTTTTTCGCGAAAAAGCTCACCAATTCTTTATACGAGTTTTCGAAATAATCTTTCACAAACCCGCTCATGAATTGTTGCTTGTAATCTTCTTCCGCGATCGACGGTTTATATTCATACACATTGCCAATCTTCACACTATCGATATACCCTTTCTTCTCCAAATTCTTGATGGTGGAAGCTAGCGTTGTATATGGCGGTTGCGGCTCTGCGTGTACTTCTAGGAAATCTTTCACAAACCCTTTCCCTGCTTTCCAAATAGCCTGCATGGCCGCTTCTTCTTGTTTGGTTAATTTTTCCATACTTATTTTCTGTTACTATTTTTTTAATCTATTTTTTTGGGGTGGCCGGTCGGTAATCTAAAGGTAACATTTCGGCCTGCTTTTGCCAGCCCCAATATCCTTCAAATAAAGAAGCTGTTGGATTGGCTAAGTTACCATTGTTATCAAAGACTGCTTCGGGCTCTAACAGGTAAAACAAAGATGTTTGTTTCATGGAAATACGCGGATCAAATCCTTGGTATTCCAAATACTCCCTGCTCTCTGTTCCGTTTTTATATATCACGCGAAGAATATTCTTCACAATCAATGTATCCATTTCTCCTTTTGCACCGGCACGGTATATACTATCATACGGCACCTGGCCTGGATATAAATAATCTACCGTTTTTGTTGATAATAAGCGGTTCGAGCGCCTATTTAACATCTTACCACCATCATCAACCGGCGGGCTACCAATAAACCCGGGTTTGCGTTCCTTCCGAACAATTTTTTCGGCAAGAAACCCCTCTTCTACCAAGGTATTACTATGCAAACTACGGAAAAAGTGCATGCTAGACCCATAATATGCTTCCTCCCTATTCTTTTCCCATCTACGTTGCTGCCGCGCGTTTTTGGGTTTTAACGGTTCGAAATATGGGTTGCCGTAGTACATCGTATATCCATTCCGGCGATCGTCGATAAATCCTTCCAAGAGGAACTTCAATTTATATCCCAAATAAGGGTTGATGATCTCCAAAAAATCTTGCGAGGTGGCTGTTAACGTACGCTCGCGTTCATTGTATGAAAAATCTATCAATTCTTCGTTCGTAATAACGCAACGCTTCGCTGCACTACTCCTTCCTAAGAAATTTGCCTTGAAAACATCCATCCAGGCTGCCCTATTAGGATCTATTGTTCGTTTTACTACCACTTCCTTCAAAGCACTTACCGAAGGTTCCAACTCTAGTAACAGTTGTAAATCCTCATTTTTCACTTCGATAGATGCCAAGAACCTTTGGTAGCCTACATATTGTACTACTAAATCGTACTTACCCACCGGTACATTATCAATTCTAAATGCCCCGCTCTTTTCTAAAGTTTGTGATCCAAGGGTGGTCTGACTTAAAAAAACACTCGCAAAGGGCAGCGCTTCCCGTGTTTTTTTATTAATCACCTTCCCCGTGATGGTGAAATTTTGGGCAGATAGCTTTCCTCCCCCCAACAATAACACACATAGCCAAACTAAGGTCAACCGGACATTCAAATTCATAACAGCCAATGATTAGTACGAAACTTTCGTAAATCTACGAACATTTCGTAATTAAACAAATTTTTTACGCAGTTTTGTTAAGATAATTTTTCTTGGGGGGAAAGAAGAGAATATTGGATAAACGGGTGTATTGTACACACAGCTTACCTACCGAAGCTATACATCTCGGTATTTTTCAATGGCTTACCGCTTAATGTACCGGCAATAATATTGGCAGCAATTTGGCTGAATGTGATGCCGTTCCCTCCAAAACCCAAAGCAAAGAATGTTCTCGCCATCCGCGGGTACTCGCCAATATAGGGCAACCCATCAGTTGTCATCCCAAATGTGCCTGTCCAACTGAACTCCGGGATAAAGGTTTCCCCGGGGAATTTCCGTTGGAAATCCTGCACCAATTGTTTCGATTTCTGGGCAATTAACCGGTCACGCCGGGTAGGGTTATAAAATTCTTCATCACGGCCGCCGATTAATATCCTATTATTGGCAGCCGACCGGATATAATGATATGGCTCTTTTGTTTCCCACACTACATAATGATCAAATACAGATGCATGGGAATTACTTTCACTGATAACAGCATAAGTGGATAATAACTGTACAATATGCTCGCGGATATAATTAACCGACTCGTACCCCGTAGCCATCACAAGATATTGTGCTTTTACTTTGTAACCTTTGTTGGTCAATATTTCAACACCTTTACGCGATGTATGAATTTTTTCTGCTTTCGTGCGATCGTATACTTGCGCGCCATGTTTACAATTATATTGATGTAAAGCATGCGTAAACATGTAAGCATCTGTTTGGGCGGCATCCGTAGAACAAATGGCAGCAGGGGCATCGGTTTGCAAGTGTAATTGTAGTTGTGCTTCTTCCCACCATTCCACTTTTAATCCCGCGGCTTTCCTTGCTGCGAATTCCTTCTCCAACATTCCTACATCCTTTTTATAACTGGCGACATACACACTTTCCTTGCGATCGAATTGTGCGCAATGAACTGTTTTACAAATTTTCTCGAGTTGATCGATCGAGGCTTTACATTGTTGATAGGCTTGTTGCGCATTTTTCTCACCAATTTTCTCTATCAACTTATGTAATGGCACATCTATTTCATATTGTAACAATGATGTGCTAGCACAAGTACTTCCTAACCCCACCGTTCGCCCATCCAATACCACGCAAGGTATACCGGCTTGCACCAAGGCGTATGCCGTTAGTGCCCCCGAAATACCCGCACCCACTATTATTACACTCGTTTTCAGATCACTTTCCAAAGCAGGGTAAACATACGGTAAGCCGTTCTTGATAAGTGAATAAGGGAAGCCCGATTTTAAGTCCATTTTCGTATAACGGTTTTGCTTTAACAATGGTTCTTTTGCAAAACAACTATCATGCCTCCCGTTATAAAATTTATCTATGAGATTTATATGTGCAATGCGATAATTTTTCAAGCAATGCTATTATCTTTGCAGTACAACTCTAAACTACCCCAACCCAAACGTCTTTTTGTACAAAACAATCCTTTAAACCAAAACTTACCCAAACAAACGTAGGACAGGAAATGTGCGTTATTGCCGTGCGCAATAGCGAACGATCGTTTATGAGTATTTTAATTCCCTACGGCCAATGTACAATCCATTGACATTGCTAACTACTTCCGTATTGCACGACTTAATCGGCAACGGGCATAGTTATTTTATTCGACAGTCGTACCCGCGTGGAAAAGACGACCACGACAAAGCATTCCGACATGCTTTTTTAATTACGCAATACAGCAACTGGCACGACGCGGTGTGCCATTATGTTGCCATTAGCAGCGATCCTTTCAAGCATTGCTACGATATTGCGCATACGTTTGAGAAAGAGAAGTTATTTATTGCGGCTTCTCAACCGGGTGGTTACCGGGTTTTCGTAAATTTGTTACACCAGAAAAGCTGGGAGCTTCCACGCGAATTGGAGTTACAAGTAAAACGGTACATTCATGTAAGGCTGAGTTGGTTACCCCGGAACGGGGAAAATATCAACATGCAACTCGAAGTTCACCACGGCGAACTTTTCCTTACCTTGAAGTTCCGATTATTACAAACGACGGTCCGTTTGGCCGACATCGAAAAATACTAGCATCATGTGTTACGATCTTGCCTTATCTGATATTAAACTAGTGTACACCCGCTTCCCGGAGCTGAAAGATGGTCCTTTTGCCCCCTTTCAACCCACCTTCCATAAAATAGCACAATCGTACCCTAAGTGGCCCGTGGTGCTTAACCCTGGAGAGAAGAAGCTGCAAACATTCGAATGGGGCGTTATTCCCAATTATATGCGTACACCGGAAGAAATCACAAAAGGCAGGAAGTACATGGTGAACGCACGCAGCGAAAAAGTAACCGATCCAAAGGCTTATTGGCACAAAATCCGCCATCAACGCTGCCTTGTACCGGCCACCGGCTTCTTCGAACACCGCGAAGTACCGGGGTTTAAAAACAAAATCCCCTACTTCATTCATACGAAAGACCAACCCTTGCTACTCATTGCAGGCTTATATACCTATTCGCACATTCCAAATCCCGAAACGGGCGAATTGCCAGGTACTTTCACCGTGCTAACGAGGGCCGCCAACGAGGTAATGTCGAAAATCCATAATGGAGGCGACAATGCCGGCCGTATGCCGCTAATGCTCAATGAAGCAATGCAAGAAAAATGGCTATCCCCGGGTTTAAATGATGCCGACATTGCCAGCGTATTACAATACGAGGAACCGCCAAGTAATTTGGAGTATTGGACTGTAAACCCCGTTCGCCGCCCGCAGGCCGATGACTTCCATATAATAGAACCCCGGGCGTATGATAATTTGCCGGATTTGGATGGTAAAGGAGCGAGATCGCAGGGGTCGCTTTTTTGATTTTAAAATTGAAACGCTTACTGGTATTGGGTTTTAGTAATTAATATAAAATTAAGTTTGATTTTTCGATTTAGTTATTACTTTTGTACCGTTATTATGATTATCAACGTACATATCCATCATCATCATACTTGCCAAAACGGCGAGCTGGGATGATATTGTGTATATCCAAAATATTCAAACATCATTAAAAGGCTTGCCGGTTCCCGGTGAGCCTTTTTCTTTTTCGGCTACCGGCAAACAAAAAAAGGTAAGCACAAAACAAGCTCAACATGCAAAAACTAAGAATCGCTATCCAGAAATCAGGCCGTTTACACGACGATTCCATCAAGCTGTTAAAAGAATGCG
The DNA here is from genome assembly GCF_003259335.1 of Chitinophaga skermanii. GTDB lineage: Bacteria > Bacteroidota > Bacteroidia > Chitinophagales > Chitinophagaceae > Chitinophaga > Chitinophaga skermanii. The sequence goes on from NZ_QLLL01000006.1 coordinate 547,729, forward strand.
GCATTGACATAAACAATGGTGTTAACAAGTTGAAAACCGAGGCCAGTAACTTTCCTTTGGAAGTTTTCTTTTTGCGCGATGATGATATTCCTCAATACGTAGAAGATGGCGTAGCGGATATTGGTATCGTGGGTGAAAACGTTGTACTAGAAAAGAATCGCCCATTTACCGCGATAGAAAAATTGGGATTTGGTAAATGCCGCCTTTCTATTGCTGTAGCTAAAACAGCAGACTATAAAGGTGTGCAAGATTTACAAGGTCAGCGTATTGCTACCAGCTACCCCGTTATTGTAGAGAAATTCCTCCGCGACAACAACGTACAAGCCGATATCCACGAGATCAGCGGTTCAGTAGAAATTGCCCCGGGCATTGGTTTAGCAGAAGCGATTTGCGACTTAGTAAGTAGTGGTTCTACTTTGTTTATGAATGGTTTGAAAGAAGTAGAAACCGTGTTGAAATCGGAAGCTATCTTAATTGCCAACGGTGCGCTCAACGAGGAACAACAAGTATTATTACGTAAATTACAGTTCCGCATCCAAGCTGTTAAAAAAGCGAAGAACAATAAATACGTTCTACTCAACGCCCCCAACGATAACCTCGCAGAAATCATCAAATTGTTACCAGGTATGAAAAGCCCAACCGTATTGCCATTGGCAGAGGAAGGTTGGAGTTCTGTACACTCGGTATTAACAGAAAGCGATTTCTGGGATATCATCGAAAACTTGAAAGCAGCAGGCGCACAAGGCATCTTGGTAGTGCCAATTGAAAAGATGATTGTTTAAAAAATTGGAGTATGCAGATTATACGTTTCCCGGAAAGACATACATGGGCTGAAATATTACAACGACCAACATTCGACCATACAGCATTGGAAGCCCAAGTAGGCGAAATGCTCAACGATATTAAAGCAAACGGCGATGCTGCCGTAAAAAAATATGCCGAGCAGTTCGACAAAGTACAACTCGACACACTCGAAGTTCCTTATAGCGAACTCCGCGATGCTGCAGAACAAATCAGCGAAGAACTAAAAGCGGCTATTAAGCAAGCGAAACAGAATATCGAGTTATTCCACGCAAGGCAAATTACCCAAGAAAACATCGTACAAACCATGCCCGGTGTACAATGCTGGCGCAAGGTAGTGCCTATCGAGAAAGTAGGCCTGTACATTCCTGGTGGCACGGCTCCTTTATTCTCTACGATTCTTATGTTAGCCGTACCGGCAAAAATCGCGGCATGTAAAGAAATCGTGCTATGTACCCCTACAGGCAAAGACGGTAAAATTCCGCCGGTGGTGTTGTACACAGCTTTTATTACCGGCATTACGAAAGTGTTTAAAATCGGTGGTGTACAAGCGATTGGTGCAATGGCCTATGGCACAGCATCTGTACCACAAGTATATAAAATCTTCGGCCCGGGTAATCAATATGTTACCTGTGCTAAACAACTGGTGAACAAAGCCGGTGTTGCCATCGATATGCCTGCCGGTCCATCGGAAGTGGCTGTTTTTGCCGATGAATCTTGCGTACCGGGATATGTTGCAGCCGATTTATTGTCGCAATGTGAACACGGTACCGATAGCCAAGCAGTACTGGTAACTACTTCTGAAGAAGTATTGGTTGCTGTTGAATCTGCTGTATTAGAGCAACTGGAACAATTACCAAGAAAAGATATCGCCGCGGAATCATTGAAAAACAGCAAGCTTATTCTCATAGAAAATAAACGCGTAGCGATGGATATGCTGAATGAATACGCACCCGAACACTTGATTATTGCTTGCAGCAACGATACCGAGTTAGCCGACCAAGTCATTAACGCAGGGTCTGTATTCCTCGGTAACTATTCGCCGGAAAGTGCGGGCGATTATGCTTCTGGTACAAACCATACTTTGCCAACGAATGGCCATGCGAAAGCTTATAGCGGCGTATCATACGATTCGTTTGTGAAGAAGATTACCTACCAACGCTTATCGCAAAGCGGTTTACAAAACCTCGCACAAACCATTGAAGTAATGGCCGCCGCAGAAGGTTTAGATGCACACAAAAACGCGGTTTCTATCAGGATTCAAAACAAGTAACAATGTTCAATTTAGATAACTTACTAAGGGATAATATTAAAAGATTGGTGCCATACTCTTCGGCACGCGACGAATTCAAAGGAGAAGCAATGATTTCGCTGGATGCGAATGAAAACAGTCATGGTTCGCCGTTATCAACGAACTACAATCGCTACCCCGATCCCATGCAATGGAAAATCAAGTATAAACTCGCCGACATCAAAGGCGTGCCGCCACAGAATATTTTCCTTGGCAACGGTAGCGACGAAGCCATCGACATTCTTTATAGAGCATTTTGCAGGCCGGGTATCGATAACGTGATTCTTTGCCCTCCTACCTACGGCATGTACGAAGTAAGCGCGAATATTAACGATGTAACCATTCGTAAAGTAAGCCTTACCGAGAACTTCCAGTTAGATTTGGCGGCTTTAGAAACAGCTATCGACGAAAACACAAAAATGATTTTCGTTTGCTCTCCGAACAACCCAACAGGCAATGATCTCGATCGTGAAGACATAGAAGCACTCCTCAATAACTTCGATGGTATTGTAGTAATTGACGAAGCCTATATTAACTTCTCCCGCCAACGTTCCTTCATCCAAGAGTTAACGGAATACCCCAACCTCGTTATTTTACAAACATTATCGAAAGCCTGGGGCCTCGCGGCTTTACGCGTAGGAATGGCATTCGCTTCAGAAGACATTATCAACGTCTTCAACAAAGTAAAACCACCTTACAACATCAACGAAGCTTCTCAACAACTCACTTTAGAAGCCTTGGAGAATACCACGCAAGTAAACGAATGGATTAAAGACACGGTGATCGAAAGAGGCAACTTGATTCAACAATTAGCTGCCTTACCGATTGTGCAAAAGATTTACCCTACCGACGCTAACTTCTTCCTCGTGAAAGTGACCGACGCAAAAGGTATTTACAATGCCTTAGCTGAGAAAGGAATTATTGTGCGCGATCGTTCGAAGGTAGAATTATGCGCCGGGTGCTTACGTATTACCGTGGGTACTAAAGATGAAAACGCGGCGTTATTAGCTGAACTTAAACAATATACACCTGCATAATGAACCGTACTATCAAATATGCCGCTTACTTTTTGCTGGCCTGGGTTTGCCTTTTATCAGTGATCGATTTTATCGTTTTCCAGAAGCCATTAAATATAGAAAACTTCTGGACAATCCTTTGGAAAGGCCTGCTATTAGGCGTATTGATAGCATTAACCAGGCTGTGGCTTTACCGTAAAAAAAATACGAAATAACCGGTGTAAAAGATCGGTTCAACCAATATCTACACAAACATGAAAAGAGTTTTATTTATAGATAGGGACGGTACTTTGATTAAAGAACCGGCGGATTACCAAGTCGACAGTTTAGACAAAGTAGAGTTTTACCCCAAGGTATTCCAATACTTATCGAAGATTGCGGCGGAATTGGATTACGAATTGGCCATTGTTACCAACCAGGATGGATTAGGAACAGCCTCTTTCCCAGAAGACACCTTCTGGCCGGCACAAAACTTCGTAATGAAAGCATTGGAAAACGAAGGCATTAAATTCGACGAAGTATTTATAGATCGCACGTTTGCGAAGGATAATATGCCAACCCGTAAACCCAATACCGGCCTACTCACCAAGTATTTAAATGGTGGGTACGACCTCGCCAACTCTTATGTAATTGGCGACCGTATTACCGACGTAAAACTCGCTCGTAACCTAGGTGCAAAAGCCATTTGGATCAACGAAGGCACAGGATTAGGGTCAGCGGAAATCGCCGAAGATGCAGCTGCATTAGCGCCTGTAATTGCTTTGGAAACAACCGACTGGCAAAAGATTTACGAATATTTGAAGCTGGGATTCCGCGCTGTAAAGCATGAACGCAATACAAAAGAAACCCGCATCAGCATAGAACTCAATTTAGACGGTACCGGCAAAGCCAATATAACTACAGGCTTAGGCTTCTTCGACCACATGCTCGACCAGATTGCCCGCCATGGTAATATCGATCTAAACATTACCACCAAAGGCGACCTCCACATCGACGAGCACCATACCATAGAAGATACGGGCATTGCCTTGGGTGAAGCCTTTGCCATTGCTTTATCCGATAAAATGGGCATTGAACGCTACGGCTATGCTTTGCCGATGGACGATTGCACCGCGCAAGTATCGCTCGACTTCGGTGGTAGAAACTGGATTATTTGGGATGCCGAGTTCAAACGCGAGAAAATTGGAGAAATGCCTACCGAGATGTTTTTCCACTTCTTTAAGTCGTTCAGCGATGCTTCCAAGTGCAACTTAGCCATACAAGCTACGGGCGACAACGAGCATCACAAGATAGAAGCCATCTTCAAAGCCTTCGCTAAAGCCATAAAAATGGCCGTAAAACGCGACGCAGCCCATATGCGTTTGCCTAGCACGAAAGGTTTATTGTAAGAATAGAAAAATTTCTTTCACCGGGAAATAAGGCGTGATGGAGGTTTAAGCTCTTGGAAATAAAAAATAACGCGGGTTGAGCGGGTAAATATTTGTAGTTTCGGAAAATAGTTCCCATATTTGTGGCAAGAACATGAAAACGAATTTTACATACAAACATTGGTGGCACGTAATCAACATATCGTCGATTACAGCGTACTAATGCCATATATGTAACTATACAAATAAATTCTTCTCGGAAGGCTCGCTGTACAACGGCGGGCCTTTCGTCTTTTTACCCTGTTCCAAACCGGCGTTTATAACACTTTTTATCGCGATACTTGTTATGCACGCTTTTCGAAACAGGTAGATTTTAAAAAAATCACATTACACAATGCGTACCATTTCAGTTAAAACAACATGTAAGAAAATGCTAGCCGATGTATTCACACCGGTAAGCATATACTTGCGTATCAGGGATAAATTTCCAGGCTCTATCTTAATGGAGAGTACCGACTCGCACGCCGGTGAAAACAGCTATTCCATCATCGGTATTAAACCCGTTGGCGGCATAGAAGTAACTTCTACCAATACGTTTGAATTCAAATACCCAGGCCTCGCTCCTGAACGAAAAGAGCTGAAAAGCAAGTCGGCTGTATTAAAAGAAGTAGAGAACTTCCTCGGCGCTTTTAAATACGAAGAAAAACCGGCTATCCCCTTTGCAGCAGGCCTTTTCGGTTATAGCACCTACGACGCGGTTCAGTTCTTCGAGAACATCTCGTTCGAACAACGACCTACCAGTGGAAGTACTATCCCGTTGATGCGCTACCGGTTCTACCAATACGTAATCGCTATCAACCATTTCAAAGATGAAATGTACCTCTGCGAAAACTTGGTCGACGGTGAAGAAAGCGAACTTTCCTTGGTAGAATCGCTGATTAGGATCAAAGATTTCCCCACTTATCCTTTCCAGTTAACCGCCGAAGAAACCAGCAATATGGACGACCAAGGCTACATGGATATGGTGGAAAAAGGAAAACAACACTGCTTTAGAGGCGACGTTTTCCAAATAGTATTATCCAGATCCTTCCAACAACCCTTCGCAGGCGACGAATTCAATGTATACCGCACCCTTCGCTCTGTTAATCCTTCTCCTTATTTATTCTATTTCGATTACGGTGATTATAAGTTAATGGGTTCCTCCCCCGAATCCCAAATCCTTATTCAAAACAATCTAGCCACCATACACCCCATCGCCGGCACGTTCCGCAGAACAGGTAACGACGAGCAAGATAAGCTACTGGCCGACCAGCTCCTCGAAGACCCGAAAGAAAATGCAGAACACGTGATGCTGGTCGACTTGGCACGTAACGACCTCAGCCGCCACGCGAAAGATGTTACCGTTACCCAGTACCGCCAAGTAAAATATTATTCGCACGTGATTCACATGGTAAGCGAAGTAACAGGTAAACTCCCTGCTAACACGCCACCATTCAATATCCTAGCGGACACTTTCCCTGCAGGTACTTTATCGGGCGCCCCCAAATACAAAGCCATGGAGTTAATCGATCAATACGAACCCACGGCACGCAGTTTCTACGGCGGATGTATCGGCTTCGTTGGTTTCAACGGCGATTTCGTACATGCAATCATTATCCGTTCTATGCTAAGTAAAATGAACACATTGTACTACCAAGCTGGCGCAGGCATCGTAGCGAAATCCGATCCGAAAATGGAACTTCAAGAAGTGAACAACAAATTAAACGCCCTCAAAACCGCCATCCAATTGGCTCAAACTGCAATCATATGAACATCTTAGTATTCGATAACTACGATTCATTCACATATAACCTCGTACACCTTGTAGAGAAAATCATCGATGGTAAAGTAACTGTTTACCGTAACGATGAAATTGATTTGGATAAAGTGGACGAGTTCGATAAAATTATTCTATCGCCAGGCCCCGGCATTCCCAACGAAGCTGGTTTGCTATTGCCATTGATCAAACGCTACGCCCCTACAAAATCTATTTTCGGCGTATGCTTAGGTCAACAAGCTATTGGTGAAGCTTTCGGCGCATCACTCACCAACCTTTCAGAAGTTTACCACGGCGTAGCCACTCCCGTAAACATCACCTCCCGTAGCGGCGAATTATTCAACGGCTTACCCGATGAAATAGAAGTTGGTCGTTACCACTCTTGGGTAGTAGATGAAAAAACATTGCCGGCAGAACTAGAAATCACAGCCCGCGATGAAAACGGTTTTATTATGGCACTCCAACACCGCGAATACGACGTTTGCGGCGTACAATTCCACCCAGAAAGCGTTTTAACGCCAGAAGGAGAACAGATTATACGCAACTGGCTCAGGAAATAATGCTTTCCTATAGCGAATCAACAGTGACGTATAACCGAAAAAAATGTAAACAATGAAAAAGATTTTAAACTACTTATTCGAACATAAAACCTTCACCCGTCAAGGTGCAAAAGACATCTTGATCGATATTTCTAATGGCACTTACAACGATAGTGAACTTGCAGCTTTCATGACGGTTTTCCTCATGCGCAGTATCACTATCGAAGAACTACTCGGCTTCCGCGATGCATTGTTGGAACTGTGTGTGCCAGTGAATTTAAATGACCATAAAGTACTCGACATTGTAGGTACAGGAGGCGATGGTAAAAATACGTTCAACATCTCTACACTCTCTTGTTTTATCGTAGCGGGTGCAGGCGCCAAAGTATCGAAACATGGTAACTACGGCGTTTCGTCGATCAGCGGTGCATCGAACGTAATGGAAACATTAGGGTATAAATTCAAGAACGATCAAGTGGCACTGAATAAGGAATTGGAAGAAGCCGGTATCTGTTTCTTACACGCTCCCCTCTTCCACCCTGCATTAAAAAAAGTAGCACCCATTCGTAAGCAATTAGGGATTCGTACTTTCTTCAATATGCTAGGCCCCTTGGTGAACCCCGCTTTCGCACAACACCAATTAATTGGTGTATATAACTTGGAAATGGCAAGAATCTATAACTACCTTTTCCAACAAACCGATAAGCAATTCGCAATCGTGCATAGCTTAGATGGTTATGATGAAATTTCATTGACTTCCGATACTAAGATTATCACAAATAAAGGCGAACAAAACATGACGCCCGAGCAACTGGGTAAACGTAAAGTGCATGCCTTAGATATCCACGGCGGTAATAGTGTAGAAGAAGCCGCGAAGATCTTCATGAAAGTATTGAAAGCCGAAGGTACATGGGCCCAAAACGCCGTTGTAGTAGCTAATGCGGCAATGGGCTTATACTGTTTAGGTACGTTTGATAATTATGAAGATTGTTACCAAGCAGCACTTACTTCTTTAGAATCGGGCAAGGCATACGACTCATTTAAAAAATTAATCAGCTTACAAGCATAAACCTTCTCTTAACATGGCAAATATTTTAGCGGAAATAGTCGCACACAAACATATTGAAGTTGGAGAGAGAAAGAAATTCCGTTCCGCTCAATCGCTCGAACAATCGCAGCTTTTCCAACGCAGCGTTTATTCTATGCGCGCTTTCCTAAAAGCCCCTGGTAAAACAGGTATTATCGCGGAATTTAAAAGAAAATCACCATCGAAAGGCATTATCAACGATAAAGTAACCGTAGAACAAGTAACTACGGCCTATGCAAAATTCGGCGCTTCTGCCTTGTCGGTGTTAACAGATACGAACTATTTCGGTGGCTCAACCGACGATGTATTGCAAGCACGGAATGTGAATAACATTCCCATTTTGCGGAAAGATTTCATCGTTGACGAGTACCAAATTATTGAAGCACGCGCCATGGGTGCCGATGTGATCCTTCTCATAGCTGAATGTTTAACCAAAGCAGAAATCGACCAGTTTTCTACCTTGGCCAATAACCTCGGCATGGAAGTATTATTGGAAGTACATAGCGCTACACAATTGGAAAAAATCACGGAGCACGTACATCTCGTAGGTGTAAACAACCGCGATTTAACCACTTTTACCGTCGATATTAACCGCTCTTTCGAACTAGCGAAGCTGATCCCAAGCAGCAAGTATAAAGTAGCTGAAAGCGGTATTACCGGCACCAACGAAATTGTGCAATTAAAACAAGCGGGCTTCGATGGTTTCCTTATCGGGGAAAACTTTATGAAAAATGCCAACCCGGCACAAGCATTCGAAGCATTCAGCCATGCATTAACACAACAACTCGCCACCGTATGAAAATAAAAGTTTGCGGAATCACACGCGAAGCCGATTTACAAGCACTGGTAGCAGCTGGAGCCGATTATGCAGGTTTTATCTTCTACGAAAAATCGCCCCGGTTTGTAGGCGGTAAGTTGGCTGCTGATGTAGTGAAATCCGTAGGCGCCGGCATTCAGAAAGTAGGGGTGTTTGTAAACGCGGAATCGAATACTGTGCAACAAGCTATTAAAAACTACGGGCTCGATGCCGTACAACTACATGGCGATGAAGGGGTTACTTTCTGTCAAAACATCCGCTTGCAGGTACCTGTTATTAAAGCATTCCGGGTAGGCGATGGTAGTACTTTCTTGCACGATGCAGCGCCCTTTTTGCCCGTTGTAGATTATTTCTTATTCGACACGGCTCATAAAGGTGCTTACGGCGGAACAGGCGAGCAATTCAATTGGGAGGTATTGCAACAGTTTACGCTCGATAAACCGTTCTTTCTGAGTGGAGGAATTGGTGAAGCAGATGTGAAAACTTTGGCAAAGTTCCGACACCCGCAACTATTCGCCGTTGATGTGAACAGCAAATTCGAAACAGCACCCGGTGAAAAAGACATGGTGCGCGTAGCGAAGTTCATTCAAGCGATTAAAACACAAAACATTTAAATCATTCTAACATGAACATAGCCATCAATACAAGCGGTTCTGCTTATCACGTTGATAGCAAAGGTTACTTCGGTAAGTTCGGCGGTGCCTACATTCCTGAAATGTTGTACCCCAATGTGGAAGAATTGCAAGAGAACTATTTACGTATTATGTCGGAACCATCGTTCCAACAAGAGTTCGAAGCATTGTTGAAAGATTATGTAGGCCGTCCTAGCCCACTCTATTACGCGAAAAGATTATCAGGAAAATATAATACCAATATTTACCTCAAACGTGAAGATCTAAACCATACAGGGGCCCACAAGGTGAATAACACCATCGGTCAAATCTTGTTGGCGAAGCGTTTAGGCAAGAAAAGAATTATTGCAGAAACAGGTGCCGGTCAGCATGGCGTAGCCACCGCTACTGTATGTGCCCTAATGGGATTGGAATGCGTGGTATATATGGGGAAGATCGATATCCAACGCCAAGCGCCAAACGTTGCCCGTATGAAGATGTTGGGCGCTACCGTGGTTCCTGCCACCAGCGGCTCTCAAACCTTGAAAGATGCGACCAACGAAGCTATCCGCGATTGGATTAACAATCCCGTTGATACGCACTACATTATTGGTTCAGTGGTAGGCCCGCACCCTTACCCCGACATGGTCGCACGTTTTCAATCCGTTATTAGCGAAGAAATTCGCTTGCAACTGCAAGAGAAAACAGGCAATCCCCTACCCGATTATGCCATCGCTTGTGTAGGTGGTGGTAGTAATGCTGCCGGTACTTTCTTCCATTTTATGGACGAGCCTAGCGTGAAGCTGGTAGCGGTAGAAGCAGCAGGTAAAGGTGTCGACTCTGGCTTTTCGGCAGCTACGACTGTACTGGGCTCATTAGGCGTAATTCACGGTAGTAAAACCTTGCTCATGCAAACCGACGATGGACAGATTGTTGAACCGCATAGTATTTCCGCAGGTTTGGATTACCCAGGTGTTGGTCCTGTTCATGCGCATTTGTTTGATAGTAAGCGCGGTATTGTAATGAGTGCCACCGACGATGAAGCGTTAGCTGCAGCATATGAACTAACGCGCTTAGAAGGGATTATTCCTGCTTTGGAATCGAGCCACGCTTTAGCGAAATTAAAAGACATCAACTTTAAACCTTCTGATGTAGTGGTAGTATGCCTTTCGGGAAGAGGTGATAAAGATCTTGAAACATATATCCAACATTTAAAGTAAGCATATGAACAGGATAGATCAATTGTTTGCGAAAAAGCAGCACAACATTCTCAATATATACTGCACAGCGGGTTACCCACAACTCGATGATACCCTTACCGTTCTTGAAACCCTTCAAGCAAGTGGTGTAGATATGATCGAACTAGGTATGCCCTTCTCCGATCCATTGGCCGATGGTCCTGTTATCCAAGATAGCAGCACCCAAGCCATCAAAAACGGCATGAAACTAAGTGTACTCTTCCAACAACTCGCTCATTTCCGCAACCACATTTCCGTACCGGTTATTCTCATGGGCTATTTAAACCCCGTGTTGCAATACGGCATAGAAAACTTCGTGAAAAAATGTGCTGAAGTAGGTATCGATGGGCTTATCATCCCAGATTTACCCATGGCAGAGTATGAGGCAGAATACAAATCACTATTCGAGCAACACAATTTGCACAATATTTTCCTCGTAACACCGGAAACCAGCGAAGCACGCATCCGTAAAATCGACAGCATCAGCAAAGGTTTTATTTATGCCGTTTCATCCAGCAGTACAACGGGTAACAACAAAAGTGTTGACTTACAACAAGCCTATTTCCAAAAGCTGGAAGGCATGCAGCTAAGCAACCCCGTGTTGGTTGGATTCGGTATCCGCGATAAAGCCACCTTTACCTCCGCCTGCGAACATACCAATGGCGCCATCATTGGCACTGCATTTGTGCAAGCAATTGCACAGCCGGGCGAGCTTTCCGAGAAAATCACCTCGTTTGTGCAAAACGTGCGGCCCATTCCCCAACAAGCATAATTGTATATGAAAACTGTAATTATAAAATACAATGCAGGTAACACGCGCTCGGTGCAGTTTGCACTCGAGCGCTTGGGCGTTACTGGCATTGTTACCGACGATGAAGCCGAAATTCGTTCGGCCGATAAAGTTATCTTCCCCGGCGTGGGCGAAGCCAGCACTGCTATGAACTACTTGCGCAATAAAGGTTTGGATAAAGTAATTACTACTTTGGAACAACCTGTATTGGGTATCTGCCTGGGCATGCAACTGCTTTGCAAACACTCCGAAGAAAACAATACCGACTGCCTTGGTGTGTTCGATTTAGCCGTTAAGAAGTTCGAATCGCCCGTGGAAAACATGCTCAAAATCCCGCAAATTGGCTGGAACAATATTACCGGCCTACACAGCACCATCTTTGAACACGTTCCCGAGAATTCGTACATGTACTTTGTGCACAGCTATTACGCAGCCTTAGGTCCCGAAACCGTGGCCACAGCCAATTACGTAATTAACTACAGCGCAGCATTACAGAAAAATAACTTCTATGCCGTGCAATTCCACCCCGAGAAATCGGCCGATGTTGGTGGAAACATTCTCGAAAGCTTTCTGAAATTGTAAAATGATGTTGACCAGGGCACAAATTCGTATCATACAAGCTACCGACACGCTGCAATTACGGCGTGATGTGTTGTACCCCTCGTTGTCGATCTTAGAAGTACAAGTAGAACACGATGCGGAAGGCTTGCATTTCGGGGTGTATTTCGACGACCAATTAGTAACCGTAGTATCGCTATTTGAAAACGATGGCATAGCACAGTTCCGCAAGTTTGCTACGGCGAAAGATATGCAAGGACGCGGCTTAGGTAGTTTGCTGCTGCAACATATTTACCAATTTTGTCAACAGAAAAATATACATACGCTCTGGTGCAATGCCCGTACCAGTGCCATGGGCTTCTATTTGCGCCATCATTTCCGCACGGTAGGACAAGTATTTTATAAGAACAACCTTGCCTTCATCAGGATGGAAATAAACATACCTTCTCAAAAAAGTACGCAAACCAACATGAAAATTATTCCTGCCATCGACATCATCGATGGAAAATGTGTGCGCCTCACGCAAGGCGATTATGCACAGAAGAAAGTGTATAACGAACATCCCTTAGAAGTAGCGAAAGAATTTGAAGATGCAGGTATCGAAAGATTACATCTCGTAGATTTAGACGGTGCGAAAAAAGGCGCCGTAGTGAACTGGAAAGTGTTGGAAGCCATCGCCGGTAAAACAAAGTTAGTGATCGATTTCGGTGGCGGTATTAAACGCAACGAAGACATTAATATCGTATTTGAAAGCGGCGCCGCATTGGCTACCGTTGGTAGTATTGCTGTTAAAGACCCAGCTCTCTTTGCCAGTTGGGTAGAACAGTATGGTGCCGATAAGATTTTCTTAGGTGCCGATGTGAAAGATGAAAAAATAGCGGTAGGCGGATGGTTAGAAACAACCGATGTAAGTATTTACGACTTCTTAGCCGAGAAAGCAAAGATTGGCGTTACGCAAGTATTTTGCACGGATATTGCGAAAGACGGGTTGTTACAAGGACCATCTACCGAATTATATAAAAAGATCATTGCACAGTTCCCGCAAATGCAACTTGTAGCCAGTGGTGGTGTTAGTAATATGGATGACTTGTATGAACTACAAGCAGCCGGCTGCACAGGCGCTATCGTGGGGAAAGCTATTTATGAAGGAAAAATTAGCATCGCTGAATTAAAAGCCTTCATGCAAAACAAGTAATCAACGAAATAATATTGCGTAGCAACTTAAATAAAGAGCATGCTCACAAAAAGAATTATTCCTTGCCTCGATATTAAAGATGGCAGAACAGTGAAAGGTGTGAACTTCGAGAACATTCGCGATGCAGGCGATCCTATTGAACTAGGCGCCCTGTATGCACAACAAGGTGCCGACGAATTAGTGTTCCTCGATATCACCGCCACGAACGAACGTCGTAAAACCTTATCAGAACTTGTTACCCGCATCGCCCAGCATGTGAACATCCCTTTCACAGTAGGGGGCGGTATTGCTTCTGTTGAAGATGTAAGTGTACTACTGAATAGCGGGGCCGATAAAATCTCCGTTAACACTGCCGCATTCAAACGCCCGGAATTGCTGAATGAACTAAGCCGCGAATTTGGTAGTCAATGCGTTGTATTGGCGATTGATACGCGTTTCGAGAATGGCGATTGGTACGTTTACCTCAATGGCGGCCGAGTGGCAACTACTACTAAAACCATCGACTGGGCAAAAGAAGCAGCAGAAAGAGGTGCAGGAGAAATATTGCTGACATCGATGAACAACGATGGTACCAAGCAAGGGTTTGCATTGGATATTACCGCTCAATTATCTCAATCACTTAATATCCCGGTTATTGCCAGCGGCGGTGCCGGTACCATGGAACATTTCGCGGATGTATTCACGAAAGGCCAAGCCGACGCAGCTTTAGCAGCCAGCATTTTCCACTATAAAGAAATGGAAATCCCGGAGCTGAAAACATATTTATACAACAAGGGCATCCAAATGCGCTTCTAATCTCATTTATAATGCAAGTAGATTTTTCAAAATCACCCGACGGCTTAGTACCAGCTATTATCCAAGATGCTATTACGCGAAAAGTATTGATGCTCGGGTATATGAACCAAGCAGCATTGGATAAAACCATCGCTGAAAATAAAGTGACCTTCTTCAGTCGCTCTAAAAATAGGCTATGGACAAAAGGAGAAGAATCCGGTAACTTTTTACATGTGAATAACATTAAAGTAGATTGTGATGACGACACCCTCCTCATCCAAGCTACGCCAGTAGGCCCAGTTTGTCATACCGGTGCAGATACATGCTGGGACGACACCAATACGGGTACCGATTTCTTACAAACCTTGGAGAAAATCATTAGTAACCGTAAATTGAACCCTACATCAGAATCCTATACCGCGAAATTATTTGCCAAAGGCATTAATAAAATCGCGCAGAAAGTAGGGGAAGAAGCAGTAGAGATCGTAATCGAAGCGAAAGACGATAACAATGAATTGTTCTTGAATGAAGCAGCCGATTTGTTGTTCCATTACTTGATTCTATTGCAAGCGAAAAACTTCACCTTGGAAGATGTAATAGCGATCTTAAAAGAAAGACATAATAAATAATGAAGCACTTGAAACACACGTTCTTAGTTGGCATTTTGACGATATTGGGCCTTGCAGCGAACGCGCAATTCAATATCCATGGCACCATTACAGGCGCAGACGGGAAGATGATTTACTTATTTGATGATGAAGATAATTATGCAGATGATTCTGTTTTCATCAAAAACAATCAATTCAACTTCACCATTAAAAAACCCAATAAAGAACGTGTGTATGCGCTTATTTTAGGCGAGAATCAATACCCGATGCTCCTCATCCCAGGCAGCGATCCGGCCCTAACATTCACGGCTACCGAAGCCGAATTCCCCATTGCTCAAAGCCTTACAACAAATGAGCAAACCCAAGCAATGCAAACTTACCAAAAGCTATTCCGCCCACTGGTAAACCGTGCCCTCAACCTCAATATTGAAGCCGCCCGCATTGATAGTGCCGACGAATCTGGCAAAGAAGCTTTCCGTGAAAAAGCACGCGTATTCTCACAAGACGTTGCCTCCACCGGCAAAGCTTTTATTAAACAACACCCGAAAGCTATTGCAAGCGTTTGGATGCTCCTTAACGAGCTCCGTAACCGCTTAGAACCCGACGATTTTATGGCGACCTTCTATAGCTTAGATAAAAGCGTGCAAGACAGTCGCTATGGCCAAATGGCTAAAAACTACATTGCCCAATTGCAAGGCAATGCCCTCAATGTTACAGCCCCCGATTTTACACAAGATGATGTAAAAGGTAAACCGGTAAAATTGAGCCAATTCCGTGGCAAATACGTACTTGTGGACTTCTGGGCTAGCTGGTGCGGACCATGCAGACAGGAAAACCCGAATGTTGTAAAAGCCTACGAAAAGTATAAAAACAAAAACTTCACCATCCTCGGCGTTTCCCTCGACCAAGACAAAAACCGCTGGATAGGCGCCATCCGTCAAGATGGCCTCAACTGGACACAAGTATCTGATTTACAAGGCTGGAACAACGAAGTAGCAAGACAATACGGTATTAACTCCATCCCGGCAAACTTCCTCGTGTCGCCCGACGGCAAGATTATTGCCAGGAATTTGCGCGGTGCACAGCTTGAAAAAGCCTTGGAGAGCTTGATAAAATAAGCACCGTTTATCACATTTGCATTGGCAGTCCGTAAGGGTTTTGCCAATTTTGTTGTAGAAAACCAATTGTCAAAAAAGATGATGAAATTGATCTTAGCGGGGGCGTTATTGGCGCCAATGGCGTTGTTTGCGCAGGATAAGAAATCCCAACAAGCTGGTGTTCCCTATAAAATTGAAGGCACTTACAAAAATAGTACAGCTCCCAATACTTTTTATATCCGCTACCGTGCTAACGGCAGCGTTGTAATTGATAGCGCTGTATCCGATATGAACGGTAAATTCTCTTTCCAAGGTACTGTAGTAGAACCTACCATGGCCACTTTCCAAGTATGGAAAGACCAAGAGGAAGCAAACAATATTCCGTTTGAAAAAGGATACCGTGGCTACCAACAATTTGTGATCGATAAAGGTACTACCAGCATTACGGTCACAAATTTACACATCAAGCCTACCATCGAAGGTACAGCTGCACAAACCCAATTACTCAATATCAACAAGCTAACAGCAGCAGTTGACCAACAAATAGAAAACCTTTCTAGCGAATACATGAAAGCCCGCGAAGCGAAAGATCAAAACGCGATGGATAGCCTGGAAGGACAATATGAACACCTCGATTCTGTTAAAACCGGTATTTACCGCGCTTACTTACGCAAAAACCCTAAAACCCCGATTGGCATTTATGTTATTTCGGAGGCCGTTGGGTACGATATTGATCCCGCTATTGCAGAACCGCTCTACGAAAACTTAGCAGCACAAGTAAAGGAAAGTCCTAGTGGTATAGCATTTGCCAAACGCTTAGATGTAGCGAAGAAAACGGCTATCGGTCAGCCCGCCATCCCTTTCTCTCAAAACGATAAAGATGACGAACCCATTAGCCTAGAAAGCTTCAAAGGAAAATATGTACTGGTCGATTTTTGGGCAAGCTGGTGCGGTCCATGCCGACAAGAAAACCCGAACGTTGTAAAAGCTTTCGAAAAGTATAAAGATCAAGGCTTTACCATTTTCGGTGTATCGCTCGATAAATCAAAAGAAAAGTGGCTCCAAGCCATTGAAAAAGATAACCTTCATTGGGCACAAGTTTCCGATTTAAAAGGTTGGGGTAACGAAGTAGCAGCCCTTTATGGCGTAACTGCTATTCCCCAGAACTTTTTGATCGACCCGAACGGCGTGATCATTGGTAAGAACTTACGTGGAGAAGCCTTAGAAAAGAAATTAGCAGAAATCTTCGAATAGCCAGTCGAAGATCTTCGAGATAATCTACAAGGGTCTGTATGTCAATTACAGGCCCTTCTTTTTTTGTTGCATATTGCTGCCAGTCATTATAACCTACCAGTGCGCAAACATATTTCATCTTTCACTCCAGTGATGAATCAACCTTCTTTCTAGCATTACCTGGCTATTTACCCATAGCGCATCTACTGCATTCTTACATTATGTTAAGTTAATTTCTGTCTAGTCCTACAAAAAGTTTACACCCACAAATGAAAAATGATGAAAAGAAGCAAATTATTTGGACTAAAAGGTCTTGGGGGTGGTCAATCGAGTTATGATGATTCATTTAGGCGCATGGTGGTGCGTGACTACGAAACTGGTAATTTAAGTGTATCGCAGCTAGCCGTTAAATACGGCATAAAGAATCATGATGTAAAAAATTGGAAAAAGCGGTTTAGGGGCGATATTGCGGTAATTACCACAATAAATGAAATAGCCATGACACCAGAAGAGCAAAAGGATCAAGCAGCGCTTAAGAAGGAGCTTGCAGCGCTTAAAAAA
>NZ_QLLL01000007.1 GCF_003259335.1 Chitinophaga skermanii
CGTCAGCCGCAGCGCATATTGAAAGCATTATCACCATTTACAACGAGCAGCGGCCACACAGTAGCTGCAACTACTTAACCCCTGCACAAGCGCATCATCAACATGGTAAAATGGCCATGAGATGGCAGCAAAAGGGTGCGTCACCTACAGGTGACCAAGGCCAGTTATCCACAAATCCAGGTGGATTGTAAAAAGAAAAAAAGAAGCAAAAAAAGAAAAACTATAATAAGTAGTAGTAATAGGTTCTTTTTTTAATCTTTGGAACTGTAAACTATTATACGGATTAACAACTACAGTTGTAAACCTTTATCCGGATTATCTAACAAGGGTGTAAACCTATTTTAGGACGTGACATAAATATATGCAAGCCTATCCCTACCCTATCTTTTGCCTATCCTAAGCCTATCCCTACCCTATCTAAACCCTATCAAAAGCCTATCCTAAGCCTATCTCGACCCTATCTTTAGCCTATCCTCACCCAATACCACACACCGTATAAGCTATTCCCATATTTGTAATATATATGTTTTCAGTACAATAGACCATGTTTTGAGGCAAGTACTTTTTGAAGGTTTTACTAACCGCTGGCTATATCTATTCTTTTTCGACCCCTTCATTCATCACGAAATAATACCATTCATCACGAATTAGCCTGTTGTGAGAAAGTCTGACTCGTTTACAAAGTATTCATTTTCAGAACTTAACGATTCAAAATCGCTAATTGACAAAACAAATTATTGGGTTTGGGATAGTATTATGTATTGCATAGTAGTGTAAAGTACTTATCTTTGTATCGAGGTTGAAAGAAACCAATCATTTTAAAAGCCACTTGCCATGAATATAGATAACACACAATCACAAATGAGAAAGGGGGTACTCGAATTCTGTATCCTTTCTATCATTAAGCAAGGCGAGGCTTATCCTTCTGATATTATCGAGAAAATGAAAGAAGCCAAACTCGATATTCTTGAAGGAACGCTTTATCCTTTATTAACACGTCTCAAAAATGCCGAGTTGCTCACGTACCGATGGGTAGAAAGTAGCTCCGGCCCGCCAAGGAAATACTTCTCGATGACTGAAAAAGGCGAAGCCTTCTATAAAGATCTCGAAAGCACTTGGAACGAACTAGCTAACGCAGTTCATCAACTTACAAATCAATCTATCTAAATCCGATATAATACCTAAAACCTTAAACCTTGTCATAGCGATGAAAAAGATTATTAACATAAACTTATCCAGCCGCCTTATTCCCATCGAGGATAGCGCATACGACCTCTTGAGGGGGTACTTGGAGAGTCTTAAAAAACATTTCGCGCAAGAAGACGGTTCCGAAGAAATCATGAGCGATATAGAAAGTCGTATCGCCGAGATCTTCCAAGAAAAATTACGTAAAGGCGCACATTGCATCACAGATGAAGATGTACAAGAGATTAAAGCCTCTATGGGTACGCCTGAACAACTTGAAGATGAGCCTAAACAAAACACGCAAGCTAACGATAAAACCAATGCTGGTTTCGAATCATACCACCGTCCTAGCAAACGCTTCTACCGCGATCCAGAGCATAAAGTGCTCGGCGGTGTGTGTGGTGGCTTAGGTGCTTATTTCAACATCGACCCGGTGATTTTACGTGTGGCATTCGTGCTATTAACCATCGCTTTCGGTGCTAGCATCTTGGTGTACCTCGTTATCTGGATTGCTGCTCCTTCCGCTAATACGGCTGCAGAAAAATTAGAAATGCGCGGCGAAAAAGTCGATTACAACAACATTAAAAATACTGTGCAGGAAGAAATGAAGGAATTCAAAAGCCGCATGGGAAACGTTGGTAACGATTTCAGAAATTTTTCGCAAGGCCGCGGTAAGCAGTTTGGGAGCGAAATCGGTAACGCATTCGACCGGGGTGCCAGGGGCTTAGGACGATTGATTGCATTCATCGCCAAAAGTTTCATGTACTTCTTCGCAGCAGTGATTCTAATTACATTAATTGCTGTGTTGGTATTGAGTTCCTTTACCGCGGCCTTCTTCCCTATTATTAATATTGCACTCACAGATAACCAAGCGATTTTATTTTGGATCTCCTTTGTATTGCTCTTAGGTATTCCTATTATCTCGCTGATCATGTTCCTCGCAAGAAGAATCTCGGGCTCTAAATACGCGAATAAGTATGTAGGCTATTCTATGGGCTTCTTCTGGGTGATCGGTTTAATCTGCGCTATCACATTAGCAACAGGTATAGCGAAATCTGTTCGTTCTACCGGCGAAGTGAAAAATGATGTAACGTTAAGAGCATTCAAAGGCGAAAAGCTGTATATCAAGAAGTTAGACCAATTGAATTCGTTTGATGATGACGATTTCTTGGTAAGCTTAGGTGAAAGAATGCGTGTAGAAGATGATACCACGGTAGTTGATGCCGTTTCTTTGAAAGTAGTGCCCGGCTTTAAAAACCAAACCAACTTCGAATTAGAAATTAGAAGAGTATCGCAAGGCGCCAGCCGCAACCAAGCGCAAACTTTGGCCCGCAGCATTATTCTTCCTTTAGAACAAAAAGATAGCATTTTGTACTTGCCTGCCGGTTTCAATATCCCAACGGCTACAAAATACCGCGGTCAACGTGTATACATCTACGTTCGTGTACCAAATGGTAAATCAGTTGATATCGACCGTAACGCACTTTGGAACTACAATTTCTTAGGTATCGGCAGACATTATGTAAACGGTATCGAACAAGAATATAACAATCACTTGGAATTGAAATTTGAGAATGGTAGAATGCAACGTATGGACGATGATGGAAAACCATTCTTAGAATTAAGCGGCGACGATGACGATGAAAATGTGATCATCACAAATGATGAAAAACCAAAAGATTCCGTTATTAGGAACTATCGCTACCAAGAAAATGCACCCGCAGTAAAAGATACTGCAAAACCTAAAAAGAACGCTACCCCGGTAGATAATAAGAAGGTTGACACAGCGACTAAGAAGACATTAGCCTTCGCAGATCCGCTACCATACCTCTTTGTTCCCATCGAAATGCTTAGATCATAATTCACAATAAGTTTAGAAAAATAGATAAAAAACCGCGGTTTCTACCGTGGTTTTTGCTTTTTTAGGCCCATATCAGCCCTTTTTAGCCCGTTCCTCCATTTTTCCCGATTTGATCATTTAACCGGGCAATAAATTAGTAGATTTGCCAAATTAGATAATCTTTAGAGAACTAGGTAAGGAATGCAGGCACCCATAAACATAGCACTGGTCGGCAACCCGAACAGTGGTAAAAGCTCCCTTTTTAATGTACTAACTGGTCTGAATCAAAAAGTCAGCAATTTTCCAGGTGTTACAGTAGATAAGAAAACAGGCTCCGCTAAAATTTCCGCCGATTTAACGGCGAACATTATCGATTTGCCCGGTACATACAGCTTATACCCTAAAAGTGCCGATGAATTTGTAACATACGATGTGCTGATTAATCCTAGTAACGAGGATAAGCCCGATATGATTCTCATCATCGCCGATGCTTCCAACCTTAAAAGAAACCTTCTCTTCTGCTCCCAAATCATCGATTTGAAGTTACCCGTGATTATCGGGTTAACGATGATGGATTTGGCGAAATCCAAAGGTGTAGAAATCGACATTAACGGCTTAGAACGCGAACTAGGCGTGCCGGTAGTATCGATTAACCCGCGCAAGAATAAAGGTATTCCTGCCCTCAAAAAGAATATTGAACTGATCGCAGAACAAAAATTTGGTGCGCCCGCTCGCGATTTCATTGAAAATGAACAACTCGCGCCGGAAGTAGTGAAAGAAGTGAAGAAACTATTCCCTGCCTCCAGCGAATACGCCGCTTTACACGTGGCCGTGAACGCTGAAGAGCTGCCTTTCCTCTCTGCAACACAGAAAAATGGTATCCGCACGGTTCTCCAGGCCAACAACTTCAACAAAACGAAAGTACAAGCTGAAGAAATCATGCAACGCTATGCCCGCATTAAGCAAGTGATGAAAGCGGCTGTAGTGGAAACCGATCCTCTACAGAAACAATTACAAACCGAACGCATCGATAATATTTTGCTCCACCGCTTCTGGGGGTATGCTATTTTATTGGTGGTGATGTTCCTCCTATTCCAAAGCATCTTCTGGCTAGCCTCTTACCCGATGGATCTCATCGAAGCTGGTTTTGGTGCTGTAGGTGGCTGGTTAGGTGGTATTATGCCGGAAGCATGGTACAGCGATTTGCTCATTAACGGTATTGTGGCCGGCTTGGGTGGTATCGCCGTATTCGTACCGCAAATCATGATTCTTTTCGGATTAATTACGATACTCGAAGATTCGGGTTACATGGCCCGTATCAGCTTCCTCACCGATCGTTTGATGCGCCAAGTAGGCTTGAACGGTAAATCCGTGATGCCATTAATTAGTGGGGTTGCTTGTGCAGTACCCGCAATTATGGCCACCCGTAACATCGAAAACCGCAAGGAAAGGTTGATCACCATTCTCGTAACACCGCTCATGAGCTGCTCCGCTCGTTTGCCTATTTACACGGTGATGATTGCCCTGGTTATTCCTTCAAAATCTATACTCGGCTTCCTAAACCTGCAAGGTTTGGTAATGATGGGCTTATACTTACTCGGTTTCTTTATGGCTTTAGCGATTGCTGCCGTATTGAAATGGATTGTGCGTATTAAGGAGAAAAGCTATTTCATCATGGAATTACCCGATTACCGGGCTCCTCGTTGGAAAAACGTAGGTACCACGATGGTAGAAAAAGCAAAGATTTTCATTACAGATGCCGGTAAGGTAATTATGGTGATTAGCGTGATTTTATGGTTCCTCGCTTCTTATGGTCCGAATGAAAGAATGCAAGCCGTACATGCTAAATACGAACCTATTATTGAACAAACAACCGACGAAACACAGAAAGAAACCCTCGACCGCGAATATCAATCCGAGAAATTGGCTAATTCTTACGCCGGTATTTTAGGCCACTCTATTGAACCGGTGATTAAACCACTTGGTTTCGATTGGAAGATTGGTATTGCATTGATTACTTCTTTCGCTGCGCGTGAAGTGTTTGTAGGAACGATGGCTACTTTGTATAGCGTAGGTGAAACCCCGGAAGATAATGACGCTACCTTGCGTGAAAAAATGGCTGCTGCAACTTGGCCTGATGACAGACCGGTGTATACATTGGCTTCTGGCTTAAGTTTGATGTTATTCTATGCATTTGCAATGCAGTGTATGAGCACCTTGGCCATTGTAAAACGCGAAACGAAATCGTGGAAAATGCCGGCATTCCAATTCGCGTACATGACAGTACTGGCATACATTTCCAGCCTTATCATCTTCCAAATATTCAAATAATATTTCCCTTATTTTATAGATAATACGTATCTTTTAAACAGCGTTACCCGCGCTGTTTAAAAGATACAACATGAAAAATTTCTGTATTGCCCTACTCTGCTTTGCCTCACTACAAGCAGCCGCCCAAAAAACGGCAATCGATTCTGCCCAACTGATGAAAGATGTTGCAACCTTGGCAGATGATAAATATGAAGGCCGCCTCGCCGGTACCAAAGGCAACCGCTTAGCTCAATTCTACATCCTCGATCGCTTCAAACAAATAGGCATTACGCCCTATAATAACACGTACGAACAACCTTTCTATTTCGAAGGCCGTAACAATACGAAAACAATGGGAACGAATCTCTACGGTTATTTGAAAGGTACGAGTAACGACTCTGTTATTATTATTACCGCTCACTACGACCATGTTGGTACACGTAGCAGGTCTGGCCAAACAGATAGTATTTTTAACGGGGCCGACGATAACGCATCTGGCGTAGGTGCTTTATTGGCGATGGCTACTTATTTCAAAGCACATCCTCCTAAAAACACCATCATCTTCGTTGCGCTAGATGCCGAAGAGTTAGGCCTAAAAGGTGCCCATGCCTTCGCTAATGCACTGCCGGTAGAACAAAGCAAAGTAATGGTGAACATTAACATGGATATGGTAAGCCATAACGACAAAAACGAACTTTATGTGTGTGGTACTTATCACTACCCGCATCTCAAAAAATACATCGAAGAAGTAGCTGCTAAGTCACATGTAAAACTCATTCCCGGACACGATCTACCCAATTCTGGGCACGACGATTGGACTGGTCAGAGCGATCATTACGAGTTTCATGCACTTAAAATTCCTTTCCTATATTTCGGTGTAGAAGACCATCCCGACTATCACAAAGCGTCGGATGAGTACGATAAAATCAATCATTCCTTCTACTACCACGCTGTTCAAGACATCTTAGAAGTAGTGAAAAGAATGGATTCAGCCGCGCTTAGAAAAGACGCCAAATCGAAAACGGTGTATGCTAAATAAATCATCTAAATATGATACAAAGCTGCCCATTACGGCAGCTTTTTTATTGCCCGCAAAAAATTAATCACCTTCCCTTTTATCGCTGAACCAACAGGTAGTTAGCTGCTTGAATTGGGTGCAACAAAAAAGCTGCCTCGAATGAACGAGACAGCTTTTGTATATAGATCTTGACTAACAATTATTGTTTCAACAAATCTTGGGCATTATAAATCGACCCTTTGAAATTCTTCATTTCTTTACCGGCGTATTTCGGCATTTGACGTTGCAAGTTAATAGGCATTGGTGCTGCAGATCGTGCCCAATTAGCTTGGATATCGGCAGCAGGTACACCAATAGAACGTAAAGCATAGTAAATACTATGTTCGCGGGTATTACCGAAATCGTAGCGGTAAACATCGTATGCTGGCGTGGTGGGTGCCATACCATCGAAGTAATCGCCTTGGTTAGCACTGTTAAGCGTTTGAAGAGAGATCGCGTACATGTAGTACTTGTTCATTGGAATACCGATGAAACCAACAGGCTTACCATATGTAGAGTCACCAACAAGCGTTAAGCGAGCATTGAAGAAAGGTTTCAAGTCGTTAATCACCAATTCGCTTGCAGAAGCGGTATTACGTGTTGTAATGAAAGAGATATTCTGCAGGTTGAGTGTTTTCTTTTTCTCAAAGTACGTGTCGCTATATTGTACATAGCTATAGAAAATATCTTGTAAAGAGTATTGTACGTTGTTGGAGCCGCGGAGTTTTTTAATAGCACTGAAGCGGCTCATTTGGTTACTGCTGATCACGTTATTCACCTTCGTTTTGTTCATGATCGTTGCATTGGTTCCTACGCTAACAGGCGCCATGAGGTTGGCTAAGTATTCAGAAGTGTTCACCGCACCACCACCGTTATAGCGGAAATCTACTACTAAGTCGGTAATGTTAGCTGCAACGAATTTATCAAATACGGCATCGATTTTAGATTGGATCACGCTTAATTCTACGAAAGTATTGAACGCGAAATAACCAATTTTGCGACCATTGATAGTATAGATAGAATCTTTGAGGATTGGGTTGAGTGAATATTGTGCACTGGTGATGGTAAGTGTTTTAGAGGTGCCATCTAACTTCTTAAAGGTAAATGATGAAGAAGCTGCGTTCAGTGCATTAATGAGGTTGCGGATGTTGGCGCTGTTGCCATATGGAGGATTGTCGTAGCTGATATTAGTGCTACCATTCACGGCTGTGATTAAATCGCCCCTACGAACACCTTGTGCATATGCAGGCGAGCCTGGATAGCAATAGAGTACATATAAGCTATCGATATCCCAGTAGTTTACATCAAAACCGAAATCACCTAAGCGACCTGCGCCAATTTCACCGGTTACGGTTCCATTATCTAAGAAACTATAGTGGTCAAAGTTAGCACCATTGGCTTTCTTCTTATAGGTAATCAATTTGTTGAAAAGGTCGCCGAATGAAGAATAGCTAAGCGGCTTTACGGTGGCAGAATCCGGCACGTCGGCAGTCCACAGGTAAGTATCTTTAAAGATGTGCCACAAAGTATCTTGCGATTTTTGTTCTTCCGTTAAGGGAGTACCATTCCCATTACCGTTTCCATTCCCATTTCCATTGCCGTTTCCGTCGCTGCTAGAATCTTTCTTACAGCTGAATAAAAGGCCTGTGGCCAGGGCCACCACTAATAGGGCGTGTATATGTTTGCGAAAGGATAACATAGTCTTATGTTTATGATGAATCAATGTACGGTTTATATCAAAATGATGTTTAAAAACTAGGTGAACTGTTGCTTGGTTTAGACGAATGGGGCTGATTATTCGTTTGGTAGGGGCCATACCCCGCCCAGTGTTATTGCCCGGTTTATATTTTGTTGCCATTCGCGCTGTTTGGTGGCGTTGTTGCCGTGGCGCGTTTCGGCGTCGTAGCTTTCTTGTAAAACGTTCATCAGCCGGAAATATTCGAGGTATTGGTATTGAATAATACTATCGTAATCACCATCCTCCGAAAAATCGATTGATAATACTTTGTTCCTAAAGAGTAAGCCCGTTAAGTAGGTAATGTCGAAATGTATTTGCTCGTGTTGTAGCGAGTACAGGTCGTTTAATAACGGGGGTGTAACCCAGGAAGCGCTTTTTATAAAGAAAACTTGCAATACTAAATGTACAAATACAGTGTCTTTTCTTTGCCTTGTACCGCCTTCATAAGCAAAACTCGTATAACTTACCGCGTCGTTTTTAGCGTTCTGTG
This sequence comes from Chitinophaga skermanii, assembly GCF_003259335.1. GTDB lineage: Bacteria > Bacteroidota > Bacteroidia > Chitinophagales > Chitinophagaceae > Chitinophaga > Chitinophaga skermanii. The sequence goes on from NZ_QLLL01000007.1 coordinate 8,621, forward strand.
GTGGTTTACGGGTAAAATCTTGCCATGTTAACGGGGCCGAAGCATTGTAAAATATCGTGTCGGAATGTTTATCAACAGCACGTTGTTCAACAGAAAATTCTACCACAATTTTCGGTATCGTATCATGTTGTGCCGGGGCAGCTACTAAGGCGGCAAGCCAAGCGAACAACATCATATTAGATCTTGGTTAGGGTGTGATTGAAATAAAAGTTACGCGATTTATCCATACATCATTATTTATCACCACTGGTTTTCTCCTCTATAATATTACGAAAAAAATCTCGATCAAGTTGCCAAGCTAAAAATCGATAATTGCTTCAATGCGAAGGGGTTATAACAAAGCCTTTCCCAGGCTGAATTCACCCTGCATAAAATTAACATTGCTTGCAAAAAAAGAGTTCAACAAACCGGCTAAAAATGGAAATGTTAAGGTGATGGGAAAGTTGGTACCCTGCCCCGGTTTTAACGGTAAAATTCAGTAATTTACGATTGAACCAAAACAATCGCGTTATGTACGGCGGAGGATATATTTTCGATGAGCCGAATAAGCGGCCCATGCAAGATACAATCGACGACCCGGTTAAATTAGCCGAGTTTGAGCAACGTATTGCAGATGGCCACAAAATCGAACCCGGTGACTGGATGCCGAACGATTATCGCAAGCAACTCATCCGCATGATTGAACAGCATGCGCATTCTGAAATTATTGGCGCTTTACCCGAAGGTACCTGGATTACCCGTGCCCCTGGGTTTAAACGCAAACTCGCATTAATTGCAAAAGTGCAAGATGAAATCGGTCACGGCCAATTACTCTATAATGCAGCCCAAACCTTGGGAAAAAGCCGCGAGGCTATGATTAACGACCTGCTTTCCGGCAAATCCAAGTATTCAAACGTTTTCAACTACCCTGCCGAAACTTGGGCAGATGTAACGGTTATTGGGTTCTTGATCGATGCCGCCGCTATCGTTAACCAAGTAGCGAATGCCAAAGGCTCTTACGGCCCTTATTGCCGTGCCTTGGAAAGAATTTGTTACGAAGAAAGTTTCCACTTGAAACAAGGTCATGATGCTTTTATTGAACTAGCCACCGGTACCCCCATGCAACGCCAAATGGTGCAAGACGCGTTAAACCGTTGGTGGCAACCTATTATGCATTTCTTTGGTCCACCAGATAAAACCTCGGTTCACAGTGAAAAACTGATGAAGTGGAAGGTAAAAATGGCGAGCAATGATGATATGCGTAACCAATTCCTAGATGCTTATGTTCCAAAGATTTGGGAGCTAGGCCTTACGTTGCCTGATGAAAATCTCAAGAAAGATGAAGCAACCGGCAAATGGTTGTTTTCTGATCCTGATTGGGATTTGTTTATGAAGGTGATCAACGGTGGTGGTCCTTGCAATGCCGAACGTTTACAAGTAAGGAAATGGGCGGAAGAAAGTGGAAGATGGATTAGGAAGGCATTAATGAACCCAAATGCAGCCAGGTCGTTCCCGGTAGCGTAAATAAAATTCACACGAAAAAACATGTTAAACGAATCTTTAGATCCCCGTGTAAACCGCTTGAAACTAGGACATGAAGGGGAAGTTGTTACGATCGTTGAAGGGGAAAACTGGAATGCATACGAAGTTTTTCACCAAGAGAAGAGAGGCGCTCACCACGAGCATGTGGGTAGCGTACAAGCACCGAGTGCCGAGCTGGCCTTGGTTTTTGCAAAAGAGCAGTTTGCTCGCCGGAAACGTTGCGTGAACCTTTGGGTAGTACGCAGCGCGGATATTTTGGCCTTTGATGTGGAAGATGAAGATATGTTTGCCACCAACCTAGAGAAAACTTACCGCGATGCGAGTGGTTTTAAGGTGATGGAAAAGATCAACAAATTTAAAGGCAAGAAGTAAACACCAAAATACAATTACTACGTTCCATGTTATCGCAACAAGCTATTATATCACTCCTCACTAAAATGGGCGACGATGCTTTAATCATCGGTCACCGCAACTCGGAATGGACCGGTCTCGGCCCCATCATGGAAGAAGACATCGCTTTTTCTTCTATGGCACAAGATAAAATTGGGCACGCTTGGGCATTGTACCGTGTAATGCAAGAACATTTGGGCGGGCAAGACCCCGACCAGTTTGCGTTTATGCGCGCAGAAAAGGAAATGCGTAGCTGCCACTTTGTGGAACTGCCTATCGGCGAATATGATTTCTCGCTCATGCGCCATTTCTTATTCGATCATGCTGAGGCTGTACGCTACGAGTCCTTGGAAAATACGGCATTCGAGCCACTCCAACCTTTTGCGAAGAAATTCAAAGGCGAAATAAAATACCACTTGCTGCATGCCGATGAATGGGTATTACAACTCAGCCGTGGTTCAGAAGAAAGTTATGCACGCATGCAACAAGCACTTTTGCATTGTATGCCGCTGGCATTGGGTATATTCGAAACATCCAAAGCACATGAACAAACGCTGATCGATGAGAAAATTTACCCGGGCGAGCAAGCATTACAAGCCCGTTGGTTAGATCGTATTTACCCAGTATTGTCAAAGGCAGGATTAAACTTGCCCGGTATAGAATCGTTTACACCTGTATATGGTGGCCGCGAAGGTTATCATACAGCCTATTTACAACCACTGCTCGATGAAATGAGCAGTGTATTCAAACTAGACCCTACCGCAACATGGTAAACACAATGCATACAACAGAAGAAGTGTACGATGCATTACAAAGCGTAATGGACCCGGAAATTCCCGTGCTAAGCGTGGTGGATTTAGGGATGATTACGGCTGTGGATATTAATAGCGATGGAATATTGGTGAAAATGATTCCCACATTTGCCGCTTGCCCGGCTGTACAATATATTCAACGAAATATTCAAACGGCACTGGAAGAAAAATTCAGTGTAGCCATTACCGTAATTATTGATCAAGAAACATTGTGGTCAACTAGTCGCTTAGCACCCGGTGCAAAAGATAAATTAGAGCAATTTGGGATTGCGGCGCCACAGGTGGTAGATGGTAAAGCGTACAACGAGATATTATTGCAAACCCCTTGCCCTCATTGTGGTAGCAAGAATACTTATTTACGTTCCCCGTTCGGTTCTACGTTATGCCGTGCAATTCATTATTGCAAAGACTGTAGTAATGTGTTTGAGCAGTTCAAACCGGTAGAATAATTTTTCGTCATCGTAAAGGCACGAATTAAGTAACTTGCCGCCCAAACGCATATTAGCCGGTTGGGTCGGCATTTTATTGGCTTTAATTGAATGAAAATGAAGATAGGCTTATACTTTGGATCTTTTAACCCTATACATATCGGGCACCTTATTATCGCAAATCATGTGGCATATAATACGGATCTCGACAAAGTGTGGTTCGTGGTATCGCCCCATAACCCGTTAAAGCCATCAGCATCATTATTGAACGAGCATCACCGATTTCACTTGGTAGAACTGGCTATAAAGGATGCTGAAAAATTAAGAGCGAGTAATATCGAGTTCTCCCTTCCTCGCCCTTCTTTCACCATTGACACCCTTACTTACTTGAACGAGAAGTTTCCTACACAGGAGTTTGTCATTATTATGGGCAGTGATTCTTTTCAAAATATAGCACGGTGGAAGAATTATCAACAACTGTTGAAATTTTACCCCATCTATATCTACAATCGTCCCGGCCACCCTGTAACGGAAACCTACGGTGCCGACATTACAATACTAGATGCACCTATGTTAGACATTTCGAGTAGTGTGATTCGCCAATTTGTAAAAGATGGGAAAAGTATACGGTACCTCGTAACAAATGATGTAGAACATTACATCACAGAAAACGGCTATTACAAATAGCTATTTCTTCTTGTCTTTCGGCGGTACAACTGTTTTTACCACTTTCACTGTACGGGTTTTCACGAAGTACTCATTCGAGTAAATGCGCAATAGCACAATAAACATGGAAATTAACAATGGTCCGAAAATAAGGCCGATAAACCCGAATAGGTTAACACCGATAATCACACCGAAAATGGTAATAAGAGGGTGAACGTCGCCAATTTTCTTGGCTAACATGAAACGGAAGACGTTATCTGAAAGTCCTACCACAACAAAGCTATATAATAATAAACCTACGCCCATCCAAGTTTCGCCGGTAGAAATAATATAGATACCCAAAGGTACATACACTGCTGCTGCGCCTACAATTGGTAGCATAGCTGTAAAGCAAGTAACAACGAACCAGAAGATAGGCTCAGGTACTTGGAAAATAAAGTAACCTACGAGGGCGATAACACTTTGAATGAGGGCAATTAACGGGATGCCAACAGCATTTGAAACCACCATATTTCTCAATTCATTACTCAATAACAATACGTTTTCATCTTTTAAAGGAATGTATTCATACAGCGCCTCTTCCATTTGGCGGGCGTTAGTGAGCATGAAGAAATAGATGAAATACATAATGGCGATGGCCGTTAGCGTATTAAATGTAGCGCCAAGAAAGCCGGGTAAGGCACCCGTTACGTTTTCGATTAGTCGTTGAAGGCGATCTTCCGACAGTACATTATAACCGATTGATTGACTTATGCGGTTCGTTAGGTTAGTCAATTCTGCCAACATCTCGGAAGAATGAGATACCGCGTAACCTACTTTAGCAGTGAGCATATTTACGAGCATCCCGATCGGCAATAAGATCACTAAGAAAGTGGCCAACATAATAACGGTAGCTGCGGAACGTTTTCCCCAACCGCGTTGTTCCACCATGCGGAACATGTACTTACGCGTGAGGATATATAAAGTAACGGCACCAAGAAACCCTGGGAAAAAGGCATACATTTCTTTAAAAAGCACAATGCCTAAAAAAAGGATAATCAATAAAAAGCCTATTTGTTTCAGGCGACCGTTATCAAGATGACTCATAAGATAGTTGCGTATTATTTCAATAATAGTGAATTTTAGCGATACCGCAAAAGCTGTAGTACAGTACGTTTCAAAGAAAATTTGGCTGGAAAGTTAGGAAGGATTCACATTTTATATAGAAAATCATAACAAATTATTTACTCATTTGAACAAATATGGAACAGTGTTTGTAACTCTAAAGCCGTAAGGACATTCATCCTTACCCCCTATAGGAAATTTGTATACCCGAATCTTTCACCTTAAAAATGTACTAACTATGAGCAAGAATTCAAAAGCCGTTGTTACTTTCATCTTAGGTGCTGCCGTAGGCGTAGCCGTTGGATATTTCCTTAATTCCGATAAAAAGGATGAGATGGTATCGAAATTGAGATACCAGGCCGACAAATTAAAAGACAAGTTTAGGCGCAAGAAAGAACAATTTGAAGAGGCTGTTGAAAATGAATTATCCTAATTAACTTATTGGCGCTTAATAATAACCTATTTGCATGGAAGATAATTTCAGCAACTATTTTTCTGAGACGGGCAAAGTTGCACGTGAATACGTAGAAACGAGGCTTGATCTCTTAAAATTACAGGCAGCAGGAAAGCTATCGAAGGCGTTGGGCCTATTCTTTTCGCTTACGATGGCCTTCCTGTTGTTCTTTTTCGTAGTGGTATTCCTCGGAATGGTACTCGCTTTCTGGATCGGGGAAATGACCGGTAGTTTTACTATCGGGTTCGCTTGCGCGGCAGGCGCATTCATTCTTTTATTTGTGATCATCCTTATTTTTAGGAAAAAGTTGATCCAACGCCCGTTGGCCAATATGTTGGTAGCAGAGTTGGTAGATGAATTCCATGATAACGACGATGACGAGGATGATATTTATGAAGCATCTACTAAAAGAAGGAACAAGTAAACCCCATTTTGTGTGAAAAAAAACAAAACCGGTATGGCGAAAAGAATAAAAGTCACCAACCTCGACACCCTAGAACTCGAAGTCGCCCGCTTAAAAGTGGAAGCCCGCCTTTTAGAACGTGAATTGGGCGAGCGCGGCGCTTACCTAAAAGAGAATTTCAAAGGTATGGCCATGAATAGTGTAGTACCCGGTATTGCAAATAGCGGTGTTTTGGGCTTCGTGGGCAAAATTGGGAAGCTTGCATGGGAAAGCGGCAAAGCGAAATCTGTGCTGTCAACTGCCTTGATGACGGCATTGGAGTTTGTAGCTGTTCGTTTTGGCATTAAGCTGGCCAATAACTTCACAACCCGTAGGCGCAGGAAAAAAGCAGAAAGGGCAGCTGAAAAAGCTGCGGAAAGAGGAGAATAAGCGCGAACGCTTATCCCCAAACTTTAGTTCCTTCGCTGCAATTCGCGCAAATATCAATATTCTTACGTCCTTTCATTAATTCTGAGCGGAACTGGTTATAATGCCCGTTCTGCCATAATGTTTTAAAGGAATCTTTTTTCAGATCGCCCAGCTTATGTTGGGCATCTTTGTCGAAACAACATGGCACTACTAGGCCATCCCAGGTAATTACCGGCGAGTGCCACAAGCGCCAGCAACTGTTGCCGAGTTTGTTTTTAATGGCGTAAGTGCCATCGTCTTTTTTATGATAGCGACTGTATTTATCGATTGTTGGGATTAATCGATTTCCCTCTTCATAATCATATACTTGCGCTGTTTTAAAGCGTACTTGATCGACCCCAATTTCTGCTGCAAGTTTCTTAATGTCCTCGATTTGGTGTTCGTTCGGCTTCACTACCAAGAACTGAAAGAAAACGAAAGGCTTCTTAGAATTCAGTTCTTTTTTCCACTTTACAATATTTTTCGCCCCTTCAATTACCTTATGTAATTGACCGCCAACACGGTATTGCGTATATACATCCTGCGTGGTACCATCAATCGAAATAATCAATCTATCCAAACCACTTTCTACGGTACGACGAGCATTTGCATCGGTTAAATAGTGTGCATTGGTAGAGGTGGCAGTATAAATACCTTTGTCCGACGCATATTTAACCATGTCGAGGAAGGCGGGATTTAAATACGGTTCACCTTGGAAGTAAAAGATGAGATATAATAACTCTTTCGAGATTTCGTCGATGGTTTTGCGAAAGAAATCTTCTTGTAACATACCTGTTGGGCGGGTAAATGCGCGGAGGCCGCTAGGGCATTCCGGGCATCGCAAATTACAAGAGGTAGTTGGCTCAAACGATATGCTAATAGGTAAACCCCATTGCGTAGGCTTGTTAAAGAGCTTGCTCCAATAAAAGCTACTCAAAACTTTCGTTGCATTCAAAAACCTGCGGGGCGTGAGTTTTGAGAGAAAATTTACTGAATCGTTCCAATTAAAATCTGGCATTCACGGGATTTTTATAAGTACAAATTTAATATTTCAATGCGGCACATATGCAACCTTCAAAAATATTGCCATATACTTGCCTAAAATAAACTAACACCAACACACCTTTTTAATCCGTATCCCAAACAGTGAAAAAAAAGAAAAGTTCTGGAAATGGATTTATAATTCTGTTTCTCATTGCATGCATCCTAGTAGCGGCCTATTTCATTTACCGAAACTTCAAAAACGAGATCAACTTCGTTCGTTATGATGAATTCGGGATTGATATTCCCATTAACTATAAAATTCATGGCATCGACGTTTCCAAGTTCCAAGGCGAAGTAAATTGGAACGCGGTAAAACAAATGCAAGTAGAAGATATAAAGTTAACATTTGCTTTTATTAAAGCTACAGAGGGTATTACCCGGCAAGATGCACAATTTAAACGCAATTGGCAAAAAGCAAAAAAAGCAGGCGTTATCCGCGGAGCATACCATTTCTTCTACGCTACCCGCGACCCCATGAAGCAAGTCATTAACTTTAGAAATACCGTGGATTTGGAACCTGGCGATCTTCCCCCAGTTTTAGATATTGAAGTGCATAACGATCAAACTCCTGCTGTTATTAGAAGTATGGCGAAGATTTGGTTGGAAGAGATGGAGGAAGTTTATGGTGTGAAGCCGATTATTTATACAAATATGAAGTTCTACGATACGTACTTGGGTGATGAGTTTGATCAATACCCTTTGTGGGTGGCACATTACTACCAAAAGGAAAAACCAAAAGCCAGCCGAAGCTGGCTCTTTTGGCAGCATAGTGATATTGGTCGTGTTAATGGCATTCGGAATAAAGTGGACTTTAACGTATTTCGTGGCGACAGTGCATCGTTGATGAAATTATGTTTACCTTAACTTCAAAAATCGTGACCATGGAAGAAAATCGCAACCTGCAAGAAGAGCCGAAGCCGCCGTTCGACATGGAAACGTTTAAATACTTTTCCAGGATTATTCGCACGGTATTTTTCGGATTTTTCTTATTGATATTTGATGCTTTCGTTGGCCTATATTTAGGTTTCGGCGATCCCACCTATTCCACTCCCCTATTGATGACCATCTTTTATATTTGGTTCATCGCTAGTATGGGTGTATATCTTTATTTTGTGTACAAGATGTGGAGCAAAAAAGTGCCACATCCTTAATTATTTAGTTGTAGAAGCAAAAGACTGCGTCCAATAACTACCGTATTTTCCTACGCCCATTTCTTTGAACTTAGCATCCATGAGGTTTTTGCAATGACCGGGACTATTTAGCCAGCCGGTGATAACTACGACTTCCGTGCTTGGTCCTTTAGCGATATTTTCTGCATAATACCACCAATTATACCCCACGGATTCTATGCGCTGGCCGGGATTTTTTCCGTCGAGGCTAATATGATCGAAATAACCTTTGTCGTACATATCTTTTGAGTGAGCAACAGAAGCATATTCCAATAAATCATTCCATTTAACAGGTGGAACTGGTGGCATAATAGTACCACCGCAATTGCAGCCTTTGGCGCGCGCGGTATTTACTAAATAAAGCAGCGTGTCTTTATTAATGTTGTTGGCAATGATCGTCACGGTAGGTGGATGATCGGGATCGGTAGCAGGTTCTACCGGTTTTGGTTGTTGTGGCGTAGGTGCGGGAATGAAATCGATTTTCTCGCACGAAGTGGCCATTACTAGAAAAAATAACGAGGTTACAACAGTTGCTGTTTTAAGCAAATATGGGTACATCCCAGTGAAAATTTTAATGAAAAAATTTGGTACTGGGTTCTAAATAGGAACGAGTAAAATTATTTGGTCGAAAAGATTTTGTGCAGAGGATGGGGCTAAATAATTATTACAGAGTTCAAAGATATGAGCGCAAATTGGAATATCAAGCGCAGCTTTGTAAATATTTAGTTAATGGCTGAAAGTATTACCCACTGGGCGTTGTAGCCAGTGAGTAATACTTAAAAAAATTAATACATGCGTTTAGCGGGCGGTATTGTTTGCTTGTGGTTCAGCCATAATTTGGCTCCAAAAATAGTTAGCTTGCGCTACCCCCATCTCGGTATAAGCCGGGTTCATGATTGTCATACAGTGACTAGGACTGTTTAACCAACTTTGTACAAGTTGTTCTTCATTTAGCGTACCTACAGCAAGATTTTCGCCGTACATGTGCCATTTGTACCCCATGCGGTTAATTATATCGTCGGCCTCGATCCCATCGGGAGAGCGGTGAGCGAAATAATTGTTATCCAGCATGTCTTTACTTTTGATCCAAGCTACTTTTTCTAATGTTCTATTCCATTTAATCGGGGCAACTGGGGGCATATATAAATCTCCACAGTTGCAGCCTTTGGCGCGTACTGCGTTCACTAATTGAACGAGTACAGTTTGGTTGGCCGTATTGTTCATGTTGGCCACGGTAGTGTCGGTTGGATTGATGGTAGGCGGAATTGTTTCCGTCAGGTCGCCCTTAGAACATCCTATAACAGACAATAGGATTACTATTACCATCAACACCATGTTGGGTGAATACCCTCTCATGTTGATCTGGTTTAAAAAGTTGGCAAATACTTAGTTAGTCGGCGGGTATAAATATATATGACTTATATATTGCTTACAACGGATATGTGGGAGAACATATGTTTTAAATGGACTACGCAAAGGTAAGGCAGTGATAATGAGGGAGATTAAAAATGCTTGTAAAATTTCTGTTAAGCGAAACTGAATTGGAAAACGTCAAATTTTAGTACGAAAATGATCTTCCCATCCAGCAAGCATCTACTTACTTAAATGTTAATATAATATCAATAAGTAGTAAAATGATACCAGGGGGAAATTTGCCGATTGTATAAAGATTTAACGATATTTTGTATTCATTTTTTTCTTTATAGTAGTTTCAGCGTGTAAATTGTGGCAGTATTCTATCAAACGCTATGAGGAAAAATGTAGTTTCTGCCGTTGTCGTATTGTTTGCTATTGCGGCATTTACGGCTGCATGCAATAATATCAATGCGAGCAGCTCAACATCAACACAAAAAGATTCTTCTATAACAGGAGGGGCTGCACTTGGGCAAACTATCGCCGATGAAACCCAGTATGCAAAGGACACATTTGCAACAGCCGAACCTTCGGTTGACGATGAAACCATTGAAGGGTTTATGGTGGTAGCAGACACTAGCGATAATTATCAACAATTACATACAGGATTGTTTTCACTACACAAAAGCTTCCAGTTCACTATCGATACAATGAACCGTTATTATAACGAGGAAAAGAAACTCATCATTCTACATGAAAATGATGAAGATCAAATGTATGCCGGAGAACCATTTCCAAGAAGGGGTTACGATCCTTCTATTAGTATCGAGCAAATGAACTTTTTCGAGGATAGAGAGATTGTTTCACCCCGAAAAATGGGTTTAGTAGTAGGAATTTTTGAGAATAAAAGTGAAGCATTAAAAGTCGTTCAACGCATTCAATCAACGCAACCTCATGCACACGTTTTACCCGTTAAAATGTTCATGGGCTGTATGCACTAATAAATCTTGCTGTAATGAAACGTATTAAGCTTCTTGCCGGCTTCTTGGTTGTGATGCTATTCGGCTGTTTTGTTGTGTATAAAGCTACTTCTATGGCTGTTATACCAATTAAGAAGGCCACATCTTTACAGCACCCTGTTTTTCATGATGGTGATATTGTTTTCCAATCTAACATTTCACCGCAATGCAAAGCTATAGAAATGGCCACCCATTCGCCATATTCGCACTGCGGAATGTTGTATAACATTGAAGGAAAATGGATGGTATATGAAGCAGTACAACCTGTTTCTAGTACAACTTTCGAAGAATGGATTGCCCGTAGTAATGGAAAGTATGCTGTAAAACGTTTGAAAAATGCCGCTACTGTTCTTACCCCGGAAGTGATGAAAAATATGCACAGAGTTGCGTTACAATATAACGGTAAAGATTACGATGCTTATTTTGAATGGTCGAATGATCGGATTTATTGTAGTGAATTAGTGTGGAAGATCTATAAAGAATTAACCGGTTTAGAACTGGGTACCTTACAGCGATTAGAAGAGTTCGACTTATCAAGTCCGCTAGTGAAGAAAGAGTTAGAGCGCCGCTATGGTAAAAATATTCCTTTTAAAGAATTAGTCATCTCCCCTGCTCGCATTTATGAATGCAATTTGCTGGAGGATGTAAAATAAATAGTCTCAATAGTGTTTTTGGATTACCCATTTAACCTATCTATAATCGGCCTTCCTTTCCAGGGAGGCTTTTTTATTTGTAAATATAAAGTAGTACAGGCTTGCGACTTTGGTCTATGATGGGTTGTACTTTTTTGAAGTAATCGTAGTTTAAGGTAGGGCAACCGTCGCTTCTACATATGCCTACCCATGTTTCATCACTTGGTACACATGAATGACCGTGTAAAACCACGAACCGCTCAAACGCACGACTGTTAGTAGCATCTAAACCGTGCAGTTTGTACGCTGTACCAAATCTTCCTGAGTATTTTAGACCGATTTTATACTTGCCTGGAGATGAGCAGTTACTATTTACAATATTTGAAAACTCTACTTCTTCGTTCATATAATTGCTACCCTGCCCATGTGCCACGAGACTTTTACTGATAGGTTTCATATTTTCCAGGTCGTATAGCACGAATCGCTTCCGTCCACTATGTACATTAAAGTCGATAAAGAAAGCATAGTGTGTGTTGAAACCCTTTGTAGTGGCATATTGTTTAAGTTCCGTTGCTTTACGGTTCAATTTTTGCAAATCAATGGACTTAGCTTGACCGGGTTGGGTTGTTTGTTTAGGAGTATTAGCGGGTTTGGTTTTTTTCTTTTCTTCTTTACAAGAAAAAAGACACAACGAAACCACCAGTAAAATAATGGAAATAGGAATAGTGCGCATAGTATAGAGACTTCAAAATACAAAATTTCCATATTCTGAACCGAACACACCTTATTCTGTTATTTATCAATCCATTACACGAAAACAACAATATCATGAAAACTACAATCCTGCTTGCAGCTGCCGTACTAACGGGATTTTCTGCTTGTCAAAATGCAAATAAAGCCAGCACCGCCGACAGCACTGCTATTACTCCAGCTACCACTTCTACCGTAACGCCTATTGAAGGCTATTACGAGGCAAGTTTAGCGGCTGCTTCAAGCCCTGGCCGCACGATTGGTCTTGAGCTTGAACCAGGCGGACAAGCAACGATGCTAACAGATTACCATAATCAAACGCCAGAAATAGTTGATAAAGGAGATTGGAAGAAAGAAGATAGTACTGCTATAATCGTTACAACGGTTACTGTTGGTAGCGGTAATAGTACAAAGGATACGCTTCGGTTCAAAAAAGATGGCAATAGCTTAATATATACTGGCAATGCTTACGGTAGCGATGGATTGGTGTTAACCGCAAAAGACAAACCAGCACCGGTAGATAAGGAGTTAATTGTTTGGGTGGATGACGAGGTAGAATGCAAAGGTGGAATGGGTGAAAAACTTAAATGCTTTTACGTAGTGTATGGCGATAAATTTATGAACCCAGGTAAAGGAAAATTCGAAACCTTATCGGCGCCCATTAATGGTTTCAAATATGAAAAAGGAAACCGATATAAGCTGCGCGTAAATCGCAAATTACGCAACCCCGCTCCTGCCGATGCTAGTATGTATGAATACGACTTAATCGAGCAAGTGGAGAAAACAAAGAAATAACCAGGGACATACCATATAAAACAACAAAAGTCGCCCAACTGGGGCGACTTTTTGCGTATAATAGTTGTGGTTGTAAGGTTTTTACATAATAAGTTTGTAACCCACGCCTCGTACATTTACGATTTGAATTCTTGGATCGTCTTTTAAATACCTGCGAAGCTTCGTGATAAACACATCCATGCTACGGGCATTAAAGAAAGTATCATCGCCCCATAAGTCGATAAGGATAGGTTTGCGCTCCACAACATCATTAGGATTTTGTGCTAAGCGGCGCAAAATTTCAGCCTCGCGGTGAGAAAGAAATTCGATTACATTATGGCGCGTGAGGGTTTGACGGTTGAAGTTGAAAGCGTATTGACCAATATGGATAGTGTTTTCATCTTGTTCTAGTGCGGGTTTTTGTTGTCCGAAGCGGTTCAACAGTGATTTAATCCGCACGATAAGTTCATCCATGCTGAAGGGTTTCTTTAGGTAATCGTTCCCTCCTAATTCAAAACCTTTCACTACATCGGCTGTTTGTGACTTTGCCGTTAAGAAAATAATAGGCGTATTTTTATCAGTTTTGCGAATCTCGGTGGTTAAAGTGAAGCCGTCGAGATTAGGCATCATGATATCCAATACGATTACATCGGGTTTGTGTTCTTGGTACATTTTCAACCCTTCTTGACCATCTTTCGCATAGAACATGGTAAAACCGCGGGTTTCCAGGCTGTCTTTAACAATCTGGCCCAAGGTGAATTCATCTTCTACTAATAAAACTTTCGCCATAATATTTACATTTTACGCAGGAATAGTAATAATGAATTCGCTGCCACTATTAGGTTCTGAATGAACCGTAATAGTGCCGGTATGCATGTCAACAATCTTCTTCACATAACTAAGGCCTAAACCAAAGCCTTTAACATTATGCAAGTCGCCTGTTGGCACGCGGAAGAACTTTTCGAAAATCGTGTCTTGATAGCTTTTCGGGATACCAATACCTTTATCTTTTACTACGATCTTCCAATTATTTTCCTGCTTATAAATACGGATTGTGATATCCGCTTGTTCTTTCGAGTATTTAATTGCATTATCCACGAGGTTATTAATCGCGTTGGATAAATGGGTTTTGTCCGCCATTATAAATGCATCTTCTGGCACTTCGATGTGGAAATTAACTGGCTTGTTAGCCTTCAGTTCGTGGTTATTCACAATACTGGTAATAATTTCTAACATGTCTACGTCTTCTGGGTATAAGTCGATCGTTTCTTTTTCTTCGGCGGCAATATGTAATACTTTCTCCACTAAATCCGACAAGCGTTGTAATTGTTGCTTGCTGATATTGAGGTAGTTCTCTGTTTTTTGTTGATCGTTTAACGCGTTGAAATTTTGCATAGCTTCTACTGCTGCGTATACAGTGGCAATAGGTGTTTTCAACTCGTGGGTCATGTTATTGATGAAATCGTTTTTAACCTCGCTCAGTTTTTTCTGTTTGAGGATTGTTCGCATCATGTATATCATGCTGATGGAAGTAAGAATCAGCACGAGTACAGAGCTGATCAGCGTCCACATCATTTGCTTTAATATATAGGGCACCGGTGTTTCGAACGATGCTTGAACGAATAAGTTACTTATTGGGTTGAAGGGCGTTTTAGAAGTTTTAAAAGCTTCTCTTATATGTAAGCTATCTCTAAAGCTTTCCCGTGCAAAATTGTTGAAATCGATGTGGAATGTATCTAGCCTGTGTGCGGATGTAATCCCACGGTTCACTAATTCCGTTGTGAACACCGAATCCAATCTTTTCAAGCTAAAGCGATTCCCGTAAATATTATTGATAATAAGGATTTCCGAGATCTGCTTTGCTAATGTATCTACGTATACATGTGCACTAGAGTCTAACTTCGCTGTTTGCCTAGTAGAATCGTTTAAATAAATTTTCAATTCGCGGTAAGGTTTGCCCTCGTTACGCTTATCTGCATTTAATAGTTGACGAACTTCTTTAGGAAGATCATTTTGTGTAGTATCGTTATTCCCATACCGCACAATTCTTCGCACATCCGCAAACTGTTTATTGAAAACAGCCGTACGCATAGCATCGTTAATTTCACGCCCAAATTGATCGAGGTGAAAAGCGTAAGACTTGTATAAAAAGTAGGCTTGAAAACAAAAGACTACAATAATACAAGTCACCATTAAAATTGTAATATTCCTAATACGATTGCGCATGTTCGCTATGTTCTATCTGTACAAATCTATTTAATCCCTGGTGGGATTCCTATCTCCCTTAACATTAATTAACAGAATCCCGTTGCGGCGTTGATGCGGGTTTCTCGTTTAAAAAGTAAGATTATTTTAACAAATATTAACCCGTAAATATTTGAATACCTGTTAATTTTCCACCTGTCAAAGCGTGTAGCCGCAAGCGTAATACTGCAAGGCTGCAACAGGGAAACACAGTAAATTGATCAACATTTGCGCATGAACTGAGTGTAAAAAGTGGAGCGATAGAGAGCAGAATGTGGTGTTTTGTTACCCAATTTGCATGATGGCGCAATGTTATTCGAACGAAAAAGTTAATCATTAAAGCACGGGACCGACTACATGAAGCCAATATTCCTTTTTTTATTGCTGTTCACCTCGTTTTTTGTTGCCCAAGGGCAGCAAAAACAACTGCATGTTAAAGGAAGGGTATTAGATTTCAGCTCCCGTGAACCACTTCCCGGCGCTATTGTGATTATGCTCAATGCAAAGGACTCAACGATGCATAGTAACACGGCTGCGGCCGTATCCGGTGATTTTACTATTGCAGCACAACATGGAGGACAGTATAAACTAAAGGTGCAGTTTATGGGGTATGAAACGTTTACCCAAGCTATCAATTATCAAGATACTACGACAATTGTACAGCTCGGCGACATATTCATGAACATGAAGAATGTAACCTTAGCAGGAGTTGAAATTGTACAACAACGACCACCTATGGTTGTGAAAAAAGATACTGTTGAATACAATGCAGGTTCCTTCAAAACGCAACCCAACGCATTACTGGAAGAATTACTGAAAAAGATGCCCGGCTTAAAATTGGAAGCCGATGGGTCGTTAACTTACAACGGGGAGCCTATTCCAGAACTAATGCTAGACGGCCGCCCCTTGTTTTCGGACGATCCCAAAACAGCTACCAAAAACTTGCCAGCCGATATTGTTGATCGTATTCAAATAATCGACAAGCAGTCGCGGGATAATGAACTATCGGGTGTATCTGGAAAGAAAGTGAAGGCTTTAAATATTGTATTGAAAGCAGATCGAAGGAAAGGTGTATATGGTAATGTAAATGCTGCCGGTGGTAATGATGAAAGATATTTAGTTGGTATGAACCTGAACCGCTTTAATGGCCCGCAGCAAATTATGCTGAATGGCACTATGGGGAATGTTCCTCCCGGTGGAGCAAGCATGGCAGGACAATTAAAGACGAAGAATCTTGGATTTACCTATAATAGCGACGTAACAAAAAAACTGCGTGTGAATGCAAGCTACAACTTCTCGAAGAACGAGATGCTGATGCAACGTTCCAATAACCGCGAATATTTTTCTGTTGATTCTACGAAATACAATCGTTCTAACTCTCAAAATTTAAATCAAACAGAAGCCCATCGCTTTGGAGCAAGGTTTGAATATACCATCGATTCAACACAGATGTTGATTTGGTCGCCTTCGGTGAGTTATAACCGAACCAACACCAACACGCTAAACAACTTCGAAATATCGAGTGTGACCAACACCATGCGCAACAAAGGCTTAGATAACACAACAAACGAATCTACCACACCTAATGTGAATATGAACTTGATGTACCGGAAAAAGTTTGCAAAAAAAGGAAGGTCGTTGAACACCATGTTAACATTTGGCAATAACAGTAGCGATAGAATAGGCTATTTAAATTCTGCCCGGTTGTTGAAAGACTCTCTGAATAATGATGTGGCAGATACTACAAGGCAGCAAAATCTTTCAGATAATAAAGGTCAAACATTGGGTGTTCGTGTAACATATGTCGAGCCTGTAGGGAATGGCCGCTTCTTAGAAGCTAGTTATGGCTATAACCGTAACTTAATGCGCAATGTAAAAAACACGTTTAATTGGGACACGCTGAAAGGTGGATATACAGGCTTTGTAGATAGCTTAAGCAACTCCTTTAAAAACACTACCAGCTTCCAAAACGTTGGATTAAACTTCAGAACAAACCGACTTAAATACAATTATGTTTTCGGTTTAAATATGCAAGTAAACGATTTACAAAGTTTAGATAGAACAAAAGATTCCACATCGCATCAACGTACAGTGAATTTCGCTCCTATGGCTACATTCGATTATACATTTGCGGGGAATAAGCAATTATATATGAGCTATAACGGGCAAACGCAACAACCCACTTTGCAGCAATTGCAGCCCGTTGTCGACCGTTCTAATTCTTTGTATATCGTAACGGGTAACCCCAACCTACGACCATCTTTCACCCATAATATGAACATCAATCTCTCCGCCTTCAATCCTGCTACAATGCGTGGATTTAATCTTGGTGTGAATGGTACTACAACGATGAATAAAATTGTGAATAAATCGTTTTTTGATGAAAACGGTGTGCAATATTCTATGCCTGAAAACTTAAGCGGGGCGTATAATGTAAGCGCTTTCTTGTCGAATAATTTATTCCTGAAGAAGATCAAAGCTTCGTTGTCATTTGCTACGGCATTAAGCTATTCGAATGATGTGAGTTTCTTGAATAGCGAAAAGAATTTAACAAAGAACATGTCGGTAACGGAGACGGTTAATTTCAACTTTAACTATAAGGAATTGCTCGAACTTGGGGTGGCAGGTAGCGTGGGATATAATTCCGCAAAATCCTCTCTAACAAAGGCTGCTAATAACAACTATTTATCGGCTACTGGTCAATTGAATTTTACAGTGCATTTACCTGGGAAAATCCATATTGGATCAGCATCTACCTATAGTTATACCGCTGGTCGTTCACAGGGGTATGACTTGAATAACGCCATTGTTAATGGCTATATCTACAAGAATTTCTTCAAGAATAATATGGCTGAATTACGTTTTACAGCGTATGATATTTTCAACCAAAACGTAAGCTTAACAAGGAATGTATACGAAAACTACATCGACGATGTTCGTACAGACGTTATGCAGCGTTACTTTATGTTAGCAGTCATTATTCACATCAATAAATTCGGTGGCGGGGCACCCAAAAAGGCGGCCATGCCTACTTCAATTAAATAAGCTTATTTCGCCGTGTTAAAAGGTACACTTTTGTGCCTATTAGCAAAGAAATGTATAATCCAACCTAGGGTGAAGCTTGGAATTACATCTGTACCTGGAAACAATTCTTCAATAAATGTGAATAAACCACCGAAGGTACCAATGGTACCTTTAAACATGCGGTAGTATAAAATAGCCGCAACCGGGGCCCAAATTACATCGAGCACTTCGCCTAAAACAGGAACGGCATAACTGGCGCATCCTATCAAATCTAAAAGAATGCAAATACCGAGATGAGGGGTAGATTTTTTAATCATGGTAATGCCTTTTATACATAATAAACAAATAGCCTACCAAAAAGGTGATTTCCGCAGTGGAGACGAATATTTTGCTTGCAATACAAAGTTAAAATTCATGACTGTAGCCTTTTTACTAGTTATTGTAGTTATATTCGGAAAGAGACTGCCCAGCTGTGAATGTGCCATAAATAATTAATAAGGGTCTTGCATACACCATTAATTTAAGCTAAATTAAGCCCACAATTCTATATCATGCCAGGAACAAATTCTCGCCGCGATGCGATAAAAAAAGTCGCCACTTTAGCGCTGGCCACTACCACGCTCAGTTCGCTTACAAAGCGCGTAGCCGCGCATGAAGCTGCTGTTGATGAAAAACTGAAAGGAAAAATTCGCCATTCCGTTTGCGCTTGGTGCTACGGTGGAATGAAGCTCGATGATCTTTGTAAGGCCTCCAAGAAAATAGGTTTAGAAGCAATCGATTTAATTGATCCACCAGATTTTGACATTGTGAAGAAGAATGGATTAACCGTAGCGATTGTTGCTGCCATTAATAAAGATTGGGGCATTACAAAAGGCTGGAACCGTGTTGAGCATCATGATGGCCTTGTTAAATATTATGAAGATTTAATTGATAAAACTAGCAAAGCTGGTTTTGAACAATTGATTTGCTTTTCAGGCAACCGTAATGGTTTAAGTGATGAGCAGGGCATTATTAATTGCGCACAAGGTTTGAAGCGCATAATGAGCTACGCCGAGAAGAAAAAAGTAACAATTGTAATGGAGCTCCTTAACAGCAAAGTCGATCATAAAGATTACCAGTGTGATCATACTGTTTGGGGTGTAGAGTTGGCAAAAGCGATCGGATCAGATCGTTTTAAATTGTTGTACGACATTTACCATATGCAAATCATGGAAGGCGACGTAATTCGTACGATCCGCGATTATCATCCATATATTTCACACTACCATACAGCTGGTGTACCAGGGCGGAACGAAATCGATGATTCACAAGAACTCTTCTACCCTGCTATCATGAAGGCTATTTATGATACGGGCTTTAAAGGATTTGTGGCGCAAGAATTTATTCCTAAGAAGGAGAATAAAATTGCGTCGCTCGACCAGGCGATTAAAATTTGCGATATCTAGTATAAACAAAAAGCTCTCTATTAAAGAGAGCTTTTTTTATTGTATCGAGGTTTATTCACTATTGAGCTTTTCTTGCCACGCTCGCTTCATCGGCTGTTCTTTATTGAACTTTTCCCAATCTTCGCGTAACATTCCCATTACAACCATATCTACAAGTTGGCCATGTAGCTTAGCACTTTGTCGTAAAATACCTTCTTTCCGAAATCCCAATTTAATAGGAATTCGCCCACTTTTTTTATTCTCTAAAGCGAATCGAATTTCTACTTTATTGAGCCGCATGGTAGCGTAAGCATAATCGAGTAACCCGCTGCAGCAAACAGATACAATACCCTTGCCACTAAATTGGTCAGCGATCCAATAGCCTATTTCTGCTTTCTGGAGAATGGGATCCCATTCATGTAAATCCATTACCCCGCATAAAGCACCATTATACCACATGCCAAATGCAATCGCTTCTTGTTGATCGGCTTTGCGTAACATTAATTCAATAAAGCGTTGCGAATGCTCGGGTTTTGTATTATAATCCACCCATGGTAAAAAACGACGAAGTGTTTTTCGCGAAGATTGCACTAGGTCGAAGAGCATCCCCGCATCATTAGACTTAAGTTGTTGTAGGTAAATGTGATCGTTAATTACTATGCTGACCATCATACTGCAAATATCTTATTATCCGCCGCAAAAAACAACAGGCAAGCCTTGCGGCTCGCCCGTTCGTTGGTAGATTATGACGGTTTAACTATGGACGGAAACTATCTTTTAGAAATCACTTGTTGTTTAGCCATGTCTTTCACAACTTTCTGGCTATATACTACAGCCATTCGTTGTGCAGAAGAGGGGTCGAATGTTTGAGTTTGAACAGAGTAAATCACTTTGTTTGTGTTGAGGTCGTACAAATTACTTTCGAGGTAGTACTTTGTATCTACGGTATAGTAACCAGGGCTGTACACGCGGTTATACATGTAGCCATAGTATCCCCAGAAACGGCCATAGTAAGGGTAGAACCCACCATAAGGGCTACCTTGTACATAATTCTTTTCTTTGGATTTGTCGAGCAACACAACAGTCATTACTTGTTGCACACCTTGACGATCTAATTTTTTCAATGCCCTTTCTTCATTCAAATTCTTAAATGCTTGTGGGCCGAAGGTTTCGAATGCGGAAACGGCGTTATAGCCTTTTTGTTGAAGGGCTAAAACCATTTCTTTTTCGATATTGGCGCGTAGGCCGCCTTCTTTATTAGGAATTAAAGCGAGCACCATCACTTTGTCGTTTTGCTGAATGCGGGCATCGTTTTGTTTCCAGGAAGAGGTGACTTTCGTGCTGGAGCAGGCCGCTAAGAACATTACAAGTGCGGTGGCTACCATCATCATACTCCATGTTATCTTTTTCATAAATCCTCCTTTTTTCGCAGCTATTGTACTGGATGTTTTATACTTATTGGACGTTAAAAGGAGAAAAAAGTAACAGCATGAAGGGTTGTTTAACAATACTTTATGGTAAATGTTAACGAATAAACAATTAAAAAAAACTGCGATGTTTCAGAAAGGTATTTTCTAAAACATCGCAGTTAAAAATATAAGCGAGTGGCTTGTTATTAATAGTTAACTACTTGCTCTTGTATATGAGCTGGTAATTCGCGGAATTGGTACAATTGTGTTCGCAATTGTGGTTCAAAGCCCGCTTCGCGGATAGCATCTTGCATTGTTTTATATGTAAAACGGTGTGGAGCACCTGCCGCGCTAACAACGTTTTCTTCGATCATAATAGAACCAAAGTCATTCGCCCCGGCATGCAAGCAAATTTGTGCTACTTGTTTACCTACTGTTAACCAAGAAGCTTGGATATTCTTGATATTAGGTAACATAATGCGACTCATCGCGATCATACGGATATATTCTTCGGCGGTAGTCATGTTATGAACGCCGCGAATACGCGCTAATAAAGTATCTACATCTTGGAAAGTCCACGGAATGAAAGCGGTGAAACCGTAGTTGCCTTCAGGTTTTTCGCTTTGCACTTGGCGGATATCCACGAGGTGTTGGAATCTTTCGAGTATTGTTTCCACGTGTCCGAACATCATAGTACCACTGGTAGCGATATTGAGTTTATGCGCAGCACGCATAACATCTAACCACTCTTGAGCACCACATTTACCTTTAGAGATAAGTCGGCGTACACGATCGTTTAGAATTTCGGCACCAGCACCTGGTAAGCTATCCATGCCCGCTTCTTGAAGTGCTTTTAGTACTTCGTAGTGCGTGCTTTTTTCCAGCTTGGTAATATGTGCAACCTCTGGGGGCCCGAGTGCATGGAGACGCATGTTCGGGTAGAGTTGCTTTAGTTGTTTAAAAGTATCCACATAGAAAGAGAGGCCCAATTCCGGGTGGTGGCCGCCTTGCAATAGCAATTGGTCGCCGCCGTACTTCAGCGTTTCTTCAATCTTCACCTTATATTCATCTATGCTGGTGATATAGGCTTCAGGATGGCCGGGAATGCGGTAGAAATTGCAAAATTTGCAGTTGGCAATACAAACGTTGGTCGTATTTACATTGCGATCAATTTGCCAGGTCACCTTACCATGCGGCACTTGCTTTTTGCGCAATTCGTTGGCGATGTGCATTAACTGGGTTAAAGGAGCGTTTTCAAACATAAACATCCCTTCTTCCGCAGTAAGAAACTCAAAGTTTTGCGCCTTGCGATATAGTTCTTCCAGTTTCATCTTTTGTACCTTAAGTGAAACAAAGGTAGGGTTTTCGAATAAGTATTTTGATGAAGAATGCCAGGTTACGGTTCATACATGAAAAAGCACGTTTCTTGCAAAAAATATTTAATAAGACGGTGGGTAAATGTTAAATTTATATAAACACACCCTACAAATACGTCTCTATGCGTTATAAAAAACTCCTACAACCCCTCCTATTGGGCTTCTTGACGTGTTTGAGCCTGTATATTCACGCGCAACCAAAGTCTACTCCACCACCACAAAAAGATGCGGAACTGCTTACGACCTTTAAATTCCAACAGTTCTATGGCGGTGTGGTTGTAATTATGGCCACGCTTAGTGACAAGCCAGACACCCTCCAATTTATTTTAGACACCGGCAGCGCAGGGATTTCACTCGACACCTTAACGGCAGTACGACTCGGACTCAAATTATCGCCATCAGACAAGATTGTACGCGGCTTAGTAGCTGCTAAAAACTTATGGTTTGCTGAAAACCACACCTTGCATTTACCTGGTTTAGACGTAGATACCTTAGATTTCCACATTAACGATTACGAGCTCATCAGCCAAGTATATGGTATACAGGTTGATGGCATTATTGGGTACAGTTTCCTCAACCGTTATATAGTACAAGTAGATTATGATACAGAAGAAATCCGGGTGTATTCTAAGGGGAAATTTAAATATCCAAGAGGTGGTTATATCTTGAAGCCAACCGCTTTGTCATCTATTCCTGTAGTTACTGCACCAATCAGGAATAACAATAATACGGCCGATGGCAGGTATTACTTCGACACAGGTGCTGGTATGTGCCTATTGTTAAGTACGGCTTATATGAAGGATAGTTCCGTTATGCCGCACCGCAAATCGAAAGTTATTCAAACCGAGGCCCAAGGTCTTGGTGGAAAAATGTCGATGTACTTAACTACAATCAAAGAGTTTAAACTGGGAATTTACAATTTTCGGAATGTTCCAACTTATATGTTCGACGACATTACGAATATCACCTCTTACCCATTCCTAGCGGGCATGGTAGGCAACGATTTACTGCGTCGCTTCAACCTTACCCTTAACTACGAAAAAAAAGAAATTTATTTAATGCCAAACTCGCATTTCCGCGACCCGTTTGATTATTCGTATACCGGGCTAGTTATTTACCTCATAAACGGCCAAATTATGGTTACAGATGTAATTAAGGGTTCCCCGGCCGAAAAGGCAGGTATTAAGCCGGGAGACGAGATTTTGGCAGTAAATAATAACTTCTCTTCTAACCTTCAAGTGCTCCGGGATCAACTGAAAAATGTGGGCTCTAAAGCCACTTTACTCATTACAAGGCAGGGAGAATTAATGATGAAAAAAATGACTGTCAAAAGTATCCTGTAATCGAAAAGCGGCTACCTCGGGAATTGTTCTTATTTTTATAAGATGGATATGCCGCAAATGCACCTTTAATGGGCTATTTTGCGGAATGTATAGATATATTAGTGCCTAACTTTGAACGATTTCTGGATATGATTCACTTTAATAGATTTACACTGTCGAACGGGTTACGCGTGATCGTTCATGAAGATCATACTACGCCCATGGCTGTTTTGAATGTGATGTATGATGTGGGGGCGCGCGACGAAGATCCTAACAAAACGGGATTCGCGCATTTATTCGAACACCTCATGTTCGGCGGATCGGTTAATATTCCCGATTACGACGAGCCACTGCAAATGGCCGGTGGAGAAAATAATGCTTATACAACAAACGACTTCACCAATTATTACATACAACTACCTGCCGAAAACATTGAAACAGCGTTTTGGTTAGAAAGCGATAGGATGTTATCGTTGGCTTTTTCTGAAAAAAGCTTAGAAGTGCAACGAAAGGTAGTATGCGAGGAATTCAAAGAACACTACATCAACAAACCTTATGGTGATGTACAATCGAAAATCCGTTCGTTGGCGTATAGCACGCATCCGTATAAATGGATGACGATTGGTAAGGAATTGTCGCATATTGAAAATGCTAAATTGCAGGATGTAAAGGATTTCTTCTTCAAACACTACAGGCCGTTAAACGCGGTTGTATGTGTAGCAGGAAATGTTACAACAGCACAAGTGCAATTGTTAGCAGAGAAATGGTTTGGCGATATCCCGGCAGGCGAAAAATACAACCGTAACTTACCAACCGAACCTGCTCAAACCGCGCCTCATACACTCGAAATAAAAGCGAAAGTACCATTAGATGCTTTGTACAAAGCGTATCACATTTACCCGCGCCTCGACCCACGCTACTATATCGTAGATTTAATGTCGGACGTTCTAAGCGGTGGTTCTTCTGCTCGCCTACACCAAGTGTTGGTAAAAGAGAAAAAATTGTTCAGCAGTATCGACGCTTACCACTACGGGTCTAATGATGCCGGGTTGTTAATTATCGAAGGTAAATTGTTGAAAGGTGTGAAAATGGAAGATGCTGAGAAGGCTTTAGAAGAAGAAATAGAAAAACTACGCACCGAGAAAGTACCGGAAAGAGAACTTGAGAAAGTAAAGAACCGGGTTGAAAGTATGCTGGCCTTCGAAGATATGAGCTTGATGAGCCGCGCAAATAACCTTGCATTTTACGAGTTATTGGGGAATGTAGACATGATGAATGTTGAATTCGAAAATTATGCACGCGTTTCTGTCGACGATATTCACAAGGAAGCTAATATCGTATTTCAACCCAATAACACGAACACGCTCTACTATTATGCTGAAAATAACTAAGCAGCAAATTTTTCAGTTTCTAAACAATCGCTAATGTTAAATAGAAGCCAAGCGCCTGCTTTTAAAGACGCGGTAGATTTCGATCTAAAACTCAAACCTTACGAAACATATACGCTTGATAATGGCATTCCCGTTTACGTGATGCCTTCAAACGAACAAGAAACGTTGCAGTTAGAACTCGTTTTTCCTTCAGGAACATGGTTCGAATCGCAATCCCAAGAAGCTTTCGCTACAAATTTCCTCATGAAGAACGGCAGTAGCACTCATTCTGCTCTCGAAATCAACGAAAGCATCGAATATTACGGCGCATATATCAACCGTAGCGTTCACCACGAATGGGGCAGCTATGTAATGCACTCACTTAGCAAACACATCGAATCTTTGATGCCTGTTTTGCAAGAAGTAGTACTAGATCCTGCATTCTCGGAAGAGGAGTTGCTTACCTTTAAACAAATTTTTAAGCAAAAGCTTACAGTAAGTTTGCAGAAATGCGACTTTGTAGCAAACCGCTATATCGATCAATACTTGTTTGGTAGCTTCCACCCTTATGGCCGTGTTAGCAGCATGGAGGCGTATGACGCTTTGCAAAGCGAAACTTTACGAGCCTTCTATAAAAAGCATTACACGTATAACAACTGTAAAATCTTTGTAGCAGGACATTTACCGGCAAACTTCCAACAGTTACTCAACCATTATTTCGGTACTACGAAGTGGAATGGCGAATCAACAATTCAACGTCTCGATTTACCTATTCAGCCTGCTGATGAGAAAATCTATAGAATTTCGAACGACGAGAATGGTGTACAAGGTGCCATTCGCATTGCCCGTCCTATGCCGAACCGCTACCATCCCGACTTCATGAAACTTCGTTTTATGAATACCATCTTCGGTGGTTACTTCGGTTCAAGGTTAATGAGTAATATTCGCGAAGAAAAAGGGTACACATACGGCATTCATTCGCAACTTTATAATTTCCGACAAGTAGGCGCGTTAAACATCACAACAGAAGCAGGGCGCGACGTATGCGAAGCCACCATTACAGAAGTGTATAACGAAATGGCGCGCATGCAAAACGAGTTAGTCGACGAGGAAGAATTAAGCTTAGTACGTAACTACATGTTAGGCTTAACCTTGGGTGATCTCGATGGTGCCTTCCAAGTTATTCAACGTTGGAAAAGCTTGATTCTGAATGATCTTGATGAGAACTATTTCTATCAAAATATCGAGACCATCAAAACCATTTCCGCTAAAGATATACAACGTTTAGCACAGCAATATTTGAACAAGACTGATTTTTACGAGTTAGTAGTAGTGTAATTGGTTCGGTAAGGTTTTTGATTTAGTATAGAGAAATACGCATCTTATGAATATACTCATACGCTTACTTATTAACGCCTTGGCGGCATTCGTTACGGCAAGTTTGTTACCTGGGGTACACATTAAAGACTTCATGGCAGCTATTATTCTGGCAGTTGTGTTAGGGGTATTAAACCTACTGGTTCGCCCGGTTTTATTGTTGCTTACCTTGCCGGTAACGGTATTTACCTTAGGCTTGTTCATTTTTGTGATCAACGCCTGCATTATCTTGCTGGCCGGCGAATTAGTGTCGGGCTTTACAGTAGATGGCTTCTGGTGGGCTTTGCTGTTTAGTTTGGTTATGTCGTTAATAAGTGGTTTCATGTATTCATTAGGACCCGGCGCACGCCGTGAAGACTAATACTTACAAACAACAAGCATATAAAAATTCAAAACCTCTCAAGGCGTTTAGCTTTGAGAGGTTTTTATGTTATAATAGATGAGTTAGCTACTATGATCGGCCACAATATTCCATTTACCCTTAATTTTCTTCCATAGCAAGGTGTAATGACCTTCTAAATCGCCAATAGTCCTAGCCAAATGCCATTTTCCTACTACAAAATAAGTGTCTTTCGAAATAGGCTTGAATTGAATGAAGGTAAATGTAAGTTTGCCCATTGCGGTTTTATCTGGATAGCCCCTTTTGTAATTATCGAGGGTTGCTTGCCAGCCGTATGTTACCCCGCTTTTCCCGATAAACATTAACGAATCGGAATGCCAATAAGGCTCCATAAAGGATTCCAAGTTACCAGTATTCCAAGCCTCATTCTGAGCCTTTAAAATGTTCCGGATTTGCTGCTCGTCGTTGTTTTGCGCTTTCGCAGACGATAATCCCACGAAAACGACCATAGTCAAGAGAATAGAGAAGAAACGCATGTAAAATTTTTGCAAAAGATAAACAGTTTTTTAGAGTTATGCATAATTGGTTTATACTACCTTTGCCAAACAAAAATTATCCACCTACCTAAAAAGACTAAATTATGCCCGGGTACGAACTTTTTGGTGAAGAAGAAAAAAAAGAAGTGAATGATGTCTTGGAAACAGGCATCTACATGCGTTATGGATTCGATGGTCCACGTAAAGGAATTTGGAAAGCAAAAGAATTAGAACAAGAGATTTGCGACCGGTTGGATGTAAAGTACGCGCAACTTACCAGTAGCGGTACGGCTGCATTAACCACCGCATTTGCTGCCTTAGGCGTTGGTGCCGGGGATGAAGTAATTATGCCCACTTTCACGTTCGTAGCCAGCTTCGAGTCGGTTGTTTCGGTAGGTGCAACACCCGTTTTAGTGGACGTTGACGATACATTAACCCTCGATCCTAAAGCTGTTCGCGCGGCGATTACGCCAAAAACAAAAGTAGTGATGCCGGTACACATGTGTGGTTCTATGGCAGAACTCGACGAGTTGAAGGCTATTTGCGACGAACATAAATTAATCTTGTTGGAAGATGCTTGCCAAGCATTTGCTGGGCAATATAAAGGCCGTGCACTTGGAACCATTGGTGATGCGGGTACTTTCTCTTTCGATTTCGTAAAAACCATCACTTGCGCAGAAGGCGGTGCTGTTATTACTAACAACGAAGATGTGTACTTAAAAAGCGATGCTTATTCAGATCATGGTCACGACCATCTAGGTGTTGATCGTGGTGCTGATTTGCACCCATTTATCGGTTACAACTACCGCATTTCTGAACTCCATGCCGCAGTTGGTCTTGCACAAATTCGTAAAATCGATACGTTCTTAGCCATCCTTCGTAACAATAAGGAAGTGATGAAGAATGCATTGGCAGAAGTGCCAGGTGTAACTTTCCGTCGCATTCCTGATCCAGCTGGCGATACAGCTACACACTTGTCATTCTTCTTACCAACAGAAGAAAAAGCACGTAACGCCAATGCTGCCATTAAAGCAGCAGGCTTGCCAAGCTTCTATTGGTACGATAACAACTGGCATTACATCCGCAACTGGGCGCATTTCAAAAACAGCCAAACGTTAACGCCGTATGCAAAAGAATTGCAAACAGCGTTGGATGTTTATACTACGAAAGAGTTCCCAGCTTCAGATGCGGTAATGAGCCGTTGTATCTCTACCCCGATCAACCTTGCATGGTCGGCTGAAGAAACCATCGAACGTGCAGCCAAGTTAGTAGCTGCTGTTCAAAGTGTGCTGTAATTATCAACATGTTTTAATTGACCCGTTACGGGCAGAATTGATATAACAACACAACACCGAATGAAAAAAATTGCAATGATTCCGGCTCGTTATGCTGCTTCCCGCTTCCCGGGTAAGCTCATGGCCCAGCTGGGGGGAAAATCGGTTCTTATGCACTGTTACGATAGTGCTGTAGCAACCGGGGTTTTCGATGATGTAATCGTGGTGTGCGATAGCGAAATATTGTATAACGAAGTCGTATCCCATGGTGGTAAAGCCATGTTCAGTAAAAAACAACACGAAAGCGGCTCAGATCGTATCGCGGAAGCGGTAGCGGATTTAGACGTGGATATTGTTGTGAATGTTCAAGGTGATACCCCCTTCATCACCCGCGAACCAATGGAAAAACTTTTACAAGTTTTCGAAGGCGAAGAAGGTAAAAGCGTACAGGTAGCGTCTCTTATGCAAGAATTGCATGAAGAGCAATATATTCAAGATCCAAACTATGTAAAAGTAGCGGTAGACTTGAATTTCAACTCTTTGATGTTCAGCCGTAGCCCTATTCCTTATCACCGTGATAAAACTGTAAAACCAACGTATTACGAACATATTGGTGTATATGCATTCCGCAAAGAAGCATTACTCAAGTTCACAAGTTGGCCAATCACGCCATTGGAAGCCGCGGAAAAAGTTGAATGCCTCCGGTATTTAGAACACGGTATTCCATTGAAAATGGTGGTATCAGAATTCACAACAGTTGAAATCGACACACCAGAAGATCTTATAAAAGCAGAAAAGTACTTGTAGGAAACTACAAGTACTTTTCCCCCCTATCATTGCATTGTAACATAAAAACAGTAGGCCAACAGCATGGGCCTGCTAAACGACAGATTGTAACAAATATTCCTACAACACTTATTAATCAACATGAAATTTAGAAATTTCAAGCTGGTAGGTCATGTAATATTTGGCCGCGGCGCATTCGCTCAAATCGACGAAATCATCGCTCCTCACCGTAAAGGCGATGCTCCGATGATCTTCTTTGTTGATCATTTTTTTGAAGGAAACCAGCCTTGGTTAGCGAAAATTCCGTTACAAGGCAAAGACAAAATTGTATTCATTGATGTAACACACGAACCTAAAACCACGGTTGTTGATGCATTACGCGATCAACTTAAGGCCGAATTCGGCGAAGTATCCGGTATTATCGGTGTAGGAGGAGGTTCTACAATGGACATGGCGAAAGCTGTGGCTTTAATGATGACGAACCCCGGATCTTCAGCCGATTATCAAGGTTGGGACTTGGTACAACAACGCGGTGTTTACAAAGTAGGTGTTCCTACTTTATCGGGCACAGGGGCCGAAGTAAGCCGTACTTGTGTATTGACTGGGCCAACCCGCAAATTGGGTATGAATTCCGACTTTACCACTTTTGATCAAATTGTTCTAGACCCAGAAATGATCAAAAATGCACCGGTGAACCAACGTTTCTACACGGCAATGGACTGCTATATTCACTGTATCGAATCATTAGAAGGTACATTCCTCAACGCTTTCAGTCGCTCTTATGGTGAAAAAGCTTTGCAATTGTGCCAAGAAATTTTCTTGGAAAAAGACAATTGGGATGATGATGCAGATGAAAAATTAATGATGGCTTCTTACGCCGGTGGTATGAGCATTGCTTATTCACAAGTAGGTGTAGCACACGCTGTGAGCTATGGTTTATCCTACTTGTTAGGCACTAAACACGGTGTAGGCAACTGTATCGTATTCGACAAACTAGAAGAATACTACCCAGCCGGTGTGAAAGAGTTTAAAGAGATGGTGAAAAAGCATAACATCGATATTCCACAAGGAATTTGTAAAGACTTAACCGATGAGCAATTCAACAAAATGATCGACGTATCTTTGGGTATGGCGCCACTTTGGGAAAATGCCTTGGGTAAAGATTGGCAATCAATCATGACTCGCGAGAAGTTACGCGCATTATACGAGCAACTATAAGACTAACGTTAGTATAAAAGAAAAAGGGCAATTGAATTCAATTGCCCTTTTTTTACGCCTATTGAGAATGTTTAATTAAATTGGATGTACTTAACAAAAAACAAGCCTCCCATGGAATCGACGAGCGCGATAGAAAAATTGGCCAACGACCTTATTACATCGTTGCAGCGTGTAGAACAGCGCAGGCAGCAATGGCAGACAGTTACCAAACCACTGGTGCTGGCTACTTTGAACGAAATAGCAGAGAAAATTAAACTGAATTGGAGTGTAAATGTGAATGATATGCTGATCAATTTAGAATCAGTATTCATCGCCTTCAACCCTATGCCAACGGGTATCGTAGAAAAATCGGAGATCAACTTAGTGAATAAAATGCGCGTAGGTGGATTTTTGTCGTTTTCTCAAACACGTACCGGGCAAGTGGTTGTATGGGTATCAATGCCTTTGTTGGAAGGTTTGGAAGAAGGTCCAGCACGTAATTTTACCCTGGAAACCCTCGATCCCGAACATGTAGATGCTACCATCGTTCATCAGTATATGGAGAAATTCTTAGAAGAAATCATCGAATGGGAAAACGAATCCCGTGATGAAATAGGCTTCGCTCGTCATATTGGCGCATAAGCTCTCTTCTTTTCCTTCGAAACGCGCACCCAAAGCTGCCTACACGCTATGGATGCGCGTTTCTGTTAAAGTGACAGAAATCATGGTTTACATCACCCCCATTGCGGAACTTTGTACAATGAAAGATATAGCCACCAAAGAAGATGTTGTGCTTTTTGTGAATGCCTTTTACGATAAAGTAAGGCAAGACGATTTATTGGCGCCCATCTTCGATAGTAAAATCCCGGCCGAAAGATGGCCCGCTCACTTAGAAAGGATGTACCTATTCTGGGGCGGTATTTTATTTGGGAATAGTGAATATGTTGGTAATCCATTTGCCCATCACCGTCCTTTACCGGTTGGCGAAGCTCACTTTGAGCGTTGGGTGATATTATTTAGAGGTACAATTGACGAGCTTTTCCGTGGTGAAAAAGCTGAATTAGCAAAACACCGAGCCGCTAGCATCGCAGCCATTTTCTTGAATAAAATTATGTTCGAACGAGGGCTAAGGCAATAATTAATGGGTATTACGTAATCGCTGCTTGCCAGGGTAAATAAACATTAGGTATACTGTTGCAAACACAGTAATAGCAGCGTTCAAATAGAATGTAATTGCAAAGTATTTCGGATCATTGTGGAAAATAAAAGCACTCAAATAAGCACCAATTCCAATACCTGCCTCCAATGCAATATACATCGAGGCCAATGCCCTACCCTTGTGCATAGGATCGCCCAAGTCAATCGTCCATGCAGAAATAGCAGGTGAATTCAACCCCAATGCTGCTCCATACACAAGCGCACCGGCCAACATCATATTAGGAGAACCCGACATGGCTAGCATTACCATCGAAACGGCTAGCATGGCGGAAGATATCTTCAAAATCGGAACCCTCCCCCATTTATCTGAAGATTTACCCGCCAATAAACGTATACCAATGGAACTCGCCGTGAAGAAGGTGAAAAATAAACCCTTGTTCTGTACACCCAAGTGCGCAGAAAAATCAGGAATAATAGTCAGCAAGGTCCCATAACTAACATAAGTAAGAAAGGTAACCACCATCGGCCCTATCACCAATGGCTCAAAGATTTCATTGCGCTGGATTTTTAACAATTTGAATGAAAAACGTTGCCTGTTTTGCAAAGTTTCCTTCATACTTCCCACCAAAATAACCACCGATAAAAGCGCAAACATTGCCGATGCTTGGAACATGGTGTGAATTCCCCACATGTTCGACATCCAACCACCGATCGAAGGACCTAACGACAGCCCTATTGTACTCGCCAACCCAACCATGCCCATGGCCTCGGCACGACGGTTAAACGGTACAATGTCGGCTACATAGGCAGATGTGCCCGTTGGCTTAAATCCCGTGGAAAAACCGTGAAAGAAGCGGAGCAGTAAAAATGCGAACACAGAGCTCACAAGTGGATACAACAGGCTACAAACAACACAAACAAGCGAGCCGAAGATCATCACAGGTACACGGCCAATGGTATCGGAAAGCTTTCCGCTAAACGGGCGAGAAAGGCCTGCCATTAAAGTAAACAACCCAATAATATAACCCTTGTAATCGGCCCCACCCAGTTGAGTAAGGTATGCCGGCAACTCGGGGATCATCATGTTGAAACTGGCCGAAAAAAGTACATTACTAATACATAATAAAATAAACTGAAGGGTGTAAATTCTGCCCTGCGATGCTTCCATGGCTGCAAAGTTATAAAGATGCCAGGACCTTACCGAATAGTGCTAGCAGGTGATTGCCATTTTTATATCATTTTAAACCGCTAGACATTTTTAGCCACATATGTTCTAGGCTTTCTGTAATTTGGCCATGTTTTATTTTAATTACCACCATTAAAAAAAGAAAATGAAAAAGCTCCGCTTGATGCTTGTAGCATTGGCTGCGTGGGGTATTGTACCCGTATGTGCAGCGCCGGTTGTCGGCCCAACTGTCATCCAAGGACAGGTTGACAATGAAAAAATCAACTCAATCACATTATTCAAAACAGAAGACGGTCACCGCGTAAAAGTTGCTACTGTAAATGTAGAAGACAAACAATTTGCGTTCGCCTTAACTAAAGTAACTGAAGGATATTATTACATAGGTGATGCGGGTGAGAAGGATTTGGCCCGTGTTTACTTGAAAAATAATGATCAATTGTCGATCGTATTACACGACGATGGTGCCGAGTTAAAAGCTGGTTCTGTTGAAAACAAAAAGTTATACGAATGGGAAAAAGCCATTAATCCATTGGCTCGCCCTGCACACCAGTTCTGGAAAGGCAATTACACGTACGACGAAGTTTTCCCTGTATTAGAAGCGCTTTTGCCAAAGGTTACTACCTTCAAAAAAGGCATCAATACACCTAATAAAAACTTCAACGAGTTATTAAAATACACTGTAGATGCGGATATCGAATATGCAGCTATGCATTTATTGTATACCCCACGCAGCAAGCACCCACTGGAAGAAGATAAACCCGCGTACTACAAAACCATCGCACAAGATGTGAAATTTACCAACCCTAACATCATGAAAATCGGTTATGCGAAGGATTATGTTAGCTTATACGTTATGCACGTTTTTACCACTAAAATGAAAGCTAGTAAGGAAAAACCTACGATGCCTACATTAGCCGAAAACGTGAAATTATTCGGTTTGGATGATGTAAAAGCTATGTTCATCCTTAACTCTATCACCCGCTACAAAACTTACGAAGAATTAGCAACAGCTGTTGAACCAGTCAAAGGTTTGTTGAAAACAAAGAACCAAATCGATGCTTATAACGAAGTTGAAAGATCTTTACGTTCTTTCAAAAAAGGCACCGCAGGTTATAACTTCAAATACCCAGATACAAATGGTAAAGAAGTGGCTTTCAGTGATTTAAAAGGTAAAGTAGTTGTAGTGGATGTATGGGCTACTTGGTGCGGCCCTTGCAAAAAAGAAATTCCTTTCTTAAAAGAATTAGAGAAAGAAATGGAAGGTAAAGATGTTACGTTCGTAGGTGTGTCTGTAGATGAAGCAAAAGACAAACAAAAATGGATCGACTTCGTAAAGAAAGAAGAACTCGCAGGTATCCAAATTTTTGCAACCGGTTGGAGCGAAATCACAAAATTCTATAACATCACCGGTATTCCTAGATTCATGGTGTTCGATAAAAAAGGTAATGTAGTGTCTATCGACTCTCCTCGCCCATCTTCACCAGATCTGAAGAAAATGATCGAAGAAGAATTGAAGAAATAATATATGCCCAGTGCATGTTTAGCAAAAGGCGGTTTCTACAAAGTAGAGACCGCCTTTTTACATAAAAAAAGGTCGATTCGTGAGAACCGACCTTTCGAAATATGTGAATAGGTACAAAACCTATAGAATTAACGTTTAACGTATTTAACGGCAGCGTACAGTACCATCAAACCAAAAAGTACAACAAGCGCAATGCTCATTACAGAGCCAATTTGATTACCTACCTCGTAAACTGAAAGCAATTTTGTCATAAAATACATTTTTGAAACTGTCGGCAAATTAGCGCTTTACCTGGAATTATACAATATTTTTTTGCTTCCCCTTTACTACAAAGGGTTTCAGCTATTTGAAATATTCATAAGAATAACGCATCAGCATCTTTTTTCCCGCTTCTTCACACACCACATCCAGCACATTCCCCGCTTTATCTCGGCTCATCACGGTAAACTTTCTCTCTCTCGGGGGGTGATCACTTCCTATGCTAATGCTCGAATCCCGGGTAATCGTAACGTACGGGTAATTGTCGTCTTTTCTATACAACGATTCAAAATGTGCGATGTATTCGAGCCCCGATTGACCGAAATGTTTGTATACACTGTTGTGTACGTAACCCTTTTCA
Source organism: Chitinophaga skermanii (assembly GCF_003259335.1). Taxonomy (GTDB): domain Bacteria; phylum Bacteroidota; class Bacteroidia; order Chitinophagales; family Chitinophagaceae; genus Chitinophaga; species Chitinophaga skermanii. The sequence goes on from NZ_QLLL01000007.1 coordinate 43,751, forward strand.
TTCAACGTCATCAACTTTATTTCCGACAATACATCATTCTTATAAAAGCGCACCTCGGTCGTAGAATCATTCAAGCTTTCCACTTTGCCATGTAAAGTTTCCGTTTCCTCGCCCGTAGTTTTACGAGATATATCTTGTTCCTCTAAAGTGTGATTCATATACTTATACACTACTCTTTCGCTATACAAGGTGGAATCATTCAACATCGAGGTAAACAAGGTGGAATCGTATAGCCCCGATAAGTTGAACTTCGCAGTGCCTTTATACTTCCACACCGTGTCGGATGGTGCTGTGGCGCGATTGGAATCAATCTCCATTACAGCAATACGGCGTTCCTTCACTTTGCCTTTCAGGCCTTGCTCTTGCCAAGCTGTGCGATGATCATTTTTGCAGGCTACAAAAAATAACCCGGTTAGTAAGAAGTATATGAGCCCTTTCATGAATTGTTGCTTTTTAGTTCGACAAAAACACCTTCGTTCAGCGCTTTGTTCCACATAAGTACTATTTATTGTGCTTATGTTTTGTTAAAATCTTATTGGTAATATTGATATGTTGCCAAGTGAAGCTTCACGCCATCTTGTTTACCGCGGGTTAAATAACGCGTCATATTACCCTTGGCATCACGTTGTAACACCTCGTAAAAAATTGTGTCGCGGAACTTAAGTTCGGGCATGGTTACTATTTTGTATACCACCTCTCCTTGCGTATTTCGTTGTACAAGGGTAGTTTGTTGTACTTGGTCGCCAGGCTGGTTCGATACCACGGCATGCATAGAATCATATGCCGGGAATCGACGATAGCTTACACGTACCGTTTCATTTCCCAAAGAATCTTTTGTTACCGAAGTGAAGGAAGAATCGCCTAACCAAGTATATTTTCCCCGGTAAGTAATAGCATAGTAGCTGTTTTCAATGCTGAAGCTATCCTTAACCTTTTCTTTGAAGAAGTTTGTTGTTCGGCTCGCATAACACGTATACAATTGTGGTAAACAATTCCGTTCCTGGAGTTGCGTTGTATAGCCATCGCGGTTAAAGAATAATTTTTGTTCATACTCCAATAGTGAATCTGCCACCTCCCATTGATTGTTCTTGAATTGTGGTTGAAGGTAGCCTTTACTCGTATAGCTCTCTACCTTCCCTTTTAAGTTATTGATGGCCAAATCGCTGATGGGTTGGGATGCTTCCTTCGAAGTGGAGGGAAAATGACAGCTAGCAGTAGCCAATATAATGGCTCCGAGTCCTAATGTAAATAACTGCTTCATAGATAAAGGGTATGGGTTAAATGATATAATTTCTATTAAAATACGATAGAAATCCATTCCGCAAATATGTATTTTTAAATGAACCAAACCCATGGTGCCCCGTTGTACTATCACCGCTAAATCGCTAGTTATGAAAAAGTTACTCCATTTTATCGTGTTATTAATCGTTGCCCAAGCTGCCCATGCCCAAGTGTTTACCGGTCTACAACATCCAGAGAGTATTACCGGTAACACCCTTTTTCTATATATCTCCGATATAGGAAAAGAACTAACGCCTACCGCTAAAGATGGCGACGGTGCTATTGTGAAAGCCGATTTAAATGGAAATATTATCGACCGTAATATTGCGAAGTTCCCCTTGCATGCCCCCAAAGGTGCGGCTATTGTAAAAGGTAATTTATGGATAGCGGATATTGATTGTATAAAAGGACTGGCATTGGGTTTAGGCGCTTTAATCGATAGCATCAATTTCGGAAAACGCGTAGGCGCTACCTTTTTGAACGATGTGGTAAGAAGAAACGATACCAGCGTGTTTGTAACCGCCACCGATCAAGGGGTTATTTATGAGTTGAGTTTACGGAAATCAAAAAATATCAAGGCACTTCCTATTCCTGTTATTGCTGGTATTAACGGTATCGACTACGATCCTACTACGCAGCGCCTCGCCGTAAACGCGATGGGAAACGGTGAGCAGAAAGGCGGACTTTATATTCTATATCTTCAACACCAACCCATCAAAATCGATACAATTCCCCATGTAAATGGCATTTTCGATGGTATGCAATGGGTAGATGCACAACATGTATTATTATCGGATTGGGTCGACTTCTCTGCGCCAAGCGGCCGACTATTAAAAGTGAACATTCAATCCGGTGAAGCAAAAGTGCTCAAAGAAAACGATTTACCCGGCCCTGCCGATATTTATTACGACAAGAAAAATGCGCAGCTTTGGGTACCACTTATGGTAACCGGGCACATCCTAAAGTTTAATGCAGGCGCTCCAACAAATAATATCCAGCAGAAGCAAAAAGAATAACAGCCGATACAATTGTGCCATAATAAAGGCCCCTGTTTTCAGGCTTTTTTAAGCTGAGGGTATACAAAAATCCAATCACAACGCCGCCAACTAATCCACCAATATGGCCTGCATTATCAATGCCGGCTGCATTGCCGATGATGAAGATGTTGATAACAATGAAAAAGAGAATACTCTTTAATAAACTATTACGGTTATAATCTGCAATATGATGGTTCATTACTAACAAGGCCAATAAAACCCCGTAAATCCCGAAAATGGCACCGGAAGCACCAACACTTACCGAGTTAGATTGCCACCAAATACTGGCGAACGACGAGGTTAAAGCGCATAAAAGATAGGCTGCACTAAATCGAAGTTTTCCTAATACAGGTTCCAGTAATACCCCCACAAAGAAGAAGGCATACATGTTAAACCCAATATGCAGAATACCACCATGTAAAAACGCGGCTGTCAACAAACGCCACCATTCCCCATCTTCCAATACCAAAAACCGGTTCACCCCACCCCACTTCACTAATTCTTCTACGGTAGGTGAAATAAAGCTTACACCACTCATACACATCACTAGGAATACCAAAATGTTCAACCCTATAATTATAGGGGTAATGGTGTAGTTTTCTCCCGGAATTACAATGCCTACTAGGTTTTTGAAAAGGTTGTACGATTGCTTTGGATTATCTTTCCCCTCTTTTTTATATTGTTCTACCGCATGCTGGAAGGCATAATGTAAATCACTACTTTCTTCTGCACTGTGAATATTGCCCGAAATAGCCTGTATCTCGTCCGAAATAGACGTGGCAATATATTGATTGTTTCTAACAGCCGTTTTGGTATCTGCTTGCAACGCAAAACTAGTGATAGAGCCCCTGGAAATAGATGCATACACCACCACTTCAAATCCCGGGTAAGCAGGATTTACAGCGGTGAATTTATTGGCATTCAATGCCGTTACGTTCCAATGTAAATTCTTCGCCGCGCGGAAAGCCAGTGCTAAGAACTGCTGGGCATTAATATTCGTTAAGTTAAAAGCTGCAGAAAACTTTGGGAAAGCGTTGTATGGCATGCATCACAGGTTTAATGTCACAAAAAAAGCTATTTACAATTTCAACGAATATAATGTTTCGTTCGATTGTAAATAGCTTTTTCGCGTATAAAATTGAAGTACCTATTAGCTGAAAAGGTACATAACGTCTTCTTTTGTTAATTTTTTCACGAAGCCCGTTTCGTCGGCAACGATTTCTTTTACCAACGATTTCTTGCGTTCTTGCAATTCCAAAATTTTCTCTTCTACGGTGTCTTTACAGATCATACGGTAAGCAAAGATGTTCTTGGTTTGACCAATACGGTGTGTACGGTCAATGGCTTGTTGCTCTACGGCAGGGTTCCACCAAGGGTCTACTATATACACGTAATCTGCTGCTGTTAAGTTCAAACCTACACCACCCGCTTTCAATGAAATCAAGAATACACGGCATTCCGAGTTGTTCTGGAAGTTCTGGATAGCACGCTCGCGCTCCATGGTAGAAGTGCTACCATCGAAGTATTCGAACGGAACTTTTAAGCCGGATAATTTCTCTTTGATCAAGCCCAGCATCCCAAGGAATTGAGAGAATATCAGCACTTTGTGATTACCAATGTTCTCCGATAATTCGCGGGTTAACTCGTGCAGCTTCACAGAATGATTCGGGTATTGCTCCGTTTCATTCAAGATCGCAGGCGAATCACAGATCTGGCGCAATTTCATTAAGCCCTGTAAGATGGTTAATTGCGAACGTTCGATACCTTGGTCTTCAATTACGCCCAAAATTTTTGAACGGTAACTGTTACGGTAAGCATCATAAATCTGGCGTTGCTCACTATCCATCTCGCAGAAAATAACCGTCTCAATCTTGTCTGGCAAGTCTTTCGCTACCTGCTCTTTCGTTCTGCGAAGAATAAAAGGATATATCAGTTTGCGCAAATGATCTTTTCGCTCCTCGTCCTGGAATTTGTCGATCGGTGTAGCAAATTCATTCCTGAAAAAGTCTACACTGCCCAACATACCCGGGTTCAAGAAGTTCATCTGTGCATAAATGTCAAACGTATTGTTCTGCATCGGCGTACCACTCAATGCAAGACGGTTTCTTGTATGGAGTAACTGTGCCGCTTTGGTTACTTTCGACTGCGGGTTTTTAATCGCCTGGCTTTCATCCAATACCACGTAATCGAATTCCAGTTTCATAAACATCTGGATATCGCTACGCAAAGTACCGTAGGTGGTAATAATGATATCGAATGCCTGGAAGGCTTCCGGCGTTTTAATACGTGTTGGCCCGTGGTGAATGTGGTGCGTCATGGTGGGGGTGAACTTCTTAATCTCGTTCTCCCAGTTATAGATCAAAGTAGTAGGACAAACAACCATGGTCAAGCAACGGCCATTTTTATTCTTGTAATGTTGAATAAAAGTGAGTGCTTGGATGGTTTTACCAAGACCCATATCATCCGCCAAAATACCACCCCACTTCACTTCGTCTAAATAATTCAACCATTGGAAACCGCTTTCCTGGTAAGGACGCAGGTTAGCGTGCATATTATCCGGTAATGGTTGGTGACGAATTTCATCGAATTGAATGAGTTTACGACGTTTTTCATCCAGTTCACGTAGAACTTGATCGTCGTCGATAAATTCATACAATTCATCAATCACGTTGAAGTTGTATTTCGACAACTTCAAACCTTTATCTTTTTCCTCGCCGATCTTAAAGAGCAACGAGTATTTCTTCAGCCATTCTTCTGGCAATAAACCGAGTGTTCCATCGGCCAATTGCACATAGTTTTGTTTGTTGGCAAGCGCCTTTTTAATGTCTTTGATGCTTACCTTTTGATCGCCGTAGGCTACTTCTACCTGCGCATCAAACCAATCGATACCGGAACTAATTTGTAAGCTGGTAACTGGTTTGGCTGGGTTGAAACGGAAGTTGCGAAGACCATCGAACCCAAACACGCGTACATTCATTTCCTTCAACGTATCGAAGAAAAGAAAGAACCAATTATTCGTTAATGCCTCTTTAGAGCGCAAGTAGAAATAATTGTAGTGCGTAGGTGCCGCGAAATTGCTATGCAATGAACGGATCTTTTGTACGAAATCATCTTCCAACTCCTTGTTCCGGTGAATAATTAATACCTTGTTGGCTTCTTGGATGGTGATTTGCGTTTCGTTATTCCATTCTACATCATGGCCACGGTACGAGAAAGTAGGCTGAATTACGAATGTTTCACCGATTTCCTTCAAATGCACACGGCATTCAGGTTTCTCTGTTTTCACTTCCGCCAGCAACGCTTTGTCGTACTGTATTTGGTAATCTTTACCGAGAGGCAATAATTTCTCGCTTAAATAGTTTCCCCATTCATCCAAGGGCACCTTCACTTCGCCGCTTTGTTGGTACAATTCGGCTTGCATGGCATCGAAGGGTTGCTTGAATAAGTAAGCAATATTGCCGTGTAAAAACACCAATGGACTGTTCCACTTATTGTTGGCGATGTTAACCAATTCGCCTTCAATATTGGCCCATGCTGTAATGTGCACCGTGTTATTTTTCACCTCGGTTTGCAAATTCAACTGTAATTGCTCGCCGGAAACGATGATAGGCTCCAGTGTTTTAGTTTTAAACACTTGGCGCTCGCGAAGTAAATACACCAATTTATGCTCGCTCAATAAGTCGAAGAACTTAATAAGCTTAGGATGTAAGTACTCAAGAATAAGCTCCTTCGTTTCGGAAGGCAGCGCATCTTCTGTTTCGTGGGTGATGTTATCCCAAATGCCTGCGAACGGAGAGTTCTTGTTCAGGAACTTGGAAATTTCCGATTGTTGGAGCTTCCTCGTCGGGGCTATCAATTCACGATCTTGTTCGCGGTATTGATAGTAATCGATGTACTTGGTTAAGTCCAGCTTATTAATCAACGACAAAAACTCAGTTTCATCTTCGTTCGCTTCACCGGTAATTAAATCCACGGCAAAATATGGGTACAGGCTTTCATTTGCGTTTAATACAACGCCAATACGCCTGGTGGTAACTTGTGTTTCGGTGGCCGGTTCTACTTCTTTTGATACGGGCATTACCGTTTCTACCTTCTTAATGCTCGGGTCGAGCACACGAAGGAAAGGCTTTCCATTGGTGTAGGTGAAAGTGAATTTGCCATCCAGGTCGTCGCTCAGGGAATAGCCATATAACGACAATAATTTGTTCTTTTCCTTGTCCCAATTGCGTAGTGTATCAAAGTAAAATGCGCCGTGTTGGTTCAAGAGTTGTAAGAACAAAGCGGTTTTATGTACACACAGTGCGTGATCATGTTCATCACACACGCAATGGGTGTCAAAATTTCTTTCTTCGTTGCGTTGAAGGATGAGTTGGTAGCTACCGTCGGGTGTTTTCAACAGCGCTTCCACCTTTTCATCTTTCGCCGATAAGATTTTGGCTTGGTGTTTACGCAAGATCTTCTCCGCCTCGGCAAAAATTGATGGCGAGGTGAGTAACTTGATGGTTTTCAAGTCGATCGATTTCATTTTGATGACCGTATGTTGTTGGTCGAACTGTGAATCGAAAGACTCGAAGTGATTTTTATCCAACATTTCCTGTAACTGGAACAAGGCGGCTGCTTCGTGCCTACAAATGTCGCCAAGGTTATAGGGACATTGGCATCGAACGCTCATGGCCGATGTTTCGTGGTATTTGCTAATGGAAACGCGGTAATAGTTTGCATGCGTATCGCTCTTTACCCTGAAAGAAGCGGATTTTAAAACGGGGTCTGCCTCGATCAGCTCTACTCCGCCGGAGGCGTATATGCGTTTACCCCTGCGGATCACCTCGTCGGTGCCGTTATTGTAGATATATTTCAATAAATGGGGTAATGACATAATAACAATTGCCGGTTTTTAGTAACTCGCCCGGGTTAGACATCCATTTTACACTAATAGTTGGATCTTATGCGGCTCGTGAAAAGGCAATCCACAAAAGTAAGCAGAAAATGTGAAAAAAGGAGCAAGTTGGGCGCTTATTCGTGTTAAGGTTTAGGATTCAGCGGGTTTTATATTATTGTTTGAAATTGTGGAATGAATGGGTGTGTTGTGGGTGAAAAAAACATTACAGTTTGCTGTCGAGTAGCATTTATAAGAAAAAATACTAATTGATGAATCAATCATTGATATCATCTTCTCCCCTAATTGCCATCAAACGAAAAAAAGTGCACTATAAATGGAGATTTGTGTATTCCGGGGGCACCCTCCTGCTAGTAGCTTTGCATTCGGAAAACACACATTACTATGCAAAATACAAAACAACAAGCAACAGCATTTTTGATTTTAAGAATCGGTATTGGTATCATCTTTACCGTGTTAGGTATACAAAAGTTATTAGGTGGCAACGAAGTATGGACAGGTGTTGGTAGCGCGATGGGATTTGTAGGTATCAAGTTTAGCCCTGCTTTTTGGGGTTTGATGGCTACTTTGGCTGAATTAGTAGGCGGTATCCTGTTAATTATTGGCTTATTTACCCGTTACGCAGCTATCGCATTGCTTTTCACGATGATCATTGCGGTGATCTTAAAAATTGCTATAGATGGCACTTTTGCGGGCGTTTCTGCTCCATTAACCATGCTGCTCATTATGATCTTCTTTGCGATTTACGGTAGCGGAACAAACTCTGTAGACGCAGCACGCGCTAGGAAATAAACATTAGTTAGATAGACAAAGACGTATAGGTGAATGGCATTGGGAAGTTTTTCCCAGTGCCTTTTTTGTTTGTCGCAAATGAACTTCGAAGGTGGCTATATATACAAAAGCCTTTGACTACCCTTTGACTTGCCTTTGACGACCCTTTGAAAAGCCTTTGAAAAGCCTTTGACCACCCTTTGAAAGTAGTCAACGAGCCTTTGAATCCCTTTGACGTCCCTTTGAAAGACTTTAACCAGTAGTTAACCAGCTTTGGTTTCTTTTGTCGCAAATGGAATGTCAAAGGCGCGAATTGGCTAGTTCTTTAGTAAAAAGTAGTGTTTTTAATATTTGCCGCAGTGGGGATTACAATATGTTTATAATATCCTCCAATGTTCTTCTAATGTTCTTCCAATATTATCCTAAATATGTAGGTATACGTGGGATATATTCTTGCCCTTATCTAGGTATTGGTTGGTCTTTACCATTCGCTATATAATTGTCTTATTTATACCCTAAGGGGTTGTTTACGCCAATTGCAATAAAAAAGGGCATTGGAAAGTTATTTCCTTTGCCCTTTATCGTTAACCATTAAAACTATCCTTAGTTTGATATTGATTGATTGTGTGCTACCCAAACCAGCTTGGAAGTATCGTACCCAACAGCAACCGCTTTTTGTAAATAAGCCTCTTTAATGTCGGCAGGAATGGTAGTGGTTCGTGAAAGAATCCAGAGATATGCTAAGTTCTTGCCTGCAACCAATGCATAACGGTAGTCTTTATCAATCGCAATTACATTATAACCCGCATAGAAAGGACCGAAAAATGAAACTTTTAATGCGGCAACGTTTTTATCGCCTCGAAATTTTGCTTTGCCTGTAGAGGATTTCCATTCTTTCTTTACGAAATCATAACCACTATTCAACACTTTAATGTCCCCGTCGTCTCGTAAACTATATTGAGCGGTTACATTATCGAGGTTTTTCTCAAACTTATAATCGAAGCGTGCTATTTCATACCATTTGCCTAAGTACTTAGATACATCAAAATGATCGACAGGTGTGGCATTTTTAGGTATACTGGCACAAGCACAGATTAAAATAGCGCTACTGAATAAGAGAACTAATGGGCGTAATATTTTCATCGTGCTCGGTTTTAGATTGGAAACGTTTGAAGAAATAGATCACTAATAAAAATTGGGTATAACCATAAACTGCATCTTCAATGGGAATGGTCAGCATGCGTATGTTAAGGAATGCTTGCGGGTTGTAGTTAACAATAGGTGCATCAATCCCAGTGCCAGTTAATATGCCATTTACTGGTAAAAAGCCCAACATCAACACGGTATATACAAACGAAGCTTGGCCGATCCACTGGGCTTTAGCAAAAAAATGTAAATAAATCAGTGTAACAGTTGTAACTAAAGCCGTTACTAGTGTATAGGTTTTATGTGCATACAACAAAGCGGTAACTATTAAAACAATACTGCCCGCAAATACAATCATATTGTTGAATCCATTTGCCCAAGAAAGATCAAAGAATTTGTCTAAACAGTAATAAGTAAATACACAAGAGAAAGGAATACAGAAAAAGAACAACCACTCCTCAATTGGTAAACCCGCAACATGCCAACCAAGGGTATAATTACTGTTAAACCACCAAATACCATGATGTGTAAACCAAATATCCCATAAAATAAAAGGGATAGCTACCAACAAAGCGGCCTTTATAAAAGCGCCAAAATGCCGGTAGAATTGTATTCTTTTATCAAAAGAAAAGATAAAACAAACGATGATCGTCAGTATATCAACCAATATATATGTATAAGTAGTAGGTATCATCTTTTTGTAAAGTACATGTTGAAATATTTTACCGGTACCCATAAAAAGCCGAAACATTCGCCATCTTCCTTACCGGTATGTTTATGATGTTGCTTGTGTGCCCGCCTAATAGCTAATAAATATGGATGCTGTGTATCGCGTAATAACTTTATGCGTTGATGAATAAAAATATCATGCACAAAAAAGTAACACATTCCATAACAGAAAATTCCTAACCCAATCCAAAACACATAACTAAATTCTTGCCTTACACCGTAATACAATAGAATAATGGTTGGTATAGCAAAAATGACAAAGAACCAATCATTTCTTTCCAATTCCCCCGTATGCGAATGATCGTGATGATCCTTGTGTAATACCCATAGAAAGCCATGCATCACGTATTTGTGAATCAACCAGGTGGCTCCTTCCATGAGTAAAAAAGTAATAAGTAGGATAATACCGTTCATACACATTGTTTTTCTAAATAGCAGCCAGTTTATACTGTAAATAACTGCTCATCATCAACGAAAATTTTTGTCCATTCGGGATGCGTATACGCTCTTGAAGTATTTTTTGTGCAGGAGTTTTCTTAATCTTATTGAATAAAGAAAAGTAATATTTATAGGCCAAGTAAACGCCAAATCGCGATGATCCGGGTAGTTTCTTAATACCAATCAATGCTTCTTTAAATTCTGCTTCAATTTCTTTTTCAATGGATGATTTAATACAGTTGTTAAAAACAAGCATATCAACATTCGGGAAATAGGTGCGGCCTAACACTTGGTAATCATCCTTCAAGTCACGGAGAAAGTTGATTTTTTGGAATACAGAACCTAACGTCATCGCGTAAGGTTTTAAGCTTTCGTACTTTTCATTATTCCCTTCCACGAAAACCTTCAAGCACATTAAGCCAACTACTTCTGCCGAACCTAGTATGTATTCTTTATACAATGCCGAATCATAATCTATTTTCCCCAGGTCCATTTGCATACTTTTCAGGAACTGTTCTATCAATATTTCCTCGATGCCATAACGGTTAACAGTTTCTTGAAATGATTGAAGGATGGGATTCAATGAAATACCCTCGTGTAGTGCTTCCCACGTTTGTTCTTTAAAGCGGTTCAATAACTGCTCCTTATTATAACCATGGAAACTATCTACAATTTCATCTGCTAATCGTACGTATCCATAAATAGCATAGATCGCCGGCCGTATGGATGGACTTAATGCTAATATGCCGAGTGAAAAACTTGTACTGTATTTCTGGGTGATCGCCTTACTAACTTGTTGCGATAGTTCGTCAAATAGTACTTTCATGATAGATTGATTTAAGTTGATTCACTTCCTGTGCTGCAATTTTCCCTGATATAATAGACGGTGGAACTCCTGGTCCAGGCACAGTAAGTTGCCCGGTATAAAAGAGGTTCTTCACTTTTTTATTTCTGATAGAAGGTTTGAGTACGGCTGTTTGTGATAGCGTATTCGCTAAGCCATATGCATTTCCTTGGTAAGCATTATAATCTTCCATGAAATTGCGTACGCAATAGCTTCTTTTATAGTCGATTTTTTGTAATAAGCCAGGTTGACCGGTATGCTTTTCTAATCTACCTATCATCTCAAGGAAATACTTTTCGCGCATCTCCTCCGAGTCCTCTAACCCGGTGGCCAAGGGCATTAGCAAGAATATATTTTCATGGTTAGCTGGCGCAACACTACTATCTGTTTTAGATGGGCAACACGCATAAAACAGCGGTTTTCGTGGCCATTGCTTGTTGCCATATATATCATCGATATGATCATCTAAATCGTTTTCGAAGAATAGTGTATGATGCGTTAGGTGGGGAATAGATTCGTTGAAGCCCAAATAGTAAATCAGCGAAGAGGGAGCAAACACCCTACTCTGCCAATATTCTTCTGAATAGTTTCTATAAGGAGGAGCTAATAATGTTTCGAAATGATGGTAATCTGCGGACGCGATAACAGCATCGAAGGCATGCGTTTCACCGTTGATAATAAGCGATTGTACTTCTTTATTATGCACAATAACCTCTTCCACGGTATGTGCAAAGTGAAATTTTGCACCCTGTTGTTCAGCTACTTGTTGCATAGCCTCTACTAATTTATAAAATCCACCCATAGGGTACCAAGTGCCTAAGGCATACCCGCCATAGTTCATGAGACTATAAAGTGCCGGTATTTGCTGTGGAGAAGCACCAAGGAAAATAACAGGAAATTCCATGAGTGCTACCAGTTTGGGGTGCGTAAAGTATTTTTTTACATAAGAACGGAAGTTGGATAGCAGGTCCAGCTTAAGCGCACTCATGGCTATCGTAGGCGAAACGAATTCCCACCACGAGTGACAAGGCTTATTTACAAATTGCTGCATGCCTACTTCGTATTTGTAGCGCGCAGCTTTCATAAATGCATCCAGTTGTTTTCCGGCCCCGGTTTCTATAGTTTCAAATACAGCGCGTAGCTCGTTGTAATTGCCAGGAACAGCCAATCTATCTTCTTCAAAAATCATTTGAAACTGGGGGTGTAAGGCCACCAGCTCGTAGAAATCGGTAGCATGGTAACCGAAGTCTTGGAAGAAATTGTCAATAATATCGGGCATCCAGTACCAACTGGGACCCATGTCGAAAGTATAACCATTATGTGTAGTAAATTGGCGTGCTCGCCCACCAGGGGTACTGTTTTTATCAAAAACGTGCACTTCGTGCCCGGCTTTAGCGGCATAAGCTGCTGCCGACAAACCAGCAATACCAGCACCTATAATGGCTACTTTCTTTTTCATGCACTAGTTTTTTACCGGCAAGTATTCCTTTGTCACTTTCTCGAGTAATTCGGCAGGAGAATAGTTTTGGGAATAAATGGCGTGGTGAAAATGGTCGAGCTTATTTAGTAAGCGAATGAGTTCCATTTTTTCGGCATAGGATAAATCGCCCGTAACGATATTTGTTGCATGACGGATTTTGTCCATTTGTTGTGCCAAAGCATCTAATCCATTTGGTGTAATGCCTATGATTTTGCTTCTTTTATCTGTTTCAGAATCTTTTTGTTCTACCCAGCCTTGCTGAATTAAGCGGTTAATAATTTGCATGCCGGCAGGTTTATCTTGAATATTCTTCTTGATAAGCTCCATTTTAGACATAGCCCCGAAAGCTTTTAGGTTTACCAGGTAGATAAACTCTTCTTGGGTAGAAAAAGCAGAATCGTGTATGGCAGATTTAGAATATGTTTTAGCATACCTGTTCATATGCACAATAAGCGTGTTAATAACGCTCTCCGGGGTTCTCCCCTTTTCTTTGCCTTCCCACACAGGTTCATGTATAGGTTGATCAGCCTCTTTTACTTGGTCATGAACCCATTGTTTAAACCCGTTAATGTTGGACGGGTAGTTTCCTGGGTTCGATTCAAAGGTTTCGGCTAACTGTATAAGCTCTTTAATCAAATCGTACTTCATAATAGTAGCGTTTTGTATTTATTGTGATTAAAGTGGTATACAAATATACTTTATTTCATAATAAAGGTACATTTATAAACCATATTTTAGAATATTATTATTAGAAAAGTTGAAATTAGTAGAATTTTATACCTTTTGAAGTATTGGGATGGTAGAAATAGGTATAAAAAAGAAGCCCTCCCCGGTACTTACCGGGAAGGGCTACAAAAGTTTATAAATAAGAACCAATTATTCTTTGATGCCTATTTGCTTGAAGATTTTATCTGCGTCTTCCAAAATAATCGTGATGTCGTTGTAGGATTTCGCTTTCCAGGCTTTCCTGTCCAAATCCAATAAAGTTTTGCTTACTGGTTTGTTCTCTGCTTGGTCGGCTGCTACTTTTCTCAATGCACAGGCTAAGCTGAACCTAATGTCGTGGCCATTATCACCGCGTAAATCGTTGTAGGCCATTTTCAATGTGTTCTTGTCTCCTAATCTAAACGGATCTTGGTTACGGTCAGTTTTGCCCCAAGCGGATAATACAATCTCCTCGTAAAGCATGTCATAGTCCGCCATATTCCTTCGCTCTGTTTTAAATATTTTAAACATTAACTATTTGTGTATTCGATACGCAAAGTTATGTCGTCTTTATCTTTAGGAAAAATGATTTTGGTCAGTTATCCAACCACCAATTCGCCGTTTCTCAAAATGGGCAACACATTTGCACCATTCGGGGTAAGGCAGTAGCGGATATCTTCTTCTAAACCAAATTTAGCTAAGCGTTGGAAGTGAGATGCTTTCTTAATAAACTCGAACAAATCGGCTTTCCCACTATCATACAGGTTTTCTGCTGCGATAGCAGAATCACAATTCACATCAAAATGTTCTTTTATGCGAGATACTACGGCGCCTGCAAACAAGGTATCTTCCATGTTTACGCGGTCTTTCCAAGCTGCACAACCCAATATCACGTTCTGACCCTGGGAAACAAGGTATTCACATACCGCGTCTAAGTTCGGGAAAGAACCAGTGATGATCTGGATGGCATCCTTGGCCATGTGTAATAACTTGGTGCCGTTTGTAGTGGTGAGTACAAGTACTTTGTCTTCAATAAACTCGCGGGGATATTCAAACGGAGAGTTACCATGTTCTAAACCCGCTGCAATTTTACCATCGCGTTCGCCTGCAGTAATGGCATTCAGTTGTTTCCCGATGCTTACACATTCTTCAACACTCGCTACAGGTATAATCTTGGCCGCGCCATTGTATAAGGCTGTGCAAATAGTAGAGGTGGCGCGTAATACGTCGATAATTACTACAATGCTATTCTTTACATCAAAAAGGTGCAAAAGTGCCGGTGAAAGGCATACTTCTAACCTTGGTTTGTTTTCTGCTGTCATTCGATTTAAAAAATGTTAATAAGACAAAACCACCCGCCACTTCTCACTCTCAGCATAATCCTTGATGGCTTCGTTCCGCGTTTCTAACAAACGCTTCATGTATTTGGTAAGGTAAAATTTCTCGAACAACCGGCCTATACTGCCATAAGGAGTTCCAAATTCAAAAACATCAATCATTACGGTGCCATTATCAATAGGCTTAAAGTAATGTTCGTGCTTCATGTGTTTGAAATCGCCTTGGATCATCTCATCTATAAAGTGGGAATGTTTCTTCATTTCCGTAATCTTTACAGTAAGCTCGCGCATTTTGTTAATGTGCTTGGCACGCCAGGTAACGGTTTCATTGTACTCTATCAGCCCGTTGGTACGTCCTTTGACTGCTTCTTCTTGCATGTGATGCATACTTTTTTTATGCAATGTGATGCTTCTGCTCAAGTCGAACACCCTTTCAATAGGTGCATGTATGACAGTGGTTAGATGAATAGTGGGCATAGCGAGTCTAAAATTAGCAATCCTTGTTTAAATAGTAAAGTAAAACGCTTCCCTCTAACGCAAACAGGCTGAATAAATTTTACCGGCAGGGAAATTTTAGCCCAAGAAAGGTACTTTTACCACCTTCGCTTTCAAGCTTTTATCTCTCACCGCGATGAAAATTTCTGTGTCTAATGCAGCGAATGGCGTTTTTACATAACCCAAACCTACTGCTTTATTGATAGAAGGACCTTGTGTACCGGAAGTAACACGACCGATTACATTACCTTCAGCATCTTTAATTTCATAGTCGTGACGAGGAATACCTTTGTCCACCATTTCGAAGCCTACTAATTTCTGTTGAACACCTTCCGCTTTTTGCTTTTCGAAGATTTCGCGGGCTGTGAATTCTTTTGTGAACTTCGTAATCCAACCTAAACCTGCTTCTAATGGAGAAGTACGGTCGTCGATATCGTTACCATAAAGGTTAAAGCCCATTTCTAAACGAAGCGTATCACGTGCACCTAGGCCAATTGGTTTGATACCTTTTGAAGCACCGGCTTCAAAAATAGCATCCCAAACTTTCGAAGCATCGTCGCCTTTGTCTTCAAAATAAATTTCTACACCACCCGAACCGGTATAGCCAGTAGCGCTGATCAATACATTCTCAACACCGGCAAAAGTACCTTTCGCGAACGTATAATATTTCATATTTACCAAGTCGATATCCGTTAAAGGTTGCAAAATGCTCGTGGCATTAGGACCTTGAATGGCCAACAAACAAGTTTTGTCGGAAATGTTGTGCATTTCTACGTTCTTGGTGTTGAATTGTGAAATCCAATTCCAATCTTTCTCGATGTTGCTAGCGTTTACTACCAACATATATGTTTTATTTTCTTCAATACAATACACCAACAAATCGTCTACAATACCACCTTCTGTATTCGGCAAACAGCTATATTGAGCTTTACCGGCCGTTAATTTCGACGCATCGTTGCTGGTAACGCGTTGGATCAAATCCAAAGCATTTTCACCTTTCAACATGAATTCACCCATGTGACTTACATCAAACACACCGGCGTTTTTACGTACGGCTGCGTGTTCATCGTTAATACCGGTATAAGAAATCGGCATGTTATAACCCGCGAAAGGAGCCATTTTTGCGCCTAACGCGATATGCTTTGCTGTAAAGGGCGTATTCTTCATAAAAAGAAAGTTGTATACTGATTTTGTTGTTGTAAATAATGCTATTACGTTCGTAATAAGCCCGGCAAATTTAGGATTTAATTTTTGTTGGCGGCAGATTGGTGCAATAATTGTTTACTGTTCCATGGAACGACATGGTGAATTTAAATGCCTTTTGTTTGTTTATTGTTATACGGTTATCTTTATATACCTAGTAAGCAGTAAAGCAACCTGTCAATGATTGTTGCCATGAATATCCGTTAATCTACTAATTTTGCCTTGAAAATCAACACTGTTGTGAAACAATACCTACTCCTTTTACCACTGGGCCTCACACTTGGCGTAAACGCGCAAAAGAAAGCCGATCGTAAAGTATTGGCGAGCTTGCAAGCACATGTCGCCTATTTGGCCGACGATAAGTTGGAAGGCCGTCGTACAGGCACTGCCGGCGAAAAATTAGCATACACCTACATTTCAGAGCAAATGAAAGCCGCAGGCCTTACTGCCAAAGGCGAAGAAGGTTATTTACAAACATTCGTTGTGCGCGAAGGCGTAACAGCAGCACCATCCGCTTTCTTGAAGATCAATGATAAAGCATTGAAAATTGGAAGTGAAGCCCTGGTACTGCCTTTTAGTGCAAATAAGAACGCTAAAGGAGAGGTAATTTTACATGTAAATGAACCTAGCAATATTTGGCTGGTAGATGCGGCGGATTGGGATGAATACGATAATCCGCATGCCGACATGTTCCCGGTATACCAAAAGAAAACCCAAGAAGCAGCTAAACAAGGTGCTACCGCGGTGATCTTCTATAATGGTAAAGAAAAAGGTACCACTGTAGAGAAATGGATGTCGGAAAAAACAAATGCAGGCAGTATCCCCGCTATTTGGTTAGATGCCGCTACCAGCAAAACGTTTAACGACGATGACGTAGATGGTTACCAAATTGATCTCTCAGCAGGATTAATACCCAGTAAGCGCACAGGTACAAACGTAGCCGGTTTTATTGATAACAATGCCACGGAAACCATCGTTTTCGGTGCGCATTACGATCACCTGGGATATGGTGAAGATCATAATTCCCTTAGCACAACAAATAATGAAATTCATAACGGCGCCGATGATAATGCCAGCGGAACCGCTGCCCTATTGGAACTAGCGAAAATGCTAAAAGCATCGAAGCTGAAAAAATATAACTACCTGTTCTTGGCTTTTTCTGGCGAGGAACTAGGGCTATATGGTTCAAAATATTACACCGAGCATAGCACCATCGATCTTACCAATGCAAACTATATGATTAATATGGATATGGTAGGCCGTTTAAGCGATACAAAAGGATTGGAAATTGGTGGTGTAGGAACTTCTCCATCCTGGGGAGCAATTCTAAAATCCGCTGTGCCAAGCAATTTAAAAGTAAGCTACGATTCTAGCGGTGTTGGACCTTCTGACCATACTTCATTCTACCTTAAAAATATACCTGTTTTGTTCTTCTTTACCGGCTCGCATAGCGATTATCACAAGCCAAGCGATGATGCCGATAAAGTGAATTATGAAGGGCAGTACACCATCATCAGAACGATTTACAACATTGTAGATAAAACATCGAATGAACCTAAGCTAGCCTTTACCAAAACAAAAGATAAGCAAACGAAGAGCACCCGGTTCTCTGTGTCGTTGGGCATTATGCCAGATTACACGTACGATAAAGGTGGTGTGAAAGTAGATGGTGTTAGCCCAGGTAAAGTGGCAGAAAAGGCCGGCATTTCTGTAGGTGATATCGTGGTGCAACTGGGTAAATTCGAGATCCGGGATATGGATTCCTACATGGAAGCGTTAGGCTCCTTTAAAGCAGGCGACAAAACCAATGTTAAAGTAAAACGAGGAAACGAGGTAAAAAGCTATGATATTGCTTTCTAACCTGCCTTCAAGATATTCAAAAGCGCCCCCGTTTTGCGGAGGCGCTTTTTTTATGTGTATGGATTGCCGTGAACTTTTGATTTCATTATCTTGCAGCCATCTTTGCTTTCAAAAATTAATTATGCGTTATATTTTATTAGGATTGGCAGTAGTAACAGCCTTCGCGTGTAACCGTTCATCTAGGAAACAGTCGAACAAAGAAGGTTTTACCGTGATTAAAGAGAGGAGCTTTGTTTTACGCGAACGCCCTGTGAAAGATAGCTTGTTGGATTCGGTGGCAAAACGTAAAGATGCTATGGTGGCCTTTTTAACAGCGCATAATTTTAAGCAACAAATTGTGCCAACAGATAGTATCATGTTTCTTCGTGAGAATGGCTTAGAGGTAGAATATATTTTACCGTCGATGACGAGTGTTTGGGAAGCTTACACCATCATTGTATTCGACCCGTTGAAAAACCCGTTATTCGTCAATCTTCATAAAGACACCACTCAATTAGCTCATTATTTAAAATAGTCTTCCTTGTTAATCGCGCAACACATAAGAGTTACGGTAGATGCCGTGGTGTTTGGTTATACGCCAAAGCAGGGCATGTCGGTTCTATTAATTAAAAGGAAGATTCCACCACATATCTTCAAATGGGCCTTGCCTGGTGGATTTGTGCATAATGATGAGTCGTTTGAAGATGGTATCAAGCGCGAGTTACAGGAAGAGGCTGGCGTATCGATTAATTACTTAGAGCAATTGTATTCTTTCGGTGATGTGCAGCGCGATCCACGTGGGCGGGTGGTAAGTATAGCCTATTGGGGATTAGTGAACCCTTCTAACTTTAAGCTGGCCGCTAATACCGATGCAGAAGATGCAATGTGGTGCCGCATAGATGAATTGCCGTTCTTAGCTTTCGACCACGATAAGATCATCCAGATGGCTTTGGTTCGCCTGCGGAATAAAATAAGGTACGAGCCGGTTGGGTTCGAATTACTAGATAAAAAATTCAGCATTGCCGAGCTGGAAAGATTATATGAAACATTGTTAGGTCGCCCTGTCGACCGCCGTAACTTCCAAAAGAAAATCCACTCTTTCAATATCCTCATTCCCCAAAACGAAAAGCTAAAACACCCTCAGCAAGGGCGTCCTGCGCAATTATTCAGTTTCGATGAGAAACGCTACGACGAGCTGAAAAAAGAAGGGATCTACTTCGAATTATAAGAAAAAGGCTTACAAAATAAGCATTGGATAACAATGACTTATATTATTTGTGTATTTTTTACAATAAAAAATTTAAAAATTTGATTTTCCTTTTTATATTTGTGTCATAATTACACAATTAAGTGTTGAAAGCCACTACCATATTGGTAATTAACTTTTTGAGTGGACTGTAAAACAACAAGTGCGGCATCCAATTTGCCTTATTCGTATAGGGTTGGACGTTAGGCAGAAAAAAATTGGCTTAATTGCAACCGTGCGCGTTGATTTTTGTTGGGAAGGATAATTTTCTTGCTTTAAAAAATAGCAAAACATGACTGATTTAAACCTCGTATTACTCGCCGACGCTTATAAGTATTCTCACCATAAATTATACATGCCGGGTACCCAATTTGTATATTCTTACATGGAAAGCAGAGGAGGCAAATTTGAAGAAACCGTGTTCTTTGGCCTTCAATACTTCCTTAAACACTACCTCCAAGGGGCTGTTATCACGAAAGAAAAAATCGACGAGGCTGAAAAGACTTTATTAGAAGTGTTCGGTAGAAACGACGTATTCGATAGGAGTCGTTTCGATTATATCGTGGAAAAACATGGTGGTCGACTACCCGTTCGTATCAAAGCAGTTCCTGAAGGAACAACAGTACCTGTACACAATGTATTAATGACGATCGAGAATACCGACCCTAATTGTTATTGGCTCACTAACTTCCTTGAAACCTTGCTCATGCAAACCTGGTACCCTTGTACCGTGGCGACTTTAAGTCGTGAAATCAAGAAAGTGGTCACAAAATATTACCATGAAACTGCTAGTGAAGCTTCGATGGCCGGGATTGACTTTGTGTTGAATGATTTTGGATTTAGGGGCGTTAGTTCAGTAGAAAGTGCGGGCTTGGGTGGCAGTGCACACCTTGTAAACTTCTCAGGTAGCGACACGATTGCTGCTTCTACATTTGCGATGCGTTATTATGATGCACCTAGGGCGTACGGTTTATCAATACCTGCTACCGAACACTCTATTTGCACCTTACTTGGCGAAAATGGTGAGTTAGAAATATTTAAGCACGTGCTTGCTACCTTCCCTACAGGTACGGTGGCTTGCGTATCCGACTCTTACAACATCTTCAGGGCATGTGAGCAGTATTGGGGAACCGATTTGAAAGAAGAAGTGTTACAACGTGATGGTACTTTGGTGATTCGTCCCGACAGTGGCGATCCAGTGTTAACGTTACTCCGCGTATTCGAAATATTGTTCGAGAAATTTGGATATACCATCAACGAGAAAGGCTATAAAGTATTACCCAAGCAAGTGCGTGTTATCCAAGGTGATGGTATTAGCTACAGTTCAATCGGTAGCATTTATATTGCTCTCCAACAAGCAGGCATCTCTGCCGAAAACTTGGTACTCGGCATGGGCGGTGCCCTATTACAACGCGTTAACCGCGATACGCAAGAGTTTGCATTGAAGTGTTCTTATGCCGAATTAAACGGTAAAGGTATTGATGTAATGAAATCTCCAGTAGAGCTGGACGCGCAAGGCAACTTACGCACATCATTCAAAAAATCTAAAGCCGGTAAATTAAAACTCGTACTAGAGAATAATACGTACCAAACCATGCAAGCCGGTGAAAACCCTGCATTAACAGACATTATGCAGGTAGTATTCGAAAATGGTGAGCTGGTAAATACCCAAACCTTTGATGAGGTCAGACATTTAGCCAAACTATAACTCAATTTTTAGTACGTTTTTTGCAAGGGTGTGGATCGAATTTTTATATGATTTCTTTTCGCACCTTTGCAACTATGTTTAATAAACTCGCCATCACCTTGTGTTTGTGCTTAGGAATACAATCCGCTCATGCGCAAATCATCAAGATTTCCCGCACGCATAGCAATATGCCAGGGCAGGATTCAACACGTACAATATTAACAGACTCTATCTATAGAAAAAGCTCTTTCTTACCCATCCCTATTCTCGGTTATGCCCAAGAAAAAGGCTGGGAGGTGGGTATCGCCGCGTTATACTCGTTCTATACCGATAAGAAAAAACCGGTGCCAGGTACCCGAAATTCCTCCATTACATTCGTTCCCAGCTTAACCACAAAAAATCAATACAAGGCCGATATCAAAGGCGATTTCTGGACACCAGGCAATCTTTGGCACTTCAAAGGTAATGTGCGATACCACGATTTCCCTTTGTATTTCTATGGTATTGGCTCCGAAACCAAGGAGACCGATAAAACGTTACTTAACAACAAACGCTATAAACTACTGGCAGAAGCAGAGCGTAAAATTCTTCCAAACTTCTATGCCGGTTTAACCTTGCAATACCAGCACGATACTTATGCTGCTGCAAAAGATACAGGCATTTATCCTAGTGCTAACTTAACAGATAAAAATGGTGGCCACGCCACTTTCATTGGAGCTACAGCGATTTACGATAACCGCGATAACCAGAACTACACTACTCGAGGTAGCTTTTTGCGATTAAATATTGCTTATGCTCCAGCCTTTTTAAGTACCCGCGCCTTTTGGAAGTTTGAAGGAAGGGCTAGTCATTTCTTCCCTATCAGCCGTAAAAGCACACTGGGCTTGAATGGTGTTGCGAACTCCATTCAAGGAAACGATGGTTTGCCATTCTATATGTTGCCGGAATTAGGAAGCGATTTTATGATGAGAGGCTACTATGCCGGTCGATACCGAGAGCAGAACTTCGCCGGTATACAAGCCGAATACCGTTATTTTATTGATCCCAAGTTGGATGTGAAGCTGTTTAATTGGCACTTGCAACCCAAGTTTGCTTTGGCTGCCTTTGGCGGTACAGGTGCAGTATTCGCTAATAGAGATTTTTCCACCTCGCAACTGAAGCCTAATTATGGTGTAGGCATTCGTTATTTCTACGATGAAGGATCAAGGTTATCGGTGCGATTGGATTATGGTGTGGGTGAAAAGAGAACTGGGGAGAAGCGTCAGCAAGGATTTTACCTAACAATTGGTGAGGCGTTTTAAAAGCAAGACGCTTTGAAGAATATATTAACCCCCAAGTATGCTTGCATGCTTGGGGGGTGTTATGTTAATAATTGATGTGTCAATCAATATAATGATTACTCCAATCCTTCCATACTGCTTCGTAACCAGCCCGCTTTAACATACCTGCAATTTCATTAGCAGGGCGATCATCACTGATTTCAAACTGTTCTAAGCTTTCTGGGGCACTCGTGTATCCGCCGGGATTGGTTTTAGAGCCTGCACTCATGGCTGTAATTCCTACTTTGAAAATATGGTCGCGGAACTTTGCTTCTTCGCGGGTTGAAATGCTTAGCTCAATTTCCGGGAAGCATAAACGGTAAGCACAAATCAGCTGGATTAATTCTCGATCACTCATATCTACTTTGGGTGCTAGGCCGCCAGAGAATGGGCGCAACCGTGGAAATGATAAGCTGTAGCGGGTTTTCCAGTATGTTTTTTGCAAATATTGTACATGCAAAGCTGTGAAAAACGAGTCTGTACGCCAATCTTCTAAGCCTATTAATACACCTAGCCCAATTTTGTGCATACCTGCTCTTCCTAGCCTATCGGGCGTTTCGAGGCGGTACGCGAAATTGGATTTTTTGCCTTTGGGGTGATGTTTTTTATAATCGGCTTCATGGTAGGTTTCCTGGTATACGAGCACTGCATTTACACCATGTTTGCGTAAGGTTTCGTACTGTGGTTGATCGAGTGGTTGTACTTCCATGGAAATATTAGAGAAATGTTGTTGCATAATGGGCAATATTTTCTCGAAATAGTCCATACCTACTTCCCTATTGGATTCGCCGGTAACAAGTAGCACATGTTCATATCCCATGCTTTTAATCACTTCAATCTCTTTCAATATTTCCGCACCAGATAATGTTTTGCGGGGAATTTCATTATCTAAACTGAAGCCACAATAGCTACAAATATTCTGGCACTCATTGGATAAATACAGTGGAATATACAGTTGTACCGTGTTTCCAAAACGTTGCCGTGTGAGCATTCCACTCATTGTGGCCATTTCGCTTAAATATGGCGCGGCTGCTGGAGAAATAAGCGCTTTAAAATCTTCCAACGTACGGTGTTGCGCGCGGAGGGCGCGTAGTACATCGTGTTGGGATTTCGTGTAAATAGTCGCTTTTTCCTGTTCCCAATCGTGCTGCCTAAAAGTACGTTCGAATGTTGGTTGCTGCATCATAACAAATCGATAAATGAAACTAAAGGACTAGATGCTTCTGCGGATTGTTGTACTGCAGGCAAGCCAGCTTCGTATGCACTTCTGCCGGCTTCAACGGCTACTTTAAATGCTGCTGCCATACGCACCGGGTCCGTGGCCGCGGCAATCGCCGTATTAACAAGAACAGCATCGGCACCCATTTCCATCGCCTTCGCGGCATCACTAGGGGCGCCAATACCAGCATCCACTACAACGGGCACATTACTTTGTGCAATTATGATTTCCAAAAAATCCATCGTGCGTAAACCTCGGTTCGAGCCAATAGGTGCACCTAGCGGCATAACAGCGGCAACACCAACTTCTTCTAGTCGTTTACATAGAACAGGGTCTGCATGCACATAAGGCAACACAATAAAGCCATCTTTTACAAGTGCAGCAGCAGCTTCCAGTGTTTCTATAGGATCTGGCAGTAAATAGCGAGGGTCGGGATGTATTTCGAGTTTTACCCAATTTGTATGGAGTGCCTCCCTTGCGAGTTGACAAGCATATACGGCTTCTCTGGCCGTACGGGCGCCAGAAGTGTTGGGCAATAAATGCACGGTGGGGTTAGAAAGAAATGACAAGATATCATCCTCTTCCTTCGTAACGTCTACCCTTTTCAGAGCCACAGTAACTAATTCAGAACCCGCAGCGGTTATAGCTTCCGACATGATTGTAGAGGAGCCAAACTTGCCTGTGCCGGTGAATAAACGCGATTGAAACGTAGTACCGGCTATTTGTAAAGGTTGATTAAGCATCTTGTAAGATTTTGCGTATACGTGTTACGATGAGAGATGGATTGCTGGCATTAGAAATAAGACCAGAGACGGCAATGCCGTGTACCCCGGTTGTTAATATTGCCGAGATATCTTCTTCCATAATCCCACCAATCGCGTATACAGGTAAATGAACCTGGGCTGCTTTCATTTGCTGAAGAATATGGGTATATCCTTTCAAACCCAATACAGGACTCAGTTTTTCTTTTGTAGTAGTAAAGCGAAACGGGCCTAACCCTATATAATGTGCGCCATTCAAAGCATGTTGTTGAATGTCTTCAAATGTATTAGCAGTAGCGCCTACTATTTGGTGGGTAGCAATGGTTTTTAATGCTTCTTGCACCTGCATATCTTCTTTACCCACATGTACGCCATAAGCATGTACGGCATTAGCGATAAATGGATGGTCGTTGATGAATAGTTGTGCTTCAAAGCGATTACAAATTTCCTTTGCCTCAAATGCTTGCTGTAATAAGATTTGTGGCGTTTCGTTTTTAATACGGAGTTGAATAGTTGTACATCCCGCTTCGCAAGCTATCTGTATGTTATCGAGATGCGAGCGTTGCTGGGTTTGTTGCGATATATATATAAGCCTATCCATGATGGTAACCTAATAATGTATTGTTGCTTGTCAATATTTGATATGTATATGATTTTGCTAAGCGACATGCAGTGAATAAATCGTTTCCTAATGCCAAGCTAGCTACTATGGCTGCACTTAGTACACAACCTGATCCATGTTTTGCACTGGCTTTGTTGCCAAGAGGTGGTAAAACATTTACTTGGTTGTTGTAGAATAAAGTATCGAATCCTGTAGCTGTAGGATGATGGCCGCCTTTTAATAATACAGCACAATGTTTCGCTAATCCTAAAGCCGCTTCTTCGCCATTTGATGCGGGATGTAGCTTCAATGCCTCATTGTAGTTGGGTGTTACTAAATGTATCAACTGCAAAGATTGCTGCAATTTGGTTTGCGCAAAGTTGGCATGAAAGTTATACCCCGCGGAAGCCGACAGTACTGGGTCCCAAACGAATTGTACATGGGGCCGAATACGTATAACAGTCGTAATGATGGATTGTAGCGTATCGAGGTTTTCTACAATGCCTATTTTTACCGTTTTAACATCGAACTTTTCGAGTAACGGGATGGCTTGTTCTATTATTTCATTTGTGGCATTCCATTGTACACGGCTAAATGTGTCATCTGTTTGCATAGTGTTAGCCGTGCAAATGCCAAAGCCATATACCTTGTGTTGCTCGAATGTTTTGATGTCGGCTAGTAAGCCCGCCCCAGCACTCGGGTCAAAGCCTGCGAAGCTCATGGTGTATACTCTATTTGCGCCCATTGTTCTTTCAATTGTAAATAGTTTGACAGTGCTTTTGTTGGTTCATCCCACAACGCACCTATACAAGCTACCGATGAAAACCCTAGTTTTTTTGCTATATTAATTGTTCTACTATTAATTCCACCTAAAGCAATCAATTGCCTATTGGAAGGATGGAAAGAGTGATCAAACCTCCCATGGTACCCGCTTTTCGAAATACTATCAAACACAGGACTTAAATACACTTCATTGAAATGTGCAACAATTTGTAGTTCCCTGTAAGCATGAATACTTGTACTGATTTGCATCCCAGTTTGCTGCAGCGCCAACGTATGATGTTGCATGCGTAATTGTGAATTTAAATGTACCCCTTTCAATCCCAATGCCGCAGCTACTGCTGGATATTCGGCCACCATTATTCGCGGGTAAAATTCACGTGGAATATCCCCGATGAATTGTTCGTAAGCCCCAGCGGAAAATCCCGGTTTTCTAACAAGCAAATGTTCAAGCCCATGCGCTAGTAGTGACTGTATAATTGAAATCTCGTTAGGCACACCTACTGGGTGCGTGATCGCCCGTACCATTACGAGAAGATTTCACTTCCGTTTGCAACAAAGGCTTCAGCACGTTCTGCCATACCCTTTTCAATAGCTTCTGTTGTTTCCAAATTATTGGTTTTAGCATAGTCGCGTACTTCTTGGGTAATTTTCATGGAACAGAAATGTGGTCCACACATCGAGCAGAAATGTGCTAACCGCGCCCCTTCTGCTGGTAAGGTTTCATCATGGTAACTCCTGGCTGTGTCTGGGTCGAGCGAAAGATTGAATTGATCATTCCAACGGAACTCGAAACGTGCTTTACTTAAAGCATTATCACGGTGCTGTGCACCAGGATGACCTTTTGCTAAGTCGGCAGCATGTGCAGCGAGTTTATAAGTAATCACCCCCACTTTCACATCTTCTTTATTGGGCAAGCCTAAATGTTCTTTCGGCGTTACATAACAAAGCATCGCTGTTCCAAACCAACCGATCATGGCTGCTCCAATCGCGGATGTAATATGATCGTAACCAGGTGCTACATCTGTAGTTAGTGGGCCGAGGGTATAGAAGGGCGCTTCATGACAATGTTCCAATTGCTTCTCCATATTCGCTTTAATAAGGTGCATAGGTACGTGTCCTGGTCCCTCAATCATTACTTGAACATCGTGCTTCCAAGCTATTTTAGTTAGTTCGCCAAGTGTTTCCAGTTCTGCAAATTGTGCCGCATCATTCGCATCTGCAATAGAGCCAGGACGTAACCCATCGCCCAACGAGAACGCTACGTCGTATGCCTTCATAATCTGGCAAATTTCTTCGAAGTGAGTATATAGAAAGTTCTCTTTGTGATGTGCTAAACACCATTTAGCCATAATAGATCCGCCACGGGAAACAATACCTGTTACGCGTTTAGCCGTTAATGGAATATACCGCAACAATACCCCCGCATGAATCGTGAAATAATCAACACCTTGCTCAGCTTGTTCGATTAAAGTATCGCGGAAGATTTCCCAAGTAAGCATTTCTGCTTTGCCATTCACTTTTTCTAATGCTTGGTAAATAGGTACAGTACCTACAGGAACGGGTGTATTCCTTATTACCCATTCGCGTGTTTCGTGAATGTTTTTACCGGTACTTAAATCCATAATTGTATCTGCGCCCCAACGGCAAGCCCATACTGCCTTTTCAACTTCTTCTTCCATCGAGCTTGTAACAGCACTATTGCCGATGTTAGCGTTAATTTTCACCAAAAAGTTTCGCCCAATAATCATAGGCTCAGCTTCAGGATGGTTGATGTTAGCTGGAATAATAGCACGACCGGCGGCAATTTCACTTCTTACAAATTCAGGTGTAATACCATTTGTTGGAATACCTGCACCGAATGAGTGTCCTGGGTGTTGCGCCCAATTTTGATCTCCTTGTTTGAAACGCTCCTCACGGAGTTGATTCTCGCGGATGGCAACGTATTCCATTTCTGGTGTAATGATGCCTTTTTTTGCATAATGAAGCTGTGTAACATTTGTATTATGTAATGCGCGGTATGGGTTAGGTTTATGTTGAAATTGAAGATCAACAGGTGTTTTACTTAATTGCAGTAACGCGAATTCAGAACTAAAACCAGCTAATTGTTCTACATCATTTCTTCCCACAATCCACGATTCGCGTAAACGAGGTAAGCCTTTACGGATGTTAATATCGATGGAAGGATCAGTATAAGGGCCGCTTGTGTCGTAGACTGCTACAGGAAGATTGGCATTTTCTTCGTTATTAATAATAGTAGGCGTGAGCGTAATCTCGCGCATGGCTACTTTTATGGGATGAAGCTTTCCTTCTACATAAATCTTATTACTTGCCGGCAAAGGTTCGCGGCTAATCTTTTCCGTGGAAGGTGCATGAGCATTCGTTTTCATACTGATAATGATTTTGTGAGTTAGAGAGAATTGTACGCACGCACGTATAGGTATAGCCGCTCCTGTTACATAACAGAACGCACTAACGCCATTACGATTTGCATACGCAATACCATTTGAACGAATAGTAGATTCGTTCCTTGAAACGCTTATAGGCCGCGTTTCCTAGCCTCCTTGTGTAGCTTTAATGATGGTAATATGATCGTCGGGCTGCAAGGCATGATGTTCCCAACGTTGCTTCGGCACAACAAAATTGTTGATGGCCACGGCAATACCTTTTGTAGAAGGAATTTGAATAAACTGTAAGAGTGCGGACACGGTTGATCCCGGCTGCACTGCATAAAGTTTATTGTTTACATGTACTTCCATTGCTTGGAAATTTAAAGTGAACAATAAACTTCAAGGATGCAAAATGAGAGAGTTCAGTTACTTTTCCCTACGACAGTATGAGCTGCATCAGGTGACTGAGGGTATCATCTCAGTTCCAGAGCCTTCGGCTAAGGAACACCCCTAAAGTGACTGTAAAACTATGAAACATCTTTGTAAAAATCCAACCAGCTATCACTAAAAATTTATAGCATTATCTTTGATGGGTAAGAATGGCTTCCATTTATCCCGTAAAACAATCAACATGTCGATCCGAATTATAGTGCTAGCGCTTATTGTTTGTAGTATAGCTGCTTGTCAACAACAAGCGCCCCCACCTCCAGCTTTCCCTTTAGATAGCTTGATTACCCGCGTTGATACCATTCATACAGCACCCGAAAAAGCCGACACTACAGTAAAAGACACAATTAACCCGGCATTGCTACCAGGTAAATGGCTGCAACCTACCCCGGGATTGGAAAATCAATTACAAGGATTTGTGCTAGAAACTAAAGGAAAAGCCACCTCGGTAAACCTTCACGATTTAGTATACGAGAAATGGAGATTTGCTGATGATACTTTGCAGATGTGGAGTTACGATAAAAGTGATACTACGGAGCTGGTAATTGTAGATACATTTTTGGTAAGAACATTAACAGATACAACATTGGTGCTGTTCCCTAAAAATGCTGCAAAAGGCTACTTCGAGCAGTATAAGCGGAAGAAAAAGAAATAAAAAAACATCCGCAGCTATGCTACGGATGTTGCAATATGTTTGTCAGCATAATGGATTACATAAAAGCGTAACCTACTGCGCAAGCAAATAGAGAATAAATAATACCGGCAACTGAAAGTTGTAAGTCTTCTGTTGTTGTTCTGCGGGTATACAATGCAGAAATAGAACTAACAGCCAGGCCAATGGCGCCGATCGTTAAAGCTGTTTTAGGTTCTTTAATTAAATAAGCAAGAACCAATGCAGCGATGCCGATAATCAGCGAAGAAATGCCGGCAATTTTTGGGAGGCTCGTCGGTTGATGATGCATAATTGAAAATTTAAATCGTTAAAAATATTTGTTAGTAGCCTTGCTACTGTTTAGTTCCTAAGGGTTGTTTTCCCATGGTGCCTTTAATAGCGGCCCTACTTGTTCATACTTCTCTGCCGTATACTCATCGAGCCCATACTCAATCGTTGACACATCAGGAACTTTTACAAACGTTCCAAATAACCGGTCCCAGAACGAGAAAATGTTGGCATAATTGGAGTCTGTTTCCACTTGTCGCTTACTATGATGTACCTTATGCATATCGGGTGAAACAATGATCCAACTGAGCCAGCTATCCATCCAACGCGGTAATTTGATATTGGCGTGGTTAAATTGACTCATGAAGGCCGAAATCGTTTGGTAAAGCATTACCATCCAAACAGGTATACCCATTGTAATAATCGCTATCAACAATGCTATAACCCGGAATACGCTTTCAACAGGATGATGACGTAACGCCGTGGTAGCATCAATGGCATTATCTATATGATGAATTTTGTGGAAGTGCCACATCCAAGCCACTTTGTGTTGCACAAGGTGTACGAGGTAAGCCCCCAAGAAATCCATCATCATAATGGCCAACAAAGCATGCAACCATACCGGTATCGACAATAGGTATAGTAACCCGAACTGCCGGCTACCTGTAAATTGTGCTGCCTCGATGATGGCAAATGCAAATGCTAGGTTTACAATGGCCGTCGTTAATGTAAAGAACAAATTAGTGCCCGCATGTCGCAAGCGCTGCCCCTTTCTAAACCTAGTCCTCGGTATCACTCCTTCTAACATCCACAACATTATTAAACCTGCTACTAGCAAGCCCGTGCGGTAATACGAAGGAATATGTTCAAAAAACTCGATCATACGCATTACTAACTCGAGTGATCAATCGCTCAGAACATCTCCACAAATCTGCTACAAATGCTTTTTGAAAGGGTGGCCCAGGATAGAAGTAACCTTTGCTAGCTTATAAAAAGCGTTTTCGCAGAGGATGTGGCCGTAAGGGATAAAAGGGGTGGAAGAATCTTTATTCGTATAGCCATGTACGTTATACGCCTTGTCTTCCTATCACATAATAAAATTACTTCATTTTCGTTACCTGGCGCGGCTGGGCGCTACTTTTTCCTGGAGAAAAAAACAATGAACTCACAACGTGATTACTTTATATAAAAAGATATAATAATGAATAATGCTAGTCGAATAATATAGTTTGTATTTTTAATATGATGATTGTTGCCAGGTTTTGAAAGGGTTAGTTATGATAATTATTTCACATGACTATAAACAAAAACAGCAACCTCAAATGAATGAGATTGCTGTATATTAGAATTAATTATAAATTAATGTTCGGCTTAGTTATTTAACATAAGCGGCATAACCAACATCAAAAGGTCTTCGTTTTCTTCTTTTTCAGAAGGTTTCAAGATACCTGCTTTTGTTGGTGTTGATAATTCGAGGCTAATTTCATCACCTTCTGCTGCATGCAACATTTCGATGAGGAATTTCGCGTTGAATGCAATTTGCATGTCTTCACCATTGTACTGGCAGCTCATACGCTCGTTACCTTCGAAAGAGAAGTCAACATCTTGCGCTGATAATTGTAACTCGCTACCAGAGATAGACAATGCTACTTGGTTCGTGCTTTTGTTCGCGAATACACCTACACGCTTTAACGCGTTTTGGAAGTCGTTTTTCACGAGTGTTAAGCGGTACGGGTTTTCTTTTGGAATAACTACTTTATAATCAGGGAAACGTGCGTCGATGAGGCGACAAATCATTTGCGCGTTATCGTGTGTAACGAAGAAGTGATTTTTGCTGTAAGACACGTGGATTTCGCTATCGTTATCAGGGATGGCCGATTTCAACAAGTTCAAAGGTTTTTTAGGCACGATGAAGTTGTCGTCTTTAGGGCATACCACGTCTAACTTGATATATTTTACCAAGCGGTGAGCATCGGTAGATACAAACGTGATACCGTTGGAAGATAATTCGAAGTATACACCTGTCATCGCCGGGCGGAGGTCGTCGTTACTTACGGCGAAGATGGTTTTATTAATAGCGGTTACTAAACCAGATGCGCTCATAGTGAAAGTAGTAGCATCTTCTGCTGCGGGTTCTTTCGGAAAGTTCTCAGGATTCTCACCCATTACTTTATACTTACCGTTGTCGGAAGTAATTTCAACCGAGTATGAATTCGGGTCAATATTGAAAGTAAGTGGTTGGTCCGGTAAATTCTTCAGAGAGTCCATCAAGATTTTAGCCGGGATACAAATACGACCAGTTTCCTTCGCTTCCACCTCTAGTTTTACCTTCATGACTGTTTCCAAGTCGGTAGCCACAACAGTTAATTCATTTTTATCGATCGAGAAGAGGAAATCCTCCAAAATCGGCAAAACTGTATTCGAGTTAATAACACCGCTGATCTGTTGTAATTGTTTCAATAAAGTAGAAGACGAAACGATAAACTTCATAAGGTTACTTGCTAAATGTTGTAATGTAATGCAAACAAAGATAGAAAGAAATGCGGTTAAGAAGCATGTGCCGGTTGCGATGCGGCCAGTTATTTATTAACACTCTTTCAACGCTGTTTACAGAAAATGTGGGTAATTCGCGCCTGCATAATAAGAATAAGTTTCGAATCGCATTCGAATGCATGCTGAATAAAAGTCCTGATATGACCTTCTTGGTTTGTGAAATTCTAACGAATTGTTAATAACATTGAAAATTTTAAAAAGAATGTCTTTTTTCTTTTAAAATATATATAGATCGGTTACTTTTGCGGGCGCAAAAAACACTTAATTCACATTAAAACTATCTTGGTTATGAAACTATCTCATTTAGCCGAAACGCTTATTGGATCTGAAATTATTAAACTGGCCGGTGAGATTAAGGATAAGATGGCCAAGGGTGAAAAAATATACAACTTCACAATCGGTGATTTCGATCCGAAGGTTTTCCCGATCCCTGCTGAGTTTGAGCAAGAAATTACGAAAGCTTACCAGGAGCGTTTTACCAACTACCCTCCTGCCGATGGTATCTTAGAACTCCGTAAAGCAGTAGGCGAATTCATCAGCGAACGCGAAGGTTTGCAATACGACCCGGCGAGTGAAATTGTTATTTCATGTGGTGGCCGTCCTATCATCTACGCTACTTACCGTACTTTGGTTGATAGAGGCGAGAAAGTAATCTACGCTACTCCTTCTTGGAACAACAACCACTATACTCACTTCTTAGAAGCAGAGCACGTTGTGTTGGAAACTAAAGTTGAAAACGACTTTATGCCAACTGCGGAAGAATTGAAACCTTTGTTAAAAGGTGCTACCCTTTTAGCTTTGTGTTCACCACAAAACCCAACCGGCACAGCTTTCTCTAAAAAACACTTAGAAGAAATTTGCGATTTAGTACTTGAAGAAAACAAATCACGCGGCGAAAACGAAAAGCCACTTTTCGTTATGTTCGACCAAATGTACTGGGTACTTACTTTCGGCCAAACGCAACACTACAACCCAGTTTCCCTCCGCCCAGAAATGAAGAAATATACCATCTTCATCGACGGTATGAGTAAAGCTTTCGCAGCAACAGGTGTGCGCGTAGGTTGGGCACTCGGTCCTGCTAACGTAATCGGTAAAATGAAAGCAATCCTTTCTCACGTTGGTGCTTGGAGCCCAATGGCAGAACAAAAGGCTGCTGCTCGTTACTTAGCACAAAAAGAAAATGTAGATAAGTACTTAGTACACTTTAAAAGCGAAATCGAAGAACGCCTCGTTAAAATCTACGAAGGTTTCGATAGCTTGAAGAAAGCTGGTTATAATGTTGATGCAATTGCACCACAAGCTGCTATCTACCTCACCATTAAATTAGATTTAGTAGGTAAAACAACTCCAGCAGGTACTGTTTTAGCAGACCAAGCAGCAGTTACCTCTTACATCCTCGACGAAGCTAAATTGGGCATTGTTCCTTTCTACGCCTTCGGTTCTTCTAAAAACTCTCCATGGTACCGCCTCAGCGTTGGTACTTGCGTGAAAGAAGAAATTCCAGCGATGTTAGCAGCCCTCGAAGCAGCGTTGTCTAAATTGAGCTAATACCTTTTCTAATTCAAATACTTTCGAAGCACCTACCCGGATTTTCCAGGTAGGTGCTTCTTTTTTACCCCGCTCCTTACCCAAAAATGCCTTATTTGACTTTTCGACCACAAAAGTCAACCCCTATTTTGCATCACTTTTTCTCACATTTGTTAACAATCATACATTCTTTTTCACCAGCACCTTTGGAAACCCGCCGTTTCTCAAATGTTTATTTTGTATTATTAAAATATTGATTTTCAATTGTCCTATTGGAAACTCTTGCGATTTGGCCTAAAAATTCCACTGTCAAAGATTTGTTAAAAGCCTAAAAAAAGGTCAACTAATGTTACTAATATGGCAAAATGTTATACTTTTGACTTTGTAACTAAAAAAGTCAGGAAGTTTAATGCATACAGAGAATAAAGACGAAATGAGGGATAGAATCATTGAGGCGG
The DNA here is from genome assembly GCF_003259335.1 of Chitinophaga skermanii. Taxonomy (GTDB): domain Bacteria; phylum Bacteroidota; class Bacteroidia; order Chitinophagales; family Chitinophagaceae; genus Chitinophaga; species Chitinophaga skermanii. The sequence goes on from NZ_QLLL01000007.1 coordinate 77,881, forward strand.
CTCTGAAAAGGTTTACTCATTTTTCGGCGTCGAAGACGACGATGAATGAGATTGCCGAAGACTTGCATTGCTCGAAGGCCTCTTTATATTACTACTTCCCAGATAAGAATGCCGTACACATTGCGGTATTGGCAAAAATTGGGGAATCGTATTTACAAACCCTAGAGAAAGAGGCGAATAACAGCGAGGTTTCGGCGGGAGAATCTTTGATGAATACCATTAAGATTCGTAACAATTTTATGACGCGTTTTTGCAGGTTGGAGATTTTCAAACTCATGCGTCAAGCTTCTTTTGAAGCGATGAACAACGAGGTGAAAGCAGCGAAGAAAAGGGAATGGGATTTAATGACGAGGATTATTGAACGTGGGATTGAAAGCGGCGAGTTTGTAGCAGTTGCAGATCCTCAAGAACTAGCGGGTATATTATTTCATGCTTTAATGGGTATGAGACTCGCTTTTATGGATCATCCTCAGCAGTTTACCGAAGAATTGAGTGATGCACAGTTAGCCGACCTGGAAATGAAACAGGAACTGTTACTGAGCATTTTTGTAAAAGGATTAAAAAAGAACTAATGCAAACAACGAATACGAGGGACCGGATTTTAGAGGCTGCTTTGCGAATGTTTAGAACCTATGGTGCGAAGAGTATAACAATGAACGACATTTCCCGTGAATGCGGTATGTCTAAAAAAACACTCTACGAACATTTTGAAGATAAGAATGAATTAGTGCAAGAGGCCATCGCCTTTATGTTGAACCGCCACATGGAAGAGATGTTGGCTTGCGGAGAAAGCAGCAAGAACGCTATTGAAGAAATGGTGTTTGGCCTCGAGCACACCGAGCATATGGTAAAAACGGTAAACCCTGTGCTGTTCTATGAAATAGAGAAATACTTTCCAAGCGCATGGAAAATGATCTCCGATTTTAAGAACCATTATCTCACCAACAATATTACGTCGAATTTAAAACGTGGTATGCAAGAAGGCTTATATAGGGGCGACCTGGATATTGGGATTATGACCCATATGCGGTTGCTTCAGCTCGACAGTGCCTTCAATCCACAACATTTCCCAGCTGTAGCGTTTGATCTGCACGATGTATTGTACCAAGTCACAGAGCATTACATCCACGGTATCGCCACTTTAAAAGGTCACAAACTGGTGAATAAATATCTACAGAAAAGCGAAGAAGAATAACACACAACGCAGATATAATAAACACTCATGAAAAGGTTGAAATTCTCATTCATTCTCCTAATTGGGTTTGGGTTAACAACTGCTGCTACAGCACAAACAAAGCTATCCTTGCAAGAAACTTTGCAGTTCGCTTTGAAGCGCAACCAGCAGCTACAACAAGTTCGCTTGGAAGAAGATCTAGGCAGGCTCAAAACAAAGGAAATCCGTGCGCAAGCACTTCCTCAAATAAGTGGTTCGGGTAACTTAACCGACAATATCCTCAAACAAAAGATGGCATTGCCTGGCGACCTAGCCGGTAAACCAGGTGAATTGGTAGTACTTACTGCCGGTACCACTTGGAATGCTTCTTTGGCGGGTGACCTTTCCCAACAAATCTACAACCAAAGCGTTTGGACAGGTTTAAAGGCTGCTAAAGCAGGCGAACAATACTACGCACTGCAAACAGCACAATCTGAAGAAAATGTAATCTATAATATTTCTTCCCTCTACTTTAATGTATTGGTAACAAACCAAAAGATCGCCGTATTGGAAAGCAATATTGAGAAGTTTAAAAAACTAACCGAAACAACGCAAACCCAATTCGATAACGGCTTGGCGAAAAAAATCGACCTCGACCGTATCAAGGTGAGCCTTACAAACTACACTTCGCAGCGTAATACATTAGTAAACCAAGTGCAAGTTCAAACGAATATGCTCAAGTTCGCTATCGGTATGCCTGCTTCAGAACAAATAACTTTTCCCGAGTTATCATTAAAAGATATTCAACAACAAACGGCGGGTAATATCGACTGGGGTAATTTTGATACGAACAACAGAACGGAATTTAAGTTAATCGAGAAACAAGAAGAATTGCAACAATTTCAAAGAAAGGCTTACTTGGCCGAGTATTACCCAACCGTTTCGTTGAATGGCCGCTATTCTTACAACGGGATGAGCGACAAGTTCGACTTATTCAATGGTAAAGGCGGTTCTGCTTTCTGGTACGGAATGGCTAACATCAGCTTAAACGTGAAAATCCCAATTTTCGATGGTTTCGCACGTAAGTCAAGAGTACAACAATCAGAAGTCAAATTGAAGCAACTCGAATTCGAAAAAGATCGTACGAAAAACGATCTTACCACTTCCTTCGAAAATGCTAAACTCCAATTAGCCAACAACCTTAATACCATTAAGGCTCAAAAAGAAAATATGGAGCTCGCAGAAGAAGTATACGCTTCTACCAAAAACAATTACGAACTCGGTTTAGCTAACTTAACCGACCTCCTAAATGCTGAAACTTCTCTCGCAGAAGCACAAAACAGCTACAACGAAGCGCTCTTGCAATTCAAACTTGCAGAACTCGAATTAATCAAGTCTAACGGTAACCTTAAAACACTCTTAAACTAATCTATAGCCATGAAGAAATTTTTAATCTACGGCGTCATTACTATCGGTGTATTAGCTTTCATTGTTTGGAAATTGAATGCTAATAAAACTGCTAACGTTGCTAAAACAGAATTCGTAAAACAAAGCAACACCGGCGATGTACCAGTATTAGTTGAGAAAGTGGCTAAAGTCGAATTCGATCAAAGCTTCCAAGCTAATGGTAACTTCGAACCAATCCGCGAGCTCACTTTCATGAGTGAAATTTCAGGTAGAATCACCAAATTGAATGTTGACGAAGGTTCTCACGTTTCTACCGGTCAAGTTATCGGCCGTGTAGACGACCAAATTATCAATACAGAATTGCAACAAGCTAAAGTTAACTTGGAACAATTACGTGTAGATAAAAACCGCTACGAAAACGCATTCAAAACAGGTGGCGTTACACAAAAACAATTAGACGATACTCGTTTGCAATACGACTTAGCTGTTGCGCGCATCGAAGCTGCTCAACGCCGTGTAAACGATACTTATATTAAAGCGCCTATCTCTGGTGTAATCAATAAAAAGTACGTAGAAGTTGGTGCTTACCTTTCTCCTGGTACTAAATTGTACGATATCGTAGACGTTTCTAAATTGAAATTAACAGTCTCTGTTCCAGAAGCACAAGTAATCACGTTGAAAAACGGCGATAAAGTAAACGTAACAACAAACGTATACCCAGAAACAAACTACACCGGTACTATCTCTTTCATTCCTGCTAAAGGTGATGCTACATTGAACTACCCTGTTCAAATGGAAGTAAGCAATGTAAGCGGTAAAACGTTGAAAGCCGGTATGTACGGTACTGCTCACTTCGGTTTACCTCAAATGGAATCTACCATTTTAGTAGCTCGTTCTGCTTTCGTTGGTGGTGTGAACAGTAACCAAGTATACGTGCTCGAAAACAACACGGCAAAATTGCGTAAAGTAGTTGCCGGTAAAATTTTCGGCGATAAAGTTGAAATCCGTGAAGGTTTAGCGGAAGGTGAAACCGTGATCACAAGCGGTCAAATCAACCTCGTTGATGGTTCTAAAGTAACCATTCAACAACCCGCCGGTAAATAGTCAACGCTTTGTTTGCACGATTCAAAACATGAGAAAATGAAGATTACAGAAATATCCATTAAACGACCTACGGTTGTAGTGGTATTGTTTACGATACTCACGTTATTGGGAGTCATGAGCTACAAGTCGTTGAACTATGAGCTCCTTCCCAAGTTCTCGTCACCTATTGTGACCATTTCTACAGTATACCCCGGTGCTTCCCCGCAAGAGGTGGAAAGTACCATCACTAAAAAAATTGAAGATGCGGTAGCGTCTATGGAGAAAATCAAAAAGATTACTTCCAAGTCATCTGAAAGTTTATCCGTAGTAACCGTGGAATTGAATAACGACGCCGATGTGGATTTAGGCTTACAAGACGCTCAACGTAAAGTGAACGCGATCTTGGCCGACCTACCAGGTGATGCGAAACCGCCTTCTTTGAATAAATTCTCTTTGGATGATTTACCGATCATGACCTTATCTGCTACTGCCGATATGGACGATCGCGAATTCTACGATCTAGTAGATAAAAAAATCCAACCTATGTTGAGCCGCTTACCCGGTGTAGCACAAATTTCTTTGACCGGTGGTCAAGAACGTGAAGTGCAAATCAACATGGACCCTAAGAAATTAGAAGCGTACAAATTATCGATCTTACAAGTACGTAATATCGTAACCAATGCGAACCTCGACTTCCCTACGGGTAAAGTAAAAACCACTGAGCAACAAATCTTGATTCGCTTAGCAGGTAAATACAAAAACGTTGAACAATTGCGTGCGTTGGTATTAAAAACCACGGCCGATGGTACACAAATCCGTTTAGGCGATGTGGCTGATGTGCAAGATTCGCAGAAAGATGCTGAGAAAATTGCCCGTGTAAACGGTATCAGCGCTATCGCGATGCAAGTGCAGAAACAAACAGATGCGAATGCTGTGAAAGTATCGGAAGAAGTGAAGAAAGCAATCGCAAAAGTAGAAGCAGAATATGCAGCGGCTAAATTACACATCCAAGTAGCAAACGACTCGTCGGACTTTACGTTGGAATCTGCCGATTCTGTAATACATGACTTGATCATCGCCGTATTGTTGGTAGCAGCGGTAATGTTATTGTTCTTGCACAGCTTACGTTCTGCCCTTTTCGTAATGATCTCGATCCCTGCGTCTTTGATCGCTACGTTTATCGGTATGAAGTTGATGGGCTTTTCCTTGAACTTGATGAGTTTATTGGGGCTTTCCCTTGTGGTGGGTATCCTTGTGGATGATGCCATCGTAGTATTGGAGAACATCTATCGCCATATGGAGATGGGTAAAAACAGGGTGCGTGCTGCGTTTGATGGTGTGAAAGAAATTGGGTTTACAGTAACATCGATCACTTTGGTTATCGTGGTAGTATTCTTACCCATCTCTTTAACCAACGAATTAGTATCGAAAATCTTACGTGAGTTCTGCGTGGTGGTAATGATTTCTACCATGTTATCCTTACTCGCTTCGTTCACGATCGTACCGCTATTGTCTTCTCGTTTCGGTAAGTTGGAACATATTACAGGTAAGAACTTCTTCGAGAAATTCATTTTGTGGTTCGAACGCCAGTTGGATAAGTTCACGAATTGGATGACGGGCATCTTAAAATGGTCGTTGAAAAATAAATGGACGAAGTTATCTACCCTTGGTATTGCTATTTTCTTGTTGTTCGCTTCTTTCACGTTATTAACAAAAGGTTATATCGGTGGTGAGTTTATCCCGAATGGTGACCGTGGACAGTTTATTGTGATGATGGAAATGCCGAAAGATGCATCTCTTGAACAAACGAACCAAGTAACGCGTAAAGTAGAACAGATTTTAAATAAAAAGCCTGAAGTAACAACGTTGATCACTACAGTGGGTCAAACAAGTGAAGACGGCTTCGGTGTATCACAGGCAACTGTATATAAATCCGAAATCACAGTTATGCTCGTAGATCAGAAAAAGCGCGCCGACGCTTCTGATATCTTCGCAGCTAAATTGAAAAGCGAATTGGCAGCTCAATTACCTGGTGTGAAAGTGAAAACTACCCCGGTAAGTATCATGGGTACAGCGCAAAGAGCGCCGGTAGAGTTAGTTGTAATGGGTAACGACCTTGATACAGTAATGGGCTATGCGAAAAGAGCAATGGCATTATTGAAAACGATTAAAGGTACGAGCGAGGTGAAATTGTCGGTGGAAGAAGGTAACCCAGAAATCAACGTGCAAGTAGATCGCGATAAAATGTCGGCACTCGGTTTAACCCTCGAATCTGTGGGTGGTACCATGCAAACAGCTTTCTCAGGTACGGCTGATGATTCTAAAATCAAATTCCGCCAAGGTGAATATGAATACGATATTAACATGCGTTTCGATGATTTTAACCGTAAAAACATCAACGACGTAGCCAATATCAACTTCGTGAACGATAAAGGTGAATTGGTGAAATTATCCCAATTCGCTACCATCACAGAAGGTTCTGGTCCATCTCGTTTGGAACGTAGAGATAAGAGCACTTCCGTTTCTGTACAATCGCAAGCTATTGGTGTACCATCGGGTACCATCACAGCCGAGTTTGGTGAGAAATTGAAAAGCCTCGAAAAACCAACAGGTGTGAACTACGTATTTGGTGGTGATGCCGAAAACCAAGGTGATTCATTCGGTACATTAGGTGCTGCCTTGTTGATATCCATTATCATGGTGTACCTCATCATGGTGGCCTTGTACGATAACTATATCTATCCATTCGTAGTATTGTTCTCTATCCCGTTGTCAATCATCGGTGCATTGTTGGCCCTCGCGTTAACAAATAATACATTGAACATCTTCACGATTTTGGGTGTGATTATGTTGATCGGTTTGGTGGCGAAGAACGCGATTATCCTCGTGGATTTCACCAACCAAATGAAAGAAGAAGGTCAAAGTACTTACGAAGCCTTGATCCACGCGAACAACGCACGTTTACGCCCGATTTTGATGACTACCATCGCGATGGTGATTGGTATGTTGCCGATCGCGTTAGCTACGGGTGGTACCGCTTCTACTAAGAACGGTTTGGCTTGGGTTATTATCGGTGGTTTGATTAGTTCGATGTTCTTAACATTGATTGTAGTACCGGTGGTATACGCTATCATCGACAGAATCATGCGCAAGTTTGGTTGGGGCAACCCTTCTAAGAAACGTTTGATCCGTCAACGTATGGTGGCACCAATTCGTAAAGAAGAAATTGAAGCAGAAATGAAAGCCGCAGCTATGCACAACTAAGCTGCGTTTACATAAAGATTAAGTGTTACAAACAGTGTAACAGTTGTAGGTTTAACTAAATGGCCGAAGTAGTCTTACTTCGGCCTTTTTATTTGGTAGTTGGCTATTTTGAGCTAATTGTTCATACGCACAACCCGCCTTCTTCAGTCGAAGCGAGCGTGGCAAGTAAAGCTAGGGCATGAACGGTTGTTCAGTACCAACTCCTATTCTTCGTGTATCCTTGAAATTTGAATAAGTACCTTGGTACCCGCCGGTAACTGGTTATCGCTATATAAATCTTCTACATCGATGCTAAAGTGCGTGTTGAAAAGGCTTTTATACAATTCTACTCGTTCCATGCACAGTAACATACCTTTCGATACATGTTTGTTTTGTTTGAGTGATTGTTGCTCGTTTTGAGCAGCCTGTTTGCGCCCTACCCCGTTATCGGTGATTTCGCAAGTGAGGTGACCGTTTTGTTGTTGCCAGTTGATATGAAGTTGCCGGTCGCCATTTTTATTCATTAACCCATGCCAGATGGCATTTTCGAGGAAAGGTTGGATTAACATACCCGGCACTAGTTGTTGGTGTAAATCGATTTGTTCGCTTACGCTGATATTAAACTCGAAAGGCTTATCTACGCGGAGTGATTCCAGGTGGAGATAATGTTGAAGCATTTCTATTTCTTCATGTAAGGAGATGAAATTTTTCTCGGCATGCATGAGAACCATGCGTAAAAGCTTGGCAAACTTGGATAGGTAGGTCGATGCTTTTTCTACTTCGTTGTTGAGGATGCAGTAGTAAATTCCGTTCAAACAATTAAACAAGAAGTGGGGGTTCACTTGCGATTTAAGTGTAACCAAGCGCAATTCTGCCAGTTGTTTATGCAAATGCTGTACCTCTATATCTTGTCGATGTGCCTTTTCTTCTGCCAAGGTTTTGCCAATTTTCAGGGCACAGATCATCGCGATATTCTCCAACAGTGCTAAATGCTGTTGGGTGTAAAAGTGTTTACGGGAATGCTCGCTATCAATAATCCCTATCACCTTACCTTCATAAATGATAGGCACAGTAATTTCAGAGAATCGTTGTTGATCGTCGAGGATATACCGGCTATCCTGGGTGGTATCACTCACAATTTCTGCTTTGGCGGAAGCTGCAACGGAACCAACAATACCCTGCCCGATGGGTATTTCGATAGGGTCGTGGATAATAAATTGCTGTGGATTTTTAGCGCCGAAGGCGGCCTTCTGTACAAGCTTGTTGTTGTTTTCATCCACCAGGTACATCACGCAATCTTCGAAGTGTAATTGCCCGATACAATTCTTGGCAATATCCCAAAGAATGTCTTCCACGGTGTTTTTACCGAAAAGCGATGTAGCGAAATAGTTCACCATAGCTTGCGCTTGGTAGCGTTTTTTATAACGGTTTATCGTAACCAGGGCTATAATAAGCGCTATCATGAGGGCGACGATAAGAATTATATAAAAAAGTGGCTGCATATGTGCGAAATAAGTAGTTTTTTTGGAGGATTTGCAACACGATGCTGGCGGGCGACAGGTAAAAATTAAGAAAAATTAGCGAAAAGCGCGTCGCCAGTGGCAGTGTAGCTTTGTGTTATTTATTTTATCTTTGTTCTCTTATGGAGCAGATTGTACAGCAAATAGAAGCGTATAAGCAAGAAATTAGCGCTTTTGAACCTAAGAATGCCGACGAACTAGAACAGTACCGGATTAAATTCCTCGGTACAAAAGGCATTGTAAAAGCCATTTTCGGCGAAATGAAACAAGTGCCGAACGAGCGTAAGAAAGAGTTTGGACAGATTTTGAATGCCTTTAAGCAACTAGCTGAAGAGCGTTACGAAACGTTTGCTCACTTAAAAGACGCCGCTGCTTCCGGCACCAACGATATCGACTATACATTACCGGCAGAGCCGCATAGGTTGGGTACCCGCCATCCTATCAGCATTGTGCGCAATAAAATAATCAGGATTTTCGAGCGTTTGGGTTTCACCATCGCTGAAGGACCAGAAATTGAGGACGACTGGCATAACTTCACCGCGTTGAACTTGCCAGAGAACCACCCGGCTAGGGATATGACTGATACATTCTATATCAATCAGAACCCCGATTGGTTGTTACGTACACACACTTCTAGTGTACAAGTACGTGCCATGGAGAACAGCAAAATGCCGATCCGCATTATTTGCCCAGGTCGTGTTTACCGTAACGAAACTATTTCTGCCCGTGCACACTGCTTCTTCCACCAAGTAGAAGGCTTGTACATTGCTGAAAATGTATCGTTTGCCGATTTAAAACAAACCTTGTATCACTTCGTGAAGGAAATGTTTGGCGAAAACTCGGAAGTGCGTTTCCGTCCTTCTTACTTCCCATTCACCGAACCAAGTGCAGAAATGGACGTTACTTGCTTCATCTGCGGGGGTAAAGGTTGTTCTGTTTGTAAGCATACGGGTTGGGTAGAAATCCTCGGCTGTGGTATGGTACACCCAGAAGTATTACGCAACTGTGGCATCGATCCAGAGAAATATACCGGTTTCGCATTCGGTATGGGTATCGAAAGAATTACGATGTTGAAGTACCAAATCAAAGACTTACGACTCTTCTCCGAAAATGATCAACGTTTCTTAAAGCAATTTGAGACTGCCTTGTAAATAATAAAATCTTGCTAGAAAGCTGCTTCGTAATCGGAGCAGCTTTTTTTTATTGCAGCCTGTTATAATATCACACTACAGGTGTAAACCTATTTTAGAACGTGACATTGCCTATCCCTTTTCTGTGTACATACCCTATCTTCACCCTATCCCTACCCTATCTAAAGCCTATCTCGACCCTATCCTAAGCCTATCCTAAGCCTATCTCCACCCTATCCCCCGCCCTTTTAATAACTTGTGAATCAATTTGTTAGCTGTTTTTGAGCTAAGTCTAGACCTTGTATCGTTTTGGTATTCAATAGTTTGTGAGAGATTGACCTACATTTTGTCACTATGATAATACTTGGTAAATAAGCGGATATATGCCTAAGTTCATGGCAATAGCTACCCAAGCCAACCATTTTATTAAGCGTATTAGATACATTCCTCATGCTGCGTTAAATGATGCTTGGGTAAGTCAATCGATGATGACTGCGGGCGACATATGGTTAATCGCCTCATATTCCCGATATTGCGAGCGCTTAATCTAGCTATCCTAAACCAAAACAATTTATGATCGAACATATTTCAACCATCGTAGTATGTGGAGCAGGTACCATGGGAGCTGGTATTGCTCAAACAGCAGTTTTAAGTGGGTTTCGAACGATTTTATTCGATTTGAATGAAGCAGTGTTGGAGAAGGCTTATCAAAACATTACCCTGCAATTCGAAAAGCTATACGAGAAAGGTAAACTATCTACTGCTGCAAGAGAACTAGCTTATTTGTCGTTGGAAACAACCACCGACCTGCAAACTTGCTTTGGTGATGTAATCATAGAAGCGATCGTAGAAAAAATCCCGGCTAAAGTAGGCTTGTTTAATCAACTTGCCGAAATCAACCATAGTGATGTGATTTTCTGTAGCAATACTTCTTCCCTCTCGATAAGTGCCATTGCCGATAAGGTACAGAACCCATCGCGCGTAGTGGGCATGCATTTCTTCAATCCCGCTCCCGTCATGAAGCTCGTAGAAATTATCCGCGGAACGCAAACATCCGAAGCGGTGGCGAATAGAACTTACGAACTGGCTAAGCAAATGGGCAAAACTCCCGTGCATGTAAAAGATAGTCCTGGCTTTATCGTAAACCGCGTGGCTAGGCATTATTACCTCGAAGCGATGCAGTTAGCCGAAGATGGTGTAGCTAGCCTACCCGTAATCGATAAATTGTTAGAGAATGCAGGGTTTAAAATGGGACCGTTCGCCTTAATGGATCTGATTGGTAACGATGTGAACTTAGCCGTTACAACCAGTTTGTATGAAGCGTTCGATCAAGCACCGCGTTTTAAACCCGGCCAATTGCAAATTGATAAAGTTGCGAAGGGAGAACTGGGTAAGAAAACCGGCAAGGGTTTTTACGATTATACCAATAAATAAACGGTGGTTATCCTTCTAGCTTTGTATAACTTTACGCATCTTTTTTAAACAGACAACCTACTACATGATTTTAGTTACCGGCGGTACAGGGTTTTTAGGCAGCAACTTATTACGTGCTTTAGTGCACGCGGGCCAACCCGTAAAAGCCTTATTCCGCAAACAAATTCCCGCTCAACTCAACGACATACAAGACCGCGTTACCTGGGTACAAGGTGATGTGCTCGATATTTTTTCGTTGGAAGATGCGTTGGAAGGTGTAACACATGTATACCATTGCGCTGCCATCGTTAGTTTTCTGCCACAGATGAAGCAAACGATGATGAAAATCAATATTGAAGGCACGGCTAATGTAGTGAATGCTTGTTTGGATGCAGGTGTTAAAAAGCTTGTATACGTAAGTTCTGTGGCTGCATTAGGCAGAGCAAAGGAAAACCAAACCATCACGGAAGCTGCTGAGTGGGTCGACAGTAAAAATAACTCGGCTTACGCCCTTAGCAAACACCTCAGCGAAATGGAAGTTTGGCGGGGCATCGCAGAAGGATTGCCAGCAGCAATCGTGAACCCATCAATTATTCTTGGTGCACATTACTGGCACGATGGTTCGGGCATGTTGTTGAAAAATGCTTGGAAAGAATTCCCTTATTATACGAAAGGGGTGAATGGTTTTGTTGATGTAGAAGACGTAGTAAAATCTATGCTGCAACTTATGGAAAGTAATATCTCCGGCGAACGATTTATTCTTTCGGCAGAGAACTGGCCTTACCGCGAGTTATTTAACCATATGGCTGCGGCCCTCGATAAAAAGCCACCACACATTGCCGTTAAACCATGGATGGCTGAACTTGTTTGGCGCATGGAAAAATTGAAGCAACGCTTCACTGGGAAGAAGCCTTTGATTACCAAAGAAACAGCCCGCACAGCACAACTGGAAGTACTGTACGATAATACAAAGTTGCCAAAGTTTTTACCTGGTTTTAGCTATAAACCATTGGCTACAACAATAGCCGAAATTTCCGCGGCATATAAAATTTATAAATCACAATAGGTATAAAAAAAGATGAGTTCTTACTCATCTTTTTCTTTTAAAAGTAATGCGCCGAAAGCGGCTGCTACTAAGCTTTTGGTATTATCATCAATATTTTGAGCCACCCACATTTTGGGTACTTTCTCTACCCTGTAAGCAGCAATCACTTTCTTGCGATCTCTTATTTCGTAACACATTTTTTCATACGAATTCACAATGCCGAATTTGTTGTTGGCAGTGATGGTGAATTCCTTCTTTCCCTGTGTTAAAACGCCGATGCTTTTATTATCATTCAACATTAAATAATGCGGAGCTTTCAAGATCATTTCCCCTTTAATGCTATCTGCTTTTTGTGGATAGCTAAACACCGCATAGTAATAATTACTGCTGTTGGTTTTGGGTTCAAGATAATTCGGTAAGCCGGCTTCCATAAATGCAATTGCCGGTGTATACAACACTTGCACATTGCTTGTATCGTGTACACTTGTAACGGTGTAGTTGAAGGCTAGTTTTTTTTCTTTGAAACGTTCGGCTGGTGAAGATTTGATAACGCCTGTACGTTTAGAGCTTGTCGTATATGGCCCGTATTGTACTATTTTGGCTGTGAACCAACCATCGTCGATGCTTACCTTCCATTCGTTGGCATCGTCGTAAATATCTTTCGTGGTGGATGGTGTGAATGCACACAGTGCAAGTAGGCTGAGAAGGAGTTTTAGTTGCATAGCATGTACAATTTAGCGGGTTTGGGTAGTACAAACTTATAAAGAAAAACGGCCCCTACCTTGTAGAGACCGTCTTATATTTTTATTGATTGTTGATCCTTTGCCAAATTTCTGGAATGCGTTTAATCCAGCCTAATTCACGGCGTTTTTGACGAGCATCTTCTGCTGGGTAGCCGAAGTAAGTTTTGCCGCCTTCCAACGAACTAGGTACACCACTTTGTGCTAATACTACGGCACCTTTACCAATGGTTAAGTCTTTTGATACACCAACTTGTCCCCACAAAATAACGCCATCTTCAATAATCGCTTTACCACCGATACCTACTTGTGCAGCGAATAAACAGTTTTTACCGATAACGGCACCATGACCAATATGGATCATGTTATCGAACTTGGTACCACGACCAATAATCGTATCACCGCTTACCCCTTTATCGATAGTACAGCTAGCGCCGATTTCTACATCGTCTTCGATAATTACGCGGCCGCAGCTTTCTAGTTTATCGTACCATGCTTCACGTTCTGGACGTTTTTTGAAATAGAAAGCATCGGCACCAATAACCGTACCTGCTTGGATAATTACATTATCGCCGATAATGGTATGATCGTAAATCGTAACGTTCGGGTGGATCAAGCAATTTTTACCGATACGAACGTGGTTACCGATGAATACATTCGGTTGAATAATGGTGCCTTCGCCAATCACCGCGGTGTCGCTAATAGGAACATGCGAAGGAACGAAAGGGCGGTATTTTTTTACGAGAGAAACGTATGCACTAAAAGGGTCGTTCAACACTAATAAGGCCTTCCCTGCCGGGCACTCGACTTCTTTATTGATAATGATGATAGTGGCTTTTGAATTGAGAGAAGCATTGTAATACTTTTCAAAATCGACAAACGAAATATCACCATTTTCTACTTTGTGGATTTCATTTAAACCAGTAGCAAGTAAGCTGGTATTGCCTACGAGCTTCGCGCCAATTTGCGCTGCTATTTCAGTAACCGGAACCGGTGTCTCGAACTTCATAAAAGAATGCTTTTAAAGTGCAAACAAAGTTAGTGTAATTAAGTATTGCAAACGTTAGTAAAAGGAATGATAAAAGGAGATGTTGTAGGAAGAGTGGGATAATAAAAATCGCATTAAAAATTGGATGCCGGGGAATGCCTAACTGTTGTTATCCACAAAAAAGTTAGCATTGTGCATAAAATAATTTGTAAAATTTTTCTTTTGTGATGAAATTCTTTTTAATATTGTGTAGGGAATCTTGTTTCCCTGTACTTACTAACCCATTCACATAACGAGAAAGCCTGGTTGTTCAAACTTCCAGGCTTTTTTCATTTCTGCTGTAAAGCTTGCTGTTATTGGGTTTGCGTTGATCGCATTTTTTCCTACAGATACTTAGTGTACAAATTGAACCTTGTGGTTCGTTAACTGTTGATGTGGTGATGATACACTTTTGGTGTTGTGGATAATTACTTCGAGGGTTGAAAGGAAGGGAGTTGGTCATGCATCCTATCGAACAGTGCTCGATAGTAAAGAGGAAGATGAACGGAATGCGACGCCCAAGAAGCTCGATGAGCGATTAAAAGCTTGACTTATCAATCAATGAAAACTACTCTTGTAAGTTGGCCATGCGAACGAGCTGTGCATGTTCCAAAATCTTGATCTTCTTACCGGAGAGGTCGATCACTTTTTCCTTTTTGAATTCTGATAATAAACGGATAGCTGATTCGGTAGCAGTGCCTACGAGGTTAGCAATTTCTTCGCGGGAAAGCATGACGTTGATGGTTTGATGATCAGCGGCAAGTCCGTACGTTTCTTTTAACGTAAGTAAAGTTTCAGCGAGGCGTTCGCGAACAGGTTTTTGTGCGAGGTGCGTAATCTTTTCTTCTGCCTTGCGTAATTCGCTGGTGAGGATCTTCATCATCTTCAGCGAGAGTACCGTGTCTTTTTGCAAAACACTTAAAAACACATCGCGCGGGATGAAACAAACAGCGCTATCTTCTAACACCGTTGCCGTAGCCGTATATGGTTCGTTGGAAATTAAAGCTTTGTAACCGATGAGGTCGCCCGGTTTAACGAGACGAATGATTTGCTCACGACCATCGTCGCCGGCATGGGTCAATTTGATCTTGCCCGAATTGATCGAGTAAATACCATACGGTTGCCCGCCTTCATGGAAGATATCTTGCCCTTTTTTGAATAACGAGCATTTCTTCACGGCGGCAATAGCTGCGGCGTGAAGCTCATTCGTGTCGGCAAAAATATCGCTCACGTATTTGTTACAATATTGGCACTGTGGCTTGTCTATATACTTACTCATTACCGTTATTAACGATCGGAATGTAGCAAAATTACTAATTTACAGGCCCTAAACCAAAGCAAGAATCGTGGCGTTGAATTATTTTATCATATATAAACCTTACGAAGTACTATCGCAGTTCAGTAAAGAAGGGTCAAAAGCCGTACTGGGCGATTATTTCGACGTTCCGCGCGACGTGTACCCGGTGGGTCGTTTAGACTTCGACAGCGAGGGATTGTTAATATTAACGAACGATAAATCGCTTAATCACCGTCTTTTGAACCCTCAATTTGCCCATAATCGTACGTATTGGGTGCAGGTAGATGGAGCTATTACCCCGGAAGCCGTGCAAAAACTTCGCAAGGGGGTGGATATAAAAGTGGATGGTAAAACGCATCATACGCGGCCGGCGATCGTGGAAGTGTTCGAGGAAGAGCCGTTTGTGCCGGAGCGCAACCCACCAATCCGTGTTCGTAAGAGCATTCCGGCGCCATGGATTGCCCTTACATTAAAGGAAGGTAAGAACCGCCAGGTACGGAAAATGACAGCTGCCGTGGGCTTCCCTACCTTACGATTAATTAGGTATAGTATTGGGAAATTGACCATCGATTCATTACAACCGGGCGATATAGTGGAGCTTTCACAAGCAAGCATATACGAAGCCCTTTTCAAATAACGAGGCTGAACACGCTGGATTCTTTGCTCTTTGCCCGAATTTAGTTAGGTTTGTTGCCTACAAATCATCATTATGCTCAAATCCATGACCGGCTTTGGCCGTGCAGAAGTTACCCAGGGAGAAACAACGATCATCGCGGAGATTAAATCGCTTAATGGCAAACAGTTCGAGGTGAATTTGAAGCTATCGCCCTTGTTAAAACCCTTTGAATTCGAAGTGCGCAACATGTTGCAGCAAGTATTACAAAGGGGTACCATCGATGCTACGATCAACATCAAGCAAAATGGTGCATCACGTCCTGTTGTGATTAACACAGCATTGGCACGCTATTACCACGAGGCGATCAGTACAATGGCTACCGATTTGAACTTGCCACAAGAAGATATGCTCAACGTGTTGATGAAACTCCCGGAAGTAGTTTCCCCGGCATCAGAACAAATGTCGGACGAAGAATGGGCACAAGTGAAAAGTGTAATCTCTAACGCTATTGGCGACTTAGACTTGCACCGTATCGATGAAGGAAAGGTATTGGAAGCAGACTTGCGTTTGCGTATCGACAATATCTTGGCTTATACCGAGAAGGTGAAAGAGTTAGACCCTACAAGGAAAGAAAAAGTACGCCAGCGTTTAGATGGATTGTTAGCGGAATACGTAGGTAAAGAAAACGTAGACGCCAACAGGTTAGAGCAAGAACTCGTGTTCTATTTAGAGAAATTGGATATTTCAGAAGAGTTAGTGCGTTTACAAAACCACTGTCGTTACTTCCGTGATATTTTGAATGAAGAGGAATCCAGCAAAGGTAAAAAGCTCGGTTTCGTATTACAGGAAATCGGACGTGAAATTAACACAACGGGTTCCAAAGCCAACGATGCTAGTATCCAACAATGGGTGGTAATGATGAAGGATGAGTTGGAAAAAGCCAAAGAACAAGTATTGAATGTCTTGTAAGCCTTATAATTTTTTTAGCATCATGAAGTATTGCTTTGCATTAGCAACGCTTTGCCTACTGTGTTTCTCTGCTTGTAAGCCACCACATATGGACACTTACGAGAAGAATATTGAAATCCCGGGGCACAGTTGGACCTACGACTATAAGCCGACTTTTGAAGTGGATATCCAACCGGCAGACACGGCATTTTTGTACCGTGTTTCCGTGAACGTAAGGCATGAAGATGCCTACCCGTTCAATAATATGTGGATCAACCTCACCACTAAATTGGAAGGATCGAAAGACAGCGTTTCTTCCCGCGTGAACCTACCGCTAGCCGATGCAATGGGCAAATGGTCGGGTTCGGGTGTAGACGATATATTTGAGCACCGTGTACAAATTTTAGATAACGCGGTTTTTGATAAACCAGGTAAATACAAGTTTACCTTCGAACAAAAAATGCGGCAGAATCCTTTGCCACACGTGATGAACGTGGGTTTGCGCATCGAGAAAGTGTCTGCCCGGTAGCATATGAAAAAGGTTTTGCAAAAATTACAAACCGGTAAAGGCATCACCTTTATCTACATTATCTTGTTAGGCTATATCGTGTTGGCGCTTATCTGGTGGGGAATTTTGTTGTTTCGCCAGAGTCACCAAATTAAAGCCTACGAGGAGCAAAACCTTGCTTTGCGGCTAGACAGTTTAACCACGCCGGTATCGTACCATGTGGAATTAGAGCGAATCCGCCATGATGAGCAAATGCGCACCTTTAAGTTTTTTGGGGAGGGTGCTACCTTTTTGGGTTTCATCTTACTAGGCGCTGCCATCGTTTACCGAGCTGTATGGAAACAAATTAAACTGAGTCGCCAGCAGCAGAACTTCATGATGGCGGTTACCCACGAGTTGAAATCACCTATTGCGGCAGCAAAACTTAATTTGGAAACTATCCGCAAGCGTAAGTTAGACGAAGAGAAGCAAAATAAATTGCTGGAGAATACCATACGGGAAACCGATCGGTTAGACCAGTTATGTAATAATATCTTATTAGCTTCACAGTTCGAGAACTCGAAGGCCCAATTATTCGTAGAGCCTGTTAATATGAGCCAATTGGTGAAAGCAGGCGTAGAAAATATCCAGCAGCATAGAACTTCGCATATAGTAGAGGCATATATCACCCCGGGGATTTGGATGGAGGGTGATAAGTTTATGTTGGGCTTGGTTTTGAGCAACTTAGTAGAGAATGCCATCAAATATGCCCCTAAAGGCTCTACCATTTCCGTGAAACTGTATGAGAAGGATAAGCTGCTGAAATGGCAGGTTATCGACCAAGGTGACGGCATTCCAAACAGCGAAAAAGAGAAAATCTTCCAAAAGTTTTACCGAGTTGGTAACGAAAATACCCGGAAAGCTAAAGGAACTGGCTTAGGTTTGTACCTCACGAAGCGAATTGTAGAACAGCATGGTGGCGAAATAGCGGCGAAAGACAACCCTGGCGGCGGCACCATTTTTGAATTGAGCTTCGGAGATTATTCCATTCAACATGCATAAAATAAAACGGTTGTAGTAATTTTATACTATGTGCCAAGACTGCATAAACGACCGACCAACATCATCGGCACGATATTTTAGGCTTATAGCACACAACGTAAAATTTTATTCAGCAAACAATATCATATATGAAGGAAGCGAACAAAGCAACAATCTTGCTGGTAGAAGACGAAGAGAATTTGCAGGAGGCCCTGAAGCTGAACTTGGAATTAGAAGGATATGAAGTAACCGCTGTAGATAATGGCACCGCTGCCTTAAAAGCGGTGAAGAACGAATATTTCGATTTGATCATCCTCGATATTATGCTCCCGGAAATGGACGGTATCGCCGTATGTGAAAATA
This sequence comes from Chitinophaga skermanii, assembly GCF_003259335.1. GTDB lineage: Bacteria > Bacteroidota > Bacteroidia > Chitinophagales > Chitinophagaceae > Chitinophaga > Chitinophaga skermanii. The sequence goes on from NZ_QLLL01000007.1 coordinate 96,394, forward strand.
TACGTATTCAAAATAATGAAGTACCCATCCTATTCCTTAGCGCTAAAAATAGTAGTGCCGACAGGGTACTCGGGTTGAAGAAAGGGGGCGACGATTACATGACCAAGCCTTTTAACTTGGAAGAATTGTTATTACGCGTCGAGAAATTGATCGTAAAGAATAAGAAAATCCAAGACAAGGACAGCGTTCCGAACGTATACCGCTTCGGTAATAACAGCATAGACTTTGCTGCACAGGAATGCATTGGAAAAGATGGTCAGCACCACGAATTAAGCAAGAAAGAAACGATGTTATTAAAGCTTTTGATTGAAAACAAAGGCGAGGTAGTAACACGTGAAAAGATATTACAAGTAGTTTGGGGCTACAATGTATACCCTACTACCCGTACAATTGATAACTTCATCTTGAACTTCCGCAAATACTTCGAGGAAGATAGCCGTAACTCGCGTTACTTCCATAGTGTACGTGGCGTTGGGTATAAGTTTACGGATGTTTGATCATGAAAAAGTACGAACTGCATAAGGAAAGCACTCTTAACGGGGTGCTTTTTCTTTTGAGGAAGGCGGTATAGCCATTTATATCTTAAAAGTTCCCTCTTATATCGTAAAAACTGCTTGTTAATAATTCTACGCGTACAAAAAACACATTAGGCTTTATATTTACTAAGTAACTATTTAGGAATCATTTTACCACCGTATAACCCCAACAATAATAATTGTTGTGCTGAAGCTAGTTGATACATTTTTGCATGGTAGTTGGCCATTCTGGACGATCATCCTCTTAACCGGGGTGTTGATTGTATTGTTAGTGTTCACCCGCGAGAAGAGCATTCGAAAGAAGCTCCAAGCACGCGCCGAATACAAACAGCAATTGGCTGCCATGGAATGGCAAGCCTTTCAATCGCAAATGGACCCTCACTTTATCTTCAACAGCTTAAATGCTATCCAGCATTTTATTTTATCTACCAGCACAGAACAAGCCTCCTTGCATCTTACACGATTTTCTAAGTTAATGCGCCTTACCATCGACCATTGTAGTAAAGAATGGATTTCCTTGGCAAGCGATTTAGAAGCATTAGAACTGTACATCCAACTTGAGCAATTACGCTTCGAAGGGCAATTCGAATTCGATATTACGGTGCAAGCCGGTTTAGATGCTGCCACGGTTCAAGTACCTCCCTTCATTATACAACCATATGTGCAAGATGCCATTTGGAAGCATTTACTAACGAGTACCAACAACCAGCAAGGTGGAAAACTTTGGATTGAGGCGGGCGTTAGAAATGGTGAGTTGGTGATACGGTTAGAAGATAACGGGATATCGGCATGGCCGCCTTCAAAAAACAACTACCGTTACCGCCCCCCAGCGGAAGATGTAACTTATGAACGCCTACATTTTATCAACGAAAAATACCACGCAAATGCACACATCAGCAGCGGCCAATTATTTAACTTAGAGGGCGGAAGGAAGGGAACATATACCCTGATTTCCTTGCCCGCGTATAGTACGGGCCTCGCGATGGATAAATTGCGAATTATTAAGTAATTTGACACGCGGTATTCGCGGTATAAAAAGAGAGTTTAAGCAATAATAACAACCAACAACCAATCAATTAGTTACGCTACAAGGATGTATAGGACTGATCATGTATTCTCTTGCTGCCGGTAACGCAAAATATTTGCTATTTAATTATGCAAGCGATCATTATCGACGACGAAAAGCATTGCCGTGATGTGCTGCAAATGCTACTCAATAAATACTGTCCACAAGTAAAAATCGTTGCCATGTGCAATGATGGGACAACTGCTTTGGCAGCTATTGCTCAATATGAACCCAACCTCATTTTTTTAGATGTTGAAATGCCCGGTATGGATGGTTTCGAATTGCTACAAGCGATTCCCCAACCTACATTCTCCGTTGTGTTTACGACAGCCTATAATCAATACGCTATCCAGGCAATTAGGCATAGTGCGCTAGACTTCCTCCTAAAACCTATTGATAAAGACGAGTTAATACAAGCTGTACAACGCGCTCAGCAAGCGCAACAACAAGCCAGTCATCCTACTAAAAAAGTAGATAACCTTTTACAATTCTTACAGCAACACCTTCAACCCAATGAACGCATTGCCCTCCCTACCCTCGATGGTTTACGGATGATGCCTATAAAAGAGATTTTGTATTGCGAATCAGACGGCGGCTATACGCGCATTTTCATGCAACAGCAACACGATAAGGCAGTGTTGATTTGTAGAACCTTAAAAGAAGTGGAAGATGTATTGAAAGAAAAAGGTTTCTTCCGCGTACACAACAGTTACCTCATTAACTTGTCCTATATCGATAAATATATTAAAGGTGATGGTGGTGAAATAGTTATGAGTGATGGCAAGAGCATCCCCGTTTCACGTAATCGCAAACAAGAATTTCTTACCCGCATCGAACGCTTATAATACCTTGATACTTTGCACAGGGATCCATCCCGTTTTGCCATCAGCCAATTGAATTTTGCTGAAACCAGCCGCTGTGTCCAAGATTTCCACCTTCATGCCTTCCCGCGCTTCAAACATATCGCGTGATTTAGCATCGGGTGCTTCTTTTACTTTGCTGGAAGTTTGCATTACAATGGCCGTAGAATCGTCGGTAGCAACGGAGTACACGTAAATGCTCATCGTTAAATAACCTAAGAAAAACACGGTGATGCCGTACATACCCCAACGGATGAATTTATGGTGGAAACGAGGAACGAAGCGATAGAGCATGAACGCTATGGCGAGTATCCAAAACACAACGATACAGCCAATTGCCCAGCCATTCGGGCTATGGATTTTTTCCAAAGTAATAAACCATTCCTGGAAGAACAATAAGGGCAAAGGATCTACATTGTCTTTAATGCGGAGTGAAGCGATTTGCAAGTTATTAGCTGCTGCTTGGTTGTTGGGATTTAGTTTCAGTGCTTTCTCGAAACTATATACCGCTGGACCAGTTTTATTTAGCTTTAAATATGCATTCCCTGCATTGTAATATAGGTTATCGGCTTGGTAGCCGCTATCTATTAAATGTTGATATGCATTAGCAGCTTCGGCGTATTTCTGTTCTCGAAATAGAACATTGGCCGCGTCGAATTGCTGTTGTACCGGTGCTTGCGCTTTTAATTGCGCCAAGGATGATAACGCCAGTACGCATATTAAACCCCATTTGCGAATAACTTGCCGCATGTGCTTTGTATGTAATGTTGCAGTGTGTACTGCGGTTTACAAATATAAGTTCGTGGAAATTGTTACAGTTTATGCAGCTTCTTTTTTCAATGCTCCTTCTAAATCACTAATCACTTGGATAGCTTGCTCGTACGTGTTTTTACGAACATCATGACTGTTAGAAGGTGCATATAAAGCAATCTCGCAATTATCAATCAACGCAAACAATTCTGATGTGATTTGTTGGTTGATGTTTTCAGTAGCCAAGCGATCTTGTACCACTTGCTTACTGAGGTTGGCCATCGGGATGTGGAACTTATGACTAATATATCCCCATACCGCGCGTGATGTTTCTTCATAGAAAGCCTTGTCTTTTCCTTCTTTCAAGTAACGGGCTGCTAATTCCAGGCGCTTGAGGGCCACTTTATTAGCTTGTTTGTGCTTGAGCAAAGAAGCATTGCTTTTCCAATAATCTTTACGCTTATTGTACCAAGATAAACCTGCGAAAACAACCACAGGTAAGAGTAATAAAAGCCAGAACCAAACACTCGCAAAGAACAACGGGATACGTAACTGCCAAGATTGCGGACCTACTGCAATACCCTGGAGTTCGTTACGACCAGGAGCTGTAGCTAGCTTGGTTTTTACGCTTTTCTTGCCTTGTGCAATGTCGAGTTTGATAGGATCGGAAGAAAGCGTTTTATAAGCATTGCTGGCCGGATCGAAATAGGTGAATTCGACTGGCGGAATTTCGTGCTTACCGGCTTCCAATGGCATAATCACGTACTCGAATTCGCGCGTTCCTGAAAGAGGATTGCTATTCGGGTTGAGTTGATCTGCGACCTTAGGATCATATTTTTCAAATACGCTCGGTACTTCTAATTTCGGCGCATTTAATAAGTTGATATTGCCTTGCCCAGTAATTGCCACCTTTAAAGTGATAGCATCGTCGGTTGTAATATCTGTTTTGTTAGGCGTTACTTTCATTTCGAAACGACCAACAGCACCATTAAAGCTGGCAGGTTTGCCTGCAATTGGTAATGGTTTTACATTGATTTTTACAACGGGGCTTTGAATTTTATAAGGAATGTCTTGGTATTCTTGCCGAGCAAATACATCGTCGAAGAATGGGTCGTCGAATGGAGAGCCGCCCCAAGCATCTTTAAATGCTGGGTCGTCGAATACATCGCGCATCCTGTTATTCTTATTACCAGGTACAATGAGGCGTACTTGGTTATCTACTTCGGCAGGATCTAATTCCAATGTGCCGGATTGTAGGGGGAATAACATGGTTTTACGAATTGTGAATACCCTGAAAGGGACGCCATTCACCATCTCTGTTGTAGGTTGTGGCGGGTTGGGTAATTCAATATCACGCGTAGAAAAACCTTTAAACGCCGGTACTTTCGTTACAGCCGAATTGGTTGGCAAACGTGTGAAAAGTTTATAAGTAGCGGTGATTTGCTCACCTTCATATACATTCGTTTTGTCTACATCTACACGTACAAAGAGGTTTTTCTTCAGCTTCGCATTTACATCTTCATTGCTTTTTAAGAAGGCATCTACGTCACTATTGGAACCGCCAGGACGGGCATGTTGTTGAGGTTGACTGTAAGGTTGAGAAGATTGTGGACGAACCGTTGTTTTTGTGACTTCAATATTCACTGGGTTCGACTTTACTTGGTTGCCATTAATACGAATACTTGCACCAGCAATGGTGAAGCTACCGTTTTGTTTGGGCATCAAAACATAAGAAACGATCAATTGTTCCGTGCCTTGGCCATTCACCCATTGCGAACTTTGCATTTGGTTAGGGCCTTGCAACACGTTGAAATACTTAAAATCTGGCGGCCTGAAATCACCAACATCTTTGGCATTTTCAATCACGAAATTGATTTGAAAGGGCTGATCTTGAGCAACCGTGTTGGAACTAACAGTCGTAAAAAAGCGGGACGTTTGTGCATACACATTCGCGATTACGCTAAGGCATGCCAACAGAGTTAAAAGAAAATGCTTCCGTATACAAACTAAACTTTTCATCATCGTGTAACAAATTTAACCAAAGCAGCCTGGGGTTCGTCCTATTCTGTCGTTAAAAGTTAGTTAAAAAAACTTATATGATTATTGCCCAAGACTGTTATCCAGTAAGGGTTTTGGCAAATAAAGAAACGTTAATATTATTTTAACTGATATCGCCTAACATAGGTCGTAATACAATCTCTTCCATGACTGTTTGTGGAGCTAAAGTATAGGCAGTCCAAATAATTTGGGCAATATCAGCTGCAGGCATTAAGCGATCGGCTGGTCCATCGAAACCGGCCCAAGAGTTTGTCCATGTTGGCCCTGGACTTACGCTAGAAACCTTAATATTATGGGGTTTTAGCTCTTCGCGCAGGTTTTGGGAAAAACCAAGAAGTGCAAACTTCGTGATACTATATGAACCACCGTTGGCATATGCTTTATGACTTGCAGTGGAGCACAAATTAAAAATATACCCGGTTTTTTTCTCGATCATTTTTGGTAATAAAGCACGCGTAAGATGGTAGGCACTGAAAAGATTCACAGCCATCATATCTTCCAGCTTACCGTCGGGTTCTTCTTTGAGGGCCCCGGGAATGAAGATACCGGCGTTATTTACGAGGATATCAACTTGAGGGAATGCTTGGAGAATGGTTTGGGCGAATTGGAGAACTTGGGATTTGTTACCCATATCTACACTTTCCGCTATTACCTTTACATGTGGATAACTTGCGGAGATGCTGTTTTTCATCTCCATTAATTCTTTTTCATTACGAGCGCATACCGCTATACTCACACCTTCTGCTGCGAATTTTTCCGCTACTGCCCTGCCAATACCTTTCGTTGCGCCTGTAATTACTGCGTATTTCATGCTTAAACTTAATTTTTGAACCTTAAAAATAAGCATCTGTCGGAAGAAAATCGAACGTTAAAATTTAGTTGTTGTAAGGGTGAAAAAGGAACTATTCCTTTGGTTATCTTACCTTTGTGTTGCAATTACGCCGTACATATTAATTTTTATGTGTAGCAGAGTGTAGAATAATGGCCAACGAATTATGAAGTACAAACATATATTTTTTGACTTGGATCATACCCTGTGGGATTTTGAAACCAATTCAGCATTAACACTAAAAGAATTATACGATACTCATCAATTGTCTGCCCGCAATATCCCGTCGTTCGAATCTTTTTATAATACATACACAGAGCATAACGACCGTTTGTGGGATCGTTTTCGCAAAGGATTTATTACACGCAACGAATTGCGCACGAAGCGTTTTTGGTTGACGTTTTTAGATTTTAAGATTGCTGATGAACCGTTGAGCAAAACGTTCAGCGACCAATTTTTGCAAATTCTTCCAACGAAAACATCACTTTTCCCGAACACGATCGAGGTATTGGAGTATTTAACCAAGAAGGGATACCCTATTCACTTGATCACCAACGGTTTTGAAGAAACCCAATTGCTCAAAATTAAAAACGCAGGCATCGATAAATACTTTACACATTTAATTACCAGCGAAACAGCCGGCAGCTTAAAGCCTAAGCGCGAAATCTTCGATTTTGCCTTGTCAAAAGCCTCCACCACAGCTGGGGAAAGTATTATGATTGGTGATGCCATTGATATTGATGTATTGGGTGCTCGTACAGCTGGCATGGACCAGGTGTATTTCAACCCAAGTAAGCTGCCACAGCAGCAATTTTCGACTTATACTATCAGCGATTTAAGCGAGTTAATGGCAATTTTGTAAGAAATTGTTCCAGCATATTAGAAAGCGTACACATGAAAATGTGTGCGCTTTTTTGTTGGTAATACTCAGAAGGCATAAAAAAAACCGCGCTCCGATGGAACGCGGTTATATACAAAATTGTAATATCGTTATGCTTTCTTATCCGCCGGCTTAGCAGCTTTGATGGCCGCGGCTTTTGTTGGTTGTTTGCAGCAAGATTTAGTAGTAGCTTTAGCTGTACTTTCTTTTTTCTCGCAGCAGCCTGCCTCTTTCTTGCAAGCTTCTTTCTTTGATTTGTCTTTCGTAGCATTTTTATCTTGAGCAGAAACGGCTGCACCTGCAATCAATAATACCGTAGCGAAAGAAAGGAAGAATTTTTTCATACGAATAAGGTTTTGATGGTTGAAATGGGTGTTATTAAAGATAATCAATTTCCACTTCAATTATAACCCCATTAAGCAGGTAATGTTGCAATAATGGTTTGACCACCTTTCACTACTTGGTTCAATTCCACGTTTACTTTCGTGCCAACAGGCAAGAAAAGATCGACACGAGAACCGAATTTAATGAAGCCCAATTCTTCGTTTTGCTTCACCTGGTCGCCTGGTTTTAAATAGTTTACGATTCTACGAGCCAATGCACCGGCAATTTGGCGAACGAGGATAGCTTGTTTACCATTGTCGATTACCACGGTATGACGTTCATTCTCTGTAGAAGATTTAGGATGCCATGCTACTAAAAACTTACCGGCGTGGTAGGTCGATAATTTTACGGTACCGCTAATTGGGTTTCTATTTACGTGAACGTTTGCTGGGCTCATGAAAATAGAGATTTGTAAACGTTTATCTTTAAAATATTCCGGTTCGTTGGTGTCTTCGATTACCACTACTTTACCGTCGCAAGGAGAAATAATGCTTTGTTCATCGTAGGTATACACGCGTGTAGGGATGCGGAAAAAGGACACGATAAATAAGAAAAATGCGGTAGTGATGCCTAAAACGGTGTATTGGATACCCGGGCAATCGCAAAAGTAAAACAGTAGGCCATTCAAAATTGCCAATACAATAAATGTTAGGGCAATGGTCGGAAATCCTTCGCGGTGGATCTTCATTGTTTTGAAAGTTATAAGTGTTTAATAGTTTAAAGGCGTTGTTTAAAACAAAAAAAGCGCTTAAAAGCGCTACGAAGGTAATAAAGAATTATTTAGTGAATAAAGGACGGCCAAAATGTTCTTGACCGTCCTTTATCTTTTTATACATTATAATAAGAACATATAAATATAAAACCATGCGAAGGGCGTTGCTAAAATCAGCGAGTCGAACCTATCTAAGAATCCGCCATGGCCTGGCATAATCTTGCCAGAATCCTTTACACCAGCCATTCTTTTCAATTTCGATTCCAATAAATCGCCCGCTGTTCCAAATACTGCTGCTATGCACGATAGTACGATCCAATGTTGGAAAGCTAACCATTGATAGCCCCAGAAATGACCAAATACCCCTGCAGCTGCAACCGCTAAAATCATCCCTCCTACACTACCTTCGGTTGTTTTCTTAGGAGAAATAGAGGGGAAAAATGGCGTACGACCAATTAATGACCCTACTATATAGGCCATTGTATCGTTGATCCAGATGAAAATAATAAGCAAAAGGGGGATTAGGTACCCAATATGAGCGCCATCAATGGCAACTGCTTGCATATTGTAGCTCAACCGGAGGTTCACCAATAGGCCGAATGGCACAGTTACATATAATAAACCTAATGCCGAATAACCGAGGGTTTTCAAGGAAAAGTTCTTTCCCATTAATATTTCCCCCATCGGTAGTACGCATAAGAAAATAACCGTCATGCATGTACCTAAAAAACCAAGGGTTATACCCCCACTTGTGCCAAAACTATTGCCAGTAAAGGCCATCATCATCGCGCAGCTAGCTACTACAAGCCCGTAACGATGCCATTGAGAGATTTCATGGTACGACGGGTCGATCTGCCGTACTAATTTGAAATATTCCAGTAATGCAAAGAGGTTCACAAGGAAGAAAAGCAGGAAAAATGATGCTTCATTCCAAAGGATGCCACCTAGCATGATGGCTACGAAAAATAGGGCCGATATTGTGCGCGTTATAAATGTCTTCATGATTGTTGGCTGTACCCAGCTTGCTTAAAAAAGCGTAAAATAATGAATTGAATGTTAATTCTCCTCATCAATTGCGGGTTGCGGAGCATCATTGTCTTTAACCAGGCGGTTGGCAAGGTCGGCATTCGTTTGGTGAACATAGATTTCATCCATGCCTGGGATCATTTGATTGAAGTTAGAATCTTGCTTGTTAACTAATACTGCTTCAATACCATTATCCAATAACATCCCTTTGATGATTTCTGCTTGGAATGGCGTGTTCGTTTCATAAACTTTGATCCAATCTTTTTCCATGACTAATTTTTTGAGGGTGGATTAATTATCGTATCTAACAGTGAAGCTGCCATCGTTGTTCTTCCGTTTTGAAACCTTCTGTAACAAAAACATTAAACCGGTGGTGAATACTGCACTGCCTATAAGTGTATACCAAGGCAATAATTGTTCCTTAGTGGCAGCGTCGCCCACCATGCCCTTATTAACAAGGTACATGGTAAGTACGCCTAAGCCGTTATTCACAAAGTGGCCGATAATCGACAACCAGAGATTGCCACTCAATAAATAGATCGCGCCGAGTAAAATACCCAGTAAGAACCGCGGCATAAATCCTAAAAATTGAAAATGTATAGCGCTGAATACTGCAGCCGTAATAATAACAGCTACCCAGCCGTTTTTAAACCATTGGTTACATACTTTTTGCATGGCGCCACGGAAAAGAAATTCTTCCGAAATAGCCGGTGCAATGGCAACCACTAAAAGGTTAATAATTAGGACTCCGATTGAATTGCCGCTTAGGAAGATTTTTGTCATTTCTTCCAGGTCTTTCTCCGTTTTAATCAATGATTCAGGCAAAGGCCACGTTTGATTCCAAACAGAAAGGGCGCCTACAAGTGGTAAGGCTACTAGCATCACCATTGTAGCGATGGTTGTTTGTGCTGGTGCGGGGTTGCGATCTAGGCTAAAATATTGTGAAGTTGATTCATGTGAAGTTAGATGGGCAAATAGCAAAGCCGGTAATAAGTATGCAAAGAGGGAATAGCCCATCTGTGCCCATTTTGCAAGCGCTAATAGTTGCGTTTGATTTGGTTTTAAATGTTGAATTTCTTGGAAACTCACACCGCCACTCAATAACGGGAACAACACCAATAAGAGAAGCGAATACACCACGTTGAATATTACAAACAAAGTGAATAAGATAGAGATTTGTAAAGCGGGTTGTATACGATTGAGTTTACCTTTCATAAAGAAGCTGTATAATTTTGCGTAAATTTACATTGTGTTTTTCATTCGACAATACCGCCCATTTGGTGGATTGGCCCGCCAGTAAAGCTGTTGCGAATTACTCACGGTGAGCAATATACGAAAATGGTTTCCGAGGGCCGAATGACAAGCATATATTAAAAAAATATTATGGTTAAGATTGGAGATATTGAATTGGGGGAATTTCCTTTACTATTGGCGCCCATGGAAGATGTGAGCGATCCACCTTTCCGTGCAGTATGTAAAGCGAACGGAGCCGATCTCATGTATACTGAGTTTATTTCTTCTGAAGGTTTGATTCGCGATGCGATTAAAAGCAGGATGAAGCTAGATATATTCGATTATGAACGCCCAATTGGTATTCAAATTTTCGGGGGGGATGAAGAGCCTTTAGCAATGGCTGCCCAGATTGTGGAAGCCACCAATCCCGATTTGCTGGATATTAACTTTGGATGCCCTGTTAAAAAAGTAGCCTGTAAAGGTGCCGGAGCGGGTATTCTAAAGGATTTGCCTAAAATGGTAAAACTTACGGAAGCTGTAGTGAAAGCTACGAGGCTACCCGTGACAGTTAAAACCAGGCTGGGTTGGGATGAAGATTCTAAAAATATTGAAGAAGTAGCCGAACGTTTACAGGATGTGGGTATTAAAGCCCTTTCTATTCATGGTCGTACACGGATGCAAATGTATAAAGGCTCTGCTGATTGGACTCTAATAGGAAAGGTGAAGAATAACCCACGTATCAACATCCCCATTTTCGGAAACGGGGATATTGATACGCCAGAAAAGGCCCTTGAATATAAAAACCGTTATGGCGTAGATGGGATTATGATTGGTCGTGCTGCTATTGGCTACCCTTGGATTTTTAATGAAATCAAACATTTTTTGAATACCGGGCAACATCTACCCTTGCCTACCGTATCGGAAAGAGTGGCAGTTTGTAAACAACATGCGCAGCATTCTGTTAAATGGAAAGGAGCCGTAGTGGGAATTTTAGAAATGCGTAGACACTATGCAAACTACTTAAAAGGATTACCGAATATCAAAGAATATAGATCAAAACTTGTTACATGTAGTACTTTAGCTGAAGTAGAGAACATATTGGATGTTATCGCATTACAGTATAAAGATCATATATTTGAAAGAGTAACCTCCAGCTCAGCAAACGTTCCAACACCATCTGATGAAAACGAAGAAGTGATAGATTGTAGTAGTGGCGCTTTCATGTAATCCTACCCGGGAACATACAACAACCGTAAATTACATTTCTCATGGTCGCATTAAAAAATCTGAAAAACGAAGTTTGGAAAGACTTACAGATAAAACATAAAACGACGCTGCGTAAAAAGTACGCTGTTTCCAACATGGGAAGAGTAATTAGTTACAACGAATCGCACGACGATGGTAAGTTGTTGAATGGATCTACCGTGGAGGGTTATACGGTTTTGAATATTAAACCGGCAGATACTTTTCAATCGCTCTACTTACACAGGGAAGTGGCTAAGTTATTCAACCCGAAAACAAGCCGCAACCAGAAGTACGTGATTCATGTAGATTATAATAAAAAGAATAATAAAGCGACCAACTTACGCTGGGCTTCAAAGGAAGAGATGGAAGAACATCAACAATCCAGTCCTGCGAAAATTGCGTATAAAGAACAGCAACGCCAACGAGTAAAAGGTTTGAAGCTTAATATCACAAAAGTGAAAAGTATCAAGCGTTTGCTAGCTCGACCGGGAAAGAAAACAATGAAGCAAATTGCAGAACAATTTGAAATCAGCGAAATGCAATTGTACCGGATCAAGAATGGCGAAAACTGGTCGCATGTAACAACGGATTAGATCCCGTTTTTCGGGAATTTATCATACGATGTTGTCTGACGGTGGTCGTGCTTCTGCACGGCCATTGTTGTTTTAGTGCTGATGTGAAAAATGACCGGGCTTGCAATAACAAATGGATTGTAGTATTTTAACCAAACTAAAGATCGTGTTATGGATTATCAAAAAATTGCCATCATTGGCGGCGGGAACTTAGGTTCCGCTATTGCTCAAGGATTATTGAAAAGTGGGTTTTCCAAACCTGGAGATATCACCATTACGAAGCGTAACACATCTACACTTGCTCATTTAGCTGCCCAGGGCGTACAAGTTCATTCCGATAATCAAAAAGCTATCGCCGAATCGGAGGTGATTGTGGTGGCCTTGAAACCTTACAACGTAAAAGAAATCCTTTCCGAGTTAAAGGATGCATTCAACCCCCAAAAACACATTCTAATAAGCGTAGTAACCGGCGTACTGTTGCATGAACTCGATAATATTACAGTTGCCAATTTGCCATTATTCCGCGCCATGCCCAATACAGCCATAGCTATTCAAGAATCTATGACGTGTATTTGCCACCAGTATGGCACCCAAGAACAGGTAGCATTTGTAGAAAAAATGTTCAACCAGCTGGGTGTAACCGTTAGTATTGATGAAAAACTAATGGATGCTGCTACTGTGCTAGGGGCATGTGGTATTGCATATGCATTACGATTCATACGTGCTAACATCCAAGGTGGTATAGAGATAGGATTTGATGCTAGAACGGCCAATCTAATTGCAGCACAAACCGTTAAAGGCGCTGCAGAGTTGCTTATCCGCGAAAATCGACATCCAGAAGAAGAAATAGATAAAGTGACGACTCCTAAGGGTTGTACCATTGCAGGTTTGAATGAAATGGAACACCAAGGATTTAGCTCTTCTTTGATTAAAGGAATTACAGCGTCGTATAATAAGATTGTAAAAGGATAATTGAGCTTGATTATGAACTAATTAGCTTACTTGGAAATTTCGAAATACCCGTTGCAGCACTGCTGTAGCGGGTATTTTTCTTATCAACAGAAGAAAAAATATTATAAATTATAAAAAATAGTTATATTTGTTATGTCCTTATATCCGAATACTAATGAAATACAGCTGTAATAAGGTATCAACACTTATTACAGGAAAAACCGAATACACCTATTACCTATGAAAACCGCATTTAACGGGCACAGGCAACCGTCGGTGTTTTTATCGTTTCCTATGAAAGCTGCTACCCCTGTTAGCCGGCAGTTTTTATATTTCCCCGCAATTAACAAGGAAAAAGCTCATTTGTATGTATTAACCCAAGATGAATAATTACATGCTGTAATGATTGCTATCACTTTGTTCAGCTACAAATCACGTGATGTAATAATCAACAATAACCTAACTCTTATCATCAAAAAACAACGTCCAAGTAATGAAAAGAATTTTTATGGGCCTTTGCGCCATGACTGTATTGTTTACTGCTTGCAGTAAAGACGACAATAAAGGCGGCGGCGATGGCAATGGAAATCCACCAGCTTATGCAAATGCAGCAGGAAGCAGCGCTGCAATTGGCGTAAAAGAGCCTAATGGCTTTAATCATTATGTAAAATCAGTTATCACTCCCGGTAAAGATTCGTCAAGATATACGTACGATAGCTTAAATCGTATTGTTAAATGGGAGGATAGATGGGTATCTAACGGTATACTAGGTGGCCAAAACATTTATGCTACTTATGCAGAAGGCAAACTAGTTAAACGTGAGCGTCAATCATTGAATAGCAATACTAAAACATTGCATGAACAGTTTCAATATAATGGAGCGGGTCTTGTAATGAAAATCGCTAAGTACAGTCAAGATGGGCGTTTGTATGGAATTGATTCAATATCCTACAATGCACAAGGATTACCAATAGCAAACGACTATTACGCATTCGATGATGTAAAAGCTAGCTTTTATTTGAGTAGTAGAAATGTTATTACATATGATAACAATGGTAACATCACAAAGCTTGAAAACTTTCATGCCAACTACGAAACTAAAAAATTAGAAAGTGATGGTTGGTACATTTTAGAATTTGATGGTAAACCCAATGCGCTGTTACCTACAGTTTTGCACCAAGAAGATTTTTATTTAGAAAGCGTTGCAAAATCTAACATGACGAAAGCAACAGAATATGATGCTGATGGTAAAGTGACGGGTGTGTACACATTTGAATATACTTATAATGATAAAGGCTTCCCAACAACAGTAAAACAATCTGCGAATGGGCAAAGCACAACTATGAAGATTGATTATAACATAAAATAAGTTAACTAAAAACCTAACTAATCAAACAATGAGAAAAATTTTATTGAGCGTTGCTGCTGTCTCGATGTTAATGATGGCTTGTAGCAAAGATGACAAGAATGATAACGGTGGTGGTAACGGGAATGGTAATGGAAACGGAGACGGCACAACCAACGGAGCAACTACAGCCGGTAGTAGCTATGTATTGGGCATTTTAGAGCCAGCTAATTACAACCAGTATATTTCAAAAATTATTGGCCAGGACAACGATACTACCTGGATTAGCTACGATGCTAATAATCGTGTTTCGTTAGTACACGAGAAGTATACGAAAGGTCAAGTTACCATTAGCCTTATGACGCCTACTTATACAGATGGCAAATTGGTATCACACGCTCAAACCTATAATAACGAGCCTAAGCAACTTGATAGAGGGTATACATATGATGCAAAGGGTAAAGTGCAGAAAATCCTTTATTACGAAGATGGTGCATGGGTTTATGCCTACGATTCGATTGCTTATAACGCTGCCGGTAAAATTGAAGCATCATATTACTATATCAAACAAAGTAAAACAGATCCGTTTTATCAAGCTGGTAAAGATGTAGCTACCTATGATGCTAAAGGCAACATTACAAAAATCGAAGAGTATTGGAGAACTTCAGCTACAGCTCCTCAAAATAAAATTTCTACAAACAATTTAGAATACGACGAAAAGCCAAATGCTTTCTTGCCAATTCTTTTGCATTATGATTCTTTCGATCTTTCTCGTTTGTCATTACACAACGTTACAAAGCAAACAATTTTAGATGAAAAAGGAGCGGTATCTGATCTGATTACTTTCGCATATGAATATGACGCTGCTGGTTTTCCTATAAAGATGACCGTCAACGAATTGGATAAGAATACTCAAGCTACTACCTACACTTCTGTTTACACTTTATCCTACAACAAAAAGTAGGAAAGGTTAAAAACAGCCATAGTAGTCAAAATGAGAGCACCGACCAGGCAGACGCTTGGCGGTGCTTCTTATTTATGGGTAATGCTGCATTTTGGGAATTAGTCATATGGAATCAAAAGTTTGTTGTACTTTATACTACCCGAAAATTCCATATTCTACTGTTATGAAGTGTTTCATCTGTTTGTTGGGCGTGTTGGCAATATCTTTAACGTTATTTGCCAATAATTCTCCCGCCATCGATAGTGGGCTGATTGAACTTAAGAAAGCCATTGCCAATGCACCACGGTACGATGCTAAACGTATAGATCAAATCGAGCAAGCCCGGCATAAGTTAGAGCGTCTTCCGAGTTCGGCTATAACTAAGCGTTTTCAGCAGTGCGAAGAGCTGTACGAGTTATTCAAAGTATTCCAATACGATTCAGCTTTCCAGTATGCACGGCGAATGGAAGTATTAGCATTGCAATTGAATGATTCATCCGCACTGGCGCAAGCTAATTTGAAGATGGCATTTGTATTACTGAGTAGTGGGATGTTTAAGGAAGCGGGTGATAGATTGGATAAGATTGTGCCGGCTACACTGCAGGATGCAGGCAAATTGGAATATTATTTTACAAGAGGTCGCTATTACTACGATTTAGCCGATTATTCCGCCGATAGTTATTACGAACCCCAATACATTCGGCAAGCTGCAAGCTGCATAGATTCCGCTCTTGCATTTTGTTCCAAACCAGAATTCCGGTGTGCGTACTACCAAGGCTTGAAATTACGTAAAGAAGGGAATTTAGATGCTGCTTTACAAGCATTTAAGCGGTTGTTGGATGGTCAGCTTACTAATCACCAAGTTGCGATTGTAGCTTCCTCATTAAGTGCTGTATATATACAACGCAAGGATATGGAAACGGCTATCAACCTACTTATCCAAGCTGCGATTGCCGATATTCATTCGTCTACCAAAGAAACAACGGCTATTTTCAGCTTGTCTGAATTATTATTTGCCGCGGGCGATTTGAAGAATGCGTCGATGTGTATTGAGTATGCCATTGATGATGCTAAGTTTTATGGTGCCCGCCAGCGAAAAGTACAAGTAAGCTCCATTCTTCCCATTATAGAAAGTGAAAAGGTGAATATGGTAGAGGAGCAGAAGATGAAGTTGATTATTTATGCGTTGATTGCCACGTTTTTACTACTAGCTTTAATAGTGTTAGCCGTTATCATTTTCCAACAAAATAAAAAACTCGAACGTGTTAAAAGTCAATTGTTAATCGCTTCAGTAGACCAAAAAAACATCAATAACCAACTACTCGAAGCTAACAAGATCAAGGAGGAATACATTGGCTACTGTTTTCACACGAATTCGGCCTACATCCATAAAATTGAGAAAATGAAAAAACAGCTGGAGCAAAAGCTGTTAGATAAGAAAACCTCGGAAGCCACCTTTCTTGTACAGAACATCAATATTAAACAAGAACGGGATGAACTATTCCAACATTTTGACCGGATTTTCTTGAAAATATTCCCCCATTTTGTGAAAGATTTTAATGCTTTGTTCCGGGAAGAAGACCAAGTTCGTTTAAAAGACAATGAATTACTCAATACCGACCTCCGCATTTTTGCTCTAATCCGATTAGGAATCGACGATAATGAGAAGATTGCCCAAATACTCGAATATTCCGTTAATACAATCTATACCTATAAAACCAAAATCAAGAATAAATCGATGGTGTCGAATGATGAATTCGAAGAACGAATTATGACGATTAAAGCGACGTAAATCACCCCTTTTCTCCCCTATTTCCCATTTATTCTATGCAA
The DNA here is from genome assembly GCF_003259335.1 of Chitinophaga skermanii. Taxonomy (GTDB): domain Bacteria; phylum Bacteroidota; class Bacteroidia; order Chitinophagales; family Chitinophagaceae; genus Chitinophaga; species Chitinophaga skermanii. The sequence goes on from NZ_QLLL01000007.1 coordinate 113,617, forward strand.
AAATGAGTTCAAATTATTAATATATTGATATTGTTTAATGTGAGTTGAAATAATTGATATACATATGATTGAGTTGTCAATATTTATCTAAATCACCAATATTTTCTATATATCGCTTATATAAATTGGTGGCGCAGCAAATGAATTCTTTCTTTGGAAAATTGAAACCCGAAATCGATCGAAGTATAAGGTCCAACGTTTTGAAAAAAATTCCAAGTAGCGAACAACAAAATTCCACAAGCATGATGTAACAATCAGCAACGCTATTATTTCTTGACCACGTAAAACTGAACATTCCACATGGAACAGGGAGCGCTATGCCCAATACTACCCTTTTCCAAAGCTTAGTGCTATCAATTTCCTGTTAACATGCGCAAGGTGAAATGCCTTGTCTACACAACCAAAATTCCAAAAACATTAAAAACTGCGTTATGGTAAAAACTCGATTGCTACAATCGTTCCTGTTATGCGCGCTATTCATTTTAGTGTCGAGCATAACATTTGCCCAATCTAAAGCCGTTTCTGGTAAGGTTTTAGATGAAACCGGTGGCCCAATTCCGGGTGCTACTGTACAAGTAAAAGGCACATCGGTAGGTATAAGTACCGATGCTAGCGGAAATTTCACGATTAATGTGCCCCAAGGTGGTACAACCTTGATTGTATCATTCGTTGGATATGTGAAGAAAGAAGTGGCCATCGGGAACAATGCTTCACTTACTATTCAACTTCAACTCGAAAACACACAATTACAAGATGTAGTGGTGGTAGGTTATGGTACAGCCCGCAAAAAAGATTTAACGGGTGCCGTTGCCTCTATCCGTGCGAAGGATTTTAATAAAGGGATTGTAACCGCGCCAGATCAATTGATCCAAGGTAAAGTAGCCGGTTTGATGGTTATTAATAACAGTGGCGCTCCAGGGGCTGCTACTACGGTGCGTATTCGTGGTAACTCGTCTTTACGTACAGGTAACCAACCTTTGTACGTAGTAGACGGTGTACCGCTAGATGGAAGAACTGCTAAGCCCGCGTTTACAAGTGCCGTTGGTACTACTCCAGATGCTAACCCATTGAATTTCATTAACTCCAATGATGTAGCTTCTATGGAAGTACTGAAAGATGCTTCTGCTACTGCTATATATGGTTCACGTGGTTCAAATGGTGTGATTTTAATTACGACAAAACAAGGTGAGCCCGGTAAATCTAAATTAGACGTTAACTACTCAACAGGTTTTAGCAATGTGTTGAAGAAGTTAGATGTTCTAAGTGCCGATGAATACCGTTCTGCGCTTAAGCAATACAATATCAACAACGGCGATTTTGGTGGCAATGTAAATGCCATGGATGCGATTACCCAAACAGGTAATACCCAAAATATCAATCTCGCACTAAGTGGTGGTAACGAAACCAGCAAATACAGGGCTTCTTTTGGTTTACTCGACCAAGAAGGTATTATCAAAAAAACCGGGTTGAAGAAATACACTGCTAACTTAAATGGTCGTTATACTTTCTTGGAAGATCAAAGGCTGGGTGTTGATTACAACGTTCAATTCTCGCATACTACAGAAATTCTAGCTCCTATCAGTAACGATGCAGGTTTCCGTGGTAGCTTAATCACGCAAGCACTTCAATGGAATCCAACACGCCCGTTGTACAAGCCCGATGGCTCGCTCAACATCCTGGCGGAAGGTCAAGCTGTAAACCCAGTGGCCATGAGTAAAGCCAACGACGATAAAGTGAATATTAGCGGTATCCTCGCTTCTATTGCCCCATATTTCAAAATCACGAAGGATTTGGAATACCGTTTCGCATTCAGCATCAACCATTTTATGGGAGAACGTGAATCTCAAATTTCTTCTATTATCAACCTACCAGGTGTAGAAGGTAAAGGTGCAGCTTTCTATGGTACTGCGGTACTCAATTCCCAATTATTCACGCATACCCTTAGCTACAATAAGAAGCTTAACAACAGTTGGAATTTAGGTGCCGTTATTGGTTACGAATACCAAAAGTTCGATTATAAAGGTCGTACAATGGGTGCCAATACGTTCACTACGAATGCGATTTCTTATGTAGATGCTTTCCAAGATGCACCGCAAGTAAATACAAATATCAGCTCGTTCCGTAACCCTACTAGCGAGTTGCAATCAGTGTTTGGTCGTGTTAACTTGAACTACCGTGATAAGTACTTTGTAACCACAACAGTGCGTGCCGATGGTTCTAGTAAGTTCGGAAAGGAGAACCGTTATGGTTATTTCCCAAGTTTCTCTGCGAAATGGGTTGCTTCAGGAGAAGATTTCTTGAAAGGAAATGGCGTGCTCGATTATTTGGCTTTCCGTGCCGGTTGGGGCATTACGGGTAACCAAGAGTTTCCTCCAGGAGCATCTCAAGAGCAATATGGTACTACGAATGCAGGTTCTGCCGGTTTACAAAACGTAGCCAATACGAAGTTGAAATGGGAAGAAACGAAACAATTGAACGTTGGTATGGACTTCAACTTTGTGGGTAACCGCGTAACGGGTAATATCGATTACTTCCATAGAAATACCACTAATATTCTTTTCAACCTCCCTACAATTTTACCGGCACCTTCCAGTACTTATTGGATCAATATCCCGGCAAATATTATCAACAAAGGGGTGGAAATATCTCTTCGAAGTGATATTGTTAAACACAATAAGTTCACATGGAACTTGGGCGTAAATGCTACTTTCTTGCGTAACGAATTCACCAATTATGACGGTGCTCCTTTGTTAACAGGTGCTATCAACGGGCAAGGTTTAACTGGTGCTTCAGCACAACGTATTGCAAATGGTTATCCTTTGAACACGTTCTATGTTAGGAATTTTGAAGGTTTAGATAAAGATGGCCTTTCCATTTTTACAGATGATGGTAAGTTCTTCATGAAGTCAAATCCGAATCCTAAAACGCTGATAGGTATCAATACGGAATTAACGTACGATAAGTTTTCACTTATTATGAGCGCTCACGGTGCATTTGGTTACGAAATTTATAATAATACCGCTAATGCTGTGTTACCTATCAATAACCTTGGCAATATGAATGTCGATAAAAAGCTAATTGGCAACGGTGAAAATCCTAGTAATGCCATTACTACGTCGTCGCGCTACCTGGAAAGCGGTAATTTCTTAAAAATGGATAACGTTACCTTGACATACACTATTGGCAAATTGGGCAAGTATTTGAACAACGTGAATGTATTTGTTACGGGTCAAAACCTCTTCATTATTACGAAGTATAGTGGTTTCGATCCAGAGGTAAATACTGACAAAAACATGAACGGTGTTACTTCGCTAGGTATTGAGTACGGTCCATATCCAACTGCTAGAACAGTACAATTGGGCGTAAACTTCAGGTTATAATTCATCCATCATTAAACAGATTCCAACATGCGTTTATATAAATTTTTATTCGCAGCTGCGGCGTTTGCTATCATCGCGCCGTCGTGCACGAAACTAGATGAAGAACTGCGTTCTACAATTACACGCGAACAAGCAGATTCCGTAATTACAGTACCATCACTGTTACTACGTGCCTATAATGGGTTGCAGCTACCTTACCAAGACCAAAGTAATTTTTGGGCTTTGCAAGAAATGACATCCGATGAGGCTGTGGCGCCTACACGTGGTGGCGACTGGGATGATAACGGTGCATGGCGCTCGTTAAAATTGCACACCTGGGATGCCGATCATTCCACCGTTGGTGCTGCATTCAGGAACATTTTACAGCTACAGTTCTTTGCTACGAACGTACTAGAATTCAAACCATCGCCACGACAAGCAGCCGAAGCTAAATTCTTACGTGCTTTCTCCATGTTCTCTACATTAGATGGTTGGGGACAAGTGCCATACCGCGAACCGAATGAAAACCTTTTATTACCACCGAAGGTATTAAAAGGCACAGAAGCGGCAGATTTCATCATTAAAGATTTAGAAGCAGTTATCAAAGATCTACCTACTGATGTGCCTGCCTTCACAGCTAGCCAGAATGCGGGTAAAGTATTGTTGATGAAGTTATATTTGAATAAAGGGGTATTTGCGAACCCTCGCCAACCTTCGTTCCAAGCAGCCGATATGCAAAAGGTAATCGCGCTAGCGGATGAAATTATTGCTACAGCTAAATATTCTATTACAGATAAGTACTTCGATAATTTCGCCCGCGACAATAATCAAATCTCTACAGAAAATATCTTCACCCAAGAAAATGGACCCGGCTTAAGCACATCTCGCGCCGGTAATGCCGTTTTCTGCCATTGGGCACCTACGCTTCACTATAATCAAGATCCTAGCGGCTGGAATGGGTTTGCTACCACCGGGGAGTTCTATGATTTATTTGAAGCAACAGATGTTCGACGTGGTGGAGCATATAAGAACGTAACTGAATTAACAGGTACCAAAGTGGGTTTCTTAATTGGTCAACAGATCAATAAAGACAGCGTTAAGCTAGTAGATCGTAAAGGCAATTTGCTCATATTTACCCGTCAACTAGCCTTGAAAGAATCTGGTAACGATCTTGAAGTAAAAGGCATTCGCGTGGTGAAATATCCACCAGATATGTTAACGGCCAATGGTAAAAATAGTAACAGCGCAGAAAATGATTACGTGTTCTTCCGCTACGCAGATGTGTTATTAATGAAGGCGGAAGCCCAATTAAGAAGCGGTGCAACAGGTGCCCTAACGATTGTAAATGACTTACGTACAAAACGTAAAGCTACGGCTCTTGGTGCTGTTACTTTAGATGATATCTTGAAAGAGCGCGGCCGTGAATTCTATTGGGAAGGCTGGCGTAGGCAGGATTTGATCCGTTTTGGTAAGTTTACTGCAATCTGGGATTTGAAGCCCACAGATGATCCTAAATATATCTTATTCCCTATTCCTAATAACGATCTTGCCGTAAACCCAAATCTCAAACAGAACGATGGTTATTGATCAACGTATCAATAGGTTCGATCAAAAGAAAAGGTCATTTTTCGGAATGACCTTTTCAAATTCTTTCATAAAAGGCTGCATTGGTAGCAGATTGTAATGTTTGTTAATACTAAAATCGGTAGCGTATAGATTGTAAACTTTTACACCACAACTATCGCCCATTCCAATTATATGGTGATGGCAACTTTGTGCAGTGAAGCACGTGTTCAATCAGAAACACAGATAGCGTAGAAGTAGGGTTATACTCCTGTAACCCTGGCAGTTGTTTTGTGGAATTTTACAATTGCCGCTAGTGAATACGAAACAGGTAACTAATCACTTAGATGGGTTGCCTGTTTCGTTTTTATATGGAATCGTTGCCGGCAACGTTTGCGCAACTTTTTTCCATTTTCTCTCCAAAATACAATAGCATTGTATCATAATTTTCACCCAATGATCAAGCATTTTATCTTCCACGTTATGCTGCTAGCGGGCATTTGCAGTCCTCTTAAAGAAGATCTGCAACACGTTACTGTATACCTAATAGGCGACTCAACTATGTCGATCAAGGAAGTGAAAGCTTATCCAGAAACCGGTTGGGGAATGCCATTCGCCTATTTTTTTGATTCAACTGTTACTGTGGATAACCGTGCTAAAAATGGACGAAGTACAAGAACTTTTATTGCTGAAGATCGCTGGCGACCAATTCTTGAAACGCTTCAACCAGGCGATTATGTATTTATTCAATTTGGTCATAATGATGAATCTAAGGAGAAAACAGATCGTTATACTACTCCAGAACAGTATACGGCTAACTTGGAGAAATTCGTCAATGAAGCTCGTACTAAACAGGCTTACCCAGTGTTATTAACACCGGTTAGCCGCCGTAGCTTCGATAGTGCTGGAAAGGTTAAAGAAACCCACGCTGCCTACGCCGCATTAGTAAAGGCTGTAGCCGCCAAGTTGCAAGTGCCCTTGATCGACTTGAATGAATCAAGTAAAGCCTTGTACCAGTCATTCGGCCCGGTTTATTCGAAACTACTATTCTTACAACTCGCACCAAACGAGCATCCCAACTATCCCCTCGGTAAAAACGACAATACCCATTTCAATGAACTGGGTGCTAGGATGATTGCTCAATTGGTACTAAACGATATGCGCAATTTGCAATTGCCGTTGACGAAACGAATTGTCGTAAGCCAACAGAAACTTTGATACTCAGCCAACTTAGCAAGTTCCTCTAGTTGAAAAAGGAAGCGGGAACGCAGTGTGGAGCGTTCCCCTTCTATCTTTTCATGAATACCCATTTGTAAGTATTGATTCTTTAATTTTTCTGCTCGATTTTTGCGCATTGAAAAAGCGCAAAATTAATACGAAGGTCGTGTGCGCCGGCCTAAGCTTTTGAGAGTTTAAGCGCTGTAATGACAGGCTTGCAATATTTGAGTTTTTTATAAGGAGAGTGCCTACTTACCAAGGCGCTCTTTTTTTATGCCTACGAGGAAAATTTCCATGGTATTAGAATTGTCCGTAAGTTTGTCCGTAAATGGTGAATACAAAGTTTTACTTGGATAAGGCGGATAAGCATGGCTTGTACCCTATTCACTTGTGCATCCGGCAAAAAGATGTGCAGGTGAAGGTGTCGATTGGAGAGAAGATTCGTTTTAGTGATTGGGACCGGAAATCCCAGCAGCTGGTAGATAAAGCAGAAGGTAGCGCTTACCTGAACCAATTTTTATTCTTCCTTAAACAAAACATCGAACAGTATATCGCCGCCACACCGCATACGCAGCATACGGCCAAGAAACTGAAAGAAAAGATCTTGTCGTTGGTGAAAAGTCGGAAAGAAAATACCCAAGTAAAGCTCACTACTCAAAATGTTCCCAATTATTCCAAAGGAAAGAAAGTGTTCACTTTTATTGACTTATTCGCCGGTGCCGGCGGGTTTAGTGAAGGGTTCTTACAAGCAGAAGCCAATAAAAAGCTGTTCAATTTCCTGCTAGCCAGCGATATAAACGAGAACTGTGAATTAACGCACCTGGCAAGGTATAACTACCAATTGGGACTGAATATGTCGTTCCTAAAACAGGACATTACTGAACCAGGTTTCCTCGAAAACTTACGTTCTAAGCTCCATGGCCAAACTGTAGATGTAGTTTGCGGTGGCCCGCCTTGTCAAAGTTTTAGCTTGGCTGGAAAGCGCCGTAAGTTTGATAAAAAGGATGACTTGTTTGCCCATTACCTGGAAGTCATCAAGCAACTCCGGCCTAAGTATTTCGTTATGGAGAACGTAAAAGGTATTCTTACGAAAGACGGGGGAAAGATCGCGGAAAGGATCTTACGGGATATCCGTTCTATTGTAGATACCCAGGAGTTATCTCCCCTATTCCTGTTCCTGCAAAAGATTAGAAAAGAAATTACTACTTCTGCCTTTGTATTCGATAGTTACTTACAGCGTATGCAATTCGAAATGCATGCTGATAGTGTATTGGATGATTTGAAGGCGAAATATATACAAACTGTAGAAGCTCGTTTTAAAGCCTTGCTACCGAAGATTGTAAGCTATAAAACAAGCAAAACCGACGAAAGTATCAATACAATCAGGCATGGCTTTTCTTTGTTAAGAAGAAACAAGGAACTAGCTGCTATTCGTAAACATATCATTCACGAGAAATCGATGAGTAATGTGGATAACGATTTCTTCGCGGAAGATTTCGACCAGTTCTTGGCTTCTATTAGTCCCGGTGCCATTGTGCAGAAAATCCACGATGCGCTGAAAACATTGAAACCCGGTCGTGCTTACAGCACAGCTGCCAAGGAAATTGTGCAAGCATTGGAAATCTACACGTATTCGTTCGACGAATGCATCCAAGGCCTGCAAACTTTCATGAAAAAAGCAAAGCAACAAAAGGATTTTGATAGCCTCCTTTCAAAAGCCCGTTTATACAATATAGATGCACCCTTTGTGGCACTAGCGTCCGATTATGGTGTACCGCAAAACCGCGAACGGGTGTTATTTATCGGTTGTAGAAAAGACCAAGCGCTAATTACCAAAGTACCACCCACAGTAAGCGCAAAGGAAAAGGTAACGGTATTTGAAGCACTCTACGATTTAGATTTCTTAGGAAATGACGAAGAGAAGTTCGACTACGAATCCGCTAGCATTAAAAAGAAATACGGCCTTAAGAAATGGCAAGCGCACCTGAAAAAACGTGCGGTAGACGGTAGTTTACATGATAATGGTTTGTCGTATGCAGAATGGAGCCGTAAAGGAAGGCTAAATGGACGTTTCGAAAATGCCAAGCCCCCTTTTTATGTACGCAGTTTTGAAGAATTGCAAGATAAAAGAGCCCAAGTAGTGGCGCCTCTACTCAACCACAAAACGAGTAAACAGAAAGAAGAGGTATTAAAGCGCTTAGAAGTTATTCTACAAACTGGGAATTACGCTAAATCCCGTGAAAAGCTAGAACAACAAGGCTTAGCATCCGATAAAAGGAACTACAATGTGCTAAAACCACATGAACAAAGTCCTACCGTGGTAACCATTCCCGACGATTATATTCACTTTGCCAGTCCTAGAGCACTCACAGTACGTGAAATGGCGCGTTTACAATCCTTCGATGATTCTTTCGTATTCCAAGGGAAACGCTCTACCGGTGGTGATATGCGTAAACTCGAGGTACCGCAATTCACGCTTGTAGGTAATGCTGTGCCGCCATTAATGGCGCATGCTGTTGCGTTGGAGATATTAAAACATATTCAATAAATTTTCTGAAAGAACACACAATCTGCCTGTAACATACACAACTCGCAACGAGGTTTGCCTGCTTTACAAATCAACGCTGCAAAGTCAAGCATAGCCCAATTCAGTTCTAAACTATTGGGAGATGCTACCACGATATGTGCTAACTCCTGTAGATAAGGATCATACCTAATATCGGCGAGTTTGCGTTCGCCAAAATATCGTTCTAGCAATCGAGCCATATTTACATCTAGCAATGGTGCCGGTTTTTGCAAAACCACCAAGGTAATCGCATTCAGTATATACTGCCCGAAAAGCGGTAATGCGGCTAATGCTGCCTGTTCGCTAGGTAGCTCGAATTGGTGACTCGCCATTGCTGCTGCTAATCGCTTTAACCCGCTAGCCCGCTGGCGATATAACCCAATAGGCTTGAACGATTCTTCTAATTGCTCGATAGGTGTAGAGAGAATGCTTTGCCAATCGGGATATTGATAAAGAAAATCCAAATACATTTTTGCCACTGTTTCGGCTTTGGTTCTTTGCAACAGAACTTCTGCAATTATAGCTTGATAGGGATTAAGTTGTGTTTCTCGCCATGGGAACTGGCGGCCATGCAAATAAAACCAAGTGAGCAACTTCGTTTGAAAATCGGAGATTTTGCCTGTTGGGATGGTATGCATGGTACACGAATTTATTATATTGCTTTAGATGAAAGCAATTTTGACCATAATTAGCTTAGTTATTTTACTACAATTACCTTGCCTTGCACAGAGAAAGCTTGCCAAACCTATTATAGATACAACGGTTGTTTATAGTGATTGCTTTGTTGATACTCCTCCCATTTTTCCTGGAGGCGAAGTTGAACTCAATAAATTTTTATGGAAACATTTGCATTGGCCGGTAAATGATAGCGTTGCAGGTAATTTTAAAGGTACTTTCTTAGTATACTTTTTGGTTGACCGGAGTGGGAAAGCAAGTCCCTACCCTATCGGTACAAAAAATAAGCAACCTTTTATGATTGATCTAGTGAAGAAGATGCCTTTATGGACACCCGCGAAAAAGGATGGACAATTTGTGAATATGGAATACTGTTTACGTGGATGTTTGGAGCCCCAAGAATAAAAAAAGTGCAAGCCAAAAAAGCTTACACTTTTACTATCAATCAAAGTTTACAACTATTTTCTTGTCCAAACTTCGTGGATCGGTTCTCCTTGTGAACTCAAACCGCTATGATCCCAGTTATTACCTTCCACTTTCGCATTGAAGGATAATGAAGCACCTACACGGCTATTATCGCGACTGAAGAACTGGATATTCTCTGTGTATTTACCATCTTTTAAGGTATATGTTCCTCCTCCGGAACCGAAGAACTCGCCTGTTTCAGTATTCATGGCTACCCATTGGAATAAAGAACCTGTGAAGATTTTGATCGTTTTACGGGCGCCTGGGGTAATAGTGTTCATGGTGCCATTTTGCTCACGGCTTGAAATTTGCCAAACTCCAGAAAGTTGACTATCACCACCATCCAATTGCTCGTAAGAACGGCTGCCGAAAGCGTCGTTTACGTAAATCGTATTGCCTTGGAACTCAACATCAGGACTGATGCTTTTACCTACTTGGGATTTATCGATAGAATTAAATTCAATTTGAAGATCAACTCCTCCACCACCTGCAGACCAAGTGCCGCCAAAAGTGCCAATGAATGTGGATTTTGTAAAGAACGCGAAGCTAAAGTGCGTTGGAGTAACGAATAATAAGCTAGTGGTATCGCCTTTTGCAGACTTCCAACCACCCATTTGTGCTTGAGATTGTAGGGTAATTCCCAAACAAACAAAAAGTACGAGGCATAGTTTTTTCATAATCAATAACCTTTTAGTCTCAAAAGATAACGCTTTACCCCACTTTTTTCAACTTTTTCAAGATAAAATTGTTTTATAAACACTTCATCGGCCAACGTTTGAAGTACCACTATACAGCACAGATCAAAAGGTGATTTGCTATAAAAATCATAAAACCCAAGAACATGTCAACGCCGAATAAACCTAATATCCATCCCAATAAGGGTGTAAGCGTAGTAATATGTTGCTACAACAGTGCACTACGATTACCCGGAACCCTACAACACCTTGCCTTACAACAAGTGCCGGACAACTTTACCTGGGAAATTATTCTCGTTGACAATGCCTCTAATGACGATACTGTAGAAGTAGCCACCGGGCTTTGGAACTTGTACGATACTAAAAATGTACATTTTAGAATAGTAGAAGAACCCAAACCAGGGCAGATGTACGCCCGGAAACTTGGTGTACAAAAAGCGAATTACGAATGTATTGTTTTCTGTGATGATGATAATTGGCTGAGCGAAAACTATGTACACGATGCATGGCGACTTATGCGTCGTAGCCCACAATTCGGCGCTGGTGGCGGCCAAAATCTGCCTACTACAAATGCAGCAAATTACCCTAGCTGGTTCGAAGAATATAAAAACTACTATGCTACCGGTATTCCCGCAGCACAATCAGGTGAAGTAACCTACGAACGCGGTTTCGTTCTAGGTGCCGGTATGGTTACCCGGAAATCTCTATTCACGCAACTCACCAGCGAAAAATATCCCACTTTACTCCCCGGTAGAAATGGGGAAGAACTGAGCACAGGAGACGATTTCGAATATTGTAAACGACTCCTTCTGTGGGGCTATAAATTGTACTATGAAGAAAGTATGGTGCTAATGCACTTTATACCGGAAGAGCGCCTTACTGTAAAATACCGCGACAGGCTTATGGCTGGTATTAAAGAAGCTACGAAAGTGCTCGGTGAATACGACCTAGCCTGGATTGTACATAACAGGATTAAACACAAGAACCCAACAAGGCTATGGCTCTTGGCCCCATTCAGAATATTGGCAACAAAGCTGGGAATCGGCGATCGCAAAACCAAAGAAGAACAAATGACCCAAGCCTTCGTATCTCCTTTTGAACCGCCGGATACACATTTGCGTGTATTTAAACAATTAATCCGCGAAGGAGAAGCCCGCAAACAGCAATTTGAGGCCGAAAATCCTTTGCCCAGGGAAGAAAATCCACAACATGCCGTGTTCAAAATATTTAGCTTTTATAACGATTTAGTACATCCCGATGTGCCTAAATACCAAGCAAGGGTGTTTAAAAAGTTTGGATACAGTGTTAACCAAATGTATCACAAGAAATTTAGTCATGGCGACTTCCTTAACCACGTATGTTCCACGGTAAAAGACACCGACTACCTTGTGTTTTTTGATATCGATTGTGTGCCTACGAATAGTCGTTGGTTGCACCGTTTATTGGCCGATTTAGATCATCCTCGTACACTCGTAGGTGCTGCACAAACAGCGAACCATTTACGCGATGCGAAGAACTTATACGTTTCTCCCTTTTTCTTCGCCATATCTACGCAATACTTGAAGGATTTGAACTACCCCAATATGGAAATGACGCACGACATGGATGCTGGGCAAAACCTAACCGAAGTGGTGGAAAAAGACGGTGGTAGTGTGAAGTATTGGTTTCCTACACATATTGAAGAAGAACAATGGTATTTGCACCACCCAGAACATCAAAAGTTTGGTCCAGGTACTACATATAACGATACGATCTATCATGCCTTCTTTTCCCGCGATGATTTGTCGATGCGATTTATTGATAAATGTGAAGAAATTTTAGCGCAACCGGCATGAATTTATACAACGCTAAAAAATAGTACAAACGATGAACGAAATGCGACGCAACAATGCATCATATTTATACAAACGATTGTTTACAAAACAAAAAAGGACACAAAATTTTGTGTCCTTTTTGCTAGAATTTATAGCTATACCCAACCCGGAAAACTTGTGTTTCATAATAATCCGTACTGGTATAATGAAAGCCGTTGCCGTTAATTGTTCGCTTGGTACGTAAGGTGTTGAAAATATCTGTAGCATTGGCGAATAGCTCTCCCTTGCCACTTTGAATGGTTTTTTTAATACCCCCATCCACCGAAAATCGTGCGTAAATTTTCCCTTGTGGAATAAGGTCAGGTGCTTGGTAAATGGTGCTTAATTGTGCTTCGAATTGTTTCGGTAGTTTGAATAGTAAATTCAGCTTTGCATTACCTGAAAAGATTTGCTCGCGTGCAGCTGAAAATGTGTGTGGTGTGGGATAAAGATTTTCGACTGAAAACGAATCAATGATGTTTTGATAGCCGTTTAAGTTAAGGTTGAAAGAGAACCAACGATTCATTTTCTTCGATAACATCACCTCTACCCCGCTATTGTAGCTTTTCCCCACGTTTTGGAAAATGTTATAAATAAGATCGCTACCCGGCACCGTGCTGCTAATACGTGTTATGGTAGCCTGCATGTTTTTGTAATATAAAGAAACAAATAAAAAATTCTCTTGCCAGTTTACTTTATACCCCATTTCAAAAGTGTTCGTGAATTGTGGTCGTAATGCCGGGTTACCAACTTTAATAATTTCTGCATCATCATACTTTGGGAAAATGCGGATGTCCACTTCGTTCGGGCGATCTACACGGCGATTGTAAAAGAATGACAGCTTTTGCGCATCATTGATTTTATAAGCTAAACGTACATTGGGAAATGGTTGTACATAACTATAACCATCGCTTTTGTAGGTGGGATGATTAGGGTTGACATAATAATCCAAATTCACCAATTCTACACGTAAACCCGCTTCTACTTCCAATTTGCTGTTCTCAAATATATAATTACCATATGCTGCTGTAATAGTTTCTCCATAATTCGCTTCTCCTCCCGCATGTACATCTAGGGCTGTATGCTCACCTGGTTTGAATTGCATATTGACGGGAATGTACCGGCGACGGAATTTTAACCCTGTTTCAAAACGCCCATAACGCAACGGTTGTACATAATCTACATTCAAATCTGCCACATGTTCATCCGATAAAAGTTTGAAAGAATCTAAGCTCGTATATGAAGGCAAGATGTTCGTAAAGTAATATTTCTCATCCTCGCGGTGAAAGGTATAGTTGAAGCTAGTGTTCAGTACGCGACCCGGTTGTTGGAAGGTATGTTGCCAACTAGCCGAAGCGGTAGCTGTTGTTTTTAATTCATCTTCTAAGAACTGCCATAAGCGATTGCGTTTAGATAAATCGGCATTATAAAAAGGTTCGTCCCCATTATCTAAAATCTTCTCGCTACTGAATAAACCTGATACTGTAAATGTATTTTGATGATTCAAATAATAATCTACACCTGTTTTTACAGTCGCAATATTGGTGCTACGGTTACGTTTTGTTTGTTGCTTTACTATTGTTCCATCATCATAATACCGATCTACAAACTCATTTTTATTGAGTGTTTTCGTATACAAATCGTCTCCTTGAAAGAACCAATTCAGCTTATTTTTCCGGTAATTCAACGAAAGTGATGGGTTCACCTTTGGCGTTGCTTGGTATTGTGGCCTAATGCCGGGTAAATTCTCTTGTTTAATGCCAATGGCGCCTAAACCTCCAGCAATACCAATTTTGCCGTTAAATCCGTCCTTTTTCTCTTTTTTGAAGATGATGTTGATGATACCTGCATGACCATTTGCATCATACTTCGCAGATGGATTGTTAATGATTTCAATTTTCTCGATGGATGATGCGGCAATATTTTCTAGGCTGCTTTGTCCACCAAAGCCGGTGAGGGCTGTTTGTTTACCATCGATCAGTACCATTACTTTGTCGCTACCACGAAGTAGCAATTTTCCATTGTCGGTAGTGATGCCAGGTAAGTTTTTCATTGCATCCAGTACAGAACCGCCCGCTTGGGTTACGTTATCGGCAATGGAAAAGGTTTTTTTATCCATTGTACTGGCAATGCTAGCCTGCTTGCCTGCAATGGTAATTTCTTTTAATTGTTGTTCGTTTGGTTGAAGATCGATATTCCCTACATCGAGAAATTGATTGAGCGTGCCGGCAACGATTGGTTTAGAGATGCTTGTATACCCCAAATAACTCACCACCAAAACATAATTACCACGCTTGACTTGGCTAATAGTAAAACGACCATCTTCCCCCGAAATCGTTCCATTTAATAAAACGCTGTCATTCGATTTTCTTAACCCGGTATTCACAAATGGCAATACCTTCTTAGTTGCGCCATCGCGAATAATACCGGAAATGGTTACCTGTGCCTGCAGGGATTGTGCAATACTTACCAGTAGTAGTAAAAATGCGCTAATTGCTAGTTTCTTCATGATACATACTTTTTTTCTTTCCCCATTTATAATGGTGAGTCCAATACGCCACCTTCATCGATAATATGCCCAATCCTGCGCCTACTAAAACATCGCTGATGTAATGCCTGTTATTTGCTATGCGTAAAGCGCCTACGCTAGCTGCTATGCCATACGCGGCATATGGCATCCAATGAAAACGATCCTTATACTCCTCGCTGAGAAATGTAGCCGCTGCGAAGGCCTGTGCAGTATGGCCCGATGGAAAAGAATTGTAGGTAGTGCCATCAGGCCGAAGTTGATGCGTGGTATTCTTCAATAAAAACACGCTGCTCGACATTAACAATTCTCCTTTAAAAAGAATGGCTGTTCTGTTGGCTATATCAGTTTTAGAAGGAATACCGGCAGCATCTAAGCCATATGCAATAGCAATGGGCGCGTATTGTAGGTAGTTGTCGATTTTCGTATGAAAATGCGGCATATGTTCCGAACGTTCTTCTGCTAGTTCTTTCTTCAACGATTCTTGACCATTTCCATTCGCGATGGAGCCAGCAAGAATTAAAGAAACAGGAATGTATACATCTGCATCTAATACATGATGAAACTTCGGAACAACAATACTATCAGGCCTTTGCGCAAAAGCAAATTGACATAAGCATACAATGCATGTTAAAGTAGAAAGGGCATACTTCATCTTGGGTTGAATTATGCCACTAAACTAGAAGCTGATTTAGAAGAAAATTTGAATTAAATCGCGACAGTAAAAATATGTTGTTGTTGGAAGAATTGATACCCCACTTTCCATTGGTGACGTTCTGCTATTTGCTTTACCAATGCAAGCCCTAAGCCGGTTCCCGGGGTTTGTGAATTCGCTGTACCAAAGCGTTTGAATAGTTGGTCGGATTGTAATGCATCGCTACCGTTATTCGCAAAACGGATTTCATTATTCTTTAAGGAAATGTGAATAGTTCCGTTGGGTGTACTATGTCTTATAGCATTGTTGAGTAGATTGTTGATAAGAATTTCTATCAACGCTTTATTACCGGTAACAATTTGAGATGGTTGGATATCACTTTCGATGTGTAACTGTTTTACATCTGCAAATTGGGTAGATAGATCGATGGATTTTTCTATTGCATTTGATAGATCAAAGGTCTCGTTATCATTATACTGGCTATTATCTATCCTAGCGAGTAACAACAAATTCTTATTGATCCTTGATACACGTGTTAATGCTTTGTGTGCATCTTCAATTATGTCGTATTGATCTGCTGTAAGCGACTGGCTTTGTAGAAGTAAGTCTAACTTGGATTGTACAATGGCTAATGGTGTTTGTAATTCGTGGGATGCGTTGTCAACGAATTCCTTTTGTTGATTATAAGCAGAAATAGAACTAGTTAATAATTTTTGCAAATTTTTATTCAGCTCGGCAAATTCCGTAATGCCTGTTTCTTCAAACTGGATAGGTGTTTGCTTGTTTAAATCAAAACCTTTGATCTTCGCTAAACTATCATAAAAGGGCGTCCATAATCGCTTCGAAATTCTCCTGTTCATCAATACTAAGCCACCGATAAGTAACCCGAAGAAAATTACGGTAAGAATAGTAACAGCACTAATAATTAGAAAACTGTCTTCTTTGCCGGCTTCTTCTGTGAGGATAATATTGTGTTCATCCATTTCATAGAGCCAAAGCTTATTGAGGATGAAATAATAAACGGGTATACTGCCAGCCAATACAATACTAGCATAAATGATAGATCTTCTGAGTGTAAGATTGAGCAGGTTTTTCATATGACCCATTTATATCCTGTGCCGTAGAGTGTTTTCAAATAATTGCCATACCCGGCTTCTTGTAGTTTCTTCTTCAAATTTTTGATATGTGCATAAATGAAATCGTAGTTGTCGAACATATCTGCAATATCACCTGATAGTTGTTCTGCTAAAGCACTTTTGGAAATTACTTTATTCTTATTGCTAACAAAGTATAACAATAAGCTGAATTCTTTTTTCGTTAACGGAATTTCCTTTCCCTCAATGGATACTGTTTTAGCGAGTAAATCAATCCGTAATTCATTTTGCTCAATAATATTAGTCGTACCAAATTGCTTCCGCCGGATCACAGAATAAATGCGCGCTGCCAACTCCGACAAATGAAATGGCTTGGCCATATAGTCATCGGCCCCTATTTGCAGCCCTTTAATCTTATCATCAATCGCATTCTTCGCAGAAATAATAATCACTCCCTCCTGTTTATTTTCGGCTCGTAGTTCCTCCAATAATTTCAACCCGTTACCACCCGGCAACGAGATATCTAACAGCACGCAATCGTAGTGATAGAGATCGATCTTCTCCAACGCCTCGTTAAAAGTGCCTGCCAACTCGCAATGATAGTTCTCGTCGGCCAAATAAGCCGCAATACTTTGCGCGAGATCCGGTTCGTCTTCTATGATTAGAATTTTCATCGTGCTGCAATGATAGATGGTAATTCTGAATAGAATTTGAATGTAGGAAGAATTGGGGAAGTAGGGAAATTATGTTAAGAAGTAATAGCCCGTTGTGAAGGAAAAGGGTGTGGGAAACAAACACAATTATAATATGATAAAGAACTGAAAAAATTAAGGAATCAACCAGGAAAAGTAAGACTAATGTTAAATCAAAGAAGCGACTGCTATAGATTGCAATTCGATCGTAAGATTTTTTCAAGAAGGTATTTGGCTCATAAGCCGTAATTTATTGTATACTTAGAATTCAATATATCTTCTTGCGCTGTACTTATAGATAGTTTATTATCTTGGAATTCTGTAAATTTATAGTATGACACAACTTGAGTTTGATGCGTTAAAAGGATTACACCCTGGCTTTTTTTTAGAAAATATACTAGAAAGAAGGCAGGTTGATAAGAATTCTCTTGCTTATTCAATTCATGAAGACCCTAAATCTTTACAAGATATATTAAAAGGAAATTCCAATATAAGTCTAGCTGTAGCATTGAAAATTGAAGACGCTTTACAGCTAGAAGAAGGTATATTAGGCAGCCTTCAGCTTTTTTATGAAATTAAACAGATAAAACAGGCACAACAAATAGATAGCAAGCCTGATATAAGTAAATTCAGAAAAATTCTTTTCTGGGATACTAAATTTGAAAGTATTAATTGGCAAACTCAAAAGGCAGCTATCATTAGGAGAGTTTTTGAACGTGGTAACGAAGAAGAAAAGAATGAAGTTGCAAGATTTTATGGAATGGATATAATAAACCAGGTGCTATTAAAGTAATCCAAACATGTTATACTGGAATACAGTTTCCCCCCTCTTAAAATCCTCCTTGATCGAATTGATGTCTACTAAGGAACTAGGTATGTTCCGGTTAGTTGGCGGTACGGCATTGAGCTTGCATTTAGGACATAGAATGTCAATAGATATTGATTTATTTACGGATGTTGAATATGGTTCCCTCGACTTCAGTAAAATCGAAGATATACTGAAAGATAAGTTTGATTATGTTTATACAACCAATATCGATGTAATTGCCTTTGGTAAATCCTATATTATCGGTAAAAACGAAAATGATAGTGTTAAGCTGGATATATACTATACCGATAAATATATTCAGCCAGCTTTTGAAACGGAAGGTATTAGGTTAGCAACAATTGAAGAAATAGCTGCCATGAAACTAGACGTAGTACAGCGTGGTGGCAGAAAGAAAGATTTCTGGGATATTCATGAAATACTTGAAAAGTATTCTTTAAATCAGCTAATAGCATTTCATAAGTTACGATATGAATTTAATCATGATGAAGGCCTGATTTTAAAGAATTTAATAGAATTCTCATCTGCTGATATGGATTTCGATCCTATCTGTTTAAAAGGAAAGCATTGGGAATTGATTAAATATGAGTTAATCCATGAAGTCCAAAGGTATACTCAACAATAGCCAATACATCTTAGTATAACCAAAAAAGCCTTCAGCAACGCTGAAGGCTTTTTCTTTCGTGGTCCCACCAGGGCATGATCCTGGGACCCCCTGATTATGAGTCAGGTGCTCTAACCAACTGAGCTATAGGACCTCGTCCATTCGGACAATTCCCTAATTAAAGGGACGGCAAAATTAATTTTTTTTTTATTCTAACCAACTTATTTCAATTAATTTTTATTGAAACGCCTCCTGTTTTATTTTTGTTGTCTATGCAGAACATTCAAAATATCATCTTCGACCTAGGCGGGGTGATCCTAAATATCGATTATACTTTAACTGAGAAGGCATTCCAATCACTCGGTATCACCAATTTTAACGAGTTATATTCCCAGTTCCACGCAAACGACCTCTTCAACAACCTGGAAACCGGTAAAATCGGCGAAGACGATTTTATCAAGGAACTAAAACAATATGTGCCTATCAACATTACCGAAAGCCAATTGAAGGAAGCTTGGAACGCCATGCTGCTCGATTTTCCATTGCAACGCCTGCAAATTCTCCAACAATTACGCAATCATTACCGCTTGTTCTTGCTCAGTAATACGAACGCCATTCACTTAGCGGCCTTCAATAAAATCCTGGAAAGAGATCGTAGTTTGCCTTCTTTGGGCGTATTTTTCGATAAATCTTACTATTCCCACCTAGTAGGTATGCGGAAGCCGAATAAGGACATTTATGAGTTTGTATTGCAAGAAAATGGCCTAAATCCAGCCGAAACTTTATTCATCGACGATACTTTACCGAATATTGCAACCGCGAATGAGTTAGGTATTCAAACCATTCACCTGCAAGCACCACGCACGATCGTAGATATTTTTAAGCCCAAAGGATAAAATGTATTGGCTAACTATGAATTAGGTGTGTAAAACAGGCTCGTTTTTCTTAAATGTTTGGTTCCTAGTGGTTTAAGTTAGCGAGCCTTTGACGAGCCTTTGACTTCCCTTTAACTTCCCTTTGACGAGCCTTTGAAAAGCCTTTGACCACCCTTTGAAAGTAGTCAACGACCCTTTGACTTCCCTTTGAAAGACTTTAACTTGCCTTTATTTTATTGCTTAAAATTAGTCGTAAATAGACCTTGGCGGGTGTTATTTGTATTGAAAAAGACTAAAAGGAAGTTTTCTGCTCCTTTTCGCAGCATATTTTATAATATCTCCCAATGTTCTTTCAATGTTATCCCAATGTTATCCCAATATTCCCCATATATCTACCATACATTTTTTAGCATTGAGGATATTTGAACCAAAGATGTTATCCGAGTATGATAAGTTTGAATATGGGAATACGTAGAGTAAGGATATAGTCCCAAGGATGTAAAAGGGTAACAGTCTGAAAAATAATTAAATAGGAAGGATCTAATCGCGTGTAGGCACAGCAAACCCATGCCATTCTTTACATACAAAATCGCACATTCTCTCCCCTTCTTTACAACAGGAATCTATTTAACCTCCTCAAAATCAATATAATCACCCTTTTCTGATGGGCGATTTTGCACATGTGATTGTTGTTGGCGTTCTTGATATTGTTGTTGCTGTTGAGCGGCTTGTTGTTGTTCTTGGTATGCACGGCGCATTTGCTCCTGTACATTATTCATTTGCTTACGCACTTGCTTCGTTCCATTGTATACTGGAATAACAAACCCAAAAATGAATTTGTACAACAAGTAGGCAATAAATATTAAAAAAAGTGTTTTTAACATAATAAACAAAGGTAGCGGTTATTCCGCTACCTTCTTATTTATTTCCAATGGTTTTAAGGTTTCTTTAACAGCTAAAGAAGCCACCAGTATGCGTTCTAATACTTGTAACCTACCATCGCAGCAGCTTCCATAGCGGCTGTTTTATTGTATTCCCACGCTAATTTCTTGTAATTAATGATGTCGTAAATCGTGCCAATTAAGCACAATCCACCAGTAATTAAATACAAGAATCCCATGAGTATTTGGTTCAATACAAAGCGTTGGATCCCAGCCACAGCCACAAACCCAATGAGCGTACAGATCAATATCATTTGTGGATCTTTCCGGCTATTTTGGTAAAGCATCATAAAACGACGTAGCTTCTCATCGTCGAAATTCTTGGTTAGCTCATTCAGCCACATCATCTCTTCGTGATCGATGTGCGGGAGCATATAAAAATAATTGTCTCTCATTGTCTTCGAGGTTTGGGTGCGGAAAATTGTTGAATTTGAATGTTGGATAATTGAAAGATACGATATAAAAGGATGGCTAATAATGGTATTCCAAGCGGGTGCGCTTGTATCGACAAGGCAATTTCGCCCCGGAAAATAAATCCTATCGCGTGCCCGAATCCACATCCTGGGCACCAAGGCAAACCTATGAACTTCGCCAAACATAAACTCATACCCTCAGTATAAGGGTCGGTGATGGCCAAAGCCGCTATGCCAAATACCCAGAGGCAGAGCTCCGGCTGGATACGTGATATAATCTTATACATGAGAATTTAACGGCGGTTAAGCAAGTTGACTACCAGCAATAATAAGCAAGCTCCTAGGAAAGATGTACCAAAGTGGCCCCATGGCCCCCAATTCATTTCCCTTAAAAGCCACCCGCCTATCACCCCTCCAATAACACCTAGCAAAATATTACCTAAACAACCCAAGCCTTCCCCCTTTACCAATAAACTGGCTAAGTAGCCCGCTAGTGCGCCAATGATAATATACCAAACGAATGCCATAATGAATAACAAATTACTGCATTTCTATAATAAATGAGAATTAAAAATATTTGTCGCAAGGTAAGAACTTGTAATGCAGTCGGAATACGCCGAAGACCTTGGGTAGCTGCGTAAAAAATTGAGATTTAATATCAAAAATGAAAAGAAATTGTTTTTGGATTGAAATAAAAGATTAATTTTGCAATGGTAAAAAGATTCAAACGAAGGGGACGAGATTTTGTCCCCTTCGCGTTTTTTGTATGACAAACGAAACTGTGATTACGGCCATCGCGCAACTGGTAGAACCCTTGCTGGCCAATGAACCTGGTTACTTCCTGGTGGAGGTGAAAATTAAACCCACGAATAACATTAAGGTTTTCATAGATGCCGATCAAGGCGCCTCTATCGACAAACTGATCGCTTTCAATAGGGCACTTTACCCTTTAATTGAAGCCTCAGGCATCGTACCTGCCGACGATTTCTCGCTCGAAGTTTCATCGCCAGGCCTGGATGAGCCCCTGAAGAATCAACGTCAATATGTCAAGAATATCGGTCGCAAGGTAGAAGTTACCTTGTTAGATGGCACGCAAAAAGAAGGCGTGCTTTTGGCTGTTGATGACAGTAAGCTTACCCTCGAACAAACGATCGGTAAGAAAAAAGAGAAAGTACAAATTGAAATTAACAATACTGAAATTAAGCATACGAAAGTGTGCATCGTATTCTAAAATATAATATCAGAACATGGCTAGCATTAACCTGATTGAGTCATTCACGGAGTTTAAAGAAGCGGAGAATATTGACCGCCCTACGTTGATGAAGGTGTTGGAAGATGTATTCAAAACCCTTCTTCGTAAGAAATACGGATCGGACGAGAACTTCGACGTGATTGTAAATACAGATAAAGGTGACCTTGAGATTATCCGTCGCCGGATGATTGTTGAGGATGAAGAAGTTGAAGACGAAAATGCTCAAGTTGCTTATACTGAAGCCATTAAGGTTGCACCCGATTACCAAGTTGGGGAAGAATTATATGAAGAAGTAGAGATCCAAGATTTCGGTCGCCGTGCCATTTTAGCTGCTAAACAAACATTAGCTGCTCGTATCGGCGATTTAAAGAAAAATATCTTGGTGAAGAAATACGACGATAAAATTGGCGAAATTGTGACCGGGGAGGTTTACCAAGTATGGAAAAAAGAGGTTTTGTTATTGGATGATGAAGGGAATGAGTTAATATTGCCTAAGCAAGAACAAATCCCGACAGATTACTTCAAGAAAGGTGAAAACGTGAGAGCGGTTGTTAGGAAAGTGGAAATGAAAAACAACTCACCACTAATTATCTTATCAAGAACAAGCCCTTCATTCCTCGATAAATTGTTAGAAATCGAAGTACCCGAAATTGCTGATGGCTTAATCGTTATCAAAAAAATCGTGCGTGAACCAGGTGAAAGAGCGAAAGTGGCCGTTGAATCTTACGACGATCGTATCGATCCAGTAGGCGCTTGTGTGGGTATGAAAGGTAGCCGTATCCATGGTATCGTTCGCGAATTAAGAAATGAAAACATTGATATTATTAACTTTACATCAAATATCCAGTTGTTAATCCAACGCGCCTTAACTCCGGCACGTATTAGCCGTATGGATATTGATAGTGAGAATAAATATGCCTCTGTTTACCTTAACCCAGATCAAGTATCTTTGGCTATTGGTAAGAAAGGGGTAAATATCAAGCTTGCTTGTGAATTAACGGGTTATGAAATTGATGTGTTCCGCGATGAACCGCAAGAACAAACAGAATTTGATATCGACTTAGTAGAATTCTCAGACGAGATTGAAGAATGGATCTTAGACGAATTAAAACGCATTGGTTGTGATACAGCGCGCAGCGTGTTAGACTTAACACCGGAAGAGTTAGTTCGCCGTTCAGATTTAGAAGAAGAAACCGTTCACGAAGTAAGAAGAATATTACAGGAAGAGTTTGACAAAGAATAAAGTCCGTCCCGATCCTTCCCAAGGGGAGGGCTTCATTAGCAGTGGAGAGAAATTTTTAGCGCTATTTTTAAAAGTAAAAAATCTTCGCCTGTGGCGAGGAAGGGGGAGGCCGAGTAACGATATGCCTGAAACTACAAACAACACACCACGATTGCTGGCTGCTGCCAAAGAATTTAATGTTGGTAAAGATACTCTTACAGAGTTCCTTACCAATAAGGGCTTTGATACGCGCGGATTCGGGTCTCCCAGTGCCCGACTCACAGCAGAGATGTATGGTGCATTGCAGACGGAGTTCCAACAAGATAAAGTAAATAAGAAGAAGAGCGACCAAATCGCCCTTCCGAAAGGGGCTGCCGTAGATGCAACTAAGAAGAAAGAGAAAGAGGAAGCAGAACAAGTAGCGAAAAAGAAAGAGGCCGCTAAAGACGAACAGCCAGCAGTAATTGCTGAACCAGCTAAACCACAACCCGCTCCAACGCCAGTTGTGGAAGCAAAAGAAACACCGGTAGCACCAACTCCGGCTGTTGAAACGCCTAAACAAAAAGTAGAACCGGCCCCCGTTCCAACCGCTAAACAGGAAGAAAAAGCGCCTCCTACTCCACAGCCTGCTGTTGAAAAAACAGCACCTGTTGTTGCTACTCCAGTAGCCGAAACGCCTAAGCAAGAAGAGCCAAAAGCTCCTAAAGCTCCAGAAACACCGGCTGCCGAAACAGCAAAACAAGACGCACCTAAAATCACCGGTCCGAAAGTTATTGCAACAATCGACCTCGATGCGCTTAGCCCCGCTAATCGCAATAAAAAACCGGCAGAACAACAAGCTCCTGCTCCTAAAGCAGAAGAAAAACCTGTCGAAAAGAAAGCTGAAACGCCTTCTACTCCCGCTCCTGCTGAAAAAGCACCAGCGCCAGTGATCGCAACAGCACAAACGCCGAAAGCAGCCGAGTCTTCTGCTCCTACTCAACCCGCTCAACAGCAGCCCGTTGCGAAAGCAGAACAACCTGAACAAAAAGCAACGCCTCCAGCTGAACCTAAAAAACCAGCTGAAACATCCGTTGCTCCTGTTCAAAATAAGCCAGCTGAACAAGCATCTGCACCTAAAGCAGAACAAAAAGAGTTGAAAGAAGAACCCGGTACAAAAGCACCGGCTAAGGAAAGTACAAAACCTGTTGAATCAAAAGTGGTAGAAGAGCCAGCAATCGCTCCCGCAGCTTCCAAAGATGAAGATGCCAGTGGAGCAGCCGTAATCGAAAACATTCAAGCCGCAAAATTAACCGGCCCGAAAGTAATTGGTAAAATTGAACTCCCCGTTCATAACGAACGCAGAGACAATAAACCTTCTTTCAATAAAAACAACCAAAACGATGAAAAGCGTAAACGCAAACGCATCGTGGTTGAAAAGAAGCAAGAACCAATTAAACCAAAAGAGTTTTCGAACGATCGTCAAAATCAAAATAACCGCGGACATCAAGGTCAAGGTGGTCAACACCAAGGACAACAAGGTCAAGGCGGCGGATACGGACAGAATCGTCACCAAGGTGGCGGTCAACAAGGTCAAGGTGGTCAACACGGCCAAAACCGTCCACATGGTGGCGGTCAAGGTGGTGGACAACGCGGCCCTGGCGGTCCAAACCGTGGCCCAGGCGGACAAGGCGGATACCAAAACCGTGGCGGTCAAGGCCAAGGCGGCGGACGCTTTAATAACAACCGTCCAGGTCAAGGCGGCAATCGTTTCGGTAATAACAACAACGATAACAAACGCCCTGAAGATAGAGAGATCGACAAAAACGAGATCCAAAATAAGATCAAGGAAACCATGGCGAAACTCGGTGGTAATAGCGGTAGAAAAAATACCAAGGCTAAACACCGTAGAGAAAAACGCCAAGAAATGGAAGACAAATTGGCTAACCAAGGTGCAGACGGTAACAAATTACAAGTTACCGAGTTCGTATCTGTTAGCGAGTTAGCTACCTTGATGGATGTAAGCTTTGCAGAAGTAATCTCTAAATGTATGGGTCTCGGTATCATGGTGTCGATCAACCAACGCTTAGATGCGGAAGTTATCGAACTAGTTGCCGGAGAGTTTGGTTACGAAGTTGAATTTATCGGTGTAGATGACGTCGATGAAATGGATGAAGAAGAAGTAGTAGATAATCCAGAAGATTTATCACCACGTGCGCCTATCGTTACAATCATGGGTCACGTAGATCACGGTAAAACTTCATTGCTCGATTATATCCGTAACGCAAACGTAGTTGCCGGTGAAGCAGGTGGTATCACTCAACACATCGGTGCTTACCAAGTAACAACGGAAAGCGGTAAGAAAATCACCTTCCTCGATACACCTGGTCACGAAGCGTTCACCGCGATGCGTGCCCGTGGTGCGAAAGTAGCAGATATCGCTATTATCGTAATCGCTGCGGATGATGCCATCATGCCACAAACAAGAGAAGCGATCTCCCACTCACAAGCTGCAGGCTTGCCAATGGTATTCGCAATCAACAAGGTGGATAAACCTGGCGCTAACCCAGAAAAAATTAAAGAACAATTGGCCGGTATGAACCTCTTAGTTGAAGACTGGGGCGGTAAATACCAAAGCCAAGAAATATCTGCAAAGAGCGGTATGAATATCGACCTCTTGCTCGAAAAAATCTTGCTCGAAGCAGAAATCTTAGAGTTGAAAGCAAACCCAGACCGCGAAGCTAGCGGTACCATCATCGAGGCAACCCTCGATAAAGGTCGTGGTTATGTTACAACTCTCCTCGTTCAAAACGGTACACTCCGCCAAGGTGATGCCATCGTTTCCGGTGCACACTTCGGTAAAGTAAGAGCTATGTTTAACGAACGTGGTACTCGTTTGGATGAAGTAGGACCATCAATGCCGGTGCAAATCCTCGGTTTGAATGGTGCTCCACAAGCGGGTGAGAAAGTAAAAGTATTCATCGACGAATCTGAAGCGAAAGAAGTTGCGAACAGAAGAGCGCAAATCATCCGCGAACAAGGTATCCGTACGAAGAAACACATTACCCTCGACGAAATCGGCCGCCGCTTAGCATTGGGCAACTTCAAGCAATTGAACTTGATCATTAAAGGTGACGTGGACGGTTCTGTAGAAGCATTGAGCGATTCATTGCAAAAACTTTCTACAGAAGAAATCGTGGTATCGGTGGTACACAAAGCAGTTGGTCAAATTACCGAATCAGACGTATTGTTGGCAACAGCCTCAGATGCGTTGATTATCGGTTTCCAAGTGCGTCCTTCTATGCAAGCATCAAAAATTGCAGAGAAAGAAAATATCGAAATCCGCACCTACTCTATCATTTACGATGCGATCGACGAGCTTAAGAGCGCCATGGAAGGTATGCTTGAGCCTAAGATCGAGAAGAAAGTGGTATGTAACGTACAAGTACGGGAAACTTACAAATTCGATAAAGTTACCGTTGCAGGTTGCTTCGTACTCGATGGTAAGTTAACACGTAATACACGCGTGAACGTAGTAAGAGATGGTATCGTAGTATACGCAAACGCAGAACTCGGCTCATTGAAACGTTATAAAGATGACGTGAAAGAGGTGGTTTCTAACATGGAATGTGGTTTGAGTATCAGGAACTACAGCAACTTGTTAGTAGGCGATATTATCGAAGGTTTCGAAGAAGTAGAAGTAAAACGTACCCTCTAATACGAACATTATTCAGTTTAAGCCGCCTCCACATTGTAGAGGCGGCTTTTTTACAAATAAACTTTTGTTAAAAGAGGCAAAACCTTTGCGTAGCTTGTTTTTTCTTGGTTATTTTGGAATCTTACAGTAACAATATGAAGAAAGTTTTGATGTTATCTGCGGCTGCATGGCTGTTTTGTACAAATGTATTTGCACAGCAATATCCCATCGTAGCAGATAAAATTGTAGCTAAAGTAAACGATAAAATCATTCTCCGCTCAGATGTAGAGTCACAAGCGGTTGAATTACAACGTAATATGCCCGACGGTAAAATGCCGCACGACGCATTTTGTCAATCTATTGAACAAATGATTGCACAGAAAGTGTTGGTGTTGCAAGCTGAACGGGATAGTTTACCTGTAAGTGAGGCCGATGTTGATGGCCAGATCGAAAACAGGGTACGCCACATTTTGGGTTTATATGGTGGTGATCGCCAGAAAATGGAAGAAATCACCGGCTATACTATCTACCAAATGCGCGAACGTTTCCGTGAACCTATCCGCGAAGCCATCTTGGCGAAATCTATGCGCGATAAAGTTTTCGGTACCGTTAAGGTAACGCCTACGGAAGTAAGAGCTAACCACGACGCAATTCCTAAAGATAGCTTACCGTTCTACGAATCTGAATTGGAAATTGGGCAGATTGTGATCTTCCCGAAAGCCAGTAAAGAAATGGAGAACTACGCTATCGAACGCTTAACGGAGTTTAAAAAGAGCGTAGAAAACAAAGAAAAAGACTTCACCACCCTCGCTAACTTATACTCGGAAGATCCAGGTGTAAAAGAGAATGGTGGTATCTATACCATCAACCGTAACGAGAAAGCTAACTTCGATCCAGATTTCGTTGCCGGCGCGTTCCGTTTGAAAGAAGGTGAAATCTCTTCCCCGGTGAAATCCCAATTCGGCTATCACCTCATCAAAATGCTTCGCCGCCAAGGTGATAACGTTGTTGTACAACATATTCTCCTCAAAGCGAACATTACTAAAAACGATATGACGAGCATCACCTCGAAATTGGATTCCATTCGAACGCTCATCATCGATAAAAAAATCAACTTCGCAGAAGCCGTAGCTAAGTATAGCGATGCCCAAATGGCGAAATTCGATGGCGGTATGTTGCAAAACCCGATGAACGGTAGCAGCCTCATCACCATCGATCAACTTGACCAACCTTCTGAAAAAGAAATCGTATTGATGATCGATACCATGAAAGTGGGCGACATCTCTAAACCTTCCCTTTTTGAAGACGAACAAGGTAGAAAAGGCTTACGTATCGTGTACCTAAAAACAAGAACGGAACCGCACCGCGAAAACATGCAAGACGACTATGCACGTATCCAACAACGTACTTTGGTGGATAAACAATACGATGCCTTGCAGAAATGGTTGGTGACCAAAATCCCAACTTTCTATATTCACGTAGAAGATGAATATAAAAACTGTGGTAAAATCAGCGCTTGGATGGCGGCTACAGCAAAACAATAATAAAGACCTTCTTTATATATAACGGCCCGGCTCACAAAGCTGGGCCGTTTTTTTATTTGTCGCAATCGCCCCTTTCTCACCGAAGTGTTAAAACTACACCACCGGGCATGCCGCATTAGTTTATGAATAAAAAGTGCCGTAACTTTGCATCTTCAATTTTACGGCATGAGTGACGCGATCAAACATGAATGCGGTTTAGCATTCATAAGGTTAAGAAAACCATTCTCTTATTATCAACAGAAATACGGGACTGTTTTCTACGGCCTGAACAAATTGTACCTCCTAATGGAAAAGCAACACAACCGCGGTCAAGATGGTGCGGGCGTTGCCACTGTAAAATTGCACACCGAGCCAGGCGTGCCTTTTATGCACAGAATTAGGAGTGCCAAACCACAAGCAATCGGTGATGTTTTCGGACAGATTCGTGAAGAAATTGCTGAAATAGAAAAGTACCAACCCGAAATTACCAAGTACCCAGGTCTTATGAAAGGCCACGTTCGCTTCCTAGGCGAATTATTACTTGGTCACCTACGTTACGCCACTCAAGGTAAATCCAACGTAGAACTTTGCCACCCTTTCGTACGCTACAACACAGTTCCAGCTCGCAACTTAGCTTTAGCAGGTAACTTCAACCTTGTTAATGCGGATGAATTGTTTGATTTCGCGGATGTTCACCCCGATGGTGCACATAAAAACAGCGATTTGGCGGCAATGCTCGAAGTGATTCACCACTTTATGATGAAGGAAGATGAAACCCGTGAAAGCGGCCTCGATGTGAAAAACATCTTGCAACAAGCCTTCTCTAAATTCGATGGTGGTTACCACGTAGGCGGTTTACTAGGTACCGGCGATTCATTCGTGATGCGTGATCCGAATGGTATCCGTCCTTCATATTATTATATTAACGATGAAGTAATTGTAGCCGCTTCAGAAAGAGCGGCGATCCGTACTTCTTTCAACGTTGGCGAAAACGAGGTATTAGAATTGATGCCAGGTAACGCTTTAATCGTAAAAGAAAACGGCGAATACACTATCGAACAAATATTGGCGCCGAAAGAACGCCGTGCTTGTAGCTTCGAAAGAATCTACTTCTCCCGTGGTAACGATCAAAAAATCTATAAAGAGAGATTACAACTCGGTAACCAATTATCTGAAACCGTGTTGAAAGCCATCGATAACGATCTTCGTAACACCATCTTCTCCTTCATACCTAATACTGCGGAAGTTGCCTTCTACGGCTTATTAAAAGGTTTAGAAACCTACTTAAACCGCATTAAGATTGAAAGAATCATGGCATGGGGTAAGGATTTCGATGAAGAGAAGTTATCAGAAATGATCAACCGCCGTGTACGTATGCACAAAATCGCGATTAAAGACGTGAAAATGCGTACGTTCATCACCGAAGATTCAAGCCGTAATGAAATGGTACAACACGTGTACGATATCACCTACGGAACTGTTCGTCCTGGTGTAGATACATTGGTGGTGATTGATGACTCGATCGTTCGTGGCACAACCTTGAAGGAAAGCATCATAAAGATGTTAGACCGTTTAGGACCTAAACGCATCATTGTCGTGTCTTCTGCCCCCCAAATCCGTTACCCGGATTGTTATGGTATTGACATGAGTAAAATGGGCGATTTCGTAGCCTTCCAAGCAGCTATTGCATTGTTGAAAGAGCAGGGTAAAGAGTATTTATTGCAAGAAGCATATGGTTTGTGTAAAGAATTGGAAAGAACGAATACTTTGGATGCACAGAACGTAGTGCGTAACATCTATAAACCATTTACAACAGAAGAGATTTCAGCGAAGATTGCGCAAATCATAACCCCGGCTGGCATCAATGCTAAAGTAGACGTCATCTACCAAAGCATCGAAAGCTTGCACGAAGCTTGTCCGAATAACTTGGGCGACTGGTACTTCACCGGCAACTACCCTACCCCGGGCGGTAACCGCGTTGTAAATAAAGCATTCATGAACTTCATGGAAGGCAAAAACGAGAGAGGTTACTAACCGATCAATACAACGTTAAATAATTTTTAAATCATATTAGAACCGCGTTTGCTGGCATTTGGCAAACGCGGTTCTTCGTTTATATATCGTATTTTAGTAGAACCGTTGTTTTTCCACAGTTGATTTATGAAAACATTGTACCTCGTAAGGCATGCAAAATCTAGTTGGAGCGACCCTGGGACGGATGACTTTGATCGCCCGTTAAATAAACGGGGAAAAATGAATGCTCCGGACATGGCATCCCGGTTAAGCTCGCGGGGAGCATTGCCTGAATTAATTATTTCGAGCCCAGCAAAACGCGCCCGTAGTACGGCTAAAATGATGGCCAAGGAATGGGACTACCCGAGCCAAGCTATTTTGCTCGAGGATGAATTGTATTTATGTTATGCCTCAACATTTTTAAAAGTAATCACGAAGATTGATGATGATTTTGAACGCGTAGCCATTATTGCGCATAACCCTGGGATTACCGACTTTGCCAATTACTTAACAGAAGAGATTAGGATTGATAATGTACCCACATCGGGGATATTTGCGATAAGTGCTGAAACGGACCATTGGAAAGACTTTGACCTCGCGAAGAAGAAGTTTTTGTTCTTCGATTACCCGAAGTACCAGAGTGAGGAACTGTAATGTACAGGTGTGAATAATTGTAGTGTCAATAATTGATGTAAGCGTTATAATGGGTAAAAACTAATCTCCATAATATTTAATTATTACAAGCAGGTTGCCTCCCGTGGTAACCTTTTTTCATGCCCCTACCTCCCGTTTAAAAAGTGTGCGTTGAACAATTTTCGGTAAATGGCTGTTGTGTTTGGAAGTATGCAGTAAGCGTCCGTTTAAGAATTATAGCGTATACTAGTAGCCTCTAATCAAAATTAACTAAACGATATGTCTAAGAGAATTGAACATGATTTCCTTGGGGAACGCGAGATTCCGCAAGATGTTTACTACGGTATTCAAACATTACGCGCCTTAGAAAACTTTCACATTACAGGTATCCCCATTAAAACAGAACCTAAGTTCGTGCAAGCTTTGGGCTACGTGAAGAAGGCGGCCGCTATTGCGAATAGCGAGTTAGGGGTACTCGATAAGAACATTGCCGATCATATTGTGAAAGCGGCCGACCGGGTAATTGCCGGCGAGTTTGATGACCAATTCTTGAGCGACCTTATCCAAGGTGGTGCTGGTACTTCTGTGAACATGAACGCAAACGAAGTAATTGCAAACGTAGCGTTGGAAATGATGGGTAAAGCAAAAGGTGATTACCAATTTTGCCACCCCAATAACCACGTAAACTGCTCGCAATCTACCAACGATGCCTACCCTACGGCATTCCGTATAGCCATTTACAACAAACTGATTGAATATAGCAAAGTACTGGGCGACCTCGCAGAATCTTTCGAAAAGAAAGGAAACGAGTTCAAAGAAGTACTAAAAATGGGTCGTACCCAATTACAAGACGCTGTGCCTATGAGCTTAGGCGACGAGTTCAAAGCATTCGCCACGAACATCCGCGAAGAACTAGCACGTGTTGCCGATAGTAAGCAATTGATCTCTGAAATCAATATGGGTGCTACTGCTATTGGTACAGGTGTAAATGCACCAAAGGGTTATGCTGAATTGGTAACCAAACATCTTTGCGATGTAACCGGTTTACCATTAAGCCTAGCAGGTGACCTAATTGAAGCTACTTACGATACAGGTGCATACGTGCAGTTATCAGGTGTATTAAAGCGTACAGCCGTGAAGATTTCTAAAATCTGTAACGATTTACGTTTGTTATCATCTGGTCCACGTTGTGGGTTGAACGAAATTAATTTACCACCCATGCAGCCGGGATCTTCCATTATGCCGGGCAAAGTAAACCCTGTTATCCCGGAAGTGGTAAACCAAACGGCGTACTATGTTATTGGAGCTGATTTAACAGTTACCATGGCTGCAGAAGCTGGTCAATTGCAATTAAACGTAATGGAGCCGGTAATTTCCTTCGCGATCTTTACTTCCATTACTTACCTCCAACATGCGTGCGATACGTTGCGTACGAAGTGCGTAGAAGGCATTACAGCGAATCCAGAACATACGAAACAAATGGTGATGCAAAGTATTGGTATCGTAACACAATTGAACCCAATCATCGGTTACGAACAATCTGCCGCCATTGCCCGTGAAGCATTGGAGTCCGGCAAGTCGGTGCATGACTTAGCAGTGAAAGAAAAGAAATTAATTACACAAGAGAAATGGGACGAGATCTTCACCTTTAAGAACATGATCCATCCTACTTTCATTCAGTAACCATAGCGTATTCTAATAATGGTGAGTGGCAAGCTCACCATTATTCTACCATATAAGATGTAGAAGATTAATACAACCAATAGTTCGAGATTACCATCAATTCGAGAGTCATTTTAATTTGTTTGCTATGAAGCGTACACTCCTATTTCGATGGGCGCTGCCTGTGTTATTCAGCGTGGCCATCTTATCGCAGTTTGCTCCTAATACTGCACATGCTCAGAAAAGAAAGAAAACCAAAGTGGAGGATGTTCCAACGCCGCAAACGGTGAAACGTCAACACAACCCCAATCTCCCCAACGTTATTATTTTAGCTACGGGTGGTACCATTGCAGGTGCCGGGGAATCGGCTGTAGGTACAGCTTATACAGCTGGACAATTACCGATTGAATCCCTTTTAGCGGCCGTTCCCGAAGCTAGTAAAGTAGCCAATATTACGGGTGAACAAGTGGCGCAAGTAGGTAGCCAGGCGATGAACGATACAGTTTGGTTGAAACTCGCTAAGCGGATCAATGAATTGGCGAAAAGATCCGACGTGCATGGGTTTGTTATTACCCATGGTACCGATACACAAGAGGAAACTGCTTTGTTCTTACAACTCACTGTAAAAACCGATAAACCGGTTGTACTAGTAGGCGCTATGCGTTCTGCTACCGCTATTTCCGCCGACGGTCCAAAGAATTTATACGACGCCATTGTAACAGCTGCTTCCAATACTTCTAAAGGTAAAGGTGTAGTGGTTTGTATGAACGATAACTTGTACTCTGCTCGTGATGTAGAGAAGATGAATACAACCAATGTAGATGCCTTTAAAGCGCCGAATGCCGGCCCGGTGGGATTTGTATTGGATGGAAAGGTAGCTTGGTATAACATGCCTTTACGCAAGCATACACTAGATGCGGAATTCGACATCACGAATGTAACGGAATTGCCGAAAGTAGATATCGTGTATGGTTATTCTAATCTCGATCCTGCAGCCTTCAATGCATTCGTTAATAGTGGTAGCAAAGGTATTGTAATTGCCGGCGTAGGGAATGGTAATCTATATCCTGCATTAGAAGCGCCGATTAAGGCTGCTACTGCAAAAGGTATTGCCGTTGTACGTTCTTCCAGGGTGGGTAGCGGACGTGTAACACTCGATGCAGAAACCGACGATAAAGGACTAGGTACTGTTGCATCCGACGAATTTAACCCGCAAAAAGCACGGGTACTTTTACAATTGGCCTTGTTAAAAACGAATAACCAACAAGCTATTCAAGAGATGTTCTTCCGCTATTAAACACGCTTATATGATGATTTGGATTCAGTTCGCCGTATTACTGGCTGCTATTTTAGTAGGTGCACGAATGAAAGGGATCGGTTTAGGTGTGATGGGCATGGTAGGTTTAGCCGTGTATTTATTTTTGTTTCGATTACGTCCCGCAGATCCTCCGATTGATGTAATGCTCATCATTTTGGCAGTGGTTACCACCGCCGCCACGATGCAAGCTGCTGGAGGGATGGAATACATGGTACGTTTAGCAGGCAAGATTTTACGTAGTAAACCTTCGATGATTGTGTTGTTAGGACCACTTACTACTTACATGTTCACTTTGTTTGCCGGTACAGCGCATATCACGTATTCATTACTACCCATTATCGCGGAAGTGTCTACTAAGAAACGTATTCGCCCAGAAAGGGCATTAAGTATATCGGTGATAGCCTCCCATTTAGCAATCACGGCAAGTCCAATCTCCGCAGCTACAGCGGCTATTCTCACGATCTTATCGGGTAAGGTAGAACTCATCGGTATTATGATGGTGTGTATACCTGCCACCATCATCGGGATTTTAGCTGGTGTATTGGCAGTTTGGAAGAAAGGAAAAGATTTAGATAAAGACCCCGAATTTCTTGAACGCATGAAAGACCCCGAGTTTGCTCGCAACCTCGAAGAAAGTATGCAACACGAATCGGAACCCTTGCTACCAGGCGCAAAAACCTCCGTACTCATTTTCGGTATTGCAGTATTGCTCATCGTATTAGTAGGCGCATTCCCCAATATGCTCCCCTCCTTCGGCACCGGCATGGAAAACATGGCGGTAGATGCTAAAGGAAATATCAAAATGTCGGCTGTTATAGAACTGGTGATGTTAGCAGCATCTGCGATGATCATCATCTTGTGTAAAACTACCACTACAGCCGTGGCGAAAGCCAGCTTATTCGTAAGTGGTGCACAAGCTGTCGTTTCTATCTTCGGTGTGGTATGGATGAGTGCTACGTTTATGCAAGCGAATTTGAATACCATTCAAGGCGCTTTAGGTAACATGGTAAGTGCGGCCCCGTGGACGTTTGCTATTGCATTGTTCTTACTCAGTATATTACTTTTCAGCCAAGCGGCAACAACCAAAGCTTTAATGCCATTAGGTTTGGCATTGGGCATTACACCTGGGCACCTCGTAGCGATGTTCCCATCCGTGAATGGTGACTTCTTCTTACCGGGCTATCCTACTTTATTAGCGGCTATTCAATTCGACAGAACAGGCAGTACGCATATCGGTAAGTTTTTGATTAATCATAGTTTCATGATACCCGGTATAGTGGCCGTAACAGTGTCGGTTATAGCGGGCTTTTTGCTGGCCGGGATTTTCTTGTAGATCAACCACAACCTCGATTGTTTATGAAAAGATTACTCATCGCCTTTATCGTGATGTTCTTGGGAACAAATGTGTATGCACAACGTCAAATCGATACGTTAAACACAACGCCCATCATCCCCATTACAAAACAACAATTACTCTCGAATGTAGACGTTATTATGAATATGCGTTTCGCCTTTAGAAACGAATTTCCCGATGGCGAATATGAACATTCACGATTCGCAATGGAACAATTCCGTTTCGAAATTCGAGGTAAGATTCTTGATAAACTCTATTTCCGATTCCGCGATCGCTATACACGCGATCCAGCTACGCAATCACAAGACAATATCAGTCGCTCTACCGACTTAGCCTATGTGCGCTTCGACCCCAATGAACATTGGAAAATCTATGCAGGTAAGTTGTGTGCAGATTGGGGCGGTTTCGAGTTTGATGCAAACCCAATTGAAATATATGAGTATTCGGATATCGTTGAATATGCCGATAACTTTCTTTCCGGTGTAGGATTAGGGTACGTAACGAAAAGCAAGCAAGAATTTACAGTTCAATTGCTGAACAGTCGTACGGCTACTTTTAACGAGTTATACGATTCCGCCGCTGTACCCGGTATCCGCGAAGCGAAATTTCCCTATGCTGCTGTAGCAAACTGGAGAGGTAATTTCTTAGATGGTAAAATCACCACCATCTGGAGCTACAGTATCTTCAAAGAAGCGCATAGCGAATACATGAACTACATAGCGCTCGGTAACCAGGTAAGTCTGAAGAAATTCAATTTGCAATATGATTTTAAGCTTAGTTGGGAACAATTGGATAGAAAAATGCTGGTAAGCGATTGGACAAAGCAAATAGGCATAGCAGCAGCCCAAAAAACGAAGTATATGAGTCATTGGGTACGCGCAGATGTGCCTATTACTAAAAAAGTAAACCTCTTCTTCGTTGGCATGGTAGACTATGCTTATTGGCGCGATAATCCGGATCCAACAGCACCAGAAAAATTACGTACAGCATGGGGCTATATCCCAGGCATTGAAGTATACCCTTTCAAAAACTATAACCTCAAAGTATTTGGCAACTTCATTGGCAGGTCATATAAATATTCCGATTATGCGAAAACAACCTTACAACAGTCGGATCACAACGATTTTAGAATCTCGGTAGGTATCATATCCCCGCTTTTGGTGTTGTAACATCTAAATAACATTTATCCTTTATATTGCAGTATGGAATATACCTTACCTCCACAAACGCGCATCGGGCATGTGCATTTGAAAGTCTCGAACCTGCAAAAATCGCTCGACTTTTATGTAGGCTTATTGGGATTTGAAGTAACCACCATGTATGGTGATCAAGCTGCATTTATTTCTGCTGGTGGATACCACCATCATATTGGGTTAAATACTTGGCATAGCAAAGGCCAGCCACCTGCGCCGGAGAATTATCCAGGGTTATACCATACTGCAATCTTATATCCCACTCGAAAAGACCTCGCCACCATCTTCAAACGTTTAGACGATGCCAAGTATCCTTTCACTGGCTTTGCCGATCATGGTGTATCAGAAGCATTGTATTTAAACGACCCCGATGGAAACGGTGTAGAATTGTATTGGGATCGCCCGAAAGAGCAATGGCCCCATAACGAAGACGGAAGTTTGAATATGTATACTCGCCGCTTGGATTTATCAAGCTTATTATCGGAACTGGATTAAGACTTAGGTTCCATTTTTTTGCGCACTCTTTCCATTGCTTCATCAATGGAATGGGATTCTTTTATCTCAATCTTTTTCTTGATTTCATCCGCCAACTTGCTATAATACTTGTGTAAAGTATCAAGTTCTTCTTCTGTAAGGTCTTCCACATCGATTAAACGGTTGCTGGCTTCGAGTGAAGCTGCGATTAATTCGTTTAGTTTTAGCTGTATGGATTTGGAGTCTTTATTCTGAGCTTTTTGAATAAGGAACACCATCAGGAAAGTAATAATGGTGGTACTTGTATTAATTACAAGTTGCCAGGTATCACTGTAACCGAATATAGGTCCTGATATTCCCCAAATAATAATTAGTCCGAGTGCAATCATAAAAGCCCACGAACTACCTGTAGCAGCAATGACTTTACTAGAAAATTGCTCGAAAAAGGAGGAGGAATGTGCTTTGCGGGTTTTGGAGCGGGTTCTCTTTTTTGCCATGGTAATATGAATTGAATAAAATCCCGGCCTTTCGTAATAAAAGGCCGGTGGAAAAAAGAAATTTTAGGCGAAAAAGTTAATAACTGATATTCAATAAACGTAACTTATTATAGAGGGTTTTTCGATCGATATTAAGCATTTGTGCGGCTTTGGTTTTATTGTACTTCACCGCTTTCAATACGTTCATTATCTTCACATACTCTGCTTTCAATGCCACCGCTTTTAAATCGTTCGGCTGCATATCAATATCCAAAGCCTCTTCCATTAAAGCTGTTTGGCTAGGCGCCGCAAAGCTCTCTAACGGGGTTTCTTTCATTTCTAATGGTAATACCGACATGCCAATTTCAAGCCCTTCTGGCGTTAATAAGCATGCCCGGCGAATTACATTCTTCAATTCACGGATATTCCCCGGCCAATCATATTGCAAAATACAATCGAGTACTTGCGATGATAGCTTTGGAATGGGCTTATTGAGTTCTTTTGCCGTTTGTTTGAGAAAGCTGGCTACCATTAATGGTAGATCTTCCGTGCGTTCGCGGAGTGGCGGAATATAAATAGTGAATTCGTTGAACCGGTGGAACAAGTCTTCTCTAAACTTCCCTTTCTGCACAGATTCTTGTAGCTTTTCATTCGAGGCCACAATCAAGCGTACATCAACAGCTATTTCCTTCATACTACCTACACGACGAATTTGTTTCTCCTGGATCACCCGCAGCAAAGCCACTTGTATATCGTACGATAAATTCGCGATCTCATCTAAGAACAATGTGCCGCCATGTGCCTGTTCAAATGCACCGATCTTCGTACCGATAGCACCGGTGAAGGCGCCTTTTTCGTGCCCGAACAACTCGCTGGCTGCCAATTCTTTCGATAAAGACCCACAATCCAGCGCGATAAATGGTTCATGTTTACGTTTACTATGGGCATGAATAAGATGTGCGGCCGACTCTTTACCTGTACCTGTTTCCCCGTAAATTACCACGGTATAATCCGTGGGTGCTACAAGGGTAATTTGGCGGTAATGTTCTTTTGCGGCCTCGCTTTCACCGAATACATAATGTTCGTTTTCTTCTTGGTATTGTTGATGCACTTCGTTGCTATGCGAATGTGCGCGGGTTTCTTGCGTAGTATCTGCATGGGCCTCCTGTGTTGCCATAACAACCGGTGTTGGCGAAGAAAGCGCTTTATTAACGAGGGCTAGGATTTCATCGGGATACAAAGGTTTCGAAATATAATCGAACGCGCCATTTTTCACCATATCAACGGCTGTTCTAACATCACTATACCCCGTTATGATGATTACCACTGTTTGCGGTCGAATTTCCCTAATACTCGTTAATAATTGCGCACCATCTGTGTCTTTTAATCGATAGTCACAGATTACAAGATCGTAATGCTTTTCAGCCAACATCTTGAGCGCCGTATTGCCTTGCATCGTACTGTCAACCTTAAACCCATTTTTGGTTAAAAATTTTGAGAGTAGCGTGCAAATATTAATCTCATCATCAACGATCAAAATACTTTTCATAAAATAAATATGGTGTTAGTTTAGTGGGTAACGCATCAATATAAAAAAAACAAATTTTCTCTTAATTAGAATATCATTGCTAGGCTAGGGTAAATGCGGACTACTCGCACTGTTATATGTTTACGCTGGTTACTCAATTTACAAAAAATTTCCTGCTTAGCTGTGCAAGCCCTGTAAAAGATCGCGTAACTTATTCACATTGAATGGCTTTGGCAAGAAAT
Source organism: Chitinophaga skermanii (assembly GCF_003259335.1). Lineage (GTDB taxonomy): Bacteria > Bacteroidota > Bacteroidia > Chitinophagales > Chitinophagaceae > Chitinophaga > Chitinophaga skermanii. The sequence goes on from NZ_QLLL01000007.1 coordinate 153,204, forward strand.
AGCTGGCGCCATTACTTAATGCCTCTTGCTTTTCGTGTCCACTATCATAGGCGCTGATCGTAATAATTACCAGCGAATCATGTTGCTTGCGTATTCGCGGTAGCGCTTCTAGCCCCGAACCATCGGGCAAATGAATATCCAAAAATAAAATATCCGGCGGCCTTGCTTCTAGGCATTTCAGGCCTTCTTTTAAACCGTGGACATACTTTACTTGGTATCCCTGTTTTGCTAAACTAAGCTGTAATAGTTTGCAAATATCCGGTTCGTCATCTATTATTAATATAAATGTTCCCATCACTCAGTCGGTTAATTGCGTAATAACCCTAAGGGCATTTTCTAAATTAATTTCCTTCTCACATAGGTGGATGTGTATATCCTAAATATATCAATTTACTTGCCTATTTCATTTTAGGGGCTTTTCACAATTTCAAACGGCTTTTTTGTGGAATAACATACACATTCTGCGGAGCGTTTTTACACATTCTTACACAATGATTCTGCGCAAAAGCCTAGAAACAGGGAGTTTGGCACGGTGGTACGGTAATTGGACTACCTTTTTCGAACCAAAAAAGTACAGATCATGAATACAGATTTCTTAAAAGGCAAATGGAATGAAATCAGCGGTAAGTTGAAACAGAAATATGCTGATCTAACCGATAACGATCTATTGTACGCAGAAGGCAAAGAGGATGAATTGTATGGTCGTTTACAACAGAAACTAGGTAAAACAAAAGAAGAGGTAGAAAAAATCATTCAAGACCTTGGTTAATTAATTAAGTATATACTTTTTATCATAGCTGTTGTTTTAGTTAATTGGCGAAGTTTAGGTTTTTTTGTGCAGAGTATAATGCGTGTTATGTTGATAATAAAATATCAGTATAAGCATAAATAGAAAAACATAAATAAGACCTAAATGCTTGCCGAGCGAGCTGTCTCTACATTGTAGAGACAGCTTTTTTCTCACCCTTATTTTGCATGAACATACCCCATCACTAAAAAAGTCTCTACATAATTGTAGAGACTTTTTTAATAAGAGAAAGAGCAAGTATGATTATTTATTCACAATTTCAAGATCACGTAGATGACGAACTTGATCATGAGAAGCTAATTGTTTTTGCTGTTGTTGCGTGATAAGATTCACTACATTGCCAGGTAATTCTTCGGCATGTTCTAGCGCGCTTATATATGCTTTCTTAGCAGCATCTTCACCGTATTCGCAATCTTTTAAAATACTTTTGCGACTTGCATTTGCGAAGAGGGTATTTTTCACATCCATCCAAGTACGGTATATTTTTCCAGCGAAAGTTGTATCGCGTTCTCTAGGTTCTCCTAATTCGCGGAGTTCTTTATTCAACTCAACATTAAACATCTTGCTTTCTTCAACCAATTGCTGAAACAATGCCGCTAAATCGGTTTCGTTATTCAATGCCATTGCTTTTTTATACCCTTCAATTCTATCATTATTAATCTTCACTAAATCTTCAATAATTGAAACGGTTTTTGAATGATTTTCCATGGTTTTTATTTTTTGATGAATGAATATAAACTATTAGCCAAAAACTTTGCCATTGACGCCTAACTTGCTATGGGTAAGCATTTGTAAATGAATGAGGTGAGAATGAACTGTTGCTTTTAGTAGCAAAAATTCTACAGTAATAATTGTTATATCAAATAAAAATTGGCATGATATTGACATTACTATTTGTAACAAAAACCATATTTTATGAGTAGCTTACTTTATATTCTAGCAGTGATCTTGATTATTGGATGGGCCTTAGGGTTTTTTGTATATTCTGCAGGTGCATTAATCCATGCATTGTTAGTAATTGCCCTAATAGCCATCTTATTAAATGTAATTCGTAGTGGCGGTAGAACCGTGTAGCGCGATACATTTCGATCATAATAACGCTTTTTACTAGGTTGTTTAAAGATGTTCTAATAACATCATAATCACTAGGTAAAAAGCGTTTTTGTTTGATAAGTGTACAGTATTTCGTGGAAAAAGATGTTTATCTTTAATCCCTATTTATTCCACTGATGCAAAAGTTGTTGACGTTTCTTTGTTTTATTATGATGCTGTATGCGTGTAAAACCCCACCGCAGCAACACCTTCCGTGCGAACGCATCCACCTTGTTGAAAGCATTTACCAACAAGTAGCCACCCAGCATTGGCCAGAACTCGCCCAAGCGCCTAAAGTTCCGCTCGTTTACATAGAAGATTCCATCGCGTATCTCGCGTACGCACCCGATTCACTCGTGAAGAAAGTAAATGCCAAACGCGTAGCTTGTGAACATCTATCACTATATGCCTTCCCTGCTCCACATTTCGCCCACGAATTCCACATGGAAATGGGGATAGATTTTCTCGATTCTTGCGCGTTAAATTACCTAACGCCTGTTATGTATTGCAGTAGTGTGGAAGTTACACAACATTTTATACCCACTACTAAAAGTACCGAAGACTGGGCCGCTATGGTAGCCCACGAATATTTCCACGGCTTCCAATTCCAACATAAAAACATCCGCGATTTCGTACGAGAAGAGATGGCTAATACTATGACGGCCGACAGTATTCATGCCTTTTATACAGATGTAGATTGGTTTAAACAAAGCATTGATAAAGAAAACGCACTTCTACTAAAAGCCTTACAAGTTTCCACGCGCGACTCGGTAGAGAAATGCCTCCTGGCATTTAGGATTACACGTGAACAACGAAGGGAGGAATTCCAACGCACCTACGAATACGATATTGCTATGTATGAAGATTATTTCGAGAAGGTAGAAGGAAGTGCCCGCTATATGGAGTTTGCTGTATTAAACAGCTATGCACAGCAACCCGCTGCCGATCAGTTGGCACAAGTGGATACACTTTTCCATCACTACAACGATTATAAAAACTTCGACTTCCACAAAGAACCTTGGCTTTTTAAAACCCAAAGGAGCGCTAAATATTTCTACGCTACAGGATTCAATCAATTACGTGTACTCGATAAGTTAAAGATCAACTACAAAAAAGCCTTCTTCTCCACCAACAAATCCCCCTATTCATTCATCGCTGCTATTTTCAAATAGTTTTTACTATCTTCATATTATAAATGATTGCATGTGTAAGCTAGATGCAAATTAATCCTATGCGCTCCCTATTCGTTCTATTCATCATATTGTGTTCTTTGTCAACACAAGCTCAATACGCCACCAGTTTTGAAGGCGATACCGTGGTGTCAAAAAGCTATATCCGCTCGCTGAAACACAAAGTATACCTCATTCGAGCCGCGGCTTTTAATTGCCAGTTGGAACAGTCCCAACTACTCCACTCCTTCCGGATCGACTCGCTTATTAATACAGAAGCACACGAATTAGTCGTTAAAACATTATCACGACAATTACTGCCCATCCGCGTGCAAACATTCAAGATGGACAAGAAACATGTGCAAAAACTACAGTTACGCGACCAGTACTATACCCTTAAAGGGAACCTCGTATACGAGGAATCTTGGCTTTGTAATCCTGCGGGTACCCCTACGAAACTTACCAGCCGGCAACGTTTCCTGCTGGATGAGCAAGAACGACAAGTCACTTTTATTTTTGAAAGATGGGATGAAAACGGCCATTGGGCACGTAAAGTCATGAAGTACTACGACGAAAAAGGGGCAGAACTGCCCCCAAGAATGTATCCTATCGATCCCGACGAATTCTGGGACTAATAGAGCTTCGGTAAAATGATGGTGAAGGTACTACCTGTTCCAACTTCGCTTTCCACGAATATATTGCCCTTGTGGCTTAAAATAATCGTTTGTGTAGAGGTTAAACCAAGCCCATTTCCTTTTTTCTTCGACGTAAAGAAGGGGTCAAATAGGCGTGCCCGGCCTTCTTCGGATATGCCACAGCCATTATCGATGATATGAATGTTGATGTATTTACTCGTTTCATCCATTTCTATACGTAGCAAGCCATTTTGCCCTTCCATTGCCTCAATAGCGTTGATAATAAGATTAAGAAATGCAATTAAGATCTTGTCTTTATCAGCTTCAACAACGGCGTTATGTGGTAAAAAACTTGTTTCTACTTTAATACCGGCCAATTGTAAACGGTCGGCAGCTTGTTCAAGTGCATTTTGTAATAGGTTATTGATCGGATGGGCCTGCATATCTAACTCCGGTAAACGGGTTGTTTGCAATAACTCGGTTATCAATTGGTTTATTCGTTCACAGTTCCGTTCCACGATACCTAGGTATGCATCTGCTTCATCTTCATCAGGTGGCGGATCTTGGCGGAATTGGCTCACAGCTAACAGTATATTTGTTAACGGGTTGCGCACCTCGTGAGCAATAATGCGGGCTATGCGCCCAGTTACAGCAAACTTATCCTGCTGGCGACGTTCTTGGTCTTTACGGTTTTTATCGGTTACATCTTCTGCTACTAATAAATACACGTGGTTCTTTTCATCCAATAACGACGCATTCAATAACACATCTAGTTTTTGCTGGTGGGAAGTGGTGAAACTGTACGCTTTTTGGTTTAGGTTGTTATCTCCTTCGCACATATGTTCCACGAACAATTGCCCCTCATTAGGTAAATAGAATAATTGGGGTAAATCCATCTCGAGTAATTCCTCTTTCGTGTATTGTAAACGTTTCAGCGCACTGGGGTTCACATCAATTATTCGATAATCACAATCCGCTAATATGATAATATCGTGCGAGCGTTCAAATATGCCGAAATACTTCCTTTGGCTTTCCTCGATCTTCTGCAAATGGTGCCACTCATTAATTGCATAGCGAATAGCACGTTCCAACGTAAGCCCAGTAAATTCGCCCTTTACCAAGTAATCGGCTGCACCTGCGCTGGCCGCGGCTTGGTCGATAAGGTAATCGCCTTTGCCGGTTAGCATAATCACCGGTGCCCGGTAATCAATGCTTTTGAAGTATTCCAATACATCTATACCTGTATGTGCGCCTAGTCGATAGTCGACGAGGTACAGTTCATGTTCTTTTTGTGCAATAATTGCTAAGGCTTTGTTATACGTGGGCGCCCAGTCAACTATGTATTCTTGCCCGCGGAGATCTTGCAACAGCGTTTGTACTAAGAAATAATCATCCTCATCATCATCAATCATCAAGATCTTAACTTGTTTCTTCATGCTAGTCATTTAAAGGCGGCATTTCTACCAGGTTAAACCAATATTGGGAAATGATACTACAAAATTCGAGCAAAGCTGAAAAAGTAACGGGTTTAATGATGAAACTGTTGGCGCCAATTTCATAGCAGCGTTCTACATCACGTTCTTCTTTTGATGTGGTAACCACAATAATCGGCAATCCTTTCAGGTGCTTATCGGCCCTAATTTCTTCCAACGCTTCTCTTCCATCTTTCTTTGGCATGTTAAGATCCAATAGAATCAACTTGGGGTGTGGAAAGGCTATTTCGTCGCGGTATTTCCCCTTTCGCCGTAAGTATAGCATTAGCTCTTCGCCGTTTTCGACGAATATTAGCTGTTGTGGAAGGTTGCTTTCGGTGAAGGCTGCTAGTAGCATGTCACGGTCATCTGCATCATCATCAGCTACTAAAATATATCGCTTTTCGTCTGTTAGTTGCTTATTCATCTTTTGTTTGTTTGAACGGTAACATCACCACAAAAACGGCTCCCTTGCCTTGGTAACCGTATGCTGAAATATAGCCATGGTGCGCGGATATAATTTTCTTACAAATGGCGAGGCCAATGCCTGTACCTTGGTACTCGCTTACGCCATGCAAGCGCTGGAAAATAAGGAAAATGCGTTCAGCGTATGCTTGTTCGAACCCAATGCCATTATCTTCTACAGTAATACGGCAAAACAGTTCATCCTTCAATTCTTCTTTTACAATCCCAGTTTGCTGACCCGTTAGTGTTTCTGCCGAAATTCTTACCTGTAAGGGCCTATTGGGATCGGCAAATTTGATGGCATTCGATATCAAGTTCTGGAAAAGCTGCTGTAATGCCGATTTACTCCCCTCGATTGTGGGCATCTCGGTGTATGTAATGTCAATCCCCTTCTCTTCTACCGATACTTCAAAATCTGACAATACTTCTTGTAATAAGGCCCCTAAATCGACTTGTTCCATGCTATCGGGCGTCATACGGCCAGAACGGGAAAATACGAGCAAATCCTGGATTAAAATGCGCATACGGGCCACGGCTGCTACCATACGGTTAACGAGTTGCTGGGCATCCTCAGGTAGGTTATCGCCATACTTCATGATTAATCGATCGCTGAAGGTGGAGATTTTACGTAAAGGTTCTTGCAAATCGTGTGATGCCACGTAGGCGAATTGTTCTAAATCCTGGTTGTATTTATGTAGCAGGTTGATGTTTTCTTGCAACTCTCGTTGGTAATTCCGCATACGTGCTTCGATATAAAGTTGCAGTCGGAACTCTTTGGTGAGTACAATATAAGAGTATACGCCTATGAAGATGGCGAGAATGGAAACAATAAAAATAAACGGTACCCACAGCGAACTGAAAAAATGAAAAAGCCGCGATTTCTCAGCTGTTATCTTTTCCTCGATATGTACCATGTCATTCACTTTGCGGTCGATAAGCGTCATGTATGTTTCCCCGGCGTTCACGGATATTTTCGCACTTTGTCCGGGTGCTTTCAGATGATCGGCTTTGAATTGGCGGTATTTAATATCGAGTAATACTTTAAGGGTATCGAGGTTTTTCTGTTGCGAGGGGTTATCGCGGGTAATGGTGCGTAGTTGTTTGTATTCGTTATTGATTTTCTTGATACGCTCGTCCATCGAAGGTTGTAAGAAGGTGCTGTCTTTCGTGAGATCGAACCCCCGGATAGCAGCTTCTGCATCCTTTAACTGTTTGGTAATAACCTCTAGCTTGCGGGATACTTGAATGGTGTGATTCAAATGCAAAGCATTGGCTACGAGGTTCTGCTCTATGAGATAAGAACAAATCGTAGCTGCAACCAATATTGTGAATGCAACAAAAAAGCCGATACGTATTTTTCGATGTACTGAAATATGCATGCTACAAATAGTTAGTATTGGCGGGTAATTAATTCTACACAGTGGTTGTTTAATGCTACAAGAAAATCATAGTTTTTTTGGTTACTGATCATGGTTAAAATTTTATACATGAATGATAGAAATGTTGCATGGTACGTGGTTTTGGGCTACTTGGGTAACGTTGCTTCACGTGGTTGGAACAACGTTTGTTTTACACAATTCAAATAATTACTTGCAAAAATTGGTAGTAATACCCGCGCCGGTAACTTTCTTTCATCTTCTGAACGGACTATTCACTTTTTATCAAACTTACCGGCGCTTTTGTAGTGAACAATTTCTAATAAGCAAAAAACTTCATCATTATGAATCACTATATCCAGCAAAACCAGCAACAACCTGGAAAGGAACAACCGGCTACGGCACCGCCGACACAGCCAACTCCGCCGCCACACCAAGCGCCAGGCACAACTCCGGGTACAAATAACCCGCAAAACCCAAACCCACAGGAGGTTCCAACAAGGGAAACCCCTCGCGAACCTGCTAGTCCACAAGCGGAACCTAATTCGTCGCCGAATCAGAGCCACCAAAATGATGCCGACAACGAAGAAAACACCGATGTGGAAGAAAAAGCTTTCGATCCTAAACAGACCGACGACCGGGTTTTATATGATAATGAGCCTAGTGTAGTAGATCAGCGCGATCGATTTCCTTTCCCCAATAAGCAACATTAACAATTAAAATATTAAAATATTTTCAATCATGGCAACTAAAGCAACCGCGAGAAGCAATGCTAGAACAGCAAAAACGTCTAAAGCAAAAGAAGACATGCCTAATTCTAAGTTCCATGCGTTGTTCGTGGAAGAACTGAAAGATATTTATTGGGCAGAGAAAGCTTTAACAAAAGCATTACCAAAACTTATGAAGGCCGCTACGTCGGATCAATTGAAATTTGCTATTAATGATCACCTTGATCAAACAAGAGAGCACGTAAACCGGCTGGAACAAATATTTCAAATGCTCGATAGAAAAGCCGTTGCTAAAAAATGTGAAGCAATGGAAGGATTGATTGCTGAAGGCAACGAGGTAATTGAAGATACCGAAACCGATTCTATGGTGCGCGACTGTGCTTTAATTATAGCATGCCAAAAAGTTGAACACTACGAAATCGCTTCCTATGGTAGTTTAAGAACCTTAGCCAATATTATGGGCCATTCCGAGATAGCGCATATATTAGAAAGTACGTTACAGGAAGAAAAAGACACTGATAGCTTACTTACTAATTTAGCAGTAACAACTGTCAACGAAGAAGCCGTATCCGAATAGCATACATATCCATTTAACATCGAGTGATGAAGCAATAAAGTCTTTCTATGCGTTAGAAAGACTTTATTGTTATATCAAACAATTAAAATTCTTTGCCATGCAAAAAAGTCAACCCAAGAAAGCCATTCGCCCCAAACAAAAACAACTGCAACAGCCTGGTTTAGAAGCCCCGATGAAACCACAACCCCTATCCGATCCCATTGCAAACGGATCGGGTAAACTGCAAGATCGGGTAGCTATTATCACTGGCGGTGATAGCGGAATTGGTAAGGCGGTGGCCTTAGCATTTACAGCAGAAGGTGCTAAAGTAACCATCGCATATCTCAATGAAAAAGAAGACGCCGAGCACACGAAGGAGCTGATTGAAGCTTTGGGTGGTACTTGCCTACTAATAGCTGGAGATATTACCAAAGAAACCCATTGCAAAAAGATCATCGACAAAACTATTCAACAATTCGGCCGCTTGGATATCCTGGTAAACAATGCAGCGGTACAATACCCGCAAAAAAACCTAGAAGATATCAGTACGGATCAACTCATAAAAACCTTCTCCACCAATATCTTCGCCCAATTCTATCTCTGCAAAGCTGCTATTCCTCACCTTAAAAAAGGCGCCTCCATCATTAATACTACCTCTGTAACCGCCTACCGCGGCAGCGGCCATCTAATCGATTATTCCGCTACCAAAGGCGCTATCGTATCCTTCACAAGAAGCCTATCATCTGCACTAGCCGATAAAGGTATCCGAGTAAACGCTGTAGCTCCGGGCCCCATCTGGACCCCACTAATACCCGCTACCTTCACCCCCAAAGAAGTAGAAACCTTCGGCTCCGACGTCCCCTTGAAACGCGCCGGGCAGCCTGCAGAAGTAGCCACCAGCTACGTATTCCTAGCCAGCGACGACGCCACCTACTTCACAGGCCAAATTCTCCACCCAAATGGCGGCGAAATCGTGAATGGCTAGGCAAAGAAAGTAATACAATAGGATCTATACTTAAAAATAGCCGTGCCAACGATTGTAATGAAAAACGGCCTCTACAAGTAGAAGCCGTTTCTGTTTTAGTGGTTCTCACCAATAAAACTTATACGTATTGGATGTGCAAACGGTGATTACAATCCACCGAATATAAACTGCTCTTCGCGGTCTTCCACAGGGATCTTTTGAATGAATTCATCAAAGCCCGTTTCATCGTGCGATGTATAAGCACCATATGCATCAATAACGTATCCTTTGTTCCCTTTTTTATCTTCCATAATGTAAAGCACAGAAGAATCAGAAGGATCAGAGTCGCCTTCAAAGCGATAAGTTTTAATAATAGTTAGATCACTAGGATCATAAATTGAATTATCATTACTGGATTGTAATCGGCCATGGTCGCTAAATTTTAGCTCATTGTCATAGCCTTTACTTCTGAGTTTATTTAAGATTTGTGACAACGTATTCATGGCTTGTGTGCTGTTTTCTGGGTTAAGAGGCTTTTCCATACAGTTGAAATTTTGATGTAATGGAAGTAATCCAAATCGCGTGCCACCCACATCAAAAAAAGTATGGTACAATATGTGATACTTGTTAAAGGTGTTGTAAATAATTCATCCTCAAAAAATTGATTTGTTATGGCATGGACGGCAACAAATTTTCCCAAAGAAATGAACGGTTTGACGCCCGACCAACGTGAGAAAGCTATCGATATTGCAAACCAATTCCTAGCACGTGAAGGCAATGAACCACAAGCCATCGAACACGCCCTTAAAATGGTGGAACGATGGACTCAACATAGAGAACACGATATTCACGATATTAAAGGGAAAAGAGTGAGTCATGGTTAACACAACCGTTTCTCTTTTTCCCCAAATCGCTTACGCATATTAGATAGAAAATGCTACGCCGTTCTAGTCTTAGGGCGGCATTTTTTTCTCAACTCTACTACAACTATCATTGTTATATCAATAAAATCTTGCCATATGAGAACTATATGGACAGGCACTATCGGCTTCGGCCTTATTAACATTCCAGTGAAATTATACAGTGCCATAGAAGAAAGCTCACTGGACCTAGATATGCTAGACGCCAAAGATCACGAGCACATCCGCTTTAAACGGGTGAATGAAAAAACAGGCAAAGAAGTAGCCTGGGAAAACATTGTAAAGGCTTATGATTATAACGGCGAGTATGTAGTACTAGAGGATGAAGACTTCGAAGCTGCCAGCCCGGAAAAAACCAAGCTTATACAAATAGAGAATTTCGTAGAAATAGCCGATATCGACACCATTTACTTCGAGTCGCCCTACTATCTTGCCCCCGCCAAAGGCGGTGATAAGGCTTACGTATTACTACAAAAAACATTGGAAAAAACAGCGAAGGCCGGGCTAGGTCGCTTTGTATTCCGAACCAAGGAACACATGGCCCTTATTATGCCCCGCGATAAATACCTCGTACTCCAACGCTTGCGCTTTGCCCAAGAAATACGCAATACAAGCGAAATAGATGTACCCGCAGGCGTGCGAATTACCAAGCAAGAACTAGATATGGCCGCACAACTGGTGAAACAATATACCTCGGGCTTCGACATCAGCAAATACAAGGATGAATACACGGCAGAACTAATGAAAACCATTAAGGCAAAAGCCTCCGGTAAAAAACGTAGTGTAAAACCCATGCGGGTGGTACATACAGCCGGTACCGACTTGTTCGAACAATTGAAAGCCAGTATTGCCGGTGGTAATGGTAAGAAACCCACTACTCCTCGTAAAAAACGTGCATCATGAGTTTAAAGAAATACCACGATAAACGAAATTTCAAATCTACAGCCGAACCCAAAGGCGGCAAATCGTCGAATAGTAAGCTGGCATTTGTTGTACAAAGGCACGATGCTTCTCATCTCCACTTCGATTTCCGGTTAGAAATGGACGGGGTACTAAAAAGCTGGGCCGTTCCCAAAGGACCTTCCCTGAATCCAACCGATAAAAGACTAGCCATGGAGGTAGAAGATCATCCGTATGATTATAAAGACTTCCAAGGGGAAATTCCTGAAGGCAATTACGGCGCCGGTTACGTGTACCTCTGGGACAAAGGCACCTATGAACTGCTCGACGAAGACCATAAGCCCATTAACGAATGGAAAAGCGGCTCTATTAAGATTGTTATGCACGGCAAAAAGCTGAAAGGTGAATTTGCCCTTGTACGCTTAAAAACTGGCGAGAAAAACGCTTGGCTGCTCATTAAACATAAAGACAAGTACGCCACAGAAAAGGAGTACCATATCGACGATTTCACCCCTAAAACCGTATTAGCAAAAGACAAGGAACGAGGCTCCTCTGCGCGAAAGCCTAAAAAAGCAGCTGTGAAGAAAGCCGCTGCACCCAAAAAGGCAGCTACTTCCAAAACGCCTGCAAAGAAAGCTGCTGCAGCAACAAAAGCTACCGCCGAACCTGTAAAAAAAAAGCCCAGCCCCAAGCGCCCAGAAAGTAAAATGAAGGCCCATTATAAGCCCATGCTAACTACGTTAGTAGCACAAGCATTCGACGATAACGAATGGATCTTCGAGCGCAAATGGGATGGATACAGGGCTATTGCTTCCTTGGAGGATGGAAAAGTGAAATTATATTCCCGGAATAATATCTCGTTTATCCCGGCTTTTCAAAAGGTGGCCGATAGTGTAGAGAAAATTCCGCATAACGTGGTGCTGGATGGCGAGATCGTGGTAATGGGAAAGAATGGTAAAACAGACTTTCAATCCCTGCAGCAATATAAGAAAACGCAGAAAGGAAATATCAGATATGTTGTATTCGATTTATTGTACCTCGATGGCCACGCGTTAACCCATATGCCCCTGCTCGACCGGAAAGCGTTATTACTTGATCTAGTGCAGAAAATGAACGACCCGGTTATTACATTTTCTGAACACGTAGTCGGTAAAGGTAATACACTCTTTAAAAAAGCCGTGAGTAAACAATGGGAAGGTATCATCGCTAAGAAAAGCGATAGCAATTACAGCGAAGGCATTCGCTCCCAACAATGGTTGAAAATAAAGCATCACAACCAACAAGAAGCTATCATCGGGGGCTATACATCTCCACGTGGCTCGCGAAGTAAGTTCGGGGCATTGTTGTTGGGTACATTCAAAGGAAAGGATTTACACTTTATTGGTCATTGCGGTGGCGGTTTTAATGAATCGCTGTTGAAGGAAGTGTTTACATTGATGCAGCCGTATAAACGCGATACTTCACCTTTTATGGAGAAGGTGCCCATGAATGGTCCCACGGTTTGGTTAGATCCCAAACTGGTTTGCGAAGTAAAGTTCGCAGAGATAACCAGTGGGGGCATATTGCGGCAACCCATTTTCCTAGGTATGCGCCATGATAAAAAAGCCAAAGAAGTTGTACTTGAAAAACCCAAGACCGTCGACATGAAAAAAGCAAACAAAGACGCTATTAAGGTGGGTAACAAAAATGTACCCGTTACCAATACCGATAAAATATACTGGCCCAAAGAAAAGATCACCAAAGGTGAGCTAATCGATTATTACACCCAAATGGCCGACTATATTGTTCCTCATTTAAAAGGCCGCCCATTATCGTTGCATCGATTCCCAAACGGGATTGCACAACCGGGGTTTTACCAAAAAGATGTTGAAGTAGAACAAATGCCCAGTTTTGTGAAAACCGTGGAAATTTATTCTTCTTCCACCGAAAAGAACATCGACTATATCGTATGTGATAATGCCGCTACCCTCGTGTTTATGGCGAACTTGGGTTGTATTGAAATGAACCCTTGGTTAAGCTCCGCTAACAAACTCGATAACCCGAACTTTTGTGTACTAGACCTCGATCCCGGTAAAATAAATTTCTCCGCCGTGGTGGAAACAGCCTTGGCCATTAAAGAAATATTAGATGGTTTAAAGGTGAAAGCTTTCGTAAAAACATCCGGCAGCACGGGATTGCATATTTTCATTCCTATTGGCAATACTTATAGTTACGATACCTCGCGCCTATTTGCGAAATACGTAGCACAAATGGCCAATGAACAACTTCCCAAAACTACTAGCATTACCCGGTCTGTGGCAACTAGAACAAAGAAAGTATACATCGATTTCTTACAAAATAGCCGTGGCCAAACAGTGGCCTCCATTTATAGTGCAAGGCCCAAACCCGGGGCTACCGTATCAATGCCATTGGATTGGAAAGATGTAAATGAAAAGTTGCGCATAACGGATTATGATATCCACAACGTGCCGGCATTAATAGCAAAAAGCGGCGATTCTTGGAAAGAAATGTTAAAAGTGAAGAACAACCTACTACAAGTCATCAAAAGTATCGAACAAATGGAATAATGTTTGGTAATGTATGTATACACCCCCGTTTGAAAAATTATTTTAACCCAAAAATATTAAAGCTATGGCAAATCATGTATTGCAAGGAAATGCCCGCTGCACAGGGCATCACGACGATCACCTAATACGACAATTTGTAAAAGGTTTTATATTTGGCGCTGCCGCCGCTTATTTTATTACCTCTCCTAAAGGCAAAGCATTGCAAAGCAAAATGCGCTGTAAGGCAAACCGCTTTGTAGAGAAAATGATTGTGTAGTAAAAGATACATACACAGTCTTCCTAACAAAACAACAGCTATCATTTTATAACCCTTACAATCTTTTGTTATGGAAAACAGTGTGCTTACTACATACAGAAAACAGGTGATCGTTGCCTCTTTACTTATAACAGGCTTATCACTGTTGTTTATGTTACTATTCATTTTATTGAACCAATACGGCAACCCGTGGATCGGGTATGTAGGCAACTTGGTGGTATTCCTGGGTGTGCTATTTTCTATTTTAGTGCATCGGAAGGAATATGGCGGCTTATCACTAGGGCATTTATTTACGATTGGGATTGCTACAGCAATTATATCCACCGTGTTAATTGCCATTGTTACGTTGATATTAAACGTAACCATTGGGAATACGATGCCTGAAACGGCCGATCAAACCCGTAACCGCGATATATTCATGTGGGCCAATGTAGTATTCTCGAATATATTCCTGGGGTTATTAGCATCCGTATTGGCAGCAGTAGTTGTTAAAAGAAACCAGAAAACAGGTAAAGGAAGGTAAGCGAATGTAATCTTCGCTTACCTTTGTTTTATGTCACTCGGTAATTTGTTAATAATAGACGACGAAGAACAATTACGAAAATTATTAAGTCGCCTACTTTCCCTTGAAGGTTATACAATTCATGAAGCTGCTAATGCCCGCGCTGCGCGGAAGGTGTTAGAGAAAGAAGATATACATGTTATACTGTCCGACGTAAAACTGCCGGATGCTAATGGTGTTGAGCTTTCTTTGGAATTCAAATCCAAATACCCCGACACTGAAATCATAGTATTAACTGCCTATGGCAATATTGCCGATGGTGTACAAGCCATGAAAAACGGGGCATTCGACTACATCACAAAAGGCGACGATAACAATAAAATCATTCCACTCGTTAGTAAAGCCCTCGATAAATCGCTTCTTCAATACCGTGTTAAAGCCTTGGAACAAAAAATAGGTGGTAAATACGGGTTCAATAATATTATTGGTACTTCCCCCGAAATTAAAGCTGCAATTAGCTTAGCCGAGAAAGTAGCTGCTACCGATGTAACCGTTTTATTAATTGGTGAAACAGGTGCCGGGAAAGAAGTGTTTGCACAATCGATCCACCAAGCCAGTCAACGGAAGAATAATGCCTTCGTGGCATTAAATTGTAGCGCTTTTGGAAAAGATTTGTTAGAAAGCGAACTCTTTGGTTACCGTGCAGGAGCTTTTACAGGCGCTTTAAAGGAGAAGAAAGGTTTAATGGAAGAAGCGCATAATGGTACGCTGTTCCTCGATGAAATTGGTGAAATGCCCATCGAACTACAAGCCAAGTTGTTGCGCGTATTGGAAACGCAGGAGTTTTATAAAGTAGGTGATTCTAAACCCACGAAAGTAAACATCCGCGTAGTAGCGGCCACCAACCGCGAGTTAGAAAAAGAAATAGAACAAGGCCACTTCCGGGCCGATCTTTATTACCGCTTATCGGCATTCCTTGTACCCCTTCCATCGCTTAATCAAAGAAGAAAAGATATTGTGCCGCTCGCTCACTTCTTCCTACAACAAGTATCGCCTAAATTGAACCGGAAAATGACGGGCATGACGCCTGCTTTTGAAAAAGCATTGCAAGAACATACTTGGAAAGGCAATATCCGCGAACTTAAGAATGTGATTGAGCGTGCTGTTATACTGGCCCCCGGCCCGGTACTCGACATATCGGAGTTGCCCATTGAATTTCAATGGAGTAATCAACCAGCCGAGCAAAATTCTTTACGCCTAGCAGATGTTGAAAAGCAACACATTGTACGCGTATTACACTTCACGAAAGGCAATAAAACCAAAGCTGCCGAGTTGATGGATATTGGTCTTACTACCCTTTACAATAAACTAAAAGAATACAACCTTTAGTGGTATTATTTTACCCTGACAAATTGCCGTTTTCGCACCGATCTTCCACCGTTCTCGTACCGATGTTCCATCGATCATACACCGATGCTGCGTAAGGGTTTTACCGATGATTCACCGATCCCCTACCGATGCCTCACCGATAACTTCCCAGTGTTTATCGAGGTTTAATAAGTAAAATACCGATCTCCTATCGATGTTTTCCGCTGTAAGTCTTTGTGCTATTGGTTTTAGGTCAAAAACGTCGATGTTTTGGCACTTTTTTCAATGCTGGCAAGGGTTTGAAGCGACGGGTTGAAATGGGCTGTTTTAAGGCGATTTTGTTTCGTTTGGAATAACTTATCGCAAAATGGCTTTAGTGGTTAAATTTAGGGCTATAAATGGGCTTAAAATTGATTTTTATTGGCAGGGTGTTGATGTGAATTTGATGGGTGGTTTTTATGACTTTTTGGAGGTATGAATTTGTGTCATGCTGGCATCTTGTGCGGTTGATGAGTTGAGGGAGGTGTTAAAAGAAGAATTTAATATTATACCATTACAATATTGGGGACTACCCTACCATTTTTGAAAGAAACCATGCAGATTCTGCATGGTTTTTCTTTTTTTAGAACTGTGCCAATACTTGGCAAAAAAATGTTTCCCCGCTTCCAGTAAGTGTTTGCACGTAATTGTGTTTCCTATTTGGCTGTTAGGCATTCCCCTCGCTTATACAAGACCAAACAAACCACATTCATCATGTTACCAATTCCGAATGTAGCCACCTGGCTTCATACTCAGTTACCAGGTTTTGAAGTAAGTGAAGAACGCGCTTTGGGTAAAACCATCCGCGATTTTGCACGCTACACACAAAAGGAAGTTTTACAAGGGCATATACAAGAGGTGCTTAAGTGCTTAGCTGTAGCCAACTTCTTGTACGAACACGGCAGCCGTTTAATGCAACGTACAATGGAGTGCGTGTATGTATACGGTTTATCACCGGTGATGCTAACGCCTGTAAATGGCCAACCATTGGATACTATGCTGCCGGCTAGTTTAAGAGCGGTGTGTACACGGTTTGTCGTTAATGGGAATCAATAAACTAAACTATAAGATTATGCTTACCGGGTTATTATTACTGGCATTCGCTGCCTGCTTTTACATCTTTTTTAAGTCGGTGGATTATTTCGAAAAAATCTAACCACAAATCGCAAACAATATGACGCTCTTATTTATCCTCTCCGTACTCGTCTTTTTGTACATGGTATATGTACTCTTGAAACCGGAGAAATTTTAGTAAAAACATTTATTTAAAACTGCATGAATACCGAGATTACAGGTGTCGTATTCACCTATGGCCTTACACTTTTGCTCGCTATACCTTTAGGCAAATACATTGCGAAAGTTTTCAAAGGCGAAAAAACATGGAGCGATTTCATGTCGCCCATGGAGCGATTATTCTATAAAATCGCGGGCATCAACCCGAACGAAGAAATGAACTGGAAACAGCATTTAAAAGCGTTATTGACTATTAATGCTGTGTGGTTAATATACGCGTTCTTCGTGTTGCTTTTCCAAGATAAGTTACCACTCAACCCTGATGGCAATGCTGCACAAACGCCCGACTTAGCTTTCAATACGGCCATCAGCTTTTTGGTGAACTGTAACTTACAACACTACTCCGGCGAAACCGGTGCTACTTATTTCACCCAGTTATTCGTTATTACTTTCTTACAATTCGTTAGCGCTGCCACGGGTATTGCTGCATTGATTGTATTGTTCAAGGCTTTGAAAGATAAAACCACTACAAAGCTCGGTAACTTCTGGGTGATCTTCACAAAAACCAATACGCGCTTACTCTTGCCGCTGTGTATCGTAATGGCTATCATTCTTGCCTTCAACGGTACCCCGGCCAGCTATGCAGCTAAAGATAATATTGTTACCCTACAAGGCGACTCTGTAGGCGTTTCCCGTGGTCCTGCTGCCGGTATGATTGCCATTAAACATATTGGTACAAATGGTGGCGGTTGGTTTGGTGTAAACTCGGCCCATCCACTCGAAAACCCGAACTACGTTACCTACATAACAGAAATGGTAGCGCAAGTAATTATCCCTATCGCGATGATTTTTGCCCTCGGTTTCTTTATCCAAAGGAAACGTTTTGCTTACGTCATTTTCGGGGTTATGACGGTGGGTATGCTAATTCTACTTATCCCCACCATGCAAGCCGAAATAGCAGGTAGCCCGGCCATTGCGAAGCTGGGTGTTGTACAACCAACGGGTGCTATGGAAGGCAAGGAAGTTCGCTTCGGGCCTGCTGCTACAGGGTATTGGAATATCGTTACAACAATTATCTCTACAGGTTCTATTAACAGTATGCACGACAGTGCGATGCCGCAATCTGGCTTAATGATGTTGTTGGGTATGATGGTGAACTGTTTTTACGGTGGTTGTGGGGTAGGTATTCTCAACTATTTCATCTTCATCATTATCGCGGTATTTATTTCAGGCTTAATGGTGGGTAGAACGCCGGAATTTATGGGGCACAAGGTAGAAGCCCGGGAGGTAAAAATAGCGGCGATTATTGCCTTGCTACATCCCTTCTTGATATTGGTGGGTACAGCGCTTTCATCTTATGTATTGTCGCATAATTTGGGTGCCGATTGGGCGGTGAAACCAGGTAACTGGTTGAACAATCCTGGGTATCACGGATTCTCGGAAATGTTGTACGAATACACTTCTTCTGCGGCTAACAATGGTAGTGGTTTTGAAGGCTTAGGCGATAACAATATTTTCTGGAATGTATCTACAGGTTTTGTGTTGCTGCTCGGTAGGTTCTTGCCTATTATTGGACCGGTTGCCATCGCGGGATTATTAGCGAATAAGAAGTATATCCCCGAGTCTGCGGGTACGCTACGCACCGATACGGTTACGTTTGGTTTAATGACATTCGCTGTGATTGCCATCCTTACCGCCTTATCCTTCTTCCCATCCTTGGCCCTCGGCCCCATTGCAGAATATTTTTCAATGTACTAACGCTTTCAAATCATGAAATCAAGCGACAATAAATTATTCCCGAAAGAATTGATGCGTGAATCTCTCGTACAGTCTTTCGTGAAATTGAATCCGAAACTAATGATCAAAAACCCCGTGATGTTCTGCGTGGAAGTAGGCACACTGGTGATGTTGATCGTTACATTATACACCTTTTTCTCTGGCGATACTACGCAAGGTTCTATGGCTTATAACCTTGTTGTGTTCGTTGTATTATTCCTCACGGTGTTGTTTGCCAATTTCGCAGAAGCGATTGCTGAAGCACGTGGTAAAGCACAGGCCGAAAGCTTACGTAAAACACGTGAAGAAACCCCGGCACGCAAGATCAACGAGCAAGGACAAATTACCGTTATCTCTTCCGCTCAACTCCGCAAAGGCGACGTATTCGTTTGCGAAGCGGGTGATATACTGCCTGCCGATGGCGAAATTATTGAAGGCTTAGCCAGTATCGACGAGTCGGCTATTACAGGTGAATCGGCCCCAGTGATCCGCGAAGCGGGTGGCGATAAATCGAGCGTAGTAGGCGGTACAAAAGTATTGAGCGATCGCATCAAGGTACGCGTAACAACAGAAGCTGGCGAATCGTTTTTAGACAAAATGATCGCGTTGGTAGAAGGTGCTTCTAGGCAGAAAACACCGAACGAGATTGCCCTCACCATCTTACTCGCCAGCTTTACCTTGGTGTTCATTATTGTATGTGTAACCTTAAAACCTTTCGCCGATTACGCACAAACACCTATTACTATAGCGGCCTTTATTTCGTTATTCGTATGCTTAATTCCCACTACTATCGGTGGCTTATTATCTGCGATTGGTATTGCCGGTATGGATAGAGCATTAAGAGCGAACGTGATTACTAAATCTGGTAAAGCGGTGGAAACAGCGGGTGACTTAGATGTGCTTTTACTCGATAAAACAGGTACAATTACCATCGGTAACCGTCGTGCTACGAACTTCTACGCCACCAACGGTCTTCCAAAGGAAAACTTCATTCGCTTCAGCGCCCTTAGCTCTTTAGCCGATGATACCCCGGAAGGTAAAAGTATTGTAGAGTTAGCGGGTAAAGACATCACCCAAAGCCTCTCTATCAACGGTGGTGCCCTCGTGAAATTCACCGCAGAAACACGCAGCAGTGGTATCGATCTTCCCGACGGTACCCGCATTAGAAAAGGTGCGTACGATGCCATTCGAAATATGACAGAAAAAGCCGGTCATCGCTTCCCTACTGAAACAAAAACACTTGTGGAAGAAATTGCGGCCAACGGTGGTACACCATTGGTGGTAAGTGTGAATGAAGAAGTGAAAGGTGTGATTGAACTACAAGATATTATCAAACCCGGCATACAAGAACGTTTCGAACGTTTGCGCAAAATGGGTGTGAAAACAGTGATGGTAACAGGCGATAACCCCTTAACAGCAAAATATATTGCGGAGAAAGCCGGTGTGGACGACTTTATTGCCGAAGCGAAACCGGCCGATAAAATGAACTACATCAAGAAGGAACAACAGGAAGGCAGACTTGTTGCCATGATGGGTGATGGTACAAACGACGCACCGGCGCTCGCGCAAGCCGATGTAGGGGTAGCCATGAACAGTGGTACACAAGCCGCGAAAGAAGCGGGTAACATGGTAGACCTCGATAATGATCCTACCAAGCTCATCGAAATCGTAGAAATCGGGAAGCAGTTATTGATGACACGCGGTACTTTAACCACCTTCTCTATCGCCAACGACGTGGCCAAATATTTCGCCATTGTACCGGCCCTCTTTATCGCCAGCATTCCAGCTTTGCAAGGTTTAAATATCATGCACTTGCATAGCCCAGAATCGGCCATTCTATCGGCCGTTATTTTCAACGCTATCATTATCCCGATGCTTATTCCATTAGCCTTAAAAGGTGTGGCGTATAAACCAATAGGCGCTAGTGCCTTGTTGCGTCGCAACTTGTTTATCTATGGCTTGGGCGGTATCGTGGTGCCTTTTATCGGTATCAAATTAATTGATCTCGTTGTTTCTCTCTTCTTTTAATTCGAACGCAATATGAAAAAATATCTTTTGCCCTCTATCAAATTAACCATCGTATTGATTGTATTATTCGCGGTTGCTTATCCCCTGTTTATTGCGGCTGTAGCCAAGTTTGCGCCCGGTAAAGGTGATGGTGTTACGGTGAAGAAAGATGGTAAAGTAGTGGGATATGCTTTAGTTGGTCAAAATTTTACGGAAGATAAATATTTCTGGTCGCGCCCATCGGCCGCGAACTACAATGCTGCCAGCTCTGCAGGTTCAAATAAAGGTCCTTCTAACGAAGATTACCTTAAAACCGTGCAAGATAGGATCGACACATTCTTGGTGCACAATCCAGGTATGAAAATAAGCGATATTCCTGCCGAATTGGTAACAGCCAGCGGTAGCGGTCTCGATCCAGATATTTCACCCCGCGCTGCGGAAGTACAAATCCCACGCATCGCGAAAGCAAGGAATATCTCCGAAGAAAAAATTAAACAATTAGTAAAAGAAAATACCAAAGGTCCTTTGCTCGGTTTATTCGGGCCAAGTACTATAAACGTACTCCAGTTGAACGTCGCCCTCGACGGATTGAAATAGTGTTGATATTGATTCCTACTAGACCTATGAAAAACCCCGGCTTTGTACAGTATCCGCGGTTATTGCTGCGGCAATAATTGCGGGTGCACCAAAGCTCATCACCAGTTGAAAATTTACTTCCTATAAACGAACATGAAAAAAGTATTAATCGGTGCTGCTTTGTTAATGGCGAGCAGTGCCACCTTCGCACAAGAAAAAGACTCAACGGCTTCCCTCACTTTTAGTGGTTATGTAGAAGCCTATTATGGATACGATTTCTTACGACCTAGTGATCATAACCGCCCGGGATTTATTTATAGCCATAACCGGCATAATGAAGTGAACATCAACCTTGCTTTCATTAAAGCGAATTACACGAGCGACCGTGTACGTGGTAACCTTGCCTTAATGGCCGGTACTTATGCACAAGCGAATTACGCCGCGGAATCGAGCATTATGCAGCATGTGTATGAAGCCAATGTAGGCGTGCGAGTTGCGAAGAACTTGTGGTTAGATGCCGGGGTGATGCCTTCGCATATTGGTTTTGAAAGCGCGGTGTCGAAAGATTGTTATACACTTACCCGTAGCATTATGGCGGAAAATACGCCTTACTACGAAGCTGGTGCTAAGCTAACGTATAACCCGAACGATAAATGGGCTTTCAGCGTGATGTATTTGAACGGTTGGCAAAGGATTAAACGGGTAGATGGTAACCAAACACCCGGCGTTGGTTCGCAAGTGGTATTTAAACCAAGTAGCAACGTTACCTTAAACTGGAGCACCTTTATAGGTAACGATAAACCCGATACCGTTCGCCAAATGCGTTATTTCAACAATGTATATGGCATCTTCAACATCACGAATAAATTCAGTGTAATTGCGGGCATGGATTACGGTATGGAACAAACAGCAAAAGGTAGTTCCGACTACAACAAGTGGTATAGCCCAATTGTAATTGCGCGTTATGCTTTGCCTGGTAATTTTGCTATTGCAGGAAGGATGGAATACTATAAAGATGAAAACAACGTGATTATCAGCACACCGGGCAATGTAGGCTTTGAAACAACAGGTTACTCGTTGAATTTGGATTATGCGCCTATTCGGAATGTATTGATCCGGGTAGAAGGAAAAACATTTGATAGCCGGCAAGCGATTTATAGTAAATACGAAAAGGGTTTGCAGAAGAATGCTGGATTACTAACCACCTCTATTGCCATCAGTTTTTAAAAAGGTAGCATGACAGAAAAGACAACAAATCGTTATTTGCACGCGGGTCGTGGTAAATTCAAGATCTACATTGGTATGAGTGCCGGTGTGGGTAAAACTTACCGCATGTTGCAAGAAGCCCACACCTTGCTGCGTAACGGCGAAAACGTGCAAGTAGCGTATGTTGAAACCCACAACAGGGCCGAAACCAAGGCCATGTTAGTGGGTTTACCCCTTATAGATCGACGCAAAGTGTTCTACAAAGGCAAAGAGCTGGAAGAAATGGATCTCAATGCCGTATTGCTCCTGCATCCGGCTTGGGTAATTGTAGATGAGTTAGCCCATACCAATATACCAGGTTCTCGTAACGAAAAGCGTTGGCAAGATGTAGTAGAACTGTTAGAAGCTGGTATAAACGTGATTTCGGCGGTGAACATTCAACACATCGAAAGCATCAACCAGCAAGTAGAAAACATTACGCAGGTAGATATTACCGAGCGTATACCCGACAGTATGCTGCACATGGCCGATGAAGTAGTGAACATCGATCTAACAGCCGACGAGCTAATTACCCGCCTGAAAGAAGGCAAAATATACGACCCCGGCAAAGTGGCTACGGCCCTGCAAAACTTCTTCCAACCCGAAAAAATATTACAGCTCCGCGAGCTGGCACTGAAAGAGGTAGCCACGCAAGTAGAGCGAAAAGTAGAAACCGAAGTGCCGCGCAACCTCCAATTGCGGCACGAACGTTTCTTAGCATGTATTTCCAGTAACGACGAAATTGCCCGTAAAGTGATCCGCAAAACAGCACGGTTAGCCGCGTATTACCGGGCCGACTGGAGTGTATTGTATGTACAAACCACCCGCGAAAGCGTAGACCGGGTGAATTTGGCTGCGCAACGTCACCTCGTGAATAACTTTAAATTAGCCATAGAACTGGGGGCTACCGTATTACGGGAACAAAGCAACGATGTGCCGGGTACCATTATACGGGTGGCGCACGAGCAGCAGGCCACCACTGTTTGTATTGGGAAGCCGCATATTAGTTTGTTTCGCATAATTTTGCGTACAAACATCTTCAACCAGTTGTTGAAATCCTTTTCTTCAAACGATATTGATATTGTTATTCTCTCATGAAGCGGCTACGATTAAAAACGAAGATTACCTTGGGCGTGTTATTCTTATTCGCCATGTTGATGGTGGTGAGCGTATTGGGGTTTTACTATCTCAATATGATGAGCAAAAACACGAAGGAAATTCTGAAAGACAACTACGAATCTATCGAATACGCGAAGAATATTACGCAGTCGTTAGACCTGTTCGATAACAACGCGCAGCAATCTCTTTCTATCTATCAAAAGAACCTGTCGCAGCAAGAAGAAAACGTAACCGAACCAGGCGAGGTGCAAGCCACGGGCCAATTACGTGCAGGCTTCGATAGTTTGAAGGCGCATTTAATACTTACACCCGAACTGGAGAACAACATCAAGCAAAACGCCTTCCGCGTGATTGATTTGAACATGGCGGCCATTACCGCGAAGAACGACGCCGCGAAGAAGGCATCGGATAAGGCTTTGATGTATATCGCTATAATTGGCGGTGTATGTTTCTTGTTGGGGATATCATTTGTGTATAACTTCCCTGGTTATATAGCCGATCCCATACAAGCGCTCACTGAAGGTATTAAAGGCATATCAGAGAAGAACTATGAACAACGCTTACATTTCTCGAATAACGATGAGTTTGGGGAGCTTGCCACGGCCTTCAATACTATGGCCCAAAAGCTCGATGAATACGAGCATAGCAACCTTGCCCGTATTGTATTCGAGAAAAAACGTGTAGAGGCCGTGATTAGTAGTTTGAAAGATGCTACGATTGGCTTAGATGAAAAAGGGATCATGTTGTTTGCCAATACACTTGCTGTAGAAATGTTGAACATCGCGGAGAAGGATATGGTAGGTAAACCTGCTACGCAAGTAGCACAGCACAACGATTTACTGCAAACTTTGATTAATAAACAAGATAATGCGCCGTTGAAAATTGTTGTAAACAATAAAGAAGGTTTCTACATGAAGGAAACGGCTAACATTGTACACGATCAGCAACACATTGGCACCGTCATCATCTTACGCAATATCACCACCTTCAAAGAGCAAGACCTCGCGAAAACACATTTCATCGCCACCATTTCCCACGAATTAAAAACGCCGCTAGCCGCATCGGATTTTAGTTTAAAGTTGCTGGAAGATAAACGGGTGGGCGAGTTAAATACAGAGCAGAGTGAATTAGTAGATAGCTTAAAGCAAGATAATAAGCGCATGATCCGTATTGTGAGCGAGTTGCTCGATTTCTCGCAGGTAGAAAGCGGTAAAATCCAATTGCAAATACAACCTGTGCAAGCGTCGGATATTATTCATTACGCGATGAATACGGTGCAAAAGGAAGCAGAGAATAAGAACATCAGCATACAAACGTCGCTCCCCCCTAACCCGCCGGCTTTACAAGCCGATGCAGAGAAAACAGCTTGGGTGTTGGTCAACTTACTGACTAATGCCATCCGTTATTCTGCTGCGGGAAAATCGATTCAATTGAACGTAGCGGCGAATGAACACCAGCTTACCTTTAGCGTGGTAGACCATGGCAAGGGTATTGATCCCAGTTTTAAAGAGAAGATATTCGAGCGGTTTTTCCAAGTACCGGGTGTGAGTGATGGAAAAGGCAGCGGTTTAGGTTTGGCTATTGCCAAGGAATTTATTGAAGCGCAGGGAGGCAGCATTGGGGTGCAAAGTGATATAGGCATGGGTAGTACCTTTTATTTTAGTTTGCCCGTGGCTTAGTTCTGCTGCGCATCACGAAGTAGCATGTTTTTCACTTCTTCGAAAGTACTTTGTAATTGAGCAATATCGGCCTGGATGCTGTGTTCGTTCGGGTTATCGGTAGCACGGAGCTCGAGTTGTAGAATCAGTTCCATAAGTGCCGGGATGCGTACCACGGTTAAGCTCGATTTTAGTTTGTGGGCAATAAACCTCACTTCGCTCCAATTCTGTTCATCGGCGGCAGATTTTAATTGGTAGAGCATGTCGTGACTTTCGGCAATGAAGATCTGCACGATATCGTCCATATAATGTTTATCGGCCTTTGTGAATTCTTTTAGCTTACCGGCTTCGATAATTGGCTCGCTAGGCGGTGGTAGGTAATGTTGTATGATGCTGAATAATTGTGATTCGCTGAAAGGTTTCGATAAGTAATCGTTCATCCCCGCTTGAATACAACGTTCTCGTTCTCCCCTAATAGCAGAAGCCGTTACGGCAATAATGGGCAACTTGTAACCCAACTGGCGTATTTGTTCAGCCGCGGCATATCCATCCAAGGTGGGCATTTGAATATCCATAAGAATACAATCTACATGGTGCTGTTGTACCAAGGCAATAGCTTCTAGTCCATTATTAGCCATCAACACTTCTACTTCTGCTCGTTTCAGCAAATGCAACATCGCTTTTTGATTAATGAGATTATCTTCTGCTACGAGAATTCGCTTGCCTTTCAGCGATACTTCGTTAATGGGTAATTGTACCTGCTGCGCCGGTTCTTGTAAAAGAGGTTTCTCGAATGGTAGTATTATTTTGAAGGTAGAACCTTTGCCGAGTGTGGATTGTACCGAAATGTCTCCTTTCAATAAACCGACTAAGTGTTTACAAATAGCGAGGCCCAGCCCTGCCCCACCGTAGGAACGGCTGTTGCTTGAATTGGTTTGGGTGAAGCTGTTGAAAATATCGGATTGCTTTTCGTCGGGAATGCCAATGCCGGTATCGGATATTTCGAAGGATAACTTTACTTGTGTGCCTACTTCCTCTACAACGCGAATAAGGAGGATGATATGACCTTCGTTGGTGAACTTAACAGCATTGTTAAGGAGTATTTGCAAAATTTGTTTCGTGCGTAAAGGGTCGGCGAGTAAATGATGGGGGATTTTCTCGTCGAAGAAATACTTCAATGATAAACCTTTGGCAGCAGCTTTTTCTTGGTATTGAATCAGCAACTTGGCGGTAAGGAAACAAATGTCGATGTTCTTCGGTGTGAGCGCTAAGGTACCGGAACGAATCTTTTCGAAATCTAGTAGATCGTTGATGATCGTCATGAGATTATTTGCTGATTCGCGGATGGCGCCGAGGTATTCTTGTTGTAAAGGAGTTAGGGTTTCGTGCAACAATAGGTTCCCATTCATAATAATCCCGTGCATGGGAGTACGAATTTCGTGGCTCATATTGGCCATGAAAATCTCTTGTGTACGCATGGCCGATTCGGCTTTGGTACGGGCTTCCATTACTTCGTGTTCGTAGGTAATACGGTCGGTAATATCGGTGGCAATACCACAAATCCCGAACAGCTCGTTTTGCTGGTTATGTAAGGGGAACTTATTAATGAGGTAGTACGCTTTCTGGGATTGAAATTCTACAACATCCTCCACTTCGGCCGGCATTTCCCGGTTAATAACGAATGTATCGGTTTCGGCGTAGCGTTGCGATTTGAATACGGCGGGTAGCTCGTTATCTTTCTTGCCGCATATCTCGGTTTTATCGAGTTGGAAAACCTTTTCGAATTGTTTGTTCACCATGAGGTAGCGACCTTCCACATCTTTCACGTAGATAAGGCTGGTGGTGTTATCCAAAATAGCTTGGAAGCGGTGTTGTATAATAATCATCTCCTCTTCCGCAGCTTTCAAGCTGAGCTGGGCTTTCTTCTGTTCATCAATATCCGTTACAATACATTGAAATCCGCGGAATTCGCCGTCTATCCACACGAGTTTGACGATTTGTTCTACCCATTTAAGCTCCCCATTCTTACATTTGATTTGGAACTCGCGTTTTGTTTGGGGAATATCTTTTTCTGCTTGTTTTAGGTAGAAGGAACGAAGTTTCGAGAATTGTTCTTCGTTCAAGAACATGCTGTAATGCTGTCCTTCCAGCTCATCAGTATCGTAGCCGGTTACTTCGGTGGCCTGTTTAGAAACGTAGGTAAAGTAGCCGCCGCGGTTGGCCGTGAACATAGTAACAGCCGCATCATCGATGAGCTTGCGGTATTTTTCTTCGCTGCGCACAAGCGCTTCTTCTTTCCGTACATTCTTAAGGATGTAACGGAATAATTGCACGATGGCGGCGAGAAATAGGATGAGCGTTGCGCTGCTGGCGATGATAGAGAAGCGATATGTTTGTTGCGTGAAGTACTTATCGGTGCGTACCCCGATCAGTAAGCGTTCTTGGGCTTTGGCTAATAATTGTAGTGACAGGGTTTTAATATCT
Source organism: Chitinophaga skermanii (assembly GCF_003259335.1). GTDB lineage: Bacteria > Bacteroidota > Bacteroidia > Chitinophagales > Chitinophagaceae > Chitinophaga > Chitinophaga skermanii. The sequence goes on from NZ_QLLL01000007.1 coordinate 181,119, forward strand.
TTCATGAGGCCAACACCATAGCGTTGGTGTAGGAACCTGGTGGGGAAGCGGTTATTGACTTGTCGTTCTTTTATGAGGAAGTTCATGTAGACCAGCTTTTTTGTGATGCCGGTGTATAATTTGTCGAGCGCTATAAGATCTTCCGGGTATTTGGCAAGGAGAAGCTGTAAGTGTTGAACTCTTTCATCAATATTTTCGTGCACGTATTCTTCAGATGGAATGAAGGAAGAATCGCCGGTGATCAGAAACCCGCGGGAGCCCGATTCTATTTCGAGCATGGTGGCGTATAAAGTTTCGAGGTGATTGATGGTGGTGCCATGGATGGAAACATCGTTACCTGCGGCAAGTGCTTTTTGGTTATTCTCGTATATATAGTAAGTAAACCAGGATATCAACGCAAGCGCGGCGATAAAGACGGCAAATAAGGGGTTGCTAATAAATTTCCTTGCCAGCATATCTTGGAGGTTAAGGATTTCAAACAATTAAAGGAATCAAACAATAAAAGGTGATAGGTTGAGGTGATTTGTTTTTAACAATAAACAAAGTAACCGGGCGCTATCGGCATAGTTAAAACGGAGATATTGGCTAGTCTTTAACAATATACGTTAAAAGATTCAAAAGCGTTTGAGGGGTACAGGCTTTTATTTTTGCAATATTTTAACCTTTGATTATTGGCATTCCATTAAATTTGCCTAATATTCGATTTGCAAAGCATTTATAAGATATTATGAAAAAATTGATTTTTACGCTCTGTCTTTTAGGCGTTACATATGGATTATTCGCACAGGAAAATACGGGAGCTGCGGGCGCTATTATGACAAAAGCTACCCAGTCGAAAGGTATTTCTCGTGACTTCTTAATGATCCAGTTATCGTACGATGGATGGGCTAGCACACCTACAGATGTGAATACCAAAGGCCTTTCGCGTGGATTCAATATGTATTTTATGTATGACTTCCCGATTAAGAAAACGAACTTATCGGTGGCAGCAGGTTTGGGCGTTGGTTCTAGCAACGTATTCTTAAGAAACCAAAAGATCGACATGCAAAACACCTCTAGTACGGTGAAATTCGTGGCAACGGATGAATATAAGAAGTACAAAGTGTCTACAACTTATCTTGATATTCCTTTAGAATTGAGATATTACAGCGATAAAGAAAACGCTAATAAGGGTTTCAAAGCTGCATTGGGTGTGAAAGTGGGTACATTATTGAACGCACATACAAAAGGTAAAAACTCTTTGGGTGGCGATCGTAACATAATCAAAGAACAAAACAAACGTTACTTTAACTCTTGGCGTTATGCAGGTACTGCACGTATTGGTTATGGCCCGGTAGGTTTGTTCGGTACTTACAGCTTCAGCAAATTGTTTAAAGATAACAGCGGTTTAGATATTACACCATACTCTGTGGGTATCTATTTAAGCGGTCTATAATATTGCTTTTATCAGCACATAAAAGAGGTTTCTACTCGGTAGGGACCTCTTTTTTTATATACCCAATGTTCTACCCAATCCTTTGTAACGTTATGACTAATAATGGTTTACAAAGGTGTAGCCTGGCACTAAAACAACTAACACGTTGTATAATAATGTATTATATAGGGTGGGGATAGGCTAAAGATAGGGTCGAGATAGGCTTTAGATAGGGTAAGGATAGGGTGGAGATAGGCAAAGGATAGGCAAAAGATAGGCAAAAGATAGGCTTTAGATAGGCTTAGGGTTATAAAGAGATAGGCTAATAAGTCTAAAATGGCCTGTTTGGGATATAATTTGGATGCCTTTTTTGAATATTGAGGTTTAGGAGAAGCTGTTGGGGCCAATTGGGAGTTGCAAGCTATTCATCTTACTAGTATAATATATAAAACGGCTGCTTCGAAATGTACGAAGCAGCCGTTTTATAATGTAATGCGTCCATTTATTCGCCTTTAAAAGCGGGCGCTCTTTTTTCAATAAAAGCTTGGATGCCTTCTGCATTATCGCTCGTATTACCGGCAATTTCTTGGCAGTAGGCTTCGTAGTCGAGTACGGTATCCAAATCTTCTGTCATCCCTTTCGTAAGCATTTTCTTCATAAGGCCGATGGCTTTTGTTGGCGCATTGGCATAGAAGGTAGCTTCGGCGGCAACAGCGGCATCTAGTTCTTCGGCGGTAACTACTTTGTTAATCAATCCCATGTTGCGTGCTTCTGTAGCCGATAGCTTGGTAGCTTTAGTGGCCAATTCGAAAGCGCGGTGATACCCCACGGTTCTTGGTAAAAAGTAAGACGAGCCGGAATCTAGTACCAGCGCGATGTTAATAAAGATCTCGATCATGCTGGCCACTTCCGAGGCAATGATGACATCGCAAGCTAAAGCGAGCGAGCAACCGGCACCGGCCGCTACACCATTGAGTTTGCAAATAACAGGTTTTGGCATGTTACGGATAGCGCGAATAATGGGGTTATATCGCTTGTGCAACGATTCTCCCAAATTGCGTTTCCCCGAATCCGACGCGGCTTTCAAATCTTGCCCGCTACAGAACGCCTTCCCGGCACCTGTTAAAACAACTGCGCGTACTTCCTTGTTCTTCTCCACTTGTTTCAACGCGTCTTGTAAGTCGTAACTTAGCGCGTCGTTAAATGCATTATATACATTTGGCCTGTTCAACGTTATTGTTGCCACGCCTTGTTGAATATCGAGGATTAAGGTTTCGTACATAAATGGATTGTTTCGTGTATGTTTTGGTGTAATTATAAAGTTTCTTGCAACCATTTAAAGAACTCGCGTTGCCAGATGATGGCATTTTGCGGACCTAATACCCAGTGGTTTTCTTCAGGGAAATAAAGCAACTTGCTTTTGATACCCTTTAATTGTGCCACTTGGAAGGCTTGTAACCCTTGTTCGATACCTACCCTAAAGTCGATACCACCTTGTACGATCATAATAGGTGTGTTCCATTTATCAACAAACTGGCTAGGATTGAATTTTTCGTAGATATGCGCATTCGCACGATCCCAATAGTTCCCAATGTCCCAGTTAGCGAACCATAGTTCTTCTGTTGTACCATACCAGCTACGGATATCGAATAAACCATCATGCGCGATGAAAGATTTGAAGCGGTTTTCGTGTACACCTGCCAGCATAAACACTGAATAACCGCCATAGCTAGCACCTACTGCTGCTCTACGGTCTTTATCTACATACGATTCTTTACTTACATCGTCGATCGCGCTTAAGTAATCGCGGATGGGTTGGCCACCCCAGTCTTTCGAGATTTGTTCATTCCATTCAACACCATGCCCAGGCATACCTCTACGGTTAGGCGCTACTACGATGTAACCTTGTGCAGCCATTAACTGGAAGTTCCAGCGGTAAGAATAGAACTGGGAAAGAGCCGATTGTGGGCCACCTTGACAGTATAATAAAGTTGGATATTTTTTAGCCGGGTCGAAGTTCGGCGGGAAGATTACCCACACGAGCATGTCTTTGCCGTCGGTTGTTTTTACCCAACGTTCTTCTACTTTTGATTGACCGATTTTGCTGTATGTATCGTTATTAACCGTTGTTAATTGCGTTAAAGCGCCTGTTTTAAGCGATAAATTGAACAATTCAGCGGCATGGTTCATATCGGTTTTACTTACGATAAGGGCGTCTTTAGTTTCGCCTATAATATCGTTGATATCGAATTGACCTTTCGTGATTTGTTTGATTGCAGCTTTAGGCTGTAGGGCGATTTCGTGTAATTGGGAGGTACCTTTTACAACAGCGAGGAATTGGATTTTCTTTTCATCGTTAGAAAAGCGTACACTGCTAACGGTGCCATCCCAGTCTTTCGTAAGGTTTGTGCGCGTGTTGGATTTGAAATCGTATAACACTACGTCTTGTTTGTCGGCTTCGAAACCGTCGCGTGCCATGCTAAGCCATACGAGCTTGCTACCATCTTTATTAAAAGCGGGTTGTACATCGTAGCCCATCATGCCTTCGCTGAGGTTGGTGGTTTGCTTGGTTGCAATATCGTAAGCGTAAATATCGGTATTGGTACTTACTGCATATTCTTTCCCGTGTTTCTTTTTGCACACGTAGATCACCTTTTTGCTATCTGGGCTGAAGATAAAGTCTTCTGCGCCGCCGCTAGGCATTTGTGGGCAGTCGTATGGTTTCCCTTCTAATAAGTCGATGGCCTCCCCTACTTGGCCGTTGTTGTACGGTGCAACGAAGATGTGGGAATAGTAGCCGTCTTCCCAAGTATCCCAGTGGCGGTAGTTGAGGTTGGTATAGATTTGTACGTTCGACTTCGGCATATCTTCGTAGAAGTCGGCCCCGCTCACCTTTTCGATTTTCACATCTTTAGAAAAGAGGATGTATTTACCATCGGCAGAAACGCGGATATTGCTTACTGACTGTGGAAAATTGGTTTTTTGTACGGCGTTGCTGCCGTCGGCATCCATTTCCCAGTATTGACCTTTGTAATTATAGCCTAAGCGGCCATTCGCCAAGGTTTGTACATTGCCTTCGTTCCCTTTGCTGCTGGTTAATTGGCGGGGAGTGCCGCCGGTAACGGGCATAACAAAAAGGTTTCTTTCACCCCTGTTTTCTGCAATATTGTAATTGGAAACCCCGTAAATCACGGATTTCCCGTCGGCCGTAAGCGTTTCGCCACTCACCCTTCCCAGTTGCCAGAGCATTTCCGGCGTCATCTTTTGTTGTGCCATACTTTGTTGCATAAATAGAATTCCTGCTAATAAAAATGTACTACGCATTGGTGTAGATTTTGTTAAGATGTATAAATGTAGGAAAAGCTGGTTGATTGATGAAACCGGCTTGGGTCGACGGGCCGTTTTGGGGTCGATTTTAATTAGTAACTTCGTGAAAATTTTTGAAATACATTGTTAGATAAAAAGCAAGTCGTAAACAAAGAAGAGCGCTGTGTGCTGGTAGGTTTGATTCATAAGGAACAGACAGAGCCACAAGTGCAAGAGTATCTCGACGAGTTGGCATTCCTAGCGGAAACGGCCGGTGCGGTTTCCGTGAAACGCTTCACCCAAAAACTCGCACATCCCGACAGGGCTACCTTTGTAGGTAAAGGTAAGTTGGAGGAAATCCAGCAGTATGTATCGGGTAAGGATGTTAGTTTAGTCATTTTTGATGATGAATTAACCGGTTCCCAGATCAACAATATCCAGAAGGTATTAAAGATTAAAGTAATCGATCGAAGCGATTTGATCCTAGATATATTTGCCCGCCGTGCCCGTACCGCGCAAGCGAGAGTGCAGGTGGAGCTGGCACAATACCAGTACATCCTTCCTCGGTTAAGGGGTATGTGGAGCCACTTGGAACGCCAAGGTGGTGGTATTGGTTCGAGAGGTCCCGGTGAAACGGAGATCGAAACGGATCGTCGTATCGTAAAGGACAAAATCTCCCTGTTGCGCAAGCGTTTGGCCGAGATCGACAAACAATCTTTCACCCAGCGTAAGGAGCGTGGCGAGTATATCCGCGTGGCTTTGGTGGGGTATACCAACGTGGGTAAGTCGACCATCATGAACTTACTTAGCAAGAGCGAGGTATTTGCCGAGAATAAGCTCTTTGCTACATTGGATACAACAACCCGGAAGGTAGTATTTGAGCAAACCCCGTTTTTGCTGAGTGATACAGTAGGGTTTATCCGTAAACTTCCGCATCACTTGGTAGAGAGTTTTAAATCTACCTTGGATGAAGTGCGCGAGTGTGATATTTTAATGCACGTGGTAGATATTTCTCACCAGAAATATGAAGACCAGATCGATGTGGTCAATAAAACCCTGGCGGAATTAAAATCGCTGGAGAAGCCAACGATATTAATCTTTAATAAAATGGACTTGTACGAAAAGCAAACATTCGACGAATGGTTATCGCCGGAAGTAAAGCAAGACATTTTAACGGATTTAAAAGAAAGTTGGCAGCATAAGACACATGGTAACTGCGTGTTTGTATCCGCTACAGAGCGCATGAACATTGATGAGTTGCGTAAAACGATACTAGATAAAGTGATGCAACTTTACCGCGAACGTTATCCTTACAAAACGGAATATTTCTTCTAAAACAAGATGGGCAAAGAGTACAATTGGCATGCATTGCCGGCTTTAGTGTTAGCAGAAAAAGAGATATTGGTAGAAGACGTGGCAGGAAAAAAGATCTGTATAACCCGCTACAATGGCCAATTGTACGCATTTGCATATAAGTGTCCGCATGCAGGTGCCCCGATGAATGAAGGGTATGTAGATGCGCAGGGACAAGTAATTTGTCCTTTACATAAATACAAGTTCAACATCCGCAATGGTTATAATTCGAGTGGCGAAGGGTATTGTTTAAAGACGTACCCGGTAGAAGAAAGAGAAGGAATATTACATGTAGGATTTGATAAAAGTTGGATGAGTTTGTAAAGAGAAAAACGATTTTGTATTCGTTCTTCAAAAAATTTTAAAATTTTTTTCACCGGCTGTAATGCTTGCTGTCATTGGGTTTGAGACGAATTGATAAAATGAATTTTAAAATTTTTTTCAAAAAAGTTGAACAAAGATTTTGCAGGAATAAAAATTTATCTATTTTTGCAATCCCAATCGCACAGAACGGGACACAAAAAAAGAAAATATTCCTCCTTAGCTCAGTTGGTTAGAGCATCTGACTGTTAATCAGAGGGTCGTTGGTTCAAGTCCAACAGGGGGAGCAAAAAAAGAAAAAAGGATCACATTATGTGATCCTTTTTCTTTTATAACAATTTGTAAGCTGTTTGGTAGAATAGCATATCATTAAACTTCATCAGCCTTTCCTTTAAGTAACAAATTATCCCAGAACTTTCACTGTTTGAAAGCCCTGGGATTCCTTATTGATGTACTTTATTTACTTAAAGTTGACCGCCAACACCCTTAAACTTTTCTACAAACTGGGTCAACTTTTGGAAGACCCCCTGCTTTTTAGTCAAGTATAAAGGATTTAAAGGGCTCATTTTTGGCAAAATAGCGTTAAGCTCTGTTCCATTCTCACTTGCATACTCGCGCTTTAAAGAAGCTCTTATATACCGTTTTGCTTCTTCTTCGTTTAGATTCTCTTCTGCTATTAACGCTCTTGCTTCCATTTGCTGCTTGCTTTGAGCAAATAAAAAGAATGAATCAATTACATTGGCTTTGTCTTTAAGGGTATCAAGGTTGGTTTCGTTTATAAAATCAACAACCAAACCTTCTTTTCCCCTATTTCCTATGCTAGCACGAATAACTCTACGTATTTCTTCGATTAAAGAAGCTTTGTCTTTCGTTTTTTTGTTATGCTCAAAAATTAATTCAAGAATATAGTCAAGGTTTATTTCTTGTGATTTTAATAAGTCAACTTCAAACACTACGTCGTCCCAATCAATTTTTGATTCCTCGGTTGCTTTTCCAGATTTTTCGCGTCTTAACCAGTCACGTATATCGTTATAAGTAGATCGATAATCCTGGACAGTACGTTCTTTTAGTAGTTCAATTTTTTGCATCGAGGCTATTTCCTCATCCGTTACAAAATGCACTTTTTTAAATTCCGCCACAGCTTCTGCGTTATTTATGTCAATTGCTTGCAGTGCTTTGAGGGTATTAAATTCATCGTAGTTCTGGAGTATATTTTCTACACGCAGGTATTCACCGAAAAGTTTCGAGAATCCCTTTTTATCCTTTTCGGTTAGAATTGCATCTGGGTTCGGGAAATTTTCATTTAACTCTCTTACAACTTCGATGTAACCTCTCCGGGCTTCACCTGTAATAAGATCTGTAAAGCCCTCTAGGTATTCTTTGTAGCTTTTTTCAAGCACTACATTTTTGGTATTGCTATCTCCGAAAAGTGTAATGGCGTCAATTGTCGCTTTTTCTAGATCCCTGAACGTAACAATATTGCCAAAGGTTTTAGTAGCATCATAAATGCGGTTGGTGCGTGAAAAGGCTTGTATCAAACCGTGGTAAAGTAAATTTTTATCAACAAATAAGGTATTGAGTGTAGGAGCATCAAAGCCGGTAAGGAACATCCCGACTACTATAACCAGGTCAACCTCTTTATTTTTTACCCGTTTAGCAAGGTCGCGGTAATAGTTCTGAAATTCATTATTTTCAACGCTATAACTGGTTGCAAACATGGTGTTGTAGTCGTTGATGGCTTTCGTTAAAAATTCTTTGGCACTGCTATCCATTGCCGAAGGTTCAAACGTTTCATCAACTATTTCGCCTATCGCATTTTGTTCTTCATTAGCAGCAAAGGAGAAGATGGTGGCAATTTTTAAACGTTTGTCACTTTCTTTTTGCAGCTTGTTTAACTCTTCGTAGTAGCATTTGGCCGCATCCACGCTGCTTACGGCAAACATAGCGTTAAAGCCCTTGTTACTACCTTGATTTCTATGGGTTTTTAGCCTGAAATTATTTAGAATATATTGAGCAACTTCTGTAATGCGTTTAGGATGAAGCAATAATTTCTTGTTTTCTGCTGCACTTAATTTTTTTTCATCCACTTCTGTTTCTATGCTCTTAAACTCCGGGCGAACATCATTGTAGTCAACTTTGAATTTCAGTACTTTTTCGTCTCTAATGGCGTCTGTAATTACATAGGAATGTAGTTCCGTGCCGAATACACTTGCTGTTGTGTCTGCACCTAGCGCATTTTGTGGGAAGATGGGGGTTCCTGTAAAACCAAATTGATAGTACTTTTTGAACTTCTTTTTCAAATTCTTTTGGGCTTCCCCAAACTGCGAACGATGCGCTTCATCGAAAATGAAAACTACTTGCTTTTGGTAAATGGCTAACTCATGCTCATTTTTCATGAGATTATTCAACTTCTGAATAGTTGTTACTATAATCTTATTATCATCTTTTTCAATATTTCTCTTTAATCCTGCCGTACTATTCGAACCGTTTACACTTTCGGGTGAAAATCTTTGGTATTCTTTTATTGTTTGATAGTCCAAATCTTTGCGATCCACCACAAAAAATACCTTATCAATGAAGTCGAGTTCTGTTGCTAGTCTTGCCGCTTTAAAACTGGTTAAGGTTTTGCCGGAGCCTGTGGTATGCCAAATATAGCCGCCGCCATCTACAGAGGACCATCTTTTGGATAAATAGGAACTTTTGATTTTCCACAACATGCGTTCTGTTGCGGCAATTTGATAGGGCCTCATGATAAGGAGTGTATCGTTTGTATCAAACACCGAATAAGTTAGTAATACATTTAGCAACGTATGCTTCTGGAAGAAAGTAGCTGTAAAATCTTTAAGGTCTTTAATCAAAGAATTATCAGCCCTAGCCCAGTTCATAGTAAAGTCAAAACTGTTTTTACTTCGCTCAATTGTGTTTGCAAAATACCGAGTATCCGTTCCATTGGAGATAACAAAGATCTGTAAGTATTTAAAGAGCGAATTGTTACTATTGAGGCTCTCTTTTGTATAGCGATGCACTTGGTTGAAAGCTTCGCGGATGGCAACCCCTCGTTTTTTAAGTTCTACTTGTACCAAGGGTAATCCATTCACTAAGATGGTTACATCGTAGCGATTGGCGTGTGTGCCTTTTTGTTCGAACTGCTTGATTACCTGTACCTTATTACGGACTACATTCGTTTTGTCGACTAAGTAAATGTTTTGGATGTGGCCATCATCAAAAACGAAGTCGTATATATAATTGTCATGTATTTTTCTTGTTTTCTCAACAAGGTTATCACTTGGTTTGTCTAAATATTCTTCTATGAATCGGATCCACTCGGCATCCGAAAATACCATATTGTTGAGAGCTTGTAGTTGCAACCTAGCATTGGCCAACAGGGCTTCGGCTGTATTTATGTTTGATGGATATTCATACCCTTGATCAACTAGGTCCTGGATAAATTCAGACTCTAAGGCAGCCTCCGTTTGAAATTCAGAAGATGGCTCATGCAATTCTGCATACTTGGTATATGCATTGAGAACAATGAAATTATTTGATTCTGCTATGGTATTATTTGTTGCCATCTTGCTCTATTTCGGTATTATTAACAATTGATTTGAAGCTGTACATTCTTTTTAACTCACTTACCAAGAATCCCAGCACTTTCTTATCATTTTCATCGATGATCGCCACTTCTTCCCCATGATGTTTAGAGTGGCTTGACAGGTTGATAATGCGGTTATAATATGCCTCCCGTGACTCCTGTGGTAAAAGGTCTCTCCACTTATGGTAACCTAAAAAGGTAGATGTTTTTTCTAAAATGTTGCGGAGGAAATTAAAATGGTATTTTTGAATAGTAATGGGCGATTCTATTGCTTTTTCTAATTCAGCTAAAAGAAATAGATGATATGAGAAAGGCGAATCGCCGGGTTGATCATTCATTAAATACGTACCGTCTTCTAATTTTTCAAAGCGTTTTTTTGCGCAGTGCTTTACTTTATAACCAGTGCTCGAATTGGGGTTATTGAATTCATTGAACAGTACATTATAAAAGAGTGGATTATGTGTTGTAATAATAAATTTAAGGTCGGATTGATTAGACTTTACTAGTTCTGCAATATCCACAGCCAGTTCAATTAAATGTGTATCATCTAGAGAACTAACTGGATCGTCGATAAAAACGTATTCCAAATCATTAAATTGATCTGTTTCCCGTTCTTCTTCCTCTGCTACATTTAATACATTGATTGTTTGTTCCAGCAAGCTGTAAAAAATACTCCAGATAAAGCAACTTTCTTCGCCTTTGGAAATTTTTACATTTTCAGATGGTTCGTCATTTCCTCGTTCAAATGAAAAATGCACTTCTGAAAAAGCGGGTGTTTTTACATTGTTATTTTCCTTATCCGTAATAGTGTATTCCTCATTAAAACGAGGTGTTAGTTTGTCATTCGTATATCGTTGAAAATGCCTTGTAATATTAGGCTCTTGTCCTTGTTCGACAAGTATCCAATGCGTATAATCATTGGGTTGGATTTTCAACTTCCTATCTGTATCCTTTTCTAAATCGTTATCCCAATAAAACAGATCCTCGGTAAATGCATTGTAGTACATTATTTTGATTTTCTCTTCTGTTTCTTCGGTTGCTGGATTTTTGGGAGCAATCAATTCTTTGAATTCACGAGACAACCGTGTTTTTCCAGTGCCATTAAAAGCATAGATTAACTGTACTTTTTTATCAGTATTTTTCAGGTTTTGAGCTATTTCTTTTAATGACTGGCCCATATTACGGTTCTATATTGTTTTTAGGGAATGTTAGTAATAAATCACGGTAATACTCATACTGCTTTTTCCTTAGTTCAATCTCTTTTGGGAGGCCTTCGCTAATGGAGGTGGTGAGTATGTCGAATTTGTCTAGGATTGAGACGATTCGGGCTTGTTCTTCGAGGGATGGGATGGGGATTTTGAAGTTTTTTATAATTCCTGAGTTAAGATCACCTCTAGCACCTTGTCCTAAAGCTTTAAGCTTTTCAAAATTAAAACTGACCCAGTGAAAAACAAATCTATACAATGCTTTTTGAGGATTGATTTCTAAACACAAGCAGTGTTGATTTGTGGTTAATGGAATTTTGTTAATAGCTGATCGCCCTGCAGTTGCACCAGAAATAGCTATAATTACACAATTAGCAGGAACCCATTTTGTTGCAGTTTCTTTGAGAGCAAAATCGGTTATTTTAATTTCTGTATTGTCAATATCAGAAAACTTAACTTCTTGTGTTCGAAGCCACGGAATTGTGCCGTTTTCGTAATATTTAGGATTGCCCGCTTGAGGAGTACCTCCTGAATAAGACTTTAGAATAATCTCCCCCAAAGTTTTCCACTCCACTTCTCCTTCTTCAAAACTTAACAGTGTTTCCCGATAATAGCTATACTGCTTTTTACGAGCAGTAAGCTCTGCAGTAAGCTCTGCAGTAAGCTCTGCAGTAAGCGCTGTAAATTTATCTAGAATGCGAACGATTTCTTTTTGAACTGGGAGGGGTGGGATGGGAACTAGTATTTTTCTAAACCTTGCCTTAGAAACATTATAGCGTGTTACACCGCTTGCAGTTTTTGATATTTCAGCACGTATCAACTTACTGCGGAATAAATATTTGGAAAACTCTGGAATTAGTTGAATGTCTTCATTGAATCTTACACCAAATGAGAAGCTATTCAGATAGACTGGTTCTTCAAAATTAGTAGTAACTGCAGAAGACATTCCAACTTCATCAGCTGTTTCAGACGAGCCGGTAAATAGAATATCTCCGTATTTTACTATATGTTGGTTTTCAGATTTGGCAACTTTAACTGTTTCAAGGATGTTGTCCCTTGTATTTAGATTAAAGAAAATGCTCTTGTAGGAAATATATTTTGCATTGCCATTTTCAAAATCCGCCTTACTTTTTCCAGTTAGTCCACCATAGATTTCACTAATTTCCCCCAAAGTTCTCCACTCCACTTCTACACCATCCAATAATTTCTCTATATAACTCATCCTTCAATCTCTTTAATAATTTTATCAATATCAGTACGGAGCATATCTATCTTCTCCACTGTTTTTGAAATTTGATTATTCAATTCCGCTATATCAAATTTTTCCCGTGTATCTTTTGCTTCTACATAGGAACTTACAGAGAGATTGTAATCATTTTCGGCAATTTTTGCATTGTCGATTGAAACGGCTACATGCGCCACATCCGATTTACTATCGAACAGTTCCACGATCTTTGCAATATGTTTGTCTTCCAGCACATTGTTGTTGGTTACTTTCTTAAAGAAATCTTCGCCACTAGCATCAATAAACTGGGTTTTATTTTCTGTTTTATGTTTAGAAAGAACTAGGATCGTTACGGCTATAGAAGTACCAAAGAATAAGTTGGGTGCTAAAGAAATAATGGTCTCTACAAAGTTATTGTCTATAAGATACTTCCTGATTTTCTGTTCTGCGCCACCACGGTAAAAGATGCCAGGGAAACAAACTATAGCAGCCCTGCCTTTACCTGAAAGATAGCTAAGCGCATGCAGTACAAAGGCGAAGTCTGCTTTAGATTTAGGGGCTAATACACCTGCTGGTGCAAATCGGTCGTCGTTAATGAGGGTCGGATCGTCGCTACCTATCCAGTTGATGGAATAGGGAGGATTGGATACTATGGCGTCGAAGGGCTTTTCATCGCCAAAATGGGGATCGCGTAAGGTATCGCCTAGGGCAATGTTGAACTTGTCGTAGTTGATGTTGTGCAAAAACATGTTCATACGTGCAAGGTTATATGTTGTATGGTTTACTTCTTGCCCAAAGAAGCCATCTTCAATAATATGATTGTCGAAATGCTTTTTGGCTTGTAAAAGCAAGGAGCCAGAACCAGCAGCAGGGTCATATATCTTGTTTACTTTTTCCTGCTTGTGCATAGCCAGTTGTGCAATCAACTTAGAAACGTGTTGTGGCGTAAAAAACTCACCCCCTGATTTTCCAGCGTTGGCAGCATAATTGGAAATAAGAAATTCATAGGCATCACCAAAAAGATCAATCTGATTATCCTCAAAATTTCCGAATTTCAACTCTTCTACACCTTTTATAACAGCAGCTAGACGGCTATTCTTATTTTCAACAGTGTTACCGAGGCGCGTACTGGTGGTATCAAAATCAGCAAACAATCCTTTAATATCTGGCTCAGATGGATAACCATTTGCAGAACTTTCAATCGAATCAAAAATGGCTTTTAAATCCGTGTTTAGATTTGGATTGGTATTGGCTGTTTTAGCAACATTTGCAAATAGTTGATTAGGGTATATAAAGTACCCCTTTGTTTTAATGGCATCATCTTTTATTTCCTTCGTTATTACATCTTCCGATAGTTGTTCATAGTCGATACTTTCGTCGCCACCTTCCATATAATTGGTGAAGTTTTCACTAATGAAGCGATAGAATAGTGTTCCTAACACAAACTGTTTAAAGTCCCATCCATCTACCGAGCCACGAACTTCGTTGGCGATTTTCCAAATTTTATTTTGCAGCTCTTGCCTTTGTGCGGTGCTTGTCATTATTTATCCTTTATTAATTCTTGTGGTTTAACTCCTAATATCCTGGCAATTTCAAAAAGTACTTCCAATCTTGGCTGTTGCCTGTTTTGCACATAGCCGTTAACGACGTTGTAACTTTTGCCCAGTTGTTCGGCCAACCAGGTCTGTTTTATGCCTTTTTTCTCCAACACTTCTTTAATTCTGTTCATGTCTTTTTGAAATGTGCCCGAAAGATAATTTTTATTTCTTAACTATATTGTTTTTCGTTATAAAAAGTGTTTGAATTACTTATGGGCCCTAAGATGAGATGAGCTAAGAAACATTGTTCATAAAGAGGTATTATGAATATATTCAATTTTGATGCTTTATTAAAAAAAGCAGTCCCACCTCGTTACTCCCCCGTAATCACCACCGAAGTATAATAAGCACGCATCTCCCACCCTAGCGATTCATACAACAACTTCCCTTCATCAGTAGCCACTAAACAATACTCGCTAATATCTTCCGCTAAAGCAATTTTCTCTAGTTCTTTCAGAACGATAGATGCTAATCCTTTCCTTTGGTGCTGAGGATCGGTAACGACCTGGTCGAATACAGCTATATCATCAACAAGTACAATGCGACCGCTGGCAGCAAGCTCACCTTGTTGATGCATAATTTTAACCACGTACGTGGCAGCATCCTTCTCGATTAATAGAGCATATTCATTACCAAGCGATTTCCGAGGTGCTGGCATTTCATGGTAGCAATGCATGAAGTAGCCTTGTGGAAGAATAACCCAACGTTCAGGTAAGTCCTGTTTCAACGCACCTGGTGGTGCGCAAACCTTCAGGTGTATCCAAGGCTGCTCTATCGTATTCGCTAAGTCAAAGAAATCACGATGGAGTGCTGGAAATACATACCTGGCGATTTGTTCTTTATAGCCGACATCTACTTTAAAACCGGATCGGTAAGGAATGGGTAAAGGTAAGTGCCTAGATAAGGCCCAGCCTGTTAACCATTTTTCAATGGTAATGTTGGCAATTTGTTGTTGTGTCATGTAGGTGGATTAACGAATAAGCATGTGATCATTCTATCTTAAAAATAGCTATTCTAAACTATTCATTAGAAGGTAATTCTTCTAACATGAAAAATCCCGTTCAGCAGCATATTAGCTGAACGGGATTTTTACTTTACTACACTAAAAATAAACCGGTTGAGTATATCTCCTCACACCAAAACTATACTATTCACCTTGGCCAAACTCAACCGGGTTTGTTACATGACTGCAATGGAATATGGTGATAAAAACAAAGCGGGTACTTCGCGCACGAAATACCCACTTCGTTATTCAACTGTATGATTCAAAGGCTCACCCGCAGCTAGAAAGCTGAAGTGTGCGACGCAACTACGTTGACGTAAGTTATAATGCTCATTCACATAATCCTTTCACGAGGCAGCACGGTGTACCATTTGCAATCAGCATGCGCAGTTTATGTTTTCATGCAAACGATACACTGTTGTGCTACTGAATTTTTAGGGTTCCATAACGTGGTAATAATAGCTTTACCATGGATAAAAAAGGGGCAAAGAAATGCTTGCTTGCAGTGTAGCTGATTCCTTTGCAACCCTTGTCCCACCTGCTTTACAAACAGAAAATTTAAGATTGTATTGGGAATGTTATGGCTTCCTTATAAGATGTAATACGATCCTTCTTCTTGCGGTATAATTTCCACGTGTTCTGGATCAATATTGGCTTTATCATCGTCGAGCAATTGCAGCAAATCGCGTTCGATTTTGCGGGCAATGGCGGTCATCGGTGTATCTGTAGGCTTGTTTTCGAACGGGTCTTGTAAGTTCACGGCCATTTTCTCGATCAATAAGAATGATGCTGAAATAGCGGCCACTAAAGGTACTTCCATGATACCCAGTGAATCGATTAAAGCAAACGGTAGCAAAACGATAAAGAAGATCACGGCAAAATGAGTATATAAACTGTATGTTGCCGGGAACACTGTTCCTTTAATCCTTTCACATTTACCCATCGCATCACACAAGCGCGTTAAAGTTCGGTCGAGCTCTACTTGTTGGTATGGATTGATCCATTCTTGACGTAAAGCGTATTTTAAATCGCGGCTATGCATTTGCAAAAGTCCTGATGGAATATTATCGAACTTGGATAAATAGTTTAATTCGCGGCGCGATAAAAGCCTGTCGAGCCCGCGTAATGGATCTTTCTTACGAAGTGATTGACCCAGTGCGTATGTCCAAGCAATTTGTCGTTTTACGAATTGTGCTTTGAAATGCCTTGTTTCTTCATTTTCTTCTGCACCATCCATTAATGACAGTAATTGCCTTACAAGCGATCTTGAATCGTTTACGATGGCACCCCATACGGTTCTTGCTTCCCACCAGCGATCGTACGCTTGGTTTGAGCGGAAGGCCAATAAAAGGGAAAGTACCGTTCCTAGTACCATGGGAACAGCCAATGGAATGGCCATTTCCTTGAAATTATATTGGTAGTATAGAACATTTATAACAAGCGTGTAAACGACAACAGCTAATAATTCGTACTTAATTTTGCCAAATATGTAGCCCAACGGAATTCCTTTCTTCAGTAGCATGTATTAAGTTTTTAGATGTTCAGTGATTAGCACCCAGTAAAGCCGAAATAGAAGTCGGCGACTTCACCACTAAGCGCGGCATCGTCATTCTCAATTGCATCGTTGGTACTTTACAACCTTTGATTAATTGACAAGGATCGAAGCTGCTTTCACTGGCGTGGTGATAATGTAATTGTTCCGGGATAGCGATCGCATCTATTTGATGTGCATAAAGGAAGTTGCGCAAAGCGGGTTTCGACGTTCCGTAAAAGAACTCTACGCGCATGGATTGAATACAATTAGCGTAGCGGTTTCTCATGATCTCGATAGCATCGAGGAAATCTTTATCGAGTTGAGCGTGTTTTAAGCTGTTGCGGGTAAACTGCCAATATTCCAAAATAGACTCCGGTAAACGCTGTGCATGCATTAACACTACATGGCACGGTTCTTCCATTTGTTCAGCAAAATTGTGTAAATAGCTGAGCGAACGAATGGACAGATCGGTAGGAATCATAACATTTTTCATATCCAGTTATTTTTTGAACAAAATTACCCGCACAGGGTAAAGAACAGGTAAAGCGAAGGTTATAAGAAGTTAATAACCTGGTAAAAATTTGGTTTAACCCGGGTAAGAATTCGGTAAGAGAATTTCCTTTTTTGCTGTTTTCAAATCCCAGGGTCGTAAATTTGAATATATGCATAATAAACGAATATTATTGGTGGAAGATGAGCCTGCGGTTGTTTCTGTGATTGTACGGGGTTTGAGCGAATCGGGCGGCGAAGTAAGTGTAGCGCCTGATGGTTTAATCGGGTTAGAAATGGCACGCAATAACGATTTTAACATCATTATTCTGGATGTTATGCTGCCCGGGATGAACGGGATTGATGTATGTCGACATTTACGTGCCGAAAAGAATTCAACCCCCATTTTGATGTTAACCGCCCTTTCAACGGTGGAAAACGTGGTAATTGGCTTGGATTCCGGTGCCGACGATTACATGGTAAAACCTTTCAAACTACAGGAGCTCGAAGCCCGCATTCGTTCACTTATACGCCGCCAGCAAGGGGTTCCCTCTGCTACAGCCAATGGGCAACCCGCAGTGCCGGATAAGCCCAGCCATATTTTAAGTATTGGCGACTTGGAATTGAACACCGATACCCGCGCTGCCAGCCGCAACAAACGTGTTTTTACCCTTACGGCTACGGAGTACCGCTTATTGGAGTACTTGTTGCTCAACCCCCGCAAAGTATTATCGCGCGCCGATATATTAGA
Source organism: Chitinophaga skermanii (assembly GCF_003259335.1). GTDB lineage: Bacteria > Bacteroidota > Bacteroidia > Chitinophagales > Chitinophagaceae > Chitinophaga > Chitinophaga skermanii. Next base: position 198,910 of record NZ_QLLL01000007.1, read on the forward strand.
GCATGTTTGGGGGATCGATTTTAATATGAACACGAAAGTGGTGGATGTATATATTAATTACCTCCGCAAGAAAATCAATAAATCCGACGAGCCAGAGTTAATCCACACCGTAGTGGGCCATGGTTATATGTTAAAAGAAACCGTAGGGCATGAAGATTAGTAATAAAATCATGCTGCTGTTCTCCGTTCTAACGGTGTCGATCATCTTTTTGATGAGCTTTTTCGTGTATTACTTGGCGAACCGTTATTCCTTCGGGGATTTCTATAAAAGATTGGAGATTCGTGCCTATTTAACCGCTAACGCGGCTTTTCCACCCGTAGGTACCGATACGTTGGCGTATAACTACATCCGCGATCGCCAGCTCGATAAATTGCCTTCTGAAAAAGAATATATTATTCCCGTAGAATATGCTGCCGGTAGAATTGCCGTACCGAAGCAATTAGACCTCCCCCGCTCCTTCTACGAAGAAGTGGTACGCCAAGGACGGGAGAACTACCGTAATGGCGAGCGATTTTACGCCGGTGTATTGTACCAGCATGAAGCGAGGAAGGTAATTGTAGTGGTATCGGCGGTGAATGAATACCGTGGGCAGTATATGGACGAGTTGCGGAAAATCTTATTCATCTGTTTCATCATTGCAGCAGCGCTTATTATTGGTGCCGGGTTAATCTTCTCGCATTATATCTTACGGCCTGTGCATAATATTATGGACCAGGTGAAGAACATTAGCTCCAGTAATTTGCACCTCCGGGTAGAAGTGAATGATGGAGAAGATGAAATAGGAGAACTAGCTGCTACCTTTAATAACATGCTCGATCGCCTGGAAACAGCATTCGAAACCCAAAATAACTTCGTTAGCAACGCTTCCCACGAACTAGGTACGCCCTTAACAGCCATTATCGGCGAGGCCGACCTTGCATTGCGCGGCGAACGCGACCCGGAATCCTACAAAGCAGCTATTTCCAATATGCTGCGGGAAGCCGAACGCCTCAACCACATTACGCGAAGCTTGTTGCAACTTGCCCAAACCGGCTTCGAAGGGAAAAAACAATACTTCGACATCGTACGAACCGACGAACTCCTATTCTCGGTGAAGAAAATGGCCGACCGCATTACGCCTGGCAACCTTGTTGAAATCGACTATAGCCTTTTCCCGGAAGAAGAGGAAAAGATGGCCGTAATGGGGAACTTCCAGTTATTGGAGTTGGCAATTAGCAACATTGTGAATAACGCCGTAAAGTATTCCAGCAATCAACCTGTTTCGCTGGCATTGGCGGCAACGGATACGAAAAACATTATTATCATTAAAGATATGGGCATTGGTATCCCGGAGCGCGACTTGCCCTATATCTTCTCCCCTTTCTTCCGGGCTTCTAATACCGATAAGTTCAAAGGTTATGGCATTGGTTTGCCACTTACGAACAACATTATCCGGATGCACAAAGGAGAAATCATTGTTAATAGTAGAATGAATGAAGGCACAGAAATCCAAGTGGTACTACCTTCTGCAAATGCTATCAAGAAACTCGGCTAGTTAATATAAGCGGGGTAAATCGCCTGTTTCTTGCGCCAGGTGGCGAAAGGACGTAAAAAGATGAACAGGAACTTCTGTAATGATGGCGCTGGCTTCGTTAGCACAATCTCTTCTTTAAAATGCGGTACGGTAAGGGATAATTGTAAAATCCCGGGAACGCCGTGTGCATTTGTTTGATCGTCGTTAGCCAAGCCGGTAATGGTTTCGAAGAAGAATTCTGTTTTAAGTGCAGGTTGGATTTTCCAGTTCAGTTTAGCAGGTACAGGGCCATCGTTCCACATGGCGTGAACGGTGCCTGCCGGAATATGCAGGGTATCGCCTTGTTGCAAAATTTGGGTGGCATTGTTGATATTCACTTTTACGCTGCCCGCAAGCACGGTAAAATCTTCGCTTTGCTGGGGATGAAAATGTGGTGGTGGCATCATGGAATTTGCTGCATAGGTAGTTTCCATTTCCAATAAGGCCCCTTTTGTGCTGGCTGCGGTTTGTATAAAAGTAATGGTCTGCCGTGTTTTTGTGTTGATAATCGTTTTATAGGGGAAGGCCATTCTGCTGTCTTTTATACCTGTAAGTTAAGGTATTCGTGCGTTTTGGGGTGAAATTCTATCTTAATTCTATAAAAAAAGCCCCTACAATCGTAGAGGCTTCTCCATTCGTTTATTCGTCGGCTCCCCATTTCACATAAGCGCCGCCCCAAATGAAGCCGGCACCAAATGCAGTGAGGATAAGATTGTCGCCAGGATAAATTTGATCCTCGTAATCCCATAAACACAAAGGAATCGTAGCGGCAGTGGTGTTACCATATCTTTCGATGTTCAACATGATTTTGTTGAGTGGTAACCCAAGAGAATTCCCAACAGAACTAATAATTCGTTGGTTCGCTTGATGCGGCACTAACCAATTGAGGTTATCCACCGTTAATTCGTTCCTATCCATTACCTCTTGCACCACATTCGACATCAATGATACGGCTTGCTTGAAGATCGTACCACCATTCATCATCATGAAATGTTCTTTGTTGTTGATGGTTTCGATGCTAGCAGGACGTAAAGAACCGCCTGCACGGATTTGTAAATGCTGTTGACCACTAGGCTCGCATTCCAAAATAGAATCTCTTAAACCAAAGCCTTGGTAACTAGGTTCTAATAAAACCCCACCGGCACCATCACCAAAAATGGTACAAGTAGCACGATCGGTATAATCGATCATAGCACTCATTTTATCGGCACCAATCACAATCACTTTCTTATATCTTCCAGCGGCTACCATCGCGGCACCCATTTCCAAAGCAGCTAAAAAACCGGTACATGCAGCATTCACATCCACACCCCAAGCTTTCGTTGCACCCACTTTCCCAATTAAAATGGTAGCCGTTGACGGCATCAACATATCTGGCGTAGCTGTGGCTACAATAATTACGTCGATCTCACTCGGCAAAATGCCTCTCTTCTCACACAACTGCAACACCACGGGAACGCATAAGTCGGACGTCGCTTTTGTTTCATCGCGTAAAATCCTACGTTCCTTAATGCCCACGCGCGTCATGATCCATTCGTCGGACGTGTCCACCATCGTAGCCAATGTTTCATTGGTAAGCACATCCTCCGGTACATATCCGCCCACTGCTGTGATGGCTGCTGTTTTCGTTTTCATATATACTCTATAACTACAAGTCTGTTGATAATTGCTGTAACCTCTGTTAGCCTTAAAGGCCGCAAAGATACAACTAACACTTTATTGTTATTTCTTTCGAAGGTCATATTGTTTTAAAATCTCTCCCCGCTTTTTAGGACAAAAGGTTATCCCAATTGCTATATAGTTATCATGATTTCCTTGGTTTACAGGTTGTCATGACGAATATTACATATTAAGCTAATTTCCCTGTGAATTGGTTATCAATACAAAGGTAGGCATGGTCAATTCACATTTTGCGGCAGTATTACACAAAATCATATAGTTGATTTTCAGTATATTAAGCGACCTAAAATTTTATGAAAAATCCCGCCTCTACGCAGTAGAAGCGGGATTGTGTATTTTTTACAATATTTTATTTCTTCAATTCCGCCAACAGAATTTGCTTCAATTCTGGGTTCGAAGGACGTGGAGAGTCGGTACTTACTACTTCTCCTTTTTTATTGAACACCATGAATCGTGGGATAGACTTAATCTCGTAATTGGTGGTAATGTCATTCTTTGTACCTGCCCAAATTTGTACACCTTTCAATTCTTCTTTGGCAACAAATGTTTTCCATTTTTCTTTGTCTTTCTCCTGGTCGATAGACACGCTCACGAATTCTACCGCCTGGCCACGGAATTCTTCTTCCATTTTCTTCAACGACGGAATTTCCGCTTTACAAGGGCCGCACCAAGTTGCCCATACATCCACGATCACAACTTTACCTTTAAAGTCGCTTAACGATACTTTTTTACCGTTTACGTCTTCCGCGGTGAAGTTAACAGCTGGTTTACCTGGTTCTGCGGCTAACTTGGCCAATCTCGCTTCAATTTCTTTCATGCGGGATTTTTGGTCGGCTGTAAGTACGTATTGACCTTTTTTCGCGATCAACTCTTCATACCCTACGTAAGATTTCAAAGTAGCAGCATGTTGGATAACGATTTCGCCTTTAAGGGTATCGTTTTTATAATAAGTTAAACGAGCGTCCAATTCTTGTGAAGGCTTGTCTTGCAACATACCATCCAAGAAGGTGAAGTTGCTAAGGGCATTCAAAGCATATGGAATTTCCAAGATGCTGGTTTGTTGCGTATAATCGGTTGCTTTGATGTTTCTATAAAGGGCTGGGTAATCGTTCTTACCAGGATGTTTAGATCTTGGGGTGAAGAGGTAAGAAGCCGCAATTTGTTTGAAGTTGAAATCGCGGTATTGTGCGAAGAAGGCATCGAAAGCTTTGTTACCGGTTGATTTCACTTTGTAATTCGGTAATTCTTTCACTTTTGCTTCCAATTCCGGGAAGAAATCTTCATACGTGCCACGCACTTGTAAAAAGTAAATGGCTTTTCTTTCCATAGGCAGTACGAAATCGTGCCAGTTCTTCAACGCTTGGTTTTCGGCGCTGGCTTTACCTACGAGGGTGTAGGAAGAATCGTTTACACTAATTTCTACGGCGTCTTTTGGTTTGATGTAGAAGAAATACTTATTGGTAAGTTGATTCACGTTGCCTGTACCGATCACATAATTGCCTGCGGCCTTTGGTTCGAGGTAGAAGCCGAAGCGATTTTGAGCATCGAGTTTCGATGTGCTCACTTCTTCTAATCGACCGTTTTCAACATGGTAGAGCGAAATTTTCTTTTCGCCTTTTCTCGACCAAGTTCCTTTAATAATGGCATTGTCGGTGGCATAAACGCTTAGCGCGGTGCCGAGGATGACGCCCGCTGATAACACGAGTTTTTTCATTGTTGGTGGTGGTATATGTTTTTTAATGTTGGTTTGCAGCAAAAAGGAGTTTGCTACCGGGAACGAATGTAATACTTGGGTTTGAAAATCAATAACTAACCATTATCAACGTGACAACGCGCAATATGAGCGGTATTTTGTATCATAATTAGCCAGTATTCCATTACTCTTCCGCGTATATATTCACTACTTTTAATTTCATTTTAAACCGATCATTTTTTTCACACCACCATGAAGAAAACAATCCTTGTAGCCCTCGCCTGCTGGCTTACGCTAGGCGGCTTGCATGCGCAACAGAAAAAACCAAACGTGGTGTTCATCATTTCCGATGATCACGCCTACCAAGCTATTAGCGCCTATGGTAGCCAACTAGCGCAAACACCCAATATCGATCGTATTGCCAAAGAAGGCGCCGTTTTTAAAAATGCATTGGTCACCAATTCTATTTGTGGACCGGCACGTGCATGTTTCTTAACAGGAAAATACAGCCATAAAAACGGGTTCAAGGTGAACAATGGCACCAAGTTCGACATGTCGCAACAACATTTCCCACGCATCTTGCACCAAAACGGTTACCAAGTTGCTTGGATTGGGAAAATGCACCTAGAATCACTCCCGCAAGATTTCGACTATTTCAATATAGTGCCCGACCAAGGGCGTTATTATAACCCTTCTTTTATCGGGCCTAAAAATGATACCGTTCGTCACCAAGGTTATATCACGAATATTATTACGAATATGACCGAAGAATGGATCCAACAACGCGACACTTCGAAACCTTTCTTCTTAGTGGTAGGAGAAAAAGCAACCCACCGCGAATGGCAACCCGATTTGCAGGATCTTGGCGCCTACGATGATCGTACTTTCCCTTTACCCAGTAGTTTCAAAGACAAGTACGTAAACCGTGTAGCCGCTGCCAACCAGGATATGACGATCTCTACGACAATGCGCCTCCGCGAAGATTTAAAAGTGGGCGTCGATTACAATAAAGATTGGTTGTACCGGAATTTAAACCCCGAACAGCGTAAAGCCTATGAAGATTATTATGATAAAAAAGTAACCAAAGAATTCAATACCCTCCAATTATCCGGCGATGCTTTAACCGAATGGAAGTACCAGCGCTATCTTAAAGACTACCTTTCTACGGCTAAATCGCTCGACCGGAATGTGGGCAAAATATTGGACTACTTAGATCAAAAAGGATTAGCAGAAAATACAATTGTGATTTACTGCTCCGACCAAGGTTTTTACATGGGGGAACACGGTTGGTTCGATAAGCGATTTATGTATGAAGAATCGTTAAAAACACCCTTCGTGATGCGCTGGCCAAAGAAGATTAAACCAGGTACCGTTGTAAACGATTTAATGCTAAATGTAGATTGGGCGCCTACCATGCTCGATATTGCAGGTGTAAAAGCCCCTGCCGATATGCAAGGCGTATCGTTCTTGCCATTACTAAGTGGAAAGAAAACAGCTTGGCGCGATGCTGCGTTTTATCATTATTACGAATATCCTGAACCACATAAAGTATCGCCGCATTTTGGGGTGCGTACGAAAGAATATACTTTAATAAGATTTTACGGCCCTGCCGATAATTGGGAGTTGTACGATTTGAAAAAAGATCCCGGGCAAATCAATAACCTATATGGTAAGCCGGGTTACGAGAAAGTGACAAATAAATTAAAAGCGCGTATGAAGTCGTTGATCGAAGTGTATGAAGATGATGAAGCCAGTAGAGTATTAGCAAAAGAAGTATAAAGAAAAAGCCTTGCCAAGTGACAAGGCTTTTTTGTTGCGTGTTTACAAATTTTCTGGGGGGCCAAATTGATCAAACAGTTTATCGTACGCTGCTTTATTACGTTGACTTTCTCCTGTTAGCGATTGTAATGCCGCCGTAGATTTCGGACCGAAAATACCATCTAAAGCGCCGTCATAAAGGCCAGCCTTTATTAGGTATTGTTGCCATACGATGGCAATGTTTTTCTCGATGTTGGGTTTGAGATTGCTGGTAGAAATCTCTAAGTGTGGTAAATCTTTAAAGCTCGACCAATCACCGCCCCAATCAAAACCGAATTTGGCTCCTTGTTTAACATGTTTGTACAAGGGGCTATTACCGAGGTATTCGTTGCCTTTAAAAATCCCAATGTCGATAGCTGTACAAGGTAAATAATTGTGACGCGATAGCTTCGTGTACCCATCGATATTGGTAACCACGCTACCTGTTTTTACCCATTTACCGTTTTTAAAAGTGCGACCTTGTTTGTACAGTTCGAATTGATCTGCGGGCGTTCTAAAAGCCGATACAACGGCTACGCGATGGTCGGCGGGTAACTTAGCCGTAATCGCCGCGAGGATTTGGGGCAATTGCTTACGTATATACGGGTGCATATACTTGGGGTCCCTGTTGTAATTCATAATAGTAGGGTTTGGGGTTGATAAATCTCTTTAGCACATAGGTATAAGATACTATTTCATGTACCATGAAAAGCAATTGGGTATAATCGTATTGTGTCGTATGTTTTGCTTAACGGCTTTGTTTGTTTCTTTGAATCAAATGGTCAACGCTCATCTTTCCGGGTCCATATACCAATAAAGTGAATAACATAATGAGGTAGTACAAAGGAATCTCGAAACCATTGTTTCCTGCGTCGAACCCATTGCTCCAATGTACCGTGCGGATGGCTACGCACATGACTACCATTAAAGGAATGGAGATAATCCTAGTAGCAAGGCCCAGGGTAAGTAATACAACGCCGAGGGCTTCGGTGCCGGCAGCGAGGTATGCATTTAACATGGGTAATGGTATCCCAAGTTGCTGGAACCACGCTCCTATACTGGAAATATCGCTCCACTTGGTTTTGGCAGGCGTGAAAAATCCGTACGCTAATACTAGGCGCATGAATAATAACGGCCAATCTTGCAGCCAAACTAAGAATCGAGCTAAAGGCGTTGCTGGTTTCATATACAGGGGGTTTAAACTATAAATGAAAATGCCTTCGTATTCTAAAATGGAGTACAATGGTAAGTTACTGAAAATTTCTGGCTGCCAATACCCTGTTCTTCTTTAAAAATGTCAAAAAATTTAATTGCATAGGTTGAATACAACATAATACCTGGCAATAGATTCAATTACAAGCATAGAAAATTTCGTAGTGGTTGCTTGTATGATAGCATTTGCTTCTCCAGGCTTTGTTCTACTTACCTAATATCGAATCATTTTCGATCTTTCATCGACTGTTTTCCGACTATCCTCCGACTTCCCTCCGACATTTCACCGATCTCTACCCAGTAGATATAAGGGGTTAGTCGACTGTTTGTCGACATTTTTCCGACAACCCCCCAGTGTTTATAAGGGTTAAGTAAGCCTTTTGTCGACATTTTTCCGACATCACGTAAGCCTGTAGCGGGTTCCTGGAGGGTGATTTTGGGATTTTTAGTAGTGTTTTGTCGCGAGTTGCCCGTAAAGGTGATTATGCGCATTGTGGCAAAAAGCGGCATTTTCCGGCACAAAGCGGCAAAAACCGGTATTTTCCGGCATATTTCGGCAAAAACCGGCAAAAACCGGCAAAAACCGGCAAAAACCGGCAAAAACCGGTAAAAAGCGGTTAAAAGCGGTTAAAAGCGGCACGGTGCTTTTTTGTGAAAAAGGAAGGGTGTAATTTGAGGTAGTAATTACAAGCATGCAATATTGTAAGTTCTTTGATAGCTTGTTAAATTGAGTATACAACAGCATATACTGTTGTGCATAACGAAAGCAATCTCGTTAGTTGTTCTTCGTAACAAGGTAGTTGTAATCGTTGAATAGCGTTTCCAAAAACTCCATCGGCATCATGTCGGTTTCGATGTTCAGTACTTCTTTGATGCGTTGTGCTACCCTGGCGGCTAATACTTCATCTTTTTGGGCCCTGGCACGTTCTAGCAATTCGCGCACTTTATTCAAATCGCGGTCGCTTAAGCGGGTAATTTGAGGGAATTGCACTTTGTAGTCTTCTTGCTTAATATCACGGAAGATGGTTTCTTGGATAGATAGTTTCTGTTTTGATTCAATCACAATCGTGTTAGCTACAATATCACCGAGGCGTTGCTTGTAGGGAGAGCGTAATATGCTAACGATGGGAATGGCAACGGGAACGAGGAAGAAAAAGAGGAATGGGTTTTCAATCATCCTAAATAACCAACGCATTAACAGTTGGTCGAAACTCGGCGGGTTACCCATAATGCTCGTTACTTTAATACCAATAATTCGCTTACCCGGGGTTTGCCCTTGCATCAACCACTCAAAAATCAAAAAGTAAAACATATACGGCACTACCACAACCAGCATATAGGCCAAGTAATTCGTACCACGTTCAAAAATATCGGATAATGTACCCGGGAATAACAACCCTGCTAAGTATACATACACAATTCGTATCACCGTATCAATCAAATACGCTAAAAAGCGCCGCGAAATATCCGCCGCTTCAAATTCTAAGTCGATATTAAATACAGTAGGTACGAGAATGGATGCCATGAAACAAATTTAAAAATATTATCTTTCCATTCACGAATATGTTTACCTAATTATGCTGACAATTTTCACCAGGCGCCGAATATGAGAGAATCTTTATTCATAAAAAGAAACTTAGAGCGTTGGAAGAAGTACCAAGAACAGCCTACGAATGATCCCGATGAAATGGCAGAGCGTTTCACCTCGTTGGTAGATGATCTCGCGTATGCCAAAACATTCTATAGTTACAGTAAAATAACCCGGTATCTAAATACGCTAGCAGGCGGCATTTATCAATCCATTTATGCCAATACCCGCGGCGAACCCGGTAAGCTCAAACGTATTTTCCTGTATAATATCCCGCTCATCGTAGCAAAATACCGCAAGATATTTCTATTTACCTTGGCATTTTTCGTATTGGTTTGCACTATCAGCGCATTTTCTGCTGCACACGACGATTCCTTCGTGCGCGGTATTTTAGGCGATGATTATGTAGATATGACGGAGCAAAACATTGCCAGCGGCGATCCTTTCGGTGTTTATAAAGATCAAAACGAAATGGTAATGTGGCTGCGGATTATGTTTAACAATGTGCAGATCGCTTTATTCACATTTGTATCGGGCATTTTCCTGGGCATTGGTGTGGTGTATATACTTCTCACAAACGGCTTTATGCTAGGCGCTTTTCAATACATGTTCTTCGCGAAAGGTTTAGGTTGGAGTTCTATACTGGTGATCTGGATACATGGTACTTTAGAAATATCGGCTATTGTACTAGCCGGATCTGCTGGGTTTATTATGGGGTATGGAATTTTATTCCCCGGCACTCATAAACGGGTCGACTCGCTAAAACGGGCTGCAAAAGAAGGGTTGAAAATACTGGTGTCGGTAGTGCCTTTATTGGTGGTTGCGGCCTTTTTAGAAGGATATGTAACCCGCCATACCGATATGCCTAAAGCATTAAGCATTTTCATTTTGTTCATATCATTATGCATCATCGTTGGGTACTACGTGGTGTTGCCATTTGTGTTACATCGACAAGGTTACTCGTTAGATGAAGCCGGCAAGGTTTGTTACCCGAAGAAAAATAAGATTAAAACAACAGCATGAAACGCATCATAACGATTATCATATTTCCCGTCGTGGTGCTGTTATTCGGTATAACGCCGGTTGCGCATGCGCAGGTAATAATAACTGATACCACCCATTACAACCGTTCCGAAATGCAAGAAGAGTCGGATGTAGATACGGAAGACGAAGAGTTAACGCGGGAGGAACAATTACGTATCGAAAACGGTCCTATCGCCTACGATGAATATACATTTGGAGAACGTGATACTGTTTTCGGTTTTGTAGATACCTATGAAAAGCACGAGGTGAATGAATTCAATTTAAAAGAATTGAAAACAGATCCCAAGATGCAATACGACCAACAAATCGCCGATCTTAAAAAAGCAGCAGAAAATAGAGAGCAAAGTACTTGGAGTTTTATCGACTTTATTATGCGCAATAAAGGCGTGCTGAGCTTCATTTTTTATAGCTTAATATTTGGTGTGGTGGCACTATTAGTATTCTTGTTCCTGCGCACTACTAACTTGGCCGCTTACTTTGGTTACCGCTCTAAAAAAATTACACCGGAAAATATAACAGAAGAGGTGTTGCATGAAGTGAATTTTGATGAGCTGATCAAAAATGCCGTTGCCCAAAAAGAATGGAGAAACGGGGTGCGCTACATGTTCTTACAAGTACTGGTAATGCTTGGCAAACAAAGCTACGTGGTGGTAACAAAAGATAAAACCAACCGTGAATATTTGATGGAAGTAGCGAAACAGCGATTCTATAAAACGTTTGCCGGCTTAACGTTACAATATGAATACGTTTGGTACGGTCATATCGATATCAACGAAAGTCAATTCCAGCAAATACAAAACGATTTCCAATCATTTAAAAACGATCTGCGCTAACGTGAATAAGAAAACTGCTTACATATTACTTGCTGTGCTGGGAGTTTTATTCGCGTGCGTTGTAATACTTTCCTATTCCGGGAAAAGTAAAAAGAACAACGCGGGAGATTTTTTGCCTTCCGGTATATCGTTTAATTATAAAGATAAAAGGGCTTATGGTTCGTATGTAGCCTTCAACCTATTGAAGCAATACTTCCGCGAAGAATCGCCCACCATCGTTAAGCGTTCAATTGAAAAGCAAATGAACCTTACGCCCGAAACGGAGCGTAATTGCTTGTACTTGGTAGTGGCGAAAACTTTCTATGGAACAAAAACAGATGCTACCTATTTAAGCACCTATGTGTCACTGGGTAATACAGCATTTATAGCTGCAACAGATCCCGGAGCTCGCTTAGCACAAGAATTTGGGTTCGACTATCGTTCAGCCATATTGGATTTAGGAATGCGCGATACCTCGCAAGGATTTGTGAATGAAAACCTGCAACCTAATTTCTTTCATTATGATGGCTATGTAAGTAGGGGCTACTTCTCTAAATTAGATTCTTCCGTAACTACAATTATTGGAACCAATAGTGAAGGTAGACCCAATTTTATTCGCATGGCCCGGGGCAATGGATATATTTATATTTCATTAAACCCGGTGGTATTCTCCAACTACTTCCTCTTACACGGAAATAACCACCAAGCGCTCGCTTATATGATGGCCTCTATCAGTGGTAATACAAGGAAGATTTATTGGGATGAATATTATAAATACAAAACCTCTGCAGATAGTGAGAGCGAATTTAGTCCTTGGCAAGTATTAATGAAACACAGCACCTTCCGCTGGGCATTATGGTTGTTAATTGCGTTGTTGGTGGCGTTTGTGATTTTTGAAGGGAAACGCCGTCAACGGATCATTCCTGTTGTAGCACCCAATAATAATAGCTCATTGGATTTTGCAAATACCTTGGGTAAGCTCTATTACTCGCATCACAATAATGCGAACCTCGCTAGAAAGATGTGTGTGCACTTCTTGGAGTTTGTACGCAGTAAATACTTCATTAGCACGCAAAAGCTCGACGAGGAATTTGTTCGTACCCTTTCCCGGAAATCAAACTATGCATTAGCCGATACAGATGCGCTTGTTGCCCTGGTGAAAGATCTACGCCATTGCGAACAACTAAGCGATACTTTACTGGCACATTTTTATAACCTAACATTCGAATTCTATCAAAACGCGCAATAAATGGAACACGCTGATACTTTTTCACCAAGAACAGATTTAACGGCCGTAGCCGGGCAAATTCAAGCGATTAAAGATGAAATCGGGAAAGTAATTGTTGGTCAACATCAAGCGGTCGACCTCCTACTGGCCGGTTTACTGAGTGGCGGACATGTGCTTATTGAAGGTGTACCAGGCTTAGCAAAAACACTTACCGCTAAATTGCTCGCACAATCGATCGATGCCCATTTCGCACGCATCCAGTTTACACCCGATCTTATGCCGGCCGATGTATTGGGTACTTCCGTGTTCAACCCGCAAAGCCGCGAGTTTGAATACAAACGTGGCCCTATCTTCGGTAACATCGTTCTCATCGACGAAATCAACCGCGCCCCGGCGAAAACACAGGCTGCGCTGTTCGAAGTGATGGAAGAAAGACAAGTTACCAATGATGGTATATCACATGTATTGGATGCTCCCTTTATGGTGGTAGCTACGCAAAACCCTATCGAGCAAGAAGGTACATACCGCTTGCCAGAGGCACAACTCGATCGTTTCCTCTTCAAAATAGAAGTGAAATATCCTGCTCTCAACGAAGAAATCCTTATGCTGCAAGCGGCCAATAGGAATGAACTTGGTGTAGATGGATTAAACAATATTACTAAAGTAATTACAGCAACGCAGATAACGAAGCTACAAGCCACCACTAAAAGTGTATTAGCCGACGAGAAATTGCTGCAATACGTGGCGCATATCGTTCAAGAAACACGCATGCACGCATCGTTATACATGGGCGCTTCGCCGCGTGCCTCTATTGCCATTTTGAATGCATCGAAGGCCATTGCATTAATGGCAGGGCGGGATTTTGTAACGCCGGATGATATTGTATATGTAGTACCGCACATCCTTCGTCATCGTATTATACTCACACCTGAAAAGGAAATGGAAGGCATTAGTGCGAATGATGTGATCACAGAGATTCTTAAATCCGTGGAAGTGCCACGTTAATACAGTTTACATTGATAAAGAGATTTTACCAATCATTGTATTTGGGGCAAAACCTTTACCTCGCACTGGGCGTGAATGTATTTTTATTCGTGCTGGGCTTCTTTTTGCCACCACTATTCCTCGTGGCAAAAGGGGTATTCGTGATGGTAATGATCGCTTTGCTGCTCGATTTTATCATCCTTTATTTACCAGGTGAAGCCGTTACTGCCACCCGTATTGTAAGCGACAGGTTAAGTAATGGAGATGAGAATGAAATAGTGATTGATATATCAAATAAGTATTCTTTCCCCACACAAGTGGAAATCATCGACGAGTTGCCTGTTCAATTCCAATTACGTACTTTTTCTAAGAAAGATCAACTACCGGCAAACGAAGGAACACAAGTTCATTATTCGCTACGTCCTACAGAACGGGGCGAATATAAGTTTGGGCAAGTGAATGTATTTGTGAAAAGTATGTTGAACGTCATTCGCCGTCGTTTTACCACCGGTGAAGCACAAGCGGTAAAAGTATACCCGTCGTTCTTACAATTGCGCAATTACCAACTCAACGCCGTAAATAACAAAGTAAGTGACTTGGGTATGCATAAACGTCGCTTAATTGGGCATAGTATGGAGTTTGATCACATCAAAGAATACACCCAAGGCGATGATGTACGCACCCTCAATTGGAAAGCAACAGCCCGCCGCGGGAACTTGATGGTGAATAGTTTCATGGAAGAAAAGTCGCAACAGATTTATTGCGTGATCGATAAAGGTCGTACGATGAAAATGCCTTTTGAAGGACTTACTTTATTGGACTATGCCGTAAATGCTACCCTTGTTTTCAGTAGCGTGGCTTTAAATAAGGGCGATAAAGCGGGTTTAGTCACATTTGCCGATCAATCGGTAGATGTATTAGCGGCGAGTAATAAGAAGATACAATTAAACAATATTTTAGAGAAGTTATACGCACAAACAACGCATTGGATGGAGGCCGATTACGAACGATTGGCCGTGCAATTGAGAAATGCTGTGTCGCAACGATCCCTGGTGATATTGTTCACCAACTTTGAATCGAATGCTTCTTTACAACGACAAATGCCTTACCTCCGTACATTGGCGAAATACCATTTGTTGTTAGTCGTTTTCTTCGAGAACACCGAACTGAAAAAACTCTCTGAAGAACGCGCATCCGATTTAGAAGGTATTTACACGCAAGTAATCGCGCAGAAGTTTGCAGATGATAAGAAACTAATTGCCCGGGAATTGGCGCAATACGGGATTATGTCGTTACTGACAACACCGCAAAACTTAACGGTGAATGTGATTAACCGGTACTTGGATTTGAAATCAAGAAACATGGTATAAAAAAAGGAGCTGTAACAGCTCCTTTTTTCGTTATTGCTTTTACAAAGCTTCTATACTAAGTACAACGGCATCTTGCGCGCGTTTGGTGCCACTTTCAATACCTGCTTTCATGAGATAATCGCCAGAAAAAGTTTTACCATTTGCTTTACACATCGCTTTCTTGCCTGGAGCAACTAGTAACTCCGTTACGCGGTATTGCTTGCTGGGATCTAGTCCTTTCAGCTTCACCGGGTAGGTAGTGCCGGGGTCGAATAATTGTTGCGTGTGGTACATAAACACAACGGCCTTGTTCTTGTCCTCGCTATTGTACATCAATGCTGCTAGGTTATTTGTATAGGGCGATTGAAGGCGGTATAAATCGCCTTGCCAAATGGTATGTTTTACTTGGTTATATTCTTTAATAGCCTGTTGACATAAAGCTAATTCTTCCGCGCTCAACTTCTTTGGTACTAAATCGAAACCCAGCCTGCCGCTCATAGAAACAGCGAGTCTATATTTCAAGTTATACGTACCCCAATCGGTTACGTGTGCACTCATAGCAATACTTGGGAAGAAGTAAGAATATCCCCATTGGATAAATACCCGTTCTGTAGCGCCAGTATTATCACTCGGCCAAAACTCCGTAAAATATGGTAATGCACCATAATCTACCCTACCGCCACCACCAGAACACAGCATAATAGGTAGCTTCGGGTATTTATCGCGTAGTTGCACGAGCACCTTGTACAAACCTTTTACATAATCTACATAGAGGTTACTTTGGGTGTTTTTTAAGTAAGGAGAATAAGCATTCGTGATCATCCGGTTACAATCCCATTTGATATACGCGATGCCGGGATTTTTGGTCATCATGTCATCCACGATTTTGTATACGAAGTTTTGCACTGCGGGATTAGTTAAATCTAGTACTAATTGACTTCTATAATAATGCTCTGGACGGTTGGGTAATTTGATAATCCAATTGGGATGTTTTTCATAGAGTTCGCTTTTAGGACTTACCATTTCGGGTTCTAACCAAATACCAAACTGCAAGCCGCGGTTATTTGCCTCTTTTACGAGGTAACCAAGGCCGTTTGGTAATTTTTCCTTGTTTTCTTCCCAATCGCCCAAGCCGGTTTTATCGCTGTTGCGGGGATATTTGTTGGCAAACCAACCATCGTCGAGGAGGAATAATTGTACACCTAATTCCTTCGCATCATCAAATAAACTTGTCAATTTCTTTTCATCGAAATTGAAATAAGTCGCTTCCCAGTTATTCAACAAAGTAAAGCGATCGCCCAACCCATTCATAACACCATATTTACGAGCCCAACGGTGAAAGTTACGGCTAATTGTTCCTTTACCCGTGTTGCTGTAGCTATAAAGTAATGCAGGCGTGTTGAAAACAGTATTGGGTGCAAGTGTATATTCTGCACCTTGCTCGTTCATACCGGCGAGAATGCGCAATTGGTTTTGTTCATCAATTTCAAAATCGAACTTAAAATTGCCTGACCATGATAGGGTTCCGCCGATCACTTCACCATTATCTTCGCCCGCGGGTGTAGCCAATGATAATAGGAAGGAGGGTGATTGGTACATCTGTGCACGCGTGCCTAGGCGCGAGTCAAGTGTTTTGATACCTGCTGTTAAGCGAATTTCTTCTGCTTGCATTTCCGTTGCCCAGTCGCCGTGGAAATGTTGAAGGTAATATTGTGGTGCCCGCAAGCTTAAAGCCGCGCTGGCATAGTTGTTTAGCGTTATGGGTTTCTTTTCGTGGTGAACAACACTCATCCATTGTTCAATAATATCCTCGTTTTTATACGCTTTAAAGTGGAGATCTACTTCGAATGGATATTGTGGATCTTTTAGATGAATAATTGTTTCTTCAATCCCGGTAGTAGTTTCTTGTTGGGTATGTGAAATGTATTGTAAGTCCAAGGAAGGATTACCATCGTTGTGCGCAGTGCGAATGGCCGGGGTGAATAGGTAGCTAGTACCAAAAGTTGGGTAGGCTACATCGCGGCGGTTAGGTAGCGCATTGTAGTCGTTACTATTTTGCAACGCTTCGCCGAAGTACAATTGTTTGAGCGTACCGTTATTTTCTTTTTTGAAAACAAGACTACTATGTGCTGTTTTCACAATAATGTTCGAAGCCTGTGCCATGCCGAATAAAGGCAGGCAAATCATAAGTGGAATGAATAACTTTTTCATGGAAGAAGTTTGAGCTGGCACAAGATAATCATTGAAAGGGTAATTTTTACATTTAATGGACGGGGTTAAAAAAGGCTGCACCTAAATAGGTGCAGCCTGTAGTACAAAAATTAAACAATAAATCACAACGCTAAATAAGCGCCATCTACCGGAACATAGGCCCCGGCCATAAACGACGCCTTATCAGAACTTAGCCAAATGACGAGTTCTGCAACTTCTTCTGCTTTACCTAAGCGGCCCATGGGGTGTAAAGCCACGAGACCTGCTTTTTGCGCTGGGTTTGTATTTTCGAGTAAAGGAGTATTAATAAAACCGGGTCCTACAGCATTTACACGGATACCTTTGGAGGCGTATTCAATGCCGGCATTTTCTGTGAGTCCTACTACACCATGTTTCGCGGCCACGTATGCTACAGAATTTGCGAAGCCAACTTTCCCGAGAATGGATGCCATATTTACAATAGCGCCACCACCGGTTTTTAGCATGGCTGGGATTTGATATTTCATACAGTAAAAAACACTGCTTAAGTTAATAGCAATTACTTTATCGAAATTTTCGATGCTATAATCTGCTATTAGGTTTGCTTCACCACCGATACCAGCATTGTTACAAGCCATATCTAGTCGCCCGAATATTTTCAGGGTTTCTTCTACGAGTTTTTGGCATTCAGCAGCATGACTTACATCGCATTTTACGAAGGCAGCTTCGCCGCCTTTGGATTTTATTTTTTCTACAACTGTATTTCCATGCGCTTCGTTTACATCGCTCACAATTACCTTAGCCCCATTTTCAGCATATAATATAGCTGTGGCTTCTCCAATTCCGGAGCCTGCACCAGTAACAATTGCTACTTTTCCAGCAAATAATTGTCCCATCGTATTATATTTAAAGTTGAAAATTTATGCTAACGAATTTTATCCGGGCGCACATTAAAATGAGTGCTTTTTACATGTGCGCAAGCTGAGCTTCTAGTTCATAACGCTGGCTTAGAAGGTGTACATTGGATTAATAACAATTTGTTTGCGCAAAGGTTGAATAGAAGTATAGATCGTGGCATAAAATTTATGCATCTTTTATGCACATGCATTGTTAATATTAGTGTAATGAACGACAGTATGAAGAATTTTTTTAACCCGGCAGATGCCGCAGCAGCCTTGGCAAGGATTCAGGCCTTAACGCCAGGCGCAAAACCACAATGGGGAAAGATGAACGCATCACAGATGCTTGCACACATGAATATCGCCATGAGTGTAGCTTTGGGCGATCATAAGCCGAAGCGATTATTTATTGGATATTTGATTGGTAGGATTGCTAAACGTTCACTTCTAAACGATAAACCATTCATGAAAGGTGCACCTACCGATCCTGCATGGAAATGTGAAGGACAATATAATTTCGATGAACAAAAATCCCAACTCATCCATTATGTACAACGGATCAGTAGCGGTGGTGCAAGCGCACTCACAAACCACCCGCACCCATTTTTCGGAAGACTAACACCGTCGGAATGGAGCCAAGGGATGTACAAGCACCTCGATCATCATTTGCGTCAATTCAATGTATAAATGTTAACAACATAAAAAAACGCTTGCTATTGCGATAGCAAGCGTTTTTTATTTTTATCATCAATGTAATCGCTATTTCAAGTAAGAGCGGAGCATCCACGCCATTTTTTCGTGCTTCTCCATTAAACCTGTCACAAAATCACTTGTGCCGGCATCGTTATGAGATTCATCGAATTCGCGGATACATTCACGTATATAACGAACAATAGTTTCATGATCGTCTAACAGGTTTTTCAATTGCACTTTTTGATCATTCGTATATTCCGGTTCTAATAAATGGGTCAATTTTAAGAAATCGGCTAAACGACCTACGCTATAATGACCTAATTGGCGAATTCTTTCAGCCACTTCATCGATCATTTCTGCTAATTCTCCGTATTGTGATTCGAAGAATAAATGCATTTCGTGGAAATTATCGCCTTCTACATTCCAGTGATAATTTCTCGTTTTCGTGTACAAAATACTTTCGTCGGCTAATAATACTTGTAGCTTGTCGGCTACAGCTTGTAAACTCTTTTCTGATACGCCAATGTTCACTTTCATTGTGAAGAAGTTTTAAGTGAGATAAATAAATTGACTAATACTTTGCGTGAATGGAGCCGATGATGATTACAAGTCAATTAAAGCATATACTTTATCGTTCATATAAGGACCACCGGGGTTAAGGGCAGTATAATCGAGGTTTATCCAATACTCCCCTTTCATTTCATGATAGTATAACTCTTTTACGGGCGGATTGTTGAATAAGTGAACGACTGCTTGTTTAAAAATCTCGAAATCTTCCTTTGTTCCGCAGTACAATTCCGGGTAAGCATGTCCTCTTACCAAAACGATCCTACATTTTGCACCAATAGACTGCAAACAGGATGCCATTAATATGGAATGATCGTCGCAATCGCCACCCAAGCCGTTGGCAATTGTTTCTTGCGGGGTTGCAAAGTATTCATCACGTTTAGAGTCGTTTACATACTTAAAGTTGTACCGGATGTGCTTATACAAACTTAAATACCGTACAATTTTGCCGTATTTGGGAAAGTATTCGTCGAAATATTTGATAGAGTGTTTAACAGAGTAATTCCGCACAACGGAATCTTGGTCATTGACTTTGTTTTTGATGCCTTTCACGGTTTTATCCATGTACGACTCTACCCTCCTGGGATAAAGGCTTAGGATATCGAGCTGTTTACTATCACGGGCGCCCCAGTTACCTTGCACCATGCCTTTATAATCATTGAGGACGTTATTGAATGAATAGCTTTTGGTGAAGAAGTTGAATACCAATACGCCCATTACCAAGGCAAATGCCGGTATTATTAATGGCTTGAAAATCCATAATATCACCCTCGTAAGTAGAAAAGCAATTAATAATGAAACAAATAGATCGATATGCAACTGTCCTATTAAAATAGGCGGTATAAACCGATTGATAAACGGAGCTAACGGCAATAGCGTTAACAAGCTTAGCAGGTTAAGTAAAAACGTTTGGAAGGTGGTATATTTCGAAGATTCTTGCGCCATGGGATGTAATAAGCCGTAAAATTATGCCAATAAGTCCTGTAATGGTTACGATTTTATTACATCAAGGTACAAGGAAAAGTTCTAAAACCCTTGTTAAAATGCCGTAAAATAAAGACCCCGCAAGGAATTGCAGGGCCGTTGTTATATATGATTTTTCTTGTAAAAAACGTTGTTCAATACGATTGTATTGACAATGTTCCGTAACTATATATACGGAATCATGAATATTTTAGATGTTATATGTGATGGTTATTCGCCTACCAAGCTGGGCACTACTTGTTTGAAAGTGGTGCTTTTGCGGATCATTTCCACTTTATGGATGGCTTCGAGCTTTTGGGGTTCCATTTGTAATTGCCTATAGATTTTGTTTAGCACATTGTAATTCAGCAAGGCAAACATTTTGAAATCCAATTTGTGGGCCATTTCCATTGCCGATTCCGCTAACCTAATGGCGCGGGAATAATCCTTTTCATAGAAACTAATTTCGGCGGCAATAATCTTTTGTAATGTATCCAGGTGTTTCCCGTTCAAGAAATCGGTGGAATATTGTTTCAACACTTTATCGATATGCTCCGATAAGCGTTTCGCCTCTTTCAACTCGCCTACCCTAATATGCGATTGCGCTTCCCAACAAAGCAACATCAGCCTAAATGGATCGGCTTTGCTAAATAACATGGTTGGGTAACGTTGGAACATACGTTGTGTAAAATGCAGCAGCTGTTTATAATCACCAAGTATGAGGAATGCAAAACAGATGGCTTTGCAAACAATTTCCTCCCCGATAGAGAACTTCTTGCTTGTATTGAAGTCCCACATCCTCACATAGTTGTACAGCTTTTCTTTAATAACCGGGTTAATGACCCCGAATTTCAAGTATTCATATATAAACAGGAAGGCTTCATACGGCGTCATCCAAAGCAGTTGCATGGATTCGTCGGCATTACACAGCTTCCGGATGTTAGCTAGTTCGAGTTCACATTGTTCTGCATCCAATTGCATGAAAGCCATTACGAAGAGGTTGCTACGGATTTTCAGTTTATCGTCGCTCGATTCCGAGAGGTTGAGCAGTGTATTCAGTACGCGGCGCTTTTTGAAATGGATGAAATCGTCGTTGATAAATTGCGAAATGGGATTTTTCTTGAAGAACCCCGGCGGGAAGATCACATTTAACGGGATCGCTTGCTGCGTTTCGCGTTGGTGATGCATTACCATATATTCCAATAAATGCGCCTTCTCGGTAGAAGTTAATTCAAGTTGGAACATCGATTGTATACTGCTTACCTGGTCGTTATTGAGAGCACACCGCAGTAACCACTTAAATAAAGAGATCCTAAAGCTTGAATGAGGATAAAGCGCAAGTATTTTGCGTATTAGTTCTTCAGAGATATATTGGTTGGCCTGCTGGTAATAATGCATGGCCGTGAAGTACTCTAATAGGAAGTTATGTGCAAACCGTACTTTCACATTGAACATAATTTCCTGGCTAAGATTTTCTTCCACGAGAATATTATCACCTACCAGTTCTTTATACGAGGAAAAGAGCGTCGCATTTTTATTCAATAAAACCGTCTTTTCTGTATACATCCCATTCCTACCATAATCGAGCAATTCCAGTAGCTTGTCAATGATTTCTATTTTGAAATTATTGGTATTGGAGTTGAAGACTTTATTCTGTACGAATTTCGACGTGATTTCGAATAAGCTGAGATTTTCATCAATAAATCCTTCCGCAGGGGCATCATTTAACTGGCAAAACAGTTGCAAGTAATAAGGATGCCTAAGTTTCTGAATAAAAGCTTCGGTAAATTGGCGGACAGTAGCCGGGTCGAATTTATTATTATATAAGATCGATTTCACTTCCTGTTCCGTCATTAACGGCATATTGATGTTTGTTTCATCATCCATCTCTTGCCCGAGATACCAAAATCTTCGGAACGACGGGTATTGATGTGATTGTTGGAACACTTCGCTCCACGTGCTGGAACGAATGGAGAGAATGACTTTAATCCAAGGATAGGCATCATTGGAGTATACAAAATCCTCGAGTTTGGAATAGAGGACCTTCGTTTTTTCGGCGCCGAGGTTAATTTCATCGAAACCATCGATGATTAAAACGAGTCGACCACCTTTCTCATTAATATGACGAGAAAAATATTCCCTGAAATTTTCGCCTTTGCCGAGGTTCATTTGGTTATCGAGCCAGGTAGCGAGGGAAAACCCTTTCATTAATAAACTACCGGCGGCGTGTGCATGTATAAACCAGCAAACATCATTTTGGTATACAGCTTTAGGGCCGAACCAGAAATGTTCTGTTGCATGCACGAGCGAGAGTGACTTTCCCCAACCCGCAGGAGCAATAAAAACAGTGGCTGCATAATTGCTTTCCAGGAAACGTTCTATATGATGAAGCGTATGTTGCCTTGGAACGGTGTGTTGGAAGTTAATTCCCGATCGGTTCTTAAGCGTTTGCAAGGTGTATTGCGAAACAGCCGTAGCCTTGGTTTTTACCTCGGTCCACCGTTTAAATTCTTCATTAATTTGAGGCGTTCGTAGCGCGATGGGATAGTGGTGATTTTGGAAGGTATCCCAATCTTTAAAGCCACAATAAAAAGCAAGCGTGTTCAACGTGTAACGAGAGAAACTATGTTGCGCAATGGCAAATCCAAATACGCGTTTAAGCGTAGTTTCGCTAACGTGTTTAGTTGTTTTGTTGAGGATAGATTTTGAAAGTTCCTTACACATCGCCGGCGTACTCAAGTCAGCCCCGAATGTTCGCACGACTTCGTTTTGTAAGGTTACAATAAAATCATATGATAGGTCAATCATAAGGGGACAATTAATGGAATCGTATTCGGTTAATCACTTATTTCAAATCATGCAATACATAAAGAGTACAATAGTAGGCGTGCTATTATACAATCATTTACAATATCAGTCACGGTAATTACTTACGGTGAAACTGAACAAACAGATTTAGAAAAAAGAAAATGAACGAAATGAATGGATTGTATCATAATGGATATTCATGCGATAAGTATTTGTAATCAGTAGATTGTATTCGTTTTTCATGGCTGAAAATTTTTTTGAAAATCGTTCAGCTATCGTGTATTCGGGATATATTCTTTACTCAATATAAAGAACCTCTTGATTATATATAGGAAAATGCCTTCCCGTTAACGTGTCATTAACTAACTCGCTCGCGTAAGCATGAACAGCATGTGCTGTTAAAATTCAAAAATGAACAAAATGAACAGAATTTGAAAGAATGAACAGGCGTGAATATTCGAATGTAAAATGAACAAAATGGATTTGTGCTTTTACACAATAGGCTTCTATTTTCGTGTATGCATTATAGTGAATGGATCGACAAATTCTATGAAACGAATAAGCATTTCAACCAAACTATGAAGAAAGTATCCTACTAATAACCGGCAAGTTTTACAACCGAAATTATTATCAGTATTCCTTTCTTAACCTCATTTCCTGTGCTATACTCCAAGTAAATGTTTTGATAAGAACCATCTTATTACCCAAACCATTGTGGCTATGAATTTTAACGTTACTCCTAAAAGCTCTTATCGTGCTTTTATCCTTGTCCTAACGCTCATTATTTCAATGTTCGTGTATCCCGGCGTATTAACCGCACAAAGGGTGTATGCGACCAGTCAAACCAATGCAGTGAACGGCTTGTGCGTGTTGTGTGGTGTTACGAACCCCACCAACCCCGTCACCAATACGAACCTCGACGATTTCTCGCGGTTCAATATTACAGTTGGTTTGCTAGGCGTCTCGGTCCAACAAACCTTGATCTTCCCCACCGTCAACCCCAACCAGGGGTGCGATTCGCTCGTTATAGGCATTAGTAATGGGGGCGCTTTAATTCAAGCCAATTTATTCAATGGTTTAACGGTAGAAACTTTCAATGGGGGTACATCCAATAATGATGCCGTTGCTACAACTGATCCTTTATTACGTTTATTAAACGGTAATACAAGGGCAGAAATTGTACTTCGTCCTTCTGCTTCATTCGATCGGGTAAGATTAACGTTATCATCTAGTTTAGCAGGATTGCTTGGTTCTTTGCAAGTGTATTACGCGTACCACAATAAAGTACAATTAATTTCACCGGTTATTACAAATCCATCTACCTTCTCTGCATGCGTAGGTGTTCCTGTGAATTTGATTTCGAATATTAGCACTCCGGGTTCTACTATTAAATGGTATACCACTTCAACAGGTGGAACCGAAATTACAAACCCAGATGCGAATGGTGATACATTACAAGTAGTGCCTACTGCTCCTGCTACTTATTATGCACAAACTTTCTTAGGCGGCTGTACGAACACAACTCGTTCAGCTGTTACTGTTAATACAAACCCGGTACCTGCATTACCTACTTTATTAAATGCTGTACGTACTATTTGTGCCGGCCAACAAGCTACTTTCAATGTACAGAACCCAGTGGCGGGTGTTACCTATAATTGGTACGATGCTGCTAGCGGTGGTACTTTAGTAGCTACGGGTATTACGTATTCTACACCTAACTTAAATAGCAACACAAGTTATTACGTGGAAGCAGCGCTTCCAACAGGTTGCGTTAGCGCATCGCGGGCGCAAGTGTCCGTCGTCGTTAACCCGGCGCCGGCTGCTCCAGTAGCCTCGCCGTCGAATGTAGTGATAAATAGCGGCCAGTCTGCTACTTTCGCCATTACATCGCCCGAACCAGGTGTTACTTATACTTGGTACGATTCGCCGGCAAAAGTAACTACCCTCACAACGGGTAATACTTATACTACACCTATCTTATTTGGTACTACTTCTTATTATATTGAAGGATCGAATGGTAGCTGTGTAAGTACTATTACCCAAGTAACTGCTACGATAAATGCTGCGAACAACGTGCCTTGTAGTTTTGCAAATCAAAACTTGGGTCCTGTTACTTCTGGCGTTTGTGCATTGTGTACAGTGAATAGTCCAGCTGCAGCTGTAGATAATGATACTACAACAGCCTCTACTATTTCATTAGGTGTGGGAGCTTTGGGTAGCATTGGACAGCTGATTGGTTTTTCCAACACGTATACAGCGGGTGATAGCATTGTGGTAGTATTACAAGTACCTAATACATTGTTAAGTGCTACCTTGTTAAACAACATCGTGTTGCGTCCTTATATAGGCAATGTACCAACGGCAGATCAACCTACGAACTTAAGTTCTGCTTTAGCCAATATCCAATTACTCGGTATTATCGGCGGAACGGGTAAATACCGCGTAAGCATTCCAACCAACAATAACTTCAACGGTGTATTGGTAAGTATCAATGGTGGTGTTGCGTTGTTGTCGAATTTGAATGTATTCTATGTGGCGGCTACTATACCATCTCCTACCCCGGCTAGCAATAACATCAATATTTGTACTGGTAATACAGCTACCTTATCTGTAACGCCTGCGCCTGGTGCTTTCGTGAATTGGTACGATGTTCCATCTGGTGGTACTGCTTTGGCTTCAGGTACGAATACATATACAACGGCTGCTCTTACCAATACTAAAGTATATTATGTAGCTACTGGCAGGTTTGGTTGTGAAAATGGTTACCGTGTACCTATTACAGTAAACGTAAACCAAATCCCAGCCGCCCCGGCAGTTTCGTTAAATAACGTAGCTATTTGTTCGGGTGATTCTACTACCTTCTCTATTGCAACTCCTGTAAATGGCATTACTTATAAATGGTATAATGTATCAACCGGGGGCGCTGCTTTAGATAGCGGTGTTACCTATACTACTCTGCCATTAACGGCAAATGCTACTTACTATGTAGAAGCGAGCGCGAATGGTTGTGCCAGCACAACAAGAACGGCTGTTAACGTAACAGTGAATGCTTCTCCTGCTGCTGTGTCTATCACGCCGCCATCTGCTTCTATCATCCAAGGCCAAACTGCTACCTTAACGGCTAGTTCTGCTACGGCTGGTGTAACCTTTAACTGGTTCACACAACAAACGGGTGGAACAAGTATTTTCACCGGTGCAACATTCACTACGCCACCGTTAACGGCTACTACGACTTATTATGTATCGGCAACAAATGCTGCAGGTTGTAATACGCCTGCAAGAACGGCTGTTACTGTTACGGTAAGTAATGGTGCGGTTGATTTGTCGTGTGGTGGAGCTACTGGTCAAACCAATACGACCAATGGTCTTTGCGTTGGTTGTACTGTACAAAACCCAGCCTTAGCGATCGATTCAAGTACGCAAACGGGTTCTCGTTTGAATATCTTGGTGGGCTTATTGGGTGGTTATGCTGCGCAACGATTGAGCTTCTCTACTACTGGTAACCCAGGTGATAGTATCCAAGTAGGCATCGGCTTCCCTGCAGCGATAGCGGATGTAGGATTGTTATCGTCTGTACAAGTGTTAACCTATAATAATGGTACTGCCAATGGTTCTCCAATTGGTGTAAATGACCAATTATTAAACTTGCGTTTGTTGAATGGTGGCACACAAGCAGTATTTACATTGCCTGTAACCGCTACTTATAACGCGGTAGAAATTAGGTTGAACTCTGGTGTTGCCAGCTTATTGGGTTCTGTATTTGTGAACTACGCAAAAGTAATCGTAGCGGCTCCACAAGTACAGCAAACAGCACCGGCTACTTGTCCGGGTCAAACAATTACATTAAACGCCGTAACGCGTCCGAATACTTCGTTCCGTTGGTATAGTCAACCTGTGGGTGGTTTACCATTAGCGAATAGCGATGCATTTACATCTGGTGTTATTAATAATGATACTATTTTCTATATAGAAGCAGTATCTAGCGATGGTTGCGTTAGCCCTGTACGTACAGCGGTTCCTGTAACAGTGGGTTTACCAAACGTTACAGTGGCTTCTAACAATGTAACGGTGAACATGAACCAAACTGCATTGTTAAGCGTAAGCAACCCTGTAGCTGGCTATACTTACCAATGGTTTGCACAAGCAAACGGTGGTGCAGCATTAGCTACCGGTCCTAACTACACTACGCCGCCAATGACCGTTTCTTCTACTTTCTACGTGGAAGCAACAAATACAGCTGGTTGTAGAACAGCGCAAAGAATTGCGGTGAATGTAAACATATTACAAGTGCCAGGAGCACCTGATGCACCATGTGGTTCTGCAACATCTCAAACTAACACAGCGAATGGCTTGTGTATTGGTTGTTATGTGGAGAACCCAGGGTTGGCGGTTGACTCTAGTACTACAACCGGTTCTACTTTACATACATTAGTTGGTTTAACGGGTGGTTATACATCACAAACATTGATATTCCCAACTGTAAGTAATGTTGGCGATAGCTTAAGAATTGGTTTAACATTCCCATCTAGCCTAGCAGATGTTAGTTTGTTGAACAATATCCAAGTAAGAACATTAAACGGTGCTAACAATAACAATGATCTGCAAACGATCAACGCAGCACCTATCAATATTAACTTGCTTAACGGTAATCGCACAGCGATTATCACGTATGCTCCTCTTTATGCATTTGATCGTGTTGAAATCAGGTTGAATTCCGGTTTAGCTTCAGCGCTCGCAGCTTTGAATGTGAACTATGCAGCACGGATTATTCTTCCTGCTAAAGCACAGGGCGATTCTACAGCGGTTTGTACAGGCCAGCCTGCTACATTAACCGCCGTAGCTCGTCCAAATACTAACTTCCGTTGGTATGCAACACCAATTGGTGGCACCGCCCTCGCAAATGGCGATTCTTATACAACAGGACCAATTACGGTAGATTCAGTATTCTACTTAGAAGCTGTTTCTACAAACGGTTGCGTGGCTCCAACACGTACGCCGGTGCCTGTAAAAGTTGGTTTACCAAGTGTGAACGTTACTTCTAATAATGTAACAGTGAACCTTGGTCAAACGGCTACTTTAAGCGTTAATAACCCTGATGCTACCTTTACTTACCAATGGTTCACAACTGCAACCGGTGGTACTGCTGTAGGTACAGGTGCAAACTTTACTACCCCGGCCATGACGGTAACTTCTGTTTATTACGTTGAAGCAACGAATACAACAGGATGTAAAACCGCCGCTCGTATTCCAGTAACTGTAACAGTACGTCAAGCAGCAGGTCCTAATGATGTGCCTTGTGGATCAGCAACAACGCAAACAAATACAACCAATGGCTTGTGCGTAGGTTGTTATGTTGAAAATCCAACATTGGCAGTAGATTCTAGTACTGTAACTGGTTCTACGATTCACGTGGTATTAGGCTTAACAAATGGTTATGCTTCACAAACATTGATTTACCCAACAGTAAGCAACCCAGGTGATAGCGTACGTTTAAGCTTAACATTCCCATCATCATTAGCAGATCTTTCATTATTATCTAGCATTCAATTCGGTACTTTAAACGGTACTACCAATAACAACGATTTACAGCCGATCAACGCAGCGCCAGTTAAGTTGCAATTGTTGGCAAACAATACACAAGCGATCTTAACATTTGCTCCTGCGAATGTGTGGGATCGTGTTGAAGTGCGTTTGAACAGTGGTTTATTAACGGCATTAAGCGCGGTAAATGTAAATTATGCCGGCCGTGTAATCCTTCCTGCTAAAGCACAAGGCGATTCAGCTGCTGTTTGTACAGGTTCTCCTGCTACATTGGTGGCGGTTGCTCGTCCGAATACAAACTTCCGCTGGTATGCAACTGCAACAGGTGGTGCTCCATTATTCAGTGGCGATACGTATACAACGGGTAATATTACTTCAGATACAGTCTTCTATTTAGAAGCAATTTCTGCAACAGGTTGCGTGGCTCCTTCACGTACTGCTGTACCGGTAAAAGTAGGTTTACCAAACGTTACTGTAACATCAAATAACGTTACTGTGAACGTAGGTCAAACTGCTACCTTAAGCGTGAACAACGCCGATGCTAGTTTCACTTACCAATGGTTTGATGCACCAACAGGTGGCACTGCCGTAGGTTCAGGTGCAAACTTCACAACTCCTCCAATGACGGTTACAACAGTTTATTATGTTGAAGCTACCAGTGGTACAGGTTGTAAAACTTCTGCGAGAATTCCTGTAACTGTAAACGTTCGTCAAGTAGCTGGTCCTAATGATGTACCATGCGGATCGGCTACTTCACAAACCAATACAGCCAACGGGTTATGTATAGGTTGTTATGTTGAAAATCCAACATTGGCTGTAGATTCTAGTACTACTACAGGTTCTACATTGCATGTTATTGCAGGTTTATTGAATGGTTACGTTCAACAAACATTAATTTATCCTTCTGCTAGCAATGTGGGTGATAGTGTGAAAATTGGTTTAACATTCCCAAGCAGTATTGCGAACGTAGGTGCATTAAATAATATCCAAATTGCTACTTACAATGGTGCAACATTTAACGGTGATCGTAACACGTTAAACGCTGCTCCTGTACAAGTAAGCTTACTCAGCAACAATACACAAGCCATCATTAGCTTCGTGCCAAATGTAGTGTTTGATCGTGTTGAAATTAGGTTGAACTCTGGTGTAGCGCAATTGCTCAATGCCGTGAACATTAACTACGCCGGCAAAGTAGTTGCCCCTGCAAGAGCACAAGGCGACTCTGCTGCTGTGTGTACAGGTACGCCTGCAACATTAAATGCAGTAACGCGTCCGAATACAACCTTCCGTTGGTACGCAACGGCTGTAGGTGGTACACCATTATACAGTGGCGATAGCTTTACAACAGGTAACATCACTGCCGATACTGTCTTCTATTTAGAAGCGGTGTCTAGCAATGGTTGTATTAGCCCAGTTCGTACAGCGGTACCGGTAACTGTAGGTTTACCAATTATTTCTGTAACCTCTAATAATGTAACGGTTGATCGCGGTCAAACGGCTACCTTAACCGTAAATAACCCAGTAGCTGCATATACCTACAATTGGTACGATGTAGCAACTGGTGGTACTTCATTGTATACCGGTGCTAATTTCACAACGCCACCAATGACGGTAACGTCTGTATACTATGTAGAAGCAACAAATGCAACAGGTTGTAAAACAGCGCAACGTATCGCCGTAACGGTGAATGTGCGTCAAACCGGTACTGGCCCGGTTGTGCCTTGTGGATCAGCTACAACGCAAGTAAATGCAGCGAATGGTTTGTGCGTGGGTTGTTATGTTGAGAACCCAACTTTCGCCATCGACTCTAGCAGTACTACCGGTTCTACTATGCACTTGGTATTGGGCTTAGCGGGTGGTAACTTATCACAAACGCTCATCTTCCCAACTGTAAGTAACGTAGGTGATACTGTGAAAGTGAGCTTCACATTCCCAAGTAGCTTGGCAGATGTAGGCTTGTTATCAAATGTTCAAATCAGCACATTGAATGGTACGACTGATAATAACGATCTTCAATCGATCAACAGTGGTCCTATTCAATTGCAATTGTTGAACAACAATACAAATGCAATTCTTTCTTACGCTCCGGCAAGTGCCTTCGATCGTGTACGTATCACCATGAATTCTGGCATAGCACAAGCATTGAGTGCATTAAATGTTAACTATGCATCTAGGGTGATCTTACCTGCGAAAGCACAAGGCGACTCTGTAGCGGTATGTACTGGTCAACCAGCTACATTACGTGCAGTAACTCGTCCGAACACAGCCTTCCGTTGGTATACAACACCAACTGGTGGCACACCATTGGCAACAGCCGATTCTTATACGACTGGTAATATCAGCAGTGATACCACCTTCTACTTAGAAGCAATTTCTACTACAGGTTGTACAAGCCCTGTACGTACAGCGGTGAAAGTGAAAGTAGGCTTACCGAACGTAAGCGTTACTTCTAACAACGTCATCGTTGATCGTGGTCAAACGGCTCTATTATCAGTTAACAATCCAGATACTTCCTTCACTTACCAATGGTTCGATGTAGCCACTGGTGGTACAGCTTTGGCAACAGGCGCTAATTTCACAACGCCTCCAATGAATGTTTCTGGTGTATACTATGTGGAAGCAACCAATGCAACAGGTTGTAAAACAGCACAACGCATCGCGGTGAACGTGAACGTTCGTCAAACGCCAGGCACTGCCGATGTACCATGTGGATCTGCTACTACGCAAACAAATGCAGCGAATGGCTTATGTGTAGGCTGTTATGTTGAAAATCCAAACTTCGCGGTAGACTCTAGTACAACCACTGGTTCTACAATTCACTTAGTATTAGGCTTAACAGGTGGTAATGTATCACAAACATTGATCTTCCCAACTGTAAGTAATATTGGTGATAGCGTGAAAGTAGGCTTAACATTCCCAAGCAGTTTAGCTGATGTAGGATTATTAGCCAATATTCAAATCGGTACATTGAACGGTACGACGAACAATGCCGATATGCAAACAATCAACAGTGGCCCAATACAATTACAACTGTTGAATAATAACCAACAAGCGGTACTTACATTCGCTCCAACGAAAGTATTCGACCGTGTACAAATCACGATGAACGCAGGATTAGCGCAAGCATTGAGCGCGGTTAACGTGAACTACGCAGCACGTGTAATTGCACCACCGGTAGCACAAGCCGATTCTACCGCTGTATGTACTGGCTTACCAGCTACATTACGTGCAGTAACTCGTCCGAATACTACATTCAGATGGTATACAACTGCAACAGGTGGTACACCATTATTCAGTGGCGATACTTACACTACAGGTAACATTACGAAAGACACTGTATTCTACTTAGAAGCAGTATCGTCTACAGGTTGCGTAAGCCCTGTACGTACAGCAGTTCCTGTAACTGTAGGCTTACCATCAATTTCAGTAACTTCTAATAACGTATCAGTACTTCGTGGTCAATCCGCTACCTTAACGGTTAACAACCCGGTTGCGGCATATACTTACAACTGGTTCGATACACCAACAGGTGGTACATCATTATTCACCGGTCCGAACTTCACTACGCCGGCTATGAATATTACCACGGTGTACTACGTGGAAGCAACCAATGCAACAGGTTGTAAAACTGCACAAAGAGTGCCTGTAACCGTAACGGTAATTCAACCAAATAGTGGTGCCGATGTACCATGTGGTTCTGCCACTACTACTACCAATGCGGCGAATGGTATTTGTGTAGGCTGTTATGTTGAAAATCCAAACTTAGCAGTAGACTCTAGCACTATTACTGGTTCTACTATGCACTTGGTATTAGGATTAGTAAACGGAACATTAACACAAACATTAATTTATCCAACGCCTAGCAATGTAGGTGATAGCGTAATCGTAAGCTTAACATTCCCAAGCACATTGGCAGATGTTGGTTTATTATCAAACGTTCAAATCGGAACAATGAACGGTACTACGAATAACAATGATCTTCGTACTATCAACTCCGCTCCGATTACATTACAATTGTTAGCGGGTAATCAAAGAGCTTTAGTATCATTTAAACCAACAGCAGCGTTTGATCGCGTTGTGATTAGAATGAACTCTGGCTTAGCACAAGCAGTCAGCGCATTAAATGTGAACTATGCTGCTCGTGTAATTGCACCTGCTAAAGCACAAGGCGATTCTGCAGCTGTATGTACCGGCTCTCCTGCTACGTTGAATGCAGTTGTTACACCAAATACAACTTACCGTTGGTACAACCAACCTGTAGGTGGTGCTGCCTTGTTCGTAGGATCGCAATTTGTAACAGGGCCAATTACTGTAGATTCAGTATTCTACTTAGAAGCGGTTTCTGCATCAGGTTGTGCAGCTCCAACAAGAACACCGGTGCCTGTTAGCGTTGGTTTACCAAACGTAACTGTAACTTCTAACAACGTAACGGTTGATCGTGGTAACACGGCTACCTTAAGTGTAAATAACCCCGATGCAACATATACATACCAATGGTTTGATGTAGCTACAGGTGGTACAGCATTGTCAACAGGTGCGAACTTTACAACGCCACCAATGCAGGTTTCTTCTGTGTACTATGTTGAAGCAACTAATAACATAGGTTGTAAAACAGCACAAAGAATCGCGGTGAATGTAACAGTACGCCAAGCACCTGGTCCGAACGACGTGCCATGTGGATCTGCAACATCACAAACAAATGCAGCTAACGGCTTATGTATAGGTTGTTACGTAGAAAATCCAGGTTTAGCGATCGATTCTAGTTCTGTAACAGGTTCTACGATCCATGTCATCTTAGGATTAGTAAATGGTTATGCATCACAAACCCTCATCTTCCCAACTGTTAGCAATGTTGGTGATAGCGTACAAGTATCCTTAACATTCCCAAGCACAATTGCAGATGTAGGATTGCTCTCTGGTGTACAAGTAGCTACTTACAGTGGTACTAACTACAACAATGATATTCGCAACATCAACGCGCAAGGTGTAACATTAAGATTGTTACCAGGCAATACGCGTGCAATCTTAACTTATGCACCAGCTCAACCATTCGATCGTATCGAAGTAAGATTGAACTCTGGTTTAGCACAAGCATTAAGCGCAGTAAATGTGAACTACGCGGCAAGAATTATCCAACCGCCTGTTCCAACAGCAGACTCAGCGGTAATTTGTGCCGGTACTTCTGCTACATTAACTGCTAATCAACAACCAAACAGGTCGTACCGCTGGTACAGTGCTCCTGTAGGTGGTAACCTCTTATTCAGCGGCGCAACATTCGTAACGCCTGCATTATCAACCACTACTACTTACTACTTAGAAGCAGTAGCAGCAACAGGTTGTGTAAGCCCAGTAAGAGTTCCGGTGCGTGTAGTAGTAACAACTGCTCCTCCAGCACCAACTGTAGCGGCATCTACCGTAACTACTTGTGCCGGTACAACTGCCACTTTACAAGCTACAGGTCCAATGGGTGCATCATTCAGATGGTACACAACAGCAACAGGTGGTACACCTGTAGGCGACAGTGCAACATTTATCACCCCTGTATTGGATAGTTCTAAGATTTATTATGTTGAAACATATTTGAATTCTGGTTGCGTAAGTTTAACCCGTACGGCAGTTACTGTAAACGTGTCTACACGTCCAAGCTTGCCGGTGGTTACACCTAACGCACCAACCATTTGTGAGGGCAACACGGCAACGTTAACAGCTACTAGCTCAACGCCAGGTGCAACGATCAATTGGTATACTAGCGCAACGGCAGTTTCTCCAATCGCAACAGGTGCTTCGTACACAACACCGGTATTGTCGACCAGTACAACGTTCTACGTGAGTACATCATTTGGTCAATGCCAAAGTGCATCGCGTGTACCTGTATTAGTTACCGTAAACCCTGCTCCATTAGCACCTACCGTAACTAAAATCCCAACAAACGGCGTAGTAATGTATGGCGATAGTGCCACGCTAACTGCGTTTGTTACCAACCCTGGCGCTCGTTACTATTGGTATACAGTACCAACTGGCGGTGTGTACGACTTTGAAGGTGCTACTTTCGTAACACCTGGTTTAACGCAGAATGTAACTTATTACGTAGAAGCAGTAAGTACTACAGGTTGCGTAAGTCCTCGTACAGCGGCAGCTTTAATTGTTGATCGCAACTTTAACCCTGGTTGTGATATCGCGAATAGCGATACAGTCATCACATCAATTGGTTGTGTATTATGTAGTGTAACTACGCCAGACAACGCGGTTGATAACGATACAACCAACTTTGCCCAATTGAACTTGCCGGTAGGCTTGTTATCGGGTAGCATTTCGCAATACTTAAAATTTGGTTCTACTAGCAATGCAGGTGATTCTGTTAGCTTGATCTTAGAAGTGCCAAATACAATTGTAAATGCGGCGGTATTGGGTAGTATCGTGGTGAACTCTGCGAATGGCAATACAAGCAATAACGAAAATACCAGGTTAGATAATCAAATTGTGAAACTTGATTTGATTGGTGGTGGAACGAATAAATTCCGTGTAACATTCAAACCAAGCGGTGCATTTGATAGAGTAGAAATTAAATTGGATGCAGGCTTAGCAACGCTCTTCCGTAACTTACGCGTATACTATGGCTTCCGTGTAGTGCCTGAGGCAACTGTGGCGGTGAAAGATGTGACCATCTGTAAAGGTAGTACAGCAACATTCACAGCAACAGCACCAGCTGGTGTAACCATCAACTGGTACGATGCTCCACGCGGCGGTACATTATTACGCACTGGAAATACATACACAACACCAGCATTAGATACATTAACTGTATACTATGTTGAAACAGTTCGAACTTCAACAAACTGTCCGAACCCAATCCGTGTAGCAGTAACGGCAAGAGTATTACCAATTCCAGTACCACCGGTATTAGTAACGAACGATACCTTGGTATGTCCTGGTGCTTCTGTAGTATTAAGAGTACGCAGCTCCAATCCGAAAGATACCATCCGTTGGTTCAATGCACCTACTAATGGTACATTGTTAGCGGTAGATAGCATCTTCACCACACCAAACCTTAGTACAACCACTACATACTACGTTGAAACATTCAACGGAACATGTACAAATACAGGCGGCAGAAGAGCCGTAACAGTTACCGTGAACGGCGTGGTTCCAACCCCAACATTCACTGTTAACAATGTAACTATCTGTGAAGGTGCAGCAGCTACCTTCCAAGTAACATCCGATTCAGTAGGTGTAACTTATAGATGGTACACAAGCCAAGCTGGTGGTACACCGGTATTCACTGGCAGAACATTCACTACCCCTGCATTGACGAGCAGCACTATCTACTATGTGGAAGCAGCACGCGGAACATGTGTTAATAATGGTGGTAGAGTGGCTGTAACAGCAAATGTAAATGCATTGCCTACAGCTCCTGTATTAGTGAATAACAGGGTAAGTACATGTACTGGCAAAGCAGCAACACTTACTGTAGCGAACCCAATCGCAGGTATTAGCTACAGGTGGTATAATGCACCGGTGAACGGCACATTACTCTTCACAGGTATCAACTACATTGTTACACCAACAGCAGATAGCACTACATACTATGTTGAGGCCATTAGCGCAGCATTGTGTGCAAGTAGCACAAGAACAAGTGCAACTGTAATTGTAGGTGCATCGCCTTCTGCTCCGGTTGTTGATACAGCTAGTGTAACCATTTGTTCTAATACAAGTACTGTGTTACGCGTAAGAACACCACAAACAGGCCATGTGTACAGGTGGTATTCAGCTCCACAAGGCGGCACATTGTTGTTCTCTGGTGCACAATTCGTAACACCAATCTTAACAGCTAATACAAACTACTACGTTGCAGATAGCATCGCAGGTGGCTGTCCGAGCGATACAAGAACATTAGTTCAAGTAATTGTTCGTCAAACACCAAATACACCGGTAGTAGCACAAGGCACTACAATTTGCGCAGGTAACAACACAAGGTTAGTTGTTCAAAATGCACAAACAGGTGTGATCTATCGTTGGTACGATGCCGATATGGGCGGTACATTGTTAGCAACTGATACAGCGTTCACAACGCCAATCTTGAATGCTACCACTACTTACTATGTGGAATCGTCGAACGGCACTTGTACCAATGCAAATGGTCGAGTGGCAGTATTAGTAACTGTAAATAGCGTTCCAACAATACCATTGTTAGTAAACAACAACTTACAAACATGTACATCTCAACCAGTTACCTTCACTGTTCAAACACCAATTCCTGGTGTAACGTACAACTGGTATAGTGCAGCTACAGGCGGTACCTTGTTATTCACCGGTACTAGCTACACGGTAACTCCAACAGGCGATAGCGCTAGGTATTATGTTGAAGCGGTTAGCAATAATAATTGTGCAAGCATTGCTAGAGCAAGCGGCATAGTGAGAGTAACGGCTACCCCGGCAGCACCAACAGTGGATTCAACATCTGTAACTATCTGTAAAGGTGCAAATGCTACCTTACGCGTATCGAACCCAACAGGTAGTAGCTTCTACCGTTGGTACGATGCTCCAACAGGCGGAACATTGTTATTCACAGGTGCAACCTTCATTACGCCTGCAGTGAATGCAAATACAACTTACTATGTAGCCGATAGCTTAGCATCTGGTTGTATCAGCGCTACAAGAACTGCTGTGAATGTTGTGGTGCGTGATGTGCCAAGCACTCCTGTCGTAGCAAGCGGTACAAATATCTGTGCAGGTAATACGGCGAGATTGGTTGTTCAAAATAGACAAGCCGGTATCACATACCGTTGGTACAATGCTGCAGGTACTTTGTTAGTAACCGATAGTGTATATGTAACCCCGGTATTAAGCGCTACTACTTCTTACTTCGTAGAAGCTTCTAATGGCATCTGTAGTAATGTTGGTGGTAGAGTTGAAGTGGTAGTAACCGTGAACGCAGTGCCAACCACTCCGTTGGTAGCTAACAATAACCAGGTTTCATGCGCTGGTCAACAAGTAACCTTCAATGTTCAAAACCCAGTTACTGGTATAAATTATAATTGGTACAGCACTGCAACAGGTGGTACGCCAATCTTTACAGGTGCAAACTTCACTGTTACACCTACTACAGATAGCGCTACTTATTATGTAGAAGCCCTCAGCGGTAGTAATTGCCCTAGCGCCGCAAGAACAAGCGTGAAAGTGGTAGTACGCACTGTACCTAATACACCAATCGTAGCAGGTGGTACAAATATCTGCGCTGGTAATACAGCAAGATTAGTAGTACAAAACAGGCAGCCGGGTGTAACATACCGTTGGTACAATGCTGCTGGTACCTTGTTAGTAACTGATAGTGTATATGTAACACCAACATTAACCACTACTACTTCTTACTTCGTAGAGGCTGTTAACGGCAACTGTACGAATGCTGGTGGTCAAGTAGAAGTGATCGTAACCGTAGGTACAGTACCAACTACACCTGTGGTAGCTAACAATAACCAGGCAACATGTACTGGTCAACCTGTAACCTTCAATGTTCAAAACCCAGTAATGGGTGTAACCTATAACTGGTACAATAGTGCAACAGGTGGTACGCCAATCTTCACAGGTGCAAACTTCACAGTAACACCAACAACAGATAGCGCTACTTACTATGTAGAAGCAGCAAGCGGCAGCAATTGTACAAGCATTGCAAGAGCAAGTGTGAAAGTAACCGTTACGCCTGCTCCTCCTGCTCCAACTGTTGACGTGGCTAGCAGAACAATCTGTAAAGGCACTACTACAACGTTAAACGTTACGAACCCGAACAGCTTGTATATCTATCGTTGGTACGATGCGGCAGTGGGTGGTGTATTAGTACACACCGGTGCTAGCTTCCCAACACCAACCATCAATGTAAACACTACATTCTATGTTGAAGCAGCGCTTACAGGTGGATGCGCAAGTGCAACAAGAACCAGCGTAGCCATCACCGTAACCGATGCGCCAGCAGTTCCAATCTTGGTGAACAGCGCCATCACAACTTGCGGCGGAACAACGGCTTCCTTAGCAATACAAAACCCAGTAAGCGGTATCACCTATAATTGGTACGATATGCTCACCGGCGGAACATTGGTACACACTGGTGCAACCTTCACCACGCCAATCCTAACCACTTCAACGACATACTATGTTGAAGGTGTGAACGCAGGTAACTGTGCTAGCGTAAGCCGTGCAAGCGCCGCTATAACAGTGAACCCAGCGCCGGATACAGTGGTGGTTGATGCAAACAATGTTTCTACTTGCGCGAATACAAACGTAATGTTACACGTACAAAACCCAGTAGCAGGTATTACGTACCGTTGGTACGATGCGCCTACTGGTGGTACAGTGGTAGGAACAGGTGCCGATTTCATTACTCCAATATTAACAGCAACAACTACTTACTACGTAGAAGCAGTTTCTGCAGCTAACTGTAGTAGCATTAAACGTACAGCTGTCACTGTAACTATTGTAAATGGTGCCGATGTACCGGTAGTTGAAGCAACAGACATAACGGTTTGTAGAGGAACGAGGGCTGTTATTAGAATCCGTACACCAAGAACGGATCTCCAATACAGCTGGTACGACCAACCAGTTAATGGTAACCTCGTATTCCAAGGACCGGTATTCCAAACACCGAATGTAAATGCAGCCACTACTTACTATGTAGAAGCTAGCTTACTGGGTGGTAGCTGTACAAGCAACGGACGTACACAAGTAAACGTTACGCCTGCCGATGCACCAAGCACCCCAGTGCTCGTGAACAACGTAGTAACAACATGCTCTAACAGCACGGCTACATTCGCTATTCAAAATGCACAACCAAATGTTACATACCGTTGGTACGATGCGGCAGTTAATGGTAACCTGGTATTCACTGGTACTTCATTCACCACATCAGCATTAACAGTAGACATCAACTACTACGTAGAAGCAGTTATCGCTGGAGCGTGCGTAAGCCCAGCAAGAGCGATTGCAGAAGCGAAAGTTGGTCCTCGTCCGAATGCTCCAACAGTAGCAGGTAATGCAGATCCAATTTGTCCGAATACGACAGATACCTTAACAGCTACCTCTACTCAACCAGGTGTAACATTCAATTGGTACACAACAATAGGTGGTACTACACCGGTATTCACAGGCGATAGGTTTATAACACCGGCCTTAACGGCAACTACTACATACTATGTTGAAGCAGCTTACTCGAACAGTGGTTGTGCAAGCACTGCTAGAACGGCTGTAACAGTAACAGTATTGAGCGTATTACCGCAACCGACTGTAACCTCTTCGAACCAAACAGCTACTTCGGTAACATTCAGATGGAACCCAATCGTTGGCGCAATTGGTTATAGAATTTCGATAGATGGTGGTCAAACATCCATATTCAGACCGAAAGACAGCCTTACTTACACCGTAATGGGATTAGAGCCAAACCAAAACGCTTCTATCCAAGTAATGGCCATCGGTGCGAATGCTTGTGCGAACAGTGCATGGGTGTTATCATCTACCAAAACAAATAACCCTGCGGGTAACTTGGTATTCGTTCCAAATGCATTTACACCGAATAATGATGGTTTGAACGACATCTTGTATGTGTACGGAACAACCATCCAAACCATGCAATTATACATCTACAACCAGTGGGGTCAACAAGTATTCGAATCGCGTGACAGAAGTGTAGGTTGGGATGGTACGATGAGTGGTAAAGTACAGCCTGTAGGTGTATACAACTACGTGTTAAAAGTTCAATTACAAGACGGTACGATTATCAATAAACGTGGTACGATTACCATCATTAGATAAACCAAAATTCATTAGATCAATTCACCTCAGCAGGAATGAGAATGTATCCCTTCTCATTCCTGCTTATCACAGAACAAACATAAAAATGTTCCCATGAGAAGTAAGATCATCATTGTAGTGCTGGCACTTTGTGCATTTGTTCCCTCATTAACAAAAGCACAAGTAGACCCACACTTTTCCCAGTATTATGCTTATCCCCTATGGTTAAACCCCGCATTAGCCGGCATCGTAGACGGCGATTATAGGATTAATGCAAACTACCGTACCCAATGGAATAACTTCGGAAAACCGTTTTCAACCGCCGGTGTTTCTGCAGATGCTCCTACCGGTAAAAATATGGGCGTTGGCTTGAATATCTTAAATATGTCGGCCGGCGACGCAGGTTACAACTATTTTAACGCGATGGCCTCTTTTGCTTATAACGGTGTGAAGCTGGGTAAAAACCAAACCAGCCAATTCTCATTCGGTATCTCGGCAGGGCTCGTCAATCGTAGAATCGATGTAGATAAACTCCAATTAGGTAGTCAATACAACCCCGTAATCGGTTTCGACCCCGATAGAATCAGCGGTGAAAACTTCAGTAACACCTCTTCTACAGTATTCGATGTTAACGCAGGTATCTTATTCTTCGACGGGAACCCCAATCACCAAATCAACCCGTTTGTAGGCGTATCAGCTGCGCACCTTACACAACCTTCAGATCCATTCGTGGCGAATAACCTGGAAGACAAGAAATTGCCTATCCGCTATTTAGCACATGGTGGTGCCCGTATTAAAATCAACGATCAATTTACTGTAACTCCTACTGGTTTGTACATGCGCCAAGGTAACGCTGAAGAAATTGTAGGCGGTGCTTATGCACAGGTAACCGTTAGCTTGGAATGTGATGTATTGATCGGGGCAAATTACCGCGTGAACGATTGCGTTATCCCATTTGCTGGGGCTCGTTATCAAAACTTCACGTTGGGCCTGAGTTACGACGCCAATACTTCGGATCTTCGCAGGTTAGTGAATGGTAGCAACAGCTTCGAAATGTCACTCTCCTACATCTTCCGTAAGAAAAGGATCTTCCAACCAGAATACTTTATCTGCCCGAGGTTATAATGATCAAAATAGATCGTCAAAAACTCAATACATCATTCCAATATACCTAGTCACAACAAATGACTCTTCACATGAAAAAATTTACACTTCTCTGGATATGTACGCTGGTTGGTATAGTTAATTCCCTGCAAGCACAATACGTGGTTGATTATAAAAGAACGGCAGATGTTTACTTCGAAGCGAAGGATTTCTATTCCGCTGCGCAGTATTACAATAAAGCGATGACGAAGTTCGATACGAAAACAGGGACATTCATTCCTTATGTAGTGGAGAAAAGCAGCAAAAAGGAACAAAAGAAAAATAAAGATTACGAAGAAGTGAAATACCGCTTAGCCGAATCGTACCGTAATTACTACGATTACGCAAGCGCCGAGAAATGGTATGCCTCCATCATTGCAGATAATCCTGCTGAAACAACTACCCTATTCCCCCTGGTACGTTATTGGGATGGCGTGTGTTTAAGGGCCTTGGGAAGATATGAAGAAGCATTAACGCAGTTTCAACAGTTTAAAGCCAGCTATAAAGGCTACGATGATTATTCTGCTAAAACGTTGATAGAGATTGCTACCTGTGAATTCGCCGTGGAAGAAATGAAGAAGATTCCTCGCTATACCGTAACAAAACTCGCTGGAAGTGTAAACCAAGGCGGCGCAAACTACGCAGCTGCCCTTCCAGATCAAACTTCCATGATCTTCACCTCTTCACGCCCCGATTCCGGTGCACTCGATAAAAAAGGTAATCCCTACGTAAATAAACTCTATTTCGCAAAAGGTGGCGATGCTAATTTCAATGTGCAACAGAAACTAGATATCCCTTTAGAAAAAGGCGTAGATATGGGCGTTTCTTCGATCACTCCCGATGGTAACACTATGTTTCTAACGAAATGGACGACTAAAAACGGCCAGAAGAATTCATCGATTTATATGTCCACCAAGTCTGGTAGCGTATGGTCTGAACCCAAAAAGCTCAGTGCCAACGTAAATGCAGAAGGCTACAGCTCAAAAGCTCCTTCAGTAACACCCGATGGTAAATATTTACTATTCTCCTCTAACCGCCCAGGCGGTATGGGTAAATACGATATCTGGTACTGCCAATTACAAAACGGTACCCCTAACGCCCCTACTAACTTCGGTAATATCATCAATTCTAAGGACGATGAAGATGCCCCTTTCTACGATACGAAAAACGAAGTGTTGTTGTGGAGCACCAATGGCAGAATCGGATTTGGGGGTATGGACTTCTTTATTGCACAAGGTAATTTCGGTAACTGGCAAACGCCTACTAACCTAGGATGGCCTATGAACTCGCCGAAAGATGATATCTATTTCACCTCTAGCAACAAAGATGTTAGCTTACAAGGTGGCTACTTTAGTTCCGACCGTGAATCGGTTTGTTGCTTAGAGTTATTTAAAATGAAGAAATTGGCGAAGATGATGACGGGTAGCGTATTGGATTGCGATTCGCAAGCACCGCTTACAGGCGCTAAAATCACGCTCATCGATCCTTCCGGTAATAAAATATTGAAACAAATTACCCTCAACGAAACGGGCCGCTACTACTTCGAAGTAGATCCACAAAGAGATTACAAAATCGTAGCCGAGAAAGAAAACTACTTCTCGAAAGTATTAACTGCAAATACAGAATCGTTGCTGGCTTCGGATACATTGTTCAACCCTTCTCTCTGTTTACAACGGTACGAAGTGGGTAAACCAATTATCTTAAAGGATATCTATTACGATTACGACAAAGCCACGCTACGCCCGCAGTCGCTCGTAGTATTGGATACGTTGTATAATATTTTAGTAGATAACCCAGAAATAGAAATCGAATTAAGCGCGCATACCGATAGTAAAGGTACCGATGCGTATAACTTCAAACTCTCCGATGCCCGTGCTCAATCGTGTGTAGATTACCTAGTATCGAAAGGTATTAGCCGCAGCAGGATTATTGCGCATGGTTATGGTGAAACGAAACCAATTGCACCAAATACATTACCGAATGGTAAAGACAATCCAGATGGTCGTCAATTGAATCGTAGAACTGAATTTAAAGTGTTGAGAACTGGGCCTAAAACCTATGGCCAATAAAGATATTTTAGAACCATATCCTATCATAACAGGAACAAACAATCGTTAGTCGACCAGGGATACATTTGGTCGATCCGTTGTAACACTTGCATTTAAACCGGTTGCAAATCTTTGCGACTGATGTAAAAAATCACAATGGGGTTTTTTAATTTTAATGAGAATCGAAGAGCAGCCGGGATGGTTACCCGGCTGTTTCTTTTGTACGATTCTTAACGACAATACAATATCACGTCGCATCAATAATTGATACAACAAGTAAATGTTTTTTCGCTGA
This sequence comes from Chitinophaga skermanii, assembly GCF_003259335.1. Lineage (GTDB taxonomy): Bacteria > Bacteroidota > Bacteroidia > Chitinophagales > Chitinophagaceae > Chitinophaga > Chitinophaga skermanii. The sequence goes on from NZ_QLLL01000007.1 coordinate 242,772, forward strand.
GTGTGTAAAAAGTGAATTAGTTAGTAGCTGCAGCGCCGATTTTCTTAGTCGCTACTACGCTGTCTTTAACGCCACTTTTGAAGGAGATTTTAGCAAAGGCTTTCAGTTTCAATGCGCTATCATAGCTCATTGTAGTTACAGTCGTGTTCGTTAATAACGCTGCGCCAGTGCTTTTTTGCGCGGTGAATTTAACTGCAGTATCAGTTTTTGTCAAATCTTCACCTTTGAAAATGTTGAAGTTGTAGGTAGTGTCTTTTGTAGACTTATCCAACGAAATAGAGATCTGTACTGAATTAGCAGATTTCTCGCTGATAGTAACTTTACCTGCAGAGTTGCCAGAACCTGTAAACGCATACTCTTTAGAACGTAATGCTGGAGCATTATCATCTTTGTCATTACAAGCAGTAGCGAGAATTCCGAGCATGGCAGTAGCCATCAAGCTCACTTTAAGAGCACGATTTTTAAATAAAAGCATGATTTCCGTTTTAGTAAAATTAGGATTTAGATATTTGGATTTGTTGATCCATGTGTTAAACGAATGCTTGCAAAAAAAAGTTACAGGTGTTTTGAAAAATTATGCATTAAAGTATTTTAATATGCTATGTAATGCTTTGTGGTACTGTGTTTACAGGGTTAATTTTTTTTATTTTTTGTCTTGATGCTGAATTGATTGATATAGCAATGAATTATTGTTGAAATATTTTGTCGTTTAGATAATTATTCTATCTTTGTCGCATCTCAATTTTACGCTGATGAAAATCGCTCCCATCTTCTAGCTACGGCAGAAGTAAAACAGTCCTCCTCTTTTAATTCGTTGATGCGATGAACTTGTCGTGTCAAACATTTACATGTCAATTTTATAATACAACTCCATGCGACAAACGCAAGCATTATTGCGCGTACGTAGCTTCTTTTCATTGTTGAAAGAAGCGATCGTAGGCAAAGAAAATACATATACTTCGGGTAGTTTACGCCGCGCTATCTTCCTATTAGCTGTGCCCATGATCTTAGAAATGATGATGGAATCACTCTTTGCGGTGGTCGATATTTATTTTGTAAGTGAACTAGGAAAGGCTGCTGTAGCAGCGGTAGGTTTAACCGAATCGATGCTTACCATTGTTTATAGCCTAGCAATGGGTATTACAATGGCAGCATCGGCCATGGTGGCCCGTAGAATTGGGGAAGAAGACCCCAAAGGCGCCAGCATCACAGCCGTTCAAGGTATGATCTTCGCCGGTATGTTATCACTCGTTATTTCCATCGTAGGTTTCGTATTCGCAAAAGATCTATTACGCCTCATGGGCGCTACCCCTGAAGTAATAGAAATTGGTCACGGTTATACCCAAATTATGCTGGGAAGTAACTTCGTAATCACTTACCTATTCATGATTAACGGTATCTTCCGGGGGGCTGGTAATGCGGCCATGGCTATGCGCTCGCTTTGGTTGGCTAACATTCTAAATATTATATGTTGCCCCATTTTCATTTTTGGGGTCGGACCCATTCCTGCTTTCGGGTTGGAGGGTGCTGCCATTGCTACCTTAATTGGCCGTGGATCGGGTGTGCTATACCAATTATACCACTTGTTCGATGGTAAAGGTAAAATCAAGATTGTAGGGGCTTATTTCAAGCCTAAATGGGATATAATACTACAGGTACTCAAAATAGGCGCTAGTGGTGCGGGGCAATTTTTGATCAACTCCGCCAGTTGGATCATTTTGATCCGCATCATCGCCCAATTCGGAGAAGATGCCATTGCTGGGTATACTATTGGTATTAGGATGGTGATCTTCTGCTTAATGCCTGCTTGGGGCTTGGCCAATGCAGGGGCTACACTTGTTGGGCAGAACCTAGGTGCGCAGCAACCAGAAAGAGCCGAACAGTCTGTTTACCGTGTAGCATTATATAACGGGGCTTTGCTAGGTATTATGTCTATTATCCTAGTGGCTTTCGCTCATCCCATTATTCACTTTTTCGTTAGCGATCCTAACGTCGTGGAAAATGCTGTAACATGCTTACGAGTGGTAAGTGCCGGTTTACTGTTTTATGCATTCGGTATGTCGATGATGCAGGCTTTTAATGGCGCCGGCGATACGCGTACACCCATGATTATTAACATTTTTGGCTTCTGGCTATTGCAAATCCCCTTGGCCTATGCTTTGGCTAATTGGTTGGCATTAGGGCCATTAGGAGTGTATTTGGCAATAGGTATTGCTGAAACATTAATTGCCGTGGCGGCTTTCATTGTGTTCAAACGAGGCAAATGGAAGCTGGTAAAGGTTTAGTAGCCTTATTTTATATATGAATTATCACGAAAGGTAAAGCTGTATTGGGATTTTTATGGCAAATGGCGCCATTGCACCCTAATATGCTTACCTTTGCGTGGTTTTTTTATAAGCGTAAGCTTATTGTCTTATTAATCATACTATAAAATAATTAAATAGCATGTCGCTAACTGTCGTAGGCACCATGGCGTTCGATGATATCGAAACGCCCTTTGGAAAATCGGACAAGATCATTGGTGGTTCTGCCACTTTCATCGCTTGGGCTGCTTCGAATTTCGTAGACCAAGTTAACCAAGTATCCATCGTAGGTGGCGACTTCCCACAGTCGGAATTGGATGCATTATCTGCTAGGGGTGTAAAATTGGATGGTGTTGAAGTGAAGAAAGACGAGAAAACTTTCTTCTGGGCAGGTAAATATCATATGGATATGAATACACGCGATACATTAGCTACTGAGCTGAATGTATTGGCTGCTTTCAATCCAACGATTCCAGCTTCCTACCAAGAAAGCGATTTCCTTATTTTAGGTAACCTTACGCCCCAAGTACAAAAAAGCGTTATCGAACAATTCACTACCCGCCCGAAATTAATCGTAATGGATACGATGAACTTCTGGATGGAAACTGCCTTGGAAGACTTGAAAAAAGTAATTTCTATGGTAGACGTATTGTTGGTAAACGATTCTGAAGCACGTCAATTAACCGGCGAATACTCTTTGGTGAAAGCTGCTAAGCAAATTATGGCTATGGGCCCACGTTACTTGATTATCAAGAAAGGTGAGCACGGTGCATTGTTATTCAACGAAAATCATGTGTTCTTCGCTCCAGCGATGCCATTAGACGATGTATTTGATCCAACAGGAGCCGGCGATACATTTGCAGGTGGTTTCATCGGTCACCTCGCTAGAACAAAAGACATTTCTTTCGAAAACATGAAAACTGCCATCATCGTAGGTTCTGCCATGGCTTCTTTCTGTGTTGAGAAATTTGGTGTTACCCGTTTACGCGAAGTAACTAAAGAAGAAATCAGTGCACGTTTGGAACAATTCGTACAGTTGGTAAACTTCGATATCGATTTAGTGTAACAACTAAATAAACTTATATATAATCACCCGGTTGTGCTTGCATAGCCGGGTGATTTTGTTTAGACCATTACCCAGCCTATTGGCACAAGGGAATTTATTGGGTAATAGATAATAGGTACCCATGGTTGGGCATATATTATAGTATCGCTTATTGTTGCCCTACCATTTCCCTGTGTAAACCTTAACCCGGATTACCAAACTAGGGTGTAAACCTATTTTAGGACGTGACACTTCCTATCTTCACCCTATCCTTACCCTATCCTTACCCTATCTCTACCCTATCTAAAGCCTATCTCGACCCTATCCCTAGCCTATCTAAAGCCTATCTCCACCCTATCCAAACTCAAGCCCAGTATAGAGGTAGCCTATCCTCGCCTTTGTAACTGATTTATCTTCAAGTGTTTAAAAACGTACCCCCTGTAACGACGGGCTTTTCCGCCCATCCCGTTCTTATGATATAGTATAGGCATAAAAAAAGCGCCTGCCTTTTGCAAGGCAAGCGCTTTTCAGTATATCGAAAACGATTATTTGAAGATATCGTTCAATACTTGTGCTAAGCGGTAGCCACCTTTTTGTAATTGACTATTTAAGTCGTTTACAAACAAGAAATTGTAACGGTAGCTCAATTTATCGCCATCTTTTGTGCTAGCATATACTTTATCTGCTAATACGTGAGACTCACATAACCAATCGATAACAGTGCCTTTTTGGATTTCTTTGATCTTTTGTGCAGGGGCACGATCTAACCAATTGGTATATTCTGTGTAACTTAGTTGTTGATAATCGATCAGTTGCTCGTCCCAAACACGGTGTAAGTTCGAAGGTGTATTGAACCATTGTACGGCGATTTTATTACCACCTTGGTCTTCGTCACGACCCACATGCAAAGGCTGGTGAACGTCGCCAATGATATGCACCAAGAATGTTAATGCAAATACTTTATCCTCTTTGGACGCTTTTGGATCTTTTAATGTTTTAGAAAGCGCTACAATTTGATTATATGCTTCGCCACTTGCTTTTCCATCGGCAATCATTTTATGCACTTCTTCGCATGAAATGTGGCCAGGGAAATCGACATAGTGCCAGTTATTCGTGTGTTTGTATTTACCTGTTGTGTCGGATTTAATGAAATCTGGCCAGTTGGCAATCATCGCCAATGTTTCGGTGCCTATTAAATCGGAAATCGCTTTCTGCGCCCTTGGTGTCAAATGACGACTAGCTAATTCTGCCACTACCCTGTGTCCTATTGGTCCCCATGCATAAGAGGATGTCGTTATAAATAGCGCGAACGCTAAAACGAGCATTTTTTTAATCGCGATCTTTTTGTGCATGAATAGTTAATTTTGATTGTAAAGTTGCTACAAACTTGGTAAATAAAAAGTTTTTATAACACCCAATCATCACAAATTTAGTAAAGATAATATGCCTTTCCGTTTAGAAGCTCCATATAAACCCGCCGGGGATCAGCCTTCAGCTATCGAACAGCTAACAGAAGGTGTTGTCAACGGCGAGAAATACCAGGCATTGCTGGGTGTAACCGGCTCGGGTAAAACTTTTACCATGGCCAATGTTATTCAAAACACGCAAAAACCTACGCTCGTACTTACCCACAACAAAACCCTTGTAGCGCAATTGTACGGCGAACTGAAACAGTTCTTCCCGCATAATGCCGTGGAATATTTCGTATCGTATTACGATTATTATCAACCCGAAGCATATATGCCCGTGAGCGATACATATATCGAGAAGGATTTAGCGATTAATGAGGAGTTGGACAAACTTCGATTAAGAGCCACCTCTAACCTACTAAGCGGTAGGCGCGATATTATCGTGGTAGCCAGCGTATCGTGTATTTACGGTATGGGTAACCCTACAGAATACGAAAACAGTATCATTCGACTTCAACAAGGGCAAGTAATGGGACGCAATACCTTGTTACATGGCTTGGTAAATTCTTTATACTCTCGTACTACGGGCGATTTCAACCGCGGTAACTTCCGTGTGCAGGGCGATACAGTGGATGTAAACTTACCCTATGTTGATTATGGCTATAGAATCACCTTCTTCGGTGATGAAATCGAAGAAATTGAAAGCTTCGATCCGCAAACAGGTAAACGCATCGCTATCATGGATACAGCCGCCATCTTTCCTGCCAACCTTTACGTGGCACCCAAGGATATGATGGTGCAAATTCTCAACGAAATCCAAGACGAGATGAATGCCCAAGTAGAATATTTTAAGAAGCAGGGTAAACTCATCGAAGCGCAACGTTTATCGGAAAGGGTAACATACGACGTGGAAATGATCCGCGAATTGGGGTATTGTAATGGTATCGAGAACTATTCGCGGTTCTTGGATCGTCGCCAACCCGGTAAGCGGCCATTCTGCTTATTGGATTACTTCCCGGATGACTTCTTACTGGTGATTGATGAAAGCCACGTAACCATCCCGCAAATTAGTGGTATGTACGGGGGCGACCGTTCCCGTAAACTCACCCTCGTGGATTACGGTTTCCGTTTACCAAGTGCCTTAGATAACCGCCCATTGAACTTTTACGAGTTCGAAGAGCTAACTAACCAAGTCGTATTTGTAAGTGCCACCCCCGGAGAATATGAATTAAGGCAAACCGATGGCGTGGTGGTAGAACAAGTTGTTCGCCCTACAGGCTTACTCGATCCCCCGATCGAAGTAAGGCCGAGTGTGAACCAAGTCGATGATTTGCTCGACGAGATTGATAAAACCGTGAAGAAAGGCGACCGTGTACTGGTAACTACCCTAACGAAGCGCATGGCCGAGGAAATGGATAAATATTTGGGACGTATTAATATTAAGAGTCGCTACATCCACTCCGAAGTAGATACCTTGGAGCGTGTGGAGATATTACGTGATCTTCGCTTGGGTAATATCGACGTGTTAGTTGGTGTGAACTTATTGAGAGAAGGGCTTGACTTGCCAGAGGTGTCGTTAGTGGCGATTTTGGATGCGGATAAAGAAGGTTTCTTACGAGATGAAAGATCATTAACGCAAACCGCCGGCCGTGCCGCGCGTAACGTAGATGGTTTGGTTATCTTTTATGCCGATAAAATTACTGATAGTATGCAGCGCACGATAGATGAAACATCTCGCCGCCGCGATAAGCAACATGCCTATAACATAGAACATAATATAACCCCGCGCACAGTACGTAAATCGAAAGAGCAAATCTTGGGTCAAACGAGCGTATTGGAAATAAAACAGTACGACGAGAACAACCCGCTGGCTGTACACGACGAGCTAACCATTGTTTCCGAGGAGAATACGGCTTTAAACAAAGGCACGATATCAACTATTCCGCAGATGGAGAAGGCGATAACGAAAGTGAAGAAAGAGATGGAGAAGGCGGCGAAAGATTTAGATTTCATGGAAGCGGCCCGTTTGAGGGACCAAATGTTTGCATTGCAACAACAATTGACCGAAATGAAGGCAAAATAGATACATGGTCAAATAAACATTATATAGAATTATTTATAATACGAATTGTTTATTTTAGCCATATTTGAAGTAATAATAATAAATAATCTTCAAATATATATTTCTGAAATACAATACAGTATAACGTTAAAAGCGATTTTGCAGTAAAGAGCAAGGTCGCTTTTTTTGAAAAAATTGAATTGTATTTTGAAATTCTTATAAATAATTAAATATCAAACTGTTAAACCTAATATTGTCTAGTTTCTTCACTGCGAAAAACTTCAAAAATCAAATTAATATATAATTTAAAATATATATGATTGTCTTTTGACGCACTTTGAGGCCTGTATTTTTAAATATTTCCATTTTTAGGGCCTTCTATTTGATTTTATATAGTACCGACATACTTTTATTGCGAATTATAAAATCAAGTGCTATGAAGAAAAAATCATTTCAAGATTATTTGCCATTCATTTTCCTGGCAGCCTTTGCACTCATCGGCATATTTATTCCTTCCGCTCCCGCGTTTGCTGATACAAGTAAGTATAATCCTGCTGACGTTGCATGGATTTTAGTAGCTACTTGTTTAGTGTTTTTAATGACCCCAGGTTTATCCTTCTTCTACGGTGGGATGGTAAATCGTAAGAACGTTATTTCCACCATGATGCAGAGCTTTGTTGCAACCGGCATCATCAGCGTAATTTGGGTGGTATGCGGTTTCAGTTTAGCCTTCGGTGATTCAATCGGTGGTATAATTGGTGATCCTCGTACCTTCTTATTCTTTAAAGGAGTACCAGAGGGTGCCGCATGGGGAACCATTCCAATGTTGCTCTTCGCTTTATTCCAAATGAAGTTTGCTATCATCACCCCGGCTTTGGTGGTAGGTGCAGTAGCAGAGCGTATCCGCTTCACGTCGTATGTACTCTTTATGGTGTTGTTCAGCGTATTGGTGTATGCACCCATTGCACACTGGACATGGCATGCCGACGGTTTCTTGTTCAAAATGGGCGTATTAGACTTCGCAGGTGGTACCGTGGTACACATTTCTGCTGGTTGTGCGGCTTTGGCAGGTGCCTTGGTATTGAAGCGTAGAAAAGATCACGTAGAGAAAAAAGAAATTACTCCTGCAAATATCCCGTTCGTTTTATTAGGTACAGGTTTATTATGGTTTGGCTGGTTCGGTTTCAATGCCGGTTCATCATTAGCTGCTAACTCATTGGCTGTTTCTGCATTCGCGGTTACTAATACTGCAACTGCTGCTGCCGGCTTGGCTTGGTTGTTCTTTGATGTAGTACGTGGTCGTAAACCATCTGCTCTTGGTTTCTGTATCGGCGCTGTTGTGGGCTTAGTTGCTATCACACCTGCTGCCGGTTACGTAGCCATCCCGCAAAGTATCTTTATCGGTTTTGCTGCTGCCATTGTGTCTAACATGGTTGTTCATTGGAAATCGAAAACAGCTATCGACGATACATTGGATGTATTCCCTTGCCATGGTGTTGGTGGTATCGTAGGTATGTTGTTAACAGGTATTTTCGCTACAACTACTATTAATAGTGCTGTAACTGACCAAGGTTGGTTATACAGCGGTACACCTACTTTGTTCCTGAAGCAATTACTCGGAATGGTGATCGTTGTTGCATACAGCTTCACGGTTTCTTATATCATCTTTAAGTTGATCAATATGTTCCATCCATTACGTGTATCTGAAGAAGAAGAAGCACTTGGTTTGGATGTTACTCAACACAACGAAAACTACCATGCGCAATCCTTAACGGTGAGCAACAATGGTGCGTTGAAAGAAGAGGAATTACTCCCGCAATAATAGCCAGTTTACAAAAATCAAAACAACCGTTGTGGTGCCTTGTCGTGGTGCACTGCGGCGGTTGTTGCCTACGAAGTTTCGATTTTAAGTTCTTTACATACGGAGTTTGTATTATTCCACCCATCATCATCATTAGCACCTTAACAAGTTACTAAGCAGTCACCCCCATTTTATCAACCAAAATATTCGCTAATGAAAAAATGCTTTCTTCTTATGGTGGCCTTGGGTAGTGTGTGCGTAGCCTCAGCGCAAGATTCTCTTCGATTGCTCCCGAGTGGCCTCAAGTTGTCTGGTTCTGCCGATGTGTATTACAAGTATAATTTCAATGGCAATGCAACCGACAATAAAACAAGTTTTACTAACTCGCATAATTCGTTCGAGTTAGGGATGGTATCGTTGAAGTTAGAACATAGTTTTAAAAATGTAAGTATGGTTGCGGATGTAGGATTTGGAAAGCGCGCAGGTGAATTCTCCTACAATGATGCAGGTAAAAGTGAAATCGCGATTAAGCAATTGAATATTTCATATGCTGCCAGCGATAAAGTTAAGTTTACAATAGGTAGTTATGCTACGCACGTAGGTTACGAGCTAGTTGACGCCTACGCCAATAGGAACTATAGTATGAGTTACATGTTCTCTTATGGCCCCTTCTTCCATACCGGCGTAAAAGCCGATTTTTCGCTCGGTAATTTTTCAGCTATGTTAGGTGTTTTTAACCCAACAGATTTAAAATCAGCCTCGTTTACTGATCACAAATATATCGGTGCGCAATTCGCTTATGTAAAAGACGGTCCTGTAAAGGCTTACCTCAATTACATTGGTGGTAAAGACACGTTCGATATTAGAAATGATCAAATCGATGCTGTTGTAACCTATGCTATTAATTCCAAGTTCTCGTTAGGTTATAACGGTACGTATAGCACGTATAGTAACGACCTCGGCAATTGGTATGGCTCAGCTCTTTACCTCAACTACGATCCCGTTGAAAAATTCGGTCTTACTTTTAGAACTGAATACTTCTCGGATAAAGATAAATTAAAGGTCTTCACTAGCACTGATGAACTCGCTAATGGTGGTGATGTATGGAGTTTTACACTCTCCGGAAATTATAGGATCGGCGGATTTACGTTGGTCCCTGAATTTAGGCTTGATCATGCTTCAGAAAAAATCTTCTCGAAGAAGGATCTTCCGAAAGGACAAACAGCCAATGTTTTGTTAGCAGCCATTTATAAATTTTAAAGGGTATAATTGAATATTTGGCTCATATAAGAAAAAGGTTTAACAACTAACCAACTATGTTAAAGTGTGCGATATTTTTATCGCACACTTTTTGTTTTGATTCCTTTGATAAACCAAGCAATCAAAATAAATTTGTTACGCCTAAATTCACATCATGTTACAAGCCTCTTCTTTGAAGTTCTTGAAAGACCTCAAAAAACACAATGATAAAGCTTGGTTCGACGAGCACAAGCAAGCCTACCAATCCGCTAAGGAAGATTTCGAGAATCTTACGCAACAACTTATCCAAGGAATCGCCAAATTCGACGAATCGGTCGCGCATCTTCAACCGAAAGATTGCACATTCAGGATCTATAAAGATGTTCGTTTCTCGAAGGATAAAACGCCGTATAAAACAAATATGGGTGCGTATATGTCGAAGGGAGGAAAGAAGTCGCCATTTGCAGGGTATTACTTCCAATTCGAGCCTGGCGGCAAAAGCTTTGTTGCCGGTGGTATATGGATGCCCGAAGCGCCGATCTTAAAAAAGGTGCGCCAAGAAATAGATTACAACTTCGCCGATTTCTCCGCGATTCTCTCCCAGAAAGAGTTCATCAAATTATTCAAAACAGTAGAGGGCGAAGCATTGAAAAATGCGCCGCAAGGGTATAACATCGATAACCCGGCCATCGAGTACCTTAAGTTAAAAAGCTTCATCGTAAGTAAAAACATACCCGATGAGCTATTAACACAGCCCACATTGGCGAGGGAAATCATTAAACTGTTTGCTGCTATGCAGCCGTTCAACGATTTCTTGAACACGGCATTAGCCGAATAGTAAATTTCGGAAAAAATGTAGTAACGGGGTAACGGGGTTCCTCTTTTCTAGTTGTCGGATGAGTGTATAATTCCGACAACTAGGATAGGTTAATAAAGAAATGGACTAATGAAAAGGAATATCCGCGTTAAGCCTTCATTCGCATACATCATCCAAACAAGCAAAGCAATACCTTACTTGCGTTGTACATACTAACAATAAAAAATGCCGGAACTAGTTTTTGTGAATCAAAAACTCAAACGGACGTGCCTTACGGTTCTTAAGTAAATTCTCTTTGTCCATACGCGTTTGTGCAAAACGCTGGTTATAAACATTCGCCACCTCTATGATTGGCATAATGCCATCCAAGGTATCTTTCTGATCTACAATTGTCATAATGCGTGACACTTGAGATGAGAAATTGGTGCTCCATTCTTCAGTAAACTTATGCATGAGCAAAAGTTCGCGATTGGTGTTGGTTTTCATAGGAAAAAGGGAATTTAGTAATTATTAAATGATTAAAAACATCCAATAAAAGAACTAATAGATATAGGATTGTATTTCAAAATTCAATTTATTCCACCACAAATCAATACTACTTCTGTGTAATTTTTAACGGTATTATATTATTCTACATTGATTAGTAATAACATAATATCACATGTGCTCAAGCTTACATCCCTCTTTTCGTATAGGCATACTAGTTATCGCATTGCGCGGATAGTGAATATACAATAAGTTTTTAACAAATACAATATTTTTATAAAATTTACCGTTGTCATTCGTTTAGTCGCCCGCGTTAGAGTAGATAGCATATAAACTAACGTAAACGGGTATACGATTTTACAACGTTGTATTTGTTAGGAAACCTAGTAGTTATTTTTAACTATTGCTCCCAATCATGGCGGTTTCAGTGGTGTACTTTGCTGCTTTTCTTGCTACAAAATGCTTTCGGCCTTTACTTTAATCTTGGTGTGTAAACTTGTTCTACACATATTGTGCTGCAATATTACCGCAGAAAAAGGATAAAACGGTATGTTCAAAGTGAAAAAAATGTAATTAATTCTTGAAGAGAATATTTCCTACGCGGCGGAATATAAGGAACAGGTACCCATTTGTATCTGCTACATTCGTGTAATATATGTATTGCATTCCTAACTATTCTATGCATAAAAAAAGGGAACAACTTTCGTTATTCCCTTTTAATCTATTTGCGATGTATACTAGATCCATTTTTGTGCATGCAAGTATTCTGCAATTTGAACAGCATTAGTTGCCGCGCCTTTACGTAAGTTATCGGCTACGATCCACATGTTAACTGTTTTTTCTTGGGTTTCATCTCTGCGGATACGGCCCACGAAAACTTCATCTTTATCATGCGCATCTTTCGGCATTGGGTATTGTGCTTTCGACGGATCGTCTACTACAATAACGCCTGCTTGTGCTTCTAAAGCTTTGCGTAAGTCGCCCAATTCATATTCTTTTTCAAATTCGATGTTCACTGATTCACTGTGACCGCCCATTACAGGAATACGTACAGTGGTTGCAGTTACTTTAATCGAATCGTCGCCCATAATTTTCTTCGTTTCATTCACCATCTTCATCTCTTCTTTCGTATAACCGTTATCGGTAAATACATCGATTTGAGGAATGACGTTTAAATCGATTGGATAAGCATAAGCCATTTCACCGCTTACACCTGCGCGTTCGTTCATTAATTGCGTAACAGCTTTAACACCTGTACCGGTAACAGATTGGTAAGTTGAAACTACTACACGTTTAATGTTGTATAACTCGTGCAATGGTTTTAATACCAATACCATTTGAATGGTTGAGCAATTTGGATTGGCGATGATTTTATCTTCCGGAGTAAGTGCGTTACCATTTACTTCTGGTACTACCAATTTCTTAGTAGGGTCCATGCGCCATGCGGAAGAGTTGTCGATACAAGTAATACCTGCATCAGCAAATTTTGGTGCCCACTCTAAAGAGGTTGAGCCGCCGGCTGAGAAAATTGCTACATTAGGTTTCATAGCAATAGCCGTATCTGCATCCACCACCTTATATGCCTTACCCTTAAATGTCACTTCCTTACCAACGCTCTTCGCAGAGGCAACAGGAATCAAGTCAGTAACAGGAAAATTTCTTTCCTCCAATACTTGTAACATTTTTGAGCCTACCAGCCCGGTGGCTCCTACTACGGCTACTTTCATTTTTATATAGATTTATTTTAAGGAAGCCAAAATTAATACATCAATACCGCTTTTTCACTACCAATATCCAAGGGCGCTAAATTTTTTTTATCTTCATATAAACCCACTTGAATATGAAACCAACCATTGTTTGTAGCCTGCTACTGTGGCCAGCCTTTGCCTGCGCCCAACTTTCTGCCGATTTTAATCACAATAGTTTACAACATTCACCCCCCTGGTTCCTAGTGAACGACGATTTCGTGGCAAAGGATGGAAAGCTGCAAAGCGCCTCCCAACAAGCAAATACCACGTTTTTCATCGCTACTCCCAGCTCCCTCGTTACACAAACAACCTGGGAATGGCACTGTAAACTAGATTTCAACCCATCCAGCACAAATTACGTCGACGTTTACCTGGCTTCACAACTGCAAGACCTTACCAACGACGCTAATTACGCGTACTTTGTACGCTTGGGTGGAACGAGCGACGAAGTATCCTTGTTCAAGAAATTACCTCACCAAGCACCACAGAAAATTATCGACGGGGTTGACGGATTTCTGAATAGGTCATCGACTACATGCAAAGTCAAAGTAATATGTGACGCCCAGCACCGCTGGCAATTATTCCGCGACTCTTCCGCTACAGGCCTAGCCTATAAAACAGAAGGCACTGTGTACGACAATAGTATCCCCAGCAGCCAATACTTCGGCATAGCTATTCGACAATCCACCAGCAGCTTCTTCAACAAGCATTACTTCGATGATATACAAGTAAAGCCTTTCAGCGCCGATACACTACCACCCCGGTTGCTGAAAACCGCCATCATCAACGCAAACAGCATCCAACTATTGTTCGACAAAATGTTAGACGTGGCTGCTACGCAAATATTGCTCGATGGAGAAAAACTAACATTTGTAATCAATACATCCAACCCTCAACAGCTAGATGTTACATTGTCAACGCCTTTGGTACAAATGCACAATTACATATTACATGTAAAAGGACTTAAAGATGTAATTGGTAATACCAGCAATGATTTCAACAACACGCTGCGTTATTATGTGCCCAAGCCATTTGATGTATTAATCAATGAAGTGATGGTGAAACCCTTACCTAGTAATGGGTTGCCACCATATCAATATATAGAGTTGCTAAATACTAGCGATGAAAATTTGGCTCTTGACAATTGGTCCATCAAAACCAATAAAGGCAGTATTACAATAACGAATGCAATGATCCCAGCCCGTCATTATTTACTGTTAGTTGGCATGCAAGGAGCGCAAGTATTTCCGTCGGCAACAACCATCGGTATAAATAATTTCCCTGTACTACAAGAACAAGATGTGCTGCAATTATTTGATGCCAAAGGTAGTATAATACATACATGGATGCACAACACCGATAGTTACCAGCACCCATACAAACCCAATGGGGGATGGAGTTTGGAACTTATTTCGCCGTACCAAGTTTGCTTTCCTGCACAAAATGTTATGGCGAGTAAAGATGGAAAGGGCGGCACGCCTGGGTTAGTAAATAGTGTTGTAACAGATAGTTTGTTAGGAATGAATAGTATATTTCGTATAGCCGTTGCCGATAGCAACCAACTAATATTGCAAACAAATGTACTACTCGATAGTAGCTTTGCGACGAATCTACTACACTATCAAATTACACCTAGTGTTACTATTACAAAAGCACAACCCATTCCGCCATTATTCCAACAAGTAATACTTAGTTGTAGTGCACCGTTAGATACCGGTATTATTTACCAATTACAATTAAAAGCCCTCCCTTCCTGCAAAGGCGAAAGCACCGAAGGTAGCATCTCGTTTGCGCGGCCAACAAAGCCACGTACTGGAAACATTATTATTAATGAAGTATTGTTCGATCCTCCTGCTATCGCTGCCGATTTTGTAGAAATTGTGAATACAGGAAAAACAGCGATTAACCTGCAAGATATATTGCTAACTAACCGGCGTACTGATGGTAGTTTAGGAACACTGCTTCCTGCTTCATCCCAACAACAATTATTATTACCGGGCGAGTATGTAGCCATTACTACCAATAAGGCCGGGATTTGCCGTGCTTACGCTTGTTTACAAATGGCTAACTTCTCTCAAATTCCCTCCTTGCCCTCCTACCCTGCCACAAGTGGGAACGTTGTATTAACCAATAGCATTGGTGAGGTACTTGATGAATTTGCTTATCATAAAGATTTTCATGCGCCGCAGATTGTCAATACACAAGGTGTTTCTTTGGAAAAGCTGCATTGGG
The DNA here is from genome assembly GCF_003259335.1 of Chitinophaga skermanii. Lineage (GTDB taxonomy): Bacteria > Bacteroidota > Bacteroidia > Chitinophagales > Chitinophagaceae > Chitinophaga > Chitinophaga skermanii. The sequence goes on from NZ_QLLL01000007.1 coordinate 257,914, forward strand.
AATTGGGTAACAACCGGGAAAACTGGCATTCTGCGGCTTCCACGGCAGGTTATGCTACACCGGGATATAAGAATTCTCAATCCCAACCCAGCAACCTAGCCCTGGATTGGGAGGTAAGCCCTGTTTTTTCACCGGACAATGACGGTTACCAGGATCTCTGTAATATATATTGTAATAATGGCGGTTTGGGTACCCAAGCCAACATCACCATTTTTAACCTGGAAGGCAAACCCGTTCGACATCTTGTTCAAAATGAATCATTAGGCACGCAAAACACCTTCTCTTGGAATGGCCTCGGAAATAACCGCGAACAATTGCCTGTTGGACATTATATTATATTTATAGAAATATTTCGACCAAATGGAACAACTTGGTGCGGGAAAAAAGCAGTGGCTTTGCTACGAAAGCGAATACAGTAGCCGGTTTAGTGAAATATTAAAGAAAAATATTTATATTGAACTGCTAAAATGAAAATTTGTCAGCGGGCAATCTATCCTTAATTTTTTATATTTGCCCTTTCTTAAAAAAATGAACATGCAGTACAGAGAAATCGTAGCAGTAACTGGTTTAGGTGGGTTATTCCAATTGATAGCCAGTAAACAGGATGGCGCTATCGTTAGGTCGCTTGAAGATAAAAACACACGTTTTGTATCTTCTCGTATCCATAACTTTACCCCTTTGGAGAGCATTGAAGTATTTACAACTGGTGATAATGTAAACTTAGCGTCTGTTTTCAAATCAATGCAGGATCAAGAAGCAAATTTCCCATTGGTAGATGCTAAGGCTGATAATAATGCCATCAAATCTTATTTCAAAAACGTATTCCCAGAGTTCGACGAAGAACGCGTTTACGTTTCTGATATGAAGAAAATGGTAAAATGGTATGCTATCCTCAAATCAAATGAATTGTTGAACTTCGAAGAAATCTTCGCAGAAGAAACTGCTGAAGTAGCTGAAGAGGCTGCTCCTGCCACAGTAGAAGCTGCCCCGGTTGAAGAAGCGAAACCTAAAAAAGCAACGAAAGCTAAAAAAGAAGTAGCTGCAACAGATGATGCTGAAGCTGCAACTGAAGAAAAGCCTAAGAAAACGAGGGCTAAAAAAGCTACCGCTGCTGAAGGTGAAGGCGCAGAAGATGCTGCTCCAAAACCAAAAGCAACTCGCAAAAAGAAAACTACAGAAGAATAATTTTTCTTCCCTAAGGATATTATATCCCGATTCCAAACTTCCTGTAACCGCTGCCGTAATGTTTATTATATTGCCATTACAAGCGACCACAGGTAGTTTGGAATTTTTTTTATAGCAAAACTCACACATATAATGGACGCACATATAAAAGCATTGCCGCGCACTTTCCTGCCGGCAGATTTTACCGTTACCACTTGGGACGCTTTGCAACCTTACTTCGAAGCATTACAAAATCGCCCCATCAACAGCCTACAAGATTTAGAAAAATGGTTACACGATACCAGTGAATTAGAAGCCGTGATTAGTGAAGATGCTTGCTGGCGACAAATTAAAATGACTTGCGACACAACCGATAAATCGCTGGAAGAAGCTTTTGCCTACTTCTGCATGGAAATCCAACCCAAACTGCAGCCCTATGCAGATGCCCTCAATCGCAAACTGTTGGATTCCGAGTTTACGGCGCAACTCGACGAAAATATATACTTCCCGTACCTACGTAACGTACGCAAACAAGTAAAACTCTTCAACGAAAAGAATATCCCGCTACAAGCAGAACTCAGCGTAATGGCACAACAATACGGTGCTATTGCCGGTAAAATGACAATCGAGCTCGAAGGGAAAGAATATACTCTCCAACAAGCCGCCAAGTTTTTAGAAAGCAGCGACCGCACTCTTCGCGAAGCAGTTTTCACCAAAACCGGCGAACGCCGCTTACAAGACAAAGCTGCTCTTGACGAATTGTACACACAACTTGTACAAAAACGCCACGAAGTAGCGCTGAATGCCGGCTTCGAAAATTACCGCGACTATAAATTCGAAGAACTTGGTCGTTTTGAATACACGAAAGAGAATTGTTTCGAATTCCACCAAGCTATTAGGGAGCACATTGTGCCTTTAGTAAAGAAAATGACGGAGCGCCAGCAAGCTAAGTTAGGCCTGGATACTTTGCGCCCTTGGGATACCGAAGCAGAACCAGCTGGTATTAAACCATTGGAACCCTTCCAAACCGGCGAAGAGTTAATCGATAAAACCATCGCTTGTTTCCAAGAACTACGTCCTTTCTTTGCCGATTGCTTACGCGTGATGAAAGAAATGAAACGTGTTGACCTAGAAAGCCGCAAAGGCAAAGCACCTGGGGGATACAATTGTCCATTAGCCGAAACAGGTGTACCCTTCATTTTCATGAACGCCGCAGGCCAAATGAAAGATCTTACTACCATGGTACACGAAGGTGGTCATGCTATACACTCTTTCTTAAGTCACCATTTACCATTAACGGCCTTCAAAGAATACCCAATGGAGATCGCAGAGGTAGCGAGTATGAGTATGGAATTGTTAAGTATGGACTATTGGGATATTTTCTTCACCGATAAAGAACAATTGCGCCGTGCGAAACTGCAACAATTGGAACGTTCTATTAGCATATTCCCTTGGATTGCTATTATCGACCAATTCCAGCACTGGATTTACGAGCATCCACAACATACAGTAGAAGAACGCACCGCGAAATGGAATGCTATTCAAGATGAATACTCGAATGGTGTTGTAAATTGGAAAGGCTACGAAAATATTCGCGCCAATGCTTGGCAACGCCAACTTCACCTATTCGAAGTACCTTTCTATTACATCGAATACGGTATTGCTCAACTAGGTGCTATTGCTATGTGGAAACAATACAAAGAAAATCCACAACAAGCCCTCGATAACTACGAAAAAGCGCTTAGCCTAGGTTATACAAAAACACTCCGTCAACTCTACGAAGCTGCCGGTATTAAATTCGACTTCTCTCCCGCTTATGTAAAGGACTTAGCCGAATTCGTACAAGCGGAAATAGACAAAATTGCCTAATTACAAGTCATACTATAAAACTAAAAGTCTTCCCCCGGGAAGACTTTTTTATTGTCCATCGATCAAAGAATAATATTCATATCACCCACAGCACGCCACTAAACCCCAACAAACTTTCCTCCAAAAAGAACCCCGAACGGCCTTCACCATCTCTACACGCGAGACACCAAAGCCTAGTCATAGCCCTCATCCAACAGTCTTTATATGTAGAGATCCACCTTTCTTTGGTGAAACAAAGAAAGCAACAAGTAGGGTCAATACTAATTGAAAATAGCTGGCAGCACAGAAATCAAAAAAGGTTTTCCCACCAAAATGAGAAAACCTTTTATATAATAACGTAGTAAAAGAAGTTTATTTACAATCCTTACACACCCCACTTACCACTACCTCTACATTATTCATCGCATATCCACGTGGTAGCGCAATGCTCGGTACACTGGTATCATCCAAACATGTAGTAGTTCCACAAGCATCGCATTTAAAGTGTACGTGATGATCGTGGTGTTCATGTTCTTTACAATCTGATTTACAGATTGCGTAGCGAACAGATGTATCTGTTGTAGGAATTTTATGGATTAATCCTTTGTCTAAGAAGGTTTGTAATGTACGGTACACCGTAACGCGGTCGAAGCTTTTACCGGCTAATTTTTCAAAATCACCGTGTTCAAGCGCGCCGTTGCTTTTCAAAAACAACTCAAGAATTTTTACCCGTGTATCCGTAATGCTAAGATTACAAGTACGTAACCATCCTGCTATTTGCTCTTTTTGTTTTTGCGTTGTCATGGCATTATGGATTATTTTCTTCTCGCAAGCGTTGGATATCGTCGATCAATTTCTCTACGTCCGACTTCTTCGTGCCTTCATATAAACCACGAACTTGGCCTTCACCATCCACCAAAGCAAACCATTGCGTATGCACAAAATCTTCTGCACCTGTGTAAACGCCGTCGTCTACCATATAACTTTCTCTTGCGAGTTTATATAACGATTTCTTATCGCCTGTTAAAAACCACCAATTCTTAGAATCGGCATGGTGTTTCTCGGCATATGCTTTTAAAACAGGAACACTATCATTATCCGGGTCAACCGTATGTGATAAAATCAAAAAGCTAGTGTCGGTCTTATACTTCTCATATACTTTCTCCATGTTATCATTCATACGAGGGCATATACCTGTACAAGTCGTAAAGAAATACTCCGCTACGTAAAACTTCCCGTGTACATCTTTTTCTGTAATGGTTTTACCATCTTGATTCGTGAAGGAAAAACTCGGAATTTTATGTCCCGGCATACCCAAAACAGGCAGCCTTTCACGACCAAAATAAGTACCCCTCTCCCCCTTGATAACATAGGCCGCGTAACCTAAGAAGGCCGCACTCAGTGCAATGAAGAATACACCGTACCAAACCAGTTTTTTTGACATAGTTCCCTGCTGTTAATTAAATGAATACCCAAAGTTACTACAGAAACCGTCAATCACCATCATACAATAGTTAAATATACCTTATAGTGTTGTTAGTACTGGTTTCTACTACAAATTTAAAAATAATTTGCAACATTGTTGCAATAAAGTGTATGTTTGTAACTAGTCGGAATAATGAAATACGCGGTTTCATTCACTAATCGACTCATTTACAGTTTGTTTTATTATGCCGTTAGATGAAGGCAAGGAAATATTGAAATTATTTTTTAGATGAACCTAAAAAATAGTTAAGGGCCCTTCCTTGCCTTTCTTTTCCGCGCTACCATCATCAAAAAATATTACATGAAACGGAAACTTCCAGTAACAGTACTCAGCGGGTTCCTGGGTGCAGGTAAAACTACTTTACTCAACCACGTATTACATAACAAAGAAGGCCTTCGTGTTGCCGTTATTGTGAACGATATGGGTGAAGTGAATATCGATGCGAATTTTGTAAAGAACGAATCGGTCCTGCATCATACCGACGAGAAACTCGTGGAAATGAGTAATGGTTGTATTTGTTGCACTTTACGGGAAGATTTGCTGGTGGCGGTCGAAGAACTGGCCAAGGAACATAGATTTGATTACCTGTTGATCGAATCATCAGGGATTTCAGAACCCTTGCCTGTTGCACAAACTTTCTGCTACGTCGACGACCAGCTGCAAATCGACCTTAGCGCACATGCCAAATTGGATACACTTGTAACTGTTGTTGACGCTCGCCAATTCATAAAAGATTACAGTAGCGCCCAAACCGTTTACCAAGCCGGGATGAACGACGATATTGCCGATACACGTAGCATTGTAAACCTGCTAACCGACCAAGTAGAATTTGCCAATGTAATTATTGTTAACAAGGTAGATACCGTTGATGCCGCGCAACTAAAGGAATTAATGCTCGTCCTTCGCCAATTAAATGCCGATGCACATCTTGTACCTGCCGTGAATGGTGTGGTAGAACTATCACATATATTAAACACGGGCTTATTCGACTTCGAGAAAACATCCAGCAGCGCAGGATGGCAAGCGGCTTTGCAGGAAGAACATGTGCCCGAAACGGAAGAATACGGTATCACTTCATTCGTATTCCGAAGTAAATTACCCTTTCACCCGGCACGACTATGGCAATATTTGAATGAAGCCTGGCACCCCGCTATTCTTAGAAGTAAAGGCATCTTCTGGCTAGCCTCGCGTAGCAAAACTGCTTGCAATTGGAGCCAAGCGGGTGGTTCACTCAAAGCCGATATTGCCGGCACCTGGTGGAGCGAAGCCCAACACGGCAACGATTTCTCGCCCGAAGAATTAGCTGAAATTCGCGAAAACTGGCACCCCGTTTTCCACGATCGGTACAATGAAATCGTTATCATTGGTCAACACCTTCCACAAAAACAAATTGAACAAGATCTCCATAATTGCCTGTGTAACAATGATGAAGTGTTAGATTGGATCGCTGGAAAGCCTTTCTATGACCCATTTCCTTTATAAATATTTAGATTAGTCTAAATAATAATTTAGACAAGTATGTTCTTGACTTTTACCTTTGCCTTATATCAACATCAATATGAAGCAAAAAATTATACAACTATTCCTATTAGCCCTATCCCCTGTTTTAGTGCATGCGCAAGCCGGGCATATCAAAGGAAAGATATTGTCGGATTCCGTGCCTGTTCCCTATGCTAGCATTGGTGTATTAGGCACCAAGATCGGTGCATTGTCGGATGAGCAAGGTTTTTTTGAATTGAAAAATGTACCGATCGGTGCTAGGGAACTTGTTGTAAGTGCTGTAGGGTTTGAAAGATTCCTTCAAAAGGTACAGGTAAAAGAAGGCGCTTCGTCGGTACAAATAAATATTGCGGCTGTGGCTACAGGTTTAAGTGAAGTAGTGGTAAGTGGAACGTTGAAACCAGTGAGCAAAATGAAAAGTCCTGTGCCAGTGGAGGTATACACGCCGCTCTTCTTCCGCAAGAACCCCACGCCAAGTATATTCGATGCTTTGCAAAATGTGAACGGTGTTCGTCCACAAGTAAATTGCAATGTTTGTAATACCGGCGATATTCATATCAATGGCCTGGAAGGCCCCTACACAATGGTGATGATTGATGGAATGCCCATTGTAAGTGCTCTTTCCACGGTATATGGTTTAAGCGGCATTCCCAACAGCTTAGTAGAACGAGTAGAAATCGTGAAAGGCCCTGCCTCTACTTTGTACGGTTCCGAGGCTGTGGCTGGGCTTATCAATATCATTACGAAAGATCCATTACAAGCACCGATTGTAACTGCCGACATAATGGCAACTACTTGGAGAGAGGTGAATGCTGATATAGGTGTAAGGTTGAAAGCGGGGAAGAAAGCAAATGCCTTACTGGGTGTTAACTACTTCAACTATCAAAACCCAATCGATCATAATGGCGATGGCTTTACGGATTTAACGCAACAGCACCGCATTTCGCTGTTCAACAAATGGACCTTCGCCAGGAAGAACAACCGTATTGCTAATATCGCTGCGCGTTACTTCTATGAAGATCGTTGGGGAGGACAAATGAATTGGAACCGCCAATACCGCGGCTCTTCGGATGTGTATGGTGAAAGTATTTATACCAACCGCGTGGAAGTAATTGGTAACTATCAATTGCCTTCCACCGAAAAACTCATGTTCCAGTATAGCCTTAACTACCACGATCAAAACTCGGTGTACGGCGATACTTGGTTCCTGGCCACCCAAAAAATCGCATTTGCCCAACTAACATGGGATAAAGAAATTGGCCGCCATAGTTTGCTGGCAGGTCTACCCTTCCGGTATACTTGGTACGACGATAATACGGCCGCCACCATGAGAGAAGTAAATGGAAAGGATGAAAACAAACCCGATCGCACCTTCTTACCCGGCATATTCCTGCAAGATGAAATTGCGCTTTCAAGAGAACATACGCTCTTATTAGGCATGCGCTACGATTATAATTCTATCCATGGTAATATTCTTACCCCGCGTATTGCGTACAAATACAGTCCTAATTATAAACATACCTTCCGCTTAAATGCCGGTACGGGCTACCGTGTTGTGTCGCTGTTCACGGAAGACCATGCCGCCTTAACAGGGGCGCGCGATGTAATTATTAAGTCGGACTTGAAACCTGAGCGTAGTTGGAATGCTAACTTCAATTATGTGAACAAACTCAACATCGGCCGCACCTTCGTTAGTTTAGATTTCTCGGCGTTCTATACCCAGTTCTCCAATAAGATTATACCCGATTATACCACCAACTACCGGGCAATTATTTACGATAACCTCGATGGGCACGCGGTTTCGCAAGGTGTTAGTTTGAATGTAGATGTTTCATTCCCGTTCCCATTAAAGGTAATTGCCGGTACAACTTTGGTAGATGTATACCAGGTGAATAAAGTAGATGGAAAGGAAGTCAAATCCCAACCGCTTTTAACTGAGAAAGTATCTGCTACCTGGGCCATTACCTATACATTCAAAAGAATGGGATTGAGCGTAGATTACACTGGCAACCTCTATGGCCCTATGAAGCTGCCCCTTGTAAGTGATACGGATCCTAGGAAGCCCACTTCCCCGGTATGGTCCATCCAGAATATCCAATTATCGAAGAAGCTGGGTAAGCAATGGGAAATATATGGTGGGGTGAAAAACTTGCTGAACTACACGCCGCCGAAAAATGCTATTGCCCGCCCACACGATCCATTTAATAAATTGGTACAGTTCGATCCACAAGGTAATGTGGTACCTACGGCCGAAAACCCGTACGCGCTTACCTTCGATCCGAATTACGTATTTGCACCAAACCAAGGTATCCGCGGTTTCTTAGGTGCAAGGTTCACCATGAAATAAGCGTATTGTAAAAGCCACAATAAAAAAAGCCTGCATAAAGTTTTTACACTTTACTGCAGGCTTATACTATTATGGAGCAATTATTCTGCTAATTCTTCAAGTTCAATCCCACTTTTACGCCAAGGTGCAAGCTGGGTAATATACTTACCAGTTGGCCCCGGTCCTTCCGTAACATGTTATTGTCGACTTCTGTGTAGTTGTCGTACCGGTATACTTTCGCTCTTAAACCTACGCCTATATACGGGTCGAACACTAAACGTTGGCGCCTGTACTGGCGACCGAGTAGCAATTGGATACCGTATACATCCTTGTGCGCATCTTCTTTGTAGGTGGTATTATTGAAAACGTAGTCTTCTGCTGGGTAAAACACCCGTTTATAAAATAAGTTCGGTTGAAAATAAGTTCCGCTGGCATGTTGTGTGCCTTCGGGTGCGAAAATATACCAACGTAAACCAGCTCTGACCCCGAAGCCAATACCATCTACAAACTGTTCCGTGGTAATATTGGGTTTTTTCTGGCCAATGTCGATTCGTTTCGAAAGCACGTAATCGGGGTAATCGGTATAAATACCTGTAATGCCGATTTCCAAGCTCATTTTCGACGATAACTCTTGTTCAAGATAAAGATCCAGCTCGTTAATCAGCGTTGTAGGATTCACCTTGATGGTAGTGGTACGTCGTTTTGAACTTGTGTTGTCTTGTGCTTTCGCGCAAATATTACACGATAAAATAGTAATAAGGATGATAACAAGTTTCTTCATACGAATGAACATGAAAGGCCAACGGACCAGCAAAAATGGGCGCTGGTATCATATTAAATTATGACAATAATCGTTCCACAATTACGGGGAACCATTGATGTTCGAGTACTTGTACTTTCTTCGCTACATCGGTAGGAGAATCGGTTGAAAGCACTTCGCAGCGTTCTTGTAGAATGGGAGCACCTTCGTCGTAATGTTCGTTTACATAGTGAATGGTGATACCGCTTTCTTTTTCTTGTGCAGCCACTACTGCTTCGTGCACGAAGTGACCATACATCCCTTTACCACCGTATTTTGGTAAAAGTGCTGGATGGATATTGATGATTTTATTTGGAAAAGCTTGTACGAGGTTGGTAGGCACCTTCCATAGGAAGCCTGCCAATACAATTAAATCGATATTCGCTTCTTGGAGGAGCTTTACATAAGTATCGCCACGGAAGAACTGTTCCTTTTCGATGAGGATGGCAGGAATATTTTCTCGTTCCGCGATATCGAAGATCCCGGCACCGGGTTTATTACAAAGAATGTATTTTACGTTAACGGTTCCTTTCCCACGGAAGTGATCGATGATCTTTTGCGCATTACTGCCAGCACCTGAAGCGAAAATCGCGATATTTTTCATGGCTGCAAAAATAGGAAATGATTGCAAATTGGGGTGAATTCCGACAATAGATGCTGAAAACCAACGGACTACTATATAATAATATATAGATAGCCATTCTTTCACCACGCGCTCACCGACTTCCCACCGACTCCCTACCGACACTCTACCGACTCTCCTCCGACATTTTACCGACAAACCCCCAGTGTTAGTAAGGGTTAAGTAAGTCTTTTGTTGACATTTCACCGACATCACCTAAGCCAGTGGTGGGTTCCAGGGAGCGGTTTTTTTGATTTTTCTAATTATGTGCCGCAATTGGCCCCTTTGGGTGTTTTTTTGATAGTGTTTAATAGCGACTAGTCGAATAAGTGTTAAGTAAAGCCAAAGTCTTTCAAAGGCAGGGTAAAGTCTTTCAAAGGGAAGCCAAAGTCTCCCAAAGGCAAGTCAAAGGCATTTCAAAGGCTTTTCAAAGGGTCGTCAAAGGGAAGTCAAAGGGTTGTTAAAGGCTTTTGTATATATATGCACCTTGAAGGTGTGATTGCGACTAAATAAAAGAAGGTATGCGTAAACCAACATTTAGCATGTAGGTGGAAAACTATTCCGTACATGGTAAACCATTCAGCATTCAAACTTGTTAAACGGTAAGAGGTAAAACTGGTACTTGAACACCCAGGCAATCGGCATAAGGAAAAGAAGACCCAAAAAAGAACCAACAATCTAAGGGGGAGCATCAATGTACCGCCACTTTTTGTTTTCGAGAGATTTATCGCTTTACACGCTGTATAGACGGGGCATTACAACAAAAAACTAGCAACAGTCCATATTCCACCACGTGAAGAAATAATGACAATTTTCGTAGAAATATGATTTAAGTCAGGAAACGGAATTTTAACATTTACTAATTTGGTCGGGTTAAATTGGTAAGGAAGGCACTGTTTTGCAAAAGGCAAACTCTCAATCGCCAGGCTCGGCATATAGCGCGATAGATATTGTAATTTATAGTTGTTAACATCCAATCGCATAAGTATATCTTATACGTTGGGATGTTTGTTTACAACAAATCGTAGATGTTCGAATGGCTTTAAATCGGCTACAGCAAGGCTTTTCACTTCACTTTATTGAATTAACATTAGTTATTTATAAGCATATAGGCTAGTAAAAGTTTTTTAGGATTGTTGGGAAATTGTCAACATTCTGTCTTATTTTTGCGAGCACTTTTAAGGAATCTTTGGTCAAATCTAAACTAATATAGACTGTGTATCGTCGTGTTTCCATTCGTTTGCGCAAGCATTTTGTGAGTGTCTTTATCCTATGCGCTGGTCTAGTACTTTCAACATTGACTGTGAGTGCTGCTGATCCAGCTGCTGGTAAAGCCTTATTCCAGGCTAATTGCGCTAGTTGTCACAATGTTCATAAGAAATTAACCGGTCCTGCACTTGCTGGTGTAGAAGGTAGATGGGCAGATAAGAAATTGCTCCATGCTTGGATCAAAAACTCTCAAAAGGTACTAGCTACCGGTGATAAGTACGCGAATGATTTGTACTTGGCTTATAACAAAACAGCCATGACTTCGTTCGAGTCTTTCACTGACGCTGATATCGACAACATCCTTGCTTACGTAGCGGATGAAGAAAAAAAGGGAGCTGCTGGTCCAAAAGTAGAAGGTACAGCAACAGCAGCAGCTGCTGATGATTCTTCTAGCAATAGCTTGATCTTCGGTATCGTTACCTTGATCTTAGCGGTTGTAGCGATCATCTTAATGCAAATCAACTCTAACTTACACAAGTTAGCAGCTGATAAAACTGGCGATAAAGTTCCAGAACCAGTTCCGTTCTACCGTAACAAAGCATACATCGCTTTAGTGATCGTAATATTATTCATGGTAGGTGGTTACTTTACTATTCAAGGTGCCATTGGCTTAGGTCGTCAACAAGACTATATGCCAGAACAACCTATCTTCTACTCTCACAAAGTACACGCTGGAATCAACCAGATCAACTGTTTGTATTGCCACTCTTCTGCAGAGAAAGGTAAAGTTGCTATGATTCCTTCTGAAAACGTGTGTATGAACTGTCACAAAGCTATCAACGAGTATACAGGTCCAGACTTGTTTACTGCTGAAGGTAAAAAAGTGAACGGTACAGCAGAAATCCACAAATTATACGACGCGATCGGTTGGGATGCTAGCGCTCAGAAATATACGAAGCCTGGTAAACCTATCGAATGGGTTAAAATCCACAACTTACCTGATCACGTTTACTTCAACCACTCTCAACACGTAGTTGCCGGTAAAGTACAATGTCAAACTTGTCACGGCCCTATCCAAGAAATGGATGAAGTTCATCAGTTCGCTGACCTTTCAATGGGATGGTGCGTAAACTGTCACCGTACTACTAAAGTTCAGTTCGCTGATAACAAATACTACAGCATTTTCGAAAAATTACACGAAGACATCAAGAATAAGAAAATTGACAGTGTAACAGTAGAAATGGTTGGTGGTACTGAATGTCAAAAATGTCACTACTAATACTCTGAGCAACGGTTGCATAAATTACTTTATGCAACCATTGTTTTGGAACCTGGTATAAGAAGCGTGCCTTACGTCTGAACTGATAAGGAAGGGGCGCGAGAAGAAAGAACAAATTGTAAATCGTAACTCGTTAATAATAACATGGAGCAAAAAAAGTATTGGAAAGGCTTGGAGGAGTTGCACAATACCGCTTCGCATCAAGAAGCTGTGGCTAACGAATTCAGGGACGAACTCCCTTTTGAAGAGAGTGAAAGCCTGTTGAATGCTACTACCCCTCGTAGGGATTTCTTAAAATACCTAGGGTTTACCACAGCTGCCGCTACAATTGCTGCGAGCTGCGAAATCCCGGTTAAGAAGGCCATTCCTTATGTAAATAAACCAGAAGATATTACGCCTGGTGTACCGAATTTATATGCTTCAACTTACGTTCAAGATGGGGAATTCGTACCTGTAGTTGTTAAAACTCGTGAAGGTCGCCCGATCAAGATTGAAGGTAATGACTTGTCAACTGTAACCGGTGGTTCTACAACTGCGCGTGTACAAGGTTCTGTATTGGGCTTGTACGACGTAGCACGTTTACGTTTCCCGGCTATCAATAGCAAACCAGGTAATAAAGATGGTTTGCAAGAGCAAGGTTTTGCTGAAATCGACAAAGCTATTTTGGCTGCTTTAGCAGGTAAAACAGCGGTTTTGTTGACTTCAACTATTACCTCTCCTTCTACTAAAAAAGTAATTGGTGAGTTCTTGGCGAAATACCCAGGCTCTCGTCATGTTACATATGATACAGTTTCTTACGCAGGTATGATCCTCGCGAATGAAGCTTCTTACGGTAAAAGAGCTTTGCCTTCTTACCACTTCGAAAACGCTAAAGTAGTAGTTAACTTCGGTGCCGATTTCTTAGGTACTTGGTTAAACCCTGCTGAGTTTACGAAACAATTCGGCGAAACCCGTAAGATCAACCAAGCGAAACCAGAAATGTCTAAACATTTTGCTTTCGAAAGCACAATGAGCTTAACTGGTGCAAACGCTGATGAAAGATATACACACAGACCATCTGAATTAGGTGCTGTGGTATTGAACTTGTACGCTGCTTTGGGTGGTGCGGTTTCTGCGCCAGCTATCAGCGATGCACGTTTGAAAGAAGGTATCGCGAAAGCTGCAAAAGCGATCAAAGAAAACCAAGGCAAAACGCTTGTAGTTGCTGGTTCTAACGATGTGAATATCCAAATCATCGTGAACGCTATCAACAACCTCGCAGGTGCTAATGGTACTACTATCGATTGGAACACAACCGCTAACTACCGTCAAGGTATCGATAGCGACATGGTGAAATTGGTAGAAGACATGAACGCTGGTACTGTAGGTGCATTATTAGTATACGGTGCAAACCCAGTATACGATTACTTCGATGCAGCTAAGTTCAAAGCCGGTTTAGCGAAAGTAGCGACTACTATCTCTTTCAACGATCGTTACGACGAAACAACTGAATTAGTTAAATACATTGTACCTGCTCACCATTACTTGGAAAGCTGGGGTGATGTTGAAGCTAAATCTGGTTATTATAGCTTCATCCAACCAACAATCGCGCCATTGTTCAAAACAAGAGCATTCGAGCAATCATTGTTGACTTGGACTAGCAACCCAACTGTTTGGGAAGACTACTTAAAATCTGCGTGGATCGCTAAATTAGGTTCGCAAGAAGCATGGGATAAAGCATTGCAAGACGGTGTGATTGAACCAGCTACTGCGCCTGCTTTAGGTGGTGCTACATTCAGCGGCAATGTTGCTGATGCAGCTGCTAAAATTCCTACGAAGAAAGGTGGCGAATTGGAATTGGTATTGTATGAAAAAGTTGCCATCGGTAATGGTAAAGAAGCCAACAACCCATGGTTACAAGAAATGCCTGATCCAATCACGCGCTCTACTTGGGATAACTACGCTTTAATTTCTAACACGCTCGCTAAAAAATTAAATAGCCGCGTATTAGGTGACGACTATGAAATTCATGCTGAGAAAAAAGTATTGAAAATCAAAGCTAACGGCAAAGAAGTTGAATTACCATTGTTGATCCTTCCAGGTATCCACAAAGAAGTAATCGCTATCGCTGTTGGTTACGGTCGTGGTAAAAAAGAAAATATCGGTAAAGCTGCGGGTGAAGTTGGTCAAAACGCTTATCCATTCGTATCCTTTAACGGTACTACCTTCGATTACTTCAGCACATCTGCAACTGCTGAAGACGCAGGTAAAATGTATCCAATCGGTTTAACACAAACTCACAATAGCTACGAAGGTCGCCCTATCGTTAAAGAAACTACTTTGGAAGAATTCATCAAGAATCCTAAAGAAGTAAATGCTGATAGAGAGGCGTTAGAGCACTATGGTAAAGATTTCCGTAGAGATGCTACTTTGTACAGAGATCAACACACAAACCTCGGTATTAAATGGGGTATGTCGATCGACTTGAACACTTGCTTCGGTTGCGGTGCTTGTACAATCGCTTGTCAAGCTGAAAACAACGTATCTGTAGTAGGTAAAGAACAAGTTGTGTTAGCACACGAAATGCACTGGCTCCGTATCGATCGTTACTTCAGTGGCGACGAAAACAATCCAGAAGTAGTGTTCCAACCAATGCTTTGTCAACACTGTGACAACGCACCTTGTGAAAACGTTTGTCCTGTAGCAGCAACAAACCACAGTTCTGAAGGTATTAACCAGATGGCTTACAACCGTTGTATCGGTACACGTTATTGCGCGAACAACTGTCCTTACAAAGTTCGTCGCTTTAACTGGAGAGACTGGAACGGTGCTGATAGCTTTGAAGGTAACTTGCACGACACTGGCGATATGAACGACGATTTAACACGTATGGTATTGAACCCAGATGTAGTGGTTCGTGCACGTGGTACAATGGAAAAATGTTCATTCTGCGTACAGCGTTTACAAGATGCGAAATTGGCTGCTAAGAAAGCGGGTCACCCAATGAAAGATGGTGCTGCTAAAACTGCATGTCAACAAGCATGTTCAGCTGATGCGATCGTATTCGGTAACGTAAACGATAAAGACTCTGCTATTTACAAGTTGAGAAACGAATTACAAACAGATCGTTTGTACTACGTATTGGAAGAAACGCACGTGTTGCCTTCTATCAACTACTTGGCAAAAATCAGAAACAAAGATGCTGCACCTAAAGCAGAAGCTCACGGTCACGGAGCGGAAGCGCACAAAGAGGCGGCTCATCACTAACATAACTTTTTAGCAAGGTGCCTCAGGTACCTTGCTAAATTCAAAGGAAGAGAACAGGATTAAAAAAGTAACGGCTAGTAGTGTAAACAATTATTGGCTAAAAGCTTAAAACACTATGCATTTAAAGTACGAATCCACACTGAGAGAACCATTAGTAGATGGGGTTAAGGATTATCACCAGGTAACGGAAGATATCATTGCTCCTATTGAAGCCAAACCTGGTAAACTGTGGTATGTAGGCTTTGCTATTTCGATAGTATTATTGTTATTCGGTGTCTTCTCTGTAACCTGGGAAGTTTACTACGGTACAGGTGTGTGGAACTTGAATAAGACCATTGGTTGGGGTTGGGATATTACCAACTTCGTATGGTGGGTAGGTATCGGTCACGCCGGTACATTGATTTCCGCCATCTTAATGTTATTCCGTCAAGGCTGGCGTACAGGTGTAAACCGTGCAGCTGAGGCGATGACCATCTTCGCGGTAATGTGTGCGGGCCAGTTCCCGATCTTCCACATGGGTCGTGTATGGATGGCATTCTTCGTATTACCTTATCCAAATACGCGTGGCCCATTATGGGTGAACTTTAACTCACCATTGTTGTGGGACGTATTTGCGATCTCTACTTACTTCACAGTATCGTTGTTGTTCTGGTATTCAGGTTTGATTCCAGATTTCGCCACTGTACGTGATAGAGCAAAAACTAAATTACGTAAGTTATTATACGGTGTTGCTTCATTTGGTTGGACTGGTTCTACCAAACACTGGCAACGTCACGAGGCATTATCATTAGTATTGGCAGGTTTATCTACGCCGTTGGTACTTTCTGTACACACGATTGTATCTTTTGACTTTGCTACTTCTGTAATTCCTGGTTGGCACACCACTATCTTCCCTCCTTACTTCGTAGCAGGTGCGATCTTCTCTGGTTTCGCGATGGTGCAAACCTTGTTGATCATCTGTCGTAAAATCATGGGCTTGGAAGATTACATCACGATGGGTCACATCGAAGCGATGAACAAGGTGATTGTATTAACGGGTTCTATTGTGGGTGTTGCTTACTTAACCGAGTTGTTTATGGCTTGGTACGGTGGTAACCCATACGAATTCGATACTTTCTACAAATTCCGTGCAGCTGGTCCTTTAGGTTGGTCTTACTGGATCATGATGTCTTGTAACGTAATTTCTCCACAGGTGTTCTGGTTCCGTAAAATGAGAAGGAACATCGCTGTAACGTTTGTGATGTCTATCATCGTAAACATCGGTATGTGGTTCGAACGTTTCGTAATTATCTGTACTTCATTGTACCGTGACTATTTACCATCGAGCTGGTCGTACTACCGTCCATCTTGGCCTGAGTTAGGTTTCTACATTGGTACATTTGGTTTATTCTTTACATGCTTCTTCTTATTCTCTAAATACTTCCCAGTAATTGCGGTTGCGGAAATTAAGAGCATCCTCAAAGTGAGCGGTGAAAGTTATAAGAATAAAATGGTGGCGTTGGAAGAATCTAGCATCGAGAAATTCGAGCACGACGCTCATCACCACTAGTAGTTAGGATGTGGTGTAATTGAAGAAGTGAAGAGAAACATCTACTACAAACCAGGAAAGAAACAGTATTAAAAGGAATTTGAATTTATCAATCATATGGCTGTAAAAAAATTTGTTGTCGGAAGCTTTGATGATGAAGCAGTATTGTTTCCAGCAGTGAAGAAAGTGAGAACTGCGGGTTACAAGATTCACGACGTATACACGCCTTTCCCAATCCATGGTTTAGACCATGCAATGGGTTTACGTGAAACTAGCTTGCATACAGCGGGTTTCATTTATGGTATCACAGGTACCACAACGGCATTATCATTCATGAGCTGGGTGTTTACAACAGACTGGCCAATGAACATTGGTGGTAAGCCACACTTCCCATTACCTGCATTCATCCCGATTACTTTCGAGTTAACAGTATTATTTGCAGCAGTGGGTATGGTACTTACATTTTGTTATCTCTGCCAATTGGCACCATTCGTAAAGAAACACATCTTCCACCCTCGTCAAACAGATGATTTGATGATTATGGCGATCGAGGTTACTGAAAAAACGAATGCAGAAGAAGTGAAAGCGTTTTTAGCGAGCGTTGGTGCAAAAGAAATCAACGAGCAAGTAGCTGAAACTGGCTGGTGGTTTGGTAGGTATGACAAAGAAGATACCTTCTATAATAAAGCAGTAACTGCTTAATATTCAACTAATAAGACTAGAAAGTAAGTAATAAATAAATTGATGAAAAGGACTTCCAACATATTGATTGTAGCTGCTTTGGCTGGCGGAGCACTCCTAGCAGCTTGCGGCAAGGATCACAGAAAGCCCGGCAAGATTTATATGCCAGATATGTACGAATCCCGCGCATATGAATTTTATAATGGCAAATTAGCCAATATGAAGCCCGTGGAAGGTACAGTGAAAAGAGGGGAAATGTTGCCTTACCATTTGAAAGAAGCAGATACTGCACAGGCAAACGCAATGAAGAATCCACTGGTGAACTTAACTGCGGCTGACCTTGCAGAAGGTAAACGCTTATTTGATATTTACTGTGGTATCTGCCATGGTCAAAAATTGGATGGTAACGGACCTCTTTACAATGGTGGTTCTGGTCCATACTCTGCTGCTCCAGCTAACTTCTTAGCAGGTAAAGTAGCAGCGTACTCTGAAGGACGCATCTTCCATGTTATTACTTACGGTTTCAACATGATGGGTAGCTACGCTAGTCAACTCGATAGAGAACAACGTTGGAAAGTAGTTGCTTATATTAAGAGCGTACAACATCCGGAAACTGCGGTAGTAGCAGCAGCAGCACCAGCAGCAACGGCAGACTCAACTGCTAAGTAATTAGCGGTTTATTAATTAACAGAATTTCTATTAAGTATTTTAATATACAGTAATGAAAGACCAATTTGTAGTACCGGCAAGATTTAAAACGACCAGCTTCGTGCTTTTGGCTATTGGCTTGCTGACTTTATTGATCGGGTTCTTCGTATTTCATGGCGAACATAGTACACGTTTTTGGGCAGGTTTGTTGCAAAACGTATCATTCTTCATGTTGGTAACGCTTGCGAGTACCTTTTTCATTGGCGTTACAACCCTGGCTCATGGCGGTTGGCAAATCAGCTTCCGTAGGGTACCAGAAGCTATTTCAATGGTAGTGCCAGTAATGGCAATTATCACTTTCGTAGTTTTAATGGCAATTGTTTATGGTGGTCAAGAACACATCTACCACTGGGTAAACAAAGAGCACGTTGAACACGATCGCTTATTAAGTTGGAAAAGCGCATTTTTAAATCCTACCTTCTTTACAGTAGCCTTAGTTTTAACTTTAGGTCTTTGGTCATTCTTTACGGTGAAAATTCGTAGAATGTCGTTAGAAGAAGATACATGGACAATGACACCAGACTTAAGCAAGAAATTGGTTTGGAGAAACACCGTTTGGTGTGCAGGTTTCATTGTAGTATTCTCTTTGAGCGTTGGTTCTACTACACCATGGTTGTGGTTGATGAGCATTGATGCCCATTGGTTCTCAACTATGTACAGCTGGTACACATTTGCTTCTACTTGGGTATCTGGTATCGCTGTAATCGTTTTGTTCGTAGTTTATTTGAAATCAAAAGGCTACTTACCAAACGTAAACGAAGAGCATATGCATGACCTTGGTAAATTCTTATTTGCATTCAGCATTTTCTGGACTTACCTCTGGTTCTCACAATATATGTTGATCTGGTACGCGAATATGCCTGAGGAAACAGTTTACTTCCAACCACGTGTTTGGGGTGAATTCAGACCTGTATTCTTCCTTAACTTGATCGTTAACTTTATTGTGCCGTTGTTATTCTTGATGAAACGTAGCGTTAAACGTAACTATACAGCACTTGTATTCATTTCTGTATTGATCATTGTTGGTCACTGGGTGGATTTCTTCCAAATGGTAGCACCGGCAACTTCAAACAATGAATTACATTTCCCATGGTTTGAGTTAGGTATTGGTGTTGGTTTTGTTGGTTTGATCATGCTATTAGCTGGTCGTCAATTAACAAAAGCGCCTTTAACACCAAAAAATCATCCTTACTTAAGAGAATCAATCATTCACCACACCTAATCGTGTGTTGGGATTGTAAGTAAGAAACAACGTAAAGCAATTAGATAACTTAATTATTTCAAATAGCAATGTCAGGATTTTTAGCAGTCTTAGTTGTTGTCCTCATATTCGTGGTCATCTTCCAGATCTCGAAGGCTAGCGAGTATGTGTCCATTCTGAAGGGAGAAAAAAATGCGCGTTCTCAAAGCAACCGTATTAACGGTTTCTTGTTGATTGCGTTCCTGATCTTAGGACTGATCGGTGTATGGTGGTGTAATGATCTCTTAAAGGATAAAATCTTAGGAGAAGCAGCATCCGACCATGGTGAAGGTATTGATCAAATGATCTACGTAACGTTAGCCATCACGGGTATCGTTTTCGTAGCCACTCAAATTCTTCTTTTCTGGTTCTCATTCAAATACCAAGAGAAAGAAGGTAGAAAAGCATTTTATTATCCTCACAATAATAAATTGGAACTTCTTTGGACCGCTGTTCCAGCAATCGTATTAACAGTATTGGTTGCTTTCGGTATCCGTCACTGGTACCGTATCACTTCAGACGCTCCAAAAGATGCAATGGTAGTAGAAATCACAGGTAAACAATTTAACTGGTTGATTCGCTACCCTGGTAAAGACGGCTTAATGGGCCGTAAAAACTTCCACCTTATCAACGAAATCAACAACCCTGTTGGTCAAGATTGGGAAGATAACTTGAACAAAGATGACTTCATGGCTACCGAAATGCACTTAGTAGTAGGTAAACCAGTGAAATTAATCATCGGTTCTCGTGATGTAATCCACGACGTTGGTCTTCCTCACTTCCGTTTGAAAATGGATGCGGTGCCTGGTATTCCAACAACTTTGTGGTTTACTCCTAAGTTCACGACAAAACAAATGAAGGAAAAAACAGGTAATCCTGACTTCGTATATGAAATTTCTTGCGACCAGATGTGCGGTGTAGGTCACTACTCAATGAAAGCTAACATCATCGTAGAAACGCAAGAGGAGTTTGATGCATGGTACGCTAAACAAAAATCACAATACGACATCGCTCACGCTGATGACGCTCCTGCTGCTCCAGCTACAGAAGCAAAACCAGCTGCTGATAGCACTGCTGCTAAAAAAGTAGTAGCTGAAGCAAAGCACTAATTTTGTGATTGATTAGTTTTTGAGAGAGATTTTAAAATATTCAAGCAATAATTGCCAACAACGATTTGCCCCGTTTTTGGCCCTTTAATAAACAGAACCGATTATGAGTAACGAAGCAACATTGCACAGTCAACATGAGGGAGTGCACGGCGCAATGACACACGATCACCACGATGGTCATGGCCATGACCACCATCATGAGGACAGCTTCATTTCGAAGTACATCTTCAGTTTGGATCATAAAATGATTGCTAAGCAGTACCTTTTAACAGGTATTATCTGGGCTATCATCGGCGCATTATTTTCAGTACTGTTTCGTTTGCAATTAGGTTATCCTGATGCAACGTTCCCTTGGCTCGAAAGCATTTTGGGTCATTGGGCAAAAGGCGGTAGAATTTCACCTGAGGCTTACTATGCATTGGTAACGATGCACGGTACGATCCTTGTATTCTTTGTATTAACAGCAGGTTTAACAGGTACGTTCTCAAACTTCTTAATTCCATTGCAAGTAGGTGCCCGTGATATGGCGTCTCCTTTCATGAATATGCTTAGCTACTGGTTCTTCTTTTTAGCGAGCATGGTGATGATGAGTTCTTTATTTGTTCAAACAGGTCCTGCATCTGGTGGTTGGACATCTTATCCTCCATTGAGTGCTTTGGGCGATGCTTCCATCGGTTCTAAAATCGGTATGGACTTATGGTTGATCTCTATGGCGTTGTTCATTGTATCATCGTTATTAGGTAGCTTGAACTACATTTCAACTATTTTGAACATGCGTACCAAAGGTATGAGCATGACGAAAATGCCATTGTCTATCTGGTCATTCTTCTTCACAGCTGTATTGGGCGTATTATCATTCCCTGTATTATTATCTGGTGCTATCTTATTATTGTTCGATCGTCATGCTGGTACTAGCTTCTACTTATCTGATTTGTTTGTAGCTGGTAAAGCATTACCGAACGAAGGTGGTTCTGCGATTTTATATCAACACTTATTCTGGTTCTTGGGTCACCCTGAGGTATATATCATCATCCTTCCTGCGATGGGTATGGTATCTGAGATCTTGGCGGTTAACTCACGTAAACCTATCTTCGGTTACTTAGCGATGGTTGGTTCCATGTTCGCGATCGTTATTTTGGCGTTCTTGGTATGGGCTCACCACATGTTCGTAACTGGTTTGAATCCGTTCTTGGGTTCCGTATTCGTACTCTTAACGTTATTGATCGCCGTTCCTTCGGCCATCAAGGTGTTCAACTGGCTTACTACGATTTGGAAGGGTAATATTCGCTTTACGCCTGCTGCCCTTTTCTCTATCGGTTTCGTAAGTACTTTCATCTCTGGTGGTTTAACAGGTATCTGGTTAGGTAACTCTTCTATCGATATCCACTTACACGATACATACTTCGTAATTGCGCACTTCCACATCGTAATGGGTGTATCTGCCTTCTTCGGTATGTTCGCGGGTATCTATCATTGGTTCCCTAAAATGTTTGGTCGTTATATGAACAATACCATTGCTTACATTCACTTCTATGTAACATTGGTAGGTGCTTACTTGATCTTCTGGCCAATGCACTACGAAGGTATGGCTGGTATGCCACGTAGATATTATGACTATTCTACTTGGGAATCATTTAAGCAATTCGCTGAATTAAACCATTTCATTTCATCTGTAGTAATCATTGTATTCTTTGCTCAGTTGTTGTTCGTAGTGAACTACTTCTATAGCATGTACAAAGGCCGTAAAGTAACAGAGTTGAACCCATGGGGTGCAACAACGTTGGAATGGTCTACACCAATCAATCCTGGTCACGGTAACTGGCCTGGTGAGATTCCTGAAGTACACAGATGGCCATATGACTACAGCAAGGATGGCGTTGACTTCATTCCGCAAACTACACCAGTAGGCGCGCATGAGTCGAAACACTAAGCAGATTATACGTAGTACATCGATATTGTGAAATATGAGCTATGGCAACATAGCTCATATATTGAAATAAAATGTTGCAAGAAAATACCATAAAATTGTCTGTTTCATACACCGTAGCAAGCCGGATCAAGGATTACTTCCAACTAATGAAGTTTACGCTGTCTTTTTTGGTTGTATTTACATGTGTTGTGGCTTACTTGCTGGTGCCAGGCGTTGGGTTTGATGTAACAAAAGTTCTTTTATTATTTCTTGGAGGTGTTTTAGTATCGGGTTCTGGTAGTACTGTGAACCAGGTAATTGAAAAAGACTCCGACAAGTTAATGGCACGCACGGCGCCTCGCCCTTTACCGGCAGGTAGAATTTCTGTATTGGAAGCTTCTATTTTTGCTGTAATTACGGGTGTTGCGGGTGTGTTAATCATGGGCTTTGCCTTTAATTGGTTGAGTGCATGGGTAAGCTTAGCTTCCTTGATATTGTATGGCTTTGTTTATACACCTTGGAAGAAATGGAATTCATTCGCCGTATTAATCGGTGCATTTCCAGGAGCCTTACCTCCATTAATTGGTTGGGTAGCCGGGGCTGGAGAATTTTCAGAAGGCGGTTGGTCGTTATTCACTATCCAATTTTTATGGCAGTTCCCTCACTTCTGGGCAATTGCTTGGGTAGCACATAACGATTATACTAGGGCTGGTTTCAGGTTATTACCATCGGATAAAGGTCCGAACAGGTCGATCGCCTTACAGTCTGCCGTATACGCGGGTTTGTTGATTCCTGCCGGTGTCGTACCTTCTTTGTTGAATATTTGCCAACCTATATCAGCTGTTTTAACAATCTTAGCAGGTATTTACTATTTCTACTTAGCATTGATGTTAGTGAAGAAATCGGATGTACCATCTGCAAGGAGGTTGATGTTGGGTTCTTATATTTACCTAGCGATAACATTCTTGGCTTTATTAGCCGGTAAACAATAAAAAGCGAGGAGATGGTAACAATGAGTGCACAAAGGAACAAGATTCATCCACATAAATACTCTTTATGGATCGCAATGGGTAGCATCACCATGATGTTCGTTGCATTCACGAGTGCTTACGTGGTTAAACGCGCACAGGCTAACTGGACAGCTTTTGAATTGCCACATATCTTCTGGCTTTCTACTGCCTTGATTTTAGCTAGCAGTCTAACAATCCAATTATCTTTAAAGCAATTTAAAGATCGAAATATCGCTCGTTATAAGCAATTACTGACACTCACCGCTATTTTAGGCCTAGGCTTTGCGGTATGCCAGTATATCGGCTTTACACAAATGTACGATCGTAACCTACCGTTGAATGGACCGGTTTCCGCTTCATTTATCTACGTGATCCTCGGTATGCACATCTTACACGTATTGGGCGGTATTGTAGCTTTAGCAGTTATTTTTGCAAAAGCATACAGCACAACAATAAAGAGCTATAACCCAGTGCCGCTAGAAGTAGCAGCTACTTACTGGCACTTCGTGGACGCTTTGTGGATCTATCTGCTGATCTTCTTAACTTTGGCAAGATAATATTCCCGCTAAGTCCCTAGGGCAAAGCAAATAAACAATCAATTTCAAAGAAGCTAAAAAATTTACAAACAATACAAATGGAATCAGCAGTAACAGCGAAGAAAAAATGGTGGGCCGGGGGGCATTCTCCCTTTAACGTGAGCTACGGTAAGTTGATGATGTGGTATTTCCTTATGTCTGATGCGTTTACATTTGGCGCATTTTTGATCGCATACGGAACTGTCCGCTTCTCAAGCACCGCTTGGCCTGACCCGAACGAGGTTTTCCATTCATTCCCTTTCATGCACGGAGTAGATTGGCCACTCGTTTTCGTGAGTGTTATGACCTTCATCTTGATCATGAGTTCTGTTACCATGGTGTTAGCAGTACACGCTGGTCATCACATGCAAAAAGCGAAAGTTGTTAAATGGCTCAGCTGGACCATCGTTGGTGGTATCGCGTTCTTAAGCTGCCAAGCTTGGGAATGGACACACTTACACGAAGTAGGCGCTTGGTGGGGTAGCAATCCTTTCCATAACGCTGATGGTTCTGCTCCTATGAATTCTAACTTCACTGACTTCTTCTTTACCATCACCGGTTTCCACGGTCTTCACGTAACTTCTGGTGTGGTGTTGAATATCATCATTTTGATCAACGTGTTGAAAGGTACTTACGAACACAGAGGTCACTATGAAATGGTGGAAAAAGTAGGTTTATACTGGCACTTTGTAGATTTAGTTTGGGTATTCGTATTCACTTGTTTCTACTTATTGTAAGCATACGCCGTCCGCAAGGACATTACTGTAATTGATTTTGTAACGAAGACTTTTTTTGATTTTTTTTGAATTTTTCACCAATGGAAAATACATATTCTCAACATACTGAACACGAACAAGCAGATGTATCTACCAAACACATTTGGAAGACATTCTGGATCTTGTTAGGTATCACTGTAGTAGAAGTTGCTTTGGCATTCTTACACTTGGAAACTGGTTTCCCTGCAAGATGGGTATTGAATGGTATCTTTATCATCCTCACCCTCTTCAAAGCATTCTTTATCGTAGCTGAGTTCATGCACTTAGGTCACGAAGTAAAAAACTTGATCTTAACGATCTTGTTGCCACTTTTACTGTTTATCTGGTTCATTATCGCATTCTTATACGATGGCGAATCATGGAAAAACATGCGTAAAGATTTAGCACCTGGTACACCTAAAGTAGAAGCACCAGTAGCTAAACCTGCCCACGGTGGCCACTAATACGACATTTCTCTAACCGTTTAAATTTTACTGTCATCTCTAGACGTGCATTATTAGGATTGGCGTTAGCGATTTTAGTACCGCTAACAGGGTATTTGATAGTGGATCATTACGGTAAAAATATTGTATCCATACCTCGGTATTACATTGCCGAAGGTGTGGATACTGTGTTTAAGGACGGTAAGACCACTTACGATACCATTTATCACCAAGTAAAAAACTTCACACTTACCAATCAAACAGGACAAGAAGTTAGCTTGGACGACCTTAACGACAAAATTGTTGTAGTTGATTTCTTCTTCACAAACTGCCCCATGGTGTGCCCCCGCCTCACCAAAAGCATGAAGCAATTACAACAAGCATTCTCAAAGAACGATACCCTCGTTCACTTCATTTCTATTTCGGTAGACCCAACACGCGACACCGTTGATCAATTACGCCGGTATATTAACCGTTTCGATATTGAACAACGGAACTGGTGGTTCTTAACGGGTGATAAGAAAACAATTTATGATTTAGCGCGCCACGAGTTCTTCGTATCTGCCACACAAGGTGATGGTGGACCAGATGATTTTGTGCATAGCGAGAAGATTATATTGTTGGATAAGAGTCGTTATATCCGCGGGTACTACGATGGATTGGATTCTGTTGCTGTAGGCCAATGTGCGAATGATATAGCGGTGTTAAATATCGCGAAAGACCGTCATAAACCCGGCCTGTTCAAACGCTTGTTCTCTGGCGGCAATCATTAATTTTTAGGATTACAACAAGATATTTACATGGATTTGAAGAATAAAAACCTCAACGTACCTATTGCAATAGTATCGATTGCCATCCCTCTATTGGTAGCCATCCTGTTCTATTTGCCTCACCCAGGCATTGAAGCTGGATTCGATATTCGTATTCTACCACTCTTCCATGCGATCCTTAACTCTGCAACAGCTGTAATGCTAGTAGCGAGCTTATGGTTTGTAAAGAACAAATACATCAAAGCACATAAAGTAGCCAACCTAATTGCCGTGGGTTTATCCACCATCTTCTTATTGAGCTACGTAACCTACCACTTCCTAGCTCCTAAAACCATGTATGGTGATTTAAACCACGACTTGGTATTAGATGCTTCTGAAAAGGCCGTATTAGGTGCTACCAGGTATGTTTATTACTTTATTTTATTAACACATATCGTGTTAGCAGCGGTTATTGTACCGTTTGTATTATTCTCCCTACTCCGCGCCTTCCAAAACGACGTGGAAAGACACCGCAAGATTTCAAAAATTACATGGCCAATGTGGTTCTATGTAGCTGTAACAGGCGTTGTGGTGTACATCATGAT
This sequence comes from Chitinophaga skermanii, assembly GCF_003259335.1. Classification (GTDB taxonomy): domain Bacteria; phylum Bacteroidota; class Bacteroidia; order Chitinophagales; family Chitinophagaceae; genus Chitinophaga; species Chitinophaga skermanii. The sequence goes on from NZ_QLLL01000007.1 coordinate 284,705, forward strand.
CAACCCTTATTATCAATAAAATAAGGCCTGTAAAAAGGTTCAAATGATCGTGATCTCTTCGTGTTAACTCTTTTGGGGGAGATGATTTAAATCAGATTTATTTTACCACAATATTCGCAAATTTACATGCGCACCTAGTTCATCCTAGGTACGCATGAAATTTGTATTTTTGCATAAACAAAATCAAATAGGAATAGCAATGAAAAAGTTAGCTGGCTTGTTGATAATGATGGTGCTCTTGGTAATGTCCTCGAGAGTAATGGCACAATGCTCCCTATGTACCAAAACAGCACAACAGTTAGGCGAAGGCCCAGCAAAAGGTCTCAACTCAGGGATCTTGTACTTGGCTGGTGCTCCACTTTTAATCATCATTTTCTTGGCTGTTCGTTGGTATAGAAGCAACCGCCAAACTTCAGAGCTATAAAAAGATTTACGCTTCCACAAAATCAGGACACTCAACGCGCAAATCCTGCGGCTTGAGCGTCTTGCTCACGAATTCACAATAGTGATTCTTCCCCTTCTTTTCATACGAATTGCAATTGAAACACATATGCTGCGTATTCAATACCTGCTGGTCATTCAACCCGTGAATGATACCCAACAATTGCTCTAATAATTCAGCTTGCTTAGTAGCAGCAATACTACCTACCGAATGTTGAATAGGCTGTGCAAAACGCTCCACTTTCTGCGCAATTTGCTTACCCTCTTTCGTCAACACTAGCGTGTGACTACGTGTGTCGTTCAACAATACTTTACGCTGAACGAATCCTTTTTGCTCTAACGTTTTTACTGCGTCGCTAATGGTGGCCTTCGTTAAATTAAAGTGCTCTGCTAAGTTGGTGACCGTCTTCTTGTCCTTCGGATAATGTAATAAGAAGGTGAGAAGTTGAATTTGAATGGTACTGCTAATACCGTGTTGCTTTGCTTCATTCCACATTAACACGCGGAACGCTTCTGACAGTCTTTCAAAGGCAACGACGATTTTACTAGCCGTATTAGAAGCTTGGTGCTCCGGGTTAAAGGTTGACTCTCTTGCCATACAGTTATGGTTACTAAAATTACTACTAGTTAATTTAAAACGGGCTAAAGTACTTATTTTTTGTTTGTTTGAAATCCCACATTCATGGCATCTCTACAGGTTTTTAGGTTGGTTTAGCACAAAAACTTTGCAAGTATACAGAAAGCATTTGGGCTTCCTTAAAGTGTTCAAAAATATTTGTGAGGTTTACACTTAATAGGTTATTCGAAACACCTGTTATACCTTCACAAATGTAAATTGTACGCTTTCGTTTTCTAGGGACGATTGAAGCATATGCCGCCAAGCTTATACGGGCCATGGTACAGGCTTTAAACTAAATAATTCAACATGTTCAATGATATTTTTTCCGTTCGGAAGGACGGAACAGGGATTCCCATTTCTCCATCTATGGGTGCTGCCTTGCAAAGTGCCGATATGGAGCCCACTACAGGGTTTCAAACGAAGCGGGTTTTGTATATAGCTGCCATCGCTGTTTTCAATGCGGCTATTATTAGCATCATCGCGAAAGCCTTGTTGTTACTAATTAACTTTATTACGAATATATCTTTCTATGGAAAATTTTCTTTTCATGAAGCTTCTCCCCTACACCACCAGCTCGGCATGTTTGTAATGGCCGTGCCTATCCTGGGTGCTATAATTATTGGGATGATGGCGCGTTACGGTTCGAAGGCCATTCGTGGGCATGGTATACCGGAAGCGATGGAGCAAGTGCTAACGAATAAAAGTAAAATCAAGCCGATCGTTACTTTCTTAAAACCCCTCAGCGCGGCCATTTCCATCGGAACAGGCGGCCCCTTTGGTGCAGAAGGCCCCATTATTGCCACCGGTGGTGCTTGGGGTTCTGTAACCGGTCAAACATTACGTATTTCCACCACGGAACGCAAAATACTCTTAGCAGCAGGTGCTGCAGCCGGTATGTCGTGCATTTTCGGTACGCCGTTAGCGGCTGTTATCCTGGCTATCGAGTTATTGCTATTTGAATATTCACCTCGAAGTATTGTACCTGTTGTACTCAGTTGTATTACCGGCGCTGCTTTCCATTATTTGTATTTTGGTAGCGCGCCCGTATTCCACATGGCGGCTGTAGAAGCTCCTTCCAATACGGCTTTACTGGGTTATTCCATGGTGGGCTTGATCATCGGGTTATTGTCAACAATCATTACAAAAGCAATCTACTTTATTGAAGATATATTCGAGAAGCTACCCATTCACTGGATGTGGTGGCCGGCTATAGGCGCAGTTGCTGTAGGTATAACAGGTTATTTCTACCCGCAAGTTTTGGGTGTTGGGTACGAAAATATCAACGACTTATTAAGTGGCCAAGCCGCTGTGCAACTTTTGGTAGTGTTAAGTTTGATGAAGTTTATTGCTTGGTCGATTTCGCTAGGTAGTGGCACATCGGGTGGTACATTAGCACCCTTGTTAACAATGGGTGGCGCATTAGGGGTGTTAACGGCACTGGGTGTAGAAATGGTATTCCCTGGTTTGCATTTACACCCTGCGATGGCAGCTGTAATTGGTATGGCTGCTATGTTTGCCGGTGCTTCTAGGGCAGTTTTAACAAGTATCATTTTCGCTTTGGAAAGCACAAGAAGCGCCAATGCATTATTGCCGTTGGTGGCTGCTTGTTCAGCTGCATACCTCGTAAGCTTTATGTTGATGAAGAACAGCATTATGACGGAGAAAATTGCCCGCCGGGGTATACATACGCCTGATACGTATTTGCCGAATGTATTGCAATCTATCGCTGTAAAAGAACAAATCCTCACGCCTTCTACTTACATCAGCACCGCCGAAAAAATTGGTGAACTACGCGCTAGGTTATACGATATATATCAATATAATCTCCCGGCTTCCATCCCGGTGGTAAACGATCAACAACAACTAGCCGGGATGATTGATACGGCCGATTTATTGGCAGTTGATGACCCCTTAAAATCCATTTCATTCATCAATAAAACCAATACTGTAGCAGTGCTAAGCCATGCTTCTTTACACGATGCGCTGATGAAGCTAGCCGAATCCAAGCAAGCTATACTCCCCGTTATGAACGAAGCAAACGGCAGTGTAATAGGCACCATTGATGAAGCCACGATCTTTCATGCTTATACAACCGCTATGAAGTCGCTGGAAACTCCTAGTCGCCATATTTCCCTAAAACGTGCGGTCATCAAAACTTGGAAGAAACGCAACATGTCTCAATCCTAGCATACATACAAAAACACAAGGCGCCATGCAATGTCGGCGCCTTGTTAATTCCATTATGAAAAAAAGCTATTAGAAATGTTTCAATGCCTCCCGTTTACTCAACGGTGCAAGTGTATGATGTTCTACGAAATGCTTTACTACATTGGGCTTTAATTTAGCATATTGACGCAAGGCCCAGCCAATCGCTTTCTGTATAAAGAACTCCTTCGAACTGGCTAATGCCAGGATGTACTCAAACAATAAGTCTTCATCTGTTTTATCCTTGTAGTTTAATTGGAAGAGAATAGCAGTTCGTTGTAACCACATATTGCCGCTATCCATGTACGATTGTGTAATGGTTTCTTTATGCTGGGGAAAACGAAGAAAGTAATCTCCTACGCAATGTGTTGCCAATAGATCAACCGTATCCCACCAGGATTTTTCTGTAATACAATATTCAAACAAGGCGAGGTCATTCACGCGGTAATGCTTACGGTAACGATCGAGTATTTCCATGGCGATGTATTGAAAATCGCGCTCGGGTAATTCCCATAACGCTTTTACAACGTGGTGTAATTCCTCGATACCAGGTAAGCCATGCTCCTTCCTAAATGCTTGTAGCATTTGTTTCCTTTCGGGGGATGTAATGCCAATAAATGTAAACTGATCTCGCATGTAGGCTGCTTGCGCGGTGGCTCGTTCTTTATTTTGCGCGGCGCGGAAGTGTTTTACTATGTTTGATACATATGATATTGACATGTCAAATAATCGTTTTGTAGTTCGTTGAATTGTTCTTCATACGAAAATACAAAACTAATAATCAGAATGTAATGCTAAGCGATTTCCTTCTGTATCGTTGAAGAAAGCCATGTACCCGATTTCAGGGTTTACCTGTGTTTTCTGCAACGTAACAGTGCCACCGGCTGCCGTTACTCGATCCAGTATATTTTGCAGATCGGGGTTACCATTGAAGTAAATGAGGGTGCCTGCTTTAGAGGGTGTATAACCTTCCCCTATGCATAATGCGCCGCTTACTTTACCGCTACCCATTTCGCTAGGAAACATGGCTAACTTCACATCTCCAATTTCCATTTCTAATAAATGCACTTGGAAGATGGCTTGGTAAAATGCCTTTGCCCTTTCAAAATCGATGACAGGAATTTCGAACCAATTGATGGTATTCATATTTGCGTCCATAACAAACGTTTTTCTTGTATGGATAACAGTTCTATAAAAGGAAAGTTGTTACGCGTAAGTTTGAGCGAGTTTGTACACATTTACGTCACCTGCAGCTAAGTGTTTCATTACATCGGCTAGCAAAGCGGCTTTGCTAACGTTCTTCATGCGGCGGTGTTGAATCAGTTGATAGAGTTTTTCGGCCAACAAATATGCTTTCCGTTGTTGCTGCTCGTTTTGTTGTTGGTGCTTTGTAATGGCTGCAATTAATTCATCAATGCCTTTTTCTTGGGTTGCTACGGTTTTAATAACAGGTGTTTCCCAGCCATCGCGCATTTTAGTATGTGCCAGCAATCGTAGGTTTTTAACGAATTGATCGGCTGTAGGCCTATCGGATTTATTGACAACGAAGATATTGGCGATTTCCATCAAGCCTGCTTTCATCGTTTGGATCTCGTCGCCGGCTTCTGGCACCACTACTACAATACTTGTATCGGCAATGCCGGCAATATCTACTTCACTTTGTCCTACCCCAACCGTTTCGATGAACAAATAATCGAATCCCGCGGCTTTTACTACATCGGTTACTTCTATGATTTTTGTGCTTAAACCACCTAAAGCACCCCTACTAGCAAGCGAACGGATATATACATGGGGTGAATTGAAGTGTTGGGCCATCCTGATACGGTCGCCTAATAAGGCGCCGAAGTTAAATGGCGAAGAAGGATCTACAGCAATAATGGCCACTTTTTTGCCTTGTTGCAGTAAGGCATTTATCAAAGCATTTACTAGGGTACTTTTGCCTGCACCTGGAGGACCGGTAATGCCTACAACCTTGGTGTGCGAGGCATTCGGCAATTGCGTCAACAATTCCTCGTACCCTGTTGCTTCGTTTTCTACAATAGAAATCGAACGCGACAGCGATTTAATATCTCCTGTTAAAAGTCCTTTGAGTAATGCTTCGATCATACGCCCTGGTGCCGTGTTAAGCATCACGAAAATAAGGAAACCAGGTTATAAAGTCACTTGCGCGTATCCATTTTCGCAAGTCTTAATCTTTTCTTTTACAATTTTATAGTAATGCTGCTTGTTCACCGATTCGTTGTGGCGGGAGCTGATTTTGTGGTGAAGGTGAAACCCGATCGCCAGGTATTTTACGCGGTGCTTGTATACTTTGTTGTTAATAAAGCGGGCGGCTAGCTCAATGTCTTCATGTCCCCAACCGTTTAAATTATTATCGTAGCCGTTCACTTTAATAAAGTCTTCCTTCCAGAAGGAGGTATTACAACCAATTACATCGTTGGCGTTACGCTTGTTACCGATATAAAAGAAAGCCAAAAAGGTTGAGCGCATCGCGTTAAAGCGGTTCTTGATATTTTTATCATGCCAGTTAATATTAAAATTCTTTTCGGCTAGCACCTTCTTAGTATGCTCTTCACTGAGCATGCAACGGCTCCCCCTAATAAAATAACCTTTTAGCGATTTCTCAATATGGTCTTCAATAAATTGTGGATGTGCCACAATATCGCCGTCCATTTGGATAATATAATCGCCTTTACTGGCTTTAACAGCTTTGTTCAGGATTTGCGTTTTTTGGAAACCGTTATCCGGTTGCCATACATGCACAATGGGAATATTAAATTTTGGCCTGAAAGCATCGATCAAGGCTTTTGTATCCTCGCGGGAACCATCATCTGCGATAATGATTTCATGAGGCATTTTGGTTTGATTCAAAATACTTAATAGTACGAGTTCTAGCGCTTGCGGCCAGTTGTAGGTAGCAATAATAAGAGAAGAGGTCATGTAATGTTAAGGTTGCTTTTGACTTTGTAGTTTTTTCAGCTTAGAATAGGTTAATCGTTTATAATCATACCCGTATTTAGCAAGTAGCAGCCCTGTTTTGCCATCTTTCCAGTTACCATAGAATACATAAAATTTGATCCAATATTTGATGGGGCTGAACCATGCTTTAAACGGGTTAGAGCGCCAACCTTTGATGAGTTTCATTTGTGCATCGAAAGATGAATAGGCGTCTAATTTTTTGTAAAGTTCAGCTTTTGTTTCGAAAGTATAGTGATGCACTCGACCTTGTAACGTTTTCTTCAATTGGTAACCTTGTGGTTCTTCGTGTACAATGTTCGATTTTTCGGTGTAATGCACCTTTTTTTTGTTGAACAGCCTAATGGGATAATCTGGGCTTACCACGGGGAATAAGGCATGTACCTTCCTTCCGAAAGCATACCAATCCCGCATTATAACATATACTACCTCGTCGGCAGGCAAATTGCCGATAGTATCATTAAGGGTATCTTTAAGGCTGATCAAATGTTGGGCAAACTCCGGGGAAGCTACCTCGTCGCAATCTAACGAAAAAACCCAGTCATGTGTACAGGCATCAACGCCATATTTACGTTGATCGCGGTAATTATCAAATTTACGATACAGAAAACGGCAGCCATTCGCAGCGGCTATCTTTTCCGTATCGTCTTTACTGCCACTGTCGAGAATCACAATTTCATCAACGGCGGTTTTAACACTATCTATAACAGTTTGTAGGTGTTTTTGGCTATTCAATGTTAATATATAGCAAGATATGGGCACAGGTGTAAACTGCATGGGCATGTTCATAAATGATGCTGGATATTGTTTTTAGTTTGCTCAAGCTATGCACGACCGGTTCGCAGGCGGCCTGCAAAGAAATTTTGTATTTTCGCTATACATGTAAAGTTTAGTACTGCTGAAATGTTACACGCTACCTGTTTATTTTTTCGGGATTATACTTCCAATTGCCGCTATTTTTCTATCAAATCCCACTCTAAGTTGTTTACTGATATGGTTTACAGCATACGCCATCCTAATATATAAATATTTTTAAAGTTTATATATAAAAGTTGTAGGCATTAATTCAATCGACTTACATGAATACTTCTCCTGCAAATTTGTTTAAAAAAATGACATGCCAAAGTATTCACCCATAAATCTTTTTTTGCAACTATTACGGAATCAATATAAATGCGGTCAAAATATCAAATTATCTCGTAACGTTGTAATAAAGGAATATATTGATCAAAGTATAAGTAGTATTTATGACGAATTTCATTCCCATATTCCCACTCAATATTGTCGTGTACCCACAAGAACAATTGAACCTCCATATATTCGAACCACGCTATAAGCAATTGATCCAAGAATGCTTGCAAGACAAGAAACCATTTGGCATCCCAGCAATCGTAGATCAAAAATTAGGCGATTATGGTACGTTGGTTGAAGTATTGTCTGTAGAGAAAACGTATGAAAATGGCGAGATGGACATTTGTACCCGCGGTTTAAGGGTTTTCCGGGTATTAGAAATTATCCGGGAAGTGCCCGATAAACTGTATGCCGGTGCCGTAGTGAATTACCCCGAAAACACCACCAACCCACATCAATCGCTCCAACAACAAGTATTAGCCGCTGTTCGCGAACTACATAAAATGTTGCAGATCCATAAAAGCTTTAAAAAGGACGATGCAGATTTGTTAGCATTCGATTTAGCACATCATGCAGGTTTATCCATACAGGAGGAGTATGAATTGCTGCAATTATTTACAGAATCGCACCGTTTAGAGTACCTGAAAAGACATCTTTATAAAGTGATTCCCATGATGGCAGAAATGGAGAATTTGAAAGAAAGGGTGAAACTAAATGGACATTTCAAGAATTTATCTGCGGATAATTTTTAATTTGGCCGCATGAATGGGCGATTTTTATGCATAGATTTCGGTAACTCGCGGCAAAAGTGTGCAGTTATGCACAACGGTGCCCTGCAGCTCGAAATTTTCTTTTCACCAAACGACGATATCCTGCCACAAGTACAGCAAGTAATGCAAACGTACGCCCCGCAGGCAGTGATCTTGTCCTCGGTAATTCATCACCCACCAGCACTAGAAGCCTGGTTAAAGCAAAACACGTATTTCGTTAAACTGAGCTACCAAACACCTTTACCCATCCAACTTACATACGAGAAGCCCGCTACATTAGGGGTCGATCGTATTGCTTTGGCCGTAGCCGCGTGGAAGCAATTTCCCCAACAACACAGCCTTGTTATTGGAACAGGGTCGGCCATTACCTACACCTTCGTTCATAAATCGGGCGAATTACTAGGTGGTGGCATCAGCCCGGGTATCGATATGCGGTTTAAGGCATTACAAGCATTTACCGACAAACTTCCCTTAGTGGAAGCGAGTACACAATACGCCCTTGTAGGGTATAATACAACGCAATCTATTTTGAGTGGAGTAATGCATGGAACCGTAGCTGAAATAAACGGTATGATCCAAGCCTATGCTGAAAAGTACGGGAACTTTAACGTGCTTTTAACAGGGGGAAATTTGGAATTTTTTGCTTCCCGCCTTAAAAATAAGATATTTGCAAACCCATATTTATTATATCAAGGTTTAAATTCAATCTTAGAACTCAATGCATTGGACCAAAGCTAGCATTATTTGCCTGTTAAGTACGTTTTTTGTCTTAGCAGCGGCAAACAGTGTTACCGCCCAGAATAATTCTCCATATTCCCGCTATGGCATAGGCGAATTGAATAACAACCAGAATGCGGCTAATCGCGGTATGGGAGGCGTTTCACTAGGTTATACCGACGCACAAGTCGTGAATTTCGTGAATCCTGCAAGTTATTCCAAACTTTTACTGACTACGTTCGACGTAGGCGTAGAGGGCGGTGTAAAAACACTATCAAATCAATCGGAAAATTATAGGTCCGGTTTAGGTACCATCTCATATTTGCAATTGGGCGTGCCCATTAAACGCAATTGGGGTATGAACTTCGGTTTACGCCCAATGAGTACTGTATCATACGATATCAGCACATCACAAGAACGCACTTTCTTTGATACTTTGAAAGTTCCAGTAGTGAATCAATACGAAGGTAGCGGTGGTATTTACCAAGCTTACGTAGGTACAGGTTTCGCTATCGGTGGTTTCAGTGCCGGTGTAAATGTTGGTTACCTCTTCGGTAATATAACAAACAGCACCAAAGCTCTTTTCCCTGCTACTTCTGGTATTACACCTTCTGCCCGTAGCGTTCGTCAATCTTATTCCAGCTTTTTCTACAACGTAGGTATCCAATACTCTATTAAGTTGAATAAAGACATGGCCTTAACAATTGGCGCAACCGGTAGCACGAAGCAGAATTTGACTACTAAAACCAATACCCTCGAAGAAACTTTGTACTACGATGCATCCTCCAATGCCTACGGCTCATTGGATACATCTAACTACACGGTGGGCGCAAAAGGAACAACTGTTTACCCTGCCACTTTTGGCGTTGGTATTATGTTGGCGAAGAACGAGAAATTCCAAGTCGGCGTAGATTTCAACATGGGTAAATGGGACGACTTCCGCAAAAACGACCAAAAAGACTCCGTTGGTAACGCTTGGAAACTTGCCATCGGTGGCCAGGTTACGCCCAATGCCCGTGCATTAACAGGCTATGGTAACCGTATCACCTACCGCGCAGGTGGTTTCTTCGGAAGAGATTATATCAAATTAGACGGTCAAAACTTACCTATCTTCGGTGTAACCGTAGGTGCAGGTTTGCCTGTTCGTAGATACAATAACTACACAAACCAATATACCGTGGTGAACGTAGCGTTCGAAGCGGGTCGTAGAGGTAACAGCAGTTCTACGCTGAAAGAAGCATCTTACCGCGTGGTAGTTGGCTTTACTTTGAGCGATATTTGGTTTAGAAGAAATGCTTACCGCTAGTAGATTGAAGAAGATATTTCCATACATGATGTTGATGGCCGCTACAGCCGGGTTGTTCAGTTGTGAAAACGATATGAACGACGTGAATGCTGTACAAGGTAACAACAAAGGCATCGAAAAAGGTGATAGTATTACAGCCATGTACAGCCAAAAAGGTATTGTAAAGGCCGAATTACGTTCCCCATACATGGAACGCCATATCGAAGACGTAAAACCTTACGTGATCTTCCCAAAAGGCCTTCATGTTGATTTCTTCGATGACAGTACAAAAGTATCGGGCGAACTACAAGCCGACTGGGGTAAGTACTTTGATAATGATGCCGATATTTTCTTAAAGAAGAACGTCGTTTTCATTAACCTGAAAGAACAACGCCGCTTAGATTGCCAAGAGCTTACTTGGGATTCTAAAAAAGGTATGTTCTTCTGTAACTCAAACGTACGCATCTCCACTCCTAACGATACTTTATACGGTACCGGTATGGAAAGCGATCAAAACTTCGCTAACTATAAGATATTCAACCCTTCGGGCACATTACCCGGTGGCTTTATCGATACGGCGGCTACAGCACCCGTAGATACAACGGCAGGTAACCCGGTTCCAGTTGCCCCAGCAACACCGGCAAATCCTAAGCCTACTGTGCAATAAGCTTTAATTCAAAACTTACTATAACGCAAAAGCCCAACATGATGACATGTTGGGCTTTTGCGCTTTAACCTATTTTTTTAACCTAAAATTTCAGTCTAATAAGAATCAATAACTATGCCAGAATGAATAAATTGTTACGGCTTTTTTATGACGATCAAGTGATGAAGAAAATGAATATTTTATAAACATTTGTACTCCCTTATATCCCCTACCTACGCACTAAATATTAAAACATTTCGAATCATGGAATATAGAAGGCTAGGAAAAACAGGCCTCCAATTAAGCGTATTATCCTTCGGCAGCTGGGTAACGTTTCATAAGCAAATCGACGATAAACTGGTAGATAACCTCATGGGTATCGCGTACGACAACGGCATTAATTTCTTCGACAACGCTGAAGTATATGCCCTTGGTCAATCGGAATTAATGATGGGTAGGATTTTGAAGAAAAAGAACTGGGATCGTACTTCTTACACCGTTTCGAGCAAGGCTTACTTCGGGTGGAGAGGAAAAGAGAATAAACCGAACCAAACAGGTTTAAGTCGCAAACACCTTACCGAAGCTTGTCATGAAGCCTTACAACGTTTGCAGGTAGATTATTTGGATTTATACTTCTGTCACCGCCCCGATAAAAACACCCCTATCGAAGAGGTTGTATTTACGATGAATACCCTCATTCAGCAGGGTAAAATCCTATATTGGGGTACTTCTGAATGGAGCGCACAGGAAATTATGGAAGCGCACATGGTAGCCCGCGAATACAGGTTAATAGGGCCTGCTATGGAGCAGCCAGAGTACAATATGTTCAACCGCGAGAAAGTAGAGCGAGAATTCTCCCAAATCTATAAAACAGTTGGTTTAGGCACCACGATTTGGAGCCCTTTAGCTTCCGGCTTATTAACCGGGAAGTACAATAACGGCATTCCTGAAGGCTCGCGCCTTGGTTTAGAAGGGTTTGACTGGTTGAAGGATAAAACTTACGTAAGCGATAAAATCGAGAAAGTGAAGCAATTGACAGCCGTAGCTGAAAAATTGGGTACTACAACAGCTACCTTATCTATCGCTTGGTGTGTGAAGAACCCGAATGTTACCACGGCAATTTTAGGCGCTACAAAAGAGTCCCAACTCACCGAAAACCTAAAAGCACTAGATGTATTACCGCTCTTAAATGATGAAATCATGCAAGAAATCGAAGGTATCATGCAAACTGCTCCCGTTTTCCCACAGTATTAAACATATGACATATCATAAAAGGAAAGCCGTTTCTACATCGTAGGAACGGCTTTCTATCTTATTGGCCACTATATATAAGCCCTACATACTTCCAGTGAGTCAAATCATAACCCAAAACCCGGTTTTGGGCGTTTATAATGTCGCAAACAATCCCTTTTCGTCGTAAAAAGCTTGTTTGCCTATTGTCTAGTCCTACAAAAAGTTTACACCCACAAATGAAAAATGATGAAAAGAAGCAAATTATTTGGACTAAAAGGTCTTGGGGGTGGTCAATCGAGTTATGATGATTCATTTAGGCGCATGGTGGTGCGTGACTACGAAACTGGTAATTTAAGTGTATCGCAGCTAGCCGTTAAATACGGCATAAAGAATCATGATGTAAAAAATTGGAAAAAGCGGTTTAGGGGCGATATTGCGGTAATTACCACAATAAATGAAATAGCCATGACACCAGAAGAGCAAAAGGATCAAGCAGCGCTTAAGAAGGAGCTTGCAGCGCTTAAAAAAGAAGTA
>NZ_QLLL01000008.1 GCF_003259335.1 Chitinophaga skermanii
CAGTAGCTGCAACTACTTAACCCCTGCACAAGCGCATCATCAACATGGTAAAATGGCCATGAGATGGCAGCAAAAGGGTGCGTCACCTACAGGTGCCCAAGGCCGGTTATCCACAAATCCAGGTGGATTGTAAAAAGAAAAAAAGAAGCAAAAAAAGAAAAACTATAATAAGTAGTAGTAATAGGTTCTTTTTTTTAATCTTTGGAACTGTAAACTATTATACGGATTAACAACTACAGGTGTAAACCTTTATCCGGATTATCTAACAAGGGTGTAAACCTATTTTAGGACGTGACATTATGTAGAGCCTATCATTCCCTATCTCGACCCTATCCCAAGCCTATCCCAAGCCTATCTCGACCCTATCCTAAGCCTATCCCCGGCCTAATTAATTGCCTAATAATCAATGTGATATGTAAAAATGTGCTAAGTAAGGTTCTTGTAACTAGTTAATATTTAATCATTTACGCGAAATAGAGCTGGCTAAAGGATAGGCAAAGCTGCCTAAATACAATGAAAGCGGTATGGTGTGTTATGTTGGATAAACGTATTTTCCGGGTAATTACTATTTCTTGGCCATGGCTAAACGCTATTTCTTCCTCCGGTTAATTGGGATTCCCTATTTCATTGTTTTATTATTGTCGATGGCTATGCCCTTGTTGAATAATTCTTGGGAAAACGGGGAACATATTGTTGAAAATATAAATGTAAGCATAGTAGGAACTACCATCATGATGGTTTTTATTGCTATTATTCATTTACCTATATGCCGATTGGATATTGATAATAAGAAGGAAATGAGGTGGGCTTGGGTGTATTGGTGGTTGTTGCCAGGCGTTTTCCTATTTATTTATTGCTGTGGTGTGGGGGAAGATGGGCTTAATGGGGAGGATTTTAGAGGATTTATTGTATTCCTCTTGCCATATGTAGTGTCTAATATTTACCATTATTATAGGTTTAAAAGGGTGGGATATGTGTTTAAAAAGCTTCCGAGAATAGATTTTTATGTGCGCATAATGGGATGGAATTGCTTTTGGGGTACTCTTTTATTGATGTTATGCGGGCTTGCTTGGACGTTGTTATGGCATAAACCGGGAAATATAACAGTGCTAAACGTTATTGTATGCTTAGTAGATTGCACTATTACTAGCATTGAATTTACTACTTTGATGTTTCTTGCTGTCGTTTTCGTGATGATAGTGTTGCAGGCTTTTCATATGGCTAATAAATATACTTGGTATTGTTTGTTTGGAATCCCAACCATATTGTTACTGACTTGCTTTTGTATAGATAAAATACTGCTGAATGTAAGCTGGGAAAGCGCTGTACACTCGCTTTGTTTGCTGGTAAACTACCTGCTTGTGTTAAGCTATTTTTATGTGAAAAAAAAACGATTGAATAAGGTGAGTGTAATTAGTTGATACGTCAACTATTGTATTGACATGTATAATGCAATGATGGTGTGATTTGATATGTCAATAATTGATATAATAAGATAAGCAGTTGAAAGACAGCAAATACCACAATAAGGAGACGTTTATCTTCCAGTTCTTCCCCCAATATTATACCCCCGCGCACACATAATATACAACTATTTCACGCACTGGTATAGCATTCCCACTGCTGAAGGGTGCGACGCAACCACCGCTTAATTGGTAGAATTAGTCGACTAAATCGGCCCTAATCCAACCAAATCCAATACAGTGGCGGGTTTTGGGGCATTTGAAAATGGCTATTAATTCGGCTTAATTGTTAGATATTTCCTAAGAAAGGCTTATAATTTTTAAATAATTTAAAAAACGATGGCTTTTCTTGCGAAATCTCGAAATATTTGAGGAGGTATTGTTTTTTATTTTATCGGCTAATACATTTGTATTGTTCAAAAAAGAACAACTACCTCTATGTGGTTAAATAAAGACAATAACAAAATGAATCATATCGTGCCTAAGCACAACTGGGGAATTACCCTAGTCGTGATTATTATTGTCATTATTAGCCACCATATCGGAGGATAGGTTGACGTGTATAATAATCACTAAAAATAGCAAGCCTTCCTCCACCGGGAAGGCTTTTTTTATGTCTGCTAATTCTTTAATTATGTATAGCTATTACAACGAGAACACCATTCTTTACTTAGATGGTGCTTACTTAAAAGCATCAGAAGCAAATATTGACCTATATGGTCAATCGCTACACTACGGCTACGCCGTGTTTGAAGGCATCCGCGCGTATAAACTCGCAGATGGAACTATGAAAATGTTTAAGGCAAAAGAACATTTCGATAGGCTGAAGCGTTCTTGCGAGCTGATACATATCCCGTACAATTTCGACAACGAAGAATTAATCAAAGCAACGTATAAAATCATTGAAGACAATGGTTTAACAGAAGCTTACATCAGGCCTTTGGTGTTTTGCCCACCAAACATGACGTTAAAAGGTGCGCATGAGTCGAGAATCCTTATCTGTGCGTGGGATTGGGGTGCTTACTTGGGTGATAAACAATTGCGTTTGATGACCTCTTCTTACCAACGTCCAAACCCTAAAGCATTCAAAATCGAATCCAAATCAGCCGGTTTGTACGTGAACTCTATCTTGGCTTCTCAGGAAGCTAAAGAAAAAGGTTTCGATGAAGCTTTGTTATTGGATATCAACGGTTTCGTAGCAGAAGGCCCAGGTGCAAACCTCTTCTTCGAAAAAGAAGGTACTATTTACACACCGCCTCCAGGTAACATCTTGCCAGGTATTACCCGTGCTACAGTTATCGAAATCTGCCAAGAATTAGGCATTCCTTTAGTAGAGAAATTATTCACTACTGACGAATTAAAACAAGCAGATGGTGCATTCTTCTGTGGTACAGCAGCGGAAATCGTGGCTATTGGCTCGTTAGACGACCAACCATTCGCGAAACCATTCGCAGATACTCTCGGTAAAGTTATACAAGCAGCATACAAAGCAAAAGTGTTTGAAAAAGAATTCAAACGTGAAGCGCAATTAGCATAAAATCAATTTTTCAAGTGCTGTTTTAATACTTGATATACAAATTAAATATTTAAAACAGCACTTGAACATCGTAAAATCGACCACCTCATAATTGGCTTGTAGCGCGGTTTTCCGCGTTTTTTAAGCGATTGAAAATCGGGAATCCCTCCTTTTAAGTTTTGGACTTTGGCTCATTAGAAAAGAACTTGTAACCCGAAATAATCAACGTGACAGGCAATAACTATTAAAAATGGAACTGAATAAATACAGCAAAACAATTACGCAAGACCCTACGCAACCAGCCGCGCAAGCGCAGTTGTACGCGATTGGGTTAACAGAAGAAGATCTGAAGAAACCACAGGTCGGCATTGCTTCTATGGGCTACGATGGTAACCCTTGTAACATGCACCTCAACCAGTTAGCTCAAGATATTAAGAAAGGTGTTTGGGAAAACGACTTGGTGGGTTTAACATTTCACACCATTGGTGTTAGCGACGGTATGTCGAACGGTACACCAGGGATGCGTTATTCTTTAGTAAGCCGCGATTTAATTGCTGATTCCATTGAAACTGTTGTTGGCGCACAGTATTACGACGCTATGATCACCGTGCCTGGTTGTGATAAAAACATGCCAGGTTCCTTAATGGCCATGGGCCGCATGAACAGGCCTGCTATTATGGTATACGGCGGTTCTATTGCGCCTGGTAAATACAAAGGCCAAGACCTCAATATCATCTCCGCATTCGAAGCGTTAGGTCAGAAAATGGCCGGTACACTCGATGAAGGCGATTTCAAAGGTATTATCCAAAATGCTTGTCCTGGTGCAGGTGCTTGTGGTGGTATGTACACCGCTAACACCATGTCATCGGCGATTGAAGCTTTGGGTATGAGCTTACCATACAGCTCATCTAACCCGGCGCTTAGTGAAGAGAAGAAAGCAGAGTGTTTAGCAGCCGGTAAAGCCATTCGTTTGTTGCTCGAAAAAGATATTAAACCACGTGATATCATGACGTTTAAAGCATTCGAAAATGCATTAACAGTTGTGATGGCACTGGGTGGTAGTACCAATGCTGTACTACATTTCCTCGCGATTGCGAAATCTGTAAATGTTGACTTGTCAATCGATGATTTCCAACGTATTAGTGACAGAACCCCGTTGATCGCGGATTTGAAGCCATCAGGTAAATATTTGATGGAAGATTTGCACCATCGCGGCGGTGTGCCGGCAGTTATGAAATACTTACTCAGCAAGGGTTTGCTTCATGGCGATTGTTTAACAGTAACCGGCAAAACCATTGCAGAGAATTTAGCTAATGTTGCTGAGTTGGACTTCACTCAACAAGATATCATTCTTCCTTTAGAGCGTCCAATCAAAGCAACAGGACATATACAAATATTATACGGAAACCTTGCTGAAAGAGGTTCTGTAGCAAAAATAACAGGTAAGGAAGGCGAACAATTTAAAGGCCCTGCGCGTGTGTTCGATGGTGAGTTTGAATTGATTGCAGGTATTACTTCTGGTCGTGTGAAAAAAGGTGATGTAGTGGTAATTCGCTACGTTGGCCCGAAAGGTGCACCAGGTATGCCAGAAATGTTGAAACCTACTTCTGCTATTATGGGTGTTGGTTTAGGGAAAACGGTGGCCTTAATTACAGATGGTCGTTTCTCGGGTGGTACACACGGTTTCGTAGTAGGCCACATTACACCAGAAGCACAAGTAGGCGGAACAATCGCTTTAGTGCAAGATGATGATATCATTGAAATCGATGCTGCAAATAATACGATTAATGTTTTAATCAGCGACGAGGAACTTGCGCAAAGAAAGGCACAGTGGAAACAACCGGCATTAAAAGCTACGAACGGAATTTTATTTAAATACGCAAAACAAGTTAAAGATGCAACAGAAGGATGTGTTACCGATGAAGACTAATGAGTCTGACAAGCGGGCAACTACAGCAACGCCAGAAACTATGTCGGGCGCTACTGCAGTAATCCGTTCTTTGATAGCAGAAGGTGTGGAAACCATTTTTGGTTACCCAGGCGGCGCTATCATGCCAATTTATGATGCATTGTACGATTTTCAAGATCAAGTACACCATATCTTGGTAAGACATGAACAAGGTGCAACGCACGCTGCACAAGGATACGCGCGCAGTAACGGTAAAGTTGGGGTCGTCTTCGCTACTTCTGGTCCTGGTGCAACGAATCTTGTTACAGGTTTAGCTGATGCATATATGGACTCTACACCGATGGTTTGTATCACCGGTCAAGTAGCTGCTTCTTTGCTAGGCACCGATGCATTCCAAGAAACGGATGTTATTGGTATTACAACGCCTATCACAAAATGGAATATACAAGTAACACGTGCCGAGGATATTCCAGGTGCGATTGCTAAAGCTTTCTACATCGCGCGCAGCGGTCGTCCCGGCCCTGTATTAGTGGATATCACTAAGAACGCACAAGTAGCGATGATGGAATTCTTGTACAAAAAATGCGAATATATCCGCAGCTATCATCCTATTCCTGAATTGAACCAAAAGTCAATTGAAGATGCGGCCGAGTTGATCAATAATGCACAACGTCCTTATATTTTATGTGGACATGGTGTGTTGATCGCGGGTGCTGAGAAGGAATTGATTGCATTAGCGGAGAAAGCGCAAATACCGGTAGCGTCTACATTATTGGGTTTATCGGCTGTACCGGTTGATCACCCGCTGTATGTTGGTTACTTAGGTATGCACGGTAACTATGCACCGAACATTAAAACCAATGAATGTGACGTGGTAATTGCTGTAGGTATGCGTTTCGATGATCGTATCACAGGTGATGCTACTTCATATATTAAGCAAGCGAAAGTAGTACACATCGAAATCGATGCGGCTGAGATCAATAAAATCATTAAAGCTGATGTAGGTGTACATGCCGATGCTAAAACAGCTTTACAAGCCTTGTTGCCACATGTAAATCCTGCTGTTCGTAAAGAATGGATCGATGGATTTAAAACATTGGATCAAGAGGAAGATAAAGTAGTAAGACAACGCGAATTACACCCAACAGAAGGTGAGTTGAAAATGGCCGAAGTTGTACGCATCATTTCTGAACGCACAAAAGGTGAAGCTATCTTGGTAACCGATGTTGGTCAACACCAAATGATTGCTAGCCGTTACTACCAATTTAAGAATCCGAATACGAACATTACATCTGGTGGTATGGGCACTATGGGCTTTGCTTTGCCTGCTGCCATGGGTGCTAAAGTAGGTGCGCCGGATAAAGAAGTAGTAGCCGTAATTGGTGATGGTTGTTTCCAAATGACGTTGCAAGAATTGGGTACGATTTATCAAACACAAATTGGTGTGAAGATCGTGATCTTAAATAACAACTTCTTGGGAATGGTACGCCAATGGCAACAACTATTCTTCGATAAAAGATACTCTTCTACAGAAATGACGAATCCCGATTTCGTACAAATCGCGAAAGGATTCTTCGTGCCAGGTAGAAAAGTAACCAGCCGCGATGAAATCGTTGCCGCGGTTGATGAAATGATTTCTCACGATGGCGCTTATTTGCTCGAAGTGGTCGTTGAAAAAGAAGACAACGTGTTTCCTATGATTCCTGCAGGAGCCCCCATTGCAAGCATTCGTTTACAATAATCTCCTTACAGGAACATCCCACGCCCAATCTTAACAAAGATCACTCGAAACAGATTAAAGTATGCAAAAAGAATATACAATCACGGTATATACGGAGGATCGTATCGGTATCACGAACCGCATCACGGTTATCTTCACCCGTCGCCAAATAAATATCACCGGTCTTACAACGGCGGAAACCGAAATTCCCGGTGTATACAAATTCGTTATCACGGTATTAAGCGAAAGAGAAAAGCTCGACAAAGTTGTAGGTCAAATCGAACGCTTGATTGAAATTCACCGTGCCTTTGTGCACGAGGAAGAAGACGTGGTGTACCAAGAATTGGCGCTCTATAAAGTTTCAACACAAAACCTCCACAAAGGCAATATCGAACAAGTGATCCGCGAAAACAATGCGCGTATCCTCACGGTAGATCCAGAGTACTTCGTAATCGAAAAAACCGGTCACCAACAAGAGTTGCTCGATATGTTGAAACACCTCGAACCATTCGGTATGATCGAATACACAAAAAGCGGTCGCGTAGCTATTGTGAAATGGAGCCGCCGCTTCCACGATCACCTGAAAGATCTAGCAAAGAAAGAAGCTGATCAATATAAATCAATCAACGTGTAACATTTCACGCACGAACGTGAATAACTATACGAAAAATCCACTTTATTAAATAAAAACAAATCAAACATGGCAACCATCAATTTTGGCGGTGTACTTGAAGAAGTAGTAACCAGGGAAGAATTCCCGATGGAGAAAGCGAGAGAATTCCTTAAAGATGAAGTTATCGCAGTTATCGGCTACGGCGTACAAGGTCCAGGCCAGGCATTAAACTTGAAAGATAATGGCTTCAACGTAATTATCGGTCAACGTAAAAACTCGCCTACTTGGGATAAAGCCGTTGCAGACGGTTGGGTACCAGGTGTATCTTTATTCGAAATTGAAGAAGCTGCTTCTAAAGGTACTATCATTCAATTCTTGCTTTCAGATGCCGGTCAAATCTCTTTATGGCCAACTTTGAAACCACATTTAACTGCGGGTAAAGCATTGTACTTCTCTCACGGTTTTGGTATCACTTACAAAGATCAAACTGGTATCATTCCTCCAGCTGACGTGGATGTTATCCTCGTAGCTCCTAAAGGCTCTGGTACTTCATTACGTCGCTTGTTCTTGGCTGGCCAAGGTTTGAACTCTAGCTTCGCAGTATTCCAAGATGCTACAGGCAAAGCGCGTCAACGTGCAATTGCTTTAGGTATCGGTGTAGGCTCTGGCTACTTGTTCGAAACTGATTTCAGAAAAGAAGTTTACTCTGATCTTACCGGCGAACGCGGTTCATTAATGGGCGCTATCCAAGGTATTTTCGCTGCACAATACCAAACACTCCGTAGCAACGGCCACTCTCCTTCAGAAGCATTCAACGAAACGGTAGAAGAATTAACACAATCGTTAATGCCATTAGTAGCTGAAAACGGTATGGACTGGATGTACGCAAACTGTTCAACTACTGCTCAACGTGGTGCATTAGATTGGTGGAAGAAATTCAAAGACGCTACACAACCAGTGTTCGATGAATTGTACGCTAGCGTAGCAGCAGGTAAAGAAGCTGCTCGTTCTATCGCTTCAAACAGCACTACCGACTACCGCGAAAAACTCAACGAAGAATTGAGAGAATTACGCGAAAGCGAAATGTGGCAAGCTGGTGCAGCCGTTAGAAAATTAAGACCAAATAATTAATTGGATCGTATAAAATTGGAAGCTGTCCCGGTATAATAGCCGGGACGCTTTCTTTACAGCGACGAGGAGGATTTTATATGTCATCAACAACTATCACAGGCGTAGACCCGCTCAACATACTACATGCAGCTGTTAAGCTGAAACAAGTGGTTACAAGAACGCCGCTCACTTATTCTGCTACGCTTTCGCGTAAGTACAATTGCGATGTATACCTCAAAAGAGAAGACATGCAAATTGTACGTTCTTATAAACTCCGCGGCGCTTACAACCTCATTAGTAGTTTACCAAAAGACCAACTGGATAAGGGCGTAACATGCGCCAGTGCAGGTAACCACGCGCAAGGCTTTGCATACTCTTGCCGCGCCTTAAATATTATAGGCGTTGTGTTCATGCCTATTATCACACCGAAACAAAAAGTTAACCAAACAAAAATGTTTGGCGGCGACAATATCGAGATTCGTTTAATTGGCGATACTTTCGATGATTGCTCCGCGGAAGCACAACGCTTCACACAAGAAAATGATATGGTGTTCATTCCTCCTTTCGATAACCCGAAAATTGTGGAAGGACAAGGTACTGTGGCGGTTGAAATTTTAGAAGATCAACAGAACATTGATTACATTTTTGTACCTGTAGGCGGTGGTGGATTAGCCAGCGGTGTGGGTACTTATTTTAAAAGCTATAGCCCGAAAACCACCATTATTGGTGTAGAGCCAGAAGGCGCTCCTTCTATGGTAAAAGCCTTAGAAAATGGTGCACCTATTGCATTACCGGAAATAGATCGATTTGTAGATGGTGCGGCTGTGAAAAAAGTAGGGTCTCTTAACTTCGAAATTTGTAAAGAGGTATTAGATAAAATGCACACCGTGCCTGAAGGCCGCGTGTGTACAACTATCCTCAAGTTATATAATGAAGATGCGATTGTTGTAGAGCCCGCAGGCGCTTTATCAATCGCAGCTTTAGAAGATTTTGCTGCCGATATTAAAGGCAAAAAAGTGGTGTGCGTGATTAGCGGTAGTAACAACGATATCGATCGCATGCAAGAAATCAAAGAGCGTTCGTTGTTGTACGAAGGATTGAAACACTATTTCATCCTCAAGTTTGCACAACGCCCGGGTGCTTTAAAGGAATTTGTGAACTTGGTATTAGGTCCTAACGACGATATTACCCGTTTCGAATTCATACAGAAGCACAACAAAGAAACAGGGCCTGCATTAGTGGGTATCGAGTTGAAGAACAAAGAGGATTACGACGTATTGATTGCCAATATGAAAAAATATAATCTCAACTATACTGAGTTGAATAAAGATGATAACCTATTTGGTTATTTAGTGTAGTAATTTTTAATTCGACAATTTGGGAACTGCTTTATGCCGTGTGCGTAAAGCAGTTTTTTTATGGGATGATGGGAAGGAAGTACTTTGAAAAGTACATAAATACCACAAAAAAGTACAAGATTAGCCACCCTTTTCATGGGTAAATTTGTTGTATCATTCAAAATACAACTACATGAAAATAATTATAGTAGGCGGTAGTGGCACCATTGGTGCTCACTTGGCCCAATCCCTCAAAGCCGACAAGCACGAAGTAATCATAGTAGGTTCAAAAAGTGGCGATTACCAAGTAGACTTCACGAAAAGCGAGCAAATCCCAGGCTTATTCGAGAAAATAGGTGCCTTTGATGCACTCGTAGTAGCAGCCGGTGGTGGATATTGGGGTGATTTTTATAGCATGACGGAAGCGGATGTATATAAAGGCATCCAAAGTAAGCTAATGGGCCAAGTGAACTTGGTATTGGAAGGGAAGAAGCATATCAATCCAGGTGGCGTATTTGTACTTACTTCGGGCGTGTTATCTACAGAACCCACATTTGGTTCGAATAACCTCACCATGGTGAATGCAGCCGTAAATGCATTCGTTGTTTCGGCCGCAATAGAGCTTAAAAACGACGTTAGAATCAACGTAGTTAGTCCAGGCCTCCTGGAAGACAGTATCCACTCGTTTGGTCCCGTAATGCCCGGATTTGAACCTGTGCCTGCTGCTAAGGTGGTATATGGTTACAAGAAAGCCATTTTTACAGGCATTAGCGGTAAAATAATTGAAGTTTCAGCCTGATTGTTAGTGTTTTTATTTGGAAGGCAGTTTCGTTATACGGAGCTGCCTTTTTTGATGGCTGCAATCTTGGTTAACTGGGTAGAAGCCGTTAAATTCGTTGTTGATGCGTAGTTGGAATATAATAGTTGAATTGAATTGTTGATATATCAATTGATTGTATGCTTAGTTATTGGGAAGAACAGTATTTATTGGATTATGATCGAATTATTGTTGGTAGTGGCATCACTGGGTTGTCTACAGCAATTAGTTTGAAAGATCGCCATCCTAGTATGCGCATACTTGTAATTGAACGCGGTATACTGCCTACTGGTGCGAGTACTAAAAATGCGGGCTTTGCTTGTATTGGTAGCTTTACCGAGATATTAGCCGATTTGAAGAGCATGCCTGAGGAAGCTATGTTGAAAATTGTAGCGTTGCGATTGAAGGGATTGAACATACTTACAAAGCGTTTGCCTATACTAAAGGAGCAGTGTTTGCAATATGGCAGTTACGAGCTTATTAGCGAAGAAGAGCTATCCTTACTAGATCAATTATCTTCCATCAATACAACCCTAAAAAGCATATTGCCAGGTGATGCATTTACCATAGATAATGGCAAAATAAGCGAATTTGGGTTCCATCCACAATATACTAAAGCACTGATCCGAAACAACTTTGAAGGCGAGTTAAATACGGGTTTAATGATGCGCAGTTTGCTAGATGAAGCAATTAAAAAAGGTGTTGAAATTAAAACCGGTTGTACGGTTACACAATTCGAAGAAACGGGTTCGCAGGTATTGGTTACGGTTGAAACGCTGAATGGGCAAACTATTACGTTTAGGGCGCAGCAAATGGCGATTTGTACGAATGCATTTGCAAATTTATTAGTGCCTGGATTGGATATTGCGCCGGGCCGCGGGCAAGTATTGATTACGAAGCCTATACCCGGTTTAAGATTTAAAGGTATTTTTCATTTTGATGAAGGCTACTATTATTTCCGTGAATTGGATGGCCGTGTATTATTTGGTGGTGGGCGGAATTTGGATTTCGAAGGGGAAACAACCCGGGAAATAGCCTTAAACGAGCGCTTGCAGCAAAACTTGGAAGAGAAGCTGCAACAGGTAATTATACCTAATACGCCTTATGAAATCGACCGCCGGTGGGCTGGTATTATGGCTTTTGGGAAGGATAAGCAGCCTATTCTGCAAAGATATTCTCCTGCAATCGTTATTGGCGCTAGGCTAGGAGGAATGGGCGTGGCCATCGGTTCCGCTTTAGGCGAGCAATTAGCAGCATGGCTCGAATAATTCGCTTTAGGATTCTCCCCATTTCTAATAGTATATTCTCCTTTTCTTGTATCTGAATGAGGATTTTTATACATTCAGTCAATTTTTTCCACGTTATGAAGTATATCAACATCCTCATGCTCCTATTGCTTGCGCAAGCTTCTTTTGCGCAAAGTTCCGGCGATAAGCCTATCGAATTATGGTATAAACAACCCGCCCAAAAATGGGTAGAAGCCTTGCCGGTAGGTAATGGTCGTATGGGTGCCATGGTATTCGGTAAAACCAATCAAGAAATCATTCAAATTAATGAAGAAAGCGTTTGGGCCGGTCTTAAATTCAATGACGCCAATCCTAATGCAGGCAAAGTGATGAATGATATTCGTGCACTGCTGTTTGCTGATAAAAGTGAAGAGGCCGTATCGTTGGCACGCAAGAATTTGGTGGCTGTTAATGCTGAAAATAGCAATGAAATGGCCCGTAATTTCCGCTCACATCAAACGTTGATGAATGTGAATGTGGATTATGGTTTCGAAACCACCACGAATTATAAGCGTAGTTTGGATTTGGAAAAGGGTTTAGCTGTTACCAGTTTTACGGCTAATGGCAACGAATACACGCAAACTGTACTCGCTTCTATTCCGCACAATATTTTACTCGTATCTATTAAGTCAAAAAATACCGGCGGCCTTAACACGAAAGTATGGTTAACCCGCCCCGACCCAAAGGATAGCACCATGAAGTTGAAGGATTGTGGTGTTACTGGTGGAAAGGATATGTTAATCCTCAGTGGTCAAATTATCGATAAAATCGAGAAAGAGAATAAAGGCCCTGCCGGTGCGCATATGAAGTTTGCGGGTTTAGTGAAAGCGGTTGTAAAGAAAGGGACTTTAGAGGAAGTTGGTAAACAGTTGGTGGTGAAGAATGCCGATGAATTAATCTTGTACATTCAAGGCGCTACTAACTACGATGCTGCCAACATGAGCATTAAAGGCGATGCCTACGCGAAATGTTTGCAATTACTGAATACAGTTCCTGTTAATGAATATAACCTTGTGTATAAACGTGCAGTAGATGAACATGCAAAACTAATGAACCGTGTTAAGTTTTCTCTACAAGATAATTCGGCAGATATGCCAACCGACGAACGTTTAGAAAAGGTGAAGAAAGGTGCGACTGATCATTTCTTAAACACATTGTACTTCCAATACGGTCGTTATTTGTTAATAGGTAGTTCAATGAAACCGGGTATTCTACCAGCGAATTTACAAGGTTTATGGAACTATGAATTAGATGCGCCTTGGAATGCTGATTTCCATACGAATATCAACTTGCAAATGAATTACTGGCCGGCAGAGGTGACGAATATTTCAGAAACTACGTCGCCATTATTTCACTTCATGTATGCTATCCGCGAACAAGGTAGAATTACAGCGAAGAAGATGTATAATGCGCGCGGTTGGGTATTTCATCATTGTACCGATGCATTTGGCAAAACGGGGATTCAAGCTTCTATTGAGTGGGGTACATTCCCTATGGGTGCTACCTGGATGTGTTTGCATTTTTGGGATCATTATACGTTTACGCAGGATAAGGATTTCTTATTAAAGCAAGCGTATCCCATCATGAAGGAACATGCTTTGTTTTTGGAGGATTACTTGGCAAAAAGCCCGGAAGGTTACCTGGTATCGGCACCTTCCAGCTCGCCAGAGAACCAGTTTAAACATCCTGTAACGGGTAAGAATACGGGTATGACATATGGCCCAACTATGGATAACCAAATTATTCGCGAGTTTTTACAAGCGCTCATTGCTTCTGCGAAAACGTTGCAGAAAGATCCAAATGATGTGGCTAAATGGGAAAAAATGGTAGCGCAATTGGCTCCTACGAAATTGACGAAGGATGGTAGAATTATGGAGTGGATCAAAGATTACGAAGAAGTAGAACCTGGTCACCGTCACATTTCACATTTGTTTGGTTTGTACCCTGGTACCCAAATCAGCGAAAATACCCCCGATTTATTCAAAGGAGCGAGCAAAACATTGGATTATAGGTTGAGTCATGGTGGGGGCCACACGGGTTGGAGCCGTGCTTGGATCATCAACTTCTATGCTCGTTTAAAAAATCCAGCTAAAGTAGAGGAGCACTTGCAAGCCTTGTTCGCTAAGTCCACCTTGCCAAATCTTTTCGACAACCACCCACCTTTCCAAATCGATGGCAACTTCGGTGGAACCGCAGGTATCGCGGAAGCACTGTTGCAAAGTCATACCGGGAACATCAACCTTTTACCGGCTTTGCCACCATCATGGGAAAACGGGTCTATTACAGGATTAAAAGCACGTGGAGGCTTCGAGGTAAGCATTTACTGGAAAAATGGTCAATTAGAGAAAACAATCATCAAGAATATAGCGGGTAATAAGGGGTCGGTTCAATACCAAGGTAAGGTAGTACCTGTGAGCATAGCAAAAGGAGAGAGCATCACCTTAAATAGCCAACTCGTTAAAAATTAGCATTTTAGAAATTACAAATAAGCCAGTACGCCGTTCAAATTATATGTGCATTAAAACCGCTGGAAGAAGTTAGAAATCTAGCAATTCTGTAGTATATTGAAACTTAGTACTTGAAAATTAACCACGTTATTTAAACTATGCATTCCAGTTCATTACATCTCAAAGATTACATCGTATTCTTTATCTATTTTATTGTTGTTGCCGGCTTTGGGTTATACATCTACAATAAAAAGAAAAAAGCGACGACCGATTCAAAGGATTTCTTCTTGGCAGAAGGTTCCCTTACATGGTGGGCTATTGGTGCCTCCCTTATCGCATCTAATATTTCCGCGGAACAGTTCATTGGTATGAGTGGCAACGGTTTTAACATCGGTTTAGCCATTTCTACTTACGAATGGATGGCTGCCGCTACCTTGTTGGTAGTTGCCATTTTCTTCTTGCCAATTTACTTGAAGAACAAGATTTACACGATGCCGCAATTTCTTTCACAGCGGTATAACAAGCTGGTAAGTATTATCATGGCCGTGTTCTGGTTGTTCTTATATGTTGTTGTAAACCTTACTTCGATCTTGTATTTAGGTGCCCTCGCGGTGAGTAAGATTTCTGGCATCGATTTCTACTTGTGTATGTCGCTACTAGCCATCTTCGCTATTTTCATTACACTTGGCGGTATGAAAGTAATTGGGTATACCGATGTTATACAAGTATTCTTCCTTATCCTAGGTGGTTTGGCTACCACTTATTTGGCCTTGGAATTAGTGGGTGATAAGTTTGGTACACCGGGTGTAATGGCCAGCTTCAAGCAATTGATGAGCGTTGCACCGGATCATTTCCACATGGTATTGAAGAAAGATGACCCGCATTATCTCGATCTACCGGGATTGTCGGTATTGATAGGTGGTATGTGGATTATTAACTTGAACTATTGGGGATGTAATCAATACATTACGCAACGAGCTTTGGGTGCCGATTTGAAAACTGCTCGTAATGGGTTATTGTTTGCAGCATTCTTGAAAATGTTGATGCCGATTATTGTTGTATTACCGGGCATTGCGGCGTATGTATTGTATCAAAATGGGATGTTCCAAACAGAGATGTTGAAAGATGGATCTTTGAATGCAGATAATGCCTATCCAGTACTCTTGAATTTACTCGGCCCTGGTTGGAAAGGGATGGCTTTTGCAGCCCTTACAGCAGCGGTAGTAGCTTCATTGGCAGGTAAGGCAAACTCTATTTCAACCATTTATTCATTGGATATTTATAAGAAAGTATTTAACAAAGAAGCGGATGATAAAGAGGTGGTGAAAATGGGTCGCTGGGTAGTGATTATTTCAATGGTGGTAGCCGTTGTAATTTCTAACTTCTTGGGTATCGATAAGAAAGGTGGTTTCCAATTCATCCAAGAGTATACGGGGTTCTTTTCGCCGGGTGTATTTGCCATGTTCATTATGGGTTTCTTCTGGAAACGTACAACGTCTAAAGCAGCATTATTTGCCTTAATCGCAGGTGTAAGCTTATCGGTGATTTTGAAGTTCTTACCATTGGTAGTGAATTTCGAACCATTACACGCCATTGGTTTTGCAGCATTGAATGCAGATGGCATTTGGGAGATGGCGTTTATTGATCGTATGGGCTTTGTGTTCTTGACGTGTGTAATTGGTATGATCATTATTTCATTAAGCGACAAAGAAAGTAAGAACAACCCGCAAGGTTTGGAGATCGATGCATCGATGTTCAAAACGAGCACTGCGTTTACAATTGGTGCTGTTGTGATATGTTTATTGCTGTTGGTATTGTACACGTATTTCTATTAATCATTCGACCTATTTAAACTCATGTATTTACTCGGTTTCGATATTGGCTCTTCTTCAGTAAAAGCTGCGTTGTTGGATGCGGCCACTGGCAAATGTGTTGCCACGGCTGCGAGCCCAGCAACCGAGATGCCTATGCATGCTCCACAAGCAGGCTGGGCAGAACAAGATCCAAATAGGTGGTGGCAAGAACTTGTTCATGCCACCACTTTACTACATAGCATACATACTTTTGGTAACAATGATGTGTTGGCCATTGGTATTTCTTATCAAATGCATGGCTTGGTGTGTGTAGATGAAAATTTACAATCACTTCGCCCTGCAATTATTTGGTGTGATTCCCGCGCTGTTCCCATGGGAAATAATGCATTAGCTACCCTGGGAGAAGACTATGCATTAAGTCATTTATTAAACTCCCCTGGTAACTTCACCGCGGCAAAGCTACGCTGGGTAAAAGAAAACCAGCCGGAATTATACGCTAAAATTCATAAGATTATGCTGCCCGGCGATTACATCGCCATGCGCTTAACCGGGGAACCTTGCACAACGCAAAGCGGTCTTTCTGAAGGTATTTTCTGGGACTTTACAACCCAAAGTATTTCGGAACGCTTATTAGACGTAATGGAGCTCGACCGTAATAAGATCGCAACGATCGTACCTACCTTTGGTATACAGGGTAAAGTTACACCGGAAGCAGCAGCTGCATTGGGCATTAGTGCAGGCGTACCGGTTACCTACCGTGCAGGAGATCAACCCAATAACGCTTTCTCTTTAAACGTACTCGAACCTGGTGAAGCCGCTACTACAGCAGGCACATCGGGCGTAGTATACGCTGTACACGATCAAATAGCCTTCGATCCTCAAAGCCGTGTAAACACGTTTATTCACGTAAATCATAGCACTAGGAATACGCGTAATGGTGTATTGATGTGCTTGAATGGAACGGGTATTTTGAATAGTTGGTTACGGCAAATCAGTGGAGGAATGTCGTATGCACAAATGAACGAAGTGGCTAGTAAAGCACCTGTAGGGGCAGATGGCTTATTGGTGTTTCCATTCGGAAATGGTGCAGAAAGAATTCTAGCCAATAAACAATTGGGTGCACGTTTTGAAGACATCAACTTCAATATTCATCAACAAGCACATTTACTAAGAGCAGGGCAAGAAGGTATTGTATTTGCGTTGACTTACGGCGTAGATATAATGCGTAGTATGGGCTTGCAAATTAATACCGTGCGTGCCGGTGAAACAAATATGTTCCTCAGTCCTTTATTCCGCCAAGCATTTGCCAATACGGCCGGTGTAACCATTACGTTACACAATACCGATGGCGCGCAAGGCGCGGCAAGGGCAGCAGGAGTAGGGGTAGGGTACTATGCACATCCAAAAGAAGCCTTCAGCGGTATGGAAGTGTTGGAAACCATTTTACCAAACCCATCCTTACAAAAACAATATCAAGCAATTTATGAACAGTGGACAAGCCGCTTAGCAAAGGTGTTAGCGGAATAAAATACTATACGAATTGAACCATGCAGAGAATCATTCGTTACAATCATCAGCAGTTTTTTCATTACAATAGGGCAGCGCATGAACTGCCCACTAATTCCAACGTTTATAAAATTTAGCCATCGCGCAAACGGGTACATTCACGTGCGCAAAAACTTTTCATTATGGGTATTACATTAGGAAACACCGAGTATTTCAAAGGTATTGGCCAAATCAAGTATGAAGGCCCGAAATCGACGAACCCTTTGGCGTACAAATGGTACGACGAGAATTTAGTGATTAATGGTAAGCCGTTAAAAGAATTATTCAAGTTTGCCGTAAGTTACTGGCATACGTTCTGTGGCACTGGCGGCGACCCGTTCGGTCCTGGTACCAAAGAATTTCCTTGGCTTGTAGCCAGCGATCCAATTCAATCTGCAAAAGATAAAATGGATGCAGCGTTCGAGTTTATCACGAAATTGAATGTGCCGTACTATTGTTTCCACGATGTGGATTTAGTAGATGAAGGCAACACCGTAGCAGAATACGAAAGCCGTATGCAAAAAATTGTAGCGTATGCAAAGGAAAAACAAACTGCTAGTGGTGTGAAGTTATTATGGGGAACCGCTAACGTGTTCAGTAACCCTCGTTACATGAACGGTGCGGCTACCAATCCCGATTTCGCTGTAGTGGCATATGCAGCAGCGCAAGTGAAAAATTCTATCGATGCAACGATTGCATTAGGTGGTGAAAACTACGTGTTCTGGGGCGGTCGTGAAGGTTACATGACCTTATTAAACACGAATATGCAGCGAGAACTAGACCATCTTGGTCGTTTCTTAGCAAGTGCCCGCGATTATGCACGTGCACAAGGATTCAAAGGAACGTTCTTTATCGAGCCTAAACCTTGTGAGCCTACGAAACATCAATACGATTATGATAGTGCTACCGTAATTGGGTTCTTACGTCAATATGGTTTAGATAAAGATTTTAAATTGAATATTGAAGTGAACCATGCTACATTAGCAGGTCATACTTTCCAACACGAACTACAAGTAGCCGCTAATGCGAACATGCTCGGTAGTATCGATGCAAACCGTGGCGATGCACAGAACGGCTGGGATACAGATCAATTCCCGATGAACCTTAACGATCTCATCGAAACAATGCTCGTTATCTTAGAAACGGGTGGATTTGCCGGTGGTGGTGTGAATTTCGATGCTAAAACACGTAGAAATTCTACCGACTTAGAAGATATTTTCCATGCACATATTGGTGGTATCGATACCTTCGCAAGAGCAGCGATTATTGCTGATAGAGTTTTACGCGAATCACCTTACAAGCAGTTCCGTAAAGACCGTTATGCTTCATTCGATAGTGGCGATGGTAAAGCGTTTGAAGAAGGTAAGCTTACTTTGGATGCTTTACGTGATATTGCTGCGAAGAATGGTGAACCACAATTACGCAGTGGTAAACAAGAATGGTTGGAAAATATCATCAATCAATATATCTAATCTCTTCAAATTAAGATATAAAAAAGGCTCTCTTTACAATTGTGAAGAGAGCCTTTTTATTTATTTGATAATATTATTGTTGATGTATCAAGCATCTAATAAACGCCTGTGGTAGTTGATTTGACCAAGGTGGTAATTCAAGTGTGCAATAATGTAGAATAATGCCCACTGTTTACTTACCGTCATGCCGTTTAATGGTAACGGGTAATCTTCTTGCAAGATGGTGTCGTCAAGGCGTTCCAAGGTACTTACAACGGCTGTTTTTGCTTCATCTAAAATGCCAATCAGTTCTTCGAACGGTAGATTTTTTGTTGACCATTCAGTTTCTTTGCTGCGTTGATAGGTACCGCCACCGATATGCACCACTACATATTGTTGTAACAATCCTGCGATGTGTAAAGCCAAGTTTCCTGCAGGGTTATTGATGTTTACGCTCGTAATCCAAATATTGTCGTTATTGTTATACAGCATTAATTCATTCTTCACACGGTTAATATCCCTCTCTAAAACCAGCGCAAATGGCGCTTGTATGGCTGTACTCATGGTGATGATTAATTTTTAGAAACGTTTTTTGTTAAGAATCCATCTATTAAGTTGGCTATGGCTTCTCCGCACTCTTCCAAGGCGAAATGCCCGGTGTCAAAGATATGATAATCGAGGTTTTTTAAGTCTTTTTTATATGCTTCAGCACCGGGTTCTGGGAAAATAGCATCATTTTTTCCCCATGCAACGAGTACTGGTGGCTGGTATTTGCGGAAATAGGCTTGGAAACTTTCATATAAAGGCGGGTTGGTGCTATATGATAAAAAGAGCTTTTGCTGAATCTCTTTATTACCCGGGCGGTCTAACAACGTTTGATCATGTAACCAAGTATCTGGACTAATCTTGCTAGGATCTTTCGTACCATTCAAATATTGCCATTTGGTACTCTCGAGGGTTAGCATGCCAGAAACTTCTTCAATCCTGGTTGGGTTGGTAGGGTCGGACCAGTAAGCCTTTATGGGGTTCCAGAAGTCAGTTAATCCTTCTTCGTAGGCATTGCCATTTTGGGTAATAATACCTTGTATACGGTTAGGGTACTTTAATGCTAATCGTAAGCCAACAGGAGCTCCGTAGTCCATAATGTACAAGCTGAACTTTTCTAAACCCAATGCCAGTATAAATTTTTCTGTAATGGCGGCTAGGTTATCAAAGCTATACTCCCATTCGGATACAAGCGGCATACTGCTTTGACCGAAGCCTGGGAAATCGGGCGCTACAAGATGGTACTTGTTCTCAAGGCGAGTAATAAGGTCGCGGAACATGAACGAGGAAGTTGGAAAGCCGTGTAATAATAAGAGTGTTGGCTTACTCTGGTCGCCTGCTTCACGGTAAAATATGTTTAGATTGTCAATGGTGATGTTACGGTAATGTGTCATTGTTAAATAGAATTTTGAATGAAATGTCAAGAATTAGTTACTTTATAATAAACCAATTGGTCAAAAATAGGGTATTAAAAAAGCCAACCTTTCGGTTAGCTTTTATTTTGACCGTTTGGTAGATCAAAGGTAGATATTTATACCAAACGGTCAAATATGTATTTTCTATGGCTTCATTTACCGAATCAATACACTATGTCCTTTTAAGAATACCTTTTGGTTTGTATCACGATCGATATATTCGAGCATCCATACGTAGGTTCCAGCTGGTTGAGGTTGCCCGTTTAAGGAGCCGTCCCATCTTCTCGACATAGAAGAGCTCTCGAATATCAATTGTCCATAACGGTTAAATACTTTAAAGTTAAACGACGTCGCTTTTTGGCCATTCACTGGGTAGAGGAAGTCGTTTTTACCATCATTATTAGGCGTGAATGCAGTAGGTACCATTACTGTACAAGTAGCCGAAACTTTAATGGTTTGTGTAGCCGTATCATTACAACCATTCGAAGTGGTAACGATTAACCGAATCAAATAAGTTTGATCGCTGCCTGTATTTTTATAAATCTTATTGGGCGGTGTTGGAATATTGGTGCCAGTTCCATCCCCAAAATCCCACATTTGCGAAGCAATATCGCCGCTACTAGTATTGGTAAAGATTACTTGGTCTTGTGGACAGAAATTTGTGCTATTAAGTGTAAAGGAAGCCGTGGCCAGCTTTCTTAAGGTAATAGTGGCTTGTGCTTGGTCGGTACAAGTACCATTGCTTACTTCTAACTGGATATTATAAGTGCCTAATGCGTTGAAGGTAATGAGTGGGTTTTGTTCAGTACTCACCACTTGTCCATCTACCGTCCAGCGCCAACTATTTACATCATTTGTACCAGGGTGATTAAACTGTACTTGGGTGCTGCTACATGACTGATCTACATTATACGTGAAATCAGCATTTACGGTGCCTTGTGTGAAGAAGGTAGTATTCACTCCTGCAGCAATAGGAATGTAACATTCGCTTTCTATTGTTTTACCTGAATTTCCTGTTTTTATGGTTACTGTGTAATTTCCTTTTACAGCAATTGGAGCGCTCAATACAAGTTCTACACTCGTTACCAAATCATTCGCGCAATTTGTACGAATACTGGTAATTGTTGGTGTGGTAGCTGTTCCTGTTAACGAAAATTGACTACCATCTAATTCTAAACTACTACAACGAATTGCACCTGAGAAATCGATTTTAATTGTTGGAGCAGCACAACCGGGGTCAATGTTATTCAATAAAGTAACATTCGGTTGTTGCGTAACAGTGAAGTTGCCATTTGTATTCGCTGGTGTTGGTTGGTAACATTCGTCTAAAAGCGTATTGCTACGAATGCTAACGTTATAAGTTCCGCCAGTTAGAATTCTGCTGCGCAAACTTAGAATCACAGTATTATTGGCGCCACAAGTGGCACTTGTGATAATATCTGCCGGCAAATTACTAATAGTAAAATCAGCCCCATTTGCTTGCAGCGTATTACACTGTATAGCTTTATTGAATTGTAAGGTGATTTGATTGGGTGAACAAGTCGTTGTGGATAATACAGTGAAAGTAGCACCAGGTTGAAAGTTCAACGGGATATTCAAAGGAGTTGGATCGATGTTTTGATAACATGCATCCAAGATAGTGTTTGGCTTCACACCGATGTCAATAGATGTACCACTAACGATTCGTTGACTAAACGTAACTACCACATCTTGCGTACTTCCTGTTACCATGCTAGCACCTGTAATAGTAATGCCTGCAGCACCACTAATTGTGAAGTCGGAGCCATCTGCTTGTAAAGTAGACGCTTGAATGTCTTTATCAAAATGAAGCGTCATTTGCGTTGGCGCACAATTGAATGCGTCCACGCTCGCCAGTCTTGTTGGTGGAACAGCTGCAATATTGAAGTTGTTTGTGAAATTGAGATCGATAGGTTTATAGCAAACATCCTGTAAATCCGTACCGTTGGTGAGATGAACTACATATGTACCCGGTACTGTAATATGAGGTGATATACTCAGGGTTATTTGTGGTACAAATCCATTTGCATCTGGCGTGTATTGAATGCCAGTTACGTTTACGGTTGATGGCCCTGTAATGCTAAAGTCTACACCATTTGCACGGATCGTGCTTTGTCGAACCGGTAATGGAAATGATAGCGTAATGGAGTTTGGTGCGCAACCAACCACTGTGTTAACATTAAATGTTGGGTCTGGTGTAATAGGGAACGGGATGATAAATGGATTGGGATTGACTTGTTGGTAACATTTATCAAGAATGGTATTTGGCTTAACAGCAATCGTAATCGACGCAACCAGTTTGATAGGTTGATTAAAGACTAATGTAGCCGTTCTGGTAGTTGCTGTATTAGGCACTTCGACATTTGTAATACTTACACCTGGAGGGAGATTTACATCGAAATCACTACCATTTAAACTGATCGAGTTTGTTTGAACATCATCACTAAAGTAAATAGTAATTCTAGTTGGTGCACAAGCAAATGGATCAAACCTATTTATCGCAGCAGCTATTACCGGAGCAATATTTAAGGTTTGCGTAAAGTTCGTAGCAATTGGTTTGTAGCATTGGTCGAGTATGTTCGCTGAAGTTTTTAATCCTACTGTGTAATTACCAGGCGCAGCTAAATGCTCTGCCAGGGTTAGCGTAATTGTTGATACAAACCCTTGATTATCTACTGTATAAGTAGCATTATTTATTGTAACTGCTTGTGGCCCGGTTATAGTGAAGTCAGCTCCATTTGCAGTAATAGAAGTGCCACGTATGAATTGTGGAAACTGCAATACAATTTGGTTTGGCGCACATGTAGCAGCTGGATCTACTGTAAATGTTGGATCTGCCGTTACTGGCATATTGATATTCAGCGGTGCTGGATTTACTTGTTTGAAGCAAGCATCTAGGATTGTATTGGGTTTTACGGCAACACTTACGGGTGCTGTACCAATAATTGGTCCACTAAACAATAGTGTAACACTATTAGTCGTGGTGGTTGTAGGTTTTACAACACTCGTGATTGTAATACCAGTTCTACCTGCAAATGTAAAGTCGCTGCCATTTGCATTAATAGTGCTTGTTTGAACCGCTTTATCAAAATAAACAATAATTTCTACTGGTGCGCATGCAAACACGTTCGTGCCTGATAATGCTGCAGCTGTTCCTTGGCTGAGCGTGATGACATGCGGAGCGGCATTTACATCCATCTTCGTTAAACATGCATCTATGATATTTGCGCTAGGCGTTAATGCTAAGTTGTAATTGCCATCTAATGTAATGCGGCTTTGCAAAGTGAGATCAATCGCTGTTGCTTCATTGCTTCCATTGCATACAGGTGTGGCGGCTGTAATAACTACTGTTTGTGGTCCTATAATAGTAAAATCGGCACCATTTGTTCTAACGCTATTACATTGTATGGCTTTGCTGAGTGTAATCCTAATGGAATTAGGCGCACAATCGTTCAAAGTATGATTATCAATAGTAGCCGGAGCTGATGTGATAAGAGGAACAGTCCTCACGATAGTCGTTACATATTGCAGACAGGCATCGTTAATACTGTTAGCTTTTACGTTTACATCTACGTTTGCACCAGTTAAAGCACTTGCAAATTGAAGGGTAACTTGAGATACTTCGTTACCTGTTTGTGTGCCTAGAACAATATTGCTAACAGGAACAACACTACCTGTTACCACGTTAAAATCTTCTTTTTGAATCGTGTTAGCAAGCACGGGTTTGCTAAAGTTTACAACTAGCGAACTTGCGGCACAAGTTGTTGGTGCAACAACACTAATGACAGGAGCTGTTGCTAATGGTACATCTACAACGATCTCAGATTTTGCACTGTTTTGTGGTTGGTAGCACTCATCAAGTAATTGCGAAGCAGGTTTAATAGCAATCGTGTAATCTCCACTGAGTGATAATGGTGCTGCAAAGTTGAAGCGTACACCAGTTACCAAGCCTGTTACGGGATCTATGGTGGTAGTAATAGAGCTAAATGGAACAGGTGCACTAGTAGGCCCTGTAATTGTAAAATCGTTTTGTGTAACAGTACTTGCTTGTACCCCTTTATCGAATGTAGTTTGGAAGAAAGTAGGTGCACATCCAACTGGACTAGATCCTGCAAAGCCTGCGCCTGGCCCATTCGTTAGGCGAATTGTTCCATTAGCATTTACAAAATTGCCACAGCCGTCGCGTATAGTATTTGTTTTTGTTGAAATTGTATAATCGCCGTTGGCGGCTAAGCGTGTATTGAAGCGTAATGTTACAGAAGTAGTTAACCCGTTTGCATCACAAGTAAGAGGTGCAAAACTTGTAATGGTAGCTTGCGTGCCTGTGCTTGTTAATACAAAGTTGCCATCAGTACCTGTAATGGTATTACACAACACGCCTTTATCGAATGTAACCGTTAATTCATTGGGAGCACAGCCAGTATTGGTCACACTTTGTATAATGGCAGCTGTTGAAGTTGGTGCAGTAAAGGTTGCTTGTACACCTGTATTGGTAGTGCCGCCACAAGGTTCAGTAATAGTACCTCCATCAGTACCTTGTTTGATACGCACTGTATAACTACCACCAGGTAATGGGGTACTTGTTACCAGTGTAATGGTAGATGTTGT
The DNA here is from genome assembly GCF_003259335.1 of Chitinophaga skermanii. GTDB lineage: Bacteria > Bacteroidota > Bacteroidia > Chitinophagales > Chitinophagaceae > Chitinophaga > Chitinophaga skermanii. The sequence continues at coordinate 25,115 of NZ_QLLL01000008.1, forward strand.
ACCTGTATTGCCATTTGTGCCTGTACAATTGCTTTTAATTATACTAGCAATAGGAATTACCACGTTGCTACTATTTACAATCGTAAAATCAGATCCATCCGAAGCGATGGAGTTACAGTTGACAGCTTTATTAAAGTTGATTTTAATATTCGTAGGACCACAGTTAAGCGGATTTTCCGCTGTAATAGTAGCTGGAACACCGGGTGAAATCACAACATTCCCAATAGTCCCACTAAATTGACCGGTACAATTCGCACCTACAATGGGTTTTACGGCGCTAAGGGTGTAAGTTCCAGTGCCTAATGGTGCACTTAAAGTTAATACTACTGCATTTGTTACACCTGTATTAGGAACAGCTGCTGTTACTGTAATGGGAGCTGGTCCGCCTGTAATGGTAAAATTAGAACCATCAGCAGAGATACTGTTAGCTTGGATGTTGCTGGCAAATGTTAACGTTAGGCTTGTTGGATTACAAGCAGTATTAGAAATAGTGGGAGCAACCAGAGGAGATGGAGCATCAATTCTTACCGGAACAACATCTGTTAAAGGAATGGCATTATCACAGAAGTCTTTGGGCAATGTCGCACCAGGTTTCCCTCCAACGTTATAATCGCCCGAAGTTGGAACTTGATTTAATGTTAATTCAATTTCATCCGTTTCTAATTTACTATTACAGTTAACTGAAGAAGCAGCAACGATTTGTACAGTAGAGTTCTTTAGTTCGAATTGATCACCATTAGCGTTGATTGAGTTACATTGTATGCTTTTACTAAGTTTTAATATAATTTTTGTTGGAGCTGTACAATTGTATGTAGCCTTAGTATAATTTAGCGCAACAGGATCTGTAATATTTGCGTCACCGGGAGCATTATTAAATGTTACACTATAACCGTTCTGTGTAGCACGAAAATTTACTACAACAAGCAAGTAAGTTTTGCCTTGTGTTAGCACTGGCTTTTGTGTGAATAACCTAGGATCTCCAATTCCACATATTTTCAATGGATTTGTATTCGCTGCTGCACCCGTTGCGCCGCTTACGGTTGAAAGGTTATGGGCAACAATCCAACTTGGATCAGTGTATAGTTTGTTTAAATCGTTAGGATCTTTTACTTCGAATAATAACCAATCGTAGTCTTCACTTAATTGGTTCGGTGTAATCGTAAAACCAAGTGGCCCTGTTTGGTAACAAATTATTTTGTACCAGAAAGCATTGGCCGGGGTGAAACTAGATGCTTGGCAATTATTGCCATTGGCAGCTCCTCCCAAACTAATGGCTTGGCCGGCACATTGAGGCACACTTCCCTGTTGAAACGGTTTCGTTGCACATAAAGGTAGGGCAGAAGCCGGTGACTGTCCGGGGGAGCACGTTTGCGCTTTCACTTGAAATAGGCTCGCTACAACCAATAGGAATAATAAAAATAGTTTACGGGGCATTGAATTGTTTTATAGGTGCTGTCTTGGTTTTCTTAGTTTTTTGAAGCTTACAACGACCAGGCACGCTTTACTATTGCATGGTGACCGATTATTTGTATTTTACGCTGCAAATTTACTTTCATGTCATTTGATATTCGCTCCTTTGAAGAAAATGGTTTTCAAATCATCGCCCTGGTTGATAAAAAATCACAAACCCAAGTAGAAATCATCCCTGCTTACGGCGCTATGTTGCACGCCTTCAAAATTCAACACAAAGGCAGCCAACTCAATTGTATCGACGGCTACCGCGATAAAAACGACTACGAAAAAGAGGTGCGCAACAGTTTCAAAAGCGTAAAATTAAGTCCATTCGCTTGTAGAATCAACGATGGCGCATATAATTGGCAAAGCCAACAGTATAAAGTTGAAAAAACGCCAATCCATGGGTTATTGTTCGACCAGGCATTTACCATTACGCAACAACAGGCTGAAGATGCCTATGCATCCGTTACCATGCAACATGCTTACAAAGCTACTGATGGGGGCTATCCATTTACTTACACATGCCATGTTCAGTATCGACTATTACAAGATACACAATTAGAAGTAACTTCTACCATTACAAATACCCATAATGCCACCATTCCAATCATGGACGGTTGGCACCCGTATTTCACTACCGGTACACCAGTGGATCAACTACAATTACGCATGGCCTCCACCGATATCGTGGAATTCAATGATAAACTCATTCCAACAGGTAAAACCTTACCGTACGAAGCATTTGAACAACTAGGTAGCTTAAACGGGGTGTTTCTTGATAATTCATTCATTCTCAATCAACAAGCAAAGCAACCACTGGCTTCCCTTATAGATCCGGTAAAAGGTATTACTATCGATTTCTACCCGCAGCCATCGTACCCTATTTTACAAGTTTATACACCTCCGCATCGTAATAGCATTGCAATCGAAAACCTTAGCGGAGCGCCAGATGCGTTCAATAACGGTATTGGTTTAGTCCAATTGGCACCCGGTCAAAGTAAAAGTTTCACCACTACGATTCAAATCACATCAAAGTAGTAGTACGCTGTTTTGTACTTCATATTCAAGGCGCTGTAATTGACTAAACCCAATATCAGCGCCTATTTTCATCGTTTTCACATATTCTGGCATAGTGTTTGGCTACTCTTATACGACACGGTAAAAATGCAAGATATCTTTCTTGACAAGACCGCGTCCTCGGTATGTTTATGTTCCTGTGTGTTGTCGAATTTATCGAGTATTAAATTTTTGAAGATGAATATTTTATTTTATGCCATTGCAGCAATGTTCGTTATTGGGTGGATATTAAGCGTATTCTTATTTGCATTAGGTGGAATTGTACACATTTTACTGGTTTTAGCGATTATTTCTATCTTACTGCAAATGGTGCGTACTACTGAAAAGCACCATCAATAGCTTGTTAGCCCAAGATTTTCTCTTTAAGTTTCTTTCTAGTAGGCAAAATAGTACGAGGTAAACGACAAAGTAGGATCAACACGCCTATCAAACATAAAATGTTAATAGCCGTTCCTACCGTAAAAGCCAACTTAAAAGATGCGATGTTACCCGGTTTTCCCACTATATAATAAAAGACACCCCCAGTTAACGCGATGCCCATAGCGCCAAAAAGCTGTTGTGCAGTTGAATAAACCCCCGAGGCATTCCCCACGAGGTGAGCCGGTAAATTTTTCAAAGCAATATTTGCAAAAGAAGGCAATACCAATGCCACCCCGAAACCATGTACAAATAGAAGAGTATGGAGGTTGATGGATGAGGGTTGAGTGAAGATGCCCATTAATTGCAGCAATAAGGATGACATTATTAAGAATGTGCCTAATATTAACACGCTTTTTCCAAAGCGTAAAACCCATCGCGCACTCATAAATGAGGCAATTATGAACCCAGCCCCTTGGCAAACAACGAGTAGACTTGCTTGACTTGGGGAGAAGTGTAATCCTTCTTGTAAAAAGATGGAAAGGATGAAAAAATAGGCATCCAACATCATCATGAATAACGCAACCGCAATAATGGCTGTGTTAAAGCTTTTATAGTTGAATAATTGGGGGTTAAGAATACTTTTATCTTTTCTGTTTTGAAGATGAAAGTAAAAGTAAATGGCTAATAAGAAAGCCGCCATGCCGGTTAGTATCGAGATCAATATGGGGAAATCTTCGCTCATTGTTAGCACAATAAAAATCAATACCAACAAAGCACTTAACATCATTGCTCCTTTATAATCTAATTCCAAAGCCTTGTCATCTTTCGAGCGAGGAAGAAAATGCTTCGCCATTAATATCGCCAATACACATACAGGCACATTTACAAGGAAAATCAAACGCCATGGTTGCGTAATCATATCTAATTCTACAAAATAGCCACCTAAATACTGACCTAGCATTGTACCAATGCCTATTGTAATCCCAAACCAGCCAAGTGCATAAGTGCGTTCTTGGTGTTCCGGGAATAAAACTTGTATAAAGGATAATACCTGTGGAGACAACATGGCAGCAGCTGCTCCTTGGAAAAAACGCATACTGATTAGCATAGAAGGTGAAATGGCAAGACCGCAACCAATCGACGTAAACATGAACAACCCTAACCCCGTTATAAATAACTGTTTACGACCGAAATAGTCGCCTAGTTTTCCCCCGCTAATTAAGAATGAAGCAAAACCTACCATATACATAGCTACCACTAGTTGTACCGAACTATGCTTGGCTCCTAATCCTTGCTGAATGGCAGGAATTGCTACGTTCACGATGAAAATATCAATGATTGTTAATAAATGTGCCATCAATAACACAATCAATGATATCCATTTCCTATGAATAATTTTCATATATGATTAATAGAACGATCTATCTATTTTCAAGTAAAAAAATTATATTATTCCTTTAACAGTTGCTTTTACTGTTTCTAAATCTTTAGTATGCCCATAAATCGTTGCTGACACTATGCCTCCTTCAATCATCAAGAAAATACCATCAGCCAATTGAGCTTTTGAACCTTCGCCAATTTGCATGAGGAGGTTTTTAACTAAATGTCGATGCTTCTCTTTATGTTGCTGAACGAACTGTTGTACAACTGAATCTTCACGCCCAATTTCAGCATTAATTTTAATGAAATGACAACCCGAAAATCCACTATCCTGCTGTAGTTTGATGCGGTAGTCAATTAAAAGAAGTAACATTTTTTTGGGATCAGTTTCTTCTCCAATAAAAGCGGCTAAACCTGAAAAGAAGTTCAATTCTTGTTGCTCTAAATAATGGTAAAGTAATTCTTGCTTCGATTTGAAATGCTTATATAATGAACCAATAGCAATATCTGCCTCTGCAATTATTTGGTTAATACCAGTTTGGTAATAACCCTGGTGATAAAATAAACGCGCCGCAGTTTCTGAAATTCTTTCCTGCACACTCGATGCTTTTGCCATGCTTTTTTCTTCAAAAGTAATATAAAAATAGATAACTCTATCTATTTTATTTGCAAGAGTTTTTAAGGTGATTCAGCAATTTTGTAATAGCTTTAACATACGATTTTCACTATAAACTACGTGTATTAACTATTTTGAGGCCTTATTGTTAATTAAGTATGAAGAAGCTTTTTTTACTATTCATTACCCTGTTCACGCTAGCGATTACTTTTGGAACCCAACAAGCTAAGGCACAAGTCACCGTACGTGGGCAAATTTTAGACGCCGGTAATCGCAAACCATTATATCCTGCTACCATTCGGAACAAGAATAGAAAATTAACTGCTTTTGCGGATAAAGGAGGTTTTTATCGTATAAATGCATACCCAGCCGATACATTAGTATTTTCATTCTTAGGTTACGAGGCGGATACACTGGTTGTGAAAACAATGGGTGGCAATTTCGTGTATGATGTATCGCTTAGCAAATCTGAACGTTTCTTAACTACCGTAGAAGTTTCTTCCAAGTATAATGCTTACCAATTAGATTCAATGGCACGCCGCGAAGAATTCTCTACTTTCTTGGATTTACCTAAACAGCAATTAGCAGAAACCAATACGCATACAGGTTTCGGACTTGTATTTAGTCCTTTCACACGCTATAGCCGCAAGGAAAAAGACAAACGTAAATTCCAAGAATACTTTGCTAAAAATGAAGAATCAGAATATATCGGTTTCCGTTATTCCCGCGATTATGTAGGTAAAGTTTCAGGGCTTTCAGGCGATTCTCTCACTACATTTATGAGCTCCAATATGCCGAAATACGCAGATCTACGCGCTATGTCGAACGAAGATCTAGTTTTCTGGATTTCTGAAAGAGCGTTAAAGTTTAGAGGAAAGAAACCGTAAGGGGAATAAAAATATTGAAGGGCGGTCTGCTTATACGGTAGGCCGTTTTTTATGACTCTATTATAAAAAACACGCCGCTTAGCAAGAACTAAGCGGCGTTTATTGTTAAATATTGGTTTGATGGAAAAACTTCCATTGTTTGCCTATTGGTTGTACACTTTTACCATGTATACAAAGTCTTCTAGCTTTTTGATTTGATCTTTGCGATCTAAGCCATCCAATGTATTCTTTTGTTTAAGGTCTTTCCTCGAGAATTTATCTTTCGGTAATTCGTCAAATACACGTTTCAAATTGATCGATTTCACAGCGAAGGCAATACCATCTGACGCTGTTTGCTTGCCTGTAACAATGCCTATGATGTTACCTTTATTGTCCATTAATGGTGCACCACTATTACCTGGATAAACTGGAATGTTTACTTGGTAAGAAGAAGTATCACCATTGAAACCCGTTTGCGCTGAAATATATCCTTTGCCATATACAATCTCATCTCTAGGGAAGCCCATGGTAAACACGTCTTCACCAACATTCACTTTTTCTGGCTTTAAGGTATAAGGCAATGGATGGTTTTTGAAACTAGAATCTACCACGCGAATAATTGCCAAATCGCTCGTTACATCTTCAAAAATGCTAACTGCTTTGAAGCTTTCGCCTTTTGTATTTTGAATATAAATGGAATCTGCACCAGCTACTACGTGGTAGTTCGTGATCATATACCCATTGCGCGTAATGGCAAAACAAGTACCGCCGAACTGCCCAGGATTCACAGGTCCTTTTTTATTCCGATCGTTTATATTGGTAATAAGTTGTTTCTGAGAATTTTGGATGTTCGTCAACTCCCTTTTCACGCCTTCGAATTGTGCTACTGTACTTTTATGACTGGCATCTTGCATGAAATAAATTGTAGTCAGCGATGTAAACAAGGCAATACAAGCAGCCGCGGTAAGGTTGAGTAACGTTTTGCGGCGGATGGAAAAGATTGTAGGTGTTTTAACTGCTTCTTGGGGTTGAATATCTTCTTTCATAGCAGTAACATCCAAACCGGCATGGATCTTATCCATTTTGTGCATCAACATCTTACGGTTACCATGCGCGGAAAATTGTTGTAACAGCACTTGGTGTGATACCACTTGCTGATCAATTTCCGGGTTGGTACTACGTAACGATTCGAATGCAGCCCTTTCGGCGGCACTCATTTCGCCATTTAAATAGCGATCGATTTCTTGTATAAGATGCAGTTCGTTCATCACTAACTAACCCCTTTTCTTTTATTTATATTGAGCAAAAAATAGTTTCTTCAGCCTTACCAAACATTTATACTTTTGGTTTTTAGCGTTTTCAGCATTGGTATACCCAAACTTTTCGGCGATTTCCTGCATGTTTTTCTTTTGCAGGTAATAATCTTCCAAAATTGTTTTACAAGGTTCACCGATGTGCTGCATCGCTTGTTCCATCATTATAAACTGCTGGTCCTTTTCTTCATGCTGGTCCAAAGTATCTTCAACGGGTACAATTTCTTCCAAGGTATCGTTCATGGGGTAAAGATGGGAGCCTCCTTGGAGTTTCTTTAGCCATAAACGGCGACAAACACTATAAAGAAAGGTTGTTAGCTTGCTAGAAAGGATAAAATCGCCTTCCTGCACCTTTTCATATAATACAATGATCGCCTCCTGGAAAATATCTTTCGCGTCGTCTTCAGAGCCATTATTCAGCAAAATCATCCGTAAAACCATTGGAAAATTCTCCTTATAGATGATTTCCAATGCTTTATCGTTATTTGCTGCAAGTCCTTGCAGTAATTCTTGGTCCTTTTCTATGTTCAAAAGATTATTCACTAATTAATACTATTAATAGCCGATTGGTAACCCCAAAGTACCGAAAAATATTTTTTTTATTTTTTTTTCAAACTGCGGGTTACCTTTCTTTCGTTTGCGTATAAAGGTTAAATAATTATTTCAAACAACTTAAATCATTGTACAATGAAAAACACTTTGAAAATTGGTTTCTTGGCATTAGCTATCGGTTTCTTCGCAGCATCTTGCGGTGGTTCTACAACTCCTGCTACTGATTCTACAGCTGTAGCTCCTGCTGTTGATTCAGCTGCTGTTACTCCAGCTCCTGCTGATTCAGCTGTTGCTCCAGTTGATTCTGCTGCTACTGCTCCTGCTGATTCTGCAAAATAATTTTAGCAAGCATTTAGCTTTTATATAAACCACTGCCCAACGGCGGTGGTTTTGTTTTTTATACAATTCCCTTAATTTGCTCGCCCCCCTTCTAGCGAAAATTGTACCTCTTTTATATATATTATATATAGCTCCCCCCCCCTAAAAGTTCGCATTCCTACCCTTTAAAGTTTCCTTGTAAACATGTAAACCCAACGCAGCAAAGACTTTTCGATATTTTCCCCTTTCATTGCTCGTTTTTATATCAAATAAAATATTGCTATAGCAACCAATGTATTGTTATTTGCTATAGCAAGTATTGAAAAACAGCTTATTTCATCATTTTTAAGAGTTAATTGGTTGGTTTTTTTGATAATATTATGGTTACACCCCTCGATTATTAAAATTTATTTAATTTTTGGTGTGCCTATTTGTGGAATTTAAATCCTGTCTTATTTTTGTTGTACAATAACAAAAGAACAAATGACGCTACAAAGAACTTTCGGTTACTTTTATGGTTTTTACTTTTTCTGGTACCAGGAGAGGTAGGAGGTTCATTATGTAGTATAAAAATAAAATACTAAATGAGGGCCTCCTGATCGGAGGCCCTTCTTTTTTACACAAATTCATTTTTCAAGCATTATGCAAAAGTTAGTTCACCTGTATTTTAGTTACTTCTTTTATTACTTCTTTTATGCGAAGAAGACAGGGACTCTTTTGTAAACACTTGAACATACAATACTAGGTTACATGAAGGGTCCCGATCCACGGGTCCCTTTTTTTGTGCCTACTTAAACCATTTAGAACAATAACAACTTTTTAAAAATGCGTATTGCCATCCAAGGATTTGAAGGATGTTTTCACCAGGTCGCCGCTCGGAATTATTTCGGAAAGCATATAGAGATCGCTCCTTGCGCCTCGTTTGCTGAGCTTGTTAAAAAAGTAAAAGACGGAAAAGAAGCTGACGCCGGGATGATGGCCATCGAAAATTCAATAGCAGGTTCAATTTTACCAAACTACAGTTTGCTGAAAAACTCAAACCTGCACATTGTAGGAGAGGTATACTTGCAGATCAACCAACACCTCATGGTGTTGCCAGGTCAAAAAATCGAAGATATCCGCGAAGTTCACTCCCATCCAATGGCGCTTTTGCAATGTATCGACTTCCTTGAGAAATACCCGCACATCAAGCTCGTCGAAACAGAGGACACAGCCCTCAGTGCAAAAAACGTACGCACCAAAAAGTTGAAAAGCACGGCCGCTATCGCGGGAAAATTAGCTTCCGAAATTTTTGAACTCGATATCATCGCACCCAATATTCATACGGCTAAAAACAATTACACGCGTTTCTTAGCCATCAGCAAAAACGGGGTAGAAGCTCAAGCTGATGCAAATAAAGCCTCTGTATACTTCGAAACAAGCAATGAAAGTGGTAGCCTCGTGAAAGTATTAAGTCAAATAGCTAAAGAAGGTATTAACTTATCTAAAATCCAAAGCTTCCCAATTCCCGCTAAGGTTTGGCAATATTACTTCCACGCCGATATGGAATTCGAAGATTTGGCTCATTTCGAAAAGGCTTTAAAGAAAATTACACCGTTAACCGAACACTTAAAAGTGCTTGGTATTTACCAAAAAGGAAAAACACACGCTTAATCACGTGTTACAACAATAGCTCGAATTTTAAATCAGCATCCAATGAACGTCACAGTAGCGAAGCGTTTGCAACAAACAGAAGAATACTATTTCTCTCGCAAATTACGCGAGATCGAAAACATGAACAAAGCCGGCGCCGATGTTATTAACCTCGGTATCGGGAGTCCTGACTTACCCCCGCACGCCAGCGTGGTAGCGGCTTTGAATGAATATGCAGCGAAACCTAATACGCACGCATATCAAGGCTATAAAGGCATCCCAGCTTTGCGTAATGCAATCGCACAATGGTACCAACGCTTCTATAACGTTTCATTAGATGCCGATACAGAAGTATTACCACTTATCGGTTCTAAAGAAGGTATCATGCACATTTGTATGACTTTCTTAGAAGAAGGTGACCAAGCCCTGATCCCAGATCCTGGTTACCCAACATACAGCTCGGCTGTAAACCTAAGTGGTGCTACACCGGTAACGTATAATTTGAGCGAAGAAAATCATTGGCTACCCGACTTACAAGCATTGGCAGCACAAGATCTCTCAAAGGTGAAATTGATGTGGGTGAATTATCCCCATATGCCAACGGGCGCACAAGCAGATGCCAAATTCTTCGAAGAATTAATCGCATTTGGCAAAGCAAACAATATCTTGATTTGCCACGACAACCCGTACAGCTTCATCTTAAACGAAACCCCAACCAGCTTACTTTCCGTACCCGGCGCAAAAGACGTGGTGCTGGAATTAAACAGCCTCAGCAAATCCGGTAACATGGCCGGTTGGCGCGTAGGTATGTTAGCTGGTCGTGCCGATTTGATCAACGAAGTTTTACGTTTCAAGAGCAATATGGATTCTGGTATGTTCCAACCTGTGCAAATGGCTGCCGTAGCAGCTTTAGAGCTTGGAAAAGAATGGTACGACGAGCTGAATACGATCTACTCGGCCCGCAGAACGAAGGTGTTCGAATTGTTGGATCTCCTAGGTGCTACCTACGATAAAAACCAAGTGGGCATGTTTGTATGGGCTAAAATTCCAGCCGGCAAAAAAGACGGTTACGAAGTGAGCGACGATGTGCTCTATAAAGCCAACGTATTCATTACGCCCGGTGGCATCTTTGGCAAAAACGGCGCAGGCTATATCCGCGTAAGTTTATGTAAAGATGAAAAAGTATTTTCTGAAGCCATTGCTAGAATTCAATCTGCGCTTCAATCTTAAAAACAAGCAACATACAAAACCATGATAGTTTCAATCGTAGGTGTGGGTTTAATCGGTGGATCAATCGCCCTTTCGTTAAAGGAGAAAGGCGTTACCGACCACATTATCGGGGTAGATAACAATACAACGCACCTACAAAAAGCAATAGAATTACAAATCATCGATGAAGCTGCGTCGTTGCAAGATGCTTTCGATCGCTCCGACTTGTTGATTTTAGCCATACCGGTCGATGGTTTACTCAATATCCTGCCTACTTTGCTCGATAAAGCAACGAAGCAAGTGTTGATGGACGTCGGCTCTACAAAAGAAAAGATTTTGCAACTCGTTGCCGGTCATCCCAACCGCGGTCGTTTCGTAGCGGCTCACCCGATGGCCGGCACCGAGTATAGCGGTCCTGAAGCTGCTATACGTAATCTTTTTACACAAAAAACAATGGTATTGTGCGATGTGAAAAACAGTGATGATGATGCCCTCGAAATGGTAGAAGATATCGTTGATAAATTACAAATGAAGCTCGTGTATATGAATGCCGAAGAGCACGATTTACACACGGCCTACGTTTCCCACATCTCGCACATCACATCTTTCGCGCTGGCATTAACAGTACTCGAAAAAGAGAAAGAAAAAGGGAGAATATTCGAATTGGCAAGCGGTGGTTTCGAATCTACCGTACGCTTAGCGAAAAGCTCGCCCGATATGTGGGTGCCCATTTTCAAACACAACAGGCATAATGTGCTCGACGTGCTCGACGAACACATTCACCAATTACAACAAATGCGCGATTTACTGGAAGAGGAAGACTACGACGCCTTTTACAAACTCATCCAGCGTTCAAATAAAATCAAACGCATTCTCAAATAGAACCTTACAATCAACATAATAAAACATCACATTTAAAAACAGTTTAACTTACATCATATGGAACAGGTATTAACACAAACAAAATTTGCTGATCCTTCTTCTGATAAAAAGCCATTGATCATTTCTGGTCCTTGTAGCGCTGAAACAGAAGAACAAGTATTAGCCACTGCATTGGCACTCGCAAAAACGGGTAAAGTAGACGTCCTCCGCGCAGGTATTTGGAAACCACGTACACGCCCTGGTTCTTTCGAAGGTATCGGAACGAAAGGTTTACCTTGGTTACAAAAAGCGAAAGAATTAACCGGTTTGCCTTTAGCAGTTGAAGTGGCTACAGCAAAACAAGTGGAAGATGCTTTACATTTCGGTGTAGATATCCTTTGGATCGGTGCGCGTACAACTGTAAACCCATTCTCTGTTCAAGAAGTAGCAGACGCTTTGAAAGGTGTTGACAAAACAGTTTTAATCAAGAACCCTATCAATCCAGATTTAGAATTATGGATCGGTGCCGTAGAAAGAATCCAAAAAGCAGGCATTAAAGAAGTAGGCTTAATTCACCGCGGTTTCAGCAGCTACGGTAATACCGAGTTCAGAAATGCCCCTATGTGGCACTTGGCTATCGAACTGAAACGCCGCCACCCAGAATTACCAATGATCTGCGATCCTTCTCACATTTGTGGTAGAAGAGATACATTACAAGCTGTTGCGCAAGAAGCGATCGACCTCGATTACGATGGTTTAATGCTTGAATCGCACACCGATCCAGACAATGCTTGGAGCGATGCGAAACAACAAGTAACGCCAGAACGTTTGGCTGAATTATTAGATGGTATCGTTTGGAGAAGAGAGCATTCTGATCAAAAAGAATTCAACGTAGCACTCGAAAAATTACGCGCTCAAATTAACCAAATCGACGACGAAATCATGTTGTTGCTCGGCAATCGTATGAAAATCGCTGAGAAAATCGGTCAATACAAAAAAGATAATAACATTACCATCTTGCAAACCAATCGTTGGAACGAAATCTTGGACCGCGCGATTGCAAAAGCAGATAAACTCGGTTTGTCAAAAGATTTCATCTTGAAATACTTTGATGCGGTTCACTTAGAATCTATTAACCGTCAGAATAAAGTAATGAATGAACAATAAGGAAAACGGGCAGCAATGCCCTTTTTTCTCTTTATACATTTTTTAAACACCATATGAAAACGTTAGCATTCCAGTTTCAAAACACAGAGAGTACTTATTACTTGGGAGAAAGCCTTGCCAATTTAGGCAAGTATGTCGACAAAGACCGTAGCGTAATTATTATCGATGAAAATGTAGATCAATACCACGGTCATCTCTTGGAAGGCTGGCGTAAACTCGTTATCCCCGACGGTGAACAACATAAATCGATGGACGTTTTAGAACAGATCGTCGATGGATTGATCGAGTTGGAAGCAGATCGTAAAACAATGTTGATAGGCATCGGTGGTGGTGTAATATCAGACATTACAGGGTTTGTAGCGAGCGTTTATATGCGTGGCATCCCGTTTGGCTTTGTGCCTACTACCTTACTGTCGCAAGTGGATGCGTCCATCGGTGGCAAGAACGGCGTTAACCACGGGAAGCATAAAAACATGTTAGGTACCACTAATCAACCTTCGTTCATTTTATTCGATTATAACTTGCCTAGCACCATGCCCGCCGAAGAATGGCATAACGGCTTCGCAGAAATCATTAAGTATGCTTGTATACAAGACGCGGAACTCTTTACGTACCTAGAGGAAAATAAAGACCGCGCTTTGAATAGAGATGTGGATGTGTTGGAATACTTAGTGGAGAAATCAGTTACCATCAAAGCAAATATTGTTGTAGAAGACGAATTTGAAACAGGGAAAAGAAGATGGTTGAACTACGGCCATACCTTGGGCCATGCCGTTGAGAAAATTGAATCCATCGCGCATGGTAAAGCAGTAGCAATCGGGATGGTAGCAGCAGCAAAGTTCTCAGAGAAACTGACCAACTTGCCGCAAGCAGATACCAACCGCCTCATTCGATTAATCAACGACTACCGCTTACCGGTTACTTTCGCTAGTAACAAAGAAGAAGTATTCGATATTTTTAAGCTCGATAAAAAGCGCGAAAAGAACGTGATCAACTTCGTATTGTTAGAAGGCATTGGCCATGCAGTTACGCATCCTGTTCCTTTGGAAACCTTAAAACAAATGCTCGAAGAGTTATAGTAAAAAACACACAGCCCGGCTAGCCGGACGGAAAAAAATATTATCAATGAAAGTTACCATAACACCATCGGTTATTAATGGCCATATTACTGCTAATCCTTCGAAAAGCGCTATGCAACGAGCTGTTGCAGCGGCATTACTTTCGAAAGGTAAAAGCGCTATTTACAACCCTGGCTTGAGCAATGATTGTAAAGCTGCATTAGATGTAGCCCAAAAATTAGGTGCTACCATTACGAAGAAACAAGATCATATCCAGATCGATAGCAATGGTGTACAACCCGTTAATTCAACCGTAAATTGCGGTGAATCGGGATTAGGTATCCGCATGTTTACGCCTATTGTTTCTTTATCTTCTGATACAATTACGATTACTGGTCATGGTTCTTTAACCACGCGTCCTATGAACTTCTTTGAAGAAGTTTTACCACAATTGGATGTTAAATGCACTACCCAAAGCGGCAAATTACCCTTGCAAATTCAAGGTCCTTTGCATGCAAAAGATATTACCATCGATGGCTCGTTAAGCTCCCAGTTCTTAACCGGCTTATTGATGGCCTACGGTAGCACGGCTGAAAATGTAACCATCACCGTAAACGATTTAAAAAGCAAACCCTACATCGCGTTAACATTGCAATTGATGGCGCATTTTGGTGTAAAGGTAGAAGCAGATGCTAATTTTGAACATTTCAAATTTGGTGCTAAACAACAATACAAAGCCACTGAATATACAGTAGAAGGCGATTGGAGCGGGGCAGCATTCCTATTAGTGGCAGCAGCTGTTGCAGGAAAAGCTGAAGTACATCACCTCAATACACATTCTGCTCAATCTGATAAAGCCATCTTACAAGCTTTAGAAGATGCCGGTGCACAAATATTACCAGGTGTTTTCACGATTATCACAGCGAAAGATACATTGAAAGCTTTCGAATTCGATGCCACCGATTGCCCAGATTTATTCCCGCCATTAGTAGCTTTGGCGGCAAATTGTGAAGGTGTAACAGTTATTAAAGGGGTAAGCAGGTTAGCACACAAAGAGAGCGATAGGGGACTTACTTTACAAGACGAATTCGGTAAAATGGGTATTCGTATCGACCTAGAAGGTGATATTATGAAAGTACATGGCGGCACAGGTATTAAAGCTGCTACTGTACATTCTCGTTTCGATCACCGCATCGCCATGGCTTGTGCTGTTGCAGGTTTAACAGCCGATGGTCCCGTAGTAATTGAAGAAGCGGAAGCGATTAACAAATCGTACCCAGAATTCTTCGATCACATCGCGAAGCTCGGTGCAAAAGTAGCTGTATCAGGAGAAGTAGCAGCGCATTAATTTCTTACTTCAGCATAATAAATACACAAAGCAATTTGTGTTTGACATAAAATAATTGATATGAATAGTTTCGGAAGGTTTTTTAGGGTGACTGTTTTCGGTGAATCGCATGGTGCCAGTGTGGGCGTTAATATTGATGGCATACCGGCTGGTATACCTTTAACGCAGGAAGATTTTTTACCTGATCTTGAAAGAAGAAAAGGTGGTGCACGCGGTACAACGCCACGTAAAGAAGAAGATCTGCCACATTTAAAATCAGGTGTATTTAACGATCTCACCACGGGCGCTCCCATTACTATTTTGTTCGAAAACAATAATACACGCAGCACCGATTACGAAAAGCTGCGTCAATTCCCTCGTCCCGGCCATGCCGATTTTGTTGCCTCGAAGAAATTCGGTGGCTTCGAAGATTACAGGGGAGGAGGACATTTTAGTGGTCGTTTAACTTTAAACCTTGTTGCTGCCGGTGTTATCGCGAAAAAGATTTTGGGTGATGCTATTAAAGTAGAAGCACGCATTACGGAAGTAGGTGGTAATCCCGATCCAGAAGCAGGTTTAGAAGCAGCAATCGCAGCAAAAGATTCTGTAGGTGGTATCGTAGAATGTGTAGTTACTGGTTTGCCTATTGGTTTAGGAGAACCGTTTTTCGATTCAGTAGAATCAAACATTGCACACGCTGCTTTTGCTATCCCAGCTATTAAAGGTATCGAGTTCGGAACCGGTTTTGCAGCGGCAAAAATGAAAGGTGTAGAACACAATGATCCTATTGTTGATACAACCGGTAAAACTGCTACTAACCACGCAGGTGGTGTAGTGGGTGGTATCACAAATGGTAATCCTTTAGTAGTAAGAGTAGCTGTAAAGCCTACGTCCAGCACGCCGAAAGATCAACAAACACTCAATATCGCCAGCGGCGAAGTTGAAACTTTCAGTGTAAAAGGAAGGCACGACTTATGTATCGCTTTACGCGTACCTGTTGTGTTAGAATCTATCGTGGCCATGGTATTGGCCGATTTTATGATGTTGGAACAACGCCGACCAAGAGTTTGGCAATAGTTCATATCGAAGGAAAAAGAAAAGAAGGGTCTCTACATTGTAGGGACTTTTTTTTATGACGCTATAGCTATAAAAAAAGTCCCTCGATAAAGAGGGACTTTTTCATTTTATCTTGAAAAGAGATTATTTCACAATCGGCAAAATAACACTAGAAAGATGCGTAGCATCATGGTAAATAGTGATATCTGCTTTCTTGAAATCCTTCGCTTCTGCATGGTAGATATCCATAAACTGTTGTGGATTGCGATCTACCAATGGGAACCAGCTGCTTTGGATTTGAATCATAATACGGTGACCTTTTTTGAAGGTATGCGCAACATCTGGTAAGGTGAATTTTACCGTTGTTGCTTTGCCTGGTTCAAAAGGTACCATCTTCTCAAAACCATCGCGGAACTTACCACGCATAATCTCACCACGTACCAACATTTGGTAACCATTCATAGGATAGGTAGCAGAAACAAGGCGCGCATGTTCTGTTGGTGCGTTTGGTTCGTTATAGCTGAAATCGTCTGGGAATACGTCGATAATTTTCACTACATAATCAGCATCTGTACCCGTAATGCTCGTAATTAAATCTGCAACTACTGGGCCTGCCAACGTAATGCTATCTGTTAATACTGCTGTTTGGAAGCTAATAACATCTGGACGGCGCCATGCGAAACGTTGATCGTCGGTCATGTAAGAAATAGTACGTTGGAAATGTACGTCTTCTGTATATGGAACCGGCTTATTAGGATCGCTGGTATAAGTAGTAGAACTGTTTGCTGCTGTTGGTTTATTTGTGCTTAAACCACCGTTTTCTTGGAAGTAGAATGGCGTTGGTTGCATATCGGCCGGAGGCCACGCCGGTAAATGTTTCCAGTTGTTTTCACCGGTAAAGAAAATAGTCGCTTCTGCAATATTTGGAGCGGTTCCTTTGTTACGTAAGTAGTATTCGAAGAATGGAATTTCAATGTTTTGTTGATAGTATTCCGATGTATTACTACCGAATCTTACGTTACCAAGTTTAGTACCATCGTTCGATGCCCATTGACCATGGTACCATGGTCCCATTACAACACGGTTGTTCGTTGTAGGGCTCATTTTCTCGATAGACTTATAAGTATGCCAAGCACCGTAGCAATCTTCTGCATCAAATAAACCACCTACTACAAGCATGGCTGGTTTTACATTTTTCACGAAGTTCGTTACGTTGCGGGCTTTCCACCATTCGTCGTAAGTAGGGTGGTTCATCAAGTCTTTCCAGAAAAGAATGCTATCGCCCATTTTACGTGATAATTCGCTAAGAGAACCAGCTTCTAAGTAGAATTTATAGTTGTCTTTCACGGTGAAGTCGAAACCTTTTGGACCTTTCGTGGTAGGAACTGGGCGTGGTTTACCGAAGCTCGTGTAAAAAGAAAAGGCATCTACTTGGAAGAAGGCGCCATTGTGGTGGAAATCATCCCCCATAAACCAATCCGTTACAGGTGCTTGTGGACTAACCGCTTTTAAAGCAGGGTGGTTGCTCAAAGAAGCCATGGTAGAGTAGAAGCCTGGGTAAGAAATACCGAAAATCCCAACACTGCCATTATTCCCCGTCAAATTCTTCACTAACCAATCAATCGAATCATACGTGTCGCTCGCCTCGTCAATGTCTTGCTTTCCTTTTTTGTTCGGGTTAAACGGGCGCACATCCACAAAAGTACCTTCACTCATCCAACGGCCGCGTACATCTTGGGTAACAATGATATAGCCTTGTTGAAGGTAGTATTTCAGGTAACGGCGCCAAATAGCACTGTAGTTGTCCTCTCCATACGGCGCACAGGAATAGGGCGTACGCGTCATAAGAATCGGGTGCTTTTCGCTGTTGTTCTTGGGTTGATAAACAGATGTAAATAGCTTTACACCATCGCGCATAGGGATAAGTATCTCCTTTTTCGTGTAATTAGCACGGAACCAAGCATCGTCGATTTGTGCCGGGTCTTGCGCAAAAACGCTGATCACTAAGCATAAGCAAAGCGCCAGCGAAAACCATTTTTTCATATGCATGTAAGTTTTACGTTAGCAACGTGAAAATAAATAAAAGTACCCAGTACGTTTGTGTGATTTGTATATACGGTAAACGCCGCCAAATTATAACCGTTATCAAAAAATGAAATATTTTTTCGTTCGTAAACTTGCCGCAGTATTGTGTTGTATAAGATGTTGAAATGATCCACCTAAAAAAGAGACAATGGGACATAAGAATATGAAAGGCAGTTTGTAACTTGAAGGAAATATCGAACCATGTCACGTCCATTAGCAACAGATTATGCTCCATACGCAGACGCGTACGTATCGAAAGTACCCGGAGAAGAATTATTACCCGCATTCAAGTCATTAACAGAAGAGTATATCGCTTTTCTAGCCAGTATCCCGGCTGAGAAAATAGGTTATGCTTATGGTACAGGTAAATGGACCATTGTGCAGGTGTTACAGCATGTGATTGATACAGAAAGAATATTTTGTTACAGGGCACTACGCTTCGCAAGAATGGATACCACGCCTTTAGCTGGCTTTGAAGAAGATGATTATGCGAACGCAGCACGCGTAGTGGTAGCCGATTGGCCATCTTTGGTAGAAGAGTTTAAAAGTGTACGCCATGCCAGTATCGCTTTCTTCGCCCGTTTAAATGAAGAGGAATTAGAAAGAAGAGGGGTAGCCAGTAACCACCCAGTTAGCGTGAAAGCACTAGGATATCTCATCTTAGGCCATGCTATCCACCACCAAAAAGTTATCGAACAAAGATATTTCTAATAACAACGGCGCGGGTAAACCATGCTCCGCGCCACATCTTGTTCCCCGTATGAAAATGTTACTCTTAGCCTTACTAACACAAGTACAGGCACACTTACCTATGCGCAATGATTCCATGCAAACATTGCAAACTCGTTGGCAGTTTTCCACGAAAGATCAAATTAGAACAACACCTTTCATCATCGGTGAAACCATCTATGTCGGTGGGAACGATGGTATACTCTATGCGCTTGATAAAAACAATGGCCACGTTCGTTGGCAAAAGAACTTGCAAGCGCCTATTAAGAGTGATATTGTAGGTGAAGGGAAAACACTCTACATCTATACCACGAAAGGCACCGTGTATGCCATTCAAGCCGATAAAGGTGACGTTACCTGGCAAGTACCCGGCGAGGCAGAAAAGGAAATGGACGCTTGGGATTACTACACTGCATCCCCCGCCATTCACCCCCAATACATTATTGTTGGAAGAGGCAACGGTAAAGTTCAAGCCATCCAAAAGCAAACTGGAAAAATTGCATGGACCTACGATACAAAAGCCATGATACATGCCTCCCCAATTGTGCAAGATAGCGCCGTATACGTAGGCAACTACAAAGGGCAGCTATTACAAATACAAACACATACCGGTAAACCCGGGTGGACCTTCCAAACCATTGGCGATCGACACTTCCCAGCCGGGGAAATACAACGCGCACCCCTGCTGAAAGACGGGATTCTATACTTCGGCAGTAGAGATTATAACATCTATGCCGTAAGCGCTTCATCCGGTAGAGGTATATGGAATATGAAAGAACTAGGTAGCTGGGTAATCGCAACACCCACTATCGTTGATAAAACCATGTTTGTAGGCACCTCCGATACCCATCGATTCTATGCTTTACAAGATGGAGACGGTAGCCTTAAATGGAAATTGCCACTCAATATGCGTGTGTATGGAAGCGCTGTTGTACAAAATGGCACCGTGTATTTCGGTTGCTTTAACGGGAAGCTGATCGGGGCCGATCAACAAACCGGTAAGATGAACTACGTATTCCAAACCCAAGGAAGCAAGGCAAACTATGCCACCGTGTTTGGACCCGACGATCATTTTAAACCAGGATTCGAACTATATAGCGATAATACACCCGATGCTGAGCAGAAAATCTTAGCTTTGGGCGCTATCCTTTCTACGCCCGTAGTGGATGGTAAAACAATGTACGTAACCAGCACAGATGGAAACATCTATGCCGTTGCGTTACCATAAACTTTTAAAACCATTATACACAATGCCGACCAAGTGCGCACAGTGCGGAGAACTACACGATGAATGGCCAGCAATAGGATTTACCAGTCCTTTCCATTACCACATCCTGTCTGAAGAAGATAAAGCCAATATCGCCACGCTCACCGATGATATTTGCGTGATAAAACACGATACGCAAACAGATTATTTCATTCGTGCTGTGATGGAAATAGAGGTGAAAGATCATTGCGATACTTTGGAGTATGGTGTATGGGTTTCATTAAGTGATTCCAGTATTGAAGATTACATCACGCGTTCTAGTGAAGAAGGTACCTGTGATGTGAACTACTTTGGGTTCTTATGCTCGCAAATTCCGGGGTACGATAGCACCCTGTCAATTAAAACTAATGTACACTTCACCGGCGGAGGCCAACGCCCTATGATCTACTTGGAAAAAACAAGTCACCCGCTGAGCGTAGATTTTCATGAAGGTATCAGCAAAGAAGAGGCAGAAAGTAGGATTAACGAGATTTTTGGTGGTGGATTTGAATAGGAGATTGCCCAGGAAGGCTCAATACATGTAAGCCGGTACTTCTAACCGCAATTCCCGCATGTACAATATGCCCTGTGCACGGTGGTAAGTAGTATGATCCAATATAGCAAAACATTGTTCCGCCAGCTTTTCATCGTCTTCTACAGCCGTTACCGTGGCAATCAACGTACCAAATGCGGTAGTAAGATAGGCGATAATAGAAGGTTTATCCGCCTTAACAGGTGGTGGTACCTGCCAAGGAACCCGGTTTTGCTTGAGGTAATTCTCCTCCATCCAAAGCAGCGAATAAGCCAAATGGTGCATTTGCTCCTTGAAGGTGAACAGGTGAGGAGAGGGCCGGTAATCGTAATGTTGGGCAGGCATACTATGGGCTACTTGTAGCGTATAGTCCTTCGATAGCTGGAATTTGGCAAGTAAGAATGTTTTCATAACTGATCCGTTTCCTGTTAAATAAAAGATACTCAATTATTCACAATTCAATTATCTTGCAACATAAATTATTTGCATACCATGATTGGAAAATTCCTATTTATCGGTGCCCTAGCTGCCATCACCATCCCTGCTACAGCACAAAAAAAGGCAGCGCCAGCGAAGAAAGTGGCAGCTACCCCATTAAAATCGGCAGTAGATTCTGCCAGTTATGCAATTGGCTTAGATATTGCGAGTAATTTGGCTGAAAATGGAATGGACGGTCTAAACAACGCGATGATTATCCAAGCGATGCAAGACACATGGTCCAAAAAGAATGTTTTACTCTCTAAAGAACAAGGTGCTATGTCGATCACTCAATACTTACAACAGTTAAAAGCAGAAAAAGCAGCGAAAGCTAAAGCAGAAGCTGATGCTTTCTTGAATACCAATAAAACAAAACCAGGTGTAGTAACTTTACCTAGCGGCTTACAATACACAATCATCACTGAAGGTACCGGTCCTCGCCCAACGGTAAACGACCGTGTGAAAACACACTATACAGGTATGCTCCTCGATGGTACTAAATTTGATAGTTCTGTAGACCGTGGTGAACCTGTTACATTCCCAGTAACGGGCGTTATTAAAGGTTGGACAGAAGCCCTTCAATTAATGCCGGTAGGTTCTAAATGGAAATTATTCATCCCAGCAGATTTAGCGTATGGCGATCGTGGTGCAGGTGGTAAAATAAAACCAGGTGCAACATTGATCTTCGACGTAGAATTGTTGGAAATCGTGAAGTAATAAGCTTTTATAAACTTCTTATATTGAACCGTCTCTACATGATAGAGGCGGTTTTTTTATGTCCATATTTTATCATCTATCCTTTCCCCACTCCGCCCTTATTCACCCACAATTCGCCCACTACACAAACAATCTGCGTACTTTCCTACACGTGGAATATACCTGTTGTAACGATTAATTATTGCTGGCTAATCTATCGAAAACCCAATACACATAAGCTTTTTATGATCGTGCAAAAAACACCACAGTAACTATTCATCCCCTTGGCACATTTTTGTCGCCTCTTCATTACATATCTTTTATCACACTAAAATTCAATGTTATGAGAAGGACTACAACAAACCGTGATTACGAACCACGTGCAAACCGTTATCGTAACGAAGCTGAAAACGACTATAATCGTAACAGCTTATCTTCCCGCAATCGCTCGCGTGATGATGATGAATATGATGATAATGATGATGATGATCAAATGAGAAATTCGTATGAGGATTACGACGATGAAATGGAAGATGAATATGATGATTATGAGAATGATTATGACGAAGAGGAAGACGATGATGAAGACCAATTCAGCGAACACCAAAACGAAGGTCGTAGAGGTGAACGCTATGGTAATTACGTAAGTAACAGGGGCCAAAACCTCGGTCGTAGTGCTGGCGGTGCCATGAAATATGATAATGATCGTTACAGCAACTTTAATTCCGGGCGTGGCCGTTCTTCGCGTAATTATAACGACCAAGATTTTAACCAAGGTAGCCGCAATAGCCGTGATCAAAATTCACAACAAAGCAGCCGTCAAAATGCTCAACAAAACTATGGTAACCGCGATCGTAGTAACTATGATCGATACAGCGGCAGCGAAGGACAAAACTTCAGCCGCCGTGGATTCGGTGCTTTAGGCGAAAATTATAACACCCGCACTTCTCGCAATAGCGGTAATACCGATTATGGTAATTACGGCGGTAATAGCTTATATGGTGGTAACTCCCAAGGACAATACGAAACATCCAGAGGTAACCGTATGAGTCGTTCCGCGGCCGATAGAGGTCGTACTTCAAACATGGGCCGTCGTAGAGGATAATCATACATACAGGCTTCAACAAGTAGCTTCCCTATTGGAAAGCAGGGAAGCTACTTGTTGACAAATTAACCTTCAAAAATTCATTCATTATGGCAACAGCAACTAAATCACGTAATGCAACGTCGAAAAGAAACACGACTACTGCTACAAGCAGAAAACAACCTGTAACTACTTCAAATAAAAGCGCCGTTTCTCAAACGCGCACAAGTACTCCTAATGCGAAGGGGAACCAGCAACAAAGTCAAAATAAGAGCGAACAAAAAGAAGAAAAATCTTTATTAGATAAGCTCTTTGTGAACATGTTAAAAGACATTTATTGGGCGGAAAAACATTTGGTGGAAGCATTGAAAGAAATGGAAGACAATGCAACAACAGATGAACTAAAAGATGCTTTCGAAGATCACCGTATTCAAACTACGAAACACATTTCGCGCTTAGAAAAAGTATTTAAACTCATTGGCGAAGAAGCACAAGCGAAGAAATGTGATGCCATGGAAGGACTTACAAAAGAAGCGAAAGCTATGATGTCGGAAACCAAAGAAGGCACCATGACCCGCGATGCGGCACTTATTATTGCTGCGCAAAAAGTAGAACACTACGAAATCGCTACGTACGGTAGCCTAGTGCAGGTGGCATTAACCCTTGGGCATGATAAAGCCGCAGGTTTACTCGATAAAACATTACAAGAAGAGGAAGACACCGACCTTTTATTAACCGATATCGCCGAATCATTCGTTAACCCAATGGCGGATGATGAAGATGTTAACATGCAATCTTCTTCTGAGGAGGACGAAGAGGATGAGGAAGAAGAGGAGGAAGAAGAATAATCGTCTTAAGCATTAGCAAGTTCTAAAATTACCCTCATCTGCCAAGTTGTACTTGTATGGATGCAATAGGTGTCGAGATTCATTTCTCTGGCGCCTATTGTTGTTTAAAAAACAAGAAATGTATGAAACAGCCACACGGATTCTTTTACCGGAATGGACTAACCATTACTTTCATGGTTTTACTTATTGTTTTTCTATCGGCGCAAGCCTATACAGGATGGATAGAATACAATAAAGAACTGAAAGAAGATCACGAATCAACCATCACGTTGCTGACATATCTCAGCTCGCCACATTTCATGGAAGCGACCTTTGAAAACTGGGAAAGCGAATTCTTGCAGATGGGCTTATATGTAATACTCACCGTGAAATTGCGCCAGAAAGGCTCTGCAGAATCCAAAAGCCTAGATGAGAAAGAAGAGGTAGATAGGGAGCCACAACCTCATGCAAAGGCTCCTTGGGCAGTAAAAAAAGGAGGATTTATATTGAACCTCTATAAATACTCCTTATCTATTGCGTTTATCTTACTTTTTCTAGGCTCATTTATACTTCATTTCAAAGGCAGTATGATGGAGTATAACACGGAGCAAGCCGGAAAAGGAGCACCTTTAGAATCGGCTAGCGAATACTTCACCAATACTAAATTCTGGTTCGAATCTTTCCAAAACTGGCAAAGCGAATTCTTATCAGTCGCAGCCATCGTGTTTTTATCGATTTACCTCAGGCAGTATGGTTCCCCGGAATCGAAACCTGTAGATGCACCAGATGATGAAACAGGTTGATGGTGGTGCTATAATGCTAATGTTAAAACATGTACTTTTTTATCACCGCCAATAGCAAGTTTAAAGAAGTCTTTATTCCATACAATATTGGGATTAGCGTTGCTTGCAATGGAAGAGTCTTGCTTGCCACTATCAATCGTTTCATCTTGCCAAATAACGGCTCCTGTACTAAGATCAATAAGTTTTGGATATTCGTATACATCCCAAGTATATTGCGCGTTTATAGGAATGATATTGCCAATAGGAGCATCTGTTTGTATTCTTCTTGTGATGGTGGTGCTGATCATATCCCACCACAATAATTCTTTACCGGGTGCAGACGTTAAAACAGTATTGTTGTCAATAAAACCAGCAGAAGTAAACTCTATATCGCTCTCCCTGGCAGTAGTAGAATCATCATTTTCATCCATATCAGTATTAGTCTCAATAAATTTCGCATCGTCTAGCAATAATGGGTTCTCCATGCAAGCCTTAATGTCGTAATACCTGGCAACATCAACAGGATGCCAGTGCCAACCATTGGTAAGAAGATAATGCCCATTAGAACTCACCTCTAACCTTGAAATAAAATAGTCGGTGGGATCTCTATCTATGTGATGAGAAACAATTTCGCCCGTAATAACATCCTCAAACTCCAAGCAGTTATAGTTTACAGGGCAATGTGCTAAATACGTTCTGCCCTCATACTCAAAAAAGGCGGCTGGGTATTCGTAAGTATCAGCATAATAATAACTTCTATTTACTTCACGAATAATTCTGTTGGGCAATTGAAGGAGTAAGCCTTTGGTGCCAAAGTTTGTATAAATCAAAGCATAGTAACCACAAGGAGATGTGATAGCCCTTGTAAATAACTGGCCGAATTCATAGGCCATATTTTTACCCATTCCTCGCCAAGTTGGGTAATTGTCGTAGGTGGGGTAATACTGTTGCCCATTCTCAAAACATACGAGCTGTTCGCCTCTCCATCCCATCGCATGTGGTTGTTGTGAATAACCTTGTGGAATGTCAATTGTCTCTTTCGTAACCATACTTCATAATACAACAAATTCTCTATAAATAAAATGAGCAGGCTCGGTATACACCAAACCCGCCCAGTATTTGTCAACACAAAATGCGTTTAATTATTCGAGTACGAGATCTTTAAAGTTGAAGTCGATTTTACTAAAGGCTAGTGTAGCAAATGTTTGCGCGGTAGCCCTAATTTCATGGTAGCATAATTCGAGTAATTCTTCTACCGCTGTATAGTGTAATGTATCGCAGAGGTAGCAAACGCCGAAGTAATTTGCTTGTATAGCTGAAGATAATTTGATACCTAGTAATGTAAGTGCTGGATCAGAAATTTCATGTTCGGTAGCGCCTTCCAGCAATTGCATGCCTTCGTCGATAAGTTGAGCAATAGCGGGCATTTTAATTGTGCCGGGTTGCACAGCTAGCTGTGCAAAAACTTCTTCTATTCGTTGGCGTTGCAAGATGGTTTCGCCGGAAAAATTCGCAAATGCTTGGCTAAGCACAATGGATTGTGCATTGTTTTCACAGAGGTCGAGTACACGGGATATTTTCTTCACGACCCAATACAAACTCTTTAACTCTTGTAACAGTAGTTTCACTTGTTGCACTTCGCCTTCATGCAAACCGGTATGGTGGTGGGTGCTTGGCATTGTATTGTGTTTACGGGTTAATGGTTAAATTGAAATTGATAATTGTGATTGATGGTATATTGAAACGTTAGTTCTTCAGAAATCCATTGATCAAACTTTTCCATTGGAATTTAGACAATCCCAAGATGGCTGTTATTGAAACAAAAAAATTACGTACTTGGTCGATGAACCGGTGTGATGTAACATTGGGTACTTCATTTCTTCCAAACACGCCTGCTGTTAATGATTTATATTGTCGATACACCATAAACGTACTTGTTGCATACTTTTGAAAAAAATGCGCAACAGGTTCATGTTGCTGTGGATGTCCATCCGCTGGTGGTGCCGGTCGTACACGCATGGCAATAGAATTAACGCCACCTTTACTTTGTGATTGAATTTTCTCTATGACTACCCAATCGAATCCTTTCCCTGCAATTGTACCGGGTGCCGGTAAATCTATTCGAATTAAATCGCCTTCTTGTGCTAAACGTTGCACCGGTTTCCCATTGCGATCAATAAGTTTAAACCGTGCCGATAGTTTCCCACTGATGCGTCCCCAATTATTGACCTGCAGTAAACGTTCCATAGCCTTGTTGTATAACTTAATCGCTATATCATTTGAAGGTAGTTGACGGGTTGTCGTAGTATTCGAAAATCCGCCCCGGTGTTGTTTTGCAGTAATTGCTGGTTGCATACAAAAAGGCGATTTAAATAATTTGTTTCACACAATTTTATGCATGTGCCATTGCACGTTTACGCGTACCACTCTTAGCCATAGACTTGGAAGACTTCTTTGTAGTAGCCTTTTTAGCCGTAGTACGTTTAGTAGCTGCCTTACGTGTTCCCGCTTTCGCCGTAGCCTTCTTAGCCGTACTTTTCCTAATACTAGCAGCCTTCTTAGGTGCTGCCTTCTTAGCAGTAGCACGCTTAGCAGTAGCCCTTTTAGCCGTTGCTTTCTTAGCCGTAGCCTTTTTGGCTGTTGCCTTTTTCGCCGTACTTCTTGAACTAGTAGCCTTTTTAGCAGTAGAAGAACTAGCTCGCTTAGTAGAACCCGGCGCAGCCCTTTTCTTAGGCACCTTCGCACCTTCCTCTCTCGCCTCCGATAAACCTATCGCAACTGCTTGTTTCCTACTAGTTACCTTCTTACCACTCCTTCCAGATTTCAACTTTCCTTCTTTCATTTCATGCATAGCACGTTCCACCTTGTCACCTGCCTTCTTTGAATACTTTGCCATAACGAAGATTTTAGAAAATGAATAATAATGGATCATAAACCCCTCATCAAACCTCACGCCACATAACCCCCATTTCTTAAAACCCTTATCCACACTAAAACTCCGCCCCTCAAAATATCCAAGGCGCAAGCCCACAGCAGGATTTTACGCAAATTGTGGCCAATAATTGTAGAATATTTTACACAAATAATCAGTACCCAAATCCCACTTTTCAAACCCATTAGGTCTTTCGTCCCTATTAAGTTTTACCCCAATCTCCATCATCCCAATAACAAATAACCACCCCAACACAACAGGCACCACCATGAATCCATGCCCTTCACCACAGTAGCACCCAAGCCCCATCGACATCCCGATAAAACGCCGACGCAGTCTTTCGGCGTTTTTCCTCCTTTCTTTGGTTACTTTCTTTGGAGAAGCAAAGAAAGTAACAACGGGATTTGAAATAAAAAGAAATAAATGCTATTAAGAGTTAGAATGAATGAATCATTTATACAATAAACATAATTTATCACTCGCCTCCGGCATCACTCGCCTCCGGCAACAACTCGCCTTCGGCATCGCTCGCCTCCGGCATCACTCGCC
Organism: Chitinophaga skermanii; assembly: GCF_003259335.1. GTDB lineage: Bacteria > Bacteroidota > Bacteroidia > Chitinophagales > Chitinophagaceae > Chitinophaga > Chitinophaga skermanii. The sequence continues at coordinate 53,301 of NZ_QLLL01000008.1, forward strand.
TCCGGCAGAATACCCCATAACAACAAAAAAGGCTTCCTCAATTCGAGAAAGCCTTTTAAGAAAAAATGATATAAGCATCTAAGCCTCAGCGTATGCACTCGTAGGTTCACAAGTACACACCAAGTTACGATCACCATGTGTATTATTCACACGGCTAACGCTCGGCCAGAATTTATTCGCTTTAACATAAGCCAAAGGATAAGCTGCTTGCTGACGGCTATACGGGCGATCCCACTCATCAGCAGTAATAACGAATTGGGTATGCGGTGCATTTTTCAATACGTTATTCGCTTTATCTGCAGTACCTTCTTCAATCGCACGAATCTCTTCGCGGATAGATAACATCGCATCGCAGAAACGGTCTAATTCAGCTTTATCTTCACTCTCTGTTGGTTCGATCATGATCGTACCTGGAACAGGGAAGCTCATAGTTGGTGCGTGGAAACCGTAGTCCATCAAACGTTTTGCAACGTCTTCTGCTTCGATACCTGCTGTTGCTTTGAAAGGACGTAAGTCAACGATGAACTCGTGTGCACAAGTGCCTGCGCTACCTGTGTAAAGGATCGTATAATCTTTTTCCAATCTTGCTTTCATGTAGTTTGCGTTCAAGATAGCGTAAGCAGTTGCTTGCTTCAAGCCATCATAACCGAGCATACGGATGTAAGCGTAAGAAATCAACAAGATACTAGCAGAACCGTATGGCGCTGCAGATACCGCGTGGCTAGGATGTGTACCGTTACCTTCTGTTAAGTTAACGTGTGAAGGTAAGAATGGCGCCAAGTGTTTTGCAACACAGATAGGACCCATACCAGGACCACCACCACCGTGTGGAATAGCGAAAGTTTTGTGTAAGTTCAAGTGACAAACATCGGCACCGATTAAACCAGGAGCGGTTAAACCAACTTGTGCGTTCATGTTAGCACCATCCATATAAACTTGACCGCCATTAGCGTGGATGATATTGCAGATTTCTTTTACAGTTTCTTCGTAAACACCGTAAGTAGAAGGATAAGTAATCATCACACCTGCTAAGTTAGCAGCATGTAATTCAGCTTTCGCTTTCAAATCATCTACATCGATATAACCGTTTTCCAATGCTTTAACGATCACCACTTTAAAACCTACCATTACTGCCGATGCAGGGTTGGTACCGTGCGCAGAGATAGGAATTAAAATAACATTACGGTGATGGTCGCCACGACTTTGGTGGTAAGCACGGATGGTTAATAAACCGGCGTATTCACCTTGTGCACCAGAGTTGGGCTGAAGGCTACAAGCGTCGAAAGCAGTGATTTTGCAGAGGTAATCTGCTAATTCATCCAATACTTGTTTGTAACCGCCTACTTGTGCTAGCGGTGCAAACGGGTGAATTTTGCTCCAGTGGCTCCAGCTTAATGGAATCATTTCAGTAGCAGCATTCAATTTCATTGTACAAGAGCCCAATGAAATCATGGATGTATTTAAAGAAAGATCTTTATTTTCCAACAACTTCAAGTAGCGCATCATTTGCGTTTCACTGTGGTGCGTGTTGAAGTTAGGGTGTTCTAAGAAAGTAGAAGTACGTTTTAACTCGGCAGGAATACCTGTTGTAGTTAAATCGTTTGCTGTGATAGCTTTTGCACCAAATACTTTCAAAATGTTGTTAGCATCAGCGAGGGTAGTAGTTTCATCGATAGAAATACCTACCGTGTTGTTAGCGCTGTAACGGAAGTTGATTTCCGCTGCTTCTGCTGCTGTTTTAACGGCTGCTGCATCTTTCACTTGGAAAGAAATAGTATCGAAAGATGTGCTGTTGCTAAGTGTGAAACCTGCAGCTTGTAATTGTGCAGCGATTGCGCTAGCAAAATTAGCTGTGCGAGTAGCGATGTTCGTTAAGCCTTTAGGACCGTGGAACACTGCGTACATAGCTGCCATGTTGGCTAACAAAGCTTGCGCTGTACAAATATTGGAAGTTGCTTTTTCGCGTTTGATATGCTGCTCACGTGTTTGAAGCGCCATACGCAATGCACGTTCGCCGGTAGCATCGATAGAAACACCAATGATACGACCAGGAATAGAACGTTTGAATTCGTCTTTTGTAGAGAAGAATGCAGCGTGAGGACCACCATAACCCAATGGAACACCGAAACGTTGTGCAGAACCTACTGCTACATCAGCACCTAATTCACCGGGCGATACCAATAAAGTTAAAGCCAATAAATCAGTTGCCATAGCTACAAATGCACCTACCGCGTGTACTTTCTCGATGAAGTTGCGGTAATCTTCTACACTACCTGAAGCATTTGGATATTGTACCAAAGCACCAAAGTAAGATTCGTCGATGTTAGCTGTAGCATAGTTACCTACTACTACTTCAATGTTCAAAGGAGTAGCGCGGGTTACCACTACGTCTTTCGTTTGTGCGAATGTTTGTTCGTCTACAAAGAATTTAGGACGAGAAAGGTTCTCGTGATCTTTGTTCAATGCACTGAAGAACATAGCCATCGCTTCCGCTGCTGCTGTTGCTTCATCCAATAACGACGCATTCGCGATCGGTAAACCTGTTAAGTCACTTACCATCGTTTGGTAATTCAACAAGCTTTCTAAACGACCTTGTGAAATTTCCGCTTGGTAAGGCGTGTACTGCGTATACCATCCTGGATTTTCGAAAACGTTACGCAAAATCACACTCGGCGTAATCGTGTCGTAGTAACCTTGACCGATGTAATTCTTAAACACTTTGTTTTTTAAAGACACCTCTTTGAGATGACTTAAATAAGCATTTTCACTCATTGCCGACGGAACAGCCAAGGCATGTTGCATGCGGATCGACGCTGGTACGGTTTTGCCCACCAATTCGTCTACCCCATTAATACCAATCGTTTCCAACATCGCTTGAGTGGATGATTCGTCCGGCCCAATATGGCGTTGAACGAACTCGTTTTGTTGCATATCCAAAAGATTCATGATATAAGCAGGTATTTACTAAGAATGCGCAAAGTTACGTTGATTTTAGGCAATGCCCAAACCTGCTATACAACTGTGGAAATTGTGGTGATAATCGGCAGCGCCAGTTTGTTCCAATTGTCATATTTTAGTCGCCTGCACCCCATTTTTTGTACATTCCATCCAGCAGGGTAACTTTGCAGCTAAACGAACACGCATTTTCATGAGCGATATACTAGACCAGTGGCAGCGTAAAGCAAAAGATCAGCAAAAAGTCAATAAACAATTCCTTCAAAAGCTTCAAACCAAGAAAGGGAAAGGTACAGAACGCCTATTGCCCGATCTCCACGAAGAAGCCTTTGAGAAGATCGACTGCCTACAATGCGCCGGTTGCTGTAAAACCATTAGTCCCCGCTTTAAAACGCCCGATGTAAAGCGTATTTCCAAATATTTAGGTCTCAAAGAGTCCGTTTTTATTGAAACGTACCTCAATTTGGATAGCGATGGCGATTACGTGGTGAAAAGAAGTCCTTGCCCTTTCCTAGGCGAGGATAACTATTGCGGCATCTACGATGTTCGGCCGGGTGATTGCCGGAACTACCCCTACACCGATAGCGACGAGTTCTATAAGCGCCCCAACACAACTTATTTAAACTCAACTATTTGCCCCGCTGTTTACTACGTGCTCGAAAGATTGCGTACGAAGATGGCCCTGTAAATCAAAGATACGAATCGCAAAAGGCATCCCATTGCAGTGGATGCCTTTTGTGTTTATAACCTGCTCAATGCCCACCCATACAGGGTTTATCATTTCTTCCAATATTAGTCTAATAATGTTTTAGCCGCAAATCCGCGCCATTACTAGGGGGAGATATATTTTACATATATGTTGGATATATCCAGGTAATATATCAGCAATATGTTGGCAATATTCAGGATATATGTAGGTAGCTGTTTTCAAATGGAAGTCAAAGGCATTTAAAGGGAAGTCAAAGGCTCGGCATATTATTTCCTGCAGTCAACAGTTATTGACCGCAGTAGGTTAAAAATAGATTATCGATTGATTGATAAGTGTTTACGATATTCACCGCAGTACAGCGCTCATTTGAAACCCAATATTAACGGGCATCTACACATTTTTCACCGACAATATACCGAGATTTTCGCCGCAAACCCTGTACCAGCCAGGGGTGATCCGACTGTTTCCAAGGCTTCTGTCGACAAAAACCTTGTGAAACCCTTGTTTTTACCGATAGTAAGTAAGCTTTTTGTCGAGGTGAAGTAAGGAATAAGGGCTAAAAAAGGCGGTTTCTACCAAGTAAAGACCGCCTTAAGTATTTAAAATGAATGTTTTATGGTTTTAAATCGAGTTTTCGCATAGCAGGGGAGATGATGTAGGTGGTTATCACCACGCCCAAAGTCATACAACCACCAAATACCACGCTCGGCACAACGCCCATAATTTTCGCGGCCAATCCACTTTCAAATGCGCCTAACTCGTTCGACGATCCCACGAACATCTGGCTCACCGAAGCAACCCTACCCCGCATATCGTCGGGTGTTTTTAACTGGAGAATGGTTTGGCGCACGATTACGCTAATACCATCCAACATACCGCTTACGAGTAAGGCTGTTAGCGAAAGGATATAACTCTTCGAAATGGCAAATACAATCATACACAAACCAAACCCAAACACAGCCGCCAATAACTTGATACCGGGCTTTTTCACCAGTGGCCGGTACGCCAATACAAACATCGTTAGCAAGGAACCTACCGCCGGGGCAGCACTCAAGAAGCCATACCCCAAAGAGCCTACACCCAAAATAGTAGTGGCGAAAATGGCCAATAGCGCTTTCGATCCACCGAATAACACGGCAAACATATCCAAGGCCATGGCATTCAATACCACTTTCGTATTCCACACAAATTTCAACCCCGCTCCCAAGCTCTGGAAAACGCTTTCACCTTTGTCCTTGTAATAAATCGGTTTCGGTTGAATGTTCAGTAAACACCAAACAGGCACGCACATCATTCCCACCACCAGTAACATACTCCAATGCACACCAAACCAATAAATACACAAACCGCCAATAGCAGGCCCCATTACACCACCCACTTGCCAAGAGGAAGAACTCCAAGTAGCCGCATTCTTATACAGCTCGCGGGGTACCAACAACGATAACATGGTAAAGGTAGAAGGCCCCACAAACGAGCGGATAATACCGCCTACAAACACTAAAGCATAGGTAGAGTAAGCAATGCTTTGCGCCGAAAAGCCGGCAACAATTCTATCCCAGGTTAATAAAAACAAACCAATACCCACTACAATGTACGCCAACATACATTTCATCATTACCCCACGCTTCTCGCGCTTGTCGACAATATGCCCGGCAAAGAGCGCCATTATTAAGGCTGGCACAACTTCTGCTAATCCTATTAAGCCTAGTGAAAGTGGGTCGTTGGTGAGGTGATAAATACGCCATTCAATAATGGCAAACTGCATGGTTAATGCGAAAACTACGGCAAAGCGTATGATTAAGAAAAACTTGAATTCTGGGTAACGTATCGATGCATAAGGATCATTTGTACCCTGTGAAGGTTCGTTAGCCAACCTGTAAAAATTTAGACCTGTTAAGAAGAAAGATTAACCTATTTATTATTACAACGTTATAGTGTAGGTTGTTCGGTAATGGGTCAAAGGTATTGCAGGATGCGCAAAAGGTCAAACTATAATTTCGTTAAAAAATCCCCGCTTCTTTTCCGTAGGTCATTTTTTTCTAAGGAGTTTCCACCCGTTTTATATTTTTAGAAAATTAAAATTTTCACTTATGTATTTAATCCGATTGATTGGCATGTCTTTATTGTCGGTAATGGGCAACACTGGCTGCAATAACGCGCCTGCATCTAACCCTGCCGATAGTACGAAAACCTCGGCTGCTGAAGCTCCGGCAGCAGCAACAACCGTTAAATTACAGCTAGTAACCGACCATTTTATTTCACCGGTAGCCATGGCTACGCCGGGCGACGGTTCTAACCGTTTATTTATTTGCCAGAAAGAGGGTAAAGTATGGATCATCGAAAACGGGAAGTTGGTACCTACTCCTTTCCTGGATGTAGCGGCCGACATGGTGAAGATTAATGAAGCATACGATGAACGCGGCCTATTGGGAATCGCCTTCCATCCACAATACAAATCAAACGGTAAGTTCTACGTGTACTACAGTGCACCATCTACCACGAAAGGTAGCAACCACCGTAGCGTAGTAGCGGAATATAAAGTGTCGAACAATAAGAACGTGGCGAACAAAGCCTCCAAACGTGAAGTGTTAACATTCGAGCAGCCGGAATCTAACCACAACGGGGGTGATATTATTTTCGGGAAAGATGGCTACTTGTACATTGCCTCTGGCGATGGCGGTGGAGGTGGCGATAAGCACGGTTCCATCGGTAATGGCCAGAACATGAATACCCTATTAGGGAAAATTTTACGGATTGATGTGAACAGTGGTAGCCCTTACAGTGTTCCATCTAGTAACCCATTTGTTAACCAAGCAAATGTACGGCCCGAAATTTGGGCTTATGGTTTACGTAACCCATGGCGTATATCGTTCGATAAACCTACCGGTAGGCTGTTTACGGGCGATGTAGGTCAAAATCAATACGAAGAAGTAGACATTATCACGAAAGGCGGTAACTACGGCTGGCGTATCATGGAAGGTTACCATGAATTTAACGTGCCGAATGGCGCCGATAAATCCAAGTTAATCGAGCCGATCCACGAGTACGATCACAAAACAGGGATCAGTATCACCGGTGGATATATTTACCGCGGGAAAGCCATTCCTGCCCTTACAGGCAAATACGTTTTCGGCGACTATAACGGTAAAACATGGACGTTAACACAATCCGGCAATAAATGGACACGCGATGACCTCAACTTCCAAAATAAGCCGAATACCAACTTGGCCGTATTGAGCTTCGGTGAAGACGAACAAGGGGAAATTTATGTACTTACAAGCTCTTCCGATAGTAAAGGTTTTAAAGGTGCCGTGTATAAATTGGTACCCGCCACGTGATAATTGCCGTTGGTAGATTTTCGCTTGGTTTTGGACCCATATAACGTATCTTTAATGCCTGGTCTAATTTGAACGCTAGGCACAGGTGGACGGTAATGTTTTGTTAAAAGCAAAACGACCGTGGTACGACCGGGACGAATAATTTAATTTTGAGAAAGCACTTAAGAAGGATGTATATGAGAATGAAACTGAAAGCCATCATACCCATTTTGCTACTCACTGTTTCAGTAGGTGTGTTTGCATTTTCGAGGTTTGGATATAAAATTGACCCGCCCGGTCGATACGAAGCCATCATTCAATTGGTGGGGACGATTTTGAAGGAAGGGCACTACCAACCGAAACCAATCGACGATGCTTTCTCGCAAGCCGTTGCGAAGAAGTATTTGAAGATCTTGGACGTGGAAAAGAAATTCTTCCTACAATCGGATATTGAAAAAATAAACGCTGTTGATAAGCATATCGACAACGAGTTGTTAGATGCAGCTCCATTGGAGTTCTTCGCTACCACCAATGAAATCATCAAGAAGAGAATAGCTGAAGCAGGTGCCCTCTACCCAGAGATTCTTGCGAAGCCATTCGACTTCAACACCAACGAAAAAATTACCTTGGATGTAGATGCGATCAACTTCCCGAAAGATGAAGCCGATCGTAAAGAAGCATGGCGCAAGATGTTGAAATATCGTACGCTGGAGAAATTAACAGAGTTACAAGACATCCAAGAGAAATCGAAAGGTAAAGCCGATTTCAAAGCAAAATCTGATAAAGAACTTGAAGCAGAAGCACGCGAAAAAGTATTGAAAGTATACGATCGCTACTTCGACCGCTTGAAAAATAAAATGAACGACGACGAACGCTTCTCTATGTTCGTAAACGCCATCACTACTACGATGGACCCGCATACCGACTACATGCCACCGGCAGATAAACGCTACTTCCAAGAGCAAATGGCCGGTAAATTCTACGGTATTGGTGCGCAACTGAAAGAAGAAGATGGTCGTATTAAAATCGTAAGCATCGTTACAGGTTCTCCTAGCTGGAAACAAGGCCAATTGAAAGCAGATGATGTGATCCTCAAAGTGGCGCAAGGCGATAAAGAACCAGTTGATATCACCGGTTTTGCGAGTGAAGATGCGGTGAAATTAATCCGTGGAGCACAAGGTACAGAAGTACGCTTAACAGTAAAAAGCACGGATGGTACCGTGAAAACCGTAGCCATTATCCGTGATGAAATTGTGCTCGACGAAACGTTTGCTAAATCTGCCATTATTAATGGTTCGCATAAAATTGGGTATATCTACTTACCGGAATTCTATGCCGATTTCAACGATAGAAACGGTGCTAGCTGTGCGGAAGACATCGAAAAAGAAATCAAGAAATTGAAAGCAGAAAACGTAGATGGTATCATCTTGGATTTACGCTTCAATAGTGGTGGTTCTTTACCAGATGTAGTGAAAATGGCCGGCTTATTCGTACCAGAAGGCCCTGTAGTACAAGTACGTGCCCGTGGTAACGATGTACAAGTATTGCGCGACCGCGATAAGAACGTGCAGTACGATGGTCCTTTAGCTATTATGGTGAACGAATACAGTGCCTCAGCATCTGAAATCTTAGCCGCAGCATTACAAGATTACAAACGTGCCGTTATCATCGGTAGCAATACCTTCGGTAAAGGTTCAGTTCAAAGAATATTGGAATTGGATAACTTCGTGAAAGGTGATTTCGGTGGTAGCTTAGGCGGCTTGAAATTAACTGTACAGAAGTTCTACCGTATCAATGGTGGTTCTACGCAATTAAAAGGTGTAGCACCAGATGTAACGTTGCCAGATCCATACTACGAAACAGGCGAACGTAAAGATCCAGATGCTTTGAAATGGGACGAAATTCCTAAAGCAGGTTACACTACTTGGAATGACCCAGTAGACGTAAACACCCTCCGTAAAAACAGCGAGAAGAGAATGGCCAATAACGAGTCGTTCAAAATCATCAACGACAACATTTCGATGTTGAAGAAATTAGATGAACAAAAAACTTACCCGCTGAACATTACAGCGTTCAAAGCAGAACAAAAATCTAATACAGCCGCGTTAAAGAAATACGATAACGCGAACGATAAAGTAAACCCGTTGAACATGAACGCACTGAAAGTTGACCTCGATAGAATCGCAGGCGACAGTTCAAAACTTGCCCGCAGCAAAGAGTGGGTAAACTTAAGGACAAAAGATCCTTACTTGAACGAAGCAGTGAATGTAATGAACGACCTCATCGGCATTTCATTACCAAAAATGAAAAGCAACAACTTGATGAGCACAAAGAACTAAATTCAACTAGTCAAGATCCGAAACAGAAAAGGGCCACTACATCGTAGCGGCCCTTTCTATTTGTAATAAAGAGGTATTACTTATTTCTTATCAATTACAATATCTACTACGCGCTTCGTTTTCTTCACCTTCATCTTCTCTGGCACATTCATTAAAATCTCCTTTTTGAACGCTTCAATCACCGCTTGTTTAATGAAATAACGGTGTGTTACCAAGCTAATTTCACGTACAGGTTCGGGTGATTTAAAGAAGCGAACGAGGTTCATTTGTTTAGCAGAGAGATCTTGCAACGACAACTCCGGCAAAATAGTGTAGCCTTCGTTGAGTTCTACCATGCGCTTCAGTGTTTCCACGCTGCCGGTGTTGTATTCCAAATTCTTATGTTCGCCCATCATAAACTTATCGTTACAGATGTTCAGCACTTGGTTGCGCATGCAATGGCCTTCATTCAATAACCATACATCTTTGATATCGAGTTCTTCCGGCAGGATGAACTTTTTATCGTGGAGTTTATTGGATTTAGCAGCATATACCACGAAAGATTCGTAGAACATGGGATGCTCTTCCAAGTGTTGATTATATAAAGGAGTAGCTAAAATGCCGCAATCGAGCTGTTCTTGGCGTAACAGTTGAATGATTTGCTCGGTGGAATATTCCCATATTTCGAGCTTTACACGCGGGTATTTCTTCATAAACCCCGTAATAATGCGCGGCAAAAGATAGGGCGCTAATGTAGGAATAATACCAACTTTCAAGTTCCCTTGGACCTCTTTCTTCTGGTCGGCAATGATTTCCTTAATTCTTGCGTTTTCTTTTATGATGATGCGTGCTTGTGCAATCACAGCACTACCAATTTCCGTTGGTACTACAGGTAATTTGCTCCTATCAAACAACTTGGCGCCCAGCTCATCTTCCAGTTTCTGAATTTGCATACTCAGCGTAGGCTGCGTAACAAAGCATTTTTCGGCGGCTGTTACAAAACTTCTGTATGTATCTACCGCCACTATGTATTCGAGTTGTACCGTCGTCATATTCTTTCCTCAATAAATTTTCCGCGTTAAAGGTATTGATAAAACCTATTTAATTCGTTATTTTAATATAGAATTGCAAATTTATGATGCACGATAAGGCCTTAAAAAGTAAATTATTATGGAAGGATGACAATACACCTTATTATTGCCTCCATCTTCCCCCCGCGCTCCACGATCAATTTCAAGGCGAAAACCTTGAAGAGGTACTACCTACCAGTAAAAAGGCGCCTATCGAGTATATCATGCTATTCGTAACCACGTCGGCCGAATTACAGAAGGAATTGCCAAAAGTATTACCCCGACTGGTTCCCAACGCCAAATGCTGGATCGCCTTCCCGAAAAAGACGGCTGGCATTCCCACCGATCTTTCCCGTGAGGAGTCCTGGCAAATTGTTTTACAAATGGAATTTGCTACCGTTGCCAGCATTGCTATTAATGCCGAATGGACGGCCTTAAGAATACGCCCAGCCGGGGAAGTAAACAGCACCCGTAGCAGCGAGCAGCCGGTAGAGGGGATAGATATGAAGAACAGGGTGGTAACACCGCCAAATGATTTGCAAGCAATGTTTACCAAGCAACCCGCCGCGCAACAATTCTTCAACACGCTTTCGTTCACCAATAAGAAAGAGTACGTGGTATGGATAACTTCCGCCAAGAAAGCTGAAACCCGGGAACAAAGGCTGTTGGCTACAATAGATAAATTACTGGCAGGGCGCAAGAACCCTTCCGATAAAGCATAAAAAAAGCGTCTCCACAGTGTGAGACGCTTTTTTGTTATAGTAATAACTTGTAATAAAAAGTATTAGAAAATCCTGTAGCGGTACTTGATTTTATCAACATTCGTGGTTAATTCTTTGATGTTGATAGAAGCTTGGATTTCATTGACTGCTTCCGTTTTCAATTGGCGGAATTCGCCTTGTTTAGCTTCGATAATGCTTTTCTCGGCTAGGCCGTTATCCATCGCTAATTTAAGCGAGTTGTTCACCTTGGCGTAGTACGAGTCGAGCAGGGTAAAATACTCGTTATAGAGGTTTTCGAAGCGTTTTGTTTGCAATACGAGATCTTCCAGCTGGTTATTTACTTCTTTCAAGTTTGGATTTTCGCGGAGTAGGTTCTCGTAATCGATTTTCTTCGTTTTTTGGATCATGTATTTATCTTCTAATTGCTTGAAGAAGTCGACTACATTATCCTTTTTAAACGTTAAGAAGTATTCGTTCAGTGTTTCGGCAATCGTTTTATTACCACGTGGTGGTAAAGGCGATTTCAATACGGTGGCTGCGAATTGGAGTAATTCGTACATGTTATCTTGCAATAAAGCCAATTGGTCTTTATTGAAGTTAAGGCCGAATTCGAACTTCTGGTTCGCATCGTTTAAGGCCGTGTAATAAATGGTGTATTTGTTCAATTCCTTCTCAAAATCTTGCAACGACTTTTGGTTAATTGCTTTATTACTTACGCTTACGCTGTGCAAGAAGTTCATAACAGAACTAGCAATGGCCAATGGCGGTGTAAGGGAAGTAAAGCTTTTGAAGATAGGACTATTAATAATGGACTTGGTTGACTCTACGATTTTACCATCGCGGTCGTTCTTATCCGTTTTACCTTTTAAGATAATTTTCTCTACGAGTTCTACAACGCGGTCGCTCAGTGAGAAGCCGAGTTCTTTACTTTCCGGGTTATTGAGGGAAGTGATAAACACGTCGAGGTTATTCGTCGTTGTACGCGATTTGAGATCTATTATTTTTTTGTTGAGTAAATAATAGGTTTCACTTGCGTTGATAATGTTGTTTTTGATCAATTCGTACTTGGTTGAATTGTCAAAATCGCGGCCCGAGAGTAGCGCTTGGATGGCGGATGCGTTTTGCTTGTCGTTATCAACAATGCGTTGCATTTCGTCCATGATACGTTTGATAGTCGTATCGGCGGATTTAACCGGTGGCGTTTTAATCTCAGGATCTTGCGCTGTAGCCAAATTGGCAATGCCTAGCAATAGGATTAATCCCGCTAAACGTACAAATTTCATGTGTAGCTTAATTTTTACCATAGGTTTTTCTGAACGATGCCAGTACTACAAATATAGGCACCACTTTCCTAATTTGTAAAATACGGATGGTGCAGGTGTAACATGCTTTTAAAACCTCAGTTTCTGAATCATATGCGTAGAAAATATGATGCCAAAAACGAAGCCACAAAGATAAGGTATATAATATCTTGATGAGTGGTAAAATGCTATGAAATTTGCCTTGATTTACGAAGATGAGCCACTGTGCTATGTTTTGAAATGTTAAATTTTACTAATTTGTGTTATAAACGTATTGAAAAACGGGTAAATTGTATTGATGTAGGTGTATTTGCTATACGGGTTTTGCAAGCGGGGAGGCTTAATTATGCTGGCAATAGATAGCTAAACGTAGATGGTTGACATATCAATGAAATGGTATTTCGCAGATTTGCACCTTGGTGCACGTTTTCTCCCGGTTCGTATTCCTGCCCATCTATATATAAAACCAGTATCCAGCGTACTTTCGACACATGTTTATTGTTCAACCCGGTACATGTGTTTACATAAAATTCACATTCCTTTCACAAATCCTTCCTAATACGCTACCATGGCCATTCTTTTAAAATTGATCCCTTTATAGGGGGTAGCTAAGCCTAATAACCTTACTGGGCCTGCATTGTGGGATAGGGGATTTGGGATGAAAAGGGGAAATCCTTGTTGGTGGCTAATTTCGAAGTGGGAAGATTGGGAGAGCGTTTGGAAAAGGAGGTAAATAGTGTATATTAGTGCTTTGCAACAAAATGGCAAGATCGCCGTCCCGGGATTTTGAAATACGGGATCGTATCTTACCTTTGCTTCTCTAAAATGAAAGCCTTTCATGCTTAACAACAAGAAGATAGTAGTAGTACTACCTGCCTACAATGCCGCGTTAACACTTGAGAAAACTTACCGCGAAATCCCTATGGATATCGTAGATGAAGTGGTATTAGTGGACGATGCCAGTAAAGATGATACCGTGGAAGCGGGCAAGAAACTGGGCATTCGCCATATTGTTCGTCACGATAAAAATAAAGGCTACGGCGGCAACCAAAAATCCTGTTACAACAAAGCTTTAGAACTTGGCGCCGACATCGTTATTATGGTGCATCCCGATTACCAATATACGCCTAAACTGATTGGTGCCATGAGCAGCATCATAGCCAATGATGTATATCCTGCTGTTTTTGGTTCCCGCATTTTGGGTAAAGGTGCCCTGAAAGGTGGCATGCCTTTATATAAGTATGTATTCAATAGGATGTTAACTTTCACCCAAAACGTATTAATGGGCCAAAAGCTCAGCGAATACCACACCGGTTACCGTGCATTCTCTGCAGATGTTTTGCGTAGCATTAAATACATGGCAAACGACGATGACTTCGTATTCGACAACGAAATGGCCTCCCAAGTTTGTATGGCCGGTTTCGAAATCGCTGAAGTAACTTGCCCAACAAAATACTTCGAAGAAGCTTCCAGCATTAACTTCAAACGCAGTGTGAAATATGGATTAGGCGTTTTACGCGTATCTATGCAGCACCGTTTGCACATGTGGGGCATCGTGAAGAATAAAATTTACTAATCAATATTATAATATAGTGAGCGTAGGGAACCAGGTAGCATTAGCGCAGAAATTTGTCCGTTACTTTTTTGGAAGAGGAAATCGTCATGATGTACATTCTCCTTTTATCTATCAATTAGCAGATGAAGTATTTAGGGATACCCATCCCAAACCAGCCTATGCCCCGGTTGAAGCGCTGCGTAATCGTTTATTGCACGACAATACGGTGTTGCAAGTAACCGATTTAGGTGCAGGTTCGTTAACAGGTGCGAGTAAAAGTCGTAAGGTCAACGAAATCACCAAGAATGCCGCGAAGCCTGCGAAGTTTGGCCAATTGTTTTTCCGTATGATCCAACAATATAACGTGCGTAACGTGTTGGAACTGGGTACTTCTATGGGGATTTCTACTTCGTATATGGCCAGCGCCAATCCCAATACCACGGTGTATACCATTGAAGGTTGCCCGAACATTGCACAAAAAGCAAAGGAGAATTTCGAATCGGTGGGTTTGAAAAATATCCGCCAGTTCGTGGGGAATTTCGACGATGTACTAGGCGATGTGTTAAAGGAAATGCCGCAGCTCGATTTCGTGTATATCGATGGTAACCACCGCAAGTTACCTACCATCGCGTACTATGAACAATGCCTCGAGAAAGCACATGATAACACCGTGTTTATCTTCGATGATATTCATTGGACCGATGGCATGGAAGAAGCTTGGGAGGTGATTAAAGCGCATCCGCGTACACAAGTAACGGTAGACCTGTTCTTTATCGGCCTTGTTTTCTTACAAACCGATTTCAAAGCAAAGCAACACTATACCTTAAAATATTAATGCAAAACATACGCATATGAAAAGGATGGGGGCTAATTCCATCCTTTTTTTTATTTTAGTCATCGCATACTTTAGAAGTGAAAGCAGATTTATGATGTTTAGATGGATAGGATACCTACTATGTGCAACCGCATTATTTGCCTGCAACACCGCGTCGAACGTTCGCCAGACCGTTATCGTGGATTCGGTGAGTATTGTCGATAATATTCCCGGTTACGATGTAAATCAATACCCTTACGTGTTAACCTTAGCCGATTGGACTTTTCACGAAGATGAATTTGAGTCGTCGTGGGCAGATACACCGTACGTGGGCATTTATAAACAAGGGAAGAAGATGTACCTAGATACAACACGCATCTACGCACATCCAGTACGCGATGAGTTGCGCGACTTTTTCCGAGATGGACATATTAAGTCGGCTTGGCGTGTAACAGCATCGAAGAAGGAGCCTAGCATTGTGTTAATGCCCGTAACGGTCACTATGAAACGGGGCGAAATGGAGTATGTTGATTTAACAGAGGAAGAAACCCAATGCCTGCCGGGAGATAGTGTTCAGTTCATGTTTCACGATAAAAAATACACCCTAAAAGCGCAGCTGATAGCCAAGCAACTCCATGCAGAGCCCAATTACCAGTTAAGTATTCATTACGAAAAAGACGATGAACAACATACGCAAGTATTGATTAACGATTTTACGTACGAAGAATGTAACAGGATTTATTTCGCAGGAGATATCGACAATGATGCGCTTCCCGATTTCCTCATTAATACGAGTAATGTTTTTAATACCACCGTGCTTACATTATACCTCTCATCCGCCGCCGAGGGCAAGGATTTGCTGAAAGTAATGGGCATGTTGTTATCGTCAGTTAACTAAAATAAACCATGAGAAAAGTTCTATGCCTTTTTGCATTGTTGGGTAGTGTAATCGCTTGCAACAATACGAGCCAACCTACCACGCAAGATACTACCAAGCAAAAGGATTCTATTAGTGTTCCCCAAGCCAAAGTGGATGAAGATTCGTTGAACGCTTTTGCTGATAATGCTTATGAGAATAGTTACCCGGGGTTCCATCCCGAGAAATTTCCTTGGCGTATACACCAAGCGGGATCTGTATTTCATGATGGTGAAGTGGATCCGAAAATTAGTAATACTGTGCAGGTAGGGTTGTTCAAAAGAGATGAAAACGATTTCTACTTAGATACCACTTTCGTAACTACCAGCCGTGAATACGACGCGGTATTAGATGAAGATACCACCGCCGCTACAGGCTGGAAAGTAATGGTAACAAAAACAGATGAACCCATTTTGTTGATGCCTTTTGGTAAAAGCGTTAAACCAATTGCCAAAGTAGCCTCTATTCCCATGACAGAAGCAGAAAAGGCTGCCGAAGCTGGTTATACAAAATCCTTCACCTTCTTCAATAAAAAGTATAAGCTCGTTGCCACAGGTGAAAAATTACATGTCGAGGACCACATCGAAACAAGGAATTATAAACTCATGATCGAGTACGAAAAGAATGGTAAACAAGAAAAGCAATTGTTGGTATCCCTCGCGTATTTCGATGATGTACAGCACATAGAAATTCTTTTCGCCGGTGATGTAGATGGTGATGAGTTACCAGATTTTATCATCAATACCTCTTATCATTATAACTTAAGTGCACCTACATTATATCTGTCCAGTGAGGCGAAAGGCAATGATTTGTTGCGTGTAATGGGTGTGCAGGAAATTACAGGGTGTTAGGTTAACAAGCGTCTTCGTTAAATCAATAGTATAGCTAACATAAAATTGCTCCCCTACCTGTCAGTTGGGGAGCAATAAATAGTGAATGGTTTCTCAATAGATAGTAATATAGTCTAAAGACGTTTATTTAATTTTCTTTTGCAGTTTTTCAGCCATTTCTAAATGGTGACGGATTTCTGCCAAATTCTTAGCAAAAGCCGCTTTGATATCCGGATCATTGGCATCTTTCGATTGATCGTCGAATAATTTCACCGCATCTTTATGGGCAGCAACTGCTTTATCGATATATTCTTTATCGAAATTAGATTCAGCTGTTAAATTCGCTACATCTTTTTGTTGACCTTCATCTAGTGCAGCAGGCAAGGTAATACCTTTGCTAGCAGCCAATGCAGCCATTTCTTCATTTAATTTCTTGTGCGCGGTAATCATTGTTTCCGCGAATTTCTTCACTTCTGCGTTTGTAGAACGACTAGTAGCTGCTTCCGACATAGCAATTTCTTCCATGCCGCTAGTAAAAGCAGTTACAACCGCTTTCGCATCTGGTTTAAGCGAGTCGCCAGAGAACTTATCCTTGTTAATGTCTTTTGCATCACCTTCCGTTAAGGCTGTAGCAGTGTCGGACACATTGTTCAAGCTATCTGTTGTAGAAGTGTTGGTGTTGTTATTACATGCTGCTGTAAAAAGGGCGATACAAGTGCTGATAATAGCCAAGCCGCCGAACTTGTTGATGGATAGTTTTTTCATTTGTATCGATTTTTTACTAAGAACACTCAAAATTTTGTGCCATACGATGGAAAGCCTTGCTAGATCGGTACATGGGGAAAAACGAGGTGATGGAGCATTGGGGAATTGATTGCCCAACCTGTAGGAGTGGGGCTATGATCGTGTTTCAGATTATATTATATATTAATATTAGAATATTTAATATATTTGCCTTGAAAACCAGCTTAGAACCCGTTTGTGCCTATGAAACAGCTATTTACCATCCTGTTCATTCTATGCGTATGTGCAGCGAATGCCCAAACCCGGCGCTCGATGAGTGCTAAACCGGGCGAGCCTTCCATATTTGATAAAATGGTGGATAATGCGCAATGGCTTTGTGTATACGACGATATTGCGTGGCAGATGGGAAACCTAGCAGGCTCGTTATCGAATACGGAGGCCGAGAAAATTGGCCGCGAATGGTTTGTTTACAAGGATGTCGACAGCCTGTGGCATGCAGCCTTCGGCAGGTTTAAAGAAGGGAAATACAACTTAGCGCAACATTATGTGCAAGATGAAGATGGGAATATTGATGTAGTATGTGCATCGCCCGATTCAGCTATGCTTGTATCTTTCAGTAAGAGTATTAATGCGGCTTATGACCATGCCGGTAAGCAACTGGGGAAATCTTACATTCGTTTCAATAAATTCCTTCGCCGTAATGCCGATAGTACCATTTCAGTTTGGTTATTACCTGCTATACAGCCCGGTGATTTAGCCGTTTACGGGGCGGAATTCTTCTATCAATTCGATGCACATGGGAATGAGCTGGTTAAGAGCAATGAATACTACAAAGGCAGTTGTAAAGGCTTTAAAATTGGTAAAATGAGGGATGTACATCTCGATTATATCGATTTACCCGATGTAACTTTCGGCAGTATATTTTTCGCTTGGCGTCATCGGAATCAATTCTCCGCTATCTATATCAATACTAGCAAAGGCTCTACTTCTCTTACCTTCAACCAACAAAAAGGTTATTACTGGGTAAATGGACCAGTGAAGTTACCACCGCCTACTTTTTAGGTTAGTGAATGTATCAAATATTGATACAAATATTAATTAAAATCGTACTTGTAAATTTTAAGTTCCTGTATCCTCATTTTTCCCGAATTTTATAGGGAAGGGCTTTATCATGGCCTTCTTTCACTATAAAAATCAGCTGCGTTATGCAAAAAACGAAGGTACAATTTCTAGGACATGCCTCTTTTAAGATCACCACACCAGGTGGGAAAAGCGTTTATATTGATCCATGGTTTACCAACAACCCTGTAATACCGGAAGCGCTCAAGAACCCGGCAGCAATGGATCTCATTCTTGTTACCCACGGTCACCGCGACCACAAAGATGTAAATCTCCCCGCCATTGCAAAAAAGTACAATAGCACCATTATTGCCCACCCTATCGTACGTTTTCGCCTACTCGAAGAAGGTGTACCGGCTTCGCAATTCGAAATGCTCAACTTAGGAGGATCATTTGAATACATGGAAATGACTATCACTATGGTAAATGCATTCCACGTATCTCAAATTAATATTACGGAAGAGCAAATTGGGTACGAGCATCACCCGGTAGGGTTTATCGTAAAATGCTCGGACGGGGTAAGTATTTACTTCGCAGGCGATACATGCGTGTTTGGCGATATGAAGTTAATTCATGACATCTACCAATTCCAAATCGCCGCGTTGCCAATAGGCGACCGCTTTACCATGGGCCCGCTAGAAGCAGCACACGCTACGCGTATTATGAACGTAAAACATGTGATTCCATTCCATTACGGTACCATGCCTTACTTTACAGGTACACCGGGGAAATTCATCGAACTCACGAAAAATATTCAAGGTCTACAAGTACACGTGATGCAACCCGGCGACGAATGGGAGATTGATGTGACGGCTCTATAATTATTGTGCACAATACTTTGCCACAATTTGCACCAACAACGATGCTACAAATGTACCTACCAGCAAGTAATACATAAGGTAATTACCCCGGCGGTTCACTGGTTGATGTACATGTTTATAAAGTTTACGTTTGTTTTGATGGATATTCATAACACTTGGTTTATGTTTCATACACCAATAAAATGCCGGGACTATTAAAACCAATTGAAGTACTTGCTACTAGTGCGTTTGCATAATTGGCATAGTAAAAGATATTAAAAAAACCATGCAAGAATTGCATGGTTTTTTTAATAATGGCAAACAAAAAGGGAAAGTCTTGTAGGACTTTCCCTTTACCAATCAGCACTAGATTTGATATGTTAACTTCTTTATTGTTGAATCGCAACCATCGATGCTTTAGCAGCAGAAATGGTGGCTTCAATATCTTCTGTTGTAATGGCGTTGCTTACGAACCAAGTTTCGAAAGCAGATGGTGGTAAATACACGCCACGTTCTAGCATTGCATGGAAGAAACGTTTGAACAATTCGTTGTTAGCGCTAGAAGCAGATGAGAAATCGGTGATAGGGTATTCAGTAAAGTGAACACTCATCATAGAACTCATTTGATTGATGCGGTGTACAACGCCGGCTGCGCCTAATGCTTCTTTTAGGCCGGTTACGAGTTGGTTTGTTTTTTCTTCTAATTGGGTGTAGATCTGTGGATGGTCGTTCAATGTTTTTAACATTGTATAACCGGCGATCATTGCAATAGGGTTACCGCTTAATGTACCAGCTTGGTAAACCTTACCTGCCGGCGCAATGTGCTCCATGATTTCTTTCTTACCGGCGAAAGCACCTACTGGCATACCGCCACCAATGATTTTACCGAAAGTAACCAAGTCGGCTTTAATGTTCAATAACTCCTGTGCACCACCTTTCGCTAAACGGAAGCCTGTCATTACCTCGTCCAAAATGAAAACAATACCGTTCTCATCACAGATTTTACGCAAGCCTTCTAAGAAGCCTGGTTGAGGTAAAATACAGCCCATATTGCCCGCTACGGGTTCAATAATAATCGCTGCAATTTGATCTTTATTATCGGCTACCAATTGCTCTACAGCCAACAAGTTGTTGTAAGGCGCTGTAAGTGTATCATCTGCAACAGATGCCGTAACACCTGGTACTGTTTGAATACCTAACGTAGCAACACCGCTACCGGCACTTACTAAGAACGAATCGGCATGACCGTGGTAACAACCTTCGAATTTGATGAATTTATTTCTGCCGGTATAGCCACGTGCTAAGCGCAGGGCGCTCATACATGCTTCGGTACCGGAGTTTACCATGCGCACCATCTCGATGTTAGGCACCATGCTAACGATCAATTCTGCTACTTTGATTTCTAATTCTGTCGGCGCACCGAAAGAAGTGGAGTAGGTAGCGTATTCTTGGATGGCTTTTACTACTGGTTCGTAGGCATGGCCGAGCACCATAGGGCCCCAAGAGTTGATGTAATCGATATACCTATTACCGTCCACATCGTACATATAAGCTCCTTTAGCCGATTGCATGAAAATTGGCGTGCCGCCTACGCTTTTGAATGCGCGCACGGGGGAGTTTACGCCACCAGGTATAAACTGGCGGGCCTTGTCGAATAGTGTTTGGCTGTTTGTGAACATGTTCTTTCTTTTTATGAATGATTAACCGTGGATCAATTTAGCTGCATCTTTCGCAAAGTAAGTAGCGATGAGTGATGCACCTGCACGGCGAATACTTGTAAGGCTTTCTATGATTGTTTTTTCTTCGTTTAACCAACCCATTTTAGCGGCAGCTTTCACCATCGCGTATTCACCGCTTACGTGGTAAGCACTGATAGGAACGGTTACGTTATCTTTCAACAATTTGATAATATCTAAGTAAGCCATCGCCGGTTTCACCATCACAATATCTGCACCTTCTTCAATATCCATCATTGTTTCGCGGATTGCTTCAAGGCTATTCGCGTAATCCATTTGGTATGTTTTTTTATCACCAAAGCCTGGTGCAGAATCCAATGCATCGCGGAAAGGACCATAGAAGCAAGAAGCGTATTTCGCGCTATATGCCATAATACCCACTTTCGTGAAGTTGTTTTCTTCCAATGCTTCGCGGATCGCCAGGATTCTACCATCCATCATATCGCTCGGCGCCACAAAATCGGCACCTGCTTCTGCATGGCTCAAACTCATTCTTGCCAATACTTCTACCGTAGCATCATTCACAATTTCTGTGCCTTCTACGATACCGTCATGACCAAATTCAGAGAATGGATCTAATGCTACGTCGGTCATAACAACCATTTCAGGAATGGCGTTTTTGATTGTTTTAATAGCACGTTGCATTAAGCCGTTCGGGTTTACTGCTTCCGTTCCTTTATTATCTTTTAAATTGTCTTCACATTTAATGAACAACAACACGCTTTTAATGCCGAGCGACCACAGCTCTTTCGCTTCAGGAACGAGTAGGTCGAGCGAATACCTGTAATAACCAGGCATCGAGCTAATTTCTTCCTTTACTTGTGTGCCTTCTACAACAAATAGAGGGGCAATAAAGTTAGATGGCGTTAAAATCGTTTCAGCCACCATTGCTCGAATAGCAGGAGTTGTTCTTAAAATCCTATTTCTTCTAATCATCATCGCTCATCAATTTTAAAAAATGAATAAAATAATTGTTATGCGTTCACCCAATCACGCGGTTTTAAAAACTCTTCCAAT
This sequence comes from Chitinophaga skermanii, assembly GCF_003259335.1. GTDB lineage: Bacteria > Bacteroidota > Bacteroidia > Chitinophagales > Chitinophagaceae > Chitinophaga > Chitinophaga skermanii. Next base: position 75,224 of record NZ_QLLL01000008.1, read on the forward strand.
TGTGCTTCCGCGCTGCCAGGGATGGTATGATAATCATATTCCCAGCGTGCCATGGGTGGTAAACTCATTAATATTGATTCCGTTCTGCCGTTAGTTTTAAGCCCGAACAAAGTACCACGATCGTGGATTAAGTTGAACTCAACGTAACGACCTCTCCTGTAATACTGCCATTGCACGTGCTTGTCGGTATAAGCCTTATCTTTTGTTTTTTCAACAATAGGCAAATAAGCAGCGAGAAATGCTTCACCATTGGCAATAGAGAAGGCGAGGAGATCTTCTGCTGAACGGGTTGCTGTAGCGCGTTGGTAATCGTAGAAAATACCACCAATACCTCGCGCCTCGTTGTTCCTATGTTTGTTCACGAAATACTCATCGCAATGTTGCTTGAACTTGGGATAATATTCCGCGCCAAATTGATCGCATGCTGCTTTAAAAGTAGCATGGAAATGTTTTCCATCAGCTTCGTCTAAGTAATAAGGCGTAAGATCTGCGCCACCACCGAACCAAGCATCTACTTGCTTTCCTTCCATATCGTATAATTCGAAATAACGGAAGTTAGCATGTACAGTAGGTACAAATGGATTCAGCGGGTGAATAACAAGTGAAATACCGCAAGCGAAGAAATTCGCATCAGTTTGTACACCGAATTGTTGCGCCATTGTTAGCGGTAATTTACCGTGCACGATAGATGTATTTACACCACCTTTTTCGAAAACGTTGCCACCGCTAATGACACGGCTTTTTCCGCCCCCGCCGCCTTCACGTTCCCATTTATCTTCACGGAACTTAGCCTTGCCATCGATTTGCTCGAGGCCGGCACAAATTTCGTCTTGTAAACGGTGAATAAAGGCTACAAATTGATCTTTTACTTGCATGGCTAAGGGTGAAATTATTTAGCTGAATATTCTTTTACTGTTTCGATGAACGCTTTCGCATGATCTACTGGCACGTTTGGTAAAATACCATGACCCAAGTTAGCAATATAACGTTGTGTGCCGAAGCCATCAATCATTTGTTTCACCGCATCTTTAATAACAGGAATGGGTGATAATAATTTCGCTGGGTCGAAGTTACCTTGTAATGTAACGTTGTTACCTGCAAATTGACGTGCTAACTGTGGTGTGCAGCACCAATCTACACCCAAACCTGAAGCGCCTGTTGCTGCCATTTCTGGTAAAGCAAACCAAGCTCCTTTTGCAAATACAATTACCGGTGCAAATTCTTTCACCGCTTTCACGATTTGGTCGATGTACGGGAGAGAGAATGTTTTGAAATCTTCTGGGCTTAATAAACCACCCCAAGAATCGAATATTTGAACGCAATCGGCACCTGCTTTGATTTGTTCTTTGAGGTACGCGATGGTGGTATCAGTAATCATTTGCAACAATTGGTGTGCCACTGCAGGTTGTTGGAAACAGAATGCTTTTGCACCATCAAATGTTTTAGAGCCTTTACCTTGTACCATGTAGCAAAGTAAAGTCCACGGAGCACCGGCGAAACCGATTAATGGAACGCGGCCATCCAATGTTTGTTTCGTGAGTTTCAATGCATCGAATACATATTGTAATGTTTCGTTTACATCGGGTACTTTCACACGTTTTAAGTCTTCGATTGTTTTAATTGGATCTGGAAGAATAGGACCGATTTTTTCTACCAATTGTACTTCGAGGCCCATGGCTTGTGGAACCACCAAGATGTCAGAGAAAATAATAGCAGCATCAACACCTACTTGGTCTACCGGCATTACTGTAATTTCAGTTGCCAATGCTGGCGTTTGACAGCGTTCGAAGAAGGAGTATTTATCGCGCAATTTGATGTAATCAGGTAAGAAACGGCCCGCTTGTCGCATCATCCATACCGGTACACGTTCAGTTTGTTGGCCGGTTAAAGCTCTTAGCAATAAATCATTTTTAAGTGCGCTCATGCTTCTCTATTGTTTTTTAAGAAATTGAAGATAGTTTCGATCATCTTACCGGCCGAAGGTTCTTCGGCGATAAGCACAGTGTTAGTTGTAAATTCTTGTATGGCGTTAGCTGTAGTGTGGCCAATGGCTACACAGGCTATTGTGTTGTTGATATTGTTTGTGCTGAAGAAGCTTTTTACAGCGCTAGGACTATAGAATAATATGCCCTGGTATTTGCTACTGTCGATTGTTTGTGGTGTAGCATTGTTATTGTAAATCACCAGTTCTTCCAATGCAATCCCGTTACTCCGAAGAATCGTGGGAAGCTCTTTCCGCCTAATGTTGCCGCAAAAGAAAGCCACTTGTTGTAAACCGGGAACGGTTAACATGTTGTTGGCTAGTTCTTCGCCTGTTGGCGCGGTGGTGATAATGTTACAACCCGGCAATAATTCCGTTACAGCTTGTTGTGTGCCTACTTGCAAGCAATGCACTTGCCAGCGTGGCGATAAGCCCAAAGGCTGTAAATATTCTTCATACAAAGCTTTTACGGCGTTGGCGCTTGTAAAAGCTACGGTAGCCGGTTCGGTCGCCAATACTGCTATACGTTCTTGCAGTTTGGGATCTATAACGGCTTCTATATCAATAAATGGAACGCAATCGATATGCATACCTTCCGCTTCCGCGTTCGCAACCAGTGCGAGCGGCAATGGTTTTGTGCTGAGTATGCTGAAACTATTGCTTTGCATTTTTGATGGCTGTGATAATGTCGTCGCCGCCCATATCGATGATTTCTTGTGCTGCATCGATGCCTACGGAAGCGGCTGCTGCTAATGGTACACGTTTTTCTACTTCGAGGGATTTAGTACCGTCGAGGCTACAAAGGCTACCTTCGAAGTGGAGTTGATCGTCGATGATTTGTGCATATGCGCTGATGGGGGTTGTACAACCACCCATTAATGCACGTAAAAAGTCGCGTTCGATGCGTGTACACAAGGCTGTTGCAAGGTGGTTTAACGGCGTGCAAGCTTGTTTTACTTCATCGTCGTGATCCATACAAACCACTACAATCGCTCCTTGCGCAGGGGCCGGTAACATCCAATCCAATTCCACTGAATTTTCCGGGCGAACATTAATACGTTCTAAACCCGCCGTAGCGAAGATAGCAGCATCCCAATTTTCATCGGCTAATTTCTGAAGGCGTGTATTCACGTTGCCACGCAAATTATGCATTTGGTGCAGCGGGAAACGACGAAGCCACTGGGCTTTACGACGAATACTGCTGGTGGCAATGTTGGCGATATATTGCGGAGTTTGTAAAAAGTCGGTGTTGTTTTTGTAAACGAGTAAATCCTTTACAGGGCCACGCTCCAATACGGCAGCTTGTACAATGCCGTTGGGTAGTTGCGTAGGTACATCTTTCATGGAATGTACAGCGATGTCAATTTTACCCGCTAAAAGAGCAATGTCGAGGCTTTTGGTAAAAATACCTTGTACCCCAATTTCGTATAAAGGTGTCACCAGGTCGATGTCACCATCACTTTTAATCGGCACCAATTCAACTGCATAACCTTGTGCTATGAGCAAATCCTTTACGGTGTTAGCTTGCCAAAGGGCAAGTTGACTTTCCCTAGTGCCTATTCTAATCAATTTTTGCATGACTATTCTTGGTTAACGCCGGTATCGAAAATGTCGTTGATCATGGAGATATATAAATCACTTTTCTCCGTTTCTTTCCGCACGGTACCGGCCATGAGGTTGATCATTTTTTGGATGATACGGGAAGAAACAGCTTCCATGTCTTCTAATTTATACTCGGCGCCATTCTTTTGTTGAAGTATTTCGCGGGTATGAATTTCTGTTAATTTATCTTTTACAGCTTTCAATACCACGGCGTGTTTGCGCATTTTGTTCCAGTATAAAAACTCGTCCATATGCTCGCCAATGATTTCCAATGCTTTTGGCACTTCGTGCTGGCGCATTTGCAAGGTTTCATCTTGCACTTTCGACAGCTCATCCACGTTCACTACTTCTATATGAGACAGTTCTTTTACATCGGTGGCCACGTTGAAAGGGATGGAAAGATCCACAATCAGTTTAGGTCCTGCATGTTCTAACATACTGCGGGTAATCGTTGGATGCGGCGCGTTTGTCGCTACCAATACGATATCGGCATCATGTAATGTTTGACCTAAATTTTCGATGGGCGCACATTGTAAACCGTTACAATTCGCAAACTCTTCTGCAACGCTAATTGTACGGTTAATAAGTGTAATGTTCTTGGTTCCGAGATACTGCATCATATTCTTACAAGTATTCCGTCCAATTTTCCCTACACCTAGCAATACAATTTTCTTATTAGCGATATCACATACCTTGCTTTGTAAAAGTCGAACAGCTGCAAAAGCCACGGAAACGGTACCTGCACTTAAGGCAGTTTCGTTCTTAATAAGCTTCGACACTTGTAACACACTATTCACTAATCGCTCGGTAAAGGTGCCTACGCATCCTTGTGACTTTGCAAATTTGGCAGCATTCTTTATCTGCCCTACAATTTCATAATCGCCTAGTATTTGCGAATCGAGACCTGTACCCACATGATATAAGTGGCGCACAGCTTCCTCGCCCGACTTTACGTAGGCTAGTTGTTGAAATAACTCGATATTACCACAAGTGTGCTTGTCGATCAATTCAATGAATTGACCCGGTGTATCGGCGAAACCATATACTTCCGTTCTGTTACAAGTAGAAAGTATAAACAGATCGTCTAACTGAGTTTGTTTGCCTTCGTCCAGGATGGCAGTATACTGCGCCTGGTTAATGGCAAAAGAACTGCGTATAGCGGCATCTGTTTTCTTATAGTTGATTCCAACAATATGAAAATTCGATATGTTCTTAGGCTGGTTGACCTGCATGATTGTTAATAAGCTTCCGGGTGCAAAAATACAGGTGTAGAGGTCATATACATGGCAGGAGGCTGTCATTCCTATGTCATTTCTACAGATGGTAAAATGCAACAAGGAAAAATGATTTTCATCAGTTTTAGCCGATCTGTGTACAACTCATCATTCTAACAATTATATGACATAAAAGCCCTCCCGTTGCGGCAAATTTGCATGTAACTTTGCAGCAACTCAAAAATTGGTATGGAAGCAAAAGCTGATATTGGAATCGTTCTCATGAATCTAGGTTCCCCTGATTCTACTAGTGTGCCCGATGTAAAAAGATATTTAAACGAATTTTTAATGGACGGTCGTGTAATCGATTATCCTTATTTGTTCCGTAAAATTTTAGTGGGATGGATTATTGTGCCGAACCGCGCACCGAAATCCGCAGAAGCCTACCAATCTATCTGGTGGCCAGAAGGCTCACCTTTGATTGAGCTGACAAAACAATTGCAAACAGCGTTGAAACAACGTATCGACGTACCTGTAGAAATTGCCATGCGTTACGGCAATCCTACGCCAACAGCTGCTTACGATAACTTATTGAAAGCAAATCCCCATATTAAAGAAGTTATTTTACTGCCCCTGTACCCACATTATGCCATGTCGAGCTACGAAACCGCCGTGGAATATGCTAAATACTGGCATGTAAAGAATAAATACGACTTCAAACTCTCCATTATCGACCCGTATTACAAAGACCCCGCATATATCGATGCATTAGCTGAAAGCATGCGCCCGTACTTGGAATCGGACTACGATTACCTGTTATTTAGCTATCATGGTGTGCCTGAAAGGCATATTAGAAAGGGTGATATTACCAAAAAACACTGTATGCAAGTACAAAACTGCTGTAATGTAGTATCGGTAGCGCATACACGTTGTTATAAGCACCAAGTAACGGTTACCAGTGAGTTGGTGGCGAAGAAATTGAACATACCTACTGGCAAATGGGGCATTTCCTTCCAGTCGCGTTTGGGTCGAGAAGAATGGATTAAGCCTTATACAGCCGAACAATTCGAGCGTTTACCTAAGCAAGGGGTGAAGAAATTACTCGTTGCTTGTCCTGCTTTCGTATCGGATTGCTTGGAAACCTTGGAAGAAATTGCAGTAGAAGGTAAGCACCAGTTCATGGAAAGTGGGGGCGAAGCCTTTACCATGATTCCTTGCGTGAATGTTCACCCACAGTGGGTAGACACCGTGGCACAATTCTGCCGCGAGCGTATGTAATAAAAAATTATTTTGATGGATACCGCGCCGGTAGCGGGAAGACGAATATTTCTCAATAGCTCGACTTCCTGGTACCGGTTTTTTAATTAAATTCAATTATAAAAAATCCATCAGATGATCCTGGGCGTACTCAAAGAAAAATTGAACGAAAACAGGGTTTCACTGGTGCCGGAAGTTGTTAAACAATTAGCACAATTGAAGGTGAATGTATGGGTGGAAGCAGGTGCTGGAAAACAAGCCTGGTATACAGATGAAGCCTACCTCGAAGCAGGTGCCACTATTCAATCACGTGAAAAGATTCTCCAAGAAGCCGACATCCTCCTGTCGATCCACCAACCCGACAAGCCGGAATGGGAACAAGTAACCGCCGGAAAAACGTGGATCGGTGTTTATCAACCCCTATACAAAGCCGCGCTTATGCAAGACCTAGCGGCCAAAAACTTCACCGTGTTCAGTTTGGATAGCATTCCGCGTACTACCCGCGCGCAGAGTATGGACGTGCTTAGCTCCCAAGCTAACATAGCGGGTTATAAAGCTGTTTTACTAGCCGCCAACACGTATAGTCGCTATTTTCCTATGTTTATGACTGCTGCCGGTAGCATTCCTCCTGCCAAAGTGCTTATTTTGGGCGCCGGCGTAGCGGGTTTGCAAGCCATTGCTACAGCGCGAAGACTAGGGGCCGTAGTAGAAGTATTCGACACAAGGCCGGCTGTTAAAGAAGAAGTGCTGAGCTTAGGAGCGAAATTCGTAGAAGTAGAAGGGGCGGCCGATGCATCAAAAGCAGGCGGCTACGCTGTAGAGCAAACTTCGGAATACAAGCAACAACAAGAAGCAAAAATAACCCAAGCTATTGCCAAAGCAGATATTGTGATTACCACGGCCCAAATCCCGGGCAAACCTGCACCTATTTTGGTAACAACGGGCATGCTGGAAGCCATGAAACCGGGGAGTGTAATTATAGACTTGGCCGCTGCAACCGGGGGCAATACTTCCCAAACGAAAAACAATACCAGCGTGGTGTACAATAATGTTACCATTGTTGGCAACTCTGAATTACCTTCCTCTATGCCTGCCGATGCCAGCAAGGTGTATGCGAAGAATGTCTACAATTTCTTACAATTACTCATCGATAAAACCGGTCAATTTACCCTCAATTTTGAAGACGATATCGTGAAAGGGGCTTGTATTACACATGGTGGACAAGTTACCAACGAAAGGGTTTTACAAAGTTTGGGTGTAACCGCGTAAAGCGTGTAATCATCTACGTTATAACAAATTTTCTATCCAAATCCTACTTATATGGAAGCAATATGGGCCTTCATTCAACAGCATATTGATATTTTTTACATCGTCATCCTGTCCATTTTCTTGGGTATTGAAGTGATTTCCCGCGTGCCTTCGGTATTGCATACGCCACTAATGAGTGGTGCCAATGCCATTCACGGGGTGGTTATCATCGGGGCTATTATTGTTATGGGAAAAGCAGAACCCGGTAACTATGTAGCACTCATACTTGGTTTCCTCGCTGTTATTCTCGGAACATTGAATGTTGTAGGAGGTTTCGTGGTAACCGACCGGATGTTAGAGATGTTCAAACAAAAGAAGAAGTAAATCGCTTGGCATTCATTTTAGACTTAAAATCAACTTATGCAAGACAGCCTTTTATCCATCATTTACCTTGTTGGTTCCGTTACATTCATTATCGGTTTGAAAATGCTTAGTGCACCTACCACAGCTCGCAAAGGTAACCTTGTTGCCGCAGCTGGTATGGCTTTGGCTGTTTTCGGAACGATCTTTTTATACAGGGAAGGCGACACTAGGTTGCACAATTACGGCTGGATTTTTAGCGCGCTTGTGATAGGCAGCGTGGTAGGTGTACTGGCCGCAAAGAAAGTAAAGATGACCGCCATGCCCGAAATGGTGAGCATGTTCAACGGTATGGGTGGTGCATGTGCAGGCTTAATTTCTATCATCGAGTTTAATCATATGCAGCATGCTGGAGGCGCAGCGTCCGTAGGTATGTTGTTAACTATTGTGTTAGGGCTAATCATTGGGAGTGTTTCCTTTGCCGGTAGTATAATCGCTTGGGGAAAACTAAATGGTAAAATCAAAGACAAATCTTTTAGTGGTCAGCATATTTTTAACCTACTCATACTAGGCGTAATTGTAGTAATAGCGGCGGTATTGGTAGGGCAGTTTGTACCCAATTTGCAAACAACGCTTTTCTACGTGTTAACCGCATTAGCCTTGGTGTACGGCATATTGTTCGTATTACCGATTGGAGGGGCAGATATGCCCGTTGTGATTTCGTTACTCAACTCTTTTACAGGCGTGGCGGCGGCTTGTGGTGGCTTCTTGTACAATAACCCGGTAATGCTTACCGGTGGTATACTTGTGGGCTCTGCCGGTACCATTCTTACTATACTTATGTGTAAAGCCATGAACCGTTCTTTGAAGAACGTATTAATCGGTTCATTTGGCGGAGGAAGTGGAAGCAGTGCTGGAGGTGGAGCACAACAACAAGGAAATTACAAAGAAATTAGTATTAACGACACTGCTGTATTGTTAGCTTACGCTAATAAAGTAATGATTGTACCGGGATATGGATTGGCCGTAGCGCAAGCACAACACGTATGCCACGAGTTAGAAAGCTTATTAGAAGAACGTGGAGTAGAAGTGAAATACGCCATTCACCCAGTAGCTGGTCGTATGCCCGGCCATATGAACGTATTACTGGCTGAAGCAGATGTATCGTACGATAAATTGTTAGAGATGGAACAAGCTAATAGCGAGTTCGCTACAACAGATGCGGTACTGATTCTCGGGGCCAACGACGTAGTAAACCCAGCTGCGAAAACCGATCCAGGCAGCCCCATTTACGGTATGCCCATCTTAGAAGTAGAAAAGGCGAAAGCTGTAATTGTGAATAAGCGAAGCATGAAACCCGGTTACGCAGGTATCGAAAACGAACTTTTCTTTCAACCCAAAACATCTATGTTATTCGGCGATGCAAAGCAAGTATTGCAACAGCTAGCTACAGAAATTAAGCAAGTTTAACCAGGTGAAAAATGGTTTTTTCGTACTTTGCCATAAATTTTGACACTAGTGGCGGATTTACCAATTGCTTTACTCGATTCTTTACAAAATCTTCCCGGCTACGATGCAACCTCGTTTATAGCGGTGCATAACTCCCCGGAAAGAGTGACTTCCATTCGACTCAATCCTTTTAAAATATCAAACTCATCGGCGCAAAACCGCGTATTAGGCCAGTTTGCGCCGATTGAGGCTACTTCAATTCCTTGGTGCCCAGGTGCCTTTTACTTGTCGGAACGCCCTTCCTTCACATTCGATCCTAACTTTCACGCAGGTGCTTATTACGTACAAGAAGCCTCTTCTATGTTCTTGGCCCATGCATTTAATCATACCGTAGATACCAGTCAACGCTTGATGGTGCTCGACTTATGTGCTGCCCCGGGAGGTAAATCTACTGTACTACAATCTTGCATCAATAAAGAAAGCTTATTAGTCGCCAACGAGGTGATCAAAACCCGCGCTGCCCTATTAGCCGATAACCTCACCAAGTGGGGAACCGCTAATACCATGGTAACGAACAACGATCCGCGCGATTTCGCCAAGTTAGACGGCTTTTTTGATGTAATGGTCGTAGATGCACCTTGCAGCGGCTCGGGATTATTCAGAAGAGATCCCAATGCTATTCAAGAGTGGAGTGAAGATAACGTGGTACTATGTAGTCAACGCCAGCAGAGGATTTTAGCCGATGCATTGCCTGCATTAAAAGAGAATGGGGTATTAATTTATGCTACCTGTTCTTATTCTTTTGCAGAAGATGAAGCGATTGTTGATTGGTTGATAGAAGAATTCGACATGGAAAGTTTGCCGGTGCCCATCGAAGATGCATGGGGAATTGTACATTCATCTACCCCAAAACAAGGTGCAGCAGCATACCGTTTCTATCCAGGTAAAGTGAAAGGCGAAGGCTTATTCATGGCTTGCTTGCGTAAAAAAAGTGGGGGAGATTATTATGCGAAAAATAAACCGGCGCTTACATACGTTTCTAAACAAGATACAGCTCGCATGGAAGCATGGTTACAACCTGGGGCGGAAATGAGTTTCATTCAACACCAATCGGATGTAATTATTTTTCCACAAAGTTTAACAAACGAGTTTGCGATCATCCAGAAAAATCTATATTTGAAAAAAGCAGGGATCAACGCAGGACAGTTAACAGCGAAGGAGCTAATCCCATCGCATCAATTAGCGTTGGCCAACTGCTTAGCCAACAATATTCCATCTGTTCAGTTGAGTAAAGAGGATGCACTCAAGTATTTGCGGAGAGACGATCTACAAGTACAATCCAATCTCAAAGGATGGGCGCTTATGCAATACGAAGAACTGAACTTAGGATGGGCAAAAATTTTACCGAACCGTATCAATAATTATTACCCGAAGGAATTGCGGATTTTGAAAGAAAATATTTAAGTGGAAAGGAAACCGAACCAATACGCAGCCTGGTTGTCAATAAGCTTGTTGCATACAGCGGCTCTTCCATTTCAAATAAAAATTCATTATTTACGCATATATTCGTCTTTTAAAGAAGTAGAAATTATGTTTAAACCATTAATGTTTGTTGCTTTGTTTGCCTGTTTTTCAACAGCCGCGACCGCACAAGACTCGCTGGTCGTACAAGGCAGTGCTGCTGATCTTCACTTGGTGCACACCGTGAAAAAAGGAGAATCTTTGTCTAGCCTAGGCCGCGCTTATGGTATTTCTCCCAAAGAAATTGCTACGTTCAATAAAATCACCCTAGATAAAGGTTTGAACCTCGGTCAAAATGTAAACATCCCGTTAAACACGACCAATTTCCTTCAAACTGCTAAAACCACGGCCGCATCGGGTTATAAACCTGTATACCACCACGTGGCTGAAAAAGAAACATTATACCGCATTAGCGTGAACAACCGCAAAGTGCCTATCGAAAATATTCGTACTTGGAACAACTTCTCAGGCGACGGCGTAAAATCCGATAGCTATCTTATTGTAGGTTGGTTGAAAGTTCCGGGCGGTGCTGTTCCTGCGGCTGCAAAACAAGCGGTACAAGATACGAAGCAAGCGGCACAAGAAGCCACCAAAGAGGTAACAACAGCGGCTACCACTACTACTGATAAAGCGGTTGAGAAAACAAAAACTGAAGTAGCGAAGAAAGAAGAAGCGGTAAAAGCAGATGCTACGAAAGCTGCTGAACCGGTGAAGAAAGAAGTTACTACTACGGTAGAAAAAGTAAATGCTACTGCCCTCGGCGAAAACGAAACATTCGAACAAGTTTACTTAACGCAAACGGCTAAAGGTAAAAATGCTGCTACTGAAAAAGGCCCTGGCTCTTGGTTCAGAAGCAATGCTGTTGCTAATTCCGGTAAATATTACGCGTTGCATAATTCCGCTCCTCGTGGTACCATTATCAAAGTAACGAACCCATTGAACGGTAAATTTATCTATGCGAAAGTATTAGATGTTATTCCTTCTTTGAAACCAAATGCAAACCTCATCGTTAAATTAAGTGATGGTGCTATGTCGGCATTGGGTACTAATGAAACACGCTTCTACTGCGAGTTAAGCTACGAAGACCAGAACTAATTTCTTTTTTATATCATTGTCAATAGGCTGCTTCCTTTACTGGTAGCAGCCTATTTTCATTATACCATATGCATAAAAAAGGCCGCCTCTACTAGTAGAAACGGCCTTTTCAAGTATCTGCCATATAGTTTACGCCAAACGCATACCGCGTAAGAAGCTTTCTACATCCATTTTCTTTTTACCTTCTAATTGAATTTCCTGCAACACAAGGTAGCCATCTGCTGCCGCCATCTTTAAGAACGTTTTTCCATCGGTTACATATTCACCGGGCTGCACGCTTGGTGGCGCTAACTCTTTCGTGGCTTTGAAAATTTTCAAACCTTTGCCTTGCAAGGTTGTCCAAGCTGTAGGGTAAGGATTCAATCCACGTACTAAGTTATATACATTGTCCAAGGGTTGTGCCCAGTCGATATGACCGGTTTCTTTGGATAACTTGGGTGCATGTTTGATTTGATCCTCGGGAATATGCGACTGGGGTGTTTCTTCAACATTGCCAGCTGCTAATGCTGCTACCGTTTTAATTAATAATTGAGCGCCACGGTGCATGAGATCGTCGTACAATTCACCGGCCGTTTCATCATCACGGATAGCGGTTTTATCGGAGAACAAGATATTCCCGGTATCGATAGCATGTTGCAGTTTAAAGGTAGTAACACCCGATTCTTTTTCACCATTGATAATGGCCCAGTTGATAGGCGCAGCACCCCGGTAATTCGGTAACAAGGAAGCATGTACGTTAATAGTACCCAAAGGGGGCATACTCCACACCATTTCTGGCAACATCCTAAAGGCTACTACTACTTGTAAATCAGCTTTCAGCGCCTGTAATTCTTCAATAAATGCAGGGTCTTTCAGCTTTACGGGTTGTAATATATGCAGGTTATTGGCCAAGGCATATTCCTTTACCGCGCTTTGTTGCAGTTGTAAACCACGACCAGCCGGCTTATCCGGTGCCGTTACTACTCCCACTACGTTATAGCCATTTTTTACCAAGGCATCTAATGAGGCCACCGAAAATTCCGGTGTTCCCATAAAAACTATTCTCATGTTCTTCATTATTGTGTTACAACCAAGGATAAATACAACTTAAATGGCGCCCGCAGGTAGAATATTGTCGGCATACAACACGTATTTCTTGCGGATCGCTTTAAACTTCTTCAAGCCCGGTTCCCAGGTAGCACGGATCTCATCTTCCGTCATACCCTTTTCAATTTGTTGCTGTAAAATGTTGTTACCGGCTAACTTGCTGAAAAACGGTATGAAAAATTTGTCTTTCTCCGGGTACATTTTATATGCTGTGATGAGCCATTCGAGGCGCAATTTACCATTTAGTTCCTTACGGATGTCGAGTGTATCGGCTGAAAGATCAAATCCATAACAAGTTTGATCTAACAATGGCGGGTTTTTAGCTCCCGGCACACTGCGAGGGGTAAAGGAGAAGAGATTCTTCGGTAACGCAGGATGGCCGAATACTTGGAAGGGCTTATCGGTACCACGACCTAAGCTAAACACTGTTCCTTCAAAGAAGCAAATAGACGCATATAGCTCTACTGAACGTTGGTTCGGCAAGTTTGGTGAAGGTTTCAATGGTAAATAATACGGGTAATCGTGCGAGTAATACTGCATAGGAATCACCGTTAATTTACATTTCGCCTTCTTAGCCAACATCTTCTCACCATTCAGCATACGCGCATATTCACCTACCGTCATACCGTGCGACACAGGAATAGGCTGCATACCAATAAAACTACGAAATGCCGTATCTAAAATAGGCCCGTCGATAATCATACCGTTCGGGTTAGGACGGTCCAACACAATCACTTGCTTCTTATATTGTGCTGCAGATTCCATGAGCTCTTGCAAGCTGCTGATATAAGTGAAGAAGCGTACGCCTACATCTTGAATATCGAAAATGATGATATCTACATCTTTCAAATCATTCGCATCGGCCTTGCGGTGCTTGCCGTATAAACTTACAATAGGCAAACCTGTAGCAGCATCCTTTGTATTATCTACCTTTTCGCCTGCATCGGCCGTACCACGGAAACCATGCTCGGGACTGAAGATTTTCTTAATATTCACACCGCGTTTCAAGAGGGTGTCTACAAGGTGGGTTTCACCTACAGTGGCGGTATAATTCACCAATAGGGCTACACGTTTCCCTTTTAACAAAGGAAGGTACGCTTGTAGCCGCGCGGCGCCTACTTGTACTTCCCTGCGTTTACCACGTGGCTGCGCTTGTGCGATCATGATGTGTGACATCAAAACCAATAAAACAATTAACTTCTTCATGTTGGATAGAACTGATTGATACATGTAAAAATAAGGAAGTATATGGAAGCGTAAAATGAAATACTGCAAATTGGGGCTTAATTAGCCATGATGGCGGAAAAAGAGGGGAAATTATAGGGGTGGGGCTGCCGATAATATTTTTTCCTTACCTTGCGTATTATTTACTTTTTTAAATTCTATTTATGCAAGCAGTAAAAGGCGGAGATACCGTACGTGTACATTATCACGGTCGCTTAACCAATGGTACTACTTTCGATTCATCAGAAGGCAGACAACCACTCGAATTCAAAGTGGGTGCCGGCATGGTTATCAAAGGTTTCGATAACGGTGTTTTGGACATGAAAGTGGGCGATAAAAAAACTGTGCATATTCCAGTGGCTGAAGCATACGGTCCTAAAAGCGAGGAAATGATCATGGATTTCCCTAAAAGCAATTTGCCGGAAGATCTTAAACCAGAAGTGGGTATGGAATTGCAAATGAGCAATCCTCAAGGTCAAGTGTTTCCAGTAAAAGTTGCTGCTGTTAGCGACGAATTCATCACACTTGATGCAAACCATCCTTTGGCTGGTGAAGATTTAGTATTCGACATTGAGCTCGTTGAAATTGTATAATTCACGACTTACAAATACGATCTTAAAAAAGACCGGGTGTTATTAAAACATGCGGTCTTTTTTTTTCTGTTCTATATTAATTACATAGGTTTGTTATTATGATGAAAGATTACAAATACACGGTGGCCGACCGTTTTATGCAATATGTGCAAGTGGATACGCAATCTGATCCCTTAAGTGATTCCTTTCCTTCTACAGAAAAACAAAAAGATCTCGCACGCATCCTCGTGAGCGAGTTACTAGATATGGGCATTAGCGATGCACATATGGATGAATACGGCTACGTTTACGCTACCATTCCTGCAACTACCGATAAAAAAGTGCCTGTTATATGTCTTTGCTCTCACATGGATACTTCAAGTGACAGCAGCGGCACAGGGGTAAAACCCATTGTGCATAAAGCCTATACAGGTGCCGACATGATATTGCCCGATGATACCACGCAAATCATCCGCGCAGCCGATCACCCTTACCTAAAAGAAAAAATTGGCGACGATATTATCACGGCTAGTGGTACTACTTTACTGGGCGCCGATAATAAAGCCGGTGTAGCCGAAATCATGGATGCTGCTGCTTTCTTAATGCAACACCCCGATGTGAAACACGGCGCTATTCGCATCCTTTTTACACCCGATGAAGAAATTGGTCAAGGTGTAAAATATGTTGATATGCAAAAACTCGGCGCAGATTTTGGTTATACGATGGACGGCGGCGAATTAGGCTCATTGGAAGATGAAACCTTTTCTGCAGATGCTGTGAAAATCGTTATCAATGGTGTTAGTGCGCACCCGGGTATGGCAAAAGGTAAGTTAATCAGCGCTATTAAAATTGCGTCTGAAATCGTTGATGCGTTACCGAAAGATATTCTTTCACCAGAAACAACAGAAGATCGTCAAGGTTTCATTCACCCCGTACGTATGCACGGTGTAGTAGAAACTGCAGAAATAGATTTCATTATCCGCGATTTTACTACCCGCGAATTAGAAGCACACGAGTTCTATTTGCGCAAAGTAATGGATAGCGTGATGTCACGCCACGAAGGTGCTACTGCTACTTTCAAAGTAACGGAACAATACCGCAACATGAAAGAAGTATTGGATCAACATCCGCAAGTAGTAGCTTTCGCAGAAGAAGCAATTAAAAGAGCAGGTATCGAGCCGTTGAAAATGAGTATCCGTGGTGGTACCGATGGTTCTCGTTTAAGCTTTATGGGCTTACCTTGTCCGAATATCTTTACGGGCGAAATGAGCTTCCATAGCAAACACGAATACGTAAGTATCCAAGATATGCAGAAAGCAGTAGATACCATTGTTCATTTAGTACAGGTGTGGGAAGAGAGAAGCTAATCTCGCTAAATCCTTTGCTAGCAAGCATTTATAACTTACCTGTAGGAATGTTGGGGTCGCGTTAAAATAATTTCCGCGCCTTACCGTTTTTAGATTAATTATTTTAGTAGTACTTTAATCGCTTATTGCAAGTGGATTATATACTTTTGCAAGGTTAAATAAATATACATGGTATTAGGAGTCATTACATTATTACAAGATTCTTTGCTCCGTGGCGTGAAGGCCGACACGGTTGCCCAAGGTGTTTCACCGGCCGCGGCCGCATCGCAACAAATGAACGTGTGGGATATGTTATACAAAGGTGGTCCCATTATGATCCCTTTGGGTGTTTTGTCGCTCGTAGCTGTGTACGTTTTTATTGAAAGATTCTTATACATTAAGAAAGCCAGCAAGCTCGATGATAATTTCATGGCCATGTTGCGCGATCAAATTACTGCTGGCAATATCACGGCTGCCCGTTCTTTAACCAAGAATACCAACAGTCCTATTGCACGCGTGATCGATAAAGGTGTACAAAGAATCGGCAAGAAAATCGAAGCCATCGAACGTTCTATGGAGAACGTAGCGAAGTTGGAGATCTACAAAATGGAGAAAAACCTTGTGATCCTCTCTATCGTGGCAGGTGTGGCCCCAATGTTCGGTTTCTTGGGTACCATCGCCGGTATGATCCAAACTTTCTTCAATATCTCCGTTACAGGTGATATTACATTGAATGCCATCGCAGGTGGTATTTATGTAAAGATGGTGACCTCCGCTACCGGTCTTATTATCGGTATCATTGCTTTCATTGGTTATAGCTTCTTGAATGCACAAATCGATAAAGTGGTGAATAAAATGGAAGGTGCTTCTGCTGAATTCATCGATATCTTGCAAGAACCAAGCTGATCCTATCATTCAGATAGATTTTCAAACAACTATATAGAAACGATGCTGTTGTAACCAGCGGCATCGTTTTCTTCCTCGAATTATAAAATATTACTACTCAATGAATATTCGTAGACGAAAAAAAGCAGGTGCGGAAATGCACAACTCGGCATTGAACGATATCTTGTTCATCTTGCTGTTGTTCTTCCTCATTGTGTCTACGTTGGCCAATCCCAATGTTATTAAATTAACGCTGCCCAAAGCGAAAAGTAACACCAAGGCTAAACAAACGGTGGTAGTAAGTATCGATGCTAAACGCGAATTCTTCGTAGGTACCACCAAAGTGCCTTTCAACGATCTAAAAGCCACGCTTGCTCCTAAATTAGCTGGCGATGTAGAGGCTTCTATCGTAATTAATGCCGAAAAATCTGTTCCTGTTGAAGATGTAGTAAGCCTAATGGAACTTGCCCGCGAACTAGGCGCCAAAGTAGTATTG
Organism: Chitinophaga skermanii; assembly: GCF_003259335.1. Taxonomy (GTDB): domain Bacteria; phylum Bacteroidota; class Bacteroidia; order Chitinophagales; family Chitinophagaceae; genus Chitinophaga; species Chitinophaga skermanii. The sequence continues at coordinate 92,560 of NZ_QLLL01000008.1, forward strand.
GCCACCGCTAACCCGGGTACAGGCAGCAAGTAAATTCAAGCCAATTTTCCTTACAACATACCACAAACCATCCTGTCTTTGCCAAATATATCCTGGCGCAAGATCACGTTCTTATATCCTAACGAACGCATTAGTTGCATGGTGTCTTCTCCATGTGCTTCGTTAATTTCAAAGAATAATTTCCCATTGGGTTGCAACTTTTCTTTACCCAATTCGGCAATGGTCCTGTAAAATAATAAAGGATCTGTATCGGGTACAAACAACGCGAGGGCCGGCTCGTACTGCAATACGTGGGCTTGCATGTCGGCACTTTCTTGCTCTTTTATATAGGGGGGATTGCTAACGATGATGTCGAATTGGGGTAATTGATCCATGGCACCCGGTTGCAATATATCCTGGCCAATGAATTGTACGCTGGCTTGGAGTTTGTCGGCGTTCCTCTGGGCTACTGCTAAAGCATCTTCACTTACATCAATCGCGTATACCTTGGCCGCTGGCCAGTTCTTCTGAATGGAAATAGGTATACAACCGCTTCCCGTACCAATATCGATGATGGTGGCATGAGGTGTAACCGGTTGCTCTTCTAATACCCATTGCACCAATTCCTCCGTTTCTGGACGGGGAATCAACACATGCTCATTCACATAAAATTGCATCCCGTAAAACCAACTCTCCTCTATTACGTATTGTAAAGGACGGTGAGCCAATAACTGTTGTATACAGCTCTCCAACCGCGCTTGTTGGTCGGCCTCCAATGGTTTATTATTATAAATCACCCGGTCGATGCGAGATAATCCTGTAATGTGTTCAATTAGCAAATTCGCTATGGCAGCGGCTTCGCGGCTATCATATAAACTCTGCACTTGGTGCATACTGTGAGAAAAAGCTTCTTGTACGGTCATGGTAACGGAAAACTCCTGGTGAAACAATATTTTTGCAAACATAAACATTCGGCATGACAGCGGCTTTGAATCACGAAATATTTATGCAACGGTGCATTGAACTGGCCACCATGGGCGCAGGGCATGTGATGCCTAATCCTATGGTAGGTGCCGTGTTGGTGTATAATGGAAGGATCATCGGGGAAGGGTATCACCAACAATATGGGCAAGCCCATGCAGAAGTAAACTGCGTAAATAACGTGGCCGACATCGATCGCCCATTGATCAAGTCTTCTACCATGTACGTAAGCCTCGAGCCATGTGCGCATCATGGGAAAACCCCACCATGCGCCCATCTCATTGTTCGCGAACAAATCCCGCATGTTGTTATCGGTTGCGTAGATACCTTTTCGAAGGTTAGTGGCAAAGGCATCGAAATACTTAAAAACGCCGGTATTCAAGTAACTACAGGTATCCTGGAAAATGCTTGCCGGGAACTGAATAAACGCTTCTTTACCTTCCACGAGCAGAAACGACCCTACATTGTTCTCAAATGGTCGCAATCTGTAGATGGCTTCATAGGTACCACCGATCGCCAACCGGTAAAGATTTCAAACGAATACACCGATCGCCTCGTGCACAAATGGCGTAGCGAAGAAGCGGCTATTCTCGTTGGTACAAATACCGCCGTGAATGATAATCCAAGGTTAAATACACGACTATGGCCCGGCAATAACCCTGCCCGCGTTGTTATAGACCTCGACCTGCGCATTCCCCCTACGCACCATATCTACGATGGCTCGGTGAAAACATTCATCGTTACCACCCACGGTACAGTGCCATGTGGTGCTACTGCTATTACAGTTGAGCGCAATGGAAATGTCCTTCAACAAATGCTTAGTGCCTTGCACATCCACCATGTGCAAAGTATCTTAATAGAAGGCGGTGCCTTCACCCTGCAAGAATTTATTGCACTTGAACTCTGGGATGAGGCTAGGATCATCGTCAATGAAAAACCTTTAGGTACAGGCGTTTCTGCACCAAGCTGGAATTTCTCCCCTGCAACAGGTATAACGCACCTCGCAACAGACACAATTTATTATCATCGACTTAATACATTAGCCCCTTATTTTTAATCATGGAAGTATTTTTTACAATCGAGAAAGCAGCAAATGCAGAGTTTAAAGATAAAGGCAGCAAGTTTATTGCATATACGTACCCGGTGAAAACACCGGAACAAGTAAAAGAATGCTTGGCTGAAGTGAAAAAGGAACACCCCAAAGCAACGCACCATTGTTACGCCTATCGCCTCGGTACCAGCGGTACCCAATACCGCGCAAACGACGATGGCGAGCCTTCAGGCACCGCCGGCAAGCCTATCTTAGGCCAAATTGATAGCAAACAATTGACCGATGTACTCGTAGTCGTAGTGCGTTATTTCGGTGGCACTTTACTGGGGGTACCCGGTTTAATCAATGCCTATAAAATGAGCGCCGCCCTTGTTTTACAACTAGTGCCCGCTGTGCAAAAGAACGTAGAAGTTAACTACACACTCACATTCGACTACACGATTTTAAATGAAATTATGACCGTCGTAAAGCAAAATAACTGCACCATTATTTCGCAAGAACTACAACTGTTCTGCGTAATGGAAATCGGTATCCCGAAAGCGAACCAAGAGTTATGCTTGCTCCGTTTGAACGATATTCACGGCTTGGAAATCCGACCAGCTAAATAACTAGTTAGATTGCTTGATCTCCTGCACCGTTACACCGAAGAGCTTTTTCGTAATCCCCGACAATTGCTTATCGGTACCCACTAAATGGAATGTACGATGGTAATGCAGTAATCTACCGCCGGTATTTACTTTCGAAAGAGGGGAATAGCTGGCAATGCTGTAATAATACCCGCTATTAATAGCCGTATCATTCTTTTCACCCGCATAATAAACCGTTGCTGCAAAGCCATCAGAAAGGCTTTGCATAGGCCAGCGGTTGTTCTTAAAGAATTGTTTACTACGCGAAAGGGTAAATTGCACAATTGTGAGTTGTTGAGATTCAGCGTCGTAAACGCCTATATAGTTTTTGCCAAAAGCCTGTGGAATTCCTACTGCTATAGGGTTTGCACCTTTCAATCTTACTAAAATGGTGTTACTGCGCACATCGTAGTCAACTTCTTTCATGTATTGATCGAGCTGTGAAGTGGGCATCTTTTCTTCATTGAAAGGTACCAATAACCAAACCTGCTCTCCTGCCGGGAACATGCCTGTTACCCGTATAGCAGGCTGACCCGTAGTGCCATCCCACTTTATACGACCGGTATTCACAAACACATTCTCACTCTCATGCGCCACGGCTTTGATGGCCCGGGGTACATCTTGATCCAGGTAATTAGGAATATCTTTCCGGGCTATCAGTGTTAATTTCCTTTGCACGTTTATATCAAAAGTTTGCCCATTGTGGTGCAATAAGTGCATGTCTTTCTCTACAGTTACAACGCCCCTGCCTTGATAGGTAACCTGGAATGGTTCTGTATCAAAACTTGGTGGCGTGTGCCAATGCGTAGCGTCGATAGTATCGTGTGGGGCAAAGTAAAACGAGTCGGGGGCTATATCGATACGGTCTTCTCCACCGCGGAGATTTACTTGCGATACCGATTTTTGCCCAGCTATTAAATCATAATTCAACCAGCCAAAATTATCACCATTCACTTCAACGGCACTACTAATTATGCGGCCTTGCCATGCAGGCGTAATCGTTAATACAGCAGGACTTGTACTATCTTTTAATTGGATAGCTTTCGTGTATTTACCCACGAATTGCATCGCCGCTTTATACGGTTGATCTTCGTTGATGGCATCTTTAGTGGTGGTAGTATGGTGGTGTTGATGGGAAGAAGGAGCGTTCTTGCAGGCATACAGCAAGAGCGTGGAAAAAGATATGGCTAGAAGTTTTCGTAACAATAGGATCGTATTTAATCGCTACAAAAATAAGCATTGCGCAATATGCTAGTACACATTGCGCAATGTTGCAAATTATTTGGCAAAAATGCTACTCACCACGAGCTCTTTGCTGCCCGGGGTGTATTTATAAAATCCTTCGCCACTTTTCGCACCCAAGTAACCCGCGGTTACCATGTTTACGAGTAATGGACAAGGGGCATATTTCGGGTTACCGAAGCCTTGGTGTAATACATGCAAGATCGATAAACATACGTCTAATCCAATGAAATCCGCTAATTGTAATGGTCCCATCGGGTGCGCCATGCCTAGTTTCATGACAGTATCAATTTCATTCACACCGGCTACGCCTTCAAATAAAGAGTAGATGGCTTCGTTGATCATCGGCATCAAAATTCGGTTCGCAATAAAGCCAGGGTAATCGTTTACCACGCAAGGCACTTTACCCAACTGTACCGACAAAGCCTCAATTTTCTTCGTTACTTCTTTGTCTGTCGCATAGCCATTAATAATTTCCACGAGCTTCATAACCGGTACCGGGTTCATGAAGTGCATGCCAATTACTTGTGTAGGACGCTTGGTAACTGCAGCAATTTTTGTAATGGATATAGAGGATGTATTGGTGGCAAGGATCGCGCCGGGTGCGGCATGTTGATCCAGTTGCTTGAAGATGTTCAGTTTTAGGTCGATATTCTCGGTAGCGGCTTCTACCACTAATTCAGCGTCTTTTACGCCGCTGGCCATATCGGTGTAGGTGGTAATCCTTCCAAGTGTAGCCGTTTTGTCGGCCTCGGTGATCGTTTCTTTTGCTACTTGGCGATCGAGGTTTTTACCGATCGTTGCTAATGCTTTCTCTAATGCAGGGGCTGCAACATCAATTAAATTTACGTGGAAACCGTTTTGGGCAAATACATGGGCAATACCATTACCCATTGTGCCTGCACCAATTACCGATACTTTTTGCATTGTTTTGATGGTTATTAATGATGATTAAGAAATGATTTTGTTGTATGATGGAATGCAACATAACATTTTTTCACCACTCCAAAAGAGGATGCCACGAATTTCTATGAAAGGAAAAGCTTAGTCTTGACGCTTAAAGTCGCCCCGCTTCCAAGCATCAATGAATTGTGCCCAAGCTAAAGGATTGAAGATGTTTTGTGGCGGCGCTTGACCGGCATAATACAACGATTGTGCTTGTTTTTGCATGTAACTATTTACACCCTCACGCCCATCAATAGGGGTATAACGTGCTAATGCACGGATTTTTGCAATGTTGGTGTTTTTACGGGCAATCTCGTAAGCATCGTCTGGAATGTCCATGCTCGTCATAATAGCCTCTACTTGTCGCCTTGTTGGGAAAGGACGTATAATGGTTACCGGTAAATGCATCGTATCCTCCACCATTAATTGAATCATGGAGAAGTTATTTCCGGTTAAACTTTTAGGAATGGTATAGCTTTTCTTATGGAAACCTACAGCGGAAAAGGTTAACGTATCGCCTTTGAACGCTACTATGGAGAAAACACCTGCCGGGTTGGAAATTGTACCACGAGATTGCCCTTTTACGATAATGCTCACGGCCGGGATGGCACGTAAACTATCGGCAGTCATGGTAATACCGGAAATCTGGATGACACTATCTTGGAACTGCGTGATTTGCGATTTTGCGAACAGTGGCAACAAGAAAATAGCGAACAGTATGTAGATTCTTTTATTCATTCGGCTCCTAAGTTACTTCAAATTTTTTAGTACATATGGCCGAAAATGGAGGCCATTCAACAGGTATACAAGGATTTAACGTGGCAATGACAAATGATAAAATCTTTTATACATGCGCACTTTACTACGATAGTCAATACTTCAAAGCCAAATGTTTTGCTATCAACAGCAGGCAATGTTCAAATTAAAATGCAATTGAGCTAACTTTGTAGCTCTAAGATTAATTTTAACAGTAATTTATGATAACAAAAGAGCAGATTTTAGAGGCCCTGGGCAACGTAGAAGAACCAGATTTGGGGAAGGATTTGGTGACGCTGAACATGGTGAAAGACGTAGCTGTCGACGGCAATAAAGTCTCTTTTACAGTAGTATTAACTACCCCGGCTTGCCCGATGAAAGAGATGATTAAAACCGCCTGTATTAATGCGATCCACATATTTGTAAGTAAGGAAGCGGAAGTTGAAGTAAATATGACTGCCAACGTAAGCACCAACCGTAAAGATGGAAAGTCCATGCTCCCCGGTGTGAAAAACATCATCATGGTTGCTTCCGGTAAAGGTGGGGTAGGCAAATCTACCGTGGCAGCCAACTTAGCTTTGGCTTTAGCAGCCGATGGCGCACAAGTAGGTTTGTTGGATGCGGATATATACGGTCCTTCTGTACCTATCATGTTCGGTGTACGCGGCGAACGCCCAATGATGCAAACCATCAATGGCAAAGACGTGATCTTACCGATGGAGAAATATGGTATCAAGTTCATGTCTATCGGTTTGTTAATCGATGAGAAACAAGCAATTATTTGGCGTGGCCCAATGGCTACCAGCGCCTTACGCCAGTTCGTGTCTGATGTAAATTGGGGCGAATTGGATTACTTGGTGATTGATATGCCGCCAGGTACGGGTGATATTCCTATTACCTTGGTGCAAACAGTACCGGTTACTGGTGCTGTAATTGTTACTACACCACAAGAAGTAGCTTTGGCCGACGCAAAAAAAGGTATCGCGATGTTTGCCAACCCGCAAATCAAAGTACCTATCATTGGCTTGGTAGAAAACATGGCCTACTTCACCCCGGCAGAATTGCCTAATAACAAGTACTTTATCTTCGGTAAAGAAGGTGGTAAACGCTTGGCTGATGAATTGGATATCCCGTTCCTCGGTCAAATTCCTTTAGTACAAAGTATCCGTGAAGGCGGTGACTACGGCGAACCGGCTATGACTGGTAACGACCCGGTTACGAAAAACGCTTTCTTAGAATTTGCCGGTAACGCAGCCCGCAGTATTGCGATGCGTAACGCCAACTTCGAGGCGACTAAAATTGTAGAAATTATCGCGTAAAGCATATTCGATCGCCGTACGCCCCTGTACGGCGATCTTCTTTATCTGAACACCCCAACATCCGCCAACTAAAATCGCTCCTAACCATGTACGCACCTAAATACAACCAAGAGAAAGACTGGCAAAACGTCGCCGCTTTTATCCGTGAACATAGTTTCGGTTTGCTAATTAGTACCCGCGATGGCGTACCCGAAGGCACGCATATTCCCATGGAATTAGAAGAAAAGGCACCGGGTGAGTTTGTAATAACAGGACATATTTCCAAGGCCAACCTACAATGGCAATCATTTACTTCGGATCAAACTTTTTTAGCGATCTTTACGTCACCACATGCCTATATTTCCGGCTCCTGGTATGAAGAAGATCGTGTACCTACTTGGAATTACATGGCGGTACATGTTTACGGGAAAATCCGGGTTTTGAACAATGATGAAATGGATGCGTTATTAGAAAACCTAGTCAACAGGTACGAGCATGGCCGCCCGAATAGGGTACATGTGCAAGACATAGACGCGGGCGAAATGGCATCGATGAAGAAAGCAATTGTAGGCTTTGAATTGAGTATCACCGGTGTACATACCCGTTTTAAACTCAGCCAAAATCGGCATCGTGCTGATTACCAACACGTGATAGATCATTTAAAAGAACAGGGCGATGAGCAAGCAGCATTCATAGCCAACGAGATGGAAAAGCGTGAAAAACCCACCCATTAAGGGAAGTACGACGTTAACTAAAAAATCGCAATAAAAAATATTTTAAACAGGCATAATCCCCGAAATTCGCACAGCGTTGTAATTCGACGGTGGGCTTTGCCGTGATTTACGTAAATTTGCGCCCCTAATAAGAGTATTATGAATAGACAGGAACTGGTGAACCTCATCAAAGAAAGGAAATCTTACCTCTGTGTTGGATTGGATACAGATATTAATAAGATTCCGAAGCACCTGCTTTCGCATGCCGACCCGGTATTTGCGTTTAACAAAGCGATCATCGATGCTACGAAAGATATTGCCGTAGCATACAAGATCAACACTGCGTTTTACGAATGCTTGGGTATCCGTGGATGGGAAAGCTTGCAACGTACAATCGAATACATCCCTAAAAATGTATTCACCATTGCCGATGCAAAACGTGGCGATATCGGGAACACTTCCACCTATTACGCGAAAACTTTCTTCGAAACATACGCATTCGACTCTGTAACGGTTGCACCTTACATGGGTAGCGACAGTGTACAACCATTCTTAGCTTTCAGCGAGAAATGGGCCATCGTACTAGGTTTAACATCGAACGAAGGCAGCAATGATTTCCAATTGCAACCAGCCGGCGACGGTTTGTTATACGAACAAGTGATGAAGAAATGTGCTAGCTGGGGAACGCCAGATAATATGATGTTTGTGGTAGGCGCCACACAAGGCGAATCAATCGCGAATATCCGCAAACTCTTGCCAGACCACTTCTTCCTAGTGCCTGGTGTGGGTGCACAAGGTGGTAGCTTAAAAGAGATTTCAGAAAAAGGCTTGAATAAAGATGGCGGCTTACTAGTAAACGCTAGCCGAGCTATTATTTTTGCCGGGAGCGATGAACGTTTTGCAGAAGATGCTAGGGCAGTAGCTTTGCAATACCAAGCTGAAATGGGATTGTACCTAAACGGCGTTATTCAATAAGCTATTTTACATACTTTTTTAAAGGGTTCCTTTTAAGGAGCCCTTTTTTATTTAACCAATAGCGTATACACAGCACTTGAAGAAAGTAATCTTAATGCCTATTTTTAGATAGGAAGTGATGTTATTTTAGCCTGGATTAAACAGTGGATTTATTGACTATTTTTTAAAGACTGCATTTGCGCCGTTTTTGTCGCAAATTAGGGTGTTATGGGTGTCGTTTTCCCATTTTTCGAGCCTTTTGATTATTTTTCGCAGTGTGGTTTGTAATATGTTTTAATGTTGTTTCAATGTATTTCCAATATTCTTCCAATATTCTCCCAATGGTTCAGATATATTTTGGATGTTTTTGACAAGTATTTGTGATGTATTTTAATCTTCGTTACCCTATTTTCCCTTCTAAATCCTTGTTGGATGAGAGTTTAGGCTTACTTGCTGCGTTGGGGTTGTATGTGAAGTGATTTGGTTGAAAATAGGCTTGTTTGGGGCGTAATTTAAATCGGTTGATATGAGTGGTGGGTTGAATAGAAATAATCATGTAAAGCGCTTAAAAAGGGACTTAAATTTATCTTACATCGAAAGGATGTTGATGGCTTTTTCTTAGATATTGTTTTAGATGATTTTTACTAAGGGTGAATAAAGGTTGAAAATAATACCAGTCAATTTACATTCATTAAAAAAGCGTGCATTGCTTAGCAATACACGCTTTTTGTGTGTATGCTTAGGAACTTATTTGAACACACAGTTTTTAGCAGTCCACCACGGTTTGATTTCGAAGATGATACGGCCTGTTTTTACGGCTTCATCTTGTTTCACAAGGGTGGCAGCTTCTAGGCTGTCGGCACAATCCAGGATGAAAATACCACGGAGATCACCGTTGTCGCCCATAGGGCCGGCTACAACAATTTTACCTTCTGCATGCAGGCGATCAACATTGGCTAAGTGCTTAGCTTGAATGTCGGCAATAACTTCATCGGGTTGGTCGCGGTGCGGACCTTTCTTTAATAGCACTAACCAGTATTGTTTCATCACTGGGTCGTTACCCGAAGTATCCAGCCAAGCATTGTGCTTCAGCTTAGTGGCTACCGCCTTAATAGGCGGGTAGATGGAAATGATTGCCAACAAGGCAGTAAAGAGTACAATAGTAGGGATAAGTTTGAACATCTTTTATATGGTGGTTTGGGATGCAAGGTAACAAAGATCAGTTTATCTTGCTATGATATTTAGTATCTTGCCATGAAGAGGTTATACAAGGTTTAAATTCCACTTTCATTCACATAAAACCCGCTAATCCATGCACCAGGACTTATTTCAATCACCGGACTATTTCAACATCGACGATCTACTCACCGAAGAACATAAAATGACGAGGGAAAGCGTTCGGCAATATGTAAAAACAGGTATTTCGCCCGTTATCGACGACTATTGTCAGCGTGCTGCCTTCCCGGAACATATCATTGAAGGGCTTGGCAACTTAGGATGTTTTGGGCCTACTTTGCCCGTTAATTATGGTGGTGGCGGCTTGGATTATATTTCCTACGGTCTTATGATGCAAGAATTGGAGCGAGGCGATAGCGGTGTTCGTTCTACGGCATCCGTGCAAGGTTCGCTGGTAATGCACCCCATCTTTACTTACGGCAGTGAGGAACAAAAGCAAAAATACTTACCTAAACTGGCTACCGGGCAAATGATGGGTTGTTTCGGACTTACCGAACCCGATTTTGGATCGAACCCAGCGGGGATGTTAACTTACTTTGAAGATGATGAAGACGATGCAGGCTATATCCGCCTGAACGGTGCTAAGATGTGGATTTCCAATGCACCTTTTGCAGATATTGCCGTAGTATGGGCAAAGAATGCCAACAATAAAATCCAAGGCGTTATCGTAGAGCGTGGGATGGAAGGATTTTTTACCCCGGAAACTAAGCACAAATGGAGTTTACGAGCCAGTGCAACGGGCGAGTTAGTATTGGATAACGTGAAAGTGCCCAAATCGCATATTTTACCAGGTGCACTCGGATTGAAAGCGCCACTTAGTTGCCTGGATTCCGCCCGTTACGGCATCGCTTGGGGTGCCATAGGCGCCGCCATGGATTGCTACGATACAGCCCTCCGCTACGCCAAAGAACGCGTACAGTTCGATCGCCCGATTGGTGGTTTCCAACTCATCCAAAAAAAGCTAGCAGAAATGATTACAGAAATCACGAAAGCACAGTTGATGAACTGGCGACTAGGCGTACTGAAGAACGAAGGCAAAGCCCGGCCAGAACAAATCTCCATGGCCAAGCGCAATAGCTGTGCGGTAGCCTCGCAAATTGCCCGCGATGCTAGGCAAGTACTCGGCGCGATGGGTATTTCCGGCGATTACTCCATTATGCGACATATGATGAACCTCGAAAGTGTGATTACTTACGAAGGCACCCACGAAGTACATTTACTGATTACCGGCATGGATATCACAGGATTCAATGCCTTCAAATAAAGCGCATTTCTATACATACAGCATGAAACGTTTTTTACTTTTTGTAGGCATCTTATGCGCTACAAATTCCTATGCGCAACAATTATTCACCCTCCAAGGGAAAGCACAAGGAACTTATTACATCGTTAAGTACGTAGCAGATAGCCAGCGCGTTACACAAGCGGAAGTGGAAGCACTCTTTAGCAAAATGGATTCATCATTATCCTTGTATAAAGGTTATTCTCGTATCAATTATTTCAATGCACACAAATCGGTTGAAATGGATGCATACATGGAAACAGTTGTGCGCAAAGCGATGGATACCTACCAACGCACTAATGGCTTATTCGATATAACTGTAAAACCTTTAGTAGATATATGGGGCTTCGGGGTGAAAAGGAAACAAGGCGTGCCTGCTAAAGACTCCATTGCTGCACTGTTGCCATTGGTAAGTACGAAGTATTTATCAATCAAAAAACATCAACTCTTCAAACGAAAAAATAATGTTGAAATAGATTGTAACGGCATTGCGCAAGGTTATACCACCGATGTTATTGCCGATTATTTAGTATCAAAAAATATTGAACGTTACTTAGTAGATGTAGGCGGTGAACTACGTGCTGCCGGCAATAATAGCCAAAACAAAATATGGACTGTAGGCATTGAACGGCCCACTAGTGATGGCGATGATGTTATTCCATCTACAGCCCTCGTTTCACTCCATAACAAAGCCATTGCTACCAGTGGAAACTATCGTCGTTTTTTTGATGAAGGTCATACGCGGTTCGCGCATACTATCAATCCCAAAACAGGCGAAGCCTTACATAATAATATCGTAAGTGTTACAGTTATTGCGAACGATTGTATCACTGCCGATGCTTATGATAATGTATTGATTTTACTAGGGGTAGAGAAGGGATTAGACTTCGTGAAAAAACATCCCCATTTGCAATTACATGCCTATTACATCTATAAAAACAGTGACGGTAACATTGAAGAAAAGTACAGCGAAGGATTTGCCCAGTACTTCGTAAAATAACAAAAGCCCCCGCCATCTATCAGAACGGGGGCTTTTTCCTTTCTCACAAAATCATGGTTACGTATAAGTCGTTTTATCTCACGTGAATTTTCACACCGATGTTTGCTTGAACGGTGTTGAAATTCGTGATATCACCCATTTTATAAGGGGAGTAATTATATTGAACGTTTGCGTTGAACATCACAGGTGAGTATTTACCAAAGGGTACGTTAATACCCAATTCCGGCGTAGCCATAAACTGCCAACTATCATCTCCCTCTACAAATTCACCCCAGTATTTTTCGTATCGCATGGCGGCAATACCGGCATTCAAACCTACATATGGAATCACTTTTGATTCGGGTTTTGTGAAAGCGTATTGCGCAGCTAACATAATCGGAATGGTTTGCAAGGTGCGCTGTTGTACAGCCGAAATAGCACCGTCTTTACCAGGGTAAATGGCACGAGGCACTTTCTCATAAAAGTCTTGATAACCTACGTTCAAACCTGCACTGAACTGGTCGTTGAAGTTGTACAAGAAGCCCGCTTTCCAACCGCGGAAACTTGTTTTATTGGCGTAATCCTTCAAGCTACCTAATGGCTGCGCGATGGAATAGTTTAACTGTAAGCTAAGGGGCGGGCGACTTTGTGCTTTTGCTGCACCGGTAATACCCAGTACGCCGGCTAATAACAATACATATATTTTAATACTTTTCATCTTCGATTCATTTTAATCTTCCAAGAAATCTATTTCGTTCCCGTTGCGCTCAAGTAAGGCGATTGTGTAAACACGGCAGCTATCATGCTATCAATGTTTGCACCTGTCCATACGCCCGAGCCACGTAACATGGCGTTCCATATAGTGGTAATTTGGTTTTGACCACCGGCTTTCGGCGTTGCATTTTTCAAGTCGAGTAAATCGATAGAAACAGCGCGCTCGTTATACGAGAATACGCCATAATAAGGAGGAAAATAGTAACCCCAACCTGGATAACCCCAGTAGCCAAGGTCCCAATAACCAGGATAACCAGCCCAATACCCGGGGCCGCCAATGATCACGGAACTATACGTATTATCAATCCTGCTAAGGTTTACCGCAAGATCCGGTGACGCGGTTTTGGCCACCAGCGTATAGCCCCTGTCTTGGAAAGATTTGGTTACAGTGGCGATTAACTTTTGATCGTACGACGTAAGCGCCTTTTGATGATCGCCGCGGTTGGTAATAACTGCCACCGAATCAACGATACTAAATGTTTTGTAGGTAGTGAAATTCGCGTTCTTGTCGTAATTCGTGATGTAAATTCTAGATTCTTCCTGTGTCAGATTGTTGAGCGGTTCTTTGCGGCAGCTGCTGAGTAAAGCGGCCGTAACCAGTGAAAAGCCCATCAATATCCATAATCTTTTCATCGTGTATAAAATTTCGGGTGTGTAATTCGCAAACAATATATGGTTGCGTGTAATCTAAAGAATTCAACGATCGTTATGAACTTCCTTTCTTATTCAACGTGTTAGATGTATGGATGTTACTTTTCGTTTACTGGTAAATTGTTAAAGTATTTCTAATGAAATGTTAAGAAGATTGGCTATGGTAGTAGGTTTGTATATGTATAAAGTGGTATATGTGGAAGAAGACGTATGTGATGTTTATGGAAGAGTTTGCATGGTGGCTGCCGAACAATCGAAACGTAATTTGCTAAGTTTGAACAGGTACTTTTAGATGAGTAGTAAACGTGTTGAGATTAGAATTTTTTAATCCTATAAAAAACAAAACCCGGGATGCTAACATCCCGGGTTTCGATTATTTTATTGATATGTCAATTATTCTGATAAATAGGCATCGGCCGCATCCTCTAATAAATGTAAATCTACCGAGTCGCTACCGGCAATGCCTTCAATTGAACCTTGGATATGCACGGCGTTCAGCAATACTTTTTCCAATTGTTTTTCGCGTACTTTCCATAGTTTTTCCATGGTTTCACGCTCTTTTTGGATCGACATTTTCATGTCCCTGAATCCTTCGCGGATAGCTTTCCATTGCTCGGCGAATTCGCTGCCTGTGAGGTAAGAATAAAGTAGCTGCATTTTATCGCCGCGGTTCTCTTGGCTTTTTGAGGCTTTGTATACGCTCATTATAGCCTCGCGGAGTACATAGCTAAGGCTTTTTACTTCTGCAAATGTGCAGATATAAATACCTTCTTTAGCCCCGAAGCGTTCCATGTCTTTCGGCATAGTTTGGGTAACTAAAATCGCAACATCCGCTCCTTGTGAACGCATGTCTGTTTTTAGCTTTTCAATCCATTCCCTCGAGAACTCTTTGGTGCGTTTACTTTCATAAATAATTTTACCACACTCTTGCCCAAATTGGTTGCGAACAAACTGAATACAATCCGCTCCTTTAATACCCTTCGCCACTTCTTCTACCGAATCGAAGGGGAAAGTACTGCGGAGTAATTCTTCCAATGCTAATTCCATCACTTCGCCTTGCAACTGCATAGAACCTTGTTCTGCTTTACGCTTCATTTCCTCGGCCAACTTACGTTGATCGTCAACCTGCTTCTCTAATTCCTTAATCTTGAAGGTAAATTCAGTTTCTTTCAAGCTATTGCGTTGGAACTCTTCTTGCCTTACTTGCTCCACCATGTTAGCGCGTTCTTCTAACAACCGTTTTTGCAACGATAATTCCAATTCTTGTTCCTTATTTTTAAGTGCTTGTTCGCGTTTGATGAATTCTACTTGTTGTTCCCTCGCAAGCCTAAGCTTCTCTTCATTTTCTTCATTGGCTTGTTTCAACAATCGTACTTGGTGCTCGAAATCGCTGGTTACGCGTTTGCGAATTTCTTCTTGCATCATCTCTTGCAGGCGCATTTTCTCTACCTCTAGCCTCTTTTGCAATTCGGCATCCATTTGTTGCTTTTGGCCTTCTAATTGGGAACGAACTTGCAATAATTCATTCTTCTCTTTCGCCAATTGCTCCGTTCTTTTGCGCCATTCCGTTTCCATTTTACCACGCATCTCTTTTTCGATATCCGCGGCAAATGCATCTTCCATAACGAATTGATGTTTACAATTCGGGCAAGTTATAGCTGTTCCCATATTCACATAATGTTATTCTGGACAATAATAAAAGGGCAGTCCGCATTGTACATGCGTAGCGTAAAGGTAGCCAAAAAATCTTGGCCTTGGAGGAAGAGAAAATTCCAGGATGACGGTCGCATCATCCTGGGCTAAAACAACTGGAAGGGTTGATATGGTAAGGCTCTTTTCGACTTAATGTCCGTCGTGTTCTTCGTCGTACACATATTCATCGGTTAACTCCACTAGTTCGTCGGTAAGGATGAAAAGCAAGGTAGTGGCGCCATTAGAAGTATCGGTATTAATATTTTCCCATTCTTCTATGGCCCAACCTTCTTGTAATAAGTGGTTAACTTCTTCAATTTCATTAACAAAGTACGCGCTGGCATTATTTTCACTGCGACTCATGGTTTGTAACTTTTCCAAGTTGATGGTAACAGTAATGATCTTTTGCATTGCGTTGGGTTTTAATAGCAATTTAGTTGGCGTGTGTTAGGGGATTGTAAAGGGAATTTTATGTTTATGTTAATTGTCGCTGCGCTGGGCTTGCTTGCTGGCGGCGGGTTATTGGCTATTGCTGATTGTGGGGGTGTTGCTTGCTGCGGTTGATTGTGTTTTGTCGTGTCGCTCCAGGGCCGCGACGGGGCCCCGTATCATACTTCGAAATATGGTTCTGCGGGCTGGATTGCTGCTATTTGGAGGGGTGGGGCGTGTAGGGGAGAGGGGCATTGATGGGGCTTTCGGTTGTCGTGTGTTCCGCACAACCAAGTTTTCTCAGTATGATACTGTAGGGGACAATGCGGGCTTTTTTGATGGGGAATTTGGGGTGCGTTGAGGGATAGATTTATGGGAGGACATGGTAGGGGGCATTAAAGTGCTACGGCCAGTTTTGCTGGCCGTAGTAGTATTTTTTAGAACCAGGTGAGGCAAACTGGTTTGGGGGTGTTAATGGTTTTCTTTGTGGCTTTTAGTTGGCCGGTTTGGGGAGTTCTTTGGAAGAGGGTGATGTTGTTGGTGTTTTGGTTGGCCACTAGTAGGAATTTTTCGTTGGGGGTGAGGGTGAAGTGGCGGGGGCCTTTGCCTTCAACCGGGAGGGTGTTGAGGAGGGTGAGTTGGCCGGTGCTGGAGTTTCTTTTGAAGGTGGCAATTGTGTTGCTGGTGCTGCGGTTGGTGGCGTAGACGTTTTTGCCGTCTTGGGTGATGTGGATGTGGGCGCTGCCGGCGTCGTTGTTTTGAATGGTGTAGTCTTTGGGTAAAGAGCTAATCGTTTGAATATGTTTGAACGAGGTAGTTTGTTGGTTGAATGCGTATACAGATACGGTGCCGCTCATTTCTTCGATGATGTAGGCGAAGTTTTTATAGAATTGAAGGATGCGGGGGCCGTGGCCGGGGGCAGTTTGGATAGAGGCTTTGTCGTTTTGAGTGACGTGGCCGGTTTTTTCGTCGAAGTTGTAGGCTACGATTTGGTCGGTGCCTAGGTCTACAACGAAAAGCATATTGTTTTCAGCGTTGAAGGTGGTGCTGTGTACGTGGGCTTTTTCTTGGCGTTGGGTATTGGTGCCTTTACCATTGTGTTGAATGGTTTGTAGGGCTACGCTGAGGGCACCGTTGGCTTCTCTTTTGTAGATGGAGAAGTTACCGCCGCTGTAGTTGGATACTACTACCCAGTTTTGCGTTTTATCGATGTTTACATGGCAGGGGTGATCGCCGTGGCTAGGTTGTTGATTGATAAGTTTACCTTCTTTGGTGAATGCGCTTACGGCACCTTTGCCGTCGCCATTTTCATTTACTGCGTAGAAGAATGCTTTATTCTTCGTGGCAACAACGAACGATGGGTTGGAGGCCGGGAATGTTTTTACATGGGTGGCTTCGCCGGTTTGGGTGTTGAAGTTGTATAATGAAATGCCTTGGGAATCATTATCGGTATATGATCCTACGAGCATTGGGATGGTATTCTTTGCCTGGCTCATGGTTGCAAATGGGAGCATGAGGAAGGATATTTTGAGTGCCAATTTTTTCATGTGCTGAAAATAGTAATATCCGGCAATTCATCCTAATCAATCGCTAATAACACGATGCCGGCTAATATCACAAGCGCTCCCAATATCCTTTTCACACGGTCCTTTTCTTTTAAGCTATGTACCCCAAAAAATACACCAAATACAATACTTAATTCCCTCGCCGGGGCCACATAGGAAACGGGTGTTGTTTTCATGGCAATTAACACAAGAATATACGATAACGGCTGGCAAGCAGCCACAATAAATGCTGGCTTCCAATGGGTTTTGAGTTCAATCGCATATTCGCTACGCTTAGCTGCTGTGTATGGAAAAAGCAATACAAAAGGCAAGATCATCGAGGCTAAAGTGATGAATACAACCGATACATGGTAATCCACTACAGCGATCTTATCAGCAATGGTGTAGCTGGCAATAAATAGCCCGGTTAATGCGCCGTATCCCAATCCTGTTACAATTCTCTTATCATGCTTCCAGCCGGTGAGTGTCATCATTACCACGCCCAGTATAATCAGTACAATACCAAGGATAGCCAGCGTGCCGGGTTTTTCATGGAATAACAAAATAGCGCCGGTAACAGAACACAAGGGGCCGGAACCCCGAGCAATGGGATAAACTACAGATAAATCCGCTTTACGGTACCCCGTTTGCAATGCCACAAAATAGAGTAAATGTAATACAGCACTCAATGCTGAAAAGCCTAACGTGATTTGATCAAAAGGTAAGTCGTGCTGGAACAATTGGTATACAACATACGGCACAAACATCCCTACAGCAAACAAAGAAGTACACCAATAAAACGGCAGTTTACCGTTTACCTTTTTCGTAGTAAAATTCCAAAAGGCATGCACAATGGCAGCTATAATAATAAGTGTTAACGCGGAAAGTGACATGATGATTTAAGGTACAACATATAGCTGGGGTAGGCAAGTGCAAGGTGAATGAAATGTGTACTTTGATACGTGGATGGCTAAAAAGAAAAACCCTGTAAATCGTCGATTTACAGGGTTCAGATTCAAGTGCGGAAGAGGAGATTCGAACTCCCAAGCCCGTGAAGGCACTACCACCTCAAAGTAGCGCGTCTACCAATTTCGCCACCTCCGCGTGTTTAAGGGAGTGCAAAAATAGAATTCTTTTGATAAAAGAAAAATTTTGATGCAATTTTTTTTTAAAATGTTGACATTTATTTTCTTAACCATATTCTAAAGGTAGTTCCCTTGCCTATTTCAGACGATTTTATATACAATCTTCCTTGGTGATATTCCTCTATAATCCGCTTCGCTAAACTCAGTCCCAAGCCCCATCCTCTCTTTTTAGTGCTAAAACCGGGTTGGAAAACTTTCTCGTGTAAAGGCTTCGGTATGCCTTTCCCTGTATCGGTTATATCGATTGTAATATGCGCAGGATGGTTCTCTATTTTTACTTGGATAGCGCCTTTTCCTTCCATGGCATCCAAAGCATTCTTCAACAGGTTCTCAATCACCCAATCGAAGAGCGGCCCCGAAATCATAGCGTTGATATGTGGTTCGGAACTCGTAAAGCCTAATACCACTTTCTGTGGCGCTCGTTTCCTGATATAGGCAATCATATTTTCCACTTGTTGCACCACTTCTTTTTCTTCAAGAACCGGCACACTACCAATCTTCGAAAATCGATCTGTAATCAATTTCAAGCGGTCTACATCTTTCTGTAATTCTAAGGCGATGCTTTCGCTACTAGGCTGCTCTTTCAATATCTCTAACCAAGCCTCAATCGACGATAAAGGAGTACCTAATTGGTGCGCTGTTTCCTTGGCCATGCCCACCCATACTTGGTTTTGCGTGGCACGGTTGGTCGTCGATAGTGCAAATAATACGATACATATAAACAGGGCCACCACGATTAATTGTACATATGGGTAGTATCGAATTTGCTTCAAAATGAGGGAGTCGCCGTAATAGATGTAATTGTTGATACGCGGTTTCTGGGTGATGTTCATCACGAAAGGCGGGTGCTGCTTCTTAAAGCGTACGAGCTGTTCTTCTACATACAACTTATTACGAGCAATCTTATTCGTATCTAAGTTGCGGTGATCCACTACATTCCCACTTTCATCTGTAAGAATCATCGGGATCGTCGTATTCGTGGTAATAATATCTACGGCTAGGTTATTTACATCATCATTCGTTTGTAACAACTCTTTATAAGCCGATACCCACGTGGCCACCTTCTTCGTTTCTTCCGCTTGTATCTTCTCAGAAAGGTTATTCACGAACCAAATAGTGATCACTACAATGACAATCGCCACTGCAATCAAAATAAACTTCCAGCCGATATATTGCCTAACCATGCAAATTGTTATTTATTGATTCCTTGCCCTTCGCTTGCTTCAAGATATTGCTAAAATTACGTATTGATAGAGAATATTCGCGCGCTTTGTTGCATATTTGCAACGCAAAAAGTAATTCGTAAAGCGCAAAAACTGGATCATTTGACACAATTGCCATCGGTAGCCGTAGTTATTCTCAATTGGAATGGTAAATCGTTCTTAGAACGCTTTTTACCCTCAGTTTGTGCGTCGACCTATCAAAATTTACAAATTATTTTAGCCGATAACGCGTCATCCGACGATAGTGTTGCCTATACTGCAGCTCATTACCCACAGATTTCTATTATCCGCAACCCTAGCAATAATGGTTTTGCGGGTGGTTATAACGAGGCGCTACAGCACGTGAAGGCCGATATTTACGTGTTGCTCAACCAAGATGTAGAGGTAGAACCGGGGTGGATTGAACCTGTTATTGAACTTATGGCAGCCGATACATCTATCGCTGCTTGTCAGCCCAAACTCCGCGCTTACCACGATCGTAAAAGCTTTGAATATGCCGGTGCAGCCGGTGGCTGGATGGATATTTTGGGCTATACCTTTTGTCGTGGCCGCATTTTGCACACTACAGAGGTAGATCACGGCCAGTACAACGATGCCCAGTATATATTTTGGGCTACAGGTGCGGCGTTATTCATCCGTTCCGAGGCTTTTCATGGTGTAAATGGCTTCGATCCTTACTTTTTCGCGCATATGGAAGAAGTGGATCTTTGCTGGCGCTTGCAGCGGAAAGGCTTACGGGTAGCTTATTGCCCAGGATCGGTAGTATACCATGTGGGCGGCGGTAGCTTGCCCCAAGGGAACCCACGCAAATTGTACCTCAACTTCCGCAATAACCTCATCATGCTGAAAAAGAACTTGCATCCATCTGAGCAATGGATCGTGTTCTCGCAGCGCGTATTTTTAGACCTGTTGGCGGCCGCAAAGAGCCTGGCATCGGGCAAACCGAAAGATATGGTAGCTATTTTTAAAGCGTACCGCGATTATTTTAGGTGGAAGAAAATTAGGCATACCTTACCGAAGGATACGTTGCCACAAGTACGTTTATTCGCTTTGGAAGGGGTTTTTCATGGGATCATGATCTGGCGGTATTACTTTTTACAACGGAAGAAATTCTCGTTATTGGAGGGTAAAGGCGGGCATGCGCCACAGCGAACAAAAAAATAATCTTCTGCATATTGGGGATTTTACAATTTCCTTTGTAAGTTTGCAATGCGAAAAAATTACATATGGAGAATCAAGTAGAAAATACGAAAGACATCGCCCAAAGCAGGGTTTCATCTTCCCGCTTTTTGTTTTATGTGAAAATCACTTGCATCATCGCCTTCGTTTTAGGTGGTTGCTATAACTTGTACAAACACCGTTATAAAGGAAAACCAGAAGTGGCTATCCCAGAAAGTACTTTGTACAATCCGAAATACAAATAATCATTTAGTTGATATATTATTTGAGAGCTGCACTTATGTGCGGCTCTTTTTGTTTGTAGTTGGCTGAACGTTGGAATGGTGGATGGAACAGTGTTGCACACTTATTCGTTTGATCTTTCCTCTACGGAAGTCTAATGCATGTCTCCCAAAAACAATTCCCTCCCAAAAAACGTTATCCTCCTTTCTATCTACGCAAATACCCCCAACCACGTTCACCATCAAGCCAAAACCAAATAATATAATGATGAAAGTCTGTATCCTAGTGACGTTAATCTCATGCTACCTCGTAGCTTGTGCTCCCAAATCCCAATTCGCTGATACCATATTCAGTAACGGCACCATCCTAACAATGAATGATGCCCAACCCAGTGTTGATGCAGTAGCCGTAAAAGATGGTAAAATCATCTACGCCGGTACCATCGATTCAGCGATGACATTCAAAGGCGATCAAACCGAAATGGTCGACCTCAATGGGCGTACACTTATGCCGGGATTGATTGATGTACATAGTCATTTTACAATGGGAGGTACCTCCAAGTTTTACGTACCATTACAACCCAGCCCATATGGTACAGTAAACGATTTCGCTTCTTTGAAGAAACGGTTAAGAGATTATATCGATGAAAACCACATCCCAGAAGGTGATACCATCATCGGCAATGGATACGACGATGCAATTATGACGGAACAATTGCAGCCTACAAAAGAAACATTAGATTCTGTGTCGGATAAACATGTGATCTACATTTGGCATACTTCCGGTCATATGGGTGTTGCTAACTCGAAGGCATTGGCAGCATTGGGGATCAATAAAAATACACCCAATAAGCCCGGTGGCGTTATCGTTAAAAATCCCGAAGGTACGCCAACAGGATTGCTACAAGAGAATGAAAACATTTACGCCCTCACTTCCTTAGTACGTCCACCTAAAATTGAACCGCTTATCGATTCCATGATGGCGATGCAAAAAGAATATCTCAAATATGGCCAAACCACTATTTGTGATGGGCGTTCTATGCCTAGTGATTTAAAAATCCTACATGCATTAGCAGATATGAAGCTGTTGAAAGTAGATGTAATTGCTTGGCCTGATTACGATTCTAATGCAGTCAACATTGAAAACCTCAGTAAACAAAAAGCCTATCACAACCGCTTTAGAATTGGCGGTATGAAGTTCTCAGTAGATGGTTCTCCGCAAGGCAGAACTGCATGGCTAACACAACATTACTACAATGTTGGTCCCGGCCACGATACAAGCTACAAAGGCGTTAATATTTACAATAGCGACTCGCTTTACAAATACGTAAAAAGTGTATTACAACATGGCATGACTTTTCAATGCCACGACAATGGCGATGCTGCTATCGATCAAATGATTAGCACGGTACAACGGTTAAAACAAGAAGGCGTATACAACGATAGTATGCGTGGCGCACTCATTCACGTGCAAGTTTCCCGCCCCGATCACGTAGCTAAAATCAAAGCCGCCGGCTTGATCCCATCCTACTACGTTAGCCACACCTATTTCTGGGGCGATTGGCACCGCAAAGTAACCCTCGGCCAAGATCGTGCAGCTATTATCAGTCCTTGTAAACAAGCGCTCGATTCGGGCCTTATATTCACACTTTCACACGACGCACCTATTACACCGCCAGATATTATTACATTATTCGCCACATCTGTAACCCGCGCCACAAGAAGCGGTTTTGTATTAGGTCCCGAATTACGTTTAAAAACAAATGACGCATTAAAAGCAGTGACCATCAACGCAGCCTATCAAATCAAAGAAGAGAAAACCAAAGGCAGTATAGAAAACGGTAAACTCGCAGATCTCATCATTCTCGATAAAAACCCGCTAACTACAGCAGATAGTTTATTGCATTCACTTGTTGTACAAGAAACCTATAAAGAAGGAAAGAAAGTGTACGATGTGAAGGAAGGGAAATCGAAAGATGTTTCGATGAATAGGTAAGTGCGGAAGAGGAGATTCGAACTACCCCAACATGTATATAAACAACAAAAGGGAAAGCGTACTACACGCTTTCCCTTTTGCAATATAAGTATTTTCTAAAAACTAGTAAGTCGTAGAATTACCAATTTTCTTTTGCAATTCTTTATCCAAAGCAGCTTTCGGAATAATCACCGTAATAGTATTCACCGCGAAATAAGGCTCAGATACATAAACATATCCTTTGAAAGGACCTGCTTTATCACTCCAAGAGTTTTTCACTACGAAAAAGTCCTTACCATCTTTGCTTTTACCTAAGCCGGTGATGTGCATCAAGTGGTCGTCTTGTGTTACCAAGTTTTCGTATAAACCTTGACGGTATTCAGGTGTTACACTTACTTCTTTGATGTCTGGGTTGATAGGCGTTGCTTTCGGAATAGTATCACCTACTGGAGAGAAAGCGTAACCACGGTTTTGAGCAAAGCCCCTGTTAGAAACATCCGCATCCCACATTACTGTATAACCGTTTTGAACAGCTTTTTTAGTAACAGCGATGAATTCACTTAATGGTAAGTTGTAGTACTGTCCATTGCTGAAATTATCTGGTACTTCTACTACGAATGTTTGGTTGTAAGGATGGTGCGTGAAAGATGTTAAACCAACGTAGTTGTTAGCATCAAATTTCATCACATCTTTTGCGAATGATTTCGCAGTATACGTTTTACCATTGTATTGGAAGTCTTTCGGAGCAGCACCCATGTACTCATCCAAAATCGCTTCAAAACCTGGTAACCAGTTTGGTAAAGGTTTTTTGATTTTCAAGATGCTGTCGAGGTAAGTTTTCATGGCTGGAACCATTTTAGAGTGGTTCAACATCGTAGCGCCATTTACCAAACCTGTATAAGCTTCTTGTGGCATCGCTCCGTACAATGAGATAGCACGGATAGCATCATGTCCAAGGCCGCCTTCGTCGAAACGTGCATAACCTTGACGTAATACATAGTTTTTAGCCTTTTCGATGTAGATGTTACGAACGGTGAACATCTCCGAAATATCGATAGAAGCGTTTTTGTCGTTACGTAAGCATTCAGATTCTACTAATGAAGTAGTAGAAAAGCACCAGCATGTACCGGTTTGTTGTTGATTTTTAACTTCGGTAGTGGCGTTCGATTTAGTAATGGTAATATCTTGCGCTTGTGCTTGCAAACCGCCTGCAAGGGCAACAGCAAGAAATATGCGTTTCATAGCTGGCATATTAAGAAATTTTAGATTGAGTTGTTATAGAGTTTGCTAATATAAGCAATATCTATAAGCAAAACGCCACAAGCCTGTATAAACGGCTGTGGCGTTGCTTGAATGGCGGAGAAAATGTTGGGTATACTAGTCGTTAGTATGGATATTTTCAGCACTTGTGTTTTTCGTAAAAGTGATGTTCTCTCCAGGTACTAACTTGTTGTATTTTTCAGTGATGGTAGCGTTTTGTTTAACGCCATCGATAAAGATTTCACCGTTTTTCTTTTTGAAAGTGAAGCCTTTTTTAGTGTCAACCAAATTGTCGGCTTCTAATTCTGCTACTATTTTTCTATATAGTTCTCGTGTTTTTTCAGCTTCTTTTCGGGCAACTTCTGCACCAGCACGAGCTACTTCCGCTTGTTTGCGAGCAACTTCTGCACCGGCACGCGCTTGGTCAGCCTGTGCACGGGCAATTTCCGCCGATTCACGTACTTTGGCTGCTGCTTGGCGATTGGCATCTGCTTGTGCTCTTGCTACATCGGCAGCTTTTCTAGCTTCTTCAATAGTAGCGCGTTGCGCTTCTGCATTGATGCGAGCTTTTTCAGCTTCTTTGCGAGCCACTTCAGCACCTGCACGAGCTACATCTGCTTGTTTGCGGGCAATTTCGCTGTTTTGGCGATTAATGTCTGCTGCTATGCGAGCTTTTTCAGCTTCTTTGCGAGCTATTTCTGCACCAGCACGGGCTACTTCTGCTTGTTTGCGCGCCTGTTCTACGGCTGCACGTGTTTGCTCTTTAATAGCATCAGGGAATGTATCGTTAAAAGTGAAATTGATATTCATGTTTTTAACATCAATGTCTTTTAATGATTTCTCTATCGTGAGTTGCAGGTCTTTAAGATCAATATTCTGTGCTAACTTCAAGTCTTCATTTACAAATTTTAAATCCAAAGCATTCAACGAACTTTTCAGTTTCTCAAGCTCTGCAGGACTCAAAGCCTTCAAATCTTTCAAGTTATCGATACCGGCTAAGGCCATTTTGATATCGAATTTGAAATCTTCTACGTTAAGCTTTTTCAAGTCTGCTAATTGACCTTCAAGATTTACCCAATCTACATCCTTCGCAGCTTTGATAGCCTCTTCTGTTACCTTTTTCAATTCGGCTTCGCTGGGAATTTTCTTTAAAGCTTCTTCTACTTTCTTCTGTTCTTCAACAGGTAAATCTTTGAATTGCACGACTTCTGTTACTTTGCCTTTTTCGTCTTTAATGACAAGGTTTTTATTTTTGATAACTGTAACAGATGGTTTCGTGGTGTCAGCTAAATCAGTAGATAATTTACGTTCAGCAGCTTTTGCTTTATTAGCTGGATTTAACCATGCAATGGATATCAATCCAGTTGCAACAATCATTAAAGCGAGGAAGCGTTGAGTATAGTTAAGATGTATTGTTTTCATCTCCATGATGCGTTTAATTCTGTGAAATAAATGTTGTTTATTTCTTGCCGCAGCCATAGCCATAGGGTTGGCGGTTAACCGGTATTCTTCCAGCGCAACCAGGGCTTTTGCATAGTGCAAGGGTTGAACGGTGGCGTTAATAACCATATCATCACAGCAATGCTCTCTTTCCACGCGGATGTTACTAGATATCCAACGGACGAAAGGATTGAAGAATAAAATGGTTTCTACAATGGATTGGAAGATATTGAGAAGATAATCGTTGCGTTTAATGTGTGCCAATTCATGTAAAAGAATGGCTTCTAATTGTTCAGGACTTAAGTTCATCAGCATCGCCGAAGGCATAATGATCAAAGGTTTTAACCACCCCATCATGCAAGGAACCTGCAAAGTATCCGATACCACTACCCGCACATATTTACGGATGTTCAACTTTGCCGCTAATCTCGTCGTATATGTTTGCCATACCGCGTCTACCGGTTCCGTATATTTCTTACGCATCGAACGTAATTGTGATAAATCTATTACCAAACGGATACCAATCACCACCACACCCACGATATAAAATGCCACCAAAATAGGCAAGTAATCGTTCAATCCAGGCAGCAAATATTGCAAGTTGGAAGAGGCTTGCACCTTATGCACAACAGGTTGAAAATTCTCTGTCGATAAAGTACTGAGGTCGATATTAATAGCCTGTGATGCTAAGTGTAAAGACGGAACTGCAGATAGTTGTTGATACAATGTGATAGCAAACCACGCGAAAATGCCCGTTAATGATAAGTACGACAAGGAATATTTAATCCGCGCACTGGCCATAGGCCATATTCTCAATACTATTTTTAAACAGGCGTACACAAAGAATGCTTGCCATAATGAATGGATCAATGTCCACCCGAATGCCCGCACAATTTCGCTTGTAAATGGAATAATATGATTCATGGTAGCTAGGTTTTAAAGGATGGAATCGGCTATTTGTTTTGTTGCTCGATGTTATTAAGATAGTTCCTGATTTGGTCCAATTCCTCTTTAGAAGAAGAATGGTTACCTAATGCCTGCATAACAAGCTGGCTAGCAGAGCCGCCAAACACGGTATCAATCATCTTATTTAATAATTGTTCCTGTGTTTTTTGTTGCGAAACAACAGCTGTATACACATGTGTTTTACTGCTGGCATCGCGCGTCAATAACCCTTTATCATGCATAATTTGCATAAGCTTCAGGGTGGTCGTATAGCCTACTTCTTTTGTTTGCTCTAATACTTCATGTACTTCACGTACGGTGCATGCACCTTTTTCCCAAAGTACTGTGAGAATTTCAAGTTCTGAATCGGTAGGTTTAATATGTTTGGTCATTGTAAATGCTGATTTAAACGTTTCGAGAACTGCAACGATTATTGTTCTACGAATATCTTCGTAAACAAATGTACGACAGTTTTCGTAAATGCAAAATCCCGGGGCATTTTTTTTAGGGTTTTAGTGATGAATGGTAGAAGGTAAGATCCCTGTTTTTTACTGAGATTATTAACTGTATTGGGTTTGAAGGAATAAGAGGCCGCGCGCCATTACCTGGGAAGAACGGTTTCCAGGTGGTTAAAAGGGAGAAAATGTCCGGTTTCGATACAAGAAAAGGAGAAGGTTATAGGGAGTAGTTAGCCCCCAATGTTTATATAAATGGATTTCCATGTAGTTTATAGTATTGTTCCCTGTACCTGGTAGCTTGCTTGCCTGTGCGTTTCATGTAATTCCATGTGAATTCCATGTAAATCCATGTGTTTTCGATGTGATCACCATGTGTTTCATAAGCTTTTACCTTACTGCTAGTCGTTCATTCCTCGATGTTTTGTCGATAGTTTGCCGATTGCAATAGGATAGGTATCCAAGAAAGGGTAGTCATACAAGTATACCATGTATTTAGTGAGGATTGGATTTTGAGCGTAATTGCTTGGTTGTGAGCGTTTCCCCGTTTTCGCTCCAGCCAGGTGCATTGAAGATATAGTGAAGAGCGGCTTTGAAGGATTTGGCCTTTCTTACATCGCGGAAGATGTTGGCCCATTCGTGGGTGGCTATGCGTAATGGGTTGTAGGTGTTGATGTTTGTAGTGATGCCGTATGTGGGTTTTGCCTTTTCTTCAATAAAAGTTCCAAACATCCGGTCCCAAATAATCAATACCCCTGCATGGTTCTTATCTAAGTAATCCAAATCCGAAGCATGGTGAACCCTATGATGAGAGGGGGTATTAAATATAAACTCCACGGGGCGAGGTAGCTTGTGTATCACTTCCGTATGTATCCAGAATTGGTATAGCAGGCTGATCGACTGCATGGTTAAAATCATCACCGGGTGAAACCCAACCAATGGCATCCATGCCCAAAATAGAAAGGCACCCGTTAAGTTACCCGTCCATGTTTGCCTTAAAGCTGTTGCTAAATTATAATACTGGGAAGAATGATGAATAACATGCGAGGCCCAGAAAAACCGAACCGTATGCGAAATCCTATGAAACCAATAGTAAGAGAAATCATCCGCGAAAAAGCAAGCTATCCATACCCACCAAACCGTCATCTCCAAGGTGAAGAACCTATACTGGTAAATAAAGAGGTATACGGTGAAAATGATACCTTTCGTAACTAATCCAATAGCCACGTTCCCTAAGCCCATCGCGATGCTACTGGCTGCGTCTTTCGGCTTATACACTTCGCGGTGTTGTAACGAACTGATGATCACTTCTATTACTATCAACAACACGAATCCCGGGATGGCATAGTGAATTAAATTAGGTTGCATATTGGCTCACTTTCATACAATTTACATCATTTTTAGCAAGCCAATTGCTCCCATTTTCGTGCGATTTTACGCTATTAAATGCTGAATCTTAGTGCTATCTACTACGTTGTTAATCCGCAAGATTTTACCATCTTCCGAAAGGTCGAATACTTGGCAAGCGCGTATCGCGCCTCCGTATTTGTAAAGAATCGCAGGTTGGTGATTCACTTCCGTAAGAATAGCTTCCGCTTGTGATAAGAATTTGTCGTATACAAATACAAGCAAATCGCGTACAGTAAGCTGACCTTCTGCAAATTTGGCCGCCACTTTCGCGTTCGCTCCACCATCTGCATAGTACAAAATATCATCGGCTAACAAACTCTCAATCTGCTGCATATCCCGTTCCCTAAAGGCCGACATATATTTCTCTAAAAAGCTCATTTGTGCATGCTGTACAGGCACTGTACGAGCTTCCGAAGGTTTGAAAAGCTTCGCCTTAGCGCGCGATAATATCTTCCGCGAGTTCTCTACCGTGGTATCAAATAAAGTCGCAATTTCTTCATGCGAATAATCAAAACTCTCCTTCAGGATAAATATGGCGCGCTCTTTTGCATTCAAGTTCTCCAACAAAATAAGCAATGAATACGATAATATGTTTTCCAAATGCAAATGATTATCTGCTGTTTCTGTGGCAACAGGGGCAGGTAACCAAACATCGCCATCTACTAACTTCTTCCGCTTTTGCTTCAAGTTAATAGCTTGGTTAATAACACTTTTGATAAGGTAGTTCTTCTCGTTTTCAACATCACTATGCTCCTTCGCATAATAGTTCGATAATACATCTTGTATCGCATCCTTGGCATCTTCAATACTGCCAAGGATGTTATACGCATAAGGAAATAAAATGGAATGAAAATCTTGCATGTTTGCTCGTTTGTATTGGGTTATGCTGTTACAACAGCTGTAGCGTCAATTTCTACTAACATCCCATCCAGCGCTAACCTTGGTACGGGAATAAGTGTATTCACCGGGTACAATTCATCGGGCCACGCTTTCTTCCATTCTTCAATGATGATTTGTAGCTTTTCTTGCGAGTGATCCACTACTAACGTAGTTAGTTTTGCAATATGTTGCAAATCGGCACCGGCAGATTGTAACGCTGTACGTAAGTTCTGCAATGCACAAGCTACTTGTGTACGGAAATCGTTGCTTAATGTTCCTTGTGTATCCGATTCGCCACCTTGCCCCGCGATATAAATTATTTTCGCATTAGCAGGTACCTGCGCTACATGCGAAAACCCAAACGGCTGCGGGTTGAAAATATTGCCCGGGTTACTGGTGGTGTGAATTTTTGTTGTCATGTTGTTCTACTGATTAAAACATGCCCACTTTGTAGGTTCCTGCAACGCTCTTCCATGCAATATTCAACCTATTCCACATGTTAATTTGAGCCACTGCAATAGTGATATCTACAATTTGGGCCGGGGTGAAAAATTGTGTCAACGGCTCATATACTTCATTGGGTGCCTCGCAATGGGTTAAAGCTTCTGCAAACGCTAACACCGCACGTTCTTCATCGCTGTAATAGGGTGCTTCGCGCCATGCTGCTAAGCCATGAAGGCGTTGCTCGGTATCGCCCAAGTGAATGGCCTCTTTGTGGTGCATATCCAAGCAATAAGCACAACCATTGATCTGTGAAACCCTGTATTTCAGCAACTCGAATAGTTTATGATCGATGCCACTGTTCTTTAAATGCATTTCTGTTTTGAAAAGCCCGTCAAAAGCGCCTTTATTAGCTTGTTGGAAAGTGATTCTTGGTTCCATATAAGGTGAATTTTATTTGTTTTTAACTAATTACACCAATAAGACAAGGTGGGGCATAAAAACGTGACAGGTTTCCTAAAATTTTTTTTAATGCCCTCAAATCTAGGCCATTCCGCCCGGATTTTAGTAATAAAAAACGGCCTCCACTTAAGTAGAAGCCGTTCATAGCGTATGGCGAAGGTAAAAAGTGTTCTATTAGAATCTACCTGCTTTAATAACGAACTGTGCTGCCGGGCCACTCAATTTGCTATCGGTGATATTAGGGGTGTTCGAACCTGCTACTAACCTGTATGATACACCAATACCAATACGCAAGAAAGTAGTAATGTTCATTTCAGCATTTACTTGTGGTTCTGTTACAAAGAAACCGCTTTGGTCGTGCCATACTTGTTTCTCTGTATCACGCAAGCGTTCACCACGCATAATGCCGCCACCGCCAATTAAAGCGCCTACAGATACATGGAACAATTTATTAGAGTTGAAAGTATATTCCGGTAAGAAACCTGCGTACCACATTGTCCAATATTCTGTAGGATCAATGGTATTTACACGGGGCGCTTCAATGCTATTTACCAAGGCATAACCCGCTAAGCCTAATGTTACTTTACTATTCAACATCACACCTGCGCTACCACCAACTATCACAGCTAGTTTATCATCCAAGGTGCTAAATTTCACAGTAGGGGAAGCATAACCACCTACTCGTAATTTACCGGTACCACGGTTCGAAAGCGTTTCCATGGTTTGTGTTTTCTCTTGTGCTGTCAAATATTGACAAAACAATAATGACAAACATAATGCAAGTACTTTTTTCATATCAATAATGGGAGGTGTTAAGAATTAACGTTAGCGAATAAAGGGTAGTAAAGTTTGATTCAAAAGCCGAGCTAATATTCTTTGTATAAAACCAGGCAATGCATTGAAACACTGCCTGGGAAGATTAATTGTAGGTTGTAATGATGTATATTAAAGTGGTTTGATGGTTTTGTCGGCAAAACTTACGGCCGAAGTACCAAACCAACCCAGTACTTTTTTTGTACTAGCAGGGTTCGTGTTCTTCAAGTTTGTACCCACATTTTCCAATACAGTAGCGAATAAGCCACCGTTATTCACTTGTTTATCAACGTGTGATAGGAAATCGTAGCTTGGTTTTGATAAAGAAGCCAAGCGAACAATTACTTTTTCATCTAATTGGAAGGGTTTATCCCAGTCCGTAATGCTTTCCGCGATCGGCTGAATAAATATGGCGCTATCAGCTAAACCTGCTTCAAACGAACCATCAATAGCGAAAATGTTACTTTGTACATTGCTGGTTGTATTTCTATACCCTCTTACCCAATAGTAATCAGTGACAGGTCCTGCAATATCACGTGCCCAGAAACGAGCGTAATAACCTTCTTTGCCCGATGCCGATTCGTCTTTCTTCTTGAATTCGTAAGTAATAGAATCTACTGGTGGAACGCGTTTGATTGTATCCATGGCCACGAATTCATCGGCGCCAAGGGTAACCGTCAATTTATATACGTGACCCAGTTTAGCGATGCTCACATTCGCTCCGGGGTTGTGGCTATATACGCCGTTTGCGAAGGTGAATGGGTAGGTTTTGTTTTCTGTAACATCCTGCAAAACAATCGTGGCATTGCTTACTACCGGGGCCGGTTGAGAGCTGGTGTACGGCACGGTTTCAGAGATGCGGATCGTTTGCGTACCGGGCGCTGTTGTAATCCAGGCGTCTACTACTGGGTAAACTTTGCCTTTCGGAATGTCGAGATCTATTTTGTCTTCGCAAGCTGTAAATACGGCTGCGATGGCGAGTATTGATAAGTTGAAAATTCGTTTCATGTTTCGGTTTTTAGATCGGGTTAGAATTTGAAATTGTACGTAATACCTGGAATAATGCTGCCGATAATACTCATGCGCACGGCTTCTTTCTTCGTTTTGTCGTCGTCATTTTGTTTGAAGTAGATCGTGTAAGCATTTCTACGTGCATATACGTTGTACAACGAGAATACCCATTCGCCTTTCCAGCGTTTTGTTTGTTTTCCTTTCAAGGTGTACGATAAATCCAAACGGTGGAATGCCGGCAGCCTGTAGTTGTTACGTTTTTCAGTGGTGTTATATGGAATATCCCAATCTTGGAATTCTAACCTAGCATCAGCAAATGTACCCGGTGTGCCACTTGCATAAATGAAGTTGGCAGATACACTACCTCGTTTTGATACTTCATGGTTTACAACCACGTTCAAGTTGTGGGTACGATCGTAACGGTTCAAGAACCATTCGTTCTGGCTAATCCCCATTGTTTTTCTTTCACTGCGCGATAAGGTATAACTAACCCAACCGGTTGTTTTACCTACTTCTTTCTTCGCATATAATTCAATACCGTAAGCACGTCCTTCAGAAGGTAATAAATCAGCTTCAATCAACTGGTTTAACTGCAACTTTGCGTTGTCGATATAATCCAATTGGTTATGCATCTTCTTGTAGAATACTTCTGCAGATGCTTCCCATTTGCCTGTAGGAGCAGAATAAAAGTAACCTGCTGTTACTTGGTCGGCTACCTGTGGCTCGATGTTATTCGTGCTGGGTGTCCATATATCAAGCGGGGTAGGAGATGCTGTATTCGATAATTGGTGCATGAATTGAGACGTTCTAGCATACGCCAATTTCACAGCGCTCTTATTATCGATGGCATAGCGGGCAGAGAAACGTGGTTCGAAGAAGTAATAATCTTTAATTACTTCACCTGCTCCATATTCTTTCTGGCCAATTAAACGCTTGCGAATACCCGCTGTGGTATCAGCATAATAGTAGGCAGTACCTTTACCCATATATTGGAATCCCGATACACGCGCACCATATTGAATGCCCAATTTCGGCGATACTTTAAATTCATGATCCAAATAAATCCCAGATTCTAAAGCATGCTGGTGGTTCAATTCAATCACACTTTCTCGGGTATCTTCAGTACCTACACCTTTACCCGGCTTAAATTTGTAATACACGCTCTGCAAACCAAAATGCAAGCTGTTATTACTGTTGATGTAATAAGTAAAGGCTGGTTTTACACCATAGTTAATGATGTTTGAGGTCCAATCATATCCTTGCTTTTCTTTCGCATCTTCTTCAGAAGCAAAACTCAAGGAATAATCGTATTGACTATAATAAGTAGTTAAGTTCAAGAATAAACGATCGTTGAAGATATGGTTCCAACGGATAGAAGTTGTGGTATTACCCCAGTTAAACTTCGCTTGCTCACCCAAACCAAATACGTCTCTACCAAAATAACCACTCACAAATAAGCTGTTATTCTTATTTAATTGGAAGTTGGCTTTCGCTGTTAAATCATAGAAGTATAAACGCGTATCTTTCAAATCACCTTTAAGGAATGGTTTCATCAATACGTCAACATATGAACGACGACCCGCCACGATAAAGGACGATTTATCCTTCTGTAATGGACCTTCAATGCTCAAACGACTAAATACGTTACTGATACCACCGTTGATCACCGTTTTTTGGTTATTACCATCTTTCATGCGAATATCTAGTACAGAAGAAGTTCTACCGCCGTATTCCGCCGGGAAACCACCTTTCATCAAGTTCAAACTCTTTACAGCATCGGGGTTGAAAACTGAGAAGAAACCCAACATGTGCGTAGCATTATAAACAGGTGCCTCATCTAACAAAATCAAGTTCTCATCCGTAGCACCACCACGTACGTTAAAACCCGATGAGCCTTCACCTACAGTTGTTACACCTGGTAATGTTTGAATTGCACGCAATACATCTACCTCGCCCATAAACGTTGGCAATTTCTTCATCTCCGCAACACTCAACTTATTCACACTCGTTACAAGCGTATTAATGTTTTTCTCTTGTTGCTTTGTCGAAATCACCACCTCGTTTAACTGGCTGTTTGAAGTCACCAATTTCACATCCAACTTCTGGTTAGCTTTCAAGTTCACTTTGATCTTTTGCGTTGAATAGCCGATGTATGAAAATTGGAGTTCATGTTCGCCAGCCGGTAAGGTTAACGAGTAAAAACCATATTCGTTTGTTACTGTACCGGTAGAAGTGCCCGCCTTTGAAATGGAAATCCCAATTAAAGATTCACCGTTCTGTTGGTCCTTCACGTAACCGCTAACGGTAAAACGTTGTTGGGCAAATGCTTTCGGCAATCCAATTTGTAATGCCAAGAAAAGCGTTAGCACTGCTGCTAGTGTTTTCATATTGATTGTTGGTTTATAAAAATCGTCTGTATAAATAATCACCATCCATGGCCTAAATCCTAGGTATGTAAGTCACACGGTTGATACTTCGAATGTATAACGATAAAAAGGGGGAACACCCCTATAGTGAAGATGTAAAATTATTGGGTCGGCAGGGGAAAAACAAGTAAGAATCTGGTTAAAACTAGCGCTGGTCGATTTTAATCAAGATAGGCGCAGTTATACCCCAATTGCTGCACAAACAACATATAATGCTGCTCATCAGCAGGTTGAGAACTCACAATACGCAAAACTTTATCAATATCTTCTAAGTCAATACTACAAGCACTTAACCCGAAGTTGGCCACCAAGGCGTTAATAACCATGTTTTTGTCCTGTTGGGATAGGATATTCGTTTTAAATACACTTACCATATGCACAATTTGAGTTTTTCAAAATACATTTGTGCAAATTTCTATTCCCTATAACAATTTCACTTATATGTGACGGATTATTT
This sequence comes from Chitinophaga skermanii, assembly GCF_003259335.1. Taxonomy (GTDB): domain Bacteria; phylum Bacteroidota; class Bacteroidia; order Chitinophagales; family Chitinophagaceae; genus Chitinophaga; species Chitinophaga skermanii. Next base: position 127,434 of record NZ_QLLL01000008.1, read on the forward strand.
ATTACATATAACGGATTTATTATGCCTGTAGTAGTAAAGAGTGACGATAATTCAATTTTAGCAGCGGATGACCTCATGTTTAAAGCGGAAGACATTAGGTCGAATGTTTTAATTGAACAAACGCAGCGCCTGGATTACGATTTCGGCACTGCCACTATCAAAGAAATGCGATTTGATGGGATTATGATGGGGTATGGAACGATCGATGTGCACGAGAATATAAAGGTAGAAGCCTCGGACTTAACGCCTTTAGTAGGTATGCATTTCGTGTTGAAAGGCAATTACCAAGCTCAATTAAGCCCAAGGAAAGAGAAGGTAACGTTTTCCGACCTGGAACATACGATAATGTATAACCCCGACATGGAAGATTATATCCAAGTACGGAAACAGCCCGGCATGTCGGTATTTGGCATGAGTTTCACAATAGAGAAATTCAAAGAAATGGCGGAAGGGAATGGCCGTTTGCTGGAAAGCTATGCCGAAAAGATAGAAGCCAATAAACCCATCTTCCTGCTCGATAATTACCGTATTACCCAAAAAATGCTAGCGGTTATAAACGACGTGAAAAACTGTGAGTTCAGCGGTGGCCTTAAAAAGTTATTCCTGCAATCCAAAGCACTCGAGCTTTTAGCCCTGCAATGCGAACAAGTTGAAACAACCAAACCTTCCCGGGAAGGTCTCAGCAAGCAAGACATTGAAAAAATCCATTTCGCAAAGGAAATATTGCTCCTCAATGCCCGCGAACCACTTTCTTTAACCGAATTAGCACGTAAAGCTGGTATTAATGAATTCAAATTGAAAAAAGGATTCAAGGAAGTATTTAACAATACCGTTTTTGGTTACCTCAGCGATTATAGAATGGAACAAGCCGGCATCTTAGTGACGTTGAAAGACAGGTCACTCACAGATATTGCCGATGAATTGGGGTATTCATCTCTACAACACTTCAGCCTTGCTTTTAGAAAGAAATATGGCGTAAGCCCGGTGAAATTCCGCTAAGCGGGATCTTGCTGTGCCTTCTTTTTAGGGCACTCATCTTTGGAGAAATGCCTGGCGAAATCCGCCAAGGTAATATGCTGTAATACGTCGAATATTTGGTCGTCGATCAAGCTGAATAGATCATCGAGATGTGCATTAATTTTCTTACCTACGTTACATTTTTCGTTCGGCTCATTCGGCGAGAACCCAAATACGTGCTCATCCTTAATGGCTTTGAAAATATCGCTTAAACGGATATCCTTCGCTTGTTTTGCCAAACGACTACCACCGCTTTTACCCTCCTTGCTCTCGATAAGCCCGAAGCTCCTAAGATTGCTCAATTCTTTGCGCACCAATGCCGGGTTGGCATTCAACGAACCGGCTATGATTTCGCTGGAAAGCCATTCCTCCCCGCTACTATTCAACAAGGTGAGTATATGGATCGATATTGCAAATTTACTCTTGATCAATTCTGTAACGAAATTAATTACAGAACAAAAATACGCCGATTTTGGCGCAAATCAAAATCTTTTTAACACTAGGAAGGTCGCCCTTTGGGGGGGGGAGAACAGTAGGGTATTCATTTATAATATGTTATTGCTGTGAATCCTCGAAGGTTATAATAAAAAAAGCCACCCGCATGCAGGTGGCTTTTGCAGCTGTTATGGATGCAGTTACTTTTTCTTTTTAATTCCCACGACAGCTTTCGACTTTATTGTAGTAATAAAATCGTCGGAAGGCGCTTCGTCTTTATTGCTTAATTCTTGGGAAATTTCAGAGCGGGTGGTCATTCCTGTTGTAAGGTCTACTTCTGCAAACCCGGTTTGTGTACCTTTTAGGTGGCCTTCTGTAACTTCAGCAACACCGTTTAGCGCGAATTTCACCACGGGTGCTTTGATTTCTTGTACTTTGTAAGTAGTAACAAGGGCCAACTTGGGATTGCTGATTTTAATGTTGAATGTATCATTTACGCCCACTGGCTTTGATGGCCATTGCATCATCATCGTTTTTAGGTTCTCCAACATGGCTTCATCACTTAAGCCACTTGCCATGCCCTTTTTCATAGCGGCTTTCTCTTCTTCACCTAAAAAGTCTATCCCCTCCAAAATTTTATCTACCATTTCATTAATGCCTGTCACTTTTACCACTTTAAATTGTGCATCTACATACACTTTAAAGCTCGCATTAATCATGCCGCCAAACATGCTTTTAAAAACAGAATTGATCATCACCGATTTCATATCGGCAGTATCAATTTTAATAGCTAAACTGTCTTCGGAATCAAACCCCATGGCCTCTTCTCCCATTTTCATGAGATATTTCATGCGGGTATAAGTGAATAGTAATTCGGTTGTTTTGTCGGCACCGGTTTTACCAACAATAATGTCTACATCACTGCCGATGACCATGTTCATGTCTTGACCACTATTGCCAATATGAATGTCTTGGTCAATATCAGTAGAATATTCAAAACGTTGCCCTTCTTTCAAGGTCGTTTTCAATACCACTTTTTTCTGCGCAATTACAATGCTGGAGATGCTAATAATAGTTAGGAATAGTAAAAGTTTCTTCATAAACCAAAGTTATTAATTCATTTTGATCATGGAGAAGGTAATATTTTCCGTTGCGTCAATTGGACCGCTATATTCTTTATTCTTCACCTGTCCTTTAATTTGCTTCAACAAGCTACCCGCTAATACGGTATTCGACGCTTTATCTACTAAGTATTTGCCTTTGTACGATAAGTGAAGGTTGGCCGGTAAGGGGTTTACAAAGTTTGTTTCAGACACAAGTTGGAATTTGTCTTTGAAGATTTCCTTCACGGTATATTCTCTTTGCATGTGTAAACCAACATGGTTATCTACAAGGTCTACGTCCATCCAGCTATCGTTCTTGCCTACTTTTTCCTGTGTTGGAGGCAGTAAAACACGGTTCATACATTCGCTGAAGAATAGGTTGTTTAAAAGGCCGGTGGCAATGTTTTCCACTTCTTTTTGGTAATTGGTTTTTTCGGTGGATGTAATGAAGATCTTTTGCCAAATGGAATCAACCCCGGTGATATTACCGATGCTGGCATTTTCTAAGAAGCGACCATGAAATGTTTGATCCATGAATTGCCCAAAGGCATTCCGTAAAGCCGTATTTACATGAATCTCCGTAGAATCACTCGAGCGTTCGATGATGGCATTGGGTTCTTCCGAGTCGAACCCATATAGTGCCGTACGGTCTTGCAGTACAAGCTTCAAACGAACAAGGGAAATGTTCAACAAGTTGCGGCCACGGGTATCGGCTTCTTTTACCTCTACTTTAAATACGAAGTCAAGATCAAGCAGCTCATCATTGTTTTTTCCGAATGCTTGGGTAATGCTTTTCGTGAACGTAGCATAGGATAATTCATACACATCGCCTTCTTTCAACACGGTTCTTACCTCCACTTTGCCCGCGTTTTGCTGCGCAGTAGCTAGGCAAACGATCATCAACAGCGATATGGTCGTTAATAGGTATTTCATAGGATTATATATGTGATTCAATCGCAATATAATGTATATATAAAGAAAAAGGGCCTCTAACTTCGTAGAGACCCTTGAAAAAAAGTGTATGATGTTCTAACGTGAATACCGCGAGGTGCGGCTTTCAACGGTTATACTAGCATTTGTAGGTATAACCTTTAGGCAGGAGAAAAGTAACAACTTGTTGCTTTGTTTCTTTTGCTTCTTTTGTTTTGGGTGCCTCAACGGGTGCTTTTTCAGTAACTGCACGCGTATTGTGCATAGATGCCAATGTTGGCGCAATTACCAATGAAACAATCGACATTAATTTAATGAGGATGTTCATAGAAGGACCAGAAGTATCTTTAAATGGATCACCCACTGTATCACCTGTTACAGATGCTTTGTGTGGTTCCGATTTTTTGTAATAAGTTTCGCCGTTGATTTCAACGCCTTTTTCGAAGCTTTTCTTCGCGTTATCCCAAGCACCGCCGGCATTATTCTGGAACATACCCATTAATACACCACTAACGGTTGCACCTGCTAAGAAGCCACCCAATACCTCGGGGCCGAAAATAAACCCGATAATTAATGGTGAAATCAACGCAATTGCACCTGGTAATAACATTTCACGGATAGACGCTTGCGTAGAAATTGCCACGCACTTTTCATATTCCGGTTTGCCTGTACCTTCCAAAATCCCCGGGATTTCACGGAACTGCCTACGAACTTCTTCTACCATGGCCATGGCTGCACGACCAACCGCCGCAATTGCCAAAGATGAGAAGATGAACGGAATCATGGCGCCAATGAATAAACCAGATAATACATCCGCTTTATAAATATCAATACCTTGGATACCTGCAATACCCACAAATGCTGCAAACAAAGCCAAAGCAGTCAATGCCGCAGAGGCAATCGCGAAGCCTTTACCCGTAGCAGCTGTAGTATTACCTACTGCATCCAAAATATCTGTTTTCTCACGTACTTCTTTCGGTAATTCGCTCATTTCAGCAATACCACCCGCGTTATCGGCAATAGGACCAAAGGCATCGATCGCTAATTGCATGGCTGTAGTAGCCATCATACCGGCTGCTGCAATGGCCACACCATATAAGCCGGCAAAGGCATAAGAACCGTAAATACCACCTGCTAATACAATAATTGGCAACATGGTCGATTCCATACCTACCGATAAACCACCAATAATGTTGGTAGCATGGCCGGTAGCAGATTGACGAATAATAGAACGAACCGGGCGTTTACCCATGGCGGTGTAATATTCCGTGATAATACTCATCAAAGTTCCTACAACCAAACCAACTATAATCGCACCGAATACCCCGTTCTTCGTAAACTCAAAGCCACGGAGTGTAAGGTTATCGGGCAAAATATATTGCACTAAGAAATAAGAAGCAACCGCGGTAATTACAATAGAACCCCAGTTACCCATATTCAGTGCTTTTTGAACACTGCTGGTGTTTAATCCTGCTGTTTCGCTAATACGTACAAACCAAGTACCGATGATGGAGAAGATAATACCGCAACCTGCAATAAGCATGGGTAATAACACGGGAGAAATACCACCGAAATTATCCGTAGCTGTTGTTTCAGATCCCAATACCATGGTGGCTAATACTGTGGCTACGTAAGAACCAAATAGATCAGCACCCATACCGGCTACGTCGCCCACATTATCACCTACGTTATCGGCAATGGTAGCTGGGTTACGTGGATCATCTTCCGGGATACCGGCTTCTACTTTACCTACTAAGTCAGCACCAACATCGGCCGCTTTCGTGTAAATACCACCACCAACGCGGGCGAAGAGGGCAATACTTTCAGCACCAAGGGAGAAACCTGTTAATACTTCAATGGTTTTAAACATTTCGGCGGTATGTGCTTCCGCCCCGAAATATGTTTTCAATACAATAAATAATCCGCCTAATCCCAATACAGCTAAGCCTGCAACACCCATCCCCATTACCGAACCGCCGGTAAAAGAAACTTTTAATGCACGGGCTAAGCTTGTACGTGCAGCATGTGCTGTGCGTACATTCGCCTTGGTGGCTATTTTCATGCCTATGAATCCCGCTAACGCAGAAAACACGGCACCTAAGATAAATGCTAAGGCAATCGTCCAGTCGCTATTCTCATGAGATGCTCCCATGTATCCTAATAAAAGGGCGGCAATAATTACGAATCCCGTTAAAATTTTATACTCAGCTTTTAAAAATGCCATTGCCCCTTCGGCAATGTGTGTGGCGATCTCTTTCATGCGCGCATCGCCTGCGTCTTGACGTGAAACCCATGCACTTTTTACGGCCGTGAACAATAATGCAATCACTCCGAAAAAAGGTACGATGTAGATTAAATTCATAATAAGCCCTTTAAAAATTGGTTGCAAAAAAATGTATCAGTGAAAAATTATTAGTGTAGTAATATAAACCATTTATTTCTAATGAATGGGGATTTTTTTCTTAGAAATAATTTGGGTCGATAGAATTGTTGGGGTGCTATAGATTTTTTGTATATCGATTGTAAAGCCCTGCTGTGGCTGGTTTGGACTGTTTTAATTGGGTAGTTTTTTGAATATTTCACCTAAGAAATCAATGATGTCGCCCGCTACCATGGCTTCTTGGGATAATTGTTCCGCAGCTGCGTCACCTGCCGCGCCATGAATATAAGCACCCAGCAATACGGCTACTTTCGATTGGTAGCCTTGTGCTAATAAACCGGTTAAGATACCCGTTAATACATCGCCACTTCCACCCGTAGCCATACCCGGGTTACCGGTTGAGTTAAAGTAAACCACGCCATCTGGGCAGGCAATAGCGCTAAACTTGCCTTTTAGTAAGATATATAGTTTGTATTGAACGGCTTTCTCACGCAGCAAGGATAACCGCTCGAATTGGTTGCTAGTGGCTCCAAATAAACGTTCAAACTCTTTGGGATGAGGTGTTAAGATACTATTGGCAGGAATTTGATCCAATAAACGCGGGTATTGCGAAATTATGTTTAATGCATCCGCATCTATTACCATGGCTTGCTTATACTGTAATAAAAGCTTCTCCAGCCCCTTTGCTGTGCTCACATCTGTTCCTAAACCCGGCCCAATGCCAATGGTATTGTATTGCTGTTTTTCTTGTACCAAGGTGTAGAATTGCATCGATAGCTCGTTGCGTGGATCTGTAATACACATGGCCTCCGGAACACTTGTTTGCATGATGTTATATCCACAACTAGGAAGGTAAGTTGTTAACAACCCAACGCCGCTTCGTAAACATGCTTTCGCACTTAATACAGCTGCGCCTATTTTACCATAACTACCGGCAATGAGCAAAGCATGACCATACGTTCCTTTATGTGCAAAGCTTTTACGCGGTTGATATAATGCCCTTACCATGGCTGCATCTACAATATGGTAAGGTGTAGACTCTCGCTGTAAAAACTCAGGATGTAACCCAATAGGCAATAGCACAATCTCGCCTACACGTTCCGCATTTTCTGGTAATAAAAAGCCCAATTTATATACCTCGAAACTTAATGTATAACGTGCATGTATACACGTCGATTTTTCCGAACTACTATCGATCATCATGCCCGATGGCACATCAATTGATAGGATGGGTATTTGTTGTTGTAAGTTGTTGATATGATGAAATACCCCCGCCAACCAACCTTCTACAGGACGGTTGAGCCCTGTGCCAAGTATCGCATCTACTACAATGCCTGTTGTTATGCTTGGCACCTCGTGGGAAGCATGGATGTATTGGGGTTGTATAGGTAGTTTTTCCAAGTTCGCTGTAAAGTCGTCCGTAGCGTGCAGGCTAACTTCCACTATGTATACTTGCACTTTGTAATCTTGCTCCCATAATAACCGTGCAATGGCTAAGCCATCACCACCATTATTCCCTTTTCCACAGAAGATATGCACTGTTTCGGAAGAAGAAAAATGTGCGCTGATCCATTGCGCACAAGCGCTAGCAGCACGTTCCATTAAATCAATACTTGATATGGGTTCGTTTGCAATGGTATAAGCGTCGGCCGCTTTAATTTGCTGGGCGGATAAGATTTTCATAGTATAAAAATACGAAACCCCGGCGAATGCCAGGGTTTCATAATCTTGGGGAAGATGGATGAGCTATATTCTTATGAAGCTTAGAATTTTAGAAAGTGAATCTTGCAGATGCACCGAAGATTTGTTCACCGTAGTAATCATGACCACCAGTGAAGTTTACGTAAGGTTTTAAATCGCCTTGTAAAGTCAATGGAATGTTCTTGAATGTATATTCAACACCCCAAATCGCGTCCAAGCCAAATACACCTTTCGTATCGCCATCTTTGCGACGACCATTATCCCAATAATCTGTTTTGTAAGCACCACCGTGTAAACCACCACCAGCAAACATGTTCCATTCTTTCTTACCGAACACATTCCAATGGTATTCGTACAAACCAGTGATTGTTACATTCGCATTATCGTATCCAGCAAATTGATGGCTAACGATACCTTCAATAGCGTGTGGACCGGCAATAAAATGTTTAGCAGTAAAACCAATCGACCAAGGGTTTACGCGCACACCAATAGCGGTGTTGTAATTGCCCACGCTGCTGTTACTATAATTCCTCTTTTGTGCGTTGGATTGAAGTGCTACGAATAACATCACTCCAAAAATTAGCATGATCTTTTTCATCGTTGGATCGTATTTATAAATGGTTTTTCAAAAATTGTTTTGCTACGTGTATTGTAGATAACACAATAGCGCATAGGTAGCAACATTACAATCGTGTATGCTGTAAATAATGCTGGTAGGGTATTTACAAGAACAATGCCAAATGTTAATTATCTGTTATGCCTTCAGCCGCTTGATAAAAATAAATCCCATTAATGCCGCCACTACACTCGCTAATATCACCGACATAATCGCCACGATCTGCATCTCCAATTCTTTGAAAGCCAATGTAGAAATGAAGATCGACATGGTAAATCCAATGCCCGCAATCATACCCACACCCAACAACTGTTTCCATTTTGCACCATCCGGTAAGGCCGCAATTTTTAGTTTCGCAGCTATATAAGAGAAGAAAAAGATGCCCAATGGTTTCCCAATAACCAATCCCAACATAATACCATAACTCACCTTGTTCGTAAATGCATGTAGTAAGTCGGCCGGGAACTTAATGGCCGTGTTGGCAAGGGCAAACAATGGCATTATTATAAAGTTAACGGGGTCGTGTAAGAAGTTTTCCAATTTATGCACCTTGCTCAAAGGTATTGTAAAGGCGAGCAAAACACCCGCAATGGTAGCATGAATGCCACTGTTGAAAATGCAATACCATAATATAATACCCGGTATAAAATAGAATACCAGCCGCTGTACTTTGAAGTAATTCAATGCTAATAATACTACCATTATTCCGCCACCTACTAGTAAATAACTGGTATGTAATTCATCGGTGTAAAATATAGCAATCGCTAAAATAGCTCCTAAGTCATCGATAATAGCCAGTGCAGCTAAGAATATTTTCAGATTTACCGGTACGCGGTTACCCAATAATGATAAGATGCCTAAAGAAAAGGCAATATCCGTAGCCATCGGTATACCCCAACCATGTGCATAATCGGTACCCCCATTAAATAACGTATAAATCAATGCCGGGCAAACCATGCCGCCAATAGCTGCTAAAACAGGCATCAACGAACGGCGAATGCTAGATAATTCCCCTGTAGTTAATTCACGCTTGATTTCCATGCCTACAAGGAAGAAGAACAGGGCCATTAGCCCATCATTGATCCACATTAAATTGGAGTTGGGAAAGTGCAAGCCTTGTACATCGTAATGATGACCACTACTTGGATTAAAAAGGTGTGCCCAGAACTGGATGTATTGTTGCGACCATGGCGAATTGGCTAACAATAAAGAAAGGATTGTACAGGAAACTAGTACGATTCCTACCGCTCTACTATCGTGTAAAAATTGGTAAATAGGTGATAAAATCTTCTGTTCAAATAGTTTCCATTTTTTCGCCATTGTGTCAAATTTTAGATGATAAAAACACCGATGCTTCAAAGCTTATTGATAAAAAGCGTTTGAAGCACCGGTAAAAATTTGCTTTTGTTCTTGTAACAAAAACGTATGTAATAATATAAGTCGCTAATTACCGATAAGCTCGTATTTCGTCTTAGGTCGTTTTTCTGGGTCCCAATGGAAGCCTGGTAAAAACATGATCTCGCGAGTTTTTTGTCCCATCGGGTCCATGATACCATCCGGCTCCTTAATATATACCGCGCGATCTACTTCTCCATTTTCAAAATACACCATCACACGGGCACATTTTAAGTGCGTAATACCAATGAAGCTACTATCCTCATCTTGTACGTAATAAACCGTTTCAGCATTTCCTTCTACATGGATAGAGTCAAGTTTATCATTGCTAATATACGCCCAAATTACGCGTCCTTTTACTTGGTTGTATAAGTCTTTAGATACCTTGCTAATCACCATCGCATTTTGATCTAACAATACACGGCTGGCTTTTTGATTTTTCGTGAATAATTTCACCGTATCTCCAAACATCTCGTACTCGCGCGACCATAACAATGGGTTGCCATACAAGCGGAATACAGAATCGCGGCTCGTATAATATACACTATCAGCAACACCTTGCAGTGAATCGGAGAATATTTTTACATGGTGGAACGCCTTCATATAACGGTATTCCGTTGTGTCTGCAGGCGTTTTCACGGTATCTTTTTTCATGTGGGCGAATGCGCTATCTGCTGGAATAGAAGCGCTATCTAAGCGAGCTACAGGATCATTACCTCCCATTGGGTCATCTTGAGAAACGGGTTTCAAAGGGGTAATGGCCTGGCTTCTTGGATTTTGTTTCTTCGCAGCGGCAGCAGCATTGACTTTCTTCGTAGAGTCGATGTTCTTCTTTATCATATCCTTTACAGGCTTTTCTATACCCGAGAACAAGGTATCTCCTGCTATAAAGATTGTATCCTTTCCTTCTAACAATAACACGGGCTTCTGGGTAGCCATCAACGATTTCTCGTTTTGATTCACCACGCCGTAATTACCGAGTACAGAAATCTTTTGTGCTGTATCACGCCAAACAAGGTTACCGGTAGCATAGGCCATCCCTGTTTTTTTATCCATTTGGATAGCATTCGCTGTAAAACGACTTGTACTATCCTCGATAATAGGGCGTGAACCAAAATCGCCATAACCGAGTTCCGTGTTATAATAGCCGCTTGTGGTATACATCGTTGTTTTACCATCATAAATAGTGGTAGGGGCGATGATCGTAGCGATTTTAGTATCTGTATTATAAAGTAAGGTATCGGTGCTAAGGGTATATTCTGGATCTACAAGTAATACATCGTTCTTGAAGAACACATCTTTTGTAGTGGCGTAATAATAACCAACACCGCTGGTGAGCACCGTTTTGGTATTCGTTAGTTTGCCACCTTTTAAGTACGTACCAATTTTTGCATTCAAATCATAACTCAACTCCGGCCCAACAATGGTGGTTTTACCATCTGTTAGCTTCGCATTCCCAATAAGCGTGGCAATACGTGGGTTCCCATCATAATGCAAGAGGTCGGCATACGTATGTACACTATCTGCTTGGTTAATATGAACATGACCATAAGCATCCACAATGTTGGATACCTTGTTCAACACGGCACTATCGCAATACAGGTAGGTAGTACCTTGCCTAAAAATAACGTTGTCTTTAAACCTGGTGATATCTGTTCCGTCGGCTAACTTCTCACCTTCCAAGCTTTTAGCATTAATAACATGGATTGTTTTAGACGTATCTTCTTGAAATGACTGCGCATTACCGACCCTAGAGGTGGGTAATGCGTTCGCCAATATATGACCAGCCAAAGCTAAACCAAGGAGTGGGAGTAGCCCGGTTGCGATTTTTTTCAACATCAGTGTATACTATTTTGCCGAATCAGATGGGATTGGCAGTACTTTATTCTTTTTACCAAACAAGGAAAGATGCACGTAACGGTTCGGGTTGTAACGGAGGTCTTCCATTAACTTATTGAGGTTTGATAAAGTGTTTTGCAGGTTGTTATAAACCGCCTTGTCATTCATCAATAATCCCAAAGTGCCGTCTTTACTATTCAACTTCGACATAAAACTGTTCAAGTTGGTTACCGTTTGCTTCAACTGGTCCAATGATTTATCAATGTCACCGTTCGCTAAGGAAGCGGTAGCTTTCTCGGCATTCGCTAACACGGCATTGATTTTATCATTGTTGTTGTTAAGGTTGGTAGAGAAGGAAGACAAGTTGTTCAATGTCGTAGATACGCTACCGTTAGACGCCAACAACCTATCAACAGAGCCAGATGCATTGTTTAAATTATGCATAGTAGCATTTAAACTGTTGATCGCTTCGCGGAGGTTGCCTTTTGTAGCAGGGTCGAAAATACCGTTTACGGCCAATAAAACGCTGTCTACGTTTGAAAGGGTTACTTGTAATTTCGCTACGAGTGGGTTTAATTGTTCTTTCAATGCATCAGAAATAGAACCATCTACAGCAGCATACAAGGTATCGCCACTTTTGAGGTAATCATTTGCATTACCGAAATCTACTTGTACTTTCTTAGTTCCCAATAAATCGGAGCTAATACGAGCGACCGAGTTTTTCGGGATTTCGATCTTTTTATTGATCTGGAGGGTTACCAAAATCCTGCCGGCGTTTTTGTCCATCACATCGAGGTTCAATACACTACCGACCACTAAACCATTTACTTCCACCGTATTGGCAGGCTGCAAACCATTTACTTGTGTATAAACGGCATAAATGATTTTCTTGTTAGAGAAAAGACTTTTGCCTTTTAACAAATTGAATCCTAGTACCAGTAAGGTAATACCAACAGCCGTTAATACACCAACCTTGGTTTCGTTTGATATCTTGAGCATCGATTAATAAGTATGGTTGCTGCAAAAATAATCAAAAACCGTTTGTGAAGCTTGGGGGCGGAAATTATTGCTAAGTTATTTGTGGGGAAGGGGTGGGGAGGTATGGGGACAACTACTTATTGGGGGCTACTACATATGCATCGGGGAAGCCCAACTGGCGTGCTTTTCGGAGAGCATCGCGGGCTTCGGATTCCGTTCGAAATAGGCCCCACATGTATTTATGCTTCTTTTTTTTGTTAATAACTATTTCCTCTTTTGTTACTTTTCCTTTCAATTTTGAGAAGAGCGGGGCGTTTGTAGCGTAGTTTTTGGTAGAAACCAGCAACTGCACCTTGTAAGAGGCGCTAGTTGCTGTAGTATTTTTATTAACGGTTGTATTTTTACTGATAGAAGGATTCGTAACACCTCGTTCATTCTTTACATAAACTTTCGCGGTACTCGCGGTTCCTTTCTTTATGTTATTTTTTGATTTTGATTTAGTCACCGGTGTTTCAGCAGCGGCATTTTTAGAACCGTACTTTTCAAGGTCTTCTTTATACTTCTTTACAGCATTGTAAATACCTTCCGCAAGTTCTTTCTGACCCTCCTGGCTATTTAAATAATCTTCTTCTTCAGGGTTAGAAATGAAGCCTAATTCTACTAAAACACTGGGCATGGCCGTGGCCTGTAATACGAGGATACCCTTTTCATTACGTTGACGAGCGCCCCTGTTAATACGGCCGATGTTCGTAAATTCGTCTTGGATGTAGTTCGACAGTTTCAAGCTATTTTCAAAGAATGCATTCCTTAAAGTAGAAAGCATGATAATAGTTTCAGGATCATCTGTATCTAACAACTGCTTGGTTTCTTCCGAGTTAGCATCCAATACAATTACCGAAGAGATACCACGCATCGATTGCATTTTAGCTGTGTTACGATCGCTGGCCCAAATGTAGGTTTCCGTTCCTTTAGCTGGGTTAGGGTAGGTTTCGTACACATTTTGTTTCACCGTTCTCCTTTTCTTGCCCTTGCCTACTGTTACGTTTTTCGTACCCACTACCCTGCGAAGCTTAGGGGCCGAGTTACAGTGTATAGAAATGAAAAGATCACCTTTAGCATTATTGGCGATGTCGGCTTTTACACGAACGTTATCAAATCGATCTTCTTTCCGTGTATACACAATTTTAACATCTGGCATTTTTTCTTCTAAAATCTTTCCCAGTTTTAAAGCAACCTGAAGCGCAACTTGCTTTTCGGAAGAATACTTTCCTACTGCACCATGGTCGGTACCACCGTGCCCAGCATCAATTACAATTGTTTTAATCGGTTTCTCTTGTTTCCCTGGCAAACCCGGATTGATTTTTGCTCCTAAAAGAATCGGAAAAATTAAAAGTATGCTCAATCCTGGTATCGTCAATCTTGTCCAACGCATGTTTACTTGTTTGTTTAATGGGTTGCTTGTTTTTCTATTTAAGTTTAAGGGATATGCTTTTGTAAATTTAACATCAACTTTTATACCTATGTGCGTCGTCAAACACTACTATCATCCACATCCACATCAAATATCTATAAACGAATGTAATAATTTGTATAAAATCTTGTAGGTTTGTGCCCGCTTAACACATGTACCCTTTTAGCAAAAATAATTATAAAAAGTTTTTTAGGCAGCTTTCCCTGCTATTGATTGCCGTTTTCTTGACGCTGCCTTTTATTATAGACAGCTTCGGACGGAGTTCGTTACATCGTTTGTCGGAATTTAACATTTTTTTCGCAGATACAACGAAGCCTGTAACGAAACCCAAAAAAGCCGGTACCACACCTGCTGAAGGCAAACAATCTATTGTGAACGACCTAAAGCCCGACACTGTTCCAGTGCCGGCTACAGCTATTTTCACACCCACCGATAGCCTGCCCACTGTGAAAGACACAGTTATCGTAGATACATTAAACATGCCGAAAATGTCGGCCGATAGCCTCGACGCACGCGTTACTTTCAAAGCTACCGACTCAATCGTATTACGATTCAAAGAAAAGCGTTTCTACCTTTATAATAACGCAGATGTAAAGTATAAAGATATACACCTGACTGCCGCCCGCATGAATTTCTCACAAGAAACCGGCATCCTAGAAGCCATGAATGTGACCGATTCTACGGGTAAAAAACAAGGTCGCCCCATCTTAAATAGCGGCGATCAAGAAACTGAGTCAGATACCATTCGCTATAGTTTCATCTCCCAAAAGGCAAAAATATTTCATACAAAAGCCGTGTACGGCGAAGGCTTTGTACACAGTGAACAAATAAAAAAATCACCGGATAACACGATTTTCGGGTTCCGTAACGGTTACACCACCTGTAACCTCGATACCCCGCACTTCGCTTTCCGTGCTAGAAAAATTAAAGTAATCCCCGACAAGATCATTGTTTCTGGGCCGGCTAACTTGGAAATCGAAGGTATTCCAACACCTTTATTCATCCCGTTCGCCATCTTCCCCATTACACAAGGTCAACGCTCCGGTATTTTACCGCCACAATACACTGTGAACCAACAAAAAGGTATCGGTCTTGAAAATGGTGGTTATTACCTCGGCTTAGGTGAACACTTAGATTTAACCATGCGCGGCGCTATCTACTCGTACGGTAGCTGGGGATTAACCCTTAGTCCTACCTACCGCAAAAGGTATAAGTACAATGGTGGTTTCAATATTGCCGTGGCTACCACAAGAATTGGTGATAAGGAAGTAAAGCAAGACTTCTCTAATAGCCGCGACTTTAGGGTTACCTGGAACCATAGCATGGACAGTAAAGCACGACCTGGTACAAACTTCAGTGCCAACGTGAACTTTGGTACCTCTACGTACAACACCTATAACACATACGATTACGCTACGCGTTTGAATAATATGATGAGCTCGTCGATTGCCTATAGCAAAAGCTGGGCAGGCAAGCCATATAACTTAACCGTAAGTATGAACCACTCTCAGAATACCTCTACAAGAGACGTGGTCATTACCTTGCCGGAAGCTAGCTTCACCGTAAATACCTTGTATCCATTTCAAAAGAACGGCGTAAGCGGTACCCCGAAATGGTTCGAGAAAATTGGTGTGGCGTATAACTTAAACGCGCGTAACACCGCTAGCTTTAAAGACAGTTTATTCGGGAAGGAAGGCATGTTGAAGAACATGCAAACCGGTATTCAGCACCAAATACCGATTTCATTCTCTATCCCTATTACAAAAAATATTACCATGTCGCCGTCTGTTAACTACGGCGAAAGATGGTATACAAAACGAATTGTACGTACATACGATTCCCTCAACAATAAAATCGATACAGCTTACCAAGGCGGCTTCTACAGGTTACAGGAAATGAGCGTAGGGGTATCTTTGGCTACGGCTGTATATGGTATGTATAGCTTTGGTAAGAACTCTAAAGTAACAAAGATTCGCCACGTAATGCGCCCAACTGTGGGTATGAACTATTCTCCTGATTTCGGTTCGAAATATTACTATAACCTGCGGATCGATACCGGTAATACGGCAAGGGCCTTCCAACGTGTATCGTACTTTGATGGTTCGGTATATGGCACCCCGGCAGCCCAGGCCTTCGGTGGTATCTCGTTCGGATTGGATAACAACTTGGAAATGAAGGTGAAGTCGAAGAAAGATAGTACAGGCGAGCGGAAAGTGAAGCTATTGGATGGTTTTGGTTTCAATGGTAGCTATAACTTGGTGGTAGACTCCTTCAAATTGTCAACCATTAACTTCTACGCACGTACGAACTTATTTGATAAAGTAAATATCTCGGCCACCGCCAACGTAGATCCATACCAATACGATTCCCTCGGTAGGCGAACGCCTACCTATGCTTGGAAAGGAGGAAAAGGATTTAATATTGGTCGTTTAACAGACGTGACGGTATCGATGAGTACCTCGTTCCAAAGCGGCGATAAGAAGTCTAAACAGAAAGAACAACAGAAGCAAGATATAGAAACAGAGCAAACGAGCGATGCCCAAATGCAAGCGCAACAACGCCAATTGGAAATGGTGCGCCGCAACCCGGGTGAATACGTGGACTTCGATATTCCATGGCGCTTAGACCTTTCGTACTCGCTGAACATGTCGAAAAGCCGTACCTCGGATTACAGGCGCGATACAACCATCTTCAACCAGTACCTCAGTTTCAATGGCGACTTTAGCTTAACGCCGAAATGGAAAGTAGGCTTGAACTCCGGTTTCGACTTCATCAACAAGCGCATCGCCTATACAACCATGTATATTTCCCGCGATATGCACTGTTGGCAAATGTCGATCAACTTGGTACCATTTGGTAGCTTCCGCCAGTTTAGCATTACCATCAACCCGAAAGCAGGTATTCTCCGCGATCTTCGCATCAACCGAACGCGGCAGTTCCAGGACTTGTAACTACTTAACATATAGCAGAACAGTCTCTACAAACGTAGAGACTGTTCTTGTTTTAAGCATATAAAGCATACATTCGTATCCTAGCCGTATCGATTATTGTGTTTTGAAGTGTACATGGTACGTTATTCCTTACCACCTCCTTATCATATAGCAGCCTTGTAAATTGTTCTCCTTCCTTCTCCTTTTACAACCCTATTCGTGCTAAGTAATGTTTATATGTCATCCAGCTACCCTTTAAGGTGTTTTCATGTGAATTCCATGTAATTCCCATGTAATTCCATGTAAATACTAAGTAATTCCCATGTTCCTCTAAGCTGTTTGATATATATTCTATCGTATTAACCCTATCCTTTCCCTGGCAATACCCTATCTCGAGCCTATCCTCACCCTATCCCAAGCCTATCTCGACCCTATCTAAAGCCTATCCTAAGCCTATCCCAAGCCTATCTCCCCCTGTATTAACTGGTTGATAATGTGTGAGATAACAAAAAAAGGCCTGCACCTGGGTTCGGTAAAGGCCTTAGATTCAATATGTTATAAAGAATTAAGCTAGTTGAGCGGCGTGTTGATCGTAGTAATCCCACATCATCACGAATATCTTTTCTTTTAAAGCGGGTAGGTCTTCTAATGTTAACCCCGTGGTTTCGATAGGGGGTAAGAAGTGGAATTGAATAGCATGGGGAATGGCATAGAAGAATTTACCAGGCGTTAAGATTTTCCGGGTATTGAATACGATGCCGACCATAATCGGTTTCTGTGTTTCAATGGCGAGGATAAATGCACCATTGTAGAACGATTTAAGGGGGTATTCTGTACGATTTCTTGTGCCTTCGGGAAATAATAACATATGCATGCCCATGTCGAGCACGGCCTTCATATGCTCTAAACTGTCTTTCCTGCTTTTTTCATCATTACGATCTACGAGTACAGAGCCGATTTTATAGAGAATCCCGAAGAGCGGGATTTTTGCAAACTCTTTCTTAGCTAACGTTTTATTAGGTCCGGGTACACCGGGTGAAGTAACGGGAACATCCAGTAATGAATTATGATTCACTACAACAACATAGTTCTGGCCTTTCTTAAAGTGATGTAAGCCTTTGCGTTTCACTGGGCAAAATACCATGGGCAAGTAGAAGCCCATCCAAAAACGCGCAAGATTAAGGAATACCGCAGTTTTCTTTGGGTCGGGTAAGAAGGAAATCAGCCAAATGGGAAAGATCATGATTAACATGGTTACCACGAAAATAATAATCCCATAAACAGCGTATACGCGGCCTAGTATGTTTCTAAACCATTTCATGTGAGAATGATTACAATTGATAAGGATGAAGGATTATATATAATAATCCTTCATCAAATATAATAAACTCGTACAGATAGGTTGTAAAAAGATGTTCACAAGGTGTTATAAACGCCAGTCAACCGGGTTCTGACCTTCTTGTACAAGTAATTGGTTCGTTTTAGAGAAGTGTTTGCAACCGAAGAAACCACTATGCGCACTAAACGGTGAAGGGTGTGCTGCTTTTAAGATATGGTGTTTAGTAGCATCGATTAACGCTGCTTTCTCTTGTGCAAACTTACCCCATAATATAAACACTACGCCGCGTTTTTGTTCGGATATCTTCTTTATCACGGCATCGGTAAATGTTTCCCAACCAATTTTAGAATGTGATGCCGGTTCGTTAGCGCGTACGGTTAAAATCGCGTTCAACATTAACACACCTTGTTGTGCCCAAGGTGTTAAATCGCCTGTTTCTGCAATAGGAATACCTAAGTCTTGGTGCATCTCTTTATAAATATTCACCAACGATGGAGGAGGCTTAATACCTTTTTGTACAGAAAAGCAAAGTCCATGCGCTTGGCCTGCACCATGATAAGGATCTTGTCCTAAAATTACTACCTTTACTTTATCGAAAGGCGTTTGGTCGAAAGCATTGAAAATACAGTTACCTGGAGGATAAATGATCTTGTTTAAAGCTTTCTCGTGTTTTAAAAACATCACGATTTGCTCAAAGTAAAATTGCTTGAATTCATCCTTTAATACCACTTTCCAGCTATCATTAATTTTAACATCCGCCATCGTAAAAAAAATTTTTTCAAAGTTATTTGAATATATCCAGGAAAATTACATAAATTTGCACTCCCGTTAAAATAAAACACAACAAGTTATATATAACGGAAAATAATAAAGATCGGTCCGATAGCTCAGCTGGATAGAGCAACTGCCTTCTAAGCAGTAGGTCTCAGGTTCGAATCCTGATCGGATCACAAGAATTCGAGCGTTAAGGCCTTCTCTACTAATTAGAGAGGGCTTTTTCATTTGTAGGAAGTATCAAACCATCTTCTTTTCATGCACTATTCTTTTCTCTTTTTCCGCTTTAATTTTTCACATCTTGTTCATTTTGCTGTGTTTATTCCCAAAAACGCTGGATATTGCAGCCAGAATCATTTATTTGGTAAATCATGGAAGATATTCAAGCGCTACTAGATGTTACGTTTGCATTTGTAGATGACCTACTTGTGAAGTACGGCGAATTTTACCCCGTTGCAGCAGCAATGAAAAGTGACAACACCATTGTACATGTGGGCACTTATGATGGAAACGATAATCCCAGCACCGATAAAGTACTGGAAGATCTCAAAGAAGCGTTAAGAGAAGGCGAATACAAAGCCGCCGTTATCCTTTTCGATGTGAAAGTAGATAACCCAGCTACGCAAGCAAAAACAGATGCCGTAGCCGTATGGGTAGAAAGTAAGCACTTAGAAGAAGCCTATCACTTTTATTATCCTTACACCCTCAACGATACCCGCGAATTAGAATACGGTGAAAGTTGGGTCGTAAATAAAGCAAAAGAAGTGTATTAATATTTTTTGAAAACCGGCAACAAAGCCGGTTTTTCTATTTAACCTATGAACATGTATGCACAACGATAAGTTATTACAGTTAAATAATAAAGCCCTCCTAAGTATCATTTACCTAGAAGCAGACTTTAGTACAGAGAAAGTAAAAACCGCCTATAACATACTCCAAGAAAGAGGCATAAACGGTAAGCTGGCAGCCATTAACGAGCAAAAAACAATACAGCATTACATAGAGCATGATCCAGCATTCCTCGAGCAAGTAAACCCCTTATCAACATTTTATTATATCAAAAACTTCGGCACAAAACCGCTGTGGCAACATTACTTGTTGAATGTTTACGCTTACTTCGTACTACTTATACTATTGGCTGCCGGGTTATTTAGTTTTCTCTCGGTTAGTGCCACAGGTTTGATATTAATCCAAGATATTGAAGATGCATATGGTGTAATTTCCTCCATGTTTTTTGAAGGCGCCGCCCTCGGAATATTATTATTAATGTTGTACAAACGAAGGAAATACGCGCCCTTATTAATGTTATTGAACTTAACAATAGTGTTTGCTTATCATGTAATGAATCCCAATTTCTATACACCTGGATGTAATATTCTCGGCAACTTAGTAGAACGACCAGGTTTATTGATGGCGATTATTTGCTTCCCATTATTCTTCCATAAAAAACTACTGATGGAATGCAATAATTCAAAAGCATGGCTGGTGAAAAACTATGTGAGATTAATGCCCTTTGCGGTGGGGCTTGGACTGATTTACAGGTACTTGTTACTGCCTTATATTGTCCTATATTTGTGATGACATAATCTCATATACATCCACCTATCTTATGAATGCCATTAAACGCACAGCTAATTTCTATTTTATTAAACCAGCCGAGGGCACTTCCCCCCGGCGACTGATTGTTATTAACATTTTATTCTGGCTATTTATTGCCAGTATCATCCTCGATATTGTTCGTTACGCTAAAGATTTGCCCGGTTCTTTTGCATTATTTCCCTTGCTAGGTGGTATGGTAACTTTAGGGTTGTTAATTGCCGTACTAACCTTGGTAGGTGTGTGGAAGAAGAGTCATTGGGGATTAACGGGTTTGCTTTTCTTGAACCTGCTTACGCTTATGGGTTTTTTAACAAATGCATCCTTCTATGCTTCTGTTAATCATATCTTCCATCATTGGGATTTCTTTACGCTTTACCCGCGGTTTATCCCCACTGTTATTTTCTTGATTTTATTGTTCTCGCGAGAAGTATTGAACACCTTTCATTCTACCAATAGCAAAGTATGGCCACAGGCGATTGCATTGGCGGTGTTAGCGTTTGTGTTAATGAAAGTGTTTTACTAATTGATGTATCAATTATTGCGATAGATACTTTCGTAATGTTCTACAGTAGGGAAGGGGTCGTAGAAATGATGCAATAATTGTTTCCAACTTTGGTATTCGGGCGATTGCCGGAAGCCAATGGTATGATCTTCCAATGTTTCCCAACGTACTAATAGAATGTATTGCGAAGGTTTTTCGATGCAACGCTGTAATTCATGACCGGCATAGCCTTTCATGCTGCTAATAATCTTTTGCGCAGAGGCAAAAGCTATCTCGAAAGCCTGGGTTTCACCGGGCTTTACTTGTAATATGGCCACTTCTAAGATCATGCGGTTAAAATAGGCAAATTACTGCTTGGATTTAATGAAAGTCACGATATTTTTAATCGGTGCGTGATCGAGTTGCAGGGTGATGTATTCGAGATGGTTTTCTTCGTTGATATGCACAGTTTCAGCAGGTTGAAGCTTCGCTACTTCATCGAAATAATGACTAGGCATATGTAATGAAAGTGAAACATGGGTACAATTGATTTCTTCTAACTGGAGGAAAAAGGATTGTAGTAAGGCAGATACTTTCTGGGTGATAACGTTAGGTGATTCGAGGTTTTGCATTCATGTGTCGTTTTTGGGTTGTACATGAACCTGCATAAAAAATGCGCAGGCTCCATCATATTGCCCAGCACCTTGGAATGTACACACGAGCAATAATCAGGAAGCCCACGCAAATGCGCGAGCTTTCCTCGATTGCGAATCATCCGGTGTACTTTCCAAGGTGCTGAATGATTGCAGCGAAGCGAGCTTCTAATAATATAAGAAGTCGCAAATATATGCGAATATAAATAATTTCGGTATTCCAATACCAAACATTTACATCACTTTTTCGTGTTAATTTTTATATGTACTAGGCAATGGCCAATTGCACTTCCCTGCGCGATTTACGGTATTCCGTAGGGCTCATACCTTTGTACTTTTTGAAGATCCTGTTGAGGTGACTTTCATCGGTAAAATTCAATTCGAAAGCGATTTCATTCACACGTAAATCGCTGTGTTTTAAGCGAGTTTCTACTAACTTTAACTTATACTGTGTTATATATTGTTGCAGATTCTGCCCCGTATGTTTTTTGAAATACCGGCCTAAATAGTGAATCGAAATCCCAAAATGCTTAGATAAAGGTGCCGCGCGTAATTTTGCCGGCTCGTAAATATGCTCCTGCACATATTGAATAATATCCAATGCATGCGCTTCGTTCGTTACCACCTGCGTATCACCATTCAAACTTACACTCACATTCCTCGCCACAATGGCTATAATCATATTCACTAATTGTGCCGTAATAGCCTCGTGGTGCAAAGGCTTTTGTGCCATCTCTCGTACCACGCTTTCTACCAAGGTGTACACCAGCAGCCGGTCGCTTTTATGGGAAAGGATGCAGCCCGGGGTGCGTTTGCCATTATAAAGTATAAACTCCAACCGTTTCATAAAGTCGTTGGCGGCAGCAGGGTTTAGTTGACTCTTAATATACACATCGTTAAAGCGTAAGAAGAACAGCTTGGTTGGGGTGTATATATTAAATGAATGCACGTCTTGCGGGGTTAACAGGAATAAGTGCCCTTTGTTATAATCGAAGTGATTGTCGTTAATCGATTGTTGACCAGTTCCTTCCAAAACACATACTATTTCAAAAAAAGTATGCTGGTGAACTGGTTTAAGGCAGGTAATACAATCCACCACCTCGATTTCATACGGTTGGTATAAATTTTCTATCAACATAGCCAATATGTACTTAATTAACGCAAAGTTATACAAGAATGTAATTCAAAAATCAGTACAATTTTGTGTTATAAATTTTTACACCATGAAAGCAATTCAATTAACACAATTCGGCTCAACTGATAATTTCCAATACACAGATATACCGGTTTTACCTCTTAAAGATGGTGAATTACGTATAGCGGTTAAATCACTTAGTATAAACCCGGTAGATGCTAAAACTAGAACAGGGAAAGGCGCTGCGTCGGCGTTCGATCCAAGCCAGTTAATGATCCTCGGTTGGGATGTAGCGGGTATTGTCTCGGAAGTGGCGCCAGGTGTAACTGCCTTCAAAGTGGGCGATGAAGTATTCGGCATGGTCAATTTCCCTGGCCGTGGTAATGCTTATGCAGAATATGTAATTGCACCTGCCGCACATATCGCATTAAAACCGGCCAATATCACCTACGAAGAAGCCGCGGCCGCAACCTTGGCGGCATTAACAGCCTGGCAAGGTTTGGTAACACATGAAAAACTACAAGCTGGTCAACGCGTGCTGATCCATGCAGCCGCTGGCGGCGTAGGTCATTTTGCTGTTCAAATCGCCCACCAATTAGGAGCCTATGTAGCAGGCACAGGTTCGCCAGCAAATAAAGACTTCATTTTATCCTTGGGTGCTGATGAATACATCGATTATACCGGGAACAATTTGGCCCACCATAAAGGTGAATTTGATTTGGTATTAGATGCCATTGGTGGCGACAATTTCCTTACATCATTAGACCTAGTAAAACCCGGCGGTTCCATCATACAAATTCCCCGTGGTTTACCGGAAGAGCATATTGCCCTTGCGAAAGAACGTGGCGTTAAAGCATATTTCTTTATGGTACAATCCAACGGTGCCGATATGCAATCAATTGCAACATGGTTGAAAGAAGGAAAGCTGAAGCCCCATGTATCGAAAGTTTTTGGCTTCGATGATATAGTAGAGGCTCACCAGCAAATAGAATCAGGCAAAACGAAAGGTAAGATTGTGATCAACCTGTAGTAATTTTTATATCATAATAGCTATAACCGGTTTTTACTTCGTGTTTAAACCGGTTTTTTGTTTTTTACGTATATAATATAGCAGAACTTTTATAACAGAAACTTTCTTAAATACTAGAATGTTGTTGATTGTTTGCTATTAATAAACAGGTTTTTGTAAATATATTTAAAAATATATGTGGAAAAGGTAACAAAGTGACATCCTGGGTGTTACAAAGTTGTAACAAAGTTTTAATCATAGACGTTAAACCTATATCGAATCCTACTTATGAAGAAAATTGCATTAATAACAGGTATTTTAGGCGTGGCACTGGCAGTGCTAGCATATTTTGCTGATTTGAATAGTTGGATGTCGACAGAAAAGGTACTCACCATTGGCTTTATTGGCTACGTGATGGGGATTACGGCGGTAGCCTATTTTTTGTTGACACTCATTTACAAATGGAGTCAATAACTTATTAACAGCATTATATTAAAGCGCCCACTAGGTATTGCAAAATACCAAGTGGGCGCTTTTTGTTTACCCTAGGCAGTCGTTAATTACTGCTTCAATTTATCTTTAAACACTTTCCTGAATTTCTCCAGTTTGGGTTTAATTACATAATAACAATAGGGGGCTGAGCCGTTTTTATTGTAATAATCCTGGTGGTAGTTCTCCGCTACATAAAACGCCTTAAATGGTTCAATCGCTGTTACGATGGGGTTGTCATACGCCCCGGATTGGTCTAATTTCTTTTTGTAAAACTCGGCCTTTTCCTTTTGATCGTTATCGTGGTAGAAGATAACACTGCGGTATTGTGGGCCTACATCATTCCCTTGGCGGTTAAGCGTAGTGGGGTCATGACTTTCCCAGAATGCCTCCAGCAATGTTTCGTAAGAAATCTTCGCTGGGTCGTAGGTGATATTGATCACCTCTGCGTGCCCGGTGGTACCGGTACTTACTTCCTCGTAGGTTGGATTCTTTACCGTGCCGCCAGAATAGCCGGATTCAACCTTCAAAACCCCTTCTAATCCTTGGAAAATAGCTTCTGTACACCAGAAACAGCCGTTCCCGAAGGTGGCTACGGCGGTATGTGTATTTTTAGAAATTGACATATCGGCTGGTACTTTATCTTTATTTTGCTGTGCGCAAGCGCTGAGGGTGAAAATGAAGGCGAAACAGCTCAATACGAAATGCTTGCTACTCATTATCTGCATACTTTACATTTAAATGATAATTAATTTTTTCTTTCATAGTAAGTTACGGAATGGCTACCATATTGGGTTTGGGCAAATTTCAACTTTAACATTCCTTTATCTGTCTTCTTTCTTCAAAATAAAACAATAGAATAATACATTCAGTTGCTTAATTTTGCACCTTACAAAATACCTAAGCGGCTATAGGTATCCAAAACTCAGCATCGCTACTGCGGTGGTCTCCCCATTTAATGCTGGTGAAAATAGGGGATAATAGGTAAAGATATTGCCAAATGATTTGCCTTCACTGCTGTATAAATTAATCACGGTGCATTAATTTTATGACTCTTTTTAATGGCAATTTGATGAAAACACCCGTAAACACTGCTGCTTGTTAAGCATTTCATAGAAGAAACAATCGTTTTTTCTCGACTTCCTATAATTTTTATCAATAGGGGTATAAAAACTTTATATCACCTTTTATGCCCATTTACCTGCAATTTTAAATTTTAAATCATTGAAATATTTTCCCGATTCGGCGTTGGTGCAATTGGAATTTGATAAGGTACAACAGCTGCTCCAAGATCATTGTAAAACTGAGCTTGGTAAACAAATGGCTGCCGAATTACGTTTGCACACGCACTTAGATTACGTTAAAACAGCGCTCCAACAAGCGCATGAATATAAACAACTCACGCTGTTACAGGAGTATTTTCCGAACGACTTCGTGATCAATATCAAATCCGAGCTGCGTTTACTCGGTATTCAAGGCGCCATTCTCACCGGCGAGCAATTCATGAACTTGAAGAAACTCGCTGAAAGTATGCACTCCATTACGCGCTTTTTCGATTCAGAAAGAAGAATCCAATACGCCGGCCTGGCCGAAGTATTGAATAACACCTATTATGAAAAGAAAATCGCCCTCTTAATCGAAGAAGTACTCGATGAAGCGGGGCAAGTTCGCGATAATGCCACTCCTGAGCTGGCCAAAATCCGGATGAACTTGTACCGCAAACGCAACGAAGTACGCCGCGCTTTTGAACGTATCTTACAACGCCTCAATAAGCAAGGCTACCTCGCCGATATCGAAGAAGCTTTCCTTAGCGGTCGCCGCGTAGTGGCGATTTTCGCTGAACATAAACGTATGGTGAAAGGTATTTTACATGGCGAATCCGATACCCGTCGTACCGCCTTCCTCGAACCAGAAGAAACCATCGAGCTCAACAACGAAGTATTCGGGTTGGAACATGAAGAAGCGAAAGAAGTGCAAAAAATCTTGCGCACGCTTACTCACCAATTATCCAAGTACAAAGATTTGCTCGAACATTACTACGCAGTAATGGGTACTTACGACTTTATCCGCGCTAAAGCTAAATTGGCGCTCGATATTAACGGTAATTACCCCATGTTGATGCCACATCCGCAAGTACACCTTGTGGAAGCGTATCACCCGCTACTGTTGTTATACAATCGTAAGAACAATAAACCAACAATACCGGTTAACGTAACGCTCGATAAGGATGGACATATTCTCGTTATCAGTGGACCGAATGCCGGGGGGAAAACAGTTACGCTTAAAACCGTGGGGCTCATCCAATTGATGTTACAAGCGGGTTTATTAGTACCGGTACACCCTACATCACAATTAGGCATCTTCAAGAACTTGATGATCCATATTGGTGATACACAGTCGTTGGAGTTTGAATTAAGTACCTATAGTTCGCATTTAAAGAACATGAAGCATTTCATGGAGAACGCCAACGGTAAAACGTTGTTCTTTATTGACGAGTTAGGTAGCGGTTCCGATCCAAACTTGGGTGGTGCTTTTGCCGAGGTGATTATGGAGGAATTAGCGCGTAAACATGCTTTTGGTATTGTTACCACGCACTATCTCAACCTAAAAATCATGGCCAACAAGGTAAAAGGTATTATCAACGGTGCCATGGGATTTGATGAGGAGAATTTGTTGCCGATGTATAAGTTGATCGTAGGCAAACCAGGTAGCTCGTATACCTTCTCGATTGCCCAGCGAATTGGGTTGAACCCGGCGTTGATCAACCGTGCCAAAAAACTTGTTGACGATGGTCACTTTAAGTTGGATAAACTGTTGAATAAAGCTGAACAAGATCTTCAAAAGGTAGAACAGAAGGAGAGAGAGCTACAAAAGCTCTTACGTGAGAACGAAAAGTTGAAGCGCGAGTTTGAAATCTTAAGTGATAAAGAACGCAAGCATCAACAAGTAACCTTGCTCAAATTGCAAAATAAAATCCGTGAAGAAGAAATTCAGTATTTCAAAGACATGGAACGCAAAATGAAGCAGATCTTGGTAGAGTGGAAACGGACAGACGATAAGCAAAAGGTAATGAAACAAGCTGAGGCCCTTCTTTTCAAACGTAAGGAAAAAGCAATTAACGATAAGTTTGAGAAGAAAGTACAAGATAAGTTCCTCGAAGTGGGCACCGATTGTAAAATTGGCGACCAAGTAAAAATTAAAAGTAATAACACCGTAGGGAAGTTAGTCGAAATACGCGATAAACGTGGTATTGTACAAGTAGGTACAATGCCAATGAATGTGAAAATGAGTGATTTGGTGGTGGTGAAAGAGAAACCAAAGGAAAAAGAAAATGCGTAATTGCTTGCTCGATTAACTATTTTTACGACAATATTTGACATGTCATGGAAACCGTAAAAAATGCACCTATCCCTCTTATCAGTTTGAAGGATTGCTCGGCGGGATCTGAATTTATTATAAAAAGAATGGTTTATACCGAAGACGGTACGGGGTACGTAGAGCCCCCGCACCGTCATGACGGTTATAGCATTGGCATATTGCTGAAAGGCAGTGGTACGTTTTACCTCGACTTTGAGAAGAAGCATATCAAGGCGCCCGCTGTATTGTTAATTACCCCGGAACAAGTGCATAAGCATGAGCTTCACGAGGATTGTGAGTTCGTGACGGTGTATTTTACCCGTGACTTTTTGTTGACGGAGTCGGAGAGTATGTTGAGTTGTTGGGAATGTGTGTTCAGTAATAATAAAATCCAATTAAGCCACGACCACGTGCAAGAGTTATTGTCGTACACCGACATAATGATGCGCGAGGTGCGTGATAACAAGCCGCGTAAATCGTTGATTATACGCAATGTACTTAGTGCGTTTATTACTGCCTGTGGTAGAATTAGCGTAGACGAGCACAAGGACGAACATTGGACTTCTGAAACAACACAAGTAAACATGTTCCGCCAGTTCAAGGTATTGGTAGATAACAATTATAAGCAACAAGTACAAGTATCGGATTACGCCAATATGTTGCATGTAACACCAGGACATTTGAATGACATGGTGAAATCTGTGACAGGAACGAATGCGAAATTCATCATCGATACGAAGCGTATTACCGAAGCAAAACGGCTACTGTATTGGCAACAGCACAGTGTGAAAGAGATTGCTTGGCATTTGAATTTCGAAGATGATGGGTATTTTAACCGGTATTTTAAAAAGCATACAGGTTACACACCGGCGACATTCCAAAAAACGATCCGCGAAAAGTACAATTAATCCCTCAATAATGTAAATAGAGAATATTATAAGTATTTCTATTTTTGCCTCGCAATGATATAAATGTTACGAACATGAAGACCATGTAATTATTTAAAAACGCCCGGGCTTGCAGCGCCGATTTTCTCCTCACACAAAAAACCGGCTGCGACGTTTTGCTTGATATTAATAGCAAGTCCATCATTATTTCCTTATTAAGTTCACGCTTGTGCACCCAAGTTTAGGCATCCTCACTGCCAGGGCTTTGTGCGTGCTCAACTCTTCCCGGAAGCGGCACCAGGAAGGGAGTGGATAACTATTACCTGTATACAAACATAAAAAGATGAAAAAAGGAACCGTTAGTCTATTTACACATCCCATGGCAGCTGTACTTTATGTAGGCATGCTTACAATCATATTAAACAGTTGCGCCAACACCAACGCAGGGCCCGCTCCAATGCACGATATGCCTACGTTGCCTGTTGTACAATTAAACAGCACTACTGCTAATACTTATACCGAATATAGCGCAGCTTTAGAAGGTAAAGTAAACGTAGAAATCCGTCCACAAGTAGATGGTGTGCTAGACAAAATATTCGTTGATGAAGGTGCGGCCGTAAAGAAAGGTCAACCTTTATTTAAAATCAACGATCGCATTTACATCGAACAATTGAGTAATGCAAAAGCAGCACTCATGGCCGCAAAAGCGAACATGGAGAAGGCTGAAATTGAAGTGTCTCGATTATCACCATTGGTACAAAATAAAGTAGTAAGCGAAGTACAATTAAAAAGTGCTCAATCTGCTTACGAAGCAGCAAAAGCAACCGTTGCCAGTGCTGAATCTATTGTACACAATGCGCAGATCAACTTAGGCTATACTTATATTACCGCCCCTGTAGACGGTTATGTAGGTAGAATTCCTTATAAAACAGGAAGTTTGGTTGGTCGTGGTGAAATCAACCCACTTACTTTATTATCTGATGTAAGTGAAGTATATGCTTACTTCTCGTTGAGTGAGAAAGATTTCTTGACTTTCAAAGAAGAAACACCTGGTAACACCATTCCCGAAAAATTGAAACACCTTCCTAAAGTAAGCCTGTTATTAGCAGATAATAGCGTGTACGAACAACAAGGTTCAATTGAATCGGTAGATGGTCAATTCAATAAAACAATGGGTGCGATTAGCTTCCGTGCTACGTTTGCCAACCCGCAAGGTATTTTGCGTTCTGGTGCAACCGGTAAGGTACGTATCCCGCAACAACAAGCGAACACGATTGTAGTACCACAAGAATCCACCTACGAATTACAAGATAAAGTATTCGTATTCGTTGTGGGCGACAGTAACAAAGTAGCGAGTAAACCACTTACAATCAGCGGCAAAAGTGGTAACTATTACCTTGTTAATGACGGTGTGAAAAATGGCGACCGTATTGTGTTTGCTGGGTTCGAACGTTTACAAGACGGTGCTAAAATTACACCACAAAGTGTATCGCTCGACAGTTTATTGAAGGCGAAGCCTATGCAATAATCTTTCTCTTTTCATACACAGATTTTTAATGGGTACAGTTCGTATAACGGCCCAAACGGGGATCTTATATCCCAGCCTTTATACGAATTGCAGCATCAACATCAATTAGACCGGTAATCTGTAATTGCCGACAAATCATTCATACATGTTAAGAAAATTTATAGAAAGGCCCGTTTTAGCAACGGTAGTCTCTATTATACTCGTGCTTTTAGGGGGATTGTCGTTATTTTCGTTGCCTGTTACGCAATTCCCCGACATTGCACCGCCTAGTGTGCAAGTAACAGCATCATATCCTGGTGCGAACGCGGAAGTAGTAGCGCGTTCAGTAGCCACGCCAATTGAAGAAGCCGTGAACGGTGTGGAGAACATGACCTACATGACTTCACAATCCAATAACGACGGTTCTATGGCCTTAACCGTTTACTTTAAATTGGGTACAAACCCCGATTTGGCAGCTGTAAACGTACAAAACCGTGTATCAAAAGCTGTGAGCTTATTACCGGCAGAAGTAGTGTCGGCGGGTATTTCAACCCAAAAGCAGCAGAACAGTATGATCATGGTGGTAAACCTCCTCAGTTCCGATAAAGCATACGACGAAACCTTCTTACAGAACTACGCTAAAATCAACATCATCCCAGAAATGCAACGTGTGCAAGGGGTGGGTCAAGCAATGGTATTCGGTACGAAAGACTACGCCATGCGTATTTGGTTAAAACCTGATCGCCTAGCTGCGTACAACCTTTCTCCGCAAGATGTATTAGGCGCTATCCGCGAACAAAACATTGAAGCGGCACCGGGTAGGTTTGGTGAAAACTCGCAAGAGTCGTTCGAGTATGTGATCAAGTATAAAGGTAAATTGAACAAGAATGAGCAATATGAAGAGATCATCTTGAAAGCCAATCCAGACGGTTCTGTATTGCGTTTGAAAGATGTGGCACGTGTGGAATTCGGTTCATTCACCTACAGTAATAGTACACAAGTAAATGATAAACACGGTATCGGTATCGCCATCTTCCAAACAGCAGGATCGAATGCGAACGATATCCAAGTGGCTATCAATAAATTAATGGATAAAGCCTCTAAAGCGTTCCCGACAGGCGTTGAGCATTTTAACATCTACAGTACGAAAGAATATTTGGACGAATCGATAGACCAGGTAAAACATACGCTGATAGAGGCTTTTATTCTTGTATTTATCGTGGTATTCATCTTCTTACAAGACTTCCGTTCTACCTTAATTCCGGCGATAGCCGTGCCGGTAGCAATTATCGGTACCTTCTTTTTCATGCAGCTGTTTGGGTTCACGATCAACCTATTAACCTTGTTTGCCTTGGTATTGGCCATTGGTATCGTGGTGGATGATGCGATTGTAGTGGTTGAGGCTGTGCATGCGAAGATGGAGCGGATAAATATGTCGCCCAAGGATGCAACGATTAGTTCTATGCAAGAAATTTCCGGTGCTATCATTTCGATTACATTGGTAATGGCCGCGGTATTTATCCCGGTTGGTTTCATGCAAGGTCCTGCAGGTGTATTCTACAGGCAGTTCGCCTTCACATTAGCGATCGCGATTTTGATTTCTGCTGTGAACGCCTTGACGTTGAGTCCTGCTTTGTGTGCCTTGTTGTTGAAGAATAATCACGCGCATGGCGATCATGCAGCAGAGCATGGCAAGAAACAAGGATTTGGTAAACGCTTCTTCTCTGCCTTCAATACAGGATTTAATGTAATGTCGGCAAAATATGTACGCAGTTTACAATTCCTCGTTCGTCGCAAATGGTTAACGTTAGGCGCTTTAGCTGTCATTACCATCGTAACCATCGTAATGGTACGCAAAACGCCAACGGGCTTTATTCCTACGGAAGACCAAGGATTCGTGGTGTATTCTGTTACCATGCCGGCAGGTTCTTCTTTACAAAGAACTACCGAGGTGGTGCGTAAAGTGGATAAGATCATGAAGGGTTTTGAAGCTGTGAATAATTATTTGAGTGTGAGTGGTATGAATATCATGACCAACTCAATCAGTTCAAACTACGCTGTAGGTTTCGTAAAAATGAAGCCATATAAAGAGCGTGGCGAATTGAAGGATATGCACGCTGTAATGGGTGCTATGCAAGCTCAATTAGCCGGTATTAAAGAAGCGAATATCTTCTTATTCAACATGCCAACCGTTCCCGGTTTTAGTAACGTGGATGGTTTTGAAGTGATTTTACAAGATAGAACTGGTGGCAAATTAGATAAGCTGGGTAATGTAGCGAATGGTTTTATTGGTGAATTGATGAAGCGCCCAGAGATTGGGTTTGCCTTCACCACCTTCAACAACGGTAACCCTCAATATAATATCCAGATCGATGAACGTAAGGCGAAGCAATTGGGCATTCCTATCAGCGAAATCTTACAAACATTGCAAGTATACTATGGTAGCTCATTTGCCAGCGATTTCAACAGGTTTGGTAAATATTACCGTGTAATCGTACAAAGTGAATCTGCCGCCCGTGCAGAACCAGGCTCGTTGAACGGTATTTACGTAAAGAACGTAACCGGTCAAATGGTGCCAATGAATACAGTGGTGTCATTAGAAAGAGTATACGGTCCTGAAACCGTAACCCGTAACAACTTGTTTACAGCCGTTACGATTAATGGTCAACCTAAACCAGGGTACAGCTCAGGTGATGCTATTAAAGCCGTGGAAGAAGTAGCTGCGCAATATTTACCACGTGGTTATAGCTACGAATGGGTAGGTATGACGAAAGAGGAGATCAGTGCAGGCGGTCAAGCAGCCATCATCTTCTTGCTTTGCTTGGTGTTTGTTTACTTCTTGTTAGCAGCGCAATACGAAAGTTACATCTTACCATTATCGGTGATTTTATCTATTCCATTGGGCATATTCGGGGTGTTTGTATTCATCCGTTTATTCGGTATCGATAACAACATTTACGTACAAGTGGGCTTGATCATGTTAATTGGTTTGCTGGCGAAGAATGCCATCTTGATCGTGGAATACGCGGTACAGAGAAGGCGTGCGGGCATGGGATTATTAGCATCCAGCTTAGAAGCCGCTAAGTTACGTTTACGCCCGATTTTGATGACATCCTTTGCATTTATCGTGGGCTTGTTACCATTGATGCGTGCATCTGGTTCGTCGGCTTTGGGTAATAAATCTATCAGTACAGGTGCAGCCGGCGGTATGTTAACAGGTGTATTGCTGGGTATATTCTTTATCCCCGTGTTATTCATCTTGTTCCAGTATTTACAAGAAAGAGTAAGTGGTAAACCTAAGCGTAGCGCAGAAAGCGTAGAATCTAAATGGTAAAATGCACAATTAAACGGTATCACATGAAGCATACATTCTATCCATATATTATACTGTTGACGTTGGTAAGCACATTCAGTGCTTGCCGCGTTGGCCGTAACTATCAACAACCTGAAGCGCCGCTTCCTGCAGCGTTTACAGGTAATGCAACCACCGATAGTAGCATCGCTACCATTAGTTGGAAGCAGTTTTTCCAAGACCCTTTGTTACAACAGCTTATCGACTCTACCATATCGAATAATTTGGATTTGAAGATAGCGTTGCAAAGGATTGAAGCATCCGAAGCATATGTAAAGCAAGCGAGAGCGGCCTTTCTTCCTTCGGTTAACGCCCAAATTACAGGATCTACTTCATTCCCTTCGAAACATAGCTTGAATGGGTTGAGCTTGGAAAACTTTCTTAAAACAAACCACATAGAGGATTATAATCTCAGTCTTGGCGCTTCATGGGAAGCAGACATTTGGGGCAAAATCCGCAGGCAAAAAGAGGCGGCAATTGCCCAGTACTTGCAAACCTATGAAGGCGCGAGGGCTGTACAAACAGCGCTGGTGGCTGATGTAGCGAATGGTTATATTAACTTGCTAATGTTGGATGCACAACTACGCATAGCCAATCGCAACGTAGCCCTCAGCGACACGATTGTGCAAATGATGAATTTGCAAAAAACGAGCGGTGAAGTAACGGAATTAGCCGTACAACAAGCCGTATCACAAAAACAATCCGCGGCCAAATTGGTGCCACAGTTAGAACAAGCCATCGCCATCCAGCAGAACGCGATCAAATTGTTAGGGGCGCAATTACCAGGAGAAGTAGTAAGAATTGGAGACATCAACGAGTTTACACCATGGGAAGCTTTGCATACCGGGGTACCGGCTGCTTTATTGCAATACAGGCCCGATGTGAAAGCCGCCGAACAACGCTTGGTAGCCGCCAATGCGCAAGTAGGTGTAGCGCAAGCTAATTTATACCCATCGCTAAGTATTACAGCGAATGGTGGTTTAAATGCTTTTAAGGCTAGTCAATGGTTTACACTCCCAGGTTCTCTCTTTGCTACTGCCGCGGGAAGTATTACCCAGCCTATCTTCCAACGCAGGCAATTAAAAACCCAAGTGGAAGTTGCTACAACGCAACGCGAAGAAGCAGTGTTTGCATTTCGTCAAAGCGTATTAACAGCTGTGCACGAAGTTAGTAACAACCTTGTAAGTATCGATAAACTGAAATCGCAAGAACAGATTGCTATCGATCAACAACAAGTTACCCATGCTGCTGTAAACAACGCACAATTGTTGTTTAAAAGTGGTATGGCAAACTACTTAGAAGTAATAACAGCGCAGTCGAATGCCTTGCAAGCAGAGTTAAGTTTGGCGGATATTCACCGTCAACAACTACAAGCAGTAGCGAATTTGTACCGCTCTTTGGGTGGAGGTACACAATAATTGAATTCTTTTTATGTTGATTGATACCCGCTAAAAACCGCAACCGGCCTATATTTGGGCCGGTTGTTTTTTTATGTACAAGAAATATTTTTCTAAAAACATGAAATTTTTTTTTGAATAATGATTCATTTTTCTACTTTTGCCGCGGAGAAATGGCAGAGCGGTCGATTGCGGCAGTCTTGAAAACTGTTGACTGTAACAGGTCCGGGGGTTCGAATCCCTCTTTCTCCGCTGAAGAAAAAGGGAGATATCAAGTAATTGATGTCTCCCTTTTTTTGTGCTCATTACTTATGTAAAACAGGTGGTTATTATCGTGATGGAGTAATATAATAGGGAGAAATTATCTGCTCTATAGAGCGTTACTTTAGCCGGTTATATACAAAACGGGCCAAGAACTGTATATAACAATTCTTGGCCCGTTTTGGCCTGCTTTATCGACGATTTTATGCTATTCCAACGGCTTACCTGTTCCTTCTAAAATATAAGGTAACAAACTCCCCTCAATAAACTGGTTCCAACCCTTTGTACAAACATCATAACACTCCATCGCAGGCTGTAATCCTATGTGTGTAAAGGTTAACCTAGTCTTCCCATTTTCAGGATGAATATCGAAGATGTTTTCTGTGCCAATCCACTCCTCCTGGTCTTTTAAGAAAGGTAAATGGCAATCGGTAATGCGCCATTCAATTCGCTTGAAGGGAACTGCTGCAGATACAGTACGTGTAGAAAAGTGATCATTGCCAAAGCCAACGCTAAATTCGTCACCAACATCTTTTGATGTGCCTTTCACATGTGTCGACCACCATTGGTCTACTTCGGTAATGGCTTGGTATACAGAAGCAGGTGCACGATCTACAAGGAAGCTAATACTGTAATCTTGTGATGACTGTGAATCGCGTTTCATTTTCTCCGCACTATCAATAGATGCCTGGTAAGGATTCGGTTTCCC
The DNA here is from genome assembly GCF_003259335.1 of Chitinophaga skermanii. Taxonomy (GTDB): domain Bacteria; phylum Bacteroidota; class Bacteroidia; order Chitinophagales; family Chitinophagaceae; genus Chitinophaga; species Chitinophaga skermanii. The sequence continues at coordinate 163,178 of NZ_QLLL01000008.1, forward strand.
TTTGCCGGTTGTAATCAAGTTTTTCAAACTGCCACGAATGTAATTTGTCCAAGCATCGGTACAAATATCATAGCATTCTTCGGTAGGTACTAACCCAATATGCGTAAACACCAATTCAGTTTGATCACCCTTTGAAGCAATCTCGAAACTGATTTTTGTATTCGTCCATTCTGCATGGTCGCGCGTGAAGTTGAAATAGTTCGCTTCTACTAGCCACACTACTTTCTCGTTCGGAATAAATTCAATGATCTTCATCCGGCTACGGTGAACATCTTGGTAATGGTAGTTAAATACTTCCCCTAAGGCACCTGTTTTGCCTTCCACCTGTTCCGACCACCACCCGCGAACATTGTTAACGGCATTAAAAACTTCCCCCGCCGACTGTGGTACTAGAAAGGAAATCGTGAAATCTTGCGTTTTCATAATTGTTGTAGTTTATTGAATTTGCTGGACGTATATGTATCTAAGTTGCCGGGGATAAATAGCTGTAAGCATAAGCATGGGCTGTTTGCACCTTACAAAACTACAACCACGCAACAACTTCCAGGGTGGGTGATATAGACCTTCTAGTGGGTTGATTTGGACATTAACAAACCGTATATTTACAGTAAACACCATACATGAAACATCTAACGATTGTGGTTCCAAACGGGGAAAATAACCTCAGCAGCATCGTAGGTGCTTACAAGATATTTTCACGTGCAAACGCATATTGGAAAGAACACCATGGCAAGGCGCTTTTTAAGATTGAACTAGCCGGCACCAGGCCCACAAACGACTACTATGGTGGCCTTTTCAGCGTACGACCTCATACTACAATTGCCCAAGTGAAGCATACCGACTTGGTGATTGTTCCCTCCCTCAACCACGCATTTGATACTGCCCTAACACATAATGAAGAGATCGTAGATTGGCTAGCAAAGCAATATAAAAATGGGGCCGAAATAGCCAGTATTTGTACCGGGGCCTTCTTATTAGCTGCCGCGGGTATTTTAGATGGGAAATCATGCTCAACGCACTGGGCAGCTACCGAAGCATTTAAGCAACGGTTCCCCCAAGTAAACGTACAATCTGATAAATTAATCACAGAGGAAAACGGTATTTATACGAATGGTGGAGCCTATTCGTTCCTTAACCTAGTCGTGTACTTAGTTGAAAAGTATTTCGACCGGGAAGTGGCTATTTTTTGTTCGAAAGTGTTTCAAATCGAAATAGATCGACATAGCCAATCGCCCTTTATGATTTTCAAAGGGCAGAAAGAGCACGGCGATGAAATGGTGAAGGCAGCGCAATTGTACATTGAAGAAAGGATGGCAGAGAAGATTTCTTTTGAACAGCTATCGGCTAAATTTGCCATTGGTCGCCGAAATTTCGATCGAAGGTTTATTAAAGCTACTGGTAATACACCGCTCGAGTACTTTCAACGGTTAAAGATTGAAGCAGCCAAACGTGCCTTTGAAACTACGCGCAAAAATATTCATGAAGTGATGTACGAGGTGGGCTATATAGATTTAAAAGCTTTTAGGGAAGTGTTTAGGAAAATCACAGGCATGTCGCCACTTGAATACCGGAATAGGTATAACAAAGAAGCTTTGCTCGACCACTAGGCCAAGTACTACAAATGCCTGGTAAAAGTAATAAGTCATCCTACTCAACACTGGGCTTATTTCTAAGTGAAATAATCTAGTTAATTTTAAGTATTAGGAGGATGCATATGAAGAAAATAGGTTTTTTATCGTTTGGACATTGGGCCAATCATCCTGCTTACAGTACGCGCACTGCAAGTGATACTTTGCTACAATCTATTGATTTGGCCGTTGCGGCGGAAGAACTAGGTTTAGATGGTGCTTATTTTAGGGTGCATCACTTTGCAGCCCAATTAGCATCGCCTTTTCCTTTATTGTCTGCTATTGGTGCTAAAACAAGTAAAATAGAGATTGGTACAGGCGTGATTGATATGCGGTATGAAAATCCACTGTACATGGTGGAAGATGCAGGAGCCGCTGATTTAATATCGGGAGGCAGATTACAATTAGGTATTAGTAGAGGTTCACCAGAACAAGTAATTGACGGTTGGCGCTACTTTGGATACGAACCTGCCGAAGGTGAAACCGATGCCGACATGGGCCGTCGTAAAGCATTGGAGTTCTTAGACAAGTTAAATGGTGTTGGCTTTGCACAACCCAATCCAAACCCCATGTTTCCAAATCCCCCGGGATTATTGCGCGTAGAACCCTATGCGCAAGGTTTACGTGAGCGTATTTGGTGGGGAGCAGGCACCAATGCTACTGCTGTATGGGCCGCCGAAAATGGCATGTATTTACAGAGCTCCACCCTAAAAATGGATGAAAGCGGTAAGCCATTCCACGTACAACAAGCGGAACAAATTAGGCAGTACAAAGAGGCGTGGAAAAAAGCAGGACACCAACGCGAACCAAGGGTGTCTGTTAGCCGATCTATATTCGCCTTAGTATCTGAACAAGATTTCTATTATTTTGGAAAAGACGGTAACAAGGGCGATCAAATTGGTATGATTGAACCCGGGAAGCGCGCCATTTTCGGAAGAAGCTATGCCGCGGAACCGGGTAAACTTGTAGCGCAATTAGCCCAAGATGAAGCCATCCAAGAAGCAGATACCATCTTGCTAACCATTCCCAATACGCTAGGCGTGGCATACAATGTGCATATTTTAGAGGCCATTTTAAAACACATTGCACCGGGATTAGGCTGGCGTTAAGTTTTACAAACTATTCAAATAGTGATAGCAGGAACCAAGCAATATGGCTTGGTTCCTTTTTTATTTACAACCGTTCTTGTACAGGCTGCTGAATATTTTTTATCTTGTTTACTCTTTACAAATTGCCCAGGTGCAATTCCCATACAGTGTGAACTATTCATGTCAACCAATTTATATACCATGCGACGATCCATTTTGCTAACAATTATTAGCTGCTGCACTTTATCCGCCAAAGCACAAATGCCACCTATTTCCCAAGACAGTATTGTTGTTTATTTCGACGAGATAAAAGCCGCCTCTCAAAAAAGCATGCAACTTTGGGGAAAAGAAGTATATGGCCCCATGCTACTTGTTGATCCTAGCACGCGTACAGTGTATGCCAATGAACCCGATTCAGCAGGCTTATTAAAGCAACAAGGAGCCATTTATACGGGGATATTGCCCAAGGATGTTAATATTTCCAATACAGCTATGAATTGGAGTGGAAAAAGATGGGCCACCATTATGCTACCTCTTCCAAAGGATAAACAGCAACGTGTAAATTTACTTGCACACGAGTCGTTCCACCGGTTACAGCCAGCCTTAGGTTTCGCGCTCAATAGCCCAGAAAATAATCACCTCGATCAAAAGGAAGGAAGAATATACTTACGCCTAGAACTAGCTGCTCTAGGCAAAGCCTTACAGGCTTCCAACGGTAAAGAGGTAAAAACACACCTCACCCATGCTCTTATTTTTAGAAAATACCGCTATGCTATATATGATAAAGCGGCCGGCACTGAAAACTCCCTAGAGCTAAATGAAGGCATAGCGGAGTTTACAGGCGCTATTGTAACGGGTAGAACGAAAGCCGAAGCAACGGCGTACTTTCTTAACGGGATCAATAAGTTCTTACAAAACCCAACATTCGTTCGCTCATTTGCTTATAATACAACCCCTATTTACGGGTATATCCTCTATCAAAAGAACAATAACTGGCAAAAGCAAATCACGGCAAATACAGACTTAACCAGTTTCTTTATCAAAGCATTTGGCATCAACATCCCGGCGAATGTTCAAGCTGCCGCCACACGGGTGGCCAACAATTATAATGGTAGCGCAATTGTACAACAAGAAGCAGAAAGGGAAATAAACATCCAACAATTAATTGCCGAATACAAACGCAAATTCATACAAGAGCCACATGTTGACATAAAGTTTGTGCAAATGAATGTCTCCTTCGATCCAAGAAACATTATGCCTTTAGAAGATAAAGGCACGGTTTACCCCAACGCTCGCATCACCGATGTGTGGGGTATATTAACGGTTGAGAACGGCGCCTTGATGAGCCCCAATTGGGATAAAATTACCGTTACCCAGCCTACAAAAATGGATGGGAATAAAGTAACAGGTGATGGATGGACCCTTGAATTAACCGGGGGCTACCAGGTAACTAAAGATGAAGCCACCGGGCATTTTAAACTTATAAAACAGTAACTAAAAAAAAGACGATCATATATAGATGATCGTCTTTTTTATTATTTCGTACTGAATAACTGTATCGTAAAATCTAGCAATTTACTATTCCCATATTCACCGTGGCCGGGAACAACCACTTTTACTTGTGGATAAGCAGCTTTTACTTTCTCTACTGTACCAGGCCATGCTGCTACATTGGCATCTCCTAAAAAGCCTTTTCCGGCGTCTATTTCTTTAATGAGGCAACCGCCAAATAATACTTTTTCACTAGGGAAATACCCCACAACGTTATCCCTTGTATGCCCCTCTCCAAAGAATTTGGCCACAATATGCTCTTTGCCCACAGGCAGTGCCAAGGAATCTGTAAAGCTGTTTTGTGGTACTGTAAAGTTCCTTTCTTGTGCTAGGGCAATTGTTTTGTAATTGGCGTAGGAAGGTATATTGTGACTGTGGAAGGCTTGTAAGCCACCTAAACAGTCGCTGTGGAAGTGTGTAGGTATGATCGCATTCACTTTAAAATGCTGCGTGTCTTGCAACCATTTTAGTAAAAGTTCAGTGCCTTTGTCGTTTGTAGGTGTGTCGAAGATGATGGCTTCTTTGTTATTGCTTACAATAAGCCCATTACATGGTACATTCCCGAAATCATCGGTTTGTAAGTAAGAGGTATGTTGGTAAGTATGAGGGGTAATTTGAGTGATGATTAACTCATCCGACTTGAATACTACTTTGGGTTTGAATGATGCTTTTCGTTGTGCGTTTGCTTGAAATAAGTTCATGCAAAGCAAACAGATGCATAGGGCTGTGATGATTCTCATATTGAACGGTTGTTTAAATTGGGTTTGATGGAAAGGCGAGCTAAAGTTTCCTAGCGAGCACTTCGCTTTCCATGGTCGTTAAAATTAACGAAATTGCAAGAGATTTAATTGTTGCATATCCTGTAAATTACAGGGTAGATATAAATGAGCGAATGTAAATGCAGTCTATTATTATAAAACCTAAGCACCCGGTACTACAGCAGTACGTACAATACTTCTTGTTTTTCAAAAAGCAGGATGCTACGTTTTTACAATACGTTACCTTTCCTAATAACAACCTATGCCTCGCCATTTATAAGGAAAACCATGTACAATACGAACATCAGTCTGTTCATAACGATTGTACAATCACCCAAGGCCGCAAAAGTTTTACTAGTAAACTATATGGTTTTCACAAGAAGCCGTTTACAGTGGAAATTAGTAGTATGCTCGACCAAGTTTGTATTGTTTTTTACCCTGCCGCTTTAAAAGCATTTACAGCAGAACAGTATAATAATTTGATGGCCTTAAGTAAGGTAGAAGATATCTTCTCGTTGAAGGATCATGCACTGATAGAAAGAATATTTGAGGAAGATGCTTTCCCAAAACGGGCAGCTATTTTAGAAGATCTACTTTTACAGAACCTAAACGATAATATCCCGGCTACATTAAAAGCAGCTTTGCACGTAATTGAAACCGGTCAACTGGATGAGCTATCGGTGGATTTACTGGCGAAAAAACTCCATGTAAGCGTTTCTTCCCTATTCAGGTTGTTTACCAATTACATCGGGCAAAGTCCTAAAGCATACCTCAAAACTGTACGTTTCCGCCAAACGCTACACGAGTTATTGCACAAACAGCAACGCCTTACCCATATTGCTTACGATCACCAGTATTACGACCAAGCTCATTTTATCAACGATTTCAAAGCGTTCGCTGGGTATACGCCCAAACAACTCGTCAATAAAGTTTCGATCCAACAGGACGACCTTGCATGGATTTACAATAAGCCTTAAAAGTTGGTCGATTTTTACAATTCTCCCTTCAGGGGATCAACTTTCTTTGCGTATAAAAACAGTTTATCGTGAAGCGTGTTATTTTCATTTTTATCTTACCACTATTGGCTTGGGCAACCAATGCAAGCTGCCAACAAACGGATATAAAGGATTCCCTACCAACCTTTACCTACCAACAAATGTTGGAAGACTACGATACGCTGGTATCCAATATTAAACAAGTAAGCCCCATCATCTACTATAACAAAGAAGTACGGGGCATCGATTTCGAACAACACGCGCGTACGCTACGCTCGCTTATCACCCCGCAAACCACCACGGGCAATTTCCTTCAAATAGTGGCCAAAACGCTTCGTGCAGCACAAGATGGGCATACCGGTAGGCTAGGTACTTGGCAACTCGATATCATGAAAAAATACTGGATTCCCGATGGTCATGTACCCGGTATCGATAGTGCAGATACAGAAAATGCCTATAAGTACGCCGCCTATTTTAAGCAACTAGAACAAACAAAACTCGACCTGAACCTCGTGTATACAAATGGAGAATACTACAATTTGCTGCCATTTATCTACAAAGGCAAACAGTATCCTGCGGCCATGCGCCTCGCACGTTGCAATGGTGTAGCCATTCATGCGTATGTTGCCTCGTTAGTGGAAACAGTATCGCCGTTACGATGGGATAGAAAACAGAACAGGGTATATGAAGAAACCTTCTATATGCATCCCAGCAATTTCCGCAATAATACCCTACAGCTAGAATTTGTACATCACAACAATAAAGTTGAGCAGCTCAATATAACGACGAAGGATACCCTCATTTTTTCACAAAAAAGTAATGGGAAGTATGGTTATAATAGTTCTTCCGATTCCTTGGTTATACACTATTTCGAGCAACAAGGTATCTTTTATGTAAAGCTCCCTATGATGATCCAAGAGATGGGCGATACCATAAAGCAAGCGCTTACAACTACCATGAAAGACCATAAAATAAGAGCGGTAGTGGTAGACATTAGGGGCAATGGCGGTGGCAGCGACCTAACATATAGTAAATTCTTGTCGATGATTGTTAAAGCGCCACTCAGGATGAATATCGTTGTAGGTAGGAACTTTAGTCCTTTTATACAAAAGCGTTGGCAAATTAATAGCGATACGATTGCCCGCAGGCCGGCTTATACCTTCAAACCCAATACGCCTACCTTGAAGGAACCGAGTATGTATTTTATCCAGCAATCATACGATTTCGTAGTGCCGGATAGTAATACGTATGCTTTAGATGCGAAGATTTACATTTTACAAGACCGCTTTATTTACTCTTCTGCTAGTAATTTATCGAGCCTCGCCAAGTATAGCGATCAACTGGTTAGTATTGGCCAAACGCCCGATTTGCTAGGCGGGTTGCAAGCCGATCCTATTGTGATGATGTTACCACATAGTAAAATCATTTTTAGGGTAGAGCCACAAGTAGATTTCACGGGAATTGAGAAGATAGACGACCTATTCCAGAATAATGTAGAGCATTATGTACCGTACACCATTGAACAATTGTACTTACGGGTAACAACGAAGGAGGATGTAAATGGGAAACAATATTTACTACAACACGATCCATTATTTAAGAAGGTATTAGCTTTAGAAAAGAAGCCGTAAATAAAAAGTGCGGGGTGTAGAAGAAAATATGCTACACCCCGCACTTTTATATAATCAATATAATTATTTCAACTTAGATAATGCTTCCGAGTTTCTCAATAATGCTACATACTGGAAATACTGGGTAGTGTTAGTACCTGCTGCCGGTAGAATGTTATCGCCAAACAACCTGGATTTCATGCTTATTATTTCCTGTGAAGCATGGTAAGGAGTGTTCTTCGCGTTGATATTGAAAAGGGTAATCGAATTAGGCTGACTGGCTTCTTTCAAGTTATTAATACCTTTTACCACCATTAGCGGCCCATCGGCATTCGCCCATTTGATTTTTTCATCGGGCGGCGTAGGGATTTGCGGGTTTTTAGGTAGGTACATATAGCTGTCTATCGTATGACTAACAATACTAATAGTTTTGAAGCCGGCCTTTTTAAGATGCGTTGCTAGCGGTGTGGCTAAAGCAGGAACAGGCTGTTGCAAAGTATGGAAGTAGCCGAAGAGGCCGTAGAACTTCTCGTTCGCCAAACCTAATTGCTGGATGTACTGCTGGAAGTTAAGGAACATAGCCGAATCGCGGGGAATAGTACGATCCTTATCATCAAAACCTTTATCAATACCGAGTACGGTAATTTTCATTGAATCGGCTAAACCGTTGTTGTAATCATAAATAGCATCCCATTTCTCCAACAATTCCTGGCTCGATTGCTGGGGAATTCTTTTGCTGATATTAACGACTACATCTTTCAATATGGCCAAATTTTTTGGCGAACTGCGCAAAAAGGTGTTCAATTCCTTCGCGGTAGTGCTATCCATTTCAGCAATGTAATACTTGATGCCTAGCTTTTTATGCAAATAAGTTAACAAGTTTTTATCCAACGTTTGGTTACCGGCAAATCCATGGATTTCGCCTAGTAGGATTACCTGCGATTGGTAGAACGCCTCGTCAAAAACCTTCCCATCTACACTGTCTTTTACTACTGCCGAGTGGGATGCTAAATACTGGACGGTGTCCTTTTTAGTGCCTCCTACGAAAAGCTTGTTGCTGATGTACAAATAAATGGTGGGGATTAAGATGATACTTAATAATACAATCAGCGCGATTTTAAGGATTTTGAAAAACTTCTTCATGATTTTGTTGTATGATAGGGATATGAACTTGGCAAAAATACAAGACTCTTTATTATTTACCTTGTAAAAACGGAACATGATTTTACCGTTTTATGTGCCAAAAGGTATCTTCTTCTCCCAGTAAAGTCCCCTTTGTAAAGAAAGAAGAGGGGGTATTGGCTGCCAAGTTTTTGTACGTTTTATTGAAATGTGATTGGTCGTTATAATTGAATGCATGCGCTAGCGATGTGAAAGATGCCCCGGGGTTGTCGAATAATTTGTTGTTGATTGTTTTCCTAAACACCACAATTTCATGCAACTTTTTGACGGCAATGCCCATATGGGATTGAAAAAGTCGATTTAAGTGCTGGCGACTAATACTAAGATGTTTAGCCAAACCCTCCACTGTAAATGTTTCGTAATGGTCGAAAATATAGGCTAATGCTGCTGTAATAATGGGTTGCTGTACGCGTTGGTATCGTTTGAGGAGATAGTTATCCAATAGGCCAACTAGTACCTCTTTATTGGTAGTGGCAAATAAGGCATTTACTTCTTCTAATTGAAAGAAAGATTGATCATACAAATACGCCGAGTAGCAAATGTTTTGGAAGAATTGCTGTACCCCGAAAGGATGGAATACAATAACAATCCTATTCAAAGGCCCGCTTTGCTTTACTTGCAATACTTTCGTGCGGATAGGGGAATAAATCTGGTAGGGGCTGGCTGCCTCGTCGTAGGTCATTACGTTATTATTCTTGGGAAGATGCGATTTGTAGATAGAAATAGTGCTATTGAAATGGGGGAAGCATTGGTATTCCAAGTAGTTGTTAGCGGGTTTTACATCTAAGTAGTAATAATCCACGTATTGTGCAATAAGGGGGGCTTGGGGTTTGAAAGTGATAAATAAATCCTTCATTTCTCTGCTGCAAATTGTGGTATAAAGATACAACTAATTGCAAATTAGGATGATGGCTGCTATACCTATACAAAAACACAGGTAGGTGATTGCTTTCCAAATATGCCGTAGACTACCTTGAAAAATTAGAACTACTTGATTCTCAATTACAATATATTTTATCGCATTTTAAGCCGTTTCTATAGCCTAGGGTGGCTTTTGGAGGGAGTGGTTGGGTGGATGTGTAAAAGCTCAAAAATGCGGTTGTTTTGATCTTTTTTTGACATTGTGAACTGGTGTGTGCATGGATCTTTTATGCCAATATTATTAGGACAATATCCTGAATTTTGCAAAAGCATTGCTAATCAACTAATTACTATGCCAAGCCTTTACGAAGCCTTTGAAGACCCTTTGACTTCCCTTTGACGACCCTTTGAAAAGCCTTTGAAATGCCTTTGACTCCCCTTTGAAAGACTTTAACCTGCCTTTAAAAGACTTTGACAAGACTTATAGAAAAGCTACCCAATATATCCAACATATATGGGGAATATATCTCCATATAGCAACTACGCGGTTTTACCATTGAAAGAACATTAAACTAACATTGGAAGATATTATAATTCCCTTTTGGAAGACCCTCTTAAAAGCAATTTCTATTTCGTATTTAACCCCAGGCATCCTTCATTGCGACAAAATTCCCGCAAGCACGCCTTTTCTTGAAAATAAATTTTGCGAAACCAATTGGTTGCGCGTATATTTGCAACCGAATGGTTTCATAACGATAACAAGTTTACATGAGAAGAGATATTTTCCAAGCCATTGCCGACCCTACTCGCAGGGCCATTATTGCACTGATCGCCGTGCAGGCAATGACGCCCAACGCGATCGCCGAACATTTTGATACCACGCGCCAAGCGGTTTCTAAACACTTGAAGATTTTGTCGGAATGCGATTTGATTAAACAGGAACAGCAAGGTCGTGAAATCTATTACTTACTAGAGATTGAAAAAATGAAAGAAATAGATAAATGGCTGGAGCAATTCAGAAAAATATGGGAAACCCGCTTCGAACAGCTCGACCAGTTATTAGCCACGCTTAAAAAAAACAAGTAACATGAAACACAATTTGCAGTTCGACTTCGTCGCTGATAAGAAAAACAATACGCTCACCATTACACGTGAATTCGCGGCCGACCGCGACCTAGTTTGGGATTGTTACACCAAAAGTGAATTGTTAGACCAATGGTTCGCCCCGAAACCATTCACGACGAAAACAAAATCAATGGAATTCCGAGAAGGCGGTCATTGGCATTATGCCATGGTAGACCCTAATGGCGCCGAATACTGGGGTTGGACTGATTACCTCAAAATTCAACCCAAAGATTATTATACATCTATCGACGGTTTTTGCGATGAGGCCGGTACAATCAACCCTGCTTTGCCGAGGGCCGATTGGCAGGTTACTTTTTCCGATAAAGGAGAACATGCGGTTGTAAATACCGTGGTAACCTATAAATCGTTAGCCGATTTAGAAACTGTTATCAACATGGGCATGCAAGAAGGCTTAACCCTTACCTTAGAAAAACTCGACGAATTATTAAACACCCTAAAGAAATAAAATATGTCAGCACAAATCACCGTAACATCTACGATCAACGCCGATAATCAAAAAGTGTGGAATTACTATACACAACCGGAACACATTACGCAATGGAATTTCGCCGATCCATCATGGCAATGCCCTAGCGCATCCAACGATATGCGTGTAGGTGGTAAATACAGTGCCCGCATGGAAGCAAAAGACGGCAGCTTTGGATTCGATTTTGAAGCTACCTACAATGCTATTACCCCCGGCGAAAGCTTTACATACACCATGCCGAATGGCCGTGCTGCTACTGTAGCTTTTACAGCGAATGGCGCACAAACCGATGTAGCTGTTAGCTTTGATCCAGAAGATGAAAACTCGTTAGATATGCAAAAGGCCGGTTGGCAAGCAATTCTGGATAATTTCAAGCAATATACGGAAGCGAACTAATGGTAGATGCTTAGTAAAGCCTTGTAAAAATATGTTTTCAATAAACAAAAACGCACCGTGACAGCCACGATGCGTTTTTGTTTTATAAACAGGATTTGATTCGTTTTGGTTGTCTTTCAGCACCTGCAATACATTGGTTTCACAATTAAATGTATGGCCATTGTTGTAGCGATCAAACAACACATCCAACCTTGTACAAAGTTGGATGAATAGGTATCAAATCATATTGTTTTAAACATCAATTTTTTTGACTTTTTGTTTCACTTGGATTAAAGCCAAAATGGTTTTTGTATAACCTTGAAAAGTGAGAAATGTTTTCATACCCCACCTCGTAGCATACTTCCGCAATCGACAAACGCGAGGCTGTAAATAGTTCCTTCGCTTTGTTCAACCGTTTTTCCTGTATCCATTTGGCTTGTGTTGTTTTGAAAAGGGTATAAAATTCTCGCCTAAAAGTAGATAAGCTACGACCCGACATAAAAGCCAAATCGGCCATATCGCAAGGTTTGTAATAGTTTTCCTCTACAACATGGATTATATCGGATTTAACGGTTTGATTAATTTCTACTAATTGCAATAAGAATTGGTGGTTGAGTTGTGATAAATCGTATAGCAACTCTAATATCTTCATCCTAAACAAGCCTTTATCTACTTCGAAATTGTCGATAAAGTAAGGCTTCAAGGAAGTGAGGAATGTTTGTAAGCGATCGCCATAGGGATGTACGATTACTTCTGGAAGGGTAGGCGTATGGGGTACAGGTACTATGTTAACTTGTTTGATGAAATCGAGGAGGATTTCTTTCTTCAAGTTGAAGGAAACGCTTTCGTAGATATAATCATTGTTAGGATCGCCCATTTTCTTGAATTCTACATAGCTGGCTTTCTTCATTAAAATCATCTCGCCCTTATTCACCGTATGCCATTGATTGCCCAATTTAATTTCATGGGTACCATCTACTACAAACAGTAAGAAATGTTCCTTTAAATAGCCGTTTTTTAAATAAGGCTCTTTATGAACAAGCCTACAAATTTCCGTTGTAGCAACGTCTTCCGATGATAAAATTTTATGATAGTTAGGATATGTTTTACCTGTGCCGGTCGTTTTAAGAACATTCATTGTGTACTAATATTATTATGTAATCGCTGCTGTACAATCGTTAGGTGTATCATGGTGAGCTGGTGCCTGGTAAAGGGGATGTAATAAATACAAGGGCAAAATTACAACTTTAGGGCTTAGAAAAGTCCACTGTAAAAGAACGAGGAGTGGGGGTGGAAATAGGGTGTAAAGGTAGGCTACCCGGGGATTTTTTCTTCCAGTACTACGTTACCGGCTTTGTCGTAATAAGTGCAAGTCATGCCCTCCAAACTTACCACCCATTTTTCAACACCTGTTTCTGCGCAATGTTGGCAGAAGGTATAGTAATCGCTACCGCCTTCTTGGTGAAGCTTGAGGTAGGCTTGGAATTGTAGGGGTTGAGCAGTGTTGGAGATAGATAAATCGGCATACATGGGGCCGGATGAAATGCTGAAGTCGTTCGCGGCGAAGTAATCGGTATGACTATCCTTTACCCATGTTTCGTACCCCGCAACGCCGAGTGCTTTAATGGCATGGATATACGCTGGGAAATCGGCACCGGATTCCACTTTGCTATGGGCTATTTTAATTTGATCGATGGAGAACATATGGCTTGATTTTATGCACTACCCCAAGCATTCGAAAATTGCATGGGGTAGTTGATGAACATATGTTGTAAATGTACGTATTAATTAATCCCGCGCCACCATTCTTTGAATACTTGCGTATTGGAATGCAGGTCTACCACTTCCCCGATCATGGGGGTAGCCAGCTTGTAGTTGTGCGATTTTGCGTGTTGGGCAATTAAGTTCAATGGCTCATCCCAAGGGTGCCTCGCTAACGTAAATTTCGAGTGATGTACAGTAATAAGCTGCTTTGTTTTCAAATCCAAGGTAGCTTGTGCCACTTCTTCCGGTAGGTTGTGTACCGATTGCCATGCTTTATTATATTGACCATTCTCTAATATCACCCAATCAATAGGTCCGAATTTCTCCCCAATTTGCTTAAACCTACCATCGTATCCACCATCTCCGCTAATGTAAATCTTCTGGGTAGGTGTTTCCAATAGAAACGACAACCATAAGCTGGTACCGCGCGAAAAGCCACGGCCACTTTCGTGGTGAGTTGATAAAGTGTGGAGGGTAATATCATGCGCGATGGCTACCTCTTCATCCCAATCCTTCTCAATAATTTGTTTCGGTTCGTACCCCCAGTATTCAAAATGTTCACCTACCCCTAAACCACAAACTACTTGCTTCACTTTCGATTGCAATGCTTTGATGGTTTCATAATCCAGGTGATCGTAATGGTCGTGCGAAATCAATAAATAATCAATCGTTGGAAAATCTTCCGGTTGATATACATTACTACCCTTAAAGGCTTTAATACCCCAAGGTAATGGGCTGGCTTTACCACTAAAAGCAGGATCTACCAATATTCTTTTGCCATTCACTTGTAAGTAAACGGAAGAATGGCCAAACCATACTAATACATTACTATCCAACGGCAGCGCCTTCAAATCTGTTTTTACAGAAGGTAAGCTATCTGTAGGCGCTGTGCGTGGATATTTTTTAAAAAGAGAATTGTAAATCTCTTTACTCATGCTATAGCCCGGTGTAATGGTGGGCTTGGGTACGAGGTTATTAAATCGACCATTCGCGTAATGCGGCGATTGTTTTATTCTTTCGAGTCTTGCTCCAGACGGTTTCTTCCCAAATTGTGGTGTTTGCATATAACAAGCTATAATTACGACAGGTAGAAATATGATGATCGCGATCACCAACAAAACACGCTTCAAGCGTTTGCTGTTAATTCTCATGAAGTTTGTAAATAATAAAGTTTGTAGTAAGGTAGACGAACGTCGAAAAGGGATATTGTATACAAGTGAAAATTATTTTTCTTCGGTTAAAGAATTGTAAGGTGTGCCGTATTGTTTTCCCAGTTTGGTTCCATTGTTAGTGAATTTATACTGCAAAGCTCGTTGTAAAGGGAATAACCTGCTTTGTTGAAACGTTCTATGTTGTTTTGTTAAAAAGTCCAATTTTTCCACAATATCCAGTGGCACACTTTATGTAACAGTAAAAAGTAATGGTAAGTTTGGAGCAAATAACAGACCCGGTTGCAATTGCAAAATCTGCCAAGCTGCGCTATGTGAAGCCCGGTACGCCTGGCTATAAGCGCATACGCAAAGGGAAAGACTTTGTTTATTTGGATACGAATAACAAACCCATAAAGGACGAAGCCATACTTTTACGCATTAAACGGTTGGTGTTGCCGCCAGCTTGGGAAGAAGTGTGGATTTCTGCCCACGAAAATGGACATTTACAAGCCACGGGAATCGATACTAAAGGCCGTAAACAATACCGCTACCACGATAATTGGGCGGCTGCACGCAATGAAACCAAGTACTTCCGGCTTTTACAATTCGGACAGTTTTTACCCCGTATACGCGGGCGAATAAAGCAAGATTTAGCATTAACTTCCTTGCAAAAGAATAAAGTAATAGCCATAGCGCTTTCCGTTATGGAGGAAACATTTATCCGGGTAGGTAACCAAGTATACGAAAAGCTGTACGGTTCACATGGCCTCACCACCTTGCGCAATAAACATGTGCAAATAACAGGTGGTAAAGCATTTTTTCAATTCAAAGGAAAGAAAGGTGTTGAACACAAAATAGAACTCCGCGATGCCACCTTAGCCAAACTATTGAAAAAAGTAAAAGACATTCCCGGCCAAACATTATTCCAGTATTACGACGAGAACGGGGAACATAAAGGATTAGACTCTGGTGAATTAAACGATTACATCAAAGATTGTTGCGCCGACCAGGAGTTCACGTGTAAAGACTTTCGCACATGGGCCGGTTCGGTGAATGCATTTAATTTATTGGCAGATACGGAGCCCTTTGAAAACATCACCGCCTGTAAGAAGAACATCGTAACCGTAATAGACGAAGTGGCGAAAAAATTGGGTAATACGCGGGCAGTATGCAAGAAGTACTACATACATCCTTTACTGTTCGATACCTATGAAGCGGGCACTTTAGCACCCTGGCTAAAGAAGTTAAAGGCACAACGAAATAAAGCCACGAATAATGGGTTGTGTGCCGATGAGAAACTATTGTTATCCTTCCTACAGCAGCAACATTCATCCACAACTGCATAAAGAATGCAGCCAACGCCCGTAAATTCAAGCTGAACCCTGTTTATTCATCAAAAAAAACTCCATGAAAAAGCACATCGTTATGTTAGCCATGGCTGCTATTGTATGCAGCATGATGAACCTTACAACAAATTCTACCCAAGCGAAAGCAATTGCTGCTAAAGGTTATTTCATCAACATGACCGGCCCTAGTTCAGTATCACTATCCAGTTTTGCGCTTGTAACTTACAGCAGCAATGTAACTACCTGGCCAGATGATGCACAATGGGTGATCATGAAAGATGGTGTAGCCGTGTATCGTACACCTGCGAACCCACCATCTGGCGGTGTTGCCACGCACGATTTCTTTTCAAGTGATTTCGGCACTGCAACCGGCTATGCTACTGTTTTCTTAGTGGGAACGTATGATGGATACGGTTTGATTGTAGGCAGTAAATCGGTGAATATTATCCCGTAAATTTTTGTAAAGCCTTCACCCATGTGGAGGCTTTATTTTTTGTTGATGATAATCAACCGGTTCGTTCTTATAACAGTACATTTCCCTTTGTTTTCGGGCATTTCTTTACTTTTCTCCGACTCTTCTCCGACATTTTCTTACTCAAACCCAGTATTTACAAGGGTGAAGTAAGGCTTTTGTCGACATTTTGTCGACATTTTCCTTGTTTTACCCCCATTTTGTCGATGTTCAGTAAGCTTTTTGTGCACGATTAGTAAAGTGAAACCAAGCTTACTTACGGTTTCTACATGGCATAATCCGGCATTTTCCGGCATAAAGCGGCACAATCCGGCACAATCCGGCATAAAGCGGCATAAAGCGGCATAAAGCGGTTATTTCCGGCATAAAGCGGTTAAAAGCGGCAGAAACCGGCACGGCATTTTTTTGAGTGGTTGGGAGGATGTAATTTCAGGATGTGATGACAAGCAAGCAATATTGCAAGTTCTTTGACAGGTTGGTTTGAATTTAAAGCACCGCAGTACGCCTTCTACCGGTGGCGCGTATCTTCCATATAATTGTTTCCTGTTTTATTCCCGGTTAGCCCAATTCACCTCTTCATCATCCAAAATCATTATCATGAAAACGAGTATTTCTGTCGTTAGCCTATTTATACTGTTTGTACTAAGTAGTTGTACAAAACAAGAGCAACCTTCCACTGTTGAAGCCTCTATTGCGCCTACAAGTAAAGCGCGTACATGCATACAAGAAGCGTTGTTACAACAAATTAAAAAAGACCCGGTTTGGCTGAAACGCTATACTGCCATTGAAAATTTTCAGCCTCAACAAGCTAGTGCTAAAATTTACCTGCCTACAGATACTATCTTCATGTATGTGCAAGTAAACATATGCTACAACAATGGCCCTTCCAATATCACAGATGCACAAGTAATATCGCAAATCGGCAGCTTGAATGCCGATTATAATGGTACCAATCCAGAGTTTATTCCCGATGATTTAACCATTTACAACCCTTTAAAAGCTAAGGCGCTCATTAAATGCATCCTGTTGCCTATTAAGCGCAGATTAGTGACTACCAGTTCATGGACGACTGCCAACTTAATGAAAACTGCTGCCTCGGGTATTGCGCCTACTCGACCCGATTCTGTTTTGAATATTTGGGTGGTGAATAATTTAAGCGGCGGGTTATTAGCTTATACTCAATTGCCTGGTGGCCCGGTAGCCACCGAAGGTATTGTAATAATCGACGAAGCATTCGGCACAATTGGTTCTGTAGTGGCGCCTTTCAATAAAGGTCGCACATTAATCCACGAAATGGGGCATTGGTTGAACTTAAAACATATTTGGGGTGATGCACCTTGTGGTAATGATTTTTGTGGCGATACACCCTTGCATAATACCGCCAATTACGGGGTGCCTATCTACCCGCATTATAGCACCTGTACAGGTACGCCTATTGAGATGACACAAAACTTTATGGATCTCGTAGACGATGTAGCCATGTACATGTTTACACCTAACCAAGTTAGTCGTATGCGTGCCACTTTTGGCCCTGGTGGCTTTAGAGAAGCATATGGTTTTTAACGCTGCAATAACCGGGAAACCAGGGAACTAAAAAATCCCGCCAAGCATATAAGCCGGGCGGGATGAATAAAAATGTTTTGCAGGAAATAATTAAGGTGTAACGTATACGTACAAAGATGCAATGGTATTACCATTTTCATCTACAATCCATACGTACTGTGAACCTAGTAAAGTACCAAACACCGAACCATCTACGGTTAATGTTTCCGTACCACTTGCATCGGGGAATGCCATGAACTGCTCGTTTCTTAAAGGATCACCAAATATCCATACAGACGACAATGGGTTTGTTGGTAAACCATAAGCTGTAAATGAATAGTTGCCACCAGATTTACTTACCGTGGTAGGGCCCGTTAAGTACGCGAAGAAGTTGGCTTGTTTTGATACCGGTAAAGGTTTTGTTGTTGAGGCAGTGGCGGGTTGAACACTCATAAAGATAGCCACTAATGCTGCGCATAAAAAGAGAACGTTCTTTTTCATCTGCGAATCGGGTTTAAATGGACAATATTTAATCTTATCACACTCAATTTAACGAATACTTTTCACCAAGAAAAGTGATGTGAATAAGTTGTTTTACCTGTTCATTACATCCAATTCATCCACAAAAAGCCACAACTATTTCTTAAAATAACATATATGTACAACTCTCAAATGTAGCACAAGTAAGCATCTTAAAGGAATATGCAGAACTGCATTCGAAACGCAGCCAAAAAATCAACATCTCATTATTTCATTTAAATTTACTCCCGTAAACCCAACACTCATTTCATACCTGCTCTCTCCTGGTTAAACTATTTAGGTAATTGTATGAGTAACCCAAAATCTGTACGAAAATGAAATATTTATCAATCATTCTAGTCCTCGGTGGAACACTATTGTTTGCTTCCTGCGATAAGAGCGCTAAACCTGAACCACGTGTAGACGGTATCGAACCCGTTGCTATAACACAGCGTAATTGTGGTTCTATGACCGTTTTGAACGACCAATTGCGTAACGATCCTAACATGGCTTCACGCATGAGCGCGATTGAATCACTCACGCGCAAAGTATCTGCTAACCCAGCAATGCTTCGCTTATTGCCAAATGGTTCTATCGAAATTCCTGTAGTTGTAAACGTATTGTATAGAACGGCTACAGAAAATATTTCTTTAGCTCAAATTCAATCTCAAATCGATGTTTTAAACGAAGATTTCAATGCCACTAACCCAGAAATTCCACCTTCTCCTTTCACTTCTTTGAAAGCAAACGTGGGTATTTCTTTCTCGTTGAAAGCAGTTGTTCGTAAATCTACTACTAAAACTAGCTGGGGTACGAATAACCAAATGAAAAGCACTACTACAGGTGGTATTAACGCAACTACACCCGATTCAGTATTGAATATTTGGGTAGTAGGTGCTATGACCGGCGGCGTTATCGGCTATGCACAATTCCCTGGCGGCGCTTCTGCTACCGATGGCGTTGTAATTGCACAAAACTGCTTCGGTCGTGTTGGTACAGCTGCGGCTCCTTTTGGGAAAGGTAGAACAGCTACACACGAAGTTGGTCACTGGTTAAACTTACGTCACATCTGGGGCGATGCTACTTGTGGTAACGACTTCTGTGGTGATACGCCAACACACAATGCTGCTAACTTCGGTTGTCCAACACATCCGCATTTGAGCACTTGTGCCGGTACACCAATTGAAATGACAATGAACTATATGGACTATAGCGACGATGCTTGTTTGTATATGTTCACACCAGACCAAAGAACAAGAATGTTAGCTACATTCTTAACTGGTGGAGGTCGTACATTGTTCGCTCTCTAGTCGCGGTGTAAAAGCCGGGAGAGAGTTTTTTCGATTGTGTGAAAGTTCTTTTGCAATACAACCTGGGACGCGTTATTTTTACAATAATAGCTTCTTAGGTTTATGTGGAAAGAAACGTATTATTTGTCGCAATATAAAGCCCAATCACCGCTCGCACAGCAAGCCATTGATATATTATCGGTATACCTGTATCCTATCGATGTATTTACCTTGCGCGATGCCATGATGCAAATACAATCCATCGAACAGTTGGAGGTAAATGCCTTGTTGGATCATTTGGAAAGTGCGAAGTTGGGTACCTTCACTGTATCAGGGAACTTTATGTTGCAGCCGGCACTTAGCTTTTTGTTATTTCCACAAAACATTCAGCACGAAACCTATCAAAAGATCATACAAAGGCCCGGGCAACGCACCCCAAGCTTTTACAGCTCCGGCGCTATACTACAAACGATTCAACAATTACTGATAGCTTACTTTATTGGTGATCAACAATTATTATCGCCACCCGTTCGTAGGGTAGAAAGCGAGTTGGCACAATATGCCCCATACTTATTTTACTTGCTGTACGATAAGCGCTATTACCATTTACTGGAAAGGTTTACGGAAAGCAGCATGGAGGCGATTGTAGAAGTGGGCGTGATGGAGAACTTATTGGCATTGCAACCCTTGAAGGAGATAAGTGCCTTTTTGAAGAAAAGTGAACAATTGGTAAGTGCGCAAGTCAATGCACCTATGTTGATATGGTTGTTGAAAGGCAACTTTTCTCCACTCGAACATCAATTATCGACCAGCGAACCCCAAGCATTCGTACATTTCTTGCAAGGCGTGGTGAAGCTATATAGCGAAGGAGCAGAAGCATCCCAACAAGCCTTCGAGCAAGGGATGAAGTTGCAACGTAAGGCGGATAAAAAATCGTTATTACCGAACCATCCCTTGTTTGCTTTCTATTATGTATATGCATTAACACTGTTACCTGTAGATAAAGTGCAACCGGTATTACAGAAATTGTTATCACCCTTTGAAAAGAAAGTGGCGCCTGTTTTTGTTCCGGCCGTGGCGTTTATCTATTATCACTTTGGAAAGAAAGAGCGCGCAGAGAATTTATTGTTGATACTGGTAGAAAATAATGCTAACCTTGAACAGGCGCATTTGTTGAGTGTATTAGCGTTTTGTTGTTTGCAAACATTTCATCCTAAAAGTAAAGTCTTAAAATTATTCGAATCGTATTTCAAAGTGCTGTTGAAAGAATGTTTCCAGCATGAATATATACTACTGCTATTCGAGGCCTTGTATGCTGCACGTGAAAGTCATGTGTTTGGCGATACAAAGCGCTACGAGCAATTAAAAAGTACCTTACCTTATTTGCCGGCCTTAGCGCGCATGGCTCATGCCCCGGAATGGGAGCGTTTGTTGAATACATTGTTGTTACCTGCCAGCGAACAAAAGCAACAAAAAGCACCTGTAGTTATCAACCGTGTTGCTTATCTGATCGACACAGAAACGTATAAAGTAATAGCCGTGCAACAATCGGCCCTCGGTGAAGGCATGTGGACTAGTGGGAAAACCATTCCGCTACGCAAGCTGAAAGAAGGAAAAGTGGAAGGCATGACGGAACAAGATAAACGCATAGGGCAAGCCGTGATGCGTGAATCGCATTTTTCCGATTTCCAGCGAGAGGGGTACGAGTTTGAAGATACGGTATGGGAAGCACTCGTTGGGCACCCGCATTTATACTTTATGGAATCGCCGCAGATAGGGTTAGAAATTGTAAAAGGTGGAGTGGAATTGATTGTGAATAAAACACCGGCGGGTTTTACATTTACGGCCAACGTGCACGATTATACGAAGCCTATTACCTTGGTGCCAGAAACACCGACGCGGTTCCGCTTAATTCGAATCTCTTCTCAACAGAAGATGTACCTGCAAACGATCTTGCAAATTCCACTCGTTCCCTTCGAAGGAAAGGAGAAATTGCAAGTGGTTTTACAACAGGTAAGTAGCGAAATAACCGTTCATTCCGATGTTGAGAATTCGTCGCAAGTATTTGAACAACGTGAAAGTGATAGCCGGGTTTGGATACAGCTTGTGCCTGTAGGCGATGTATTGCGTGCTACTTTGTACGTGAAGCCATTTGGGAAGTACCCGCCGTATTGTAAGCCGGGCTTAGGAGCTACCAACGTTATGAGTATTATCAATAATGTTCGGTGCCAGGCAGCGCGGGATTTGGAAAAAGAAACAAGTAATTACCAGCAATTATTAGAACTGTTGCAATCTAATATTCAGCAAGAGATTGACGACGATAACATTGTGTTTGAAGACCCGGCAGACTGTTTACACTTGTTGGAAATAATTCACCTGCATCCGCAATTAGTTGTAGCAGAATGGCCCGATGGTGAAAGGTTTAAGTTGCGCAGCCAAGTGGGCTTTACAAGTATGCGCTTGTCGTTGAAGGTGGTTGATCATTGGTTTGAGTGTAAGGGTGATGTGAAGATTGATGAACAACTCATGCTGTCATTGCAAGAAATGCTCGACCTCGTAAAGGTGCGTAAAGATAAATTCGTACTATTAAGTACAGGTGAATACATTGTTCTTACGAACGAATTTCGTAAACGCTTACTTGAGTTGGGGAGTATTGTGTATAAGGATAAGAACGGGGTGCGTTTACCGCAGCTTGCCGCGCACATGGTAGCTGATATGATTGATGGTGCCGGTGATGTGAAAGTAGATCCTGCTTGGTACTCGATCATGCAGCAGCGGGAGCAATTGGCAGCCTTACCTATTGAAGTACCCAATACCTTGGAAACCACGTTACGGCCTTACCAAGAAGAAGGTTTTCGTTGGATGGTACGCTTGTCGGAATTGGGCGCCGGTGCCTGCTTGGCAGATGATATGGGACTAGGTAAAACTGTGCAAACGATCGCTTTGTTGTTACACCGTGCAAAATTGGGTGCTAGCTTAGTGGTTTGTCCTGCTTCAGTGTTGCCAAATTGGTTACAAGAGTTACAGCGCTTTGCACCCACGCTGAATGTGATACAATTCAATAGTAGCGAACCGTATACGGCTTTTTCGCCGTTCGATGTAGTGGTAACTACTTACAACCTCATGCAAACCAACGATGAACAATTTGCGCAAATCCAATGGAGCAATGCAGTACTAGATGAAGCGCATACCATCAAAAACTATCAAACCAAAACCTCCAAGGCGGCCATGAACCTCCAGGCCGATTTCAAACTGATACTTACAGGTACACCTATTCAAAACCATGTTGGCGAAATATGGAACCTGTTTAACTTCATTAATCCCGGTTTATTGGGAACATTAAAGCACTTCCACGAGAACTTCGCCATGCCTATGTCTAAGTTCCCAATGGGCGCCGTGAAGGATCATTTAAGGAAGCTAATTTCACCTTACATGCTACGCAGAACGAAGGTGGCAGTTATGGAAGAATTACCGGGTAAAACCGAGATCGAGAAAGTAGTGATGTTGTCGCGCGAAGAGAGGGCGTTTTATGAAGGTATTCGTCGCAGGGCAGTAGAGCAAATCAAATTGTCGGCCCAACAAAAGAACCGCTTACACTTGCAAACATTGGCCGAAATTAACCGTTTACGCATGGCGGCTTGTAATCCCAAGCTGCTCGATGAACAAGTAGATATTGATTCTACCAAAATGCGTATCTTATTAGAGATCGTAGAAGAATTAATCCCTAACCGCCACCGTGCCTTAATATTTAGCCAGTTTGTAAAACATCTTGCATTGGTGAAGAAAGCCCTCGATAGCCTAGGTATCCCGTATCTCTATCTCGACGGTAGCACGCCAATAGCTGAACGAGGCGAACTAGTACAACGATTCCAAGGAGGAGAAGCCCCCTTGTTCTTAATTAGCTTAAAAGCAGGCGGACAAGGCCTGAATTTAACCGCCGCAGATTTTGTTATTCACCTCGACCCATGGTGGAACCCCGCCATTGAAGAGCAAGCCTCGGACCGTGCTTACCGCATTGGGCAAACACGTCCTGTAACTGTATACAGGTTGGTAGCCAAAGATACCATCGAAGAAAAGATTATGCAATTACACGTGAATAAACGCGACATTGCCGACCACCTGTTAGCCGGTAGCGACCAGGCGGCGAAATTATCTTCCGACGAGTTATTGGATTTAATTAGTTTGTAAACTTAATGGTAGCGTTCTAGCGTGGACCGTTCTTCGGGCGTAAGGCTGTTAAGGCCGCTGCGGTGGATTTTATCGAGGATTCGGTCAACTTCTTGTTGTTCCAACGATTTACGAGCATTGTAGCGATGGTCGATCGTACCTTTTGTGACCTCCCTGCCGGCTTCACGTTTTCTTTTGGCGGCGGAGTTGCCCCAAACCATCACGTAAACAATAATTCCCAGCACCAGTAATAGAAAGAATAAAAGCATAGGATAAAAATCACTACCAAAATATGCAATATTCCGAATATGCTGCCTGTAAAATTGCGTTAAAGTTGGTGGAGGGCCTTTCTGGCTGAAAATTTTTTTATTCGCTGTAAGTCTTTGCTGTATTGTGTTTTGCCTGATTGTGAAATGTTTTTTTGCGCAAAATCTGAAAATTATTTTTTTATTATCAAATCTAATTCTACTTTCGCCGCGGAGAAATGGCAGAGCGGTCGATTGCGGCAGTCTTGAAAACTGTTGACTGTAACAGGTCCGGGGGTTCGAATCCCTCTTTCTCCGCCACCACAGGGACTTTGAAAAGAGTCCTTTTTTTATGCATATATGTGTCGCTTTCAATGAGCAAGTTAGCGTACATTTCTCCTAAAGAAATGCACCCAATAACTCAAATTTTCCCTCCTATACTCCTCAAATCCAAAGCGCTCGTACCAAGGTAAATTTCGTTCAGTAGATGTTTCCAAGTAAATAGGGCGTTGTTGCGCATCACAGTAATCTAAAATGCCTTGTAATAACTCGCTACCATGGCCTTTGCCCTGTTCTGAAGGTAATACCCCTACAAACCATAAATAAGCAAATGGTGAGGTAGGATGGGCCTGGTGAATGATCTTTTCGCGCCGGAGTGTTTTAAGGATATTGCCAATGCCTACACAACGAAGGATCAGCTGGAGATCGAGGTGTAAAACAATCTTTTTCTTATCGGGGTAAAGGAGTAGGGCACAGGCTTTCTTGTCGTTGGATAAGAATATGTCGCCAAAGCGATAGCACATTTCGCAGGAGTAATCCATAAGCGCTTCGATTCGCTTTGGGTGACCGTCTTTTTTAATGATATAATTGACGCTGAGGTTGTGTTGGAACGATTGGGTGAGTATATCGATCACAAGTGGTTTATCGGCGTATTGGGCTTTTTTCATGTAGTTAATGGGGATTGAATGTCAATTAGTAACAAGGAATGCAATCTAAGATGTTTGTACGAATACGTTTTACGCTGTTGTAACAAGATAATTTTTATTGCACAGGAACCAAAATATGCCTACATTCATGTACCACGTTACAACTCAATTTCCATGAATTTCTTCAAAAAATTGTTCAGAAGAAAGCATCAAAACCCAGCTTCGCTGAGCATCGATGAGGGCGTCCACGTTTTTAAAAAAACTGATCTTCCTACATATAAATACAGCCACCTCCCGGAACACGAATTCTTGGCCATTAACATGTGCATCGACTTCCTACAAAATGGATTACCACAATTGTTGAAGTTTGAAAAATCACCTGCCAATCATCCTGCCAATCTCGACGAATACGTGGAGGTATGGAAACGTAATGCCCATAAAACATTCTTGGGTATTGATGCCGATCAACATTTGTTAATACTTGCGTATAATTTCGGCCAGTATTTAGTAGATACCTACGGTTTTAAATGGGAAAAACGTTTACAAGGCAATGCGGCTACACTGGTTGTACGCACCTTTTCACCTGTAGAAATCGAAATGTACCCGCTCGATACTACGATGAAGGCAGTGCATGACGATGATCCAAATGTTTTTGCCAATGTTGAGCAGAAGCTAAAACGCGCACTCGGAAAATTATTCTAGTCAATTGGGTGATAATACGAAGAGCTTGGTATCAATAATAAACACATACCATGACACATTCTTCCGACAAACAATTCGCCATCGATATTATCAACGGCGCACCTATTTCCAGTAAAGCTTGGCTATCATTCGATCATAGCGTTGCGGATATACCTTCACAGGTTCCTTCCAAATACAAAGAACTAATTGCTATTGCTGTCGCACTTACTACGCAATGTCCTTATTGCATTGAAAAGCATATCACCAAAGCCAAGGAACAAGGCATTACCCAAGAAGAAATTGCTGAAACAATCATGATCGCTGCTGCCCTTCGATCCGGGGCCGCATTAGGATACGGTTTGCTTGCTATGAAGTTGTTTAAAAGCGAAAACAACGGGGGCTAGGCCTGCCGTTGTTTCTGCATTTGTTGCAAACATTTATACTTTTGATTCGCCGCTGTATGCTTGTTCTTCCAGCCCATTTTTTGCATAAGCTGCTCCATGGGAGTATTCATAAAAAACAAGGCTTGTAGTATTTGTTGACATTTCACTGTGATCTGTTTCATCCAGCGTAGTACGTTGAAAGTTTGTTCTTCATTCGCTTCATAAGGTATGTCAACATTTACATTAGCAGGGTCGAATTGTGTGGTTTTGTTATCTCGCAGTTGTTTCAACCAGAGGTTTCTAGCAATGGCAAAGAGGAACGTTTGTAACGATGCTGTGAGGGCGAAATTGGGTTGCCGTATTTTTTGTAGGAAGATGATGAGCGTTTCTTGGAAAATGTCTTCCGCATCTGCAACATTGCCATTGTTACGCAATATGTGCTGGGCAATGCAAGGGTAGTATTCGCTATACAATTGTGCTAGCGAAGCACGTTCATCGTTTTTAACACGATCAATCCAAATATTGTCTGGATGGAGGGTCATAATAGGCCGAATTTAAAAGTATTTATACCAATTTCAACGTATTATCACCCCATTTGTCAAAGTATTTTTTTAATACCGTGCCTGCCCAATGCGTAGTAACTTAATTTTCCCTTCTTCGTTCAATGTAAAGCTAAAATACGCTATAAAATCACCCCAAGTATCGCTATGAAACCGGCCATAAATTGAAAGACCATTGTCTTCTACTTTATCGATGGTAGTAAACCTTTCGTTACGAATGGCTTCGGTAGAGAATTCGATTAAGTCGCGGGGATGACCATCGTCTAATAGTTTGGCTGTATCGGCAAAGTATGAGCGCCAAGTTTTTGCATCCCCTTTTTGCCAAGCGATGATCGCGGCTTTCGCTACGGGATGTGTGATGTTGTCATATGTCATTTGTTTGCGTTCAGGGTGTTGATGATTTCCTACCTGCCCACAAGCGCTGAATACACTTGCTAGCAGGAGGAGCAATGAAAGTCCGAGTAATCTCATGG
Source organism: Chitinophaga skermanii (assembly GCF_003259335.1). Classification (GTDB taxonomy): domain Bacteria; phylum Bacteroidota; class Bacteroidia; order Chitinophagales; family Chitinophagaceae; genus Chitinophaga; species Chitinophaga skermanii. The sequence goes on from NZ_QLLL01000008.1 coordinate 190,356, forward strand.
TTTATTGATTGGCGCCACCATTTACAAGCAAGTGCTGGCCGTTTACGAAAGAGGATAAGTCGCTAGCAAAGAACTCGGCAATATTTGCTACATCTTCTACTTCAGCTAGGCGTTTCATAGGGCAACTGTCGATAAGTGATGTACGCAACTCGGGGTAGCTATTCGCTTCTGCAAAAATCCCGCTATGGTCAACAGCAAAGGGAATAATTGAATTCACTGTTACGCCCCGGTGCCCAATTTCTTTCGCTAATACATCTACTAAATAGCGGGGTGTAGTTTTGCTACCGCCATACACGGCCATACCGGCAACCGGGAATGCTGTTGTGCTCGACGCGATGTAAATAATTCTACCATTATCTTCCACGTTTAAAGCAGCTTGTTGCATGGTGAAGTAGGCGCCTTTGGTATTAATTGAAAATAGGCGGTCGAATTGTTCTTCGGTGAAAGCGGTAACAGGTGTTTCTACCATTTCAATGCCAGCGTTAGCTACTACAATATCAACTTTTCCAAATGCTTTTTTAGCTTCTGCAAAAAGGTATTGAATATCTGCTACCTTGCTTACATCCGCTTGTACAGCAATTACCTGTGCACCCATTGCACGGATATTATTCTCTACTTCTTCAGCAGAAGCTTTGTCTCTCGAATAGTTTAATACAATGTTAGCACCTAATGCTGCGTAACGTTCTGCGATGGCTTTACCCAAGCCTCTAGCTGAGCCGGTAATAACGGCTGTTTTATGGTGTAATGAGTTCATGATGTTTGCGTTTGAATAATGAAAAGAATAATTAAGCCATACCGCCGTTAGCACCAATATTTTGAGCTGAGATCCAATTTGCATCATCACTCGCAAGGAATACTACCAACTTTGCAATATCTGATGGTTCACCAATGCGGTTGAAAGCGGATAAAGCGGCTATGCGGTTAACGATTTCAGGCGTTTTACCTTCTAAGAATAGCTCGGTGTTAGTAGGACCGGGAGAAACTGAATTCACACGAATGCCGCGGGCGCCCACCTCTTTCGCAAACACGCGTGTAAGCTGTTCAACGGCCGATTTAGTAGCTACATAAGCGCCGTAAGTAGGTGATATCATCCTGTTTACAGATGTAGAGAAGTTGATAATACTACCATTATCTGCTAAGCGGGTAGCAGCTTCGCGCAAGGTGTAGAATACGCCTTTGATGTTGATGTCGATGATGTTGGATAAATCTTCATCCGTTGTGTCTTTGATGAGTTTGTATAGAATTACCCCGGCGTTATTTACTAGGATATCGATACGGCCATAATGCGCAATAGCGTTATCGAAAAGCGATCTAACATTGTTGGGGTTACTTACATCTGCTTGCAAGGCAATTGCATCACCTCCGGCAGCTTTAATGGCTGCTATTACGTTATCGGCAGCTTGCTGGTTACCTGCATAGTTTACAATTACGCTAGCACCTGCTTGAGCTAATGATTTCGCAATTTCGGCACCAATACCACGGGATGCACCTGTTACTAAAGCAATTTTGTTGTGGAGTGTGTTCATAAGACTTTGTTTTTGTTTGTTCGTAATAACAATACAAAGGTGCTACATGAACATGCCTGCTTTCGTACAAAGATGTTGGTAAGAGTTGCAAATATCCCAGGTTGCCTATTAAAGGGCCTGTTTCCGGTATTCCGCGGGGCTTATTTGCGCATGTTTCTTGAAGTAATTACTAAAGTGAGCCGCTTCTAAAAATCCCAACCGGTTGGCAATTTCTTTAATAGCAAGGTTTACATCTTGCAACATCACCTTCGCTTCCGCCATGGTTTTGTCGGCTATCCAAGTTCCAATCGATTTGCCTGTTTTGTTACTGATAACTGTAGAAAGATAATTTACATGCAGGTGTTGTTTGTCGGCATAATCTTGTACGCGTAATGGCGTATGTACTTTTCCGCTGATGAGTTCGCGGAAGTGTTGTTCCAAATGCTGTTTAAAGGTTTTAACGATTTGGGAGCTGCGGTTGCCTTCGTAAATAGGGTTGTAGTCTTGAAAGAAGTATTCTTTTAATTTCAGTAGCAAAGCCACCATTAGGCTGCCAACAATTTTGTGTTTGTAAGGCGAGTCGCCGAGATGTTCGCGGTGAATTTGTTGGTACAGTTGTTCAATCATCTCGAATTGTGCTGGTTGCATAACCCTTGGTAATATTGTTTCTGTTAACAGGTAAGAAAAATCCCGGTAAACATCTTGATGTACATATTCTTTCAAATACCCTTCATTGAAGGTGATCAAACAAGTATCGGTTATACTATGCCATTCGAAAATACGGTAGTTGCCCGGGTTCGTGAAATACACGGTGCCGGGCTTTATGTCGAACACTTGGTCGTCGATCGTATATTTGCCGAATGCTTCTTTTATAAAAAGGAAGCTAAAATAATTCGGGCGAAATGGCTCCGACGTAAAAGGAAACTCCTTGAACGTTTGCTGGAGATAATGTATCGTAAAGCCGGATGCTGCATCAATTAAATCTACCGGGATGCCTAATTTCTCGTATAATTCATGTAGCGACTTTACAGATTGATGGCTGTTTTGCATGGAATAAAACGCTGCTTGAATTTAAATGTAGGTGTTTTATTTAGATTGTAAAATTTAAGGTATGATGAACTCGTTGTGGGTAGGGAATTTCTTCGCCAAGTCGGCATCAATCCCAAAGTTACCGCGTATTATATCGGCAGGGTTGCCGCTTAGCCAAGTGCTAAGGTCAATGGCTTCGTATATGCTATTGTTGAATCCCAGTAACACAATCAGTACATCATCGCCCGTGTTTTTAATATAGTGCCCAGCTCCCATCGGTACATACCCCACGTCGCCGGTAACAAAGTCGTCTTTCACAAACTGTCCTTCTGCTAAGAATACACCCATTTCTGCAGCACCTTGCAAGTAATATTGCCATTCATCGGCATTGGGATGCCAATGCATTTCGCGCAAACCACCCGGTTCTATTTCGAAGATACTACCTGTAATGGTTGCTGCTATGGGGAATTCTACTTGGGAAACGGTGCGTTGGGTGCCTCCACCCGGAACTATTTTAGGCTGTTGCGCATGTAAAGGGTAGCGATGTTTCGAGGTTAGGTTCGAGTTGCTACGGGGCAATGCTATGCCAGAATGCACATCGGGTAGCTGGCATTGCGCGAAATAGGCTTCGCCTTGGTGTAGTTTGCTTACTTCTTCTAAGGTTAATCCCAAATTCTGGGCAGCTATATATGGTGGTACGCTCGACAGGAAATCTGTTACGCTAAAAGTATGGTCCTCGCTAAAATCGCCATTGTCGAAAATCAAAATGAAATGGCATTCCTCGTTGCCTACACATTGCAACATATGTCCAAACCCACGGGGAAAATACCATACATCGCCGGGAGAGAAGAGATCCACATACGTTTCGCCGCTGGGTTCCACCATCGTAGTACGCATTTGACCTTTCACCACGTAGCCCCATTCCGCGGCATTTGCATGCCAGTGCAATTCTCGGATAGCGCCGGGTGCCAAGCGCATGCTAACACCGGCAATTTGTTGAGAAACAGGGAATTCTTTTACAGAAACACCACGGGTAATACCACCGGGACCTAATCTTGGCTCTTTTTCTTCTAATTTGTATTTGAAATTGGGTAATGCGCCGCTCATATTGTACATTTTTAAGTTGAAGAATAGGGATCACATATCGCTAGGAGATATAACAAAAACCGTACAACCGGGTTGGCTGGGAAAGGTTAAAAAATTACTTTTACCTCATGGAATTGAAGGAGAAAATCTTACTTGCACGTAAACAAAAAGGACTTACACAAGAGGAATTGGCCGAGCTAACGAACATCAATGTTCGTACCATTCAACGCATCGAAAACGGTGAAACAACACCCCGTGTATTTACCCTGAAAACCCTTGCAGCAGCCCTTTCTATTCCATTTGAAACGTTGGTGACGCCTGTGCCAAGCGCTAGCATCCAAGATGAGAAAGTAGATGCCCGTGTTTTGGAGAAAGTACATTTAGCCTGTTACGCTTACTTAGTATTACCCCTCATTCATTGGGTGGTGCCTATGCTTGTATTAAAATTTTCTAATACCAATCATTTAACAAAAGAGGCAGGGAATAAAATTGTGCGGCAACAAATTTTTTGGGTGGTAACGGTTACGTTCGTGATGCTATTTACGGTTATGCTCAATTTTATCCTCGTGTATTATTGGGGTATTCGGCATGCTATCCACTATTTGATTCCTGCATTTACCATGTATATCCTGCATGCTGTACGGTTATATCGGCAAGGAAAGGAGATTGTAAAATATTGATTTTCAATAAATGTCGTGTAAATGCCGTGCGAATGACGGTACAAAGGAGCGTGGTGTGCCTGTAGATTTGAGGCATGAAAACATACACGATGCAACGATTTACTTTATGCCTTTTGGGGTGGTTATTGGGGGTGATAATAGCGACACCCGTTTCTGCACAACAGAATTTCCAATGGAAAAACACCCCCCGTTCTGTTCCATTTACATGGTCTGCTTCGGAGAATGACCCTCACGCGGCTATGCTCATTCCTATCACCGATAGCAAAACGGGTAAGCAACTATTCCTTCAATTCGATACAGGGGTCATGCAATCAGTTTTATACAACGAGCAAGGGGATTCGGTAAGATGGAAACTAGGAAATTACCAGTTATTAGTACTGCATTTACCAGCTAAGCAATTGCAACATGATGGAAAAATAGCGGGTACCCTAGGCCTCGATTTTATACAAGATTATATCGTTGAGATCGATTACCCGGCATGCAAGATCAATTTCAAGCCCCGTATTGCCAGTAACCTACAATGGTCGAGTTTAACAGTAACTCCCAAGGGTTTGATGTTACCAGCTAAAATCCGCGGCCAACAAACGCAGTTATTCTTCGATAGCGGTTCCAGTGCTTTTCCACTTGTAACAGACGAAGAAACATTTGCTACCCTAGCACTTAATGGAAAACCAGCCAACAAATACACCGCTAATTCATGGGGCAGAACCCTCGATGTATATACTGCGCCTACGAATGATAGTATACTGCTCGGTGGAAAATTATTACCTATCCTAACCGTTGCACATATAGCAGGAGCGAGTGAACAACAAGTAGCAATGATGAAGAAAATAGGGATTGGAGGCTTAACAGGGAATAAATTATTCTTACAACAACGATTATTGCTTGATATCCGCGGCAAACGCTTCGCGATCCAAGGGAAGTAATACAAGCGCAAAATCGTTTTTTTGATGTATGTCAATGTTTTTACGCATCTACATACGCATCTTTGCGCCTCATAAAAACGATTTTGCATTGAAACAGAAACATTTTAAGTACATCAACACATTGTTTATTGTACTGCCAATGACACTCATTATGGCCTTCGTAGGCATCGTCCGTAACCATGGATTTGAAGAAGGCTTCTTTGAGAAGTTTATGGCTGCTTGGGTAGTGATGTTGCCGGTAGCTTATTTAGCCGCCTTTATAATTGTACCGAGGGCACGCAAGCTGGCAGAAAAGGTGATTGTAAAACCCTAATTTTGCAGAAAGTCTTCGTGATGTACGAGCAATTAGTGGCATTTATTCAACAAAAGATTTCCGTTTCACAAGCAGCGTTAGATACCATTCTTTCGTATTTCAAACCCATGACGATCGCAAAGAATGAAATGCTCCATATAAACGGGCAAACCGGCCGACGATTATACTTCGTGGGCAAAGGTTGCTTACGGATATATTTCATCAATGAAGTTGGCCAGGAAGCCACCCGCCATTTCTCCTTCGAAAACCAATTTGCAACCGCCATGATGCATTTCATGACCGGGATAGATGCCGGGGAATACATACAAGCAGCTGAACGTACAACATTACTCTATATTTCCCATGAAGACTTCTATCACTTACTAGCCACGATCCCCCAATGGGAAAAGTTTTACAGGCATTACTTAGAATTTGCGAATGTGATTAATACAAGGCGCTTAATGTCGTTTCTAACACAAGATGCAACGGAGAAATACAAACAATTGTTAGCCGATAACCCTACAGTGGTGCAACGCTTACCCAATAAGCTGGTAGCTTCTTACTTACATATATCCCAAGAAACACTCAGTCGACTTAAGTCAAAATTGTAGTACCCTTGGGTGGCTTAACTAAATAGGGATAGAATAAATCAGAGAATACCTTGCTATAATGTGCAACCGCTTTATTCCCTTTCAACTTCAACGTTAACTCGTTATTCGATAACCAGAAATCCCCAATAATGAAGATCTGCGTTACCAGCGACTGTAATACATCATTCGGGATATTCGCTTTCATCACTTTATTTTGTTGCAGTTGAGAGAAGATATAGAGGAACTCAATTTCGCGGCGTTGTGTAAGGGCATAATATTCTTTTTTAATAGCAGGAATGCGTAACCCAATTTCAACGAAATGCAAGAATATAAACCGGTATTTATATACTAGCTCGAACGATTGCATGGTGAAGCCGATTAAAACTTCCATGTTAATATCCCTAAACTTCTTGAGTTCGAGCATCAACAAATCGAATTGTGTAACGAGCTGCTTCCATAAAACTTCGATAATTTCTTCTGTATGCTTAAAATGGTAGTGTAAGTTACCGGGGCTGATCTCCATTTTAGCAGCAATGTGCCTGCTGGTGGTGCTGTTTACGCCTTGTTGATTATACAATTCAAGTGCATGCTTAAGTATTTGGGATTTCGTATCCATATCGTAAAAGTACAATAAAAATATTAGAACTGTTGTTCTAATTAATTAGTACATTTGTTCTAAATTTGAGATTATGCAAAACGAGTCAACAGAAGATAAGCAAGAGAAAATGTCGTTTTACAAGACTTGGCGTAACAAAGTTTTTCCTGTACAGCCGACAGATTCATTTACAAAGAAAGTACTAAAGGATAGTGCTTTTTATTTATTCGCTGTAATGGTAATATTAGTTACAATTATTGTGGGAGGTTCTATTATGCTCGTTTTGTAATGAAACGGCTATTTGATCCATTTTTCATTGGATATGGTGCACTCTGGAGTATCGTACATGTAGCAAGGTATTATAAATACCCTTTACCGTGGCTGAATGGACATTTAACCGATTGTATAGCCGTACCGGCCATAGCACATCTAGCCCTCACTTTTACGAAGGTATATATTCTTCGGAATTCCCGTTATACTTACCCTTTAAGCTATCTTTTGTTCATAGCCGCTTACGTGGCAATTGCTTTTGAATGGGTGATGCCACTTATATCGCCTCGTTATACGGGCGATATTTGGGACGTGCTAGCCTATTTTGTAGGTGCCTTCTTCTATTACTTTGTCCACGCTAAATACATTGTTTATAAGCGTTCTACACTCAAGTAGGTAACCCTGCTTTATCGGAGAGGTAGGGCACTAGGCTTTCTTTTAAATAGAAATTCCAGCCTTTTTCGCAAATATCAAAGCATGCTACGCCGCCAGGGATGAGGCCTTCGTGTTCCATATGTACGAGGGTACCTGTTGGGGTGGGGTGTAAGCGGTAATGAATCCGGGTACCATTCCATTCATCGGCTTCTTCAAAGCCATCCATGTGCGAATTAGCCACTGTCCATGTAATTTTGTCATACGGGTGGAAAGTAGTCACCCTGATGGTATAAAAGGTTTCCCCGAAACGTACCGTAAAATGGTCGTGAAGCTGCTTGCTTTCGCCTTCCAATTGGGTTGACCACCAAGCGGCCACATCGTTTATCTTGTTGAAAACTGCTTCGATGGGTTGGTTAACTTCAAAATCGTAAGCATAATGTGTGAATTGCATGGCTTTTGATTTTATGGGTAGGAAATGCAGATCTGAACGTATATAAAGTTACGCTTTTTTAAACACTTGCATTGTTAAGTTGTTGAAACTCCCTTGCAAATTAACATTATATAAACCAATTATTTAGCTTTATTGGGGACCAAGCATTTATACCCTATTGAGCCGCAGTTGCGTCGCATTTCGTTCACCGGTTGGGCACTATTCGAGGATGGATTGGGCTTGCTAGTAAGTAACCCCAATGCTTATATTGCCAGGGCAATGGGAGCGCCTTCTAAAGGCTTTCGGTTAATGGTAATGTCAAGGTAATTTAGCATGCTTTACATGTGATCTCAAAGGTAATTTTAAGGTAATTCCATGTGATTTCAATGTGATTCCATGTGATTCCAAGGTAATAATATTGTAGGGTTGGCACTATAAGTAAATTACTTAGCATATTCTTGCAAAACCTTACCTCATATCAACGCTCCAGTTGTCAAATTCATTCCATTTGTTACTCATACAGAACTACATATAAACTTTTCAGAAAAGTATTGTTTTTTTATTGTTTCTTCAACCAAACAACACCCTATTTCATTATAAGATAAATCAACCCCGCAAAAATGCCCGATCTCAGCTTTTTACAACAAGCGCTCCAAGCTTTCGCAGGTATCGATGAAGAGAATTTTGCTTTGTCGGAACCATTATGGCTGGAGAAAAGGTATGGGAAAGGGGAGTATTTCAATGAATATAAGAACGTTTGTAAACACCTCGGCTTCATTATCAATGGTATTTTTAGAACGTACTATGTAGACCCCGAAACAGCCGAAGAAAAAAACATCTTCTTTTTCTCCGATCAACAAGTAATTGTATCCTATAAAAGCTTCGTTTTACAAGCCCCCTGTAATTACCATACTTCTAGTATGACCGACGCCCATATCGTTTATATTACCTACAGCTCCCTAGAAGAATTGTATAAAAAATCCCACCAATGGGAGCGTTTCGGTCGACTCATTGCTGAAAAAGCCTTCAATTTAGCCATGAACAAGGCAGAAGATTTCATCTTCCAAACGCCGGAACAACGCTATACCGATCTCATCGCCATGCACCCAAACATCGTTAACACGGTTCCATTGTATCACATTGCTTCTTATTTAGGCATCCAAGGCCCGTCCCTCAGTAGGATAAGAAAAAGAATGGCCCAGAAATAGATTTTAACCCAGGTTAAAATTTACCAGGAGATATCGGCGGACCTTTGGATTGTAAAACAAAAAAATCCAAAGTCATGAAACAGATCAATTCAAAAACAGTATTATTCGTTACAGGTAACTTTGTTAGTAACCTTAGTTGGAATGCTTGGAAAGACTATTTCGAACAAGCAGGTTACAAAACTTTCGCCCCAGCATGGCCTCATAAAGAAGGTAGTGCAGCAGAACTTAGAAAACGCCAGCCCGATGCCGGTATTGCTTCTAATAGGTTAACACAAATCGTTGATTTCTATGAAGGTGTTATCAAAACGTTGCCCGAAAAACCCATTATTGTTGGTCACTCTATGGGCGGCTTAATTACCCAGTTACTCGTACAACGTGGCCTTGCCGAAGCTGCCGTGGCCATCCACTCCGTACCTCCACAAGGAGTGCTAACCGGCAAATTCTCATTCTATAAAGCCACATGGGGTCCATTAGGTTTCTTTACCAATCCTAATAAGTCTTTCTTAATGAGCTTCCCCCAATGGCAGTATGCCTTTACCAATGGCATGCCTTTAGAAGAGCAAAAAGCTGCATATGAAGCCTACGCTATCCCAGAATCTAAACGCCTTAGCCGCGATGGATTAACCGGTGCAGCTAAAATCGATTTCAAAAAACCCCATGCACCCCTTTTATTCATGGCAGGTGAAATCGACCATATTATGCCGGCTTCTTTGAACTACACGAACTTTAAAAAGTACAGTGATAAACAAAGTGTTACAGAATACAAGGTGAACAAGGGCAGAAACCACTATGTATTAGGTCAACCTACTTGGAAGGAAGATGCTGCGTACATCTTGAATTGGATTCAACAACACTAAGCTACCCGCTTGGCAGAAGAATTTATGTGCTTTGGATTTTGACGTTACGCTCGATATAAAACAACAACGCCCTTTACTACAGTAGAGGGCGTTTTCTATATCAATAGTTGATAGGTCTATAAAATAAATTAGGGCTGAATCTTGATAATACTCGGCACATTGAATTTCTCCGTTAAGCGAATATCATCAGAAGAAGCGCCCACCATTAAGGTAAAATTCCCCGGTTCAACAACCCATTGCATGTCGCGGTTGAGCAGTTTTAAATCTTCTTCTGTTAAAAGGAAGTTCAATTCCCGGGTTTCTCCCGGTTTCAAACTAATACGCTCGAAACGTTTTAATTGTTGTACAGGTGTTACAACACTACTAACGTCATCACGTAAATATAATTGCACCACTTCATCTCCCGCCACTTTGCCACTATTCGTTACTACGAAACTGATATTTACAGCTACCGAGTTTTGTTTGCTTGTAACAATGGTTTTTAATTGTTGGTACCTAAACTGTGTATAGCTTAACCCAAACCCGAAACTGTACAATGGTTTGGCTTCCATTTCAACATAATCGTGTCGGCCGGCGTGTAAGTAATTGTAATATACCGGTAGCTGCCCAACCGATTTAGGGATAGAAACGGGTAAACGGCCTGCCGGGTTGTAATCGCCAAATAGTACATCCGCAATGGCGGCACCTCCTGCCTCACCTGGATACCAAGCATTCACAATTGCAGCAACATGGTCGGCTGCGTAGTTAATGTTTAAGGGGCGACCTTCAATTAATACCAACACCACAGGCTTGCCGGTAGCTACTATCTTTTCCATTAACTTATTCTGCAAACCCATCAAATCTAAACTCACACGGTCGAATCCTTCACCACTTTCCATATCACTCACCGCGCCTTTTTGTACTTCCGCAGCGCCGGTACTTTGATATTTCGTTTCAAAATCGCGTGCACTCGATCCACCTAGTACTAATACAACAGCATCTGCTTGTTGCGCCGCTTTTACAGCCGCATCAATATTTTGATTGGCTGTATCGCGAATTGCACAGCCTTTAACGTATGCTATTTTCGCAGTTGCGCCTAGTTTCGACTGTATACCTTTAAGAACTGTAATAACTTTCCCGTCGGCTTGTGGTGCAGTGTAATCGCCTAATTGGTTGTATACGTTATCCGCATTAGGACCAATCACAGCAATGCGCTGCAAGTGCTTGCTAAGCGGCAATACATTATTTTGATTCTTCAATAACACAATCGAGGAGGCAGCTACTTTTTTCGCCAATGCTTGGTTCGCATTGCTATGCACTACGTTGCCCGCAGTAGCCGGTGTTACATACGGTTGTTCAAACAAGCCCATGTTAAACTTCATACGTAACACGTTGCCCACAGCTGTATCCAAAGTAGCCATGCTAACAAGGTTTTGTTTGATTGCTTTTAATAAGTTGTCTGCAAACCCTGTTCCGCTCAAATCTACATTCAATCCTGCATTCAATGCCTGCGCAGCACCATCTACATGGTTCTCCGCTACATGGTGTGTGCTCGTTAAACCTTGTATACCACCTAAATCGGATACCGTGAAACCTTTGAATTGCCATTGCTGCAACAACACGTCTTTCAATAAGTATGCATTCGCACTACATGGTATACCATCAATAGAGTTGTAAGACGCCATTACGGATAATGCGCCTGCTTTAACTGCTTCGCGGAATGGAGGTAAATATGCTTGTTGTAATGATCTTGCTCCTACTACCGAAATGCCGCCGTTATGGCCACCTTCCGGTGATCCATATGCTGCAAAATGTTTCAATGTAGAGATCACATGCTTACCATCTTTTAAATCAGTTCCTTGGAATCCTTTTACCATGGCTTTACCCATTTGCCCAATCAAGTAAGGATCTTCCCCGTAGGTTTCTTCCATTCTCGACCAGCGTGGTTCGCGGGCTAAATCAAGCACCGGTCCATAACCAATCTGTGCACCTTGGGAACGAGCTTCGGCCGCAATAGCGGTCGCCATTTCTTGGATCAACCTTACATCCCAAGTACTCGCTTGGCCAATAGAAGTGGGGAATACCGTAGTGCCAATCGCCATATGCCCATGTGGACATTCCTCGGCCAACAACAATGGAATACCGAGCCTCGTATTCTCCACCGCGTAACGCTGCAAAGCATTCGTGGCTTCTGCTGATTGTACAGGGTGTGTACCGGTTTCTAATGTTTTCTTTGTCCACGGGTCGGCACGCAGGGTAGCCCATAGGTTACCAATCTTTTGTTCAGCAATGGCTTTCTTGAAAGCATCGCTAACGCCTACTTGGTCGCCCTTTTTTGTATACATATCCCAGCCAAGCATGGTCGATAACTGGCCCACTTTCTCCTCGACTGTCATGCGTTGTAAGAGATCTTGGATTCTTTTTTCCGTGTCGATGCTCGCATTTTTATACAAAGCATTTTTCGGAACAGCCGGCTGCGCGGGTTGTTTCTTCTGCGCCGACACTTGCAAGTGCATAGATATAAGGGCAAGGCCGAGCATACCGTGTTTGGCTATCTTCATTGACATCATTTAATAAAATAAAAAATTACGACGCTCCAATGGCGTTTGTTCACTGTTGAAATATAGGATCAACTAAAATAGGGAATTATACATTGACTGGTTCTTATTTTCTACAGGATATCAATTTTCCATAGAAAAAAGTTTAAAAACTATTGGAATCTAGGCGTGGCGACAACAATTCTACAACTTGCCCTGTTGTTCATCTTATTCATTTACAACATATTGCTGGCGATACGCTGTGGGGCTTTGACCTTTGTGCTTTTTGAAAATCCTATTTAAGTGACTTAAATCTGTAAACCCAAACTCGAATGCTATTTCGCCCAACCGTTTGTTCGTATAGCGTAAACGTGTTTCAATGAGTTTGATTTTGTATTGCGTGATATATTGTTGTAAGCTTTCACCGCTGTGTTTTTTAAAATATTCGCTTACATAATTCACCGATACATGGAAATGTTCCGCCAATGTTTCTGCCCGTAATTTCCCTGGTTCGTAAATGTGTTCGTGAATATAGTTCAACAATGGTAATGCCTGTTCCATGGTAGTAGCAGGTGTAGCCAATGTATCCATCAGCGTGATATTGCGTGCCGCGATGGTGATGATGGTATTGATAAGTTGACTAATTAATGCCTGCTGATGAGGGTTTTGATGTTGTTGTTCTTGTACAATTGCGAGTATGATAGCCCGCAATAAGGGTTTGTCCATCGTATTTTTAACTACGCAACCCGGCATGTGGTTATGGTTGTGGAAGATGTATTCCACCTTTTGTATCCATTCTGCAGCTTGGGTTTTGAGGTAACTATCGTTGAAGCGGATAAATAAGAATGTAGTAGGTTTCGTTACTTCGAAAGAATGACTATCCTTTGGGAATATCATGAATAATTTGTCCTCTTTATAGGGCAAACTATGCCCGTTTACAAGCTGCACACCTTCTCCTTCCAACACGAAGATCATTTCGAAGAACGTGTTTTTGTGTGACTTTGCTACATACTCATCTACTTTCAAAAGTTCCAATTCGAAAGGTTGATAGATGTTTCTTATTTCCATCCTGTAAAAATACAAATGAAACCTTTCGGAATACAAATTTTAAAAGCAGTTAACTGTCAATTTTGTATAAACATTTTATTATATGAATGCCACTACTTTTTTATTATTAAGATTAGCCATCGGCGCCAGCATGTTGGGCCATGGAGTTGTTCGTTTACCCAAGCTCGCTGCCTTTTCCAATTGGATGGTTACCAGCTTCCAGCAATCGATGTTGCCTAAAGCATTGGTATTGCCATTTAGCTATGTACTGCCCATTGCCGAGTTTTTAGTGGGGTTATTAGTAGTATTGGGCTTGTTTACCAAATCGGCTTTGGTAGCGGGTGGGGTGGTAATGATTTTGCTTATTGCAGGTACCACTTTAATTGAAAACTGGGAGGCTTTGGGATCGCAATTGATCCACGTGGCGTTTTTCGCTATACTCGTGCAATATGTGCAAACAGCCAACCTGTATTCACTCGACCAACTATTTAAAAAATAAGTCAACAATGAGCTCTCGCAGAGGTTTTATTAAGCAGGGAAGCATTTTGGGATTGGCGGGTTTGGTACCCCCTGTTGTAAATGCGTTCGCCAGTACAAACAAGAAGGATATGCAACAAGAAAAATCCAAATGGGCCGATGGTTCTAGGCTGGTCGTTTCCATCTCCATGCAATTTGAAGCCGGTGGCCAGCCCGATAATGCGGAAAGCCCTTTCCCGCAAAACATGCAGCCCGGCTATATCGATTTGCCCGGCGCTACTTGGTTCGAATATGGCTACAAAGAAGGCATTCCTAGGATGCTGGATAATTGGGATAAGTTCGGTGTAAAAGTAACCTCCCACATGGTAGGCTCGGCCGTACTTAAAAATCCCGCTTTGGCGAAGGAAATTGTACAACGTGGCCATGAAGCTGCTGCACATGGCATGAACTGGTCGACCCAGTACACCATGAGTTATGCCGAAGAAAAGCAGTTCATCAAAGAAGGCGCCGACGCTATAGAGAAAATTACAGGCACAAAACCCGTTGGGTACAACGCCAACTGGTTACGCAGGGGCGTTAATACACTGAAAATCTTGCAAGAATTGGGATTTATTTATCACATCGATGATCTCAGCCGCGACGAGCCTTTTATTATCCAAGTAAATAATGCCGATTTTGCCGTGGTACCGTATACCTTGCGCAACAACGATATCCTGTTGATTGAAGGGAAGAACTTTTCTGCCGATCAATTCGTACACCAAGTGAAAATGGAGTTCGATCAATTGTATGTAGAATCAGCTACAAAACGCCGGCAAATGTCGATCAGCTTGCATGATAGAATTGGAGGTACGCCGCAAATGGTGAAGGCTATGAGCGAATTGTTAACCTACATACAACAACATAAAGGTGTTGCATTCAAACGAAAAGATGAGATCGCCAGGATGGCGTTGGCCGATAAAACGAGTATCCGGGAATAAAAACGTAAAGGAAACGCTTGTGTAGATTTAACAAGCGTTTTTCTTTTTTATGGCCTGGAAAGCTTATTTTAGGTTGAAACAATCATTTTTTTCATGGCCCTCCCCAATATTTTTACTAAACCTGTTACCGACAGCGTTATTGAAAGAATCCATCAACTAACCCCGGCATCACAGCCGCAATGGGGTAAAATGAACGTAGCACAAATGATGGCGCATTGTTGCGTTCCGTACGAAATGGTTTTTACTAATAAGCACCACAAACCAAATTTCTTATTGCGTTTCGTATTAAAAAGCTTTGTAAAAAAACACGTTATTAATGAAGTGCCTTACCCACACAACAGCAAAACTGCACCCGCATTTTTAGTAAGCGCCGATAAAGATTTTAGCGCAGAAAGACAACGCCTAGTGAATTATGTTTTGCAAACCCAACAACTCGGTGAAACACATTTCGATGGTAAAGAATCTTTATCATTCGGTCCCATGTCAACAATAGAATGGAATAACATGTTCTATAAGCACCTCGATCATCATTTACGCCAGTTTGGGGTATGATGATCAACAAAATATTGAAAATGCTTATGCCCAAAAGGTGTAAGCATTTTTTTATTGCCAAATGACAAGAAATTGATCCATTTACTATCCATAACTTTATATAATGGAAGCATTGTTCAAATACATCCAGCAATTTGGTCGTTTAACGAAAGAAGATGAACAGGTACTACAAAGCGTTACAACGGAAACAACGATCGCTAAAGGCGATTATTTCGTTGAGGCTGGCCGTATATGTGCCAGGTTGGGTTTCGTGGAAGACGGCATTTTCCGCTCGTGCTATTACAATAAAATGGGGGAAGACTTTACACGGTATTTTGTATACGAAGGACGATTTATTGGCGATATGAATGGTTTTATTGATAGAATTCCTGCTACAGAATATATTGAAGCCGTAACAGATGCCCGTATATTAACCATCTCCCGCGACGATTTTGCCTTGTTAGAAGAGAAGATAGAAAACTGGAGTACTTTATTTGCACGACTGAATGCTTCTGTATTAGAAAACAAAATGAAAGCCGCTAGTAATATGTTGGTGCAAGATGGACAAACAAGGTATTTGCATTTCTTAGACCATTACCCCGGCCTCGCTAACCGCATCCCGCAAAGCATGCTCGCCTCGTACCTAGGCGTTACTCCTTCCTCGCTAAGTAGAATCCGTAGAAATATTGGCTAAGCATACGCTTTTTGTCATTTGACAATTGTACTACTTGTTAGCGGTGCTAATTTTGAGCACGTTATCAAACGAAAAAACATGAAAGCAGATATTGTACTCGGCCTACAATGGGGCGACGAAGGCAAAGGTAAAATAGTAGACATCTTATCGCCACAATACAAAGCCGTAGCAAGGTTCCATGGCGGCGCCAATGCCGGTCATACCTTGATATTTGATGGTCAGAAAGTAGTATTAAACACCATCCCATCGGGTATTTTTAGAAAGGATGTACAGAATGTAATTGGTACGGGTGTTGTATTCGATGCCATGGCATTCCAAAAAGAAGTGAATACATTAGAGGGATTGGGATACGAACTTCGTACATGGAAGAATTTATCTATTTCATATAAAGCACACTTACTTCTCCCTACCCATAAATTACTCGACCAGTTTGCAGAAGAAAGCCTCGGTGAGAACAAAATAGGTTCTACCCAAAAAGGCATTGCCCCCGCCTATGCCGATAAAATCTTGCGTAAAGGGTTACGCGTAGGAGAAATCTTATCAACCTCTTTCGAAAAAGAATGTAGGCTGTTGATGGAAGCACATGCTAGTTACATGCAACAAGCCTACAACCAAACTATCGACATTCAACCACTTTTCGAAGCATATATCAATAGTATCGAACTAGTACGCCAATTCCCCATTGTTGATACAGAAAAACAACTTAACGAACTACTAGCCGCCGGTGAACCTATTCTAGCAGAAGGTGCACAAGCTACTTTGCTAGATATTGACCATGGTACGTATCCATACGTTACCTCATCCAACACCACAGCCGGGGGCGTATGCACGGGATTAGGCATTGCACCACGTAAAATCGGCGAAGTGTACGGTGTATTCAAAGCATATTGTACCCGTGTAGGGAATGGCCCCTTTGCTACAGAATTGCACAATGAACTAGGTGAAGCGCTCCGTGCAAAAGGACAAGAGTTTGGTGCCGTTACCAAACGCGCTAGGAGAGTAGGTTGGTTAGATATACCGGCTTTGAAGTATGCCGTAATGCTAAACGGGGTTACACAGTTAATTATGACAAAAGCCGACGTGCTATCCCAACTCGATACCATCCAAATCTGCACACATTACACCAACAACCAACACTTCATCAACAAAGAAACCCCTACACCCGCTTATATTACCATGGAAGGCTGGCAGGAAGATATTACCGCTATCCGCGATGCAGCAGCTATGCCACCAGCCTTGGTAAAATATATTCAATTCCTAGAAAACGAGCTCCAGGTGCCTATTACCTACGTATCTGTAGGCCCGGATAGAGCACAAATGATTCAACGATAGTAGGATTAATAAGACACAAAAAAACACAATCCTCAACATACCCATGGCGTTTCGGCGCTGTGGGTATTGTTTTTACCCTCTTCCGTCATTTTAGCTACAAGCAAACTCAATTAGGCTACTTCTAGTTTGCGGCGTCGATGCAATTTTACAGTACCAAATAAAACAGTAAAAAATGCAAAAGACAATATTCATTACAGGTGCCTCTACAGGACTAGGAAAAGCTACCGCGCAATTGTTTCAAAGTAAAGGCTGGAAAGTAATTGCTACCATGCGCAGCCCGGAAAAAGACACGGAGTTATCCGCGCTCGACAATGTAACCTTGCTGCCTTTGGATGTAACGAATCTCGATCAAATTCAATCTACCGTAAAAGCAGCTATTGCATTGGGTGTAGATGTTGTATTCAATAATGCCGGGTATGGTTTAATTGGCCCATTAGAAGCCTTAACAGACGATCAAATCACCAAGCAGCTTGATACCAATTTACTGGGCGTTTTACGCGTTACGCAGGCTTTCTTGCCTTATTTTAGGCAAAAGAAAAGTGGCTTGTTTATTACCACAACATCTATCGGTGGCCATGTGGCCTTCCCTTTAGGTTCTACCTACCATGCCACGAAATGGGCCTTGGAAGGATGGAGTGAAAGTATGTGGTACGAGTTGAACGGGCTTGGTATTGGCATTAAAACAGTGGCTCCCGGTGGTATCGCTACTGATTTTATCGGTCGTTCTTTAGACTTAGCCAGCAGCCCTGCCTATGAAGAAATGATTCAAGATATGATGTCGAAATTCGGGTCAATGATGGACCATGCCTCTACTCCTGCACAAATTGCCGAAGTGGTGTATGAAGCCGCTACGGATGGTAAGCAAAAGTTACGTTACATCGCAGGTGAGGATGCGAAAGCAACGTATGCCAAACGTGTAGCGCAAGGCGATGAAGCTTTTATTGCCGATATACAGGCACAATTCATGGGTAAATAATCTTGTATTACTACACAGGCTAGCCGCATGCCTGTGTAGTTTTCATTTCGTAATTTTATAGTATGGATAAGAAAACGCCATTAAGGATATCATCGATTTCGGAATTGCACACCATTTTGCAATTGCCACCGCCTGTGCATCCTCTCATTAGCTTGGCGGATAACACGAAGATTGCGACAGATATTGCCGAATTGGATCGACCGTTTTTCCTCAACTTTTATAAGATTTCCTACAAGTATTCTTCTACCGGGAGAATGGGGTACGGGCAAGGATATTATGATTTTAACGAAGGTGGGATGATGTTTACTTCTCCCAACCAACTGATCGCTACAGATAATGGTGCTGAGTATTACGGTACAACACTCTTGTTTCATCCCGATTTTATTCGTCATTATCCCTTAGATCGTACCATTAAGAAATATGGTTTCTTCTCCTACGAAACCAATGAAGCCCTGCACCTTAGTGAGAAGGAAAAGAAAGTAATTCTTGGTTTGTTCGATAACATTGCCGATGAATTGAATACTTCGATCGATGAAATCAGTCAAGATGTACTGGTATCTTACTTGGAGGTTTTGTTGAACTACAGTAACCGTTTTTATAAGCGTCAATTCATTACCCGTAAAGTGGTGAATCATGATATATTAGCGCGGGTAGAACATTTGCTGAATGATTACTTTAATGACCATACTTCTTTGCGCAACGGGATTCCTACGGTGGAATACTTGGCCAAGGAGGTGAATCTTTCGCCCCGGTATTTGAGTGATATGTTGCGGGCTGTAACAGGACAAAATACCCAACACCTCATACATGAAAAACTTGTGGAGCTAGCCAAGGAAAAGCTGGCTTCTACAAATTTAAGCGTAGGCGAGATTGCTTACGAGTTGGGATTTGAACACCCACAGTCATTCAGCAAATTCTTCAAAACGAAAACCCAGGTATCGCCGCTGGCATTCCGGCAAACATTCCAATAAGCAGAAAGTCGCATCTGCCCCCTTAAATCGTCGTTTCCTCCACCAAGCAATACCATGCAGCTAGCGTATATTTGGTATACAAATTCCTTGTGTTATGCGAAAATTACAGATGAAAATGTCCATGTCGCTCGATGGCTTTGTGTCGGGCCTTAATGGTGAGATGGACTGGATTTTCAAAACCGGCGATGCCGAGTCGAAGGCTTGGGCACTTAGCCAATTCAGCGAAGCGGGAATGATTATCATGGGCCGTAAATCGTTCGATGGCATGGTACCTTATTGGTTAACCTCTACCGATGCGTTTGCAGAACATATGAATAGTATTCCCAAAGCTGTGTTCACCCAAAAAGGATATAAAGGTTACGATCCAGGACCTAATCCATCACCTGCTGCTGCATCTTGGGCCGATGCTCGTATCCTCAGCGGCGATTTAGCCGAGGAAATAGCCAAATTAAAAGCAGAAGAAGGGAAACCGGTATCAGCTATCGGCGGAGCCGAATTCATGCGAAATTTGATCGCTACGGGGCTGGTCGATGAATTCTACTTAGCCATCCATCCAATTATTTTAGGAGCAGGTATACCCATCTTCAATGGGAGTACTATTCCAAAGTATTTAAAGCTGCTAGAAGCGAAAGTATTTCCGAATGGTACAGTGGCGCACATTTATAGCTCCGTTATACAATAGTCATTAACTGCGATAAGTTTTGGATGGTATAGTTCGGTGATACACCGGCTATACCTTGCCTGTTGCTTGGGTTATACCAACAGGTGGCGATGTTGTAATTAGAAGCCCCGGCCATATCGGCTTCTAAGCTATCGCCTACAAACAATACTTCTTTACTACCTAATTTGCTACGCTTCAGCATTTCTTGGAAAAAGCGCTGGTCGGGTTTCTCGAACCCAATATCGTTTGATACGTACAAGTCGGCAAAGTAACCAGATAACGATGCCAACTTTAACCGGCTTTGCTGCATCGATAAAAAGCCATTTGACGCTACATACAGTTGATACTTTGGTGCCAGGTACTGCATTACCTCCATTACAGCCGGTTCCAAAGCATATTCATTCGCTAAATTCCCTAGGTAAATATAGTTCATTTCACTAGCAGAATACGGCAGTGATAATTGTGTAAAAAGTTGCTGGAACCTAGTATCTACCACCTGTTGTACTGTTAGGCGGTTCTTCTTCTGTTCCGTCCACAAAGCGGCATCTATCTCTGTAAATAAATTGAAAATACGATCCTCGTAGGTTAAGTTCATGGTGCTGCAAGCCTTGATAAACGCAGCATGGCTGGAGGTTTGAAAGTTCAATAACGTATCGTCTACATCAAAAAAAATAGCTTTATACATATCTCCTCGTTTCTAATGGGTAAGCTTACACGTGACCAAAAATGAATCCTGTAGCGGGTTATACGGGATTGGGTAACCGTATATAAATGAAAAACCCACTAAGCGTTTACTTTAGTGGGTGATAATTTTTTCAGCGGAGGAAGAGGGATTCTACACCCCGCAATCTTCATACCCGCCTGTTTTAATTATCGCCAGATAATCAATGATTTATCAATTGTTAAAAAATAATATTTCATACTTAAAAGTTAGTTTACTTCGACTTTTACTTCGACTTTTTCAAGGTAAGAAATTCTCCTAAAGCCTTATTCACCGTGGTTACGAAATCGTTGCCTAGAATAAAATCAGGCATTTTCTTTCTTACAAATGAAAAATCAAAGAATAGTAGTGAATCAATGCTTAGCTCAAATTTATGTGATACACTAACAAGTATATCTTTTGGCGGCATCGCACCACGTTCATAGTTTGCAATTACATCCCTAGTAACACCTAATAATTCGCCAAACTTTCCCTGCGTCAATCGATTCGCTTCACGAATAATCTTGAGATTATGCCCCAAATGAAGATTTTTTGTATCAAAATTTGGTAATAGCTTAAACTTCTCAACTATCGAATAATTATTGGCTTGTTTCAGTTTTTGCTGCCAATTTTTTTTTACTGTCCCCGAAGAATTCAACAGTACTTTTTCGAGGTTAAGTAAATAGAAACTATCTACACTTAAATCAAAGTGAATACATACTTCTATGACCTTCGGTAAGGGCAATTGGTAATCCCCGCGTTCATAATAGCCGACCGAAGAAATAGTTACATTTATTAAATCTGCGAAGTCTTCCCGTGAGAGTTCGGCAACGGCGCGCAATACTTGTAAATTACAAGATTCAAAGGTTTCAATAATTGCAGGCATATTTTTTTAAAATTTTTTATATCACGGGAGCCTTAGCCCATTTTGTAATTGCAAAGAAATGCAATTTTTTGCAAATATTTCACACATTTTTGTGTTTTATTATTGCAAATAAAGTATTTATGTTTGCAGTACATGAAAGTATAGCACACAAATATGTGTTTTTAATTTTCAGTTTATTTAACCTAACTATTTACTTTACATTGTTTTATGACAGATAAAATCTTTCCCAACGGACTTGCATCTGATCAAATCATCCGGGCAAAGTCTATTTTAAAAAAAGTTAATCTAAAAAAGATCTGTGCGGATAACGGGGTAAGCTACTCAATTGTTATCAATGTTTTGCGAGGTACCTCCCCTCGACTTGAATGTCTACGTATAGTTTTAGATGCTGCCAACGTCGAGTTGCAAAAGCGTGATACTTTAATACAAAGTTTCTAAGATGGTAAACCTTGGTGAATTACCCAATAGCGAGCTTTCTCAACAGGTTCACCAATTAAGGCAAAAGCTATCATCGATATTAAACAGGGAATCAATTGCCCTTTTAGTTGAAATCGAGTTTAGAATAGCCGGGGAGAACTCGTTGTCGAAGAGTACTAAACCTAAAAGCAAATCCAAAAAGGCATTAAAAGCGGCAATAGAGCATCAAAAACTCGTTGAGTTCTATTTAACCGCGTAAATTCTTATTCACTGACAAACAATGAAACATTAAGGGTATTAGGGAGGTTTCTACTTCCTTAAAATTTTCAAACACAATCTTATGAATAAAATTTATAATATAATAGTTAGGAACGGGTATTATTTCGACACTATAATAGGGGTTTGCCAGTTCACTGAAATTAATTGTCGTTTAGTAAATTTCTCGATAAATGATTATCCATACGGTACCGTGCTAAAAATACATGCGGTAGAAGCCGAAAGCTATTATACGATTGCGATGTTTACTACATCACCAGCGTGTCTGGCTTTTTATGCAATAGCTAAAAAGTTAAACCCAATAAGGGATTTAACAATTTCAGTAGGCATATTTGGACAAAAGGAATACCTAATATTTAAACAAGATGGTAAAACACTTACAAATTCAGAGATTGGCAATTGCTTGGATGTAAAGGCGCTCAATAATTTCATTTTTACGACGCTTCTTTCTTTGATATTGAAGCAAAGTAATCCTTATCCTGCACATCCACTTTACAGACCTATTAAGTTAGGACGATCTTTGTGTCACTCATAACAGACAACACATACCTACTATATGAAGACAATAATCATCACAGTACTAGTAATTGGCGGTACAACATTGCTTACCTTTTTGTGGATAAAGGCGCGTAAACGCAAGCGCCATTTGAACAAGTGGAAAGACTTTTTTGATAACAATTAAACCTAGCTATTATGCAAATGACAAAACCAGTAATTATTCGTGACTACATCGAAGATGGCGTATTATATTATGTTACCGAGGATGGGAAAATTTATGTTGCAGCTACTTTTGATCATTATTGGAATAGCAAACCAAAGTTGAAGGTCAAACGGCGTGGCTATAAAAGTCGAAATTCTACAAAAATGACTATAGCATAGAAATAACCGAGCAACCTTATTTACCAAACTAGTACCAACAGCATACCACAATTATAATAGATGGTATGCTGTTGGCTAATTTCTTCAACATGGCAAAAGACCCAATCTTGCCGCTCTATTACAACGATTTTCGCGGCGCAACCCTCGACTGGACAGACGAAGAGGTCGGGGCGTACATTCGTTTGCTTATCTACCAATGGGATGCAGGATTTATTCCTAATGATAAAAAACGTTTAGAGCGTATTTGCAGCAGTTTTACACAAACGTGGCCATTACTTTCAACTAAATTTAGTGACAACGATGGTAAATTACAAAACCAAAGATTGGAGATAATTCGTGATACTCGCGAAAAACATAAACAAAAGCAATCAGACAATGTAAAAAAAAGATGGAGTAAAAAAGAACCAAATGTTATACCAGAAACTTACCAAATGTTTACCAAAGAAATACCTTTAGAAAATGAAAATGAAAATGAAAATGAAAATGAAAAAGTATTTGAAATTGAAAGCAAACGCGGAGATAAGCTAACTGCAAAGAGCGAAATCGTTGGTTCAACCTATTTGGTTCCAAATATGTTGAACATTTTCACAAATTACAAGCCTAAATACCTTGTACAAAGGGATAAAGACTTCCCAGCGCTACTTAAAATTGCATCATCTATTGCATCGGCTTCCAATCTTTCGTTTCTTAATGATAACGACCGGCATTCAATTCTTGACACTTGGGAACAGCTTGTAAGTTTTATTATTACAGATTCATTCTACAAGGATTTCTCCATTACCCAGATTGAAAAATATTTACAAGCCATTGCTAATAAACTAGGGAACTCCTCATCTCAAAACATGGGTAAAATACCTATTAAAGCCGCGGGTGTAATGGGGAATAATGTCCAAGAAGCGAATAAGGCTAAACTTTTACTCAAAAAGCTACACGAAAATGGATAATAGGGGGGTAATAAAATTTAGCGATAGAATATTAAGCAAACTAGGTATACAGGAACAAAACATAGTAAAAGCCTTAGGTAGCGAAAAACTTGGGGACTTAGATTTGTCGAATAATACAGTATTGGAGAACACACATAGCAAACTTATTGACGCTATGACAATGGCCTACTCTATAGCTGGGCAAAAAGCAGATGCAAGTCAACTGGCCATTCAATGTGGTGAACTAATCGAAAGGATACTAGAAGAAGTACCAAGGTTAACAGTAGATGAAGTGAAAATTGCGCTACGTAATGGAGTTTACGATTCTTACGGTGATTATTTTGGGCTTAATTTAAAAACATTCATGTTTTTCATTCGAAGTTATATTCGAAGCGAAATGCGTAGTAAGGCAATTGCAGATTATAAGCATCATTTAAATTTAATTCTTCCGAAGGAAGAAATTTCATTGGATGAGAAAAATGAAGAAAGCAACGAGCAAATGATAAGTTTTTTAAGGGAGAAATATCGTGCCGGTACTTTAGATTTTGACTTTATCCCAACCTACATAGTTGACTATTTGATTCGTGCTAATAAAATTACAGCTCCACTGGATTTAGAAAAAGCAAAGACTTATTATTATACTAGTTATCGTGAGCCTTTTAGTATAATTAAAATTAATATTTCGGGCAAAGAACTTGAAGGAAAAATCGTTGCAATAGCAAAACAATATTTGTTGCTTGAATACATTAAGAAACTTGATCATTGAATCAGGCAACAAGTATAACATAATTTTGGCTTAATCGTCGCTATACATAAATTTGTTATATGCTTAACATGGAAGATATTGTACCTAATTTTGATAATGATACTCTTTCTCTTCTTTTGAAGAAGGGTTATAAGTATTTTGTTCGACAACAAGTTAATAGTTCCAGTATTAAAACGTTCCTTTTTACACCTTATACACAATGGGTATTTGCCCAACAGCATTATACATATATAGCTAGTGATCGTTACAAATATTTGTATAACGTAGATAATAGTTTTGAAATGGAAAATTTGTTAAAGGCAGCGAACAAACCAGATGGGTTCAAAATTTTATTGGGGATAATAAAAAAGGATGTAACTATATCAACCGAATTACAACAAAAATTAATTCAATCAATACAACCAAAAATAGTTTTGCCAAGCATTGTACCTCCTAAAATTATTTCATTTGCAATTAACCTACATTTTGGAGAAATCATTTACGAAGTTCAAACATCAGTTGGAAAAGTAAAGTTTAAATATAAAGATGGGCAATTTATTCATGTTGTTAAATAAACCATTAATTGCATGCTACATTTAAATATCGATAATGTCTTAGCAAAACTTAATAACTTCAAAGATTCGCTAAGTGATAAAAAATTGCGTTTAGCTTTAGCTTCTACCTTGAATAAATCGGCACTGCAATTACGAACAACTGCAAAAAAAATAATAAACTCGGAGTATAAAATCACGCAATCAAGTTTGGATAAATCAATAGTCCACCATAAGGCATTTAGCAACACATTAGAAGCCTCTATTCTAGCCAATTCCGAATCATTAACTCTTAAGGACTTCTCCCCTAAGTTTACTTCACACAAAGAACAGGTACGATTAAACAAAAATGGGAGTATTATTAGAAGAAAAAGGAAAGCTAAAAGAAAGGCTCGTCGAAATGTTTTAGGTGTTTCAGTTGAGATACATAAAGGAAAGAGAATCTTAATATCTTATGCATTTATGATTCCTTCCAATGCTCATGTATACGCTCGTGGTTGGTATAGTCCATCTGGTGGATTTGAACAAAGAACAAAGCGTGAACAGAAAACAGGCAGTGATCTAAAGATTACCAAGTTACTTTCAATTTCAATTTATTCAACTGTTGTAAATAAAAATACAATGGAAGTTATTAGTAAAAAATCTCACGATGTGGTACCTAATATTTTGTTGCATGAATTAAAATACCGTTTAGCTACTCTGGAAAAATGATAAAATTATGCTGCGTTGTAATAGGTTGTAATAGAGTAAAGTAATATTAAAAAATGAACCAATGAAGAAAAATCCTCTTTGGGTAAACATGTGGGAAAATATAAGGAACTCTTTTGCTAAATTAAACTAATCGTGTTATAAATAACATTTAGTTGTTATTATGTAATCGCAATTCTCAAACACATAATACTTTATATTTTTGGTTTCATTAAAACCAATGAGGGAGTATCCCTCATTGGTATATAAGACATGGATTAACAAAAAATGGATGAAAAATATTTTTAAAAAATTTGAAGAAGCCATAGGAAGAAGAATCCTCCCATGGTACATTTACCCTATAATTAACCGTTTTCACAGCTAATCCTCTCTAAACTCAGACGCTATATTTTACTAACCCTTTGTTTGATTTTAAAACCAATCTAATTTCAATTGATTAAAATAGCCAATAAGGAAGAATCCTTTTTGGGTTAGTTCATGAAATTTAGACAATGACTACTTTGATTTAGCTCATGGTACTAAATTTCCCATTTTTGTGCTGTAACATTGGAAAGAAGAATCTCTCTTTATGAATTTTTGCTATGAATTATACCTTTTAGTTCCGTTACTTCTTATTTTTTGTATATGGACATTTATATTTTGTAGAGAGATAATAGTATATCTTATGGTTAATCATGTTCACAAATGCAGTTTCATTTTTACGCATTACATCATACCCTCCCATTTTTCGATAATATAAACTATAGTCCCAGTTTAAGTACTTACAACAAAATTTTCTAAGTACGATTGGCTGCTGCTTATTATGGTTAACAGAAAGTGTACCTATATACTCATTTCCTCTCATTGTGACAGCGAGTTTATCGAATTCCTGTCCAATTTCTTCGTACGTTATCAATACCATGTTTAACAAAATTTATTATGGTCTTTGAAATTAGATTTTTACAGAGTAGAAATGTTTTTAACTTGAATACTAGTTTGCCAAATTGATCCGATAGTACCGAAATAATCACCAGTGATGAAATCAAAGGTGAAATCATCAAAAATATCAACATCAAAACCAATATTCAGGTCATGATATCTTTCCAAACGTTCATTAAAAATTTCAGATAATGGAGAAGCATGTAATAGTAGTTCATAAAAATCAGTATAATTGCCGGCAGCATGATGTACGAAGTCTTTAGGGGTTTCAGTTATTCCTTTGTAATGCCAAACGAGATGATCTATCCGCTCTCGGAACCTACTTATACAAACTTCTCTACAGAACTCTAAAAACATTCTAACTACTTCTTCTTCTTGTACAAATCCATATTTAAGTATTGTCGCTGACAACCTAAATAATGAATAGAAATTTAGCATGAGCTTATTATACCATTCATGTTTACTGGACAATACTCTTACATATGATATTGTTAGTTCAAAAAAATAGTTAATAATAAGTGTAAGCTGTTGGGGATTTAGTACTCTTTGAATTTGATAATAAACGCGATCAGTTATAATCACTTCTTTCCCTACTTCTTCTAGTCTTATACTAAAAAGAAAATCTTCATTTTGCATTTAGAAAAATTTATGCTTAAAAAAATTTTGTGCCTACTAGTTTTTAAGTGAAATACTTTTGTTCCTCATTAGTCTAGCATAAACTAGTAAACGATATGTAGTTTCAATATTGACTAGTGATAATGAAAGTGAGGTTGTAGGTAGATTACTTTCAATAAATAGATTGGAAATTTCGAGAGTGGCAATAAGGAGTTTTTCTACATTATTGAGCATAATTGATAAATTATGTTCTTGGATTTCCTCGAATTTAATAGAACGCCAAGCGACATTCTCGGGATCAACAATATTCCACTTGTTAAAGTCTGTCATACGATTAGTTTGACTGGGTTAAACATGATTTTAACAAGAAAACAAAAAAAGCGTGGAATCTCCTTGCCGCAGGGAACCCGTAGGAGGGGCTTGGTGACGGACAAGAAGCCCACGCTATGGCATGGGCATTCTGTTTGCCAAACGTCACCAAAATGCTAAATTGAATGTTTCCTACGTATTCCCTGCATTTAGACGAAGCAAGATGCCTATAAATATTTTTACGAATCGCAAAAATAATATATGATTCTCAAAACTGATTTTAGTTTTCTTAGTTATTTCTACAAATATAGAAAAATTTTTAAAGAACGGAGTAGTAAACTACTCCAATTTGAAACTTTCTTTTACTTCACTTTGTTAGATGTTAGAATCCAATAAGATATATAAACTCGAGTTTGGGAAAAAGCTAGAATTTTATATGGAAAAGCGGAAATTGAGTTATCAAACATTGGCGAATCAAGCTGGAGTGGAGAAGAAAACTATATATAATATATTAAAAGGAGTGCATGAACCCAAGCTAAGCACTATAATTAGACTATGTTTTGTCTTAGAAATTACCCCCAACGATTTAATTAGTATCCCTGATGAATTGAGTTATGAATAACAATAACCTAAGCCATTTACATTATGTTATTAAATTCAGTATGTTTTAATGGTTATAATAACTATTTATACCACTGTTAATGAAATTATTTGTAGTTTAATAAAAAACAGCTAATTTCGCTAGTACGTTTAAACGTACTTTCTCAGCATTAAGCATAATAGCGAGAAGTAATCGAGTAATTAATTATCCACTCACAGTGTTAGACGGAATGAAGTTCTATTAATATATTGCTTTAAGCAAAAAGATAGCCGCTACATGATATATAGCGGCTTTAGATAGTCAAAAAATCTTGGTAAACGCATTAAAGGAGGTGCAAGGCTCCTTTAATTGCAGCTTGAAATATGAAGTTAAACAACATATTGGCAGCTTGTTTACCAAGTAATAATAAAATCGATTGTTTTTTGTGGACACAGCCACAGTTACAATGATTTTTTTTTGCCTCTGTTTCAGTAACAGAAGCATGGTGGCCTTTTTTCCGAGGCTTTCGGCTATGGGTCTTTTTAACCATCTTTTGAGTTTTATGTACCCTTTAGAATTACTGGTAAGTAAGCGGGTACGTTACTCATTACCAGTTTTTTATTATCTGCATAAAATGAAAATTTTTACTATACCCCTTTTCACAGGAGCAGTATTTAAAAATATTTAACGTGTGTTTCAAAGATAATTGAAATACTACCCCGAAAAAATTTACATCCCCATTTATTTTGTTGAAGTAATGAAAATATTCGATTTTTTCGACAAAATCTACCTTCCATTTCATATAGTAAAAAGTACGCAATCTACTATGTATCAGCTTTTTATATTATAGAATTAAGTTGTTAACCATGTTAATAATTTTAATAAAAAATAATTATCTGCTCCTTAATCTTTTTAAAATTCTTAGAAAGCTCACCGCCTAACTTTTAAATATTCTTAATGATCTAATTTTGTTGCTAAAAAATTGCATCAAAAAAATACTTAATTGCTTTAATATCCAACTAGTTACAAGTATTTATCTTTGCTGAAATTAGTTTGATTTTAATTTTCAACTTTATACATAATATTGAATTTTTTGTATAAAATGTAAATCTATCGTATTGAACTCCGGTTCTAATTTATAGTCCCGCAGGTATATTCAAATTTCAGAACAGATGTTAAAGAGAATATTAATTAAGTCCCCCCCTATGAGCAAGGTTCTCCCAATAGTACCCCCTTTGCGGGTGGGCACAGCCGCAGAAAACCGCTAGCGTAAGAATTTTTTTGAAGTTGACAACCTAACTAATGCAACATACGATAAGAGAAATCGCAATCAGCGAACTAAAAGAGGATGCCCAAAACTTAAATAAAGGCACCATTAATGGTGAAGGCTTAATAAACAAGTCAATATCCAAATATGGGCTAGGGCGCGGCGTTCTAGTCGATAAAAACAATGTAATCATAGCAGGAAACCATATAACCCATGAAGCCAAAAAACAAGGCTACGATAAGGTTATTTTAGTGCCTACGGATGGTAAAACATTGGTGGTTACCCAGCGCGTTGATGTTGACATTAAGACAAAAAAGGGTCGTGAAATGGCAATACTTGACAACACGACCTCTAAAACAAACTTTAATATCGATTTTGATGCTGTAGGTGTACTAAGCGCCGATTTAAACTTGGACCTCGGCGCCCTTGGCCTAGATTATGATCCAATGGCCAGTGTAGTTTACGATTACGAACCGGACGGGGCCACCGATAGTGCCGCGCAAGTAGAGGTTAAGCGGCAAGATAACACTAAACACACACCAGCCGCTAGTTTTGAACAAAATCTTTTCCCGCTTTCAATTGTACTTACTAAAGCGGAGCGCTTAAAATTTGATGCTTGGAAGAAACAAGCAAAGGTATCGAACGACACCGCCGCCTTTCAACTTATGTTTACTATCGTTACCAGCTAAATACAAAGTTTTATGATATTTCCCTATGTTGGCGACTGGTTAATCCATCCCGCGCCCCTTCAACTTTCCTTTAATTACTGTTCCCATAAATGTTCATACTGCTTTGCAAACCTAAACAATCCGCAACGCACGTTCTCTACGAAAGATTTTCAAACGCAGTTAAAAGGTATGTTTAGTAGCAATTCGCTACAGGCAACACTATTACGGGAAAAATACCCGGTGCTAATTTCAAATTTAGTTGATCCATTCGCTACATCAAATTACGCGCAGGCTGTACCTGTGATTGAAATACTTACCAACCTGCAAGTGCCTGTTACAATCCAGACACGAGGCGGCAAGGGTATAGAGGATGTACTCAAATTCCTACCATCGTCGGTATGGTACATTTCCATACCTATGCTTGATGATGATATTCGCAAAAGGTATGAACCCGCGGCGCCTTCCATCCAATCGCGTTTAGAACTTATAGATAATTTGAAGTCATTGGGGCATGATGTTATTGTAGGTATCAACCCAACGTCCCCAACTTTTTTGCCGAACAATGATGCTTACTTGCTTATTGACATTCTACGCAATAAGGGAGTACATGGTATTTGGATGGCGCCGTTACATTTTAATACAAAGCAGTTGGCGGTCATGCCCCTACGTGATAAATCGATGCTAGGTAATGACCTTATTCAAGAAGGGGTTAAAAGTTCTCGAATTATTCAACCTCATGTAGAGCAATTCATGCTTAATATCTGCAAGTATGCCTTGGATAAGGGCTTAGCTGTTGAAGGTATTAATCATGTCGGCGGCAATAATTTCTTCGATGCATTCTACAACAAATACGATAAGTGCTTCCCTAACATTTATCAATTTCTTAACTGGTGCATTCAAAACAAGGCGAACAACGAACCAGTTTATTACCAAGAATTCGAAGATTTACTATTACCGTTGCTTCCGAAAGGTGATTTCAATATATCGCCTTATATGCGTTGCATGAACCGCGATGTAGATAACGAGATACGAAGCGAGGAAGGCTATAAGCAAAGTTTTAAGCGGTTGTTACAACTTAGTTGGAATGATCGCCGGATGAAACGATCATTGCATGAAAGCCTATTTCAATATGCTGTAGGTATTGAACTACATGAAGATTCCGCCAACTTTTCATTGGATGCACAAGGAAACCTCATTCAATATTTTAACAATGATATGTTTAGCGAAAATTACTTTTTAACCAATACTATATAATATGGCAGTAGGTGGAAAACCAGCGTTACGCGCGTCCGTCACTAAGGGAGTAAATCGAAACAATCTTTCTACGAAGCAAAAGAAAAT
The DNA here is from genome assembly GCF_003259335.1 of Chitinophaga skermanii. Taxonomy (GTDB): domain Bacteria; phylum Bacteroidota; class Bacteroidia; order Chitinophagales; family Chitinophagaceae; genus Chitinophaga; species Chitinophaga skermanii. The sequence continues at coordinate 222,164 of NZ_QLLL01000008.1, forward strand.
TGCTACAAACCTTGTTAATAAAGGTATGTTGAAAGCAAACAAAAACGGCGATCTTTCCTTCACCGCAAAAGGCAAGCAAGCAATTACAAAAGACACCTTCTAGGTTAAATGCCCCCTATTATTTTAGGGGGTTAATCCTTTATTATGCAACTTTCCCAACGTCAATATGCCAAGGAAATTGGTGTGTCCAACGAAGCGGTAAGGCGGGCCATTAAGGACGGCAAAATAGTTAAAGGATGGGATGCTGCTACAAAAAAGATTATTCCAGAAATTGCCAACGCCGAGTGGGGCTATATTCATAATGCCGCGTCTACGGATAACCATGTAAACGACACCCCAAAAAAGGGCCTAACGCTGGATAGCGATAGTTCGTACAACGATGCCAAACGGGTAAAAGAAATATTATCGGCTCAATTGATTGCACTAGAATTAAAGGAAAAGAAGGAAGAACTAGTTAACAAAGCAGCAGTTTACCAAGAACTTTTCAAGTTTGGGCAACAAATACGCACCGCGTTTCTAAATATACCGGATCGCACGATTGATAATATCATAGCTGCCGAAACAAGAAGCGAAGCGCACGCTATACTAACAAACGCCATTCACGAAGTCTTAGAAAAGCTTACGTCCATTGCTAAATAATCATTTATTGTTAATTGCCGGATTTATTGCAGGATTAACCCCAGAACCACGTTTAACGGTTTCGGAGTGGGCGAATACCAAACGCCACCTTGATAGTGTTTCCTCTGCGGAACCTGGTTTATATCGTACAGCGCGTACACCTTATTGGGAAGAACCCATGAACCATTTGAGTGTTGGTAGTGCCGTTCAAAAAATCGTTATAATAAAGTGTACGCAAATTGGAGCTACCGAAGTTGGTAACAATTTTATTGGTTATATCGTAGACTGTGCACCGGGGCCAATAATGGTAGTAAATCCTACAGTTGATATGGTGAAACGCAACAGTAAAATGCGTATTACGCCAATGATCGACGCTTCCCCATCTTTAGCGGAGAAGTTTAAACCAAGTAAAGCAAAGGATAGCAGTAATACTATAAGCCAAAAGGATTTTATAGGGGGGACATTGGTACTTACGGGTGCAAATTCTGGTGTTGGCTTGCGTAGTATGCCAGTCCGTTTTTTACTCTTGGATGAAGTAGATGCATACCCAAACGATGTTGACGGTGAAGGATCGCCGATTATTCTTGCGGAGAAACGCACCTCTACTTATCCTAATAGGAAAATTCTAATTATTAGTACTCCAACAATCGAAGGAAGATCCTTAATATCAAACGAGTTTTTCCTAACAGATCAACGCTACTACCATGTACCATGCCCGGTTTGCGGTGAATTTCAGAAACTTGTTTTTGCCCAATTACGTTGGGAAGGTCGCGATTACGAAAATACCTATTATGAATGTGCTTTCTGCAAAGGAAAGATTGCCGAACGCCACAAAGGCAATATGTTGTCAAAAGGCAAATGGATAGCATCAAAGCCGGAGTTAAAAGATAAAAGGACAGTAGGTTATCATATAAATGCATTGTACTCACCTTTTGGCTGGAAATCGTGGGCTGAAATTACCGAAGAATGGGTTAACGCCCAAGGTGATGACGCTAAAATGAAAGCATTCTTTAACACGGTACTTGGGGAAACATACAAAGAAATTACGGAAGCGCCTGAATGGGAAGCTATTTACAATAGGGCAATGGAATATTTACCAAATACATTAATGAGGTCCGTGGCCTTCTTGACAGCGGGGATCGATGTGCAAAGCGACCGTGTAGAACTAGAAATAGTTGGTTGGATGCCACAGGGTATAACTCAATCAGTCGATTACCGTGTATTAGTTGGTGATACTACTAAAAAAGATGTATGGAACGAACTCGATAAAATATTGAGTGAAACATGGAGCCGGGAGGATGGCGCACAACTTCCCCTTAGATTGGCTTGCATAGACAGTGGTTATAATACAAGTACCGTTTATAGGTGGTCTAAGAAGCACACATTTAGCCGGGTAATTCCAATTAAAGGTAGCGATAGCCTTAATGCATACTTTTCTTCTCCCAAAATAATCGATACGGTAAAACACGGGCAAAAGATCGGTAAGCAAAAGGTGTGGCATATTGGTTCTAGTTTTATCAAATCAGAAATTTATGCAAACCTGCGTCAATCGGTTGATACATCCACTGGCGAAGTACCATACGGTTATTGCTATATGCCGCAGCGTGAAACCCATTATTTTAAAGGCTTGACGGCCGAAGTTCAAGAGATTGTACGAAACAAAAAAGGCTACTTATCATACGTATGGGTGAAGCGTTACCCAAGAAACGAACCCTTGGACTGCCGTGTATACGCGCGTGCAGCAGCAGCAATAATCGGTTGTGACCGGTGGAGCAATGAACGCTGGATAACAGAAACCAACGTGGTACAATCCATTGCAGAAAAGAAAATAACAAAAACTATAAAGAAAAGTAACAAAGATTCTTATTGGAACCGTAACAAATAGCACCCATGGCACTTATAACGTTTCAAACCGCTACAAAACCACTTGAAGAAAGGTTAATCGATGCAGCATGCATTTATTGGGATATTGACCGTGCAACACTATTCCAGAAGACAGAACAAGCACTTGCAGTATACCGTAAAGGTGTAGTTTATTATTTGATCCGTAATAGTACTACCTTATCATATCGCGAAATTGCCAACTTGTTCGGTTTCCGTGGGCATCAACCCGTTATGCGTTTAATTGATAATATCGACGCCAACCGCCGGGTGATTAGGCAAACCGCCTGCGACATTAAAGAAATTGAAAGCATCGCCGGGAAGCTTGAATCTCAAATCATTTGCTGCGATGTGAAACTACAAACAATTTACCCCGATGAGAAAGTACACGAATGAGCAGTACACGCAATTACATGATGCGTATAGCCAAGGAATACTAACAGTAAAATTCGCCGACAAACTGGTAACCTATAGGAACTTAAACGAAATGAAAGAGTTACTAAGTGAGATGGAATTGTCGCTAGGCTTACGTAAGAAGCACATAACCAAAAAATTCACTTCATTCACTAAAGGCATGTAGATTGAATAAGCTAGAAAAATTAATTGCATACGTAAGCCCTAGTACTGCACTAAAACGCGAATTACACCGTCAAAAACTTGATATACTGGCGTCGAACGAGCGTGCATTTGAAGGGGCAGCAACAGGTCGCCGGCACACTAGTTGGAAAACAAATACTATAACTGATCCCAACGAAGAAATTGCCAAGGACTTGCCAACTTTAACAGCCCGCGCAAGGGATTTGCACTTTAACAACCCTTATGCAAAGCGCGCCCCTCGTACTATTGCGAACAACGTTGTCGGAACAGGTATTCTACCAACCCCTAGGATTGTAGCTAAATTAGGGAAATTATCTTCCAAGCCAAACAACCGGGATACTGCTACTATAGCGAGTTTAAAGGCCGCATGGCATGAATGGGCAGCTAATGTAAAATGTGACTTCGACGAAAAGAAGAACTTATATGCGCTGCAACATATGGCTATGCGGTCAATTATTATCAATGGAGAGGTGATTGTATTAAGAAAGAAAATGCCCGTTGAATACAACAAGTTTGGCATACAAATTCAACTACTGGAAGGTGATTTTTTAGATTCGTCTAAAACAACGGAAACCGACCCCGATGGTGGCTATACGCAAAGTGGCGTTAAATTTAATTCGATCGGGAAAATCACCGGGTATTATTTATTTGATAAACATCCTGCTCGCAGTGGAGCCAAAAGCTCCCTAGTTCCTAGTACCGATGTACTTCACGTTTTCGACGCTGAACGGATCGGGCAAATACGTGGCATCCCTGCTGCTGCGGCAAGTATGGTAAAACAACGTGACTTAGATGATTATGAAGACGCTGAACTGGTGGGCAAAAAAACCGCTGCATGTATGCCGATATTTGTATCGAAGAATGACTTAGAGGAAGTAGACGATAGTAGCCAAGAAGTTGTAGAGGAAATTTCGCCGGGTATGATAACATATTTGCGCAACGGCGAATCCATGTCATATGCAACACCACCGCAAAATAACTCTTACGAAGGATTTACAAGGGCGCAGTACCGTGGTATTGCTAACGGGTATTGTATACCGTATGAAACATTTACCAACGACTATAGTCAAGTAAATTTTTCTAGCGGGCGAATGGGTGCAATCGAGTTCCAAAAAAATATTGAACATTGGCAATACCTATTTTTTATACCATCTTTTTGCGAATGCGTATACAGTTGGTGGTTAGAGCATGCGCGAATTTCCTTAGGCATCAAAGCTGATATTAACATTGCCGTGGAATGGACGGCCCCGGTTAGGCAAATGATTGACCCGTTGAAGGAAACTACCGCGGATAAAATCGCGGTTCGTGCCGGGTTTAACTCACCTCAAAATATCATGCGCCAAAATGGTTATGATCCCGAACTGATTTTGTCCGATTTAAAGGAAATGAACCAGCTGTACGCCGACGCTGGTTTAATGCCAGAATGCGACCCAAGTTTTGAATTAAAAGCTAAAATTAACATGAATACAAAAACTAGTGAAGCCAAGGAAATACCGGAATAAAATATGCTATGTTTTCGGCAACAAGTTTGATTCAAAAAAAGAAGCACTAAGGTACATTGAATTAAAAGAGCAGGAAAACCTAAAATCTATATCCAATCTACGGTTACAGGTAAAATATGCTATTGTTGTAAATAATGTAAAAATTTGCACTTATATCGCTGATTTTGTCTATACAGATAAAAAAGGAACAACAATCATCGAAGATGTAAAAGGGGTACGCACACCGGTTTATAAGCTAAAAAAAGCACTCATGCTTGCAACCCATGGAATATGCATATTAGAAAGCTAGCGTACGTTTAAAGATTGATTAATTACGTCGATAGTTGGTAATGACCTTTGTTACATGCCCCAACTGTATTACCAACGTGCTTTCGTGGATAGCAACACTATCAAAATTACCGAAGATGGGAACTTCTTCGATGTAGTTTTCGCAACTGAAACGCCAGTATATCGAAATGGATGGGACGAAAGTTTCTACGAGATTTTATCTTGTAACTCGGTACATATTCGGGCTGGCCGTTTAGAAAATGGAGTGGTACCCTTGCTTGACAATCACGCAAGAACTAAGCAACTCGGTATTGTTACCAAGTATTCGATTGAAAATAATGAATGCCGGGCAACAATTAAATTTTCAACCCAAGAACAATTCACAGGTATTTGGAATGATATTTTAGCTGGTATCATCCGTTCAATTTCCGTAGGATACAATGTACACAAGTATTTGCGAGAAATTAACGGGGAAGGTTCAGCACCCAACTACCGTGCTATTGATTGGGAACCTATCGAAATATCCCTAACCCCCATTCCCGCCGATTATCATGCTAGCATCCGCGAAGAAACAACCACCCAAAAACCAGAAATTGTAATGCCTTCTAACAATGAACACACGGAAAGAACACAAGCCACCGAAATTTTAACAGCGGAAAGAAACAGGTGTACCCTTATTCGTAACGCCGCCCGTATTGCCAAAATGGATGTTGACTTTACGGATGACTTGATCGAAAGGGGCTTAACGATCGAGCAAGCACGTGAAGAAATTTTCAACAAAATGGCCGAGCAAAGCCAAGCCCCTACAGTAAATACGGCCCACGTAACAGCGGACGAAAGCGAAAAAACCCGCGAAGCTATGACGGTTGCACTATTGCACCGAGCCGCCCCCGGGAGTGTGCCATTAATTGACCAAGCACACGATTACAAATATCTTACCTTGCTGGACTTTGCAAGACGTTGTATTGATCAACGCGGTGACAAAAGTAACAGGTATTCACCTAACGAGGTTGTGAAGCGAGCATTTTCAAGTACGGATTTCCCCGTTTTATTACACAATGCTGTAGAGCGCTCTATCAAAAAGTATTATGACGGAATTGATAGCGATTGGAAAAAAATTGCCAAAAAGACCACAGCAAAGGACTTCAAAGAGAAAACGGGTACAGAAATTAGCGGTAGCACAACGTTCGAAGAAATAAAAGAAGGCGGCGAATATAAAAACGCCTTTATCATTTCATCTAACCAAAACAAGGTGCAGCTAAAAACCTTTGGCCGGGTGATTAAAGTAACACGTAAAACGGTTATCAATGACGATTTAGAGGTGTTTAATGAATTACCCCGGATTCTTGCCTATGCCGCGGAGAATTTCCAAGCACAAAAGGTATGGTCGCTTGTTACGCAAAATGCTAAATCTAGTGACAACGTACCATTGTTCCATGCCAACCATAAAAATTTATTTAACCATCCATTGAACGAAGAAGGGTTAAACGCGCTAAGAACAAGCATGAAACGCCAAACCCAAGTAACACAGGAGCCAATTATTGCACCTAAATTTTTGATTGTTCCAATTGAATTGCAGATGAAGGCAGAAAAAATGCTTACTTCCGAAATTGCGAGCGAAAAGAACGATAAGAATACGATGCGAAATTCATTTACCCCTATCAATACCCCGTGGTTAACTGATCCAAATGTATGGTACTTATGTGCCGATCCTAACCTTAGCAACGGTCTTGTTTATGCATATTTAGAAGGTGAAGAAGGTCTACACGTTGAAAAAGAAGTCGACTTTAACGACGATAGTTTATCGACAAAAGCCCGCATTGATTTTGATTGTACAATTTGGGATCACCGTTCTTGGACTAAAAGCTCAATTCAATAATGAAAAATTACATTACACAAGGCTTTAGCGTTCAAGCCACGGCACCAGAAGGCGGCGTCACTGGTGGCCAACTACTTGCTTTCGGTGAACTTACAGGTGTTGCCCTTACTGATTGCGCAGCCAACGAACAATTCACATTAAAACTAACTGGTGTGTATGCAGTAAACAAAGTACCAAGTGAAGTATACGAACTAGGTAAGAAATTATTCAAAAAAGATGGAGAAGATTTTGTCACCAGTGTACCAGAAGGGAACTTGTTTGCAGGGTATGCTTATACCCCTGCACTTGCTGGTGAAAATACGGTACACCTTTTATTAAAGTAATGAGCAGTAAGAAACTCTTCCATACGGCTTTAAAGATCATTCAAAAAAACTTCGGCACCGTTGCTACTTGGCACAAGGAGAATAATACTTCGGCACTTGCAACGGTGCTATTTAAATCGCCCTCAAAAACGCATGAAATTGGTGAGATTGACTACAATATTGAATCGTACACGATGGAGTATAACGAGGATGATTTTCCAAGTATGATGGATTTAGTGATGAAAGGGGAATTGCAAGAAGTTACCATCGAGGGAACACGGTTTTATGTACGGTCATGTACTCGAAAATTTGATGGAAGTACGATATATGCTACGCTTAACTTAATTACTACATGAATTATGGGAATTGTGAAAACGAACTTGCCTTTTACCTAACAACTTGTTTCGAAAATGAAAACCTAAAACAATTCTTTGTTTGTTGCCCCATACCCGATAATGAAACAGAAGCGAACCGCTTTTATCAACAAATCAACTTATCCAAAGTTGCAATACAGTACGTAGGCAGTACTTATTTATCGTCCACGTCCGTAGATGTAATTTCCGTGGTTGAAAAGGTGAAATTTCGTTTCATTTTTGAAGGTCGCAAATTACGTGGCGATGGAGGGATTTATAACCTTATTGAATTTGTAAAAAAGAAAGTAACTGGTTACCCCTTAAATGACGTAGCACCGATGGTTCCCGTACGTTACGATATGCTGGAGGTGCAACAAAATGTATTCCAACCTTATTTAGAATTTGAATGCCAGTTCTATTTGATTCAAAATTTTTCACCCCGAATAGTTTAACCCCAACACCCAATAAATAAACATGCCTACAAACTTTTTGCATGGTATTGAAGTAATAGAAGTTGCTAACAATCTTGTTAATGTACGCGAAGTCAAAACCGGGATTATCGGGCTGGTTGGTATTGCACCCGCTGGCCCCTTACAAAAACTAACTTTAGTTAAAAATGCCCAAGACGCAGCGCAATTTGGTAATACAATACCGGGGTTTTCAATCCCCCAAGCACTCAAAAATATTCAAGCCCAAGGGGCAGGAACCGTCTTAGTTATTAATGTGTTTGATCCAACGACGCATAGTAAAGAAAAGATCGAACCAGCTACGATACTATCCGAATATACCCCGTTAAGCGAATACCCTATTTCAAGTGTACAAGTTGTCGACGCAGAAGATGCACCGCTTCCGTACGTTGAAGGAAAAGATTTTGTTATTGATAACCTAGGACGTTTTAGGGTCTTGGGTGGTCGCATTCCCGAAAGCACCGCGGTTAAGTTTAAATACAAATATTTAGACAGCCAAAGTATTACACAATCAACTATTATAGGTAGCGTGTCTGCGAACGGTACACGAACTGGAATGAAAATATTCGACCTTGCCTTTCAAAAATTTGGGTTTAATCCGAAGATCATTATTGCCCCGGCTTACAGCCACCAGAAAAGCGTTTGCGATGAAATGACACTTGTAGCCGATCGTTTAAAAGCAATCGCTTTAATCGACTGTGAACCGGGTAAAACTGTCAATGAAATTTTGGAGAGCAGGGGTGATCCTACTAACGCCTTTTCTACTGCCAGCCAAAGAGTGGTTTTATTATATCCTTACTTGCTTTCTTACGACGAAAGTAAAGACGACGGCATAGAAACTACTGATACAAATACATCGTTTCCATATTCAGCGTACTTCGCCGGGGTTATTGCAGCTACGGATAATAAATTAGGTTACTGGTATTCTCCAAGTAATAAAGCGATCAACGGTGTAACTGGTATTGCCCAAGACATTACGATGAGCATTAACGATGAAAATGCGGATAGTAACATGTTAAACGCCGCCGGGATTACCACTATATTTAATTTCTACGGCAGTGGTTACCGAACATGGGGCAACCATAACTCTTCATATCCAAGTAACCAAGTTCCTAACAATTTTATCTCAATTAGGCGAATTGCAGATGTTGTACACGAATCACTTGTATACGCATCAATCCCCTACATAGATCAACCATTAACAAAGGCTGTAATCGATGACATGCGCCATTCCGGGAACGACTTTATTAATGTTCTAATTGGTCGAAATGCCCTCTTAGAAGGATCTAAAATTGTTTATTCAGCCGACGATAATCCAGCTACGGAGCTAGCTAAAGGCATCGTGAAATTTCGCTTCCAAATTATGGGGCCAACACCAGCTCAAACAATTGTATACCTAAGTGAACTTAATACCAGTTTGTACGACCAGCTTTAAAAGATCACTTCGATAATTACCATGCGTCGCACATTTCCGACCTAAATATTTGACCATTGAACATAACTGTAAACAAAGTTACCAACGCTAATATTTTCTTAGATGGCGTAGGCTACATCGGTAACGCCGAAGAAATTTCGTTGCCGGATGTACAACCTAAGTTAGTTGACCATAAAGGCTTAGGCTTTATTGGTGAAATTGAATTGCCAGCAGGTGGCATACAAAAAATGTCCGCCAAAATTAAATGGAATGCTATCTATGATTCCGTGATGCTTAAATCTTACAATTTCTACACTGCATGCCGAATAATGGTGCGCACTTCCATAGAAACTTGGGAGGGAGGTAGCAGGGTTGCCCAACGTCCTTGTGTTATCGTAATAGTTGGTACATGGAAAAAGACGGGTGGTTTAACATTTAAACCCCAAGATAACGTGGAATTAGAAACCGAAATTTCGGTTACCTCGTACCGTCTTGAAATCGACAACGAAGAAATTGTCAATATTGATGTGTTAACCAATAAGCACCGTATTAATGGAATTGACCAAAACGCGCTATACCGCGAAAACCTTGGCATTTAACCTAAACCACATTATCAAATTATATGTACCCAAAAATTGAAGATTTTAACGGAAACAACCAAGTTGACAAAGTAGAAGGCAACATCAAAACGACTTATGTTTTATTAGAAAATAATCGGATCGCTGCCGTTCGAGAAGGCACTGGAGCAGATGTTGAAAAAGCTACGCTATTGTCAAATGGTAATCAAAGCAAATATTTTAGTGCGCTCATGTCTTGCACGATTGAAATTGATAACACCCCTTTGTTCATGGATGATCTAGCAGCATTGAAAATGCGCGACTACATGGCATTAACCGTCGCGTTCAGCAATCTAAATTTTTAATTTCCGTCGATGACCTTTCACTAATCGCCCACGTCTTACATACCCCGGTAGATTCCTTACGATGTTGGACAACTAGGATGCTACAATTATGGCGGGATAGTGCCGTAAAACTCTACAATCAAATTAATAAGCCAAGCGAATAACATTGGATGCCCAACTTAAAATAGCCGTAGTACTTTCTGCATACGATAGAATGTCGTCTGTTATCAACGCTGCTACGCAATCGGCCACAACGCGTTTAGGTGCTTTATCACAAAAAGCCAATACCCTTGCTGAAAAATCTATCGAATCGGGTAAGAAGCTTGTAGAAGCTGGTAAAACTATCGGCGAACCGCTATACAAAGCAGTTATGGCAGCATCCGAGTTTGAAACGAAAATGATTGACATACGCAAGCAAATGTCGGAGGACACGCCAGAAAATGTAAAGGCAATGACCAAAGACATTCACCAGCTTGCACGGACGATTCCACTTGCAACCGGGGAAATACAAGAAATGATCGCATCTGGTTTACGTATGGGAATTCCGCAACAACAGATCATACAGTACACGAAGGATGTAGCGAAAATGTCCATTGCCTTCGACGTTAGTGCGGGTGAAATATCTGATAGTATGGGTAAGATTTCAAATATCTTTAAAATCCCGCTTTCGGATATTGGTGATTTTGCCGATGCTATCAACTACTTGGATGATAATACAATGGCAAAAGGATCGGATTTAATTAATGTATTGCAACGCATCGGCGGTTCTGCTAAATCACTTGACCCTAAACAAGCTGCTGCACTTTCTGCCACGGTTTTAAGTTTGGGAGAATCGGCAGAAACGGCCGGCAGTGGATTATCGGCCATGTTAAATAGGCTGGGTAGTTCTACGATGCAAAGCGGTACATTTAAAGAAGGTCTTATTCAACTGGGGTTATCGGCGGAAAACGTACAAAAATCAATGTCCAGCAAGGCTACCGCGAACAACACGATACTAGATGTATTTGATCGCATTGGGAAATTACGACCAGAAAAGCAAACGGAAGCACTTACACGCCTGTTTGGTTCTGAACATGGGCCTAAATTGATGAAACTTGCAAACAATACCGACAAACTCCGCGAGGCACTGGAAATGATGAACGGGAAGTACAAGGATTCCATGACCGCAGAATATGCAAAACGTGTGGAAGCTAGTGCAGCAAAAATGCAATTATTTAAAAACAGGCTTAACGAAGTTATCGTCAAATTTGGCAATGCATTGTTACCTACACTAAATACAGTCTTAACGGCCTTTAGCAAGTGGACAGATAAAGTAAGTGGATTTATTGAACAAAACCCGCGCCTAGTTTCCTTCTTAGCTAAAGCGGCTGCTCTTATTTCAGGCGTTGCACTGGCAGGTGGGTATTTAGCAATGGTGTTTGGTGGAGTTATGAAAGTCGTTAGTGTAGGTATCACTATTTTTAGCGGCCTTGTGCGTGTTTTCAACTTTATACGTGGTGCGCTTTTACTGTTGCGGATTATTTTTATGGCCTTTCCCATCGTCGGATGGATTACTGCTATTGGCGTCGCTGTCTTTTTTGTGATAAAGTATTGGAGAAATATTGTAGATTTTTTTAAACTAATACTAAACCGTATCAAAGCCTATTGGGATGGCTTTAAGTCAATATTTATAGCGGTCGCGAAGTTCATATTTTCGTGGCTAGCATGGCCTTTATTGGCTGCTATTAAGTTTTTCCGCACAGTTTACAACACTTTTCGCAATGGAGGGAAGAATATCGTTATGGCAATATGGGAAGGCATCAAATCAGTAGCTCATATGCCTGTTGATCTTATCAAAAATATGGTTAAGACAATTCGTGATCACTTACCATTTTCCCCTGCGAAAATTGGTCCCTTAAAGGATATTCATAAAATTAAATTAGTTGAAACGATCGCGGGCAGTATTAAACCGTCGCCGTTATTAACCGCATTTAAGAATACCTTAAATACGGTAAGTAATTTCTTGTTTCCCAAAACTTCTACCCATTCGATACCGACTACCGCTAATAGTAGTGTAAACATTACGATAAACGTAAATGGAATTAATAATAGTAGCGATGTAGATAAGATAAAAGATGTTATGCGCCGGGAAATTGGAAAAATCCTTAAAGAACAAGCATTTCAACAAGATAGAATAGCTTTACGATGATATTACAACTAGGAGAGCTGGAGTTTTCAAATGCCTTTACAATACAAGATTATTCCGAAAACTTTAAAGCCAGCATCACGGAACATGCGGTATTAAAAGGCAAACCTAAAGTTCAAGCCGGCGAAGGAGTATTAGATGAAAAGAATTTCACTATTAGGTTACATGCAAGTTTTTGCACACCTAAACAAATTCTTGATACACTAATACAGTATAAGAATACGGTTAGAATTCTTTCATTACTAAATGGGCATGGAGATAATTTAGGTACATATATTATCACTGATATTACAAACCAAGTTGAGGCACTAACACCAAGAGGTGAATTGCTTTCATGCACCGTTACTATTAGCCTCAAGGAATTCCAAAGAGAACCCATGGAACAAGAAAAAGCCAAGAGCAAGCAACAGGCTAAAGCGGTACCAGGGAAAACCCCACTCTCCAACAAAAGAAAAGCTAACAATCCATCATGTGCAAGCGATGTAAATTCAACCGTTTCAAGCATGCATGCGAATTGCAACGAGTTAGACAAAATAGTTACTTACAATGGAGGTATTTACATTATTGCCAATCATCCTACTATCCAATCTAGGCTAGAAGATATAGACCAAGATGCGGCAAATTTAATTAGGCTTTATGATAGCGGGAATCATTGTACAAGTAGTTACCCGCAGGTAAAAAGTAGCTGCAACGAAATAAAGGCAGTCGTTATGCAGTATATGCGAAATTTTCGTAGCAACACGACGAGCCTAACCACCGATCAAAACAAACTTAACATGGCTATGCGTAAACTACGTACTGCTTGCCAGCCTTTGATTAACGCTTCAATCTTACGGAAATAGATAATTTCATTCATATAACAACATCGGCAACCCGTTGGGACTTATTAGCCCTTGAAATGTACGGCGATGAGACATTGGTAGGTAAATTGGTCGCCGCTAACGAACTACTTCCATTCTATGTTATCATTCCCGCGGGAATAGCTATAAAAATACCTATACTTGACAGCTTAACTACAAACACAAATACGGCAAGCCTGCCAGCGTGGAAGCAATTAATTAGCTAATGAAAGCTATCATCGAAATAAAATACAACTCCAAAAACATTACGAATGAAATTACCGACCAAGTAATTTCATTTTCGTATAAGGACAAAACCAATAGTGAAGCAGATGAAATCGAACTTGAAATTATTGATATAAATGGTGATTGGATTGGTAAAAATTACCCTAAACATGGGGATTTAATCGAAGCTAAAATCACTGTTTATGATGCTGTATTGAATTGTGGAAAGTTCCGTGTAGATAATATAAACATTAGAATTTCTAATAATAGTACTATAGTTTCAATTCAAGCCATTTCAGCGGGTATAACCAAAGCCTTGCGCACCAAAAGGAATGTAGTACATGAAAGTAAAACACTCAAAGAAATTGTTACCGCTGTTGCCGATACTCATCAGCTAAGGTTATACGGTGATATTCCAACCATCCGTATAAATAGCTTAACCCAGTTTAATACTACTGATTTAGCCTTTCTTAATGCTCTAGGTAGTAAATATGGTTTTACATTTTCCGTTCGTGATGATCTACTTATTTTTACGGATCGCCAAACATTAGAACAGCAGCAACACTCCTTTACTATTGACGGTAATACGTTAATTGCTATTAGTATCCAAGATACTATTACTAAATCTTATGGTAGTGCTTCAATTAGGCATCACGTTCAAACAAGCAAAGAAGATCTTACATATACTTTACCAAGTGCAAGTAACTCGATAGAAACATTAAATATTGACACCCCAGTAGAAAGTTTTGGACAAGCTGAAAGAGTTGGTAGCGCTGCATTATATGACAGTAATAGCAATGCAACCACAGGTAGTATCGAATCAATTGGTAACCCTACGATTATTGCTGGGAGTTCCTTTATACTAGATAAAATAGGCTACAATAGCGGGAAATGGTATATAACAGAAAGTACCCACACCGTTAATGCTAGCAGTTACACAACAAGTGCGGAAATTAAACTGATAAACAGAATCTAAAATGCAAGTATACTTTGGGATGATATGCGATGTAAAGCCGGGATTTGCGCGGGTAAACCTATCAACTTATGGTATTACAACACCTTGGTTGCCTATCTTAAAAACAAGTACGATTCATTGTATCAAAAGTTCACAATTTGAGATTAACGAACAAGTAGCGTGTTTACTGGATGAACATTGTTCGAACGGCTTGATTATGGGTGCAATTCATAACAACCGTGATTTGCCCGATCCGAACGAGGAACGCGGTATTTCGCGAAATATTTACAGCGATGGCGCTATTTTGGAATACGATTCGAATACCGGGAATTTAAGTGTATTAATTACACAGAATATTAAACTAAAATCGGTTTCTATCGAAATAGTAGGGGAAGGTACGGTGAATATATCTGCAACAAAACTTAAAGTTGATGGAGATTTGGAAGTAGCAGGCCAAATAAATGCTCAAAAAATTGCTTCCGAAGGTGACGTAGTAGCTAACCAAATATCTTTATTAACGCATACACATATTGGAGTACAACCCGGTACAGGAATTTCTGGAATTCCACAATAACAAACAAACGTCTGTGCAAAAGCCACTAGTATGCATTTTGATATTGTATAAGAAATCTATGTTGGAGCAAGTTACAGTAAGAAATGAGAATCGAAACAAGATTTTTATGTTACAATATTGATGGATTCAACTTTATTTATTTTTATTATTTGAATATATACTTATCTTGTGAGTAGTTAGCTAACAACCCAAAATCTTTTAATCCTTTAACCCTTACTGTAAATGTTCAAAATTAAATTCACCATTACTTGGTTAACTGTACTAGTTCTAATTAGTTGCTCAAAAGATATAAATGTACTCCAAAGCCCTACTATTCAAAATTATGAGCTTTCCGTTTCAGAAGCCAAAAGTTGGTGGAAGAGTATTCAGCCAATCAAGCATGCCCCATTCGATATAAATGGTAGGTTAGTACAGCCTAAAAGTAAAATTATACCAAACTGGAATACCACTTTTGCAAAAAGTGATGGCACCTATAACATCCTTTCCGTTTCATTAAATGGTGAGGTCGGTAATAAAATCCGGCTAAATGATAATGTATCGCTAAAAGTAGCGGTCGACGATTCAAATAGCAAAGCTGTATTACTATTATTTAAAAAGAATGGTAGCGACAATATTGTACCTATTTTAATGCACATTAATGCAAGTAATAATTCACTTGCTAGTGCATACGATACAATCCCTCAAAACTTTACTGGGAGCATAATTTACACAACAATTGGGGGGAAGTTTCTTAAGGGCTACGAATACAATGAAGGTATTATTTCGAGGGTTTGCAAACCTATTGTTGGAAACAATTATGCCAAACTTCCGGGTGAAACTGAATGTAGAACGGTAGAATTGGCTTACTATAGCCGCGATTGCTACACTTATAGCGATGGAACAGAAATTTGTACACCGTGGACATTAGATAGAGTTGAAAATATTACCTCTTGTCAAGAAGGTGGAGTTTCCGGGGGAATTCAACCAGATGATCACTATGATAGCAACCAATTTGATGTTGATTTTGGCATGTGTCCAGAGGATTTCCTATTTACGCAAGTAACAGGAGATGGTTCATGGCAAGAATGTGGTGTTAAGAATATCAAATGTACAGTCTATTCATCATATGGATCATTTACTATAGAAATTGAAAGTATGTTTGTTGGAATGCCGTTTAAAGATGAATATGGCACTGTCAAATATTCACATGCTAAAGCAATGGAATTAGCAGATAGGGCACTATCACAAGGACAATCTGCAATGTTTGCACAATACAGGGAAAACATTGGTCTAACACCTGGGCAACTATCCAAGATTTGGTTTGACAAAACAAAAGAACTGTTATCTTTATATACTAACAACACCGCAAGGGTTGGTACAACAGGTTCTATAAAGGCAATACAGCCGATACCAGTTAAGACGTACGAACGTAGATTTATTTGCCCTTAGTTTATGATAGCAAATTTAATTATTCAAATAGCTATGCTATATATTAACCAAACTACCAAGATCACGGGATTTGTTATTTTTCCTAAAGATGAAACGGAAGTTCCTGAATGTATTGTTTTCATTCCAGTTAGAAGCGATACGCTACTAACACTAGACGCTGAGAGTGTTGAAACAGCTTTGCAACAAAATGATTTTGTTGCATACTTCTCATACTTTCAGAATATAAAGTGGCTACAGCCGGGAATAATATCTACTTTAGAAAATGGAAAAGTAATTGTTGGTAATATAAATTGTAGTCTGCTAAATTTTAATGATGCGAACATACAATATGGGCAACTTACATTTGAACCTAATCCTGTTATCCTTGATCGCGAAGTAAATGATAGTGCAGTAATAAATTGTAATGGGAGAAGTATCCGATTCAAAGTAGTAGAGCATCAAAAGCGGATCGGCGATGTAGTACAATATGAACCATTAATTTTCAAGTAAAAAGTATCTTATACAAATCAGTATTTATTGATACTTAATGTATTTGTTTTAGTAATTACCGCTATTAAACGCTACAATTATGAGGCGTCTAATAGCGGTAAAAAATTATTAGAAAGGTAGAATTTTAAGCCTATGTTAATAATTACAGAAGCATATAAATACAATATTAATAGTAAAATGTTACATGGAAAGCCGAAGATAAATGCTAAACTGGGTTTAATTTTATATACAAAGTGAATTATTAAAATCTAATGGTCATTTTTAGGCACCAAAGTTCTTGGGTCAATATTTAAGAATGCCAAAACCAAAACTAATGATGTTCCATAAATTTCAGATTTCCCCCTTTCAAAATTACTCAATTGTGGAATTTCTAATTCCGAACTATACGCAACATCCGCTAGCTCCAATTCCTGTTTCAATCTTTCTTCGCGAACTCGTGATCCCATATACTTCAACCTTTCTTTATTCTTTCGCTCTTTTACCATTCATAAACAATTTGTTTGTTTATTAAAGAATACAATTAAACATCACTTTAACAAATGAAAATTGCTAGTTCAGTATTCCAATAATTTTATCATTTTCAACAAGTATTACATTTCCACATTTACATTCAATATTATAGTTATCAACTATATGTTCGTCGCCGCAACAACATCTTACATGCATACTGCTACAATGGCTACAATAACCAAACTCGAATACTGAATTTCCGCGATAATAAGCTTCTTCTATTTTTTGCTGATCCAAGATGTAATCATTCCCAAATTCTAGTTGGGTTTGACTGGGGTTGAAATGGTGTTTTTCATATCCTTCATTCTCTATAATAAATTTCCTGTTATAAATAACATATGCACCGTATTCACTAAATGCGCATTCCGCAAGACATGGCTCTTTACTATTTTGCAACTTCATTTCTTCTTCTATTTTCAAAATAGTACTTTGACTCAAATTTAAAGCTTTCGCTAAATTCAACTCAACTTCAATTTTAGCAGGAACACAATACTGCGCTAAATCTGGATGTATTTTACTAGTGCCCTTTTTCTCGCAAAAATCATCAGAATTATTAGTTACAAAAATTGTTCTTTCCATACCAAAATATGGTACCATATCATACTCATCCTGCATCTCTATTTGCCACTGAAAATGCTCGCAAGCACTCATAAAAATAACTGCGTCGGCGAAACTATTTGACTTATTATGAAATGGAGCCTTTTTTTCTTCTGCAATATGCGTAACCTTCGCTCTTGTACTTTCCTTGATTGGAATATTAGTCGTGTTGTTCAATAGAAAATTTTCCACGGCATCAATGTGACTTTTATTCTCTTTAATTTCGTCTTCAATTGATTTTTCTAACTCCTTAATTATATCATCAGCTTTACTTTTTCCCTCCTCTCCCAATTTCTCTCTCATGATTTTCATTTGCATCTTAGAATTATCTAAGAAATTCTCCAAATTCTTAACTTTTTCTAAAGTTGCGAATTTATTACGCTTCCATTCTTTGATGATTATATCATTTGTAAACACGCGAATTTTACCTTGATCAACAAGCGTACTAATTTCATTCAGTAATTCAAAATGAAGATTGCCAAGTTTGTTGCTGCGAGAGTCAAAACCATTCGCTAGATATAGCCATATATTTGTATCGAGAATTAAATTTACCATTAACGCTTAAATTAATTTGAGGATTAGTTTAAATAAATATGACTTCCATATTTTTACTAACTCATTAAATCATTGATTGATTTGCATTATAGTACGAAAGTGATCATCTTCTGGAATAAAGATCAACCTTACATTATTTCTAATGTCACCTAAATAGATTTCAGTTGTCGCAATCCATGCCAATGCACCTTCATAGAATTCCTGTTTGTATTCCCATTTGGAATATGTAATTGGCTTTACTTTGTCTATTCTTCTAACATTCAAAGTTAATAGCCAACTCATAATTTTAATAATACCTTCATTTGCATGAATATAGAGTGGGGTGCTATCTGATGCTTCTAAGTTCAAATTGACTTCGATTAGTTGCCCTATTGCATCAGGTGGAAGATTTTGATGTGGATCATTTGCATTTAAAGAATTATTGATAGCAACACCGATTGGTTGAGCATCTTCGGCCTTACCAGTATTAGATAAAATAGGCTCATTCCATTTAATTGTAATTGGCCCCTTAAAACTATCATCAAAATAAACAGGACGATTGAACTTTTTTATATCGATTTCGAAAGATGTTTCAACTATTTCCGGTACTAAGTGTAGATCAGCCCATATGTCATTCGGTGCATTTTCTCTTAAAGTAACAAGTTTTACTTTAGGTCCGATTTTATTCAAAACCTTGCTTGTTATAGATTCCGGAAACCCAACATGAGAAACGCAGATTAGTCCATTTGCCCCTACTTCATTCATCTTCTCGACCCAACCATTAAATGTATTAATATCGGGTTTTGATCCTCTTTTTTGCACCTCAACAATAAAGATAGTAGCGCGAGGCTCTTTCCCAATATATATCACAACATCACATTGCCGATATCGTTGTTCTCCAATTACAGGAAGCATAACATTATGCTTTACGACTGCATCTGGGGCATAAGCTTGTTCAATTTGTGTTACGAAATATTCAGCTTCTTTCCAATCAGAAAGTACATTCATTCGATTGAATTTTTAGATGTTTATGATCTGTAAAATATGTTGTGTATTATGTAAACTTAAATAAAAGTTTCAATTAATAAAAGTGGAATTATCATGCAAAATCGAAGGTTATAGTTAGATAGAATTTGGATTAATGATTGATTAACTTATAAATTATTTATTTAGTCACTTTGCATATGCGAAGCGAATTTATTTCTCCACTTTTGGGCTTGTCAACTAAAGGACCTGGTACTCTAGTAGACGGTATTAATACTATTCGCCAATGCATTTATTTAATTCTTACTACTTCAAAGCGTAGTGATCCATTTCGACCACAATTTGGATGTGATGCAAAAAACTACCTCGATTTACCAGTAGTAGAAGCTGTGCCCAAAATGAAAAATGCAATTCTCGAATCATTAACTATTTGGGAAAATCGTATTTCAGTCCAACGAATTACCCACGTAATTAGAGATTTTAGCAAGCTCGAGTTCTCAATCACCTATTGTGTTAATGATTTATCAATAGTAGATACAATCGTTTTTTCACTTAGCGGTAAAAATTCACTAACATATATTATCTATTCTATTATACCAGAAAATGCTGACAGGTTAACATTTGAACTAGAAATTGATGGCAAAATCACTAGTCCAGTACCTTCTGCAAGTGGCTTTAGTTCTTCAACTGAGCTATTTACTTACTTAAAAGAAAGTTTCTACTATTTAGGTCAATGGCATTTATTAAGTGATCGCATATTGTTACATATCTCTGAATACCATGCTGATATACGATTTAGTATCTCTCCATTATTGAAAAAGGTATTTAAGATTAAGTTACCAGAAATTTCCGATAGTAATACTGTGCTGCAAATTTCTATTAAAACAGAACATGAGTACAATTACAGATTCTCCACTTATTCAGCACTATTGAATTGGCTAAACAATACTATGCACGATTTAGGTACATGGTTACTGGAAAGCGCGGAAATCAATACTGCTTCATTTTCAGACAAAGAGTTTTCGGAAGAGTTTTCTACGAACGAAGTACAAGTTCAAACCTATTTAGTAGGTGCAATAAATTTTGACATTGAAAACATTGAGATACAAGTAACGGAAATTAATGCCTGAATATCAAATACTCCATGAAAACCCCAACCAGATTATCGATGAAATTCGTGAGCATTTACAAGAGCTTTATAAACGGACATTAGCGCCGGGAGATATGGAAATGCTTATTATTAATTCATTTGCATACCGAGAATTATTACTACGAATAGCCATTAATGATGCAGTTCGTCAAAACTTCATCCGGTATTCCCGTGGTGCTGCATTAGACGAACTTGTTGCTTACTTAAATGTATCGAGGTTGCCAGCTTCAAAGGCTGTATGTACATTGAAATTTATAGCTGTAACAGGTCATGGAGGTATTTTAATACCAGCCGGCACAAGGGTACAATCGATTGATGGGAAGGCGACTTTTAGAACATCGAAAACAGTTCAACTTCCTAAAGGCGAAACCTCTATATTGGTCGATGCAATAAGTGCCATGGAAGGTGTAGAAGGAAATAATTACGATGTTGGAAATATAGCTGTTATTCTTGATCCACTACCATATATTTCAAGCGCTACCAATGTAGATATTACTACCGGGGGAGGAAATATGGAAGATGATGAAGCATTAAGGGAAAGATTTATTATTTCAACGGCACAATTTAGTGTTGCAGGAAGTAAACAAAGCTATCAATTTTATGCGCTTGGAGTATCTTCAACAATTTCCGATGTATCAGTATCTAGTCCAACTCCCGGCACGGTAGTTATCACACCACTATTGAAAGGTGGCTTGCCACCTAGTATTGCCCTAATAAATTCCATTGCCGACGTTTGTAGCGGTGAGAAAGTAAGGCCGTTAACCGATAATGTAATAGTAGAAGCTCCAACAATACTTGAATACGAAATCAATATTACATTAAGTATTCATCAACATGCCGCTAATACAGACTTGGATATATTTGTTTATAATACTCTACTACAATTCGTAAAAGCTAATGAAGATAAGCTGGGCGTCGATATACTGAAAAATAAAATTTTGTCGCTTGCAATGAGCGATAGCGGCGTATATAATGCGCAAATTATTAACCCGGTTGTTGACATTATTACTCCACACAATTGTTATGCTAAATGCATTGGCATATCAGTTACAACAACTAGTATCCATGGATGATGATTCCAATTGCTGATAGTATTTCTCATTTGCCGCAAATCAAAGCCATCCATGCTGCAATAGAACGACGAATTACAGAATTTGATTTAAGTGATTTGCTTGTTTATATAGTCAATACGGCACCAGCAAGTTATTTACCCTTACTCGCTGAAAATTTTAACGTGCTAGGGTATAATGGATTTTTACTTGCACAAACAGATAATGAAAAACGTGAATTAATTAAAAATGCCCTGTTACTCCAACGCTACAAAGGCACACCATGGGCGATAAAGGAAGCATTGAGAAGTCTAGGTTATGGTGATTGTATAATAACAGAGAATGTAACTCACTGGGCAACGTTCCGTATTACGTTGAACCTACAAGGTAAAACCTTGGGGCTAGATGAAATACAAAACATTATCGAAACAGTTAACGCCTATAAGAATATTCGAAGTCACCTTCTTGATGTATCCTATACCGTTGACATTGGGGAAAGTGAAATTTCGCTAATTGATGTGCTAAATGCCGCGGAGGGTATCAACGACCGTGAAGTATTCACCATTGGAGGGAATACTCTACATAACGGACTTATAAGGCGAAATGGAACTTCAAATTATAGCAGGGATAGTGATAAACTTACCATAAATATTATTACAGATGATTAATACAATAACACCGACTGGATATTTTTCATTAACTGTCTATCACAACAATGGTGCAAAGGAGTTTTTCGAAGAAAAAAACCTTGTTGTGACCAATGGGCGTACTATAATAGCTAAACTATTAACAGGCCAAACAAATGCCAAAATTTCTTCAATAGGTTTTGGATCAAACTCTAAGCCGGCCGAGTTATCAGACGTTGAACTTACAGACATTACCCTAGTTCCAATTATGAACGTAACATTTCCTACGAACAATTCTATTCAATTTGATTACGAGTTGCCAAATGATGCTGGGAATGGTATGCAAATAAACGAATTCGGTCTATTTACAGATACAAACGAACTCTTCGCAAGAAAAGTGCGAACAACTCCAATCATGAAAACCAGTGCTGTGCGCCTTGTTGGTTCATGGACTATAACAATAAACTAATGGGGTCATACATTGGTCAAAACTCTTTTGACGAAAGCATATATACATTTGAGGAAACAGATTTATTACAAGGTGGAGAAGATGGCATCGATAATTTACCTATAAAGCAATTATCTAACCGTACCATTTGGTTACGTGATAACCTCGGCGAAGCTAATAGAATTGTTGGTGAATACATTATAACTGGAAGTAGTAGTTTAAGCACAGATCATGCAGGCGGTATTGTTACTGTAATAACATCAGGCATTACGAATGTGTCATTACCAATACCTTCCATTTTTGAAGCTGGTACCTTTATAAAAATTTGCGCTTTCTGTAGTAACGAAGGTGTAGTAACTATTGCAAGTGATTTAACCAATCTATTCGCCGACCCACGAAATGCACGAAAACAAATACACTTACATAATTCGGAGTACATCATTCTATATGCCTTTAGTGACTATTGGAAAGTAGTTTATGTAAATGGAAACTTTAATAATGTTGGTGAAGAAATCACCGCCCGTACAGTTTTGAGTAACACCTTGCCTAAAAGGGGGCAACTTATTCCACGTGCTAACTATCCTCGCTTGTGGGAGTTTGTGCAGTCCTTAACCTTTGGCCAAGAGGTTGTCGATGATAAAAAATGGTTATCACATCTTACGCTTTATCGAGGTCTATTCTCAATTGGTGATGGAGTATCAAATTTTCGTTTACCCGATGAAAGATCGACCGTTGAAAGGATGTTGGATTTAGGCCGGGGGCTTTCATACGGCCGGGTGCATAATTATGCAGGTGGTTTCGAAATGGATGATATTATTTCCCACGGCCACATTTTGGAAAAAGTTGCACGAACTGGTTGGCCCAAAAGCTCAGGTGATCGTTCACCCAATCAATATTGGATGCATGCTGAACGTGACCCCAATGCTGCCACTGAAATTTCAAGTACTAAATACGGTGGTTTAGAAACCACGGTAAAAAACATAGGTAAATTTTTCTTAATCAAATATTAAACCATGAAACAATTTTTAACAGCCCTATTCTTGTTGTTTGCCCTAATTTCCAATGCTCAATTTCGCGATACCAGCGAAGCGAAAAAATACATTCGCGAAAATATTCGCGATAAACGACCGGACAAAATTACTGCCACCCAACTTAGTACTAGTCTATTGGGCATTGCCTCCCTTATTACTCCATCTACTACAAACGGTGGTGACTTTAATGTAGTTGAAGCAACTACCAGCATCACGCTTACATTGGATGATTGTCTAGTATTAACTAGTAATAGCATTACAATTTCTCTTCCAAAAGCCAGCGACAGTAAAAACAAAATCTACTATTTTAAAACAGGCGGGAACCCTTATGCCAATGTTACGATTCAACAGTTTAGTGGTGAAAAGATCAACAAATCCACGCAAGCATATTCCCTCTCTGGTGCATCATCCTTAGCATTAGTTAGCAACGGCGTGGAATGGTTCGTTTTGTTCCGTGGTACAGATGTATAAATATGGTTTAGCCTTTGTTTAAATAAGGGAGAACCCTACCAGTAATTTTGTCCTATGGAATTAGTAAAATCTATGCTAAGTACAGCATCGCAATACGGCATTGCAATTTTTGTATTAATGTCTTTAAATGTTGCATTGGTTTCCTTTATTTTCCTTGCTTGGAAACAAGGTATTAAAGAGCGTGAAGAACTATTCCAAGTGATTAAAGACAACACAGCTGCCTATACTAAGCTGCAAGAAACAATAAATACGTTAATCCAAGTAATAAAACATTCTTGAAATGGTAAGAATGAAACTAACCAATTATTCAAAACCTCCACCAAAATGGTTTGCAAAAACAAAACTTGCCTTTGCTATTATATCCGATACGGTTATAGTTTTTTTACTTGCTAGGGGGTTTTCAGAAAGTTCCTTCATTATGCTTTTACTACGGATTGGTATTAGTAACCTATTAAAAGTGATTGAAATTTTTATTACCGAAGATGAGGCCCCATTGTAACCATTTTACTGCAGTATTCTTATCGATTATTATTTCTATTCAGTTTGCGTGCAAAACTACCAAATCGAAACAGGTTGCCGAAACAGTCAACAGATATGTAGATAAGAAAATCGGCAAAACTTCCGATTCAACACGCACCGTCAATTTAAGCACAGCACTACTGGACTGTTTATACTACAAGAAAACAATTTTTGAAGTAATTCCACAAGATTCGGCGCCGCCCTACCAGAGAACCACTGTAATAGAAATAGGTCGAAAACGTGAGAGCCAAAGCCAAAACAGTTTCCAAACAAATTACCGTGATTCGTTAACCCAATCGCAAACCAAAGTAAGTAATACCAGTAAAAGCACCCTTGAAAAAACAGAAAAGAGCAGGTCACCTACTTGGTTTGTATTTGTAGTAGTTGTTGGCATTATAGCAATAGTTCTCTATTTATTTAAAATAATCTACCATTAAATTGTTACCCCAAAAATTCGAGTTTCTCACCCGCGAACAAAGCCCTAAAATGCTTTTAGAAGCAATCAAATTGTATGGCGTAGCAGAGATGCCGGGAGAATCTTCTAACGGCCTTATAATGTCTTGGGCCGACGAAATCGGTGTAAGGAAATCCTACATTAACGATTCAATCCCTTGGTGTGGCTTATTCATGGCCATCGTAGCCAAAAGAGCAGGCAAAACTATCGTTGAAAACCCACTATGGGCGCTTAATTGGAAAAACTTCGGGACACCAGTAAAAACCGCGATGCTTGGCGACGTGTTAATTTTCCCACGTAATGGAGGAAATCATGTTGGGATTTACGTTGCTGAGAATAAGACCCATTATTATGTATTAGGAGGAAACCAAGGCAACAAAGTTTGCATTATGCCTTTTGAAAAGAAAAATTGTAAAGCCATTCGGAGGCCCATTTACAAGGTGCAGCCAACAAACGTACGAATAGTTAATGTTTTATAAATCATAAAGGGGGTATCAACCCCCTTTTTTTGTTGAATGTTCTTTTTCGGATTCGTGTAACACGTTCATAAGTTCCACCAATAAATTAACATCGTTGGCCAATATTTTGGGATCAGCTCCCATGTTGGCTAAAATCATGTTATTAATCGAGGTTGCTAATACTTTTGCGCATTCATTTGCTGAAATTCTGGTCAAAAAATCTTCAATCGCTGTCATAGTAGTCAAGGTTAATTTAGTCGCTGCAATTACTAGTAATGAACGCCCACAGTTATAAACCGTGTGCGTTGCAATCTTAGAAATTTAACGGCTAATCAATTGTTAAAATTGTATAACCTAGATATTCTGTTCAATACTACGCAATATTGTATTTTATTATACAACGCATCGGTGTTACTTTTTGCAGCTGTACTGGGTTTGCTACTGTTTGTGACGATGCTAATTTAGTTATAAAAGGAACAGCTTTAGCGATGATTTCTTTTTTATAGAATTCAGTTATTTCACGCGCATACGTTTTTGTTTGTGAAACCTTGGTATGTCTAAAGACGAAGCGGATTGTATCAATATCTATGCCAGCACGTAGTTTGTCATCAGCTCCTAAAGCCTTTAAACTATACAATTTTTTATGAATTTTAAGTTGCTTCATTACTAGGTCGCGCCATAAGTTAGTTGCCGTGTCGCGCTTTATTCTAACAAATGAGGGCGCAAAATAACCCGGTCTTTTAGCTCCTGTTAAACGTTTTACGGTACCATCTTCTTCCATTATTAGAATACTCCCCATACCGCGGTTGCCTATTCCTTTTCTTTTTGTTAAAGCCCCGAAAACAAAGGCATTGGGGTCCGCATCTATTGTATGTGCATATAACATTTCCTTCAGTTCAATACACATCGGTACACGCCCAATTTTATTGGTTTTACTATTTCTTCTTTCTTCATCCGGTATGATTTTGATGTAATCCTCGTCAAAGATTAGATCGCTTACCCTTAATGCACAAACTTCATCGGGTCTTAGACCTGCATGGTAAATACACAGTGAATAAAGCCAAAAGTTTGGGTGATAAATTGATAGTTGGTGCGCTACTTTTATTTTTTCTTTCGCTGTCAAAGTTTCATACATTGCAGATTCACCTACATTTCTGAATGACATTTTAGCGGCTGGGTTGTACTCAATAACTTCCTCTTTTTCTATATACCCAAACAAAAGCCTCATTGTTTCAACTATTTTATTGTAGTATCTATTACTAAGAGGGTTGTTTTCGCATCTACGACTATCTTCTAGCCGCTTTAAAACCAGCTTGAAGTCTTTGCGCTTAAATTCCGAAATAGGCAAAATGTCGTATCCTAATTCGATAATTGTCGGTTTTATTTGGTTGTAAGCTGATTTGTATGTGCGCCGGGTACTTTTTTTAATAGGCAAGGCTTCTAGTGCTTTATCAAGCGCCTTAAGTAGGGGAGTAGATTCGGAAATTAGATCGTTTTCTATTTTTTCACGTAAAGAGGCTTTGTTTTTCTGTTTGAACTTAGGGTCATCGATTGGGTTCCAACCCATAGAAATCCATTTAATACGGGCGGCTAAAATGGCTTCAGCGTGTTTTTTTCTTACTGAAACATCCTTGAATTTATTCGCAACTTGAAATTTCCTTGGTTTCCAAGTTCCGTTGTAATTGTATTCAAGATAAATGTACCAATCCTTATCTACATCCCAACCGTGATGGGTAAGGCGAATGTTTTTGAATTTTTCGGTGGGAGATTCTACGTTGAGGCCAGTTAGAAGTTTGTTCTTCATTTAGTTTTATCAATTGCCACGCTTAGGAACTTCGACTTTTACTTCGACTTTGACCTAAGCGGTTTGACAAAACATTGAAACATCAAGGGTTTAACTAAAATTAGCGGAGGAAGAGGGATTCGAACCCCCGGACCTGTTACAGTCAACAGTTTTCAAGACTGCCGCAATCGACCGCTCTGCCATTCCTCCGCGGCAAAAGTATAAAACAGAATTTATTTTCCAAAAAATATTTTCCCTCTCATCAAAAAATAGATAACACTAAAATTAAATGAGGGGATTCGTTCGCAGATTTTTTTTATATTACTTTTGCGTACATAACGACATGTAGCATAATACAATAGAGTGGGAGCAGTCAACCCAGTTTCATCCGAAATAGAAAGCGTTACCTAGTAGTTTGAGCAAAGTACTTCAACTAAAATTGCATGCCACTTTAGCGCATGCGTGTATAACGAAATAGAGCAACCTATACTGTACGAACATATGGATAAAACCCAGCGAAAGATCGCGGAAATTGCCGCTGTGGCCGATGAGCTGCCCGGAGTGATTATTATTTTGAATGCTGATTTACATGTTGCTTATATGTCGAACCGTGGCTTAGCCGCACTGGGTACAAGTATGGAAGAGTTGAAATCTTTGGGGGCCGATTATCACCAACGATTTTTTAACCCGGAAGATATCAATGAATACATCCCAAAAATCTGGGATCTTCTGCATAATACCGAACAACCCGACGCCATCGTAAGTTTCTTTCAACAGGTAAGAAGTGGTCCCAACCAAAATTGGGAATGGCACTTTAGTGCTATGCGCGTATTAATGCGCGATGATACCGGGAAGCCGTTGTTAATTATGACGATGGCCTATCCCGTAGATCCCGCTATGCATGTAAACAGTAAAATTTCGCGGATTATGGAAGAAAATGTATTCTACCGCAAACATAGCCCGCTGTTCGCCAGCCTCGGCAACCGCGAAAAAGAAGTGTTACGCTTGCTGGCACTAGGGAAAAGTGCCGTTACCATTGCGGAAGAGCTGTTTATTGCAGAAACTACCGTGGAAACGCACCGTAAAAATATCAAGCGCAAACTGAACATCAACACCACGTACGAACTCACACAGTTTGCGCAAGCATTCAATTTAATTTAGCAAAACTTAATTGTGCATGAGTGCATGGCATGTCGCTATGCACTTATTTACCGCCAGCCGCTTTCAATAACTCGGCCATCTTCGTATATCCCTTTGCCATTGCATGGCGATACGGTGTAATACCTTCTTTATCCGGGATGTTTACTGCTACACCTGCGTCTAATAAGCGTTTTACCACTTGTGTATGCTGGCTACCACCATTGCCTAATATGACGGCCTCCATGAGGGCGGTCCATCCCAAGTTATTCACATGGTTGACGGGGAAATTTTTATCGGCTAGTAATAGTTCTATAACAGGTAAATGGGCTCGTTCGCAGGCCGGGATGAGGGCTGTACCACCATAACGGTTAAATACATCGTACCGGGCACCGTGCTGCATGTAGAGTTGTACCAAGTCGGCAAAGCCGCTGGCACCGGCGTATAAAAACGGCGAATTCAAGATTTTATCTTGTGCATTTACATTCGCGTTTGCTTGTACAAGGGTATTGGCTGCATCGAAATGATGCTTGTAAGTTGCCACCATTAAAGGGGTACGACCTTCAGCGTCTTTGGCTTCAAGATCGGCACCGGCTTGTAGCGTGGCTTTAATAGCTACCGTGTCGTTGTTGTTGGCTGCTGTAAATAATTGCGTTGTGGGTTGTTCCATCATCATCTCCTTCTTTTTTTGTGCGCAAGCATTCATGCAAAAGCATATCCCAACCAGTAGAAAAACGTACTTCATGCGATCATGTTTGTTCTTCCCAAAGAACGACTTTTTACCCCGTTATGAAAGGTGCTTATGAATGACTTGATGGTACTTTTTGAAACTCTTCCCTGAACACCACGGGCGTAAACCCAGTATACCGCTTAAAGAATCTTGAAAAATAGGAAGTATCCGAAAAGCCAAGTGCAAAAGCAATCTCTTTTACATCCTGCTGGGTTAAAGTTAACATCCGCTTCGCCTCCAACAATAAGCGCTGCCTAATATGGTCGCCTGCCGTAATACCTGTTTCTTTCTTACAAATGGTATTGAGATACTGGGGCGTAATGAATAACGACGTTGCGTAGTATGTAAGCTGGTTATGTTCCTTGTAATGTAATTCAAGCAATTGCAGGAACTTATTCACCACCAAGCGCACAGGTGGTAAATTCTGGCTTGGGTGTTGTGCTTCGTATTCCCTTTCCAACATACTGAGCAATACCCACAGCCTGTGCATAATAATCCTTGTAGAAAAGCCATCTGCCCGGTTGTACTCTTGCTGTATGTGTTGTAATTCAATAAGTATATCATCAAACGCCTCGCCCTTTAATTGCAAGTAAGGCTGTGCCGAAAAGCTAAAGAAAGGCCATTGTTGCGGGCTAAAAGAAGAGAATCCTGGCGTATATAGCACTTGGTAGCCCGTTGTTTTTGGATGTAAATCCCAAGTATGCGCTTGCCCCGGTGCTAAAAAGTATACCTGTTTATGCTTCACCTTGTATTGCTCGAAATCAATGGTGTGTACACCGCTACCTTTCTCTACCACTAACAGTAAATAAAAGTTATGCTTATGTGGCTGGAGTAATTGAGGTTTGCCTTCCACTTCCTGCTGGAAGATGCTAAACTGCCCATCTTTTAAAGGACGGCAGATATCGGATATGCTAATGGTAGGTAATGACGAATGACGGTGCATGCTCGCTATTTTCGTAGGTTTCTCTACAAATATACACCTATTTACACGATAGTACTTTTTGAAAGTACATGCAAAACCCCTCGCACAAAATGAATTATACGAGGGGTTTCAGCAATAAAGGCAGCGCTTTCGCTTTACCTGGTTGCGAGTTTAGTTACTTTATTTTCTACCGCTGGAACGGTTTGTAAGTAAGTATAAATGGCACCCAAATCTTCTTCACTCATTTTGCTCAACATCATCCAAGGCATGGGTGTATTAAAGTCTTGCGGCGTTAATGTCGGCGATTGGTAACTACTATCTGCATAAGCTTTGAACCGTGCAATAAACATCTCCCTCGTCCAATTTTTAATACCACTATTGGCAGGCGTAATATTCGATGCTTGTACATTTCCACAAGGCATGGGGAAGGTTCTGCCACCCGCGAATGCCATACCGGGTATAGGGTCGTTACCTTTCATGGTGTTATGACAATCATTGCACGCACTAATCGTGGTTAAATATTTACCCCAAGCCACGGTATCTTGTTGACTGGGTTTAGACATTGGATTGGCGGCCGATGGTACTGTACGAATAATGAAGTTCACCGGGAAATCGAGTGTGCTTGTAGGTACTTCATTCGGTACAGCCGGTAAGCTGCGTAAGTAGGCGATGATGTCGTATACATCTTCCGGGTCCATTTGCGCGTAGGATTTGTACGGCATAATGGGGAAGATAACATCGCCGGATTTTGTTACGCCCGTAGTAATAGCCCGGTAAATTTCGCCGTCGGTCCATGTTGCTAGGTTGTACGGGGTAATGTTCTTAATGTGAACAGTTCCGGGTATGCCCATTTCGCTGCCAAACCGGTCGCCACCTTTCCCCAAGCTGCCTGGTGCCATGGGGCCGGCAAACTTGCTCCAGTCGCGGGTAGAATGGCAATCCATACATACGGCTACTGCATTTGCTAAATATTTACCCCGTTCTACACGTTCCGGGGTAATGTCTACTTTTAAATTGGGGGCATCACCCACACTGGGTAATACAAACTTTGCATAAGTGATCGAGCCAGTTACAAGAATAATAATCACAAGGAAAATATATCCTAATACTTTCAATGCTTTTTTCATGATACGTAAATGTTTTGCCGCTATAGGAGAGGTAGCGGTACGGGGTGAATTAGTGTTGTAATCATTCGTGTTGTTGCCAGTACTTGCAACGGTACGAGTTGGACAACACAAAAATATCCCGATACTTCCAGGATTCCAACGACTTCACCCATAATTACGTAGTACTACGTACCAAAACAGGTATTAACCCCTGGCTTTTTGAATGTATGCTACGAAGCGACTATTATTCGACGCCGGGGCATCATTATCAATAATGACACCATCTTTATTAATCAATATTGCGCGTGGTGTAGTAATAATCTTATTCTTCACCGCCAACGGCGCATTCACGTTCCCTATCAGCAAAAAGGTATTCTTCGCTGTGAAATAGTTTTTATTCTCGTTGTATTTCTGTTGCCAAGTGGCTTTGTCTTTATCCATCGATACTTGTAGGAAAACAATTTTACTGGTGTCTACTTGCTTTTTGTTATTCCTTGATGTAATAAGTTCCGATATACATGCACTACAATCGCTTGTATAGAAGTTCACATATAGCATTTTACCTGGGAAGCGACGTAATAAACTATCCAAAGAAATCACATCCCCGGTTGTTGTTCTAAACATGTTTTCCTCTTTCTTACCAATATCGCCATTAGCCGATAAGTCTTGCAAATAACTACGGTAAAGGGAAGGAGTATTGGCAATACCGCCGATTTTGGATTTAATATTGCCTTCGTCTAAGGTGCTGAAATATTGTTTAAGCAGCATAAACTGCACGTAGCTCTTAGCTGCCGCGGGCGTAATGTTATTCGATACTTCGTATAAGTGTTGGAAGTTGTTTTCTGTTCTGAACCGTTTGTAGGTGAGGAATTGGTTCATCAACGTTTCGTAAGGCAACATCATGGTGTTAGGCACCATGTAGGGGAAAGCCTTTACTTCTTGGTACCTTGCTACAATTTCACTATCCAAAGCCGCAACATTGTACGTAGAACGCTGGCGGATAATGGAGAAGTAACTACGAATTTTCTTCTCCAATAAATTACTTAGCATATACCACCGCAAAAAACTGTGGAAGTAAGGTGTTACAGGCCTGGCTTTTACATACTGCACAAAGAACGAACTATCGGCCGATAGCTGGTCGTTCAAGTATTGTTGGTAGGCATCCATGTTATCTTTCGCTAAGGCCACTTCCTTTTCGGCTTGGTTGGTATATGCTGCCGGGGTCGATTGGGGAAGGCGGTATTGGTATAGCGAGCGGAAGAAGTTAAGTTCACAAGTACGGGCATACCTTGTGAGGTGCCGTACAAGGGGGTATTTATCTTGGTTGAATTGGAAGCTAACTGTATCGCCGGGGCATAGCAAATACGGGATTTGCGTTACGTCGGCTTGTTTTATTATAAAGGGCTTGGGCGATCGTAAGTAGAATGTATCCGTTGCTTTAAAAGCTGGGTTTACGATCAGCATCTTAGGATCGCCGAAAGCATCCTGGTAGAATAATTGAATTTTTTGGTAAGGAGTTTTAACTATCAGCATGATGGTGTCACTAAAAGCTTTGGTCGCCACCGTGCGTTGCGCCATGCTTTTCGAACTCATCATCAATAATACTACAATAGCAGTGAGTGCTGCTTTCTCAACAGTTGTTAGGGATCTTTTTATCACGCCGGAATTAATTTTGGGGCATTCTTTCGCGATAAAAATAGTAAAAAGTTTATTGCATTGTCAAGTCTTTCGTTGCCTAAAATAGGCCACGCATAAGGCTTTTGTAGAAATTATTATTTTTGTTGATGTTTATGCAGCTTCTCCTTCAAAGCAATATATTACTCGTACAAAAATTCAATGGCATTTAATTTTGTTCCCATTTGGTAATAATTCTCCACTTTGCCGGGATAACCATTGCCACGGTACACGTATTTCGATACAATATTGTATTTACCATCGTTATTGTCTTGCATGTGTCGATGGATTTTAACGATGTTATTCTTTGAAATAGCATTGGGTAATACGAGTTGCGCTCCTTGTACTTCATAGAATGGATTAGGGTTCGTATCGTATTCATAGTTGGAACGAATGGTAGTATTGCTTTTGGTATCGTGTGTTTCAGATTCCGTCATGTTGCCATTCGTATAGGTATAGCGTACATGTTCTTCATCTTCGAAACCGGGGTAATGGGTTACGAAGTTCGTTACCAGCGAACCTTCTACTGTATACGTTTTCCAATAAATAGTATCCTGCCCGGGGTACTCGATGTAATACGAGCTATATAGCTTGTTGCCATCATAATTGAATACTTCCGCGGCTATGCGCTGGTTGTTTTGGAAATAGGAGGCATTGATTAATACGCCATTGTTGTAGGCATAGGTGCGGTACGAAAGCGTGTCGCCTTGTGGATTTAAATGGGTGGCGCGCACTAATTTGCTTTCATGGTATTGGTAGCGTGTAATGTTGATATTGGTATTGTCGCTACCAATGCTAATTAAGCCTACTAGTTTCTTAGCAGCATTGTTGTTGGGCTGCTCTTTTTCCTTGCGGCAAGCCACGAGGGTGAGCAGGGAGAGGAGAAAAATTACTTGTTTCATGGTTGTAGAATGGGGCGTTTAATTGCACACAAAATTCAAACAATCCAATCATCAATTTCTCCGTACTTGTACTGAAATTTACACGTAACAAAAAGGCCCCTTGGAATATCCAAGAGGCCTGGGGGTGATTCATAGGATGGTCCCGTTGTATATTAGTTCGGTTTGTAAGCGTCGTTTTGTTCCATGTTCGTATTCGCCTTCATCTCTGCTTGTGGAATAGGCAAAATAGTACGGCCGTTCGGGTAATTAATGGCTATGGTAGTAGCACTTCTATACTTGGTGAAGCTCTTCTTCGTACGGGTTAAGTCGAATAAGCGGTGACCTTCAAATGCTAATTCTTTCCTTCTTTCATTCAAGATCGCATCTGTTAAGGCAGTACCTACTACGTCGTATGGTACTAGCTTGTCGTCGCCTCTAGCTGCAATGGTGTTTAGATCGGCCAATGCTAGGGCTTCTTTACCGGTATGGGCACGTGCTTCAGCACGGATCAAGTAAACTTCTGCTAAGCGAATTACTCTTGACGGTTCTTCGAAGTTGGTATTGTTCGTGTATTTCGTTACCAACCAAGCCGGGTTTTCACCACCGCTGCGTTTACCTTTCGTGATAAAGGTTTTACGAATATCGGTAGCAGTATACGCATTGAATAAATCTTCCGTAGATAAAGCATCGCCATAGCTACCCGATTGCCAATAGATATTTACCAAGGCATCGCTACCGAGGTTATCGAGGGTATTGAATTGAATCTCGAAGATCGACTCTGTACTGTTTTGTTTCTTGGAATCGTCGATGAGTTTATCGCGGGTAATTAAGGCGAAGCCTCCTTTTGTAATCACATCATTCGCCAAAGAATCTGCCGCTACATAATCTTCACGGTAGAGTTGTACACGGGCCAATAATGCCTTGGTGCCGTAGTAACCCATTTTACCGCGCATGCTGGCTTTAAAGCCTACAGGTGTTCTAGGCATGCGTTGCATGGCTGTGTTGAAATCACTGATAATTTGGGTATATACTTCTTTTACCGTGTTACGTTTCGGCGAAATAATACCTTCTTTGCTCGTTGCATTTTTGGTTACTACAGGTACACCTAAATGATCGGCTGTTGGCGTTGCATTATACGGCAATGCGTAGAAGCGTACCAGGTTGAAGTGTGCTAATGCACGTAGTGCATAGGCTTCACCGATGATATGTTGTACTTCGGCAGAATCGCTGGAAGGGTAAGTGTTAGCTTCTGCTTTTGCAATAAGCAAGTTGGTATTTGCAATCACCCTATATAATTGGTTCCATTGACCGGCAGCGTACGATTCGCTTTCAGTGGTAATGTATTGATCGTAGGAGAGATAGCGGTTTTGGTTCTTTTTACTAATGAACGCATTATCACTCATAATATCGGGCAACAGGATGGTAGTTCTACCGTAGTTGTTCAAGTTTTGCATGAGCGAATAGATACCGTTAATGGCAGCACGGGTGCTGGCAATATCTTTGATGACCATATCAGCATCGGTATTCTGTTGCGGGTTGGTATCCAAGAAATCTTTGGAACAAGCGGTTGTTAGGAACAGCCCGCTCAATGTGCATATGTATAGTAATTTTTTCATGATGTTGTGGTTGATGGTTAGAACTTAATGTCGATACCGAATAACAATGTTTTGTACATAGGTGCATTCTGATCGGTTTTGCCTTCGATACCTACTTCAGGGTCGAAGTTCATTCTACTATCTTTCATGTAAGTGAACAAGTTGCTCGCCCTCGCATATACGCGGATACCGCCCATACGTGCTTGTTTTACAATGTAGTTCGGTAAATCGTAAGTCAACGATACATCCCTTAAACGGATATAGTCACCATCGTACATGAAACGGGTAGAGCTGTAGTTGGAAGAGCCAGATTGTGAACCACCGTATACCATTTTCGGTACATCGGTTTGGTTGCCTGCTGTTCTCCAACGGTGATCGTATACGTAACGTGGAATTTTATCGGTTGCATTGAAGCCTTTGTTACCATCGGAGTTGCTGTTAGAACCCCAGTTGTCGTACACTTTGTTACCGTAGTTGTAGAAGAGCAAGAAGCTGAAACCAATGCCTTTGTAAGTAAAGGTGTTGGTTAAACCACCGAAGAATTTCGGTAAGGCACTACCTTGGTTGAACTGTGTAGCTTTACCATAGTCGTTCGTAGTTTTCGTTTTTGTAGCATCTGTATACCACAATGCATCACCATTGGTTTGGTCAACACCGGCATAACCACGGAGGTAATATTGGTAGAAGTCGCCCCCTACATAACGGTTGTAAGAATCGCCGCTATAAGGGCTGCTTAATGCCGTAATGCGGTTTTTTAAAGTAGAGAAGTTCAAGCTGGTATTCCATCCGAAACCGTTTTCTTGTGCGAGGATGTTTTGCGTAGTGATCTCGAATTCGAAGCCACTGTTTTCCATGGCACCTACGTTGGTGAATATGCTGGTAGCACCGTTAGTAGCGGAAATAGGCATATCCAATAATAAGTCGGATGTTTTACGTATGTAGTATTCTACTGTACCCGTTACGCGGTTATTCCATAAACCATAATCAACACCTACGTTGAAAGGTTTATTCTTTTCCCAAGTAAGCAAGTTGTTACCGTAACGAGAGAATACATAACCCGGTTTTTGATCATAATCAGAACCGGCGTATAAAGCACGTGATGCGAAGTTGTCGATGTCCTGGTTACCATTCACACCGTAGCTTGTTCTTAAGCGGAGTTCAGAGATTGTTGACTGTGCTTTCATGAAGGTTTCTTCACCCACATTCCAACTAGCACCTACCGACCAGAACGTACCAAATCTACGCATGTTACCAAAGCGAGAAGAACCATCTCTACGTACCGAAGCACTTACATAATAGCGCGATTTATAGTTGTAGTTAGCGCTGGCAAACATCGAGTTCAAAGCACTCATGGTTTCATTAGATCCTGCACCGGTAGCAATAGAAGCGTTGTCCAAAGTAGTGGTGTTAGGTAAGAAGTTTTGTACCCCGGCGCTGTTACCAGAACCTGTTACTTTTTGTGCTTCATAACCAATAAATGCACCTACACCATGTTGACCAAATTGCTTGTTAGCACGAAGAATACTGGTACTTACCCAGTTCAATACGCGGTAGGTATTGTAATACGCTTCACCACCATTGCTACGAGCCGTACCGATGCCTGCTTTATAGAATATTTTTTGATCGTTGTAATTGAAGTCGAAGCTCGTTTGGTTTTCGAGCGATAACCAATCTGTTAACGTATACTTCGCACCTGCTTTACCCACAGCACCATAATCGGACGTTAAGTTGAAGTTCTCGCGAACGATCGCTAACGGGTTGTAATTGTTGGCATAGCTTAAATCGTAAGTACCATCTTCTTTGAACACGCGCAACCAAGGTTGGTAGCGTTTGTACATACGCACGGGGTTACCGTTCGAACCTTCATCCGGTTGCGTGTGCATAGAACGGTAGCTTAATTGTAAGCCGATATTGAAAGAAAGGTTCTTCGTGGCTTGGTTGGTTAAGCGGAAAGTACCCGTATAACGTTTCCAATCACTGCCTTCGAGAGCTGCTTTACTGGTGTAATAGCTACCAGAAACATAGAACTTTGTTTTATCGGTACCGCCGCTGGCCGATAAGTCGTATTGTTGGTAAGCACCGTTACGGGTTAGTACATCAAACCAATCGGTATCTACCGTTGTATCGATGCCAACGCTGGCGATTTCGTCTTTGAAAGTGCTTTCAGGCTGGCCGCTATTCACCCAACCTTCACGCAGTAACTCTAACATTTCACGCGTATTTAAAGGGTAGTGTTTATCGGTAAGGGTTACTTTATTAAAGCCGAATTGAGAAGAGGCATTGAACACTGTTTTGCCTGCGTTGCCTTTCTTGGTTGTAATTAGAATAACACCGTTGGCAGCTCTTGAACCGTAGAGGGAAGCGGCAGAAGCATCTTTCAACACGGTAAAGCTTTCGATATCTTGTGAGTTTAAACTACTTACGCTTGTAGCAGCTAAAGGCACACCATCTACTACGTAGAGCGGGGCGCTACCTGCGTTGATAGAGCCAATACCACGAATCCTAATATTCGGTGTAGCACCTGGCTGTCCCGAACCGTTAGAAGCAATTACACCCGCTACGTTACCTTGTAAGTTCTCTTGTAAAGTAGCGCGGGGCGAGCGGGCAAAGGCAGCGGTTTTCACCGTAGCGGCAGAACCTGTAAAGCTAGAACGCTTCTGGTTGTCGTACGCTACTACTACCACTTCGTTTAACGGGTTTACCGCTTCTGGCAGCACAATAGATAGTTGTACATCGTTGTTGTCTACCTTTACTTGTTTCGTTACTTTCTCGAAACCAATGAACGATACCACGATGGTATATTCGCCGGCTTTCAAGTTTTTGATACTGAATTCGCCGTTGGCATTGGAGGAAGTACCGAAGCTGGTTCCTGCAATGTGAATAGTAGCACCAATGATAACATCGCCTTTACTGTCGACTACTTTACCATGAATGGCGCCATTATCGGCCGCTGTACGCTGTTCGGTTGGAACAGGGAGATGATCAGTGGCTTCGGTTTGCGCGTTGTATATAATGAAATGATCGTTCACCACGCGGTAGCGCAAAGGCGTGTTTTCGAACACCAACTCGAGCTGTTCGCCGAGGCTGCGCGATGCTTTGGGGATACTAATGTTTTTATAGTTTGCCACTTGTTCCTGGCGGTAGATAAATCGAATATTAGCTAAGCGCTCCATTCTACTGAGGGCAGATTTGAGCGACTCTTCTTGTGCGCCGAATGTAATAGCCAGGTTGGTTTTGCCTTGCCCTTTCATGGTGCTCGCCAGCAATAGCTGCCCGCTGAGCGCGATGATGATAGCAAGAATAACATTGACTTTCATAATAAAGCGAAGGGTGGTTTGGTTGTTTTCCAGCAAGCGACGACACCGGGCATAGAAAGGCGCGTTCGCAACTGGCAAAAGACTAGTTTTTTGCATAAATTGCAAGTGGTTTTAATTGTCAAACAAAGTATTTAAGACCGTTTCAGTAACCTGGGTGGCAGCCCGGGTTACTTTTTTTAGGTATTATCTAGTTTATGGTGGCATGAATTGATAACTATTTTAAAGCGTTAATTGCACTGGCCGCCGTAAATGGTGACGATGCTATTTTGAATTTGGTAAGTCGATTGGTTGAAGGCACACAAAACCGTTAGAATATCTTCCAAGGAGCTTTGGTTCAAGAAAGAAGTCGTAAACCTGCAATGCTGTGTTTCTTTCCTTTCAAAAATGATCTGCACCCCGTATTTCTCACTTAACACGCTCGCTGCTTCTGCATAGGTGGCATTATTAAAGGATATATCTTCTTGCGCCCAGTTCATTACAGGTGCCATGTTTACCGCAGTATTCCGTTCTACTTTCTCGTCTTTTTGCGACACCAATAATTGCTCGTTCGATGTAAGCACACCTAACGCTTTCCCGCTGGCATCTACCTTCACCTTGCCTGTTTGTACCGTTACGGTTACTTGGGCTTCCCCTTCCATCGCTTTTACATTAAAGGCGGTACCCAGTACGGTAGTTGTTACATCGCCCGTGTGCACTACAAAAGGCTGCGTAGCATGGGGTGCAATGTTGAAATACGCTTCGCCGGTAAGGTATACATCGCGGGTTGCGCCGTTGAATGTATGCGGGTATTGCAATTGGCTGCCTGCTTTGAGTAATACCGAGCTACCATCTGCCAGCTTAATAAAGCGTTTACCTTGCTCTTTCGCGGGCTGGTTCTGGGCGAGGGTAGGTGTACGTTTGGTGGGCATCAATAGCCATACACTTACCACGCACAGGGCCAAAATAGCTGCCGCCATAGCAAGGCGCTGGATGGTGAATAGGCGTTTTGGTGTAGGATGGGTGGTTTGCACCTTGGCCATGATATTGGTGTACAATGTATGATAATGCGGTTGCATCGCTTCTTGCGTAGGAAGGGTGTCTTCCTCGGCGTCGAAACCTTGGTAGAACTGCTCTACGAGCTGCTTTTCTTCCTCGGAGCATTCGCCGTTTTGGTATTTTAATAATAGGGCCGCGATTGTTTCTTTATTCATTGACGTGGGATGTGCTTTGATATAAGACACACTAACAAACCCCTACCGCCATTCCTTTTGAAAATATTTTTCTGAAGGGTTATTTGGAAGGCTGTATTTTGAATGTCGCCGGATTATTATAATTTACACCACGGTGAACAAGTAATACGCGAGCTAATAAGAATGTTGCAATCAACCAAAATATACGCTGCCTTAGCCGACGACCTGTTATTGGCTGAAATGAAGCATAACAACCCGCTGGCTTTCGAAACGTTGTATCAACGTTACGTGGATATGATGTACCGTACCGCGTTCAAACGTTTACAATCGAAAGCAGCAGCCGACGACGTGGTACAAGAAGTATTTGTTAATTTTTACGAGAAGCGGCACCAATTGGCGGCCGACCAGCATGTGAAAGCTTACTTATTTGCCAGCTTGCGGAATAGGATCTTGAACGAATTCCGCAATCACCTCATCCACGAACAACACCACGCCAACATTGCGGCTACGCAAGCGCAACACAACTACTTACAACTAGGGATTGATGGGAAAACCTTGGAAATGAAATTTCGCCAAGTGTTAGAACAGATGCCGGTGAAATGTAGGGAAGTGTTTGAATTGAGTCGTTTCGAGGCCTTGCCGAATAAGTCGATCGCCGAGCGATTGGGTATTTCGGTGAACACGGTAGAGAAACATATCAGTAAAGCCTTGGCTATATTAAGGAAGGAATTAAGCAGCCAAGAACTAGGCATGGTGGCATTCATCTTCATGCTATACAATAATTAACATTTACTTACCACGCATTCGTTTTACCTTCATTATATGAAATTGATCTTCAAATATATAGTCCTCCTAGGCATGGTAGCCGGTAGTTTTCACAAGGCTTCTGCACAAATGGAAGACATGCAAGCGAAAGTATCTACGGCCGGTAAGTTCGTGTATTTGCTCGAAGATCAAAAAGTACGGAAAGCTTTGCGCTTGGTGAATGCCGATACACTCGATCGCCAAGCGGGGTTAAAAAGCCGTGTACAACAAGCTGCTAAAGAAATGAAGGCGGCGAAGAAAACAGGCGCGGGTTTGTTCTTCAATGTAACCCCTATTGGTGAAGATATGCGCGTGTTGGTGGTATGTCAATACCAAGATAAAAGTAATACCAACATTATCCTCTACGAAGTAAGTATGCTCTTCGATCCTGGGAAGGATGGCAAGATTGGTACCCTCACCTTCAACCCTCAACAATACACGAAAGAAAGTACGGAGTAAGTTGTTTTTCATAAGATGATCTAAAATTCTATGCCCAGAAATATGGAATTATATTATAATATAACTACCTTTAATGGATTGATGTAGAAGCAAACGAAGCGAGAAACCATACCAATACCTATTGAAAACCGGTTGTTGTAACAACGATCATCCTTATTACCATGAAAGCATTGTTCATCGTGTTAGCAAGCTTACTGTTATTGTGTATAGTACAAGAAAGTAAAGCGCAAGTTGTAATTGATACTACTGATCAACCCACGTGGATTACAGTGGCGATGGACTCGTCGATTACATGGCCTACGTTTGGGCAATGTCCCGACGATTTGTATGCCTTTATTCTTTCCAACTTAGATTTCAAAACGGGTAAGAAGAGTTTGCGTAACCAGAAGTTTATACCTGTAGCCTTAAAGATTGGCAAGTTGGGTACTATCCAGCGTTTTCAAATCCCGATGCTCGAGAATAAAGAGAACAAGCCTTTTATTAACGAGGTAAAGCGTCTCATCCGGCAAATGCCCCGCTGGAACGCGGCTTTCAATTATACCGATGGTGTTCGGAAAACATTTAAGACCACCGTGTACTTGCATGTTTATTTTTATAAGCAGTATTATATCAACAAGCTGGGGAAAACCTAAATATTTTTTGTAGGTTGCAAGGGTAGAACGATGGCCTATGCAAAGAATACTTTTCCTATTTGTTTTCGTATTGGTGTGTGCAACGCGCAGCCAAGCGCAATACTTTGAAGGTAAAATTGCTTACGTGAGTAAGTACACCAGCAAAGTAGACGGCGTAACGGATGCACAATTCGGCACATTGTACGGTACTTTGCAACAGTTCTACATCAAAGACGGCAATTATAAATACAGTTACAACGGGATTTCTCGCCGCATGCAACTTTACCGTGGACAAGAAAACCGTTTGTATTTCCTCACTTCCAAGCCTGATACCCTTTTCTACGTAGATGCCTCGCGCATGACAGACACCATCGAGCAGGTAACCCGTATTCCCGGCGCTGCCACTATACTAGGTTATAATTGTGATGCCCTTACTTTCCGTACACGCCATGGTGCTACCACGTATTACTACAGCGCACAACTAAAGCTCGATGCGTCGAAATTTGCCGGTCATACCAGCAACAACTGGGCAGCTTATTGCGAGCAATCTGGTGCTGTGCCCCTGAAGATAGTACAGGAGGTAAACGATTATAAAGTAGAAACTACGGCCACGCAAGTAATGCCTTTGAGTTTACAAGAAACGTTCTTCCAAATACCTGCGCGTACGATGTTGCAGAGCGTGATGCCGTAGGTATTACATCCATCACTTTCTCTTTTATTTACTCCGAACTGCGCATATTCCTTTCGCTTGCGTTTGTGTTTACCCTGCGTGTTATTTGTTTACTGTGTATCGCAGATTTGATACGGATGTTTTTATTGAATGCGTTGCCTTTTTTAGGCTGTGCTTTGAAAGTAATTGTACTAGGTAGTTTGCCTGTTTCAAGTTGTGTTGTGCTGTGTACTTCCATGGGTGTTTTTACTTCCTCCTTTGTTTCCATGTACTTTAGGAAAGCGGCCATATTGTTGATGGGGTAGGATGAACTAGCTGTTGTTGCAGTGTTTTGTATGTCCATGTAAGTGTGTTGCGTACTTGTGTTTTCTATTTCCAATATGGTGGGTATGCCAGGGGCGGTTTGCACGCATAAGTCTGCCTCCGGGGTTGTTTCCTCCGCAGGTATTTTGCTTACATTGTTCACAGCTTGTTTTGGGTATACGCGGGCAATGCACATTGGGTTTTTATATCCTGCAACTATGTTGTATGCTTGGTCGTTTAGGATTTCAATGAATTCGAATCCAATAGATACAAACAAATGTCGTGGATCATTGGGCGTGAAATCCAAGTGAAGTTGTAAAGCTTCTGTAAGGGGTTGATCTACGGGTAATACAGCCGACTTAACGTAGGTAGTATGCGCCTCCATGGTATCGAAGTTAATAGCATGTACAGCAGCTACGAATGTAAAGTGCGTAGTGTGGTTGGGAAGGCGTAATTCGTGTTGAGGGTTGAAGGCTTCCATGTTAACCTGTGCAGTACCGTTTTCCCTATCCATATGAATGGTAGGTTTTGATCTACATACCCGGTAGAAGTTAGCAGCTTGGTTGAATTGGAAATCGGCCAAGCCCATGATATCGCCCGCTTCCACGGTGCGTTCGCCGCGAATGTGCTGGGTATCTTTTTTGATGATGGCTAATAGTGTGGATGACAGCCTTTTGTACATACTAGGATCGGGTGCCAGCTCTATCATCTCTTTAAAAGTTAAACGAATAGCCGATGCTGTTTGTGCAGCCCTGCCAAACTCGGTTCTATGCGAACGAATTTTTTCATAGCATTCATTATTCCAATTAGTGGGTTTTCTTTGTTTCGTAAGGGTAATGAAGCCATTGGCCGTAGGGTATACTGCCACTTTGTGCAGTTGTTTTGGGTTGAGATACATAGCGTTACTCATGGATGCGATTTTTATTTGGTTAATAAACAGTACTATATACTACTCAAATATGGTACCTAGTAGCGCAGTTT
This sequence comes from Chitinophaga skermanii, assembly GCF_003259335.1. Taxonomy (GTDB): domain Bacteria; phylum Bacteroidota; class Bacteroidia; order Chitinophagales; family Chitinophagaceae; genus Chitinophaga; species Chitinophaga skermanii. The sequence continues at coordinate 266,013 of NZ_QLLL01000008.1, forward strand.
TGTGGCATTTACATGTATATTTTATGTTGTTATTTATACCGGGTTCATCTTATCGATGGGTACGTTTTAAGTGTATGTAGTACGGGGGATGACAGGATTGGGAGGAGGGAGCTTTGAATTACATCGAAATCACATGGAATCACATGGGATTTACATTAAAATCACATGGTGCCGTCGATGATTCAGAATATAAGAATTTCGTAAAATAAAAGTTATTAATATTTATACTGTACTTTTTGCTAAATTCTACAAGGAAATCTTCGCCATCATCCCTTATAAGAGTTACTAATTGAGTTTGATTAAAGCTATCTACTTTAAATCATGAAATTAGAATTTAGCTTGTAGTACCTTAATGATAATATTAGGATTTGTTGGTAAATACACCGCAATAATCTTTGTTTTCAATTTCCCTGGGAATATTGGTGCTTATTATTCTAAATACATTATTTAATTCTTTATCTGAAGAGTTTCCTTCTCTTATAGTTATTCCATCTATTTTTAAAATATAATAGAACAAATCATGAGATAAATGTCTTTCTGATATTTGAAATGGGGAAATGTGTGTAAGTAGACTATCTATAAGATTTTTATCTTTTATTTGAAGACTAAATGAAGCTATTTCTTCCATTTTATCATTCTTATTTACTAGATAATTTATAGTGTCTGACTTCTCATGACAAAATCTAACTACACCCATTCCTTCATTGTCTAAATTAATTATGTAATAAGAAGTATTATTGGGACATTCAATTAGAAATGAATAGTTTTTAACTGCGGATCTCTTTATTGCACAACTTGGAAGAGTTATAATAGGGAGTAATAATAGGAATAATAATTTTGACAATGTATTGATTTTTTATTTATTAAGAAAAAATACAGCTAAATTGTACGCCACTCTTTCACCAAGCTTACTTCCCTTCAAGGCATTTGAACTTATCCCCGCCATCGTCAACCCAAATGGATAGTAATGCGTTTCCTCCAAAATAGGGCCATTTTGTCCCTGTATTAGTTATGATACTGTGTATGCAACAATATGATCGTAATGGATTTGGACTAATTGTTGATGCTGATTGCTTCCCATTACTGTTTTATATTTTAAAGTGTTATGATAAGTAAAAGATGATAAAGAAAAAGAATTACTGTTTAATCCTACATCATTATTCTCTAGATATATGAACTAAGAAATTATAAAAATCTTTACTTATCACTGTGAATGTGTCATTTGATAATCCAATAAATGGCACTTCTATAAATTCACCACTATTTTTATATAAGCCATACGCAGTATCGCCTCCATTGCTTCCAATAAGGAATAAACTTGGAGCAAACGTAGAGACCATATAATCATCATTAGCTTCAAATAATTCTTCCATTCCCCACAATCTAATATATCCTTCTTCTCCAATCTCTCCTTCACCTCCATTATAAATTGTAATGTATGCTAAGTAATCTGTCCATTTTGAGGCCGATTTTACTTACAACATCAGTAATTACATCAACAGGTTGCGGAGAATTTCCAGTGATGTTTTTTGTTAGTTCGATTATTTCTTTTTTCATACAATCTAATTATCTATCATCCAATACAAGCTTCTCGGAAATCAAAATATCCTTTTGTAGCGCCAGTATTTAAAAAATCTTTTACGTTTTTATAATTAACTGTTTGGGGTATATCTACTGAAATATAAGTTTTGATATGACTTCCTTCCCAATCACACCCTAATTCGGTAAGCTTTTTAGTAGTATTGTCAATTTCTTCTTCGATAAAGAAACTTATATTTATTGTGCTATGTCCAGATGCCGCAATTATATCTAGGTAATGTAATTCACCATTGTCATTTTCAACACTAACTATATCTCCATATGCAATACTGGTGGCAAAAAAGGGAATGTTGACTATTCTATAGTAGTTTCCATGTTTTTCAGCCCATACACTTTCAATATAATAATTATCATCGAATCCTTTATAGGTGAATAGGATTTTATCTAATTCTTCATTCATACGAGGATTTTGGTGCCTTTACAAATTAAACTAGAAAAGGTAGCTATATAACTACCTTTTCTAGTTCGGATCATGTGGTATTGAAATTAGCTATATTAATTACTTGCTCAAACAATCAAGTTGGTAAAGTCTTTCCTTTACAAAATCATATATTGATTTATTTCCATAAGGTAATGTGACATCTTCCCTTAAAGGTTGCTTTTTATAAAGCGGTTCTTTGCTTTCTAATATGAGCCTTAATGGGTGGCAATTACTCACTCTATTTATAATTTGTTTTCTAATAGATAGTGCTAAATGAGGCGAAATCCATAAACTTCTAAATTTATAATCTAATTGTGTATCTAATAAAAAAGCTGGAATTTCACTTTTATAAAATGCATTATTAATAGAGTCAACATATATTTCAATATTAGCTTCAATATATGTTTTTAGATTTTTTTCTTTAAAACCCTTGCTATCAAAACTTATGTCCTGTGCATGTGACGTATTACAGAAAAGAAATAATGCGCCTACTATCGCAGTTGAGATTATTTTTGTCTTCATGAATTTACTTTAAAATTATTTTTTTTACCTTCAGTATATGCCATGTTACCTATCTTATTTTTAGCACGACTATTTGCATCATTTTCAAGATTTATCTTGCTTCTAACCTTTACAATTTCATTAAGAACAGCAGTAAAAACATATTTAATATATTCAAGTATTTTAAAATTCCCCTCATCAGCAAAGTAATCTCCTATATCTTTCATTATGGAAACTGATCTTATAACATCGTCTTCCACATAAATATTATACTCATTGTTTAAGTTATCATGATTACAAACCGGACAGGTATCAGTTTCAAGTATCCCGTAAACTTTTGCCTTTAATGCTCCTTTTAATGTGTTAAAGAGAAATGCCATTGTATAAGTTACTCCTATATCATTTCGAATGCCATAATTTTAGTACCAAACAATCCCGCTTCCGTAATTCAATATATGCAGTTCCTCCTCGATAACCCTTTGGCAAAGTTCCTTCAACAATGCATACTGTTGAATCCTTCATAGTAACTTTGAATGGTTTTTGCTTTTCGATAACTTTTTTACCAAATCTTGTAACAAAAAGTGTTTCCGCGATTTTCTCCGCTGTAATCGAATTTGGAATAACATCATTGGGTCCAATTATTTGAGTATTACCTTGAAGACTCTTTGCAGGATGCATTATAAATACAATCATGCCTACAAGTAATAGTGAAGAGAGAAGAATTTTCATATTAATATTTTTTTAAGTAATGATAATTTTATCCTAATCCAATTTCCTTCTTATTCCTTCCGGAGGTTTGCTTTGTGTCGGATGAGGAGTTTTGGAACTATCTGTCGAAGCATCTGGTGGCTCTTGCGGCACTGTTTTTTTGCTAGTTGGGTCTTTCGGATCACTTGGCATATCTGTATTTACCACCTCAATTCTTCCTTCATCATGTTCTCTAGATTCAGCAGGTGTGTACTTAAGCAAAGTACCATTGGGGGTAACTACGAAAGCTACCTTAAAATCAGAATTGTCTGTGCCAATCATATCATCGGGAGAAAATTGATTATTTAAATAATTGGGATCGTACGCACCATGTGTATGGGCATCTCCCTCTAGTGATGCACCCCGTGGGGTTTGGTAATACCATGGCGTGTTCTTGACATTATTTCCATCTACTTCCTTGGCTTTTGTATATGAGTAAAGAGTTTCACCTTTTTTCTTTACTGAATATATATAGGAAGATAATTCCTTATTTTTTGCTATGGAAGTAAGATTGTACGTTCTACCAAAGTACTTGGCAGCATCATGAACCGTTTTAAACAAATCTCCAGGCCTGGTGGGTGAAGGCATTAACGCTCACTTTGATAAAAAAACATTGCAGCGCATCCAGGACATTGAGAAGCTGGATGAGGATACTAAAGAGAAGGTGTATTTCCTTATTGATAATATTATTCAAAATACCAAAGCTAAAAAAGCCTTTAACTCATAAAAGTAAGCCGCAGAGACTTGCTCTGCGGTTACCATTATTATATACCATTGGTTTTAACTCCTAAAATATTAAATTTCTTACTTGAACAATCATAGAAAAACTCAACTATACTTCCTCCACTATTAATATAATTAATTCCTGACGATGTGCTTACTACATTAAACGGAATGATATTTATAAAAAATTTACCATTTTTAATCCGTAGTGGAACTATCCTGAAGAGTATTATTGATTTCTTTTCTTTCAACTTATTTTGTACGCCAAAAACGTCAAGCACCTCTATATTATGAGCCCCTATTCGCCGTGGAATACTTTCTGTAGTTATATTATTTTCTTCCAATAACAGTGTTTGTACATTTTCAGATGAAAGTTGAGCACAATAATTACTAAACGCTTGATAATACAAATTTGTACTATCAAGCGTCTCTGTATTATCCGCTTTTTGCCCAAATGCCCAACAAGGGGTAACAACTAAAAAAAATATTAATCCCCATAACTTTTCCATAATTCTATTTCTTTATGCCAATACTAAAAAATTGATCAAATGTAAAGGTTGCTACTGTACCACCACCATTGTATATATAAACCGTCTTATTCCCTTGAGCCAAAACATAACGATTACCTGTAAATCCTTCTACATTAGCTCTTGCATTCGGCACATCTCCAATATTCTCTCCATTATGCATTAAATTCGACGGAGGATTCCCAAAGGAAGATGTCTTTGTAATTTCTGTATTACCAACTATTTCTTTGTTTACTACAACTCCATCAGGATGCGTATGCCATTCTCCTGATAATTCAAGCCCAATATTGTTCAAATCATTTTTATTTGCCGCCAGCATGGTGTTTATTGAAGCATATGGGTCTTTTGATGGATCAGCATTTTCTCCAGCCTTTGCCCTTACCACAAAATCTGACCCATCTTCTCTCTTTCCAAAAAAACCGCCTTCTTCGTGAAAAGAAGGTGATCCTGCATCCGCAAGCGATTGCTGCATAGCAGCTCGTACAGTCGCACCAGGTAACTCAACAGCTGATGTTAATCCTTCTTTATTCACTTTGCCGTTTTCCCTCATACTCACTGAAATTGCAGCTTCATCTTTTATAGTCCTGACTGCATATATTTTTTTATCATTAATACCATCCGAACCTATTTTCTTATTTTCAAGGTTGTAATAATCACCAGGTATCATTCCATCCGCGTCTATAAATCTTATCGGATTATCAAAGGCATAAGTATACGGTGACCATCTCCGCATTTTATCCGCTAATGGATCTATTACCCACCATCGCCCGATTTGCGGATCTTGCATTCTCGCTCCATAGTCATACAACTCAAGCCCCGAACCATCCCCGAACTCTTTTGATTGAAGTTCCTTTCCGTTGTATTTCAAGCGGTTTTCCGCATAGTTAGTCCCCATCAACGCATTGGAACTAATCCCCGCCATCGTCAATCCAAACGGGTAATAGTGCGTTTCCTCTAAAATAGGCCCACTGGCAACAAGTAAGGTAACGTTATCAAAGAACACATCTGTAGAACTTTCATTGGTGGGGTACAGGTACAAGAAACCGCTTTTTTGTACCACCATCTTAGAAGCACCTATGTTTTGTACTTCACCGGGTGTGGCAGCTACTTGTTTTACACCGCTGTTTTCTTCTACTAATATAAAGTTTTCATCGAATAATGTGTAATTCAAATAGGCTTTCGGGCGGTTATTTTGTAAAGGATCTGTGTCTCGTTCTTTGAGGCGTTGGTAACCATTGGCAAAGAACTCGGCGTTGATGGGGCCTGCTGCGTTGGCAGCGATACCTTTGCCTACTTCTGTGGTGGCACCACCCAAGGCGTTGATCAAGGATGGTAATAAATCGTTGATAACGTTGGGATTGGATTTTGTTTCTCCTGCTACTTCTTTGTAGTAAGCTTGGGCACCGAGTGAAACGGTATCGCCGGCCATTACTTTAATTACTAAAGAGGGGCCTACTTTCGAATTAGGGTCGTTACCATTTAGACGGGCAACACGTTTGTTTGTATTCTCCGTCGACATGGTTCTTTGCGTACCATTAAACCCGCTCGGTACAGCAGCGCCTGTTTCCTCTATGTTACTGAAGAGTTGGGTTTCTACGGGGGCATTCTCCGTTTCCATGGTGGCTACGTATGAAGAGAGGTCCGTTTGCTCGGTAAGTACCATGCGGGTATTGCCGAGGTGATCTTTCACGAAGTAATCATACACGTAACTAACAGGTTGGCCAGCTTTTACAACGGGGCGAATGCGGCCTTCGGATTGGCTGGCAAACTGCAAGGTGTCGTTCTTGTAAATATAGCCGCCGATGTAGGTCGTGGTATCTCGTTTTACACCCGCGGTGGAATCGATGACGATTTTCTGGTGTTTCGTACCCGCTGCATCGTATACATACAAAATGTTGCCTTTGCCTTTAATGTGGATGAACTCGGGGAGGTTAAGGATATTGTAGCGGATGCTGTCAATGGCCTTGTTGTTATCCTTGTTCATGCTGCCGTTTACATCGTAGGCGTAATCGTTGCCGGTTGGATTGTTGTCGAGGAAATCGCCGAGCTTGGCTGTAGGGTTGGGTGCTACGGAGTCTTTAACGGCTAATAGTTTGTTGCTGTTAGCGGCGTATGTGTATACGAGGTTATCGACGAGGGAGGAAGTGGTTCCTACAAGGCCGAATTGTTTCATCGTTAGGATGTTACCGTTTTCATCGTAGCTGATTTTTGGTACATCGAACTGGATGGTGCTATTGTCGACGTAGTTGGTACCCACACCGCTGGCATCTTGTTTGAAATCGGCATAGGTTAAGCGGTTGGTTCTATCGTAACCGAAACCATATGAGCGGGCAATGCCGTTGTTAGCAGAACGCCACTTGGTGCCGGTGATGTTACCGTTTAACTGTAGCTGGTTAAAGCCACGGTCGTAGTTGAGTTCCATCCCGAAGAAGTGGGTGGCGGTGTTATTAACGTAGTTCTTATTGATGCCGTCTACCCAGCCACGGATATTATAGGTATACTCGAGTGTTTCGAGGTTGCTGCCGAGTGTTTTGGTGATCAATTGACCTAGTTCGTTGTATAGAGCTGTGCTAACTGTTTTATTGACACCGTCGTCATTTAATTGCATCTTGGTGTTAAGGAGCGCGCCGCCGTGGTTGTACTCGTTGCTTACCAATACTTTTTGCTTGCCATGTAAGCGGGCAGTTGCATTAGCATGTCGAGCATAGGACGACAGCATTTTACCGCTAAAATCATAGAGGCTTGTAACGGTGTCTTTGCCGCCGCTGTAGTTATCGGCAATGGCTTGGATCACGCGGTATTGATCGTCGTAATAACTTACGGTTGTAAGCCATTGCGTACTGTTTAATACCCTTGTTTGCGCTGCCGTTGTAAGACCAATAGTTGAATTTGTTTTGGTTACGGTAACCGGGTAGCTATTCGTGTACGATGTTAGTTTGGCAACATCTGCACTGGTATACCCCGGTACGGTTACTTGCGAGTAATCGTCGTAGAAGGTTTTTGTAAGTGCCGTAATATTAGCTACCGCTGGGAAATCTTGGTTGGCATCTACGCTGGTTTGCATTTGAGCTTGCGTTTGTACGCTGGCTGCAATGTAAGTGCCTGTTTGTGTAACGCGGTTTAAGCTATCGTATTTGCTTGCTAGCCATGTTCTTGATAAGCGTTGGTTACCATCTTGGGTAAGTACGATTTGATCGCGCTTGTTGTATACCATATATACGGCATCGGCACCCGGTACTTTTTTCAAGATCATCCTGTTTTGTACATCGTAGCTGTATTGGAAGCATAATTCATCTTTTACGCCTGCTGGGATTACCCAGTTGTTATTTCTCGTGATAACTACGGCTTTGGGTTGTAGTACAAAACGCAAGGTGTTCAATTCGTCGTAAACATAGTAAGTACATAACCAACCATCGTGGGCAGTGGCGCCATTGCCAATGCTTTGTACTTTCTTTAAGATCACTGTACCTGCTTTGTCTTTGTATTCCACTACGCGGTTGTCGTTTTCATCGCGTGTTTCAACAACACTGAGCATACCGGCAGGGTAAATGCCTGTTGTTGTTGGGGTGGCTAACTGGGTGGAATTAATATTCCAAATACGCACACTATCGGATAAGGTGTTAAACCTGTATTCAGTAGTTACCCCTTTGTTATTACCCGCCCAGCTTTTACCAGCGGCCATTTGTTTTAATGGGCGGTCGAGGGTTGAAGCTTCGAGTTCTGTGTTATTATAATAGAAGCCTTCCGTGTTAGAGAAAATACGATTGTAGAAAGCAGGTTGCTTAGTCGAAGCGTTCAACTTGGGCAAACCATTGCCCAACGAATCTACATAAGGCAAAAATTGTTGCGGTGAACGGCCGTATTGGTCGTATACACTTAACGTAACAATATCGCCTTG
>NZ_QLLL01000009.1 GCF_003259335.1 Chitinophaga skermanii
CCACACAGTAGCTGCAACTACTTAACCCCTGCACAAGCGCATCATCAACATGGTAAAATGGCCATGAGATGGCAGCAAAAGGGTGCGTCACCTACAGGTGCCCAAGGCCGGTTATCCACAAATCCAGGTGGATTGTAAAAAGAAAAAAAGAAGCAAAAAAAGAAAAACTATAATAAGTAGTAGTAATAGGTTCTTTTTTTTAATCTTTGGAACTGTAAACTATTATACGGATTAACAACTACAGGTGTAAACCTTTATCCGGATTATCTAACAAGGGTGTAAACCTATTTTAGGACGTGACATTCCCTATCCCGACCATATTTGCACCCTATCCCCACCCTATCTTTACCCTATCTCGACCCTATCCTAAGCCTATCCCTACCCTATCTAAAGCCTATCTCCAGCCTATCCAAACTCAAGCCCAGTATAGAGGTAGCCTATCCTCGCCTTTGTAACTAATTTATCTTCAAGTGTTTAAAAACGTACCCCCTGTAACGACAGGCCTTTCAGCCCATCCAATGCTTTAAGTGGGTTAGGCGCACGAAAAGCACCTATCCTTTGTTCAACCACGCACATTGATTACGCAAGACCTAAAATGTTACGTAAGCACAGTATTACATGCATTTATCTAATTTCGCTTGGATGCAAATGAATCTTATCAATATTTGCCAGGGATGGCTCAAATACCCATTTAGGGCTTCATTTTTGATTTAAAATGGGTGATTCGCCTTTGTGTACTTGAAGCAGGAGATCGTCCAAAATTCGGCTTTAAAAGAGGTTATGAGAGGAAGTATTCAGATGGTGCAGAAACGGCTTGTTAGGATAGGTATTTATCCAACTCATCGGCCACTGCTTGTAATAAGTCGTTACCCGGCATTTTTGCTGGCAAATCACCGGGCATAATAGCACGCCATTTACCTTCATCGTCTAATTCATAAATAAATTCTACATCATCGATGGTAACCATTAATTTCATCACGTAACCTTGTTGCACTGGGAGGATGGTGACTTCTTTTTCTTCGTTGTTAAAGGGTATAGCAATTGTGAAAGCGTCCATGCCTGCAATTTACATGAGTTACGTGCAATTCCGAACAAACAATGTGCGAAATCGGACGTTTAAGGAAACTGCATTCAACATCAACTAACTGATCATCAATAGTTTAAAAATAAAATTGACCATGGTATGTTTTTTGGCGCAGCAAGCATGCTGCTGCATCCAGCACTAACATTAGCCTTTTTAAAACCTTATTATGTTTAAAAACTATTTCAAGACAGCATGGCGTAACCTAGTAAAAAACAAGTTTTACTCGGCAATTAACATTGCTGGCCTCACTATTGGTTTAGCAGTTGGATTGATGATTATCTTGTGGGTACAACACGAAACTAGTTTCGATACCTTCCACAAGGAATCAAAAAACATTTACAAGGTGCAATCATTAGTGGGCAGCGGCACCACGCAACAAGTTTGGAACGCCTCCGTTTCACCCATTACCCACCTTGCGAAAATGCAAGCACCTGGGGTGAAAGATGCAACACGCATTACTAACAACTGGCTGATCACACAATTCAAACATAATCAAAACGTGATGTCTGCCGATGGAAACACTGTTTTCCTTGATCCTAATTTCTTCACCATGTTCGATTTTAGGTTCATTAGCGGCGATAGAAATCACCCCTTCGCAGATAACAACTCTATTGTTATCACCCAAAAAACAGCCGAAAAACTATTCGGAAAGGAAGACCCCATGGGTAAACCCATTCAAACCGAAAATAACCTCACCTTCACCGTTACAGGTGTACTAGAAGATTTCCCCACCAACTCTAATTTCGATTTCTCGGCGATGATGCCATTAAAGAAATACGAAGCCCTCTACCAAGAATCGAGACCAGGGTATACACTAACAAACGACTTTAACTACTTTGAATACAACTCGTATTTATTATTGGAACCGGGCATTGACCTTGTGCAACTGAAAAAGAAGATGCTAGCTTTACACTTGCAACAGAAACCCGACGATACCGATTTAACATACATGCTCCTTAATGTAGGAAAAATACATTTATGGGCAACCGACACTGAACCAGCCGGGCTTTCCACTGTTCGTATGTTCACGCTTATCGCCATCATTATCTTGTTGATCGCTAGCATTAACTACGTAAACCTGTCTACGGCTCGTGCTATGCTTCGTTCGAAAGAAGTGAGCTTAAGAAAAATTGTGGGCGCAGGTAAATTCCAATTATTCCTACAGTTCATCATTGAAACAGCTTTGCTATTTTCACTGGCAGCGGTATTCGCGTTGGTAGCTATAAAAGTATGCTTACCTTACTTTAACGACCTATCAGGCACAGAACTTAGGTTCGATTTAACCAACACAAGCATATGGTTGGTTATTTTTTATACGATCGTTGGCACCATGATAGCGGCTAGTATTTACCCAGCATTGTTACTGTCATCTTTCGAACCGTTAAAAGCATTAAAAGGTAAAATTAAGGGTAGTATCTCTAGCAATTTCCTACGTAAATCGTTAGTGGTAGTGCAGTTTGGATTTTCTATTTTACTCATCATCGGCACCTTCGTAATTGGGTCGCAATTGAAGTACATGCGCTCAAAAGAACTTGGCTTCAACAAAGAGCACGTGATTGGTTTAAGTATGCGCAATATTGGAAAACATTACGATGCAGTACGCGACGAATTGTTAAAAAACCCAGCCATCAAAGATGTAGCAAGAGGTACATCCAACGTAGCTAACATCCAATGGCAAACGGGTAATAACGATTGGCCAGAAAAAGAACCGAACACAACTTTCATGGTTTTCATGACGGGTATCGATAAAGATTTCATCCCGTTCTATAAGATGAAATTAACCGCAGGCGCTAATTTTACAGGAGCAGTCAGCGATTCAACCCATTATATCCTCAACGAAACGGCGGTACGCGAAGCCAATATTAAAGACCCTATTGGGCATTCATTCACCGTTCGTGGGCGTAAAGGCACCATCATTGGGGTGGTGAAAGATTTCCACTTTGCTTCCCTCAAAAAGAAAATAGCCCCGTTAATTATCTTCTATGCCGGCGAACAACAATCGAGCATGATGTACGTAAAAACAACGGGGAAAGATGCCGCTGCAGCTATTGCCACCATTGAAGCAACCTGGAAAAAATACAATCCCAATTTGCTGAGTGATTATAACTTCCTCGATAAAACGTACAACCGCATATACGCGTTCGAAACACGTACCAGCCAATTGTTCCAAGTATTCTCTATCATCGCGATATTCATTTCTTGCTTAGGTTTATTTGGCTTGGCCACTTATACAGCTCATGTACGTACACGCGAAATTGGCGTACGTAAAGCATTAGGCGCAAGCGTAGGCGGTATTATTACATTACTTAGCAAAGATTTTATCCAATTGGTTTTCATCTCTATTCTCATCTCGATGCCAATTGCTTACTTCGCCATGAAACATTGGTTGAACGATTTTGAATACAGGATTGCATTAAGTTGGACAGTGTTCGCTACCAGTGGCATGCTCGCTATTTTGATTGCTTTATTCACCATCAGTTTCCAATCGGTGAAAGCGGCTTTGGCCAATCCAATTAAGAGTTTACGATCAGAGTAATGTTCCTATTTTTTTATATAGAAATGAAAAACGTCCTCTTGCATGGAGGACGTTTTTTTATTGTTTTGTTAATATGGTAATTCCCCGTAATTGCCTTCTATCTCGTCGCTGTAGGCTTGCTTAATTTCCTCTTCCGTATTCATCACGAAGTTTCCGCTTACCTGTATAGGCTCTTGAAGTGGCATGGCCGATAAAAACAATATTTGTGCACTTCCATCAGCGGTTATTTTCACTTCATTATTTTCGCTTTCAAATACGACTAAGTGATGCTCGGTGATGAGATTATCTTCGTCATCGTTGATGGTTACACTGCCATTCGCCACGTACAACAAAGTATGCTCGCCACTGGGCACAGTAAGGAGAATATCGTGGTTATTCACCAATTCGCCGAATAGTGCCGTGGTAGGTGTAAAGGTTTGAATAGGTGCTTGCATGCTTTGGTAATTCCCCATGGGTAAACGAATATTAACTCCTAAGTCGTCGATGGCCGACGGGATAGCCGCCTTAACTGCACGTTGATAAGTGGGTGGGTCGAGTTTATGCTCGGCAGGCACATTTAACCATAGCTGGATATATTCATACGGGCCTCCGCATTCTATATACTGTGCAGAAGGGCCTTCACTATGCAATAACCCTTTGCCGGCAAACATATATTGCACATCCCCGGGTTTGATGATCGCATCATTCCCGTCACTGTCTTTATGAAAGCTTTCACCTTGCAGCATAAACGTTACCAGGGCAAAGCCGCGGTGTGGATGTGGCCTTAGGCGTTCGTACTGCGAGCAGGCCGGGATATCGGCCGGCGGGTGATGTTGTAAACGAATAAAGGGATTGGCATTGAAGGCTTCGTTGGGCAAAGTTTCCAGCACGATTATTTTCTCGCCGGTAATTCTTTCAGTGGCAGGTAAAATATGAACGATATTTTTTCTCATCCGCGCGGTTTTTATTAGGTAACAAAAATTCGGCGGAGAGGTTGATAGGGTATATAAAGTTTAACAGTATTTATTACATTTAGTAAGGAACAATATATTGAGAAATACACACTGGTCAACAACATACCTCTTGCCTCGATTGTAAAGGAATTCAAACCCCATGATTGGTTTAAGCAGATAAAAAACGAAGATGGTCGATACTTATTTCAAACCGATGAAATTAAAGCGCTACAAAGTAAGTCCTCTACATAAAAAACCCCGGCATGCAAGCATGCCGGGGTAATATTCTTCATCCTACAATATAATTACTGCAACATAATTGGCATAGCTGTAAAGTGCCAGCCACTGTATGTAACCGTTTTATCGGTTTTTAATTCACCTGTTTTCGCGTTATAGAACAATAAGTAGTTGGTGCTACCACCCCAACCAGAGTTGGTAGTTGTAACGATCAACTCATCTTTCCAAGCGTTATAAGCAATACCGGTACCGTAGATGAACTGGCCACTTGGTACGGTAATGAATGGTGTAGTAACAGAAGTTGCATTACCTTTTACATAACGGTATATTTTTGTACCGCCTTGATAACCGTTCGCAGGCGCTAAGAAAATGTAAGCATCTTTTGTAGAAGCTGCCATGGGAACACTTCTCCATACACCCCATGGTGATGGAACTGTAAATGGAAGCGTAACGGAATCTGTTGCTAAGTTGTAAGGGTTGATGCTCCACATTTTTGTACCTGTAGCGGCATAAATCAAACCATCGGTACCTGTTACAAAACCATAGTTTGCTTTACCCATTACTTTTACAATAGAGTAATCGTTTTGTTTCAATACCACGATACCACTGTCTTGCGACAATACAAATATTTTATCATTCGCACGTAACATGTTGCCGATATAACCTGTTACATTGTTGATTTTCTTACCAACAGTCATGGTCGTCATATCAATCTCGTTCAAACCGGCATTACCACCAATTAAACCACGGTTCGCTTCAATACCAACAATAGAAGTATATTGGCCACCTGCTGCAACACGAGCCGATTCTTTCATTGTGAACGCATCTACCGCCACAACTGGGCCGCCGGCTTTTACTACCATGTAGATTTTGTTATTGAAGAAAGTACCGTATTGCAAAGTATTACCGTTAGCACCCAAGGTAGCAGATGGATTTTCTTTCAAGAAAACAGAATCCTTTAACGTGTTTGTTTTATAGCTATAGAACTGTAAGTTACCGGTACCATGTCCGAACCAACCTTCCGTAATCAACGCGAAACCTAAATCGTAAGGACCAGGCGCAAAGATCGAGTATACACCAGAATCTCTACCAGCCTTGTTAGCAGCCGTTAATACTACACGGTAGCTACCGCGGGCAGTGGCTTTGAAAGTATAGGCAGTATCTTTACTTACAGGAACATTATCTACTTTCCATTCGTACGACACACCGTCACGAATATCCAGCTTAGGCGACAAGGTAACACTCTCACCAATTTCAATTGTATCCGCTGCGAATTCGGTTGTAATATGCGGGCGAATGGTAGGGCTATTATCATCCTTGTTACAAGCAGCCGTAACGCTCAAGGCAGCAAGTGCCATCCAGCCAAGTAGATTTTTTTTCATGTTGCTTATTTAAAATAAATATTTACGATTCTTGATACACACATGCGTCAATAGTCCATACCGGCTATATAGCCTATGATTGTGCTCTTTGAATCATGTGAAAATAAATTTCATGCAGCCTTTCTCCCGAAAGCAAACACTATTTTAGAATGCAGATTGGCAGGTCTTCTGGCTTGATTGCTTTCCCGGCGGCCTTCCCGTCTCTATGTAGAGACAGTGGCATTGGAGTGCCGAGAACGATTTGCAAATTTACAGCTACGGGGATAGCCCCAGGTTCACACTGGGTTCCCTTTTCATACATACTACATGTAACCAAACGCGGTGCAAACCTACACGATCGATCTTTAAAATCCAAAATTCACTTTACCAATACTCGATTGGTAAAACGCTGCGGTGGGTGGGAATGTTACAATGGCTCATTGAAATTTATATCGCAATTCATTTCAACTTCATCTAATACGGCGCCGCGCTTTACATAGAATGCTTTTGCCGCCTCATTCCATCGCGATACTTGCCAACGCATTTTCACACAGCCTTGGGAACGAGCAATGGTTAATACCTGGTCGAATAATTGGGTGCCAATATTCCTTCCACGGTAAGTTTCTTGCACAAATAAATCATCCAAATAAAGCGCCTTTCCCGACCAAGAATAATAGGCGAAGAAATAAGTAGCAAAACCAATAATATCCCCGTTTTCCTCGGCCACAAGCCCATTAAAAATAGCTTGATCACGCTCCATGCTTTCCACGGTAACACTTACTTTTCCCGGTGTACCAATAAAGGCGGCAAATTCTTGTATCAAGGCTATTATTCGAGGATAATCGCGCGGCTCGGCAATACGTATGTGCATGAATAAATTTTTATTCAAATTACCAGGTTATCATAAAATATGAAAGGATTTTTTTAGCGGGGTAACGAGCGTGGGTATCTATGGTGTGGCCACCGTTGTGTCACTCACTTCAAGGTTGGTTATTCTACTGAACGGGATTAACTAAAACACAAGCGCCCTAAAACAACAAAAGCGACCCGGAAAACGAGTCGCTTTTTGTTGCCCAACCTGGATTCGAACCAAGACAAGCAGAACCAAAATCTGCTGTACTACCATTATACTATTGGGCAATCTAAAATGTTTTTCTTGAGCAAATCGACCTACTTTTTAAGCCGAATTTTTTGTTGCCCAACCTGGATTCGAACCAAGACAAGCAGAACCAAAATCTGCTGTACTACCATTATACTATTGGGCAATCATTTTCGATTGGATGGCAAAAGTAGAACTTTTTTGATAACTGCAAAATATTTTTTTCTATTTTTTTTGAAGCATCAGCTAAAACCCTTTACCAGTAAGACTTACAACGAATTATTTTTTTAACAGTTGTTCTATTTTATATATTATTTGACTAGGCAATATGTCTTCCATGCATGCCCAATCGCCTCTAAAACAAGGTTTATTTCCAAACACAGAACATGGCCTGCAACTTAATTCTATTTGCACTGCATTTGCATCGCTTTGTCCATACCCCATAAAGCCGGCAAATGGATGCGTAGCGCCCCAAACCGACACAACCGGTACTGCAAATAACGAAGCTAAATGCATATTAGCCGAGTCCATACTCACCATTACATCTACATTCGAAATCACCGCTAGCTCCTCTGCCAAACCTACGCGGCCAGCAAGTAGTACAGTATTCGGGTATTTCTCTTGTACGGCTTGCAATTGTTCTACTTCCTTCTTTCCCCCGCCAAACAACAATATTTTTGTATTCGCTTGTTGGGAGAAATGCGCGATCACTGCTTCCATTTTTGCTAATGGATACATCTTTTCACGGTAAGTAGCAAAGGGAGCAATGGCAATCCAATGATCTCCACCTTTCTCTCCTACAATTGCTGAAACGTTCGCAGGCAAAGGCTTCCGCTCGCGTGGCAATGGGTCTAATGGTGCTTGGTATCCCAACTTTCGGAACACTTCGGCATAGCGCTCCACTGTAGTAGTAAGCGGTTCCATTACCTTGTTTTCTTGCCTGGTTAATGCTTTCTTTCCTGCCCTTCCTTTATCGATTACGGCCACTTTCGTGAATGTACATCTAAAGAAGGTACGTACAATTTGCGAGCGTAATACTTGGTGTAAATCCGCCACGGCACTCACTTTATAGCGACTTTTAATTTGCCTGAAAAGCTTAAATAAACCGGGTACGCCTTTGTGTTCACCTTTTAAATCGGCCGGGAAAAATATTAACCTAGGAATGCCTTCGCACATGGCGCCCCATTTCGCATTTGTTACAAACACGATTTGGATGCCAGGATTAGCGGCCAAAACATTCCGCATTACCGGGATGGTCATGGCCGCATCTCCCATCGCCGAAAAGCGTATGGCAACTATCGTTTTCAAAGATTCCATTATTTTTTCGCGTATAATACCGGGTTCAATGATGGATCATTGTACATCTTCATCTGGCGGTACACTTTCATGTATTTACGACCATTGGCAATGTCTTGCAACAATTCCTCGATGGCAGTGGATAAGTCAACCTGTTGTGCTAACAAAATATCCAGCTTTGCTTGGCAAGCCGCGCGGTGTTCTGGTGTAGCATCTACACGGGTTGCTTCCTCTTGCATATGGTAGATCTTCAGTGCCAAAATCGACAAGCGATCAATGGCCCATGCCGGGCTTTCTGTATTGATTGAAGCGCCTGCTTGGGGCGTTACTTGGCTGTATTGTTGTAAGAAATAGCTGTCGATGTATTCCACCATATCGGTACGCTCTTGGTTCGAACGATCGATCCAGCGTTTCAATTCCAAGGCTGCAACTGGGTCGATTTTCGGATCGCGGATAATATCTTCCAAGTGCCATTGCACCGTGTCGATATAGTTTTTCATATAGAGCAAGTGCTCGATTGCCGCTTTTTCATACGGGTTCTCCATCGCTTTGTACACATCGTTATGCACATGAAAATCCGCGATGGCTTGGTTAAATACTTTGGTACACAATTCTGTAAACATGCGACAAATGTAAATCTCTATTCTGGAAAAATAAAAGGCGGGCGCTCTTTTCATTTTTTTGTAGGAAAACAGCGCTTCTTAACATCCAGGTAATATGTGATTTATACATTTATTTCCCGAAATGCGCTAACAACCTATTTATGCGTGACAACCCGTTGCATATATTGTTTGATGAACTGTTTGAAGCCAATAAAGACAAAGTTTACCGTTTTGCCCTGAAATTAACCGGGAGCGAATCCCGGGCCGACGAGATCACACAACTTTGCTTTATTCGCCTTTGGGAAAACATCCACGCCGTAAAACCGGGTGAAGATGTATTCCCCTTACTATTCGTGTTTGTCAAAAACCTCGTCGTCGATGAAGCCCGGCGCTTCTACCGCGAGCAAAAAATAATGGCCAACATAAAGGAGCAACACGCTTCCGAAGAGCCCTCCACCGGCGAACCTAGGCAATTGGAAGACAAAGAATTACAGCAACAAATGCGTAAAGTGATTGCGAAAATGCCAGAACAACGCCGCCAAGTGTACATTCTTAGCCGCGAAAAAGGCAAGTCGCACAAGGAAATTGCCTCCCAGTTATCCCTATCACCTACTACGGTCAGGAACCACATTGGGCTGGCCATTCAATTTATCCGGCAAGAACTAAAAACCCGTTTAGCCGAATAACATCCATGCTTTCAATCATTACATTATGCATAAAGTATTTACGCCAATACTTCTACTGGCACTATGTTTTACTGCCTGCAAGAAGGAGGATAATCCCATGCCTCTAGGCCCGGTTACCAACACCGAAACCCGCCAATGGATACTCGACAGCCTTCGCCTCCTTTATTATTGGGAAGCCGGCCTACCCCATAATGCCATGCAAAGCAACCTAGCAGCCTCCCCGTACTTTTACAGCCTTTTACATCCTTCCGATCCCTATTCAGCCATTTACAACCCAAACGAGCCCAATACGCGCCCTACGAACTTCCTGTATACCTTTGGGATGCATTATAGCGTCGTACCTGTCAACGGCTTACAAGTAGGGGTAGTGGAGTTAGTGATCCCGGGAGGCACAGCAGCCAATAACGGGTTTGCCCGCGGCTTGTGTTTCTCAAAAATCAACGACCAAGTACTTACGCCGGAAAATGCCGCTACATTAACCCAAACCCTCCTAACAGCCCGAACGGGGCATTTTACCCTCTTAAAAAGGGATTTCTCAGCCGATAGCATTACACTTATGCTGAACGGTGCTACCCAAGGCGAAAATCCCATTTATGTTACCAGGACATTTACGGTAGGTGGGCGCAAAGTGGGGTACCTTTTTTATAACAGCTTCAACGATGCCTATAACACAAACTTGTTACAAAGTTTCCGGGCTTTTAAGAATAATGGGGTGAATGAGCTTATACTCGACCTCCGCTACAACAATGGCGGTAGCGTTGCAGCTGCCGGTATAATGGCTGCAATGGTAGCTCCGGGTGTACAAGAGAATAGTAATTTCGTAGGATATACCGGTAATAAAAAAATTGGTCATCAATTATTGACATATCAACAAATAATGCGTGCAGTTGAAAGTGGTCAACCTTACACTTTATCACAACTACAAGATGCAAGACTTCAATTACCACGCATATTTATCCTTTGTACCAAAAGAACAATGTCGGCGGCAGAATTACTCATCAATAATCTCCCGGTACATATGAACGTAGTTACCATTGGTGAAACTACCCATGGCAAAGATGTAGGCGCTATCATAGTGCGCGACTTGCGTGTACCTCAAAGGATTCCCTACATCATGCTGCCTATTGCTTACAAATTATCGAATGCAAATGGACAAGGAAATTATGATCGTGGGATTACACCAACTTATAGCGTTAACGAACTGGATCATCTGCCCTTATTGACTTTGGGAGATGAGAAAGATGTATTAATCGCAAAGGCCTTACAACTTATCGGAGGGCAAGCACGCGTTCAAAACACACTTCTTCCTATACCACGTGCACGCTTACTAAGTACACAAAGTGATGGATTACCTATTGTGTTACCGGTTAGATAAAATAAAAAGGCACATTGTAGAAACAATGTGCCGTGCATAAAATCATGTGAATGTTCGAGAATGCAATAGTTTACGTTTTAACAGGCAAAACGAGGCCTGTATAAAACAGCATAAGTTTTATATTGACGCGCCCAAAAACAGCCACAGTGTTACATTTTTCAATGTTGCCTGTGCGGGTTGTGCGCATGGTCTATTAAGTTAATTGTTGAACTTCTTTTAACGGTACTTCTAATCGGTATTAACGGGTTAAAAAAAATACTTAAAGTTAGCTGTGTTTAAACTGTCCTCTTTTCGTTTTCGTTATCTGTCACATTTCTGAGGTTAATGCAATTTACAAAGGCTCACTGCAATCTAAACAGCAGTCACTTTTTATTTGCTTGGTTTAAAATTACGGAAAAAAACTATTATTAAAAATTATTATTTCAAAATTTTCCTCTCTGTTCACCTGGGTTAAAGGGCCTTTCTTATGGTTACGTATTCACTATCAAACGCTTTGATCTTGTAGATATTTTATTCTTTGAAATAATTATTTTGTTATGATATAATACATCCTGTTTTTGACGTAAATACACGTACTATACGATTTTGCAAGCTATCGATCCCCTCCATCAAGTAACACGAAAGAGGTATGAAAAAATCGATTTACCTTATTACAAGCATGCTATGAAGCTGTTCGTTCCTTTTCCATCTTCGATAACCGGTTAGGATGATATATAGCCTGGATATATGGGGAACATTGGGAGAACATTAGGAGACCATTAGAAGAACATTAGAAGAACATTGGGAGATATTATAAATGCGCCTTTTTAGGCTCATTTTTGACTTTAACTAGCTGGTTACTTGCAGGATAGGTTCACTGCGGGAAATAAATAAAAAACACGGGATAAAAATATCCCGTGCTGTCGTTAAAAATGCTGCATTTAATTTACTATAAGGAAACGCAGCACCTTTGAAAAATAGGGTTTTCACTGGATAGTGAATGATATTAGAGTTCGAGCAATTTTTTAGGGTATTGTAATTGATAAGTTTGTCCATTCTCGGTATAAGGTTCCACATAAAAGCGAATGTATGTTAGCTTGCCTGGGTTGCACTGTGCATCAATACCACCATTACCATTCAATGGTAATCCACCATACATATCTAACCCAATGCTCAAATAATACGCACGGGTACCATCGTAGCCTGTTTCGCTGTCGATAAAGTTCGCGGCATAATCAATCAATTGACCATTCGCATCACGAACCGGCAATTTTACAAAGTTGGAATAGGCTCCAAATGCCAAGTCTTTTTGCTCAAAAACTTTTTCAGAAGGATCATAAGTGAAGCCACCGTCGTGCGATATGAAAATTTGAACGGTAATTTTTTTCGATTCAAAGTTCACGTCGTTTAAGAATGAAACGGCGATAGAATCATTGGAAGGACGATCAATTTGCAAACTACCAAATTGAACGATGTTGAGGGAAGGCATATATTGTAAATCGAGGTACACATCGCCTTTTACTTGTTTGATAACGGTGTCGCGCACAAGGGCTCCATCATCATGTCGATTATATGATATCCTTAAAGAATCGAGTGTTTGGGGTACAATGGATTGTTGACGTAGTACGGGGTTGATACCGTTTACGCTACCCAATTTTTTACCATTTACATAAACGTCTAATGGAATGTCTTCCCCGTTTGCACCTACACTTATAGCAGTCAATTTGATCGTTTCAACAGCCTCGCCTTTTTTGCATGCTGTAAAACTAACTACACATCCCAATAAAAAAAGACTACAAATAATTCGAATAATCGGTTTCATATAAATTAAAATGCGCTTGATGATTGTTACCTAGAAATTTGAAGAGTATGATCTATAATACGAACAGTAAAAGAGCGATTGAATGCAGTCGCATTCAATCGCTCTACAATATGCTTATTGGAAAATAGCCCAACCAGCAGCCCAGTCAGTACCAGCGGTGTTAGAACCGAAGGCACCACGGAATGATTCTGTAACCCAGCTCCAAGGAGTAGCTGTACAAGTAACTGTTAAGCAACTTGTAGTAGTACCTTGTGTTAAAGCTGGAGATGTTAATGCTGGAATACCTTGTACAGGCATGTAGAATTTAGCAGTTGTTCTGCTGAATGGAGCAACCAATTTGATGCTTGTGTTAGGGTTCACATCGTTATAACCTAAGTTATCAGTTGATGGAGTGAATGAACCTGCCGCGCTTTCTGTAGCAAATTGTTTGCTAGATGTGAAGGCGTGAACCAAGTTGTTTTTGAAACAAGAAACACCGCTCACCAATAATTTGTCTTGTGTTAATGTACCATCCAAAGAAACACCTAAGTTGAAGCCCATTACGATTGAGTTCACCAATGTGAAACCTGCATTTCTGCGGAAGTGTGCACCACGACCATATCTACCAGTACCAGATGGAGCACCGTTAGTAATGCTAGCTTTAGTAGCATTCGGAACACCAATGATTGTTAAGTTAGAGATAACCGGTAAAGTGTTCGGAGAATTGGTAGAGGAAGAAGCGTCGTTATCGCATTCGATACCATTTGATTGGCTCTTATCAGCACGTGTAGTATCTGATAAACCTAAAGCATACTGGATGCTACCACGGTAACCGTTATCGAAATCGAACATATCATCCAAAGCATCAACAGCGATCAAGTGTTTAGCATTCACTGTACCACCGAAGAATTCGAATGCATCATCTTTAGATTTGAATACTTCAACATAGTCAACGATTGTACCACAACCAACACCGGCTAATGTTAAACCGTTCAATTCATTGTCAGTACCTAATTCGTAACCAGCGTATTCAATTCTTACATAACGTAAGATACCAGAGTTATCGCTGTTGTTTAAACCACCATAGTAACCATCAGGACCAGGTGTAACGTTCAAACCTTCGATAAATGCAGTATCAGCCGGTTGGTTGATTTCAGCACGACCTAATATCGCGATACCACCCCAGTCGCCTGATTGTGGAGATGTTTGGTCTGATGTGAAAACGATTGGGCAAGATGCAGTACCATCTGCAATAATTTTAGAACCTCTTGTTACGATCAAAGTACCACCTGGTGAACCTTTGATACCTTCGATACGTGTACCTGGCTCGATAGTCAACGTTGCGCCGTTTTTAACGTATACTAAACCCGAAAGTTTGTATTTTTTACAGCTGCGCAATGTGAGGTTAGCAGTAATGTTAGTGTTAATAGTGCTATCGCCGCAAGAACCTGGCGTTTCGCAACCGGCTAATACACCGGCTAAAACAGGGCGTTGTTGCTCAGCTTTGTGATCTTTGTTACAAGCTGTAGCGAGAGCTGCTAATGCAACAACTGCTAAAATCAAAGGATGTTTTTTCATTGGGTTTTCTTTTTCTTGTTTTGATTATAGATCTAGGTACCTGGCCAAGGTATATCTTCAATTATTTTAAAAATTGTACGTAAATGTTGCACTGAATGTGCGTCCTTGTTTCACACTATAATCCAATACATCACGATCCTTTTGGTAACGGATGTCTTTCTTGCTTGGGTCAACTAAATTGCCGCCTTCTTGGGTATAGTTGCGGTAGATATACGAAATGCTGTTCAACAAATTCGATGCATTCAAACGCAATTCCAACTTACGTTGTAACATACGGAACGCCAATTGTGCATCCAGCGATTCAATGGGTTGTTCGTACAATGATTCTGTGTAGATCAAAGATGGACGATACATACGGTTCGTTACTTTGTTATACATCACAGACAGGCTAACAGGCTTAGTATCGTAATACAATCCGAAGTTGTACATAAAGTTGCTGGCGCCTGATTGAGGACGATGTTCACGCTCACCTTTTGTTTCTTCTACGATGATCTTTTTTGGATCTTGCGGGTTATCGGGGAAATATGTAAAATGTAACTGGGTAACATAGGCATCCAAATATGTAAAGTTGCCATACACACTTAGGTTACGAATAACAGGCACATTGGTAAAAGCTAACGATTTACGCAATTCTAATTCAATACCCGTATTTGTAGCACTATGGTTGTTATACAAACTGTACTGGCGGTTGATACCTTCTTTGTAAATCTCTAACGGGTTTTTCAAATATTTATAGAACAATGAAACCGACATTACTTCGCCCGGTTTCGGGTAATATTCAAATCTAAAATCGTAGTGGTCGATTAACGTAGAACGAATCATACCACCTTGATAGTCGCCGCCTAATTCAAAGTCGAACTCACGGAAGTAGGCATATTCTCTCAAATCTGGGCGTACAATACTTTTAGCGTATGCTAAGCGTAAGTTGATTTTTTGGGTAAGACTGTAGGTTAAGTTAGCCGATGGAAATAAATGCCAGTTAGGTTCTAATTCAAACAAGGCCGACATATCAATATCATTCTTATAACCACTTCCTAACAATGCTTTTACTTTTGGTATCACTTGTTCATTCAACCTGTTCAAGTTGATATATTCTCCTCTTAACCCCCAAACAAGCCTTAACTTATCGCCTAATTTATGATCTAACATGCCGTAAACTGAATGTAATACAGCTGTTTTATTCATATCATCACCAAACTGGTTTACGAAAATGCTATCCAAATAAGGTGCAGCAAATACATCGCCTAAGTATGGGTATTTCTCGCCAGGACTCGCAGCATTCGCCAAGTTCATCACGTAAAACTTACGATCTTTCGTCCAACCACCATAACCACCTTTCACCGTATTATTCACCGTTTGGTTACCTAATTTGAAGGTAAATGGCATCGATAAAGAAGCATCCCAACCTAGGTTGTTTTCTACTGCCCTACTCCACCAACGTAAAGAGCCCACAGAAATCATACTGCTACCAATAGAACCCACGTTTAACAATTCTCCAGGTACTTCATCAGTTGCATGCATATAATCGGCCAAGGCTTCGTGGTTATCCGGTTTCTTACGATCGAGGTAAGTATAACTTCCCCACCATTTTAACTTCATTCCTTTTTTGCCTAAAGCATGATCACCTTTTAACTGTGCTTGGTATAACTCCGTTTGTGCTGTAATATCATAGATGGCCATCTTGTCTACGCTGCTAATTTGGCCTGAACCCAATTGCATCGATTGGTCCAAATTGCGAATCATAATACCATTTAAGCTTACTTTATGCTGTGCGTTGCGAAACCCCAAGCCCACTAAACCGCTCATGTTGGTATTGAATAAATATCGTTTGCTGTTATTCATCAGCTCCGGGTTCTTCAACACCGATAAATCGTTGATAAACCCTGCACGGGTAGATTGAATATCCTGGGTATTCAAGTTGTTCCGGTAGCTAAAACCCGCTACTAAACCGGCTTGACCATTATTCATTTTCATTGTTCTACCCAAAGCAATTCTATAATTGCTAGAAGGTTGCGCACTCCATTGGTTAATACCCCAACTATTTTGCACAGCAGTATTCTTCGGGGAAGCATCAAAGGCTTTGATCATACCTGCCCTAGAATTCCAATTCAGCTTACCTGCAAAATCGCGTTGCTTAGAAGGCGTAGCCCAGTATTCCCGACCATCGAACCCCATTAATCGGAAATTCTTACCGGTTGTATTATCATTATAAGATGCACCGATCCCGATGTTCAAAAAATTCCTTGTCGGCACATCCAACGTATTAACTTCCACTAAACCACCACCAAATTCGGCACTCATACCTGGTGTTAAAGTTTTAATTACCGTAATGTTTTCGATCAAACTTGTAGGAATAACATCGTAGCTAAAGTTCTTACGGTTTAACTCTGTGCTTGGCATAATTTGGTTGTTCAACATCGCTTGGTTATAACGTTCGCTTAAACCGCGGATAACGACATAACGATTATCAACCGTTGCCAAACCACTTACACGTTTCAACACCTCGCCCACGTTTTTATCGGGTGTACGGGCAATCAAATCTGCACTAATACCATCGGTAATACCGGCGTTGTTCTTTTGCAAAGCATATAAACCTTCTACAGAAGAACGTTGAAAGTTGGCTGTTACCACCACTTCTTTCAAGGCGTTCTTAGAAGCTGCCATAACTATGTTTAAGGGCGTGTTTTGTAATGCAGCTACCAACACATCTGTTACACGTTGCGTAGTGAAGGAAATATAACGGTACTCTACCGTGTACTTACCTGGCGGTAATGGAATCGTGTAAGAACCATCTACGGAAGTAACAGTACCTTGCGAACCGTTCACTAATACGGTTACACCCGGTAAACCTTCATTTTTATTATCTACTACTTTACCGGTGATGGTACCATTTTCTTCGATTGCTTTCGAGGTTTGTTTGCCCTTGCGAATAGCAACCGTGTTATCATTATAATCTATATCAATCGGCGCAGATTGGTCGAGGTAATCGAGTACTTCGCCGAGGGTGTTATTCGGGAACTTTACGGTTTGCAATTTGCAGTTCGATAAATGCTCTGGATCGTACACATATGTGAATGGTGTTTGTTTTTCCAAGAGCTTTACCACTTGTTCTGCATTCGTTTGTTGCAATGAAATTTGCACTTTGTTATTAAGCGATTTGTATGATTGCGCGAACAGCGCCACGGGAGCCAAGCAGCACAGCAGGATACACAAAGAGTAGGTTTTAAATGGCACGACAATTCCAGTACAAAATCCCTTTGTAGATTTTTGCATACGTTGTTTAGTTTAAAAATGTTGAAAATGTTTCCTACAGCTGATTCTTCAGCGCAGCCTATTGCATATTACTCGGTACGGGTAAATTACTTTTTGATCGATGTTATGATATACGTTCCATTAGTAGTGCGTTGATAATTGAATTGATGAACAAATTGCAACGACTTCAATACGTGTTCTAGTGAAACACTCGAGGAAAACTTACCGCTCACTTTCCGATGTATTAACGATTCGTCGTTTAATTGGATGTTAACACCATAGCGTCCTTGCAGCTTGGCTAATACATCGGCGAGCGTATTTTTTTCAAACAACAATTTTCCATTTTTCCAGTCCATTACTTCTTCTTCATTGAACTGCGTGGCATGCGCGAGCAAACTTCCTTGTTTAAATGAGAGCATTTCACCGGGCGCTAATACGCGCAAATAATTATGACTGCTACTATCCATTAAACTAATCCCAACTTTACCCGATAACAAACTGATTTGCACACTGCCGTCGGCCTTATTGCCGGTAGCGATATTGAATGAAGTTCCCAAGGCGGTGGTAATAACGCCACCTGCATGCACCTTGAAAGGTAATTGGCTGTTCTGTGCCACTTCGAAATAGGCTTCACCTTGCAACCACAGTTCGCGTTTCTGCTCGTTGTAGTTCGTAGCATATACGAGGGTTGCATGCCTATTCAACCAAACTTTCGAGCCATCGGGCATTATCACGGTTTTTACGTTCGGTTGTGCATTATATAATGTATCGAATGCTTGTGCTAGTGGTTGCTGAGGCAATTCTTTTTGCGCATGCCAAGCAAACATACCTACGATGGCCGTTACGGCAGCGGCTGCCGCGCCGTAGAACCATGCTTTTTTGGGTTGTTTATTATGTATTGGAACAACCGGCGTTTCGGGGTTAGCCTTGTGCCATGTTTGTAACAGGAAATGATCTAACCCGGGCGTGCTTGTTTGCTGCAAGTACAATTCTACTTGTGCTTGTTCTTCAGCAGAGGCAGTGCCTGCAAAGTATCGTTCGAGTATGTGTTGATTTATTTCCATGTTATAAAGCATCTTTCGCGCTAAAATTTCCTGCTTACAATAAGAGTACGTTTCAAACGACCAATTGTACCAATCAAAAATTGGAGTTCACAATTTGGTAACATGTATTTGGTTGCTGCCCTCTAGGAAGATGCATGTAATGGATTGATTTTGCGACTATTGTGGTGTATGTAGATAAAAATTGTCCGAAAATGAGACAAACCGTCCACTATCGAAAATGCCCATTTTTCAAATACCACACGCCCCTAGTGTTAAAATCATGTGAAGCCGAACTTTTCTTCCTCAAAAATCCCCGCTCAATTCGCCAAAACCCAATACAGCAAAGACTTACAAGGCAATCCCCCCGTTTGTCCGCTCTGTACAAAAACGAACACTTTTACATTTTCAGTTTACCGATCATCCGCTAATAACTATTCATTTTACCTACTTTAAAACCGTTCATACCTTTGAGTCATCAAACAACAAATACACAAACGCATTCAAAATATTTAAAAATTACTATCATGAAAAACATTATCACTTTTATCGCCTTCATCTGCATCGCTACTGTAGCTGCTGCAAACAATAAAAAAATCAACATCGCTAAAGTAGCCACTACTAACACCGAAAAAGTAGCTGTTAAAAAAGTAAGACAATTCTTTGCTGAAAACGGCACCTTATTAGCCACTAGCCGCTTCATTTCAGATGTTGAATTACCACAAGCTGCTATCGAAACTTTGATTTTGAAATGCCCTAATGAAAACATCAAAGCAGTACAAGAAATCAATAAACAAGGCAGCAAATACTACATCATTACCTTGGAAACTGAAAGCCGCGTAAACGTTGTACGTGTAGACGCCGACGGATCTTACCGCGCGATGGAATCTTTCCAAAAATCATAATACCCTCTACTTCCGCCAAAAAGTAACATAAAACAAAACGGTCTCTACATTGTAGAGACCGTTTGTTATTGAAACAGGAAATGTATTGAATTGTATGTTTTAAGACGTTTTTTTCGTTTTCATCGCAATGTAGTAGAAAGGTATACCCAAGATGATAATACCCAAGCCAAAGAGCGCATACGTTGTTTCTGTATATAATAACAACAAGGCCAAGGCAGAAGCCACTACAATATAGATCGCCGGTAATACAGGGTAACCGAATGCTTTATAAGGACGTGGCACATCGGGCTGCGTTTTTCTCAACCTGAAAATACCATAAATGGTAAGCACATAGAATAATAATACCCCGAAAATCACCAATGCCAATAATTTATTATAGCTACCTGTTAAGCATAAAATGGATGCCCAAATACATTGTAACCACAAACCGTTAGCTGGTACACTGTTCTTATTTAAAACCGCGGCCTTTTTAATGAATACTCCATCTTCCGCCATCGTATAATACATGCGCGCACCCGCTAAGATTAAGCCGTTATTACAACCGAATGTAGAAATCATAATCATTACTGCAATAGCCAATGATCCAACGCCACCGAATATGGCTTGCGCCGCTGCTACACCTACACGTTGGTTAGGCGCAAAAGCGATTTCATTGAATGGCAATACCGATAAATACATAAGGTTTGTACTCACGTAAATGATGGTCACGATTAATGTACCGAGGAATAAAGAGCGGCCAATGTTTTTCTGCGGGTTCTTAATTTCTGCAGCGATGAAAGTAACGTTATTCCAAGCATCACTAGAGAAAAGAGAACCTTTCATGGATACTGCAATAGCACCTAACAAGGTTAGACCACCTAATGCAACGCTGGAAATAGTACCGGTAGTAGCATCTTTCGTTAATGCTGCTGGAGCCCAAGCATTTACCCAGTTAGCGTTCCAAATTTCTGCTTTAGCACCCAGTAAGAAGCCAAAAACGATCAACCCAAAGAGCGATAATAGCTTCGCCAAGGTGAAGATGGTTTGTAACCATTTACCGTGTTGCACACCGCGCGTGTTGATGAAGGTGAGTAATACGATGGAGCCTATAGCCACCAATTGCCCAACAGTGATATCCACTATGCCTAGCGGCAATATAACGGTGGATTCGCCCAATACGGGGAACACATAATCGGTGTACTTCGCAAATGCCATAGCCACAGCGGCAATAGTACCTGTTTGTATTACACCAAATTGCGTCCATCCAAATAAGAACGCGATGAAAGGGTTGTAGGCTTCGCGGAGGTAAACGTATTGACCACCCGCACGTGGAAACATCCCGGATAATTCGCCGTAGCTCATAGCCGCGATAATTGTCACAATGCCCGCTAGCACCCACATAGCCGTTAACCAGCCAGCAGAACCCAAACTATACGCAATCTCCGAGGAAACGATGAAAATACCCGACCCGATCATAGAGCCGGCTACCAACATGGTAGCATCTAATAAGCCCAGGCTGGGCTTAAATTGTGAATTTTGGTTGATTGTTGTCGACATGTAGACGAGATGAATAAGCAAGTAAAAGTTACAGGAAGTTGTTGGCGTATGTCCAAAAAAAATCCCGGATTTCATTGAAAACCGGGATCAATTTATAAAAACTTTGCGGGTTTCCCCGTATTATTTTTTAGCAGCAGCTTCGTCGTTCAAACCTTTTGTTACAACGTCGGTGATGTCGTACGCAGGATCTTTATACAAGATGTTGGTACCACCGTCGCGGTAAGAGAAGATATAACCGTAACGCTTATCTGCATTGAATTTCAATAAGAATGAATCCAATTTTTTACGCAATTCGTCGTTGAAAGATTGTTCTACTTCCATGTATTGACGAGATAACGTTTGGCGTTTTTGTTCCAAGTTTTGGTTTTTCGCCATCAAATCACGTTGGATAGCTTCACCTTCTGCTTGGGTTAAAGTATTAGCGCGTCTTTGCAAGCTGTTGTATTGTTCTTGTAAAACGCGTGCATCGGCTTGGATTTCGTTATCCATCGCCAATTGTTTTCTTTCGAGTTCTGCTTTCTTTTGTTTGAAGAATTCGTAATGCGCTTCGAGTGAATCAAGATCTACATAAGCAATTTTTAAACCAGTCGCTGCAGATGATGCACTGTCGGACGCAGATTTAGCTGCATTGTTCGCATTGTTGGATTGTCCGCAAGCCATAAAAGTGCCAGCTACGATGGCCATTAAAAACCCGTTTTTCACAATTTGTTTTTTAGTATACATGTTGATTGTAGATTTTGACTACTGGATTTAGTTCGTAATAAGTAGCTAAAATAAGATTTTCCAGAAAATAAAAAACGTTAAAAATGAATATTAGTGCGGGTTGGGGCTTTTTTTTAAGAAGATTTTTTATACAGGGCTTGAATTGGGCGCAGGAGGTTAATTTATTATGAAGGATGATGGCGTGCAGAGATGATAAAATAAAAACGGCCCCTACAAGTAGAGGCCGTTTTGTATGATGTTTATTCGCTGGGAAGATTATTCTTCTTCATCGAATTGGAATACTTCTTTCGTAGAAGATAAGATATCGTATTCTTCTTTAGAACCTACGATCATGTTTTCGAATTCGCGCAAACCAGTACCTGCAGGGATGAGGTGACCAGTGATAACGTTTTCTTTCAAGCCGAGCATATCATCCGTTTTACCGTTGATAGCTGCAGATGATAATACTTTCGTAGTTTCTTGGAACGAAGCTGCAGAGATCCAGCTGTGAGTACCAAGAGATGCTTTGGTGATACCTAACAACAACGGTGAAGATGTTGCTGGGTTCGCATCGCGGAACTCAACGAGTTGTTTATCTGAACGACGGAGAAGCGAGTTTTCTTCGCGCACTTGGCGGAGCGTAACGATCTGACCAGCTTTAAGCGTAGTAGATTCACCTGCTTCTGTTACCACTTTCTTATCGAAAATGTGGTCGTTTTCTTCGAAGAATTCGAATTTATCGGTTGTATCACCTTCCAAGAATCTTGTATCACCTGGATCTTCGATGGTTACTTTACGCATCATTTGACGCACGATTACTTCGATGTGTTTATCATTGATTTTCACACCTTGTAAACGGTAAACCTCTTGGATCTCGTTCACCAAGTACTCTTGTACAGCGAATGGACCTTTAATTGCCAAGATATCAGCCGGGGTTGTAGAACCATCAGAAAGTGCAATACCTGCTTTTACGAAGTCACCATCTTGTACCAGGATGTGGCGTGTTAATGGCACCAAGTATTTCTTGATTTGACCTTCGCGGCTTTCGATGATGATTTCACGGTTACCACGTTTGATGTTACCGAATGCAACCACACCATCAATTTCAGAAACGATAGCTGGGTTAGATGGGTTACGCGCTTCGAACAATTCAGTTACACGTGGGAGACCACCCGTGATATCTCGGAGTTTACCGAGTACACGTGGGATCTTAACGAGTACTTGACCTGATCTAACGGTTTCACCTTCTTCGATAACGATGTGAGAACCTACCGGTAAGTTGTAAGATTTCAATTCCTTGTTACCTTCTACAACAATTGACGGGATCTTGTTTTTATCTTTTGTTTCGATAACCACTTTCTCGCGGTGACCAGTTTGTTCATCGGCCTCTTCGCGGAATGTGATACCTTCAATGATACTGTCGAAACGAACTGAACCAGGAATTTCAGAAACGATAACGGCGTTGAACGGATCCCAAGTACAGATCACGTCGCCTTTCGCAACTTTCTGGCCGTCTTTCACTAACAATGTAGAACCGTAAGGAACGTTGTTTGTGATCAACAAGCGATCGTTTTTAACATCCATGATACGTACCTCACCAGTACGACCGATAACAACATGTACTTTATCACCCTCTTTGTTTTCGAACACGGTTGTTCTCAAACCATCGAATTGGATGGTGCCATCGAATTTAGCAGTAAGCGTAGATTCTACTGAAGCAGAACCCGCAACACCACCCACGTGGAAGGTACGAAGTGTTAACTGTGTACCTGGCTCACCGATTGACTGTGCAGCGATGATACCTACAGCATCACCTCTTTGTGCAGTGTAACCTGTTGCCAAGTTTTTACCGTAACATCTTACGCACACACCACGACGGCTTTCACAAGTTAATACAGAGCGAATTTCAACCGTGTCGATTGAACTGTCTTCGATACGTCTTGCTACGTCTTCCGTGATTTGTTCGCCGGCAGCTACGTATAATTCTTCGGTAAGTGGATCGTACACATCGTGTAATGATGTACGGCCCAAGATACGATCGTATAATGGTTCAACGATCTCTTCATTATCTTTCAATGCTGAAGTAGCGATACCACGTAATGTACCACAATCTTCTTCATTAATAACTACGTCTTGAGCAACGTCCACAAGCCTACGTGTTAAGTAACCCGCATCCGCCGTTTTCAAGGCCGTATCCGCAAGACCCTTACGAGCACCGTGCGTAGAGATGAAGTAATCCTGTACGTTCAAACCATCTTTAAAGTTCGACAAGATCGGGTTTTCGATGATCTCGCTACCTGTAGAACCAGATTTACGAGGTTTAGCCATCAAGCCCCTCAAACCAGCCAACTGTTTGATCTGTTGTTTTGAACCACGCGCACCAGAATCCAACATCATGTACACAGAGTTGAAACCTTGTTTATCGGTTGCTAACTCGCGGATCAATGTTTCTGTTACTTTGGTATCTACCCTCGACCAGATATCGATGATTTGGTTATAACGTTCGTTGTTGGTGATAAGACCCATGTTGTAGTTGTCCCAAACTTCATCAACCTCACCTGCAGCGCTATCAACCATTTGTTGTTTCACTTCAGGAATGATAAGGTCATTGATGTTGAACGACAAACCACCACGGAATGCCGTACGGAAACCGAGTTGTTTAATATCATCCAAGAACTTAGCTGTTTTAGGAATATCAGTGTATTTAATGATATCACCGATGATTTCCCTTAACGATTTCTTAGTAAGCAATGCGTTTACATAACCGGCTTCTCTTGGTACGTGTTGGTTGAACAATACGCGACCTACAGTCGTTTCGATTAATTTGTAAGCAAGCTCACCGTTTGCTTCTCTCACCCAAGTTTTCACTTTGATGTGAGCGTGCAAGTCTACCCTGTTCTCATTGTGTGCAATGATTACTTCTTCCGCTGAGTAGAAGGCTTTACCTTCACCTTTCACGATTTCAGTAGGTGTAGATTTTTTACCCTTAGAAATGTAGTACAAGCCGAGTACCATGTCCTGTGAAGGAAGGGTGATTGGCGTACCATTCTGAGGGTTCAAGATATTGTGAGAAGAAAGCATCAACAATTGTGCTTCCAAAATTGCGGCATTGCTCAAAGGAACGTGTACCGCCATTTGGTCACCATCGAAATCGGCGTTGAACGCAGAACATACGAGTGGGTGTAATTGAATAGCTTTACCTTCTACTAATTTAGGTTGGAACGCTTGAATAGATAAACGGTGCAACGTTGGGGCACGGTTTAACATCACTGGGTGACCTTTCAATACGTTTTCCAAGATATCCCAAACCACCGCTTCTTTGCGATCTACTAATTTCTTAGCAGATTTAACGGTTTTTACGATACCTCTTTCGATCAATTTACGGATGATGAATGGTTTGAACAATTCAGCCGCCATATCTTTCGGTAAACCACATTCGTGGAGTTTCAATTCTGGACCTACTACGATTACAGAACGACCAGAGTAATCCACACGTTTACCTAACAAGTTCTGACGGAAACGACCTTGTTTACCTTTCAATACATCAGATAATGATTTCAAAGCGCGACCACCTTCAGCTTTCACCGCGTTCGATTTTCTTGAGTTATCGAACAACGAGTCAACCGCTTCTTGTAACATACGTTTTTCGTTACGTAAGATTACTTCCGGTGCTTTAATCTCGATCAAACGTTTTAAACGGTTGTTACGGATGATTACACGACGGTATAAGTCGTTTAAGTCGGAAGAAGCGAAACGACCACCATCCAATGGAACGAGTGGGCGTAACTCTGGTGGAACAACTGGGATGTATTGCATAACCATCCATTCAGGACGGTTTTCTACGCGTGTATTTGCTTCACGGAAAGCTTCTACAACGCTCAAACGTTTTAACGCTTCAGCTTTACGTTGTTGAGAAGTTTCTGTAGCTGCTTGGTTACGAAGTTGGTAAGAAAGGCCATCCAAATCAATTCTGGATAACAACAATTCTACCGCTTCAGCACCCATTTTAGCGATAAATTTATTCGGATCTTCATCCGGTAAGAGTTGGTTATCTTTTGGTAAAGTATCCAAGATATCCAAGTATTCTTCCTCGGTTAATAAATCACCGTGGTTAAGACCTTTCTCTTGTTTGATACCAGATTGAATAACAACGTATCTTTCATAGTATACGATTGTTTCCAATTTCTTAGATGACATACCTAAGAGGTAACCAATTTTGTTTGGCAACGATTTGAAGTACCAAATGTGTACTACAGGCACTACCAAACGGATATGTCCCATTCTTTCGCGACGAACTTTCTTTTCAGTCACTTCCACACCACAACGGTCGCACACGATACCCTTATAACGGATACGTTTATACTTACCGCAATAGCATTCGTAATCCTTTACCGGACCGAATATTCTTTCGCAAAATAAACCATCACGTTCCGGCTTGTAAGTACGGTAGTTGATAGTTTCAGGTTTCAACACTTCACCATAAGAACGCTCCAAGATTGCATCTGGAGAAGCAAGACTAATGGTAATGCTGTTAAAATTTGATTTAGGACGATTTTCTTTCTTGATGGCCATTTGTGAGCTTTTAGCTGTGAACCGTTAGCGTTGCTATTGGCACTAAAATTTTTTCCCTGGAGAACCTATATAAAATCTACCAGCCATAAGCAGTGCTGCTTATAGCTGGTAGCTGAAAAGACTATTCAAACTTCAAATCCAAACCTAAACCACGTAACTCGTGGATCAATACGTTGAAGGATTCAGGTACGCCTGCTTTTGGAATGTTATCGCCTTTAACGATAGATTCGTAAGCTTTCGCACGACCAACAATGTCATCGGATTTGATCGTCAATAATTCTTGTAAGATGTTTGCAGCACCGTAAGCTTCAAGTGCCCATACCTCCATCTCACCAAAACGCTGACCACCAAACTGGGCTTTACCACCCAAAGGTTGCTGTGTGATCAAGCTGTATGGCCCGATAGAACGTGCGTGCATTTTATCATCCACCATGTGGCTCAATTTGAGCATGTAGATGATACCTACTGTTGCTTTTTGGTGGAAACGTTCACCAGTTTCACCATCACTTAAGTAAGTGTGACCGAAGCTTGGTAAACCAGCCTCATTGATGTATGATGCGATTTCTTCCGTGTTTGCACCGTCGAAGATCGGCGTTGCAAAACGAACACCCAATTTCTGACCAGCCCAACCTAATACGGTTTCATAGATCTGGCCAAGGTTCATACGGGAAGGTACACCCAATGGGTTCAATACGATATCTACTGGAGAACCGTCGGCCAAGAATGGCATATCTTCATCACGTACAATTTTCGCAACAATACCCTTGTTACCGTGGCGACCCGCCATCTTATCACCCACTTTCAACTTACGTTTGCTAGCGAGGTAAACTTTAGCAAGTTTCAATACACCTGCTGGTAACTCGTCACCAATAGAGATATTGAATTTTTCGCGTTTGTAACGACCCAATTCTTCGTTATACTTGATGCTGTAGTTGTGCAACAATGTATTGATTTGATCGTTGGTAACATCGTCGGTAGTCCAGCCTAATGGGTTTACGTTTTGGAAGTCGATGTTCACTAAGTTCTTTTGAGAGAATTTAGATCCTTTCGAAATCAATACTTCACCATAAGTATTGGTAATACCTTGCGAGGTTTTATCTTTCAACAACACAAGCAATTTGCTCATCAATACTTCCAAAAGATCTTCTTCATTCTTCTGGTGTACTTTCTCGAGTTTTTCTAATGCTGCTTTTTCGCGTGTCTTAGAGTTTTTATCTTTCTTAGCACGAGAGAATAATTTCTTATCAATTACCACACCTTCAGTTGATGGAGGTGCCTTCAAAGAAGCATCTTTCGCGTCAGAAGCTTTATCACCGAAGATCGCTCTCAATAATTTTTCTTCAGGAGAAGGATCAGACTCACCACGTGGTGTAATCTTACCGATCAAGATATCGCCTTCTTTAATGTGAGCACCTACACGGATAATACCGTTTTGGTCAAGGTCTTTTGTAGCCTCTTCACTTACGTTAGGAATATCTGGCGTCAATTCTTCTTCACCCAACTTAGTATCACGTACTTCCAATTCGTATTCGTCGATATGGATAGATGTGAACCAGTCTTCACGGGCAACCCTTTCAGAAATTACGATCGCATCCTCGAAGTTGTAACCTTTCCATGGCATGAACGCCACTTTCAAGTTACGACCCAATGCTAATTCACCACCACGTGTAGCGTAACCTTCTGTTAAGAAGTCGCCGAATTCAACGTGTTGACCTTTCTTCACGGCAGGGCGAAGGTTGATACATGTTGATTGGTTCGTTTTAACGAATTTGGTTAATTGGTAGATTTTCAAATCGTCTTCGAAAGACACCAATTTTTGCATTTCGTCGCGTTCGTAACGAACATGAATTTCGTTAGAATCTACGAACTCAACCACACCTTTACCTTCAGAGGTAATTTGCAAGCGAGAATCGCGAGCAGCTTTACCTTCCAAACCTGTACCTACGATAGGTACTTGTGGAGCGATCAAAGGAACAGCCTGGCGTTGCATGTTTGAACCCATCAATGCACGGTTGGCATCATCGTGTTCAAGGAACGGAATGAGCGAAGCACTTAAACCTACAATTTGGTTCGGCGCAACGTCCATGTATTCGATTTCTTCTCTATCCAAGATAGGGAAGTCACCTGTTTCGCGAGATTTTACTTTATCATTCACAAAGTTACCTTTCTCATCGAGCGGAGCATTCGCCTGCGCGATTTTGAGGGTATCTTCTTCTTCTGCACTTAAATATTCAACCTCGTCCATTTCTACTTTACCAGAAGCTACTTTACGGTAAGGCGTCTCAATGAAGCCCATTTCATTCACTTTCGCGTGAACACAAAGGGTAGAGATCAAACCGATGTTCGGACCTTCCGGTGTTTCGATGGTACATAAACGACCGTAGTGAGAATAGTGTACGTCACGTACCTCGAAGCCTGCT
The DNA here is from genome assembly GCF_003259335.1 of Chitinophaga skermanii. Taxonomy (GTDB): domain Bacteria; phylum Bacteroidota; class Bacteroidia; order Chitinophagales; family Chitinophagaceae; genus Chitinophaga; species Chitinophaga skermanii. Next base: position 28,994 of record NZ_QLLL01000009.1, read on the forward strand.
CTTTCGCGGCTCAAACCACCTGGACCGAGGGCAGAAATACGACGTTTGTGCGTGATTTCAGACAACGGGTTGGTTTGATCAAGGAACTGAGACAACTGGGAAGTACCGAAGAAAGAGTTGATAACAGAAGATAAAGTTCTAGCGTTAATCAAATCTACCGGGGTAAATACCTCGTTATCCCTAACGTTCATTCTTTCACGGATCGTACGTGCCATACGTGCAAGACCCACACCAAATTGAGCATATAACTGCTCACCTACTGTACGAACACGACGGTTCGACAAGTGATCGATATCATCGATCTCTGCTTTACCATTCGTTAATTGTACTAAGTATTTAATGATGGAGATGATATCATCTTTGGTCAGCACTTTATTATCGAGGGCTGTTGACAAGTTCAACTTGCGGTTGATTTTGTAACGGCCTACTTCACCGAGATCATAGCGTTTATCGGAGAAGAATAATTTATCGATGATACCACGAGCTGTTTCATCATCTGGCGCATCGGCACCACGCAATTGGCGGTAGATGTGCTGAACGGCTTCAAGCTCGGAGTTAGATGTATCTTTATTTAATGTGTTGTAGATAATGGAGAAATCACCACTTACTTCTTCTTTTTGTAAGAAGACGGTTTTCGCTTCCATTTCCAAGATGAGCTCCATGTTGGCTTCATCAAGTACGCTATCGCGTTCTAATACAACTTCGTTACGTTCGATGGTAACAACCTCACCGGTATCCTCATCCACGAAATCTTCCACCCAGCTGCGGAGTACGCGAGCTGCGAGTTTTTTACCAAAGTACTTTTCTAGTGTTTTACGATCTGCCTTCACTTCATCTGCCATGCCGAACAAAGTAAGGATGTCCTTATCTGTTTCGTAGCCAATAGCACGTAATAAAGTCGTTACTGGGAACTTCTTTTTACGATCGATGTAAGCGTACATAACATTGTTAATGTCTGTAGCAAACTCCATCCAAGCACCTTTGAAAGGAATCACCCTTGCAGAGTAGATTTTTGTACCATTTGGATGGATGGATTGACCAAAGAACACACCTGGAGAACGGTGTAATTGCGATACAACTACACGCTCAGCACCATTGATTACAAACGTACCTCTAGGGGTCATGTAAGGAATGTTTCCTAAGAATACATCCTGAACAATCGTTTGGAAATCAACGTGCTCCTCATCATTACAGCTCAAGCGAAGCTTTGCTTTCAAAGGCACAGAATAAGTAAGCCCCCGTTCGATACACTCTTCAATAGTGTAACGCGGAGGATCTACGAAATAGTCTAGAAATTCCAGGTTAAAGATATTTCTCGTATCAGTAATCGGGAAGTTCTCCTTAAATACTTTAAAAAGGCCTTCGTTGTTTCGCTTGTCTGGTGTGGTTTCTAATTGGAAGAAATCCTTGAAAGATTGAATTTGGATAGCCAACAGATCCGGTGTCTCAGCAACTTGTTTGATCTTTCCAAAATTTACTCTTTCGTTAGTTTGGGCTTTTTTTAGAGACATATTCGAAGTTAGCAGTTAAATAACTTGTAAGAAAAAGGGAAATTAAGACTTCTTTACCAAAAAAACATCAATACACATTGCCTTGCTCGAACGTCACCCCCACTTGCGTGGTAGTTTTCCCATAATTGACTCTCTCGAAAAGACACGTTCCCAAAGGGAAGAAGGCCAAAAGTGCCCTTGAGCACTTTTGACCTATAAAAGATGTATAATAAGCAAAGAATTACGCAATCTCTACTTCAGCACCAGCTTCAGTTAATTTAGCTTTCAAATCTTCAGCTTCAGCCTTGCTTACGCCTTCTTTAACTGGTTTCGGAGCACCGTCTACCAATTCTTTAGCTTCTTTAAGACCAAGACCTGTAAGATCTTTAACTACTTTAACAACGTTCAATTTGCTAGCACCTGCAGATTTCAAGATTACATTGAATGCAGTTTTTTCTTCAGCAGCTGGAGCAGCGTCACCAGCAGCAACTACTACAGCTGCAGCAGCTGGTTCGATACCGTATTCATTTTTCAACACATCTGCTAATTCTTGTACTTCCTTAACAGTCAAGCCAACTAATTGTTCAGCTAAAGCTTTTACGTCTGCCATTGTATAATGTTTTTAAATTGTTTTTGTAAATAGAAAATTAAAACTGAGTTTATATTACGACTTGGAAGCCATATTTATAAGTGCTATCCCTCGCAGGATAACCGTACCAATACTGAGAATTACTCAGCAGCTGGAGCTTCGGCAGCAACAACTTCGCCACCTTCGTTCTTACCTTTCTCAAGCAATGCAGCGATAACGCGTTTTGCAGGAGATTGTAACAAACCAATAACTTCGCCGATAAGCTCGTTTTTGGTTTTGATGTTCTTCAAGTTAGTCAATTGGTTATCACCGATGAAAATCTCGTCAGCTACAAACGCAGCTTTCAATACCGGTTTTTCCAATTTAGCATTCGCCTTACGGAAGTCAGAGATAATTACTGCTGGCTCTTTTGGTGAATCAGAGAACATCAATGCAGTTACACCGTGTAATGATTCGTAGATACCAGCGTATTTTTCGTTGTCCAAAGACTCTAACGCTTTTTTAATCAAGGTGTTTTTAGCCACCTTCATTTCTACGTTCTTGCTGAAACAAACTCTTCTCAAATGGTTAACTTGAGCTACAGTCAATGATTCGGTATTGGTAACGTAGAAGTTGCTATATTGTGAGAACTTACCTTTCAGTAGTTCTATTACTTCTGCTTTTTGTTCTTTTCTCATGACTCAAAAAATTAGTTTTGAACAGATTTAGTGTCGATCACAATACCAGGGCTCATTGTAGAAGCCATAGATAAACCTTTCAAGTAAGTACCTTTCGCAGTAGATGGTTTCAATTTAATGATCGCAGAAATGAACTCTAATGAGTTTTGTTCCAATTTCTCTGGAGAGAAAGAAACACGACCGATTGAAGCGTGGATAATACCAGCTTTATCTACTTTGAAAGAAATTTTACCACCTTTTACATCGTTAACCGCATCACCCACGTTATTGGTAACAGTACCAGTTTTAGGGTTCGGCATTAAGTTACGAGGACCGAGGATTTTACCGAGTTTACCAATTTTAGGCATTACAGCTGGAGTAGCAACGATAACATCGATTTCTGTCCAACCTGCTTCAATTTTTTGAATAAATTCGTCTAAACCTACGAAATCAGCACCAGCAGCTTTTGCTTCAGCTTCTTTGTCAGGTGTGCAAAGTACTAATACTTTCTTAGTCTTACCAGTACCGTGAGGAAGCGTAACAGAACCACGGATAGCTTGGTCAGCTTTTTTAGGGTCTACCCCTAAGCGTACGTGTAAATCAACAGAACTGTCGAATTTAGTACAGTTAATATCTTTAACGAGCGTTGAAGCCTCTTTTAAGGAGTACACTTTGTTTTTGTCCACCTTTGCTTCAGCCACTTTCCTTTTCTTTGTTGCCATTTTGTGAAATGTTTTAAAGTTGACCTGTATAAACAGGACTTACACAATTAGTTTTCCCAAGGAGCTTTACCATCCACAGTGATACCCATTGAACGGGCAGTACCAGCAACCATTTTCATAGCGCTTTCTTCTGTGAAGCAGTTTAAGTCAGGCATTTTATCTTTAGCAATAGCTTCGATTTGTGCCCATGTTACTTTACCTACTTTGTTACGGTTAGGCTCTTTAGAACCACTTTGCAACTTTGCAGCTTCCAATAATTGTACTGGAGCAGGAGGGGTTTTGATTACGAAGTCAAAGGATTTGTCAGTGTAAACTGTCAGCAAAACCGGCAATACTTTACCCATTTTATCTTGGGTACGGGCATTGAACTGTTTGCAAAACTCCATGATGTTCACACCTTTGGAACCTAAAGCAGGACCAATCGGAGGTGCAGGGTTGGCTTGGCCGCCTTTAACCTGCAATTTCACGTACGTTGCGATCTCTTTTGCCATGATGGTGATTTTAATTTGGTTAAAACGCTCCCGCCTTATAGCGAGAACTCCCAAAACTTAAAAGCTCTATATTAATTAAATACTATTAAAAAAGACCCTTTAAGGGGGATGCAAAGGTAGGCAATAATACTGATTTACCAAAATTGTTTTGGCAATCGGCATCTTTTTTGCTAAATATGGGTCATTTTTTTTCCGTTGGATGACAAATATAAGCTTTTCTCCCCAATTTCAATCCCTTTTCTTCCCCCTCATTATCACACAGTTAACACCTCACCCCACCCTTTATACGTATATTCACTACCTAAATCCACTCACGCATGAAAAATCTCACCTACACCCTAACAGCCATCCTGCTCCTGTTAGGTACCACGCAACTGCTTGCACAGGTCGACGACGCCACCCAAAAAGCATGGATGGAATACATGACCCCAGGCGCCCCACACAAAAAATTAGCTGAAATGACCGGCAACTGGTCTACCCACATGACCGCCTGGCACGCTCCCGGCACCGATCCCATGAAGTCGGAAGGCACTTGCACCAACTCCATGCTATACGGCGGCCGATTCCTAGAAACCGCGTTTAAAGGCGATTTCATGGGCGAACCCTTCGAAGGCCGCGGCTACATGGCCTACGACAACGCCCGTAAATTATTCATCAGCACCTGGTTCGACAATATGGGCACCGGTATTATGACCCTCCAAGGCAAATTCGACCCCACCGGTAACACCATCGTACTAGCAGGAGAAATGGTAGACCCCGCTGTGAACAAAACATGCCAGGTAAAAGAAGTGTATACGATCGTTGGACCTAATGAACACAAAATGGAAATGTTCCGGGTAGACAATGGAAAAGAACAAAAAGACATGGAAATCATATTCAAAAGAAAGTAATCCTCCACTAAGCCCCGCCCCCAAAGCGGGGCGCTTTAAACAAACTACATGGATAATTGACCGCAGTTACTTAATTAAATGAATACCATGCTATTAGTATTCTTTTAATAGCATTTATAATATCTTCCAATGTTCTTCTAATGTTCTTCCAATGTTATCCCAATGTTCCAGGTATATTCGACGTATATCCTGGATATATACAGGCGTATTTCTACATCTTTTGTGTGTAAACAAGCAATTATCAATTGCAATAAATGCTTCATTTTCAAGATAAAAGCTATATTTTACTAGCCTATCACAAAAGCTCCTCTATGCTGCTAACTATTGAAGGAAACTGGGAAGGCTCGTTTTATATTAGCGAGGACTTCGCCTTTATGATAAAAGACACCACCTATTACTACAAGATTACTTTTCAACAACAAAACGATAAAATCACGGGTACTTGCATCGACGCCGATACAGGCGTAGCAACCACCATCGAAGGGAAACTCAAAAAGAATAGCATCAATTTCGTAAAAACGTACCGGGGAGGAACCTCCGTGGAGGACGATGGCTGTACAAAGCAATATTTTGAAGATGAACCCATTCCTGTGTATTACCGCGGCATCGTGGAGGGCGATACCATGAGCGGTGAATGGACATTTCCCATGGAAGTACCTTTTCTATACTTCTTTAAAAAACGGCATACCATGCGAGGTACATGGAAAATGTGGCGCATTTAACGGTGTAATATTACATCGGGTAATAGCAGCTTGAACCAAGGTGTGAACTTACTGGGGTAGTCCATTACTTGTTGCTGTACTTCGTTGAGGGAGAGATACGTGTAATCGTCGGCATCATCGGGGTTTACGGCTGGAAGCGCATCCGATTGACCGAAATACACATGCCCATACTCGTTTTCTATAAGCTCGTTATTCACAGGCAGCTCATAACGTACTTCCCAACGCTTTTCTAACTTGCAGGCAACTCCCATTTCTTCCAATAACCTGCGTTCTGCAGCTTGCAACGGGGTTTCTCCAGGTAAAGGATGGCCACTACAAGTATTTGTCCATAAGCCACTGGAATGAAACTTCGATTGGGAACGCCTTTGTAATAAAAGTTTCTGGTCTTTATTAAAGATGAAAACCGAAATAGCCCGGTGCAGCAAACCTTTCCGGTGCGCTTCGATCTTTTCCATCTCGCCTACTACTTCATCATTTTCATCCACAAGGATAACATGTACGGGGGCTGTCATAACGTTGAATTTTTAAGTTCGGAATACGATGTAAATACAAACGAAACAGGCTACAAGTTGTACAAAATCACTAAGTTCATCTTTTCTTCATCTACCCTATTAAAAATACGGCCTTCCGCTGCATTTTACAACCCCTTCGTGTTAAATGTAGATGATATTGAAAATCTGTACAGTATGCATAAAGAATCAATACAGGTAACGGTTATAAGCTATAATAAAGAAACGAATACAAGTTTTTTTTCATACTTTTAACAGGAATCGATCCCGTGCCACCAGCTAACCAAACTAACTATGCTTTAGAGCACCCAGCATGAAAACTTATTTGCACCCTATCGCCAAAAAATGCTTGGCATTGTTGACGGCCGTCTTATTGTCGTGTCAATTATTCGCACAACAAAAAATAACTATCAACAAAGATGCTTTACACCCAGCACAATCATTTGCCGCCGCCATCGCTCAATTGCCATTTATGCAAACGAACCTCGATGGTACTCTGCAATTCAAACAACAACAAGCCTACATTGTACTCGTAAATGGGCAACAACAAGGTTTATTAAGCCTAGATATCAACCGGGCTTTAAAAGCATTACCCGCCGAAAGTATTGAGCGCATTGAATTAAACCTCCAAGCAAGCGATGAATACCGCTTACGTGGCTACGATGCAACTGTAAACATTATTACAAAAGAACTCGCAACCAGCAACAGCGCATATATACAAGGCAACGTAGATACCCGGTTACAATCCGACGACCAGTTCTCCTGGGCACGACAAGGCAAAAAATCCAGTCTTCAATTCAATCTTCAATACAATACCACGGCCAATAAAGATCATATCAAATCAAGCTCCTCGAATAATACCGGCATAGAAGAAGATCAAACTACAACGTGGCGCTCGAATTTGTACGCGTTAGGCCTTTCTTACAGTACGAAGTTGGGCCGTACTTGGTACGTGAACCTTTACGGTACAACAGGATGGGACCAGTTGAAAAAAGAAAATGATATAAAATACTACCAACTAGGTTACCAAGACGGTACACCTACTACAAATTGGGGCGGCAACTATAAACATAAAATTTACGATTACACCATAGGCACCAACATCACGAAAGCCTTCTCTAAAACAGGGCACCAGTTGATGTTATCGGTACAAAAGTCGAGCAAGGATCACAATTTCAGAACTTGGGGTAATACAAAGAATATCTCACCAACAAACGTGCAAGCACTGTCGCACATCAACGATAACTACTTACAAAACCTGCTCGCCAATATTGATTACACCTTGCCCATTGGTAAACATGCGCGTTTACAAGCGGGCTATCAATACAATAACCGTAACATCATGAGCGATGCAGTAGCCACTTTCTTTCAAAGTCAAAGTGGGCAGTTAAGCTGGATAACGACCTTATATAGCGAAAAAGAAGGAACAAGCCATCATGGCTATGTAGGATTCACACATCATACTAGCAAACTGGCTATTAATGCAGGTCTAAACGTGATGACTACAAAATATACCCGTTCGTTTGCGAAAGACACCAGTTATTTTAACGTGCTGCCCTATGTGAACTTGGTGATTAAAATTGATACGAATCAATTCATCCAAATTGCTTACCAATCGAAAGTTCAGCAAACAAACTTCTTAGAGCTAAGCAACGCGCGCGATTCGTTCGATCCTTATTTACAACACTCCAACGCGCCGAATTACCATACAGGCATACTAGGCCCAGGCAGCGTTTATCCACAATTTGTTACACACGATCCGAACTTCAAATTATACCAGCAAACCACGCATGCCATTCATGTAACCTTGCACCAAGTAAACCAACATGGTACTAGTTATTTTTATGGTGTAGGTTTCCAATATACGCCGCACAATATTGGCCGCGAAGCATCGCTCACTTACTACGAACCTACCGATATCTACTCACACGATATATTCACTTATTACCCTGAAACCTACCTTTATAGCAACAGCAAGAAATCGCAAGCAGCTATATACGTAGGTGTAGAAAAGCGGGCAGGCAAATTCAACTTCTCGTTGATGAATACTTTCAATTATTTGCAATTTGAATTTGTGGATGTGAAGAAGAAGAAAGAATCGTTCTATAGCCTAACCAATCTTGATATTACCTACCAAGCCTTTCAACGTTCCTATTTTAAGTTGAATGGTTACTATGGCACCAATATGGCCACCACCTACGGCGAAACCTACAACCTGCGCAATTACGCCTTAGCCTATGTTCATGAAGTAGCGAAAGGAAGGGGATTTGTATCGTTGGAAGCCCATAACTTCATAAACGACCATTGGCATTACAAACAACAGTACGATGTAAAATCTACGTTCATACCACAACAAGCAATGGAACTCAGCTATAACAATGCTTTACCGGCAAGCATGTTGGCCATCCGCGCTGGGTATAGAATCGGGAAATAATGTACAAACAAAACATAAAAGCCGTTCTCTATAGTATAGAGAGCGGCTTTCTATTTGAATTAGGCTTGTAAAGTACCTTCAGAAGATATAGCAATCGCTCCTAAAGCGCGGCTAATAGGGCAATTTTGTTCTGCTTCTTTCACAGCCTTCTGAAAAGCATCGTTGCTAATGCCAGGCACCTGCGCCTTAACAACAAGGTGAGAACCCGTTACAGCACCGTTTTCAAAATTCACATACGCTGTAGTTTCCAACTGTGTAGGCGCGAAACCAGCTTCTCCTAATACAAAACTGAGCTTCATCGTAAAGCAACCTGCATGGGAAGCCGCTAATAATTCTTCTGGGTTAGTGCCTTTCTCTTCACCGAATCGACTGTTAAAAGAATACTTTGTATGATCGAGCACTGTACTTTGCGTAGTAAGCGTACCATTACCATCTTTCCCTGGTCCGTTCCATACGGCCGTTGCATTACGTTTCATAAAATCCTGTTTTATTTTTTATCAATATTTGATCTATCAATTTTATAATATAAACAAAATCAAACACTGTATTTTCCAATGAGTAAAAGAAATACAAACGCAATGCCTTATTGAGCAGGCAACACATGTAATTGTAGTGAAACAGGAATAATAAGAAAGTTCCGTGTAAGATAGTGCGTACCGCTGATACGATAAACTTTGTGCATTGTTCCTCGTATAAAATACCGGTAGTTTTCTCTTCTGCATTACATGGTTAACAAGCTTTTATTCAAGCGTAATAAGTGTTTATATCTATACAAAACTAGAACAGGTATGTATTCCTAACAATGTTAAACTACAGTAAATAATTGTATAAAGCGTACCGCTTACTTTACCTTTTCAATACCTAGCTTCTTAATACGGGCATTCAGGGTAGACACGTTCATACCGAGTAATTCTGCGGCCCCGCCTTTCCCAAATATTTTACCGTTGGTTAATTTAAGCACAGCCATAATATGCTCTCGCTCGTTCTCTTCAATGGTTTTAACAATACCCATAGCTGCATTGCCGGCTGTTGGCATGGTAGGTGTAGCGGGGGTATGAATGGGCAATTCGGGGATAATGGGGCCATCATTCAGCAATATAGCCCGCTCGATAGTATGTTCCAATTCGCGGATATTACCGGGCCAATGATAGTTATAGCACGACTCTAATGCCTTTTCACTCAACTCCATCATGGGTTTACCAATTTTCTTACTATAGGTTTGTAAGAAGTGATGAACAAGTAACGGAATATCGTCTAAACGTTCACGCAATGGAGGTAATTGTAGGGGAAACACATTCAGCCTATAGTAAAGATCCATACGGAATCTACCTTCGGCCACTTCTTTTTCCAAATTCAAATTCGTAGCCGCAATAATGCGCACATTAATTTTGCGCGTTTTATTGGAGCCTATTCGCTCGATCTCCTTTTCCTGTAATACCCGTAGCAACTTGGTTTGCATAGCAGGCTCCACTTCGCCAATTTCGTCTAAGAAAAGGGTACCGCCGTCGGCTTGTTCAAATTTACCTACTTTGGTTTCGTAGGCACCCGTAAATGCACCTTTCTCATGGCCAAACAAAACAGATTCTATCAGCGTAGCAGGCAAAGCGGCGCAGTTGACTTTGATAAACGGTTGCTCCTGCCTACCCGATAAATCATGTAACAAATCGGCTAGTCGTTCCTTCCCAGTACCACTTTCGCCCAATAACAACACCGAGGTATCGGTAGGGGCTACTATTTGCAAGTGGCGTAATATCTTCTGTAACTTCTCGTTCTGACCAATAATTGCTTGCGAATAGGGGTTTAGCGTTGGTGCTGTTTTCTCCTCTTCTTGTAGCATAGATGCTAAGTTATTGCCATGCAGGTAGCGGGCAATTTCTAAGGTTACCAATACGTCTTTTTCCCTAAAAGGCTTCACCAAGAAACCATATGGATAGGTAGCCTTGGCTGCATCGAGTGTAGCTTTATTAGAATTGGCGGAGAGATAGATGAATGGGATCTTGCGTTCACGAAGAATTTTTGCAAGATCGATACCCGTGGCGGGGCCTTTTAAATAAATATCGAGTAAAACGAAATCAGGCGTTTCCTTTTCAAGCATCCCCAACGCAATAGGCACAGAACGAGCAATACCACTCACTTGGTAGCCCGCACGTTCCAATATTAACTGGAGATTATTCGCTTCAATAAACTGGTCCTCTACTATAAGAATGCGCTCTTTCATTTTTAATTAGCCTGTTGTATCGTGAAGACATTCGTTTTATGAATGCCTAATTTTTTCATGCGGTGGTTGAGGGTAGAAACATGCATACCTAATATTTCGGCCGCACCACCGGGGCCGAATACCTTGCCTTTACAATGATGCAACACCCCTAAGATATATTCTCGCTCTACTTCTTCCAAGGAACGAGTGAAGTTGATCTCCGTATTGGATTTAGATCGTGCATCGCGTTGGTCGAGTTGCATAGATTTGATGGTATTCCCTTGGCATAAGAGCACACTTCTTTCCAACACATGTTCTAGTTCTCGCACATTCCCCGGCCAATCGTATGTAATCATTTGCTTCATCACCGTTGCCGCTATACGAATATCTTGCTTGCCTGCATTTTTAGCAAAGCGGGCAATAAAATGTGCTGCCAGCAAAGGAATATCTTCTTTTCTTTCTCTTAAGGAAGGAAGTGTAATGGGGAATACGTGTAAACGGTAGAACAAATCGCTTCTAAAATTGCCTGCTGCTACCTCTTGTTGTAAGTTCCTGTTTGTAGCAGCAATAATGCGTACATCGGCTTTAATGGTAGATTTGCCCCCTACCCGTTCGAATTCGCGTTCTTGGATAGCCCGTAATAACTTCACTTGCAAATCGATGGGCATCTCACCAATTTCATCCAAGAACAAGGTGCCGCCATTGGCTAGTTCAAACTTCCCAATTCTTCTTTCCACGGCGCCTGTGAATGCGCCTTTTTCATGACCAAATAACTCACTTTCTATTAAATACGGTGGAAGTGCCGCACAATTGACCTTCACCATCAAGTTATCTTTCCGGGGTGAAGAATTGTGAATAGCGCGCGCTACTAATTCCTTACCCGTACCTGTTTCGCCCAGTACCAATACAGTACTTTCAGCAAACGAAACTTGCGACAACATCTGGAAAACATGCTGCATAGCAGCCGATGAGCCAATAATGTCGCTATAAGTATAGCCGCCGGTAACGGCTTCTTGGAGATATGATTTTTCTTCCTCTAATTTCTCTTTGTACTCGTTAATTTCCTCGAGTTGTTGCTCGATTTTCTCGTTGGTTAATACGTTACTTAGGGCAACAGATAATTGCGTACCTATTCCTTCCAACAAGCGCAAATCCTTATTCCTAAAGGCACCCCGGTTGGTAGATAGTAATGTAATAAACCCAATCACGTCGTTATTACTAGCCAATAAAGGCATCGCCGCTATTTCGCGGATACCCAGTTCAAATACATAAGGAATACAAGAGCTTTGGCCGGCATTTTTCATCACAAGATTTTCGATATAGAAAACCTGTGGTGTAGAGGCTTGCAGCAATACATCTTGAATACCATTGTTTACAGGATACTCGGCGTAAGCGATTTCTTCAAATCCCGGCTTCGTAGTATGTATGTCATCGGCTGCTATCGCCCATACTTGGAACGTGGTTTTCGTGGGATTATACACACCTATCATCACTTCATTGAAAGGCAATACCTGCTTTGTTTTTTGCATAATACCTTGCAAATCCTTCTTCCCGCGTATTTTCCCTATTTCATTACTAATTCCAAGTAATAATAGTTGCTCTGCTTCGCGGGATAAAAACATCTCTTGCGAGAATAAATCCGACGAAACATTCGCTATTTGATAAGATAATTGTTGTATCAATAATTGGCTCGACAATGTAAATGCACCTTTCTCTTCCGACATTAACATCCAAATGCCCCACGACTCGTTTCCCCGCCGTAAACGCATACAGATCACTTCCTGTATACCATGTTCCTGCATGAAGTTGAAACCCAAGTGGCTACCTTCCTCCACCAATGTTTGTATATCAAAAACAATAGGTTGCGCAGAATTAATAACAGCCGTGCATAACTTCTCATTCGTAGTATGTACCGAATTCACCAAGTTATCAAATGCTTGCTGGCGACTACGTTCAGGCTCGCAATCGTGCAAGAAAACAGTGAAAATACTGTCGTTCTCTTCCAGTTTAATGATAACCGTATCTTGGAATGACAAGCAAGATTTTAGCTGTTGTAGCGCTTTACGGAGTTCTTCCTTGGATTTTACATTGGCAAGCGCCTCGCTGTTGTGTAATAAATAATTAGAATTGAAGGAAGCAGCAGCGTGGGATGAAAGCGCAAGCAACCGGATGGTGGCTTGCGCTAATTGTAATTGTATAATTTGAAAATCGACTTGTTTGTCATCGGCAAAAGCATGGGCATCTTCCGCGAATAAACAAGCGTATCCAATAATTTTATCGTTTAAATAAAATGGCAGCACCAGTATTTGCTGCACATTGGCAGGTAGTAAACTTGCGTATAAAGTATATAATCTCTTTTGTTGTAGTGCGTCGTCGTTTTTACAAGAAATAAGAAGGGGTGTTTGATTTGCTATTGCTTTCGACAAGTTTTTCAATGCCCCTGCTGTGTGCTTTAATTCCGGGTGTATGATGTGTACATAGCTGTTGGATGCTTCGTTGTAAATGAAAATATGTGCATCCGTATACCTAATAATAGATTGGTAACCGGTTTTAATAAAACTTTGTAAAGCCACTGTAGAATCTATTTGTTGCAATGCCATAGCTGCTTGCAGTAAAGATTGTTGAGTAGCGAGTTGTTGGGCAATCCCGCTTGGATGTGCTCCTGTCATATCATTTGTGTTCTTGCGGGACTTCATCATGAAAGGTTATTTTTTCGCGTTGCCATCGCTGCAAAAATAATACAATATCATAGAAAATCAACTGTGCCCGCTGTGATGCGCTAGGCGCTTACTTTTCGTTTGTAACTGGTGAAATTCATCCCGGTATTATTCTTAAAGAACTTGCTAAAGTGTGCGTTATCATTAAATCCTAAGGTATATGCAATTTCTTTCATACTACTTTGAGAATGCGATGCACGGCGCTTGGCTTCCAGGATAATGTATTGTTGGATGTGATGACTTGCTGTAAATCCTGATACTTTTTTAACTACACGGTTTAAATAATTAGGTGTAACGCATAATTCTTTAGCATAATCGAGTACAAGGCGTTTTTGTTTAAATTGTTTTCGCAGTAACATCATAAACTCTTTCACCAATTGTGCGTCTTTGTTTTGTAGTTCTTGCTGTTCGGGTTGCACGTATTTACCGGCTACATACAACAAGAAAATCCTGAATAAACCTTTAATGATCTCTAGCCTGTGGGTGCCGTTATTCACATACTCACGCTCAATTTTGCGCAGCACTTCACCCGTTTCGTCGATCGTTTCTTCATCGAGCTGAACAGAGGTAACTTGTTGAATACCGATGCACTGGGCCGATAAGAAAGCCGAATTGGTTTCATTGGCGAGTAGGTAGAATAATTCGGGGGATAGCGAGATGTAAAAACCGCTTACGTCGTTGGAGAAGCTGGCTTTCCGAAGTTGCCCGGCGCTTAAACTATACACTTGGTAAGGTTTTAAAGGAATATTTTGCATATCTACCATTAAAGAACCTGTGCCTTGCTGTATCCATATAAATTCGTACGCGTCGGTTTTTTGTAAAGTAGATAGGCTGCCTCCCGGCACTTCATCCCAACCGGCTAAGGGCTGAATATCAAAAACAGGTACGAGGGGTTGACGCAGGGTATTGGCGTCGCGGGCTGGCTTAAACACTAATAGTTCATTCATAATAATGCAGTTTGGATATGCACCCTATTATTCAATCGTCGTGCCACGATGCAATTAATTGATTAATAGACATTTATGAATAAACCCTCCACTTTTATTTGTTCATATATGAACAATTGATCAGAATAATGGTGAAATATGGTGAAACATATAAAAAACAAAAAGCCCATTTAGCTGGAAGCTAAATGGGCCCAACATGATCTCAAAAACAACCCTAATTATTAGAGCGCGTTTTTAACGGCAGCTAATAAAGGAGCTGTTAAACTAAATGCGGTTGTTCCTACTACTGGAACAGTTGCAACAATAACTTGCGAGTTAGTGAGAAGGTCTGTCAAAAATGCTTTCAAAGAAGAAAGTAATGCACCACCTTCGATTTCTTGTTGTGCTGCAAATGATAATTCTTCGCAACCGAATTGTGAAATGTTTTCCATGGGACTAAATGAAATTTAAAACAATTAAAAAATGAAACGTACTGGTTTTTATAGGAGTTAATCCTTGTGAAACTAGGACTGGTGGCACAATTTAAGACGAGCCTAGATTATTTAAATCGTTCATTTTCATCCATTTCTAATGATTTTGTTCATTTCATTCAGTAGATTATATGCTGTTCATTATTATAGTTAAGTAATTGATTTTAATTTCATTAACCCACACCGCTAGTATTGCAATCGATGAAAGGAATGCGACGCCACGAATGCCCCACAGCGAAAAAATGCCTGGTCCACCCCCCATTTCCCACAAATAAAGAAGCGCGGGCAGAAGCCCACGCCTGTTCTTTAAATTGATATAGCGGTGTATAACGAAAACCTTTGTTATGATTCAGTACGTTTCGACGGATGATGCCCACCTTCCGATTTTAAGTATGTCCAATAAAACATAACCGGGAAAATGAACAATGCAAACGCTGTATTCGTGATTAAACCGCCAATTACTACGCGCGCCAACGGCCTTGCAGTTTCCGAACCAATACCTGTACTGATAGCAGCCGGTAATAAACCGATGGCAGCCATCATGGCGGTCATTACAACCGGCCTCGTTCGTAAAATCACGCCCTGTTTCACGGCTTCCGCAAGGCTGAAATTAGGATCGCGGTTCATTAAGCGGATATTTGTTTTAAAAGTTGTTAGCAGGATCACCCCGTTCTGCACACAGATACCGAACAAAGCAATAAACCCAATGCCCGCAGATATACTAAAGTTCACGCCTGTTATCCACAACGAGAAAATACCACCGATAATAGCAAACGGTACATTTCCTAGCACTAACAACGCGTCTTTTACTTTACCAAATAGAATGAAAAGGATCAGGAAGATGATAAACAAGCTAATGGGCACCACTTGCGCTAAACGCTTGGTGGCTCTTTGCTGGTTTTCAAAATCGCCGGCCCACTCGAGGTTATAGCCATCCGGGATTTTGATTTGTTCATTTACTTTTCTTTGGGCTTCTTCAATGGTGCTACCCATATCGCGACCACGGATCGAGAATTTAATTGCACCATAACGGGTATGTCGATCACGGTATATAATACTTGGACCAACGATTTTTTGAATAGTAGCTATCTCTTTAATCGGCACTTTGTTCCCACGGATGGTAGGCACCATGAGGTTACCAATTGCTTCATCGTTCTCACGGAAGCTTTCGGGATAGCGAATGCGTAAGTCGAAGTATTTTTCGCCTTCGTATATTTTAGTAGCTGCTTTACCACCTATAGCCATCTCAATCACGCTGTTGGCATCTTCGGTAGTAACACCGTACATGGCCATTTTTTGTTGATCGAGGTTGATGCGTAATTCCGGCTGGCCGAGGTTGCGGAGGATACCCAAATCCGTAATACCGTCCACTCCTTTTAAGATCGCTTCAATCTTTTCTTCATTCTCCTCTATTACGTTGAAATCATCACCAAACATCTTCACTACAATCGAGCCTTTTACCCCCGAAACCGCTTCCTCTACGTTATCCATAATAGGCTGCGAGAAGTTCAACGAAATCCCCGGTATGCCATCCAACTTGCGTTGCATGGCGCTAATCAGTTCCTCTTTGCTAAGACCAGATTTCCATTCCTTTTGCGGGTAAATATCTACGTGGAATTCTATATTATAGAAACCCGTTGCATCTGTACCATCATTCGGACGGCCCGTTTGCGACATTACCTGCTTCACTTCTGGGAATGTCAACAATTTCTTACGAATATTATTTGCCACCGACACCGATTCATCCAATGAAATACTCAACGGCCCCGTTGCCCGGATATAAATCGACCCTTCATTCAGTTCCGGCAAGAATTCCGTTCCTAAGAATTTAAAAGCATATAATCCAAAGCCAAGTATTAACATCGTAACAAAAAATACAGGTCGGCGACGTTTAAAACAGAAATTGAAGCCTTTACTTACCCCTTTCAACAATACGTTGATGAAAGGATTGTTTCTTTCCCGAACATCTTTTTTCAACAATACACTCGCTAAAGCCGGCACCAAGGTAAAGGTGAGAATTAAAGCGCCGAGTAAGGCAAAACCAAGCGTCCACGCAAGCGGCGAGAACATTTTGCCTTCTACTTTTTCGAAGGAGAAAATGGGCAACAAACAGGTGATGATGATTAGCTTCGCGAAGAAAATACTTTTACCGTTTTCTAAGCTGGCCTTACGAATCATACCCATTTTACTCATCTTATTGAAACGCTCCATACCACTATGATGCGCACGTTTGTCGAGTATCACGAAAATACCTTCCATCATCACCACGGCACCATCAATGATAATCCCGAAATCGATCGCCCCCATCGATAATAAATTGGCGCTCATGCCCTTTAACTTCAAGCAAATGAATGCGAATAAAAGCGCCAGTGGAATCACGATCGATACAATTACCGTCGTGCGCCAATCGGCCATGAAGATGAATACAATCACCGTTACGAAGATGATACCTTCCAGCATGTTGTGCAACACCGTATGCGTTGCGTAGCCGATAAGATCCTCACGGTTATAGAAAGGTTTGATTTGAACATCGGGAGGAAGAATTTTCGTGTTTAGCTCTATGATTTTTGCTTTTAACGCTTCAATCACGCGGCCAGAGTTTTCCCCTTTACGCATCACGATAATACCTTCTACTACATCATTCTCTTTATCACGCCCTACCTGCCCCAAACGAGGCAATGATGAGATACTTACTTCGGCCACATCTTTTACTAAGATGGGTACGTCGTTGATATGATCTACGATAATGTTCTTGATTTCATCGGCATTATTTAACACCCCAATACCACGAACGACGTATGCCTGCGAGTTTTTTACAATTACATCGCCACCTACGTTGATATTGCTTTTAGACAATGCTTGGTAAAGTTCTTGTGCCGTAATCCCATACTGCACAGCTTTATCGGGGTTCACCGTTACCTGGTAAATCTTCACAGATCCACCAAAGCTTACGATATCGGCAATACCGGGTACAGCCAGTAAATTCCGTTCTACCGTCCAATCTTGGATGGTTTTCAATTCTTGAACAGAACGTTTATTACTCTCTAAAGTATAGCGATAAATTTCGCCCGTTGGCCCGTATGGCGGCTGAATTTCTGGTTCAACACCATCGGGTACACTGGCTGAGCTAATGTTGTTATTCACTTGAATACGTGCATCCGTATCATTTACATCATCATCAAAAATCACTTTCACTACCGACAAACCAAATAGCGACGATGACCGGATGTACGCTTTCCCTTGTGCGCGGTTCATAGAAATTTCTATGGGTCGCGTTACAAACTTTTCTACTTCTTCCGCGCTTCTACCTTGCCACTGGGTAATAATCGTTACCGATGTATTGGTTACATCGGGGAACGCTTCAATCCCAATTTGCTTGTAGCTCCAATAACCTGCCACCGCCATTACAGCTGCTGCAAAGAAAATGAAGTACCTATTGCTAAGTGAAAAGGCGAGTATTTTCTTGATAAACTTGTTCATCTGTTATTTCTTCAATGATTCGTAAATAAATACTTGTTTCGACGCGATAATTTGATCGCCGTTCTTCAAACCTTTATCTACGTAAGCACGGTTTTCCACTGTTTTAACGATATGGATTTCACGGATCGCCACTTTGTGTTGATCGTGTGTTAATACGAGCGCATAGTATTTATCATTATCGAATACAACACCGCGGCTGGGGATGCTCACCATTTCTTCGTTGATGTTACGTTTTGCTTTTACACTTACGAACATTTCCGGCTTCAATAAATAACCGGGGTTATCAATCACCACCCTTGCACGCATTACTTTGCTTTCCGGGTCGAGCATGTTGTAGATCTTATCGATTTTACCGGTGAACACTTTATCGGGATAAGAAAGCGTTGTGATGCTAACTTGGTCACCCGTTTTGATGCTCGCGATATCGGATTCATAAATATTCAACATCGCCCACACGTTTTTCAAATCTGCTACAATAAAAATGGGATCTGCATTATCACTACGCCAGTGTAAGTTCTCCGTAGCTTCTTTCATAATCACGAATCCCGGAACTGGAGAACGCACCACGTAATTATCGTGCGAAGCACCACCGTTGATCGACAATACTGCCTTCGATTTATTCAGCTCTGCTTTCGCTTTATCAAATTCACTTTTTGCTTCTGTCACATCTCTTTCCGATGCTAAGCCGCTTTGTAAGAACGACTGTTGTACTTCGTAATTCTTCTTCGCTGTAGCCAAGTTCGATTCCGCCACGCTAACATCTGCTGTGAAGTTGGCCACTTCACCGCTTCGAATCGACGCCAGCACTTGTCCTTTATTCACAAAATCGCCAGAATGTACATTCACGCTTGTTACGATACCGCTCACGAAAGGAAAAATCCGCGCCGCTTGATCTTCATTCACGGTGATTTTACCTGTTAAAGCCATCTCACTTTCCACGGGATTATTCGTAGCGGTATCGATGCGCAACTGCTTCAACAACGAATCACTCAATACCCAATCACTTGAAGCCGGTTCTTCTTTTGGTTGTTTAGAATCACAACTCGACAAAATGCATGCGCACAAGCTGCTTGCCAGTAGTGCTTTGCCCCAACGTTGTACCATTGCAGGTTTCATATAGAAAATTAATTTTTAGTAGGATTAAAAATGAGTGAGCCGGTAGAGAAGTTGATAGCCTCCAGCGCACTCGCGTGGTTATAGCGAAGGGTATTGATTTTTAAGATACTATTACGGTAAGCGTCGTATAAGTCTACAAACTCCAACAAGCTAATATTCCTCAGTTGGTAATTGCGTTGCACTTCGCCGATCAGTTTCGTAAAATCGTTCCCAAAAGAAGGGTCAACAGTTCCCAGCAAATTCTCGGTACGAATGGCCGTGTTATAGCTATTCATAACTTCTTGTTGCAACTGGTCTTCATTCCCTACTTTTTGGAGCTTACTACTTTCCAACATGGTTTTCGCTAACTTAATATTCCCTTGGTTGCGGTTGAAAACCGGTAATGGCATCGATAAGGTAAGGGCATTGTAGTTCCTGGTGAAGTTCCCTTGCTTATCGTAGTTGAAGCCGATTTGTAAATCGGGCACCGCCATCGATTTTTGCAACTTGTAGTTTAACTCGTTGTACTCAATATTAGCTTCCGCTGTTTTATAATCGTAACGGTTATTCCGTGCACTATCCAAGAGATATTGATACGTGTAGTTTTTCGCTAATTGTTGCTCCATATCATCGCCCAACGTAGGAATCACTTGAGCTGTAGCCGGCAAGCGCACCAACAATTTAAAATCGCTTTGTGCATCCTGTAAGTCTTGCAATACCTCGTCTTCATCTGAACGCAAATCGTACAACAACGATTTAATTCGCAGCATTTCCTTCATGGAAATATTGCCTTTCTTCTGTTGATCTTCAAACGCTTTCAACATGGCTTCCAAGGTGTTTACTTGTGTATGGAAGAGTTGTAATGATTGCTGGAGATAATAGATTTTAAAGAAATTGTCGCGTAACTCGTAACGCAACGTACGCATGAGATCGTAGAATTGGTACTCGGTCATTTTTACATTTTGTTGTGCGAGTTTTACAGCTTTGTTACGTTGACCGGCGAGTTTAATAACTTGTTGTAATTGAAATGTATTCTCCCCTTCATAGGAAAGGTCGAACCATTTGTGGTTGGTTTGATTGTAGATAACGTTCTCAAAGCTTACTTGGGGGTTATCATACAATTTGGCGGTAATAACGTCAGCTTTTGCTGCGTCGATGTTATAGCGTTGAACGAGTAAAGGGATGTTTTTCTCGAGTAGCAACTTTTCTGCGTCGTGCAAGCTAAGCCTGGTAGAATCGGCTTGTTGGGCGTGTAGTCGACAGCATAACAACGATAACAACAATATACAGGTCATCCGCGTAGATAAACTAATATGCATACTTCTTGGTTTCTAGCACAAAAATGAGAAGGGCTTATTAGCGGGGAATTAAATTGGGATTAAAACAAGATTAGAATACGTTGCGGGGTAGAAATAAAATGTTAAATGTACTGCCTTCTCCTAGTACGCTATCCACAGAAATACTGCCATCGTGGAGTGCAATTATTTTTTCCGACATCGCTAAACCAATCCCAAAACCGCTAAAACTACGGGCATTGTGGGCACGGAATAAGGGCATAAATATTTGTTCTACATCTTCTTGCGCAATGCCGATACCCCTATCCTGTATAGCCAACAACAACCCTTCTTTGCTATATTTCAACAAACAATCTACCGGTTTGTTGTGCGAGAACTTGAAGGCATTTCTAATGATGTTGTTAATGGCTAATTTGAGTAATTGGCGGTTTCCCCAAACAATTAAAGCGCCGGTATCTTCGGGCAGTTCTTGGAGTATAATGTTTAATTGGAGTTGTTGTTGACGGAATTCGGCCTGCAATTCCCATAGCATTTCATCAATCCGTATATCTTGCGGTAATACCCCGATCATCGAATAATCGGCACGGGTAAGTTCTAACAAACCATTGGAAATACTACGCAGTTTCTCCGCTTCGTCGAGTACCGATTGCAGGGTTTGTATATACGCAGCTGTTGTGCGCTCTTTTTGTAGATTCACTTCTATTTCCCCAATAATAGTGGTTAAAGGGGTGCGCAGCTCATGACTAGCATTACTAACAAACGATGCTTGCTTCGCAAACGCTATTTCCAAGCGTTCTAACAGCTCGTTGAAGTTATGGGCCAATTCATCTACTTCGTCTTTATTCTTGCTGTAATTAACCCTTAAATGCAGGTTATTGGAACGAATGTTCTTTACCTCTTCATTAATCGTATGTACAGGCTGCAATGCTTTCCTTGAAAACCAGCGCCCCATAAAAAACACGATCGTCAACCCGAAAGCATATAACCCGATCAATAGCCACATTAAAAAGTTCAACTGGGCATTGCCCACCTTATTCCGGGCAATTACGATAACAACGAAGTTCCCCTGGTTATCCTTGTAATAAATACCGAGGGCAGGTTTCCCATTGTGTACAAACCGGTATTCTTCGCGGGCACGTACGGTGTTTAATAAACCGGGAGGCCAGCTATATTTGGATTCTTCAATAAAAACGGGGGCATTATTCTCGTCGTAAATGTTCGACGTTTCACCTGGTATACCTTGTTGATAACGCTTTTGTACATCTAGGAATTTCTTAACAGCCAGCTCATCTTTTTCAAGGAACACCTGGGCGGTAATATAAGCCCGTTCTTGTAGCAAGCTATAAAAGCTATTACGCATAAACTGTGCGCATAACAGGTATAGCAATACGAAAATCACCGAGAGTATGACCCCGGAGATAAGCGTAAATTGCAATGCTAACCTGTTCCTTATTTTCATAGCTTATTTCAACTTCATCATGTAACCCATACCAATAACAGTATGAATTAACTGGCCGCCGTTGAAACCTTTGTCGATTTTATTACGGAGATAATTGATGTATACATCGATGGTATTGGTACCTGTATCGAAGTCGAAGCCCCATACAGCTTCGGCGATTTGAATGCGCGACAATACTTTATTAGAATTACGCATAAACAGTTCCAACAACGAGTATTCACGCGCTGTAAGGCGAATTTCTTTGCCTTCGCGGGAAGCTGTTTTCGTATATGTGTTCAAGGTAAGATCGGCGTACGTAAGTACCGGGTTAATAGCATTCGACACAAACTGTTGCTGCCTTCTACCCAATGCCTGTATACGCGCCAACAACTCCGAGAAGTGGAATGGCTTCGCCAAATAATCATCTGCCCCTGCCTGTAAACCATCTACAATATCTTGCGTAGTATTCAAGGCCGTCAACATTAAAATAAGCAAATGCGACGTTCTCGACCTAATGGTCGTGCACAGTTCCAGCCCATTCTTATAAGGTAACATCACGTCGATAATCGCGAGATCGTAGTCGTTTTGTAAGGCGGCTCGCTCTCCCGTTAGGCCATCGTAGGCCACTTCCACGGTATGTTGATGTTCCTCCAGTCCCTGCTTAATAAAAGCGGCTACTTTCGGTTCATCTTCGATCAGCAATATTTTCATGATAGATAAAATTACGGCATTTTGGGCAGAGCGGGTTTTAAAGGGGGATTAAAAAGTGATTGGAAAAGTTAAGCAAGGCTTTGTAGTGGTGCGCACTTTCACCCAAGACATTGTATCATCCTCTAATTTTCCAAAAGCAGAAGGTAGTGGATATTGGGGAGTACGCTATGGTAATAGTTTTTTGCTGAGTTGGGATTCTACTATCATGCCTGGAAGTGGAAACAATTATGTGCAAACAATTACGAGTGATTTGCACGAATTTGGTTTTCACAGGTTATGCAATCAAAAACATGCAAGTTATTGGCAATGTAAAGTTTGGAATAGGCGATTTCCACAATTCTATACATACAGCAAGTAACACAAACAAAAACGCCCTCCGAAAGGAAGGCGTTTTGTGAATATTCTCTAAAAAAAATATTAGCTGATTTTTTCTACCTGCATGAAGTTCAGTTCTACAGGCGTAGCGCGACCGAAGATTTTTACTGTTACTTTCAATTTCTTCTTGTCTTCGATTACTTCTTCGATGATACCGTTGAAGTCGTTGAAAGGACCGTCGATAATCTTGATAGTTTCACCTACGATAAACGGTTCGCTCATTTGGATACCTTGGTCAGATAATTCATCTACTTTACCAAGCATCTTATTTACTTCCGATTTGCGCAATGC
Organism: Chitinophaga skermanii; assembly: GCF_003259335.1. Taxonomy (GTDB): domain Bacteria; phylum Bacteroidota; class Bacteroidia; order Chitinophagales; family Chitinophagaceae; genus Chitinophaga; species Chitinophaga skermanii. The sequence continues at coordinate 52,513 of NZ_QLLL01000009.1, forward strand.
AATGGGTTGATCTTTACCGAGGAAGTGGATAACACCAGAAACGTTGCGGATCGCTTGGATCACTTCGTCTGTCATTTTACCATCTACCGCTTCGATCATTACATAGCCAGGATAGAAGTTTTTCTCCCGCATTACTTTTTTACCGGCTTGCACCTTGTAAACTTTTTCTACAGGTAAGAACACTTGGCTGATCACGTTTGCCCAATCTGAGCGACGAATTTCAATGTCAAGATATTCTTTCACTTTCTTTTCCTTACCACTCACCACGCGCAGCACGTACCATTTAGTTTCCTGAGTGGGATTATTGGCTGCATCCATATTATAGTAAATTGTAGTATTGAGTTAGAACAAAGTGAGATACGGCATCCATGCCCCATACCATCAAGGTGATGATTATTGTGGCTACCAAAACAATCATTGTTGACGCCTGAAGCTCTTGCCATGTAGGCCAGGATACTTTCTCAGTCAATTCGTAGTATGACTCCCTAAAGTAATTTCTGATCTTGCTCATTTCGAAATGTGTTAACGTTATTTAGAAGATAACCGTATATCGTTAAATCAAAACTGACTCACATATCCGGAATAAAGATAACGATAATACGATAACCAGATCAATCTTGCACGGGCAGTAGGATTCGAACCCACATCAAAGGTTTTGGAGACCCGTATGCTACCGTTGCACCATGCCCGTGTATATACAGCGTTCTTCTCAAACTTACGCTCTCGATAGAACGCTGTATGTTATTTTTAGCAAGCAAGTAAATATAAGGTATTTACGCTTACCGTGGTTTTATTACTTAACGATTTCAGTAACTTGACCAGCACCTACTGTACGTCCACCTTCGCGGATAGCGAATTTAAGACCTTTTTCCATAGCGATAGGAGCGATCAATTTAACTGTTAAACCGATGTTATCGCCAGGCATAACCATTTCAACACCTGCTGGTAATTCACATTCACCAGTTACGTCAGTTGTACGGAAATAGAACTGAGGACGGTATTTGTTGAAGAATGGAGTGTGACGACCACCTTCTTCTTTGCTTAATACGTATACTTCAGCTTTGAATTCAGTGTGTGGAGTGATAGAACCTGGTTGGCAGATAACCATACCACGACGGATTTGAGCTTTATCAATACCGCGGAGTAACAAACCTGCGTTGTCACCAGCTTCACCTTCGTCCAATAATTTCTTGAACATTTCAACACCTGTACAAGTAGATTTCAAAGACTCAGGAATCAAACCTACGATCTCAACGTTGTCACCAACTTTGATACGACCGCGTTCGATACGACCTGTTGCTACAGTACCACGACCTGTGATAGAGAACACGTCTTCTACTGACATCAAGAATGGTTGATCTACTGGACGTGGAGGCAATGGAATATACTCATCAACTGAAGTCATTAACTCGTCGATAGCAGATACCCACTGAGCGTCACCAGCTAATGCGCCAGTTGCAGAACCTTTGATGATAGGTACATTGTTACCATCGAAACCGTAAGAAGACAATAAGTCACGGATTTCGAACTCAACTAATTCTAACAATTCAGCATCATCAACTAAGTCAACTTTGTTCATGAATACTACGATACGAGGAACACCTACTTGGCGAGCCAAAAGGATGTGTTCTTTTGTTTGTGGCATTGGACCATCTGTAGCAGCAACCACCAAGATAGCACCGTCCATCTGAGCAGCACCAGTAATCATGTTTTTCACATAGTCAGCGTGACCTGGACAGTCAACGTGCGCATAGTGACGATTAGCTGTTTGATACTCAACGTGAGCTGTATTGATAGTAATACCTCTTTCTTTTTCTTCAGGAGCTGCATCAATCTCATCGTAGCCTCTCTTCTCTGCCAAGCCCTTGTTTGCCAAAATTGTAGTAATGGCAGCAGTCAAGGTAGTTTTACCGTGATCTACGTGACCGATGGTACCGATGTTTACGTGGGGTTTATCCCGCTTAAAGGTTTCTTTTGCCATTGTATTTTCTTTTTAGATGGTTTGTAAAGATTGTATTGATAGTTGTTAAAAAACGGTTATTACAAACTTGAGCTGCTGATGAGAATTGAACTCATGACCTTTTTCAAACGAATTATTTGAAACTGCTCTTCCACTGAGCTACAACACCGTTTTGCGATTCTTTTAATCGAATCAATTTATTGCGTTAATGATTAAGAATGGAAACGTAACGATACTCGCATGTTTTCTCCTGTTGTCAAAAACTTTGAGCTGTTGAAGAGAATTGAACTCTCGACCTCTTCCTTACCAAGGAAGTGCTCTACCCCTGAGCTACAACAGCATGGAAGGAATGTAAATAAATGATAAAATCTCACTGATCTATATCCTCTTTCACTGGTCGCAGACACAAAATCACTTTCGTGTCTTAGAGTGAGCGGGAGACGAGGTTCGAACCCGCGACCTACAGCTTGGAAGGCTGTCGCTCTACCAACTGAGCTACTCCCGCAAATGAATGCTTAATAAATATCTTCTAAAGAACTAATTCCAATCGCTCTCACTACTCCTCTTTCACTTACACAAGTCTGTCGATCACTAAACCCCTTACACAACTTAGTTCCGCCCCTGATAAACAAAAGCGGAACAAATTGATTCTGTGGGCAGGATAGGATTCGAACCTATGAAGTCGAAAGACAGCGGATTTACAGTCCGCCCCATTTGGCCACTCTGGAACCTGCCCAACTTATTTCTTTACTCCAGTTCCAGAAGTTACCTTCGAAACTTTTTTTGGAGCCAGCAGAGGGATTCGAACCCCCGACCCACTGATTACAAATCAGTAGCTCTGGCCAACTGAGCTATGCTGGCATATTATTTTCTTTTTTAACGAGTAAGTTACTGTTTCAAAAGGAGTTGCAAAGTAAGTGAGAATTTTTGAAACCACCAAATCTTTTTCAACTTTTTTTTAGCTTTTTTCTTGAAGCATTCACTTTCTAAAATCGGCTAAAACACCCTACAGGAAAGAACTTTACTACCTTTGCCGACCGTCTTTTTTCGTTCGGGATGGCAAAGGTAGTAAAGCAAATGATATTTCCAAAATTATTTTAAGAAATTAATGAAAATTCTTCTCTTTTTGGCGTTTTACTTGGTTTACAAGCGAGTCAAAGGCTAGATCAAATGACTCTTCGAAGGATTTACTTTCATGTTTTACAAAGAAGTCGTGGCGGGGAATGTGTACTTTGATTTCAGCAATCTTGTCCTTAACCTGGTGCGCTAAATTATCCAACTTGAGAAATACTTCAACACTAACGATACGATCATAAAATGTGGACAGCTTCTGGATTTTCTTATTCACATGATCAATTAATTTTGCGTCAGCATCGAAACGCACTGTTTGAATTTGAACATTCATAGCACAATTTTTTTAAATATTTAACAATCTAAGTTCAAGCACGTAATAAACGTTTCATAGGCGATTTTTGCATGTTAAAGAACTTCATAACTAATTTAGCAAACTTTATCATTCAACAATCAATTTGCTCGCTTTTATTTTGTTAAAATGATGAAAATCACCCTTTCATTTGACGTACGTCAGTTCTTTAAGGGATGCAAAAAAACGCTACAATCCTTTGTAGTCGCCAGTTCTAAACCATTTCTGTTGTTAATTATTCTACGCTTTAGGATGCGCCTTGCTGTGGATCTCTTTTAATCTTGCTACCGTATTATGGGTGTACACCTGGGTAGATGCCAAGCTACTATGGCCTAATAACTCTTTCACGGCGTTTAAATCAGCACCGTTATTCGTTAAATGCGTGGCAAATGTATGCCGTAAAATATGCGGGCTCTTCCGTTCTATGGTTGTTACTTTACTCAATGCGGCCTTTACTGCTCTATAAACGTATTTGGGATATAATTTCTTGCCCTTGTCGTTTACTAATAATATCTCATCGTCGTACTCCGCCAATTCCGCGGCCTTCCTCGCTAAATACTTCTCTATATGCGCCAATAAATTCTCGCTCACCGGTATTATCCGTTCCTTCCGGCCCTTTCCCAACACTTTTACATACCGGTTACTCAAATCAATATTACGCACCTTTAATTCTATCAACTCCGATAATCGTATACCGGTTTGATAAAATATGTCTAATGCCAATTGCTGCGTAGCACCATTAAAATCATTGTTGAAAATTGGTTCGGTGAGGGTTCCATTTTGCTCCAACTTCTCCATACCCTCTTCTTCTACAAATAAAGGGAGGCGTTTGTTTATTTTCGGGGGAATCACTTTCAACATAGGGCTGTTCGACACCAATTTTTGTCGTAACGCATGCTTGAAAAATGATTTAAGCGCGGAGATTTTACGGTTAATAGTACGGGATGTTACCTGCTGCTCGTCTTTCAAATCGGCAGCCATCCACGACCGTACATGCGCATGCTGAATCGCACCTAGGGGAATAGCCCCGTAAGTGCCTTCTATGAAGGTAAAAAATTGGGAAAGATCTTTACGATAGGCCGTAATCGTATGCACCGAGTACCGGCGCTCCAACTGGATATAAGCCAGGAAATCTTCTATGTATTGTATATATGTTGCTGCTGACACAAAAAAATGATGATTGTAAAGTTATTAAAAACCTTACAATCATCACAATATTGTATGAAGATAAACTTAAATCGAAATTAAGCATCAAATTTACCAGAAGCTAATTGCTGCTTGTAAACTGCTTTCAACACTTTCGTACGACGCTTAATTGAAGGTTTCGTAAAAGACTGACGCTCTCTCAATTGCAACAGGATACGTGCTTTTTCGAATTTCTTTTTATATTTCTTCAGCGCTTTGTCGATGTTTTCGCAATCTTTAGAATCGATGATTAACATAATACTCCTTTATTATTTTTTTTAGAGGAGGCAAAGATAACACTTTCCAGGAAAAAACAAAACTCTTTACCCCAATTTTTTATTACTTCTTTCCTGGGTACAAAGTTAAATTATTATTTCACACGACAATACCCGAAATTTGATGCGGAAAATGAACAAACTATGTTTACCGGAATTATTGAATCGCTGGCACGCGTAACCGCCACCAGCCGCGAAGGAAGTAACTTAACCATCACCCTGCAATCCTCCATTACGCACGAACTTAAAATAGATCAAAGTGTAGCCCATAACGGGGTTTGCTTAACAGTGACCGGCATTAAAAACGACGAATACACCGTAGTAGCCGTAGATGAAACCTTGCAAAAAACCAATTTAGCGCAACTCGCAACCGGCGCCATCGTCAACCTCGAAAGAGCGATGCTCCCCACCCAACGCCTCGATGGTCACATGGTACAAGGGCATGTAGACGGGGTTGGAAAATGCATCTCCGTTACCCCGCAAGATGGTAGCTGGGTGTTCCGTATCCAATACCCACGCCAGTTTGCCGCTTTAATCGTAGAAAAAGGCTCTATCTGCCTCAATGGTATCAGCCTCACTGTTTTCGATATTACTGATAATGCGTTTTCAGTAGCCATTATCCCGTATACTTTCGAACACACCACAATGCAATCGCTCAAAGCAGGCGATGCCGTTAACTTAGAATTTGATATATTAGGGAAATATGTAGCACGCCAAATTGCAGCGAACTTGGTGAACCTAGTTCCAGCAAGTGTAGAGCCATAGGCGTTTTTATTCACCCAAACACTGCTTTTACTTTGAAAAATTTCACCCAAAGCCTAAACATTCAGCACCCTATCATCATGGCGCCCATGTTTCTTGTGAGTAATGAAGCCATGGTAAAAGCAGCAATGGACGCCGGTATTGCCGGTACCTTCCCCACGTTGAATTACCGCAACGATGGCGAACTAACAGGCATACTCACTACGCTAAATGAATACCGCGCCACCCACCACTCACCCGGGAACTATGGCGTAAACCTCATTGTGCAAAAAACAAATCCCCTTTATAAAAAACATTTAGCTGCTTGCGTAGCAGCCAAGGTACCGTTGTACATCACTTCGCTGGGCAATCCCCGCGAAGTGATCGACGCGGCCCATAGCTATGGCGCCAAGGTACTGTGTGATGTTACCAATCTCCAACACGCCGAAAAAGCAGCGAAAGAAGGCTGTGATGGCTTTATTGCCGTATGTGCAGGCGCCGGTGGCCATGCAGGCCCCTATCCTATGCACGTACTCGTACCAGCCTTGGAAAAAGCGTTCCCCGGTAAATTACTTGTTGCAGCAGGCGGCATCGCCACCGGCCAACAGTTTGCCAGTGCAGTACTCCTCGGTGCCAAAGGTGTTTCCATAGGTACCCGCTTTATTGCCACCCCCGAAGCCAGCGTAAGCGATGCTTACAAACAAGCGATCGTTTCCAGCGGCATGGAAGATATTGTATTAACAGAACGCCTCTCAGGCACTCCCTGTAATATTATCAATACCCCCACCGCGCAGAAAATCGGGTACAAACAAAACTGGTTCGAAAAACTCTTATCCAATAGCCCCCGCACTAAAAAATACTTCAAAATGCTCGTTCAAGTACGCGGTATGAAAAAGCTCGAACAAGCCGTAAAACCCGGCTCCTATAATCACCTCTGGACAGCCGGCCAAAGTGTAGAAATGGTGCACGATATTCTACCAGTAAGCGAAATCGTGCAACAACTCTTGGAAGAATACAAATCCAGTATCGCCCAACTACCCCCGCAAGCGTAAAATACCAACAGTGGCATTTTGTAACTTTACAATCTATAATTCGCCAAGCTTGGCATGCTTGTAAATGTGCCATAGTTTATCTAATTTGTCGCAAATAGGTATTCAATGGGCTAAAATCGTACAACTCTATGCCTTGTAACCGCCTTTTCACTGCGAAAATTATATGCAAAGCCTTTGACTTCCCTTTAACTTCCCTTTGACTTGCCTTTGAAAAGCCTTTGAAATGCCTTTGACGCTCCTTTAAAAGACTTTGGCCTGCCTTTGAAAGACTTTAACTTGCCTTTAACCGGCTTTAACAAGTAGCCAATTTGTGCCTAAAAGCCAGCATCCCCTGTAATCTCTCAGTAGTTTCTCTGTAATCTCTCTGTAGTTACCCTTGTAACTTCCTGTATTTCCACCAGTTAACACCCAATATCAACCCCATAATTAGTCGACATGTACCCCATCACGCCCCACCTTCCAGTTACCTTCATGCCCATCCTACCCTAGCATGCCCTAAGTAGGCAATTTCCTTACTACCTATACCATACCTTGCTAACTGTCATAATTCCCAATCATTTCACTACCAAACACATAAAACTTTTACTATTTTTCTTCTCGAATTCTTTCTTCCGTAGCGCTCATAAATCTTATTGAATGTCCGATCCTTTAATCCGGCGGCAGGCCCGCCTTGCGCTTAGCGTATTCTTCTTTATTAACGGCCTCTGTTTCGCCAGTTGGGCATCGCGTATTCCCGCTATCCAAGCCCACTTGCATTTAAGTGAAGCTGGGTTAGGAAGCGTATTACTCGCCATTCCTATTGGGTCGGCCGTTTCTTTACCTCTTGCCGGGTGGATTATTACTAAGTTCGGTAGTAGGCCCGTGATGATTTGCGCCGCTATTTTATATGCCAGCCTATTAGCGGTGATTGGCACCACGCAAACAGTATTCGCCCTCGTTTGTACTTTATTCTGCTTCGGGATGATGGGCAACCTTGGCAATATTTCTACCAACACGCAGGCGGTGGGCTTGGAAATCTTGTATGGCAGAACAATTATGTCGTCGTTTCACGCCGTATGGAGCTTGGCAGGGTTAGCCGGTGCAGGTATTGGTATGCTAATGGTGAATTTGCATTGGGAACCGATGCAGCACTTCTTTACAGTGGCCGCTTTCTCTTTCCTATGCATTCTCCTCACTTTCAAGTTCACCCTGCAACAAAGTACCCAGCAAACCTCGAAGCAACCGATTTTTGTGATGCCTGGTAAGCCATTAATTACCCTGGGGATTATCGCTTTCTGCTGTATGATCTGCGAAGGTGCTATGTACGAATGGAGCGGCGTGTATTTCAAGAAGGTGGTCGATTCGCCACCCGGCCTGGTAACCATGGGCTTTACAGCCTTTACTTTTGCTACCACCAGCGGAAGAATAACCGGCGATGCTGTTTCTTTACGTTTAGGGGTACAAAAAACGCTCATATGTAGCGGGTTATTAAGCACATTGGGCTTAGCCATTAGTGTTATCTTCCCGTATATTGGTACGGCAATGCTAGGGTTTTTCTTAGTAGGTTTGGGCGTAGCCAATATCATTCCCATTGTATATAGCCGCGCTGGTAAGTCTACCACTATGCAACCTAGTATGGCCATTGCTGCTGTTACTTCGTTAGGGTTTCTCGGCTTTTTAACGGGGCCACCGCTCATTGGGTTCGTAGCAGCCGCGGTGAACTTACGCTTATCGTTTGCCATTATTGCCCTTATGGGATTGGTGATTGTTTGGATGACCAAACGCAGTATTCGTAACTAAATATTTTCAATCCAAAATACACACCACACGCTATGCAAAAATTACTGGGCCTAGCCCTTTTCACATGTCTCTTTGCTTGCAATAAAGCACAACATCCCGCTACAGAAAAAGGTCCGAAACTCGTTTGGAGTGATGAGTTCGATAAAAACGGTGCACCCGATCCCACGAAGTGGGCTTTCCAAGTAGCTGGCAATGGCTTCGGCAATAACGAATTACAATTCTACACGAATCAAAACGCCTGGGTAGAAAACGGGAAATTGATTATCGAAGCCCGCAAAGAAAAACACGAAAACCGCGAGTATACTTCTGCCAAACTATGGACAAAAAATATCGCCACTTGGCAATATGGTAAAATCCTCGTACGCGCCAAGCTACCTGCTGGTAGAGGTACATGGCCCGCCATTTGGATGTTGCCGAATAAAGACAATATGAAGTGGCCCGACGATGGCGAAATCGACATCATGGAAGCCGTAGGTTACGAACCTGGTAAAGTATACGGCAGCGTTCATACCAAAACGTATAACCACGTTATCAACACCCAAAAAACGGGGATGCAACCAGTGCCTACCTCCGCAACCGGCTTCCACGAATACGGCGTTGAATGGACGAAAGACAGTATCCATTTCAGCGTAGATAAACAAGTGTATTACAAGTTCGGCAACGAGAAAACCGGTAAAAATGAATGGCCGTTCGACGAGAAATTCTATTTAATCTTGAACCTTGCCGTTGGTGGAAACTGGGGCGGGGCCAAAGGTGTAGACGACACTATTTTCCCTGTTCGCATGGAAGTAGATTATGTGCGCGTTTATCAATAGCTTTGATAATATGATACAACGCCTTTGTTTAATGATATTGTTATGCTTACCTGTGTTGACTTTCGGGCAGAAGGTTAAAGTGAAAAGCATCGAAGCTGTGTACGATAGTACCAACATTGTGGAGTTATTCGACTTGGTGAATGTTGGATTTATTTTTCATTATGAAGATGGAAGTAGTATTAAAACAGCTGGATTCTTACACGGCAACATTCGCTGGAAATCTTTACAGGTAAGCCCTAACAACGGTACGTTCAACAACGGTGTGTGGCATGTTAACCGCGCACAATTAATACAAGAAGGATTCAAATCTACCTTCACCATTATTCCTGCCGACGCGCCGCAAGAAAAATTAACCGCCACTATACAGCTGCCAACCCTTACTGCTATTCGATTTAATCATTACACGGATAGTTTGAAAATTGGAATTCACTTCTATTTAAACGTAGAAGGAATTTTTAGCAGCGATAAAATTTTACCATTAGATACCAGCATCATTCGCTTCGAAAGCTCTGCTGGGCGCCTAATTGGGCAAGACCTTCTACTAGCATCGAAAGACGATAGCATCAAATTCATCGATGTACGCGCCACCGTAAAAGCAAATAACAAGCTTACTATTGTAACGGAAATACCAATAAAACAAACCCTTTCAGCCGAAGACTTGCGTGTAAATGCCCCTATTCAAACCGAAACCCCATCACGCAAAAAGAAAAATCAATAAAAAACATCACCTCTCCAAACCCAATACCACAAACACTTTCAAGCAATTCACCAACAATACTTTTCAAAAAACTTTCGTAAAAACAACAGAATAAATTTGTTCGTTTCCTTTATTCTCTTACCTTTGCACCCGGCAAGTCTTATACGACCAGCTCCTACTGAACTCCCCCAGGACAGGAATGTAGCAAGGGTAGGTGGTTGTAGCGGTGCGATATAAGTAACTTGCCTTTTTTTATGCAATAAATTGTCGCATAGATTTCCTCCCCTCTCCCCGCAAACTTTCTTTTTACTTACATTTGACTAAGATTTAATTGCAAAACACCGCACTATTTATCACATTTGCAGTGATACAATTGCTTGTTACAAACAACACATAATTGACATATGAAATTCTTTATTGACACCGCAAATCTTGCACAGATTAAAGAAGCGCACGAATTGGGTATCCTCGACGGCGTAACCACGAACCCATCGCTAATGGCGAAAGAAGGTATCAGTGGTGCAGACAATATTGCTAAACACTACCAAGATATCTGCGATATCGTAGATGGCCCTGTAAGTGCAGAAGTATTATCTACCGATTTTGCCGGCATTATCGAGGAAGGTCAAAAATTAAAAGCCCTTCACCCAAACATCGTGGTGAAAGTTCCGATGATTAAAGACGGTATCAAGGCGATCAAATGGTTTTCTGAAAACAACATTAAAACCAACTGTACATTAGTATTCTCTGCCGGTCAAGCTATCTTGGCTGCTAAAGCAGGTGCTACTTACGTGTCGCCGTTTATTGGTCGTATCGATGATAGCAACTGGGATGGTGTTGATTTGATCGCTCAAATCGCGCACATCTATGGCGTGCAACAATTCGAAGCAAAAACTAAAATCTTGGCCGCTTCTATCCGTACACCTTTACACATTGTGAAATGTGCTGAAGCCGGTGCAGATGTAGTTACTTGCCCATTGAGTTCTATCTTAGGTTTGTTGAAACACCCGTTGACTGACCTCGGTTTGGCGCAGTTCTTAGAAGACGCTAAAAAATTGTAATATATACTAGCTAAGATCTTTCAACGATCCCACTGTGCGAACTTGTGCAGTGGGATTTTTTATTTTCCGCAACCAAGGCGGCTCCTCCAATGTTAAACTTTGGATTACATGTTGGTTGTTCAAAATATTTACTAACTTACTACCTCGTTTAGCGATGTACCACGTTATCGAATATAACTAATAAGCCAACAAAACACTAGATCTCATCACCATACATCAAACGGCATGGAAGACAAGTATATCATGGCCCTGGACCAGGGAACAACCAGCTCGCGCGCTATCATTTTCGATCATAATGGTCAAGTTGTAGCAGTTGCACAGAAGGAATTCAAACAACATTTTCCCAAACCAGGATGGGTAGAACACGATCCCATGGAAATTTGGAGCTCACAAGCAGGTGTAACGGCCGAAGTAATCACGAAGGCACGCATCCAAGGCGACCAAATTGCTGCCATTGGTATTACCAATCAACGTGAAACAACGATTGTATGGGATAGAAAAACAGGCAAACCATTACACAACGCCATCGTATGGCAAGATCGTAGAACAGCAGGTTTTTGCGATCAACTCCGTAAAGAAGGTTATGCCGATAAAATAAAAGCCAAAACAGGCTTAATCCTCGACGCTTACTTCTCTGGTACCAAAATCAAATGGATCTTAGATAACGTAGCAGGCGCCCGTGAAAAAGCCCAAAACGGCGAACTAGCTTTCGGTACCGTAGATAGCTGGCTCGTGTGGAACTTCACCCGCGGCCAAGTGCATGTAACCGATGTAAGCAATGCTTCTCGCACCATGCTCTACAACATCCACGATCTACAATGGGATCATGAACTCCTCGAACTGCTCGATATTCCAGTATCTATGATGCCGGAAGTAAAATCCAGCAGCGAATTATATGGCCATACTGTGGCCACCGTTACACCATACACGATTCCTATTGCAGGCATCGCGGGCGACCAGCAAGCTGCTTTATTCGGGCAAATGTGTATCGAACCCGGCATGGTGAAAAACACGTACGGTACAGGCTGTTTCATGATGATGAACACCGGCACCCGCGTAACCAGTTCCGACAATAACCTATTAAGCACCATTGCTTGGAAAATTGGCGATACCACGCATTATGCACTCGAAGGTAGCATCTTCATCGGGGGCGCAGTAGTACAATGGTTGCGCGATGGCTTGGGTATTATTCGTCATTCTGCCGACGTAGAAAAATTAGCCGCCAGCGTAAACGATACCGATGGTGTGTACATGGTGCCCGCCTTCGCTGGCCTAGGCGCACCTTATTGGAACCAAGATGCGCGTGGTACCATGGTAGGCCTAACACGCGGCTCTTCTGCCGGTCATATTGCACGTGCATCCCTCGATAGCATTGCTTACCAAACCATGGATGTATTGAATGCCATGAAAGCAGATGCCGGTATTGAAATCAAGGAATTACGTGTAGATGGTGGCGCTACTGCTAACAACTATTTAATGCAGTTCCAAGCCGATATGATGCAAGCCCATGTAATTCGCCCGAAAATTACCGAAACAACCGCGCTGGGTGCCGCTTACTTAGCCGGCCTCGCCGTGGGATATTGGAAAGATATAGACACCATTAAACAGCAGTGGCTCGTAGATAAAGTATTTGAACCAAGTATGACCGACGAGGAGCGTACACCTTATATCAAAGGTTGGAAACGCGCTATCCGCGCTGCACAAGCTTGGACAAAAGAAGACTAATCACCACACTCATCATTACCTATACTACCAAATTTAATCGCACTTAGCGTATGTCACCATTTATCGCAGAATTAATCGGCACCGCCCTCGTTGTTATACTTGGCGACGGCGTAGTAGCCAACGTTATATTAAACAAATCGAAAGGCCAAAACGGCGGCTGGATGGTTATTACCATGGGTTGGGCCATGGCCGTGTTTGTAGGCGTTTTTGTAACAGGCAGATTTGGCGGGGCACACCTGAACCCAGCTGTTAGTATTGCCTTAGCCACCGCGGGTAAATTCGAATGGGCATTAGTGCCTATGTACATTGCCGCGCAAATGCTAGGCGCTATTTTAGGTGCTGTTATCGTGTACCTCGTGTACCGCGATCATTTCGATGCTACGCCCGATGCAGATACTAAGCTCGGCGTATTTTGTACGGCGCCTGCTATCCGCAAAAAGGGGAATAACTTGCTCACCGAAATCATCGGCACCTTTGTATTAATACTCGGGGTATTATATATCGCTGCTCCCGGCGTTGGTTTAGGAGCCTTGGAAGCATTACCGGTTGCCTTTTTAGTATTGGCATTAGGGCTTTCTTTGGGTGGCCCTACCGGCTACGCTATTAACCCGGCTAGGGATCTCGGGCCACGTATTGCGCACTTCCTTTTACCCATTAAAGGTAAACGCGATAGCGACTGGGGATACGCATGGGTACCCGTTATAGGGCCTATTGTCGGGGCGCTCATCGCCACGTTTGTGTATATGAGTATGCAATAACTTTTTTATATAAATACTGTTAGAAGAGAGGAGTAAAAAAAGCGCCCAATTTTAACAGTATTTTTTTCTTTCAAAACTTTCATTCTTTTCTGAAAGTTTCGTACTTTTGATAAATAATTGCACGGCATACGATTTGCCGCTCAATAAGAATAGCATATTTGGTTCGAACCTATTTTATACCCTATTCGGAAACATGATCGAGGTTTATAAAAAAAGTCACGATGGTACAGCCCAATATTCCAAGTACAAAGCTGCCACGCATTGTTATCGTAGGCGGCGGTTTTGCCGGTATTAATTTAGCCAAGGCATTGAAAAATGCACCTGTTCAAGTGGTGTTGCTAGATCGTAATAATTACCATCTATTCCAACCGCTACTTTACCAAGTAGCTACTGCAGGTCTCGAACCAGATAGTATTGCCTTTCCATTAAGAGGTATTTTCAAAAAGTATAAAAACCTGCACTTCCGCATGGCCGAAGTGCGCTCAGTTGATACCGCCAACAATACGCTCGATACCGGTATCGGCGAAATTAAGTACGATTACCTCGTGCTTTGTAATGGTACCAACACCAACTTCTTCGGCAACGAAGAAATTGCACAACACGCCATTGGTATGAAATCACTCATAGAGGCAGTGCAAATCCGGAACTACGTGTTGAAACAATTTGAAGAAAGCTTGTTGTTCACCGACCCGGAAGTAATTAAATCTAAACTCAATTTCGTGATGGTAGGCGGCGGCCCTACAGGTGTAGAACTCGCCGGCGCTTTCGCAGAATTGAAGAAATATATTTTACCGAAAGACTATGCCGAGCTACCCATTCAATACATGAATGTGTATTTGATTGAAGCAGGGCCGCGTGTATTAGCCGGTATGACGGAAAAGTCATCCGAACGTACTAAAGAAGCTTTGGAAAAACTAGGTGTGCATGTATTAACCGGCATTGGTGTAAAAGCCTACGACGGTCAAACCGTTACCCTCAGCGATGGCCAAGCAATTCGCACCCAATCTTTAATTTGGGCAGCGGGTGTAAAAGGCTTCCCCATTGAAGGTTTACAAAAAGAAGTGTTGCTGCCGAATGGGAGAATATTAGTAGACGATAAGAACTTGGTACAAGGCACTAGCAACATCTACGCGGTGGGCGACTTAGCACAAATGACCAACGATGAACGCTTCCCGAAAGGTTACCCGCAAGTAGCACAAGTAGCTATGCAACAAGGTAAAAACGTAGGACAAAACTTTAAGCGTTTATTGAATAAAGAACCGCTGAAGCCATTTAAATACAAAGATCTCGGTAGTATGGCTACCATCGGTAGAAACCATGCCGTAAGCGAGTTCGCCGGTTTAAAATTATACGGTTATATCGCTTGGATTGCATGGATGGTGGTGCACTTACTGAACCTCATGGGATTCCGAAATAAAATGGTCACCGTAATGAACTGGGTTTACCGCTACTTCACATACGATATGGGCACGCGTATCATTATCAAACGTGGTGCAGCCAACATCGTGAAGTTAAGGCAAACGGTAACAGATATCGACCCTGTAGATCCAGCGAAAAAGCAGTTACCTGCATAATTAAGAAACAGTTTTTGGTGTTATAAAAAAACGGTTCATCTTCTTGCGAGTTTGAACCGTTTTCTGTTATAAGTTAAGTAGGTGAATGAACTACCTTCTATCTATCAAAGTATTCAAAGTTAATCTTCCCACTAACTCATCTGCCCTGCCACCCAATGCACGGAAATAAACAAGTATCGTGTAGTTATTTTCGGTTTCCCAACTATCCCCTTCTGTTATTTCCATCGATAAACCGGTATTATTAAACCTATCTACCGTACCATACATATAGTTGTAATATCCTTGCTTCAAGAACAAGTTGCCTTCATATGCTTTTGTTTGCGCATTATACGTTAGCTTATTCCTAACATCATATTCGTACCCTGTTAACTCGCCGTACAAATACATATCAAACCCAGCTAATGGCTCGGGTGATGGGTACGAGAAATGCACGAGTGCATAATCGCCTTGTGTACTTGGATCGGTACCATCTAAGGTACCTGGGAAATATTGACCGTTAATATCTTTCAAGTAGAAATACCGCGTATTAGATCGTTCCGCATCGGGCATCACCCAAATATCGGTACCATTCCGGCGGTAATCTGATTTCTGCACACGTTCTGTTTGTAAACGGAAGCTGCGTAAATCAACCCAACGCCACTCTTTACTCCCGGGGAATAAACAATCATTCTCGGCATTATATTCAATTATAGTGCCTTTGAGGAACATGGGTTTTAAATTGCGAATGGCATTGTCCCAACGGTTATTTTGCAAGATCACGATCTTCACTTGGTCGAAAGGGTTATTCACATTCAACATCTGCGTATTAACGGCGAAGTTTACTTTTTGATGTGTTTTGAAGAACTTCGGGTTAACGGGTTGGGAAATGAAACCGGTTACACCTGCGCGGTTATCTACCACCAGTAAGCGCTTTGTAAAAGCTAATTTCGATGTATCACCATCGAGGTATACTTTCAACAAGTAGTTACCTGATTTGCGCGGGTAACAATTCTGGCCCGGTAATTCTATCCTGTAATGTGTATAACGTTGGAAACTGACGCTGGAAAATTGGTAATCACGGATCGGTACTTCTGCAAATCCACGCAAATAATCCACTTGGTTCACTTGTGCCACCGACCAATCGGCATTACACAACACCAAGGTGTAGAAGTAGCTCTTTACATCATTGTCTAAATCATCGAAATTCAACTCTACCTTCTCCGAACCATTTAATGAAATAATGGGGTAGGTTAAATAATCGCCCACTAAATTCAACTTAACCGTGCGTATGTTCGGCATGTAAATATGCTCGGGTGTAATACCGCTTTGCGCCCAACTAGTGTTAGACACCAGCAAAACAATGGCAACGAATAGGTTGTAAACGAATGGTTTTCCTGTCCTCATAGTATACATAATAATAAACTTTAAGGTACAATTATTTACGGAATCAGCGCATCTCGAAGCGCTTGTTTGGAATACTATTAAAAATTTTAGTTAGGTTTGAAGCTTGGTAAATCATCTTGCATGAAGGTATCTTTTTTCTTGGGTAGGCGTATTGCGTTCAACAAATCCTCATCATTCTCTAAGTTCATTATCCGCATTGCGATTATCGCAACTGCTATTAGCGTAGCGGTGATGATTTTGTCGACAGCGCTCATCAACGGGTTCCAACAAACCATCCAAGATAAAATCTTCAGCTTCTGGGGACATATTCACATTAACAAGTATCAACCCAATGCAGGCCCCCTTACCGAGCAAGCCCCTTTTGCCGCCGATCCCAAGCTGGTAAAAAGTATTTTAGCCACGCCCGGTGTAAAATCGATCAACGAGTTCGCAACGAAATCGGTTATAGTTAAAACACCTACGGAGATCGAAGGTTTGATTTACAAAGGATTGGATAAAAATTTCCACCTCAATAATTGGCAACGCTTCATCATAGAAGGTAAATTTATCCAGTTCAACGATTCTACTTATTCCAGCGACGTACTTATTTCACAATACCTCGCCAACCGCTTACAATTAAAGCTAAACGATAAAGTAATTGTGTACTTCATCCAAGGCGCCGGCCAAGCCCCCCGTGCTAGGAAGTTGAACATTAGCGGAATTTATAAAACCGGTATTGAAGAATACGATAAAACCTACATGGTGGGCGATATTAACCTAGTACGCCGCCTGAACGATTGGCATGAAGATGATATCGGTGGGTACGAAATCTTCATCAATAACTACAAACAAATTGATACGATCGCTTACAGCCTAATAGACGATATCCCGGAAGACTTAGGTATTCGCCGGATGCAAGACATTTACCCGAACATATTCGACTGGTTGGATTTACAGCATAAAAACGAAATCATTATACTTGTTATCATGGCCATAGTAGCCGTTATTAACATGATTACAGCCATACTTATCCTCATTCTCGAACGTACGAATATGATCGGGATTTTGAAGGCACTGGGTATGCGCAATCGTTCTATCCAAACCATTTTCCTATACCAAGCGGGCTATATAGTACTGTTAGGTATTGTAATTGGGAACTTATTGGGATTGGGATTAGCCTTCCTACAATTACAAACCGGTTTCTTCAAACTTCCCGAAGAAACATATTACATGTCGGTGGCACCGATCGATATTGAATGGTGGAAAGTAATAGCCATTAATGTTGGTACCTTGCTGGTTTGTATGCTTATTATAAGCATACCGGCACTGATCATTCGTAGGATTGTACCGGTAAAAGCCATTCAATTCAAATAATTACAAGAGTAATCGTCCGCAGATAATGCCCGTGGCCACAGCCGCATTCAACGACTCGGCATGCCCTATACGCGGGATGGTGATTTGGTGTGTGCAGTATTGTAGCAAGTCATCACTTAAACCCTTCGACTCGTTACCAATAAGAATAACACCTTCCTTGATAGGGTCGAATAAAGTGATATTTTGTCCATGTAACGTAGCCGCATACACGGGAATAGATGTATTGGTTTGAAAAAGTGCGGCCAAATCTGCTTCCAACACGGGAATACGGGCATAGCTGCCCATCGTAGCTTGGATGGTTTTGGCATTATAAGGATCAACACTACCGGGCGAGCAAATTACTTGTGCCACGCCGAACCAATCTGCAATGCGAATAATAGTACCTAAGTTACCGGGATCTTGCAAAGTTTCCACGGCAATGGTTACCCGGTTTGCCAACTCGATATTTTCGGAGCGGGCAGGCATATTCACCAAGGCAATAGCTTGGTTGGGTGTTGTAAGAGAAGAAATTGATTTTAATTCCGTTTCTGTAACTTCATGTAATTGCGCGGCCGGGTATTGGTGAATGGCGGTGCTGTGTTGAGAGAGCCATTGAGTAGTAGCATATACCGCGGTAACTAGTTGTGGTTGGGTAAGCACGATTTCGAGCACAATCTTATCGCCTTCGGCTATAAACTGGCCAAATTTTTGACGGTATTTTTTGTGCTGTAATGCGTGAATATATTTAATTTGCGCCTTTGATAACATGGGGTCAAACCTACATGAAATACTTCATTTGGCCAAGGAACCCCGTCCTACGACAGTGCAAAACAAGTTATAACCAATTTAGATAATACTATTAGCAAGTGAAGAATCAGCCGTACTTCGCCTTTTCATCATACATAAAAATTCTCTTGCTGGTAGTGGCCTGTAGCACGCTGTTCAGTTGCTCCAACACAAAATACTTGAAAGATGGACAATCACTTTACGTTGCTAACCAGTTCGACGTAAAAGGTGAGTTAACGACTGCCGAGAAACAAGATCTTCGTAGCGCACTTTCCTCCAAATCATTAGCCATACAACAACCGCAAAATAAATTCCTCGGTACCCGTTTAAAAGTTTGGTTATACAACCAGAAATATAACGAGAACAAATCCAACTGGTTCTGGAACGCCGTGCTATCGCCCAAAAACTTAGCAGAACCCGTTATTTACGATTCTACAAGAATCGCCGAATCTGTAATACGCATGAGAAGCTACTTGGAAAACCAAGGCTACTTTTATGCCACCGTGGATTATAGCGTCAATACAAAAAGAAAGAAAACAGAAGTCGATTACAACGTTAATACCGGTAAAAGCTTCATCATCGATACGGTAACTTACAACATTCCCAATCCCGATATTGCGCGCATAGTAGAAAGTAGCAATAAACTATCGTTGGTGAAAAAAAACATCCCGTATAAAGGCGAAACCCTTAGTGCCGAACGCGACCGCCTCATGCGCGTTATTCGCGACTCGGGCTATTACAAGTTTAACCGGGATTATATCTCTTTTGTACTCGATACCGTAAATAAATCTTTGCTCCGCAACTCCATTAACCCATTCGATGGCTTATTCGAAATTTTCAACACGAATAAACGCATCGAAAAACCAACGATGGATGTGGAAGTAAACGTTGAACCCGCCCCGGAAGATACTTTAAACGAAGGCGAGAAGCTATACTACGTAAACAAAGTATACGTGTATCCCGATTATAGCTTAACAGGACAAACCGTAAGCGATTCGGCCCTTAGTGAAGAAGTACGCAAGTACTTCACCATGCGTTACCACCAAGATATTATCCGGCCCCGGGTATTGGCCTCGGCCATTCTTATACGGCCTGGTGACAAATATTCCATTCAAAATTATACAGGTACCATCAACAAGCTGTACGACTTAAACGTATGGCAGTTCGTAAACCTGCAGTATATCGAAACACCAGGCACGAAAGATAGCTTGGATGCTTACATCTACCTCACCCCGAAGAAGAAAAAAGAGCTGGGGCTCAACTTCGAGGTAACCACCAGCTCCGATTATTTCATTGGTAGCGGTTTCAACATTAACCACCGCCACGTAAACCTTAACCGGGCAGCGAACCAGTTGCAAATACAAGCGAAAGCAGGTGTTGAATTAGTACGCAACGTTGGTCATTTCGATGTACAATCCATCGAGTATGGCATTAATACAGCCGTTACGCTGCCGCGATTTGTGACCCCGTTCTTCCACATTCGGCAAGGTAACCGGTTGATGGCCAAAACGAGAATCGGCGCCGGTGTGAACTACCTCCGACGGGTAGATAAATTCGATATCACGAACATTTCTGGTTCATTCGGTTACGAATGGGCGCAATCGCTAAATAAACGTTGGCAGCTAACGCCGTTCAACTTAACGTACGTAGGGGTGAAATTAAACCCGAACTTTAAAGCAACGGTAGTAGATAGCAGTCCTTACTTGAAACGCAGCTTCGAACCAGCTTTTATTGGTGGTGAACAGTTCTCATTTATTTATAGCAATAACGACGTATTCCATAAAAGGCAGAACTCTTATTTTAGAGTCAGTGCAGAAGAAGCGGGAGCTTGGTTAAAGGGTATTAATAGTTTGTGGTATGACATCAGTGGTAAGAAGCAGAACTTAGAAACCTTAACAGGCGTAAAAATTTCCCAGTTTGTACGCTTGGAAACGGAGTTTAAGCACTATTGGAATTACTTTAAATCGAACGTAGCCACGCGCTTTTATATGGGGGTGGGTATACCATATGGCTCATCGGATGTATTACCTTACATCAGGCAATTTACGGCCGGTGGCCCTAATAGTATACGTGCCTTTAGGTTACGTACACTTGGCCCGGGTAGCTATGTAGATACTTCCGCTACGGCGCAACAATTCCCTGATCAAACGGGTGATATGAAATTGGAAGGTAATGTAGAGTATCGATTCAACTTGTTGCGGATGTTTGGTGGGTCGATGTATGTACGGGGTGCTACCTTCTTGGATTTTGGTAACATTTGGATGTTGAAAACGGATACGACCCGCCCGGGAGCAGCCTTTGAGTTTAAGAACTTGTACAAAGATTTAGCCATTGGTACGGGTGTTGGGCTTCGTTTGGATTTCTCATTCTTCTTAGTGCGCCTGGATTGGGGTATTCCACTAAAGAAACCTTATTCACCTACTAACCCAAGCGGCTGGTACATCAAAGATTGGGAGTTAAATAACGCCACTTGGAGAAGGAATAACATCATCTGGAACATCGCTATCGGCTATCCTTTCTAATACTTAAAAATCAACATATGTTACTAAGCCATCCCTATCCTTTTTCTATGGTATGATATAAACAAAGCCTATCTTCCCCCTATCTCTACCCTATCTTTAGCCTATCCTTTGCCTATCTCAAGCCTATCTCGACCCTATCTAAAGCCTATCCCCACCCTATCCCCCTCCTTTATAAAAACTGCATAATCAATTACTTAGGAAATTTCGAGTTAAATCCACTCTCTACAACTAATTCATTTATAAAGCCTTATCAATTTTTCACCTACAAAAACCATCCTCTTAGGGCTAAATGCGACTAACGGCCATAATAATCCCCAGCACCTCATATGTCAACATCCTACTTAATCATCTTTGCAGCCCCATATCAACCTCCAATCTCCTACACCCACTTAATACTTAATTCAACCTCAAAAAGCCTTATTTCGCCTTAAAATGGAAAATATAACGACAAAGTGTAACATTTCACCGACCAAAACGCTTTACATATAGTGACCTAGCTATGCGTGCTGTTGTTCCCCCTTTTTCACGTTTAATACAACCAAAATGAAGAAAACGCTATGGAGTATCCTCTATGGGATCGCCATCATTGGCTTATTCAGCCAAGGAAAATGCACGAAAGACAATCACAAATCCGATTGTAGCGAATTTATGCGTACCATGTTTGCACCGCCTTTGTTTATAATGATTAAAGAGAATGGCAAAGCTATTTCCAATGAAGCGGCTAGTAAAGTAAAAGTGTATCAAAACGTGGATGGACAAAAAAGATATTTCAATACAAGGAATGCAGGGGAAAATGAGCAATTGGCTTACCCTGTGATTATTGTGATGGATGTGTTGGAAGCTAGTATTAATAAAACAAACACGTTCTATGTAGAATACGGCGATGCACAAACGCCTAGCAACAAACTGGAAATTAGTTACATGGGAAGATCGGCAGAAACGAATTGCCAATACAAAATGAAATCA
Organism: Chitinophaga skermanii; assembly: GCF_003259335.1. Classification (GTDB taxonomy): domain Bacteria; phylum Bacteroidota; class Bacteroidia; order Chitinophagales; family Chitinophagaceae; genus Chitinophaga; species Chitinophaga skermanii. The sequence continues at coordinate 74,547 of NZ_QLLL01000009.1, forward strand.
ATTAAATTCGATAATAAAGTGCCTACTACAGATACGTCGGTAGTTTACCGTCCATATGTTTTAAATAAATAACCGCTTGTAAAAAAGGCATCCCTACTTGGTAGAGATGCCTTTTGTTTTATTTGATTGAATATCTAACGCCTACATAAAACTCTCGCCCCCTAGTGGGGCCCCATACAGAAGAAAGATCAAAATAAGGTCCGAATGGATGCTCGGCACTAATAACCGGGTTCGGTTGTCGATAGTTCGCGATGTTCTCGCAGCCTGCATATAGCTCCAATGTTTTTAATCTGAAAGTTCCCTGGATGTTCACCGTAGCATACGCATCCGACGTAGTAGGTCGGCGGTATTGGGGTGGATTCGCTTGCGTATTCGGCAAGTGCATTTTATCAAACCAATGTGTATTTACATCGGCTTGCCAGCGGTTGTTTTTTGTACGGTACGATAAGGCCGACATAGCACGGTTACGCGGGTTAAAAGGCATCGTCAATTGTTGACCATTCTCTTTTCTATACACAGCTAAATAGTTGTAGGCAGCACGGAATTCCATTTGTTGGAAAAACGTTAGCGCGGCATCAATTTGTAGCCCGTTAGAACGAGAACCGCCCGTTAAATTGCGCATCACTATTTTACCGGGATCTTGATCGTAATCGGCATAAAACTGTCGTTGGAAGCGGGCTTGGTAAAAGTCGGCACTAAGGGTACCAATGGTTTGCCCTAGTTCGAATCGCCAAGTGTAGCTAAGGCCCCAGTTAACAGCTTGTTCTGGTCGTAATGTAGATTCGAACACGATATTACGCGAGCTGGTGAGCACAACGGGTTGTTCGCTGAACAAGTTCACTTGTCGCCACCCTGTACCTGCAGAGGCGCGGAAAATATGGTTTTCATGCGGCGAGTATTTCAACATACCGCGGGGTGTAAAATACCATCCTTCCGTTTGGTGATGATCCATTCTTGCCCCGGCGATGAACACCAATTGATCATCGAACCAATGAAACGTATTTTCGGCAAACACACCTGGTACACGTAAACGCGTAAGGTAGCGACCGGCATACGTTTTAGTGGGTTCCGGTTTTGTGAATTGAATATCTTCTGTTAGTGCCTGGTAGCGGTAGCTAGCGCCGTATTTAAGGTTATGTTGGCCCCATTGTACTTCGTGTTGCAAATTGAGGTAGCCTACTTGTTGTTTGCCTTTGTAAGCAAGCGTGCCGAAGTAGGCGTTTTGGTGATGTCCAAAGCCCATTACGTTTACACTCAATGCATGTTGCGGCGAAAACCGGTATGCCACTTTTGCATAGGCTTCCGGCTGGTTGTACGCTACTTGCTGCCCGTACACTTGGTCGCTCCCTTTATCGCCGGAAGCTTGGTAGCCCACTTGGCCACCTACCCTTTGCTCGTGCACATAACGCAAGCCGAATTGGGCATTCCAACCCGTCTCGCCATCATTGCCATACTTCCACTTGTTATATACCATGTAACGTGTTAACAAGGGCAAATCGAGGAAACCATCATCATTACCATCTACCCGCCTCGAAGGTTGCACTGTATGTAAAGCAAGCATGGTGTGCCACTTCTTTTTCTCGCCTACAGCTGTGGCTACATTCGCATTCAAATGTTTTTCGCCGAAACTATTCATGTAAGCGTTTAAGTGCAAACGTTCTGCTTTATCTACGTGCCTTGTGTCCAGGTTAATTTGTCCACTAATGCTTTCATAACCTTGTAATACCGAGGTGGCCCCTTTAGCCACGTAGATGTTTTCAACTACGGTGCCGGGGTAAGAACTAATACCATAAGTATAACTCAGCCCTTGTATCATGGGCAAACCATCTACCAGCACTTGGTTATACACACCCGATAACCCAAGAATGCGCAACTCCTGTGCATTGGTAACGATGTTCGTGGTTTGCGGCTGTACCGATGCTTGTGTACCGAAACAACCGGCCAAATCACAACAAGCAGCTTTGCTTAGTTCGTGGCGGTTAATCACCTCGATTTTCACCGTAGAAAGACTGGAAATATATGCCCCGTTCCGGGTTGTGACGGTTACGCCACTTAGCTCTCCAGGGAGTTGTTCGAGCGTAATGCTCATATATAACTTACCATCCCAAGCAATTGTATCCGTTTTATAACCTGTAAACGTAGCTACTAGGCGCTTATCAGTTACATTGTCGGCTACGATCGAAAACATGCCGTTTTCGTTTGCTACTACAGCAGTTTGGCTACCTATCCAACGTACAGTTCCGCCGGGTAATATTTCCCTGCCTTCAACAGTTTTGCCGAATAGTTTGCCTTTGATTGTTTGTGCCTGGAGTACCTGGGTAAGGAGTAAGAAAATTACAACGCTTACCGTTCTCATGCTTGCTTGGATTTAGGCGATTTGTTTTGTTTTACACGGTAAGGCGTGGTGCTTTTATCGTCGCAACCAGGGGTTGTTTCGATGGCTTTGTAGATTTGTTCTAAGCTAATAACCGTTTCGTCGAATTGCACCGTGAACTTAGAGATATTGGATTTGCGTTTGGTAAATTCCACCGCTTCAATACCATCTAAGTTAACGAGCTGTTTTTTAATGGTGGGCATATCGCCGTCGCAAGTAAGATTGGTAATGTTAATCTCTACTTTCTTGGGTTCGTTGTTATTGGATTGAGCGGATGCTACTCGTGGTGTAACAACAAAGCATACGATGGCGAATAGAAAAAATAAAACGCTTTTCATGTGTAATTATTTGCAATAAAAAGAATAGGAAATAGGCTGTTACTCGCCGTTACTGGCCAGCACAGTTTTACAGTAGAACATATGTTCAACACAAATAAAAAGGAACTATAAAAAGCGGGGAGGTTGCCAAAAATCGAATACGGGTACGAGGGGTAATTTATCTTGGCCATGTAGCACAAAAATGGTGGCTACAGGTTGTTCTTGTATAATGCTTGTTTCAGTATAAGCGGGTAGCCATGCATGTACGCAACAAGCGCAAAACTGGAAAGGATTGCCTTCATTCTTGCATCCTTTTTCTGTATCGGCATCATCGTTACAAGTATCGGCAGAGCCGGCTTCATGCTTACAACAATCGATTCTTGGTTCAATGGAAAACACAGGGCTGGCCGTTGCGACCATCATCACAACCAGCATACATAAAAACCCTATCCATTTTAACCAGTTTCGCATGAAAACCTTTTAGATGACTCAAATATACCTATTCAATCTCTCATTTTAACGCAGGAGGAATGCTTTATTGCTTATAGATCGCACTAACCTAACATACAACATTCATACACAGTTATTTGAGCATAAAAAAAGAGGAAAGTCTCCTTTCCTCTTCCTTCAATAATTTATGATTCTGCTTGGTAAGCCGCGATAAACTCGTCGACACTCTGTGCTTTTTCTAAGGTAAAATCACCAATGCGTGTACGGCAAAGCTTACTTAAATGGCCGCCGCAACCGATGGCTGCACCGTAATCGTTGGCTAATGAACGGATATAAGTACCCGTACTGCATACTACCCTAAACGATACGATCGGTAATTCGGCCGATACGATCTCGAATTCTTCAATCACAATCCTGCGTGGTTCCACTGTTACCTCTTTCCCTTGGCGGGCTAAGTGGTAAATAGGTTTCCCATTTTGCTTAATAGCCGAGTGAATAGGTGGCAATTGCATTTGCTCACCGAGGAATTTGTTGGCCACCGTTTGCAATTCTTCCAAGCTGAGTGCCGGCACTTCTTTGAAATCTGTTGGTTCGGATTCTAAATCGAAGGTAGGCGTAGTTGCGCCCAAGGTAAACGTACCTGTGTATTCTTTGATTTGTGCTTGGTACTCGTTGATCTTCTTCGTCATTTTACCTGTACAACAGATCAAGAGGCCCGTGGCTAATGGATCTAAGGTTCCGGCATGACCAATCTTCGCTTTCGTTGTATTACGGATTTTGCGTACTACGTCGAAGGAAGTCCACGTAAGTGGCTTATCGATCAAGATCACTGCGCCTTCATGATATTTATTTTTTTCAGCTTGTTCCATCCTGCAAAGATAGCAAGGCTTTAGCGATTTACGCGAGGCGATCGTTCCAAATATCCCAAGATGCCTCCGCCTGTAATATCAACATTTCATGCCCGTTCTTCGTTGCCGCGCCTTGCGCTGCTCCTTTTTGAAGGAACAATGTTTCGGCTGGGTTATACACGAGATCGTACAATAAATGTTTGGCCCCCATATCGCTATAGGGCAATGCCGGTGCGGCATCTACATTTGGGTACATGCCTAAAGGCGTAGTGTTAATAACGAGGGTATGCGATTTTATCAACTCACTGGTTACATCTTCATAGCTCAAAATACCATCTTGCTTCGTACGGCTTACTACTTGGTAGGCTATACCTAGTTTCTCCAGCACGTATTGTACAGCTTTGGCTGCCCCGCCGGTGCCTAATACTAGTGCTTGGGTATGGTGTGCCTGTAAGAGGGGTTTTAAAGAGTTTTCGAAGCCGATAACGTCGGTATTATAACCGGTTAGTTTACCATCCTTTTCCTTTTTGATACAGTTGACGGCGCCAATTTTTTGCACGGCATCGCTGAGCTGGTGGAGGAACGGGATCACTTGTTCCTTGTAAGGAATGGTAACGTTAAGCCCTTGGAGTTCTTTATGGGATGCCCATAAAGCCGGGAAATCGTTGATGTTGGGAATGGGAAAGGTGTCGTATGTACAGCCTTGAATGCTTTGGGTTTCGAACTTGTTAGCGAAGTAGCCTTTGGAGAAAGAGTGGCTAAGAGGAAAACCGATCAGGCCGTAAAGTTTCATACGATGTGTTTTTAATAGGGGGAAAATACAAAACAGTACCGAGTTTGCTGGCAAGCTGGGTACTGTTTTGGAAATAATGTATTCTAGGGAGAAGATTATTCTTTGTCGAGGAATAATTGGAAGGTATCACCTCTCAAACCTACACGCATAGCTTCGAGTGCGATTACTTCATGCGGCGCTAGGTTACCGAGGTTTGCATTGCAGCCGATTAATTCCAAGAAGTACAATTGTTGTGCTTTTTGTGGCGCTTCCCAAATGATTTTTTCAGAAGGAATTTGCGTTAAGATCTCTTGTACCAAACCTTCACGCACCTCACCTGAACCACGGTAAATACCAACGTTACCACTTTCACGGGCTTCCGCGATCACATACGTTGCACCTGCTTCCAATTCAGCACGCATTAACTCGATCCATTTGTATGGTGGAATGATGTGTTCAGCATCTTTCGAACCTACTTCCGATAAAACGGTACCATAATTGGCCAATTTCTCGATATAACCACATTTCTCGGCATGCGGGATGGTGATAGAACCATCACTCACTTCCATATAAGTAATACCATAATCTTGGATCACTTTAATATAGTCTTCGAATTGGTTCCTGATGAGGAAAGCTTCGAAAAGTGTACCACCGAAGTAAATAGGAATATTAGCTTGTTGATATATTTCGATTTTTTCTCTCAAGTTTGGCGTCACATACGAAGTACCAAAACCCAGCTTCACGATATCCACATGTGGTGTGGAAATGGACAAAAAATTCTTTACTTCTTGAATACTCAAGCCCTTATCCATCACCATGGTAAGGCCGTTCGTGCGCGGTTTAACCGTGCGATCCGGCATCTGCGAAAGGTTAAAATTCATTTTGAAACATGTTTTTCTTCTAACTGGCTGGTCGGCCAAAACTAATTCCTATGCTGCCGCAAAGCGACAAACAATTATTGATTCAATAAATTTTAAACAACAAAATAGTCCGTTAAAAATTAAGGGACCAATTTAGAAAACCGCCGCAAAAATAAGAAGTCCTATTAATTGATGGGAGAAATTATTTTTTCTACTTTTTCTTACGATATTGACCGATGAGGTCTACAACGCTCGGGTGTTGCAATACGGAAGGGTCTAGCTCTACCATCTTTTTCAACAGCTTGGGCGCCATTTGTAAAGCGGTTTCGAGCTGGATAAGGCCTTCTTTCGACTTTCCCGTGGCGATGAGAATCGCTGCCCTGTAGTAGATAAATACCGGTTTATGGCCGATTTTGCTTTCTGCGAACTCAATTTGTTCTATTGCTTCCTCGTAAAATTGGCTGGCGTATAATCCCCGGATGAGCTCCAAACGGGCATTGATACTGCTTGGTCGTAAGCGAACTGCGTTCATAAAGAAGCCTAAGGCCTCTTTATTGCGCTGGAGTTCCAGCAGGCAGCCACCCATCGACATGTTATATTCTGCACTCTGTTTATTGATCTTAATGGCGCTTTGGAGTGATTTTACGGCATTTTCCCAGTTCTCTTCGAGCATGTAAGCCACGGCGATTTTGTAGTATAGTTTATCGTCGGTAGGACTTAAATGCACCGCTTTCCTGTAGTAGTAACGGGCTTGGGTGTACCGGTGCATGCGTTCATAGCAATGCCCGATAGCTTCGTAAATCACATCTTCCGGCTTGGCAATCTCTAAATGCTTCTGCAATACCTCGATGGCCTCGTTGTATTTGCGTAAGCGGATAAAGGCATCGCCCATGTTCCGGTAGGCATAATCGAACTTTTCGTCGATTACTACCGAGTATTGGTAGGCATCGATGGCTTTTTCGTACAGTTTCAACCCTTGGTAAGCAGTACCCAGGTTGAACCATGCGAGGTGATTATATGGGAATTCGTTGATGATATTGTTGTGCAAACGGATACTTTCCTCGTTACGACCAGTAAACTCGGTCCAGAAGCATATTTTATGCAGAGCTTCTACATTATTGGGATCGTGTTCGAGTACCATTTTCAGGCAATCGAATACCTTTTCAAACTCCTCCCAATCGTCGTACACATCGGCTAATTCCAATAATAATTCGGTGCGGTCTTCACCAGAAAACTGGTCGATATGATTTTCAATTAATCTTGCGGCTTTTTCGTGTTGATTGAGAGCGAGGTAGACGTCTGTTTTTAAGATATATAAGTTAATATCGTTGCTATCGAGGAGAGCGGCTTTTTCGAGAATATCAAGCGCTTCTTTATATTTCTTCGATTCTATGAGGAGGCTGGATTTTTTGAGCAGTAATTGCGATGAGAAGGGAAACTGCTCGATGGCCATTTCGGCCGCTTGAATAGCATTGTTCAACTCATCGTGTTCATCATAATAATCAATAATCTGTTCAAAAGAATCCTCGTCCAGGAAGGAATGCGAGCGACCCTCTTTAAGATTCTCAAATTGCTGGAGCAAATCCCTCAAATCTTCAAAATCCTCGTTAAACTCGTTAAATGATGGGAAATCGTGACTCATTAATTCAAATATAGGGAGAAATACTGCCGTAACCAAACAGCAGTTACGCACCACTTATGCACGTTTTAGACCGATTTTACAGTTTCTTTAACATTTTCTTAAGATTTTGTGTTATCTTAAGTTAAGGATATGTTAGAATTGCTCAAAAACTCGTATCTTTGTTATACAATGAAAAGCATAATACATATAACCAAATCTTTATCATTGTCTTGCCTGTTGGCAGGTATACTCATTTTGACTGGATTTAAAGCACAGGCAAATGAATCAGTGCTGCCTGACGACAATAAAGACAAGATTGCGAAAAAAGTGGATGATCGACTTTTCATGCCTAAAACCAATCTCAGCATGGACGCTGGTTTCAAAACATCGGGCATGATCAATTCTGCGTTTAAATTATCTAGTACCTACGCACCTGAACCACAGGTCACCACGCCAGCCTTCAAGAAAGGTAATTTTACATTCGTTTTACCGGCGAATTTCCAAATGCAACAAACTGCACCTGTAGATATTCAAAAGTATCATAAAGTGCAAATTTCAATTCCTTTAAGAAGAGGCTAACGTTAATCGCAAAGATATTTTAAAGAGGCTACCTGGTTCGGTACCTCTTTTTTTATGCCCAGTTAGGTCGATTATGGAACGGGCTTTTGAGGCTATATGGTACCGTTGTTGTGTTACTCACTTGTACGACTTTCAACACTACTGAACCATATCAATCATTGACACATCAAATAATTACATCACATAAAAAAAGGGCACTGTATACAGTGCCCTTTTTGCTATCAAAAAACGTTACCCGGCATTAACCTCTTAACTTCTTTAATTCATCTTGAGAAATTTCGCGGTAACCGTGCGGAATATCGAATACACTGGCAGGAACAGGGCTAAGATCAACCTTGGTAGCGAGCACTTTCAGTTTATGATTAGCCTTCATGGGAATTTCGAATTCAAGCGGTAATCCTTTTAGGTTAGAGAAGCGGCGGTTGTACATGCGGCTTTCTGGTACTAACTGGGTAGTGTAGTACACCTCGAACTGTTGTCCATCCTTCATTTTACCGATCGCTTTCTTACAAGTATAGCCTGCAATCTCCTTCGTACCTTCTTGGTCTACGAATTGAATATTATCGAAGGTTTTCCATTCCTTCTCGAAAGCATCTTTCGGTGTACGAATAAGATATTTATCGCCATGGTTATCTAGCAAGGTAACCATGGTAGATGTTTTTGCATTGGTGATATAAATGTAATTCACCACGTTAAACGACATATCAATACGACTTAAATCGCCGCGAATGTATTGAACCATGGTTGAATTGGCCATCATCGCGTCCATTTGGGCTTGCTCTGCAGGCAGCTCAATTTTGTACGTGATTTTAGCATCTGAAATAGTGCGTTGTGCCTGCGCATGCAGGCTCAAACTAGTGAAAAACACCACCACTAAACTTTGTAATAATACTAATTTCTTCATAGTGCTTTAGTTTCATAGGGAAAGGGTGAAAAATGTGTGCCAAAGTACGCATATCCGCTACCAGGCTGGTTTTTCTTTGTTTATAAAAGCGGCAATGCCCTTTTTACAATCGGCATGCTCGCGGGTTTTAGCGTTTAACGTGGCTGCATAATTCAACGCATCCCTTAAAGGTACATCTTGCACGGCCGCGATTAATTGCTTCGTTAAGCCCAAAGAATTGGCCGAAGCATCATTACACAGCGTTTGCGCGAAGTCATCCACGTATTGTTTCATGTCTTTTGCTTCCACGATCTCGTTAATTAACCCAATCTCGCGCGCATACCGTGCTTCTATCAATTTTCCACTCAACAACAACTCCCTTGCCCTGCCCTCGCCGATCTTCCGCACTAAAAATACGGCTACAATCGCCGGGATAAACCCAATCTTCACTTCCGTGTACCCAAATTTAGCATGTGGCACCGCGAAACAATAGTCACACACCGTTGCCAATCCCGAACCGCCGGCAATCGCATGGCCTTCTACCATGGCAATAATCACCTTCGGTAAGGTATACATGGTTTCGAAGAGCAACTTTAATTGCGATGAATCGGCCAAGTTTTCTTCAAATGTATTCTTTTGCAATTGCTGTAAATAGCCAAGGTCGGCACCTGCACAAAAAGCTTCGCCGCTGCCTTGGAGTACAATCACTTTTACATGATCGTCGGCACCGGCTGCTGTAAAGGTGGATTGGAGTTCTGCAACGACTTCTCCATTCAATGCATTGCGCTTTTCGGGCCTGTTGAGCGTTATATACGCTACGCGGTTCCTCACTTCGTAAGTTACATATGAATACATGTCCGAAAATTAAGCAATTATCAGCGGATAAATCGCTTACATATTATGTATTTCTTTCCCTAGCAGGCATAAAAAAGCCCCGGGATTTGCCCGGAGCTTTCTAAGTATTTGCCAGGTAAGGATTTATACCATCCTTATCCCTATATTATTTTTTCACTTCTTCTATCGCATGTCCAACAGCGCCATTTGGCATTTGTATATGCAATAAAGCTGCTACCGTGCTGGCAATGTCGGTCATGTAAGTAGTACGGTTCGTTGAGCCGCCTTGCTTAATACCCCAGCCCATCCACACTAACGGGATATGCGTATCGTACGGGTTCCAAACACCGTGGTTAGCACCCGTAGCACCGCCGTACGACCAACCTGGTTGTAAGAACAACATGAAGTCGCCGCTGCGTTGGGTATTATAACCGTTGAGTGCCATGCTACGGATCGGCTCGATTAATGGAGCATCGCCCCATCTTTCTTCATCGATTACGTTAGCAATGCCTACTTGTTGTTTCATCAACGGGTGAATGAATGCTTTTACTTGTTCCAGTTTTTTACCGGCTTGTTCAATCGCTTTGTAGTTCATGTACACTTGGTAGTTCTGGATAGTGAGAATTGCGTCGCTGATACCAAATTCTTTCTTTGCAGCTTCGTTAATGGCTTTGGTGAAAGCAGATTGGTTCCACACGCCTGCAGGAATACCGTGTTCTTTGTTAAAAGCAGCAATATTTTGCACGCCGTGGTCGGCTGTAAGGAACAAGGTATAGTTGCCTTTACCCACTTTTGCATCGAGATAATCGAAGAAAGCACCAAGGTCTTTATCGAGGCGGAGGTAAGTATCTTCTGTTTCGATGGAATTCGGGCCGAATTGATGGCCAACATAGTCGGTTGAAGACAGGCTAACGTTGAGCATATCGGTTACATCTCCTTTACCCAATTGGTAAAAATCCAATGCTTTTTTCGCGAATTCTAAGGTATAAGTATTACCGAACGGGGTGCTGCACAAATCTTCCATATTGGTTGATTTGCTAAGGTCGTGCGGGAAAGTGGAAGTTTTCTCGCCTTTGAATTTACCTTCCCAAGCTACATCATCGGCTGTGCTTTGGGTATAGGTGTTAATTGGGTACAAAGTACTCCAAGGCGTAGAAAGGTATTTTTCCGGCCATTTTTGCGCGTTGAATTCTTTCGCAAAGGCTGGTAAATCGTTCATGTAATAAGTGCTGGTAATGAAAGCCCCTCTTTCTCCATCATACCAAAAAGCTGCATTGGCAGCGTGGCCTGCTGGCAGGATAGCGCCGCGGTCTTTCAACGCGATGCCGACTACTTTACTTTTGAAATTGGTAGCGATACGGAGTTCGTCGCCGATCGTATTGGTAAGCATGTTACGCGGGCTCATTAAGCCATCTTTCGTATCGGTACCAACGGTTTGCACGGTGGTATCTTCAACACAATAAACGCGGCGGTTTAAATCGCGGCTGTACCAGTTATTCCCGAGAATGCCATGGAGGGCAGGTACGGAACCTGTATAAACACAGGCGTGGCCGCAAGCTGTAATGGCGGGAGTGTAAGGTAAAAACGTGTTTTCGCAGGAAAAACCTTGCTGTACGAGTCTTTTGAATCCATTATTCGTGTAACGATCATAGTAGCGGTATAAAAAATCCCAACGCATCTGGTCTACAACGATTCCTACCACTAATTTCGGCCTGGCGAGCTCTTTTGATACTATTTTACCATTAGATGGTACATTATTGGCGGTTTTCTGTGCAAAAACGCCAAATGGTGACAAAATAAGCAACAGACCGGCAAGCATTTTCTTCCGGTTCATAATAAAAAAGCAAAAATGGTGAAGAAACAAAAGTAACCTAAGTTTACAAAAAACATAATTTTAATACCTTTGTAACCGGAATTTTGATAACCATTAATTTAAAGTTATTAATAATATGGATATTTTCGAGAAGCTATTGAAAAGCTTAGGACCTATTGGCCAACACTCTGATAGGGCGCATGGATATTTCGCTTTCCCAAAATTGGAGGGTGAAATTGGTAACCGCATGCAGTTCAGAGGTAAAGAGAAAATCGTATGGAGTTTGAACAACTACTTGGGGTTAGCCAACCACCCGGAAGTTCGCCAAGCTGACATCGATGCTGTATCTCAATTTGGTTTAGCGTACCCGATGGGTGCACGTATGATGAGTGGTAACTCTGATCATCATGATAGGTTAGAAAAGGAATTGTCTGAGTTTGTTAAGAAGGAAGACACCATGTTGTTAAACTACGGCTACCAAGGTATTTTGAGTGCAATCGATGCGATTTGCGGCCGTAGAGACATTATCGTTTACGATGCTGAAAGCCATGCATGTATTATTGATGGCGTTCGCTTGCATCCAGGTCACCGTTATGTGTTTAAGCACAACGACGTAGCAGATTGCGAAAAGCAATTAAAGCGTGCTACTGAGTTAGCTAAAACAAGCGGTGGTGGTATTTTGGTTATCACTGAAGGTGTGTTTGGTATGGGTGGTGATCAAGGTAAATTGAAAGAAATCGTTGCCTTGAAAGATACATATGAATTTAGATTGTTGGTAGACGACGCGCATGGTTTCGGTACGATTGGTGCAACAGGTGCGGGTTGTGGTGAAGAGCAAGGTTGCCAAGATGGTATCGACTTGTACTTCTCAACATTTGCAAAATCAATGGCATCTATCGGTGGTTTCATCAGTGGCGATAAAAACATCATCACTTACCTCCGTTACAACATGCGTTCACAAATCTTCGCGAAATCGTTACCAATGCCTTATGTATTAGGTAACTTGAAGCGTTTAGACATGTTACGTAACAGGCCGGAATTGAGAGAGAAATTATGGTCGAACGTTAAGAAATTACAACAAGGTTTACGCGATAACGGTTTCGATATCGGCGCTACAGATTCACCGGTTACACCGATCTACTTGAAAGGTGATATCCCTGAAGCAACTGCGATGTGTTTGGATTTACGTGAGAACTACAACATCTTCTGTTCAATCGTAGTGTACCCAGTTATTCCGAAAGGTCAAATCATCTACCGTATTATCCCAACCGCGGCCCACACAGATGAAGACATCGAATTAACATTGAAAGCTTTCAAAGAAACAAAAGAGAAATTGGATGCGCAAGTGTACAAAGTTGCGGAAATTCCAATGACCTAATTTTTGATACATTCTTTTTAGAAAAAAGGCCGTCTTCACTTTGTGAAGGCGGTTTTTTTTATCAATATTTGACTTATCAAATAATCGTTCCTTATCTTATGGATATGCATTAAAACCTATTGAGATAACAGGTATCAAGCAATGCTCTTCCCTACACGGAACTACGTTGTTACTAGTAATGGTATATCGATCTCTTGCGGATCTATAACATCATTATCCATATCATTATAAAATCGCAATTTCCAACCATTAACATTCCTATTCACTCCCATCTAACCTACTCTTCGGAAAACCGGTTTCATGGAACAAACAACTTTATCAACAACAGGTTATTTTCGCAGGAAGGACGTTCTTTTTATCACTTACACGCTAGCAACTGTTAAATAGTGTTAAATCACTTTAATCAAAATTGTTGCTCCAAAAGGCTTTAAGATCAAATCTTTATATGTAATTATCCAAATTGCGCCATACTATTGATGATAAGGGGAGAATTCAATATTTTTGGCCGTATGTCATCGTTAAACCTTGCTAATTCAAGTTTAGCAACCATATGCTTTATCATTGTTTTTATGCTCTTTTTTATACGCCTGAAGAAGTTAACCATATGGGGCGGTATAACTGGGATGCTAGTAGGCATTCCTGTATTCCTAGGTGCAGGATGGTGGGGCCTCTTATACCTTGGTATATTCTTCTTATTGGGCACATTAGCGACGGCACACGGCAAACAACATAAACTTTCACACGACGATCTAGAACAACAATCTACAGGCCGCCGACCAGGCCAAGTATTTGCCAATGGCGGTATTGCTGCTTTAATGGCCATTTTAGCCATCTTCGATCATAAACATACCTTTTTATACCACGCCATGATGGTGGGCAGCTTAGCGGCCGCAACTGCCGACACACTATCATCTGAGCTAGGTACTGTATACGGTAAGAAATTCGTGAACGTACTTTCCTTTAAACCGGATGAACGCGGGCTGGATGGGGTGATTAGTTTAGAAGGTACAATTATAGGCGCTGCCGGCAGTTTATTGTTAGCTATTTTGTTTTCTATTCAATATGGATTCGGCGCGGCCACAATTGTGATTGCTGCTGCTGGGGTTATTGGCAACTATGTAGATTCGATATTGGGCGCTGTATTTGAACGCAGGCTTGTGATGACGAACAACATGGTGAACGTTTGTAATACCGCAGCAGGGGCTGTAGTGACGGCGTTGTTGTTGGTGTAGGGAAATTTTGATGAAAGATTAATTCACACTCTCTCTTTTTCTTTTTATTCATATTTAAATTCAACAAGTTTGCACTCCTCCATTTCAGCTATACTACAACCCAATAAATAGCGTGTTCACTTGTTAGGTACTTATGAAGATATTGTAGCACTGCATCAAGTTATTCAAATTCCAGTTGATCTATGCCAAGTAAAACATGATCGAAAGTAGAGAATTGGTATTAATGCAAATAATCTTGTGAGAAGAAATATATGGATAGCTGTCCTAGAAGAAACTGATCAATATATTCTTCCATTCAAATTTTGCATCCAAGGCTTTAAATATACATCTTATCTTTAGATGTTATATTTCAATAGCATATTACACTTATAAATAGTTATAAACGCAGTGTAGCTGCATATTTGCAGATTATTTTTGCCATCATTTCATCATCATCATGCGCTATTGTATGACCCAATTGGATGGTGTTGAAAAAATTTTCAAGTATTTGGAAAATAAATTTGGAAGTTTAACAAAACACCTGTTATTTTGCAACTCCTTTCAAGACAGTAACATACTTCTGCAGAAAGAAAATAATATGCCAGCATAGCTCAGTTGGCCAGAGCTACTGATTTGTAATCAGTGGGTCGGGGGTTCGAATCCCTCTGCTGGCTCCCAACAAAATTAAAAGCACTAGGTTCTCCTGGTGCTTTTTTCGTTTAAAAAAGTTGCAATACTTCACTCTGATATAGGCATAAAAAAAGCACTGGGTTTTACACCAATGCTTTTCAAATATAGTACGTTATAATGCTATTTCTATGGTTGCACAACAAATACAAACAAGGTAGGTTTATTGCGATACAATACACTATCTCCTTTTTGAATCCATTCTCCTCCACTTGGTAATTCTGGGTATACCAGCCCTTGTTGTTCTTTTATCATGAACATCTTAGGCCGCCAGCTTTCCATTTCCAGCAGCATAGGATCTGCTAACAAAGAGCCTTTCTCGTAATGAATAAATTCCCCCGTCGGCTTATATACCTGCGCTTTCTCTATTTCACCTTTAGGCCCCATTTCTATGCGTGATTTTCGCAAATAAGTATCACCATCAAACTTCCATAAGCAAGTAGCAGGATCGGCACAATAACGGTAATCAGGCTTTACTAATTCTAACTGCAACATCGACTTCAACCAAATTGTATCCACCTTTGGGGGTGGCGCAACGGTTACCACCTTTTCGGGTTTCTTGCCGCAGGCAGTGATGAAGAGAATAATGACAGTTAAATACTTCAATTTCATATGGGCATAAGATGTTGAGCGCACAAAATTAAAAAAACCGTGCCAGTAATATTGTAAACACTGGTTTAAATCTTAAAATAAACCCCTATCACCTTGTTTTACAGTACTTCCTCATAAATGCAGCGCTCTGATCGTATTATGTAAATACATACAAGTACCTTTCCGCCAATACCAATATAAACGAAGCCGTGCTCCTTGTTAAATAAGTGCCCCCTAACTTCACTTACAGGTAAAAAGTGCCCAAAATTGCTGTGTCCTTTCGTTATAAGTACATTTTCCCTTGCCAGTGATGTCTGATGTCCAGCTGTAAACAAGGTATCTTGTAATAAGGCCTCCTTTGTATAAGGCACAGGCCCTTCAGGAAGATAAATGGCCGCTGAATCTATTTCTCCTAAAGTATCTAAAAATACTTCTGAACGCTTAACACAATGGTTACCTATAAACGAAAAGCTTGCGTAATTATTCGCTTCATACTGGTAATTACTGTCAACTTGTAGCTTGTAGGGCAGTTAGTAGCATAGAGGAAAACCAAAAGTGTGTCAAATCCCCTTGCGAGCTCGCAATATGCCTGTTACTAGGTAGGGAGCAGTATGCGATGCATATTGCTAAAACAACTAGGTACTTTATCATATAGTTCGGTTAAATCTTACACAATATATCAAAATAAAAAACCCCCGGTGAAAACCGGGGGCCATCATACACCAAAACAATCTTACGGTTTTTTATCGCAAGAAAAGCAGCTCTCTGTATTTGGGTAATCCCCAAATCTTGTCATCTACTAAGAATTCTAATTTATCTGCATGGTAGCGGATAACGTCGAAGTACGGCTGTTTGATCTTCTCACAGTAGTCGATCGCTTTTTGACGGCTATCAGACAGCTTGTTAGCTGTTTTACGCGCCTCGATCATTGCCTGTACATTTTCACTGATGACATTAATATGTTCAGAAATTTTGTTCGCAATTTGAACCTGTGCTTTGTAAGCCGATTCAGGGAAACCAATTTCTTTTAAGCCTTTAATGTTTACCAACAATTCGTTTAAGTATTTAACGGCTGAAGGTAAAATGTTGTTAGTAGCGATTTCGCCGATAACACGAGCTTCGATTTGTACTTTCTTCACGTAATCTTCTAACAAGATTTCATGACGAGCGTGCAATTCTTTCTCATTGTAAACACCTGTACCTACGAACAATGCAGTAGCTTTAGGCGTAACAAACGCATCTAATGCACGTGGTGTAGTTTTGATGTTTTCTAAGCCGCGTTTTTCAGCTTCTTTTTCCCACTCTTCGCTATAACCATCGCCTTCAAATAAAATTCTTTCTGAATCTACGATGTATTTGCGTAAAGTTTGCATAATGGCGATTTCTTTTTTCTCGCCTTTTTCGATCAACGCATCCACTTCTACTTTAAAGTTTTGAAGTGTGTTAGCCATGATCGTGTTCAAAACTGTCATTGCAGAAGAACAGTTCGCTGAAGAACCTACTGCACGGAATTCGAATTTATTACCTGTAAATGCGAATGGTGAAGTACGGTTACGATCTGTATTATCTAATAACAATTCTGGAATATGACGGTGAAGATCCAATTTAAGGATAGCTTCGTCTTGTTCGTCGAATTTATTGTTAACGCGAGTTTTCACTTCTTGTAATACTTCTGATAAGTATTTACCACAGAATACAGAAATGATGGCTGGAGGAGCTTCGTTTGCACCTAAACGGAAATCGTTGCTCGGTGAAGCGATAGACGCTCTTAACAAATCTGCGTTATCATGTACTGCTTTAATCGCGTTCACGAAGAAAGTCAAGAACATCAAGTTAGTTTTTGGTGTTTTACCAGGCGCTAATAAGTTAACACCAGTATCCGTAGCCAAAGACCAGTTATTGTGTTTACCAGAACCGTTGATGCCAGCGAATGGTTTTTCGTGGAATAATACACGTAATTTATGACGCTTAGCAACTTTGTTCATCACATCCATCAACAATGAGTTGTGATCAACTGCAATGTTCACTTCTTCGAAGATAGGCGCACACTCAAACTGAGCAGGAGCTACCTCGTTGTGACGAGTTCTTAAAGGAATACCTAATTTGTAAGATTCTTCTTCGAAATCGCGCATGAAAGCATACGCACGCTCAGGGATAGCACCGAAGTAGTGATCTTCCAATTGTTGACCTTTAGCAGGCGCATGACCAACAACTGTACGGCCACACATTACTAAGTCAGGACGAGCATTCGCCAAACCTTCGTCAACTAAGAAATATTCTTGTTCCCAACCTAAAGTAGTAGTTACTTTTGTTACATTTTTATCGAAGTAGTTACAAACTTCAACAGCAGCCTTATCCAAAGCAGCCGTAGCTTTTAACAATGGAGCTTTATAATCTAAAGATTCGCCAGTGTAAGCAACGAAGATCGTAGGAATGCAAAGTGTTTTACCTGCACCTTGATCGATGATGAATGGAGGTGAAGATGGATCCCATGCAGTATAACCTCTAGCTTCAAAAGTAGCACGAATACCACCGTTAGGGAAGCTGGAAGCATCTGGTTCTTGTTGTACTAATGCATCGCCATCGAAAGTTTCGATCGCAGTACCATCACCTTTCAATGTGAAGAAAGAGTCATGTTTTTCTGCTGTAGTACCTGTTAAAGGTTGGAACCAGTGTGTATAGTGAGTGACACCCTTTTTCATTGCCCAAGCTTTCAAGCCTGAAGCAATTTGGTCGGCCATTTTACGTTCAATTTTAGAACCCGCTTTAATAGAGTTCATCAAACTTTTGTAAGCCTCGTCGCTCAAGAATTCGCGAGAAGTTTTGGCTGAAAATACATTGATACCGAAAGCATCAGTGATTTTACCGTTGTCTGCTTTGGTTTTAACATCTACGCCGGTTAAACCTTCCAGCGCTGTTAAGCGTAAAGATTGCATGCTGTGAGAAATTTTATACAAAAAAACATCCATTAAATTTAAAAAGCAAGAAAGTGTTCAAAAAATCAAAAAAAATTACAATCAGGTTGAAAAAATCCCGACTTTTTTGCGATTTGAGTAAAAATCGAGCATCTCAGCTCTCCAAAACACATGTATATAAAATTCGATAATATGATTTTAAGGCCCGTTTCCCATCACGAAGGCCAAATTTGCTGACATAGATCATAGATTTATGCCATTTCAGACCCGCCAAAGTGGGAAATTCCCCTCCCCTCTACCCCTTCCCTCCCAGTCTTTTCCACTTTAACATATAATATTAACAGCTTTCAAAGCCCACGCTTGTCAATCAACAAGAAATCACGTAGGTTTGCATCTTCTTTTTAAATCGTAATTGTTACATGCAAACCACAGTAGAAACAGCCGAACAGTTAGGTCTAACAGCAGACGAATTTGAGCGTATAAAATCCGTAATGGGCAGAACGCCTAATTTCACGGAACTCAGTATGTACTCCGTTATGTGGAGTGAACACTGTAGCTACAAAAACTCAATCGTTTGGCTCAAAACTTTGCCCCGTGAAGGCGACCGCTTACTCGTAAAAGCTGGTGAAGAAAATGCAGGCTTAGTTGACATCGGCGACGGCTTAGCGTGCGTATTTAAAATTGAATCGCATAACCACCCTTCTGCGATCGAACCTTTCCAAGGTGCCGCTACGGGTGTTGGTGGTATTCACCGCGATATCTTCACAATGGGTGCTCGTCCTATCGCTGCCCTCAACTCGCTCCGCTTTGGTAACATCAACGATAAAAAAAATCAACACTTATTAAAAGGTGTCGTTCACGGTATCAGTCACTACGGTAACTGCTTCGGCGTTCCAACCGTAGGTGGTGAAGTTTACTTCGAAAACTGTTACAGCACTAACCCGCTTGTAAATGCTATGAGCGTTGGTATCGTGAAAGTTGGTCAAACCGTTTCCGCTACTTCATACGGCGAAGGCAACCCTGTATTCATCGTAGGTTCTGCAACCGGTAAAGATGGTATCGGTGGTGCTTCTTTCGCTTCTGCAGATATCACGGAAGAAAGCGCGCAAGATTTACCTGCCGTTCAAGTAGGTGATCCTTTCCAAGAAAAGAAATTATTGGAAGCTTGCTTGGAACTTATCCAAACCGGCGCTTTAGTAGGTATGCAAGATATGGGCGCTGCCGGTATCACTTGCTCTACTTCCGAAATGAGTGCGAAAGGTGAACACGGTATGAAAATCGACCTCGAAAAAGTACCTACTCGCCAAGAAAATATGAAAGGATGGGAAATGTTGTTGAGCGAAAGCCAAGAACGTATGCTCATCGTAGTAATCAAAGGCCGCGAACAAGAAGTACTCGATGTATTCGAGAAATGGGACTTACACGCTGAACAAATCGGTGTGGTTACAAAAGAACCCAACTTGAAGTTCTATATGAACGGCGAATTGGAAGCCGACCTTCCAACTGATAGCATGGTACTCGGCGGCGGTGCTCCTCAATACCACCGTGCTTACGTTGAACCTGCTTACTTCGAAAAAATTAAAGCATTCGATATCCATAAAATCGCTGATGTTGTTGACGCGAAATTTGTTGCTGAACGCTTAATCCAAATCCCTAACATCGCTTCTAAACGTTGGATCTACAACCAATACGATAGCATGGTAGGTACTGCAAATGCTAGCACAAACGCACCTTCAGATGCTTCTATCGTAAGCGTAAAAGGTACGAAGAAAGCTTTAGCACTTACAACCGACTGTAACAGCCGTTATGTATACGCTAATCCTTTCGTAGGTGGCCAAATTGCGGTGGCTGAAGCTGCTCGTAACATTGTATGTAGCGGTGGCGAACCAGTTGCCATCACGAACTGCTTGAACTTCGGTAACCCTTACGATCCAGAAGTTTACTACCAATTCGTTTACGCAATTAAAGGTATGAGCGAATCTTGTAAGAAATTCAATACACCGGTAACAGGTGGTAACGTAAGCTTCTACAACCAATCTCCAGACGGTCCTGTTTACCCAACGCCTACTATCGGTATGCTCGGTGTATTAGACAACATGGATGCTACACGCACAACCCTCAATTTCAAAAATGATGGCGACTTGATCTACTTAGTAGGTCGTAGCTATAACGATATCAGCAGCTCAGAATACTTGCACAAATTGATCGGTATCGAGTTCTCTCCTGCGCCTCACTTCAACCTCGAAGAAGAAGCACAATTGCAGAAAGCGATCACTAAATTGATCAAAGCAGGCTTAATCGAATCTGCACACGACGTTAGCGAAGGTGGTTTGTTCACTACATTGTTGGAAAAAGCAATGGTGAATGGCCTCGGTTTCGATGTAACTACTAACAAGATCTTCCGTAAAGATGCTTACTTGTTCGGCGAATCTCAAAGCCGCGTAGTTGTATCTGTAAAACCTGCTAACAAAGAGAAATTCGAAGCTTTATTACACGGTTTAGTAGACGCTACAGAACAATCTGTTCGCTACGAAAAAATCGGTACTGTTAAAGGTGAAAGCATTGCTATCGACGGTGAAAACTGGGGCGATGTTAAAACTTGGAAAAACAAGTACGATACTGCTATCGAAAAACACTTCGAAGCGTAATTATATTACAACTTATATAAGAAAGCCTCCGCTCTACTTTAGAATGGAGGCTTTCTTTTTGTAGTGAACGGTTGTAGTATTATGCAGCCCTAGTTGCGTCGCCCGTATCGGGGTTTGTGCTACTATAGAGCGTAGCCCAATGCGGCTCCTACCCTCGCCTGTGCGACGCCACTACGGTTGAATAGAATTTATATAGCCTATACCCTCCCACAAAAAAATAACCCCATCTCTACAACGTAGAAATAGGGCCATTTTAACAATTATGCTTAGCAAGTTATTTCCGCTTTTTCTTACTGGTACGTTTGTATAAAATCCAGCTACCCGATAACGCCAGTATCCCCGGTGTTAAGCCTAATAAACACCAAATGATTTTCACAAATAAACCCCCGAAATTCCCAAAGTGCAACGGCGCTATACATGCTTGGAACTTCTGGCCGAAGGTGGCTTTGTTGAGGTTCGTTAACTTCTTCACCTCACCCGTAGCCGATAACGCAACGCTCGAGTTATATTCGCCAAAGAACTTCGTACCACCAGTATTCCCCATGAAAAGTACTGGGTCGCCCTGCTTTTTTGGAGTACGTATACCCATAATGCGCAAATCCGGGAACACCTCTTTCGCCTTTGTATACAACGCATCAAATGAAATAGCGCTTAAATCCGTACTTTGAATCACTTTCCCGTTCTTGCGAGCATTCACCACTTTAATCTCCATCATTATCCCCGTAACCACAATGATCAAGTTAAAGATCAAGGCCCAAACGCCTATGATGCGGTGCAAGTTGCGCCAACGACGGTTCTTATTACGCCACTCCAATTTCGTTTTAAAGGTGAGTACTTTCGCGAACGATTTCCGGTAAATTATAATCCCTGTAATAATCGATATAGCAAATAATATCCCCGTAATTAAAATCACCCAAGCACCTTTAAACCCACTTAACAAGGTAAAGTGTAAATACATGACCCAACCCGAAAAATAGCCTGTATTACTACGTTGTGCAATTACTTCTGCTGTATAAGGGTTCACCACTACGTATATCCTTCTTTCCGGGCCGTATTCTGCACGTAAAATACACGTCGCATTCGGCTCTTGCGGCAATCGAAGAATATTCATAATGGGATTGCCTTCAAGCGATTTTGCTGCTGCTTGGTAAATGCTATCCAAGGGCTTTCTTTCGCCTTGTGGTTGCACATGAAACAACATGGGATGCATGGCTTCATCAATCTCGTCGCTAAAAACTAATAAACTGCCTGTTAAACTCAAAAGCAGGAGCAAAGCTCCTGCTATGATTCCCGCAAGGGAATGTATCTTAAATATTTTCTTCACCCTTAGAATTTATAGGTATAGTTAATGCTAATGCGTGTACCCGTTCCTTTAGCATAGTAATCAACACGCGAATTCCACATCGAAGGTACAGTGTAATAATCTTTATTGAAAAGGTTATCTACACCTACGTTAATAGTGCTATGCGCATCAAAGTTATAACTAGTATTCAAACTAAATATCGAGAATGCTTCCACCGGACCTTTACCATAAGCATACGCTTTTGTAGTGGGATCGGGGTTGAAACGCTCGCGGCTGCAAGCTCTCAACATTTGCAAACGAATGTATAATTGCTTAATGGGCTGATAACGTATATAAGCAGTTAATTTAGGTGGGGCAATTTTATCACCCAACATGTAAGCATCTTCTTTATCGTTGTATTTACCGTTTTTGTTCAAGTCCAATTTACCTTCTGTATAAGAGTAAGAGCCACCCGCACCTAGGTTTTTCAAGATGCGTACATCAGCAGCAAATTCGTAACCATAGATCTTTTGTGGATCGCGGGCAATTTCAAATTTACCTTCTGGTGTTAATACATAGTTCGCACCTAATTTAGAAGTACTGATGTAGTAGCTACCTTCGAAATCAACAGGACCCACAGTGCTGCTGAAACCTGCTTCGTAGTTATTCGCAATCACCGCTTTTGTTTTTAAACGAGATACCGTATTCTCTTCCGCGGAACGTAAGATTCTACCCAATTCGTTCACAGAGAAGCTTTGTGAATAACTTACAAATGGTTTGAAGAACGACCAACGGTTGTAACGTAAACCCGTGTTAAAGACAAATGCATTGTACTCGATTTTACCACCTTTTACAGGTACACCACCTACATCATATTGACCCGTTTTTTGGTTCAAAGAAATGATGGTAGTATAATCTGGTACATCAATGCTAATGTTCTCGTAACGTGCACCTGCTTTCCACACGAAGTGTTTGAAGAAAGTAGCTTTCAACTGTGCATACGGCGCCGTGTTTTTCATGTCCATTTCTGGTACCCATAAGCGGCCGTCTGTTAATGTTTGTGCAGTTTTATCGTTTAAGATGTCGACACCATATACTAGGTCGGCATCAATGTTTTTAGATACGGTAAAAGGTGTAGAGAAATTCACACGTGCACCTTTTTTATCGGAAGTGATCGTAGATTGACCACCACCTGGCCAAGAATCAGTCCAGAAGAAAACTGTGTAGAACTTCTGCATGTACAAATTCACATCTAAGCTGGTATTGCCGATAATTTTCTCGCTGCTCCAGTGTAAGCTAGCATTGTGGTTGTAAGGAGTACCTTCTGGATCGCCTGGGCGTTTACCAAAAACACCGATGGTAGGAGATTCGCCGTATTTACCATTTTGGCGAATATAATCGGTACGTTGCTCGCTACCGAAGAAGTTATACATTAACTCTACGCGGTTGCGGGTGTTGATATTGTAACCCAATTTCGCAAAAGCGTTCCAGATAGTGGTTTCACCCAAACCGTAATCGGGGTTAATAACTACACCTTTAGCATCTTTATAAACACCTGTTTGTTCGTATTGGCCCGATACTACGTAATCGAAATCTTTGTAGTAACCGCTGAATTGTTGACCTACTTTGAAGCCGCCGGTGTGTTGTGCCTCTTTCACTTGGGTATTAGCACCAAGGGTGGTTAAACCACTGAATGCTTTAGAACGATCCGCCTTTTTAGTGATGTAGTTAATCAAACCACCATCGGCACCATTACCATAGATAGCGGTTGCCCCTTTGATTACCTCAACTCTTTCGATCGCGGAAGGATCGATAGAGCGGATATCACGGCCACCGTTACGGAGTGGTGTAGATTGTGGGATACCGTCAACCATCACCAAAAGGTCGCGGCCACGTAAAGTTTGACCAGAGTTACCTGTTGTATTACTACCAAAACCTAAACCCGGTACGCTTACCGCCAAGATATCGGCGATGTTGTTACTGATATTCTTTTGAATGGCTAAATCTTTAGCACCGATAATGGTAACAGAAGAAGGCACTTCATCCAAGGTTTCTTGTTTACGAGATGCGGAAACAATGACTTCTTGTAGGTTCCCGTTTTGCACTAAAGTAAAAGTATAGGTAGTTGTATCGTTGGCATTTACTTGTACGTTTTGTTCAGCTGCTTTGAACCCTACGCTTGTAATTTTCAAGTGGTAAGCACCTGCGCTTGGTAGTTGTAATACGAAAGCACCTTGGTTATTCGCCACAGCACCTGTTTTAGAACCAATAACGCTGATATTCGCAAAAGGTACGCTTTCACCTGCATCGCTTTTCACGGTGCCTTTAATAGTCGCCTTTTGCGCAAAAGTAGAGATAGCTAGAAATAAGCCTATGAATGTTAAAACCGAACTGCGAAGCATGATTTGCAATGTGTGTAATGTGTAATTGAGGCGCAAAGGTACTAGGTGTGAAAGTGGGGTTACTTACGCAAAAGGGAAAATCATTGATCAAATCGGGAAATATTAACGAATTATTCAATAGTTACATGCTCACCGTGACAATCCCTTCCTGTTCTTAACAAGTTATTAACAGATTACAACTTTCGTGGTATAGATATACTATTTTTATGTACTATCTTTAAATAGAGCAGTTTAAGCATTTTGTTTTTTTCCGTCCCATTCTAAGAGAACTAATTAACCTTTATTTAAACACATTTGACTTATTTGGATGACCATTTCCTATAAGAAGCCTTTAAGTAATTTTTACCATGTCCAGATTGATGAATTCCATTATTTAAAACACCTAGTGAAAGAAGTATTTGTTTTGTTGGGACTGAGCAATCAGTCCCATTTTTATTGTACCCTTGCTGGTTGATTTCCAAGTATTTGTTGCTCCTTGTGTAGGAATGCACTGTTTTCTTGTGAAGTGCTATACCTTCCTATACCGGCCACTTATCCTTTCCCGAAGCACATCATATACTCGATACTATAATTACCTATTTGAAGTAAGTTAATTTAATATAAGTACCAAGTAATCTCCAAGTACCTACCATGTAGTTTCCAAGTAGTTTCCATGTAATTCCATGTAGTTTCATCGATACTACATCGATACATCATCGATGTTTCCCTTACTAACCATAGTATTTTATCGATATTCCCCTTACTATATCCTTATCCTTCCTTTACTTTCATCAACCCGGCATCAAATTCTAGGAACATGCTGCCTATTCAGCCTTTGGCTACGCCCCCTAGGGCTTATTAACCCCTTTTTTTCTCCTTTCAATAGAAAAATGGGGGATGCAAAACCATTGCAGGATGTATTCGTATTTTTAATTATATAGCGGTATGAGTGGCGGATGATCAGTTGATTTGCAAGCGATTAACAATCCACACCTGCTTCTAATAATATTCTAATTTCATTCACAAACCCCGTAAAAAAAATTTCGTACCTTTGCAACTCGCATAGACAAACTATGCCCGAAATATTTTCACCAATAAACAATAAGATGGACAGTCACCAGGATTGTATCAAACTTAATTTTTTAACTCTCTCGCCTTTGTAAGAACGCGGCTGCGTGTTCCTGCTGAAGGGCGGGGTAAAACACAAGCTTATGTTCAAATTTTTATTTTCCAAAAAAAGGAAATTCCTCAAAGAATCAGACGAAAACGTTTACACTTACCCAATTGGCGCCGATGCTATGCCTACCGTAGCATACGAAGCAAAAAAATATACCAACGTTTTCACTATCAAGCCTAAATACTACAAGCTGAAAAACAAACGTGCAGGTCATCACCTAGCTGCCTTCTAGCTATTTGATCTCATCCATACACGGTTATTCGTTTAAAACAAGCCGCTTGGTTATACGCAATTCCATTGCGCATTAAACCTTCCGGCTGGGAACTTGTCATATTTATACTAAAAAGTGCAATATGAAACGAATTTTGCTACTCATCGCAGCCATGGCAAGCCTACAGTTGGTTCATGCCCAAACAGCGCCTAAACAAGCGCCTAAAGACCAACAAGAGGCACCGAAGAAGGATAAAAAGAAGAAAGATGGTGACGAGCACCGTACTTTGAAGAAAGAATGGGAAGGATTAGGGTTGAATGATGAACAAAAATCCAAACTTGCAGGCATTAACAAGTCGTACCACGATGGCGTTAGCGCTGTTGAAAAGAACGCGGCTTTGGATGACAATGCAAAGAAGAAACAAATCAAACAACTTAAAGACACCCGTAAACAGCAAGTAGATGCGGTATTAACGCCAGAACAGCGCACAAAACTTGCGCAAGAGAAAGGCGACAAGAAAGAAGAAAAGAAGGATAAGAAAACAAAACCTTAAACCAATTTTCACAAGTATACTTCCCGTTCTTAGCAATAAGGGCGGGATTTTTTTTGCATAAAAAAAGACGCTTGCACAATGGCCAGCGTCTTTTTTCCCAAAAAGAGAAATCTGGTTTACACCAGTTTAAAGGTTTCTGTAAACTTGGTGGTGAAATTACCTTTACGGAAATCTTCGTTGCGCATCAATTGCTGATGGAAAGGAATGGTTGTTTTCACACCTTCTACAACGAATTCGCTCAACGCACGTTCCATTGTGTTGATAGCTTCTTCCCGTGTTTGCGCGATCGTAATGATCTTAGCGATCATTGAATCGTAAAACGGGGGAATAACGTAACCCGCGTAGATATGAGAATCTACACGTACACCATGGCCACCTGGCGTGTGCAATACCGTGATTTTACCCGGGGAAGGACGGAAGTCGTTATACGGATCTTCGGCATTGATACGGCACTCGATAGCGTGCATTTGCGGGATATAATTTTTACCGGAGATAGGAATACCAGCAGCGATTTTGATTTGTTCTTTAATCAAATCGAAGTTGATTACCTCTTCCGTAACGCCGTGCTCTACTTGGATACGTGTATTCATTTCCATGAAGTAGAAATTACGGTGTTTATCAACCAAGAACTCGATGGTACCAACACTTTCGTAATTGATAGCAGAAGCAGCTTTGATAGCAGCCTCACCCATTTTCTCACGCAATTCTGGCGTCATGAATGGAGAAGGAGATTCTTCTACGAGTTTTTGGTGACGACGTTGGATAGAGCAGTCTCTTTCAGAAAGGTGACATACTTTACCGTATTGGTCGCCGGCAACTTGGATTTCGATGTGGCGAGGTTCTTCTACGAATTTCTCCATATAGATACCATCGTTGCTGAAAGCGGCGCGAGCTTCGTTTTTAGCCATGTTATAGGCATTTTCGAGTTCGCTTTCTTCCCATACAACGCGCATACCTTTACCACCACCACCAGCAGTTGCTTTCAAGATAACGGGCAAACCCATTTCTTTTGCTAACTTCTGTGCTTCTTCTACGCTTTTCAACAAACCATCGGAGCCTGGAATAACAGGTACACCGGCAGCAATCATGGTTTCTTTCGCGGTCATTTTATCACCCATTTTCCTGATCATCTCAGGAGTTGGGCCGATGAATTTGATACCGTGTTCGCCGCAGATTTCAGCGAAACGAGCGTTTTCAGCCAAGAAACCGTAACCTGGATGGATTGCATCCGCGTTTGTGATTTCGGCTGCCGCCATGATATGTGGAATGTTCAAGTAAGAGTCGCTACTTTGCGGCTTACCGATGCAAACAGCTTCATCCGCAAAGCGTACGTGAAGGCTGTCTCTATCAGCAGTTGAATAAACCGCCACCGTTTTGATACCCATTTCTTTACACGTACGAATAATACGCAGGGCGATTTCGCCACGGTTGGCAATCAATATTTTTTTAAACATTGTTAAAGTAATAGGTTATAAAAAGTTTAAAGTTGAAAGGGTGAAAAGTTAGCGGGTATTTTGGGCTAGGTAACATTTACATGTAACTAGTTGAATACCGGGTAACGTTTCAACCTTTCAACTTTATAACAAGTTTATGGTTCAACTAAGAATAAAGGCTGGTCGTACTCTACTGGAGAAGCGTCTTCTACCAATACTTTCACGATTTTACCACTGATTTCGCTTTCGATTTCATTGAACAATTTCATTGCTTCAATGATGCATACAACTTTGCCAGGAGCCACTTCATCGCCAACACTTGCGAATGCTGGTTTATCTGGACCTGCGCTACGGTAGAAGGTACCGATCATTGGAGATTTGATAGTAACCAAGTTGCTAGCAGGAGCTTCAGCAGCTGGTTTAGGTTTTTCAGCAGCAGGAGCCGCAACTGGTGCAGCAACTGGAGCAGCCACAGGAGCAACAGCTTGAATAGGCGCTGCTACTGGAACAGTTACTATTTGTTGTCCTTCAAGATCTTTTTGTTTTATAGTAATCTTAAACGTGTCTTGCTCAATGCTCAGTTCACTGATATTAGATTTGTTAACAATCTTAATCAGCTCCTGGATTTGTTTAAAATCCATGTAAACAGTTTTTGGTTTAGAAATTTTAGTTTGCGGTGTTAAATTATATCTACTATTCTTTTACTCTTTCGATGTATTCGCCTGTTTTGGTGTTGATTCTAATCAATTCACCTTCGTCGCAGAACAAAGGAACCATCACTGTAGCACCTGTTTCAACGGTAGCTGGCTTCAAAGTACGTGTAGCTGTATCGCCTTTCATACCTGGCTCTGAGTAAGTAATGCGCATAACGATTTTGTCAGGCAATTCAACGCTCATGTGTGCTTCTGTTTCTGTATTGATAGCAACAGATACTTCTTGACCGTCTTTTAAGAATTGTGGAGCATCGATCATAGTTTCTGGTAATACTACTTGCTCGAACGTTTCGTTATCCATGAAGTTGTAACCTGAGTCGTCTTTGTACAAGAACTGGAAAGGTTTTTTCTCTACGCGAACTGGGAAGATGGTATCGCCAGAGTTCCAAGTATGCTCGATTGAACGGCTATTGTCAACCCCCTTTAACTTTGCCCATACTTTGGCCGCGGCGCGGGCGGTTTTATTCTGTCCAAACTCTACAACAGAATATAAACTGTTATCCAGTTTAATAATTAATCCTGTTCTGATATCTGCAGTTGTAGCCATAAAATAGGTTACTGATTTAAAGTTAGAAATTTATTAGGATTGCAAAAGTAAAAATTTAATGATATGTACAAACAAAGTTTGCCATTTTTACCATGAAATCTTACCATTTTGGCCCAATTTTCGTGTTTTTTCACGAAATCCTAGCAAAAATAGGGTAATTTTAACTTTACCATTTCATTAGTTTACGAGAATATTAATCATTAATTCATTTAGAGACTATGCGTAGATTTCTTTTGATGCTGTTTTTGGCAGCGTGCTGTGCGCCCAATCATGTGTTTAGCCAATTAGTGAAACATCAGACCCAAACCAGCCCTGTGGCCGATACGGTGCCATTATACCGTAAATATCCAACGATCCCTGCATTCCCACTTTACACCGTCGACAATAAGCCATTCGACAAATCTAGGCTCAAAAAAAATAAACCTACCGTGGTATTTATTTTTAGCGTGGAATGTGACCATTGTAGGATTATGACCGAAGAAATTCAAAAAAACATTGCCAAGTTCAGCAACAGTCAAATTCTTATGATCACCCCTTTTAAAGTGGATCGCATGAAGGAATATTATGATGAGTTTAAGATTGGTAACTATAAAAATATTACCATGGTAAGTGAGCCTACTCGCCAGATCATGCGGTTTTATGACTTACATTATTTCCCTGGGGTATACATATATGATAAAAAGCAATCTTATACGAAAGGCTGGGAAGGTGGCGTAAAACTCGAAACTTTACTTGCCAATTTATAATCTAATTTTTGCTAGATTTTAACGGCGATAATTAGCTAGAATCACTATTTTTGTTACCCAAATATTCTTCACTCAAAATAATAAGATAAAATGAAAGTTACTGTAGTAGGTGCTGGAAACGTAGGTGCAACCTGCGCCAATGTTTTAGCCCACAGGGATTTCTTACAAGAAGTAGTGTTACTCGATATTAAAGAAGGTACTGCAGAAGGTAAAGCACTCGATATGTGGCAACAAGCCCCAATCGATTACTATAGCACAAAAACAGTGGGTGTAACGAACGATTACGCTAGAACTGCCGATAGCGATGTAGTGGTAATCACTTCTGGTTTACCACGTAAACCGGGTATGAGCCGCGATGACTTAATTTCTACCAACGCAAACATCGTTAAATCTGTTACAGAAAACATCAACAAATATTCTCCAAATGCCATCATCATCGTTGTGTCTAACCCACTCGACGTAATGACTTACTGCGCGTTCTTAACTGCAAAGAAAGACAGCAGCAAAGTATTTGGTATGGCCGGTATCTTGGATACAGCACGTTACCGTGCGTTCTTGGCTGATGAAATCGGTTGTTCTCCTAAAGACATCCAAGCAATTTTGATGGGTGGCCACGGTGATACAATGGTTCCATTGCCACGTTACACTACAGTAGCAGGTATTCCTGTAACTGAATTGGTAGCAGCTGATAAATTAGAAGCTATTATTCAACGTACAAAAGTAGGTGGTGGTGAAATCGTTAACTTGTTGGGTACTTCAGCTTGGTATGCACCAGGTGCTGCTGCTGCTCAAATGGTTGAAGCGATCGTTAAAAACGAAAAACGCATCTTCCCATGCTGTGCATGGTTAACCGGTGAATACGGTTTGAAAGATATCTACTTGGGCGTACCGGTAGTATTGGGTAAAAACGGTATCGAAAAAATCATCGAGTTAGATTTGAACGAAGATGAAAAAGCATTGTTAAGTACTTCTGCAACACACGTGAAAGAAGTAATGGACGTGTTAGATAACATGAAAGTAGTTACTGCCTAAGTAATTCTTTCTCAATATATTAAAGGGACTCTCTGCCAATGGTAGGGAGTCCTTTTTTTATACCTCAACGGAAACTGTAAATATTTATTTAACAGTATATTGACAATTAGATGTTGCAACATCTAATTAATTGCTGTTACCTTTGCTTCATCAAAACACATCAAAAACATTATGAAAAAGTTATTGCTCGCCCTCGTGGCATTTGCCCCACTTACGATGTTCGCACAGTCAACAACTTGGAACAACGACCCGGCTCACACCTCTATTAACTTCAATGTTACGCACCTTGGCATTGCCCAAGTAGCCGGTAAATTCGATAAGTTCGAAGGTGCTATCCAAAGCGATAAAAAAGACTTCACCGATGCTAAAATCAACTTCACAGTTGATGTTACTAGCGTGAATACCTCTGTAGAACCACGTGACAAGCACTTAAAAAGCGACGATTTCTTTAGCGTAGAGAAATACCCAACTATGAAGTTTGTAGGTACTTCTTTGAAGAAAGTAAGCGGAAATAAATATGTATTGGAAGGCGACTTAACAATCAAAGATGTTACGAAGAAAGTAAAATTTGATGTTGTTTACGGTGGTACAGTGGTAGATCCATGGGGTAATAACCGCGCGGGTTTCGATGCTACTACGAGCATCAACCGTTTTGATTACCATATCGATTTTGGTAAAGACAACAACGCCGTTGGTAAAACTGTAAACTTGGTTTTACACCTCGAATTCACACAGAAAAAAGCGTAATCGCTTCAATTGATAGATGATAGGTTAGGAATATAGGGCGGTGATTTTCATCGCCCTTTTTTTGATCAGAATTAACAATATGCTTAACTTTAATTTCTTTATAAGAAGTGAACAAACAGAAAAACCTACCACGCAAACTTTGTAACTCGTGCGGTTAGCCTTACTTTTTATAGAATTAGGTCAAATGCATTTCTTCTCAAACACCTTATTACTGCGCATCTTATGTCGAATCTCGAAAAGCTGATTGCAACTAAATCATTCTCAAATGAATACCACAAGGGTATGGTAAGTTTAATTTACGTAGGCAACTGGATGATCGCCCGTCATCAACAGTTCTTCAAACAGTTCGACATTACCATGCAGCAATACAATATTTTGCGCATCCTCCGTGGACAACATCCCAAAGTTGCTAGCATTAACACCCTAAAGGAAAGAATGCTCGATAAAATGAGTGATGTTTCGCGCCTTGTTCAACGCCTCCGTAAAGCCGGCCTGATCGATACAAAAAGTTGTGATCTCGATCGCCGTGCTGTTGATGTTCGTATTACTGAGAAAGGATTAGAATTACTGAAAGTGATTGACGAAGACTTACAGAAATTAGAAGTCAACCTCAGCAATAACCTCACAGAAAAGGAAGTTTCGCAACTCAACAAATTGCTTGATAAAATCTTGGATAACCAATAATTACTTCGCCGCCCCAGTTCTAGCTTTTACACTTTCAATATCTTCCCCGAAGTTGAACACATACCCATCTGGGTCCGTGATGGCAAACTCGCGCATTTGATGTTCGAAATCTTCGATATCGTACAGGATATTGGCCTTGGTTTTCAATTCTTCCCAAACCTCGTCTACGTTATCAACATAAATGTAGAAGCTACCTGTGTATTGTGGTGCCTCCTCTTTCATTACCGAATTTTTAAGACGGAACATGATATCTACTTTTCCCCGGCGAAGGCTCGCCCAGAAAGCTTCGCCGCCTTCACACCTGGTCATTATATTTAAACATTCAAACCCCAATACTTCTGTATAGTACTTTACAGAGGCCCTTATATCACGCACAAAAAACATAGGTGTTAATTGCTGTAGCATACCGATTGATTTTCTTCAATTTACAATAAAAAACGGGCACCGTTATAAATCGATGCCCGCTAATGAAATTGTTACATTCGGTTGTTTATTCCTCTTCAACATAGTCGAGATCCTTTCCAAAAGTCTCCTTACTTGTGATGGCGGCAACAAACGCAATGAGGATGCAAAGTAAGCCTGTAATAAGGCCACTTGCTAGATAGGGTGATCCAAAATAGTCCTTCAAGCCAACTTGAAGGTATAAGAAGATCGGTGTAATTAAGTTCAGCATTCCACGCGCATAATTTGGTGCTGTTGTAGCGGCCATAGCGCGGAAATTGGTACCAAATTGTTCGGCTGCCATTGTTACGAAAATAGCCCAGAAACCTACGCTGAATCCCAGTAAACCACAAATTGCATAGAATGTTGTTACACTTACGCCATGGGCACTGAAATAGAGCAATACGCTTACGAGGGTCATCGTGTAAAAGATGTACAGCACTTTTTTCCGGCTTTTTAACCATTGGCTGATAGCGCCACTGGCTAAATCACCAAAGGTTAAGGCAGCGTAACAGATCATAATGGCTTTACCAGGATCAACTGTGCCTTTTACTTCCAACTTTTCAGCGAATGAATTGGAGAAGAACACGAGAATCCCAACAACATACCAAGTGGGCATCCCAACGAGAATGCATTTTAGGTACCGCTTGAACCGGTCGCCGTTGGTGAAGAACTTGAGGTAATTCCCGCGGCTGACATTGGTTTGTTGCTTACTGTTGTGGAACATACCAGATTCTACTACGCTTACGCGGAGTAAAAGCAAAGCTAAACCTAGGCCGCCACCAATAAAGTAGCAAGCGCGCCAGTTTTCTCCGAATGCTTGGGATACAAAGTAAGCAGCAACGGCTCCAGAAATCCCGATACTGGCAACGATCATCGTCCCAATACCGCGTTTTTCTTTCGGAAGTACCTCTGCTACTAATGTAATACCAGCCCCTAGTTCGCCCGCTAAGCCTAAGCCTGCAACAACGCGCCAGATCTTGTACCAAACAATTGCGTTTTCCCCATCAATTAATCCATTGGCAATATTTGCCACGGAATACAGCAAAATAGACCCGAATAACACCGACAATCGCCCGCGTTTATCGCCTAAAATGCCCCAAAAGATACCGCCGATTAACAAACCGGCCATTTGGTAATTGATCAGCGCAAGCCCTACTTCTTCGATTTGTTCTTTATTCAAACCTAAAGACTGTAAGCTTTTGATACGGATAATACCGAATAATAATAAGTCGTAGATATCTACAAAATACCCCAACGATGCTACGATGACAGCAGCATTTAAAATTTTTGTTTTTTTGGTTGACGTGGATTCAGGATGCATATATAGTTAACGTGAAATAACGTTGTATGGCCCCTACTCTCCTTGCTGCGACGGTGCTTCTTTATTTTCACCTGGCAAAACCGTTCTTTGTTTTGGTTTACCAAAGAAGATTTTAATCAATACAGGTAATGTAGTGATCAAAATAATCACGATGATAATCAGCTCTAAATGCTCTTTTAAATTCGGGAATATTTTATCGAGATAATGTCCTGCTAACATAAGGGAGAAGACCCAAGTGATGGAACCGATGATGTTATAGAACATGAATTTTTTACGATCCATTTGTACGATACCTGCGATAATCGGCGCGAAAGTGCGCACAATAGGAAGGAAGCGCGCGATAAAAATAGCGCCACCACCATATTTCTCGTAGAAATCGTGTGCTTGTTGCAAGTGTTTCTTCTTGAACAATAAAGTATCTTTTTTACGGAATAACATAGGACCTGATTTCTTGCCAAACCAATAGCCGACTAAGTTACCGATAATGCCCGCCAATGCGATAAGGGACATTAAAACAAAGAATGGGATGTTGAAGAAACTTTCGCACAGTAATTCACTGTAAATACCGGCCACGAATAACAAAGAATCACCCGGTAAAAAGAAACCTACGAATAAACCAGTTTCTGCAAAAATGATAAATAATAATAAATACAATCCTCCATGCTCAATGATCCACTTGGGATTAATCAAATGCTTCAAAAACTCTAAAAACTGGTCCATGCAAAATTTTAATTTATGACAAACTACTACAATCGCTTACGTGAAATAGACGTGGAAAAATAATGATTTATATGCTAAACAAAAGTTATTTTTCGTTCTTGCTAAGATCCAGCTTGCCTTCCCACTTAGACACAACCGCCGATGCCATGGCATTACCGATTACGTTAGTAGCGGAACGACCCATATCTAAGAAGTGGTCGATACCTAATAAAAGTAATAAGCCCGCCTCAGGAATATTGAACATAGCCAGGGTACCGGCAATTACCACCAAGGAGGCTCTTGGTACACCGGCAATACCTTTAGAGGTGATCATGAGTACGAGCAACATGGAGATTTGTTGTTCGAAACCTAAGTGAATACCATAGGCCTGTGCAATGAATAAACTTGCAAAGGTCATATACATCATGGAACCATCGAGATTAAACGAGTAACCTAATGGTAATACGAAACTTACAATCCTGTTATCGCAACCAAACTTTTCTAATGCCTCCATGGTACGCGGGTAAGCCGCTTCGCTGGATGCTGTACTGAAAGCCATTAAAATAGGCTCTACTAAACGGCGGAATAGGTGAATAATTGGTTTACCGATAATTAAAAATCCTACTAAACCCAGTAATATCCATAAGGCGATCAGACCGCCATAGAATTGAACAACGAATACGCCGTAGGTAACTAGTATACCTAACCCTTTTTGTGCAATGATGTTAGCCATGGCGCCAAATACGGCAAAAGGTGCGAAGTTCATCACGTAACCTGTTACTTTCAACATTACATGTGAAACAGCATCCATTAGTTTCACTACCGGTAAGCCTACTTCCCCGATAGCAGCTGTTGCCACACCGAAGAATAGGGAGAATACAACGATTTGGAGAATTTCATTATGAGCCATTGCTTCGATCGCGCTTTCAGGGAAAACGTGCGTAAAGAAGCCTTTGAGAGTCATTGAAGCTTTAGCAACGCCCGAGTTTGCGTGCACATCGGGTAATGGTAAATGTAAGCCCACCCCTGGTTTTAAAAGGTTTACGAGTACCATTCCTAAAAACAAGGAAACAAAGGTAGCCGAGATAAACCATAACATAGTTTTAGCTCCAATACGGCCAACAGCCTTAATATCACCGAGTTTAGCTACGCCCAACACTAAAGTAGAGAATACCAATGGTGCGATGATCATCTTTACAAGGCGGAGGAATATATCGGTCAAAATCGAAACGTTATCGCCGAAGGTTTTGATAGTTTCCTGGTCGTCGGTCGATTCCCGTACAATTGCGCCGGTGGCGATACCGATTACCATGGCTATTAAAATGAATACTGTCAGCAGGTTCGATTTTTTCTTCATGCCTAATAATAGTTTTGCTGTATGTTATTGTTGCTAATTATTGTCCCATTTATTACAACCCAGGCTTGGCATAGGTTGAATGACTATCCAGTTACAGGTAATGCCGGGCGTAAAATTTCCCAAAAATAAGGTTTCAAACGGTAAACACGAATTGTTCTGGTGCTGTTTTCGAGAATTTCCGCATAAATAAAAATTGAGGCATTTTATTTTAGAAATTCTATATTTGGCGAATCTATAAAATCTAAACTCTCTAATATCAACCTTACAACAACAACTTTGTATGAGTAGACTCTTTGTCAAAAAGCCACTCGGACAACTCTTGAATGAAGCTTCAGAATCAGAAAAGGGTTTAAAAAGAACATTATCAGCCAACAGTTTAATCGCGCTCGGAATTGGAGCCATCATTGGTGCGGGCTTATTTTCTCTTACCGGTCTCGCTGCAGCAAATAATGCTGGTCCTGCTGTTACAATCTCTTTCATTATTGGTGCTATTGGATGTGCTTTCGCTGGTTTATGCTACGCGGAATTTGCCTCTATGATCCCGATTGCGGGTAGTGCTTATACCTATTCTTATGCCACCATGGGTGAATTCATTGCATGGATCATCGGTTGGGATTTAGTTTTGGAATACGCTTTAGGTGCGGCTACAGTAAGTATTAGCTGGTCGCAGTACCTTGTAAAATTCTTACATCACTATAACATTCACTTACCGGCACAGTTAACCAGTTCGCCATTCGAAACGGTTACTATGTTGGATGGTTCTGTTGTACACGGTTGGTTAAACTTACCGGCTGTATTGATCGTAGTATGTTTATCTATGTTATTGATCAAGGGTACGAAAGAATCTGCTTTCATCAACGGCTTACTCGTTGCTTTAAAAGTGGCTGTAGTATTAGTTTTCATTGCTGTAGGTTGGGGTCACATCAACCAAGCTAACTACGATCCATATATCCCTGCAAATACAGGTGAATTTGGTCATTTCGGTTGGTCTGGTGTATTCCGTGGCGCAGCGGTTGTATTCTTTGCTTTCATTGGGTTTGATGCAGTATCTACTGCTGCCCAGGAAGCGAAAAATCCGCAAAGAGATATGCCACGTGGTATCTTAGGTTCTTTGTTGATTTGTACTATTTTATACGTATTGTTTGCTCACGTAATGACAGGTTTAGCGCATTATACAGAATTCGCTGGTAGCGCTGCACCGGTTGCTGTTGCCATTGAAAAAACACCGTACGAATGGTTGAAACAAGCTATCATCGTTGCGATCTTAGCAGGTTACACCTCTGTAATCTTGGTAATGTTAATGGGTCAATCCCGCGTATTCTACTCTATGAGTATGGACGGTTTATTACCAAAATCATTCGCTACTGTACATAAGAAATTCCGTACACCGTATAAATCAAACTTGTTATTCATGGTATTCGTGAGCTTGTTCTCGGCTTTCGTTCCAGTGAATATCGTAGGGGAAATGGTGAGTATCGGTACATTATTCGCCTTCGTGTTAGTATGTGTGGGCGTAATGGTAATGCGTAAATCGCAACCAGATGTACCTCGTCCATTCAAAACACCATTGGTTCCAATCGTTCCAATCTTAGGTATCATCATTTGTTTTGCATTAATGGCATCATTACCATTTGATACTTGGTTACGTTTGGCAGTTTGGATGGCTTTGGGTGTGATTATCTACTTCGCTTACAGTAAGAAAAACAGCGTTTTAGGTAATAAACTTTAGTACTAAAAAACTTACATATATGGCCGCTCTTGCAAAAGAGCGGCTTTTTATTTTAGCAAGGAGGTAGGAATAACGGCGGTTTAGGATTTTTTAACCCTTCTTTTTCAGCCAGGAAATTCCCAAATCCACATTATTTAATATTTTTGCATCCTCGTTGATGGTTAGCCGATTGCTCCCATCAATCCAATAAATAAAGATTCATATGGGAAGAATATTCGAAGTAAGAAAACACACCATGTTTGCCCGTTGGGACAAAATGGCTAAACAATTTACCCGTATCGGGAAAGAGATCGCTATTGCTGTTAAAGCTGGTGGCCCAGACCCGGATAACAACCCTGCCCTCCGTCGCTGTATGTTAAACGCTAAAGGTGTGAACATGCCTAAAGACCGTGTTGAAGCTGCGATTAAACGCGCGATGGGTAAAGACAAAACTGATTACGAAGAAGTAGTATACGAAGGTTACGCTCCACATGGTGTTGCGGTAATGGTTGAAACTGCTACTGATAATACAACTCGTACCGTTGCAAATGTGCGTATGCACTTCAACAAAATGGGTGGTTCACTCGGTAACAGTGGTTCGGTAGCTTTCACATTCAACCGTATGGGTGAATTCAAAATCAAAGCTGAAGGTCAAGATATCGAGAACTTAGAATTGGAATTGATTGATTTCGGTTTAGAAGAAATCGGTGAAGATGCTGACGGTAATATCATCATCCGCACTGCTTTCACAGATTTCGGTAACATGTCGAAAGGTTTGGAAGATAGAGGTATTACACCTGAAAGTGCAGAATTGAAAAGGATTCCTTTGAACACAGTAGAGTTAACGGAAGAACAAGCGAAAGAAGTATTGGAATTAGTGGATAGATTAGAGCAAGACGACGACGTTCAACAAGTATTCCACAACTTGCGATAAGATATTATTATCAATATAAAAAGCCTTCTTTACTATGTAGAGAAGGCTTTTTTAGTGTATGAAGGATGAATTATGTACTAGAATTTATTCACAACGTTTTGCATGTCACCTGCTTGGAATGCTTGGATATTCGCAACAAGGGTATTCATTAAACGTGTACGTGCTTCCTTGGTAGCCCATGCAATATGCGGTGTAATAATACAGTTCTTCGCGCCCAGTAATGGATTCAATGAGCTTGGGGGTTCCTGCGATAATACATCTAATGCAGCACCGGCTATTATGCCATCATTTAATGCTTTTGCTACATCGGCTTCGTTCAACAAGGGGCCACGGCTAGTATTTACTAAAAATGCTGTAGGTTTCATTGTTTTTAATCTAGCTTCGTTTACAAACCCTTTATTCGCATCGTTTAATGGACAGTGCAAGGATATAATATCAGCCTCTTGGAACAAAGTAGCAACATCCACAAAATTAACATTTTCCATACGATCGCGTTCTGGGTGTTTATGATGAGCAATCACCTTCATACCAAAAGCCATAGCGAGTTTAGCCACTGCCTGCCCGATATTTCCGAAGCCTACGATACCCATCACTTTCCCATATAGCTCGATTAGTGGGGATTTCCAATATGCAAAGTCGGCACTAGCTGCCCAGTCACCATTATGCACGCTGGCACTATGGTCGCCTACATGATGACATAATTCCAAGATCAAAGCCATCGTGATTTGAGCTACACTAGCTGTAGAATAAGCAGGAACGTTCGTAACGGGGATTTTCCGTTCAGCGGCTGCTTGTAAATCCACCACGTTAAAGCCAGTGGCCATTACACCGATATAGCGAAGTTGATCGAGTTGCGCAATTGTATCAGCGTTCAACACAACTTTATTAGTGAGCACGATGTCAGCATCTTTTGCACGCGACACTATTTCGTTTGGCGGCGTTCTATCATATAATTTTACATTTCCGAGGGCCTGCAAAGCATCCCAGTTTAAGTCGCCTGGATTAAGCGTATAAGCGTCGAGTACAACAATGCGCATAAGTAACAATTGAGCGACGAAGTTACAAAAAGCAACAACGCCCGGCCTATACGAATATATGCCGGGCGCTTGCGGAAATGCAAAAACAATGTCAAATTGCTTGAGAAGTGCTAATCTGCTCGAAAGTGTTTTTGATCTTATCGATCACGAAAATGCCTAATACCGATTTATATGTGCCGTAACAAAATTTGCCATTGAGTACGAGGTTGTGTTCTTTACCGAGAGGATGGATTCCTTCCATCAGTCTCACGAAACGCATACGTTGTATACCGCCACCACAGCGATCACATTTGCTGTGTTCGAAACGTTGATGGGTGATAACCATGTTATTACAGCGTAAACATCTAGCTTCCATACTAAGATTTGGTTGTTTGGGTAAGGTGAATCATTAAAGTTTGTTTGGGCAATTTTCTACTTTATTCCTTTTACAAACCCGGCTTAAGAAACGGGTGGGTGTCTTTATAATAGTGGTTTACGCTGCTTTAAAAAACTTAAAGAGGTCAACCGGAAGATTAACCCCTATCAGCTTATAAAAAAACCGTTAAGCAATTTAAAGTTCAATGCTGCTAAGATAATGCATTGAAAAAATGGAAGCTAGCAAAGTCTCTCCTGTATTGAAAATGAATAGGAAATGAACAAAAAAAATCCTTCTGAACAAAATGAACAGAAGGATTCAATATTGAACAAAATGAATAGGCTATTTTTATGTATTAGATAACCTTTTTTCTACCGCCTTGGAGCCATGCGAATAATTGTGCTTTCGCCACATTTGGATTGGATGGATCACAATTAATAATGAGGAAATAGCATCCTAAAATGCTCATTTGCCAATCGGCCGATACATGCCCATCTTTGCTGCAAAAAGTTTTCTTGAAATGCTCGCTGACTGGGTATTGCAATGCTACACAGGCTTCCATTGCGCGGAATAAAGCTGTTTTTACAAGGGCATTGTCATTATACCCCAGCTTTTCCATTACTTCACTGGCATAATACTCCAATGGTTCGTGCCGCAAATTAAAGTGCTCAACCGACAACACTTCATCTAAGTACTCATATATCTTCAACATAAAAACTTATTTTTCCGGG
The DNA here is from genome assembly GCF_003259335.1 of Chitinophaga skermanii. Taxonomy (GTDB): domain Bacteria; phylum Bacteroidota; class Bacteroidia; order Chitinophagales; family Chitinophagaceae; genus Chitinophaga; species Chitinophaga skermanii. The sequence continues at coordinate 115,420 of NZ_QLLL01000009.1, forward strand.
TTTGCCAATTTGCCGAATGCTTCTTTTTGCTCGTCCGTTAAGTTTTTCGGTACCGTTATTCCAATTCTCACGAAAAAATCGCCTGTACCACCTTGCGCATTGGGCATGCCTTTTCCTTTCACTCTAAATAGTCTTCCACTATCCGTTCCAGCGGGAATGCTTAATTGTAAAGCGCCGCTAGGTGTATTTACTTGTACTTTGCCTCCCAATATAGCTGTATATATATCTATTTGTATATCGCTGTAAATATCGTTGCCGCTGATTTCGTAACCGCTGTGATCAATGCTGATACTAATGAGTAAATCGCCAGCTTCGTTGTTATTACGCCCTGGCTCCCCTTTGCCTTTCAAGCGTAAGATTTGACCTTCGTAAGTACCGGGTTTAATTTTCAAGTTTAGCTTTAGCCCGTTTACTTCAATTTGCTTTGTTGCGCCGTTTATAGCATCTGAAATACTTATGCTCATACTTGCATTAATATCACGCCCACGGCTCGATCTCGTTCTTCCTCCCCTACTTCGGCCACTAAAACCCCCACCAAATAAATGTTCGAAAAAATCTGAAAAGTGCTCTCCACCTCCACCGCCGCCAAACATATCTTCCATGTTGCCTTGGTATTGATACTGGCCACCACCGTTAGCTCCTTGCCATTTCGACCAGTCGAAATTACCTTCTTGGCCCCCGGCTTGTTCATAATAACGCCAGTTTTCACCAAAGGCATCGTATTTTTTACGTTTTTCTTCGTCACTCAAGACTTCATATGCCTCGTTGATTTCTTTGAACTTTTCCTCTGCCAGCTTATCGTCGGGATTCTTGTCGGGATGGTACTTTACTGCCAGTTTGCGATATGCTTTTTTGATGGCGTCTGCTGTGGCAGTTTTTTCAACACCTAAAACTTTGTAATAATCTTTATAATCCATGTACAATGCCGTGTTTAAATCGATTTGTAAGAAGGTGGTATGCTGGTTAGCACAATAACCCGGCCGAAATTCTTAAACAAAAAAAGCGCGGCTGTTGTTCGGCCGCGCTTTTCAAATATCTAACAGGATGACTTATTCAGCCATCATTTCCATTACAGTTTTAACTACATCTTCAGCGTTAGGTTTAGAGAAGTAATCGCCATCAGAACCATATGCAGGGCGGTGTGCCTGTGCGGTTAATGTTCTTGGAGCAGTATCTAACCAACGGTAACCACCTTGAATTTCCATCACTTGTTGGAACATGTAGGCCGAAGCGCCACCTGGTACGTCTTCATCAACAAACAAGATGCGGTTTGTTTTCTTCAATGAAGCCAAAATATCGTGGCTTAAATCGAATGGCAACAATGTTTGCACGTCGATCAATTCAACTGAAATACCCAATTTCTCTAATACTGGTAATGCCTCTTCCACAATACGTAAAGTAGAGCCATAAGAAACAATTGTAATATCGTCGCCACTGTGCAGTGTATCTACAACACCTAATGGAACAGTGAATTCTTCTAGGTTTGTTGGTAAGTTTTCTTTCAAACGGTAACCGTTTAAAGATTCGATCACAATTGCAGGTTCATTTGCTTTTAACAAGGTATTGTACATACCTGCTGCCTGTACCATGTTACGTGGCACACAAACGAACATACCACGCAAAGAATTGATAATCATACCCATTGGGGAACCTGAGTGCCAAATACCTTCTAGGCGGTGACCTCTTGTACGAACGATAATCGGGCAGAATTGTTGACCTTTTGTTCGGTATTGTAAGCTCGCGACATCATCACTAAGTGGTTGTAAACCATAGAGTAAATAATCGAGGTATTGGATTTCGGCAATTGGGCGTAAGCCACGTAGTGCCATCCCGATACCTTGACCCATGATGGTTAATTCGCGGATACCTGTATCTGTAATCCTGTTTTTGCCGTGCTTCTGTTGGAGCCCAGAGAACGCTTGGTTAACGTCGCCAATTTTACCAACATCTTCACCAAAAGCAAAAACTTTAGGATTATTTGTAAAAAGCTGGTCGAAATATTTATTCAACACTTCGTAACCATTAAGCACAGTAGGCTCTTCGTTATATGTAGCGGGAACAACTGGTACATTAAGTGCCGAGTTGTTGCCTGTAGCATGTAAGTACGAATTGTAATTTTCTTTTTCGCTAGCAAGCAGGTTATCGTAATAAGCCTTCAACTGAGCAATAGCAGGCGTATGAAGTTTATTAGAATGGAAAAGAATATTAGCAGCCGATTTCAACACATCGCGGCGTTGAGGCTCGCGGTTAGCTTGTAATTCTTGGATAATATGAGTAATGAAAGCAGCGTCTGCTTGGCCTTCATTTACAACATTACTAGCTTGCTCAACGAAAGTATTTACTTCGGATTTGATCGTGGTGATGTATTTCTCCCATGCGCTTTTCTTTGCTTCAAGAACGGTTGTTTTAGCATTTGCTTCTATTTCTAACAAAATAGCATCATCAGCTAATGCATTTTCGATAATCCACTGGCGGAATTTCAAATTACAATCGAACTCTTTTTCCCATGTAAGACGTTCTTTCGATTTATATCTTTCGTGTGAACCAGAGGTAGAGTGACCTTGCGGTTGCGTGATTTCTTCTACGTGGAACAATACTGGTACGTGATTTTCGCGTGTTTTGCGGATACCTTCTTCAAAAGCTTCACACATACCGGCATAATCCCAACCTTTAACGTTGTAGATTTCGATACCGTTTGTGTCGGCTTGTTTGCGGAAACCTTCTAAAGCTTCTGAAATAGAGCCTTTTGTGGTTTGATATTTTCTAGGAACTGAAATACCATAACCATCATCCCATACAAATACGGCTAAAGGCACTTCTAAAACGCCGGCAGCATTAATGGTTTCCCAGAAATGGCCTTCAGAAGTAGAAGCATCACCGATCGTTGCAAAAGCAACTTCGTTACCGTTATTAGAAAGATGTGTATATGATGAAAGTTCACTAACGTTTCTGAACATTTTCGAAGCATATGCTAACCCTACTGCACGGGGCATTTGACCAGCAGTTGGCGCCATATCAGCGGCTGTGTTCTTCATTTGTGCAATCGGTAAGAAATCACCATTTGCATCGATATTAGGCGTTGCAAAATGGGAGTTCATTTGTCGACCGGCAGAGAATGGGTCGTTTGCGATGTTAGGATCTGCATATAATTGCGAGAAGAATTGCTCAATCGTTGCAATACCACTAGCAAATGCAAAGGTTTGATCGCGGTAATATCCAGAACGAAAATCGCCGGGCTGAAAATACTTAGCCATTGCAATCTGCGCTACTTCTTTACCATCCCCAAAAATGCCAAATTTCGCCTTACCTGTTAAAACTTCTCTTCTAGCGAGTAAACTCGTTTCCCTACTCTCACAGGCAATACGATAATCTTGAATCACTTCCTTGCGGAATTCATCGAATGATAACTGGCTATCCGTTTTCATAGCTAATTCATTATTTGCTTTCATGCCTTTGCTGTTAAAGTACAAATGTAAGGTTAAAAAATAATAAGTGAATACCCAACCAAAAGGTGTTGAAACCTTTTAACATCCTGTATTATTTTATAGATACATTCATAAAAAGGAAAAGATTTTTTAAGAAGATTTTAATATATTGCCATACACACTTAAAATTTTGGCAGTAAATTTGTTTTGCTATCAATCGTTAAATCAATCGTATTTAACCATTCGTTTAAAAAACCAAATGTTTTTAAAGATGAAAAAATTTATCTTATCCCTATTTGCGAGTATGTTTTTAGCAACAGCTCTATTCGCACAAGCTCAATCAGGCAGCACCAACCCAGTTGATGCAAAAGTGAAATTCAAAAGCGAAACAGTTGATTTCGGTACAACGAAATTGAACAAAGCTGTTACCGTTAACTTTGAATTCACCAACACAACAAAAGAACCGATTTTAGTTGAAACTGCTAGAGCTTCCTGCGGTTGTACACAACCTACTTGGACTGTTGAGCCAATTTTACCTGGTAAATCTGGTAAAATAACGGCTACTTACTCTGCAAATGGCGTAGGTCAACAAAGAAAAACTATCTGGGTAAAATTCAAAAACCTTGATACTGAGAAAGAACTTTACTTACAAGGTAAAGTAGAAAACTAGTCTGACATTATTTTTTATAATAAAGGTCGCTTCACAAGAGCGGCCTTTTTTATTACCCAAAATCTTCGCCGTTTAAATAAAATCCCCTGCCCGCTTTGATCGTCAACGATTTGATATATCTACTTTCCCTACCTTTGCAAAGCAAAAACGAAACAATCATGCCTACCATTAGCCAGAGAGGCCAAATGATGCCACCGTCCCCAATCAGGAAATTGGTGCCATTTGCCGAAGCAGCCAAAAAAAGAGGAACGACAGTTTACCACCTGAACATCGGCCAGCCCGATATCGAAACACCTGAACAGGTTTTAGACGCGGTACGCAATTCTCATTTCAAAATATTGGAATACAGTCATAGTGCCGGTAATGAAAGCTACCGCAAGAAATTGACAGAGTATTACAAACGCTTTGATATTGATTTAACAGCACAACAAATCATTGTTACAACCGGTGGCTCTGAAGCTATCTTGTTCGGGTTTATGTCGTGCTTAGATCAAGGCGATGAAATCATCATCCCGGAACCGTTCTATGCAAACTATAATGGTTTTGCTGTAGCAGCGGGTGTACATGTAGTACCAATTTCTTCTAGTATCGAAACAGGATTCGCGTTGCCACCAATCGAAGATTTCGAGAAAGTGATTACGTCAAAAACGAAAGCGATCATGATCTGTAATCCAAACAACCCAACAGGTTATTTGTACAGTCAAGAAGAATTGGAAGTATTGAAGAAAATTTGCTTGAAATATAACTTGTTCTTGTTCTCTGATGAAGCCTACCGCGAGTTTTGCTACAGCGGTAAACATTTTTCAGCGATGAACTTGGAAGGAATGGACAATAACGTGGTGTTAATGGATACCATTTCTAAGCGTTATAGTGCATGCGGTGCTAGAATTGGGGCTTTGGTAACGAAGAATCAAGCCGTTTTGGATGCTGCTATGAAATTTGCCCAAGCAAGATTATCACCACCAAGCTTCGAGCAATTAGCAGGCGAAGCAGCTGTTGACCTACCAGGGGATTACTTCGATGAAATTAAAGCTGAGTATCAATCTCGTAGAGATATTCTTGTAAAAATGTTGAACGAGATTCCAGGTGTGTTCTGCCCTAATGTAGGTGGCGCATTCTACGCAATGGCTAAATTACCGATAGACAATGCTGATAGATTTTGCCAGTGGTTATTGGAAGAATTCGAGTATGAGAAGCAAACAGTTATGTTATCACCAGGCACTGGTTTCTATGCAACACCTGGCTTGGGAACAAACGAAGTACGTTTAGCATACGTTTTGAATAGGGAAGATATTACTAAAGCAATGATTGCATTAGGTAAAGCATTAGAAGTTTATCCTGGTCGCGTTTAATACGCGACCATTTATATACACCCGGGTTATTTTTTATGTAACTGAATTGTTAATATAAAATTAAACCCGGGTTCTCTTTAAACCCCGTAATTTCGCTCCATTATTCCTTACCAAGGAAAATAAACACATTATAAAATATTCTATATTTTATTTTTTCAATAAAAAGATGAAAATTTTAAGTGAATCGCTTTTATTTTCCAATTTAGGTGTGTATATTTGTATCAGTTCTTACGACAACAAAGAAAAAAGGAAATATGTATTAAAATTACATATGATTGCAACAAATCCCTAAACCTGTTTAGCAAAAAATTAACTTGTATAATTTTGCCAAACGTTTAAATGGTCCGAACTTTGTATTATAATAATTATGTAAAAAGTCTGCGACAAACTAAAACGTTTTAGCAAATTAATCATATTTTTGTATCAGTTTTTCATAACGTGGAATTTATAAAGGCAAACGGCTCTGATCACAGAGCCGTATTTTTTTCCTCTCCCTCCATTTCCATTAGGTAAATCCTTTTAGCAAAACATTTAGTCAACTCCCCTTACTTTCTTTATTGGGCCTATAATTCATCTTTTATACTAATCATAAAAAACGTTGGACTAATCTATAGTTCCCACAGTTTTTTTTCATATTATTGTTATGTAATGAAAAGACAAGTAGAGAATCGTGTGCATACATGATTCTTTCGCTAGTTTTCATAACGTGGAATTTTTAAAATGCGCGGTCCTGAATCTTCGGGACCGTCCTTATTTAAATAGCTTCTAGATATTTAATTATTAGCGCTTAAAGCAAGCAATAAGAGAGAATAATAAGTAGAAATCGACGCAATAGGGGACGAATGGAAAAGATGCGCCAGGAACAATAAGTACAAAACAAAATGGCATAAAAAAAGGTGAGCGAAGTGCCCACCTTTTAAATTACATATTTGCTTTGATCATCGTGAAGAAATCATCAAACAAATACCTTGAATCGTGCGGACCCGGGGTAGATTCTGGGTGGTATTGCACAGAGAAGGCTGGCTTGTTCTTGATACGGATACCTTCAACGGTGTTATCGTTTAAGTTGATGTGCGTTACTTCGATGTTTTCAGAAGCAGCGACTGCGGTTGCATCGATCGCAAAACCATGGTTTTGCGTAGTGATTTCACATTTACCTGTTAAGAGATTCTTAACTGGATGGTTCAAACCGCGGTGACCATGGTGCATTTTGTATGTTGGGATACCGTGCGCCATTGCAAGCAATTGGTGGCCCAAGCAAATACCGAATAATGGACGGTTTGCTGCTAATACTTTCTTAATAGTGTCTACTGCGTAAGTAAGTGGCGCTGGATCGCCAGGACCATTAGAGATGAAATAAGCGTGTGGCTTAAATTCCTCCATTTCTTCAAATGTTGTAGCAGTTGGGAAAACTCTCAAGTAAGCGCCTTTTTCGCTAAGACATTTCAACATGTTGCGTTTTACACCATTGTCGAGTACCGCGATACGGATCTCTGCGTTTGCGTCACCTACATGGTAAGCTTCTTTTGTTGACACTTCTGTACACAATGCTAAACCTTCCATAGAAGGCACTTTAGCCAATTCTGCTTTCAGCTGATTTTCGTCGAGAATTTCGGAAGAAATGATGACGTTCATAGCACCTTTACTGCGTACGTGAGAAACTAACGCGCGGGTATCTACATCATAAATTGCCACCAAGTTATTATCCAATAAAAATTGCTCTAACGAATTATCAGCCATTTTGCGGGAATAATTGTAAGCAATGTTCTTACAGATAAGGCCACTAATCTTAACGGTATCGCTTTCAACATCGTCTTTTTTAGTGCCATAGTTACCCACGTAGCAATTATTCATAATCAGCACCTGTCCTTTATATGAAGGATCAGTAAATACTTCTTGGTAACCGGTCATACCTGTATTGAAACAAAGTTCCCCGGAAGCGGTACCAATTTTACCGAACGCTTTCCCATGAAAAACAGTACCATCTTCTAACAACAGCATGGCGGGCTGGGCGGATTTTGACTGAGGCATCTTCTTTCTTCCTTGTTTTGTATTTTTTATGGTGGTGTTGCATTCCCTGGAGTACAACTCCGACCCGGTGAAAAAAACTGTGCAAAGTTAGGAAACCAACAGGTAATTCGTGCAATTATTTTGAATGTTTTACAATTGCCGGCCATGTTTGTTTATTATAGTAAAAATTTGATTTACTGTTAATTGTAAATGATTCATGCTCAATAAAAAAATGCAAGCCTTTCGACTTGCATTTAGTATGTTAATTTTTATTATTTGAATTATTGCAAATTCCGTGAATCAATAACTGCTTGGGCGATATCTTCGGCTTCTTTGTTTCGGCTTGTATAGATCATACAAAAATACTGCATGTAAGACCCATCCCCTACAACGCAAGTTTCTACGCTTAATCGCTGCCCATAATCATCCAACCATTCGCCTGTGGAATAATAACCGGGGGCTTTTGTATTCATCTTTCCTTTTGCGGTCACTACTTGGAAATTATACTGCCCAGGTTGTTTTAATAATGCCATCCAGTTTTTCTGTAATATCTCATCATGGCTAACTTGGTCACTTCCCAACGATTTATAATAAATATAATAAAATGTGAATTTACCTCCTTCTACTGTGCATTTGTAGGTTTTCTGTTCAAATCCCGACCTAAATGTTGGAAAGAATGAATGGCGGAATTTAGCTAGTTGGGTAGGTAAATTTATTGCAACATGCTCGTCGGTAAAAGTAGACCAACCTTGCGGTGTTGGCACTTTAGGTTCAAAAGCTTTTGTAGTAATTATTTCTGTATGACTATTCTTACTTCCACTATAAGTTGTATACCAATAATAACTCGCCCCTCCAATTATAATTGCGACTAGTAAAATAATTGGCCACCTACTTTTCTTTGGTGATTCAGCAAAAGGACTATGATAATTAGCTGGTTGCTCCAAAATTTCAGTTGCCTGGGATGTTTGGGCTGCTTTTGAAGGCAGTTCTGTAACAATCCCAGGTGTTGTTTGAAGATATTGTTCGTATGTCATACTTGGGTACAACGTTTTCACATCTTCGAAGTTGAATGGCAGTCTTGCCCCGCATTGCGTACAGAAAGTTACAGGGGCCTGTTCATCACGTAGCGTATTTCTATGTTGACAATTATTGCAGACGAGGAATTTGTTCATAGGTTAAATGGCTTGGTTTATTAGTGTAATACTTACTTAGTATATTTTATACTGCGAGAATTTATGATGCGCGTTGCATACTCCTTTGCAACAGCCACTTTCTGGTTGTATTTTACTTGAAAGAAATCATAATGTTGCCCATTACCAATAACTGCTTGGAAATACACAATTTCTTCTTCACCAGTGCCTAGTGGCATTTGATCAATTGTGTAATACCCTTCATAACCTTCCTTTAGATCTGAAAAACGTTGCAAACGTTTCGACGACTCATCCCCACGTCCATGTCCACCTGTTTTATCATAGTCAGCCAGGATCACTTTAGCCCAATCATTGGTCTTCGTTTCCCCTGGGCGTAACTCGAATACAACATGGTCGAACTGTAGGTTACCATTTACGGCCTCAGTTCTGAATGGTTCAAAAGAAAAGTGCTTTGAATTGATAGGTGGATATTCATTGCGAGGAGCGGGTGTAACTTTATTAGGCACCTGGAAGCCAATATAATTGGATTCGTAGTACTCCCAACCGTTAAGCAACTGGGCCTTTGCAGGTTGTTGCTGCTGTGCTAGTTTTTCTTTTTCTTCCTTTTCCACCAATTCTTTGGGTGTTACAATAATAGCATCGTCTGTAAAAGTGATTCTATCTCCATCGCTTTTGGATAGAGTACCGTTCGATGTTGTTTGTGTTTCACCGGTAGTCACGATAGTTGTAGCCTTACTAGCCTGTTTATCTAAGTAGAAAATCTTGAAACACACCCCGCCAATAATTACTATTATTAATAGCACTCCCAACAAGGCATAACTCTTTGGTTTTTCTTCTTTAGACCTTGTTGGCATTGGCTTCGATGCAAAATCGGTTAACAACGTATCTACTGCGCTGTTGTTTTGCGTAGCTGTTGACTGGGAGGAAGGTACTGCTTGCACAGCCGGGCAACTATCCAAATACTGCTGATACGTCATGCTTGGGTATTGAACCTTTACATCTTCATAGTTAAATGGCAAACGCTTCCCACAGCCATTACAAAAAACTGTTACACTACTTTCGTTACTAAGCAAGTTCTTATCGTGACAATATCCACACACGAGATACTTCTGCATATGCTATTTCTTCTTAAAGTTAATCGACATAAAAACCTCTACTGCCTTTCTTTCACTTGCCTTATCCTTTGGATCGTAAACAATAGTTATAACCCACAACTCTTTCGCTTGGCCAGCATGTACAACGTAAAAACCGCGATCGCGACCTGCATATTTGAACAATCCTTTCGACATATTTGCCGCTATTTCAACTTGTACACCATTATCATCGTATTTACTCACCACACCTTTTGCATCTGTTTTGGATATAAAATCCAAATAATCGTTACCGCCAAAACTTACCTCTAACATGCTCGTAAAATTTGCAGGATCGTAAGTATCATAAGTGCTGCCTTTACTATATTCATATACAACTTCAAGGTTGGCACTTTTTGCAGTATAACGCTGCGTATTTTCCCAATATGTTAATCCCCAATCACTCGATTTTACAAAAGCATGATCATATTCAACGGCTAATGATTTTTCAACTGGACCTTTTGAGAAAATTTGGCCACCACTTAAAGCAGACGTGATCTTTATATTACTCATGCCCAGACCATATGCTGGATCAATTGTAGAATTTTCACCGGTATATTCTTCCGAATACTCATCGGGTTGATTGGCAGGGGCATTAGGATTATCGAGTTTGATTTCCTCTACTTTGGGCTGTTCTTTATCTTGTTCATTGGTACTAGCAGTGGGTGCTGTTGGTGTTGTTGGCGAAGAATTTCTATTCAAATCGTCAGCATGTTGTTTATAAGTTTTGAAGCCAGCTGATTTAATAATTTTCTCCATAGATTTCAACATGGCTGGCTGGTCCTTTCTACAAAATACGCCAACATATGAGGCTTCAAGTAAGCCACCAGCTACTACAATCTTTAACTCGTAGGCAGCTCCTTTGTATGTCATTTCGCTAGCACAATACCAGGCAGATTGCTGACCTACAACACCTTCTGTAATATCCATATCTTTCATACTGCTGAACTGGCTTTTGAATGAGCTGGTAATATTTTGTGCAACTGATTTAAAGTCTAAGCCATAGCCTTTAGCCATTTCTTGATATCCATATATTACACCTAAAGTATCAGAACCGCCAAAGTAAATGGCTGAAGCTTTCGTGTAATCTGGCATTTTGTCCAGTTTCTTCATTTCGAATGGTGTCTGAATTGTGATATTCTTCTCGCTGCCATCATGAAAAGTGGTATAACTATATGGATCTAAACGATCAATAATGTATGTTTTTACCACCCAACCAGCAAAGAATAAGAAGGCAACTAGAACCATGGCAATGATTGCCCTATTATGCCGGCGTTCTTGCTCATTCGCTTTAGACATCCTTTGAACTTCTTCTTTTTTTTCGAAAATGTCGAGAATATCGGGCTGGGGTGTTTTCCTTTGAGAATTGGATGATGTTGGTATTGGTGGTGGGTTAGAAACAGTATCTAATTCCCCATCATTTCCTAAACCGGGCTGCAAGGCAAGGTATTCTTGGAAAGTGGAATTAGGTCTATTCGCCTTAAAGTCTTGAAAGTTAAAGGGTAATCTTTCCCCACATTTCTCGCAAAAAGTAACCGACTCACCAGTCAATTTATTGCGATGAAAACATTTTATACAAGAGAGGTAGTACATGGAATTTTAGGACTAAATGGTAAAACATGAAATTAATAAATTATATAAATAATTCACTCATTAAATATTATTGGCTGATATGTTTATTAGAGACGCCTGTTGAAAAACGAAACAGTAGTGAAAGAATTAGGGGAAGATATTAACAATATGAGTAGAAAATTGGATTGAATTTCGCGTCGAGTAATCAATCCAATTTTCGTGTATCTAAAATTTTGCAGAATTAATAATACGCTCTGCCACTTGCTTACCAATATCATCTTGTGCTTGCCAGAATACCATTACTTGCCACATTTGCTCATTCTTTCCGCTGACAAGGAACATAAAATTAATCTTCTTCACATGCATATAATCGTAGCTCCCACGTACTAAGTAGCTAGGAATCATATTGATAGTTTTTGCTTCTCCTTGAAAGGTTATATCATGAAGATCACTTTTCTTCTTAAGGGCATTAATAGCACCATCTTTAGCATCTTTGATATTTACCTTAGTACCACGATTAAAATAGATATAGTTATAATCTACGGAACAGTAATCTTCATTACCACCTTTAAAAGTTCTTACAGTACGTGCAAGCTTCTTTAATTCCTTCATGTCTTCCTCTAATTCTGCCTTCTGCAGGTTATAGGGTAAACTAACGTGCAATCCATTCTGGCCATTATAAAAATCCTTCCACTCTTCCGTTAGAATAGTTTTGGGCAGGCCAAGTGGCTTATTGGTTGTAGTTGAATATAAAACAGTTACCAAAATAATGATGACCATTGTTGGTATCATCATCCATGCATATTGCAATATCCTCGATTTCAAGGAGGACTTAGGAGGTTGATTAACTGTATTTGGTGCCCCGTCTTTATTGCTAACTGGTTCTTCTTTGGATATAGAATCTCCAGATGTTACTGGCTTTAAGGGAGTTTCTGGCGCTGAATTGCCGGCTGTATTTTCAACCTCGGTGGTAAGTATTACCTGCTCAGTTATTTCATGCGTAGCAGTTTTATCTGTATTTATAGTGACAGGCCTACTTTCAGCTGTGTTAATTGAATGATAGGTATCTTCTGCCCGAGTGTTTGCTACGTTAGAAACGTGAAATGTGCCTTCCTCTTGCTGGGTAGGTGGTAATTGATTTTCAACAGGCATATCAACTGCATGTGTAACAGTTTCTTCTATGGGATTTTCGAATGTTGGAATACCGTTATCTTGTATCGATTCGGAGTTGCTTTCTTGAGGATGTATATTCGACATAATAGGATGTTCAATTCAATCAGGGGTAAAAATAAAAAAAGGACAAGACTGTAAGCCTTGTCCTTTAAAAAAATAACTATTTAAACTACTATTCAGCAGTTTTTTCTTCAGCTTTAGGAGCTTCCTCAGTTGCACCTTCAGTAGCTTTTTTCTTGCTACCACCAGCACGACGAGTTTTCTTAGCTTCGGCTTTCTCTGTTTGTTTACCGTAGATTTCGTTAAAGTCTACTAATTCAATCAAAGCAACTTCAGCGTTATCACCTACACGTTTACCCAATTTGATGATACGAGTATAACCACCTGGACGAGTAGCGATTTTTTCGCTGATTACACCGAATAATTCTTTAATAGCTTCTTTATCTTGCAAGTAGCTGAATACGATACGACGGTTGTGTGTGCTATCGTTTTTAGCTCTAGTCAACAAAGGCTCAACATAAACGCGCAAAGCTTTCGCTTTAGCAAGAGTTGTAGAGATTCTTTTGTGGCTGATCAATTCGCAAGCTAAATTTGACATTAAGCTTTTACGGTGAGCAGAAGTTCTGCTCAAACGGTTCAATTTTACTCCGTGACGCATGACGTTAATTTTGTGTTCCCCTATACCGTGTCAGGAATTACAGGGTACTTATGTTATTTGTTTAAGTTGAAATGTTGGTAATAGAAACCCGGAGGGCTACTATTCTTCGTCTAATTTTAATTTAGACAAGTCCATACCGAAATGAAGACCTCTTTCGCCGAGAACTTGTTCGATTTCGCTCAAAGATTTTTGACCGAAGTTTCTGAACTTCATCAATTCTTCTTGCTCGTATTGAACTAATTCGCTCAAAGAGTTGATTTTCGCAGCTTTCAAACAGTTGAATGCACGAACGCTCAAATCTAAATCTTCGAGTGGTGTTTTTAAGATCTTGCGGAGTTGTAAAGTTTGTTCGTCTACAACATCTTCTTTCTCAGTATCTTTTGTATCGAAGCTGATGTTTTCATCAGTGATGATCATCAGGTGTTGGATCAGGATGCGTGATGCTTGTTTTACCGCTTCTTCCGGGTGAATAGTACCGTCAGTAATCACTTCCATGATTAACTTTTCGTAGTCGGTCTTTTGTTCAACACGGGTATTTTCGATGCTGTATTTCACGTTTTTGATTGGTGTAAACACAGAATCGATAGCGATGTAGCCGAATGGCGCATCTTTGGGTTTGTTCTCTTCTGCAGGAACGTAACCACGGCCTTTACCGATAGTAAGTTCAATATCCAGCTTAGAAGAAGGATCGAGTGTACAGATCAAAAGTTCTGGGTTCATGATTTGGAAAGAGTTTGTTGCTTTCTCAATCATATCCGCACGGAACTCTGATTTACCTTTAATAGAGATCTGCACCTTTTCGTTACTTACTTCATTTTCAACGATCCTCTTAAAGCGAACTTGTTTAAGGTTCAAGATAATTTCTGTTACGTCCTCGGTAATACCTTTAAGGGTAGCGAACTCGTGATCGGCGCCTTCAATCTTGATTCCCACAATGGCATAGCCCTCCAATGAAGACAACAGAACGCGACGGAGCGCATTACCGATTGTCACACCATAACCTGGTTCTAATGGACGGAATTCGAATTGAGCTTCAAAGTCTGTTGACTTCTGCAATACGATCTTATCAGGTTTTTGGAAATTTAGAATTGCCATTGATATGCTAGATTTATGAGTTTTGTGATATACTTATATATGGCTAAAAGCCACCCGTAGGTGGCTCTAACTAATTATTTAGAGTACAATTCGACGATCAATTGTTCCTTAATGTTTTCAGGAACGCTTTCTCTTTCTGGGTAAGAGATGAAAGTACCTTTCATTTCTTTCTCGTTGTAATCGATCCAGCTGAATTTAGGGTTTTTACCACGGATTGCGCTAGTCAACGCTGTGTTACCAGCAGTTTTAGCTTTCAAACCTACGATATCGCCTGGTTTCAATTGGTAAGAAGGAGTATTAACAACAACACCGTTAACTGTAACGTGTTTGTGAGATACCAACTGGCGAGCAGCAGGACGAGATGGAGCAATACCCATACGGAAAACTGTGTTATCCAAACGAGCTTCTAACAATTTGATCAAAACCTCACCTGTAACACCTTTTCTACGGTTAGCTTCTTCGAAGAGGTTACGGAATTGTTTTTCCAATACACCATAAGTGTATTTTGCTTTTTGTTTCTCTCTTAATTGTAATGCGTATTCACCCAATTGTTTACGTTTGCGTGTAGCACCGTGTTGACCGGGAGGGTTGCTGTTTTTACCTAAATACTTACCATTACCTAAGATTGGTTCGCCAAAAATTCTGGAAATTTTGGTCTTTGGGCCTGTATACCTTGCCATGTTGTTAAATTAAATAGATTTTTTAGTTACGATGTACGATCCTCAAAAAATCTGAAAACCTGATCGCACACCCATTTAAAAATGATAATATCTTACACGTATTCCAAAGCGAAAACCCCGGATAATCCAGGGTAATTGCTTTGGAATAAATATCTTAGACTAGACTCTACGTTTTTTCGGAGGACGGCAGCCGTTGTGTGGCAATGGAGTAACGTCTTTAATTTGAGTTACTTCGATACCTGAGTTCGCGATAGCACGGATAGCGCTTTCACGACCAGCACCTGGACCTTTAACGAATACATCTGCTCTTTTGAAACCTGCATCCATTGCAGTTTTTGCAGCATCAGATGCAGCTAATTGTGCAGCGTATGGAGTGTTCTTTTTAGAACCTTTAAAACCCATTTTACCAGCAGAAGACCAAGAAATAACTTGACCTTGTTTGTTGGTGATGCTCACGATAAGATTATTGAAGCTAGCTGAGATATGAACATCTCCGTAGCTATCTACTTTCACTACACGCTTTTTAGCGGCAGCTTTTGCATTGTTTGCTTTTGCCATAATACTTTATGAATTCCAAAATGCTATTCCAAATCCTAATATAACATAAAAAAACCTTTTGTGTTTGAAATCCGGATTTGGAAATCAGTGAATTTCAAATACTAGGATCTACCTACTATTTCTTAGGTGCTTTTTTCTTACCTGCTACTGTCTTACGCTTACCTTTACGTGTACGGCTGTTAGTACGGGTGCGTTGACCTCTAAGCGGTAAACCTTTCCTATGGCGAAGACCACGGTAGCAAGCAATATCCAATAAACGCTTGATGTTCATTTGAATTTCAGAACGCAATTGACCCTCAACTTTAAGCTCGCTGTTGATTATGTTACGAATCGCAGCTTGCTCATCATCATTCCAATCTTTCACTTTCTTGTCGAAATCAATACCCGATTGAGTAAGGATATATTGAGCTGTCGAGCGACCAATACCGTAAATATAGGTAAGGCCAATTTCACCTCTTTTGTTTTTAGGAAGATCTATACCGGCTATACGTGCCATATCACTTTTTTAGTTTTATGATTCTATGTGTAAATTAGTTCCGTGGTAATCAAAATTACCCTTGACGTTGTTTAAAACGAGGATTCTTTTTGTTGATCACCAACAGTTTACCTTTTCTGCGCACAATTTTACAATCTGCACTTCTTTTTTTGATTGAAGCTCTTACCTTCATGATATAAAAGTTATAAGTAAAAAGTTAAAAGTTGTATTTGTATTTCCGTCTAAGTTGTCAGCATAAGGGTCATTTACCATTTTAAAAAAGCAAATAACAACCTCCAGACTTACTTATACCTAAATATTATTCTACCTCTTGACAAATCATATGGACTCATCTCTACTCCCACTTTATCTCCTGGAAGAATGCGAATGTAGTGCATTCTCATTTTTCCAGAAATGGTCGCCAATATTTCATGCCCATTTTCCAATTTAACACGGAACATAGCGTTCGATAAGGCTTCTAAAATAATACCATCCTGTTTAATGAGTGCCTGTTTTGCCATAAAAATTTTTAGGACTGCAAAGATAGCACAAAAGATTTGAAATTGAAAAATTCTGAATCAGAATTCTTTTCATTTCTACTCATTCTGTGCGTTTTGTTATGAGTAAAATTAATTTAACCGTTTTTGCTGCTGTACTCCAATTAATTATAAATAGCAATAATTAATAGTTCGAACAAAGCGCCGGGTTATTTTTTTCCGCTTCTTCGATAATTTCAAACGACGAAAGCACATCTGCTTTGCCTTTCATTACCGCCACGGTGTGCTCAAAGTGTACCGATGGTTTACCGTCATACGTAACTACCGTCCAACCATCTTCTAAATAGGCAACATCTTTTGAACCCAAGTTTACCATCGGTTCGATGGCAATTACCAAGCCCTCTTTTAAAATTTGGCCAGAACCTCTACGGCCATAGTTTGGAACCTGTGGATCTTCATGAAGTTGTTTACCTAATCCATGACCCACTAATTCTCTCACAATACCGTATCCATGCTCTTTCTCGATGTAGTTCTGGATCGCGTAAGAGATATCCCCTACACGGTTACCCACTACTGCTTTCTCGATACCTAGCTGCAAGGATTGTTTCGTGGCACTCATCAATTTCAAAATATCGGCTGGAACGTTACCAATTGCGAATGTATACGCGCTATCACCGTGGAAGCCGTTCATGAAAACGCCCACATCAACAGAGATAATATCCCCGTCTTTCAATTGGTAATTATTAGGAATTCCGTGTACAACGGCTTCGTTTACGGAAATGCACGCTGTATTTGGGAAGCCTCTATAATTGAGGAAAGAAGGCACTGCACCGTTATCTACGATGAACTTATAAGCGATGGCATCAACATCGAGGGTGCTCATACCCGGTTTAAGTTCTTTCGCCACGTGCGCAAGTGTCGCACTCACAAGCATAGCGCTTTTGCGCATTAGCTCGATCTCTTCCTTCGTTTTATAATGAATCATAGCCTCAATTTTTGATATACCGGTTTACTGGGTTATATAACCCTAGATACTTCCGATTGTTATCATCCAACCTAAATAAATAACCACCAGGACGATAGATGCACGGGAGAATAACCTATGCGCTATATCCTGGTGGTCTATAATGATATTCTAATCGTACGAATGAATTATTGAGCGCTTGCTGGTGAAGTTCTTCCTTTGATACGACCAGAGCTCATTAAACCATCGTAATGGCGCATAAGTAACTGGCTTTCGATTTGTTGTAATGTATCAAGGATAACACCTACCATGATCAACAATGACGTACCACCGAAGAAGGTAGCGAAGTTAGTGTTGATATGGAGAGCTGCAGCAATACCAGGTAAAACACCCACCAAAGCTAAGAAAAATGCACCTGGTAACGTGATTCTATCCATTACAGCACCGATGTAGTCGGCAGTAGCTTGACCAGGTTTAACACCCGGGATAAAGCCATTATTGCTCTTCATTTCATCGGCCATTGTAGTTGGATTGAAGATCAATGCAGTATAGAAGAACGTGAATACGATCACCAATACAGCATAAATCATGTTGTAATACGGGTTAGTATGGTCGCTGAAAATTCTCACGAAACCGCTTGCATCCTCGGAAGAAGTGGCAAAACCGATCGCAGTTGCAGGAATGAACATAATTGCTTGCGCAAAGATGATAGGCATTACACCTGCTGCGTTTACTTTCAATGGAATAAACTGGCGTACACCACCGTATTGTTTGTTACCAACGATTCTTTTAGCGTAGTTAACAGGGATTTTGCGAGTACCCTGGATAAGCAGGATCAAACCTATCGTGATAAGGATAAAGAACGCGATTTCCACTAAGAAAATCAACAATCCGCCACCACCATCAGTTGTACGAGAAGCGAACTCCTGTAACAATGATTCTGGCAAACGTGCAAGGATACCCATCATGATGATGATAGATGTACCATTACCAATACCTTTATCTGTGATTTTCTCGCCCAACCACATTACGAACAACGTACCCGCTGTAAGAACGATGGTGGTTGACAACCAGAACATGAAAGAACCGTACTCCTGTATAATAGCGCCGGCAGACTGGTTACGCAAATAAGCTACGTAAGCGCTAGCCTGCAAAGCAGTTACAACTACCGTGAGCAAACGGGTGTATTGGTTGATTTTTTGACGACCACTCTCTCCCTCTTTCTGCAATTTTTGGAACTTAGGAACCGCGATGGTTAACAGTTGAATTGCGATAGACGCGGAAATGTATGGCATGATCCCCAATGCAAATATGGATGCACGCGAGAATGAACCACCTGCAAACATATTAAACAATCCTAAAATACCTTGGTTAGAGGTTTTCTGGAAGTTTGCCAAAGCCGTTGGGTCAATGCCGGGTAAAGCAATGTAAGAACCCGCACGGTAAATGAGGACCAGGAGTAACGTTGTAAGGATGCGATTACGCAAGTCCTCAATGCTCCAAATATTCTTGATTGTTTCGATAAATTTCTTCACAGGAAGATTAGGTTTAATAGCGCTTGTAAAATACGAAAAGACGCACTACTCCGTAGGCGCCTTCTCGGTCGTAAAGTCTTATACCAGTTCTACTGATCCACCTGCAGCTTCAACTACTTGCTTAGCTTTCTCACTAATCGCGTTCACTTTCAAGGCTACTTTTGATTTCAGCTCACCTTGGCCGAGTATTTTAACTTTTGCAGTTTTGTTGATCAGCCCGTTCATATACAAGGTTTCCAAAGAGATCTCTTGTAAGCCGTATTTCTCAACGATCTGGTCGATAAAGCCTACGTTAAACACTTTGTATTCAACGCGGTTGTTGTTAATGAAACCACGTTTAGGCAAGCGACGTTGGATAGGCATCTGACCACCTTCGTGACCAATTTTGCTTGAGTAACCGGTGTTAGATTGAGCACCTTTGTTACCTTTCGTAGAAGTACCACCTTTACCGGAAGCCTCACCACGACCTAGACGTTTTTCTTTATGTACAGCACCTTTAGCAGGCCTTAATGTATGCAAATTCATAATTAATTGTTTTGACTTACGCGGAAATTAACCGCTCGCTTGTAAGATAAATGTAAATGTATATCGTTGATCGTAAAAGACCTAAAAAGAAAGGGTAATTTTTGTGTTATATTATCCCTTAACTTCTTCAACTTTTACAAGGTGATTAACGGCACGCACCATACCAAGAATTTGAGGAGTTGCCTCAACTTCTACAGAACGGTTCAATTTGCTAATACCTAATGCCTTCAAAGTCAATTTTTGCTTTTCAGGACGATCGATTCCACTTTTTACCTGTGTGATCTTAATCTTTGCCATTTTGTGAATCAGTTTGCAGTTTATACCGGTATAAACCGGGAATAAACCAAATTAGCCGTTAAATACTTTCTTCAAAGAAACGCTTCTTGTTTTTGCAACGCTTATTGGTTCGCGGAGCATACCCAATGCTTTGAAAGTAGCTTTTACCACGTTGTGTGGGTTAGCAGAACCTAAAGATTTTGCTAATACGTCGGTTACACCTGCGCTTTCCAATACAGCACGCATAGAACCACCCGCGATCACACCAGTACCATGAGCAGCTGGTTTGATCAATACTTTAGCAGCGCCTTCTTTAGCGAACTGATCATGAGGAATAGTACCGTGCATAATAGGAACTTTAATCAAGTTCTTCTTAGCATCGTCGATACCTTTGGTGATAGCTTCTTGTACTTCTTTGGCTTTACCCAAACCGTGACCAACCACACCGTTTTCGTTACCAACTACAACTAATGCTGAAAAACTGAAAGTACGGCCACCTTTAGTGGTTTTTGTAACCCTGTTGATAGCTACAACCTTTTCTTTCAGCTCCAGTTCACCAGCTTTTACTTTATTGAATGAATTCTTTGCCATTTTTATTATTAAGAATTACGAGTTGAAATTTACTTCTTTGTTGAGTTTAATTTAAACCCACCCGGATTAGAATTGGAGACCACCTTCTCTAGCACCTTCTGCTAAAGATTTAATACGACCATGGTAAAGGTAACCGCCTCTATCAAATACACAAGTAGTTAAACCTAAAGCAGTTGCTTTAGTAGCGATTGCACCGCCTACTAATTTAGAAAGCTCAGATTTAGTACCTTTTTGTGCTTTAATATCTTTATCGCGAGAAGAAGCTGATGCTAAAGTTGTACCGTTAGTATCATCAATCAATTGCACATAAATGTCAGCATTACTGCGGAATACAGATAATCTTGGTTTTTGTGCTGTACCGCTAATTTTCTTACGAATACGGTAGCGGATATTCTGTCTTTTATTAGCTTTTGTGCTCATTATTATTTATTTAGTCACCCGATGCTGCCGGGTTACGAATTAAAGTTTGTGTGAATGCTTTGTTGAAAGAATACCTAGCCTTGTTGCTTTACTCCTAATTCCGAACTCTCCAAAACCAGGTATTCCAAATATTCTAAGCGTTAGGCAGCTTGTAATTTGTGGCTATTATTTACCAGCAGATTTACCAGCTTTCTTACGTACAACTTCATCGCTGTAGCGTACACCTTTACCTTTGTACGGCTCAGGTTTACGGAAACCACGGATTTTAGCAGCAACCTGACCCAATAATTGGTTGTCAGAACCTTCTAAAATAATCTGAGGGTTTTTACCTTTCTCAGTAATCGTATTCACTTTCAATTCTTTTGGAACTTCGAATATGATGTTGTGAGAATAACCTAATGCCAAATCCAACAATTGACCTTGGTGAGCAGCTTTATAACCTACACCCACTAATTCCAATTGTTTAGTATAACCATCAGTTACACCTTTCACCATGTTAGCGATCAATGCACGGTATAAACCATGTAAAGCGCGGTGACGAATTTGATCAGTCGGACGAGTTACGATTAACTCTCCTTCTTTCACTTCTACTGTGATATCCCTATCGATGGCTTTTTTCAATTCACCTTTAGGACCTTTTACTGTTACCTCATTAGCAGGAGAAACGGTAACCGTAACGCCACTTGCCAATTTGATAGGACTTCTACCTATACGAGACATAACTTATAAAGTTTATAATATTTTTTGAAATCTTGTTTGAACGTACCCGTTGTTTCAGCGACCGTATAGTATGCTTAAGTCCCGGATATGCCTAAATCCCGTTGTTAGACGGGATATAATTACTTCTTAGTAAATGTAGCAAACTACTTCACCACCAACGTTTTGAGCTTTTGCTTCTTTATCGGTCATAACACCTTTAGATGTAGACACGATAGCAACACCCAAACCGTTTTTAACACGCTTAAACTCAGTTGGTTTAGCGTATTGACGAAGACCTGGACGGCTAATACGCTGCAAATCTTTGATTGCAGGTTCTTTCGTTTGTGGATCGTATTTCAAAGCGATTTTGATAACACCTTGTTTGTTATCATCTTCGAATTTGTACTTTAAGATGTAACCTTTGTCGTACAAAATTTCAGTAATACGTTTTTTCAATTTTGATGCCGGAATCTCCACGATCCTGTGGGTAGCCATTTGCGCGTTCCGGATTCTAGTTAAAAAGTCAGCTATTGGATCAGTAACCATTGTTGTGCTGTTTCTAAATTGTTTACAATGCGATATCCAATCGATCAGAAAGGAAAATCAATTCGATAAAATAAACCGAACAGTCGTGCTCGGTATTAGCTGAATTACCAGCTTGCTTTTCTTACACCAGGGATTTTACCTGCCAATGCCATGTCGCGGAACATGTTACGACAAAGACCAAATTGACGCATATATCCTTTAGGACGACCGGTCAATTGGCATCTGTTTTTCAGGCGAACGGGAGATGCATTCTTTGGTAATTGATCCAAAGCAGCGTAGTCACCTGCAGCTTTCAAAGCAGCACGTTTCTCAGCAAATTTGGCAACCATTGCTTCTCTCTTTCTTTGTCTGGCTTTTACGGATTCTCTTGCCATAATAAAATTTGAAATTCCAGTTTTTAAATTCCAAATCCCAAACTCCGTTACCGGAATTTGGAATTTGATAAGAAGGTATATGTTAAACGATTACGATTAGTTATCGCCTTTCTTAATGTTTTTGAACGGCATACCCATTTCTTTCAGCAATTCATATGCTTCTTCGTTGGTATTTGCAGTCGTAACAAAAGTGATATCCATACCAGTCATCTTAGTAACTTTATCGATATCGATCTCAGGGAAGATGATTTGCTCAGTGATACCCATTGTGTAGTTACCACGGCCATCAAATGCTTTATCGTTAACACCTTTGAAGTCACGTACACGTGGTAAAGATACAGAGATCAAACGATCTAAGAACTCGTACATGTTTACACCACGCAAAGTTACGCGAGCACCAATAGGCATGTGCTTTCTCAATTTGAAGTTAGAGATATCCTTTTTAGATAAAGTAGGGATCGCTTTTTGACCAGCAATACGCGTCATCTCATCTACAGCAATATCAACTAATTTCTTATCGCTAACTGCTCCGTTGATACCTTGGTTCAAACAGATTTTAGTCAAGCGAGGAACTTGCATTACACTCTTATAGTTGAATTTCTTCATCAAAGCAGCAACCACTTCATCACGGTATTTGCCTTGGAGCCTTGGTTTATATGATGTGTTAGCCATTATTTAATTACCTCCCCTGATTTTTTAGCGATACGAACTAATTTACCATTTTCTCTCGTTCTGCTAACCCTAGTAGCTTTACCAGCCTTAGCATCCCACAACATTACGTTGGAAATAGCGATAGGAGCTTCCTCCTTAACAATTCCACCTTTTGTGTTTTGTGCAGTAGGTTTAGTGTGCTTAGTGATGATGTTTACACCTTCTACCAAAACACGAGATTTGTCAGGAAATACCTCGAGAACCTTAACAGGTTTTGTTCTGTTCTTGTCGTCGCCGGCAATCACAACTACCAAATCGCCTTTTTTAATGTTGAACTTAGGCTTGAATCTAGTTTTCATCAGTTTGTTTATTTAAACGCCAAGCGAAACACCGGTTCCGCTTGATTAATATTTTATTCGTTTTAGGAAACGGGCTGCAAAGATACATAAATATTTCGAAAGTCGAAAACCGCAATATTTTATTTGCGACTTTCGACTTCCTATATCTTTCACTCTTACAACACCTCTGGTGCCAAAGAGATAATTTTCATGTAGCCTTTATCCCTGAGTTCACGTGCAACCGGACCGAAAATACGGGTGCCGCGTGGCTCGTCGGAGTTATTCAGCAATACAACCGCGTTGTCGTCGAAACGGATATAAGATCCATCTTTACGACGCAATTTATTCTTAGTTCTAACAATAACTGCTTTAGTTACTGTACCTTTTTTTACACCACCAGCAGGAATTGCGTCCTTTACAGTAACTACAATTTTATCACCTACTTTAGCGTAGTCTTGACCAGAGTTACCTAATACACGGATACAAAGAACTTCTTTTGCACCTGAGTTATCAGCAACGCTGAGTCTTGATTCTTGTTGGATCATCGTAATACGATTTTATGTTGTTTAAGCAGAGGCTGCAGCGATCTTGAAATAACTGCGTACAGCTTGAAACAATAAATAAATTATTTTACTTTTTCGATAACTTCTACCAGTCTCCAAGATTTGTTCTTGCTCAACGGACGAGTTTCCATGATTTTCACAGTATCGCCAATGCTGCACTCGTTTTTCTCGTCGTGCGCCATGAATTTGGTAGTTTTCTTAACGAATTTACCATAGATTGGGTGCTTTACTTTACGTTCAACACTCACAGTGATAGTTTTCTCCATTTTATTGCTGGATACTACACCAATCCTGGTTTTTCTTAATTTTCTTTCGGTCATTTTGAAAGTATTTTACCACCTTATTTCCTTTCGGAAGGGTGAATTAAACTTAATGTTTAGGTGATCTTCGTATAATATTTTTCAACCTTATAACCAGATCATTTGGATTTAGAAGCCCAATTCTCTCTTACGTAATTCAGTTTTCATGCGAGCGATCTCTCTTCTCATAGCACGAATGCTCATTGGATTTTCGATCGGCGTAATTGCATGGCTGAAAGTAACTTTCTTCAAGCGTAATTGATCTTCAGAGATTTTCTCTCTTAAATCTTGTTCGCTAAGGCCTTTAAGATCCACTTTAGCTTTTGCCATTGTATTTAGTTTTGTTACTTGTTTAGTTGAGTTATTTTGTTTCTCTACGATTTAAAGCAATTATGCTTCAAAATCGCGGCGCACAACAAACTTCACTTTAATAGGCAATTTTTGTGCTGCAAGTTCCATCGCTGCTTTAGCAACTTCTAAAGGAACACCGTCTGCTTCAAACAGGATTCTACCTGGTTTAACTACGGCAGCCCAATGATCAGGAGCACCTTTACCTTTACCCATCCTTACCTCTAATGGTTTAGCTGTAATAGGTTTGTCTGGGAAAATACGGATCCACACATTACCCTCACGCTTCATAGCCCTTGTCAGAGCAACCCTAGCAGCTTCAATCTGCCGGTCTGTGATCCACTTAGGTTCTAATGCTTTAAGACCGAAAGATCCAAAAGAAATGGCTGCGCCTCTCTTTGCATCTCCCTTGATGCGGCCTTTGTGCATCTTCCTGTGTTTCGTTCTCTTTGGCTGTAACATCGTTTATGTTGTTAATAGTTGTTTAGTAATTCTTATGGTTTGCACCAAAGTATTCAAATCGTTTCCAGTGACAAGATTAAGCTTGTTTGCGAGGAGCACCGCCTCTTCTATCACCACCACGGTTATCACCGCCTCTTCTTTCGCCTCTTTCACGACCACCACCACGGTTATCACCGCCACGGTTGTCACCGCCTCTTGTTTCACCGTCTTTACCAGAGATGGCGTTAGGGTTCAAGTCACGTTTACCGAGAACTTCACCTTTACAGATCCATACTTTGATACCGATTTTACCATAAACAGTTAAGGCAAACAAAGATGCGTAATCGATGTCCATACGGAATGTATGTAAAGGAACACGACCTTGTTTCATTTCTTCAGAACGAGCAATTTCAGCACCGCCTAAACGACCACCTACTTTTACTTTGATACCTTCAGCACCCATTCTCAAAGCTGTAGCGATTGCCATTTTGATTGCACGTTTGTAGTTAATACGGCTTTCAATTTGTTTAGCAATTGTTTCAGCAACGATGTTTGCATCGATTTCTGGACGGCGGATTTCGAGAATGTTGATTTGTACATCTTCTTTACCAGTCAATTTCTTTAACTCTTCTTTGATGCGATCAACTTCGTTACCACCTTTACCTATAATGATACCAGGTTTAGAAGTATGGATAGTTACAATAAGTTTACCCAACGTTCTCTCAATCACTACTCTTGAAATGCCACCTTTATTGATACGAGCATTTAAGTAAGTCCTGATTTTGTTATCCTCGATCAGTTTAGTAGCGAAATCTTTCTTGCTACCGTACCAATTAGAGTCCCATCCTCTGATGATACCTAACCTGTTACCAATAGGATTTGTTTTCTGACCCATGTGTCTGGTTTATTTGTCTATGAGTTTAATTGAATTTTTCTTGTCAATTTTTGCTTTCTGCACCGATTATTGACCAACACGGCTATCCACTACAATAGTTACGTGGTTACTTCTCTTGCGGATACGGTAACCTCTACCTTGTGGAGCAGGACGCATTCTTTTGAGGATACGGCCACCATCTACGAAAATTGTCTTAACGTAAAGGTTCGCATCTTCAGCCCTAACACCTTCATTTTTCACTTTCCAGTTAGCAACTGCTGATAACAGGAGTTTTTCCAAAGGTACACTTGGGTGCTTTGGGTGGAATTTCAAAATATTCAAAGCCTTCTCAGCATCCAAACCGCGGATCAGGTCTGCGAGTAAACGCATTTTGCGCGTAGATGTTGGATTATTATTCAGCTTAGCTACTGCTTCCATTGTTATTTATTTCTAAGTAGTTTACAGTTATTGTTATAAAGTTACCGGTTTCTGTTTTCCATATATTCGATTCTTATACTAGTTCTATACTACACTATCCAGGAACCGAAACCTACAAACTTTAGCTATTACATTTTTTTGTTTGCGTGACCTCTGAAGTTACGAGTTGGAGCAAACTCACCTAATTTATGACCAACCATGAATTCAGTTACATAAACGGGGATGAATTTGTTACCATTGTGTACAGCAAAAGTATGGCCCACAAAATCAGGAGTGATGGTAGAACGACGGCTCCATGTTTTAATCACGGTACGTTTTGTGCCTTCATTCATTTTCAACACCTTAGTTTCTAATTTTAGGTCTACATAAGGACCTTTTCTAATGGAACGACCCATATCTTTATGTTTAAATTCCTTTTTCAAATTATGGGAAGCAATTGCTTACTTCCCACAACCCGGGATTTTAGATATTATAATTTTTTACCGTTTTTTCTGCTGATGATCAAAGCATTTGAGCTCTTATGCGTCTTTCTTGTTTTCAAGCCTTTCGCATATTTACCCGTTCTAGATCTTGGGTGACCACCTGAAGATCTACCTTCACCACCACCCATTGGGTGATCTACTGGGTTCATCGCAACACCACGGTTTCTTGGGCGGATACCTCTCCAACGGTTAGCACCTGCTTTACCGATTGATTGTAACGCGTGATCAGAGTTAGAAACTGTACCTACAGTAGCCATGCAAGTGCTTAACACTTTACGTAACTCTCCAGAAGGCATTTTCAATACAGCATACTTTTCTTCTTTCGCGTTCAATTGAGCGTAAGTACCAGCGCTACGTGCTAAAGCACCACCTTTACCAGGTTGTAATTCAATGTTGTGAACTACAGTACCCAAAGGCATGTTTTTCAACAAAAGCGCGTTACCAACTTCAGGAGCAACTTCAGTACCACTAATTACAGTAGCACCAACTTGCAAACCTTGAGGAGCGATGATGTAACGTTTCTCACCATCAGCATAGCTCAACAAAGCGATGAATGCTGTACGGTTTGGATCGTACTCGATAGATTTAACGGTTGCAGGAATGTTAGCCTTATCGCGTTTAAAATCTACGATACGATATTGTTGTTTGTGACCGCCACCGATGTAACGCATAGATCTTCTACCTTGTGCGTTTCTACCACCAGTTCTTTTAGCAGGAGCTAAAAGGCTTTTTTCAGGCGTGTCTGTTGTAATTTCAGCGTAAGCGTTACCGATTTTCCAGCGCGTACCGGCTGTCATCGGTTTGAACTTTTTAAGTGCCATTTTCTTCGATTCAAAAAATTCTAAAATCTAGTTTATATGTCGATCTATATATACAACCATCTTGCTTGTTTAGAGCAATTGGGCACTATATGTTAGCATATAGATCTATTGATTCGCCTTCTGCGAGGGTAACGATCGCCTTTTTGTAAGACGATTTTTTACCTGAAATAAAACCTGCTTTCGTGAAACGGGTTTTAGTTTTGCCCGGCATAACAGCAGTGTTAACTTCTGCTACAGCTACGCCGTAGAATTCTTCAACTGCTTTCTTAATTTCTAATTTGTTAGACTTTTTGTCTACAATGAAATAGTAGCGGTTAAATTTTTCAGTGGCTTTGTTTACCTTCTCGGAAACAACCGGTCTGATTAAAACATCTGAAAGATTCATTGTTTATCGCTTTTCGCTTTCGGGCCAAAGCCCTCTGCTAGTTTTTTAAATTTAATTAGCTAAACAGGAACGTACACTTAATCAATTAAGCTACTACTGATTCGTCTTCAGTGAAGATTTTAACTGCACTTTCAGTGAATACTACGTAGTTGCTGTTCATGATATCATAAGTGTTGATATCGCTAAGAATAGCACCGTTTACTGTTGGAATGTTTCTCAATGACAAGTAAACATTATCGTTGAACTCAGGCATAACGAACATAGTCTTTTTACCTGCAGCGTTGATGTTCAAGTTATTGAGGATGCTTAAGAATTGCTTTGTTTTAGGCGCAGCAAAGTTTACATCTTCCAAGATGATGATGCTGTTATCTTTAGCTTTCGCAGAAAGAGCAGAGATTTTTGCTAAATCTTTAACTTTCCTGTTCAATTTGAAAGCGTAACCGTGAGGTTTTGGACCGAAGATAGTACCACCACCTTTATACAATGGGTTACGGATGTTACCTTTACGGGAACCACCAGTACCTTTTTGTTTGTGCAATTTGCGAGAAGCACCTTTTACTTCAGCACGTGTTTTTACCTTGTGAGTACCTTGACGTTGAGCCGCTAAGTATTGTTTAACAGCAAGGTAGATTACGTGATTGTTAGGCTCTACACCGAAAATTTCTGCAGGAAGTTCTACAGTTCTTCCGGTCTTCTTACCTTCTATATTTAAAATATCGAGTGTCATATTACTTCTGGATTAAAACGATTGAACCATTGTGGCCAGGAACTGAACCACTTACCAGGATATAATTCTTTTCAGGGAATACCTTCAAGACTTTAAGACCTTTAACTTTCACTCTTTCGTTACCAGTTTGGCCAGCCATACGCATGCCTTTGAATACGCGAGAAGGGTAAGACGATCCACCTACAGAACCCGGAGCGCGGCTTCTATCGTGTTGACCGTGTGTTGCTTCACCAACACCAGAGAATCCATGACGTTTAACAACACCTTGGAAACCTTTACCTTTTGATGTACCCACAACGTCGATTTCTTCGCCTTCAGCGAAGATATCTACTGTAATTGTGTCACCAAGGGCTTTTTCTACGTCTGGGTTACGGAATTCTACAACGTAACGTTTAGGAGAGGTTTGTGCTTTCGCGAAGTGATTTTGCTCAGCTTTAGGAGTGTGCTTTTCTTTCTTATCTCCAAAAGCAACTTGAATAGCGGTGTAGCCATCAGATGATTGAGTTTTCACCTGTGTTACCACGCAAGGTCCAGCTTCGATAATGGTACAAGCAGTTTGCTTACCATTGGCCTCGAAGATGCTGGTCATACCGATCTTTTTTCCAATAATACCTTTCATTGTTATATAATTATACCCAGCGCCTGGGGGATGTCTAGCTATCCACAGGATGGGCGGTTTAAATACGCTATTGGTGGCCACCCAGAAGGCGTGACCTAATGTGATTACGTTCCGAAAATACGTCAGGCGGGCCTTTTGCCCACCTGCTGAATGTCCATTACGCTTTAATCTCTACTTCTACACCAGAAGGCAAGTCGAGCTTACTTAAAGCATCAACTGTTCTGCTTGAAGATGTATAAATATCCAACAAACGCTTATGCGTGCAAAGTTGGAATTGCTCACGCGCTTTCTTATTTACGTGCGGAGAACGCAATACCGTGAAAATCTTTTTCTCTGTAGGTAAAGGAATTGGACCTGTTACCACGGCACCCGTGTTACGCACGGTTTTTACGATTTTCTCAGCAGACTTATCTACTAAGTTATGATCGTAGGACTTCAGCTTGATTCTTATTCTCTGAGACATATGCAATGAACTTCTTCTTTATTGACCCCAATTGATTTGGGACGGCAAAGGTAGGCAACTTTTTATATTGAACAAATTATTTCGGGGAAAAATTCGCGTTGGAGTAAAAATATTTTTGGGCAACAGCTTCGCATTACTCCCACAACCCATTTCCCGGGCTGCTAAGTAACACATTCTCACTGCAATTTATAGATATTTTTTTAACCTCATAACTTTTTCTTCAAAATCTTCATTACCCACCATTTTTCAACAAAATTCACCCCATCGCGCCAAGCACCCCCTCCCTCCTCTTTCCTCCCTCCAAAACGCAATCAGCCCCATACGGGCATCAAAACGCAAAACCCAAGCATAACATACCTAGCAAGCACAAAAAACCCCGATTTGCATCGGGGCTACATGTTTTCTCCGCGAAAAAATATCTTCTGCGGGTAACGGGCGACTAGAGACCTCCCAATAATGATTGGAGAAGACCTAAGATTGTCGCTAACAATTGCGAAATTAAATCCATGGTTGCTAGGTTTTTCATGAGGTTTACGCCTACTCTATTTATGGTTTTCGGCAATCCCATTGGTTTAAACCATCGCGAAAATAAATACTGGTTTTCAATCAGTAAGCATTCATTTTATTCATTCTCAATGACTTTTGTTCATTTTGTTCAGAAACTAAAACATGCAGCCTAGGCATAAAAAAAAGCCGGCCATAAGCCGACTTTAATGTATTGAAAATGAATTCGTTCTTATTTACCTTGCTGTTCAGCACGTAATAACTCCTTCGCACGTTTCGATGGCAAGTAAATTTGGAAACCTACGTTCAAGCCAAGGCGTTGAACCGTTGTAGAACTACCAAAACCAACTGTCACATCGTATTTCAACAATGCTTCCAAACCTACGTTCGGCGTAATAAAATACGCCAAACCAGGGCCAAATCCCAATGCTAAACCATTGGTATTTGAGCTACTACTAGCACCACCCGGTGTTTTTGTTTTACTGTTTGTTCCGGCAAAACCTGCATTCGCTTCAAAGAAGAATCTTGATCTCTTTGAAAACTCGATGCTTTTATCGGAAATATAGTATCTACCAAAGGCACCAATGCCATAGTTGAAATCATTCAATTTAGAATCATTATCAAAACTGGTGTGTGCATAACCCAAGTTTACGTCAACACCCAATGCTAAGTTATCCTTGATAAACCAGCCAACCTTAGGGTTAATATTAATTTGAAACTTATCGCTACCATCGCTGAAAGTTCCTGTAATGTTACCTAAGCTTGCACCCACCATAATATTGCCCTTTTGCGTTTGTGCGAATGCTGTAGAGCTAATAAAAAGTGTAAATACCGCCAGGGTTAATAGATGGATTTTTTTCATAATTATAGTTTTTAAAATAATTGGTGATGTTTTGGTTATGATGATTAGGGAAAATATGCTTGCCTTATACTCTCCCTAACCATAAATGGCTGAAAGCAGGAATGTATGTGCATTCTCGAACATATAGGATAGGAAGTAAAAAGGAGATTTGCTTTGCAGCTTTATAAAACGGTGCTTGCCAACACTGTATATCAATTCTTAACATTTGTTTCATTAAAAGGTTGAAAGGAATGTTAATTTTTTTCTTGAATCGTTATCAATTAAAAATGGATGATAAGTTTCTACTATAATTCACTTACCATCCATTTCAAACAATTATTTATCAATTATTTAGCCTTCGAAAGCGTAGAATGGGGCGCATTCTTTGCTATAATATCCATTAAGCGGGCCAATTGCGTATCAGTTTTGAAGAGGATATCACTTGTGCTTGGCTCCAACAGCATATCTGGCTGCATAGCTTTGCGATCCTCCTGTTTTCCATCCGTAGCCATATAATATGACCACATAGGTATACCCAGTTCAAAATCAGAATTAGGCAATTGTAAGATGGCAAAAAAGCCGCTATTGTTCCCTTGGTACTGGCTACCAGCTTCTTCCCCTACTATTCTTGCCAAGTTGTTATAACGTGTAGCCGCTATGAATTCAGTGGTTACAGAAAAACTCCATCCATTTGTTAATAAGTATACATTTCCTTCAAAATGATTTGCTTTAGGCTGAACAGTATCCACATACTCGTTCCTCCACAAAAATTTGCCATTTTCACCTGGTTGAAGCAGTTTCACATACTCATCGAACTGGGCAGGTACGTAAACCGGTTGAGTACTTTCCAAACGCTTATTCACATTGGTTTCAATTTTAGTGTAGTACTTCGTAGGCTTATTAATAAGGTATGAAAACAACATCCCTCCAAATTTATCAGTTCCACCTTCATTGTACCGAAGATCAATAACAAGGTTTTTAACTTGCTTGTTTTTAAGCTGTGTGAAGGTTTTGGATAGAAAATCTTCATATTGCTCACTATTACCAAAAGAAAAGGTATTCATACTCAAGAGTGCAGTATGCTCGTTGAGCATTTTAAAAGTATACGGCTCTTTCTTTTGGGCATACTTTTGACCGTATGCACCAATGGTACCGAGATCAACTGCCGGGAAGACCGCTTTTTGGGGTGTTTTACCGGGTAATTGATAGGTAACCTCGTATTGTGCTTTATGGTGATGAAAGGCTGCCAAATAGCCGGGAAAAAAGTAGGTTAATTCCAACTGTTTAGACCCAATGGCATCGCCATCTGCTACAATGAATCCCATCAATTTCTCACGCAAAGCGTCCATTTTATACCCATCGATAGCAATTACTTTGGCACCCACGGGTACATTCGGTTCATTTTCTCTAAAGCCTCCTACGATCACCGTTTCTTTGTCTTTGAAATGCAGGTGAAGGGGGAAAAGCTGGTCTATGTAATAAGGGAACTTATCACTGGGCTTACCTTTTGGGAAGAATTTAGTGTGACCGCATTTAATTTGCGCAATTAACGGCATCAGCAATTGGTAGAAGGCTGTTTCGTCCATTGGCTTGCTTAATTGGGCTTCAATTGCTTTAAAATGAGCATCGATATGCTCTTTGGAGGTGTACCTGTACAAACCGGGGTGTGCTTGTTGGAGGATACTTTTGAAAACGACGAAGTCGGCTTTAAGTTCTGCCGGCTGTAGTGTTTTTTGGGCTTTCGCTTGTAGGGAGAAGAGGCATACAAGGGCGAAGAATGTTTGTTTTAGCATGTTCTGTTTCATATAAGGGGGATTGAATTTATTTGTTACATGAATAATGAAACAGTAACAGTGGCCAGGTTGCATGCTAAGGGGGAAAATACGGGTTACTACGTAGGAAGGCTTTTAGTAGTAAGGGAGCTTATTAATGCCTTTAAAATGCCCCAAAAGGGCATAAAAAAACCCCTCTAACGTGTAGAGGGGTTTTTTATACTTAAATCTATCAAACTTTACTTGATTAGTCTTGGTTCACTTTACCTTTAGCTTTAGCAACAACCTCTTCAGCGATGTTGTTTGGAGCTGGAGCATAGTGAGAGAACTCCATGATAGAAGAAGCACGACCAGAAGACAAAGAACGTAATTGTGTAACGTAACCAAACATTTCGCTCAATGGAACTTTAGCTTTGATTACTTGAACACCGTTCTTCATTTCCATACCTTCGAGCATACCACGACGACGGTTTAAGTCACCCGTAACATCACCCATGTACTGGTCTGGCGTTTGAACTTCAACTTTCATGATTGGTTCTAACAATACTGGTTTTGCTTTGCGGCCAGCCTCACGGAACGCTTGTTTAGCACAAAGTTCGAAAGACATAGCATCAGAGTCAACTGCGTGGAAACCACCGTCGAACAAGCGGATACGCAAGTGATCAACTGGGAAGTTAGCCAACACACCTTGGTTCATAGAAGCTTCGAAGCCTTTTTGAACAGCAGGGATGAACTCTTTTGGAATCGCACCACCGAAGATATCGTTGATGAACTGGAATTGTTTGCCTTCGTTAGCTGCTAACCATTCTGCATCGGCAGGGCCCATTTCGATTTGGATATCAGCGAATTTACCACGACCACCAGATTGTTTTTTAAACGTTTCACGGTGAGAGATAGTTTGTGTGAAAGCTTCTTTGTAAGCAACCTGAGGAGCACCTTGGTTAACTTCAACTTTGAACTCGCGTTTCATACGGTCAACGATGATTTCCAAGTGAAGCTCACCCATACCAGACAAGATTGTTTGGCCGGTTTCTTCATCAGTTTTTGCTTTCAAGGTAGGATCTTCCTCTACCAATTTAGCGATAGCCATACCCATTTTATCTACGTCAGCTTGAGTTTTAGGCTCGATAGCGATGTGGATAACTGGTTCTGGGAACGTCATAGATTCCAAGATGATTGGATTCTTTTCGTCACAAAGGGTATCACCAGTTTTGATATCTTTAAAACCAACAGCAGCACCGATATCACCAGCTTCGATGAAGTCGATTGGGTTCTGCTTGTTAGCGTGCATTTGCATTACACGGCTGATACGTTCGTTTTTACCTGTACGAGTGTTCAATACGTAAGAACCTGCGTCTAAGTGACCAGAGTATACGCGGAAGAACGCCAAGCGACCTACGAATGGATCAGTAGCGATTTTGAATGCCAATGCAGCGAATGGTTCTTTTGCATCTGGTTTACGTTCGATTTCTTCACCTGAATCAGGGTTAGTACCTTTTACAGCTTCAACATCCAAAGGAGAAGGAAGGTAGCGACAAACGCCATCCAACATTTTCTGAACACCTTTGTTTTTGAAAGAAGAACCACACATCATTGGGATGATGGCCATATCGATCGTAGCTTTACGGATCGCTTCGTGGATTTCAGCTTCAGAGATCGAGTTAGGATCTTCGAAGAATTTCTCCATCAAAGTGTCATCATATTCAGCAACTGCTTCTACCAATTTAGCTCTCCATTCGTCAGCCTCATCTTTCATGTCAGCTGGAATTTCGATTTCTTGGTAAGTAGCACCTTTACCTGCTTCGTCCCAGATGATACCTTTCATGGTGATCAAATCAACCACGCCTTTGAAAGTATCTTCCGCACCGATTGGTAAAGTCAATGGAACTGGGTTAGCGCCCAACATTTCTCTTACTTGTTTTACAACGTTCAAGAAATCAGCACCAGAACGGTCCATTTTGTTTACGAAACCGATACGAGGTACGCGGTAACGGTTAGCTTGACGCCAAACAGTTTCTGACTGAGGTTCTACACCTGATACAGCGCAGAACAACGCCACTAAACCGTCCAATACACGCAATGAACGTTCTACCTCTACGGTAAAGTCCACGTGACCTGGGGTGTCAATGATGTTAAATTTATAGCTTTTAGAGTCTGGCGTAGTTTGACCTTGTAAGGTTGGGAAGTTCCAGAAACAGGTAGTAGCAGCCGATGTGATGGTAATACCTCTCTCTTGTTCTTGCGCCATCCAGTCCATGGTCGCTGCACCTTCGTGAACCTCACCTATCTTGTGGGTTTTACCTGTATAATACAGGATACGCTCTGTGGTAGTGGTTTTACCGGCATCGATGTGCGCCGCAATACCAAAGTTTCTTTGAAAACGTAAGTCTGCCATAATTATTAAATGACTAAAATATAATGCAATTTGGGGGGCAAAGGTAAGCTATTTTTAGAAATAATCGTAATCCCCATTTTGTTAAAATGTTAATTCGATACTTTTGCCACTCTTTTCCGAAAATGAAGGCACAAATTTACGCAAATAACCCCAAAAAGGCAAATTACGCAAGCTATACGGCCTACCATTCCTTCCACCCACCCCCCTATATCTTACCAGCTTTTAGCATTTAACCGCCACTTACAAATTTTCCATGTGTTAAAAGTTTCTACATCAATTTTATTCCTACCTTTAATCCATCAAACAACCGCGCTATCTAAGCGCTCGAATCACCAAAATTAATAGTTGGCAACACCAACTTCATGTGAACTGTTTTACTTAATTACCTTCTAATTAGTCCCTAAACCCCGGCAATCTTGCGTCGAATGCCCATGCATTCCCTGCAACCAATACCGTATACGGTTTATTTGTCTTATTGTACCCTACTACCTTCATTACCTTCTAACCCCTTAGAAAACAAAGTGTATGAAGCATAAAATTCTACGCCCTATTATCGCGTGTTGCGGTATCTTTTTACTTTCTATTCCCGCATTCTCCCAGGTCCAACTGGTTAGGCAAGTGGTGGCCAGCAGCGGCGGCACCAACAATATTAACGGTGTGATGTACGAATACACCATTGGCGAAATTGCTATTGTGACATTTGCATCCGGCAGTCGCATCGTTTCCCAAGGGTTCCATCAACCAGAAGTATTGCCTAAACCACCCCTCGCTACCAACATCGCCTCCAATTTCGTGGCATTCCCCAACCCGGCTAAGTCTACGTTGAAAATTCAACTCGACCTCGCCAGCCCTGCTACTGTTACTGCGATGATGATGAATAGCGCCGGGCAAGTTGTATTCCAAGACGTACGCGATTACGGTGCCGGTAAAATTACCCTCCCCATTGAAGTCGAGAAGTTCGCATCCGGTATTTACAACCTCATCGTAAAAGTGAATGGCTACGTCTTCACGGATAAAATTGTCGTGCAATAATCCCAATTAATGATAGCAAAAAAGCTCATCATGAGACATCTCTACAAAGCAATTTGTTTAGCCGGCGCCAGCATGTGCTTCCTGCCATTACATGCGCAGAAGTCACAACAGCAAGCCCTCAACGTCGGCGCACCTTTCCTCCTCATTAACCCCGATGCCCGCACCAGTGGACTTGGCGATGCATATACCGGTTTCGAACCGAGTGCAAACGACCAATTCGCCAATGCTGCTAAGCTGGTTTTCGCGGGCGACTGGGGCATCGGTGCTAATTTTTCCCCTTGGATCTACGAACTCAATAGCGGCGAAAGCTCGTCGACCATTGCCTACTTATCGGGATTCAAAAACTTCGGCGGCGACCAAGCCGTGGGAGCATCTTTACGGTATATGTCGCACGGAACGCTCAACTTCCGCGACGATAACGGCCAATTGATCTCCACATATAAGCCGCGCGAATTTGCCTTCGACGTTTCTTATGGCAGGAAACTAGGCACCAAGTTCTCACTGGCAGCCACTTTACGGTATATCCGGAGTGATTTAGGAGAGGGTACCTATAACGGTATCGAACAACGCCCCGCTAATGCTTTCGCAGGTGACGTATCGTTGTACTACCAGAACTATGCAGATCACATCGACTATGGTAACCGGTATTCTTGGGGTGTAAGTTTCACTAACATCGGTACGAAGCTCAAATACTCGAACGATCAAAGTAAAAAAGCCTTTTTACCCATGAATTTACGCATTGGTGGCGGCTATACCTTTGTTCATACTGTAGATCATCAATTTACAGTAGCCCTCGATATTAATAAGCTACTAGTTCCCACTCCCCCTATTTACAAAACGGATTCTTTGGGCAACCCTACTAGCGAGATTGCAAAAGGTAAAGACCCCGACCGTAGCGTGATAGAATCTATCTTTTCTTCCTTTGGAGATGCTCCAGGAGGTTTCAAAGAGGAGTTAAAAGAGTTCTCTTTTGCTTCAGGTATTGAATATGCTTATAAGCACCTTCTCTTTTTGCGCGTAGGTTACTTCTATGAAAACGAGGCGAAAGGTCACCGCCAGCACGCTTCTGTTGGCGCCGGTGTACGGTTTACACCGATTGAGTTGAACGTAGCGTACATTATGCCAACTGATGGCTATGTGTACCAAGCGCGTACCTACAAAATTGGGCTACTCTTCAATTTGTCACCAGAAAAATAAAACCTTCTTATCCAATATCATTCAAATTCAATTGATATGAAACCGATACTCTTTGTACTATTCTTGCTACTTCAGACCGGCTTTTTAATGGCGCAAGAGCGCAAATCGGTGCTCGACCCAAATTCCCGGGAAAAAACAATTAACCAATTGTTTCCCACCATTCAAAAAGATACCATGAATGTGAAAACGAAGTCGGCACGTACTGCAGCGCCTAAAAACGAAACTTCCGGTAAACGCTTTAAAGAATACACGTTTAAAGATTATACCCCTCAAAATACAGCGAATAAAAGTTCGAATGCTCGCCGTGCCGGTGCTACTAATAGCCGCCAGCCATTGTTATCTGATGTAGCAGCAGCTAAAGACACTTCGGGGCGTAGCGCTAAAAAAGCAGCTGCTATTGTTCCGGACATGCAAGGTGGAGTTGCGGAACCGAAAGGTATTCCTTTCCCTACCCCTACTCAGAACGCTGAAAAATCCACTACTACCCCTAAAAAGAACTGATAATGAAAAAGCTCATTTTTACACTCTTCATTTGTTTGCTATTCACATCTCACTGGGCTTTTGGGCAAAGTGGGTTAACGGGAATGAACTACCAAGCAGTAGCCCGGAATGCAAACGGTACCGTACTTTCTAATCAATCCATTTCCGTGCGTATTTCCATCTTAGGAGGTAGCGCCAATGGTGCCGTACAGTACCAAGAAACGCACGATATCATTACAAATAACCTCGGTTTGTTCAATTTGCAAATCGGCCGTGGATCTGCTAATACAGGTACTTTCGCCGGTGTTCCTTGGGCAAATGGAAATCAATATTTAAAGGTAGAAGTAGCTGTTGGTAGCAGCAGCTTTTCCACTTTGGGTACTACGCAATTGCTATCTGTACCGTATGCGTTGTATTCTGCTAACGCTGCAGTTCCTGGCCCTAAAGGCGATAAAGGTGACAAAGGTGATGCGGGTCCGGCCGGTCCACAAGGTGCGGTTGGTTCAGTTGGTCCTATTGGCCCAGCGGGTGCGGTTGGTGCAACGGGTGCAAAAGGTGATAAAGGCGATAAGGGCGACAAAGGCGATCAAGGTAATGTAGGCCCAGTGGGTGCTGTTGGCCCAGTTGGCCCTCAAGGGGCTCCTGGTGTTGCAGGCCCAGCGGGTGCTAAAGGTGATAAAGGAGATGCAGGGGTTGCTGGCCCGCAAGGTATTGCTGGCCCAGTTGGCCCAGTAGGCCCGGCGGGTGCTGTTGGCCCAGCGGGTGCAAAAGGCGATAAAGGCGACGCGGGTGTCGCTGGCCCGGTTGGCCCTATTGGTCCAGCTGGTGCAGTTGGCCCGGCTGGTGCAAAAGGCGATAAAGGAGATGCAGGGGTTGCTGGCCCAGTTGGCCCTATTGGTCCAGTGGGTGCTGTTGGCCCAGCGGGTGCAAAAGGCGATAAAGGCGATGCAGGTGTTGCAGGCCCAGTAGGTCCGATAGGGCCAGCTGGCGCTGTTGGCCCAGCGGGTGCAAAAGGCGATAAAGGAGATGCAGGGGTTGCTGGCCCAGTTGGCCCTATTGGTCCAGCGGGTGCAGTTGGCCCAGCGGGTGCAAAAGGCGATAAAGGAGATGCAGGTGCAGCGGGTCCTGCAGGAGCAGTTGGACCACAAGGTCCGGTTGGTCCGGTTGGTCCGGCAGGAGCAGTTGGTCCGGCAGGTGCAGTTGGCCCACAAGGTCCAGCAGGTCCGATTGGTCCTGCAGGTCCGCAAGGTATTCAAGGTGAACCGGGCTTATCAAACGGCTTAGCAGGTGGTGATTTAACAGGTAATTATCCTAATCCAGCGGTAGCTGCAGGTGCCATTACCTTGGCTAAGATTGCCCCAGGTGTGATTCCAACAACACTTCCA
This sequence comes from Chitinophaga skermanii, assembly GCF_003259335.1. GTDB lineage: Bacteria > Bacteroidota > Bacteroidia > Chitinophagales > Chitinophagaceae > Chitinophaga > Chitinophaga skermanii. Next base: position 154,851 of record NZ_QLLL01000009.1, read on the forward strand.
CCAAGCGGAGCTGCAGGGGGTGATTTATCGGGTAACTATCCCAACCCCGGGGTGGCAAGATTACAAAATGTACCAGTATCGAACGTAGCCCCATTAGCAAACCAGGTATTAGGATTTAATGGCGCACAATGGGTACCTACTTCTATTGGTGGCGGTGGTTTCACACTTCCTTACTTAACCATTGAAAACAATGCGACTACATTGTTTTCTATAACCAACGATGGTGATGGCACTTCTATAGAAGGCATAAATAATACAACTACATCCAATATTGCTGCTATTCGTGGTATTGTTAGCAGTACAGCACCTGGTGGCTTTTCAGCTGCTGTAAGAGGTATAAACAATGGTACGGGTGGTTTGGGTATTGGCCTATATGGCAGCCAATCCGGTAGTGGTTGGGGTGTATATGGTACAACACCAAATGGTTTGGGAGTATATGGTAACTCTTCAGCGAATGGTTACGGAGTATATGCTAATAGTAATACCGGTACAGGTTTACAAGCAACTTCTAATAATGGTGTTGCTGCCGCAATGAGCATCTTTAACAATGCCAATAATAATAATGTGATGAATGTAAATACCGTAGGTAATGGTAATGGCATCAGTATTACAACAACAGGTAATGGTAAAGGGGTACTTGCATCTACTGCCGGTGGTTTTGCCCTTCATGGTATTACATCGTCGCAATCTTCCGCGGGTGTTGTTGGCGATAATACTAGCGGCGGTGAGGCTGTAGTAGGTCGCAATACAAGCGATATTGCAGGTGCCGTGGTAGGTAGAAACGATGGTGGCGGCTATGGTGTACATGGCTTTGTAGCCACTAATACAACAGGTACCTCGATTGGTGTTTATGGTAGAGCTGGTTTGAATAACGGGCAAGGTCGTGCCGGTCGTTTCGAGAACTTTAACCAAACAAATACAGATGCCAATACCTTGGAAGTAGTAACCAATGGTAACGGTAACATTCCGGATAATACACTTGGCAATGCGTCTTCTTTTATCGTAGATAATACAAACAGTGTAGCAGCAGCTGTTCGTGCTGAAGTTAATACCATCTTCGGCAACTTTGGTGCTGCCGGTGTGTTTGGGATTTCTTCCGGAACAGGTGGTTTTGCCGGTTTATTCCATTCTAGCAACCCCGCTGGCAATGGTTCCACCTTGGTGGCCATTAACGATGGTAATGGTAATGCTATCCGCGCAAATTCTACATCGGGCAATGCAGTAGAGGCCAACATCGATGCTGATGGTACGGCTGTTTATGGCTGGGTCCCTTCTTTTGCAACAGGTAGAGCAGGTCGTTTCGAGAACTTCAATGAAGACAATGATAACGTGGTAATTACCTCCAAAACAGTAGGCAACGGTAACGCTATCGAAGGCTTTGTCGATAACAACCAAGGTACTTCGGCCGGTGTGGTAGGTGTGGTGAATTCCATATTTGCCAACTTCGGTACTGCAGCTATTTATGGTCGTAATGAAGGTACTGGTGGTACAGCCGGATTGTTCTACAATTCGAGCGCTACTACACCTCGTCCAGCGCTGATAGCCATTACCAATGGTACAGGTGAAGGTATTATCGCGAATGCTAATGATGGCAATGCCATCGAAGCAAATGCCGATGGTTCTGGTACTGCCATTTATGGCTGGACACCAAATTTTGGTACCGGTCGTGCTGGTCGCTTCACGAATTTTAATACATCCAATGGACAAGCTACTGTAGATATCCGTAACGATGGTACAGGTTCTGCCTTGTTGGTAGATCACCGGGGAGCATCTGGTAGTATCGCGGTGTTTAGGAGTGCAAACGCGAATGTTGCTCGTATTAACAAAGCTGGTCGTGGTTTTTTCAATGGAAATATACAAACAAGCGGTGCTGATTTAGCAGAATCGTTTGAAGTAGAAGGTCATGCTACTTCGTACGAACCAGGTGATGTATTAGTTATTTCAACAAGTAACGACCGTACAGTTGAAAAATCCCAAGAGGCCTATTCTACATTAGTAGCGGGTGTATATGCCACTAAACCAGGGCTTTTATTAACAGAAAAAGGTATTGATGAAGACCTATCGGGTGAAGTTCCGATGGGTGTGATTGGTGTAATTCCAACGAAAGTTTGTAATGAAGGTGGTGAGATTCGCCGTGGCGACTTGCTGGTAACTTCTAGCAAACCGGGTTACGCTATGAAAGCGGATATCAATAAAGTTAAGCCAGGCCAAGTAATCGGTAAAGCTTTGCAAGAGTTTACCGGTAATGGTGAAGGAAAAATTAAGGTATTAGTAAGTATCAAATAACTTTTAGAAGGTAAAACATGTTCATGATGGGCTGCCCGTTCCCGGGTGGCCCCTTTTTTTGCGTATTGAGATAGTACAATTAAAGTAAAATGGTAGATGTTAGCATTATGAGTTTAACACATAAGGATAATGCACTATTTCCATAATCGTGCAATAATCCTATTATTTCCAAATTTTGGCAATACCAAGTGTGAATAAACTAAATTATATATTGATGGCAGACGTTCTCGGAAGTAGAACTTTACCTCAGCAAGAACTAATAAATGGGTTTAAACAAATCGTATCTCTAATTAATCACACTAAAAAAGATAAAAATCTTTCGCCCTACTATTACTATTGGCGAGTCAACTGTCAAAATAGTAGTTAAACCGATATCACCATTGGGGCTAAAATAAAAAAAGCTCATTGCCGGGAGGCATATGAGGTGTGTGCGGGGCCGCACTATTTTGGTTGTTATCCCAAGAAGGTCAAAAAATACGGCAAATATCACTTTTTTAAGGAAGTAATATTTGCCATAATATTTTGCAAACCATCTAAGCAACGGAACAATGCCCGTTGTTATGGCTATTAAACCTTGAAGTGAGAGAATGCCTTGTTAGCTTCTGCCATACGGTGAGTATCTTCTTTCTTTTTGAAAGCAGCACCTTCACCTTTGCTAGCAGCAACGATTTCGTTCGCTAATTTTTCAGCCATGCTCTTACCATTCCTGTCACCAGCGTAACGGATCAACCATTTCATGCTCAAAGATACTTTTCTATCAGCACGAACTTCTGCAGGAATTTGGAAGGTAGCACCACCAATACGGCGGCTTCTAACTTCTACAGCAGGCGTTACATTAGACAACGCTTTTTTCCATACTTCGTAACCGTTCTCGTTAGTCATTTGGCTAACGCGATCAAGTGCGTCGTAGAAAATTTTGTAGGCAATGCTCTTTTTACCTTGCTCCATAATGTTATTCACAAAACGGGTTACCACTTTATCACCGAATTTAGGATCTGGTGCTAAGGGTAATTTTTTCGCAGCTTGCTTTCTCATTTATTTGAAAAATTTCAACTATTTATAACAATTATTTCTTAGCCTTTTCCTTCTTAGTACCATACTTAGAACGGCTCTTCTTCCTATCTTTCACACCTGCAGTATCGAGTGAACCACGTACGATATGGTAACGTACACCTGGTAAATCTTTCACCCTACCACCACGGATCAACACGATTGAGTGTTCTTGAAGGTTGTGACCTTCACCTGGGATATAAGCGATCACCTCTACTTTATTAGTCAAACGAACCTTCGCTACTTTACGTAAAGCGGAGTTTGGCTTCTTAGGCGTGGTTGTGTACACACGGGTACATACACCACGGCGCTGAGGGCAACTATCCAATGCTCTGGATTTTGATTTAGCCCGGATAATTTCTCTTCCTTTTCTTACTAATTGTTGTATTGTAGGCATTCTTACCTATGTTTTTTGCTGTCGGTTTACAATGACAACCAAATACCCAGAATGGGAATTTGGGAGGGCAAAGGTATAACTAACTATTAGATTTACAAAAATTGTTTGCAAGTTTTTTGGGAAAGCGACCAATTATTTTGCGCTCGCGCTTAATAATTCTGCCGTAATTTGGTGCCACTCTTCCTGCAAAGGCACTGGGGGCATGTGTTTGCCAGCCCTATCGTACCAATATTCGGCATTCAGATTGTCGCCTTCTTTTCTGTGCAAGTACGCGTGAATCCACGAACCTGCATTGTCTCTAATGTCCTGCGCAATATCATGCGCCCTGTTCCATTCTTCTTTAGCGTCCCACCATAATGCTTCTAAAGCTGGCGATAAATCGGCCGGTGGTTGCGTAAGCTGCAAAGATGCGTTAAATTCTGTAATTGTCATAATCGTAAAAGGGGTGTAAGATGGTTAATTAATGTGCTTGCCTATATATTATATGTATAAAAAAGACTGCTTTTGTTAATTAAATGATTGTTTTGGTTGGTATTACATATATCATTTCCCTACTAACACACTCCTTATAATTATATGACGAAGCCCAACATTTTTTTGTTGGGCTCCACCTATTCAAACATTTACATAACGACTTGTTGATTAGATATGGAAGTTCCAACCTTTCTCATCTGCCACTTTACCTGTTCTAATTGCATCGAGGCGGTTAATTACTTCCGCACCTACGGTGTATTTAGTGGTATCGAGGCTGATTTTGTGTTCTTTATAGTCGAGCTGCTCTACGTATGCTACGCTAGCCGCTGTTCCTGTACCGAATACTTCTCTTAACGTACCATTATTATAGGCTTCCACCACTTCTTCAATAGAAATCGGTCTTTCTTCAAGTTCAAGACCCATATCTACTAATACATCCATTACACTGGCACGTGTTACACCTGCCAAAATGGTACCTTGTGTAAGATCAGGGGTAATAGCACGGTTACCGATGATCACAAATACGTTCATCGTACCACATTCTTGTAAGAATTTATAGTCGTAACCATCTACCCACAAAATTTGATCGTACCCATCTTTACGGGCTTGCATCGTAGGATACATAGCGCCGCCATAGTTACCGGCTGCTTTGGCATAACCCACACCACCCGGGAAGGCACGTACATATTTATCTTGCACCAACAGTTTAATCGGCTTATTAAAATAAGGACCAGAAGGGCTGTTGATGATGGCAAACTTATAAGTATCCGACGGGCGAACACCAATAAACTCATCTGCCGCAATCATGAATGGGCGTAAATACAAGGAAGAACCTTCATTTGTAGGTACCCAATCACGGTCGATATCTATTAATTTAGCCATACCTCCTATAAACAACCACTCCGGTACATCGGGCATACCCATACGTTCCGCGGAAAGGTTAAAACGTTTATAGTTATCGTACGGACGGAAAATCATGGGGTTTCCTTGCTGATCTTTGTACGCCTTGATGCCTTCGAAAATAGCTTGGCCGTAGTGCCATGCAGCGTTTGAAGGACTCACACTAATATGGCCAAACGGCACAATCTCCGCGTTGATCCATTCTTTCCCATCAAAATCAGCTAACAACATATGGTCGGCATACTTCTTACCAAATGCCAAGTTGTTAAAATCCACCTCTCCGATAGTCGAAGCCGTGGTTCTTGTCACCTTAATCTTCTTATCAGCTTCTTCCATCATTGCTGTCGATTTTGTTGTTGGATTATCTGCTACCATCATGGTTAATCGGTTTTATCTCAATATTTTTACACTTTCTTGCAAGAAGACTCGTTCCTAGAACGAATTGCAAATAAACGATTTTTCCTACACGGGAAATCATCACATAAACTATAATCGTAATCTGTATGAGCTTAGACAGAATTAATCTAGATCCTTACTTTTTGGCTAAAATATACGCCCAGCCTATCATTCCGGGAGTTAGAGTGGCGCCGCCAAAGGAGGAAAAAGAGGCCCCTAAACTCAAATATTTAGGCGAAAATCAAAAAAACATCGCCCTACTCATACAAAACGAAAACGAAGCCTATTTAAATGATGAATTATTCAATCTGCTTACCAATATATTGAATGCGTGTAAACTCGGCATGCAAGATGTGGCGCTTATAAATTTAGCCCAACAGCCTGCAACGAGCCTATCAACTATCAAAAAAAGCGTTGTTTTTAATAAATGTGTCGCCTTCGGTATCTCACCGGAACAACTCGGGTATGAAGATATTCCTCCTTTTCAAATACAACAGTTAGGCGATATTTCCCTCGTATTTTCACACGATTTACAGGTGATTAATAATGATAAAGCCATGAAAGGACAACTCTGGCAAGCCTTGAAGGTATTATTTAATGTATAATGAAAATATTAGCTATATAGTATGGAATTAGTTTTTGCCACCAATAACGAAAATAAAGTAAAGGAAATCCGCAGTATGCTGGGTAACGAATTCAATATCATTACTTTACATGAAGCAGGTATTGATATCGACATCCCCGAGCCACATCCTACCCTCGAAGAAAATGCCCGTGAGAAATCGACGGTTATCCACGATATGACCGGCAAGAATTGCTTTTCGGAAGATACCGGGCTGGAAATCGATGCGCTGAACGGGGAACCTGGTGTGCTTTCGGCACGTTACGCAGGGGAACAGAAGTCGTCGGAAGATAATATTACGCTGGTGTTAGAGAAAATGCAGGGTATGGCAACACGTACAGCTAGGTTTAGAACGGTGATTTCTTTGATTTTGGAGGGAAAAGAACACCAGTTCGAGGGCATTTGCGAAGGCACCATCTTAACAGCACGTACCGGCGGTAAGGGTTTTGGGTACGATCCCATCTTCACGCCTACCGGCGCTACTAAAAGCTTTGCCGAAATGGATATGGCAGAAAAGAATGGATATAGTCACCGCGGAAAGGCATTTGCGAAATTGATAGCATTTTTACAACAACGATAATATGGCACGGATCAAACTTAGCTTACCGGCACAATTCAACTTCAATACACACATTCCCGTAAGAATTTCGGATGTAAACTATGGCGGCCATGTAGGCAACGACGCTATTTTGTCGATGATGCACGATGCACGCGTACAATACCTCCATCATTTAGGAGCCACCGAGCTACAGGCTTTTGGTACGGGGTTAATTATGGCGGATGTAGCAATTATTTATAAGAACGAAAGCTTTCAAGGCGACGTTTTACTATTCGAAGTAACGGCCGATGAGTTCACGCCTTTTGGGTTCGACCTCTATTACCGCGTTTCTACCGTACGCCAAGAGAAGCACCTGCTCATCGCGGAAGGGAAAACAGGTATGGTATGTTACGATTATGCTGCTAAAAAAGTAGCAAAAGTACCCGCAGAATTACAACAAAAACTACAAGGAGTTCCTTCCTTATAAAACGTAAAAATAGAATTCGATGAATACAGTCACTGAACAATTACCTGTGGTAAAGGAGATTATTACAACCCGTCGTACGACGAAACCCGAAAAGATGAACGGCCAGAAAATTGCCAACGAACAAGTTGAGCAATTATTTGAATTGGCGAACTGGGCCCCTACCCATGCTTTCACAGAACCTTGGTACTTTGTTGTGTATAGCAACGAGAAAGTACAAGAATTTTGTGCCGACCACGCCAACCTCTACAAAGCCAATGCAACTGCAGAAAGCTTTGTACCAGGTACTTACGACAAATTATTGCACATGGGCGACCAAGCTTCCCACGTTATTTTAATGGTGGCGAAACGCGGTGCGAACCCTAAAATCCCGTTCTTGGAAGAGATCGCTGCAACATCATGTGCTATCCAGAACATTTTGTTGGGTGCAACAGCTATGGGTATTGCTTCTTATTGGGGTACCGGCGGTATGATTTTGAAACCGGCAATGAAGGAATATTTGCAATTAGCTGAAGAGGACCAAGTGTTGGGTGTTCTTTACCTTGGTTATTCTGATGAGCCTTCTGCTTTTGTGGGTACGCGTAAACGCCCGTTGAGTGAGAAAGTAAAATGGATGTAAGGCGTTTGTTTTCAATATTCTTTTATAAAGTAGGGAGTTCTTAATTGAATTCCCTTTTTTTTTCCGGTTGTGGGGCGTGTTTACCTCTTTATTTTAAATCCTATTTGTTACTTTCTTTGCTTCTCCAAAGAAAGTAACCAAAGAAAGGAGGAAAAACGGCGAAAGACTGCGTCGCCGTTTTATCGGGGCGTCGATTGGGGTTTGGTGCTACTGTGGTGAAGGGCGTTGGGGGCTTTGGGGGGCGTGTTTTGTTAGAGGTTCAAGGGATTGATTGGGGATTGATTGGGGATTGATTGGGGGGATATAGACAAAATAGTATAAAACATAAGGGGAGTATCGATGGTATATCGATGTAATATCGATGAAACTACATGGATTTACATGGCAGTTACATGGAAATTACATGGAAGCTACTTAGAAACTACATGGGGAGTACTTGGTTGTTACTTGGGAGTTATAGTAAATTAACATGTAAGTGATTGATTGGGTGACTGGGGGTAATGGGGTATTATAAGGGGTGGAAGCTGCATGGATTAGGGAGGTGTGTGGGTGGTATATTGAAAGGTAAAGATACGGTATTATGGGGGTATTGGGATGGCAGGGTTGGTTTTCAAGTTATTATAAAAATAAAGCTGCCTGGAAAGACAGCTTTTTTCTCTTGTTCGTCCACTATTCATTTTTACATGCCTAGTTCGTTGTAAAAGTTGGGATAGTCGGTGATGATACCATCTACACCCATCTCTTTTAATTTCTTAATATCTTCTTTATCGTTCACCGTCCAGGGAACGAGTTTAATGTTTTTATCGTGACAAGCTTTTACGAGTGCAGGCGTAACAAGCGAGTAATGAGGACTATATACAGTTGGCGTAAAACCGAGGTCGGCCAAGTTTTGGTCCAGCGTGTTTTTATTGTAATCTTCGATGAGGTACGACGTTTTCACATGCGGGTGTGTTTTGTGTAACACTTGTAACGTTCTCCTATCAAAAGATTGAATAACAGTACGATCGATGATACCACCTTCTTCAATTACCTTCATAAGCAAGGCTACGAATTGTGCCGGTTCAGGATGACGTACGTTATCGGTTTTAGGGTTTGTTTTGGTTTCGATGTTATACCATAATGGCGTTACATGCTTCTCCTTCGCGTATTTCTCAGCTTCGGCAATAACTGTAGCCAACTTAGGTTTAGTTACGGCCATTTTCTCTTGCTGCGGGAAGCGAGGGTTGCCACGTTGTCCTACATCATATTTCTGTACCGTGGCATAATCCATTTGGTAGATAATCAATTTCTTCGCTTCATCTTTCGTAACGGGTTGACCATTAGGACTAGTGGCAATATCTTGATTGATATATGGATCGTGTGATAAGATGACTTGCAAATCTTTCGTAATCGAAGCATCCATTTCCAACGTTGTAACCCCTAGATCGATGGCTTTTTTCATCGCAGGGATTGTGTTTTCAGGCACCAAGCCTCTTGCGCCGCGATGGCCTTCTTTATCGAATGCAGGAAAACTGCTAGTAGATGCATTCATATGTTGAGCAGATTTTTTCTGAGCAGTACAGGCGTTCAACATCATAGCACCAGCCAATAGCACGGGAACGGTTACACGAAGTTTCATGATATATGATTAAGCGTTAAAAATAGTTGACAAATTTGTAATGATACGAATGCAGCGTGTTAAGAAGTTATTATCAAATCCTTAAGCCGCGGCCATCTTCTCTTTTTCCTTATTCCAAGTTAGTAAGGTGAAGAAGATAGCGAGTATACAAGCTGCTGTTAGCACAATAAAGCCACCGTCCCACCCAAAGTGGTCAACGATATAACCGAGTGCTACGTTCGCAAATACGGCACCACCGAGGTAACCAAATAGGCCTGTTAACCCGGCTGCAGTACCGGCTGCTTTTTTCGGTACTAGGTCTAAGGCTTGTACACCTATTAACATCACGGGACCATAGATTAAGAAGCCGATGGCAATGAGTGAAATATTATCGATCATTGGGTTACCGGCTGGATTTTTCCAGTAGATGATGACGAATACTAATACTGCGAGCATGTAAATAACCATGGCTGGAGCGCGCCTGCCTTTGAATACTTTATCGCTGATCCAACCACATAATAGCGTACCTGGGATACCGGCATATTCATATGCAAAGTAGGCCCATGATGCTTGTTTCACGTCGAAACCTTTCGCTTCTTTTAAGTATACAGGAGCCCAATCGAGCACGCCGTACCGCAATAAATACACGAAAATGTTTGCCAATGCGATATACCACAATAAGCGGTTACGCAAGATGTATTCCATGAAGATTTCCTTCGCTGTCATTTCTTTCTCATGCGAAGCAGAGTAATCTTTTGGGTAATCGTTTTTATACGCTTCAATGGGTGGTAATCCACATGATTGCGGGGTATCGCGTACTAGTAAATAGGCAATACCTGCAATAACCATGGCTACAGCTGCGGGGAAGTAAAAGGCGCTTTTCCATTCTTCTTTTCCAAATATCGCTAAGCCCCAAACGGTTAATGGTCCTACTAAGCCACCTCCTACGTTGTGTGCCACGTTCCAGATCGACATCATCGTTCCCCTTTCCTTCACCGAAAACCAATGCACCATTACCCTACCACTTGGCGGCCAGCCCATACCTTGGAACCAACCATTGAGGAACAACAAGGTAAACATAATCGCTACACTACTGGTGGCCCAAGGGAACAATCCCATCAGCATAATAGTAAGCGCAGATAGGAATAAGCCGAGGGAAATGAAAATGCGTGCGTTACTTCGATCCGACACGTTACCCATTAAAAATTTACTGAGGCCATATGCAACCGAAACACCCGACAGGGCAATACCGAGTTCGCCTTTCGAGAAGCCTTGATCCTGCAAATGAGGCATGGCCATTGAAAAGTTTTTACGGACGAGGTAATAGCCTGCGTAACCGATAAAAATCCCGATAAATACTTGCCAGCGTAATAGTTTATACGCACCATCTATTTTCTCTGCGGGCATAGTTGGCTTATGCGCCGGTGGTTTCAACCAATTCATTAGGTATAAATCTCTTGTATCAGTAAAGTGGAATAGATATCACATGCTAATTGAGCATGTAAGTTTTCGCTAAGGTATTAAAAGATTGAATTTCTGCTTGTTGCCATTGTTCATCTTTGCCTAATTCTTTTGCCATGAGCGCCGCTACTTTTGGTGCTACTTTTACCGCTTCGTGGGCATCGAGGAAGAGGGCGCGAGTTCTTCTTGCGAGCACATCTTCAACATTTCTTGCCATTTCATTTCTAACGGCCCAAATCACTTGCGCTGCAATGATGTGTAAAGATTCGCTGATCGTTTCGTTGTAACCTTCGTTGGCAATGGTTTGAATGCTAGGCATATCGGCACCATAGAAATACAAAGGATTATTTTCATCCGGGTTTTCTTTAAAACCATGTATAGGCAAATGCTTGGTAGCTGTTTGTGTACGTTTCCATTGGTGCACTTCTTCTAGTTTGTTCACCACATCTTCGCCCATGCGACGGTAGGTTGTCCATTTACCCCCGAGAATAGAAACGAGGTTCGATGGCGTGACCATGATTTTGTGGTTGCGAGAAATCTCTTTCGTTTTGGCATTGTTGCCGGTAGGCGCTGCCAAAGGACGTAAGCCTGCCCAAACACTGCGTACATCGCTGCGTTGCGGTGCTTTCACGAGGTATTGACCTGCGGTATCGAGAATGAATTGTATTTCTTTTTCTAAAGCTACTGGATCGAGGCTGATACCTTCAACGAGTGTATCGGTGGTACCTACTACCAATTTATTATGCCAAGGCACAGCAAATAATACGCGGCCGTCGCTGGTTTTAGGAATCATGAGGGCATCTTTACCTGGCATAAATGAGCGGTCGAGAACCAAGTGTACACCTTGCGAGGCTACGATAGAGCGCGGTTCGTTAGGATCATCCATTTGCAATACATCATCTGTAAACACACCTGTGGCATTGATGATACCTTTAGCGCGGATATTGAAGGTTTCGCCCGACTCTACGTCTTGCACTTTTACGCCGCTTACTTTACCTAAGACGTTCTTTTGTAAGGAAACGACTTTCATGTAGTTCAAAGCAATACCGCCGTGTTCGCAGATGGTTTGCATAAGGTTTACCGCGAGGCGGGAATCGTCGAACTGGCCATCGTGGTACAATACACCGGCCGACAATTTCTGTTCGTTGATGGTAGGTAAACGCTTAATGGTTTCTTTGCGGGAAATGTGGATTGAGCGGCCAAGGCTTAAGCGGCCGGCCATCCAATCGTACATCTTTAACCCGATAGTATAGAAGATGCCGTCGAACCAGGAGTAAGCTGGGATAACGAACGACATGTTATGTGCTAAGTGAGGAGCATTTTTAATGAGGAGACCGCGTTCGATGCTGGCTTCGCGTACGAGGGCGACATCGCCTTGTGCTAAATAGCGTACGCCGCCGTGTACGAGTTTTGTGCTTTTGCTGGAAGTTGATTTTGCAAAATCGTTTTGTTCTACTAACAAAGTTTTGTACCCTCTCGTTACCGCTTCCAAAGCAGCGCCTAAACCAGTTGCACCACCCCCGATAATCACCACGTCGTATTCAGTATCGACTTGTGCTTTGAATTGTTGATAAATTTTATCCCTCATTGTGTATTGCTTTTCTCCATTCGAAAACAAGAATCTTGGCCCCTGGTTCATTTCATACCTCGTAATGATATGTTACCATGGCGATACAAGGTACATCGGAATACGATATAAGTCCAAATTAAATCATAAGAATGATAAAAAATTAACATGATTAGCAGTGAATTGGTTTATTTACAGTAAGGAAAATATTAATAATGATGCTAAAGGCCTGCTGAAAGCGAAGTATAATATTTTTATCTAGTAAGAGTGCACATATCAATACGTTATAAACTTTGTTTATATTTTTTTAAACAAAACATTTGAATAATTGATACTTTGATATTACTTTAGAATACATCTTTTCGAAAAGACAATTAACCCGTAATGATTTTTTAAACCTTAGTAAGGTTAACCTAACTAGCATTTATAACCCAAACTCTACTTTTCATCATGAAACGTTTATTTTATTTAGTGCCAACACTTGTTGTGCTCATTATTTCTTTATTAGCGTCTTGTAAAAAGGAACACGCCATTACTCCCATTCAGGATAAAAGTGCAGATGAAATTGCCAAAGATTCTTATATCCATAGAACGCAATTAAAAATAGCAGAGCAAAAATCCCTTTTAATTACCCAAAGAAAGAGTTCTGAATTTGCGCGTGACACCAATTTTTATGTTGGTGCTGGCTCTGATCTATATGTTGTCAATCTTGATTTTAGGACAACAGAAATTACTAAAGCTGTTGAAACAAATGGAGACACGACATTAGTATATACGACTCAATTTCGTGGTGGTTCACAGATTAGCGGTAAGCCTTTGAAAGGAGGCTTGCTATCAATACAGAAACCCAATGGAGATTACCTAGATATCCTGTTAAATGAAGTTAAGACAACATGGCCTATGACACCAGATACTTCTATCGAAGTTCTTTCCTTACATGGTGCAAAAGCGGGGTACTATAAAGTTAGGAATGGTATTATCGATGAAATACATGCTTATGATCCAATGTTTTCACCGATAATTAATCCTAATGATCCTTACCCACAAGAAACGGGATCAGTTCGTGCTTGGCTTAATTGTACAGGATCATGTATGGTAACGGCTGCCGCGGTATGTACAGGTTATTATTCAACTTGTTTAACTACTTTAATTGCAGGAGGTGCTCCTGTTGTTGTAGGAGCTGCAGTTACTGTTACAGCAGCATGTGGCATATATTGTTCCAAACAACTCTAACTAATTAATTTCTATAATCACTTAAAACCAAACAAGCCGCCTCTTACGGGTTAGAGGCGGCTTGTTTGTATCTTAATCCATATCCCAGTTTTTCACCCGGGCGATGGCTTTTTTCCATTTTTGTTTGAGTTGTATACGTTGCTCGCTGGCGTGGCCGGGTTTAAACATTTGGCCTACAGCGTATTGGGATTGCAATTCATCCAACGACCAAAAACCTGTAGCTAAGCCTGCTAAATAAGCGGCGCCTAAGGCGGAGGCAGGCATTACATTTGGTCGAATAACCGGGTATTGCAAGATATCAGTTTGCATTTGCATGAAGAACTCGTATGTGGCCGATGTACCATCTACACGTAGTTCGCGGATACCTTGGCCATAATCTTTTTCCATTGCCTCTAATGCATCGGCAATTCCTAGGGCTACACCTTCTAAGGCAGCCCGTGCAATATGACCGGAAGAGGTGCCACGTGTGATACCGATGATCATACCACGAGCGTATGGGTCCCAATAAGGGGCACCTAAGCCTGATAAAGCTGGTACAAATAGTACGCCACCGTTATCTTCTTCAGTTTGTGCCAATTCTTCAATTTCGGCTGTGGCTTCAATAATCCCCAAGCCATCTCTTATCCAACGGAATACAGAGCTACCACCAAATACGCTGCCTTCTAAAGCATAGGTTACCTTATCGCCTAGCTTCCAAGCAACGGTGGTTAACAAGTTATGTTGCGACAAAATAGGTTGTTCGCCAATATTCATTAGGGCGAAGCAACCACTTCCGTACGTATTCTTTACCATACCGGGCTCTAAGCACATTTGGCCGAATAAAGCGGCATGCTGATCGCCTGCTATACCAGCAATGGCTACAGGGCCATCAAACATACTGGCAATGGTATGTCCTACTACTTCGCTATTGCTACAAATGTTTGGTAATAGCTTGTGCGGGATGTTAAACAGTTTCAACAGTTCTTGATCCCATTGCAGCGAATGTATATTGAAGAGCATCGTACGCGATGCGTTGGTAATATCAGTTACGTGTTGGCGTTGGCCGGTTAGTCGCCATACTAACCAAGCATCGATGGTACCGAAAGCCAGTTCACCTTGTTCTGCTTTAATGCGTGCACCGGGTACATTCTCGAGTATCCAAGAAATTTTACTGGCCGAGAAATAGGCATCGAGCATTAAGCCGGTTTTCTCGCGGATCATTTCGGAGAAGCCTTGATAGCGGAATTCGTCGCACAGTTTAGAGGCTCTTCTATCTTGCCATGCGATAGCATTGTAGATAGGTTGCCCTGTTTGTTTATTCCAGATGACGGTGGTTTCTCTTTGGTTCGCAATACCGATACCGGCAATTTGCGTGGCTGTTAATCCTTTAGCGGCTTTCAATTCTTCAATCACCGAAAGTAATGTGAACCATATTTCGTTGGGATCTACTTCAATCCAACCGGGCTGCGGGTAGTATTTTTCATACTCCTTCTGCAACTGCATGACCACCTGCCCTTTCTTATTAAACAATACAACGCCTGCAGCACTTGAGCCGAGGTCTAATGACAAAATATATTGCGGTTGATCGTTCATATCCGTTTCCTTACGTGAGATAGTTTACACTTTTTTTAAGTCGGCAATGGCCGTCATTAATTCGCCTAAGTATTGATACATGGCTTCGAGGTAATCGTTACCTAAAGGTGTAAGTTTATAATATTTTCTAGGTACGCCTTCATCCATTTCCACCCAACGAGAATCGAGTAATTTTTCTTTCTTTAGTCGGCTCAGCAAAGGGTAAATAGTTCCTTCGGCAATATCCATATCGGCGAGTTGTTTTATTTCATTGATCAGTTCATACCCATAGCGTTCTTGCTTTTGAAGTAATAACATGATAATGTATTCGAACAAACCTTTTTTGATTTGAGATTGCCAACGGGTGATGAAATAGGCGTTTTGCTTATTCTCCATTGGATAAATGTAGGGGATTTTCTCCGAAGGGTTTATTGCTATTCTTCTTTATAGGTGATTTTTTGTTTTTGTTTTGTCCAGGTGTTTTGAAGAACTGCTTGCTTTTTTATTATGTGATTTTTTTGTTTTGTTTAGGTGTTTTGAGGGGGCTTTAGAACTATCTTCTTCTTTTTGTTTATTTTTTGGGAAGGTGTTCTCTATTTGACTTTGCCCCTCCTGGGCCGGGGCGGGGCCCCGCATTGTATTTCGGAATGTGGTTTTGCGGGCGTATGGGGGCTATTGGGGGATTTGCGTCGTATGGGGCGGTGGGGTGTTATTGGGGTTTAGTGCGGCGGTTTTCCGCATAACCAAGTTTCCTCAATACAATGCTGATGGGGTTAATGCGAGTTTGTTGGTTGGGAGGGGTGATTGAGTTAGGTGATTGAGTGAGACGATTGGTTGGAGGGGATTGGGAATTGAAGGTTTATGTTGAGGTAAATGGGGCTAGGTATATAGGTAGTTTTTTGAAGAAGGGCTGCATTTCTGGGGTGCAGCCCTTTGATTTTTAGGACACCAAAAACTAAGGGTTACGGGTAAACGTAGCCTTCGCGTTTAAAATAGTAGAAGTTGCGGTAGCCGCCCCAGCTTTCGATGTGGGTGGCTGCTATAACGAGTTCGTTTGTGTTGAGTTTGATGACATCGTAATTCCAGTTTTGTCCTTTTGATATGTCTGTGCCAATGAATGAAAGTTTCATGGTGGCGGGGTTGAAGGAGAATTTCCCGGGGGAGTTTTTTGTGGGGGTTTTTAGGACGAAGTTGTAGTTGCCGTTTAAATCGAACATCATTTTATCATTGAGATACGGGGTGGCATCTGCAAGGTTGTCTTTCCACCAAGTGGGTTCAGTATCGGTGTAGTTTCCGCCGCCTGTGATGCACTTGAATGGATTATCGGGAGCCCATACCCATGTTTTGCCGGTGATGCCGTTGGTGAGTAAATCCCATTTAGCATCGCTGAAAAAGTTGGGGTCGTTTTGCGAAACGGTTACAGATACCGAATCAACACTAGGGCCCGATTTTCCATAGGCGTAATACTTAACGGGGTATTGGCCAGCGAATGGAATAACGGCTTTGAATTTCCTTTCATTACTAACACCAAATCCATAATCCCAAAACGGAATTGTTCCGGGGGTAGTGGCTTCCATGGTTAATTCGTTATCGTAACCAGCGGTTTGTGTAACGGTGAATTTTAACGAGGAAGCAGGTAATGGATTGCCTAAGGCGATGCGATCTTCTTTCGAAGAACACGCGCTCAACAAAGCGATGCACACGATATATAATGTCGATGTAATTTTTTTCATGATCAATATTTTATGCACTAGTTCCATCCTTCATTTTGGACGATGGTGCCGTTGGATAAATTGATTTGCGATTCTGGAATGGCAAACAAGCCTTTCGTTTCTACACGGAAATTTACATTCAGCGTAGCATCACTAGAAGTATTATCAATCGCGGCTTTCGCTGTGTTCAATCCTTGACGTAACAAATCCCAATAACGCAAACCCTCCCCTACAAATTCGAAACGACGTTCATCCATAATCAACTTCACGCCTGTTGCTCCTGCTACTAATGTTTTACGGTGCGTTTGATCACCAAAGGCGCGGTCTCTTACACGATCGTAATATGTTTGGGC
Source organism: Chitinophaga skermanii (assembly GCF_003259335.1). Taxonomy (GTDB): domain Bacteria; phylum Bacteroidota; class Bacteroidia; order Chitinophagales; family Chitinophagaceae; genus Chitinophaga; species Chitinophaga skermanii. The sequence continues at coordinate 172,091 of NZ_QLLL01000009.1, forward strand.
TGTTCCAAGATTCACATCCAAATTCAATTCAGCAGCCATTAACAACACATCCGAGAAACGAATAGCTAAGTAATTATCATAGTTATCAATTTGGAAATCGCCGCCTAAATCTTCGGGCTTTTTATCGTTTAATGGTGTGTATTTCTTTTGGAATAAACCGGTGTATTGTACCTGGTCGCCTAGTGAATAAACGTTACCAAAGCCTTCTTCGGCAATAGAAATAGCCGAGGCCAGTTTACGGGTATCACCTGCTTCAAAAGCGTTCCATGTTTTGGGGTTTATAGTGGCAGCACCCCAACCGGTGTAGTAAGGCAATAAATTTTGACTACGAATACCAATCATCACCTGTACGCGGTTACCATTTCGTTCGTTACCATCTTTCAATCCTTTATACGTGTATTGAATGTTAAAGATGCCTTCTTTGCTATTCTGGCCTGCGTATTCTGCGGTGCTTGCTGCGCTCGCGCGGAAGATGTTGCCATATTTTTCAACTAGGTCGTAACCGCTGTTATTGATAACATCTGCGAGGTTAGTAAGCATGTTGGATTTATTTACAATACCTGCAAGGTCGGGCTTATTGTAGTAGCCTGTGTAATACAAATACACGCGGGCAAGTAGGGCTTCAGCTGCCCACTTGGTAGCACGGCCGTATTCGGTGCTGGTATACTCGCTGTATTTTTTATTCAATAAATGAGGAATGCTTTCATTTAAATCTGTTGCGATTTGAGCATACACCGAATCCGGGCTTGCTTGCTTCACATAGTATTCACCGGTTTTCAATGGTTTTGTTACCAATGGTACATGACCAAACATGCGCACTACATCGAAATAATAATAGGCGCGTAAAAATTTAGCTTCAGCGATATACATGTTTTTTTGTGCATCATTGCCTTTAAAATCTACGCGTTCGATGTTCTCTAGTAATACGTTTGCACGGTAAATACCCGTGTAGTATTTCGTCCATGCAGCGGCATTATGATCGTAAATTTTCTCGCTTCTATCCCACTGGCGCAAACCATTATCAGAAGCGCCACCACCGCCGTGACTATTATCAGATGCGATCTCGGTTGTTAACAATATATTCCCATAACCATCCCAGTTTAATACGCTGTATGCCGATACTAAACCGGCAAAAGCATCGTCGGGTGTTTGATAAAAGTTTTCGATTGTTTTTTTATCTACCGGTTGTATATCGAGGAAGTTTTTTCCACAAGCGCTTAGCATACCAGCGATAATGATGAATAAGGATATTTTTTTCATAACCGTGGACTTTAGAATTTAACATTTAAACCAACCATAATCGTGCGGGGCATTGGGTAATAACCTAAGTCGGTACCCGACGACCATGCATCTACACCAAACCCTGCTTCTGGGTCCATACCTTTGTAATGTGTGAAAGTGTAAAGGTTCAGGCCAGAAACATATAGGCGTAGTTGTTCTACCGGCAATCGTTTAGCGATTGTTTTCTTAAAATCGTACCCAATGTTCAAAGATTTCAAACGCATGAAAGCGCCGTTGCTTACGTACAAGTCGGAGAACTTCGTGTAGTTACCATTCGCTTCATCGCCCATAGTTACGCGAGGAATACGGTTAGAAGTACCTTCGCCCGTCCAGCGTTCGAATATTTGCGTTGTGTAGTTGTTATAGAAGCGATCATAAGCGCGGCTACCATTTACAACTTGGTTACCACCTACACCGCTCAATAGCAAGGAGAAATCGAAGCCTTTGTAGTGAGCGCTAAGATTGATACCGTATGTGTGTGAAGGGTTAGGATCGCCGAGGAATGTTTTATCATCGCCGTTGATGACGCCATCACCATTGAGATCTTGGAAGCGTACATCACCGGGCTTTGCACCTGGTTGGATCACGGTACCTTTATCGTTTTTGTAGTTATCGATTTCAGCTTGGTTTTGGAAAATGCCATTGGTTTTTAAACCGTAGAAATAGCCAATGGGGAAACCGTTTTGAGCGCGGTAATATTCATCCATATTAGAAGATAGGATGTTGCCATATGCTGGGTGAATAACGCCTTCTTGGTTTGGTATAGCATTTACTTTGTTTTTATTGAAAGCAATATTACCACCGATGTTAATTGATAATTCTCCGAAATTGTGGTGATAGTTAGCGGTAATTTCTACCCCTTTATTCACAATGTTACCACCGTTAATATAAGGAGCACCGGTACCTACAATAGCAGGAATAGGCGCTTGTACTAGCCAATCGCGGGTGGTTTTATTGTACCAATCAAATCCTAATTCGACATCCTTAAAAAGAATCAAATCGAAACCGATATTGGTTTGTTCTGAAGCTTCCCATTTTACATTCGGGTTAGGAATATAATCGGGCGAAATTCCCACGGCGCGTGTATCGCCACCGAAATAATAACCACGATATTGCGAGCTTACAGTTGCTAAGTAAGCATCAGACACGATACGGTCGTTACCATTCTGGCCCCAACCACCGCGTATTTTCAAGAAATTTAGCCAGCTTGGTTTGTCGAACGATTCGTTGGTTACAATCCAACCGGCAGATAATGCAGGGAATGTGCCGTAACGGTTGTTAGCGCCGAACTTCACAGAGCCATCTCTACGCAAGGTGGCGTTCAACAAGTATTTTTCTTTGTAGCTGTATGTAAGCCTGCCGAAGTAAGAGCTAAGGGCATACTCGCTACGGGTGCCATAGGTTTTTTGCGTGTTGTTGTTCTGCCCATTATTGATGACGCCATGATAAAAATCTTTCACCAATAAATCTTCTTTTGTACCACTCACGTTAAAGCCTTGCGTATTGCGGGCCGTCATACCTACCATTACGCTTAAGTCGTGGTGACCAAAATTCTTTTGATAGGTAAAGTAATTATCCCAATTCCAGGTAGTATTTCTATATAAACCCTGTGAAGCGTAATCAACAGCATTCTTGTTATTGGTAGTGAGTTGATATTTTGGAACGAAATTATTGGTTGAATTCATGCCCACATCCAGCCCAAAATCTGTACGAAAACGTAACCCTTTTACGACCTGGGCATCTAAGTAGAGATTACCTACAATTCTATCGGAGATATTCTTACTCATATTTGTGTAGTACATGATACCGATTGGGTTCAATTCTTCCGCGCTTAAAGCAGAAGTGCCCCAAGTTCCGTCTTCATTTTTTACAGGAAAAGTAGGACTGGCATTGAGTAACCCACGGATCGAGTTATTATAGATATTACCGGTGCCGATACCATTACTTTGCGCATGCGTGTAGGTTAAATTCTGCCCGAAACGTACACGATCTTTATACAATTTATGTTCAGAATTGAAGCGGAAACTGGTACGGTTAAAATACGATTGATCCTCTAAACCGATCACCCCCTCTTGACCTTGGTAAGAAATAGCGGAAGAATAGGTTGATACATCATTTCCCCCCATTACTCCAAGCGTATATGCTTGAATAGGTGCGTTTTTGCGAGTAGCAGCCTCTTGCCAATCGGTGCCTTTGCCCATTTGTTGAATTTGTTCATAGCTATAGAATGGCGCCTTACCGGAATTGATGGCCGCTTCATTCATAATGATCGCATATTCTTTAGCGTTGAGCACATCGAGTTTTTTGTAAGGATTTGCCCAACCATAATAAGCATCGAGTGATACTTGCATTTTGCCAGATTTGCCTTTATGCGTGGTAATCATTACTAGGCCATTTGCAGCACGGGCGCCGTAAATAGCTGTTGATGCCGCATCTTTTAATACGTCGATAGAGGCAATGTCATTGGGGTTTAGGTAAGAAATATCATCTACCGCGATACCGTCGACAATAAACAAGGGATTAGAATTACCATTTGTGCCTACACCGCGGATACTGAACTTTAAGGCATCGCCGGGTTGACCAGAGTTGGAAGTAATTTGCACACCTGCAGCCTGGCCTTGCAGGGCTTGCTCCATACTAAGGGCGTGGTTCTTTTGCAGATCGCCGGCATTTACTTTAACGGTAGCGCCGGTAACAACCTTCTTTTTTTGTACACCGAAAGCAACCACTACGAGTTCTTCGAGGTTGGCATTTGCTTCTACAAGTTTGATATCTATCGTATTAGAATTTGCTACTAATACTTCTTGCGAGGCGTAGCCGATAAAGGAAACTACAAGAACATTACCTTTTTTAGCTTGGATAGTGTAGCGGCCGTCGGCTGTAGTTGCAGTACCAACATTGGTCCCTTTTACGCGGATCGTGACGCCCATAACGGGTTCATTTTTATCAGTGGTTACTACACCCGTAACCTGGTTAGATTGTGCGTAACCCGGCGCTTGGTGCAGTAGAAAGATAGCCAATAGCATGGCCCAAAGCTTCCATGTGCAGCATTGTTTGTACATGTTTCGCATAACTGGAATTTTTAGAAATTGGATTGTACGGTGGAATAAATAATTGGTTATGTGTTGAATGTGTATTTACAAAGCATTAAAACCCGGCAGGCAATGGTTTATCCATGTAGCCATGAATTTGGGTGACCTGGTGTATAATTTTCATTTTTAGACTATGCTAACGTGGAACTCAATCGTGCTTTTCAAACTACCTACATCGATTTTTCAAATTTAAGCGAAGGGTTGTTCGGCGAGGTGCTGGGAATGTTTACAATTGGGGGTTCATATGTTAACAAAACAAGCCCATAAGTGGGTGTATAATATGATAACTATAAGCCACTATAGCTACTTTAAGAGAAATGAACGGCAGCAGTTGTAGGTATCGAAAGCGCGCAGTAAATTAGTAGTAGCGGCTTCAAAAACCACCGTTTTGTTACTATGCACCCCGTTAAAAAATCAATCTTCTCTCATATCATGACCGCCGGCTTAATAGTGGGTACGCTAGATGGATTAGCAGCCTGTATACAATTTATTATCCGTAGCGGTGGCTTTGCTGTAGAAAAGATTTTCTTGTTTATAGCAGGTGGTGTATTGGGAAAGACGGCCTTCCAGGGAGGTATGGGCGTTGTGTTGCTGGGTATAGTATTACATTATTGCATAGCCATGGGCTTCACCGCGATGTATTTCTTGTTATACCCTAGGGTGCTACGCGTGGTAAAGAACCGATTTTGGGCGGCTGTGCTTTTTGGGGTGAGTACTTGGTTGGTGATGAACTTAATTGTGTTACCCCTTTCGCTGCTCCCGCGGATTGTACCGAGCGTAGAACAGGTTTTAATAGGCATGGGGATATTGATCGTGGCGGTTGGCTGGCCTATTGTGGTGTTAGCAGAACGGTATTATAAAAGATAAGCGATTAAGCATGAAGCACTTTCCCTCGATAAATATGTTTTAAGCAAAAATTAATTTATAAATGAACGTTCATTCACTTATCTTTGTGACTGAATGAGGGCAAGAGACGAAAACAAAATTTTAGCGATCCGGGAAAAGACGATGGCCTTGATCGTCAGCGAAGGATTGGATGGATTCAGTATGAATAAACTGGCCAAAGCGGCGGGTATTTCACCGGCCACACTTTATATCTACTATAAAGACAAGGAGGATCTTATCGTTCAGACCTGTATCCAGGCGTCGTTGGAAATGATGAGTGAATCGTTGAAAGGCTTTGATCCTACAATGAGTTTTGCGGAAGGATTAGCATTACAATGGTTTAACCGGGCCAAGTATTTCACCCAGCATCAAAACGAGGTGGAATTCGTTGAAAAAATCCGTTATTCCAACTTGTACGAAAAACCGCGGCAAATTATTACGCAACACTTCCGGGAAACACTGGGTCCATTCGTTCAAAACGCTATCGCTCGCAAAGAATTAATGCCTCTCCCATTCGAAGTTTATTGGTCGATTGCCTTTGCACCGTTGTATCAACTCATCAAGTTCCATACACAAACGAGAAGTTACCACAACGAAAAGTTCGAACTATCCGACGACATTATGAAACAAACACTAGCACTCGTATTGAAGGCCTTAAAACCTTCTTAACGTTAACACTTTTTCTATGTCGAACTCAAACCACGACCAGCCCGCCATGCAAGCGGTCGGCGTGTTTAAAACAAGTTTACAAAACACGGGGGATGTGCTCAAAGTAAAGCCGGCACTCGACAAACACCCGCAAATACAGCGTTGGAATGTTGCGCTGGATGATGAAGATAAAATATTAAGGGTTGTTACTTCGTCATCACACTACTTACCAGGTATTGCCACCCTACTCCATGCCGCCGGGTATGCGTGCGAGGAGCTAGTGGATTAAGTACCCGCATACTTAACACTTATAATTTTTTATGGAAGCCAAGAAAAATCGTCTGTTTTCGCGGTACCAGGTATACGTGATCGTATTACTAGCGGTATTGCAATTTACTATTGTGCTCGATTTCATGGTATTATCTCCGCTAGGTGCGATTTTAATGCCTACGATGCACATCACTCCTTCTCAATTCGGCCTAGTTGTATCTGCTTATGCCATTAGTGCCGGTATTACGGGATTTTTAGCCGCAGGTTATGCCGACAAATTCGATCGTAAGAAGATGTTATTATTCTTTTACGTAGGATTCGTAGTGGGTACCATGCTTTGTGCCCTTGCTACTTCGTATCATTTCTTATTAATTGCCCGTATTGTAACGGGCATGTTCGGAGGTGTAACGGGCGCTATCGGGTTTGCCATCATCACGGATTTATTCGCGTTGGAAATACGTGGACGCGTGATGGGACTAATTCAAATGGCATTTGGTGCCAGCCAAGTATTGGGTATGCCCATAGGGCTGAAATTAGCGAACGCTTATAATTGGCATGCGCCATTTACCCTATTATCTGTATTGGGCGTATTATTGGGTATTGCACTGCTAGGTTTGAAAAACATGCCTCCACAGGCAGTAACTGAACGTAATAGCAACGCATTTGTACACTTGAAACACACCATTAGCAAACCACAATATTTACTTGGTTTTGCGGCAACTACTTTAATGGCTACAGGTGGTTTTATGTTGATGCCATTTGGCACCGCCTTCAATACCCATAACCTCGGTATTTCCATTGATGATGTGCCTATGGTATACTTTATCACAGGTTTATTTACCTTGGTTATTAGTCCACTTACAGGGCGTTTGAGTGATAAAATAGGTAAATACAAAATGTTCGTGGCAGGATCAGTTTTGTCTATGATTTTGGTATTTATTTATTGCAACATGACGCATAGTACATTACCTGTAGTAATTGCCATTAGCGTGGTTATGTTTGCCGGTGTAAGTTCTAGGATGATTGCTGCATCAACATTATTATCAGCTGTTCCAACGCCGCAAGATCGTGGTGCCTTTATGAGTATCAACTCATCTGTACAGCAAATTTCTGGTGGTATTGCTGCCGCCTTAGCGGGATTGATTGTATCGGAAAGGCCAGATCACTCGCTTGTTAATTTTGATAAATTGGGGTACGTGATTTGTGGCACTATGATCTTCACCATCTTTATGATGTATAAAGTGAATAAAATGGTACAATCCAAAACCCAGGCAGCTCCAGTCCAGGTGCCAAATCCTGAACCGGTTAGTGTTCCAGCAGAATAGTAAAACATACATATTTAAGAAATAGGTTGCTCGCAAAGCAGCCTATTTTTTTGCCTTTACATTGGTTATCTTGTTGACAATAAAATCACGTAAATGAAACTTTACATAGCGGCGATATTGGGGTGTTTCCTTTGGATGAAAGGAAATGCACAATACACCTTGCAAGCATGCAAACAATGTTTAGTAATAGCAGAACAAGCATCACAAAGCATACAGGTTGTAGATGTGCCCACCAAAAACATCATTTGGCAATGGAAAGCCGATGCTAACAATATGCAAAATGGCGATGAGAAACTATTCTCTAATCCAAGCGAAGCGAAGATTGTATACAATGGTGAATATTTATTAACCGTTGCTTCTGGCGGCGGCGCAGCGCTTATACGAATTGCCGATAAGAAAGTTATGTTTTATGCCCAACCAGTCGGCAATACGCATTCCGCGGAAGTATTACCGGGCGGGTATATTGTAACAGCTTCCAGTACGGGGAATTATTTGATGTTGTACAAAATAGATACAACAAACGTGAAGGCTGAAAAGGAAATACAAAAAATTGAATTGCCGTTTGCGCATAACGTGGTATGGGACCGCAAGCAGCAAGTGTTATGGTCGGCAGGTATGCATGATATGTATGTATATCGTTTCGAAACGAAGGATAGTGCGCATTTGGTTTTGCAAGAAAAAATATCACTGCCAGGTAAGGAAGGGCATGATTTATTCCCTGTATGGGGTGAACGTGATTTGTGGTTTACTAACCACGACAACATCTACCGTTTCTCTACAAAAACAAAAACATTATCCCCCGTCAAAACACCACGTAGCAAAGGTATCAAAAGTGTATCGAACGGGCCGAAAGGTTGGCCAACAGCCATCATTATCCCAAAAGAAAAATGGTGGACAGATGAAGTACTCGGTATCGATGGTCATTCAATTATCCTGCTTCCTAGTACAAAAATTTATAAAGCACGGTGGGTATTACCAAACGAATTCAGTTACAAAAAGAACGATCTATTCAAATTATAAATAAACGGCCGAGGTGTATACCCCGGCCGTGTTTCATCCTGTAAACTGAGACTATTTATTTTGCCAAAACTGGACTATTATATTAAGCTTTTGAGAACTGTATCGTGATTTCATAATTACCATCGGTATTACATTTTAATACTTTGAAACCTGTGGCAGATTCTAAAGTGATCACGAATGTTTTTTCACCTTGTGCAGTTACTTCTAAAATAGATGTAAACACTTCGTTGGGTAATTTCTTCATCAAGTTATTAACCAGTGCAACAGGCAAATCAGTGTCGTTGATATAACGTGACATCATGATAATTTCGCCCGCTGCATTCTTCACCGTCATTACTTTCTTCGGACCAACAGCAGCAACATTTGTTACATTTTCAACGGCGATTTTCGCAAGGTTTGCTTTATCGTTATGTGCCATAGCTTGGAAGCCTATACCTAAAAGTGCGATGAGAGTGATGATAGTTTTCATGATAGTAATTTTATAAATGAGTTGTAAAATTTGTGTTTGTTTCGTTTGATGAATCAAAGGTAGAACGCAATTCGAGGTGTGAGAAATGAATAGTTATTAGTGGATGAAAGGAAGCCCCGTTCCACCGAAACGTTCATTTTTGTACGAAGCGAACAGGGCACCAAGCATACTTCAAACCCAATACAGTTAATAGTTACAGGCAGTTATCGATTACTTCCTATTGCTATAAAAGACGATTCGCACCAGGTGATTGGCGGTATTGAAAAAATCCCGTTTTGCGAAATCGGACAGTTTATCCCAAAACCGGACAATCTTGCCCCGGTTTCAACATAAAAAAAACGCCACCGGAACTACCGGCGGCGCTTTGAATAAATCAATCAATAATTAGATTATTCTGTTTTAGATGCGTTCAAATTATCGCGTGTATTCTTTTGTACTGCAATGGCGCCAAACAAAGCCAAGATAAACGCAAATGCGTAGAATCCTTTTTCGCTCAGTAATAAGGTCGCATTCCATAATCCCACTATCAATAATACAATTGATAATAAAGTAGCGAACCAGCTTAAGCCAAAGTACAAATCTGTTACGGGAATACCTTCTGCCTTATCGCGTACAGATTTTTGCACAGATACAGCGGCGAATAAACCGAACATTAATACAGTGAAATAATAACCCTTCTCATTCAATTGCATGGTTGCATTTACAAGCCCGATGATATAGCCAGCGAGACCAATAACTAATGCTAACCAAGATAGAGCAACGAATGCGATAGATGTTTTTTGTTTCATGCGTATAGGTATTGTTACAGTACAATATAACGGCGAAGATTTGGGATTTACTATACTTGCTTCGTATTTTAACAAATTGTAAAGTATTTCTAGTTTCCCCGGTTCCCTTTGTTAAGCAACATAAAATGAATGTAGAGAAACGCAATTGCCTTACATTTGAAGCTGTTTTTAGATGAACGAAAAAACTCTCCTATATGTACCAAGCACCAGAAGTGTTATTAGAACAATCGAATAATAGGGGCACCATGCATGCCGTGGTTGAGCAAGATAACCGCGTAGCATACTGCTATGTTTTCCCTGCAGAGAAGTTACCACATGAATTTAAGCCACGCCCATGTTGGCTACGAAATATACAAGCTGCACCAACCGGTAAGGATTTAAATGCCATGAACTTGGGCATGGCTCCTATGTTGGAAGCTAAATTTGTAAACCATCCCGACGGGCAAGCACCTTTAGAAGCTGCAAGAGTAAGCATTTTGTGGTCGGAAGCGGGTGATGGTGTGACCGTTTTTTATGATGATGAAATAATCGGGATCATTCCTGGTTGGAGTTTATATACCGATCAACCCGTTGCTTACGCGAAAGACTGTATAGATGCTGACGACGATAGCATGGTATTCCCTTACAACCCAGCGAAAATGACAACGCTTAACGAACAAGTTGATAAAGCGAAAGCGTTTTGGGCAGCATGGGAAGATGAATCGGGAGAAGAATGGGCTACCTTACAAGGTCAATATATTGCTGCATACGAAACAGTTTTTGGCACTTTAGAGAAGTATTATTCTATTGATGGTGATACTTGGCCGCCAATGGCTTTGGGTCAATTCGAGAAAGATGGCATTGTATATTTTGCCAGTTTGGGCATGAGTATTCGCCCAATGCCATGGGTCGATTTCTTGTATAATGATAATGCAGCTGGATTCCGTAGAATGGAGTTAGCTGTAGCAATAAAGAAATCGGATTTCACAGAGCAACAAATCATGCAATTCGCTGAAATTCTAAGCGGTATAGCCGATTCTCCATGGCGCAATGTAACTTGGTTTGGAGAAGGTCATACCGTGGGTTCTCAAAGCCTTGAGGCTCCTTACGAAAGCTTGATTTTATCTTCAGCATTGTACAATGGGGAAGCGATTAATATGCCTATGATTTATGGTGAGCCGGTGAATTTATTCTGGGCGATGCCGATTTCGGAAGGTGAACGTAAATATGCACACGAGGTATTGAATGGTGGGTTTACTTTGCTGGAAGAATTGATTAACGCGGGGAATAACCATGTGGTGAAGCAGCGCGAGTTTTTGTATTGATAGTTTTGCTTAAAAAAGCAAACACCTCCTTATGCAGCTAGAGAAACACATTACAATATTAAATTTTATTGAAACATTGAAATTGAGCGTCAATTTCGATCAAGTTCAAATCGTCGACTATTGGGACGCTGATCTTTGTGCAATTGGCTTCGTAAGGGAGAACAGAATGGTGTATATAACAAATTATCTCTATTTGGATAATATTATCCTGCACTATGATTATGATTTAGAAATCCTTGACCCCATTCAAATAGATAAACTACATGTGATAAAGGAAGGTAGGAAAGTAACAGAAGAAGAGCTCATAAATGTAATCAAGCTATTCCTAAATGTAGGAAAGTAATTTCTAGCCACTAGATAACGCACTATACAGGGAATTAGTAACAATAATTCTCACATATCTTTCAACACTCCCACTATGCTTATAATCATAGTGGGAGTGTTGCTTTTAATGTATTTACCGAATAATACATCAAACAGGATAAGAGGTTGCTGTTCAACAACTCAATTTTTCTTCAACTTCTATTAAAATACTAGATCGAATGGAAGCACAACTTTATTATGTTTATATGACGACGTAGAAAACATGTTGAAAGCAAGCGAAAGAATTCATTTTATTTAGTTGTTGGAGTGGCTGTTTTAATATACAAAATTGCATCATACACCTTCGACCAATCCGCTTTTACAGGTACAAAATCGAATAAAGTACTTAACTGTGGTGTGTGCCACCATTTACCCAAGCCATGGAAATTACATAGCTGAATAGGAAGCTTTTCTTGAGCAAACTTAGCCTCTAAGCTGGTAGGATCGACTGCGGGAACAGGGAGGACTTTAAAATCTGTATAATTGACAAATGTACCTTCGCTGCTGTTGAAGCCAATTGTAAATGCTTTTTTTCCAAAATACCTATTAATTGTTTCACCCATTGGCTTGTACGACGATAGGTACGCTTGTAAATCTGGCGAATTGGGTACGATCATTTGATCTGTATTTTTCGCGATGTGGATATTATGCGCCCATACGATAATTTTCTTCCCGGGGTATGCTTGTTCAGCCAACCAAATAAGGTTATTAGCCATTTGGAGATCGCGAACACTTACTTCATTTCCTTCTACCATTTGCCAATAACGGAGTGCTTGGGATTCAATACTGGCCACTACTTGGTTCCAAAAACCTAGCATTGAAAATATATTTTCACCTTCCATCCTATCCGTTATCAAATTGCCATTCAAGGAAATTTTAAGTCTTTGTACGGTTGATAAGAACGCTTTTTTCTCTTCTTCGCTTGGTCGGTAAGTGTTACTATTTATAGTTGCAATAGTCACTTTTTTGAACGTATTAAAATTGCTATCCAATAAATTTGCAGCTCGCTTTTGGAGGAACGCTTCGAAAGCAGGAAACAATTCCTTTTTCGCAAAACCGCCCGAGTGTTGACTATCGAAACCAGTAATTGAAAGCTGCTGTGGAGTGCCTACTAAAGATTGTACATAATTGAAAAGCGGTTTCATTTCTTGTGAACCGGCGTACATATAAAAAAGGTTACCTGGTAACTGTGCAGCAAAATCGGCGCCTTTTAGGGTACGTTGCCAAATTTCTGCGCAATCAAACAGGCCACTTTCGAATGCCAGCACGTCGAAGTTCATTTCTTCATGTAAATACTTGATTAACTGGGTTTTCATTTCAAAAGTCGACGCTTCCCCATGGGTTTGTTCGCCTAAGAGAACAATTCTAGCGTTGCCAATAGCCGATTTTAAGGCAGAAAAGTCGTTTGTAGCAGGGTTGAGCGGTTTTACCTGGGCAATTACGGGTAATTGCAAAAAGAGGGAAATAATGGCTGTAAAAGCCAAAGTAAAGCATAGTTTCTTCATACGTGTATCATAAAGGGTGATATAAACTTACAAATCTGTGTGTAGAAATTATAGTTGGTAGTCGGCTTTTGTGGTGAATGGTACTATTGTGCGAAATGAAAGAGATGTAGCGAAGGATCAATTAGCAGCCATTATGAAGTGAATTCTTTACATTTATATTATAAAATCCCGCCACATGCCCATTAAAAGAATTCAGCCGAAAGAAACGACCTTCATATACGAACCCCAAACCGCGTACTTGTGCATTGTAGCCGGTGAGAAGTTTCTTTTCGATCCATATACAAATGCGTTCGCCATTGATCAAAACCCTTTCGGCGAGCCTGTTTTATCCATTTTAACCGATGTATTTGCAGCATTAGATTACAAGCAGATCAGCTTCGATGCCAATTACCGTTATCAACCCACTACATTCCATATTAGCAGCGAGTTTCATTACGACTATATGCTATTTGAACTGTTTGCAACCATTGCGCAAACCGGCTTCAACTTCAATGAAACTGATACAGATGCCATTCATCTACATTATGAGGATGGAAAGCTTGTTACACTCGACCTTCACAAAACCACGCAGCAGCAAAAATTCCTGCTTACCCGTGATGAAAACGGGTTGTATTATATCCAAGAGCATCCTTGGATCAAAGAACGCGTACAAACCATTCATTGGTTGGATGATACGCTGGTTTGTAATACGGGGCACGCCGAACATCACTATAATTTCGAAACCCAAGATTTCTTACTACAATTCTTAAAAAGAATTATTGGTTAATTGTATTGTTTACGAAATATTCGTAATATTACGAAACATTCGTAATCTAAATTAACTTTCATATGAACAAGATGCTAACGGTCGTTCTATTGCTGTTGACCATTCAAACTTTTGCACAAGATCAACCCATAAAAAAGCCCAAAACTATTTATATCGTTGGAGACTCTGTTGTGTCCAAAGAACATTTGAATTTGATTCCAATGGGTAGTATTAAAGGTATGTCGAACGGTGTTACCGAGGAGAAATATGCTATGTTAAAAGAGAAATTGGGTGATGCCGTGGGTATTGATCGTCGTTTTATTGTGTATATCGAACAATACTCACCGGGAGAACAAAAAGTGGCTACTGCACAACCTACCTCCGCACCTACTGGCAACAAACCCAGCATTACTTTACCATCTCGTAAAATTGAATACGTGTTGAAGGAGAATGATGCAGCAGCAGATTTCACCGTAGAGATGCTTACCGGCGAAAAAGTGAAAATGTCGGACTTAAAGGGCAAAGTAGTATTGGTTAACTTCTGGGCTACCTGGTGCGCACCTTGTATTAAAGAATTTTACGAGATACCGGAAATGATTCTCCAACCATTCAAAAAAGAGATTGAAAAAGGAGAACTTGTTTTCCTTCCAATTTCAGAAGGTGAAAAAAGGGAACTAGTAGAAAAAACAATGGACGGTTTAAAAAAGAACGGTGTTATTTTTAATGTAGCATTAGACCCTACAAAAGAAGTAGGTAAAGCATATGGAACATCCAGTATTCCACGTAACTTCTTAGTGGATAAAAATGGGGTGATCAGGTTTCTTTCGGTAGGTTTTACGGAAAAAAATATGACCGATTTAAATGCCGCTATCAAAAAATTATTAGCACAATAAATAGCTAAAAGGCTTCACAAAAAGGTGGAGCCTTTTTTATAACATCTTCGAAAACATAAAAACCGTAAATAAAAATGTAAGCGCTCCAACCAGTAACAATAACCTATTTGTACTTGCATCTTGTATCAAGAAAAAAATATTCAATACGAATAAATAAATCCCCGCAAAGCATACCGTATATAATTTAGTAAGGTCATACGACCCGCCTCCAATACTATCCCCTCTTTCCAACCTATCTCGCAACAGGAAAACGTACAACAAAACAATAACCGGTATGGCCAACAAGAAAATTTTCCATTTCATACAAAGGAAGTTAGTAAAAAATTTTGTTGGCAAGGAATGCTTACTTTCGAGTTACGAAATTTTCATACTATGAAACAACTATTCATCCTAGCATGTAGCGTATTATTCTCATACAACGTTATGGCGCAGGAACAAGAACAATTGAAAGGCTATTTACTAACGGGTAGTGTTGATGGTAAAATAGAAATTACGATGTTCCTAACTACTGAACCACACCCTTGCGAGCCCAAGTTAGTATACCAAGGCATTTACAAGTACAATAAAATGCAGGCGAAAGGAGATAATTGGCTGTTATTAAACATTGATTATAATGATAATGAACAATTTATTATGGCAGAAGAAAGGTTCACAGGCGTGCTAATATTAAAAAAGGAAAATGGAGGATTTAGCGGTATTTGGATGCACCCGAATGGTACTACCCAAAAGAAAGTAGAATTAAAAGAAAAGAAGCTGACCGAAAACGACAAGAAAAAATACATTGACGTACTGGATAAAGTCAACTACAATTTTCGAGATTGCTAAGCGGTTGGCGTCCGCCCCGCTTTCTATTACCCTATCAGCATAAGAAATAAAAACCATGGAAGAAAGTTGGTATCAAACCCTTGCAGTTATTCAATCCCATATACAAGCGAACATTCGTACCCAACAATCTCAAGCAGCCTTGGCATTCCTCCAAAATCTTATGGAGAAAGGTTACCAACATAAGCTATATAGTGGCACCTCGCTATGGAATATTTTTTTTACACGTAACAGCCATACTCGTCTTGCGATGAAAGAAGAATATATCAAAATTGAATTCCTCGATGACGGTGCATATAAAGTGAACTACTACTGGCAATATGCTGTAAATGTAAAGAGCTTAGAAGATCCAATTGTGCTATTATTCTTAGATAAATTATACCTCTCACCCACCCAATAAACTTCCATTGAAGATGATTTGGTAGAATGAATTTTTCATTTAACTTTGCAACACAAAGTACTTTCAAATAAGTATTCACTGTTATGAAAATCGTCTACACGCTTGATCAACTTCATTTACGAGCCCGGGAAAATAAGTGGCTAGGGTACTTTACTGTTTTTTGTAGAGTGGCACTAGCGGCCGGGTTTATTCCTTCTGGGATGGTAAAAATTCTAGGCGAACGCTTCACCGCTTTACCCAATATTCACCCAATGGGCAGCTACCTTGAAGCATTGCACCATACCGGTTATTATTATACGTTTATTGGTGTAGTACAAGTATTAGCCGCTATCTTTTTGCTGATTCCGCGTACAGCTACATTGGGTGCCGTGTTATATTTCCCGGTGATCTTGAATATTTGTATTCTTTCGCTTGCCGTTCGATTCGATGGTTCACTTATTAGCTCACCATTAATGGTATTGGCTTGTACTTATTTACTTTGTTGGGATTACCATAAGTTTAAGTACATATTTCCCTTTTACCGTAATAAAGATACCTTGCCACCCAACTTTACACGGGATAACCGCTTCCCGGGGTGGTTCTTCCTTGGTGTATTCGTAACAATCCTGGCAGTTGGTTTTACTGTTACGAACGTGTTCTCAATTATGCCGAGGAATTCTTACAACGATTGTACTAAAAACTGTCAAAATTCGGAAGATCCCCAAGCCTGCATCAATTTTTGTGATTGTGTGCACAACCAAGGAAAGCCTTTAGATTCATGCGTTGCGGCTTACAATAAAGCCATCAAAACAAAAAGAAATAAAAGATGAAAATTGCCATTTGCTTCTTATGTATATTACTCTTAGCCTGTGATCATCCAATTGATAAAAAAGTGTTTACAGAAGAAGATATTCTTCAAGAGATGGATGCTGCATTTCTTGAACAAACATCACTCCATTTGCCCAGTATATCACCTAACGATACCAAGTTTATTTTCTATCCCGATTTAGAACAGGGATACTGTGCCACTGCGAGTAGTAAGATTCATTTATATAGCGAGGGTGAAAAATGGGCAATTGTATTTGAAAAAAGCGGGTATTATAACCGCAGCACTTCAGCCGAAATAACTTTGTACTATTTTGGTAATTGTATCGATTATATCATTGATACCTTCCCTGGTAGAAAATCTATTTCTAATACCGATTACATTACATTGATTGAACCTTCCACGTTCGAGAGCATACAAAATAGTACTGGCAGCGATATGGAACAATTTGAACTTATTGACCCTACGACTACCACCATATTGTTACGTAATAAACCTATACCGTTTTCCCATCAACCTAAAAAGTTTGCAGCCTTGGGTATACAATGGCGGGATTATGAGAACCCTCGAAACCTTGCTGCTTTTGAAGATATTTTGCGTTTTTGGAATGAAACTAATCCCACACTAATTGCAGCAACTGAATATGATATCCGTAAACATATTCCACAGCATTTGAATAAGCTGATGGTGTTAAACCAATTCCATTTTACCAGCGCCTATGAACAATCCATTTTACCTAGCAAGCAGGAATTATGGCAACTCGTTGCAAAAGTATTGGTCTCAAAGGATACTACACAATGGAAACCAACCCAAGCAGCTAATAATCATTGGCGGAATTGGGAGTCTGGGAATTTGTAATGATGCCTCCTTTCTACTGCCTAAATGTTATATTATCTATGCATCTATCTTCTTTCACGAATTATCTCTTGTACAAGGTTCATACTATTTCTCATGTATCCTATTTCTAAGCCAAACGACTTGCGCTTCTGTGTCCGGCACACTTAATCCACGCACCTTTCCGATACGCTCTAAAATTTCATCTGCATTATATCCTTCTATTGTTAACACAGCACCAGCAATAATAGATGATCGTCCAATTCCCATTCGACAATGAATAACAATATTTGCTCCATCATTAATACTATCAAATAGTTTTTGAATAAATCCATTGGCATTAACAGGAGTACTTCTATCGACAATCGGAAAGTGAATGAACTTAATTCCATATTTAATACAAAGTGCTTCTTCATCCTTCAATCCCAATTCCATGATCTCGTTAACTTCAAGAAGGGAAACGAGTAAAGTAACTTTCTGTCGCTTAAGAAAAACTATCTCGTCCTCTAACCAATCGCCACCACGTGGGCGAGGCATAATGCCAATCTTGGCATCATTTGTAAAAGAATGAATCCAGTAAATTTTTGTAGGCATGAATTAGAGGGAATATATAAGAGGTTATCAAAAACAAAAAAGGCTTAGATGAATCATCTAAGCCTTTTTACCAGTAGCGAGATCGGGACTTGAACCCGAGACCTCAGGGTTATGAATCCTGTGCTCTAACCACCTGAGCTACCTCGCCATATGCACTCCACGTTGTCGTTCTCTCAAAATCGGAGTGCAAAGATAAGTGCAAAAAAATTGAATTTCAAAGTAAAGTGTAAAAAAGTTTGAAAAAAATTTTAGTACCCTAATATTTCAGCAATTTTCGCCGCTACTTTTTCTGCATTTGGTAACATCACTTTCTCTAATTCCATATTCAATGGAACAGCCGGTAAATCAAGTGCACCCATCGTAAATACAGGTGCATCCAAATACTTAAAGCATGTTTGTTGTACGCGTGCAGCTAATGCTTGTGAAAACGAATTGTTCATTTGCTCTTCTGTTAAGATCAAACATTTACCATGCTGTCGAACCGTTTCAAAAATCAATTCTTCATCCAAAGGAAACAGTGTTCTTAAATCAATCACCGTTACACTTCCTTCAAATTTAGCGGCTGCTGCTTTTGCCCAATACACTCCCATCCCATAGGTAATAATACACATGCTATTACCTTGCTCTACTTGTGCCGTTGCTGCTTCTAAAACAGTATTCGCTTTACCCAATGGAATCACGTAATCATCAGCAGGTTCTATCATCATAGCATCGAGTGTGCCGGGTACTTTACTCCAATACAACCCTTTGTGTTCTAACATCACAACAGGATTAGGATCTAAAAACGCCGCTTTCATCAATCCTTTCATATCCGCGGCATTTGAAGGATATACGATTTTGATGCCTTTTATGCTCAATAACGTCGTTTCTACGCTGCCGGAATGATACGGTCCACCACCACCATATGCGCCAATTGGAACGCGTATAAGCGATTGTACAGGGAACTTACCATTACTCAGGTAACACGATTTAGAAATTTCACTCACCAATTGGTTAAAACCTGGGTATATGTAATCCGCAAACTGTACTTCCACAATAGGTTTCACACCCACTGCCGATAACCCTACCGTGCTTCCTATAATGTATGCTTCTTGGATGGCCGTGTTATACACCCTACTGTCGCCAAATTTTCCGGCTAAAGTAGCTGCTTCACGGAATACACCGCCCAATCTTCCGCCCACATCTTGGCCGTAAAAAATTGCTTCTGGATAGGTACGCATGATTTCTTCAACAGCATGCAAGGCTGCATCTACCATCACCACTTTACTTCCGTTTGCAGGTGTACGGGTACCGGCTTCTTCCGTAATAGGTGTTGGAGCAAACACATGTTGCTGCACCGATTCCAAGGAAGGATCGGCTGATTGAGACGCTACAGAGAAATCTTCTTGTACTAATTGCAATGCTTGCGACTCTATCCAGCTAAGTGTTTCAGCTGTTGCTCCCATTTCAATTAAACGGGTATATAATTTCGGTAATGGATCGTTAGCACTGTGTTTCTCAAGATCTGCTGTTGTACGGTACCATTCCTTACGAACACCGGAAGTATGGTGCCCCAACAACGGTACAGTAGCATGCACGAGAATAGGTTTACGTTGTTCGCGAACATAGGCAATCGCTGAAGCCATAGCCTCATAACTCGCTTCAAAATCACTTCCATCTACCCGCATTCTTTCCAAACCTTTGAAGCCAGCCGCATACTCGTAAGCATCCATCGTACGGGCTTCATCGGCACTTACAGAAATACCCCATTCATTATCTTGTACCAAGTAAATAATCGGTAATTCGTGCAATACAGCAAACTGGAAAGCCTCGCTCACCTCACCTTCTGTAACACTACCGTCGCCTAGTGAACATACTACCACGGCATGTTTTGTATCGCGGAGACCGGCATTTTCCAAGTATTTCACCCCTTGCGCCATGCCTGTTGCAGGAATAACTTGCATACCGGTGGCACTACTTTGATGCGGAATAGTGGGTTTAAGTGGATCTTTACTACTAGGATGGCAATAATAGGATCTACCACCACTAAATGGATCTGCTGCTTTAGCCAGCAATTGTAGCATTAACTCCTTGGGTGTAAAGCCCATTGCGAGCATCATAGAATCATCGCGGTAGTACGGACTTACAAAATCATGCGATTGTAGTTGCAAGCCTGTTGCGATTTGTATAGCTTCGTGGCCGCGAGAGGTGGAGTGAACGTATTTACAAATAGGACGGTTTGCTTCATAGGTTTCCGCCATGCTTTTCGCAGTGCACATGAGTTTAAAGGCCGTAATAAGCAGGTCTTTTACGTCTTCGCTATTATCGCGGTTAAAAGGCGTTGCTTTCAAAGTTGAAAGGCTTACATTATCTTTAAACACGTAAGAAAGTTTTGGTTGTGATGGTTGGTTTTTGAAATAAATAATAGTTGTTGTAGCAACTATTGCTAATGCAAATATAATAATATGCAAGATACATTCATCAGTAATCCTTCATTTTATAAGTTGGATGCTACATTGAAGAAATTGCGCAATTACTGGCAAAAACAGTTTGACGCGCAAAACAAGGACATTACGGTAGACCAGTGGCTGTTGATAGAGCACCTCTACAAGCATAAAAAGATCACACACAATGAGTTAGCGAAACTTACCTCGAAGGATATCACTACGGTTTCACGCATTATTGAATTGTTGGTAAAGAAGGAGTTAGTGCTGAGAATTGGCTCGAAAGACGACCGTAGGAAGGTGTATTTACAGCTAACGGAAGCAGGTAATTTAAAATATAAAGATGTCCGCCCCTTGGTATTAGAAATGAGGAAAACTGGATGGCAAGACTTAACCGAACACGATTATGCGGAGTTAACACGGATTTTAGATGTGATTTATAGTAATATTCCTTAAGAAATAAATTAGCCCTGCGAAGCCCGGGTTACCTTCGTTGAACTTACTCACGACCTATCAACTCCGGTTTCGCAGCTAAGCCAATATTATTTTACCATAAATTCTAGCAAACTGTCATTTTCAATAAAGGCCTCTAAAGTATCTCCAATTTCTACTGGCCCAACACCTGCAGGTGTTCCAGTGAAAACTAAGTCACCGATGTTGAGCGTAAAGTACTTAGAAATGTACGCCAGTAAACGATCGAATGGGAAGAGCATTTCTTTCGTGTTACCTTGTTGGACAATTTCCTTGTTCTTGTAGAGACAAAAATTAATATCCGCCAAGTCCGTTTCAGGGGTAATGGGGATAAACTTACCAACTACAGCAGAGTTGTCGAACGATTTCGCGATTTCCCAGGGTAAACCTTTTGCTTTTTGTTTTTCTTGGATATCGCGTGCTGTAAAGTCGATCCCTACCGATATTTGATCGTAATACCGGTTTGCAAAACGCTCTTGGATGTGTTTACCATTCTTAGAAATACGTAGTACCAATTCGCATTCATAATGCAAACTTTCGGTGAACTCCGGATAATAGAATGGATGGTTGTTTTGCAGCAGGGCATTTTTGGGTTTCATGAAAATCACGGGTTCGGAGGGCACTTCATTCTTAAGTTCTTCTGCATGTTTGGCATAGTTTCTTCCAACGCAGATAATTTTCATAATGCGTGTATTTTGTAAGGTTAATAAAGCCTATGGTCATTTACTATAGATTATTCGCGAAGCACACTGCATTTTCATACCCCAAAGAGGCTATTAGTTACAGGTTATAAAACTGTCGGTGTACCCGTTAAATATTCAATAGTGTAAAGGTAGGGGTACCTTTAACCATGAAATATACAATTTACTTCTATAATCAAAAAGTAAGGTTGTTGAAATTGTTCATAGTTCGTTGAATTCCAATCGTAGCAAAACTTTCGATCAGCTCAGTACTTTTCTCGATTTTAGCATTCACTATAGGTAGTTCTTCCTTATTCCATTTTCCCAGTACAAATTCTACTTGCTTGCCCTTGGGGTAATTATTTCCAACTCCAAAGCGTAAGCGGGGATATTTATCAGAACCCAGTATTTCCTGAATGTTTTTCAACCCGTTATGGCCGGCATCACTGCCGCTTCCCCTTAACCTCATCGTTTCTAAAGGCAAGGCTAATTCATCAAGTATTACCAAAATATTTTCGATAGGTATTCTTTCCTTATCCATCCAATACTTCACCGCTTTACCACTCAGGTTCATATAGGTAGTGGGTTTGATCACAACAAATATTCGCCCTTTCCATCTCACCTCCGCAACGTCTGCCAAGCGGTCGCTCTTCCATGTAGCATTGTGTTTCGCCACAAACGCATCTGCTACATCAAATCCTATATTATGCCGGGTATGCGCATATTCTGCACCAATATTACCCAAGCCAGCAACCAGGTATTTCATATTAGCGTTATTCCTTATTCAACCTTTTATAACGTTGTAACCGATTTTTCAGTGTATAGTAGCAAAAAGATTGCCACTTTATTTTAAAATCCCGGTTCAAAAATAAAAAGCCCGGCCGAAAATAGAGCCGGGCTAATTATATAATTATTTTGTCAATTTATTTTTTCTTAGCATCTGCTGCTTCTTCTTGACGTAATTGACGCGTCATTACTACAGAAGCAACTGGAATACGTGCTGAGTTTTGAATATCTAAGCCTGGCGCTACGATATCTTCAACACGGATGTTACCGTTCAATTCTAAGTTCTCGATGTTAACTTCGATGTTCTCTTTCAAATCTTTTGGTAAAGCTTTCACTTTAACAGATTTCATTTTAACAACCAATTTACCACCGGCTTTAACACCTACTGATTGACCAACCATTTTCAATGGAATAGTTACGATAACTGGTTTATCTTCAACCAATTCCATTAAATCTACGTGAGATAATTCATCCGTTACTTTGTCGAATTGTAAATCTTTAATTACACATTTGTAAGATTTACCGTTCAACTGTACTTCAGCAACTTGGAATTGTGCAGTGTAAACCAATGGTTTAAATGCTACAGCTGGAGCAGAAAAGCTGATAATTTCGGCACCCCCGTAAATAACGCCAGGCACTTTACCCTCAGAACGAAGTTGGCGGGTGGCTTTTTTGCCGTATTCGCTTCTGAGTTGTCCTTCTACGGTTATTGTTTTCATTGTTTAAACATTTATGTTTTTAAAAATAAATTTCGCTGTAATTACCTATCGCGGCGCTGGCTGTGAATAAACAAGCTCGTAATAGATTTATTTTCATGCATGTTACGAATCGCTACTGCAAACAATTCCGCTACACTAATCACCTTGATCTTCGAGCTCTCTTGTTTCAAAGGAATCGTATCACACACCACCAATTCTTCCAATACCGAATTCTCGATATTTTCATAAGCTTTACCACTCAATACCGGGTGTGTACAAAAAGCACGCACACTTCTTGCCCCTTTCTCCATCAACAATGATGCTGATTTCGTTAAAGTACCGGCAGTGTCACAAATGTCATCAATCAACACAATGTCCCTATTTGTAACATCACCAATCACCACCATCGAAGCAATTTCATTCGCCCTCTTACGGTGTTTGTCGCAAATAACCATCTCAGCATTGAAGTAAGAGGCTACCTCGCGAACACGCGTAGTACTCCCAACGTCAGGGGACGCAAAGGTAAGGTTTTCTAGCTTTAGATTTTCTATATAAGGAATAAAAATCGCCGAACTATCGAGGTGATCTACCGGGATATCGAAGAAAGCTTGAATCTGCGGAGCGTGCAAATCCATAGTAATCACACGGTTAGCACCTGCCGAAGTAAGCAAGTTAGCTACCAATTTTGACCCAATGGCTACACGTGGCTTGTCTTTTCTATCCTGCCTAGCGAAACCAAAATATGGAATAACTACCGTGATATAGCCTGCAGAAGCACGTTTTGCAGCGTCAATCATTAAAAGTAGTTCCATAAGGTTATCGGTAGGAGCATTCGTGCCTTGCACTAAAAAAACATAATCACCGCGGATGCTTTCTAAAAATACCGGTTGAAATTCGCCGTCGCTAAATTTCTGGATTTTGACCTTGCCTAAGCCGTTACCGTACTTAGCTGCAATTCTCTCTGCCAAAGCAGGATTACTATTGCCCGTAAAGATTTTAACAGATGGATTCATGATCGAGGAAAAGAGGTGCAAAACTACGGAATTTGAGAGCTCCTGGTACACATTCCGTAAGATTTTTTAAAGAGCATGAAAGGAGGGTAAATAGAAAAACAAAATAGAAGCCTTACTGGTATTATGTTTTAAAAGAAAACGAAAAAATAATACTAAAATAATTAGCCAATTTTACTAAATATATTAGATTTGAAAAAAGCCATCCAGATGAACACAATAGTTACCCCCAAGAAAACACCCATTAAGCAAACCAGTATTAAGTATTGGCCAGAAGAAGACAAACCACGTGAAAAGCTAGTTGCTAAAGGCCCCCTATTCATGAGCAATGTTGAACTATTAGCCATTTTGATCAATGCCGGGAAAGGCTCAAAATCGGCCATAGATATAGCCAAAAGCTTACTCGAAAAGGTAGATAACAGTTTGTTTAACCTGGCAAAATACGATATACAGCAATTGGAAGATAATTACGGCATCGGCACCGCAAAAGCCGTTACTATTTTAGCCGCTTTAGAACTTGGAAGACGGCGAAACGGGTTCTTGGATGAACGAGTTATCGTAAGGAACAGTGCCGACGCTGCCCATTACCTTCAACCATTGTTGGCCGATCAATCTACAGAATCATTTTTCGTACTGTTTTTGAACCAATCTCAAAGAGTACTCAGCCATCGTTGTTTGAGCACAGGAGGCATTACAGGCACCGTAGTAGATCCCAAAATCTTGTTCAAAGAAGCGCTATATCTAAAAGCCACCAAGTTATTGATCTGCCACAACCACCCTTCCGGAAGTTTACGGGCAAGCACCCACGATATAAATATCACAAAGAAGCTAACAAATGCCGGTAAACTCCTTGATATAGATATAATAGATCATATCATCGTGTCGGATGCAGGCTATTATAGCTTCAAAGATGATGGCCTCATATAAACAACAAAGCCATGCATACGCATGGCTTTGTGAAAATATTGATAAACTGAAAATTATGCCTCAGTTTGGGTTTTACTGATTTTCGCAAGAATCTGGTGTGCTACTTCTAATGCCTGGAAACCGTCGATTACATTGACAGCTACCGGCTTGTTTTGAAGAATGCTATCCCTGAACATCTCGAGCTCCATACGGATGGCGTTCGATTGCTTGATTTCCGGGTTGTCGATCGCGATTGTCTTCTTACCTGAATTAGTAGCAATATCAAGGGTGAATTTGCCTTCATCTTCCGGCGTTTTCAACTTGATAATCTCAGTTTTCTTGTCAAGGAAGTCAATACCAATATAAGCGTCTTTCTGGAAGAAACGCATTTTACGCATTTTCTTCAAAGAGATACGGCTAGAAGTAAGATTCGCAACACAACCATTATGGAATTCGATACGAACATTGGCAATATCAGGCGTGTCGCTCATAACAGCAACACCACTCGCAGAAATACGGCTGATCGTAGATTTTACAATACTCAATACAATATCGATATCGTGAATCATCAAATCAAGGATCACGCTTACATCTGTACCACGTGGATTAAACTCCGCCAAACGATGTACTTCGATAAACATAGGTTTCAGTTCATACCCTTTCAACGCCAAGAATGCCGGGTTGAAACGCTCAACGTGACCTACTTGGAATTTGATATTGCCTTCTTCTACGAGCTTCACGAGGGTTTTACCTTCCTCGATCGTATTCGTCATTGGCTTCTCAACAAATACGTGTTTGCCATTCCGAATGGCCAACTCGCATAATTGAAAGTGCAAGGTAGTAGGCGCCACAATATCAATCGCATCCACTGCATGAATAAGCTCTTCGGCTGAAGAGTAACGGGGAAGATTATATTGATCGTGCACACTCGCCGCGTTTGCATCATTAGGATCGAAGAAGCCTACCACTTCTACATCCTTCATGGTGGTAAGTTGCGATAAGTGAATTTTACCGAGATGTCCAACGCCGAACAAGCCTATTTTAAGCATGTGAATTGATTTAATAACTATAACAATAGTGATATAACGCTGCAAAGTAACGGCGTAATTGGTAAATGAGAAAGAAAAAAATATAAGACAGTTAAGAATTTCATAACATGAATTTCTATGGTTGACTTATTACGAAATAATTAAAAATTAAGGCCTTTTACGCCGCTATCTGTAAAAACAAATAGTTCTTTGACATACAACCAGCTAGGCTTTACAATATACATGCAGGGAATTAGCGCGTTGGATTTTGTATATTAACAGAAACATATATCCACGCATATGAAACTTTTCTTATCCCTGCTGTGCATGCTACTCTTGGCACAGGCTGCTTTTTGTACGAATTATACTGTTAATAACGAGCAAGCCCTACGGGAACTGGTACCAAAACTCCAAGCCGGCGACAAAGTACTGATTGCCGAAGGTACCTACACCCCCTGGGCCATTACACTCAATACCCAAGGCACGCAAAAACTCCCGGTCATTATCGAAGCAGCCACCCCGGGCAAGGTAATATTCACCGGCACTGCTACCCAACCCATATTTAAACTAACAGGCAGCTATACCATCTTAAAAGGCATCCATTTCAATAACTGCACCATCCTACGCGAAGGCAAACAACCCGGCGTACTGGTTGAAATGAACAATACCAAGCACTGCCGGCTTACCGCTTGCACTTTCTATCAAAACATTGCTAAATCCCAATACCTCCCACTAGTAATAGTTGGCGGCCCCGGGGAATACAATACGGTCGACAATTGCCTCTTCTCCGGCAATATCGATAACCAAGATGTGCAAGTAAAAGTAACCAAGGAAAACGCGCCCCATTACACGCTAATAGAGAAAAACAAGTTCGAAAATAAAGCCCCCGTTAGCTGGACGAACAATAACGGCGGCGAGTGTATCCAAATAGGTCAAGACCCCGTACTGCTAGGCCACTTCTACACCAATACCACCGTGCGCAACAACAAATTCATTCGTTGCAAAGGCGAACCCGAAGTAATCAGCAATAAATGCAGCAATAACTACTACCGCGATAATTATTTCGAAGATTGCGACGGAGAACTTGTGATGCGCGGCGGGCACGATTGCATCATAGAAAACAACACGATTGTTGGCGGCAATTGCGGCATCCGGGTTAACGGAACAGGCCATATCATCCAAGGCAATAAAATTACGAATGTAAAAACAGGCATCCGTTTAATGTACGGCATGGTTAAACATAAAGGCGAAGTAGGTTTCTACGTAGCGGCCAGCGATTGCGTAGTAAAGAATAACAAGATCGAAAACACGCAAACCGCAATTTTCGTAGGCGATGCCAAGAATGTAGATTGGCGCGGAAAATTTGATACCATTCGCTACCCTTCCCGTGTTATGCAAGATGTTGCCCCGTATAACAATACACTTGTCAACAACAAATTCAAGCAAAACGGTACCACGGTGGTAGAACAATAAAAAACGGCCTTTACAAAGTAAAGACCGTCAACAAAATGATTTATTGCATTAAAGCCGTTGCGATGATTAAATCCAGCGGCTTTGTGATTTTAATGTTAGCCTCCTCTCCTGCTACCAAGTGCACAGGGTGACCATTCTTCTCTGCCACCGTTGCCTCATCGGTAAACAATGGATCGTAAGGATGATCAAAGGCCGGTAATATAATTTCCGACAAGAACGTTTGCGGCGTTTGAATAATCTTATAACACTCGCGGTCAACCGCTTTGTTATGCTCGCCTTGTACCTCGCGTATACTATCCTTCATAGGAATAGCCGGAATCGCACTACCATGGGCAATGGCCGCCTCGTAACAGGTTTGGATCAGTTCAGTCGATACCAAGGGCCTCACCCCGTCATGTACAAATACTACCGAAGGTGCTGTAACCTCCTGCAAACCATTTTTCACTGAATGGAACCTCGTTTCACCTCCCTGGATTACTTTCACCGCCGAAGGTTTAGACAACCCTGCTACAATCTCTTGGGCAATTACTTGGTGGGCCGAAGGGCAAACGAGTATTACCTGCATATCATCGTACGCAGATAAGAATGCTTGCAAAGTATGGTGAATAACGGGCTTGCCATGGAGATGCAGGAATTGCTTGGGAATATCACTCCCCATTCTTAAACCGGCTCCACCGGCAACGATAATGGCTATTTTTTGTCTTGATTGCATTGTGAGCATTTAACGGGAACTGCTGTACGAAAATAGGGTAGCTTAACGACAAGGCATAAAAAAAGTCCCGCCTTTCAGCGGAACTTTCTTCAATATGTTAGATCGATTAGAGAATCAACATAGCATCGCCATAGCTAAAGAAACGGTATTTTTCTTTGATGGCTTGTTGGTAAGCTTCCATTACTAAATCGTAGCCAGCGAAAGCGCTCACCATGATCAATAAACTTGTTTTAGGCAAGTGGAAGTTAGTTACCAAAGCATTTGGAATAGCGAAATCGTAAGGAGGGTGAATAAATGTATTCGTCCAACCTTCGGCTGCTTTCAAATGGTTTTGAGCGGTTACGGAAGATTCAACTGCACGCACGCTGGTAGTACCAATCGCGCACACTTTGCGGTTTTCTTCTTTCGCTTTGTTTACAATTTTCACTGCTGTTTCATCGATGTGGAAGTATTCAGCATCCATTTTGTGTTTGCTCAAATCTTCTACTTCGATTGGGCGGAAAGTACCTAAACCTGTATGTAAAGTAACTTCTGCGAATTTCACACCTTTAATTTCAAGGCGTTTGATCAACTCGCGGCTGAAGTGCAAACCTGCTGTTGGAGCAGCTACTGCACCTTCATACTTAGCATATACAGTTTGGTAACGTTCTTTATCGTCCTCTTCTGGCTTACGTTTGATGTATTTAGGAAGTGGTGTTTCACCCAAGCTATCTAATACTTGTTTGAACTCCTCTTCGCTACCTTCGAACAAGAAACGGATCGTACGACCACGAGATGTGGTGTTATCGATAACTTCCGCTACTAATGATTCGTCGTCGCCAAAGTATAATTTATTACCCACACGGATTTTACGTGCAGGGTCAACGATCACATCCCATAAACGATTTGCCTTGTTCAACTCGCGCAACAAGAACACTTCGATTTTAGCACCGGTTTTTTCTTTACGACCATACAAACGAGCAGGGAACACTTTCGTATTGTTCACTACCATTACGTCTTTGTCGTTGAAATAACCCAAGATGTCTTTGAAAACTTTGTGCTCGATTTTACCGGTTGAACGGTGTACAACCATTAAACGGGCTTCATCCCTAGTTTTAGATGGGTGTTGAGCAATCAGGTTTAGAGGGAGGTCGAATTTGAATTGTGATAATTTCATATTACGGTATGAATGTAATTTTAAGGGGGCGAAGGTACGTAATATAATCAATTATATCAAAAAAACAATCCTTTGTGAATAGTTAAAGTTATTATAATAAAGTTTTTATTGATGTAATGCCTTCCCCGGGATAGCCGCTATCAATTGCTGCGTATAAGGCGATTGCGGGTTTTGATAAATAGCATCGGCAGCACCCATTTCTTCTATTTGGCCTTTATTCATCACCATCATCCGGTCGCTCATAAAATGTACAACCGACAAATCGTGAGAAATAAAGATATAAGTAAAGTTGTATTCTTCTCTCAGTTGCATAAGCAAGTTCAGCACCTGTGCTTGGATACTTACATCCAATGCCGATACCGATTCATCGCAAATAATAAACTCCGGCTCTAAGGCCAATGCACGGGCAATAACAATCCGCTGCCTTTGCCCACCAGAAAATTCGTGTGGATAACGGTTGTAATGACTAGGTAACAAGTTTACTTTTTCCAATAACTCGTATACTTTCTCCTTCCGCTGTGTATCATTGCTATGTAATCCATGCACATGCATAGGTTCCAAAATAGCTTCGCCAATCGTCATACGGGGATTAAGAGATGAATATGGGTCTTGGAATATCAATTGCATATGCTTGCGAAAATCCCTCAGTTCCGATGTGGAAAACCCGGTGATGCTTTTCCCTTTATACAGTATATCGCCGGCGGTAGGCTCGGTTAACCGCAACAATGTTCTACTAAGCGTTGTTTTTCCACAACCCGATTCGCCTACTAGCCCAAGTGTTTCGCCCGTCTTCACATCAAAGCTCAAGTCATTCACCGCTTTAAAGTACGCTTGCACTTTCCCAAAAACATTCGTACGTGTTGGAAACCATTTATGCAAATGCTGCACCTCCAAGATAGGAGCACTTGATTGCAAAAGCGCAATACGCGCCGATTTCACAGCAGGTGGTAATATCAAAGCCTCCTGCAGCGCCTTTATATCTGTTTGTTTTGCCTCCAAAGATCCATCGGCATTCACTTCCATGAAATCGCGGATAACAGGCAAACGCAATAATTTATGTTCTAATGGTGGCCTACATGCCAGCAATCCTTTGGTGTAAGGATGTTGCGGGTTGTCGAACACTTGCTTTACGGCACCTTCTTCTACAATACTTCCTTTATACATCACCACTACACGGTCGGCCATATCGGCCACCACGCCAAGGTCGTGCGTAATAAAGATGATACTCATCCCAAGGCTGGTTTGCAGTTCTTTCAAAAGCGCCAGTATGCTCTTTTGCACGGTTACATCCAACGCTGTTGTTGGTTCATCTGCAATCAATAATTTCGGGTTACAACTAATGGCCATGGCAATCATTACACGTTGCTTCTGACCACCGGAAAGTTCATGTGGATAACGTTTCCAAATATTTTGAGGGTCGGGTAACTTAACTTGGGAAAACAGTGCAATGGTTTGTTGCTTCGCTTCTTCTTGTGAAACTTTTTTATGCACACGAATGGCTTCCATTACCTGGAACCCACATGTATACAAAGGGTTAAGGGAGGTCATGGGTTCTTGAAAGATCATCCCCACATCATTCCCCCGGTAGGCACGAACGTCGCCAGGAGAGAGCGACAATAAATCTCTATTCGTATGCCCATCACCGTTAAAAACAATTTTACCACCGGCAATTTTACCCGGCGCTTGGATCAGTTGCATAATTGATAAGGCTGTAACCGACTTCCCAGAGCCAGATTCGCCTACAATTGCTAACATTTCGCCGGGCGCTACGCTAAGTGAAATATCTTTCACAGCCGTCACCGTTTCGTGTTCGCCGGTGAAAGTAACGCGTAGTTGTTCGATTGAAACCAGTGGTTGTTGATGCATTAGAATCTCAAATGCTTCACCGTAAGGTGACTGTTAATGAGGTTGTTTAACGAATCGATGCCTACTTTGAGGTGACGTTCAACGAATTTCGTTGTTACCTTTTTGTCGCTTGCTTCTGTTTTCACACCTTCAGGAATCATTGGTTGATCCGATACCAGTAATAATGCGCCTGTTGGAATCTTGTTATAGAAACCTACAGAAAAAATTGTTGCTGTTTCCATATCAATGGCCATTGCACGAATTCTTTCTAAGTACGCTTTAAAATCTTGGTCGTGTTCCCAAACCCTCCTGTTGGTAGAGTAACAAGTACCTGTCCAGTAGTCGCATTCGTATTCACGGATGGTAGTAGAAATCGCTTTCTGCAAGGCGAAAGCCGGTAATGCTGGCACTTCCGGTGGGAAATAGTCGTTCGAGGTACCTTCACCACGGATAGCTGCAATCGGTAAAATCAAATCACCAATGCTGTTCTTTTTCTTCAAACCACCACATTTTCCTAGGAAAAGTACGGCTTTAGGGTGAATAGCTGATAATAAATCCATGATAGTAGCAGCACCAGGACTACCCATACCAAAGTTAATAATGGTAATGTCGCCGGCTGTAGCACATTGCATAGGTCTGTCGCGGCCAACAATTTCCACGTTATTCCATTCAGCGAAAAGTTCTACGTAATTACTAAAATTTGTGAGCAGGATGTGGGAGCCAAAACTTTCAAGTTTCTCCCCTGTGTAGCGTGGGAGCCAATTAGCTACAATCTCTTCTTTTGTCTTCATAGCTTTTTGACAAGTAAATGTAGGGATTTTTCTTCAAACTACCTCGATTTCTTAGTTTTGCAGGATGATCAAGATCGAATTTCCCGCTCCCAACTTTAAAATCGTACCGCAAGACGGTCAACACGTTATATTCGACGTGTTCCGAAAAAAGTACGTACAGTTAACACCCGAGGAGTGGGTACGCCAGAACTTCTTGAACTATTTAACCCAAACACTCGCCTATCCCGCTGCCCTCCTATCAATCGAAAAGGAAGTATACCTCGGCGAACTCAAAAAACGCTGTGATATTATTGTATACGATCGTAACACCCAACCCTGGATGATCGTAGAATGCAAGGAAATGGAAGTACCCCTTACCCAAACAGTATTGGAGCAAATTATTCGCTATCATATGGCCGTTCCCGTTAGTTACCTCGTGATTACGAATGGCCAGCATACTTTTTGCTGTAAAAAGAACTTAGCACAACAGCGCTGGGAATTTTTACCCTCGCTGCCAACATACGGTAAATAATGAAAAACTTTACATTTTACAAAGAAGACAGTCGATGGTATATCGATCTCCCCGAATTCATCGCCCAAGGTGGCGATAAAGCTGAATTGGAAATGGTACTAGGCGCCGATACGCTACTAGAACTATACGCCGAAGGTAACACGAGCGTGCATATTCAAATGGACATCTACCCATTCGATTTTGCAGAAGTATTGATCTTGCAATCCCAGAAAGCTTACGAACTAGGCGGCGGCGCAGATTACATACTACCATTCTTCGGCGGCATTGCCGTTGACATGCCCGTTTGGTTATGCGACGTCACCCTATTTGTATTCGATACATTCCCCGCAGAAATCTACCTACGTAAAATCGATTAGGAAGAATTTTCACACAAAACATGAAGTAAATCTGCCCACATCTCAAGTAGTTATTGAAATACTTGATTTGGCTGCAATGCCCAATGGTGCTAATTTTACACTCATATTGAGATGTAGATTTTCACTATTACGCCATTTGTTTTGTTAACCTTGAATTCAGCGGTTTTGATCTAAAGGTTTAAAACCGAGCGTGAAGATCAAAAACCAACTAACAATAGTCTTACTGTTTTTACAGTAGGACTTTTTGTGGTGGAACAATACTCTTCTTCCTTCTAATCAACTATCCACACAAATATTAAAAATTGGTACTATCTTTCCCCTAATAGCTTAATAACCTAAACTATATGTCATTCAGTAGAGACTAACGAAGAATAATTCGTTATAGCCCTAATCATCTAAGAACTTTCAGGGTACGATCCTTTATGTGGATTGATAATCTAAACTTTACGATTTCACCCATTGAATGCGTAGAAAATGTATATGAATACATTACAATCGCAAAGAAAATGTTTTTAGATGCGGGCTGGGATGGAAACGAACGATCAATTTATGTTCGACAATTCTGATAGTGACGATTCAACAATGGGGATACTATATGGCATGTTAAGCAATTAGAAGATGGTATTTCGTGCCTGTGAAGGAAATCTATTAATGATTAAATCACGTTAGAAAAATTGGTTGTAATCTTTTTCAGTACAATGAAAAACAACCCAACTTTTATTTACGAAACATTAAATGGATCAATCAAAATTGAAGCAGTACAGAACCATAATACAACTTGGCTAAACCAGCCCCAATCAAAAAGAAGATAGTAGACAAATTAGCAGGGATGTTATTATGGATATCGTGGTAATTTGCTTAATAGGAATAATTAAAAGCAGTATAATAATGGAAAATGCTCCTACATACATAAAAGAAATGTTCATCCATGCAAAAGTGGGTTTGATTTCAAAGGAAAACTTTGAAGCATGGCTTTACCAAAACAAAGAATTACCATCGCTTTTAACAGAAGATGATTATCTTGAACTAATCCCCTTCCCTTTTAAGTCTGCACATGCAACAGATTTTTTTCAACTCATCGATAAATTTATCATACCGGCTGATTTTGCTTGTTATTCCCTCTTAAGTAAGCTAAATGAAGCGCTTGATAGAAATAAACATCCAGGTATTCTCCATGATTTTTATTCGCTCTTTCGTGATGGATACTCTTTCATGGAGAAACTAGGTCTCGAATATGGAATCGAGTATTTTGAAAGTTGTGTCCGGGTTGGCATTGATAGCCCTGAAACTAAAAAAATAGTAGCTGAATACTTTCCTAGTTTTGTATTAGAAATCGTAAAAATCAAAGCTTTATTGGAAACGCGGCAAATAGTTATAGTAGGAGAAAGTAATGTAGGAACCTATAGTTATGCAGATTATCGTCATTAGATAGCTTCTTATGCTTGCAAATAACCTAGCATGAGGATCAAAAAAACAACTAACAATAGTCTTAATGTTTTTACGGTAGAACTTTTTGTGGTGATGCGCTACTTATAAATGATGGAATAGCTTTTACAAATCTTGAATTTGTATACAATGGAGTTTAACCCTGTTCATTGATTTACCATATATTAGGACAACAAAAGCTCATTGTATTTATTGGTTGACTAATAATCTATTAACTTATGGGAATTGAAATAAGTAAGATATTGTTGAATATTTTCAACAATAAATAGAATATTCTGTATTAATGTTTAACAACTCCAACATTAATAAATTATGCTTTAATAACAATATTATTGTTGAATAAGCCCAACAATAATACTCCTAAATATTATTAAAGATGAAAAAGTCCGACATTGTAACCCCGTTCAAAAAGCGACTTATACTATCTTAAATCATTTTAGTATTAAAAAGAGATACGATTATATAGTTTGATTCCCCACTGACCTTTAATTCAAACGTAATTCGCAGTAAATAAACTAAAAAATAATGATCTGATTTACAACACAATAGATGCTCAAAATGGCAAAAAATACTATTATTTTTTACCCCATGAAACATAATTAGTAATTTTACAATAATGGGAAAAGCAATTAAACATATTAAATCACCAGGTAGCCCTAAAAACAATCCTTTTACAAAAGCTTTAGCTGATAAAAAAAGGATTGCGGATGCTTTATGTAAAAACATGCCATTAAAAAATCTTAAGGATATTAAGTTTGTTAAGCCACTCTAATACCGCAACTCCCCAATCGTATACTATAGAAGAAACGGAAGATGGATATTATTTTATGACCGACTTTGGTTATAAGTATTTCATGTACTTCGCTACATTTCACCTAACTTCTACAGACAATGAAGAACTACTAATTCCGAATTTTGGATTTAACTGTAGTCCTAAACTTATTCGTAAAAAAGGACAAAAACACTATGATCCTAAAGTAAGTACTACCATCAAAAATTTCTTACTAGAATTCTTCATTCGAAATCCACACCTTCCAGTATTGTACCTATGCGACACCGAAGAAGATCTTGCAGAGAATAGGCATCGCACATTTAAAAAGTGGGGACAAGAGATATCAAAAACTATCCCCATCTCGATACATGAATGTGGGCAAGCCTATTTTGAAGCAGGCTTTTTCTCTAGCATTCTTGTTAGAACCGATTTCGAAGAAAAGGAAAAATATGTCGGAGCATTCTATCATTCCTTAAAGGAATTCTTCCCCGATATTGGATGATAATAATTCCCCAAACAAAAAAAAGCCCCACCATCCGGTGAGGCTTTCTCCAAATTTTTCCAACTACAA
Source organism: Chitinophaga skermanii (assembly GCF_003259335.1). GTDB lineage: Bacteria > Bacteroidota > Bacteroidia > Chitinophagales > Chitinophagaceae > Chitinophaga > Chitinophaga skermanii. Next base: position 207,769 of record NZ_QLLL01000009.1, read on the forward strand.
ACAAATCAAGGGAAGATACCCAATTGTTCGTAAGCGGCACCCACTTTATCGATAGCAGCAACATAAGCAGCTGTACGCATATCATGGATTTGAGTATTGTTCATCATTACAGCACGTACTTCGTGTAATGCGGTGATCATTGTTTCTTCTAAACCAGAGTAAACTAAATCAACCTCATCAGCACCGTGGGCAATGAATTTTCTTTCTTGTGCAGATACTGATCTACCTGTTAAGTCTTCAATTACTTGCAAGATGTGGATGTTCATGTTTTCATCGAAGCGTTTACCCAAGCGGCCGTAACGTACGTGGCTCAAGTTTTTCAACCATTCGAAGTAAGAAACCGTTACACCACCTGCGTTCAAGAACATATCAGGTACAACAATTACACCTTTCTTAGCCAAAATTTCATCCGCTTCTGGAGTCAAAGGACCGTTCGCAGCTTCACCGATGATTTTTGCTTTGATGTTGGGTGCGTTGTGTGCATCAATTACGTTTTCCAAAGCAGCAGGAATCAAGATATCGCAATCCAATTCCAAGCCTTCCGTATTTTTATTCAAGTTCTTAGCACCTGGGAAGTTCACGATAGAACCCGATTCATTACGGTGTTTCAACACATCATCAGGATTCAAACCGTTCTCGTTGAAGATAGCGCCATCCCACTCGATCAAGCAAATAACTTTCGCACCTGCTTCGTGGAAGTACTTAGCAGCGTGGTAACCTACGTTACCCATACCTTGTACTACAACACGCTTACCTTCAATACCTGGCTCTAAGCCCAATTTAGCCATGTCTTCCTTCACGTTACACAATTCGCGTAAACCGTAGAATACACCCAAACCAGTTGCTTCTTTACGTCCACGAACACCGCCTTGTGATACTGGTTTACCAGTTACGCAACCGTAACCATCTACCTCACCTGGGCGAAGACTCATGTATGTATCCAAAATCCAGCTCATTTCTCTTTCGCCTGTACCGTAATCAGGAGCAGGTACGTCGATGCCAGGGCCAATGAAGTTTTTCTTCACCAACTCAGCTGTATAACGACGCGTAATTGCCTCTAATTGGAAAGGTGTATAGTTGCGTGGGTTGATTTTGATACCACCCTTCGCACCACCGAAAGGAACGTTCACGATCGCGCATTTGTAGGTCATCAAAGCCGCCAATGCCATTACTTCATCTTGGTTCACTTCGTCGCTGAAGCGGATACCACCTTTACAAGGAAGTTTGTGATGAGAGTGCTGAACGCGGTACGCTTCAATTACTTCGATGCTGTTACCTACGCGTACAGGGAATTTCATCCTGTAAACGGAGTTACATGCTTTGATCTGTTCCAGGATACCTTTCTCCCATTTGGTAAACTTCGCAGCTTTATCAAAACTACTTTCAACACTTTGAAAGAAGTTATAGTGAGCTTCTGGCGCGATTATATTTGCCATAAAATTGTTGTTTTGGATATTGTTTTGGTTATTTAGATTGTTGTTGTTCGTCTTCTAACTTTTTCAATTTCCTGTCTAAACGGTACAAGTATAACACGATACCAAGGAAAATGATTACCAAAACCGATACGACAACATTGATTTTGCCGTCTTCACGCATCCACTGGTTCACAGCACCGGTTTCAGTATTTTGTTGTTGCGCCATCGCCACCGTTGAAATGAACAGTAAGCATAAGTTGGCCAATAAAAAGCAGGTTCTCTTAACCATGAAGTATATTTTTAAGCGCTAATCTTTTATATCTCACTCTGAGAGTGTAAATCCAAATCGAAAGTAATGTCCAACCGATAAATGCCGGGTAGAAAACCAATTGCAAGGTATGTTCCGTATCAGATGATTTAAACCCAGGGGTGCTAGCACTACCAGGATGTAGCGAATCTTGCATTCTCGGGATGATGTAAGTCAACGGGATCAACAACGCAAAAGCGAAGATGTTATAAATCGCCGACACACGGGCGCGCTTATCCAAATCTGTAAACGACATCCGCAATACCAAGTAAGCCAAGTAAATCAACAACGCAATGAAGGTGCTCAATTGCTTCGGATCATCGGTAATTGTGCCACCCCATGTATACGTAGCCCATAAAGAACCCGTTACAAAACCCATCACACCAAACAACACTCCCACGCTACCTGCACTCGATGCCAAAATATCCTTACGCAAATCGTTCGTCGCCAAATAACGTAACGAATTCACCACCGAAATGGTAAACAAAGTATACATGGCTATCCACATAGGGACGTGAAAAACGAGGTTGCGGGAAGTTTGACCGTTGGTGCCGATAGAAGGGACTTTCACATTGAAACCGGCGATGATGGTAAATAAGAGGAGTAAAACACTGAGCACTTTCCATGCATTCTGCATCGGTACGCCCATTCTCTTTAATATGAAGTATACAACTAATAAGCCTGCTGCGATTGGCAAGGAAATTGCCATGCTTTCTTTACCCAATAAGGCAATGACTACGCTCACTAGTATAACTGCAATATTTGAAATACTAAGCCAACTTTTCTTCATTATTCCTTTATATATGTGGGGGCAAACCTACAGGTTTTAAAAATAACGGCAAAGCTTTTCCAGGAAATTTACATCTATCCAACGGCTTTGCTATCCATTAAAAAAACCTTTAGCATCGTAATGCTTTTCTTCGAAATTAGTAAATGTTACTATATGTTAGCCTGTGCGGGGGCGTATATATCTGTTTATTTTAAATCCTATTTGTTACTTTCTTTGCTTCTCCAAAGAAAGTAACCAAAGAAAGGAGGACAAACGCCGAAAGACTGCGTCGGCGTTTGATCGGGTCGTTGATTTAGCTTTTGTAGTACTGTGGTGAATGGCGGTGGGGCGTTGGGGGGCGTGTATTGTTGGGTGGGGGCGAATTACTTCTTTCAATATTGTTATTGTTTCAATAATGGTGATATATAATTAAGTTATTGTGTTTGTTTGCTAGTTGCCATGTAGTTTGTTCGTATGTTCCTTGTAGTGTCCATGTACTTGTCATGTAAATCCATGTAAAGGCATTGTGTTTCAATGCTATTAGCGTCGTGTTTTCCTTTGTGTTTATCGTATGCATACTTGGCTTTCCTTTAGTTGCTGTTTGTTGAATGGGGTTTTATTGTTGAACTTCTTCTTGGAGAGGTAAGGTGAACGCTTATTATAGGGTTGTTTCAAGGGGTTATTGTTGTTAGTTAAATTTATTCATTATGAATTGATAATCAATATTATAAATTACTGGCAGGATGCATGTTCAGCATGGTTTTTGACGTATATAGGGAAACAATTTGTTCAACCTAAATCTTAATCCCAATGGGCAAAGTCATCCATTTAAACACGAAAAAACTGGAACGCGTTTCCTTCTACCCTACTAAAAATGGGTTCATTACATATACCACATCCCGTAAAACAATTAACTGGGAAGATAGCAAATACGACCGCATTCGCGCTCACCGCCAGGAGTTTGGGCGGGCAGCACAAACAGCGGCAGATATGCAATTCGCTTTAAAAGATGTAGCTGCGCTGTTTCCCGATAATACGATGTACCGCCGGTTATCGTCGCAACTATTGCTGGCACTGAAAAACGATACTACGCACGAGCGGGGCAATAGAACAGTGGAAGATGGCGATATCCAAACACTCGCCAATTTCGAATTCAATCAAAATGCCTACTTCCGCCGTACCTGCATGGCCAAACATAGCGTGCATCTCGATCGACAACAAGGTTTGGCTACCTTAACAATACCGGCTTTCGATCCAAGCGATCGCATACGCGCCCCCAAACATACCACCCATTTTAAGATGGTCATGAGCCTCCATGCTATTAATTTCGATACCAATGACATGGATAGTACGGCCGTTATTACACAAGCGCTACCCATCAATACGCCTATCACCAACGATCTTATACTACAGGTGCAAGGAAAACCTTACGATCCACGCCACATGTTTGTATCGATCGGCATTGTGTTTATTGAAATGGTAAATGAACGCGAATACAAGGTCCGTGGAGGCTACCAGAACGCCATGACGATGACTGCTGTTTATGCGAAACAAGCCACCACAAAAGAAACAACCATAGTAACTGGAGAAAAGGTAGTAGAAGAAGTTATACACACCTCCAACAAAAAGGTGCAAATAGAACACCCCGAAAGGCTCATCCCCCCAGTATTTCCACAAAATAAATTACGAAAGAAGCAAGGTGTATTTGGGCAACAACGCTACAACCGGGCTATTAATAGGCAACGGTACGTAGAAACATTACAGTGTTAACGGTTGCCTAATCCTTCCACAAATACGGGAATAATACGCAAGCCAAGGCTATCGTAAGAATATCCATGCCCACTAACAGCAAAAACATTCTCGGTAAACCGGGTTGTAATACTGTTACAAAGGCACTACGGGCAATGTTAGCAAGCAACATCAATACAGGTAGAATTAAGGGGAAACCCATGATCGCCATTAACGCAGCATTCTGGCTAGCTTGGGCAGCAATGGCAGCAAGCATGGTAAAAAGTAAGGATAAGCTAACGCCACCTAACACTACAATGCCGGTGAAATAAAGGGGTTTGATAAGTGGGTTACCCAGTAAGGCCACGCTACATGCTAGCGTGATCAAACTCATGATGATCATCAACACCACGTTATACAGCAATTTCGCGATGATGAAGTTGCGGGGGTGAACGATTGAGTAATAATACAACAAGCGTCCTCGGCTCTCTTGTAAGAAACTTTTGGCCACGGCATTTACACATACAAATAACTGTACCACCCAAAATAAGGCGTTCCAAATTTTTTCCTCCGGTTGATGTACCATCAATTGAATCACGAACACCGTTGAAACAACGTAGATCAATATCCCGAAAAATGCATGCCGCTGGCGCCATTCAAGCACCAAGTCTTTCTTTACTAAGAACCAAATTTGTTGTATTGCTGTATTCACGGGCACAAAAATACAATCATTTTATCCAGGTTCCCACTCATAAACGGAACCTAATGTCGAATTACTTAACTTTACCCACCTTTATAAAATTTCGCATGAAAAAAATACTTGTAGCAAACAGAGGGGAAATAGCGTTAAGAGTGATGCGTTCAGCACGCGAGCTAGGCATTAAAACAGTAGCCGTTTTTTCTGAAGCCGACCGTACGATGCCATTCGTGCAATATGCCGACGAAGCCGTATGTATCGGGCCTGCTCCTTCCGCGCAATCGTATTTGCTCGGGGGCAAGATCATCGAAGTAGCGAAACAACTAGGCGTTGATGCCATTCACCCAGGCTACGGGTTTTTAAGCGAAAATGCGCAATTCGCGCAACAAGTAACCGAGGCCGGTATCACTTTTATCGGTCCCTCCGCCGCTTCCATCGAAACAATGGGTAGCAAGTTAGCCGCTAAACAAGCCGCACAACAATTCGGCGTACCCATGGTACCCGGCACCGAAACTCCATTACGCGACCTCGACGAGGCCCGCGAAGTTGTGAAACGTACCGGCTTCCCTATTCTTGTGAAAGCGTCTGCCGGTGGCGGTGGTAAAGGGATGCGTATCGTTGAAAATGAAAATGAACTGGAAGAACAAATCCGCCTCGCGAAAAGCGAAGCGAAAAGCGCTTTCGGCGACGATGCTGTATTTATCGAGAAATATGTAGCCGCACCACGACATATAGAAATTCAAATCCTCGGCGATCAACACGGTAACTATGTATACCTGTTCGAACGCGAATGCTCTATCCAACGTCGTCACCAAAAATTGATTGAAGAAGCACCATCATCTGTACTAACGGCCGATATCCGCGAAGCAATGGGTAATTGCGCGGTTGATGTAGCCCGCGCTTGTAACTATTACGGTGCCGGTACGGTGGAATTCTTGGTAGATGAACAATTGAACTTCTACTTCTTGGAAATGAACACCCGCTTACAAGTAGAGCACCCTGTAACAGAAATGATTACTGGGCTAGATTTGGTGAAAGAACAAATCAACATCGCCCGCGGCGAAAAACTTACCTTCTCTCAAAACGATCTCAAAATAAATGGCCACGCGATAGAACTCCGCATCTGCGCAGAAGATCCTGCTAATAACTTCTTACCCGACACCGGCTCTTTACAAACCTACATCCGCCCCCAAGGCTACGGTGTGCGTGTTGATGATGGGTATGAAGAAGGTATGACCATCCCAATTTTCTACGATCCTATGATCGCGAAGTTAATTGCCTGGGGCAGCACCCGCGAAGAAGCCCGCAAACGCTTGATCCGCGCCATCGGCGAGTACCAAGTAAAAGGCATTCGCACGACCCTGCCTTTCGGCGAATGGGCCCTCCAACAACCACAATTCATAGACGGTAATTTCGATACCGGCTTCATTGGCAAGTACTTCACCCCCCAATCGCTCGACAGTAACGATGCAGATGCTACACAAGCAGCTGCCATCTTAGCAGCACAAATTTGGGAAGAAGTAAACACCTTGCAATTGCCTGTTAATCAAGATACTGCTTGGTCGAAACGACAAGAAATGCGGTAAGATATATACCCGGAACATAATTTATTGTTAATTATCATAGCAGATTGGCGGACTACATAAAAACGAGTACCTTTGCGCCGGTAATTTATGCAACAATTAATCATCAATATTCTTTCGTTTTTCTACCGACCATTTGAGAAGTACATTTCTTTTCAAACGTTCCGCTATTTAGCGTGTGGCGGTGGGAATACTTTGTTGGATATTGTGTTGTACACGATTTCTTACTACTTCGTGTTGCATGAACAAAACCTGCACATCGGCAACTTGGTAACGGTAAGTGCGCCAATTGCTTCTTTTATCATCGCCTTTACGATTACCTTCCCTACAGGGTTTTTATTATCGAAATTCGTGGTGTTCTCGGAATCAAACCTCCGTGGGCGCGTGCAGCTATTCCGGTACTTTTTACTCGTAGGTGCTTGTATATTATTGAATTACGGGTTCCTGAAACTCTTTGTAGAACAATTACATATCAACGCTATCCTGGCGAAGATATTAACCGTAATTATCGTTGTTTGCTTCAGTTACATTACCCAGAAGAAGTTTACCTTCAAAGTGAAAGCCATCGAAGAGGTGGAGAAGAACTTGGAAGAAGAAATGATCGGCAACAATATTGCATAAAAAAAATTCCGTAGCCTCGCGGTACGGAATCCTTCCTAATTATTTTCGTGGTAACAATGCCTACAACGCGGTTCGTAGAGATCTTTCTCCCCGAGTAATACCGTATTGCCACCGGCTACTTTCCGGTATGAATTATTGGCGATATTGCCACATTTTACGCAAATAGCATGCAGTTTCGTAATATAATCGGCCTTGGCGAGTAATTGGGGAATAGGACCAAAAGGGCGACCTTGGAAGTCCATATCCAAACCCGCTACAATTACTCGGATACCTCTTAATGCCAATTGTTCACACACATTCGGCAGCTCCTCGTCGAAGAATTGGGCTTCATCAATTCCCACTACATCCACATCCGTGGCCAACAACAAAATCTGCTGCGAGCTTTCCAACGGGGTAGATAATATCTTGTTCTCGTCGTGCGACACAATGTTTTCCACATCGTAGCGTGTATCTACGTGTGGTTTAAATATCTCAACTTTTAAATTGGCAATCTTGGCACGTTTCAAACGGCGGATCAGCTCTTCTGTTTTACCAGAAAACATAGAGCCGCAAACTACTTCTATCCAACCCCTACGCCCCCCCGAAAGAGAAGGTTCAATAAACATATATTAGTATTTTGATTATTAAGTTGTTAAATTGATTTAACTTTATGCAAATAAAATAAAATCATCCTTAAAAGCGTTAACAATTAAGGCATGGAAAAAATAAATGCATTAATTGAGAAATTGATGGAATTGAAAAATTCCAGGTCGGACCTGCACACTATCTCGTATTATTCACAATTATTGCAGGCCGAGGTAATGCATCATTTGCATTTACTACAAGAGCAGCGACCTTCTCCACAAAGCCATGTGGCCGTTATAATGCCCAACAGGGCCGTGGTAGAAGACATCCCAACAGCGCATACAAGCCCTGTTCAACCCTCTCCTGCTCCTACCCCCGCTACTCCTCCGGTTCAACCGGTTCAGCATGTGGACATTCCCGTTGTACAACCCGTAGCACCAGTAGCAACTCCTGCTCCAGCAGCGGCCATACAGCCCGTTTCTCCACCTGTGCAACCTGTTCAAATGGAAGTACCGGTAGTGCAAGAATTGCCGAAGGTAAAACAAAGCATCGAAGAAAAAATCCAAGCTTCACTTTTCGAAGTACCCCATTACGAACCACCTACCCATCATAATGGTAGTTCGAATGGCCACCAGCACACCCAGCAACCCGAAGCGCCTAAAACAAACGGGGCTTCATTAAACGATATTTTACGTAAAAATACCGTGGAAGTAGGGCAAAGGCTCGGTGATATGAAAGTGCAAGATTTAAGGAATGCCATTGGTATTAACGACAAGTTCCAGTTTATACAGGAGCTCTTCCGTGGCGACAAAGCGATGTACGATCGTTCCATTAAAACCATCAACGAAGCAGATTCTTATCATTCAGCCAATTACTGGATCGAGCGAGAATTGGTGATTAAGTTGGGTTGGCAGGAAGAAGATCACCTGGTACAGCAATTTCACGCTATCGTTAAGAAGCGTTTTTCCTGAATATATTGCATAATCTTATTCGTAGCACCTTGGTTATCGCCCACAAATTTGCCGGCGATCGTAGCGGTTTTCTTGTAGAGGTCGGCCTCGCTTAAAGCCGCTACCGTGGTAGCTAAGGTAAACTCATCTTGTACCACGAAGGCGCCTTTTAACCCCACTAGCGTTACTGCTTCATGGAACTTCTCGATATTAGGCCCGAATAACACCGGTTTATTGTACGTGGCCGCTTCCAAAATATTGTGAATCCCCGCCTTTCCAAATCCTCCACCGATATACGAAATGTAGCTATAGCGGTATAAAGCGCTAAGCATACCTACATTGTCGATAATTAACACGTTCACCTGTTGACCGGGCGCATTTTTGTATTGTGAATAACGTACAGCGCCAGGGAACAACTGTTCAATTTGCTGGATGTGCGATTCCCCAATTTCGTGCGGCGCTATAATCAACGCACGGCCGTCTTGCTTGGCGTTTTTCCACCAGTTGGCCAGTAGAGTTTCGTCGGCCGGCCAAGTGCTGCCGCAGGCAATTACTTTCCTGCCCGTGGCGTAAGTTTCAATTACCGGTAACTCCGTAGGGTTTTCGCGCATAGCCCATACCCTATCGAAACGTGTATCGCCCGCGAGGCTGGCGTTTTGTAAGTGAATGGTTTGCAACAATTGTAACGATTCTTCGTTTTGAACGAAGAGATGCGTCATTTTCTCCAATAGCTGCCTGAATAAGCCGCCATGGGGCTTAAAAAATACTTGCTTCGGGCGGAAAATACCGGAAATAAGCAAAGTGGGAATGTTCTGTTGAAAGAGGGTGGTTAGGTAATGATACCAGAACTCGTATTTTATGAAAATAGCCAGCTTGGGTTGGGCAATTTTTACGAATTGACGGGCATTACGCTTGGTATCGGCAGGCAGGTAGCACACGATATCGGCGCCATTGTAGTTTTTGCGTATTTCGTAGCCGGAGGGTGAGAAGAACGTGAGAAGAATCCCGTGCTGCGGGTAATCGACCCGGAGCTGTTCGATCACGGGGCGACCTTGTTCAAATTCACCGAGCGAGGCGGCATGCACCCAAATAAGGGGTTTGCCTGTTGGGATGGCCTGTTGAAGGCGTTCGGGCCAGTTCTTCCGACCAGCTTTCCACAGCTGCGCTTTCTTGTTTCCGAAAATCGCTACAAGCCCTACCACAAAGGAATACAGGCGAATACCTACGTTATAGAAAAATATCTGCAATGCCACTAAAAATACTTTAACGAAATGTTATTAAAATCATGCAAATATAATCCCCTAGCCAATTTCATTTTTTGTAAATTTGCACACTTAAAATAAAAATATATATCCCACATGGTTCCAATACAAATGGTTGATCTGAAACGCCAGTACGCGAAGATAAAGTCACAAATTGATGCAGGCATGCAAGAAGTACTGGAAAGCGCTGCTTTTATTAATGGCGCACCTGTGCAGTTGTTCGGTAAAGAACTAGAAGCTTACCTGGGTATTAAACACGTTATCAATTGCGCGAATGGTACCGATGCCCTCCAAATTGCTATGATGGCCGCCGGTTTACAACCGGGCGACGAGGTTATTACCCCTTCTTTCACTTTTATCGCAACGGCAGAAGTGATCGCCTTGTTGAACTTGAAACCGGTGTTCGTGGATATCGACCCTCAAACTTATTGCATCGATCCTACTAAGATCGAAGCTGCTATAACACCGAAAACAAAAGCAATTGTTCCGGTACACTTATACGGTCATGTTTGCGATATGGATGCTATTATGGAAGTAGCCAACAAACACAATTTGCTGGTTATCGAAGATAATGCACAAGCCATTGGCGGTACTTATACCGGTAAAGATGGCGTAACAAGAAAAGCAGGTACAATCGGTCATATTGGCTGTACTTCTTTCTTCCCTTCTAAAAACTTGGGTTGCTATGGCGACGGTGGTGCTTTATTCACCAACGACGATGCAATGGCAGCACAAATTAGAATGGTGGCTAACCATGGTCAATCTGCCCGTTACTACCACGATGTAGTAGGTGTAAACTCTCGTTTAGATACCTTGCAAGCAGTGGTATTACGTGTGAAATTGCCTTTGTTAGACGAGTACATCAATGCTCGCAGGAAAGTTGCTGATGCCTACGATGCAGCTTTTGCGAACCACCCACAAATTACAACGCCATTTAGAGCACCTTATAGCTATCATGTTTTCCACCAATACACCCTACAAATCGAGAATGTAGATAGAAATGCATTCGTGGCTTACTTAGCCGAAAAAGGGGTACCGGCTATGATTTACTACCCTGTGCCAGCACACAAACAAAAAATGTTCGCAGCATTTGGTAGCGACGAATTCAACTTGCCAATCACCGATGAATTAACAACGAAAGTAATTTCCTTACCGATACACACTGAAATGGATGATGACCAACTGCGTCACATCATAGAATCTGTTCTATCATACTTAAAATAACCCCCTTATGAAGATTTCAGTAGTGGGAACCGGTTATGTAGGTTTAGTAACCGGGACCTGTTTTGCCGAAACGGGCAATGACGTAGTTTGTGTAGATATTGATGCCAACAAAGTAAAAAAACTATCTAGCGGCCAAGTAACTATTTACGAGCCAGGATTAGAAAAGCTTTTTGAACGTAACCTCAAAGAAGGCCGACTACACTTTACCACCAACTTGGCAGAAGGCATTGCCGATGCACAAGTTATTTTCTTAGCATTACCAACCCCTCCGGGTGAAGATGGTTCTGCGGATCTCTCTTATATTTTGGGAGTGGCAGAGCAATTGGGTAAAATATTAACAGATTACAAAGTAATCGTTGATAAAAGTACCGTTCCTGTAGGTACAGCGGAAAAAGTACGCGCAGTAATTGCCAAACATTGTAAAGTTCCGTTCGATGTAGTGTCGAACCCAGAATTCTTACGTGAAGGTGTTGCTGTTGACGATTTCATGAAACCAGACCGCGTGGTAATTGGTACTGAAAGCGAAAGAGCACGTAAAATCATGGGCGATTTATACGCTCCTTACGTTCGCCAAGGTAACCCAGTGATCTATATGGACGAGAAATCGGCTGAATTAACGAAGTACGCTGCGAACTCATTCTTAGCGACTAAAATCTCTTTCATGAACGAAATCGCCATCCTTTGCGAAAAATTAGGCGCGGATGTAGACATGGTTCGTAGAGGTATTGGTAGCGACGAGCGTATTGGTAAACGCTTTTTATTCCCGGGCATAGGTTACGGTGGCAGCTGTTTCCCTAAAGACGTGCAAGCGTTGGTGAAATCTTCAGAAGAGGTAAGTTACGACTTCAAAATATTGAACGCGGTAATGGATGTGAACGAGAAGCAAAAATTGTTCTTATTGCCGAAGATTGAAGCGTATTTTAATAACGACTTAAAAGGGAAGCATTTCGCATTGTGGGGTTTAGCCTTCAAGCCGAATACCGACGATATCCGCGAGGCTCCTGCTTTATACATCATTGAGGCGTTAACGAAAGCTGGCGCTACAGTAAGTGTATTTGATCCCGAAGCAATGCCGAATGTACGAGGTGTTGTGGGTGATATTGTTACTTACGCCGAACATCAATACGATAGTTTAGAAAACGCTGATGCGCTGATCATTGCAACGGAATGGAGTGTTTTCAGAACGCCTGATTTCGATAAAATTAAATCGTCATTGAAAAACCAAGTTATTTTCGACGGTAGAAACTTGTTTGAAGTGAGCCGTATGCAAGAACTGGGTTTCCATTACGAAAGTGTTGGACGCACACCTGTAAACCTTTAATTTCTACTTGCTATGAGTAAAAAACGCATCTTGATCACCGGCGCCGCAGGTTTCCTCGGTTCGCATTTGTGTGATCGCTTTATCAAAGAAGGTTACCATGTTATTGGTATGGATAACTTCTCTACAGGTAATGCAAAAAATATTGAACACCTATTCCCCTTAGAGAGCTTCGAATTCTATCATCATGATGTAACGAAATTCGTGCATATCCCTGGTGAATTGGATTATATTCTTCACTTCGCATCACCGGCAAGCCCTATCGATTATTTAAAAATGCCGATCCAAACATTGAAAGTGGGTTCATTAGGAACACACAACTTGTTAGGCTTGGCGAAAGCGAAAAAGGCACGCATCTTAGTGGCTTCTACTTCCGAGGTATACGGTGATCCTTTGGTACACCCGCAAACGGAAGAGTATTGGGGTAACGTAAACCCAGTAGGCCCAAGAGGCGTATACGATGAAGCAAAACGATTCATGGAATCGATCACCATGGCTTACCACAATTTCCACGGTGTAGAAACAAGAATCATCCGCATCTTCAATACATACGGTCCACGCATGCGACTCGATGATGGTAGAGCATTGCCTGCTTTCATGAGCCAAGCATTAACCGGACAGGATTTAACAGTATTTGGCGACGGTTCTCAAACCCGCTCTTTCTGTTATGTAGCCGATTTAGTGGAAGGTATCTACCGCTTATTGCTCAGCGATTATCATTTGCCGGTAAACATCGGTAACCCAAGCGAAATCACCCTGCTACAATTCGCAGAAGAGATCTTAGCATTAACAGGGGCCGATCAAAAAATCGTTTTCCAAGCACTGCCTAAAGACGATCCGAAACAACGCAAACCTGATATCACGAAAGCAAAAGAAATCCTTGGCTGGGAACCGAAAGTCGACCGCCAAGAAGGTCTAAAAATTACCTACGAGTACTTTAAACAAGCACTCAAAAAATAAAACACAACTGGCCGGCAATCCTCAAATTTGTCGGCCATTGTTTCTTATAAAGAACCATATTCTAACCAGTAATAGATATGAAGAAGAAATTGTTGATAACCGGTGGTGCCGGCTTTATCGGTTCGCACGTCGTAAGATTATTTGTGAATAAATATCCCGACTATAGCATCTTCAACCTCGATGCATTAACCTATGCAGGTAACTTGGAAAACTTGAAAGATGTTGACCAAGCTCCGAATTATACTTTCGTGAAAGGCGATATCACCGACGAAACTTTTATCAACAAATTATTTGAAGATCAACAATTCGACGGGGTTATCCATCTCGCGGCTGAAAGCCATGTTGACCGTTCTATCCTCGACCCGTTGGCCTTCATTAAAACCAACGTACTAGGTACTGCCATCTTATTAAATGCTGCGCGCAAAATTTGGAAAGACAATAGCGAGGGCAAACGTTTCTACCATGTGTCGACCGACGAAGTGTACGGCACATTAGGAGAAGAAGGCCTATTCACAGAAGAAACCGCCTACGATCCACGCTCTCCTTACTCAGCATCCAAAGCTAGCTCCGACCACTTTGTTCGCGCTTATTATCATACCTACCATTTACCGGTGGTGTTATCGAACTGCTCTAATAACTACGGTTCTAACCACTTCCCGGAAAAATTAATTCCTTTAGCCATCCACAACATCAAGAACAACAAACCTGTTCCCGTATATGGCAAAGGCGAAAACGTACGCGACTGGCTGTTTGTAGAAGATCATGCCCGTGCTATTGATACTATTTTCCACGATGGTAAAACCGGCGAAACCTATAATATCGGCGGCTTCAACGAATGGAAAAACATCGATCTCATTCACTTGCTTTGCAAGGTTATGGACGAGAAATTGGGGCGCGAACCCGGTACATCCGCTCAACTCATTACCTTCGTAAAAGACCGTGCCGGCCACGATCTCCGCTATGCTATTGATGCTACCAAGCTGAACAAAGAACTCGGCTGGGCACCTTCCTTGCAATTTGAAGAAGGTTTAGAGAAAACAGTCGATTGGTACTTAGCTAACCAAGAATGGCTCGACCACGTTACGAGCGGCACCTACAAACAATACTACGAAACGCAATACGAACAACGATAACTGAATATTTCAAACCTGCTAGCAATGCCGTTTACACAAACAGGAATACCCGACTTATTGATTTATGAACCGCGCGTGTTCCCCGATAGTCGTGGCTATTTCTTCGAAAGCTATAATTACAATACGTTCTTGGCAGAGGGCGTTGACATAAAATTTGTGCAAGACAACCAAGCACGCTCTACATTTGGCGTATTACGCGGCTTGCATTTCCAACAAGAACCCTATGCACAAACAAAATTGATCCGTGCATTGGAAGGGAAAATTTTAGATGTGGTGGTAGATATCCGCAAAGGTTCTCCTACTTACGGTAAGGTATTCTCGATCGAGTTATCAGCAGAAAATAAATTACAATTACTCGTACCGAAAGGTTTTGCCCATGGTTATTCCGTACTTAGTGAAACTGCCGAAGTAATGTATAAATGTGATAACTTTTATCACAAACCCAGCGAAGGCGGCATTATCTATAACGACCCAGCTTTGAACATTGATTGGGGATTCGATCTTTCGCTGGCACAAGTATCTGAAAAAGATGTTGTGTTACCTACTTTAGAAAATTGTGTACATAATTTCGTTTACAACGCTCAATAAATCTCATGGAAAATATTCTCGTAACCGGCGGTTATGGCCAATTGGGCCAAACGTTCCAGGCATTAGCCGGCCGCTACCCGCAATACAATTTTACATTTACCGACGTTGAACAGCTTGATATTACCAATCAAGATGCTGTGAATGCTTTTTTGGCAGGTGGTCAATTTGCTTACTTGATCAATTGCGCGGCCTATACAGCTGTAGATAAAGCTGAAACTGAAGAAGAAATAGCGTTTAAACTAAACTTCGAAGCCACCTTGTATTTAGCAGAAGCTTGTGCAGCTAATAACACGCAGCTTATCCACGTTTCTACCGATTACGTATTCGATGGTAAAGCCAACAAACCTTATAAAGAAACCGAAGAAGCCAGTCCTAATAGCGTATACGGTGCCTCTAAAGCCCGCGGCGAAGCCGTGGCATTAGGTAGCGACCCACGCTCTATTGTGCTGCGTACTTCTTGGCTTTATTCTAATTACGGTGTAAACTTCGCTAACAGAATGCAACAACTTATGGCTGAACGCAACGAGTTAAACATTGTATTCGACCAAGTAGGTACACCTACTTATGCCGGCGATTTAGCCCAAGCGATTATGGCCATCATCGAAACCGTTAGTGTAAACCGCGATCACCAACTGGGTGGCGTGTACCATTTCAGCAATGAAGGAGTTGCCTCTTGGTTCGATTTCGCATATGCAATTAAGGAATTAACAGGTGCTGCCTGCGAAGTATTCCCTATTACATCGGAAGCATACCCTACCCCGGCACAGCGCCCTACTTATAGTGTATTAAACAAAACAAAAATCAAGGAAACGTTCGGTATCAAAATTCCTTATTGGAAAGAGAGCTTAAGAACTTGCCTAGGTAAATAAATAATAGCCTTATTTCTTTTAGATCGATGGCGGGGTTGTAGGTGAAGATTCGCTTACAATTCTGCCATCTTTCATAATTAGCTGGCGGGTACTCATACGTGCTAAATCTTCATTGTGGGTAACAATAACGAAGGTTTGATCTAATTTTTGACTGAGGGAAATGAATAATTCGTGGAGTTCACGGGCATTTTTCGAGTCGAGGTTGCCCGTTGGTTCATCGGCGAGAACGATTTTTGGGTTATTTATAAGGGCTCTTGCCACGGCTACGCGTTGTGCTTCGCCACCGGATAATTGGGAAGGCCTGTGGTCCATCCTATCCTTTAATCCCAAAATTTCGAGCAAATACATAGCCCTTTCTTTCACTTCTTCTTTCTTGGAACCTTTGATATACCCCGGGATACAAACATTCTCTAAGGCCGAGAATTCGGGTAATAAATGGTGGAACTGGAAAATAAATCCCATGTTCCGGTTCCTAAAATCGGCTAACTTATTGCCTTTCAGGGCTGTAATATTGACATCCCCCAACCATACTTCGCCGCCTGTGGGTCTGTCTAAGGTCCCTAAAATATGCAGTAATGTACTCTTGCCTGCACCCGACGAGCCCACGATGGTCACTATTTCACCTTTACTGACAATAATGTCAACTCCCTTTAAAACGGGCAGATTGGAATAATTTTTGGTGAGACCGTGTGCAGTAAGCATAAGTATTTAATGTAATTAACCGTTAAAATAGTAAACGTTGTTTATTTCAAATTAAATAATACTTTTGCGAAAAATTAGAAAAGTAAAACTTTTAATACGATGTACTGGACTTTAGAATTAGCTTCTTACTTGGAGGATGCTCCATGGCCGGCTACCAAAGACGAACTCATTGACTACGCCATCCGTTCCGGTGCACCTATCGAAGTGATCGAAAACTTGCAGGAACTGGAAGACGAGGGAGAAATTTATGAAGGTATTGAAGACATTTGGTCTGATTATCCTTCACAAGACGATTTCTTCTTTAACGAAGATGAATATTAATATTCGTCTTTAGTCTTTGGAAAGACGCCCCAGCATAGTTCCTTATGCTCTAAAAAAATTTACCGTCTCTACAATGTAGAGACGGCTTTTTTATTTGTACACGTTTTCGTGTGAAAGTATTATTCAGACGCCATTTTCTCAGCAACCGGTAAAGAAATACCCATTGAAGAGAAACCACCGTCGTGGTAAAGGTTCTGCATCGTTACCATGCGCGTTAAGTCGGAGAATAAAGTCACCGTGTAATCAGCACATTGGTCAGCAGAAGCATTGCCTAATGGGCTCATTTGGTCTGCGTAGTTCACGAAGCCATCGAAACCTTTAACGCCGCTACCTGCAGTTGTTCTAACTGGAGATTGAGAGATGGTATTGATTCTCACTTTGTTTTTAACACCATAGTGGTAACCGAAGCTACGTGCGATTGATTCCAACATAGCTTTAGCATCTGCCATTTCGCTATAATCAGGGAATACACGTTGTGCCGCGATGTAAGTAAGTGCTACTACTGAACCGTATTCAGAGATCGCATCCAATTTATAAGCAGTTTGTAATACACGGTGTAATGACAAAGCTGAAATATCCATTGTTTTTTGCGTGAAGTCGTAGTTCAAATCCGTGTAAGGATTGCCTTTACGCATATTGATACTCATACCAACAGAGTGTAAAACGAAGTCAACTTGACCACCGAAATGCTCCATAGATTTCGTGAACAAATTGTTCAAATCGTCCATATTGGTAACATCGGCAGGGATAACCGGCGCGTTACATTCTTCTGCTAGCTTCTTAATTTCGCCCATGCGCAATGCAATTGGAGCGTTGGTAAGTACGATCTGTGCACCTTGTTCCACACAACGCTTAGCTGTTTTCCAGGCAATGGATTTTTCATCCAATGCACCAAAGATGATGCCTTTCTTACCTTGTAATAAGTTTTGAGCCATTGATCTAAATTTTGGCAAAAATAGTTGTTAAAGTCGAATTTCTAAAGTTGAAAAATCCTTATATGTTTTATAGTCAAGTTTTTGACTACGTTACATGGGCTTAATTCATCACCATCTCCCTTGCATTTTCCAATGCTGCTGCCGTTGGTTTTTCACCTCCTAGCATCTGGGCAATGGCTTGAATGCGTTCTTCGCGGCTTAGTACCCTAATGTGCGAAGTCACCTTCTGGTTCTCGGTTTTCTTATACACGAAATAATGTGCATCTGCTTTACCTGCAATTTGCGGCTGGTGCGTAATACAAATTACTTGGTGCGCCTTGGCCAGTTCTTTCATGATAATACCTACCTGTTTGGCAGCTTCCCCGGAAATACCGGTATCAATCTCATCAAAGATTAAGGTTGGTAACGCTTCTTTGCTCGCTACAAGCGATTTTATACACAACATCAACCTGCTTAGCTCACCCCCACTCGCTACCTTCCTAATAGGCGCAAAATGGTTGCTTTTGTTCGCATCGAAGAGGAACACGATCTCGTCTTGCCCGAAAGGACCTAAAGCGGTGGTGTTCATACTTACTTTGATACGGGCATTTGGCATACCTACTTGCACCAGCAGTTCGTTTACTTTTTGCTCGAACGGCGTAACTTGGGCTGCACGGCGCTTAGTGATGGCATCGGCTTGTTGCTGTAATTTGCTTTGTTGTTGGGCCAATTCTTTTTCCAATTGGCTGATCTTATCGTCGAGGTTCAGCACATTATCCAAACCTTCTTGGAGGTGCTGTTGGATGGCTAATAGCTCGTTCGTAGTTTGTACACCGTGCTTTTTGAACAGTTTATAACCCAAAGCCAGCCGATCACTCAACTGTTCCATTTTAGCCCCGTCGAAATTCACTTGGTCGTTTAAACGCTCAATCTCTTGGGTAATGTCTTGTAACTCAACGTAAGAGGATTGCATCCTGCCAGCGAGGCTAGGGATGTCTTTATGGAAATTGGCGAGGGATTGTAAACTCGACTGCAACTGTTTAAGTGTTTGCAGAATGGGTTGTTCATCTTCTTCCAATTGATAATAAATCCTATTCAGCGTGTTCTTAATCTCTTCGCTATGACTTAATACTTTCAAATCGGCATCGGCCTGCTCAATTTCGTTTTCACTGAAATTGGCTTCTACTAACTCGTCTAATAAGAACTTATTGTAATCGGTGGTTTTATTGGAGTCGTCGCGTAATTGGATAGCATTTGCCAGCGATTGCTGGGTGCTGAGGTATTTAGCATACCCAATGCTGTAAGTATGCAAAACCTCTGCGTTCAACGACAAAGTATCAATAACCTCACGTTGAAACTCCGATAAGCCTAAATCCAGGGTATCAAATTGCTGGTGTAAATCCACGAAGAAACTCGTGAGATCGGATAATTGGGATAGGTTCACCGGCGTATCGTTGATAAACGCCCGTGATTTACCCGCCGAACTAATTTCACGACGAATAATCACCTGCTCGCCTTCAATGTCGAGCTCATGTTCCTCGAAAAATGGCTGTATTTGCTGTTTACGTACGGTAAAAATGCCCTCGATTACACACTTGCGGTCTTTATCGAAAAGCACCCCGGGATCGGCACGATCGCCTAAAATAAGCGATAATGCACCCAATAGGATAGATTTACCGGCGCCCGTTTCCCCGGTAATCACATTTAAGTTGCCCGAAAAGTCAACTTCAAGGTGCTCAATAATGGCGTAGTTCTGAATAATTAAACGTTGCAACATATCACAGGTAGTTCCTATTTGCGACCACCAAATTCCAAATAAAAATCAACAAAGAAAATTACATTTACCCACATTTATTGCAGGTTTGCATGCTCAACCGCCGTTAACCCTTAATAGGCCTGCTTTTGCGCGTTGATCCAAGGAATTTTTATAGTCGTGGCCTTCCATATCTAAACATGCGTTAAAACACTCGATGGCCTTGTCTTTATCTTTTCTTTTTTCATAAATATAACCCATTTGTAATGCCGACCGGGCCGCAAAATATTCCGGCCTGTTAGCGCCCAAACGCATGGTTACCTGGTACATCCTAATTGCTTGATCATCATTACCTATATCGTCGTAAATACGACCTAAACGGTAGGCATACTCCAATTGCTCGCTGATGGTACTAAAATCGGCCGCCTTCTTAGTTTGCAGTAATTGCAAGGCTTCATTGAAATAACCGCCATCGCTCAACAAGCGGGCTTTCAGCAAAGTTACATTTGGCCATTTGCCGCTTTTCGCATCCTTGAGGGCTTGTTTGTCGGCATCCGTTTCCGTGTTGCCACGGTTCAGGATCATTTGGCGGTATTTATTTGCCATATCCTGGTTGCCTTTAATATAATAGGCCCAACTCATCCGCTGTAAGGCTTCCTTCACATAGAACTTGCCTTTGAAATTACGTAAGAACTTATCGAAATACACCACGGCACTATCGTCGAGATGGTCGAGACGCATTACGCCGGCGAGGTAATATTGGTAATATAAATCGGTATACTCGTTGCTCGGCACCCGGTTAGCGAGTACTTCTAAGCCTTGGGCAGCCTTTTGGTTATTCATCGACAAATTAGCCACCATTAAGGCAAAGAGGTAATTGTGCTTGGTATCGAGCTGGCGTTGTTGAATGAATTGCCAGAGTTCTTCGGGTTTATTTTCTATAAATAGTTTTAAGTAGCAGTAATAGTAATACGACTCTTCTTTGAATATAACGGCAGTGGGGGCTTGGCTATTCACGAAATTATTCATGTTTTGCATGCCGGTTTTAATGCTGCCTTTGAGTCCAAGGATATTGGTAATCCATTTATACCCTTCGGGAATGGTACCGAACACGGTTTGCATCGTGCCAATCATCATCGTGTTGGGTAGAAAGGAGGGAAATTTGCGGTTATTATCTTTGAATTGTTGGTATGCGCGGCGGATTTCCCAAGTGGCATCCCATTTCTCCCCGAATTTAACCCTTACCAGCGCCCATTGGAACTTGATGGCGGCTTGGGTATAGAGGTAATAAGGCGATTCGGAGGGGCCTTCCTGCATTTTGGAGATCCTTTCGGCGCGTAACTGCTTCTTACTATTATATTCAGCGGGATCTTCATTAAAGAAAAGGGGGAAGAAATCGCAATAATTATCTAAAAAATACGGTATGAGGTTATTCGGGTTCTCTCTTTTCTCCGCTTCTAACAAAGCTTTACCGGTACCAAGGCGGAGTTGCATAATAGCATCGTAGGCCTCTTGGCAGCGTGGGTTGAAATCGTAAGTTTTCTGCTGGGCGAATAGTGCTGAAGCAGGGAATACACATACGAGTAATAGGAACAGTACGAAACGCATAATCGAAATTCTAATAATAATGGGCAGATATGATTTGTTTTTGCCTAGGACTAGCAAAAATCGGGCAATAAAAAAAAGAGCATCCTAAGATGCCCTCTTTTTTCTTGTATTTTTATAAACCCTTATTTCAATTAAATCTCGGTGGATGCATCGAGATCATTATCTACCAAGATACGACCACAGTGTTCGCAAACGATGATTTTCTTACGTTGACGAATTTCTGCTTGGCGTTGTGGCGGGATAGCGTTGAAGCAACCACCGCAAGAATCTCTTACGATTGTTACCACGGCTAAACCGTTACGGTAGTTTTTACGGATTTTTTCGTAAGCCGACAATAAACGAGCATCTACTTTCTCACGAGCTTCGTCACTTTGTTTACGGTATGCTTTTTCTTCTTTCTCAGTTTCGCCGATGATTTTTTCGAGTTCACCTTTCTTGTGTTTCAGGTTACTTTCTTTATCACTAATGCTTCTTTTTGCTGATTCAAGAACACGAGATTTATCTTTAATTTCTTCGTTAGCGTCTTTGATATGCTTTTCAGCTAGTTTAATTTCAAGCGTTTGCATTTCAATTTCCTTGCTAATCGCTTCAAACTCACGGCTGTTTTTAACGTTGTTCTGTTGTTTCTCGTACTTTTTGATCAAAGCGTCCGCATCTTTCATCAAGTTCTTTTTAGAACTAATGAAGTCTTGGATGCCTTTCACTTCCTCTTCGATATGAGATTGGCGGTGGTTAAGGCCCTCGATCTCATCTTCCAAGTCTTTAACTTCGATCGGCAACTCCCCTTTAAGGATTTGGATCTCGTCCAACTTAGAGTCAATCTTCTGTAACTTCAGTACAGACACTAATTTTTCCTCTACAGAGTATTCTTTAACAGTAGCCATGTATTATAAATAATTTACCGGGTTTGTGCAAATGGTAGATTTAAGAGGCGCAAAATTAAGGAATTTTTCAGTCAATATATGATAAAATAATTCCACTACGAACTGCTCACTCTCAAAATGCCCTACATCTGCTATAATCAATTGATTTTCAGCATCAAAAAACTCATGGTATTTAAAATCTGCTGTCACGAATGCATCTGCCCCGGCGGCCCTGGCTGATTTTAAGAGGAAGCTACCTGCGCCACCACATACGGCTACTTTTTTCACGGGCTTACCGCGTAACGGGGTGTAACGTACGCAACCGGTGTGCATTTGCTCCTTCACCATCTTCAAAAACGCCATCTCGTCCAACGGCTCTCTCAGCTCGCCTATCAATCCTGCGCCCACTTGTTGGTACTCATTATCCAAACTTATTATATCATACGCCACCTCTTCATAAGGATGCGCCGATAACAATGCACTTATTATGTTTCGCTGTAATGGAAGGGGGAAAATAACTTCAAGCTTCATTTCCGGCTCGGTATGGCGACTGCCTACCTCGCCAACATATGGATTTGCACTCCCGCCGGCTTTAAAGGTTCCTTGCCCTTCATTACTAAAGCTACATTCACTATACTGCCCAATGTCGCCCGCACCTGCATTAAATAATGCTTGCTTTACTTGTTCTACCTGGGCAAGTGGTACGAATGTATATAACTTTTTTAACAAATCACGTTTTGGCGACAGAATCACGTTATTTTCCAATCCCAACTGCTTAGCCATCATAGCACACACCCCGTTACGCACATTATCCAAGTTCGTATGAGCCGCGTACACAGCAATATCATGCTTAATGGCCTTAATGGCCACGCGCTCCACGTAGTTCTTGCCATTAATCTTCTTCAACCCACCAAATACGATCGGGTGATGCGCCACCACCAAGTTACACCCCTTCTCTATCGCTTCATCGATCACGGCCTCCGTAGCATCCAAGGTTAATAACGCATTCGTTAACTCCCAGTTCGGATCACCGAAAATTAATCCCGCATTATCATAACTTTCTTGGTATTGTAACGGCGCATACGCCTCAATGGCCTGCACCACATCTTTTATACGTAACTTCATGCTGCTTTTTTAATTTGTAATCGACAGCCACAAAAATATTGCTTAATTGGATTTGTTATGAATATTATCAAAACGACAGCAGAATTATACAGCGACTACCAGTCAAAAATGGAGAAAATCGCCGATGTACGGAATGCCATCGCGGTGCTAGGTTGGGATCAAGAAACATATTTACCCGGTAAAGGGGCCGCTATCCGTGGCCAACAAATTACCACGCTTTCCACTATTGCCCACGAATTATTCACGGATGCCCAATTAGGCGATACCTTGCAGGCCCTGCAAAGCCGTGAAGATTTAACAGCTACCCAGAAGAAAAACGTAGCCCTCTCCCTGGAAGACTACGAGAAAAATAAAAAGTACCCAGCTGCTTTTGTAGCTGCCCTTTCACAAACTACCTCCGATTGCTACCACGCTTGGATGAAGGCCCGCAAAGAAAATAGCTACGCTGTATTCGAGCCGTTATTAGAGAAAATGGTGCAATTGAAGAAAGAAGAAACCCATATTCTCGGGTATACCGGTCACCCTTATAATGCCCTACTTAACGAATACGAAAAAGGCATCAACATACAAACACTCGACACCGTGTTTGCCGATGTAAAAACGTCTTTATCTCCTTTATTACAAGCCATTGCCGCGAAGCCGAAACCTAATAATGCCTTCTTACAACAGCATTACCCCAAAGATGCACAATGGCAATATGGCTTGAAACTGCTCAAAGAAATGGGATTCGATTTCGAAGCAGGTAGGCAAGATCTTAGTGAACACCCTTTCACTACCAGCTTTAACCCGCACGATGTTCGTGTAACTACCCGCGTAGATGAACAAGATTTTAGCAACATGACCTGGAGCTGTATCCACGAAGGTGGTCACGCTTTGTACGAACAAGGTTTGCTGATTTCCGAGTACGGGCTTCCATGCGGAGAGGCGGCTAGCTTGGGTATCCACGAATCGCAATCGCGCCTTTGGGAAAACAATGTTGGTCGTGGTTTAGCATATTGGCAGTACAACTATCCTGCTTTACAGAAGGAGTTTGCAAACAACTTATCAAATGTTTCTTTGGAGGAATTCTACCACGCTATTAACCTGGTACAACCTTCCTTACAACGTACGGAAGCCGATGAATTAACCTACCATTTCCACGTGATGATTCGTTATGAAATTGAAAAAGGATTGATTGAAGGTAGCGTATCGACAAAGGATTTGAACCATACTTGGAATCAATACTACAAACAATATTTAAACGTAGATGTGCCGAATGATGGCGCCGGTGTATTACAAGATATACATTGGTCGCACGGCAGCTTTGGGTACTTCCCTACCTATTCTTTAGGAAGTTTTTACGCGGCCCAGTTCTATGCAGCTGCACAACGCCAAATGAAAGACCTATCGCAAAATATTGCTACAGGCGATTACCATGCTTTGTTACAATGGTTGCGTAATAACATCCATGTACATGGTCGTTTTTACACGTCGAATGAACTATGTGAAAAAGTAACGGGCGAGCCTTTGAATTTTAAATACTTTATGGACTACGCACAGGCGAAGTATGCAGGCATTTACGGGATATAATTTTTCCAAACAAATACGAATAAGAAAGGCGCTATAGTAAGCGCCTTTCTTATTCATTCGTATGATATATCAACTATTTACTTGCTTTCTTTAGCGCAGCATCGAATGTTTCAGTATCGACAATACCTTCTTGTCGCCATACTTCTTTGCCACCTTTAAAAAGTATAAAAGTGGGCAGCTTTGTAGCAGATAAGTATTTCATTACATCGGTATCGTTACCACCGTCGACTTTCACTAATGTCACTTGTTTGTTTGTATTGAGCCAAGCCTCTACCACAGGTTCCATTTTGCGGCAAGGTGGGCACCAAGTAGCGCCAACATCTACGAGTATGTAGCCTTCTTGCTTAATGGCATTATCGAAATCTTCAACGGGCATTTGCGCGGTTGTAGGATTTCCTTGTAGCGGTAGGTCAGACTGTTTCCATGCATTGATACCGCCATCCATTTCTACAACATTGGCAAACCCGTTGCTACGCATCCATTTGGCGGCAGCAGCGCTACGGCCTCCGCTGAGGCAGTAAACGTATACGGGTTTCTCTTTATCGAGAAATTTAATGCGTTCAAAAAACTCGTCTTTCTTCGTGTAATCGGCTTGTAGGGCGCCTTCGAGGTGACCTGTACTAAATTCTGATGCTGTTCTTACATCGAGGATTTGGATGTTTGGTTGCTGCGTAGCCTTTTCGAATGTAGGGATATCGACTGCTTTATTTTGTGCCTTAGCGAAATGGGATGCAAGCACAAATAAGCAAGCCCAGCTAAGCTTTCTAACTACCTTTTTCATGTGTATGGTTTAATCTGGAGGATATTGGCAAAAAAGAGAAGTACTTTTTCCCTGCATCCTAAAAATAAGCGCAAAAAGTGGCAAAGCCAAATGTAATCTTAGCGGAAATAGTGGCCTCTTGGCGATGTGATGATCTTTTCTCGTTTGCGGAAACTGAAAAACAGTTCGTTTCCTTGCCGCGCGGGATGCGAATTAATGCAAGGTGCAAAGATGTGAAAATTGAAATACGGTTCGAATAAGCGCCTGTAATCCTTCACAGAACCACCAAATGGAGGACCCGGTTGTTCGAAGTTCTTCTTGAAAATTACGCCAACAAAGCGTCCATTCAACCATAACAATTGATGCATCTTCTGCGCATACCTTTCGCGCAAAGCAGGATCGATGGCCGATAAGAAGGTTTGCTCCAGTATCAAATCATACTCCCCATCATGACGAAAAAAATCGCCGGCAATAAAATTAATCCCCGTTTCGCGGTACTTCCGCTTTAAGTTAAGTACCAATGCATCGGAAATATCTACTACGGTAATATCTGTGAAACCCTTATCCCACAAATATTTTGCTTCGTAACTATTGCCGCCGCCTGGGATTAAAATCCGTGCGTTTAAATGCGGGTACTGATTAATAAAGGCTTCTAAAGGAGGTGAAACACGACCCATATCCCACCCTATATCACCGGTTCGATAACGCTCATTCCAGTAATGCTTGTCCAATGTTCCACTCATAAAATGGTAATCACGGTTAATTGGTTACTAAATAGTAGGCAAATTAGATCTCGACTAAATTCAAGGCAATTAAAGCATAAATAGCCAATTGGTTTGAAAAGTAATTGTTAACATAACAAATAATTGTTTTTTTAATATTAATTTTATCCTTTCAACCCGGTTCTGGAAATGCCAACTGTGCCGGGTTTACCATTTCCAATAAAAACCCTACACCTGCTGATGAAGCGTCTATGCCATGTCTTGCTGTGTGCCATCCTATGCTTATGCGCACCTGCTACCTTCGCCCAAACGGTTGATTTTACAGCCGATAAATTCGAAGGTTGCGAACCGCTCGCCGTACGATTCACCAATCTTTCCAGTCCCGGTGCCATTAGTTACGATTGGAATTTCCAATTAGGCGCCAATGCCACAGATCGAGATGTAGACAAGGTTTTCGGGGTGGCCAACTCCTATAACGTTACGCTTACCGTTACCTACCCGGGCAACATTACCCGCTCTGTTACGAAAGCTATTCGCGTACATGCCAACCCCATCCCGCTCTTCACAGTATCCGGTATTATTGGTTGCAGTCCTTACCAAGTAAATTTCCGCGACCAATCTCAACCCGGCTCCGGCACCATCACAAGAACTATTTGGGATTATGGCGACGGTGTTACAGAAACCGCCGTTAATCCCTCTCATATCTATAATACACCCGGTTCCTACCCAGTTTCTAATATCGTTACCAACAGCTTCGGCTGTTCGAAAGGCTATACTTTACCCACCCCTATCGTGGTAAATGAAACACCTCGCATCAATTTCACTGCCAGCAATAACACCAGTTGTACAGCGCCTTTAACCGTTAATTTTACTAATAGCGGTCCTCCCGGTGCTACCTATACCTGGGATTTTGGCGACCCTGCCAGTGGTGCCAACAATACTTCTACCGCCTATAACGCCACCCACGCTTATAACCAGCCGGGCCGTTATACCGTAGTACTAAGAGGTACTTTGGGTAACTGTACAGCCGTGGAAACGAAATACCATTACGTAGTCATCCAACAACCGGTGGCTAATTTCGACGTGCCGGCTACCATTTGTGCAGGCCAAGCTTTTACGCTTACCAACACTACCTCGCCTAATCCAACAGTAGCCAACTGGACATTCTCCGACGGCACTGTTAGCACTGCTATCAATCCCACGAAAACATTTGCCAACCCGGGCACCTATCGCATTACTTTGCAAAGCGGCACGCCGGGGTGCTTAAACACCACCTTTAAAGATATTACCGTTAATCCTTCTCCTGTAGCTGCTTTCAGTGCTACACCGCGGGTAGGCTGTAGCATACCATTCACCACCAATTTCACCAATCAAAGTACCGGGGCTACCAGCTGGAACTGGAACTTCGGCGATGGTGGTACATCAACATTAGCCAGTCCTTCTCATACTTATACCAACTACGGAGAGTATGATGTAACCTTGCAAGTACGCAATGCCGCCGGCTGCGTAAACACAGTAACACTCAACGATTATATCCGCGTCATTCAACCGGTTGTAAATTTTACTCCTTTCCCAAGGGAAGGTTGTTTACCATTTACTACTACGTTCACACCTAATATGACCGTGGGTGGCCCTATTGCCACGTACTTATGGGATTTTGGAGATGGTACCACTTCTACAGCGGCCAACCCTTCCCATACTTATACAACTGAAGGCGTATTCACGATTACCCTTACGGTTACCACTGCCGATGGCTGTACTGTAACCACCACGAATACAATTCGTGCCGGTAGAATTCCCGTTGTAGCATTTGATGCAGATCCGAAGTTTACTTGTCAACGTTTTCCTGTACAATTCACCAACCAATCGGTACCACGTGGTACGGAGTGGACTTGGTTACTACCACAAGACAACGCCACGCTTACAGAAGAGAACCCACGCCATGTTTTCAACGAGTTGGGATACCACGATGTAACCCTTATTGTGAATAACTACGGTTGTATTCGTCAACTCACGAAAACCCAGTTCATTCAAATTCTTCCACCTATTGCGAACTTCGACCTAACACAAGATTGCGCTAACAAATTCCTCGTGCAGTTCAACGATTTATCGAACTTCGGTCCAAATCCACCAATTCGTAACTGGCATTGGGATTTTGGTGATGGCACTACTTCTACACAACAAAGTCCTGCTCATACATACGCTACTACAGGCACTTACACCATTACGTTAGTAGTAGATAACGGTGCTTGTACATCGGAACACACAATGGATGTAACCATTATAAATGAAACACCGGTTATTCAACCTAACATCAGCACTATTTGTGCGAACAATGATATCAGCTTTACCATCAGCAATATTGACCCTGCCAACATTCGCAATTATAGCTGGGATTTTGGCGATGGCACTACTTCTACAAGTGGTACCAACCCCGTTGTAAAACGTTATACAAGGGCCGGCACATACTACGTTGTATTAACGGTAACTGACAACAACGGTTGCGTGGTTCAATCGAACACGGTAACATTAACGATAACAGGAGCCTTGGCGGATTTTACGTTTAGCGGTAGAAACTGTAATGGCGATGATATTTTGTTCTCCGATGCCTCGGCTACAACACATAGCAATGGGCTTATTCGCTGGGTGTGGGATTTCAATGATGGTTCTCCATTAGTTGTGCAAACTACGCCCGCGGTGAATTTCCCCCATGCTTTTGCACAAGACGGCACCTACAATGTATCGCTTACAGTGCAAGACGCTTCGGGATGTAACGTAACAGTTACCAAACCGGTACGCGTTATTACCGTACGTGCAGCATTCGATTCCCCTAACCTAATTGCTTGTAAGCAAGCGCCTGTGCAGTTTAACAACCAATCGGCAGGTCAAAATTTGATATATCAATGGAGTTTTGGTGATACGAATACCTCTGTACAACAATCGCCTATTCATAACTACGCGCAAGCAGGCACATACGATGTAACGTTGATTGCAATTAACAATTTGGGTTGTAGTGATACGCTTACCCGTGCTGCTTATATCCGCGTACCCGATCCAGTAGCACATTTCAGCACACCTACAGATTTATCGATCTGCCCACCAATTGAAGTTATTTTCAACAATGAATCTACAGATGTAAACCGCGTGGAATGGGATTTTGGGGATAATAGTATCTCCTCTATTCTCAACCCGCGCCACATTTATACACAAGGCGGCACTTATAACATTACACTTACGGTGTATTCCGATGGCGACTGCGTAAGTACATATGCACAACCCATTACGCTCCGTGGCCCAAGCGGCACGAAAAGCGTAACACCGAAAGAAGGTTGTGCCGACTTAACCGTCAACTTCAGCGCCACCTCCTCCAATGCTGTTAGCTACATCTGGGATTTCGACGATGGCAAGGTGAATATCACCACCACCGCTTCTATTCAACATACCTACGATAAACCTGGTAAGTATGTACCCCGCGTACTACTCGAAGATGAACAAGGCTGTAAAGTACTTGCGGCCGGTAACGATACGATCGTTGTGGATAAGATTACGCCCGATTTCACAATGACCATGCCTTCTGCATGCGACTCGGCCTTGGTTACATTCAACGATGCCAGCATCGCCTTCTCGAAAGATCAACTAAACGAGCCTTTAACATATGCTTGGGATTTCGGTAATACACAATCCAATACCGATACATCCAGCCGAATGAACCCGCAATACTTGTATACTCGCGCAGGTACATTCACCGCCACTTTGCATGTTACAAGCAGGTTCGGCTGCGCAGCTTCCATCACGAAAGACCTGCTGGTAGAACCTCGCCCCGACGCTATTATTGCGCCCGTAACGCCGATTTGTGGTGGAGATACCTTGCGCTTCTCGGGCCGCGATGCTCGCAATTTACCAGGCGATACTTGGTTTTGGAATGTAGATGGAGTAAGAACTTTCACCACCCAAGAAACACCGCGTATACCCTATATTTTGGCAGGTAATTATAATGTTCAATTTATCGTTACCAACCAAAGTGGCTTATGTAAGGATACCGCCTATTTACCATTTACTGTAAATCCGGGCGTAAACCTCCGCGTAGCACCACAAAACGTAGCCATCTGCCGCGGTCAATATGTTACTATGTTAGCGCTAACTAATAATGCCAATATCACGTGGACAGACTACAATATCTCTTCCACGAACGTTTCCATGCCTATTGCCCATCCAGATATTGATACCACGTATTTTGTTACCGCCTCTAACGCTTTCGGTTGTACGAAAACCGATTCAGTGAAAGTACGCGTATCGCAACCGTTTACAGTGCGTACCTCGGATGTGGATATCTGTGAAGGTCAACAAGCACAACTTCATGTTACAGGCGCCATTCGTTACGAATGGACCCCGGCGGCTAACTTAAGTAGTACCACCAGCGCCAACCCTATTGCTACGCCTACTTCCTCTGCACAGTATACGGTAACAGGATATGGTAACGATGCATGTTTTACCTCTACAGCGGTTGCTAACGTGAACGTACACACGAAACCTTTAGTAGAATTAGGAACAGATCATGTAATTCCGGCAGGTAGTCCTTTCAATATACCGGCGAGCTATAGCGAAGATGTAGTAAGATGGGAATGGACACCCGTGCAAGACTTAGATTGTAGCACTTGTGGGCACCCTATTCTTACCCCGCGCTCCAACCAACAACTCACTGTAAAAGTGACCTCCCGCTATGGTTGCGAAAACGAAGACAAGGTAAATGTGAAAATCGTATGTTCTGCCAGCAACGTGTTCCTACCCAATACTTTTAGCCCGAATAACGACGGGGTAAATGATATCTTCTATATCCGTGGTAGAGGTGTTAGAACAGTGAAGCTTTTCAGAATATTTAACCGTTGGGGACAATTGGTTTTTGAAAGAACAAATTTCAATGTAGAAGATCCTGCGGCGGGATGGGATGGTAAGTTTAAAGGCAACCTGTTAAATCCCGATGTGTTCGTTTATTACGCCGAACTCACTTGCGATACAGGCGAGCCATTGACTTTAAAAGGAAACGTTACTATTCTACGCTAACACAACAATTTGTGTCGAACATGAAAAAATTCATCAACATATTATTACTCGTTTTGCCCAGCATTCTTGTGCATGGGCAAGACATCCATTTGTCGCAATTTTCTGAAACACCTATCCTCCGTAACCCTGCACTTATCGGCGTATTTAACGGCGATTACCGGGTACAGGCCGTGTATAGAAACCAATGGAACAGCATTACCATTCCATATCAAACAGGTACACTTAGCGGGGAGTTGAAATTCCCTGTCGGCAAAAACAACGATTACGTTACCGGTGGCCTACAACTCACCTACGACCGTGCCGGTACGTCGGCCCTACAAGCCACGCAAGTATTACCTGCAATCAATTACCATAAATCGCTAAGCGAGGATAAAACACGCTATTTATCGTTGGGTTTTACAGGAGGTATTGTACAAAGGCAGTTCGATCCGCAGCACCTTACTTTCAATAACCAGTATACTAATGGTCGTTTCGACCCCAGTATGAGCACAGGTGAGGAAGGTCGCTGGCAAGTGGCTGGTTATACGTATTGGGATGCAGGTGTAGGCATGAGTTACAATAGCACGTTCAGTGAAAATGCAAACTATTATATCGGCGCGGCGCTGTACCATTTTAACCGCCCGAAAGTTTCCTTTTATGATGATAAAACGGTCACCCTACAGCCTAAAATTACGGTGAATGCCGGGCTATCGATGCCTATCGGGGAACGCACAAAATTGATTGCGCATTACAACCAAGTACACCAGGGCACCTATAACGAGTTTATGGGTGGGGCGTTATTGGGATATGGTTTGTTGAATGGTGGGTATGAAAGTGACCGTGGCTTTTATGGTGGTTTGTTCTTGCGTTGGAATGATGCCGTGGTGCCAATGGCGAGATTGGACATGGGTGCTTACGAAATTGGGATGAGCTATGATGTGAACATCTCGAAATTAGTACCTGCCAGCCGTGCCATGGGTGGCTTTGAAGTATCAATCGTATTTAAAGATTTCTTACAAACCAGGAGAAGCAGCGCCAATAGTACATCATGTCCGAGATTTTAGTATCTTGACCGCCATAAAATCCCTACCATGAAACGGCTATATGCTATGGCACTGGCATTTTGCATTGTGCAAACAGCTTCCGCACAAAAATGGAAAGCTGCTGTAACGCGCGCAAACAGTGTATTTTCTTATCAAAACGATCAATATTTCGAGTTCGATTCCAAGGAAAAATACTTTAGTCATGGTAGCTTACCATGGTCTACGTACGACAATAACGCGCAAGGTGAATTGCTTATCAAACCCAATCAATTTCAATCATATACAGCCACCGCACATCGCAAGCAAACGTATACGCAATTTGACAGTACAGCCCTTAGCCTATATGATGCTACTACAGCCACCTTCCTTCCCCGTACAATACAACAATTGGAGCAATACCCTTTCGTAATAGCCCAATACACCCCGAAGTATTTGCTGGAAATGATCTTGCAGCAACCGGGCAAAGTAAAGGCACATAAGCAGAAAGATGGTTTACACGTTACGTATGCGCAAGATTCGTTGAATAGTTACGAAATAATCATAAAAAACAATAAAGTAACAGAAGCACGTTACCATTACACGCACGATATATTTGGCGATGCTACAACAAGCATTACTTATGCACCCTATGTAGCCACCGCGGTTGATAAAAAACAAAAACCGGCCTATTACTCCCCCCTTACTACCACTTCGGAATTTGGTAAGGTGATGAAATCGACCAGTATTAAGGCGGTTGACCATGTAAAACCGGTTGTGTCGCCATATGTGGATTCGAGTGTAATGAAAGCCATGGAAGAGGTGAATTACGAACCGGTGATTACGCAGTACCAGGAGCATATTTACTTGTTGGAGTTTAAAGGATCATCATCCCGTTCTAACTTAATCGAATTCAATGATTATTTTTTAGTAGCAGATGCACCGTTGAATACGAAATTCGGTGATGCTATTGTAAATGCGGCGAAGATGATTAACCCGGAAAAGCCTATCCGTTACTTTAGTTTTACCCATCACCATCCATGGTCGATAGGTGGAATGAGAAGCTTGGTAGCAGCTGGTGCAACTGTATTTACTCATCCCACGAATGCTGCCTTTATCAATGAAATAGTCAACTTCCCACATACACTGCAACCCGATTCGCTCAGTATCCACCCGGTAAGCCTAAAAACAGAGAGCATTGAAACTGTTCGTACGTTAAAAGACAGCACCCTAGAAATGCAAATCATTCACATTGGTGCAGAAAGCGAGCATACAGATGATTACTTCGTGTATTACTTCCCACAATTACAATTACTCATCGAGGGCGACCTAGTGTGGATAGCCAACAATGGAGATATGAAACCTGCCATTGCACGTCAAAAAGGTTTGTATGATGCGATTGTGAAAAGAAACTTGGCGGTGAAGAAGATCATGCAAAACTGGCCGATCATGAATGATAACTACAAAGTGAAGAGCATGGTGACGTTTACAGAATTGGAGAACAGCGTAAAACTATTGAGCGCCAAACAGTAACAATACGTACTTTTACGAAAATTTATATACACTATGATACCAAAAGTAGGCACACCGGCACCGGCTTTCGAATTATACGATACTGAGAAAAACAAAGTATCATTGGCTGATTTTAAAGGTCAAAACGTAGTATTATTGTTCTTCCCATTAGCATTTACGGGTGTTTGTACAACTGAATTGTGCTCTGTAAGAGACAATATTGCACAATACAACAATGCAAATGCGAAAGTTTTGGGTGTATCGGTTGACTCCATCTTTACTTTGGGCAAGTTCAAAGCAGAACAAAACTTGAATTTCCCTTTATTATCGGATTTCAACAAAGTAGCAGCAGCTGATTACGGTGCATTGTATGAAAACTTTGTGTTGGATATGAAAGGCGTAGCGAAAAGATCTGCCTTTGTAATTGATGGTGAAGGAGTTGTACAATACGCAGAAGTATTAGAATCGGCGGGCGACTTACCAAACTTCGCAGCGATTAACGAAACTTTGGCCAAATTGAACTAAGCGGTAACGCTTTAAAAACGGTTAATATTCAAAAAATCGTTAAAATTTTGAAAAAATTTGTTGGCAAGTCATCTTTTTGGCTTGCCAATTGTTTATATTTATACTAACTAAAAACGGGATTATTTGATATAATATTTAAAAAAATTATTATCTTTGATTTACTATGTTGAAAAACTCTACCCTTGTTTTGTTTATTATGCTTTGTGCTTTTACGCTCCCCGCGGTAGCGCAGAACAGAACTTCCCCTACCCATTCGGAGGGCGGTAGCAAGTTTGTGAAACTTTACCCCAATCCTGCCACCACGAAGATCAATTTCGAAATACAAACACAAAACGACAAAGCGTACGAAATTATTGTATACAACTTCTTAGGTAAGAAGATGGATCACTTAAAAAGCATTGTAGCACGCACTGAATTACAATTAGATAATTACTATAGCGGCGTATACATCTATCAACTTCGTGATCGCTCTGGCGCTGTATTAGAATCCGGCAAATTCAACGTTGTAAAATAATACCTACAACTTCCTAACAACCAATTATCCAAGTTACTTTACCATCTCATTACCACTTCTTTCATTACAACTTACTTATCTTCCCTATTACCTTCCCATTCCATCTTCCATCTTGGGTAAGCATTATCGTCATTATCGTATCTATCCCACAAAGTCCGCATAATGCCGTCCCTATCACCAGCAATTGACCTACAAGCCAAACACGGATAAGCTCTATATATCCTCCCTTTTATCCTCGAGTTTATTGCTATTTACTAAGCACTTAACCTTATTGTACCTCCCCTGTTAATTTACTATAAGTACAAAGTAACTTCCAAGTACTCTCCATGTAGTTTTCATGTAACTCCCATGTAAAATCCATGTAACCGCCATGTAAATCCATGTAGCTTCATCAATATCACATCGATACAACATGTATGTACTATAGTATTTTACCTATCCCCCCTTATAATACCCTTATAATACCCTTATAATACCCTTATAATACCCTTATATCCTCCCTAACTCCCCTAAACCGCAACAAACTCCCACCAATAGCCCCACCACCGCCCTTCACCACAGTAGCACCAAAGCTCCATCGACATCCCGATAAAACGGCGACGCAGTCTTTCGCCGTTTTTCCTCCTTTCTTTGGTTACTTTCTTTGGAGAAGCAAAGAAAGTAACAAATAGGATAATAGCTATAGCAACCTAACCGATGCCCCACCAGGAAAATTTCCTTTCAACAACTCCCCCGGGATATACACCAACAAAAAAAGCCTTTCCCGGAAGGAAAAGGCTTTTTCAACTATTTATTGGCCTCGCGGCTATTAAGATACTTCTACGATCAAGAACTTCAAATACGTTGTATTATCGATGTTCCATTGGATCGGGTGGTCTTGTGCTTGTGTTTGGAAGGTTACTTGGCGAATCTTCTTTTTTGCATCCTTAGCAGCCATATCGATGATTTCGAGGAACAACGATGGCGGAACCAAGTTTGTACAAGAAGCTGTTACTAAGAAGCCACCTGGTTTCAGCAATTTCATGCCACGGAGGTTGATTTCCTTGTAACCCGTGATCGCTTTTTGAATGTTTTCGCGGCTTTTAGTGAAAGCCGGCGGATCTAGGATCACCACGTCAAACTTCTTCTCCTCTTTGGTCCATGCTTTTAACACGTCGAAAGCATTTACCGCTTGGAACTTACAGATATCGCTTAAACCATTCAATTCAGCGTTTTTACGTGCTGTATTGATGGCTGTTTCAGAAATATCTAAGCCCAATACACTTTTCGCACCGTAATAGCCGGCATGACAAGAGAAAGTACCCGTGTAGCTGAATGCTTCCAGTACGTCGGCGCCCTTCACAATATGCTCAATCTCGCGGCGGTTATCTTGTTGATCCAAAAAATAACCAGTTTTCTGACCATTTACGATATCAACATGGAACTGTAAACCGTTCTCGTTGATAATGATGTTGGTGTCGAATGGCTCGGAAAGGAAGCCTTTAATTTGTTCTAAACCCTCTAATTCACGTACAGGAACGTCGTTGCGTTCGTAGATGCCTTTGGGTTTAAATATTCTATTCAAAGCATTCACAATCGCACCTTTCCAACGATCGATACCTAATGCTAAGGTTTGAATAACGAAATAATCATTGAATTTATCAATCACCAACGCCGGTAAATCGTCTGCCTCACCAAATACAAGGCGACAGTTTTCCACATAACCTAGCTTCTGGCGGTAAATCCACGCTTTCATAAGGCGGTTGTAGAAAAATTCGTCGTTAATGACTTCATTTTTATCCCGAGAAAGAATACGAACGATGATCTGCGATTGCGGGTTGATATAACCTCTACCTACAAAAAAACCATTGTGCGTGAATACTTCCACTATATCACCAGGCGTAACATCGCCCTGGATATCGCCAACCTCGTTGCCGAATACCCAAGGGTGGCCGTTTAACACCCTGTTTTGAATCTTCTTCTTTAAAAAAACTTTTGTCATGGTGTGCAAAGGTAAGAAAAGCAACAGGTTGAAGCGCTAATTTTGCACCCGCTTATTAAAATTCTACCTTCGCAGGGTAAAAACAAGGACTAATGTCAATTTGACGGGCAAAAATGCATTGGCAAAGTTCTTGACTAGTTCATCCACAGGAGAAATTTTACCATTATGACAGAAAAAGATATGCAAGCACACGAGCAAGAGAACATACCAGTTAACAATGGTATTAATGCAGACGAGAACCAAGGCGGTTCTACACATTTGAATGAGCCAGTTGCTGAGGAAGGTGAAGTAGAAAAGCTGAAAAGTGAATTGGCTGAAATGCGTGATAAGTACTTGCGTTCTGTAGCAGAATTCGATAACTTTAGAAAGCGTACTGCTAAAGAAAAGTTAGAACTTATTCAAACTGCCAATAAAGAGGTAATCACCGCTCTTCTTGATGTATTGGACGACAGCGAACGCGCTTCCAAACAGCTCGAAACTTCTACTGATATTCAAGCAATTAAAGATGGCGTTGTATTGGTTTTCAATAAGTTGAAAACAACCTTGCAATCCAAAGGCTTGAAAGCAATGGAAAGTATTAACCAAGAATTTGATGCCGACTTGCACGAAGCAATTACCGAAATTCCAGCTCCTACACCGGATATGGCAGGTAAAGTAATTGACGAATTGCAGAAAGGTTACATGATAAACGATAAGATTATCCGTCACCCGAAAGTGGTGGTAGGTAAATAATCAGCTGTCGTGCTGACAGTCGATTATTTCCTGCCAAGCTAGTTTGGCAGGTGCTTATTTGCATAAACATTATTACTATATAATTAAAATACAAAGCCAGCGTTGTGAAACCCTGGCTTTTCAAGCGTATTCTAATGTCTGCCAAAAGAGATTATTACGAAATATTAGGCGTTGCAAAAACAGCCTCACAGGATGAGATCAAAAAAGCATACCGTAAAGTGGCTATGCAATACCATCCTGACAGAAATCCCGATAACAAGGAAGCGGAAGAGAAATTTAAAGAAGCCGCTGAAGCCTACGAAGTATTAAGCGACGCAGATAAACGCGCGCAGTACGATCGTTTTGGCCATGCCGGTGTGGGCGGTCGTGGTGGATATGGCGGCGGTAGCGGTCATATGAACATGGATGACATCTTCTCTAACTTCGGGGATATTTTTGGTGATGATATTTTCGGCAGCTTCTTCGGTGGCGGTGGCGGACAACGCGGCGGTGGCCGTGGTGGTAGCCGTGCCCGCGGAACAAGAGGTTCTAACTTGCGTATCAAAATCAAGTTAACCTATGAAGAAATCGCGAAAGGTGCCAACAAGAAAATCAAAGTAAAGAAATATGTAGGCTGCCAAACCTGTAATGGTTTAGGGGCAAAAGATAAAAACGCTTTCCAAACATGTGGAACCTGTCATGGTAGCGGGCAAGTGCGCAAAGTAACCCAAACATTCTTGGGGCAAATGCAAACAGTTACTACCTGTCCAAACTGTAACGGCGAGGGTCAAACGATTACCAATAAATGTACTACATGTAAAGGCGAAGGCCGCGTGTATGGAGAAGAAATGGTATCGATCGACATTCCAGCTGGTGTACAAGAAGGGATGCAGCTTAGCATGACCGGTAAAGGTAATGCCGGCGAAAGAGGTGGAGCACCAGGCGATTTATTGATATTGATAGAAGAAGAACCACATCCGGAATTACAGCGCGATGGGTTGAATGTTGCATACGATTTGCACATCTCCTTCCCCGACGCCGTATTCGGTATCCAAGTGGAGGTGCCTACCATCGATGGTAAAGCAAAAATCAAGATCCCGGCAGGTACCCAATCAGGCAAAATCTTCCGCCTGAAAGGCAAAGGTTTCCCTTCCGTAAACAGCTACGAAAAAGGTGATCAATTAATCCATGTAAACGTATGGACACCACAAAACGTAAGCAACGAGGAGAAACAAATGATCGAAAAACTACAAGAATCAGCAAACTTCAAACCGAACCCAGAAAAATCCAGCAAAGGATTCTTCGAAAAGGTGAGAGACATTTTTAGTTGATTTTTTTAATATAATTTTACGCTTCACAAAAGGCGAAAGTGGTTACTTCACTGCTTTCGCCTTTTAATTTTTACGCTATGGATAAATTTGAAATGTTCGAAAACCGCCTCACGAAAGTTTTCAAACACCTACGCAAAACCGCTAAACGACAAGGCGTTACTTGCTACCGCGTGTACGATAACGATCTCACGGAATTCCCGCTCAGCATAGAAATCTATGAAGACGAACTCTACGTAGCGGAATTCAAACGCGAACATAACCTCAGCGAAGAACAATACGAAGAATGGCAACAACGCGGCATGGAAATCATGTCGAAAGTGCTCGACATCCCTATCGATAACATCTACCTCCGCGAACGTAAACGTAAAGAAAACAGGAACGATCAATACGAGAAATTATCTTTCGAAAGCCACGAACGCATCGTGCAGGAAGATGGATTGAAGTTCAAAGTAAACCTTACCGACTACCTCGACTCGGGCCTTTTCCTAGATCATAGAATTACCCGCCACATGGTACGTGAAATGTCGCAAGACAAAGATGTACTCAACCTTTTCTGCTATACAGGCTCTTTCTCCGTTTACGCAGCAGCCGGTGGCGCCAAAAGTGTAACCTCTGTAGATCTTTCGAAAACGTATTTAAGTTGGGCAGAAGAAAACATGCAACTCAACGATATTTACGACCCTGCGAAGCATAAATATGTACACGCCGATGTGCTCCAATACCTCGAAGATTTGAAGCTAAACAGCTTCGACCTTGTAGTTATTGATCCACCAACGTTCAGTAATAGTAAGCGTATGAAGGATTTTATGGACGTACAACGCGATCACGTGAGCATGCTTAACAATATATTATTAGCCCTCCGCCCAGGGGGTGTTATCATCTTCAGCAACAACTACCGCAAATTCAAAATCGATGAAGCGGCGATCAATGCTAAGACCATTAAGAATATTACCGCGCAAACCATGCCGTTCGATTTCAACGGGAAGTTGATTCGACATTGTTTCCGTATCGAAAAATGATTACATGCCCGCTGTTATGGCGGGCATTTTCATGTGATACCAAGCCGTTGGAAATTTTATTATTTTCGCCCGCATGTTAACGGCATTTATTCTCCTTTATTTACTGGGTACCATTTTATTGGGTCGCTGGGCCGCGAAGAAAGTCCACAGTGCTAAAGATTTCGTGGTGGCGGGTAAAAACTTGCCCATCGGGATTAGCACCTGCGTGATTTTTGCTACTTGGTTTGGTTCAGAAACTATGCTGGGTGCCAGTAGCGAATTCGCACAACACGGCTTCTTGGGGATTATGGAAGACCCTTTCGGGGCTTCGCTTTGCTTGGTTTTAGTAGGATTATTCTTTGCCCGGAAACTCTACCGATTTAACATTCTTACGTTTTGCGATTTCTTCAAAATCCGGTTCGGCCGCAAGGCGGAACTTATCTCGGCCTTGCTCATGATTCCCTCCTATTTCGGATGGATTGCCGCGCAAATTGTGGCGATGGGTATTGTGATTAATACCGTGATGGGATTTCCACTAGAAATTTCCATGATTGCAAGTGGTTTGATTGTAATGGGATACACCTATATGGGTGGTATGTGGTCGGTATCCGTCACCGATTTCGTGCAAACAGTAATGATCATAGCAGGATTGTTAATTATCACAGGCAGCTTGGTTTACAAAGCAGGCGGCCTCAGCAATGTGCTGCAACATACACCGGAAATGCACTTCCGGTTCATTCCTCACAACAACGACTGGCTAAGCTGGATGAAATACATCGCCGCTTGGATGACCATCGGCTTGGGTTCTATTCCACAGCAAGACGTTTTCCAGCGCCTCATGTCGTCGAAAAGTGAAAACGTGGCAGTACGATCTTCGTACCTCGCATCGGCCATGTACTTGGTATTCGGCTTAATGCCTATCCTTATTATTATGTGTGCCCGCGTGCTATACCCTTCTTTATTTGCAGGTGAAGCCGAAAAGATATTGCCTAACATGGTGCTGCAACACAGCTCCTTATTCATTCAAATCCTCTTCTTCGGCGCTTTATTGTCGGCCATTATGAGTACAACCAGCGGCGCTATCTTGGCCCCTGCTACTGTACTTGGCGAGAACATCATTCGTCCTTTTTATAAAGAAATCAGCGATAAAAAACTGCTTTGGATTATTCGTTTATCGGTGGTAATTGTATCAGTTATATCCTTGGTAATGGCCTTAAGTAGCCAGAACATTTACGAGCTAGTGGCCAGCAGCTCTATCCTTAGCTTGGTATCGTTATTCGTTCCACTTACAGCAGGTTTATACTGGAAACGCGCTACTTCGCTAGGAGCTTTACTATCGATAATTTTGGGAACAATTGGGTATGGTGTAAGTGAGTGGATGGAAACAGCGGTGCCGTCGTTGATGATTGGTTTGGGCGCCAGCATACTGGGGATGTTGTTGGGAACGTTGATCGAAAACGTGATAATGCTTCCGCGTTGGTTGCAAGATAAACCTGTAGACTTGAAATTGGTACAAATCGATTCCAGTGTTACTTCTGCGTGATGGGGATTTGCTTCTTGCATACCTTCACCAACTTTATAAATTCATTTCTATAGCCTTCGGTATCCTTACCGAGGGCTTTTTTTGCGATTTCCACTACCATATCATAATTCCCGGTACCACGGTGTGAAGAATTGCGTAGTAACATACCCCATAAAGCCACACCTGCAGCGAATTGAAAATCATCCGGGCTTTCATCGAACGAAATAAGTGGGAGGTTGAAATCGTGGTGCATTTGCTGTAAAACATTGCTTTCCGGGGTGCGGTATTGCATATCAATGGCTGCTATATTGTTAAGTAAACCAGGTGGTGTGCCGGGTTGGGGTTCTATCTCGTACATGGCTACTACACTATGCCCCGCTCCAACAATGCCACCGGATTGTTTTTCACCTTCCCGCAAATCTTCTTTTACCACTTTATTCTCGTAACCAATTAGCCTGTACGATTTAATGTATTGGGGGTTGAAGCGTACTTCCGCCCTTACATCCTTTGCGACGGTGAATAAGGTAGACCCAAACTCGCGGGCAAACACTTTGTTGGCTTCTTCCAAATTATCGATATAAGCAAAATTGCCATTTCCTTTACTGGCAAGGCCTTCTAGTTTAGAATCTTTGTAGTCGTGCATACCGAATCCCAAGCATGTTAGATATACGCCTGTTTCTTTCTTCCAATGTATCAAGTCTTCCATATCGCGGTCGCTCGTTTGTCCTACATTAAAATCGCCATCGGTAGCCAATATTACGCGGTTATTGCCGCCTGGGATGTAATTATCTTCCGCTACTTGGTAAGCACAATTAATGGCCGATTCTCCCGCTGTAGCACCTCTTGCACTGAGATAGTCCACGGCATTAAATAACTTCTCTTTTTGGTCGCCTGTAGTGCTTTTTAGTACAATAGTAGGCGTGCCTGCATAGGTTACAATAGCAAGCTTATCTTTCGGGCGAAGGTTATTGATTAACACCCTGGCAGCAGCTTGTAGTAAAGGCAATTTATTGGGCGAGCCCATCGAACCGCTTACATCTATGAGTAAAACCAAGTTGCTGGCAGGTAAACTATCGGTCGGAATTTGTTTGCCCCGGATGGCAATTTGGAAAAGCTTGTTTTCTGGGCGCCATGGGCAGGTGGTATAGTTGCCATATACGGCGAAAATTGCGTCGTTTCGGGGTGGAATGAAGTTGTAGCTGAAATAGTTCACCATTTCCTCGATCCGTACAGCATCTGGAGGAACGTTTTCTTTTAGTTTGATGAATCTTCTTACATTGCTATAGGCTGCACGATCAACATCTACCGAAAAGCTAGAAGTAGGCACCGTATTGGTTTGAATGAACTTGTTCTCGAATATCTTACCATATGTTTCATTAAAAAACACGGGCGTTCCCATCCCTACATTACCATAGTTGGGATTGATTCCACGCGCTAGGCGGGCTTTGGCTTTTGCTTTGGAAATGGCGTCGTCGTTACTGGCGGCAGTTTGGGGAAGGGGTTCTAAGGCAATCGACAAACGGTTGTATGTTCCTAAGTTCACTACTGTTGAATGATATCCGGGGTGCTCTATCTTCAATTGACGGGTGCTAGTGGAAACTGCTAAACGAAAAAGTCCATACTGATTGGTGGTCGTTTTGGTGGAATCGCCTACGCTACTGATACGCACATCTGCAATTGGTTGATGCGTAATGGCATCTTGAATTGCCCCGGAAATCCAGTTTTGCTGTGCTTTTACAAATAAACTACTGCAAATAAGACTAAGCCATAAAAGGAGTCTTTGCATCAATTAATCGAATACATCGTGAAAAAACGATGATTGAAGATAAAAAAAACGCCGCAGGTTTCAAAATCCCGCGGCGCACGTATGTAAGGTGTAGGCAACTATTCGTCGTCGCCCACCAAGGTGTAAATAAACGGCAAATTGCGGCCTAATCCATCGTAATCTAACCCGTAACCTAGCAAGAACTTATTCGGTACGGAAAAGCCTAAATAATCGATGTTTAAGGGGTGCGTTTGTGCTTCGGGTTTGTGAAGCAAAGAAGCGATTAATAGCTTCTTGGGGTTTTGGTGTATCAACTGTGGTAAGAACATGCTGAGTGTTTTACCAGTATCTACTATGTCTTCCAAAATTACCACGGTTCTACCGAATAAATCCTCATCTAAACCAATGCTTGTCAACACGTTACCGGTCGACTTAGTCCCTTTATACGAAACGAGTTTAATAAACGAGATTTCTGCTTCGATGTTGATATGTTTGAAGATATCGGCTGCGAACATAAACGAGCCGTTCAAAATAGCGATGAACAATGGTTTCTCTCCTTTGAGGTCGGCACTAATAGCCTCACCCATCTCCTTGATTCTCTGTTGTAAAGTGGCCTCATCAATATAAGGCTCGAATTGCTTATCGTGTACTTGAATCACCGACATGACTTTCTCTAATTTTAGAATGTTTGTTGTAAATCAACACCTAGCAGGAACAAGTGGTTTATTTGGCCACGATTAATTGTT
The DNA here is from genome assembly GCF_003259335.1 of Chitinophaga skermanii. Classification (GTDB taxonomy): domain Bacteria; phylum Bacteroidota; class Bacteroidia; order Chitinophagales; family Chitinophagaceae; genus Chitinophaga; species Chitinophaga skermanii. The sequence continues at coordinate 251,758 of NZ_QLLL01000009.1, forward strand.
GCCCGATTTGGATACCCAAGTCGGATAAATTGTTCCATGCTTGCAATTGTGCAACGGTGCAATTGTATCGTTTAGAAATGTTGTACAATGTATCTTTTTCTACCACTAAGTGCCACTTCACATTACCGTTGCTAACCGGGGTTGGCGCGGGTGATGTTGGGTTTGATGGTGGATTAGGATTTCTTGGTTCTGCCGGCTGCGGGTTCCTTGGTGTAGGATTGGCAGGGGTAGTACTTTCTTTCTCCTCTTGTGCGGGTTCGCTTGGCGGGGTGCTAGGCTTAGGAATCGATTTTGTGCCGCCTGTGTTCTTCGCTACTTCTTTGTCCTTACTGTTGTTGATTACATTCGCTGTACTGATATCATCTATAAACCCATCGTCGTCTTTATCTTCTGTATACTTTGTGTTCTTGGCTACTAACTTCGGCATATTGCGGGCATACCCTGTTAATACTAACTTTTCACCTGCTGCTGCTTCTTCTTCACCACGCATCTTATTTCTCTTCAATAACCACCGCAATTGAATGCCTTCTGCTTGGGCAATGTCGTGCATGGTTTCGCCTGGTTTTACTACGTGGGTATCGCTTTTACCGGTTTTGTTCTTTCGTTGTAAGAAAAGCACCATGTCTTTCTCCACCGGTAAATCGCCCTTTAAATCGTTGTATTTCACGAGGTGACTCAAACGAATATCTTGATCGTTCGCCACTTGAATAAGTGAAGTTCCTTTTGCAACATACACTGCTTTCCTCCCATTAATAGAAAACGTACCCGATGTAGGGTAATTGGGTTTTTTGGTAGGGTTGGAAGCGGATGAATTATTGTTATTATTAGGTATTGCAGGTGTATTGTTTTTAGCCGTTGAAATAGGGTTGACGTTCGAACCCGAGTTCGCAGCCCAATCCGACCAAGTATCGCCTTCCCCTAAACCTTCGAGGGTAATCAGTTGTAACTGGTATTTCTCGATGGTGTTCAGCAATTGTTGCGTGTATGTATTACTGGTAGCATAACCGGCTTGTTTCAGCCCGTATGCCCAAGATTTATAGTCTTTGGGATCGTAATTGAATAAGAAGGCGTACCGGGGATTTTTGCGTAAAAAATCGGAGTGATCTTTATACGATTCCGAGGCGCTTTCATACACACGGAAACATTCACCTTTCTCATCATCGTCGTATGATACAGAGGGGCCTGTCCAGTTGTTTTTACATTTAATCCCGAAGTGGTTATTCGATTTCAATACGAGTACGCTATTGCCTGCTTGCGTTTCTACGATACCTTGTGCTAACTTAATAGCAGCCGGTACCCCGCTACGCTGCATTTCTTGGATAGCGATGGCCCTGTAGGCATTAATGTATTGCGTGGGCGTTATGTTTTGCGCACGCGCTGTAGTTCCCAGTACTACCAATAAAATGAGCATCCAGCAACACTTACGCATGTTGGTGATATTAATGGGTTAGTAAATATAACGGTTCGTTAGTAAGTTTTTGTTGTGTGCGCTGCTTGTATTATTGCTCGTTCTTCCTAATCATCAACAACCCATCTCGTAAAGTGAGCAATACTTGCGTGGCGCGTTTATCGGCCAATACTTTCTCACAAAAGCGAATCATCGCCTTTGCTTGGCTTCCTTGCGCGGCGGGATCTTTCAACACGTCGCCATGGAATAACACGTTGTCTGCCAATATAACGCCACCAACACGTAATTTATTCCATATAAGGTCGTAATATGCCTCGTACCCAGCCTTATCTGCATCAATAAATACAAGGTCGAACTCTTCTTCCAGCGTAGGTATAATATCCATCGCTTTACCGATGTGCATGGTAATTTTATCGCTCAAACCCGCTTCAGTAAAGTATTTCGAGCAAAGCATTTCCAATTCCTCGTTAATATCGATCGTATGTAAATGACCATCTTCAGTTAAACCTTTCGCTAAACAAATAGCGGAATAACCGGTGTAGGTACCAATTTCAAGGATACGTTTAGGAGCAATGATCTGGCTCAACATGGTCAAATATGTCCCTTGCAAATGCCCGCTTAACATGTGCGGTTGCTCCACTTTTAAATAAGTTTCACGATGTAAACGATACAATTCCGCGCTTTCGGGCGTGGTATATTTTTCTGCAAATTCCTGTACACTACTGGGTATCAATTCCATCATGTTGCTTAATTAATTTATGCAAACCTACTTCAAAATGCGCAATTGCGCTTACTTACAAGTCAACAAATTATAAAAGGCCCCGATATATATCGAGGCCCATTCTCCCATGTTAACCATTAATAGACACGTTGTTCTTGTTGTAAAAAACAATACAATTGTCTATATAAATATATGAATTAATCAGATACTAAAAGAATATTTCGTATATGTATATGTATTATCACTAATACTATAGCTGCGTATATTCTTAGAAGTTAGGTCGTAACTTGTTCGTTGTGTAAAAAACACGGAAGTACTCCACTACCTCATCGGCTGTATCGAAAATCTGAACAAGCTTTAAGTCGTCTGGGTTGATGTTATGCTCTTGCTCTAACATCGTTTTAGTAATCCAATCGAACAGGCCTGTCCAGTACGCTTTACCTACTAGCAGCATGGGGGTTTCCGTCATTTTCTTCGTTTGGATCAAGGTTAATACTTCGAAAAACTCGTCCATTGTACCAAAGCCACCTGGCATCATCACGAAGCCTTGGGCATACTTTGCAAACATTACTTTGCGCACGAAGAAGTAATCGAAATTGACTGACTTGTCGTTATCGATATACTGGTTCGGGTTTTGTTCGTGTGGTAACACGATATTTAAACCTACGGATTTACCTTTTGCTTGTTGGGCACCACGGTTCGCGGCTTCCATAATACCCGGGCCACCGCCGGAAATAATACCAAAGCCTTCTTCTGAAAGTCTGCGGGCAATTTCCATGGCAAGGTCGTAATACTTATGCCCAGGTTTTGTACGTGCGGAACCGAAGATGGAAATGCAAGGACCAATTTTCGCCATGGCTTCGAAGCCTTCCACGAATTCGGCCATGATTTTAAATATTTGCCAACTGGAATGCGCTTTCGTTTCCGTCCAATCTCTCTCTTTTAAATTTTTTAAGCTTTCATTCATCTACAAACAATTTTATCAATGTTGATGCTTCTTCTACAATCCCGGCAAGCCTTCAGCCATCAACTACTGTAATAATGCCGGTTTAGCTTTCTTCGAAAAGATGTATAACCCAATATACGTAATCAATCCATTCACAATCAATAACTCGTTACCAAATTTATAGTTGTTGAACCATTCCATCGAGTTTTTACTCAGTATAAAACATATCAACGGCGCTGCTAAACATACCAAGATCGACCCGCCATCCCAAGTTCTGCGCTTACTGAGAATACCAAAGGCAAATAACCCCAGCATAGGGCCATACGTAATCGTGGCCAAGAATAAAACCGAATCGATAATGGCACTATTGTTATATGCTTTGAACAATAAAATGGTCAACAATAGCAATACCGCGAACGATACGTGGATAATGTTTTTTGTACGTTTGCCTTTACTATCCATCTTCTCCACATCTAATCCCAAAATATCGATGTAGAAAGAGGTCGTCAATGTTGTTAATACACTATCAGCACTACTGAAGGTAGCCGCTGTTAAGCCTACTATGAATACGATGGCAGCAAATCCACCTAAACTATTCAAGGCCAACATCGGGAATAAATTATCGGTTAATACACGGCCCGTAACCGGGTCGGTTGGAATTGTAATCCCTTTCGCAATTACGTATTCATACAATAAAATACCCAGGCTGAGGAAGAACACGTTCACCACCATTTGCATGATGCTGAATGAATAAATGTTCTTCTTCGCTTCGTATAAGCTGCGGCACGACAAGTTCTTCTGCATCATGTTCTGATCCAAACCCGTCATGGTAACAGCGATAAACATACCACCGAAAAACTCTTTCGGGAAGAAGTTGGATTGTTTCCAGTCCCAAAAGAAGGTTTTCGAGTATTGACTATGTGTAATGTTGCTTACTAAATCACCTACGTTCCATCCCAAGTCGCGGGTAATAATAACGATGGTTAAAATCACGGCCAACAATAAGAACATAGATTGCAAAGCGTCTGTCCACACTAAGGTTTTAATACCTCCACGGTAAGTATACACCAACATTAAGGCAATCATCACCGATACCGATAATTCGAACGGTACACCGTAGTGTTGGAATACAAAAATTTGCAATACACCTGCCACTAAGAACAAGCGGGCGGCGGCACCTACTAAACGGGAAATAATGAAGAATACAGCCCCCGTTTTCTGTGTTACCGGGCCGAACCTTTCCTGTAAATAGGTATAAATAGAGGTTAAATTCCTGTTATAGTACAACGGCAATAGCACGGTGGCAATTACCACGTAACCGAGTACATACCCCAAAATCGTTTGCAAGTAAGAAAATTGCGCTACGCTCACCTTACCAGGTACCGAAATAAAGGTAACCCCGCTCAAAGAATCACTGATCATACCAATGGCTACCAAATACCAAACGGAATTTTTATCGCCGGTGAAGTAGGCTTGTGCATCTGCTTTACGTGCCGTGAAGTAGGAAACAGACAGTAAAATGCAGAAATAGATTGCTATAAATAAAATAAAAACGGCCGGTGCCATAATCTACAATAAATTGATTTTGCGTTGAGAATTCATGTTGTTGCCAGGTTCACCATTCACCTTTTGTCTTCGTAAATATATGCTTAGAAAGTTTGTTCAGATGGCATATGGTTCCGGTGATACTCGTTCCTTTGTCAAGAGGATTTTATATAAAATAATGTTTAAAAATAGGGAAATAGTTGGATTTTGCAGTCCTACAACCTTTCTTTAAGGAAGCTTTAATGTGAAAATTACGATATATGAGTACTAGTATTGGCGTTTTTTGCGGGTCGAGTGTAGGAAATAACCCCCATTACGCAAAGGAAACAAAAGCACTCGGTCATTTAATGGCCGATAAAGGTATGACCATGGTTTACGGTGGTGGACAAGCCGGCTTAATGGGTATAGCTGCCGACGCGGTATTGGAAAAAGGCGGGAAAGTAATTGGCGTGATACCCGAATTCCTGAATACGAAAGAAAGGAAGCACAACAACCTCACCCAGCAAATTGAAGTGCAAACCATGCACCAAAGGAAAACGATTCTTTATGAATTGTCGACCATGGCTATTGCATTACCAGGCGGGTTTGGTACGCTCGACGAGCTATTCGAGATTATTACTTGGAACCAATTGACCTTGCATACGAAAACAGTGGGATTGTTGAATGTAGATGGTTTTTACGATCATTTATACCAACATATTTTGCATGTAGGCAACGAGGGCTTTGCACCGAAGTTACAAATAGAGAACTTGCATATGGCCCCTACGGCGGAAGAACTATTATTGAAAATGGCTTAGCTGTAAATGAACACGAAAAAGGCGATTAAACAATCGCCTTTTTCGTGAAACATTAAAGGCTTTAAATACTTTGCGTGAGTTCGTGCGCAAGCCCGAAACTGAGTGTCATACCTGCACCACCCAAGCCATTCACAATTGTTACGTTTTCGGCAGCCGGGAGAATTAGCTCGGTTTGGCCGTTGGTGAGTTTTGGGTAAATGCCATGCCAACGTTCTTGTATGTTGAACGAAGGCGCTTGCATGAATGTGTGTAAATATTGAAGGATCAGCTCGTTGATGAATTCTTTATCAAACGGTTCAAAATCGCGGCCGTATTCATGTGAATCGCCGATAGTTAATTCACCTGCTCCATTTTGTGATACCAATAAATGTACCCCCCATTCCATATACGCAGGCATTTCTGCAGCAATACGAGTCTTCAATGTATCTAAACTTTTACAGGTAGTAAAAGCAGCATAATGCAGCAAGGTTAGTCCTGCACATAACGCAGGCCCCAACTGCCAATTACCCGGCTGAGGAACTGTACGCATCATTTGTAGCTTGCACTTAGTAAGTGGCGCAGCTGCATACAACGATGGGTATAGCGTTTCAAAATCGGCACCGCTACATATATAGGCATGCTCGAATGTCCATGTTTCGTTGGGGGTTTCTATAGTATTCTTGTTGATGGTATTGATAGCTGTATTGAACCGGAAGGTAACTCCCCATTGCTCTTGCAAGTACGCGGCTATGGTGGCACTCGCTAGGCGGGGATTGACCGTTATTTCCGAGGCACTGTACATGGCGCCTTTTAAATGATGAGATTTTACAGCTTGGGAGTATTGTTGAACTTCGGCGGCAGATAGAAGTTTACACCCTTCTCTTCCCCCAGCTAAAAACTCTTCCAACACGGCTAATTCATCATGGGCATAAGCGAGGTGTAGCGAGCCTGTAGGTTGGCATTGTAAACCCGTAGCCGCCCCTAGTTCCAACCACACTTCACGGCTTTTCATGGCACGGTTATAGGCAACACCTTCCATTTGCCCAATGGGCCATACCAAACCAAAATTCCGAATCGATGCACCGATCGCTTTACTGTTACGTTCAAATACGACGACCTTCTTACCTTTCTTTGCTAGGTGATATGTCATGGCCAAGCCCACGATACCCGCTCCTACTACGGCAAAATCTGCATGTTGTTGTTGTTGCATAAACCGTGTACAATTAAGCTGTAAAAATAGAAATGTTTGTAAATTATAGTTTAGTAATTATAAACACATAACAATTCAATAAAACACAAAGCCCATCTCCACAAAGTAGAGATGGGCTTTGCTATATGCGAATATGATTACAAACCGATGTTAAACCCAGCTTGGAAAAGTGGCTGGTTATTGTACGGCGAGTTTTTATCTTGAATTACATCATACAACAAGGAAATAGTAAAGGCCGAGTTGCCACCAATAGGTTGTGCATAACCTCCACCTAACAACAAGCTAGGTGCCCCATAATTAGAGGTAAACTTGCGTGATGGGTTAGGATCGTTGTATTGTGTATGCTTCTCTGCGATGGAGTTATACTCGGGTTGCGCGTGTAAAAATAAAAACGGCACCGGGTACACCCTACCCCACAAACCGCCACCAAAGATGGTGTACTTGTAACGGTCGCTTACATCATTCGAGTACGCGTAATAGTATTTCGTTTGAGCAAATTGGAAATTCACATTCACACCCGCAGCAATGTATTCATTGAAACGGTAACCCGCCATAGGCGATATGTTAATGTTCGTATAATCACCGAATGCCATCCCAAAGATACCACCCACCATTAGCTTAGAACGATCAAAGCCTTTAGTAGTTTGCTGCTTGGGCTCATCTGCGTAATACCTTTTACGTTGTTTTACCGTATCGGTTTTATAAAATTGCGCATTTGAGACTTCTGTTGCGGCTAGCACAATGAATAATAACGTCAATATTCGTTTCATAGAGGACGATTTGGGTAATATGTTACGAATTTATTGGTTTTTTATGATGCAGCAGTTCAATTTATCGAATGTTTAACAATCGAAAATCTTCCCGCGGTTTAATATGTTATTCGGATCGAAGGCCTGCTTGATTAGTTTCATCAATTCCATTTGCTGCGCATCAAACACGATGGACATAAATTCTTTCTGCACTAAGCCAATGCCATGCTCGCCACTAATGGTGCCTCCCAGTTTTTTTACGAGAGTGAAAATTTCACGGATACCATCTTTCAAAGTACCATTCCATAGCTCGTCGCTTAAATCGCCTTTGATAATGTTTACATGTAAATTTCCATCACCGGCATGACCGTAACAAACTGAATGAAAACCGTATTTCTTCCCAATTTCCTTTACCCCTTTCAATAAGGCTGGTAATTCGGCACGCGGCACAACGGTGTCTTCTTCTTTATATACAGAATTCGATTTCACTGCTTCTGCTACACGGCGACGTAATTTCCAGAGTTCTTCTTTTTGTTGATAACTATCAGCAAAAAGAATTTCACCCGCTTCGTATTGCAATACCACTTCGGCAATTGCCTCCATTTCTTGCATAAGTACATCTACGTGGTTGCCATCTACTTCGATTAACAGGTGGGCTTGTACCCCGTCTTCTACTTTCACCAAGCTGCTATCCACAAATCGCAATACCCATTCTAAAGCATCACGCTCCATGAACTCCATAGCGGAAGGTGTATACCCTGCACGGAAGATAGCGCTAACTGCTTCGCAGGCTTTTTCCGCGGAATTGAAGGGAACCAGCATCAACAAATCGTGCTTCGGTAATGGTAACAACTTCAACACTATTTTCGTTACAATACCCAAGGTTCCTTCACTACCAACAATAAGTTGCGTAAGGTTATATCCCGATGCATTTTTCAATACATTCGCCCCTGTCCAAATAACATTCCCATTCGGCAATACCACCTCCAAATTCAGCACATAATCCTTTACTACACCGTATTTCACAGCTTTTGGGCCGCCCGAATTTTCGGCAATATTACCACCAATAAAGCAGGAGCCCCGGCTACTTGGATCTGGTGGGTAAAACAGTCCTTTTTCTTTTACAGCGTTTTGTAATTCTTCCGTAATAACACCCGGCTCTACCGTTACTTGTAAATTGCGCTCGTCGATGTGTATAATGTTTTTAAACCTTTCCATCGATATTAACACCCCACCGAATTGCGCCAATGCTCCACCACTTAAGCCTGTACCGCCACCTCGTGGTGTAACAGGTAATACTTGTTCGTTACAATATTGCATAATAACGCTTAAGTCGGCTGTAGTAGATGGTTTCAATACTACTTCAGGCAGGAAATGTAAGTCTTCCGTTTCGTCGTGTGCATAACGGGCACGGTTCTCGTCATCGACATACACGTTGGCTTCGCCGAGGATATCGATGAAGCGTTTTACGTGTTGCTCATTTACGGTGTTAAAGGTTGTCATATAACAAAAATAGAAAAGAAAAAAGAAGGCGTACACCTTCTTTTATAAACGTTATTGGGTAATAGGTTGTTTGGTTAGAAAGAAGGACATAATGTTTTACGAGCAGCATTTCTAAACTGCAAGTTGGGATATAACCCCGTATAAACTATGCCTATCTCGTAGGCGCCTTGACGGCGATTGGCGGCTGAGAATGCGGAGGTTGTTACGTCGTAGTTGAACATAATTTTCACATTCTTAATTTGGTACCCCACCAAGAATATAGCCGCATCATCTAATCGGTAATAGATACCTCCGAACACCTGTTGCTCGCCATCACCAGAAAGGTTGTAAGCAGCATTACCACCTGCTACAATTTCGCGTGCTTTAGCTTGTTGAGCAAAGTAGGCGCTTGGGTTGATGATTACTTTATCGGAGAGTTTTAAACTGGCGTTTAAGAACCCAATAAAGCGACGATCTATTTGATTATTATAGTTGTAAAATGTTTCTTTCGGTTTATTCACGTGTTGTACAGAAAGCCCCGCGTTGATATAAATATCATCCGTTGGGAAATACGCGTAATTCAGTCCTACTTGCAAATCGAGGTAATTGACGTTATTCTGCGAAATGGGTTCTGCTGTGGGCAATTGCGCATCGAAGAACTGTCCATTCCATTGGTCGAAGAATGTGAGCTTCGACATATCAATTCTTTTATTTGCCCAACCTACGTTAAAACCTGCCGACAACAAGCTACTTTGCCCCATTAATTGGTGATAGGCCACAGAGCCATAGACTTTAGTTGAAGTAAGGTTACCCGTACCTGCTACATCGTGTAATATAACGCCACCTACACCTACCCAGCCATATTCCAATTTATCTTTCATTAATTGGAAATCGCCGAAGGCCGACATGGTTTTATAGGGCACTGGTATATTAGCCCATTGGTTACGGTAGTTCACGCCCAAACGGTAATCGCCGTCGGGAATGAAACCTGTATTAGCAGGATTGGTGGTTAGCGGGGAGTTGAAATATTGCGAAAAATGCAGGTCTTGCGCATGCACCGTAGCGGTGAACATGCATAAGATGCATATCGTGAGTGGTGTAATAAATTTTTTCATCTCCAAATCATCTTAATAGTGTAACATTACCTGTTCGCGACCCCTTGGTTCCATCGGTAAACTCAATGTAAACAACATAACCGTAGGCATCCATTGGTTGTAAAGCACCTTTATAACGGCCATCCCAGCCCATGTTAGGATCATTACTTTCAAACACCAATTCTCCCCAACGGTTGAATACTTTTAAATTGAAGCGTACCGCGCCGAAACTCTTCACTAAGAATACATCATTGATATTGTCGTTATTAGGCGAGAAAGCGCTAGGCACATCAAACTTCGGAATTACGATTGCGCTAACAGGCTGGCAAGTAGTATCCTCGCAACCAAACTGGTTGATGGCTACTAAGCAAGCTTCGTAGGAATTGGTTCGGTTGTATTGATGCACCGGGTTAACCAGGATCGACGTATCGCCGTCGCCGAATGTCCAGTAATATTTTTGAGCGCCCATCGACGTGTTAGTAAAACTAACCGGCGTATTAGGCATGGGTTGTTGTGGTGAGAAGATGAAATCTGCCCTTGGATTACCATTTACCACTACAGGAATAATTGTGTCGTGTACTTGGTTACAAGTGGTAGGATCGAAGGCTTGTAAATGCACTTGGTACACACCTGGATTTTGGAAGGTATGTTCTGGATAGGGCGTATTAGTGGTGGGTGAACCATCACCAAAATTCCAAATGAACGTCTGGCCCGCCAAGGAAGTATTATTAAACTGTACGAAGTACGGTGCACAACCATCGGCAGGGCGATCGAACTGTGCTTTCACATTACCGGCTACACGAATTTGCTGGATCGAATCTTCCGGCGCATTACAATAGTTCGCATCTACGAGCGACAATTTAATGTTGTATATGCCTTCAGGGTATTGGTATTCAAATGGTGCTAAGTCTGGGCGTGTAAATGGAGCTGTTCCATCACCCATATCCCAAACAAAGGAAGCATTCGTAAACGGAATACCTGGCGGTGCTGTAGATGTGTTGGTAATAACGTATGTTAAACTGTTACAAGGCGGTTTACGCTCAACAGTGAAGCCCAGTTGAGCACGGTTAGAACGAATACGCACAGGGTAATACGCTGTATCGCGTACATTACAAGCACCTGGATCGAATTTCACCAGCCTAATGGTATAATCGCCATTGGCTGCATAGATATGCGAAACGGGTATGTTGGTAGTTGTTGTTACCAACGGTGTTCCATCGCCCCAGGACCATTCCCACGATTGCGCAACTGTACTACTAGTATCTTGCGCGGTGATTTCATCACCGGAACAATAGTTTTGCTTCCGTCCATTTGTACGAATCTGTGCCCGCACCCCGTCGAGGTTAAACGCAATTTTAATCGCTGCCAAGTTACAGAATGGCGGGTTTGCCGAAGCATATGCACCGGCCGTAGTGGGGAACCGTACAGGACTTTGTGAACAACTCGAACAAACTGATTGATAAATTACCCCGTTATAATCAAAACGACTTGTACCTCCATCTACGTGCTCGTAGTGTTCACGTGCACCGAAGAAAGTAGCGTATAATTTATCTACAGCATCACGTTGTAATACGAAGAAATAGAAGTCGGCCCCATCGGTTGTACGGTACTTGGCATCTGCCGTAATTGGTAAGCCATATGTATAGGCCGAGGGCTCACGGGTACGGAAGTTACCCACATTGTAACCACCGCCCCAACCAGAAATATAGACGTTCTCGCAACGATCTACGAGGAATGCTACCGGCGATAAAGTAGGTTGTGGCCCTTCTTTACCGAAAGTGGTAGAATACACGAAAGCCGAGAGATCGGGTTGTAATTTAGAGATGTATTGTTTCGAGTTGTCGTTGTAAAACCTAGCGTTGCCGGGGATGCGAACAATGGGCCAAGTGCCCTCTGTTGTACCCATTACGTACACATGTCCTTCACGACCTATTTGAACACCATATAGCATATCTGCCCTGTTGGTACCCAAATACGTTGCGTGTAAAATAGTTCCGCCATCGGCACTAATATGGTACACAAAGCCGTCGGCGCCACCACCCGCATGTGTTGCTTGTAGCGGGGTACCGGCCATTGGTAAGTTGTTAGAAGTTGTTACACCGGCCACATACAGGCTATTCGTTCCGTTTAAAGCAATTACGAAGGCTGCATCATCACCACTTCCTCCTAAAAACGAACTCCATACAATGCTACTACAATTGGGGTTCAACTTCACCACTACTCCATCTTGACCACTATTTTTATTTCTTTGGAAAGTATTGCCTACTTGTGGGAAGTTCGAAGATTGGGTACAACCTACAGCGTAAATAAAACCTGCAGCATCTACTAAAACTTCACTTCGTGCATCATCGCCGTAGTTACGCTTCAGGGCAGTAAGGCCTTGTTTGTTCGGATCACTATTCACCCCATCATTTCCAGAACCTCCTAAACGAATACCGCCAATAATTCCTGTGCCGGTTGCATTTAATTTCATCACCACCATATCAAGTCCGCCACCAATAGAGCCGCTATCAACAGGGAAATCGGGCGAATCGGTTCTCCCGGAAATGATCAAGTTATTTTGTGCATCTACGATTAAGCTGTGCGGTTGTTCAGTGCCTGCACCGCCGATATATGTAGAGTAATGGATATTTCTACCATTGGAAGTAAACTTAGTAATAGCGATATCGCAGAAGCCACCCATGTAATTACGGGAGATAGCGCCTAATGTAGTAGGATATTCACCGTTACCAAACACAATACCGCCGGCATAAAAGTTACCTTGCGGATCGTATGTAGCTGTATACCCCCAGTTATCGGCTTTTGAGCCGGTTAAGGTGGAGAATACTACCGTTGGATCGATGATTAATGGGAATGCTTTGTTGTATTTACCGGTTACTTTATACGATAACCTGTTACCATCCAATTGGTATTTCACCTTTACTTCTACGCGTTCGTTATTCACAAATTGGTAAGCGTATGGTTGCAATTCATAGGAATGCCCCACAGAGGTTTCTACGTACAATTGGTTTTTCTGTAATTGAATTTTCGTAGCGCCGTTATACTCGAATTGAATGCTATTTACATCGCCACCGGGATAAACGACCATATCGTACTTCAACTGGCCCGCTTCAGAATACACGAGCATGTCGATGAAAGGATATAGTTGTTGATACGTTACGTTCTGGTAGTTCACTACGTTTGTAGCCCATTTACTTTTATCGTTACCAATGAAGTAGTTAGCGTACCCTTCATTGGGTTTTGAAGGAACAATACGCGCGTTATCGTTGGCGTTGATAAAGTTTACTTCGTATGCATGTGAACGAAGAATCATGGAACCGGGTTGCGTTGGCTGGCCGCCCGTTGCACCACCTTCACCTGCTTGCTTGCGGGCATTGGGATGTTGTTCAACAGGAGTACCTCCTCCACCGCCGCCATTCACGATATCGTCGGGCAATTTATGACCGTGGATTTGATCGGTGATAGCCAATAAATCGTCGCGGTTTAATAATTGGTATACAATACTTTTTTTCTTGAGATAAACGTTAGATCCATCGAGGTCGGCTTTATACAACACATCCTTATTCCATTGCCCTTTGTTTTCCACAAATTGCAATAGGGCCTGTTCGCTGCCGGTAGATTCACTCTGAGCGAGGGCCGGTTGTACCAGCATGAGTAAAAAAACAATAAAGGTTAAGCCAATAGGGAACGTAGATTTCAAGCGGTTCGATTTAAGTTTTATCTGCTAAACTAAGTTACTCTTTTTAACGAACAGCCTACCTAAATTGTTACGAAACAAGAGAAATTAATCACTTGATTATTCACATAAGTACTATTAATCATATGCGTTACTTCCTGTATAGGTTTCCTGTCGTTTAGTAGTGTCTTCGTAATCTTTCTAAGGATAATATAGACTGTCCACCCCCTATAACGTTTAAACCCTTAAGAAATTTTGCTCCACTGCGATTTTGAGCGTTCGTTTGCTAAGAAATCGTGCAAACGCTTGTGGATAGGGAGTGTAAGTTCTGGATCTTGGGTTAAAATTTTTTCTGCACATTCCCGGGCAACGGCCAAAATGGCTTTATCGGCTACTATATCTGCTAGTTTTAGGTCGAGTACCCCGCTCTGCCTTGTTCCTTCAATATCACCAGGGCCTCTTAACTCCATGTCTTTCTCCGATATCACGAAACCATCGTTGGTTTGCACCATTACTTTGATGCGTTCTTTAGAGTCGTTACTCAGTTTATTGCCCGTCATTAATACACAAAAGGATTGTTCCGCCCCTCTACCCACGCGGCCTCGCAACTGGTGTAATTGCGATAAGCCGAAGCGTTCGGTGCTTTCTATTACCATTACGCTGGCATTGGGTACGTTTACGCCTACTTCAATTACCGTGGTGGCTACCATGATATTCGTATCCCCGGTAACAAAGCGTTGCATATTGGTTTCTCGCATGTCGGCAGGTTGCTTGCCATGGACCATGCTGATGAAATATTTGGGTTCCGGGAAGAAGGCCTTTACTTCTTCGTAACCGCGCATTAGGTTTTCGTAGTCCAATTTCTCGGAGTCTTCGATTAACGGGTATACGATATAGGCTTGCCTACCTTTTTTGATTTCGTCTTTGATGAAGTCCATTACCTGCGCTCGCTGTACTTCGTTACGATGTACGGTGGTAATGGGTTTACGACCGGGTGGCATTTCATCGATAATAGATACGTCGAGGTCGCCGTATACTGTCATGGCTAATGTTCGCGGTATAGGCGTGGCAGTCATCACCAAGATATGCGGCGGCGTTGTGTTTTTCTGCCATAGGCGTGCCCTTTGGGCTACCCCGAAGCGATGTTGTTCATCTACGATGGCCATCCCTAAGTTTTGGAACACCACTTCATTTTCCAACAGCGCATGTGTTCCGATGAGAATGTTGATCGTTCCATCGGCCACACCGGCCAGTATTTGCTTGCGGGCTTTTCCTTTGATGGCACCGGTTAATATGGCTACGTTTACCGGCATATTGGCCAGTAATTCTTGGATGCCTTTATAGTGTTGTTGGGCTAATATTTCTGTTGGTGCCATTAGGCAGGCTTGGAAGCCGTTACCATTGGCCAGCAACATGGTTAATAGTGCCACCATTGTTTTACCACTCCCTACATCCCCTTGCAGTAAGCGGTTCATTTGTTTGCCGCTCATGGTATCTTGACGAATCTCTTTCAGTACACGTTTTTGTGCACCGGTGAGTGGGAATGGAAGATGGTTGTTATAGAATTCGGTGAACTGATCTCCCACGTTGTTATACACGTATCCCCTCGAGGCTTGTTGCCTGCGAAGCTTCATGCGTAGAATGCGTATTTGTGTGAGGAAGAGTTCTTCGAACTTCAATCGACGTTGTGCTGCTTTGGCTTCTTCTTCATTCGCCGGTAAGTGAATTTTGAAGTAAGCTTGGTTGCGCGGCATCAGCCGGTATTGTTGTAAAATATTGTCGGGTATATTTTCTGGAATCTCGTCGAGCGATAGCTGCTCCAGCAAGTTCTTGGTAAGCTTCGCAATCCCTTTGGCTGTGAGGCCGCGTACTTTCAGCTTCTCCGTGGTGGAATACACGGGTTCCAGGTATTGTTTCCCAGTGGCTATATTTTCCGTGAGTAAATCCATTTCGGGATGACTGATTTGCAATGTTCCATTGAAAACAGATAGTCGCCCAAATACGAGGTAAGCTACATTTTCTCGTAAGGCCTTTTGCATCCACTGCCATCCTTGGAACCATACCAATTCGAGTTCCCCGGTTTCATCGCGTAATACAGCCCGTAATCGTTTTCCACGGTTTTCTCCCAATACTTCAATCGACACGATTTTCCCGCGGATTTGCACGAAATCCATGGTACTATCGAGGTCGCGAATTCTATCGAGTTTTGTTCTGTCGACATACCGGAATGGGAAGTATTCGAGTAAATCCCGGAAGGAGTAAATCGACAATTCTTTTCGAATGAGTTCGCCTCTTTGTGGACCTACGCCTTTAAGGAATTCGATCGGGTTGGATAATATGGATGTAATGTAGCTTATGGCAATAATATTTTTTTACGCGTTCAAATTTCGAAAAAATGAAGGGCTTGTCCAAATAATATGAGTGTTGCGATGTGTCGTTAAGTATGTTTTTGAGGTATAGGGAAATGTGGTGATCCTGGGGTGCTTTGTTTTCGTCGCTCCAGGGCCGCTCCAAAGGCCCCGCATTGTATGTCGGAATGTGGTTCTGCGGGCCTATTGCAACTATTTAGGGGGGTGCGGCGTATGGGGGGGCGGTGGTGTTATTGGGAGGTGGTGGGGCGGTGTTCCGCATAACCAAGTTTCCTCCATACAATGCTGAAAAAGGGGGAAATGCGGCGATTTGGATGGGATTGAGGAGGATTGGGGCTCTTATAGTGTGTTCATTATTAGGTAGTTACAAGGGGAGAATTGGCTAGAATGGCCATGGTATTGGGTGGAGATAGGCAAAAGATAGGGTTAAGATAGGCTTGGGATAGGCAAAATATAGGGTTGGGATAGGGTAAGGATAGGCTTTAGATAGGGTGAGGATAGGGAAACTACATGGATTTACATGGAAATTACTTAGAAACTACATGGGAAGTACTTGGGAAGTACTTGGGAGTTACTTGTGTCTTGTACTAAAATAACTTGACACTTAGCTAGCGATATTACTAAATGAACTTGACAGGGTTTGTCAAATTACTGATTTTACTTGACAAACAGCTTGAATACCAGCATTATGCTTCGTAGCTGGTGTTTGTAAATCGCATCCAAAGTGCCGTCTATACTGGTTGTAGCGGTAAATGGCGCTATTTACCTGCTTTACGGCTGCTTGGAAAGAAGGAAATTGTTGGTTTAGTTCAAATTCCTGTTTCAAAATACCATTTACACGTTCGGCTAATGCATTTTCATATGGGCTCCCCGTCTGGGTCATGCTGATTTTAACACCGTTTTTTTGCAGCACGCTTACGTAATCGTTACAGCAATATTGCACACCGCGATCAGAATGATGAATGAGGGATTCGGCAGGTAAAGCCCTTGCCTTTAAGGCCCTTTTTAAGGCTGCAATACAGCCGTCAGCTTTTAAATTGGGGCTTAACTCGTAACCCACAATTTTCCTTGAATAAGCGTCTGTTATTAATGACAAGTGTATAAAACCATTTTTAGTAGACAAGTAAGTAATATCACTTACCCATAACTGTTCTGGTCGACTAGGTACCATTCCTTGGATTAAGCTAGGCCATTTACGGTAATGATGACTAGACTGCGTCGTATATACCCTCTTTTTGTGACGTTTTACCAATAACCCGTGATCGGCCAATAATGCGTGTAGACCATCCCTTCCTAGTTTTATGTTTTGAGACACAAAGGTGGGCTTTAGCTCCTTGTAAAGCTTAATAGTACCACTTTTTGGAACCATTTTCTTGACGGCTTGCACCAAGTCTAATACGACTGCTTTTTGCCAACTACTACTGCTATCACGTTGTTTAATATCATACCATGCTTGCCTTGTTTTACCAAACAAACCACAGATTTTTGACAAGGGGACTTCCCGCATTATCGCTTTCATTTGGGTGGCTGTTTGATGCCAAGCTTTTTTACGATATCAACGCCCAGCTCCTTTTCTGCATTTTTGATCAACATTTCTAAGGCTGTAATACGAAGTTGGGCATCCTTCAATTGCTCTTCCACTTCACTATTAGCGGTAGAAGCCTGAACACTAGATGATGTAGAAGCTTCATTCTTTCTAAACCATTCTACCATCGTTTGCACAACAGATGCACTTTTTAAACCATGCTTCCTAGCTAGTTCGGACATACTCAGTGAACCTGTGAGGTACTCACGGGCGATCATAATTTTGAAGGACTCCTCGTAAAGGAAGGCGCTACGACCATGTTTCTTTTTCATAATTATCTCAAATTTAGGCTAACTATATGTAAAGTCGTTTTAGGAACCGACA
>NZ_QLLL01000010.1 GCF_003259335.1 Chitinophaga skermanii
TTAAGCGCTGCAAGCTCCTTCTTAAGCGCTGCTTGATCCTTTTGCTCTTCTGGTGTCATGGCTATTTCATTTATTGTGGTAATTACCGCAATATCGCCCCTAAACCGCTTTTTCCAATTTTTTACATCATGATTCTTTATGCCGTATTTAACGGCTAGCTGCGATACACTTAAATTACCAGTTTCGTAGTCACGCACCACCATGCGCCTAAATGAATCATCATAACTCGATTGACCACCCCCAAGACCTTTTAGTCCAAATAATTTGCTTCTTTTCATCATTTTTCATTTGTGGGTGTAAACTTTTTGTAGGACTAGACATAAACAAAGAATAGGGGAAAAAGCCATCAAATAGCATGGAGACACGGTGGAATTACATAGAAATCACATGGAATCAAATGGAGTTTGCGTAGCAATTACGACTTCATGCGCTTGGGAATACATGAAAGTATGTACAATCGGTATGGGAAGATGTAGGTAAAGACGCTATGAGGAATATATAGTGGTATCAACAAGATAGCTAACGAGGCCAATACTACTTACCTAGGTATTAATCAAACAATTACGCTACTAATAGGGTATTAAACGGCAACAATTAAGGTTCAGCGGGAAAAAACAAAGCCACTAGGAATACCTAGCGGCTTGTTCAACTTCTTGCAAGTTATTGATCTCTTAGTGTTTAGCTGAATCAGCAGCTGGAGTAACAGCAGCAGAATCAGGTACTACTGTAGCAGTAGAATCAGCAACTGGAGCTGGAGCAACAGTAGCAGCAGAATCAGTAGCAACAGCAGTTGAATCAGTAGCTGGAGCTGTAGAAGAATTACAAGCTGCAAAGAAACCAGCAGCGATCGCTAACAAGAATAATTTTTTCATGTTGTTGTTTGGTTTTATAAATCGGACGCAAAAATATTACAATTTTTGCTATATCAAAATAATTTTTTCTATTCTAGGTCGTTACGCTCAACCTTATTTCTTCCTAAAGAAGATTTTAATCGGCACGCCCGTGAAATCGTAGTTACTACGGATTTGATTTTCAAGGTAATTGCGATAAGGTGGCTTCACATCATCGGGTAGGTTACAGAAAAATGCGAACGCCGGTGTATGGGTTGGCAATTGTGTAACATATTTGATCCTGATAGGTGTACCACGTACCACAGGTGGGTTGAACTTCTCAATCGCTTTCAACATTACCTCGTTTAATTTAGAGGTTTGGATTTTGCGGGTTCTGTTCTCAAATACCTGTAATGCCGATTCGATGGCTTGGAAAATCCTTTGTTTCTCTGTTACAGAGATGAAGATGATAGGCACATCATTAAATGGTGCTAATCTTTCTTTCAAGATTTTCGTGTAATCGCGGGCAGTATTGGTTTGCTTTTCTTTGATCAAATCCCATTTGTTCACGATTACCACCAAGCCTTTACCCTTACGCGCGGCTAAGCTGTAGATGTTCAAATCTTGTGCAGTGATCCCTTTTTCGGCATCCAATAACAACATACAAACATCGGCTTCATCCATTGCCTTAATAGCACGGATAACAGAGTAGAATTCCAAATCTTCGTTCACCTTGGTTTTACGGCGTAAACCCGCCGTATCAATCAAGATGAAATCTTTTTGGAATAAGTTATAGTGTGTGTGAATCGTATCTCTTGTTGTACCGGCAATGTCGGAAACGATGTTACGCTCCTCACCTACCAAGGCATTCAATAAAGACGATTTACCTACGTTTGGTTGACCAATGATCGCAATTTTAGGTAAGTCGGATTTAGCAACTGCTTCATCGAATTCGGGGGTAATTTTAGCTACCACGTCGTCGAGCAATTCACCGGTACCGCTACCAGTCATGCTAGATAAGAAGAAAACATGTTCGAAGCCTAAACCGTAGAACTCGGTCGCTTCTAGTCTTCTCTCGTTATTATCAACTTTATTAACAACTAGGAAAACAGGTTTAGAAGAACGGCGGAGCAAATCTGCCACTTCGGAGTCTAAATCTGTGATACCAGTTGTTACATCGCACATGAAGATGAGCAAATTAGCTTCTTGCATGGCGATTTTCACTTGTTTACGAATTTCTGTTTCAAACACATCGTCACTGTTCGCAACGAAACCACCTGTATCGATGACGTTGAACGTTTTACCGTTCCAATCTGCTACACCGTATTGGCGATCGCGGGTTACACCGCTTACGTCGTCTACGATTGCTTTACGTTGCTCTAACATGCGATTGAAAAATGTAGATTTACCAACGTTTGGGCGACCTACTATCGCTACTGTAAAACCAGCCATATCCCTGGATATTTTTAATTCTATTTAACCAATCCTGGAAGAAATCAACGGGTACAGGAAGTAACCGTTATTGCATTCTTCTATTATAATCCGTATTCACGCAAGTGATTTTCGTTGTCGCGCCATTTGTTGCGCACTTTCACGAATAGTTCTAAGAACACTTTACGTTCTAGGAACTTCTCGATATCCGTACGGGCTTGCGTTCCCAGTTCGCGGATCGACTTCCCTTTTTCACCGATAATGATTGCTTTCTGCGTTTCGCGGGTAACAATGATCTCGGCTGTAATTTTCGTGAGGGTATTTTTTTCCTGGAATTGTGTAACCACTACGGCAGTATGGTATGGAATTTCTTCATCGAACAGGTGGAAGATCTTTTCACGGATCATCTCTGCTACGAAGAAGCGCGTACTACGGTCGGTTAATGTATCCTCAGGGTAAAAAGGTAAACTTTCAGGTAAGAAATCGACGATCGTTTTCATCAATTCCTTGATGCCTTTCTTTTGGATGGCGGCAATGGTAACCACTGCTTTTGCTTTCCCCCAAGCTTTGCATTTCTCTACTAAAGCATCCAGGTCTTCTTTCATTAATAAATCGTCTTTATTAATCACGAGGATAAAAGGAGCTTTTAAACGGAGAGATTCGAACAAAGCGAGGTTTTCGTCGAGATTATCTTTTGCATCGAACATCAAGAGGGCGAGATCTGCATCTTCTAAAGCTGATTTCACAGCGCCCATCATTTTTTCGTGCATTTTATACTTAGGGTCGATAATACCCGGGGTATCGGAGAAGACTATTTGATACTCGGGTTCTGTAACGATACCGGTAATCCGGTGGCGCGTAGTTTGCACCTTGGGAGAGATGATGGCTAATTTCTCACCGATGATTGCATTTAGCAATGTACTTTTACCAGCATTCGGTTTCCCGAAAATATTTACAAAACCTGCCTTAAACATATTCTAAAAAATAAGACTTAACCACAATACTGTACTATCTACTTCTTAAAAATATGGCTCTAAGTTACTGATAATACAAGCACCAATTAGCTCAAATAAAAAAAGCCGAATCACTTCGGCTTTAATCTTTTTCTGTAGCGAGGAGCGGATTCGAACCACTGACCTTCGGGTTATGAGCCCGACGAGCTACCTCTGCTCTACCTCGCAATGTGGATGCAAAAGTATGCGCATTTCAGTTCTTAGCCAAATCTTTTTTAAATTATTGTTACTTTTAAAGACTAGAAAGCGCCGTAAGTTATTGCTAGCTTGGGTTTCAAAGCAATAAAAATATTAAATATATGTTGAAATAGATGTGCCAATCAATCGTTTTGCTAGTTCAAATTAACTATACAACGTAGTATTTCTAATAAGTTAAAGAAACCCAAAGACGCATCATCTTCTCGGTATCACTTCTATATTCACCCAACTTTATATCGTCTAATCCAACCATCATTTCCATGTACGTCAACAAATTTCAACCAACGTATTCCCGTTGACCATTACATAAACCTCGCAATATATGTTACGACTATATGTCGTACACACTTGGAATTTATGTACCTATTTAAAAGAGGGTTGAGTTTACTTCATCCTTCTTACTTATGAATAAAGGCTGCTTGTAATACATTACTTGCACTTCAAACGCTCAAATAATTAAATACGCCTTTTTAATGCAGGCTAAACATCACTTGGAATAAGATAAAAACTAGGCTCCCTGTCCTTTCTTCACACATCATCAACACTGGAAGCCTAGTACAACCGGTACTCATCTTTCCTTTGCGCAGCGCTTTACAGTATATAGTACAGCTTCCCTTCACGCGAATGTTTGCTTGTACTACTTTGTATTATTGCTGCAAGATGCTACCTGTTCAATTAAAATGGTAATTCGTCTGTTGGTTCCGCTGTAGTTACCATATTAGGTTGCACGAGAATTTCCGTTCCTTCCTTTTTAAATGGTAGTAACTCCACGCGGTGCACAATTAGTTTTAAAGCGGCTTGGTACTCACCATTCAGTGTTTTGTAAGATTCTGTATAAGGCGTGCCTTCTACAAACACATGGGTGCCTTTCAGCAGGTGCTTTTCCATGATTTCGCGATCCCATAGGGCGCAATCTACCCAAGTGGTGCGGGAACGCACTTCTCCCTGTTGATCTTTAAATTTCTGGCCATGCGCCACTTGGAAATTCAATACATTCCTTTTGTTCCAGGTGTTCGAAAGCGCATTATTGCCTACGAACCCGATCAATTGCATTTTGATCATTCTTTACTCAATTTTAGGTTAACAAATACATATTCATAGATCCCGGGTGTATACGGGAAGTGAATAACAATTAGTGCACAGCAAGCCATGCATAAAATTTGACGGTTTCGGAACAATTTGAGAAAAAGGGTTACAATAAAGCACCTTGGGTTACAGTGCACAATGAAACTAGTGTAATATTCATTCCCCACAAAAAAAATTCATCATTATTTCATGAATGGTTCTAACTTTGCCTCGGAAGCCGTACCAATCGCGGGCAAATACTACAAACTTTTTTCACTTTTTTGCAAACGCACGGCTTCACCTCGGGGTGCCTTAAAATAACAGGCTGAGATCACACCCGTTGAACCTGGCCAGGTAATGCTGACTAGGAAAGGTAAGCGACATTTCCTTACCTGTTTTTATGATCTGAACTGATGGCCAAAAGCCACCAGCTATTTGCGTGTTGATATCAACGGCAAACTTTTATCTAATGTGATAAAACAGGATATACATGAGAATTTTTCTATTCGTTGCGCTCCTATGCCAAATGAGCACCGCGCAAGCACAATCCCTCGTATCGGGTAAGGTGACCAACAAGAAAAACGGTCAACCCCTGGAAGGCGTTACCGTACAGCTTACCGGCCGAAATGTGTTCGGCACCCATACCAATGAAAATGGCTACTTTGCTATTAAAGTAACGAACGGTAATGCGTATACGTTACAAGTAAGCTACTTGGGTTTTAAGGCTTATTCACAACAAATTACAGTGAATGGTGCCACCAATGTAAACATTAGCCTTGAGGAAACCGGCCTATTCGTAAAACCCGTAGAGATCGCTAGCTTAAGAGCTACGCGTACTGCTCCATTTACTAAATCGGAGCTATCCGCGGAAGATATTAAGAAACAGAACCTCGGGCAAGATTTACCACTCCTATTAAACCAAATGCCTGGTGTTGTTACCAACAGCGATGCTGGTAACGGTGTGGGTTATACAGGTATACGCGTTCGTGGTACCGATATCACCCGTATCAACGTAACGGCCAATGGTATTCCTTTGAACGATGCAGAAAGTCAAGGTGTATTCTTCGTTAACATGCCCGATTTCGCTTCTAGCCTTAGCAGTATTCAATTACAACGAGGTGTAGGTACTTCTACTAACGGTGGTAGTGCATTTGGTGCAACCATGAACTTAAGTACCAATACGTTCAATGATAAAGCTTACGCAGAATTCGATAATAGCTACGGTTCTTACGATACATGGAAACACACGGTGAAAGCAGGTACAGGTCTTATTAATGACCATTTCACTTTCGATGCCCGCTTATCGAAAATCTCGTCAAACGGCTATGTAGATCGTGCCAGCAGCGATTTAAAATCGTTCTACACCTCTGCCGCTTATATCTCTAAAAACACGGCTATTCGCTTAAATATCTTCTCTGGTAAAGAAAAAACTTACCAAGCATGGAACGGTATTACAAAAGATATGTTGGAAACAAACCGTCGTTATAACTCCTCCGGCACCGAAAAACCAGGTGAGCCATACGATAACGAAACAGATAACTATCAACAAACACACTACCAATTATTCCTCAACCAAGTTATTAACGACCATCTTAATTTCAACGTAGCCTTACACATGACACGTGGTAAAGGTTATTACGAAAACTATAAAGCTGGTGAAGAATATGCTAGCTACGGCCTTACACCACCTGTTATTGGCGACACTACCATTACAGCCACCGATTTAGTTCGCCAACTGTGGTTAGATAACTATTTCTACGGCACCGTGTTTTCGTTAAACGGTACGCATAACCGCTTTAATTGGAGTGTAGGCGGCGGTTATAACCGTTACGACGGTAACCACTACGGCAAAGTTATTTGGGCAGAATACCCCATGCCTATCAACTACAAATGGTATGATTTAGATGCCTTCAAATCGGATCTCAACTTCTATGCAAAAGGTGAATATGCTGTAATCGAAAAATTGAAAGCATTTGCTGATGTGCAGTACAGGCATGTGAAATACGATATCGATGGTTTCCGTAAAAATCCAACGCTCGTTCAAAACAACAAATACAATTTCTTCAACCCGAAAGTCGGTCTTAATTACGCCATTAACGATCAAAACAGTGCATACGCATCGTTTGCAGTAGCTAATAAAGAACCTAACCGCGACGATTTCGAAGCCGGCGTTACGAATACTCCTAAGCCTGAGAAATTGCAAAACGTAGAGGCTGGTTACGCTTTCCGTTCTAAAACAGTGGTGCTACAAGCGAATGTATACTACATGGATTACAAAGATCAATTGGTATTAACGGGTAGAATTAACGACGTAGGTGCTTACACACGTGTAAATATTCCGAAAAGCTATAGAGCAGGTATTGAATTGCAAGCTGCAGCCAATGTAACGAACTACTTTACTGTTGCAGCAAACGCTGCTTTCAGCAAAAACAAAATCAAACATTTAACTGCGTATATCGATGATGCTTACTATAGTTACAACACGGTAGCCGTTAACTTTGACAATACCGACATTTCCTTCTCGCCTAATGTAGTAGCGGGTTACACGCTTACTTTCAAACCGGTAAAAAACTTGAATATTGATATTCTTGGGAAATATGTAGGTGCGCAGTTCTTAGATAATACGTCAAATAAAGATGCACAATTGCCATCTTATTTTGTTTCTGATGCCAGGATAAATTACCTTGTGCCACAGAAATTATTTAAGGAGCTAGGTTTGACATTGATGTTGAATAACATTTTCAACAAAAAATATGTCGCAAATGGTTATACTTACACTTATTTCAACGACGACAAGCGTATTTCAGCAGAGAATGGTTATTACCCAATGGCCGAATTCAATGTCATGGCGGGTGTGCATGTCGCATTTTAATCTGTACCCATATCCGAGACACATACAGAGAGCACTGAAGCATCCGCTTTGGTGCTTCTCTTTTTTAGCGAATAGGTGAACGAAAAACGCCCGTTTCTACAAGTAGAGACGGGCGTTTTTTATTATAAAGTTTGTATGTTATTTCAACAATGCTGATACAGCATTGTGTACTTTTTCGAAGTTGAAATCGGCGAGTACTTTGTTCATCAAATCGGCAATTTGCGCGGTTTGTAGGTTACCGATACTGCCTTCGTGGGTATGTTGAATGTTGGTATCTGCAACGAAAGTGCCTGCTTCGATATCCATGCCCACTTGCTTGTATGCTTCGCGGAACGGGGTACCGGCTAACACGAGGTTGTTAACTACTTCTACACTGAAAAGATACTTGTATTTCTCGTCTTCCAAAATACCTTCTTTAATGCGGATGTTACTCAACATTAAGCCGGTCATCTGCAAGCAATCGCGCAGGGTTTGGAAGGCTGGGAATAAGTTTTCTTTCAACAGTTGTAAATCGCGGTGGTAACCACTTGGCAGGTTTGTAATCATCATAGCGATTTCATTCGGCAAGGCTTGTAATTTGTTGCAGTGCGAACGAATTAACTCCCACACATCAGGATTCTTTTTGTGTGGCATGATGCTGGAACCTGTGGTTAATTCATCTGGGAAGCTGATGAAACCGAAGTTTTGGTTCATAAACAAACATGCGTCCATCGCCATTTTAGCGAGTGTGGAAGCGATGCCTGCTAATGCAAATGATACTATTTTTTCAGTTTTACCACGACCCATTTGCGCATACACCACGTTGTAGTTCATGGCTTCAAAACCGAGCAACTCGGTCGTCATTGTGCGGTTTAATGGGAAGCTAGAACCGTAACCTGCAGCAGAGCCGAGCGGGTTCTTGTTTACCACGTTATAAGCACCACGCAATACTTCTAAATCGTCTACCAAACCTTCAGCATACGCACCGAACCACAAACCAAAAGACGATGGCATAGCGATTTGTAAGTGTGTGTAACCAGGTAATAAGTAGGATTTATATTCCTCGCTTTTGGCTTGTAATAAGTCGAACAATGTTTTCACTTCTTTCACCATTTCTTCTAGTTCATGGCGAAGGAAGAGTTTCACGTCCACTAAAACTTGGTCGTTACGAGAACGGCCGCTATGTATTTTTTTACCCGATTCGCCCAAACGCTGCGTAAGCAATAGTTCTACTTGCGAGTGAACATCTTCTACGCCATCTTCTAGGGTGAAGTTGCCGGCTTGGATATCGCGGTAAATGTTTTTCAATTCTTTTTGAAGCATGTCTAAATCTTCTGTAGGCAATAATCCTACGGAAGCCAACATCTTCGTATGGGCTAATGAACCTAGCACATCAAAAGGCGCGAGGTAAAGATCCATTTCACGGTCTTTACCCACTGTAAACTTTTCTACAGCCGCCAGCGCGGTTTTATCTTTTTGCCAAAGTTTCATTTGCGTATCAATATTTTGATCATAAAATTAGTACATCATTACAACGATCAGTTGATCATGGTAATGAGTTTGATATAGGTATCGATGCCTTGTTTGATTTCGTCTACATAAATGAACTCGTCGGCAGTATGCGACCTGGCAGAATCGCCGGGACCGATTTTCACGGAAGTTACCGGGATCAGTGCTTGATCACTTGTTGTAGGCGAGCCATAGAGTTCTTTACCAAGGCTAATACCTGCTTGCACCAAGGGGTGTTCTACAGGAATTGAAGAAGAACGCATGCGCAATGAGCGTGGTTGTACATCGCATTGCACGTTTTCTTTAATTATCTCCAATACTTCTTCCAACGAATACTGGTCGGGCACCCGTACATCCACAACGAATGTACAATCTGCCGGCACTACATTATGTGCTTTATTCGACGTTTGAATCACCGTTACACTCATCTTCACCGGGCCTAATGTTTCAGAAACCTTCGGGAATTTATACGTACGGAACCATTCGATATCAGGCAATGCTTTATACAAAGCATTTTCACCTTCTTCACGGGCAGCATGACCAGCCTTCCCAGTTACCGTACAATCCAACACCATCAAACCTTTCTCGGCTACGGCTAAATCAGTTTTAGTTGGCTCACCCACGATGGCGAAATCGATAACAGGTAATTGATCCAAAATGCTTTCAATACCGTTTCTACCACTGATCTCTTCTTCTGCTGTACCGGCAAAAACGATGTTATAGCGTAGATTTTCTTGTTCGTAAAAGTGAATGAAAGTAGCGAGTAAGCTCACCAAGCAACCACCGGCATCGTTACTTCCGAGGCCGTACAATTTACCCTCTACAATATCCGGCGCGAAAGGATCACGGGTATATTGCGGGTTGGGTTTAACCGTATCGTGGTGAGAGTTGAGCAGTATAGTGGGTTTCGACGCATCAAAGTGTTTATTGATGGCCCAAACATTGTTTAAATGTTGATGATGTGGAACGTTGTGCTTTGTTAGGAAATCGGACAAATGTTGTGCTGTAGCTTGTTCTTCCCTGCTAATGCTAGGTGTTGCAATTAAAGTTTGCAACAGTTGTACAGCGTTGGTGAATAGTTGTTCGTTCCACATAGAATTTAGCGTATTAGGGTTCCCGCCACTGCATCTGTTGTGTTTTGCAACACATCATCAGCATGACCAATTAACACTTCTCCTACACCACTTTCAATGGCTGCAAAAGCATTTTCTAATTTTGGCAGGATACCGTCGAATAAAATATTATCGGCTAGTAATTGGTTGTAAATAGGTCGATCGATGAGGTTAATAACCGTGTTATCGTCGTTCGCATCACGTAATACTCCTTTCTTCTCGAAGCAATAAATTAAGCGAACATGGTATAATTCGCCCAATGCAATGGCTAATGAGCTGGCAATGGTATCAGCATTTGTGTTCAGCATTTGGCCATGACCATCGTGCGTAAGCGGCGAGAATACAGGGTTCATACCTGCATCCAATAAGGCCTTCACAGCATGCGCATTGATATCTTCCGGTTTCACGTCACCTACAAATCCATAATCCACTGTTTTTACCGGGCGCTTCGTTGCGGGTATAATGTTGCCATCGGCACCAGAAAGACCAATTGCATTACAGCCAATAGCTTGCAGCTTTGCTACAATTTGCTTATTCACCAAACCGGCATATACCATGGTAACAAGGTCGATCGTTTGGGCATCGGTAATTCTTCTACCATCTACCATTTTCGCCTCGATACCCAATTTTTCACCAATCCTAGTCGCAATCTTCCCACCCCCATGGATAAGAATGAAATTGCCTTGGATGTTGGATAAGTCCTTTAAAAAAGCAGGCAACAACGCTTCGTTATCGATTACGTTGCCGCCTACTTTAATGACGTATAGTGATTGTTTTTTAGTACCTGTCATATCAATTATTGGTTACGCAATAATTCACTCAATACTGCTTGCGCCGCCCATACGCGGTTACCGGCTTCTTGAATAACGATAGAGTTTGGACCGTCTAACACTTCATCAGCAATTACTACATTCCTACGTACAGGTAAGCAGTGCATAACTTTTGCATTGTTAGTGATGGCCAATTGTTGGTTGCTCATCATCCAAGCAGGGTCGCTGTTGATGATTTTACCATAGTCTTTGTACGACGACCAGTTTTTTACGTAAACGTAATCGGCGTCTTTCAAAGCTTCTTCTTGGTTATAGAACACAGGTGCATTACCGGCGAATGTTGGATCGAGCTCGTACCCTTCTGGGTGCGTAATAGCGAAATCCACTTCATCCCAAGCATTCATCCACTCTGCGAAAGAGTTCGGTACTGCTTGTGGCAATGATTTCACATGTGGCGCCCAAGTTAATACCACCTTCGGCTTACGTTTCTCTTTCCAAGTTTCGCGGATCGTAACGGCGTCTGTTAAGCTTTGTAAAGGGTGACGAGTAGCGCTTTCCAAGCTTACCACAGGTTTACCTGCGTACTTGATGAACTGGTTGATATACTTCTCGGTGTAATCTTCTTCTTTATCTTTCAAACCGGGGAAAGTTCGGATAGCTAACATATCGAAATACTGGCCCATTACCGCTGCCGCTTCTTTCACGTGCTCGGTTGTGCTGCCATTCATCACTACCCCATCATTCATTTCAAGAGCCCAACCTTCTTTATCGATATTAAATACCACTACTTCCATACCTAGGTTACGGGCAGCAACTTGGGTACTTAAGCGGGTACGCAAACTGGGATTTAAGAAAATCATACCCAGTGTTTTGTTAGTTCCTAAGCCTTTATCTTTAAAAGGATTAGCTTTATAGTCCAAGGCGATATCCACCATACGCGGCACGCCCGGCACATCCTCAACGGAAAGAAATTGTTTCATTTGTTCTGGCAGATTGGTTGTTACGAAAAAAGCAACAGGAATGCCATCATTCGCATTCCTGCGTGCTAACAACTAGTTTTCGAGTTCTGATTTCAATGCAGCTAAGAACTTATCTGCATCGGCTTTAGTAAGCGCCAATGAAGGCAGCAAACGAATCACGTTTGGCTTAGCTTCACCGGTGAAAATTTTATGTTTCGCCAATAGGTTCTTTCTAACGTGTGCAAACGCTTCTGGCAATTCAATACCGATCATCAAGCCCCTACCTCTTACTTCCGTAATGTTTGGCAACTTGCGTAATTCAGTCATGATGTAATCACCTAATGTTAACGCGTTATTGATCAAATTCTCCTCTTCAATCACTTCCAACACGGCTAATGCTGCTGCACATGCCAAATGGTTACCACCAAAGGTTGTACCCAACATGCCATAATGTGGAGCGATATGCGGCGCAATGATAATAGCACCCATTGGGAAGCCGTTACCAATACCTTTCGCCATTGAGTAAATATCGGCATTTACACCTGCCCAATCGTGCGAGAAGAACTTACCGCTTCTACCGTAACCACATTGTACACTATCGGCAATAAATACTGCATTATGCGCATCGCACAAGCTGCGGATTTTTTGCAAAAACGCTTCAGAGGCAACTTGAATACCACCTACACCTTGAATACCTTCAATGATCACAGATGATACTTCGTATTGTTTGAATGCTTCTTCCAATGCTGCTTGGTCTTCCCAAGGTAAAAACACGACGTTATCGGTTTCGTTCACCGGCGCAACAATTTTCGGGTTATCCGTTGCTGCTACTGCCAATGATGTTCTACCATGGAACGACTTTTTGAAAGCGATGATTTTCTTTTTACCGTTGTAAAAAGAAGCGAGTTTCAATGCGTTCTCGTTTGCTTCTGCACCTGAGTTACATAAAAACAATTGGTAGTCTTCCTTACCAGATACTTTACCCAATTTCGCTGCCAATTCTTGCTGAATGGGAATTCTAACAGAGTTAGAATAAAAACCCACTTTGTTCAATTGATCCGTCAAACGTTTTACGTAATGAGGATGCGTATGACCGATAGATATAACAGCATGACCGCCGTACATATCCAAATATTCTTGTCCTTTTTCGTCCCACACCAATGAGCCTTGTGCTTTATCGATGATGATATCATTGATTGGGTATACGTCGAAAAGATTCATTTACTTGCTTTTTGATAATGATGATGGCAATATTGTATCCTTATTAGAATACAATTGATTTCAACTTCAACCCAGCCGTCTCGTCCAAGCCAAACATGAGGTTCATGTTTTGTACGGCTTGTCCCGATGCACCTTTCAACAAATTATCTTCAATAGAATGAATGATTAACTTGTTGCCCACTTTTTCCAACTGGATTAAAACTTTGTTGGTGTTCACCACTTGTTTCAGGTCGATTTGTTTCTCGCTGACGTGCGTGAACGGGTGATTTGCGTAGTATTGTTGATAGAGCGCAACTGCCTCTTCGAGTGACAGGTCACTTTGCAAATAAGAAGTAACCCAGATCCCTCTTGGAAAGTCGCCACGCACCGGCACGAAATTGATGTCGCCTGTGAAACTGGGTTGCAGGGCGCTCAATGTTCGTCGAATTTCTTTCAGGTGCTGGTGTGTCAACACTTTGTACGTTGAAATATTATTTGCTCTCCAAGTAAAATGCGAGGTTGCTTGTAAGCTTTGGCCGGCGCCGGTAGAACCCGTGATGCCGGTTGTATGTACTTCTTGCAATAATCCTTTCGCAGCTAATGGTAAAAGTCCTAATTGAATCCCGGTAGCAAAGCAGCCCGGGTTTGCAATGTTGCCGGCTTGTTTGATGGCCTCCTTATTCACTTCAGGTAAACCGTATACAAAAGCGCGGTTACCCACTGTTTCACCTAAACGGAAGTCTTGGCTCAAATCGATCACTTTAATATGATCTGCAATGGCATTGGCTTCTAACCATTTTTTAGATTCCCCGTGTCCTAAACACAAGAAAAGCACATCTATATCGTTGCTAATGCTATCGGCGAAAAGGAGTTCCGTTTCACCCAGCAAATCTGCATGTACAGCATGCAAAGGTTTGCCCGCATTGCTACGACTATGCACAAACGTAAGCGTTACATTTGGGTGGTTGATCAATAAGCGGATCATTTCACCGCCTGTATAACCTGCGCCACCAATGATGCCCGCTTTAATTTGTTGATTGCTCATCGTTATTGCTATCGATTTTTATAATGATTGTAAGGCTATTATTGTTGATCTTCGTTCACTTGGTTCCAAATCATGGTTTGGTTACCGAAGATTTTGCTGAAGCCACGTACATCGTCGCCGCTCCAACCTTGGTTCATTTCACCGTATTTACCGAATTTGCTGCTCATCAAATCGTATTTCGATTCGATACCCGTTACTTGGAAACGGTATGGCATCAAGGTTACGTTTACAGAACCGGTTACATGTGCTTGTGAATGTTCTAAGAACGCTTCGATATCGCGCATAACTGGATCGAGGATTTGACCTTCGTGCAACCAGTTACCGTAGAACTGTGCCAATTGGTCTTTCCAGCTCAATTGCCATTTTGTAAGCACGTGTTTCTCTAAAGCGTGGTGCGCTTTAATGATTACCATTGGCGCAGCAGCTTCGAAACCTACGCGGCCTTTAATACCAATAATTGTATCACCTACGTGAATATCTCTACCGATAGCGAATGCACCTGCAATGCTTTGCAAGTATATGATCGCATCTGTTGGATGATCGAATGTTTTATCGTTGATACCTTTCAATTCGCCTTTTTCGAAATGAAGGGTAATATCTTCTGCTTCATGCTTCGTAAGCTGTGTAGGGAAAGCACTTTCAGGCAACATACCATTGCTTGTTAAGGTTTCTTTACCACCTACTGAAGTACCCCAAATACCTTTGTTGATTGAGTACATCGCTTTCTCGAAATTCACTTCTACACCTTTAGAACGTAAGTAAGTAATTTCTTCTTCGCGGCTCAATTTCAAATCACGGATCGGGGTGATGATTTCTGCGTGAGGAATCATGATATGGAAAATCATATCAAAACGCACTTGGTCGTTACCGGCACCTGTACTACCATGTGCAACAGCGTCTGCACCTACTTCTTTAACATACTCTGCAATCGCTAAAGCTTGGCTCATACGTTCTGCAGATACGCTCAATGGGTAAGTGTTATTTTTCAACACGTTTCCATAAACGAGGAAACGAATCACTTTATCGTAATAGGATTTAACAGCGTCTACTGTTTTGTGACTTTTCACGCCCAGGTTAATTGCGCGTTGTTCGATTTCTTTCAACTCACTTTCAGTGAAACCGCCAGTGTTCACAATCACGGAATGTACTTCGTAACCTTTTTCTTCGGTTAAATACTTTACACAGTACGAAGTATCTAAACCACCGCTGAACCCTAAAACTACTTTTTTCATGTGCCTAATGAATTTTAAAATACCTGGCCGAATAACCGTGAAGCCTTTACTATCGTGGCTTTCGAGCCGTGTTGAAAAAATAATTTGTGCTTAAAAATTAAAAAAGAAGAAGAAACGTTTCTTGTTGCTTCCTCCACCACCTTCTTTCTTAGTGGCCGGTTGCAACATCACAAACTTCTTAAACCGGATCCAACGCTCGAATAATTTAAAGTTACCTTTAAACTTACGACGCTTACGGATAGCGGTATCGTGCAAATCTTGCACCACTTTGGCCTTTACAGCCGCTTCTTTTTCCGCTGCTTCCTTCTCCTTTTCTACCGGGTCGTACAACATAGCTGTACAAATACAGTTCTTACGGCCCTTGCTTTGTAGAATGTCGAAGTTAACACAGCTCTGGCAGCCTTTCCAGAATTCTTCGTCGTCCGTTAACTCGCTATAAGTCACAGGTTCATACCCCAACTCGCTGTTAATTTTCATAACAGCTAAGCCGGTAGTTAAACCGAATATCTTTGCTTGTGGATACTTTTTACGTGAGAGTTCGAAAATCTTGTGCTTGATCGCTTTCGCAACGCCATGGCCGCGGAAAGCAGGATTCACAATCAAGCCGGAATTCGCAACAAATTTGTCGTGACCCCATGCTTCAATGTAACAAAAACCAACCCAATCATTCTTATCGGTTAGTGCTATAACAGCTTTCCCCTCTTCCATTTTGAGCTGTACATAGCTAGGTGAACGTTTCGCAATACCCGTTCCTCGTGCCTTCGCAGAAGCCTCCATCTCATCAGTGATGATGCTTGCATAGTGTGTATCGCCAGGTGTAGCAACCCTGACAATGATATGTTGATT
This sequence comes from Chitinophaga skermanii, assembly GCF_003259335.1. Classification (GTDB taxonomy): domain Bacteria; phylum Bacteroidota; class Bacteroidia; order Chitinophagales; family Chitinophagaceae; genus Chitinophaga; species Chitinophaga skermanii. Next base: position 16,062 of record NZ_QLLL01000010.1, read on the forward strand.
TTCCAACTTGTTAAAATTGAAAACGTGAATCAATAAATTTGAAAATCGTGCTCCATGAGAATGCATGGAACTACAAAATCACAAATGACTTCTCAGTCATATTGTGCGATAGCGTGTCTTTCTGGTGTAAACGGACGCTATCAAATACGAGGTCGTCGGGAGAGGTATCTAAAAACAGGGCACCCAATAGAGTAAATACCTTCACATAATGAAGGATGGAAAGCGGAGATGTTGGTATGGGCTGTGGTTATTTCCAACTTCAGTTCAGCGTTAAATTGTTATTAAAATACTTGTTATGTTTTTAGACAAACGCAAAGTTATAACAATAATATTTATAGATGCCCAATTTTTTTATTAAATTTTTGAAAAGTCTTACTACAGCGCCAATGCAGTGCTGTAGCAAGACTTAACACTTTATAAAACAGCCACTTAGCGGGTAATTACCCCTAGTTCATTAATGCCTGCCCAATGCTCATTTTCATGCACCGGCTGCACTGCAACCAGCTTGATAAAGCGTGCTGTGAAAGGATTGTTAAAACGAATCGTTTGCTTGATGGGGTTATTCTTGATGTTCGCGAAGTGCCCTTCCGACACAGGTTTACCCCAATTCTGACCATCATTACTAATATAGAATTCATACGCCTCGATGTTTCCACTACCATTATTTTCCTTACGCGGCAAGTAGGTGAAACCTTTCAATACCAAGGCTTCCCCTAGGTCGACTTGGATTTCATGGGGGTATTTCTTGTTCGTTTCTTTCCAATTAGTTAACCACAAAGTAGCCGGGTCGCCATCAATTGCCTTCTCTGCCTCGAAGCCACGCACCTCGTCGCTACTGCCAATTACCTTCCATTTCGCCGGTGCTACATCGTAAGTGGCACTTACCGTGCTGCTCGCTTTAGCTCCATTGTTAATAAAGGCCTTTGCTTTTACTTCGCCACCTGCCGGGAAGGCAAAGGCTTGGGTATATACAGGCGATAGAGCTGTTGGCTCGCTACCATCGAGTGTAAAGCGTAATTGAGGATCAGGAGAAGGACAAGTGATGCTCACTTTGCCATCCTTACTGCGGGAAATAAAAGGTTCTGCTAATACTTCCGGCGCTTTGTATAATTCTATTTCGCTAATAATTGGTGTTGCCTTCGCATCTAAGATGGTAACACGAACTTGCCGTGTGTTAATATTAGGCAACACAAATATGCGTTTATGCCCAATTGTAGTGCCTTCGGCTACTGTTTTGAAAGTTTTTCCTTCCAATACTTCTACTTTGAAGGATTTCACACGCTGCCCTAATGCCAAGTACTCTCTTAGCACAATCCTGTTGAATTCTACCGGTTTGTAGTTCGATAACAAGATCGACGGCTGCTTCACACCATCTACAGGCGCCCAATAAGTACCAGGATTACCATCGGTAAGGTGAATAGGGCTAATTTCTTTCGAAATGCGGGTAGATGTGGCGGTTGTACGCATTCTTAAGGCTACGTTCGTTTTGAAAGTAGCGTCTAAGATTTTGCGGAACTCCATCAAACGCGTAGAATCATTCGCATGAATTAACCCGCGGCGGTCTACAGGTACATTGAGTAATAAGTTCGCATTGCGGCCCACTGAGCCATAATATATGTCTAACAGCTGTTGCGTAGTTTTTACCTTGTCGTTAGTCGACGGGCTAAAGAACCATCCTGGTCGAATGCTTACATCCGCTTCGCCCGGAATCCAATTCTTCCCATCTTCCTGCCCCTCGTTCAAAGGTTTCTCGATGCCGCCTTTACCCGGGTAAAACTCATCGCCATTCAAAGTGCTCCAGTTAGTAGTACCTGCAAAGCCTTGTTCATTTCCAATCCAACGGCAACCGGGACCGTTATCGGAGAAAATGATGGCATTGGGATGATACTTATATACCGTGTTGTGGAACAACGGCCAATTATATACTTGCTTTTTACCGTTCGGTCCTTCACCATTCGCCCCATCAAACCACTGCTCAAACACATCGCCATATTTAGTATGTACTTCTGTGAGTGTTTTAGCAAAAATATCGTTGTACTCTTCAGTGCCGTATTTCGGGTGGTTACGGTCCCAAGGCGATAAATACACGCCAAACTTCAAACCGTACTCTTTACAAGCCGCCGATAATTCTGCTAATACGTCGCCTTTCCCGTTCTTCCAGCTACTTTCACGTACGGTGTGCGTACTGTATTCACTCGGCCAAAGGCAGAAACCATCGTGGTGTTTTGCTGTAATGATAATCCCTTTCATACCGGCTTGCTTTGCCGTACGCGCCCACTGGCGGGCATCCAGCTGCGTTGGGTTGAATACCTTCGGATCTTCATCTCCATGTCCCCACTCCTTATCCGTAAAAGTATTCGGACCAAAGTGAATAAACATGTAATATTCCATATTTTGCCAGTCGAGTTGAGCTTGCGTTGGTAGCGCACCGTAAGGCTTTAATTCTTGTGCCTTTGCCGCAAACATGCTGCTGCAACAAATAGCGGCTACAAGCGCTGTTCTTTTTATCATACTTAATTAATAACTTTTTAGGTCATACGACCTATGGATTAAAGTTGACACAATAAAGATTGAGGTGACTAAAATTACATTACATTCAAACGAATGTAGGATGGATGAGAAAATAGATGTAAGGATCGTTAAAATACTACTGGTGAGGTAGATATGTAAATGTAACGAAAAAATCATTTCCGAGCAAACCCAATGCCCGTAAGGATTCCAACCGTTTCATAATCATGTACAATTCATCAATTTTAACCCATCCTAAATGGATGTTATCCTACCGCTTATACCTGCCAATTTGCATTTGTCACAATAGTATCAGAAATTAAGCGTAAAGTATACCATTGCTAACCTGTTTTTTATAAATTTAGCACCTCAACAAATCATATTCAGTAATCACCACCATTATGAATAAACATTTGCACCGTAGAAACTTCCTAAAGAACACCGCAGCCGCCGGTGTCGGACTTTCGCTGATGGGTTCACCAGCGAGATTATTCGCTGCCCAGAAAAAAGATAAAGTGAGAGTTGGCCTAATCGGCGTTGGTGAAAGAGGGAGAAACCACCTTTCTCTTTGCCTCAACAGGAAGGATGTAGACGTAGTTGCCATCGCAGATCCAGATCTAAACCGCGCTATCCCAGAATCTCGTAAGATGATTGAAAAAGCGTACGGCGCTAAGAAGAAAGTAGCGGAATACACGAACGGGAACGAAGATTTTTACAACTTATTAAAACGTGATGATATCGACGCGGTAATCATTGCTACACCTTGGGAATGGCACACCATTCAAGCAGTGGCAGCAATGAAAGCAGGTAAAACGCCAGCTGTAGAGGTTTGCGGTGCGGCTGATATTCAAGAATGTTGGAGCTTGGTAAATGCTAGCGAAGAAACGCGTATTCCTGTATTTGCCATGGAAAACGTTTGTTACCGTCGCGATGTTATGGCTGTTTTAAACATGGCGCGCCAAGGTTTATTCGGTGAAATCGTTCACTTGCAAGGCGGTTATCAACACGATTTGCGTGCTGTGAAGTTCAACGACGGTAAACAAGTGTATGGCGGCGGCGTGGAATTCGGCGATAAAGCTATTTCCGAAGCGAAATGGAGAACTAACCACAGCGTTCATCGTAATGGCGATTTATACCCTACACACGGTCTTGGCCCTGTGGGTAACGTTATCAACCTCAACCGCGGTAACCGTTTATTGTCGCTTACTTCTGTAGCTACAAAATCTCGCGGTTTGCATAAATATATCGTAGATAACGGCGGTGCGAACCACCCGAATGCGAAAGTTGAATTCAAGCTCGGCGATATCGTTACGTCATTGTTGAAAACTAGCAACGGCGAAACCATCATGTTATCGCACGATACCAACTTGCCTCGCCCTTACTCCTTGAACTTCCGTGTACAAGGCACGAACGGTTTATGGATGGACGATGTAAAATCTGTACATATCGAAGGTACTTCTAAGCCACACAGCTACGAAAAAACTGGCGATTATAACGACCCGAATTCATACTTCGGTAAGTACGATCACCCGTTATGGAAAAAGTACGCGAACGATACTGCCGGCGCAGGCCATGGCGGTATGGATTGGTTCGTGATCAACTCTTTCATTGAATGTATCAAACGTGGCCACGAATATCCATTGGATGTGTACGATTTGGCTACCTGGTACGCAATTACACCATTATCTGAGCAATCGATCCAAGAAGGCGGTTCCGTTCAATACATCCCCGATTTCACACGCGGTATGTGGATGAATCGTAAACCAATTTTCTGTTTAGATGATCAATACTAATCAATAATTGATAGCACATTTTACACTGTAGGAAAGTCCTGCCCTTACCCGGCAGGACTTTCTATTTACTTGACATATCAATTTCATCGTTTGTAACCAGGCAGGAATACGCACTTCATCCGCAGTTGCGTCGCATTTCGTTCATCGTTTGTATGGCTATGTGGCATCGCCCATCCTGCTAAAATCTCCATTCATCTTCCTTCCACCCCCAACCGCCAAAATCTTTTAAAAAATCGATTTTGCCCCCGTAATATTGCACCCATGAAAAGTGAACCTGTCATCTACCGAAACGCCACGATCGACGATCTACCGGAAATTGTTGCGATTTACAATACCATTGTAGCCGGCCGCATGGTTACCGCCGATACAGAAGAAATATCCGTGGAAAGCCGCGTCAAATGGTTCCACGACCACAACCCGCAAACTCGCCCATTATTAATGATACATACTCCATCCGGTGAAACAGTAGGTTGGGTAAGCTTCTCATCTTTCTATGGCCGCCCAGCATACAATGGTACTGCAGAAATTAGCATCTACCTTAGCGAAGCCCAACGCGGTAAAGGTTATGGTAAAATTGTATTACAAGACATGATGAAAGCAGCTCCACAATATGATATCAAAACCATCTTGGCCTTCATCTTCGCCCACAACGAACCCAGCATGAAGCTATTCCTACAGAATGGTTTTGCTGAATATGGCCACTTTCCTAATGTTGCCGTACTAGATGGTGTAGAAAGAACACTCATGATCCTGGGGTATAAAACGCAAGCATAATACTCATTAAATATGACAAAGCTGCCTTACCAAGAGGCAGCTTTTTTAGTATCTTTCCTATTCAAAACCCCGCTTTTGCAAGCTCTAATCTGCCATAAATACCCCGTAAAAGGCAAATAGCGTACTACAAGCTTTCCAATAGGTTGTAATATAGTTTCTTACAAGTATTTACATCGTAAGCACAAGCTTAATTCCAAGTACATTTCATGTAAGTTTCATGTGATTTTCATGTAAGTTTCATGTAATTCCATGTGACTTCATCGTATTACCATCGTATTCACATCGATAACACCCTTATTGTATCCTTATAGTTATTCGATATAACCTTGATAAAAACTTACGAGCAACTAACCCTGTGCTTGGGTATAAGCTTGGGTAACTATTCACCTAGAAGAGTAATACAAACGCTTATGCAGCTATAAATAAAACAGCCGGCAATAGAGATTGCCGGCAATTTCTTAGAAACATTTTTTTGACATCTTACATTATTGCACACAAGTACCGTTTTCGATACTCGTTACATATATTGATGGTTTTTTACCATATTTTTTCTCGTACTCACCCTCTACGAAGGCTATAAACTCATTTACCATGGGTGTTTTAACAAGGTTGATAGTACATCCGCCAAAACCACCGCCCATTACACGGGCACCGGCTACTTCCGGGCGACCTTTTACAGTTTCCACCAAGAAATCTAATTCTTGGCAACTTACCTCGTAAAGCTTACTTAAGCCTTCATGCGTTTCGAACATGAGACGGCCCATTTCCTCGAGGTCGTTTTGTTTCAGTAAACCCACAGCTGCCAGCACCCGCTCATTTTCTTGGGTAACATACAAGCAACGATCAAATACCTTACCGGGTAAATATGCTTTGTATGCCAGCACTTGTGCTGCGCTCACATCCCGTAAACTCTGAATACCCGGGATAAACTGCTGTAAAATACCTACCCCTTCTTCACACTGTGCACGACGAACGTTGTACTCCGATGAAGCCAAAGAATGGCTCACCATCGAGTTCACCAAAATGATTTTATAGGTATCGCCGAACTCGAACGGCACATATTCATAATCCAAACTTCTACAATCCAGTAACATCACCTTATTCGCCTGCCCATGCAGGTTGGCGAACTGGTCCATAATACCACACTTCACACCCGGGAAAGTATGTTCCGCCACCTGGCCAATTTTAGCCATATCCATGCGGTTCATATTCAATCCCAATAAATAATCAAGTGCCAATACCAGCCCTCCTTCCACAGCGGCAGATGAACTTAAGCCCGCGCCGATGGGAATATCCCCATCAATCACGCAATCGAACCCGGGAATAGTATAACCCAATTCGCGTAAATGGTACACCACACCTTGCAAGTAACAAGCCCAACCAATATTATTAGGCACGATCTCATCCGCCACGAATGACACCTTCTCGCCATTAAACGACGCGTACGCGTTACACGTATTGGTACCATTTAAGGCTACAGCATAAGTAATTTTTTTGTCGATAGCCCCAGGCAGAACATACCCTTCGTTATAATCGGTATGCTCGCCGATGAGATTAATTCTACCGGGCGATGTTACAATAATGGGGGTGCCCCCGAAGACTTCCTCGAAGCGTGCTTGAACTGTGTGGATCATATCAGTATTTATAAACGTATATTTTACACCTAAAAATATAAAAAGGGAATTAAAATACTAGGCCTCCTAGAAAATAATGTGAAAATTATAGGCGCAACATGCAACAAAAAACCCGTCTCTACAAGCGTGGAGACGGGTTTCACGATTATTTAAAAAATAATTAATCCTGTGGAAGTCCTTTTTTAGAACCGCTCAATGCATAGTACACCATGAACAGGTAACAAGGAATCATGATGATATATGGTAATTGGCGATCGCCCATTGCGTCGGCCATCGCACCGTAAACAATTGGCAAGATAGCGCCGCCTGCAATACCCATGATTAACAAAGCAGAACCAAACTTGGTAAATTTACCGAGCTTGTTAATCGCTAATGGCCAAATGCCGGGCCACATCAACGAGTGAGCAAAGCTTAAAGCTACCATGAAACCGATCGATACATTACCGCTAGTAAGTAAAGCACCTATAGTGAATACAATACCCAATACTGCGCAAATAACAAACGCAGTTTTTTGCGATACTACTTTTGGTACTAAGGCAACACCAATTAAATACCCCGCTGTGAAGGCAATTAAGCTGAAAATGCCGAGCTTACTGGCAATTTCTTTCGTTAAACCTTGTGATTCACCGTATAATGTAAGGGAGTCGATCGCTAATACTTCTACCCCTACGTAAAGGAACAAGCAAAGTACACCTAGCACTAAATATGGGATTTGGAAAGCAGAAGTTCTACCAAATGGATCAGGACCATGGTCAACTGTTTCATCATCTGCAGCGGGTTCTGGCAAAGAAGATTTGCGTACAACAACTGCTAAAACAATTAGCACAGCAGCCATAATAATATATGGAACAATTACACGGGAAGCGAGTAAATCGAGTTCTAATTCTTTTTCGGCACCGCTAAGGGTGGCGATTTTAGCCGATAAAGCCTCACTATCCTTAAACAAGAATAAACTTAACACGAAAATACCGATCATACCTGCTAACTTGTTGCAAATTCCCATGATACTCATACGCTGGGCAGCACTTTCAATGGGGCCAATGATCGTAATATACGGGTTCACGGCCGCTTGGAGAAGTGTCATACCGGCAGCAGTGGTGAATAAGCCGGCTAAGAAAATAGGATACGAGCGTGTTTGTGCTGCCGGTACGAAGATTAGAGCACCGATAGCCATTACGATTAAACTGAGTGACATACCTTTTGTGAAACCGATCTTTTTCAAGATCATCGACGAAGGAATGGCCATTACAAAGTAAGAAATGTAGAAAGCAAAGGCTACGAAGTACGCTACGAAGTCGGTTAATTCACAAGCCTGCTTTAAGAACGGGATAAGAAGGGAATTGAGCCATGTAACGAAGCCCAAGATGAAAAACATGGAACCGATGACGAACATCGCTTGCTTGTAATTCGTTGGCTTGGCCGCGCTAGTAGCTGGTTTTGAAGCTGTTGTGGTTGACATGATATGCTATGTTTAATAAACGTTCACGAATAACACGAACATAAACATTACTTTTCATATTTTATAAATATATTAGCTAAAACGTTAAAGCAGTAAAAAAACCTAGCACTTTTTTCAAGTTTTTTGCGAAAATCTAAAAAAAGATTTTATACATTTATTGCCTTAAAATAATCAAAAATTAACACGTTCATATGTCCACGCAAAAAAAGCAAGGAACGCACCCACAGTTTTTTGTACTGGTAATGGTATTTTTCTTCTGGGGTTTCGTTGCTGCATCAAATGACATCCTGATACCACTTTTCAAGGAGAAGTTCCATCTCGAGCAATGGCAATCACAACTTGTTGGATTTGCCTTCTACACAGCGTATTTCGTTGGCGCGATTATCTATTTTATTATCGGCAGTATTATGAAGGGCGACCCACTCAACAAGATTGGGTACAAAAACGGTATTATCTATGGCTTGATCTTCTCAGGTTTAGGTACGTTAATTTTCTTCCCTGCTGCTGATGCGGGTTCTTTCCCACTTTTGTTAACAGGTTTATTCATCGTTGGTCTTGGTTTCGCATTACAACAAATTGCAGCCAACCCGTTTGCGATTGCCTTAGGTGATCCATTAGACGGTGCTAAACGTTTGAACCTCGCAGGTGGTATTAACAACTTTGGTGCAACTTTAGGTCCTGTTCTTGTGAGCGTAGCTATCTTCGGTGATATTAGCCCAGATGCTGCAAAGAACGCACCGATCAGCGCTGTAAAAATTCCATACTTGGTATTAGGCGTTTTGTTCGTGTTAGTAGCGATTATCTTTAAGGTTTCTAAATTACCAGCAGTACGTAACGATGAGAAAGTTGAAGGCGGTTTTGGTGCTTTGAAATACCCTCAGTTGGTATTAGGCATGGTCGCTATCTTCTTGTACGTAGGTGTGGAAGTATCTATTGCTGCTAACTTAGGCGAATACTTGCACCAAACAGAAGGTTTGGATTCAGCAAACATCGGTCACTACGTGTCTTTGTTCTGGGGTAGTATGATGATGGGTCGTTGGACAGCAGGTTCTTCTGCATTCAACCCATCTAACCAATTGAAAAAAGTATTAACTGTTATCGTTCCTTATATCGCGTTCGGTGTTTACTTAGCGATCAATGCATTAAGAGGTAGCCACGTGGGTGACCTTTACATTTACGGTGTGTGTATCGCTGTAATGGTTGTTGCATTCTTCTTAAGTAAAGATAAACCAGCGACCCAGTTATTAGTATTTGCAGGTTTTGGTGCAATTGCTATGGTAATCGGTTTGTTAACAACAGGTGAGGTTGCAAAATTTGCGTTCATCTCTGGCGGTTTGTTCTGCTCTGTAATGTGGCCTTGTATTTTCACATTGGCAACTGCAGGTTTAGGCAAATACGTTTCTCAAGGTTCTGCCTTCTTAATTATGATGATCTTAGGTGGTGCAATTGTACCATTGTTACAAGGCTTCTTAGCAGGTAGCATCGGTATTCACTATTCTTATATTATTCCAGTTCTTTGTTTCGCATACCTAGCATATTTTGCAATCAAAGCTAAATCAATACTAAAATCTCAAGGAATCGATTATGAGTCAGCAATTAGCGGTGGGCATTGATATAGGCGGCACCAATACTGTATTCGGCATTGTAGATAGAAGAGGTAATATCCTGTGTGATGGGAAGATGTCCACGAAAGCACATGAAGAAGTGACCACGTTTTTAGAGGAGCTTCATGGGCACTTATCAAAATTAATTGAACAAGTAGGCGGCGCAGCTAATATCAAAGGTATTGGCGTTGGCGCACCAAACGGTAATTACTATACAGGAAATATCGAATACGCGCCTAACTTAAAATGGAAAGGCATCATTCCATTGGCAAGCATGTTGCAAGATCTTTTCAACATTCCAACTTTGCTTACTAATGATGCGAACGCCGCTGCTATCGGGGAAATGACCTACGGTGCAGCTCGCGGTATCAGGGATTTCATTATGATTACCTTGGGTACAGGCGTTGGCAGTGGTATCGTTGCAAACGGTCAATTGATTTACGGTCATGACGGTTTCGCCGGCGAGTTAGGTCACATTATCGTGATCCCAGGCGGTCGTTTACACCCAGGTACTGGCGCACATGGTTCATTAGAATCGTATGCATCGGCAACAGGTGTTACCAACACAGCCATCGAGTTCTTACAAACAAGAACAGATGACAGTATTTTGCGCAATTACCCAGCAGAAGAAATCAACTCGAAAGTGATTTTTGATGCCGCGCAAAAAGGCGATGTACTTGCATTAGAAGTATACGCTTATACTGGTAAAGTGTTAGGTGAAGCATTGGCGAATTTCGTGATGTTCTCTAGCCCTGAAGCCATCATATTATTTGGTGGTTTAACGAAAGCGGGAGATTTAATCATGAAGCCGGTGCGCGAACACATGGAAAAAAACTTATTGCCGATTTTCCAAAATAAAGTAAAATTGCTTTTCTCTGAATTGAAAGAAAGTGATGCTGCAATCCTCGGCGCTAGCGCCTTGGCTTGGGAAATGAAAGACTAATCATTCCCTTGATCGCAGTTTTAGAATAAAATTTTACTATGCAAAACAGGCGTAAATTTTTTAAAGCAGCAGTACTAGGTGCTGCTGCTTTTTCTTTGGATGGAGTAGGTAAAACTGCCGCTGCGGCTAGTAAAGCCTATGTGAAAGGTGGTGCTAAGAAACCCATCGTGTTATCAACTTGGGACTTCGGCCTGGCAGCCAACGAAGCAGCATGGAAAGTGCTGAAAACCGGTGGCCGCGCTTTAGATGCCGTTGAACAAGGTGTAATGGTAGCTGAATCGGATCCAAAAAATCATAGCGTTGGCTTTAGTGGTTATCCCGATAGAGATGGCCGCGTAACCCTCGATGCATGTATTATGGACGAGCACGCGAACATAGGTTCCGTAGCTGCGCTTGAACATGTAACACACGCTATTTCAGTAGCACGCCGCGTAATGGAAAAAACGCCGCATGTAATGCTCGTAGGTGATGGTGCACTACAATTTGCACTGGAACAAGGTTTCAAAAAAGAAAACCTGCTCACACCAGAATCAGAAAAGGCTTGGAAAGAATGGTTAAAAACCAGCGAGTACAAACCTATTATGAATATCGAAACCCAATCGTACGATACGAACGGCACAACCGCCTTCAACCCGTTGATGCTACCAGGCAACGTATACAACCACGATACCATTGGTATGGTGGCAATGGATGCTAATGGTAACCTCAGCGGCGCTTGTACAACAAGCGGTATGGCGTTCAAAATGCACGGTCGTGTTGGCGACTCCCCGATTATTGGTGCCGGCTTATTCGTTGATAACGAAATTGGTGCTGCCACTTCTACCGGTGTGGGTGAAGAAGTAATACGCATTGTTGGTTCGCATTTAGTAGTAGAATTAATGCGCCAAGGGTATTCCCCGGAAGCAGCTTGTAAAGAAGCAACTATGCGTATTGTAAAGCGCGACCCGGCTAAAGCAAAAGCAATTCAAATCGGGTTCTTAGCCTTGAATAAAAAAGGAGAACATGGTGCGTATTGTTTGCATCCTGGGTTTAGCTATGCATGCTGTACAGGCGACGATAAAAACGTCCTCATCAAAGGCAAAAACTATTTTCAATAATTCATAACAAAACGCTGCTAACAGCTGCCTGTACTTCATTGTACAGCATACGTTGGCAGCGTTTTGTTTTTTTTATTTACAACTATGTCTATTGTTCTAGAAATCGCTGCAGGCTCTGTAGCCTCTTGTATTGCCGCTCAAAACGGCGGCGCTAACAGGATTGAGTTATGCGACAACCTATTAGAAGGCGGCACTACGCCTAGCTATGGTACCATTGCCACGGCAAGAGAAAAAGTACAAATTCAACTCTACCCGATCATCCGTCCACGTGGTGGCGACTTCTTATACGATGATATCGAGTTTGAAGTGATGAAGAAAGACATCCAAATGTGCAAACAACTTGGTTGCGACGGCGTAGTAATCGGTATTCTTACACCCGGTGGTAAAGTCGATAAAGAACGCAGCAAGGCCCTAGTTGACATTGCCTACCCAATGGGTGTAACCTTTCACCGTGCATTCGATATGACCCAAGATCCTTTCGAGGCATTGGAAGACATCATTGAAGTAGGTTGTGAAAGAATATTGTCATCGGGTCATAGAAACCACGCCTTAGAAGGTGCTGATTTATTGGCACAACTTGTAGAAAAAGCAGCCGGTAGAATTACCATTATGGTGGGTTCTGGAGTAAGAGCGAATAATATAGTTGAGCTGGTACAAAGAACAAAAGCTGTAGAATACCACACTTCTGCCAAAGCTTATGAAGAAAGCGGTATGATCTTCCGTAACCCAACGGTTAGCATGGGCGGTATACCTGGCGTACCGGAGTATGGTATCTCTGTAACCCAAGCCGACCAAGTGGCAGAAATTAAACGTTTAGCAGAAAGTATCTAAACAATAATTTATAAATACTAAACAAAGGGCTTTATATTTACGCACACGTAATTGGAATCGTAAGTATATGAAGAAGTTAGTGATCGCCGCCGCTTTGTTATGCTGCGGCTTGTACACCAAAGCACAAGTGAAAGGAATCAAGCATGTGATTCTTATTGGTATGGACGGCCTAGGCGCCTATGCAATCCCGGAAAGCCGTGTTCCCAACATGCAACAAATGATGCAGCACGGTTCATGGACACTTCAAGCACGTAGCGTACTACCCTCGTCATCGGCCGTTAACTGGGCCTCGATGGTAATGGGTGCCGGTCCTGAAATACATGGCTACACGGAATGGAACAGCCAAACGCCTGAATTACCTTCACGGGTACTCGACAAATACGGGCTGTTTCCTTCCATCTACACCCTCATCCGCGAAGCGAAACCGGCCGCGGAAATTGGGGTGATTTACACATGGGAAGGAATTGGCGCCTTATTCCCCAAAGCCGCTGTAAATAAGGATCAACATTGTGATAACGACAGTGCTACCACCGAAGCTGCCTTAGCTTATATGACTGCTAAAAAACCGGACTTCTTGTTTATTCATTTCGATGAACCAGATCATACGGGCCATACAACAGGGCATAAAAATGCCACGTATTATGAGCAGGTTCACAGGCAAGACAGTTTACTTGGCAAGCTTTTGGAAGGTATCAAAGCTGCCGGCATGTGGGAGAATAGTATAGTTATACTTACAGCAGATCATGGCGGGATTAACAAAGGGCACGGTGGTAAAACCATGCAAGAAATGCAAATCCCTTGGATCATGGTAGGCAAAGGTGTACTAGAAAACCACGAATTGAAGGAAAGTATTATGACGTATGATACGGCTGCAACCATCGCGTATATCTTTGGGTTGAAAATACCCCAAGCATGGATCGGCAGAACCATCAACGCATTCAAGCGATAGACAAACATATCATCGCTCTATATAAAAATAGCCGGAGAAAAGGAACGCAAACGAACTACGTAGTAAAAGGGATTAATTTTTGATTAATAATGTCTTTTACCACAGTAATAGGTTGAATTCCTTTTCCCGGCTATTTACTTTTACGTAATTTACTTTGAGAATTGTGTTAAAGCATTAAAATGTTACTATGAAACAACTCGCACTCTTATTTGTCTTCAGCCTTGGCCTATCGCCTATTTTGAAAGCCCAAGAAGCCGTTCAACACGTTAGCGTGCTTTCATACAATATCCACCACGCAGAGAATAATAACGGTGTACTCGATTTACAAGGTATTGCCAATGTAATATTGGCGTACAACCCCGATATTGTAGCATTACAAGAAGTTGACAGTGTGGCTACCCGTACTAAAGGGGTCGACCAGCTGAAAGAACTCGCTTCCCTTACCGGTATGTATATTTATTTTGGGAAAGCGATGGATTTACAAGGCGGCGGTTACGGCGTAGGTATTATGAGTCGTTTCCCTATTACGCGCAGTTATACACTGGCCTTACCTGCTAAAAATCCCAAAGCGGAACCAAGAGCAGCGGCCATCGTTACTTTGCAATTACCGGGCGATTCGGCCTTACAATTCGTTAGTACGCACTTAGATTACGCAAAAGATGGTGTAGACAGAACAGCGCAAATGCAATTGATATTGAAGCATTTTGAAGGCAATACCATTCCTACCATTATTGCGGGTGATTTTAATACCACCCCTGCTTCAAAAGAAATGGTGCACTGGAAGAAAACCTTTACAGATGTAACGGAGAAAGCAGGTTTTACACACCCTGCGGAGATTCCTTCGATTAAGATTGATTATATATTTATTGGTCCGAAAGCCCGCTTTACGATCATATCTGCCAAAACGATTGAAGAAACGGTTGCGAGCGATCACAGGCCGGTTTTCAGCGAATTGGAGATTAAGTAATGATGGCTGGATGAAGATATAAGAAACCCCAAGTAAGCTGGCTTACTTGGGGTTTTTTTATGGCATTTTGATGTTTATGCTATATACTAGTAAAACATTCATATACCAACGTACAACTCAGTATGTTACATTGAATTCCCATGTAAATTGCATGAAAATTAATGATATGAATAAATTAAATTCATTACTAGCGGACGTAAATACTTTCATGAGCCTCAGCGTTAAAAACCTTAAATTCCAATTTCACAATGGGAAAATGTTTAAAAATGGGGGATACTTTGCCAATTATAAAATAGAAACTACAAATAAACCTAATCAGTTTAAGCTGACACTAAGTAGAGGCGGCAGTGAGTTAGGATTCTATGATTTAGAAAATATAGTAATAGTGAAAAAAAATGATCATCGTTCACCTATATTTCTCAATGTAAATCCTAACAATAAGTACTTCAATCCCTTTTGGTATTAAATTTACACACATAGTAAATTAACCATTCCTCATTTTATCGTGTGAATATGATACAGGTCTATCCTCCTTCCCTTATTTTTACACTTACCGTGCCATTCATACACCACGTGAAATAGTGAACAAACAAAATATTAAACACCGGTTTTCATGATTCAACTAAAACGTTTATTTCGTGTAGCCTTGGTCGTTAGTGCATGTATATGTTGCACAACGTATCAATCCTTTGCACAATCCACCAGTGCAACGGCTGCCAAAGTAAGTATCATTCCTTTGCCTGCAAAGCTTGAGCAACAGGAAGGTTTCTTCATCATCAACAAAGGAACGGCGATTCTTGCGAAAGATGCTGTAGAGATTAAAACGGCTGAAGTTTTTAACGCCTATTTCAGCGCCATTAGCGGGTATTCATTGCCAACAACAACAAATGCTACGCGTAATGTGATCATCTTAACAAAGAAACAAGGTGGTCCTGCTGAAGGATATACTATTACTTCTTCACCCAATGCCATTACCGTTACCGGTAACGATAATGCCGGTATGTTCTACGGTATGCAAACGGTGATGCAATTGATTCCTACAGAAAAAAGTAACACGTATAATTTGCCTTTGGTAGCGGTAGAAGATGCACCAAGATTCGGCTACAGGGGCTTACACCTCGATGTGTCGAGGCATTTCTTCTCTATTGATTTCATTAAGAAGTTCATCGACTTATTAGCGATGCACAAAATGAATACGTTCCATTGGCACTTAACCGATGACCAAGGCTGGCGTATTGAAATCAAAAAATTCCCTAAGCTACAAACCATCGCATCGCAACGTAAAACGTCTATGATTGGCAATTACGCCGATAATAAATACGATGGCAAGCCTTACGGTGGCTTTTATACACAAACAGAAGTTAAAGATGTAGTAAAATACGCAAGCGAACGCTTTGTAACTGTTATTCCTGAAATTGAAATGCCGGGCCACGCATTGGCTGCATTAACGGCTTACCCGGAATTAGGTTGTACAGGCGGCCCCTACGAAGTAGCTACCAAATGGGGCGTATTTGATGATGTATTCTGTGCCGGCAACGATCAAACTTTTACGTTCTTACAAGATGTGTTAGATGAAGTAATGCCGCTTTTCCCAAGCAAACTGATCCACATTGGTGGCGACGAGTGCCCTAAAACACGTTGGAAAGTTTGTCCTAAGTGCCAAGCCCGCATGAAAGCCAATAACTTGAAAGATGAACATGCGTTACAAAGCTATTTCATCCAAAGAATGGAAAAATACATCAACAGCAAAGGCAAACAAATCATTGGCTGGGACGAGATCCTTGAAGGCGGTTTAGCGCCTAACGCAGCGGTAATGAGCTGGCGCGGAATGGAAGGCGGTATTGAAGCAGCTAAACAGCAACACGATGTAGTAATGACTCCGGGCTCGCACCTGTATTTCGACCATTACCAAGCACGTGGCAAAAATGAACCGATTGCTTTTGGTGGTTTTACCCCTGTAAGCAAAGTGTACAGCTTCGAGCCTATTCCTAAGGAATTAAGCAACAACGAGAAAAAATATATCAAAGGTGCACAGGCGAACTTATGGACGGAATACATATTATCATCGTCACAAGCAGAATACATGGAATACCCACGTGCTACTGCATTAGCGGAAGTATTATGGTCGCCCGCAGATAAGCGCAACTACGACGATTTCATGAACCGCTTAAAAGTACATTTCTCGCGCCTCGACGTGAAGAAAGTAAACTACGCGAAGCATGTATTCGATATCAATGCAACGGTTTCTCAAACCGCTAAAAATCAAGTGCAAGTAGCCTTCGACACTAAAATGGAGAACGCACAAATTCGCTATACATTAGACGGTTCTAAACCAACCATGAAATCTGATATTTACAGGAAACCTATTATCATTAAAGAAAATTGCAACCTACAAGCGCTCATTTTCGTAAAAGGCGAACCATTTGGGAATGGTTATGCACAACCCTTCGTTGCTAACCTTGCAACCGGTAAAGAAGTGACCTTGAAAGATGCACCAGCTGATAAATACAACCCGGGTAATTTTGCCTTGGTGAATGGTATTGAAGGTTCGAAAGAATTAAATGATGAACAATGGTTGGGCTGGAATGGTAAGAATATGGAAGCCGTGGTAGATTTGGGTAAACCTTCCACAGTTAAAAATATCAGTTTCAACACCGTCCACGCTCCGGGTAAATGGATTTACAAACCCAAAGTAGTTACCATGTATGCATCGAATGATGGCCGTATTTACAGGATTATTTATACCGAAAACGTGTTTAACAAAGAAGGTGTATTTAAAGTAAATGCGAAAGTGCCGAATGTACCGGCCCGCTTTATTAAGATTGTTGCAGAAAACTTTGGTACTATTCCAGCAGGTGCGCCAGCAGGTGCAGGTTCACCGGCTTGGTTCTTTATTGATGAAATTATTGTAGAATAGATTATTACCATATTACAAATGAAAAAGCCGCCTCTACTAGTAGAGAGCGGCTTTTCACTTTTATAAAAATAACCTTATAAAAGTGTAACGTTAACACGTAGCAATTTTATGGTCGACTTTCCATTAAGCTCCAGTTATTATCGAATTTGTACCAAACGCCGCCGGGACCTTCCCATGAATTATCAGATACATGGTTCCAGGTTTCACCTTTATCTGATGAACGAAGCAATTTACCATCTGCAATTTTATACCAGCTACCGCCCTTGTCGGCCCAAGAGTTTTCTGCTACCGGGGTGAATTTGCTACCGTCGGTGCTCCAAGTGAGGTCGCCATTTTTTTCAAGTTTATATTGGTAAGTGATACCATCTTTTGTACCGGACCAGGTGGCGGTTTTAGATTTTTGCCATTTCTTATCTTGGGCAAATGTGCTAACGGTAGGCATCACGGATAACATAAAGCAGGCAAGCGTGATGAGCATCAAGAACTTTTTCATACGATTGTGTTTTAAAGATATGATAGGCGATTCAAAGCCTGGACAATGAAAGCCGGGTGAAATTGGGTGTTATAACAGCACGATCCAGGTTCGCGCTACCAAGTAAAATGTATCACGAATATCATACCAAAGCAATGTGTACTTTGTACGCATTGAAAAATATTTAATATTTATTCAAAAATTTTGCAAAATTTTAGCACGCTAAAATATTAGCTTTTGTACTTTTGTGATTCACTTTAATTTTACTGGTGCATTGCAAACATTTAATGAATGCCGTGAAAATTTAATTAATCTTAAATTTTCATGCAGATCATCGTGAATTTGTATATTTTTCCGGTAGTTTAATAGAACGCATATAAAAAACATTGACTCATGACCATTAATCACCAGGAAATCGAACTGATCGACAGTTTTGAACAGATTGCCGTGGACATTCACCCAACTGCGAAAGAAGGGTCAAAAAAGGTGGCGCAGGAAATTGCCGCGCTTATTCGTGAGAAGCAAGCCGCGAAAGAGCCTTGCGTACTTGGTTTAGCCACAGGATCTACCCCAAAATTCCTCTATGCCGAACTGGTAAGGCTACATAAAGAGGAGGGATTAAGTTTCAAAAACGTTGTTACTTTTAACCTGGACGAGTACTACCCCATTGAGCCGGATGCTTTACAGAGCTATAACCGTTTCATGAAGGAACATCTATTTAATCACATCGACATCCCAGAAGGCAATTACCACGTTCCAGACGGTACTGTGCCTAAAGACAAAATCAAAGCCTACTGCGAAGCCTACGAAAGAAAAATCGAACAAGCCGGCGGTATCGACATCCAAATCCTAGGTATCGGTAACAACGGTCATATTGGCTTCAACGAACCGGGTTCTAACCTCAACTCTCACACACGCCTTATTACACTCGATAACAATACGCGCATTGCCAATGCTTACGAGTTCCCTAATATGAGCCAAGTTCCCCGCCTCGCTATTACCATGGGTATTAGCACCATTATGCGCGCTAAACGTGTATTATTGATGGCTTGGGGTTCACATAAAGCGAAAATCGTTCGCCGATCAGTAGAAGGTCATAGCACCGACCAAGTGCCTGCTTCTTTATTACAACAACATTCTAACTGCGCATTCGTAATCGACGAACAAGCAGCTACTGAATTAACCCGTTTTAAAGAACCATGGTTAACAGGCGATTGCGAATGGACGCCTAAATTGATCCGTAAAGCGGTTACCAGCCTCGCATTGAAATTGGATAAACCCATTTTGATGTTGACGGACAAAGATTACAACGAAAACGGTTTGAACGACCTCGTTGTACAATACGGTTCTGCGTACGAATTAAATATCGAACAGTTTAACGCTATCCGCGACACCATTACAGGCTGGCCAGGTGGTAAACCAGGTGCACACTTACCTAACCATCCAGAACGCTCTGAACCGGCTAGCAAACGCGCCTTAATCTTCTCTCCACACCCCGATGATGATATCATTTCTATGGGTGGCACTTTCATTCGCTTACACGAACAAGGTCACGATGTACACGTAGCTTACCAAACTTCTGGTAACATCGCGGTAACCGACGAGTTTGTTTTGCGCTTTATTGATTTCGCTGTAGGTTTTGAAGATATGTTCGGCATCGATCGTGGTATTTCTTCTAAAATCCTCGACGAAGCAAGAGAGTTCTTGAAAATTAAGAAGCCTTCTCAAAAAGATACGAAGGAAATCCGCGCGATTAAAGGTTTAATTCGTCGTTGTGAAGCAAAAGCTACTTGTCGTTACGTAGGTATCGAAGACAATGCTCACTTCTTGAACTTGCCTTTCTACGAAACGGGTTTAGTTGAAAAGAAACCAATGGGTGAAGAGGATATCCAAATCACCGTGGATCTGTTGCAAAAATTAAAACCACAACAGATCTATTGTGCCGGTGACTTAGCCGATCCACATGGTACGCACAAAGTATGTTTAGACATTATCTTCGCTGCATTAGAGCGTTTGAAAAACGAAGAGTGGATGAAGGATTGTTGGGTTTGGTTATACAAAGGTGCTTGGCAAGAGTGGGATATTCATGAAATCGAAATGGCTGTTCCAATGAGCCCAGACCAAGTGATGCAAAAACGTTTAGGTATCTTCATTCACCAAAGTCAGAAAGACGTAGTTCCATTCCAAGGAACGGATTTACGCGAGTTCTGGGAACGTGCAGAAGATAGAAATGCGAATACAGCTGATTTGTATGACAAGCTCGGGTTGCAGAAGTATGCTGCAATGGAAGCGTTTGTGAGGTATCATTTCTAATTCTATTATACATTTTTTAAAAAAAGGCTTTTCCATTTGTTTGGGAAGGCCTTTTTTGATTTTAATCGGGGAGCGGCCATACTAATTTTAATTACATCCTAGTGTGTTACTTTCTTTGCTCGCCAAAGAAAGTAACCAAAGAAAGGCGAAAAACGCCCGTGAACGACAGGGGCGTTTTATCGGAGCCGTGATTAGGCGGTTGGGGTACTGTGCTGCCGGGCGTTGGGATTTCTTTATTGGTGGTGGAGATGTTTATTTGTTTGTTTGTGGGTGGGGGTATGGTGGGGGTTATGAACATGTGTGCATATTTCCCGTAATTTTTCGCAAATGCATTTTCCTATCTTTGGTTTGGTCAAATTTTTATTGTTATGATGGAAGTACTATTGTTGGTTGGGGGATTAATATTGGGGGGATTAGTAGGGTATTTTGTGGGGAAGTTGCAAGGTGGCAGTGGCAGTGTTAGTAAGTTGCAATTTGAGCAGCTGCAATCACAATTTAGCCAATTGCAAATTGAGAGTGCGCAGAAGTTGAGTAAGCAAGAGGTGGATGCGAAATATGTTTCGAGGGAATTACATCAACATACAATGTTACAATTGCGCGAGCAAGATAGTGAAAGAGGAGATTTGAAGATGACGGTGCAGATGAAGGATAACGAGATTTTGGACTTGAATACGGAGCTAACGGCATTGAAGAAAGAGAATGAACATTTGATGGATCGTATGTCGGATTTTAAAGTAGA
Source organism: Chitinophaga skermanii (assembly GCF_003259335.1). GTDB lineage: Bacteria > Bacteroidota > Bacteroidia > Chitinophagales > Chitinophagaceae > Chitinophaga > Chitinophaga skermanii. The sequence goes on from NZ_QLLL01000010.1 coordinate 37,062, forward strand.
GGTAGAACAATTACAATCCCAAGCAGAAGAAAGGTTCAAGAATATTGCAACAGAAATATTGCGCGCCAATTCAAAAGAGTTTACCCTCACGAATTTGCAAAGTATGGATGGTATTCTTACGCCACTAAAAACCGATTTAGCGAACTTCAAAAAAACAGTAGAAGATACCCGTAAAGAAGATATTCAAGATATTACTTCCCTGAAAAAAGAAATCGAACAATTACATAAGCTCAACAATCAACTCAGCGAAGATGCTAAGAACTTAGCGGGGGCCCTTCAGGCCGATGTGAAGGTGCAAGGTAGCTGGGGCGAGGAACGCTTGCGCGTGATACTAGAAGCAGAAGGGTTGCAGAAGTATGTCGACTATACAGAACAAAACCAATACTTCGACGAAGAACAACAACAAATACGCAAGCCCGATATGATTATCAAATTACCCGATGGTAATAGCATCGTAATTGATAGTAAAGTGTCGCTAAATGCTTATGTTCATTACTTCAATGCGCACGATCCAAATGAAAAGAAAGGGTATTTAAAACAACTCGTGCGTAATATCACTACACATATCGATGATCTATCGGCTAAGAATTATCATCACTTACGTGATTTAAAAGCACCACCGTTTGTGTTTATGTTTATGCATTTCGAATCGGCGCTTACCTTGGCCCTGAATGAAGAACCTAGCATTTTTGAACGTGCGATTAAGAAGAATATTGTTATTATAACACCTACTACGCTTATTGCCGCAATGAAAATGGTGAAGATGATTTGGCAAAAAGAAAATAGGGTGCAGAATGTAGAGGAAATTTTCAAACAATGCGGCGCCTTGTACGATAAATTTGTAAGGTTCCTCGATTCTATGGAAGGTGTAGGTATTGGCTTAGAGAATGCTAATAAGAACTATAAAGCCGCCATGGATCATTTAAAAGATGGTACCAGGAGGGGCGATACCATTATTGGTAGGGTGGAAAGATTGCGTGAATTGGAGGCTAAAACCACGAAGCAGATTTCACCTAAATACTTTACTGAGATTCAAATGTTAGATAACGACCTTAGTATTGTTCCTACCGAAGATACCAATGGCGCAAACATAGAGGAATAAACGCGTTTCTTTCTTGTAATTTACAATGTAACTTATGCTATCCATCCAAGAAAAGGGTACGCCTTATTGCCGGCTATTTATACACGGGTAGAATGTGCCCAGCTGATGGCTGCTATTGAAGAAGCTACACAAAATGAACGTTTCCGTAGATCGAATGAATTATTTGCCATCAGGCGCTTTTTACACGAAGTACCGGCGGCTTGGGGGATACTGAATAATGCAGCTTTGCAAGATGTGTTGGCTAGTCTTTCAACAGGCAAACTGCGGCCTGTGAAGTCTATCTATTTCGATAAACCAGGAGGTTCAAACTGGTTCGTGAGTTACCACCATGATTTAACGATTTCTGTGACATCGAGGCATGATGTACCCGGCTTTGGTCCGTGGACAAAGAAGCCTGGGTATTTTGCTGTTCAACCACCCCTATCCTACCTACAAAACATCTTCACCCTCCGTATCCACCTCGACGATACCAACGAAGAAAATGGTGCATTACGCGTGGTACCAAGTTCGCATAATAAAGGTCTCTATCGCCCCGAAACAATCGATTGGACCCTTGAAACGGAAGATACCTGCTGTGTAGAAGCCGGTGGCATTATGATCATGAAACCCCTCCTTTTACATGCCTCTGGCCGAACAACTAACCAAGCTTCCCGCCGCGTTATCCATATCGAATTCACAACAGATACGCTTCCTGCCCCATTAACTTGGGAAGAAAGCCTGTAAACACCGAAAGTTAAAATAGTATAATTACCCTATTGAACTGTATAGGCAATAAGGACTTCTATTAGTCATAATAAGGGCTATTATAGGGTAATCATTGGCTATCAATAGGGTTATAAGCATCAAACTACTTGTTCATTACATGGAATTACATGGTAGTTACATGGAAATTACTTAGAAACTACATGGATCTTACATGAAACATACTTGAAAACTACAGGGAATTTACAGGGTACTTACAGGAAACCTATAGTAAATTAACTTGGATAATAACTAGGCATACTAGGAAATATAGCAGGTACTAAAGGGCAACTTACGGCAATGAATATGGAAGGCATATAAGTTTACAGGGCAAGCCATTCTTTCGTAATTGGTGAAGAAAATAGCCACACTGGAAAACAAAAAACACTGATTTTTATTATTTTAGTATAACAACAATTACCAGATGATAACAGTGCCCGATTTTGCCCCACTTACCGTGTTCCCTAAATTACAAACTAAAAGGTTATCACTTGTTCCGATTACCATGAAGCATTTGGAGGACATATTTGCGTTGTTTAGCGACGAGCATGTAACCCGCTTTTATAACCTGCATACGTTCAAACAGTTACAAGATGCGCAACCCTTCATTGAGTTTTATATCAAGAAATTCAATGAAAAATCTGGTATTCGCTGGGGTATAACGTTGGAAGATTCACCACAAATCATTGGTACTATTGGGTTTAATAACTTCACCAAAAACCACCGGGCGAACATTGGATACGATTTGCAATCTAAATATTGGAATAAAGGTATTCTAACGGAAGCCTTACAAAGGGTCGTAAATTTTGGTTTTGAACACTTAGCGGTGAATAGAATTGAAGCGGAAGTGATGATTGGGAACCTCGCATCGGAAAAGGTTTTACTGAAGAACGGGTTTACCCGGGAAGCAGTATTACACGACTGGATGTTGTTTAATAACCAACATTACGATATGACGATGTTTTCATTGTTGAAGTCGCAATACTTGGCAAACCAAGCATAATTTTTGTTGTTGTACAATATGGCGGCTCTTGGTTCGTCTTCCTAATCAATAAAGACCCATAAACAATCAAACATGCAAACTATCCTAGGTGCAAACGGCGTTATCGGCTATGAATTAGCGAAGGCGTTAAAAGATTATACGAATGATATTCGACTCGTGAGCCGTGCACCCAAACCTGTGAATGAATCTGACCAACTATTTTCCGCCGATTTACTCAATTACGAACAAACTTGCGATGCTGTAAGAGGCAGCGAAATTGTATATCTCACCATAGGCTTACCGTATAAATCGAGTGTTTGGGAAGCCCAGTGGCCGGTGATCATGCAAAATGTGATCAACGCTTGTATAAAGAGCAGTGCGAAATTGGTGTTTTTCGATAATGTATATGCATATGGTAAAGTTAAAGGCGAAATGACCGAGAATACGCCTATGCGACCTGTTAGCCGGAAAGGGGTTGTAAGAAAGAGGTTAACAGAAATGTTAATACATGAAATAGAGCGCAACACCATCCCTGTGATTATAGCCCGTTCAGCCGACTTCTACGGTCCTAGAAATACCAACAGTGTTGCGAACTTGATCTTCGACAACTTAGTGAAAGGTAAAACACCACAGTGGCTAGGCTCTACAGAATTTGTACATTCATTTACCTATACACCCGATGCCGGCCAGGCTACCGCTATACTCGGCAATACGCCTTCAGCTTATAATCAAACTTGGCATTTACCAACCGATGCGCAGCAGCTAACTATGCAGGCTTTTATTTCTACAGCATGTGAAGTGTTAGCCAAAGAACCCAAAACCTCTATCATTGCACCGTGGATGATGACACTCGGGGGGCTTTTCAATAGCACCATCCGTGAAAGCAAAGAAATGATGTATCAATACGACGCCCCTTATTTCTTCGATTCTTCCAAATTCCAACAGGCATTCAACTTCGTACCTACCTCCTACCAAAAAGGAATTGTAAATACAATTCAATACTTAAAGAATAAAAAATCATAACTACAGGTTATAACTAATCACATTTTACAATTTGACTTAGTTATAACACTACCGGAACTTTGTGCTTGTAATCAATTCAAATCGACATGGCACAAAGTATCACTGGGCAGGCATTACGCAAACACAAAGCAATTTTCTTATTGGCATTGTGCTGCTGTTTTCTTCCCTTCATGAATGCACCGTTTGCTTTATTATTAGGCGCTTTGGTAGCACAATGTATTCCCCATCCATTTGCACAAATACAGGCTAAAGTGACGCAATATTTATTGCAGGTATCGGTGGTATGTATAGGCTTTGGCATGAATGCAGTGGCGGCATTCGAGGTAGGCAAAGAAGGCTTTGTGTTTGCATTTGTTTCTATCTGTAGTACGTTATTATTGGGGTTATTATTAGGGAAATGGTTGAAGATAGATCGTATTACAAGCTATTTAATTTCTGCCGGTACCGCTATTTGCGGGGGTAGTGCCATTGCTACCTTAGCCCCGGTTACCAAAGCCAACGAAAGACAACTATCTGTTGCATTGGGTACCATCTTCTTACTGAATACCGTCGCGCTTTTTGTATTCCCGGTAATTGGGCATGCTTTACACTTAACACAACATCAATTCGGGCTTTGGAGTGCTATTGCCATTCACGATACTAGCTCTGTTGTAGGAGCTGCTACAAAGTATGGTAACGAGGCTTTACAAATTGCTACAACGGTAAAATTATCACGTGCTTTATGGATAGTACCTGTAGCCTTATTAACTGCCACCACCTTTAAAACAGGTGAGCGCCAAGTGAAATTGCCTTATTTCATCTTGTTATTCATCATTGCGATGGTACTAAACACTTATGTACCGGCCATTCACATAGCGGCACCATTCTTTGTGCAATTGGGCAAATGGGGCTTGGTTTTAACGTTGTTCTTTATTGGTACAAGTTTATCGAAACAGGCCTTGCAAGTAATTGGCTGGAAAGCCTTGCTGCAAGGGGTTTTATTGTGGGTATTTATTAGTGTATTAGCTTTATTGGGAATCATGTTTTTATCTTAACTGCATTGAATGCGCATTTTTGATAGCAAATCCGAAATAAGTTGTAATTTATAGGTCCGAATATGTTTGCCAACAATTCACCCCTTAAATACTATGCCTACAATGCGCATTCATTATTTCCAACATGTTCCCTACGAAGGTTTGGGCTGCATCGGCCACTGGGTAAGGGAAAATGATTACGAGCTAACCGTTACCCATTGGGATGATACTGTAGAAATTCCCGATTTAACCGACATTGATATGTTGATCATTATGGGTGGTCCCATGAGTGTTTATGAAAGTGCCCGCTATCCTTGGTTAAATGTTGAAAAGAAATTGATTGGCCGCGCCATCGACCAAGGAAAAATTGTGCTTGGTATTTGTTTCGGTGCACAGTTAATTGCGGCTACATTGGGCGCTGCTGTTATACCCAACCCTCAGAAAGAAATTGGTTGGTTCCCTGTTAGCTTTAACCATGTTGCCGCGCATACCCCTCTCCTAGAATTTCTTCCCCCTACCCTCGAAGTGTTCCATTGGCATGGCGATACATTCGAACTACCAGAAGGCGCTTCCCGCTTCGGCTCGTCTGCTGCTTGTAAAAACCAAGCATTCATGTATGGCGACCGTGTGATAGGTCTTCAATTTCATTTAGAAATGACTGCTACCGGTGTTGACGAAATGTTAGTACACGGCGAACATGAAATCCTCCCTGCTCCTTACATCCAAAGCATTCCCACTATTGAAAGCAAAATCAATGCTGTAGGTCGTATCAACGAATACATGTACCAATTGCTGGATAAACTAGCCGACATCAAATCATAAAGTATCGTCAAAATGACAATGCTATGCAACAAAAGAACTTTGAATAAAGTAGATTTGTTGTCTAGGTTTAAAGAATTGTCATAATGCAGAACGAAAAGTTAGATGTCTTGATTATTGGCGGCGGCCCCATTGGACTAGCTTGTGCCTTGGAGGCCCGTGCAGAAGGGTTATCTTATGTAGTGATAGAAAAAGGTTGCTTGGTAAATTCTCTTTACCGGTATCCCTTGAACATGACTTTCTTCTCCACTTCCGAGAAATTGGAAATTGGGGGTGTGCCGTTCGTATCGAACAACGCGAAACCTACGCGGCCAGAAGCCTTGGAATATTACCGTCGTGTTGCCCAGTCTCCTGGTATTAACATTCATCTTTTCGAAGAAGTACATAACGTTATACCGAATGGTAATGGCTATACCATTAATACATCTAAACAAACCTATACAGCGGCACAGGTAGTGATAGCCACCGGCTTCTATGATATTCCCAACTTGCTGAACATTCCCGGCGAAGATTTACCCAAAGTAACGCACTATTACCGTGATCCTCATTTTTATGCTTCGCAGAAAGTGGTGGTGATTGGGGCGAATAATTCCTCGGTAGATGCTGCATTGGAAACTTACCGTAAGGGCGCTCAAGTTACAATGGTGATACGCGAAGGAGAAATTGGCAGGCGTGTGAAATATTGGGTAAAACCTGATATTGAAAACCGTATTGCTGAAGGTTCTATCCAAGCGTATTTTCATTCTCAATTGGAGTCGATTAGCGAGCACCATGTGAAAATTAAAACACCTAATGGCGTGGTAGAATTGGAGAATGACTTCGTGGTAGCAGCAACAGGATACCAGCCGAATTTTGCCTTTTTAGAGAAAGTGGGCATCGCATTAAGTGCTGATGAAAAGCGTTACCCTACGTATAATCCTTTAACCATGGAAACCAATATGCCTGGTATCTACTTAGCAGGCGTGGTATGTGGGGGTATGGATACCCATGTATGGTTCATTGAAAACTCCCGTGAGCATGCGAAAAAGATCATGCATCACATCACCAACAAAAACAGTTACACCTTCTAACACAATCATGTCATAAGCTGCATTCGGAGTGCAATTAACTACTTAACCGGTAGCGTAAGGGGAAACTTATGAGTGGTTAAAAAGCAAAATTTAATCCTTCTAACGAGCCATGGTAAAGGATTCTTTCCAGTAGAACATATATAACGGCATGAGTACTATAGAAATTAAAATGAAAACACTAGTTTTGTTTGGACTGATCAACCAAATAAATTGCTACTTTATCAATGACCGTGCAACCATTACCAAACGAACCGGACTTGCTGCATGATTTACAAGCTGGGGATGCTGAAGCATTCACGGCCTTGTATCATCATTACAGCCCGATGGTGTACGTGGTTATCCAGCGAATGGTAAAAGACCCGGTTCAAACGCAGGAGATTGTACAAGATATCTTTTCCGGGATTTGGAAAAAGCATGCCGAATTAGAGATTGAAAATTTAGCCGCCTACCTATACAAAGCCAGCCATAACCGGGTCGTGAATTTCTTCCGCAAGATCAAGCAAGACCGGGCACAGTTACAAGACTTCAAAGTTTACGTAGAAGAGCATTATTCACATATCGAGGAAGCATTACACTACCAAGAAAGCGAGGCTTTATTGCAACAAGTGCTAAGTACATTAACGCCGCAACAGGGAAAAGTATACGAATTAATTAAGGTAAAAGGTTTATCGTATAAGGAAGCAGCTGCGGAATTAAACCTTTCCACCTATACCATTAAAGAATACTTAGTAAGTGCCAACAAAAAAATCAGGCTTTATTTTGATAATCATATCGTAACAGCCCTGTTTTTATTATCGTTATATGGAGCGAAAAACTTTTTTTAAAATTTTTTCGAATTCCATCCCCCCATTTTTATTTTTCATTTGTCATTAATATAGAATGAAACGTCCAGATTACTTTATTAACCTATTTAATAGGTTATTGGAAGGTAGCTGTTCTCCCGAGGATACGCAAGCGTTGATTGAATGGTTAGGAAGCGAGGAATTAGATCCACTAGCCAGTAATTTAATACAAGCAGAGATCGAAAAGATGCCGGACCCGACCACCATCGACCCCGCCATCAAGGAGAGATTAGCTGCACAACTTCCAGCAATTTTAGCGATGCGCGAAACGCCTGTCGTACGGGTATCGCCATGGCCGAAATTGTTGAAAATTGCAGCTGTAGTACTCGCCATTGCTTTGCCTGTTAGCTATGCTATTCTTCGTGCACCAAAACAAGCAGTTGTTATTTCGCATCAAGAAATTAAACCTGGTACCGATAAAGCTATATTAACATTAGCCGACGGGTCGCAGGTAACGCTAGATAGTAGTGGCAACCAAGTTTTAGTTCAAGGTAACACTACCATTAAGCAGCTAGGTGGAGAATTGTTGTATGATGCCAATACAAACGGTGAAGTATCGTACAACAAATTATCCACGCAGCGCGCTAACCAGTTCAAGGTGAAATTGCCAGATGGCACTACGGTATGGTTAAATGCCTCGTCGGAGATTACTTACCCTACTGTATTTACCGGCAACGAGCGGGTAGTTACATTAGAAGGGCAAGCCTATTTCGATGTAGCACAAAATGCATCGCAACCATTTAAAGTGAAAACTAAAACGGGCATTGTGGAAGCACTAGGTACAAGTTTCGATATTATGTCGTACCCCGATGAACCTTCTACAAACACCACCTTGGTATCGGGTGCGGTAAGAGTTTCCAGTGGCGACCAGTCGGTGGTATTACAACCCGGTATGCAAGCAGTATATCAACATCAAACAGGTAAAATAAAAGTTAACAAGGTAAATGTAGAAAGTGTGATAGCGTGGAAGAATGGCGTATTTGTTTTAAACAATGCCGGTATTTCGGTAATTATGCGCCAGATTCAACGTTGGTATGATGTGGAAATCGAATACCGTGCAGGATTTAAAGATGAAGAATACGGGGGCGAAATCCCTAGAGATTATCCTATGTCCGACGTGATCAATGTGTTACAACAATCAGGGGTAAAATGCGAATTACAAGGTAGAAAAATCATTATGAAATAAACAAATAAGGTACATATCATTTACATGTAGAAAGGAGTTCAGCAAAAGACTGTCAACTTAAAATCAACAACCAACCATTATATTTTAACTAACCAGTATTTATCAATCAAAAACTTAGAACACATGAACTCTTTCAGCTTCATTACGAGCAGGGGTATGCCCTGCTCTACACCTAATTACTAGTTATGTCTAGCCCTCAACAAAAAGGCCGGTAATGTTGCAGCATGACCGGCCAGTGTTGGTGCGCATAACAATTTTTCGAGGACTGTTATTTTCTAACCAAACATTATCAAATCTATGCAATTTCTTGCAAATGGCAAGGCTATGCCTTTGACCTGGTTCAAAGGCGTGGTTCCACTTCGAAGTACAGCACAAATTTGGCTGATTATGAAATTAATGATATGCTTACTTTTAGGGGTTTCTCTACATATAAGCGCTAATAGCTACGCTCAACAGGTGTCTATTTCAGTGAAAGACGCTAAACTTGAAAGAGTTCTAGAGCAAATAAAATCACAAACAGGCTACACCTTCGTATACAAAACCGAATGGTTACGCGAGGCTAAGAATGTTGATTTACAATTAAGCAATGCACCTTTAGAAAGTGCGTTGGAATTGGCATTTAAAAACCAACCATTTACGTACTCTATTACACGTAAAACCATCGTTATCAAGCAAAGAGACGAGCTGGGGATTGGTGCACCTAAACCTGTTGAAACTTTCCAAGAGATTACTATCCGTGGTAGGATTGTTGACGAGAAAGGGAATGCCTTACCAGGCGCCAGTATTGGTATTGTGGGCGATAAGCGAGGTACTGTTTCCCTTGGAGATGGTACATTCAGCTTAAGCGTTCCTGACGAAAAATCGAGAATCAGAGTTTCGATGATCGGTTATCAACCCGTTGATTACGTGGCTACTAATGTTCCTGCGGTGATTAAGTTACGTTTGAAAGATGAAGATTTGAACCAAGTGGTGGTAACGGGTGTGATGAAACGTAATAAAGAATCGTTCTCTGGTGCAGCTGCTACTTATACCGGTCAACAATTAAGAACAATCAGTAATACAAACGTGATCCAAAGTTTACGCACCTTGGACCCATCGTTCTTGGTATTGGAGAATAACATTGCGGGTGCGAACCCTAACCAGCTCCCTACCATCGAGTTACGCGGTCAAACCAGTATCTCTACAGAAACCGTGCGCGATCGTTATTCTGAAGATCCTAACCAACCATTATTTATCTTAAACGGCTTCCCGGCAACTTTACGCCAGATTGTTGATTTGGATATGAACCGCGTTTCTTCCATTTCAATTTTGAAAGATGCTGCTTCTACGGCTTTATATGGTGCCCGTGCTGCAAACGGTGTAGTAGTAGTAGAAACTATTCGTCCACCAGAAGGTACTTTCAACATTCGTTATAACAGTGATTTCAACTTCGAGATGCCGGATATTTCGTCATACAACAGGATGAATGCTGCTGAGAAATTGGAATTTGAAAGATTGTCGAATGTGTACAAAGCGAATTCCCGCTTCGATAGCCCAGATGATTATTATCAATACTATTTGCCTTTATACAATAGCCGCTTGCAAGATGTTTTGAGTGGCGTAGATTCTTACTGGTTATCGGATCCATTGCGTAACGGGGTTTCTCAGAAGCACGGTATTTATGTGGGTGGCAACTCTGGTGCAGTTAGCTATGAATTGGGTGGCCATTATAGAAAAATAGAAGGTGTAATGAAAGGAGATGGTCGTGATGAATGGTCGGGTACACTTCAAGTAGGTTACAGGCAAAATCGACTCAACTTAAACAACATCTTATACGTTAACGGCTCTAAAGAAAACGAATCGCCATATGGTTCTTTTGCCACTTGGGTGAATACGAACCCGTATTTCAAAAAAGCCCCGGCAGATCAACGATTCTTATCCGTATTTAAAGATAAAGGCAGCAATGGTCAAATACGCGATGATTCAGTTTATATTGCCAACCCATTATATAATGCCTCTATTGGTAACTTTGATAAAGGTCAGAGTTTCAATATCCAGAATAACTTACAAGTTTCGTATAACTTAACGAAATCGTTGATCTGGGAATCCAACTTGCAATTGAATGCAACGAATACAGATAACCGTACCTTCAAATCACCCTTACATACTTCTTACTTCAAACAAACAGAACCAACAAAACGTGGTGAGTTAGGCATTCGTACCTCTAATCAATTCCGTTACTCTGCCAACACGATGTTATCGTTCTATAAAAACATCAATAAGCACTCGATTAATGCTAGTGCAAGAGCGGAAGTAGAAGAAGACAAAAGCAGTGTAAACACTACTAACTACATTGGTTTCCCGAATGCAAGTAATGGTAACTTACGTTTTGCATATGGTTACAATACCGACAAACCGGCAAGTGCTTCCATGCAAGTGAGAAGAAGAGCGGCTTATGTAGGTGTATTGTATTATTCTTATGACAACCGCTACAACTTTGATGTAACCTGGAGAAATGAAGGTTCTACAGCTTACGGCGCGGCCAATCCTTTCCAATCTTATTTTGGTTTAGGTGCAAGTTGGAATTTACACAACGAGAAGGTAATCAAAGATTTGGATCTATTCAGTGCATTACGTGTTCGAGGTAACATAGGTTCTACCGGTAACCAAAACTTCGATTCATACACTTCTATTACTACTTATGTATATCCTTCACAATACAATATGTTTGGACAAGGTGTGGTATTAAGTACGAAAGGTAACCCGCATTTGAAAGCACAAAAAACAGATAGTTACAACTTAGGGCTTGATGTATCGATGATGGAAAACCGTTTGAACTTAGAGGTGAACGTATACCAAAAAGTAACATCGCCGATGGTATTAGCCGTAGAATTATCACCATCATCGGGTTTATCGAGATATCCATTTAACGCCGGTACCAGTACTGTAAAAGGTATGGAGTTCAACTTACGCTATAACATTCTCCAAAACAGGCAGAAAAACTTGCAATGGATGGTGGGTGTAACGGGATCGAGATACAATACGATTTACTCTAACTTGAACACTACGTTGAATAACTTGAATGATAAATTACGCGAAGCGAATTCGTTGGTAAGTTATAGAGATGGTTATTCGCCAGAAACAATTTGGGCGGTACGCTCCTTGGGTATTGATCCAGCAACCGGTAGAGAAATCTTCCAAAAGTTAGATGGTACACAAACATTCGATTACAACACGAAAGACCGCGTAGCATTGGGTAGTACTCGTCCTGAGTTAACTGGTGTTATTTCTACTTCCGTAACGTACAAAGGATTTTACTTCTATTTAGCTGGTAGGTACAATTACAATGCCGACTACTTAAACTCATCCTTATACGACCGTGTAGAGAACATCGATTTCTATAATATCGTTGAAAACAACCAAGACAAGCGTGCCTTATACGAAAGATGGAAAACAGCCGGTGACATCTCTAAGTTTAAAGCCATTTCATTAACAAGCACAACGCCGATGTCGTCGAGGTTTATTCAGAAAGAAAACTCTTACACCATCGAATCAGTGAGTCTTGCCTATACATTCAACAGCAGGAATTTCTCATGGTTAAATGCGCTTAGATTGAAATCGCTCCGTATTTCGGGTATTGCCAACGAACCGTTAAGAATTTCTACTATTAAAAGGGAAAGAGGTTTAACCTATCCATTCTCTAGGAAATTCTCCGTTTCATTGAACGCCAATTTCTAGTTTTTTTAATGTGTAATTATGAAAAAAATACTGACATATCATATTGTACTATTAGTTGTATTAGGCAGCACCATTACTTCGTGTAAGAAGTGGCTGGATGTACAACCTGAGGACAGAATCCCAGAGCAAGTTGTTTTTAAAAATGAAAATGGATTCCAAGAAGGGATCAACGGTTTCTATATCGAACTAGCGAAGCCCGATTTATATGGTGGTGTTACTTCACAGTTTATCTACGATGTGTTGGCACAACGTTATGTTTCATCTAAGAATACAACGACGCAATATTTTTTATCGCGTTACGACTGGCAACAAACACCAGTAAAAGCCATGGTGCTTAACATTTGGACTAAAATGTATGCACAGATTGCGGGTGTAAACCAGTACTTGGAGAACGTGGAGAAATATAAAGGCAACATTGCAGAAGGAAGATACATTTATTACAGGGGGCAAGCATTAGGTTTACGTGCCTTCTTGCATTTGGAATTACTTCGTGCATTTGGTCCCATTTATTCAGCCGATTCAACAGCACCGTCTATTCCTATTTACAAAGCCCTTAAAGCAGAAAACCAGAAGCCTGTTTCGTCTACAACTGTAATGGATTTTGTGTTGCAAGATTTGGATGCTGCTATTGCAGACTTAAGTGTATCAGACCCGGTTACTGTTTCTGGACCGAAGAACTTCCTGAACTGTAAAATGAATCTTGCAACTGTGAAAGCATTAAAAGCGAGAGCTTATATGTACCGTGGTGATACTGAAAATGCAGCGGCGGCGGCAAAAGATGTATTGAACCAGTTTGATGCATTGTTCCCATGGACAACGGCAAGTGATATTAACATAGTAGGATCTGGCGACCGTATTTTCAGTACAGAAATGTTCTTTGGTGTGTATTGCAACGTATTGAATGATGTGTACGATACATATTATACTTCGAACGCCGATGTTGGAGATTTCTTGTACGTTGGGCCAACCTTGGATCAAATCTATGATAACAAAATTCAAGATTACCGTCTTACTTACGTATGGCGTACAGATGGCAACTATTCCTTTAGAATTTTGAAGAAATACCAGCTACAACAAGGTATTGTTGACAGGTTAGTTCGTTCACGCAATATAGTGCCGCTAGTAAGGAAAAGTGAAATGTATTACATTTTAGCAGAGTGTGAGCAGGATCCAAATGTTGCCTTGACTTATTTGAATGCAGTACGTGATCATAGAGGATTGGAATTAGATAAATTATCGGACCCAGCATCAGTACACGATCAAATTACAAAGGAATATGTGAAAGAGTTTTATGGTGAAGGCCAATTATTCTTCTACATGAAACGTAATAAAATTACGAACATTCCTAACGTAACTAATCTCAACAACGTATCGATACCACTCAGTGGGTTTAGGTTGCCAATTCCAGAAAAAGAATTGGAACACTATTAATCTTTCAAAACGTTTTATATGCAACTTAAATACATCAATTATATACTCACCTGCATCGTAGCATTATCGATGGTATCTTGTAAAGAAGATCCAATTATGATGTACGATCCCAGTACTACTAAAAGTACGATCTATTTCTCCGATAGGTTTAACAAGGCATTAACCTTTGATAGAACCATTCAAAATGACAACGAGTTCATCAGTTTTGGTTATACAAGCACAGAGAAAATGGATTCCATCTTCATATTGAGTGTACGTGCAACTGGACCTGCTGCCCAGGAAGATAGAACCTTTAAAGTTGTTGCTGATGAACATTCAACAATGAAGGAAGGGATAAATTTTGAATTTGTAACGGTACCGGTTATTTTAAAAGGTAGAACAACCGGGAATGTTGTGGTGAAAATTATTCGTACGCCAGACATGAAAAAAGATACCTTATCGCTGAAACTTCGATTGGTATCGAACGAGCAATTCCAAACAAATATCCAATACAAACAAAACAATGCGAAAACGGATAGTTTAGATATCCTTTCTACTTTAATTTATGTAGATGATATTACCGGTGTTCCGTCTCTTTGGACAAGCGATCGTACAAAAAGTACTATCAACACTTACTTACTAGGCACTTTCTCAAGAGAAAAATTATTCTTGATGATGGATATATTGAATCTAACAATTGAAGATTTCAATCCTACTATCACATCAGCTAATAGTGGCCAGCACTTAGATCGTGCTACCGGTTGGGCATCTTATATGCAATATTGGCTTGCTAAAGAAGCGGTAGCCAACCGTTTTTATTACGAAGCCGATGGTGTTACAAGAATTAGAATGGGTATATCCTACCAATAAACTATCAAATCGAATCACATGAAATTTCAACATAAAATCATTTGCAGTTGCCTCCTTTTAAGTGCGCTCGTGTATGGTGCGTGTAAAAAAGATTTGGGCAACTATGAATATACACAACCACTTGACATTACCATCGAGGGAATTCCTTCAAACTATGCTATTGCAGCAGGTGATAAACCCGATATTCAGCCTGTATTAAAAGGTGCTGAAAATGTAGCCGATTCTAACTTTAGTTATCAATGGGTAATGTCGGTTAGCTATTTAATTGGGGAAGACAAATTACGTGTTATTGATAATAGCAAGAATTTGGACAGTGTTTTCCGTTATACATCGGGTGCATATAATGCTTATTATTTGGTAACCGATAAAAGAACTGGCCGTACATGGACAACACCTTTCACGATTACCATCATGGGTAGTGTAAGGAAAAACGGTTGGTTCTTATTAACAGAAAAAAGTGACCATACTGCTAATATTGGTTATTTGATCGAGGATACTTTAAATGTAGGTACTTATCCTAAACGATTCAGCGAATTCCAAACGACCTTAAGAGATGCGACTACAAATGTGCCTTATAGTTTGCCGGGCAAACCTAAGTTTTTAAGCATCGTTTCAGCATCTGTTAACGCAGCAGAAACAGGTACAAAAGTTTGGATTTATGCAGGAACAGACCAATGGTTAGAAAAAATAAATGTTACCAATGACTTTACTTGGAAAAATAGGGTGTATAGTTTCCCATTAGAAAACTCTACGGGAATGACTACACTCGATAAAATTTTACCAACATCAAGCGGCATCGGATATGGTATTAAGGATACATCTTTGTACCGTTATTATAACGTATTCCGTTATACAATGGGTGTACCTATTAGTCGTTTAGCAACGGGCGAATTAATCAATATTGCCCCAACGATAGCCCAAGTAACGCAAACAACATCTTTAGCCTCCGTAGTATACGACACACGTGGAAAGCGTTTCTTGTATCACTATGAAACAAACTCATTCTTAAAACAATTCACCAACAAAATCGATGGCTTTAACCCTGATAGTGTAGGTATGGATTTAGTTTGGATGGGGTATACGCATGCTTATGCCGGTAACGTAATTGCGTTGATGGAAAATAGTGCGAAGAAAAGATTTATTGCGCGTATGGAGTTTAATTCATCAGCAACATCTCTACCGTTAAGTTTATACGAAGTAACGGCGCCAGAATTATTCCAGGCGGAGAACTTTGCGATTGACTTGAAATATGGCTTTATGTATTTCTCCAACGGCAGCAAATTATTCCGTTACAACTTAGATACAAAAACTGTACAGTTGGTGAAGGATTATGGAACAGGAAATAACATTACGAAAATTCGTACAAAGTTCCACCAATCAGTAATTGCTCCAACACAATGGCAAAGTGTGCTCAACTTCCCTCAATCATATAACAAGTTTGTTTTAGAACCGGTTTCCTGGGGTGTTAGTGTTACTACATTTAATGGTGACTACAATAGTGGTGGTACCTTGGATGTATTAAAAATAGATCCATTAAACCCACAAGCTGGTAGCTATTATACAGTTACTGGGCTTGGTAAAATAATAGACTTCGATTATTACTATTCGAAACTATAAAAATACTGTTCTACAGTTTTGATTGTAATTTTGAACCGCCGTCTCTACTTTATAGAGACGGCTTTTTTTATTGTTTTGTTAAAAATTTTCCAGCTTGATAAACTTTTGTTAAAATAATTTACCTATCTTGTTACTCCTTACCCTTTTATCAACCAATTTCGTTCACATGAAACGCTATGCCATCGTAAGTTTCGTGGTTGTTGCATTTTTATTATTGAATTGTATTGTTTGTTCTGCCCAAAGTAAAGTTCCTCATCCAAGAACCGTTAATGATTTACCCATCGATAGTACCGTGCGTGCTAAAGATGAAAATTTTATATTCCAGTATTACAATATCGATACACACGTAACGGGTGGTATCCACTATATCCGTAAGACTTATCATAAAAATTATATACCCGTTCTGGAAAACACCCAGCAAGGTTTTATTACCCTACGCTTCTTAATTAATGCAAATGGAGAAACCGGTCGTTTTTATGTAACAGGTATGGATAGACATTACCGGCCGCTCACATTCGATGCACACATAACCACCCAAATTATAGCCATTGCGAAAGGCTTACAAGGATGGCAACCGGGCATGTATATGAATGAAAAGCGAGATAGTTATTATTACTTGGTATTTAAGATGGAAAACGGTTATATTAAAGATATTGTGCCATGAGATGGTTATTACCCCTACTTTTACTACCATGCAAACTATTTGCGCAAAATAGTTCAGCCCGCGAAAGGGCCGAAAAATACTACGCCATGGGAATTGAATACCGTCAAGGAAGTTTGAAATCCCAATTATACTTAGACTCTTCTATAATAGTGGATCCTACGTTTGCAAAAGGCTGGCACGAGAAATCGGTGCCCTATTTGAAAAATGGTGATTTTATTACGTGGAAACCACTCATAGATAAAGCGGTGGCACTTGCGCCCAATATACACCTAGGTACAAGAGGCTGGTGTGCATTCTCCTTTTTACACGATTACGAAACAGCCATAGCCGATATTACGGCCTTAGAAACATTGTTACAAGGCTATTTACCTTCTTCAGGCAATGGCATGTATCCATTACGCATGATATTGGGATTGAGTTATAGAGAAATAGGGAATGAAACCTTGGCTATTAGCACCATGGAGAAATCAATTGCATCGGGTAACCGGGGCTTGTACGATTATTTACACTTAGCGGTTACTTATATGCAAGTAGGGCAATGGGACAAGGCACGTATAGCTTTAGAACAAAGCATCGCTGGTTATCCAGGCCTGGCCGAGAATTACTACTACTTAGGGAAATACCAATTGCAACAACATAACATAGCGGCTGCCCGTACGAGTTTCGAAAAGGCAAAAAATTGTTATTTACACGAGTTTCATTTTATTGATCCTTATGTAACCCCTTTAGATGCTGTTGCCTTGGAAGAAATAGAAGAAGCCATAGAAAAGCTTAAATAATGTTCACTTCACGCTCTAAAGCCACCCCGAACTTTTCTTGTACGCTGGCTAATACTTTAGATGACAAATCGTAGATCTCGCTACCGGTAGCACGACCGTAATTTACTAACACCAATGCTTGCTTGGCGTGTACACCGGCATCACCTTCGCGGAATCCTTTCCAGCCACATTGTTCAATAAGCCAACCTGCGGCGAGCTTTACATGCCCGCTGGGTAAAGGGTATGCTACGATATTGGGGAACTTAGCTTTTAGCGTTTCGTATTGGGTTGCTGGAATTTCTGGGTTTTTGAAGAAACTACCCGCGTTTCCAATTTCGGCTGGATTGGGGAGCTTGGAACTGCGAATATTAATAACAGCTTGGCTGATAGCTTGAATAGAGAGATCTTTCACCCCCATTTGGGTCAACTCCTGTTCAATTGCCCCGTAACTGGTATTAAAATGAGGTGTTTTATTTAATTGGTAGGTAACGTCTACAATCACAAACTCATTCTTCAATTCACGCTTAAATACGCTTTCCCGGTAGCCAAATTTACAATCGGCGTTGTTGAAAGTCATGATTTTGCGTTCCTCGATATGGAAAGCCGTTAAACTATGGAATGTGTCCTTGATTTCTACACCATAGGCACCTATATTTTGCATAGGGCTAGCGCCTACATTGCCAGGTATGAGGGATAAGTTCTCTAAACCGGCCAAATTTTCTTGGATACAATGCTGTACAAAGCCATGCCAATTCTCTCCGGCTCCACTTTTCATATACACATGGTCGCCTGCTGTACCTGTTTTCTCGATGCCTTTGATGTTGTTTTTCAATACTAAACCATTGAAATCCTTGGTGAGCAAGATATTACTACCCCCGCCTAGGATGAGTAAGGGCATATTTTTCCAGCGAGAATCGCTTAAAATATTCCCCAAATCTTCAATCGATTCAAAAGTACTGAAATAACGTGCTGTAGCGGGAATGCCGAAAGTATTGTAGGCTTGTAATGAAACTTGTTCTTGTACGATCATGATGGCTTGTGTAAAAAGGCTATCTTTATTTATGGAACAAAGATAATTAACAATCACATGCAAACAGCTATTGTTACAGGCGCTACCGGGTTGTGTGGGAAAGCATTGGTGCAGTTACTTTTGGAAGATAATACCTTCAATAAGGTACGAACAATTACCCGGAAGCGGTTACCCATTGATCATCCAAAGCTAGAGCAAGTATTGGTTGCCGATTTTGAGCAAGAAGAACCGCTCAAACCAGCGCTGCAAGGCGATGCATTGTTTTGCTGTATTGGAACAACAATCAAAAAAGCCGGTACACAAGCTAACTTTGTAAAGGTGGACCTAGAAATCCCCGTTACGGTAGCAAATATTGCCCATGCGAACGGTGTTCCACAAATGTTAGTAATTTCGGCCGTCGGGGCGGATGCCGCAGCGAGGAATTTTTATTTAAGAACGAAAGGGTCTATGGAAAATGCTGTTAAGCAGGTAGGCTTCGCGGGATTACATATTTTCCGACCTTCGCTGATAAATGGTCAACGCGACGAAAGAAGGTTTACTGAAAAATTGGCTATGAATTTGATGCATGTATTGAACGTGTTGCTCGTGGGAAATCTGCGTAAGTACCGGAGCATTAACGCTACAACAATCGTAAAAGCCATGCTGAAAGTTTACCAAGCACACCAAGATGGCGTGCATATTTATGAATCAGACGAAATAGAAAAAATAGTAAGTGCAGCTAGCTAACCCGCTTACTTAGATTATACACACCAGCAATAAAGGAACTAGATTATGAGCTCACGCATTTTATCTACATTGGTCGCAAGCCTGTTCGTTGTAACAACGCAAGCGCAAATCAATACACAACTTCCTGATACCTACAAAGTAAGACCTACGCCGTACACAGTTACCAATCCTGCACAATTCAATACAGATATCACTGTGCTTGATTATACCGTTGTTCGCAACTTTAAAGAAGCGGCCGACCGTCCAGAACCCAATCTTTCCCATATACTATACGTACACAAGCATTTCCGTATTAATACACAAAAAGGTGCCGATAGCTCTGCCACCATCCTTATACCAAAAGAAGATGGTGCCGAGCCTATTTACATGGAAGCACGCGTAATTGCCCCCGATGGCACTATTAGCCAGATTACCGGTAGATTACGTAAGTTAAACGGGGCTGACGGGAAAGAATTTTGGACAATTAAAACACCCGCTTTAACACCTGGGTCTGAATTAGAATACGATTTAGCCTCTCTAGTATATGACGCATTGGCCGGTGCCGATCTTTTTCAAGAAGATGTACCTGTTGTACATGCTCGCTTCCGGCTTGTAACACCTAACATTTTAAAGTTTGATGTTAAATCTTTGAATGGCTTTGGTGAAGTAACAAGCGCGCAACATGGTCAAACCACTGTATTTGATGTTGAGGCGAACAATATCCCGGCCTTTCCGAATAGTGCTTTCGTATTCCCGAAGCCTTTAGTACAAGGCGTTTCATTTGGGATGAGAAGTTTTGTGAATATGGCTTCATACAAGCGAGAAACGGTTGAATACAACTGGCAAGATTATGGTGAACGTGAATATATTTCTTACTATAACATCGACAAAAATGAATACACACGCCTTCAAAAAGAAATGGAAGGTTGGTTATTTATTCGTCAACGTAAATCGTTGCCATTATTGATTTACCAAGTAGAGCACTACTTGAAAAGTATCATCAAATATGAGCCTGCTAAGAATATCCCAGACCTCGAAAACTTGGGTACCATTCTTAAAAATCGAATGGCAAATGATTTAGGTATGGTTCGACTTATGGCGGCAGTGTATTACAACTTGGGTATCCGTGCTGAATTATTACTCGCTTCTCAACGAGATGAACTACCTATCGACACGAGCTTATGCACCTTCTACCGGGCTAAAAATGTATTGCTTTATTTCCCTGAATTAAACCAAGCCATTGCGCCAACAGAACGCGACTATCATTTTCCTAATATTCCGCCAATGTGGTCGAACACGTTAGCATTACATGCATGGGATTCTGCTACGGCAAACGCTTCTGTAGTGAAAACCAATTTTATGCGTGTTCCAGTAGGCAGCTATGCGAATAATGGGATTAGAATGTCGGTAGATGTGAAGTTTTCACCTAGCAACGATTCATTGTTGGTTAATACTACGCAATTAATTAGTGGAGATCCAGAAGTGACGCTTAAAGCAGTGCTTAACACACCTAAAATAAATACCACGCAAGTATTAACGAGTAACTTGCCATTATCGCCTACTGAAATGCGCAATTTGAGTGTTACAGTAGCGAACCAAGATTGGTCGCCGACGATGATTTCTCGACCATTAGAAGTGAGAGCTTCGTTCAGCAATACATCTATCTTAAAAGTAGAAAACAACGGGTACAGCATCGATTTACGTGAACTTAACCGTATGCCGGTTGATAATTTAGGCGACTTACCTGCTGCTGGTCAACCCATCAATATTACGTTCCCATTCTACCAAGAAACAAAGATTAGCATTGCTTTACCGGCAGGATATAAAGTGAAGAATGCGGCTTCCTTCAACAGTGAATATGTTTATAAAGAAGGAGATGACGAAGTTGTAGGTTACCGTTTGAAATCATTACAATCAGATCAAACCTTTACATTACTATTAACACAATGGTACGCGCAAACCGATTACCAAGGTAAAGCACGTGAAGGTTTAGAAAAAGTATTGAGAACTTTATTGCAATTGAGAGAAGTAAAAGTAGAGATCGCTAAATAATTATACCGTATCCACATCGGGTACAATCAGTACAGCACGGAAAGCTTTTTCCGCTGTTAACTGGATAAAATATTCGCGCAGCAAGTTCTTTGCTTGCGCGATTTTTTTCATATCACGTGGCAACTTAATGAGCATTTCTTGTAGATAATAGTTCCGTAATTTATTAACGATTGGAGCAGCAGGTCCTACCAATTGAGCACCAAGGTGCGGTTTTAACCAACTACCCAATACTTGTGCCGCTTGGTTAACAGTACTTTCCTGTTTATGCTTCAAGGTAATTTTCAATACACGTACAAATGGCGGGTACGCAAAACGTTCGCGTTCATCGATTTCGGCAGCATACATACCATCATAATCGTGTGCGGCTACAAATTGTAACACTGGATGCTTGGTATTATTCGCTTGGATAATAACCCGTCCAACCCCATCGCGCCTACCAGCCCTACCACTTACCTGTTCCATTAATTGGAAAGCTCTTTCATTCACCCTAAAATCAGGGAAGCTTAATATGCTATCGGCACTTAATATGCCTACGAGGGTTACATTTTCAAAATCCAACCCTTTCACAACCATTTGCGTACCTACTAGAATATCGATCTCCTTTTCTTCTAGGAGTTGAATCATTTTGTTATGACTATCCTTCGTTCTAACCGAATCTACATCCATACGCGCTATCCTCGCTGATGGAAACATCTGTTGCAGATCGTCTTCGATTTTCTCGGTGCCAAAGCTTTTGGGGATCAACGTTTGACTACCGCAGGCAGCACAGGTATGAATATATGGGTAACGTGTACCACAATAATGACAATGTAATTTATCGTGCTGGCGATGGTAAGTAAGCGAAACGTCGCATTGTAGGCATTGCGGAATCCAACCACAAGTGGTGCACAATAAAAACGGTGCATAACCACGCCTATTCTGGAATAGAATAACTTGTTTTCCACTGTCGAGCGTAGCTTGGATAGCTTCTGTTAATTGACTGGAGAAGTTCCCTTGCATGGTTTTCAATGCATGTTCCTTCTTTAAATCGGCTACTTCAATTGCCGGCATTTCTATACCGCCAAAGCGTTCCATCAACTTCACTAAACCGAATTTACCTTGCGTAGCGTTGTAATACGATTCCAAACTAGGTGTTGCGGAACCCAGTAAAACTTTCGCCTTAAAAATAGAAGCGTAATAAATTGCCGCATCGCGGGCATGATACCGAGGAGCAGGATCTTGTTGTTTGTACGAAGGGTCGTGTTCTTCATCCAAAATCACTAAGCCTAAATCCTTGAAAGGTAATAATAAACTGGAACGTGCCCCCAAAACAATTAGGATTTCACCGGTTTTCACCTTATTCCATATTTCTACCCTTTCATTATTACTGAAACGGGAATGGTAAATACCAATTTTTCCCGCGAAATGTTTTTTTAACCGCCGGATGATTTGTGCTGTTAATGCTATCTCTGGGAGTAAGTATAAAACTTGCTTACCAGCCTGAACAGCTTCCTCTATGAGCTTCACGTATACTTGCGTTTTACCGCTAGACGTTACGCCATGTAGCAAGGTTACCGGCTTTTGCGTAAAACATGCGTGTACTTCTGTTAACGCTTTCTCTTGGGCTGGACTCAAATCGAAATCGATGGTAGACTCGATCGTTCCGAGGGGAACTCGATCCACTGTTCTTTTCTCTATCCAGAGAATACCTTTTTCTACGAGTCCTTTTAGTTGAGCTGCAGAAGCGCCCGATTTCTTCAACAATTCGCTTTGGATAACGGCACCTTGGGTTTTCACTAAGTGAAGATAAGCGAGTAATAACTCCAACTGTTTAGGAGCCCGGGAAAGTTCGTCGAATAAAGGAGCGAGGCGTTCTTCCGATTCAAATTCGGGTTGTAGCTGTACGTAGTTTTCCTTCTTCTCGCGGTAGGCTTCTCTTAATTCTTCATAAATGATCAGCACCCGTTTTTCGAGCAAACGTTTGATGACGCTGTACACTTCAGATTTATCGAGAATTAGTTGTACCTCGTCGATACGTAATTCTTTCCGAATGTTTAAAGCTTCGGCGATCATGTACTCATCATCGTCGAGCAAGGAAAAATCGTGTTCGATACTATCGTTATACAACAGAACCGTTTCGCTGGAAAGTTTAAGGTGGGCCGGCAAAGCAGCATTAAGCACTTCCCCTTCTGTGCACATATAGTATTGTGCGATCCATTCCCAGAATTTAAGCTGGGTGGGATATACAACAGGCTCCTTATCGAGAATATCGATAATAGGCTTTGTTTTATAAGCTTGTGGTGCTTGCGTGTGAATGTTTTTTACGATGGCGGCGTACTTCTTATTTTTTCCTAACTGCACAGCTACCCTACTGCCCACATGCACATTGTGTTCCATGTGTGGCGGAATAGAATAGGTATAATTCCTCGGTAGGGCCAACGGTAAAATTACATCAGCAAACATCATACGGTTTGTAAACTTGGAAATTCGTGGTACTCACGCATCGCAGCATCCATGGCGTCGAAAGTACGTTGTTTTAAAGCAGGAAGATCAGCTATTGTTAGTCCTTCTACTGGAATAGTAGGTAAGTAAACGATTCGGCAAACACCTGGTGTAAGCGAGGTAAGGTTTACTTTGGGTAAACGCTGCCTGCTATCTACGTATAAAACGGGTTTGATTGGTGTTTGGGTTTCGATAGCGATTTTGAAAGCGCCATTGTGAAATTGGCCTAATGGTTGGTCACCTTTATTGAACGTTCCTTCTGGGAAGATCAAAACAGAAACCCCTTCTTTCAACATCGCAATCATTTCGCGTACACTTTTTGAGCGGCCGGCAGCTGTTTTACGATCTACAGCTACTACGGAAGCTTTATAGATGATACCGAAGAACGGCACTTTTACCAATTCAATTTTACCCAATGGGCGGAAAGGTAAACGCATTACTTTTACGGCAATAGCAGCATCGAGGTACGAGCTGTGGTTTACGCAGTAAATACAAGGCTTATCGTCGTTCGGTTCACGGTATTCTCTTTTAAACCAAATACCCACCGAAGGAAACCATACATGCGCCCAAAAACGCAAGAAATAAAACACAATGTTTCCCCCTTTAACCTTACCTAAAATAAACGAGGCAAGAATAATTGGCGGCAAAATCAAAAACATGATCGCCAAGAAAACGATGATTGCGTAAATGGTGTAAATCACTTGGAATGGCTTCACAATCCTAAACATATTAGCCGGCTGTATTTTAATAGAAAAACGCGAAAATTACAGGATTCCCGCGGTATAACCTAATTATTTGTTGCAATATACATACTATGGGCATTCGCAACTCCAATCGCGTTCCAAATCTATACAGGTAATCACTTTCACCTCGCCACCACATTCCCCGAATACGATGCGAACATGTTGGCCATCGGAAGTATAACCTTCGCGGGCAATGGTTGGACAAGGCTTACCATTCTTTTCAGATTTCTTGGGGTTGACTTTCCCATTCATATACATATCCAGCACCTCCTCCTCCGATATACGCCGGCAAGCCATCCGGCACAAGGCATGTTTCGTAAACTTCAATGTAGGAACATCCTTTTTACTGGCGGTCGACTTAGTCGCAGGCCGAGATGCCTTCGCTTTTGGTGGCGCTTGTTGTGAGCTAATGGGCTGTTCACAACCGATGGCTAGGATCAGCGTTAAGATGGCCAAGGCGGCCGTTTTCCATGCTTTATACATATAAAAAATGGCTAAACTACGATAAAAACTCCCACCGTGCAATAATGTAAAAAGTGCTACCTTTGCCGACTTATGACACAAGCAAAATCAGTAGCATTTCACACGCTTGGTTGCAAACTGAACTTCTCTGAAACGTCTACCCTCGGCAGATTGTTTGAGAAAGACGGCTTCGAGAAGAAAGAATTTGAGGATGCAGCCGACGTATACGTGATCAATACTTGCTCCGTAACGGATAATGCCGATAAAGAATGCCGCCAATTGGTGCGCCGCATTCAACGTCGTTCTCCCGAGAGTGTAGTAGTGGTAACGGGATGTTATGCACAATTAAAACCAGGCGAAATTGCCGGTATTGAAGGGGTGGACCTTGTTTTGGGTGCAGCTGAGAAATTCAATATCGTTGAACATATTAAAAATTTCACGAAGGGAGATAGCGCAAAAATTTGTTCTTGCGATATCGAGGACGTGAATACATTCCATTCATCATATTCTGTAAACGACCGCACCCGTACCTTCTTAAAAGTACAAGACGGTTGCGATTATAACTGTGCTTTCTGTACCATTCCAATGGCGCGTGGTATTAGTCGTAGTGACAGTGTTGCGAATGTGGTGGCCAATGCCAAAGAATTAGCCGCCAGCGGCGTAAAAGAAATCGTGTTAACCGGTGTAAACTTGGGCGATTTTGGGAAAGGATTTGAAGGTGGGAAGAAACGTGAAGAAACATTCTTCGAACTTGTGCAAGCTTTGGAAGAAGTAGATGGGATTGAGCGTTACAGGATTTCGTCGATTGAGCCGAACTTGCTTTCGGATGAAATCATTGATTTCGTATCGAAGAGTAAGAAGTTTATGCCGCATTTTCATATTCCATTACAAAGTGGTAACAACGAGATTTTGGGGTTAATGCGCAGGCGTTACAGAAGAGAACTATATGCAGAGAAAGTAGCATTAATCAAAGAAAAGATGCCGCATTGCGCTATTGGTGTAGATGTAATTGTTGGCTTCCCAAGTGAAAGCGACGAGCACTTCAAAGACACCTACGATTTCTTGCACAGCCTTGATGTATCTTATTTACACGTGTTTACTTATAGCGAAAGGGCCAACACTGCGGCTTTGGATATTAAACCGGTTGTTCCGCAGCAAGTACGTCAAGAACGCAATAAAGCATTACGCAACTTAAGCTTCATGAAGCAGCAGTTCTTTAATGCCCAGCATGTGGGTGACACACGCTCTGTGTTATTCGAATCGCATGCAAAAGATGGTATGATGGAAGGTTATACCGATAACTATATTAAGGTAAGTACACCTTACCGTGCTGAATGGGTGAATAATATTGTTGACTGGGAATTGCGTTAATGCAAGTCGCTTAGTTACAACACGATAAAAATTTCAAAAATTTTTATTCACCATAAAACTCAATACCAGTAAGCATTTCAAAAGATTATAAAATAAAAAAACGCTGAAATGCTTACTGAAATTGAAAAATAAATTTGGCAGAGATAAAATAATTTCTACCTTTGCAATCCCAACGAACGAAAAGCGTTCCACACAAAAGGGAAAAAATAATGGGAGTTTAGCTCAGCTGGTTCAGAGCATCTGCCTTACAAGCAGAGGGTCGATGGTTCGAATCCGTCAACTCCCACTACATAAAGACTTTCATTTTTTCCTAAGGGAGTTTAGCTCAGCTGGTTCAGAGCATCTGCCTTACAAGCAGAGGGTCGATGGTTCGAATCCGTCAACTCCCACACAAAGCCTTCTCAATCGAGGAGGCTTTTTTATTGCTATGAACTAAGCGATCGAACTACTATTTCGCTTTGTAGCAGCACATTTTTAGCGCCGTTTTTTATACAGCAAGTTGAACCCCAAAGCAGCAAATATTCCCCACCATTTAATAGTACCCACTTCCCTAATCATTTCAGGTATTGTAATCAAACAACTTCAATGCAAACACATGCATCTTCCTTTATTATGTCAATAAAACCAACAACAATTTATCCTACTATTAACACAGCATTTTTCTACACAGAAAAACGATGTAAACATTTTAAAAAACACAAACAGCATATAACACAATTACAATCTCAAAAAAATATCATCCTCTATAACACAATACCAGTAAGCATTACAAGCGATTGAAAAAAATATTTTTAAAAAAAGTTGCATAATTTCTTGTTTACATAATTTTCTTTTCTACATTTGCACTCCCAACGAACAAACAACGTTCGAAAAACAAAAAGGGAGTTTAGCTCAGCTGGTTCAGAGCATCTGCCTTACAAGCAGAGGGTCGATGGTTCGAATCCGTCAACTCCCACAAAAAAGCCTTCTCTATCGAGAGGGCTTTTCTTATTAGCGCCAATTTCAAACGCATAAAAAAAGGATGTACACATGTACATCCTTTTTACTTTTATAACAATACTGCTATTACTTTGGGTTCTTAAATATCCTCTTCACTACCTTGCCTAATTTATTTAAATTCTGCAATTGCTCCTGGATGGGCGCTAATGTTAGATCGGCAGGCATTACACCCGGTTCCGTTGTATCCACCTCCGTTTGTTCTGGATATATAAGTATTACGTTGTTTTCTTTGAAATGACGGTACAATTTGGCCGGAATACTATCCAAGTAAGGACTATAGCTCAAAGTACTCTTACGCGCCGAAATAACCACCATTAAATCGTTTTTAGACACACTGCGTGCAATCACTAAAAAGTCTTCCAATTCTTCCAACGTAACATACGTTACTTCAACACTACTTTTCGATGCCGTAATCAAATCACTAATGGCCACTTTTGTATGGGCACCTGCATATACTTGGAGCTTCGCCCCGGCTTGCTTCGTTAGCAACAATATCTTTTGCATGTAATGCGCAAAACCAATTTCATACTCGGCATTCTTCGGTGCAATTAATACCAAGTTTTTCGTTGTACTAAGCGGGTGATGGAAGTTACATACATACACGGTATCCCAAACCGATTGTAGTACGTTATCGAGCGTAGTACCAAAGATATTTCCTAAGAAACGATCCGTTGTACTGGTTTTATCGGTAAACCCTAATACTACGTCGGAAATCATTAATTCCTTCGCAGCACGACTAATCCCATCGGAGATATTCAAATCAACACGGGTAACTACTTGTAAATTGCTTTCCGTTGCCGCGGCATGCATCACAGCTTTCTCCATCATGCGGTTACTGCTGAATACATTTTCTTTTGCGGCATCATCATCTTGCACAATTACTAAGGGGTATATAGGCGCTTTAGAATGAGGATCATTGATCATTAATGCAAAATCGATCATGGACTCCATTCTTTCTGCATTGGGAGAGATGGGAATTAATATTCTACTTGGTTGTTCACCTAGTGGCGCTTTTTTATTGGCTTCTACGATCGCTAATTTTCTACCGGCAGATTGGGTTACGAAGGAACCCACTAAGCAAGTCACCAAAATCAATACCACTGTTCCATTCAGCACATTCTCATCCACAATACCCATATTGTAACCAATCATAATCACGGCAATAGTAGCAGCAGCATGCGCACTACTTAAACCGAAAATTACATTCCGTTGTGTAGGAGTATATTTAAAACACAATTGCGTAAAAAATGCAGCCAACCATTTACTAGCTAAGGCCATCACCGTTAACACGCCGGCAATAATTAATGCCTGCGGACCTTTCAACAATACGCGTAAATCCACGATCATACCCACGGAAATTAGGAAGAACGGGATAAACAATGCATTCCCTACAAATTCTAGCCTATTCATTAATGGTGAAGTATGTGGTATTAAACGGTTCAAAGCTAAACCGGCTAAGAACGCACCGATAATCCCTTCTACGCCGGCTAATTCAGCCAAGAAAGCAGCTAAGAATACAAGCGCTAATACAAACACAAAGTGCGTTGTTTTATCGTCTTTTATCTTCTTAAAAAACCATCTTCCTACCAAAGGAAATATCCAGAGAATGATCACCGCGAATATAGCTAAAGAAATACCAAGGCGTAACCAAAATGCGGTGTTTAGGTTACCGGATTGAGCGCCGGTAATAATGGCCAAAATAAGCAACACAGCCGTATCGGTAATAATTGTACCACCCACCGCTACTGTAACTGCTTCATTTTTAGTGATACCCATCCTACTGGCAATAGGGTATGCTACTAAAGTATGGGTCGCAAACATGCTCGATATCAGCATCGTGGCCATCCAGTTCAGGTCTAAAACGTACTTACAAACCACGAAGCCCAGTATTAGGGGAATAAAAAAGGTAAAAGAACCAAATGTCATACTCCGGTTCCGGTTCTTTCTAAAGTCGGCCATATCTAATTCCAAACCGGCTAAGAACATAATGTACAATAAACCGGCCTTCCCAAACAAATCAATACTGCCCTTCTCAATTAATTTAAATCCATGATCACCTATCAACATCCCAGCAATGATCAACCCAATAATACTGGGTATCCTAAACTTCCGCAGGATGATAGGCGCCAATAGAATGATAAACAGTACCAAGGAAAAAATAGGCACTGGGTCTTTCAAAGGCAAGCTTACATCAAATAGAAATACTGTTCCATTCATACCGCTTAATTTACGTTCTTTTCTTCAAAATTGATTCATATTCCATGGTTTACATATGAACTTTATGCAAACCGTTGCGATTTTTCCACCTGCAAACTACAATTATTTGAAATCGTATGAGTAGCCACTATGTAAAATGATACGAATTATTAACACCATTTCATGACCAACTTAGCTACCAAAATGTTTACTTTTGCAGTAAATAAATTAAAAACATGGTTTCTCACACGGAAAAAGAAAAGTCTACACAAACCTGGGAAGACGTGCTGGTAGCGGAAGACGAACAATTTCCGTATAGCCTCGTGGTATGGAATGATGAAGTGAATACTTTTGATTGGGTGATCCAATCACTGATCGAAGTATGCGACCATTCCCCCGAACAAGCAGAGCAATGTGCACTCATTATCCATTATAATGGTAAATACGCTGTTAAAACGGGCGAGTTCACCACTTTGCGTCCCATGTGTGAAGCCCTTCTTGAAAGAGGCTTAAGCGCTACCATCGAAGAAACCGTAGGTTCCTAAAGATGGGCGCTTCTTCTTTTCTGCAAAATATTTCAAACAGTTCGTGCCGATATTCACTTTACACCCTTCTACATTACTATTTCCCCCAGTTCATTTAGCTGAAGATGACGGGCTGTTGGCCGTAGGTGGCGATCTTACACCCGGAAGATTATTACTCGCTTATCAATCCGGTATATTTCCTTGGTTCGGTGATGATGAACCTATCATGTGGTGGAGTCCAGACCCTCGCTTCGTTTTATTTCCACAAGAAATCTATATCTCTAAAAGCATGCGGCAAGTGTTGAAACGTAATACCTTCAACATTACCATTAACCAATGTTTCGAGGAAGTAATTAAACAATGTAGTTTAAAAGAACGCCCGGGACAAGACAGTACCTGGATTACCCAAGAAATGCAAGCAGCCTATAAAACATTGCACAACATGGGCTTTGCCTTATCAGTTGAAGCATGGCAAAATGGGCAATTAGTAGGGGGATTGTATGGTGTGAAAATTGGGGATTGCTTTTTTGGTGAATCGATGTTTGCACATGTTAGTAATGCTTCTAAAGCTGCCTTCATTACTTTCGTAGAAATGGCTGCCGAACAAGGATTACAAATAATAGATTGCCAAGTACATACTGAACACTTAGCCTCTTTGGGAGCACGTTTCATTGACCGTGCCGATTTTATTTCCATTATAAAAAAGAATATGCACCTATAGTACATACATCTTGCGTGGAAATTCCATCCATAAAAAAAGCAGTAACAGGAAACCCATTACTGCTCAATATCTATTACGTATTCGTTTATTTCTTTGTTGCTTTCTTTACTTCCTTCTTTTTCGTATAAGTACCTTCAAAAGAACATTGAATGCCACGGTATGCACCACAGCTACTTTCAGATATAGCTACTTTATTATTGGTGAAAGTGAATTCAATTACACAAGCACTGTTTTTATCGCGGAACTGCCCAGTTGTTGCACTTGTAAAACGACCAGTACCGTCGATTTCTGCTACACACGCACCTTTATCTTTTGAAATATGAATAAAGAATAAGAAATCCTTTGGCGACTCGCCATCACGGATGGAAATAATGCTGTTTTCGCCGGAAGTATAATTGCCAGATAGTTTGTGTTTGTGTGAAAGCGTGTCGATTGGGTTATAGTATTGACCCGGGCCTGTTGGTGCGCTGGAGTTTGTTAACACCAAAGTAAATGCGCCTGTTTGACTTACATCGAAATATTCCTCTTTCGTGGCCGGTGTTTTAGCACCCGGCATTAATTCACTTGTATTTACTTTTAGATTCAACTTCTTATCCAATGAGAAATCAATCGTTGGCTTACCTGTTGCTACTTGGCCTACCATCATTTTATTGATATAGTTGCCTTTTTTATCGAATAAAAGCAAAAATGCTTTGGTCGCTTTTCCTTGGGTTTGAACTATGAAATAATCGATAGGTGCTTCTTTAAAATAAGCTACCGGGAAATACTTCACTTTTTCTCCCACATCATCTTTCAAAAGAGAATCGATTTGGAACTGCTTCACCACTTTTGTTTTCAAGGCGGTAGAATCTGCCAATTTAGTAGCCATCGCATCGCTGGCTAAGCGGTAAGGTAAGGCACCTTCTGCGAACAACTTCCTAAACTCGGGGAAAGTAAGCGGCGCATCTTCGTCGGTTTTAGACGTTTGCTGCTTGGACTTACAAGATGCCAACACACCGAAAATCAATATCAACCAAAGTATTCTTTGCATACGTTTTTTAGTATTCTCTCAGAAAATTATAAAATATCTTTATATGAAAAAGCGGTAAAGATTACAAAAATAAGGCCATATTGCAAATTTTAGTAAGCCTTTTGTTTTCCAAAATAATTATTTAGTTTTGTCTAAATTATATTTTAGACAGTATGAATTTAACAATTGCGGAAGAGAACTATATCAAGTCTATCTATAAACTCCAAGACGGCACCAATTCCGTTTCCACCAACTCCATTGCTTACGAACTGGATACGAAGCCTGCTTCGGTAACCGACATGGCTAAAAAGCTCAAAGAAAAATCACTCATCGAATACGAAAAATACCAAGGCATTACCCTCACCCATGAAGGTAAAAAAATTGCGCTACAAATTGTTCGTCGCCATCGCCTTTGGGAGTGTTTTTTAGTAGACAAACTCGGTTTCAGTTGGGAAGAGGTACACGAAATTGCCGAAGATCTTGAACATGTAAGAAGTGAAAAGCTTACAAATCGACTTAGCGAATTCCTTGGCAATCCTAGTACCGATCCGCACGGCGATCCAATTCCCGATGCAAACGGTAAAATCAATAAACCACGCAGCAGCGTTTCGCTCGACAAAGCCACGGCTAAAAGACTAGAAATAGCTGGTGTATCCGATCAATCAACTTCCTTACTCGAATTCTTAAACGCGAAAGGCATTCGTTTAGGTACACATATCGAGGTAATTGAAAGATATGATTTTGATAACTCCGTTGAAATCAAAATTAAAAATCAACCTGCGCTTACTTTAAGTGAACAGGTTTCAAAAACAATCCAAGTTAGACCAATATAACAGTAACGGCTTTACCACAATGCCGCTATCTATTACAATTTTGAATGGCATATGAATCACACTCCCGAAAATTCTGCATCGCTTAGTGAAGTACATCAAAGTGTAGATACCACGAAAAATCGCCCACGCTGGCGTAAGTTACTTGCATTTTTTGGCCCCGCTTACCTAGTAAGTGTTGGTTATATGGATCCTGGTAACTGGGCTACCGACCTTGCCGGTGGTGCGCAATATGGTTATACGCTAATTTGGGTATTGTTAATGAGTAATCTCATGGCATTACTGCTTCAAAGTTTAAGTGCACGTTTGGGTATTGTTCGTGGACGTGATTTAGCCCAAGCCAACCGGGAAACTTATCCTCCCGCTATCAACTTCATGTTATATATCCTAGCCGAAATAGCCATCGCAGCTACAGATTTAGCGGAAGTTTTAGGTATGGCCATTGGTTTGCAATTATTGACCGGGATCGACTTAATTTGGGGCGTTTCTCTTACAGTATTGGATACTTTCCTCCTGCTCGTTTTACACCGCTACGGCATTCGTAAGATGGAGGCATTCATTATTTCCTTAGTAGCTATTGTAGGTGCTTCTTTCTTGGTAGAATTATTACTAGCAAAACCGGCCCTTACTGAAGTGGCTAAAGGCTTCATCCCCCATATTCCCGATGAAACTGCCTTATACATTGCTATTGGTATTATAGGTGCCACGGTTATGCCACACAACCTTTACTTACACTCTGCCTTGGTGCAAACGCGTAAAATTAAACGCGATGATCAAGGTATTCGTCAGGCTATTAGGTTTAACATTTTCGATTCTGCTATTGCATTGAATTTGGCCTTCTTTGTGAATGCTGCCATTTTAATCTTAGCAGCAAAGGTATTTTTCGAATCTGGCCATACCGGCATCGCCGATATCCGCGATGCACATATGATGCTCGATCAACTGTTAGGTAACAAACTCGCTCCGATCTTATTTGCCGTAGCCCTAATCGCTGCCGGTCAAAGCTCAACTGTAACAGGCACCTTAGCAGGGCAAATTGTAATGGAAGGATACCTCAGTTTGCGTATCAACCCATGGCTCAGAAGATTATTAACGCGCCTCCTTGCCATTGCCCCTGCTCTACTCGTAATTTTGATAGCCGGGGAAGAAAAAGTAGGGGAATTATTGGTATTCAGCCAAGTACTGTTAAGCTTACAATTAGGTTTCGCCGTAATCCCTTTAATTCACTTCGTAAGCGACAAGCAAACAATGGGCACTTTCGCCATCCGTTGGCATGTAAAAGTAGCAGCGTGGCTAATTGCGGGAATATTGGTGTACCTTAATGTGAAGATGGTATACGCAGAGGCGAAGGACTTCATCACTTCATCGCACAGTTTTTGGGGCGATGCAGCTATTATAATTGCGGGCATTTTCTTCTTGTTTTTGCTCGTTGTAACCGTCTTTTACCCACTCTTTAATAAATACAAACAAGCTTCTGCTCGCATGCACACATCAAAAGCGAGCCTTGGTGAATTAACCCATCCTAATTACTATAAAATTGCACTCGCACTCGATTTTAGCCAACAAGATCAATCCATTATTTCCCACGCCCTGTCACAGGGTAATACCGATACCGAATACATACTTATACACATTGTAGAAAGTGCTTCTGCTCGGTGGTTTGGTAAAGAAAGTTATGATTTTGAAACTCAAAAGGACCAAGAACAATTAGATACATATGTGGCCTTATTGAAGGAAAAAGGGATCAATGCAAAGGGAGTTCTCGGCTACCGTCACCGTGCCAAAGAAATTGTACGTCTTGTAAAGGAAGAAAAGGCAGATCTACTTGTATTAGGTGGCCATGGCCATACTGGTATTAAAGATTGGATTTATGGGGAAACAGTAAACCATGTTCGTCATTATGTACAAGTTCCTGTACTGGTTGTACAGTAATTTGTTGTAATTTGAATGACCAAAAAATTGGTCCTATGCGTACCCTATCTATACTCTTTATCGCTCTGTGCTGCACAATTAAATTGTTGGCACAAAACCCAGTACTTATCCGTGATGTGAACGTTGTGGATGTTTCTACCGGTAAAACAAATCATCATCAATTCATTTTCATAAAAAATGATCGAATTGAAAGCATTACCGGGAAGACTCCAAGTGTTCCTAACAACACAACCATCGTAGAAGCGAAAGGAAAGTTTATTATCCCAGGGTTATGGGATATGCACGGGCATACCCAATCGGCCGGCTTTTATTTCCCACTACTTATTTGCAATGGCGTTACAGGTGTACGCGATATGTTTGATGATATTAAGCTGGTGCGTGAATGGCGTACAAAAATCCAAAACGGCGAACTGCTCGGACCTGTTATCTATGCCTCCGGGCCTATTGTTGATGGACCACAACCCATTTGGCCAGGTTCTGCAAAAGTTGGCAATGCAGAACAAGGCAGGAAAGTAGTTGATTCTGTTAAAAACTTAGGCGTTGATTTCATCAAAGTATACTCCTTGTTGAGCGAAGAATCCTATTATGCCATTGCAGATGAAGCCAAAAAGCAAAATATGGTATTCGCTGGCCATGTACCCAACCGCATTACCGTGCTAGAAGCCGCTCAAGCTGGTCAAAAAAGTATGGAACACATGTACGGTTTTTTAGAAATAGCCAGTGATAGTGCCGATTATTACTTCGATTGGCAAAAGAAAAAAATTACGGATACAAGCCTACAAAATAAAGTTTACCGTGAAGCATTCTTACAACGCAACTTCAATCCTAAAAAATTCCAAACCGCCATACAAGCATTAGCAAAATACGATAGCTGGCAGTGCCCAACACTTGTTGTAAACAGGTCGATCGCTTATTTAACCGATACTACCTTTACCAACGATCCGCGCTTGGTATACATGGGTGCAGGCTTTAAACAACGTTGGGACCCTAAAAATGACTTCCGCTTTGCAAAGGCACAAGATGAGCTATACATCTTGCAACGCAAAGCGTTTAAGATGAAAATGGACATGATCCTACCTATGTACAAAGCCGGTATTAAGTTTATTGCAGGTACCGATTATCCCAACCCATATGTGTTCCCTGGCTTTAGCCTACACGATGAGCTAGCACTATTTGTTGAAGCTGGACTTACACCTTTGCAAGCATTACAAACAGCAACCATCAACCCGGCTACTTACTTCGGTATCACCAAAGACTATGGCGGTGTACAAGCGGGTAAAATTGCCGATTTAGTTATCCTAGATGCAAATCCACTAGAAAATATTTCTAATACAAAAAAGATTAATACCGTAATAGTGCACGGCAAAGTTTTGCAGCAAGAAACATTACAAAACATGTTGAACGCAGCGAAGAAAAAGCTTTAATAATAAGAAAACAATTTAACTAAAAAATAAGATCGAACATACTATTTATGGCCATGCCATAATGGATAATTTATTCCATACTACCAAAGTAACAACCCGCCAAACTGTTATTCTTGCAATTATTAAATTTCTATACTCATTTTAATTGCACCGTGATAACTTCTTAACTGGAATCCAAAAAATAATTCATCTCCTCTTCTATCAAAAAGCCGGGCACGCGTTATTGCCCGGCTTTTTGTATTTTTAAGATATGAAGCATGCCCTGCAAATTGGAGATTCACGCACCTTTCAACGACTCGTTCGCCCTACCGATTGCGCCACTTTCGATAGTGGTGCCGTGCACCCTGTATATGCTACGTTTGCATTATCCCGCGATGCAGAATGGTGCTGCCGCTTATTTGTGTTAGATGAGAAAGATGAAAACGAAGAAGGCATTGGTACAATGCTCACAGTAGAACATCGATCACCTGCCCTAGAAGGCACTACGGTCGATTTCGTGGCTACTATTTTGGAAATTAATCGCCACGAAATCATTTGTAGCTATGAGGCGCGCGTAGGAGAACGTTTAATTGCGCAGGGGAAAACTGGACAAAAAATTTTATTGAAAGAGAAATTAGAAAAGCTCTTTCAAACTTTATCATAACCCAAGTACTTCTTTTAATTTAGGGTAACCCGTCTTACTCACAGGCACCTTCTCACCATTCTTTAAAATGGCAATATGTGCATCCTTTTCATACGGATCGATACGTGTAATTTGTGTAACGTTCAAAATATATGAACGGTGCACGCGTATAAACTGGGTAGGATCTAGCATCTTCTCAAAGAAACTCATCGTTTTATTCTTTAAGAAAGCTCCTTCCGATGTTATAACTCGAACATAATCATCCGCAGCTTCTAAGTATTGTATATCGTGTAATGGAATAATCTTAATCTTACCATTGATTTTTACCACTATCCTATTATGCTGTGCAGGCATCTGCTGTGCGGCCGTTTCTAAAAGAGCTTGCGTTTCCTTTTCATCTTCTACTGTAGGGCGTGCTTGTAACCATTTCTGTACCGCCTTTTCGAAGCGTTCGCGTGAAAATGGTTTTAACAAGTAATCTACAGCATGCACTTCAAATGCCTTCAATGCATATTCTTCAAATGCTGTAGCAAAAATAACTGCCGGCATTTTCTCTACTAATTCCAACATTTCAAAACCGTTAATCTTCGGCATTTGAATGTCTAAGAAAATCAAATCTGGTTGATGTTGTTGTATGGCCTTCAATCCTTCGAAGCCATCGTTACACTCTTGCACTACTTGCACATGGGGAAATACTTTAAGGTATTCAAGTACCAATTCCCGTGCAAGCGGCTCATCATCTATTAAAACAACTTTTATCATTGTGGTTGCGGTACTTTTATGGTAGCTGTAAATAAATCGCCTTCGGAAGTGGTCGAAAGAAGATCTTGCCTTCCGAAAAGCAAGTATAATCGTCGTTGTATAGAACTTAACCCAAATCCCGTCCCGCTTTTACTCGCAGGGTTCAACGACGAGTCGAATGGGTTAGCAACAGCAATCATCAATACCCCATCTTCCTGCCAAGCATCTATAGTAATTGTAATCGCCTCTGTTGTATCGTACAATCCAAATTTGATCGCATTTTCAACTATTGGCTGTAAAATCATAGGCGGAATTTGTAAGCCTGTCGCTGCTTCACTAATAGTTATCTCGGTAGATAAACGGTGGCGGAACCGCACTTTTTCAATATCTAAGTACAATCGTAAGTATTGAATTTCTTCATCTACACTGATCCATTGTTTATCCTCTTTCTTCAAGGTACCTCGTAAGAAATCCGAAAGCTTCGTTACCATCTGCCGGGCTTCATCGGGCCTAATGGCGATCAATGCGTTGATGGAGTTTAAACTATTGAAAAGAAAATGCGGTTGTAACTGTTGACGAAGTTTGAACAACTCGGCCTCACGGGCCATTTTCTCCGCTTCTTCCTTACGAGCTAAGATACTTTGCTGCTCCCGGGTTTCGTAGAATAGTAAGCTAATGATGCCCATGGCTAACAATAAAATAAAGCCATAAATAAACGTAATAGGCATCGCTGTGTATAACCAAGCGGTATAAAGCAAATCTTTCTCGAAGATTTTTGCTAACACCCAACCACTCAACATCACCCAAATAATGGCTAACGTAGTACTGGTCACCACTACAAAGAGGTACTTGCCTTTAGGGCGGTAATAGGTTAAGGTTTGACTTAATCCCATTACCGCGAAGGCTAATAATATATTATGAATTAAGCTGTCTACAATCGCCGTTTCGATATTGGCTGAGAACCAGAAGTATAATAGGGCAGCATTTAGCAGCGTAACACATAACCAAGATATGCCGAAAATGATCTGCGCGGATTTGATGGATAGTAACAGTTTGGCCAAAGCTAATATCGTTTGATGGCTTATAAATTTACTTCAAAATACTTTTGGGTTTGTAATTGAGCGGCTTTCATTTGTTGAAGGGCCACGTACGAATTAGCGTCGTGGGGTTCTTCTACTCTTGAATACAACTCAATACCATCCGAAAGTTCTGCCAATGCTTGTAACTCGGGTACGTTTATGAAGCGCCATTCTACGAGTTCTTGCTTTTGGTTTTTGAAGGCATATTGTTCTTGTTTGCCTATTTCGTTGGCTTTCAACCAAGCTTCCTGTTTATTGTTTGCGCTGATTAATCTCAACTGTTCGTCAAATTGCGCCATATGATCGCCTGCCCCGCAAATTACCTGGTACACTACTTTTGCAACAAACCACTGCATAAAAATAAGTTTAGCATTATATAAAGGATGGATCATAATTCGTGCTAGTGGTGGCGTACCTTAGTACGCTTTCACTTCAATTCCGGCAAAGGTGCAACTACCTTTAATGAATAACTTCTTCGAGTAAATACCCGGAACAAATTCACCTTTGCGCTTATCTTCCACACCACCAAACATCGCGTTTACATCCATTACTACTTCCCAATTGTTGGGGACAATAATTTCCACACCACCGAATACCGCATATACATCTAGTATTGCCTCATCAGCGATATCTGCTTGTAAGAGGTTGATTTTTGCACCTCCACAAACCGCGGTCACCTGCCCACCTTTAAAATTTTTAGATAACACGGTACGCTTATCACCACTGAATATTACGGTCGAATTCACAAAGTCTTCTAATGAACCGCCTTCCATGATAATGTTACGTTGCAATTTCCTTTTAGTGCTATTGATAATGATGATAATACCAACAAGGATGATGATTAATGGCCACATGAACCTACGTACGTTGATTGGCCACCATTCTATATAATCTTTCAATATAAAAAACCCACCAATCATCACACATATCAACCAACCAGAACCTTTGAAGTTACGACGTACGCCCAAGGCCAAACCAATAACAATCAAAATTACTTCCCATGAAAAAATCCATGATGGAAAACCGATA
This sequence comes from Chitinophaga skermanii, assembly GCF_003259335.1. Taxonomy (GTDB): domain Bacteria; phylum Bacteroidota; class Bacteroidia; order Chitinophagales; family Chitinophagaceae; genus Chitinophaga; species Chitinophaga skermanii. The sequence goes on from NZ_QLLL01000010.1 coordinate 76,826, forward strand.
TCTAATCTTTTTAATAAAAATAAAGAACCTATGATAACAAGGATAATACCTCCCCACATTCCGTTTCTATCTTCATGACGATTGTAGCTGCTCATATATTGTATATTTTATGAAACAAAAGTAGAAACATCACGGTATGGTGACAATGGGGTTTAGGTTAAGGTGTGGGCAACATCGGTAAAAGAGGGGAAAATCCCGGTGAAAATCCCAATCGGCTAATTTTCACCGGTAAAAGAGGTGTATTACAGTCGGCGAAGTTTACATTTCTACTACAATCGTGGGCGCTCCCAATTTTTGCAATATTTCTTGTAAAGCAGCTACCATACGGTCGGGGCCGCAAATATAAAAGGGCTGGTTGAAGTTCGTCACCTTCTTACGCAGGTAATCTTCATTCACAATCCCAAAATCGTATGCATCCACTTTCTCCTTTGTAATTACATTCAAGAAGTTTTTACCGAGGATTTTCTGGAATTCGTCTTTCAGGATGATGTCTTTCGTAGTTTGGTTAGAGAAAATAAGCTTATTCTCGCCCACTTTCCCATCCTGGTATAGTTGCCTAAATATGGCAATAAAGGGGGTTATACCCGCGCCACCGGCAATAAATATACCTTCTCCTTTGTACTGAATGGCTCCCCATACATCGTGCAAGATCAGCTCGTCGCCTACTTGCAAAGTATCTAAGTGGTTCGTTACCCCGTCGTGATCACGGTACATTTTAATCGTAAACTCCAGGTGATCCCAATTATTCAGGGCCGTAAAGGTAAAAGGGCGTAATTGATCCTTCCAGCGAGGTTGGTTGATTGCCACATCGGTGGCCTGGCCGGGGATGAAGCTATATCCCGCCGGCTTTTCTACTTTAAACCTTTTAACATTATGCGTAACAGGATCGATCCGAAGGATTTTAACAACATGTTCTGCCATAATTATGGATTTGTTTTGGTATAAGCAATGTAAACAACCTAGTTACCCTTATGGTTGCAGTGCCTTGGCAATGAGCGGGGCTAGGGCATGCGACCAAGCCTGGTAAGCTTTTCCACTTGGGTGCAAGCCATCTTCGGCTACCAGCGTAGCATCGGTAGTGGCTAAACGAGTATTAGGCGTAATATCCAGGTAGGTAATACCGTATTGAAGTGCTATTTTCTTATTAACAGCGTTGTATTGATCAATTTGCTGCCCAATCTGCTGCCGATCACGCCCTTCAGCAAAAGGTGTAACACCCCAGTCTGGAATCGACAATACAAAAACTCGGCTATTATGTCCTCCCGCAAAGCGAATGGCTTGTTCTAATAAGGATTTGAAGGCCGGTTCATAATCCGCTACGGGTCTACCACGGTATTGGTCATTCACACCAATAAGCAAAGTCACTATATCATAGGTAGCTTCCACCTCTGCAGCGGCAATACCGGCTGCCAGTTCGTCGGTAGTCCATCCGGTGGTGGCAATAATACGGGGTGTTTCTATATTAAATTGTTCGGCACGAAGGATGGCAGAGGTTTGCATGGGAAAACGCTCTTCTGTTGGTACGGCTTCGCCAATGGTGTAGCTATCGCCTAAAGCTAAAAACGAGTACGCTTGGTTATGTTGCGACATGTGGTTGTTGGTTATTGATAGAAGGCTCCAAAATAAGACTAAATGAAACATTGTCGTTACTTTTTTTAATTATACAACGAAACAAGCCACCAGCATACCAAAAATGTGCAAAAGTGCTTGTTTTATTTAACAGCGCTTTAGATTGAAATGTTTTACCTTTGCGCTGCTAAACATACATTCGTAATGCATAAATAAATTGTTTTATGCCGGGAGAAAAAATCACAATGAGTAATGGCCAGGTAAAAGTTCCGAACCATCCAATTATTCCATTTATTGAAGGCGATGGCATCGGCCCAGACATTTGGCGTGCCAGCGTTCGCGTATTTGATGCCGCAATTGAAAAAGCTTACGGCAGTTCCAGAAAAATTGAGTGGAAAGAAGTGCTTGCAGGCGAAAAAGCCTTCAACGAAACTGGCGAATGGTTGCCAGCGGCTACACTCGATGCTTTGAGTGAATACTTAGTTTCAATTAAAGGTCCTCTTAGTACACCTGTAGGTGGTGGTATCCGTTCTTTGAACGTAGCCATGCGTCAAACATTAGACTTATATGCTTGCGTACGTCCTGTACGTTGGTTCAACAAGGTTCCTTCCCCGGTGAAACACCCAGAGAAAGTGGACATGGTAATTTTCCGCGAAAACACGGAGGATATTTATGCCGGTATCGAGTATAAATACGATTCTCCTGAAGCGAAAAAATTATTGCATTTCTTACAAACTGAATTGGGTGTTAAGAACATTCGTTTCCCTGAAACATCTTCATTCGGTATCAAACCGGTTTCTGTAGAAGGTTCTGAGCGTTTAGTACGTGCAGCTATCCAATACGCGGTTGAACATAAAAAACCATCTGTTACCCTCGTTCACAAAGGTAACATCATGAAATTCACTGAAGGTGGCTTCAAAAGCTGGGGCTATGCTTTGGCAGTAAGAGAATTCGGTGAACAAGTGTACACTTGGGAACAATGGGAAGCTACAAAGAAAGCTAGCGGCGAAGAAGAAGCTAATAAAGAGCTGAAAGTAGCACAAGCACATGGCAAAATCATCATTAAAGATGTAATCGCCGACAACTTCTTACAACAAATCCTCTTAGCACCACAAGACTACTCGGTAGTAGCTACTTTGAACTTAAATGGTGACTATATCTCTGATGCTTTGGCGGCAGAAGTTGGTGGTATTGGTATTGCGCCGGGCGCTAATATCAACTACGCTACCGGCCACGCTGTGTTCGAAGCAACCCACGGTACAGCTCCTCGCTTCGCAAATACCGATACTATGAACCCTTCATCTGTGATCTTAAGTGGTGTAATGATGTTGGAATACATGGGTTGGAAAGAAGCTGCTGATATCATCACGAACGGTCTTAGCACCGCCATCATGCGCAAACGCGTAACAATTGACTTCTATCAATTGATGGATGATGCGACTTTAGTGAAATGTAGCGAGTTTGCAGACGAGATTATCAAACACTTGTAATTGTTTGAATAATATCAGCGTACTTTGTATATTACGGGTTTTAAATGGGTCAGAAAAAGGGGTTCTGCCTATTTTTATCATATAATTTATTAAAAATCCTGAAATGTCTACAAAAATTAAAGTTGCAAACCCTGTAGTAGAACTGGATGGCGATGAAATGACACGCATCATCTGGAAGTTTATTAAAGACAAATTGATCACGCCATACTTGGACTTAGATATTAAATACTATGACCTTGGCATGGAACACCGTGATGCTACTAACGACCAAGTTACGGTAGATGCTGCAAACGCAATCCGTGAGTATGGTGTTGGTATCAAATGTGCAACTATTACCCCCGATGAAGCGCGCGTAACAGAATTTGGCCTTAAACAAATGTGGAAATCACCAAACGGTACTATCCGTAATATCTTGGATGGTACAGTTTTCCGTGAACCAATCGTTATGAGCAATGTTCCACGTTTAGTTCCTAACTGGACTGCTCCTATCTGTATCGGTCGTCACGCTTTCGGTGATCAATACCGCGCTACCGATTTCATTACGAAAGGTAAAGGTAAATTGACCATCAAGTTTGAAGGTGAAAACGGAGAAGTAATCGAACACGAAGTATACAACTTTAAAGGTGATGGCGTTGCTTTAGCAATGTACAATACCGACGAATCTATCCGCGGTTTCGCTCGCGCTTGTTTCAACCAAGCGTTGATGAAAAAATGGCCTTTGTACTTATCTACAAAGAACACCATTTTGAAGAAATACGACGGTCGTTTCAAAGATATCTTTGAAGAAGTTTACCAACAAGAATTCAAAGCTGAATTCGATAAAAATGGCTTGACTTACGAACACCGTTTGATCGATGACATGGTGGCTTCTGCTTTAAAATGGAACGGTAACTTCGTTTGGGCTTGTAAAAACTACGACGGTGACGTACAATCTGATACTGTTGCACAAGGTTTCGGCTCTTTGGGCTTGATGACGTCTACATTGATTACCCCAGACGGTAAAACAATGGAAGCGGAAGCTGCTCACGGTACCGTAACTCGTCACTACCGCGATCACCAAGCTGGTAAACCAACTTCAACTAACCCAATCGCGTCTATCTTCGCATGGACTCGTGGTTTAGAATTCCGTGGTAAATTAGATAACAACCAAGAGTTAATTCACTTCTGTCAAGCCCTCGAACAAGTTTGTATCGAAACTGTAGAGAGCGGTAAAATGACGAAAGATTTGGCTGTTTGTATCCACGGTAACAAAGTAGAACACGGTAAACATTATTTGTATACTGAAGAGTTCTTAGAAGCTTTGGACACTAACTTGAAAGCGAAATTGAATAAATAGTTTTTCCAATTTCTTTATATTAAGATCCCCGTTGTGTTTTATGCATAACGGGGATTTTTATTTTCTGCCGAAGGCGGTGGAAGATGGTTTTGCCGAAGGCGGAAGATGGTTTAGTTTAGTTTTATTTTAATGATCGGCCATTCTAGTTTCAATTACATCCTATGTTGTTACTTTCTTTGCTCGCCAAAGAAAGTAACCAAAGAAAGGCGAAAAACGCCCCGTGAACGACGGGGGCGTTTTATCGGGGCCTTGATTGGGCAGTGGGGGTACTGTGGTGCCAAGCTGTAGGTTCTCTTTATATTTGGAACCTATAAGCCTAAGGGGGCTTTATTCATTTCCAGTACTGGCATAAATTTTAGTCGCAATTCATCCCAAAGAGGCAATTTCCGCAAACTGGTTCGTACAATATAACTCTGGAATAACGCCTACACTGTTCCCTATCAACCCAAACCCTTATTCAATACAGTTACATTCCTATTAACACATAATCCCTTAAAGCCAGATTCTTAGTTAAAATACTATAAGTAACATGTAGCCATCATGTTCTTCCCAAGTACTTTCCATGTAAATTCTAAGTAGTTTCCATGTAAGTTCCATGTAAATCCATGTAATTACATAGTAGTTGATATATACTTGTTATACTATCTTATCGGTTTCGCCTTTATTTACACTTATATATCTTTCAGCTAATAGTTGGCTTCCATTTAATTACCCTATACGCTAAGCGCGCAAACATCCTAAGCAGGGCTAAATGCGTCAGTGGGCATAAAAAAACCTTTCCCGTTGGGGAAAGGTTCCTGTTTAACTTGTATTACAGTGTTACAAGCCCATTGCTTTACGCAGGGTTTTATCTTCACCATAAATATCTTCGTAGAACTGCATCTTGCCATCGCGGGCTTCGGCAGTGAAGTAGCGGATGTAAATGGGTAACCTTCCGGGGAAGTTTACTTGCTTTTTCTCGCCACGGGCGAGCCATGTACGAACGCTATCGCGGGTATTGTGGCGGATCGTGTCGTTGCGAACAAGGTACATCGCTAGGCTATCCCATTGTTGTACGCGTACACAGCCATGACTAAGGGCACGGTAGCTGTTTTTGAACAGGCCACGGCTATTGGTGTCATGTAGATATACATGGTAAGGGTTCTGGAAGTTAAACTTCATGACACCCAAGCTGTTATCTACACCATCCATTTGACGGAGTACATATGGAAAGTAATTTTTCGACAATTTCGACCAGTCGATGCTATAAGGATCAACGGCTTCACCGTCTTTATTGATTACTTCGAGGTTCTTTTTGTGTAAGTAACCAACATCTTTTTTGATTTGAGGCAGCATTTCTTTGAATACAATGCTGTACGGCACACGCCAATATGGGTATAGTACAAAGTTGGTCATTGTGCTTATTAAAATCGGGGTACGCGTTTTTGGGGTACCTACAATTACACGGGATGATAACACCACTTCGTTACTATCCGTTAACTCCATATTATAAGCTGGAATATTCACCCATAATAATCTTACCGGTAACGAGTCGGGGAGCTTACGCCAGCGGTCTAAGTTAACTGCGGCTTGGGCAAACCAGTCATTCATGTTGCGGTTGAGAAGTTGGATGGTTTTCTTGCCAGCTACGCCGTCGGGATATACGTTAAATTCCGTTTGAAAGCTTTTTACGGCTTGTCGTATGGCTGATGTGTCTTTCCTACCACCCGTGGTATCCAAATGAGCCGTTTGTACTAAGCGGTTGGCAAGCAATTCTCGGAAAGCAACTGTATCAGTGTATTGACTTGGAAGCGTATCCCAAGTATATTGGCTGTACAAATCTTTAAAGGCCTTCCATTCTTTCTTTAAGCCTACGTAACCGGCATGTTTGGGTTCCAAATTAGCAAATGCTGTTTCCAAGGAATTGGATTGTAATGCTGCTTGCAACATTTCAATCATGTCCATATCTGAAAATACGGAATCCTTACGAAGTGCATTACTATCACGTGGGGCAATACCATAATGTAAATCGTTGGCGAGTTTCATGAATGCATCGGTGGCCATCACGTCCATACGTGCCCATAAGGCAGCGTCTTTCTTAGCTTCGCGGTCGTTATGCAATTGATCCAATGCGGCTGCTAACGCGGCAGCATGGTAACGTTTCGGTGGTAACCCCACGTACTCGGCGTTCTGCACATACGATACTAATTCCTTTAAATTGCCAGATGCTTGGCCGTTGTTCGACCATTTCGGTGCATTTTCATAGATCTCGTAAAAACTTTGCAGGAGATTGGAGCTGTAAACGGGTACACTGTCTTCCATAAAATGATTATTGTCGATATAGGATAACCTATCTGCAATGTTTCCAACAATAATCTCATCGAGTTGACGAACATCTTGCACTATTTCTTTCTGCTTCGGCGGTTGTTTTTTAGATCCGCAGGCGGCGAGAAATAATATGAGCAATATCCATCCATGTGTTCTTTTCAAGGGTAACATCATATTAATTCAGTAGCTAATGTACACATTTTGCAAACATCCTGCCAGTCTTCGATTGTTAATGTTTGGCTAATAGGATGTACTGTATTACAAAAAGAAAAAGCAACCCAGGGGTTGCTTTTTCCTACTACTATTTACAACAGTTCTTTTTAACAAAAAGTCCTTGCAAAATTCTACCGATCTTCAATAATATCGCTTTCATTGTCACCCGGTTTAAATGGCATCCAGCGGCTTTCTTTCCGCCGAGCCGGCTTGTTTAAATTGACTCGGCGTCATGCCTGTTACTTTTTTAAACTGTGCGCTCAAATGTGCTACGCTACTGTATCCCAATTTAATCGCAATCTCGCTCAACGTCAGATCTCCATATAGCAACAATTCTTTCACACGCTCAATTTTCTGGTGAATAATGTATTGTTCGATGGTTGTTCCCTCTTGCTCACTAAACAACTTACTCAAGGTGTTATAATCCTTATGTAACTTCTGCGATAACAAGGTGGAAAAGTTCTCTTTCAATTCATCCAATTCACCATAATGCACAGTTTCCACTACCAAGTTTTTGATGGCTTCCACCACCTGCATTTTCTTATCATCCAACAACTCAAATCCTTCCGCCGTTAATTGCTCCGATACCGTTTGCAATTCCTGTTGCGTTAAGGTTCTATCTATCGTCACTTTTCCCAAAGTGGCTGCTTGTACAGGTATTCCTAGCGCTGTTAAAGTAGTGCTAACCACTTTAATACAACGTGGGCAAACCATGTTTTTTATATATAAAGTTGAGGAGTTCATATTGTTTGCTGCCTACTTTCTCTTTTTAAAAGCGTTGAAAATATTATGTTCCACTCGCACTAAATACTGGCTGTACAACATTTGGCGCTGCATATCGCCTGCTAACTGCGTACGGTACGAAAAATCTAAGCGCGTTGTACTGTTAAAAATGAACTGGATCGCGGGTGCCACGTCTACATAATAACCCGTTTTGCCTGCATCCATGTTCGATTTACCCAGGAACTCTACGTACAAATTCATGTTCGTTTGCTCGTAGCTTTTGTATTTCTTCGGGAACAATAAATACCCGGCCGATATACTATAATTCACAGCATTGCGTGATAAATCGTCTAAGATATTATGGTTCACGTTATTCGTGTACCTATTGTAACCCAAAGTACCCGAAAGCGCCAATTTGTGGAGCAATTCCGTTGCCACAATGCCCACGTTCGCACCCGATGCTCCTCCTTCTAAATCCAAATCCTCGTTCTTCGCATGCATCACCGGCTTTCCATCGGCACCTGTTGGCAAATAAGGGTTGTCAATCACCGATACTCTCGCATACGCAGCCATACGGAAATGCGCATGGGGCTGGTCGTTCGATAAAAACCTGTATTTCGCATATACACTCGCACCTTCAAAACGGATGTTATCTTGCATCACGTTACCAAAGAAAGTTTGACCATGCATCATCCAGTTCTTATTAATACCTACCATCATTTCCGGGTCGAAACGCATGGCCGTACGCTGGTCGTGCTGCATTTTCATGAACTTGTTTGTTAAACGGAGTCCTAACGACTTAGCGGGCATGTTACTCGCCGGTTCACTGTTGACGTACAATTCTTGGGCTTTTACACTGGTAAACCCTAAGCTGCATAGCAGCATCATTCCTACAAATCTTCTCATGAGTCTTATAAATTAACAGCTGAAACATTAGATAGTTACGTGGTAAACACGTTTAGAATTGGTTGTACCAGGTGTATGGCAACAATCTTGCATGAAGCCGGTTTTGATACAAGCCATTTTCGTTTGTTCGCTGTATTTTTTATAAGATTTCGCTGGAATGAAGTCTTTATCTACTACGGTAAAGCTTTTTTCCCCGTTCAATGTTTGATCCTTTACAGATACAAAGTGAAGGGTATTACCATTATAATTAATGTGTGCGTCGTTGCTGATTTTTACATTGTCGAAATCAGCAGTTACCACCAATTTAGCTACAGAGAATCCTGCATCTTCTACTTTAGCGCGCATTTCATCAATGCTTACGTTAGCGTCTTTTTTGAAGTTAAGGATGAAGGTTGTATTCTCTAAATCTGTATCAATGCTTTCTACGAAAGGCAATGTTTGTAAAGATTTTAAGGTAGCGTTTGAACACATTGCGCAAGTTAAGCCGCTGGCTTGGAGAGATGCTTTTTTATATTGAGCGTTAGCTGAAAAAGTAAATAATGTAACGAATGCTGCGATGAATGTGAATAGTTTCATGATCTAATAATTTGTTGCATACACGTTGGCATGCGGGGGAATAAATAAGTGAATACATAAGGGTGGAGATGTAGCCGCATAAAATAGCAGCATACCCTTGGTATCAGATCAAGAAAGCGTTGTGTTGAATGTAGAGGGGCTCTTGTGATGATAGCCCTGGTGGTGCATTTGCCCGTGGTTGGTTGGTAATGATCGAAACGGGTAAATCGATAGTAGGGAATTCCAACACCGGTAAAGCAATGGCAGCGAATAATGGCTGCATATCACCTTGTGTTTTAGCCACTTGGTGTTCGTTCGCCATTTTGAGGTATTTCACCTCGTGCTTGCAACAGTTGCTTTTCCCGTCGGCCCGGCCGCATTTGTTACAGCTGGCATGTTTGGGTTCTTGAAGCTTTACTTCCGCTATTTTGCCCATGCAATAGTGCACATTCACTGTAAACCCACTTGTGATGATGGTGTACAGTACAGCAATTAATATGGTAAGTAGTTTCTTCATTTGATAAGGCGAAAATACTAAAAGATTCACATATGGCTGTTTACATAATTATGGGTAAGTTTTATATCGTGCCTAACTTTTTGAATTTAACATTTCGTTACCATAACAAAAAATGTCCTGCTTGTTAAGCAGGACATTAGATATAATAAGTAATTATAGTTCGATTAGTTCACAAACCACCAACGGATACCCAGGCGGAACTGGAATTTATTGCCCGGGTAGAGCGGTCCGTTCATATTAGGATTCCAAATGAGGGCATTGAGGTTTTCGCCACGTACAAATGCTGTGAAGGATTTCACGCGGAAGTTTACGAATGCTGCCACATCGGGTTTGTTAGAAATTTTCAAGGTGTCTTGGTAGATGAACTGGCCAAATAAAGGCGAGTAATCATCTGCATAGTAGGCTGTATTGTACTTGATTTCCAAGCCCGTAAACAGGTTCAAGTTCTTATATAATGTTCCATCATACCCAACCCGATGGCGCGTCCATATAGTTGGTAACTGTACCGGCGAGCTGCCATGGATTTGTTGGAAGGCCACTTCAGCCATCCAATTAAAGCTTTTCACTTTGAAATGCTTGTTCACATAAACCTGTAACACGTTGAATATGCCGTTTACTTGGGCACTGTGCTGGTAATCGCGGAAGTAAGTAAAGTTATTATAGATGAAGTAATTCACATATAACGAGTACCGCAGTTTAGCGTTCGATGCCGCAAATTGTAACTGGGTAATGTTTTCTTTATTCAAGGAACTATTCAACCAATACGCCTGGTTCACACTAAAGAACTGGTATACGTACGAAGGTGTTTGGTTCACGTTCTTCGCCATAATACTGATGTTCCCCAGCCGCTCGTTCAAGTACCTACTCAACCTTCCACTTACATTATAATCGCCCCGGTTGGCGCCCAACAAGTAAAACTCGCCCATTGCCTGTAAATCCCACTTCTGGTTGCGGGTTTTATTACGGTATTCACCATGCAACCTGAAATTATAGAACTGGGCAATGGCATCGGTCATTTTACCGTCGATATTATCTATCGTAGCCCCCACTTTCAAAAAGTGTCCAAGGTTACCTAGTTGAGGGAACGAGATCAAACTCACGTCGTTCGACATAATCTTCCATGTTTGCTTGGTACGCAAGGTATCGCCCGCTGCTGTAGAGGGTTTGAAACCGTAATGGTTGATGTAAAACGTGGTGTCTGGCGAAGCATCTTGGAATCCGTAAGTGTTTTGCGTATAGCTAAACGTATGCTGAATGCGGAACCTCGGTTGATAACGCCAATAATCTGTTGTATCGTTAATATGAATAGTATCGCCCTTGCCCCAATCGTAGCTATGTTGGTACAATATGCTGGCTTCTTGGTATTGCGATTTAGTAGGGATGGTACTGTTGAAGAAGGAACTGGACTGAATATTCGCGCCACCCAAGTTCGTTGGAATGGTACGGGTTTGCTTATAATCCGGGTCGCTCAAGTAAGAGGTACTCACAATACCACCGTTTTCACCACCATTGATTTTATTCAAATAGTAGCTGAGGTTCGCGTTATAACGCTTGTTGGGCGTGTTATAGCGCGCGGTGAAGGTGTATGTATCGTGGTTGGTATTCTGGTTCCGGTAGTAGCCGGGTGCATTTACCTTTTGATAATCGAAGTAAAAGTTGAATTTCTCCGTCCTGTTCTGGGTATGCGAAAGGCCAATAACCTGCTCTTGCTTGCTACCAATTAGGTAAGTAAGCTCGGAGTATGGTCGGTTCGTATTGAAGAACTTGGCATCGCTATGGTCGTGACTATACACGTCATACGCATGGAAACCGGCGTCAAATCCACCTGTCATCCTCGGTGTAAAAAGGATGTTTTTCGCGGCATTTCCTAAGTTCCCGAGGGTATAATAGTTAGCGGGGATACCTAAGAATTTCTTTTGAAAATCGTTGATCGACGAGTCCAGTTTGAAATCAGTGGGTTCGCCGAGGTACTTGTATCGAAGTGTTAATGTATCTGGATCGTGCTGGTGTGATGTAGTATCGCGACGCATTCCCCCGCCACCACCGCCGCCGCTAATGCCGCGGGTGTTAAATTGGGCGTACGAAGAGAGTGCAAAGCAAGTCAAAAATCCTATGCAAAAGAATAAATGCCTCATTCGATTATGATGTACGATTGTATTATAGTTGTTGAATCAATTCGCTAAAAATCAATGTAAGCTTAGGTTCTGCCGCGTTTGCCGCCTCTAAAACTTCTTCATGCGTAATCACATTCTCTTCTTCACGAATCCCGATATCGGTGATCACACTCATGGCAAACACCTTCATACCGCCGTGGATGGCAACAATTACTTCCGGCACGGTGCTCATACCTACGGCATCGCCCCCGATAATGTGCATGAATTTATACTCGGCACGGGTTTCGAAAGTAGGGCCTTGAACGCCCACATATACGCCGTTATGCACAAAAATATTGTTATCGGCAGCAATCTTTTGCGCTGCTTGTATCAAAGATTTGGCATATGGTTCACTCATATCCGGGAAACGTGGTCCGAGTGTATTATCGTTCTTTCCGCGTAATGGGTGTTCGGGTTGTAAGTTGATATGATCGGTGATGATCATCAAGTCGCCTACGGCGAAAGCTTGGTTCATACCACCGGCTGCATTCGATAATAACAAAGTTTCTACACCGAGTGCTTTCATTACCCTAATGGGGAAAGTAACGGCTTGCATAGAATGACCTTCATAGTAATGGAACCTACCCGCCATGGCAATTACTTGTTTGCCTTTTAGGGTACCGATGATAAGTTTGCCGCTGTGGCCTTCTACCGTAGCTGGTGGAAAGTGCGGAATATCATTATATGAAATAGCTGCTGTAGCTTGGATTTCGTTGGCTAAATTACCCAAACCGCTGCCTAACACAATACCTATCTTCGCTTCTATAGCGGCTTTGGACCGAATAAAGGCACAAGCCTCATCAATTTGTTGTAGTAAATTACTCATAATTACGAATATTGAACGCTGACAGTATACGAAGATGCATCTTTTTTTTCTTCCACCCCATTCAGCAATTATGCCCGGCAAAGTTAATTGTATATAACATACCGCGCGGTTTAAATTAAAGGAACCGAATACATAATTTAATAATACGAGGAAACAACTACTCCTAGCGCCCCTTCACGCTCTTCACCCCAATTTTATAATATTAGTTATTTGCATTTAGTCCATAAAGTCCTATTTTAGCGGCAAATTTTATTCCGATGAACTTACACGAGTACCAGTCTAAGGAACTGTTGAAGAAATATAATGTACCAGTACAAGAAGGTATACCGGTAGATACTCCAGAGGCTGCGGCAGAAGCATACAAGCAACTGAAAGTGCAGTTTGGCAACGAATTCGCTGTTGTAAAAGCACAAATTCACGCTGGTGGCCGCGGTAAAGGTAAAATTAGGGGCACGGAACAACGCGGTGTTGCCGTTGGCAAAAACGCTGAAGATGTTAAAACCATTGCAGGCAATATCCTTGGCGGTACTTTGGTAACTATTCAAACTGGTGAAGCTGGTAAAGTAGTAAACAAAGTATTGGTAGCGCAAGACGTGTACTACCCTGGTCCTAACCCAATTAAAGAGTTCTATCTCTCTATCTTGTTAGACCGTGCCAAAGCACAAAACGTAATCATGTACTCTACTGAAGGTGGTATGGACATTGAAGAAGTGGCCCATAACACACCTGATAAAATATTCAAAGTATGGGTTGCTCCAAACTTACCATTACAAGGTTACCAAGCGCGTAAAATCGCTTTCGACCTCGGTTTGTCTGGTGAAGCTCACAAAAACATGGTGAAATTCGTCACTAACTTGTACAATGCGTACGTTGGTTTGGATGCAGCTATGTTGGAAATCAACCCGCTATTCAAAACTTCTGATGAGAAAATCATCGCGGTTGACTGTAAATTAAACTTGGATGACAACGCTTTAATGCGCCACCCAGATTTAGTTGCATTGCGCGACATCACAGAAGAAGATCCTACAGAAGTAGAAGCTGGTCAATTCAACCTTAACTACGTGAAATTAGATGGTAACGTAGGTTGTATGGTGAATGGTGCCGGTTTAGCTATGGCTACTATGGATATGATCAAATTGAGCGGTGGTGAGCCTGCGAACTTCTTGGACGTAGGTGGTACTGCTAACGCACAAACTGTAGAAGCAGGTTTCCGCATCATCTTGAAAGATCCTAAAGTAAAAGCAATTTTGATCAACATCTTCGGTGGTATCGTTCGTTGCGACCGTGTTGCGCAAGGTGTAATCGATGCTTATAACTCTATCGGCGACATTAAAGTACCTATCATCGTTCGTTTGCAAGGTACTAACGCTGCTGAAGCGAAAGCATTGATTGAAAACAGTGGCTTGAAAGTACAATCAGCAATCTTGTTAAGTGAAGCAGCTGAATTGGTACAGAAAGCAGTTTCTGCATAATCAATATTTTTTCCAATATTTGGGTCCCTCTCCATGCCTTGGAGAGGGATTTTTTTTGCACTCATCACTTATTTCCGCAATTCCACAATTATTTCCCCCACCGCTTCGTTTTAACTCGTAATTTCGTAGAACATCCTTCCTTATATATGTCTTCCTCGGGCGAATGTTCGTATTATTTCGTCGCACCTTTATCTATTGAATTATATATATGCAAAGCATCCGTAACTTTTTCCTTTTATGCAGTGGCGCTTATGTGCCCTTACTCAAACGCGCCCCATCCGAAATGAATAAATACGCCGGTATTGGCGGAACAATATTTTTCACGGGTTTATTAGCAGCTTTATCAGGCGGCTTTGCCTTGTGGACCGTTTTCAGGGAACCTTGGGCGGCTGTGCTGTTTGGGTTAGCCTGGGGTTTGATGATCTTTAACTTAGACCGTTACATTGTGGCTTCTATGAAGAAACGGGATAATACGTGGGCCGAAATTAGGATGGCTATTCCCCGTATTATATTGGCTATTCTCATTGCAACTGTCATTTCTAAACCCTTGGAATTGCAAATCTTCAATAAAGAGATCAAGGCCGAATTGATCATCATGGAACAAGAAAAACTCAAAACACAGGAAGACAAAGTGAAATTGAGGTTCCAAGGTCGCATCGATTCGTTGCAAGTTCAAGTAGGCAAGTTAAAAGCCGAATTACAAGAAAGAACTACCCACCGTGATAGCCTTCTCTTACTTGCTCAACAAGAAGCCGATGGTACAGGGGGCTCCAGGGTGAAAAACCTCGGTCCTATCTACAAAGCTAAAAAAGCCGATGCCGACAGTGCTACTGCCTCTTTAAAGTTATTAAGCGATCGTAACACTAAGCTTATCGATACCTTAGAGAAAGAAATCGCCATGGGTCAAACCAAAATCGATTCTACCATCAACAACCTCCAACGCGAAAGCATGGACGGTTTCGCCAATAGGCTAGATGCTTTAGGGAAGTTAACGGAAGCTAGTACGCCTATGTGGTTCGCGAACTGGTTCATTATCTTATTATTTATTGCGCTAGAAACAGCCCCTGTGTTTGTGAAGCTAATTTCGCCACGTGGCCCGTACGATGATCTATTAGAACAGCATGAATACAGTTTCATTATTCACAAAGATGAACGTAAAACAAGGCTGAAACGGGATAGTGATCGTCGATTAGAAAAAGACGAGAAAGATTATAAAGGATAATATTAAAACGGGGCTTATATGCCCCGTTTTTGTTGCTTACATCTCCGCAATTTTATAGTTTTATGTAAACCCTGGCTCTTTATGTCAACCAACAAAATCTACTTATTCGTATTATTCTGTTGTTGTACCAGTACGCTTTTTGCACAAAGCTTAACAATACCTTCCAAAATACTGCAAGAACAACGGCATATTTGGGTGCACCTTCCTCCCGGTTACAACGAGCAAACAAGCACGTGTTATCCCGTTATCTATGTGTTAGATGGGAATGTGCATTATAAGTACGTAGCTGAAGCGGTGGATTACTTAGCCTCTTATGATGTAAACCGTATGCCACGGGCCATTGTAGTAGGTATTGAACATGAAGACCGTGGTAAGGATTTAAACTTACAACATGCACAGTTGCCCAATGGGACGCAGGATAGCGCTATTAGGAAAGATATGGGGGCCCCGTTATTCACACAATTCCTCCAACAAGAATTAGTTCCTTACATAGACCAACATTATAGAACTGCTCAATACCGCGTTTTAATAGGTCATTCTTTAGCTGGTTTATTTGCGCTATACACAAAGCTCAATGCACCCCAATTATTCAATTATACCATTCTAATTAGCCCAGCTTTAGGTGGTATCAATTCACAACTAACGAACGAATTCGATCGCTTCCTTCAACACACAAATACTCCCGGTAAATACTTTATTAGTATTGGTGATGAAGATACGATCCAAGTAAAAAGGATCGTACACATATTAACAATTCATAACAAATCGCTCGTACAATTTGTGTATAAAAAGTATGATGATGAAAACCATTTCTCTGTGCCATACAAAAGTGTATTTGACGCGTTGAAGTTTGGCTTCTCTCTTTGGTTTTTAGATAATTATAGTGATGAAATAGTAAGCTGGTCGATGATAGAACAACGATACGCGAAATTGTCTGCTGAATTTGGTTGCGCCTTCATTCCGAATGAAGACTTTCTCAATAATATGGGCTATAAACAATTGCGAGCTCGAAATGTAAAAGAAGCCATATTAATCTTTCAAAAGAATGTCTCATTTTACCCGAACAGCGCAAATGTATATGATAGTTTAGGCGAAGCATATTTGAAGAATGGCGACACGAAACTTGCTATACAATCGTATGAAAAAGCAGTAGCCCTTGATCCTTCCAATGAAAATGCGAAAGTAGTTTTAACAAAACTAAAACAGTCGCAACAATGATGTAAGAAACGGCGCTTATGGAATCTACAATTTTCACGCATCCTATGAAAAAAGAAACATATGATGCGTGCCATACTTATATTCTCCTCTATCATATGCATGCACTTTAATAGTGATGCGCAGCAGAAAAATAAAATCCCCGTTACGTCGAAAATCGATCATGTAACCGTTTACTTACAAGGCGCACAAATTACGCGCTCTGCTTCCGCCAATATTCCACAAGGTGCAAGTACACTGGTTTTTAGTAACATATCTCCCGAAATTGACGAGAAAAGTATTCAAGTAGCCGGTGAAGGAAAATTCACTATTCTTTCCGTTGCCCGTGAAAGAAATGCATTGATTGCACCCGCACAAAGAGAAGAATTGGAACAACTAGAAACTTCACTAGAAAGCTTGCGGGAAAGAATTGAACGCGAACAATATTTGCTTCAAATATATGATAGTGAAGAAAAGATTTTAACCGCCAATCAAAGTGTAGGCGGTACGCAGAATGGCTCGAAACCGCTCGACTTGAAAGAGATGTTAGACTTCCAACGCACACGCAAAACAGAATTGATCGATAAAAAAGTAGCGACTAATAAACTCATTAAAAAACTACAAGCCGATCAATACAAAATAAGTCTTCAAATAAATACGCTTAAAACAAATGCCAATAGCACCAATGACTTACTGGTAAACATTCAAACCGACAAGCCTCTGAATGGGAAATTAATGCTCCAATACTATGTGAAGAATGCGAGCTGGCATCCCACGTACGATATCCGTGTAGAAAATATCGCCAAGCCCATGAACATCAACTTCCGAGCAAACGTATACCAACGCAGCGGCGAAGATTGGAACAATGTGAAGCTTAGCTTATCTACCGGGAACCCCGATGAGAAGAATACTAAGCCCGAACTTACACCTTGGTATGCTAACCTGTACAATAACCAAACAGAACTGAACTACGCACGTTTACAAACAAAACCTACCGACAATAGGTTTACCGGCCGTGTGATCGATGAGAATGGACAACCTATTATAGGTGCTACTTTACAAGTAACTGGTCGAACCATTGGGGTTGTAACGGATCAAGAAGGGAAATACGCCATTCAGATGCCCGGCAATAACAGGGAAGTAACGGTTACTTCAATAGGTTATGATCAAAAGCAAATACGCTTAATTAGCAATAATCAAAATATTCAACTGGCTACATCTTCACAACTATTGCAGGAAGTTGTTGTTACAGGTTATAGTTCAGAAAGCGATTTTGCGGGCCGTGTAGCAGGCGTACAAGCTGAAGCCAAAGCGAAAAAATCTTTTGCCGCCCCCGTACCGGTGGACATGACAGAAAGTTATAAACCTACAACTGTTACATTCGATATTTTACTACCATATACGATTGCCTCTAATAACGCCCCCATCATTGTTAATATCAAGCAAACAGAGGCTCCTACGATTTACAATTATGTAGCTATTCCTAAACTGGAAAAAAGTGCTTACTTAATCGCCGGTATTACCGATTGGGAAAGCTTAAACCTCATGGAAGGCGAAGCCAACATCTATTTTGAAGATACCTACCTCGGTAAATCATTACTCGACTTTTCGAATGCTGGAGATACGTTAATGATTTCACTCGGCAAAGACAAAAACATTCTTGTCAACCGCACACTCGAAAAAGATTACTCGAAAAAACAATTGATCGGCAACTATAAAACAGCATATAAAAACTGGTACATCACAGTACGTAACAACCGCCAGCAGCCAATTAACCTCACCTTGTACGATCAACTACCCATACCACTCTCTCGCGAGGTGGAATTGTTAAAAACCAACACAGATGGCGGTAACGTGGATGACGTAACGAAAGAAGTGAGTTGGAAACTAACAATTGCACCCGGTAAAGAAGAATCCCGCCGCTTCGAATACGGCGTAAAATTCCCGAAAGACAAATTGCTCAATTTTCAATAATAGGGTTGTTTATATATGAATGGAAAAGAACGGTTCCTGCTATGTGGGAACCGTTTCTTATTTTGATAATATTTGCACCGATCTTAATACTATTTGTACTTCCCATGTTTCATTGCGCCTGAATCCATATTTTTGCCAGATGATGAAAAAGCAATTGTTATTGGTGGTGAGCGCATTGAGCCTTTCGCTCGCAACTTTCGCGCAAGATTATTTGCCTTCGGCAGAGCGTATTCAGAAAACTGTGAACTACTTAGCGGCAGATAAGCTTCAAGGTCGTGGCACAGGCACAAAGGGCGGAAAGAAAGCGTCGGAATTTGTGAAGAAACAATTCAAAGCCCTAGGCCTTCAACCAGGTAACGGCAACACTTATTTCCAAGATTTTAAGTTCGATAAGAAAACACATACTAACTTGCCGAGCCGTAACGTAATTGCATATCTCGACAACCATGCAGCTAATACTATTATCATTGGCGCCCATTACGATCACCTAGGTAAAGGTGAATTGTTTGATGGCAGATATCCGAACGAGATACATAATGGTGCCGATGACAATGCTTCTGGTGTAGCGGGTTTATTAGAATTAGCACGTTATTACAAACAAAACAATATCACCGAGCAATTCAACTTCCTCTTTATTGCTTTTGGTGGTGAAGAATTGGGATTACACGGCTCTAAATACTTTACGGAAAATCCTACCATCGCATTAAATACAGTGAGCTTCATGCTTAACATGGATATGATCGGTCGTTACAACCCTGAACGCGGCATTGGTATTGGCGGGTATGCTACAGCTTTGGAATGGCCAGCCATTTTTAAAGATGTTCAGCAAGATGGGATTAAATATTTCACCGATGGTAGCGGTAAAGGCGCTAGCGATCATCATAACTTCTACATGAAAAACATCCCTGTTATGTTTCTTCACACTGGCGGCCACGACGATTACCATAAGCCAACCGATGATGCTCCTAAATTACAAGCTACATCGGAAGCGGGTATTCTCAACCTAGCCATTTCATTGATGAACAAAGCAATGGCATACCCTAAATTAACGTTCACCTCTTCTGAGAAATAAAATTTAATCTCTCTATATAATTAAAAAACGTCCGTGGCTTAAAGTGCTGCGGACGTTTTTTTTGCGCTGGTTTATCGGCGAATCCTTACTATTAAACATCCTTGCGTCGCACTCCTCAGCTTGGGAATTGGCAAGGAACTGAAATAAAAAATGCCTTAACTTTAAACAAGACCGCTATCTGGTATGTAGATTGTATATTTCACATTGTTTAACGCTACGAAAACCTAATTAATCAGCCGATTTCGATATGATGGACGACAGCTTCGCAAACAATAGTTTACAAACGAGCACAGAACAACTGAAAACAAGTATTTCCGTAGCCGGGAACCTAGACCTCTACCGTGCACTGTATGATACGATTGATGAAGGGGTGGTAATTATGGAACTGGAACGGGATGAAGCAGGGAATATCCAAGATATTCTTTACTTAGAAGTGAACCCATCATTTGAACGCCACACAGGTTGGACAAACGTTGTAGGCAAGCGTGCCAGCGAATTGGTTCCCCATCTTGAGAAAGTTTTCCTCGATAATGTACAACATGTAGCAGATACAGGCGAACCTACCCGTATTGAAGAGTATACGGCCGACATGAATCGTTGGCTAAATGTTCTCTACTTACGTATCGGCGAGAGAGGAAGCCCTTACTTAGCCGCCGTATTTAGTGATGTAACAGAGCGAAAACGAACTGAAAGCTCACTCTATGAAAGCGAAGAGCGACATGCGTTTTTACTCAAATTAAGTGATGAACTTCGTGCTGAAACCACACCTAACGATGTAGGAAACCGCGCAACGCAAATAGTTGCCGAATACTTCAAATCCGATCGATGCTATACTTGCAGAGTATTGCCCAGCGAAAAAACCAGCTTTGTTGTACACGAATTCAATAAGCCAGGCTTAAACTCCATGTTGGGAGAATACAAGTTCAAAGATTATCCGTTAGCGACTACATTAATGGCGGCCAAAACTTTAGCTATTCATGATGTAGCAACAGACCCCAATTTGTCGGAACTAGATAGAATATCGTATAGCGCCATTCCTCTCAATTCCTTCATTTGCGTAATGCTGAAAAAAGGAAAGGATTTCGTTTGGTCATTTGTAATAGGCATGAAAGGCACGAGAAATTGGACAACCAACGAAGTACGCCTCACAGAAGAACTGGCAGAACGAATTTGGTCGGCTATCGAACGTACCCAAAATGAACAAGATCTCCGTCAAACTGCTGCGGCCTTAAGGGAAAATGAATGGCAATTGAAGCAATTACTCAAGCTACGCGACGAGTTTATCGCTATTGCCAGCCACGAGTTAAAAACGCCTGTTACCAGCATTAAAACCTACGCCGAAATTGTGCAGGAACGTATGATTGAAAAGAACCTCGTAGAAGAAAGCGACATCCTAAAACGCTTAAACGCCCAGATTGATCGCTTAACGGTACTGATCAACGACCTTCTCGACACCACTAAAACCGCCGAAGGCAAACTCAGCTTCCAATTCGGACCTACCAATATGAATGAAGTTATCCAAGAACGTCTTGAAGAAATACGCGGCGCCACTTCTCATACCTTCTGCCTGGAATTGTCGGCTTTGCCAGATGCCATGGCCGATAAGGAAAGGATTGGGCAAGTTGTATCTAACTTACTCACAAATGCTATTAAATATTCCCCTGCCAAATCAACCATCACCATCTCTAGTACAGCACTGCCAAATGGCGTAGAATTGAGTGTACGTGATGAAGGTTACGGTATATCCATAGAAGATCAAGCCAAGATTTTCGATAGGTTTTACCGCGTTACAGATAATAAAATGGATACTTTTCCCGGTATGGGATTAGGCTTGTATATTTCTTCACAAATAGTACAGCGCCACCAAGGTATGCTAAGGGTTGAAAGTGAATTGGGGAAAGGTTCGAAGTTTGTGTTTTCTATCCCGTTGAAGCGGGAAGGGTAACTATTTACATCATCAACATTCCTATCATAAAAAAAGCTCCTGCAAGTATTACTTACAGGAGCTTTTTTTTATTGTTTAGCTGCTTATTGTCCGCCACCAGGTTTTGGTTTCGGAGGGTATTGCGCTTTCGGCTCAGTACCTGCAGGCTTCGTGTCTTTTTCTTTCTCTTTCTTCTCTTTCTCTTCGCGTGCTTTAGCTTCTTTATCAGCTTCTGCTTCTGCTTTTTTCACGTCGATCACTTCATCACCATAACCACCGTAATCTTCAACAGTACCATTACCGGCATTCTCAACTTCAGCGCCCGGCTGTACGTTCGTTTCGTAGTTTAGGAAGATATCGTCGTGGAGTGATGCAGGGATTGGGAACGTAGTTTTAGTATCGTAACCCAATGATTTGTCTTGCAACACTTTTTGGTAGAAGTAAGCCCAAATTGGTAAGCCTGTATTGGCACCTTGTCCCATGGCTGTAGACGAGAAGCGGAGATAGTTGTTATCACAACCTACCCAAGCACCGGCTAACAATTGTGGCGTGTAACCAATAAACCAACCATCGGTGTTATCGTTCGTAGTACCAGTTTTACCGGCGATTTCACCTTGTAAGTTATAACGGAAGCGTAAACGAGCACCTGTACCACCTGAAGTAGTAACACCTTCCATCATTTTCACCATGGTATAAGCGTTGGTTTCATTGATGACTTCCCGTTTTTCACTCGCAAATGTTTCGAGGATATTACCATAACGATCTTCAATACGTGTGATGTAGGTAGGTTTGGTAATCATACCACGACCAGGGAACATTGTATACGCTTGCAACATCTCGTACAATGATATTTCAGACACACCCAAAGCAATCGAAGGGTACGGTTCAATCTTCGTAGAAAACTTAATCTCGGAGTTCACAAAGTTTGCAAAAGCTTTCGGGTTCAATGTTTTAATCAAGTATACCGATACCAAGTTCAGCGATTTCGCCAAGGCACCCGCCATTGAAATAGTACCGCCTACAGACCCTTCCGAGTTGCGGCTGATCGTCCAGTTACCAATCGTTACCGGTTCATTCGGTAACATGGTGTTTGGAGAAATACCGTTGATCAAAGCAAAGCAATACAAGAATGGTTTGAAAGTAGAACCAACTTGGCGACGTGTTTTATACACGTGATCATTCTTGAAGTAACGGAAATCCGGTCCACCTACCCAAGCCTTTACTTCCCCATTAATAGGGTCCATGGCCATGAAACCAGCTTGTAATACTGCTCTCATGTACTTAATAGAATCGATCGGCGTCATTACCGTATCAATTTCATTTACCGACGGGTCAGTAAAGCTCTTCCAGCTAAATACTTTCATCTTCGTTGGGGTGTTGAATTGCTTCTTCACCTCTTCTTTGATTTGATCGTCGGTAATATCTGGTGTGTTTTTAATGATCTGGTAGCGTTCAGTTTGTACTACGAACGAGTCTAACTGGGCCGACCATTTCTTCCAAACACTACCTGATTTAATATCGTTTTGTTGGTAGAATACTTTTTGGAGGTCTTTTAAGTGGTGCATCACCGCTTCTTCCGCGTATATCTGCATACGTGGGTTGATGGTGGTGTAGATTTTAAGACCGTCGCGGTAGAGGTTATAATTGGAACCATCGGCTTTCTTGTGGTTAGCACACCAGGTTTTCAATTCACCACGCAACACTTCTCTAAAGTAAGGCGCTAAACCTTTGTTATGATCTATTTTGTTATAGCGTAAAACGATCGGTAAGCTCTTTGTTTTTTCCCCTTCGGCAGCCGTTAAGTAATTGTTTTTCACCATTTGGTCGAGCACGGTGTTTCTACGTTTCAATGCTTCGTAAGGATTACGGCGAGGGTTGTACAAGGTTACCCCTTTCAACATACCCACTAAAGTAGCCGCTTCTTCCACGCTAAGGCGCGAAGGATCTTTACTAAAAAACGTACGAGCACCGTTTTCGATACCATATACGTTATCGCCGAAAGCGACGGTATTTAAATAAAGAGTAATAATTTCTTCTTTCGTGAAGTTACGTTCAAGTTTTACAGCAATCACCCATTCAGTTAGCTTTTGGAAAGCACGCTTAATGGGGTTGGACGCGCGCATACCTGCACCATTGTCGGCTTGGAGGTTCAGCGCTAACTGTTGTGTGATAGTACTGGAACCACGTTTCTTCCCTACTAACAAATAGAAAGGGATAGCCATGGTACTACGGGCATCGATACCGGAGTGACTATAAAAGCGTTCATCTTCTGTAGCGATCAACGCATTAATAACATTCTTCGAAATATCGTTGTATTCTACATTCGAGCGATCAACTTGGTAATATTTACCCATTACGGTACCATCATCGGCCAATACTTCGGAGGCCAATGCAGCGCGTGGGTTTTCTAATTCTTCCATGGATGGCATATTGCCGATGATACGGAAGTTGATAAGCAAAAGGATAATTAAAAACAATCCCAGCCCACCTAAGACCGTCAGCCACAATATTTTAACCGATTTCTTCATATAATGCATTAAATTAAGTGCAACAGCGGCACAAAACTATTGAAAATTATTACTAATAGGTACTAATATGCTGTTAAACTCTTTACTGGTAATTTCCAAGGAAAAACTTCTTATACCCTTCTATGTCTTTCGTTGTGTTGAGCAAGATAAAGTTGTCACGTGAAATAATAAACAATGTGTAATCCACTGGTTTTATTCTCGGGATAATCGTTGTAGGCGCTTGTTTCTCTATCTCTTCCAAGTAATCTAAGGCAGATTGTTCGTTCGGGAATAACCTGAAAATAAGCATTACTTCTGTTGGCGTTAAAACGAAACTACTAGCCTCGATTTTGTCGTTTACGTGCTTCTCGGCATTGTATTTCGAAAATTGTGCCACACCTTCATCTATCAACGCTTTTTCAACTCTTTTGAACGATAATACAACGAAATGGGGATTCGCTGCCTTCAAATCTTCAGGACCCAATTTATAGGGCGTCACCGGTTTTTCTACCACAGGTGCAGCTGGCG
This sequence comes from Chitinophaga skermanii, assembly GCF_003259335.1. GTDB lineage: Bacteria > Bacteroidota > Bacteroidia > Chitinophagales > Chitinophagaceae > Chitinophaga > Chitinophaga skermanii. The sequence goes on from NZ_QLLL01000010.1 coordinate 101,314, forward strand.
CCGCAGCTATAGCTGGCGCATTTTTCGCTACAGAATCTGTAAATGCTTTCTTCACAGCGGCTGAATCCACCAAGTTAGGCTGGGGATTTTGCCAAGGATAACGCATTGTTACGTTTTCATCCACTTTGGCCGTATTCTTCGCATCAATTGGTTGGTTTTGAAGGGAAGATAAATACCCTACAATTTCCTGCTTCCTGTCTAAAACGTTCAGCATGCCTTGTGCTTGGTTAATAATAGCATCATCAGCCGGGTATTTCGTAATCACGTTTGCAATTGCTTTCTTACCATTCTCTTCGTCGCCCAATTTCACCAATGCCATCCCCTCTAAGAGGTCGAATTGTGCTTGGTGAGGGTATATTTTATAGAGCGAATCGGCTTGGCGTTTATTGTCAATCACCACGCTGTAATTGCCCGATAAGTAATTAATATATGCCGAATCGTACAGGGCCAGGGCGCCTTTCTTCACATCGTCGCTCGCACTTTCAATTTTACCTACTTTAATAAGGGTAGCGTAATTGGTATGGCCAAACTGGTTTAAGAGTTGATTTTTGTATAAATCGGCGGTATTGGGGTTGTTGATCTTGTTATTCCAAACATACAACGAGTACAATACTTCTGGCTTTTTCTCGTATGCGGGGTAGCGTTGTAAAAGAGTATCGTATGTTTTTATACCATCTTTGTAATTCTCAAGTTTGTCGCTGTACAATTTACCCAAATCGTAATATGATGCTTGTTGCTTGCGCTTGCTGGCATCCATTTGGGCGCCTGTTAATGGCAAGTTTTCTACTAACATATCTACGGTAATACTATCGGCTGGTAGTCTTTCCAGGTTTTTCGCTACTAACTGCGCTTCCACACTGTCGATGCCACTCATATCCAAAGGCTCGTTATTCCCCTTTGGTGCACCGGCTAACCCAGCGGCAGAAGATCTACGCCAGTTATCCACAGGTGCCCTGTTCCCCCAACGTTTCTTAAACTCTTGTAAACCACTCGATTTTGTTACTTGGTTGTAGAAGTACCAATCGCCAGATCCATCATCATACCCTCCAGCAGCAGAACCATTTTGCGGGTTGTTGCGGTAGAAAGGATTACTGTTGATTAAACGTTGCTGGGTAACGGCCGCGTTCGGTGCTACATAGTTGCTATAGTTCCCTTGTTGCTGGTTATTAGCTTGGTTTGCACGCATGCGGGCCGTGTTCTTGATTTCACCTAAACGTTTCTCTAAAAACACGTTCCTCGCCGAAGGGTCCATCTTAGCTATTTGTTGCAAGCTGTCTTCTTGGCGAATTAATTTAATGTGTGCGTCGATTTGACTCAATACATCTTTCCTAGCATTTACGATATCGGCGCCAACAAAATCGGGCGGCATAATAGCCGCTACGCTATCGTAGTACACCTTGGCACCGGCAAAGTTTTTAGCGCCGTAGCGCATATCGGCCAATGCTTTGTAGGTAACAGCGCGTTGTACTTGGTTATTACTTTCTACGGTTAAGGCCTTCTGCAGGTAAGTTTCGGCAAGGCCGGGATCTTTCTCCAAGGCAATTTCTGCCATGGTATAGTAAATAATGTCTTTATACGGGATAAAATTCTCTTTCCTTAACATCCGTTGCAAGGCTTCGATGCTTTGTTCTGGTGTACCGCCTGTAGAAAGGATATTGGCTTTGGCCACTTGTAACCTTGCCTGGAAATCCATTAAAGCATCGGGCTTGGTATCGATCACTTTTTGGAAGCAATAGAGTGAGCTATCGAACTTTTTCTGCGAAGCGTAAATCTGGCCAAGAATAAAGTACATTCTTGCTCTTTGGTTACGGTTATCGCTGTGCTTAATGGCAATCTTCAGCGGTTCTACCGTTTCGTTATAGCGTTGCTGTTTGTAGTATTGGAAGGCCTTCATTTCTGCCAAGTTGCCTTTGAGGCGCTTAGGGAAATAAGGGTCGTCGGTGAGTACGTTTAGGAGCGACTGTGCATCGTCGTACTGCTCTTGTTCGAGGTGCACTTTGGCTTGCCAGAGGAACGCGTCGTTCCTAGAGGCTGGGTGTTTGAATTTACCGAAGAAACCTTTTCTTTTTTCGCGGGTGGCGATTGAAAGTTGGTTATCGGTATTGGTACCAATCACGGTTTTATATTCTTTCTTCTTTTTAGGGGCGAAGGTGGTATTGATGTATTGAAAGGTTTTGGTAGCGTTCTCCCAGTCCGTTTTATAATAATAGGCTTTCCCGATGATGAAATAGCAGTCGTCGATCCATTTCCCACGGGGATCGTGGATATGGATGGCGATGGAAGCTCTTTGGATCACTGAATCCAGGTCGGATTGGTTGAGGTTGAGGCTTTCCGGCGAGTAAGGATAGAATGGCAAGAAGGCTGCGTAGTTATCTACTCTTTGCTGGTTGATACCGTCGAGGATACCTGCTAATTGGAGTTTCGCATGATAGTAATAATTGTACCGCGTGGTCATATCTTGGAAGAACTTCCTCTTCCATGTCCATCTTTTCGCCATCATCTTTTCAGACGGCGTTCTTTTGTCCACTGTTTTGGGAGTTGGAGTGGTCGTAGCAGTAGATGATTGCGTGGTGGTGGATGCGTTTTTCGGCTTGATTAATTGGCCTGTAGCAAGTTGACAATTAAACAAGAGCATTCCGATTGCGCAAGCACCGATATATAAAAAGCGGATACAATTCATGTATACAGGGTGAATAAAAGCGAATATATATAACTACGTAGACGAAAAAATATTTTAAAGATATGATAATTTTTTTCTTTGCTAGGAGACTAGGAGAATTTGTTTAACTTTAGCGCCCTAATAAGGATTGTTTTTAGAAACCGATATCAAACAGTCATGGCCGGAGAAAGCAAAAGCAGTAAAAATATCAAACCAAACAAAAACAAAGGGAAACGCTTAGAACGTTTGCAGCATAAATACCGTTTGGTAATTATGAATGACGACACATACGAAGAAGTGACCTCTTTCCGTTTATCTCGCATGAGTGTTTATGTGGCCATGAGTACCGTGTTTGTATTATTGGTAGCCATCACTGTAGCTACTGTTGTTTTCACACCATTACGTTATTATATCCCTGGGTATGGTGATTTGAAGCAACGTAAAGAATATTTAACATTGAAAATGAGGGCCGATTCAATGCAAAAGGCCATTATTGCACGCGACCAATATCTTGAGAATGTGAAGCAGGTGATTAACGGAAGTTTCACCGGTAAGTTGGATACTACCTTATTAAAGGTACCTAAGCAAGACAACAGTACATATTAATTAGGATTTCATACAACTGGATAGGATTGATTTAACCGGCTCGGCATAGAATTCGGTGAGATTAACTTATATGTTATAATTATTTACTATCTTAGATAAACTTTAAACCTGAAAAACCTTTAAACCTATGTTTAACCGAGGTAATACAAAAAGCGAAGGCGTAATGCCTACATCGAACATCAATATCATTGGTTATGGTACAACCATTAAAGGCGATATTGTATGCGAAGGAGATATTAGAATTGATGGCCAGGTAGAAGGTCTTGTAAACACGAAGGCGAAGATCGTAGTGGGCCCAGAAGGTGAAATCACCGGCGATTTACAATGCAATAGCGCGGATATCTTAGGTAAAGTAACCGGTATTATCAAGGTTGATGATATATTGTTCTTGAAAGGGAATGCTGTAGTTAAAGGCGATGTGTTCACGAAACATTTCGAAATGGAACCTACCGCGAATTTCAATGGTCGTTGCCACATGGAGCCTGCCCATTCCGAGGCAAAACCATCTAAGCATGAAAAATCAAAACTCAAACCAGAAGAAACTGCCGCCTAGTAACAAAGAGTTACTCATGCGCTACGCAGGCTTAGCTTTCCAAATGCTGGCCGGTATTGGCGTGGCGTTATTCGCCGGCTATAAGATTGACCAGTGGGTAGGCATTCGCTTCCCACTGTTCATGATAATTTTTTCTTTACTGGCATTAGCAGTACTTTTGTGGCAAATTATAAAAGATACTAGTAAGCATGATCGATAAATTCGTGATCCGTCTCGTTGCCTATTTCGCTTTAATCACTGCCGCATTATTTGTACTGAAACCGCAACTTCTATCCCAAAACGCACACTTCTACGTGCTCGTTGGTGGTAATGTATTCATGGCAGCTATTACAGCCCTCTCCTACCACCTTAATAAAAAAGGCCTGAAAGCTAAAAACAACAATACCTTCGTTCAGATGGTATACCTTTCTACCTTCTCTAAATTATTCCTCTGCTTAATCGCCATCGTAGCCTACGTGTTACTTACACGCGACAACATTAGCAAAATCAGCATTTTCATTTTATTAGGATTTTACCTCGTGTACACCGTCGTAGAAACCATTAGCATCTACGGCAATACGGGAAAAAATAACTCGTAGTCTTGAAAAAAGAACATCCTTTACAAGCACTCGCCAGCTATATGCCAAAGGGTGCTTTCGATTTAGTTGTTCCATATATCACTTTCTATAAAGTTGAACTAACGCTTACCCGTGAAAGGCAAAGCGTACTGGGCGACTATCGCCATCCCTACCAAGGGAAAGGGCACCGTATTAGCATCAATTCTACCCTGAATAAATACGCCTTCCTCATCACGCTACTGCACGAGCTAGCGCACCTTACCACGTATATTCAATTTGGTAACCGCGTAGCTGCTCATGGTAAGGAATGGAAGATGGAGTTTTCGAAGATTTTAAAGGAATTTGTTGGTCAGAACTTATTCCCGCCAGATGTTGAATTGGCCGTTCGTACAAGCCTACAAAACCCGGCTGCCAGCTCATGTGCCGACGAACAGCTGATGCGGGTGCTTAAACAATACGACGAGCAAAAAGAAAACCACTATCTCGTAGAGCAATTGCCCCCTGGCACTTTATTTAAAACCAAAGACGGCCGAGTTTTCCGAAAAGGGGAACGCATCCGCAAACGCTTCCGTTGCGAAGAAGTAACCACCAAGCGTATTTACCTCTTTAGCCCAGTGTACGAAGTGGAAATGCTTACGGCTTAACCTCTTTCAGTAATTCCCATTCATTCAACCGTACCGCGATACCCGTTCTCAACGAGTTATTTACTTCCGATACTTTATCGGTATGTTTCAACAAGGCTTCTACTTGTTCCCGCGGCGCATTGGATTTAATCTTCACATCGAAACGCACATTCCGCGCTTGGGCAGGCTCGCCCGCCCAATCGGCGTTCACAATAATTTCTACCTCCAAAATTTCGATATTAAAACCCGTGGCCTCGCGGTATAACACATTGCAATAAGATGCCCCAATCGACATCAATAACAATTCTTCCCCGCTAAAACCAATACCCATACCGCCTGCTCTTGGCGTTCTATCAATTGTTACGGCACGCGGGCCTGCCCATACAGTGGCTGCGCTTGTATCGTGAATGGTTTTCAGGTGTACTTGCATAACGTGGGATTTTTCAATTATAATTTACGGAAAATATGTTTTCAATACTTCTAGAAATAAATTTTACACTAACATAAATGTTCATTATATTTATATTGTTCATTGATCATAAAAAATATTACAATATGAACAACCATAAAGTACAAGAAGATAAGATTCTAAGAGAAGCTATAAATGTGTTTTATCAAGAAACTTTAGGTCGAATAGTAATTCATCCCATTCATCCTCCGAGTACTGTAGGCAAGTTTACCCCTGATGCTCTTGTAAGCATAAGTTTACATAATAGTGAAATACAAGATCTTTTTGTTGAGATAAAAGGTGAGCTAAACCCTCATATAGCTTACCAGGTATTACATAATTTAGGAAAGGAACCAACAAAGTGGTTGCTAGTTGCTAGATATATTCCTAATGACGTTAAAGAATTGTTTAAAACAAACAATATCAATTACATTGAATTAACCGGGAATATGTATATAAATATCAAAGGGGTTTATATATATATCACGGGTAGAAATAGCTCAAAAGCCAGGGTAACTACACTTGGTAAATTATGGAAGCCGGCTGGATTAAAATTCTTATTAGCTATTATTTCTAATCCTAATCGTATAAATGATTCTTACCGCGACATTGCTTCCTCTGCCGGTATTGCACTAGGTAATATAAGTACATTGATGGGTGAGTTAAAGGATGAGAAATTCATTGAGTCTAATGATGAGGGGAAATATCAAATTATTAATAAAAAAACACTTATTAATCGTTGGGTGGAATTATACCACGCAATAATGAAACCTAAACTATACAGTGGCACTTACAGATTTCTCAACTTAGATGTACAAATGAAGTGGAGTACAATTGAGAATGCAGAAATATATTGGGGCGGGGAACCTGGGGCAGATATTATCACGAATAATCTTACTCCTAATGATTTCACTTTTTTCACCTCATTAAATGGCAATGAATTAGTAAAGAAGCTTTTAATCATACCTGACAAAAATGGGAATGTAAAGTCCTACAATAAATTCTGGGGCGATATTACCACTGAAAAAATTCGACCTTCTAAAGAAACCGATGCCCTATCCGCCCCCCCATTACTAATCTATGCAGATTTAATCCATAGTCTTGATAGTAGAAATCAAGAACTAGCTAATACCATCAAAGAAAAATATCTATTATGATCCATGATATATTAACCCCAGAAATACTGGACCTCCTTGGTGATTTGGAAACAATCCTTGAAAAGCGGAATATTCCATATTACATAGTTGGTGCAGTTGCTCGAGATATAAACTTTGCCCAAGCAACTAAAAAACCAATGAGAAAAACAAATGATGTAGATATAGCGGTAATGCTAGGATCTGAAGAGGAATTTCAATCATTAAAACAAGAATTAATTGCCTCTACATTATTTAATGCACATCCCACTGAATTGATCAAATTTATTTACAAGGAATCTATTGAAGTAGATATTCTCCCATTTGGGGGAATTGAAAATAATGATGAAACAATTATTACGCAACCAAGGGTTTTTGCGTTAAATGTGCCAGGGTTTAAGGAAATACTCCCGAATGTGAACGAATACACCACCTCCAAAGGAAAGAAACTCAACGTTTGCCCGCTTGAAGGTATTATACTTTTAAAAATCATTGCAAATAACGATAGGCCTGGCAGAATTAAAGACATTACTGACATAGAAGATATTATCACTTCCTATTTAGATTTAAAAGGCTATGATATTTACCAAAAAGACTCAGATGTATTAGACTTTTATGATACAAGTGAAAATGAATATCTGCAGCTTGTAAATGCTAGAATTATAGGAAGACAAATAAGCAGGATTTTAAATAACAATAGTCATTTAAGAAAGCGCATTCTAACGATTCTTGACAATAAAAGGTCTGTCAAATACTGGCCAGAAATTGCTGCTGGAATTAGGGACATGAATATTCTTGACGAGTAATAACAGAAAGGCCGTCTCAATAATATTGAGACGGCCTTTTTATATCAAAATACTGAACGCGCTTATTTTTTACCTTTTTTCGCTTGCTCCTGCATTTCTTGTTGTCTTTTTTGCATTTCTTCTAAACGTTCTGACCATTTAGATTTCTTTGGTCCTTTCTTCTTATTCTCTTGAATTTGCAAGTGAATCTTATCGTGGTTGATAACGAATTTCTGAATTACCCACTGCAACAAGATCGAAATTACGTTCGATAAGAAGTAGTAGAAAGTTAAGGCCGCCGCCAATTTGTTGAAGATACCTAACAACATGATCGGGAACACAAACGGCATATACTTCATTACCGGGTTGCTTTGATCCGTCATACCACGGTTATAGAACGCCAAAATCAAGCTCGTGATCGTCATTAAGATCGTGAACAATGAAATGTGGTTACCGTAGAATGGTACGTTGAAACCGAAGTTGTAGATAGAATCGTAGGTAGATAAATCCGTAGCCCATAAGAAGCTTTCTTGGCGAAGCTCGATAGAGGATGGGAAGAAGCTATACATGGCTACGAGGATCGGTAATTGTAACAATGCCGGTAAACAACCTCCTAATGGGTTTACACCTGCAGAACGGAACAATTTCATTTGCTCCATACCGAAACCTTGTTGATCATCGCCGAATTTAGCTCTCAATGCATCGATTTCTGGTTTCAATACCTTCATTTTCGCCGCAGAAACGTACGATTGGTAAGTGAATGGAGAAATCAATAAACGGATAAATACAGTCAACAAGATGATGATAACACCGAAGTTGCTGATGAAACCGCTTAAGAAGTTAAATACAGGGATAATGATCCATTTGTTGATATACTTCACGAAGAAGAAGATACCAGATCCCAAAGGAATAATGCTTTCTAAGTCGATACCGAAAGATTTCAATGTTTTGAAGTGGTTCGGACCGTAGTAGATATCCATTGGGAATGAGTAAGCTGCCGAGTGATCGTAAGGAAGGTTCAATGTGGTCATTGCTTGGCCTACGATGTTGCCGCTTTCCGGGATTTTAGTATTGATATCTGCGCTAGCAAAGTTTTCTTTCTTCGCTACCATGGTAACGTTGAAGAATTGTTGTTTCACACTCACCCAGTTTACCCTGTCTTCTAACTTTTCGTGGTTTTTGCTCGACAAAGTAAAGTAATCGTGTTTTTCATTCGCGTAACGGTAATGAACTTGGTTGTTCATACGTTCGTTGTTAATGTCTTGCTCTTGTTTATCGAACTGGAGGTTCCATTGGAAAGGCAAGGTATTACCCGCGATTAAGTTTTGCATACCTACAGCGTTAATGGTAAAGTTAACCATATAGCTACCAGGTGTAATGGTATAAACGTACTCGATGTATTTGCTTGGATCGATGGTATTCAAACGGTAGGTGATAGATTTATCAGAGGCGTTTGAAAGGGTGAAATACAGGTCGGCCGTGTTAAGGGAACTGTTATTCACGGGAATTTTAAGGCCCATACGGTTAAAAGAGCCTTGTTCTAAGAAAAGTGGTTTCTTATCGTAAGTTTTGTACTTCTTTAATTCAACGCTAGCCGGAGCACCACCTTTATTAGAGAATGTGATTTTAAGGTCATCATTTTCCAATACTTGTGTTTGTTCTGTGCCAGTTGCTGCTGCTGCAAATGCGCCGTACTCGCTGTTCAATTTCGTGGAATCGATGCCCCCCGAAGGTAAAGTGGCTACAGGTGCGATTTGTTCCTTCGGCTTGTTCAAGTTGGCGATAGAATCTTGACGCTGTTTCTCTAATTGAGCTGTTTGTTGTTGGTTACTTTGGTAAAAGAAATATCCTACTGCTAAACCAATGATACATACGAGCCCGATAATCGTATTTCTATCCATGTAGTGAAATTAAAAAATTTGAGCAGCAAAGGTAAGCAAGAGAAGGCAAAGTGTGAAATGTAAGCGCAGGGAATGGAAGGTTATTTGGTTAATCTTTTAATAAAAATTGTTTCTTTTTGGTGATAATACATATTTATATTGATTATTAATTGGTTATGGAAGGTTTTCTGGCTAGGCAGCAGCTTTGTATAATTAGCATTCATCCTATTTGTTACTTTCTTTGCTTCTCTAAAGAAAGTAACCAAAGAAAGGAGGACAAACGGCAAATGTACTGCGTTGCCGTTTGATCGGGGCTGTGATAGAGCTTGGGTACTACTGTGCTGAAGGGCTGTGGGACGCTATTTAAGGGAGCGAGTGGGTTTGGTTGGTTGGATGTGCAGATATGGGTAAAATAGTGTTAGTATCAACATTATAAAAAAAGTCCTGCTAGTGGCAGGACTTTTTTGGTATTGATCGTTAATTACTTATTAGTCGTGTTGAGCAACTCTCTCTTCGTTGGCTTTGGCTTTGCCGTTTTTGTTTTCGGCGTAGCATTTAGCGGCTTTTACGAAGGAAACGAAAATTGGGGATGGTGCTTCCACGGTTGATTTCAATTCTGGGTGGAATTGGGCACCTACGAAGAATGGGTGATTTGGTAATTCTACCATTTCAACTAAGCCTGTAGATGGATTTTTACCGGAAGGAAGCATGCCTGCTTTTTCGAATTGTTCTAGGAAGTCGTTGTTAAACTCGTAACGGTGACGGTGGCGTTCGCTGATAGAAGTTGCGCCATAGATTTCTGCGGCTTTGGAACCTGGGATCAGCTCACATTCGTAAGCACCTAAGCGCATGGTACCGCCTTTGGTGGTAATTTTCTTTTGTTCTTCCATGAGGTTGATCACAGGGTACTGTGTATCTGGGTTCATTTCAGAACTGTGTGCGTCTTTTAAGCCAATTACGTTACGTGCGTATTCTACTACAGCCATTTGCATACCCAAACAAATACCAAAGAATGGTAATTGATTTTCGCGGGCATACTGGATAGCGGTGATTTTACCTTCGATACCACGTTGACCGAAACCAGGAGCTACTAATAAACCATCGAGGTTTTTTAGTTTTTCTGCTACATTCTCAGGTGTAATGTATTCAGAGTGAATATTTTGTACCACCACTTTACATTCGTTTACAGAACCTGCATGTACGAATGATTCGAGGATGGATTTGTACGCATCTTGTAATTCAACGTATTTACCGATTAAACCAATGGTAACCTTTGTTTTAGGATACTTCAATTTATCGAGGAACTCACGCCATTTTGTTAATTCTGGGTCTTTTCCTACCGGTAAACCGAGCTTTTTAAGGGTAATTACGTCCAATTTCTCGCGTTGCATTTCTAAAGGAACTTCGTAAATAGTTGGTACGTCGTTCGCTTCAATAACGGCATCTACTTGTACGTTACAGAACTGCGCAATTTTCTTTTTCAAATCGCGGTATAACGGTTCTTCTGTACGGCACACGATAATATCGGGGTGTACACCGTTTTCGCTCAACATACGAACAGAGTGCTGCGTAGGTTTTGTTTTTAATTCTTTCGCTGCGCGGAGATAAGGAATCAATGTTAAGTGCACCACTAAGCAATCCTCTTCTTCCAATTCCCATTGTAATTGACGAACCGCCTCGATGTACGGGAGCGATTCAATATCACCCACAGTACCACCCAACTCGGTAATCACGATGTCGAACTTATTGTCTTTACCCAATAAAAGGATACGACGTTTGATCTCGTCGGTGATATGCGGGATTACTTGCACGGTTTTACCGAGGTAAGCACCTTCCCTTTCCTTGTTAATAACAGTTTGGTAAATTCTTCCCGTTGTAACGTTGTTCGCCTGGGAAGTGGGCGTGTTTAAAAAACGCTCGTAGTGTCCTAAGTCCAAATCTGTTTCTGCACCATCTTCGGTTACATAACATTCCCCATGTTCATATGGGTTTAAGGTTCCCGGATCCACATTAATATATGGATCGAATTTCTGAATAGTCACTTTAAAGCCGCGCGCTTGCAATAGTTTAGCAAGAGATGCTGCTATAATTCCTTTACCCAATGAGGAAGTAACACCTCCTGTAACGAAGATATATTTTGCCATAAAAACTAAGTTCTGAAAGATACTTGACCTAAAGAGGAAGCTTGATTTGATTGGTGTATTGTCAAGTAATTTACTTCCGCAGGTCATGCAAAGTTACAAAAATTTGCACCCCTGCCAAGTACTTTTTTTGTCATGCTGCCTCTAAAAACCGCTGAAACGCTGTACCAGTAAAGGTTATAATAGATATACTTTGCAGATAAGTTTCCTTAACGTAATTTTGCGCTTCGAAAACACGATCTTTTTATGACCTTAACGCCAAAGAAAGCACAAGATTCCCTGATCATTATGACAGAACTCGTATTACCCAACGATACGAACACGTTCGGTAACCTTATGGGAGGACGTTTAATGTATTGGATGGATATTGCGGCTGCTCTTTCTTGTATGAAACATTGTGCGGCCCCCGTAGTTACGGCGTCGGTTGATAATATTTCATTTGAAAATCCCATCAAGCTAGGTAACGTAGTACATATCGAAGCAAAAGTTACGCGTGCATTCAACACTTCTATGGAAGTACATATGAAAGTATGGGGCGAAGACCCAGTTATGCAATACCGCTATAAAAGTAACGAAGCTTTCATGACGTTCGTTGCCCTCGATCCTAATGGGAATTCTCGCCCGGTACCAGCTATCGTTCCGGAATCTGATGATGAAATCAAATTGTTCGAAGGCGCTTTGCGTCGTCGCCAATTACGTTTGATCCTCGGCGGTAAAATGAAACCTGCAGATGCGAACGAGTTAAAAGCACTCTTCACAGAGCAATAACATATTCATTTTTTTTCTATAGAAGGCTTCTACCGGGTAGAGGCCTTTTTTGTTTCCCCTAATCAACTTTTCCACTTATATTTATTACTACCAAAATCTACATCGTTAAACCCACAATTTGCCATGAATCTACCATTCATTTACCTCGTATGCGGCCTCGCATTAGGCCTGCAAGCTTGTTCCGTTAAAGCATCGAAACAAGAGCATATTGAACGCCAAAACAGCCAAATTAACCAAGCTACTCGCCGTGAAATGCAAATCATTAGCGAGCAATTCATCCGCCAACTCGGCAAAGGTGATACCACGGCGGCCAAAAAAATGATGGCCCAACAACTGGTGGATAACCTCGACCGTTTTCCAGCATTGAGTGCTGCTTTTGCCCGGGATTTCACCGGGCTGCTTACCCTTTTGGAAGAGGTAGAAGTGTTATCGGATGGAAAAGAAGCAGTACATAACATCCAGTACGATTCGGAGTTACTGGGGAAATACAATTTCAAGTATTACATCGCCAACAAGCAAATGTACTTTGCCCAGTACTCGTTTGGCAACGATCAAAAGCAATTTTTGGTGTTACTGGGATTTGGAAGGGAGGATAAAGACAGTCAATGGAAGCTATTTAGGTTCTTTTACGGCCCTTACAGTTATTACCACAAGAATGCTGGCAGTTATTTCAACATGGCTCAGCAATACAAGCACAATAAGGACACCATGCAGGAATTATTGAACGCCTTCGCAGCACAGGCGTTATTGTCTCCTATTGGAGAAGCCTTAGAACTTGCTAACCAGGAAATTATCTATAAACATTACCAATCGGCCGTGAATGCCTTCGTACAGAAATACCCCACCGACTACCCTTTCCAACTGAAAGAAATCCCCAGTAAGCCAATGATTTATGCCTTCACTTTTAGTCCTAATGAGCAATCAGTAAGATTAAAAGTATCGCTGGTATCCAAAAAGTTCGATGATGAAGCCGGTTTACAAAAAGAACTGGAAGATATTACCGCGGTTTTAAAAACTAAGTTCCCCGGGATAACCGGTGGCCAAACAGAGGTAGTATACTCCGTTTGTGATAAAGATTATGTCAATAATGCCGGATTCCGCTCGAAAGAAATGATTATCAAGGTGATATAACAAGTAGCTTTAGCTCAAAATCACTTAACTACTTCATTATTAATAAAATAGATAGGGGGAGGATAGGCTTAGGATAGGGTGGAGATAGGCTTTAGATAGGGTGGAGATAGGGTGAGGATAGGCTATTATCGATAAAAGGATAGGGTTATACTAGTATTTCTATAGAAAAGGCTGCTTCTTGGAAGCAGCCTTTATGTTAAAGTTAATTATTTCTTACTGAACCCATCCTGGGTTTTGTTTTAATTCTTTACCCACATCTGTATACATCTTAATTTGATCTAGCGGAAGGGGTTCTAAGTAATTACGATCAGTTACCACTCTTTGTGCTACCGTTGAGTTGGCGGTCCAAATATAACCGGCTGATCCACCGCCCACTAGTTTATCTTTAGCGTCGGGGAATTGAGCCTTATTAATATAGGCACCATAATATTTTGTTGGATTTACCTTTGTATCGGCATAATCCAATTTCTTCCAACGCTTTAAATCGTCTAAACGCAATCCTTCGAAGACCAATTCTACGCGACGTTCGCGGCGAATTTCCCACAGTATGGATGAAACGGTAGGATCACGCTTAGGGTCATCGAATACATTCCCTGAGGTATCGGCAGGCATACCTCCTACCACTTTTAACGGCGCCATGGTAATATCTCTACCCCTAATTTTATTAATCGTACGATCAACGTCTGCTTGAGAAACTGCACCCAGTTCCGCAGCTGCTTCAATATAATTCAGCATTACTTCACTGATACGAATAATAGGTGCATCGCTTACATTCGTACTACTTTTAGCGGCAGCATCACCACTCGCAGCTAAAGCGTCGTCCAAAAATTTCACACATACATAGCCAGATGCTGAAAAGTTAGAAATGTTCCCATTTACACGGTATTGCTTTGCATACGTTGCCCCCATTCTTGGGTCACGGTTTGCAAATACGTCTGTAATGGTCGTATCGCCTTTGTACAAAGGTGATAAACCTATTGGCAACCCATCTTTACACAAATAAGATTCAATTAAATCTTTTGTAGGACCGTTGGGTTGGGGTTCCATGTTGTTATAGCTCATTAAGCTGTGTGTTAACAAAGCAGCTTCGTATTTACGGTACATCAACACTTCTTTGTTAGCAGACAGGTCAGCTGAAGCAAAAATACCACGGTAATTAGGGTTCACCGTATACAAACCACTTTTCAAAACTTCATCCGCCGCATTCTTTGCTGCTGTTAAGTATTTCGTAGCGCGTGTTTGGTCGATGTTGTGGTACTTTTCAAATGTTCCTTCAAATAGGAAAATACGCGACATGAATGCTAATACAATGTACCTGTCAATTTCTAAGCCTGGTGTACCATCTTTCAACTTCACATTTTTTGCTGCGAATTCGAAATCGGCCAATACGTTATCCATCACAGTTGTGCGTGGATCACGCGGCTTAAATAACTCATCAGTTTCTGTTTCAGTCATTACCTTATCGTAATAAGGTACATCGCCATAAGTACGTACTAGTTGGGCGTATTCCATCGCTCTAAAGAACCTTGCTACCCCTCTCCAATGGTTCATCGTTGCAGAATCCATCGGTACACGTTCTAGGCGATTGATATAGTAGTTCAACTTCCTTACGTTTTCAAAGTTCCAGCGGTAAGCACCGGCATCGGTTGCGGGTATCCTATCTGTAAACAAGGCGGGAGAAACTTGTACGAAATCGTCGTTGATTGTTTGTCCCATATAATATGAACCCGCGGTAAATCCAGAGCCATAACCACGGAAATACCTAGGATAAAATTGGTAAGCATACGTGCGTACGTTCGCTTCTGATGTCCAATATGAATCATCTACGAGCGCACTAGGCGGTAACTTCGTTAAGAAGTCTTTTCTACAGCTGGTCAATGCAACGCCTGCAAGCAATGCAGCATATATTAACTTTTTCATTGTTTCGCTTTGAGATGGATTAAAGTGTAATTTGAATACCGGCAGCATATGACCTACGGTATGGATATACGCGGCCGAAAGTGTTCAATGTTGTACCCGAGATATAGTCTACTTCAGGATCGATAGGAATATCGAGTTTTGTGAATTCGAACATATTCTCGCCTGTTACGTACACCCTAACATTTTGGATTTTGGCTCTTGTTAACCAATTCGCAGGCAGCGTATAACCGAGTGTCATATTTTTCATACGCATATAGGCCATGTTTAACAAGTAGCGCGATTGCGGTAAGAAGTTGCGCTGGTTATTACTTTCTCCTTGGTCGATTGGGCTTGGATAGAAAGCATTAGTATTAGTAGGAGTCCAATAATCTAATTGGTGTGCATACCAAGCTTCAGTGGCTTTATAACCTGGTATGAAAATAGGACCACTTGGCCATAATTCACGTTTGCCTACCCCTTGGATAAACATGCTAAAATCAAAACCTTTGTATTGCGCACCTAGTTGGAAACCATACTGGTAACGTGGAGTGGAATTACCAATTACGCGTTTATCACCTGGATCATCAACAGTATTACTATTCTGCCATACTTTTCCATCACCATCAAGATCTTTATACTTTACATCGCCTGGCATATAATAGAACCAACCCGATTCCAATTGTGATTGACTTGCAATACCGGGTTTTAATACAGGTTTGCCATTCACTAAATCGAGGGAACCATCTGCTTTTGTTACGAAGTCGCTGAATTGAAAGAGGCGATCTGTTTCATAGCCCCAAATTTCGCCTAATGTTTTACCTGCATATGCATTCGCTGTTATAGATCTTGTAATGCCTGGATACTTTGTAACTATCTCTTTGAAATCAGAAAGGGAGGCCATTACGTTAATGCCCAAGCCATTTTCAAATTGGTGATTGAAATCGATCGCGAGTTCCCAACCTTGTGTATACATTTGGCCGGCATTCACTTTCGGTGCAACATCACCAAAGGTGCTTGGCACAGCAACACCTGGTACAATCATATCATTCACTGTTCTACGGTACCAATCGAAAGTAACACCTAGTTTATTTTTGAACATCCTCGCATCAAAACCGAAATCAAGCGTACTTACAGTTTCCCAGGTAACTGTTGGTGGCACTGGTGTTGGCATTGTAACCGACGTCATATTCGTGCTACCCATTAACCAGTTCGACGAAATAGCATTCATCGATGGTAAGAAGTACGATTGTTGGTTGGCATTATTCAAATCTTGGCTACCAATTTCACCATACGATGCTCTCAGTTTTAAGAAATCGAGTACCGGTTTTGTGAAGTTCATGAATTTCTCATCCGATACTACATAACCTACTGATGCTGATGGGAAGAAACCCCATTGATCATTTGTTGGGAAACGAGAAGAACCATCTAAACGAGCGTTCAATTCTAACAACCATTTATTAGCAAATACGTAGTTAATACGACCAAAATAACCGGCTGTACTCCATAATTTGCGGCTACCTGTATACAATTGTTCTCCAGTTGCTAAGTTTGGTTCGCCTTTATTTGGATCAATTAATGCTTTACGAGAACCAGTTGTAACGGTTTCGTTAAACAAGTCCATATCAGTACCTGCAATTACTTTGAACGAATGCTTTTTAATGTCTTTCGCGTAAGTGGTATATAATTTGAACGTATTCAATTCGTTAAACATCGAAGTACTACGAACAATATCGTTTGAAGGCGTTGTGTATTTTGAATAAGGGATAGCGCCATTGGATAAACCGCCCCAGAAATCGTATGCAGTAACAGAACCACCTGTTTCTTTTTTCACGTAGTTGAGGTTACTGTATACATAATCCATGTCAACCGTCCACCCTTTCATAATATGTCCTGTTGCACCTAAAGCCACACGTTGATAACGATTTGTTTCCTCGTTCATTTTGGCTTGTTGTACTTCAGTGATGGCATTACGAATTGGTTTACCATCAATTGTACCATACGGGTAGTTTTTAGGCCAACGGTATAAATAATAAATAGGATCAGAAGAAAGACCACCGAAGTTAAAAGGACTTCTACCAACGGCTTTCGTTGCAAATATTTTACCACGAATGTCCAACCAATCTTTCACTTTTGAAGTAATGCTAATATTGGCATTATAACGTTCATAGCTATCTTGGTTTGCTTTTAAAACACCTTGTTGGTTCAAGTATCCGAGGTTAACATTATAAGCAGTTTTTTCGTTACCACCACTAAAGCTAAGATCGTGTTTTTGTTGTGGCGTCCATTTCTTCATGAACTTATCGCCAGCATCCCAACTTCTATAGAAATATAACTTTCCTCCCACAACTTCATAATCTCTACCATATACCATATCATCACCCAAATCTTTTCCACCATATTGCTGATCCCATTGGCGCATTTTATCGATGGCAAATTGGTCATAAGTGATCCCTAAAATGGAGTAATCGCTGCGTTGGGTAGAACGTTGTAAAGCAGCTAAAGCCATGGTAGCACCGTCAGGGCCGGAAGCTATGGTAGGTAAATTAGTAGGCGTTGCCCATGAAAAGTTGTTATTGTAGTTGATGGTGTTTTTTGTATTCCTTTTACCTGCTTTAGAAGTAATGAGAATAACACCCCATGCAGCGCGCGCGCCATATATAGACGTAGATGCTGCATCTTTTAAAACGGAAATAGATTCTACGTCGGCAGGATTGATTAACTGCAATGTTGGAATTTCTACGTTATCCAACAAAATCAATGGTTTCGCACCGTTACTGTTCAAACTACCTTGCAAACCCCTTAAGCGAACAGCAGGATCAGTACCTAAGTCGCCACTGGGGGAAGTAATGGTTAAACCAGGGGTAGCACCTTGCAAACCGCGGCTGATGTCGGTAATAGGACGGGAACCAAATGTTTTGTTCACATCAACTACTGCAACAGCACCCGTTAAGTTAGCTTTCTTTTGGGTACCATACCCTACTACTACCACTTGTTCCAATGATTGCTCGTCGAGCTCCATCTCTGCGTTGATGGTGCCGCTTGCTGGAACAGCCATTGTAAGCGGTTTATACCCTAAAAATTTGATCAGTACAGCCTGCGTACCTTGCGGTGCTTGGAAGGTGAAATGACCGCTTGCATCGGTCACTGTGCCTACTGTGGATTTTACTGCTTGTACGGAAGCACCGATAATGGGCTCGTTGTTGGACTTGTCAACCACGCGGCCCGTGATTTTTTGTTGCCCGGATGCAAAGCTGGCTAGACAGCAAAGTAGCACCAGGAGCAAACTTGCCCTTGTAATTCGCATAGTGGTATATTTTAGTTTAGTGTTAGGCTTATTTGTTGGCTTGGAATTGCAGTATCTTCCCTTCGATCATACTGATCCAAATGTTTCCGTTGGCGTCTGCAGTAATTTTATTGATTTCGGCGTTCCCGGGTTTGTGTTGCCATGCAACGGTTTGGGTTTTCGTGTCGATCGCTACGAGTAATCCATTTTTAGTACCCGTGTATAACATGCCATTACTTTCGAGTAATGGGCAAGGATTGTGTTCGTAGCCGAATTGGGCATCTACCATCCACATCAATTCAAACACACTGCTAGTGGTAGAAACAGCTATTACTTTATCATTCATCAGCTTAGCATACACCAATTTCCCATCTGCACTACCACACATTGCTTCGCGTACGGTGTATTGGTTATTACGCCAAATGGTTTGACCGGTTTTTACATCAATAGCTGTCATGTAACGGTCGGGGGCTACAATAAAAACACGGTCGTTGGCAATAAAGGGTACTACGTTACCGGGTGAATACAGTTTTTGAGGAGAACCGTTATTCCATTTCCAGAGTAGTTTACCGGTTGCTTTGTTAAGGCAATATAGATGTCGATCCCAAGCACCGAAAACAACAACATCGTTATTAAACGCAGGTTTGCCTTGCATTTGACCTTCTGCTACTTCGCTTTTCCAGTTAATCTTGCCGGTTAGAATGTTAATAGAATAGAATTTCTTGCTACCTACGCCGATATACACATTGTTGTTGTCGACAATACCGTCGGCAATTACGGGTTCATCAACATTCAATGTCCATAATTGCTTACCGGATTTTGCTTCAACACCATATAAATGTCCATCTACGGTGCCATACATTAATATGCCTTGGGCATATACCGGCGTAGCATAAAAGGAGCCGTTATGCTTCTTACGCCACATTACTTTTTTCGAAGGCACTTCAAGCGCTACCAGCTCGCCATCGGAATTACCATAAGCAATACTATTCGACGTCATGTTCACAACGCCTGTAAAAATGGAAGCAGTGTCTTGGAATTGGTATTTGACGTTAACATTCTTGAAGCGGTTATTGATACTATAATCGGGTTTGGGAGCTATTTTAACAGTTTGCACGATGTTATTATTCTTGAGGCTGAACTGTTTGAATAATTGGGGGGCAGCCTCGCCGAGGTTCTTTTGGTAAATGAGTACACTGTCGTTTCGCAGGGTAACAATATTATACCCAGGTTTTTCGTACCCGCTGCCAATGAGCGATGAGCGTCCCATAATACCTGGGATACCATCGAAATTATGTAATGATAGGCGGTGTCCATGGCCGCAAAGATGCAAACGGGTATTGTATTGGTTCAGTATTTTCGTGGCATCGGTCCAATTATCTAAACCATCGCCCAGCGGGTAATGTGCGAGGGAGATGAGGGTTTTATTGGGATCTTTTTTTTCTGCCAATAGTTTTTTCAGCCAATGAATATCTTCTTCTTTCACGTGACCGTCTCCCATTTTCATATAAGGACCGGTATTGAAGCCTACGAATTGGAATTTGTCGTATTCGAAGTAAAAGCGATCGTTGCCAAATAGTTCATTAAACTTTTGGGTGGCGCTTTCGCTCCAGTTGGTTTCGTGGTTACCGGGAATAACGTATTTTTTGAACTGTAGGCCGTTTAGGATATTGTAAGCGGCTTGTAGTTCTGCATTGGCGCCGGTATTGGTGAGATCGCCTGTTACCACTACGAAATCGAATTGTTGGGTATTAATTTCTTGTACTATTTCTTTCAGATTCGCTTCGCTGGGAATGCCCGGGGATACGTGCAAGTCGGTCAGGAATGCGAATGACACTGTTTTCTGCGCATTTGTTGTGAGGGCAGCAGCCATTATTAAAAGGCTGAGCAAGGATCTTCTCATATCGTTTAGAATAGTTAGTTGACCAGGGTTTTCGGTTAATCGTTATTGGTTAATATGAATTGGGTGATTCGTTTGTTTCTTTTTTTCGTTAAGCAAAAAACAACCTTCTGTTGTGCATAAACACAACAGTAATAATGAGTTGGCGTATGTAAACTACGTAATTTCTATTGCTACCTTTTCCTTGATTTCTACAATAAGTTTTAGAATGACATTTTGCAAAATCGATTTAGATCATTGTTTAATCCTATCCGTAAATTAAAACGTTTTTATAAAATAATTAACATTTTTACATTGTCTATTTTTTAAAGCGTTGCAACAGGTAAAATCTTTTTTAAAAATTGGTCTATTGAGTGGGGCTTTTGGAAGAAAGAAAGGCTGTAGTTGCGTCGCACACTTGTACCTTGTAAATATGGCTGGGCGGGAGATTATTTAGGGAGATAGTTTTGTATCCTAATTGTGGTTTGTGTTAAACATACACATAAAACTTTTTAAATGATAATTGCAATATATTAATTAATTTTAAAAAGTTATTTGATGAGCGGTATACGATAAGCAGTAAATACATGAGATTTGCTGTTGTATTTTTGCGGTGTTTAAGAAGACCTTTGAACGACAAATTATAAGCTTATGAAAATAAATTGGGAAAGTAGGCAATCCGGATTGCCTAATTCTCGTATATTATGTTGCATTAAATTGGAAACCAAGCTGCCAACTGTTTAGAATAAAAGTAATTGCGCCAACTTGTATGTATAATATATACCTATTTTATTATCTTCATGATGGAGTGTGGATGCCAATTTTATAAGACATATAAAAATTAATCAGCAACAGAACCCTATATTTAAGAAGCCAATGGTAACCTTTAAGAAATTCTTGGACCAAGAAGTAAAGCGACTATTCCTAATCGTTTGGCCCCCTTGTGGCGAAGAGAAGATTACAGACATCGATGTTTCAGTGGGCCTAGTGTTAGGCGATGAACAGCATATGCATGTAATAACCACCGACAAAGACGATAAATGGACCCCTAGTACGTACATTGAAAGTATTCCTCACGAGATTTTCAGTTGGAGCGACTTCCCTACCCGCATGAAAAAGTGGATGAAAATCGATGAAAGCGACGACTTATCGTACGAATTTTACGAAATCACCCATGTGGATACTTTTGATAAAATTGTATCACAAACAATTAGCGACGTAGAAATCCTAAACATCGACGAAAACAGTCCTTTCGGGGTAAAATTCGTTTTTGAGAACGATTATATCGTATCCAGCCCAATTTCTGCGGGGAATACCATCGAAACCAAAGCATTTAATCAACAAAACAAAATCCATCACTTTGCGAAGTTGTGGAAAGCTAGGTTTTCCAGCTTGAAATATAAGCTCAATAGTAGTGCAGCCAGCTAAAAAATTTCCGCTACCTGTACTTGTGCAAGAAAGTATTGGTAGCGGATCTGAACATCTACGTTCTATACCATGTAATTGACATTATCTTATTACCGAATCCCTTCCCATTCCTCGAAAAACTGTTGCAAATATCCCTCCATGTAGGCATGGCGTTGCTCTGCCATGGACTTACCTTTCGTGGTATTCATTAAATCTTTCAACAACAGCAATTTCTCATAGAAATGTGCAATGGTGGGTGCGTTGTTATGTTTATAATCTTCTTTGGTTCTTTGCAAGTTGGGTTGTACCGTTGGATCGTGCAAAGCACGGTTTTTAAACCCGCCGTAATTAAAGGCGCGGGCAATACCGATGGCGCCAATGGCATCTAAGCGATCGGCATCTTGTACAACATTGAGTTCCGGGGTACGGGCCACGTTATTATTATGGCCGCCTTTGTAGGAAATATTCTCTATGATGTAAATAACCGCAGCAATAGTGGGCTCGTCGAGCGCTAATGTTTCCATGAAGGCACGTGCTTTACGTGGGCCGATGGATTCGTCGCCGTTATGGAATTTCGCATCTGCGATATCGTGTAGTAAAGCGCCTAGTTCTACGACTAATAAGTTCGATGGTTCGCTGGCTGCTATGTGTTTTGCGTTATTCCAAACACGTTGAATGTGCCACCAGTCGTGGCCTCCTTCAGCTTGGTGTAATTCTTGCTTCACATACGCAACGGTTTTATCAATAATTTGTTCGTGTATCACAGTAAAAAATAATTAAGAAAAGAGTGTACAAGATGAATTAAATTTGGATAACCACCAATTATTTATACCAAAACGCAAGAGAGGAAAAGGAACAACAATTCGTAGGCTTTAAAAATCACTGCCCATGATTCTCATTAAGCAAATATACGAACCCAAAGCTGCACAAGATGGTCACCGCATCTTCATCGATCGTACTTGGCCAGAAGGAGTACCCAAGAGTACCGCGCATATTCATGAATGGTTATATGAATTGGCCCCAAGTGAACAATTACGTCAATGGTTGGGCATCGATTCAGAACGTTTCCTTTCTTTCAAAAAATACTACTTAAAAGAGTTAGAAGAAAAACTTGGATTACTTACTTCCATCTTTGAAAAATCTAAACACGAAACCGTAACTATTGTGCATAGTGCCAAAGATGATACTTTTAATTATGCTCCCATTCTATTGGAAGCTATAGAAAATATAACGTCTATTAATGATTGATACATCAATTATCATCATTAATACTAAAAACAAAAAGATCGAATAACCTTACGGTCACCCGATCTTTTCTATTTAAAACAAACTATCTCTATTTTTTATCTTCTTCCACTAAGCCTGCTGTAATTTCATTCAGCTGCTTCACTTTAGCGGCAAAATCACCTTTCAAACGATCACGTAAACGGTGTAAGTTATCTAGGAGTTCATTTACCCCGTCGGGGATAGATTCTTGTAAGATCTGTTTAATACGTTTAGCCATGGTAGGCGACTTTCCGTTTGTAGAAATGGCAATTTTGAGGTTACCTTTCGTTACCACCGAACCCAAATAGAAATCGCACAAAGCCGGCGTATCAGCTACATTGATGAGCACTTTACTGGCTTTAGCCTTTTCCCACACTGTATAATTCAAATCTTTATCGTTTGTGGCTGCAATAACCAGTTGCTTACCGAATAAATCGCCACAACTAAAAGGCTTGCGAATCAGCTCTACATCGTTGTATTGCTTAGCCATTACCTCTAATTCTTCATTAAAGCGCGTAGCGACCACGGAGATGTGTGCACCTGGGCAGTTTTGCAACATGGCACTTACTTTTTCGTGGCCAATATTGCCTCCACCAACTACCAAAACATGTAGTTGTTCGAGCTTAAAAAAAACCGGGAATAAATGATTCTCCTCCATTATACAGCCAATTTATAATCTGCTGCCAGCTTTGCTTGTAAGGACTGAAAGGCTTCGTGAAATCGAACTACCTCCCCGATAACAATAATTGCAGGATTTCGAAGGTCGTTGTCCAATGCAATTTTGTTCAAATCACTTGCTAAGCCGACACCCAATTTTTGATCGGGTAAAGTACCGTTGTGAATAATAGCGGCAGGAATGTTACCTGCGCCGTGTGTACTGTAAATATTAGCAATTTCTTCGAGTTTATTCATACCCATTAAAATAACGACCGTTGTATTTGCTTGGATGGCATATTGCAAATCACGGGAAAGGCGGCCTTCTTGGGTTGTACCGGTGATCACCCAAAAACCTTCACTAACATTACGAGCCGTTACCGGTATTTTATTGATACCTGGTACCGAAATGGCACTACTGATACCTGGTACTACCTCTGTTTCGATATTGAACTGTTGTGCAAAAGCCAATTCTTCTTGGCCGCGGCCAAATACAAAAGAGTCGCCACCTTTTAAACGCACAACACTACCAAAACTGAGTGCATATTTAACGATCATGCGGTTAATTTCGTCTTGCGAGTACACATGCATACCGGCACGCTTACCTACAAATCGTTTTAAGCAATTTTGAGGAGCGTGTTCTAATAGTTCATTATTAGCCAACGCATCGTAAAGAATAACCCTGGCTGTTTGAATTGCTTTTAAACCTTTTACGGTGATCAACTCTGGATCGCCTGGCCCCGCGCCTACTAGTGTTAATTTAGGTTGTACCGTTTGCATGATCGTTTATTTTAAAAATGAGTAGTAATGGTTGGTTCCTGCTAAGTTTATACGGTAGCTGGTTGCAAATGACGCTGTTCGCGGTATGCTTGTGCTACTTTATAAAATGCTGTTGCTTCTGCTAAGTATTGTTTCGCAAAACTTTCTGTTGGTTCGTGTTGGTTGATTTGCATTACCAAGGCTTTGAAGCTTTCAACGGGCACTTTTTGAGTTTCGATGAAATGCTTTTCAAAGTCGTTCATGATACCGTGCTGCGTGTTACAAGCGATGTTTTCATCGAGTAATAACGCTTTTGCAGATTGAATGAAGGCAGCATAAGCGTGGTAAATACCATCGGCATAAGCGCCAGCATTTACAGTATCGGTTGCCCACTGAATTTTTTCTTCTGCTTCAAATAACAAAGTAGCAATCAAATCAATAACAACGCCCGCGCATTCGCCTACACCAATTGCTGTTGCAAAATCGTTTGCTTGTCCCCAATCCACGAAATCTTCATCTCGTAAGGACGCTAAATCAGCTAATGGCTTCAACAGTTCATAAAAATATTTATCACCTTGACGATCGAAGTATGCATTGAATAATTCGTTAGGTAATTGGTTCGATTCGTAATCGTGCAACAAAGTTCTCAATACATCTGGGCCGCGTTTGCTAGGTACTTTGATTACTTTATCGGCAATTCTGCCTTCACCATTACCTACTGCACCACCACCTAGCAGTACTTGCAAAGCCGGCAATACTTTACCTTGACTTTTTAAAGAACTACCATGGAAACCAATGTGCGCTAAGCCATGTTGGCCACATGAGTTCATACAACCGCTGATCTTGATTTTGATATCGTTGTTGTAGATCAAATCGGGGAATTCGTTGCGAATTACATTTTCTAGTTCCACGGAAATTCCGGTACTACTAGAAATACCAAGGTTACAAGTATCGGTACCTGGGCAAGCCGTGATATCGGCTATACTGTCGAACCCAGGTTCGCTAAGGCCAACGGATTCTAACACGCTAAACACGTATGGCAAATGCTCTGGACGAACATATTTAAATAACAAGCCTTGGTTTACGGTTACGCGGATATCGTTGGCCACCACATTTTGCAGTGTTTCTATCAATTTCCGGGAAACATTGGATGAAATATTACCGAGTAATACGCGTACATAAGCACCATAAAAACCTTTCTGTTTTTGTTCGAAAGTATTGGTACGCTTCCATTGTTCGTATTGCTGCGGATTTTTAATAACGTATGCGGGGATATGCACAGGAGCGCCGGCTGGTTCAGTTTCTGGCCATGCGGCAGCATCGATGTGTACACTTTTGTTTTTTAATGCTTTGTATTCTTCCTTCACCAAGCGCTCAAATTCTTCCATACCAATTTTCTGCACCAGGAATTTGATACGTGCTTTATGCCTGCTAGCTCTTTCGCCGTGACGGTCGAACACGCGGATAACGCTTTCGATGTAAGGAATCAATTGATCTGTTTCGAGGAAATCGAATGCAACTTTAGCTAATTGGGGTTGTGCACCCAAGCCACCAGCAACTACTACTTTGAAACCGCGTACTTCTTTACCGTCTACGATTCTAATTTTAGGAATAACACCTAAATCGTGCATAAATACGAGCGCAGTATCTCGATCGCTTGCAGAGAAAGCCATTTTAAACTTACGACCCATATCTTGGGAAATGGGGTTACGTAGAAAATAGCGAAAAGCGGCATCAGCGTAAGGTGTTACATCGAACGGTTCTTGAGGATCAATGCCGGCGTTATCACTGGCGGTGATATTACGTACTGTGTTACCACAAGCTTCGCGGATGGTGATATCGTCGAGCTCGAGTTTAGCCCAGAGTTCCGGGGTTTTATCGAGGCTCACGAAGTGTATTTGAATATCTTGACGAGTTGTTAAGTGAAGGTTTCCTGTTGAATATTCATCAGAAATATCGGAGATGCGTTTCCATTGGGCAAACGTCATTTTACCGTATGGCAGTTTAATCCGTACCATTTGTACACCGGGTTGACGTTGGCCGTAAACGCCTCTAGCTAAACGAAGGCTACGGAACTTTTCATCGGGCATTTTTCCTTCGCGGAAGAGGCGAATTTTCTGCTCTAATTCGATGATGTCTTTTTCGACAATGGGATTTTCGAGTTCTGTTCTGAAGCTTTGCATTGTTATAATAGGTTGATGTAATGTGAATTGGATAATTGATGTTGGTGGCATAAAAAAGCCCCTGGTTTTGTACACCGGGGGCTTACATATCAAATCAAACGTTGTTAAAAGTTCATGTTTTTGCTTATGTACACGCTCCCCTATTCTGTTGACATACAACAGCACATTTTCATTTTCACTTTATGATGTCTTATTTCATAACCCATAAACCTATAGATTTAGTAGAGTAATACAAAGATAGTCGTTGCAATGAAATCTCCAAAAGATTTGTGCTAGTTTTTTAGGTTGATTTTAGTTATACCCTATAACCCTAGGTTATGGGTATCTACCAAATTAAAACGCCATCTCCAGCAAGCTGCAGATGGCGTTTTATACGACCTCTAAAAATTCTTTATTTGGTATAACCATGAACTGTATGCCTAATTGGCGTTACAATTCTAAGTTACGATGGGTTGCTTACATGGCCTCGCAGTGGGAATTATTTCAGTTGTTCGGCGAGTTCACGTTGCGCCATTTCGCATCCAAGGATTGCTTGTTTCCTAGTTATTCCCCAATGGTAACCTCCTAGTGCGCCTTCTTTACGGATAACCCGGTGGCAAGGGATTAAGAATGCGATTGGATTGCTACCAACGGCGTTGCCTACCGCACGTTCGGCCCCTGCCTTTTCGATAGATTGGGCAATTTGGCTGTAAGTGGTT
The DNA here is from genome assembly GCF_003259335.1 of Chitinophaga skermanii. GTDB lineage: Bacteria > Bacteroidota > Bacteroidia > Chitinophagales > Chitinophagaceae > Chitinophaga > Chitinophaga skermanii. Next base: position 128,626 of record NZ_QLLL01000010.1, read on the forward strand.
AATTCTCCGGGCGGGATGCGTAATAGAGCTTCCCAAACTTTCACTTGGAAATTGGTGCCTTTTACAATTACATTGAGTTTTTCTTTACCATCGCCGTGGAAGATTTTTTGCACGTAGCTGGCTGCTAATTGGGAATCTTCTTTGAAAATGGCATTTTTCCAGTCTTTCTTGAAGTTTTCGAGTATTGCTTGATGATTTTCCTCTTGAATAAACTCTAACCCACAAATACCCCTATTTGTAACAGCTATAAAGCATTCTCCGAAGGGCGTTGCTTGAAAACCGTAATGAATGGTAACGCCTCGACCAGCTTCTTTGAATTCTTGGGGAGTAACGGCCTCCAAGGTTACAAAAAGGTCGTATACGCGCGATTGGGCACTAAGCCCTGCCCAATCGGCTGCCTCACTGATATTAGTTGCATCTTTAATGCGTGATTTTAAGTAATTGGTGGTGAGATATTGCAGGAACTTTTTGGGGCTTACACCCGCCCATTCCGTAAATACACGTTGGAAGTGGAATTCGCTCATATGCACTTCCTTGGCCACCTCTTCTAAAGCGGGTTGTTTGCGAAAGTTTTGCGCCAAGTAAGCAATGGCTGCTGCCATGCGATCGTAGTTAAAATGTGATTCGTTTTCCATATCTCTCTACAATATTAATGAATTGATACACAAAACTACCCCCCCTTTTGTATGTCATCAACCTGTTATTTGCGGTAATCTATTATGTAAATCGTCTATTCCATCCTATCTTTGCGGCGCAAAAACATTGATATGAAGCTGGACACGGTTATTTTCGATATGGATGGTTTATTAGTTGATTCCGAACCACTTTGGGGTATGGCGATGTATGAAGTAATGGACACGCTTGGCGTGAACCTTACTCCTGAATTAGCCTCACAAACAACAGGTTTACGTACCCGCGAAGTGGTGAGCTATTGGCACGACTATTTTAAATGGGACAGCAAAAGCACCGAGGAAGTAACTGTTGAGATCGTAGAAAACGTAACGAACCGTATTTTGGCCGAAGGTGAAGCAATGGAAGGTTTACACTACATTTTAGATTACTTCGATAAAAAACGCTTTAAAATCGGTTTAGCATCTTCTTCCCCGAATAGTTTAATCCAAGCAGTTATTAAACATTTAGATATTGCGGATTATTTTGGTGCAGTAGCATCCGCCGAATTTGAACCATATGGTAAACCACACCCAGCGGTATACCTTTCATGCGCAGCAACATTAGGAAGCTCGCCACTAAACTGTATTGCTTTTGAAGATTCAGTTACAGGTATGACGGCTGCTAAAGCTGCACGTATGAAAACGGTGGTAGTTCCTGAATTCCACAATCGTAAAAATCCCCGTTATGCTTTGGCTGATCTTCAATTGGATTCGTTACTTGAATTTAACGACCAACAATTGGCAAAGCTTGGTGGGTTGTAATTAAATATCTATTTAACGCATACATTAAAAAGTCGCCTTGTAACAAGGCGACTTTTTAATGTATGCTATGACATACTAAAAACAAAACAACCCGGTATAAACCGGGCTGTTGCTTATGAGGATTGGTCCTTGATTTACAAAATTACTTGTTCCACCAAGGTTTCGTTTCAATATTATCGTTGCCTTGATTAGCAATAGCGCTTTGATAGTTCTGCAAGTTCACAGATTGTTCTTTTTGCGGGTAATAAATCCTTTGGGGGATCCCGTTGCCAAATAACTGTGTGAATTTATACGAAATTGTACTACCGTCAGTAGTTGTTCTTGTCCATACTACATCACCGGATTTCACTAAGAAATGAGGGTATCCAGTACGACGAATTTCGGCCCAAGCTTCGTTAGATTGCATATAAAGTGCTAAGTATTTTTGCGTGAGCACATTTTCTTGGTTAGCGGCAGGCAAAGCAGCTACATATGCAGTGCCATTTACAGCCCATTTTTCGAAGGATGCTTTCACACCAGCTTCGTACCATTGTTGGCTCCAGTTATTGTATTCGGATAATAAGAAGGCTACTTCGCTATATTCCATAAGTACTTCCCCATAATCAGCAGCATTCACAATAGCCCCCGGTAAGCTAACATCTTCCGCTTTCAAAATGGATGCAGCTTCCGCAGGCAAACCGTATGGTTGCCCTACATACAAACCTGCACTATTTGTTTTCGCATAAGCTGCTAAACGAGGATCTGGAGTGGTGAATGGTCCAATTTTACCTTGTAATGCATTAATTAATACATGTGATACAGCATAATCTTTACGGTTTTCTGTAACCGTAGCACGATATAATGGAGCTTCATTAGGTGCTTTTGCCTCATATTTCAATATAGCGTTATCGGCATTGCTTGTGAAAACTCCACCTGCAATTGCTTCTTGAATATGTGTTTCTGCTACAGCTGGTTGGCGTTTTTTGATACGTATTGCAATTCTCAAACGTAACGAGTTAGCGAATTTGCGCCATTGTAGTGGATTACCTTTATAAATCACATCGGAGTTACCGAAAGTATTTGCACTTACATCCAATTGTGTTGCAGCTTCTTTCAGTTCTTTCAGCAAATCGGGATAAATTTTCTCTTGCGCAGCATATTTCGGTTTCAAGTTGCTGGTAAGCGCTTGGAAATCTGCATCTTTATTGCCGTATGAGCTATAAGGAATATCTCCAAAAGCATCTGTTAACGACAAGAAAGCATATGTTTTCAAAATGCGTGCAATGGCAATTTGATTGGCATTGGGGCCAGAAAAAGCGGCTTTCCCTTTTGTAGTACTATCGCTGTTAAGTTGAATAATACGTTCAAGGTTATTCAGCGCTTTGTACGTTCCATCCCAATAACTATCTGAATAACTCTTCGCATAATCATAACGCGATTCGTTCGTATAGATGTTTTGAGCGAAGTATTGTGAAAACAAGATGGCACCTTTAAAATTGAAAGATGAACCTCTTGCATTATCGAGTAAACTTTTTTCTGCCGTTACCAAGATTGTACTTGTAGGTACATCTGTAGGACGGTTTGGATCGTCGTTGATACCAGCTAATTTGTCGTCACTGCAGGCAGCAAAAAACAATGCCGGTAGAGAAATGGTATATATGAGTTTTGAAATGACCTGTTTCATATGCACTGCTTGATTTAGAATTTAACTTGAACGTTTACACCATAGTTAACGGGCACAGGAATGTTACCACCTTCAACACCTTGAATGTTACCACCGCTATTTGTGATTTCTGGATCAATGTATTTGCTAGCTTGGTAGATGTTCCAAAGGTTTCTGCCATACGCACCTACACGGATACCGCGGATAACACCTGTTTTACTCATAGGCACATTATAACCCAGTGTGATTTCACGAAGTTTTACGAAAGTGCCACTGAAGATATGTTCCGTGGTTGGACCATTGTAATTACCCAATGCCCATGCATTTGCAGTAGTATTAACAGTATTGGTTTTAGTATTGGTTACGGTATACGTGCCATTTGGGTTGAAAGTTATATCCCCTTGTACACCATCCAATACAACGCCTGTTTCGCGGATATTATTAGCAGCGGTATTTTCTAAGATACCGGCGCGTACACCTACTTTATAAGTTTGTGAGAAGAATTTACCTCCTACACGGCCATCAACTAATACACTCGCATCCCAGTTCTTATAACGGAATTGTTGTTGGAAGCCGAAAATATAATCTGGTAAAACGCTACCCAATGGTCGCAGTTGTTCCGTACGTGCGTAAGTACCATCTGCTTTCACCACTTTCTTACCGTTCGCATCGTATACGAAATCGTAGCCCATTAATTGGCCATATGGTTGACCTTCTGCAGCCACTAACGTTACCAATGCATCAGCTAATGTTAAAGAAGAAACACCATCGATCAATTTCACCACTTTATTGCGGTTACGTGACCAGTTTACGTTTACATTCCACTCAAAATCTTTCGTTACAATTGGTACAACATTCAAGCTTACCTCAATACCTTGGTTATTGATTTTACCAGCATTTACATACTTAGAATCGAAACCATATGCAGTCGAAGTAGGGATATTGATGATTTGGTTGCGGCTATTCGAATTATAGTAAGTCACATCTAAACCAACACGGTTATTCAATGCTTTCAAAGTGATACCTGTTTCCCAAGAACTCGTAATCTCTGGTTTCAAAGCTGCATTGTTCTGGATATTGGGCAATTTGTAACCACTATTTCCTTGGAACGCTTGAACAGGATCGTATACAAGCGCCAATTGATAAGGATCGGTATCGTTACCCACTTGTGCCCAACCAACGCGTACTTTCGCGAAATTCAACCAGCTTAAAGATTTAAATGGTGCGAGCTCGCTTAGGATAACGCTTGATGTTAAAGAAGGATAAGCAAACGAGTTGTTGTTTACAGGTAAAGTACTCGACCAGTCATTACGAATAGTTCCGTCTAAGAACCAGAAATTCTTATAACCGAGTGAGAAGCTTCCGTATAAAGAGTAAATAGATTTGTGATAGAAGAATGGATCTACCAATACACTGGCTGCATTTTTCAAACTGTAATAATCAGGAATGATTAAACCACCTTGCGTTGTTGCATTTGAAATACGGCGCTTTTGGTTCATGATATTACCACCTGCGAACGCATTCAATGAGAAGTCGTTCCATTTCTTCTTAGCACTGGCTAAGAATTCGTAGTTGAACTCGCTGAAGTTATTACTGTATTCGCTGTAATAAGATTGAGAACGCGAGTAAACGGCAATCCTATCTTGGTTTTGGTAGTTGTATACATCCGCATTGATTTTGGTGCTGAGTGATAACCAATTATTCACATCGTATGCTAAACCTACGTTACCATAGAAGCGGTCGCGGTTTTCTTCGAGATAGCTTTTGTAAGCACTCCAGTATGGATTATCGATGAATTTAGCGGCTTCACCAGCGGTAGTGTTTTGATAGCTACTGCGGTTCCAAAGTATTTGGGTGCCATCGGCACGCATATAATTCGATAACTTTTTATAATCAACTTGCACCTGTGCCCATTGGTATGCTTCCAACATAATGTTCCGGTTGGTAGCGCCTGTCCAAGGACGGCCGGTACTTTGGTTTTTAACGTAATTGAAGTTAACAGACGCTGTGAACTTATCGAACTTAGAAGATCCAGAGAAATTCAAGGTGTTTCTTTGTAAAGATGAATTCGGCACCGTACCTGTTACATTCTTATTTGTATAGGAAAGGCGGAAGTTTTGGTTTTCGTTACCGCCACTGAAGCTAACGTTGTTAGTAAACGATAAACCTGTGTTGAAAAACGATGTAACATCGTTTTTAGGATATACCCAAGCATCCGGCTTCAAATATTCAGCACTATTCTCCGGGTCGAGATTATACCAATGTAAAACCGGTGTACCATCTAATTTTGGTCCCCAGCTTTCATCCGCAGCATAATCTACAATTTTGTATTTCTGACCGTTAATAGTTGCTTCTTGGAAAGTAGTTGCATATCCACCGCCATATAGTTTTTGGCGAGCGGGAAGACGCACAACGTTTTCAAAATCGACACCTGAGTTTACACTTACATCGAAGCGTTTACCGGCTTTACCACGCTTTGTAGTGATTAAGATGACACCATTTGCGGCACGAGTACCGTACAAAGCAGCAGCAGAAGGCCCCTTCAAAGCAGAAATAGTTTCGATATCATCGGGGTTCAAATCTTGGATCATGTTCCCGATATCTTTACCGGCACTACCGCTGGCTGTAGATTTCGTGTTCAAATCGCTGTTATCCAACGGAACACCGTCGATAACATATAATGGTTGGTTATTACCCGAGATAGAGTTGATACCACGTAATAAAACGCGGTTAGAGCCGCCCATATTACCGCCGGAAGAAATAACTTGTAAACCTGCAACCTTACCAGATAAAGCACTTAACGCGTTACTTGGGCGAGTTTGTAGTTCTGTACTTTTTACTTCTTGTACGGCATACCCCAAAGCTTTTTTATCACGGGAAATACCCAAAGCAGTTACAACTACCTCTTGCAGCTGTTTGTCGTTATTTGTAAGAATTACATCGATAACGTCGCGATTATTAATCGGCTCGTCGAGGGTATTCATACCCATGAGAGAAAAGGTGATTGTAGTGGCTGAAGTTGGGATGTCTAAAGCAAAGCTACCTTGCGCGTTGGTAGCGGTACCAACAGAGGTACCCTTAATAAAAACGGTTACACCGGGTAAAGGCTGACCATTGTCGGCTTTTACGGAGCCTGATATTTTCTTGCTTTGCGCATGAACTGTAAAGTTGGCTAGTAGCAAGATGACTAGAAAGTAGATGTTCCTCATTTATTACCCTATTAACATTATAGACTAAATAGGTTGCAAATGTAAAAGAACAATTAATAATTTCCCAAAGGATTGTTAAACGAATGACAAAACTAACACAATTCTACTAATTCCATAGGGTAATAGAAGAAATCAATATCTATCTTGAAAGACGCCACAGGTAAATGTTAGGAGAGAACTATTCAGTGCAAAATTGCCTTGAAAAAATATTTTATTTTTTTGTTTGGTTCAATTCTGCATATATGAACATATTGTGCTCGAAAGGTTAAAAGTTGGCATTCCTCAAAGAATAAACCGGGATAATTTCTTTGTACTAAGCGGAGGAACTGGGTTTCGACTGCGTTGCGTCGCACTCTTCATCGTTAGGATTCCTTATTCAACATCCAATATTTGCATTATAAATATTTATTGCTCTTTAATTCAATAATAACTTTTGTAGTAATCATACGCAACATTTCATTAATAAGTAAAGTATTTCCTCTATAACAAGTATTTGGCTCCCTTTCAACTCTCTATGTATGGTAAAACAAAAACGCCCCTACTTTCGTAGAGGCGTTTTTTAATTTATTCGCTCAAAAGCTAATGAATCAAAAAAGATTACTCACCTTTCTTTTCTTCACCACCTTCTGTTTGCTTCAATTTTTCACGCAATTCAGCTAAAGCACCCAAATCACCTAAAGTAGCTTTTTCTACTTTACCTTGGATGTTTTTCACTGCTTTACGAGTTTTGTCAGCATCAGCACGTTTTTCTTTCTGAATTGCTTCTTTCTCTTCAGCTTTAGATTGTTCCCAAACTTTAGTGTGAGAAACCAAGATGCGTTTTTCGTTGCGATCGAATTCGATGATCATGAATTCTTTCACGTCTTCAACGTTGATTGGTTTTTCGTCTTCAGTTTTCAAGTGACGAGCAGGAGCATAAGCTTCTAAACCGTACTGTAATTGAACTGTAGCACCTTTGTCATCTTTCTTCACAACAGTACCTTCGTGTACAGAACCGATTGGGAAGATAGTTTCAAATGTGTTCCATGGATCTTCCTCGATTTGTTTGTGACCGAGGCTCAATTTGCGGTTTTCTTTATCAATACCCAAGATCACTACGTCGATTTCGTTACCAACTTTAGTGTATTCAGATGGGTGGTTGAAACGTTTAATCCAGCTCAAGTCAGAGATGTGGATCATACCGCCGATACCTGTTTCCAATTCAACAAACACACCGTAAGGAGTGATGTTTTTAACGATGCCTTTGTGACGGCTTTCGATTGGGAATTTAGTTTCGATAGTTGACCATGGATCTTCTGTCAATTGCTTGATAGAAAGGCTCATTTTACGCTCTTCTTTGCTCAAGGTAACAACAACTGCTTCGTATTCTTCGCCTAATTTGAAGAATTCTTTAGCGTTGATTGGTGTTGAAGCCCAAGAGATTTCAGAAACGTGTACCAAACCTTCTACGCCTGGTAAGATTTCTAAGAAAGCACCGTAATCTTCGATGTTAACTACTTTACCTTTAACTTTAGCACCTTCAGTGATAGTCATTGGTAATGTATCCCAAGGATGCGGAGTCAATTGTTTGTAACCTAAGCTGATACGTTTTTTCTCATCATCGAAGTCAAGCACAACAACGTTGATCTTTTGATCCATTTGTAATACTTCGCTTGGGTGAGAGATACGACCCCAACTGATGTCGGTGATGTATAACAAACCATCTAAGCCACCAAGATCGATGAACGCACCGAAATCGGTGATGTTCTTGATAGTACCTTCCAATACTTGACCTTTCTCAAGTTTAGAGATAATATCAACTCTTTGTTGCTCGATGTCGCTTTCGATAAGAGCTTTGTGAGATACAACGGCATTTTTAATTGCTTCGTTGATTTTAACCACTTTGAATTCCATTGTTTTACCAACGAATTGATCGTAGTCAGTAACAGGTTTAACGTCGATTTGTGAACCTGGTAAGAATGTTTCCATACCATAAACGTCCACGATCAAGCCACCTTTAGTTTTGCTGGTAACAGTACCAGTAACAACTTCGCCTGTTTTGTAAACATCAACGATTTTTTCCCATGCACGTTGCATACGAGCTTGTTTACGGCTCAAGTGCAAGTTACCAGAACGGTCTTCTTTTTCAACTACTAAAACCTCAACTTCGTCACCGATTTTGATGCCTTGTAAGTCACGGAATTCGTTCAATGAAATCAAACCATCAGATTTGAAACCAATGTTGATAACTACGTCAGTTTTAGTTAAACCAACAATAGTACCAGTCAACAAACCGTTTTCTTCGATTACTTTGAAAGTACTGTCGTACGTTTCATCGTATTTTGCTTTTTCTTCTTTAGAGTAAGAAGAAACGTTTCTTTTGTCTACGCTCCAATCGAAATCGTCATGCGCAGTAACAGGTGCATTTGTTGTTGCTGTTTCAACCGCAGCTGTAGCTTGCGGAGCCTGTTGTTCAGCATTTTGTTCGTTAGAAATAATGTTTTCTGCCATTTATGAATTTTTAAGAACTGCGAAGATACATTAATTTCACTTCTAAACCGCATTTGGCATAATCTTGGTCGACTTTATAACATATATTTCACAGCATTTTGAACAAATTGACGGCAATAACAATTAATATATATACGTATTCGTATTAATAACACCCTACCCTTAATACGAAAACCCCGTGCTTTTCCACTGCATGAAGCCGTTTCAAGTAGTAGAATTTAATATGGTTTATTGCGGTTAAGGTGGTCTCTAGTATAAAAATTTCATTTAATTTCCCATTATGAACGGCACATCCTTTAGATCTGAATTGAGTATTTGGCTGAAACAGGGGAACATGGTTAATTACCTCCTCGCTGCCAATGTTATTGTTTTCCTGGTGCTCGGCGTCCTTTATATCCTTGTACACCTTGCTCCCGCCACTGCCACGGCTTATGGACTTGTTTTTGAAAACATGTCATTACATAGCCACTTAAGCGTTTTTATTCGCAAACCATGGGGATTACTTTCCTATATGTTTGTGCATCAAAACCTGTTGCACATATTTTTCAATATGTTGATGTTCTACTGGTTTGGCAACCTTTTCAGGTCGGAACTTGGCAATCACCGTGTACTGCCGCTGTATTTGCTGGCTGGTATTGCTGGCGGATTTTTCTACATCATGATATACCAAATTCTGCCTGGCATGGCCGCCCTCGACTTTCAACTCATCGGCGCATCTGGGGCAGTATTGGCTTTCGCAGTAGCTAGCGCTGCTGTGTTACCCAATTTGCAATTCAACTTATTCATTTTCGGTAATGTGAAACTGAAATGGATTGCTACCATTATGGTCGTTATTGACATTGCCATGTTCCCGTTCAGTGGAAATAAAGGTGGTCTTGCAGCTCACCTTGGTGGTGCAGCTTTTGGTTTGCTGTATGTTGCTTCACTTAGAAATGGCCTCGACCTTGCGAAACCGCTGATTTGGCTTTTTGCAAAAATTGCGCCTTCCCCAGGTGTTAGCATCACAACAAAACGCAAAAAATCCTTCACCCCTAAAAAATCACCGTTAAAAGTAGTGAAAGGAAAAGGGGAGGAAAATATTCAAGGAAGACTCGACCAACTCCTCGATAAAATCAATGAAAAAGGCATGAATAGCCTTAGTTCGGAGGAGAAAAAATGGTTGGAAAAATATAGTAAAGATTAAAATGGAGCGCCTAGCATTGCACTAGGCGCTCTGAATTTATATACTGCTTGCCAATATAATCTTATGGTAATTTGCTCAGATCCACGTTTGGCGGAGTTCCTACAGCTGGCCGCTCAATTAACTGCCCTTTGAATTGGTTGCCTACTTCCCTAAATCCACCGGAAAACATTTGGAACATTCCATTCTCTATGCCAGCACCTATGTCGTAGCGTTGATGCTTATCAGGGTTAGCAGTTGTCGTAAACTTGGCTTTGTTTAATTCAATCCATTCGCCCGTGGTTGTACGAATCCATTGGTTGCCATATCTCGCTTTAAAGAAATCTTGTCCATTATCACCAAAATTCTCCACGAAAGAATATAAACCACCTAAATATTTACCGCCTGATTTTGCCTTATCCCAAGTAGCAATCAGCTTCCATTTATTGCTGGCAGGATCGAAGAAATAACCGCTGTAAATGGTATGATCACCTTGCGGTTGGGCATGTACCAGTAACTTGTAGATGGTTTCGGGCTGCCAATTAAACTTCCAATAACTTTGCCCTCCACTACCCTCGTTACCAAATTGGTTTATAGTAACCCCATCTCCTTTCTTCACGAGCTTTACAGCGTATTCAGCCGGAATTTGTTTAGGGTCTTGCGTATCAAACGCGCTCCATATAGAAAATAGTACACGGCGCTCGGTTTTACTGTTAATTTGAATCCCAAAATAGCCCCCATTAAAGCCGTTAGCCATATAATACGCGTGCATGGGTTGCGCATTAGCAGGAATACTTATTTCGTTGTAAAACCATTCTATTTGTACATTTTGCGAAACGGGGTAAGACAAATGTGTTGCTGGCGCTCCCCTGTAAACACTTTGGTTAGATTGCACACTTTCCGCGCTACTTCCTGTAAATACTAATTCCCGGATGCTTGGTAAATAAGTACCAGTAAAACTGAGCGCTTTAATTGTTACATCAAAATACCCGGGTTTATCAACATCAAAAACACCTACCGGCACTAAAACCTCTCCTTTAGATACGGGAATTTCTACTTCTTTGGTTTGCTCATTCAGCGTGATCGCCAATTTACTAGTACCCTGGGATTGTAAACGTAAGGCTAAATCGAGCTTTCCCGCTTGGTTTACCAAAAAGAATGTCTTAGAATACCCTTCCGGATTTTTCCAACTGCGTAAACCAGGACCAGCCACGTAACCGTAACCATCCTGTTTCATTTCTGGGTAAACATAGGCATTACTGCTAAGTGGCACACCGGTGGAATCGCCTACTATGTTGGCTGCTTTAGAGTTGATAGTCAGCATTAATAGTGCTAACGGGGCAAGAAATAATCGTTTCATGACTTGGAGTTTTGGCAAATCGGGGGCAAGATAGCTTGGGATTTGCATGCTTTTATACCACTCATATAAAATTACATGTATTTTTTACCCTTAATTTATTCAAGCCAGGAAAGGTATATTGCAAAAGGCGCGCGAGAGGCGCTCCAAATTCGTTAACTTTGTGCGGCGCAAGACCAACAATAAGACTAAAAGATTACATGAAAACGTTCAATGTACCTGTTATATACCGCAGCCCGCTGATTTCGGCCATCAAACAGCGACGTAAACAGCAAGATAAGATGAAGAAAGATTTCTCTCCGACTGAACTCGACTTTGGCCCGGTTAGGTTTTTGCTTGCTCGCCATTTTGGGTTTTGTTACGGTGTTGAGAATGCAATTGAAATTGCATTTAAGACTGTGGATGAAAATGAAGGTAAAAGGATCTTTTTATTGAGTGAAATGATCCACAATCCCCAAGTAAATCACGATTTACAATCGCGCGGCGTGGAATTCATTATGGATACTTCTGGCAAACAATTGATTCCTTGGGAAGATTTAAAACCGGAAGATGTTGTTATCATCCCCGCATTCGGAACAACCTTGGAAATAGAGGCCAAACTTCAATCCATCGGTATCCAACCTTTACAATACAATACAACTTGCCCCTTCGTAGAGAGGGTATGGAATAAAGCAGAACAAATTGCCGGCAAAAACTACTCGGTGATCGTTCATGGTAAGCCTAAACACGAAGAAACCCGTGCCACTTTCAGCCACAGTCAAAGCAATACGCCAACTGTAGTAGTAAAAGATATGTCGGAAGCCCAACAACTCGCCAAGTTCATACATGGCACCTTACCAAAGGAAGATTTCTATTCCATGTTCAAAGGCCAGTATTCAGAAGGTTTTGATGTAGAAAAGGATTTGCAACGTGTTGGTGTGGTGAATCAAACAACTATGCTAGCTTCCGAAACCCAAGCCATCGCAGATTACATTAAACAAGCGATGCAGGACAAATACCAACTCAACGAAACCAATATCAGCGATCGATTTGCTGATACCCGCGATACACTCTGCTATGCCACTAACGATAACCAAAGCGCTGTAACTGGAATGCTTGAAGAAGCAGCTGATTTGGCCATAGTTGTAGGTGGTTATAACAGTTCTAATACTTCGCACTTGGTAGAGTTATGTGAAGAAAAGTTACCCACTTACTTCATCTCTTCCGCGGATAAAATTGATAATAAAAACGAAATCACCCATTACGACTTCCATCACCACCAAGAACTATATACTCAGAACTTCTTACCCAATAAAGAAACGGTTAATATCTTACTAACCAGCGGTGCGTCGTGCCCCGATGCCATTGTAGAAGGGGTTATTAGGAAGATTCTTTCGTTCTATGGGATGGAAAACGCTGCAGACGAATTAGCAGCTCATATGTAATGCGGTAAACATATTTTAATACATAGATGACCGGTGACGAAAGTGACCGGTTATTTTTTTACCATGATTACTTAATGTAGAATGTACACTTTAAAAAGTTGGGGATATACCAAAAATAAAAAAGACACCGGGCCGGTGCCTTTTTCCTTTGGGGCTAATCAAACGCTAGTAATGCAGAGAAAAAAATTTTTATGACAAACAGTTAATTTTCAATCTTGTACCAAAAATAGGGTAGCTAGCATATTCTTACAACCGTTACTTAATACTTGGTATGTTATGGCAAATAACTGGTATGAATAGTTCTAAAATTGGAGATTTAAAAGTGCATCGCTTTCTTCAAAAACTCCGCTTTTCTACGTCTCGAAACCTCTACCTGCGTTCCATCGGTCATTAATGCAAAACCTCCCTCCCCTTGGATGTAAGAATCCATCTGCTGCAAATTTATCAAGTGAGAATTATGAACCCGGAAAAAATCAATGTCCGATAGTAACTCCTCGAACTCTTTCAAAGGCTTTGAAACGAGCAATTGCTTTTTGTCGGTAAAGAAAATTTTCGTGTAATTACCGGTAGATTCACAACGAACAATATTTTGAACTGGCATGAACACCAAACCATTTAGTGTTGGCAGGGCAATTTTCTTATTCGATTGTTGTAGTGTTTTCATATTCTGTAAAAACACCTCTAAGGGCGCCATCCCATCATTAGACTTAGCTGCAGCCTTTTTATCCCGGTACTTTTGAATAGCTGCTTGTAAATCGGCCACACTAAAAGGCTTCAACAAATAATCAAGCGCATTAAACTTGATTGCTTTTAAGGCATATTGTTCGTATGCTGTAGTAAATATCACATCAAACGACACTTTATCGAATAGTTTCAACAATTCGAAGCCATTATGATGAGGCATTTCTACATCTAAGAATACTAATGCTGGTTGGAATTGATCTACCAGTAACTTTGCTTGTTCTACACTGTTGGCGGTGGCCACAACTTGGATACCAGGGCATTTCTTCTCTAACATTGCTTGCAAAGCATCAATGCAATTTTGTTCATCGTCGACAATAATCGTTTTGATCTCGCTCATGCGTATGGTTGAATTTGAATGTTTTTTGCTGCTTAATAAGATATGGATGTGCTGATGATTCCTTGTTTAATGCTAGAGGCTCCTACTTTAAAATAAAAATTCTACAGGTAACACGATTATAACTTTCGTACCCCCCGGCTCTTGATTTTCGTCGTATAAATCAACAATTGAAATATTGGTTTCTTTGGAGTTGTTAATCTTCTTTATGAGTGCAATCCTACCTTCAGTTACTGTCATACCTAACGATTGATGTACACGACCTTTCTTTTCTTTAATTTCCATCGCTTTCTTACGTCCAATGCCATTATCGGTAACTGTACAGTACAAAAGCTTTCCCTTTATTTTCACATCAATTGTTAGTAATCCTTTCTCTTTCCTGTGAACTAAGCCATGCCAAATGGCATTTTCAACATATGGTTGAATAATGAGTGGTGGCACTAATACTTCATCCATATTTACATCGTCGTCCACGTTTACTTGGTATTCAAACATGTTATTACAACGCAAAGCCTCCAAATCGAGGTATAAGGTGAGTGACTCTAGTTCGTTGCCGAGCGGAATGAAAGTATGCTGTGAGTTTTCTAGGATCATGCGCATCAGCTTAGAAAACTTCGTCAGGTAATCGCTTGCTTCTTCTTGGTTATTGCCCCAAATATAACGGTGGATAGAACTGAGAGAATTGAAGATGAAGTGTGGGTTCATTTGAGAACGTAACGATCTCAATTCAAGCTGCAATGTATGCTTGTTGTTTTGTAAGTTACGATGACGAATGTAGAAGTACCCCCCAATCACCAATACACAAAGGATTATTGCTAAACTCATCAACCAAGCAAAGTTTCGCTTTGTACGCATCTGGTTAATGTCCTTTTCGTGCTGTAACACCTTGATTTGGTTATCTTTACGATCTACATCATATATTGCTTGCACTTGGGCATACGCGGTAGCAGATTTCTCATTCAGCAAACTATCCTTATATACAAGGGATTGACGCATGTTTTCAAGTGACGCTTCAAAATCCCCGGCATGCTTGTAATTATCGGCAAGCGCTTGGTAAGCCTCCATTAATGTGGATTTAAAGCGCCAAGTTTCGCCGAGGTAAATGGCATTATGTATGAATTTTCGGCCTTCTTCGAACTTGTGTTGTTCAGTAAGAAGCTTCCCTATCTGCAAATAATTTTCGGCGGAATGGACCTTATCATCTACCCTGTCATTCACTGCCAACGACTTCATTAAATAATCCATAGCCGTTTCATACTCCTTCTTTTTTTGATAAGCCGATCCCAAAGAAGTATAGCAAATCGACATTCCGGTAGAGTTATCTAATTCAATATTCGCTGCCAACGACTTCTTATAATTATCCACTGCACGATCCAATTGGCCCAGTCCTTCGTAAGCATACCCAATATTCCCGTAGTTAATAGCCATGCCGAGTTTATTGTTACTTTTAGTTTCCAAGGCAAGAGCTTGGTTGAAATGCACAATCGCATCTTCATACTTTTTAGCGCTCAACTGTATATTGCCGATGCTATTGGTAGCTACGCAGATGTTTTTCACATCGTTGATTTCTTCTGCAATCTGGAGGGCTTTGAAGTGATTTTTAAAGGCATTATCTAAATCCTCGAGGCGACGATAATCGACACCCACATTATTATAACTTATAGCAAGGAGCAATTTATCCTTAGATTCCTCGGCATTCTTCAATGCACGGGTATGAAAATCAAGCGCTAAGATGTACGCAGATTTGTTGCGTTTGGCAGTACCAAGGTCGTTATACGCTTCAGCAAGACCTTTGTTATCGCGGATTTTAAGTCCCACGTAAATTCCTTCTTGCAGGAAAGCATTTTCTTGCTTGGCGGCATCGAAGAAACGATTGAATTGACGGGCGTTTTGAACGAGGAGTTTAACTTTAGCGGTATCGTCACGGAGCCTCTTTATGGAATCTAGCTTATGGTAAATAAGCGTAGAATCTTGCGCATGCAGTTGGCAAGCGAACAAAATAAAGGTTGATATGACTAAAAATCGACGTAGTAGAAGGTGCAACATATAAATTCGAACCACTAACAGTATAGCACAAGTTAAATATTTTATTTGAACACTCTTCCAATTGGGGCTTGGTATAAAAAGTGAAGGGGCGAAAGAATTCGCCCCTTTCCTATTAACCGAATACACCTACTGAAAATATGAAATATGCGCATAGCGCTATACTCCACATTAGCACGACAACCCGGCGAGGTGTAAGCCTGGAAGTCTAATTTATTGGTAGTGTTTTTATTACGGTTAATAGCCCGGTCTTTTCTTATCGGGATTGAATCCGGATATGGCCATCAAAAACGTGGGAGCTTTTTGTTTTAATAGCGCCGAGATGATAACTGTTCATTCGCATGAAGAAACTGTTAACATATGGCGCAGCTTTCCGCGTCAATGTTTGCGTTGGCCTATCGTGTTCACAAAATCATTCGATGTTGATACGCGTGTATGCAACATAATCATCCCTTCGGTGACCTTTTGGGGGCTTCTCGTTTAAATTGGATAAGGTAAAATCATTACCGGGGTGTGAGCTGTTCAACGGGGTTGCACAACACTATTCCTGTAAATCAGGCAGTTCGGAGGATATTGGCGAGAAATAGTGATACTAGATGTATTCCTAAGTCGGAACAAATTTAATAACACTTTTTAAATATAAAAAAATATTTTAAGAGGAATGAGCCATAATTGCATCTTCTACCCATTGCGACACAAGATTTAGCTGTTCATCCATATTTAACTGGCTGTTATCGAGGACGATAGCATCTTCCGCTTTGCGGAGGGGGCTAATTTCGCGGTTAGAATCAATGTAATCACGGAGTTCCAGGTTTTCTTTCACTTCGTGGAGGGTAATATTCTTGTTCTTAGCGTATAATTCTTTAAAACGACGTTCTACGCGCACTTCGGGGTCAGCAGTCATAAAGATTTTAAGCTCTGCTTTCGGGAAAACCACGGTTCCTATATCCCTTCCGTCCATTACAATGCCTTTCTTCTCACCCATTTCTTGTTGTTGCGCTACAGCAAATTCACGAACGGCTCCTATAGCAGCTACTTCGCTTACTTTCTCAGCTACAGTCATTTCTCGGATATATTGCTCCACGTTTTCACCGTTTAAGAACATATCGGCTTGACCGGAGATTTGGTTGAAAATAAACTCGAGTTTGATATTAGCTAAAGCTTCTTTCACAGCCACTTCATTCAACCAATCGATCCTATTCTGAATGAAATACAACGTAATAGCGCGGTACATAGCACCGGTATCAATGTAGACATAGTTTAACTTCTTTGCCAATTGCTTCGCCAAAGTACTCTTTCCACAAGAAGAAAAACCGTCAATGGTAATGATAATCTTTTTCAAAATCGCTAGTCGTTAAATTGTTTGTAGATGCAGTGCAACAATGCAAAAATGAGGCAAATCAACAAGAAAACCAACAAATAAATCCCCAAGTAGCTTGCAAAAAAATAACCGGCTGTTTGTACAACCGGTTATTTTCCATTTGTTCGTTCTATTAGTAGGTGTATTAACGGTCGATGACAATTACTTTTACAGTCCTCACCAATCTACCCGATGGACGTTCGTAGAACGCCAACACATACATACCTCTCGCAATATCATTCACACGAATCGTAGAAGTACCACTGATGGCGTAAGTTCTAACAACTTGCCCAAGGATATTCACGATACGCATTTCTAGGTTCGTATTTTCGCCCTTCACGCTTACTTGGAACTGTCCATTGTTCGGGTTCGGCCATACTTCTACTTTCAGCAATGGTGGAACAGCGCGTGTTTCTGAATAAGCAATTCTATTATTTTTAGACACCGCTTTAATACGGTAATAAGTCCAACCATCATAATCATTCGGATCGTCGTAGAAGTAATCGCGTTTAATTTCACTATTACCATTTACAGTAGCAGAAGGCACATTGGCAATAACTTTAAACACGGTATCATGTTCAAAACGACGTTCAATCTCGAAGTGATCGTTATTTACTTCACGCGTAGTGGCCCATTCCAACTTTGCTAAGTAAGCACTGAAACGGTAAGCATTGAAGTACATGAAGATAGCCGGGGAATAAGGTCCAGCGATAAAAGATGTTTTGGTGAAGAACTCGTTGATGTTCAAACCGCCTTTAAAAGTACGTTGGTGCATCGTGGAGTTGGTAAGCGTAGGGCCCGTTGTAAGCGTACCTGCCACAGGATTAGTTTCTAAAGCAGATAAGAAGTCCCATGCATTATTCATAAAGCGGGTGATGAAGCTTAAGCTGCGGAATTCCGAGTAGCTTTTACCTTCATCTTTATCCATATGTTGCAAAATCACGGTTACATCATCATTTGTTTTCTTGGCATGACCGATGTTCCATGTTTTGTTCGCGTATTCTAATTTGTTAATAATACCATTGATAGCATATTGGTATACGCTGTCGTATACCCTTGCATGGAAATCATCAGCTTCAATAGCAGCATATTCCACAGCGGCAGGTGAATAGTTATTGATGTTAGTACCCATTGGGAATACAACACGACCGGCAGCTTTATTTACACCTTCGCGGTATACAGCACCACCTGCAATACTTCCACCTGTTACAACGAAAGCCTTGTCGTTATACCCTGTAATAGTACCGGGTTGCTTATGACCAACAACAAGGTTCCAACCGTTTAGGAAGATAAAACCTGTTGTAAAGTTTAAGTTATTCCTGATTTTTAAATCACTAAGATCGTCGAGCACAACACCAAGCTTATTATCAACATCGAAGTTGGGAAAGCTAGGTCCTACTTTTGAGCTAACATTGAAGCCACAATAAATAGTTTGAGCACCAAGGTTCAAATTCAGCGGGTTATTACCAGAGAACTTGAATAAGCCACCTTTACCAGAATAACCATCCACACTTTCGTCGAGCAACCTGGCAGTGGCCGTGTTTTTCCAAGATTTCCCAAAGAAGTTCAACACCGAGTTAGGGTTAGAACCAATGGTTCCTTCGTTGACCATATTACCATAGAAAGCGACGGTTCTACCATTGAAGATCCATATATTCGAATTAGGCGGAATATATGCACCTTGCTGGGCAGCAACGCTCCAGGTGATCAAAAAGGATAATATGGTTAGAATATGTTTTTTCATCCGCACTAGGCGTTAAAATGAGATAACTGCAATATTATAAGTTGCTGTAAATACACGATTTGTGTTATTTGTGTTCGTCCCGTTATACATCAATCCCACTACTACCTTTCCTCCAGTTTCAACGCGCGTCCAAGCATGAATAACGTTAGCCGGTAGATTAGTTGCATTCACAATAGCAATCGCATTATCACTAATCGTTGCATCTGTTAAAATTGTCAAAGCCAAAGTGCCATTTCCCGCTGTTGGAACTATGTTTGCAGCAGTAGTACTCACTGAAGCAGAATAGTTTTTAATTCGTTCCATTGGTGATCCAGTTGAACCTACTTTAACACTTGTATTACCAATAATATTAGCGGCCGTTAGCGTATTAGAAATAGTTGAATTTGTTGCATTAACAGTGGCTCCTGTAACTGTATTGGTAGCAGTAATATTCGTTGCATTAACAGTGGCCGCCGTTAGTGTATTGGTGATACTAGCACTTGCTGCAGCAACAGAACCCGTTGCACTTAGATTTCCATTTATAGTTGCTCCATTAGCCACAACTGTAGTTGCGTTCATTGTACCATTAATAGTAGCTCCACTTGCAGTAAGTGAGCCACCTACTGATAAAGCACCACCAACAGATGCAGACCCTGTAATAGTTGCACTAGAGAAACGGGCCGCACCATTCACATCAAACAATACACCTGGAGTAATAGTTCCAATCCCCACATTCCCATTACCTAAAATGGTCATGCGTTTTGCATTATTCGTAGAGAAGTAAAAATTTCGTTGTTGTGATAGGTTGAAGTTTACATCGTAGTTACCTTCTGTTTGCAATGCAAAGCTTGCAGCAACAGGTACAGCGATCAATTTTCTCCAACTCATATTGGCAAAAGTATCCATGCTACCACCACGATAAAATGCATCGTGATCGGTGATGTTGATTTGACCAAGGTAACCGTTATTAGGACTTTTTGCTACAATCGACATTTGGTACCATGCATCTTCACCCGGTATATTATTGGTAATTGCAGCTTGAACATCCGTATAGTATATACCCGTACCCCTTTGTGCCCAGGCATTCAGGTCACGTGCAACTTCAGAATCAGTATTATTTCCATTCGCTAAATACGCAGCCAATGATGGGCGTTGTTTAGCTACTACTATCCACTCAGTACCGTTACTTACAAGCTTAACGGTGTAGCCTTTTTCTAATAAGGTTTGGGTTGTGCCGGAAGCTGTTCTTACAGTTCCACCGGCAAAGGTAACAGCGCCGTCGCCATAAGCAACAACGTCAATGGATCTGCCTCGGCGAGGGCCGGGCGCTTGAAGAGTGAGAGTAGCGTTTGCTGCGTTATTCATAATGATTACGCTAGCAGAATCAACGGCTGTGTAATTGCCTGTTGCGGTTACCACGCTAGTTGCGATGGCACCTTTTACTTGTAGTGCAGAAGTAGGATCTGACGTTCCAACTCCCACAAAGCCGTTACTTGCAATACGAGCGGCTTCTGTATTATTTACCTTGAATACAACGGGTTTTTTATCTAATGTACCAATGAAATTCAATAAAGAATCTGTACCGGTATTACCGCTGGTCGACCAGCCACTGATAGAAGCAACATCAGCTAATGGCATCCAAGTGCCTTTTTTAAGGTATATCTGTTTGTCCTCTTTCACATAAACAATCATACCATCTGCTGCAGTATCGAGCGGTGTTTGTGTTAAAGATGCTTTGGCGACCCTGTTCAACAATAAACCCCATTTCTCACCTGTCAACTCTAAAGATGCATCTTTACGATAGCTATAAGGGTTTCCCCCTACTTTTAATTGGGCTTTCGCATTTTGCATAATGATAAACATCATCAGTAAAATCAGTCCGCTCTTCCAATAACTTCGAAAAAACTTCATAGGGATAGGAGTTATTCCTTGTGAATAAATTGAATAAGAAGATGAAACGGTCTCCATATTTTATATTAGAGACCGTTTCATTTTTCTATTATTTATTGATTACAAACCAGTTTGCACCGTCTGATTGGATCATCCAAGCAGAAACTGAAGCAAAGGAAATGCTAGCGTTACCGTCGATGTTGCCGGCAGTAGCAGATAAAGTAACAACGTTAGTATCGTTAGTTGTAGAAGCAGTATTCCAAACTTTTTTCACAATGATTACACGGTTTTTATTAGTTACCGCAGATGGTAATGTAATTGTTGCGTTAGCGTCAATTGTTAAAACAACTGTGTAGTCACCAGCCGCAACGGTATAAGAACCAGTTACATTACGAATTGGTAATGCAATAGAACCTTGTACTGTTAAACTAGCAGAAGCAGCTGTTGCAGGACCACCAATCACTAAACTGCTAGTGATAGCTGTTCTGTCTTGGAAAGTTTTTTCACCTGCAAAAGTTTGTGCACCTACAGTAACCAAACCTTTTTCAGTTGCAGAAGCAGATGGTACTTGTAAAGTTATATCGTTACCGCTTGCTGATACACCTAAAGCAGAAGCTGTATCAACTTTGAACGCTACTTCAGGACCTTCTAAACCATTGATTTTAGAAATCGCTGATTTGAACGCTGAAGCAGGCAAAGTTTTAATAGCAATGCTATTATCAACTTGTGAACGAATCAATACATCGTAAGTTGCTGTATCTTCTGGGTGTTCATTTGGAGCGATGTTACCGATGAAAGTTTTACCATCTAAGTTTACATCTGTAGAGAATGAAGTAATGCCATCGAAGTTAGCAGCACCTTTGAAGGTTTTATCACCACCAAAAGTTTGTGCGCCTGTAGAAACCATACCAGGATGAGTTTCTGTAGCTGTATACAACTGAACGTCGTATTTTTTGGTTGTTGTGTTATAAGTGATTTTACCACCATTATCATCAACAGCTGCAGCAACAGCAGTGAAATCAAAACCAGAACCCAAAGCCATTAAAGCATCATAGTCTGCTTTAGAAAGGAAGCCGTAGGTAGCAGTAGCATTAGCGCTATTCAAGATACCAGCTTTCAAAGTAACTGTAGTACCTGCAGCATCAACTGTTAAACCAGAGTTTGTAGTGTTAGCTTCTGTAGCGATAGTTACAGCACCTTTTAAACCGTTCAATGTTTTAACTGTTTGACCAAAAGCTGCTTCATCCAAAGTACGTCTTTCGATTGTACCATCACCTTTAATGATCAAAACATCATCATCAGTTGTGTTATCTGCAACATTCGCGTAGTTCAATTTCAGAACACCAGCTGCAGAAATACGCATTCTTTCAACATTGCTAGTTTTGAAAACGAGGTCAGCAGCGTTTACAGAACCGATAAAGTGGTTAGCAGCATCAACGGTAGTGTTACCAGCGATACCCCAGTTAGCAGTAGCCTCACCAGAACCCGCTAATTTTTCCCAACCTGTTGTAGTTTTAACGTAGATACCAGGATTAGTGCCTGTAATGTATACCACCATACCTGTAGGTGGATTTAAGGGATCAATTTTAGAAAAGTCAGTTAAACGCGGAAGCAATAAACCCTGGCGGTCGCTTTCCAATTCTAAAATAGAAGCAGGAGAAATAGAGTAAGGATTACCACCTATTTTCAGCTGCGCCTTCAAGCTGTTGAATGAAAACGCCAACAGCGAAACCAGTACAAAACTGGCAATACGAAACGATTGTCTCATAGGTACAAGGTTAATAAATGTGTTAAAGTATAGTTTATTAAATATTGATTGGTGACGATTGATGAAATGGCCTTACATATGCACTTAATACATTACCTTATTTCTGTCCCTCAACATATGTAACTATTTTGAATACAATATTACATATATAAGTTGATTTAATACATATTTTTTTATATATTTTTTATTTATTTCTTTAAAAGAATTCACAATGTATTGAGGTCGTGCACACTGAAAACCAAGCAAAAAGGATAGCTCCTTCACCATGGCCGGGATTAAACACATATAAATTTAACACAATATATAAATAATTATAATAAGTACATAATATTTAGACTTTATTCTTACATTATTTTTATTTGAACAAGGCTATTTCAACCCATTCCGCCATTATCCCACCCCCTTTCTTCCACCCAATTCTGCCCAATTCACCCTCTTCCTAACATGTATTATCATTATATATAAATATTCATAATAAGTATGTAAGTAAATGGATTACAATTACTTAATCCATCCTCCTCCACTCAAAATGACCTTTCTTTTATATATTCCGAATATTAGTTGCAGGCCCTTCCCCTATTTCATTGTTTTGACCTAACAAATTCCAATTTATTCACTGGTACAAACCTTAATTCCTCGATTATGAACTTCCACTGCTTCCAACACGGTTGCTCTAGGCAACCCTGTATTCCGCAGCGCGTAGGAAACTGCGCATATCGACCGACACTTCTACGCAGGTCATCAACATACAACATTCATTTTATCCCATCCAACTAAACAATTCTTTATGTCAATGAAACGATTGATACAATTACCGCTCCTCCTGTTACTTTTAGTGCTCGGTGTTGCCGCCCACGCACAAAACAAAACAGTTACCGGTAAAGTACTCGACGAAAAAGGCACCGGCCTGCCCGGCGCCAGCATCCTCATTAAAGGAACCAGTAATGGTGTTGCTACTCAACCAAATGGATCTTTCTCGATCTCTGCACCCAATAACGCCACGCTCGTTTTCTCTTTCATTGGGTACAAATCACAAGAAATCCAAATCGGCAACCAATCCGATTTCACCGTTCGACTCCAACCGTCCAACACAACAATGGACGAGCTCGTAGTTATCGGCTATGGTGCTCAAAAGAAAAAAGATCTCACTGGTTCTGTGGGGTCTGTAAAAGGTGATGCAATTAAAAATGTGCCCGCCACTAACGTTACTGAAGCTATTCAAGGTCGCGTAGCAGGCGTGGAAGTGGTAAAAAACTCTGGTGAACCAGGGGCAGCTCCCTCTATTATTATCCGAGGTTTATCTTCTTTGAACCAACCACAGCCATTATATATTGTAGACGGCGTTCGTACTTCCGGCGACAATATCAATATCCAAGATATTGCCACTGTCGACATTCTTAAAGATGCCAGCGCCGCCGCCATTTATGGTTCTGCTGCTGCAGGTGGTGTAATTGTTATTACCACGAAACGTGGTCAAGGTGCTAAACCTGTTATTAACCTCAACGCCCGTTACGGTATCACCAAACCCAAATTGGTGAAACTCATGGACAAGCAAGGCTTCCTCGATTTGATGAAAATCGTTCGCCCAACGCTATATGCCGGTATGAATACCGACACTTTACCGAATACAAACTGGGTAGATGCACTCTATGGAGATGCCAGCGAACAGAACTATAATTTAAGTATCGCAGGGTCTACGCCATCTGTGAACTACTTGTTTAGCGGTTTTTACAATAAGCAAGATGGTATCTATATTAAAAACTCTTCCGACATTGCCGGCGCTCGTATCAATACAGATTATAAAATAAACGACTGGTTGAAAATTGGGGAACAAGTGTATTTCACTTCCCGCAAAACTATTCCACCTGTAGGTAGCGAAGCGCAATTACACAATGCTCCTTTCCGCACAGTGCCAACTATGGCGATTTATGAGAAAGATGGCACTTACGGTAGAAGCCCCATCGGGTTTGCCGGCCCGAACCCATTCGGTGCCGCCATGGCTGCGAAGGCTGAAAACTTCAAACAAAACTTCCAAGGTAACGTGTATGGAGAAGTAAAATTACCATTCCACTTGACTTTCAAGACAACATATGGTTATTCTTACTACCAAGAAACGCAGGATATGTACCAAGGTCCTTACAACTTCGGCGAGGTGAAAAATCCTTCTAACTTCTTGAATAAGTTGTACTACCAAAACCGCCAAGTGTACAGTAACTACTTGTTAACGTACGATCAAACTTTTGGCAAACACCAAATCACAGCTTTGGCCGGTTACGAGCAAATCACCAACAAAAGCAATAACATCAATGTAACCGAGAGTAATGTTGGTTTACCGACCTACTCTTTTATTCAAACTTCCGGTACAGCGTTTACTGTAAATGGTGTAAATGATCCAAATGGCTTGATTAAATCGTTTTTCGGTCGCTTAAACTACAATTACGCCGGTAAATACTATATCAGCGGTTCTATCCGTCGTGATGCGAACTTCACGGTGTTTGGCCCTGGTAAACAAGCGGGTGTATTCCCAGCAGCTTCTGCCGGTTGGAACATCAGCGAAGAAAAGTTCTTCGAACCGGCTAAGAAGATCGTGGATAACTTAAAAATCCGTGGTTCTTACGGTACATTGGGTAATAGTAATATCCCAGCTTATTTATTCCTATCTACCTACAACCAAGTGGGTATGCAAAACTACTTCCCAGGCGCGCCTGCGGTAATTGCAAACAATATCAATTTCATTCCTAACCCGAATATCCATTGGGAAACTTTGCATGAAACAAATATTGGTATCGATGGTGAGGCATTGCGCAATAGGATGTATTTCTCTATTGATTGGTACGATAAAACTACCAAGGAAATGCTCTATGCTTTACCTATTTCTACCAGCTCTGGTATTACTTCTGCTTACTACACGAACATTGGGTCTGTACGTAACCGAGGTATAGAGTTAATGTTGGGTTATAAAGATAAAGTGGGTGAGCTAGGTTACGATGTTACATTCACAGCCGGTTTCAATAAAAACAAAGTATTAAACCTCGATAATATCAACTCCAACTACATTTTGGATGGTTATAACTACTACAGTAACGGCGATCCTGGTTTTAGCGTAATGCCGGGCCAAAATGTTACCATTACTAAAGTGGGTGCTCCATTCGGCCAGTTTTACGGTTTCAAAACACTGGGACTATTCAAATCTGATGAAGAAGCCAATAAAAGTGCGCAGAAAGGTGTAGCCCGCGCTGGTGACTTAATTTTTGAAGATGTGACCGGTGACGGTAAAATCACGGATGAAGATCGTACCGTAATCGGCGACCCTAACCCGGATATGGTATACGGTATCAACCTACGATTCACTTACAAAGGTTTTGACATAGCGATGTTATTCAATGGTGTGGCCGGTGTTGATTTATTCAATGGTGTGAAAGCTTACAGCATGTATCCTTTTGCGGATGGTAATACAACCAACAAAGTATGGGGCGCTTCTTTCTTGAATGGTAACGACTTAACCGATCAACCTCGTTTAGGTGTTCAAAACCCTAACGGTACCTTCACCCTAGATCCAAACAAGAACTACACAACTGTTAATAGCTACTTCGTAGAAAATGGTAATTACTTGAAGTTGAAAAACCTTCAAATCGGTTACAACTTCAACCACAAATTACTAGAACGTGCGAAAATCAGCAGCGCTAGAGTATTCTTAATGGCTAACAACCTCTTCACCATTACGCGTTACACTGGCTTAGACCCAGAAGTAGGCGGCGCTTTCTCGGCCCGCAGCTTCGGAGCCGTTACTACGCGCGGTTTAGATGCCGTTTCGCAATACCCACAAACGCGCATCTTCTCTATCGGTGTCGACCTTTCATTCTAGTGCCTCATCCAAAAAAATTACCACGATGTTAAAGAAAATAAATTTAGTCATTATCGCCCTCGCACTACTCACAGGTTGTGTAAAAGACCCGTTGAATGTGAGTAGAACAGATCAATATACTACAGGGAACTATCCTGCCACGATCGACGATGCAAATAGTATTCTCGCTAGCTGCTATGCAGCCATTCGTTCCGATCGCTTGTTTGGGTTTGAATTATCAGCTAAGTCGCTCGCAAATGCTACACATACTGCCAACTCTACGTATGATGGCCATCCAGGTTGGAATGAAATGACCAAAGCCAATATTAGTGTGTATAATGAATACGCTAACAATACTTGGTCGGGCTTTTATACCGGCGTTAAAAATTGTAACGCATTTTTATCTGCGGCCGATTTCTTCGAAAAGAATTACGCAAAACCAAACGAAATCACGCTCTTGAATAATATGCGTGGTGAAGCATTATTCTTACGCGCATTCTATTACTTTAATTTGGAGTGCCTTTATGGTGAGAAATACATGGCAGGCACCACCAATGGCGACAAAATGGGCGTTCCTATTTATCGAAATATTGCTACCAGCCTAGATAGCACTATTCAACCACGTGCTTCGGTAAAAGAGGTGTGGGATTTAATTATTTCCGATTTACAAACTTCTGCCACCTTATTGAAAGGTAAAACTTGGAGTGGAAATGATTATGGTCGCATTACCGAATGGTCGGCTAAAGGCTTATTGGGTAAAGCTTACGTTTTCACGCAAAACTGGACGGCCGCTAAAACAGCTTTAAAAGATGTAATCGATCATTCTGGGAAATCGTTGATGCCGTATGATAAATACCGTGATGCATTTATTGGTATTGCTGCAAACGAATTCAATGAAGAATCTTTATTTGAGATTAATGTTGAACAAGATTCGCGCGGTGCTTACGGTGTATTTGGAATGAACATTACTACCAGTAACGGCTTAGTATGGTCACCATTCGTTTTAGGTGATAATGGAACTGAAGCTACAGCGATTGCCTTAGGATATGGTAATGAATTCGTGCATGATAAAAACATCAAACGCTTTGGTTTCCCATTATCTACTTATAAACTAGTTAGTAACCCTGCTTATACTTCAGCTAAACCCGAAAGTCCGACCAACCCAAAGTTGATCATGGACCCGCTATACCGCGATTCTTCTTTAGCCGTACGTGCTAACAAAACCTGCGATCCGCGTTTATTCGTGGCCGCTATGCAACCCTGGATAGATTCTGCAAAGAATGATGGTAGTACATGGCGCCCTATTAGCCGTAGTAGTCAAATTGCCCCTACTATCCGCGATAATTATTATGGCTGGAGCTTTAGAAAATACGCGCCCATCTTTACCAGCATTTACAATGTTGCCCAAGCAGATGCTTGTAATTATTACTTCCTGCGCTTAGCAGATGTTTATTTACTCTATGCTGAAGCTTGCGCCAATTCAAACGAAACAGCCAATGCACTGGAATACTTAAATAAAGTAAAACGCCGTGCTTATGGCTTACCAATAAATGCCGCTTCCGCTGTGGATTACAAATCGCTTACCGGTAAAACTGTAGCGATTGATGATCCAGTATTGGGTAATAACCCCTTGTATTACGAGCGCTTCGCGGAATTATTTAATGAATTTGGATGGTGGTTTGACGTTTGCCGTTGGGGCATTGGTCAATCTGAAGCTAATTTCTACGGTAGCGCCCTGAATGCCACCAATGGTTTTAGCTGGGATAATACCCGTTCTTATAGTTGGCCTATACCGAGTAATGAAATTAACTCGAACATTAATGTAAAAGGACATAACAATCCTGGTTACTAAACAATACCGGCAGCCGGCTTCAACAGGAGCCGGCTTTGCCTATTTAGGATGCCAACTTACAACGCTGCGAATAATTAAATAGATATGAGACTAAGCAAAACACTCGGCACATTACTTTTACTGGCTTGCAGCGGCTGCGTATTTGCGCAACAAGAACCGCTAACAGTACGTAAAGGAAAGGTGCAGCTCGATTTTCAACTCGATGAAAAAGGCGCACCCCGCTACGCCGTATCGTACGATGGGAAAACCATTGTACAGCCTTCTTCCATGGGGTTTGTGCTAAATAATGCAGAGAACTTTTATGACGACTTTACGCTGTTGAAACAAGCAACGAATTCCGTTCACGAAAACTGGACGCCGGTTTGGGGTGAAGTGAAATCCATTCAAAATGATTACACAACTTTAGAACTGCAATTACAACAAGCCCATGGTAACAAGCGCTTGTTGCATATTGTGTTTAAAGTGTATGAAGATGGTGTGGGCTTCCGCTACGAATTCCCGGAGCAACCCAACCTCGACTATTTCACGGTGCAACAAGAAAAAACAGGCTTCCAACTAACAGGCAACCACAAAGCCTTCTGGATTCCCGGCGATTACGACACCAACGAATACCCGTATACTACTTCGCTACTCAGCGAAATAGACAATGCGCAACTCGTTGAGAAATCGACCGACATTGCCGTGCGTGTAGCACCCGACAAACATGCCGTGCAAACGCCCCTCATGTTAAAAACGAGTGATGGGTTGTACATCAATATCCACGAAGCGGCCCTTCTCAATTACCCGGCCATGCAGCTTCATGTAAATAATGCTACTTATGACTTAACAGCGAACCTCGTTCCGAGTGCTGTAGGTACAGCCGCTTTTTTACATGCTCCTGCTGTTACACCTTGGCGTACGATCATCGTAAGCAATAAGGCCACCGATATACTTTCCAGCAAACTCATCCTCAACTTAAATGAACCCAGCAAGCTCAGCAATACCAGCTGGATTAAGCCTATGAAGTTTGTAGGTGTATGGTGGGAACTCCAAACCGGTAAAAGCAGTTGGAGTTATGCTGCTTCTGCCAAAGCAAAAGACGCACAAGGAAAATTAATCCCCAGCGGCCAGCACGGCGGTAATAACGAAAATGTAAAACGCTATATCGACTTCGCTGCGCAACATGGCATTGAAGGTGTATTAATCGAAGGTTGGAATACCGGTTGGGAAGACTGGTTTGGAAATTGGAAAGAAGATGTGTTCGACTTCGTAACACCTTACCCCGATTTCGATGTAAAAGCGCTCAATGCCTATGCTAAAAGCAAAGGTGTGCAGCTAGTGATGCATAATGAAACATCGGGTTCTGCTACTAACTATGAACGTCAACTCGATACTGCGTACCGCTTTATGCGTGAAAACGGGTACAATGCTGTTAAAACAGGTTATGTAGGCAAAATCATCCCACGCGGCGAGCACCACGATGGCCAATGGATGGTAAACCATTACACCCGGGTAGCCGAAAAAGCTGCCGAATACCAAGTAATGGTAGATGCCCACGAACAAGTACGCCCTACAGGCTTGCACAGAACATACCCCAACTGGATGACAGGCGAAGCCAGCCGCGGTAATGAATATAATGCCTTTAGCATTGGTAATGCACCTGAACATGAAACCATTTTACCCTTTACCCGCTTAATGGGGGGACCTATGGATTATACGCCGGGCATATTCAAGCTATCGCACTACAATGCCGCAGATACGGCTAAACGTGTACGAACAACCCTTGTAAAGCAAATGGCCTTGTACGTAACCATGTATAGCCCTATCCAAATGGTGAGCGATTTACCCGAAAATTACGAAGCACATTTAGACGCCTTCCAATTCATTAAAGATGTACCCGTTGATTGGGATGATACCAAAGTATTGGCCGCAGAACCCGGCGATTATGTTAGTATAGTACGCAAAGGGAAAGGAACCGAGAACTGGTATTTAGGCGCTATTACAGATGAGCAGGCACGTGATCTAAAAACAGGATTAGACTTCCTACCCCCGGGCGTGAAGTATGTAGCTACTTTGTATGCCGACGTACTGAACCAACCCGATCCTGCCAAATACAGTATCAAAAAATACATTGTAGATCGCACAACTGCCATAACGCTTAAATTGGCCAATAGTGGTGGTGCAGCCATCAGCTTTGTACCGGCTACAGCTGCCGAGGCGAAGCAATTACCGAAGTATAAATAATAAATCAACAAGTATACTTTTCATTTCTATCACTTTAGCAATTCCCCGGCTTTGTTTTCAAGCCGGGGTTCTTTTTTCTTCCGTAAGCGCACGAAAACATATAATTTCTCCTATCTTTAATTTTATATCCATACCACGTACAACAAGCATTTATCAACCTGGTGTAATGAAACGCATCGTTTTATTTTTTCTCTATATTCTGATTTTCAAAGTAGGTTACTCGCAACAATCTATCGAATCGTCGTTGAAAGAATTGAAAAGTGTAATAAACAAGCAACCTTCCTACGACAGTATCAAACAGAACAGTATCGATAGTATTAAGTACGAATTAATTGCAAATGCTACGCATGTGCAAGAAACGTATGCTAATTACGCAGCACTTTACGAAGCATACAAGATTTATAAATACGATTCTGCATACAGTTATGCATTGCGCATGTTAGAAACTGCCGAGCAATTAGGTGATGCCAATCTTATAACATACACCAAGCTGAAACTATCATTTACGTTTTTATCATCTGGCATGTACAAGGAAACCGGGGAATCATTGTCGCACATACAAGCGGCTACTTTACCCGATAGTTTGAAGGTGCTTTATTATGCCTTTTTAGGAAGATATTATTATGATTTAGGCGATTACGACAACGATAAACATCATACCCCTAACTACAATAAGCTAGCCGCACAATATATTGATTCAGCCTTGGCACTTTGGCAGCCCAATTCTTATGAATATGCCTACTACAAAGGCTTACGCGAATTAAAATCGGGCAATAAGGATAAAGCGGTGCAGTATTTCACAGCATTACTCAACCGCCCTACACTTACTTTACACCAAGTGGCGGTTACAGCTTCTACACTAAGCGATTTTTACATTCAGAAAGGGCAGAACGATAGGGCTATTGAATTACTTATTAAAGCGACGATTGCCGATATTAAATCGTCGACCAAGGAAACTTCCGCGGCCTTTATTTTGGCTAGTTTATTATATAAGAAGGGGGATGTGAAGAATGCGTCGTTGTGTATAGAACAAGCTATCTCGGATGCGGCTTTTTACGGCGCCCGCCAGCGGAAAGTACAGGTGAGCGAGATATTGCCTTTGATTGAGGCCGAGAAAATAAGCATGGTGGAGAGCCAGCAGAAAATCCTAATTAGCTATGCCGCCGTGGTAACGGTTTTATTGCTAGTTGTGGTAGGATTAGTCATTTTAGTTTCGAAGCAAGTGAAGAAGCTAAAACTCGCCCAAGAAGTGATCAGTAAAGCGCATGAGAAAGAGCAGGCGATTAATAAGCAATTAGCTGAAACAAATGATAAACTATCCGATGCGAATAAGATTAAGGAGGAATACATTGGCTTCTTCTTCAACATCAACGCTGCCTTCTATGATAAAATCGAGAAGATTAAGAAGAATGTAGAAAAGAAAATCCAAGAGCGCCGCCTCGACGAAGTAAAAATGGTATTCAATACCATCAACCTAAAAAGTGAGAAAGAAGCCTTATTAAATAGCTTCGACCATGCATTTTTGAAGCTCTTCCCGAACTTTGTACCGGTATTCAACTCCCTTTTTAAAGAAGAAGACCAAGTACGACTAGCAGAAGGTGAATTAATGAATACAGATTTGCGCATTTTTGCCCTTATACGCATGGGCATACACGATACTGAAAAGATAGCCCAGATCTTACAATATTCCGTAAATACCATCAATACTTACAAAACGAAAATCAAAAATAAATCTATCGTTCCCAACGAGGAGTTCGAAAAAAGAATCATGGCCATCAAGGCGGTTTAATAAACAATTTACATTGTGATTCATGTAGTTAATGCAATATTCTGTACATTTGGGTACGTAATTTTATTATATAATCTATTTACCACTTAACCTATGCCAGTAAATATTTCCCGGCTTTCTATAGCCGCTTTGGGGCTTTTAATAGCCACCAGTTCCTTTGCCCATGTGTTGCACAAAGTTGACCCAGTTTCTCCCGGTAAAAAATATGCGGCTCACACAAAGTTTACCATTCGTGATATTCAGCAATTGAATGCAGGTAGATCTTTTGCGGATACACCGTACATTGCTAATCAAAATACACAACTGCAGACCGGTAATTTTGCCATTGGGGGTATTGGTCGTGCCGATGGTGGTTTCATTTCAAACCGTGGTACTGCAAGTGCGGGCAATATCCATCTACGCTTTCAAACAAAAACAAAAGAACGTTGGGGCCTTGGGCTGATTGTAGATGAATTAACGGATAATAGTAATACTGGTTCAGACTTTACTTTATGGCGCTATGCTGATAATGGTAATTATTTATCAGCCATATTCAGAGTTAAACGTTCTACGGGTGTATTAAACTTTACTTACAATCCTACAGTAGGGGTGAATAATGATGTAATCTGGCATGCTGGTAATGATGGTGCAGGTTCGACATTAGATGCTGATTTATTAGATGGATTGCAAGGAGATGCTTATGCCCGTACCACATTATTAGCACCCACCTTTGATTCTGTTTATAAAGCTACCGCCATTCGCCAAGGTAGTTTTTCCTCGGTTACCAATGGGGGCAGTAGCAATATTGCCGATGCTCCTATAGCTGGTACAGCTGCAGCGGCTATTTCGGCTAAATATGATCAGAACTTCGGCTTCCAAATCACGAATGTTGTTTCAGATACGGCCAATTTATATTACCGTGTAAGAAGAAATGGCAACTTCGGTCCTTGGAAGAAACTGAGTAACAATTTCAGTTTAGAGGGTATAGCCAACCAATCAGCTACTCCACAGAATGCAAGCTTCAATATTAAAGGAAATTCGACGGTAGATGGATATACGATTGTAAAGGGTCCTGTTGCAGTGCCTATTATTCAAATGCAAGAAAATACTTCTGCTACCCCGCTTCGTTGGGGTTTGGGTATGTTGAATAATTTAGACGTGAATAATGCAGGACAGGATTTCGTATTACGTCGCTATGATAATACTGGTGTGTTTATGGATGCGCCATTTATAGTTACCCGTAAAGATGGCAACGTGGGTATTGGAACGCTAGATACAAAAGGATATAAGCTCGCTGTAAATGGGAATGTAATCGCCAACAAAATTACAGTAAAAGCCTTCCCTTGGGCCGATTTCGTGTTTGATGATAATTACAAACTGCCTACACTTGCTAGTATAGAATCATTCATCAAACAACATAAACATCTTCCTAATATTCCATCAGCAAAAGAAGTAGCCGAAAAAGGGATCGAAGTAGGTGAAATGAATAGTAAATTATTACAAACCATTGAAGAAATTACATTGCATGTAATAGCACAAGAAAAGCAAATCAATTCTCAACAAAGCCAGCTAGTACAGCAGCAAAAGCTCATAGATGAGCAACAAAAAGCCATGCAATTGATGATGGAGAAATTGGAAAAATTAACACAAGAAAAAAAATAAGCTATTTAACCATATGAAACTATTTACGCTAAGTGTTTGCCTCCTGGTAGGCCCTACTTTCGCGCATGCGAACAACAACCCTCATAACGACCCTTCAAACCCGGTATATCCCAATTTTAAAGCTCGTACAAAAATCTCTTTGCAGGATATTACGCGTTTAAATACGGGGAAGCTTTTGATGATCCTTATATTAATAGTCAGAATGCGGCAGCACAAACTGGTGGAAAATTCTGGATAGTAGGTAATGGGGAAACCAATGCTACTTTTATTTCTAACAATCCTTCCACAGCGGGAGGTGCGGCTAACTTTTTAATCCGTAACGCTGCTAGGCAAAGTAGATGGTCGATTGGCACCGTTGGTGATGAAACAGGGGTTGAAGGTGAAGGGGCAGCTTTTAGAATTTGGCGATGGAACAATGCAGGTACAGTTGCAACACAAGTAATGACTGTACAACGTGGTACTGGTGTAACAGAGATGTTCTCGACATTTATTATGCCATCCTACTCTCGAATTAAAGGAGGGCCAGATCCAGACAATACAGCAGTATTGAACTTTGTTGATAAAAATATGAGTTGGGGAGCCTCTTATAAATCAGGCTATATTGGGATGCCAAATGCTAGTTCTAATTTCTACGTGGGTGCTAACCAAGGCGATATTATCCTGGCGCCATCTACTGGTAACGTTAACTTATCAGTTAGTGAAAGCAATAAGCCTAACATGATCACCTACCAAAATAACGCTACTTTGGTTGCACCACCAAGGATAGGATTAAATAATCGAAGTTTAGGAACAAAGCTATTACTCTACACTCAACAAAGTGCGATTTCGTCAGACTTTGCCTTGGGTTTAGAAAACAGTCATATTTGGTTTAGTACGTCGCAAAACATCGGCTCTCACGGTTTTAAATTTTATGGCGGTGAAGTTGTTGCAGCACGTTTAAGCGCTGCCGGTCAATTTGAGACTAAACTTGCCGGTAGGTTTCTTGGAGAGGTAGATCCCAATGGAGCTGCAAACGGAGCTATAAATGGCCCTGGCGCTGAAGTTGCTTTTAACCAAGGTAATGCCATTGTGCGTGGCTATAATAGAACTACATCTGTTTACTTACCCACGCAAGTTGTAGGTGGTGATAATAATGCCACTGCCTTCTCATTCAAAATTAGTGACGGCTATTATTTCACGAACCTCACCAACAGCTCGATGCTAGGTACCGATGCAACCGGTAAATTAGTGAGCAGCAATAATATTATCTATTTAGACAGAGCTAATAACAACGTAGGTATTAATACAACCGATACAAAAGGTTATAAACTAGCTGTAAATGGGAATGTAATCGCCAACAAAATTACTGTAAAGGCATATCCATGGGCCGATTTCGTGTTTGATGATAATTACAAACTGCCTTCACTTGCTAGCGTAGAAGCTTTCATCAAACAACACAAACATCTACCTAACATACCTTCTGCAAAAGAAGTGGCCGAAAATGGGATCGAAGTAGGTGAAATGAACAGTAAACTATTGCAAACCATTGAAGAATTAACCTTACATGCGATTGCACAAGAAAAGCAAATTACAGCGCAAAAAGACGCATTATCAAACTACCAAGAACAGCTATCAAAACAAGCAAAACTCATCAACGAGCAACAACAAGCAATGAAATTGATGATGGAAAAATTAGAAAAATTATTAGAAGTTAAACAATAACCTCCCTGCACTATGAAATCTTCATATTTAATTGTCCTAACTTTTTTATTAGGCGCTAGCCAAGCCATGGCTAAAGATGCAGACTCTACAGGATATAAGTACAAAAATGTTCCACCTGTTAATTTACAAGATATCAGGAACTTAGCCATCGCAGATCTTCGTGCAGCTGAAGATTCTGGTTCGCCTTACTACATTAAAAACCAATTTGGCGCTATACAAACCGCTTCGTTTAACATACAAGGTAATGGTAAAGTTTCAGGCTCATTTATTGCAAAGGGTGCACCCGGTGGTGCCCGCTTTGTGATTTATGATGGAGCAACGGATGTAATTCGCTGGGGTATTGGTAATAGTGGAACCGAAACTGGTACAGCTAATATTGGTAATAACTTTACCATTTGGCGATATGCTAATAATGGATCTTACCTTGGTCCTGCAATAGAAATTAATCGTAATAATGGATCACTAGAAACTTTTTATCCAACCTATTTGGCCAATGAATCACGCGTAAGGGGAACAACAAAGGATATAAATGCTCAATCCATATTATATTTCGCCGATAGCTCTGGTATTGTGAATAATGGGAATAAATCGGGTTATGTTGGTTTCCCTACGAATAACAAGGATATTTATGTAACCTCTTATAATGGCGGTGTAACATTGAATTCAGTGTCAGGTGCAGTGAATTTACAAGGTGGGAATAATACCACCAATGCATATCTTTTCTGGCAACAATCTATTCCTGCTGGTCCACCAAGATTCAATACGAGAAGCGAGGGGACCAAAATTGTTTTATATCCTCAAGTCACAACGAATGCTAGTGATTTCGCAATTGGTACAGAAACGAACCACGTATGGTTTAGTACCTCTCGTTATTTTCACCAACAAGGCTTTAAGTTTTATGGTGGCGATAGTGTTGTTGCACGATTAAGTAGTGCAGGTCAATTAGAAACCAAACTTGCCGGTAGGTTCTTAGGAGAAGTTGACCCTGCAGGTGCTACGAATGGTGCTTTAGCCGGGCCAGGTGCTGAAGTAACTACCAATGCAGGAAACGCTGTTGTACGCGGTTATAACAGAACCTCTTCCGTATACATACCTACTCAAATCGTAGGTGGTAACAATAACACCACTGCCTTCACGTTCAACCTCAGCGATGGTTATTATTTTACTAACTTGGCAAATAGTTCCATGCTAGGTACCGATGCAACCGGTAAATTAATAAGTAGCAATAGTATCATTTATTTAGACAGAACTAATAACAACGTAGGTATTAATACAACCGATACCAAAGGTTATAAGCTAGCTGTAAATGGGAATGTAATCGCCAACAAAATTACTGTAAAGGCGTATCCATGGGCCGATTTCGTGTTTGATGATAACTACAAACTGCCTTCACTTGCTAGCGTAGAAGCTTTCATTAAACAACATAAACATCTCCCTAATATTCCTCCTGCTAAAGAAGTGGCCGACAAAGGCATTGAATTAGGTGATATAAACAGCAAATTGCTGCAAACAGTAGAAGAACTTACTTTACATGCTATTGAACAAGAAAAGCTATTAAAAACACAACAACAACAGATTGAACAACAACAGAAGTTGATTCAATTACTTAGTGAAAAAGTGGAGACTTTATTGAAGAAATAAGTTATTCCATTTATAAAAAGAAAAAGGTCGTTGCTATCAGTAGGAACGACCTTTTTCTTTTAACATCACCAGCGCTACCTAAAAGGTGTATATACTACACTTCGGCAATATGGACTAACAACCTGGCAGCTTTTAAAGCACCTAGGAATAACAAGGGGAATATATGTCACATATATGGAAACCATTGGAAGAACATTGGGATAACATTGGGAGAACATTAGAAGAACATTAGGAGATATTATAAACCACATTCAGCCATCTTATAAAGGTATCATCATCAACCTTTTACAAAAACATTCTTCACTGTAAGGAAA
Source organism: Chitinophaga skermanii (assembly GCF_003259335.1). GTDB lineage: Bacteria > Bacteroidota > Bacteroidia > Chitinophagales > Chitinophagaceae > Chitinophaga > Chitinophaga skermanii. The sequence continues at coordinate 166,207 of NZ_QLLL01000010.1, forward strand.
CATCAGTAGCATAACAGGTGGCCAATCATCCTTTCATTCGTTCGTTCTTAGAGCAAAAAAATAGGCAGTTATTGTATAACTGCCTAGCATAATATATTTAAATGATAAAAGTTGTGCCTTCGGTTGCTAACGCTGTATTTTCGAATACCGGCCAAGTTTCATCTAAGAAAGGTTGTAAATCAGTGTATTTAGAGCTAAAATGACCAATTAATAGTTTTCCCACTTTAGCATTTTTAGCCAACGTGGCCGCTTGAACACTGGTGGAATGGAATCGATCTGCGGCTCTTTGTGCTAAGGCATGAAGATACGTGGTTTCGTGGTACATCATATCGGCTTCGTATAGGTGGCGTACGAGGGATTCGTCGTAAATCGTATCGGCACAATATACATAGCGTTTGCCTTTAGCGGGGGGTAGCGTAACCCAGTCGTTTTTTACAACGGTACCATCTTTCTTCACATAATCTTCTCCATCTTGCAGGGCACCATAATAGGCGGCCGGGATTTCGTAGGCTTTTGCTTGGTCGGGCAATAGCTTCCGTTTTTTCTTCTGCAAACCAATGGATATACCGTAGCATGGAATGCGATGTTGCACAGCGAAGTAGCTCACTTCCAAGTCTTTATCCTGTAAGATCACGCCTTCCTCGCCTTCAACTAAGGGAATAAAGTGCAATTCATAATTCAGTATGGTGGCGGCTACTTGTAGTTGAATATTGATGATTTGTTCCAATTCGGGTGGTGCAAAAAGGAATAATGGGGCCGTTCTACCCATGAGGCTTAAACTGTTCAGTAAGCCAATTAAGCCAAAGTAATGATCGCCGTGTAAATGGCTGATGAAGATGTACTTGATTTTGCTGCGACGAATATTGTATTTCAACATCTGCATTTGCGTACCTTCTCCACAATCAATTAAGATAGAGGTATCGTTAACAGTCACCACTTGTGCTGTTGGGCGCCGATCCAAGGTAGGAATGGCTGAATTATTTCCGAGTATGGTAACAGCAAACATGGTTCTAAAAGGAAAATCTGCCCGTTGGGGCTTAATTAATGAAAAAATATGGGGCTAACAGGGCTTTTATTCGATCTCGCCATTCAATTCACGCTCGATCTCTTCCATCATTACGATGTCCATGGCTTCGGAGATGGTAGGCACGATATTGAGGTACAGATCTTCGCCTGCTACGGAAGTAAGCAGGGCTGTTAAAGCACTGTTAAGATTTGTGATCGCACATGATAAACTATTGTCATACATATTTCTGTATACTGCTAAAATGGCCTGTGCTCCTTCTTCAGTGATTTCAGTCACGTCAACCATGTCTAGCACTAGGCTTCGGCCTTCTAGTTCGGGTAATTCGAACAAGGTATTGGTAAAGTCCGCTGCCAAATTAGCACCAAAATGTGCCTCTTCCAGCCTAAAAACCACTAATTTCTCTTTGGTATCAAATTTGAACTTCATGCCGTTGGATGTTATATTTAAAACAATAAAAAAAGGATTCAACTGTTGGGAAATTACTTTCAATAAAATACTCCCCGGAACATCATACTAAACATCCTACATTTCCGTAAGTATATTAACTAGAGAGGCTCCCTAGATGCAAAAGTAAATCTTAAGTATAAAATTGCAAGTATAAAAGTAAATCAAAAATTATTTGCTAATATTGTATAAGACAGCCCCCACAAGGGTTTTTATAAATGAAAACTTAATCCAATGGACCAGAATTTTTCAGCACAAGTAAAAGAAATCATCACCTTCAGTCGGGAGGAGGCTTTGCGCTTGGGTAATGATTTCATTGGGACAGAACACTTGCTATTGGGTATTATTAGGGAAGGTGAAGGCACGGCTGTAAAAATTCTACAGGCATTAAATGTAGATTTGTATGAGCTACGCAAAGAGGTTGAACTGGCGATAAAAGACAAGACAGGCAAGAACATCGGCAACATGAATAGCCTTCCACTCACAAGGCAAGCCGAAAAAGTTATTCGCGTTACCGTCCTGGAAGCGAAGGCTTTGAAAAGCCCTACCGTGGAAACAGAGCACCTCATGCTGTCGATCCTAAAGAATAAAGAAAACGTTTGTACTCAAATCTTACAACAATTCGACGTGGACTACGATACTTTTAAAAACGAGTTAGGATACGTGAAACCCACCGATCCTAAATCCGAATTCGATGACCCGGGAGAAGAGGAATTTGAAGATGAAAGAAAGAGCTATGCTTCGAAATCAAAACAAGCAAATGCCAAATCAAAAACCCCAGTACTCGACAATTTCGGACGAGATATTACTAAGTTAGCCGAAAGTGGCAGCTTAGATCCAATAGTTGGCCGTGAACAAGAAATCGAACGCGTTTCGCAGATCTTGTCGCGCCGTAAAAAGAACAACCCTATCCTGATAGGTGAACCGGGCGTTGGTAAAACTGCCATCGTAGAAGGTTTAGCTCTCAGGATCGTTCAAAGAAAAGTTTCCCGCGTATTGTTCGACAAGCGCGTGGTAAGCCTTGACTTGGCGGCACTTGTTGCAGGTACTAAATACCGTGGCCAGTTCGAAGAAAGAATGAAAGCCATCATGAATGAATTGGAAAAGAACCGCGACGTGATCCTGTTTATCGATGAGATACACACGATTGTAGGCGCAGGTGGAGCTTCCGGCTCACTCGATGCTTCCAACATCTTCAAACCAGCTTTGGCAAGAGGCGAACTCCAATGCATCGGTGCATCTACACTCGACGAGTATAGAATGTATATCGAGAAAGATGGTGCATTAGACCGTCGTTTCCAAAAAGTGATGGTAGAACCGCCTTCAGTAGAAGAAACCATTCAAATCCTCAATAACATCAAACCTCGCTACGAAGAATACCACAACGTGAGTTATTCTGATGACGCGATCGAGGCTTGTGTGAAATTGAGTGATCGTTATATGACCGACCGTTTGTTGCCGGATAAAGCGATCGACGTATTGGATGAGGTAGGTGCGCGCGTTCACTTAAAAAACATCAACGTACCGCAAAATATCCTCGACTTGGAAAAACAAATCGAAGATATCAAGCAAGAGAAAAATAAAGTAGTAAAAAGCCAACGCTTCGAAGAAGCAGCCGCTTTACGTGATACTGAAAAGAAACTCGGCGAAGATCTTGAAAAAGCGAAAGCCGTTTGGGAAGAAGAAGTGAAACACAAACGCTACCCAATCGACGAAGAAGCGATCGCGGAAGTGGTGAGCATGATGACCGGCATTCCTGTTAAACGCATGGTACAAGCCGAAACAGAAAAGCTCCGCCGCATGAGCGAAGATTTAAGAGGCGCTGTAGTTGGTCAAGAAGAAGCGATCAGCAAAGTAACCAAGGCGATCCAACGTAACCGTGTAGGTTTGAAAGATCCTAAAAAGCCAATTGGTACTTTCATCTTCTTAGGTCCTACCGGTGTTGGTAAAACTGAGCTTGCTAAATCACTCGCTCGCTACATGTTCGATTCTGAAGATGCACTCATCAGGATTGATATGAGTGAATACATGGAGAAATTCTCTGTAAGCCGTTTGATTGGTGCGCCTCCAGGCTATGTTGGTTACGAAGAAGGTGGTCAATTAACTGAAAAAGTTAGACGTAAACCTTACTCTGTAATCCTCCTCGATGAGATCGAAAAAGCGCATCCAGACATCTACAACATCTTGTTACAAGTGTTAGACGATGGTATATTGACAGACGGTTTGGGTAGAAAAGTAGACTTCAAGAATACTTTGATTATCATGACCTCTAACATTGGTGTGCGCCAGTTGAAAGACTTTGGATCGGGCGTAGGTTTCAGTACAACTACTAGAAACGCTAGCGAAGAAGAAAATACGAAAGCAGTGATTGAAAAAGCATTGAAACGTACTTTCTCTCCAGAGTTCTTAAACAGGATTGATGATGTGATCATCTTCAACTCTTTGAACAAAGAACACATCTACACGATCATCGACATTACCATGAAAGGCGTGTTGAAACGTTTGCAAAACTTGGGCTTCAGCTTAGAGTTAACAGACGAAGCCAAAGGATTCCTCGCAGAAAAAGGATATGACTCACAATTTGGTGCCCGTCCTTTACACCGTGCGATCCAGAAATACTTGGAAGATCCTTTAGCAGAAGAGATTCTCAACATGAATATTCACAACGGTGATATTTTGATTGCGGATCTTGACAAAGAGAACCAGAAATTGGTTTTCACCTTGAAGAATCCTTCAAAAAGCAAATCAGAGAAATCTGAGGCGTAAATAAAGCATAAAGAACTTCAACATACAAAGCACTCGCATTCCTGCGGGTGCTTTTTTTATGCCCTAGAATGGGCTAAAAAGGGCATAAAAAAGGATGGCGATCATTTGTATTGATCGCCATCCTTTTTTATGATAGAAATTGGGGGATTATTCTACAACGGTGATACCGTTGGCAGTAATCCTAATTTGCTTTTTATCTTGGGTAATAGCATCGATTTCAGCTTGTGGCTTTTTAGCATCTTCTGCGTAGTGTTTCAATTCTTTCACAGTAGTTACTTCTGTATAAGCTAAACCATCTACTACAACAGTTTTACCTTTTAAGGCAGTTGGCACGAAGAAAGCATAATCTTTCATTTTCACGAAAGCAGTGGTAGAATCGTTGATTTGCAAGTTCACCCAGCAGCCTTTTTTAGGGCAAACACCTACTACGGTTGCTTTGATTTTAACGGGCATTTTAGCATCGTCGCTGGTTAATTTTGCCGGCAATTCGTTGATAGCAATAGCGCCATCAGTTTTGATTTTAGCGCCGTATACGTCACCTACTTTAGCATCACCTTTTGGTGGTTGTGCATTTACGAGGGTACCTACTAATAAGCAGCAGCAGAGGGCAAGGATTTTGTACATATCGTGTGTTTTTTATTTTGATGATGATTGTTATTGTGGCAATTCTTTGGGTCGTGGCATTTTATACGGTGTTGAGCCGGAAAGGGCTTCGATAAAAGCTACTAAATCTTCTTTTTCTCCTTCTGTTAAGTTAAGTCTTTTTACTAAACGGTCCGTTGTTGGGAATAATGGATCATTTTCCTGCCCGGGTTTACGTTTTAGTAAATCGGCACCCATCCCGCTGTTGTAGATGTTCACAATCCCCATCATTTCGCTGAAAAGGCCGTTGTGCATCCATGGTTTGGTATGCATTACATCGCGCAAAGAGGGTGTGCGGAACTTGCCTACATCGCCGGGTTCATTCGTAACCTTGTATAAGCCCAGGTCTTCATATTGGCGGCCGTAATAGGTAAGCCCGATATTATGGAATTCGCCATCGGTGAAGAAAGCGCCGTTGTGACAGTTGATGCAACGTGCTTTGGTACGGAAGAGGTGCAAGCCGCGGATTTCTTGATCGCTGAGGCTTTTATGCTTTCCTTCCATGAATTGGTCGAAACGGGATTTCTTGCTTTTGATCGTTCTTTCGAATTCAGCGATGGCTGTTGTAATTCGATCGAGCGTAATATTATCGTCGCCAAATGCTTTCGCGAATAATGGCGGGTAACCTTTGATTTTATCCAGTTTACCGGCCAACTTTGGCGGTTCCATGTTCATTTCGTGGTGTGTAGCGATGGGATTGATAGCTTGACTTTCTAAGCCATCGGCCCTGCCGTCCCAGAAAAGTTTTTTATGGATGAATACGTTTAAGATCGTGGGGGTATTACGTGTTCCTTGCAGGTGATCGTGGCCTAGGGATACTTTGCGGGCGTCTGTCCATGCGATATCTGGATCGTGGCAGCTGCTACAGGACACCTGGTTAGATTCAGACAAACGTGGGTCAAAGAATAAAATTTTGCCTAGTTGCACAATAGGATCACTATCCCAGCGGAGATAAGAAGAATCCTTCGGCATGGCGGCAAGTTCGTGGAATATTACACCAGTGTCGATGGTGGCTTTTGGCCATTCGTTGGAGGGGCGAGAATAGATGGCCCTTAAACTATCAGCGTTTTGGTTAATGGTGGGTGTTGATGAACTAACTACAAGTGACATAGAAAAGATCATCAACACGAGCGTTGGCAAAATCCAATAAATCCTTTTCATAATCGCGGGCGAAAGTACAAAAAAATGGTCCTGTATTGTTTATGTAATTGGATGTAAAACTTACGATTTCGGGAAAATTTCAAGATTTTTAAAAATTTATTTGGATGTATGAAATAATTGTTGCTATATTTGCATCCCATTCAACGGAGTATCAACGCTTTAGATGATACAAAAAGTTTGAAAGGATCGGTAGTTCAGTTGGTTAGAATGCCGCCCTGTCACGGCGGAGGTCGCGGGTTCGAGTCCCGTCCGGTCCGCAAGGACTCCAGAGAAGCCTGCTAAAAGCGGGCTTTTTTATTGGGTTTTAGCTCTACAGTATTTATGTTGGTTTGCCGGCATAACGGGCAGGTTCCAGAGCGGCCAAATGGGGCGGACTGTAAATCCGCTGTCTTTCGACTTCATAGGTTCGAATCCTATCCTGCCCACGGAATTAAAAAGCCGCCTCTACAGTGTAGAGGCGGCTTTTTTGTTTATATATACTATAATTACAAGTAAAGTACCATCACGAAATAGTTTTCAATCATTCAAATTAGATTAATTCAACAAATAAAAAATCTAACTTTTTACATTGCTGACCATTAATAGATGGTATTAAAAATTCCTTATCAACAAGACTTTTAAGATCATTCATATTTTTATTTAAGAAAAAAAATAGATTTTTTTGATTAACAGAATATAAATGTCCATCTTCTTTTACAGTTGATAATCCATTTCTATTGCAATAAGCAGTAGTAACTAGAATTTCAAATAAGGATGCAAATTCTTCTGCATTCTCCTCTAACATTCTATAAGAATTACTCCAGAAAAAATAACGAGACATTGGCTCCGTTTCAAAACCAAATAAACAATCTTGAATTGCATGATAATCTACAATGAATTCATATCCTATCGGAATAGTATAATTAATTACACTAACAAAATCAGCAGCATTTTTAATTAAATCACCAGGAATATGAATTACTTCATTACCTCCAGCCCGTACTAAAAATTGGAAATAGTTTGTCATAAACCAAATATAATTATCTACACTCTCTGCAATGAAAACTATATCCATATTATGCCCAGCTATTTCTAGAGTATCAGCCCAGTTTTTTAAACTATTTTTCGTATCTATTTGTATCATTTATTTACCTCTGTGATAATTAACTATTTGATGCAAAATAATTTCATTTTCAGTCTCTTTATACACTATCCTTAATCCACCTCTACCGTTTCCTGTACCTTGAATATCTATTGCTTTATAGCCCGTCAAATTTCCTCCAAGAGTATGTTGATTTCCACCAGCCTTTCCACTTCGTAAAATTTCAATTGCTTTTTCAACATTTTTCTTCAGAGTAACTTCTGCATTTCCCATAATCTTGCTTACCTCATGTGACTCTACGATAGTCTTAGTCATTGAGGCAGACTTTTCAGTCAAGGATTTACTAGTTTCCTTAGTTAATTTTTTTGATGCCTCGTCTTCAACTTCTTTGATTGCTGCTTTTTCGCTTTGTTTAGCTAAATACAATGCCCCATCATAAACATTCCCAACTAAATTCTTCAATAAACTTTTTGCTCCAGCAATCAAAGTTACCTTACCCCAAAGATCATCTGATATTTCAATACCTTTATAAACTGACAATCCAACCGCTTCGGTATAAAAATTACTCTCTTTAACCTTAAGCATATCATCATAAGACTTAAAATAAGCTCTTAAACTATACGATTTGCCATCTGAAAAAGTATAATTATACTCAGCAACAAACTTCTCTTCACGATCATATACTTCATACCCTTGTTTATTCACTCCTATTACATTACCTTCATTCCTTACGCTTCTAAATGAAGCTTTGCCCTGCTTGTCAAAAAAACTAATTGTATAAATGTGATCCTCTTGTCCATCTTCATCAACAGCAACTATTGGTTTAGTTCCGCTAAACTGATATGAAGTTAAAAACACATACTTTTTACTTAAAGGATCTACAGATAAAAATCTTCCAACTCGAGGGTCATATATTCTAAATCCGTAGTTATATTGGTTTCCATCACCTTTAATTTCAATATCAATTTCTTTAGCATTGAATCCATATCGATAATCATTAGCAACACTTCTTCCTGGCATTTCCATACCAAATGGATAGTAATCTTGAGCGCTCTTCACTTCCGCTCTATAATCATCAACTACTCCATTCTTCTTATCTGAGATAATGGTCAGTACATTACCTAGATGATTACTCAATTCATACGATTTAGTTCCAATTGTACTCCAAATACTTGAACTTGATGCCGTTGAAGAACCAGATAATAGTAAATATGGGGTCCACAAACCTAATCGATCTGAGCCATATAAATGCTGTTCATTCCAATAAATATTATTTAAATCTGTCAACTTGTTCCCATAAACTGCAAGTGTCTTACCTGTTGCGTCTTTAGTATACCAAGTTTTCAAAGCCTTACCATCTTTGTTGACATAGATTTTATAAACTCTATTACCGGAAACATCATAGTAATAATCAATCGTACCACCTCCATATAAATCAATATGCTTAATTTTTCCTGCGACGTTCCATTTAATGCTATTCCCTTGGTCATCTACTATGAGATTGCCTATATTATCATAACTATAAGCACCTGGAGCGTTAGAATTATCGTAATCACCAGTATAAAGCCCAATTTCAGTAATGGCATCTGTAACGGATCTCAACCTATTTGAAACAAGCTTACCATTATCTCTTTGATAACCATACGTTAACCTATCCATTGCCACTTCACCTGGATTAACATCCTTATTACCATTTCGATTATAGGTTAATATATTACCATTCGCATCATAAGTAACATCCTCAGCAAATGCATCAGTCCGATTTTTTGTATCAATATTCCAAGATGTTGCACCTGTAAGAATTTTATGCTGACGCATAGCTGATAATCTATTCAGTTGATCATATCTATAACTATATCCAGTCGTTGCCCCATTATCTATTGCACTTAAAGCTATAGTAGTATGACTAATATTACCATTGTATAACTGTACTCCAATTTCGCTAGATGACCCATTGCCCCACTTTAATGGGAACGCATTAACTGTATTATTAATCGGTTTATAATCGTTAGTAAAATAATCCAATGTGTAAGCAAATACATCACGAGCAATTGCCTTTCTATTGGTCGTAAATCCAGTTCCTGTATACCCATCTCCTCCTAAATCTTTAGCGTTATCAAGATAATTACTATTGATTCCTTTGAGCCAGCCCTGTAAAGTATATGCATAGTCAATACCTTGCACCTTATTCTCTCCAATTTCTGTTCTGTTCAAGATGCCATGAAGTAAATATGAATATGTTGCATCTGTCTTTATACTTCCAGGTGTCCAACGATCAACCCCAGTTACTAACACATCAGTTTTTGCGGCTGTTAATCTATTCTCAGCATCGTATTCATACTGGTATAAGAACTGGTCTGGTGCAATATCTTGGTAACGTACTGCATTTACTTTACCACTTGCCAAATCGTAGTTATACTCCAACTTTTTAAGACCTAAGTCCTTAATGTTATGATATAAACTTTTTACATTGCCGATTTGGTCATAACTGTAATAAGTGGCATGGTCGAATGTGTTGTCATTATTATCATTTACGTCTTCATAAGTACTTAAAACCACTCTTTTCCATAAATTATCTTGTATAATATTCGAAGCCGTATTAGCCAATCGAACATCATAATAATTCCGTGGGGTATATGACTATCCTATTATCATTTCATAAAAATCCCTGTAAATATCTGTATCTCCAGCAGCCTTAACACACTCATCTATGGTTAAGGCTCGGATACTTTCATCTTCCCATAATGATTCAGAGTCTACTCTTGCTAAAATAAACTTCCATGCAATTAATATAGCATGTAAAAAAGATTGTCCTGATTCTGCACATTGCCAAAGTAAATGATCCTCATTATCAAATTCATAAACACATACTTCTTCTGTTTGCTTATTCATCACTAATAAATCTTCCTCTAGATTACCTAATAAAAATACTCCATCTCTTGTTTCGATTTGATTATTGAATGTAATCTGTGCTATTTCAAGGCGACAAATCATACCTATCGATTAAATCAAGCAAGCTACTTTCAAAATGCTGTTCATTATTTTTCTTAACTGGACATTCGAAACTTTTTTCTAATCTCATGATATACTCATTACTCAGTCCTTTTGCAATTAGTTCATCATGTGATGGAGCAAGTTTCTTTAATTCAATAACAAATTCTTGTGCTGTCATGTTTGTATTTTTATAATGTTTTATGCTTCAGTACCGAGAACGACCAAACTCCTTTTCCCATTTTTATCATAATTAAATGTTTCAGTTCTTGTTTGTACTTTATTAATCCCTTCATACTTTTTAGTATCTGAGTTCCAAATAAAGTCACTATGAATATCATAAAAGACTGTCTCTCTACTTACTTTTCCATTTTGATAAGTTGTTGCAATATGTACAATCCCTTGTCCATATTGTTTTGAATTAGTAGCAAAAATTGTTGCGACACCAGGATCATAATTAGTAGGATCTGTTTAAATATTTGTGCACCTTAAAATTCAAATTTCTAACTGCGGAGTTCATGTCCTTAAAGCTAGAAAAAGCATATCTATAAAACCCCAAATGTAATATATGCGCCTTACCAAATGGAGCTATAGAAACAGTAATGGTATTTCCTAAATAAGTTTTTCAAAAGTCCATGCAAAATTGCGTTGTGTATTTGTTAATAATAGTGAGGTATTCTTACCATCATTCAATTTTAAAGTATAATGATAATATTCACCTCCATCTAAATCAAGACTATCAATTACTCTATTTTCAACATATGCGTAGACCTAAGTCCTTTATGTTATGATCTAAGCTTTCCCATTACCTATTTGATCATAGCTGTAATATGTAGCTCTGATCGAATGTACTGTCATTATTATCATTAACATCCTCATAAGTAGTTAAGGCCACACGCTTTAGGAGGTTTTTCTGCACAATACTTGAAGCCATATTGGCCAATCGAACATCATAATAATTCCTATTAATTTGCGACTTTGTACCTCCATTATAATTGCATTTACTTGAGCAGCCTATAAAAATCCTGGTTTATCAACTGTTTCTACAACTGTTTTCTCTTCACCTTCCTATTGTTCTTAACAGGTTATCATATAAAATTAATTAAACCTATTCACTGCATCCCATTCAACGGAGTATCAACGCTTTAGATGATACAAAAAGT
>NZ_QLLL01000011.1 GCF_003259335.1 Chitinophaga skermanii
CGCCTAAATGAATCATCATAACTCGATTGACCACCCCCAAGACCTTTTAGTCCAAATAATTTGCTTCTTTTCATCATTTTTCATTTGTGGGTGTAAACTTTTTGCAGGACTAGACATTATAAAGCCATTTTGGTGCTGTTATAGATAGTTAGGATGAATGATTATTATAAGTGTTGTGCCATATATTGATATACTAAGAAAAGTACTTAAAACGTTTTTTCAGCTGTTTAAGCTTGTTTAAGCGTTGTTATTCAATTATATATATAGTGGTCCCGGCCGGTATTATGCGCTTTCATATCGCAGTCTTTACCGCGGAAACAAAAAACTTTACCATTTAACATTTTTTTTACTGTTTCATGGGGGATTTATCACCCTCGAAATGTATTTTTGTGTACAAAGTGTTCGTATTGTAAATGAAGAAGCTAATCTCCATAATCCTGTTTTCGCTGATTTGCGTTCAGCTCCTTCCAATTAAGGAGGTGGGGAAGCTTATTTTCAATAATCAAATCGTAGAGGAACACGTTGAAGGAGGATGCTCGGCCAAAAGCCCTATGAAGCTGGTGAAAGATGTTCACTTCTGCAATTCAGAGCAAAGTTCCTTCCTCGATCCCGGCTTTATTATTGAAACACGTGCTCTTCAATATTTTGAGCAGCTCCCCGCAAGTCCTATTAAGGAAATCCAAACGCCCCCTCCCAACTTTACAGTTGCAGCTTAATGCTTAACCATGTGCACACCATCTTACTCGTGCGCATCACTGTTTCTTTTTTAACTTATTACAAGACTATTACTACGGCTAGCCTGTACTAACCACAGTGGCTTTATACGTGTGCATTCGCGTTCGTGTAAGTGCTATTGATGATGTTGTGTACTACATGGCAGTGGTGACTGTCGTCATTACTTAATGTCTTTCAAAATGAGCATTAAAACATCTCCTTTTTCGAATATTAAAGGCGACCTATCTGCGGGCCTTGTTGTGTTCCTTATTGCTGTACCATTATGTTTGGGTATTGCCCTTGCGTCTGGCGCCCCTTTATTTTCGGGCATGATTGCCGGTATTGTTGGCGGTATTGTTATTGGTGCTTTCTCTGGTTCTAATCTTTCTGTGAGTGGCCCTGCTGCTGGTTTAACGGCCATTGTATTATCAGCTATTACACAACTAGGTGCATTCGATATATTCTTGATGGCGGTTGTAATTGGCGGTGCCTTACAATTGGCTTTCGGCTTCTTGAAAGCGGGTACGGTAGCAAATTACTTTCCATCGAACGTTATCACAGGTATGTTAACCGCTATTGGTATCATCATCATTTTAAAGCAAATACCACATGCTTTTGGTTATGATGCTGACTCTGAAGGTGACTTTGCATTCTTCCAAGTAGATGGAGAAAACTCTTTTACGGCATTATTATCGACGCTCAACCATATTGATATAGGCGCTACTTTGATCACGATCATATCGATTTTGATTATTCTTTACTGGGGTAAAATTCCTAAGGTAAAAGTAGTTCCAGCCGCGCTCGTAGCGGTATTAGCGGGCATCGGCATTAACGAACTTTTCGCTGCGATGGGTTCTTCTTTAGCCGTTTCATCCAAACACTTAGTAAGTTTGCCAATTGCAAGCAGTTTTAACGAGTTCCTCGGTCAGTTTACATTACCGAATTTCGGATCTCTCGCTAGCGGTGAAGTTTGGACCGTTGCCTTTACTATTGCGATCGTTGCATCCATTGAAACTTTGTTGAACGTAGAAGCGACTGATAAACTCGATCCATTGAAACGCTATACTTCTCCTAACAGGGAATTAAAAGCACAAGGTATCGGTAATATGGTAAGTGGTATGATTGGAGGTTTGCCTATTACTTCGGTAATTGTTCGTTCTTCTGCCAACATTAATGCCGGCGGTAGAACAAAGGCATCAACGATTACCCACGGTATTTTGTTATTAGTGTGTGCGGCTTTAATCCCGTCACTCTTAAATAAAATTCCTTTGGCAACATTAGCAGCTATCTTGTTAGTAACAGGGTACAAGCTTTGTAAGATCTCTGTCTTCAAACAAATGTTCCAAAAAGGTAAATACCAATGGGTACCATTTATGGTAACAGTAGTGGCTATTGTATTCACGAACTTATTATTGGGCGTGGCACTAGGTTTAGCAGTAAGCGTACTCGCTATTTTACGCGGTAACTTGAAAACACCTTATTTCTTCACAAAGTCACAAGAAGAAACTGGTGAATTAAAATTGGAATTAGCACAAGAAGTTTCTTTCCTTAATAAAGCGAACATCTTATTAACACTCGATCACCTACCAAATAACACAACGGTGATTCTCGATGCCAGCAAAACCAGCTATATCGACCAGGACGTGTTAGACATCATCCGTGAGTTTGCGCAAATAAAAGCCCCCCAAAAGCAAATCAAAGTGATCTTAACCGGCTTTAAAGACGTATATAAGATCACAAACACAGATCACATGTTCATCGACCAACATAATTTGTCGCATGATACAGTGACCAATGTTAAAACCGGTACTCACAAAGAGTTAATCAAGGAATTGACACTCAATTAATTAACCTTTTTTAAAATTATTTTATGCAAGCGTATAATAAAACAACACAAGGAAATTTAACACCAGACCAAGTATTGGAAGTATTGCAAGATGGTAACAAGCGTTTTGTAAACAACTTGCGTATCAACCGTAACCTTTTACAACAGGTGAACGAAACGAGAGATGGCCAGTGGCCAATTGCGGCGATTGTTAGCTGTATGGACTCTCGTACTTCTGCGGAATTGATTTTTGACCTTGGTTTAGGCGATATCTTCAGTATTCGCTTAGCGGGTAATGTTATTTCTGAATATGTGCTCGGCAGCTTGGAATATGCGTGCTCAGTTGCAGGATCTAAATTTATTGTAGTACTCGGACATACAAAATGCGGTGCCATTAAAGGTGCTTGCGATCACATCGAAATGGGTAACCTTACTGCTTTATTAAGCGAGATTACGCCTTCGGTTGCAGCTGAAAAAGAACACCAAGACAATCGTAATTCTACCAACGAATCATTCGTGGACGCAGTTGCAAATATCCACGTTGATCGTTCAGTAAAAACGATCATGGAAAGGAGTCCTATCTTAAAAGATTTAATTGAAAAAGGTACTATTGGTATTATCGGTGCGATGTACGACGTAGTAACCGGTCAAGTAAGTTTTTATAATCATACAATGATTATAAACCATCCAAAATCTGTAGCTATGGTTGCAGAGTAATAAGTGTTAAGAAGAAAGCAGGGCGGCTATTTTTGGCCGCCCTTATTTTTTATCTAATATCTTATTTGTTAGCATATTGCGTGCGCGAATGCGCTTATCCTACTATAGATACTTCTCTCCTTTATGGCGTTTTACCTCTGCCACGTATTCTTTGATTTGCTGTTCATTTCCTCTTTTACACACCATTAGTACATCGTTTGTATCGATGAGAATGAAGTCGTCGAGGCCTTGTAAAACGACTAGCTTATCGTTAGGAACACGTACCATGCAGTTGCGTGCATCGATTACCATTACGTTTTTACCCTGTACGGCATTGCCGAGGTAATCTTTTTCGAGGTTGCTATAGGCAGAAGACCAAGTACCGAGGTCGCTCCAACCGAAGTTGGAAGGGATAACGTATACGTTATCAGCCTTTTCCATTAAACCATAGTCGATGGAAATGTTGGTGCATTGGGTATATATTCTTTCGATTACTTCTTTTTCGCGGGGTGTATTGAAGACATCGCTGGCGGCTTCGAACATTTCTTCCAATTCGGGAAGGTGTTTTTTGAAGGCAGCCGTAATGGTTTTCACATTCCCGGCGAATATACCGGCGTTCCAAAGGAAGTCGCCGCTTTTGATGAAGGTTTTAGCGATTTCGAGATCGGGTTTCTCTGTAAAGGTTTTTACGGGGTACACGTTATCTGCGACTTGCTGGGTTTCGTATTGAATATAACCGTAGGCCGTGTCGGGGCGTGTAGGTTTAATACCAAACGTGAGCAAGGCGCTATGTTTACGTACGAATAACAGGGCATTCAAGCAGGTGGTGTTGAAGGCGAGGTTGTCAAGTACGAGGTGATCGGCGGGGGCACAGATTAAGTTTGCCTTTGGATCACGGGATTGAATTTTATGGGAGATATACGCAATACAAGGCGCAGTGTTCTTCCTGGAAGGTTCGGCCACAATATTGGCTTTTACCATGCCGGGTAACTGCTCCTCCACCAAACCGGTATACTGGTTATGGGTAATTACGTAAATATTTTCGGGTGGAATAAACTGGATAAATCGCTCGTAGGTCCACTGCAACAATGTTTTGCCGGTATTTAATACATCCAAGAATTGCTTGGGATAATCGGTTCGGCTGTATGGCCAAAACCGGCTTCCAATTCCGCCGGCCATAATGGCCACATAGAAATGATTGTTCATTGACGTCATTACAACTTAAATAATACCTTCCCTGATAAGGTCGTGTAAATGAATAATACCATCGTAAACTTCGCCATCCATTACTAAAAGTTGGGTAATATTATATTGCCTCATCTTTTCCAATGCATTGATAGCCAGCTCATTCTTCTGGATGGTTTTGGGTTTCGTCGACATAATGTCGGCCGCAAGCACATCTGCCGTATCTATCTCTTTCTCCAACATGCGTCTTAAATCCCCGTCCGTAATGATTCCTTCTAAATGTTTATGGTCGTCTACCACGGCTGTAACCCCCAACATTTTGGAAGAAATTTCAACAATTACTTCCTTGATGGTACTTTGTTTTCTTACTTGCGGGGCTTCATGCAATTTACTTAAGTCGCTCACTTTCAAATATAAGCGTTTACCTAAGGCCCCACCTGGGTGGAATTTTGCGAAGTCGGAAGCCGAAAATCCTTTCATTTCCATGAGACAAACAGCCACGGCGTCGCCCATTACCATTTGTGCAGTGGTACTGGAGGTAGGAGCGAGGTTGTTAGGACAAGCTTCCTGGCTTACGGTGGTGTTTAGGATGAAGTCGGCAGATTTAGCTAAGTAAGAATCAAGTTTGCCTACGATAGCGATTAATGTATTACCAAAATTTTTAACAAGCGGAACTAAAACTTTGATTTCGGGAGATTCTCCGGATTTGGAGATAATCATCACCACATCATTTGTTCTTATCATGCCGAGGTCGCCATGTATGGCATCGGCAGCATGCATAAAAAGGGCAGGGGTGCCCGTAGAGTTTAAAGTAGCTACGATTTTTTGCGCCACAATGGCACTTTTCCCGATACCAGCAATCACCACGCGGCCCGTGCATTCGGCCAGCAGCTTCACACATTGCTCGAAATCTTCGTTAATATATCCTTGCAGCGCACCAATGGCAGCTGCCTCTAATTGGATCGTTTTCAACGCTGTTGCTGAGATGTTTACATTCATCGTTTGTATCATGCGGAGCTACAAATTTATCATTTTTTAACTAAGTGAGACGATCATATAATTTATATTGAAGAACGCACTTTTTTAGTTAATTTCGTGTCCCCAAAAAAATTTAGACTATCAATTTTCAGTTTTATCCATCCATTTTGTTGATTTCGTCTGATTTTAGAATTAAACTTCATATGTGATGGCTGTTGCAAAGGTAAGTTTGTTGGATGCTTTACAAGAACATTTTGGGTTTGAAGCCTTTAAGGGTAACCAGGAGAAGATCATCAACAGTATTCTTGCTAAAAAAGATACGTTCGTGATTATGCCTACAGGTGGCGGGAAATCGCTCTGTTACCAGTTACCGGCGCTGATGAACCCAGGGTGTGCTTTAATTGTGTCCCCGCTCATTGCACTGATGAAAAACCAAGTGGATTTGGTTCGTTCATACAGTAGCAAAGACAACGTTGCGCACTTCTTGAACTCTACGCTTACAAAAGCGCAGATCAAAAAGGTGCGTACCGACCTATTATCCGGTAAAACCAAAATGCTCTATGTAGCACCGGAAACGCTCACCAAACAAGAGAATATCGATTTCTTCAAAGATCTCGAGATATCTTTTATTGCCGTAGATGAAGCTCACTGTATTTCCGAATGGGGTCACGACTTCCGCCCGGAATACCGTCGTTTGAAAGAAATGATTGACCAAATCAATCCCGATTTGCCAATTATTGCCCTTACAGCGACTGCTACCCCTAAAGTGCAAAGCGACATTGTTAAAAACTTGGAGCTGCGCATGCCCGAGGTCTTTATTTCTTCCTTCAACCGCCCTAACCTCTATTACGAGATCAGGCCAAAGCGAAAGAAAGAGCAGACCATCAAAGAAATCGTCAAATTTATTCACTCCCATAAAGGAAAGAGCGGTATTATTTATACCCTCAACCGCAAAACCACCGAAGAACTGGCCGATATGCTCGTTGCCAATGGTATTAAAGCCGTAGCGTACCACGCCGGACTAGATGCTACAACCCGTGCACAGCGCCAGGACATGTTCTTGCATGAAGAGGTGGAAGTAATTGTTGCTACCATTGCCTTCGGTATGGGTATCGACAAACCGGACGTTCGCTTCGTTATTCACTTCAACATTCCGAAAAGCTTGGAAAACTATTACCAAGAAACCGGTCGCGCCGGTAGGGATGGCCTAGAAGGTATTTGCGTGTGCTTCTATTCACATAAAGACGTGCAAAAACTCGAGCATTTGATGCGCGATAAGCCGTTAAGTGAACGTGAAATGGGTGCCCAACTTATCAACGAAACCGTGGCATATGCCGAAAGTGCCGTTTGTAGAAGGAAAGTGATCTTGCATTATTTCGGGGAAGGATTAGAGAAAGAGAACTGTGGTAATTGCGACAACTGCCGGAACCCGAAAGAGAAAATCGAGGTGAAGAACCGTGTTGTGATCGTTTTAAAGGCTATTAAAGAGCTGGAAGAACGATTTGGTAGCGAATACGTGGTGAATATTATCATGGGTGTAATTAACCCGCAAATCACCACCTTCAAACACGACAAGTTATCGGTATTTGGTGAGGGTAAAGAATTTGATGCACACTTCTGGAATTCGCTTATCCGCCAGATGATGTTGGAAGACTTGATTGAGAAGGACATTGAAGAATATGGCTTATTGAAAATCAAGGAGAAAGGACATGCATTCTTAAAGAAACCTTATTCTTTGATGGTGGCATTAAATCACCAGTTTGAAGAAGAAGCAGCAGAAGACGACGCGGAAGAAATTGCGGCGGAAGCCCAAATTTCGGCCGACCCTGTGTTGTTCGAGATGCTGAAAGAGCTTCGTAAGAAAGTAGCGAAAGAAAAGAATTTACCGCCGTTTGTGATCTTCTTGGAAACCTCCTTAGAAGACATGGCCACGCAATATCCAACGTCTATCCCTGAATTAGAAAAAATACAGGGTGTAAGTAAAGGAAAGGCGATTCGTTACGGAAAGCAGTTCTTAGACGTGATTTCGAAATACGTAGAAGATAACGACATTACGAAACCGGATGATTTCGTGATGAAGAGCGTGGTGAATAAAAGCGGTTTGAAAGTATTCATTATCCAGAATATCGATAAAAAGATACCACTCGAAACCATTGCTAAGAACAAGGAATTAACCATGAGTAAACTGCTCGACGAGATGGAAACCATCGTTGCGAGTGGTACTAAATTGAACCTTGACTATTGCTTGGATGAAGAACTGGACGACTATGCACAAGACGAGATTTTAGAGTATTTCAAAAACTGTGAAACATCGAGCTTGGCACTAGCCCGCGAAGAGCTGATTGAAAGTAATTACACCTTGGAACAATTGAAACTAATGCGTATCAAGTTCCTCGTAGTATACGGAAACTAACTTTTTATACCTGCTTATATGAGTATCGAATTGATACAGCGCAATATTGCGACTGTAAGAGAGGAAATCGTGCAACATGCACTGTACAACAAACTACAATCCCTCGATGATGTAAAATTGTTTATGGAGCACCACATTTTCGCGGTGTGGGATTTTATGTCGTTGCTGAAAGGACTACAACGCACGCTTACTTGCGTGGAGGTGCCTTGGGTACCGAAAGGCTCTCCTGATACCCGTTATTTCATCAACGAGATTGTAACGGGCGAGGAGAGTGATGTGGACCAAGATGGCAAGAGATGTAGTCATTTTGAGTTGTACTTGCGTGCCATGGAGCAAGCCGGTGCCGATACATCATCGATAAACGGGTTATTAGCCGATTTAAGCGCCGGAAAATCCATTTCCGAAGCAATAGCCGGCTCAAACCTTCCTGCGGCCGTAAAGGGCTTTTTAAGCTTTACTTTTGATGTAATTGCAAGCGGTAAGGCACACGTGATGGCAGCCGTGTTTACATTTGGTCGTGAAGACTTAATTCCTGATATGTTCCACGAGTTGGTAAAAGACTTGAATGAGAAGTTTCCTGGTAAATTGAATATTTTCAATTATTACTTGGAACGTCATATTGAAGTAGATGGCGATCATCATAGTATCCTTTCTATGCAGATGGTGAGCGAGCTTTGTGGCAATGATATTTCGTTGTGGGAAGAAGCGAGTACGTTTGCAGTAAAAAGTTTAGAGTGGCGCAAATCCTTATGGAGCGCGGTTTTAGAAGAAAGTTCTAAAAAATATTCAAAATAAATTTTGCAGTTTCAAAACTTTGCATACCTTTGCAATCCCTTACAGCACAAGGGAATGCGATGGTGGGATAGCTCAGTTGGTAGAGCAAAGGACTGAAAATCCTTGTGTCGCCGGTTCGATCCCGGCTCCTACCACCAGGAAAGAAAAGCTTCGAAGTAATACTTCGAAGCTTTTTTGTTTTTAGACCTTCTTATTTCAAGAACCAAGTTAGAATTCAGCAGTGTCGCCAGTGTTTTCAATTGGATAACCAATAAGGTTAATTAATCTCAATTTTAACTCTTCGCTATAATCCAATTCGTTTAATAGAGAATGTATTATTTCCCTCAAAAGCTCCTTATCGATAATGCTATCTGCAACTAACACCGCGATATTTTCCATTTCAATAAAAAATTTGTCTACGAACATATCCAGCCCATTAATTTCCAAAAAAAAGCCACCTAATGCTATAGAAGTTCTTTTATTTCCATCTCGAAAAGTGTGTCCTTTATTTATTTCGTATACTAGATGAGTAAGTTTATCTTCAAAAC
This sequence comes from Chitinophaga skermanii, assembly GCF_003259335.1. Classification (GTDB taxonomy): domain Bacteria; phylum Bacteroidota; class Bacteroidia; order Chitinophagales; family Chitinophagaceae; genus Chitinophaga; species Chitinophaga skermanii. The sequence continues at coordinate 9,134 of NZ_QLLL01000011.1, forward strand.
AGTTATAATAATCATCGTTTTGAATATGCACCAAAATACTTTCCAACCTTCCTAAATCGACAACACCTGGTAATCCACCAGAAACTTTTAATATAGTATCATGGGTTTGAATGGCATATTTTGCATTAATGTATAAGTATTCAGCCATTACCTATCTTTTAATCTTTTAAATACTTCTTTATTTTCTTCTATCCTCTCTTCCAATGATCTGCTCTTTTGACCTAAAAACTTTTCAAAATCTTCAGAGCTTACAGAATTGATATATAACTTAAGCTTTTCGTGCAAAGCATCTCTAAATACCATATCTCTACTAGCCATTAGGCTTCTTGCCTTTTCTCTTAATGGGTCGTAAATTGTATCTGTCAATTCTTCAAATTCTTTAAACAATTGGTGTGCTTCAGATAGACGAAGTTTTTCATTCTTTTTTTCAAATGCCTTTTTTAAATACGAAGCAAACCCACTCTCATAGCTTGAAACCAAGTCTAGAACTTCTGAATACATAGTGGATCGTGCACTATCCTTAGTACTTAAATTTAGTATTTGGCGATATTCTTTTGCATCTTCTTTGAAAATGCTCAAATAAATCCTATCGGTAAGCTGCGCATACTTAAACTTATTATCCCCAATGTATGCATCTAAAGCGTTGGTAAATTCTTGACGATATGTATACTCCCTTATAGCACTTGGTAAAAACTCCTCCTCACGCTGATTAATGTACTTTGTAGCCCCTCCTAATCGTTTGTTTAAAACATCTATTACTATATCAAGAACAGCTCCGCGCATTTCTCTTGCACGATCAGAGCCAGTTAATAACATACCAATATTCAAAAAAGCCTTATATGTAAATATCGCAGCGCTTGGGGCCCTTGGGCTAATAATTTCATTATCAATGCCTTCGGCGATGTCTCCGACATTAATGTCGGAGACATCGTTTATATAAGCCGCCTGTTCAAAAGCGATCCTAATATCCCTTAAACGGGGACCAACAAATACTTCATACCCGCTTTGCGTAAGCTCTTCATGGTAATTCTCAATAAGCCTTTCAATTGTTCTTACATCTACTTCAAAGTAATTCGCAATCTGTTGTTTAGTAAATCGATAACGTCCTTCAAACATAACTCCATAAAAACCTAGGTTTTTGTAAATTTCTTTAAGGGCGGCAGCATTATTTAATATATTTTTTCTGTCTATTTGTGAATTTGTTAAGTCTTTCATTATTAATTGAAATTCATTAAATTAAAACTAGAACTCAAACATGGAGTACGTTTATAATCTCACGTATTGTAAATGTAACTATCTTATTTTGTTTCTATCAATGCCGTTACATTTTCACTCCCTTTAACTATCTAATACCATTTTTGCCATAATGCAACGCTGCTATTTTCCTATCTTAGCTCCACGACCATACATTTTCACATGGCGGTTTTTCGAGGATGGACAGCGGTTTAGATATTGATCAAGCTACAATCACGGGCTTCTCCACGGGGGATGAAAAAGCGTTTCAGCAGGTGTTCGACTTGCTATTTCGCCCATTGTGTTTCTTTGCCGGTAAGTTTACAGGGCAAAAAGAAGAAGCAGAGGATGCCGTTAGCCAAGCCTTTCACAAACTTTGGATTCACCGTGCTGGATTTAATGCATTGCCGGCTATTCGAACTTTTCTCTATACAACGGTAAAAAACCACTGTTTAGACCTGCTTAAACACAAGGCGGTAGTAGACCATGCTCACCACAATATTCGAATTTCTCAATTGAACGCCGATTCCTTCGCCGAATCGCGCATGATGCAAGCACAGCTTCTCCAAGTTATTTTTGCCGAAATAGAGCACCTTCCTGCCCATTACAGGGATGTGTTAATGCTTAGCTTCGTCGAAGAATTAAGCGTGGCGGAAATTGCTGCCCGTATTAACAAATCAGAAAACCATGTTCGGGCCGATCGTTCGCGCGGCCTAGCTCTACTTCGTGCTTCCTTGAAAAACAAAAAATTACTCGAAGCAGCCCTGCTGCTTTGGACGCTCTACGAGCAAGGTTACTTCCATCGATAACAACCCTCTCAAATTTTTTTTTCACATGGCTGCTGCGTTTTTTCGCATCGGTCGTTTTTACTTTTATATGCAACCAAAATTCTCCTTCAACGAAGCGCTATACCAAGTGCTATACAAACATTGGTCGGGCCAACCACTCCTACCAGCAGAACAGGTCATGTTCGAAGCCTGGATAGCGGAGCCGGATAATGCAGCCGTTTGGGAAGAGTTGAATGATGAATTTTTATTACAACAACAGTTGAAGGAATGGCAATCGTACGATGCACAAGCTACTTGGCAGCAATTCTTACAACTACGCGACGAAGCAACGCCGGTTAAAAAACCTTTCATTAGCCGCCAATTGTTCCGCTGGAGTGCAGCTGCGGCTGTATTCGCGGGTATCGCCATTGGTTCATATGTCTACTTCCAACCAACATCTACACCAACAAACACCACGGTAACACAAGTAGCCGATGTACTACCTGGCAGCTCTAAAGCGATGTTGATTCTCGACGATGGCTCTACGATCGACCTCGACACGGCGCATAACCAAGTTATTCAACAAGGAAGCTCAGCAGCGCAACTACAAGGCGGCTCGCTTCACTATCAAAACAATGTAAACAGCCATACCATTGCTTACAATACACTTAAAACCCCGCGCGGCGGGCAGTTCCAATTAACATTGCCCGATGGCTCCCTGGTTTGGCTAAATGCAGCTTCTTCCATTCGCTTTCCCACTTCCTTCCAAAACGCGGAACGCGTAGTAGATGTAACGGGCGAAGTGTATTTCGAAGTAGCACAAAATGTGAATAAGCCGTTCAGGGTAAATGTAAATAAACAGGCAAGGGTAGAAGTATTGGGTACGTCATTCAATATCCACGCCTACGACGATGCCCCCAATATGCAAACCACGTTGTTGGCTGGTTCCGTGAAAGTTAGCGCTGGTGTACATACCGCCTTGTTGCGGCCGGGCCAACAAGCACAACTGGGGACAGGGAATATGCGTATCAACAAAAATGTGGATATCGCCAAGGTGATGGCTTGGAAGAATGGTTTATTCGATTTCCAAGATGCCAGCTTGCAAGATGTGATGTTGCAATTATCGCGATGGTATGATGTGGAAATCGAGTTTAGGGGTGCTATTCCTGCAACAGAATTCTGGGGGAAAATGGGCCGAAACTTAACATTAATGCAAGTATTAAAAGGCTTAGAGGGTAGTGGTGTACACTTTAAATTGGAAAATAATGGTAAGAAATTAATCGTGCTACCATCATAAAAACAAACCGCCCCGTCTGACCACAGGGCGGCGAATAGTTTAAGGCGATCGCTTTATTAATCAACCAAAAACCGTAACAAAAGTATGTTTTTTAAAACGCTTTGTGATCGGAACGAGCTTGTTATGCCCAAGCGAAAACAGTTCCGGCTTCCAACCAAAATTGAACGAGCCATGAGATTGACCACCTTCCTATTACTGGTTTGCTTGCATGTAACTGCCAACAGCGTTGCACAACAAATCACGTACAGTGGTAAACAGGTGCCATTGGAGAAAGTTTTTAGTGTGATTGAAAAACAAACGGGAAACGTTGTTTTCATCAACAAACAATTATTAAAAGAGGCTAAACCCGTTACGGTAAATGTAACAGCTATGCCACTTAAAAACTTCTTATCGCTCATTTTACAAGATCAACCGCTCGACTACTCTTTCGAGCAACAAACAATCTTCATTAAGAAAAAAAATCAACCAACCATTCAATTGTCCCAAGCGCCAGCGCCGTTTCCAGTTAGCGGGGTGGTACGCGATTCACTGGGCGGCTTCCTGGCTGGGGCTTCTATCCGTATTAAAAACTCCCATGTTTCTACCATCACGGATGTAAACGGGCAATTTGTATTGAATGCGAACAGCGGCGATATCCTCGTGATTTCCTACGTCGGTTTCAAAAACTACGAGTTCAAGGTGATCAATTCTATCCCCGTTATTATTACACTAAGCCGCGAAAGTACCAGCATTGGCGAAGTCGCTATTACGGTAAATACAGGTTACCAAAGTATTCCAAAGGAACGGGCTACAGGTGCTTTCTCTATTGTTACGAGTAAACAATTGGAAGGTAAGATTCGACCCGATTTAAAATCGGCTTTAGAAGGACAAGTAGCCGGTATGTTGCTCACCAACGACGGTAGCATTGAAGTGCGCGGTGTATCGACCTTCGTAGCCGAAAAAACACCGTTGATTATCGTGGATGGTTACCCAATTTCCGGCGGCTTAGAAACTTTGAATATCGACAATATTGAAAGCGTAACTGTACTAAAAGATGGTGTAGCTGCTTCTATTTACGGCGCTAGATCGTCGAACGGGGTGATTGTAGTAACCACGAAACATGGCAAGAAAGGTAACCTGAACGTGAGCTATAACGGTTCCTTCGGGGTAACGCAGAAACCAAACTTGTCGTACCTCCGTCGTACCAGTGCTAGCGATTACGTAGATGCTGAATTGGAATTATATGCCAGCAATCCTAATCAATACCTCAACGCTTATAACAACTACGGCTACCTTTCCCGCGTGATGTATTTGAAAGTAGCAGAGAGTTTAAATATTGTGAAGTCGGCCGATGTAGCATCCGAACTCGCACAACTTCGCAAAAACAACGGGTTACAACAATTAGAGGATTACCTCTTCCGCAACCAGCTCACACAACAACATAACATCAGCCTTTCTGGTGGATCAGACAAAAACCAAGTGTCGGCTTCCGCCAAGTTTATCAACAACCGCGGCAATGCTTTATACATGAAGGATAACCGTTTGATTATGGATGTGAAGAACGACTGGAAACCCACCAGCTTTTTGAATGTAAGACTGTGGACAAACATTAACTACAGCACTGCCGACGCCCCTTTACGTCCGATGAGCGATTTCCTTAGTTACCATTCATTATATCTTATTCACCCGTATGACAATGTGGTAGATCCCAATACCGGCGCTTACCAAAATATATACGCGGTAAATCCTCGCAAACAAGCCCGCTACGAAAATATGCCAGGGCTTAAACCGATGTACTACAACCCGCTGGCCGACCTAGGTAAGGAAATGTCGAACACGCAAAACTTCCAGTTCCGTATTGGTGGTAACATTAGCGCCAACCTAGCGAAAGGTTTAATTCTCGATGCAGGCGGTACTTGGACGCGTGGGAACTCTTTTACCCGCAATTTATACAGCAAGGAATCTTTCAGAATGCGCATGGGTTATAACGATGCTACTTCAGTTACCAATCCTGCCAAGCATTATATTCCAGATGGCGACATGCTAAACGAATCGCGCAATATTAACTACGCGTATACTTTCCGTTCACAATTAAATTACAACCGGTATTTCGGTAAACATAGCGTAATTGGCTTGGCCGGTTTCGAAGTATCGCGTGATGTGAGAGATTACAATACGCTACCTACACGCTTTGGATACAACAACCAAGCGGGTACATTCAATAACTTCAATTATGCCGATTACATCGCGGGTATTTATAACGCAGATATGTTAAGCTCTGCCGGTAAACCTACTGCTAGCATGGGCACTATGAGCTTTCGTGATAACCGTTATGTTTCCTACTACGCTAACGGCTCTTACGAGTACGATCAACGTTACCTCGTAAGTGGTAGCATTCGCTTGGATCAAACGAACTTCTTCGGTACCGACCCTCGTTATAGGCATAAACCATTATGGTCGATCGGGGCTACTTATAAATTATCGAACGAAAGTTTTTACCACGTCGATTGGTTGAACCGTTTGTACTTGCGTGCTTCTTATGGCGTGAATGGTAATATCTCGTTAGATGCAGGTCCGTTCTTGATTATTGCCCCGGGTAGCTTTTCTAATTTAACAGGCGATATTTCTTACTCCATTGCTTCGCCTCCAAATAAAAGCTTACGCTGGGAAAGAACGAATACCAACAACTTCGGTACCGACTTAACCATTTTCAAAAAGCTGAACATCAGCCTCGACTATTACTTCCGTAAAAGCCAAGAGTTGTTAGCTACTAGCCAAGTAGATCCAACTTTAGGTTACAGTTCACTGATCCGCAACGTAGGGCAGATTAACAATACCGGGCTTGAAGTGGCGCTAAGTGGTGAAGTGTATAGAAAAGGTAACTTCTCATGGAATGTATTAGGAACAATGGCTTACAATACGAATAGGGTAGTAACGTACGATGTGAATTATACGTCCCCGGTAGATGTAACCATGACTTCTGTTAACCGTGTTGGCTATCCTTCGAACGCTGTATTTAGTTATCGTTTCGCGGGATTAGATAACAACGGTTTAGCACAGTATTACACCGCCGATGGCAAGTTACAAAGCGGTGGCGGGGTAGGATTGAAAGACGTAGTTTATAACGGCACTTTCCGTCCTAAATACATGTATAGCTTAACGAACACATTGCGCTATAAGAACTGGGAAATGGCGTTTATGCTGTTGGCAAAAACAGGCCACGTAATGCGCCGTGCAGCTTACGCGGGTAACTCCATTCAGCTGGCCGACGTAGCGAAACGCTGGCGTAAACCGGGTGATGAAAAAACAACGATTTACCCTGTATTGAATGAATATGCATTCGATGCCTTCTACTTCCCACAAGCCGACATTTTCATTGAAAGCGCAAATTTCTTAAAGCTCCGCGATGCAAGTTTATCGTACAGCTTTAATAAAGCCTTCATGAAAAAATTGGGCATTAACAATGCCAGCGTAATGTTACAAGGTCGTAACCTATTACTTATAGCTGCCAACAAGGATAAACTTGATCCCGAAGCATATGAAATGGGCGCTTCTGATCCGTTGAATGCAGAATTGGGATTCACGCCAATGCGTCCAATGCCAGAGGTGTATATCGGTTTACGTGTTAATTTTTAATTCTTATTTATGCGACTCTATCATAAACTTTTATTCCTCGCAGCAGGCTCGTTAGTAGCTTGTAATAAGTTCTTGGATGTGAAACCAAAAGGGAAACTCATTCCCCAAGAAATATCGGAGTTTAACCACCTGTTAGACAACCAAGATATTGTACAATACCCGTTCTTAAACAATAACTCCACTTCACTAATGGGTTATTTGAGCGATAATATTGAATTGTCGGAAGGGGTAGGAAAGGTGTATTACAAAGCTAATAACAGCGCTAATATCGACAACTACTACGCGTATACATTCCGCACACCTTATCGTAACCCAACCTTGCCAGATTATTACTGGAACTGGGGTACATATCGTTCGATGAAATATTTCAATAACGTAATTGATGGCATCAATAACATCCGCACAAACGAAAATGCGAAAGAAGCAGATGCTGTTACTGCCCAAGCTTACGTAGGCCGAGCATGGAGCTATTTCCATACGGTATTGGTATATGGCCCTATGTATAAACCAGGTGGCGATAATTCCACCAAAACAATCCCCTATGTAACAAGTAGCGATATTTCGGCACCAATGGTAAATTTATCAACCACCCAAGAGGTATTCGATAAAGTGTTGGCCGATTTACATACTGCTTTACCCAATATTCCAGAAAATACAAATTATCCATCAAGACCAACCAAAGCGGCTACATGGGCAATGCTGGCGTATTACCACTTGTTCACACAACGGTACGACAGTGTTGCTTATTATGCCAACCTCTCGTGGACAAACGCCACGGCTAAAGGCATTGATAAAGTGATGTATGATTTTAATACGTTGAGTTATGCCGATACTCTGAACCCGTTATCGAGCGCTATTTTAAGTCCCGATAGCAAAATCAATTTACCGAACAGCCGCGAAATCCTCTTCTTCCGCAATACCGATAACCGTGGTGGAAAGGCAAACGAATCTTATCCTTCCAGCGAGTTTATTGGCTTATTCGACCAAGCGAAAGATTTACGTTTCAAATATTACTTCATGATGGCGCCCGGTTATAAAACCACGTATAACGGTGTTACTTACAACGATGGTACTCGTTTACAATATTACCGGGGTGCTACAGCCATGGGTAACCCTAAGTTCCAAATGACGGCCGGTTTTACTTACCCAGAAGTATTATTAATGCGTGCAGAAGCGTATGCTAGGTTAGGTCGTTTAAGTGATGCCATGAACGATTTGAACTTGTTGCGCAGGTATCGTTTTGTAATCGGTACAGCACCGTTGGCTCAACCTGCTTCTCCTGATGAAGTAATTAACCTTGTTCTACAAGAACGCAGAAGAGAATTGCCATTAGCGCACCTTAAACGCTTTATGGATTTGAAACGCTTTAGCATAGAACCTGGTAAACCATGGAGCAAAGCCACGGTTAAACATACGCTGGGCGCAGAAACATTCGAAGGTCGTGTAGATGGTCCGCTATTCATTCTACCTATTTCAAATACTGTATTGCTCTTTAATCCTGGTTGGGGTATTCCTCCAGATAATAGACCTTATAATTAATCACCCTCCATTCTAAAAACTATTCATCATGAACAAACTATTCATAGCCGCGATGCTTGTATTGCCAGCGGCTGCTTTTGCACAAAAAACTGCACCCTCCTTCAAAATTAAAGGTGAAATAACCGGTGTTTCGTCACCTGCTAAAGTGTACTTATCGTACCGTATGGATAAAACGATGTACCGTGATTCTGCTGAATTGAAGAACGGAGCTTTTGAAATTGCAGGTAAATTTATGGAGCCTGTTTCTGCTAGTTTGCAACTACAAGTTGAAGGCAGCAAAGACAGGGACTATACTACTATTTACTTAGCACCTACAACGTTAGAAGTAAAAGGCGAACATAAAATTGCGCATGCTACCATTACAGGCGGCGAGGATAACAAGATGTACGCTCTATTGCAATCGAATATTAAGCCGGTGAATACGCGCGAGAAAGAGTTTTTGTTAGCAGGCACTTCTTTATCGAAAGAAGAAAAAGCAACCGCTGCTTATAAGGCTAAAGAAGAGGCGTTTGAAGATTCTATCTTCTCTGCACGCAAACAAGTATGGGCTGCTTTCGTGAAAGCACACCCGAATACGGTTGTTAGTTTAGATATTTTGGATTCTTATGGTGGTTTCTTCCCATCATTCGACGATTTATCGCCATTGTATAAGCTATTGTCGCCCGCTGTGAAAAAGACAGCAAAAGGTAAACAATACGCTCAAACGATTGCTAAATTGGAGAAAACAAATGTAGGCCAGTTTGCTCCTTTGTTCGAAAAGGCAAACCCGGAAGGCAAAAACATCAACTTAAAAGATCTCCGCGGTAAATACGTGTTAATCGATTTCTGGGCTTCTTGGTGCAAACCTTGTCGTGCCGAAAACCCGGTGCTCGTGAAAGCGTATAACGACTATAAAGACAAAAACTTCACCATCCTAGGCGTTTCACTCGATGCCGAGTTCACACGCAATGCTTGGATTAAAGCGATTAAAGATGATGGCTTAACGTGGGCGCAAGTAATTGACTTAGGCACCGAAAAAGCATCTGATACGTATTATGTACAAGCTATTCCACAAAACTTCTTATTAGATCCAAGTGGAAAGATTATCGCTAAAAACTTACGCGGCGAGGCTTTAGAGGCTAAGTTGAAAGAATTGTTATAGTAGTCGGGTAACCCGTTTTAGATAACCCAATCCCGGAATGTTTCGTAATATGCTGGTTACGAAATGTTCCGGGATTGTTGTTTTATAGGCAAGGTTTTGAAAAAATTTATTGACTTACTTTGATATGAAAAAACTTACGAGTAATTTTTACCCAGGCAAACTTTTTTTCTTGTCAGTACCTTTAACTTAACTCAAATTCAATGCTTAAAAAACTCCTCTTGGCAGTGTTAACCATCCTACCTGCTTTTGCATTTGCACAATTCAAGTATACCATTAAAGGCGAAATATCCGACCAAGCATCTGTTGGTCGTATGCAATTGCGGTACTATGTGCCTGGGCAGCGGCCACATTATGATACTGTACCTATTAGGAACGGGAAATTTGAAATAACCGGGGAATTAGATGAAATCAAAATGGCCGATATTTTTTTACTTCATCCTGGGCAACACGATTTGGGAGCTAAAAAATTTGTGCTCGAACCAGGTACGATCATCATGAAAGCAGAGAAAAATTTCAAGAATGTAAAAATAGAGGCTGGCGAAGAAAATCGGATAATGGATGAATATGTAAGGGAAGTTGAACAAATAAATATTCCTATAAGGGCTCGTCGCGCAGAGTTTACAAGTTTATCAAAAGAGTTAAAAGGAACACCTGGCTTCCAAGCTGCTTTTAAAGCGTTTAATGACTCGGTCATTGTCGTCCGTAAAAAATTTCGATCGAGCTTTATTAAATCTCATCCAAGTGCTACGTTTTGTTTCTACCTGCTAGAGTCTTATAATGGTTCAATCAATTCTTACAATGATTTAACCCCTTTATTCGATTTACTATCACCCGCTTTAAAAAGCACACCTACCGGTAAAGAATTTGCTGAAAAGCTGGTACTTATTAAGGCACTTGAAATAGGTAGTATTGCACCTTCGTTTAGCGCACAAGACACATTACAGAAACTTGTAAACCTGGAAGACTTCCGTGGTCAATATGTATTAATCGATTTTTGGGCTTCTTGGTGTGGGCCATGCAGGGAAGAAAACCCATACTTGGTAGCGGCTTACCAAAAGTATAAACACAAAAATTTCAATATTCTTGGTGTTTCATCTGATTTCGAAAATAAACGACAAGATTGGGTAAAAGCTATTAAGGACGATAATTTATCCTGGGTACATGTAATTGACGGGGATTATAAAATTGGGAAACTTTATGACATCAACCTCATTCCTCAGAATTATTTACTCGACCCCACTGGGAAAATCATTGCAAAGAATTTACGGGAGGATGAATTAGAGATGAAATTGAAAGAAATACTGTAATTGTCCTATTTGCTGGTCAACCACTGTCCCAAACATGTTTTTATCCTATTGAATACCAGCATGTTTGGGATTTATTTTTATCTAGCTAACATTTGTTATTACCCTACTGACATACTGCTGTCACTGCGTGGTTTTTACTTTGTACTATCAAACAAAAACAAACGCATATGTTACACTTAGAAACTCCTACCGCAACTGCAACACTCGCTACTATGGCTCAGAACTTCGCGATTTATAACGCTTGGGCCAATGAACGTTTGATCGAATGGTTAACTTCCAAACCCAAAGCCTGCTTCGATGAAGAAGTGGCTTCCAGCTTCAACACCATCAAGAAAACCTTCCAGCACATTGTCGACACACAACAATTCTGGCTCGAAGTATTGCAAGTACGCAATGAAAAGATCAATTTTGGCAATACTGAAGACGCTTATGAATTATTCGATTATATCATCGAACAATCCAACGAGCTACGTGATTATATTCTTACACTAGACGATGAAGCGCTTTGTGAACCGGTTTCATTTACAACACCGTGGGTAAGTGGTACGCAATCGCGCTTCGAATATATTATGCACGTGATGAACCATAGTACTTATCACCGTGGACAAATCATTACCATGGGCCATCATATCGATTTACACGATGCGCCTATGTCGGACTATGGCTTTTATTTAGCAATGCGCGGATAAACACACACCCATGCTACATCCATCTATCTCTTTCGCCCGGATTATTCAACAACAGCTCGTTTCGCCGAAGTTTTCGGCTATTAAAGACATTGTTCGTCATATGGGGGCCATGCAAGCACAAGACGCGTATGCTGCTCAATTTGCTATTGCTTCACGGTTGAACAAACGGGTGAAAGAAATTGACATAGAAAAAGCTTATGCAGCCCGCGAAATTGTGCGCACTTGGCTTTTCCGAGGTACTTTGCATGTATGCGCACCGGAAGATGTTTACTGGATGCTGGCCCTAGCGAAAGAACGACTGTGGAAAACCATGCAAACCCAGTGGCGAAATGCTGGGCTCGATGAAAAAACAATGGCGGGCGCCTTAGCATCTATCAAAAAATTATTAAAGGGTGGACAACAAGTACCCAGGAAGCAAATATTAGAAATGCTTACCGCGAAGGGCATCGATGTAAGCAACCACCGTGGCACCTACATATTGAACCGCGCCGCTTACGAAGGTCTTATTTGTTTCGGCCCCAAATCTGGTAAAGATTTCACCTTCGTATTACTCGAAGAATGGATTCCTAAGCCCAAACCCATTCCGCGGAAACGAGCCGTAGAAATGTTGTTCAACAGGTATATTGAAAGCCGGGGCCCCGCCACATTGAAAGACTTTGCGGCATGGTCGGGTTTAACTTTAACCGAAATCCGCACCGCTGTAAAGAATATAGAAGAGCATACAATCAACGATCAAGCATACATATTCCCCAAAAACTATGTACTGCCCGCCAAAGGCAAACACCCGGTTTTATTATTACCGGCATTCGACGAGTTTTTATTGGGATACGGCGATCGTACAGTAAGTATAAAGGCCGATTATGAAAAAGAAGTGTACAAATCGCTGAACGGGATATTTAGTTATATCGTGGTCATGAAATCGGCTGTTGTGGGCATTTGGAAAAGAACCCTGACGAATAAGAATGTAACTATCCATATCGACCTATTTGAACCTATAAACGCTACCCAAACGAAGGAATTACAAAACGCAGCGAAGCAGTACGGAGAGTTTCTATCGCTTCCTTCCACCATTCATATTCAACAAAAAAAAGCCGTCTCTACACTTAGAGACGGCACTAAATAATAACAAACAGTCTAACTTTTATTCAGTGCGACGAATACTTTTTACAGGATTCGTTAGTGCAACTTTCGATGTTAATAAGGTAACGGTCATCATTACCAGGCAAGCAGTAATGAGTGCTACGACAACAAACGGTACAATGCCCATGTTTACGCGGTAAGCGTAACTATCTAACCAATTCTGTAAAACGTAATAGGCGAGGGGCCATGCTACGATATTGGCAATCAATACAGTAGCTGAAAAATCTTTCACAAACAACATCACAATTTGCGGAACAGAGGCGCCTAATACCTTACGAATACCTACTTCTTTATTGCGTTTGGCGATGCTTAAAGAAACAATACCTATCACGCCTAGCAATACAATAATCAATGCAATCACAGTGGCCATTTCGGATGCTTTTTTCAACTGCATTTCGCGGGTATACATTTTGGCAATGGCATCGTCGATAAATTTATATTCGAATGGTGCACCGGGGAATAATTCTTCCCATTTCAATTTCAACGCGTTAATCGTGTTAGCCGTATTCCCTGGCTGAATTTTAAATGAAAAATACCTGTATAAGGGCGCCAAGTTAGGGTTCACAATTAGCATTGGCGCTATGTTGTTGTGTAAAGATGCGAAATGGAAATCTTTCACTACACCTTTGATCGTAAAGGAATTGTTATTTTGATACATCTTCACTTGCTGGCCAACAGCATCGGCCGGAGTAGCAAATCCATAGGCTTTGGCTGCTGCTTCATTTACCACTACTTGCATGCTGTCTAATACACCACCGGGTTTTACGAAATAGTCGCCCGCGGCCATGGCAATATTATAAGTAGCGGCGTATTTCTCGTCGGTAACAAGAATATCGGTGGCTATACCATTGCTTTCGTTGGATGTGGATTTGAAGGTGAGCACATTTAAACCATTATTGCCATTAGGAATTTCGTAGGAATACGAAGCTGCTTTCACACTTGGAATGCGGGCAAACTCTTCGCGGTTGTTTTGCATACGAATATTCCCTTGGGTTGACCAATCGCGTGGCACACTGGCGGTGATAATGAAGTCTTTTGTATAACCTAAATCCGAGGTGAAGAAGTACGATACTTGTTTACCAATAACGATTGTTGCTATAAACACCACGATAGCTGTAATAAACTGGATAACAACCAACGATTTTCTTAACGCTACCTTCTCACGTACTTGTTTTAGCTTTCCTTTAAGTGATTGAATAGTGGGTTGCATAGATAATACAAACGCAGGGTATAAACCTGCTAATACTCCCACCAACAATGTTAACACGAAAGGAATGGCTACAAATGCGAGCGGTAACTCGGCAATAGTAGGTACATGCTTGCCTAAAATATCACTCATGGTATTCCCACACGTAAGAAATAGTACCACCCCAATTAATACAGCAAAACCGGCAATCAATGTCGATTCGGCAATGAATTGGAGTTTGATCTGCCATGGGTAAGAGCCCATCGTTTTACGTACACCAATTTCACGCAAGCGACCAACAGAATTGCCCACTGTAATGTTGATGAAATTAATGATCGCCATCAACAAAATAAAGAACGATACCACCGCCAGCGTTTGTACCATTCTCAATGGTGCGCCGTTGCTCGATTGAAGATAATAATCTGCTACTGGCATCAACGATACTGTAATATCTTCTTGTACCGATTTATCGGCGTGAGTTTTAACGAGTTGATTAATAGCTTGTAGCACCGCTGCCGGTTGTACGCCGGGTTGCAATTGAATATAGTTAGGGAAGATGGCTAGGTTCCAGTTTTCTTCAATGATTTTACGGCCAAAGAACTCGAGACTCTTCAGTGGGAAAAATATTTGGGGCGCATCGGGAGATGCGTTTGTGATGGTATTGAAAGGCATCTTTTTCAAGACCCCGGTAATTTCGAAATCCTTTTTATTGCCGGCGAATTCTTGGATGTTCAATGTTTTTCCTACTACGTCGGTACGTTGAAAGTAACGCATCGCGGCTTCTTCTGTAATAACAATGCCATTGGGATTATCGAGGGCAGTATTTACATCTCCGTGAAGAAGATTGAAGCCAAACATCTTTAGCAAAGAGGCATCGCCGGGTTGCAGCGATTCGCTGTGCTTAATATCGCCGTTGGATACGTTGGATGTGAGGCCATCGTTGTGATAATGGGCAGCTACGAGGTTAGGGTATTGCTCCATTAGCACCCGGCCTAATGGGTTGAGCGATGTATGCTCTGGCCCCATTTGCAGTGTTTTCCATTTATTCAAAATAATATAGGTACGGTCGCTATTCTTCAAATTCTTATTCACTGTGCATTCACTCCAAATGAAGGCCGCCATCAACATCACAAACCCCATCGCAATGGCCAAGCCGGTTACGTTAACGAATGAAAAGAAAGCGTGTTTTCTAATGCTGCGCCAGGCAACTCGAAAGTAATGTTTTAGCATGCATATTCATTTTGATAAAATAGATTCCACACAAAACATACCGGATATTAACTACTTGATTACCAATCAATAACTTTTGCTATCATGTCCAAAATCGAACAGCGAACGCCCACTTTCGCAAATCCAATGCTTGAAAAATGCACCGTGGTGTAGGTAGATTTTTACAGCGGAATGGGTGATATTAAATTCACGTCAAAAGGCAAAAAAAGTGAATTGAAAGGTAACGAGTAATATCTTCTAATGTTTGTTCAATGTTGTTCCAATGTTATGCCAATGTTGTTCCAATACGAGGGATATATATCCCATGTTATTGAGATGTGTGTAAAGTGGGTTTTAGCTATATTTTCCATCGATCAAAATGGCGCAATACGCATTTTATCGGGCGCAAAACGACATTCTTATTTAAAAAAACTGGAAAAGTCGCCTCTTGAAACCCGCTACAGGTATAGGTGATGTCGGTGAAATGTCGACAAAAGGCTTACTTAAGCCTTACAAACACTGGGGTGTTCTCGGTGAAATGTCGGTGAAGTGTCGGAGACATATCGGAGGAGAGTCGGAGGAGAGTCGGTGGAGAGTCGGAAAAAAGACGGCTGCTGCCTTATTTACAGGTGGCAGCAGCCGGGAAATGATTTGAATAGTAAGATGTTAGCTTATTTGTTTCCTAGAAATTGAAGCCAACATGAATAGTAGGAACACCTACACCTTTCCTGGTTTCAATTTCACGGTAGTTTTCGTAATGGTAGTCGGTCATGGTGAAATAATCGTAGCGCAATGCGGCTTCAAAAATGCCAAACTGCACGCCAATAGAAGGCGCGGCAATAAAGCCTGTGCTGTACTCGTAATCGCTGTAATCGTATTCGTCGTAATAAGTAGTAGTATAGAAATTAGCGCCAATTTCTCCCATCACGAATAGGTGTTTTGTGATGTTGTATTTGTAGCCGGCTTTTAGTGGAATTTGAACGCCAACTTCCGGGTCCATACCTTCTTTTTCATTGGGCGCGAAAGCTTTTACGCCTGTGCCGGCTGTAATATACCCCGGGCCAACTTTATACCGGAAACTAAACGAAGCTCCTACGCCAGCTACATAATAATGAGATAAATAGTTGTCGGTAATGGGAGAATATTCTATTCCGAAACCGAAACTTTTCTTCTTACCAATTCGTTGCGCGTAAGTAGAAATAGAAAGAGCGAGGCAACATACTACTATAGCGAGTAGCTTACTTGTTTGCATAGGTGGATAGAGATTAGGAGTTATTTAAATGGTATATCAAATATATAAAACAGTTATGGCATATTGGGTTATAAAATAAATAATTATCAACAAAAAACCGCTCTCTATACATAGAGAACGGTTCTTCGCTTTACCTATAATTCTTAATGTTAGAAATTGAAACCAACACGGATAGTAGGTACCCCTACACCTTTGTTTTTCTCTTCCCAAGCTTCGTTTAATAATGTTGCTTGTTTCAATGTGAAGTAATCGTACCGGAATGCTAATTCAAACACTCCAAATTGCACACCTGCAGAAGGTGCTACGATAAACCCATTGTGCTGAACCGCATCTTTTTCACCACCATCATCTACAACACTTTGTCTAAAATACGAGTACCCACCTTCACCCATCACGAAGAAATGACGTGCGAAAATGTATTTGTAACCTACTTTAAATGGAATATGTACACCCACTTTTACTTCGTCGCCATCTGTATCTTTTGGTACATAAGCTGTTGCGCCAGTAGCTGCTGTTAAGAAGCCTGGGCCTAATTTCGCGCTAAAGCGGAAAGATAAACCACCACCTACGCTATAGGTATCCTTTAATAATTTATCGGCAGTTGAAGCTGCTTCAATACCAAAGCCAAAGCTGAATCTTTTACCTTTTCGTTGTGCTTGTGTTTGCAGGGAAACAGTAATACAGAGTAGGGCTACTGCGAGCAGTTTAAAATGTTTCATAGGGGAATATGACAGTTATAAATTGATTTGCAACCCAAAGATATAAATAAGTCTAATATTTAATATGTCGTTTTGTGTTTCTTCTGCCAACTATTTATGGGTAGTGAAAAAAGTATAGATTCTCCTGGTGATAGTACTATGAAACCATGTTATGCAAAATGGTGGTAGATCCATCTTCCCGGCCCACTACTACTACATTGGCGAGGTTGATAAACAATCCCGTTGTGGCTACACCGGCAATACTTTTTAATTGATTTTCCAGCTCAATGGGGTTGTTGATATGGTTTAATTGAAGGTCGATGATATAATTTTCGTTTTCCGTGATATAGGGTGCATGCGCTGCCCCTCTTATTATTGCAGGGCCACCAAGTTTTGCGAGTAAGCGCTGTGTTTGTTCGTATCCGAATTGTACTACTTCCACCGGTAAAGGGAACTTACCGAGATGGCGAACAAGCTTATTTTCCCCTACCGCGATTACTACTTTTTCGCTGGCTTGTGCTACAATTTTCTCTCTCATTAATGCACCGCCACCGCCTTTTATCATATGGAAATCTAAATCAACCTCATCGGCTCCATCAATTGTTACAGCTATCTTTTCTACTTCAGCAAAGGTTGTTTGTGGTATACCGTATTGGTGCATAAGTTGTAAGGTTCCGGCAGAAGTGGGGATAGCTTTAATATCGAGCCCTTCTTTGATCATTTCGCCGAGTTTTACAATAGCATAATAGGCAGTGGTACCTGTGCCTAAGCCTACTATCATACCGGGTTTTACAAACTCTACCGCTTTTTCCCCGGCAGCTTTTTTTGCAACATCTGTTTGTATCGTTTCCATGATTTAAAATTAGGGTAGAAGCGGTGAATGGTTATAATTTATTTTGCTTTGTTACTTTTGTTTATGTCTTCGTTACTTCAAACACCTCCACAAAAAACCGGTTGGCGATTAAAAGCGATTTTAACCGGCTCTATCGGCAACTTAGTAGAATGGTACGACTGGTACGTGTACACTGCGTTTGCGCTGTACTTCGCTCCAATTTTCTTTCCAGGCGATAATAAAACACTCCAACTATTAAACACAGCAGCCATCTTCGCGGTTGGCTTTTTAATGCGTCCACTAGGCGGCTGGTTCTTCGGGAAAATAGCCGATCAAAAAGGGCGGAAGGCAGCCATGACCCTATCGGTATTATTGATGAGTTTTGGTTCGTTGTTAATAGCCCTTACACCAGGTTATGATAGCATTGGATGGTTGGCACCGGTTATTCTCTTGGTTGCCCGCCTTCTGCAAGGATTATCTGTTGGTGGCGAATACGGTACTTCGGCTACTTATTTAAGTGAAGTGGCTACCCCTGAACGCCGCGGGTTTTATTCCAGCTTCCAGTATGTGACACTAATTGGTGGACAATTACTGGCCCTAGGTGTGCAAGTGATTTTGCAGAAGGTTTTTCTTAGCCCGGAACAAATGCATAGTTGGGGTTGGCGTATACCGTTTGTAATTGGTGCCTTGTTGGCGTTTGTTGCGTTGTATATGCGTCGTAATATGCACGAATCTGTAAACGTTGCCGAGAAGAAAGAGGGAAAAGGTTCTGTGGTAGTTCTTTTTAAAGAACACCCACGGGCAGTATTAACGGTGGTGGGCTTAACATTAGGCGGAACGCTGGCATTCTATACCTATACCACGTATATGCAGAAGTTTTTGGTTAACACCGTACATTTAAGCATTGAACGGTCTACCCAGTTAACGTTTTTCTTGATGTTGATTTATGCCGGTATGCAGCCCTTATTTGGCTGGTTATCGGATAAATTTGGACGGAAGCCATTACTTATGGGTTTCGGCATATTGGGCACAATCTTCACCATACCTATTCTTACCACGCTAAGTCATACCACCAGTGAATGGCAGGCTTTCTTTTTAATTCTTGGTGCTTTAATTATTGTGAGTGGGTATACATCCATTAACGCTGTAGTGAAAGCAGAAATGTTTCCAGCAGAAGTTCGTGCATTAGGAGTAGGCTTACCGTATGCATTAACAGTGGCCATATTTGGGGGAACGGCAGAAACGTTAGCTTTATATTGGAAAAGTATTGGGCATGAATCCTATTACTATGTGTATGTAACGGTTTGTATTTTCGTTTCGTTAATCGTGTATACGCTGTCGCGGGATTCGAAGAATGGATCTTATATAGATAAAGAATTAAAGGAGCAGTAGTACTGCTCCTTTTTTATGCAAACTGTACAGTAAATGTTGTGCCAATGCCGGGTTGACTTTCAATGCTGATATGTCCTCCCATTGCTTCTACTTGGTTTTTCACAATAAACAATCCCCAGCCGTTGCTATTCTTGCCTTTGTGGAATACTTTATTTAGCTTGAATATATGCTGCCCGTGTTTTTCTAAATCAATACCTAGGCCGTTATCGCTCACACTTAAAAATATTTCTCCTTGTTGCTTATACGTGGCAATTTTAATTACCGGTGGCACACCAGGTTGTGCATATTTTAGTGCATTACTAATAAGATTGTAGCAAATACTTTCTAAATAAATTTTACTAAAGAGAATAGTGGGCACTTGTATATCGATGTCAATTGTTGCCCTGTTTTTGTTTATTTCCTGTTGTAGTTGTACACAACATTTATCCACTATTTCTTTTACATCACAATTTTCTTTTACTACGTGTTCATTTTTCAACTTCACCTCAAGTAATTTCATCAGGTTAGCAAGCGTGTCCATTAAGGCAGCACTTGATTGTTCTAGATACGCGATGAAATTGTTTCTTTCTTCATCGGAATTAGCATCGCGTAAGAAGCTAACCAATGTTGAAATATTACCCGCTACACCACGAAGATTATGTGCAACGATTTGACTGAATTCGCTGAGTTGAATCATTTTTTCATGTAATTCTATTCCCGCTTGTTCTAGTGCATAGTTCTTCTCTTGTAAATCGGTGAAGAGTAATTTTGTGTGGGTAATATCTACAATTTGCGAGATGAAAAAGGATGGTTTTCCATTGAAATCTGTTACCATAGATACGGTGAGTAATATCCATACAATGTGGCCATTCTTATGAAAGTACCGTTTTTCCATTTGGTAGGAATCCAGTTTGCGGGCAAGCATTTGTTCCACGAATAATAGGTCCTTTGCGAGATCGTCGGGGTGGGTAATTTCTTGGAATGTTTTCTTCAACAACTCCTCCTTTGTAAACCCTGTAATGCCGCATAAAGCCTTGTTTACGTCTAAGAAAGCCCCGTTGGTGGAAACGAGTGCGATACCGATCCCGGAATGATTAAATGCTTTGGCGAACTTTTGGTCGTTTGCTCGCTGGGCGTCGTTTACGATAAGTTGATGTACCATTTGCTGCACGGATTGTCTTTCTTTCACCGTTTTCGTTACATCAATAAAATTCACGAGCGCATACTCTTCGTTTTCCACGGTAATCATCCGGGCGCTGGCCGACAGCCAAATATCTTCCCCTTCACCATTCTTAATACCCACTATTCGTTGAATTTGTGGTTCACCGCCCGCTAAAACAATAGCTGCTGGTGATAAATCTTGGGGAATGGGCGTCAAATCTTCGCGCATGGCGCGCCACATTGGATCGTATATATTTTTTCCGATGAAAGTTGTTGCAGGTAATCTTAATAGTTGCAGTGCTTGTTCATTACAAGCAATAATAAATCCCTCTTTATTCACAACAGCTGCGCCTTCCTCCATAATATTCAAAAGAGCTGTTGCAAAAGCGGGTGAAAGATGATATGGGTGTTCGTTCATGTTACAAGAATAGGACAGTAAAAATCAGCTCGTTTAATAAAAGCGGGCTTAAGGCTTGTTTTGGAGCTCTACAATGCTGCTAATATAAACGAGAAAAACCGGTCTATAGTTTTATAAAACGCTTGTTAATACGCCACAGTTAAGCGTTTCATAGAAAACGATATAAATAATAATAATTAAAAAAAGAATGCAATACCTAATTAACGCAACCTGATTTCCGACGGTTTAAAGTGTTGCGTAAATCCATTTTGTTCCATAAGCCATTGTATGTTGTCTTGTTTCCATTTTGGCATGCGCGGATGGCAAATCACATCGAATGCTGCTTTCTTTAATGCAGGAAGTTTGAAAGGTACCTGTGAAAATTGGTTTTTATGGTCTTTTGCTGATATGACGAGGCGAAACTCTTTTTCGCTTTCAAATCCAACATCCTTTCGTAAGCCCACGTGTTTAACATTATACGCTACCTCTGTATTAATTTGTACGAGATCGACGTATTGTACTTTGCCGGAATAAGCACTTGAAAGAGGCATTTGCGCATCAATATCTACCAAGCTTTTTGCCGCGGCGGCAAGGAGGTAAGCTGGATTCAATTTAATGGCAACACTATCTTTATTACTATATAAATTCCACATCGCCGTGCTTTCGCGGAAGCCGATGAACCAACAACTTACAAAATGTTTCTGTTGAATAGCCGCATGTTGGCGATTTTCTTTAATAAGTAACAATGGATCATCTTCTTTTACACGGGATTTTTGCGCTATTAAGAAACGGACAGGCATACCTTCTAATACATCTTCGAAGGTGTCCATCCGGCTAAACATAATGGATTGGTTGTGCAAAAAGGATAGAAACTTATGAATATCCACATAGCGCCACAGCGATTCGTTAGGTGCGAGGTCGGCTAAACCTTGTAACATATTGTGTTGCAATGCTTCTACTTTCATACACATGAAATTACTAAATACAATGAAGAAATATACATGCCTGGGAATTCTTTGAAAGCAACGCCATGAAGCCATAGTGGTGCTTTTTACGCTTAAAATTTTGGGCTGTTAATTTTTGGTTAACACGAGGGATTCTATATCATTCACCCCCTTATTCCATGCGTTCACAAAATTGAAATATTATATATGAATTGGGTGCATATCTTTGACATGGTTTTTCATAGGATATGGTTAAAATAATTGAAGGCAGTATTCTTACTGCCTTTTCCTTTTATACCTAATTAATGTTTTTCGAGCAGTTCGATTCTATTCCCAAAGGGATCGAAAATAGAGAAACGGGTTTGACCCGGTATTGGGATTTCATCTTTCACCACCATCCCTTTATCCAGAAAATATTTTCTTACGCTTTCAATATCAATTACTTCAAATGCAGGGTGACGTTTAGAGGGGCTTTGATTAGCTTCTTCGCCAATGTGTAGTTCAATATCACCCATGGCAAACCACATACCTGGTCGATTCGCTAAAGGTTCAGGACGATTTATTTCCTTCAACCCCAACACGCCGCTATAATAAGCGCGCGCCTGTTCTCCTGCTCCTGGTGGAATACAAATCTGTACATGGTGTACCCGCTTAAACGTAATCATTTCACTGCTGTTTTTCGGGCACGAATGTAAAGACTTGCTAAATTTTAGCAAAATCCTTTTATAACTGCACCCAGCTTTAATCTACAGCGTAAGTTTGTAAATGCAACCACAAAGCCAGTTCTTGTAAATAGGTTTGAACCAAGTAATTATGTTCACCGAAGCAATTCGCCGTTGCTGTAAGCTCTTGAAATTCGCGTACATCATTTAAATAGAGGTCAACAAGTGCTTGTTTCGCCACCGGTGAGGAATATTGCTTCTGGGTTTGTAATAAGGCCTGTAAGCCCCATGTTTCACGTGGCACATATCCCGGGATTGCATTAATTTCTAATCCTATCAACATAATCCTATTGCTCAAAGTTATCAAGCGTTGGAAAAGACTATGTTGTAGCACCGCTTGAGGTAAAACATTCTCCATGGCTACCTCTAAAAAATCGATCCATAATTTTGCTGTACTAGCTTGTTCGCAATGATAGAGGTAATGTGGGAATAATGGACGAGCGCTTGTATTATTTAATCCTGCTTTCCACCGAATACCGGCTAAATACTCCCGTAAATGATAGTTAAAGCGGTTAATCCAAGCGGGTGTTACAAAATGCTGCATCTCGTTATAGAACTTGGCTAGTAATTGACAGAGCTCATCAAAGCTACTACCGCCATCTTCACCGCTAATAATATGTTCGTAGCATTGGTGCACGGGCATAAGTTGCGTGGGAGAATAAAAACTGTAGAGATCGTTGTTGAGGATAAGCCAAGTATACAGGCGACTAAAAGCCAACAAACGTTCGAAACAAGCTGTGGGAAAGGTGTTGGCAATGAACTGTCCTATTTGCATGTTGTGGTAACGAATACGATCTTGTTCATCAATAAAATCGTACCCAGCTAGTTGCTGATCAACTTCCAGTTGTAAAGCTTGACCATACAAGCGTATTAACTGCGCTGCATTGTGTTGAATTGTAGGCATGGCGGTAATTTTTTACTTAAGGAACACAAGGTTTCGGTTAGGGCTACTTCTATCTAATTGTTGTGGATAGGAGATAGTCTTTCATACTGTTTATACACGCGGGGGTTAGGTCTAACAAATTACTTCGTTCGGCTGAATTGTTATATCAGTTCTAGGTTTCATCATGAAATTTAATATCCCCTTAACAGTTCATATAACTTGAATTTGTTGCTAAAGAATGACAGTCAATTCACTGTCAACAATAAATAATCTTACTTACTTTTGCCCGGTACGTCAAACACTCGGTATGTCATTTTTTTATATCAAAGCGCTGCATATAATTTTTATTGTTACTTGGTTCGCGGGCATGTTTTACATCGTGCGTTTATTCGTATATAATACGGAGGCGAATGAAAAGAGTGAGCCAGAGAAGGGAATTTTGCAAGCGCAGTATAAAATTATGATGAAGCGTTTGTGGTATGGTATTACTTGGCCTTCGGCAATATTGACGTTGATATTGGGTCCTACAACTCTTTACTTATATAGTAATACGATTCCTGCTTGGATGTGGGCGAAATTGGGGTTCGTTTTATGTTTATATGCTTATCATTTATTCTTACATAAAATCTTCAAAGAAGAATCAAAAGGCATCTTCAAATTATCTTCCACGCAATTACGTGTATGGAACGAAATAGCAACGATTTTACTCGTTGCTATTGTATTCCTTGTTGTAGTTAAAAGTTTATTGAGTTTTGTATGGGGATTAATAGGCTTATTAGCATTTACTTCATTATTAATGCTTGCTATTAAAATTTATAAACGTTCCCGTGATAAAAAATCTAAATAGCTTTACTGTATTGGTTTATAGCGCCAATTCCATTCGGTTGAAATACATCAAAAGCGTTGCAAATATTCCGAATAAAATGATGCCCTAGCGGTGTTACAATTACTTTTTTATTGTCTTTCAAAACCACCAACCCATCTTCTTCTAATAAAGTAAGTTTCGGTAACACTTTATTCGTAATAATTTCTTGATAAGGATGTTTATCAATGATGGTCATTCCTTTACAAGCAATGTCTAAAATATGTTTACGAAAAACTTTATCAATATCATTCAAATAATATCCTTTTACAACCGGTAATTCTCCTGCATCAATAGCTTTATAGTAAGGAGCTAAGTCCTTTACATTTTGTACATATGCAACACCTGCATCGCTAATACTAGATATACCGAGTGATAAAAGTAAGGAGCTGTTTGTTGTAGTGTACCCCATGAAATTTCGATGTAACTTTCCTTGTTCATATGCTTTGTATAATTCATCTCCAGGTAAAGCAAAATGGTCCATCCCAATATCGGTGTAACCTGCATTGGTAAGAACTTCTTTTCCTAATCTGTACAGTTGCATTTTCAGATCTGCAGAAGGTAAATCCATTTCCGTGAAAAGTCTTTGTGCTTTGGATTTCCATGGAACGTGTGCATAATTATAGAAGGCGATTCGATCGGGTTTTAAAGCCAATACATCTTCGAATGTTTTGCGCATGCTATCCACATTTTGGAAAGGCAGACCATAAATCAAATCGAAGTTAACAGACGTGAAACCTATACTGCGTGCAGTTTCTGTAGCAATGCGTACATTTTCCATAGGTTGTACCCGGTTAATCATTTTTTGTACAAGTGGATCACTGTCTTGCACACCATAACTTACTCTTCTGAAGCCCATTTGATACAATGCTTTCAAGTGTTCGGCGGTCGTGTTATTTGGATGTCCTTCGAAGCTAAAAGCATGTTGTGGATGAATGATGGCATCGGAGAATATACGGGTAAGTAAATCGACTAGGTTTTCGGGGGAAAAGAAGGTAGGGGTACCACCACCTAAATGAACTTCTCGAATGATGGGGGTTTGCGTCATCAACCTAGTATACAATTTCCACTCGCGTACAACAGCATCGATATAAGTATTTTCTACATAATGTTGACGTGTTATTTTCTTATTACAACCGCAATAAGTGCACAACGATTCGCAAAAAGGTAAATGTATATAGAGGCTTAAACCTTCTCCTGTGTTGTGAATATTGAATTGTTCGCTAAAAACTTGTCGCCATTTTGAAGTGCTGGTTATTTCGTGCCAGTTTGGTACGGTGGGGTAGCTCGTGTAGCGAGGTACCGGTACATTGTATTTCGTTAAAAGTTGTTGCATCCCTGTGATCATAGCATCCATTCATTTAATGATGCTAAGGTAGATGCTTATGCTAAGGCAGTAGAACGGGTTAGTCAACTGGTGAGATGATTTTCATCAGTTTTTCAGCTGATAAATTCACACGTTTTAGGGGTTTTTAGCGTGCCATTGGAAATTGATACCTGCGCTGTACAATTTTGTTTGTCCATACCCGATTCTTCCTAGTGGAAGTTTTACATACGGCTGTACGCTCCATTTATAGCGGTTTTCGTGTTTATGTTCATATGTAATACCAAAATTTAATAAAGCAAAGTAATGCTGGTTATCGGCGTATTTTGTAACTGTTTTCTCGGTGTAGTTGGTATAATAATAATCGTACTTTTCCTTTACCATAAACAAACTTGAAGCGCCTACTGTTGCACCCCATGCATGATTCGTATTTTGCTTCCAGAAATAAGTAACATCAAGTGGTACTTCAATAATATCACAATTAGCAGCTATGCTTTTTACGTAGGAAGCCTGGTAGGTATTTAACACTTTATAATCTTTGGCAGTTCCGGCGTAAAGTTTTTTATTATATACGATAGCAGCGCCAAGCATCCAATGTTTGTTTAGATAATACTGCATGTTCAAACCTGCGTTTAGTTCTAGCTTACCGTATGTCATGGAACTGGGTGCATTATAACCTAAGCCGGCAACAATGCCATAAGCCAAACCTTTACGCGGTTCGGGATCTTTTTCAATAGTTGTTGTTGAATCTGTTTGTAGTGGTGAATGATGTTTTCTTTGAATAGATTGATCGAAATTGTATGCCAGTTCTTTACTATTAATTTTACCAAAATTCAGCAAACGACCTTTATTAACACTATCAATTATTGACATATCAATAATATTATTTACTGATTTTATGTTTGTCGTTGATGTATCAATAATTTGTTTAGAAGTGTTAATATTTTCCCCATCAATTAGTGCAATTACTTGTTGCAGTGTATCTCTATAAGCCTTTACTGTTGTGCTTTTCGGGTGATCGTATTTTTGAACAACAATTGTTTCTTCGCTATTATGTGCAGTAATTTCTACATTGGGAGTTGATATAGTCGGCGTATTATTTGGAATGGTGGTTGTAGCTGTAGGTATATCATTTTGGGATGAAGCGTCTATATTATATTCAACGATGTTATTATTGTGATGAGGTAAATGCCAAACATAATATACCGTAGTACATAATAGTAAACACAGTATTGCACCACCTGTTAACCACCAGAAAATAGGGTAGCGGCGTTTACGGTTCAATGCATCAAGTTTCTGTTCCATTTTTAGCCAAGCATCAGCATCGAATGGGAACTCACCTTCATTGAGTTTATTACGGATTATATCGTCAAATTGATCACTCATTTCTTTTCAAATACAATATCATTCGCCGTTGAAATGCCCGGCTGGTAATAGTTTGTGTTGATAGCTATTTTTTCTTTTAGTATTTTTTTTGCTTTGAATAAATTGGATTTAGAAGTGCCTTCTGAAATCCCCAATAAGCCGGCAATTTCATGGTGTTGAAAGCCTTCCATCACGTATAAATTAAATACGGCGTTATAAGCCGGGGGCAGGCTTTGTACAAGCGTTAATAACTCGGCATAAGATAGTTTCTGTAAGGCTAATTCATCGTTCGAACTTTGCACTTCTGGGATATGCGCTACATCCTCGCCAATTACTAAGCGCTTTTTCTGTCGTAAATAATCGATGGCCGTATTCGCAATAATTTTCGATAACCAAGTTTTAAATGGCCGTGTTGTATCAAATTTTTGGATGTTTGTAAAGACTTTCAAAAAACCATCATTCAATATTTCAATCGCCTCTTCTCGCTGTTGCACGTAACGCATGCAAATGCCCATAGCATACCCGAAAAATTGTTTGTACAATTCTTCCTGGTTGCTTCGCTTTCCTTGCAAGCATCCTTGAATGATATCGTCTAAAGTCTGCACGCGCTTCTTAAAAATTTTTGACCATGCTACGAATTCCAAATTTTAATTTTTCGCTGCACAATTTCATTCACCATTTATCATTCGCACGAATACGACGAATTTCCTGCATGTTTATACGGATACTTGGTAAAATAGGTTGCCTGTGCTTATAATTTTTCTTCTATTTTAACTTATCGACACTAAGGCTATTTTTAGGCGTTTTAAGAGAGGGGAGTGGCTTTAGATAAAAACATATTACCCACCAGTCGATCATCGATTTAATAAGAGATAATGAGGTCGTTTTTTCTGCAAAAACATCATTTTTTTATCATTTTACAAGTAAAACGATTTTGATAGATTGTAATTGTCGCCTTAAGAAAAAAGCTGGGTATAAATACCCAGCTTTTCAAAATTATATTTATTGAAGTTTTACGGAAAATTATCTTCCCATATATACCATTAGGATTTGAACATCACTTGGATTCACACCACTAATTCGACTTGCTTGTCCTAATGTGCGTGGTTTAATTTTCAAAAATTTCTGGCGTGCTTCGGCAGATAAAGAAACCAACTTCGAATAATCAAATGAATCGGGGATGATCAAGTCTTCTAATTGACTCATTCTTTTTACAAGTTCATTTTCTTTTTCGATATATACTTCGTATTTGATTTGGATTTCTGCTTGTTCTAAAGTATCCCGGTTGAATTCAGCCAATGCTTGTTCTAATTTCGGCACCGCATTTTTCATTGCAAAAATATCCATCTGCGGGCGCAATAAAATTTGGTAAGCACGTTGACGTTGGGTCAAAGGAGCAGAACCTTTTTCTTCAAGCATGTGGTTAATCTCTTCAGGATCTATTGGTAGCTCTTTCAAGATGTTTTTGATCTTCACCACACCATCTTGCTTTACACGTACTTTTTCCATTCTTTCTTCAGAAGCTAACCCGAGGTTGTAGCTTCTTTCAGTTAAACGAAGGTCGGCATTATCTTGGCGGAGTAGGGTTCTGAATTCAGCACGACTCGTAAACATACGGTAAGGTTCGTCAGTACCTTTATTAATCAAATCGTCGATCAATACCCCGATATAGGCTTCACTTCTTTTCAAAACAAAAGGATCTTGACCTTTAGCTTTCAAAGCAGCATTAATACCTGCCATCAAACCTTGACATGCAGCTTCCTCATAACCGGTAGTACCATTTATTTGGCCAGCGAAGAAGAGGGAGCTAATATGTTTCGTTTCTAATGAGAATTGTAATTGTGTAGGTGGAAAGTAATCATACTCGATCGCATATCCTGGACGGAACATTCTTGCATTCTCAAAACCAGGCACCATTTGCAACGCTTTGTACTGCACATCTTCAGGTAATGAAGTAGAGAATCCATTTACATAGATCTCCACTGTATTAAAACCTTCAGGCTCTACGAATAATTGGTGACGGTCTCTTTCTGCGAAACGGTTGATCTTGTCTTCAATAGATGGACAATATCTTGGTCCTACACCTTGAATTCTTCCTTGGAACATAGGTGAACGATCAAAACCAGTACGCAACATCTCGTGCACTTTTTCACTAGTGTAAGTAATCCAGCAACTACGTTGTTCGGTCGGTTTAATCTTCTCTACATCTAAATAGGAGAAACCAACAATGTCGTCATCACCTTTTTGTTCTTCCATTTTAGAATAGTCCAAACTCCTACCATCGATACGAGGAGGAGTACCCGTTTTTAATCGATCGCTTTCGAAACCAAGTTCAACGAGTTGTTCGGTAATTCCTGTTGCAGCTTTTTCTGCAACACGACCACCACCGAAAGTTTTATCTCCAATGTGAATGACACCATTCAAGAAAGTACCATTTGTAAGAACAACAGCTTTTGCTTTGATTTCATGCCCCAAGCCAGTAATTACACCATAACAAACACCATCTTTCACAAGAAGGCCTTTTACCATGTCCTGGTAAAAATCTATATTCTGGGTATTTTCAAGAGCTTCGCGCCATTTAGCCGCAAACAACATGCGATCGTTTTGCGTACGAGGACTCCACATAGCGGGTCCCTTAGAACGGTTCAACATTCTAAACTGAATCATGGACTGGTCGGTAACAATACCAGAATAACCACCCAAGGCATCTATCTCGCGAACAATTTGTCCTTTTGCAATACCACCCATTGCAGGGTTGCAACTCATTTGAGCGATAGTTTGCATGTTCATGGTCACAAGTAAAACCTTTGACCCCATGTTGGCAGCAGCAGCAGCAGCTTCACAACCAGCATGACCTGCACCAACCACTATAACATCGTAAGTAGGAAACATACTTATAAATTGAAGATGCAAAATTACACATTAGTCAACAAGAAAAATCATAAAAATGAATTGTAGTAAAAGAGTGATAAAATGATGAGAAAGTAAATGTTCCACGTGGAACATATTCTAAGAATAAAGCAGGTTATATCTCCTTTTAATATCTTTAATTCATAAATGTTCCACGTGGAACATTTATGAAAATGGGTAAGATTGAGTTAAAAGTAAAGATATTAACTCTATAGGAAATTGGAGAGAGCACTAGCGTTATAACTATTTAAGGTAAAGCCCAAAGAAGAAATTCTTACATCTGCATCCACGACCAACAAACTCAATTCACAATAAAATCCCATTAAAAATAGACACGCTTAAAAATACATTTCAACTATATCTTCTCTAATTAATTCACGCAAGGAACAGCTGTAAAATATAGTTCGTTTGATAATGACAAATTACTATTCTATGGATTAAAGAAGGGGGCTAATATTCTGAATTCAATTTTAAATAAAATTTCATAGTCAAACCTTTAAACCCTAATCTTCTATACAGTCTAGTAATGCTAAACTACCCTAGAATTTGTTTAGAATTATCATATTGGGGTTAGAAGAGATGCTAAGTTTGAGGAGTGGGATGGCAAAAATTAAGATCGAATTCAATACAAAAAAGGTAGGTACTCGCGTCTCTCATTAAAAGAAAAAGCAGCAACCTAACTTTAGATTACTGCCTTAAAAAAAGTTGTTCTCGAAAATCCTAAGCAAAATATAAAGCTAGGTATTCATCTTCTTTCTTACGCATGAGTTCTTCTTCTTCTTCGGTTTTGTCGCCAAACCCACAAAGATGCAATGCTCCATGGAAAATAACACGGTGCAATTCGTGGTTAAAGCTCACATTGAAGTTAGTCGCATTTTCCTCTACACGTTCTACACTTACATAAATTTCACCCTCCGTTATTTCCGGATCTGGCGATAACTCAAAAGTGATAATATCCGTGTAAGTATCGTGATCTAAAAACTCTTGGTTTACTTGCAAGAGATATTCATCTGTGCAGAATACATACTGCAACCCAGATAAACCTTGATTTTCACGTTTAAATAGGTCGGCTAAAAACTTCTTCAACCTTGTTTTATCCTCTAGAACTAATTTTACTTCGTGGTTTGAAAATCTTACTGCCATAATTGTAAGTTTAGGATTGTAAAAGTATAGTGAAAATTCGGTTTAGCGACCATTTCATTTTTGCATATTGATGATACTAAGGTACTTTTGCTAAGTAATTGCAAAGTGTATTTGTAACTATAGATTGGTAAATCACTTATTTCCTAGACAATGAAAAATGGCATGATCAAATTATCTTCACTTGGCATCGGTAAGAGTGCTGTGATTCGTGAATTCGAAAAGGATGATATTCACATTAAGCTCATGGAAATGGGTTGTGTTCCTGGTGAATATGTAAAGATTGAAAAAATAGCTCCATTGGGTGATCCAATTTCAATCATTGTAGCAGGCTATAATTTATCTCTTCGTAAAACAGAAGCGGACTTTATTTGGGTAGAAGAAGTTGAAGTTACTACTGCTAAATAATCTTAATAATTTCTCTTTATAAAAAGCGAATGTATCAATTGGTACATTCGCTTTTTTTATTGATTTATATGTTCTTATAAGAAGTTTTTGCTTATGCAAAAACAAAAAAATAAAAAATTTTGACTCTTCACAACATTAAAACCCACAAAAAATCTAGAAAATAAATGAGCTGGGTAAAACTAAATTGTTCCGTATAAATAATACTTCCATTTTCAACATACAGTTTTTAAAAATGAAAGTTTTAAATTTATAATAGTTCGAAAAAGAAAATTCTTCATTACGCAATAGATCCACACTTTTTATTTATTCAATAAACAAACATCTTTTATCAACTTGTTAATCCACAAAATATGCTTGAATTAAAACAGCTTTTCTGCAATTAAAGCTATGATATCCTCAATTATTTAGAAAAAGGGGAAAAACAAAAAGCAACAATGTGTTTTCCACAAATAAATAATAGAAAAGAAAAGAAATCATGTAAATGGGCCAGTTATCCACTTATAGACTATAAAAACTGAAAAAAATCGAAATTATAAGCGCTAAGTGTGGATAAGCTAGTCCTTTAAACTTAATAGCAGTAAGGATTTCCAGAATTAATTTATATAAAATCTACAAGCATATTTTTGAAGGCGTTAAGAATCCATTCCAAAATAAAACGACGCCATTACCCTTCCACAATTCAATATTTTTCATTCTCAGCTACTTCCATTTAAAGCTCCTGTGAATTAATCATCCAAATATTTCTAAACATATTTACAAACTATAGGAATCCATCTAAATCTCACGGCCTTAAAAAATGAAGGCTATGAGATTTAAATGAATCTAATAATCTAGGGGAACTTACGGACAATTTTACGGATAAAGCCTTCATTTTTAATGCCTTTGAGATTTGTAAAAAGAGAAAAATACTGTCACTACCACAAGAAAAATATCAGAATAAATTCTCCAAGGCTTTATTAAAAAGTGCACTGAAAATGATATGCTTATCCACATCCCAGGGTACCCACGAAAAAAATGTAAATATTTAATTCTCAACGCTTTAAAATAATGAGTCGTTTGAGAATTCCACAATAATTTCACATCAGATACTAGACTTATACACATAAATCTCAAGCCCTTCTTAAATGAATACAATGACAATTGCGCTAAAAGCCTTATCCCGTGGTAACCACAGGATATGTGTATAAAGTAAAATCTCAGGAGGTTAATTTTCCATTTATAATAAATTAAAACTCAAAATGAAGGCGCTGAGAATTGAATATTTAGGAAGAAATGGGGATATGTACGAGTTTATTCACGTATAAAAGCCTTAAATCACGCATTACCCAGGTATTTTCCACAGCTATTAACACCTGGTTCACATCTTATAATATATATGATGCTATTTTTAATACTGATTATCAACTAGTTACAAAATAACAAGTGTAAGTTACCCAGGTAAATACCAATTAACATGAGAATAATACAGGCAATAAAAAACCCTGTTAAGTGAATTACTTAACAGGGCTATGTGTATAAGAGTGAATTGTTATAAACCAGCTGCAGCACTAATTTCGAGCATAAGATCGATTGGCTTTTTTGCAGCTATACGTAAATTTTCGTCCATTGTAATTTCAGGTTGTTCATACTCCATACATAAGTATAACTTCTCTAGTGTATTGAGTTTCATGTGTGGACAATCGTTACAAGCACATGCATTATTAGGGGGAGCAGGGATAAAAGTTTTACTTGGGTTTTCTTTTTGCATCTGGTGCAAAATCCCAGTCTCAGTAACTACTATGAATTCTTGTGCTTCATCACGTTGACTGAATTTCAACAAACCAGTAGTAGATCCAATATAATCCGCGATGGCTAAGATTGGAGCTTCACATTCTGGGTGAGCAATGACCTTAGCTTTGGGGTGACGAGTTTTTAAGTTGATGATTTTTTCAAGTGAGAAAATTTCGTGCACCATACAAGCCCCGTTCCACAATACCATGTTACGACCAGTTTTCTTATTTAGATAAGAACCTAGGTTGCGATCAGGTGCAAAAATGATCGGTTGATCCTTTGGAAGGCTTTCGATTATTTTTTCGGCATTAGAAGAAGTACAAATGATATCGCTGAGCGCTTTGATACCTGCCGAACAGTTGATGTACGAAATCACTAAGTGATCGGGGTACTTCTCTTTGAACTTTTTGAAAAGCTCCGGGGGAGCACTGTCAGCAAGAGAGCAACCTGCTTTTAAATCAGGCAAAAGCACTTTTTTATGTGGATTTAGAATTTTTGCTGTTTCGGCCATGAAATGCACACCGGCGAATACGATAATATCAGCATCAGTTTTCGCAGCAGCTTGCGCGAGCCCGAGAGAGTCGCCAATATAATCGGCTACATCCTGAATATCGGGTTCTTGATAATAGTGTGCAAGCAAAACGGCATTCTTTTCTTTTTTCAACCGGGCGATTTCATCGAACAAATCCAGGCGCACATCAACAGGTACATCGAGGAACCCATTTTTTTGCAAATTTTTTTTTGCTTCCGTTAATGCCGTAATCATAACTATAAATTCTTTTTTAAATTTTTCAAAAAAATAAAGCCCACTACTATTAGGGATGTTAGTTTGTGGAAAGTGATCAGTCAAACACCATCACAAAGGTACTTGTTATTATATTTTTCTGTGCTATCCACACAAAATTAACAGGCAGTTTTATTGCTGCTATTGAATTTGAGCTACTTTATACACACTGTGGATTATTTTGGACGTGAATAACCACAATGTGGAATAACTCGAAAAAAAGTGTGGGAAATGTACCTTAAATTCGATCGCCAGGTAAGGAAATGATCCAGGCGAGAAAAACAAAAATATTTTTCCCTGCCTGGGAGCCGCAGTTTTCCCACCATTTTTCGACTTACCCAGGGGGTTATCAACAGCTTTTGTGAAAAAATCGACTTGGAAACCTGGGAAATGTTACCCTGGCAAAAAACGGGGTAATTTTAAAAAAATGTGATCTTTTTCCACAAAACGCTGTGAATTATTGTGTAAGTATAATTATTTTGTGGATATTGCTGAAGTCTTATAACCAGGCCTGGAGACCTACCACTGGCGGCTTATAACAACAATTTTAAACCTAATTTTTCAACCTTTATAAAAGCAAAGATTGTGGATAACGTGTGAACCGCCCCTATGCCTTAAAAGTGAGCAATCTCCCGAAATGCTTGCTAGTATTGGTTTTTAACCGATTTAAAGCTATTTTGCAGTTACAGTATTTTTATTTTATTTTTGCTTTCCTTTAAAATTTAGACTATATAATATATGTCAGTTATTCAGACTATCAGGGAAAAGTACGCTAAGATTATGGTTGCGATAATCATCTTAGCCATTTTAGGGTTCATCTTACAAGATGCCTTTTTTGGAAGAGGCGGTGGATTATTCAACCGTTCCACAACCGTAGGTAAAGTAGAC
The DNA here is from genome assembly GCF_003259335.1 of Chitinophaga skermanii. GTDB lineage: Bacteria > Bacteroidota > Bacteroidia > Chitinophagales > Chitinophagaceae > Chitinophaga > Chitinophaga skermanii. The sequence continues at coordinate 43,968 of NZ_QLLL01000011.1, forward strand.
GGCGAAGAGCTTTCTCAAAAGGAATATTTGGAGCTAACTGATTTAGCTGAAAGAAACTACTCACAACAAACTGGCCAAGCTTTAGGCGATGAAGGTCGTCAACAAGTTCGTGAACAAGTTTGGAACCAATTCATTTCTGAACAAGTAATGAATAAGCAATTCGAGAAATTGGGTTTAGTTGTTACTGAAGATGAGATCTCTGATCAATTTTTTGGTAAAAATCCAAATCCTCAAGTTGTACAATTATTTACTGATCCACAAACCGGTAAATTCGACCAAGCACAATTGCGTCAAATTGCTCAAAACGTTGCGCAAGATAAAACTGGCCAAGCTTCTGCTCAATTGAAATCTCTCGAAGATCAAATTGGTAAACAACAATTGTATAATAAATATACTACCCTCATTCACCAAGGTATCAATTACCCTAAATGGATGATGGAAATGGATGCTGCCGCTGCCGCAAATTCAGCTAACATTTCTTATGTTCAAGTTCCATACGCTTCAATCCCTGATAGCGACATCAAATTAACTGATGCTGAATTGAACGACTATATTCAAAAACACAAAGATCAATTCCAAACAGAAGAAAACCGCAGAATTGAGTTCATCTCTTTTAATGCAATTCCTTCTGTTGCTGATAGCTTAGCTGCTATTCAACAATTAAATGAATTGAAGGCAGAATTGGATAGCACTACAAATGCTACTGATGTTGCTAACTTGATTAATGCTAACTCTGAAACGAAGTTTTTCGATGGCTATGCTCCAGCTAGCATCGTACGTGTTCCAAACGCAGAAAGCATCGTGAACTTACCAGTTGGTGGTTCTTTCGGTCCTTACTACGATAACAACTTGATCACTTACGCTAAAATGGTTGATCGCAAAACTTTACCTGATACAGTTAAAATCCGCCACATTGCATTAAGCGCTCCAGCTGGCGATTCTTCAGCGAAAGCTCGTTTGGATAGCTTACAAGCTGTGATAAAAGCAGGTGGTAACTTTGCGGCTTTAGCTGCTGAGTTCTCACATGATAACGAAACAGCTAAAAACGGTGGTGAAGTAACAATCACGCCAAACGGTAACTATGTTGAAGAAGAAAAAGAATTTGCTTTGAGTGGTGCTAAAGGCGCGATGAAAGTGGTAAAAACTTCTTACGGTTATGCGTTAGTTGAAATCTTAGAACAAAAGAACTTCGGTCCAGCTATTAAGGTGGCTTATTTGTCAAAGAGAGTAGATCCTAGTGCTGCAACTGCAAGCGCAGCTTATGCAGAAGCTAGCGAATTCGGTACTAAAAACCGTGATCGTAAAACTTTCGAAAACACTATCCGCGAGAAAGGTTTGAACAAAGGTATTTCTGAAGATATTTACCCAATGGATTTCGTTGTGCCAGGTATCGGTTCTACTCGTGAATTAGTTAGATGGGTATACGGTGCAAAGATCGGTGATGTTTCTCCAGTTTTCTCCGTTGAAGATAAACACGTAGTTGCTGTATTAACTAACATCCGCACTAAAGGTACTTTAAGCTTAGATGAAGTTCGTCCTAGAGTAGAAGCGGAAGTTAGAAAAATTAAAAAGGCTGATAAAATCATCGCTAACTTAAAAACACCAGCATCAATCGAAGCAGCAGCACAAGCTACAGCTCAACCTGTAATGGCAGCTTCTAACATTAACTTTGCGGGTTATACTATCGAGGGTTTAGGTTTTGAACCACGTGTAATCGGTGCTTCTTTCAATAAAGCATGGGGTGTTGGTAAAGTTTCAGCTCCTATTGAAGGTTCTAACGGTGTATTTGTAGTGAAAGTAGATGCATATGTTCCATCTTCAATTCCTGCTCCTGAATACACATTGGCTCGTTCTGCATACGAACAACAAACGCGTCAACTTTGGAATTCAGCATTATTTAATGTTATTAAGAAGAAAGTAAATGTGGTAGATAACCGCGCTAAATTCTTCTAATAGAATATATTATACATTCAACAATGCCTCAACACTATGTTGGGGCATTGCTATTTTAGGACTTGTCATGAAATGTTAAAAACATCATTCCAACGCACCATCTCCTCGCTAAGGAAGAATGCTTGCCTGATTATTTCGTAAATTTGTAGCTATAAATTAGCATCATGGAAGAAATTGTTAATAAAGTCGCTCAGAGTGGTTTAATCACGATTGACCTTGAAAAATTTTACCCGGCAGAAGAAATAGTGACTTTCGATTTGAAAGGATATCTTTTTATGGAGTTGATTTTGAAGGAAAAAGATTTCCGTGCTGCGTTACTTACCACCGATTGGGAAGCATACCGTGGTAAGAATGTTGCTATTACATGCACAGCTGATGCTATTATACCGGTGTGGGCATATATGTTAGTGGTTTCTTATTTGGAACCTGTTGCAAATTATGCTACATATGGTGATGAAGCTGTTTTACAACATACACTCTTTTTAAAGAATCTTGCTACCATTAATCCGCAAGATTATATTGATGCGCGGGTTGTGATAAAAGGCTGTGGTGATAAGAATATCAGTGCTTCGGCTTATGTGGAAATCACAAGATTGCTGCGACCAGTAGTTAAAAGTATTATGTACGGAGAGCCTTGCTCTACTGTACCTGTTTATAAAAAGAAATAATTGCAGTGCCTGTAAACCCAATCAGGCATTGTTTCCCACCTTATTGTCCCTATCTCCTGCGATTCAAAAAAGGATATTATGCAGATAAAAAAACTGATAGGAAGTATTGCGCTCATTGGATTAGCTACTTATTTGTTACCCTCATGCGGAGGTTGCAATAAAAATCAACAACCTACCAACGAATCTTCATCTAAAACAGAAGAAAATAACGCCCAAGGTGCCGATTCACTCGATTACTATATCGAACATAACCTAATTACCTGGAAAGGGTGGGTAGATACTGCTTTACACCGCGAATTTAATCTCGATTCTCTTAATCAAGTTACAGTCGATTCTGTTAGAAACCCATTTACAACAGTAATGACACAAGAACGCTATGATGCTTATGCTCCATATTTCGTGTATAATAAGGAGAAAACAATGGCCATTGATATGGTGAGTTATGGCAATGTTTTAGAGAAAGATGTTAATGGTAAACCTCGCTTACTGGGTGGAGATCCCGATTCAGAAGTTGCGATTTTAGATGTGGCATCAAAAGTTCGGTTAAGAATTCTGTTCGTAGGCCCAAGTATAACAATCAAAGAAGTGAATTGGATCAACGACCATGAAATTATCATCGGTGGAATTGAAGCAGATGAACATGGTTTGTTGCGACCAGTAGCATGGAAGTATAATATGGAAACTTCTGAACTATTAAATTGGTCGGCGAATTAGAACCACCTTCTTTTCCTAAAGAAAATAATCATCCCGATAAGAATTATTAACATAACTCCTAGGGTGATGTAATAACCAAATCGAGTTCGTAACTCGGGCATATTTTCGAAGTTCATCCCATAAATACCGGCAATAACGGTTAGAGGCGCCATTAGTGTTGTTACAACAGCCAACACTTTCATGATTTCATTAAGTTTAAGGCTATTTTGCGTATGGTATAGTTCCTGCAGATTAACAACCATATCACGGTAGTTATCCACAAGATCATTTGCTTGAACAATATGATCATACACATCTTTAAAGTATTTCTCTGTCCGTTCTTGCAGCAAATCATTTTCAGATTTTATCAACCCATTAATTACTTCGCGAACAGGTGCGATAGCGCGTTTAAGATATAGTGCTTGTGTACGTGTATGGTTAATTTGAACGAGTGTACGTTTATCGGGGCGATGAGGAATTATATCTTCGAGTATCTCGATTCTTTCACCGAGCTTATCCATTACCACGAAGTAATTATCAACTATGATGTCCAAGAGAGCATATAGTAAATAATCTGCTTTTGCCCCGCGGAGTTTAGAATTAGCTATTCGCAAACGTTCGCGGATTGGATTGAAAACATCTCGATTTGGATCATCTTGAAAGGAAATCACAAAATTTTTTCCCAGTACGAAACTTACTTGCTCTTGCTCTACTTCAGCTGTTTGATCATTAAAATAGATCATCGGCAATAAACAAAATAGTATGTTGTCAATTTCATCCATTTTTGCACGTTGCCCAACACTTAGAATATCTTCTGTTAACAATGGGTGAATCCCAAAATGCTGAGATATATTATTTACGCTGGCTTTGTTAATACCGTCGACATTTATCCACTTTACTTTGTTATTGCCATTATGTACAAAACAGTCTTCCTCACAAGTGTAACTTTTCTCCTTTAGCGCCTCCTCATTGTATTCAAATACGGTAATAATAATCTCCTTTGCTTCAACGCGTGTGGCAACGCTATTAATAGGATTGAAGTTCATAATACGCTGCTTCCGCCTTGATTTGAAAACGGAAAACATATCTGCGATTGGAATGAGCGGACGAATAGCCATTTACGTAAAAAATTTCTATGTTGAAAATTACGAAATAATATAGCATGCAAACAAAATGCCCTCTTCAAAGAGGGCATATGTACTTGTAAAATAGTAAGGAGGAATAAAGAATATTTTTAGAATTTCGGAAGATTGATAACAGGGGAATTTACATTCGATGTATGCTCGAAAGTATCGCCCGCTTTAGCATTGGCGGGTTTGAAGCCGGCAGTCCATAAATAAAACCATTGCTGCTCTGCACCGCCACCATAATCGAGCCTATCCTTTGCCCTAGCCGTAGCATCGTTGGAGAACTTAGCTTGATTTAGTGGATACCATTTACCTTCTGCTGTTTTAATCCAATGATTACCATAATAAGCCTTACATGAAATATTTCCGTTTTCAAATGAAAAATTTTCTAAAAAGGAGTAGAGATTTTTCATGTATTGCCCATCCTTAGGAGCACGGAAGCTGGCTACAAGTTTCCATTCTTTATGCTCAGGAACATAGAAATAAGCCGTATAGGTTGTGTACGTATCTTCCGGAACACTGTGCATCAGGAAACGATAAGTACTATCGGCTTGCCAATTGTACACCCAATGACTATGCCCCCCGGTACCTTCTCCGCCAAAACCATGTGCAACTACTTCATCACCTTTTGCAAGTAAGGTAACTTGGTCTTCATATCTCACTTTATCCCGTGTTTCTGGTTCTCCACCAGCATCCCAAACCGAAAAAATTACACGTCGTTCGGTAGCGCTGTTTACTTGTATACCAAAATATCCACGATGGAACCCACAACTCATATAATACGTTCCAATCTTATCTTCTCCAGTCGGCACCTTAATTTCACCATAAAACCACTCAACTTTTTCATTTGCTGGAGGTGTGTATTTTAAATGTACTGATGCCGATCTTCTCCATGGTTTTGGATTGTACTGAATATCTTTAGTGGCAGTACCTTCTAAAATAACCCCACGTATATCAGCAAAGGTTTTTCCTGTTTTCGTAAGTCCAGTTATGGTTATATCGTAAAACCCGGCTTTCTTTATCTCTGTTTGTAAAACAGGGAGCTTTGTGTAGTCATTAAGGCTACTTAGCTTAACCTGCTTACTCACCCCGTTGGTGATTACTTTTAAGGAAGCTCCCGTAGATTTCGCATCGAGCGAGATATTAAGCTTTCCCGGGTTGCTGATATAACAATAGAACTTCACTTCTGCTTGGGAACTCTCCCAGTTTTCCACACCACGATGTTCATCAATAACAATTCCTTCTTCTAAAGGCGAAGCATATGCAGTAAAGCCAGGAAGTGTAACGCTTTGTGCGCTTGTAGTAAGCGCGTAGATACAGAGCAGGAGGGCTGTGCCGAGTTTTTTCATAAATACGTGTTTAAAATACACTTCAAATAAAACCTTAAACAAGCCGGGATGCAAATGTTGAAGTAGAATTTTACATTTTGCTGAGAGTTTCTAGTTAGTTCAGCTGTACCATGATTATTTCATTGCCGTACAAATCGGCGAAGTGAATGTATTGACTAGAAGGATCGCTTTTTAAAGGACGAATAATCTTCACTTGGTATTCGTCTAAGAGGGTAAGGAATGCTTGCATATCATTTGTGTACATAACCAGTGCTGGTTGATCGCCAGTTTGTTGGCCAACCAGCTGCTTTTGAGTTTCATCTTCAGCTAATAAAAACCAAATTCCTAGGTGACGATCATCAAATCCAATATGTAAAAAGCGTTGCCCAGTTTCAGTTGTTTGTTGGAAAAGAATGCGAGCGTTGAGAACTTTAGAATAAAAATCAAGCGCATCATCGTAATCGTGCACAAGGATTACTACGCGACCAAGAGTAATTTGCATGGTGTATCGAACATTTATGCTGGAATAATTAAACATTGTACCCAATTCACAAATGAAAGGGAGAAAACACGAATCAATTTATTTACTTCTCGCATCGTGCTATCATTCTCTTCAATAACCCCTAATTGTTTTACCACACCGTTTTCCACAATACCATAATACTTGCTGTTGGTTGTTTCCAAAGAAAACCCATTTTCAACGTAACCTTCATGTCCTTGAAATGAAATGCTACCAGGCTCACTTACCTGCAACACAGCCATTAGTTGTTCCAAGGAAATATATAATCCAGGTAAACCGATGGTTTTACGAACATGAATATTTTTAAACGCACGGTGATCATCGTCTATTTCTTTACTGAAATTCATCCATATTTCTTTAATCTCATCTACTTCTTCACCAACTAAAGCAAGTTTGCGTGGATGAATGAATTCTTTTTGTCGCCATTCGTCTTCGTGTAAGAATAGTGTGAATGAGGAGAAAGGCGCTTCTTGCACAAGCATCGGGATTTCATTCGAGATAGTAGGTAAAGAGTAAAGAATATTACTAGGAGGAAGGGGCGTACTGATTTTTTTTAGGTGCAAAACCAATTCCTTTGAAGCAATAAAATCGCTTGCTTGGCTAGGGGTTGCTTCAATTACTTGCCATTGTTCATGCCCAATTTGCAAAGTATTATTATCATCGAATGAAGGAGGCAATTGGTTGGCCGCAATGGAAGTTTCGCCAAACGGTTCCCCGTTTTCAACATTGATAAAAATTACATGGATGTTCTGGTCGTAGGACATAATGAATAAGATATAAGTTGTGCGATTTGCAACAACTGGTTGATAGTTAATGCGTATTCAAAGGCTTTCCGCTATTAGGGTTGTTTGGTCTATAAAAATAACAGCTATTTTTATTAGATGCAAGTCCATAATCGTATTCAAGCACATCTTCCTTTAAAAGTCAATACCAGCCGGGATCTTCATCATATTAATTTAACCTTTCCTCGGTTTTTTATACTTGATTTTCACGTTTGCAACACCTGCTTGGGTTAAATCAATTTTCTTTGCCGCTTTTTTCGACAAATCAATGATTCTTCCAGGAGCAAAAGGACCACGATCGTTGATAGTAACCGTAACGGTTTTACCATTGGTTAAGTTGACCACTTTTACGCGTGTACCAAATGGTAAAGTTTTGTGTGCAGCAGTATTCTTGTTTTGACTGAAACGTGCGCCACTAGCGGTTTTTCTCCCTTCAAATTTATCGGCATAATAAGAAGCTTTTCCGCTTTCTGTTATTTTCGGGCTACAAGAAGCAATAGAAAAAGCAATCGTGGCAAACAAAACTCCTTTGGCAATCAATAAACGTCCTTTCATATGGTGCTTTATACATGAAGAACAAATATAATGTAATTGTATCTTAAGCGTTCAGAACATCTTGCAAAACTTCATTCTTATTTCGCAAGTCGATACCATTTTCTAAAATTGATTTAAGGTTAGCCATGTAAAATACCCAACCTGCCATGCAACCGAGATGCAGCGTGGTTTTTCCTTCTTCAGTAACTGGAATATTAGATTGTACCAGTTCTAAAATAGTTACATGATGCTCCTTAATAATCTTGATTTCAACAAGGCAGCCACAAAAAGAGAATTGTATTGAATCGTGGTGATTGGTGTAGAAAACCTCGCCGATTTCAAAAGTTTCATCATTGTAACCAAACCAACGCCATTTATAGCGATCACCCATTTCGATTTGATCATATTTATTTCGCCGGGTTTGCTGTAGCGAGGTGAATTGGGCACTTCTTAGAAACCACTTCTCAAGTCCAGCTGGTGTAGCCCAAGCTAGAAAAATGTCGCGTGCACTTGCATTGATGGGAATACGTTTTCTAAATTGGCTCCAGTCGTACTGCATAAGAAGGAATTTTTGTACTTATGCTTGAAAAACAAAACCAACCCTTAAAGAGTTGGTTTCGCAGTTATAATTTCCTTTGCATGATAGCATCATTCATAAAAAAGCCATTTCCAATATCTATATCTTCTTCACCAACTTTTTCGAAGCCCACTTTTTCATAGAATTTAATGGCCCTGTTATCCCGGTTTACATTCAGAGAAATATAGTCTTGATGAGCTATACGACCAATTTCACAAACTTCATCCATTAACAATTGACCAGCTTTTTTGCCTTGCATTTCCGGGAGCACATAAATCTTGTGCAGTTTGATGACGGGCGTACCTTTGTAGTTGATTTCGTAAGCAGCATAACCAGCAGGTTTTTCGTCCTCTAGAATAAGAATGTACTTATGCTGTAACTCAGTCATTTGCTTTATGATAGCAGCATCGCTGTACATCATATCGAGCATATATGTGATTTGCTCTGTTGATAAGATATGTCCAAAGGTATTTGGCCAAGTATTTTTGGCAATAAATTGTATTGTAGGAATATCTTCTTGGTGTGCGGGAGTGATACGTAACATCTGTTTCCGGTTATGATGAATAAATATGTGTCCTTTATTTCTTCAGCAAATTATGCACGGCCGTTAATTGTGCTGGCGTTACCTGGTTTTTATGATAGCATAAATACAATGTATTTGTAACAGGAGCATATCCTGGCCATATTTTAACAAGTTGTTTTTGTTTAAGGGCCGACTTAACGAGGTATTCTGGCAATATACTTAATGCTTTTGATGTGGCGATTGCTTTTGCGATGGTGTCGAGATCTGGTATGATGAACGACGGTTGTATAGCAGGGCGTTTCTGAAAGTTAATCAGCCAAAACCGGCGAATAAGTGCAAGATCACTGCTATAGGCGAGCCATTTTTGTTGCTTGAGCCAATTTTCTGTTTTTTGTGAATCACCGCTGGCGACCAGTTTTTTGAAGGGTTGGATATTTAATTTGGGGCTACTGACTAAAACGAGCTTCTCGGTGAAAATAGGTTCGCTGGCAAAATTGGAATTATCCATTGCATAATTCGAAAACACAAAATTGAGTTGCGATTTCTCCAACTTCGCTAAAAGGTCATTAGTTAACCCAAACTGAAAATTTATTTGAAATCCCGATTTCGCAATTCGTGAAGCAACCATTGCATGAAAAAATTCGCGTGGTGCACCAATCGAAATTGTGGGCTGTTGCTTAATAATATTTTTATGAAAAGAATTCTCAACAGACTCCAACGTTTCAAGCGCTCCCACTATCTTCGTATATAACACTTTCCCATAATGTGTCGCAATCATTTTTCGCGCCGTCCTCTCAAATAATTCGACGCCGATATAATTTTCAAGTGCAGCTAAATGTTGACTAACATTCGGCTGCGTGATTGCCAATTCTTTCGCTGCGCCGGTGAGCGTTCCCGCTGTATATATCGCTTTAAAAGTGCGATACCATTCTAGGTTAACCATAAAAAATAACTATAAAAAATTTTATAGATAGCTATAATTCATATTATTTTCTTTATGACTCAAAAACTGCCAGCTTTGCAAATATAACATTCACAAAAAAGATAAAAAAATGATGTTACAACGTAGCATAAAACAATTCTGGCAAACTAGTGTAATACTTATAATGCTTTTATTATCAAGCATTACAGGATTTTCATTCAATAAAGAATTAATCATGAAAAAAAGAATCTTATTTGTATTAACAAGTCATGGTGAAATTGGAAATACCGGTGAAAAAACTGGATTTTGGTTATCTGAAGCTTCCCATCCTTGGGCAGCATTTAAAGAGGCAGGTTATGATATAGATTTTGTAAGTCCACAAGGAGGAATGCCGCCAATTGATGGCAATGATTTAAAAGATCCCGAAAATGCAGCATTTATGGCAGATGCAAAAGTAAAGGATGCGCTTGCACATACCAAAACCCCGTCCAGCATAGATTACAAAGCATACGATGCTATATTTTATGTCGGGGGCCATGGTACAATGTGGGATTTCCCAGGAAATAAGGATTTAGCTCAAATTGCCGCGAAAATATACGAGCAAGGGGGAATTGTTTCCGCTGTTTGTCATGGCCCTGCCGGGTTATTAAATATCAAATTATCGAATGGCGATAATTTGCTTAAAGGTAAGCGCGTAACGGGTTTTACGAATAGTGAAGAAACTGTGCGTGGTTTAGCTAAGGTTGTTCCTTTCTTATTGGAAGATGAATTGAAAGCCCGTGGTGCTCAATACGTTGGAACAGAAAATTGGGCAGATCATATTGAAGTAGACGGAAGATTAATTACAGGGCAAAATCCAGCTTCAGCGAAAAGTGTAGCAAAAGCTGTTATTAAAGCCCTTGAAAGTAAATAAGAATAGAAAGTTAGGATTCCTTTATAATACTATTTGCACTTGTTGATGTTATTCACATCACAAGTGCATTTTTTATTACTGTTTGATGTATTGTTTACTACGATTCGAAAAAAAACGTATTGGTTATACACAGAAGTATGTTAATTATAGCCCTTTATCCACAATATTCTTAATACTTTATTATTTATATTTCGAATATTCGTTTATTCGTTAACGTTATTAACATTTTTTGTGTATAATAATTCGTAAAATCTACAATGAATAATAAAATTGATATATCATATAAATGATCATTTTAGTTCAAATAATTCATTGATATGCTAATAAAGTAACGCTAATAAAAAATCGTATCGTTGTCCCCGTTTTATCCACAAAACTTTGCGGAATGTTTTTTGTTATGTAAGGGATAAAATTTGTTCCCTCATGCGCCTTATACTTTGTTATTTCCTTATTCTTATACCACATCTTGCGCCAGCACAACAACTACAACCTGGTTTCGATCCAAAAGAATATCTTTCATTATTAGAAATCCCGGAAAGAACCGACAGTACAGGTAACTTCAAGGAAGCCAAAGGTTTCACGTTAAAGTATGTGTCTCCAGAAGTTGGCCTATACAACCGCTGGGCACTTTGGGAAAGAGCTGATGGTGTGGATATTATCCGCGTTCGCGGCACTATTCCTAGAAATGAAAGCTGGCTGGCGAACTTTTACGCGGGCATGATCCCTGCTCATGGTACCTTACAAATAAACGATAGCACCAAGTTTGAATATAAGCTAACGGCCGACCAAAATAAAGCTTTTGTACACACCGGTTGGACAATCTCGTTGGCACATCTAGCACCCACAATTGAACAACAAATATTAGCGGAGTATGCAAAAGGTAAACGGGAGTTTATTATTATGGGGCATAGCCAAGGTGGTGCAATAACATTCTTACTTCGATCATATTTATACTACAACCCGCGAATACCCAAAGATATTATATTTAAAACCTATAGCAGTGCAGCTCCTAAACCCGGCAACCTATTCTTCGCATACGATTACGACTTTATCACTCGCGGTGGATGGGGCTTGCGGGTAGTAAACAGCGAAGACTGGGTACCAGAAACGCCTTTCTCCCTTCAAACACTGAAGGATTTCAATCATATCTCTGCCTTTATGAATGTGAAGAAAATTCTTCACGAACAAGATTTTTTTGCCCGGTTAGCAGGCTCCTATGTTTATAATAAAATGGATCGTACAACGAAACGCTCCGAAAGAAGATTTAGGAAATACCTAGGCAACTATGTTTATAAAATGGTAAAGAAAACTTTGCCAGAATTGAAACAACCCAACTATGTAAGATCACACAATTACCAATTAGCAGGTACGCCTATTATACTATTAGCAGATAGCGCCTATCACGAGAAATTCAAGTTTGATGGCAAAAATGTGTTTATGCACCATATGTTTGAACCATACATTTATTTAGTGGAGAAGTACTATCTGCAAAATACCGTAAAGTAATAGCGAATAATCAATGAAGGCAATGCAATCCTTAGGTAATTAGTGTATTAACATTTCTAAATAATCGTTTGAAAGGATAGGGGATTACCTATCCTTTTTTCTGTTATTCCTAACTATTCTAAAATGCTATAAAACAATAATTATCGCTTTATAGAAATTGATATAACTATTTGATTATTAATAAAATGTGTTGTTTTGTATTCGATGATGTCCTAATTTCGCACAACGATGAAAAACTAGTTTTTACGAAAAAACCAACTTGAAAACCATGTCAGAAACTCAAGTAGAATCGATCTTATCAGAGATTAGATTTTTAGGAAACATCATGAATGAAAACTTTCATTCTATTGACCTTCAATTTACCAAAGTCGATGCCCGCTTCGACCTAGTAGATCAAAAGTTCGAGCAAGTCGACGCCCGCTTTGATTTAGTAGATCAAAAGTTCGAGCAAGTCGATGCTCGCTTCGATCTAGTAGATCAAAAGTTTGAAGAAGTCGATGCCCGCTTTGATTTAGTAGATCAAAAGTTTGAGCAGGTCGATGCCCGCTTTGATTTAGTAGATCAAAAGTTCGAGCAAGTTGATGCCCGCTTTGATTTAGTAGATCAAAAGTTTAAGCAAGTCGATGCTCGCTTCGATCTAGTAGATCAAAAGTTCGAACAAGTCGACGCTAGGCTCGATGGTATCGACAATCGCTTGGACAAAATGGATGTTCGTTTAGAGAAAGTTGAAGGAAGATTAGATGTGATCGAGGTAAGGTTAGATAACATCGATGTTCGACTAGATGGTATTGACGATCGCTTAGACAAAATGGATCTCCGCTTCGATGGTATCGACCAACGTCTAGATCAGATGGATCTCCGCTTCGATGGTATCGACCAACGTTTAGATCAAATGGATCTCCGCTTCGATGGTATCGACCAACGTTTAGATCAAATGGATCTTCGTTTCGATGGTATCGATCAACGTTTAGATCAAATGGATCTTCGCTTCGATGGTATCGATCAACGCCTGGATCAAATGGATCTTCGCTTCGAAGAAATGAGTTACCAAATGAACAAAGGTTTCGAAGCAATGGAACTAGGCTTCAGAGGTATAAACACCATTCTTCGCGATTTCCAAAAGAGGTTTGAAGTGCTAGAAACTAGACACAAGCGCCGTAGACGCAGATCCTACTAACTCCAACTATTCTAACCCTTTTTAATTGCTCTTATCACCCATTATCGAAAAAAAAAATGGCCGACTTTTGTCGACCATTTCCTGTTATCTTGAACTATTAAAAGTATCGCCTTGCTTTATATCGCCCGTTTCATACCCCTTCTTAAACCAATACATCCGTTGCTCCGATGTACCATGTGTAAATGCATCGGGCACCACATATCCCTGGGACTCCTTCTGTAAACGATCATCACCAATAGCATTGGCTGCATTCAACGCCGCCTCAATATCACCAGGCTCTAACACGTTCTTCATCTTCTGATCGTAATGCGCCCACAAGCCTGCAAAGAAATCGGCTTGTAGTTCCAACTTCACACTCAGCTTATTGTATTCCGCCTCGCTCAATTGAGAGCGCATGCGTTGTACTTGTTCATTTATGCCTAGTAGGTTTTGTACATGATGACCCACCTCGTGCGCCACTACGTAAGCCATAGCAAACTCGCCCGGTGCTTTAAAACGATCGCTTAATTCTTGGGCAAAAGAAAGATCGATATACACTTGTTTATCCGCCGGGCAATAAAACGGGCCGCTGGCCGCGCTTGCATTACCACAAGCCGATTGAACGTAATCCGAGAACAGCACCATCCGGGGTGCTTCATAGGTTTTATTCATCTCGGAAAAAACTTGCGACCATACATCTTCCGTATCCGCCAGCACCACTTTCACAAATTTCGCTTGCTGTTCTTCAGCAGCGCTAATCTCGCGCTTCGTACCAGGTTGCGTAGTTTGTTGCATATTTACGACCTGCGAAGGATCGCCTCCAAGGAAATATACGAGTAGTGCAATTACCAAGGTGCCAATACCGCCACCTACGGCCATCTGCCCACCGCTCATACCCCTGCGATCGTCAACATTGTCGCTTTCGCGACGGCCTTGCCATTTCATATCAAAATATTTTTGGGTTTACGCTGTAAATATAGTTTTAGTTTTTATGCGTTGAAACGGGATGACAGATATTTTTTGGTCGTCGCCTTTGTGCTCTTGAAAGGCTTTAGTTGCGTCGCACGTTTCAACGGTTTATTCGCTGGTAGGGCAGTGCCCAACAAAGTTTATATAGTTAAAACGGGGCGCCGCAAGCAATGTTCAATAGTAATATAAAAGATGGCAACCACCGTATAAAAAAATAGAGGCCGGGTAAAAACCCGGCCCGGTCGAAGGTTACAACAAAATCTAAACCTGCTTATTTAGAAGAATCTTTAACTGGGATGTTTATAGTAACATGCCCATTACTGAATTATCTTTTGTTTCAAGTTGTGAAGAACCCATCAAAAACTCGTCTACCTTTCTTGCACATTCGCGTCCTTCGCTGATGGCCCATACTACTAAAGATTGACCGCGGCGCATATCACCGGCTGCAAATACTTTAGGAATGGATGTTTGGTAACTTTTTTCGGTGGCTTTCACATTTCCCCTGTCGTCTAATTCCACACCCAAGTTATCGATCATGCCAATGTGCTGCGGGTGAACGAAGCCCATGGCTAATAGTGCCAACTCACAAGGAACGGTTCTTTCCGAACCGGGCACTTCTGTAAAGCGTGCCGGCTTCCCATCACTGCTCGAAACCCATTGCAGATCCACCATTACAATGCCCGTTAACTCACCCTTGTCGTTGCCCTTGAATTCCTTCGTGGCAATCGCCCATTGGCGGTCGGCACCCTCTTCATGCGATGTACTCGTTTTTAGTAACATCGGGTAAGTGGGCCATGGCATAAATTGCGTGCGCTCTGATGGAGGCTTCGGCAATAACTCGATTTGTGTGATACTTTTTGCACCATGCCTGTTGGAGGTACCCACACAGTCGGAACCCGTATCACCACCGCCGATCACTACTACATTCTTCCCTGTGGCAAATACATCTTCACCTAAAACAGGTAAATCGGAAACCCTTTTGTTTTGTTGTTTCAAGAAGTCCATCGCGAAATGAACACCCTTTAACTCGCGACCGGGAATCGGTAAGTCGCGCGGAATGGTACTACCACCAGCTAATACAACAGCGTTGTACTCGCGGAGTATATCATTCACACTAATATTCACACCAACGTTCGCATTGCATTGGAAAACGATACCTTCTTCTTCCATCAGCTTTATGCGGCGGTCGATAACCCATTTATCTAATTTGAAATCTGGAATACCATAACGTAATAATCCTCCAGGTGCATCGTCTCTCTCAAATACGGTTACAAGATGACCTGCATAATTTAATTGAGCGGCTGCAGCAAGCCCAGCAGGTCCGGAGCCAATAACGGCTACCTTTTTGCCAGTTCTCACACGTGGAGTTTTCGCTTGTACCAATCCTTTATCGAAAGCAATTTCTATGATATGTTTTTCAATTTCTTCTATGGCTACCGGTGGTTGATTAATACCGAGAACACATGCGCTTTCGCAGGGAGCTGGACAGATTCTTCCTGTAAATTCGGGAAAATTATTGGTAGATGAAAGTATTTCGTAAGCTTCTTTCCAATCTTTTCTATAAACGGCGTCGTTGAACTCTGGAATAACGTTGCCCAGTGGGCATCCGCTATGACAAAATGGTACACCACAATTCATGCAACGCGCAGCTTGTTCGTTCAATACTGGTTCTTGAAAACGTTGTACGAACTCTTTATAATGTGAGGTCCTATCGCTAGGAGCTTCTTTGCCCGGTAAGGTGCGGGTAAACTCTAAGAATCCTGTTGGTTTGCCCATGTTAAGCTTTTTAATTAGTTTGAATAATCCGTTTCTCCAAAAGCACTAAGCATTCGCTTTTTCTTGCACTTTCGCTTTGTTTAACACGGCTTTGTATTCTTTCGGGAATACTTTGATGAAATGCTTCAACTGGCCTTCCCAATCTTTCAATAAATACTTCGCAACACTACTGTTCGTATACGCATGATGCTTCGTTACCAAATCATGCAATGTAGATACGTCTTCCGCTGTTAAAGGATCAAGGTCGATCATTTCTTTATTGCAACGATCGGCAAACGTGCCTTTCAAATCGTACACGTAGGCTATACCTCCACTCATGCCTGCACCAAAGTTGTGACCGGTTTCACCCAAAATCACCGCTTTACCTCCTGTCATATACTCACATGCGTGGTCGCCAGCGCCTTCTACTACAACCGTAGCGCCCGAGTTACGCACGCAGAAACGTTGACCGGCTCTACCGCGAATAAATGCTTCGCCGCTTGTAGCACCGTACAATGAAACGTTACCCACAATCACGTTCTCTTCCGCTTTAAACGTTGCTTCTGCACGTGGATACACGATCAATTGTGCACCCGATAAGCCTTTACCGAAATAATCGTTCGCTTCACCTTCTAATTCTAGTGTTACGCCCTTTGTATTGAAAGCACCGAAACTCTGACCGGCAGATCCCAAAAACTTATAGTGGATCGTATCTTCCGGCAAACCTTCGCCTTTATAGATCTTAGATATCTCGTTCGAAAGAATAGTACCAATTGTACGGTCTGTATTCTTCACATTAAACTGCTGGTAAACGCGCGTTTTCTTTTCCAATGCAGGCTTCGCTGCTTTCAGCAACTGCCAATCGATTACTTCAGAAATACCATGGTCTTGCTCTTCTTGTTTGTACAACGCAGTTTCTGCTGAAGCCGGCTCTTTATACAATACAGGAGAAAGATCGAGATGCTTGTATTTCCAATGATCAACGCCTTCTCTTAATTTCAATACTTCTACTTGGCCCACCATTTCGTTGATGGTTCTGAAACCCAATTCCGCCATAATCTCACGCAACTCCTGCACCATGAAGGTGAAGAAATTCACCACGTGCTGCGGGTCGCCCGTGAAACGCTTACGCAATTCTGGGTCTTGGGTGGCTACGCCAACAGGACAAGTATTCACATGGCACTTACGCATCATGATACATCCTTCTACTACCAATGCTGCTGTGGCTACGCCCCATTCTTCAGCACCCAGTAAGGTAGCGATGGCGATATCACGACCGGTTTTCAACTGTCCATCTGTTTGTACAGTTACGCGGCCACGGAGTTTATTTTTAACGAGTGTTTGATGTGTTTCCGCTAAACCTAGTTCCCATGGTAAGCCTGCATGCTTAATGGAAGAAATAGGAGAGGCGCCTGTACCACCATCGTAACCGGCGATTAATACTACGTCGGCATGTGCTTTTGCTACACCAGCTGCAATAGTACCCACGCCTGCTTTAGATACCAGTTTCACACTGATACGTGCTGCACGGTTTGCATTCTTCAAATCGAAAATTAGCTGTGCTAAGTCTTCGATAGAATAAATGTCGTGGTGTGGAGGAGGTGAAATCAAACCAACGCCCGGGGTAGAGTGGCGCACTTTCGCAATCCAATCATCTACTTTATGACCTGGTAACTGGCCACCTTCGCCTGGTTTAGCACCTTGTGCCATTTTAATTTGTAGCTCGTCGGCGTTTGTTAAGTAGTAACTAGTTACACCAAAACGGGCAGAGGCTACTTGTTTAATGGCAGAGCGCATAGAGTCGCCGTTAGGCAACAATTGGTAACGCATTTCATCTTCACCACCTTCACCTGTATTGCTTTTAGCACCAATACGGTTCATTGCAATAGCCAAGGTAGAATGTGCTTCGTGGGAGATAGAACCGAAGCTCATGGCACCCGTAGCGAAACGTTTGAAGATGCTTTCTGCAGGTTCAACTTCATCGATAGAAATCGACTCACGGTTACGTTTGAAAGTGAACAAGCTGCGGAGCGTACAAGCTTTTTCAGCTTGATCGTTTACTGCTTTTGAATATTTTTTGAACGCGCTATAATCGTTCAAGCGCGTAGCATATTGTAAGAAGTGAATGGTTTGTGGGTTGAAAAGGTGTACTTCGCCTTTTCTTTTCCATTGGTAAATACCGCCCGCAGTTAAACGCTGTACCGGGGTTTCTTTTCTACCGTAACCCATCCAGTGTTTAGCCAAGGTTTCTTTCGCAATTTCATCAAGGCCCATACCTTGTATGCGCGAAACAGCACCGGTGAAGTATTTATCTACTGTTGCTTTATTAATACCCAGTATCTCGAATATCTGCGCACCTTGGTAAGATTGCAATGTGCTGATACCCATTTTAGAGAACACTTTCAACAAACCATCACATACCGCCTTGATGTAGTTCTTTTTCAATTTATCTACATCTAAGTCTGTTTGCAATTTGCCACTTAAGCGTTGGTTACGGATCGTAGATAATGCTAAGTAAGGGTTGATGGCTGTTGCACCGAAGCCCAACAAACATGCGAAATGATGAACTTCCCATACGTCGCCCGCTTCTACAATTAAACCTACTTGACCACGGTATCCTTTGCGAATTAAGTGGTGATGCACGGCCGATACAGCTAATAACGATGGAATAGCCGCGTGCTCGCTGTCGATAGCACGATCTGATAATACAATTACTTCGAAACCATCTTCCACCGCGTCTACGGCGTACCTACATAATCTCGCCAAGCCTTTTTCCATAGAACCCGGCTTGCCGTCGGCTTTGAAGTAAGTATGTAATGTTTTTGCTTGGAAGATGCCCGTATCAATACTGCGAATCTTTTCCAATTCGTAGTTATTCAAAATCGGGTGGCGTAATGCCAGGCTATGACAATGTAATGGATCCTCGTCTAACAAGTTACCATTGTTACCTACGAAAGTAGCCAAGCTCATAATAAGACGCTCGCGGATCGGGTCGATCGGCGGGTTGGTTACTTGGGCAAATAATTGCTTGAAATAGCTGCTTAGGTGTTGCGGTTCATCGCTGAGGATGGCCAAGGGCACATCTGTACCCATCGAACCTACGGGTTCTTTACCATCAATGGCCATGGGGGCAATTATGGTTTCGAGATCTTCTGTAGAATAACCGAACGCCCGTTGGTATTTGAAAATTTGTTCTTGTTCGAGATGAGTGAACGTAACGCGCGGCTCAGGCAATTCTTCGAGACGGATTTTATACTTGTTCAACCATTCGCCGTAAGGCTGTTGAGAACAAATCTTGTCTTTCAACTCTTCGTCGTCGATAATTTTTCCTTGCTCCATATCCACTACGAACATTTTACCAGGTTGCAAGCAGCCTGTTTGTTTAATCTTCGCAGGGTCGAGTTGTAATACACCGGCTTCAGAACCCATTACAACATAATCGTCGGTTGTAATAGCGAAGCGGCTAGGGCGTAAACCATTTCTATCTAACGTAGCACCAATTATTTTACCATCGGTGAACGAGATAGAAGCAGGACCATCCCATGGCTCCATAATCGAAGCGTGGTACTCGTAGAAAGCACGCTTGGTAGCGTTCATGTCGTCGTTACCATCCCATGCTTCCGGGATGAGCATCATCATTACATGTGGCAATGATCTGCCGGTAAGCGTGAGCAGTTCTACAACGTTATCAAGACAGGCAGAATCCGACTGGCCTTCTTCCACGATAGGCGATAACATTTCCATTTCTTGCGGGGTGAAGTATTTGGAAACGAAAGATTTTTCGCCGGCACGTAGCCAGTTAAGGTTGCCCTTTAAAGTATTGATTTCACCATTATGCGCAATATAGCGGTAAGGGTGTGCTAAACGCCATGATGGGAAGGTGTTGGTTGCGAAACGGCTGTGGATAAGACCGAATGCAGATACCAAGCGCTCGTCGCTTAAATCTTGGTAGTAATGACGAACTTGGTACGTTGTTAATTGCCCTTTGTAAACGATTGTTTTTGCAGAGAGCGAAGCGATATAAAAATCCGCCTTGTCTTTTGGAACACTATTGCGGGTCGTTTTCGTGATGTAATTACGAAGAACGAAAAGTTTACGTTCGAAACTTTCGATATCGGCAATATGGTATGGACAGGCGAAGAATACTTGTTCAATTTCGGGTTCAACGGAAAGGGCGGATTCGCCGATACCGTCGGGACGTACGGGTACTTTGCGGTAGCCAAGGATGTCGATGCCGAGTTCTGCTGCGCAGCGCTCGATGATTTCGCGGCATTCTTCACGCCAGCGCGGTTCTTTCGGGAAGAAAATCATACCTACGCCGTATTTGCCTGATTCTGGAAGTGTAATACCCAGTTGCAAGCACTCCGCGTAGAAAAATTCGTGTGGCATTTGGAACATAATACCGGCGCCATCACCAGTAGTACGTTCGCAACCACAGGCCCCACGATGTTCCATGTTTTCCAACATGGTTAAAGCATCCTTAATTACCTGGTGTGACTTACGACCTTTAATGTGGGCGGCAAAGCCGATACCACATGCATCGTGTTCAAATTCCGGGCGGTACAATCCTTGCATTTGGCTCTCATCACGCATGGGCAAAAATTTAAATTCTGGTTATAATTGGACATACTTTTCTCTTGCGGGGTGTAGCCATAGTACACCCTGCGATAAAACCTTACCGTAATTGTTCTGGGAAACGGTTTAAAGATACTAAAGAAACCCAAGAAAATTTATATAAAAGTTGGTTTAAGCGTCAAAATTTAGAAATTATAAAATTGACACAGCCTTTCATTTGAAATATACAAATTTGGAAATGAAATGTGGCTTCACCAGGGGTATTTTCAAGATTTATTGAAAATTTTTCAAGGAACTAGGTTGAATACTTAGATAATTTTCAAAATAGAGGGTTGTTTTGACACTAATCTAATTTATAGCATTGATAATTAATAAGTTATTGTTGTAATACTTGCAGTGAAATTTGTAGAAGCCCGAAAATAGGGGATTTGAAGCCTTTTTATAATATCTCCTAATGTTTGTTTAATGTTCTTTCAATGTTCTTTCCCAGTGTTTACAATATGAAGGATATATATCCCATATATTTTCCATTGTCCAGGGATATATTTATCAATATTCCATAAGCCTAGAATAAATCGGAAATCAACCCATAACGGGCTAATTGCGACAAAACATAAGAAAAAACTGAAAAAGGTGCTCCTTGGAACCGGCCACTGGTAAGGCTGATGTCGGTAAAATGTCGACAAAAGGCTTACTGAACCCTTACAAATACTGGGGATGTGTCGGTGAAATGTCGGTGGAGAGTCGGTGAGTAGTCGGAGAACACTCGGTGAGATGTCGGTGGAGAGTCGGTCACCTCTTGGAAATGGCTGGAAAAGATCCCAGGGATATTATGGAAACCAATTAGTTACAGAAATATGCGGCTAATTTCAATGGGAAATGTGACCGGAATACAAAAAAGGCCGTCTTATATACAAGACGGCCTTTTTAATTTATTCGAATTTGAAATAGAACTTATTTCCTGTTGTGCTTATCCGCATCGGCTCGCTTGGTACGCTTTCATTTTGAAGTCGATCCAAGGCCGTTACATAGTAAATGTAATGTTGACCGCGGGTGAAGGTATTATCTATAAATACTGGATCGGGCATTTGCTGCACGAGCGCCAGGATTTTTGTTGGGTCGTTGAGATTTATGGGCTCACTTTGAGTGAAGCGGTAGAGAACGTACTGTTTGGTACGGCCACTCGTATCGTCATCGGCCCAGCGGATTTCAATGCCATTTGGTTTTTCAAATGCATCGGTGAAATACGGGGCGAACGGGGCTTCGGCTTTAATCCATGGCATGGTTGGAATAAGGGCCGGGTATTTGAACAGGTGATTCGCTAAAGAATCTTTTATGCCCAACGGGTTGTTGGCAAAAGATTTATAGCTGAAGAACATGCTGCCTTTTACGTTCGGGTAGGTGCGGTTCATTAATATTTGTCGCGGTATCTCGTAAGGGTTACGCCAAGCAGCATTGCTGCCGATTTGGTAAACACCATGACCAATATATACGTGCTTGCCGTATGCATGGTCATTCCACCAACGAACAAGTACTTCGTAACCAACAAGCCTGTGACCGTATTCCCAGTAGAGCTGGGGTGTAACGTAATCGATCCAGCCGTTTTTAAGCCATTTAAGTACGTCGGCATACAAGTCGTCGTAATTCGTCATACCGCCACGGGTAGGCGAACCTTCCATGTCGCGGTCGTTGTTGCGCCATACACCAAAAGGCGAAATGCCAAACTTAACGTAAGGTTTTTCGGCTTTAATGGCTTTATCGAGGAGTTGGATAATGTCGTCTACATTTTTACGTCGCCAATCATCGCGTTGCATGCCTTTACCGTATTTGGCATAAGAAAAGTTGTCTGGGAATTCCTTATTGGCAATACGGTAGGGATAGAAGTAATCGTCGAAATGTACGGCATCGATATCATAGCGACGAACAACGTCGCGGATAACGTTTACCACGAAATCTCGTCCTTCCGGGATGCCGGGGTCGAAGTATTTTCTATCACCGTAAGTAACGAACCAGCTAGGATTTAACCTAGAAACGTGGTTGTTAGCCACTTTGCTGCGACTAACATTGAATACGGCGCGGTACGGGTTGAACCAAGCGTGGAATTCCATGCCGCGTTTATGTGTTTCCTCGATCATGAAGGCGAGGGGATCGTAATACGGGTTGGGGGCTTGACCTTGAGTGCCGGTTAGGTATTCTGACCAGGGTTCGTAAGGTGAAGCGTAGAAAGCATCGGAAACGGGGCGCACCTGGAACACGATGGCATTCATGCCCATTTTTTGCGCTTCGTTGAGAATATTGATGAATTCTTGTTTTTGTTGCTCCGTTGAGATGCCGCGGCGCGATGGCCAGTCGATATTTTCCACGGTAGCAATCCAAATTGCGCGGAGTTCCCTTTTGGGAGGCAATTGTGCGGCGCATTCTTTAACAGCCAATAACAGCAGTAACCATCCTATGAAGAAATGCTTAACCATTTACTAAAAATCTTTAATCGCTTGGAAAATGCCCATGCTTCTAAACGTGCCGGGTTGTATGGCCACGGCGTTTATTCACATAAAATATTCTTTCTTAATATCAATTAGGTGGGTATGAAATAGGATCGTATACCACGCCCTATGCGTAGTGTATTCGTACAAATTACATGCTTTCCTACAACAAATCAAACAAAAACCATTGTTTCTACAACATGTATGCCTGTAGTCGTGATCGGGCATACGCGTTGTAAAAAATGGGAAGAAATTAACGGCTTGGCTTATACTTTCCTACCAAGGTATTGCGAATAATCGGGAAGGATTACTTCGTATTCCTGGTGCATTAATGGAGAAGTAAGCAAGAAATCGGCCGAAGCACGGTTACAAGCTACCGGGATATTCCAAACTACGCCCAAACGTAACAAAGCTTTAATATCCGGGTCGTGCGGTAATGCTTCCATTGGGTCCCAAAAGAAAATGATTACATCCAGCTTGCCTTCTGCTACCATGGCACCAATTTGTTGGTCGCCACCCAGTGGGCCGCTCAGCAACCTTCTTACAGGAACATCTAGCTTTTCTTCGATTAATTTGCCGGTAGTGCCAGTGCCGTATAATTCGTGGCGACTTAAAACGGTTTTGTTATAAAGCGCCCAGTCTAACATTTCGGCTTTTTTGTGGTCGTGCGCGACAAGCGCGATACGTTTGCGGGTGTGCAGGGTTTTTGTTTGTTGCATATTGCAAAAATAGTAATCGTGATTAGTATTAAAAATCCAAGGATTCGAATGTTTCAATGCAACATATAAAAATTAACTATAGGATAATTGTAAAATTCAATGCTACAACCAGGTTATATTACCTGCATTCTGGTCAATTATTGTTAAATTTGCAGAAGAAAATTATTAAAAATGATAAAAACTGGCAATCCCATCATAAGTATTTATACGGAAATGACGCCTAACCCGGAAACGATGAAGTTTGTGGCGAACAAGTTGTTGTACCCGCAAAAATCTATCGATTTCCCAACGGCAGCCAGCGCAGCACCATCTCCATTGGCTTCCGAGTTGTTTACATTTCCATTTATCAGGGGTGTATTCATCTGTAGCAACTTCGTAACGCTCTCCAAAACTCCAGATACAGAGTGGAACGACGTAATTCCTACAATCAAAGCATTCTTGAAAGAATACTTAGAAGATAACCGTCCCGTATTAAACGAATCAGAAATAGAAGAGAAAAAAGTTGAATTGAGCACCGACGAAAGCGAGATCGTTCAACGTATTAAAGAATTATTGGAGAACTATGTAGCGCCGGCAGTTGAAATGGATGGCGGTGCAATCCAATTTAAAGACTACCACGAAGGTGTTGTAAAATTAGTTTTACAAGGCTCTTGCTCTGGTTGCCCATCATCTATGATTACCTTGAAAGCAGGTATCGAAGGTATGATGAAACGCATGATCCCAGAAGTAAAAGAAGTAGTAGCAGAAGCAGAATAATTAGTTTTCACTTACTTAATTATAGCACGGCGCCTTCCTTTTGGATGGCGCCTTTTCTTTGCCTATACTTTTTTCACTTTCTCTCTGCCTATTTTCACTTCCCCCTCCAAATTCAACCCATTCAACACATTCAACCCAATACAGCGCCTTTTCTTTCTTAGTTTTACACATCATAATTTAACCGGTGAACAATATGAAATTGAGAAGAATTCTACTCATCGCGTGCCTATTATGTACTCTCACGTACGCGGCAGATGCGCAAAGAAGGAATACTAGGTCAAGAACAGCTTTTGCGAAAGAAGCTACCCAACTAACAGTAAAGTACATCACGAAAAGCAATGGCAAGCAAGTGCCAGGCGAACCTTTACAGCTAATCATCCATCATCAACAGGCATTCATTCTACCGCCTAATAATACGCCGCAAAAAGAACAACAATATCTCGACTATAACAAAAAGGTGAGTTACCAAGTGCTCACCCGTGCTAATGGACAAACCTTCACGCTCGAAAAGCCATTCGATAGCTACGTGAAAGGGGAGTTACTAAAAGATACAGCACATATCCTAGGCTTTGTGTGTAAAAAGGCGAAGTTCATGATTCGTTCCAATACCATCGAAGTGTGGTATACCACTGAAACCGTAGCAAAAGGTACCCCGAACATTACTGTAGGTGCCGATCTTGGACTGGTACTAAAAATTGTACGTAATGGGAACTACGAAACCATTGCTACCGGGTTCGAAAAAATGCAACAAGACCAAATCAACTGGCCAAAACAATTCGGCCAAATGGTCGATGAACCTGCGTATATGCAACAAGTGATTGAAAGCCGCTATAACACGATTAATATCTTCAAAGAAGATCAAATCAGCTGGGGGAACGAAACACCTAACCCGCAAGGCGACCAATTGAATGTTACCTACCATTTTGCAGGCGGTACGGTGATTGCGAAGAAAGTACATCTACCCACTTTGCAGCCCGGGTCGAACTTGTTTGCTACGCTTACACAATATTCCAATGGCGATGCGTATGATAGAACCGGTTCGTTGTTCATGATTCCTGTAGATAAAAACACGAGCTTCTTAGATGCTTTGAAAAATGGGATTAAGCAAGTACCGGCTATTACAGGTACAAATGGTAAAACTTACCAAGGTATGGTGGCTACCGACAATTACACGCCTGTATTAGAGTTGATGCGCTTTTTCACACCGTTCGGCGTAAAGCACTTCAACAACCAAGTTAAAATCAAAGGTTACAACTGGGCCGATTCTGCTGTATACAAACAAGATATTACCCCACTAGCATCCAGCCTTTCCGGCGATGTGTGGTTGGCGGTGTATATCGGTAACTACGATAAAGGCGGTCATAAAGTAAGCCTAGACTTTAACTATTACCCAGGTTTTGAAGAAGAGAAAACTACCCGCAAACCTTGGATCATGCCTATTTTCAATACTACAAACGTAATGGAAATGGCAGGACAAGAATATTGCACCCTGTTCGATAAAGATTCGTTGACCGTAACGGTAAACGTGCCTGCGGGCTTGAAGAACGTGCAATTGCGTTATACAGCCACCGGCCATGGCGGCTGGGGCGGCGGCGATGAATTCAACCCGAAGCAACATGAAATTTTCCTCGACGGCAAACGTGTGTATAACTTTGTGCCTTGGAGAGAAGATTGCGGAACTTACCGGATGTTGAACCCAGCCAGCGGTAACTTTGGCAATGGCTTGTCGAGCAGCGATTTAAGTCGTTCTAACTGGTGCCCGGGTACGCTTACGCAGCCTGTGAACATTTATTTGTATGATTTACAACCAGGAGTACATACTTTTAAAGTCGCGATTCCACAAGGAAAGCCGGAAGGTGGCAGCTTTAGTTTCTGGAACGTAAGCGGTGTGCTGATCGGCGAAAAGGAATCTTAAATAGGAAGTATGCAAGCGTTTTTTCAAGAATTAATCAACAATATCCAACACTTTACATGGTTAGAAGCCGTGGCCGTGGTATTCGGCATCATCAGCGTATTGTGTTCGAAGCAAAATAGTGTGTGGGTGTATCCAACGGGCTTGGTAAGTACGGGGATATTCGCTTATATGCTCGCCCTCGATAGTTTTAAACTGTACGGTGAAGCGGTGCTAAATGTGTATTACTTCGTGATGAGTGTATACGGTTGGTATTATTGGTCGAAGAAAGATGCCACCCAGCACCATGTAGCCATTAGCTATACGAATAAACGTGAATTATCGACAGCTATTGGGATTTCGGTGATTGGCTGGGGGGTGTTTTATTATTTATTGAAGAACTATTCTCAATCCGACGTGCCTATATTCGACGGCTTTGTGTCGGCCACTGCTTGCGCAGGTATGTGGTTATTGGCGAAGCGGAAGATTGAAAATTGGATATTTTTGAACATTTCGAATTTCGTAGCCGTTCCCTTGTTATTCCACAAGCACTTAGTGCTTACGGCCTTGTTAACAATCTTCTTGTTTATCATAGCTGTAACGGGATATTTCAAATGGGTGAAGTTGTATAAAACCCAACAATCGGCATCTTAAAATAGTAAGCTTGAAGAAAATAGTAGTAATTGGCGGCGAATCGACTGGTAAAAGCACGCTTAGCGCGCAATTAGCCGAACATTACGGCACTGTTTGGGTGCCGGAGTTTGCCCGTGGATATATTGATGCACTAAACCGGCTGTACGAACAACACGATTTGTATACCATTGCCAAGGGACAACTTGCCAGCGAAGACGAACTCGCCCAGCAAGCAAACAACTGGCTGGTTTGTGATACGGATTTACATGTGATTAAAGTGTGGAGTGAAGCCAAGTACGGTGAATGCGACGCCAAGATTTTGGAGTTAATCGCTAACCGTCAATACGATGGCTACCTCTTAACCTACATCGATATCCCCTGGTCGTTCGATCCCCAGCGCGAGCATCCCGAACCAGAGGCGCGTGCATACTTCTACAATATTTACCGCGACATTGTGATTAACAGCGGACTGCCATGGGCAGATATCCGCGGCGATTACGACGAGCGATTGAGAACAGCCATTAACTTTATGGATTCATTGAAATAGAATATTAGAAGAGCGGGTGAAAGCCCGCTCTTTTTTGTTGGTATAGCTTCTCTTTTGAAAAGGAATTATTTCTTACCTTAATAGTGTTAATTATTTAATACCCCATTTTCTCTTACATGTATGACGTCGATCCCAAACAATTCCCCGAAGGGGAATAAAAAGTCTGTGCTTCCAAGTCAAAGCAATATAACGCACCCTACAAGCGAAACAACATGGCACCATAACGGTCATGCAACATCGTTAGAAGGTAAGTTTGAAAAATACATTGCGCAGCCACGTACGATTGTGTCTATGGCTTTAAAAGGAGTAAAAACAGATGTGTTCTATGCATTTGCACGTATAATAGATGTACCGGATAAATTACTAGCCGATCTTATCAATACATCTTCCAAAACTATTTCAAACTACCGCGAAACTAATAAAGCCTTAGAACCGGTGAAAGGCGAACACCTACTAAAGCTGATCGCTCTTTTTAGAAAAGGAGAGGAGGTGTTGGGAAACTTGAATGAATTCCATGGTTGGCTTACGAAACCTCAAGCGGGGCAAATTGTACCTATTGCTTATTTAGTAACGCCCGGCGGAATCGACTTGGTAGCTGAAGAATTGGATCGTATTACCCATGGTTACGCCATATAAAACGAGTTTCGATGATTGTTTATAGGGTAGTAACTAAGAAATTTACAAACCACCTCGTTGCCCCAGGCTTAAATGGAAGGTGGAATTCGGCTGGCAAAAAAGTGTTGTACACAGCAGGCAGCGTTGCATTAGCCGCGTTAGAAAGTATGTACCGGAGGAATGGGTATGGTTTTAACGACCATTTTGCATTGATACAGATTGAAATCCCCGGAAAGCTAAAAATTACAGAACACCCGGGCTTAGACCTTCCGCCGAAATGGAACCAACCACACGATTACCGTGTAACGCAAAGCATAGGTGATGCTTGGTATAAAAGAGAAGAATCGCCTATTCTAAAAGTTCCTTCTGCTATCATTCCCCAAGAATTCAATTACATCATCAATAGTCAACATCCAGATTTTGATAGCATCAAAGTTATTAGTGTGAATGAATTTTTATTCGATGAACAATTACGTTAGGAGCCATAAAAAAGGTGTTCCTTTCGAAACACCCTTTACAAAACTATTTTTTCGGCTTATTCCCCGTCACCAATTCAATGATATCGGGATCGGCCGCGATATTGCGCATTTGCACCAAAATTCTACGTTGCCGGTTTAACGTAATACGTGCCGGTGGAACTACAGTGTAAGTAATTGGGTTTGGTAAGCATGCAGCAATCATAGCCGCTTGTTCGCGGTTGAGGCTGGATGCGTTGGTATGGTAATACATTTCTGCCGCCGATTGTACCCCGAAAATACCCTCACCTGTTTCAGCTACGTTGAGATATACTTCAAGAATACGTTCTTTCCCCCAAATCTTTTCAATCATAAAAGTGAAATACACTTCTAGTCCTTTACGGAACCAGCCACCACCTTGCCATAAGAATACATTTTTAGCAACTTGTTGACTAATTGTACTAGCACCGTGGCGTTTTTTACTCTTTTGATTGTGCTTCATGGCTTTTTCGATGGATTTAAAATCGAAGCCGTCATGATCTGGGAAAAGTTGGTCTTCGCTGGCTATGACAGCGAGTTTAGCGTGTTGAGAAATTTCGTTGTAATTGGCCCATTTTGCGTGTAGGGATTTATCGGTGCCCCATAAACTAAACCAGCTCGATATTTGTGTGATGGTAATAGGGGGATTGACCCACTTGGTGGCGATGATGTACAGTAAGTGTGCGACAAATAGAACGAGTAATACTTTTTTGAGCCTTCGCCAAATGCGAGGAACAATGCCTTTAAGCTTCATCCAAGATGATTTTCAAAATTTAGCGAAAGGTAAAAAAATATCATGTGAGTGTACAAAAATCATCGTAGTATTTTCACAATATCACGGCGAGCAACAATGAAATAGCTGTGATTGTTAGAGTGGTAGAGGAATTTATTACAGTAAAAAATTGTAGGTTTAAATTATGTTACTAGAGCTTCACCCACAAAATCCAAACCCGCGGCACCTGAAAACAATTATTGAATGTTTGAAAGATGGGGGTGTAATCATTTACCCAACCGATACTGTGTACGGGATGGGCTGTGATATCATGCAACACAAAGCCATAGAAAGAGTGGCCCGCATAAAAGGAGTAGACCCCAAGAAAGCACAATTCTCTTTTATTTGTTGCGACTTAAGTCACCTCTCCGACTATACGAAAAGTGTAAACACGCCCACCTTCCGTATGTTGAAAAAAGCTATCCCTGGTCCTTATACATTCATCATGCAAGCGAGCAGGGAAGTACCGAAGTTGTTAAAAACGAAGCGCGATACTGTAGGTATCCGCGTACCGGATAACTTAATTTGTAGAACCATCGTGAAAGAACTTGATAACCCAATTGTAAGTACCACCTTACCCGTAGATACTTACATTGAAGAGTATACCGATCCTGAAATTATCCACGATAAATTCGGGAAGCTGGTGGATATCGTGATCGATGGCGGCCCCGGTGGTATTACTTTTTCCACCGTTGTGGACTGTACGGGCCCAGAACCAGAATTGATCCGCGAAGGTGCCGGTAGTTTTGAAGACTTGTTGTAAATTTAAGGTATGAAGAAGGTGTGGATAATATTGTTGATGATGGGGGCGACTTACATTGCGAGAGGGCAATCGGTTGAACCTATTGCGAATCCTTATAAAGGATTTGTACATTATGTACAGCAAAAATCTGCCTTGCAACAGTATGTGCCTTATAGTAGGAATACGAACATCTTTGTCGGGGCTATTTCACCGGCTTATCAACAGTTAGCGGAAAGTTATTACCAGCAGCATTTTGGGTATTTCTGTAAGCAGGAATGGGAGTGGCAGAAGCAAACGAGTATCCCTTTACGCATGCGGCTCGGCAGTTTGGAGTATACTGATCGGAAAGAAGGAAAGTATTAAGCATAAAAAAGGTCTCTACTTACATAGAGACCTTTTCATTATAAGAAAGTATCCAATTATTTAATACCCATTTTCTTCGCGATATCTGCAGGAATGGCTTTTTTGTTAACCATGAAGCAGGTTGTTTTGTACGCGAAGTAAGGAACTGATGCGTAGAAGTAACCACCGCATTGGTTAGTAGTACCCCAAGAGTTTTTCACTTTGAAGTATTTGTTACCATTTTGATCTTTTACAAGACCAGTGATGTGCATGCCGTGATCATCTTGCGTTTCGTAGTTATCGAAAGCAACCTGGCGGAGTTCTTGCGTAATGGTTTTTTCTTTCGCTGGATTAGTGAAGATGTCTTTACGTTCAGCTTCTGTTAAATCAGCCCAATCTTTCTCAGGAACGATCGCTAAGCCATCACGGTAGTTGAAGCCTTTTTCACTAACATCAGAAGCCCAAGCAAGGGTGTAACCGTTGGTAACAGCGGTTTCTGCGATATTGGTGAATTCGTTCAAAGGAACGTTGTACACTTTTTCCCAGTTCCAGTTATCAGGAACTTCCAATACGAATTGGCTATAGAAAGGGTGGTGCGTGAAAGAAGAGATAATTACATAATCATCTGCATTCAAGCCTAAGTATTTCGCAAAAGATTGCGGGTTGTATTGTTTGCCTTGATAGTCGAATGTAGCAGGAGCGTCGCCGATATATGCGTTAAGCGTGCCTTCTACAGCTTTAGTCCAGCTTGGGTTTACATTATTAGCAGCACCCAATGGTTTTAACATATTTTCCAATACGTTTACCATTTCGCTGTGGTTGTATGTTTTTACGCGGTTGCCATCGTATACGCTTTGTGGTACGAGGCCGAATTCGCGTAAGCATAATAAATCATCTGGGAAGCCACCACCTTCTGCGAAGTTGGTTTTACCGTGCATACGCACGTAGTTAGCGGCTTTCAACGGGTACATTCTGCGAACTACGAACATTTCGCTCAAGTTCACTTTCTTGTTTTTATCGTTGCGAAGAACTTCTGATTCGAAGAAAGAAAGGCCAGAGAAAGACCAGCAAGTACCGGTTTGACCTTGGTTTTGTACTTCAGTAGCTTCTGCGTCTTTAATAACGGTAAACTTGTAGTTGCTACCTTCTTTATTTGTAACGGTGGTTTGTGCAAACGCGCCTAAGCTGCATAACATTGCAGCGCTCAACAGCAATTTCTTCATTATCCTTTAAAGTTTAGAAAAATGTCGTAAAAACCAAAAATAAGGCATCCACACCTTTTTCGGCAAGTGAAAAAGGGATAAGTGGAAAACTAAATCAAGGGAAATTTATAATACATGCTTTTCGGCATAAGCTTCCCGGGAAATTTGCCATTCCCATAAGATGCCGCCGTCTGTAGTGTTCACTGTGCCTGCAAAGTGTAAACCGTTTTTCTGTAAAACTTTCACCGAGGCATTATATTCTTCTAGCGTGTGTGCGATGATTTTGTTCACATATTGATGGTGGAAAGCGAAGCGTATAAAGGCTTCTACCGCTTCTGAAGCATAACCGTTTTCGCGGTAATCTTCGGAAATCTCGTAGCCAATTTCTACCACGCCTTCCGGGCTGGGTCGACCTTTAAAGCCGCCGGTGCCAATAATTTTTTTGTCGGTTTTATGAATAACAAAATAAAAGAACCAGCCAAGCATGCTGGGGTCGTTGCGTAATTTATCATACGCTAGGATAATCATTTCGGGGAATTCTGTCCAATTTTCCGGCACTTCTATGCCTAAGATGTTACTAAGTTCGTCGTTCCCGTGAAAAAATGCTTCAAAATGTTGCAAAGTACAAGGCAGCAATTGCAACCGTGCGGTTTCAATCATAAGCGAAAACTAATAAAGGGATTTGGGAAAAACAAGCGGCGTGCAGCCATATTGCATTGACCGGCAATTTTTTACGTGAAATAAAAGATTGCCGGTTGCTTTCATTGTATAAATGGTTTTAGTGAGCTTCTAACCAATTTTTGCCCGTTCCCACTTCCGCCTCTATGGGAACGTTAAGCGGTAAGGCTGCTTTCATGTTTTCTATAATAAGCGGTTTCAGTATATCTAATTCAGGTAAATAGGCATCAAACACCAATTCATCGTGTACCTGTAATAACATTTTTGAACGCATGTTTTGCGCTTTCATCGCTTTGTGAATACGGATCATCGCCAATTTAATCATATCGGCGGCCGTTCCTTGGATCGGCATGTTAATCGCGTTTCGCTCTGCGAAACCACGTACCACGGCATTCGAAGAGTTGATGTCTTTTAACCAACGTTTACGGCCTAGCAGTGTTTGCACGTAGCCGGTGCGTTGTGCGAATTCAACCTGGTCTTGCATGTATTGCCTGATAGCTGGGTATTGTTGGAAATAGTTGTCGATCAGCATTTTTGCTTCAGCACGGGGGATACCTAAGTTTTCGCTTAATCCAAAGGCGCTCACACCATAGATAATACCGAAGTTTACACTCTTCGCATTTCTACGCATGTCGCCAGTTACATCGGCAATCTCTACGCCGTATACTTTCGCGGCTGTTGCCGTGTGAATATCTAACCCGGAACGGAAAGCCTCCAGCATATTGGCGTCTTCGCTGATCGCGGCAATGATGCGTAATTCGATTTGCGAATAATCCGCCGATACGAGGGTAAATTCTTCGCTACGGGGAATAAAAGCTTTGCGAATTTCGCGGCCACGCTCTGTTCTAATAGGAATATTCTGCAAGTTGGGATTGTTGCTACTTAACCTGCCCGTTACAGCTACAGCTTGGTTGTACGACGTATGTACACGGCCGGTGCGTGGGTTGATCATCGTTGGCAATGCATCGATGTAAGTAGATTTTAACTTGGTTAATTCGCGGAAGATGAGAATGTCTTCTACGATTTTATGTTTAGAGGAGAGCTTTTGTAGTACGTCTTCACCCGTGGCGTATTGACCGGTTTTGGTTTTCTTCGCTTTCGGATCGAGCTGTAATTTTTCGAACAACACTTCGCCTAATTGCTTTGGCGAGGCGAGGTTGAAACGTACACCAGCTTGCTCGTATACAGACTCTTCTGCGCGTTGGATTTCTGTTTGTAGTTCAGCACTATAATCGGCCAAAGCTTGCGTGTCAATAGAAATGCCTTCCACTTCCATGTCGGTTAATACTTTTACAAGCGGGTTTTCCACTTCGTACAGTACTTTCCCTACTTCTTTCGCATCTACAATAGGCGCAAACTTGTGTTTCAATTGCAAAGTAATATCGGCGTCTTCTGCGGCATAGTCTTTTGCTTTTTCCACGGGTACGTCGCGCATATTGCCTTGGTTTTTACCCTTTTTACCGATCAACGTTTCAATGGAAACTGGAGCGTAGCCGAGGTATTGAGCACTGAGTAAGTCCATACTTCTTCTACCTTCCGGCTCAATTAGGTAGTGAGCGAGCATGGTATCGAAAATGGTACCTTTTACTTCTACATCATACCATTTCAACACAATCAAATCATACTTCAAGTTTTGACCAATGAAGGTTACATCTTCTTTATCGAAAATAGGCTTGAAGGTATGGAGGATATCGCGTACACCGTTTTGGTCGGCCGGGAATGGCACGTAATAGGCAACAGTAGGCGTGAAAGAAAAACTCATGCCTACCAGTTCTACGTTATTTGCATCGGTACCTGTTGTTTCTGTATCGAAGCAGATTTCTTTTTGCTGGAGGAGTTGTTGTAATAACTCAACATGCTCTTCGGGCGTACCAACGAGGTGATAGCTGTGCGGGGTATTGTCGATGTTTTTATCAGCTACTAACCCAATTTGTTCAGCCGGCTCGTCGTTTGTAGCAACGGCAGCAGCTGGAGCGGCGGTTGTAGCAACAGGATTTCCGAAAAGATCTTGTTGTACAGCGGTTGGAGCGCTAGGCGTAATAGAAGAATCTGTAAAACCTTCGCCAAGGATGCGTTTTGCGAGTGCGCGGAATTCCAATTCAGCAAACACTTCACTTAACACCTCTTTATTCATTGCCTTAATGCAATAATTTTCTTCGTGGAACTCAACCGGAACGTTGGTGATAATGGTCGCCAATTTCTTCGATAAAATAGCGGCTTCTTTACCGGCTAACACTTTTTCGCCCAGCTTACCTTTAATGTTTGCCGCGTTTTCCAATACGCCTTCCAACGTATCGTATTCCGCTAATAACTTCATCGCCGTTTTTTCACCTACACCGGCAATACCTGGAATGTTATCCACAGCATCACCCATCAAACCTAATATATCAATTACTTGATCTACCCGTTTGATCTGCCATTTATCGCACACCTCTTTCGGGCCCATGATTTCCACGGTGCCGCCACCTGTTGGTGGTTTATAAATGAAAATATTATCACGCACGAGCTGACCATAATCTTTATCAGGCGTAACCATATATACTTCGTACCCTGCATCGGCAGCTTGCCAAGCAACGGTGCCAATTATGTCATCTGCTTCGTAACCATCCAATTCTAAAACGGGAATGTTAAACCCTTCGATGATACGTTTAATATCCGGCAAAGCATCGATTAAATCTTCCGGCGCTTCTTCACGGTTTGCTTTATAATCTTCGAAATCGGTATGGCGTTCGGTAGGCGCATGCGTATCGAAAGCCACAGCTATATGGGTAGGTTTTTCTTTATTGATTAAATCGAACAAGGTACTTGTAAAACCGAACTGGGCGTTGGTATTACGACCTTTACTGGTGATGCGCGGGTTCCTAAGTAACGCGTAATAAGCACGGTACACGAGGGCCATTGCATCGAGCAGGAATAGTTTTTTACTCATGCGGTAAAAATACGTAGAAAAGTATTGCAAGCTAACGGGAAATATCAACATCGGGGGAGGAGTAGCTGGCGGCTTGGGTTTAACAAAAATCTTTACTTTTACTGGATGAAAAAGATCTATCATTTATCAACTTGCGGTACTTGCAAAAAGATCCTCGAAGCGGTGGATGCGGTAGCGAAAGGTGTGGAATTACAAGATATCAAGAAGGAGAAAATTACCCCGTCGCAATTAGATGAAATGCACAAGCTAGCAGGTAGCTACGAAGCATTGTTTAGCCGCCGCTCGCAGAAATACCGCCCAATGGGCTTACATGAAAAGAATTTAAGCGAGAACGATTACCGGGATTTGATCTTGGAAGAGTATTCTTTCTTGAAAAGACCCGTAGCCATTATTGGTAAAAAGATCTTTATTGGGAACGATGCTAAAACTGTGGGAGCCTTAAAATCCGCTTTGCAATAAATTAAATTCATTGATATATAAACAAAAAGCTGCGATCCATTAAAGATGTCGCAGCTTTTTTATTTGAATATTGATGATTTATAAAGATTCGGCGAAATCGCGTACGATTTTCTTGTAAGCGTTCATATCGCCATTATTTTTATAAGAGCGGAACTTGAAAGTGCGTGCTAAACGGAGGGCTTCCGGTAAGTTAAAGCGGTGCTGCGGTAAACAATACGCGTAGCCTTTATCCATGAAATATTTACCCAAGTATTCTTGTTCGCTTTGCCCGGGCGTTGGCACTAAAACAGATTTTTTATCCAGCTTTGCCAAGTCCATTAAAGTGGTATACCCAGTTCTGCTAATTACCAAGTCGCTCGCCAACATCACATCATTGAGGGATGCCGCATCGAGGTGGTTAATATGCTGAATACCGGGTGAAATTTCATGTTCGAAGGGTTCTCCTGGTTTGCCGCTGACAATCAACGCGGTAATAGGTAAATCCTTGATTTGGGCCAGCACCAACTGTTCGAAGTTTGTGCGTTGTGGTTCTGGACCAGAAATAAGTACTAATACGTCATACTTTTTCTCCACGTTTTCCTTCTCTACGAATCTACTTAGGCATCCTAAGTAAGCCGTATTTTTTGGTAGGTTCGTGGGATGCGCTAATTCCCCGGAAAGGTTATTTTCGCCTTGAAAATCAGGTACCCAGCATGCAGTGTACCGGTTGATATAACGATAGTTGATTCTTTGCAGTAAACGCTCGATAGGTCCGCCAAACGGGGTTTTTATCAATAATTGATGGGAGATAAAAACAGTAGGAATCCCAGGATGGTATAAACCGAAACGATTATCAGAAATAACAGCGTCGATTTTATATTCTTTCACCACCTTTTTAAGCCAGTTGTTTTCGAACGTCACCGACTTATATATTTTAGGAATTTGTTGAATGATTTTCCAACCGAAGAAGATACCTTTTTGAGCGTATTGAATACGGTAGCCGGGGAGCGGTAGGATAGTGATGTTAGGGAACTCTTGTTGTAAGAGAGCAGCGTGTTTTCCCTCCGCCGCAATAATCACTTCACAGCCGGCGTTTAATAGTTCGTAGATGAGTGGAATGTCGCGAGTAGCGTGACCTAATCCCCAATCCAGTGGGACTATCAAAACTTTTTTTGGCGCCTGGTAAGATGTTGACAAAAAAATAAATTTTATTTGCGAAAATAGCTTAATTTAGGTTTGACCATTGTTAAGAAAAGGTAAACTCTCTCAAGACTGGCTAGAAAGGATAACTTAGACGAATTATTTAAACTGATATGAAAAGAATAAAGTGGATCTTTGTATTGTTACTTTGCGGAAGCATTTTGTCTCAAGGTTGCGGTGTATTTAAAAAGAACGATTGCGGTTGCCCGACCTTCAGTAAGAAAAAGATGCATTAGAGTTGTATCTTTTGTAACAATAAAAAATTTGTGAGCCTATATCTGTAAGAACCTATTGATGTCAACTATTCAACGACGATTACCAATTCAGAGAACTTTCAAATTTTAAGTACATGAAGCCTGTAGAAAGAGATTTATTAATCTTGCTACATGAAGATCGCTACAGTGAGCAACAAATCCAGTTCGAAGTAAAGCAGATCTCCGATATGCTTACACACGTAGAAACAATGGATTTTATTGCTACCGCCACAGAAGTGGCCGACTGTAACAAGCGCCGCGTAAGTAGTAAACGCACTTTGCTTGAAAAAGCCTTCGGTAGAAAAGCACCAAAACCATTTGAATTTATTATTCACAAAAACTAACGGTTTATAACAAACCGCCTATTGTCCCGTACACCCACTGCACAGAAATTTTTTGTCAACTCTCTTAGTACTATCCAATTATTAAATTCTTGTTGTAGGTTTGCTATAGAACAAACCTAGATTGTGATATGCTTGATCATTCGCAACTGCAAGACTATGTTGCCCCTATTTCAAAGTGGGAACTAAACCACGATACCGAATACAGCGACCTACAAATTGGTGCCACCATTGATGCCTATGAAGAAGGCGCGTGGCCTGATATTTCATCTGCCGATATCATTCTATTAGGAGCAGGAGAAGAACGAGGCAGTTTGCGGAATAGTACTAACAATGCCCCCGACGCTATCCGCGCAGCATTCTACAAATTATACCACTGGCATAGCGATGTGAAACTCGCCGACTTGGGTAATTTACTGACAGGTAAAACCCTAGGCGATGCCTACGCGGCCTTTACTGCTGTTGTTACAGAAATGATTGACGCAGGAAAGATTGTTATTATACTAGGTGGTTCGCACGACCTCACGTACGCTCAATACAAAGCTTACGCTTCCAAACAATATATCATCGAAGTAACAGTAGCCGATGCATTGATTGATTTGCATGAAGGTTCACCCAATCGTTCGCAGAACTTCTTGATGGACTTATTCACAGAGCAACCTAATTACATCAGGCACTACAATCATGTTGGCTTCCAAAGCTACTTCGTGCAGCCTCGCATGTTGGAAACCCTCGATAAACTCCGCTTCGATTGCTACCGCTTAGGACGCATCCGTGAAAACTTAGACGATATAGAACCCGTACTGCGTAATACCGATATGTTTAGCTTCGATATTAGCGCCATTAGGCATGCCGATGCGCCAGCTAATACATTATCGCCGAATGGGTTTACAGGTGAAGAAGCGTGCGTTATTAGTCGTTATGCGGGCATGAGTGCACAGATGAGTACTTTCGGTGTATATGGTTATCAACACGAGAAGGATAAAGATGGCTTAACAGCCATGCAAATAGCGCAGATGATGTGGTACTTTATGGATGGCCGATCGGTTCGAAATAAGGAAGCGATGTTACATGAAAGAGAATCTTTCCTAGAATTCCATATCGCGTTCTCCGATATTCATGCTACTTTTTTAAAGAGCAAAAAAACAGGTCGTTGGTGGATGCAATTACCCGATAACACCTATATCCCGTGCGCTTACAGCGATTACCTATTAGCAAGCAATAACGAAATCCCGGAACGTTGGCTTCGTTCGCAAGAGCGTTCATAACATTTGCAATTGTACAACGCGAGCCATAGTTTTATAGTGGAACTAAATCGGAAAAATTATGTCGCAACGCAAGGAACGAATTGCACGGATTAATCTTATACAAAATACACAAGATGCGCTACTCATAGCCAGCGGCGTGCTGCTGGCGGCTATTGGTTTAAAAGGGTTTTTATTACCGAATGGCTTTTTGGATGGTGGCGTAACGGGGATTTCTTTGTTAGTCAATAGGCTAACTGGTTGGTCGATCTCTGTATTGATTGTTGTAATCAACATCCCGTTCATCTTACTCGCTTATAAACAACTCTCGAAAGCCTTCACGATAAAAACCATTATCGCCATCTCTGCATTGGCTACCAGCTTGGTGTTCATCAAAGTACCTATCATTACCCACGATAAATTACTCATCGCGCTATTCGGCGGTTTCTTCTTAGGTGCCGGTATTGGAATGAGTGTGCGTGGTGGTGCCGTACTCGATGGAACAGAAGTATTAGCGTTGTATGTAAATAGAAAAACAGTGTTGAGTGTAGGGGAGGTAATTATGTATTTCAACGTGGTATTATTTGGCGTTGCCGCTTTATTGATTAACGTAGAAACAGCGCTATACGCCATGTTAACGTACATGGCCGCTTCAAAAACGATCGACTTTGTTATCCAAGGTTTCGAAGAGTACATTGCCCTTACGGTTATATCCAATCAAAGCGAACTAATCCGGAAAACACTTACGCTGAAACTTAAAAAAGGGGTAACTGTTTTTAAAGGAAAAAGCGGCTATGGCAAAAGAGGAGAAACCGATAATGAAATAGATATCGTATACACCGTAGTAACCCGCTTAGAGGTGCATAAAATTATTGATGAAATAGAGAAGATAGACGAGAAGGCATTTAT
This sequence comes from Chitinophaga skermanii, assembly GCF_003259335.1. Lineage (GTDB taxonomy): Bacteria > Bacteroidota > Bacteroidia > Chitinophagales > Chitinophagaceae > Chitinophaga > Chitinophaga skermanii. The sequence goes on from NZ_QLLL01000011.1 coordinate 83,658, forward strand.
TGTGCAACATAATATTAACGATACGAAAGGCGGTATGATTAAGCGCCGCGCTACACATCATTAAAAACCAAAGGCGCTATCATTCGATAGCGCCTTTTTTATACACAATAAGTTAATTACTTCGAGTTTTTAGATGCTGTTAACGCGTATACCGCGAAGGATGCTAACCAGTGGTCGCCTGCGTAGTTACCACTCACTACATTCGGGAAAGCTGCTTCTAAATGCTTTACTGCCAATGCTCGTATCGCCGGAGCTTGTGCGCCCGTATGTTCTGCAATATTAAATAAACACCAAGCACGGCTCAGGTTCAATCCATCCAAATGCACCAATTTGCCATCGGTGCGGTCGCGTACTTCTGCTATTTCAAAGATGGTGATGTTTTGTTGGAACAAGCCAGGTAAGAATTTCTTCAACCATACTTTATAATCAGCCGCTGGAAGAATACGCCACATAAGGTCAGCTTCTTCTAAACTTGGAGATAAGAAATCGTAACCACCAGGTTCGTAGGTAACAGGAGCATTTACATCTTTTGCATAAAAGCGCATGGCGGCTGCTTTAATAGCGTTGGATAAAGGTTCGTCGTATGCTTCCTGCGCATAATCCCAAGCCAGCGATAAGCCAAAGGCTAAGTTTGTGTGCTCGCCCACACGGATAGGGTACGCTAAGTTCTTTAAGAATGCTATGTAAGAAGTAGAGAAGAGGTTGGCCAACGGTTGTACGTTATCGGCTAATTCCTCGCCCAATGGGTCTTCCCAAGTGCGTAATTCTGTTTCTAATTGTAACAACCAACTCCATCCGTAAATACGCTCGAAACCACGGTTCTCGCGGTTATGGAAGATTTGAATTTCTTTGCGAATATTCGCTGCTGTGAGGTTTTCTGCTAGCTTCTGGCGAATCAATTTGGCTTGTGGCAAGTTGGGGAAGGTTTTTAAAAGCTTTACCAACATCCAATGACCATGTACACTACTATGCCAATCGAAGCAACCATAAAACGCCGGATGGTAATTGCTGGGTGCTACCAACAAAGAACTATCCGAGTAAACAATGCCTGTTTTATATGGGTAAGGCTGTTGCATACATTTCAACGGGAGCGTAGATAAATGTGCTGCTCCTTCCGTGGTAAGCGTTAAGCCGCCATTCTTAGCTTCGTACATCGGCTTTTGTGCCATGGCAGTATGAGAAGCCATCAACATGGCTACACCTATGGTATATCTAAATAAGCTGTTCCTTTTCATAGGGAAATATAGATCAAGGTTTATTGAAGAGTAATTTAAAGTAGAATGATGGTTTTGCAAGTTTTTTCCTGATGTCAATATCATAAAACATACAAGTAATTAGCTCGTTGACTTGCTTATTATTGGCGCCTAACTTCATTAACCAGTTTAATAAGCGGGGATATTTAACGAGTTGCTGTAAGCGGTGACTAAGTTTTAACTCCGTACCAAGACTTTTATACAACCGTTGGTCGTACTCCACTAAGCAATTACGCGAATAATCGTTCCGAGAAATCGCCTCTTTCGCTTGCATGGCGGCTAATCGCCCAGAGTATATCCCATTGCCGATACCTTCTCCAGAGAAAGGATCAATTAAAAACCCCGCATCGCCTATCAACATATAACGATCTCCCGAAAGCGATCGTATTTTGCTGCCGAAGGGCAAGCCATAACCATCGATGGTACTTTTAACAACTGCATTCTTAAACCGTTTCTGTAGAACTGGATCGTGTTGAATAGTGTCTTGTAATAACTTTTTTAAGTTGATGCGCTTCTTTGTAACGGCTTGCGTTAGCATACCAACACCCACATTAGCTTCGCCGTTGGGCAGTGGAAAAATCCACAAATAGCCGGGCAATACAGAATATAAGAAGTGGAGTTCTATGGCCCCATCTGTTTTCAAATCTTCGATACCGTCGTAATATACACGGAGACCGGCAGCATTGTGTTTCGGTTCCATTTTGAAACCGGCTACTTCTTTTGAAAATTGGCTATGTGCACCGTTAGCAACAATAACGAGATCGGCGAGGATTGTAATATCCCGGGCTTTATCCCGTAACTCGTAGCCTTCCGGGGTAAGGGTATATGCAGAAATATTCACGCCCTCATGTAGTGTTACATTGGCACTATGCTTCAGTTCCTCTACCAAAAAGTTGTCAAAATCTACACGCTTACAAACAAAGCTGGGTGCTAGCTTTTCATTATTGCGAACCAATGGCGCATATGCCATGTTCATATCTACCCTCGATGGTGCAATAAAACTCACACTCCAGCTTTCACGTACAAACGATTGTTGACGAAATCGTTCAACAATAGCGGCATCAATACGCTCTAAGCCAGTAATGGCTTTACCACTTAGCCCATCGCCACATACTTTATCGCGTGGAAAAACGGCTTTATCTACAATTGTAGAAGGTATACCCAATCGATCTAATTGTAGCGCTGCGGCGGCCCCAGCTGGACCGGCACCAATAATGCATATTTGTGTTCGTATGAACATAGTGGTTGGCTGGCTTTTCTATATCAAGATTATCTATTCAGTAGTAACTTAAAGTAAAACGAAGGCTGCGTGAGTTTTTTCCGCACATCAATCTCGTAAAACATGCATGAAATCAACGATTTCAATTGCTTGTTCCTTGTACCCAATTTCATTAGGAAGTTGAAGAGGCGAGGGTATTTTACTAATTGCTGTAAACGATGGCTGAGTTTGAGTTCCGAACCCAAAACTCTATATACCCGCTCATCATACGTGGCTAAAAACGCGGCACTGAAATTCTTTTGTTCTAAGGCTTCTTTAGCTTTCTCGGCGGCGAAACGGCCAGTGTATAAAGCATTCCCAATACCTTCACCCGTAAATGGATCGATCAAATAGGCTGCATCGCCCACCAACATATATCGCTCACCGGAAATTACACGTTGCTTGCTACCTAATGGAAGGCCATAGCCTTCAATAGTACTCGTTAATTCCGCATTTTTAAAGCGTTCTTTAAACACGGGATCTTGTGCAATGGTATCTTGTAATAACTTCTTCAAGTTCACCTTCTCTTTCCGCACATGGTCCGATAACATATCTAATCCAACGTTCGCTTCGCCATTGGGTAAAGGGAAAATCCAAAGATAGCCGGGTAGTAAACTTTGTAAGAAATGAAGTTCAATAAAGCTATCTTCATTACAACCAGTTACATTTTTATAGTACGCACGGATGCCCGCCGCGTAATGCTTCGGTTCCATATGGATGTTGGCTACGTTTTTTGTAAACGTACTATGCGCACCGTTGGCTACAATCAGTAAATCGGCATGAATTTCATACGCACCTTTGTTATCCTTCAACACATAACCATTCCCCGTTTTCTCGTACGATTCAATGGTTACTCCCTCCATTAAGTGAGTGTGTGTATTACGTTTCAGTTCTTCTACTAAGAAATTATCAAAATCTATTCGCTTACATACGAAGCCCATGGGTAGGTCTTCCGCTTTGTTATATTCCGGTTTGTAAGGAACATCCATTCCGTGCCTGCCGGGTGAAACAAAGGTTACTCCCCAGCTTTCCTGCTTGAAAGTGGTGGCCCTGAAGCGTTCGCCGATGGCGGGGTCGATACGGTCGAGGCAGGTAATTACCTTACCGCTTAGTCCATCACCACACACCTTGTCGCGCGGGAAAACGGCTTTATCCACAATAATATGGTCAATACCTAAACGGTCTAATTGTAAGGCAGCTGCGGCCCCACCAGGACCAGCCCCGATAATACAAACGGGCGTACGTAATTGGTTTTGCATAGATTGATTTCCTATTTACTGAACTAATTCCGGGTGAACGAAAGTAATAAAATTAGCCGTGAAGGCTTGGTTTTATTGTCAAACGAATTGGCATTATCTTTACAAAAAATCAACGTATATGTTTGGCGATTTAATGGGAAAGCTGCAAGGCGCGCAGCAAAAAATGCAAGAAGCAAAGGAACGTTTAGCACACATTACGGTAGAAGCTGAAGCGGGTGAAGGCTTGGTGAAAGTGGTAGTAACGGGTAGCCGTGAAGTGAAAAGTATTGAGATCGATCCTTCCTTATGTAGCGCTGATCGTAAAGAAGAGCTAGAAGATTTAACGATAACTGCATTGAACCGTGCCTTGAAAAATGCCGAGAACACTTGGGAAACCGAGATGAAAGGTGTTGCAGGTGGCATGTTCGGCGGTATGGGTATCCCGGGCCTCTAATGCCCCATAACTTATTCTACAAGGCACAGCATGCAATGTTGTGCCTTTTTTATGCCCCGGCGTGAACAAACAAAACAACGCGTTTGTTCCTACAGGCATGAGAGTAACCATGTTGAAAATCCCCGCTACGCTTATATGTACATGCCTATTGTGGTTCGCCTGTAAAAAAGAAAAAAGCATCGAAGGCTCCGCGAAAGTCGACCTCGGCAATTGTAATTACAGGCTCTATGGCAAAGGTTCTTCCAGTACCCTCGAAACTATCTTAAACACCGGCGAAGTATTCACCGAAACTGCTACAGTAGATAAAGATACCAGCATCAACAATACCCGTTTTACGCGTATCCTCGTTCAATCGTCTGTAGGTATTGATACCGTGTACGAACATTGCAATAACGGCGCCTACTTCAGGTTGGGTAAAGGTAATAGGAGGGGGATAGGGGTAGATGATTACTTTGTGTTGAATTATTTGTACGTCGACCAGCTAGTAGGTACAGCATGGAACGATACCATAAGAGCGGCCACCGTGTTCGGCAACGCAGAAGCCGTGCTCTACTACAAGATTGAACAAACCGGGATGCAAAAGGTCGTACACCTCGATACTTTCCAAAACGTAATACAAATACGAACCGATTACAAGTTTACAGTAACCGGCTTCCCAGAACAATCCGGCTATTTTAGTACCAGCTACTACGCTCCATTAGTAGGCGAAATAGAAACCGATAGGGAAACAGATACCACGCGGATCAAAAGCTATCATATAAACGACTGATAATAAACAGGTTTATAGCTAGACAAAAAAACATCTATTATAAAAAATATAAATGTGTACTTTTGTTAGCAAAACCTATCCTTTATGAAGTGGAGAACCCTATCCCTCATACTTACTGCCATTGTGGTGGTAGCGGTAGCTTGCACAAAAGCTGACATCATCGAAGCCAATAGTGGGAATAACCCGGGTGGCGGCGGTGGTACCGATACAACCGGTGTTCCTAACCCCGGTAACCCAGGCGGCGTAGTCCTCGATACAATCGTTCCTCCCGTTACGGGCGATGGTGCTTACTTGCCTTATAAAGTTGGCATGCAACTCAATTACGAAAGCTTCTCTGTTACTACACAAGGCGATCGTTATTATTACGATTCTATCATTACCAAGCGTATTGCCGATAGCACCGTAGATGGTGTGAAATATATTACCATGAAACGTACACAAGGCACTTGGGATTCTACCGTGTTCGCCCGCTACGATACTAAGTCTTATTACCAGTTAGAAGATTGGATTGATGTAAGCAATAATGGCGCAAAAACCCATTACCTTATGGATGTGATGTACCTATCTGAAACACAAACAGAATGGAACCAAACTGTACAATTCGGCGTATGGAACCTTACATACCATTTCAAATTGGTAGGTAACAATGTGAATAAAACAATCGGTAAAAAGGTATTTAAAAACGTAAAGGTGGTAGAAACCAGCTGGTTGAATTCCGATGGCTCTAAAACGCCTTATCATACCGTTTCTTTCGCACAAGGCTTCGGTATACTAGAGATTGCCACCGGCACCGATACCACGCGCTTGAAGTCTTACTTCATTCCATAATGCTCATTTTTCGATCGCAATAGATATAAACTTAAAAGAGGCCACTTTAGGCCTCTTTTGTATTACGCTGTATATGTTTGCTAGTATCAATTTAGTTAGCTAGCCTATCCCGAGCCTATCCCGAGCCTATCCTCTGCCTATCTCTAGCCTATCCTTACCCTATCTAAACCCTAGTACCAGCCTATCTTTACCCTATCAAAAGCCTATCTTTTGCCTATCTCGACCCAAGCCCACACACGATATAAGCTATTCCTATATTCATAATAGCAATCATTATCACGGAGATATAACGGTTTTGAGATCAGTACGATTTATACAATTTCATCAAAAATGCTTCCGTAGCACGGCGCACATTTGTAGCTGTATCGTGGTGGTTGTTGACTAAAATGCTGAACACCAAGGTTTTGCCTTTAACAGTAGTTAAATAACCGCTTAAGGCTACACAGCCATTGAGCGTTCCCGTTTTTGCATGTACTGCGTTGGGTGCTTCCTTAAAGTAAGCGCGTAATGTTCCTTTACCGCCGGTCGGTAAAATTTGATACAAACGCTCTTTAGGGTAGGCAGCATACATTTTCTGCAATACGGCAGCAAAATCTTCCGGCGTAAACAGGTTGTAACGCGATAAACCGGAGCCATCTACCCATTGTGGTGGCTGTGGTAAATCGGCAAGGGAAGTAGCCAGCATTTGCTGTATTACTTTCCGGGTGGAAATAGTATCCAGTAGTTTCGACGATACCATCATCAATGTTTGCTCTGCGAAGAAGTTATCGCTGTGTTGCATTAAGGGTGCTAGCATTGAATCGGATGGTACGCTGTAGAGGATTTGTGTTGATAATGATGTAGGAAGCAAGGTGCTGTATACATGTACCGGTTTTTTCAGCGTGTCTTGTAATAACTTGGCTACATCGGCTAAAGTGCCCGTTATAAAGGGTACTTCGCCTTCTAATGAGGAAGTGTCGTTAGGGTTGTATTGAAAATAGAATTCGTTCGTACGCTCGTTACGGCCGGCATTGGGGGCTGTGAACTTTACATCTTTTTCCACGCGAAGGGGGAATTTCGGGTAGTAATTCAGTTCACCCTTCTTCCAATTTATCCAAGTAATGTTGCCATATACAGGTAACTCGTTCCGCTCGGGTTGATAATAATCTGCATAGTCACTCCAAGCCCATCCCGGTCCAAATCGTTCATTCTCATTCACACCCGCTACCAAGTATATACGTTTATACGTAGCCGTTAGCTTCGCTAGTAATGGTTGATAGGTAAAATCGGGATGCAAAAACGTAGGGTCGCCCATGCCTTTTAACCAAATGGCTGTATCATTCTCATAATACCGCACGGTGGGCAACGAATCGCCCAAGTGTTGCAGCGCTGTGTACAGGGTAATGAGTTTAGTATTAGAGGCGGGTTGAAAGAATTTGTTCGACTGGTAAGCGTAAATGGGTTTTGCTTCGCCTACTTCTGCTATATATACCCCGGTATGCGCATTTGCCAATGCCTTGCTTTCTAACATTTCTTCTGCCCATTTCTTCACTTGCTTCGTTTGCGCATGTGCAGCGCCTGTACCCAATAACAAGGCCGCCAGTAGTATATGCTTATATCTCATGTGGATGGTATTCGTTCCAATAAAAAACAGCAGCCCTTGGGAGGCTGCTGCACAATATATCTAATATTCTTTATTAACTAAAGTACTTCGTTACGCCTGGTTTAGCATACGCATAGAAACCGTTTTCGTCTGGCAATACCGGCGGTGGCGCATCAAATGCATACACTTTCGGGTGAATATCGATACCAGAGTTTAAGGCTTGTGCGTAAGGAATTACCTGGCCTGAATAAGTAGCCATACGGCCAATTATCGCCGATAATGTAGCTTCTGCTCCACGCTCTGCATCTGCAAATTTGTATTCGCGCTTCGCGATGGCTGCAAATAACTCGTCGTGCTCGGTTTGATAAGGGTTGTTTTCTTTCTTCTTATCGAATTGATACAACACTTTGCCTTTATGATCGAGGATAACAGCGCGGTCGCCGATAATACGACCTTTTGTACCCACAATCTCCTCATCTACACGGCTAGCGGCATCTTTCCAGTGGCGACACTGGCTGTTCATAACCACCTCGTTTTTATAACGGTACTCAACATAGTGGTGATCGTAAATCTCGCCATATTCCTTGCCCGTACGTACTGCACGGCCACCCATACCTACTGCTGTTGCAGGCGCCTGGCCCATAAACCAGTTGCTCACATCAATATTGTGGATATGTTGCTCTACAATATGATCGCCACAAAGCCAGTTGAAGTAATACCAGTTACGCATTTGGTATTCCATTTCGGTTTGATTAGGCTTACGCGGGTTCATCCACAAAGCGCCTTGGTTCCACCAAACCTGTGTAGATAAAATATCGCCGATTATACCATCTTGGAAACGTTTGTACAACTCGCGGTAAGAGTTCTGGTACCTTCTTTGTAAGCCAACTACAACGTTCAATTTCTTTTGTTTCGCGATAGCTGCGGCATCCAATACACGTTTAATACCTGCCGGGTCAGTAGCTACCGGCTTTTCCATAAATACGTGCTTGTTTTGACGAATGGCTTCTTCGAAGTGAATAGGGCGGAAGCCTGGAGGGGTGGTTAAAATAACCACATCGGCCAAAGCTATGGCTTGCTTATAGCCATCGAAGCCTACGAATTTATTTTCTCCAACGTTTACACGGTTAGCTTTGCCTTCCAATGCTTCGTTGATATTACTTAAACTGCTGGCAATTCTGTCGGCAAAGGCATCGGCCATTGCTACTAATTGCACATTTTGCGTAGTGCTAAGCGCTTGTACAGCGGCACCTGTTCCACGGCCACCGCAACCGATCAAAGCAATTTTGATCACGTCATCGGCACCAGAGAAATAATTCGCAGAAGAGAATAAAGGCGCGGCCATTAAGCCTCCAGCGATTAAAGAAGATTGTTTCATGAAAGCCCTGCGGCTTTTGTGGAAATTTTGATTTGAGTTATCCATGACAACTGTTTTGTGCCGGTATACGGCCGATTGGTGAAATAGATTAAGACGTTCTGGGTTGAAATATTTAGCGAGCGCCGATGAATTTGTTGATGGCGTCTTCAAAAAATTGCTGCGCTTCTTCTTTTGTTGGTTGATCTTTCGGACTCACCAAGCGGAACCCAATAAAGGGAGAATCCGCGTTCCACCATTTAGACTTCGGGATTTGTGGATCACGACGGTTCCAATTGATGTCGGATTTCAAACGGGCGGCGCTGCGTAAGCTTCGCGCATCGTCTTGAAAATGGCCGCCTTTGATTGTTCTCGGCGTTTTAGTAGTGGCTTTGAGTACCGGGTTGTTTGCGTCTACTTTTGTGAAGTATTGCTCGTCGTACTGGTCCATCGTCCACTCGGCTACGTTGCCTAGCATATCGTACAAACCCCAAGCATTCGGTTTTTTCTGGCCAACTTTGTGATACACGTTGCCGCTATTGGCCTTGTACCACGCATAGTCGCCTAATGCTGCCGAATCGTTTCCAAAGTTATACGGCGTGCTTGCACCTGCGCGGCAGGCATATTCCCACTCGGCTTCAGTAGGAAGGCGGTAGAAGATACCCGTTTTCTCGTATAGCCAACGACAGTACATTAATGCACCATACTGGCTCATAGAGTTAGCTGGGAAGCCACCCGATTTACCCATACCAAGGGTAAGATCGATATACGGTGGACTAGGGCGCGTCATCCCATCTGGCAAAGGAGATTTGTCCTTTTCTTCATCTGCATATACATCGTACGCATCGAAGGTTACTTCGTGGGTACCGATGAAGAAGGGAGCAAGTGTAACTTTCTTTTGCGGTCCTTCGTTGGAATTCCTGCTCTTTTCAGTGCTAGGGCTACCCATGAGGAATTCGCCTCCTTGGATGGCTTGCATCTTAAAGGATACTTGCGTACCTGGGATGGTTTGTGTATAAGCTTCGAACGGCTTACCGGTGTTTGTTTGTGCTAATAGTGTGGCCGGGATGAACCCGCCAAGGAACAATAAGGTGGACTTTTTCATTTCTCGCTGTCTGGAACTTATACTATAGTGTGTGGATGGTGAATTTATATAAAGCTAGGAGAACTTGCAATATCTTTTCCTTGAAAGGTAGAATATGGCAAAAAGTGGATAATAATCGTCCATAACTCGTCAATATTTCATTGAACGGTAACCACAAAAAGCGATTATATTTATATTTTACGCACAACTATCAAACCTTCTATTAAACCAAGTTCCACGTTTATGGAAAGAAGAAAATTTTTGCAACAAAGCACCCTTGCGGGTTTATCGAGCCTGGCATTTGGTTCGGCCGTTGCCAACACTGTTGCCAAGGAAGATGAAAAACCAGCAGCAGCCAACACGTTCAATTTAAATTATGCACCGCACGACGGCATGTTTACCAACACCGTAGGCAAAGATTTCCTCGACCAAATTAAATACATGCACGAACAAGGTTTCCGTGCCATTGAAGACAATGGTATGATGGGCCGCGACGTAGCACTGCAAGAGAAAATCGGTAACCTGCTCGCCAAGTTAAATATGACTATGGGTGTATTTGTGATCGATGCCGGCGATAACTGGAAAACCTCGCTTACAACTGGTAAGGCAGAGTTTTTGGATCGTTTCTTAGCAGAATGTAAGAAAGCCGTAGAAGTAGCGAAACGTGTAAATGCCAAATGGATGACGGTGGTACCTGGTTACTTCGAAAGAAGATTGCCGATCGGTATCCAAACCGGCCATGTGATCGACGCATTACGCCGTGGCTCCGAAATCTTAGAGAAACACAACCTTACAATGGTACTTGAGCCGCTGAGTGATAACCCCGATTTATTCCTTCGCACTTCCGATCAAACCTTCGAAATTTGTAGAGCCGTGAATAGCCCTTCTTGCAAAATATTGTTCGACATCTACCACATGCAACGCAACGAAGGACATATAATTGAGCATATGAACTGGGCTTGGGAAGAAATTGCCTACATCCAAATAGGCGATAATCCTGGTCGTAAAGAACCTACTACCGGTGAAATCAACTACAAAAACGTATTCAAGCATATCTATAATAAAGGCTTCAAAGGCGTATGTGGTATGGAGCATGGCATAAGCTTACCTGGCAAAGAAGGAGAAGCACGCCTAGTACAAGCTTATAGAGAAGTGGATAATTTTTTATCGAAGTAAAACATTGATCGTACAATGAAAAGTTTACAAAGATTACTCCTCTGCTTAGTAGCGCTCGCCTTCATTGGCACCGCCTGCGCACAGCAAAAACAAAAAGGAAAAGTAAAAGTGGCCTGTATTGGTGATAGTATCACCGAAGGCTGGGGTTTAGGCGATAGTACCTATCCTGCACATTTACAACGCTTATTGGGTGAAGCTTACGAGGTAAAGAACTATGGTATCGGGGCAAGAACTTTGCTTGCTAAAGGTGATTACCCATATTCTAAAGAAGCGAAATTCCAAGACGCGCAAAACTGGGAACCGAACATTGTTATCATTAAGTTGGGTACCAATGATACGAAACCACAAAACTGGAAGTATAAAGATGATTTCATCAACGACTATAAAGCATTTATTGCCAAGTTGAAATCAGTGCCTTCCAAACCTAAGATTTACATCTGTTATCCTATCCCAGTATTCAAAGATAACTTCGGTATCCGCGAATCAGTATTGAAAGACGAAATGATCCCCATGATTAAATCCATTGCAGATGAAACAGGTGTGAAGTTGATTGATTTATATACGCCTATGTTGCCATACGGTAACTTGGTGCCCGATGGAGTACATCCTAATCGAACAGGAACTTATTACCTGGCCGAAGCAGTGTATAAAGCCATTAAATAAACGCATCACTACATACTAAAACGGGTGTGCCTTCTTGTAGGTACGCCCTTTTTTCTTTCATACAATAACGCTATTTTCTCCTTGTATTATTTTGCTCTTTTTTAGAAGGAATGCGCCCGCTAATTTTCTAAAAAATTCATTTCATGAACGACTTTTTAGGACGAGAAATTGAAGATGATTTAAATGCATTTTAAGGCCATTTCGGGCCGTTTTTAGACACGATCGATTGATGTTTGGATAAATGCGCTTGGGATATTTTAAGGGGCTGTATGAGGCTTATTTTGACGTTTTTCTTGCCGTGTTTTACAGGGTTGATTTCTATGAGAAAGATATGTTGTAAGCCGCTACTGTAGGGGATTATAGAAAAATGAGTAGCAGTATGAAAGCAGTTTAAAGAGGCAATCGAGTGTGCGTAAGGTTTCTGTCGACTGAATGTCGACAAAAGGCTTACAAAGTGCCAGGAAACATAGGCATTTTGTCGGTGATTTATCGGTGGAGAGTCGGTGAACTGTCGGTGAATACTTGGTAGAGAGTCGGAGAGGACTGGGTAAGATGTTGGTTTTGAATGAGTAGAAAGTGGAGGATGGGGGCGTGAAAATGAGCGTTTTTGGGGTTGGAATGGCGTTGTTAAAAAGAGAAAATAGTATTACAATGACGAGCTTCATGGTGAAAGTAAAAGCCGCATCTACATCGTAGATGCGGCTTTATGTTTTTATAAATTCAATTGCTGCAACCAAGTTATGCACAGTTGCGGCCATGTATTTAATACTTTATCGGTAGGTGCCATGCCGTACCCATGCCCGCCATGATCATAAATATGCATGCTGGCCGGGATGTTATGAGCCCGTAAAGCGTTATAGAAAAAAATGCTGTTTTCTACCGGCACAGCTTTATCGTCGGTAGAATGTATTAACATCGTTGGTGGCGTTTCAGCACTTACACGTTTGTCGGTCGACAGTGAATCGGCCATTGCCACGCTGTAGTTTTTACCGAGTAACATTTCTGCGCTATAGGCATGTTTGAAATCGGTGTTAAGGCTGATAACTGGGTAAACCAACACGGCGAAAGCCGGGCGAGAACTGAATTGCAAGGCGAGATCGGTACTGTTAGGCTGCGCAGGGGAAATGATAGTGGCTAGTGAAGAAGCCAAGTGGCCACCCGCGGAAAAACCCAATACGCCCACTTTTGCAGGATCGATGTTATAATCTTTTGCATGGGATTTTATATAGCGAATAGCCGTTGTTGCATCATTCCATTGTGCAGGATAGGTAGATCCTTGTTGGTCGCCATCATTCAAACGGTACTTTAACACAAAAGCATCGTACCCGTGATCGTTAAAGAATTTGGCAACATCCTTTCCTTCGTGGTTTACGGCTAACTTGGTATATGCTCCACCCGGGCAAATAAGTACCGCCGTAGTGCTACGATTGCTTGCCTTGGATTTGTAATAATCTAGGTGAGGTGCATCACTGATTTTCTCAGCGCCGCCGATCTTTAACTGCTGACCAGGGTATAATATAATTCTTTCTTGCGCCATAACTTGTACCATCAACACCAGTATACACACACCGGTGAATAAAACTTTTTTCATACGTGGAATTTAAAGAAAAGACATTGGGAAACTAGATAGAAACAGAGTCGAAAATCACCACCTTATCCCAATGACGGCTACATCTTTCAACGAAAGCCAAATGGGTGGGATGAACTTGGTACCTATCGTGTGCCTCCTGGTTCTCGAACACCGTTAATAAGCAATAGCTATAACTTTTATCAATCACCGGGCGATCGGTATCTGCCGGCGTTCCCAAGTTAAAAACTTTAATTTCATCAATCGTAGCAAGGCTGCTAACACCCGCCTCGAAATCTTTAATTTCTTCAGGACTCAATCCTTTCTTCAAATAGAAATTAACAACGTGTACGAATTTTTTTGACATATGCTTTGTTTTCGAATCTAATAATGGTTCATCACGGTTTGTAAATGTATTTCCGGATGGTTGAACTATTCACAATATACAACAACAATAAAATTGCCGCGGCCGCCAACCAAGTGTATAAACCCGGTAAGGGCGACACGAACAAATGTTGTTTTAATAAGAGGGTATACACAAAATATTGAATACCGCTGATAACTACTAATGTAATCACCCCAATTAGCACATACATCGGCACAAATTGTCGCATCAAATAACGCTTCAATTGTGAAGGCTTCGTACCCAAAGTCACTAACAGGTTAATTTCTTTCTTGCATGCCGCGATAATCAGTTGTATAAACATGCTGAACACCAATACCGCAAAGAGCAACAGCACTAACCCGAAGAACCCGATTACGCTTACAATAATTTGTACAATCATGCGCAGGCGACTATCTTTTAGCTTATCGTTATCAGTAGAAAATCCATGATCTTCTAAGTAGCTAACAAGTTTCGGGTCGCCGGGATCTTTGGTTTTAATAATAATGCGCGATGCTGTGGGTTGAAGGCCCGGCGCGTATTTCTTATTCGCCCAATTCATAAATGATTGCGGTACAAGTATCGACGAAATCCTGTCAGAAAACCCCACAATACGACCTACGAACTCCTCTTGTCCAAAGTCATTATATATAACAATCCGGATGGGCAAAGCGCTCACTGTTTCTTGTGAAATTTGTGGTAAGTTTTGACTGAGGGCGAAACCGAAGTTGTACATATTTAACATACTATTGGGCAGTACAATAGGTAAAGCGCGGTCGCCAACAGCCCATTTCCATTCGTCGTTCTTCACATCTATAAAAGTATCGGGCACAGCTTCAAAGAACATAGCTGTGGAGAATTGGAGGTCTACCGGTGGGTAGGCCTGTACCTTGAATTGACTAGGCGTCATGTATCCAAAGCTTTCCACGAAAGGTTGTTTTTGAAGGTCGTCGAGTTCGGATTGTGTAAACGCATTTTTCTCCACGTTGCGGGAATTAGCATTCGTGATTGTTTTATTGATCACGAGGAAGTCGGCGCTTTCGTTTTTGTTTTCGGGTTTATGCAGTAGTTGATTGAAATTACTGTGTACTTGTATGGCAATAAAAATCAACAGCATGGCCACACCTAAACCGATGTAGGCCATCCAATAGCGGGCACGGCCGATACCGGCGCGGATGATTTTTTTAAGTAATGAATAGAAGGTTTGCATTATAGTTGATAGTGTGCTGTGTAAGGAAAATGGGTATCGTCGTCGAGGTCGGTAAGAATGAACCCAGCCTTGCGGGCGGTACATTCTTCGGCGATAAGTTTTGCTGCCCGGCGTGTATTGTTTTCGTCGAGATGACTGAATGGTTCGTCCATCATCAACCAACTGAACGGCTGTACCAATGCGCGGATAATGGCAATTCTTTGCCTTTCCCCGTAGGAAAGGGTAGCGGCAGATTGTTGTAATATATGGGTGACTTGCAATTGTGCGGCCATGTCCTCGATTTTCTCGCGGCTGTAGTAGGCTTGGCCTTGCATAATATTTTTGAGTTCGATGTTTTCGAGGGCGGTGAGTTGATCGAATAGGCGCAGGTCTTGGAAGATAACGCTTACTTGGGATTGGCGGATATTTGCCAATTCGGTAGGGTTATAGGCTGGCCAGGGTTTTTGATCGATGTGGATGTCGCCGGTATAGTCGTACCGCGTATTATAGAGATAATGGATGAGCGTGGTTTTCCCCGTTCCAGAAGGTGCTTTAATTTTCACCCATTGGCCGGGTGTAAAGGTAACCGCTTGGTTCCAGATACCTGAAGTTTGCTGGAGCACCTTTTCTTTTAGCGGAATGGGAACGAGTTGATGAAGCGAAATCTGCATAAATGCTTGCGTTGAATGAAAAAAGTACAACTAAATTAAAGTAAATGTTGCGTAAACGCGAGCGAAGTAGAAGAAAGGAACGTTAATAATTTGCAATAAAAAGGGTCCACGTAGTAGGTGGACCCGGGTTTCTAAACCAGTAATTTTTTGGGGCAACAACACTTACTGTTAGTATTGCTATCTACACTAATAACGGGAAATGATGAACATACCCCTATAAAGTGCAAAAAAAACCGCCTCTACATGGTAGAGACGGTTCCATATTTATCTTGTAAAAAGATGATTAGTGTGCAGGAGCAGCCGGTACAGCTACTTCTTCAACAGTAATAGCAGAATCAACTACAGCATCACTACCCCAAGCAGCAGCATCAGCCTTTTTCTTTTCTTCGATTGCTTTGTAAGCTTTCATAGAAAGATTGATGATTTGTGCTAAAGAGTTTTCTTTTTCATTTTTGAAAGTTAATTCAACAACTGAAGCTTGTTTGTTACCACTCACTTGGTCAGCCGTCATTTTCACATCTTTCAACACATTCTTCATATCTGTTGCTAATGAGTCAGAAATACCCATTTCAGCAGTAGGAAGATTTGTTAACAACTTCGCGATATCAACATATGCAACGGCAGTTTTACCTTTACCGAGTTTCAAAATGCTGTTATCCATACCGATTTTACCTTTACCAGCAGTATAGCTGTCTACTAATTCTTTAGTAGAACCTACAGTGATGGCTTTTGTATTGATAGAAACACCCATTTCGCCTACTGGTTGTGTAGGAACATATTGATCACCTTCTTTAGTGAACAAGTTAGCAACCATTGGAGAGCTCATTACTTTTTCGAAAGCAGCTTTATCGCCAACTTTCATTGTGAACATCCATTTAGCGTTTGGTTTAGTGCTACCATACACAGTGTCTTTAGTAACGCTGAAATCAGAACCCACAAGGCTAATATCACCAGTGAAGGCGTTCAACACATCGGCAGTTGTTAAACCGGCTTGTGCTAATTGACCATCTACCAACGAATCATAACCTAAGAATTTCAAGATGTCGCCAACCACGTGCAAGTCGAAAGAATAACCTAAGTAACCGAATACATCAGTTGAAGGGTATGCTTCGATTTGTGCTGGATCGTAACCACCACCTTTTGCTTTCTTAATGATATCAGTTAATTCTTTACCCATGTAAGTGTTGAACTTCGCAACGATTTTGCCGTCTTCGAAGTTAACAGCAGAAGTATAGAACGTACCATCTACCAATTGTTTTGCTTTACCACCTACCATGGCTACCATCATACCCACTTCGCCTGGCGCGTTCTTCATTTGTTGGTCGAACATAGCGCCGTAGTTAACCCAAGCAGTAATGTCTGAGTTGTCTTTCGCGATGTCTTTGAAAGATTCGTGGGTACCAACCGCTTGATCAGCTTTCAAACCGAAAAGGCGGGTTACTTCTGCTTTTAAAGAAGTAGTGATCGGGGTGTTTGCTTTTGCAGTAGCAGCGCTGTCAGCGAAATCGTCTTCAGAGAAATCACCGGCATATGCTTTCGCATATTTATCAGCTGGGTTTTCCATCAACGCGATAACAGTTGAGTTGTTCCAAGCTACAACACCTTTATCTTCGTAAATACCTACTGTAATATCACCTTCTTTAGTGAAAGTGGCACCGCTAAGGTTTTTCTTAATGAAGGCATCGAAAGCAGTCGCATCTTTTAATTTACCGATTGTGGCAAAGTAAGAGGTTTTATCAGCCGATTGCGACATGAAAAGGTATACAGAGCCTTTAAGGTCGAAACCAGATGACATTGCATCTTTCCAACCTTTCATCACTGGGTTGCTAGTATCGGAAGTACCGGTGGCTTCTTTTTGTGCTTTTGCTACGTTTTCGAACACTTTATCAGAAGACAAGCCGGCATTGATGAGCTTTTGTTCGATTTGTTTTGAATTGAGACTGATAACGAAACTCGCTTCTTTGGGAATATACTTGCTTTGTTCTGGAGTTTTAGAACAAGAGGATAATACCAGGATAGCAGATAGTGCCGTTAACAATACCCATGAAAGCTTCTTTTTCATAAAAGGTAAATGGAGTTTAATTGTATTTTTAATTGAATGCAAAATTACTAAATGTTTTTCGGATCATATTATATGATAATTTGTACCGGGTTGACTTAAAATGACGAATGATCACAGTAATTTTAAAAACATGTTATAACTAACTTTTATATACCTTTGTTTCATTCGCACCTATTTTTTTACCTGGCCATTTTTTATTGAAAAACCACAAGCTGTTATGTATCTTATTCTCTTACAGTACATCCGCCCCGTGGCGGCGATCGACCATTACATGGCCGGTCACCAGGCCTTCTTGGAGAAATACTACCAAGAAGGTACGTTTATCTTGTCCGGGCGCCGTAAGCCGCGTACCGGGGGACTGATTCTCTGCAAAGCGAAAAGTAGAAGAGAGGTTGAGCAGATACTTGCAGAAGACCCATTCGACAAACTGCAACTCGTTCTTTACGAGATCATTGAGTTTGAGCCTACTGTATATGCCAGCGAACTAGAGCAATATATGTCGTAATACGCTCTCGCAACTACTTTTACCTCTTTACCCATTACCACACACTGCCAACTTTTTCAACGCCAGGAAGAGAAGGAGAAACTATTGCCCAACATCATGCCAAATATTTGTTGATATACAAATATTTGACAGGTAATGCATTGCTATTCTCCAGTCTCTGCTTGTTGTTTAAGCGAAGCCAATCCTTTCTCAAATTGTTTTCCGAGTGAACCACCCATTAAAAGCGCCATTACGTTCATCGGGCGATCATAATCGGCATCGAAATCCCATTTAACAAGCGTACTGTTGTTTTGCTTGGTAAGCGTGAATACAACGTTGCATTCTGACTGGAATGGTTTGATGAACATAAGCTTTTCTTGTACCGAAGCATAAGGCACCAGGTTGGTAATCAAGAGCTTACCTTCTCCCATTTTATCACCATGCCAGTTGCTGGCATGGCCAACGGTACCGGGTTCACCATCGTAGGCGTATACAGCGGCCGTATCCATCTTGCTCCATTCGCTCCAGCCGTTGAATTTGCGGAGGTCGACGATATAGTGCCACACAACGCTATCAGGCGCATTAATAGTGGTAGAGCGTTCGATGTGTTGGTGTTTGGGAGCTACAAATACCAAAACGATAAAAACCAGGATGAGGATGCCAATGATCCAGGCAAGTGCTTTTAGGAACTTCATAGTACGTGGTGGAGTGATTTTGGTTAAAAATAGAAATGGGGTATTCAAAAAAAACGGGGAAACATCTACCTAAAAATAAGAAAAAAACACCCAAGCGGATGGTTTCATGAACCTTTGCTTGGGTGTAAAATCGTTTTTTGCAATACTTACGGGTGTTTCTCGTTGTATTTCTTCTCTGCGTCTTGTGCCTTTTCGAAATCGAGGATCACGGAATTAATACAATAACGGAGGCCGGTAGGAGGTGGTCCGTCATCGAATACGTGTCCTAAGTGAGCTTTACATCTTCCGCACATAACTTCTGTGCGTTGCATACCATGTGTATTATCAGGAGCATAGATCACGCTTGTTTTCGAGATCGGCTCGTAAAAACTAGGCCAGCCGCAACCACTCTCAAATTTCGTGTCGCTCACGAATAAAGGGTTGCCGCACGCTGCGCAGTAATACGTGCCTTTGTCGGTCGTGTTCCAATATTTCCCTGTGAAAGCCCATTCGGTACCTTTTTCGCGGGCAATTTGATAAACTTCATTCGGTAGAATCCTCTTCCATTCGTTGTTAGTCAGGTTGACTTTACCTGTGTCTTTACGCGAGTACACCGGGTTTTTGTTGTCTTCTTCCATTTTTTTCCCGTTTTGAGAATAAGAACAATTGGCAATCAATAATCCATACAATAGCATCAAAATTAAATGAATCTTGTGTGGCATATTTTTTAATTATATCTGTTAACTACTGTTTAACAACAGTACTGTTGTACTTGTATAACATAAAATTACGTACTGTTGTTGATCTTGGATTCCTTTTAAACGCGGAATGCACATGTTTTAACATTTTACGTGGAAAACTCTGTGATTTAAGGTGGAAAATAGGTGTAAAAAAATGTACCCCCGGTTAGCTTCCCCGCGAGCGCTATATTTACTAACTTTACGCCAAAAGGCAGGCAATTGACGGATATCATCAACTTATTACCGGATAATATAGCGAACCAAATAGCAGCAGGTGAAGTAATTCAACGGCCGGCATCGGCAGTGAAAGAACTGTTGGAGAACGCGGTGGACGCTGATGCTACGGAAATTCAACTCTACATAAAAGATGCGGGGAAAGAACTTGTTCAAGTGATCGATAATGGTGGCGGGATGAGTGAAACGGATGCACGTATGTGCTTCGAGCGCCATGCTACCTCCAAGATTAAAACAATTGAAGATCTTTTTCAGATTCGCACGATGGGGTTCCGTGGAGAAGCATTGGCTTCTATAGCGGCCGTATCGCAAGTAGAATTGAAAACACGCCAAACCGGTAAAGATATCGGTACTTATATCGAAATCGATAACAGCAGCGTGAAAAAACAAGAACCGTGCTCTACCACGGAAGGCACTAGCATTGCAATGAAGAATTTGTTCTTCAACGTACCCGCTCGCCGCAACTTCTTGAAAAGTAATGCCGCCGAAATGCGCCATATTGTTGATGAGTTTATCCGCGTGGCCCTTTCATTCCCCCAAATCCAATTCAGCTTACATAGCAACGGCCAACAATTATTCCAACTGGATAAAGGTTCGCTCAAGCAAAGAATTGTAGGCATTCTTGGACAGTCGTACAACGCTAAGTTGGTAACTGTAAAAGAATCGACCGACTATATGAACGTGTACGGTTTCGTGGGCAAACCCGAAACAGCAAAGAAAACAAGGGGCGACCAGTTCTTCTTTGTGAACAACCGCTTCATTAAAAGCTCTTACCTGAACCACGCCGTGATGAATGCTTTTGCAGATATGATTCCTGCAGATAGCTATCCATTGTACGTATTGTTCATTGATGTGAACCCTGCGCATGTGGATATCAATGTTCACCCCACTAAGCAAGAAATCAAGTTCGACGACGAAAAAGTAATGTACGCCTTCGTGCAAGCGGCAATTAAACACGCCCTCGCACAATTCAGTGTTACACCAACGCTCGACTTCGACCTCGATCCAGGTATTCAATCACTCGATGCCCTTACGCAGCCATTTACAGATGAGCAAAAGGAAATATCGAGCCAGTCTTCTTTATACAAAACATTCGCACAATCGAACCAAGCCCACCTAATCGAGAAAAGCAGCCATGCTTCGAACTTACAAGGTTGGCAAGATTTGTACGCAATTGCCGATAGCGCTCCCGCACGCCCAAGGTTGGATATCCCGGATTATTTCGGTTCGGCATCCTCACAACAACCGGCACAACCATCACAACCTCAAATCACCCACCCGGTAACGGCTTCCGTGATCGACGAAGGTTGGATGGAAGAAGCTACAGAACAAAAAGCACCTGTACAACCCGTACAAGTGCACCAAAAATATATTCTCTCTCAAATCAAGTCAGGCTTCATCCTGATCGATCAACAAGCAGCACACGAGCGTATTCTATACGAACGTTATCACCGCGCATTAACAGAAATGCCGATGGCTACACAGCAAAGCTTGTTCCCACAAACGATCAGCTTTAGAGCTTCAGACGCAGCCTTGGTGATGGAAATGCTCCACGATTTACAAACATTGGGGTACGACCTCGAACCGTTTGGCAACAATACTTTTGTTGTACGCGGTACGCCGGCCGATATGCCAAATGGGAATAACCAATCGAGCATTGAATCACTCTTAGAACAATTCAAACACTTCAGCCACGAACTTAAAGTAGATCGCCGCGAACAACTGGTACGTGCTATGGCCCGTAACCACGCCATCCCGGCAGGCAAACAACTCGGTACACGCGAAATGCAAAACATTATCGACGAGTTATTCGCTTGCACCATGTCGAATGTTGCACCAAGCGGTAGGTTTACCTATATTTCGTTCAAGCTGCAAGACATGGAGAAGATGTTCGATCGCGGCGCTTAATGCGGCTGTAGTTTCGGAAAAATTCCTTTTAATTGTTGATAAGCTTCTTTAAAAAGGGCATATTGTTTTGCGTATGCAGGTTGCTGCGTAGGGCGGTATTCCGCTAGGAAGTCGTGTGCTTCGTAGTGCCAAGCATCTACTTCGCCCAAGTGCTGCCAAGCCAGCAAAGAGGCGCCAATGGCCGACGAGTCCAATTCGGCCTGTAATACCATGGGAAGTTGAAATACATCACTCAATAATTGTATCCAATCCTGCGAAGCGGTAAAGCCACCGCTCACTAATACGTTATCTATGCGGCCCGTGGTTTGATGCAAAGCCTCGCCCACATTGTATAAACTGTACGAAATTCCTTCCACTAAGGCACGGTTGAAATGAGCTACCGTGTGTTCTACCCCAATTCCCAAGAAAACACCCCGGGCATCACTATTCCAAATAGGCGCCCGCTCGCCAGCGAAGTAAGGGAGGCATAATAATCCACCGGCCCCCGGTTGAATAGCAAAAGCGGCATCTATTTGTGTGGATAACTCCGATTTGCTAGAGGCTGGATAAAAAGTTTCACGGAACCAGTTGATAGCACCACCACCATTATTAATAGCGCCGCCAATAAGATACTTGTTGTCGGTGAGCACATAGGTGAATAACTCGCCGTTAGCACTCACTTTCGGTGTATTGCTTACCATTCGAATGGCGCCACTGGTGCCAATAGTAAGGGTAGCTGTGTGTTCTTTCGTAGCGCCGCTACCAATTTGTGCCATACAACCATCACTGCCGCCAATTACGAATACAGTATCATTGTGTATACCCATATCGGCCACAAGGATGGAATCGGCTTGGGTAAATGCGGTAGCTGGGTTAACAGGTAAACTTAGCTGATCGGCTGAAATACCAGCAGCCGCTAAGGCTTGGTTGTACCAGGTTAGTTCCCGGAAATCGAACATGCCCATCGCGGAGGCGATGTTATAATCCACCACGAACTGTTTGAAAAGTTTATGGAAGATGTATTCTTTGATGCCGATGAATTTATGTGCTTTTTGAAAAGTCTGCGGCTGGTGGTTTTGTAACCATTTTATCTTGCTCATGGGGCTCATGGCATGAATAGGGGTACCTGTACGTTGGTAAATCTCGCTACCGGCAACACTTTCCTTGATGTCGGCTGCTTCGTTTTTGCTTCGATGGTCGCTCCAAAGCATGAGCGGGGTGAGCGGGTTGCCCAAGTTATCCACAGCCATTAAGCTGTGCATGGCACTGCTAAAGGAAATAACAGCCGGTGCAGTATACTGGGTATCAACTACTTGTTGAATACAATGGAAAACTGCTTTGGCCACTTCTTCGGGATCTAATTCGGCATAGCCGGGTTGGGGGTGACGGGTGCTGTACGACACAGTAAAAATGCTTGCCGCTTGTCCCGGAAACCCCGACAAAATCGTTTTAGCACTACCAGTACCTATATCTACGCCCAATACATATTTGCCGATTTTCTTCATTTGCTAAAACCTTTTATTAAAATAATTTCCTTGTAAGTTTCAACTTTTAATTTATAGATTTATTACCGATCAAGGTCAAAAATAAGGTCAAATCAAACAAAAATTTCCACTGTTATGGCTTTTGAAATAAAGAAGCAGGCTAAGATGTATGATGTATGCATTGTTGGCTCTGGCGCTGGTGGCGGTATGGCTGCCAAAGTACTTTCTGAAGCCGGCTTGAAGGTTGCACTGTTAGAAGCCGGTCCTAATTACGATCCCGCAGATCCAAAGCAAGCCACACAGCTAAAGTGGCCTTACGAATCACCTCGTCGTGGTGCCAGCACTACGCGTCCTTTCGGTGATTTCGATGCTGCTTATGGTGGTTGGGAAATTGAAGGCGAACCCTATACGAAGAAGAATGGTACGCAGTTCGACTGGTTCCGTTCTCGTATGCTAGGTGGTAGAACAAACCACTGGGGCAGGATTTCATTACGCTTCGGTCCGAACGACTTTAAACATAAAAGTATTGATGGTTTGGGTGATGATTGGCCGATTTCTTACGATGATGTGAAACCGTTTTATGATCGTGTGGATAAGATGATCGGGGTATTCGGTACAAAAGAAGGGATTTATAATGAACCAGATGGTTATTTCCTTCCCCCGCCAAAACCACGTTTGCATGAAATGATGGTGAAGCAAGCGGCCACCAAACTCAACATTCCTGTTATTCCTTCCCGTTTATCTATTCTCACAAGAAGAGTCGACGATCGCCGTGGCGCTTGTTTCTTCTGTAGCCAATGTAGCCGCGGTTGTACAGTTTATGGCGATTTCTCGTCGTCTTCCGTACTAGTAAAACCTACATTAAAAAGCGGTAACGTAGATTTATACGTGAATGCTATGGCGCGCGAGGTACTCACCGATGGTAATGGTAAAGCAACAGGCGTATCCTATATCAGTAAAGATGATATGCAGGAATACGAAGTAAAAGCAAAAGTGGTAGTATTGGCAGCAAGTGCTTGTGAATCTGCCCGCTTATTACTCAATTCAAAATCTTCTCAACACCAAAACGGCCTTGCTAACAGCAGCGGCGTAGTAGGTAAATACTTGCACGATTCTACAGGTGCTTCCCGTGGCGCGTTCATTCCTCATTTGATGGATCGTAAACGCTATAATGAAGATGGTGTAGGCGGTATGCACATGTATATTCCTTGGTGGTTAGATAATAAAAAGCTCGACTTCGCCCGTGGTTACCACATCGAATTCTGGGGCGGTATGGGCATGCCCGCATACGGTTTCGGGTTTGGTATGGAAAACATGAATAACCGCGTGCCGGGTATTGATGGTAAAATGAAGCCAGGCGGTGGTTATGGTGCCGGTTTGAAGAATGATTACCGTCGTTTCTTCGGTTCTACAGTGGGTTTCGCCGGCCGTGGTGAAGCTATTGCCCGCGAAGATAACTATTGTGAAATTGATCCGAACGTAGTGGATAAATATGGTATCCCGGTATTGCGTTTCAACTATACATGGAGCGAGCATGAAATTAAACAAGCGCGTCACATGCACGACACGTTCGAGCAAATTATTCACCAAATGGGTGGTATTGCTTTAGGTGATAAACCGGGTCCAGAAACGATGTACGGGTTAGAAAACCCAGGGCGCATTATCCACGAAGTAGGTACTACACGTATGGGTAACGATCCTAAAAAATCGGTATTGAACAAGTACAGCCAAGCACACGATGTGAAAAACGTGTTCGTGGTAGATGGCGGTTCTTTCGTATCCCAAGCAGATAAAAACCCAACATGGACTATTCTTGCTTTGAGCTTACGTGCATCCGAATACATCGTAGACGAGTTGAAAAAACAAAACCTGTAAGCATTTCTAACAAATTCTATCACTTAAAATCATTATACAATGGATAGGAGAGATTCGCTCAAAACGTTAGTCGTAGGCTCTTTATCTGTAGGTGCGATCTTAACAGCATGCGGCCCGAATGATAAAGATGCGGCGAAGCATGCGAAAGCACCCCTCGCTGCCGGCGTGTACGGAAGAACACCGGACGAAGAAGCACGCGATGAGAAATTGAAGAAAGAAGAATTCTTAACGAAGGATGAAATGGCGGTGATTACTATTTTGGCCGACATTATTATCCCGAAAGACGAGAAATCGGGTTCGGCTACAGAAGCCGGCGTACCGGAATTCATCGAGTTCATCGTAAAGGATCAACCAAGATACCAAGTACCCATGCGTGGCGGTCTTCGCTGGCTGAATGTACAAAGCGCCAAACGTTTCAATAAAGGCTTCGCGGAATTAACAGCTGCACAACAAATTGAAATCGTAGACGATATCGCATACCCATCACTCGCAAAACCCGAACATACACAAGGCGTTTCTTTCTTCAATATGATGAGAAACTTAACCGCAACCGGGTTCTTTACAAGTAAAATAGGCTTGAAAGATATCGGCTACATGGGTAATACGCCTAACGAATGGGATGGTGTACCCGATGATGTATTAAAACAATACAACCTAGCGTACGACGAGAAAACATTGAAAGAATGTTTGAAAATCGAAGAACGCGGGGAAATCATGAAATGGTCGTAATATATTTTTCGCTTTCATCGGTAGACTCCCGTAATTTGGTTATATTAGCATAACCTGAATACGGTTCTATCCCACGATATTTATTACATTGAAACAAAAGCTGTCTCATATTTGAGGCAGCTTTTGTGCTTTTACAACTTGGCTGCGGGCATTTTATCGGGCATTTATACAGTATTGGATGCTATTAATAGGAGCTGGTATTTGAATGATTTGTGCATGCAGTGCTAGAAGTTTTTTTAATGGATTGATGGTGAAGTGTTTATAAGGATGCAGTATGTGACTTATAATATCTTCCAATGTTCTTCCAATGTTCTTCCAATGTTAGTCTAATGTTCTTCCAATGGTTTTGATATATATACCATGTATTTGGGTGGTTTTGGAGTGGTACCTGGCAGCTTTTGGGAAAAATGAAGGAAGGATGTTGTTGATCGTGCCATTTTTGCCGGTGTTCGTTTGAAAGTTATGTACATAAAAAAAGAGGATACCCAAGGCATCCTCTTTTTCATTTTTATCGCTAAGTGCTTAGTGACTATATTCTTTGAAAATCCTATTTAACCAGCGAAGCATTAAGAAAATGCCGAGAGCAGCAATACCCAATAACGCGAAGTTTACAAGGAAGTAGTTGGCTTTATTGTCGTATTTGTCCCAAAGCGTAGCGAGTACACCCGATAGTTTGTTCCCCATGGAGATAGATAAGAACCAACCGCCCATCATCAACGCCGTAATGCGTGGAGGAGAAAGCTTAGATACAAGTGATAAACCCATTGGGCTAAGGAACAATTCCCCAAGCGTGATAACACCGTAGCAACCAACAAGCCACCATGGAGAAGCTTTGATTTCACCGTTATGGCAATAGTAAACGGCAGCGATCATCATGAATGTGGATAAGGCTGAGATTAATAGGCCATAAGCGATTTTGCTAGGTGTAGAAGGCTCTTTGCCGCGGCGACGAAGAAGTGCGAAGAAACCTACTACAAGCGGCGTTAAGGTTAATACGAAGAATGGGTTGATCGATTGGAACAACTCGGTATTAACAAGACTGATGCTAGCATCTTTCGGCGGCATTTTTTCCGCTTGTAGGTTTTTGAAGTAGGGATCAAGACCAATTTCTTTAACTGGTTTGCCATCAGCATCTTTTACAACACGGAATTCTTTATCGTACACCGTTACTTCTTTCTCGGTGTTGGTAACGGTTTGTGCGAGTTTCAACGAAGATACCGGGCCTTCAATAGCGGCAGGGATTTCGCGATCTGTATAATATTGCGCCCATGTAGTGAGGGCAGAACCGTTTTGTTTGAAAACCGACCAGAACAAGGCCGATACTGCAAATACAGTAAGCAAGGCTTTCAATGGTGGTTTTTCTGCCGGGGCTGCTTTACGAAGCAAGTTAACAAAGAAGTAAATAATTGGGATACAAGCGAATAAGAATGCATCGGTAGAATCTGAACCAAGGATCGTACCCGGAATAATCCAACCAATTACACCCGCTACTAATGCAGGAATAAATACCTGCGATAGAATTTGCGACATAGGCATGTCGGTCGGCTGCGTTGGCTTTAATACATCGGCTTCTTTATAATGTTTCTTACCCAATACAAAAATAATTACCCCTAAGAACATACCGATACCGGCTGCAATAAAGGCCGCACCCCAACCAATAGAGTTGCGTAAGTAAGCCGCGAAGAAGTTACAAATGAAAGCACCAATGTTAATACCAAAATAGAAGATATTATAACCGGCGTCTTTATTGGCTTTGAACTCGGGCTTGTTATAAGTATTACCCAATAAGGTAGAAATGTTCGGCTTAAATAAACCATTCCCCAAACACAACAAGGCCAAGGATAAATAAAATACAATCTCGTTATGTACGGCCAAACCAATGTAACCTATACCCATTAAGATACCACCAATAATGATGGATTTTCCATAACCCAATACCCGGTCGGCTAATAACCCGCCTACAAACGGCGTTAAGTAAACAAAGGCTAAATAGGTGCCGTAAATGTCAACCGCTTTCGCATTGTCCATTCCCCAACCACCTTTTTCGGTGTCTACTAAAAATAACCATAGGATACCGAGTAGCAAGTAAAATCCAAAACGCTCCCACATTTCTGATAGGAATAGGTAGGGCAGCGCCGCAGGGTGTTTCCTGTTCGATGGCATATAAGTTGATTGTGTTTTGGTGAAAAATTAAAAATAGTAAAGATTCCCCAATCACAGCCTGCATTTGCGACGCTAAGATTGTATTTATTTTTTTAACAATCGTCGCAAACCCTTTATAATCCTACATGTAAAGGAATTATTACCTTTCTCGCCATTCATAATTCTTATTATAATTTTTTTCGATTTTCTTTTATATTGAAAAAAATTTTCCACACAATGGCTCAAGAGAAAAACAATGCTGGTGACCAATCCCGCCGCAATTTCCTTAAGAACGGCGCATTGGCTGCTGCCGGTTTTATGATCGTTCCACGTCACGTACTTGGCGGTAGAGGATATGTTGCTCCCAGTGATCGCTTGCTCATTGCAGGCATCGGTGTTGGCGGTAAAGGTGAAAGCGATATCCACGAATTTTCAAAAGGTAATGCCGATATCGCGTTCCTATGCGATGTAGATGAACGTCGTGCAGCTACTTCCGTGAAAAGATTCCCGAAAGCAAAATTCTACAAAGACTACCGCGAAATGCTTGATAAAGAGCATAAAAATTTCGACGCAGTCTCTGTTTCAACTCCCGACCATAACCACGCCGTTCAAGCAATGGCTGCTATGCAGTTAGGTAAACACGTGTATGTGCAAAAACCACTTACACACGACATCTACGAAGCGCGCATGCTTACAGAAGCTGCGAACAAATATAAAGTGGTAACGCAAATGGGTAACCAAGGTTCATCAGGCGACGGTGTTCGTCAATTGATGGAATGGTACAATGCAGGTTTAATCGGTGATGTACACACGGTATATTGCTGGACCGATCGCCCAGTTTGGCCACAAGGTATTCCTTGGAATGCAAATAAAGCAGAAGTACCTAAAGAACTCGATTGGGATCTTTGGTTAGGTACTGCTCCTTATAAAGATTACGTAGATAAACTCGTTCCATTTAACTGGCGCGGTTGGTGGGATTACGGTACAGGTGCTCTCGGCGATATGGGTTGCCACATTATCGAACCGCCTTTCCGTGTGCTCGGCCTCGGTTATCCTACCGATGTTGAATGCTCTGTTGGTAGCGTATATGTAGATGAATTCAAACGCGGTTACTTCCCAGAAAGCTGCCCTCCATCTAGCCACGTTACAATGACGTTCAAAAACAAGAAAGGAAAAGACATCAAGTTACATTGGATGGATGGTGGTATTCAACCTACTCGCCCAGAAGAACTCGGACCAAACGAGAAAATGGGTGACGGTGGTAACGGCGCCTTGTTCATTGGTTCTAAAGGTAAAATGATGTGCGGTACTTACGGTATCAACCCTCAATTGTTGCCAACTTCTAAAACAGCCACTACGAAAGTGAAACAAACGATCGCTCGCGTTCCAGAAGGTCACTACGTACAATGGGTAAATGCTTGCTTGGCAGGTTACGGTAAAAAAGAGCTAAGCTCTCCATTTGAAATCGCCGGCCCGTTAACAGAAACAATCCTTATGGGTAACTTGGCAATCCGTAGCTTCGACATTCGTAAGCCACGCACAACCGGTAACGGTTTCGATTACCCAGGTCGTTACATCAAATTATTATGGGATGGTCAAAACATGAAGATCACCAACTTCGACGAAGCGAATCAGTTCGTGAAACGCCAATACCGTCAAGGTTGGAGCTTGGGTGTATAAGCCAACTCGAAACATATGTAATAGAAAAAACCTCTCTACCGGTAGAGAGGTTTTTTTATGTGGTTGAGCGTAGGCACACGCATGTAGCATTGTTGCGACGCTCCGTTCAATGGTTATTTCGCTATTGAACTTTATTTTTTCGCATCGCGGGACAACAAGTTATTGGCCACTACTTTCTCCATAAGCGCATCCCGTAAAGCCCTGCTTACCGGGATTTCGTGGTTCGGCACGCGGATGATATTGCCTTCAATGAGTTGTATAAAATCCAAGTTCACTACAAACGATTTATGTACGCGCATAAAGTTTCCTGTTTGCAATGTTTCTTCGGCGGCCTTCATGGAAATATGTACCGTGAACTTCTTCGTGGTGGTGTATACGTGTATGTAGTTCTGCATGCCTTCTAAGAAAACGATTTCGTTTAGCATCACTTTCTCGAGTGCTTGGTTGTTCTTTAAGAAGATATACCCCGGTACGCTGGTTTTATTCGTTACAGCGTGTTGCAAGAGTAGATAATCGCGGGCTTTGTTCACCGCTTTTAAGAAGCGTTCCGGCGAAATGGGCTTCAATAAGTAATCTAGCACGTCCAACCGGAACCCATCCAACGCATACTCCGCGTAAGCAGTTGTTAAGATTGTAATGGGAGGATTTGATAAAGCCTCCAAGAAGGCTAAACCGGTTATGCGAGGCATGTTAATATCCAAAAACATCAAGTCAACCGTATGCTGCTGCAAGGCGGTTTGTGCCGACATAGCATTTTTAAAACTGCCCACCAGCTCCAAGAAATCGAATTCTTCTACTAATTGCTCCATACCTTCGCGGGCAAGGGCTTCGTCATCGACAATTATACAGCGTATTTTTTCCATGAGGCTTCCAGCTCTAAGGTGAGTGTAATAATGAATAAACCGGCTTCTTTTACAATCGTTAATTCGTGCTTACCTGGGTATAATAAGGCCAATCTTTTTTGCACATTTTCTAACCCAATACCGCCCGGCAAACCAGTTGGAACGGGTACTTCATCCACACTATTCACCACGCGCATCACAACCTGCTGTTGGTGCCTTTGCATGGTAATGCGAATGAAATTATAATCCAACCGCTCGCGGCTCACATGTTTAAACGCGTTTTCCACAAAGGGCGACAATATAAACGGGGCTACTACCAGGTTGTCGGTATTGTCGAGCCACTGGCAATCCACGTTAATATCATTTCCCCAGCGCACCATTTCCACGTTCACATAGTTCTTTATATAACCAATTTCTTCACTGAGCAATATATAAGCTTTGCTACTGTCGTACAATTGGTGGCGCAACATATCCGAAAATTTCAATAACACGGAAGAGGCTTGTTGCGGGTCTTTCTTTTGTAAGACGTGGATGCTGTTGATAACGTTGAACAAGAAATGTGGATTTAATTGATCGCGGAGTAGCTTTAGTTCGGCCTCCAAATGGGCTGTTTGCAAGTCGGCGTGCTTTTTCTCCACGATCAAATGCTCTTTATAAAACCTCAATCCACAAATGCCACCGGTTATTAACACCGAGCTTACCGTAAGTCCAATGCTTTTTGCGAAGAAGGGCTTATTGTCGGGAAGAATAAACGAATCGAAGAGGGTAAATAACATGCCCATGCAAAAGCTGGTGAACAAGAAAACCGACATGAAAATCCAATACTGCTTTTTCTGCATGAAACGCGGCAAGGCTATATCGGCCAAGAAGTGAGAGAATACCATGGCAATGCCCACCATAATAAGTGTGTATAAAATGGAAGTACGCAAGTGCATCGTCGTATGAATCAGTACAGATGAAAAGATACTCAATGCCAATAGTATCCACACAAAAGCCCATAAAGGCCAGAGTTGCAGCTTTTTTTCCTTTCGCATAAGCATGGTTTAACGAGGCAAAATTACTTATTGTGGTTTGAAGTGGAATCGAATACCTGCATTCACATACCAACCCGTGGCTAAACGGTGTTCTGGCTTGGTGGAAAATATGTTGGAGATACTTTTCGAACGGTAATCTACACTTCGTAACAAAGCGGCACCACCAGATACATTCAGGCTTAAGAATCTCGTTAAAAACAAAGTATTTTCTATACCCGTGGTAACTTCCCGGTAAGCCATGAGTCGTTCGTTATCGGGGCGGTTTTCGATATCATACGATCCACCATTCAAGCGCAAAGCCAAGGCGGCCTCATACAATTGGTGCACACGGTAGCTGGCGCGGATACCTTCGGGAATGGCGATTTGTAAATCGATTTTACTATTGGTTTTGTACTTCACCATTAAAGCAGGTAAGATCATGGGGGTACCAAAAGTGTTTGTTAACACACCACCAATGCCATAAGAGAAACGCTTGTTGTGCTGCTTGATGAAGATCACACCACCATTGATGAATACATCGTTGTAGGTAATCGCTTCCATATCGGTATACACCCCGGCCGATAACATGGCCATTAACGACCAGTTATTGCGCAAGTTGCGGATATGCTGAATGCCGATACTACCACCGGCCAGTTCTTTCGGCATAATGGATTTTTCGTAGAGTTGGTTGTTGAAGGTAAGGTAGCTGCCTTCCATGCCTAGGTTCCAAATGCGCACCTTCCCAGTGGCAGTATCGATGTTGCTAGATAGTTGGAAAAAAGCCGACCCGGAATAGCGCCTAGTAGAACTGTTGGCAGGCATTTTCACAGAATCTTCTGGCCGTATGTAGTGCGTAGCCGGCAAATAATCTGCCTGGAAAGAAATGCCGGGGCCACTTAAACTAGGCCCAGCTTGGGCAAACAAAGAGGATGAGAAGAGGAGTAATACCCCTACAAGAAGCAAGCATGGCGATAATTTCATGATAGTATGATTGTTTTGTTGCACGAAATAACGCTATGGTGGCTGCTTTAAGGGATCTGTTTGATCAGTTGCAGGGGAGTGTTGACTAACGGCTGAATTACGTACACTTCTTGAAAACAGGTAGGCATAAAAAAACCGGCTCTATTGTAGAGCCGGTTCCTTTGTATATCGTTAAAGCAATTAAGCTTCTGCTTTCATTGATTTAGCTTGACGTTTACGATCTTCCTCATTCAACAATACTTTACGCATGCGGATGAAGTTAGGTGTAACCTCGATACATTCGTCGTGCTGGATGTACTCCATACATTCTTCCAACGTCATCAACGTTTTAGGCGCGATGTTGGTAGCAGCATCAGAACCGCTTGCACGCATGTTCGTCAACTTCTTACCTTCATTTGGATTTACAACGAGGTCACCAGGTTTGTTGTTTTCACCGATGATCATACCTTGGTATACTTCTTCTCCTGGATCTACGAAGAAGAAACCACGATCTTGCAATTTATCCAAAGAGTAACCAGTAGTAGTACCCGCTTCTTTAGAAAGCAATACACCGTTGTTACGGCCAGGGATAACACCTTTCCAAGCTTTATAATCGATGAAACGGTGTGCCATAACTGCTTCACCTTGTGTAGCAGTTAACATTTGCGTACGTAAACCGATCAAACCACGTGAAGGAATTTCGAATTCCAAGTGTTGCATATCGCCTTTGGTTTCCATGATTAACATTTCACCTTTACGACGAGTTACTAAGTCGATTACTTTAGAAGCGAATTCCTCTGGAACGTCTACTACCAAGTTTTCGTATGGTTCGCATTTCTTACCGTCGATGGTTTTGATGATAACTTGTGGTTGACCAACAGTTAATTCATAACCTTCACGACGCATCGTTTCGATCAATACACCTAAGTGAAGGATACCACGACCATATACTAAGAAGCTATCAGCTGAATCTGTGTCAACAACACGGAGGGCCAAGTTCTTTTCTAATTCTTTGGTAAGACGATCACGGATGTGACGGCTAGTTACGAATTTACCATCTCTACCGAAGAAAGGAGAGTTGTTGATACCGAACACCATGTTCATGGTTGGTTCATCAACAGAGATAACTGGTAATGCTTCTGGATTTTCGAAGTCAGCAATGGTGTCACCAATACCGAAATCTTCGATACCTACAACAGCACAAATATCACCTGCTAATACTTCAGTTACTTTCTTTTTACCTAAGGCTTCGAAAGTATATAATTCACGAACACGTGTTTTAACTACAGAACCGTCAGCTTTCATCAAAGAAATAGGTTGGTTTTCTTTGATAGAACCGCGGGTTACTCTACCGATAGCGATACGGCCAAGGAAAGTAGAGTAATCAAGAGAAGTGATCTGCATTTGCAAAGTACCTTCATCGAATTTCGGCGCTGGTACGTGCTTTAAGATACCTTCTAATAATGGAACGATGTCTTCTGAAGGAGTGAGTGAATCATTGAACCAACCATTTTTACCAGAACCATAGTAAGTTGGGAAGTTCAATTGATCTTCTGTTGCATCCAAGTTGAAGAATAAATCGAATACAGCATCGTGTACTTCGTCTGGGCGACAGTTAGGCTTATCTACTTTGTTGATAACAACAATTGGTTTCAAATTTAATTGCAAAGCTTTTTGCAATACGAAACGCGTTTGTGGCATCGGACCTTCGAAAGCATCCACCAACAAAATAACGCCATCCGCCATTTTCAATACACGTTCAACCTCACCACCAAAGTCGGCGTGGCCTGGAGTATCGATAACGTTAATTTTTACACCATTGAATTCTACAGACACGTTTTTACTTAAGATGGTGATACCACGCTCTCTTTCGAGGTCGTTGTTATCCATGATAAGTTCGCCTGTTTCTTGGTTCGACCTGAAAACGTTTGTTTGGTGTAAAATTTTATCCACCAAGGTAGTTTTCCCGTGATCTACGTGCGCAATAATCGCGATGTTTCTTATTTGCATAATTAATATCTTGCTTTTGGCTGATCGTAAACCAACACAGATCGTCCTGTTATGGGTAAAAATCGGGCAGCCCTTCAAAAGAAGGCGCAAAGGTACAAAAAAGCTTGGAAATCGCAGGAGATATGCTTTAAATAAATGTAATCATTTGTTAAACTCACGCGAAAGCGCTATTACCACATGGTTTCCAGGGAATTACCCCAGACAGAAAATTGTATACTTTCTTATTTGCATGTGATATTATAGGCATGCAAAATCTCCTATTTTTCAGCATTATTTTTGCTCGATTACCAGTATTTGAATCCATAAAATACACGCACAAATGCTCGGAAAAAACCTACTGGCAGCTTGCTGCTCCATTCTAATCTTAGGATCGGCAACCCAGGCACAACAAATTCCTCCGCAAGACAGTATCCTGTCAACCTACCAATATCCTTTTCCCGTACATTCCATTACGCTTCATATACAAGAACAAGCCCTGCACATGGCCTATATGGATGTACAACCCACTGCTCCCAATGGCAAAACCATTCTCTTACTGCACGGTAAAAACTTCAATGCCGCCTATTGGGACAGTACCGCTATGAGCCTCCGCGACGCCGGCTTCCGGGTAATTATGCCGGATCAAATAGGGTTCGGGAAATCGTCGAAACCGCCTCATTTTCAATATTCCTTCCAACAGCTGGCCCAAAACACCAAAGCGCTGTTAGACGCGCTCCATATCAATAAAACCGCCGTACTCGGCCACTCCATGGGCGGCATGCTGGCTACCCGCTTCGCCCTGATGTACCCACAAGTAACTGAAAAACTCATCTTGGAAAATCCCATCGGCCTGGAAGATTGGAAAACAGTTGTGCCCTACCAATCGGTCGACCAATGGTATAAAGGGGAATTAACCCAAGACTACGAGAAAATAAAGAAATACCAACTAGAGAACTACTATGCCGGTGTATGGACGCCTAATTTCGAGAAATGGGCCAAGCTCTTGGCCGCATGGACGGAAGGGAACGACTACAAGTTGGTGGCCTGGAATGCCGCGCTTACATACGATATGATCTTTACACAGCCCGTGTATTACGAGTTTGAAAACCTACAAATGCCTACACTCCTTATTATTGGCCAGCGCGATAGAACAGCCTTAGGTAAAGCCAGCGTTCCGGAAAATGTGCGTAAAACCTTGGGCAATTACCCCGAATTGGGTAAAGCCGTAGCGAAAAGAATACCTCATGCGCAATTAGTGCCCATAGCTGGGGTAGGACACCTACCGCATATCGAGGCATTTAAGCAGTTTATAGAGCCGTTGAGAGCGTTTTTATTACAGTAATTACGGGTTGGCCTGGTCCATGTGCTTCAAGATGTACTTGAAGCCGCTTTGATTCGCGGGGTTTTCCAAGGCTTTTGCAATATCTCGTTTCTCGCGCGAAGTGAGGTGGAAGCTAAGAGCTGCCGCTTGGTCTTCTTTCTGCGGAACGTATTGGAAAATCACGCGTTCAAACTTATTGTGGAAATAGCCTTCGATGAAGTTCACGATATAATCCTGGTTGTAATCCTGCATGGCGCTCCAATGCTGCTGCATGGTAAATAGCGGTTCGAATAGCAGGTCGCCGAGGTCTTTGTTCTTCTTAATGGAAGTCATATCGTTCTTGCGCGTGTCGCGAATTTGTATGTAAATGATGCCGCTGGTGTTTTCGTTGATCCACTCGCGGAAGGTGTAAATGAAGCGCAAGGTGGTTTCTTGGCCGAAGTTATCCCGGATACCGGCATCCATTACGTCGATAATGGGTTGGCTGGGAAGGAACACGTTCGGCAGCACGTACGGGAAGGTGGCATTCATACGAATGGCACTGGTTACCCGTAGGTTGGAGGCGTTTTGGGCGGCGAAGAATTGAGAGAAATCCACACCGTCGATGTCGCGGGTAGGCAAATTGGGATAAAGGTATTGCGGCGCGCACAGGTAGCTAACGGGTTGGGGCGAGATAATTAGCCTTCTGCCGTCGGCGTTGATGGCGCTGTTCCATATCAACATCGGGATTTTCGCTTGCTGCTCTGGCTCGCGGTATTCGCCCAAGGTGCGGTTCAGCACGTTGTCGGTGTTGAAGTTGAGTTGCATTTCGAAGGAATAGCCCCTGTCCTTCGAGTAAATATTCTTATCGATCTTGAAGTTGCGGAACGGGGTAATAAAGTCGTTCACCGCCATAGAACCGAAAACTGAGTTCAATAAATCGCGGCTAATCTTTTCTGTATAGGAGCTGTCGTACAAGTTAATACGCTGGCCCATTTGCTGGCGGAGGTACAATTCGCGGAAATAGGTAGCCCCCATCATACCACCCGATGCGCCCGTCATTAAAACGGTATTCTGCATCAACCTTCCTTCCAATAAACTATCTAAGCGCTGTAGCACATTTACGCTCCAAGCCGCCGAGCGGGAACCGCCGCCGGAGAAGTTGAGCACAATTAATTTCGGCTTTTTATTCGCTGGGAACTTGGCGCGCCATGTATCAAGGATCTTGATCGTAGCCGCTTGGTCGTTCTTGCTGCGTTCTTCGCTGAAGAAAGATTGTAAGTATTGGGCCGTATAGGGAGGGCGAGTGTTTTTGTTTTTGTAATCGAGGCCGTAGGCCTTGTTGCGGTTGTCGATCCAATCGTGCTTAACCATCCAGTTAAGGCAAATAAGGATCATAAGCAAGAAGGGAATCGACCAGGTTTGGAGTACGTATGAATAAGCACCGGCGATACCTATAAGGAAAGCGAAGAAAATAACTACGCTGGCACCTGCCGGGATACGGAAGGCGTTATAGTCCATTAGGTAGGCAAGTATTACGAGGAACACCAAGGCGAGGCCGATGGTAATCATGGCAGCGAAGTGGTGTTGACGGAAGATATTATCGAGGTAATGCTTATTGTAGTGACCCACATTCCTGGCCCGGCGTACGCGCCAAGGTGTAGAGAAATAGTTATCGACCGGTAAAGCATTTTCGTCGGGCTCTTGCGTAGGCTTCATAATGGTGCGCAAGAAATTTCTTGGGTTGCCGAACTTCTTGCTAAGTCTTCTCCCGATATTTTTATCGGCATTGAAGAAGTAGAAGAACGACACGAAAATAACCAGTAAATACCCACCTAGAAAGCCTTCTAGTAATAAGAGAATATTCGGAATACTATTGAGTTCTTGGATACGTTGGTATTGCCATCCCCGCCACAGCAAGCATAACAAGAAAAGGAGTGGAATAACACAGTTATTCAAGCAGTAGCGAAAGAAAGGTTGCGACGTGGTGGCCAAGAATTTAAACCGCGACGAGTGTAAAATGAACGTGGTGATGTTCCAACTCATTGTAAACACGGCAATAGCCACACCCAATATAGCAGTACTGTAGAAGTTTACTTTCCCTAAGTACTCGGGTGCAAGGAACAATGCATTGCCTCCGAAAACCTTTGCAAATCCGCCATTGATAGTACTAAAGAGGATCACCCAAAAAATCAGTAATACCTGGTACTTACGGAAATGCAGTAAGAGTAATTGGATAGGAAAGGAATAGTAAATCTTGTAAACAAAATATTTCACCGTGCTGCCAAACTTGTTAGGTTTAAACTTACGGAAAAAAAATCGTCTCTACGGGGTAGAGACGACAAAAGTTTTTTTCAAATATGTTAATATTTTATTGTGCAGTTTTCTTATTTACAAGGAATCTTGCCCATACCATCACCATCAATAGCAACATACCCACAAACTGGTGCGCTAATGCGTAAGATAAAGGAATTTTCACTTTGCTATTCAAAAGGGTTAGTACGCCTAGTAATACTTGTAACAATACCATGGCAATGGTTAAGCTGCGCATTTTGTGTAAAGTACTGCCTGGTGCAATCTTTCCTGCTTTCACCCACCAAATAATAATCAATACCGTTAAAATGTAGGCCAGGCCACGGTGGATAAACTGGATGCTGATCATATTGTGGGTAATATCTTCCAAGAAACCACCTTGCGTGAACATGCCGGTAGGTACAATTTGACCGTTAATATCGGGCCAAGTAGTAGCAGCCAAAGCGGCGTGTAAGCCAGCCATGAAGGCGCCGTATGCTAATTGCACGGTAAGTATAGCAAGAATCCAGTTCGCGAGCTTTTTCAGGTTAGGGGCAAATTGGATTTGAATAGCAGGTGTGCTCAATTTTAATGCAAACCACATCGTGTATACAAGGCAAGAAAGTGCTGCAATGAAGTGGATGGCTAAGCGGATATGACTAACATACAAATCCTCGTCGTTAATACCACTTTTCACCATAATCCAACCAATAGCGCCCTGGAGGCCGCCTAAAAGGAAAAGCCCGATCATTGGGTTGATCATATCCTTTTTGAAGCGCTTGGTAACAACAAAATAGGTGAATGGAACGAAGAATACGATACCAATTAAGCGTCCCCAGTTACGGTGAAGCCATTCCCAGAAATAAATACCTTTAAAATCTTGTAAGGTAAAGTGGTTGTTGATGTATTTAAACTGCCCGATTTCTTTGTATTTATCAAAAGCAGCTTGCCAGTCGGCCTCGTTCATAGGAGGCAAAGCACCCAGCACGAGTTTCCACTCCGTGATAGATAAGCCCGAGCCGGTTAAGCGGGTGATACCGCCTAGCAGCACTTGCACAATAATCATGGCCACGCCTACAAATAGCCAAATAACAACGGGTCTGTTTTGCTTCAAATTGGTATCCATACTGGCGGCAAAATTAGGGTAGAAAAGCTGATTTAAGCTGAAGTTGATTAAAATCATGTTTTAGGCTGCATTTTGTGGTTTTAAGGGCATAAAAGGGGGCTTGGTGGGTATAGGGAAGGAATAGGGGTGAATAGTGTGCCCTATATGTGTGGAATATTGAAAGAACATTGGGATAACATTAGAAGAACATTGGAAGATATTATAAATAGCGCTGTGAAAACTAGCTATTGCCTCACTTTTGGGTACAATTCGTGCCCATTATGATCCCTTTGCGACAGAGCTGGGGTGCAGGGCGATTTCGTTCAAATCTGCCAACTTTGGTTACCCAACATGTAAAAAGATTTCTACAACTGGGGAGACAAAAGACGGAGGGGAGGTATGGATATATCCAGCATAAGTCCAATTCCGGGTAACTACTATTAAAGGCAGGTTAAAGTCTTTCAAAGGCAAGTCAAAGTCTTTCAAAGGGGCGTCAAA
The DNA here is from genome assembly GCF_003259335.1 of Chitinophaga skermanii. Classification (GTDB taxonomy): domain Bacteria; phylum Bacteroidota; class Bacteroidia; order Chitinophagales; family Chitinophagaceae; genus Chitinophaga; species Chitinophaga skermanii. The sequence continues at coordinate 123,116 of NZ_QLLL01000011.1, forward strand.
GGCTTTTCAAAGGGTTTTCAAAGGCTCGTCAAAGGGAAGTCAAAGGCTCGGCATATAAAATGTAACAAAAAAGCAGCCATTTACAGTACAAATTGGCCTCCTTGGGGGGCGATTTGTCATTTTGAATCTTTTCCAACAAAGTGACAGTATTCAAAAAATTGATGATACTAGGCGCGGGACATAAAAAACGTCTATCAAATAAAGCAGGTCGGTACCACTGGTTTCCTTAATTTTACCGGCACAAAAAGATTGTCGTTTGCTATTACCGTATTTTCAAGATAAGTATGTAGAAGCCGGATGCGATGAAGCCGGTCGTGGCTGCTTAGCAGGCCCTGTGTTTGCAGCGGCTGTTATTTTGCCACGCAATTTTTCGCACCCATTGTTAAATGATTCGAAACAATTAAAGGAGGAACATCGATTGGCTTTAAGGCCGGTGATTGAAAAAGAAGCTTTAGCATTCGCGGTAGCGAGCATCGACAATGTGGAAATTGATAAGATAAACATCCTGAAAGCTTCATTCAAGGCCATGCACGAGGCATTGGCACAATTGTTGATACAACCCGAATTAATACTGGTTGACGGCAACCGTTTTTACCCTTATGGAACTATACCACACGAATGTGTCGTAAAAGGCGATGGCAAATATGCATCAATAGCTGCCGCGTCCATATTGGCGAAGACCTACCGGGATGCCTATATGGAGCAACTCCACGAAGCACACCCGCAATATGGTTGGAACATTAACAAAGGATATCCCACACGTTTACACCGCGACGCAATTCGCGCACATGGCGATACCCCTTTACACCGCAAGTCGTTCCGACTGTTACCCGATCAACTTGAATTAGACTTTGAATAGGTTTAAAAACAATTGTAAAAGCCGTACATTGTTACCGGTTACAATGAGATTAGAACTATTCTTATTTATTAAGAGATTGATAGGAAGAAGCTATGTTAAAGCAGACACAACAACAGAAATTACTACAAAAGCTGTCGCCACAACAGATTCAACTAATGAAACTGTTGCAGGTTCCTACTGCTAATTTGGAAGAAAGAATCAAAGAAGAGTTAGAGGAAAACCCGGCATTGGAACATAGCGAAGATACTTACGACGATGACATGTCGAAGGAAAATGCCGACGAATTCGAATCATCGGAAGATGAATTTGAAATGGACGGTAGTGAAAGTGAATATGACAATATTGACATATCGGAGTACGTATCAGAAGGCGACGATGATATAGCTGATTATAAATTACGCGACGATAACTACGGCGATTCGGAAGAGAGTCGTACCATACCGGTGCGCGTGGAAACATCGTTCCACGATCACTTATTACAGCAATTGGGTATGTTGGCGTTAAACGACCGCGAACAACGCATTGCAGAACAAATTATTGGTAGTATTGATGATGATGGTTATTTGAGAAGAGAAGTGAGTGCGGTAGTGGATGATTTGTCATTCTCCCAAAACATCGATACAACGGAAGAAGAAGTAAAATCACTGATTAAAGTAATTCAAACTTTTGATCCGCCAGGTGTATGTTGTGCCGATTTACGCGAGTGCTTGTTATTACAATTAAAGCGCAAGCCTCAAGACGATCCCGGTGTACAAACAGCCACGCAAATACTCGACGAGTACTTCGAGGAGTTTACCAAGAAGCACTACGAGAAAATCCAAAAAGCATTGGGATTATCGGATGAGGATTTAAAAGAATCCATCACCCAAATTATCCGCCTTAATCCTAAACCAGGCGGTAATTACGTATCCCTCAACAAAGCCGAAAGCTACGTTATTCCCGATTTCTTCATACTTAACAACAACGGCAAATTAGAATTGTCGTTAAACGCGAAAAATGCACCAGACCTCCGCATCTCGGAAGGTTACCGCGAAATGTTGAAAGAGTACGACCGCGGGGATAAGAAAGATAAACGCCAGAAAGAAGCCGTTTTATTCATTAAGCAAAAGATAGACGCAGCAAAATGGTTCATCGATGCCATTAAGCAAAGGCAGCATACCTTGTTGTCGACCATGGAAGCGATTATGGATTACCAACGCGAGTTCTTCTTAACGGGCGATGAAACCACCATGAAGCCGATGATCTTAAAAGACATCGCAGACCTCACTCAACTCGATATTTCCACCGTAAGCCGCGTAGCGAACAGTAAATACGTGCAAACGGAGTTCGGGACCTTCAAATTAAAATTCTTCTTCTCAGAATCGTTATCGACCGATAGCGGTGAAGAGGTAAGTACACGCGAGGTGAAGAAAATCTTGTCGGACTTAATCGAAGGCGAAAACAAGCGCAAGCCTTTAAGCGATGAGAACTTGACCAAAATGTTGCAGGACAAGGGGTATAACATTGCCCGTAGAACTGTGGCGAAGTACCGTGAGCAATTGAACATCCCGGTGGCGCGTTTACGCAAGGCCTTGTAGGGGAGATTAATAAACATTGTGTAGTTTCGTGCACAAACAAGCAATTACGTGTTAGTAGAAGAAAATCAATTCATCGAGGCTCCGGGCCCGGCACCCATCGACTTTCCGCCCGCTTTACGAGGCGTGGCGCATGTGATTTCGTATATCTGTCATCCTTTATTTTTACCCTTATTAGTAACAGCATTGTGCGTGAATGCCTTGCCGGAGGAGTTTGTATTCTTCCGCGAGCAGAGCATCATGTTTGCGTACGATACATTATTAATAAGAGTGGGGGCGATCACGATTTTATTCCCGATGTTGGTGGTGTTACTGGGTAGGGCGCTGGGTTTTGTAGGTTCTATATATATGAAGTCGCAGCGCGATAGGATTATCCCGTACGTGGCGAGCGTGATCTTTTATTTTTGGGCGTTTTATACGTTTAAGAAAGAGGGGGAGGCGCCGGCGTTTTACGTGTCGTTCTTCTTGGGGATCTTTTTGTCGGTGGTATTTAGCTTGGTTGCCAATAACTTCTTGAAAATCAGCATGCATACTGTTGGATGGGGAGGCATGATTGGGTTTTTCACCGTATTAATGTGGGGAATGGGCATGAACGTGGCGGTGCCATTGGCCTTGATATTTGTATTATCGGGTTTGGTAGCTACGGCGCGCTTGATTTTGAATGCGCATACCCCGGCGGAAGTGTATATTGGATTTATTGGGGGGATATTAATGCAATGGATTGCGTTCGGGATATTGGGGTAGGAAGAAGAAAAAAGGAATTTAAAATATAGGAAAGGGGCCGTCGCTACGCATGTAGAGGCGGCCTTTTTGGGTTTTACATAAAAAAATAAAAAAAATATTTCGGCGCGCACGTTCAGTGCGTACCGGGATACGATCTTTGTACTGTTGATTGCAACGAAGCAGTCAAAAGGGTGGATGCTAGTAAAATTAGTAATATTTGAAAATTGCTAAAAAATTTAGGAAAATATCAGAATTAAGTTTTACCTTAGCATCACCATTAGATTTGAAAAAACTATACTAAACAAACAAACACTAAAGATTATGTCTAACGCGAATGCAGATAAATTGAAGGCGCTTCGCCTTACGATGGATAAAATCGAGAAAGATTTTGGTAAGGGTTCGGTGATGATGATGGGTGAGAAGGGTGTAGAGCCTATGGAAGTTATTTCTACCGGGTCTTTAGGATTGGACATAGCATTAGGTATTGGTGGTTTTCCGAAGGGTAGGATCATTGAGATCTACGGCCCGGAATCTTCTGGTAAAACAACGGTAGCCATTCATACGATTGCTGAAGCGCAGAAAAAAGGTGGTATTTGTGCCATCATCGATGCTGAGCATGCTTTTGATAGTTCTTATGCGCAGCGTTTGGGAGTGGATGTTGATTCGTTATTGATTTCGCAGCCTGACCATGGTGAGCAAGCATTGGAAATTGCGGATCGTTTGATCTTGTCTGGTGCTGTTGATGTGGTGGTGATTGACTCTGTAGCGGCTTTGGTGCCGAAGGGTGAGTTGGAAGGTGAAATGGGTGATAGCAAAATGGGTTTACAAGCTCGTTTGATGTCACAAGCATTACGTAAGTTAACAGCTACGATTGCTAAGACGAACTGTTGCTGTATTTTCATCAACCAGTTACGTGAGAAGATTGGTGTGATGTTCGGTAACCCAGAAACAACTACAGGTGGTAACGCCTTGAAGTTCTACGCGTCTGTTCGTTTGGATATTCGTCGTATGAGTCAAATTAAAGATGGCGATGAAGCGGTAGGTAACCGTGTAAAAGTAAAAGTTGTAAAGAATAAGGTGGCGCCACCATTCCGCCAAGCGGAGTTTGATATCATCTATGGTTTAGGTGTATCTAAGGTAGGCGAGCTGATTGATATGGGTGTTGAATTCGGTATTGTTCAAAAAAGCGGTAGCTGGTTCAGTTATGAAAGTAACAAATTGGGCCAAGGTCGTGATGCTGTAAAGCAATTGTTGTTGGACAACCCGGAAGTAGCAGCAGAAATCGAAAACAAAATCAAAGCGAAGTTAGCAGAACAAGCGGCTGCAACGGCGTAATGCTAGTGTGATCGAGGGGGGAAGTAATTCTCTCTATAAATGATACGATCTTTCTTATAATGATAAAGGAATGTTTAGTTGAGTAGCCGTTGGGTTGCTTAACTAAACATCTACCAAAGCATCGTATAGCTTCAAGCGGTGTATGTAAGAGCACTTATTGAAGATGGAAGTATGATGGAAAGCATCCATACCCAGTTACCCCTTTCTACATAAAATTTAATACATCAATTTTCGGGAGTCATCGCCTTGTTCGCGTGCATCTGTTTGCATGCTAGGCTACGCTTTGCCTTCAGAAAAATAATTCTTTAACAGCGTTTTATAAACGTTTGTTTGGGTTAGTTTAGTTTATAGGTTCGTTTTCTAGCGAACCTTTTTAAAATTAACAGTATTTACCTCCATATAAATATTTGTTTGGGTTAGTTCTAGCAAAGAAAACGCGCATTATCCAATGCGCGTTTTTATTAGTTCGCAGAAATGTTGTTTGAAGCATATTAAGTAACTTATACTATCAGTTTAATCCCAAATTTTCTTTGAAAATGAATCGAGTGATTGATTTCGTAAAGAAGAATGAATCGAAATGCCTATGGTTTATAGTAACGTTTACTGGGGGTATTTTACCAATTCTAATTAGGTTAGCCCTATCCATAGATCTAAATATTAATGCTTTTGATATAAAAGACTTTTTATTTGCAGCCTTAGCGTTTAATATCGCTAATTTTAACCTGGTGACTAGTAAAAAGCTGCCACTGAAAATAGTACTATGTGTTGGATCTGCAATGGTAATCGCTTTTATTGGTATTATATTAGGCGTTTTCTACGCTTATGAAAATAATAGCCTGGGTACAAGATTCTATTCTTTGAATACATTATCAGTATTACTATTTATAGGATCTGCTTATATGAGTTATTATGCGAATAAAATTGTCTTCAGTAAATAAGAGATTATGAACGATACAACACTACTTATACTTACTATACTGGCAGTAATAGCAACCATTATTACTTGGGGAACTGGTATATATTTAAGAAGCCAATTAAAGAAAACAGAGAAAGAAATTGTACTCGAGACCATTGACTTTGAAGTACAATTATTTGAAGATGTTTCTGTAAAAAAAGAAAACATCCTATTACGTAAAAAAGTAAGAGAACGTAAAGAGTATGAAATTGATAGTACGAATACAGGTATTCAATATGAATATCTAAGTAGTATTTAATGCTAATCGCAAATCTCAATAATAGTGCAAGAAAACATTAACTTCAAGATATTGGATATTCATCTTAATAACCATTTGATAAATGTTCCAGAAGATTTTCAAATTAGCAAGGAAAGACTAAAATTCTCATTTGGGAATGAGATTAGTATTAATTCCTCAGAATCAACGCTCACCACAAACATTACATACAAGTTTTTTCAAGGCGATCTAGAATTATTTATGATGCAAGTGAGAAACAAGTTTGCTGTTAAGGAGCTCTCTTTACTATTTTCTGATGGGAAAATCATTGATTATGATATTCTTAACTACTTAGTTTCATTGTCTGTTGATCACGCCCGTGGCATACAGTCCACATTAACTAAAGGGTACCCCATTGAAAGATTATACATTCCTGCTATTCCAGACGAACTTATAACGAAACACACTATTCAAGCCACAATATAACTTAGAAGGATCACTTAAAAAATGAAAGCCTCCCCCAACAAGCAACCATTTCCCCCAAAATCTGTTAACCTAAGAAAGCAATCAATCCATGCATCAATTCACACTCACGTTCGATCACGATAACAAACATTTTCTCGTACTCGTTACGCCAACTCCACATCATTACCATGCCGTCATCGATGAAGACCATGAAGTAACTTTCACCAAGAAAGAGGATGGATCTCTGGATGTTGCCGATAGTAAACTAATCGAAAATCCATTGGCAACGGCTATTGCTACACGCATCTTGGAATATGTGAATGCCAATACCCGCGACGAGTCATTTACCAGCACACCCTGAGTTATAAGAGAATTGGAATACCTACCAGTGGGTATTCATGGACCCGCAACTTATCCATAATTTGCCGGCGTATTTCCCTATTATGATAAAGCGGCTACTACAGACCTGGATATGGATGCTTTTATTGGCAATCATTATCCCGGTGAAGACTTATTCCCAAACAGCTCCCTCGTTCTTTGTGCTGGAAGATACCTCCCGGAATTTAACAGCCACGCAAGCATGGGCAGCATACAAGAGCGGGCAATTTAAGCCGCTACCGGGGGCTTTTATTAACCCTGGATTCACTTCCTCCGATTATTGGGTAGTACTACAAATGCCAGGCATAACCGCTAGCAACGATTCCGTGTTGGTGGTAGATAATGCCCATATCAACGAATTACTGTGGTACAGTGTACAACACGATAGCCTTATACTACAAAGTACTACCGGCGATTTCCACCCGTTTTCACAGCGCCCCATTATTCACAATACTTTTGCTTTTCCCCTGCAACCCGCTACCGGGTTATACCTGCTGAAAATTGATAAACACTTCGAGTCTCTACAAGCACCGATGTTCCTCGTAAGCAGGGAAACATTGGCTACGCAAGCGGCACAGGAAGCGTTAGTGAACGGGTTATTAACGGGTATATTACTGTTGATTGTATTATTCGGTGTGTTTTTGTTTATTACAACGAAGGACAAAGTTTATGGCTGGTACGCTATTTACGTGTGTATTATGATGCTGTGGATTTTATCGAATAAAGGCATTGGGTTCCGTTACCTATGGCCGAATTCCGAGTTTTTCCCCAGCCGTTCCCGCGCGGTATTCGCCATCTTCAACATCATCTTCTCCATACAATTCTTACAATCATTCTTACAACAATCCCGTAGCAGCAAGTTCTTCAAGCCATTGAAGGTGCTTCAATTCGCTAGCATCGCCGTGGTGCTCGTTATGTTAGCGCCTATTGATTATACAGCTTTCGGCATGTACTCGTCTTATGTACAACGCTCTATGTCGGTGTTTACATTAATAATGGTGGTATTAGCAATGGGAAGCTTGATAGAAAGAATTATACAAGGCTACAAACCGGCACTGTTCTACCTAGTAGCGAACGTGGTATTGCTCGTGTTTGCTACAATGGAAAGCTTATACCATCTAGGAAAGGTGAGTTTACCTTTCTTGCTTGCGCACTTCGGGGTGTTTATAGGTTGTGTTATTGAAATGGTGATTATTATGTTTGGATTAACAACACGCTTCAATAGTTATCGCCGCGAAAGGGAAAACCTATTGGTGCAAATGAATGAACAACAAAAAGCACTCACGGAAACAATTATCACAGTGCAAGAGAAGGAGCGAAAGGAATTGGCCGACCAGCTGCACGATGAAATTGGATCGATGTTGTCGTTAGCAAGCTTAAACCTAAGCGCTGTGCAAGAAAGTAAGCAGTTGAACGTGCTGGAGAAGAATGAAAAACTTGTGTCTACAGCAGGTATTGTACAACAAATTACCAAAACTATTCGCAATATTAGTCACCAGTTAACACCCGTGGCGATTGAGAAATATGGGTTTAAGCACGCGGTGGAAGATTGGGTGATGATGGCAAATGCCTCTGGGAAAATTAATATAGAGTTAGTGATTGTAGGTTTTGAAAAACATCAATACAGTACTAACTTTCAGCACACGATTTATAGGATTATACAAGAGCTGTTACAGAACATTTTCAAGCATGCTGCCGCGGAAAACGTGATTTTACAGTTGATAGAACACGAAGATTTGATTACTATTATGGTGGAAGATAATGGAGTAGGCATCGATCAAACCCAAAGAAAGCAAAGCGGCCCGGGATTTTTGCGCAGCATCTATGCTAAAGTAAACTACCTCCAAGGCACAATGGAAGCAGAAAGTAGCGAAGGACAAGGTACCCTTATTAATATCGAAATTCCCATCCATCATTCATAAATCATCCAAAAAGAGAAGAAGAATATGCAAAGCCGCATCATTATAGCTGATGATCACCAACTGTTAATAGATGGACTGATGGCCGTTCTTCGTGAAGAAGGCGCCTGGGAAATATTAGAACCGGTGAACAACGGGATGCAATTACTCGATCGTTTAGCAAACACCCCGGTAGATCTCGTGCTACTGGATTTAAATATGCCACAGCTCGACGGCATAAAAACCCTCGGCCATTTAAAGCGCGAATTTCCCCAGGTGAAAATTCTCGTGATTACGAACTACAACCAGCCGCAACTGATGATGTCGGTAGAAGAACTAGGGGCTGATGGCTATATGTTGAAAAGTACATCGGCCACGGAATTGAAAAGCGCAATCCGTAAAATTCTACAAGGCGAGAAAATTTTCACACCGCTGCAAGAAGAACAAATCCCTATCGCATCTTACTTCCTCGACGATTTCATGAAGAAATATCAACTCACGAAACGGGAAGTTGAAATCATTAAAATGATCAGCAGCGAGTTTACGTCGAAAGAAATTGGGCAACAATTATTCATCAGTGAATTCACGGTGAATACGCATCGTAAGAACATTATGCGTAAGCTGGAAGTGAAGAACATGGCGGGTTTGATGAATTTTGCCCGGGTACATGGACTGTGCTAATCTCCCCACAAAATTAGGCTATGTTGTAGGTGCTATAAATACCGCGAACTGGGTATTTATAGGCGCTTGCAGGCGAAATATACCAACTATTAAGTATTGGTACAGGCTGGCTGCATGGGTATTTTCGCCCTGTTTAACCAACGGAAATTTAACAAGGTTAAGTATGGATGGAGGCCTCTACTGTGTAGGGGCTTCTTGATTATCATAAGAATATTTCGAGTGCAGAAGCAATCACTCGGATGCGTGTAAAAAGCCGTCTCTACTACTGGAGATGGCTTTTTTTTGCGAAAGATGAACAACAAGTCAAAGAGCTTACAGGTCTGTTACTTGAAGGTAAGCAGGGTGCGTGAAGTAAAAAAGCGGCGTGCCGGAAAGTGCCGGTTTTGACCGGTTTTGACCGGTTTATGCCGCTTTATGCCGGAAAATGCCGGAAAGTGCCGTTTTCTGCCGGTTTTTGCCGGAAAATGCCGGTTTTAGATGTGAATAACTTGGAAAGTACTGCGCTGAACCCCAGGTTTTACAAGGTGCATGTCGGCAAAATGTCGACAAAAGGCTTACTAAGTGTCGACAAACACTGGGGGTTTGTCGGTGAAATGTCGGAGAAGAGTCGGAGAGTTGTCGGTGAAGGGCTTACTTTTACTGGGTTTGTTTCGGTAAAGCTTTGATTATAAATTGATTTTATAGAAGATCGGTAAAATGGAAGGGGGATACTGGGAAAAGAGGGTTGTATTTGAGATGATTAGAGAGAATAGATGTAAGTACCTAAAGGGTTTGCATAAAAAAGCTCCTGGTCATCCAGGAGCTTTGTATAATTATTTTCTTTTATCAAAGTCGGGATCAATGTCCAAACCATCGAAATCGGATAAATCGATATTGTCGTAATCAATGTCTTCATCATCATCGTCGTCACGGTCGTTGATGTCTCGATCGTTTTCATCCTCTTCGAAATCTTCGTCATCGAAATCAAGTTCATCATCGTAATTGATTTCGCCGGTAGGTGCCATGGCATAGAATTCTTCGTCGAATACGGTTTTAAGCGTATGTGAATTTTCTTCTGCCACGATGGCTTCCCAGATCTTATCTTTTAGTTCGGATAAGCCTTGGTTGAGAACTGAAGAGATAAAGATCAATGGTACATCTTGCGGCAATTCGGCCCTGATGGCTTCTTTGAGTTCATCGTCGAGCATATCGCTTTTACTAACGGCGATGAGGTATTGTTTATCCAGTAATTCTGGGTTGTACTGTTGTAATTCATTCGCCAATATGCGGAACTCTTTCATGTGATCGTCGCTATCGGCTGGGATCACGAAAAGTAGTACAGAGTTTCGTTCGATATGGCGTAAGAAGCGGTGACCGAGGCCACGGCCTTCGTGGGCGCCTTCGATAATACCTGGTAAATCGGCCATACAGAACGAGCGGTTATCGCGGTATTCTACGATGCCGAGTTGTGGTGTAAGCGTGGTGAATGCGTAATTGGCGATTTTGGGTTTTGCTGCCGTGATGGTAGATAAAAGGGTTGACTTACCCGCGTTAGGGAAGCCCACTAAACCTACGTCAGCCAAGATTTTTAGTTCAATACGCTTCCAGCCTTCGATGCCTGGCATACCGGGTTGTGCATATTCCGGTGTTTGATTGGTAGCACTTTTGAAATAAGCGTTACCTCTACCACCTTGGCCACCTGGCATCCAAATAATCTCCTGGCCATCGTGTAAGATTTCAGCTTCCACTTCGCCTGTTTCTTCGTCGCGGGCAATTGTACCCAATGGTACTTCTATAATCACATCTTTACCAAAAGAGCCAGAGCTGTTATTACCGCTACCGCTGGTGCCATTTTCGGCAATCACGTTTTTGTACCAACGTAAGTGAAGGAGGGTCCACAATTGTCGATTACCCCTGAGAATGACGTGGCCACCACGACCGCCATCACCACCATCGGGGCCGGCTTGGGCATTGAATTTTGTGCGCATGAAGTGCATACTTCCGGCGCCGCCCTTGCCCGATTTGGCGTAAATACGAATATAATCTACAAAGTTCCCTTTCTCCATGTTTGATACAGAATATAAAAATAAAACGCAAAGATCGGAAAGTTTAAGCAGTTACGTGCTTATTTCCCGCTCTTTGCGTTTTAACAAGTATGGTAATATGCCCGGAAATATAAGCCGGGTATATGTTTTACGTAAAATTAGAGATTAAACTCTTTCTGAAACCAGCTCGTCAATCTCTTTGCTCAGCAATTCAAAAGTGCTGTCAACAGTACCGTCGCCTTTCACTTTCTTGAATTTGCCGAATTTACCGTAATGATCCGCTACTGGCGCCGTTTTGTTGTGATACTCAACGATACGTGCTTTTACCACACCTTCGTTTGCATCATCGGTACGACCAGAAGTCAAACCACGGTTTAATAACCTGCGCACTAATTCATCTTCAGGAACTTCCAATGATAACACCATTGAAATAGCTGTTTTCTTTAATGCGAGTAATTTATCTAAAGCTTCTGCTTGCGCTGTTGTACGTGGAAAACCATCGAAAATAAAGCCTTTCGCCTCAGGATTAGCATCCAATTTAGTGCTAATCATACCAATCACAACTTCATCTGGTACCAATGCACCTTGATCGATGAATTTCTTTGCTTCCAAACCCAAAGGAGTCTTTTCCGCTATTTCTGCACGCAATAAATCGCCAGTCGACAAGTGCAGTAAACCGTACTTGTCAATAATGTTAGCGCTTTGAGTGCCTTTACCACTGCCCGGAGGGCCAAATAATATAAGATTGACCATGTGTTATTTTACTAAAACATACATTGCGTAGATTGCAAATATAACAAACAATTGAATGTATTGGTAATTAAAATTAAGATTGCTAAAAAAAAACCAACAAAAGGTTGGATTTTATAAATATAATTCAAAAACTAAAGTGAAAACGTAGAACTTATTAAATATAAGCTTTAATTTCCAAGGAAACAAGACCTTAGTATAAGGATTTGGCATAATACATGAACGGTTATATAATGGTGTCGTATCTTACTAGTTCTAACTCAAAACTTTGTATGTTTAAGCTATGATGAAGTATTTACTGGTAATAGGATTTGCCGGGATACTCTTTTCGAGCGCAGCCAACCACGTTAGCGCACCACCTTCAAGGAAAGGACAAGGAGACCCGCAGAAGAAACAATTGACGCAGAAAAAGCAGCAGCAACAGAAAAAAGTTGATCCAGCCCAACGCTGGGCCGATAGCGTATTTAATACCCTCACACCCGACGAACGTATAGCACAGTTGATCATGATCCGTGTACATTCCAATTTAGGACAGGACCATGTGAATGCTGTAATTAAAGATATTAAAGAGAACAAAGTAGGCGGTATGGTTACCTTCCAAGGTGGCCCTGGCCGCCAGGCTAACTTGGTAAACTACTATCAATCCATCTCTAAAGTGCCGATGTTAGTAGCTGTTGATGGCGAGTGGGGATTAGGTATGCGTTTAGATAGTGTAATCAGCTTCCCGCGTAACTTAATGCTAGGCGCTATTCAAGATAGTACGTTGATTTACGAAATAGGTAAAGCTATTGGTAAACAATGTATTCGTCAAGGTATCCAGTACAACTTTGCTCCTGTAGTGGATGTGAATAACAACCCGCAAAACCCTGTTATCAACGATCGTTCATTCGGTGAAGATAAATACCAGGTTGCCCGTTTAGGTGTAGCCATGGTAAAGGGTATGCAAGACCAAGGTATTATGGCCTGTGCTAAGCACTTCCCTGGACACGGCGATACGGATGTTGATTCTCATGCAGAATTACCAACCATTAGTAAGAGCTTAGCGGAGTTAGATTCGTTAGAGTTGTACCCTTTCCAAAGGGTGATCGACGCAGGTGTTGCTTCGGTTATGATTGCGCATTTGAATGTACCGGCGATTGATCCAAGTTCTAAGAAGCCGACGTCGATTTCGTATGAAACAGTAACGAACTTGTTGCAGAAGAAAATGGGCTTCGATGGCATTATTGTAACGGATGCTTTGGAAATGAAAGGTATTTCCAACTACTATAAAAACGGGAACGAATCGTTGATGTCGTTATTAGCCGGTAACGATTTAATGGAATTACCTTCCACCTCGAAAGGTAGTATTGAAGCGATTAAAGAGGCGATTAAGAAAGGTGTGATTTCGCGTGAAGAAGTGAATCGCCGGGTGAAAAAAGTGTTGATAGCGAAATACAAGGTAGGTTTAGCGAATTGGAAACCCATCGATCCGAATAACATCGTTAACGACCTTAACCAAGATGTGATGCCGCTTCGCCAAAGAATTTCCGAGGAGGCCATCACCCTTTTAAAAAACGATAACCGCCTTATTCCATTCTCTGCTACTACAACCAACCGTAAAACGGCTGTTATTGCTGTAGGTGCCGATGGTACCAATACTTTCGTGCAAGCAGTAAAAGGGATTAACCCGAATGTGGATTCATATATTTTCACGTCGAACCAAGGCGAGAGCCAAATCCCGGCCATTGTTCAACGCCTAAAAAATAACTACCAAAACATCATCATCAGCGTACACAATTACAGTCGTCGACCAGCTAGGAACTACGGCTTAAGCAATGCACAACGTATGTTGGTTAACCAATTGCAGCATGAAATGCCTGCTGCCGTGGTAATGTTTGGTAATCCTTACGCGATGCGTTACTTCTGCGATGCCAACACAATGGTGGCTGCTTATGAAGATGATAGCACTACACACCGCGTAGCTGCCGAAATTATATTCGGTCGCCTCCGTGCGAAAGGTAAATTACCGGTAACCGTTTGCGAGAACTATCACTTTGGTGATGGTATTGTATCGGCTGAAATTACGCCTGCGCATTTGGCTACTGTAACGCCGGAATCAGTAGGTATGAATAGTAAAATCTTAGCGCGTATCGATTCATTGGCGGGCGATATGATGGCAAAAGGTGCTGCGCCAGGTTGCCAAGTATTGGCGATGAAAGATGGCAAAATTGTGTATAATAAATCGCTGGGGTATTACGATTACAGTCGTACCGAACGAGTTACCAGCGATGCTATTTATGATTTAGCTTCTGTAACAAAAGTATGTGCTACTACGGTATCTATTATGCGTTTGTATGATGAGGGCAAGATTAACTTGGATGGTACACTCGGTGATTATTTACCTTGGGTGCGCGGTTCGAATAAAGCGGGTTTGAAGATCCGGGATATTCTTTTACACCAAGCCGGCCTGGTAGCGTACATCCCGTTCTATAAAGATGTACTAATGGCCAACGGTTATCCCGATACAGCTTTATTCCGCCAGGAACAAGATTCAGCACATACGCTGCGCGTAGCAGAAAATATGTACATGGTGCCCAGTTATGTAGACACGATGTACAAGAAAATCCTCGATAGCAAACTCGGTCCTTCTAATAACTATGTATACAGCGATAATGATTTTATTTTCTTAGGAAAGATTGTAGAGCAGTTAAGTGGTAAAACATTAGACCGTTATGCGAAAGATAATTTCTACACTCCTTTGGGTATGTATACGACAGGCTTTCAACCAAGAGAACGTTTTGGTGTAGAGCAGTTAGTGCCTACTGAAAGGGAACATACTTTCCGTATTCAATGGATACGTGGCGATGTACATGATCCGGGTGCGGCGATGTTTGGCGGTGTTTCAGGTCATGCAGGCTTGTTTTCCAATGCGCACGATTTAGCCATTATGATGCAGATGTTATTGAACGGGGGGAACTTCAACAGTGTGAAATACATTAAGCCGTCTACCATCGAATTGTTTAATCAATACCAAAGTAAGGTGAGCAGGAGAGGTTATGGATTTGATAAGCCGGAGAAAGATAATGCATCGAGAAAGGAGCCTTATCCATGTAAGAGTGCTTCTCCGCAAACATTTGGACATACCGGCTTTACGGGTACTTGTGTTTGGGTAGATCCGAAATATAACCTTGTATTTATATTCTTGAGTAATAGGGTATGCCCGAACGGGGAGAATAATAGGTTATTGCAACTAAATGTGCGTGGCAAAATGATGCAAACATTATACGACGCCATGGGTATTTAACAACTACTACGATTCTTATAAATAATTAGCCCTGCACTTGCATTGATCCGCTTGTGCAGGGCTAATTATTTATTGGTGTTAACAAATGATGGCAGAAGTTCTGCTAATGTTCTTTACTTAGTCGATAGATACAAAGCGTTGTACTTCGGTTTTCGTTTTGATGTCGATTGCCTTTTGGATTTTTTGTTTACCACTGATCACAGAGATCATGTAAGCACCATCTTCCAACGATTGAAAGTTGTAACGTGTTACGAAGGTAGAACTTGCGTTCACAGTTTCGCGGTGAAGCGTGTTGTTTTGGGCATCGCGGATAATGATCGTAGCCTTATCAGTAGTAGGGTTGTCGATCGATACACGGAACAATAAATCGCCTGTTTTTTCTTGCGTGATGTTAACACGCATGTTGTTGCGAGGTGCTTCGCTGCTGGATGTCGTAAACGGTGTAGTGTTGTAAGCGAGGGTGTGTGGCTCATCAACCTGAGCGCTAACGGTCATGGAGGAAATGGCTAAAATTGCAGCTAATGCTACAGTGATAATTTTTTTGGGTCCTAAAACAATAATCTGTTTCATGGTTTTGTGTTTTTAATGTTTTTTTATGAAAGTTTTCTATCAGTAATGGCGGTAACTCATGATACCTTTCATTCATTATGACACCGCAAAGCTCCACTCGCAAAGTTACCAGGATATTAAGCCCGGGTTAAGGAAATGTAATATCGTGTTAACGTTTTTATAAAGCGCGCCCCAATTTTTGGTAAAAGAAGTATCAATAAATGGTGGGTGGTTAGGGGAAAATGTGGCCTGTTCGTTTGATTTTTAGTACATTCATGTATGCTAATTAGGTAAATGTGTACCTTTATACAGCCAACTTGCAAATATGCCGGGTAAAATGTAGTAGTATGGTTGTCGTAATATTACAATACCGCCAAGTGGATAACACCTACCATTTCACCGTTGGCCAACATTATAACAGAAGAATTATATATCATCCCCCAAACAGATTTTGGTACACTTAACACCACAATTATGAAGATTACACTGTTATTGCTCTCACTGTTCGCTTATGCTAGCTCACAAGCTCAAAAACATTACATGCTGGATGCAGATACAGCTTTCACCACTTTATCAAAAATAGATGTTGCCGATGCTGCACAGAACCAAAAGGCTTCGATCTATAACTTTTCACTGAAAAAGAAAGCCCGCGAGGCATTCGCCACAGATAATTATTTAATTAGCATCCTGTACATTCCGAACGCCAATACAGCGCCGGTATCTATGAATGATGCAACTAGTTTTACAGAATTCGTACATTCTTTGCCTAAGTCTAGTGAAGGATTGAGCTTAGATATTATGACCTTCACCGCTCATACGCCCCACAACTTTATCGTGGATTCAGTAATGGCTATTAAAGAACATGGTCAAACTACGGTGTTGAAAGGTACCATTATTGCGAAGGTGTATTTATTGAAGCCATACTACCAAGCGATTAACTTACAATCTAACAGTTACATCATCAACGTAAAAGCAAAAAAAACAAAGCTGACGTATGAGAATGGCTTACCGATGTTGGTAGACCGTGTTATGGATATGGACTACACGAATAAATTATACTTAATTGAATTCGCGGATAACAAATACCATTTCTTCAAAAACGGCAAGGTATGCCGCGATTGTTTTTATGGAGATAAAGCAGAAGAATTCATCTTCGAACCTACGAAAGGCATTACTTCATTGAAGTGCTATTTGCCCAAAATTTCTAGCTTCCAATTGCTAGGAGAGAAGCGTAACGATGCGCCTGTACGAACTTATATGAATGCCGACGCTTATTATCAATTCAAATAATTGTTATATCAAATAATTTGCAACATCCCGCTCTTGATTATTCGAGAACGGGATGTTGTTTTTAGTATTAATTTAGTTGGATGAAGAAGTTATACCCAATAGCAGCCTTAATTCTATTCACAGCATGTGGCGGGGGAAGTAAAACCCCTCAGCAAGATTCAACACAAGTAACCGCTTCAAATTCTTCGAACACTGCTGCTCAAGCAGCACAAACAGTGCAAAATGCAGGCGCCGGTGATGATAATTTAAGCGAGTCGGTTAATACCCGGGAAACAATTGATATTGATTTGGATGGTGATGGGCGGCCAGATAAGCTCTCCGATATATTATATAGTAAGCAGCAAGAAGCGATATGGCCGGGTTACCCTGCAGGAATGGATTACGAAATGCTCGATTCTATTACATGGGAAAACCAAATATTCACTTACTACGTGAGTAATATAGCAGGTGCAGACACATTGAAATTCGCGTTAGCACCCAGTTATGGTAGTTTCTATTTCAGGAATATTGGCGATTTAAATGACGACGGCCGTGAAGAAGTAGGCGTGATAGCGAACTACATGGCACCTTCGAACTTGAATACTTTCTATGTATTCACTTTAACGGCCGACAAGAAATGGCAAGAGTTACATTCATTCGGCATTAATAAGATGTTGAATATGGAAGATGAATTATTAGGAAAGGGGGTGCTTTTTATCAAGAAAACAGGCCCTAAACAAGCGAAATATGCTTTTTATAACCAAAAGGAAGATATATTCGAAATTGATACCGCTACCATTACGTTTAAATAAACAATTGATAATAAACATAATAAGCCCGTTTCTACCATGTAGTTACGGGTTTTTTATTGGATGAAAATGTTCGCTTTTGAGAAAAACTGTCCGGAATTGAAAATGCTTGTTTTTTGAAACCCGGTTATCCGCAGGATGGTTTGTAAGGTAGCTAGGTAAGATGTGGACATACAAAATGGCTGTAATTGTTGGCAGTATTGGGGTTGAAAGGTATTCGCAGCAGTGTTCGTTTTGTACGAAAACGTACGAATGGGCGGGATTGATTGGCCTTCCGTCCACTAATAACTATTCACTTTAAGGGGGTAAAAAGGTGTTCTACATTTGTTTCAACAAACGAAAACACATCAAAAACATTTATAAAAATTACTATCATGAAAAAGTTAATCACCCTTATCGTATTTGCCTTGTTTTGCTTATCTACACAAGCATTCGCTGGTGTTGAAACCGTTGTAAGCGCTAAATTTTCTAATGCTCTTCGTGCATCTTTTGGCGAGGTGAAAAATGTGAGATGGTTTAAAGATGAAAAGAAAAATTATACAGCGAAGTTCGAAATGAAAGATAACCAAGTTACAGCGATCTATAACAATGCCGGCGAATTGCTTTCTACAAGCCGTATCATCAGCGATGCACAATTGCCTTTACCCTTGATTCAACAGTTGATGAAATCTTATCCTGACCAATCATTTTATGCAGTTGTAGAACATAGCACAAGAGCGGGCATACAGTACTTCATTACCTTGGAAGGAGCGAATACATGGACGGTGTTGAAAGTTTCGTCAGAAGGTATTGTAGTGCCTATGGAAAAACTAGTGAAAAGCTAATGGCCTTTTTTCTCTATAGCAAACGAAAAAGCCTCTACCGCGGTAGAGGCTTTTCTATGTAAGGAACTGTCAAATATTATTTAAACAACTCTTTGAAATCGTTTTTGAATTCTTTCCATTCATCGTCGGTTTTCTTCAATAATTGGTTTGTTTTTTCTTTTGTTTTATCCCACGTTTCTGCTGTGCTGGATTTTACTTCGTCGAGTTCTTTATTCAAATCTTCTTTTAGCACAGCTAGCTTTTTTTGGGTTTCTTTACTTTTCTCGGAAGCATCTTTCTTTAATGTTTCCATTTTTTCGTCTACTTCTTTGATGCGTTGGTTAAGCGATTCTTCGGCAGCTTTCTTTTCTGCAGCTAAGTAATCGCCGGTTTCTTCGGTCGTTTTTTGTGCAGCATCTTTTAATTGTGCATTCGCAGCGTCGAGTGAATCTTTGGCTGCTTCTGTATTCGCAGAATTATTACAAGCCATCATTGCTGCAGCGCCGAAAATGAAAAGGTATTTGTACATATCGATCGATTTTGATGAATAATATTTTAGGGGATAGTTTGCAAAATGTGCGCCAAGGTATTCGATTACTTCGTAACCGCCTTGAAACTAGCTACGGTAGTATCGCCTTTTAAGAGGTGAAGACCGGCATCGTCGAGTTTATAATGATTGATGGAGTTGATGGCGGTAATGAATTTATCTTCTAGACCTTGTTCGGGGCAAGTCATGCGTGTGCTCACCATTTGTGTGAAACTCAGTTGGTTATCTTGTTTCGTATAACCACCGTTGATGATATTGCATCCACTAAAGCCGTGAACACGTTGTTCTGTACCGTTAAACTCCAGGAAAAGGTCTTTTCCGCTGGTAGGGATACTTACAGCTTCGTTATTGAGTGAAACGAGTTGCCAGTGAATATCTTCGATAATAGCAGCTTGGGGTATGTTACTAGAGTCGGCCGTAGCGGCAGGAACATTAGACAAGCTGGTGTCTTCACGGTTGGTAGATGCACTATTATTGCAGGCTAAAAAAATAGTGCTTACGCATACGAAATAGAAAACGAGTAATTTTTTCATATCACGGATTTGTTGAAGGTGTTTGTAAACAATTATTTATAACAGGATGTGTAATTAATTGTTTGGCTTTTAATGCATTAATAAATTTCTAAATGTGATGGAAAGTATGGAATAATGGGGTTTTATCAATTGCGATTCGACTAAAAAACAGTAGGTTTGGTGCTCTTATTACAAAATCTAACTTTTTATGAAGAAAAAACTACTAGTACTCGTATTACTATTGGTGGTGAAAATGGCCCGCGCCGACGAAGGGATGTGGTTGCCATATATTCTCGGCCAAGAAGTATATGCTAACATGGTGAAAAAAGGTTTGAAACTCACCAAGGAGCAATTGTACAGCATTAACAAAGCATCTATCAAAGACGCGATCATCATTTTTGGTGGCGGTTGTACAGGTGAGATTGTGAGTAACCAAGGTTTGATTTTCACGAATCACCACTGTGGTTACGGTGCGATTGCGAGTGCAAGTTCTGTAGAACATAACTATTTACGTGATGGTTTCTATGCGAAGAACCAAGCGGAAGAAATCCCGTCTAAAGGTTTAAGCGTACAATTCTTAGTAAAAGTAGAAGACGTGTCGGCTGAATTAATGCCTGCTTTGAAAGATTTAAAAGGCGCAGAATACACGAAGAAATTACAAGAATTATCTGCACCTATCGTTAAAAAAGCAACAGAAGGTACCGGCTACGAAGCACGCGTATTCCCTATGTTCAAAGGCAACCAATTCTTATTATTTGTGTACGAACGTTATACAGATATCCGTTTAGTAGGTACACCTCCAGAAAGCGTTGGTAAGTATGGTGGCGATACCGATAACTGGGAATGGCCTCGTCATACAGGCGATTTCTCTGTTTTCCGTGTATATGCGAACAAAGAAAACAAGCCTGCTGAATTCAGCAAAGAAAACGTTCCATTAAAACCAAAACACTTCTTACCAGTTTCTATCAAAGGAGTAAAAGAGAATGATTACGCAATGATCTTCGGTTATCCTGGTGGTACGAACCGCTACGAAACCTCTTACGGCGTAAAATTGAAAACTTCTATCGATAACCCGTCAACAGTTAATTTACGTGACGTGCGTTTGAAAGCGATGTTTGAAGAAATGAAGAAAGATCCAGCTGTTAAATTGCAATTGGCGTCATCTTACGCAGGTATTGCTAACTACTGGAAATTCTTCGATGGCGAAAGCAAACAATTGTTGAAATACAAAGTATTCGAAGAGAAACAAAAAGAAGAAGCTGCTTTCACTGCTTGGGCAAAAGGTAAACCTGAATTTGAAAATCTTTTCGCTGAATACGCGAAAATTTATGCTGCTTGGGAACCATACGCTAAAGAACGTGTATACTTAACAGAAGGTATCCTTGGCTCTCCATTAGCAAACTACGCCTCAAGCTTAGCTGCTTTAGAAGATGCGATCTTGAAAAAATTACCGGCCGACGCTATGGCAAAAACTATTGCTACTGCCGATGCTGCTCGTACGAACTTCTTAGCAAATGAAAACAAACCGAGCGATTTGAAAATCCTCGCCGCTACTTTGCACATGTTCTACAACGATGTTCCAAAAGATCAACAACCTGCAGGTTTCTTCGATAAGTTGAAGGCTGCTTACGGCGACCTTAACGACGATAAAACATACAAAACATACGCAGCATACGTTTTTGCGAACACGATGATTTTTGATGATGCTAAATGGAATGCATTCAAGTCAAATCCCGACGCTGTTACATTACAAAATGATCCTGCATACAGCTATGCTGCATCTTTCGTGAAAAATTATGTAGGCAGATATTTACCTTTATATAACCAATTCGTAATCGCGAATAACGACTTAGGTCGCCGCTACTTAGAGGGTGTAATCAAACAAGCGCCTAATAAAAGCCGTTACCCAGATGCAAATTTCACCATGCGTTTGTCTTACGGTCAAGTGAAATCATACGAACCGCGTGATGCTGTTCACTACGACTATGTAACAACCATGAGCGGTGTAATGGAGAAATACGTTCCGGGTGATTACGAATTTGATTTACCGGCTAAATTGATCGAATTGTACAACAAGAAAGATTTCGGTCAATATAAAGATGCACGTAAAAATGACCTCGTTGTAGGTTTCATTACTACCAACGACATTACAGGTGGTAACTCTGGTTCTCCTGTTATCAATGGCAACGGCGAATTAATCGGCTTGGCATTCGATGGTAACTACGAAGCATTAAGTCACAAAATTCAATTCGATCCTGTATTCAACCGTACTATCTGTGTGGATGTGCGTTATGTATTATGGTGTATTGATAAATTGGGTGGCGCGCCAAACATCATCAACGAATTAAAGATCGTTAAATAGTTTTTTCTCAGCCAGTAATAAATATTACGAGAAAACAAGCCCTGTTGCGTCTGCAGCGGGGCTTCTTTATTTCCCCTCGGCCGAACGCCACTTCCATAAATACCTACAAGCATAAGAGCGGTAAGGCGCCCACTTTTCAGAGAGCTTCAGCAGTTTTATTTTCAAGGCTTTTTTATCGGTAGGATCGAGCTTGTATAGTTTGATCATGGCTTGTTGCAAACTGTAATCGCCCAGCGAGAAAACATCTTCTCTTCCCAGGTGGAACATCAATAACATTTCAACCGACCATTGGCCTACGCCTTTAATTTGCGTGAGGTAAGTGAGAATTTCTTCGTTGGAAAGTTGATGTAGTTTTTCGTCGGACAAATCTTCGGTTTCTGCAAAGCGCGCAACGTTGTGTACATAACTTACTTTGGCATTCGATAGCCCAATCGCGCGTAATGTTTCGGTAGGTGTGCTTAGTACCTGTGTTGCGCTGGGGTGCTTACCATTGTAAAGCTGTAGGAACCTGGCATATATTACCTCGGCGACTTTAACCGATAGCTGTTGGCTCATAATGCTATTCATTAATAACAGCATAATATTCACCTTCGGCTGAATGGGGGGCAAATGATCGATCATGATCTTTTGCAATTTTTTATCTTTTGCAAGATGTGCGAAGTGTAAGTGTGGAACTTGGGGAGTAGGCATAAAAAAAATTGAGCCGTGATAGAATTTCCTGTATTCAAGTTCCGAAGAATTCTACAGAAAACACTGTACCCGGCTCAATTTTTTTAGTAGTTGAAAGGCTGCACGTACAATACTTGTAACAAGGTTTGTCCTACTGCTTTCAAGGTATTTTTATCAATTACATCCATGTTGTCTTTTGTAGTGTGCCAATGTGGTAGGAAGTTGGCGTTCGATTGGAAGGCGATCACGTCAAAAGTGGGAATTTTAGCAATAGTGTTCACGTACAGGTGGTCGTCGGTGGTGCCGGCGCCGATATCGTCGTACGGGAAATAGCTACTGAAGCCAACGGTGTTGCCGGCATTCCAGAAGTTCATCATTTGCCTGTTAGCATATTGTTTCGATACAGCTTCCATGAAGAAACGGGCTCCTTTGGCGCCCACCATATCTAAACCAATCCCGTAGTTGGCTGTGTAACCCGGAATGTGAGGATTCTTTGCCCAATACTGTGTTCCTAAACAGAAGGTATTATCGTCCTTGGTATCACCGTAATCTTCTACATCATTCAGTAGAATGTCGACCCCGATTCCTGGGTTTTTCGCCTTCATCTGCCTAGCAGCTTCCATGGCTACGGCTACACCGCTGCCGCCATCATCGGCGCCATCGATCTTTGCTGTAGGGTTAGCTTTTTCTTCATCGGCAAAAGGACGGGTATCCCAATGCGCCACCAGCAAAATTCTTTGCTTAGCCGCTGGGTTGAAGCTGGCAATGATGTTGATACACGGTACATTTTTGCCACCGGGAACAGTTACCGTTGTTTTCTGCATATACACCGTATCGGCGTACGATTTCATTTTCGCGATTAACCAATCGGCGCACTTTTGTTGTGCGGGCGTGCCTGGGATACGTGGGCCGAAGGCTACTTGCTTGGCCACATAATCGTATGCGCTATCGGCATCGAAGGTGGGTGCTGTAACTGTTGGCGTAGCGGGTACGTTTGCTGTGTCTGTTGAAGATGGTTTGTTATTGGAGGAGTTATTACATGCTGCTGCGAGTGCCACTAAGCCTACCAATAACCAGCGTTTTTGTAACATGTGTTATAAAATTTTTCGCTCTACCCGGTGTGGATAGAGCGAATGAGTTTTTTTATTCGATGGTGAAACTTACCGTTCCGTCTTTTTCATCTTTTAATTGGATACCGATGCTTAAAAGCTGGTTGCGAATCTTGTCGGAGGTAGCATAGTCTTTACGACCTTTTGCTTCTTTCCTAATATCGATCAACAATTGCATTACACCGTCCAATTTATCGCTATCAGCTGCTTTTACTGGAACAAGACCAAGGATTTCGATTAAGAAGGTATCGAAAGTGGTTTTCATCAAGTTGAAAGTTGCTTCGCTGATTTCACCTGGTTTTACTTGGCCACCTTTAATTGAGTTAATCACCGGTGCCATTTCAAAGAGGTTCGCGAGTACTTTAGCGGTGTTCATATCATCGTTGATGAAATCGGTACATTCCGCGCACCATTGTTGAACTTGCTTGTCGAGTTCCTCGTTGGTAGCTTCGGTAACAGCGGGGTAGTCGAGTTTTTGTAGTACTTCGTACGCTGCCCATAAACGCTGTAAGCCTTTTTCAGCAGCCAATAACCCATCATTCGAGAAGTCTAATGTACTTCTGTAATGCGTTTGCAACACGAAGAAACGCACCGTCATCGGGTGATAAGGTTTCTCCAATTGTGTATTGTTACCCGAGAATAGTTCTGTTAGCTTAATGGTGTTGTTATATGCCTTACCCATCTTCTTGCCGTTGATGGTAATCATATTATTATGCATCCAGAAACGCGCCATTAACTCGCCATGTGCAATTTCACTCTGCGCAATCTCACATTCGTGGTGTGGGAACATTAAGTCCATACCACCACCGTGAATATCGAATTGTTTGCCTAAGTATTTTTTACTCATCGCAGAACATTCAATGTGCCATCCTGGGAAGCCTTCACCCCAAGGACTTTGCCATCTCATTAAGTGTTCTGGTGGTGCATTCTTCCACAAAGCAAAGTCTACTTTATTACGCTTCTCGCTTTGGTTATCGAGCTCGCGGTTCGACTCTTGCAATTCTTCCAACACTCGGCCAGAAAGAATGCCATATTCATGACTATCAGCGTATTTCTTCACATCGAAATAAACAGATCCATTTACTTCGTACGCGTAACCTTTCTCGATGATGTTTTTAATCATCTCGATTTGCTCCACGATATGTCCTGTTGCTGTAGGTTCAATACTTGGTTCCAAGCAATTAAATTGGTGCATCGCCCAATGGTACAAGTTGGTGTACTTCTGTACCAATTCCATCGGCTCTAACTTCTCCAGCAATGCGCCTTTCGCGATCTTGTCTTCCGCAGCACGACCTTCTTCTTCGAAGTGGCCGGCATCGGTTAAGTTACGTACGTAACGTACTTTATAACCCAAATGCTTCAAGTAACGGAAGAGAACGTCGAACGTAATATATGGGCGGGCGTGCCCGAGGTGAGATTCGCCGGAAACTGTAGGTCCGCACACGTACATGCCGACGTGACCGGGGTATAGTGGTTCGAAAACTTCTTTTTTCCTAGTTAACGAGTTGTGTATTTTGAGTTCAGACATAATGAAGCCTTGAGTATTTATAACCTAATTTCGAAAATTTTACGTGGACTGCAAAGATAAGGAATGTTAAATGCAGGCTAACAGCAAGAAATCTCCTTACTATTTATTGACACTCATCAACTTGACATTGGCCATTACGGGGTAATGGTCAGACAGATCCGAGTTAATTTTTTGAAAGTGATGAATGGCAAACTCTTTACTGGCAAAGATATAATCGATCCGCAAAGTGGGCGACAAACTGGCAAACGTTCTTCCAATACCGCTACCGCGTTTAAGGAAAGCGTCTTGTAAACTGCCCTTCACTTTAAAATAGGTGTAGGAGGCCGGGGTATCATTAAAGTCGCCACAAAGAATAATAGGATGAGGGCTTTGCTTCACGAAATCGGCCACAATATCTGCCTGTTTGGCCCTACGGATGAATGCTTCACGCATTTTTACAACAATCCGTTTCGCTGCCACATAGCCTTTATCTTCCTGTTTCTTTATTTTTTCGATGGAATTGTAATCCTGTTCATTAAAACGGTACGATTCCAGGTGCATATTAATAATACGAACAGTATCCCCATCTTTTTCGATATCGGCATAGATTAAGCTTTCGCTGAGGGGACCTTTAGAGAGTTTAATTTTATCGGATTGAATAATGCGGTAGCGAGAGAAGATAATAGACCCCCAATGCTGCGTACCGTTCCGGTTGAAGTCACTTGAAAAATAGCGATAAGGCATCTTCATTTCCCTCGATAAATCCTCCCGGTTATTGAAATCGCCCGGCTTTTCGGAGGTATAAAAATCCTGGAAGCAAGCAATATCAGGTTGTTGGCGCTTAACAAAGGCGATAATCGAATCGCGGGTAGGGGCGCTGTTTTTCTCGCGGTACAGTCCAAATAAGCCCACATTATAACTCATTACGTTAATGCTATTGGCTGGTTTTTCGGCCATGCGCTTTCCTGGCCAGTTGAGCGCCACGAAAGCGGTTACCGATTTCCAACCGACTAAAATGGCAATCAGCGGAATGAGGGCATATTTAGGGTGAAACAAAGCCCAAATAACTAAAAACACCAATAAAGCGGCTAATAAGAAAGGAAATATCAACGTGAAAAACCCGATCGGCCAAAATTTCTCTGGCGACACAATAGGAGCAAGGCAGGCTAATAAAAATAGTAGCACTACCAACACGTTAACGGTTAGAAAAAATCCTTTCGTAAATAACCTTAAAAATTTCAATGGCGCGTATTTAGTAAAACATCGTGGCCTGTAAGAACCACATTCACAACGGGCAAACCGAAGCTTGCAACTATAAATTTACCGCAATTAACTTTATTTGTCATTATGTAAACAGGTAAAACTTGTTTCATATGCAAAAAAAGCCGCATGGTAAGCCGCTGAAAATCCGCTTGGTAGGCACTTTACGTAGCCCGCTATTTTTTTAAAGAAATCGTACTGTAAATAGGATAGTGCTCGAAACCCTTCCGCTGGAAAATATCGAAAGATTGCACCTGCATAGACGGATCCACTAAGATATAGTCGATACGTAAGAAGGGCGACAAGCGCGAAAACGTTCTTCCCCAGCCGGTTCCTTTCTCCAAAAAGGCATCTTGTAAGTGCTGGCGAATGGTTTTGTACGAATATGCCAATGGAATAGCATTGAAATCGCCGAAAACTATTACCGGGTGCTCTGCTTCGCGGATTGCGTTCGACACGATCTCTGCTTGACCGGCACGAATGGCAAATGTTGCTTTCATTTTACTGGCTAAGCCGCGGGAACCGTGTACATTTTGCTTTTTTACCACGGAATAGTCGCGGGCATTGAATTGGTACGACTTTAAGTGGGTGTTGAAAATCGTAATCGTATCATTGGCTACAACGATATTGGCTTTAAGCAGGTTTTCTGTTTCTGGGCCGGAATTAAAATCGATACGAGCGGTATCAATAATAGGGTATTTAGAAAGAACGGCGAGACCAAAGTGCCAAGTATTCCAACGGGTTAAATCTTTTGTTTGGTAGGCGTATGTATACCCGCATCGTTGCATAATAGAATCCAAATTATGCAAACGCTCGGGATCGTCGTTCGTATAAAACTCTTGTAGACATAATACGTCCGCATCAATATCGTGCAGCGCTTCGTACACGCGGGTGCGAATAATGGGGTTATCCTGGTAATCCTTCAAGCCTAGGCTGCTACAGTTAAAGCTGGCCACTTTAATAGTATGCGGATCTTTTTCTACAGGCGCTTTACTAAATGGGTGGAAGGCAACAGTTTGAAAGAAGGCTTGGGCAGTAACAAGAATGCCGACTAGCGAGATAAAGTATTTTTTATTGCGGTAGATGAAAAGCCAAATGGGAATGAATAGTACAGCGGCGATCCAGAAAAAGGGGAATGCAAACCCCGAGAAGCCCGCCGGCCAAAAGAAAGTTGGGTTTACAAAGGGTAAAAAAGCCGATGCCAATAAGCCAAGTACCACGGCAATGTTGCCCCATAATAGCAAGCGTCGTGTGATTGTTGCAAATGATTTCACGGGTAAGGGAGATTATTGAGGTTAAGACTTCCGTAAAAATAACAATCTCCTTTCGCTTTTTATAGCTAAGCAAGAGAATGTTAATAGTAGGGGGGAAATGAAAAAAGTCTTCCCTACACCGTAGAGAAGACTTTCTTGTTTGCGATAGAAATATAATTAGTTAGCGGTTTTGCTAGCGCGCTCCAAGGTTTCTTTTTCCTCGTCACTGAGCGATTCTAAACCATTCGCGTTGATTTTATCGAGTATTTCGTTGAGTTTGTTTTCTGAAACAGAACCTACCTTTTGATAGGGAGCGGTGTCTTGCTTGTAGAAAACAGTTTCTTTTGTAACGGCAACTTGTTGCGCTACTATTTTACTGGGCATTTCGCTTTTCGGGTGGAAAAGGTGGGTGATTTTGTAGAAGATATTATGCAGCCAAGCTCCAATATCAAAGCCCTTCTGTAAGAAATGAGCGTAGATGAAGCCCATGAAGGCGCCACCTGCAATATTGAAATACATTTCACCGAGACGATTGCCGGTTACGTTATAATTAGCTCCTAGCACAAGCACGAAGTAAATAATGCCGATTAGCCAAACAGGAATACCGCCTTTACCCACCGCGCTAAAAATCCGGTGTTTCGGCGCAATCATTAATGCAGCAACGGCAAAACCTGCTGTAGCACCCCATGCACCACTAAAAGTGATTGGAGTAGTAGCTTGTTGCCATGAAGGCATTACAAAGCCTCCCAACATAAATACTGCTAAACCAGCCCAGCCGGCGAAGAGGTATAAAGGAATAATTTTTTCATGCCCTACATATGTTTGTACAATGCTTCCGAAGAACCACATCCACAAAAGACTACTAAACGTATTGAATACCCCGTAATGAGTAAACAATGAAGTAACCAACGTCCAAGGCTCTTTGAGTAGGTTACCCGGTTCAGCATGGAAGATGATATGTGTATAGAGGTTTTGTTGGAACTGGGCATCCGTCATGTTCTCCATATGGAAAAGCACCCAGGTAAAAAACAGGCCAATGTATACGGTGATGTTGATGAGCAACAATTGGGTCACCATGTTTTTTTCTTCCCCTAACGAAAGTCGAAACGTACGTTCTTTATCCACTATCTGCATGGCAATTTTCTTTGTCTTACAAAATTAGCGAATAAAGCGGCTTAGCCCTACTAAATTTTAAGTACGGTATATGAAATTTTTGTGTAATGAATATTAATAGAAATCCCGGCGGTTCGTTCTTGCCCAAATCTTCAGGAGGATATAGCTGAATAATACGCCACCTAAATGGGCGAAGTGTGCTACGTTATCGCCAGCTACGTTGCGGAAACCAGCCAGTACTTCGAAAATTATAAGCGTACCGACTATAAATTTCGCACGAATGTGAATATTGTTAAGCGGGAAAGTGTTGGGGAATAAGTAACCAAAAGCAAAACAGATACCGTATACAGCACCGCTGGCACCCAGTGTAACTTGGTTGCGGTATTCGGTGATGAAGTTCTGTAAGAATATTTTTGCAGCTTCTAGGATGCTGGAATCGTTGGGATGTAGCGAAACCTCGCTGGCTAAATCATTTACGAGGTATGAGCCGGCGTTGAGATCGTAGTTTTTATGAATTTCAAGGAAGGCTTGGCTGGTAGGGTTATCCATGAAAGCATCGATGTCTTTCGTGAGGTGCATATTTTCGAAAGTTAGCACCCCTAAGTGGCACAATGCAGCGCCAATCCCGCAAATCATATAAAAATTAAAGAAACGTTTGGCGCCCCAGTTCTTCTCCAGCTTCGAACCAAAAATCCATAATGTAAGCATATTAATCACCAAGTGCATCCACGAACCGTGCATGAATAAGTGGGTAACCAATTGGTGCGGGCGAAATTGCTCGGAACCCCAAATGTGCAAAGCAAACAAATCCATCATGCCCTGGTACAAATTGTTCGGCAACGTGATCTCGAGTATAAACACGATCGCGTTAATGAGCATGAGAGATTGGATAACCGTTGGAAGTACGCTAAATCGCCCGTACCGCTGGTATTTCATGTTACTGTCTGGAAATTATGTTACTACGAATGACTCTATATATGCAGTACTAACGTTTTATCAACAACACCACGTTCTCGATGTGATGCGTGTGCGGAAACATATCTACTGGCTGTATTTTTTCAACTGTATACTTTTCGTGCAATAATGCTAAATCGCGTGCTTGGGTAGCAGGATTACAGCTTACATACACAATTTTTGGTGCACCAATTTCTAATAGCTTGTTCACCAATTTCTCGTGCATGCCTGCACGTGGAGGATCGGTAATTACTACATCTGGAGCGCCATGAGCAGCAAAGAAGGCATCGTCGCAAATATCGATTACATCGCCGGCATAGAAAGTGGCATTGGTCACATTATTGCGTTCTGCATTTTCTTTTGCATCGTCGATAGCTTCTTTGATGAGTTCGATGCCGATTACTTTTTTCGCTTGTTTAGAAACGAAAATCCCGATACTACCTGTTCCGCAATACAAATCATACACCACCTCGTTGCCCGTTAAACCCGCGAACTCGCGCGTAACTTGGTACAAAGCTTCGCCTTGATAAGTATTCGTTTGGAAGAAAGATTTCGGACCTATTTTAAAAGTATAATCTTCTAATTTTTCCTCGGCGTACCCTTTACCGAAATAAGCTTTTGGCTCAAGATCGAAAATACTATCGTTCTTCTTCGGGTTGATGGTATACAGTAAAGTTGTAATGCTAGGTACTTTCGCTAACAAATGGTCTAGTAAAGCTTCACGTTGTTTTTTCGCTTCGTGGTGAATCACTACGTTTACCATTACTTCACCGGTGGTTAATACGCGGATAATAACATTGCGTAACCAGCCTTCGTGGTTGCGGATATCATAGAAAGCCAAGTTATTGGCCAATGCATACTCGCGGAGGGTGTTTTTGATGAGATTGGTAGGTTCGGCTTGAAGATAGCAAGTATCGATGTTCAGCACTTTATCGAACAACCGCGGCACGTGGAAACCAAGTGCTGGTTTATGTTCAATAACGCCATCACCGGCAGCAGCAATTTCTTCATTGGTTAAATAAGCGCGGTTGCTGAATGTAAATTCAAGCTTGTTACGATAGTTAACCGTGTTTTTTGAACCAAGGATAGGCGTGATAGGAGGTAAAGGCATTTTGCCGATACGGCTAAGGTGATCGACAACCTGTTGTTGCTTATATTTCAATTGAAGCTCGTAAGGTACCATTTGCCATTTGCAACCGCCACACATACCGAAGTGTTGACAAAAAGGCTCAACGCGGTCTTTCGAATAACTGTGGATATGCACAGCTTTCCCTTCCGCCCAATCTTTTTTGCTTTTGCTTAGGCGCACATCAACAACATCGCCAGGCATAACGCCGCCTTCAATGAAAATAACTTTCCCGTCTACTTTCGCGAGTGCCTTACCTTCGGCAGCATAATCGCTTACAGGAATATTCGTTAAAACAACATTCTTTTTTCTCACGGGTGCAAAGGTAGGATTTTGCTTACCGATTTAAACAGCTTTATTAAGCAAATATTAATAGAATAGTACCATCACGCCAAATAGCCCTGTTTTTAACTAAAAGCAATAGCACCGCACTCAAATGTGGATAAAGCTTATACGAACGACATTTTATAATATCTCCTAATGGTCTTCTAATGGTGTTCCAATGTTCTTCCAATGTTACCCATATATTACCCATATATATCCCACATGTTCCCCAATAGTCGTCCATGCTGCTGCTAGTGAATGGATATTAATTCTCTGTATATTGATTAACAGCCATTTAGCGCCAAATAATATGTTATCACGGTAAAATGTACAGGTACACTGCTATATTCAACAGTTATTTACCACCCCTTGTGTACTCATCATTCCACAAAAACAAAAAAATCCAGTCATGTAAACACTTGTAAACAATATTGTTAATGCATTATTTGACAATAATCCCCCACCACATTCCGTTTATCCCAGCGAATGGAATTCGTATTCGTTTTTGATTATTTTTACAAGACCTATGAGAAAATTTATCGTTCTAATATGCAGCCTATTTTGTTGTAATGCCTTGCTGGCGCAAGGTTACAACATCTCCGTTCAAGTGAAGAACTATAAGAACGGCTATTTTTACCTCGGTCATTACATGGGTAAACAAACTTACCTCGTAGATTCCGCGTTGGTAGATGCCAATGGTAATGCCGTTATCAAAGGTACAAAAGCCTTACCCGGTGGAATCTATATGATCGTTATGCCGAAGAAAGACCGTTACTTCGAGATTTTACTCGATAAACAGCAAACTTTCAGTGTTAGCAACGATACAGCCGACTTTATCCACCATGCTACCTTCAAAAACTCGCCAGAAAACGAAACTTTCTATGCTTATAATAAATACTTGTTTACTGAGTCGAAAGCGTCAGAGAAGGTAAAAACCGACTATGCAGCAGCTAAAACACCAGCCGATACAGCGAATGTTCGCAACGAACAAGAAGCACTTACACAGCGTATCCAAGATTACCGCAATAACATTATCGCTAAAAATCCACAGTCGCTTTTAGCCAGCATTTTCAAAGGAATGCGTGAACCGGCAGTACCTCCCATGCCAAAGAAAGCTGATGGTACACTCGACTCTACCTACCCATACCGCTATTACAAAGCGCATTACTGGGACGATTTCAACTTGTCGGATGGCCGCCTCGTACGCACACCTATCTTGGAAACGCGTTTAGAGAAATATTTCAAAACCTTGGTACAAATACATCCCGATTCAGTGATCGCGGAATGTGATATGCTAATCAGCAAAGCGAAGAAAGACCGCGAGATGTATAAATACATCTTATGGTGGTGCACCTATACGTACGAACAATCGCAATACATGGGCTTCGATGCTGTGTTCGTTCACTTAGTAGAAAAGTACTACGTATCGGGACAAACAGAATGGTTAACAGAAGAGCAAAAGAACAAGATTATTAGTCGTGCTTATGCCATGGCACCGAACTTAATTGGGCAGCCTGCTGCGCCGTTGGTATTACAAGATCCTGCCGGCAAGCCCATTTCATTATATAAAATACCCTCGAAATATACGGTATTGGTGTTTTGGGACCCAACGTGTGGACATTGTAAAACAGAAATTCCACGCATCGATTCTGCCTATAACGCTAGCTGGAAGAAGCGAGGGGTAACCATTTTGGGTATTAAAACAGAAGGCACGAAAGAAGAGTGGACACAATATATCGCCGAGCATAAATTGCAATGGGTAAATGCTTGGGATCCTCAATATACAAGTAACTACAGGCGCTTATACGATGTGTACAGCACACCGGTTGTTTACTTGCTTGATGAAAAGAAAAAGATTGTTGCGAAACGCTTAGGTGTGGAACAATTAGACGGGTTTTTAACGCACTTGGAATCACTTTCCCCAAATAAGAAATAGAGTTAAACTCGTGTTAGGGGGCTTATAACGAATTGATATACAATTCGCTATAAGCCCCTTTTCTGTAGTTGGCACAGTCTTTGGATTTCTCTAGTCAAATCAAACTAATAGATTATGACAAAGAGAGTTCTTCTATCTTTAGCGGCATTAGTTTTTTTAGGCAGTGTTGCTCAAGCGCAGGTTAGAGTAGGTGTGAAAGGTGGTTGGAATTTGGCGAACATTTCTACAGACAACGATGGATCCATCAACAAAAACAACTCTCACAGTTCGTTTCACATTGGTGTGTTAGCCGACCTTCCACTTTCAGAAATCCTATCATTTCAGCCAGGGGTATATTATACCGGTAAAGGTGCAAAACTTGAATCTGGCGAAAAAGGCAGTGCAGCTTATTCTAAGTTCACTACCAACCCACAGTACATCGAAATCCCTTTAAACTTTGTTGGTAAAATTCCAATTGGCGAAAATGCCCGCTTGTTCGCAGGTGTGGGTCCTTATTTCGCATTCGGTGTAGCCGGTAAAAACAAGTATGAAACCACCATTGCAGGTGTAACTTCTTCCGGTTCCAGCAATATTAAATGGGATGATGATACGCCTTTCAATTCCGGTGATCCTAACCAAGGTTGGGACCGTTACAAACGCTTCGATTGGGGTGGTAACATCCTAGCTGGTGTTGAACTAGGTAATAACTTCTTAATCTCGGCCCAGTACGGACTAGGTTTGGGTAAATTAAGAAGCGGAACCGATAATAGTACCGACGACA
Organism: Chitinophaga skermanii; assembly: GCF_003259335.1. GTDB lineage: Bacteria > Bacteroidota > Bacteroidia > Chitinophagales > Chitinophagaceae > Chitinophaga > Chitinophaga skermanii. The sequence continues at coordinate 157,120 of NZ_QLLL01000011.1, forward strand.
ATAATAAAAACAGGGTATTTAGTGTATCCGTAGGTTATATGTTCGGTAGGGCGCCAAAACCCTAACGTAAGAAAATAGGCAAGCAAAAAAAGCATCATCACAAAATGCCCCAACAACCTTTGTTGCGGCATTTTGTTTCTTCCTCAAATAATCTTCCCCAAAACATGAAAACAACTTTACTTACAACAAAACCAATTCTCATGAAAAAACTAATGTTGTCTGCCATTGCAATTTTGCTGGCAAGTGCATCTTTTGCACAAGCGAAATGGGGTGTGGTAGCCGGCCCAACGTTTTCTAGCTACACCCTAAAAGTATTAGGTAGCAAATCTACCAGCGACATTATCACCAACTTCAGAGGCGGTGTAACATTGGATTTACCCATCGCCGACGAGTTCTATGTTCAACCCAGCTTGTTATATACAGGTAAAGGTGGTAAGGGCGATTTCCTCACCCGCGATGTGAAAACCAACCTCCATTATTTAGAATTACCCGTAAACTTTATGTATAAACCAGAAGTAGGTGCCGGTAACCTGTTTATCGGTATTGGTCCATACTTGGCATATGCCTTGGGCGGTAATGTAAACGGTAATAGTATCGACTTTGGTAACCAAGCCGGAGAATTAAAGCGCTTCGACGTGGGCGGTAACTTCCAAGTAGGGTACGAATTATCGAACGGGATTAACTTTGGGCTATATACCGACCTAGGTTTAGTAAACTTAGCAGGTGATGGTGATAGCGATAATTCATTCCGTAATACCTCGTTCGGTGTGAACATTGGGTATAAATTCGGAGGTAAATAGCCATTATCAAGAAAAAATATTTCCCCTGTAACGCTTTGCGCAATGGGAGTTTGAAGAAAAATATCTAATGTGATTAAAAAATTAGATAGATTTTTTTAAACATTTAACGGCTACGCCTGTTATTAGAATCGACAGACAGTAAAAACGCAAGTAGACCTAAGGATAATTTGTAGCCATAAGAAAAATTAACAGTAGATGCAGCAGTATATCGGTTAGAAATTGGTCGATATACAGCTGCATTTTATTTTTTGATTAAAAGGGCCACTAAGAATTAATAATATGTTTAGAAGAAGCTAACTTTGTGATTAATAAGGTTCATCAATTTTTTGTGCCACCCACTTCAAGACAGTAACGTTTAAGGTAACCCCAAGCATTCATTCCTTAGTCGAAACCGATCATTTAACGAGAGAGTATTATTTGTATTTAGAATAGATATGAACACCTACCGCATGATTCAAAAGAGCCTGCTCTTGCTGGCTTTTATACCTGTGTATTCCGTAAAGGCTCAAGTCAGCTTTGGACTTGAAGCTGGTTATACAGGATCAAAAATGACACTAGAAGGCAACTATCCAGGTTTAACCAACATTCAAAACACAACCAACACCCTAAGTGGCTGGCATGCCGATGTACAACTGAATATTCCTGTTTATAAAGGATTATATGTACAACCGGTTATTAGGTACACCACGAAAGGCGCCAAGCTTACGAGTGAATCCATTAATCCTGAAGTTTACACCCCTGTTGGCCAAAAGTTACAGCTCCATTATGTAGAACTACCCGTGAACTTGGTATACCGGCAGCCGGTAGGTAATGCCGGGAGAGTATTTGTTGGAGCCGGTCCGTATGCTGGATTGGGAGTAGGAGGTAACTATAAGTACACCGTTAATTATAATGGCGGAGTAGTTACGAACAATAATCGATCTGTAAAATTCAGGCGCGAAGGTGGCAGCGACCCAACCAAAATGTACCTGTATCCTTGGGATTTTGGCTTGAACTTCTTAGTGGGCTTCGAGTTTAAAAGCTTGTTGACGATTGGCGCTAATTATAGTTTGGGCTTGAATGATATTGATCATAACAAGATGACCACAACGAAGAACCAATATGTTGGAGTGAGTTTGGGCGTCTTTTTATCAAGAGAGGACTACTAACATAATTATATAATAAGTAACAAGCACGCTTTTACCGGTAACGGTAAAGGCGTGTTTGCGTTTTAGGGAAGATGGAACGAAAAATATTTTAGTAGCTGATAGGGGTAGGGAAGTAAGATTTCGTCTTATCTGTAGTTAGTTTATTATTAGCTTAAAAAATTAGCAACACAAACACATTAAAAAGTGTGACAGTTATAGGGAAAAAAATGCCACCACGTCTCTACGCGGTGGCACTTATATTTTTAGCCGTTATGGTAAGCTTTGCTTACACGATAGCTTCCATTACTTTTCTAATAACGAGTGGTTTACCCAAAGTATAATAGTGTAATACCGGCACGCCGAAGGCTTTTAATTCTTTAGATTGTTGAATGAGCCATTCTGTACCCAGTTGTTCTACTTCCTTATCAGTTTTACATTTCATGATTTCGTTAGAGAACTCGGTTGGGATATCTACTTGGAAACTGCGAGGGATTACACTTAGCTGTTTCTTCGTTGTAAGAGGCTTCAAGCCTGGGATGATGGGAACATTGATACCCATTTCGCGGCAAAGCTTCACATACTCAAAATATTTCTGGTTGTCGAAGAACATCTGCGTTACCACGTATTCCGCTCCCGCATCTACCTTCGCCTTTAAGATTTGTAAGTCGCTATTAAGGTTCGGCGATTCAAAGTGTTTCTCTGGATAACCGGCTACACCGATACAGAACTTCGTTTTTACGCCGTTTTGTAAGTCTTCCTCCAAATAAATCCCGTTATTCATATGCTGCACTTGGTGCAATAAGTCGATGGCATAACGGTGTCCGTTTGGTTCCGGCTCGAAATAAGTTTCATTTTTAGGGGCATCGCCACGTAATACCAATACGTTATCTACACCCAAAAACGCTAAATCGATCAATGCATTCTCCGTTTCTTCTTTGGTGAAACCACCGCAAATTAAGTGTGGTACTGCATCTACGTTATAATGGTTCATAATCGCCGCACAAATACCAACGGTACCTGGGCGCTTACGAATTTCTACTTTTTCGAAAGATCCGTCCATACGCTTCTTGAACATATGTTCGCTACGGTGATACGTAACATTAACGAAGGCTGGCTTAAATTCCATCATCGGGTCGAGGTGATCATAAATCGACTCAATGCTTTTCCCTTTTAATGGTGGTAATATTTCAAAAGAAATTAATGTATCCTTTGCCTGTGAGATATGTTCAGTGACTTTCATACGTTTAATGACGGTTGGGCTTGAAATTTTTTTTAAAAGCCCCGCAAAAATAACATATCTCCACATCATTATCCATACCTTATTTTATATACAAAACGTTATAAGTTTGTGACGGGGCCAGAACTGTCAACTATTTTATTAATTTTGCTAAGTTTGATTATATGGCACTAAGAATACATACACAGCAATTGGTAAAACGTTACCGCGCCAGGACCGTGGTAAACCACGTATCTGTAGAGGTAACGCAAGGTGAGATTGTAGGCTTGCTCGGACCCAACGGTGCCGGGAAAACAACTACCTTCTATATGGTGGTAGGGTTAATTAAGCCGGATGAAGGCCAGGTTTTCCTGGATGATGTGGAAATTACCAAGTTGCCCATGTACAAACGTGCGCAAATGGGTATCGGCTACTTGCCGCAGGAAGCTTCCGTATTTAGGAAACTTAGTGTGGAGGATAATATTTCCGCCGTTTTGGAAATGACAAAGCTTTCCAAAAAAGAACAAAAAGAAAAATTGGAGTCCCTTTTAAACGAATTCCGCCTTCAACACGTAAGAAAGAGCCCTGGTGACGTACTCTCCGGTGGCGAACGTAGAAGAACGGAAATCGCCCGTGCCTTGGCGGTTGATCCTAAGTTTATCCTCTTGGATGAACCATTCGCAGGTATCGACCCTATTGCCGTAGAGGATATCCAAGCCATCGTAGCCAAACTGAAATACAAAAACATCGGCATTCTAATTACCGATCACAACGTACAAGAAACACTATCCATTACAGATAGGGCTTATTTATTGTTTGAAGGTAAGATCCTAAAAGCCGGCACTGCCGAAGAATTGGCTGAAGATGAACAAGTTAGAAAAGTTTATCTTGGCCAAAACTTTATCCTACGCCGCAAAAACTACCTGGAAGAAGCAGCAAAACAATAAGTCGATTTCACCCTACCCATCACCAGTATGAAAATTTTAAGTCCTGCTATATCACAATTGGCCAGGTTACGAATGGGCCGCATCGAGCACTTCATGCAGTACCCATTACAAGTACAACACCAAGTCTTTCAAAACCTATTGAGTGCCGCTCAATACACCGAATTCGGTAAAAAATACGGCTTCTCAAACATCTATAAGGTAGAAGAATATAAAAAAAGAGTGCCCATCCACGATTACGATGGCATGAAACCTTACATCACCCGCGTGATGGAAGGTCAACAAAACATCATCTGGAACACACCCATTAAATGGTTTGCCAAATCCAGCGGCACAACGGCAGATAAAAGCAAATTCATCCCTATCACTGTAGAAAGCTTGGACGATTGCCACTACCGCGCCGGGCGAGATGTTTTTACACTATATTATTATAATAACCCCGAATCAGACCTCCTTACCGGTAAATCCCTCGCCATCGGCGGAAGCCACCAAGTAAACCAACTGTCTACCGACAGCGACTCTTTTTTTGGTGACCTCAGTGCGGTGATGCTTCAGAATATGCCATTTTATGGTAACCTGGTGCGTACGCCCGATTTGTCGATTGCGTTAATGGACGAGTGGGAGGAGAAGATCGAAAGAATGGCCAATGCCGTTATCCACGAAAACGTGACCTCTATTGCAGGGGTGCCAACGTGGACCATCGTGTTGATCAAAAGAATCTTCGAGATTACGGGTAAAGATAACTTGGCTGATGTTTGGCCCAACTTGGAATTGTATATCCATGGCGGCGTGAGCTTCACCCCGTACCGCGAGCAGTTCCAAAGATTGATCCGCAGCCCGAAAATGAAATACCAAGAAACGTACAATGCTTCCGAAGGCTTCTTCGCGGCCCAAGACGTAATTGGTAGCGACGAAGGTATGTTGCTGTTCTTGCACCACGGGATATTTTACGAGTTCATGCCAATGGAAGAATTCGGCAAAGAAGACCCGCAAACACTGCAACTGAACGAAGTAGAACTCGGCAAAAACTATGCACTCGTTATTTCCACTAATGGCGGCCTTTGGCGCTACTTAGTTGGCGATACCGTGCAATTCACATCACTCGCGCCTTTCAGGGTAAAAGTAAGTGGTCGAACAAAATCGTTTATGAACGCGTTTGGTGAGGAAGTAATTGTAGATAATAGCGACCGTGCCATTGCGAAAGCATGTGAAGTAACAGGCGCCATTGTGAATGATTATACAGCCGCACCTGTTTATTTCAGCAGTGAAGGCAATGGTGGGCATGAATGGTTGGTGGAATTTGAAGTAGAACCTAACAGCATGGATACCTTCATCACCACGCTTGATAACACGTTAAAGCAAATCAACTCCGATTACGAAGCAAAACGTCATAAAGATATTGCCTTACGCATGCCTGTTTTACACAAAATTCCACGCGGCACATTCACCGATTGGTTGAAAAGTAAAGGCAAATTGGGTGGGCAACATAAAGTACCACGACTTAGCAACGAACGCAAATGTGTAGAGGAAATCCTGGGATTCTTACAAAACAATCCACACTAAACACACACAACAACGATAATCAAACTAAAAAAGTTAAACTAACAACTTACGATGAAATTACTTAACAACAAAGTAGCGATAGTAACCGGTGCGAGCCGTGGAATTGGTGAAGCTATTGCTTTAAAATTTGCTGAACAAGGTGCAAACGTTGCATTCACTTACGTAAGTTCCGACGAGAAAGCAAAAGCGTTGGAAGATAAATTGACAGCATTCGGCGTAAAAGCGAAAGCATATAAAAGCAATGCCGGCAACTTCGCAGATTGCGAAGCCTTAGTAGCCGACGTGGTTAAAGAATTCGGTACAGTAGATATCTGCGTAAACAATGCCGGTATTTCTAAAGATAACTTGTTGTTGCGCATGAGCGAAGAACAATGGGATGATGTAATGAACATCAACTTGAAAAGCGTGTACAACATGACGAAGCATGTGATTCGCCCAATGATGAAAGCAAAAAGCGGTGTTATTATCAACATGAGCTCTATCATTGGTATCACAGGTAATGCAGGTCAAAGTAGCTACGCGGCATCTAAAGCAGGTATCATAGGCTTTACAAAATCTATCGCGAAAGAAGTCGGTAGCCGCAACATTCGTTGTAACGCGGTTGCGCCGGGTTTCGTAGAAACAGACATGACGAGCTACTTGAAAGAAGGCGATTCTGCAACGAAATACATGGAATCAATTCCATTAGGTCGTTTCGGTAAAGCGGAAGACATTGCTAACACTTGTTTGTTCTTGGCGAGCGACATGGGGGCTTACCTTACGGGTCAAACATTAAGTGTTTGTGGTGGTTTGAACATCTAATACGCTACGTATATATTATATAAGGAGAGCACGCCGTTAGGCGTGCTTTTTTTATACTTGATAATATCACGTAGTAAATCGATGATAGCCGAGGTGTATATTATTATATGTAGTGATCGAGCGTTGGGGTAGGGGGCGGCCGTTGTTGCGTCGCAATACGTTCATCAACTGTATATATATTATGCAATGCACATTATCACGAATAGTAAAATAAGCACTTCGTATATCCTTCTACGTTAGTGTAACAATGGAATCTTCGTATATGCTTCTACGTTAAAACACTCAAAACCATCGTATTACTCAAAACATGCTAAAAAATATATCCTCTGAAACCAGCCACCACGGCCATTTTGAAAAATATCTTTCGAAAACACGTGAAATATATTTGGCAGAGCCGAAAACTTCCCTACCTTTGCATCCCGCTTTGATAGAAAGCACGCATACAAAAAGCTCTTTACGACGATATTTTCCTTTTATTTTTAGTACGAAAACAAAAGCTTGTAACACAGGCTGGGTAAGGATCCAGAGAAGTTAAACTTCAAAAAATCTTTTTCGAAAAAATTGAAAATAAAATTTGGAAGTGATAAAAAGTTTACTACCTTTGCACTCCCAATCAAACGGGACGCATTGAAAAGCAACGCGGTATAGCAAGCAAGTAGTTCTTATAATGATGATCAAGTGTAGCGCAAGGCTTACGGGTTCGCAACCTAAACACTCACAAATTTGGTTCAAAAGTGAACCGAACAAGATCTTTGAAAGTTTGGAAACAACAGCATCGATCTTTACGCAAGTAGAGATCAAATAACAGGTAATGTTAGCGAAAAACATTAATTGACACGTCTAATTACGAGAGTAATTAGCCAGTTCAAACAACTTCTTTACAATGGAGAGTTTGATCCTGGCTCAGGATGAACGCTAGCGGCAGGCCTAATACATGCAAGTCGAGGGGCAGCGCAGTGTAGCAATACATGGGCGGCGACCGGCAAACGGGTGCGGAACACGTACGCAACCTTCCTTCAAGA
>NZ_QLLL01000012.1 GCF_003259335.1 Chitinophaga skermanii
TGTCTTGTACTAAAATAACTTGACACTTAGCTAGCGATATTACTAAATGAACTTGACAGGGTTTGTCAAATTACTGATTTTACTTGACAAACAGCTTGAATACCAGCATTATGCTTCGTAGCTGGTGTTTGTAAATCGCATCCAAAGTGCCGTCTATACTGGTTGTAGCGGTAAATGGCGCTATTTACCTGCTTTACGGCTGCTTGGAAAGAAGGAAATTGTTGGTTTAGTTCAAATTCCTGTTTCAAAATACCATTTACACGTTCGGCTAATGCATTTTCATATGGGCTCCCCGTCTGGGTCATGCTGATTTTAACACCGTTTTTTTGCAGCACGCTTACGTAATCGTTACAGCAATATTGCACACCGCGATCAGAATGATGAATGAGGGATTCGGCAGGTAAAGCCCTTGCCTTTAAGGCCCTTTTTAAGGCTGCAATACAGCCGTCAGCTTTTAAATTGGGGCTTAACTCGTAACCCACAATTTTCCTTGAATAAGCGTCTGTTATTAATGACAAGTGTATAAAACCATTTTTAGTAGACAAGTAAGTAATATCACTTACCCATAACTGTTCTGGTCGACTAGGTACCATTCCTTGGATTAAGCTAGGCCATTTACGGTAATGATGACTAGACTGCGTCGTATATACCCTCTTTTTGTGACGTTTTACCAATAACCCGTGATCGGCCAATAATGCGTGTAGACCATCCCTTCCTAGTTTTATGTTTTGAGACACAAAGGTGGGCTTTAGCTCCTTGTAAAGCTTAATAGTACCACTTTTTGGAACCATTTTCTTGACGGCTTGCACCAAGTCTAATACGACTGCTTTTTGCCAACTACTACTGCTATCACGTTGTTTAATATCATACCATGCTTGCCTTGTTTTACCAAACAAACCACAGATTTTTGACAAGGGGACTTCCCGCATTATCGCTTTCATTTGGGTGGCTGTTTGATGCCAAGCTTTTTTACGATATCAACGCCCAGCTCCTTTTCTGCATTTTTGATCAACATTTCTAAGGCTGTAATACGAAGTTGGGCATCCTTCAATTGCTCTTCCACTTCACTATTAGCGGTAGAAGCCTGAACACTAGATGATGTAGAAGCTTCATTCTTTCTAAACCATTCTACCATCGTTTGCACAACAGATGCACTTTTTAAACCATGCTTCCTAGCTAGTTCGGACATACTCAGTGAACCTGTGAGGTACTCACGGGCGATCATAATTTTGAAGGACTCCTCGTAAAGGAAGGCGCTACGACCATGTTTCTTTTTCATAATTATCTCAAATTTAGGCTAACTATATGTAAAGTCGTTTTAGGAACCGACATTGGAAATTACTTGGGAAGTACTTGGAGGTTATTTAGAAGTTACTTTTTGTTAGTAGGAAGGTATAGGTATATAATGGAGGGATAATGGGAGAAGTATTGGGGAGGTAGCTTAAAGGGATTGGGAGGGGGTATTAAACAGAAGAGGCTACCTTATAATGGGTAGCCTCTTGAAAGTATTTGGATACTTGTATTATCCTTCGATTACTTCTGCTTTTCCTTCTACGAAAAGTTTCATCCATTCGGTTGTTACAGATTTAGGTCTTTCGATAGATAAACCTAAAGCTCTATCCCAACATAATGATGCCAATACGCCTAATGCGCGAGACACACCGAATAATACTGTATAGAATTCATATTCAACTAAACCATAGTGAACGAGTAATGCACCAGAGTGAGCATCTACGTTTGGCCATGGGTTTTTAGCTTTACCTAATTCCGTTAAGATACCAGGTACGGTGTCGTACACCATCCATACGATGCGAACGAGTTCGTCGTTTGGTAAGTGTGTTTTTGCGAATTCCATTTGCGCAGTGAAGCGAGGATCGGTTTTACGCAATACAGCGTGACCGTAACCAGGTACCACTTTACCATCAGCCAATGTTTTACGAACATAAGCTTCGATTTGATCTTTGGTTGGCATTCCGCCGCCCAATTCTTCACGCATGTCTAAAATCCATTTGATTACTTCTTGGTTAGCCAAGCCGTGTAATGGACCCGCGAGGCCGGTCATACCAGCTGCGAAAGACAAATATGGATCACTTAATGCAGAACCTACGAGGTGCGTAGTGTGAGCACTTACGTTACCACCTTCGTGATCAGCATGGATCACCATGTATAAACGCATCAATTCGTTGAAAGCATCATCGGTATAACCCAACATGTGAGCGAAGTTGCTAGCCCAATCCAATTCGCCGTTAGGTTGAATGTGTTGGCCGCCTTTGTATTTACGACGGTAGATATAAGCAGCTACGCGTGGTAAGCGAGCGATGAGGTTTAATGAATCTTCGAAAACATAGCTCCAGTAGTCTTTTTTGTTGATACCTTCTGCGTAAGCTTTTGCGAATAATGATTCTGTTTGGAGAGCCATGATAGCGATGGTGAACATCGTCATCGGGTGGGTAGTAAGTGGTAATGCATCGATTGCATCAAAAACGTGGTTTGGCACGTGAGATCTTCTGCCTAAAACGCTGGAGATCGTTTGAACGTCGGCTTCTGTAGGTAATTCACCGATCAACATCAAATAGAATAAACCTTCTGGCAATGGTTCTTTACCACCTGGTGCCTTTGGAAGTTTTTCTCTTAATTCTGGGATTGAATACCCACGAAAGCGAATACCCTCATTCGCATCTAGCAGAGACGTTTCTGTCACTAATCCGGTAATACCGCGCATACCTTGGTATACTTGCGCAAGCGTTACATCTTCAATCTTCGTATTGCCATGATTTTTGATTAACTCCTTTACTTCCGCGCTTAATTCATCTGCTTTAACCTTAAACTTATCTTTTATATAGCTCATTTGCCGCTAAATTTGGTAATGTAAACAAATTCGATCAATGAACAAAAGTAAGAAAATTCCGAAAGCGTATAAACTAAAATTAGCCGCTATTCGTTACAAAATTGTTATAATTCTTACCTATTTCGGCGCTTTTTGATACAGATAGAAGGCTAAACCACCGAATACAAAATTCGGTATCCAAACGGCAAGAAGCGGGTCCAGCGAAGCTTTCGTGGCAAATACCGTGGAAAATTGTAAAAAGAGAATATAGCTGGCGCTGATAACAATACCTAAAGCTAAGTGTAATCCACTCCCCCCTCTTACTTTTTTACTAGCCATAATTCCACCAATCAATGTTAATATAATAACAGAGAATGCGGCCGATGTTCTTCTATAATACTCAACTTTAAACACGCTTAAGCCTTCACTACCCCTAATTTCCTCGCGCTCGATATATCGGCGCAATTCTGGTGTTGTAAGGGCTTCTTGTATGTTCTTATCGTCGGTTGCTAATTCTGATGGCTCAAATGGCAATTTTAACAGCGAGTCGGGCCTTTCATCCAAAGTTTCCTTTAAGCCTACAATCTTGCGCGAACTAACGCCTGTTAAGGCCCATTTCTTCGTCGCCGTATCGTAGCGGATACTTTGTGCTTTCATTTTGAAAAATACTTCTTCTCCTTTGATACGTTGCAATACAAAGCCCGAACCATAGTTCGATGCTACGTTGTAGTAACCTAAGGTTACATAAGTATTGGTATCTATACGGTAAGTTTTATCGGAAACCTGGCCCAAGTTATCATCCGGGCGGTGTACATATTTATTCTCGAACGTTGTACGGATACGGTTGGCAGCCGGTACCACGTATTGGTTGGCTAACCATAATATAAAGGCAAACCCAATAGCACCTACCCAGTACGGACGTAAAAATCTTCTAAAACTTACCCCTGCAGCCAAAATCGCAACGATTTCTGTGCGGTATGCCATTTTAGAAGTAAAGAGGATACAAGAAATAAAGATGAATAATGGGAATAACAAGGCCGCGATGTGCGGAATAAAACCAATGTAATATTCCATCACAATTTGTGTGAACGACAGGTTGTGTTTCATGAAATCGTCTACCTTCTCGGTAATGTCGATCACTACCGATATCACCAGCAGAACCATTAAACAGAAAACGAAAGTGCCGATGAACTTACGTAATATATACCAGTCAATTTTTTTCATGTAACCTGTACGTCGTGATGATGCCTTTTAATATGGATCGCGTTTGCCGCGAAATTTTGCCCAATTTAGTAATTAAAGTTTTTAGCGATGCAAGTTTTATAATCTTACTTGCAATTGTTTTACCATTCCTTCCTTCCAAGTAGCAAAAGTACCGGCTAGAATCTGCTTCCGGGCTTCTTTTACCAAATCCAAATAGAAGGCCAAGTTATGTATACTCGCTAATTGCATACCCAAGATTTCACCTGCCACAAATAAATGCCTTAAGTAGGCTTTCGTGTATTTACTTGTTGCCACGCAGGCACTGTTCTCGTCGATTGGTGTGAAATCGTCGGCCCATTTCTTGTTTTTGATGTTAATTACACCATTCCAAGTAAACAACATCCCGTTTCTACCGTTTCTAGTAGGCATTACGCAATCGAACATGTCGACACCTAGGGAAATATTTTGTAAGATATTCCATGGTGTACCCACGCCCATTAAGTATCTTGGTTTATCGGTTGGTAAAACATCGCATACCAATTCGCACATTTCGTACATATCGGCCTCTGGCTCGCCCACGCTGAGCCCACCAATGGCATTACCTGCACATTCTTTGGAAGCGATTACTTCCGCAGAAATCTTGCGTAGGTCTTTATACGTACTTCCTTGTACGATAGGGAAAAGGTTTTGTTCGTAGCCATAAACGGGCTCTGTTTCCGCGAAGCGCTTGATACAGCGATCGAGCCAGCGGTGTGTTAGCTCCATGGATTTCTTCGCGTAGCGGTAATCCGAAGGGTATGGCGGACATTCGTCGAACGCCATAATTATATCGGCACCGATGATTCGCTGGGTATCCATTACGTTTTCGGGCGTAAAGAGGTGGCGGGAACCGTCGATATGCGATTGGAACACGCAGCCTTCTTCTTTGATTTTGCGGTTATTGGCGAGGGAGAACACTTGGTACCCACCGGAATCGGTGAGTAATGGGCGTTCCCAGCCATTGAATTTATGCAAGCCACCGGCTTGTTTAATAATATCGAGACCTGGACGTAGGTACAAATGGTACGTATTGCCGAGGATGATTTGAGCATTTATGTCAGTACGCAATTGTTCTTGGGTAACGGCTTTAACGCTCCCCACAGTGCCTACAGGCATAAAGATCGGGGTTTCGATCTCGCCATGCGCGGTTGTCAACTTCCCGGCCCTTGCTTTGGAACCGGCATCGGTATGTAATAATTCGAACTTCATAATTTCAGCCTGCAAAAGTATTCCAATTTGTCAATAAAACAGTTGGGAACGAATTATACACTTGTTAATATTATTTCTTTAGGCCGCAGGTGCGGGTTTTAAAGAACGCCGAATAATAATTTTCAGAAACAAATATATAGGTAAATAAAAACATATATTTTTGCGGGCTATGTTGGATCTAGGAATCATAATCTTTTATGCGTTTGCAGTAGTAGCGGGGATCCAGGCATTGTATTACCTGGTGATTTTTTCCCGCTTAGCTTTTTACAAGCGTACTTTTAGCGATCAAGAACCTGCACAGTTACCGATTTCAGTGGTAATTTGTGCCAAGAATGAAGAAGTGGCTCTCCCGAAAAACCTGCCACAAGTATTACAACAGCGTTACGCCAATGATAAGGGTGTAGGGTACGAGGTGATTGTAGTAGATGATAACTCGGAAGATGACTCTAAATACTACCTCCGAAGCTTGGAACCTACTTTCCCTCATTTCAGGCATATAGAAATCAAACAGTCGGCCAAGTTCATCCCGGGCAAGAAATACCCTTTATCAATTGGTATTAAAGGTGCCCAGCATGGCGTTGTGTTGTTAACAGATGCCGATTGTAAGCCTGGTAGCACTTATTGGGTGTCGTATATGAGCCAAGGCTTTACGGAAGGGAAAGATATTGTATTGGGGTACGGTCCTTATTACAAAAAGAAAGGTTTTCTTAATAAAGTAGTACGCTATGAAACATTTTTTAGCGCCATGCAATATTTGAGCTTCGCCATGAGCGGGGCGCCATATATGGGCGTGGGCAGGAATTTGGCGTATAAAACCCAGCTATTCTTCGATAACAAAGGGTTTACTTCTCACCAACATATTGCTAGCGGCGACGATGATTTATTTGTGAATAAGGTGGCTAATGCTAAGAATACAGCCGTGGTGCTGGATAAGCATGCATTTGCTTATTCAGAGCCGAAAATGAGCTGGTCGTCGTGGTTTAGGCAGAAAACGCGTCATATGAGCACGGGTAAGCATTACCGGTTTGGTCATAAAGTGATGTTAGGATTATTCTCTTTGACGCACTTTTTGTTCTACCCGTTGTTGCTGGCAGCGGTGTTTGGCTTGTTCAATGATCCTTTGCTGTATTGGGTTTTAGGCATTTTTGCAGCTAAAACAATTATCCAAGGTGGTATTATGTATGGTGGTATGAAAAAGCTTCATGAGCAGGACCTCTTTTGGTATAGTTGGTGCTTAGATATCTTCATGTTGCTTTATTATGTTATTTTTACGCCCGCATTATTCTTCAAATCGAAGAACAAGTGGAAGTAATTATGGAGATCATCAACAAATATTTTAGCGATTTCACGCCGAAGCAGCAGCAACAATTTGAGGCGCTGGAGGCTGTTTATAAAGAATGGAATGAAAAGATTAACGTCATTTCCCGTAAAAACATTGATAGTTTATACGAGCAACACGTGCTTCATTCTTTAAGCATCCCGGCGATTGCAGATTTCCCGGATGGCAACCAGGTACTCGATTTGGGTACAGGTGGTGGGTTCCCGGGCATTCCTTTGGCGATTTTCTATCCCAATGTGCAATTTCACTTGGTGGATTCTATCAATAAAAAACTGAAAGTAGTAGAAGCCGTTGTAGAAGCCCTTGGCCTCGAAAACGTTACTACACAGCATACGCGTATAGAAGACATCAAAAACAGGAAGTTCGACCATGTTGTTTCGCGAGCTGTAGCACCGTTGAAAGACTTGTGGTTTTGGAGCAAACCTGTTTTGAAGAAATCGTCACCAGAGCATTGGGTAAATATGAAACATGGCCTCATTTGTTTGAAAGGTGGTGATCTTGGCCAAGAAATCTCTGAAAGTGGCACAAGGCCTATGCTGACTGAGATTTACGAGCTTTTCCCAGAAGAATATTTTAAAGAGAAATACGTGGTGTGCGTGCCTTGTTAATGTACATTTTGCAGATATTGAAAACGGCTGGTCCATAAGGATCAGCCGTTTTTTGTTTGTACAATATAGTTGTTAGTTTATGCTGTTTTTTCATGAGCAACCATTAATGTTGCATGATAGTGGAACGCCATTAAGAAATAAAAAAAATTGGGATGCTCTTGGTGAATAACTACACCAAGATAACTCGCCGAACCATTGGGATTAGGTGGTAAAATTTCAAATGAAATAAACTTCCAATCAAGGCCTTTAGATTTAGCCATTCTGCGGAAATATTTTGATCTTACTTTGTCAAGCAGATCAACCGAGTCGCATAAAAAAGTATAAATATTCAACTCATCATGCTGTTGAATATGGAAAAGAATGATATTTCTAAGGGTAATAGCTATGAATGGATCATAATGACTTTTCGAATTATACTCACTATCCAATCTTCGAAAATTTACTTCAAACGTCTTCCCTTCATTGTATAAAACATCATCATCAAAGTGATTCATCGATCTATAAAATTCCACTACATAACTCAAACCTTTATCGGTTACAAAGAAATAATATGGCTTTTCTTGAAGATCACAATGAGGGGTAAAAGGGTAACCCATAAAGAGGTGTATAAATGAACTAAAGATTTTGAATATTTCCCATGATCAATTTCTGTGAGGCACTCATAGCCAATAATTTGTCAAACGTTCCATCAGATTTTATTTGCTCAAATACATTTGCACATCTATCTTTTTGTTGTCTTTCTCGTTCCGCTAACCAAGCCATCCTAGCCAATTGTTTCCGATCAATCTTCTTTCTATACTCTTCAGTTTCTTGAACACGGAAAGAAAAAAATATCTCCTCTAATATCTCTTGTCTAGGTTCTTGAATGGCCAAATAATATGGATCTGTTATGTTTGTTTTAGAATAGTTTTCCATAGTAGTAGAATTAATCACTACAAATATCCCAAAAGCAGCTTAAACATACAGTTAAATACTTGTTAATCAACCAACTAAATATTTATATTGCACAATAATTCAATAAATATTGTACACTACAATTCTATAAGTAAAGCCTTGCAAAACAGGTTATAACCCATTTTTCAAGGCTTCAAATTATCCCGCCTACAACATACAATTGTAATTTGGCACCTGGCTCGACTTAGATATACCGCCACAATTGTCGCATTTCCACCATAGACATCACACTTCCGCCATATTTTACCCAAGATTACCCGAAATCCCTTGGTTCTTACTAAATTTACATACCCCGTATTTTTATAATGAAAAACAAAATCGAGGTTTTTATAATTTTTTTTGTAGCCCTTACAATATCGAAGAAACTTGATCGTCTACTTTAATTAAGATGAAAGAGTTGCTTCTCATAAAACCCAATATGGCAACGGAACAGGATCACCGTATACAACAAACCGTGCAAAAAGAACGGAAACGTTTGCTGCAGTTCATTCGTAAAAGGGTGGACAATGTAGCCGATGCCGAAGATATTTTGCAAGATGTGTTGTTCCAATTCACCCAGTACCTACGCGTGGGTACCCAGGTTGAATCAATTACGGGATGGCTTTTCGCCGTAACAAGGAATAAAATAACCGATTGGTTCCGCAAAAAGAAGGAAACCAACTTTAGCGCAGGGCAAATGGTCAATGGCGAAGGTGAAGATACTTTGTACTTATCAGATATCTTGGCCGACGTAAGCGCGCAAGCCGATGCTCCCCTATTCCGTAAAATTATCTCCGAAGCAATTATGGAAGCGGTAGACGAACTACCGGAAGAACAACGTTTCGTCTTTTTACAACACGAAGTAGAAGGCCGTTCCTTTAAAGAATTATCTGAAGCAACAGGTGTGTCGGTCAATACGCTCCTTTCACGGAAAAGGTACGCTGTATTGTATCTGAGGGAACGTTTATTCGAATTGTACAAAGAATTATCATCTAATTAAAAGCATTCAAAATTTATAATAAAATGGGTAGGTTCACTGCTGCTAAATTTTTTAAAATTCTCGTTTGTGGCGTCGCTTTTGTCGCCGTGATGGGTAGCGCCATCAAATACTTGTGGAACTGGTTAATGCCAACCCTTTTCAACTTACCATTAATAACTTTCTGGCAAGCACTCGGCTTATTCATTCTCTGTAAACTTCTCTTTGGCGGTATGTTCGGGGGAGGACCAAAAGGCAGTTGGAAAGATAAAAAATTATGGCGCGATAAAATGGCCGAAAAAATGAAAAACATGTCGCCCGAAGAAAGAGAAAAGATGCGCGAAAAATTGGGCAAATGTTGGTCACACCGCGGGCCATGGGGCGAGCAATGGCGTCATTTTGAAGATGAATTGAAAAATAATCCATCCAACACAGATACATCTACCCATACACACACGGAAACTAAAGAAGAAAAGCCTCCTTATCAATCCTAACTACTTGAAACCATGATTGCTTATTCCTTAAATCACCATGCTATGATTGGCATTTTTAAAACGAATATCAATACCCAACACGAGAAGTCTTCGGTCATCTCGGCGATTCGTAATCACTTTGAAGTAAGTGCTTGTAATGTGGATTTGGAAGATTGTGATAAAGTGTTACGCATCGTCGACCTCAAAACTTCGGAAGAAAATATCATCGCCTTCGTTCAACAACAAGGCTACGAATGTGCCATACTGGAATAAGGTATCTGCCATAGAATCGTCAAACCCTTTGTTGTTGATACATGCCTAGGAAAAAAGGTTTAATTTAGTGATCTGCCTATTGAAACACTAAACCTTGCTTCATTCCTGCATCTTTATTGGTTACTATCAACACAACAACACAATGAACAAACATACCATACATGAACAACTTAACACCCGTTTCAACGATTTCGCCACCTTTGTAAAAGGTTTATCGAATCATCGCTTCGTTGTTTCTCCTGAAGGGAAATGGTCGGCCGGGCAACAACTCGACCACCTCATCAAAAGCGTTAAACCCGTGAATGCGGCCTTAAACATGCCTAAAATGTTACTCCGTTTCTGGGGAACACCCAAACGCCCCAATATGCCATATGATGAGCTGGTTGCAGAATACCAACAAGTACTCGCCGCAGGTGGTACCACTACCCGCGCTTATCTTCCAAGCATCATTAGCGAACATCAACGCGATACGCTCTTGAAAAATTACTTTCAGCAAAAAGATAAGCTTCTATTACAACTTGGCAAATGGTCGGAAGAAGAACTCGATAAATACCAACTACCACATCCTCTACTAGGCAAAATTTCCATGCGCGAAGTATTGTACTTCACGATGTACCATACTGAACATCACCTGCAAACCTTGCAGCAACGGGAAATGCCGAAGAAAAGTTGGACGGATCAATTGGAACAATTATTACAATAATACTGACGTCTATATACACAAAAAGCGATACCTACCGGGATCGCTTTTTTTATGTATAAAAAAATCCTCCCTATTTGCATAGAGAGGATTCAATATATTGATATATCAACGAATTACTTCGCCGGGTAAGTATTGTTCGTACGATCGATATCGGCCATGCGTTTGCTTGGATCGATAACGATACTGGTGATGCTGCTCAATGGAGCATCGATGGTAACGGTGTAAGTTGGTGATGTCCATTTCCAATTATCATGCACGATACGTTGTTGTGCAGGATTTTCATTCGGCTTTTCACCGAACATTAAGCCCATTGGGATATAGTGCATAACCTCTTTATCGCCTGTTTTAACCACTAAATCGATTGGCATAGGGAATAAACCTACTCTGCGCAGTGTTACAACGGTTTTGCCATCTTTCTCTACTACTGTATCAATACCGTAATCAATATGCTTCGTACTGTTTACGAAATATTGCTTGTACCAATCGAGTTGGATATTACTTTGCTTTTCCATTACGCGAATGAAATCGTTCACATTGGGGTGTTTAAAGCGCCATTGCCAATAGTAATTCAACAAGCCTTTATCACGGTTTTCAGCGCCAATAACATAACCCAATTGTTCTAAGAATACAGCGCCTTTTGAGTACGCTGTTACGCTGTAGCCCATATTGGTGTTGAAGTGATCACCATGCGTGCTCATAGGTTCTTCGAAACCACTTTTTACAAGGTTGAAATAACCTGCGTAGCTGCCGGCATGTGCCCAACGACCTTTACCTGCATCGGTCGTATTGTTGATGATGTTGTCTTCACCAAATGTAGTGAAACCTTCATCCATCCATGGATACAAGCTTTCGTTTGTACCCAACATGCCTTGGTACCAAGAGTGCATCCACTCGTGTACAGCTACCCCGTATAATCCGTCCATGTTACCATTACCCATAATCAATGTTGCCATTGGGTACTCCATACCACCATCACCACCTTGAATAAAGGAATATTGCTTGTATGGATATGGACCGTAATGCTCTTTCGCGTAAGCATAAGCTTTCGCCATCATGTCGGGCAAGTTAGGCCAAGTCGTTTTTGTTGTTTCGTTTTCGATGTAGAAGAAGTGAGCAGTGAAGTTGTCGATTTTCTTCTTGATATGTTTATAGTCTGGATCAGCAGCCCACACGAAGTCGTGCACATTAGGAGCTTGGAAGCGCCAGGTGAGCTTTTCGCCTTTGGGGCGGTTTACTTTTGCACCATCCTCTTCGTAACCGTAACCGATTTCGTTTGGATTTTGCAAATAACCTGTACCTGCTATTACAAATTTTTTATCGATTGAAATGTTGACATTGAAATCGCCCCATACGCCGAAGAATTCGCGCGCAACGTAAGGATCAGTATGCCAACCTTCGAAATCGTATTCCGCGATTTTAGGATACCATTGTGCCATGCTGTAATCTACCCCTTCGCGGTTATTACGACCACTACGGCGAATTTGTACAGGTACTTGCGCTTCGAAAGTCATATCGAATACAACTTTTGAATGTGGCAGAATGGGTTTATCTAAATCAACAATCAATACCGTTTCATCTGTTTTGAATTGTTGTGCCTTGCCATTCATTTTTAAGGATAACACCTTTTGGTAACCAATTTCGGTTGGTGATAATTTAGAAATACGATCGGTCACACGTGCATCCCAATCGTAACGAGGATTCCCGTTCCTGTCTTTCCCTACCACAACTTTACCTAATTCTTGGCTGCGAACGTCCATCATAGAACCAGGCTGAAACGCGTTCCAGAATAAATGATAAAACACTCTTTTTAAGGTATCGGGCGAATTGTTGGTATACTCTAATTTTTGCGTCCCTGTAAAGCGATGGGTATTGACATCCATATTGATATCCATGTCATACTTTACTCGTTGTTGCCAACGATCGGTTTGTGCAAAGGCACCGGTAACTGCCAAAAGCAATACCAAACCGGATAAAACAGATTTCTTCATGTTGTTGTGTTGTTCCTTATGTTAAGTTGCTAAAATACAAATTACTCCGTTTGTACAAGGGGAAAATGGAAGAGTGGAGATCAGCAAAGATAAGCGTAGCAAAGCTATTCTTCCTCTTCTAAGTAATCGTCGAGGTCGATATCATCCATATCGCTTTCATCGCGTAAGGTGGCTAGGTATTCGTTGGTACTCATGGGTTTAAAGAGTTCGAAACGAAGTAGGCGGCCATCTTCCGGGTCTACGAAAAAGGCTAGGCCTTGGGCAGGACAAACATTGGTTATTTCAGAGAAATCGGTAACCGTAGTGCCTGCGCTAAAGTCGAGGATCACTTCAGGTTCGGGCCATTCGTTGGGAATGACGTGCCCTATATTGATTTCTTCGGTATTGCATTGCACCTCAATTTTCGACCAATTATCATTTTGATAAAAGATGGTTACTACTTCCTGCACATTAGGCAGAATGGCGGTTTTAGCTGAATAAACGAGATTTTGGGTACCGAGAATCATGCTTTCACCAACTGGTTCTGCAGCATTGAGGCAAGTGAGAATATCGGCTAATGATATTTTCTGCGCTAGTTCGGGCCAGCGAGCGAGTTGTAAATCTTCAGTTACGGATAATAATTGCGTACAGTTGGAAGTCGTCATACAAGCTAAACTTTTGAATCTTTTAAAAATGCTACCGTGTCTTAAGGCGTAATGGGTTAAAATGCAGGTATAATCTAAAGATAACGTTTTTTACTGCATTACAAAGGAATGCAACCCTTTATTATTAGCAGCAAGCCAGTGCATAAAACCTCTGAAAACCCGCTCTTTTCACTCTTTCAAGCGCAACTTTTCTTCCAGCTATATTAATTTTTCATATTAAAATACTTATTAATTTTTCATCACATGAAATAATCACTGTATATCAAGAAAATCCCAGGTTGCCTGCCTGCCTATTTCTATACTACTCGTACCTATTTTCTCAGTTCAAAAAATCCCCTCAAAGCTCGTTCAATAGCGGATTTCCACATCAAATTTTAATTTCCCAAACAGCGAATTTTCTGTAAGTTGCTATACAACCTAATTAAACCAAAATCGTCTGCTTATGTCAACTAAGCTCATCGAAGGCCACCCCTTCGTGGCCTATCATCGTACAACGTTCGATGCCGACACAATGCTCGCGCGCTCCCGCGAAATGTTCGAATGGATGAATGCTAGAAGAACTGTGAGAGATTTTTCCAAAAAGCATGTACCGCGTGAAGTAATCGAAAACATTGTACTCGCTGCCAGCACGGCTCCTTCCGGCGCACATAAACAACCTTGGACATTCTGTATTATTGAGAATCCTATTCTCAAAAAACAAATCCGCGTAGCCGCTGAAAAAGAAGAATATAAAAGCTACAACGGGCGAATGTCGGACCGTTGGCTAAAAGATCTACAAAAGCTTCAAACCGATTGGCACAAACCATTCTTAGAGGTAGCGCCTTACTTAATCGTTATGTTTAAAAGAGTGTATGAGTTTGAAGAAGATGGTCATAAAAACAACAATTATTATGTACAAGAAAGCGTCGGTATTGCTGCCGGCTTCCTACTACAAGCTATCCACCATGCTGGGCTGGTTACCTTAACACATACGCCAAGCCCCATGAATTTCTTGGGTGATATTTTAGGGCGCCCCGAAAATGAAAAAGCTTTCTTGTTACTACCCGTCGGCTATCCTGCTGAAGAATGCTGGGTGCCAGATTTACAACGCAAAACGTTAGATGACGTAGCCGTTTTCTACTAAGTGTATGGTTTTTAATTTGATAGTAAGGTCGACTCCACTCAGCCGGGGTCGGCCTTTTTTGTATAAAAAAAGCTTCATCTACTAGACGAAGCTTTGCAATTATAAAAGCGGGATACGATTATTCATCGTCATCATCGTCGCTATATTTATTTTTTTTCTGTTTGGGGTTGATGAATCCTTCCACGATAAAAACGATCTCTCCTTTCACACCCTTTTCAGCGAAATAGTCTCTTACTTCTTGTAAAGTACCGCGTTTATTCTCTTCAAACATCTTCGAAATCTCGCGGCTAACACAACATTGGCGGTCGGGACCGAAATAGTTGATAAAGTCTTCCAATGTTTTTACGAGCCGCATCGGCGATTCGTAAAACACCAAAGTGCGTTCATCTGTAGCTAATTGCGTGAGTAACGTATGCCTGCCTTTTTTAAGCGGTAAGAAACCTTCAAAAGCAAAGCGGTTCATAGGAATGCCGCTATTCACCAAGGCCGGCACAAAAGCAGTGGCTCCCGGCAAGCATTCTACCGTAACGCCCGCCCTGATACACTCTCTTACAAGCAAAAAGCCGGGATCTGACACCCCAGGTGTACCAGCATCTGTTAACAAAGCCATGGTTTTACCCATCTGCAGCTGTTGAACGAGGTGTTGTAAAACTTTATGTTCGTTGTGCTGATGATAAGGAGTAATGGGCTTATTGATATTATAATGCTTTAGTAGTACGCTGGAGGTACGGGTATCTTCGGCCAAAACCAGGTCGGCCTCTTCCAGCACTTTTACAGCGCGGTAAGTAATATCGGCGAGGTTGCCAATCGGCGATGGAACAAGGATTAATTTGGCCATATGAATGGTACACAAGATGAAACGCTGTGTAACGCCCTAAAATGAGCATTGCACAGCGTTTGATCAAAGCGGTGTAAGCGCTTCAGGAATATTATTGAATAGTGATTTCGTAGAATTCCATTACTTGGTTTGCCAATAATTTTTGGCAAGCGTTTTCAGCA
Source organism: Chitinophaga skermanii (assembly GCF_003259335.1). GTDB lineage: Bacteria > Bacteroidota > Bacteroidia > Chitinophagales > Chitinophagaceae > Chitinophaga > Chitinophaga skermanii. Next base: position 15,338 of record NZ_QLLL01000012.1, read on the forward strand.
ATGCTGTAAGCATCTTCTTTGCTACCAGCTTCGATTTGCAAGGTAATGTGTTTACCAATTCTTACATCGTGCACGCCTTTCATGCCGAGGTTATTCAATCCGCCCAAAACAGTTTTACCTTGTGGGTCCAATAATTCCTTCAGCGGCATTACATTAATAAGTGCAGTAAAAGTCATCGTTCTAAAATTTTGACGCAAACCTACGTGATTTTATAATAAATAAGAAGGCAAAATCCATTTGCTTCTTATCAAAATTTCTTGTACTACGTTACGCTTGGCTGATTTTCGGTGGCATTACCAGCGATAAAATCACGTAACTAGCAAAAATAAACGGCACTGCCGCGAACTTCAAAACAGGGATGCTAATTACCACGATAGCCAAAATAATGAACCGCGGGATGTTTTCTTTGGCCTTCAATTTCTTGAATTTCATGCTAATCATCGGGTGTGGCGATACCATGAGGTAGCAAAGCACAGCGATAATGCCATATAACACCCAAATATTCTGTAAATAATGAGCCATGCCGAACGAATCATACAGCATAATTAACGGGAAAGATGCCACCATCAAGCCTACTGCCGGTGTGGGCATACCGATAAAGTTCTCACTTTGACGCGTATCCAAGTTAAACACAGCCAATCTATAAGCCGCGAAACACGGTACCAATAAAGCCGGTGCTAAGTTTACGAGCGACACATCAAATACATCCGGCATTTGCATGTATGCGCTTCGTAATAAACGGAATAAAATCATACCCGGTACTACCCCAAAACTAACCACGTCGGCCAAGGAGTCCAATTCTTTCCCCAAAGGCGATGAAACCTTTAACCAACGCGCTACCATACCATCGAACAAATCGAATACACCGGCTAATACCACGAGAATAGACGCCCAGTAAACGGGGGCCGGGCTAATTACTTTGTAATCGTTGCCATTATATTCTGTCAGGGTTTCCGGTGCATACAGCACGAAAATGATGGCGAGGGCGCCACAGAATAAATTACCGAGGGTAAGAATATTGGGTAATTGTTTCATAGTAAAATACACATTGCTTGTTATAGCAATGCATTAAAGATATAAATGTTCTGGATAAAAGAAACCCCGTACAGCACACATTCCATTAGGAATTGCGGCAACACGGGGTTTGCAGGTTATTATTTCTTCATCAAAGCCTCAATTTCATCGGCCGTGATCGGAATATTCTTCATGAGATCAATATTACCACTCTCGCGCACCCAAATGTTATTCTCGATGCGAATACCCATTTGCTCTTCCTCGATGTAAATACCAGGCTCGATAGTCATCACGGCATCGGCTGGTAATGGCTGCGTCATGGAAGGACCTAAATCGTGTACATCTATACCTAGGTGGTGAGAAATACCATGGTACAAGTACTTGCGGTAAGCGCGGTTAGATGGGTCTTCGTTTTTCACATCTGCTTCGGTGAGTAAGCCTAATTTGATAAACTCTTTGGTGGCTTCGTCGCCTACTTGCTCGTGGTATTGCGCCAACACGATACCAGGCTTCAAGATGCTTTTCGCATAGTTGTGTAAGTGCAAACATGCGTTGTACACGTCGCGTTGACGTTTACTGAACTTCCCGTTTACAGGCACAGTACGCGTTAAATCGGCATTGTAACCACCGTATTCAGCACCGAAATCCATCAATATCAACTCGCCATCTTTACACTCTTGGTTGTTAGAAACATAGTGTAACACGCGGGCACGATCGCCAGAAGCTAGAATAGAGCCGTACGCTTCGCCTTTAGAGCGGTTACGTAAGAACTCGTGCAAGATTTCTGCGTGGATTTCGTGTTCCCACACACCGGGCTGAATGAAGCCCAATAAGCGGCGGAAAGCTTTCTCTGTAATATCCATGGCTTGTTGCATTACAACAATTTCCTCTTGGGTTTTAACAGAGCGGAGTTCCTTCAACAGGGGTGCCGAGCGGAGATAATTATGTAAAGGATAACGCAATTTCATTTCTTGTGCATAACGGTAATCGCGTACAGGCACATAGTTGGACTTGCGGTTGTTTTCGTTTGTGTTGAGGTAAATGTTAGCTACATCGTGAATCCAAGGCTGCAAAACACCTTCGAGTACATCGAGGTATACAATTGAAGTAATACCTGAAATAGCCGTTGCTTCATTGTTGCGTAAGCGATGGCCATCCCATTTCTCCTTTAATTCGTTTGGGCGCACTAATACCAATACTTCACGGTATTTCGGGTCGGGGAAAGAAGGATTCAAGATGAGCATTGTATCTTCTTGCTCAATCCCTGTTAACCAATATAGGTCGGAGTTTTGTTTAAAAGGAAACAAGGCATCGCCATTTGTTGGCAATTCGTCGTTCGAGTTAAAAATCGCAATGGAGTTTGGTTGCATTTTCGCAACAAAACGTGCACGGTTTTTAATGAAAATCTGTTGGTCCAGCGGTAAAGCTTTCATGCTATATGCTTTTAATAATCTATATAAATGCGGTTCTTCGTTTGCGGGTTCAAACCTACAGAGAAATCGTTTACTGGCAAAACCGGAGTTCTAACACCTTTTTAGTATAAAACAGTCAATTTCAAGTGTGTAAAAATGACGCAAACCCTATAAAAATCAACATTTTAGGTTCATATTTAACTTACCAAGATACTTTCTTCACTAAATCGTCACCTACTTACTATCGTTTTGCCTACTTGAAATCGATGTTTATTGAAAATATTCTAATCCTCTACCCTCAAAACCATCATTACATCGAAATTTAAGTGGTACAACACTTATAAAATTTGACAAAATCAAAAATTACCTAGTTTTGCCTTTACACCAAAACAATCTTTCTTTATGCAAATCAGTAGTGTAAGAGATGCTCTTACAGAATTAAAGGAATTAGGCATAGAGAACATCGCTAACGTACACTATCAACTAACGCCTGAAGAACTCGTTGCACAGTCTGTATCAATGGGTCAGGGCGAATTAGCCGATACAGGTGCGTTGGTTGTTAATACCGGCGAATTTACCGGTCGTTCTCCAAAGGACAAGTTTATTGTAAAAGATAGCTTGACTGCAGACAGTGTGAATTGGAATGATTTCAATCTTCCGTTTACTGCCGAAAACTTTGATAAGCTCTACAACAAAATCACCGCGTATTTTTCTGGAAAGGAAGTATGGGTGAGGGATTGTTACGCATGTGCTGATCAAAATTACCGCGTGAACATTCGCGTGGTGAATGAGCAACCATGGGCCAATCTTTTTGCTTACAACATGTTCCTCAGACCAACCGAGGAAGAATTAGAAACGATGGAACCCGAGTGGACAATTCTCCAAGCTCCGGGCTTCCTAGCAGATCCGGCTGTTGACGGTACGCGTCAACACAACTTTGCCGTTGTAAATTTCACGAAAAAGACCATCATCATTGGTGGTACCGCTTATACCGGCGAAATGAAAAAAGGTATATTTACGATTCTCAACTACGTATTACCACACGATCGTAAAGTGTTGAGCATGCACTGCTCTGCCAACCAAGGTAAAGATGGCGATACAGCTATCTTCTTCGGCTTAAGCGGAACAGGCAAAACCACATTAAGCGCCGATCCTAATCGTAAACTTATCGGCGACGATGAACATGGTTGGACTTCTTCCAACGTATTCAACTTTGAAGGAGGTTGCTATGCCAAGACAATTGACCTTAGCGCAGAAAAAGAACCCCAAATATTCAAAGCTGTAAAAGAAGGCGCGCTGTTGGAAAATATCGCTTTCTTCCCAGGTACCAACAAGGTAAACTATGCCGACAAATCGATTACTGAAAATACGCGTGTATCTTACCCGCTGAATTATATCGATAATGCATTGGAACCTTCTGTAGGTAACATTCCTAAAAATATATTCTTCCTTACTTGTGATGCCTACGGTGTATTGCCTCCAATTTCGAAGCTTACACCTGGTCAAGCGATGTACCAGTTTATTTCTGGTTATACTGCTAAAGTTGCAGGTACTGAAGCCGGTGTAACCGAGCCTAAATCTACTTTTAGTGCTTGCTTTGGCGCACCTTTCCTTCCTCTTCACCCAGCGAAATACGCACAAATGCTCGGCGAAAAAATGCGTGAGCATAAAGTAAACGTTTGGTTGATTAACACGGGTTGGACCGGCGGCGCTTACGGCGAAGGACACCGTATTAAATTGAACTTTACCCGCGCCATGATCTCCGCAGCGTTAACAGGCCAATTGGATAACGTACCATACAACGAGCATGCTGTATTTGGTATCGCTTACCCAGCTAGTTGCCCGAACGTTCCGGAAGAAATCTTGGATCCGCGTAACACATGGAGCGATAAAGCCGCTTATGATGCGAAAGCGAAAGACTTAGCTGGTCAGTTTGTACGCAACTTCGAGAAGTATGCTGCACAAGCGGATGCTGAAATCTTAGCCGCAGCACCAAAAGCCTAAGCTGCTTTTAGAATGTAGTGTTTAGAAAATTAAACAATAGGAAATCCTGGCTTCGGCCGGGATTTCCCTTATATAGCCCTTCCTCCCCCCGAAAAAAAATAACCAGTCAATACCACGCCCAGGGCCTTTTTTACCCTTTACATAATGTTAAAGCCCTGTTATCCTCCTCAAAATCCAATAATCCTGCTTAACTTTGCACATGCAAATTTTGGACGGTAAATTAGTTTCAGCGGCTATTAAAGCCGAATTGGCAGAGCAAGTAGCTCAATTGAAAGCAGAAGGCAAGAAAACACCTCACCTTGCCGCCATCTTGGTGGGTAACAACGGTGCAAGCGAAACCTACGTAGCTTCAAAAGTTAAATCTTGCGCAGAAATCGGGTTTAATTCAACTTTACTGCGCTTCGACGAACACATCTCCGAAAAACATCTCCTCGATCACATCACTTCCTTAAATGAAAATGCCGATATCGACGGTATCTTGGTACAGTTACCTTTACCGAAACATATCAACGAAGAATTAGTGATCAATAACATCGATCCAAGTAAAGACGTAGACGGGTTTCACCCCATGAACGTAGGTAAAATGGTGAGCGGCTTACCGACTTTCATTCCTGCAACGCCTTACGGTATCATGTTAATGTTGGAACATTATAACATCGAAACAAAAGGTAAACATGCCGTTGTAATTGGTCGTAGCCACATCGTTGGTACACCAATGAGCATTTTACTGAGTCGTAATAGCAACCCGGGCAACTGCACCGTTACATTAACACACTCGCAAACAAAGAACTTGAAAGAGCTTTGCTTGCAAGCAGATATTATCGTGGCTGCCATTGGTAAACCAGGTTTCGTAACAGCGGATATGGTAAAAGAAGGTGCGGTGATTATCGACGTAGGTATTAACCGTATTGCCGACGAAACTAAGAAAAGCGGTTTCCGCTTAGTAGGTGACGTGAAATTTGATGAAGTAGCGCCGAAATCAAGCTATATCACGCCGGTTCCGGGTGGTGTTGGTTTGATGACGATCGCTGCCTTGTTGAAGAATACCTATCATGCCGCTATTGGCCAGAAAGGTGGAATGAACTAAAGATTATTCAATCGAAATAATTAAGCCTGCATTCCACGCGAGTGCAGGCTTCTGTTTTAAAGAGGCCCGTATAAAAATTTGGGGAAGGTACGGGGATTATAGAATTTTGTATTATGGACACGAGTATTGCAACAAACAATCGCACATTACCGGTTATGGAATATTTCTACACCATTCAAGGTGAGGGATTCTATCAGGGCCAAGCAGCGTATTTCATCCGTTTGGGTGGATGCGACGTAGGATGCCATTGGTGTGACGTGAAAGAGAGTTGGGATGCCGATAAGCACCCAAAGTACGACGTTGCCGATATCGTATCACAAGCCGCCCAATTCCCCGGTAGAATTGCCGTTATTACAGGTGGCGAGCCCCTCATGCACAACCTCGATGCCTTAACCAGTGCCCTCCATGAAGCTGGCTTCCGCACACATATCGAAACTTCCGGCTCATCACCACTCAGCGGTTCGCTGGATTGGATTACCCTTTCTCCTAAGAAATTCAAAGCGCCTTTAGAAGAGGTAAACCGCGCTGCCCACGAATTAAAGGTGGTTATTTTCAACAAGTCCGACTTCGCGTGGGCCGAAAAACACGCTGCATTGGCTAGCCCGGGCTGTAAACTGTATTTACAACCCGAATGGAGCAAAGCCAAAGAAATGACGCCATTGATCGTAGATTATATCAAGGATCACCCACAGTGGCAGCTTTCATTGCAGGTGCATAAGTATATCAACGTTCCTTAATCTTATTTACTACAACATCGGGCGTTTTTTTTCGTTACTTTGAAAGCACGAAGTACTATGAAAAAACACACCTTATTGATGATTTGCAGCTGCCTTTTCGTGCAGTTGAGTTTGCATGCGCAAAATGTAACGTACAGCACGGCAAACAAGAAAACCCAATCCCTCTTCGATCAAGCGGTAGATGCTATGCGCAGCTACCAAACGACAAAAGCGATCAGCTTATTGGAATCGGCCATCAAGCAAACCCCCAATTTCACAGATGCTTATGGTCAACTAGGACTTGCGCAACTCGAGCTGAAACAATATCCACATGCCATTCAATCCTTCGAGAAGTTATTACAACTCGATACTGCCGCCTTTAAAACTATTGGCTACGGCTATGCCCGGGCATTAGCAGGTAATGGCCAATTCCCTCAATCGTTAGACGTTATTACCCGCTATGTAGAACGCTCGAAAGCACCTTCCGACAAAGCATTACGATTAAAGGCTAGCATGGAATTCGCGGCAAAAAATAGTACGCCTGTACCTTTTACTCCGCGGAACTTAGGCGACAACATCAATTCCAGTGAAGCAGAATACTTTCCTTCTATTACCATCGACGATCAAACCCTCGTGTTCACGCGCCGCGTAAAAGGAACGAATGAAGACTTCTTTGTTGCAGGAAGAGATACAACAAAACAGTGGAAACGCGCCGCCAATATGGGCGAACCTATTAATAGTGCTTTCAATGAAGGCGCCCAAAATATTTCGCAAGACGGGGAAATGATCGTTTTCACCGGCTGCAACTTCCCCCAAGGAAAAGGTAGTTGCGATATTTATTATTCAGTAAAGGAAAACGGTATATGGTCGGAACCCCGAAATATGGGCAATGCCATTAACACGGAAGGCTGGGAAACACAACCTTCCCTCTCTCCCGATAAGCAAACACTCTATTTCGTTCGTGGTACTTCCGATAATGGCTACGATATTTACTCCAGCACGCGCAATAGCAGTGGTGTATGGCAAGAAGCCGTACCATTAGGCAATACCATCAATACAAAAGGCAATGAAACCACGCCCTATATTCATGCCGATAATCAAACACTCTTCTTTGCATCAGACGGATGGCCCGGCTATGGCAGTTTAGATATGTTTTACGCAAAAAGGAATGCGGACGGTAGCTGGGGCGAAGCTAAAAACCTAGGCTACCCTATCAATACCATTGAGGAAGATGCCAGCCTAATTGTGGCCGCGGATGGTAAAACGGCTTATTTTTCTTCAGACAGGTCGGATAGCCGCGGAGCATTGGATATTTATAGCTTTGAACTCTACGAGAGCGCTCGCCCTGCACGTACTACATACGTGAAAGGATATGTATATGATTCTACCACGAACAAGCGCATATTAGCGGCCATTGATTTGGTAGATCTCAGCAATGGTCAAACAATTGCTACCATCAGAAGCGATAATAACGGCCATTACTTGGTGCCTTTGCCTACTGGGAAAGATTATGCCTTTAGCGTAGCTCGCCGCGGATACTTATTCTATAGTGATTACTTCTCGCTCTCTGGAAACATTGATCTTACGAAACCTTACGAGAAAAACATTCCCTTACAACCGTTGGCTGTAAATGCTGAAATTGTACTTAAAAACATATTTTTCGATACAAAAAAATACGAATTACAACCCGCTTCGCTCGTAGAACTAAATAAACTCGTTAAATTACTAACGGATAACCCCGGTATGAAAATCGAAATTAACGGGCATACCGATAATGTTGGTAATGATGCCGACAATCTAAAGCTTTCGCAAAACCGTGCTAAATCTGTGGCAGATTACCTCGCTAGTCAAGGTGTTGCTGCTAACCGGATTACCGCCAAAGGTTTCGGCGAAACCAAACCCGTTGCAGATAATACCACAGACGAAGGTCGTGCTCAAAATAGGCGCACCACTTTACGTATCGTTAGTTTATAAAAACATTTATCATGACTATTCCAACTTACATTCACCGTGCTACAATAGAGCCGCTGATGGCAAACCTACAACCCACGTCGACTCCAATTTGGGGTGGTATGACGCCCCAACACATGATTGAACACTTAACAGCTATTCATCATATCGGTTGCGGAAGCCCCGAAGCACCATGCTTTACCGACGAGGCCAAACTACCTACCATACGCGAGTTCTTGCGTTCGGAAGTAGAATTAAGACAAGGTGTGATATCACCTATCTTCGGAAAAGATTTACACCCTTATAAGCATCCAGATCTAGCCACAGCAAAGCTGGCCTTCTTAAATGCTGTTGATATTTTCCACCAATATTACCAAGCGAATCCTGGCAAGCTGCACATGAACCCGGTATTTGGGCAATGTAGCTATGAAGATTGGCAGCTATTCCATAAAAAACACAACTACCATCACTTCAAACAATTCGGGCTCGTGTAATACGTAACCGTGTAGGATAAAAAAGAAACCCGTCACTACCAGGTAGTAGACGGGTTTTTATTTTGAAATAAAAATGAAACTATTTAGAGAAGCGGTAACGCATGATCAACTGAAGAATATTTGATTTTACAGCGTCGTTACCAATCCCTTCACCCAATTTTTGACCTAATTGGTAGCGCAATTCCGGTGCGAAACGGCCTAATTGTAACCCTGCACCTACAATAATAGATGGAGAGTAGCCGGATACTTTCACTAACTCCTTACCAGAATTTTTGAAGCCACGCATGGTTTCTTCAAACGTATTTTTACCGGCGCCCATACCCAAACCATTTCCTAGACCAGCGCTTAAAAACGGTTGGTATTTACCATTTGTAAGTTTTACGTTATACAAGATATTCACTTGGAAAAAACGTACAGCAACATCCATCGTACGCGATGTTTCTTGAGAGGGAATAGTGTATGTTCCGTTTGCAGCTATACTGTGGTAATAACCTTCGAACAACAACACGCTACCATCATTTTTTCTTGATAAAGGCAATTGTACAAATATACCAATAGGGATACTCATTTTCTGCTTAATATCCTCGCTACCCACGCCGCTGTACTTCATGTTGTAACTGGGGAAACCTATGCCTAACAAAGCACCCCAACCAATGGATTGTTCTGCACTACTGTTCTTAACTCTCGCCAATGCAACACCTTCTTTTGCGCCATATTTACATTTCAAATACTTGTTAATAGCGCGTGTAATTTCTTGGCGAGAATACTCCAATGTGCCTATTTCTGTTGCCAAAGCACAATCACCAAAAATCTCTGTCAATTCCTTCTTGTAAATAGGAATGGTTTCCAGCTTTTTCGTGGTAGTATTAAACTGTACCAAGTTTGTGAGTGGTGTAAATTTTCCACTTTCATCTTCCACAATAAAAGTAGTATACCCACCGCTAAAAATATTACGGTACAATTTCATTGAAGATCCTGCAGATACCATTTCGATGAAGAACTTTCTTGTTTCAATGGTTCGAGGATCGTCGGCATGTGTGGTTAAATAATTAACGCCCTGATCTGTTTGATCGAGTGTTAATTCACGGCTTACAAATAAGAGGCCATCGGCGTCGAATTTCACACCGTTTATTTGCGCGGCTGTATACGTGGTTACTTTACCGTCGGCTTGTTTGAATTGGAAGTTATTCGGCGTATTCATCATTACAGGGCGTTCTACTAAGCCGCGTAACGAATCGCCACTTTGTTGAATGATAACACCTGGTTCAAACTTTTGTGCAAAGGCGCTCAGCGACAGGCAGCATACGGCCAGTGTTAATTTTAATGACTTCATTTTCGGGATTTTGATTGCGTTAGGTTTAATTATTGTTTGTGTAAGTTGAATGTAAAGTTGACTGGTATTGAATACTTATAAGCACGCAGTATAGCGTGAGGCAGTTCGCTGCCAACATCAAATGGAATGTTCTCATACTGTAGGGAATTTGTTGCTTCGTTACAATTTCAAATATTCAATACTAGTTAGGTTCTATTGTTTACCAGGGTCACGTTGGCTTACTACTCATTAGATTTCGGGCTACAAGATAATTTCTTTTTCTATTTTTTATACATACTGGAATAAAAAAAATCCTCGTCGTGGACGAGGATTTTTTGTTAATATGATTTTAATGCTTTTTGCAAGGTTGAATCTCTTTGCTGCATCGTGGCTTTGTAATTGTATTTTATTAAAGCACTTTGCCAATCGCCATACATGGCATTGGGAAGTACAATAAAGCGACTACCAAATTCCCCGCGCAATTTTAACACAGCTGCATTGCGTTCTTCGGTTGATTTGTGGTTTTCGAATACACCGGCAAAATCGCCGAGGTTATCACCCATTAATAGAACAATGTCGTGCGTTTTAGCAACGGATTCTCTACGCGATTCTTTCGCTGAAGAAGTTGTTTTCAGCAATAAATATTCAGCCGTAGCATTGGGGAAATTGAAGCGTTGTAAGTTTTGTAAAGTACCGGCTTGTTCATCTGTTTTACGGTTCGTGATGTAAAATACTTTTACACCTTTTGAAGCTGCGTATTGCAAAAAGGATAATGCACCGGGAATTGTATCGGCTGCCGCTTTGGAAGTCCATTCGTTCCAGGATGCGTCGGTATATTCTTGACCTAATAATGCTTGGTGTGCATTATAGGGGCTATTATCTAAAATAGTTTCATCAATATCTGTTACAATAGCACGTGGTTTTGATGAAGGTTGTTGAAGGATAGCATCGAGGCGTAATGCAGCCAATTGGTATGCTTGGAAGCAGAGGGCTTTATATTCGCCTGCATGTTGCATATAGAGTGCTCCCCATGCTGGACCACCGGGTAATAATAAAGTTTGTTGGCTAGATTGGGTTTGTTGAACAGGTTTCGATGTTTTACACGCTGTCATTCCTACGAACCCCATCGCAGCAATCACCACCATTTTACAGTATGCCTTCATATGAATTAAGATTTTGAATGTATAAATCCAGGGCAAAAGTCGGCAGAAAAATTGTAAATTCAGTACGATAAATTGTTAACCCAACCATGCAAGCACTACATTACCAAGTGGCGCTTACTTGTATTCCGCAAGTAGGCCACGTTGTTGCCAAGGAATTATTACAACATGTACATTCCGCCGAAGAAATATTCAAACTACCTTTCAACACACTATCAAAAATTCCACTTATTGGTCCTACTAGGGCTAAAGCGATCAAAGCATTCCGTGGATTCGACCGTGTAGAACAGGAGGTGCAATACATGCAACAGCATCAAATTCAGCCCATCTTTTACACCGATCCATGCTACCCAACGCGCCTTCAGCATTGCGTAGATGCTCCTATATTGTTATATGCTAAAGGCAATACAGTATTGAATACACCACGCGTGGTAAGTATTATAGGCACGCGCCGGCCCACTGCTTATGGCAAACAATTATGCGAACAGTTGGTACGGGGTTTACAAAAGGAGCAGGTACTTGTTATTAGTGGTTTAGCGTACGGCATTGATGTAGTAGCCCATGAAACCTGCCTACAAGCAGGAATGCCTACGGTGGGTGTATTGGCCCATGGCTTCGATATGCTGTATCCCCCGGCACACCATGCCGTTGCCAACGCCATGTTGCAAAATGGAGGTTTACTAACAGAATGCATGAGTTATACCCCTTTACACCGCCAGCACTTTGCCAGCAGGAATAGGATTGTAGCCGGCTTAGCAGATGCTACGATTATTGTAGAATCTGATGAAAAAGGAGGCTCTTTAATAACGGCCGACCTAGCCCATGGTTACCACCGGGATGTAATGGCATTTCCCGGCCGCGTAGGCGACCCGGCATCGGCAGGCTGCTTACAACTGATCAGGGAACAGAAAGCCCAGTTAGTAACCTCTGCCAGCGATGTGCTCGATTATATGAACTGGACATCAACTTCCCCTACCCCACCCTCTCAACAAAGAACCTTATTCTACGAATTGCCTCCGGAGGAACAACAGTTATTCAACCTTCTACAAGCTGGGCAAAAGTTGCCTTTTGAACAGGTGATACAGCAAAGTGGGCTACCTTATAGCAAGGCATCGGCAGCTTTATTAAACCTCGAAATGCAAGCAATTGTACGCGTATTGCCAGGAAAAATCTACGAGTTATGCTAACATACATGTAGAAAAAATCTGATAGCAAAATATTAACAAGCCGGGCAAACCTTTACTGGTAGGGGGTCGTAGGCTTACGCAAAAAACCCGTGAAGGATGCTTTTTTGTTATTGCGTAAAATAAGTGTACATTTGCGTGCAATTATTTTTTAACTGACTAATAATTGCAACATGCCTGCGGGAAAATCCAAACCGAAATTTGTAGCTGAGGGTCTTACATTTGACGACGTACTGATCGTACCGGCTTACTCTGAAGTGTTACCTAGGGAGGTAAACTTATCTACGCAACTCACCAAAAACATTCGTCTGAACATACCAATGGTATCCGCTGCAATGGATACTGTTACAGAAGCTGATCTCGCTATCGCGTTAGCACGTGAAGGTGGTATCGGTATTTTGCACAAAAGTATGAGCATCGAAAGACAAGCCGAAATGGTTCGTAAAGTTAAACGTTCCGAAAACGGTCTTATCCTCGATCCAGTAACATTACCGGAAGACGCTACCATTGGTCAAGCGCTCCGTTTAATGAAAGAAAATAGAATCGGTGGTATTCCTATCGTTAACAAAGCCGGTAAACTCGTTGGTATCTTAACGAACCGCGACTTACGTTTCGAAAAGAATATTAAACGCCTTGTGAGTGAAGTAATGACCAGCGACAGCCTCATCACTGCTCCAGAAGGAACTGATCTTAAGAAAGCGGAAAAAATCTTACAACAATATAAAATCGAGAAATTACCGGTTGTTAATAAAGCTGGTAAACTCGTTGGTTTGATCACTTATAGAGACATCATCCAATTAAAAAGCTACCCGAACGCTGCAAAAGATAGCTACGGTCGCTTATTAGCGGGTGCTGCTTTAGGTATCACAAACGACGTACTTGACAGGGCGCAAGCTTTGATCAATGTAGGTGTTGACGTGGTATCTTTGGATAGCTCTCACGGTCATTCTAAAGGTGTAATCGAGGTATTGAAGAAATTGAAAAAGACCTTCCCTAAATTAGACGTTATTGCAGGTAACGTTGCTACAGCAGAAGGTGCATTAGCATTGTATAATGCAGGTGCAGATGCTGTGAAAGTAGGTGTTGGTCCGGGTTCTATCTGTACAACAAGAATTGTAACAGGTGCCGGTTTCCCTCAATTATCTGCCATTATGGATGCAGCGAATGCATTGAAGAAAACAGGTGTACCGGTAATTGCCGATGGTGGTATCCGTTATACAGGTGATATGGTAAAAGCGCTTGTAGCAGGTGCATCGGCTATTATGGCCGGTTCTATCTTCGCAGGTGTTGAAGAAAGCCCTGGAGAAACAATTATCTACGAAGGACGTAAATTTAAATCGTACCGTGGTATGGGTTCTATTGAAGCCATGACTGAAGGTTCTAAAGATCGTTACTTCCAAGATTTAGAAGATGATATTAAGAAATTAGTACCAGAAGGTATTGTTGGTCGTGTTCCATACAAAGGCACATTAACAGAAGTGGTACAACAATTCGTAGGCGGTTTACGTGCTGGTATGGGCTTGAGTGGTTCAAAAGACATCAAGACATTACAAGACGCACAATTCGTGAAAATTACAGCTGCAACTGTAAAAGAAAACCACCCACACGACGTAGTTATTACGAAAGAAGCACCGAATTACAGCAGGTAATAAAAACTACCCGCATTTAGTTCGTTAAAAATATGATCCCGTCTCTACTTCTTAGAGACGGGATTTTTTTATTACAAATCGTTAACATCAAAGCGCTATTTTTGGAACCTATTGCACAAAAATTATGCGTACCAGATTCAAACCCGTTACTCTCAGCATCCTTAGCGGCGCTTTATTGTGGGCAGCTTGGCCTACCTTTCCTTATGCCACGTGGTTAATATTCTTTGCTTTTGTTCCTATCATTTACTTGGCGCAAACCTTGAAAAAAGGGTATGCATTTACAGGGCTTGCTTTCTTAGCCTTAATGGTGTGGAACGTGGGTACTACTTGGTGGGTGGGTAATACGCCCGTACCTATTAGCGGGGTATTTGCGAATGTATTTAACAGCTTATTGATGTTAATTCCACTCGTTGGGTTTAGAGGTGCTACGCGCAGGTTTGGTGATAAATGGGGATATGTGGCCTTGGTGGCTTACTGGTTAACATTTGAATATGTGCATTACAACTGGGAATTAAGCTGGCCTTGGTTAACGGTGGGGAACGTATTTGCTAGTCATCCTAATTGGGTACAGTGGTACGAATATACCGGAGCCAGTGGAGGTACGGTTTGGGTGTTGTTGCTGAATATTTGGGTGTATAGCATATTGAAAAGCGTGCAGTTTGATGTAAAATTGGCGGTTCGCCAATTGTGGAAACCGGCGATGGCGGTTGTGGTGCCGGTGATTTTGGGGTATAGCATTTTCTATACGAGTAATGCCCTCAACATCAACAAAGGCGGGGCTACAGAAGTAGTGGTTGTTCAACCAAATATAGATCCATACAACGAGAAGTTTAACGATGGATCTTCCATGGAACAATTGGAAAAGTTATTGCAACTTTCAGCAGAAAAAATTACACCTAATACCCAATACATCGTATGGCCCGAAACAGCGCTTTTTACCAATGGCGCTATTGAACATCAACTCAACTTCTCGCCAGAAATAACCCGTATAAGGCAGTTCTTACAGCCATTCCCGAAAGCGAAGATTATTACAGGTGCTGTTACGTATAAATTCTACGGACCCAACGACGATAAACCGGCCTCTACCCGCACCTCGCAAGATGGTACAAACTACGATGCATTCAACTCCGCTTTGCAAATAGATACATCGCAAAGTGTGCAAATTTATCATAAGTCGAAATTAGTGCCAGGTGTAGAACTGGTACCTTACGTACGGTATATCAGTTTTATGCAATCGTTGGCGCTTGATATGGGTGGTGTTACGGGTAGTTACGGGCGTACCCCGGGTGTGCCTTTTTTCCACAACGATCAACAAAATACAAACGTATTACCACTCATTTGTTATGAGTCGGTGTATAGTGAATTTGTTGCCGAGAAAGTGCGCGAAGGTGTGAACTTGTTAGTGGTAAGTACCAACGATGGATGGTGGGGCAATACACAAGGTTATAAACAACATTTACAATATGCCTCTATACGCGCCATAGAAACGCGTCGTTGGGTGGCAAGAAGTGCGAATACGGGTTCATCAGCCTTTGTAACGCCATACGGTGAAATCCAACAAGCCCAACCTTATTGGGAGCCGGCTGTTATACTTGGCAAGGTGTATATGCGCCAGGATCAAACGATGTATGTACGTTTCGGCGATTACCTCGCGAAGCTGGCTGTTTTGGCCTGCATCTTGCTGCTCGTATGTACAATTTATCACCGTATAAGACACAGAAAGCAACATGCATAAAACTTTTCAATACGCAGATAAGAAAACCGGGAGCTATTACGTAACCGGCAGCGGGCCTGTAGTAGTATTACTGCACGGTTTCGGGGAAGATGGTTCTGCTTGGGAGCATCAAACGAATTACTTAGCGAAAACATCAAAAATTATTGTGCCTTCTTTACCAGGCACACATGGATCGGATATTACACACCCACTTACCATCGAAAGCATGGCCGATTTCGTGCATGCTTTGTTAGTAGCAGAAGGTATACAAAAAGTGGTGATGATTGGCCATTCCATGGGTGGCTATATAACCCTGGCTTTTGCCGAGAAATATGGTGATATGCTACAAGGTTTCGGTCTTTTCCATTCTAGCGGCTTAGCCGATACGGAAGAAAAGAAAGAAGCCCGCCGCAAATCGATCCGCTTGATCCAAGATTACGGGCACGATACATTTATACGGCAAGCGATACCGGGCATGTTTGCTAACCGCTACCGTACCGAGCATCCCGAAAAAGTGGATAACTATCTCCACCGCGCCATGCACATCCCCGGTGCCACGCTAATTGCCTATTACGAAGCCATGATCTTACGCCCAGATAGAACAGCTGTACTGAAGCAAGCACAAGTACCCGTACTGTTCATCATTGGCGAAGAAGATACCGCGGTAACCATGGATGCAATTATGCCACAAACTTCTTACCCTACAACCGCCAGTATCCACATTTTAGAGAAAGTTGGCCATATGGGGTTATGGGAAGAAGCGGAAGAAAGCAATTACATCTTGGAACAATTCATTCGCTACTGCAATCACTCCTAATCATTCCAGCACAACATATTTCTACCATGCACCGGTTTTCGATCGGTGCATGGCAATTTTATAGCAGGCACATCATCGAACGCCCCTATAATTAGGCACAAACAATTGATTATAAAGAAGTTCAATCTATAAAACATACCGTATTTTTCTAAACAATTGTAAATCAAGCTTTCATATACCCGAGCCTTTAACTTCCCTTTGACTTCCCTTTAACTTGCCTTTGAAAACCCTTTGAAAAGCCTTTGACGACCCTTTAAAAGACTTTAACCTGCCTTTGAAAGACTTTGACTTCCCTTTGAAAGACTTTGACGATTCTTTGAAAATAGCTTCCTAGATATAGGCTACATATATCCTGGATATATAGGAAATATATCTCCCCCCTTGTAAATACGCAGTTTTACCATTAGAACAACATTAAACTAACATTAGGAGATATTATTTTATAAGGGTTTCCGCCATTTCACCCCTTGTAACCCAAGCTGGTACTAGATCTATTTAAAACCACTGCATTCACACTACCATCGAACCACTTTCCTTCACCTATACGCCACTTACTATCTTTTACAAAAATGGGGTTTATTAGCCCTAAATTTCGCCTCTCGTTTCAAAAACAACAAAATACACGTCGGCACTTTTTAAATTGAATTTGGAGGCTTTTAAGCACCCATCAAACCACCTTTGCAGTTTGTTTATTTCCTGCAGGCATTCCCCATTCATAAAATATTTTCCACTTTTTTCGCAGCCATGCTACAAATAGGCAAATATTCCTATTAAAAATTCTGTTTACATGTAAAATTGCTTACACATAAAAAGATCGTACAATAAACCTTATGTATAAGGCGAAAGTCTTGCTGCTATTCAACCTGCGCGAAATGTATTTATGCACATTTTTAAACAATTTTAAGGGGAATTGCATTTTATAAGGTGGAACATTTATCGTAAATTTTAACTGGTTCCCAACGTAGATACACCCTAACGTAACCCTGCTTCCCATGATGAAACGTTTAATGCTGGTTATCATATTATGTTATTGCTGTTCTATTGCCACGGCTTATCACATTATTGGTGGTGAGGTGTACTATGAAACGCTGGGCTTCAATGCGCTTACCAATAACTACCGCTATAAAATCACCATGAAACTTTACCGCGATGGTGATTTCGTTTGCGGCACACGACAAGGGTGTTTAGATATCTTCGAAAACCCCGTACCGCTGTATATTTTTAGAGGCTCGGATGGCTCATTAGCACGTGGTCCTATTCTTTTCACCATTACCGATCGACAACCACTACGCGATACTTTGAAGAACCCTTGTTTAGCTCCACAAACCATTTACTTAGAAGTAGCTTATTATACTGAAGTGGTTGAATTACCGGCTATTTCCGGCGGGTATTATGTTACGTACCAACGTTGTTGTAGGGGTGAAAATTTGACGAATATTGAAGCCAGTGAAACCGAAGGTTCTAACTACTTCGCTTTTATTCCGGGTACCGAATCTCGCCCGGGCAACAACTCTGCTGTTTTTGTGAAAGATGAAGCGCTTGTTATATGTGCCGGTCTTCCACTACAATATACCTACACCGCGCGCGATGCCGATGGTGATAGTCTTGTGTATTATTTATGCGACGCTAAAACCGGCGGAACCGACAGGCGAAGTGATGCACAAACGGTAAACCCTCCTCCTTTCAACAGGAACGTGCGGTATCTCGATCCCTACAATGGTTCGAACCCCATGGGCGGTAATCCTAGGATTAGTATTTCGAACCAAGGAATTATTACAGGCACCCCGGAACGTTCGGGGCGATACGTTGTATCGGTATGTGTAAGTGAATATGATCGTACCACGAAAAAACTGATTGCTACCCACCATAAAGATATTCTCATTACCGTGTTCAATTGTAATACGAGGATTACGGCGCAGATCAACAACGTTTTACAAAATTGCTTAGACACCAGCAGCTTTGCGGTACCTATAGCGAATTACAGTACAGCAGGCTTTACGTCTACTTTCCATTGGACTTTCAGCGATGGTACCGATACCATTACCAATAGCAAAAACTTGTTCTACAAGAACTTTAGCGATACGGGATATTACACGTACAAATTAGTGGTGAATAAAGGCTTGCCTTGTACCGATAGTATCGAAGGAAAAATATTTAACTATCCCGGGTTGCGGGCAGGTTTCTTCGTAACAGGCGCCTGTGCTGAAAAGCCTATCACTTTTAGCGATACATCCAGTTACCGTTATGGCACTATTACAAATACCAGTTGGAATTTAGGGAACGATCCACCTAGCATATACAACAATATGCGGAACCTTACCTACACCTTCAACGAAGGCAAAACTTACTCTGTATCGTTAACGCTGCAAACGGATAAAGGGTGTACTGAAACGGTCACGAAAAACCTAGATGTACAGAAAGTATTTGCCTTTGCCGGCAATGATACAATACTCGCTCGCGGGCAAACGATGGAGATGAAAGGACAAGGAGGAACCGTGTATCTCTGGTCGCCCCCCGAAGGCCTCAGCAACCCGAATATTTCTAACCCTGTATTAACCTCTAACATCGATCGAACGTATAATTTATACGTACAGAATGCGGCAGGTTGTGAAGGCTCCGACGATATTAACGTGAAGTATTATGAAGGACCTGAAATATATGTACCTACAGCCTTTACACCGAATGGTGATGGGGTGAATGATATCTTTAGGTTTATACCGGTGGGCATTATTGAGTATAAGTTCTTCCGGATATTCAACCGGTGGGGGCAAGAGATATATTCTTCTGTTGATTTTCGAAAGGGATGGGATGGTACGTTTAAAGGCAACCCTGCTAAAATGGATACGTATGTGTGGGTAGTGGAAGGCACGGATTTAAACGGGGCCAAAGTATTACGAAAAGGAACCGTAACTTTATTACGTTAATTGAAAAGCATGAAGATGTTTCTTCACACAACGTAAATCACAATACATGAAAGGAATTATATTAGTAACCGGTGCCACAGCGGGTTTCGGCGAAGCCATCGCAAAGAAATTTGCAGCGGCGGGATATCATTTGATTATCACCGGAAGAAGAGAAGAAAGATTGGAAGCCTTGCAAACAGCCTTAGAGCAAGCCCACAACATTAAAGTATTACCCTTGGTATTTGATGTGCGTAGCAAGGAAGCCGTGAATGTTACCTTTGAAAATCTCCCGGAAGCGTGGCGTAAAATAGATGTGCTAGTAAACAATGCCGGTTTAGCCTTGGATTTATCGACGATCGACGAAGGGAATTCAGATGATTGGGATACCATGATCGATACCAACGTAAAAGGATTATTGTACGTTTCGAAAGCTGTTATTCCTTTCTTAAAAGCACAAGGAAAAGGGCATATTATTAACATTGGTAGTACAGCGGCGAAGAATGTGTATTTGAAAGGAAACGTGTATTGCGCCACTAAGCATGCTGTAGATGCATTATCGCAAGCTATGCGCATCGATTTGTTACCTTACAATATTAAAGTAACAGCTATTCATCCCGGTGCAGCAGAAACCGAGTTCTCGGTGGTACGTTTCAAAGGCGACCAAGCAGCGGCTGATAATGTGTACAAAGGCTTCGAACCTTTACACGCGGAAGATATTGCCGATGTAACTTTCTACGTCAGCCAATTACCGGCCCATGTGTGCATTAACGACCTGGTGATTACACCAACAGCACAAGCGAATGCTATTTATACACATAAAGTGTTGTAAAATAACGAGGTTTGAGCTGCAGTTGTTGCCAAAATTGTAGCTCAAATCTTCCTTCCATCCCCCAAATACTCCCTCTCCCCCTTCAAAACACCTGTATTTTTCCTCGTAAGTAGCCTTAAAAATCCCACAGACATGCTATTTCCAGATATAATATATTTTATTTATATTTGATATACCTGTATATTTGTGGCGAAAGAAATGCGTACTGAGGTTCACCAATTATTGTATGTATTTCTTTATGAAGACCTTTTTATTGAGACTAACTAACCTAAAAAACCATATCCCCTATGCTTACATTTGTTACTATTTATCTCCTTCGGCTATACTACCCGAAGATAAGAGCGCAACAACGGTATTTCACCGATCGTTCCCGGAGAAACAATTATGGCTCTTGGGCTGTGAAGCAAGAATGGCAGAGCGAGAAACCGTATGTTATCGGCTTTAACTAAAGAAATTATGATAAAAGGGTTGCATCTATGTAGATACAACCCTTTTATATTTTGTTATAAACATGTGACTGTTTGCACGCAAACAGATTCGAGCGTTCCCTCTTTTCGTTTATACGCTACCACTGCTTTATGCTCATAAGCTCTCAACACAGGAAAACTTGTGAATCCCGTATCGGCGCTCATGTTGCCGGCATAGATAGTTGTTCCGTTTTCGTTTTTCAACTGGATGCCGATACGGTTATTACCGGTTTTATTAGGCACCATTTCATCCCACACCAGCAGCATTTTATTGTCGCTTAGTACACCCAATTGCGGGTGCTTAGCGCCTTCTACATTGCTAATATTTTCTTTCTGTGTATACGTATTCCCGTTTGTAAACGAGCTACAAAAGAATACTCCTTCTCCGCCACCCATGGTAAACCAAGCGAAGTGTAAGCCTTTGGCGTTTTGTACCATGGTAGGTCCTGTGTGCGGGCAACCGCGCACCACCCAGTTGTCGGTACTAATGCGAACTGGAGGTGAAAATGTTTGGCCATTATCTGTACTAAGAATGTGCGCCATATCGCGGATAGTATCTTGTACAATATCGCGGAAAGCCACGTGGATAGCGCCTTGTGCATCTACTAGCAACTTCGTTCTACAGCATTGGCAAATCGTTTCGCCAATAGCGTGTTCCCCTTGAAATCCTTGCTTGCCTTGGGTAGTAGCAAAATACAGGCTGGAACCTTCGTGCGTGGTATGTTTACGGTTATCTAACCAAACAGCCGCTACTTCTCCATTAGGTAATAGGGCCATATCAAAATACCGTTGATCGTAGCTAGCCGTGTCGGTTACCAAGGGTTGCGCAGCTTCCCATGTTTTGCCGTTATCGAAAGATTGGGTGTAAAATACTTTCCCGGCATATTTATTCCTTGGATCATTCGATTCGCGGCCAAACATGGCGATCATGTGGCCATTGGGTTGGAAGATGATCTTCGGCATATTTTCGGCGTGGGGCAATATACTGTCGGCCGTAGGAATATTAACCGTTTGCTCGGTATCGCCTGTCAACACCCGGTAATGTAGTGTACCTAATGTAGCAGAACCGGTTTGTTCTACCCAAGACACTACTGTTTTGCCTGTTGGAGTTTGCGTGATATATGGGCATGAACCAATTGTTTCTGTGTTTGATAATATTTCTTCCTTCCCAAAGGATAATTGTGGCGATTGTTTACAAGCGGTCAGCCATAACATCCACACAATACTTACACTAATAATACTTACTCTCATGATTTATTTTTTCCGGTGAATGTATATGCCAAGCCTACGTTGAATGTACGTTTCGGGCCTGGGCGATAGGTGGTAGCATACACGGTTTTTTCGGCTGTAGTGGCATAAATGCTATTGGCTACGTTACGGCAATTCACCCAGCATTCGATGTTTTTGTAGTTGTATCCAAGGCGAGCATTCAGCAAATTGTAGCCATCGTATTTCTTCGTATTGGCTACATCCATATAGTACGGCCCTACATATTGCCATTCCAAGCCCATTCTTACACCTTTTAGCACAACGGGTTTGAAGGTTACTTCTGCATTTGAAATTACTTTCGGGGCACTGTTCATGATGTTACCATCGTAAGTTTTGCCTTGCTCTTGGTAGGCAAGGAATTTATGTTCGGCGTAGGTACCGCTTACACGTAGTAAAATACTACGGATGGGTTCGTAGCGTAAGTTCCATTCGATACCAGTATGTGTTGTTTTACCGGCATTTCTATTCTCGTAAGAACCATCGGCTAAGCGTACACTTACAATTTCGTTGGTGCCGTTCATGCGGTAAACGCCTAGTTCTAGGGTAGCAGCATAACCGGGGATCGTCCACCAGCCGCCGGCTTCATAGTTTTGGTAGCGGGCAGGTTTTAAGGTAGGTACTTTTACGCCACGGTATAATTCCGAGATATTGGGAGGCGCAAAGCCTACGCTGTAGTTCACATAGGTGCCTAAGCCTTTGCCAAAATCGTAGGTGATACCAAGTTTCGGGGTCCACGCTTGGAAGTAGTTTTTCTCATCGGGCGCCCCGGTGAAGGCCGATGGTGGTAAGTAGTTGTTGAAGTTGTAATCCATTCGATCGTACCGCAAAGCGGCTACGAATTTCATATGTTCAATTGGTGCGAATTCGGCTTGTACATATGCCGCGCTATTCAGTAGGTTCACATGGTAGTTCGTGAGTACCGAATCGGTGGATGTATAGTTGATGTAATAGCCTGCTTGGTTGCGATCGATATCGATGTAATGAGCGTAATAATCGCTAGGACTATTATCCATGCTGATACCGGCAATAACAGCGGCTTCTTTCCACTTAAACGATTTCTTATGTTGCAAAATCACCCCGTAGCTGGCAAAGGCATCGCTATTAATTTCGCCCCTCGCTTTTAATGGGTTGTTTACCACGTTTTTCACCGCGTAAAAAGGGTTTTGACCAATTTCATTGTTACGGTAGAAGAAGGTAAGGTTTGTTTGGTTACTCGCATCCCAATTCGCTGTTAAAGTACTTCTATAGCGGAAAGCCTTCACTTCTCTATAAGAGAAAGTATGGAAGTTGCGGTAATCTTTTCCATAGAAATGAGCACTGTCGAGGCCGCCCACTTGGTCGGTTTTATAATTCACAATGCTAGCAGCGTTTGTCCATTTAAAGCGGTGATTGATGTTATAATCTACTTTTACATTCAAGGCTAGCTTATGAAAGTCGCTATGGTCCATGTAGCCATTGCTTTGCTTGGCGTAATACCCACCTACTACAATGCCTACTTTATTGAAAGTATTGGACACCATTACATCGGCTCTTCTATACCCCCAATCGCTGGCTTCTACTTGTACTTTCGCATATGGCAAGGCGGTAGGATTGGCCGTGATAAAGTTGATAGCGCCCCCTACTGCTTCGCTACCGTATAGGCTGGAAGCTGGGCCACGTACCACCTCGATCCGGCTAAGGGCAGCCATGTTGATTTCGATTAACGCGTTGTGGTTGAAATCGCCTGTAGTTCTAATAGGCACGCCATCTTCCATATACAAAAACAAACTCTTATAACCGATGGGCTGGCGGATAGCCATGGTATGTTGTTCATTGCCTAAGTCAACCATGTACACACCGCTTACTTTATTCAGTAATTGTTCTAATGAAGTAGCCTTGGTTTCGTTCATCATTTGCTTGGAAATGGTGCTGATAGCAATGGGAGCATCTTTTCTTTCTTGTTTATCGCGGCTGGAAGTCACGATAAACTCATTCAGTTTTGTTCGATTGGGTTCCAAGGCAATTAACATTACCCGGTTCTCTGTCCAAGCCACTTTCTGCGAAGTATACCCAATGTAGCTAGCCTGCAAAGTATCGTGGTATTGTGGCACTGTTAGTTTAAATTTCCCTTGTGCATCGGTATAACAACCCGTAGCATGCCCACTAATAGACACTGATACCCCTTGTAATGCCTCTTTTGTTTCGGCATCAATAATGCGACCTTCTACAGCCTTTTGGCCATATAACATAGCTGTATACGCGATGATTAAACACCACGTGAGCAATAATTTTTTCATGTACCTGTAATTCCGGGAAGCATTGTTCCCTGCTGGTTTATACAACAAAGCATGCATACTGCGCAGTTTTTACGTGCACGGTACAGGGCGCTGCTGTTTCACAATAAGTTCCTATCTAAAATGATAAGCTGCGGCAAGTTATGCGCAGGGCGGCCTGAAAATGGCGCCAACATGAGCGGGTACCAGGTGCTCGGAGTAAGCGGGGTAAGGTATAATTGTGGAAGGAAGGTTGGTGGTATGTTCTTCGTACGTTACTGCTTGTAAAACCACCTCGTACTTATCCTTTGCGCTGTTACCGTTTTTCTCTTGCTGGGTGTCTTTGGCCATTTGTTTCATAAAATGACATTTACCATGACACGCCAATTGAGGTTTTGCACGATTCACACAAAGCACGTTTTCGATATAATTCTTATTCACAACAAACTCCAATACAATCAGCCCCTTGCTACAAGTTTGTAGCATGATCGCCGTGAGTAGTATGTAAGAGAAAAGTTGCTTCATCGAATTATATCACAAAAGATTGCAATAGATCGCAATTTATCATTTCGAGCAAAATTAGGTGTTCTGAAGTTTTGAGCAATGATTTTTATCAAGTCTTCTAAAAAGAGTTGTTTTATGAATGGCGGTTTCTTTGGTGGTTTTCAAATCCTATTGGTTACTTTCTTTGCTTCTCCAAAGAAAGTAACCAAAGAAAGGAGGAAAAACGGCGAAAGACTGCGTCGCCGTTTTATCGGGATGTTGATTAGGCGGTGGTGCTACTGTGGTGAAGGGCATGGGCGCTTTGGGGGGCCTGTTTTGTTGGGGGGGTGTTAAGGGAATAGCAATGCTCGTTGTTCTATCTTTATAAATTGAGAAAGGGTGACCAAGCTTTGTGCTTAATCACCCTTTTATATAGATTTTATATGCTTGTTACTGTGCTAACATATACCGGAAGGTGAGGCCACCCCGGGTGGTGGTAATTGGGTACGAGGTGGAAATGACCGGTATGGATTGTTTTCGTTCGTAGAAGAAGCGAAGATTTACACGGTTGTTCACTACGTAGTCGATGGTTGGCATAATGCCGATTACTTTCTGTCCGCTGGTGGGGATTACGATGTCGGCATCGAGTTTATTGTTGACGGTTTTATCGTCGCGGAAACTCATATCCAAACGAATGTTTAGGTCGTTCATCATCTTCTTGCCGCCATCTTTACCGATTGAGAATGGCAATTTAAACCCGCGAAGCCTATACCCTGCTCCTACCGCAATTTCGCTCGACCTTATTTCACTTAATTGATAATCGATTAAGCTAAGGCTTAAGGTGCGGCTCTTCTTGTATTCTAACTTCACATCCAAGGTATTCGTGAATGTAAGGTTAATGCCCAATAATGGTTCGAAGCGTTCGCCCATGGTTAAGTTCGGTACCATGAAATAAGGTACATAGTTACCAGAAACAGTATCCACGAACGCTGGATAACCGGCTAATCTTGGATCTTCAAATGCGAGGTTCGTGTTGTAAGAACTCATCATTAAGTTACCAATATAACCGTGCGATATGGTGAAGTTGGTTAAGAAGTTGCGGAACGGGGCCAAGCGTGATAAACCGGTGTAGGTTACGCGCCAGTTCGGCCTTGGCCAAATATTCGCAAACGGGTTGCTACGGATGCTACTATTGTTGTTCTTCAACAAGCCAATTTTTTCAGGGTCTTTACCTGTATAAGCGGCGAGGAAGGCCGGTATTAGTACATCTTGTGCGTACCTGCTATAACCATATTTGTAAGTCGGATCTTTCGGGTTTTGTGTTGGCACGCCCGGATCGCTGTTATACGGGTTCTCGCGCGCCAAACGATCAGAAATTACTTGCCTGTATGCCTCGAAGTTTTTGAATGTTTTCGACATACCTTGCTCGGCATCGATTTTATCAAATACCGTTTTAATGGCAATAAATGTTACTTCAAAACCACCTGCATCGTACGGGTTCAAATGTGTGAAGCCGCTATCGCCGGAGTTTTTATACAATTCGCCATGCGATTTAGTGAACGATTTCACCAAGTTCAAATCCACTTTAAAGTCGCGCAACAATTCGAAGTTCGCCTGTATTTCTAAGCGTTGTGTGAACTGTTGTTGGAATTGAAGGTTGAAGGTAGTATCTGGTGTTATTAAGCCCTTTTGTGCGAACTTATCCAACCATCTTTTATCGGGTTGATAACCGAATAAGAAGTTGAAGCCCGGCGCCATAGAAGCCCAGTTCTGCCCTAATACTTTGGCACTGTCGATATAACCCGGCAAGCGTGTACCACTGTTTTCGCTATAGTTAACGGTTACGCGTTTCAGTGATAATAACGGCGTTAATACAATCTTCCAAATTTTCGGCACATCGCCATTATTAGATTCTACTTTTACGTTCGTGCTTTTCCCGAAATCGTTGCTATTCATACCTGGCGGTACTTGCGACGTGGTATAGTTCGAGGTGCCCAGTACTTTCCGGAGGAATTTGGATTTGTTATAGAGCTCCGTGAATTTCAATTCACTGGTTAAGGTTTTTTGTTGGGTGTTTTCGATGGCGTTACCTAGGTACAATGCTAAACGGGATGCCCCAATCCAACGGTAATCGGTACCGTAACTAAGGTTGATGTTGGTCCAGTCAACCAAAGGTAATTTCGATGTAGGCAATGTATATGTTAAGGTAGCGCTATGGAAGTAGTTCGTTGTTCTACCCCCTTTGAAGAAGTTTCTTCTTACGGTATCACGTTTTTCGCCGGTGATTCTACCGTCTGGTTCATCAATACGTGCATTGTTCACAGCGTTAAACTCAACATTAATGCTTTGTGTAAGCTGCCATTTCAAACCGTAATAACGATCGAAGGTGAAGTACTTGTTATACGTTTCCGGCATTTTATACGGGCCACCGCCGATGTTTCTAATCTGCGTAGCACCGAATTGCCTTGTTACATCGGCCCTAAAGCTTAGTAACGACGGTACGTAGTTAAAGTTCACATCCCTAATGAGCCCCAGCCACGGCGATTTGCTCTTCACCATTTTCTTGAATGGTGTTAAGAATTTGCTAGGTGCTGCGTAAGTATACCCCAAGCCACCACGATGCTTCGTTAACACGTCGTTCTCGATAAGCGGGTTATGACGGTTAATTTGCGAGAAGGAATAACTTACGTCGAAGTTTTCAATATCCCACAAATGCACTTTCGTTTTATCCATGCTCAGCTTACGCACATTCGTGAAGTTCAAGCTCGTAATAGAGGTAAAGTCTTCCGCTTGGCGTTTGATAGAATCACGTTCCGCTTTTGTGCGGGCTAGGTGGAGTTTATCTTTCAGTTTAATATCTAAATCGTACGGATCGTATTCCGGCGTACTCGTGGTTTGTGAATAACCTGCATATACCGGGATCGTTAAGCCTGTTCGCTTGGGTAATAGTTTACCTAAATCGAGGTTGGTAGCTACGTCGTATTGTAAGTAGTTATCGCGGAATCGTTCATTTACTCTTTGATCGATGTTACCAAATCCTGCCGTGTGCATATTGCCACTTACAGTTAAGGTACCCAAATCTGCCAATTGTAAATCCATCCGCGCTAACGCCGCCCAACCGCCTTTTTCATCTAACCCTGTTAAACGCATTTCGTTGAACCAGATTTCCGCGCACTTCGGCATACCATCGTCTTTCGGGTTAATTACACCAATCATTACGTTGCGTAATTCGCCCAAACTAGGATTACCTACGATGGTGAGGAAGTTGGCGCCATCGCGTTCACTATAAGGAATGAGTGGAGATTGACCGGCTTGGTTACGTTTTTGTTTCAATTGACTGAATTTATCTAAGGCCACGTTCAAGTCGTTCACAGATGGCCAGATGGTCATCGCGTCGCTTGTGTTCCAAGGTGTAACTGTCAATGGAATTTCGTATTCGTAGTAGTTATCTGTAAAGTCGCTACCTAAGCGGATGATGGCATGTAATTGTCCATCGCGCAAAGAGTTTTGGTCGTTCATCGCTTCTGCGTGGATGAACATTTCCAATTTGCTAAACTGGCGTAAATCCAAGTTGGTGCCTTTGTACAAAGCACGTGATTCACCGTCTTGCAAATTACACACCTGCATCGACAATGCTTGTTCGTTCAACAAGATGTTCGTATTGTTAGCACTCAATGTATTTTGACGAATAATACCCGGCGGCACTACGTAAGGAATAGGTGTACGTTTAGCATTTTCCTCGATGTTCACGGCAGAAACGTTGAACAGTGTGCTTTGATCTACCGGCATGGGATCGCCTGGTTTCAATTCGTATAAATAACGGCGCCATTGGTTCCGTACAAGTTCCAACTTCGCGAAACGTAATACTACAGAATCTTCGAAGTTTGTAAGGAACATACGCATGAAACGG
Organism: Chitinophaga skermanii; assembly: GCF_003259335.1. Classification (GTDB taxonomy): domain Bacteria; phylum Bacteroidota; class Bacteroidia; order Chitinophagales; family Chitinophagaceae; genus Chitinophaga; species Chitinophaga skermanii. The sequence continues at coordinate 43,964 of NZ_QLLL01000012.1, forward strand.
ATCGATTTGAAATCGGGGATATTACCTACTTTTTTATCGTAATTGCTGATCGGCACTTTGAACTGGTACCAAGTTTCGGTGCCTTCGGAGTTGTTCGGCAATTTTACTTTCGTAACGATTTTATCTACGATATAGTTTTGACCCACTTGCATGTCTGGGGTCAATTTCACGCGGTATTGGAAGTATTCTTCCGATTCGTTCATCGTGTTATCGCGGTTCAAATCTTCCGATTCTGGGTAGTTTGTGGCTGCTGAAGAGAATTGCGAGTTGTTGTCGGACACCGGCGAGTTTCCTTCAGGTCCATTAATACGCTTATACCTTTCCAAGATGCTTTTCTTCTCGGCATCGTAATCGGCGCCACGGTAGAAATGGTAATCATCATTAGAAGGATCTTTCATGGCTTCGCGTACAATTGGCGAACCTGCGCCGAAGCGCGATACCAATTGGTTAATATAATTGCTACGGTACGACACCTCGTCTTGCGAGTTCAAACCATCGAAGCCCACGTCCTGGTATTTACGAATAGCAGGATCGTTATCGAATGCTTGGGTGATTTGCTGTTGGAATTTCGGAATCCTACCCCAGTTAGAAGTATCGATTTTATTCGGGTCTTTATTCGGATCGGGTAAACCGTTTTCGAAGAATTTACGAGAATCCTTCAACACGTCTTCTGAAACGTTACCCAAGTTAAAGTAGAGGTCGCCCCCTTTAGAGTTACGGTTCATGATAAATGGATCTTGCACCCAGAACTCGATAAACTCGATGTTGGCGGTTTCGAAATCACTATTATCAATCGCCCTCATGATACCACCCCAACGCTTTGTAGGGAAACGTAAACGGCCATTGGCAGTTACGCTATCGGAAGCATCGAAGTTATAAGGACCTCTTTCTGTTGGATAGAAGGCTAAATCGAGTGTGCTTAGCTGGCTTTGACCAAAGTCGGTGCTTCTATTCGGGAATACATCTTTTTGATACACCAAGCGTACGCGTGGATCCGACTGTTCATCGGCCGTGATGTTCGGTGGTAAGCTAGGCGATTTAGGGATTTGCAACGTTGGTTCAATGATGTACCAAGCTAACAAGGCCCTGTTTTTACCATAAGAAAGATCGTTTGTAGCGTCGGCTTCCGGGAAGAGGATATTACCGGCTTCGTCGGCAGCGTCTTTCGGTGTAGAAGCTAACGACCAGCTTGTAGATGGGAACTTCAAATCGTAACCATTACGAGCGCCTTCGAAATCGTCGATATACACTTGACCTTGCTTGCTACCCGCGGCATTTACCAACTTGGAGTGGCCGGGGAATAGGCGAGCTACCTCACCCGTGAAATTGATAATGGACGGGGTTTCAGTTTTATAGTTCGGTAATTTATCGAGGAAGCGTGTTAAGCCTTTCCAATCGGAGTTATAGTTCACATCTAAACCCACCACGGTATTCTTAATAGGATCGTCGCCGTAGTTTACTTTTTGGTAGTACGGGCGTTCGCTCATCCTCACGATCGTGGAACCGATGCTTAACTTATCATTCACAAAATAATCGAACCGGGTACCTAGGTAATTTCGGACTTGCATCCCGAAATTGGCGTTGTTTTCGAACTGCACGTTAATGGGCACCCCGCTACTCAAAATACCGGAGTTAATGATTTTCAACCTACCCATGTTATAATCGATCACGTAATCGTAGTTCTCGCGGAGGAGCTGGCCACCCGCGGTAACGGTTACCGAGCCTGGCGGAATGTTATAACCTCCCAGCATGATCTCGGAAGAGTTGGAAGATTTATAAGAACCGCGCATTACATAGCGGTTCAATTGCGGGAATTGTTGGGCTACCACCTTGATGGAGTCGTACAATTCGCGGTACATGTATTTCTTTTCCAAAGCCGCATTTCCCCCGAAAGCCTTTTGCACACCTTGGGCAAATGGTTCTAGCATGGGGAACATAATACGCCCGTTCTGGCTATTGATCGTGTAGCCTTCTACATAATCGAATATACCATCGGGTTGCGGATCGTTTTGGTTATTAAGCCTATCGAGGTTGAGGATGGAGATGATCGGCATGCCTTCGTAAGAGCCTCTTGCATCGGGGATGTACCTTTTATCACTTGGCTGGCGATCTTCGCTGCCGGGATCCTTGTACAACACATCCAGCTTGAAATCTTGGCGGTTCAGTTGGTAAGCACCTGTTGCATAGATGTTCTTCATCATCAAATCCCAAATCGGCAAAGTAGGTCTTGCAGAGGTGGCTTTCAACAATTTCAAGAATAAAATACGCTGGTTTGCCGAGTTGTTCTGATCTGGTGGAACATCTTGCGAGAACTCACCCACGCGGTAAACACGGCCATTGTATGTGTATTCGTACGCCACAGCCAACACCTCGTCTGGCTGTAATTGCTGGTTCAAGGAGATGAAACCGAGTTGGCGGTTGATGGTAAACTGGGTAGAATCGAGCTTACGGGCAAAGGTTTTTTCGAAGTCTTGCACCGGTTGTAAGCCCATGGCCAATAAACGACTAACCACCGTACCCGTATAGCGCGAAGCAGGGTCGGCGGTTAATTTACTATAGAGATCATTCGTTCCCCGGTCGGGCACCTTCGAATTTGTGAGTACATTGATCCCGGTATTATAAGGTTTGTACTCGGCCATATCCATCAAACCAACGATATCGCGGGTTTCGGTGGTGGCCCCTGTTTTATTCGTGACCCATACCTCGATCCGCGTGACGTTCGCGAGGGAACGTATGACGGGCAAATTACTCATGGAGTAATTGAAGGTATCTCGGAAGAATTGCGCTAAGAGGAAGTGACGGTTATCTTCGTACTGGTCGGCCGTGATGGCAAAGTCGGAGGTTTGCGCTCCGCCACGCAGTTGGAGATTTTGCTTTTGGGATTTTTGGTTAGAGAGAACGCTGGTAACGGTTAGTCGGCCGAATTGTAGTTGCGTTTTCACACCAAAAAGCGATTGCACACCGGAAATTAAGGAAGTGCGTAAAGGGAAACTTACGTTACCCGCTTCTATTTTCTTAATAATTTCATCGTCGTACCCTGTGTATTCGAGCTTAATTTGGTTCTCGAAGTCGAAGGTCGACTGGGTATTATAGTTAGTGGTTAGTTTAAGTTTATCCCCGATTCTACCAACAAGGTTCATGTTGATATCCATATCGAAGTCGAACCCACCGTTTTTACGGGCGCGTTCTACGAGTACGGGGTTTTTGATATTCTGACCTTGGTAACCGAAAGTGAGTCCTAAGCTACCTTGTGGGCGTAGATCAACCTTAGTACCTCCGAATATGCGATCGAAGGCCTTTCCGCCGCTGTTGAGGACGGGGGCTGCACTTTTTTGGTTGAGGTTAGAGATCGTGCTGGCTCTTTTTTGCCAGTACGCCTCTTCACTTTGGGCTGACTGCATTTTGTAGAACTCGCCGAATGACATCACCGTGGGTTGTCGATAATATTGACTACCAATCATTTCCTTCACGGTATACTGTTTTGTAACCGGGTCGTACTCGACGGTTTTCGTAATATTCGATGGATCTTTAAGATCAATGGTGTTTTTCACGGGATCAGTCACCCCTGTTCCTCTCCGGTCGCGGATAGGAAACTTCAGGGTATCGGGAGCTTTAGGTGTAGTATCAGTTGTTACGAGTTTCTCAATTGCTTCAAAACTGCTTCCATAGGATCGATAGGAATTTGACGTTCTGTTCCTGGCTGCCGTGTCAACAATAACAAAAGATACAACGCCTACTATAGCAATAGCACCATAGTTAATCTTTGCCAAGCGAAATTAGATTTTATAGAGGTCAGTGTTAAGTATTATAAACTTTTCAGGGATTTCTTGATAAGCGCCTCTAAATCAGTCGTCGACGGGTCTGCCTTCAATACTTTCTGGATGGCTTGTTCTGCCATATTACGGGCAATTCCAAGCGTGATTAGTGCATTTAACGCGTCATCTTGTATTGTATTGTTTGGGGTGAAAGATAAATTAACGGTATCTACATTTACACGTTTCATTTTATCCTTTAATTCGAGGATGATGCGTTTGGCTGTTTTGGCGCCGATACCTTTAACACCTTCGAGCATTTTCTCATTTTCCATGAGGATAGCTCTTTGAATATCTGCCGGTTGTAGTGAGGATAACATCATGCGAGCAGTGCTGGCCCCGATGCCGGATACGCTGATGAGGTGTAAGAACATCTGCTTTTCCGCATCATCAAAAAAACCGTAGAGCGTGTGCGCATCTTCTTTAATATGCAAATATGTTAATAATTTGCACGATTCCAAATGTTGAATTTGGGAATACGTGTTTAAACTTATTTGTACTTCATAGCCTAAGCCTTGGATATCAACATGCACAAGGGCTGGCGTTTTATAGGTAAGTTTCCCGTTAAGGTAAGCTATCATATATAGGTTGAAAACATCAATAAAGAAACAAACTTACATAAAAAGTCCGATTGCCGAAGTGCCTACCAGGAATGATTCAAGTAAGTTCATATCTTTATTAACAAAATGGTTCCCAGAATCATTTTAGGAAATATTGGGTTAAATCGTATTTTTACGCCCATTTTAATATAACATCTTAGCTATATGAGTAAAATTACGGCCGCCATTACAGCGGTGGGTGGCTATGTTCCCGACTACGTATTAACCAACGAGGAATTAACCAAAATGGTTGATACTACAGATGAATGGATTACAACCAGGACGGGCATTAAAGAAAGAAGAATACTAAAAGGCGAAGGCAAAGGTACATCAGAACTTTGTGTACCGGTGGCATTAGAAATATGTAAGAAGAAGGGTATCACGCCAATGGATATCGACTTATTAATTGTGGCAACTGTCACGCCCGACATGGTTTTCCCAGCTACGGCGAACGTTGTTTGTGATAAAATAGGTGCTAAAAACGCTTTTGGTTTCGACATTAGCGCTGCTTGTTCCGGCTTTTTATACGCATTGGACACAGGTGCTCGCTTCATCGAAAGCGGTCGTTACAAAAGAGTGATGGTGATTGGAGCCGACAAAATGAGTTCTATCATCGATTACACAGATCGTGCAACATGTATCATTTTTGGTGATGGCGCAGGTGGTGTATTATTGGAACCAAATGAAGATGGTTATGGTTTGATCGACAGCGAGTTAAAGAGTGATGGTCATGGCCGTGAATACTTGCATATGAAAGCAGGTGGTTCAGCGAAGCCGGCTTCAGCGGAAACAGTTGCTAACCGTGAACACTTCGTGTATCAAGAAGGTAAAATGGTATTCAAATACGCTGTTGCAAACATGGCTTCTGCTGCAGAAGAAATTATGCGTCGTAATAACCTTACCAGCGAAAACATTGCTTGGTTAACACCACACCAAGCCAACTTGCGCATTATTGCAGCTACTTCCCATGCGATGGGTTTACCAGATGAGAAAGTGATGATTAACATTGATCGTTTCGGTAATACTACAGCCGGTACAATTCCATTGTGCTTGTGGGAGTGGGAAAGCAAATTGAAAAAAGGCGACAACATCGTTTTAGCTGCATTTGGCGGGGGCTTCACTTGGGGTGCTTCGTACATCAAGTGGGCATACGATGGCGATAAAATCGAAAAATAAGTTTCTCTATCTCATTCATAAACAAGCCGCTAGCACATAACGTGTTAGCGGCTTGTTCATTTTACTGTGTCGTTTAAAGTTAATAGCTGCTTGCCTGCTAACCATCAACCTCTCCATCAAAAATACCCAGGGTCTTCGTTGATAAACTCATCTGCCTTATAAAACTCGTAAAGATTTGTGCCGCAAAAGGGGCAAAATTTGATGTTCAAATGCTTCACATTTCTTTCCTCTGTCATATAACCAGGCGTCACAAAAAATCGGAATAAATTGGTTTTGTCAAAACGTACTTCAGCATCATACTTTACAACCCTGAAGTTCATTCCAATTTCTCGCGATACTTCGTGCCGTATGCCTAGCCGGGTGCAACAAAATTTCTTTTGCATGGTCTTGTGTGTATTTAATAGTTAGGCCCACTTCCAACGGTTCCGGTATACAAATACATTCCCCCAGGTTGTTATGCACAACCACAGTTAACATTTTTGCATAGGAAATTCGGTGAAGTAAAGCTCATCCATAGGTAAACTGCGTACTCTTATACATCCCTTGTTTCCACTTTAAAAGTGAGAACAACGCGGAACCTGTGAAGCTTCGGAAATCATTACTAGCTCGGGCATTCCATAGGGTTTTCATATGTATGGTATTTTATCATCAAATACGAAAAAGATATACATCCAGGTAATTGGCAACATCTTTTATGTTGATATATAAGTTTCCTCTCACACAGGTAAGCAGCGTGCAATACTCCATCGTGTACTAACTATTAATTTTCTACAGCTCCTTCCCATAAAGGATAAAGCGATCGTTTGAGGCCGGAATTTCTGTGTTTAAAATGGCTACATTCTGTTTAGAAGGCTCTATGGTCGATGCTTTTTACAAAAAAAATCTTACGCTTTTCACTACCTTAATTGGTTAGCAAAATAAAGTCAAGCGACTCATTTCAATAACTAAAATTAATAAATACATTTTTTAAAATATAAATACAATCGACTTTTTCAAATTGTTTAGTACAGCTCTCCAATTCTTTAATTTTTGTAATTTCAATATATGAAACAGCCCAACAATGGTAACTTCCTCGATCTCAATAAACAAGCATGGAATGATAAGGTAGCGGTTCATTTTCAATCCGATTTCTACAATATGCCCGCTTTCCTAGCCGGTCAAACGTCTTTACAACCCATCGAACTAGCCCTTCTTGGCGATGTAAAAGGTAAAAAAATACTGCACCTCCAATGCCATTTTGGGCAAGATACGCTATCGTTACAACGGTTAGGCGCCCAAGCTACAGGGGTCGATTTCTCGGAGAAAGCCATCGAAAAAGCCCGCGAAGTAAATACCCAGCTCGGCCTCAACGCCCAGTTTATTTGCTGTGATATTTATACCCTTCCGGCACATCTGAACGAACAGTTCGATATTGTATTTACCAGCTACGGCACCATTGGCTGGCTACCCGACCTGGATAAATGGGCCGGCGTGGTGCAACATTTCTTAAAACCCGGCGGCCAATTCGTGTTTGCCGAGTTCCATCCTTTCATATGGACCTTAGATGATACGTTTGAGAAGATACACTACCACTACTTTAACGTAGAAGAAATTGTAGAGAATGTAAGTGGTACGTATACCGACCGGGATGCGCCACTCCAAGCGAAAACAATATCTTGGAACCACCCCCTAAGTGAAGTACTTACAGCATTGATGCAGCAAGGGTTACAGCTTACATCCTTCTTGGAATACGATTATTCGCCGTATAACTGCTTCCCGGGTATGACGGAATTCGCCCCTCATCAATTCCGTTTCAATTCCCACGGTAGTAAAGTACCGTACGTGTACGCGTTAACGGCTGTTAAATAGATGATGATGGCAAAGAAAACAGTAGATACTAAGCACACGATCCCCGTTAAGCTATGCTACTCGCATATCGGCGGAAAATTAGGCATGCGTATTTTTGAGCATTTCGAGCAGCAGGGTTGGATTGTACGCGACGAGTCAACAGAAAAGCATTACAAACTCACCCCGCTCGGCGAGCAAGCACTCGCTAAGCTGGGTGTAGATTTGGAAGGTATTACATAACAGGTAAACTATACGCGTGTATACTACATCGTAAAGCCGAAGCCTGTTTCCATTAATAATTCATATTTCTGTTTATCGAACCTATAAAGGTGGGCACCTTTCTTAGAGCTGGTTTTATCTTTTTCTTCCAGTTTCTCTAAGATGTTCATGGCAAGGATCTTCTTACGGAAGTTGCGTTTATCCAGCTCGCGTTGGTAAATTTCTTCATACAAATTACGCAACTGGGGCAAGGTAAACTTCTCTGGTAACAACTCGAACCCTACTGGGTGGAAGCGTACTTTCTCGCGTAAGCGCTTCATGGCCTCTTGTAGCATTAAGTTGTGGTCGAATATTAATTCCGGAATTTGGTGTAGTGATAACCAGTGTGCGCCATGTTCGTTGGCTAGAAGGCGGTCGTGTTCTTTGATGCGAATTAACGCGTAATAAGTAACAGCAATTACGCGCGAGCCTGTGTCGCGGTTTACTTCGCCGTAGGTATGCAGCTGGTCCATATAGATATTTTCCATGCCCGTGGTTTGTTTTAAAACCCGTGCTGCTGCTTCGTCTGTACTTTCTTCATCTTGTACAAATCCTCCTACTAAACTCCACGCGCCCGCCATAGGATCAACTTTCCGCTTTATGATCAGCAACTTTAATTTGCCATCTTCAAAGCCAAAAATGATGCAGTCTACTGCTACCAAGTGTTTCGGGGCGTTCTCATAGAAGGAATGCATGCTCATAAATCTTTTATTTTGAGGAATCGCAAGATAAAATATAGTTTCCATACTTGCTAGGCCTCTTGGGTTATTTAATGTTGAGTGCGAAGGTTGTCATATCCGTTGAGGGTAACTTCGTTACACCTACTTGACGTAACATGGTGATCAACTGGCCACGGTGAAAAGTGTTGTGATTAAATACGTGTGCTAACGTTACTTCTACCGGTAATTTGAAGTATTGTTTCTGAAAATTATAATATCCATATACATGTGAAAGCTTCTGTGGTGTTGCCTTTTCAATGAATTGAATATACGCTTTCGATTGGGAAGCCCACTGCTGGTTGATCTCCTCCATCGTATCTTCCATATCAAATGTTGGCGGCGGAATTTGTTCCATTAAGTGTATCCTTTGATACCAAATACGCTCGGCATTCCACATGTGGATAACCGTTTTACGCAATGTTGGAAAACTTGATACTATCTCTTGGTTCAATTTATCTACAGGCAACCCGTTCAAAATATTGATCAAGCGGCCATTTGCCCAAGCATTGTAATTGGCTAAACGAAGTAGGAAATCGTTCATGTAAGTTGTAAATTTGAAATTAAGTACAATCGGGTACAAATGTAAAAACTGTAGCGTGTATTTTACATAGGGTAAGTAGACTTTTCAAACATTTTCAAATCACTAGCATGAGTAATAAAGTAATCAGCGGGTTTAGTTCGGCTTGTGTACATGAAGGACATGTGCAAGACCCCATGTATGCGCATATTACGCCGATATATGCATCGTCGACTTTTACGTACGATACGGCGGAGCAAGGAATGCATCGTTTCGAGGGAAAAGAAGAAGGTTATATTTATACACGTTGGGGCAACCCGAATTTCACGGAGGCAGAGCGAAAGATTGCGGCTTTGGAAGCATTTGGTTTACAAGATGAAAACGGGAAAGACCTAGTATTAAAGGGTATTTTACACGCTTCCGGCATGGCGGCCTTAACAACGCTTTTCTTGGGGAATTTGAAAGCTGGGGATGCAATTTTAACCCACTTCTCGCTGTATGGCGGAACGGAAGAAATGTTCCAGAAGATATTGCCGAATTTGGGGATCAACAGCATTATCGTAGATATGCACGATTTACATGCAACAGAAGAAACGCTAAAAGCGAACCCGCATGTGAAAATGATGTACTTGGAAACGCCTGCCAATCCTACGTTGCAGTGTGTTGACTTGGAAGAATTAACATTCATTGCTAAGAAATATAATCTTGTTACAGCGGTAGACAATACGTTTGCTACACCTTACTTGCAACAACCATTTGCCTTTGGTGTGGATTATGTATTCCATTCTACAACGAAATTCTTAAACGGTCATGGTACAGCAATTGGCGGTATTATTATTGGTAAGAATTTGGAATTGATGAATGGTTTCATGACAAAAACGCACCGTTTACTTGGTGGTAATAGCAACCCGTTCGACGCGTATTTATTAACCCAAGGCATAAAAACGTTGGAGTTGCGTATGGAACGTCATTGTCATAATGCCATGGAAGTAGCGAACTTCTTAGAGGCGCATCCTGCCATTGAAAGGGTGAATTACCTGGGCCTCTCCTCTCATCCCGATTTCGCCATTGCTTCAAAGCAAATGAAACACGGTGGTGCGATGATGAGCTTCGAATTGAAAGGCGGTTTAGAAGCCGGTACGAAATTCATCAATCGCTTGCAATTATGTACCCGCGCCGTTTCCTTAGGCACCTGTGATACATTGGTATCGCATCCCGCCTCGATGACACACTATGGCGTACCGAAAGCTACCCGCGAACAATACGGCATCACCGATGGCTTGATCCGAATGAGTGTAGGTATTGAATCCATTACAGATATTATCAACGATCTCAAACAGGCTTTACAATAATGCAACTAGATATAACCGTACGCCGGGCTACCGCAGAAGATTGCCCGCGTATATTGGAATTAGTACAAGAATTGGCTGATTACGAAAAAGCACCCAACGAAGTAACCGTTACATTGGCACATTTTACCGAATCGGGATTTGGCGATAACCCAGTATGGTGGGGCTTTGTAGCCGTTCATGAAAACAATATTATTGGCTTTGCCCTTTATTACACGCGCTTTTCTACTTGGAAAGGTTGCCGCATGTACTTGGAAGATATTATTGTTACTGAAAGCTTCCGTGGTAAAGGTGTTGGTAAATTGTTGTTCGATCGCCTTATTGTTGAAGCGAAAGAAAAGAACTACCACGGTATTTCATGGCAAGCGTTAGAATGGAATGAACCGGCGCTTAATTTTTACAAAAAGTATCATGCGAATTTTGATCCTGAATGGGTTAATTGCGCGATTACGTTTTAATACTATTTCATTGGTTTTTTTAAGCCTTCTCATTATTTGGGAAGGCTTTTTTGATTTCCCGGGGGGAGGTTCAAGAGTTTTTTGATGGGGCATCGGCCATTCTAATTTCAATTACATCCTAGTGTGTTACTTTCTTTGCTCGCCAAAGAAAGTAACCAAAGAAAGGCGAAAAACGCGCCGTGAAAACGGCGGGCGCGTTTTATCGGAGCTGTGATGAGGCGGTTGGGGTACTGTGCTGCCGGGCGTTGGTGTGTTGATGTTGATTATGTTGTTTTTTTGAGTGAGTTTGGGGATTTGGAGGAAGGGGGTTTAGATTGGGGTTGGTGAAAGCTTGGAAACTGTCGACTAAAAGCTAGGTAAAAGCTTACTTGATGTCGGTAAAATAGGGGGTTTAACAAGGTTTTTGTCGACAAAAGGCTTGGAAACTGTCGGACCGACCTTTGCCAGTACTGGGTTTGAGGCGAAAAAGTCGGAGTAGAGTCGGTGAAAAAATGGTAAATGCCCGTCAATACTGGGTTGTAGGGATGGGCAAAAAATGGGGTAAATTTCTTAGATGCTTGTTTATCAATACATCTTCAATTTTACCCTTTAATTATTCACTGCGGAAAGTAATTGGGGACTGCGGAAAAGAATATGGGGAGCCTTTGAAATTACAACTACTATCTTTTTTAAAGCCTATAATTTGCCTTTAAATGTTTTTGACAATCCAATGGGCGATATAAGCTACATATGGCTCTTAAAGGGCCGAAATATATTTTTGATGTATGTTGAATATATGTGGTATATATCTGAAACTTTGGGGGAATATTGGTACAATATTGGGCTAATATTAGGCGTATATGGGAGATATATTGTAAACAGCTTTTGGGGTATTGGGTAACGATGGCGGCAATTTCGCAAATTAACCATTAGGGGGTGTTTTTTGCTTAGGGTAATAAAAAGAGGCTTGGGGGAGCCTCTTCGTTATAAATTTGTTTTGATTAATTTTTGGAAGGTGAGGGTGTCTTGCGAGGCGAGGTCGGGGCGATCGTAGAAGTTGCCGATTTTGAAGATGGTTTGAGCGGAATCTATGAGGAATGGGTAGATGAGGGTGTCGAGTTCGCCGCCGCCGAGCATACGGGTGGTAATTTCGGTGGTGTCGAGGGTGTACATGTAGGCGCGGGGGATACCTATAGTGCCGGAACCGGGGCCGGTGTATAGTAAAAATGGTTTTTCTGCTCTTGTTCTAGTGAAAGGTGTTGGATCTTGGAATACGATCGTGTCGCGTTTCAGCGTGGATTCAATGTATACGTAGTCGTACGTGTTTACGGGTTCGAGCTTCTTTTTACAAGCACAAACTACTAACACTACGATAGCAGCGATGAAGATGCGGGTTGTTTTCAACTGCATGGTAAGGGTTTTTATTAAAACGCGAATTATGGAAAAATGTTACTTACTTCCTTTCAAGAGCAAAATACTACAAACAAGAACGCCCCGCAAGTTGCGAGGCGCTGTTGTGTATTTAAGAGCTTTGGGAAAGATGTATTAAGCAAGCGTTTCTGTGCCGCTGAAACCATCTGTTACCGCTGTTTTTTCAATTTTGTTTACCAAACCTTGTAATACTTTACCTGGGCCAACTTCAGTGAAGTGAGTAGCGCCATCAGCAACCATTGCTTGTACAGATTGTGTCCAACGAACAGCACCGGTTAATTGCGCGATTAAGTTAGCACGAATTTCAGTTGGTTCAGTTACTGCTTTTGCCACTACGTTTTGGTAAACTGGGCAAATAGGAGTACTGAAAGTAGTGGATTCGATCGCCGCTTGTAATTCGGCTTTAGCAGGTTCCATTAAAGGACTGTGGAAAGCACCGCCTACAGGCAATTTGAGGGCACGTTTAGCACCGGCAGCTTTCATTTGTTCACAAGCGATATCGATACCTGCATTAGAACCAGAAATTACCAATTGACCGGGGCAGTTGTAGTTAGCAGCCACTACGATTTCGCCGGTAATACCGGCACAAATTTCTTCTACTTTCTCATCAGCCAAACCAAGGATAGCCGCCATAGTAGAAGGATTTTGTTCGCAAGCTTTTTGCATAGCGTTCGCGCGGATAGCCACCAATTTCAACGCGTCTTCGAATTGAAGAGTTTTATTAGCTACCAAAGCAGAAAATTCACCCAGGGAGTGACCAGCTACCATATCTGGCTTAGCATTCGGCAAAGCGAGGTAAGCGATGACAGAGTGTAAGAACACTGCCGGCTGGGTTACTTTGGTTTGTTTCAAGTCTTCTTCTGTACCATTGAACATGATATCAGAAATACGGAATCCTAATATTTCGTTTGCTTTTTCGAATAAAGCCTTAGCTGTTTCGTTCGTGTCGTAAAGGTGTTTACCCATACCTGGGAACTGGGAACCTTGCCCAGGAAATACGTAAGCGTGCTTCATAGCTTGTTTTTATTAGATGTTACCCTTCGTTGTGCCTACTCTTTTAGTAAGGCAGGTTTTCAACTAGAGTGCAAATATAGCAGTATTAAATAATCCACCAAAGGTAGGCCCTGCCATTCATATAAACGAAAAATGGTTTAATTAAGTGTTTGAAAACAACCCAATTAAACCATTTTCACATAACAACTCGGTTAACCCAAGCGCGATGTTATTAATTTCATGAACTCGGCCCTCGTTTTCCCGTCACCAAATTGGCCAGAGAATGCGGAGGTGGTGGTCAGTGAATTTTGTTTTTGTACACCACGCATCATCATACAAAGGTGTTGCGCCTCAATTACTACGGCTACGCCAAGTGGTTGCAAGGTGTCTTGAATGGCATCCAAGATTTGGTGTGTAAGGCGCTCTTGCACTTGTAAACGACGCGAGTAAACGTCGACTACGCGGGCAATTTTGCTGAGGCCGGTGATATAGCCGTTCGGGATATAAGCTACATGAGCTTTCCCAAAGAATGGCAACATGTGATGTTCACACATAGAATACAATTCGATGTCTTTCACAATCACCATTTCGCTATATGCTTCGGTAAATTTCGCAGAATTCAAGATTGCTCTTGCATCTTGCTGGTAACCTTGCGTGAGCACTTGCATGGCTTTCGCCATTCTTTCCGGGGTTTTAACCAAACCTTCACGGTCTGGGTCTTCTCCCAATAATGCAATGCTCTCACGGTAATGTTGCATCAAACTGGCGGTAACATGCTCGTCGTATGATTCTATTTTGTTATATGCCATTACAATTATTTTATATCAACAATCTTAAAAACCGGGCTAGTATTTACGCAGTTTGGCTCGAGCGGGATTTATTTTCCGCCGTAATATTCTACGTAAATCTTAGGTGTTTCGTACAATTTAATGCAATGTAAAGCCGCGCCTTCCGGTAAATGCTGCTCTAATTGCTCCCAAATCGCGATCGCGAAGTTCTCGGCCGACGTGAATTTGCCAGCCATAAATGGTACGTCGACATTCAAGTTGCGGTGATCAACTTGTTCTATGATGACATCGTGAATTAAAGTCCCTAAAGTTTTTGCATTAAACACAAAACCCGTTTCTGGATGAGGTTCACCTTTAACGGTTACGTGTAATTCGTAGTTATGCCCGTGCCAATTTTCATTCGCACATTTCCCGAATACTTCTTTGTTTTCCTCTTTGCTCCAACCCGGGTTACTCAACTTGTGGGCCGCATTAAAATGCTCCACGCGTGTTAAATAAATCATTGTTTACTCAAAATTTTCGCAAAAATACGCCATATAAACTTAACACGAGGCCTGAACTTAATCATGATAGTTGTTTTACAAAAAAACACAACCTTTTCATCAAATGTTACAACACATGAAAAGCAATTAGTCGTAATTTTACAGCCGATGAAAGTCATTATTACTGCCGCTACACTACTGGAAATTAAACCCTTAGTGGAGCACCTCGCTACTGTGGCCGATCTTATTACCGGCCATGAATACTCCATCAAGCACCACACCGTAAAGGTAGTTATCGGCGGCGTGGGCATGATGGCCACCGCGTACAACGTAGGGAAAGAAATCATTATGTATCAGCCGCAATTGGTTATACAGGCCGGCATAGCGGGTAGTTTTGATCGAAATCTCCAACTGGGCGACGTGGTACAGATCACCAGCGAAACACTGGGCGATTTAGGGGTAGAGGATAATTTAGTGGTGAAAGATATGTTTGAAATTGGGTTGCTGAAGGAAAATGAAGCCCCTTTCACCGGTAACCAACTCATCAATCCCCATCAACTCCCCTACTTCAACTTCCCGGGCGTAAAAGGCGTTACCGTAAACCTCGTTTCCGGCTCGATTCCTACCATAGAAAGATTAGAAAAGGCATACCAACCAAGCATTGAAAGCATGGAAGGTGCCGCATTCCATTATGTATGTATCCAAGAGCAAGTACCATTCGTTCAGCTCCGCAGCATCTCCAATTATGTAGAAATCCGCGATAAAAGCAAATGGAACATTCCCTTGGCCGTACAATCACTTAATAAAGCCCTTACCGGCTTTATCGACCAATTATAGATTCCTTAGATATATGCTGTTCGCAGCAACAAAAAGAAGATTATGCAATTGACATTAGGATTTTCACCCTGCCCGAACGATACTTTCATCTTCGATGCATTGGTGAATCATGGGTTGCCCAATGAACAATACAAGTTTACTACTGAGCTAGAAGACGTTGAAACGCTTAACCAATGGGCGATGCAAGGTAAACTTGATATTACGAAACTTAGTTTCGCGATGGGCTTGAAAGTAGCAGATAAATATGAATTGTTGAACAGCGGCAGCGCATTAGGCAGGGGATGCGGACCATTGGTGATCGCGAAAAAGACGTTAACAGAAACGGAAATCAACGAAGGGCCTATTGCCATCCCTGGCGAAAACACCACGGCTAACTTGTTGTTTTCCATCGCGTACCCGAATGCTAAGAATAAAAAAGTGATGTTGTTTTCAGAGATTGAAAACGCGGTATTAGATGGAACAGTAGCGGCGGGTGTTATTATCCACGAAAACCGTTTCACTTACCAACAGAAAGGCTTAGTGAAATTGAATGATTTAGGCGATTTCTGGGAGAAAACAACCGGTCATCCTATCCCATTGGGCGGCATTTTCGTACGTAAATCGTTGCCTACAGCGGTAAAAGCCGACATCGACCGTTTGATTCACGATAGTTTGAAATTGGCTTTTGCGCAATATCCAACCTTAAGCGAGTATGTGAAAGCGCATGCACAAGAAATGGAAGAATCTGTGATGCGCCAGCACATTGATTTATATGTGAATGATTTTAGTTTGAATTTAGGTGAAGAAGGGCTGAAAGCGGTAGAACGCTTAAAGCAGGCTGCTTTATAGTTTACTTCTTCAGAGCCTTTGCATATGCCTCCAGCACACGTTTGCGGGCTTGCTCGTGTACAACGATAGGGCGAGGATATGTTAATTCATCCAATTCCGGCACCCATTTACGAATATACTTTAACTGCTTGTCGAACTTTTCTGTTTGCAAGCTGGGATTGAATACCCGGAAATAGGGTGCTGCATCACATCCACAACCTGCGGCCCATTGCCAGCCACCATTGTTAGCTGCTAAGTCATAGTCGAGCAACTTCTCAGCAAAATACGCTTCTCCCCAACGCCAATCGATCAGTAAATGCTTCGTTAAAAAGCTGGCTACAATCATGCGTACCCGGTTATGCATGAAGCCGGTTTCATTTAACTCGCGCATACCCGCATCTACAATTGGGTAGCCGGTTTGACCGGATTTCCATGCTTCGTATTCCCGTTCATTATTACGCCAAATAATTGCGTCGTATTCTTTTTTGAAAGCATGTCCTACTACATATGGGAAATGCCATAAAATCATGTGGTAAAAGTCGCGCCAGATCAATTCATTCAAGAATACTTCATTCAATTCCTTTGCCCGGCGGGCCAATGCACGAATACTTATTGTACCAAAACGTAAGTGTACGCTCAACCTCGACGTGCCATCTTGCGAAGGAAAATCGCGCGTTTCATTATAATGTTGAATGAGTGCATCTTCCACTTCTTCCGAAGGAAACGCTACTTCGTTCATCTCTTCAAAACCAATATCTGCCAAGGTTGGCAAGCTATGTGGCGCTGTTTGATGCAGGTTGAAAAAGTATTGCCCGGTTGGATATGCTTTTAAATGAAAGGGCGTTACATGCGACTTCCATTTCTTTGAATACGGCGTGAAGATGGTGTAAGGTTCGTTATTGTCTTTCAATACTTCGTTTTGTTCGAAAATAACTTGGTCTTTATAAGTATGAAAAGCAATGCCTTTTTCTGCTAATAACCGGTGAATATCGTTATCACGCTGCCTTGCATAAGGTTCATAATCGCGGTTAGTATGCACAGCTTTTACAGCGAATGTTTGCGTGATATGTTCGAATGCGGCTGTAGGCGTACCATGGTACACGTATAAACTGCTACCGAGTTTGCGAAGTTGTTGATCCAATGTGTGCAATGCACGGTGAATGAACACGACGCGTTTATCGGCTTTACTGGGCAGATCGTTGAGGATGTTTGTATCGAAAATAAAAACCGGCTGCACCGGGATATTTTGTTTTAATGCGTAATACAGGGCGGCATTGTCTTCCAGCCTAATATCACGACGAATCCACCAAATATTCATCTTCAAAATAATAGTAAAAAGAAATTGATCAATTACAACATGCCTTCATGCACAAGATCGTGCAATATTGCGGCTGTGGCGTTTCCATAGCTGCTGTCGCGGAATGCTCCTACCCAGCGAATGCCAAAGATAGCATTGGATAAAAATATTTCATCTGCATTTTCTAAATCGTCGATCGATAAGGGTTGCTCTTTAATTTTAAAAGGCGACTCTCCTTTCAGCAAATGTTTCCGCATTACACCGCACACGCAGCCTTCGCTGAGGGGAGGTGTATAAATGGTTTGTTGCTTAACGACGAAAATGTTTGCAATAGTGGTATCGGCTACTCTGCCGTATTGGTTAAGTAATACCACTTCATTGAATTGATGCTGCTTGGCGTATTGCGAAGCGAGGATATAAGGAAGGCAGTTATTGGATTTTACATTCCCGATTTTATCGGCTGATTTGCGCGCATCGGCATATATATCCAAGGTGAGGCCTTGTATGTTTAATTCGAATACTTGCCTTTGTAATTCCCAACATTGAATGAGGAAATGTGGCGTATTGTCTTCAGGTGCATACAATCCGCCACCTCCACGGAATACAGTCACCCTAACACGTGCTAAATTGCTAACGTTATTCAGGTGACATAATTCCAATATAAATTTAGTAAGGTATGTTTTCGTGAAATGTGTTGGCACGTTGAAATGCAAGATACGTAGGCTTGTAAAGAGGCGTTCGAAATGTAAGTCGGCCAACATAATTTGTCCTTGGTAAACTCGCATTGTTTCGAAGCAACCATCACCGTATCTAAAGGAGCGGTTATCCGCTGTAAACACTGGCTTATCTGCAGCCAGGAATGAACCATTATAACACAATTGCATACTACAAGGTACTACGATTAATCACAGTGTTTAGATAAAACAGTTCACGTGCCTTTCTGTTCACTAGAGCTTCATTTCCGGCACATCTGCTGGCACCACTAACCTACCGGCGGTTTTGGCTTGAATTTCTTCTACAGTTACACCTGGTGCACGTTCTAAAAGGTAAAACCCATTGGGTGTAACATCTAAAACGGCGAGTTCTGTCACAATTTTTTTAACGCAATGTACACCTGTTAGCGGCAAAGTACAGGCGGGGAGTAATTTACTTTCGCCTTTGGGGTTGGTGTGCATCATAGCCACGATAATATTTTTAGCAGACGCTACAAGATCCATCGCGCCGCCCATGCCTTTTACCATTTTACCAGGGATTTTCCAGTTGGCGATATCTCCATTATCGGATACTTCCATAGCACCGAGTACTGTTAAATCTACCTTTCCAGCGCGGATCATACCGAAGCTTTCAGCAGAATCGAAGAATACGCCGCCGGGTAATACGGTAACGGTTTCTTTACCGGCGTTAATGAGATCGGCGTCGATATCTTCTTCGTTTGGGTACGGCCCCATGCCGAGCATCCCGTTTTCAGATTGTAGCATAATGGAAATTCCGGCCGGAACAAAGTTCGACACGAGCGTTGGGATACCGATCCCGAGGTTCACATACATTCCATCTTGTAATTCTTGTGCAATTCTTTTTGCGATACCAAATTTATCGAGGGCCATAGTTTACATTTTAACGGTACGTCTTTCAATTCTGTTCTCATAATTCGCGCCTTGGAAGATGCGGTGCACATATATGCCTGGCACATGGATTTGATCTGGATCTAATTCACCAGGCTGCACTAAATGCTCTACTTCCACGATAGTGATATTGCCTGCTTTTGCCATAGACGTACTAAAATTGCGCGTCGTTTTCCTGAATACGAGGTTACCCATGGTGTCGCCTTTCCAAGCTTTTACAATTGCAAAATCGGCGTGCAGGGCCAACTCCATCAAGTAATCTTTTCCATTAAAATGACGTACCTCTTTGCCTTCGGCGATTTCGGTACCCACCCCAGCTGGCGTAAAAAAGGCAGGAATACCCATGCCGGCCATTTGTATACGCGTGGCGAGTGTACCTTGTGGAATTAGATCTACCTCCAATTCACCAGACAATAATTGTTTTTCGAACGTTGCATTTTCCCCCACATACGACGACATCATTTTCTTGATTTGCCTAGTTTGTAAAAGCAAACCCAGCCCGAAATCGTCGACCCCGGCATTATTGGAAATACAAGTTAGATTTTTGACGCCCTTGCGTACGAGGGCAGCGATGGTATTTTCTGGAATGCCGCACAATCCGAAGCCGCCTAGCATAAGCGTGGCGTTATCGGCAATATCGTGAATGGCCTCATCTGCATTAGAAACAACTTTATTCATACGAGGATTGATTTAACGGCTTTAGCACGCCAATGGCGAGCATACCGTAATGTTTTGGTTACTATATCGTAGTGCACAATGAGTTGCACAGGTTTACATACGATTGTTTTGCTAACGTGTTGGGGTTTCCTTGGTTGGTTCAAACGTCACAATTACATACACTTAGGAAACGCGAACAGGTGGTTCATATTTACCTCTTCCACGTTCAAGCGGAAGGTTTCTTAATCTCTTATTAACAGAATCTTTCTGTTGGTTCAATTGCTTCTTCTTATCGATCGCATCTTTTAAGGATGCAGCGCGAAGGGAATCGGCTGTTTTCTTAAAGGTTATTTGCTGAATGGAATCAGCGCGTTTATTGATGATGGAATCTGCATTGATTTTATCACCATATATTTTCTTCACCGAATCTACTTTCTTTTTACGCAAATCATCTTCGGCTTTACGTAACGCTTCTTGCCGCTTCGCTTCCAAAGAATCGGCCAACAAACGTTCACGTTTTACTACTACTAGCATTGTATCGTATACTTCACGTAATTTATCGGCATGCGATTCGTAATAGCGGTAGCTCTCCATGAACTCTTCTACACTTACATTGTGAATTTGCAAGATGTGCAAGTAATCCGTTTTCAAGGTAAGGTCACGTACAGAATCGCTGTGGATAATTACCCCCAGTTCTTGTTCGCGCGAGTTCACATCCGCCAAGTTCATATCGAATAATATTTTCGACATTTTATCTTGTTGGATGATGTTGCTTGGAACTTTCCCCTTATCACCACAAGCAGCTAAAGTGATGGCTGCCGTCAAAACGAAAAATAATTTGCGCATAATAGTTGTCAAAAATACTACGATTGTATTAATAAACAGTGGATTTTAACAGCGTTTTATTTCGCTGTTTTCAAAGCCTGGTAGCGCGCTGCATTTGGCACATCGATTTGCGATAGTATCTCTACTGCGCGGGCTTTTTCTTGTGGAGGAGCTTTGGAATAAATCTTTTGTAGTTCGTCGGCTTTGGAGCGGAAGAACATTTGAAGGAGGATATTATTGGGATTATCTTGGTAGATGGCTTGCATAAGGTTCAGGCAGTTGAGTATAGCGGCACGACCTTTAATCATATCGTCGTACATCACATCTAAACCATTCCGGTGATATTGGTATACCACGTCGTGGAACCTGCTGAAGCGCGCATTCAATAAGTTATCTTGGAGCCAGTAGCGGTTGTTTGTTCCTTCGAAAGCTTTCCAGCCGCTGATATCTTTACCATCGGGTGCGTTATTAACGATATTTTGGGCTTTCTTGAAGAAATTGTCGCCACCACGGGGAGAAAATGAATCATAATCCAAACCTAGCACAATGTACACGTAGAATGCGACTGTTGCTGTAAGGTTTGACACCATAGCATCGTTACCGGCAACGCGGTTTTCACTAAACTCTAATGGTTGGAATTCCACGTATTTAAAAGCTACATTGGCATCCATCGTATTCAAAATACTGGTAAGATACCCGGAGTTATATACAGGGCGTGTGGCTTGCACCGTTAAACTGGCACGGTACATATTACTACCAAGGTCCTGGTTAATATTGAGCATGAAATTGCAATCAATTCTTTCTGCAGTGGTGAAGCCATCATCACTCCATTTCCGACCATTGATAAACTCGGTGAGGGCAGATTGTAAAGTATTAAAAATCCTTTTATCTGTAGCACCTGAAATTTGGTTAGCTACAACACTTACGTTTGCGCGAATTTCTTGCGCAGTTGCATAATTGTACAGTGCGCTAACGCATAGGATAATGAGTAATGATAGGGCTTTTTTATGCATGTTGCAATTCGATTATAGCAGATACAATATCGTTGGCGATCGCTGTTTTCGACTTTAGAGGAAGCGCTGTTTCTTTGCCTCCTTTTGTGAATAAATACACTTTGTTGGTATCATAGTTGAAACCCGCGCCGGCATCATTCAACGAGTTGAGTACAACGAGATCGAGGTTCTTGTCTGTCAATTTCTTTAACGCAAATTCGCGTTCATTATTGGTTTCTAAAGAAAACCCTACTAACACTTGGCTGTCTTTCTTTTGAGTGCCGAGCGTTTTTAGAATATCTTTTGTTTTTTCCAGGTCGATATGCAGGCCTTCATCCTTCTTCTTGATCTTTACATCTGCCACCTGTGCTGGTCTATAATCGGCAACAGCGGCGGCGAGCACGGCTATATTAGCGGCATCGAAACGCTGGATACATGCATCGAACATTTGTTGCGCGGTTTGCACACGGGTTGTTTGAATCATGGGATGCGTAGTTCCGAGGTTCGTTGGACCTAATACTAGTTCAACCTCTGCCCCGTTATTGGCTAAAGCTTCCGCGATAGCAATCCCCATTTTCCCGCTAGAATGATTACTAATAAAGCGCACAGGATCAAGCGGTTCTACTGTTGGGCCAGCAGTTACCAATGCTTTTTTACCGGCGAGTGCACCAGACTTGGCGGCTTTTTGTGCGAAATAATGATCAAGGAACGTCACAATATCTTCAGGCTCACTCATCCTTCCTTCCCCAAATAAACCGCTGGCTAACTCACCTTTATTCACAGGCAACTGTATATGACCGAAAGATTTCAGTTTATCTACGTTGGCCTTAGTGGCAGGGTGAATCCACATATCTTCATCCATCGCCGGTGCGAACATTACGGGGCAAGTGGCGGATAGATACACAGCGAGCAGAATATTATCGCAAAGGCCATTTGCCATTTTGGCGAGTGTATTGGCTGAAGCGGGTGCAATAAGCATGGCATCGGCCCATCGACCTAGCATGACATGGTTACTCCAGGAGCCATTTTCGCTGATATGTAAACCTACTTCGTTTTTAGAAAGGGTGGATAAAGTGAGGGGGGTAATGAATTGGGTAGCCGAGGATGTCATCAGCACTTTTACTTCGGCGCCTGCTTTCACGAGTAAACGCACGAGTGTAGCAGCTTTATAAGCTGCGATACTGCCGGAAACGCCGAGTAGAATTTTCTTTCCTTGTAGCATGTAACAAAATAAAAGCGGCAGAATGCAATTATTCTGCCGCTATGAAGTTAGTATTTTTATAATAACTGTATGCTTAGTTGTGATTAACTAAACAAATCGTCGTCATTTTTACGGAAATAGATCTTGTTATCCAAGAACTCTTGTGTAGCTTGGATAGGCGAATTAGCCATTCTTTCGTAGAAGCGAGAGATTTCGATTTGCTCTTTGTTCTCGTGAACTTCTTCCAAATTATCGGTATGGCTAGCGAACTCTTCTAATTTAGAGTGCAACTCTTCCTTTACAGAAATATTGATCTGGTTAGCCCTTTTAGCGATAATGGCAATTGACTCGTACAGGTTACCAGTCCTGTTTTTAATATCGGTGGTGTTTTTAGTTTCAACCCAAGGGTTTAAACTACTGGTTAAGCTTCGCTTTATTTTGCTCATTTTCGAGGGATTTAATATTGTTTTTAGCTAAGTTATAATATTTTTCGGCATCGCCCTTCAATTTACTGTTAGGGTAACGGTCTGTAAACTCCAAATACTCTGTAACTACGCGTTCGTAGCGCTCTTTCTGCTTTTCCCAGATACTATTTTTAGCATAAAGGTAGTAGCTTTTAATAGCCAAGTACTTGTAATCGTCGCTCCTGTCCGAATCGGGGTAATTGCGCATGAGGTTCGTAAAAGACACTCCTGCAGCTTTATAATGCCCCAAGTTGTAATAAAGTTCACAAGCGTTGTACTCTTTTTTCTCCAGTTTCTTACGGCAGAGTTCAATTACCATATTGGCTTCTGAAACTTTGTCGGAATTAGGATACGTATTAATGAAAGTTTGCATTGCTGCGATAGCTTTCATTGTATTCGCTTGATCTAACGGCACTTTGGGCGACAGTTTGTAATAGCTATACGACTGCATATAGTCTATTTCCATGGCCCTAGGGCTGTTTGGAAAGGCATCCAAGTAATTTTTGAAGTGGAAAGTTGCTTGCTGATAGTCCTTCAAATAATAAGAACAATACGCGTAGCGATAATATAACCCTTCAAATTTTTCGGTGCCTTTATATACGGGAATAAGTTCATCGTACAGCGTTTGCGCCATGTTGTACTTCTTTTTTTCGTACATCCGGTCGGCATACGCTAACTTTTGTTCCACGTTATTGGTTCTCTCGATTTTCCGCAACTCCATGTTGCAGGCAGACATACCGACTAAAGCCACGAGGCTCGCTAAAATGAAAATTTTCCGCATAAAAAGAATCGCAAAGTTACGAATTAAATGTAAATATAAGGTAGCCTGCCATTGGGAGTAGTTAAAATTTTGCCAAAACCCACACCAGTTAATAACCTGGGCGCGATATAATAATATTTTCTACCAAAAAATACAAATAAAATACACCGTTGAAAATCGACGAATTGGGCCATTTGGCCGTTGATGCACCTTTTTTAGCCTTTAAATCACATCAATACTAGCACAATAAACACTTTTTCAACAGTTAAAATATTTTTATCCACACACTAGTACCTGAAAACCGCTATAAACGGTTGATTTTAGGCATAGTAACCCTGTGGAAAAAATTTTTAATCCATTTTTTCGTTTAAAAGTGGGGAAAAGTGTTATTTTGTGTTAGAAAATGGAATTAAAGTACATTTCTCAAGCATGACGGGTTTTTTAGGAGAATACGAAGCAACGCTGGATGCTAAAGGACGCTTCCTGTTACCTGCCGGTTTCAAAAAGCAGGTCTCAGAAAGTGCGGCCGGTCAGTTCGTAATCAACCGTGGCTTTGAAAAATGTTTGACATTATATCCCATGAACGAGTGGCAGCCGATTTTTGAGAAGATCAGTGCGTTAAACGATTTTGATCCGAAAGTTAGGGAATTCCGTCGTTACTTTTTAAACGGGGCTACCGTTTTAGAGCTAGACACAGCGGGAAGGTTATTGTTACCGAAGAACCTAATGGCGCATGCGGGATTGGAAAAAGACATTGTGTTATCGGCGGCGAGCAAGAAGATAGAGATCTGGGATAAAATTAAGTACCAAGAGTTCTTTGAAAATTTCTCACCAGAAGCCTTCAGTAGCCTGGCACAGCAGGTGATGGGCGGCGGCAACGACAACCTGCCGTCTATTTAAAAAAATGAAGCATATGGGAGCATCGGAATATCATTTACCAGTTCTTTTACACGAAGTAATTGAACTTTTACAAATAAAGCCAGATGGCATCTATGTAGATGCTACATTCGGCGGAGGTGGCCATTCAAGAGCCATCTTATCGCATTTGAATGAAAACGGGCGATTAATCGTATTCGACCAGGATGAAGATGCGTATAATAACCGTATCGACGATCCTAGGGTAACATTTGTACAACATAATTTTAGGCATTTGCAAAGGTTTTTGCGACTGCATAAAGCAATACCAGTCGACGGTGTTTTGGCTGATTTGGGGGTTTCTTCCCACCAATTTGACACCGGTGAACGTGGGTTTAGTACCCGTTTCGATGGCGACCTTGATATGCGGATGGACCAGCGTTCTGAACTAACGGCGGCACAAATTCTTAAAACTTATTCAGAGCAACGATTACAACAGTTGTTCCAAGATTTTGGGGAAGTGACCAACGCGAAAACACTGGCCAACACTATTGTAACCTTGCGGAAGGCACACCCGGTGCGCACAATTAACGAGTTTAAAGCGTTAATTCAGCCGGTTGTAAAAGGCAATCCTGCCAAGTACTTAGCCCAAGTGTTTCAAGCCTTGCGAATAGAAGTAAACGATGAACTGGGTGCATTGAAAGATTTATTGCAACAAGCCACGGAAGTATTAAAACCGGGCGGCCGAATGGCAATTATCACCTTTCACTCCCTAGAAGATAGACTGGTGAAAAATTATATTAAAAACGGTTTATTAGAAATGCAAGACGACAATCCGTTTGCCTTCGAAACACCCCCAAAGATTTTTCAACCTGTTACTAAAAAACCGGTAACAGCAGGAGAAGTTGAGCTGAAAAATAACTCCAGGTCGAGGAGCGCCAAATTACGTGTGGCAGAAAAGTTAGCGTAAAGAGCAAGCTTGGCGCGCACCTATCCTTCCCTTCCCTAGCTTATGTAAGTAAACATTTAATAATTATTGTAAAAGCAGTATAGTTAAACGTGTTGCAGGAAGAAGCAAATATCATTCAACAAGAAGAGCGTGAAGAAACGCCTACCGCAAAACAAGGTTGGCATCTTCGCATCAATTACAGGCTGATGGTACAAAACATTCCATTCATCCTGTTCTTGGCAGCTTTGGCGCTCGTTTACATTGCGAATAGCCACCTAGCCGAGAAAAAAATCCGGAGGATCAATAAACTCGGAAAAGAGATTAAAGAACTAAAGTACCAGTACTTAAATGTGAAGAGCGAACTGATGTTTCAAAGCAAAATGAGCGAAGTGAGCAAAACGGTTGAAGGAACGGGACTGAAAGAGCTAAACGCCCCGCCACAGAAAATCGTGGTAAAAGATGAAAAATAAAACATTCATCTGCACCAAAACAAACTAAACTAATTACCTGGAAAAAGACAAGATCATTTTACCCCAACATATCATACGGTTCATTTATACATAACTATCGGAAACGTATATACGAAAAAGGTGAAATGAAAACGAGAATATAAACTAACCCTCAAACGTTGGAAATTAAAAAAGACATACTATGGCGAGTATATCTGTGCTTTATAGGCATGGTGATATTCGCTGTGGCTATTTTGGCCAAAGTGTTCGTCATTCAAAACGTACAAGGGGCCAAATGGAAAAGCTTTGCCGACAGTTTACAAACACAATATGTAACACTCGACGCCGACCGGGGGACAATTTACTCAGAAGAAGGTCGAATGCTTTCCACTTCTGTTCCATACTTCGACATACGGATTGACTTTGCCGCGGATGGATTGAGAAAAGATAACGGGAAAATATTCACTGATAATTTAGATAGTCTTTCTATAGCGTTAGCCGGTTTGTTTCAAGACAAATCGGTTAATGCATATAAGACCCTCCTAAAAGAAGGGTATAAAAGTCGCGATAGATATTTCTTGTTGAAGAGAAATATCAACTTCTCCCAATTCCAAGCGTTGCGGGAGTTTCCTATGTTTAAACTAGGAAGAAACAAAGGTGGTTTGATTGCTGAGACGAAGAATAAACGCATCAATCCATTTAAACTCTTGGCTAATCGTACGATCGGTTTGGCAAGGGATAATGCACAAAACGTAGGGTTGGAAAACACATACGACAGCGACCTTCGCGGTGTAACAGGTAAACGTCTAATGCGCCGTATTGCTGGTGGTACTTACGTTCCAATGGATGGGTACGATATCGAACCAGAAAATGGTAAAGACATCGTAACAACCCTCGACGTAAACATGCAAGACATCGTGGAAACAGCGCTGATGCGTATGATGATCCAGAATGAATGTGAGCATGGAGCTTGTATCTTAATGGAAGTAAAAACCGGTAAGATCAAGGCCATTGCAAATTTGGGTCGTCAACCAGATGGTAGCTATACGGAAGATTACAACTATGCTTTGCAAGCAGGCGAGCCCGGGTCAACTTTCAAATTGGCCACCATGATCGCCCTGTTAGAAGATAAATATATCACGCCTGAAGATCAAGTTGACTTGAACTATGGATCGTGGAAAGTAGGCAAAAGAACCGTGTACGATTCTGAGCCACATCATCTCACTAACGTCACCATCAAACATGCATTCGAAAGAAGTTCGAACGTAGCGATGGCGAAGTTGGTGCAACAATATTATAAAGGCCAACCCAATGCTTTCGTAAAGCACTTACAAGCATTACGTCTCGATTCTGTAACAGGAATCGATTTGAAAGGTGAAGGTCGCCCTGTTATTAAAAACACGGCATCAAAAACGTGGAGCGCCACCAGTTTACCTTGGATGGCCTTTGGTTATGAAGTGTTACAATCGCCACTCCAAACCGCCATGTTATACAATGCAGTGGCCAACAACGGCAAAATGATGCGTCCTTACTTGGTGAACTCCGTAATGGAATTCGGCGAACCAATTAAAACGTTTTCACCACAAGTTGTGATGGATAGCATATGTAGCCAACATACTTTGAAACAAATAAAAAGTATGCTAGAAGGTGTAATGATATCAGGTACAGGTAGAGCTTTATTTAGCCCTTATTACAAAATTGCCGGCAAAACGGGTACTGCCCTAGTTGCCGATCAACATAGAGGTTACGCTGCGAAGATCTATCAATCATCGTTTGCAGGTTATTTCCCTGCCGACGATCCACAATATACTTGCGTAGTGGTGATTAAAAACAAATCCCACGCCGCTAAAATTTATGGTGCAACCGTTGCAGGTCCAGTGTTTAGAGAAGTTTCCGATAAACTCTTCGCCATTGCAGTCGATAAGCACAAACCCATGGAAGGCACCGCTCAAATTGATACCCTCCTTGCTGTAAAAAGCGGGAAAGGCAGCGATTGGAGAAGTATTGTCAACACTTTACAACTTCCTTGGAAAGGCACGCTCACCAATAATAACTGGGTTGATGCCTCCATTAATGAACAAAAATTTGCGTTCCAACCGCTCGTTCAACCCGGTGGCACTACCGTGCCAAACGTTAAAGGAATGGGCTTAAAGGATGCATTATACTTGTTAGAAAATGCCGGCCTCCGTGTAGTTATTAAAGGAGCCGGTAAAGTAGTTACACAATCGTTGCCAGGCGGAACTGCTATTGGTAACGATAAAACGATTGTTATAGAGTTGAGCTAATGAAGGTTTTAAGAGACATATTATATAACGTCAATATTGTTTCCATCCATGGTGATAACAATATCGAAGTGCATGCGCTAAGTATCGACTCTAGGCACATCGCACAAGGCGATGCGTTTATTGCCATCAAAGGAGTAGCGGCAGATGGACATGCATACATTACCAAAGCTATTTCATTAGGCGCAACGGCAATTGTGTGTGAAGATTTACCAGCAGAACTACAAGACGGCGTATGCTACGTGCAAGTGAGTAACAGTCATGCTGCTTGTGGTATTATGGCAAGCAACTTTTACAATAATCCATCGAAACAACTACAATTAGTAGGCGTAACAGGAACGAACGGCAAAACTACCATTGCTACTATCCTCTTCCGATTGTTTTCGAAAATGGGATACCATTGTGGGCTGATTTCTACCGTACAAAATCAAATCGGCGATGAAATCATTCCTAGTACACACACTACGCCAGATGCTATTAGCTTAAACGCTTTGTTGGCGAAAATGGTGGAAGAAGGATGTTTGTATGCTTTCATGGAAGTAAGCTCCCACGCGATTCATCAACAACGTATCGCGGGATTACAATTTGCTGGTGGAATTTTCTCAAATATTACACACGATCATCTCGACTATCATAAAACGTTCGACGAATATATCCGCGTGAAGAAATCTTTCTTCGATAGTTTACCAAGCAACGCGTTTGCTTTAACAAACATCGATGATAAACGCGGAAACGTGATGCTTCAAAACACCAAGGCGCGGAAAGCCAGTTACAGTTTACGCACCTTGGCCGATTTCAAAGGCAAAATCTTAGAGAATGGCCTAACAGGCTTGTTCATGCAGATTGGTGAAAGCGAAGTACACTTCAGGTTGATAGGCGAATTTAACGCGTACAACCTGTTGGCGGTTTATGGAGCAGCTATATTACTGGGTAAAAGCAAAGATGAAGTACTGCGCATTTTAAGTGATGTACAAGGTGCTGAAGGTAGATTCGAATATATCGTTTCCGCTAAGGATAAGATTATCGGTATCGTAGATTATGCACATACCCCTGATGCTTTGCTAAATGTGTTGGCTACGATTAAAAATCTACGTCAAGGTCATGAGCAAATCATCACAGTAGTTGGTTGCGGTGGCGATAGGGATAAAACGAAACGCCCAATAATGGCAGAAGTGTCGGCGGAGCATAGTGACAAAGTAATTTTCACATCCGACAACCCTCGTAGTGAAGACCCGGCAGAAATTATACGTGAAATGGAAGTCGGTGTAGCCGCTCATCTTAGGAAGAAAACAATCTCGATCCAAGATCGCAAAGAAGCCATTAAAACGGCGATTAGCTTAGCTGGGAAAGATGATATTGTGCTAGTGGCAGGAAAAGGGCACGAGAAATACCAAGAAATTCACGGGGTAAAACACCCGTTCGATGACAAAAAAGTACTCGAAGAAATGTTTCAATTACTAGGAAAATAAACAAAAAATATAAGCGCGTAACAGTTAACAAATATGTTATACTATTTATTCAATTACTTAAAAGAACACTTCAACATTAGCGGATCGGGTATGTTCCAGTTCATTACCTTCCGCGTGACTATGGCATTGCTGTTATCGCTTGTTATTTCATTGTTGCTTGGAAAGAGAATCGTAAGGTATTTACAGAAAAAACAAATTGGCGAAACCATCCGTGATTTGGGTTTAGCCGGTGAAAATACAAAGAAAGGAACACCAACGATGGGTGGCTTGATCATTTTGGCGGCCATCATCATCCCAACCATCCTTTTCGCCCGCGTGATGAACGTGTACATCCTATTAATCTTGTTATGTACAATTTGGTTAGGATTGATAGGGTTTATTGATGACTATATCAAAGTATTTAAAAAGAATAAAGAAGGTTTGGCAGGAAGATTTAAAATTCTTGGCCAAGTGGGATTAGGCTTGATTGTAGGAACAACTTTATACTTCAATGAAAACGTGGTGATCAGCCGCGAAGTAATGAACGGTAAAAAGTTAGCACCTACAGAACAAGTAATCAGCAAAGAAGAAAGGGTGACGAAAGACGGGCACCGTTTCGTTGATGTGAAAACTCCCATTACAACGATCCCGTTCGTAAAAAACCACGAATTCAACTATTCGAAATTGATTTCTTGGATCCCAGGTGGTGAAAAATATACGTTCGTCATCTACATCCTAGCTGTGATTATCATTATCACTGCTGTATCCAATGGGGCAAACCTAACTGATGGGTTAGACGGATTGGCAACGGGCGTGTCGGCTGTAATTGGGGTCTGTTTGGGGATATTTGCGTATGTATCGGGTAACATCCAGTTCGCTGAGTATTTAAATATTATGTACATCCCCAACTTGGGTGAATTGTCCATTTTTATTGCAGCGTTTGTAGGTGCGTGTGTTGGCTTCTTGTGGTATAATGCTTATCCTGCACAGGTTTTCATGGGTGATACGGGTAGTTTAGCATTAGGCGGTATCATTGCATCGTTGGCTATTATTGTAAGAAAAGAATTGTTAGTACCTATTTTCTGTGGTGTGTTTTTGGTGGAAAGTTTGAGCGTGATGATCCAGGTTAGTTACTTCAAGTATACAAAAAAGAAATATGGTGAAGGAAGAAGACTCTTGAAAATGTCGCCTTTACATCACCACTATCAAAAATTGGGATACCACGAAAGTAAGATCAGCGTGCGTTTCTGGATTGTAACGATTATGTGTGCGGCTGTATCTATTGCAACGTTGAAAATGAGATAATCATCCCAAAAAGAAAGATTGAATTGGAAAATAATCAAACATATCATCCAACAAAGACGAAATTAATCGTACTCGGTGCCGGCGAAAGCGGTATCGGTGCGGCTATTTTAGGCAAGCAAAAAGGTTACGAAGTTTTTGTTTCGGATGGCGGTGCTATTAAGGATATCTATAAACAAGAGTTAGCAGTTAACAACATTCCATTTGAAGAGTTGCAACATTCGATGGACGTGATTTTAGGTGCTGATGAAATTGTGAAAAGCCCAGGTATCCCAGAGAAAGCCGACATCATGAAGCAAATCCGGGCAAAAGGCATCCAAGTTATTTCTGAAATTGAATTTGCATATCGTTATAGCAAAGAAAGCAAAATAATCGCGATCACCGGTAGCAACGGGAAAAGTACCACTACCGCGCTTACATACGACATATTTAAGCGCGCAGGCCTCGACGTGGCCATGGTAGGTAATATTGGAGTAAGTTATGCAAAGCAAGTTGCTACGGCACCTGCGGAGTATTACGTAATTGAGATAAGCAGTTTCCAGCTAGACGATATCATCACGTTTAAGCCCAACGTGGCAATCCTTTTGAATATCACACCCGATCATCTCGACAGGTATGAATACAAGATGGAGAACTACGTGGCATCAAAGTTCCGTATCGCCATGAATCAAACAGCCGAAGATTACTTCGTATTCTGTTTAGACGACCCGGAGATAATGGAACACTTGAAAGCGAAACCCATTATTTCAACATTAATACCATTTACTATTATGGAACCACTGAAAGAAGGCGGCTTTATAGAAAACAATCAATTGAAAATTCAATTGAAGGATGGTATGGAAGCAGAGATCGTATCGATGTACGACTTAGCTTTAAAAGGTAAACATAATTTATATAATTCGATGGCCGCAGGCATCGCGGGTAGAACTATGAATATTAGAAATGAAAAGGTCCGCGAAAGCTTAGTTAGTTTCAAGAGCTTAGAACACCGTATGGAACATGTATCTACGGTGCGTGGTGTAGAGTTTATTAATGATAGCAAAGCCACTAATGTAAACTCACTCTGGTTTGCACTGGAAAGCATGGAAAGTCCAGTTGTGCTAATCATGGGTGGTGTTGATAAAGGCAATGATTACAACGCGGTGAAAGAGCTCGTTCAAGAAAAAGTAAAAGCCATTGTATGTTTAGGTATCGATAATAAGCCTATTCACGACTCATTAGCAGAATATGTTGATGTAATGGAAGATACTTTATCGATGAAAGATGCTGTTGAAAAAGCATTTAAACTCGCTGCTAAAGGTGATGTTGTATTGCTTTCTCCTGCATGCGCAAGCTTCGATCTTTTCAAAAACTATGAAGAAAGAGGTAAGCAATTCAAACTAGCTGTACGCGAATTGTAGCAATTTTTATCACGATAAAAAATTGAGCCATGAATAAGTTACTACGTAAAACCCAGGGTGATAAAGTGATTTGGTCGATAGTGATTTTCCTGTCGGTAGTAAGCTTATTGGCGGTATATAGCTCAATTGGTTCTTTGGCATATAGGCGATATAACGGTAACACCGAGTTCGTTTTAATAAAACAGCTCGTAGTACTTGGTTTAGGATTGCTGATTATATATTTCGCACACCGGGTGAATTATACGATTTACTCGAGGGTAGCGCAAATTGGGTTCTTGATTTCCATCCCGCTTCTTATGTACACACTCGTATTTGGTTCGAATGTGAACGACGCTAGCAGGTGGATCAAAATCCCGATCATCAACCTCACCTTCCAAACTTCAGATATTGCAAAGCTCGCTTTGTTCATGTACGTAGCGAGGATGCTGTCGAAAAAGCAACACGTGATTAACGATTTCAAGAAGGGATTTCTGCCGATGATTATTCCAATCGGTATTATCTGCATGTTGATTATGCCGGCAAATATGAGTACAGCGCTGTTGTTGGGGTTGAGTTGTATGACATTATTATTCATGGGGCGCGTACCTATTAAATATTTGCTGTCGCTCATAGGATTGGGCATCTTGGGGTTAGTGATGTTCTTTGTAATAGCGAAAGCTGTGGGTTTTGAAGGTAGGATTCAAACATGGATCAACCGTATCGAGAATTTCGTTACCGCAAAAGAGCACGATGATATGCCTTACCAAGTACAGCAAGCCAACATCGCCATTGCAGGCGGTGGTGTAATTGGTAAAGGTCCGGGTAATAGCACGGCAAAAAATTTCTTGCCACACCCCTATTCCGATTATATCTATTCGATCATTATCGAAGAATACGGGATGTTTGGCGCGGCTTTGATATTAATGGCTTACTTGGTTTTACTATTGAGAAGCATACGGATATTCAAGAATTGCCCGTACGCATTCGGCGCCTTTTTAGCCTTGGGATTGAGCGTGACACTTGTCATACAAGCCCTTGCCCATATGGCGGTGAATGTTGGGCTCTTCCCGGTAACAGGTTTAACCCTACCGTTGGTGAGCATGGGTGGTTCTAGTGTAATATTTACTAGTTTGGCTATTGGTATTATTTTGAGTGTGAGTAGAAACGTGGAAAATATAGAAGGAGCGAAGAAAGAGAAGAAGGAATCAGAAGAAGATATTCCACCTCCTGCCACAGATCAAATTCAAGCGGTAGCATAAAAAAATATCAAACAAAAAAGAAAAGGATTTACATATACAATGGCACATAAAGTTATCATAGCAGGCGGAGGAACAGGAGGACATATATTTCCTGCTATAGCCATTGCAAATGCATTGAAAAAGATAGAACCAGGTATAGAAATCTTGTTTGTAGGTGCCGTTGGAAAGATGGAAATGGAGAAAGTACCACAAGCGGGTTACAAAATTGAAGGGTTAGAAATTGTGGGGTTCAATAGGAGTAACATATTTAAAAACTTGTTGCTACCATTTAAGCTCTTTAAAAGTTTACGTAAAGCACGTAGCATTATCCGTGAATTTAAACCGGATGTTGCTGTAGGGGTTGGCGGTTTTGCTAGCTTTCCAATTCTACGTGCCGCACAAAAAATGGGAATACCTACACTGATCCAAGAACAAAATTCTTATGCAGGTAAAAGCAATAAAATACTTGCGAAGAAAGCAGTAAAAGTTTGTGTAGGATACGACGGGATGGAACAATTTTTTCCAGCGGCGAAAATTATACAAACAGGCAACCCAGTTCGCAGTAACATCACCCAAAGCGATGTTACTAAAGAAGATGCACTCAAATACTTCGACCTCGTAAACGGCAAAAAAACCGTGTTCTCCGTAGGTGGTAGCTTGGGCGCAAAATCTATCAACGAAGCTCTTTTACCACATTTGCAAACATTCGTGGCAAAAGATGTACAGCTGATCTGGCAAACCGGGAAACCGTTCTACCAAACAGCACTAGAAGCAGCGAAACCGTTCGCTTCACATGTAAAGGTCTTTGAATTCATTAACGTGATGGACTTCGCTTATAAAGCTGCCGACGTGGTAATTTCCCGCGCCGGTGCATTAGCCATCGCGGAATTATGTGTAGCGAAAAAACCGGTCATCTTTGTTCCGTATCCTTTCGCCGCAGAAGATCATCAAACAGCAAACGCCATGAACTTGGTAAATAAAAAAGCTGCATTGATGATTAAAGACAACGATGTGCGCATACAATTGACCAACGAAGTATTCAGTCTTTTGCAAAACAATGCACTCGTAGAACAATTAGAAAAAAATATTACACCGCTAGGCAATACGCATGCCGACATGACAATTGCCAAAACAGTGTTAGAAATAATTAAGAAATAAAGCCTACTCAAAGTAGGCACACGGTATATGAAACTGGACGCATTAAAGAGAGTATATTTTATAGGTATTGGCGGAATCGGGATGAGCGCTATCGCAC
Organism: Chitinophaga skermanii; assembly: GCF_003259335.1. Taxonomy (GTDB): domain Bacteria; phylum Bacteroidota; class Bacteroidia; order Chitinophagales; family Chitinophagaceae; genus Chitinophaga; species Chitinophaga skermanii. Next base: position 78,971 of record NZ_QLLL01000012.1, read on the forward strand.
GTTTTTTCAATGAAAAAGGCGTGAAGGTGAGCGGCTACGATCGAACAGCCACCATACTAACGAGGCAGTTAGAAGCTGAAGGTATCGACATTCATTATACCGACGATGTGAACCTGCTCGACCAAAACGCAGATTTAGTCGTATATACACCAGCGATTCCCGCTACACAAACAGAACTCGTGTATTACCGCGAGCATAATTTTGAAGTAGTTAAGAGAAGCGATGTGTTGCAAGAAATTACCCGCACGATGTATGCTATTACAGTTGCAGGTACACACGGCAAAACTACTGTATCAACAATGATCGCGCATTTATTACGCCATACAGGTTACGGATGTAATGCATTCTTAGGTGGTATCAGCGTTAACTACGACAAAAATTTCTGGAGTAGTGATAAACAAGTAGCGGTGATTGAAGCAGATGAGTACGATCGTTCTTTTTTAAAATTGAGTCCTGATATAGCTTTGCTTACTGCCATAGATGCAGACCATTTGGATATTTATGGCACAGTGGAAGCGATAGAAGAAGCATTTATACAATATAGCCAGAACATTAAACCAAATGGCACATTATTGGTAAAGCAGGGACTTCACCGTGATGATGCACTGGTGGCAGATCACAAGCTTCACTACAGTTTGCAGAATGTTGCAGCTGATAGTTATGCGACCAACATAACAATGGTAAATGGTGGTTATACGTTTGATGTAAAGCAACAAGAATGGTCAATTGAAAACATCGCTTTGCATATTGGCGGACTACATAATGTAGAAAATGCGGTGGCTGCGATAACAGTGGCACATTTATTGGGAATAAGCAACGATAAAATTCGTGCGGCTGTAGCGGATTTCAAAGGTATCAAGAGAAGATTTGAATACATGGTAAAGAAGGATGAAGTGGTATACATCGATGATTATGCACATCATCCCGAAGAACTAAAAGCCTTGATACACGGCGCTACTAGCCTGTTCGCAGGAAAACATAGCACGGTTATTTTCCAACCACACTTGTTTTCAAGAACACGCGACTTTGCAGATGGCTTCGCGGAAAGCCTCGCACTAGCCGATGAAATCATCTTATTACCAATCTACCCGGCACGCGAATTACCTATTGAAGGTGTAACAAGTGAAATGATCGCCGGGAAGATTAAAAACAAAAAAGTGACCATCATGAACCGCGATGATGTGTCGAAATGGGTCGCCGAAAACCCGCAAGAGCTAATTATTACAGCAGGCGCAGGTGATATCGATCTGCTAAGAGAACCTTTAAAAGAAATATTAAACAAACAATAAGAGCACTATGCAACCCAAAACGAAAACATCCTTGAAACGCATCGGCACCATCCTATTATGGATGAGTGTGATTGCCGGGGTGATCGTGCTGGTAACAGTTGCTGTGCAAGGAAAAAATAACAGCGTTTGTAAAGGAATCGTGGTGAACATAAAAGGTGATCATAAAACCTTTTTCGTGGAACCGAAAGATGTGAAAGCCCTCATCACGAAAAACAATAACCCCGTTGGGAAAGCCCTCGGCGATATCAATACGCTAACAATCGAACAAATCGTGAAACGAGATCCATGGATTCGTTCAGCAGAAATTTACATCGATAATAACAAGATGTTGAATGTTGCTGTTACAGAAAGAGAACCCGTGGCTCGCATCTTTACCTTCAGCGGCAAAAGTTATTATTTGGATGAAGAAGGTGAACGTATCCCGGTATCAAGTAAATACTCAGCCCTAGTGCCTGTATTTACAAGTTTCCCATCGGATGCCGACACGAAAAAATTAAGTAAGAGTGATAGTTTATTGACAAGTTATATCATCACCGTAGCAAACTACATTAAGGCCGATACATTTTGGAATGCGCAGATAGAACAAGTGCAGATTACCAAAACGAAGAAATTCGAAATGACGCCGAAACTGGGTGAGCATGTGATAGAATTTGGAGATGGTACAAATACGGAAGCAAAATTCAAAAAGCTATTAATATTCTATAAAGAAGCCTTGAATAAAGTGGGTTGGAATACTTATTCACGCATCAATGTAGCATATGAAAACGAGGTGTACGCGTTGAAGAAGGATGGTAAAAAAGGATTGGTGCCTACGGTTGACACAACCGTGCAACTGGCACAAATAGAAAATTCGGGCGGAATAGAAACAACAATGGAAAGAGATGATGATGAAGATGATTCGACATCAGCAACTCCGAAAAAAGACGACAGGAAGATTACTGTAGCAACAGCCGCTAAACCGGCAAAAGGCATGGCGAAAAGCGCGGCAAAGAGCGGCGCGAAACCCAAAGCAGTATATCAACCAAGACATTAAAAAGTAACGCAACAAAAAAAACATAAACACCATGAATCAGGAAGCTCCTATCATTGTAGGTCTCGACATAGGCACTACGAAGATTGCTGCCATAGCAGGACGGAAGAATGAATACGGGAAATTGGAAATCCTGGGATTCGGTAAAGCCCCATCTTTTGGTGTACAACACGGTATGGTGTTGAACATCGACCAAACAATAAAAGCCATCCGCCAAGCGCTGGAGAATTGTTATGCCTCTAACCCCGACCTCGAAATTAACGAGGTATATGTAGGCATAGCAGGACATCATATAAAAAGCTTGCAAACACGTGGCGATATCGTGCGTAACGATACAGATGCGGAAATTTCACCGAAAGATATCGATCAATTGATCAATGATCAATATAAAACGGTGATCCCGGCAAGCGATCAAATTATTGACGTAATTCCACAACAATATATCGTGGACAGTTTGCAAAATATCGTTTACCCAATTGGTATGTCGGGGGTAAAAGTTGGAGCAAACTTCCATATTATCACGGGCGACAAGAACGCGATTCGCAACATTAACAGGAGTGTTGAGAAATCGGGTTTGCGCATAAAAGATTTGGTATTGCAACCATTGGCGTCGGCAGCGGCGGTTATGTGCGATATGGATTTTGAAGCGGGCGTTGCTATCGTGGATATTGGTGGTGGTACTACAGATTTAGCTGTGTTTTATGAAGGCATTTTGAAACATACGGCCGTAATTCCTTATGGTGGGGAAAACATTACGAACGATATTAAAAATGGCTTAGGTGTATTAAAAACACAAGCTGAACAAATGAAAGTGCAATTCGGTTATGCGTTGGCCGATGAAGCAAAAAGTAATGCCTACATCACGATTCCTGGATTACGTGGACAAGGCCCCAAAGAAATATCTGTGAAGAATTTAGCCCACATCATCCAAGCTAGAATGAGCGAGATCATGGATTTTGTGGTATACCATTTGAAACAGATTGGCATGGATAACAAGATGTTGAACGGTGGAATCATCTTAACCGGTGGCGGCTCTCAATTAAAACACTTGATTCAATTAACCGAATACACTACTGGTGTAAGCGCTCGCATCGGGTTCCCGAACGAACACTTGGCCACTGGGCACATTGATGAATTAACTAAACCAATGTACTCTACTTGTATCGGTCTAATTTTAAAAGGTTATAATGATTGGGAAAACGATCGCAGGGCATTAGATGAGAACTTCGTGAAAATCAACACAAGTTATTTATCTAAAGAACAAGCGACAGCGCGCGAAACAGAACAACCCGTTGAAACGATGCCAGAGGAGGCAAGCCAAGGACCATCAGCACAGGAAGTTCACGAACGCAAAATCAAAGAAAGAAATGCGTCTTTAAAAGGATTCCTCGACAGAATGAAAACAAAGATCATTGATATGTTCACTGAAGAAGAGGACGCAAAATTATAATTGTATTGTTGGTACTGGTTGTTGTATAACGTGTATAATAAAAAACGTTGAGCAGAAAACACTTATAAAATAGTAACATAGGATTGAAACCAGTAAAGATTAATACCAGTGCACAGCAAATTATTTACACCGCATGATTTGTAAACAAAAACAGACGCATCAATTTTTTTTAACAGTTATACACAACAATTTCGAATACACACAACAAAAACAAACTACTAACCCATTTAAAGAGAAAGAGTCATGATACATTTTGATCTTCCCAAAGAAAAATCATCCATCATCAAGGTGATCGGCATTGGTGGTGGTGGAAACAACGCGGTAAATCATATGTTTAGCCAGCGCATCGATGGTGTGAATTTCATTATCTGTAACACAGATGCACAAGCTATCGCGAACAGCCCTGTGCCTAACAAGGTACAGCTCGGCCCGCATTTAACACAAGGCTTAGGTGCCGGTGCTAACCCCGAAATCGGGAAACAAGCAACGGAAGAATCGTTCGAAGAAATTAAAAAAATACTGGAGGTAAACACTAAAATGGCCTTCATCACTGCCGGTATGGGCGGTGGTACTGGTACAGGCGGCGCTCCTATCGTTGCACGTATCTGTAAAGAGCTCGGTATCCTCACCGTTGGTATTGTTACAACCCCCTTTTCTTACGAAGGAAAGAAACGCATGCTACAAGCTGAAGAAGGTATCAACCGCCTCAAAGAATATGTTGATACACTTCTCATTATCTCGAACGATAAACTTCGCCAAAAATTCGGCGACCTTAAATTCAAAGCCGCGTTCGAAAAAGCGGATAACGTGTTAGCTACTGCTGCTAAATGTATAACAGACGTGATCAACTCTACGGGTCAGATCAACGTCGATTTCGCGGATGTTTGTACCGTAATGCGTAACGGTGGTGTGGCCATCTTAGGTGCCGCTACCGCTGAAGGTGAAGACCGCGCACAACGTGCTATCGAAGAAGCGTTAACATCACCATTGTTGAACGATAACGATATCCGTGGTGCTAAATGGATCTTATTAAATATCTCTTCTTCTGAAGGTGAATTCGAACACACCCTCGATGAAATGGATATCATTCAAGCTTACGTACAAAGTCAAGCCGGAGAGGATTGCGACGTCATCCTCGGTGTGGGATATGATACAGAGTTAGATCGTAAACTCGGTGTTACTGTTATCGCTACCGGCTTCGAACAAAAACCGATTCAACAAGTAAAACCTTCCTCACTGGGGGAGGCACAAGCGCCATCAGCGTCAGGCGAACCTAAAATTGTTATGCAATTAGGTCGCGAAGGAGATGAAAAGAAAATGTCAACAGCTGCTCCAATAGAAGAGCCTACTGATGCCATGACCCCGCGCTTAGTAGAACCTGTCGTTGCGCAACCTATTACACCTTCTTATTACGCACAGCAACCACAGCACGAAGAAAAACAAACATTCCCGCTGAACCCCGAACCAGCTAGCACGCCAGTGAATAACATCAACGTTATTCAACCAAATGCTACCAATAATTCGACTACAGCAGGCGGTTACTTAACTAGGCCAACAAACATCTACATCGAGCCCAATGCGCCCGGTGATGATGTGCCAGAAATGAAAATGATCATTAGAGATGATGCCAATCCTTCTGCAGAAGACCTCGCTCACCGCGCGGCCATGGAAGAATTGGAAGAACAAAAACGCAAACAAGCCGAAAGAATCGCGAAGTTGCGCAGCATCAGCTTTAATGTGAAAAATATGGATTCTAACATGGAAATAGAAAGCGTACCAGCCTATATCCGTAGGAATGTTTCCTTGGAAAATGGCGCAGGTTCCGCAGAACAATTCTATTCCGGTTACTCAGTATCTAATAACGGCGAAAATAATCCCGCTGAAATTAATACGATCAACACATTTTTAGATGGGAAAAAGCCAGATTGACGAACCAATTCCATATAAATTGGACGTTTGATTGTTTTTTAGTTGTGTTAAAAAAAACTCCTCTGATTCCTCAGGGGAGTTTTTTATATCATACAAGTTGTATATCTCTCTTATAAACTATTCAATGTTACTTTCGCCTTTTGCAACATCACTGCCGCCGATTCCGTTGGCAATTTGCTGATCTCAAACGGCGCCAACATATTCTCAATTGCTTTCAACTTCGTAGCATCTCCTTTAGCCGCCGCCTTCAATACCATTATCTTTTCATAATCCTGGATACCCTCAATCAATCGCTCAAATCGAATAGATGTGCGTACGCCTGGATACACCAAGTAGCAATCTCCCGCCGCCCACGTTCTGAAACGCGAATCTAGCAAAGGCTGTTCCACCCAGTTATTGTAAGCCCAACGTAAGTAACCATTATATCCCTTCGCCGCCGAATACCAAGGCAGCCATGTTGCTTCCGCCGGTGGCGAAAATGTGAAAGTATTAGGGTACCCCTCCGAACAACAAGTGTAGTTCGTTGTTGGCCAGCCTTTCTTCAATCGCATATCCACCTCTTCACGCGGCATCACCTGCGCAGAGCCTATTGAATAATCATACATCTCGTTCACCAATTCTTTATGGTAAGTACCGGCTAACGATACTTTGAAGTCTTTACTCACACTACGTATTAACTGAAGCGCAGCTAACATGTCTTCCATTTTTCGCTCATCCATGGAAATATTCGTGATGTTAAACCACCCTTTTACTTTAAGATGCTTTACAAAGTCTTGTAACATTGGGCGCCAATGGTTGTTAAACTCCGCTGTACCAGGCTTAGCTACAATAAACGTATCTTTCGCCATGGCCTCATCGTAATAATAGAATTTGAGGTTCCAAGGGATCATACTATAGCAGTTAATTTGCTTATTCACCCCGCAATCCATCATAAACTTCACCCATTTATCAAACACAGTATAGTCGTACTGCCAAGTGCCGTTCTTTTTCTTTGTCCACTTCACTGTTGAACCAAAAATATCCAACGTTTGGCTATTCCATGGATCATGAATAATGGCCGCTGTGATTACTTTCTGACCGGCGCTAGCCAATTTCTTCATATAAGGGCGCATAGCATCGAAGTGTGCCTGGCTCCAAGGTTCTACCTCGTATAAACGCGCTATCGCTTCCGGGCTTTGCCATAAATCGAGATGGAAACTCCAATTCTTCGAATTTGGCAACGTACGGTTCAACACCTCGATGGTGTAGTTAATAAATTCGGGGTAATAACGCTCTGCATACTTAATACGCAAACTTCCTGCGTATTTACCAGGTGCCGTATTAGCAGGCACTTCCACGCTTAACCAGATCGGTTGAGTTTCATTCGCATTCACGAAGATCGATTCCGAATAATCAATCCCATCCGCCACTAACGACGAATCAAATTTGCTATGATCCGGGCGATGACCACATCCCGATCCATCTGGATTCAAACCATCTGTTAAAACATACCGTAAAAATCCTGCTTTGATATTCGTACGGGGAATCTTATTACCTTTCTCATCAGCCAAATCACCCAATTCCACGCTTAAGTCTTTCAAAGGTTCTGTGCCATACACAAGTATTTGTGTATGCACTTTTTCACCCTTCCAAGCCACGGCATGCCAGCCTTGCGCTCTTTCCTGCGGGGGAAGTGTTTTGGAATAACGCACATCTGTTGTTCCATAAACAACATGCGTACCGCTAATTACAGTGTCCCAAGCCTCGCGGCTAGGTTTCACTGGGTCGGTCAATTCTGTGTAAGCACCAAACTTGGCGTTTTGCGACCATGCAGTAGCATACATCGCCATGCAAAAGGTAGCTAATAGGATTTTCTTCACCATCGTGAGTTGATTAGGTTATGATAATTAAAAATAAACCCACTCAGCGAGTTTTCAAACTTTCCTACATAAAAAACGCCGCACATTATTGCACGGCGTTTTTTCGGTTGACATTTCTATATTATTCTCTCGAAAGCTAATAGCATTTAATCTTCCCAAGTACGAATTTTATCCAGCACATCAATTTTTCCTTTCACCGTTTTCAAATTAGGACCCGTTGCTGATAAGTAAGTTTTATCTACTTCTGCTTCGAATTCCATCCTTAATTGTCCTTTTTGCAAGTTATAACGAACTACTTTTGATACAGCAGGTTGCGTGGCTAGAGTTTTAACAATCGTAAAAGAGGTATCATTACTCGCCCGTTTGGGAATGAAATGCATAAACTTAAAATTTGGCTTCGCATTACTTAACTCGCTTTCTGGAAAAACAACTTTAAAAACGTCTGTTCTTTGGAGTGTATCAGTCACTTTTACTTCTATTGTACGCTCCTTTGTAGCAGCATCTTCCATCCTATACATTGTTGTAACATTAGTACCAGAATTTTGGAAAGTATAACTCTTCCCGTCCACTTCAAATTGAATGGTACCTCTCACAGAATATACCTTAAACTCATCGCTTAAGTAGGTTTTGTTATCGTGCTTCATGCACCCGTTTAACGAAAAAGCGGCAATAAAAAGCAGGAAAAAACAATACATGGGTTTCTTAGTCATAACGATTTGATTTTGGCTGTAAACATGCATTTTATAGTGATTAAATTATATTCCATCAGTCAGGTGTTCCAGCAATATACAATACATCTAAATGTCCTTTTACGGTTCGAATGTTTTCACCAGTAGCACTTATAAATCTTTTGTCAGCTGTACATTCGAAATCTAATTTCATCTTGGCTTTACTGTAATCATATTTTATAACGGTAAATTTACCGGTTAGTTTGCCTAACTCTTTACTGTAGGTTATCGTTGTATCTTGGAGCGTTTTTGCGTTGAAAACATAGGTAAACTCAAAGTCTTGCACAGGATCTTTACCTAGTAACTTATCTTCTGGGAAAGATAATTTAAATACAGTGCCCAAGCCTTGACTTCCATAAATAATAATAATATCGAACCGCTTGGTAGGTACATCTTGTGATCGTACCATATTCAAACGAAACCATTGTTGAGGTACAATCGTTACCGGTTTCCCATCTATTTCCAAGGTGATAGTTCCCTTTAAATCGCGGTCTAAAAAGTGCTCATTTAAATACGTGAGATGATCGTGGTGCATATCCAAACACCCATTCATTACAAATGTAATGGGCAGTAATAGCCAAACAAATCGAAGAATTTGCTTCATACTTACATAATTTTGGTTGAGAGGTGATAGCACCACCGGTAGCGCATTTCCTACATGATGAGTTGAGCATACCTTTTTCCATAAATGCATATAAAAAAAACCGGGATGTAGTTTTCTTGTTGAAAACCACATCCCGGTCAGCTTATAACCTATTATATTTTAATAAGATCGATCTGCTACACGCTTCAAGGTCAAGTTCGTCACCGGTGCTACCACCAATGGGAATTTCTCAATTGTCACATAGCTCGAATCTAAACCAAAGCCCCTTTCTTCCGATAACCCAATCTTCTTCAAGATAAAGTACATTCTCATCACCAAACGCTCGTGCAATGGCAAATCATTATCGTGTGATAAGAATTTCTCCATTACAATGAAAGAGAAATCACCTACTACATTGTTCTTACTTAACGATTCATACCGGCTGGTAATGTTCACTTCTTTGTTGCGTACCATGTCTTCTACCACCATGCGGAACATCAGGTTAATCCGCTGTTCCACTCTAAACCCAAGCCTAAATTCTACCCTAATCACCTCGTTCGGGATGATCGTTTGTACAGAGTATTCGCTGAGGTAAGGCTCATCTACTACATCTACGTGCACAAACCAATAAATATCAGCGCGTTTAGGCTTCTTATTGAGGATGGAATACATGATTTTATGCTCGATTTCCTTCGGGTTATCGGCACTACTCATGTAAATCAAGTGCGTAGCATATTTAGGAATCATGGTATCGTTACTGAGCTCCTGTAAAATCGGCAGGTAATCCTCCAATTTCACAAACTCTACATAACGGTTCTTAATCTTACGACTCTTGAACCATACGAACATCACGAGGAATAATCCGCCGGCAACAATTACCGTTACGTAACCACCGTGCATGAATTTCACGAGGTTCGCGAATAAGAACGAGAATTCTATCGTGAGATAGACGGCTAGGTACAGCCATATCCACATGAGTTTGACTCGCCGGGTATATAAATAGAAGGCAAACAGGCAGGAAGTCATGAGCATACAAATTGTAATCGACAACCCGTACGCGGCTTCCATTCTGCCCGATTCTTGGAAAATAAGTACAATAGCCACACAACCCACATACAACATAATATTGATGCCCGGGATGAATAATTGGCCCCTTAATTCAGTGGGATAATTGATTTTCAACTTCGGCCATAGGTTCAAGCGCATCGCCTCTGAAATGAGGGTAAATGAGCCGGAAATCAATGCTTGGCTGGCAATTACGGAGGCTATTGTAGCAATAATAACCCCAAAAATCACAAACCACTCGGGCATGATCATAAAGAACGGGTTGGCGTCTTTATCCAACATCGTTCCACGCTTAGATAACAACCAAGCGCCCTGACCTAAGTAGTTCAAAATCAATGCTGCTTTCACAAACATCCAAGATACGCGGATATTACCACGTCCGCAGTGCCCTAAATCCGAATAAAGTGCCTCAGCACCCGTCGTACAAAGGAACACGGCACCTAGGATAATGAAGGCATCCTTTTCACTGGTTAATAATTGGATCGCGTAATACGGGTTAAAAGCCTTTAAAACCGATAAATCGTCGGCAATATGGCTAACCCCTAAAATGGCCAACATGGAGAACCAGATGAACATAATAGGCCCAAACATACGCCCGATACTATGCGTACCGAATTGCTGCATGAAGAACAACAAGGTGATAATAGCCAATACAATTTTCACAATCGTATCCTGGCCTAAATCTTTTAATACAGGTAAGGTACGTAAACCCTCGATCGCGGAACTTACGGTAATAGGTGGGGTAATGATACCATCGGCTAAAAGCGCGGCACCACCAATCATCCCGAAAATAACGGTCCACTTTGCGTGCCGCCTAACGAGTGCATATAATGAGAAAATGCCCCCTTCACCTTTATTATCGGCTTTAAGGGTAAGAATAACATATTTAACGGTTGTTTGGAGCGTTAGTGTCCAGATAACGCACGATATACCACCGATCACCAGCATTTCGTCGATATAATTTCGACCGATAATGGCTTTAAAAACGTACAGAGGAGAAGTACCGATATCGCCATAGATGATACCTAGTGCGATAATAAGCCCGGCGGCGGATACTTTATTGAAGTTTTTTCCCACGCTAAAAACTATAAATGATATAAAAGGCAGATCAAATTTAGGAGGAATATTTGAAATAGCAACGAATAACCTCTTGCTGCCAGGCGGTTGGCCAAAGCGTCGAGTTTGGTCGGGAAACCGGGAGGTAACGAGTTATAGGCTGATATTGGAAATAAACTTTGGGCCAAAAAAAACCTCCCGTAGTGTATACGGGAGGTTTTCAATTTATTTAACCAAACGAGGTGGTAAGTATTAGTTAGCAGGAGCTAAATCAACTGTACCAGCGTCGCCAGGAGTGTTTTGTTTGATGAAGCGACCGCGATCGATACCTTGTTTTTCAGCTAAGTAATCGATAACTGCATCAACTCTTCTTGAAGATAAGTCAACACCACCTTTTTTAGCTTTAGCACCAGCGTGGCCAGTTACTAAAACGTTACAAGCTGGGTTAGAACGTAAAGAAGCTGCTACGCTAGCTAAAATAGCTTCGTTATCAGAAGATACTTTAGTAGAAGAACCTTTGAAAGAAACAGAAGGCAATACTAATGTAGAACAATCAGTAGCTTTAACTCTGTCTTTGCAGCATTCTGGATCTGGGCATTTACCAACACCGTCAGCATCTACTGGGAAGCAGTATGTAGGTGTGATCAATTGCTTGTCTTTGTAGTCAGGTACACCGTCACCATCAGTATCACGAGCAACACCGTTTACGTCAACTGGAGCACCAGCTGGTGTGTTTGGTTCGCGATCGAATTGGTCAGTAACACCATCACCATCAGAATCAGGTAATACTGGAGTAGGAAGTTTCATACGACGTGGGCTGTTAAGCTCGTTGTATGCGAAATCCATTGGGTTAACCCACCAAAGTGGTTCAACGCGTTTGTTAGCATTACCTAAGTTGAAGTTGAAACGAACGTTAGTGTAGTACATGAAGTCTTTGCTACCGTCGTAAGCACCTGCAGTGTAACCGTCCAAATAATCGTCAAATGGTAAAGTTAATTTCTCTTCAATAGCGATATTGAAGCGTTTAGAAACTTTGAAACCGATACCAGTACCTACGTTCAAAGCATGACGAAGTAATTGGTTGTCGTCTTTACGACCGATTTGAGTTCTGTTACCTTGAGATGGAGCGTTTTGCTCGTATTTTTTATCTTGAAGATTTTTCAATGCATCCAAGATGTCTTTTCTCTTACCAGTGAAGCTGATACCAGAGTAGTCATAACCAGCACCGCTACCGTTTAACGCATCAACGTCAACGTCAGCTAATAACAAGCTATAACCAGCCAATACGTACCAGTTAACTTTTGGTTGAGATTTATAGAACATGATATTGCTCAAAGAAGCGATCATATCCAAAGAAACTTGGTGTGAAGCAGTTTTGTAGTTAGGAACGATTCTACCACCGTTCAACGCTGCTGTTTGAGCCCAAGGGTTACCATTCGCGATAATAGTCGGTTTCAAAGAATAGTCCTGACCATAAGCGTAAGAACCAGTGTACTCAGCTCTCAAAGAGAAAGTGTGGCCTAAAGCTTTTCTTAAAGAAACACCACCACCAAAACCTGGTTTACCGTGTACATCACCTTTGATCATCATAAGACCACCGTGAAGACCGAGTTCCCACATGTCTCTTGGCTTAGCTGGGTAATCAGATTGGTTGTTCTTGAAGCTGTTAAATTGCGCCATTCTTGATGCTGGAACTTTAGAAGAATCTAGGGCATCATATGAGGGCTTAACTTGCGCAAAACCAGTAGATGCTAGTAGACTCATAGCACCTGCCAGTAGTAAGTACTTTTTGCTTGCCATAATTGTTTTTTTATTTAAAAACTGTTAAAAATTTACTATTAACTCGTTTTTTACCAAGCAAAGGTAAAAAGCAATAATGAATATACAAATTTTTCTTACGATTTTATTTTCATTGATAAGTGCTTCAAAACTAAAGCGTATACAAAAGCTTCTATATTTGATAGCATTCCCAATTTTAACAGAATATATACAAATTCGGGGCCAAATTGTTAAAATCTAGTTTTTTAGTTTAGCTTAGCAATCCTTTTGCATTTATAACCAATGGATGAAATTAAACAACTGATCAGTAAGGAATTGCGGGATTTTGAATTCAAATTTGCCGACGCAGTGAAAAGTCATGTACCCCTGCTCGACAGGATCATGCATTATATCGTGAAGAGAAAAGGCAAGCAAATTCGCCCCATGTTCGTCATCCTTTCTGCTAAGTTGTTTGCTCCTACTATAGAAGAAGGTACCTACCGCGCCGCCGCCCTCGTAGAACTTTTACACACCGCTACCCTAGTGCACGACGATGTAGTGGATGATGCCTACGAACGCCGTGGCTTTTTCTCTATCAATGCCCTCTGGAAAAATAAAATCGCCGTACTCGTAGGCGATTACCTCCTTTCCAAAGGCCTCCTCCTCTCCCTTAACAATAAAGATTTCCGCACCCTGCAAATTCTCGCGGAAGCTGTAAAGGAAATGAGTGAAGGGGAACTCCTCCAAATAGAAAAAACCCGGAAACTCGATATTAAAGAAGATATATACTTCGAAATCATCCGCCGCAAAACCGCCTCCCTACTCGCCGCCGCATGTGCAGCCGGCGCTTGGAGCGTTACCGGCAACGATGATACCACCCAACTCATGCAAAAATTCGGGGAAAAAGTAGGGATCGCCTTCCAAATCAAAGACGACCTCTTCGATTATGGCACCGCCAATGTGGGCAAACCTACCGGTATCGATATCCGCGAGAAAAAAATGACCTTACCTCTTATCTATACTTTACAACACGCACCTGTAGATACACGCAAACGAATTATCAACATCGTTAAAAACCACAATACCGATAAAGATAAAGTCGCCGAAGTGATCGACATCGTGCAGAAAAGTGGCGGTATTCAATATGCCAAAGAAAAAATGATACAATACCGCGATGAAGCGCTGGAAATTCTACACCAGTTTCCCGCCAACGATATTCGAAATGGGCTGGAAACGCTCGTGCGGTACACTACCGATCGCACGTTTTAACACGTATGCTCTCTAATGGATAAACGCTGGACAGTAAAAAAATATCAACCTTCCGTAGAGCAGCGCTTGCAACAAGCTATTCATCTACATCCACTGTTATGCCGGTTACTGGTGCAACGGGGCATTACCCGTGCAGAAGATGTTAAACACTTTTTTCATCCATCCCTACAAGATTTACACGACCCATGGCTAATGAAAGACATGGGAAAAGCTATCTCCCGCATCGAAGAGGCTTTCTTTAAAGGTGAAAAAATACTCGTTTACGGCGACTATGATGTAGATGGTACCACGGCTGTAGCAACCGTCTTCTCTTTCTTATCAACACTCTACAAACAAATCGAATTCTATGTTCCCCACCGCTACCGCGAAGGGTATGGCATTTCTCAACAAGGGATCGAATACGCACGCGATAACGACTTTAACCTCGTCATCGCCCTCGATTGCGGCATCAAATCCGCCAGCCTCATTGCAGAAGCTAAAACATACAATATCGATTTTATAATTTGTGATCACCACCTGCCCGATGATGTTTTACCCCCGGCTGTGGCTATTCTCAACCCCAAACAGCACGATTGCCCATACCCCTACAAAGAACTTAGTGGCTGTGGCATCGGCTTCAAACTCATCTGCGCCCTCGCTCAAAAACGAGGTATCGCCATGGAAACAGTTTACCCGTATCTCGACCTCGTTGCCACCAGCATCGCGGCAGATATCGTTCCAATGAGCGGGGAAAATAGAATTATGACCTACTACGGCTTGGAACAAGTAAACGCCCACCCGAACCCAGGTATTAAGGCACTGATCGAATTAAGTAAACTCAAAGAAAAACTCACCACCAGCAACCTCGTCTTCGTTATTGCCCCACGCGTAAATGCCGCCGGCAGAATGGACGATGCCCGTAAAGCTGTGCAGCTTTTCCTCGAGAAAGACCTTGATACGGCTATTCAATACGCACAAAAACTAACAGAAGATAATTCAGGTCGGAAAGAAATCGACCTTACAATTACCAATGAAGCCATCGATATCATTAAAAACGACCATGCCGGGCTGGAAAAGAAAACAACTGTTCTCTTCCAACCTCACTGGCATAAAGGTGTAGTAGGTATCGTAGCCTCCCGGTTAATCGATAAACATTACTACAGGCCTACCGTTATCCTCACACAATCAAACGATAAAGTGGCCGGATCTGCGCGTAGCGTTATGGGCTTTAATGTATACGAAGCTATTCACCAATGCCGGGATTTACTCGAAAACTATGGTGGACACTTCTATGCTGCGGGTATGACCATGAAACCCGAAAACGTAGAAGCTTTCAAAGAGAAGTTCGAGCTCATCGTAGCCAATACCATCGGCCCCGATATGCTTACACCGCAAATTATTATCGATACCGAAATTCATCTCAACGACATTACCCCCGCTTTCTTCAAAAAGCTAAAACAATTCGAACCACTTGGTCCCGATAACCTCCGCCCCGTTTTCGTGGCTAAAAATGTGGTTGATACAGGTTACTCAAGGATTGTAAAAGATGAACATTTGAAACTTTCCGTGAAACAAGACAATTCCAATATCTTTAGCGGCATCGGCTTTTTCATGAAAGACAAATACGCCATTATCAGTAATCAACAACCTTTCGATATTGCTTTTACGGTAGATGAAAATGAATGGAACGGTACTGTTAGCCTTCAATTAAAAGTGGTAGACATCCGCCCGCACCAGGCTTCTTAAAGGAGAGAAAAAGTATCAACATAAAAAAAGGGAAGAAATATTTTCTTCCCTTTTTTGTTTTATTGTTGTTCTAAGAACCATTCAAATAATTTGGATTCATAATATGCATACCCCCATGCATCGTGGCCACCCGTGGCCGATTCAGTATAAATTACTTTTTCGTTTCCACAACTTCTAACGGCGTTTACCAAGGTGCGCGACGCACTTACAGGTATTGTATCATCATCGGCATTATGAAATGCCCAAATCGCCACGTTCCTTAAACCACATGGGTTTACCGGCTTTCCATATCCACAAATTGGTGCAATTGCCGTAAACTTCTCGGGGTTACTCATCGCCCATTTCCAAGTACCATTGCCCCCCATGCTTAACCCCGTTAAGTAAATACGCGAAGTATCTACCGGGTACTTCTCCATCACTTCTTTATACAAAGCATTCAAACTTTCCACATCCCACGTTTTCGTTGTGCCCTTACATTGCGGTGCTATCACGATAAACGGGAACTGTGGCCTACCTTTCAACATATGCGGGATACCCATGTTTTGCACCAACGATATGTTATCGCCTCGTTCGCCTTTTCCATGTAAGAAAAACAATACCGGCCATTTGTCTACGTTGCCTTTACGCTTGAACTTTGTACTGGGCATAAACACCATGTACTGATCCACGTAAGCACCTGGCCTTTCAATCTTCTTCACGGTAAAACCAGCTGCAGGTAATTCATCGGTTATTGGAATATCAGCAGCCGTTGTATCGGCAGCTAATACCCGCAAGTTGAGCAATAAGAAAGCTGCTAGGAGCAATTGTTTGAAGGGCATAGGAAAATTTTTCTGTTATTCTAAAAATCAATCTAACGGTAATGTCTAAACGATGATGCTAATTATAAATGTTGTTGGTTTAACCATTCGTATAAAGCAGCACTATTGTAGGCTTTGGTCCATGCGTCATGACCACCAGTTGTGTTCTCCGTATACTTGATAATCGTATTTCCACAATCTTTCACCGCTTTCACCATCGTACGCGATTCGTTCACGTTTACAGTGGGATCATCGGCATTATGGAAAACCCAAATAGGCTTACTTTTCAATGGACACGCTTTATTCGGCGTACCGCCCCCACAAATAGGCACAATAGCTGCAAACTTGCCCGGGTCTTTCTGCGCCCAATCCCATACACCGTAACCACCCATGCTTAAACCGGTTAAATAAACGCGCGATGAATCAACATTGTATTGCGACATAATTTGATCGTACAACACTCTTAAACTTGGCACATCCCACCATGTATTGTCTTTACATTGTGGCGCTACCACTATATACCCAAAGTCGGCATTCTTCGCGGCGTATTGAGGCACCGGCGTGTTTTTAATGATGTTGATGTTACTACCACGTTCACCAATACCATGCAAGGCGATAATCACCGGCCAACGTTTCGTTTTTTGCGTGTTGTAATTCTTTGGCAGGAATAGTACAAATTGGTTCAATCCACTACCGGCATTTACAACCTGTTGAGTAGTAATACCCAACGTACGCACAGTAGTATCTTTCGGGGGATTGCTGTTTCCTCCACCCCCGTTGTTAACAGTCGTATCTGTTTTAGGAGGGTTCCCTTCATCAATAATAGTGGATGTTTCACTTTTCCCGCAACTAACCAGTAAGGTAAAAGCAGCAGCACAGGCCATAATAAAGCTGGTAAAACGCGCATATCTACGCATTTGCGAGGTGGCTAAAAACATAAGTCGGCAATTCAATTATATGGTTAAAAATAATAAACTACGGTGCATTTCATACGCTCCCGTCTATAATTTTTTGAACAAATAAAATGCCGCTAATGCACGTCAATATTGCGTTTCAGCGTAAACGATTGATAATGTATTTATATATATTTTAATCGCATGTATAAAGTTTATAAATGAAAAAAGGTCGTCATACGACGACCTTCTCCCAATGCTATAAAAAGAGGGTTATTTTTCTGTTCCCATCAACTCTACGCTCCTATTTACAAAAGCAGTAAGGTCGGCTCCTGTTAAAAGATTTTGCGATAACAAAGCCAAATCGGCTAAGTTGCGAACGAGCTTTTGTTGTTTCTCTACATTGCCTTGTTCCAGGATATTCAAGTAAATCGGGTGATTCGCGTTCACCGTCATGGTAATTTCATCTGGCATATTAGCATACCACGCTGCAGCTGCACCACCAACGGATGCCATATCTTTCATACGGCGCATAAATTCCGAGCGGGTAACAATCACAGGTTGTGCATCGGCACTTAAACCTTGCAAGGTTACTTTGATGTTCGACTGCGTGATTTGTGTACCAAACAGATCGGTTAAGCTCTTCTCTTGGTCTGCCGTTAATACACTGTCCTTTTTATCTTCTGTATCAATCAAATGATCGGCGATATCGGCATCTACGCGGGTAAATTGTACATTCTCCCATTTCGTTTCAATGGTGTTGATAAACGCGGCATCGATAATGGTTTCGAATTTTACAATTTTGAATCCTTTCGCTTTGGCTGCTTGGATGTAGCTATCCTGTTGCACCGGGGCGGTAGCATACAAAATCACTTGCTTGCCTTCTTTATTGGTTTGAAGAGCAGCTGTTTCCGCTTTGTATTCTTCTACCGTGTAAAACTTACCGCCATCCACGTCTTCCATGAGGTGGAATTTGTTGGCTTTGTCTAAGAATTTATCGTCGGTAATCATACCGTATTTCACGAACAAACCAATGCTTTCCCATTTTTCTTCGAAAGAAGGACGGTCGTTGCGGAACATTTCGTCCAACTTATCGGCCACTTTCTTCGTGATGTGGGCATTGATTTTTCGCACGTTTGGATCGCCTTGCAAGTAACTACGGCTAACGTTCAACGGAATATCCGGCGAATCAATTACACCATGTAACAACATCAAGAATTCAGGTACAATGTCTTTCACTTCATCCGTAACATATACTTGGTTGCTGTAAAGGTTGATCTTGTCTTTCTGAATTTCGTGTGTTTTAGAAATTTTCGGGAAGTACAGGATACCTGTCAAATTGAACGGGAAGTCAACATTCAAGTGAATCCAGAACAACGGTGCTTCCGCGAATGGGTATAATTCTTTATAGAAATTTTGATAATCTTCTGCTGTTAATTCCGATGGTTTCTTTGTCCACGCCGGGGTAGGGTTATTAATTTGGCTACCGTTGTACTTGATAGGTACCGGCAAGAACTTACAGAACTTCTGTAAAATAGCGCCAATACGGGTATCGTCGAGGAATTCTTCGCTTTCTTCATTGATGTGCATCACGATATCTGTTCCACGTGTTGGTTTTTCGATATCGGTGATCGTGAATTCTGGAGAACCATCACATTCCCATTTAACGGCTTGCGTGCCGGGTTTCCACGACTTCGTAAGTATGTCAACTTGTTTACTTACCATGAATGAAGAATAGAAACCAAGGCCAAAATGGCCGATGATGTTCACGTTTTCGCCTTGACCTTTATACTTGTTCAAGAACTCTTCAGCGCCCGAGAAGGCAACTTGGTTGATATATTTATCCACTTCTTCAGCCGTCATACCAATACCACGGTCGCTGATCGTAATGGTTTTGTTTTCTTTATCGAGGATAACTTCGATGGCGATGTCGCCCAATTCTTCTTTGAATTCGCCTGTTCTGGCAAGCGTTTTTAATTTTTGGGTAGCATCAACGGCATTACTAACGAGCTCGCGAATGAAGATTTCGTGATCTGAGTACAGGAATTTCTTAATGATGGGGAAAATATTCTCTGTTTGTACGCGAATGGCACCTTTCTGCATAATAATATTTTTTTTGAGGGATGGGGTTCAAAGTGTGTGCCACCAGGTAAGAGTGTGACAAGTTGACAATTTCTTGACGATTGGGTTGACAAAATGCAGTAATACGGCATTTTATAATATCTCCCAATGTTAGTTTAATGTTCTTCTAATGGTAAACATGCGTCGTTGCTATATGGAGATATATTCCACCTATATCTTGGATATATTCGGTAGCTATTTTCAAAGGCAAGTCAAAGTCTTTCAAAGGCAGGTTAAAGTCTTTTAAAGGGTCGTCAAAGGCATTTCAAAGGGTTGTCAAAGGCAAGTTAAAGGCTTTTCAAAGGCTCGGTACATTCTTAACCGGGGTAGATGACTGGTTTGAATGGGGGAAGAAAAATCCAAATAGCCCCCATAAAGGGTGTTTTTTCACACTACAAGGTGGCTAAATGAGAAAAAGCCGGGAAAAAGTTGAAAAGGGGAATAGAAAAAGTTGAAAAGAATGTAATTTGCGTCAAGCGAATACAAATAGAATTATTCATTATATATCATAAATATTTGCTGTAGAAATGATGAAAATGTATAAGTAGTTCATTTTTAGGCAGATGATGAAAAAGAAACTTTAGTTAACCACTCATCTTTTGAAGAAAACCATGCAAGGGAAAGGTCCTGGTATTACTAGGGCCTTTTTATTTGTTAAAGGCGAAGAAATATTGCCGATTATCCCAGGAAACCACCTATCTTTGCAATCCTTAATTTTTTTAAACAAATCAATAAACAGGGAATTTATGTCAAACTACGAATTGATGGTGATCTTTACCCCTGTGCTTTCTGAAGAAGACTTTAAAGCTGCTCAGAAAAAGTTCGTTGATATCATTAAAGATAACGGCGGACAGATTGTGCACGAAAATCCCTGGGGATTAAGATCACTGGCGTACCCAATCCAAAAGAAAACAACAGGTATGTATGTTGTTGTGGAATACAGTGCGCCAACCGACCTCAATGAGAAGCTGAAAATCCAGCTTAATCGCGATGAAAATGTATTGCGTTACATGGTTACTTCTATAGATAAGTACGCAGCTGAGTACAATGCTAAGAAAAGAGGTGCCTTGAATGCTGAATCTAAAACCACAGAAGCTTAATAGTTATGGCAGTAAAACAAGAAATTAAATACTTAACAGCCGTAAAAACCGAGAAACGCCAGAAGAAATACTGCCGTTTCAAGAAAATGGGTATTAAGTATGTAGATTACAAAGACGCCGAGTTTCTGAAGAAATTCTTGAACGAACAAGGTAAAATGTTACCTCGTCGTATCACAGGTAACTCTTTGAAGTTCCAGCGCAAGGTATCTCAAGCGATCAAAAAAGCGCGTCAAATGGCGTTATTGCCTTATGTAACTGACCTTTTAAAGTAAGAAGCAATGCAAGTAATCTTAATACAAGACGTTGATAATTTGGGTCAAAAGAATGAACTCGTTGCTGTGAAAAACGGTTACGCTAGGAACTTCTTGATCCCACAAAAATTTGCTGTTGAAGCAAGCCAAACTAACTTGAAATTGCTTGAAGAGCGTTTGAAAGTTAAAAAGGTAAAAGAAGAGAAGATGTTAGCTGAAATCGCGAAAGTGGTAGAAGTGTTAAAAGCATCTCCAGTAAAAATCGGTGCTAAAACCGGTACTTCTGGTAAAATCTTCGGTAGCGTTACTAGCGTTCAAATCGCTCGCGCTATTAAAGAACAAAAAGGTTATGAAATCGACCGTCGTCGTATTCACATCCTTGATGATGTTAAAGAATTGGGTGCTTACAAAGCGAAAATCGATTTCGGTAAAGGCAACGAAACTGAATTGGAATTCGAAGTTGTTGCTGAATAAGCTTCCTCTGAATACATTTTTAAAAGGCTTCACCTCGGTGAGGCCTTTTTTATGCCCCCAAAAAACAATTCCTCCTCCACACCTGTTGTATTTGTATTCGCTCACTATTCCTTAACCATTTGATTATGCAGAAGTTATTCTTCCTTTTCGTTGTATGTTGTATCGCACCACTCCTCTCTTTCGCACAACAACAAGAAACCGAAACACCCCCTCCAAATACCATTGCTGTTGATTCAACCACCGCCGCCATTATGGCCGAACTTACCCCAACGCTTGATCTCAACAATCAACAAGCCGAGGAAGTACAAAGCGCCGTTTCCTCCTACCTTACACAAAAAAACTCCTACAATGGCCTCAAAACCCTCAATCCCACCAGCTATAAAAAGCAAAATGCCTCCAATCAAAACAAAATGTTCAAGAAAATGAAGCGAACTATGACCATTCGCCAATATTCGAAAATGCTAGGATTGAAGCCTAAAACTACCACGGCCTTACTCGCCGTCCTATTCTTTTAAGTAGTTAACATCGCGGGAATTCCCTCGTTCACCAATATCTGCCAGCCCAATTGCTGCTTGGCAACGCCTTGCTGTAAGATGTAATTACATTTCACCTGCTCGTCTTGCACCAAGGCGTCCATATAATAACAACTCACCTCCGGCATGGCCGATACACTGGAGAATAAGGAAGTAAGATGACTAGAGAAGATAAAATACCCATTCTTTCGCCCCGATAGTCCCTGCAATACTGTTTGCAAACACTTCTGGGCATCGTCCTGGTTAGTACCGGAAAATAATTCATCAAATACCGCCATCACGCGCTTGCCTTCCTTCACAATGGCAATTACTTCTTTTACCCGCTGGATTTCCTGCATAAAATGACTGTATCCCTTCTGTAGATCATCCGTTTTATTGATGGCGATGTATAGATGGTCGATAAACGGTATTTGAGCGGCCATAGCGGGCACGCCCATCCCAAGGTGGGCAAAGTATATTGCTTGGCTAACGGCCCGTAAAAGAGTCGATTTCCCCGTCATATTCGCGCCTGTTAAAAACATCGACTGCGCGGGGGCTTGCAAGGAGAAGTCGTTTTTTACCGGTTGCTTCAATTGTACATGGTACACCCGCTCCAATTTAAGGGCAGCACCGGGCTCGAGGCTTATTTTGGGGAATACCAATTGGCGCTCGGCTGTAAAAGTAGCAAGGGCATACAAGGCATCCCAATCTGCCAGTATCGTAAGCAGTCGTTCTACCGCCTTTGTATGTTTAACACGCACCAGGTGATCGATGAAGAAGTAATGCTGTTGTGGCAGTGATTCGTCGAGCGCAAACTTCCGCACCGAGAAGGTGGCGAGCATATCTTGTACTTCTTGGATGTATTGTAATACGAGCTGTGGCGGGTTCTTCGCATGCATGCGATCGATCCATTTGGCTACGTTATCGAGCGTATACAAGGTTCTACGGGCCGCATCAATAATGCGGGTGTAGGTATTGTTTTTAGCAATTTTATACCAGCTGAACCGGGTATAGAAGCGTAGCTTATCATCGCTGTACAGGATGGGATCTCCGCTTTTGAGGTAGTGTTGTAGGTAATACACTTGGTCTTCCGCTACATGCAGGTCGCATGCGGCCAAGTTACCCGCAATAAAGCGGATGGCTGCTTGCGTGGCTTGCAGGGTATTGTAATCGCCGATGGGCGATTGCATGCGTGTGCGCAATTGATCTCGGCCGTTTTGGGTTTTCGTATGATCTACGATGGCAAATATAGCGGCAGCCGGGTCATTTCGGTTAAAAATACCTAGGTCGAACAAACTATGCTTATCGAGCATAAAAATGGGTGGTGTTAGTAAATATATGGGTCGCGTTATTCGAAGCGCAAAGCTTGGATAGGATCGAGTTTCGACGCTTTAATCGCCGGTAAAATACCCGATAATAGTCCCACGATTGCGCACAAACCAACGCCAATGCCGATCCATAACCAAGGAACAACAAAGCTGGTTTTTAAAATCAGGGAAACTACGTTGCCCACCAACATACCAAAGAAGACGCCTACAAAGCCGCCCAGTACGCTGATGATAATGGCTTCGTACAAGAATTGTGTACGGATTGTTTTGGAGGTGGCACCTAAAGCCTTGCTCACCCCAATCTCACGGGTACGCTCTGCTACCGATACCAACATGATATTCATTAATCCAATCGCCGATCCAATAAGGGTAATAGCCCCAATTACAATGGCCGCAATGGTTACAAAGGCTAAGCTATTAAAAAGCATCTCGGCGATGCTATCGTTCTTCGTGATATAAAAATTACTTTCCTCGTCCATCCCAATATGACGGATAATACGTAATAAGCCAGTTGCTTCACCAATACCGGCATCCATCATTTTCGGATCGTTGATCGATACGTTGATGTTGTACGATGCATTCGGGCGGTTAAATACGCGTCGTACGTTTGTTACTGTTGTAATAACGATATTATCAGGCGAAAATAAATTGCTGGAGCCTTTGGATGTTAACACTCCAATTACGCGGTAACGCACGTTACCCAACCTAATCGGCGAACCTACTACGTTGCGCATTTCTTCACCAAATAACTTCTTCGCAATATCTGGCCCTATGATGGCTACGTTGCGGGCCGATTCCATATCGGCTTCGTTGAAATCGCGGCCGGCTTGGAGATCGTAATTCGTGTATTTGAGGTAATTCTCATCACCGCCAATAACGGCGATATTGGGATTCGTTTTCTTTGAACCGCTATACACGGTTACCGACCCCGGCCTATACCAAATGCTTACCATCGAAGGAAAATCAAAACGCTTTTTGAAATCCATGGCTTCTTGGAAGGTGATGACTTTATTTTTATTGGAAGTTTTGACTCTTTTTTTAGAAGCGGTTCCTTTCGTAGCACCACTACCTCCGCCGCCGCCGATACGCACGTTCATTTCACGGTTACGGATCATAAAACCATTCGCACCCATGGCCGAGAAACTATCGAAAATACCATTTTTCAAACTGTCGATGGCGGTGAAAATACCTACTATGGCAGTGATACCCAATGCTATAATAGCAACAGTAAGCGAGGTACGCAAACGACTTGCGGTAACGGATCTAAAGGCTAGAGAGAATATATCGCGAAAGTTCATAATAACCGGTTCGTACTAAAGTTAATAAAATTCTTTACTACTTATACTTATTGTGGATGAAAGGTTTAATAAGGGGTGTGAGGAGGGTGTTTTAAAGGAGATTTGGGGAAGATTTTTAAAGTGATTCTTTGGGGGAATAGCGGGCATACTAATTTATCTTTTATTCTAATTGTTACTTTCTTTGCTCGCCAAAGCAAGTAACCAAAGAAAGGCGAAAAACGCCCCGTGAACGGCGGGGGCGTTTTATCGGAGCGTTGATTGGGCGATGGGGGTACTGTGCTGCCGGGCGTTGGGGTGCTTTATTGGTGGAGGAGATGGTGTTGTGTTTTTTTGTGGAGAGGTGAAGGGAAAGTTGAGGAAGAAGATAAATGTTGACGACAAAAAAGTTATCGAGGGGGCGAATATTGATATATCAATGAAAGTTGGGGGCAATAAAAAACGCCGACTTTTGGTCGACGTTCTTTACTTATTGAAAACTTGAATTAGATCAGTTGTAATAGGAGGCCTGGGAAGATACCCAAGATGATAACGATAGCGGCGGTAACGAAGAGGGCTACTTTGAAGCCTGGTGTTACGTTTTCTACGTTAGCGTCGCCTTGTTTAAAGTACATAGCGATGATCACGCGGAAATAGTAGTAGGCGCTGACAGCGGCGCATAATACGGCGATGATCACTAACCACAAGAGATTGCCTTGTTGGATAGCGGCAGATAGTACCAAGTATTTAGCGAAGAAACCTGCTGTAAGCGGGATACCTGCTAAAGACATTAAGAAGATAGTGGCTACGCAAGCTACAAATGGTTGCTTTTTAGCAAGGCCATTGAAACCGTCGAAGGTGTAATCTTTCATTTTGAGCAAGATGGCGAAGATACCAATGGTGCCTACACTATAAGCGATAGCATATAACATGATACCTTGCACGGCTAATTGGTTCAGGGAAATAACACCGAACAACATGAAGCCTGCTTGCGCAATAGAAGAATATGCTAACATGCGCTTTACACTGATTTGGAAAACAGCGGTGAAGTTACCGATGATTAATGTAGCGGCTGTAATGATCGCTAACACTAATTGCCAGTGACTGCTCATGTTTCCACCATTGAAAGTTACATGGAACAAACGTAAGAATGCGATGAAACCTGCTGCTTTTACAACGGTTGCCATGAAGGCTGTGAATACGGTGGGTGAACCATCGTATACATCCGGTGTCCAAAAGTGGAAAGGAGCTGCAGATACTTTGAAGGATAATGCAAAACCAAGTAAGGTGATGCCGATCAGCGCCATTGGGTTCAATTCTCCTGTACCCAAAGCCATTTCTGTTACGTTGAAGGTACCTGTAGCACCATAGATCAACGCGATACCCATCAATAAAATACCTGTAGAGAAAGAACCCATCAAGAAGTACTTCAAAGATGCTTCGTTACTTTTCAAGTTTTGTTTATCGGCACCTGCTAAGATGTATTGCGGGATAGATAAAATTTCGATGGAGATGAAAAGAATCAACAAGTTGCTAAATGCACCCGTCATAGTAATACCCGCGAGGATAAAGAATATAAGGGCGAAATAATCTGCTACGTGCTCTCCTACTTTTTCGAATGCGCTACCGCATAAGATGAAGTACAGTAATGTGGCGCCAATTGCTATCGCATTAAAAAGGATAGAAAAATGGCTTACTTCCAACATGCCAAACAACACCTTGCTACCACCACCGGAGATCGTTTGCAAGTCGACGATATTAGCGACGAATGCCAATAATGCACCCAAAATAGCAATGTACTTTATTTGCTGCTTGTTCTTTACAAACAACCCGGTAAACATCAGGACAACTCCCAGTAAAGCCGTTGTAATTAATGCGTTCATATTATTGCGTTACAAAAAATCTGATAGAATATTGGTTTATTTCAACAATGCTGCCGTTGTATTGTGTACGAGATCGAGCATTGGTTGAGGGTGTACACCCAACACGAAAATGATGAGTACTACAACACTCAAGGCTACAAATTCACCTGTGCTTAAGTCGGTAAATGTTTGCGTTAATGGGTTGGCTTCGCCGAAGATCACGCGTTGAATCATGTTCAACATGTAAACCGCTGCGAGGATAATACCCAATCCCGCAATTGCCATAAACCAATAGTTATATTGGAACAAGCCGCTGAACATTAAGAACTCACCCACGAAACCATTCGTTAATGGTAAGGCAATGTTAGCTAAGCTGATAATTACTAAGAAGATGCTCATTTTCGGTGCATACGATGCTAAACCGCCCAGGTCGCTCATCGTTTTCACTTTCAAACGGCTTTCAATCACTTCTACAATCATCCACAAACCAATAATGTTGATACCGTGGTTGAACATTTGCAACATCACACCATCTAAGCTTTGTTCGTTCTTAACGAATATAGCTGCAGCCATTAAGCCAATGTGCGCAATGGAAGAGTAAGCAATCATGCGCTTAATATCGTTTTGCAAGATGGCAATGCACGATGCGTAAACGATACCGATGATAGATAATACAATCGCAACTTCAGCCCACATATCTGCCCCTAATGGTAACACCGGCAATACCCAGCGAATTACACCAAATAAACCCATTTTCACCATAATACCAGACAGTACCATGGTAACCGGGGTAGGTGATTGTTCGTAAGTATCTGGCTGCCAAGTGTGGAAAGGGAATACCGGCATCTTGATCGCGAAAGCGATGAAGAATAACCAGAATAACCAAGCCTGTTCGTTTGGCGCCAATGCTAAACTAGTGAATGTGCTATAAGAGAAGGAATGATCGCTTGTTTGGGTGTAGATGTAGATCAAACCAACCAACATCAACAACGAACCAGCGAACGTGTATACGAAGAATTTGAAAGTAACCGGAATCCGCTTCTCGCCACCCCACATAGAGCACAAGAAGTAAACAGGAATCAATGCTAACTCCCAAAATACGTAGAATAATAATGCATCATAAGAAGTGAAAACACCCATCAAACCGGCTTGTGATAACAACATTAAGCCGTAGAAGCTATTCGCGTTTTCGTAGTTCTTATTGAAGATAGTAATGAAAATGAGCGGAAAAGAAATAGCTGTTAATAAGCACAACATTACTGCCATGCCATCTAAGCCCAGGCTAAAACTACTTCCTAGTTGTGGTATCCAACTCGCAGTAAACTGCAATGCTTCGGGCGCAGTTTTAAATTGGCACCACGCTGCAACTGTTACCGCCAAAGTGGCTAAAGCCGAAATAATGCTCAGCACTTTTGGTCCCGATCCTTTAAGGCCAAACGAGATAAGGCCCGCAACTAAAGGAATCAATATGAATAAAACTGTCAACATAATTTTATCTTATCTGTAGAATCCGCTTCTATTAAATGAACAAACTAATCAACAACAACACGATCATACCTATCACCATGGCAAAGATGTAGAAACCTACTTGGCCGCTTTGTAACAAGCGAATTTGTTGGCTTCCCCATTGTACGCCTTTGCCTACGCCATTTACCAAGGCATCGATACCCGATTTCTCAATACCGTCTTGGAAGAACTTAGATAATGAATACAATGGTTTCACGATAATAGCATCGTACAACTCATCTACATACCATTTGTTTTCCAACACTTTTGCTAAACCGGTATTCTCAACTCCTTCATCTTTCCATGCCACGTATTTAGCACGTGCCCAGAAGATCATCACAATAACTAACACGGTAGAGATACCCATCAGGATCCATTCCATGCTGTGACTTAAATGATGTTCGTGTAAATATGGTGCAGATGGTGCGAAGATCGGTGCTAAGTATGCTGCTAAGAAGTTTTTCACATGGAATACTTCCGGCATGCCTACCCAACCGCCAACGATACTTAATATCGCTAATACGATTAATGGGAAAGTAATGGCAGCAGGACTTTCGTGTAAGTGATGTTCTTGTTCGTGTGTGCCGCGGAATGTACCAGAGAATGTCATGTAGTACAAGCGGAACATATAGAAGGCTGTCATTAACGCGCCGAATAAACCTACCGCGTAGAACACAGGGCTAGAAACGAATGCATTCGCTAAGATTTCATCTTTAGAGAAGAAGCCCGCGAAACCTGGGATACCGGCAATAGCCAAGCAACCAATGAGGAACGTGATGTTCGTGATAGGCATGTACTTTTTCAAGCCACCCATTTTGCGAATATCTTGTTCGCCACCCATTGCGTGGATAACTGAACCAGAACCTAGGAACAACAACGCTTTGAAGAAAGCGTGCGTCATTACGTGGAACACGGCCGCGGTGTAAGCACCAACGCCCAATGCTAAGAACATATAACCGAGTTGGCTCACGGTTGAATAAGCCAACACTTTCTTAATATCATTTTGTTTCAACGCGATGCTTGCAGCGAATACCGCTGTAGCTAAACCTACGATCGCTACTACCATTTGAATAGATGGAGCGAGGGTGTAGATAACGTTGCTGCGGGCAATCATGTAAATACCCGCTGTTACCATCGTTGCCGCGTGGATAAGGGCAGATACCGGGGTTGGACCCGCCATCGCGTCTGGTAACCATGTGTATAAAGGCAACTGCGCCGATTTACCCATCGCACCTACGAAGAGTAACATAGCGATCGCTACCAATACACCAGCATTAGAACCGAGTGCAGGCACTTGGCTGAATACATCGTTAAAGGAAACAGAGCCGAATTGCGTGATCATCAAGAAAATACCGAGCAGGAACCCAAGGTCACCTATACGGTTCATGATGAACGCTTTGTTAGCGGCTTTATTATAGGCTGGGTTTTTAAACCAGAAACCGATCAATAAGTAAGAACATAAACCTACACCTTCCCAACCAATGAACATCATCACGTAGTTGGCACCGAGTACTAAGAGCAACATGGAGAACACGAAGAGGTTGAGGTACGCGAAATAACGTGCGAAGCCTTCATTGCTCTCATCGTGCATGTAGGAGGTAGAGTATATGTGAATCAACGAACCAACGCCCGTGATCACTAATAGGAATAACGCACTCAAGCGATCTACTTGGAATGCGAAAGGAATTTTAAGCGAACCCACGCTGATGAAGTCGAACAAATGCACAATCTGCTGATTGAAACCTTCTGTTCTTACTTCTAAGAAAATGAGTAAGCTGACTACAAAACCGGCGAGCACAGTACCACTGCCAATTACACCTACGAGGCCTTTAGATAAAACCTTCCTGCCCAATCCATTGACCAGGAATCCTAACAATGGTAATAATGGTACCAGCCAAACGAGATTTATCATTGATCTTCTATTAGAATTATTGCTTGATAATTATTTAAACGGATGTACAGTATTAGTTTTTCAAACGGCTGAGGAGATTTACATCCACCGAGTGAGAATTACGATACATCATCACGATAATAGCAAGTCCTACAGCTACTTCTGCCGCGGCTACCACCATAATAAAGAATACGAATATTTGGGCGGAACCTGCATCTACCCTGCCTGCATCGGCCCACATTTTCGAGAAGGACACCAATAACAAGTTCACAGCGTTCAACATCATCTCGATGCACATGAAGATGATGATGGCGTTTCTACGCATCAACACACCCATGATACCTATGCAGAACAGTGCTATGCTTAAAAATATATAGTATTGAATAGGCATATGCTCAATATTTTCTTTGTTGATTAATCCTTTTTACCAATGATTACTGCACCCACCATAGCGCTTAAGAACAGTATGCTCGAAATTTCGAACGGTACTACGTAGGTGGTGAACAGGGTTTTACCCAAGTTCTCAATTAACCCGATGTCGGTTGATGTAGTACTTAATGCAGGCATATTCGCATCGCGTACAGCTGCTAATAATACTAAGAACATCACACCACCACTAATAACACCGGCATATTTCATCCAGTTGCGTTTCTGTGGTTCAATATCGGCATTCAAATTCATGAGCATGATCACGAAAAGGAACAATACCATGATGGCACCGGTATACACAATGATATGCACTACGGCTAAGAATTGCGCGTTGAGCAAAATGTAGTGGCCGGCTATTGCAATAAACGTAACAATAAGGCACAATACGCTGCTAACCGGGTTCTTGCTGAAAACAACCCCTAATGCCGAAATAATGGCAACGGCTGAAAGCAGTATGAAAAGTATAAGTTGTAAATCCATTCCCTTCTTCTATTTTGAAATGTATACGCTGTTACAGGTTTAATGTTAATTATCCTTTGGTTGGAACTTCAGGAATCAACAAATCATCTTTTCCATAAATGAATCCTGAACGTTTGTAATGAGATGGTGCAAACGTTTCAGTTAAATAAATAGCTTGCTTAGGACAAGCTTCTTCACAGAATCCACAGAAAATACAACGCAACATGTTGATTTCATAGCGCGCTGCATATTTCTCTTCACGGTACAAATGCTCTTCACCCGGCTTGCGTTCTGCCGCTTCCATGGTAATCGCTTCAGCAGGACAAGCTACGGCACACAAACCGCAAGCTGTACATCTTTCACGACCTTCTTCATCACGGTT
The DNA here is from genome assembly GCF_003259335.1 of Chitinophaga skermanii. Classification (GTDB taxonomy): domain Bacteria; phylum Bacteroidota; class Bacteroidia; order Chitinophagales; family Chitinophagaceae; genus Chitinophaga; species Chitinophaga skermanii. The sequence continues at coordinate 109,991 of NZ_QLLL01000012.1, forward strand.
CAAAATGTGTAAACCGCGGAATACCGGCGAGAATGCTCTTTTTTCTTCTGGGAAAGAAACGGTTACTTTTTTCTTGAAAAGGTGCTTGATGGTAATACCAAGCCCTTTACCGATCGCAGGAAGGTAAAGTCTTTCCGCGAAGTTCATCGGCCTTCTATCTACTGCAGCTGCCCTGTTAGTTAAATTTTGCATACGGCAAATTTTATTGAGTCTCTACTAGGTAGAGCGATTTTTTGTTTTTGTTTAGCAATTCACCCGGTCGCCACTTGTATTCGGTTGCGAGGTTACCGTGAAAAATATCTTTTCTTCGGTGTGATTGATAATGCGGTGTTGAAGGGTTGGAAGGATGTGTATTCCTTCACCTGCAAACACCACGGTTTTCTCTCCCTCTATTTCGAAAGTTGCGCTTCCTTGTAAAATGTAAAAGAACTGTTGCGCCTTTTCGTGGTAGTGTAGTGCTTCTGAAGTGCCCGGCGGCATGGCTTCGTGTATCACCGATAACCCTGGTGTATCCACAAGGCGCCAACCTTCACAGGCTTCACCCCAATTATAGTACACTACGTTTGCTAACGTTTTCTTCATTACTTATTGAACCAAGCAAGGATGGCACCACCTGTTGCCAACATGTTGAAGATCGCTAATGGAATTAACACTTTCCAACCAATACGCATTAATTGATCGTAACGGAAACGTGGTAATGTCCAACGAACCCACATGAAGAAGAAGATGAAACCAAACGTTTTCAAGAACATGAACAACATACCGAGGAGTGTCAACATATTCGGGCTCAACATCGTATCCAAATGCAAGGCATGTTGGAATGGAATGCTGTAACCACCGAAGTACAATGTTGCCATCAACGCCGAGCTGATGAACATGTTAATATATTCAGCGAACAAGAAGAAACCCAATTTCATGGAAGAGTATTCCAAGTGGTAACCACCGTTCAATTCGTTTTCTGCTTCTGGTAAATCGAAAGGAGCACGGTTACATTCTGCGAACGCACAGATCAAGAAGATCAAGAAACCTAGTGGTTGTTTGAATACGTTCCAGAAACCTTGATCCACTTGTTGTTCAACGATCTCTTTCAAACTCAACGTACCTGTTACCATCAACAAAGCGATCAAAGAAAGACCCAATGCTAATTCGTAAGAGATGATTTGAGATGCACCACGGATAGCTGCCAACAAGGAGAACTTGTTGTTCGATGCCCAACCGCCTAACATGATACCGTATACACCAAAGCTCACAATCGCGAAGATGTACAATACACCTACGTTCACATCGGTTACTTGTAAGGATACTTGGCGACCAAACATCTCCAATGTATCACCCCAAGGAATAACAGCGCCTGTTAAACAAGCTACTAACATCGCCAAGGAAGGACCTAGTACGAACAAGAAACGATTCGAATTAGCAGGGATAATTTCTTCTTTAAAGAACAATTTACCACCATCTGCCAAAGGCTGGAAAAGCCCCAATGGACCCGCTCTACTCGGACCGCGACGATCTTGAATCCAAGCCGCCACTTTACGTTCAGCCCAAGTTTCGTACATGGCAATTACCAATGAAACGGCTAATACGGCCGAAATAAGCAATATTTTCTCTAAGAGAAATGCCCAATCTATGTTAAGATCTAATAACATCATTTTTACGTTCCTAATTATTTAACTCTATTGCTTTTTATCGAAATCGTTAGAATGTGCCGGCCCTTCAATCTTGCTCAAATCAACATCCGGCCTGTTCACCTCGCTCACCGCGTGAATATCCATCAGTAACTTAGGATCGCGACCGTCCATTACTGCTTTAAAGGTTTCTTTCGGCTGTTGAACACCTACGTAATGGCCTTGAGAGATAACGCTATGACGGTCGATATTACGTGGACCTTCAATTACCCAATCTTTCACGTCTTTACGATCAAAACGACAAGTATCACAGATAAACTCTTCTACTTCACCGTATTTATCTTTACGAGCAGTTACACGGAACACTTCGTTACCGCGCATCCACAATGCCACTTTACCAGAACATTTATCGCATTTGCAATGTGCATCCACAGGTTTCAAGAACCATACACGGTTTTTGAAACGGAATGTTTTATCAGTTAACGCGCCAACAGGACATACATCGATAACATTACCGATGAAGTCGTTGTCGAGGTTTTTATGAATGTAGGTACTGATTTCGGAAACATCGCCACGACCTAATATACCGTGTTCGCGTTTGTTGGTCAATTGATCCGCTGTGAAAACGCAACGGTAGCAAAGGATACAACGCGTCATGTGTAATTGGATCTTATCGCCGATATCGATTTTATCGAACGTTCTACGTTTGAATTCGTAGCGGGTAGCATCTGCACCGTGTTCGTAGCTAAGGTTTTGCAAATCGCACTCACCGGCTTGGTCGCAGATTGGGCAATCGAGCGGGTGGTTGAGTAACAAGAATTCAACAACACCTTTACGTGCATCCAACACTTCTGGAGAAGTGATGTTCGCCACTTCCATACCGTCCATCACTGTAGTTCTACAGCTAGCAACGAGTTTCGGCATTGGGCGAGGATCTGCATCAGAACCTTTACTTACTTTCACCAAGCAAGTACGACATTTACCGCCGCTGCCTTGCAACTTAGAGTAGTAGCACATAGCAGGAGGCACCACCTCGCCACCGATTTGACGAGCAGCGTTCAAAATGGTAGTACCTGGCTCCACCTCAACGGTGATGTTGTCGATCTTAACCTTGAATAATTTTTTCTCTTCAGACATTGTTATAACAACTTAGCTATTCCATTGCGCCAAGGCTTTTAGTGAAAACGTGCAAGCCGGGGAGCAAGAAAAAATTTTTTATACAGCAGCAGGAGCAGGAACCGGTAATGGATCAGCGTAATGAGCTAAACCAAAATTGCGCGTTAATGCTTCGCTAGGATTATTTACGTGCCATTCGAATTCATCGCGGAAATGGCGGATAGCCGCTGCTACAGGCCAAGCTGCAGCATCACCTAATGGGCAAATAGTGTTACCCTCGATCCTGCGTTGGATATCCCATAACAAGTCGATATCACTCATTTTACCTTTACCATTCTCGATGTTTTTCAACACTTTCTCCATCCAACCTGTACCTTCACGGCAAGGGCTGCATTGGCCGCAGCTTTCGTGGTGGTAGAAACGTGCTAATGTAAGCGTATGACGTACTACGCATTGGTCTTCATCCAATACAATGAAACCACCCGAACCCATCATGGTACCTGTTTGGAAACCACCATCGCTCAAGCTTTCGTAGGTCATCATACGTTTCTCACCTTTTGCTGTAGTGAGTAACAAGTTCGCTGGAACAATTGGTACTGAAGAACCACCCGGGATGCAGGCTTTCAAACGTTTACCGTTTGGAATACCGCCACAGTATTCTTCAGAATAAATAAATTCTTCCACCGAAATATTCATTTCAATTTCATATACACCTGGTTTGTTGATATTACCACATGCAGAAATCAATTTTGTACCGGTTGACTTGCCTGTACCGTATTTAGCGTATTCTTCGCCACCGATGTTGATAATCGGCACTACAGTAGCCAACGTTTCCACGTTGTTTACTACCGTAGGACATTGGTATAAACCTTTTACCGCTGGGAATGGAGGTTTAATACGAGGCGTACCGCGTTTACCTTCCAACGATTCAAGTAAAGCCGTTTCTTCACCACAGATATAAGCACCGGCACCACGTTGTACGTAGATTTCTAAGTCGAAACCAGAACCTTGGATGTTTTTACCTAACCAGCCGGCAGCTTTTGCGTCCCTGATGGCTTCTTCTAAAATATCTGGGATCCAGGCGTATTCACCACGGATATAGATGTAAGTTGTATTTGCACCTAGTGCATAACTCGAGATCAATAAACCTTCGATGAGCAGGTGTGGAAGAAACTCCATCAAGTAACGATCTTTAAACGTACCTGGCTCAGATTCATCGGCATTACAAACGAGGTAACGAGGAACACCTTCTGGTTTTGCTAAGAAACTCCATTTCAAACCGGTAGGGAAACCCGCACCACCACGGCCTCTTAAACCACTCTTCTTCACTTCCTCGGTAACTTCGTCGGGCTTCATGGTTTTAAACACCTTTTCAGCAGCGGCATAACCACCGTTTTCACGGTAAGTTTTATAATACCTGATTCCTTCAATATGCGCTTTGTCGAGTAATAATTTACGTCCCATTGTTGAGCGTTTTGCTTTGTGCTATGCTGTCGTATAGCCGTTAGCGTTATTTATCTTGATACAAACCTGTTGGGTTTGCGGATTCTTTCTGTTGAACTGAGCTGTTGAATGCTCGACGAACTTCTGTTGCGTCGCACACTTCGGCGTTTTAGTTGCCTTGTGCTTTTCTACATTCGTCGATAATAGCATCTACTTTCGCAGGGGTTAAATGTTCCCTGTAGAATTTGCCGAGTTGCATCATCGGGGCATAACCACAAGCACCTAAGCATTCCACTGTTTTCAATGTGAACATACCATCTGGCGTGGTTTCGCCAACGCTAATACCCAATTTATTCTTGATGTAATCAACGATGTTATCAGAACCATTTAGCATGCATGGGCCTGTATGGCATACTTCGAAGATGTATTTCCCAACAGGTTTTAAGTTGAACATGCTATAGAAAGTAGCCACCTCGTACACTTCGATGGATGTTAATTGCAAGAGCGAAGCCACGTAATCCATGGTTTCTGCGCTTAACCAGCCATCAAATTGTTCTTGCGCCAGGTGCAATACCGGTATCAATGCGCTCTTTTGTTTCCCTTGCGGGTAACGCGCGATGATTTCATTTACTTTTTGCAGTTTCTCTTCCGAAAATTGAGCCACGGCTATATTAGATTTTTGTTCGTTAATGCTTTGTTTTCTCTCTTGTGCTTCCAGCGTTTATTACGCATCCAACTCACCCGCAATCAAGTTCATGCTACTCATCGTTAAGATGGCATCACTCAACATCGATCCTTTGATAATTTCTGGGTAAGCTTGGTAGTAAATAAAGCAAGGACGACGGAAGTGTAAGCGGTAAGGGCTACGACCACCATCGGAGATCAAGTAATACCCCAATTCGCCATTTGCACCTTCAATCGCGTTGTAGATTTCGCCCGGTAAAATATCCGTTTCACCCATCACAATTTTAAAGTGATAGATTAAGGCTTCCATCTTTGTATATACGTCGTCTTTTTCAGGTAAGTAGTAGGCTGGCACATCAGCATGGTAAACATCAGATGGCAAATCTTTCAATTTTTCCATTGCTTGTTTAATGATGCTAAGCGATTCCCACATTTCGGCGTTACGCACCAAGAAACGGTCGTATACATCGCCGGTTGTACCTACTGGAATAGAGAATTCGAAGTCTTGGTAAGATGAGTAAGGTTGTGCTACGCGTAAATCGTAGTCAACACCAGCAGCACGTAAGTTAGGTCCTGTGAAACCATAGTTCAATGCTCTTTCTGCGCTGATACCACCTACGTTTTGTGTTCTTTCCATGAAAATACGGTTACGCGTGAAGAGTGTTTCGAACTCTTTCAACACGGCAGGGTATTCATCGAGGAAACGCTGGATTTTTTGCATGGCTACCGGTGTGAAGTTTCTTTCGAAACCACCGATACGGCCTATATTGGTAGTGAGGCGGGAGCCACACACTTCTTCATAAATTTCATAGATCAACTCGCGGTATTGCATCACGTATAAGAAACCTGTGAATGCACCGCTATCTACACCAATTACCGAGTTACAGATCAAGTGATCGGCAATACGAGCCAATTCCATTACGATTACACGGAGGTAATCTACACGTTTTGGCATTTCGATCCCTAATAATTTCTCAACGGTTAAGTGCCAGCCGAGGTTATTGAGTGGTGCAGAGCAATAGTTTAAGCGATCGGTTAATGGTGTGATTTGGTAATATGGCCTTCTTTCAGCTAATTTCTCAAATGCACGGTGAATATAACCAACGGTAGGAACGGCAGAAACGATTCTTTCGCCATCCATTTCAAGAATGTTCTGAAACACACCGTGTGTAGCTGGGTGGGTAGGACCCAAATTCAGCGTATTTGTGTGCTTTTCGATGGAGCCTTCCGGCAGATTTATATGTGGCTGCTCTAACATATCCTTCCCTATTAAATTGACGCTAAGGTTTGCGGGCTTAGCAAATTGTTTTCTGTGTAAAATGCATTAACCGGTAACGCTTACGGCGCTAAAATATCGCCATGGCTACCACGACCAAACATCTCATCATCTTTATCGATACGCGTTTGATCTTCGAGCGGGAATTCTTTCCTCATTGGGAAATAATCCATTTCGTCTACGTTCAAAATGCGGACTAAGTTTGGATGCCCTACGAAATCAACACCGAAGAAATCGTATGTTTCGCGTTCCATCCAGTTCGCAGATGAGAATAATGCAGTTGCTGAGTTTACTTGTGGTGTTTGCACCGCTGTGTAAACTTTAAAACGCAATCTTACATTATCTATCAAATTGTGCAAGTGGTACACAACCGCTAATTCCTCGCCTACTCTGTCGGGATAATGAACCGCCGTTAAGTCCGTCATAAAACGGAATTTCAACGTTTCGTCATCGTACAAAAACTGCATGACTTTCAAGTTCAAATCTTTCGGTGCAGAGAAACTCAACATCCCGTAAGACTCTTCAAAATTGCCGACTTCTGTACCAAACTTGGCTTCCAGTGCGCTTTTTATTTGATCGTTTGTCAAAGACATTTACGAAATACTATTTACTAATTAACAAGCCTATATTATCATCAACCTATACAAAAAAGAAAAACTCTTAACGGTTATTGAATACCGTAAGAGTTCATTAATTCTTTGTATTTATCAGAATGTCTTCTACGAAGACTCTCATTGTGTACTAAGTTCTGAATTTGCATGAAACCGTCGAGAATAGCTTCAGGACGAGGAGGGCAACCTGGTACGTATACGTCTACCGGGATCACTTGGTCGATACCTTGTAAAACCGAGTAAGTATCGAAGATACCACCGCTCGATGCACAAGCACCTACTGCCATTACCCAACGAGGCTCAGCCATTTGAACGTATACTTGGCGTAAAACCGGTGCCATTTTCTTAGAAATGGTACCCATCACCATTAAAAGGTCACACTGGCGAGGTGTAAAACCCAAACGTTCAGCACCAAAACGTGCTAAATCGTAAGTCGCCGCCATGGTAGCCATGAATTCAATACCACAACAAGAAGTCGCGAAAGGTAAAGGCCAGATCGAGTTAGCACGAGCCAAACCAATAGCTTTATCGAAACTTGTGGCATAAAATCCTTCACCAGAATAACCTTCTGGCATATCTACCACTTTCACTTTTGTATTAAACTGGACCGGACGTGACATCTTCCTTTGAATTAAATCGTGTGAAAAAGAAAAGTAGTTTTTGCGTGGTGCAAATCCAATAAGATTCGCTCCTCTACAAAGGTCCTTACTTTCCTGGTACTATACTAATAAAGGATCGAAAGTGCGGTAAAATTTAACTTTTTCGCCCTCATCGCTTCCTTAATCTATCAAATTTGCTTCTCTACGGGTATTTGCAGCCCGTTAAATTAATCTTCCCACTTAAGGGCACCCTTCTTAATGATATAAGTAAAGCCCAACAAGAAAAAGGCTACGAACATCACCACTGCCAAAAATCCATCAAAACCCAACTCCCTGAAATTAACAGCGTAAGGGTAGAAAAAGATGACCTCTACGTCGAACAATACGAACAAAATAGCGGTCAAAAAGTATTTAATGGCAACAGGCTGGCGGGCATTACCGCGCTGTTCGATACCGCTCTCGAAGTTGATGAGCTTATCACTTGTTTTACGGGTAGGACCTAACAAGTGGGTACCAATCATGGTTAAGGCAACAAATCCTACCGCCGCTACCAATTGCAATAAAATTGGAATATAGCTAGCGGGCGTGTTGCTAACAGACAAAAATTCAGTGGCTAAATACATAAGCTTCCCGGTATAAAGTTCTCCGAATTCGCAAAAATACTGCAACAATGGGAAAATACAAACCTATGTTAAAGTAAAACCTTATTATTTTTTTGTATATGTAAGCAGGTAATATATGTTAACAATATGGGTAATAATTACCATGTTTTTTCAGCAATACGCTGTAACTGTTTGTGGGGTTGATTTGACGACGAACCACATTAGGCGTTTAAACAATTATTTACCTTATTTAGCCCCATTTTCACCCCCTACCCTAGCCCAAAAATTTTTTAAATAGTAACAAAATAAGTTCCAATCCTTTCAATAAATTTTGAAAGTTTTGGTTAAAAAATCAGTTTTTCTTACCTGGAAATCGAAATTTTCAAATGGAGTTTCTAAAGTTTCCAGCCCTTTTTGTGGTATCCAACCGGGTCAATTTGGCAGGAATTTCTGATTCGTTCTTGGGAGATAACCTCCTTCTTTTCTTTCACCCAACTTTCCTTGATCAAAATACCTGCTTTACATGGGAAACACCTATTACTTGCCCGTACGTAATAATGCCTTAAGGGGTATTTCACGACAGTTATCCACATAAAAAAACCACCTCCAAAGCAGGAAGTGGTTTTCTATTGTTTAGCCAGTTAATGCTATTATCGAGTACCTGTGCTTCTTGTACCGCTACGAGGAGCGGTATTGCCCGCAGGTGTTCTCATGATATCTTTAATTTGTCGCAAAGCTTCGCTCGTTGGATCTAGTGGCTCCAATTTCTGCATAAAGGCCTGCATTTGGGCTTTATCGTCTTTGTTATAATAATATACCATGCTGTACGTATAGGCTTTAATTAAGCCTGCTTTGTTCTTTGCAGGGTCGCCTTCCGCCATGGAGATATATTTTGCAAAGTATGGCAATGCAACACCGGTTTTTGCTTCTACGTCTTTACCGGCATTCGCCATACCCCTCCAGTAATAACCGGTGGTAAGGTCTGGGAATTTATCGGATAAAGCTGCAAATGCCACATCTGCTTTATTCAGCATGTTAGTATCTGTACGGGCTTCGCTAGCGGAAGCACGGTAGTAGCTTAAACCTACGTTGTAATAATCAATGGCAGTTGGATTCTCTTTGTTTTTCAATTTGAAATCCACCAGTTTTTGGTACCAGTCGCCGGCTTTATCGAATACGCGGGCATTGGTAAATGCTTTTGCTACTGATTCGATACGATCCACATCTTGGGTAGTATCTAAGCTGGCGAATTTCTCTAGGTAAGCCAATGCTTTTTGGTCGTTCGCCACTTGTGCAGCAGAATCGGCTAATTTCTGGCGGCTATAGATTTCGCTCAACAATTTGTAATCCAATGGTTCCAATTTGCTTTCGCCAACGGTAGAAACGTATGTATCCATCGTTTTCTTCGCGTTAATGGAATCACCTTTTTGTAAATATGCATCGGCGATTAAACGGGTTAGTTTCGTTTTATAGCCTTCATTTGCGATGGGTAATAAGCTTTGTGCCTTCGTAATCGCTCCTGCGTAATCATGGTCGAAGAACATGATAGAGGATAAGAAGTATTCGTTCTTAATACGATCTTGAGGATCAGCTACTTCCAAGTATTTTTGTAAGTATTGTTTCGCCTTTGGAAGGTCGAATTGACCTTGTTTTTGGGTGAAGTAGAATTGGTACAACTCGTAATATGCAGGGGCATATTGCGGGTCTACTTGCGTAGCTTTCGTGAAATCGTTCACGGCAGCTTGTAATAATTTCGCGTTGTAGTTAACCAAACCTTGCTTCATAACGGCTTCTGCATTCTTCGGGTCGAGCTCGATAGCTTTATCATAAGCTTCGATGGCTTTACCGCCATTTTCACCACCTAGGAAACGGTATGCATCTCCTAGCTCGATATAATCGGCTGCTGTGGGGGTATATTGATCTTTTTTCTTAATTCCTGTATTATCGAAGAGTTTCAACATCGTAGCCAAAGCAAATGGGCGATCGCCGCCTTTGGTTTCGGTGTTGGCATCGGCAATAGCGCGGGCTACGTCGCCATTTTTACCATTCGTTGCGGCGGTAGCGGCATCGAATTTTTGGCGGGCAGCGGCAGCGTTGCCTTTAATAAGGTCCATACGACCTAATCCTACCTGTAATAAAGGAGAATTGGGGATGGCGGTTAATCCCTTCTGGAATGTGGCTTCAGCTCCCGGCCTATCTTCCAGTCCCAATTGTGAGAACCCGAGGTAGTAAAAACCACGATCATCGGTAGGTTTTGCGGCAACAACTTTTTCAAATTCTTGCTTTGCTTGGGCAAAATTACCGTAATAGATTTTTTTCAACCCATCGTCCACTGATTGAGCCATTGCGCCGTTCGCTAGGAATAAAAATCCACCTGCTATTAATAATCTGTTCCTAATATTCATGAGCTAAATGATTTTCGGTGTTTAACTATTTTATAAAGATGTTTTAATAGAATGATCGAGCCAATGAAGGGGGAGGCGGCAATGCATGGTGTTCTAAGTAATAAGTGTTTCTTACGCTTCCAAACCCTTCGCTTACAATGTGTAAGCTGGATGGCCTGGTATTCCTATCTAAAAAAATAATGCCAAAAATCTTTAACAAGACCAATTTTGCCGTTTATCCTTCAGAAATTACCGATGGTTTAACAAATGGTATTAATACAATATACGGCATAAATCGGTTTAATCCTACACAGAAAAAGTTAAAATAGGCTGCAAAAAAAGCGCGCCAAAGCAAAGCCTTGGCGCGCGTTATAAAGCAATTATTTAGTGATTATTTGCTCTTAGTTTGGGTAGTTTTAGAACCGGCAGCTGGAGCTGGTTTAGCAGCTTGTGAATAGCTCTCTTTAATTTGAGCAGCTGTTTCGTTCGCTGGGTCTAATGCTAAAACTTTATCCAAGTAAACAGTTGTTTGTTCTTTGTTCTCAGCATGGTAGTTGTTCAACATCATGTAAGTGTAAGCAAACAATAAGTTTTTCTTGTTTTTATCAGCTTCTGGTTCAGCCAACTCGATGTACTTGGTGAAGGCAGCTTTTGGCTTGTCGTCTTTACCGGTCAAATCTTGGTAGAATTGAGCATTACCGAGGTGGTAGAAGCCTAATGGCTGTGTTGGGTATTTTTCAGTGAAACTAACCCAAGTTTGTTCTGCTTGTGTATAGTTTTTAGAAGCGTGTTCGTAAACGCCTTTGAAGAAAAGGTCGTTGATCGCTTGGCTATTATCTTTGAATTCAGCCAATTTACCGAACCATTCAGCCGCTTTAGCCCAGTTACGTTGCGTTTTGAACGCTTCTACTGTTTCGCGGTAACGATCGATATCTGGTGTGTCGCTCAAAGCATATTTCTCGATGTAGTTAACAGCGAGTACTGCGTTATTCGCTTGTGTAGCTGAATCTTCAGATTTCAATTTAGTGTAGATAGCAGACAACAATTTGTAGTCCATTGCCTCCAACTTAGATTCACCAATTGCTTGTACGCGGGCGTCCATTACTTTCTTAGCGTTCAAAGAATCGCCTTGTTGTAAGTAAGAATCGGAGATCAAACGTTGCAATTTGCCTTTGTAGCTATCATTTGCTTTCGGCATTAATGATTCAGCTTTAGCAATAGCACCTTTGTAGTCGTGATCGTAGAACATGATCGATGATAAGAAGTATTCGTTCTTAACGAGATCAGTTTGATCAGCCACTGCTAAATATTTCTGTAAGTAATTTTTAGCGTTGGCTAATGAGAATTGACGAGGTTTTGGTGTGTAGTAGAATTGATACAATTCGAAGTAAGCAGGACCATAGTTTTCGTCTATGTTCGTTGCTTTCGTCATATCAGCTACTGCTGCTTCTAACAATTTCGCATTGTAGTTTACGAAACCTTGTTTCAATACAGCTTCTGCATTCTTTGGATCAAGTACGATAGCTTGATCGTAAGCTTCGATTGCTTTACCACCGTTTTCACCACCGAGGTAACGGTAAGCGTCACCTAACTCGATATAATCGGCTGCAGTTGCAGTGTATTGTTCTTTTCTTTTGCGGCCTTCGTTGTTCAACAACGTTTGCATTACGCTTAATGCATAACCTCTGTCGCCACCACTTACTTCTGTGTTTGCGTCAGCGATCGCACGAGCAACATCACCGTTTCTACCTTGCGTAGCTGTGCTAGCAGCTTCGAATTTCTGCTTAGCTTCCGCTTTATTCCCATTTAATAAGTCGATGCGGCCTAAACCTGCGGTTAATAATGGAGAATTAGGAACTGCTGTTAACCCTTTTGAGAACGCTGCAGCGGCAGCTGCTTTGTTTTCCAAGCCGAGTTCGGAAATACCTAAATAATAGTAGGCTTTGTCTTCAGTTGGCTTTGCTGCAATTACTTTTTCGAAATCTGTTTTGGCGGATTGATATTTGCCGTAATACAAATTTTTCAAACCGTCTTCTACAGATTGTGCCATGGCCCCGTTGGCGATGCAGAGCATTGCAACAAGAATACTGTTCCTTCTGTTCATGAGCAACCTGGTTTTTTTAATTGTGTATGTGTTTGTTTACGTTAGCATAGTTCACACTATTTCAAGTTGGCGTCCCTAAATACGATATTCAATCGTTTTGGAAAAAGCTTGAAGCGACCGATGATTTTCTGACCCGGTTCACTTCCTAAAAAGCTGGCAAATCCTGAGCCCAGACCTTGGTATGGCTCTTTAAGCACGTAGTTCATAGTCCTAGTTAATGGATATGCTCTCGTGGCTATATATACTTGAAACGGTTTAACGAATTCGGTGTAATTGTCGGCACGTAGTGCACAAACAGTTACTTTACTGATGAAATTAATCGTTCTCACGTCGTTGGTATCAGAGATCCAATTCACGCCGATAATACCGATTGCATTCTTATTTTTCGCTACATAATCTACCACTTCTGGGTTCGTTTTTGCGGCCATGGTATTAGCCGGCAATGGTTTCCCGCCGTTGATAGAGTCGATGATATAGCGAACGGTGCTAGAGTTTTGATTGTCGAACACAAGTTGGAATTGCTTCTCGTATGTGCCGTTCATGATTTTACGCACTTGTTCCATGGTGAATACTGAATCGGGATTCTCTTTATTCACCACCAAAGCCAAGGCATCCATGGCCAATGTTAAACTCTGCGGCCTAATTTTTATGTTTTTGAAGTAGTCCTGTTCCTCCGCGTTTAAGTCACGGGTTACAATGATCATGCGTGCACTATCTGCAAACATATCTTTGAAACAGTCGGCTTCCGGTTTGTACTCCGCGATGATGTTCGTATTTGGATACTGCGAGTGGAAAACTTTCAATTCCGCTTCAATGAGCGGCTGGTAAGTTTCGTCTACAGATATCTTGATGGTTCCCTTTGTAGGTGTATCAAGCTTGGATTCCGCTGAAGGACCGCCACATGCTGCCATGAAACCGGCGATTGTCACTCCCAATACGTATTTGCTTACGCGCGCAAATGATAAATTCATCATAACTTATGCTCTTTCGTCTTTAGATAATATTCCTGTAATACCTCTGTAGATGCGGAATAATCCATATAGCCCTAAAACGGCACCGATAGCATATCGTACATTCATGGACCAAGACAAATTAATTCCCAATTGCTCGGCAAATACAAACATCAATGCGAACCCTACAAAGAAAAGTCCCCTGATTAATTCGCCTAATGGTCTATACCTATTCCCGCCTCTTGAATTTGAATACTCTTGTCCCATGTTTACTGTGAAAATACAATTATACAAAAAAAACTTACAAACTTACCAACACAAATATTTCAAAATTTGTTATTTCTTCCAGTCCCGGCGCGCTTCTTCGGCCGCAGGCCATTTCCCTATTCCGCATCGAAAATAGCCTCAAACCCGCGCTAATAGCATTAAAACGCTATTTCCCACTTGTTTATATATACCCGCAAGATGTGAAATTGTTGGCTTTGTAATAAAGATGCTACAACATTTTTTTTCCATATTAATTTTTTCCGCTTTTTGTTAAAATATCAACACCACGACGGTTTCCCCCTATTTACTTCCCCCTATCTATAGAGAATGCTGTAAAAAATAGGTAGGTTTGCGGGGCGAAATGTAATCCCGCAACAGCCTTAAACACAATTTTTACATGAAGATCTTAATGGTGTGCTTAGGTAACATTTGCCGATCGCCGCTAGCAGAAGGTATTATGCGTCATCTTGCCGAGGAAAAACACCTCCATTGGGAAATAGATTCCGCAGGTACAGCAAACTACCACGTGGGCGATCCGCCCGATAGGCGCTCTATCCGCGTGGCCAAACAACATGGTATCGATATTGCAACGCTTCGTGGCAGGCAATTTCACCGCGAAGATTTCGACGATTTTGATCACATATTCGTAATGGATCATAACAATTACCGGGCAGTGATTTTGAAAGCAAGAAACGAGGACGATAAAGCAAAGGTGAGCTTACTATTACCGAATCAACAAGAAGTACCCGATCCTTGGTACGACGATGCTTTATTCGAACCTGTTTACAACATGGTGTATACAGCATGTGCAGAGAGATTGCGCGAATTAACAAACAATAAATAATAACATTTAATAGCAATATACATGGTGAAACCTAGCATTCCTAAAGGTACACGCGACTTTGGCCCGGCAGTGGTGAGAAAACGCAATTACATTTTGCAAACCATCCGCGGCGTGTTCGAAGTTTTTGGATTTCAACCACTCGAAACGCCTGCCATGGAGAATTTAACGACGTTGAACGGTAAGTACGGCGAAGAAGGCGATAAGTTAATCTTCAAAATCCTCGACAACGGCGATATCCTAGGAAGAGCACAACAAGCAAAAGATAGCCGCGAACTCGGTGTTCTCCTTTGCGAAAAAGCGTTGAAATATGATCTTACGATTCCTTTCGCCCGCTACGTGGTAATGAATCAACATGAAATCACCTTCCCTTTCAAACGCTACCAAATTCAACCCGTATGGCGCGGCGATCGCCCTGCAAAAGGTCGTTACCGTGAATTCTATCAATGTGATGCCGATGTTGTAGGCAGCAACTCATTGATGAATGAAGTAGAATTATTAAAAATTTATGATACCGTGTTTACTAAATTGGGCATGCACGGCTACCAATTACGTGTGAATAACCGTAAAATCCTCGGTGGCTTGGCAGAACTCGTTGGTAAACCCGAACTAATTACCGATATCACCATTTCTATCGATAAATTAGATAAGATCGGGGAAGATGGCGTAACGAAAGAATTGTTAGAACGTGGCCTGAACGAGGCAGACGTAAAAGTGATCCTAGACTTCATTGCTATCAAAGGCAGCAACAACGAGATCTTGGAGCAATTGAAAGAGGTATTGAAACAATCGGCTACCGGCTTGAAAGGTGTGGAAGAGCTATCCACCGTTTTAAATACGCAGTTGACAAGCTTCAATTCCACTCCTATTATCGATCTTACCCTTGCACGCGGTTTGAATTACTATACCGGCATGATCATCGAGGTGAAGGCACCGGAAACGGTAAAAATGGGTAGTATTGGCGGTGGCGGTCGTTACGACGATTTAACCGGTTTATTCGGCTTACCTGGGGTATCGGGTGTAGGTATTTCTTTTGGTGTAGATAGGATTTATGACGTGTTGGAAGAACTTCAATTATTCCCAGCCACGGCACAACAATCCACGAAAGTGATGTTTATCCACACAGGCGAAGAAAACTTGGCCACAGCGTTCAACCATATGATGAACTTACGTGAGCAAGGTATTGCCGCTGAAATATACCACGAGAATGCAAAAATGGACAAACAGTTCAAGTATGCAGATAAACGAGGAATTCCTTATGTAGCTATTGTTGGCGACAGTGAGAAAGCGGAAGGCAATGTAAGCGTGAAGAACCTTGTTACTGGTCAACAAGAGAAAGTGGCGGCAGCTGATTTGGCTTCTTTCCAATTTTAAAGAATCGAACATTATAATATGCAAAGCACCGTGTAACCGCGGTGCTTTTTTGTTGCCGGCATAATGGGTGCAAGGTTGGCTGAATTGATTAAATTTGGGAAAAAAGCCATGCTTACCTCCATACATCCGAAATTACCCATGCGCGATAAAGGCCAAACGAAGGCTTATTATATCGGAAAATTAGGATTCCGCGACTGTGGCAGTACCGATTACGACGGTTACTTAATGGTGGAGAAAGACAATATTCAAATCCACTTCTTCGAATTCCCGGCCCTTGATCCCCAAGAAAATTACGGCCAAGTGTACATCCGTACGAACGACATCGATCAGCTTTATCAAACCTTGTTAGACAACGAGGTTCCCATCCATCCTAACGGTCCCTTACAAACAAAACCTTGGGGTCAAAAAGAGTTTTCGCTATTAGATCCTGATAATAACCTACTTACATTCGGTCAAGGGGTGTAAATAATTGCTTTTATGGATGTAGAACCCATAAATGGAGTTTACCCGGTGTTGGGTACCAAAAATGGCACCCTTTACATGCTTGTAGCCAGCATAAAAACAGCAGGAACACTTACGATGATGGATCAAATGGCATATAAGGGGAAACCAAAGGAATTGTATAGAGGAATAGCAGGTAACCCAAGGTGTGCATCGAATAAAATACGGAAATACAAAGGCGCTGTAACGTAGATACACGGCCGATTTCAAGGCAAACTACAGAGAAACTACAGAGAAGTTACAGAGGAACTACAGAGCCGCTACAGAGAAGGTACGGGCAGGAAAGCATAAAGTATTGATAAATAATATATTAGGCCATACACCTATTAGGGAAATGCCTTTGATGTAGGATGCTAAAGTGAAGATTCGCGCTATCTTGTACAACAATTGAACTATAACACGATGATCTAAAAAAGCCGGGGCTTATTAACGCAATAGGAGCTAGATTAGGATACCGGTTAACCTTCGTAAAGGTATTTACATTCAACTACTTAAAGTTACAAAAAATAGCCATCTTCTTACTTCAGTGGCTATAAAATCTTACTTATCTTATATAACGGGATACGCAGGCTACAACAGTTTGAGCAGCGCGTACTTTAAGGAGAACAGGAAGGAAAAGACCTGTTGTTGCCTTTGTATCCCGGAATGATGTGAATATGTTGCAGCCGGTTTGCGAATAAGCATTGTGGGGGTAACAATTTCCATCATTGGAAACGGGTTAACAGTTCTAAGGAACTTGCTTATACAGCAACCCGGCTGGACAACATTGCATACTAATTTTACCCGGGCCCCTGCGGGATTCACAGGCTGTATTTACTGCTTGCATAAACAAACAGACGGCATAGGTTAAATGGAAAAGGAAAAACTGCTTCTTCCCGCCATGGTTCCCGGTAAAAATATTGTTGATTCAGTTAGCCTTGTTGGTCCGAGATGCTTGTACTACGTTTATAATAGGGGTTACCTGTACCTGTAAACGATAGTAACAAAATGTGAATAACATGGGATAACAGGAGGTAGTACTTGCATCCCGGCATTCAACAAGGGTTTATAGCTAAGCTGAGAAAATGTTCTTTTTGTATTTGATAATCGCTACAGGATACTTGGTGACTTAAAAAAATGGGATCACCCTTGGGTTAACAAACGCTACTTGTGAGCATTCAAGTAGTTCTTTTTTTACCTGGTTCTTTGTCTTTTATTGGAATCTTAGGAGTTGGGATAGATGATTAACTCCATTCTTCCAAGTTCAAGTACCCTGCTTAGATTATCAAAGGGCTAACAGTGCGTGCTGCCTTGAGCATCGGAACAACACGCGTATATATATTCGGCTTTGAATGTTTACTAATGATTATTCCCAAGCGTTCACATCTCCGAGCGTAATGCCGCCGAGTAGTTTACAATAACTGTAAAACTCATCGTCGAGCTTTTTATAATCGTACTTCGGGATATGCTGCTTTACATAGTTTCCCCAGTGTGGGCTGTTACCGTCAATATCTGTGAAACCGAACGTGGTGGATAAATCCCAAGAACTAAACACACGCCCCGATTTGCTGGCAATATTGGGATCAGCTGCTAAGGCGGCTACTGCGCGACCTACAAAATAGGGTGTTTCACTGGCTATGAAATTAGGATCACGTTTTGTTCCTTCTTGCCAATTTTCTTCCCTCACACCAAATAAATCAAGCATGGCCTCCGAACGCAGAAATCCCGGTGTAACGGCTACTGCATGTATATGTTCTTTTTTCAACTCTTCCGACATGCTAAATGCTAAGCGGATAATCGTTGTTTTTATTAAATCGTAAAATAAATTCCCCCGGTAGAAAAATCCATCTCCATCCGTAATCTCTACCACCAACCCGTTTTGCTGTTGAATCATTAATGGTACAGCGTATTTGCTGGTTATAAGATGTGTGTGAATGGCAGTTTGCATCATCTGGAAACCTTTATTCATATCCAACTCCCAAAACTTCTTACCCCACTCTAACAAATCATCTCCACCCCAAATATCATTCACCAAAATATCAACCCTACCTACCTCTTTTGTAAACCCTTCAAAGAACAATTTTACAGCCGCCTCATCCCTATGATCCAATACAACCGGGATACCTTTCCCTCCCGCTGCTGTCACCATCTCTGCTGTTTCCTCGATCGTTTCAGGTCGCACGTTGGTTGCATTATTACGGGAACTTCTTCCCGTGCAATACACTGTTGCACCTGCTTCACCTAGCATACAAGCAATTCCTCTTCCGGCGCCGCGCGTAGCACCCGCTACAATCGCAATTTTGTCTTTCAGTAGTTGCATGATGTAAAATTACACGCTCGTCACGCACTGTATATGCGTACCGACAGCTGTTATAAAAAAAATTGGCCGCAGTAGCTACAACCTGCTACCACGGCCAATTACAAGATTATAATCTTACAAATTATTTTGAAGATTTAAAGGTTAACCCGCGGGCTAAACGGTTCACCGATGCGGCCATCCGGTCGACTTGCTGTTCGTCGATTTTGGTTTCAAAAATCCAGTCGATGTACGCCTTTTGTTCCCTCTTATTTAACTGTTGATAAAACACCAATGCCGCCGGTTCATCTGCTAAGCTTTCCAAAAAATCGGCTTCGCAAGGCGCTGCGAGTTCTTCTTCTGTATACAACACCAATGTCACCCAATCCCCTTCTTCCTTCTTAATCTTTTTACGTATTTCAGCTTTCACGGGTAAGAATAAACTGCCATTTTTCATGGGCATTAAGCTCACTTTCGATAGTGCATAATCGTCGATGGTGCCATATACTTTCAACATCCCGAAGGCTTTCGCCTTGTTGCGATGTTCGTTCCCAATTATTAGGTACGTCCAGCCGCCTTTCATTTGCATCCGCTGCAACTGCAATTGCTCGTTCACGATCGGTGTAGGCATTCTTATTATATTTTCTCCGGAAGGGTATAGTTTCTTCCTGCGTTTACATGTTTTAAATAGGTCATGAGTGGTGCGAAATAATCAACCATGGCTTGTGCACTCATATCTTGACCAATAGAAGTTTTTAACAACGACTGCCAACTTACGCTAGCGCCGGGCTCCATTACTTTCTTCAAGAAATTGCCCACTTCTTTATTGCCCCAATAATTGGTTGCATGCGGGTCCTGGTGAAGGATATTTTTAGCGATATAATCGTGAAATTGGAAAACGAGTACGTTCGCAATGGAGTAATCATAATATTGGGCAGCATCGTCGTTGATGTGTGTTTTAGTAGCTGCATCACAATATATTTCACCTCTTTCAGTAGGCGGTTCGATGCCTTGGTATTTTTTCACTAAATCCCACCAGGTACGGTTATACGCAGATTGGGGAATTTTCTTCACATATAGTTGATATTCGAACTCTGTCATTACACCCGATCCCCAAGGAATATGCACCACGTAGTCGAGCGCTTCTTGTAATAGTTTTAGCGTATCGTTCGTTTTCGTGTTGGCGGGAATCAAATTACGACCTTCTAAGAAGGGTTTCTGTAAAGAAGCTAGGCCCATCATGGTACCAAATGCCTCGTGGAAGCCACGGTTTGCACCATTTCTAAGCACAAACGGGATGTTAGGGTTGCTGTATGATAAAAAGTAGTAGATATGGCCAAATTCGTGCAATACAGTGCTCCAGTACTCGGTAGTAGGCGTAATGCTTTGTAAAGAGCGTACATCCCTGTTTAAATCAAGATGCCAAGCTGAGGCATGGTTGTTCTTTGAGAAAGGCGAATCTACGGGAACGGAGTATAGGGAGCTTCTTGTCCAGAAGGTTGCCGGTAGGCTATCAAAACCAAGACTGCTGTAGAAATTTTCACCTTCTTTCGCCATCCAAGTCACGCCACGTTCTTTCAATATTTTATCGAAGTTGAGGCCCTCTACTTGTACGAGTGCAGTCCAATCCTGGCCCCAGCGGTTAGGTAGCCAATCGGCGGGCAAATAGGCTGGTACGGGTTGTTTATATTTAGCTGCTAGTTCGTAACGAGCCCATGTATGTAATTCCCTGTATAATGGCCATACTTCGGCAATAAACTTACGCGTAAGTTGCAACACCTCGTCTTCACTCATACCATATTCGCGGGCATTATAATCGAAGAAATTCTTATAACCTAGCGGGGCAACGCTGGCATTGCGGAGATTTTGGAGGGAATCTAAACCTACTTTTAGTGCTTTACCCACTTCTTTACTGGCCGTCCACGCACTACGACGTAATGGTAGGTCGGTAGAAGTAGCTAATATTTCATCGATCTTGCCGGAGGTAACGGGTTTACCATCGATGGTGTACCTAAAACCGTACAAAGCAGCTGTTTGCGTGTTTTGGGCTTTAATTCTTCTTGCTACCACATCGCCGGCCGTTGCGGGTGTGTTACCTGCATAGAACAAGATCGTTTCGAACTGTCGAACTTGCAAAGGCGTTAATGCAGCTGTATCCTTCAAATAATGCTGCGCGCTATCGATGTTTTCTTTGCTGCCGGTGAAATCAGCAAATGCTTTATCCGCGGCATCTGTAATTTGTTGCTGCGTGGTATCGCCTGCTACAATACGCGTATTTAGTTGCCATTGTGCGAGGTTATCTTCATAATAAAGGGCTTGGTATTTTTGATTATAGGCATCAAGGAAAGCCTGTGCATTGGCTTGAGTGGCCTCATTATTCGTAGCTGGTTTACAAGCCGAGAATAGGCATCCAAGCGCAATAGCCGTGGAAATACAAGGATGTTTCATGGTAGTAAGTTATAGTTGTAAATATAAGCTGTTTTGGGGTGATGGGCGTTCTAGCCTTGATAGGGCCGCCGTTGTGTCACTCCCTTGGGGCGAAGGAATGGCGATCATCGATAGTAAAACAAAAAACCTTTCCCCGTAGAGAAAGGCTTTGCTATATAATGCATATGTATGTTTAGTTGGCTTTATTGAATGCTTGGAGTGTTTTAAAAGTTGAGCTGCTCACTTTTACTACTTGAAAAGCAGTACCTGTTTCCAAGGTTACAACGTAAGTTTTATCCCCAGCAGCATCGAATTCACGAACAGACAAGATATTTTGATCAGGGCATTTCTTCATTAACTTTTTAATGACGCTTAATGGTAATTCAGCATCGGAGATATAACGACTAGTAGCTACTTCGTTCCCGTTATCATCAACATAATGAGTAACAGCTTTTACAGCTTTTTTAGCAGATTCGTTTACGCTTGTATTATTAGCAAAAACACTAGCAGAGAAAGTAACAAGGGCGATGAGGATAGTTAAAGTTTTCATATGAATTCGTTTTATAGTTTTTTTGTTTTTGTTTGTTTGATAAGTCAAAGGTATGAACGGTTCAAAACAGGCAAAAACGAATACTTATTAGCGGATGAAAGGCAATATCAAACAAGAAAAGTGTTCGATTTTGTACGAAGTGGACGGTAGATGGTGTATTAGCTAACTTGTTAATTTTAAGCGATTTAGATGAAAGACAATCTTATATTTCTATCTCGTAGCGTTATTCAGCAGGTAAAACGTGGTTCGGGCTAATTGGTAAATGAAAAAAGCGATTTTTCGAGATCGGACGGAAAATCTCAAAAGCGGACGAATCTGTAGCGAATGCTTACCTGTACTATGTTTAAGGTATTATTTGTTGGTATAGAGATAAAAAATCTACCAAGTAAATATATTGGAGAACGCGGCGCTTTTGAATCGTTTAAAACATATAGTAAGCGAATTTCCTTGGAGAGTATGATCAATTGGGGTTTTGGCAATTAAGATTTGATGCGGAGGAATAATTTGATAAGGCATGTTGGTGGCACAGCATATATCCAACCGCGAATGAGTAGGAACCCAAGTGCGTTGATCACTTTTCATAATGATGCCTACGTGTTGTAATGATGTGGATACGCCTAAAAATATAGGCTGGTCACTTCTGTTTTCAAGAAATATAAACATGGCAGGGTAAGCGATGATTGAATCTATTTTCCCAAGTCCTTCATGTACATTCCTATCGTGCCCATAATAAACTCGATCGATATAAGTGTGAGTTGACGTATCTACAAGAACCTTTAAGTTTGAAGAATCAAATGGTTGACAATTATCTAATAAAGGATACATCGCATGCATTTGAGCTTTTACCAGTTCTCTATCATTCATTAATGTTATTGTATCCTTTTTTGTCCCTATATAGTATATAGGCATATGGCCTAACCAATCATCTTTTGTAGTTGTAGATTTCCTTCCTTGTATTGTGTCGATAATTATATAGCCTTGCCATTTATGATGTAGAATTTGCGTATTGGGATTACAGCTGAAGCATAAAATCAGCACGGGAATTAAACGGAGCATAGTAAATAGCTTCTGCTAGGGATGCTGGCGGTTGGGGATTCCATAAATTTCGAGGAGCGTAATTCGATGGTTGCCATCTACCTCGAACAAAAAAGGTCCTAGCCATTGGCTAGGACCTTTTTAAATAAATTACGGCAGCTACCTACTCTCCCGCATTGTGGTGCAGTACCATCGGCCATAAGGG
>NZ_QLLL01000013.1 GCF_003259335.1 Chitinophaga skermanii
ACAAAACCTGCATACGTTACGCCGTTACCTCCATTGTATGCAATGCCGTCATATACTTTGGTAGCATTTGTGGCAGTGATTGTTAAGGTAGCCGTGGTAATTTGTAAAGTACCGTTATTGAAGTTGATCGTATAGTTAGGCGATGTTAAACCGCCCGGGGTAATGAGGTAATTACCTGTATTGGTTGCTCCTTGGGAGGTACCACTGTATGTTAATGTACCACCTAAAACCGTCGCATTCTCTCCGTTTACAAAGCCTGTATAAGTAACGCCATTACCACCATTGTAGGCAATGCCGTTGTATGTTTTGGTATCATCGATGGCAGTCACCGTTAAACTAGCGGGGTTAATCGTAAGTGTACCGGTTACATATGTAAGCATGTAATTGGAAGAAGAGAATCCACTTGGCGTAATGTTATAATTACCTGTATTAATAGCGCCTTGGGAAGTACCTGTGTAAGCTAATGTACCAGCTAATACACTAGCATCTTCACCATTTACAAAGCCGGTATAAGTAACGCCGTTACCACCTGTGTATGCAATGCCATCATAAGATTTCGTAGCATCTGTAGCAGTCACCGTTAAATTTACAGGGCTAATTACCAGTGAGCCGTTATTGTAAGTAATATCGTAGTTGGTAGATGTATAACCACTTGGTGTAACCGTGTAAGTACCGACGTTTACGGCGGTGGTTGCATTACCTGTAAAGCTTAAGCTACCAGTTAAATTAGCGGCGGTTTCTCCATTTTGGAAACCTGTATAGTTAGCGGTGAAGCCTGTGTATACTTGGCCATCGTAGTTTTTACTAGCATTATCTGCGGTGATCGACAAACCAGCCTTTGATATATCGAGGGTGCCGTTGGTGTAGGTGATATTGTAGTTAGAAGATGTGTAACCGCTTGGGGTAATGATATAATTACCTGCGTTTACGGCACCTTGTGAAGTACCCATGTAAACCAATGTTCCACCAAGTACCGTTTCATCTTCAGTACCTACAAAACCAGCATACGTTACACCGTTACCACCGTTGTATGCAATGCCATCATATACTTTGGTAGCATTCGTGGCAGTGATAGTTAAGGTAGCCGGGGTAATTTGTAAAGTACCGTTATTGAAGTTGATCGTATAGTTAGGAGATGTTAAACCGCCCGGGGTAATGAGGTAATTACCTGTATTGGTTGCACCTTGGGAGGTACCACTGTATGTTAATGTACCACCTAAAACCGTCGCATTCTCTCCGTTTACAAAGCCTGTATAAGTAGCGCCATTACCTCCATTGTAGGCAATGCCGTTGTATGTTTTGGTATCATCGATGGCAGTCACCGTTAAACTAGCGGGGGTAATCGTAAGTGTACCAGCTACATATGTAAACATGTAGTTGGGAGAAGTAAAACCACTAGGCGTAATGTTATAACTACCTGTATTAATAGCACCTTGGGAATTACCATTAAAAGCTAATGTACCACTTAATACCGTTGGATCTTCTCCATTTACAAAGCCTGTATATGTAGCGCCGTTACCTCCAACAAATGCGATACCATCATAGGTTTTCGTAACATCTGTAGCAGTCACCATTAAATTTACAGGGCTAATTACCAGCGAGCCGTTATTGTAAGTAATATCGTAGTTCGTAGAAGTATAACCACTTGGTGTAACCGTGTAAGTACCGACGTTTACGGCGGTGGTTGCGTTACCTGTAAAGCTTAAGCTACCTGTTAAATTAGCGGCGGTTTCACCATTCTGGAAACCTGTATAGTTAGCGGTGAAGCTTGTGTACACTTGCCCATTGTAGTTTTTACTAACATTATCTGCGGTGATCGACAAACCAGCTTTTGTTATATCGAGTGTACCGTTGGAGTAGGTGATATTGTAGTTGGTAGATGTGTAACCACTTGGGGTAATGATATAATTACCTGCGTTTATGGCACCTTGGGAGGTACCATTGTAAACTAATGTTCCACCTAGTACTGTTTCATCTTCAGTACCAACAAAACCGGCATACGTTACACCATTACCGCCGTTGTAAGTGACACCATCGTAGACTTTGGTATCGTTAGATGCCGTAACTGTTAAGCTGGCCGGGGTGATGGTTAATGTACCTGTATTATATTGAATCGTATAATTCGTAGACGTTAAGCCGCTTGGTAAGATGGTATAGGTACCTGCGTTGGTAGCGCCTTGCGAGGTTCCACTGTAAGTTAATGTACCGCTTAATACCGTTGCATTTTCACCATTCACGAAGCCGGCATATGTAACGTTATTTCCGCCATTGTAGGCAATACCGTTGTATGTTTTCGTATCGTTTACTGCGGTAACTGTTAAGATTGATTGGCCGATATTTAACGCACCGTTGACGAAATTGATTGTGTAATTCGTAGAAGTTAAACCACTGGGGGTAATCACATAATTACCTGTATTAACTGCACCTTGGGAGGTACCTGAATAGGTTAATGTACCACCTAAAACGGTGGCATCTTCACTGCCCACAAAACCTGAATATGTTACGCCGTTACCACCTGTGTATGCAATACCATCGTAAGATTTAGTAAGGTCTGTAGCTGTAACGATTAAGTTTACGGGATCAATCACGAATAGCCCACTTGTATAAGTAAAATCGTAGTTCGCAGCAGTAAAACCACCTGGCACAATTCCATATGTTCCCACATTTACAGCTGTTGTTGCACTACCTGTAAAGCTTAGGCTACCGGATAAATTAGCTGTTGTTTCACCATTCTGGAAGCCTACGTAGGTAGCGGTAAAGCCGGTGTATATTTGGCCATTGTAGCTTTTATTGGCGTTATCGGCTGTAACGATTAAGCTAGCTTTTGCAATGTTGAGTGTACCGTTGAGGTAGATGATATTGTAGTTGGTAGATGTGTAACCACTTGGGGTAATGATATAATTACCTGCGTTTACGGCACCTTGGGAAGTACCGATGTAAGCCAATGTTCCACTTAGTACTGCTTCATTTTCTCCCGCCACGAAACCCATATACGTTGCACCATTTCCGCCTGTATAAGTAAGGCCATCATATACTTTAGTAGCATTTGTGGCTGTTACCACTAAAGTAGCGGGGGTAATGGTTAACGTACCTGGTACAAAGTTGATGACATAGTTTGTTGATGATACACCCGTAGGTGCTAATGTATAAGTACCGGTATTAATGGCACCTTGCGAAGTACCTGTCATACTTAAGGTACCAGTTAAAGCAGCCACCGTTTCACTATTCACAAAACCTGCATATGTATAGCCATTATCTCCCGTGTATGCAACACCATTATAGGTTTGTGAATGGTCATTGGCCGTTATGATTAAATTAACTTGTTGAATGTTTACAGTGCCGCTGTGGTAAACAATGTTGTAGTTGGGAGATGAGAGGCCACTTAGTGTAACCAAGTAATTCCCAGCATTCACAGCATTAACCCCTGTACCTGTGTAAGTTAATGAACCTGTTAGCACGGATATATTCTCACCATTTACAAACCCGGTAATTGTTGACGTGAATGTATTGACAGGTAATCCATCGTAAGGTTTTACGATATTATCGACGTATATATCAAGTTGTGTTGGTTGAATGGTTAATGTACCTGCTACATACGTAATCGTGTAATTATTGGTGCTATACCCGCCAGGTGTAATATTATAATTGCCTACATTTATCGCTCCTTGTGAAGAACCTCCGTATGCTAATGTGCCTGTTAAATTGGTAACATTATCCGTTCCAACAAATCCACTGTAAGTAACACCATTTCCACCATTATAAGCTGTTCCTGTATATGCTTGCGTAGCGGGGTTAGCTGTAATGAGTAACGGCGCCCTTGTAATTTGCAATTGCCCTACTTGGTAAACAAAATTATAGTTCAGCGATGTATACCCGCTTGGGCGAATATCATACAAACCCACATCCACCGCATTTTGCGAAGTACTTCCATAGGTTAATGTACCACCTAATGACGACACATTATCTGTTCCTAGAAACCCTGTAATTACCACACCATTTCCACCTGTATAAGGCACTTGATCATACATTTTTGTATAATCATTCGCTTTCACAGTTAAGTTTACTTTTGAAATAATGAGGGTACCACTTTGGTAAAAGATATCGTAGTTAGTAGAGGTATACCCCGTAGGCATGATAACATAAGTACCGGCATTAATAGCGCCTAGCGATGTACCACCATAAGTTAGCGTACCACCAAGACTTGTTTCGGTATCTGTATTCATGAACCCGGTATAGGTTACGCCGGCAGTATTAACATATGCAGCACCTGTATAGTTCGTTATTTCGGTTCTAGCCTTGATCACTAACAACGATTTGTTCACGGTTAATGTTCCCGGAACATAATTGATGAAGTAATTCGGTGAAGTTAGGCCTGTTGGAGTAATGGAATAGGTGCCTGCGTTTACTGCATTTTGGGCATCCCCGGTAAAGCTTAAGCTACCAGTTAGTGCGTTCGTTTCATTATCTGTACCCACAAAACCTGTGTAAGTAACATTGTGATTCGAAGCTATGGTATATGGGAAGCCGTCGTAGGATTTAAAATCATCGTCGGCTACAATATTTAAGGAAGCAGGTAAAATACGCGCACGGCCATCTACAAAAGTAATATCATAATTTGTGGCCGTTAACCCGCCCAGTGTTAATACATAATTACCCACATTGGTGGCTCCTTGTGCAGCGCCTCCGTAAACAGGGGTACCTGAAATAACGGATTCGTCATCACCATTTACAAAACCGGTTACGGTATATCCATTACCTCCACTGTACGGGGTAGCATTGTAGGAAAAAACGGCATCCGTTACAGTAACTGTTAGTATTGGTTTGGTAACTGTTACTGGAATAATTACATCGGTGGCTGGGGCAAAGGTTGCGTCGCCTGGCTGCTTAGCTGTAATAGCTACAGCACCTACTGCTTTTATCCTAAGTTTCCAAGCATTCCCAGCTGCGGCATCTTGATAAGGTTCGGCAATTGCGTTATCCGAAGAAGTGTATTCAACAGTTAAATTAGAACTAGCTGTAGCCGTAAGTAAAGGGTCGGCCGTGCCATATACAAATATAAGGTTGGCAGGTGCCGTAATTGTTTGGGCAACGGGTACACCAAATTCAAAGGCTCCCATATCAATTACCCCGCTTGTAGCATAATCGGTTACACGTGGATTGCCTTGTAAGTCGAGAGTAGCCGCTCCTAAACCGGTAAAGTAACTATTTAATCCTGCGTCTATTAAAGGACTGTTTGCTTTCAACCTAAAATCCCCGCTAGTGGTACCGCCAGCCACTGGCAATGGAGCAGAAATTAATTGGGGATCGAGCGAGCCATCAATATTGCCGTTAACAGGCGTAGAAAGGCTCTCTACATAATTATTATAAACATTACTACCTATAAAAGCATTCCGAGTATTCCTATACACAATGGAATTGTATAAATCTATTGGCTGTGTGAGGTTGATAGAATTGGCATTTGCATTACCGTTATAATTTGAGCTGATGGTTGTATTTCTGATGGTACAAGAAGCGGCTGTACCAGAAATTGCCCCACCAGAAGTGCCTGCCGCGTTACCACTAATCAGCGAATTCGTAATTACCAAAGCTCCGGAATTAGATGTGGTGATACCGCCACCTAACGAAGTCGCCGTATTTCCCTTAAAAATAGTATTAGCGAATGTGGCTGTACCAAATAATACAGCTGCACCCCCACCCGTAGAGGTGGCTTTATTATTTGTAAATGTTAACCTATTTAATATAGATGGGATAGTATTGTAATATACCATTCCCCCACCATTCAATGCTAGGTTATTTGCAAACTCACAATCCTCCACTACCAAGGATGAAGAAATATATAATAACATGCCTCCACCATAAGAAGAAGCTATGTTATTCATCAGCCTTAAATTCTTCAAACTTCCGTTAGCATAAGTAGCATATATCCCTCCACCATAGTTTGTACCTAGGCTTACCGCTTCTACTATTTGGGCACCAGCATTATTTGCATTGCCATTCACTATGTCGAAACCATTTAACTCGAAACCACTCACATTTAAACATGTAACTACATGCAATACATTATCTGCCGAATTATTAATGGTACCTATGTCGCCATCTAAAATGGAGCGATTGGCAGGAATATTTCGTTGTGAAATAGCGGTCTCATTCCCTGCAAAGCCACCATACACACTTACATTTGGTAATAGGCGAAAAGTTCTTGAACGCGTAAGTGGGTTTGCAATATCTATATACTCAGTTGGATAGTATGTTCCCTGTGCTACCCATATTTCACGTACAGTGGATGGTGTAGCATTCAAACTACGCGCAGCTGCCAAGGCATCACCTAATTCGCCCATGGCATTGGCCCAGGATGAGCCATTGCCGGTAGCACCTTTTACAACATATAATACACCCGCTGCACTGGGCACTTGTGCAAATAAACGCGGAACAAAAAACAAAACTAAAAACAGGGATAGTAGAAGTCGCTTCATCTAAAACAGATAGGGATTTTCAGTGTAATCGTTACATAGGCATATATGAAAATACCCTGTGTATTGAATATCTTTTCTCATACACAGGGCAATTCATACCAGTTAATATTATGCAAATATAATATATATCTAACAATAAAAAAGCGCATGTATATTATGTTATGCATGCGCTTGTATAATAACTTGTTATGCTTTCATTATTGCACGCTTTGTTCGTGTCGAACCTTAAAAACATGCAGGATATAAGGGAACAGAGCAGCCGTCGTTTCTTTCACTGCCCTAGGCGATCCTGGCATGGTAATGACCAAGGTATTATTGATAAAACCTGCTACCCCGCGTGATAGCATTGCATATGGTGTGCGTTGTTGCCCATAATTGCGGGCGGCTTCCATGATACCCGGCATTTCTACATCGAGTAATGGTTTAATAGCATCCGGCGTAACATCACGACGTGAAACACCTGTACCACCGGTGAACAAGAGCAAATCGATGTTGGCTTGTACACTTTGATGGGTTTGGGTTTGAATGGCCGCTATCTCATCGGGGATGATGGTGTATTGGGATACTTGTATATTATGTTGTTGTAACAATTCTACTAGTAACTTACCTGATTCATCTTCATACACACCTTGCGAAGCACGATCGGAACATACCACTACAGCAGCTTTAATAATTTTATCTTTTTGCGGGATGATATCCGATTTACCACCTTTCTTACTTTCCAGCTTTACGTTGTGAATCTCCACTTGTTTGTCGATGGGTTTCAACATATCGTAAATCGTTAGCGCGGCAATCATGGCGCCGTGCATGGCTTCTACTTCAACGCCGGTTTTGTAGATGGTATGTACTTCGGCGTAGATTTTCAATTGCAGGCCGTCGATTTCGAAGCTAAAGTGGCTATATTCTACCGGTAAAGGGTGGCAATCGGGGATGGCGTCACTGGTTCTTTTAATGGCGAATAAACCGGCTGCACGGGCAAACTCGAAGATATCGCCTTTCGGGATGCGCTTCTCAATGACTGCGTCGATGGTAGCTTGTGATGATACTTGTACCACGGCTAATGCGACCGCTTTGCGCAATGTATTTTGTTTATGTGTGATATCGACCATACAATTATTGGTTAACTTTCCATTGATAATCTTCTATTCCTAGTAGTTCTTTTCCCCAAATAGGAATATCTTTTTTCAAACGCTCTACAAACTCATTACAAGCCTGCATAGCTTCTTTTCGATGACCAGAAGCCGCCACAACGCATAAACAGGTTTCCCCTACTTGTACCATACCTAAGCTATGTTTCACCGTTAAACCTTGTAATCCGTATTTCTTTGTTACATCTGCTACCAGTTCTTCTAGTAATGGTGCTGCCATTTCTTTGTAGGTAGTATATTCCATAGCGGTGACTGTTTTCCCGTTCTGCACATCGGCCCTAATTTGCCCTGTAAACATGGAATACGCACCAATTTGCACATTACTACTATAAGTAGTGATCAATTCCGCTATTACCGTTGCAGGAATAGCACCTTGATGAAAATATGTTTGTTCCATAATGATTACAATAAACCGTTTTCTAATAAAGCAATTACTCCACCGCGTAAACTGTATACCATGCGATGTGGATGAGATGCCGCGTATAATTCAGCAGCTTGTAAACTACGTTTACCGCTTTGGCAAACAAATATAACGGCTCCATCTCCTACATATGGGAATGCTTGTAAAAAAGTTTGTAATGGCACACGTTCATGCGGAAATTTTCCTAGGCTAGGTTCTTCGTGAAGCTCCCGTACATCTATGATTGATGGGGTTTCAGTAGCGGTGAAGATGCGAAATTCTTCTACGCTAATTTCACGTGCTTGAAGTGGTATTGTACCGCATAGCATGGCGTAATCACGACTTTCAAACTCTTCCTTACTTGTGGGCCTAGCCAATTTACCTTCCGCGGTTGAATCTATGTCGAGTTCCAAGAAACGATTATCCAGGGCCGAGAAGGTGAGTAATTTTCCGCTTAGGGTGGTGCCTAATTTTGTTATCCACTTCAAACATTCTCCTGCCATCATATTACCTATTATACCAGGTAAATATCCCAACACGCCGGCCTCTTCACAATTTTGCACTTCTCCCGGTTTGGGAGGAACGGGGAATACATCGCGGTAACTCAATCCATTTTCGAATACTGCCACTTGTCCTTCAAATCGAGAAACAGCACCGTATATCAAGGGCTTGTAGATAAAAGCACAAGCATCGGCTAGCATATAGCGTGTTGTAAAATTATCTGTGCCGTCGAGTACAATATCGTATTGCGTTAGGAGATCGATGGCATTGTGGTTGGTGAGTAGGAAGTTGTATGTATGAGTTTGAATACTTGGATTTAATACAGCTAATTGACGGGCGGCTATATCCACTTTGGGTAAACCAATATCATTCATGCCGAATAGAAATTGGCGATGTAGGTTGCTTAGTTCCACTAATCCATCATCCACTATACCAATTGTTCCTACACCTGCACCGGCTAAGCTAGCAAGTATTGGGCAGCCAAGGCCGCCTGCGCCAACTACGAGAACTTTAGCAGCTTGCAATCGTTCTTGCGATGCAATGCCGAAACCCGGCAAGCGTATTTGTCGATGATAGCGCGCGAAGGCTTGTTCGTTTATATCCATCGTCGTTATTTTTATCCTCCTGAAAATGGCGGCAGTAAAGCAATTTCAGCATGCTGATCGATCACCATATTTTGCTTCGCAATTTTCTTATTGATAGCAATTAAATACGTGATGCTTTTCAAAGATGGGAATTGTGTATGTAACATTTCCCGTAATTCATCGGAACTAGCAACAGTGGGCAACTGTAAGCTTGTGCTGCCAGTAATATCCGTTAATTGTCCAAACACCAACACTTCCATATTATAATAAATTCGGTAAAAACAATTTGAATGATGCTACTGCTAACACCACAGCGAGCAGGTATTTAATGGTATTGTTTTGGAATTTCACGGCGCCGTAATACGAACCGAGTAATCCTCCTACGAATGCAATACCAACGTATGATACCATTTGCGGGCTGAAGGTAATTCCTTTTGTTAACTGGCCTAGTAAGCCCGCTAAAGAGTTTACAAAAATAAATAAGGCACTAATGGCGGCTGCTTGTTTTTGGTTTGTCCAACGAAGTAATAACAATACCGGTGATAATATCACACCGCCTCCAATGCCCAGCATACCCGACAGTAAACCAATGGAAGCACCGATAATAATAAGCCAAAATGTAGATGGTTGTTTTGTTTCATCCACTTGAACGTCTTTAAAAAACAAGAAACGAGCAACGGGAATCAATAGAAAAACACCTAATAGTTTTTTATAGATATCGGCATGAATGGTAATACTTCCACCAATAAAGGCCAAGGGTATTGAAGCTAGTGCTAAGGGAATGAATAAGCGTTTATTGAAATAATTACCCTTGAAATAAAAGGTAAACGACGTTAAGGATACGAATAAGTTAAGTAATAAGGCCGTGGGCTTCATAACAGCGGCTTGTACACCGAATAGTGCCATTAATGCCAAGTAGCCGCTAGCGCCACCATGGCCTACGGAAGAATATAAAAAGGCTACGAGTAGTAGTAAAGGGTAAATCAAGTATTCGTTATCCATACATTGGTAATATAATCAGCTCAACAATATCGTTCGTCTTGTAATGATTCGGTGTTTCCGGGAGATGTACTAAGCAATTTGATTGCGCATAACTTGCCATCCTGTAAGATTCTTGGCCGGTTAAGATGGTTACTTGGCCATCTATATAAGTACCTTTTAAGAATTGTGTGAGTTGAATTTTTTTATTGCATTCGTTCACAAGCGGTGCTTGTAAACGCTTTAGTTCAGTAGTTTGCCCTTGTGCAGCGCGAATAAACGGCCACACATATATATAAAAGCAGGTTAGTACGGAAGAAGGATTTCCCGGCAAGCCGAATACTCGTTTTTCGCCTTTTGTACCAAAATATAAGGGTTTGCCTGGGCGCTGTTTTACTTTATGGAAGATGGGCGTAACACCGCAATTGTTCGCTGCTTGTACAACAAAATCGTAATCGCCAACACTTACACCACCTGTTAACATTACAATATCGGCAGCATGTAAAGCGGCGTTTAATTGTGTTGTTACCTCTTCTAAAGTATCTTTTGCACGGAATATTTGCAAATGGCTAATGCCCATTTGCTGCAAGCCAGCTTGCAACATGTACGAGCTAGATTCGTATACTTGGCCATGCTGTAAAGGTTGACCGGGTGTTTGCAATTCGTTGCCAGTAATAATCAGTGCCACGGTAGGCGAAGCGAAAACCGGCACTTGGTCGTACCCCAAACCAGCAAGGAAGCCGATGGTATGTGGGCTCATGCGTGTTCCTTTAGGTAAAGCAAGCGCCCCTTGCTTAATTTCGGAGCCGGCAGGACGGAAATTTTCGAATGCTTGTAATTGCGGGTAATTGATATGCAATGCATCGTTTTCGATGCGCGTCATTTCTTGCATCACAATTGTATCGGCCCCTTCCGGAACAGGAGCACCGGTGAAAATGCGTGCCGATTCGCCGGGTTGAATGCTATGTTGAGCCGCATTACCTGCCGCAATTTTAGTTACAATTTTGTAAGCATTGTTGGAAAATTGGTTATCATAACGGATAGCATAGCCATCAACAGAAGATTGATTGAATGCTGGGATATCGATCTTTGCAAATAGGTCTTCCGCTAATATTGCCCCGGTTGATTGCGCTATGGGTACTTGTATAATTTTCTTCGTTAGTGGCACTGCTTCCATTAATGCTGATGCTTCGGCCACTGTGATCATACTTTTCATCATACTCATTTTTACCCGCCAATACTGATCATACTGCGGTTGATTATTTCCGTACTTTTTAAATGCTCGAAAGAAGTGTTTCCGAATTGACCACCTAGTTTTTCTGCTTTATTAGCAATAGATTGGTGAATCAATGGCGTTATAGGTAATCCATTTCTTAAAGCAGTTAATAGATCTACTTCATCTTTAGAGAATAAGCAATTCTTCATTTTGCCATCTGCTGTTAAGCGCATGCGGTTGCAATCGCCGCAAAATGGGTGGCTCATGGTGCTAATGATGGCAAAGCTACCTGTAAATCCGGGCACTTTAAAGGCGGTGCTTGTGGCATGTGGAGCATTTTCAAGCGGAACAACATGATGCACGGTTTGTATGACATCGAGTAATGCTTTTCTAGTTACCACCTTTTCACTCTCCCAATGATTTCCATCGAAAGGCATAAACTCAATAAACCTTACTTCGATCTTTTCATGCTTTGTCCATGCAATAAAATCCAGTACTTCATGATCGTTAATGCCGCGCATAACTACCATGTTTATTTTTACTTCAAAGCCTTTGTGTAGAGCGGTTTGAATATTTTCTTTTGTTTGGTGGAATTTATCCCGGCGAGTGAGTAACATGAATTTATCAGCCGACAAAGTATCTAAGCTGATATTCAATTGTTGTACACCAGCACGTTGTAATACATCGACATAACGATGTAATAAAACGGCGTTCGTGGTGATTGTTAGTTGTGTACCTAAAGTTGAGAGCCGTTGAAGAATATCAGCAAAATCTGGTCGTGCTAAAGGTTCTCCACCTGTTAGCCTGATTTTGGTAACGCCGTTCTCTACGAACGACTTTGCCAAGCTTTCAATTTCATGGGCTTGCATGAGATGAGAACGATCCATGAAATGAAAATCTTCGTCGGGCATGCAATAAGTACAACGTAGGTTGCACCGATCTGTTAACGAGATCCGTAAATAATCGTGTTTTCTATGGAACCTATCTATCATCATGCTTCGGATCGAGTTAAAAGTGCGTTGTGGGTAATGGCATCTAAAGAAGCTTGATCGTCGATATCGAAAGCACCGCCAGGGAAATCTACAGTGGCAATATTTTCGGTATGGGCGATTACATGTTTAGCGCCGGTGTCGCCTTGTAAAGTTAGCAAAGCGGGGAACATATCGGCACGAAATAATGCCGGCACGCCGTTTCTGCCTTCGTACGTGCTAGCAGCGATAGGTACATTCCGCGCTTGTTGTTCGTGCATGAGTTGGCGTAGATGGAATGAATCCAAATAAGGCTGGTCGCATACGAGGATGAGGATAAAAGCTAATTGGGGATGTATTGCCTGTAGTGCAGCTACCCCGTGGCGAATAGAACTTCCCATACCTTCTTCGAACTGCGGGTTTTCGATGATGGTAACGGGTAAATCTGCCAACTGGGTGCGTGTAGTTTCTACCTCCTTGCCTACTACCACTCCAATAGTGGATGTACCGAGTTGTTGCGCTGTTTTAATCGTATTACGTAACAGGGTATCTCCTTTGTACATCAATGCTTGCTTGGGGCTACCTAAGCGTTTCGATTGCCCGGCTGCTAATACCAGCACCGCGTATTGTTCTAAAGGCGTAGCTAGGTGTTTTATGCGTTTATGGATATGTTTCTTTTGTTCGATACGCAAAGAAGTGCCCGGTTTGTTTGCAAACACGGCCTTTACTTCGCTGATAATAGACAGGGCGATTTCTTCCGGGGTTTCGGCTCCAATATTCAAACCAATTGGGCCATATACCCGGTTTTGTTGTTCTTGGATTTGCATTCCTTCAGCAGTTAGCTCATCCATCAATCGTTTCTGCTTTTGTTGGGGGCCTAAAATGCCGATATACTTTGCTTTACTATTCAAAGCGATCTTCAATACAGCTTTATCATACGCATAATTGTGCGACATAATAATTACGGCTGTTTCTTCATCGACCTGCCTCTCTTTCATCAATGTTTCCGGGTCGCCAACAGCAATTTGACAGGAAGGGAAACGGGTTTCATTGGCGTATGAAGAACGACCATCTAGTAAAGTTGTATCCCATCCCAGCACATCTGCCAAAGCAACTAAGGGAAGCACATCGTTCCCTGCCCCGGCTATTAAAAGTGCGGGATTGGGCTTGATATATTCGAGAAAAACAGTACACTCATTGAATTGCACAAAAGATGACGTTTGCAATGCGAATACGTGCTGTATATCTGCTTGTAATCGTTCGTATGCAATGGGTAGTGCTCCATTCGTTTCGTGTGTGTTGTTTTGAAACGCGAGTAAATGGGTACCTTGCGCAGTGGATTTTTTATCGTTCGGCGTGAAGAAAGTTGCTAGCACTACCGGTTCACGGAGGGTATTTACTTTCTGTAGGAAATAGAAAGCGGTATGATGCGTATGTGCTTGCATGGGTTCTAGTAAAATCCTGGTGATCCCACTACACCCAAGGCTGATGGCAATACCGGCTGTACCCGTTTCTTCGGAAGTATCGTAGGTTACCAGGTGTGGCTTTTGTTCTGCCATTACTAGTAATGCTTTTCTTAATACATCGCCTTCCAAGCAACCACCGCTTACGGCTCCAACGATGGCGCCGTTGGGTAAAATCAACATACGCGCACCGGGCGCCCGGTAGGCAGATCCTTCAATATGCACAACAGTGGCCAATACTGCTTTTTCAGTATTGCCCACTTTTTCAATCGCTTGTATGATTTGCCTAATTTCTTTCATAATCTTTCATTTACAAATCACGGCATTCGTTAAAAGCGCTACGACCTGTAATATATCGGCTTGGGTTGTAAAGCGGCCAAGGCTGAGTCGTATTACGCGCGCTGCTTGTTCACCAGTGATTCCCATTGCAGTTAGTACATGGGAAGGTGCTTGGAGTAAACCCTTACAAGCACTACTTCTACTGGCGGCTAATTGTTGCGACAGCGAGAGTAGTATTTGTTCTGCATGTCCGTGTGGCAATGTAATATTGCTAACATGTGGTAAACGGGGTTCGGCCCCGTTTATTTGCAAGCCTGGGATATTTGCTTTCAATTCATTTTCTAATTGATCGCGGAGTAGGCGGAGTTGTTGGGATTCTGTTTCCATCAACATAGCACATAACGCCGCAGCTTTACCAAAACCAACAATACCCGGTGTATTTAAAGTACCGCTACGCATCCCTCCTTCGTGATGCCCTCCATGTTGTTGTGGTATAAAGGGAAGGTTCTTCTCCTTCACCCCGTTTCCAATAAACAAAGCACCTATACCTTTAGGGCCATATAGTTTATGTGCAGAAAATGCCATGATATCAATGCCATCCTTCAACACATCTACAGGTATTTTCCCTACGGCCTGCGTAGCATCACAAAAAAACAAAATACCATGCTTATGCGCGATACTGCTGATTGCTTGTACGGGGTGTATAACACCTGTTTCGTTATTTGCGTACATCAGCGCTATACAAATAGTATGCGTACGTATTTCGCTTTCAAGTACAGCTAGATCAATCTTTCCGTCATCATTTACATCGAGATAAGATATTTCCACACCTTTCGATGTTAAGTAATCACATGTATCTAATACAGCACTATGTTCGGTTTTGCAGGTAATGATATGTTTGGGCTGGTGAGGAAATGCTTCAACTATTCCTTTCAAACCCAAATTAATCGCTTCAGTAGCGCCGGAAGTAAATACTATTTGTTGCGTATTCGCCCCTATTAGCTTTGCCACTTGTTGCCGGGCATCTTCTACCTGTTCATGGGCTTGCCAACCGTACAAATGATCACGACTGGCCGCGTTACCAAATTCTTGTGTAAATAAAGGAAGCATTACTTCAACCACCCTAGGATCACAAGGCGTAGTGGCATTGTAATCCATATATACCGGCTTTCCATTCATATGCTGCTGTTATGCCATTAAAACCTTATCGGGCGTAATAGGCAAATTGCGTAAGCGTTTGCCAGTTGCGTTGTAAATAGCATTGGCTACAGCGGGTGCCATTCCAATGATACCTACTTCACCTAAACCTTTCGCCCCGGCTGGGTTAATATTTACATCGGGTTTGCCAATGAAGGATACATCAATGATGGGTGCATCGGCGTTTACTGGGAAGTGATAACCGGCCAAGTCGTTACCAACAACACAACCTAATTTATGATCTACCAATTGTTCCTCTGTTAGTGCCATCCCCAGTCCGCCTACAGCTGCACCAGAAATTTGGTTTGCTGCGGCTTTATCATTTACAACATACCCGGCATCTACTACGCTCACAATCTTATCTACTTTCACTTTACCTGTTTTTGCGTGTACTTTCACTCTTACGAAGTGCGCAGCACCAGAACAAAACGCGTACTTCTGGCGTTCTTCGCCAGGGCCAGATGTGGCCTGTACATCTATAATTTCTAGGTTATTTTTCGCGAAGATGTTTTCGTATGATACAGGGCGATTGCCTTGCGTTTGCAAAGCCACACCGTTCTTTGTAAATACGATATCAGCAGGATTTACATGCTTATATGCCTCGTCTACCACACTTGCCAATTCCGCTATTTTTTTACGGAACTCGTTACAAGCGGCTACTACGGCACCGCTCATTGTAGATAAGCCTGTGCTACCACCTTGACTAGGCGCTGCAGGTAGATTAGAATTACCGAGGTTGACTTTAATTTTGTTTTTGGGGATACCTAGGTTGTCGTGCGCAATGTTTTGCATGCCTGTGCCTGTACCTGTTCCTATATCCGTCATGGCTGTTTCTACGGAAATGGTACCATCTTTCTGCATTTTAATACCGGCACTTGCTTTCGATCGTCCAGCGAACCACATGCCGCAGGCCATTCCGTAACCAATCATCCAATCTCCTTCTTTCACACTGGCCGGTTGTGCTTTGCGGTATTTCGCCCATTCAATATTGGCGGCTCCTTTCTCTACGCATTCGTTGAGGAAGTTAGTCGACCATGGCTTTTGTGTATCTGGATCGATTTCAGTCGCTAAGTTTTGTAAACGTAATTGTACAGGGTCCTTCTTCAATTGATAACTTAGTTCATCAATCGCACATTCTAAGCCGAAGGCGCCGCTACAATCACCAGGCCCGCGCATCCAAGTAGGTGCACTTAGGTTGAGTGAAACGGTAGCTTCTTCTGTTTTTGCATTGGGAATTTTATAGAGCATGCGGGAAATGCGGGTAATCCCTTCCCTGTAATTATCGTAAACAGATTTACTGTGTTTGGATTGATGTAAGATACCCAAGAAGTTACCATCTTTGTCAGCGCCAATTTTCACCTTCTGCCATGCTTGCGGGCGGTAACCTACTAATGTAAACATTTGCGGTCGTGTTAAAACCACCTTTACCGGGCGCTTTACTTGTTGTGCAGCCATTACCGTCATTAATACGTGTGGCCAAACCAGCAAACCTGCACCAAAGCCACCACCTACGAATTCGCTGATTACTTCAATATTCGCTGCCGGCATTTTCCATAAGCGCGACAAGGTACCTTGTACATTATTTACACCTTGGTTTTTATCCCAAAGTTTCAGCTTATCCTTACTTACCCAAGTAGCAATTGTAGCATGCATCTCCATTGGGTTATGCACTTCATGCTTGATATTGTATTCGGCATCTGCTACAAAAGCTGCATTACTCCATGCATCCATAGTGCCACGCTCTTTGCCCGTACCTGCTAAAGGTATAGAAGGGTGCGTGGTATCGAAGTCAACATTGAATGAGCTTTGTTTGTAAGTAGCTGTTACCAACGAAGCTGCATAAGTGGCATCTTCGAGCGTTTCGGCAATCACTAGCGCAATGGGTTGCCCTTTAAAGAATACTTTATCTGTATGTAGTACCGGCAAACTAAAACCGGATTTCTTGATAGATTCTTCATTTTCGAAAGCTGGAATGCTTGGGCGGTTCAAATGGGTAATAATATCCAAAACGCCGGCTACTTCCTTTGCATCATCTAAATGATATGCTTCAATTTCACCTGCAGGAATAGTGCTACCAACAATAACACCGTAGCAAACATTGTCTACTTTATATTCAGCAGCGTATTTACCACTACCTGTAACTTTTGAAATACCTTCCACGCGGCCTTCGGCCATATTGGAAACAGGTTTTTTACGTCGAAAG
The DNA here is from genome assembly GCF_003259335.1 of Chitinophaga skermanii. Lineage (GTDB taxonomy): Bacteria > Bacteroidota > Bacteroidia > Chitinophagales > Chitinophagaceae > Chitinophaga > Chitinophaga skermanii. The sequence goes on from NZ_QLLL01000013.1 coordinate 17,411, forward strand.
AAACTCATACCTGTACAATTAAGCGTTTAAACAATTTTGTAATGCCACTTCTACTGCACCCTTTAACATAGGTACTTTGAATGCGTTATTCGATAATGGCTTTGTTTCCTTAACAACGATGGCCGCTGCTTTTTGAAACGTTTCTAGAGTTGCATTTTTTCCTTTCAGGAAAGCTTCTGCCTCGTACCAACGCCAAGGTTTATGTGCTACACCACCTGATGCCAAGCGTGCTTGCACTATTTTATTCCCATTTAACTCAAGTGCCGCAGCTACAGAAATCAATGCAAAAGCATATGATTCACGGTCGCGGAGTTTAACGTAAGCAGCGTTCTTAAAGAATTGGTTGGAAGGAATATCCACGGCTGTAATAATACCTGAAACAGGCAGGTTATTGTCCTGTTCGGGTGTTTCACCTGGCAAGCGATGGAAATCTTTAAAAGGAATAATCGTTTCTTTTTTATCGGTTGTTCGGATGATTACATTCGCATCCAAAGCAGCTAGTGCAATACACAAATCGGATGGATGCACGGCTACGCATTCAGTAGAATAACCTACTATAGCCGACATACGATTTTCGCCATCAATAGCGCCACAGCCCGTACCTGGGTTGCGTTTATTACAAGGCAATGTAGTATCGTAGAAGTAAGGGCATCTTGTTCTTTGTAATAAATTCCCACCGATGGACGCCATGTTTCTTATTTGTGGTGAAGCACCGGCTAACAAGGCTTTTGAAACGAGCGGGAATTTTGAGCGAATCAAATCATGATTAGCAGCTGCGCTATTACGCACCATGGCACCAATGCGGATACCTTTTGCCGTGGTTTCGATTTGATCGGGCAATGCCTTGGTGATGTCGAGCAACACTTCTGGCACAGTAATATTTTTCTTCATCAAGTCGAGCAAGTTCGTACCACCGGCGATACATTGGTGACCGTCGTTTGCTTTTCTTGCGCTGGCTTGATCGAGTGATTGGATACGTTGGAAAGTGAATGGTCTCATCGTGCAGCAACTTTTTGAATGGATTCAACAATACCGTTATAAGCGCCGCACCTGCAAAGGTTGCCGCTCATGAACTCCTTGATTTCAGCAACAGAACCTGTACGGCCTTCATTTACACAGGCTACGGCCGACATGATTTGCCCAGGTGTACAATACCCACATTGGAAGCCATCACATTCTAAGAATGCTTGCTGCATGGGATGTAGTTTTCCATCCTGTGCCAAACCTTCTATGGTTGTTATTTCATGGCCTTCCATCATCACTGCTAAAGAAAGACAACTTAATGCACGTTGCCCGTCGATATGCACGGTACATGCACCACATTGACCATGGTCGCACCCTTTTTTAGAGCCCGTTAAGTGTAGTTCTTCCCGTAAGAGATCGAGCAATGTGGTACGACTATCGACCGATAAAGTATGTTTTTGCTTATTCACGATAATCGACACCGTTTCTTTCTCTTTAGAGCGAACGATGGCTCGTTTTACATTGTTGTAAAACGCCTTTACACCGGCAGGAATAAAAGCCAGTGAAGCTGCCATAGAGGAAGTGAATAGGAAAAAACGCCTCGAGATTGTTTGTTTTTCCATAGAAAAGTAATTATTTAAGCTATCAATTTTTCAACTGTTGTAACTGGACGACATTACAAGCAGCCATATTTTACAATATCGGAATTCGCTCGTTTATCAGCATAGTAAACATGCATCAAATAATTGCGAAAATCAATCCATTTAAAGCGCTGGGAAAAGACAACGTGGGAAACGGGTTTGACCATCCCGTTTTTCAATCTATTCCTTATCAAAAACACATGTATTAAATATACCAAAAAAATGCCAGCAACATGGTATTGAAGCACTTAATTGGGCCTTAAGATGGTAAAAAACTGTGAGAAAAGGAAGGAATGACGAGAAAAGTTGGTTGAATGGTGGAAAAATGGCCTTGAATCCAATTTTACGCAGGCCAATTAACAGTTTTTAGAGCTGAGTTAAATAAGCTTTGATATATGGGTTTCCAATTTTCACTAATTCCTCTTTATATTTATTGACGAAATAATCAAGGCTTTGCTTAATTCTTGGCTTATTAAGTTTTGCCTTATGCAGTGCATCGGTATGAATATGACATAAATAACAGAGCGATTCTAAATTTTCGGGATAATTATTTAATGGATTATGGTCCTTGTGATGCATATGCATATATACCCTATCCATCCGGTCTGTTATTTTAAGCGAACAAGCATTACATGTATAATTCATCATTTCTCTAAATATTTTTGAGATCTCGCCTGAATTATAGGGCCTTTTATCAAGCGACACATCAATTGTTAATGCGGCATTTGCTAATAACATTTGATAGAATTCCTCGGTAGTTCGTTCTATTGTACCCACCGCTTCCTTAGCACAATTCCCACATAGCGACAATCTAACATCATGGTAAACATCTCTTGTCGTTCGTTCTTGTACATCTACGACATTGGAATTACTCCAAATATACTTTGTGTTGAAAGCTCCCCTACTCATTTGATCCACGATGGTCTTGCATTTCATGATATGAAATTTTGGGTACTGGTTATGTTTAGCTACATCGTAACTATACATATACATATACCCTCTTTGAGCCTGGTTATTAATGGTTCGGTAAACACCGTCTTGTCTATAACTAATATGTCCGCTAATCTCTTCTTGGGTAAGATCAACCTTAATTACTTTAAAACCACTTTCCTTCATCTGTGGATACCCTAACTGAGTGAGCTTCTCCTCTAATTTATTGAATGCATATAAACGCATGGTACTATGGATGAATTTGTTGAATAATTTCTTCTACTAATTGTTCGCTGGATGTTACAATTCTGAATTCCACCCTTCTCGACAATTGTTTATCAATCTCGTTTCTTGAATTAATTGTATAATCTCTATTTTTATCTAATGTTCTTCCGAAAGAAAGACCATTTGCTGTAAGCATATATTGCAATTGCATTTGTTGCTCTAAGGTAAGGGCCTTATAGCAGGGTAAATTGCGTAAGAATTTTAGCACTTGTCTTGATCTATCTTGAGAGAGTTTAATATTATCAATATAAGGGTCGTTGGTTTCGTTTGTCGGTGTTTGATCAGTATGCCCTTCTATTCTGATTTCAGCAATACTTTGTTTGTATTTAGGGTCGAGTATCACCTTTAAATACTTAGGAAAAAACGCCGCTAGTATATCTTGGAACTGGGCAGTTACTTCAGCTTTACCAGGTTGAAATAGTACTTCTGGATTTGTGAACTTAATCGATAGATCCTTGTCTAATTGTAAATTCCACTTTGTTGCCTGGTTATGAAATGTTTTCTCTAAATCGAGATACAAATTTTCCTTTACAAGTTTATAATTTTCAAATAATTGGTCTTGTTTTTTCTTTTGATATTGAACAAGTGCCATAAAACCAAGAGAAATGAATAAAAACACCAGCATAAGTACCGTCATTAGATCGGCATATGGTATCCAAAAGTTTTCTTTCTTATTTGCCATGCTAGTTTCTATTTCCAATCATAAAACGTTGAATGCAATTATCGAGATTTTCCATCGTGGTACTTAAACGTTCGTAGAACTCGGCATTAATATTTTTAACATTCTCGTTCAAGCTATTAGACGTTTGACGAATAATATTAACAGCCTCGTTCATTTCTTTCCTGTAGTTCGTCCAAACATCACTATTCATATTCCTAAACTCTTCCATTTTCTGAATAAGAATGGTTGCTGCGTCTTTAAAACCGCGTTCATGCTTAATCCAATCATTTAATTTATTAGTTGTTTCATCATACTTTTCAGCTGCAGAATTAATAGCAATTGTACTTGCGCTTAACTTCTGGGTAATATCAACAAACTTGGTATCGTTAATCATTACCTGGTCTAGTTGTTTAATTAACAGGTGCAACTTACCCTCTTCTTGCGTAAGTATAGTAAGGCTTTGGGAAACTGTTTGCATTGTATTGGAAGAGTTTTCAAATGCAGCAGTAGTTTGCTTAAAATGGTTCGTTAATTGAGCTATTTGGGCTTTATTTTCAATTTGCCAGCCATTTAACCTGTTTACACTCTCATTCAGTTCTTGGAAATTTTCCTTTACCAGTGTATCAATTAACTCATTCATTTGTGTATTAAACTGTTCGGTTACATTCCTCATTACATCTACAAGAGCTTCCGTATTGTTTTTCTTTAAAATATCAGCGAACTCAATAAATCGTTTATTCAACTCATCACGGTTTGCCTTCATTGTTGTTACAATTAAATCTGAGTTTGCATTAGCTTTAACACCTATATCAAATTGGGCATTACGTATATAATCTATATTAGCTCCAATGTCTTTCAACTGGCCAATTTGTTGCTCCATCATTTGATGTATTCCAGCTTGCTGGTTTACTGATTGTTGTAAAATACCATCCAACTTCCCTACCACATCCACCTGGATACAATTAACCAGTGTTGTTAAATGCTGACTGTTCTCCCGTTGCATTTGTGAAATAACATGTGCTATATCAGCAAGAGCAGAAACTTCATCTGATTGCTTTTTAGGCTTATTGGGGGCACTATCGATTTTCTTTTGGATAATACCTGTGTATTTTTGAAATACAATTAATAAAGCAATACCTAGGATGGTTGCAACAAATGCAGATTTTAACCCTTCTAATAATAAGGGAATACTTTCTTGGATATTACTTGTGTCGAATCCATGTAAACCAATCGTAACCCCGATTGCTGTAAATAGGATGCCTAGTGTAGGAAAAATAGAAGGAATAGCATCGAAAATATATTGGTTATTCCAGAAGTTATAAGATTCCTGGGGTTTGTGTTGTTCATTCTTAAATCGTTGAACATAGAATACACATGCTAACACAACGCATGCAAAGATGCCAATAAATATTGCTTCAAACATATAGGGTAAATGGGTTTCAAACCTCTAATATATATATTTTTCACATATTTAATGCTATTACATATAAGTAAATCCTGGTTATGCAAATGAAAGTTCCACGAAAAAAAATTCAAATTATTTTTGGATAGATTGGTTAATGAGTAGGATAAGGTAACATATTTACAATAGGCTCGCTCCAAAAGAAAGGATAATAAACTAGCATGTTTATACCTTGGTAAGGTATTCAATATTTTTAAAAGAAAGGCAAAGCCTATTGTATTGGAAGCGTTGGCGGCTTATGAAAACAAAAACAAGTATTTTGAAGGATGTGCGTAATTCACTCGATCCAGCATTTGAAATTCCAGTCCAAATAAAAAGCTAAACATACTAAAACCAAAAACGCCATCTCTACAATGTAGAGATGGCGTTTACCATCTTGTGCCCAGAACAGGAATCGAACCTGCACTACCTTTCGATAACAAGATTTTGAGTCTAGCGCGTCTACCAGTTCCGCCATCTGGGCCTCAAAGCCGCAACCATTCTATCAATTGCGGGATGCAAATGTAAAGATGTTTTTTATAATTCCAAACTTTCTTTTGAAAAAAGATTTAAACGAGCTCTTTTGTTCGTTTAATTCGAATGGAATTTCTTCATCTATTTCTATTTGCACACCTTCTATGCAGTACTGTTTCTCGTGTTGTAAATAGTAGTGTAATGTATTTGACAAGTTGGATGAAGCATACTTTACCTTCTTTTGTTTTAGTGCTGTAGCTTTTTCGTTTTCGAAAACAATAAATCGATTATTCCTCCTATCGTACTCCATTACGAGATGACTGTACCTCATTTCACCTGGATGAAAGTGATTATAGGCACCTGGGTAAAATATGTTTCCCTCAAAATATCGCTCGAAAAAAGTGCTTACTTCACTATATAAGAGAGGTGATTGTTGATAGATTGATCTTTCACTTAGAGACAGTCCTCTTTGCCAAAACAGCTTACGAATCAGCCCCCATCTTTCTAGCGATGGATCGAATTGAATAGGAAGTTGATTATCGAAAATAAAGGGAGCGAAGGTGGCATTATTTTCCCTGTGGTGATTAACTACATCTTTCCATTTTCTATACCGATTACATGTATGTATTATAATAATGCCATCGTCTTGTTCCTTCACTTTTACCCACAAGGGAATCCGTGCACGATTCGTCAACAAATCGCATACCTCGTTCAATGTAAGTTTCACAGCAATATATCCCGGCAATCGCCACCAATTGATAATGTCACTATCGGAATCTACACAAGGTACACCCTCTAGTGTTTCCGGTAATATAACATACGTCCGCTCTTCTAACCTCCCAGGTTTTTTCAAGTAAAACTCGAGCGTTTTTCGGAATTGGGATTTGAAGTATACTACTGAATGATTCATTAAATAGTTAGGTTATTGAATAATGAAGCGTTTGTTAGTTCCCCAATAATGCCTCCAACTCCTCTATCTGCTTCCTTCCCGGCTTCACTGTAAATATACCAGTTGTGCTATCTTGCCTTACACCACGCAAGAATAGGTACACAATACCGCCAAAATGTTTATCATAGTCGAAGTTTGGCAAGCGTGTAGACAGGTATTTCTTTACGGCAACGGTGTAAATTAAATATTGCAAATGATAGTTATTGTTGTTCATTTCTGCTAACAAAGCAGCAGCATTGTAGCTTTCCAGCTGGTTGCCTAAGTAGTTGGACTTCCAATCCAACACGAAAAATTTGCCTTGGTGTTCGAAGAATAAATCGACTTTACCATTCATGATGCCCTCTATTTCTTGTTGATTATAATCGGAGAAGCGTCGCACATGAATGTTTACATCATCGCTTGATAATTGTTGGAGTGCATGGGGTTGAAACAAGGATACGGGGAAATCAAATTCAAACTCCGTCATCCTTTTCTCCTTCCCAACAGCGGATAATTGGAATGTATTTCCGTCCACTTGTAATGGTACGCGTACAACGTGCTGCACCAGTTGCTGTAGCATAGGCATATACACCTCATCCTGCCCAGGCAAATAACGATCTAGGGCAGTTTTTAACCAGTATTCCCATTTCGAATCGTCGGAGAAGCTGATGTTCTCGAAGATAAAGTGTAAGAGGTTACCTGTTTTAGCACCACGTTTGAGGGTATTGAATATAAATTGGTCGTAGGCATCGTCTATGGCTTCACCATAAGGCAGGCTTTTAAGTTCTGCTTTGGCACTTAGCATTGTGTAACTCATCTTCCGCCAATGCTCTTCCTCTAATTGGAAAAAAACTTGCTTTGTATTGCGTGGCCCGCTCGATGGAAGTGCCTGCTCTTTATATGGCACAGTGGGCATCGTTGGGAGTTGACTTTGTATTGAAATAAGTGCTGCATCGATAAACATACCCTTTAGTTCGTTGACAAACACTTTCAAGGTCGACTTGCTGGCCCGTAGGTTGCTATATATGTAGCATTTGTATACGGCACGGGTAATGGCTACATATACTAACCGCCTATTTTCTTGCTCTTGCTGCTCGCGGTAAGCTTGTTTCTGCGCATCGCTCTGCCTGCCTTGCTCGGCACTATAATATTCGCCTGTTTCTGGGTCACGGAAGCTCACAAAATCATCTCGCTCCCGTTCTGTAAAATCAAGATAAGGGGCCAATACAATATTGTATTCTAAGCCTTTACTTTTATGAATCGTTACAATTTTTACAGCAGCCTCATCACTTTCCATCCTTTGTGTATACTCATCTCCGGGAATAGCCATTCCATCAATACCACGTTTCAGCCAAGAGATCAAATCACGTAAAGATAAATTACGCCTGCTTTGTACTTGGTGAACAATTTCGGTGAGTTGCAGCAAATTGGTTAAAATGCGTTCACCGTTTTCAGCACGGTTCTTCAATAAAGAAGTACGCACGTTAAAATCGGCAAAAAAGGCCATTAGCGCCGTATACACACCATCTTTATCGAATAGCTCGCGGTATTTCGTGAAGCAGGATAATACTACTTCATCATCCAAATGTAGCATGTCATCTACCGAAAACCCAGTTAGCGGCGATAACAAAGAACGGTTAATGGTCGAGCGCTCAGGCGATTCTATCGCTTCTAGTAAGTAATATACTTCAATGGCTTCTGCTGTATTCAATACCTTCACTTCATCGATTAGCACAGCAGGAATACCCTGTTTCGCTAATTCATGCTTTACTTCCAAACCCTCCTTGCCTGTTCTCACCAAAATGCCAATATCTTCCGGTGTAATAGCACTGGTTGTACCGTTTGATTTCACAATCTTGAACTTTGTATCAACCAATAGCTGGGCTACTTGGGCCACTACGCCGGTAGCTATTTCCGACTTGGTTTTACTTTCGAAAATAGTAATGGGTATTTCGGGTTGTTGATCGTAGTAAAGCAATCCTTTCCGGTTCTCGGCAGGACTTTCCACATCTATATAATCAATACTGTCTACTTCATTTTTAAAACAGAAAGTATCAAAACCCGGCGTAGGTCTGAAAAAAATATTCATCGCCTGGATCATAGTGGTCGACGAGCGGAAGTTATGATTCATATCGTACAAATGCTGCACGCTATTACGGGCTTCGAAATACGTGTAAATATCGGCCTTGCGCCATGCATAGATGCTTTGCTTGGGATCGCCGATGTAAAACAAGATGGTATTGCTGCCAAAAGCGGTATTGAAAATCTCGTATTGCTGGCGATCGGTATCTTGGAACTCGTCGATGAATACGGCTTTGTACTTTTCTTGCAGCTTTTCTACTAGCTTGGGGTTATCCCGGTGCACGAGTGCTTTGTGTAGGTTGACAATCAAATCGTCGTACCCTAACATGTTATTACGTGCCATATAACCCTGCACGCCCTTCCCTACTTTGCTTATGGCAAAGCAAGTTAACCAGTGATGAATGTTGTCTAAGTGTTTTGTAATCTCCGATTCGATCCCCTCTTGTTTATCAATCAATTCTACTATATCACAAAACAATTCATGTATATACGCGGGCGGTTTGCTACCATTCTTCTTTTCCTTCAACATCGCTACAAACGCGGCAGCATCGTGCAACAATGGCTCGAAGGCCTTCTTCGCATGTGCATTTTTCTTGGCAGCGGTAGCTATGCTGGGTTGGTTTTTATTGATGTAGTCGTACAGCGCATTCAAAGCTACCTCTTTATGCTCGCACAATTGCGCATGTTGGGTCATCCAATCATCTTGGCGGAATGACGATATTCCATAATCGGCTGTGTCATCATATCCCAAGTACTTTTTACCGCTCATATGTTCTTGTAACACGTTCTGCATGCGACTTCTCATGCCTTCACTCCATAAGCTTTGCAATAATGCCGGGTGCAAAGTAGTTACCTGTCGACGCCAGAATTTATTGAGTTCTTTCTCTACAATAGGACTCGTATCTGGCACCATTTCAGCACCGAATAATTGGTCGGTTTCAAATGCATATTCGTTTAATACTTGCTGGCAAAAGCTGTGGATGGTTAAAACAGATATTTCATCCAACAACAACACCGCATCCCGTAACAAGTGATTCACAGTTAAAGGATCGGCGGCATCCACGGCTTGTAATACAAGTGTTGTGATATTATCATCGTCTATTTCGTTCCCGAAACTTACTTTATAGGCTTTTCGAATAAACAAACGGATACGATCCTTTAATTCGGCTACGGCAGCCTTTGTAAAGGTTACCATCAATATCTCCTTCACAGGCACACGTTTCTCCAGTACCAATCTCAACACGAGAATGGCAATAGAATAAGTTTTCCCTGTACCGGCACTGGCTTCAATGAGGTTACTATCTTCTAGCGGTACTGTAAGGGCATCAAAATGTTTATATCGTTCGTTCGTCATTTATTTACTGTAATAACCTGGAAAAATATCGGCCAGCGGGGCAACAACTTGCTCGCAAACGCGCTTGAAGGTAATAGCGTGACTAGGTTGGTCGAAATAACCACGTTCATATTCCTTTACCATGTACCTGTCGCTATTGGCAAACTTGCCACCTTCGAAAATATCATGCACCAGCTTGGCAAATTTCTCTTCATCGATTCCTGCTATTTTAGCGGGTTCAATATCGAAGTCGGGGGAGAATGGAAGTATCTCCGTTAGCCCTTGTAAATAGAAGTTCTTTAAGATACGAAGGCGCTGTATTGCATCTTCCCGGCTAATGGATGTTGCCTCGAAAACTTGTTCTTTAGCGGCGCCGGAAATGAATTGTAAACCTGTTAGTTTACCGGCGGCTACGCCAGCTAGGTAGGCAATATAGGCTTCGATCATATTCCGTAAATCGCGGGTCGACCACGATACTTTTACCCATGTGCCATCGTATACATTTTCTAAGCTGCATTTCAACACTACTTCATCAACCTGTATATCAAAATCCAAACGCTCCGCCAACTTACCTGCTGTACAGGCTTCAAATAAGGCTCGTACAGGCTGCACCTTTTCTTCTACATGTTGAACCGCTACATAGGCCATATTGCGCAATGGCAACTTACCCGTTTTCACCAAGGCGGCACGTTCGGCCGGGGTAATACCTTGTGTAGGTAGCAGCTTGTGTTTCATACCCCATTGCTGCAACTTATCTAAGCTGAACAACTCTGTTTCTCCCAACAAAATAGGATCATCGTTGAAATAGATGCCGAGTACTTTGTTGTAGTATGCTTTGAACGGGTTTTTGAAGAAGTTCGTGAGCATATCCAAAGTAAACTCTTCTAGCTGTGGTGCTTCAATTGTTTTATTAGGGTTAATGAAGTGAAGGGATGACAGGGCGTTCACATCCAAGTAACTATACAAACCAGGTACTTGGCCGTATTTACGACTGAATTCCTGCATGGGTTGCACTTTCACTAATTTCTTGCGCACATCTTCCGGGTTGCCATTGTACCCGGCTTCAATATAATCCAATAACTCGTCTACCAAAACGGAAGGCGGAATGGCCGTATTATCGCTCACACTTCTACCCAAATAACTAATGTACAAATACTGTTGGGCAGAAATGGTTGTTTCTAGGAATAGGTGCTTATCGTTCTCCTTCAAGTTACGATCTCCCCGTTTCGGTTCCTTCGACATAATATCGAAGCTCGATTTATTCTCTTTGCGGGGGAATTTATCATGGTTCAATCCCAATAACGCCACTACTTTAAACGGTATACTACGCATTGGAATAAGTGAACAGAAAGTAATACCCCCGTTCGCAAAAAGACTACTACGCGTGGTGCCAGTAATCACATTCAGCAAACTATGTACAAACACGCTATAGGGCACTTTACCAGGCAGGTACTCGTGTAATAAGTTGAATGCTGAAAGTTCCTTTAACAAGGTGGTATAATCTTCATCGCTTTCGTCTTGTTGTTCGTACACAAGGCTATGCAGTAATTGCTCTACGTACTTCACCCAATCGGCAATACTACGCGCTTCGCGGCGTTCTTCTACGGCCGTGATAAGCACTTGCGCGAAATGACAAAAGCGGATTAAGTCGTATGCTTCTTGCCCTTCCGCGATATCCAAGGGGAAAAAGCTATCGGTATATTCGCCGAATTCGGGTTCGCCGCTCATACAAATGCCGTACATAATCCGTTGAATACCGTATTTCCAGCTTACATATTGCGTTTCGTCTTCTTTATTACCTTCAATGCCAAACCTAATATTCGCGGCCTCAACAGCGGGGCGTAAGTACACGGGATCTTTTAGGTTAAAGCGCTTTCGGATGTACGAGAAATCGAGCAATTGCATTACCGCTTCTGCGGCAAATGTTTCTTCGTCTAACAACAACACCGCTTGTAGTGCATTGAAAAGATTATCGTTATCGGCATAGCTTTCATCGGCGATGGTATAACGAAAACGGTGCGGTGCGTGGTTGAACACGGCTTTGATATAGGGTGCATAAGCATCAATATCACTAACCATCACCACGATATCGCGGGATGATAATTTCTCTCTCCTTTGGTCGGACAAATGCACCAAGTAATTGTACAACGCTTCTACTTCCCTAGCAACGGTGTAGCAAGCATGTACTGTTATAGAGCCATCGGTTAAATCATTCTCCGAAAAACGGGTGCGATGATCTGTAGCGGCTGTAAATATATCGTGTTGGATTTTGTGTAATAATGAATCGGTACGAGGTTCCACCACGCCAATTTCTTCGTAGGCATTAAGGAAACCATCGTTCGCAAAAAATAGGGCAAAGCTGTTTTGGATCACCTTTCCCCAACCGGTGAGCAAAGCATTCCCAACAACCGCTGCATCTACCCTATCTTGTAACCCTTTCGCGCGCCAACGGGCTAACTGTTTCTCGTTTCGATCTTCGAACCAAAACACGCCGGGTGCTGGGTTCAGGATATGGAAATGTACATCAATCACCTTCGATACCTCGTGCAAGATTTCTACGTGGAATACCGTTAGGATGGATAAGCCAAATAGGTGAATGGCAGGCATCCGGTTAACGAGCGACTTGTGTTTCTCCGGTTGACTTTTTAGTATATCGAGGATATAATTCCCAATAAGCGTTTTATCAGGCAATATATCACCCGACAATTGCTTCACCCTTACCCATAACCATTCTTGCCACTCTTCTGTTTGCAATGTTTGCATATCGGCTTGGTTCCATTGCTGGATCATGCCGGGGCGGTATACTTGGTATTGATCGAGTAAATCGGCTACTTTCTCGGCTAATACCATCTTCTTCAAATCCGTTTCTTCACCGTGATCGAGGTAATAAGCAGCTACATCGGGGTAACGCTCTATGAACTCCGGTTCGCCGAGTAGTTTAAACAACAGCCAACTTAGATGTTGGGACGACATGGATTGAATACTCGGTCCTCCCAAAATCATGTATAGCTGGAATAGCAAATCGTTCGGTTTTAGAAACCGGGCATTTGCAGCAATACCTACTTGGTATGCTTGCCGGTGTTTCAACCAGTTATTCATACCCTCGGTTTGCGTAATAATATAGTGAGGTTGAAATACGCTATAGTTGGCCGTTTGCAGGTCGTTAATCAATCCTTCTGCCAAGCTTTCTAACGAATTCGACACCTTGAGAAATAATGCCATAAATACTTTTTATTGATCCTCCTTCCCGGCAGCCATTCTTGCGTTGATACCGGAACCCCTGTCCACGAATTTAGCGGCGGCGTTGATAATCGTTTGCTCGCTGCCTTGTACAAATACTTTTTTACGGGCGCGGCTAACGGCGGTATACAGCAATTCTCTTGTAAGAATGGGTGTTTCATTAACGGGTAATACAACAAGCACCGACGTGAACTCGGAGCCTTGGCTTTTGTGGATAGTCATGGCGAAAGCAGTTTCCGCTTGTGCCAAGTATCCCGGGAAAACGGCTTTCAAATCGCCGTTTGTATCTTCAAACCATGCCATCAGCACACCGCTTTCATCCTTGCGAATAATGCCTGTATCGCCATTAAACAGGCCGTGTTCATAATAGTTACGGGTAAGCATAATGGGTTTGTTCTCGTAAAAGTTCGTGCTTACCTGTAATAACTTTTTGTCTTGCAGGTATTTTTCGATGCGGCGGTTGATGGTGGTTAAACCCTGCGCTCCATCGCGTATGGCTACAAGTACACGTAGGTTGTTTAGCTTTTTGAGGGCTAAACGGATATCTTTTTCTTTGATGAACTCGGCGTATTCGCTAATGAATTGTTCGAATAACTTTTCGTTGTACTGTTGATCGATATGTACTTCTTCATCTGCACCCGGTACAAGGAATGCTTGGATAACCGGTACATTATTTTGAATGAGTGCTTTACTGAACCTACCAATGCCTGCATGCCCGGTAAACCTTCGGCTATGACGAAGCTCTACAACATGTTCGAACAAAGGGTGTTTACTTTGATGCTCGTTCGCTGTAGTAGTAATAGCACTCTCCTGCGCCATAAAGCTATTCATTAGCGCTGTTCTTTCGGGCGAGAAAACATTTAATTGTTCCTGCGCCTGGCAAAGATCCCCGAACAAACTCCCTGCTTCTACCGAAGCTAATTGATCTTTATCGCCCAACATAATCAACCGCGATGTAGGTTTAATGGCCGACAATAACTTGGAAAATAAGGCCAAATCGATCATCGAACATTCATCGACAATCATTACATCGTAATTCAATGGGTTCTCTTCATTGTGTTTAAAATAATGAGAACCGTTGATGGGCTTCAGTAGCCTGTGAATGGTAGAAGGACTTAAATCCTGGAAACGTTTCGCTGTTGCCGGGTCGGTTTGTGCGGCCGCATTCCGTAAGCTTTCGGCCATACGGGCAGCAGCTTTCCCAGTGGGGGCAGCTAGGGCTACCTTTAACTGTGGATCGATGGTATATAGAATGGACAGAATTTTTGCTACGGTAGTGGTTTTACCTGTTCCCGGGCCGCCAGTAATAATGGTAAAGTTGTTTAATACCCCGCTGATGGCGGCGGCTAATTGCCAATCAACTTTGTCGGCACTACCTTCGGGGGTTGAGCCACCGGGGAAAAGCGCACGTACTTGCGCTTCGTGTTGTTGCAAGATGTTGATACGTTCTTGCAACACGCTTTCTTCGGCTTGTAAGAAAGCAGCGATATACCGGAGGAAATTGGTTTCGTACTTGAAATAGCGTTGGAAATACAAGCGGCCATTATGCAAGATGAAGGGCTTATCTTCCGCATTGTTAATAGCCACCAGTTGAGAATTATACAGGCGCGAGGCATCCACTTGGTTCGCATAGGAACCGGGTAAGTCTTGGATATCTCCTTCGAGCTTGTGCAAGTCTAAACAGATATGTCCCTCGCCGAGTTTTTTGGATAACAAGTAAATGAATGGCTTCAAAGCCGGTACATCGAAGTATTCCGCGAACTGTTGGTGCACATCGTTAATCGTAACAATATTTTTCATACTACGTTTCTCCTGTTCTACAGGCACTAAGGCGTATTTTTTAGGAAGATAAGCGAATAATTTGCAACGGGTGCTAATTCCGCAGGTTTTTATGGTGGTACCCGGGGAATAGCAACTTGCAAAGTTATTCAAAGTATGGGATTTTAAAGGGAAGATTGTTGGGGGAAACCGTAGAGCTTCTGTAAAAAATGTAATATCTTCCTACATGTAGTTGTTGCAAGCCGTGTTCCGATGCCCCGTTCTACAGTATTTATGCGAACATTATTCTTACGATTGGCTACAATTATGCCCTTGATAGCAACGGCTCAAACAAAGCACTTGGGAGGCGATGGTTTCAATTGCTATTTTGCAGTCGATAAAGATTAGCAGGACACTTACAATTTAGAACTTTACATTTTCATAATCAATCCCACTTAGTTCGAAAAAGAATTGCATCTGTGCCATTCCAGCACGTGGATTTTGGAAATCAAAATCACCCAATTTTTTAGCATTGTCAATAGCGGATTTCAAATGCGGTTTAAGCCTTAAATAAATATCGTTTCCTTGTGCTGTAAAGTACTTTTGTGTTTTATCGAAATTAGGTAAATGCTTTTTTAGCCTATCAATAGCTTTATTACAATCAGTAAAATATTTTGCAGTAGACTCAAAATGCAGCAAAAACCAAAACTCTAAACAGGGATTATTTATAATAATAATTATGCTGGATTCTTTACTCTTTGCATTTTTCTTTACGATAGCATTATAATAACGCTCTAATTTCTGCAGAGGAGTTTGAGTTCCTTTTTCGGCCAAAAGAGTTTCGTTGTTTACCACATCTAAATCAATAATCCAAAATACCTTATCATAGTCTTCACTCAGTTCGATCACTTTATTATATTGATCTTCTAATTTTGTTTTTTGCGGAATTTGTGGACTTAAAGTAATACCTAATTTTCTTTCATTACGCTTCAACATTTGCAAATACCAAACTTCACATTCTCCATCAACAACGAAAGCAAATCTTAAAGGTTTTGGTGATAATCTTTTGTTACTTTGCCTCATCCTCGATATCTATAAAATAATCACCTAAATTGGGAATTCCGCCTAATTTACCGGCTTTATAAGCATTGTATACATTAGTGGTATCTCGGATTACCGATGTATCAAAATCAGCCAAGGAGTATAATTCAGTAGTACCCTTCTCTGATTTATCTGTAAACCATATGGCATCGTTTCTGAAAATATCCTTGTTGTTAAATACTTCTCTATTATGCGTAGTTGCTATGATTTGAGACTTCTTTGAATTTATTAAAAAAGAAACAATAAAGTGTGTAAACAGATCTGGATGCAAGGAGGATTCGAGCTCATCGATAGGAAATATAGCAGGCTTTTGAATTACCAAACTTAATACTCCAGCAAATCCATAATACCTTTTAGTCCCTTGCGATTCGAGATCAAATGGCAAACTATATTTTTCTTTGTTTACAGTATGTTCAAACTCTAGGTTTAAAGACGTAACCTTCCCCTTGATTTTCAGCTCTTCCAATTTATCACTTGGAGCTTTTACTTGTTTTTCTAAAAATTCAATAAAACCATTGGGGATAGCCTCCTCCTTCTTCTCAATTAAAATATTGGAAATATTAAAGTCAGCTTGTTTTAAAATATTTAACACAGTTTCCTTTTGAATTTCCGCATTGTCAATACGAGCTGTAACATAAGTACTAAGATCGGTTTGAGTTACAATTATTCTTTTTAAATAATTCGCAAACCAATCGGTTACATCTTTCAAGTGTTTTTGCTCAATATTTGTTTTAATAAAACCACCTAATACAGTATTATTCCAAAGTGTATTAGCAGCAAGCGTTTTAGTAATATCCTTATCTTTTTCTATCTTACTATTGAAAGTTATTAATGACAATTGTTTTTCTACATCTGTACTTCTCTTATAGACATTATTTTTCTTGGGATTGTAGAAATATAGCTCTTCATTAATAATAGCCTTTCTATTGAACTCCACTTCATAAAAATAACGCGTTCCATTTTGTATTAAATCAATTGATATATGCGAATTCTGCAAGGAAGACTCAACATCAAATAAAAATGGGTTAAAATCTAATGTTTCAGTTTTTTTTGTTTCTGGCTCTATAACAAGATCACGCAAAAAATCTAGTGCATTTAAAATAGTGGTTTTGCCTGAGGCGTTCGCACCATATATAAGCCCCAATTTTAAAACTCTTACATCATCAAGTGCTTGAATTATATAATAGTCTTCAAGTAAACTTGATTTATCGGCTTCAAATGACAATGTTTGTTTATCTTTTATTGGACCGAAATTTTGAACACTGAAATTTACAATCATCCTCTCTTCAATTTTGGAATCAATTTACAAAATTAATAGCAATTATTATTAACAAGCAATACCTTTTTATCAAATTTTTGTAAATCATTTTCAATTTCAAATAAAATAAACATCCTCCATTTACACGCTACATATCGCCTTCAAATGTTAAAGGAATTATCCCCTTTAACATGTCTTTCCCTTAAAGGCATATCCTTGAAATAAAAGTATATTAACGCTTATAAAGCAAATATGCAGTCGACACTTATGTGATTCAATTCTATTTTTAATATGATTCAACTGAATGGATAGACAAAGGCAAGACCGCCCTGGTAACGAGGAAATAATGTAGGAGCGATAAGAAATAAACAAAAAAGGTCGGAGAAAATTCTCCGACCTTTTTGCCATCTTGTGCCCAGAACAGGAATCGAACCTGCACTCCCTTTCGAAAACAAGATTTTGAGTCTAGCGCGTCTACCAATTCCGCCATCTGGGCTCTTATCTTTTGAACTGCGTTTTGCGCCGTTCGGGTTGCAAATGTAGAATTGTTTTTCAATTCTGCAAAAAATTATTTTCAATTGTAGGAAAATTCCATAATTCATTGTCTTACAAGCGATCAGCTTTCATTCCCAAACATATCCAAAATACATCCCCAAAACATCCAACATATATCTCTACCATTGGAAGAACATTGGGGTAATATTGGAAAACCATAGAAAAACCTTTAAAACATATTGTAAAAACCACTGCGAGAAATATAGGTACTACTTCATTACTTGGTTACCAATCCATTACGCTATCAACCCAATACCCACCAAGCAGAAACCCCAGTGTTTTCGGGCATCTACACTTTTTTCACCGACATTTCACCGACTTTTACCTACAGAACCCCAGAATTGGCGCGGGCCGTACCGACAGTTACCAAGGCTTTTGTCGACAAAAACCTTATCAAAGGGCCTATTTTACCGATAACAAGTAAGCTTTTACCTTGGATTTTATCGACTTTCACCAAGGTTCCTCCTAATAGCTATCATATAATCAAAGGAAAACCAGCTACTTGTGAAGGCAACCCGGCCAAACGCAAAGTCTCCTTAAAGGCAAGTTAAAGGGTTATCAAAGGCTTTTTATAGGCTGGTTAAAGTCTTTCAAAGGGTGCCTACAGTACTGGCAAGGGTTTTAAGCGATTTCAAAGGGAAGTTAAAGTCTTTCAAAGGGTACCCCTAGTGTTTTCAAGGGTTCCAGGCGATTTTCAAAGGGTTTTCAAAGGGTCGTCAAAGGCTTTGTGCTAAATTTTAGCAGTTGGGGGGGTTGGGGAGCCAAGAACGAGATTGCCTTGGAGCATGGGCAAGATCAAAATAAGGCATTTTAAGGCCAATAAAAGGCGCCTTTTGACCTATGACAACAAAATGTTCGGTTGATAAAAAATCGCCCTAAAAACAGCTTTAAAATAACAATCCGGCAGGCAATAAAAAAGAGTAAGCTTTACGCTTACTCTTGTGCTAAGAATTTATGAAGGCACCTTATCCCGTTTTTCACGATCCCAAAATCGATGTTGCGCAATGGCATCTATGAATTGTTGGATAAATGTACTATTTGCATTCTCCGATAATACCAATCCCAAAGTGGCTTCAGGACTATTGCTACCCAGTTTTGTACCAACATACGTTGCTTGTAAAAACGTAATCCCTTCACCATTCGCAGCAATTGGTTTGCAATGACTATATGCTTCGTTTACAAAATGAACAGCATCTGGGTCGGCGATTAATGCATTCACATGCTCATCGCCACCGGGAATATACACAGCGTCGAATAGAACCGATGCGGTGGTTAATAAACTCATATCGGCTTGGATGTTTGTATTAGTGCTGGTAACGATGCTACCATTACGAGGGCCAATTAGCACTGCTTGTGCCTCAGCTTGCGCCAGTTCGGCTTTTACTTTTGCAACAGCGGCTTCATCTACTCCATCGGCTATTAACACGGCGATTTTACGCGATTTAATGGTGTTTTTGATAGTATTCGCCATGCTTAATGATGGTGCGTTGTCGATAGGCGCTTGCTTTTCTACCGGTTGGAATTCCACCGTGTTCGCATCCGCTCCAAACATATGATTTACTGGGGCTAACGGTTCATCTATGTCTACTCCCAATCCTGCTGCCACTTCCGCTGCAAGGCGCGAGTTGACATGCGATAACAATCCTACCATGCGCTCGCGTATGGCCGGTATCGTTACTTTACCTAATTCAAATCGCAAGGCACGAATGATATGCTGTTGCTCATACTCCGATTGACTATTAAAAAACAATTTCGCCTGGCTAAAGAAATCCAAGAAGCTCTTACTACGTCCCCTCACTTTATGTGCATCTACACGTTCGGGATACGACGTAAATCCACCCTCCGACATCTTCGCTTGGAACGGGCATCCACCACCTGTTGAATTCGGATGGTAACTCGATTTGCCTACATTAATTTCTTGGCGCATATATCCATCACGTTGGTTATTATGAATGGGCACCACCGGCCTATTAATTGGAATCTCGTGGAAGTTCGGGCCTCCTAAACGGATCAATTGCGTGTCTGTATAAGAAAATAAACGGCCTTGTAACAGTGGATCATTTGTAAAATCAATCCCCGGCACAATATGGCCCGGGTGAAAGGCTACTTGTTCCGTTTCTGCGAAGAAGTTATCCGGGTTCTTATTCAATACCATTTTGCCAATTCTTACGACAGGTACTATTTCTTCCGGGATAATTTTCGTTGGGTCCAGCAAATCAAAATCGTATTTGTGTTCATCGTCTTTCGGTACTATCTGCACACCGAATTCAAATTCCGGGAAATGACCATTTTCTATGGCTTCGAATAAATCGCGGCGGTGGAAATCAGGGTCTTTACCGGAAATTTTCTGTGCCTCGTCCCATGCCACTGAATGTACGCCTAACAAGGGTTTCCAATGGAACTTCACGAAGTACGATACGCCTTCTTCATTCACAAATCTAAAGGTATGTACGCCAAAGCCTTCCATCATGCGTAAGCTACGCGGTATAGCCCTGTCCGACATGGCCCACATGATCATATGCATCGATTCGGGGCTGAGCGATATAAAATCCCAGAACGTATCATGCGCTGTTGCGGCTTGGGGAATTTCATTGTGTGGTTCGGGTTTAACGGCGTGTATTAAGTCGGGAAATTTGATGGCGTCTTGGATGAAGAATACCGGCATGTTGTTGCCTACTAGATCGAAGTTCCCTTCTTCCGTATAAAACTTCACAGCGAAGCCGCGTACGTCACGCGCCAAATCGGTGGAACCACGGGAGCCGGCTACGGTCGAAAATCTTACGAATACCGGGGTTTGTACGTTCGGGTCTTGTAAGAATTTTGCTTTCGTATACTTCGCCATCGATTCATATACTTGAAAATACCCGTGGGCGGCTGCCCCTCTTGCATGCACTACGCGCTCGGGGATACGTTCATGGTCGAAATGGGTAATTTTCTCACGTAGAATAAAATCCTCTAAAAGGGACGGGCCACGGTCGCCCACTTTTAAAGAATTCGTATCGTCGTTCACTTTTACACCTTGGTTGGTGGTCATGAACTCGCCGGAAGACTCTTCCTTATTGGGCTCTAGGTCTTCTTGCTTTTTGTTGATGTTACCAGGAAAATCTTGGGTTGCCATTGATGAAATGTTTAGAAGGTGAGGAAATTCGTTGAGTATGGATTTGTATACCATAGTGTTACAAAAAGCCAGCCGCCTTCTAAAAAGCAACACCCCAAGTATGTAAACATACCCAGGGTGTTACTAAATTTTCCGTTCAGCAGAACGTTCAATGGAATGGTAGAAACAGTTGTTCTAAAGAACCCTACACCGTTTCTTGCAAGGCGCCGGTATTAATATACCGCGCCGCAATAGCCGATAATTGCTCGTCCATTTCCTTCTCCTCTTTCAATGTTTCTCGCAATATATCCGCTATCAAATGATATTGTAAGGTCTCCGCAAAGGTAACAAGTCCACCATAGGTGGCAATTTCGTAATGTTCAATCCGCTGCCAGCATAATATTAATGCGGCATCGCGTTGGGCCGACTTCTCCTTGGTTTCCGACATTGTTCTGCGGGCTTCTTTAATCAAGCCCTTCATTCCCACGCTTTCTTCGAATGCCAATGGTAGGTCCAAATGTTGCAACACGCTTTCAATTCTGTTTACGTGCTGCTTAGTTTGATGATTGTGAACGGCTAGCGCTCGCTTCAATTCCCGTGCTTCGGCAATTTCTTCCCATTGTTTATACTGGTCGACTAACGACAAGGCCGTCCAATACAAGCAACGCATTTCGCGTACAAACAATTGGTGCAGCAGTGTGCTGCCGCTATCTTGTGAGTGTAATAGTGGATCATGTCCCCAGCTGGTCATATTCGTATTAATTTTATGGTTACTGGAAAAGAGTAAATCAAAAATGATGCAATTTGTAAAACACCGATCCTATATGCATTGTTAAAAAATTTCTTGGGGAATATGGCGTAGCGATTTTGCTACAAGTTGTTGGCGGATTCACTTCCTTTGCTTACATTAGTTATTATTCGGCGAATGAAAAAAAATCCGAACTTCGCCAGCCATTTTTAGATTGTATTATGAAAGTTTGTATTGCGGAAAAACCTAGTGTAGCAAGGGATATCGCTGAAGTAATCGGCGCCAAACAGCGGAAAGACGGTTATTATGAAGGCAATGGTTACCAAGTTACGTGGACCTTTGGGCATTTCTGTACCCTAAAAGAACCGCACGACTATTACGATCAATGGAAAATGTGGCGATTGGAAGATCTTCCCATGATTCCCTCCCACTTCGGAATTAAACTCATCGAGAATGCCGGTGTACAAAAACAATTCGGGATCATCGAAAACCTTGTGCAACAATGTGAAGAGGTGATCAACTGTGGTGATGCCGGGCAAGAAGGAGAATTGATCCAACGCTGGGTATTACTCAAAGCCAAATGCACCGCCCCCGTTAAACGCCTTTGGATTTCTTCCCTTACGGAAGAAGCTATCAAAAACGGTTTCCAACAACTCAAAGATGCTGAACAGTTTAACAACCTCTATGCAGCCGGGTCGGCCCGCGCCATTGGAGATTGGTTACTGGGTATGAATGCAACCCGCTTATTCACGAAGAAATTCGGGATGGGCAAAGTGGTGCTTTCTATCGGCCGCGTACAAACACCCACGTTGGCCATGATTGTTGCCCGCCAGAAAGAAATTAATGCGTTTAAGTCGGAAGACTATTGGGAGTTGAAAACACTTTACCGCGAAGTGGAGTTCACCGCTACGATCGAACGATTGAAAAGTCTTGATAAAGCACAAAAGGGCTTAGCGTACTTAAAGGAACATCCCTTTGAAGTAACCTCTTTCGAAAAGAAAGACGGTAAAGAAGGTAACCCTCGCCTATTCGATTTAACGGGCTTGCAAGTAGAAGCCAATAAGAAATTCGGTTATACAGCAGATGAAACGCTGAAACATATCCAAAATCTCTACGAGAAAAAACTGGTGACCTATCCCCGTGTAGATACCACCTACCTCTCCGAAGATTTACACCCCAAAATCGCCGGCATCTTAACAGATATGACGCCTTACAAAGCGCTTATTGCCCCGCTTTTGGAAAAGCCTATTCCCAAACTAAAAGCCGTATTCGACGACAAGAAAGTAACGGATCACCACGCCATCATTCCCACAGGCGTTTACCCTAGTTCCTTATCACTCGAAGAAAAACGCGTATACGACCTCGTTGCGCGCAGGTTCATTGCTGCCTTTTACCCGGAATGTAAAATTTCTACCACCACGGTATTTGGTAAAGTAGGCCAGGTAGAGTTTAAAGTTACCGGTAAACAAATCATAGAACCCGGTTGGAAAGAAGTGTACGCGAACGATCAACCTTCCAAAGACGAACCTACCGATGGTAAAAAAGAAGGGGAAGAAACGGAAGAGAAAACTTTACCACACTTCGTAGTAGGCGAAACAGGGCCTCATACCCCGAAAATTCACCAAGGCAAAACCACGCCTCCCAAACCTTTTACAGAAGCAACCTTGCTCCGCGCCATGGAAACGGCCGGTAAGCAAGTAGAAGATGAAGAGATGCGGGAATTGCTGAAAGATAACGGTATTGGCCGCCCCTCTACCCGCGCCAATATTATCGAAACCTTGTTCAAAAGAAGGTATATCGAGAAGAAAAAGAAGAACATCTTCGCTACACAAACAGGCATGGACCTCATTGATACCATTCAATCCGAATTACTGAAAAGCGCGGAACTAACGGGTACATGGGAGCGCAAACTCCGCCTCATCGAAAAAGGGGAATACCAAATGGAAACCTTTAAGCAGGAACTGATTACCATGGTTGTAGAACTTACTACCGAGGTGAAAAGCAATGCATACAAGGTAATTACCTTGGCACCGCCTACTCCTGTTGAGCCAGAAAAAGTGAAGAAAGAACCCAAGCCGAAGAAGGTAGTTGAAGTAGGTGCTTTACAATGCCCCAAATGCCAAACGCATGCCCTCAAAAAGGGGAATACGGCCTATGGCTGTGCCAACTTCCAAGTATGCGGGTTTAAGATTCCTTTTGAAGTATTTGGGAAGAAGTTAAATGAAAAACAAATTGCCGACCTCGTTACGAAGAAGAAAACAACAAAGTTGAAAGGCTTGCAAATCCCATCGCAGCCGAACCCTATCGACGGCAAAATTATCCTCGATGCGCAATTCCAATTACAAGTAGAACCCTAATTAGCGTTCACGGTAAATGTGCTGCACGCTTTTCTTATCGGCAATAATGGCTTGCGTGGCCATTTGATAGAATAGCGACGTTTCCAATACACCGGGAATCGCTTTTAGGCTTGTGTTGATCATGCCTACAGCGGGCATCGATTCGAAGTAAATATCGATTAATGCATTCCCATGCTCTGTAATCACGGCACCATCTTTCTTATTGCTTAGACGCAAGATAGCTTTTGCGTTGGGCCATAGTTGGAGGATTTGTTGTTGCACAAAGAAGATCGCTTCTTGTAGCACTTCTATTACCACCGGTACATTTACGAGTAATTGGGGTACGAACTTCGATCCGTCACCAATTAAAATAAAATCACGGGCCATAGCCGCTAATAATTTTTCGCGTGTATGAATACCACCGCCGCTTTTTAAGGCATTCAACGATTGGTCGAACAAATCACATCCATCGAAATAAATATCCAAGTAAGTCGTAACACTAATTGCCTGCGTTTTTATTTGATGGGCTTGCAATAGTTGCTGCGTATTGAAAGAAGAGGTGACCGCCGTAATGGAACGTGCTAAGTTCTCGTCGAGCTTAATCTTCTCGATCAAGTGTGCAATGGTGCTACCTGCGCCGAAACCTACCAGCATACCAGGTTGCACGAGTTGATAGGCCGCTGCTGCTGCTTTTTGTTTCAAGTCTTCCATGGTATAAAATTACATAAAAAAAGCTAGGTCATAGACATGACCTAGCGTACACATTAACACTTATAATTCAACATCATCAACCTCCTCCGAGTGCCCTGTACAATTGTACGAGGCCTTGGAACACTTGTCGACGGGTGTTTATCATTGTAAGTTCTGCTTCCAATACGCTTTTCTGCGCGGTAATGACTTCTAAGTACGAAGCATACCCGGTAGAATACAGCGTATTTGCTGTAGATACAGCGTTCTGCAAAACCATTACTTCTTGTTGTTTCAACTTGAAGGCTTCTTGCTGGTTCGACACCTTGTTCAATTGCGTAGCCACCTCTTGGTAACTGTTTACAATTGTTTGTTGGTAACCATAATACATAGCGAAAGCATTTGCTTTTTGCTGGTTGAAGTTGCCTTTCAGTTGTTTTTGATTGAAAATCGGCGCTGTTAATCCGCCCAATACGCCCCATGCTAACGATGCCGGGGTTTGGAATAGTACCTCTGGTCGGAATGCATTAAAGCCCACGTAAGGTGTAATACTTAACGATGGTAAGAATGCCAGCCTAGCAGCGTTTACGTCGGCCTTGGCCGCTTTCAATTGCCACTCCGCTTGTTGAATATCCGGCCTATTAAGTAATAAACTGGCCGGGATGCCTTGTTGCAAAGTGGGTAAGGTAGATTGCTGTACCGACAACTTGCTACGTGTAATTGTTCGTGGCAACCTGCCTAGCAAAGCATTTAATTGGTTTTCCAGCGCTGTAATTTCTTGCAGCACGTTATACTCCAATGCTTTTGTACTTAATAGCTGCGCTTGGAATTGCTGTACCGCCAATTCTGTAGCACGGCCACCGGCCTTTTGAATATGTACCGTTGCCAAAGCAGCATCTTGTAGCTTTACGTTACTTCGAATAATCTCTAGTTCATTATCGAGCGCTTGGAGTTCGTAGTAGATATTCATAATCCCGGCTACTACTTGCGTTTGCAATAAACGGCGACCTTCTTGCGTGGCAAAGAACTGCGCTATGGCGCTTTGTTTCTTTTGCTTGATCTTTCCCCAGATATCTACTTCCCACGAACTGCGGATGCCTAAGAAATAATCGGGTGTATGCGGGGTTGGGATACGTTGTTTCTCGTTGATATTGGGTGAAAGATTGGTATCGTAGTTACCTACGCCATTCAACGTATAATCGCCATAACGATCCACCCCTGCACTGGCTACAGCATTCACCGTAGGCAACCAAGCGTTCTTCGCGATCATCATATTCGCGGAGGCCGCTTGCAAGCGTTGCGTAGCTGCTATCAGGTCGAAATTGTTTTGTAGCGCTGTATCGATGAGATGTTTTAAATGTTCATCTTGAAAAATGGAATCGAACGAGGCGAGCGATAATGTATCGCGCGACGCGGTTTCGATTGCCAATGCCGTATTGTTTTCCGGCAAAGTGAATGAACGTTTTTGTGTTTGGCAGGATGCGAGCAGTACACCGCTCGCTGCCAATGCCCATGAAATATTTTTAGTGCGTTGCTTCATGTTTTGTTACTTTAATTTCTTGCGGTTTTTGTTTCACCATCGATGCAAAAAGTACATAGAGGCCCGGGATAATAATCACCCCGAAAATTGTACCCACCAACATACCACCGGCAGCTGCTGTACCAATAGAACGGTTACCCATAGCGCCCGCACCTGTAGCTATACACAATGGTATCAAACCGGCAATAAACGCGAAGGAGGTCATCAAAATCGGGCGCAAACGCGATACTGCACCTTGCTTTGCGGCTTCTAATACCGACAAGCCCTGCTTGTTCTTTAATATCGCGAACTCTACTACGAGGATGGCATTCTTACCCAGCAAACCAATTAACATGACCAAGGCAACCTGCGCGTAAATGTTATTCTCCAAGCCCATCAATTTCAACGATAAGAAAGCACCGAAAATACCGGCAGGCAAGGAAAGAATTACCGGCAACGGCAATAAGAAACTTTCGTACTGAGCCGCCAACAATAAGTAAATAAACACCAAGCAAATAAGGAAGATATATACGGCTTGGTTACCCGATAGAATTTGCTCACGCGTCATACCACTCCATTCAATTGTATAACCACGCGATAAGCTTTCTTTTGCTACCTTCTCTACCGCTGCAATTGCTTGGCTGGAAGAATATCCCGGCGCGGCATCACCGTTAATCATGGCCGCTGTATACATGTTGTAGCGGGTTAATTGTTCTGGCCCGTATACGCGTACCAGTTTAATGAAATCGGCATACGATACCATTTCGCCACGGTCGTTCTTCACATGCAACTTCAACAAGTCCTCCGGCTTTGTTCTGTAACGAGGATCGGCTTGCACCATTACCTTGTACATTTGCCCGAAGCGGATGAAGTTAGATGCATAGAAGCTACCCATGAGGGTTTGTAGATTGCTCATGGCATTGTCTACACTCACCCCTTTCTTCGCCGCCATTTGTTGATCTAAGTGAATCATGTATTGCGGGAAGCTGGCATCGAAGCTGGTGAATGCACTACCAATTACAGGATCGGCTTTCAGTGCATCGATGAATTTATTGGTTTGAGCGGCTGTTTGTTCTAAATCGCCCGTACCGCTTTTATCGAGTAAACGTAATTCGAAACCACTACTGTTACCGAAGCCCGGTACGGTGGGTGGTGGGAAAAATTCGATCGTAGCATCGCTGATATTCTTTGTTTGTTCTTGCAAACGGGCAATGATATCGTTCACAGAGGCTTTCCTTTCTTTCCATGCTTTCAAGTTCACCATACCCATACCATAGGAAGCACCCGCTACCTCGTTCACCAAGCTATAACCGGCTAAGATAGACACGGATTCTACCTCATCCATTTTATCGGCGATTTGTTGGATTTCGTCGAGTACAGCCTCGGTACGTTCAACGGTTGCACCTTGCGGGGTGGTTACGTTCACGTAGATCATACCTTGGTCTTCCGTAGGAATAAAGCCACCAGGTAAAATGGCACTCATACCGTATGTGGCAACGAAGAATCCTACTAAGCAGAGCAACGTAATTATTCGCCTTCCTGCAATAGCACCAATTAACTTCGCATACTTGCTTTCTGTTTTGTTATAACCACGGTTGAAGCTGTTGAAGAATTTCTGCAACCAACCTTTTTTCTCGCCTGTATTGTGCTTCAACATAATGGCACATAAAGCCGGCGTTAACGTCACGGCGTTTATACCAGAAATCACAATCGCGATGGCCAGCGTTAAGGAGAACTGGCGATAGAATACACCCACTGGGCCAGATAAGAAAGCCACCGGGATAAACACAGCCGACATTACCAAGGTAATAGCTACCAAGGCACCACTGATCTCGCGCATGGCAGCAATCGTGGCTTCCATAGGGCCCATATGTTCTTCGCTCATCTTCACATGGACGGCCTCCACCACCACAATCGCGTTATCTACTACAATACCAATGGCCAGTACAAGGGCAAACAAGGTGAGCAAGTTGATGGAGAAGCCCATCATTTGCATAAACGCCAAGGTACCAATCAAGGCCACAGGTACGGCGAGTGCTGGGATTAAAGTAGATCTAAAGTCTTGTAGGAAGATGAATACCACCAAGAACACCAGCAAGAAAGCTTCGAACAATGTTTTAATTACGCTCGAAATGGAGGCTTCTAAGAAGCGGGATACGTCGTAATTGAAATTGTACGTCATACCCGGCGGGAACGACGTTGCTTTCATTTCTTCCATCTTCAACTTCACATTTTCAATTACTTCTTGTGCATTCGATCCTGGGCGTTGTTTCAACATAATAGAAGCGGAAGGCTTACCATCTGTTTTCGACACCATGCTATACGTGAGGGAGCCAAATTCTACGTCTGCTACATCTTTCAATAATAAAATTGATCCATCGGCGCCTGCACGCACAACAATCTCTTCGTATTGTTTCGGTTCGAAGAACTTACCTGTATAGCGTAATACGTATTGTTGCAAGTTGGGATCTTTATCGGAGCTCTCCCCTGTTTTACCGGGAGCCGCTTCAATGTTCTGCCTGCGAATAGCGGCAATAACTTCATCCGAAGAAACATTCAAGGCCAACATACGATCAGGTTTCAGCCAAACACGCATGGCGTATTCTTTTGCACCCATGATTTCAGCACGCCCTACCCCATCAATCCTCTTTAACTCTTGTAATACGTTAATATCGGCGAAGTTGTAAATGAATTGTTCATCGAGATTTTCATCGTCGCTCATCACGTTTAAGTAGAGCAACATACTATTCACCTCTTTCTCGGTAGTTACCCCGCTTTTGATTACTTCTTCCGGTAACTCATCGATAATGGTAGCCACCCGGTTTTGTACGTTCACGGCGGCTTGATCGGGATCGGTACCTACTTCGAAGAATACTTGGATAACGGTGATACCGTCGTTACTGGAAACCGACGACATGTACGTCATACCCGGCACCCCGTTAATCGCTCTTTCCAGTGGCGTAGCAACGGCTTTCACACACACTTCGGCATTCGCACCGGTATACTTCGCAGTAACGGTTACAGAAGGCGGTACAATGTCGGGGAATTGCGTAATAGGGAGCGTGAATAACGCTAACAACCCTAGCAATGTGATAATAAGAGATATAACCAGTGACAGCACCGGTCGTTTTATAAACGTTTCAAACATCGAAAAAATAAATTCAGTGAAATAAAATCATTACATGCGCAACAATGAATCGATCGGCACCATCCGCGGTTGAATTAACATACCATCGCGGATACTTTGCACGCCTTCAGATACAACTTTTTCGCCTGGTGCTAAGCCATCTTGTACGATGTAGCATTGCGCCATGCGGGAGAGCGGCACGAAGTTTTTCATTTTCACTTTATTATCCTTTCCTACTACGAAAACGTAGTTTTTATCTTGCATCTCGAACACGGCTTTACCGGGTACTAATACGGCATCTTCTACTTCACTGGTAAGCATTACTTTACCGCTGGCCCCGTGTTTCAAGAGTTTTTTCGGGTTCGGGAATTTCGCACGGAAGGCAATGGAACCGGTGTTCTCTTCGAACTCACCTTCTATGGTTTCGATTTTACCGGGGAAATCGTAATCTGTTCCATCGGCCAATACAAGGCGCACGTTTTCATATTCGTGTTTATGATTGTCGATAGCATTTTTATATGACAAATATTCTGTTTCACTTACGTTGAAGTACGCGTATACATTCGCAACATCGGAGATAGTAGTGAACAAGGCACCTTCTGTTATTAAACTACCTTTCTTCAAAGGAATACGATCGATTACACCGTTAAATGGAGCGCGGATGGTGGTGTATTGTAACCTGTTTTCCGCGGCATGTAAGCTAGAGCGGGCTTCATCAGTTTTGGCTTCGGCGGCGGCTAGGCGAGCTTTAGCTACTTCTAGTTCCGAAGCGGCTACTACTTTCTTTTCTACGAGTAGTTTCACACGGTCTACTTCTAAGGCCGCGCCTTTTGCTTCTGCGATTACGCTACTGAGGATAGCGCGTGCTTTGGCTACTTCTGCTTTAAATTCTTCGTCGCTAATGCTGAAAAGAATTTGGCCTTTCTTTACTTCATCGCCCTCGTCGACATGTATGGCATCTAAGAAACCGTTTACTCTCGCGCGGATTTCAACGTTTTGTTGCGCTTCGATGCCTGTTACATAGGAACGGTGCATGGTGGTATCTTTTGCTTTAAGTTCTGTTACCGGCAAAGTTTTAGCGGTAGCATCCGCGTTATTATTAGCTTTAGTGGCGCAACCGGCCATAGCAATAGCTGCCAGTGATATATAGATCGCTGAATGAATTTGCATAACAATAGTGTTCTGGTTCCGCTCTGCAACGGAACAAGTTAAAAAGGAAAGTCAATACGCTGCCGCAACACACGGCGCACGTTTGTTGAATTAAATGAAATGTGTTTGTGAAAAATTAAATAAGGAGCATAAATACCTATCAGAATGGATAGAGCCTAAAGAGGAAATTGTAATAAGCAGGCAGAAACGCGCGGTGACGGCTATATTCGCCTGTTTTATTGACAGGTATTAAGTTTTGTTGTTCGTGGATGCAGTTGAAATAAAACGCAATCGGTGTAGCGAGATTGAGTTGTTTATTGACTTGATTAACGAAGTAACGAAGTTTATTCCTGCGTGGTTTGTAGGGTTTTACTAGTTCGATGGCATCTTGTGGTGCATCGTCTTGTTCCAGCAAGTCCATCTTTTCGGCTAATAGCGAATTGGGATGGGGTGCTGAAGCGTTGAGTGGATATGATTCTAAATCATGCACATCGATGCACACCGGCTGGTACGAAGCCCAAGCCGCTGTTACACCCGCTGCTATTTGAATCATCAAAAACAGCAAGCAGATCGTCCATCGTTTGATATGTTTAACACTTACTTGCATGAATCCACAAAAATAATCGTTGCAACCCAGTATTCAAAATTATAAAGTGAACAACGGTATTAAATAATGCATGAACGTGTTGTACATTTTAATGAATACTTGTTTTTATTGATGAAATCGAAAAGAAAAATAGCCATCCTTACAAAATAATCAAAACGAGCCACCACGTAGCCTTATCGGCATACATGACATATCAAATATCTACATTAAAAACGTAAAAAGTACCGTTACTATTTTAATATTTCATTAACAAGTTTGCACCAAAAACATGATAAATTACCAAGTCTTCGCACTAATATTTTTATACATTTGTAGTTGAACTAAATCGAAACCAAATGATGAAATCTCTCTTCATGACCATCTTGGTTACTAGCACCATTACAATCTCGGCGAACGCGCAATCCCAACAACGTAGCGGCTTATACCTAACCGTGGAAGATTATGTAAATGCTCGTTTAAGTTATAAAGATGCGAAGATCAATGCCGATGTTGCCTTTCAACCCAAAGCTATTAAAGTAAACGGGGCCGATAAAGTTAGTCTCGACAAACACCAAGTGTACGGCTTTAAAGATGATAAAGGTACTTCGTACCGTTTCTTTAAAGAAGGTACGTATACGATTGTCGACACTACACATTTCGATCTCTACAAACGTACTGTCAACATCGAAAACGGCAAAGAACGTACGCGTGAAACTGTTTACTATTTCAGCACAAAACCTGGTGATGATGTATTGTTGTTAACGAAAGAAAATTTGAAGAAAGCTTTTCCTACAGATGAAAAGTTTCATGTGATGTTAGATATGCAGTTTAAGAATGATAAAGCGTTGCAACAGTTTGATAAAGCTGATAAGGTGTATAAGGTGAAGCAGTTGTACGCGGTGGCGAGGATGTAAAACTGATTTTTTAAATTTTATTTTTAAAAGGTTATCTCTTGATGAGGTAGCCTTTTTTTTGCCGGAGGCGTATTGTTGCCGGAGGCGAGCAATGCCGAAGGCGAGCGATAAATTATGTTTATTGTATAAATGATTTTTCATTCTAATTCTTAATCGCATTTATTCTTTTTATTTCAAATCCCGTTGTTACTTTCTTTGCTTCTCCAAAGAAAGTAACCAAAGAAAGGAGGACCAACGGCCAATTCACTTCGTGGCCGTTGGATCGGGGCTGTGATTTGGCTTTAGTACTACTGTGGTGAAGGGCGTTGGGATTTCTTTTTGGGGGAGCGATTGGGTTTATTTTAGAGTGACGAAGAAGGGGCGGTAATAAATAGTAGTAATAATCTTTCAAGAGGGTTGTGAAGATTGTGTTGGGGCTTTTTGAGGGGGGAATGGGGGGATTATTGAGTAGCTATAAGGGGGTGGTTATAAATAGAGGTAGTAATCTTTGAGGAGGTTGATGAAGGTGGGGGAATATTGGTTTTGTTCGTCTTTGATGATGAGGGTGTTGGTGATGGGTTGAGGGTGGGTGTTTCGGCTGAAGATCCCAACTGTTCTAAAATAACTGTGTTTGGGGCTTTGTTGTACATCTAGCCTATTGTGCAGGGTAAAGCCCATGGTGGTGGCTAAGGCTAAGAAGTCTTTGAAAGGTTCGTATGGTAGTAATACAGAGAATTCTCCATTAGGCAATAAATTATGATCAATAGCAGTCAACAAGGCTTTATAGCTCAGTGTGGTGGCGTGCATGGCTTGGTTGCGTAAATGATCGCTGCTTTTGAGGGCTTGTTCGTAAAAAGGGGGGTTAGTGATGATGAAGTCGTACTTATTGGGGGCTTCGAGGGCTTGAATATCAGATTGGATGATGTGTAGGCGATCATTCCAAGGAGATTCTGCGAAGTTGCCTTTTGCTTGTTCGTAAGCGTTTATGTCTAGTTCGACGGCATCGATGATGGCGGGGCTTTTTTGGGCTAGCATGAGGCTTAATAGGCCTGTTCCAGTGCCAATGTCGAGTATGCGGTGGATGTGGGGGGTGTTTTGAAGGTATTGGGCGGTGTAGGCCCCTTGGATGCAGGCATCGGTGCATACTTTCATCGCGCAACGGTCTTGGTGCACGGTGAATTGTTTGAAGGAGAAGTGTTGGTTACCCATTTTTATATGACTTAGCTGGCGAATTCGGCGCGGGCGCTTGGGATGGCGGTTAGGTCCGTGAAAGCGGCGGCTTCGTATTTGAAATGGGCTGTCATGGCAATCATGCCAGCATTGTCTGTGCAATATTCGAATTTCGGGATGTAGGTGTTCCAGCCGTGTTTTTCGCCGTATTCGGTGAGGGCTTTGCGCAAACCGGAGTTGGCGCTTACGCCACCGGCGATGGCTACTTCTTTGATGCCGGTTTCTTTTGTGGCCTTTACCAATTTATTCATCAAGATGGTGATGATGCGGTGTTGGATGGAGGCGCATATATCGGCCATATTTTCTTGTAAGAAACCTGGTTGGGCTTTCTCTTGTTGTTGTACGAAGTAGAGGATGGCGGTTTTTAAACCACTAAAGGAGAAATCGAGGCCTTGGATTTGTGGCTCCGGGAATTTAAACCTTGTGGGATCGCCTTGTTGGGCGTATTTATCGATTAATGGGCCACCAGGGTATGGCAAGCCTAATATTTTAGCAGTTTTATCGAAGGCTTCGCCTGCGGCGTCGTCGAGGGTTTCGCCGATAACTTTCATATCCAAGGCGCTGTTAACCTGCACAATTTGGGTATGACCACCAGATACGGTGAGGCACAGCATTGGGAAGCTCGGTTTCGGGTCTTCGATGAAGTTGGCGAGTACATGGGCTTGCATATGATGCACCCCAATCAGCGGAATATCCAAGGCAAGGGCCATGGCTTTTGCAAAGCAGGCACCTACCAACAACGAACCAATTAAACCGGGTGATTGTGTAAAAGCAATGGCACTCAGTTCACCTTTGGCTACGCCCGCCTTTTTCAAGGCTGCATCCACTACCGGCACAATATGCTCCTGGTGGGCACGCGATGCCAATTCTGGTACCACACCACCGTATTGCTCATGCACGGTCTGGTTCGCAATGATGTTGGATTTTACCTGCCCATCTACGATAACTGCGGCGCTTGTTTCGTCGCACGACGATTCTATTGCTAATATTTTCACTGCCATAAACGCCGCAAAGTTACGATAGTTCAAGCAAATTTTCACGTCTGCCTACCTTCCCCTTAAAACAAACAACCCGTCACTACAAGTAGAGACGGGTTGCGAATATATAGAAGGTAAACTAGTTAGTTACCTCTAATTGCTACTACAGGATCGAGCTTCGATGCCGAGTACGCGGGGATAAAACCGCTAATGATACCCATCACCACCGAGAATACCAAGCCTACTACGATATTCTTCACGGTTAAAGTAACCGTAAAGCCCGCCAAGGATACGAGGATGGTTAAACCAAAAATCATCACCAACCCAATTAAACCGCCAATCAAACAAAGAATGATCGACTCTAATAGGAATTCTTGCATGATGATACTACGTTTCGCCCCTATGGCCTTCTTCAAACCAATAATGTTGGTGCGTTCTTTCACCGTTACGAACATGATGTTGGCAATTCCAAAACAGCCCACTAACAAGGAGAATCCTGCAATTACCCCGCCTACTGTGTTCAGCAAGGTGAATATGCTGTTCAATTCTTTATCGGCGGCCGTAATCTCGTTCAAACTAAAATCATCTTCTTCTGCCGGTTCTAGTCTTCTTACAGCACGCATCACGCCCTGCATATCGTCTTTCATGGCATTTAAGGTTACACCCGGTTTACCGATCACCATTATCCATGGATCGCCATATCTACGTTCATCTACAATTTTTCGTAGGAACATATAGGGTAAAATGACAGTTGCATCGTTGTATACACTGGCATCGATGATGCCGGAGCCTTTGTATTTCAATAACCCGATAACAGCGCATTTGTGCCCTGCTACGTTCACATATTTGCCCACGATACTGGTTCCCGGCGGGAACAGTTGTTGCCAAATATCGGCACCCAATACCACTACATTCGCCCCATCTGAGCTTTCCCGCGGGGTGAAGTAACGACCTTGCTCAATTTCAACGGTTTGCACCTTGTCGAAATCGTAGGTAACACCTAATAAATTTACGTTATCGATGTAATCGGAGCCGTATTCTACTCTCCTATTATTCACTTGTGAAAGGAAGGCTGCATGTTCCACCGTTTTAGCACGGTCTTCTACCATTTTCAATTCTTGGTAGCGAGGTTCAGGGCGGTTAACGAACTTCCACCACGGGAAATCTGGACCGCCATCCCAAGGCCATTTCTGGATAAAGATCACGTTAGTGCCAAGGCTGGCCAATTGGTTACGGATATTGGTTTCCAAGCTGTCGGTTGCCGTTCTCACAGCAATGATACAGAAGATACCAATGGTAATGCCTAAAAGGGATAGGAACGTTCGAAGTTTGTTCATGCGCAACTCTTGCAACGCCATCTTCAAACTATTCCATAAAATTTTCACGGTAGAAAGCATGAACCAAATTTAATGTATATAACGAATTTTTGTATTTATTTCTGGCTGAATGGTTAGGAAATAAGATTGTTGGTTATCTCCTTCCTTCCACAGCTAAAATAGAGAAGTGCTGCGTAGTTTACAAGGTAATTCGTACCTTTGCAGCCATTTTCCGATTATGAAGTACCAAAACGAGATTAATAAAAGAAAAACATTTGCCATTATCGCGCACCCGGATGCCGGTAAAACAACGCTGACGGAGAAGTTTCTCCTCTTCGGTGGTGCCATCCAAACCGCCGGTGCCGTTAAAAGCAATAAGATTAAAAAACATACCACTTCCGATTTCATGGAAATTGAACGTCAACGTGGTATCTCCGTGGCAACTTCGGTAATGACGTTCGAGTACCGCGACACCCTCGTGAACTTGTTGGATACCCCGGGTCACAAAGACTTCGCTGAAGATACCTACCGTACACTTACGGCGGTAGATAGCGTTGTGTTGGTAATCGACTGTGTAAAAGGGGTAGAAGAACAAACCGAGAAACTCATGGAAGTATGCCGCATGCGCGACACTCCCGTGATTATTTTCGTGAACAAGATGGACCGCGATGGTAAATACCCATTCGATCTACTCGATGAATTAGAAGAAAAATTAAACATCAAAGTACGTCCTTTAAGCTGGCCTATTAACATGGGTAAAGACTTCAAAGGGGTATACAACCTATACAACAAAAGCTACGTTTCCTTCTCTGCCAACAAAAAAGCAACCGACGATGATATCGTACCGTTAGCCGATTTAAGCAGCAGCTTTGTTGACGAAAACTTCAACGAAAAGGACGCAGAACAACTCCGTAACGATGTAGAATTAATCGAAGGCGTTTACGATACATTCGACAATACCGACTACCTCCAAGGTAAAATGGCACCCGTATTCTTCGGTTCTGCTGTAAATAACTTCGGTGTGAAAGATTTGCTTGATACGTTCGTAGAAATTGCCCCTACTCCACGCGATAGACCGTCTAGCAATAGAGAGGTTTCTCCGTACGAAGACAAGTTCTCTGGCTTTATCTTTAAAATCCACGCGAACTTAGACCCTCGTCACCGTGATAGGATTGCCTTCTTGCGTATTTGCGCAGGTAAATTCGAACGTAATAAGTTCTACCACCACGTACGCCTCGATAAAGATGTACGTTTCAGCAACCCTTACACCTTCTTAGCCCGCGAGAAAAACGTGGTAGACGATGCCTACCCTGGCGACGTAGTAGGTTTGTTCGATACCGGTAACTTCAAAATTGGTGATACTTTAACCGAGGGCGAAGATTTTTACTTCACCGGTATTCCTAGCTTCTCTCCAGAGTTGTTTAAAGAATTGGTGAACAAAGACCCCATGAAAACAAAACAATTGGAGAAAGGTATTCGCCAGTTAACAGACGAAGGTGTTGCCCAGTTGTTTACGCAACACGGTGGTAACCGTAAGATTATTGGTTGCGTGGGTGATCTCCAGTTCGAAGTAATTCAATACCGTTTGTTACAGGAATATGGTGCGGCTTGCCAGTTCAACACGTTGCCTTACTACAAGGCGTGTTGGATTACAGGTCCTAAGCAAAAAATCGAAGATTTCATCCGCTTTAAAGGATCGAATATCGTGGAAGATAAAGATGGTCACCTCGTATACTTAGCACAATCTGAGTGGTATTTAAATACCGAGCGTACGAATAACCCGGAAATAGAATTCCATTTCACTTCCGAAATTCACAAATAAGCACAACACAACTAAAAAACAAATAAAGGCCAATTGGGATCATCCCGGTTGGCCTTCTTTTTTGGCCCTATGCGAGCCTTTCAACGAATTATACAAATAAAAAAACCGCAGCTATGAGTAGCCGCGGTTGTTTGGTACGTCCAACTCAATTATCGCTTGATAGTTAAATCCTTGTTGGCCGCAGCAAACGCTTTCAACGTAGTGTTGATTTCTGTTTCTAACGCTGCGCCTGCAATTTCTTTATTAAGAGCTTTCTTTTCCAGGGTGTTCATTACGCTGTAAAGAGATTTGTCGTTCACTTTTCTCTCCAATGTAATGGTGTTGTTTTCGCCGTACAATTTCTCCCAGCCTCTGCGTACTAAAGCCCAGAATTGTTGGTTATTCTGCCACCAATCTTTCGCTTTTTGGCATTTACTTTCTTCTACACGGCGGTACGAGTTCACGCCTTTTTCACCAACGATGGTTACATCTTTTTCACCGTCTTTACGTACTACTTTCAAATTGTCTTGCTCGTGTACAGAACCCCAGTTGGTAATTTCGTGGTGGTTAGTGCGTGTTAACACGTTGTAGTCGTTACGGGTGGTGTATTCACGACGAGGCAAAGGAGCGTCCGACGTGCTTTCCCAGTAATGTCTACCATCGGCATGTACCCAAGTAGCAGAACCTTCGTAGCGGGGTTCATCGTCTACACCGAACACCTTTTGTGTCCACTGGCCTTTAACATCTGCAGCGGGTAAGGTGATATTTTTCCATTGTTGGTCTTTGTTATATACCAACAAATTCCTGTTTTCGTATTGCCAATCTTCCGTCCAATGTTTAATTACTTCGCCACCTGCCAGCAACAAGTGCTGCAAGATGATACGGTTGTTCTTGTCTTCCACTACGGTTACATATTCTAATGCACCGTCGGTTTTGTGGTAGCCTTTTGGCTTGTAATTAGAATCGGTAGGGAATGTTTCCGTGTATTCGAAGGTAACATCCATGCAACCGCACATATTCTTAATCGCCGCCTTATCTTGCGCCAACTTATCTTTTTGTTGGGCAAAAGCACCTACCGCCATAAAGGCTGTAGCGAGGGTGAGGATTGATGTTTTGTTCATAGCGTAATTGAGTGTGTTTTTTATAGAAAGAGAATCGTACTTGTTATCGTGTTACAATGAGTTTTGGAGCGAACTGGATGAAATACCGTGTTGCTTTCTACCGGCGGCATAGGGTATCAATAGGATAGTAATGTATTGTATGTATTATTTGAAGTTGACGGAACCATTCGGTTGGTATACATAACGGAAGTTCAACAACCTAGCTTGTTCTGTACCGGTTGGTGCAGCCGGTGCATCTTTGTAGTAACTGAAAATTTCAATTTTCGCGTAGTTGTTGTTGGTCGTTTTCAACATAATTACTTTACCAGGGATCGCGGTTACGATGTGGGTCATGAAGTTATAGTTGTACCAAGCTTTCGCCACTTTTACAGCTGTTGAATCCGTTGCATAACCTGTTGTTGGTGCTGTAGTTAAGTTGGCGAATACACCTGTTACAAATTGTGCTTGTGTTTTACCAGGACCGCTAACGCCACCGTTTACAATCACGTTCAACGCTTGGAAACCAATATCCCATTTAGTAGTTGCTGAATCGCTGTTAGGGATGATTTTATTTTCAGACAAGCTATACAAGGTGAACTTACCTGTGCTGGCGGTGTCGATGTTTAAGTTTGTTACGGTGGTTGATAGGATCTGAGGTGCAGGTGTATCATTTTCATCACTGCTACATGCTGTAAATCCTGCTACTGCTGCTAATACGCCTACAAAAAATAATTGCTTTTTCATTGTTATAGAGTCGATTTGTTATTTGTTATGGTTGTGTTGAAATGTGTATGTTAGCGCGATAGCATAAATTCTACCTGGTAAAGCAGCAATGCGTTGCGCATCTGTATGGTTGAGGATGTTCTCTACCGCTCCTTGTACCCTGAATTTTTCATCCCACAATGTTTTAGCCACCGAAAAATTCAATAGTGTGTACCCTTTCACAAACTCGTTCTCCATATCTGGTACATTGTTGCCATTTAAATCGGTAAACCCGTATTTACTTCTATACACTGCACGGGCGGTTACATCTAATCCCAGTGCAGGGTTGACATACATCAACTTTAAGTTGGCGGCATGATGGGAGCGATTAAACAGCCCGAAATAATCGCGGCGCGAAAGTGCACGGGTCTCGTGCGTAGCGGGATCCACGGTAAATACTTCGTTTCTTTTTACTTTCTTGAGCTGGTCATTATCAATCGCTTGTAAGTATTGATAGCCGCCCGCCACCTGCCAATTTCTTGAGATCGTTTGTTTCCATTCTACTTCTACGCCGTAAGTAGTTACTTGGTTAACGTTGATATAGCTGAAAACACTTTGGTTATTCGTTTTTACAGCCACTGCGCGGGTATCAATTAAGTTCTTTACACTGTTATAAAAGAAATTCACCGACGCGTTGCTGTTTTTAATTGGGTTTGCTTGTAAGCCTATGTTGTACGACCATGAACTTTCTGCATCTAAATTCTTCAACTTGCTTAAGTCGTACGTTACGGCTTGTATTTGCCCTGCTGCCTGCATTTCTCCAATAATATCGGAAGCCAGTTTCGTTCCTACCACTGTGTAACCCACGGCGGCATTATTAAAGTGGAGATACAACTGCCTAAAATCTGGCGCCCTATAGCCCCTACCCGCACTGGCCATTACTTTGTACCGTTCATTAATTTGATACGATATAGAAGCTTTTGGGCTTATTTGCGACGGGTATTGATTATGCGTATCGAAACGTGCGCCTAATAATATGTTCCATGCGGCATTGGGTTTCCAATTTTCTTGTACAAACATATACCCTGTATTGAAGGCCATTTTATCGTCGTACCGTGTTGCTGCTAACCCTTCGTGTACATAACCCGCACCGGCTGTAAGCGTATGTTGCGCGCGAATTTGCCAATCGAATTGATACTCTGGTTTGATGTACGATTGGGTGAAGAAAGATGCATCGTACACTTCTTTACTATTTCGGTATATCATGTTCTCGTTGGTATGATAGCGTGAATAGTAAATGCGTGCTTGGTGGGTAAAGTTGTTATTTACTTTATGACGAAGGTTGAAGGACAAGTTGCCGTCGTTTTCTTTTCCTTCGTCATCTACAATACCCTTAGTATCGTCGAAAAAGGTGTTATACTTTTGTGTGAAATACCTGCCGGAGATATTGGTTTGGATGCGCTCCGTCCAATCGTGCTGCCAGCGTAATTGGGTGGTAAGTGCTTTGAATGGCGCAACGGTGGGTGTAGTGCTACTCCCTAACGTGTAGCCGTCGGTATTGTAGTAGTTAGCATGCAACGACACCATCCCGTTTTTATAGGGTACTTTCGTACTACCATCTACGTTATACGTTCCATTCGAACCATACCTACCCGTAAAGCTGGTTATGCCTTCTCGCTTCTTTGCATTCGTGATAATATTAATTACACCCGCCATGGCATCGCTACCATATAAAGAAGAAACAGGCCCTTTAATAATCTCTATTCTTTCAATATTATTCACCGAAACACGCGATAAATCTAAGGTACCGGCTGTTCTACCAATTAATGGCTCACCGTCTAATAGAATCAAGGTATACGCCGACTCCAAACCTTGCATTTGGATGCCTTTACCATGGTTTTCGGTAATCATTAACCCTGTTTGTTCCACTAACACTTGTTGCAGTAACACGGCGCCCATGCGCTGTATCTCAGCTTTCTGAATGACGGTTACTGGAATTGGTACTTTCTTAATAGATTGCTCATTGCGTGTAGCCGTTACAACTACCTCTTGTAACGCTTGGTTTCGACTAATGGCCGAATCGATTTGTTGGGCAAAAAGGAGCCCTGGCCACGTAACGCAGCTAATGGCAATAATGTATTTAAACATTTTAATCTTCTCTCTTGTGAAATATTGTGACGCAAAAGTAGGCGGTGAAAAATTAATCTAGTTACCAATTCGGGAATTAGATTATCACAATCGGGAAAAGTATAGGAAGGGCTTATTTGGGGTAAAAACAAGAAAGGCATGCACTGCTTTAAGTACATGCCTTTCAATACTTTATTGATATGTCAATTATTTTTCAAAGGATACAATGGCTTCTTCACCATAGATCTGTTCGCGGTATTTGAGGGATGGAGAGGGTACAAATTCGCCCAATCCCAATTGTTCCCACAACAAATCCACTTTTTCAATCGTAGGAATATCACTTACCACGATGTTTGGCCAATCGCGCTGGAAGTTATCCCACTCCTTGGTTTTCAAGGTGCCATCCAAGCCTATGGCTGCTGTTAACTTGCTAGCATCGCTGCTGCTTGTTTGTGTATAGATGTAATGGTCGCGTTTTGGATCGAGGTTGTTGCAGAAACGCCATAATGACGATGGTAAGTCGTTAACATCCACGGTGTGTTCTACGAACAATACCATTTTAATGCCTTGCATAACAGGCAATGCGAACAATTGCTCGTTTAATTGCTTGATGTGCTGCGCGCGGTTCTTTTTCACGGCAACTACGAGGCAAGGAATGTCGTGCTTCAACAAGGTTTGATTGATGGCTGTAATCTCTGGCAATACGGCTTTAATCGCTTGCTCGTCGATGGAGGTGGGTGTTTTGGCGAATGCGTATTGTTCGTCGATTTCCTCGTCGTATTTCGTTGTACCATCGATACACATCTTACCACCGAAGCCCATTTTAGAGCAAGAGTGGTCGAGTACATCCATCGGGCCTTGGCTAAAGTAAATGTCTGTAGCCGGGTTCAGGTGTTTGAATACGTGTTGTGTTAAGGCTTTATAATCAGTGATTTTCGTTTCTGTATCGGCTACTACCAATATTTTGTTGAACATCATCTGCCCAGCGCCCCACATAGCGTTCATTACCTTTTGTGCTTGGCCGGCGTAGTCTTTCTTAATTTGCGAGATCACGAGGTTGTGGAATACGCCTTCTACCGGCATTTCCATGTCAACAATCTCCGGTACTAAAGTCATTTTAATCGGTGCGAGGAAGATTCTTTCCGTTGCTTTACCAATCCAAGCATCTTCTTGCGGTGGTACCCCTACGATGGTAGCCGGGTAAACCGGGTTACGTTTGTGGGTGATAGCCGTTACGTGGAAGCGAGGATACCAGTCGGCTAAGGAATAATAACCGGTATGGTCGCCGAATGGGCCTTCCCAGATCAGTTCTTCATTAGGATCAACATATCCTTCAATTACGAAGTCGGCATCGGCAGGCACTTCCAGTTCTGGTTGTGTAATACATTTCACCAATTCCACCTTTTTCTTGCGTAAGAAACCTGCTAACATGTATTCATCCACGTTTTCAGGTAATGGGGCGGTTGCTGAATAGGTATATACTGGGTCGCCACCCAAAATTACAGCCACCGGCATACGTTTACCGAGGGCTTTATATTCGTTATAGTGTTTGGCCGATACTTTATGCTTATGCCAGTGCATACCCGTTAAATTAGGCCCGAAAACCTGCATACGGTACATCCCTACGTTGCGGGTGCCGTTGTTGGGGTCTTTGGTATGAATAACGGGGAGGGTGATGAAAGGACCACCATCTTTAGGCCAGCATTGAATAACCGGGATTTTTTCGAGGGAAGGATTTTGCATAACTACGTCTTGGCAAGCACCACGACCGCTAATTACCTTCGGCATCCAAGAGGCAAACTGGCTCAATTTCGGTAACATCGCCAATTTATCTAAAATACCCTCTTTAGGTTTGGATATCATTTTAAAGAGCCCTTCGATTTCGTGGGCTACATCGTCTAATTCTTGTACACCCAGCGCCAAGCACATGCGCTTGTAGCTACCCATCGAGTTCATTAAAACCGGGAAATCGTATCCCGTGTTTTCAAATAACAAAGCCTTAC
Organism: Chitinophaga skermanii; assembly: GCF_003259335.1. Classification (GTDB taxonomy): domain Bacteria; phylum Bacteroidota; class Bacteroidia; order Chitinophagales; family Chitinophagaceae; genus Chitinophaga; species Chitinophaga skermanii. The sequence continues at coordinate 60,459 of NZ_QLLL01000013.1, forward strand.
CACCACCCGGCATCTTGCTAACACGGTCGGTTATTTCCGCGATCTCCAAATGTGGGTTTACGTACGTTTTAATGCGCACTAATTCGCCAGCTTGTTCTAATGTATTGATAAAATGTTCCAGGTTCTTAAATGCCATACGTTTTGATTTCGAGCATCAAAAGTAACAAAAAAAGACGTGTAATGGGGGAAATGAGGCCTGGGTAAGGTCATAAAATAAAGCTGCCCCGTATAAAACGAGGCAGCTTCGTATCGTACTAAGCAATGGTTACATTGCTATTACTTTGGATCTTCCTTTTTCTATCCACCAATCACAATCACACCTGTTACGCGTGGAGGACGTGGTACTGGAATAATCACTCTTGGTCGTGGTGGTGGTGGCACGGGTGCCGGAATTACTACCACTCCTCTATCATCACAATGCCTGTAGTGTTTATAATGTTTTGCATAATGTTTATCATCCCAACGATCTCTTCTCCTGTCGTGTCTTTCATACCTGTCGCAATCCCTATCTTTTTTTCCGTGGCCCCAACCTTTGTGATGTTGTGCATTCGCTGCATAGGAAGCTCCTATAACTAATAGTGAGAATAATAGAAACTTTTTCATACCTGTTGATTTTAGTGTTTTAGTTGGCTATACGTGGTTTTTTGCTCGCCGGCGTGGTTTTTCTCGCGTATGGTCCTGCTATGTTAATTCCAAAGAGTATGCCAAATAAAAAATGCCCCGCTTTTGCGAGGCATTTAGCATATTGTTATGTTCGTAAAAATATATTAAAACCGCATGTTAGGACAACCCGTATTGCGTAAAGCACGACGCTGTGCGCTGTTACCCCCACCTGCTAAACGATACGCAATGGTAATACCCGAGAAGGCGTACCAATCTTTGTTTTTCGGGTTACCTCTTACCGTACCATCCGGAGGATACACACCAGGTGTTCCATTTTTCGGGTTTACTTCATCACCCCGGTAAGCCATTTCAACAGCGGTTGCACCACGGTATAATAACAAGGTATTTTGATCGACATACGTGCTACTTACATCATCCAAATAATCGGTAAATGTGTAACGTAACCCAAATTCTAGTCCTACCGTCCAAGTTTCATTCAATTCATATTTTGCACCTACGCCGAATGGAATGGCAAATTGAAATAAGTTATAAGGGTTACGATCGGGGTATTGAGAAAGACCTTGACCTTCGGTGCCTAAGTTGCGAAGCGTGATCCACTGCCCTTGTAAACGCGCTTCTGGATTGAAAGCGAACCCACTGATACCGGCGAAAATGTAAGGGGTGAAGCCGGTTTCTTCCATATCCATAAAATTGAATTCGCCGATTAAATTGATTTCACCGATATGAGAACGGAAGCTGAGGTTACGGTTACGATATGCGGCGCTTTTGGCGGTACTATCGGCCGCAGCTACCATACCCCATTGCAAACCTGCCCGTAGGGTGAGGTAACGATTTATGTCTTTGCGCACAAAAATACCGATCGTGGGTTTAGTATATTTGAAATCAACTCTCTTCTCCGACAAATCTCCGCTATAGTTACTGATGCCTACCATGCCGCCTATATGCCAGTCTTGCTGGGCTTTTACGAGGAATGGGGTCATCAAAGTGGCACAAAAAAGTAAAATCTTTTTCAATGTTGTGGCAGTTTTAATCTAAACGAAATAATGGCAATAAAATTATCCTGCAACAAAATAAAAATAAGTATTGATAAATCAAACCCTTTACAGCACAACATTTCATTGATATAGCAATGAACCCTGTAAATCAGCTGCACTTGCCTATTAATCTGCACTACAATTTGTAAAACTTTATGCTTACTTTCAACGTACAAACCATTACATGCAGATATTATCACTCGAACACACCAGTCCGAGCACCATTGCACGCTGTTTTAACGATGCTTTTGCCGACTACTATGTAAAGTTCAATGCCAACGAAACGTACTTCATCAACCGCTGGAAAGCAGCCCGTGTTAGCTATGCGTTAAGTTATGGCGCTTTTGAAGAAGAGCGCTTAGTGGGGTTTATGTTAATGGGAATTGATCAATGGGAAGGATTGCCAACTGCGTATAATGCAGGTACCGGCGTAATTCCCGAAGAGCGGGGAAGAAGATTAGTAGAGAAAATGTACAGCCGTGCCCTCCCTGCTTTACAAGCGCAAGGCATTCAACAATCTACCTTAGAAGTAATTACCATCAACGAAAAAGCCATTAAAGCTTATAAGAACGTAGGCTACGAGATCGCCCGCGAACTCCATTGCTTCAGCGGCGAAATCAAACAAACGAGTACCGACCGGCTTTATAAATCCAAACATATCCCTTTCGACACCTTACCCACTCCACGCTTCCCTTATTCTTGGGAAAATAACCTTCAAGGCATCAAAATCGCTCCTCATCACTACGAATATTGGTACATTAAAGACGATAACCAAATCATAGCTTCTGCCATTATAAACCCCGGTAATGGCTATATCGCCCAATATTTCTTCACCGATCCCGACCAAGGTCTTCAACTCCTTGCTGCCATCGGGCAGCACTGCCCTGTTCTAAAAATCAACAATATTGACTCCCGGGACGATATCACCCTCTCCACCTTCACCCTAGCCGGCCTTAACGACTTCATTCAACAATATGAAATGAAACTCCTCTTGTAAGTGTCCTTTCCCTAAAAATCCCAAAATTTCGTTGCTTCATCATCAGCAAACCACCCCTCTTTCTCCTAAAAATCACTTTGTCACTGCGAAAAATCGCAAAAATCATAAAACTGCCATTTCGCAAATACTTCAATACTAATCACTTAAACACCTAAAAACGCTGAAACTCAAGCCCACAAAGGGTGAGGATAGGCTTTAGATAGGGTCGAGATAGGGTTTAGATAGGCAAAGGATAGGCTAGGGATAGGCTCGAGATAGGCAAAGGATAGGCTGGGGATAGGCTACAATACTCCTACCATTAGCATACCTATTGATTTACAGGCTTTTCCGAAATATTACCCTACAACTGCATAAAACGCCCACCATTCCCACCAATTTAATCCCCTATTTAAGGCACCCACTATCCTCATAAAGACAATAAAATCCCATGAATGAACCCATATAACGATTCTCAACCTGTAAAGACGGTTTTGCGCCTTTATATGGACACTTTTTGAGGCGAGTCGTAAAAACAACAAGGCCCCGCCAATTGGCGAGGCCCATACCATTTTAATGTACGTGGATTTTATATGGCAAGTGCGCTGTTCCAACTATCAATTTGTGCCATGTCCATTTCGAGTTGGATTTTCGCTGGTAAATCCTTACCGAGTAACATGCCTTTTTGCATAGATGGGTAAATTTCTTCAAAGCTCCTTACTTCGTTCATGAAAACACGACGTTGGATGTGCTTACGTGTAACCATATGAGGATCAGTTAAGCCCGCAGCGGCTGTTAATTCGATCGCACTTTCAATGGTATCACGGTGGTAATTCGCTACACGTTGTTTTTTATCGTCGACAACCAAACCGGCCATCAACCATTTGTCTTGCGTAGCAACACCGGCAGGACATTTATTCGTATTACATTGCAAAGCTTGGATACAGCCGATAGCCATCATCATGGCACGTGCACTGTTACATGCATCGGCACCCAACGCCATCGCGCGGAGAATATGGAAACCGGTTAATACTTTACCGGAAGCAATCAACTTAATTTGATCACGGATACCGAAACCAATCAATGTATCGTGTACAAAAGATAAGGCATCCATGAATGGCATACCAACAGAGTTGGAGAATTCTGGCGGCGCAGCACCTGTACCACCTTCACCACCATCTACCGTGATAAAATCGGGGTAAATGTTAGTGGCTACCATTGCTTTACAGATCGCGTAGAACTCGTTACGCTGACCAATACACAACTTGAAACCTACCGGTTTACCTTTCGATAAATCGCGCAATGTTTTAATGAATTGAATCATTTCGCGTGGCGTACCGAAAGCCGTGTGATATGGTGGAGAGTAAATAGTTGTATGTGGTTGTACGTGGCGAATAGCCGCTACTTCTTCTGTATTCTTAGCAGCAGGTAAAATACCACCATGGCCCGGCTTAGCACCTTGCGAGATTTTCAATTCCACCATTTTCACATGTGGATGGGCTACTTTTTCGGCGAATTGTTCACCGTTGAAGTTACCATTTTCATCGCGGCAACCGAAGTAACCGGTACCAATTTGCCAGATAATATCACCTCCATGTTTTAAGTGGAAAGGACTGATACCACCTTCACCGGTATTGTGTGCGAAGCCACCGATTTGAGCACCCGCATTTAGTGATTCTACAGCATTAGAACTCAGAGAACCATAACTCATCGCAGATACGTTGAAGATACTGCAAGAGTAAGGCTGCAAGCAATCTTTACCGCCTACTAATACACGTGGATCTTTGTCCATTTTGTTAAAGCCGATGGGTTGGATAGAATGTGCTAACCATTCGTATCCTTCTGCGTATACATTGAACTGCGTACCAAACGGTTGAGAGTTTAACTCGCGTTTAGCACGTTGATAGATAGTAGAACGATCAACACGGTTAATCGGGCTACCATCAATATCGCTTTCAACGAAATACTGGTAAATTTTTGGACGAAGATCTTCCATCCAATAACGCATACGCCCGAAAATCGGGTAGTTACGCATAATTGCGTGACGACGTTGCGTCATGTCGGCAATTAACATTGTTGCGAATGGGATGACTAGGATAAACGCTATCCAGACCCAAGGAAAATAGAATGCTAGCAAAGCCAATCCTAACATCGTAAAAATAGCAGCAACAATAAATACTTTTCTCATAACACCTCCTATTTGCGCGCAAAGGTATAGAATTAAACCATTGGAAAATGCCCGTGCATATTGCATTCTAGGGCACGAGGGGTCGATTTTAGATAATATTTAATAAAAACGCAAGAACCATTGTCGTTGTAAAAAAGAACTTGCAAGTTCCTGGTTTTTAACAGTGGTTCCAGCGTTTAATTTTGTTATTATCTTTTATCAATATGCAACGGTGAAACGTTCTTTGATATGTTTGTTGTTTTGTAGTTCATCGATCATCGCAACGGCATAATCTTTCACGGAGATATGGCTATGCCCTTTTGCATCGAATACTACTTGGTTTTTCCCTTCGCGGTAGTTACCCGTTCGTTCACCCGGATCGAGGCTGATGGGTGGGCAGAGGAAAGTCCAATCTAGTTCGGTATCCTTCTTTAAGAGCACTAACATATCGCGCGTGGCAATGGCGCCACCTTTAAACTGTTCTGGAAAATCGGGGGTATCGAGTAATTGCACACCGGGGGCTACTTCTAAGCTACCGGCACCGCCAACGGCTAGGAAACGTTTCACGCCCGATCGGCGGATGGCATCTAAAATAGTGTGATTGGCAGCGGTTTGTTCGGTGAGGATATCGGGATTATCCCACCCGGCATTATAGGCACTAATAACGGCATCTTGATCCTTTACCAGGTCTACCAGCTCATCTTCATTTAAAGCGTCGCCCTTTACCACGTTGAGTTGTGGGTTTTTCGTTTGAATCTTTTCGGGATGACGAACAATGGCTTTTACAGTAATACCTCTCGATAACGCTTCTTCTAAAATGGCCGAGCCTACAAATCCACTGGCACCGATAATTGCTAATTTCATTTGGATTCTATATTTTAAGATAACGAATGCTTCAGCAAAACAGATAAGACGGAGATAGCCTGTAGCCTACCCCGAGTACTAAACAAATAAAACATTCAAGTGTTTAATACACTTGGCAACCGTTGCTAAAAACACGGTAGCACTATTTGCCTCCAAATCGAATACCAAAGCGCGCAGGGAAACAACTGATGGAGAAAAAAAGATATACTTTTTTTGTAGGTATGATATTTGATTACATAAATAAACCCTTTCTATTATTAAAAATTATTATTATTTGTGAGTGAGACTCCATCCCATACATCCACCAAGAAAAAGAAAGTTTTACGTTGGGTGCTGCGCATTTTGCTCGGCATTATTTTAATACCTATTCTAGTATTGATCTTATTGCAATTGAATCCTGTACAGGACTTCGTGAAAATACGTGCACAAAAATATTTGCAGAAGCAACTGGGAACAAAAGTAGAAATTGGGTCGCTCCGCTTCCAGTGGTGGCACCAAGTGAAGTTAGGCGGTGTGTATGTAGAAGATAAGAAGAAGCAAGTATTGTTTTCAACAGCATCATTGCAAGTCAACTACAATTTGTGGGATATTCTCCACAACGAGATTGCTATTAGTTCGTTGAAATGGGAAGATGCATCGATTAACGTGTATCGCCCAGCAACAGATTCAGCCTTCAACTATCAATTTATTATCGATGCTTTTACTAGTGGAGAAGCGAAGCAGGATACATTAATTGAAGAAAGTAATACCACCCTTTCTTATAACATTGGTAACATTTCATTAAATAAAATTCGTTTACAGTTTAATGATACGTTGGGAGGCATGTTGGTAAGTGCCCGTTGGAATATGTTGCGTATAATTCCGAAAGATGTTGACCCTGCTAAAGGCATTTACAATATAGAAGAATTAACGGCCGATAGCCTAGTAGCATCGTTCGTTCAAAAATACATTCCAAAACCGGCTGTTACCCCTACTCCAACGGCCGATACCAGCAGCACACCATTAGCGTTGGCTGTTTCTAGGCTTTCACTCATGAACAGTCAATGGTTGTATAGTGATGAAGGCAGTGGTTTTGCAACCAGCGGCAACACGAAACAAATAGCTTTTAGGAATGCCTCGATTGATTTAACGAAAACATGGGTATTGGCCGATGAATTGAAAATTGATCGTTCTAATGTACAGCTAGATTTTAATGCTGCGGCAGACAAAACACCCCCTATTGTAGATTCCATAGATACACCGAATACCTGGGTAGTACAAGCAAAAAATGTGAACGTAGATTCGTTGTACTTTGTCATGAACGACCATACGAAACCGGTGCAAAAGCAAGGCATAGATTATATGCACTTAGGACTCCTGCCCGTTGTACTTCAAGCCTCCGACATTTACTATTCAAGCGATAGCACTTCTGCTACTTTGCAACATGCTTTCTTGAAAGAGAAAAGCGGGATTGTGTTGCATGAATTAAAAGGCAAGGTAAAATACACGGCAGCTGGGGCAGCTTTGCAGCAATTGATTTTACAAACCCATGAAAGCAAGATTGATGCTGATGTAGATTTGAAGGTCCGGGATTGGGCAACTTTAGCCGACAACCTTTCGCAATTACAAATCAACGCGAATATTCGTCCTACTACCGTGGCATTAAAAGAAGGCTTGTACTTCGCGCCTAGTTTGGCGAATAACCCAAGCATGCGCCCCATCATGCAAAAACGCCTAGCATTGAATGGTGTAATCCGTGGTACGATGGAAAGCTTGCAAATACCGAACTTCCATGCGCAGGATAACCAAGGTACTATCTTAGATGTGCAAGGTACCGCGCAGCATGTAACAGATTCCAAACGCATTGAAGTTAACCTACCTAAGTTGCGTGTGCAAGGTACACGTAGCAGTTTAGCATCCTGGTTACCGGCAGGCACTTTGCCTACAAATATACAGTTGCCGAATAACCTCCTACTCACGGGTAATGTGCGTGGCGGGATGCAACGTGTTCACCCGAACTTATTCTTGAATACCAGCTTCGGCAATGCAGCCATCACCGGTGATATCGCCCACTTCACCGATATGAAAAAGATTAGCTACGATGTAGAAGTAAAGGCACAACAACTCGCCGTAGGCAAGTTCTTAAGTGATACGACTATTGGCGCTTTAAATGGAAACATTGTTGCCAAAGGCTATGGAACCGATCCTAAGCAAGCGAAGCTCGACGGTGATATCAATATCCAATCATTCACATACAACAATTATACTTACCACAATATTGCCCTTAACGCTCAATTAGAAAATAGCTTCTACAAAGCCACGGGGTTTGTACGCGATTCTAGCTTACGTACGCAGTTCCAAGCAGAAGGTAAGATTGATACGTTGCAGCCTAGGTTATCGGCGAGTTTGGATGTAGACAAATTCGATCTCTATAAAACCAATTTCATGGCCGAGCCTTTCACTTTGAAGGCTTGCTTATTGGCGAAAGTGGACAACTTAGCGCCCCGGAATTTAAACGGGTATGTATTGATCGACCGGGTGCAGTTTGCAGAAAAAGAAAACATTTATTCGCTCGATAGTATCCTGGTGCGGGCACGTACAGAGGATGGTTTACAGCATATCAACTTTAGGAGTCCTTTTGGGTATATTGCAGCAAAGGGTGCCTTCAATTACCAAACCTTCGCACAAAGTGCACAAGAGCTTATACAACGACATTTTACACCGGTAGCCCAGCAAGTACCTTATGCACCGAAAGAAAGCCAGTGGATGACCTTTACGGGGCAGTTAGAAATACCGAAGTCGTTACGTAAATTCTTACCGAGTTTGCAAATGACGAAGCCTGTATCCTTGAATGGCGGGTTTAGTACCGATAGTGCGAAGTTAGCGGCGCATCTTTTCTTACCGACACTTAATTACAACGAATTCAACCTCGATACTTTACAAGCAGATATATTAGCCGACACCACGAATATGCAGGCCGCCATTGTATTGGCCCGGATGCAGCATCCGCAAATACCGTTAGAGCGTACTACCATTAACGCGAATGCTAAGAATGGTTTGCTGGATTGGGATTTGGTGATCAACAACAGTGCGAAGCAACCGAAGTATAAATTGGGCGGCATGTTGCATTACTTAGATGCCGATAGCTTGTTAGTGTCGTTGAAAGAAGAGTTATTACTCAACAAGCAAAAATGGACCGTTAGCGGCGATAATAAAATCTTGATCCAAAGCGGCGCCTTCACCTATGCGAACCTCGGTATCCAAAACGGCGAACAGGCGCTAGAAATACTTACCGGCCCCCCATCGCGCCCAGGTGCTTTGCCTGATGTAACCGTGAACTTGCGCAACTTCAACCTCGCTTCTATTACCAGCCTTATCGAAAAAGATACAGCGCTGATTGCCGGTATTGCTTCCGGTAAACTAACGGCGGCGAACCTTAGCGACACCAGTGGTATGAAGGTGGAAGGAGAATTGAATATTGATAGTATGGCGTTTATGGGTACTAAAATCGGCAACTTGGAGTTAACGGCAGGTACAGTTGAGAAGAACACTTACCGTGTAAATGCCCATATTAGCGGTAATGAAAACGATATTACGCTTTTCGGTACTTATGGTGAAATGATGGACTTTGACCTGGCTTTGGATAAGCTCAACATGGCCTCTATAGAACCGTTTACATTTGGCTCGGTAACGTCATTAGGAGGTGTAACCTCGGGGCGCTTATCTATTATGGGTACGGTGAACAAACCTGTGATCCAAGGGAAGCTACACTTCGAAAAAGTAGGTGGTCGTGTTACCATGATCAATAATATACTTACGCTTCCTTCGGAAGACATCGTATTCTCCCGTGCGGGCTTGCGTTTTAATAATTTCGTAGTAGCAGATAGTGCCCAAAATGAAGCAGTTATTAATGGTAGTATTGTTACGTTGAATTACCGCGACTACGCCTTCAACCTCGACTTGAAAGCAGAAAACATGATGGTGTTAGGTCCTAAATCTCCTACCGATAAAGAGCAATGGTATTGGGGTCCTGCACGCATCGATGCCAATGCAAAAATTCGTGGTACACTCGATTTACCTAGAGTAGAAATGAATGTGAAACTCCGCGAGAAATCAGAAGTTACCGTCATGATTCCTGATAATGATCCTGGCTTATCCGACCGGGAAGGCGTGGTACAATTTATCGACAAGGATTCGCCGATAGATTCGAGCTTATTAGCGAAATCGGATACCGCTGCTAAATCAGTTTCTACCAACATCAAAGGCATCGTATTCTCCGGCGATATTGAAGTAAACCCGGATGCAACCATGCGGATTATTATCGATCCTAGTAACGGCGATTACTTGGAAGTAAAAGGTACTGCTACGCTGAATGTAACCATGGACCCAAGTAGTAAATTGAGCTTAACGGGTAGATATGAAATTGAGCAAGGTAAATATGCCATGAGTTTAAGCCAGTTGATTAAACGAGAATTTGATATCCAAAAAGGTAGTAGCATTACATGGAATGGCGATCCTACCAGTGCCGATGTTGATATTAAAGCACGTTATACCGCCAATCCACCTGCCATCGATCTTATCAGCGATCAGCTTACAGATGGTAGCACCAATAGGAACCGTTACAACCAGAAAATACCGGTATATGTATACCTTAAAATCACGGGCGAATTACTGAAACCCGATATCGCTTTCGAACTGGATATGCCTGAGAAAGACCAAGGTGTATTCGACGGGGCCGTATATACCCGTTTGAAACAAATTAACCAAGTACCCAGCGACTTAAACAAACAAGTAATGGGCTTATTGGTACTGAATAAATTTATTTCCGACAATCCATTCGAATCTCTTTCTAGCGGTGGTTCTACAGTAGAAGACATTGCCCGTAAGAGTGTGAGTAAAATATTATCCCAACAATTGAATAGCCTGGCAGGATCATTGATTAAAGGGGTTGATATCAACTTCGATCTACAATCGAACGACGATTACAGCACCGGTGAACGCCGCGAACAAACGAACTTGAACGTGGATGTGTCGAAGAAATTGTTCAGCGATCGCTTAACGGTATCAGTTGGGTCGAACATTGCATTATCGGGCCCTGCGGCTACACAAAATGCCAGTTCGATTATTGGTGATGTAACGATAGAATATGCATTAACGAAAGATGGTCGTTACCGTTTACGCGCCTATAGGAAGAACTTAACAGAAGTGATATTAGAAGGCCAGAACGTAGAAACGGGTGTGAGCTTCTTACTCGTAATGGACTACGACGAGTTTAGGGAAATTTTAAGACGAAGAAAAGAAAACAAAGCACAACGCATCAGAACTAAATAATCATGACGCAGCAGATGAGAATTTATACATACCTCCTTTTCATATCCGCCAGCGCCATCTTGGCTGCTTGTTCCACTACGCGCACCGTGCCCGAAGGCGATCGCCTATATACAGGTGCCGATGTGAAGTGGGACGGCAAAAAGCCCAAAGATTATAGCACGCTCAGCGATGGCGTGGATGACCGTATTCGCCCCAAACCCAATAAGAAATTTTTGGGCATGCCTATCAAACTTTGGCTGTACAACCTTGGCAACGAACCGAAAGGGAAAGGACTAAATTACTTACTCCGTAAGAAATGGGGTGAAGCACCTGTGTTACTCAGTTCCGTTAAGCCTAACAATACCAACTTAATTTTGGAAGGTTACTTGGAAGATAAAGGTTATTTCAACGTACAGGTAGAAAATGAAATCAAGCATAGCGGGAAGAAAAAAGCAGGTATTCATTATACGATTGACCCTCGGAACCGCTATACGATTAAAAGTGTAAGTTTCGTGGTAGATAGCAGCAAATTGGGGTATTTCATCGATAGCTCGAAGAAATTTACCTTGTTGAAAGTAGGAGATAATTACGATCTCGATATTATTAAAGATGAGCGGGAACGTATTCATAATATTTTAAAAGAAAAAGGGTATTATTACTTTACGCCAGACTATTTACTGGTGCAAGTAGATAGTACAAAAAGCGGGCAGGTTGATTTATATGTGAAAGTGAAAGATGCTGCACCGCGCGTGGCTTTGCGCCAGTATTACATGCGTAAGGTAGATCTGTACACGAACTACACCTTGGGTAGAGACAGCTTAATATCGGAATACCCTGGTCGCCCCTTCCACGGGTTTACTATTTATGATCCAGATAGTTTGTATAGACCTATTGTATTTGAGCGTTCCGTGTTCTTGAAAGAAGATTCTTTGTATAGGTTGAGCTCGCACAACATTACTTTACAACGTTTAATGAACTTGGGTACGTTTAAGTTTGTGAGAGGAACATTTCGTCCTGATAGGGATTCGAGTTACTTGTTTGCGAAATTCTATTTAACGCCGTACCCGAAACGTTCTTTGCAATTGGAGTTATCGGGATATTCTAAATCGAATAACTTTATTGGTTCGGAATTGAAAGTTTCGGCGAAAAACCGGAACTGGTTCAAAGGAGCCAATTTGCTACAAATAACGGTAGGTGCGGGTTTTGAAACCCAAGTGGGCGGTAAAAACACGCAGTTGGTAACGAATGCCTATAGCTTGAATTTAGGCGTATCGGTTACATTCCCTAGGTTCATCTCTCCTATTCCCGGCTTGAACTTACGAACGCCGTATGTGCCGCGTACGAGAATAAGTGCGAGTTATGAATTACTGAGTAGTCCGAACTTATACAACCTGAATGCACTCAACTTGCAATTCGGTTACCAGTGGAAGAAAACCCAGTTCCTCGACCATTTATGGAACCCCATTTCCATTACTTACGTGTTGCCTTCCAAAATAACCCCTGAATTCCAGGAGCGCTTGGATAAAGATCCAACACTCAGGCAAAGTATTGCGAAACAGTTTATTATCGGTGGTAACTACACCTTGAACTTCAGCAACCTTTCACCAGAACGTTATCATAGCTTCTTTGCGAGCTTCAATGCCGATGTAGCGGGTAACTTAATTGGCTTGGTAACGAAGAAAGATGATGATGGACAACGCAAGATATTTGGACAGGATTATTCGCAATTTGCACGCTTGTCGTTGGAAGGCAGGTACTACTGGAAATTATCGAAGAACTTGAACTGGGTGAACAGGGTGTTTGCGGGTTATGGTTTGCCGTATGGCAATTCGAAATCGCTGCCTTTTGTGAAGCAGTTCTTTACGGGTGGTAGCAATAGTTTGCGCGGCTTCAGGGCAAGAACCCTTGGCCCGGGTAGCTTCCGTTCCGATTCCAGTACGTATTACGCCAATGAAGCGGGTGATATCAAAGTGGAATTTAACTCGGAATTACGATACAAGTTAATGAAATACATTGCGCTGGCAGCTTTCGTGGATGCAGGTAATATTTGGTTGCAAAAAGCAGACAGTTCTAAACCAGGTGCGCAATTCAAGTTCAATAGCTTCTTAAATCAAACTGCTGTAGATGCGGGTATTGGTTTACGGATTGATGCTTCCATACTTGTTGTACGTTTCGATTTGGCCTTCCCTGTGCGCAAGCCTTGGTTGCCTTCGAATGAACGATGGGTAATTGATAAGATTAACTTCGGAGATCCCGATTGGCGGAAAGAGAATCTCATCTTGAATATCGCGATTGGTTATCCGTTCTAATAGTAAAAAGGTCTCTACGATATAGAGACCTTTTTGTTTATGATTCGTTGCCGGTTTTACGCTTCGTGTACGTTCGCTTTTTCTTCTCCATTTGTTCTTCATCGCCCAATACACGGCCATAGGGTTTTAACTCCTCTACACGGTCGAATATTACTTTGAAAATTGCGAGGAATGGGATGCTTAGGAACATCCCCGCAATACCACAAATGGCACCGCCCACCAATACAGCAACGATAGAGAATAAGGCATTCAACTTCACTTTAGAACCAATAATTCTTGGTACCAACAAATTATTATCAATAAACTGCACGACTAAGAACACGCCAATAACCCCGATGGTAATTCCAATGTCGCCCGTATTCGTTAAGGCAATCAGGGCAGAAAGCACAACAGCAACTAATCCCCCGATATACGGTATAAGGTTCAGCAAGGCAGAAATAACACCCAGCAAAATTGCATATGGAACACCCAACAACAACAAGCCTATACAATTTAACACGGCTACACATGCTGTTTCTAGCAATAATCCCGAAATGTAGCTTTGCACCACCACGCGTACTTCGCCTATTACTTCGCGTACACGCGGCTCATGCTTCTTATCGAACACATCGATGATAAATTGTAACAACAGTGTGCGATAGAACATAAATAAGAACACGTAAATGGGTATCAACGTCATCATTGCCAGCGACCCACCTAGCGCGCCTAAAGTACCTTTCGTAGCAGCTCCCAGTTGCTCCATCGAATTGGAGCGGGCTCGCTCAAGAACTTGTTGCTGTTGTGCTACACTTACGTCGAATGTTTTACGTAGCCAATCTTGTATTTCCTTACCAAATAGCAATAAGTTACGTTCAATCTTCGGCCAATCGTCGAAGAACGACATAAACTGGTACGATAAAAACGTGAGTACCCCAAAAAGCACGAATGCTGCTAAAATAATCGTAATAAAAATGGCCAGTACGCGGTGTAATCCCCAGCCCGTTAGCTTCTTCTCTATTGGCCGTAATAACACGGCAATTAAAAATGAAAAAGCAAAAGGCACAAAGATTTCTTGGCCCATGTAAATAATGAAAACAAGCGCGATTAATACGAAAAGTATGGCCGCCAGTTTTACATAAAAGGGTTGTTTCAAGGTGGATGTATTTTCCATGGATTATAAGTGATAACGTTATTGTAAATTACAACACTATGTTGTTCAAATATGTTGCCGTTTTACTGCTTTCAGTGGTGAATATGAAGAACAAAAGTCCCTTTCGCACTGTTTTTTCTACAAAGCCCTTAACTTGTAAACGCTATTAAATACGATTATTATGAAAGACGAATATGTATCACTTCCCTTGGTGAAGAACGAGGCAAAAGAACAATTTGAATTGACGGTCGACGGGTACACGGCCTTTATCGTGTACAAAGAAAAAGGTACCAAAACCTACCTCATTCATACAGAAGCGCCCCCAGAGCTGGAAGGTAAAGGTGTGGCCACTGCCCTGATTGAGAAAACATTGGCTTATTTAGAAGAACATCACCACACGTTGGTACCACTTTGCCCATTGGTAGCGGCATATATTAAGCGCCATCCCGATTGGGAAAGAATCGTTGACCCCAGCGTTAAAAACGATTAATTATGGAAACGCCTTTTCAAGTCGTGAACAACGAAACGAACCTCCAGTTCGAGGTTGATTACGCCGGTGAAAAAGCCGTATTGGTATACCGTTATTATAAGCAACGCAATATTGCTTTTATGCATACGGTAGTACCCGGTAAGCTAGAAGGTCAAGGCATTGCCTCAGCCTTAGCAAAAGCTGCATTTGCCTTTGCTGCGGAGCAAAAGAAACTCGTGATGGTGTATTGCCCGTTTGTAGCGGGTTATGTAAAAAAGCACCCGGAGTATTTGCCGCAATTAGATCCGCAATACCGCGTAGGCGTATCATAAAAAAAGACGGGCCTCAACCCGTCTTTTTTTATGCTTATTAAGCATTAATAGCTTTTATTGTTCAGTAGCTTCCCGCGCTCCTAAATAATTACCTGTTAAAGTTCTATTTCTGTCACGGGGTCCCAAAATAGCTTCTTAAAATCGACGATCTTCCCGTTCTTCACTTGGATACCTTCCGCGGCGAGTTTTTTTTCACGGGTACCATTGTCGCCACTTAAATGACCACTACTATTTACTACACGTTGTACTGGCACGGCTGGTTTTTCGCCGTTAACGAACCCCATCGCTCGCCCTACCATGCGTGCACCCGATTTAAGGCCCATTGCTTTAGCAACGGCACCATAGGTGGTAACACGCCCTTTGGGTACGCAGCGTACGATATCAAAAATGCCTTTATAAATATCGGTGGTGTTTGTGATTTTCTGCTTCATGGGTAATATATGATGAGATCACTACGAAAGTAAATGATTCCCACTAGCCAGGAAAATAAAAAGGGTGGCTCAACGGTATTGAGCCACCCTTTTTTATATCGTAGATTCAAGAAGTATTAGCCTCTTAAAACTTCTAATTTTTTCTTCACCTCGTCTACTTTCGCTTGTTGGTTTTTAATCGCGTAAATACGAGATAAAGCGATCAAACAGTTTTCGTAAGTAGATTTATCGCTTGGTTGGATTTCGCTACCCATTGCAGCATAAGAAGCATCCGCTTTCTCGAAGTAAGGTAATGCAACATCCATCAAAGAAAGTACTTTGGTGTTGAGGTCTTTACCTTTTTGAGAGTTTTGCGTTTTGCTATCCATAGCGTTCAATTCGCGTGAAGCAGCTGCTGCGCGGTTGAAGTAAACAGCGCCCAATTGGAAGTTCATGGTTGGGTCTGTAGGTTTGATGTCCAACGCTTTTTTGTAAGCAGCTTCTGCTTTACCCATCAATTCTTCTGCGTTAGCAGGACGAGCTTGGTCTTCACCTTTATCGTCGCGAGGGTTAGCGATGTTATCTAATTGGATGGCATAGTCAGATAATGTTTGGAAATCGTTCGGGTTGTCCGCCAATTTCTTCTCCATGATCGTTACTAACTCACCTGTTTTGTTTGTTTTACGGTAGTAGTTCAATTCCATATCGCCAAAACGTTTGTCGTTAGGGAACAACTTCTTACCTTGCTCGATTGTTTTCAACCAACCGGCTTCGTCTTTTTTATCTTCATACAATTGGCCCAATACTACATATAATGCAGGTTCGCCTTTGTATTGTAATTCAGCAGCTCTGCTCAATCTTTTGAAAGCTACATCAGATTGACCAGCTTGGTTAGCTACGTAACCTGCGTAGAATACCATAGCAGTATCTTCAGCGATTGTACCACTTAAATTTTTGCTGTTAGTGAACTCAACAATTTCAAATGCTCTATTGAAGTTGTTAGAAGCTGAATCCCATTTTTGATCGTTCAAGAAACCGTAAGCGTGGTTAGCTACAGTAGCATATAAGTTGAACATACGGTTGTAAAGATCTAATACCGCTTCGTTGCTTTTAGGATTGATTTCTAACGACTTTTTGAAAGCATCGAACGACTCCATAGAAACGGCAGCACTTTTATCTTTCAAGGCAATTGCTTCCATGATTTTACCTTTCAAGTACCATGCTTTCGCATCGTTCTTTGTTTTTTCGTTTTGAAGGGCAACATCAATGTCGGCGTTCGCTTTGTCGTAGTTCTTACTGTTGTAGTAATCTTCAGCACTGTTCACCTTTGCACGTTGTGCGAATACACTCATCGTAGCACCGCAAAGGAGAAGAGATACCATTAATTTTTTCATGTTAGCCAGATTTTTGTTTTAGTTAGCAGTTAAATTAATGAAACTTGTCATAAAAGCAATGGAGATGTTGTGGCATCTCCATTCTTTCAGTTATTTAAATATAAAATTACTCGTTTACAGGAGCTTCAGCTTCCTCACCGGTTGCCGACTCGTTTTCTCCAGGGTTGCTGTCGCTACTTTCAGTACCTTCTGCACCTTCCGTTAACAACACATCACCCTCTTCCAACACCATTTCTTCTTCTTCTTCCCTATCGAGGCGTGCTACTGCTGCAATTTCATCTGCTTCATCTAAACGAATCAAACGAACCCCTTGCGTTGCACGTCCCGCTTCACGGATGTCTTTTACAGCCATGCGGATTGTGATGCCCGATTTACAAGTAATCATCAAGTCATTCTCTTCTGTTACGTCCATAATGCCTATCAAACTACCTGTTTTCTCTGTAATGTTAATGGTTTTAACACCTTTACCACCACGGTTTGTGATACGGTATTCGTCAACACTTGTACGTTTACCATATCCTTTTTCGGAAACCACCATCACGGTTCTTGAAGTGTCCTCTTTATCTACACAAATCATACCAACTACTTCATCGCTCTCGTTATCCACTTCAATACCACGTACACCAATTGCACCGCGACCAGTATCACGTACTGTATTTTCAGGGAACCTGATTGCTCGACCGCTACGGATAGCCATCATAATTTCGCTGTTACCGTTCGTTAATTTCGCTTCCAATAATTGGTCACCTTCGTTGATGGTAATAGCGTTTACGCCGTTCTGACGAGGGCGAGAGAACTCTTCCAACAATGTTTTCTTGATGATACCATTTTTCGTACAAAGCACGATATAGTGAGCGTTAATATAATCTTTATCGCCGAGGTCTTTAATATCGATGATCGCGCGGATTTTATCATCAGCCGGGAGGTTGATGAGGTTTTGAATAGCGCGGCCTTTACCAGATTTTTCGCCGTCTGGGATTTCGTATACTTTCAACCAGTAGCAACGTCCTTTTTCTGTAAAGAACAGCATCGTGTGGTGCGTAGAAGCTACGAACAAATGTTCGATATAATCTTCTTCCCTTGTTTTACCACCGATCGCACCGCGGCCACCGCGTTTTTGTTGACGGTAATCGTATGCAGAAGTACGTTTGATATAACCGAGGTGAGAAATGGTAATTACCACATCTTCTTCCGCGATGATATCTTCCATACGCATTTCGCTAGCGAGGTATTGAATCTCTGTTTTACGTTCGTCACCGAAACGTTTCTTGATATCTTCGAATTCGTCTTTGATGATTTTGAAACGAAGACCTTCATCATTTAATACATCTTGTAAGTATTTGATGAGCTTCATGATTTCATCGTATTCTTCGCGGATTTTATCGCGTTCCATACCTGTTAAACGTTGTAAACGTAATTCGAGGATGGCTTTCGCTTGAATCTCAGATAGGCCGAAATTACTGATCAAACCTTCTTTCGCTTCGTCAGGCGTAGCTGATTTACGAATAAGGGCAATTACTTCATCGAGGTGATCGAGTGCAATTAAGTAACCTTGCAAGATGTGCGCTTTCTTCTCTGCTTCACGTAATTCGTATTGTGTTCTACGTGTAACTACTTCATGACGGAAGTCGATGAATTCGCTGATCATTTCCTTGATATTCAAGATACGTGGGCGACCTTTTACAAGGGCTACGTTGTTGATACCATAGGATGTTTGTAATTCGGAGTATTTATATAATTGGTTGATGATAACGTTTGGAATAGCATCGCGTTTTAAATCGATTACCAAGCGAATACCTTCACGATCCGATTCATCTCTTACATCAGAGATACCTTCGATCACTTTATCATTTACCAATTGCGCGATTTTCTGGTGAAGAACCGCTTTATTGATTTGGTAAGGCAATTCGTAAATAACTAATTTCTCTTTGCCTTTTTTATCTGTTTCTGTAGTGATTTTACCACGAACAACCACTCTACCATGACCCGTTTCGAAGCCTTGTTTCACGCCTTCAAAACCATAAATAATACCACCGGTTGGGAAATCAGGCGCTTTAATGTGCTTGATAATTTCTTCTACGGTAATGTCTTTATTGTCAACAAATGCCATACATGCATCCATCACTTCCGTCATGTTATGCGGCATAATGTTCGTAGCCATACCTACCGCGATACCAGAACCACCATTGATGATTAGGTTCGGAATACGCGTTGGTAATACTACCGGTTCTTCGAGGGTATCATCGAAGTTGAGCGAGAAATCAACCGTATCTTTTTCGAGGTCTTCCAACATCGCTTCGGCGATTTTCTTCATACGCACCTCGGTATAACGCATCGCAGCCGGCATGTCACCATCAATCGAACCAAAGTTACCTTGGCCATCGATCAAAGGATAACGCATCGACCACGGCTGTGCCATACGTACCATTGTAAAATATACGGCAGAGTCACCATGCGGGTGATACTTACCCAATACCTCACCTACGATACGTGCCGATTTTTTATGGGGTTTGTTATGGGTATTGCCCAGTTCGGACATACCGAACAACACGCGACGGTGTACAGGTTTAAAGCCATCTCTAACATCCGGCAAAGCACGACCAACGATCACCGACATGGAATAGTCGATATAGGCCGTTTTCATTTGCTCTTCGATATTAATCTGTACAATTTTGCCTTCCTGCTGATTGTCCGTATTTTCTATCATTAGTTAATTGATTTACAAGTTTTTCTATTTAAGAAAAAGAAAAGCAAATATAGCCATTCTAGGCCGTATTTAGGCGCTTTTGGGGCAAAATGTGAATAAAAAATACCGCGGTCAAATCCGTTTATTTTATGATATTGCGGTCAATTCAATTATTTAATTATGTTAATTTCGTATTATCTCTAGTTAATATACAATATTTAAACAAATTTTTATATTGCGTGTTTATAATCTTGGCAAGACATTTGCCTCTAACCATGTGATAATCAATCGAAAAAACGGGATGAAAAATTGGTAGTGAACGGAAACGATTTTTAATAATTTCGAACATTCATAACCACCATTTGTTAGTTCCAATATAATTAACCACTTTCTATTACTATATATGAAGAATGTTCTACTGTTTGGTGCAGGAAAATCTGCAACATGCTTGATAGACTATTTACTTGCAAATGCCCCCAGGCAAAAATGGCATGTTACTGTGGCGGACAGTGATCTTTTATTGATTAAATCCAAAATCGGTAAATCTTACTACGCTACGCCTGCTGCTTTCGATATCAAGGATCAAACAGAAAGGCAAAAACTCATCCAGGAGGCCGATATCGTTATTTCGCTCCTCCCCCCGGGTTTACATATCATTGTAGCGAAGGATTGCATCCAGTTCAAGAAAAACCTCTTAACAGCCTCTTATATCGATGCGGAAACACGCAAGTTGGCCAAGGATATCCAAAAAGCAGGGGTCCTATTCATGTACGAAATGGGCCTCGACCCAGGTATCGATCACATGTCGGCCATGAAGCTCATCCACTCCATCGAGAAAAAAGGCGGGCAAATCTACTCCTTCAAATCCTACTGTGGTGGACTTATCTCGCCCGAAAGCAACGATAACCCATGGCAGTACAAAATCTCGTGGAATGCCCGCAACGTAGTACTCGCCGGCAATTCTGGCGCTATCTACCGCGAAAAAGGAAAAATCAAAGAAGTAGGCTACCAACAGCTCTTCGATCAAAATAAAACAGTGCAAATCCCCGGTTTAGGCAAGTTAGCCTATTACCCCAACCGCGACTCACTCGGCTATATCGACGTATACAACCTCGGCGAAATCCCCACCTTCATGCGCGCTACCCTCCGCTTCCCAGATTTCTGCGAAGGCTGGAATGCTCTCGTGAAACTGGGCCTTACCGAGGATACCACGAAGGTGAATACCGATAACATGACCTGGTTCGATTGGACTACCCAGCACCTAACGCTCGACAAATCTGTCGCCCCTGAAGAAAGCCTTTCGGCTCATTTAGGCGTTAGCAGTAAGTCGAAACTCATCCGCCAAATAAAATATTTGGGTATATTAAGCGAAGAATTCGTTAACTTAGGAGAACAAACGAATGCAAGTGTTTTGCAGCAAGTGTTAGAGAGCAAGTTAAAAATGGAACCACACGATAAAGATATGATCGTGATGCTCCATGAAATCGAGTTCGAACGTCGCAACATGGCCACCAAGATGCATAGTTATATGATTGTTCAAGGTGAAGACAACCTCCGCACAGCCATGGCGAAAACAGTAGGCTTACCGCTAGGAATTTTGGCCAAAATGCTTTTACAAGACAAAAAGATTGAATTAACAGGTTTGCACGTACCCGTGATGCCTGAAATATATTTACCGGTACTTCGAGAACTAGAAGACTTCGATATCCGGTTCGAAGAAATCTTCGAATAACAACGCATTATTTCCTATGACACCCGCATGGTTTAAGAGGAAGATTGTTTTTTGTGAATGGGAAGAGGCTATACAAATGGTATAGCCTCTTTTTTTATGTGCAATTCTTCCTACGTTTCAACCCTGATTTTCTACGTTCCACACTTTTATGCTTGACTTCCACTTCACCATAAAGTATTTTTATACCACATTCTACCGCCATTGAATAGATATATTAAATACTTCGCCCTGCTGGTCGTGCTATGCGTGCAACCTCTTAAGAAACAGCACCATTCTAAAACCGCCCACATAAAAATCCCGCCCCTACAAGTAGAGACGGGATTTACCAATACGCTTCATCTTCCGTCACCAAACTCCTATGCCTTCAACACCATGAAAAACAGGTGCGATAGGCTGTACAGCTTTAATTAACGGAATAATACAATTTCGAGGTGTAACGATATATCCAGTAAACTATTTACTGGTAAGGGTTTCGCGATCCCACTACTTCCGCAGCAATGATCCCAACAGGGAAATCACGAATAAAACTACGAAGATGAAAAACAGGATTTTAGCAATAGATGCCGCACCTGCCGCGATACCACCGAAACCAAAAATAGCCGCTATAATAGCGATAATGAGGAAAATGACTGTCCAACGTAACATATATCCAAGTTTTTAGGGTGAATAATAGATATCTACACATTAACCTAACCCTTCAATCATCCATACTTAACAAAATATATTCATAAAAGATGCCAGAATTTTTTGGCAGCTGGTGCAACCTTTTTAAAACCCAGTCGTCTTTTTCTTGTAAGCGCACCCAAATGGTGTGAATTGTCATTTGTTGAACGCGGGAACCCAATCCCTCGAAAAAACTATTTGTATGCTCGAATTTAATCAACTACTCCAAGAAGACGGCGTTTTCAGCTATACCGAAAAAGGCTTCACCATTAAAGGTGACGGCAGCCATAAATGGGCCGATATTGCGGCGCTCTTCGGTTGTAAAAACGATCGCTTACAGGATGATGAAATCAGCCTCGACCTCTTTTTTAAAAATGGAAAGTGTATGTCGATTACGGAATCTACCGGTGGATGGTTTAAATTTCTGAAGGCTTTACACACCCATATTCCCGGGGTGGACCCTAATTGGGATATGGAAATCGCCAATTCTCATGTGAAAACGAA
This sequence comes from Chitinophaga skermanii, assembly GCF_003259335.1. Lineage (GTDB taxonomy): Bacteria > Bacteroidota > Bacteroidia > Chitinophagales > Chitinophagaceae > Chitinophaga > Chitinophaga skermanii. The sequence goes on from NZ_QLLL01000013.1 coordinate 83,038, forward strand.
CCTCACGCTACTGTTCGACCGTGCTGGAAGGTCTTCTGCAGAAGCGGAGAAATTATATTATGCTTAAATCAGTGCTACTCTTTATTACATTTATTTGAACTGCTCGAGAGAATCCAAACTCTCGTTCAACCACTTACTGTACCAACTATTAAATCCTACACGCTCTTCCGACGGGGTTTGCAATGGATAAATCCCGTTTTCACCCGCACGGTCATCAATCCACACATTTCCTGCTTCTACACCCGATACGACTAACAAAGTATATACACCATAGCCATTATGACAAATACGCATCGAGCCGGTCAATTGCTCGTCGTCGTAATACGATGTTTCCCAATGTTGGTAAGCGGCCGATTCAAAGAAGTTTTCATCTTCTAAATCGAAAGCCTGTTCCATATTCCATGCTTTCTTATGGGGAAATGGTTTGGCTAAGAAGCCATTATAGGTGGCTAAGTCGAGGTTCCATTTTTCGATGGGGAAAATACCATAGCCGGGTCCTGCACCACCGTTACCCATCTTCGATAAGAAGTTGCGGTATTCCGTGGGCAATTCAATGTAATGCGCCTCTTCAAAGGCACGAATATCCTTTTCTCTTAAAGTTCTGTTGAGTTTGTAATGATGCGCTATTGATCCGAAAATTCTATACCGCACTTTACGGAATAGTCGCCAGCCGTCTTTCTTTCTTAACATGGCAAGTTTGCTGGCAAGTTCATTTGTCTTCATGGTAATAAAGTAAGAAAGCGTCGCCCCTGGCTCCAAAGTTGCTAATGTTTTCACGGTGAAATTTATTTGTTAGGCTGAATAGTTTTCTCGTTCTTCCAATTGTAGTCCTTGGCCACAGTATAAACGATCTCCTTAAAAATCCTATCGTTATCAGAATTAATCATAATTACAATGCCTTTACCCGTGGTGAGGCTTCCGCAGTAAAATGACCTAAAACCTTCGTTTGCGCCACCATGATTGAAGAATGGTGTATCCCCCCAAGCGCTTTCGAAAACGCCTAGCCCTACTTTTGTACCTGCTAAATAAGGGGTGACCATGGTGTGTGCTGTTTGTTGCTTAATGAATCCTTTCTTTTTGTTGTAAGATTTTTGAATCGCGATGATGAAATTTGCTAAATCGCTGGGCGTAGTCCATAAACCAGCCGCAGCTTGTTCCGGATAGATATGCCATTTGCCAGTTAAAGGCTTTCCTGTTACGCGGTATCCCACAGCTGCTTTATCTCTACATTCAACCGGTAACGGTTGCGTAAAAGTGCTATGTTTCATTTGTAACGGAATCAACACTTTTTTATCTAAAATAGTTGTGTACGGTAAGTTAAATTGTTCTTCTAGAATTTCTTGTACAACTAAAATGCCACCGCCAGAATATTTAAAGCCAACATTCGGCTTTGTTACAAATTGCACAGCCGGGCTATTCGTTGGCGGCTTACCATTTAAAATCGCTACGGTACTTGTTGGCATTGGCTTACCCACTTCGTATCCTTCAAAACCATGTACGCTAAGACCGGCAGTATGACTCAACAAATTAGCCAAGTTCACTTCATATCCGCGCGCAGTATCGGAAATAGGTAATCGCCAACCGCTTAAATACTTGCGTACGTCTTCCGTGAGTGATAATTTCTTTTCATCTACCAACTTCATTACGCACAAAGCGTTTACAGATTTACTAATAGACGCTGCTTGGAACATGGTAGTAGGCGTAGCTTCTATCCTATCTTCCGCGTTCGCGAAGCCGTATGCTTTTGCCCATTCCAACTTACCATTATTGATAACGGCGATAGACAAAGCATTTACATTATAATATGCCATTCTTTCCGCTAGGCTAGCGTATCCTGTTATGGAATCGGTTTTAGGAAAGAAAACTGCCAAATTTGTTTCTACAGCATCTATATGCGTTTGCACTTCTTTTGGAACAGGTTTCTGCCCGTACGCAGTGGCTATTTGACAGCCAATTATAAAATACACAATACCTAACAGGTGAATAAATCTCGTCGAAACGCAGTACATGATCCGGTTCTAAATTGGTTTTATTAAACGATCAGCATCAAATTGGGCCCAAATGGGACAATACTCTAAAACTTTGCTTACAGTTATTATTTGCTATGAGTAATAGCTACCAGGTTGAACATAAATACAAAGGAGAAGCGCAGGTCCTTCGCTTTTAGCTACAAGGAAGCTATAAAGATAGTAAATATCGCTATCAACATTGGTTTAAAAACAACACTTTTGTGTTATTATGGTCTTCCCGGATATGGTATACTATTGATAATAACGCAGTTAGCGCAAAAATTGGTATGCAATGGTACAATTTTATCCTTACGAACCCATGAATTAATTTATAATTCATTTTTTGTTCATATACCGTTCAATAAATGCTGTAATTTTGGCGCTCAACTTTTCAAATTTTATGGCCGTTAAACGAAATGCTGCACTAGGCTTCATTTTCATCACGATTCTAATTGATGCAATAGGCATCGGTATTATTATTCCCATTGTTCCTGACTTAATTAAAAATTTAACCGGCGAGAATCTTAGTCATGCCTCCACCTACAGTGGTTGGCTAACATTCGCTTATGCCAGTATGCAATTCTTATTTGCCCCTATAGCGGGCGGATTGAGCGATCGTTACGGTCGCCGACCTATTTTATTAGCATCTTTATTGGGTTTAGGCATTGATTATTTATTCCTAGCCTTTGCCCCTACGCTGGCTTGGTTATTTGTAGGCCGCGTAATTGCAGGAATTTTTGGCGCCAGCTTTACAACAGCGGTTGCCTACATTGCCGATATAAGTACACCTGAAAAACGTGCACAAAACTTTGGTTTGGTGGGCGCAGCATTTGGCTTAGGGTTTATTATAGGTCCAGCTATTGGCGGTATTTTAGGGCAGCATAGTTTGCACTTACCGTTTATTGTAGCGGCTGTTTTTAGCTTGGTGAATACGTTGTACGGTTTTTTCATCTTACCGGAATCGTTACTCCCCGAGAACCGTCGACCATTCGATATAAAACGCGCCAACCCATTCGGCGCCCTTACGCAGTTAAAGAAATACCCTGCACTAAGCGGCATGGTGGTTTCCATTGTACTTATTTACATTTCCGGGCATGCTACCCAAAGTACGTGGACCTTCATTACGATGGAGAAATATAATTGGGATAAAAACTATACGGGGTATTCACTCAGCTTTGTTGGGTTGATGATTGCGTTAGTACAGGGTGGATTGATTAGGATACTGATCCCGAAATTCGGCCAAACGAAGTCGGTGAACATCGGTATGATGTTCTACATAATTGGGTTTACCCTTTTCGCCTTCGCTTCACAAGGCTGGATGATGTACGCCTTTATGCCCATTTTTGCACTCGGTGGTATTGCCGGCCCTGCTATTCAAGGTATTATGAGTAACCAGGTTCCTCCAAACGAACAAGGCGAACTGCAAGGATCTCTAACAGCCCTTATGAGTATTACCTCTATCTTCGGGCCACTTATTATGACGGGGTTATTTACCTATTGCACCAGTCCAACAAGCCCGATTTATTTCCCAGGCGCACCATTTGCCTTGGGAGCGGTATTGGTGTTGGTTAGCTTATTGCTAGCACAGAAATCGTTGAAAAAGTACGGGATGGATCATCCTAAGTCTAAATAACACATAAAAGGCGGCTCCTAACTGGGTCGCCTTTTTAATTTGTTTTTAGTTTGAAGAAAGGCAAGAGAAAGTGATATGCTATTGCTTGAATGCATGTTATCTTACTTACCATTCGCCTTATTGTCGCAATCAACCCTACACTGCCATTTCTCACAAACACTCCGAATGATTCCAACTATTACCTTTCTAAGGTCTCACTATCCCCTTGGATTAATCCGTGCTATACTTAGAAACTACCCAATGGTTAATAGGTATTTGACCGTGCGGGTCGTGTAATTCCTAAGTAACTTCAAAGTGACTTCCAAGTAGCTTCCATGTAATTTCCATGTAATTTTCATGTGTTTTCCATGTAATGTCCAAGTAAATCCATGTAATTACATCGTATTTACATCGATAATCAGTCGATATAAGATCGATATGTTATCGGCTTTTACCTTATGAAAACCTTACTTTCTACCATTTAAAAGCTTGTCGTGCATAATGAATATCTGCATTACATTGAATTTCAATATCATAATACAACAATGGTTCAATTAATTATCATAAACAATTCATAACCAAGCACATATAAAAATCAAACAAACTATCAATATTGGAGATACCTGCTACTATTTTATTGATTTATAAGCTATTGAATAAGAAATAGACGCTTATTTAGGAGCATAATCTATACAGGTTGAGTAAGCATTTGTAGTTCGTTGGACGAATGGGCTGAGCAAAATTGGTTTTGAGAGGATGTAGAGAAGAGTTTGAAAGATGAGTAAAGAGAATACACTTATCAATGATAGATTTTAAGCTGATTGTAGTAGGTGAAACCAGCAGAATTGATATGAACTTAAAAGAAGAATAGTCGACTATCTATTCTAAATTATTGGTTATCAAATCATTTACTTTTTAGCAATAGCGCTGTTGGAGCATATCCAAACTGCTTCTTAAAGGCGAACGAGAAATGGGATAAGTCTTCAAACCCCAATTCCACGTAAATATCACTTGGCCGTTTTAAATCCTTCTCTATCAAAAACTTAGCTTCATCCAACCTGCGCCCGGTTAGCCAGCGGCTAGGGGTTTGTTGGAAAATCTCTTTGAAGTCGCGTTTAAAGGCCGACAAACTTCTACCCGACAAATAAGCGAAGCGCTCTATGCTCACATTAAACTTGTAGTTTTTCTGCATAAAAGCCTCTAAATCAATCTTCCCTGGCACCCCGAAATCGAAGAATACACCTGCTAAGGCAGGGTTAAGTTGTAACAAAATCAACAACAACTCCTCCCGCTTAATATCCGCAAACGATTGGTGCAATTTTCCTTCTTCTGTAAAGTAAGGTGTTAATGAGTGTATGAAATTATGGATCAACTCTGCAGGGGGGAACTTTATAAAGGCTTCCTTCCCAAAATAAGTTTGTAAAGAAAAGGCATGCCTCGCTTGAAACGCCTTCAAAAAGACTTCATCAAAAATAATGACCACCTTCTCGAATGCATTGTTTTCCTTGTTCTTATGATAACGGGCTAAATGATTTTTTCGAACAACACAGGCTTCACCGGGATGTAATACATAATGCTTATTCCCATCGTACCCATCTATACTGCCTTTCGCCAAAAACAGGAACATGTGTTCTTGCACGAATTGCTCCGGCGATATTGTGGGACCTATATAACAAGATTTTATGTCGGTAAACTTCATAATAAACGGATTTAATCACTTTACAAGCCCCAAATCAAGTAAACTATTAGCAGTGGCTAATACAGCTTCTTCGTTAGAGCGTGGTTGCCATCCCAATAAACGCTTAGCCTTATCGTTACTAGCCGATTTAACAATGCCTACCAAGGGTGCCACCAAGGCAAATTGTTTATTAAACAATGCACCAACACGTATAAACCAATTGGGTACTACCTTCGTAGGCACCTTAGCCGCCTTCTCTCCTAAGTTACGACGTAATATATTCGCTATATCCACCATCGACATCGATTTTCCTGCTACTGCCAAGAAGCGTTGCCCATTCGCTGCGGGTGATACCATTGCTTTTACATGTAAATCGGCCACATCACGTACATCTACATAACCAAACGATAGCTTAGGACAGGCTTTCATTACCCCGCTCAACATTTGAAAAATAGGCTGGATGGAATGAGAATAATCGTTCGACAGCACGGGGCCCAATACACCAGCTGGGTTTACAACAGCAAGTTCCATTCTATTCCCATGGCTACGTACAAACTCCCATGCCGCTCGTTCTGAAATGGATTTAGATTGTTGATAAGGCGGAACTGTATTGTTCAACACAGTCCAATCTTCTTCCGTATAAGGGGCCGTTTTATTCGTTCCCATGACTACCGCCCCAAATGCAGAGGTAAGCACCACCCTTTTTACGCCAGCTTTTTGAGCAGCTTCTAACACATATAATACCCCGTTCCTGGCAGGAACTACGAAGTCGTCGAGTGTTTTAGCGGCAGTATTGGGTGTAGGGGATGCCGTATGAATAACGTAGGTACAATCTTTTACGGCATTATGCCAACTGGCAGCATCTTGTAAATCGGCTTCTACAAAGCTCAGCGACTCGAAAGAGTTGACACCCCCTTGGCGTAACATCGCTTTCACTTCTTCCGTTCTTTTTAACGAACGTACGCTGGCCTTTACTTTAAAACCGGCTTTCAATAAGGCAATAATGCAATAGGAAGCAATAAAACCGGAACCACCGGTTACAAGCACTTGTGCTTGGTTTGATGAATTTTCCATGTGTAGGTATTGTGTGTATTCGATATCCGAACCAGTACAAAGTTCCTACTCGTTTGGTTGATTCATGTTGTTTAAAAGTCCTATTTCTCTTTGTTCAAAAGTTCAACCTAATAAAAAAGGAAGGCGATCAACCTTCCTTTTACTATGCTTAATGATGATGTTCGTGTGTTGTTTTCTTGGGAAGATAGCCTTGCTCCTTAAGTACTTCTATCACCAAGGTAAGTGTTTCTTCTATTTCGGTCGACACTTGCACTGTTTTGAACGCACCTGCTGGGCCGATCAGTACATCGGAACCTTCGAACAATGGCAGCATACGGGCGAACTTTTGTTTTTCTTCTGCAGGAATCTCTAATCCAATAAAGGCTACCAAGTGTTTAGGACGTGCCGGGTTACTGAACAGATGAATTGGAAACCCGTTCAGCTCGCCTGCCCATACTTCTTGCGCCAACATGGTAAGGCTATTGCCGCCCATCTTGGCTGTTGTGAAATGGTATTTCTCCAAGAATTCCGGTACCCCGGGCTGCGCGAATATTTGGGTTTGACGGCGGTACAATAAGTACCCCCTTAAAAACACAGCCGCCGTAATAAACAATGCCCCGCTCAGTGCCACAAGCGCCATACCGCCAACATCGAAAGGCGCCGGGTTGTTCGTTAGATTGTGTTGCAAAAGCATTAATAAATAGCAACCCGCAAAGGCAATCATGCCGATGATGATTAATTGCCGACGGTTTAAATACATCAATTTTTTCATAACCAGCCGCAAAGTAAATAAAAAACGCGGCGAACCCAAAAGGAGTTCGCCGCGTTTGCAATACTAGTTAATGGAACAAGCGTTTAGTTTACTTTCACGAAGTTCGTTGTGTAGTTCACCCCGTTCGCTCCTACTAATTTTATGTAGTAAATACCTGCTGCAAAGTTGCTCACATCAATGTCGAGGTTATAGCTGTTGGTGATGTTGCCAATATTGTATTGTTTCACCATGCTACCAGAGCTGTTCATGATGTATACCATGCCGCTTTTGATTTCATTCTTTTTAATATCTAACCGAATGCGCGATGTAGCCGGGTTCGGGTACAGTAACACTTCAAGCACGTTTAATATGCTTACTGCTTTTACGGTTACCACGTCTTTGCTAATGGCGCCTTTGTTATCGGTAACTGTTAACTCGAATGAATAGTCGCCTTCCCGGAGGATAAGTACACCTGTTGAAGCCATGTTCGGCGACAAAATTGTGGCTCCTTCTCCTGCAATGAGCTTCCAGCTATAGCTTACGATATTACCATCTGGATCGTACGAATTTTTACCATCGAGGGTAAACGGCGGGCCGGGCAATTGTACTGAGAAGTCGGCACCTGCATTGGCTACCGGCGCTTTGTTAGGCGCTGGTTGTACGGTGATGATAATGCGATCTTTCGCTGTAGCACCATTATTATCTGTTACTGTTAATTCGAATTCATATTTTCCTTCGGCAAGACCGCTAATGGTGGTTTGTGCAGCATTCGGTGAGGCAATGGTTGCATTTCCGCCGGAGATTTTAGTCCATGCGTACTTGGTAATAGTACCATCTTCATCCGAAGAAGCGTTCCCATTCACGGTTACTGAATTGGTGGGTAAAGTGATAGTTACATCAGCACCAGCTACAGCCACCGGTGGTTTATTTGCCGCTAACACGGTAACTAATACACGATCTGTTGAGGTTGCACCACCATTATCTTTCACCGTTAATTCGAATTCGTATACCCCGGCAGCTAAACCACTTACTGTAGCTTTTGAAGCTTGGGGGTTGGTAATACTTACTTTGGTGCCACTTACTTGTAGCCAGCTATAGCTAACGATGGAACCGTCTTCGTCGGTCGACTGGGAACCGTCCAGCGTAACACTGTTGGTAGGTAAAGTAATGGTAATATCGTTGCCGGCTTTTGCAACAGGAGCCTTGTTCGGGGCAGACTGCACAGTTACAGTAACCCTATCGGATGCGGTAGCACCGAGGTTATCAGTAACGATCAATTCAAATATATAGGCGCCCGCGGAGAGGTTTTTCACGTTAGTTGTTGCGCTATTCGGAGAGTCGAACGCAACAGTGCTTGGGCCGGTAATTAATTTCCATTCAAACTTCACAATGGAACCATCTGGATCAGACGATTTGCTACCATTCAGCGTAGTGCTATTAGCGGGTAACGTGATGGTGATATCGTTACCCGCATCTGCAATGGGAGCCCTGTTGGGCGCCGCGTTTACAGTAAGGGTAACTTGTGCCGTGCTCGACAAACCTTCTTTATCCGTCACTTTCAATTGGAACACATAGTTACCGGCGATCAAACCACCGATCGCTGTTTTTACAGCATTCGGCGTAGCAATATTGGCTTGGTTCGGGCCGCTTACTTGGGTCCAGCTGTAAGTATTGATATTATTATCTGGATCTGTAGAAGCGCTACCATCGAGGTTAGCCGTGGTGGTTGGCAATGTAATTGCGAAATTACTGCCTGCGTTTGCTACAGGAGGTTTGTTGGTAGAAGGTTTTACGATTACGCTTACTTGCGCAGTGGCTGTGGCGTTATCGTCGTCGGTTACTTTAAGTTCGTATACGTAAGTACCGGCTACCAGGTTGTTCACGGCTGTTTTAGCGGCATTGGGTGAAGCAATCGCAGAAGTGCTTGGGCCACTCAATTGTTTCCAAGTGTAGGTAACAATTTTGCCGTCGGCATCTGTAGAAGCGCTACCATCCAAATTAGCTGTATTCACAGGCAAAGTAATGGTTACATTGCTGCCTGCATTCGCAACCGGAGGCTTATTGGTAGGCGGTGTTGTACTGTTGTATTCATCGGCACCAATATCGAAAGCAGCGCCTTGTGGGCGGTTATCGCCATCAATATCTTTGGTAATGCCATATGCGCTGGCATTGTAACCTTTATCCAAAGCCGGCGATAAGTTCGTAATATGGAAGTTATTACCTGCTACGTCCACGAACCTAGCGGCGTTAATATCAGCCAAGAAGAGGTTATTACCGGCAGTATAGTCAATCCCGTTCGACACATCCATGTAGGCACGGTCGCCACTACTTAAGTCGGCCCCTACTGCCACAATGAAGTTGTTATACAACATATTGCCTGTACCTACGGTGCCTTTGGTTTTCATGAAGTTGATCCCTTTCCTACCCGGCCTAACGATGGTATTATTGAACACCTGTAAACGTAAAGGTTTATAGATCACATTCGTAGGACGGTCATCGATCAAGATCGCATCCTGGCGAACTGCGGAACCATCATACCCGGCATCTACAACAATATTATTGTACACCTTCACTAAATCGGAACCGAATATTTGGATACCGTTACCTGTACCTTTAATAATGGTATTATTATATACAGCCCCTACGTTTTCGCCACCGAAGATAATACCGGCTTGTTGACTGCCTTTATTCTCGAGGCCGTAGTTGCTTACTTTATTATTATATATATAGGCATTTTCCGGGGCACCAGATAACTGGATACCATCCCATCCTGTATTATTTGTAATAACGTTATAAATCTGCACATTGAATAAACGCGGAGGCAAAGCATTTACGGTAGCCCCGTTACAAGTAAGTGATACCCCGTTTTGCGAAGTATGCCCGATATACATCCCTTCCCCTGTAACATCATGAATGTACAAGTCGTGGAACTTGGTATTCATAATTTTAAAGTTAGGGTGTTGGTTCATCGGGTCACAATCTGGGTTTACTTTGCAAAGCACACCTGCTTCGGTATGCTGGATTTCGATATGATCGATTTCATAGTCGGAGCAACCTTTGCCTGCTGCGAAGCCGCTAGCTAAATACTTGCCTGTAGTGTTTACACTAAAACCGTACTTATCGGCAGAACCGGTACCTGTAAAGCGCCAGTATTTAGAATTGCTCATGTTAATACCGAAGTAGTTCCCTTCGCCCACCTGTACTTGTCCACCACAGTTGATGAACGTTAAAGGAGCTTCCGGTGTACCGGAGAAGTTGAAGAACTCGATATATTTATATTTACCCGCTTTGATACAAATCACATCACCAGGTTTCACATCGCGTTTAGAGCCATCGATATATGCACCACCATCCGAGCCGGGGGTAATGGTAATATTACATCCACAATCTGTACTACTGGCAGCGTTTACGGTAACTGTAACACGCGCCGTGGCCGCTACTTTATCGGTATTGGTGACTGTTAATTCGTAAATATATGTGCCTGCAATGAGGTTTGAAACTGTGGTAGAAGCAGCGGTAGGTGTAGCAATTGTGCTCGTATTTGGCCCGCTTACTTGCTTCCAGCTGTAGCTGGCGGCGTTACTGGAGTTCGACCCGTTCAGAGTAGCAGTAGAGCTGGGTAAATTAACCGTTACATTATTACCAGCGTTTGCAACAGGTGGCGGGTTGCTGGCGGCAGCATTCACCGTAATGGTAACACTGGCCGAGGCAGTGGCCCCGTTGTTATCGGTTACGGTTAATTTGAACACGTATGTACCGGCTACCAAGCCAGACACAGCCGAAGTGGCTGTTGTTGGTGTAGCTAGCTTCGCCGTGTTAGGACCGCTGGTTTGGGTCCATTCGTATTTAGTGATAGCACCATCGCTGTCGGATGAATTGCTACCATTGAGTGTTGTAGAGGAAGTGGGTAGAGTTATAGTTACATTCGAGCCTGCATTAGCCACTGGGGGCTGGTTTACTGGGGTTGCACCACCTTTGGAGTATTGCAACATCCATTCGTAAATATTCGGGTTTTGGTAAGCATGATCGGCAGAATAAGCACGATCCCATGCCTCGGTACTGTGTCCTAGGCCGGGATAAATAGTCTTGATGGCCTTCGTTTTTGGATTACATGCATTAATACGATCGATGTAAGAATTTGCCAGGTCGTAGAATTGATCTTTATCGCCGATCAACGTCCATACAGGTACATTACTTGTAGCCAAGTTACAGAGTCCACCGAGTTTTGAATTATCAATACCCGCGGCGCTCACTGGTACAATGGCGGCGATTTTATCACTGTAGGTAGTACCTGAAGCTACGTAGTTCCAAACCCCGTAACCACCGGCACTAATACCCGTTAGGTAAATCCGCGCATCATCCACCCGGTAGCGTTTTTTCATGTCCTCCAACACAGCATCTACCATGCTTTCGTTAAACCAACCGTTGGGTGCTTGCGGGCACACAGTAATAAACTTGAACGTTTTACCGTTTACCGTAAAATTCATTTTCGCCCCTCTCGCGATGGCGCGTGGCAAACCTTGGTTCAAGACAACGTCTAAATTTGTGCCTTGCTCCCCGATCCCATGAATGAAAATAAGTAAAGGATAACGTTCTGATGTGGTGTTGTAGTCGTCCGGCAAATGTAACCAAGCGCCCATCGTTCCACCCCATGAGTTCATGGAGATGGAGATTTTCGTTTGATCGCCCTGGGCACGGACAATAGTGAATTGGAGCAGTATGTAAAGTATACTTAAGACACCCACACGTATCTTTTGCCCCCTTGAGAAATGGTTCTTCACAGATGGTTAATTTTTTAAAAAGATGGTTAATTCTTTAAGGGCTTCTTTCAATAACAATATAAACTTACACACACAGTTTCAACTTGTGCAAAGATAACCTTGGAATGGATACAATGCGTAGAATTGACGCAAATTACATATATAATTTATTTAATAAAGTATTTTTATTTTAAATGTATAATGAAATAAAATACAATCATTTGACTTTTATAACACATGCGATTATTCTTCATATTACAGATTGTAATTAATTATATATTAATATAATAAGAGTAAGAAACGACCACTTCCACGGTACATTCGCGGCAAGTCATTTTTTACCCCTCGCCTTGTGCCGGGTAGTCTATTTACCGCGGTGGAATTAGGAACGATGAACAATTTGCTTACCCCGGTAAGTGTTACCGATGGTATAAGCTAATATTCCTTTGACAGCCGATTGTATATCAATGGCCGGGCGTTCACAGTTAAAGCGGTGTAGAATGCGGGGAGAAATATCTTGTTTGTGATTGCTGGTGCCAAAGATTAAGTCTAACGGCGGGTTGGGTACATGCAACATGGCATCAAAGAAGGCTTTGCTAACACCCGTGTCGTAATGGGGGAATGCGAATATTTTATATGGAAGTTGGAAGCGTTCCACCAACGGGTTCACGCTACCAAGGGTTTGCTGTATTTGTTGTTCGAGGGTAAGCGAGGTGTAGTAAGGATGATCGATACTATGTCCTCCAATAGCGAAGCCTTTATCCACGAGGGTTTGTACTTCATCGGAGTTGAGGAACGGTTGTTTTTCGCGGAGGAAGCTTTGGAAATCCAATCCCGCCACCTCTCCCAACTCATCCGCCAATTGCTTATTACTGTAAGTAATCTGCCTAATTCGTTGCTGCAATTCTCCCCGGCTAACACGCCCCGGCAATCCCATAATTTCCGCCATCCGCTCCAATTGCGCCGGGCTTACCTGTTGTTTCACCATGCTTTCGATCAGCAAACTCACTTTCATGTTGTAAAAAAGCTCCTTATTATCAAGAAACGCGGTATTGATAAAGAAGGCAGCGGGTACACCTTTTTGTTCTAGTAATGGAGCGATATGGGTTTTCACTTCGCGTAAACCATCATCGAAACTTAGGAGAAAGCCATTTTGTGGTAAAGGGGTACCGGCATTTATGTGTTGCAAGATATCTTCTACCGACAAGGGCTTGAAGTGCTTCAATAAGTAATCGATATCCTTGGCAAAGGCTTTCGTGCCCTTGAATGGGTAAAGATGCTTAATATGCGCTACTTGCTCGTCGTTTACTAAGTGTTGGTAAGGTAAAATTATGCGGTGCGGGTTCAAAGATTTGAGCAGGGCAATTGGCATAAATCGTATCCCGGTATAGAAGGCTTGCTTTAATGGGGTCATGTTATTCTAATCTTGGCGTTATGTATAGGGCGTTAAATTAGAAAGAAAGATAGGGATTTTGAAATTTTTCACGAAGTTTTCGGCGTAACGGGATGTTGTTCTTCCCAAGTGGATGCAATTACGCGTCGTAATTGATCATCATGTTCATCGGCCCATTGACCCAGTTGAAACAATAATGGTATTAAGCTTTCTCCTAATGCCGTTAAACTATATTCTACTTTAGGCGGCACTACAGGGTAAATCTTCTTCACCACTAACTCGTGTTGCTCCAATTCGTTTAATTGCATGTTCAGCACACGCCGCGAAGCACCGGGAATTTTGCGTTGTAATTCACTAGGGCGCTGGAACCCCTCATGAATAAACCACAACAAACGTATTTTCCACTTGCCATACAACACTTCCCCCATTAGGTCTAAACCACAATTCAAATTCGGCTTAATTTTCCTTTCATACATACTTATAAAGGTAGCCCTATACACCCAAACAGCCAATATGGGAGAAATTTATCCCTATGGTAATCGTAAGCCCGTACTTGACCACGATGTATGATTGCTAGACCTTTGTTGAAAATTTACAACACATGGAACAGGTTTTCGATTACCCAACTGAATTAAAAGGAAAAATTGCACTCGTTACCGGTGGCACAAAAGGAACAGGTAAAGCGATTGCAACGAGGTTACTACAAGCCGGCGCTACCGTTATTGCTATTGCGAGAAACACACCCAGCGACCCGCTTCCCCAAGGCCTACATTTCATCGCCGCAGATCTCGGCACTACAGCCGGTACATTAAAAGTACAACAAGCTGTAACGGAACAATTCAAGCGAGTAGATATCCTTATCAATAACCTCGGCGGCTCCGAAACACCAGCTGGAGGCTTTGCTGTATTATCTGATGAAGACTGGGAAAGTACACTACAATTAAACTTACTGGCGCCCGTAAGATTAGACCGTGCATTTCTACCTGCTATGCTGGCTGAAAAAACGGGGGTTATCATTCATATTGCTTCCATCCAAAGCAAGCTACCACTACACGATGCTACCCTACCTTACGCCGCCGCAAAAGCCGGCCTCCTCAACTACAGTAAAGGTTTATCCAAAGAGGTAGCTCCCAAAGGTATCCGCGTACTTACCGTATCGCCAGGATGGATTATGACGGAAGCTGCGGGCAGAATGATGGAACGCATTGCCGAGGGATCACACATTTCTATCGAAGCCGCTACCCAAAGCGTGATGAATGCTTTAGGAGGCATTCCCATGGGCCGCCCCGCTCAACCTAGTGAAGTAGCAGAATTAGTAGGGTTCCTTGTTTCACCACGAGCGAATTACTTAACGGGCACTTCTTTTGTTATCGACGGTGGCACGATTCCAACCGTATAATTTATCTACTTCAACTGCCACAAGCTACGTATATACCAGGCATAAAAAAACGGCCTCTATTGGATAGAGACCGTTCACATATGTTGACATGAAGGTTAGTGCTTACTAATAACCGGTACAGGTTTCAACTTAATGATACCTACCCAGTGCATTACTTTCATGATCGGATAAGTTGGATCAATTTCGAACCATTTCTTAGCGAAGTTCGGGTGATTACCATGTTTGTGGTGGTTGTTTTGGAACAATTCACCCATCAACAAAATACCCCAAGGCGAAGTGTTTTTAGATTCGTCGCCGTTATCGAAGTTACGGTAACCGTACTTGTGTCCGCACCAGTTCACTACTGCACCTTGGATTGGTCCCATAAGGAAGTGAATAGGTAACAACAAGAACCACCAAGCAGAAGGTGCAAATACTGCGTAGAACGCAATATATAAACCTACCCACACTAAGCGTGTAATATTGTTATCGCCGAATTTATCCATCTTTTCCCATATTGGTAAAGGTTCTTGGGTAAATTCTGGATCTACCTTAGCCTTACCCTCTACGTGATCATTATAGATCTGGCGGGTACGTACCATCATCGACCATACATCTTTGAAGAAGTGTGGAGAGTGTGGATCGTGTTCGGTATCGCTATATACGTGGTGCATGCGGTGCATTACACCGTATGCTCTTGGAATCAAATAAGAAGAACCTTGGAAGAACCAAGTGGAGAAATAAAAGAATCGCTCCCAGAATTTGCTGGTTGTATACATCTGGTGAGATGCATACCTGTGCAAAAAGAATGTGTGAAAGAACAAAGAAAAGAACCAATGCACACACAAAAAGATCAAAATCGCTGTCATTTATCTACTTAATATTTTGGAAAGAAGCCGTAAAGATAGGTTAATATTCCATCGTTTCAAGTTGCCAGGAAAAGTTAACAATCATTGCATAACGGTATTTACACATATCATGTTGTAACAGCTGCCTGTAAACTCCATCGCAGTATATATTACAGCGTTATTCTCATCATCGTTCAAGGCATGGTATTAATTATACCTACATACCTTCAACAGGATTATTTACCATTCCTTTAACATTCATGACAAAAATTCTCCATCTTTTACAAAACAAAATTATATGCTTTTACTTAGGCAGTAATTTCACCGTGCGCAATTCCAAAATGTTCAAACTATTGTTCACCATCCCTTTCACATTGGGTTGTAGAAAGTGAATCACTTCATCGTAAAACAAAGGTACCACGGGCGCATTCGCTATTACAATGCGATCCATTGCTTTGTACTCTTCGTAACGAAGACTATCGTTCGTTTCTTGCAATGCTTTCTCATATAATGCATCGAATTGAGGATTGGAGAACCTTGTATAATTCGGTGGGGCGGGATTTTTACTGTAGAAAACGGCTAAGAATGATTCAGCATCTGGATAATCGGCGATCCAGCTAGCCCGGAAAAATGGTACTTGCACTTTTGAAGCTTGTTCAATTAATGAGCTTTTCTGGATTATTTCTACTTGCACTTTAATGCCCACTTCTTCTAATTGGTTGGCCACAAAGCTGGCCATATCGGCATATAATGGAATAGACACAAGTTTAATGCCCGGCATGCCTTTACCATTAGGGTAAGCGGCTTCCGTTAATAGTTGTTGCGCCTTTTGTGGATGGTAATGATACCCTTTAACTGTAACGGAATCGAAGGAAGGCAAACCCATCGGCAAGCACCCCGATGTTGCCGGCTTACCAATGTTATTACGCAAATACATCATCATCTTCTCCCGGTCGATCGCGTAGTTAATGGCTTGACGGATTTTTACATCTTTCAACGGGGAATTACGCACCATGGGGTTTTCCGGGTCTACTACAATACCAAAATACTCGATGTTTAAATAGAATGATTTGTCTAGCACAATCTTTCCTTTCCATTCATCTTTCAGCTCGCCGGATTTCGACAATACTTCATCTTTAAATGACGACTCAATATCATTCATGAAATCCAATTGCTTTTGCATGAACAATAAAAACTCCGTTCCCCTACTATCCACAAACGATACCTGCACAGCATCCAAATACGGCAACCGCGCACCTACACTATCTCGCTCGAAATAATTCGGAAATCGATGCAGTACCAAAGCCTGCCCTTCTTCCCAAAAATGAAACTGGAAAGGCCCTGTACCACACGGATGCTTACGGAAATCTTTCCCGTATTTCTCCACTACTTCATGCGGTACGATCGAGCAATATTGCATGCTAAGGATGCCAAGAATTGGGTTGAATGGCTTTAATAACTGTAACTGGAAGGTGGTATCGTTTATGGCTTGGAAGCCTTTCTGTGGATCTACTTTATCGTTAAAAATCCATGCACCTGGCGATGCTGTGGCCGGGTCCATTACGCGGCGAAAACTATACACGATATCATGTGCCGTCATACGGCGACCTTTTCCGCCTGCAAAAACTTCATGATCATGAAAGAATACATCGCCCCGCAAATGGAAGGTATAAGTCAACCGGTCGCTAGAAATCGTCCAATCCTTGGCGAGAGAGGGTTTAATGCCGATGATTGGATCGGGTTCCACCAAGGTATTATAGATTTGATGAACGGCCCATATAATAGCTTGGTTCTTAGCAAATGCGGGATCGAGGGTAGGAATACCTTCGGGTTGATTGTATCGAAATACGTTTTTGTTTTCGCGTTGCGAAGTACCACAAGCAAGCATCATGGCCCATAAAAGCCCCATTAACACGGTGTACCGTTTGTGTAATATGCGGTGAAATGTCTCTCTCATTTGCCGTTAAATTAATATCTTTCCGCCTAAAATATAAACTTCTATATGCGTAGGATTTTTTTATTGTTGATGGGGATAGTAGGAACCAGCAGTGTATTTGCGCAACATCAAACCACGTTTACCAAGGCCGACACACTCCGCGGAACGCTCAATGCGGATAGAATTTGGTGGGACGTTACCTTTTACGATTTACACGTAAATGTACACCCCGCCGATAGTTCATTACAAGGTCATAATACCATTCGATACAAAGTATTAAAACCGCATAACAAAATGCAGATCGACCTGCAAGTACCCATGCAAATCGATTCTGTTGTGCAAAATAACCGTTCCCTGAAGTTTACGCGCGATGGGAATGCCTTCCTCGTGCAATTGGAAGCTACGCAAACAAAAGGTTCTACACAAGCCATTACGGTACACTATTCGGGCAAACCCCGCGTAGCGATCCGCGCACCATGGGACGGTGGCCTTGTTTGGTCTAAAGATTCTCTCGGTCGCCCATGGATTGCTACAGCCTGCCAAGGGTTAGGCGCCAGCGTTTGGTGGCCTAATAAAGATCACCAAAGCGAAGAACCCGATAGCATGAGCATCACGGTCACTGTACCAAAAGGGCTAATCGACGTATCGAACGGTCGCCTCCGCAGCAAGCAAGAAAACGAAAACACGACTACGTTTAATTGGTACGTACAAAACCCTATCAATAACTACGACGTAGCCCTCAATATCGCCCACTATAGCAACTTCACGGATGTATACGACGGCGAGAAAGGTAAACTGGATTTATCTTACTGGGTAATCGATTACAACCTCGAGAAAGCGAAAAAACACTTCGAAGTGGTAAAACCCATGATGCAATGTTTCGAACATTGGTTCGGACCATATCCTTGGTACGAAGACAGCTATAAATTAGTGGAAACACCGCACCTCGGCATGGAACACCAAAGCGCTGTAGCCTACGGTAATAAATACAAAATGGGCTATAACGGTAGAGATTTATCTGGTAGCAAATGGGGTATTAAATGGGACTTTATCATTATCCACGAAAGCGGCCACGAATGGTTTGGTAACAACATTACCACGAAAGACATTGCCGATATGTGGGTACACGAAAGTTTCACCAACTACTCTGAAACTATATTCACTGAATGTCAATACGGTAAAGAAGCAGGCAACGAATACAACCAAGGTGCCCGCAGAAATATCCAAAACGACATCCCAGTGATCGGCCACTACGGCGTAAATAGTGAAGGCTCTGGTGATATGTATTACAAAGGTTCTGCGATGATTCACACCATCCGCCAAGTAATCGATAACGACGAGAAATTCCGTAGCATCTTACGTGGTTTGAATAAAACCTTCTACCACCAAACTGTTACTACAAAACAAGTAGAAGAATACATCAATAAAATGGCCGGCCGTAACTTCAACAAAGTATTCGACCAATACTTACGCACTACCGGCGTACCTGTTTTAGAATACAAAGTAGAAGGCAATAAATTAAGCTACCGTTGGAAAGCTGATGTGAAAGGATTTGATTTACCTGTAAAAGTGAAAATCAATGGTAGTACCAATTTCCAATTCCTGTACCCAACTACGGAAAGCTGGAAAACAATGGTTGTAGACAATTTCACGAGCTTAGAAGCAGACAAGAATTTCTACATTAAAGTGAGCAAACACTAAATATTATTCCATCTTTATTTCCAATGCCGTCTCTACAAGTAGGGGCGGCATTTTTGTTGGAGCGTATTCCTCGTTTTGAACGGATTGTTGCACTAAAAATCTAATCCCCTGCGTATGAGCCAGTTATTAAAAAAGCTTCACTAGGCACTACAACTACCGGGTAAGGGAAGTTAAAGGGATTCAAAGGCAGGTCAAAGGGAAGTCAAAGTCTTTCAAAGGGGCGTCAAAGGCTTTTCAAAGGGTCGTTAAAGGCTCGTCAAAGGGAAGTCAAAGGCTCGGTAAAGGCTTTTGTATATTTAACCACCTTTACATCCCATTTACGACAAGCATTATTCCCGCAATAACCGGAAGGCATGGTGCCATGTTCCTGTTCTAAACCCGTAAGCCCACCATAAAACGCTTAAAGCTTCGATTTCGCGGGCTATCTCGATGCCGCCGATATCGATAACGTCGGGCCAGCCGAGTTGCTGTAAAATGTCTTTAA
This sequence comes from Chitinophaga skermanii, assembly GCF_003259335.1. Taxonomy (GTDB): domain Bacteria; phylum Bacteroidota; class Bacteroidia; order Chitinophagales; family Chitinophagaceae; genus Chitinophaga; species Chitinophaga skermanii. The sequence continues at coordinate 102,641 of NZ_QLLL01000013.1, forward strand.
CGGCCTTTTTTGCCCAATCGTTGTTACCGCAGATAAACATACTGGGGGCACCCTCTTTGAATTGGGGGTTGATCATATGGCCATGACCGATGCTATTGAGGGCTTTTACCACGTGGGCACCGGGTAGCCAAGCCTGTATTTGCTCGCCTGCCGAGAGATTTTTATGTAATTGGAAGGAGATTTTGCCGTTGGCATCTGGCCCTTTATCGTCGAGCGGGTTGGTAACGTCGACCACTATCTTACTTTTAAAGTTCCACACACCGGCTTGTTCGATAGAAAGTTGGGCGCTTTGCCAGGTGGTGCATAACACGATGAGGTCGCCCCAAACGGCTGTTTCCTGTAGCGAACCGAGGAAACCTTTGCCGGGGAAAGTGGCTTGAAAATCTTGTAAGGAAGGCTTCTGAACATGATTTGATCCCATCATCACTTCATACCCCTTCTCGCACAAACCTTTACCGATTGCCATTCCAACGGCACCGGCTCCCAGGATCCCGATCTTCATACTTCACACGTTTCTACTAATTTACCGAATTTTCATGGCAGTACGAAATCGAATCCCGGGCATAAAAAAACCGTTGACGGGGCGTATTTCCACCTCGACAACGGCTATTTCGTTGATATATACGGCTATTATTGTTGTAAGTAGCTTAAAAAACGCTGCATACCTTGGCGTTTCGCCGGGGTAAGCGGGTAGCTGATATTTTGCGTGTAATACACGTGCATATCGTATACCGGGTGCTCGATTTCGGCAATAACTGCCGGTAAATTCTGAAAACCAATACTGTTCGCATTATTAAAGGCAGCGATAAACTCGGGCGACAATTGCTTGTTGCTGATCCATGCCGCGAACACGAACGGTAAATTCGTGAATTTAATCCATGCTTCGGCCAAATCGTAAATAAATGGCGATTTATGGCGCTGTGCTAGGGCACGGTCGCCAATTACCAAACCGGCGTCGGTGCCTTGGATTTTATCTTGGTAATCGCCCGTTGTTTCTACGAATTCAACAGGGAGTTTCCAATATTCCTTTACTAATACTTTTAAAAGGGCTACCGAAGTACGACTTTGATAGTCTAAATAAATTCTTTTTATATCGTGTAAAGGCACTTCACTAAATAAACATACGGAGGCAACGGGCCCATCGGCACCGATGCAGAAATCTGATATAATATGCGCTTCTTGTAATTTGGGTATAATTGCCACTGGCACAAGGGCTACGTCAACCTCTCCATCGATCAACTGGCGGGCGATTTTAGCCGGGTAATCCATCGTCAATTCCATCATATCCATTACAGGATGATTCCTAAATCCGTATAATAAAGGCTTAGTATTTGAATAACTTACTGCCGCAACTTTTACTTTCCGTTCCAATTTCTGTAATTTTGAAGCCGCAAAAGTACTTAAATTCCAGTTTATAACCGGGGAATCATTGATTTCAAGGTGTTAAAAGGAAATTAAAATTGTGAATACGAGTTTATTAATATCATTATGCAACTACAAGCTTTAACTGCTATTTCCCCTATCGACGGGCGTTACAGAGGTCAAGTAGAAGAACTGGCCCCTTATTTTTCTGAATTTGCGTTGATCCGTTACCGCGTAATGGTGGAGGTAGAATATTTTATTGCCTTGGCAGAACAAAAGCTTTTCGCTTTACCGAAAAGCAAACATGCTGCTTTGCGCAATATCTACCAAAACTTCACGGTTGAAAACGCTCAACTCATCAAGGATACAGAAAAAATCACCAACCACGATGTGAAAGCAGTGGAGTATTTCTTGAAGAACGAGTTGAAGAACCTGGGTCATGAAGCTCTCCTAGAATGGGTGCATTTTGGTCTTACTTCGCAAGACATCAATAATACGGCTAACCCGTTGATGTGGCGCGACGCCGTAGAACATGTTTACATGCCTGCGATTGCCAACCTTATTTTGTCGTTGAAGAAGATGTCGAAAGCTTGGATGAAGGTACCTATGTTGGCCCGCACACACGGTCAACCTGCATCGCCTACTATCCTTGGTAAAGAAATCGAAGTATTCGTTGAACGCTTGGAAGGCCAGGTGAATTTGCTCGGCCAAATTCCTTTTGCAGCGAAGTTCGGTGGTGCTACCGGTAACTTCAATGCTCACCACGTAGCTTTCCCGAAAGTAAACTGGGAGAAATTCGCGAATAAATTCGTGAATACCACCCTCGGCTTGCAACGTATGCAATACACTACGCAAATCGAGCACTACGATAACATCGCCGCGCAATTCGATACGTTGAAACGTATCAATACCATCCTCATCGATTTCGCACGCGACGTATGGCAATACATCTCTATGGACTACTTCAAACAAAAGATCAAAAAGAATGAAGTAGGTTCATCTGCGATGCCACACAAAGTAAACCCGATCGACTTCGAAAACGCGGAAGGTAACTTGGGCTTAGCAAATGCTATCTTTGAACACTTAAGCAGCAAATTGCCGATTTCTCGTTTACAACGCGATTTAACGGATTCGACTGTACTTCGTAACATCGGCGTTCCATTTGGTCATACCGTATTGGCATTGAAATCGCTCGATAAAGGTTTGAACAAATTGATCTTAAACGAAGCGAAGTTAAAAGCTGATTTAGAGGCGAACTGGGCGGTTGTTGCTGAAGCTATCCAAACAGTATTGCGTCGTGAAAACTTCCCGCAACCGTACGAAGCGTTGAAAGCGTTAACACGTGGTGGTGAACAAATTACCCAAAAAACAATGCACCAATTCATTGATGGATTGAAAATCACTGCTGCATTGAAAAAAGAATTAAAAGCGATTACACCACACAATTACACCGGTATTTGGTCGTAATGTACGGTAGGTATTATATTTAAAAACCCGTCTCTACACGTAGAGACGGGTTTTTTATCAATCTTACAGGATGTTTGCATTAGAAAAGATCGCCCCTAAGTTTTCATTCTACATGGCCTTGCTTACAGCGGTGCTGGCCCTCCTCGTTTTTTCCAACGAATTCACCGTGGAGGATGTGTGGAGCGATTATGCTGTATCTGTGAAAACCGCCCCCGTTATGTTAGCTGCGGCGATGATTTGGGTATTGAATGGCCTTGTATACCGTAGATGTAAAGCTATTAAACTACAGGCTTACATTACGCGGGCACACCTTGTATTACTCGCTTTAACGGGCATTGCCTTCTTTGTTGTAACGAAATTCACCCAAAACGGGCTAATGGCCGTACAATTAATGAAAGCGTTTTTTGTGGTGGAATTACTGTTGTTGGTGAACGCTTTGTATAGCCTCGCCAAACAAGCCGTTACCCCTTTTTCGGAAAAGGAGTTCGTGGTAGAGGAAGATGATTAACCTTTCTTCTACCCCACGTTTAACACCACGTGCTTTATTTTCTTCCGGTCGAATGTATACGTAATATGTACCTGGTTACCCACGGTAATAATTGCCGGGTAGCTGAATTCGCCTTTATCGTGTTTTTCTAACGTATACACATCTTTCCAATTCTTCCCATCTTTCGAAACGGCTACACGTAATTCATTTCTACCGTTAAACCAATCGGCACCCGCCACGGCAGGATTGTATACAAGTACTTGCCAACCATTCTTCATCGACACAGCATCGATACCTGAATTGGGATTCAGTATATTCAATGGCTTTAAGGCCGACCAGGTTTTACCTTCATCTGTCGACCAACTTTCGATGATTCTATTTTGGCGACTGCGGAAGAGCATTTGTAATTTATTCCCTGGGTAAGTTAGGATAGCGGGTTGAATAACGCCAAAAGTATCACAGTTGATTTGTACATCTTGCCACACCATGCTTGCGCCATCGCTTACTTCCAGGTGTGCATGCCACACTTTTTCATCTTTACTTTCGGTACTGGATGGATGTAATACTTTTCCATTTGCCAATTGAATAGGCTTATTTTTAATAGGGCCTAGGTTGTTGCCCGGTAAGCGTTTTGCTTCGCTCCATGTTTGACCGTTATTCGTACTTACTTTCATCATGCCCCACCATTCGCGTGGATTAGGACCAACTTTGTAGTACAAGAACAGTACGCCCACTTTTGTTTTAAACAGTACGGGATTCCAAGCTGGGAAACGCTTGTTTTGATCTACGACCCCATCGGCTACTTTCACAGCTTTTTGCCAAGCTCCATTGCTGTAGATAGCGGTATAAATGCTTACATCTTTATGTCCTTCGTATTCTCCGCCAAACCAAGTGGCCATGAGGCGGTTATTGTCTAATGCTACGATGGAAGAGGAATGGCAAGCGGGTGTAGTAGTGACTGTATCTTCAATAAAACCGGCTTTTGCTACACTTACTTTCTGTGCTTGTAATTGGGTGATTGCACCCAATAGCGCCATCATAACAACTAATCTCGAAATCATATGCCCATCTTTTAGGCGAGTAATATAGCAAAATGTTCCGCGAAATCGCAGCAATACGGGTAGTATTTACGTTTTCTTTGTATCTTTTCCCGCGAAATTCAATTCCATTCAAACAATGTCGTCTCAAAAAATCGCCGCGATCCTATTTGCTATTACTGCCCTGTTTTGTTTAATAGCGGGTTTTACATTCTTTAGCGATCGTGCTTACAACATCCATATAGCTGGTGGTTATGTTACCTTGCCGAGCTTGGTTGTATTGGGCGCCTTTGCTTTGTTGATGGTTACGTATGCTTGTTTCTATTACGCCTACCCGGCTTTGTTCCCGTTTAAATGGTTAACGTGGTTGCATGTTTTATTACTGATTCCTACCAGTATACATTTCATGTTTCAGCCCGATTGGTTTCCGCAAGGGCCACGCCGTTATTACGAAAATGCTTCGTTCATTGGGCAATACCAATCTACCTTTTTAATGATTTTCATGGCTGCACAGGTATTGTTTATTGTGCACTTAGCTATTGGCGTGGTGAAAGCGGCTTCAAGGAAATCGAAAACAGCATAGGTTTCGTATATTCACCCATAATATCATCCAAATCAACCATGAACTCCAATAAATTTGCGGCATACGCCTGTTTGTTAAGCGCTGTAATATTTGCCGTTGTAGGCATTTTTGCAGACCATTCCCTCACGTTAGACATGCATGTACATGATACCTACTTCGTGATATCCTTGCCCCATACATTAACTGCTGTGAAATTGATCTTTCTACTTGGTTGGATTTGCTATTATTTTTTACCCAGCTTCTTTCCCTTTAAAACATTGACCTGGATACAGGTCGTAATAACCCTGTTAATGTCACTGGTGATTGTTGGTAATACTTTATGGGCTAGACGTTTTATTGACCTTATTAGTGTAGAAGGATTTGAACTGAATAATCGATATATGATATGGGCGTTTTTGGGGTTGATGAGTGGTTTACTTTTGTTTATTGGTCATTTTGTTATCGGTACATTATTATGTTTATTTAGAAGATTTAATTCTCCTTCCTTCAACTCCCCCCTATGAAAACAAACAAACTAGCCACGTTCGTTTTATTAGCTGTGGCGATTTTCTTAACGGTGGCTTCTAAAACGTTTTTATCGAGGGATATACTTGATATCCATGTGTATGATACTTATTACGTTTTCGGTACATCACAAGTCATCTTTCTTTATACGTTATTTGCCCTGGCAATGGGCAGCTTCTATTATTTTACCAGCTCCCTTTTCCCGGTGCGTTGGCTTACTTGGGTGCAAGTCATCACCTTTACCGCATCCATTTTACTTATTGCCTTTTTTCATCAATGGCGTATTCCAAACAAGCGGCATTATTCAATACATTATGATCCTCCCTTTGCTGATTGGCCTAATGATCATTTAATTTTCTTCTGTGCTGTTGCCGGTTTCCTTGCAGCAATAGCACTCTTCTTAATACACATGATCATCGGTATCTTTCAGCATAACCGCAAATAAAAAAGAGGAATATTGCTATTCCTCTTTTTTATTCAATCTATCTTTTACATAAGAAATATCTGTTTTCCCGTGTGGTACCGGTTGCCCAGTGGCATCCAAATTCACGAATACCATTTTATCGATGGTTAATACCAATTGCTGGGTAAGTTTGTTACGAACTTCACAACGCATGGTTAATGAACTGGTACCGAAATGCGTGGCTACGATACCCATTTCGATGATATCGCCTTGCTTCGGCGCAGAAATAAAATTGATCTCGGAAATTAACTTCGTTACAACATGGGGGTTTTCGAGTTGAATGATCGCGTAGATCACTGCTTCCTCATCAATCCATTTCAATAAACTGCCACCAAAAAGGGTTTGATTGGGGTTTAAATCCTCAGGTTTCACCCACCTACGTGTGCGAAATTTTAATTCTGGTGCTTCTTTCATAGTCTGTTGATTTAATACAGTACAAAGGTCCTCATTATAACGCAGATTCGATAATTGAGTTTATCGATATGACCATAGATCAACAAATATGTACAACAAAAAACGGCATGCATCCCATCGATGCATGCCGTTCCGATATAAAACCTTCTTGTACTAACTTCTTACTCTTACCGGTGCACTACCACCCCTATCGCCACCACCACGACTTTCGCTACTGCGTGCCGGCGCTTCTCTTCGTGGTGCTTCCGAACGCTGAGGCGCTTGCATACGTGGCGCTTCTGAACGTTGTTGTTGCGGTGCTTGCATGCGCGGTTGACTTTGTGGGCGAGATTCACCTCCACGGTCCCAACCCCTAGCCGGTGCCGAAGAACGATCGTTGCCATTATTAGCAGGGCGATTATTACCACCGTTCCCCCAAGGGTTCAATGCTTCTTGGCGACGTTCTGGTGTCATAGATCGTGCCGGTGGAGCACTGTTGTTATCACGGTTATCGTTGTTATTCCAACCTGCACCGCCACGGTTCGGTTGAACCGGTGTGTTATCGCGGTTAAAATCGCGTGCACGGCCGGGTGCAGATGGTGTATTATCCCTGTTATTGTTCCAGCTGCTATTTGGGCGGCTGTTATTCCAATCGTTCGAACGGTTATCGTCGCGGTTACCGTTTATTACGCGGGATGGGGCGCCACCGTTGTTGTTATCACGGTTGTTCGACCAATCGCCTGTACGGTTATCGTTCCCATTGATAACACGGGATGGAGCACCGCCGTTGTTATTATCACGGTTATTCGACCAACCATTGTTGTTATCGCGGTTTCCGTTGATAGCGCGGCTTGGTGCGCCGTTGTTGTTATCACGATCGCGATCGTTCGCTGTCCAGTTGTTATTATTGCGTGATGGGTTGTTACCTGCTAAATTCGAACCGGTAGAAACTCTTGCCGGTGCTGCAATAGCACGATCGCTACCACGGTTGTAATAATTGTTCGGCATAGGTCGATCGTTGCCGGTACGATTGTCTTCACGCATATTCGGTGAATACATTCTAACCCTGTTACCCACTACCTCTGTAGCGCCTGGGCGACTATCGCGGGTAATCATTTGGGTACGAATAGGTGCACCTACATAGCGTACAGCTTCACGAACTTCAGGACCTCTTACGTATGTATGGTTATTGTTGATATAAGTATTGTTGATGATGGTGGTGTTTTGAATGATCACATTGTTTTGCGCATAAGGAATACCATAACGATGCCATCCACGGTCGCAGATGTAACGGCTTGGTAAGAAGTTCCAATATGCAGTTGGGATGTTGTAACCACCACTGAAATTGATGCTGATATTGATACCAGGACCTAAAGGAGCCCAACCGTAGTATCCGGCACTATGTCTCCAACTAACCCAAGCGGGTCCCCAGGTACGACCGGGAATCCATACCCAACCGTAGTAAGGGTCCATACGCCAACGACCGTAGTGGAAAGGTGCCCAACCCCAAGAGTAATTGGATACCCAAGTCCAACCGTAGTTGGTGTAAGTCCAGTAACCATTTGTATGATACGGCCTAAAATCCCGGCCGGCATTAGGAGCCCACACGTAACCATATTCTGAATCCGAGATCCAGCGGCCATAGGGGCTTAATTGATCGTAGAAAGTTTGATATGATGCTTGATCGTCATAATAATCATCTTGATCGTAACGATCGTCGTACTCGTTTTGAAAACTTTGTGCGGCGGCGGAGTTCGTAGCAGATGAAGCCATGATGCCAATACATACTAGCAGAATCGGTAACAAGAGCTTTTTCATATGTTGTTGTTTTAGGCGGGCATTTTACACAGTACCCAACTGTACTTGGTATAATGCAAAACAATTGCCAAGTTTTAGAAATTAACACTGGTTAACTTTCCGTGTGTAGTAAATAAGAAATTAGCATACCTAAAATTGTTATTACCAGCTATTTATATTTTCCCTGCGTTATAAAATGTTACGTTTGTGTGATGCCCGTATGACCCAGTTCTGATCGCTTATTGATAAAATCATTGGCACGCGATGGCATAATTATTGGCGTTCGCTTTTTAACAAAATCGGAAAACATGCTTTGCAAAACAGTCATCTTATTGGGATGTGCCATGTTAGCAATCCTTTCTTGTTCGAAAGATACCTCTACATTTGTTAACACGGTTCCCATCTATCAAGACCTTAAAGTTACGTTCGATAAAACTACCCGGCATAGCACTGCATTGGCTAATTTCAGGGCAAATAATGCAAATGGTTTACGCTTGGCATTGAATGGTTCGTCGGACTTACTATTTAACGGGAATCACCCGCAAATATTTTCCAGTACCAATGCTTATTCTTACACATACGAGGCAGATAGTTTGCAAAACATGCAATTCACCTTCAAGAAAAGTAATGAACAGGTCTTTAACAATACCATTTCTCTTAAAGACACCACGAATATCGATCTTCCCCCTACACTCACCAACGTGTCTATTCGTCAAAACACCACGATCCCCTTTACGGGTAAACCCTTACAATTTGGCGAGCAGGTAACCGTGTACCTCGTTCAACATAACACCCAAAGTGGGCTAGCCACTGAAAGTACCCCTGGCGTAACTAGCCTTGTATTCCCGGCCAGCTTATTGAGCAATTTTACCGTGGGGTCGGCCGACCTCTATATCGAGCGAACTGGGTTACCCATGAGTTTATCGGAAACGGATGGAACAGCGGGTGGGCAAAAGGTAACAAGCGTGGTGGTGGCTAAACGCGTCATTATCAACGAGTAAGAAAATCGACTTTTCACTATCACATGATTTACAAGCTGTTACAAGGGGTCAAAACGCTGGAGGATAGGCTTTTACTGGAAAAAGATAGGGTGGAGATAGGCTTAGGATAGGCTTTAGATAGGGTGAGGATAGGCTTAGGATAGGGTCGAGATAGGGTAAAGATAGGGTCGAGATAGGGTCCAAAGATGGGCGGAAAAGCCAATGTCACGTCCTAAAATAGGTTTACACCCTTGTTAGATAATCCGGATAAAGGTTTACACCTGTAGTTGTTAATCCGTATAATAGTTTACAGTTCCAAAGATTAAAAAAAAGAACCTATTACTACTACTTATTATAGTTTTTCTTTTTTTGCTTCTTTTTTTCTTTTTACAATCCACCTGGATTTGTGGATAACCGGCCTTGGGCACCTGTAGGTGACGCACCCTTTTGCTGCCATCTCATGGCCATTTTACCATGTTGATGATGCGCTTGTGCAGGGGTTAAGTAGTTGCAGCTACTGTGTGGCCGCTGCTCGTTGTAAATGGTG
>NZ_QLLL01000014.1 GCF_003259335.1 Chitinophaga skermanii
TTCCCAAGGCGCTATTAATACAGGTAATTATAACATTACGCCAAGTGGATTCTCTTCTTCCAATTACATGCTTACATATGTAACCGGTACACTTACGATTAACCCCGCTAGTTTAACGGTGACTGCCATCGATGATACCAAAACATACAACGGCATTGCCTACAATGGTGGTAATGGCGTTACTTATACAGGCTTTGTAAACGGAGAGAATGCGACGGTTTTAGGTGGTACATTAACATACAGTGGTACCTCCCAAGGAGCAACCAATACAGGTAATTACCTCATTACCCCGGGCGGTTTAACATCGCCTAACTATACGATCAACTTCAATAACGGTACTTTACAAATTACCACGGCTACCTTAACAATCACTGCCACAAATGCTACCAAAGTATATGACGGCATTGCATACAATGGAGGTAACGGCGTAACGTATGCAGGTTTTGTAGGTACTGAAGATGAAACAATACTAGGTGGAACATTGGTTTACATGGGTACCTCCCAAGGTGCCGTAAATGCAGGTAATTATATTATTACACCAAGCGGTTACACATCTTCCAACTACAATATCACCTACACCAACGGTACCCTCGATATAACAAAAGCTGGTTTATCGATCACCGCAGATAATGCTAGTAAAAACTACGATGGCCAATTATACACAGGCTTCACGGCTAACTATACTGGTTTCCAGAATGGTGAAACAGCCGCTAATTTAACAGGTAGCTTAAGCTTCACAGGCAATGCAACAACCGCTGTAAACGCAGGTACTTACACGGTCACGCCAAGTGGTTATACATCTACCAACTACGATATTACTTACAATAACGGTACGCTTGTAATCGACCCAGTAGGCTTAACAGTTACAGCTACTGATGCAACAAAAACCTATGATGGCATAGCATACGCTGGAGGTAACGGCGTAACGTATACCGGTTTTGTGGGTAGTGAAGATGCAACTGTATTAGGTGGTACATTGAGCTATACCGGTACCTCACAAGGTGCCATTAATACAGGTAACTATGTGATTACGCCTAGCGGGTTCACTTCTTCCAACTACATTATTACATATACAAACGGTGCGCTTACTATCAACCCGGCTACGTTAAATGTAACGGCTGTGGATGATAATAAAGCATATGATGGTATCGCCTACAACGGGGGGAATGGCGCTACTTATACCGGCTTCGTGAATGGGGAAGGTGTCGCTATATTAAGTGGTACATTAGCTTATAACGGTACTTCTCAAGGCGCACAACACGTAGGTAATTACACGATTATCCCAAGCGGGTTAACTGCTGCCAACTACACCATTAACTACATCAATGGTAACTTGCAAATCACACCTGCTACCTTAACGATCACCGCTAATAACGATACAAAAAATTACGATGGCGTCGCTTATAACGGTGGTAACGGGGTTACATACAATGGTTTTGTAAACGGTGAAACAGCAAGCGTGTTAACAGGTACAATGGCCTACTTAGGTACTTCCCAAGGCGCTATTACACCAGGTACTTATACCATCACCCCAAGCGGCATAACGGCCCAAGATTATACAATCTCGTTTATCCCTGGTCAATTAGTAATCGATAAAGGAACCTTAACGATTACGGCGAATAACGCGCAAAAAACATACAACGCTATTGCTTACAATGGAGGTAATGGTGTAACCTACACAGGCTTCGTGAATGGAGATAATGCCGGTACTTTAAGTGGTACAATAACTTATAGCGGTACTTCCCAAGGTGCCATAAATGCAGGTAATTATATGATCACCCCAAGCGGTGTAACGTCTGCTTATTATAATATTGTATTCACTAACGGAACGCTTACCATCAACCGCGCACCGCTCACAATTACAGCAGAAGATAAACAACGCTGCGTTGGCTCCGCGAATCCTACATTCACCTTCAGCTTCAGCGGGTTTGTTGCAAACGAATCGCTCAGTGTACTTACTAGTATGCCAACGGCTACTTCAAGTGCTACAGCCGCATCTACGCCTGGTAATTATACAATTGTTCCGGCAGGTGCCCAAGCGAATAACTATACCATCACTTACGTGAATGGTAACTTAACGGTGATTGCTTCTCCTGTAAGTACCATGACGGCCCCACAAGGTCAACTCCTTTGCGGCCCAACTGCTTCGGTACAATTACAAGCATCCGGTAATTATACATTTACTTGGTACCTCAACAATGCCCAGTTACCAAATACGAACGGCACATTACAAGTGATGAATGAAGGTACCTACACCGCCATTGCTACCAACGCAAATGGTTGTGCTGCTACAGTTGCCAACAGTATCACGATCACTAAACGTTTAGCGCCAACGGCTAACTTTGTATTCGATTCTTATTGTATGGACAAGCCCGTTACGTTCATTAACCAAAGTAATGTGGCCAATAGCGGCCCTGTTACTTATACATGGAGTAGCAGCGAAGGACAATCCAGCTCGGCCGCGTCACCTCGCTTTACATACCCCATCCCGGGTATCTTCCATGTAACGTTAACGGTTACACCAAACGAGTGTCCTGCTTTAGCCACTACTACTTCCAAATCGGTAGCCATTGAAATGGCGATCCCGGCACAACGTTTAAAACAAGCGAGCGTAGTAGCGAATATGCCAGGAATGATCAAAGGCCGCCAATTCCCATTGGCAAATTATAACTGGTCGCCTATGGTTGGCCTATCAAGCACAACTGTATTCAACCCGTTTGCAACGCTTACCCAATCACAGGAATACACCATCGAAATGCAATTCCCTTCCGGTTGCGTTACCACCGACACCCTGTTCGTAGACGCCACCGCGAAAAGCACTTTCTACGTAGCTTCTGCCTTCACGCCGAATAACGACGGTAAAAACGATCTCTTACACGTAGTACCAAAAGGTGTAAAACAGCTTACTTTCTTTAAAGTATTCGATCGTTGGGGCAATGTAGTTTTTGAAACCCGCGATGCAGCACACGGCTGGGACGGTACTTTCAAAAGCTTAGAAGTGCCTACCGGCGCCTACATTTGGTTCGCCGAAGGGGTAGGTAGCGAAGGACAAGTAATCCAAGCAAAAGGCAACGTTACACTTATACGATAAAGCAAACTAGTACATAAACAAAAAGCGATCTCTTCATTCGTAAGAGATCGCTTTTTGCTTTTATTGATAAGTATCTATCTACTTAAATTTCCCATTTATACCCCGCAGCATATACTGTTTGCAGGTAGCTGTTACATCCTGCATCGTGTAATTTGCGCTTGAAGTTTTTAATATGCGCATACAAGAAGTTATAATCTTCCAACATACCCGCTATATCACCCGACAAGTGTTCGGCTAACGCGTTCTTAGAAATCACTTTATTCGCATTGCTCATAAAATAGAGGAGTAGGTCAAATTCCTTCCGCGTAAGGGGTACTACTTGTTCGTTAACAAGCACCGTTTGTGCCAATATATCAACTGTAATCTCGTGTTGCTTTACAATGTTGGAATTATTGAACTTACGGCGACGGATAATAGAAAATACCCTGGCCGACAATTCCGGCAAATGGAAAGGCTTCGCCAAGTAATCGTCTGCCCCGGCATGTAATGCTGCTACCTTGTGTTCAAAAGCATCCTTGGCAGAAATGATAATTAAGCCATCTTGTTTGTTTTGTCGTTTAATTTCTGCTAGCAATTGCATACCGTCGCCACCCGGTAATGTAAGGTCGAGGATAATACAATCGTATTCATAACTATTGATTTTGGTAAGCGCCGTTTGGAAGTTTCCCGCGTATTCACACAAATAATTTTCTCCTACCAGGTAACTCATAATGCTCTGCGCCAATTGAATTTCATCTTCTATTAAAAGCAACTTCATATCGTAAAACTCAAGTTGAATTCTGAATTAATTTTGAATAATAACTGTCGTTACAAGCAGTTTGTACTACTAATAAGTACGTAATGGGGAGATAAAAGGTTGCCTAACTCATTGAAAATTATAGGGTAATGGTTTTTTAAGGGGGTTTGTAATAATGATAGAAACGATGGGAAATCAATTCAGCATTCCCTCGTTTTTATTTCTTTTATGAGCCAATTTCCAGTTTGCATTGATCTTTCTTTGCAAAAATAATTTACACACCTTGAAAAAGCTATACATATTTCTCGTACTGCTCATGATGAGTGTACATCTTTTTGCACAAAGTGGATCGATCAAAGGAACGGTACACTCTGCCGATGGAAAACCAGCTGCTTTTGTGACGATTAGTATTAAGAATTCCCAAAAAGGAGCGTTCTCTGGTGAAGACGGCTCTTTTACAATTAAGAACGTAAAAGTTGGCCAACATACCTTGGTTATCTCTTACACGGGCGCCAAAACGCTCTTCCAAACGGTGACGGTTGAAGATGATAAAGTGTCAACCATTCAAATCGCCCTCCAAGAAACGGCTAGCCAATTGAACGAGGTGGTGGTGGAAGGTGCTAAAACACGTACCATCAATAAACGCCCCATCAGCATTGGTAAATTACCGGTTCCGGCAATGGACTTACCACAAGGTATTGCTATTATTGGTCATGAAATGCTCGAAAACCAACAAGTACAACGTTTAAGCGACGTAGTTAAAGATATAAACGGTGTGTACATGGCTTCTATGCGTGCCGGTACACAAGAAACCTTCAACGCCCGTGGTTACGGTTTCTCTAGCAGCAATATGTTCAAAAACGGTGCGCGCGTAAATTCTGGTGTAATGCCGGAAATGAGCTCACTTGAACGTGTTGAAATCCTAAAAGGCAGCGCCGCCATTTTATATGGTAACGTAGCCCCGGGTGCCGTAATGAACATGGTAACCAAGCAGCCGAAATTCAACTTCGGTGGCGAAGTAAACCTCCGCGCAGGTAGCTTCGGTTTATTCAAACCATCGGTAGATATTTACGGTCCTATTAACTCCCGCGTAGCCTACCGCGTAAACGGTACCTTCGAAACGGCCGATAGTTACCGCGACCAGGTTCATTCTAAACGTTACTACGTCAACCCATCTTTACTTTTCAAACTCAGCGACCGTACCGAGTTACTAGTACAAGGCGATTATTTGAAACACGATTTCACACCCGATTTTGGTATTGGTTCAATCAATAACACCAAAATTGCCGATGTGCCTAGAAATACATTCTTTGGTACACCTTGGCAATATGCCCATACGCAACAATCAACTGCCGGTGTAAACTTGAAACACAAGTTTAACGAAGGTTGGTCGTTGAATGCCATGGTTAGCTATCAAAACTACAACCGCGATTACTATTCTACGGAAAGAATCCAAGCCGATAGCACCGGTAAATGGGTACGTCCATTAAACAGGACTTACAATACGGAAGATTATTACGTAGCGCAAGTGGATATCAACGGTAAATTCAAAACCGGTAACGTTGAACACAACGTACTAGCAGGTGTTGATGCCGATCGTTATAACACCGTTGCTTATTCGTACAATCAGCCTACCACATACGATACCATCAATATCTTGGATCTTAGCAAATACAAACAACGCCAAGATATTCCCGATGCATCAAGAATTCGTAGCGTAACATCGCCTATTAGCCGTGTTGGTGTGTATGTACAAGACCTCGTGCGCATTACGCCGAAATTGAATGTATTGGCGGGTGTGCGTTATTCATACCTACAAAACGAAGCACCGGTAACAAAAGATTTGAAAACAGGTGCCGAAACAAAAGGTAAATCGAAGTACGACCAAGCATTTTCGCCACGTGTAGGTATCGTGTACAAAGTGAAACCTAACATGGCCTTCTTTGCCAGCTATTCGAATTCATTTACACCCAATAATGGTATCGATGTCGACAGTGCTAACTTAAAGCCTTCTATTATCGACCAGTATGAAATTGGTATGAAGAACGACTTCGTGAAAGGGAAATTGTCGGTGAACGTTACTGCGTACCGTATCAAAAACAATAACTATGCACAAACTGCGCCTTTCCAAAAAGATGGTGTTACACCTAACAACAATGCCAACCTTAAAGCGTTGATCGGCGAAACGTTGAGCCAGGGTGTAGAACTCGATATCAATGGTCATCCATTGCCAGGTTTGGATGTAATAGCGGGTTACAGCTACAATAATATCACAATTGAAGGTACATCCGATCGCACCGGCGGATCTACGAAGGGCGAACGTTTAGTGGGTAACCCCAATCATACAGCAAATGCAAGTGTATTCTATACTATTCAAAAAGCCAGCTTGAAAGGCTTGCGTTTTGGAGTAGGGTATTACTACATTGGTCAACGTTATGCAGGTTGGAACAACACAGTGAACCAAGCACAGAAATACAATAGGTTGATTTCTGTTCCTGGGTTCTCTACCCTCGATTTCACAGCAGGTTACTCTTTCAAACGTTTCTCTGTATTAGCGAAGGTTTCGAACATTACGAATACGTATAACTATTACGTGCATGAGAACTATAGCATTAACCCAATTCCGCCAACGCAAGTAACAGGAACGGTTGCCTATAAATTCTAATTTTTAGCAGGATACTTATGTCAATGATAGCCGCATGTTCGCAAGAGCATGCGGTTTTTTTAATGTATGCAGTACGCTGCTAACTTGTATACTGGAGGTTGAAAAATATAAGCATTTTCAACTGCTATTACTTACAGTGAAATAAATTTTTATAACAGGTTGATAATAATCCTTCTATAAGTTGGCTTCAGTAGGAGTATAATATCTTCTAATGTTCTCCCAATGTTCTCCTAATGTTCTTCCAATGTTCTCCCAATGTTTTTCCAATACCAGGGATATATATGGAACATGTTGCCGTACTATTGGAGAGGTAAGTTCCCTGTTGTTCTCCCTGTAAGTGTAAGTCGCCTGGTATACCTACTTCTGATACCTTCAGCTAGTTACAAGGTAGCTCCCATGTAATATTCATGTAAATCCACCTGCATACCATGTAATCGCCATGTAATTGTCTTATACTTCGCTTTGTTTACAGTGTATGAAGACTTGATGTTTACTTTGGAAAGCATGGGGTTTGAAGGAAAGGAGAGCAGGAGTTATGTTGAAACGGTTATCGATGAAATGAATAAGTGTATTATAGACGTTGTGAAAGCAGTGAAAGACCCGTAAAAGCACAAAAAAGGATGCATATGAGCAATGCATCCTTCCTTTGTATGAATTGTTGTGTTAAACTGCTTGTTGAACGAGCGCCGGTTTTTTCTTCTTTTTCCTTGTTCTATTAAGCCACATGATAGTACCAGTCGTTGGAAAGGTAGCACCTAGCAAGGCAAGTATAAAGGCAAAGATTTTAGAAGGCCAGCCGAAGATGGCGCCTGTATGAAGTGGTTTAATAGTAGCGCGGATTTTTTGACCACTCGTGCGCTCCGCGAAAGTTTGGGTTTTAATGATATGACCTTCGTATTGATCAATGAAATAAGTTGTTGTGGCATTTTCATGCAAAGCTTTCGGCGGCAATACGTTTACTTGGAATGCACCGGCCGAATCTTTAGGGGCAGATAAGGAATAGTAGATCCCATCTTGCGTTTGTGCCTGTACTATTCGAAGGGCATCTTCGTAATTAATTTCCCCCGGCGCCGTAGGACCAGAATTCGGTGGAGGCGTAGCCTTTGGAGATGTACCTAAGCTAGCATACAAGGCATTGTTAAACCAATCGAACGACCAAGTTAACCCTGTAAAAGCCGAAATAAATAAGAAGATGGATGTATAGAACCCGAAAACGACGTGTAAATCATTCGTTACTCTTTTCCAATTACCATCCCATTTCACCTTCAAACGCTGCTTTAAGATGTTGCGCGTTTTCGGCCACCACAGGATAAACCCTGTAATTAAGATGAACAAGAAAATGAAAGTGCTGATACCTGTAATTAACTTGCCGGTTTTGCCCGCTAATAACCAGCGGTGCAAAGAGAATATTTGATAATAGAATGATTCGGCGTAACTGTAAGATTCGATCATCTCACCCGTGTAAGGGTTCATGAAAGCAGTGCGTGTTTTAGCTTTTTCCTCTTTTTGTTCTTTAGGGCCCGTTCCTTTTTTCCCTTCTTTCGCTGGTTTACCCGCTTGCTTGGGTTTTTCTTTTTTGGCTTCTTCGTATTGAACTTGCACAGAACGCCCGGGATCTGCAAACAATTGCACACGGGTTATTTTAGTACCTGGGAAAGTTGCTTGTACTTTCGCTGCCAACACGTCTATCGAGAGGCGAGGGCCTGATGGTTTTACGTAGTAACGATCGTGGTGGGTGAGTTCTGTTAATTCTTTTTCAAATACCAATGCAGCGCCCGTTAAACAGCTAACAGAAATCACGAGGCCTGCCGCCAATCCTAAGTATAAATGAATACGTCTAAAGAAAATTTTCATACAGCTAATGAGTCGGAAGACACAAAGAAAAGAAAGCAGCATAACTTA
Organism: Chitinophaga skermanii; assembly: GCF_003259335.1. GTDB lineage: Bacteria > Bacteroidota > Bacteroidia > Chitinophagales > Chitinophagaceae > Chitinophaga > Chitinophaga skermanii. The sequence goes on from NZ_QLLL01000014.1 coordinate 8,395, forward strand.
ATGATCTCGAAACGGGAATTTATTTTATTCAGAATTGCTAGTTGAAGGGTTTATAATAATTTGCATATTATCTATATACAAATTATAAAAATATATTATTTTGAATGAAAGCAGGGTTTTGTTCCCAATTGGATAACTGGTTCATTCATATTCATCTCGCTTCAAAGAAGGGTTACTACGAAAAGATTACATTTTTCTTTCTTATATTTGAGCAGCAAACCTAACTATTTTCTCATCGCTGTATGTACTAACATCATCAGCACAAAAGCATGTAAAATATCCTCTATAATCCTATTACCTTATGCGGAAACTTCTTACGTATTTACTTCTATTCTTATTGTTGGCTTGCAACACCAATAATTCGTTACAGATCAATAAAGATCATCTTGGCCCAACGTATGTTTGTGGCAAACTTAATCTCGATACACTTAAGTCAACTATCTACGACATAGACTCCATCACGTATGATAATGGTGATTGGTTTTCTTATAAATTCTACGAAAACGAAGACCGTCAATTCTGGGTATGTTTCGAAACCGCCGGAGAAAACAATAACATAATTCGCCTAACAACAAATAATCCTAAGTACGCCACCACCGAAGGCGTACACGTGGGCGACAAGCTCAGCGATATTGTAAAGAAGTACCCCTACCAAGTGCACTACGAAGCCGGTGTTGCCTTCCTTACACTCGAACAATCTGAAGTAACTGTACAATTTAACAATATGCTGAAAGGCTCTACAGAAGAACTAGAAGATGTATTATACGATGGTGAAACATCCACAACCGTCCTGTTGAAGTTGTTGAATGAAAATGCCGTGGTGGCAATTTTGGGGATTTCAAATTATTGTGGAGGCATATGAGTTTAACATTGCCAATTCACGGTCACAGCAAGAAATAGCTTGGAAAGTTTCAATTATTTGTTTGTTAAGTTCAATCTTCAACAGGAAGGATTGATAGTTTAAAATGAATATATACTTGTGTTAACGTTGTATTGTGAGGTGTTGATGTGTTTATCGAATTGAATAGATTTTATCGATGAGTATTTTTTTATTGCTTTGGTATTTTTATTAAAACCTAACTATACGAATCTAGTTTTTCTATGAAATATTCTTACCTCTTATAAGTTTACTAGAGTTTTCTTACGTGTAATCCTATACCATTGGATACAAATATTCATGGACAAATGATCACTATACTGCTATAGTTGATTTTGTTCCTAAAAATTAATTTACTAAATGGAAGAATTTTTATCGGTATCATTGTTTTTTCAGGATGAATTGTTGATTACATTAAATAATATATGGTTAGATCCATATGCACCTTCAACAAATAGAAAAATCGTTTTTCAAGGAGTAAGTGGTTTCCCAAATGCCTTTTGGGAAGGGAAAGAAATTTTAATTATCGTTGAAGTAATTAATAGAGAAAAAATCAGAGAGATTGCATCTTTCAATTTTCAAATTGAAATTACTAATACCATAGAGCTCGAGAATAATGTTAGTGGATGGTTTATAGATGGTGCAATTAGTGAAGTCAGTAAGCCTTATTATCAACCGCATGTTGATATTCTTATGCAATGGCAAAATGGAGAAAGTATTGACTGGTATAGTTTAAATTCAGACTCAAAATCTAACTACTTGGCGGCTTGTTTTTTTTATTCTGGATTAGATTTTAGATTGAAGAAGAAGAAGGAATTTGTCATTGATATGAGTAAAATCAAGGAGGAGTCTGATATTATTTATGAACTTTCTCAAGAAATGTTGGAGAATAGAGGATATATGGGAAAAGAATTATTTACTTTAATTGATTGTTTTTATTTAATGAATGACAGAAAGTTAAATGAAAATATACAAATCAAATTACTTAATTCGGCTTTGATTGATAAAAAATTGGGACAATCTTTTGTTAATTTGATTAGTAGAAATTTATTGGAAGCAGGCTTTCAAGTTGAGGTATACTAGTGTAGTATGAGCAAGAATGATGATTTAAAGTCATTCTTGCTTTTATCCGTATCCCCAAAACTTTCTCACCCCCAAATTCCTCCCACTTCTTATTTTAGCAACAGAATTACCAATACTTGCTAAATAACCATCATACATATTCCGACTTGGAATTGATCAGTCTACTCAAAAAAGTCAACATCGGAGCCTTCGATGCCATCTATTCACAGCATTGGGCGGCGATGTACCAGTCTGCCTTTTATTTGTTGAGAGACGAGGATGCGGTGATGGATATTGTGCAAGATATTTTTACTGGGCTATGGGAAAAGTGCCAGCAGCTAGATATCCAAGTGATGCTTGCTTACCTCCGTACTGCTGTACGTTTCAAAGTCGCTAATTATATCAAGGCAGGAAAAATCCACTCCTCCTTCTATACAGAACTCGCCGGGATCGACATGCCCAACACCCCCGGACCGCAAGATTTCCTAGAACTGAACGACCTTAAAACCATCATCCAATAGGTAGTCGGCGAAATGCCCGAGAAATGCCGCGAAATATTCCTCCTCAGCCGCGACGGGCAGCTCAGTAACCAACAAATTGCCGACCTATTAGGCATATCCATCAAAACTGTGGAAGCGCAAAAGACCATCGCACTTAAACGCATAAGAATGAAAAAGTCCCAATTTACTTTAATTTCGGTTTAAATATAATGATGACAAATCAAAAAGATGATGAAACAGCTAATAGTATTGAACCGAAGGAGAAAGGGTAGTATCATAGCCTTATGTATTGTAATTTTCTTTGCTTATTTGTTCATGTCAACTCGTGGTAAAACAGATGGAAGGCAAATTTTTGACAGTAATAAGAAATCCTTTGATAAAGTAGTTTCGATAGCAGATTCTATTATTAGTTTATTCCCTGGATGTTATTCCTTTAGGTTTTTAATTACAAGTAAATACATGTACCAGGTTTGCGATTCTGTTAAGCCAAACGTTGTTAAATTACCAGGGGAATATTTGGCGACACAGGATGAAGGATTTATTCGTGAGTTTATGCGCGAATGTCATATCAATATTATTAAGGTTAAAGATGGTCGTGTAGAATTTATATTCGATGACTCAGAACCTGGTAGAATAATTTATTCACGATTTAAGTACGGAGATTTCAAGGAAAATAGCATAGGAGGGAAATACTTGTTTTTTACTGATAAGGAATACAATTCAAATTAATAATATTTTAATGGTTGTTAATAAACACCACAAATCGCTTTACGATTCAATGCCAGCCATATTTCTTATTAGATCCCTTCTTGCCCTACAGCAAGAGGGGATTTTTTTTATCAAATTCTTCCTGCCATAGCAGCGACTTTTCAAAGCTTTTTTCAAATTTCCCCGCATATTTATTTTCCTTGCTTGAAATGTATTACTTTCATTACCGGAACACCATATTATAACAAGGAAATTATACAACGATGAACTTTTCTGTACAACCCACATTAGAAAACGATATTGCTATCTTGTATCCCCTACAAGCAGACGACTTCGAAGCTTTATTTGCCGTAGCTTCCGATCCAAAAGTATGGGAGCAGCATCCTAATAAGGACCGTTATAAAAGAGATATATTTATGAATTTCTTTGATGGCGCTTTAAAGAGCGGAGGAGCATTTAAAGTTGTAGAGAAGGCTAGTGGCCAGGTATGTGGCAGCAGCCGTTTTTATGATTACAATGAAGCAGAGAACAGCATATTTGTTGGCTACACATTTTACGGTACAGCTTTTTGGGGTAAAGGATTAAATCCATCGGTTAAAAAGTTAATGCTAGATTATATTTTCCAGTATGTAGATAAAGTATTATTCCATATCGGGGCCGATAATATTCGTTCTCAAATTGCCATTGGTCGTATTGGTGCAAAGAAAATCGGGGAAGAAGAGGTCGCTTATTTTGGAGAACCTTCACGACTAAATTTTGTGTATGCGGTTGAGAAGAAAGATTGGTTGAAATAAGTATCGTTTTCGTAATGGAGGATGTTTGTTAACTGGCCAGGACGAAGGCTGATGATTGTTTGTGTTTACAGTTGAATGAACCCGCGGTTTTGTGATGCCACGACGAACAATTCGTCGTGATGACTTGTTATAGAAAGTATTAATATATGCATTAAAACCAATATCATGAAACTGTTTCTAAGTCAACTATTATTATGTCTCGTACTGTCGACTACTATGTTTGCCCAAACAGCTCCCGTAAAGTATGATGTAATACAGAAAACCAACGGGGAGGAAATGAAAGGGAAAGTAATGGAAATGAATGATACAGAAGTGAAATTTACCTATGCAGGAGAAACCCTTTTGTACACGATTAAAAAATCCGATATTCAAAAAATTACCTTCGGTAGCGGTAGAGTAGAAGTAATCAATGCCCCCACTTCAACACCTGCCACCGACCCAACTACACCAGCGCTACCCGCAACACCCAATGTAGATCCCCGGAACCGCGTAGCCATTTTGCCATTTACCGTAATACACGACGGTCAAGATGCCCCGCAAGATGTAAGCTTTCAAATACAATCTGAAGCCTATCATTTCCTGAATAAGCACGCTGGTGTATATACACTCGTAGATCCACGCACGGTAAATGTAGCCCTCAATAAAGCCGGCATTACAAAAGCCACCTTTATGAACTATAGCATGGATGAAATTGCCAACGCACTAGGCGTAGAATACGTGGTAATTGGTACCGTAAGTGTAAATAGAACTTCTGCCACTACCTACGGTTCAAGTACGTATAACGATAAAGAGAATAAAGACAAGAATAAGAAATCGGGTTCGGAAAGCACCTATGCTACCAGCACCCAGAACTATAGTAGTAAAACTGAAATCAGCATTTACAATAATAAAGGTCAAACTATTTCCAATCAAAACCGCAACTCGATGTTAAATACACAAGATGCTTATCATTCCACCTTGGAATATTTGCTGAAACGTTGCCCCTTGTATACGAAATAGTTGACAGTATCTATAGCCAATATGTACATGAAGTTTATTAATCGTCTCATCATTCTATTATGTTTGGCATTGCCCGTAGCCGGGCAAGATTCCACCTCGCGCTTAATGCAAACCTTGCAACAATTAAGCACAAAGGAATCGCGTGAAAGCATAGATAAATATAAACAACAACGTATATCGGTGCAACAATCCCAAACGCTCGACGAGCTAAAGGTGGTTACACAAAGAACGAAGTTGTTTCTGAAAAGCGGTATTGATTCCTTGGCAATACGTCATGATATTAAGTTGGTGACAGACGATTTTAAGATATTGCAAGTGGGAGTGCTGTACGATAAGGAAAGCACGATTTCTCAACGTAACTACACCGTTTCTGCCGTTATTCTTTCAGAACTCATCAATTTAACAGCAGATCATAAGGAGCATGTCGATGCATATGTACATGTATTGGTACAATATCGAAGCCGCATAGATTCTTTATCGAGCGATTCAACACTTTTTGTATTTAGTAGCGATTCTGCGAAAGCGGTTAAATATCTCAAACGATTAGCCATCGCGGCACGCGAAATCAGTCCTATTGATAGTGCCGTTGATAAACACTTAGGGAATCTCCAAGAAATAGGTACTACCTTGGATCAACTCCTGTTCGAATTAAGATTAGCTGGTGAAGAAATCGAAGTACACCGTGCAAACCTATCTAAACATACGATGCACCGCGAGTTTCCTAACCTGTTGGCCAGTGGTGGTAATTATAGACCATTGGGGAGAATCGTGCAAATATCCTATGCAAAAGAACAACTCGCCTGGAAGTTTTATTTACAAGACAATAAAGGCAAGCTTTTGTTATGGCTTGTATTGATTGTTATGTCGAGCATCTTTCTCTATACCTTACGCAAGAAGTATAGAGCCGAGCACCCCTTGCAAGAGGAAGCCAAAGAACAACTCGTTATTCGCTACCCAATATTAACTGCCATCGTTATCGTGAGCAGTATTTATCAATTCGTGTTTATTGATGCCCCCTTTATTTTTAGTTGTGGGAATTGGTGGATATGTGCCATTTGTTTGGCCATCATATTTAAAAACCACATCACTTCTTATTGGTGGCGTTTTTGGGTAGGCTTAGTATGCTTATTTACACTCGCTTGCTTCGATAATTTGATTTTACTGGCATCGCTGACCGAACGCTGGTGCATATTTTTGTTAGCAGCGATTGGCGCGGTATTTAGTGCTGTTTATTTAATCAACAACAAACGGCACGAGTTGCGCGAGAAACGCATCCTATACTTTATCGCGGTGATGGGTATGGCACAGGTAATTTCAATCGGGTTTAACCTATTGGGGCGATATAACCTGTCTAAAACCTTCATGACAAGCGGGTTTATTGGATTAGTGATTGCGATTCTTTTCTTATGGACCATCCGCTTCATTAATGAAGGATTAAAAATAGCCTCGCTTATTTATAAGCGCCCCGACAAGCAATTACTATACATCAACTTTGATAAAGTGGGAGAAAAGGCGCCTTCCATCTTCTACGTGTTGTTGGTAGTAGGTTGGTTTATCCTAATGGGCCGTAATTTCTACGGCTTTAGGCAATTCACGGTTCCGTTCAATAATTTCCTAAACCAAGAACGAACAGTAGGGGATTACACCTTTACAGTAAACGGCCTCTTTGTATTTGTATTGATCTTTATCTGCGCCATGGTGCTATCGAAATTGATAAGCTTTTTTGCCTATGATCATAGTACGCCGCAAAGCCCCAATAACAACCAAAAACGCGTTGCGCTGGGAAGCTGGTTGTTGCTGGTGCGCATATTCGTTATTAGTACAGGTTTGTTCTTAGCCATTGCAGCTTCTGGTATACCGCTCGATAAAATCACAATTATTCTAGGAGCATTAAGTGTGGGTATAGGCTTAGGTTTACAATCGTTGGTAACTAACCTCGTTAGCGGGTTGATTATTGCCTTTGAGAAGCCTGTTAACGTAGGTGATTATATTGAGGTAAATGGGAAAGCCGGTACCATGAAAGAGATCGGTTTTAGAAGTAGCGTAGTAACCTTGTTAGATGGCGCCAACTTAGTCATCCCCAATGGCGATTTGTTAAAAGATCAATTGGTGAATTGGTCATTGTCGAAGAATAATAGGAGAGTTCATATCCCGGTAGGCGTTGCTTATGGTACGGATTTAGAAAAGGCACAGGCTGTGTTAATGACTATTCTACAAAAGGATGAACGCGTATTGGGATATCCAGCACCCCTTGTCATAGCACAACGATTCGGTGAAAGCTCCATTGATTTGGAAATGATGTTTTGGATTCATCATTGGCGAGATACATTTAGTGTTACAAATGATATGATATTGGCTGTTGATCGTGAATTTAAACAAGCTGGCATCGAGATCCCATTCCCGCAGCAAGACCTTCACATTATTCAACAGCAAAAAAATGAACCATCACAATAAATAGAACCAGTTATGAAAAACCTATTCATTGCAAGTGTATTGGGTTGGGCGATATCAGCCATGGCTTGTCAACCCAGCCAACAAAAACCACAAGCCGACTCGCTTCCTCCAAAAGAAGATGGAGCAATAGTAGTACCTCCTGTAGACTCGTCCGTTTTAATAGAACCTTCGCGGGCCTTGGATGAAGCGGTTGTAACGATGATTAAGAACAATTTGGAAAAGAAATATGCGAACGACTTGGCCAAACAATTACTAGATTCTACAAGCCGTAGTTTCTACGCCGAAGCATACGATGTAAACGACGATGGCAACAAGGAAATTTTTGTGAGCTTAATGGGGCCTTATTTCTGTGGATCAGGCGGCTGTAATGTATTATTGCTAAAAAGTAATGGTGAACGCATCACGGATTTTACAGTTACGGCTACACCTATTATCGTTAGTAATACCAGTTCTCATAAATGGAAAGATTTAATCATTGAAAGCGGTGGCAAAAAACACCTTGTGAAGTTCAATGGGAAGAATTATCCATCCAATCCAAGTGTGCAACCGGTCTATAAAGAAACAGTAAGTGATACCTTACCGAAGGTACTTGACATTGCTCATCACACTTATCCAAAGTATACATTCTAATAGTATATAAAAAGAAGGTGCTACAAAGCATGCAGCACCTTCTTGTAATTTTTATTTACTTTCTTGCTCAATGGGTAGATCTTTTGGAAGCATCACCTCTGCCTCGTTTACATCCTCGTATTTAATATTGGTCGCCGTACATTGCATACGGTTCGTTTCGAAAGCTAATACAGCGCCATAAGGCGAATAGATACCAATTACGCCGCCTTGGAAAGGTAATTGATCTGTTACCCAAAGCGTGGTTTTGTCGTTGTTGTTTTTAACTGTAATTTCTTTACAAACAAAACCTAGAATCGTTTTTGTTTTAGTACCTACTTTGTATTTCTCGTTATCTGTTGAAGCGTTGTAAGGCTTCTGTATCAATTTCTTTTTACCATTACCATCTTGTTGTAAGCTATATACCGATGTGGTGGCTGGGTCAATATACCTAGCTATATCTTGCCCGCTACCTGCACGAAGTGTCATGCGTGTATTGCCCTCTTCCGATTCCATGTCTTTCGGGCCAGGCATAACTGTTTTAGCATGGCTCCCATTGAAATAAAGCGTAGCTTCTGTTGTAGCGGTGGCCGGCAGAATATCCTTGAATTGTTGTTGATCTGGACGTAAGGAAGCATGTACATTAATGGTAATATCGTAACTAATTTTACCAGATTTCTGTTGTTGTGCTTGTGCCATTTGTAAGCAGAGTAGGCCCGCTACTAAAAATGTTAACTTTTTCATGTTGTATTATGATTTAATCTTTTTGAATTGCCTGAATTTGTATACCCCGCTCAGCATAAAGTACCTACCCAATGCATTATTGCGACGATCTTCAATAAACCCGTTCCCCATAATGCGGGTAAGCCCAGCGTTCTTATTCATCACATCTTTCGCATCAAAACGAAGACTAAATGATTTTCCTACCTCTTTCTGTAAAGCCAAACTCAACAAAGGAATCGTTTGGTTATAGCCATTACTAAGTCCTAATGTGCTATACGCCTCGAATGAGGTTTCAAACGTGGTACGATAGGGTAGCATGTGAATGGTTTCAATACTATAGTTCAATAACCAACTGGTTTGCGGTTGAATGCTCGCCATTGTTAATTGCCTGTTATACCAAGTGGCATTGAACTTACCGTGCACGCTGGTTTTGTAACCGAAGTAATAATTCATATCCATACCGGGTCGCAAAGTGAATGCCTTGCTAATAGTGGCAATGCCATTATTAAAAATCGTTTGATATTGATAGCCTGTTTGCAGCTCCGTATTCATATTGGAGCCGTTGTTTTTCAAACGGAAGCTTTTACCCAGGGTAAGTGAAGCACTGTAATTCCCTTTTACGTTCGTAGGCATTACGTATTGTACCCCGCTTTGCAAATCAATACTGGTGCTATCGGTTACTTGGCTATTGTAGTAACGAACATCCCCTACAGCAAACAAACTATTGCCGGTACCGGTATCGAACTGCCGGAAATGTACACTCCAAGCATGCAAACGAATAGGCTTAAGCGCAGGATTACCATTGCGTATGTAAAGCGGGTCGCTTTTGTCGGGCAGTGCTTGTAAGTACTGCATGGCGGGTAAAGTAGTGGTATAGTTATACTTGAAACGTAGTTTTCTGCGTGGATCAAACTTGTATTCTGCTAACACTTCAGGTGCAAACGCGTGAAACTTTTGGGCGATGGTATAGTCCTTAGTGGCGGAAGTACCTCTTAAATCGTTCACTAAGTACCCCGCATCCATGGTAAGCTGTAGCTTTTGCCATTGCCCGGCAAAGGAAACTTTCGCGAGGTTTTGCCATTGATTCGTTTGTAAAACATCGCTTAATTGGGGATCGATTTTTTCTTTTAGTTGGTCGCGTATTTGGATATTGTATTCCCCGCGGTTAAAATAGATTTTATCGCCAATTTGAAGGTATGTTTTCTTGGATAGTGGCATTGTGAAAACGCCGTTGGCACTCAAACTTTTCTGCTCGCTTTTATTCATTTGCAGTTGAGCAATTTCCTTTTGTTGTTCGCCACTCGGCAAGTTGTAAAAGGTACTTTTTGAAGCATTCTCTTGCGTTTGATCGAATGTGTACCATTCGGGTTTCACCTGCAGTAAAAGCGAATAACCAGGTGTGGCAAAGCGATGGCGTGCTAATATTTCGGCACTGCCTAATGTGTGCCGCGCTTTGGTATGGTTGGCCAATTGCCCATCATTGAGTATGGCTTTATTTAAACTTAACGACTGAAAATTTCGCGTAAGATGGTTTTCACTTGTTGTAAGATCTATATGCGGCGACACTTTAATGCTGTTGCGTTGGTTGATTTTCCAATCTGCACTAGCATCAACCCGTTGGTTGGTTTGCTGTTGTTGAGTAGAACCGTTTTGTAAGTAACGGTAACTTGTATCAACTAACTGGAATAATTTATCGTTGCTATATTGATTAGTGGTATTGGATGTGTTGAAGAAATAACTACTACGCCATTTGAGATTCGTCCAGTCGTTGTTAAAATTCGCCCCACCGTATTTCGTATCCGTTAGGCCAATTGGTCGGGCCATTTCTGCCAATTCGCTGGGGTCGCCTTCAATCCGTACACCTTTCATACGCATAAGTTCGGAAATAGCAGCAGGCGGTAGGTTGCGGAACATCGTAGGATTTGTACCGGCTAATCGAATCAACTCCGCTGCGCTGAAGCCCGATTTGTTCACGTTGTTTCCCTTCAATAACAACGACAATTGCATATCATCCAACAAGCTGTTCGCATTTATCCCCGCATCGTAACGCTCATTTGTACCGATACCACCGTGAACATTCCCAAAGATGCCACGCTTGCTATTTTTCTTTGTAACGAGGTTGATCGTTTTCACTTGTTGACCATCGTTCACTCCTGTAAACTCGGCCATGTCACTTTGTTTGTCGAGAACTTGTACCTTATCGATCATATTGGCCGGTAAATTCCGGGAGGCAATAGCAGGGTCGTTCCCGAAGAATTCTTTCCCGTCCACAAGTATCCTTTGTACAGTTTCTCCTTGGGCCTTAATAGTGCCATCTTTCTCCACTTGTACCCCGGGCAACTTACGTAGTAACTCATCTACAACAGCATTTTCCCGTGTTTTAAATTTATTGGCATTGTATTCTACCGTATCGCCTTTCATAGAAACCGGCGGTGTATTATCTACAATCGTTACCCCGTTCAACTGCACTACTTTATCGATATCCAATTCCATTGTTGGCGGTAAAGCCGGGTACTTACCTGTATTACTACTAAACCTTTGCAATAAAGGTTTATAACCCGCGATGCTCATTGCTAAAACGTAATCACCGTTTTGTAACGTTGCATGTAAACGGCCTGTTGAATCGGTAAAACCTTGTGCAATGGGTACGAGCAATGTATCTTGTATGCGCGAAATTCGGAATGGCTGGAAGGAGGCGCTAGTTGGTTGCTTGGGCGTGATGATTTTAGTTTGTATAGCCTGTTGACCATACAAGGGTATAAAGCAAACGGTAAAAAGAAGTGTAATAAATGTAATCCTGGCGTTCATGGTTTATTGCATATTGCTATGCAGCAAAACTATTAAGCGGCGAGGGTTTTATGGGTTAACGAGACTTGATATAACCTTAATGAATGTTAAAATTTTAGACAATTAGTTTATATCCTTTACCACGAACATTCACAATTTGAATACGTTCATCATATTGTAAGAATTTGCGCATACGGGTCATGTAAACATCCATATTACGGGCATTAAAGAAACTATCATCCCCCCAAATTTCCATCAGCATATCTTTTCTTGCCGTGATTTGGTGTAGGTTGTCGGCTAACATTTTCAATATATCGGCTTCCCTTTGCGATAAACGTTGTACGCCATTGGGGTGGTGGAGGGTTTGACGGGGATAATCGAATTGGTAATCCCCAATCAGCAAATACTGCGTATCACTCTTCTTCGCTGTAGGTTTAGCTTGTACCCGTTTCAGCAACGCTTGCATGCGCATGATCAGCTCCTCGATACTAAAAGGTTTCTTCATGTAATCGTCGGCTCCCACTTGGAAACCCTTAATAACATCTTGTACTTCGCTTTTTGCAGTAAGGAAAATGAGTGGTATTTGATCATTGATGGCCCGGATTTCCGTCACCAACGTAATGCCGTCTTTCTTGGGCATCATAATATCAACAATACAAATACTTGGTTGTAGCAATTGGAATAGCTGGAGGCCTTCTACACCATTGGTGGCAATGGTTACATCAAAACCTTTCATCGCTAGCGTTTCCTTCACCACGCCCGCTAACACGTTTTCATCTTCAACCAATAAAACCTTTACTTGTTCCATGCTCTTTTCAAATGTATGGTGAATGTTGTGCCTTTCCCTAGTTCGCTGGTAACGGAGATGTGCCCATTTAGTTCAGTTACGAGGCTTTTTACATGACTCAATCCCAGTCCATATCCTTTCACATCATGCACATTGCCTTGCGGAACACGGTAAAACTTATCGAAAATGAGTGCAAGTTGTGAGGTAGCGATCCCAATCCCGCGATCTTGTACCAATATAATCACTTGTTCTTCGTTGCCCGTAACACGTATGCTTACCCAACGGTTGTCAACCGCTGTGTACTTTATCGCGTTATCTACAAGGTTAACAATAATCGTTTCCAAATAAGCCGCTTCCGTATGAATAACCGGGTTATCCAATTGTACTGTCAATACAAGCTGCACCCCCTGCAATTTGGAAAAACGTGCCAGTACACTGGGTAACCAAGTATCGAGCGCAATAGCGGTAACTGGCCCCGCAATTTGTGCATGATGTTCCAAGCGTGTTAGCTGCACAATGCGATCGAGGAGAAGCTGTAGTTTGCGTAATTCCTCTCGTTCAAGTTGTAAATACCGCGATGTCTTTTCTGGATCGTGCATACCCCCGAAATCAAGTAATGTTTCGTTTGTAGCACTCAAGATCGCAACAGGTGTTTTGAGTTCATGGGTGATATTGGAAATGAAATCATTCTTCATCACCTCTAACTTTTTCTGTTTGATAATGATACGCCAGAGTATCCAAATACAGAAGATTATGAGCACCACCAATAAAAACGACAATACAATGGGCCATAATATCTTCACAAACAACCAACCACTAAGTCCTTGAAATTGCGCAGCAATATTCGGCTTACGCGAATAACTATCCGCTCGCAAGTTAACGATCATAGGTGCTTGTAATGAAGTATCGGCTGGGGAAAGGGTTAAGATGGTAAAAGGAAGATGAATATTCCGGGCCGCCAACTCTTTTGTGTAAAAGCGGCGCAGCACAGCCGTATCAACACTCACAATGTTACTCATGCTAAAGATGGAAGATAATAACCTTTTAGGATCAACACCTACGGCTTTTAAGTCCACATTTTTCCGCACCAGCATGGTATCGGAATTGCCGGCCCTCGCTTCCATATCGCCCGAGAAAACGGTTACAACGCCTCTACTCACGGGTCTTTTCTTCGAAGTATCATGGCGATCGCCAACGTGTATATCACCGGAAAGGTCGAACCGTTCAGCTGAAAGCGGCAAGCCAGGGGCGCTGGTGCCTTGGATTTTACCCTTCAATCCCATTTTCTCAATCGCTTCCACCATAGCTTGGTCGTACGCTTTCTGTAAAGCATCGGAAGCAACCTGTTGGAAATTCTGTTGCTGGTTCGTATACACACTGAACAACCAGTACAACTGGAAAACAGTTACAGCCAATGCTGTAGGTATAGCAATCCACCAAATCCGCTTGACGATAAAATCCATATAACAAATGTAATGAACGAATAGGCAGGGAAAATAAAACATTAACGTTCATTAACAAAATATCGAGGTTGGTTAACAGTTGGGGGGGATGGGAATTGGTGGAAGTTGGGAATTGAAGAACATTTTAAAATGCTAAAAAGTATGTTATGCTGATTTATTTCTAGGTTCTAATGGATTATATCAAAATCAATAAATAAACAATTATTCTGATAAACTAATGCATTTGGCCATTAATTGCTCCTGAACATACCTATTTGTTATATGTTCCTGCTCCAATCTTCGGTTTTCCTTTTGTAAAAAGGCATACATTTTTTGTTCATAGGGATGTAAATGAGGTAATTCAATCTTGCGGTATTTGGAATGTACCGAAAACGAAGAAAATTCATTGTACGTCGTTTCGTCCATTAAAAAACTCATAGCGTGATGGTAGTAATTTCGTGTCATGTTCAACATTTCAAAACCAGCTGCATCCATGTCGAACCAGCAATACAGTTCACAATTAGCCAGCCAAGGAATATGTTTATTAACCCGGCTTTTAAAACCTTCTCCAAAGATGGCTACGCTGTTTTTGATTTTTGGAAAGGAACGAAAACAGGCTCCATTCTCAATAATAAACACCTTGTCTGGTTTCCACGGGAGTAAAGCAGCATCATCAATCGTGAGCGCCACTTCATGATATCCCAAGGTAGATTTTAGTACCTCATCCAATACCCTTACTTGTGTATAGATATTGTTACGTTTTATTTGATACCTGCCCGAAAAATCTTTTTCTGTTATGTTAATCTTATATGAAGGCAATATATTATCCAACATCTTTTTCAAAGGCTTAGTATTCTGTTCGATAAACTTTGTGTGCAACGCTATCGGAAGCTCACGTAGGTAAAACGGATGAGGAGGGCTATGGTCGAAGAAGTAACGGACTACTTTCAGTAAATCGGACATGATGCCCGCATAAGTTAGTAGGAAAGCAGGTTGCTCAGCAACCCATTGAGAATTGTTCGGAAAAGAGTCAGTAATTAGCTTAAAGGTTTCTTTTATTTTCAAAAAAACTTTTTCCCGCTTAGTAAAGAAAAGATAATCCTCCAGGCTTTCAAAGAATATTTTATCGGGTATCTTTTGTGGTGATCCCTGTATGTTTTTTGTTTTCCATATTACAGTATATCCTTTGCCTTTTGCTTCCTTTGAGTGATTATATAAAGGCACAATAGCAAGTTGAAGTTGGTTAAAGCCAGTATCTTTTACTTTTTTGTCTGATGGTATAACCAGTGGAAAAGGATTTTCATTTTTTAAAATAGCACCCGCTATTCTAAAAAAGTGTTTATCTGATTTAACTAAAAGTTCCTGTAGTGTTATCATTCTGATTCTTCGCTTATTTGTTTAAATTTTTCACCTTGTTCATAATACTGCTCCATTGTTAGGTTATACAATACTGAATTTTTTTTATTCTTAATTTCTACAAAATGCACCGCATGAATGTATGGTTCTGCGATGTTTATTTTGTCTAATGGGGTTACTACGAGAATTTGCAAATTGAGTTGTTCGCAGAATTCCATTAAGAAACGGCTTTTCTCAGGATCCAGCCTGCTAAAGGCTTCATCAACTGTTATGAAGCGAAGGCTTTTGTGTTGACGACCTTGTTGAAAAATTCCAAACTGGTGTGCAATAGCTGCGCCCAAAATGGCATATGTGAACTGTGCTTTTTGCCCTCCCGAATAGCTGGCGGTGTTATCATGGTATTGCTCTGCTTTGTTTTCTATCATAGAGTATTCTCTCGCACTAAAGGTGAGCCAGTTGCGTACATCACTTACTTTTCTACGCCAGGTTTCTTCTTTTTGAAGTTCGGTAATTAGGTGCTTAATTTTTTCAAATACCTGTTCCCTGTAAAGGTCGTCTTGCTGTGTGGCAAAGTCCAACGCATTAGGAATTGCATCACTAAGCTGCCCACGGAAGATATTAATTTCGTTTTCACCACGCAGTGGTCGGTGTTCAAGTTGCAGATAAGTGTCGGGATTGCGGTTAAAAGTAATTTTCTTTAATGGAATGTTTAGTTCCTCAATCATATCCTTAATCTTATCCAGCTCAGTGTTCAGCCAAGTACGGTAGCTGGTAAGTGCATCTAGCATGCTTTTGTCCATGTATTCGCGGAACCTTTTTTTATGTTTCACCAACCGCTGTGTTTGTATAATATTATATAGCTCTTCAATTTCCTCTATATTTTTAAGATCAGCGCTGATGTTGATTACATCGCCATGCCAACTTGGAAAGTCTCGGATTATTTTTTCCTCTGGATGAACAAATGCCGCTATGTCTTTGATAATCTTTTGTTCCAGTTGGTTAACAGTTTCTGAAGCCGTTCGTTGCCTTGATTTTAGCCTAGTGCCAATCTGTTTTATCTCATTTTCAAAGGCTGAAAGTCCCTGTTCATTAATAAGTTCAAGTTTTTCTTCCTGCAAAAATCTCTGGATAGAACGTGATCCTGTATCGGAGAGTGCCTTAAAATCAAGGCTAAGCAATCTGGCGTTTTTATTAATATACTCATCGTTCAATGTTTTTATTTCTCCAACTAAACGATCTCTTTTGGCGTGTTCTAATTGTAGTATTCTTTCCGTGTCCTTAATCAGTTCAACAATTTGCTCATACGCGTGCGATGATTTCTTAAGTTCATTTAACTGTTCGTTCAACAACACTAACTTTTTTGCATGCCGCTGCCAATCTATCTCGTCATAATATCGGTATCGAAGTAAGTTAGTAATTGCAAGTATAGTTTTATTAATGTCGTCAATGCGTGGTGTTATTTCCCTGATTTTGTCACTTATCTGTTGATAATTTGATTCTGCCAGGTGTTTCTGTTGTTGTAGGTATTTTATTGTTTCCCGGTTATCCCATCCCAAGCGATATTTCCCTTTGTGCCATTTGCCGGGGCGGTCATCTTTTTCATGGCGGTTTACATTGCGCATGAGTCCATTGGATGTAATAGCTTTTTGTGATCCATAGAACACATCCAGGTCGTCGGTACAATAATAATTGAAACGATCAAATAAAGCATTTGTTATCCAGTCTTTATAGATAGAGTCCTTAAATTCCAATTTATCCACGAGATCATTCTCATCTGTCGACCAGCGAAGTAATGGTGCAATTCTCTTCTCTATTTTTTGGTATACTAATTTAGTTTGCAAATCATTGTTATAAATAAAATGATTGACTGCCTTTATAAATTTTTCCGGTACTAGCAATTGCATAGAAAAATTATGTAACAGTCGCTCAATAGCGTCTTCCCATTTTTGTTCTGCCGGTTTTACCTTTATTAACTCACCGGCAAAAGGAAGTTCAACTTCTGTTATATCCAACAGTTCTGTTAGCCGTTTTCTAGCCTGTACTAGATCTTCGGGTATTCGATTTCTTCGCTCTAGCAGTGAGGATATCTGCTTTTGTAACTCATTTATCTTTGTTTCTGTACTTTCTTGTTCAATTTTATATCTCGTTTTTTGTTCCGACAATCTCTCTTGGTCCTTGGGTATGATAATGCCCAGTTTTTCAGCCTGCTTGTAGTTTTCGTTAAATGCAGAACTACTTGAAGGGAAATCCAACTTCAGTTGCTTACAAGTGTCTTCATAAAATTTACTCGCTGCAGATTTATCATTTCTTTTGATGATTTCTGCTTCAATATCCTTATTCAGTAAGGTTACCTGGTGGTCGATGTTCAGGGCGGCCTTTTGGGTGATTAATTGAACTTTTTTCTCATCTAATTCGCTTATTCTTTCTGTTGTAAGACGCTTTTCTTCTTGAGCTATTGTTGTATCCCATTTAACCTTACTAATATATGTTACTAACAGGTCATACTCTTTTTTATTAAGATAGAAGGGCATTTGTTCTTCCACAAAATCGAGCTCGGTTTTAAGGCTTCGTTGTTCATACAGTGTGTCTTTATGGATGATAATGGGTGTAAGAAGCTCCAATTGTTTTTCATCTTTCTGTATAGCTTTATGGCTGATAAGTAGGTCACTATAATGTTCATACAAGCTTCTGAATTGCTCTTCCGCTTCTGATTCTTCTAGCATTTCTTGCCTTATAAAGTTTGTAAGATCACCCAATACTTTTATGCCCACTGTCTGGCTAAAGAGTGATAGCGCTTTATCTTTTAGACCGAACAAATCGCTAAAACGGCTGGCATATTCTTTAAAGCTGTTGTATAGTTCTGTTTTAGGGAATTGGTTTTTCAATTTCTTTTTCCAATCACCTCGTATATCAAAATGATTTTTTCCAAAATGCTCATTGATGTTGAGCAAGTAGGGTGCAATGAGGAAGATTTTTTGCAAACTTCCATTGCTGTACCATCTAACCTGTATTAATGATATAGTGTGATGTGTACCTGAGTTTTGAAAGCAAGCCAGTAGAACAGAATAGGGATTTTCTGCTTTTTGTCGTAATTGCTCTATTTTGGATTTTTCTTCCTCCTCGGAAAAGGTTTTACCATGATAGCCCCAAAAGTAGGAGTTTTCGTCTCTTTCTTTTTTAGATTCAGCACCCGACGATTGGTTGTAAAACCTTTTACCAGTAGGTACCAGTATAGTGAGCAGGGCATCTATTAAAGTGGTTTTACCGCTACCATTTGCTCCAGTAAGTAGTGAGGTCCGACCATCGGGTTGCAGTTTGTACACTTTACCATTAAAGGTCCCCCAGTTAAACACTTCGAGGTACCGTAGCCTATAGCCATTGTCTGTATTATTGTTACTAAAGAGTGTGGACATAATGGGCGAGCTTTTGTTTTATTTCTTCTAGCTTTTCGTTGTTGATAAATGCTTTCAGAATCCGTTTTATTTCATACTGGTTGTTGTCCTTGTTAACAGTATCTTCGCGGTTGAGTTTCAGTATACCGATGTTAAGCAACACAGTAATGGGTTTGGACAAGTCACGCCACAATTTACTCTTGTTGGTTTGTTCTTTGTAAAACAACTCAATACGTTCTTTAATCTCCTTTTGTGTTAGAAAGTATTTAGTGCCATCACTGCGTACATCAAATTCTTCCAGGCCTTCCCGCAACATGACAGCTAGCAGGGTAGACTCGTAATTCAGCGCCTGTTTTTTCATCAATCGTGGTAATGGTTGTTCTTCATCCTCGCCAGCTTCCGGTTGTAGCACTCTAGCAAAGCCATCCTGTTCAGTAATGATTAACTGCATCCCTATTTTTCCAAAGTATTCCTGTATGGCCGATTGCCAACCCAGTATATCGCGCCAAGTATTTTTGTCATCCGCATACACTGGCCCTTGCAGCAGTTTAATAATGGCAGCGGCATAAGGCGCCCTTAATATTTTCGGTTCCATATTAATGTACAATTGGTTTTGTATAAATAATCATCGGCACATTTACCCAACGGTCACCAACCAGGATTGGCTCTTTAGCATCCTCTAAAATAATATGATGGCTACCTTCGGTTGCGAGTGAAAAGTAACCTACTACTTCGCTTAGGCCATTTTCGATACCATAGACATCAATAATTTCCCTTAATGTTGCCTGGCCTTTGGCTTCCACTATTACGTCTATACGTTGTTGTAGCTTCTTCTTATCAATAGTAAACTGGTCAAACAGGGCTTTATAGTCAACCTCTTCTTCTTCCGTATGATTGTCGGGAAATAAGACGGTCGTAGCCGTATCTCGTTCTTCGCCTAGTTGCCAACGGTCAAAAAGATTAATGATAGGCTCATCCTCAATTATAATGAATTGTTCCTCCTTTATTTTTGTATCAATTAGGTCAAAAGCCATTTGCCGTATGTCTCCAATTAGTTCCATGGCCTTTCTACGTTCTAATAAGCTTTTTTCAGATAATACCCGGCTAATTTTTTCGCTTAATTTTTTATTGGCGTCTA
This sequence comes from Chitinophaga skermanii, assembly GCF_003259335.1. Lineage (GTDB taxonomy): Bacteria > Bacteroidota > Bacteroidia > Chitinophagales > Chitinophagaceae > Chitinophaga > Chitinophaga skermanii. The sequence goes on from NZ_QLLL01000014.1 coordinate 28,020, forward strand.
TTACTTTCCGGCCAGAAACATGCAAGTAGCGTTTCAGGTTTTTAAGGAATTTATCGTTATTATAGTCAATATTGTTTTCGGTCAATATCTGGTAAAGTCGCTCGGTAAGTACGCTAAATTCCTGTTGTCTTTTTTCGTTCATCAAAAACTCCCAAAAAGCTTTAAAGCTTTTACCTTGAGGCTTTTGGTCTATATCGTCCAATGCATCTAACGCAAATACCAACAGTGTGCCCTTCGCTATGTCGCGCTCTGTGTATTTCCGTTGTATGTCTTTGCGTATCTGCTCAAAGTTTTGCTCCACTTCTGAAAAATCAGCCAATAGTTCACGGGCCATTTTGTTGAGGTCGTAAAACTGCTCTTTAATTTCGGTTTCGTCAAACACGCTTGGCTTTTTACCTAGTTTGATAAGGTTAATCTCGTTTTCTATTTCGAATTTCTTTTTCTGCAATTCTTCTATGCGAGCTTCGGGATCTTCATTGGTTTGCTCTACCATTTTTTGCAGTTTAAAAAAGATGTCTTTAAACCGGCTGTTAGTTCCTATATATTCGCGCGGTGCTAGGTCCTCTAACCATTTAAGTACTTTAATAGTGTCCGGCGTCAATTCGTGCAAGTCTTCGCCATCGTCGCCAGGATATTTACGGAGGTACCCGCTATTACTCCATTTATCAATATATTGGGAGGCTCTTATTGCGAAATCGTCGAATAGAGTAGCAGCATCTAACTCCTCATCTTTTTCTTCATAAGATAGCTCTTCCATATATCCCTCAAGCTTGCTGCGGAGTTCGCCGTTGGCAATAGTAGTTGTATTTGCATCCGTAAATACTTTATGTAGAAACGAAATAATGAACGGCGCATTTTTGAGCCGAATCAGCTGCAACGGTTTTGCCGTTTTAAACTGTTGAACAATGGATTCAAATGTCATATTACATAAATATAAACATCATTTAGATACATACCTTACACAATTATATTTTGTCATTAACTTATTTTCTTTGCAAATATTGCTTTAATAGCTCCTCTTTTTGATTCCAATATGAATTCAATAACGCAACTAAACAAGAACCTTTTCAACACAAAATATTAGCAATGTTTCTATATTAATGAGTAATTACATTTTTTGTATATAAATGCATCTATTCAAACAACAGCAGTTTTATATATTTGCATTTTAACAAGTTTGCTAACTATTTGATTTTGAATACGATGATGTGAGAAATTTTTGATTACGTTCGAACTGAAAAGGGGTAATTGTACCGAAATAAATAGATACATATATTCAAGACTAAAATGACACACAAGCCTTATAGTTATTGATAACCAGCGCAGGTTCGACTCCTGTTCTGGGCACAAAATGTAAACACCATCTTTACTTTGTAGAGATGGTGTTATTATTGATTAGATATAAACAATCTGCTTCCTTAGGGTTGTAACACAAACCCTTTATCAACCTCTCCACAATACATCTTCATTCCGTTTATTACATAATAATATTTCCCTTTTTCCATATGCAATCCTGCTCTTAAAGTTCCATTTACCCACTGGTTCGCTAATGTTACAACATAAAATGCACTCGAATCATGTGGTGCAATTGTTCTTTTCAAGGTAGATGGTGTTAGCAATGCAGTATCTAAAAATAATTCCATCCTCGGCAAGCCATAATTAAACATGCTTGTTTTCCCCGTGGTCATCGTATCGGGGGGTAATAATATCCTAAAATAACTACCCGGTGAAGATGTAAGTTCAATGGAATCCACAGGGAAGCCAATATTTAAGTTGAATGGTTGCGCTGTTTCATTGATAATATGTGTCCAAAATACAGCATACACATACGCCTTACCATGTGGGTCGGTGTACCTTAATCCTCCTTTGGGAAAACTGTTTTGTATGGTAACCTGGCTACCACTGGCATCCGTATAGGTATTCTTGGTATAGGGGGTATCGGCACGGATGTTAGATGGCATATGCTTTGTTGGAAGACCAGTTTTTTGCGGCTCGTTGCAAGACGCACAAGTTGCCAACATTAAAGTCAATAAATAGAAGGGTAAATGTGTCATCTTTCTTTTCGTATTATAGATATAAATGGCAGATCCCAATTAACAGCCACGTGTTTTCCGCGCGATTATTTTAATAAGAAACCCAATCTCATCCGACACAACCTGGTCGGCCACCACATCATAAAACTTACCCGACCTATAACGAATGCCCCAATCCGTTCTGTCAATAACAAGCTTTCCATTGGCTGTTAATACGCCATCCTTCAATTCCATGCTGGCAGGAAAAGTAACTAGCCTTGTAACACCCTTAATGGTTAGTTTGCCTGTAACAAGTATCGTTTTATCGCTTTCTGTAGTCACGTTGGTGATTACAATGGCAGAAGTAGGGAATTTCTCCACGTCAAAATAATCAGGTGATTTTAAGTGATGTATAGGCGTATTGGTATTCGATTTGTCTTTATATGCCAGCGAGTGTAAGTTAATGACTGCCGATCCGCCAATAAGTTGACCGTTTTCAACAATGAAGGCACCATTAGAAAGGTATACAAACCCTGTATGTTCTTTGTCGGGCGAGAGCACCATAGTACCTGTCCATGTAATTACACTTTCTTTGGTATCGATCGCATATACTTCTCCTTTGTTGCTCGATGGTGTAACTGCTTTTTCCTTTTTTTGAGAAGTTTGGCAATTGGAAAACAAAACGGCTGCCAGTAAACTAATGTACATAAATAACTTGTTGTTCATACGAAAGGTGTTCTTGAGTGATAGGTAATTGCCCTTTTTTAATGAGTCATCGTTTTCGGGCTTTAAAAGGATGATGCAACGAAATTCTTTGATATCTTTCAGCACGGGAAATTTGGCGTGTAAATAGAATTGTAAACATTGTAAATTTTTAAATTGACTATATGCGTACTAGGCAACAGCTCCTCTTAGGAAAGCGCAAATACCTCGTTGGGTCTATCTTAGGGCTCATGATAACTTTCATCTGTGTAGCGTTCACGATGGGTAGCAGCGAGGATTTTGATATGGCTAGGCGAGAAGTGTTACTGCGTAAAATTGGGCATGAATTACTTTTACAATCAGGCGATAGTACATCGAGGGTGCTTCCTGTAAGAAAGCTAGGAAAGCATGAGTACCAAATCAGTTTTGAGCAGGCGTTTTCTTTTCAACCGGAAATATTAGTGAACACTACTCGGCATGTATTGGCGCAAGATCCCCAAGCAGGGGAGTACGTAGTAAATGTAGTAAACTGCAATAGTAGTACGATCGCCTATAGTTATGCCATATCCCACAATAGGAAGGATGATATCGTTAGCTGTATTGGAAGGAAACAGCCAACTGCCTGCTACACAATTAATGTAATGTTCAAAACATTGGATACCAATACTGCAAAATCCGGTTATTTATTGGGCAGCATTCCATTGATAGCCCTTGTTGGCTTCTTATTGCTAAGGTCGGTTAAACCTAAAAACGTACCCGTACCCAATGTTAGCCAACCTACAAACTGCATGACTATAGGTGCCGTGTTGTTCGATGCCCAACAAAAGAAACTCCACATCCACGAACAAACGATCGAGTTAACCAAAACAGAAACCCGCGTATTGTTACTTTTCGCCGTTTCGCCCAACGAAATTATCGAGCGAAGCAGGTTGCAAAAGGAAATATGGGAAGATGAAGGTGTGATAGTAGGGCGTAGCCTAGATATGTTCATCTCCAAATTGCGGAAAAAACTGGAACCAGATCCAAGCCTAAAAATTGTAGTGATACGCGGTAAAGGATATAAACTAGAAATCAGCGCTTAAAAATAGTAAATAGGGGCATCCCCAATCCAGCTCATTTACCCCTAAAAAGCCTTCATCCTTGTAAAACGATGAAGGCTTTTTCGTACTATTTATCCCTCCAATTCCTCCCATTTCCCCCTCCATATCAAAAAAATCGAATGTTTTTTTAGTGTATTGAAACACCCCGAACCACCCTCCCAAAACCCATGTTTTTCAAGGAATAACCCAATTCGTTACATGTGCCTTAAGTGCATTAAGGTTTAGTACGATGAATTGAATATCAGCATGTTATGATGAAATTAGTTTGGAATATTGCATTTAATTTCAATAAATTTGATCATTCAAAGCATAGCATACGGGACGTTTATTTTTCCTTACGTTGAATGAGAAATTAGTAAGGCACATGTGTATTTAGATTACCACGATTTATGAAGTAGCATTTGTTCCCAAACCGTAAACACAAAACACCCATGATGTAGAAAACCTGGGGGAGCACTAACCCCCATATCAACCAATTTATAACCCGTAAAAAATCCACTTTATGAAAAAATTGACTCTGCGGCTTGCAGCCGCAGGCATGCTATGCGTTGCATTGTATGCTTGTAAAAAAAACATCTACACGCCTGGTGAAAACGACAATGGCACCACGGTAAGAGCAAACGAATCTGTTAGTATATGGACCACCACCGGCAGCCAAAGCCAGCTTCTCCAACAACAAGGCAATGTTACTTTCGCACCTGATGCAGGCACCAACGCTACTACCATTACGGTAAACGACGCCACCACTTACCAAAGTATCGATGGCTTCGGCTTTACCCTTACACAAGGTAGTGCCAAACTTATCAGCAACCTGTCGGCATCCGCGCAAAGCTCTTTGTTAAATGAATTATTTAGCCCATCCAGCGGCATCGGCTTATCCGTTGTAAGGGTAGGTGTAGGAGCCACCGATTTAAGTGACTATTCATACACCTATCGCGATGGTGCATCGTTCAGCCTAGCCGGCCCCGATCAAACGTACACCATCCCAATTTTGAAGAAAATCTTAGCAATCAATCCCGCCATCAAAGTATTGGCTACCCCGTGGACTGCCCCCACTTGGATGAAAACCAACGGCTCGTTCGTTGGCGGCACCCTAAAAGCTGAAAACTACGAAAGCTACGGGCAATACTGGCTCGATTACATGAATGCTATGAGAGGACAAGGCATCGAAATCTGGGGTATCACACCACAGAACGAACCGCTCAATCCGTATAACGAACCTAGTATGACCCTCACGAAGGAGAACCAACTAGGCCTTATCAATAGCTATATCGGTCCTAAACTACGCGGCGCCGGTTTTAACTGTAAAATTATTTGCTACGATCACAACTGTGATAATACCGAGTACCCCATCTACGTTGCTAATAACAGCTCTTACGTAGATGGCTCCGCCTTCCACTTATATGGCGGGAATATCTCGGCCATGACCACCGTAAAGAACGCCACCAACAAAAACGTATACTTCACTGAACAGTATACTTCCACCACGGGTAGCTTCTCCGGTGATCTTTCATGGCATATCCAAAACGTAGTCATCGGTTCCCTCAATAACTGGTCGAAAACCGTTTTGGAATGGAACCTCGCGAGCGACTCGCAAGGTGGCCCACATACCCCAGGTGGCAGTACCGTATCAAGAGGTGCCGTAACAATCGATGGTAGCACAATTACAAGAAGAGTGGGCTATTACATTATTGCACATGTATCTAAGTTTGTGCAACCGGGCGCTGTTCGTATTGCATCTAACAGCTCGGGCAACATTCAAACAACTGCGTTTAAAAATAGCGATGGCTCTAAAGTACTATTGGCTTTCAACAACGGCGGCTCTAGTGTTTCCTTTAAAGTGAAATGGGGTAACCAATCATTTACCTACTCGTTAGCAGCTGGTTCTGCAGCTACCTTCAAATGGTCGGGTACAGGCGGCGGCACTACTTCCCCAGCTCCTATCGGTCAAAATATTACGTTGAAAGGTTTGAATAACCAATACGTAAGTAGCGAAAACGGTACCCAAGCAATGAATTGTAACAGGGCTACAGCATCCGGCTGGGAAACCTTTACTGTAGTAGATGCAGGTGGCGGAAAAGTTGCTTTACAAGCTATGGGTAAATACGTAAGTTCTGAAAATGGTGCACAAGCCATGACTTGCAACCGTACCACGATCGGTGATTGGGAGAAGTTTGACTGGGTAGTGAATGCCGATGGTAAAATATCGTTGCGTGGTAACAACGGTCAATATGTTAGTTCAGAAAACGGTACACAACCAATGAATTGCAACCGTGCTTCTATATCGGGTTGGGAGGCATTTGGTGTAAACCAGTAGCCTATTCTACACATGAAATCGTTTACCCACCGCTGGCAAAAGGCCCGGTGGGTAAACTAAATTACAGACCATGAGAGTTTTTCTAATCAATATCTTATGCCTGCTTGCCTGTGCACATGTTGCTGCCCAACAAAAGCAGCCATTCGCTACAGTAGAACTATCTGGAGGCTACCAAGTAGCCAACCTTCATTGGTCAATCGCAGGTAAAGTAAATGGCGCACCTGTTAATGTATTGTCGGAAGTGAAATGGAGTGACCTAAGCGGTCCTACATTTAATGCTACGCTACAATTACACCCCGCTAAGCAAATATTCATCGGCGCAGCGCTTACGCGATCTTTCATCAAATCCGGCAATGCCACCGATACAGATTACGGAGATAACGATCGTAGCGCCACTACCTACCACGCACAATTAAATAGTGATGAAGGCTCGCTACAAACATGCCGGCTCTACGGCGGTTATTATTTCCTCCAACAAAGAAAATGGCAAGTGGCGGCCATGATGGGCTATACAAACAATAAAGCATGGCTGTATTTACTCAACCACGCAGCGGAAGTGCCCGGTCAAAAGAACCTTCGTTCTACCTATAGCACAACTTGGAAAGGTATTACAGGAGGCATCATTGGCAACTACCATGCAACATCATGGCTAGCTATATCAGCAGATGCGCAATACAGCCAAGTGGCATACCGCGCCGTAGCAGATTGGAATTTGATCGATGCATTTCAACATCCCATCAGCTTTACACAGCGAGCCAATGGATTCGATCTGCGTATGGCCGTTAGTAGTGTTTTTAAATTGAACCACTATCTAGCACTTTTCATCACAGGCACGTACCAACACGCCGAAACAGGGTATGGTACAGACGAATTATTTTTAGCATCGGGTGCTGTTCAAACAACACGTTTTAACGGCGCATTTACAGGTGCTAAGCAAATAGCTATCGGCACGCGTATGCAATTCTAAGCAACTAAGTTTTCATAATCAAATCTACCCAACTCCCTTTTTTATTCTTTTTAGAAGCATGCTCTTCTGAATCTAGCAAGTTCTTAATCCGCACAGCATACGCCCAGCAAGTGCCTTGCCGCATACCCGTTTTCTCTGCAATTTGGTAAGAAGAAATATGCCCCTTGGTTGTAAATACGAGGTATACAATGTAAAATGCCTTGTTGATGGGTATACGGTTATTCTCGAATATCGTATCATTCATCGGCGATTCTTCATAGGCACATTTATTACAACGACGACTAAATGGTTTTCGTCCCTTACTAAAGTTATGATAACTACATTTCTTACAAGTGAACCCGTTACTCCATTTTAAATCGGCGAGGAAACGGTAACAATTCTCTTGGTCGGGGTATTTCTGGCTGAATTCTTCGAAGGTTAAAGCGGCCGATTTTATGCGGGCATCCGTAATTTTTTCGATATTGGTTTTCAATGCTGCATTGTCCTTCTCAAGTATACCATTCATGCGGGCAATCTCTTGCGCTTGCAAATAAATCTCCCGCGATTGTAGTTCCAATTGTTTTGTACGGGCCGCAACCTGTTCTTCCAATTGTTGGTTCACGGTTTCTTGTAGCTTCAAGTGATGCTGCATATGGTAAATAGCGTCGTCTTGGGCTTGCTTCTTCTCTTTTCTAAATAGCCTTACTTGGTCGCCGATGGAAAAGGAGAGGAAGATCATTTCTAATACAAAACCCATCACCATCCCGTAATGTGCCGCCACGGCCGGGTTACCGGTAATAAATCCTAACACGTTAATCAATTTAGCAATCGCTCCAATAAACAATAAGGCATTCCCCACAACAAAAAACCGGGCAGGCTTAAATCCCTTGTACCAAATAATAACACCCGTTATGAAGGCCGTAAACAGCGGTATAAAATCAAGGAATTTATAGATGAACCATTCTTTTTTGAACAAAAGACAAATAATAAAGAAAGCTGTACGTACAATAATGGTCCAGTTAATTATTTTATATAAAACAGGACTCTGCCTTTTTACCCGCAACAACGAGCGTGCAAAAATGAGCGCGAATACACTCATGCAGTACAATGAAACGCCATACATGTAAACATTTAATGTAGGGGTATTAGGCCATAAAAATTGGAAGGCAATACCATCGGTACTCGCTTCATACACCCCAACACTTACAATGTATAATACATAATAAAGGTAATGCCTTAGCCCCGTTGCCATTAACATCAGCAAGTTGTAAAAGCAAAACACGATGATCATACCATAAAACAAGCCGTACGTAATGTATTCTACAAGGGCATAGTTAATAAATCGCTCCAGCGTTCGGTACACCATAATGAAATTGATCTCGTTCAAAGATTTTATCCGAACGTAATAAGTATACGTGCCCGCTGCCGTAGTAGGAATAAGGAATTCAAAGTTCTTATGCCTGAAAAGCCGGTCTTGGAAATTCTTAGCGGCCCCGGCATGCGCTGGAATATATTGGCCATCCGCGCCCGGTAAATAAAGCGTAATATCGTCGATCGTTTGATCGAAAAACTCGATTACACTATGGCGTTTGTCGAGCGACTGTGGAATGACCACCTGCACCTTGAACCAGTAAGCCGATGATTGATGCGTATTTTTAGGGTAGTAGCTGGTATTCGTTTTAAATGCCCCCGCTGCGTCCCGTTGCCTTATTTCATCGAATGTTAAGTTGCCTACAGGATCTTCTAACCAATGGATTTCGCCGAATGTGAAAATGTATTCTGCCGTTTTATGCAATATGTTCACCGGCTTTTGTGCCTGTAAGCTAATGCATGCGCAACAGCATAAAATAGCAGTTAGATAGGCTTTAATAGGAACGTTGAATCGAATCATGTGGAACGCGGTGGAATTTTGGTGGATGTATTGTATATGTAATGGCGGGATGTACTATAAAAGCATCCTATACGTGGAATAATGGCCATTAAGTGTTTGGTTGTTCTACTGTTTTTTCCTGTAACTAGTCATTTATCTTCATACTTGCGACAATTTTGCTCGTTGATCCTACTTACACAACTGCAGGCCGTGTAGTTGTACTAATGTAATGAAACCGGCGGATTTATACATCCAATAGGCATGGAAATATAAGATCCTGTTCCAAAGAAACAAAAGGCAAGTTGAAAATCAAAATGATGCACAGTTAGGCGAGGTATATCGGCATCATTAGGTAGGTATCATTACTTTCTAAAAAGTACGTTCATAATCACCTGCGCACGTTCATCTAACAATTGCTGGAATTCTTTTTCCGTTAGCTTAAACATCTTTTTATATAAGGGGGCCATGATAAGGGGGTAGGATAGCAGGGAAAATAAATTCATTAAGAAGTGAATAGGATTCGTTTTGTCGATCAATCCTTCCTCCATGGCTGTCGCCGCTTCTACTAAATAAGTTTTTACAGGGGCCGATTGAATGTTCGCTACAAGCTTTTTCCCGTATGTATTGATTTCAGTAATCAAGAACGTTTCTTCGTACGGGTAAGCCATCAACTCTTTTAAAAATACGTATATCATACGCTCCGTCTTCGCTTTGAATGGTTGACCGGATAACATGCATTCGTCTAAACGTTGACTCAAGCCTTGCAGGGCATCTTGAAAAATAGCGGCCACCAGTTGATCTCTCGAACGGAAATAGTAATGTAAGCCCGTTCTATTTACGCCCGCAGCATCGGCAATTTCTTGCGTGGTAGCATGCAGTTTTCCTTCTGCAAATAGCAGGCGTTTAGCGGTATCTTTAATGAGCTGTTCCGTTCCCGTATTTTTTAGCGGCATAATGCTTTAGCTTAAATGAATGGTTTGTTGAATGCCAATTTCGTCGATGAAATAGTCATCGTGAGAAATCACGAGCAATGTACCTTCAAAATTCTTGACAGCCAAAGTTAGCACCGCTAAACTTTGAATATCGAGGTTGTTGGTGGGTTCGTCGAGTATAAGTATATCGGGCGCATGTCCACTAGCCAACAAGCAGCTCAAAGATAATTTCATTTTCTCACCACCGCTAAGTCCCGCGCATTTTCTATCGAAGAAGTTGGGTGAAAACTGGGCGTCTACGAGTAATTGTTGCAGCTCTTCTTCATCTAATCTTTTGCCATTATGGGCTTGAATTTGTTCGAAAACAGTGAGGGTAGGATCAATAATAGCGTATGCTTGATCGAGGTAGTAATAGGAGAAAGCTGGACTGTTGTTAGTGCCTGTAGTAGGTTGGAGTTGATGCGTGATGAGTTGTAAAAGCGTGGTTTTTCCAATGCCGTTTTCACCTAAGATTTGAACACGATCACCATATTTCACTTGGAAAGAAAGCTTGTTCCAGAGCGGATGCTCGTGGTAACTAAAGTTTACATCAATGAAATCGACGAGCACTTTCCCGGGTTGTGGAGTGGGGGAAGGGATATGAATCTTCAGCGTTTCGTAGACCGAAATTTGCGCCTTGGTTTTTTCAATCTCGATCAGCAGGTGCTCGATTTTCTCTTCATGGGCATTCATCATACGGGCGGTACTACGTTCGGCCTTGTTTTTTAAACCACCGGCGATAATGCGGGGAATGGAATTGCTCATACCAACTGCACGACCGGCCGATTCTTGTTGTGCCCGGTGCCCGGCCATGTCGTTCGCCTTTCGTTCGTACAGCTTGAGGGCTTTGGATTGCTCGTTCAAGCGGGCACGTAACGCGCTCACCTTTTCTAGTTTTTTCTGCTGATAGAAATCGAAATTCCCACCAAAGGTTTCAATCCCCTTGTCGCTGAGTTCTACAATTTTATGCATGAGGTTCAAGAGCGTTCTATCATGACTAACAATCAACATCGTAGATTTACTTTGCTGAATTAGGGTGTACAATTGCCGACGCGTATGGGCATCGAGATGGTTCGAAGGCTCGTCGAGCAGAATAAGGCGCTGACTATTCAATTCCATTGCCGCTAAGAAAACCCGGGTCTTCTGTCCACCACTTAAACTGCCTAGTAACCTATTTTCGCTGATACTACCAACACCCCATTTTTCGAGCACCTTGCGCACCGTGTTTTCAATATCCCAATCTTCATCCAACACGGTAAAATGATGTAAGCCGGTATCGCCACCAAGTATCGCCTGCAAAGCAAGCAACTTCTTATCCACCCCTAAAGCCATCGCCACAGTCCATGTATCATATTCACCTAAATGCTGCGGCACATACCACGGTGTTTCGGTGGTTGTAATATCCCCCGGTGCCGATGGTAACTTACCTGCCAATAATTTTAATAAACTCGACTTCCCCGCACCGTTAATGCCCACCAGCGCCGCTTTCTCACCATCGTTTAATATAAAGTTCAAATCGCTGAATAACGGTACATTATCGGGATGATTATAATGCAACGACTTTACAATTAGTCCCACGGGCCACCTGGTTTTAAAATGAATACCTTGGTTTGTACAGCAAAGATGTAATAAATATTCAATTTTGTTAGACAAAATTGTTAAAATAAGCATTAGTTGTCGATTCAGTTATTATACAGGTATGTAAAGGAGTATATGCGAAGGGTATTAATGTTGTGTAGCCTTGGCTATCGCGCTACTCAAATCCCGCTCTACATTGTATAACAAGCATTAAACTGGTATAATTTTAACCTGTCAATATGGCGATACGGTGCAAGTTGTAGCACATTTTCAACCGGGATTTTCCCAGGTGTTCATCGATAATTTACCGTTGTAAACCAAAGCATTGCCCGGCTCTTCACCGGGGCGTTACCGAGAAAAGCTTAGGTTTTCCAAGGAGTTTGCCGACATTCATTCGACTGTTTGTCGACAATTTGTTGAAATTACCCTTACTGGAAGCGTGTTTTTATGAAATTTGTCGACACGTTGCCGAGATTTTCCGATGAAACCCTTTGTGGAGCTGTTTTTAGCCTCAAATAGTCGAGATTTTGGGGTTAAATTCAATGCAGTCAATAGTTTGGAGAAATTACTTAAAATAAGGCGTTTTTAGAGGTAGATGATGAGTTTTGATCAATTTGTCGATGATTTGTTTTGAGGTCGAAAAACGGGCTAAAAATGCCCTTAAAATGCAAATTTTAGCCCCTTTGATGAGCGAACGAAAAATGTTGGTTTGTTTTGGTGAAGTTAGTAGAATTTTGTACCTGTCAAGATGTCGGTATGGTAGAAGGCCAATCATTCATATGGCGAAAATGAAAATACCATTATAATATTACTTACAGTAGGAGGGAAACCTTTTCCATGTTTGGGCCCCGCACTGTTTTTTAAGAAAAAGAAATGGCCACTTTATCTGCAGTCTTTTGTAAATAATTATTAAAAACTTTCCGCCACCTCGAACATCATTTTCTCTTTGCTTTTCGGGTGCGTGAACTCGAGGTAGGCTGCGTGTAAATACATTCTTTCAGCAGCAGTACCATATAAATCATCACCCACAATCGGTGCATTTAATCCCAGTTCATGAGCGGCATGCATGCGTAATTGGTGCGTTCTTCCCGTTAGTGGCCAAAAATGTATTTTCGTCGTATGTGCATGGCGTTCCACTACTTGCCATTTTGTTACGCTCTTTTTGCCTGCTGTGAAACTAACAATTTGCCTTGGCCTGTTTAATAAATCGGCACAAAGTGGTAAATCAATTTCCCCGCTCGGTGTTTCTATTACTTTTGATAATAATGCAGTGTAACGTTTGCTCACGGTTCGTTGTAAGAATTGGCGTTGAATGTGTTTATGGATAGCTTGTGATTTTGCTACCACAATTAATCCCGAGGTATCCATATCCAAGCGGTGGACCATGTAAGGTTCCGCACCACCCATGAGAGATTTGAGCCGCGAGTAAACAGAGTCTTCAATCGTTACGCCCGGTACAGAACGTAAACCGGCTGCTTTGTTCACTACAATCACGCTTTCATCTTCATATACAATGTCCAGTTCATGGCTTGTTGCGTTATTCAATAGCAAAGGATTATCGTCCACGTCCATTCCTTCCAGCATATGTGCTAGGATTGGTTTGCATTTGCCTGTACAAGCAGGGTAGTAATGTCGGTGCTTCCTGATCTCGGATTTCGGAGAGGCGCCCCACCAGAATTCCGCCATGGCAATAGGGGTATACCCGTTTTTGAAAGCATACTGTAGTAGCTTCGGTATCGCGCATTCGCCTGCTGCTGAAGGTGGTGTGCCTAGCGGTGTTAGTTTGAATATATCCAGTACGCTTTTGCTTTTGCCGGCTTTATTGAGGAAGATATATTGATCGAATAGTTGTTGTTGTAGCGCTGCGGATTTTTCCTTCCGTTCTGTTTTTAAAGTCTCCAAAGTGGTTTGAAAAGCGGCTACCCGTGTTTGTAATGCTTGTAATGTAGTAGCCCACGTTTTCGTTAATACTTTCAAGCGATGTTTGTCGTGTAGGCTTTGCTTTATAAGTTCGGCTTCTGCTATCGTATATTCTGCTTGTGATAAACTTGTAATAAGCGACTCGCGCAATTGCTTGCGGTGGGCTTTATTGTGTTTAAGTTCCTCTTTGAGTGTGTCGATTTCTTGGGATGAAGTGGTGCTTGCTTGCGCAAGGTTTGCTTGTAATTGTATGTATTCTTCGCTGTTTGTGATAGCCTCGATTTGTGAGTTGATACTATTAATCACCACCTGCTCTTTCAAAAAGAAACTATCTTCCTCCAACATATCAAACACCGGCGGCACAAACTTCACATGGTCGTTCGTACCCGCCAACTTCCCGGAAAAAGCCGATAAATACCCCAATTTGCCTGCATGGTCTTGGATCACCAACACCCCGAACATCTTTCCTATACCTGTTCCCGCTTTCTCATCCAACCCAAAATCATGCGCTAACCCCGTATGCGTAACCAAATATTCTTGCAGCTCCGCCGCCGCTATTTTCGTTAGCGGGTGCGGCTCGTAATAAAAAGGAAAGGTAAACTTCGCTGGCAAGGAAATACCCTGGATCGCTTCCTCCGAAAAATATGAAATTCTATGATCGTTACTGTTTCCCAAGTCGACAAATCTTTAAAATAATCCTGCAAAATTATTACTTCTAATCGAATTCATTCAATAATGCCTTCTTTCCTTTACCGCTACCATATTCAGCACATGTTTAAAGATGCGCGCTAATACCTGTAAAAATGGTATATCCGCTTAAATGATCGCATATTGTGTAAATATAATATTTGAATATATATTATATTTACATGACTTATACCTAACTAGCCATGAAACCTCTTGTCCTGTTTTTTGCCGCATTTTTAATTTGTTACAGTCAACTTTCTGCACAACTCTATCAAGTGGATGATAGTACAGACTTACAACACGTCAAAGAATTAGCGTCTATAACGCAATCAAACATCAATATAAATATTAAGGGTACAAAGAAGTCCACTGTCACGCTTCTACAAACCAACGATTCTACTGTCGAAGTGGTGCTAACATGGCCGCAACAATATGAACTGGGTAATGGAAAGAAGATTGACGTGACACAACATTTTGTTGTACAGCAAAATGTTTACAAGTACTGGTATGCCGAATTTGATGCCAACAATATCGCGGCTATCACCCAAAGCGAAGCATTCTTAAGTGAGGATATGCGCAAGATAGGTTCCATTTATTGCAGCTTCTATTTCGAGTTTTATGCTCGTTTTTATCTCAATGATGCCAATAAAGTAGTGATGGAGTATAGGCGGTTAAAAGTAGAGAACCTGCCACCTGCCCTACAAAAAGAGGTACGTGATACAATTGCGGTGGAAAATGCACGGTTAGCGGCGGAAGAAGAAGCGCAACGGGAAATTGCAAGAAAATATGGGGTCGACGTAGCGAAGGATTTTAGCGGAGGTTATGCATTAATTGGTATGATTAGTGACGAAAAAGACTTTAGTGGTAACTATATTACACGGTATGCATTTATCGATACCACGGGTTATATAATGCAAGGTGAACCTTATTTTACTGCGGCAGAAAGCTATACTGAACATTATGCTTTGGTGCGCAATCCTGAAACAAGGCGGTACCAGTTTTTAGGAGACGAATATGTTATGCCAATGTCGACAACATTTCAATATGGTTTCCCCTTTAGCGAAGGGTGCGCGCTTATTTATGATAATAACTATTGGGGTTTTATAGACACGACCGGTTATCTCGTTACAAAAATGCAGTATTATAATGCTCGCTCTTTTTCTGATGGTATGGCGGCTGTGATGTATGAAGATAAATGGGGCTATGTCGATAAAACAGGGAAAGAAGCCCTCATCCTACAGTTCAATATGGCACATGATTTTAAAGAAGGGTATGCCTTAGTGGGGAAGGAGGGTGATCGTGCTTTGAAGTATTATTATATCACAAAAAATGGCGAAGTAGCTTACACGTTTAGTGACAATGAAAAACCTATTCGTTCCAACATGGAAGAGTTTAAAGCGTACACGTTACAGCCAAGCGATTTTCACAATGGAGTAGCTATTATAGAACGCAATGGTCGACAAGTGTATATCGATAGTAAGGGTAAAGAAATTGTCCGTATAAAATCCCGTGGTTGCGCGTTGGAACTACATCACTTTGTGAATGGTTTTGCTAGGGTAAAAGCTTGTGGTAAATGGGGCTTGATCGCGCGTAATGGCGATTGGGTAGTGCCGCCGATCTACGACGGCATCGGAAACATGTACGACAATCGTGTTGCTGTAATACGAAATGGGAACGGCGGTTTTGCAGATTCTACCGGTCGTGTTGTTATTAATCCCCAAATAATGGAACCTGCAGCTGCGATACAGAAACAACCACCCTTCACATATGTTTCTAACTTTTCGGAAGGACTAGCAGTTGTGCAGGTAAATGAAAAATATGGGTATATAGATAAGTATGGCAATTGGTTTATAAAACCCACTTTCGAAGATGCTCTTCCATTTAAGAATGGCTTTGCCCGCGTGATATACGCCGATAGGTCTAAACAATGGAAATACATACGTCGCGACGGTATACAACTGCCTATTTTTTTTCTTGACCCAAGTAATGGAAATTAAAAGATGAAAATATTTTTACAATCCCTATTGGCCATTACTGTATACATCTTCAACAGTACAGTAAGCCATGCACAAGTATTTAATAAAGCACCCAAGTTTGGTGACGATCTTCAACAGGTTAAGCATTACATACAGCAATATGTAAAAGAACAAAATAACCTTATTAGTTTATATGGGCTTGATCTTCCCCTTTATACTACAGGCTCCCAGTTGCGTGGTGGAAACGTTGTAGACGTATGGATGTGTTATAAAGAATGCTGGTATGTATTTAACACAAGCTTCTACGATATTTGTACGCATTTTATCTTCGAAAATGGGAAATATGCATACAAAGAAGAAACGTTTCGAAATAAGTCGGAAGAAATGTTAGCCTTTAGCATAAAAAGCAGGGGATACACCCATAAAATGGGTGATTACTATTTTTCCGATACCTACGATTATTACTACAAGATCTTCACCGAGAAGGAAGGGGCTACATGGGCGTACCACCCAACTGATCTCAATAAATTACCGGCAGATATTGCGGCTACTGTGAAAAAAGAAATGGAGGAAGGGCGAACAAAGGCCAATAGAACGAATACGGCCGATTTACAAGCAAAAAATACAGAAGATTTCCAATTAGAACCTGCGCACTATCTTTTTATAAACGGGGAAGATTTTAATGAAGGACTGGCCCTTGTAGGTGTGGATGCTTATAAGCCTGTAGGCAGCCGCGATTTTGGAGAGCATAAAAAGTATGGTTATATCAATGAAAATGGCGTCTTTCAAATTTTACCTATTTACGCAGCCGCCTATCCGTTTAAGAATGGCTTTGCCCGTGTAAGAAAGGATTTAAGTGATGACATGTACTTCATTAATCAATCGGGAGAAAATATATTTAAGTCGTACTACAATAAAGCAAACGATTTTGTAGAAGGCTTGGCCGCAGTAATGGAAAAGGATCGGAAATATGGTTTTATTGATATGAATGGAAAGCGTGTTACCCAGTATCGATATGATGATGTGAAAGATTTTAAAAATGGATATGCATGCGTTAAGCGCGGCGATAAATGGGGGTATATCAACAAAACAGGAGAAGAAGTGGTGTTGCCACAATTTGAGATGGCCCGGGATTTCAATGAAGGCTTAGCTTTTGTTACAAAGAGTGGAGATGGCAAAACATTCCACCAATACATCGACGAATCTTTCAATATCGTGTTTCAACTGGATGAAGAATCAGTAAGCAATAGGGCGCAATCATTTGTAGATACCGAATACTACGATTTTCATAATGGTGTAGTAAAAGTACTATACTACAATCCGCGCCAATACTTTGCAAAAACTGAAACCCACTATTATAATACAAAAGGTAAACAAGTAAACACCGCGAAAGGCAGCACAGCTTATTATGGTGCAGAGGTTACCTTTGTAGAGAAAGAAGATCGGGGTCCTTATTCAGGGGTATTGGATATTAAAGGCCGTTGGATCATCAAACCACGCTTCGAAAAAATCGGTAAGTTTAGTGAAGGGTTAGCGAAAGTAATGCTGAATAATAACTGGGGATATATCAATTTGAAAGGCGATGTAGTGATTAATAAAGATATTCTTCAACCCAAAGGCACCATCCTACATCAATATCCAATTACGGAAGCAGGTGATTTCTCAGGTGGGCTAGCTTTGGTAAAATATAATGACCGCTATGGTTATATGAATCACGACGGCGCTTGGGTAATAGCACCCACCTACATACAAGCATGCGCCTTTAAAGAAGGCATTGCCCGTGTAAGATTTCCTGGACGATTTGAATGGTGTTACATCGATAAAACAGGTAAAGTATTACGACCCGAGAGAAGATAGTATTGCACGAAAGCCTGTTTATACAACAGTAAAAACAGGCTTTATTTGAATAACGTAAAATTTTATTTGAAATATTAAAAAACAATTCTACATTTGCAACCCGAACAGCGCAATAGCGCAGTTCATTGGCAAACTTGCCCAGATGGCGGAACTGGTAGACGCGCTAGACTCAAAATCTTGTTTTCGAAAGGGAGTGCAGGTTCGATTCCTGTTCTGGGCACAAGAAAGGTTGTAAGGATTGAACTTACAACCTTTTTTATTTGTGTCAATGTCGTATTTGTCCGTTTTTTCCGCTTTTATTCACCAATCACGACACAAAATTGACACACCCCACATGACACACGCTTAATTTCTCCAAAGCTACTGGCCACTTGCATTTTGGTAGTATGTTAATGCGACACTCAAGCCTTCAAAAAATTCTTTCCTCCGCTTTTTTTCACTTTCGTTCGATTTTAGAAATTACCTCAAATCCTTACTGACACGGCATACTATTAGTGCCAATGGTTTCACTCTCTAAATCATTGGAGCATGAATTTTCTGAAACGTAAAAACACTAAAGGCGATAAAATATACTACTATTAAGACTTTGGCAGGGAGAAAGGACAGCGTCCGGCCACTGGAATTTTCGTATATACAAAGCCGAAAGACACGATACAGAAGCAGCACAATAAGCAGGCATTGGCTTAGTTGGAGGTAAAAAAGAGTTAGGCCATCATTGAGCAGCAGTCTATTGGTACAGCGTTCATAACAGCGTATAAGTTCAAAGAGAACTTCCTCGACTATTACGAAGAGTATGTAAACAACAATAAGCGGGATGGCAACCGCCATCTGAAAAGTAGCCTGAAGCAGTTCCGGCTATTTCTAGGCGCTTCCATTATCTCACAAAGTGATATAACCGAAAATACCTGCAAGGCATTTCTTAGGTTATTGTTAGATAAATATACCGGAGAGACGCCCGCCGACTACTACACCCAGTTTAAGTGGGTAATGGCTGCGGCCCCGCTGATGGCTATTTCCTGACAAACTCCACCGAAAAGGTAACTGCTAAATCAAATCCCAGTACCTGGTTGAAAGAATATCTGGAAGTCCCGGAATATCTGGAGCTTCTCAATACGCCATGTACCAACGAAGAGCTATACCGGTTTGCGCTGGGTAGAAGGTAAGTACATCAAATGGTCATGTGCGCGGTTGAGTTTTGCAATACTGTTGAAAGATAAATTGGTAGATGACACTACGATTGCTTATTTGATGAGGCATAACACTACAAAGTAGGTGCAGAAAACATATAAGCGGTACCGGCCAGCGGATCAGCAAATGACGATAGAGCAATTACCTACGCCTAAGCTGTTACCGTTTTTTCTTAAGGTTTAACATTCTAATAAAGGACCATACATTAATTATTATTTTATTTATATTTGAGATATTTAAAGGGTGCCATAAATATGATGAATTTCGCTCAACTCACTTGTGTTTCTTTTTTCAGTAAACAAACAGGGTATGATTTATTTATAAGTATTACTGGTGGGTTCGTAAGTGTTCTGGGCGCATTTTATGTTTACATTATTTCATTAAATCAAGTTAGAAGAGATCGACTAATATATTTTGTTGGACTTCTTGATAGTGTGATACCCTCAGGGATTAAACAAGCCGAATATTGTCAGGAATTATCTGAAAAAGTCAAAAAATCACCATGGATATTCCCTTTGCTGCAGTTTGAAGCAAACAATGATTTAAAGAGAATATCTGAAAGGATTGAACAAGAGGGAATATACCACGCTTTGTTACAGAAATATGGTAGAACTAAAACTAATTATACCTCATTTAGAAATATTTATGCCAAAATTGACTATCTGGATTTAATGATTGATGAATTGAGAAGTTTTAACTCTAGTGCACAAAAAGCGATGTGGGAAAGAAAGCGACTCTATGCAGAAAATTTCAGAAGTATTAAAGTCTTGATTGAAAGAATTATTATAGATGCGAAATACACTAATAGTCAAAATTATTCACATATTCCAGTACGTCTTGATGATATTTTGCAGCGTTTTTATCAGAATTCTCCGTCTGATAAGGAAAACATTAGAGAAACATACTTATATGTTGTTTGGCCCGTACAGTTATTTATACTTACAAATAACCAACAAACGGATGAATTAACATCACTTTTGCAACTGGTAATGGAAGGAATAAACCAATACAAAGGAATTGAAACAGCAGCGTTACACAACGCTAAAGATTTTATCCAATTTCAAAATGCGTTAAGTAACACGTCACAAGACCTCTTGACTTTAACCACCTATATTAAATCAGATTTTCCCATAGAAGAAATATCCTTATTTAGAAAACTGAATCCCTTTCGGATGTAGATTTTATAACTCTCTAACTTCCCTTCATTATCCCATAGCGACCACCAATTCAACGTGGAGGTCGAAGTAACGTGTTTGAAAAAAAATACTACCAATACTGACTGTGAATTATTTTTGTGGAGGGGAGAAGGAAGATACGTATAAATGTTCCTCTACTTTCTTGTAAAAGACAGATACGGATAACCAAAATTTTTGCAAAGTGCCGAAATCGTACTAACGGTCGGGTTAGCCTTGGTAGTTTCAATCCTGCCTACTTGAATTATTAGTATCGTTATAAACCTCTTCCAGGCTCACATCCTTAGCCTCTCGTAAATCCTTCAGGACAGCTGCGATGCCTTTTAATAGCTTGTTATCTCTTATTTTGTGTTGCCATCTATACATTATGGCAAGAAATAATTTTTATTAAGGAATCGTGTATGCGAAGAGTGTGATTGGAGCCTTTTTTCACAATCTTTGCAACTCCGGAGCAAGATTGTCAACTCATTGTGTAACAATGATACAAGTTGCTGGTGTTGCTAAGAGCACCTCGTTTGTAACAAAAAATATTAGCCCCTTCTTAAACGGATTAAAAGTCTTAACTTAGAAGTTAGTCGTACTTCTAGTCATTAACTAGGTCAAACGGATAGAATATATGCTACCTCAAAATTCAACTAATTTAAAAAATAGAGTCAACAAACTTTATCTGCCACGAACAAAACCATTACTTCCACTATTTGAAGTAATTAGTAATTCAATTCATGCTATTAATGATAAAGCTCATACTCTGGACCGTCCATATGACGGAAAAATTGAGATAGAAATATTACGCAATGGAAATATTCAAGCGCTTGCGTCTTTACCTGAAATAAATAACTACCCTATACATTCTTTTAAAGTGACAGATAATGGCATTGGCTTTAATGCAGAAAATATAAAGGCTTTTGCTGAATGTGATACCGATAGAAAGGCTGCGATTGGTGGAAAAGGTGTGGGCAGGCTTGTTTGCTTGAAAGCTTTTGAGAGAATAAAAGTAGAGAGTGTGTATTTAGACAATGACATGTTTAAAGCTAGGAAATTTGAATATAAAAAATCGAAAGATGGGTTTAATGATTATTTAGAAGGGCTTGAAACCGATAAAACGGGGACTGAAACCATTGTTACTCTTTCTAAATACGAGTTAGAATTTCAAAAAAATGTACCCACGAATATATATGAAATAGCACAGGAAATAGTAAATCATTTTCAACTATACTTTATCCAAGGGTTAGCACCAGATATTATTATTCTAAATCAAAATCGAACCAGTATAAATTTAAAGACTCTGTTTGAAACAGATTTTGCGAAAGATATTTTATCAGGTGAATTCACACTCGCAAATGAAACCTTTAAAACCATTATTTCTAAATCTTATAACGCAAAAAGTCACAAGTTTTTATATTGCGCTCACCAAAGAATTGTAAAAGAGGAAGGCGTGTCCAAATATATTGAGGACTTAAAGTACAAAATTGTGACAACAGATATTCAGCAGACATTTTACTACCAAATTTTCATAGTTGGCGATTTTTTAGATAATAATGTAAATGAGGAAAGAACGAACTTTAATTTTAAAGCCGATGATGAAGATGAAACTTTAGATATAAAAGAAATTACATTAGCGAAAATCAGGAAAGGCGCAATTACCTTAGTAGAAGACATTTTGAGTGAATTCTTGAAACAGGCGAGAGTGGAAAAGCTAGCTAAGTACATTCCAATAATAGAAACTGAATTTCCCAATTACTTTGCTGTTATAAATCATAACAAAGAAAAGGTTGAAAGACTACCAGCTGGCCTTTCTAAATCCGAGTTGGATTTAAAACTTTACGAAATAGAAAGCGACTGGCGCATAAACGTAAAGAAAGATGGGGTAGAGTTATTGAAAAAGAAAAAAGACATAACGAATCTTGACGAATACAAAGAACTTTACGAAAAGTTTCTGGGTGAATTTAATGAAATTGGCCAATCTGATTTAGCTCGGTATGTTGTTCATCGTAGGGCCGTTATTGATTTATTAGACCAGTTAATTGAATTAAATTCCAAAGATAAATTTGCACATGAAGATATAGTTCACAGTTTATTTTTCCCCATTAGAGAATTTAAGAGTACTGTTCCATTTGAAAAACAGAATCTTTGGTTATTAGATGAAAGATTGACCTTTAATACATTATTAGCATCTGATAAGTTATTTAGCAAAATCAATGATATAGATTCTCAATCAAGTGACCGTTCTGACCTCTTAATCAGGGTAGAAGAGGTGTTTGATGATGCAGTCCTTTACTCTGAGGAAAAAATTCCCTTTGAATCATTTACAATAGTTGAATTCAAAAGACCAGAACGAGATGATTACGTGCATGGCGACAAAAAGAAAGATCCCATTAAACAGGTAAGGTGCTACATTGAGGAAATAATTAATAATAAGGTGAAAGTGCGCGGTAAATCGCTTGGGGCTAGCGTGAGTACTCCATTTTATTGCTATATAGTTGCAGATATCACAGATTCGCTTAAATCAATATTGGTCTATGAGGGCTTTGACTCGACACCTGATGGGCTGGGATATTTTAAGTTTTTTAATATAAACCACTCTAGGGCATATATAGAAGTATTGCCATTTAAGAAAGTTATCAAGGATGCTAAACAGCGGAATAAAATACTCTTTGATAAATTAAAACTTAGCTAATAAAGGAAACAGACACTTCATTGACACAAATACCTAACAACTAATTCACCCATAACTAGGTTCGATTCCTGTTCTGGGCACCCAAAATAAAAGCCTTGTAAACACTAAGTTTACAAGGCTTTTATCATTTTATCCCACAGCCAATTAATCAGCAAACTTTTGAATCGCACCCGGCGCAACGGGTGTAAAGAAATTCACCAAATTACCATCTGGATCGCGAAATAACAGCGATCTATTTCCCCAAGGCATGGTAGTGGGCGGCTGCACGATATAGGGTTGTATATATTCCGCCAGTCTTTCATAATCGTTGTCAACATGATCCACTTTGAATTCAATGATGGCCGTTTTGTTGGCCGCTGCCTGTGCAACCTGTGCTCCACCAAATGCCTGCAATGTTTTAGTACTCCCTATAGCAAGTGTAGCAGTACCTGTTTTCAACTCGGCAAATTCGGAAGTATAAAAAGTAAATGAACCACCGGTAATACGGGCGTAAAATTCCGTTAACCGTTGGATGTCGGCTGTAATAATTCGAATAGAAACTAATTGCATGATTTGCTTTTTTAAAGTTGTTAAACATCCTCTCACCATAAAGCAAGATGTATATGCAAAAGTGGGAGGGCGTTGTGACAACAGTATGTCAGCAGTGTAGGAATATTTCTATAAAGGGCTTATAAACATTCAAGTAAAAGAAGCCCAATTCCGCATAAAAAACAACTAATTATTACCTGCGCGCGAAACGCATAACATACCTTTTTGTTCACTTTATTTTTATTTTTTTAATACCTCCATTATCCTATTTTCGCCGCTCGCTACGTGTAAAAAGTACAACCCTGGCTATGTTTTAAAAACGAATTCCAAGTAATACGCAGTAGAACAACCATCCCCAGTTATTCCTTCAAAAGCACAGAAAAACCTTTACCAAAACAACACCCTACAGTATGCATCAACCTTCAATAAATACAACACTGCACGAATAGGTAACCCCCATCACGCCATACATCCAGTAAGCCATACCCGTATCAAAGTTGATTATGCTTACGCGGTACCCCGTGAAGTACTATCGTGGTGTGCTATGAAGGTAAATAACCATGCAATTACATCGTAACCTCATAATTGTAAATACAATGAATACACATTTAAACGACATTCTTACACTTCCCGCCAAAGGGCTTCCCAATGTAAAGCACGTGGATGTACTAGTATCCTGTGAACTTATGAACAACCATTCGAAGGCCTGCCCAATTGAGCCTTCCGATCAATTACTCATCACCCAAGATCGGCAAGGCCAAGCGATGCTATTTGATATTGATAGTAATGGCGTCTTACACCTGTTCCATTATAATGATGGTATGGCCGGGGGATATACAGCCTACGAACTGGTGAAGGATTGGCCTAGCTATGATAAGGTGGTTACCTTCGACTTGTCGGAAAACAGGGATGGTACCATTTCAATTGCCATGGTAGTGAACCGAAGAAACGGTTACTTCACCGATGTACTGGTAGCCGATAATATCCCCGCGAATTTTGAATGGAAGAATTTTAGTCAAGTAGTTAAAAAAGTAACGGGTATAGCGTCAGAATTCAGGGGAACGAAAATCCGTATCGGCACAAGCGATATGGATGGCCATGCCATGGTAGTGGTGAATGGAAATGTTCTTGGTAATGAAACCTATTACCGGGTAGATAATAGGTATGCTGCCTCGCAATTAACGATGTCAAGTACACCAAGTCAAGCCAACCAAGTCGAAGTGGGCTATGTATCAGGACAAAAAGGGCATTTCGGTTTATCCGGTGTTAATAGCTATAGTAAACTAGCATTCGTAACGATCCCTAATCAAGCCGGCAATGAAAATTCATATGACTTCAGTCCTTCAAAAGTACCGGGTAATTTGCATTACAATTGCATATTTGTCGGCCAAGGAACAGCAACGCAACCTTCCCAATTGTCATCTGATCTATATGTAGGAGCGGCGGAAGGTATATACCTGTTTCATAATAGCAAGGTGAGTCTATTTCAACGCGTGAATACGAAAGTAAAAGATGTAAAATCATTGTATGTAACAGAAGATACTCACCAAATTTCAGTGTGGGCAGTCACGAAGATCGGTCATCTTTATTACATCAGTGGGTCGAAGAACGGCGAGCAATATACCTGGGAGGATGAACAGTTGTTTGAATTAAACATCAACCACTTATCTTCTATACGCAACAGGGTGAAGTTCACGAACGAGATTTATTATGTTGACCAACGCAAAAACTTTATCCATAATTGGGAGTGCCCTACATCTGGTTTTTGGTTCACAAGAACGATCAAGCAACAAAACGATCCTTACTTATTAGGCGTAGCATCCTATACCACCTTGCTCAAATTAACCGACCAAGATGGCAATATTTTGGCAGGAAAAACCTTTTCGCTTTCTTCCTCTGAGTGGCTGTATGTTGAAATAAATGGTGAAGCCTACAACATGGATGTTAATCACCCCGTTAGCGTTACAACAGATAACCGGGGCATGATCAACATTGTGCAACTCACCGACGAAGTTTTATCACCTATATTTTACCTGGACGCAGCTTTCCTTGATAAAACCATCAATGTATTCCCGCATGGGAAAGTCATAGATGGACTATCCAACATCCAATCTGCCGACGATCTAAGAAAAGCCAAGGATATTAATGGCGACCCTATTCTAACCGGTTACCATCCACCGGCCACGTTGAATCATGTAGTTGATTGCTTACGTACACTCACCGGTATTGCTGCCTATACCCAAAGAGGTACAGTAAGAAAAGGTGACTTGTTTGTGTCACTTTCCAACAAGGAAACGAAAATAACCGGTCGGCTCGACCTACGCGGTATGCCCGATTTCAAAATAGGCATAAAGTTGGAGCGCGGTATATGGCAGTTGTTTTCGGAAGATGATTATGCGAAATTCATCGTAGAAGGCTACCATGTTCGCTGGTTCGGTAGTAAATGGTGGAGAGCTGTGAAGAAAGCAGCGGCAGCTGTTGTTGATACGGTGGAGAATGCTGTTACAACCGTTATAGAGAAAGTAGGCGATACGGTGAATTTAATCATTAACATCGCGGGAGATGCTTATCATTTCGTGCTAGATACCTTGTCGGAAGTAATGAAGGGAATTGATTGGGTGTTGAGCATAGTCAAAATAGCTATTACAGATGCCGTACGTTGGTTAGGCGATTTTTTAGGCTTTAAAGATGTTTGGACTACCTACCAGGTAATTAAAACGTTAGCGAAGAATGGGATCGACTATAGCAACCACGCAATAGAAAAACGATTAAATGAACTCAAGAATTTTATAAATGACGAGTTCGGAAAAATTGAATCCTTGGTGTCAAAAGCTACAGTACCATCCTATATTGCTTCCAAAGGCTTAAGCGAATCGAAGTCACATAAGAACCCTTTCGATTCGGCGGCCGGTAACTGGATCTTCAACTTGATAGCCAATAACCAGCTATTCGAAGGCGGTATGAAAGCTTCAAGTGGTTCTAGCGGCTTCCAGGGATTTGTACGAAATACGATTCAACCTGCTTTTGAAGAAATAAAGCCCAAGCTACAAGTTTTAATAAACGATGTGCAGTATGCGCTTTCGAAAGATGTAAAATACTATCACAATATTGTTAAAGATCTTATTAATCTTTTCATTGCCCCCATGAAAAGGGTGCTGATAGGTATCCTCGATTATATAAGGGAAATGCTGCAAAGTATTCCTACCTTAATGAATGGCAAAGTACTGCCGCCATTTTTAGATTCATTATACAGGTGGATTGCCGCTTTAATTGGCGATTATGAAGAATTAACGATCCTCAATGCCATCTCGTTTATTGTGGCCATTCCGTATACCTACGGGCATAGAATATTAAAAGGATATGCGCCTTTTGCATATGGTGATAAAGGTCTTACTGCAACTTCCTTGTATAGTACCTTGTTCGATCCTCGTCGTTCCGGGGAGGATTCAAAATCTTGGGAGGACTTGAAAGAAGCCTATTCTAAAGGAGGTGCGGGTATTGCATCCATTGCGTCAATGCCATTAGCTTTGTTGTCGTTAGCCACCTCTATGTCAAAATCAGGTAAATCAAATAAAGAGAACCCTAGTGAACTAGAGCAAATAGCGCGTGGCTTCCAATTGCTAATTCCACTTATCACGATCCCATTAGAAAAGGATGACCAAAATACGGCATCATTCGTATTAAGAGTTATTTCTTTCGTTTGTGCTACTATGAAAGATTGGTTCGGTGTATTAATTGAAGAAAAGATGATGGGTAAATTAGTAACGGCAGTGGCAGATACATTTATATTCATCCTTTCATTAACGGCCGATATACTTAACGGCGAAGACTTACTCAGTTATTTGCAAGATATTTTATCCAATTTGGGCGGTGTAGTTAGTTCTGTTGGTGTACTAACGGAACAAATTATTGCCGTTGGCATCGGCGCCGGTATTTCCTTGGGAGGCGCTGCTGTAGGTTTAGTACAATCAGTTTCAGATGATGGAGATATTGTGCAAGTGGTAAATCCTGGTGGTTGATAAGATAAGTTGTTTGAATAGTAGGTAGGGTTATATCGAAGGATGTAGCCCTACTTTCTTGTGTTCAACTATTTGTATACCTCAAAAGAACAAGCAGCAAATTTTATTGATTGTTGCATACTTGGATATACACTTGTAAGTCATATTCCATGATGGCAGAATAAAAAGTAAAGCGTCTGCAGTTTATGGAATCCCTCAAAATAACGCATCTCTCATAAAAAAGCTATGAAACCACTAATCACTTTTTTCTTAACTATTCTTTTTACAACGGGTGCCTTCGCCACCGCCCAATACCCCGATAAACTTATTTATAAAGGAAAAGAATACGATCTACAGAGTAATCCTTTAGAAAACTATTTCGAACAACACCCCGAAAGTCGACCGAAAGGAGATACTTGGTCAACTGCCTTGTGGCGTGGTTATATTGCTACCTTTGAAGTGCGTGATGAAACACTTTACTTAAAGGATATAGAAGTGATGGTGTTCGATAGCATTACTAAAGACACAAAATTTCAAAGTGTAGTGAAAAAGGTATTCCCCGGTCAAACTAATATGAAAATTGATTGGGTAACTGGCATTTTGGTGTTGCCCTATGGTAAATTGGTCAATTATGTTCATATGGGATATGGGTCTACTTACGAAAAATATATATTGTTAGAAGTGGATAAAGGTGTGGTGAAGAAGGATATTTACTTGAATAACGAACAATATGAAACCTTTAAATACAAACAATTCCTAGCGTTTAAAAAAACGGAAGAATACCGTCAACTCAAAACCAGTTTGCAACAAAAGGAAGGTATGACGGATGAAAGTATCGACGACTTTCTCAAGAGTTTTATCATTGGGTATTCGTCCCGTATCTTAGCAGATGAATAAAGTATAGTAAGGATGGGAAGCATTGTGGAATGTGATTTCCCTCAAAAATCCATTAACTTTGCTTCCTCATTCATACAAAAAAACAGGTCGAACTCGTGTATTCAAAAGAAGAAACATCAAAGCTCAAACAAGATTTCTGGACCACCTTCGGGCGCTATATGAAACCCATTTTATCCGCCGATGGTGAAAAAGTAAGCTGGGCCAACTACAAAACCGGCATCCCGGGCATCTTCTTTAAAATGGATACCGACAACCGCCATGCACGCATCTCTATCCTCATTACCCAAGCCGATCCAACATTACATGCTGCTTTCTACGAGCTATTCGAAATGCAAAAACAAATGCTCGAAACCACGCTCGGCGAAAATGATTGGGCATGGGAACAAAATACCACCGACGATTACGGCCAACCTATCAGCCGCATCACCAAAGAACTGAAAGGTATTTCCGTGTTAAGGAATGAAGATTGGCCTACTTTAATTTCATTTTTCAAAGAAAGAATGGTCGCGCTCGATGAATACTGGAGCATGGCCAAGTATGGTTTTGAAGCGTTGGTGTAATAAAAAAACCTGCAACAAGGGTTTGTTGCAGGTGCAAGTTTTATAGGACGTATGATTATTTCTTCATCCACATCACCCCGTTCTTCGAAGAATACATGCTAATCGCCTTTTCTTCCAATAACCCACGCAACACCTTCTCCGCATCTACAAGCGATATTTCACTCAATTCTGCAAACTCTCTCGTCGTCATGGTAGGATAAACCGCAAATAACTGCGGCCAATCTTTTACATAAGCGGCCTTGCTAGCAGTTGGATGCATCTTTTGAATACCTTGCTCAAATGCTTGGTAAGGTTTAAAACCATATACCATAGTAGGGGGCTGGTCGCCACTGGTAACAAACACCGTAGGGAACCCACGTACGCCCATTTTCCTAGCATATTGTAAATCTTCCTTGAAAGCAATGGTAGCACGCTCGTAATCCGCTTTTAACTGCACAGCATCCAAACCCGCCTGTGTTGCAGCCGTAGCTATGTGTTCCCATTTGGCGATGTTCTTCTTCTGCAAAAACACCATCTCGCGCATTTGACGAAGGAACTTCACGGCTTTCTCTTTATCCTGGTATTGCGCCGCCATAAAAGCAATGGATGGAGGATACGACGAGTCCAATGGATCTTCCAACCAAACATCACCATCAATCGGCATATTGTAATAAGCACTTACTTCATCCCAATGATGCGCTACATCCGAGGGTTTGCTAATGCCACCACTGTTGTAACTCCAATCGGGTAACAAGCCGCCCATGTGGTACTCGATCTCAACATCCTGGCCGTATTCCAGTTTGAGCTTCCGCAACTGCGGCTCAATACCCCAACAAGATGAACATATCGGGTCGGTGAAATACACCAGTTTGACAGGTTTCTGGCCCGTCGCTGTTTTCGCTGTGATATGACTATCTTGGGTACTGGGAATTTCGCACACACCCGTAGCCGGGTCGCACAATAATGGGTTGGTATTTGACATCGGTTTGTTTTTAGTTTGACCTGTACAGTTAACGAGCAACATGCAGAGTACAGCAGTAAAAAATACAGGAAGCTTTCTCATAGAATTCCTTTAGAACAGCACAAAACTACAGCAGTACAAGTACACAATTGTTATCCCTTACCCTTTAGAAACTAGTTACCTCCAGGAAACTAACTCGCCTTATTGTAAGTTTTGTGCCTACCTTTACAGTCATATGAAAAAGCAATCTACCGTCAATACTACCGGCCTTTGTAAAACACGTATCCTCGCCATCAAAGACACGATGGAGATATTGTCTGGTAAATGGAAGTTTCACATCATTGGAACTTTACTATTAGGTGGGAAAATGCGCTTCATGGATTTGTTACGGGAAGTAGACGGCATTGCACCGAAGATGTTATCGAAAGAATTGCAAGATATGGAGATCAACCAGCTGGTGGTTAGAACCGTTTGTAATACAAAGCCTATTACCGTAGAATATGAAATCACGGAATACGGCAGCACATTAGCGCCTATTATTGATGAAATTGCGAACTGGGGTATTTCTTACCGGAATGCTTTGTTAAAGAAAGAAAGCACCGTGCAAGGCTAAAGCTGCTTATAATTAGAGCAGCTTATTTAATCCCTAGTAATTGGAATAACTCATCCTTCTTGTTCAATGCAATGGTAATCGTTTTTCCATTCACTAACTCCACCATGTTCCCCGTTACACTGCGCACCATTTCCAAGTTGAGAATAAACGATCGCTGTACCCTGAAAAACTTCGGCAAGGTCAACACTTCATCCATCGATTTTAAAGTACCCAAGGTAGTAAAGGTTTCGTTTGCAATAACAATCTTTAAATAGTCGCCTTGGGCTTCTACATACAGTATTTCACCTAGTAAAATTTTAATCAACTTGCCGTCCGCTTTAATAAACACCCGGTCGGCCGATACTTGTTGTATCGCCGGTTGCTTACGCATGTCGATATATTCCTTGGTGCGGTTCACCGCTTTTACAAACCTGTCGAAACGCACAGGCTTTACTAAGTAATCCATTACCCCGGTTTCATAACCTTCCAGCGCGAAATCGCGGTGCGCCGTAATGAAAATAATTACAGGCGGCTTTTCTAATGATCTTACCAGCTCTAAGCCATTCATTTTCGGCATTTGAATATCGCTGAATATGATGTCTACTTCATGTTGTTGTAAGTACATAAATGCTTCCATAGGATCACCAAACGTAGCGCCCAGTTGTAAGTAGGGTATTTTTTCTATGAACGATACAACTACATCTTGCCCAATCGGTTCGTCGTCGATAACGATACAATGCAATGGTTCCATTATTTACTAAGGACTATTTTTAAGTGGATGTCAAATGTTTTTCCGTCATTGTTTACCGTCAATTCGTGCTGGCCGGGATAGATTAACTGTAAACGTTTTCTTGTATTCGCTAATCCAATGCCACCAAATTCACGCTTCTCCATCATAGCATCTATATCATTTTTTATATGGAAGAAAAACGTATTGTTGCTGATGGTGATGTTGATGTGTATGAAGGGGTCTTTCATGCGCTTTAACCCGTATTTAAAGGCATTTTCTATAAACGGAAATGTAAGTAAAGGCGCTATAAACAACTTGCTGTCATATTCTTCTCCCGTAATATGGAATACAATTGGTTTATCGGCCGGGTAGCGCATTCTTTCTAGCTCCACATAATTCTTCATAAACGCCAGTTCCCGTTCTAGTAGCACTTTCTCTGTGTTCGATTCATACAAACTATAACTCATAATGTCCGACAAGTTCAAGATCACTTCCGGTGCCGCATCATCTTTGCGAATGGTAAGACCGTAAAGATTATTGAGGGTATTGAAAAGAAAATGAGGGTTGAGTTGTGATTTTAAAAAGTCTTTTTCAATTTGAACGTTTTGGATTTCTAGTTCTAATTGTTGCTTTTGTAGTTGCAAAGTTTTGCTATACATTTTCGTAATTTCAAACACGATTTTAACCAAGGAGAAAGGGGATAACAAGGTAATAACAATAAACGCTTGCGAAATCACCCTTCTAAACCCCAATGCCTCCGTAATACTTTGCTCCGCTGCCTTCGATACAACACCTTTCAATTCCCCGTTCATTACTTCAAACCCAACCTGCGCATAGGCGATAGAAATCAGATAGTTTACCGTCATCCACAAGTAAATGCACACGGGCACACTCATTACAATCAACAAAACCGTTAACAATCGCTTAGGCGTAAACAATTTCGGCAACAATAAATACCAAAAAAAGTAAAAGACGGTCATGTTATTCATCGTCATCCGAAGCGTCAACAGTAAACTTTCAACCCCTGTTAGTTTATACGCTATTTTGTAACTAATAAATAGTAGGATAGCGAATACACTCCACATAAGCCCATGTAAAAGTACCCTCGCCTTTGTAGTATATAACTGGTCGATATCCATCGCGGCAAATCTCTCTGAAAAGTAACTGGTCGACAATAGTAGCGTGTTTAATTTGACTGTAAATATCGCTAAACTTGCGTACAAGTAGCTGGTTTATAATATTCTAATAGTGGCGTTAATTAGATTAATGGCATTATGACCAAGGATAGGATAGAGCACATTCCCGCTGAACTTCCTTAAAATACCCACGCTAACAGCTGAAATAAGCGTTAAATAAACAATGGTGATAATATCACATTTTACCTTGTGATCCGGTGTAACCACTACACCATGCGTTAACCCGAAAAAGAAAGTAACGATGATCAAGCCCCAACCAAACGAAATCCCTTTCACCTGCCATTTTGGGAGGAACACTTTATCCAGCATCCATAAATACAAGCCTCTAAACAATATTTCTTCCGTTAAGCCCGGCATCGTAGCTTGGAAAGCGAATGTTTCTGCATTGAATTGTCCCCCTTTAGGGAATAAAATCATTTTAAACACAATATCAAAAGCCAGGAAGCCGAGGAATACCCATACACCGAATCGTACCTTTGAAGGCTCGTTGGTGGAGGTAGTGAAACCGGCTGCCTTCCATTGATCTTTCGTCATGCACAGGATAAATACCACCGCTAATAGTAAGCTAGCCAACTTGCCCGTCCATGCAAACCGGGTATGCCAGCCGAGTATTGTATCTAGCTGCCTGCTTAGGATTTGTACATACACATCCGTTAAGAAATAAGCAATAAAGAGCAGTAAGTATGTAAGTTGACCTTTTGCTGATTGGAAATAAGCGATACATAAAACTGGTAATAATAACAAAATCCACAGGATCGGTGTAAGTAACGACATATCTATAATTTTCTTTGAAACGCTGTACTGTAGGCGTTATGTGTGTTGAATTGATAACGATCCAAAAGTAGGTAGATGGGGTAGGCAGGAGAAATGATTTCGGTGAAATAGGTGCTGTACTCGGTGAAAATTGGGTTTTGCCAGGTGGTATAGTTAGTCTCGATTATCTTATATGTGATATGAACTATAAAAATTTCTTGTAGTTTTATTCTTCAGCCATATAAACTCGTCAACTTATGCAAGTGCAAGATATTTTAAAGGAACTCCAATCACTCAGCAATGCTGCTACACTCAAACACAACAAAAAGAGTGGTGCACACGATAACCAATACGGCGTTAAACTGGGTGATATTCGCAAAATAGCTGCAAATATTAAAACGAATCATGCGCTTGCACTCGAATTATGGCAAACGAATAATATTGACGCGAAGTTGTTGGCCTGCCTTATCATCAAACCAACTGCCTTATCACCAAAAGAAGTCACTGCATTAGTAGAATCAATCGATTTCGTGGGAGAGGCCGATTGGTTTACCTCCTACATATTGAAAGACTATCCCAATAAAGATCAATTCCGCGAAAGCTGGATGAAATCAAAAAATAAATGGGCTGCCCGCGCCGGTTGGAGCCTAATGGCTAGTAAAATTGCACAAGGCGCAGAAGGACTAGATTTAGACAAACTACTAGATCAACTCGAAAAAGAAATGCCCATAGCCGTACCCGAAGTACAATGGACTATGAACTATGCACTGGCTTACACCGGTATTCATCATCCCGCCTACCGCGCACGCGCTCTAGCCCTAGGAGAGAAGCTAGGCATACTCCGCGATTACCCAGTATCTAAAGGCTGTACATCACCCTTTGCTCCAATTTGGATTAATGAAATGGTAAAACGAGCAGAACAAACGAAAAAGAAATAACTAAGTTTTAAAGTACATCAGTAACCTCATTCACCGTAGCTGCTGCAATGCATGGAAGTACCAAGCCCGCATTGCATCCATTCAAACCTGCGCCCCAACTAGCATTAAACTCTAATATAAACCAACCAATTGGTTCGGCATAAGCCACATCAATGACTACACTTCTTGGAAATAATGCAGCATTCTCTTGTAGGAAACCTGTTACAAAAGCACGTCCTGTTAATAGATCCGCTTCTCCTTCATAACAAGCAATATCTTTCACGTCGCCATCCAACACAAAACAGCGCGCTTCTGCTTGTATGTGCGAAATAATGCTAGAAGTAAGCACTGGTTCTGTCAATTCCAACCCTTGGGTACGTTCTTGCAAAGCTGCTAAGGAAGTTAAAACGCCCGCAATGAACATTTTAGGCACAACGGGTTTTATAAATATAGGAAACATCGCTTCGGTAAGTGCTCCCAACGTAGTTTGCGTTATACGGCGTTTGGTCCAGCGTTGATCGAGGCGGGCGATAATGGTATCATCTGGGAAAAGTAGTGTTTTGTTATACAATTGTGCCAGTACGAAGGCAAAGGCTTGGTTGCCATATATCGCCAGCGGTTGGGTGACTAAACTGTCGTTTTTGATCCAGTATTTTCCTAGTAGCTGTACCGGGTTACCGGTTTGCATCCAAGCGTTTTGTACGGCTTCAATTTCAATATCCAATTTCTCTGGCAATAATAGGGTAGTAGGGTGCATTAGTTAGGCTGAGTTGTAGTGGATTTAAGATACTCTTCGACCGAAATTTCCATCAATATCATTAAAAGCCCAAGAAGCCATCGCCTCCAGTACAGGCTGTAAACCTCTTCCGGCTTTACTTAAACTGTAGGTAACATAGGGCGGCACTTCCGGCTTGGCTTCGCGGATAATTAAATCGTCGGCTTCCAGTTGTTTTAAATTCTGGATCAACATCTTTTCTGAAACCTGCGGAATGGCCCTTTTTAGTTCGCTATAGCGTTTATCTCCTTGGATAAGGTGAAATAGAATAATCGGCTTCCAATAGCCGCCAATCTTATCCATTACGTAAATAACAGGGCACTGGTCAAGTGCATATTTCTTATTCTCTTGTATGGTCGAGCTTTCTTTGATGGCTGTCATGATACATACTTTAGGGTAAGTACTTGTCTAAAAGTTAGTACAAAGATAGCTTTGCATACAGAAATAAAACAAATCAAAATGAAAAAGATCATCGTATCCGGTTCGCTGGGAAATATAGGTAAAACATTAACGGGTTTATTAGTGAAAGACGGTCATGATGTAACCGTTATTACAAGCTCCCCTGGTCGTACCCAAGCCATCGAAGCTTTAGGGGCAAAGGCTGCTGTAGGGTCCGTGTCTGATCCCGTATTTTTAACAAATACACTCCAAGGGGCTGATGCCCTCTTTGCTATGACGCCTCCCAATATGGGCGGTGAAAACATTGTTGCTAATACTGTTAATGCCGGTAAAGCATTTGCCGATGCCATTACAAAAAGCGGTGTGCCAAGGGTAGTGATGTTAAGTAGCGTGGGGGCCGAGTATACCGATGGCACAGGCCCCATTAAAGGTCTACATCAGATCGAAAACCTGTACCGCCAAATCCCCGGTATTTCTTTAACCATTCTACGCGCTGGCTACTTCTACACCAACTTCTTCAACGATGTGGCAATGATTCAACATATGAACATCATGGGTAGCAATTTCCCAGGTGATGTAAACCTCCCGGTTGTTCACCCCGATGATATTGCCGCCAAGGCCGCGCAAGCATTACTGGTTACCCCAACAGGTACCGATATACAATACGTAGTAAGCGACGTTCGCCAACCGAATCATATCGCTTCCGTACTCGGTAATGCTGCCGGAAAACCAGGCCTCCCTTGGGTGCCTTTCACAGACGAACAAGCTCTCAGCGGTATGACCCAAGCCGGGTTACCAGCCGAAATGGCCGGTTTGTACGTAGAAATGGGCCAAGCCATCCGCGATCATAAACTCATGACCGATTTCGAAAAGAACGGTTCTCCTGTTATAGGTAATATCAAGCTGGAAGATTTCGCTAAAACATTTGCTACGAAGTTCACGGCTTAATTGGATCATGTACAAAAGCCCTCTCTACACAATTCGTAGAGAGGGCTTTTTATTTCCATAAACGCTGTACATTCATATATAAACTACCTGCAAGCCTATCCAAAAACTATCATTTGCCTATCTCGAGCCTATCCCAAGCCTATCTAAAGCCTATCCTAAGCCTATCTCGACCCTATCCTAAGCCTATCCCCCGCCTATTTATAACATTGTAAATGAAGTAGTTAAGTCGTTTTGGGCCAATGCTAACGCTTGTAAATGATTATCATCCAAGGTTTTATAAAGGAATCCGGCACTATCCGGCATATTTTACCTCCATTGTTAGCCGTTTACATAAACAATCAGCAAAACGATACGCCTACCTTATCCATGCTAATCGTGTAAAAGTGAAACAGGCAAAAAGACAATTAAAAAAAGGACCATCCAATTGATGGTCCTTTTTTTGATATGGTGTAAATTGAACGTCAAACGGAATACACCATGTTTAAGATTTCATCCATCGAGCAAATCAAGCACGACCTATTATCGCCTCCACAAGCACCGCGCATTTTTCCTGGTAATACAGCGTCTCATTTCGATGCCTTGTATGAAGAGATTGTTACGCAAATTAAAACGACCACGATCTCCGCGGAATGTGTTTTATGGGATAGCGTAAAGGCTGTCAACGAGAATAAAGCATATGCCGATGCTGCTTATTGGGAGGAAGGGCTTTTGCCTAGCGCTTCCACTTACTGGTTTTTTGCAGAGAATGGGCAAGGGGATAGGTGGTTGTTTGATGCGGATGAGGAAGTGTTGTTTTATGACCATGATGGGGGTGAATTATCGCCCCGGAATTTTCGCAGTATGGGAATTCAATTTTCGCAGTGGTTACAGTTTGCATATTTAAACCGCGCTTTAGATGTTGTGTATGCTGAACGGGGAACGGTAGATGAAGTGCTGAATATGGCCTATAAAAACAAGCTACGCGAAATCAGCCTGTCGTTATTAGAGAATTATCCCTTTGAAGATTAAAATGGGAAGCATCCCATTCGTTTAATATTGTTGCATTATTTCCCATGCCTGTATGAACACATTTTGTCTACTCGATATGCGTTTCGACAAGCATCCGTTTCAATGCTATGTTTATATATATTTAAAGAATATTTTCAATAAGAAAAAATTTATTTTCAATTCCAAATCAGGTAGTTTTATACCGTTTTCTCCAAATTTCTTCTCCGAAACTCCTAAGACTTAGTAACTGTATAACAGGTGCCGAACCTTTGTTGGTCCTGCATTACATCCAAAATCACAACTGAAAAACCAGGCAAGCATGTGAGCTAGTTTTGCGCAGAAACCATTGTCTTTTCCTCGTTTTTTTTATGTAAAAAATTTGTTCGAAATGCATCGCTTATCGTAGCTATTCATCATGGCTACAGCACTTATATCTACGTTGATATGATTAGAAGTTTACACCCCTACAGGGCATGGTGCCATTTTATGCGCTTTGTTGCCCTATTCTTATTGTCTGCTCTATTAAGCCACCCCGCATTTGCGGAAGGTAGCAAGGAACTGAATGCAAACGGTGGTAACCGTCCATTCATTAATTGTGGTACCACGTATAATGTGTCGTTCCCCTTTACCTCTTACGGTACTGTAAAGGTATACGTGAACGTGGGTGAACGGATATTCTTGGGTTCTAGCGCCCAAGGTATTGGTTCCGGTACTATCAATTTGCGTGCTCCCAATGGCGTCAATTATTCGTCGGGTACAAGTACCACAACTGGGCGGATATCGAATAGAACACAGGAGGTAAACGGTCCTAACGTAGGTTCAGTAACAACAGGGTATGTGCCCTATATTGTTACAGTAGGTGCCGGTCAAGCCGGGATTTGGGAAATCGATTTCATCCCACCTAGTCCAACAAATACTACTTCTCCATCGCCCATTTTAGCATCAGGCTCTTGGTCGCAACCCAGTACAGCCTTTCTCGCAGCATTCGACGTTAGCGTTCGTAATGCCGGTAATACGGCGTTTATTCCAGGTCGTTTATTCACAACAAATTTTGTGGCCAACATGGGGAATATTTCTTCTACTTTCCGTGCCATCTTCAACGTATTAACCCGCGATGGTTACATTTATACAGTGAACAATAACGGCCAAGCGGGATTTGGTTTCACTTTCTTCGTCAATAACAAAGGCTTCCGCGATGCAAACGGTGCCCCGTTATACAAATCTATCGACGATATCACTACTGCTGATGTACAAGATCCCCGTAGTGAGGATACTGAGTCGGATGTTACACACAAAATCTTCTTTAATAGCCCGGCAAGCGATTTACCTACCAGTGGTGCCACGCGATCGGGTACAGATTGGTTGCTTATAACACCTACACCGGCAGTTGTATCGAACTACACCTTTACGGGTGTAGAAGGTTCAGCGAATGTGGCAGGTACGAACCCCGCCGGTGGTAATATCGGTTTTACGGCAAGCCAAAATGGGAACTTCCTCATTAGAATCGATTTAAATAATAACGGGGTGTATACCGATGCGGTTGATCGATCAATTACAGGGTCTGCCACCGCCGGAACGAATACTGTTTATTGGAATGGATTGAATGGCTTAGGGCAACCAACAGCCACCACCATATCGAACATTAATGTACAAGTAGTCTTGTATGCGGGGGAAGTACACTTTCCCTTTATTGATGTAGAGAATAATCCCAATGGTATCATCATTACTCGAACGAATGGGAGCGGGGCTAACGATGTTGTCTTTTGGGATGATTCTGATGTACCGGTATCAGGTATTCCATCTAACCCGGTTGTAAACACAACTGGGATTAGTAGTACTACGAACGGCCATAAATGGGGTTCTACGTCATATTCTGCGACCGATTTTGGTAATGAAAACGGGTTAGATACTTGGGCTTATATTACCAGTACGCCCTTAACAGGTACTACCAATGTTGTTTTACGTGAAGCCGATTTAGAAACTGTTTTCAGTTCTTCTAACTTAACAGCGGCCTGTGTAGGCGCTTCTATTATCGATACTGTGCGTATTCGGAATAACGGTCCTAGTAACGTAACCGGTGCCAGTGTACGTATTACATTCCCAGCTGAATTAACCGGGGTTACTGTAACCAGTGCCGTTACTTCGGGCACTGCATCGCTTACTTCATCCAGTACAACTACTACGCAATACAGCGCCGTTGTCAATATGAATAACGCCGCAGTAATGACATTCATCGTTAGAGGTACGGTATCTTCTTTCCCAAGCAGCAGTAACATCACTTTCAACGCTAGTATTATGCGCCCCCCAGATGTAACCGACCCCGATGCTACCAATCCCGATCCTGCCCCGCCAACAGACCCACAAAACGAGTGTGATGCTGCTCCTTCCGGTGTGGGTTGTAACAATATTAAAGTAAACACCATTACCATCTCCAATACCCCTACAACGGCAACGATTGTAGGAGATGCTGCACCAACTTATTGTGCTGTTACCTCAGCTACTTTAACAGGGAACACCGCCTCTGTTGGTACAGTTACGTGGACAAAAATTAGCGGGCCGGGTACACAAACATTTACTTCACCCAACTCGGCATCTACTACCGTTAACGGCTTGCAAACAGGTACCTATGTATTTAGGTATACAATCAGCTCTGGTGCTTGTACACCAAGCACAGCCGATGTTACATTAACCGTTCAAGCGGCCTTATCGAACAACGTAATTACGGCGCCATTAACAGTATCATATTGTGGTAGTGGCGATCCTTCCGTTATTACCGGTAGTACACCTTCCGGCGGCTCGGGTACGTATACATATCAATGGCAAAGTTCTTTGAACAATAGTACATGGACAGATATTTCCGGTGCTACGTCTGCCAGTTATGATCCCCCGGCATTAACAACTACAACTTATTTCAGAAGAACGGTTACTTCTGGCGCTTGTACCACACCTAGTAATAGTAATGTTGTACAAGTAACGATCATCCCATCTGTGACGAATAATACTATCACAGCGCCAGCTACAACAACCTTCTGTACAAGTGGCGACCCAGCCAACATCGTGGGTACAACACCAACAGGTGGTAGTGGTATTTACGCTATACAATGGCAACAAAGCTCAGATAGTACCAACTGGTCTGATATCCTCGGTGCTATTGGAACAAGCTATGATCCCCCGTTAACATCTACTACCACGTATTACCGTAGAGCCATTACTAGTGCGACTTGTTTAACACCGGTATTAAGTAACGTGGTGAAAGTAACGGTTCAACCAACTTTAACAAGCGGTAGCATTGCAACCGACCAGGTATTATGTGGCGCTGGTGATCCAGCCTTGCTGACTGCTGCTGCTCCAACGGGTGGTACTGGTACGTATACTTACCAATGGCAATCGTCGACTACAAGTTCTTCGGCCGGTTTCACGGATATTGCTTCGGCGACAGCCGCTACATACGATCCCCCAGTAATTACAACTACTACCTATTACCGTAGAATAGTACGTAGCGGGGTTTGTCCAGATGCGACCAGTAATGTAGTAACTATAACTATCAATCCTAGCCTAACAGCAGGTTCTATTGGCAGTAACCAAACTTTCTGTGCGAGCGGCGATCCGAATGTATTCAGCCAATTAACGGCGGCTACAGGTGGTAACGGGGTGTATACATACCAATGGCAATCATCCACAACTTCTGCAACGGCAGGTTTTACAAATATTAGTGGTGCAACGGCTCCTACATACGACGAAGGAACAATTTCTACCACTACCTACTATAGACGTATTACCCGTTCCGACGGATGTACAGATGCGATCAGTAACGTAGTAACCGTTACTATTCAAGCAGGTATTGGCAATAATACCATCTCTGCAGATCAAACTATTTGTACAGGAAGCACACCGGCTGCTTTAGCGGGAGCACCAGCCACAGGTGGATCTGGTACCTTTACCTACCTATGGCAAAGCAGCACAAACGGCACCACTTTCGTGGCAGCTGCGGGTACTAATAATGGTCAAAACTACTCACCAGGTGCGCTTACGCAAAGCACCATTTTTAGAAGGGTAGTTACCTCTGGTGCTTGTGCAACAGGTATAAATAGTAATATCGTACAAATCACGGTTCGACCAACTACTTCTGTAGCGAATGCCGGTACAGACCAAGGTCCTTTAACTACGTCAACTACCCAGTTACAAGGTAATAACCCAACACAAGGTATCGGCGCATGGACACAGTTAACCGGCCCTGGCCCTGCTACAATTAATAATGCGAGCCTATACAATACAACTGTAAGTAACCTTGTACCAGGTGCCTATATCTTTAGGTGGACGATTACCAATGATCCTTGTCCAAGCTCTTCTGCAAACGTAACCATCCGTGTGAACCAGCCACCGTTTGCTTTGAATGATAGCATTACAACGAATGAAGACCAGCCTATCAATATAAATGTTACGGCTAATGACTTTGATAGTGACGGTTCCGTGAATGTATCGAGCATTGTAATAGCTAGTCAACCTAAATTCGGCACTGTTGCCGTGAACGCAAATGGTACCGTATTATACAACCCAATCGCGAACTATAACGGTCCCGATGATTTCACCTACACGATTCGCGATAACCTCGGAGCAACGTCGAACGCAGCTACTGTGAAGTTAACAGTGAATAGTGTAAACGATATTCCTGTAGCGGCCGACGATTACATCAACGTATCTGAAAATACCACTATCACCTTACCGGCACCAGGCGTGTTAGCAAACGACGTAGATGCCGATAAAGAACAATTGACGGCGGTATTAATATTACCGGTGAAACATGGCACAGCCCAATTGAATGCCGATGGTTCATTGACTTACACCCCAACACGCTTCTTCTTCGGACTAGACTCTTTACGTTACCGTGTGTGCGATGCTGCCAATACTTGCGACACCGCTACTGTATATTTCAACGTAGGTAATGTAAACGATAAACCGGTTGCGAATGCAGATACATACAATATGCTGGAAGATGGTAAATTAACCACCACCGTAAGCGTATTGGCAAACGATACCGATGCTGATAATGATCCATTAACAGCTACGCTTTTAACACAGCCGGCCCATGGTTCCATCATCTTCCAATCGAACGGCCAGTTTATTTATACACCGGCAGCTAACTACAATGGCACCGAAACCTTCACGTATACCGCTTGTGACGCAGGCGGATTGTGTGATACGGGTACGGTAACGATTAATATTGCCCCTGTAAACGATGCGCCAAATGCAGTAAATGATGCGTACAATACAGCGGAAGATGTGCCTTTAGTGATCACCGCACCGGGCGTATTACAAAATGATGTGGATGTAGATGGCCAGCCATTGACGGTAGCGCTCGTAACAGCACCAACAAATGGTACCATTGTATTGAATGCAAATGGTTCCTTCACATATACACCCAACCGCGATTTCAATGGATTAGATGTTATCACCTACCGCGTATGTGATAACGGTACACCAAGCTTGTGCGATACGGCCACGATTTCCATTACTGTAACACCTGTAAACGATACGGTGGTTATAGCAAATGAAACGTATACTTTGAATGAAGATAATGCGCTGAACGTAGTATCACCAGGTGTATTAGCCAATGATGTTGATCCAGATGGCGATGCAATTACGGCGGCTTTGGTGACTGGGCCTAAGCATGGTACATTAACCTTACGTCCGAATGGTAGTTTCAACTATCTACCGGATGCAAATTACAATGGTGTAGATTCCTTCGTTTACCGGGTGTGTGATAACAGTGGTGCATGTAGATTAGGTACAACTACCTTAAACATCACTGCCGTAAATGATAAACCGGTTGCAGGTAACGATGCCTTCTCTGTAGATGAAGACCAAGTATTGAATGTTCCGGCAGGTGCATTAACCACCAATGATATTGATGTAGATGGCAATCCTTTAACCACCACGCTCGTAACCGGCCCAACAAATGGTACTATCACGGTACGCCCGAATGGTAGCTTCA
This sequence comes from Chitinophaga skermanii, assembly GCF_003259335.1. Lineage (GTDB taxonomy): Bacteria > Bacteroidota > Bacteroidia > Chitinophagales > Chitinophagaceae > Chitinophaga > Chitinophaga skermanii. The sequence goes on from NZ_QLLL01000014.1 coordinate 71,226, forward strand.
CCTATACACCGAATGCAAACTACAATGGTACCGATGTATTCACTTACCGCGTATGTGATAACGGCACACCAAGCTTGTGCGATACGGCTACTGTTACTATTACAGTAAATGCTGTAAATGATGCCCCTGTAGCTGTGAATGATAGTTATAGTTTGAATGAAGATCAACCATTGACGATTGCGAATCCTGGGGTACTAGCCAATGATACGGATATAGATGGTGATGTATTAACCGTGAACGTAATTACCTCGCCAGCCCATGGTAAGTTAACCGCCAACGCGGCAGGTGGATTCACTTATACACCAGGTCGCAATTATAACGGCACCGATTCATATACTTACCAGGCTTGTGATAATGCCGGTTTGTGTAGCAATATCGCTACGGTTACCTTTACAATTGCACCTGTTAATGATCCTCCATCAACATCACCGGTAAGCTACGCAGTGGATGAAGATAATACATTGAATGTGGGAGCGCCAGGTGTGTTATTCAACTCTTCTGATGTAGATGGTGATCCATTAACGGCCACTTTGGTACAAGGGCCTGCCAATGGTACGCTTACTTTAAATTCAAATGGCTCGTTCACCTTTGTTCCTGCAGCGAATTTTAATGGTAACGATTTCTTCACTTATAACGTATGTGATCCACAAGGCGCTTGTATCTTGGATTCAGCTTTCATTCGTATCAACGCGGTAAATGATGCACCTGTAGCATATAATGATGTATATACAGTGGCGGAAGATAATACCTTAACAATTGCAGCACCAGGCGTATTGAGTAATGATACCGATACTGAAAATGATGCCTTAACTGCTTCGTTGTTAATTCGACCTATACATGGTACACTTACCTTGAATGCAACAGGTAGTTTCAGTTATGTGCCGAATGCAAACTACAACGGGGTAGATAGCTTCTCCTATAGATTGTGCGATGCCGGTGGTTTGTGTGATACGGCTGTAGTGGTCATTAATATTACACCGGAAAATGACGCACCAGTAGCTGGTAACGATAACTATAGTATCGATGAAGACAAGCCTTTGGTAATTACATCGCCAGGGGTATTGTTCAATGATTTCGACATTGATGGTGATCCTATCTTCTCTAGCATTTTCATTCAACCGGCCAATGGTACGGTAACCATGAGCAGCAACGGTAGCTTCACGTATATACCGAATCCGAACTTCAACGGTGTAGATACTTTCGTATACCGCGTATGTGATAACGATACACCACAACTGTGCTCAAATGGCACGGTAACAGTGGTAGTACGACCAGTAAATGATGCACCTTCTGCTACCAACGACGCGTATACAACAGCAGAAGATACGCCGTTAACTGTAGCAGCGCCAGGTGTATTGGCCAATGATACCGACGTAGATGGCGATCCAATTACAGCCAGCATTGTTCGTCAACCGTTGAATGGTACCGTTACGCTCAATGCAAACGGCGCCTTCACGTATACACCAAGCAATAACTTCAACGGTACAGATACATTATGGTACCGCGTATGTGATAATGCTACACCAAGTGCATGTTCAAATGCCTTCGCGGTATTTACAGTAACGCCTGTAAACGATGCGCCTATACCAAAAGAAGACAACTACACTACTGCCGAAGATCAAACATTAACGATTGTGGCTCCGGCGGGCGTTCTCTTCAATGATTCAGATCCAGAAAACGATCCGTTAACGGCTACCGTGGTAATCAACCCTGTAAATGGTACCGTAATATTGAATAGCAATGGTACGTTCTCGTATACGCCAAATGCAAACTACAATGGTATCGATAGCTTCACTTACCGCGCCTGTGATAATTCGTTGGCATGCGCAGATGCTATTGTGCATATCGTGGTAACCCCTGTAAACGATATACCTGTAGCCACGGATGATAATTACACCTTGGCAGAAGATACGCCGTTAACGGTGGCTGCACCAGGTGTATTGTCGAATGATGTAGATGCCGATGACGATCCATTAACGGTGGTAATTGTTACAAACCCAGCCCATGGTACGGTTACCTTAAACCCTTCAGGCGGATTTACTTATACGCCTGTGAAAGATTACAATGGTACCGATGTATTCTCGTACAAGGTTTGTGATGGCAGTAATGCTTGTGATACAGCATTCGTGAATCTCACGATTACAGCAGTGAATGATACACCGGTTATTGTACCGGATGTATACAACATTCCACCATTGTTACCATTCGCTGGTAATCAATCTACCGGTAACTACTTTACCAAGAACGATTATGATCCAGATGGTGATCCTATTACACCAACACCGATGTTTACGACAGATATCAACGGTAACTCGTTGTTATTGAGTAACGATGGCTTCTTCCAATTCACATCGGCCCCAGGCTTCTTAGGTGCCGCTACATTTACGTATACAGCCTGTGATCCAGGTGGATTATGTGGCTCGGCAACGGTTACATTTAATGTGGGTGCAGTGAACGTACCACCGGTGGCGGTAACTGATAGCTTTACGGTGGATGAAGACGATATCCTACGTGTACAAAGCCCAGGTAGAAACATTTTAACGAATGATGCAGATCCAAATGGTGGTAGCATTTATGTATCAGGAGTGGCTACCCAACCATTACATGGTACTGTAACGGTTTCTACTGACGGTTCATTCACTTACGTGCCGGAAGCAAACTATAACGGCTTAGACTCGTTCTATGTGAATGTATGTGATCCACAAGGTTTGTGTGCGAATCCAAATAATAAAGTCATAATCACTATCAACCCAGTGAATGATCGACCAGACGCTGAAAATGATAGCTATAGTGGTGCTGAAGATACCCCGCTGACTGGGAATGTGCAAGATAATGACGCCGATGCAGACAATGATGCGCTCACTTCAACCTTAATAGATGCGGTGGGTGGTACTGTGGTACTGAATGCAAATGGGACCTTCACTTTCACGCCAAACCTCAACTTTAACGGCAATGCAACATTCCGTTACAGCCTGTGCGACAATGGTGTGCCAAGCTTGTGCGATACAGCGTTGGTAAACTTGTACTTCGAACCGGTGAATGATACTCCGTCGGCGATTAATGATCTCTATAACATGGCGAAAAACACCGTGTTAGTAGTAGATGCTAATAACAGTGTATTGCAAAACGATCAAACATACGATGGTGATGCCCTATCGGTTAGTGTTGATACATTACCAAGAAATGGTACTTTACAATTTAATAGCAACGGTACATTCCGCTATATACCGAATACTGGTTTTTATGGAGTTGACAGCTTCTTCTATAAAGTGTGCGATCCATTCAATGCTTGTAGTGGTGCGAAGGTGACCATCAACGTGGTTGGCTCGAATGAAGTACCGGTAGCCGTAGATGATGTGGCATCAACCAGCGAAGATTCGACAGTAACAGGCAATGTCTTAACTAACGATAGTGACCCCGATCCAACGAATACACTCTCGGCAACCTTAGTAACTATTCCTGCTAATGGCTCCGTTATTGTAAATGCGAATGGTAGCTATACTTATACGCCAAATCCAAACTTCAATGGCACCGATGTATTCTCGTACCAAGTTTGCGACAATGGTGTACCAAGTCTTTGTGATACAGGTAACGTGGTAATTACTGTAAACCCAGTGAATGATCCCCCGGTAGCTACTGCCGATGATTATTCAACCTTGGAAGATAATACCCTGAACATACCAGTGGCACAAGGCGTATTAGTAAATGATACGGATATCGATAATGAACCATTGTCGGCTACGGTAGTAACAACTACTACCAATGGTATCTTACAATTCAATAGCAACGGTTCCTTCCGTTACATCCCGAACCGCTATTATAACGGGGTAGATTCATTCACGTACCGTGCATGTGACGTGGCCGGTACTTGTAGTACAGCGATAGCCCGTATTCACATTACGCCGGTAAACAATGCTCCAATCGCCGTAGACGATATCTTCGTTAGAACAGAAGATACTGTTATAACATTCCCGCCAATCGTTATCTTGATCAACGATTCTGATCCTGATGGTGATTCATTAAGTGGTCGACCAATAGGCAACCTACAACATGGTACCTATGTAAGCAATCCTAACGGAACATATACCTATACACCAGCCCGCGACTACTTTGGTGTAGATAGTATTATGTACCAGGTATGTGATCCATATGGCTTATGCGATACAGGGTTGATTAAAGTGATATTATTACCAGTGAACGATCCACCATTAGGAGGTGTCGATAATTACACGGTATTAAGCGACAGTACCTTAATTGTTAGTTCGCCAGGCGTATTGGCAAATGATAAAGATATAGATGATACGAACTTGAGTGCCACCCTTGTAACAGGACCTACAAAGGGTAGCTTACAACTAAACTCCGATGGTAGTTTCACATACGTTCCAAACCAGTACTTCTATGGCCTGGATAGTGCCACTTATAATGTATGCGATACAAGTAATGCTTGCTCGCTTACCAAGATTTACTTTACCGTTGTAGGTAGTAACCATCCACCTACAGCCATCACCGATAACTACACCACGGCAGAAGATAGCACTTACTCGGTAGAAGGTTCTACAGGTGTATTAGCGAATGATTTTGATGTTGATGGTGAAGGATTAACAGCTTCATTAGCCGTAGCTCCGAATAACGGTTCTGTAGTAGTGAACCCGAATGGTGGCTTTACCTATACACCGAACCCGAATTTCTTCGGTAAGGATGTATTTACCTACCAAGTATGCGATAACAACGGTACGCCGCTTTGCGTAATTGGCACTGTTAACATAACCGTTCAACCTCGACCAGATCAACCAATAGCGCAACCAGATACATACACTGTTAAAGAAGACAGTGTGATCAATGTACCAGGACCAGGTGTATTGGTAAATGATAACAATGTTGATAATGACCAGTTAACAGCTACATTGCTTACACCACCAACGAAAGGAACATTTAGCTTCAATGCCGATGGTAGTTTCACTTACCGCCCGCCATTATATACTAGAAGTATAGATAGTTTCACATACCGCGTATGTAATCTAAGCGGCCTGTGCGATTCATCAAAAGTATACCTCAATGTATTACCGGTGAACCACGCACCTGTAGGGGTCGACGATGTATTCACGATTCCAGAAGATACGGTGATTACATTCAATCCAAACATCGCGTTAGTGAATGATATTGATGTGGATGGAGATTCGCTAGTAGGTACGCCAATTTCATTGTTACGTCATGGCACTTACGTAATCAATGGTAATGGTACCATCACTTATACGCCAGATCGTGACTATAATGGAGTAGACAGTGTACAGTATAAAGTATGTGATCCATTTGGCTTGTGTGATACGGCCTATGTGAAATTGATCATCTTACCGGTAAATGATGCGCCTGTAGCTTGTGATAAACAATACGCAACACCAGAGGATGAACCATATACAGTATTAGCACCAGGCATTTTAACATGCGATTCGGATGTGGATGGTGATGTATTGAATGGATACATTTTAGTACAACCAAAAAATGGAGTATTAAACGTTCGTTCCGACAACTCGTTCACGTATACACCTCATCCGAACTTCTTCGGCCAAGATACAACATGGTATGTTGTATACGATCCATCGGGCGCGCGCGATACAGGTACAATCATCTTTACCGTAATCGACGTAAATGATGCACCTATTGCGAACGATAATACCGTAGCCGTGGCGAAAGATAGCACAGCTAACGGTAATGTATTATTGAATGCAAGTGATGTTGACAAAGATGCTTTAACAGCCACAGTTTTAGTAGGTGCTACCCATGGTAATCTTAACCTGAACCCGAACGGAACATTCACCTATACACCAAATGCCGGGTATATGGGTATAGATACCGTACTGTATACAGTATGCGATAATGGCAAACCGGTATTATGCGATACAGCGAAACTCACCTTGATCGTATTCAAAGTGAACTTCCCACCAATCGCAAATGATGATACGTTGAATATTGCACCGAATGTACAAGGTACAGGTAACGTGGTAACAAATGATAACGTTCCAAATGGCGATACTTTAACAGCAGTAGTATTAAGTACTACGGCAAATGGTACCATCACGATGCAACCAAATGGTAGTTATACATATTTACCACCGGCTAACTTCCTAGGTGTAGATACGATTCGCTACCAAGTATGCGATAATGATAGTCCTGCATTGTGCGATACGGCTACCTTAATTGTGAACGTGGTTAGCACAAACTTGCCACCATTGGCAATCGACAACTTGGAAACCTGTGGTGCAGGTATACCAATAACAGGCAATGTATTGGCCAATGACTATGAACCAAATCCAGGCGATACATTAACGGCAACGCTCTTAACCTTCCCTACGAAAGGTAGCATAACATTGTCGGCCAATGGCGATTATACTTATGTAGCGAATATTACGGAATCGGGTGTAGATACGGTGTATATTAAAGTGTGCGATAATGGGGTGCCATCGTTGTGTGATACTTCACGCTTCCTGTTATACATATCAGCATACAACAACCCTCCAGTGACTGCGGATGATATTTTAACAGTGGTTCAAGGCAACACAATTGGCGCCAATATATTCCGGAATGATACCGACGATACTTATCCACTTCGCCCTACAGTGATCAAATTACCAATCAATACATACAGCTTAGATTCGGCGGGTAACTTTACATATACAGCGCCAGTCAACTTCTTAGGTAACGATACGTTGATTTACCGTGTATGCGATGCCGGTTACCCATCGAAATGTGATACAGCCATGGTGATTATACGGGTGGTAATACCAAACGTGGCGCCGGTGGCTGTGAATGACCAAGCAAGCATTGTAGTAGGTAATACAGCTACAGGAAACGTATTGATCAACGATACAGATGCAAACAACGATGTGTTGGTTGCAAGCATCATCAAATCCACTACAAAAGGCAATATTATACTAAGTGCCGACGGTTCTTACAACTATACACCGAACGGTATATCGCTAGGGGCCGATACTTTAATTTACCGCGTATGTGATACCGCGTTATGCGATACCGGCTTGTTAATCTTACAAGTATTATCAAATAACCGTGCACCAATTGCTGTAAATGACGCGGCGAGCGCCGTAGATGGCGTACCGACCATTGGTAACGTACTTTTAAATGATAGCGATCCAGACGATAATGCCCTTGTGGCGAACTTACTTCGCAACGTACAACACGGCAGCTTGGCATTTAATGCCGATGGTAGCTTTACCTATACAGCGAACGGCAACTACACCGGTTTAGACACTTTGGTATACAGCGTGTGCGATAATGGCTTGCCATCTTTGTGCGATACAGCGGTATTGGTAATCACTGTATCTCGTCCACCAAATGGTAAACCAATTGCTAATAACGACCAAGTAAGCTTGCTAGAAGGTGGTAACGCATCTGGCAATGTGTTAAGTAATGATATCGATCCGGAAGGAGATCCATTAACAGCGTCGATTATTTCGAATGCCAACCATGGTGTATTCACCCTCAATCCAAATGGTAGCTTTACTTATGCACCAAATGCAGGCTTCTTCGGTAGCGATTCTGTTATGTACCGTGCATGTGATAACTCAACTCCACCATTGTGCGATACCGCGTTATTGGTGTTCGCTGTGCAACAAGGCAATCGCAAACCGGTAGCGCAAGATGATATTGCAAGCGCTATTGCAGGTATCGCCTTGAATGGCAATGTAGTGATCAATGATAGCGATCCTGATGGTAATGCTATTACGGCTTACCTCCTGAATACAGTACAACATGGTGTTTTAACATTCAGCGAAAGCGGTAGCTATACTTATACGCCGAATGCAAACTTCGCAGGCTTAGATAGTTTCGTATACCGCATTTGCGATGATGGTAAGCCATCGCTTTGTGATACAGCAGTGGCTAGGTTTACCGTAAGCTTACCTTCCGATAAACCTGTCGCGAATAACGACCTGGTAACCCTCAATACCGGGGGAACTGCTACTGGCAACGTGTTATCAAACGATATCGATCCGCAAGGTCGACTATTAACGGTTGTCGTAGCGAAACCGGCACAACATGGTGCCTTCACCCTCAATTCAAATGGCACCTTTACATACACGCCAGGTCCATCGTACGCCGGTCAAGATACCGTTATCTATAGTGTTTGTACGAATGAGTTCCCTCCAATGTGTGATAGTGCCTTGGTTATCTTTACAATTGTTCAAGGTAATAGGGCGCCAATGGCTATCGACGATAGCAAAACAGCGGTGGCAGGGGTAACCGTAACAGGTAATGTATTGGCGAATGATAGCGATCCAGATGGCGATGGTGTAGTTGCCGGTGTTGTGAAAGGTTTATCAAATGGTCAATTCAACTTCAATACAGATGGTACGTATACATATACTCCGGTATTGAACTTCATAGGTAATGATACATTAATCTACCAAGTATGTGATAACGGCAAACCAAGCCGCTGCGACACCGCTATGTTGGTGATTACCGTAGGACAAGGTAACCGTGCACCGGTGGGTAATGATGAAGTAGTGAATGCTGTAGCCGGTTTATCCGTAACAGGTAACGTATTGTCGAACGATACTGATCCTGATGGTAACACGTTATCAGCGAGCATGATTAGAAATATTACACATGGTACATTCAACCTCAATGAAGCAGGTAGCTTCACTTATACACCTGCAGCTAATTATGTAGGTAATGATACCTTGGTATACCGCTTATGCGATAACGGTATTCCTAGCCTCTGTGATTCTGCAACGTTGATCTTCATCGTTAGCGCTCCACAAGGTGCTCCAATCGCAAACAACGATCATTTCCAAGTAGCATCTAACGGTAGCACAAGCGGCAATGTATTGTCGAACGACTTGTCGACCAACGGTGGTAGCTTAACGGCTTCTATTGTGAAGAATGCTAGTCATGGTGCTTTCGCACTCAACGCAGATGGTACCTTCACCTACTCACCTGCAACAGGCTTTGTAGGTATCGATAGTATTGCATACCGCGCTTGCGACAATGCAACGCCTCCACAATGTGATACAGCATACTTAATCGTCACAGTCATCCAAGGCAACCGCGCACCTGTAATTGTGGGCGAAAGCGTAACTACTATTTCGGGTATTCCTGTAGTAGGTAATGTATTAGCAAACGATACTGATCCAGATGGTAACGTGTTAACGGCTACACAAACAGCCAATGTGAAATATGGTATTATCGCCTTCAACTCGGATGGATCTTATACGTACACATCAACACCGGGCTACGTAGGTAACGATACCTTGCACTACCGCGTATGTGACAATGGTGTGCCACCATTATGTGGTGACGCAAGCTTGATCATCACCGTATTAGCCCCTGCCGATAAACCGGTAGCCAACGATGATGTAGTGAAGATGAATAGTGGTAGTAGCGTCAGTGGCAATGTATTAACGAATGACATAGACCCTGTCGGTGGCACATTGGTGGCTAGTACAATTACGGGAGCTAGTAACGGTACATTTGCCTTGAACGCGGATGGTAGTTATACTTACACACCAAACACGGGCTATGCCGGTTCCGATACAGTACGATATAGGGCATGTAATAATGCAACACCGCCTGCTTGTGATACAGCCTTATTGATCTTCAACGTTATACAAGGTAACCGTGCACCGGTAGCCGTAAATGATGCACAAGCAGCGCTTGCAGGTATCCCGGTTAGTGGCAACGTGTTAACAAATGATAGTGATCCAGATGGCAACTTGCTCATCGCTAGTGTACAGCAAAATGTACAACATGGTCGCTTGGTACTCAATGGCGATGGTAGCTATACTTATACACCGGGTGCGGGCTTCGTGGGATTAGATTCCTTGGTATACCGCGTGTGTGATAATGGTATTCCATCACAATGTGCTACAGCTAGCTTAGTGTTCACAGTAACTATTGCTAACCGTGCACCTGTAGTGGTGAATGATAATGTGTCGTTGGTATCGGGAGGAACAGCAAATGGCAATGTATTGAATAACGATAGTGATCCAGATGGTGATCCGTTAACGGTGTCTATCGTGAAAGATGCGAGCAACGGGGTGGTGGTATTGAACACTGATGGTACCTTCACCTATACACCGAATGTGGGCTTTGTGGGTATTGATACGGTAATTTACCAAGCATGTGATAACCGTGTACCTCCAGCTTGTTCACAAGGCTTCATCATCTTCAACGTGGCACAAGGCAACCGTCCGCCGTTAGCTATCGATGATGTAGTTAACGCGATAGATGGTATCCCGGTAATCGGTAATGTATTATCGAACGATACAGACCCAGATGGTAATGCTTTAGTAGCGACTTTACTGCGCAATGTACAGCACGGCTTCTTGGCATTCAATGCCGATGGTAGCTATACGTATACAGCAGATGGTGGCTACGCGGGTACAGATACCGTGGTATACAGCGTGTGCGATAATGGTACGCCAACGCTTTGTGATACAGCTATGTTGATCTTCACGGTAACGAATCTGAATGGTAAACCACTCGCTAACGACGATCGTATCAGCTTATTCTCTGGTAATAGTGCTAGTGGTAATGTGTTAGCAAATGATACCGATCCAGAAGGCGATCCATTGTCAGCTTCTATTGTGAAGAATGCAGGGAATGGCGTATTTGCGCTCAATGCAAATGGTAGCTTCACGTATACACCGAATGTAGGTTTCGTAGGAATAGATACCGTGATCTACCGCGCTTGTGATAATTCGTTACCGCCATTGTGTGATACGGCCTTATTGATCTTCACAATTGATCAAGGTAACCGTGCACCAATCGCGAACAACGATGCGGCAACAGCGGTGGCAGGTATTGAACTGAACGGCAATGTAATGTCGAATGATAGTGATCCAGATGGAAATCTCATCCAGGCTACTTTGATCACGAATGTGAAGAATGGTACATTAACATTCAACCTAAACGGCGCTTACACCTATACACCTAATGCTACCTTCGGTGGCCAAGATACATTGGTGTACATGATTTGTGACATTGGTCAACCTGCCCTTTGTGATACAGCCATCGCCGTATTCACAGTCATCTTACCGGCAGAAAAACCAGTGGCAAACGATGATAACGTATCGTTAGATGCGGGTGGCGCTGCCAGTGGCAATGTATTATCAAACGACATTGATCCACGCAGCCGACCATTAACTACCTCTATAGTGAAACCGGCTGCGAATGGAACCTTCAACCTTAACGCTGATGGCTCCTTCACATACACACCAAATGCAGGCTTCTTTGGTAACGATACCGTTATTTACCGGGCATGTAACAACGCTACACCGCCAATGTGTGATAGCGCGTTGTTGATCTTCAACGTTATCCAAGGCAATAGGGCCCCGGTAGCGGTAGATGATAGCAAAACAGCAGTAGCGGGTGTAACGGTAACCGGTAATGTATTAGCGAACGACAGCGATCCAGATGGTAATGCTGTAGTAGCAGGTGTTGTGAAGAATGTTTCACATGGCGCATGCAGCTTCAACAGCGACGGTACATATACATATACCGCAGATCTCAGCTACATTGGTACCGATACTTTGGTATACAGCGTATGCGACAACGGTACGCCAAGCCTCTGCGATACCGCGATTTTAGTCATAACTGTTGGTCAAGGTAACCGTGCACCGATAGCGAATAATGAAAACTTGGGCGCTATTGCAGGTGTAGCTGTAACAGGTAATGTATTAGCAAATGATACCGATCCCGATGGCAATGCCTTAACGGCAAGCGTGGTTAAAAACATAACGCATGGTACGATGGTACTAGGTGCAGGTGGTAGCTTTAACTATACACCGGCGGCGAACTATGTAGGCAATGATACCTTGGTGTACCAAGTATGCGATAACGGCGTGCCTAGCTTATGTGATACTGCTACGTTGATCTTCACCGTAAATGCACCACAAGCAGCACCAATTGCCAATAGTGATAATGTTCAATCAACGCCGGGCATCCCAACAACGGGCAACGTGTTAACGAACGATATCGCTACCAATGGCGGCAGCTTAACAGCCTCCGTGGTAACACCGGCCGCGCATGGTACTTTCAACTTGAACCCGGATGGTAGCTTTACATACACGCCAACGCCAGGTTATGTAGGCCTCGATAGTATTGCATACCGTGCATGCAGCAATGAAACGCCGCCACAATGTGATACCGCTTATGTTATCATTACAGTGGTACAAGGCAACCGTGCACCTGTAGTATTCAACGAAAGCGTAGGTACAATTAGAGATATCCCAGTAAGCGGCAACGTACTGGCGAACGATAGCGACCCAGATGGCAACGTATTAACTGCCACACAAACCAGCAACGTGAAACATGGTGTAATTGCCTTCAATGCAGATGGTTCTTATACTTACACGCCAAGTGCCGGTTACGTGGGGAACGATACCATGACTTACCGGGTATGCGATAACGGTGTACCATCATTATGCAGCGATGCAAGTTTGATTATAACCGTAGTTGCACCGGCCGGTAAACCGGTAGCGAACGAAGATGTGGTACAATTGAATGTAGGCGGCTCGGCCAGCGGCAATGTACTAAGTAATGATATAGATCCGGATGGAGGTAGCTTAACGGCGAGCATTATCAGCAATGCGAGTCACGGTATATGTAGCTTAAATGCCGATGGTAGCTTTACCTATACCCCGGCTGCAGGCTTCTTAGGACCTGATACGGTGAGGTACAGGGCATGTAACAATGCAACACCGCCAGCTTGTGATACAGCGTACTTGATCTTCCAAGTATTGCAAGGTAACCGTGCACCGTTGGCAATAGAAGATTACTTAGATGCGTTTGCAGGCATCCCAGTGAATGGTAATGTATTAGCCAACGATAGTGATCCAGATGGTAACTTGCTAATTGCAAGCATAGAACAAAATGTGAAACATGGCGTGCTTGTACTGAATGGTAACGGTACGTTTACTTACACTGCCAATGCTGGATTCACAGGTATGGACACATTAGTGTACAGGGTATGTGATAATGGTATACCGTCGATGTGTACAACATCCTCCTTGTTCATAACGGTTACTATCCCGAATGCTGTACCAATAGCTGTAAATGATATGGTAGCAGCTACAGCAGGAACAGCGGTAACAGGTAATGTATTAACAAATGATAGTGATCCGGATGGTCAACCACTTACGGCAAGTACCGTTCGCGGTGTACAACATGGCACGATTGTACTGAATGCCGATGGTTCCTTCACTTACACAGCGAATGCGGGTTATGCAGGTAGCGATACCTTGATTTACCGCGCGTGCGACAATGGTACCCCAAGCTTGTGCGATACGGCTTACTTGGTCTTCAATGTAACGATCGGTAACATGGCACCGGTAGCGGTGAACGATGTACAAGCTGCAACGGCCGGTAGCCCAGCAACAGGCAATGTATTATCGAATGATACAGATCCGGATGGTCAACCACTTACGGCAAGTACTGTTCGCGGTGTACAACATGGCACGATTGTACTGAATGCCGATGGCTCCTTCACTTACACAGCGAATGCGGGTTATGCGGGTAGCGATACCTTGATTTACCGCGCTTGCGACAATGGCACCCCAAGCTTGTGCGATACGGCTTACTTGGTCTTCAATGTAGGAATAGGTAACCAAGCACCTGTGGCGGTGAACGATGTACAAGCAGCAACGGCCGGTACAGCAACTACAGGCAATGTATTAGCAAACGATGCAGATCCGGATGGTCAACCACTTACAGCAAGTACCGTTCGCGGTGTACAACATGGCACAATTGTACTGAATGCCGATGGCTCCTTCACTTACACAGCGAATGCGGGTTATGCAGGTAGCGATACCTTGATTTACCGCGCTTGCGACAATGGCACCCCAAGCTTGTGCGATACGGCTTACTTGGTCTTTAATGTAACGATCGGTAACAGGGCACCGGTGGCGGTGAATGATGTACAAGCTGGCCCAGCTGGTGTAGCCATCACAGGAAATGTTATTACAAATGATAGCGATCCTGATGGTCAACCATTAACGGCTAGTGTTGTGAGGAACGTACAAAACGGCATCATCACAGTCAATGCCGATGGTACCTTCAGTTATACAGCAAACACCAACTTCAACGGTAGCGATACCTTATCTTACCAAGTTTGCGATAACGGTACACCAAGCTTATGTGATACAGCTTACTTGGTCTTCAATATCTCAACAGGTAACCATCCACCAACCGCGAATAACGACCGTGTAACCACGAAAGCGAATACAACGGTAACAGGTAATGTACTCGACAATGATACTGATCCTGACCGTGATAACTTAACGGTTAGCGTAATCAGCAACGTTCAACATGGTACTATCACCTTCCCGGCAAATGGTAGCTTCTCGTATACTCCAAGTCTGAACTTCACTGGTCTCGATTCGCTCGTATACAGGGTGTGCGACAATGGTACGCCGAACTTATGTGATACAGCCGTATTGTATATCAATGTAGTGGCAAATGAAAAACCAATTGCAGGAGACGATATATTCAGTGGATTGGAAGGTACAACCGTAACAGGTGATGCATTACAAAATGATATCGATCCAGATGGTAGCAGTTTAACACCAAGCGTAGTAAGCGGCCCACGGAATGGTACATTCAGCTTCACACTAGGAGGTAACTTCACGTATACACCGAATACCGGCTTCACAGGCAGGGATACGATCACTTACCGCGTATGCGATAATGGTACTCCAAGCTTGTGCGATACAGCTACTATCATCATCAATATGATCCGTGGTAACCGTGCCCCGGTTGCTGTCGATGAGTTTGTGAATGCAAATGCAGGCGAACAAATAAGGGGTAACGTGTTGTCGAATGATAGTGATCCTGATGGTAATAGCCTCTTAGCTAGCCTGGTGCGCGGTACATTACATGGTACGTTCACACTTAACGATGATGGTAGTTACACCTATACACCGGATGCAAACTTCCAAGGATTAGACACCTTATTCTACCGTATATGCGACAATGCAACGCCGCAGGCTTGCGCGAACGCTAGGTTGATTATTGATGTAAGAATTGGATTGAAACCGGTGATCGGTATCGCGAAAGCGGTGGCAAGTTCGAAACTGGAAAATGATGGAACATCTACCATTTCGTTAACATTCACTGTGCGCAATATGGGTAATGTACCTATCACAAATGTTCAAGTAGAAGATAACTTATCGAATGTATTCCCAGCACCGCTGACATACCGAATTAGGTCGATCAGTGCAAGCGGCAACTTAATTGCCAACGCTAGCTACAATGGTGCTGCAAACATTAACTTGTTATCGACGGGTAGTACATTGGCGGTAGGCGCGCTGGATAGCATTACGCTGTCGTTCAATGTAACACCACATGGAACATATGGTACCTACAATAACGTGGCTACACTGGTAGGCTTCTTCAATAACCAACGCATTACCGACTTGTCGACAGACGGTAGAAATGTAGATCCAAACAACGATGGCACCCCAAGCGAGCAAACACCAACACCAATTGTTGTTGCGCCAAGAGACATTTACACCCCAACCGCCTTCACACCAAATGGCGATGGTAAAAATGATCGCTTGATCTTCGGTGGATTAGATCGCTATCCAAACTCCCGTTTAACGATCTACAACCGTTGGGGTAACCAAGTGTACCACAATAAGAATTATGACAATTCTTGGACGGCAGAAAAACTCCTCCAAGGCACATATTACTACATCCTTGAAATCAACGCGCCTGAAGGAAAACGCGTCCTCACAGGATGGATAGAATTGATGCGGTAATTGTTTTTTATATCAACAGTAACAGGTTCCCGGGTACGTCTGTACCTGGGAATTTTTTTTACCAATAGGGGAGATAGAGCGCTTGTAGAAAAATTATTAATATTAATTATAATATCTATATATTGTGTTATTATTTAACCTATAAACATTTCATATGGACCGTCGGGCCTTAACCTTTGCTATCTTATCTACTTTGGGTATTATTTCATCTGTATTCGCATGGATTAAATTTACAGGATCTTTATTGGGGGTATCGATGAACAGCATGCCAGGGGTAAATGGGTATGATACAGATTCGGGTAAGATTAATGCGCTCTGTTGTTTAGCCATGCTTGTAGTATCAGTCATTCCTGCCATTACCTTCAATACGAAGCGCGTAATCTTTATTTTAGGTAGCGTGATTAATATGGCTGCTGTTGGTTATTATATATACAGCTTCAAGACATTAGATGGAAGTGTAGAGTTGATAAAAATAGCGACTGCCATGATGGATTTGTCGATCATGCCGTATGCTGCTTTCTTAATTGCAATGGGAGGATTCTTATACGCGTTGATGGTGGGTGCTGATTACGATTCGGAAGATGAGCCAACATACGCTTAATACATACATTCTTTCTTTGGGTACAAGTTAAAACCCCGTTGCGCAATTAGCTGCAACGGGGTTTATTTATTTACAAAGCGCTACACTGCTTAGCTTACTTTCACTTCTGTTTCCAACATCCCGTTAATCATAGCCTTAAAAGCCACTGCCGCATGATGCACTTGCACACTCCATTCTTCCGCAGCGCTATCATCGGCACCATCCGTAATGTACTTTAAGCACAAAAACGGTATATTCTCTTGCTGTGCAATAAATGCCAAAGGATACGCCTCCATGTCTACCACGTTATACGCCGTTACAGCATGTCCCATCTCGAAGCTATCGCCCGTGCCAATGGTAGCCAAAGGCGCATGTTCTACAGCTAAACCGTATTCCAATACCGTAGGTATGCCCGACAAAGGCGTTTCATACAACTCGAACCCCAAACCGCGCACATCCATGTCACGTTGGATAAACTTCGTGCAGCACACAATCTCACCACGTTTAAACGTGCTGCTACCGGCAGAACCGAGGTTTACGATAATGCTGGGTTTCTTTTGTGCAATCGCCTTGGTAAGGTGGTAAGCTGCATTTACTTTACCGATTCCCACGAACAAAGGATCGTATTCAACGAACTCTTCCGCCGCTTCATAACTCAATGCAAATACAAATAGAGGTTGCTCCTTTAATAAGTTGACAATCGTTGCGTTCATAGCTGTTATTCCTGTTTTGTATTTTAAACGAACGCAAAAGTAAGGTTTCCGGCGCTTACAATTGTACAATTCCTTTGCGAATGGCTTCCAAGCATAAGCCCACCCGGCTCTGCACGTGCATTTTCGCAAAGAGGGCCTCTCGGTAACCTTCTACTGTTTTTTCGGTAATACCCATCTTTTGGGCTATTTGCTTGTAGGTCATATCGCTACAAGCATGCTGGAGGAATGCGCGTTCTTTCGGGGTAATGTGTAACGCGGCTTGTTCTTGTTCGCGCATGAGGAGTCGTCGGAAGTTTACATTGGCGGCATCGGCATTGTAGAAGCCTTGCTCGTGAATTTCTTGTAATGCTTTTTCGAGGGTATTGGGGTGCGTGTCTTTCAACAAGTACGCACAGCAACCGGCTTTTAGCATGCCTAGGATGGCATCGTCGGTTTCATTCATAGAAAGGGCTACCAGCTTAATAGTAGGGTGATTTTTATGAAGCCACGCAGCCGTGGCAATGCCGTCCATGATCGGCATGTTCACGTCGATGAGCATCATTTCGGGGGTGTTGTGGGGGGTGAGTTTTTGTTGAAGGTCTTGGCCGTTGAGGGCTTCGATGACGACGTCGTATGTTTTGAAACTCTCCAACATAAGCGCCAAAGATTTTAAGAACAATTGGTGATCGTCGATGATCCCGATGCTAATTTTCATTGTGTTACTGTTTAATAGGAATGGATACTTGCACGGTGGTACCTTGGGGTAACATGCTTTCCCAGGTTATTTGTCCACCTAGTACGTGTACGCGGTGTTGCATATTTTTAATACCGAGGCCGGCAGTTGGTTCTTTGGCGTTAAAACCTTTACCATTGTCGATAATACGTACGAGTAATTGTTGTGCTTTTTCTTCGAGATGTATTTGAATGTTGGAGGCTTGCGCATGCTTAATGGCATTTTGCATGGCTTCCTGTATAATCCTGAATAAGATGATTTGCATCGCCGGTTCCAGCTCTACACGGGTGTTAGAAGGAAACACGGTGGATACGCTTAATTGTGGTTGTTGTAAGCGTTTTACTTCCGTGGTTAAGTTATCCAGCAAGTTGAATTGCTCGAGCCACTCGCGGTTCAATGATTTCGATAAAGACCGTAGTTCGTTGATGGCATCTCCCAAGGTGGCGTACGCTGTTTTGAGGGTATCTGGCGGTTGGGGTATTTCCCGTTCTGCCAAGCCCAACAGTAACAAAGCCGTGTTTAGTAATTGGCCAACATTGTCGTGCAGTTCGCGCGACAGGCCATTGTACGTTAATTCCTGTACCTCTACTTGCGATTGGAGTAATTGTGCTTGGAACTCTTTCTGGGAAGCCACTAATTGGTCTTTATGTTCTTGCCGTTTCCTTCTGAAAATCAATAAATAACTCACACAAAACGCCGTGAATACAAAGAAAATGATGGAACCGAAGATGGTGGCCATCATTAATTCGTTGCTGTTATTTTCTACCATCAAGGTGTTAACGATATCCATGGGCATTTTGCTTGTTGAGAAATAAACCGACTGTAAAACACAAGTACATAATAATGTTACAAATGTTGTGTATCATAGAAATCCCGAACAGCAATTCATTCGATGGCTGGCGAATATAATAATACAGCGCAAACGTAAGCAAGGTGCAAGGGGCGTAGAAGATTAAAGCGCCTAGGTACCAAGCAAACGGGTTGTCTGCGCGGATTAAGTTTTGATCGGTGAAGTATTGTTCCTTCAGTAAATACAACATCCACACGAGGTAAATCGTATTGTTCACGCACACCAGTTCATTGAGAAACTGGCCATGCAATCCCTTTACAATAAACAAATAAGTAGTAATGCCTGCATATAAAATCAAGGTGCCTACCATGAACTTCCGGTGAAAGGGGAAACGCATTTTCGAGCGGAAGAGCATGAACAGCATGCCGAATTCTACAGGTGTATACAGGTTGTACGATATGTTCAGTAGTGCATTTTCCTGGTAGAACATAAACGTTAATAGTTGAGGCACCAGGGCTGCCAATACAAGGTAAAAGATCCACTTGGAATCGTTGTTCAACCCTTTGTAGTTGATGAATCCTGCTACGGCTGGTAGTACAACGATCCAAATGGAAATGATATGTAGGATCTTGAGAAACAATGGTGTCAAGTTTTAAATTCTCGGGGTGTTGCCTGTTGCGCTCACCTTCAAAATTTTGAAGCTAGTAGGGAAGCGAACATTGTCTTTGTTGCACGGGTCGGGGTTCTCGTAATCGAACATGTACGTTTCTGTTGAACCGTCCGGCATGTTTTGCAAGTTGTGCTTTTGAATGAACTTCAATGTGTTCGTAAGTCCATTCACGGTACGGATGGTACCACCACCACCGCCTGTACCGGGGTGCTCTACGCCACCACCTTCAATTTCTACATCGTCGCCTTCTACACCGAATGTTCTACCGTCGATGTCGACTGTTACGGGTTTAAAATCAACGGAAGGAGAGGTTTTGTAGTTGAACAACATAACAGTAGGGCGGGCGAACTCGCAAGCGCGGCCGGTATCTTCATAATCGAATTCAGATACAGAGCGGGCACCCATAAATACCGCTAAGCCACCATTTGGGTCCATGTTGGCGAAGAGGTCTTTTAGTTGTGCATGAGAAAAGAAGAATACTAAATCCTCTTCTTGCGGTAATGTTCCTTCTCTACCGAAGATCATTCTTGCTTCGTGGGGATTCGTTTCGCGTAATGCTTTTACGTCGATGAGGTTGCTGAGCCTAGTTTTAGTACATACGTGCTTTTGGAAGTAACCGGCACCTTCAAGTTGGGTGATAGGTTGACCAAAGATAACATCTGTATCTTCTCTTAAGATAGGTTGGGGCTCTTGTGGTAAAATCTTTTCCATGGTTCGTGTTGAATTTGAGGTTTAATGAAATTTGGTATCAAGGCGCAAATTACTATATCACAGGTGGGGGCTTCCGGGGAATTTTCCCCCCAAGAAAAGGGATTAATCCCCGGCCAATCATTTTGCGATTGTTAGACCTTTACTTTCACAAACGGGATAGTAAAATAGTAATTATTCGGACATGTGCAGCCCCGTTATTCCAATATGACCAATTAATGCTAGTAAAGATGAAAAAGAGGTACCCCATTATGCTCACCTGCTTGTTGTGTTGCTTTCAGCCTGTAGCCCAAGCAACCGTACATGCGAAAGCCAAACAAAAAACCGTCGTCTTAAAAAAGTCGACGTGCACTTGGAAAAATATCATGAAAGTTTCCAAGATCACCGCTAAATAGAATTTTTTACGCAATATAAATCGGTAACAAAACATGCTTATGTAGATGCATTTCGTTTAAACGGGAACCATGCTCAACTTATTAGGTTTACTCATACTCATAACGCAAACAGGAAAGTAAAATTTACAACAGTGTTTATCGGCCTTCATTCGTTGTTGGCGTCACTTCATTAACCCCAAGAAAGTTAGAATAGAGATCAAAAAAGCCTTGCGGATATCTATCCACAAGGCTTCTTCTTTTGTATGCTTGATTGTATTGTTTACTTCAAAAATACATCGCCCTTTTTATCGGTCGCTACTACCCAGCGCAAGGCCGAAATAATCAGCTTGTTCTGTGTAGCATCGGTGAAGATGTGGGGGCCATGACCCATATTGAGGTATACCATGCGGTATTTCGTGTTCGTCCAGCCGATAGGGGTATCGCCACCGGGGAGAATGTCTTTTAGGCCCAGCGGGTAATTGTCTTGCGCCAAGGTGGCGAGTACTTTTACATCCGGGTTTTCGCGCGGGCTGGGTTTCCATTGGTACCATTCGTTAATGGGGGCAATGAAGGTGGTAGGTAAGCCGCGGGTAACGGTGTGCGAGGTATCGTCGACCACAATTTTAGCCGGCATTGGCGGCCAGTTGTTACGGTAAAATACGCCGCCCCCGAGGAACTTTACGAACCAAGGCCAGTTGGTGGTTTTATCGTTATACGCTGCTACGTGGAAGCCAAACCAGCCACCACCGTTTTCCATGTATTTCTCGAAGGCAGCCCGTTGCGCGGCGCTGTGCGGGAAATCGTTGATCATCATCAGCAGTTGGTAATCCTTTAGTTTCTCGTCGTTAAGGTCGCCCATATTGCTCGTGGTATCAAACACGAAGCCATTGCCTACGGTGAGGTCTTTGAAGAACTTAATGGCCTCGTCGGCAAACTCCACGTGTGCTTTTTCTACGGTACGACTATAAAACGCCAATACTTTAAAGCGCGGGTACCGTTGCGCTTGCGCTTGTGTTTGTAGAATAAGGATACAAGCGAGTATGGAAATAGAATGAAATATCTTGTTCATGTTGCGAATTGTAGTGTTTAATTTGAAGCCAAAGCGGTGACCGCTTGTAAGAACCAGCCACTATGAGGAATCCATTGTTCACTCCAGCGCCATTCATTCCCATTATCTTCCACCTTCCAATCGATCCCGGTGCCATCGGCATTTTTACCGGTAATACCATTAGAAATCCCACCATTCCCCGAGCCATGACCATACATAGAAGCCATATACGGTACATTCACCTTACCATAGCTGTACATCATGCACATATCGTAAGGGTTGCAGCCCAGTACCCAGTTCACCAGGTTCGAGGCGTACGTGGCAATTTCAGGCTTTACACCCAGCTCGTTCTTAGCAGGGTATACCAACCTGCCACCGACTAACATCGCCGAAGCAAGGGAGCCTAAACGGGCATTTTCGCCCTGCCACCACCAGCCCGATTCGTTTTCGTGGGGAATGAAGAAGCCGTTTTGTACTTGGTCTTTAAATAAGAACGATTGACGGGCATAGCCGAACGGGTTCTTTACTGCTTGCGTAACCGATAAATTATAATCTACGGCTGCACGGATGGTATTTAAAGCTTTAGCGCGAAGTGTTTGATCCTTTTCAGCATCTAGGTAACGGGCGAGGGAGATAATGGGCAATCCCGCGTCGGCAGCATGCCAGAAGGGGCGTTTGTTATCGTCGGCTAAGAAGTAACCTCCATGGGTCATCCTGTTTCCCAAGTTATTTGCACGTAAGCGAGCAGCGGCTTGGTACTTCGGTTTACCGGTAGCGAGCCATAATTCGGTAGCACCCATCAATGCACAGTAATCGTCGATGATGTTCTCTTTACCGTTATCGCAATACTTCAAGTTGTTCTTTTCTAAATGTTCGAACGCTCTTTCTGCGGCAGCGAGGTATTGCGCGCTGGTGAAATCGCGGTTCTTATGCCAAGTAGAAATGCGTGCTAAGGCAGCAATACCCATACCGCCACCTTCCCGGTAAGCACATTGATAATCCGCTGTGGTTTTACTATCGGCCAGCAAACCTACTACGCGGCGTTCCGATGGGTCTTTCTTGAAGTAAGAGAACACGGTCATGTAAAAATAACCTTCCGGGGACAGGGAGCGCATGATGTAATCGGCACCATAGAGCGCTTCCTCGGTGAGGGAAGCGCGGGTGTTTGTTTTATCTAAGATCGCCGGGATGCGTTCCACGGTATTAATCATCGACCAATCGACCATGGGTATTTGCTGGGGCGACATGAAGTTGGTGTATGCCAAATGCGAGAAGTATTTACTTACATCGCCGGAGGCATCGCACCAGCCACCTGTTAAATCAACCCGTTTATTACTACCAAAAAGGAGTAGCTGTTTATCGGCACCTAACTCTTCGGGTGAGCTGGCGCGTTGGTGGAAGAAGAATTCCCGGATAGCAGGCACGGCCAATTCCGTTAAGGCATTCTCGCCGATGTAGAAGGGCTTCGATTCGTATTCCTTTCCATTTACCTTCAACACGAGGTAGTATGTTCCTTTCGCAGTAAGCTTCGAGAAATCGGCACGGTTGTACCATTTTCCATTGGCCCATTCTGTTACTTGTTGACCATCTTCCAGTTTGCCGGTGAACTCGGTTGTTTTTGTATAAGCACTGCGTACTATAAACTCCGTGCCGGCCGGTATTTCTGCATCACTACTCACCAAAATGCTTTTCGGGGTGTGCGCATTGTAGGCCACTTGGTTGCCTAATACTTGCACTTGGGAAAAGGCTTGTTGGGAGATTAAAGCCGACAATAGCAAACTCGGCCACCATTTCTTTTTCAACATGAATAATACTTTATAGCAATTATTGGATAGTTGTTTTATATAAACCTGTTCTTCCTGTGATGTATACATCACGACCTACTTTCACAATAGAAGACGGTCTTTCAGGCACAGGTACCATGCGCACTTCGTTACCATTTGCATCGAATTCATACAGTTCGCCATCGGCCACCCAAACATTCGAATTCAAAGGATCGGGGATTGAATTGAAATCGCCCTTCTCTGCAAAGTATTGCAAATTGGATAAATAACCTTTTGCATCAACATCGAACTTCACGGTACGTTTATCATATTCATCCACCGCGTATAAAGGCTTACCAGGGTAAGCCGCTACGAGTGAAGTAGCACGGGCTAAATCGTAGGCAGCAGGAATAATGGTTTTGCCATCAGGAGCTACCCAGCAATGTTCGTTTTTATTGAGCGACACGATATTGAAATCGTGGTAATCGCGCCAGCGGTTAGAAGGGTAGTAGGCTTTCGCAACTTGTTGCTGTGCCATCGGTTTATAATCGAGTAGGCGGATGCTTTCTTCTGGATTATTGGGGTTGATGCTATATACAAGAGAAGCGAAACCGGAATTACCCCAACCGCTAAAAGATGTACCACGGGCATCGGCCGGGTTCTCGAATTTCTCTTGTACACCGTTTACTAAGTACCCGGTTTGCGGGTTGTAACGGAATACGACTAACAAGTTATCTTGACTGTCGACACCGAGTGATAATGGTTCCCAAGGGAATTCGGCCAGTAGTTGTAATGATTGCTTTTGTGCATCCCATTTGTACACGCGCTTCATACGTTGTTCTGCAAAGTATACATTGCCTTTGGAATCGGCTGTTAAGCCGGTGGCAAATTCAAAACCTTTCGCTAGCAATTGTACCGGTTGTGTAGTACTTGGCTTCGGTGTTGCGTTGATCATCAAACGAGCGAACTCGGTAGGACGGATTTCTGTTTGAGAATTGATATCATACAAAGGATTATCCGTTGTGTACTTCACTTGGCTGTAGTTGTGTACGTTGAGCAATTCTACACGGTTACAATCCCAAGTACGCACAGAATAAGGGAAAGGCGTTTTCACACGAATCACGCGGAACATATACAAGTTCGCGAAGATCATATCGTTACAGTTCGTTAATTCCAACGGCTGGCAATCAGAACTTTCTACACTTTCTTCTTCCAATTGTAAAGCATACACTTTCCAATTCGATACCTGGTTGAAACGTACTTCGTTACGTACGTGGTGCTCTACCGACATGGCGTAGATTTTACCTACAGTCGACGTTTTATCGGCATAAAAACCACTGGTGGCAAACGTACTGGCCGACCAGATATTTTTAAAGATACCGCCACCATTATTGGTTACCCAAAGGCTCCAGTATTGTGTATCCCATTGGTTATCGAAAGTACCCCAACCACGTGGGCCACCTTGGCGTTCTTCCCATTTCCAACCGGTTTTAACACCTGGGCGAATGGTACCGTGGCCACCAATGAACTTCACATCATCCATCATAGAACGAGGACCGGCCATCCATTTACATGCTACTGCACGGTAATTGCTGGCGCCTGTATTCAAGCCAATGCCTGTCATAATATTTTCGCCGTTTTGCGGCGCTTCTACCATCGCTTTCGGGGCACCAAAGCCACCAAAGGCAGGCGCGTTTTCCGCTAAGGAGAAGTTAGTTGCCATTGGGTGTAATCCGATAAGTACCGTATTAGGTTTCAGTTGAATCGTTTCCGAGATACGGTAAGAGCCAGAAGGCACGAAGATCACCGCGTGTTGATCGATCGCTTGTTGAATGGCTTTCGTATCATCGGTTACACCATCACCTTTCGCGCCACCGTCTTTCAAATTAAACCAGGTAGTCATAGCCGGGAGGTTCGGTACATCCTTGGCCGCGATCGCTGGTAAGGTATTGAGCGTTTGAAGGTCGTAAGAAGTTTGAATCGCTGGAATCGCTTTGAGATCGTTCATTTGTAAGCCGTAGGTATACGATTTAACCGCGTATACGTTCGCAGGCGCTTTTGTTACAGAATCTGCTTTCGGGTAGCGTACCAAAGTAGGCACTTTGCTACAAACGAGGTTGCGGATGTTCAGTTGCATATTGGCATTGCCTTCGTTGCTGAGGGTAATAGCCGGGCCGCTGATATTCTCGAAGCGACAATCTTCCATGAAGATTTTCTCCCAGTAATTATGTTCTACTTGGATAGCGCTCGGTGCGTTCTTCACCTGCATGCGTACGATCGTGAAACCGGCTTCTTGGGATTTAATCGCTGAAATGCGTTGGTTTTCGAAGTAGCTGTCGAGCATCATGAACTGCCAGCCGGGAGAGGCCTTCGTGGTATAGATACCATAATCGCCCCCGTAGAACTGCACATCTTCGATCATATTACCGATCTCGAACAAACCGGCTTTGCCCTTGCCAATATTGATATTACAGTGTGCTACATAACTGTGTTGGGCGAAGTGCGTACGCAAGGCCACAGCATGCGGGTTACCATCTTCAATTTGTAAATCGATGTTGGATAAAGCGCTATAGAAAGTACTAGCCCCTGCATCGCTGATATTGCCACCCGGCTCTACCACGCTGCTTGTGAACCAGAACATATAGCCGGCCTTGCCTTTATCGTTTGGCTTTTCCGTTTGGAAGCCGGGCGAGTTCTTCTTCAAGCTAATGATGGGCCTCGTTTTCCCATAGCCGATTAAACGGATGGCCGTAGGAATATAAATTGTTTTTGAAATGTAGTATTTACCCGCCGGTAGAAAAATGACCCCGAAGCTTTTATCCTTCTTCAGTTGGTTGATGGCTGCTTGTAGCTCATCGGAAATATCGGCCGAAGTAGATTGAAAATGCACGGCCGCTGTATCGGGCGGTAATTGGGTGTAGACGGATACACCGGGTTTAAATTGGGCTTGCAAGGCATACAAAGGTGCCAATAGCAGCAGCAAGCATGCTGTTACTTTATTCATACTCATGTGAAACATACAACGTGGGTTGTTTATGTGTGGAAATTGATTTTATATGTTGTATTGCAATCGATTGATCAAGATAGTTATCATGGGGCTGAATACCATCTAAATATTATGGATGGTTCTATTTTTGTTTGTGTTGGGGGTAGATTGTACGTTTATACCGTAAAAATATTAATTGTATTCAGATTATATTGCGAATAAAACTTTATTATATGGATGGACATATCGGCCACATTGTTGTAATTGAAAGTTTAGAAAATGAAAAGCTTACAGGAAAGGAGATATATGATGATTGCATAAGTCGACAAATTGAATTTCGAAAGTCAAATTTGACGCATAAATACTATAGTGTTAATAGTAAAGATCAATTATTCGAGTTGCTAAAACTTTATATTCATACAGCTGAATTCTATGAATCTGGTTTATTACTCCATTTTGAAATGCATGGTGCCGATAATCAGGAAGGGATAATTTTGAGCAATGGAGAATTAGTAAAATGGACACAATTAGTAGAGCAACTAAGAGAAATTAATATTAAAACTAAAAATAGGCTTTATGTTTCTATGGCAACGTGTTTTGGACGCTATATGTATTTAGGAGTCGATCCTTATAAAAAAGCCCCTTATGCGGCTTTTATTTCTGCAAGTGTTGAAGTAAATGGCCCTGAAATAGTCGAAAATTTCACTATTTTATTTGAAAATTTAATTAAGAGTGGCAATCTAATCGATTCTTATCTTATAATGGAAAATTATGTATCTAAATTTTATTACAAAGACAGCAAAACTGTTTTTGAAGCTTCCTTTGAAAGTATTATGAACCAATTATACGGAGACGAACAATTAAAAGCACAGATTCTAAGTGAGGCTAATAAAGAAGTCTTATTAAAGACTGGAGTTTTATTGACAGATCAAGAAGCAGAGTATGTTTTTAAAAAGGCACTAGCTGATATGTTTGAAAGACAATATGATGCTTTTAAGTTTAATAATTAAGTAATTAATTCAGAATTTTTTTAACCTGGCGGACTAAATTGACAAGTAGATCTTCTTTGTCCTCACTATTCATTTTAGAAATTGGATTGTCGGGAGAATTCATGGCTTGATATTGATTTAATGTCTCAAATTCCTCGAATAAACAAGGCCTGAGAATCATAGATATTATAACTGCACCCTTTTTTTCTGCGGCCTCTAATAATGGTGGTAACTCGTTAGTATTTATAAAATCAGAGCCCAAAAAGTCAGTGCTAATAAGAAGAATTGCAATTTTAGTTTCACTAATTGCTTTTTGAATTTCCTCCTTCCATTTTTGCCCAGGAATGATTTGCGAATCATCCCAGAATTCAATATTGTTCAAAAAAGGTTTGAAGTGTCTTTTTATGTCTAATAAGAAATCCTTATCTCTATGGCTATAGCTAACGAAAACCTTACTTCGAATAGTTTCATTCTCGGACTGATATTTTTGGGTAACTATAGTAGGAAGTACACTAAGTTCTTGTTTTATATAAAATATTAGTTTCTCACTTTCTTTATCTATTCCGCAATTTTTATCGGGTTGACCATTATGATTTTTGATTCTATGATTTAATAGAGACTGTTTTAATAATTCATCAAACCTTTTTAGAAAAATAGCTTTTGTTTCAGGATGGTAAAAATCAAACAATTTCCTCTTTAATGATTCTAGAACCGAAGAGGACGAAAAGCTATGTCCATAAAGAAAAATGTTGTCTCTGAAGAATTCTTCAGCCATTTGCTCAACAATTAAATCATCAGTCATAATAAAAGCAATACTTAATTTAACGGACTATTGTTTCAATATTAATAGATATTAAAATAGTTTAAATTTTTGAACTTAACAACTTTGCTATAAATCATTCTTCTATTATCAATTTCTATGTGCTTTCAAATAAACATTCACCACCTCTTCCAAACTAATTTCTAATTCCTTGCAAATATCAAACACCGTCACAAAACTGGTTTTGCTCTTTTGTTGCTTGATTTTAGACATGAGTTTACGAACGGCCCTGTCTTTTAAACCCGTGATAAGCATCACATCTTTGGTAGATAGCTTTACACGGAAGAACTGCATTTCTGTGTTATTTTCCATGGTGAAAGAGTTTGCTTTTATACTGTGGGCCGATGGGGATCACAGCTTTTGATAAGATGACAAATCCTGGTATTACCTTTTCTATTTTCGCCAATGATACAATGAAGGATCGGTGAATCCTTTGGAAATGATCAGTGGGTAGTTGTGCTTCAAATTCGCGGATCATACTAGTGACCAGCATGGTTTCAGTTGACGTATGCAAAATAGATTGCTTGCCTACAGATTCGATGTAACTGATCTCTTCAAAGTTGATCCATTTTTGCACCTTTTCCTCTACACTTCTAACAAAGCAGCCGCTTTTCAATGTATGTGCCACGGTGTTAGCCCTGGCCTGGGCAATATGTTGAATAGCTTTCGTGGCCGCTACATGAAAACGTTTAGGGAATACAGGTTTCAATAAAAAGTCAATCACATTCAATTCGAAACCGTCAAAGGCATATTGTTGGTGAGCACTGACTATAATAAACTTTGTTTGGTTATGGGCTTCTGCAATGAAATCTGTGCCCTTTAGCTTGGGCATCTCTATGTCAATAAAAACAAGGTCGGCATGTTTTAGTTGCGCTATCGCCATCACCGGGTCTGTGTACATGCCTACTAATTCCAATGCTGCATACCTTTCAATATGGGTGGCTATATTTTCTACGGCATCTGGTTCATCATCTATAACGATGCAACGGATAGTGGAGGGTGCCATTGAATATCGTTTTGTAGGTCAATAAATAAATGGATCGAATAGTGTTGCGCAGTTTGTTGCACGCGTAGTTTGAAGCGCCGGGGGTAAATCAATTGCAAACGCTTTTTTAAGTTAACTAATCCTCCTCCCGATAAACCGTTAGCAGGTGATGGGCTGATAAAGTTCTCGCCCCGTAGATGCAATTGGTTACCGCGCAAGTGCAATGCTATTTTTATGGGTTGAAGCGGGTTGCTAAAGTCACCATGTTTAAAGGCATTTTCAAATATGGGCAACAAAAGCAAGGGCGCTATTTCGTATTGTAAAGGATCGCCGTGCATATCGAACGCTACATAAAAGTGAGGTTCGAATCGTAAACGGAAGACTTCTGTATAGCTTCTCAAATATTGTATTTCATCACTTAGCAATACCCGGTTGTTGCGGGGTATTCGAATGGCATACTGCATGAGTTCTGAAACATGTTCGATGTGCTCACCTAACTTTGCCGATACCTTGTTAGAACGATTGTACAAGCAATTCAGCATGTTCAGTAAGAGGTGCGGGTTAAATTGATACGTGAGGTAAGCCAGTTCTGCATTTTTTTGCGCTGTTTCTTGCTCCTTTAGTTGCTTATTTAATTGCAAAATTTGCAAGTAGGCGTAAATGAGTGCGCTCGCAATAATGGGCGTATAGTCTTTAAAGTAATAATGAACGATGTAGGGATCATAATTCGTGTAAGGTAACGCGAATCCTACGGCTAGCGACATACCTATTGATAGGTAATACTCAAATGAAAAAGCGGCAATAGTATTTACAAAAAGTAATACTACTAGCCATGTCCATGCTTTCTTTTTAAAAAGAGGCCATACCCATAGGTACAAGCCATAAAACAAAGCCATGGAAGTAAGAAAGTGGCTAATAGCCATCCAGCCGGTTGTTGGGCTAATCGTAAACTGTTGGGTCAACTGAACTTGGTAAAGCATGAGCACCCAGTACAGCACGTGAATCGTTGTAGTTGTTTTGCGTGTCATGATACAAATGTAAAAAGTTAAGAAATGCAAAAAGGGGCATTTGGAATGAACGCGAAAAAAAGGGAATGAAATCGTGAGAAAGTAGAAAAAAAGTAGAAAATAGGGGTCGTTGGGTAGCTATTGGGTAGTACTTAATGAGCTGTTCCGGTGCACTCGGAACAGCATAAGTGTTGCTGTTACTCTTTATTAACAGCAGTCTGGCTAACGCCACTCATTACAGTACCTGCTGCCGTAAGTACGGCGGCCCATTCCTTTAAATAGTAAGGCAATTCAAAAGGCAGTGAAATAATGGCACCGCCAATGGTGGCCAATACAAGTCCGATGTTGCGGAGCTTGATGAAGAATGGGGGCGTAGGCGCAACGAGCCTGTTCATTAATTCTACCATTGTAGTTGTTTTTTTAAGATGAAGAAATGACTAGACTTTCGGTAGTACTTTGATGATGCGCAGGGCATTGTGTTCGCCACCATATAACGCGTAGTCACGCGCATCTAATACCTCGGTAAATACAATACCCAGTGAGATGAACAAGTGACGTGATTCATTGGGCGTAAAGGGGAGGTCGAAGTTGATGTCTGTCGTTGGGTCCGTGCTAATAGGAAACTTCGCAGAATTCAGCACTAACCCTGCATTTTCGCCTGTTTCGAAATTGAAAGCCGCTACCGATGCGATCAGTTTAAAGTGGGTAGCATTTGTATGCTCTTTTAGCTCTTCTTGCGGGACGAAAGAAGGAATGGAGATACTGGCTAAACCATCAACCCTATTAACAGCTACCTCATAAGGAGCGTTGAAGTTAATACCAAACTTACTCTTGTCGTTAAACTCAAATCCTTGTATCATCGTAAGGTCGCCGTATTCTACCATACGCTCACCACGTTCGTGGACGGTATCCTTTTGTAACAATTTACGGAAACTGGCAACGAGCCTTTGATGTACTGTACCATCCTTGATTTGTTGTGCGGCCGATTTGAACCTACCTCGAAATTGCGTTGTCGCATGAACCGCCTCAGCAAATTCATTTCGCAAGGAAATGGTTCGCATGTTTTTCTTGTTGTTTTCATTTAAAGGGGTACTCGTTTTTTCAGTCGTAATGACCCCATTTTTAGTTTGATAAACGGACACTTTGTCCTTGTTTTTTAGCTGGATGCTATTTGTTTTTGACATGATTGAAAAATTTAAGTGTTGTAAAGAAGGCACTATTGTAAGCCGTGCCTATTAAGCTTTTCACCGGGTGAAGTTTGTTTGATGTGTAATTACAATTCGAAATTAAGAGGTCGTTTTGAACAAAAAAAATCACGTGCCGGAAAGTGCCGCTTTTAACCGCTTTTGACCGCTTTTTGCCGGAAAATGCCGAAAAGTGCCGGTTTCTGCCGGAAAATGCCGCATTATGCCGGATAGTGCCGGAATATGATGCATATGGATTAACAATAAGTGCGGTAACTACGAGTTGAGGAGGTATAGTGCTGTTATAGAGCGGATATGTTGTTATGCGATCTCTACTATGTAGAAATAAGGTGGGGAATATATGTAGAACATTAGGGTAACATTAGATGAACATTGGAAGATATTATAATTGAGTTTTGGGAGCGTTAGAATATGTTTGTCATCAGCTATTTGGATGTTTTTTGTATAGGTGCGGGGAGGTTACGGTAAATGTGAGTAGTGGGGGACGGGTTTTTCAAAATTAAAATGAACAGCTTGTGAATCATAAACAAAAAATCCCGAGTTAACTCGGGATTTTTCACTATTAAAAGTTAAACAATTCAGAGATTTTTTTTATTTGCTTTTGTGGCAGGGAATAGGTGCTGCCAGCTATTTTAAAATATTGATTGTTTTGAGAAAAATATATGTTATAAATCGTGTCATTTTTTGCATATAATTTTACTTTACTGTATGGTTTAAACTTAACAAATGCTCCTTTAGAAGCTTGCAGAATTTTTAAGAACTCATTAGATTCAATTTGTTTGTATTCTTCTTTCTTAAAAAGAGATACTTCTGCCTTGTAGATATAGTCAGTGATAAACAAATTTTCGAACGATTTATGAATCGTGTTCTGGCCAAATAGGTACCCTGGTATTACAATACCTATTAATAGGACTATATATTTTATTACTTTACTCATATTAGTTACTTCTTTTCATTGCTTCTTTAAACTTGACGTCTACACCTGTTCCTGGGTCTTTTAAGACTTCCGTTTCAATATCTTTTTTATCTGCAGCCTTTTTAGTATCCTTCCATAACTTATTGGGAGTTACAGATTTTACTGGTCCGAGCATAGTTTCTTTACCAACTTTTTTCCCAAATATTCCTTGTAATCCGTCACTAACATACGTTGAACAATTATACCAAGCTCCGTTGTAATCGGTTTTTTCCTGGTTGGCATTTTCAAGACGTCCTTGTACCGCCATATCCTGTTCATAAGATGTCGAAAGTTTTAGTACACCGTCTGGTCCGACTTCTTCATCTGGACTAACGCTTGATCCGTCAGTAAATTCGGATACCGAGCCTATGATTGTTTTGTTCCTGGCGGCCTTAACAGATTTCATTGCACCTTTTACATCAAAATTAACCGTGGTACCTGGCCAATTATCATAAAATGTATATGTACCGTCAGCAACCATTCTAGAACGTTCTGTTTCCACTCCGTTTACAGTTTCTTTATACTTTTCTTCTTTATAGTTTGATATTGCAATACCTGCGTGACCAACATTGCCTGTTTTAGATGTCCAAATTACCAGTATTACATCTTCACCATTCGGGTCTACTGCATTAATCGGGTTATTGGCAACATAATTATAAGACGTAAGGTCGGGGTACTTTTCACTTAATGGATCCAAAACATGCCATCTCCCCAATTGCTGATCATACATCCTTGCCCCGTAATCATACCATTCTAATCCTCCACCATTTGCAAATTCCGCATTTTGAAGCTCCTTGCCATTATACAGGAATTTATTCTCCAACCTATTTGGTGCAGTCGTAGAAATCCCACTCATTGTTAATCCAAATGGGTAGTAATGTGTTTCCTCTAAAATCGGACCACTGGCAACAAGCAGGGTAACGTTATCAAAGAACACATCAGTCGAGCTTTCGTTTGTAGGGTACAAATACAAGAAACCGCTTTTTTGTACCACCATTTTAGAAGCGCCGAGGTTTTGTACTTCACCAGGTGTGGCTGCTACTTGTTTTACACCACTGTTTTCTTCTACTAATATAAAGTTTTCATCGAATAATGTGTAATTCAAATAGGCTTTCGGGCGATTATTTTGCAATGGATCAGTGTCACGTTCTTTAAGACGTTGATAGCCATTGGCATAGAAATCGGCGTTGATAGGACCTGCAGCATTGGCGGCTAGACCTTTACCACTTTCAGAAGCCATGCCACCCAAGGCGTTTATCAGGGATGGTAATAGATCGTTGATGACGTTTGGATTGGCTTTTGTTTCTCCTGCTGCTTCTTTGTAGTAAGCTTGGGCACCGAGTGAAACAGTATCGCCTGCCATTACTTTAATTACTAAGGATGGCCCAACCTTAGCATTTGGATCATTGCCATTTAAGCGGGCAACACGTTTGTTCATATTCTCCGTCGACATGGTTCTTTGCGTGGCATTAAACCCGCTCGGTACTGCAGCGCCTGTTTCCTCGATATTGCTGAAGAGTTGTGTTTCAACAGGGGCATTCTCTGTTTCCATCGTGGCTACGTAAGAGGAAAGATCTGTTTGCTCTGTAAGTACCATGCGGGTATTGCCGAGGTGATCTTTCACGAAGTAGTCATACACGTAGCTAACAGGTTGGCCAGCTTTTACAACTGGGCGAATGCGGCCTTCGGATTGGCTAGCGAATTGCAACGTGTCGTTCTTGTAAATATAGCCGCCGATGTAGGTCGTGGTATCTCGTTTTACACCCGCGGTGGAATCGATGACGATTTTCTGGTGTTTCGTACCCGCTGCATCGTATACATACAAAATGTTGCCTTTGCCTTTAATGTGGATGAACTCGGGGAGGTTAAGGATATTGTAGCGGATGCTGTCAATGGCCTTGTTGTTATCCTTGTTCATGCTGCCGTTTACATCGTAGGCGTAATCGTTGCCGGTTGGGTTGTTGTCGAGGAAGTCACCGAGCTTGGCTGTAGGGTTCGGTGCTACGGAGTCTTTAACGGCTAAGAGTTTGTTACTGTTAGCAGCGTATGTGTATACGAGGTTATCGACGAGGGAGGAAGTGGTTCCTACTAGGCCGAATTGTTTCATCGTGAGGATGTTGCCGTTTTCATCGTAGCTGATTTTCGGTACATCGAACTGGGTGGTACTATTGTCTACGTAGTTGGTACCCACACCGCTGGCATCTTGTTTGAAATCGGCATAGGTTATGCGGTTGGTTCTATCATAGCCGAAACCATAGGAGCGGGCAATACCATTGTTAGCAGAACGCCACTTGGTGCCGGTGATGTTACCGTTTAACTGTTGCTGGTTAAAGCCACGGTCGTAGTTGAGTTCCATTCCGAAGAAGTGGGTGGCGGTGTTGTTAACGTAGTTCTTATTGATACCATCTACCCAGCCACGGATATTATAAGTATACTCCAGTGATTCGAGGTTGCTACCGAAAGTTCTACTCATCAATTGACCTAGCTCATTGTAGACAACACTGCTAACCGTTTTATTGACACCATCGTCATTTAATTGCATCTTGGTATTAAGAAGCGCACCGACGTGGTTATACGCATTGCTTACCAATACTTTTTGCTTGCCATGTAAACGAGCAGTAGCACTAGCATGGCGAGCATAGGAAGAAAGCATCTTACCACTAAAATCATAGAGGCTTGTAACGGTGTCTTTGCCGCCGCTATAATTATCGGCAATGGCTTGGATCACGCGGTATTGATCATCATAATAACTGACCGTTGTAAACCATTGCGTACCGTTCAATACCCTCGTTTGCGAAGCCGTTGTAAGACCAATAGTTGAATTTGTTTTAGCTACGGTAACCGGGTAGCTATTCGTGTAAGATGTTAGTTTCGCAACATCTGCACTGGTATAACCCGGTACGGTTACTTGCGAGTAATCGTCGTAGAAGGTTTTTGTAAGTGCTGTAATATTAGCAACTGATGGGAAATCTTGGTTGGCATCTACACTGGTTTGCATTTGTGCTTGCGTTTGTACGCTGGCAGCAATGTAAGTGCCTGTTTGTGTAACGCGGTTTAAGCTATCGTATTTGCTTGCTAACCATGTTCTTGATAAGCGTTGGTTGCCATCTTGGGTAAGTACGATTTGATCGCGCTTGTTGTATACCATGTATACGGCATCGGCGCCCGGTACTTTTTTCAAGATCATCCTGTTTTGTACATCGTAGCTGTATTGGAAGCATAATTCATCTTTTACGCCTGCTGGGATTACCCAGTTGCTATTTCTCGTGATAACTACAGCTTTGGGTTGTAGTACAAAACGCAAGGTGTTCAAATCGTCGTAAACATAGTAAGTACATAACCAACCATCGTGGGCAGTGGCGCCATTTCCAATGCTTTGTACTTTCTTTAAGATCACTGTTCCTGCTTTGTCTTTGTATTCCACTACGCGGTTGTCGTTTTCATCGCGTGTTTCAACAACGCTCAGCATACCGGCAGGGTAAATGCCTGTTGTTGTTGGGGTGGCTAACTGGGTGGAAGTGATATTCCAAATACGCACACTATCGGATAAGGTGTTAAACCTGTATTCAGTAGTTACCCCTTTGTTATTACCCGCCCAGCTTTTACCGGCGGCCATTTGTTTTAATGGGCGGTCGAGGGTTGAAGCTTCGAGTTCTGTGTTATTATAATAGAAGCCTTCCGTGTTAGAGAAAATACGATTGTAGAAAGCAGGTTGCTTAGTCGAAGCGTTCAACTTGGGCAAACCATTGCCCAACGAATCTACATAAGGCAAAAATTGTTGCGGTGAACGGCCGTATTGGTCGTATACACTTAACGTAACAATATCGCCTTGGTTAGGTGCTGCTTTCATGGCTATTGTTTGGAAAGGGCGTCCAAGCCCATCCATGTAATTGGTAGCTACTTGTACATCGTAAACGCTTGTTAATGCATCTACGGCAGCCGCTGTTTTAACACCTGGTTTTGTAATCGCTTTCGTTCTAACGTAGTTTACGTTCGTTGCAGATAAGGTGTTTGCATATGGTTGCAAAATAACCGGGGTAGCGGTGGTTGTAACCGTTGTATTAGCTGGGCCGTTAACTTGGGAGCGTACTGTTACATACACGGAGTTCGTTTCCGCCGAAATCCCGTTACTCGTTACCCTGCGTTTAAAGTAGGTAGGCACGCTAATAGGGCCTAATTTATAGGTTTCGCTGGTAGCGCCGCTGATATTGGTCCATGTGCTGTTGTTGGGTGAACTTAGCCATTGGAAAGTATAAGGGCCGGCATTGTTTTCTATTGTTGATACATCTGCATAGCCCACTTCTTCACCTGGTTCTACTACGTTGTTGCGAATACTAATGCTACCCGGTTTTACAACGTTAACCCTTGCCACAGCTGTAGGGTAATCTACGCCACCTGTTTTAATG
>NZ_QLLL01000015.1 GCF_003259335.1 Chitinophaga skermanii
TCCTTTTGCTCTTCTGGTGTCATAGCTATTTCATTTATTGTGGTAATTACCGCAATATCGCCCCTAAACCGCTTTTTCCAATTTTTTATATCATGATTCTTTATGCCGTATTTAACGGCTAGCTGCGATACACTTAAATTACCAGTTTCGTAGTCACGCACCACCATACGCCTAAATGAATCATCATAACTCGATTGACCACCCCCAAGACCTTTTAGTCCAAATAATTTGCTTCTTTTCATCATTTTTCATTTGTGGGTGTAAACTTTTTGTAGGACTAGACAGCATCCATACCTCGAAGAAGGTATTACTTCAAGCTAATCATCACTTATTGCTATTTAACACTAGGTTTTCCTCCATTCGAGCTATCCGCAAACAAAAACACCGTGAAGAGAACTCCACGGTGTTAACGCAAAATAGAATAAGCTAATCTATCTAAAAAGATGCATGATCAGTGCTAATTCAAAAGCACCATCGGTATAAGTTTTCAAACCACTGGTTTGAGAGGTATACATGGCTTGTACACCAAAAATATTTTTGTAGCTAGCACCTACGCCAACGGTATAGTTCTTTGTAGAATGATAAAGCCCAAATACATTGAAATAGTTGTTGTAAAACACAGCATTTGCCCCAAAATCGTAGATATTATCGTACCCATGTACGCCTCGTACCCCTACTTTCGGCTCGATATAGTTGAGTGCTTCGTTGATTCGAATTTTATACCCTGCAGCAGCATAAAAGAAGGCCCCATCGATGGTCCGATCATCCGACGGGCGGAATACGTTCATGATGTTGGGCAAGGAACCTTGAATGGTTAAGTTATGCGAGGTATAGGCCATACCAAAATCTCCTTCAAAGTAGTTCTCGCGGCGGTTGAAAGCGTTCAGGTTAGGATCGTTCGGATCGCCGTTTAATTGGGAACGGTCGAGGCG
Source organism: Chitinophaga skermanii (assembly GCF_003259335.1). Classification (GTDB taxonomy): domain Bacteria; phylum Bacteroidota; class Bacteroidia; order Chitinophagales; family Chitinophagaceae; genus Chitinophaga; species Chitinophaga skermanii. Next base: position 933 of record NZ_QLLL01000015.1, read on the forward strand.
TTCGTTGTTAATGCCTGCCGAAATCCCGAAGTGTAAGCGAGATACATCGTTCAAGGGTAAATGATAGGCGTATGTAAGCGACACTTTCGTACGGTTAATTAAACCGGCCTTGTCGTTATATACTTGTATACCTCCTCCTACTCTTTCAAGAAACATGGCATCGGCCGCCCCGTTTAGGGAAACCGGTGCACCTGGAATGCTGTTCCATTGTGCACGGCGCGCAAGGCTAATATGCACCCCTGTGTCGATACCTGCGAAAGCTGGGTTGCCAATATACTGGTTACCAAAGAACTGGGTACCCATGGGTTGTAATGGAGCCGCAGAACGAGAAACATCCTGTGCTTGCAAAGTACCGAAGGAAAGCGCTAGGCTGGCTAGCGCTATTCCCGGGATGATCATTATGTTTTTAATTACCTTATTCATTTTTTCGCGTTTGAATATATGGCGTAAATGCTATTATAAATCGTTATTAACAAGGGTGATGAAACCTTTAGATTTCGGTAAGTTAGGACCGAAGTCAACGATGAAGTAGTAAGTTCCTTCCGCTAATGGACGACCGTTTACTTTACCATCCCACTCGTTCAAGTATCCTTTCTTATAGTAAACCATACGACCTGCACGGTCAAAGATTTTCACTTCATTTTGCGGGTACGCATCGATGTTCTTAATCACCCAACGATCATTCACACCATCGCCATTCGGTGTTAACACGTTGGTAGCGTCGATTTTGAAGTCTTCGATGACCGTCATGTTTACAGATGCTGTGCCGGTACAACCGTCTGCATTCTTAGCTGTTACAGTGTACGTTGTGTTCTGCATTGGACGAACCGTTAGTGCAGGACTATTTATACCTGTGATAATACCATCAGCATTCGACCAAGTGTAAGAAAGACCACCTGTAGCAGTTAATACCACTGTAGCACCTTTCGATACATTCAAGCCTTTATCGCTCGAAATCGTTACCACAGGAACAGCGTTCACGGTGAACATAAACGAAGTACTTACTTTATCGATACCGCCGTTCGCTGTACCGCCGTTGTCTTGTACGGTGAGTGTTACGAAGGCATTACCGGTAGCATTTGCTTTCAAGCGGTAGGTAATGGTTACTGTTTTAGCCGTTGCATTGTAGCTAGCGGTTAATACATCAAACAAGTTATTATCGGCCGTGATAGTTGGCGTAATTGTTTGGCTTGTTTCAGGGCCCGGTGTTACGTTTTGTACGGTGATGGTATGCGTTTCAGTAGTAGCACATGCTTTTTGAGCGGCGATTGTGCCTACTGTTGGTGCTTCATTCACATCTACCACGTTAATAATAAATGTTTGATCGAAGAAGAGGCCGCCTTTATCTGTTGTACGAACGCGGATGCTATAAGTATTCTTCGCTTCGTAGTTCGTTACTTGGTTAATGCGAAGTGCATTACCAAGGATACTGAAGGCTGCATTATCGGTGTCGCCTGTACCTGTTACTAAAGTATAGGTATGCGTATCGTCGGCATCTGTATCAATTGTTGTGAACGTACCTACGGTAGCCCCGCTAGCATTGTTTTCAAGGATCGAATTTTTGCTGAGGGTTAAACCTGTTGGCGCGTTGTTGATGCTCAGTAAGTTGATGATGATCGCTTGTTGTGCACTACGGTTCAAGCCATCTGTTACAGATACTTGGATCGTGAGTGTATGCGAAACGAGGTATCTCAAGTCAGCATCATTAATAGTCAGTTTACCGGTGGTAGCGTTCAATACGAAGTCAGGTACACCATTGTTGTTCTGATCCGTGTTCACGTCTATTCTCCAATCGGTAAAGATATTGCTCGCATCGGTTGCGTAGATCGTACCTAATACGGCACCCACTGAACTCTTCTCGTTAATAGCGAAGGTAACCGGTGTAACAACTGGTGGTGTTCTATCGTAATTAATACGGATTGTATCGGCAGATGCTAAGTTTTGGTTACCCAAGCTATCGATGGCACCATTTGCCGGGATGCTTACAGTAGCAACACCGTCGGTCATTGGTGTTACGGTGAAGCTATAATTAGCACCGCTACCTGTGAAGCCGGTAATAGCACCGTTCGTTACACTGATATCATTTACTAAGAAGCCTGTTACCGGTTTGCTGAATACAACATTCACTGGGAACGGTGTATTGATGCGGTTAGCTGCTGTAGTAGAAATGTTAACCGTTGGGCGAACGTTATCGATAATTGTCGACACTACATTCGTATAAGGAGCAAGCGGGTTGCCGCTAGAGTCCTTCATGTTATTAGGTGAATTCAAGCTAAAGGAGATCTTACCTGCACCTGTTACGTCGGCCGCTAAAATTGTAGAATCATTATAGTGGTAGATATTCCAAGTGTACGTTAACGTACCTGTAGTTTGAATATTAAATAGGCCAATATTAGCACCGAGTACCTTCTCGCTATAAGCTACTACATAACGTACTTGTTGTGCATTGCTGCTAGTTGAAGGAATCACTTTAACACCCGTTACTACTGGTATAATACCATCTACATGAACGCCAGAAGTTGCTGGAGCTGTTGGCAATGTTAAAATGGCATTGTTACCGGCGATATCTGTAATGCTTGATCCTGCTACTGTACTAATCGCATTTGCCAAAGCAACGTGATGTTGTTGATCACCTGTTTGAACGGTATAGGTAAATACTAATGTATTTGTACCGTTACCACTTAAGATCGTTGCTGTGCGTGTTGCATTATTGAATGGTAAGCTGATGATTGGTGCACCTGTGTATACGACAGGTTCGTCAAACGTTACTTCAAAGTTCAATACGGCACCTAACCCGTTTCTACCGGCAGTTGGGTATTTCACACTAACTACTTTCGGTTGCACCGCATCAACTTTCACATTTGCTGTGCTTGGTGTGCCTATAATAGAAGAATCTGCAATTGTACCTAAAGCATTCTTGAATTGGTTGCGGATAGCAGTACCGATTTCGATACCATCTGTATCGAGTTCACCGGTTTGTACGGTGTATTCGAATGATTGGATGTTACCATTATTAGATACATGTACTGCTTTCACCGCTTTCGTACCAATTGTAAATGGTAAGTACGGAACGTTTGCTGCATCGGCTAATGTTACTGCTTGGTTGTAGGTTACGTTGAAGCGTAATACTTCGCCCGCGCGGTAAATGCTATCTGCAGGTACGGTAATATTCGTGATAGCCGGTGCCGAGTTTAATACGTCGATGATGATTTTACCCAGGCCTGTCGTATCGGCTGTATTGCCTGCCAAGTCGGTTGGGATTGGCAACACATGTGTAATAGTACCATCGCCACCGTTTACATTGGTAGTAAAGTAGATGGTATTGATGGCCTGTACTTCGCTGAAATTGCTCAACTGTACGTTGCCTGTAGTAGTGAAGCTAGACCATTGTGTTGTAATTGGCGTAAGTGGTTCGGATGTAATCAAACGAATATTCACTTGGCCGGTTGTCATTGGTGAAGCCGACAACAATGTATAGCTAGTAATAGTTGGTCTAACACCATCAATCACTTTCGCGGTAGTAATATTTGGTAATGTATTTACCAAGTTATTGCCATGCATATCTGTGATCGTGCTAGCTGTTAAATCAATGGTTGAGCTAACTGCTAATTGTTTTTTCTCGTCACCTTCTTTTACAGTGTATTGGAAAGTAAGGGTATCTGTATGATTACCATTTACCACATCAGCAAATACCACGCTACCATCTTTCAATATAATGCTCAATTTCGGCGTACCAGTATAAGTAACTGCTTCGTTGAAGCCTACTTTAATTTGAATGGTTTGACCAATACCGTAAAGATCAGCTGCTGGATATTTAACTGTTGTAGCTACCGGCGCTTTCGCATCGATACGGATGTTAGCCGTGTTCGGGATATTATTGATAGTTGTATCTGCCAATACGTTGTATTGGTTTTGGAGTGAACCGAGCAATTTATCGCCCACTACGATACCATCTGCATCCATATCATCTGCTACCACTGTGTATTGGAAGTGGTAAGTATTACCCGTTGTGCCGGTATGCGAAGCGTATTTCACGATGTTACCATCGATCGTAAACGGCAATCTTGGCGCATTTGCAGGATCTACGATTGTTAATGCTTGATCAAATGTTACATCGAAGTTCATTACGTTGCCTAAGCGGTATGTGCTATCGGCTGGTACGGTGATGTTCGTAATAGTTGCCGGTTTATTAGCGATGATGATAACCGGGATATTAACACCCGTTGTATCTAATGTATTACCTGCTTCATCTAGGAGGTTTACTTTACTAAAGTCTAATGTAGCAGTACCATCTCCACCTGTTACTACACCATTATATTCAAACACGGTTACTGAAGGCTGAATATTCACATATGAATTATTCAATACAGCCGTACCTGTAACAATATCTGCGCTGGTATAATCGTGGCGCATTCTTTCTGAGAATGTTACTGTGAATTTGTAGTTACCGGTAGCCATAGGTGATGCAGAGGCAGTAATGCTCTGAATGGTAGGACGGATACCATCTACTTTAGCATTGCTCAATGTTGTTGCCGGTATTGTTAATGTAGCTGCACGTTGACTATTGATAGTTGTTATAGTACCTCCATTTAGATCTATTGGAGCATTGAAACTAATACCATCCATATCAAAGTCGCCCGCCTGTACCGTGTATGTAAACATTACGGTAGTACTATTGGTAACCGGTGTAACCGTTGCCAATACGTTGGATGCACCTATTTGGATCGGCAATTGTACATTGCCTTGTGCTGTAACAGGGGTGCTAAAGGTAGCAGTTGCTGTTATAACGTCACCCAATTTATAAGTACTATCCGGCACCGTTACTGTAGTAACAGTTGCCGATGTAGCATCTATATTAATATTAGGATATTGTTGGAATGCACTAGGGATGTTCATATCCAACAACCAGCCTGCAGAATCGTACGGAGGACCGTAAGCTGCCACTGTTCTTAAAGTATCAAATAATTCGATGCCGTTTGCTTTATCCCCAGCAGCCACGATATATGATAAGAAGATCGTTTTACCATCGGCTGATGTGCTATCATATGTTGCGGCCGGTACTCCATTTGTTGTAATTAAATTCAATTGGAGATCGTCTAATGCACTCGCTAATGGTTCAGATAATTGAACGCCGAATTGGAGTTTGTTGCCCAAACGGTAAGTGCTATCCGCAGGAGGAATAATACCTGTAATAGTAGGACGATCATTATCGATACGTAAAGTAGTACCTACCACTTCACCTGCTGCCATTGCATTACCTGCAATATCTACAATCGCGTTCGGCGATTTTACTTTTAATGTAAGTGTACCGGAACCCGCTGTATTTAGGTCGACCCTAATACTGTTGGTTGCAATATTTTGCAAGGTAGTCATGGTGGCATTTAAGGTACCTGTTGTAACTACCTCGAATGTTGAAACACTCCAATTTGCAAAGTATTCATTGAAAGCGAAAGTATAAGCCACGTTCGTAGCAGGAATCACTTTTGTAGAATCTTTATCCGTAACAACACTTGTAACATATGGTCTAATACCATCTACAAACCTCGAAGTAAATGAAGTATCACTAAGTGTACCCGTTAAATTTACGCCTTGTTGTGTTTTAATAGCACCACCGTTCAATACAAAATTACCCGTGGTAACAATGTTCACTTCTGGGTCGCCTTCTTGTACTGTATAATTAAATATAGCCGTGTTGCCGGTAACCGTATTCAATGTAGCGTATTTCGTATCACCGCCCAATTTCAATTCCATGGTAACACTATTGCTAATGTTCATAGCTTGGTTGAACGTTACGTCGATTGGTAATGTGCTACCGATTTTGTAACGATTATTGGCAACGCCAGCAACAATTGATGTAACGGCAGGTGTAACACCATTCACGAATACGGCATTTGTTGGAGCCATATTTGCTAAGGCTGTAGCAGCAGCATTGTTTACGGAATCCACGATGGTGGTAGTGCCCAATACCAAGGTTGGATCTACTACAATACCATCTGTATCCAAATCGCCTTCTGCTACTGTATAAGCGAATTGGAGGGTATTATTGTTTGATGAAACGAAGGTGGCTTGTTTAGTAGCTGCACCTATTACGATATTCATGTAAGCATCTGTACCAGTTACAGTAACCGGTTTGGAGTATTGTACAGCGAAATGTAATGTTTCACCTTTCTTATAAGTACTATCAGCAGGAACAAGTACCGTGTCTACAACCGGCGCAATACGATCGATGTAGAACGTTTCACTTAACATTTGGTCGGCAGCCGTTAAGGTATTACCAATAGAATCTGTTAAGTATCCTTGTTTAAGACTAAGGTGTAATGTACCAACACCACTAATGAATCGTGGCTTAATTGTATATGTAATATTATCGGTTGAAGCAGCCGACAATCCAGCCACTCCTAATGTACCTGTTGTATTGAATTGGATGGCGTTTTGAATAGTGCCTTTCATTTTTTCGCTAAACACTAATTGGTAGCTCACCTCTTGCAAATTATTAGGGTTGGCATCCAATCTTGTAAAGCTTATTACTTGCGGACGAACAGCATCGATCACATCAATAGCTGCATCGATGTTGACAGGGTTTTGTAAGGCGTTATCGTTCACATCAGTTACATAAGAAATGCTATCGATATGAATACTATTACGCGCTTCTAGCCCTTCCGTAACGGTTAAGGTGAAATCTATTGAATGACCGCTTCCTGCTGTTGGCGTATCAAATATTACAGCTTGGCCGTTCACAGTTGCATATACTTTTGCCGACGATTGGAAGTTCACGGCTTCGTTGAACTGTACATTGGCGCTGATGGTAGTTCCAATCATAGCGCTTGCTGGTGTTACTGTAACCGCTGTTACTTTCGGACCCACCGCATCGGCAATGCTGGTTGTAACCACATTTTGTGGCGATTGTACTAAATCGTTACCCGCTATATCACGCACCACAGCAATGCCATAAGCTAAGCTATCGTACGCAATTACACCACTATCACCTGCCACCACGGTATAATCAAAGCGCATTTCTGTACCGTTTGATTGGAACACGCCCGGTACTACAGCTACTTTGTTACCAATCTTCATGTAGAAACGAAGCGTATCTTGAACCGTTACTTTTTCATCAAAGTAAACCGTCAAATTCACCACATCTCCTACTTTGAAAGTGCGGTTATTATAGTATCCTAAGCTGCTTATACCCGGACGTTTACCGTCTAACCTAATATTAGTCGTATTCGCAGTTGGTACGGTCAGTTGTATGTCATTGTTCGCTAGATCAACAATAGTACTGCCGTTAAGTTCCAGTATATTATCGATAACAGTGCTGGCGTTATTGGCATTCGTAGCCACGGTAACCGCCTTCAAGGTAATGGTGGTATCGGTATGACTATCATAATTAGCATAGAAGCTAATACCATTAGATGATACATTCAAACGCGGAGCGCCTGTTAATGTAATTGGTTCATTCGTATGTAAAACATACGTGAGCGTATCGCCAATTTTGTATGTTTTAGCTGTTGGCAAGTCAATGGTAGTAAATGCCGGTGCTTTACGATCGAAATAGTAAGCATTGCTGGTAATTGCTTGTGTAAGTACGTTACCTGCGATGTCGGTTAAATTAGTGATACCTGGCACAGCAGCTGTTACCGTACCATCTAATCCATTATTACCACTCATATCAAATACAATTCTGTAAGTAGTATCATCAATCGCCGTCACATTCGTACCGGTACCCAGCATTAAGCCATTGGTAAAGGTAAGATTGAACATATCCAATGAAGGCGTATTGATTTTTTCGCTTGTATGGAAGTACAGGCTGATCATATCAGCAGGGAATGCCGGTGTTCTAGCATCCGGTTTCTCTAATACAAGGGAAGTTACTACAGGGCGAACGGCGTCGATTAAGCAATCTGCCAAGGTATAGGTATAACCCGACTCTTGTGATAGGTTGCCCACCATGTCCGTTACTGAACCATTTGTACGGTCAACATTACCAAAGATGGTAATGTCCGAAATAGTTGGCACCACATCTTCCTCTACTATATACCTGAACGTTACCGTAGAAGCATTGGCTTTACCAAGGTATTTGGCTAATACTTCTGTATTGTTGCCATTGAGCCTAATTTTCAGCATAGGAGAATCCACGACTGTAACCGCTTCATCATACACTATATTAACATCTAGGCTATCACCGATATGGTAAGTTTTGGCCGGGATGGTAACATTATTAATATTTGGACGAACGGCATCCACTTTAGCAACAGTTCTAATAATTGTTGCAATTGGTGCATATGCATTCCCCAATGTATCAGTAATACCGTTTGAAATATTATATGCTGCCTGTACGCCAATTGTTTCCCTGGCGTTGGCAGGTACTGTAAATCTAAAGCGAACAGTACTATCGTTTGTTTGTGAAACTGCAATGGCCGAAGTATTCGGTAGCGTGGCCAATTTCAATGGTAAGTAAACTGTACCGGTATATTTCACCGCTTCGTCGAATACCACATCGAAGAAGATGTTTTGACCTTCGCGGTAAGTACTATCGGCTGTTTCAACACGTACGATAGATGGAGCCGCCTGATCTACTGTATAGCTTGGGCCTGTTACAGCTGTTGATGTACTTGGGTTATTGGCAAGGTCAACGATTGTTGAGGCGATCGTAGTTGGCGTAAGGGTACCTGATCCACTTACTTGAATGGTGGCTATGAAACTAGTATCAGATTCTTTCACCATGGTATTACTTAGAACTGTAAGTCCATTCAGCTGGTTGAATAAGCTAATGTTACCATTTACAGGTTCCGAGTAAGTAATTCTATATGTAAGTGCCGTAGCATTTGTACGTTCTGGCAGCAAACGTTCCCAACGAATAATGGTTGGTGAAACGCCATCCACTTTTGAACCTGTTACAGGGAACACGGCTGAGGCTGTATCTACCGTTTCATTACCAACAACATCTTTTATGGTACCTCCGTTTAATTTAAAGCCCACTACTTCGAAACCTGTTGGCGCTTCATCGCCTTCTACAATAGTATATTGGAATACTAAGTCGTTACCATTCGTTGCCGTATACGTAGCATTTACCGTTCTGTTACCGATTTGTAAGGTAGCTGTTGGAGCACCCGACACTGTAACTTGTTCATTGAAGGTAATCGCTGTTGTGGCGATACTACCTACTTTCAATAACAGGGATGCCGGTGAAGCACTCACGGCTGTTACATAAGGTCGTATACCATCCACTTTCGTATTTACTAATATAGCGTTCGGTATTTGTGCAGGAACAAGCGGAATGCCATATTCACTTGTCATCGCACTGTCGCTTTCCATGACACCTACTTTAATACCATCCGTATCCACATCACCTTCTTTCACTGTATAATAGAATATATAATTCGTATTGCCTGACACATAGGATAATGGAACATAGATTGTATCAGTACCCAAGTAAAGCGGTAAACGAATTGTGCCAGTTGCTACTATCGGCATATTATAATTAATACCAAACAATAACTGTTCTCCTATAGCATATGTTTTTGAATTAGGAGGATTAAAGCTCGTTGCCGTTGGTGCTCGCCTGTCTATTAAAATAGGTGCTGGCGTTAATAAAGAATTCGAAAGTGGATTACCTACAGCGTCCTTTATATCATTAATGTTAAAGGTTGAGTTCAACGATAAACTATAGATACCAGTGCCTGTAATTTTCACATAGAATGTATAGGTGGTATCATTAATATTCGTGAACCCTTCGATAACACCTGTTAACCCGCCTCCAATAGAAACCGTGAATTTACTTGGAATAACTCCCGTAACAGGTTCTGTAAATTTCAACTTATACGGAATAGAATCTCTACCTGTTGTAACATTTGGAATTTCTAATGTCCAATTTCCTGTTGGTGGAACACCGTCAATAATCACATTGGCTGCACTTCTATATGGTAAACTTGGGTCGACTAACGGCATATCTGTGTTAAGCCCTTTAATCGTATTGTAATATAAACCTATCGCGGTAGGTACATGCAATGTATCTTTTGGATCATTCCAGAAAACAGGCACTGTATATACAATAGAATCACCCGCATATGCAGCGGTTGCTAGGCGATCGACCCCGTTTATATTGACTTTAAATTGTGCAGCACTAAATGACCAGATGGGCTGGTTGAAACGAACAACAAAACGTAATTCGTCATTTATTTTATAACCACCATCAGCCGGGATTTTGAAATCAATGATTTTCAATTCCGCGGCATTCACAAGCACAGCGGTTGTAGCTGGTATAGTGGCGATAGCAAAATTTGTCACTTCATTACCCGCCTGGTCTTTTACAGCTAAGCCGGTTGGTAATTCCAACGATCCAATAACGACCCCGTCGTTATCAACTTCGAATGGTTGTACATGATAGTTGAAATTAATTTTTGTTACCCCGTTTTCTACGGTGTAATTATATACCGGCACCGCGCGAACAGTATCGCCAATGGTAACCTGTAAAGTTAACTGTTTGAGGTTAGCCGTATCTAACACTTCGCTTGCAGATACAGTGAATACCATTAACTCATTGTATTTGTACGTTTTGTTAGCAGGCGGTGCAACTTGGGTGAAAGTTGGTACCACCCCATCAATCTCAATCAAACGAGCTGGAGCAATCTTAGTAGGCGGTAAACCTAAATATGCTTCCAATCCACTGAGGTTCGTAATAAACCCATCGTTATGACTTAACGAGGTTACATCCAAAGCAGTAGCTACATCGCCCGGTTGAACAACGTAATTGAAGGTTAAAGTATTCGTACCTGAACCAGTTACATAATTCAACGTTCTTACCGGTGTAGTATTAATAGTAATAGTAGGTGTGTTAGAAACCTTAACAGGTTCGCTAAATGTAAGATTAAAGGCAACTGTTTGTCCAATACCGAATTTCGAGTTACCCGTTCCAGTAGCAGTAATCGACGTTACCGCTGCAGCACCTGGTACAATGTCTAAGTTCATTGTATAAGTACCCGTTTGGGCTGGAGGCGGTGAATTGCCTTTATCATTAAAGGTGATAGTAATGGTAGCAGGACCAAAATATCCAAAACCAGGTGCATAAGAATACTCGTATCGTAATAACGAGTTCAAATTTGCCATTGTAGTTGTTCCACTTACACTTGCACTTTCTGCGCCAGTGGAGAACACCCTAATTACACCATGGGTAGCTGTGATCGTATAATCACCACTACCAGGATTTATATCTGGATCACTTACCGTGATTAACGTTGAATCTTTGAATTCGAGCGTTTGAATATTCGTAAGCGAAATAGTATTCGCAGGCCCTGTAATTACAGGAGCATCATTCACCCCTACCTTGTTCACTGTAACTGATACCGTAGAGGTTCCCGTTGTGCCATATACCCAATCGGTGGCCGTAAATCGGTACACAATAGGCGTAGCAGATGGATTTTGCGATGTATTCTTGAATTGAACAGCGTTTAACACCCTATTTGCTTTCGCAATCGTAAAAGTAGTATCGTTAGGATCTACCAGCGAAATGGTCAATGTTTTCGCAGCTACAGAATAACTTGCCTGTACGCGACCAAACTGGGTAGAATCGGTATTCACAAAAATCAAACTATCACTATTTTCGCCCCCACTTACCGCGTAAACACTGACACCTCTTAATATCGTTCCATCATCAGATGCAACAATACTATTATGTAAGTTTATAGCTGGATCTCCTTCTGTGTAAGTGATTGAAGTGGAGGTACCATCTACGGAAGGAGCAAGATTGGTAACGTAAGTGGTAATAGAAGTAACCGGGGCACTTGTCAAACTTAAGCCACTACTAGAAGAAGCAACTGTTAACCTTAATTGCCCTGTGTTTGCATACCCACTATTCACATATACTAAGGCATCATTACCAGAGAAGGTAATGTCTGTAATTTTTTCAAATTGGATATTTCCTCCAACGTCCACTAAAGTGAGGTTGTCTTTTGTAAGTCCATTTAACGGCGCATTACCCGACACGATATAATAAAACTCTTCATTGTTTCTAACTGAAACGGGGCTTGCTTGAATGGGTAGAACACTTAATACTTTAACATCGGGTTCAAATTTATACATGGTGTATTGGTAACCACCTGTAGTACTTTCGTTACCGCTATTCGCGTAGATAGTTCCATTTGGCATGACCACCATCCCTCGTGGTTGCTCAAAATCGTTGCCACCTAAACCACCATAGGATCCTACCAATGCATTGGGGATCCTAAGAAGTTCTACAGCTGTCGGCGAATATTTGACGATATCGAAGTTCCGGCCGTCTGTACTTTCTGTCACATACAAATTCCCATCTTTATCGCTGGCTATGGAAGAATAATATTTCCCCGATAAAAACATGGCTTGGGAAAAATTATTCCCCCCGGTGTATTGCAGTTTTAAAATTCTTTTGTTCGCCACTAAATCAATAAAATAATGATTCCCCGCTGGGTCGGAAGTCGCACCTGGCATTATCGAATAGTCGTCTGCCATACGGGATGCAGCATTTTGATAGGCTCCATTTAAGTTTGGCGCGTTCCACATCGTTAAGTGACTAAAGTCGGTACCATTACTGCTTACAATAAAACCCCGGATTTCGTTGTTATTCTTTTTATTGAATTGAATAGCTTGAACATAAGGGTTGCCCGAAGGGTAATTATCTCCTGTTGAATTCGTTGGCAAATTTACCTTGAAAGGTGTGCTTGCTACAATTTCGTACAGGCCCGAGGCGAACACATTTACGTACAACTTGTTGAACTGGTCAAATTCTAAGCTCGATGGCGGTACTGGATTTAACAGGTCAAACGGAATACTATGACTAGTATAGTCTGAAATATTGTTCGTTGTAGTATTAAGCATTTTCACATAATACCTGCCTTCCCCGCTGCCGGCAGAAGGATCCAAATCGGTAAAATAGAGATTACCATTGGTGTCCTTAGTAAGGGTCGACAATTGTGTACCCGTAGTAACGGCCGTTTTGAGGTACGACTGTGCCTTACTAGTTAATGGCAATACCCAAGTGCAAAGCACAATTGCCAGCACCTGTACGTACAGGGAGTAAAATTTTTTCATTATGTAGGGATGTTAAACACACAAGAAAGGATTCTTCCATCCCGATATGCTGTGTGTATGAATATTTTCAAACACGTTAGCATCGTAGGAAAGTCCTCTTCCTTGCTCGATTATCATTTGCTGAATGCGATTGTTTGTTAAATTGATTTTGATGATCTGTGTGTTAGGTACGGCTACGCCCGATTGCGGGTGGAAATTTCTTTCACCGCGGGGTCCACGAATAGCTTGTGTTCTTAATAGCGATTTCACAGTATCCCAATCACGCTTCATAGCATGCGGGAGTAACTCTCTCCAAACAAGTCCGGCCTCATAGCCCAACACAGCATATATGCTGGCAGGTTGCCCTGTTAATTTTTCGAAAGTTTTTACAAAGGATTGGTTAGGTTTGGATTCATCGGTTCTATTCCACATCATGGCTGAATACAGCGACATGTCGATATGTTGGAAATCACTGAGAATATCCGGGTAGGCCATGGTTTCGATTACAACGAGGGGTATTTTTTTGTGGAAACCATGTGATACCCACTGCTGCAAGAATTGAGTGCCTTCATCGCCACTGAAGATGGCGTGAACATAAGGCGGCAGCGTGGTTTGGAGGGAAGCAAAAAAGTCCGTTAAGTCTAACGGCTGCTTCATATTGGATGGGGTATTTTTTTTGATAACAGTAGAGTGTATGTTAACACCGCCTGCTTGTGCGGCACCCTGGTAAAAAGCAGCATTGAGATGATAGCCCGCTTCGTAAAGTGTGCTTACTACATGCCCACCATCCCCAAAATGCTTCTGTGCCCAGTAGCCTAAGGCGTATTGGGATTGCCAGAGTTGATGCGAATTGTAGAAGATGTTTTCTCCAAGGTGCTCGTGGTATGGGATATATTCTCCCATATCAAAGAAGAACCCTACACGCCGCTCGCGGTCCAAGCTTGGCAGAATCTCCGGGATGGTTTTCATACTAATCAATCCCGATAACACATCCACCCTATCAAAATTCAACAGCTTCTGCGCCGCTTGGGTTGTGATAACGCTTCCTCCTGTATGTGTATACTCTTGAACGAACTGGATGGGTGATTGCTGTGGCGATTGCACACCCATGCCTATCATCCATGCCGTTGTAATATGCTGCGCATAAAACGGGTAGATAGTCGACAAAGGTGTTAAAAATCCTATTTTAATGGGCCACGAGTTCATCATCATTTCAAATTCAGTTCAAATCAGTATAAATAAATTACGGTCTTGATGGGAATGTCCCTGCTGTACAGATAACGTAATTCAAAGTCAAAAACGGTTGCATATTATTATGCGGCATAGAACTACCTGCAACAGCTGTATTCCCACTTACTTTTGCTTTCGCCATATAATCGGTTACAGTAGCCGGTGGCGGTGCATATAAATTTATTGGACGTGATAATGGGCCTGTTCCTACATTTGGTGGGATACCTAAAGCGGCATTATTGCCCGTTGGGTTATTTGTTGTTCCAGCACTGCTATTAACCGGTACATATGCATTCAAGGAAGCATCCGTGATTAAATGTACGTGTTGTGGAATTTCATTAATTGAAAGCGTTACGGTAGATTGTCCACCTTGATCGCCCATGTTAAAGTTTTGTCCATAATTGCTCATTCCTTGTCCAACCGCAACACGACCTCTTAGGTCAGGTATACCGAACGATGTTTTGCCATCTCCTCCAAACGCAATGCCCATTAGAGCGTACATGGCTGTATTTTGTTGAATAGATAGAAGCTGTCCCCAACACGCCAAAGTTTGTCTAGGCGCAAAATTAAATGACAATAAAAGTATCTGGGTGAGATAGTATTCCATACTGAATCGTAATAAAAATTAATATTGACTAGGATAAATTCCTTCGCTGATAACGCAATAAGTTATCGTGTTATAGGGCATCATATTTGGATGCGGCATAGAGCTGCCCGCAATATTTGTAATGCCATCCGACTTCAATTTCATTTTGACACCTTGCGACACACTTGCCTCTGTGTTATAGGGCTTATAGCCTAATTCTACAGTGGATACGCCTATAGCATGAACATAATTTGTTGGATTATTGGTTACACCATTTGTATTAGCTACCGGTTGTTGTATAGAGATAAAAGCATCGGATAATGCATGCGTGTGAGTTGGTAGTTGCGACGTTAAAAGTGTTACGGTAGCAGTACCACCTTGATCACCCCAATTGTAAGTCTCGCCAAACAATGTAGTACCCATACCCAATGGTACGCGGCCTCTCAAATCAGGCAATCCAAAAGTATTCGCACCATTTCCACCAAATTTTATACCCATCAAGGTATACAATGCTTCATTCCAAGAAATTTCAGCTGTACCTCCATTAGCCATTAAAGTACCCGCAGGTGCAAAAGTTCCTGCCATAGCTATTATAGTTCCCAAATATTCATCAGTGCCTGCAAACATTCGTTTTAGGTATTTATGTTATACAACAGTATTAAATTGTGGAAACGCGATTTTTGTTACCCCCAACCGGCGCGCTTTCTCAGCCAATGGCAATACCACGCTGCAGGTAGCAGAAGCTACTACATCGTGTGGTGCATTCTCCTTTCTAAGCAAAGCTTGTACAAACCCATCCAGCGCTAAATACGCGGCGTGGTTTTCTTGCTCGCTACGGGCAGATTGCCATGCGGGGTGTGCATTGTCAGCAAAATAAGCAGCTGCATTGCCCCAAGTTGTATCAGTCGACAGTTGTAGGTAGTTCAAAATATCGGTATAAGTACCCTTTTCGCCCTTGATTTGAAGGCCAATGGAGAAAGGTGTTTCGGTATCATGACTAGCTTGTAAACAAGAAGTAGTTTGATCTTCATGCGTTAATACAAGCATTGTAACATCACGACGCGTAATGTATGTTCTTGGTACTAATTGCTTTGAAAATTTATTGATTGCTACCGCTGCGTTTTGTTCTTCGATGGATAACGTTGTAATAGGACTAGCATGCATAGAACTGGTAGCCGCTAAAGCATGTACGGGATAATTGCCATGTAAACTTTGCGTGAGCGCACCTCTATAGCCTGCCTTACTAAACTTTATACCACCGAGTAAACCGGCAGTATAAGCTTGCTTCACCGCCATAACATCGGGGCGATACAAAACATCGTCGAGGGTAGAATATTGCAGGTTTTGTTGTTTTGCAATACGAACAATATCGATATGCTCTTCCACTGTTTCTCCCATCACTAATTCGCAAGCCACATGTTTACCGGAAAGCAACGCTTCGCGGGCCATCATGTAATGCGATTGGTACGGGGTAGCAATCAGAACGAGGTCGATATTTTGTGCAGCGATAAGTGCTTGGTAAGCTTTGGGACTTCCAGTAAATACTGCGGGGTTTTTCGTGCCGCACATTTGTTGTGCGACCTTGATTTGTTGGGCATTTTCGTCGCAGATGGCGGCTACATGCAAATTGGGGTGTTCTAACGCATGTTGTAAATGCATTAATCCACATGTTCCCAAGCCGATGACACCGACGCGCAATTTTTGGTTGCTACTGCTAGCCTGCAAGATGGATGTGGGCAATAACGCCATACCTGCTCCTACAGTAAAAGCCCTCTTCAAGAAGGATCTCCTGTTATTGTGCATACTAGGTTTTATACTCTATTCTATTATAACCGTGATAATGGGGTCTTTTCAAGTTGATGGTTAAAATTAGGCTGACAACATGGAAGTATAAATATGGCCGCGAAAATATGCACTAAAACAAATATAAAGAAGAAAAAACCTGTATTTTTTATTCACACTTTCGGGGTATAAGGCCCTAAAAGCAGTGAAAATAATGATTATCAACACATAGTTATTTTTAATAATTAATAGAAAAATAGCCTGTTTTAAAAATTCTTTTGGTGGTTACTGGGAAATAAGTACTTTTGTACTGTAAATATATTTATTACAGTATAGTACGGTTGATTGCTGCGAAAGCAGATTTTTTTTACTAGTTAACTGTAACAAAATATACAACAGAATTATTCCAAGTATTAAATCAACATACAAAATGAAAGTAGCTTTAATCGGCGCATCTGGTTTCGTTGGCGCCACCGTATTAAACGAATTAATCTCACGCGGTCATGATGTAATTGCCATTGCGAGAAATATAGAAAAAATCGACGCCACTTCCGATAAATTAACGAAAGTACAAGCCGATGTTTTTGATGCAGCTAAACTTGCGGACATCTTGCAACCCGCAGATGTGGTGATTAGTGCTTATAATAGTGGTTGGACAAACCCCCATATTTACGACGACTTCTTAAAAGGTGCTCATGCCATTCAGCAAGCAGCAAAAACAGCCGGTAACAAACGTTTAATCGTTATTGGCGGTGCCGGTAGCTTGTACATAGCAGAAGGTGTACAGTTAATCGATACCCCGGAATTCCCAGAAGCGTTTAAACCAGGCGCCAGCGCAGCAAGAGAATACTTAAATCAATTACGCGAAGAGAAAGAATTACCATGGACTTTCCTCAGCCCAGCTATCGAAATGCATCACGGTATCGAGCGTAAACGTACCGGTACATACCGTTCCGGCCTCGAAAATCCCGTTTTCAATGCAGAAGGGCGCAGTTGGATTACTGTAGACGATTTAGCTGTAGCGATCGTTGACGAAGCAGAAAATGCACAACACATTCAGCAACGTTTTACAGTTGCCTACTAATCAAACTCAACATACATCACTAAGGGGAACGCTGTTATCGGTGCTCCCCTTTTTATTTGCAAGTTGCGGTACGCACACGCAGCACTTACGTAAAATAAAAAAGGTACTAACATGTAGTACCTTTTTCTATTGTTTGTGACCGCGTCAGGATTCAAACCTGAAACCTTCTGATCCGTAGTCAGATGCTCTATTCAGTTGAGCTACGCAGCCAGTATGATGTTCTATTCAATTACAAAGTTAACGCTTTTTAAATAAATGCCACTTGCTTGAAAGGTGTTCCGAATACAAGCTTCAAAAACATCCATTTGTGGAAAAGAAAAAGGCACTAACAAGTAGCACCTTTTTGCTTTTTGTGACCGCGTCAGGATTCAAACCTGAAACCTTCTGATCCGTAGTCAGATGCTCTATTCAGTTGAGCTACGCAGCCAGCATTATTTCATTTTTCTAATTCTTTATCTTAACTTTTTTAAGATAAGTAACTTTGAGTAGTGACTCTGTCAGGATTCAAACCTGAAACCTTCTGATCCGTAGTCAGATGCTCTATTCAGTTGAGCTACAAAGCCAGTCGTTCGCTGAACGGGAGTGCAAATATAGAGTGAAATCTTTAATTTCCAAACTTTTATAAAAAATATTTTTCGCTACTTCGAATTTTCGTGCACAATCGAATCGTTGGAAACCGCCAGTATTGCGGTGTTTAGCTCGCTCTTGATTTTTCTTTCTGTTTCCTTATTCTGATTTGGTAAGAGTAATTGCACTTTGAAATGCACTAAATCTTTTTTGATTTCGAGTGTCTTTAAAGAGAAACTATTGTCGGTTATGTTGTTGTTGATATACGGTGCCACAGCGCTTTTCAAGGCCGCTTCTACTTCGTGAGGTGATTGTGCATGTTTAATATCTAATTCGAATTCAATCGTCATTTTCTTGATGTTCTGTTTCGATTGATTCACTACAACCGACGTAAACAACACAGAATTCGGCAACAAAATAATATCATCGTCATCGTTCTGTAGTACTACGTTTACCAAGGTAATGTCGAGTATTTTTCCTTTGTATTCATTCACTTTAATATGATCGCCTAACGATAATTGATCACTAAACATGATGATCAACCCGTTGATCATATTCGCAATATAATCTTTCGATAAAATCGCGATCGCAGCCGCTACGATGGTAATCCCGGTCGCTATTTTAGTTAAATCAACACCGAAAAATAAAAGTCCTGCTAAGATGATAAACGTTGTATTCAATACACGCGAAATCCTATTGATCCCCAAGATGAAGTTATCACGTGTTAAACTCTTCAATTTGTTTTTACGGATATACCACGACAAAATAATCAAGTAACACAAACTCACCACTAAGTTCGCCCCTAAGAAAAATGCTAATGCCGATAATGATTTCCCTACCCACTCAAAACCTTTTGCTAAGTGTAAATCCATATTGTTGACATATAGAATCGCCACGTATAAAATGAGTTTTATAACGAAAATCAAACGTTCCTTATTACTTTTCTTCTTACTGTATGTTGCTTGATCGATTGACATGAATAGGCAATGGGTTTTAATGAATAACAGCATTTAGCAGGCATAGTTGCCTACTTTCCTTTTTGTTAGCAAGTTTTGTGCTAGAATTCCCTTTCTGCAAGGGTTTTCACATAATTTTCTACTTCTCAATTACATTCACCTAAAACAAAAAGCATCTTCCCAATGTAAAAGAAGATGCTTTTTGATATTTCTTTGAAAATCTCTTAAGATAAATGGAAAAGTCGGTTTGGCGTGATTAAAAAGCTATCAGAAATCACGGCCCAAGTAATTATTGAATCCAAACAAATCTACCGACATTCTCTCTTTCTACAAAAATTATTTCAAACCGGCATATTCCGCCATGTAATGATAACGTTCGGTTAGCTCACCCTTATCAACGATGGTAGCTTTATGTACCATATCACTTTGCGGCGCCAACAATTCGTCGAATACATATTTCATCAACTGGTCGCCGAAGTATTGAGAAGCGTCGCGCGGTAACTCGTTGGGCAAGTTGCCTACGCACATCATGGTAACACTTTCGGGATCGAAATGATCGGCTGTTTTTTGTTGATTGAAACGGTGAACGCCGTATACCGGTTCTTCAATAGTAGTATCGCCTAAGTTGCAAGGGATAGAACCATTTTGATCATCGGTAATGTCGGCAATAACTTGTATGCGGAAGTTCTCCTTCTGCAAATCGGCCCACGTGAAAAGCGGTTCGATGTTCTTATCCCAATAAATCCCGTTCATCAATACATCCGCCGCGGTAACGAAAGGCAAGAATTTACATTCGTAAGCACCCGGGTTATTGTGAAAGTCTTCCCTACTATACGTTTTATCCGATTTACGGAGATACAACTCCCCTGCTTTCAATTGCGTATAAACTGGATAAGAATAGTTGTTGATGAGGAATTCGTCGGGCGTTACATACTTAATACCCAGTAAACCCATCACCTCCAAGCTACCTGCTGCAACACGGCCGGAACCCGTGATAACGATTTTCACCGGCGGCAGCTTCACACCGAAATAGGTGGTAATTAATGCTTGGAAATCTTTACACTCGTGTACACGTTTAAATGAAAATGTTTTGGTGCGGTCGCCATAAGCTAGCAAACCGTTGTGTGCGCCAACAACGCCTGCGAAAAACCCGAAGCCTAGGATACGTTGACCATCGTTATGCACGAGGCACTCGTAATCGATGAGGGTGATGTTTTTCTTGATGATCTCTTGTAACATTAGCTGGTTCTGCGGTTGTTGCTTTTTCGTGTGTGAAAAAAACAAGTACGTTTTACCGGCTAGCAATTTCTCTTTGGGCACTTCCTTAATCCCGAGAAGGATATCGCAATGCGATAAGTCTTCCGCTACGGTAATACCTAGAGCACGGTATTCATCGTCGCTAAAGCATCTGCGGGGCGAGGGTTGTACGGTAACAGCAATGTGCGGGTAATGTGTAGAGATCCATAAGCATTGTTGCGGGGTAAAAGCCACGCGGTTGTCGCCTGGCACCTTTTCTTCGCGAATTAAACCGATATTGATGGATGTTGACATAACGTAAAACGATCTTTTAAATTTGATTCCCGTCGATATGCAACATAAGTTAAATTTAGGGAGTGGCAAAATGCATTGAAAAACAATGTATAAGCTTTCCTTACGAACCCGTTTAACAACAGCTAACTGGCTATTTTAAAATAATCATCCACAATCTATCGTGCTCAAAACAGGAACAAACTCCTTATTTTTGCCCCTCTTTTAGAAACGCCATATCGTCAACCTATTTTATAGACACCGTCTATATATATCATTATGCAGAGAAAAAAGAATACTATGCGACACTCCATGAAAGCCATGTTGCTTTTACTATTGCCATTCACCGGCCTTGCGCAAAAAACAGTGCTTCCTGGCCATCCCGACATTAATACAGCCCGTTTGCAACCCGGTAAATCATTGTTTACTATTTATTATGTAAAGGACAATAAGTGGACGAAAAAAGGTACTTACACGAACGAAATATCGCTTTCGGGTAACGATATCCGTTTTGAAGTCAATTACATCGATGACAAAAACGAATGGTACCGGAAACGAACATCCGTAGCAGATGCTAAAACATTGGCACCCATTCGCTACAAATCTGAAAGCACTAAAAGTACCTTAGAATTTACCTTCGGGGAAACCATCACAGGTAAGGAACATATTGTAGCTGGGAATAAGGATAAGGCATTAACAATCCGCCCTAAAGGGAAGTTCGTCGATTTCAACGTAGCGGAGTTCATGTTTAGTACCCTCCCTTTAAAAGTAGGCTACAAGGCCACTATTCCCGAATTTTACTATGCTACCAGCCCCGATAGCGTATTATCGAATTACACCATCAAGGATGTTACCAGCTACATCCATCATTCCAATAGAACCGGCGAACACGAAAGTTGGTTAGTAAAAGTTTTGGAAGAAGAGTCCGGCGTTTTTTACCATTACATCATCGATAAGAAAGATTACAGGATTTGGCAAAGAGAAATGCCAGCCGGCAATGGCAACATTGAAATTTGTGTGAATGAGGAATTGGACTACCAACCCATCGCCAGCAAATTCGATAAAGCCGAGAACTTACGAATGATCGAAAAAGGCAATAGCTCTATCACCGGCACCGCCTTCGCGCGCGACCATGGTAATAGCCGCGTACAAGTAGTGAATATCAATAAAGCCCAATTCGCCCCAAGAGGTACCGTTGTTTCGATCTTACCTAATTCGGCGTATATAGAAGAATGGAAAGCTGTAAACAAAAAGATTCGCAAAGGTAGGAAGCTCCCCGAAGTGCCGATCGATCCAAACGTTGCCGCCTGTATTAAAACCACGAAAGTCTACGACGACAAAGGTCATTTCGAGTTTACAAACCTCATGCCCGGCGAGTATATTTTGATGACGAGCTTCGGTTACACCCACAAATATTCTTATGAATACTACGCGGGGCAGTCGAACCTTGTACACCCCAGTGGCGCGGTACTTTCATCGAGCCCTATTTATAAATCAGCGAGTGGAGCTTCTGGCGCTACCGCGCAAATTGAGATGATTGTGACGGTGAAGAAAGATGGAGATGTGGTGGATGTGAAATTGAAAGATGTACGATAAGTATATACAACTATAATAAACGCCTTCAATGATGCATACATGGAAGGCGTTTGTGTTTAATTCCCTTACCTTCATGCTTCACTATTCATTTGCTTAGCATGCTACAATTCGATCCCGAAAATCCCATCGTAAAACTTTGCGCGGAAGGCATGATGCAAGAAGGCAACCCGCAAGTAGCCGCTAGCATGTTCCAACAAGCATGGGATAACGCCACCACGCACGACGAACATTTCATTGCTGCTCATTATGTTGCCCGGCATCAACCAACGGTTGATAGCAAATTGGAATGGGATAAAATCGCCCTTGAACACGCCCTGCAAATTGATCGGCCAGATGTTACCTCCGTTCTCCCTTCTCTTTATCTCAACATTGCCAAATGTTACGAGGATATGGGGCAACTTAACTTAGCAGAAGAACATTATAATGGCGCGGCTGCTTTTGTTTCATTTTTAGGTGAAGATGGTTATAGTAGGATGATAGCGACAGGGGTTGAAAAAGGATTGGAAAGAGTGAAAGCATTAAAGCGTGTTTGATGTTTTAGAAAAATTTATTTGGAATTAATAAAAACAATTTTACATTTGCAACCCGAACAACCTGAATGGTTTGTTCGAAAGATAACAGCCCAGATGGCGGAACTGGTAGACGCGCTAGACTCAAAATCTTGTTATCGAAAGGTAGTGCAGGTTCGATTCCTGTTCTGGGCACGAAAGGCAAAAGGTCGGAGATATCTCCGACCTTTTCTTGTTTTAGAGGGTCAAGGTCCGCTCTGGACCGCTTTATTAGCTCTAGGAGTACATGAGGTTCGGCGGTTCGAAGTTGATTTTCTGAGAAAATCAGTTTTTCAGGGAATATCGAACCAATGATTTGTTTTTTGCCGATCAAGATTAAGTGTGTGCCATTTTGAATAAAACCTGTCCTGCTCATTATAACTGGTGATCCACTCATTCCGATTTTCGAAGCAGTATCTACTAACATCTTCGACAAACTACCCAGGTCTACAAATGGTTCAGTTGCTATTGAACCTCTATTCCAATGGACAGTTCACCTCGGACTGTTACATTATATGGATACCCTAGAATAAAAATATTATAACTATAAATCGGCCACAAATCTACTTGAGGAGATACTTATTCTTTACGCATTATCGGGAGGCCGACGATATCTACACTTTAACCGTGAATGGGGTGAATAAACCATCCCGGCCGGGTTTATTCGTCATCCGAGATATAATTATAATTTGAAAATACTCGGGACAATTTTTGCTGCCCTCCTTGTATTATGACCTTTCTAAACAATGTACTTACGCTAGCTGGATATGCCGGATTCCCATTCATCATATTTTGACCAGTTACAGGATTAACTCGCGTAAAATTGTGTCCATTTGTGATAAGCTCGTAAACCTGCTTTAATTCATAAATAAAACCTGCACCTGTTGCCATTTCGGCGTCAGTATAATTGGAGTGTAAGCGCATTTAATGAGCAGGTAATGAGAAGACAATGACAGGTTTTTCAGATCAATTCCCTGTAATTCCAAATGATATTTTAATACTTTTTATTATCAACACGTTATGATTCCTAATACACGTATCTAGCTTTATCAGCTAGGAAAATAACTGTTAAAGGTGTCTGTAGTGCTGTTCAAAACGGAGATCATTTTGACTTACGGTAAAAAACCTTCCAAAAGAAGAATTTCGTAAATACTCGTGAAAACTACTTTGGTCGATATTTAATCCTACACCGTCCCAGTCTGCAGTTGTTTGTAACAATGCAGGGTTGATCTCCAGCACCTCCCCTTTACGAGGATCATTATGGATATATCCAAGCATGTAATGAGGAAATAACCCACCTTTAAGCGTTACTTCTTCCTGTCTTGGAAAGAAACTGAAGTTATAGACAGGTAACCCTGTCTTGTCAACTTCCATCCTGTTCCTAAGTATGCGTATATCTGGAGCACTAAGTCGTCCCTCAAAGTTTTTGGGCACCCAGCCAATAAGTATGATTGGATTGGTACTGTCCTTTTCCTCTTCCTTCCATGCAAAACCATGAGCTTGCTCAAAACTGGTGGTAGTGCTGAGTAGAAAGGAGTCCGTGTAATACTGGCTTTTATCCATATGGTGCAGGAGCGCCAGATAGTAGTCCCGCATAATGATCCTGTGCTCACCTATCAGCTGTCCTGTCCTTTTAACAAAATCATCAAAATTCCCATCATCACCAAAATAGCGGGTCAATTGTTCTTCCCGTGCCCGAAAGCCTGTCATGGCAACCCTTCGAGCGCTGTACGGAAACTCCTTCTTCAAAAGATGAGATAACATCCTAAATATCTTCGCAAATTCATCATTCTCTGCTGCAGCAATGTTTATTTCAAACTCACGTTGCCGGTCCGAGGACACGAACATGCGGGCCTTAGGTCCCATCATAAATAAAGCTTCATTAAATTGATTGGGGAATCCCTTTTCTTTGATTCCAAAAGCCGGCAAGACTACACTCTTTTTATCTCCCCTATAAACAACTCTGTGGTTTTCCCTGTATATCTTATTGACACACTCGAAAAATTGTCTGGATTGTACACGCCCCAGTTTCCTGCCATTGACTCTAAGCATATAGGCGTAAAAATTGGGGATGGTTTCAGGAAGCCTACCTATTGGTCGCTGCTGGTCTTTTCCGCTAATTTTATAAAGCATGATTTATGTGTTAAAAATGGTGCTAACAATATCAATTTGACTAAATTAGTTAATAATTCTATATCCCACAAGAGGAGTAAAAGGACATAAATGCTTCATGGGGTTTTATTTAAAAATAGGAAAATAAATTAACTATCAACTTTTTAATACACCTGCAATAACCCCACAAAAAAAAAACGCCCTGCAGTAACTCCCGTTACCACAAGGCGCCCATATCCAAAACAAAAGCGTTATTCTACTGTAATCGAAGACTGCAATGAATAAGTGCTCTTATAACTTAAGTAAATATTGTACTTACCTTTTTCTTTAAACCTAAAGTAAAACTTCGTACCATCACTCGTCATTTTATCGATGCTTAAGCCCGATACGAGGGTGCTACCGGGGGTATCCAAGAACTTGGTAAAGTTTACACCGCTGAGTAATAAAGGCCAGTAGATTTTTTCCGCTGTTTCTACTTCTACTACTTCGCCCACTTTGTACGTGGTTTTCGCTGGGCGGATGTAGGTATTCTTCACTTCCGTAGCGGTTACTTCGTGGTTGAATTTGTTGAATACGACTTTCACTACGCGGGTAGTACCATCTTCGGCGGTAATAGTGTAGTTAACCGGGTAATTGAAATCTTGTGCTACACCGCTGGCAGGACTAATCGTTGCTTTATCCGATACTTTGATGATCGGTACAATTTTCTTTAAATTCTCTAAAGAGTTTTTCGCAGTAAAGAAATCGATCGTAGTAGCCTCGGGCGAAAATACACCTACGATGGTATCGGCACTATTCGCATAGGTATCGCCTGCTAATGCCGGGTTATCCAATGCAAAATAGAGGATTGATTTCGCACTACTTTTCTTCTTCGTAAGGGTAACAGTATACACTTGTTTGCTACCATCCTCGGCAGTAACGGTATACGGTACTGGGTTGGTAAAGTCGGTGACTACTTTGGAAGCAGGACTCACCGTTGCGCCTTCAGAAATTTGCACTTCTGGAGCTAGCTTAGTTAAATCAGTACCTTCAGGTAATTCGTATTTGATTGTTTTATCGGCAGTATTAATGCTTGCATATTTACTGTTGATAATAAAATTCGAAATCTCCTTCTCTGTACGCTTGGTATTTCGAACAGTGGCGGTATACTTACGCATAGAACCATCTTCAGCCGTTACCGTAAACACCACGGGATTTGTAAAATCTACTTCCGTATTAGTAGCCGGGCTTACCGTAGCCTTTTCAGAAACCGTAATAACCGGCCATTGTTTCAACGGTTGACCAGGCGGAATTAAAGCCGTGATTGTATTGGCTACACTGTCAATAGTAGCATCAACATTAAACACGAAAAATTTGGTGATACTTTTGGCGCTACTTTTAGTAGGTGTAACTACCGGGGTTTCTGTTTTGTCATCGGGTTTTGAACATCCATTCATAACAAACATACCCATAACGGCAAATACGATGAAAGATTTTTTCATGAAGCTTAATTGGATTTAATAGAAAATAGTTAGGCTTGGCCAGGCACTACAGGATACCTTGGCATTCACACATGTTTACAATCGAACGGGTTAAAAATAATTACTAATTACATATTTTAAGAATATTTAATAGGCTAGAAAACTTGATAATAAAACAAAAATCCCGGCATGCAAGCATACCGGGATTGGTCTAAATTAACACAACAACAATCGCTACCGCATCATATAGTATTCCGTCGACAACTCATCCAAAAATCCAAATAAGCAAACATTCATGTCTTCATATCCCACACTTCTTATCTTGCTCGGCAATTGCACATACCGGTGTTGCAATGCTAACGTTTCCCAATCCTGTTCGCTATCAATTAATAAATCCACCAAACCGGGTGTAAACTCCATATGGCATTGTAACCCGTAAACCAATGGTGCATACCGCACGATCTGCCTAGGGCATCCTTCACTAACCGCCAGCACTTCCGCTGTAGCGGTTAGCCCCGGCATATCGTTATGCCAATGCCCTACCAACAGGTTACTGCCAAAATGCCGAACCTTTTTATCTTGCAAGCCTGCGGGTGTTAGCGTTATAGGAAATACACCGATCTCCTTTTCCGGGCTATGGGCATACGCCGCACCCAATGCCTCCCCTATTAGCTGTGCTCCTAAACATACACCTACAACAATTTTACCTGCCTGGATACATTGCTGTATTACATGCTTTTCCGCAGCCGCATCGAAATGCGGGCACTCTTGTAAACTAGTACCCGGACTTTGAGGCCCTCCCATTACAATCAACATATCTATCCCTCTCATATCAACCGGTAATGCTTCCTGTTCATATACCCTCGAAAAGGTAGTTGTATGCCCCCGTTTTTCCGCCCAATTTAAATAGGCTCCTGGCGCCTCAAAAGACTCGTGTTGAATAAAGTGTACATGCATATGATTTCGTCGCGATTTTCGTTCTAAATTGGGGCAAAAATAAGAGGTATGCCCAAAGGATGTATAGTCCAATTCAGCGATAAACAAGTAGGCCAGTGGCAATGTCGCAAATAACCCGACTAGGGCCATTTATCATATAAAATACAATTTCTGGTTACTTTCCGCAGTGGAAGATATTTTTGTAAAGCATTGATATGACATTGTTTACAATAACACACAATGGTCCTTATAATATCTTCTAATGTTCTTCTAATGTTATTCCAATGTTCCAGGCCTTATCAATACTGTGTAGAGATATATGTTGGATATATAGGAGATACTTTCAGTAGTTATTCCCAAAGTCTTCCAAAGGAAACCCAAGATTTCTCAAGATCCATTAAAGGCATTTCAAAGGGAAGTCAAAGTCTTTCAAAGGCAGGTTAAAGTCTTTCAAAGGGTCGTCAAAGGCATTTCAAAGGCTTTTCAAAGGCTCGTCAAAGGCTCGTCAAAGGGAAGTCAAAGGCTCGGTACATTATTTCCCGCAGTGATCAATTACATTTCGCAGTGCTCGCCAAAGGCTAAAAAATCCCTTCTGATTGATTTACAAACAAATATGATAATCACCGCAGTAACCGCCAAAACACCCACTGTGTGTTGGTGCATTTGCACAATTCCTTCCGGCTCATTTCCGACTTAACCCCAGTATTAACCAGGGGACGCCCTGATATCTTCTTTAATGGAGATAAACGCATTGTGGATTTTCCACAAGCCGATGGTCGTCGTTCGAGGTATCATCCACCCAGCATTCACTAATTACTTGATGATCGGTTTGCATTTCTACCCCTTCAGCACTATCTTTAAATACCGCCTTCTAAAACCCATTTTCCAACATTCCCGTTATTGAAATCTAATGAAGAAACTCCTTGCTATCAGCGCTTGTATTTGCTGTACTATTACGATGAATGCGCAATCTACACCGCCCGTTAATGCTTACTTAGAAACCATCAATGTAAAAACAGGTGAACGAAAAGTAGTGTACAAAGATTCCATTCTCTTTGAAGCGCCGAACTGGTCGCGCGATGGAAAATTCTTGCTCATTAACCAAAAAGGCAAACTATACAAAGTGTTCTTGGCAAACGGGCAAAAACAACTCATCCCCTTCCCCAGCAATCTTACCGCCAATAACGATCACGGCATTTCCCCCGATGGTAAAAGTGTGGTAATTAGTAGCGGCGTGATAGAGAAAGATGATACCTTGAAACATGGTCGCTGGTCGGTGCTGTACACAGGTAGTATCAATGGCGGTAACTTGCAACGTATTACCCAATACGGCCCCTCCTACTGGCATGGCTGGAGCCCCGATGGTAAAACCTTGGCTTTTGTGGGTGAACGGAACGGTGGAAAGGATTTAGATATTTGGACGGTGCCCGCAAATGGTGGCCCGGAAAAACAGTTAACAAAAGGCGGAGGACTAGATGATGGTCCCGATTACTCGCCCGATGGAAAATACATTTATTACAACTCCTTCCGCTCTGGCCGTATGCAAATATGGCGGATGGATGCCGATGGTAACAACCAAATGCAGCTAACAAATGATCAATACGCCAACTGGTTCCCCCATCCTTCACCCAATGGTCAACAATTAGCGATCTTAACATTCATCGTCGATCAAATCGAAGAACATCCATTCGGCAAAGATGTACAACTTCGATTACTCGATCTACAAACGAAGGAATTAAAAGCACTCACGCCCGTTTTCTTCGGCGGACAAGGTACTATCAATGTTCCATCATGGTCGCCCAATGGCGATGAACTCGCGTTTGTACGCTACGAATTACGGTAGTGCCCTCTTCAATAAAGCATACACTTTTAATATCTCCTCGTGATTCCCCTGCTCCACGAGCGGGGGCAATTGCAGGAAGTTGGCACGGTAAAAGTTCAATCGTTCAATATCCAATGTAGCTGCAGCCTCCATCATCATACAACAAACCAAAGTTTTCATAGCATTCGCCTTCACACGTACCGTATGCTTTGCATAACGACTAGGATGCAAATGCACAAAATTCGGTTTGTCAATCATCCGCAACGTCCACGTAGCGCCATCACTCAATGTAATTTCCCTGTAACCATCGTGCTCCGCTATCCATGCCGCGTACTCCTCCTTAGTATGAATATGCAACAACCGTAACTGCTCCCCCGTTTGTGCTTCCAACTCCTCCACGGTTAACATACCTGTATAACAATCAAATTGCGAAGCACCTAAGGTTTTCACAGTTTGTATATGTTGCGGTAGCTGCCCTTGGTGCGAGGTAATAAAAGCATTAATAGTAGCCAGGTGATGTTTAAACGGGTGAAAGAGAATCTTCGAAGGATGCATGCACGCAAATTAGGTATTTGCCGCATAGCAATTCAAACTTTTAGCGGGGTAGGTTGTTTGAAAGAAGAGTGAACGACGTTAAACCCCCGCTATGAACTTCAATAAACAAAATGAGTTAGATAAATTTGTTGAGTTAATCGATATCATCCAAGGTATTCGTACCGCTATGCGTAAACATCTCCGCCACAAAATCAAGCAACACCATTTCGATATTACGTTTGAAATGTTAGAGGTGATGATTGAACTCTGGAAGCGCGACAAGATAAACCAACAAGAACTCGCCGATATACTCCGCCGCAATAAAGCAACACTTACCTCGCTCATCGATAACCTCAGCGCCCGTCACTTAGTAGAACGCCTCCCCGATCCACGCGATCGCCGTATTAACCTCGTTGCTCTTACACAACCCGGCATCGATTACCGCGCACAAATTATGCCCCTCATGCACGATTTCTACGAAACATTCATGGCCGATTTCTCTATGACTCAACTCGAAATAATGACCACCGATTTAGGAAAATTGTACATGAATATCCAAGCAAATACAGCCACGACTTAGTACTTTCGCGGCATGTATCGCCAGGAGAAAAATGTACAGTTCATAGCAAATATTGGTCAACATCAAACCTACCCACAATATTTTGAAAGCTACAATGCCGCCGTATCAATCTTAATAGCCCATATTGAACAACATGCCAATACATGCCATACACTCGCTTACCCTATTATGTTCCTAGTACGCCACGGTATTGAGCTAGGTCTAAAAAACAATATTCAATTCTTCCAACACTATACGAAACAATCTACTCCAAACACGATTTATACCCACCAATTAAAATTCCTGCAAACGCAATTCAAATCACAACTCTTTGAAGCCATTGCTTTATTACAAGCAACGAAACACATCAACATCGATCCCCACGATCTCCATCAATTCCACCTCTACTTTCAACAACTCGATACACTCACCAACCTCTTCGAACTACTCGATAAAAACGCCGACGCCTTTCGCTATCCCGTGAACACGAAAAATAACGCCTCTTTTCAGTACGAGCAAACGGTCAATTTAATGGAAGTGGTGCACTTGTTACAAGCCGTGGAGTGGCTGCTGTGCTTTACCGGCGATGTATTTAAAAAATATTGGGATGAAGCGATGCCTACTACCCATTAGAAAAGGCTGGCATTGCTGCCAGCCTTCCTCCATGTATATATGGATCATGATAAGCGTGTAGTCTATGCTTCATCTATGTACATGCCTTATCATTTTTACTTTACCCGTGTTTTTTCATATAAGAAACGGAGCGCTTCTGCTTGTGGCATAGCCACGGGCACAATGTGTTCGTTGAGCAATAGGGTGCTTTCCGTTGTAGGTTGGTACGCAGGCCAATGCGGCAACTCGCCCGTATTAGGATCGCCAGTTTTCACAAAGCTTACCCAGTACGCCAACATACTGGCCGATAAGCGATGATCCACTTCCGTAAACGGTCGCTGTACAAACCGTAAATTCCCTAACGCGTAAGGCACCTCGGCAGTATGGAACGATCCAAAGTCGGAAGCAGGACTATCTGCCGGTGGTTTACGCATAAAGCGGTACATATAGATGGGATTAGCAAGTTGACTACTTTGTATATTCCCCCACGTGAAGTTTTGGATACCAAAGGTTCGATCACGCGACAATGCTTTTTGGGATGCTTTCGCATCATCATCATTCGCCGCGGGGTAAAAGCGTAATAGCTGGTCGGCATCATGTTCAAATTGTCGTTCTATATCAACTGTAAATTGATCTGCCGTTTTATAAGGCCCGAAAAACACGGCGTCATCTTCATTCCAACCCGTCATCACATTCACCGGTTGTTGCAAGCCTGCTTCGAATATATTCACCATGGGTTGCGGTAGCGTATAACCATCCACCACGATACCACTGGCAAACATATTTTGTTTCAACAAAACATCGGCCGGTACTTTCCGCATCTCTTCGAGCGTACTAGCCCCCAAAGCAGCCTGCATTTTCACACCCTTTTCTTCTGCTACCGCCAAGGTGGCATTCGTATTGGTAAAGTTGCCACCACTTTCAGCAATGGCCCCGCGGAACAACCCTTTCGTTAATGGCGAGGCTACTAAAGCACAAACACTCATAGCTCCTGCCGATTGCCCGGCAATGGTTACCTGGTTAGGATCTCCACCAAAGGCCGCAATGTTTTTTTGCACCCATTGCAAGGCCGCGATTTGGTCCATTAAACCATAGTTCCCCGAAGCATGCTGTGCCGATTCTGCCGTTAAAGCGGGGTGTGCCAAGTACCCAAATACGCCTACCCGGTAGTTAATACTCACGAATACCACGCCTTGTGCCGCCATCGCTGCACCATCGTAAATCGGGCAAGCACTGCCTCCACTCATTAAACCGCCACCATATATCCATACGAATACAGGGCGCTTCTCTTGGGCCGATTTGGCGCCTGTCCATACATTTAAATACAAACAATCTTCGCCGATGGGCGCCGAGGGAATCAAATACTCTTCCGTCCAGCAATTGAAAGGGGCCGGTTTACCTTGCATAGGACTGGCACTATAAGCTGTACAAGCCTTTACGCCTTTCCAAGGAATAACCGCTTGCGGCGCTTTCCAACGTAAGTTACCTATAGGAGGTGCCGCAAAGGGCACACCTTTAAATACCTTTAGTTGTGCCGTATCGGTACCCGAAATAAGGCCACCGTCTACTTTCACTTGTTGCAGGAAAGGTCGCTTTTGGGAATAGGAAAATGAATAGGCACACAACAGTAGTATGCCTAGCCATCGTTTAGAGAAATGCATTATTAACCGATGATTTTTTGTAGGTTTTCAAAGCTTGTCGATATACTAGCAATAGGATCAGCCGGCATATCGTGTTCTACAAAGAAATGTTTCATACCCGCCGTATTGGCCGCTGCGAAAATGCGTTTAAAGTCAACAATACCTGTACCTACCGGTTCTGGTTTAGTTTTCGTAGCATCTAAATCCTTCACGTGCCATAATGGGAACCTGCCCGGGTGCTTTTTGAATAGTTCCACAGGATCTACGCCCGATTTGGTTACCCAGCAAAGATCAAGTTCGAATTTCATCTTTTGCGGGTCGGTTTCTGCCAGCATAATATCGTACGGCGTTTTACCGTCTACCAATTCAAACTCGTGGTAGTGGTTATGGTAAGCGAACTGGATACCTGCTTTATGGGTTGCTTCCGCTGTTTTATTGAGAATGTCAATGGTTTCTTTCACTTCTGCCGTAGTGCCTGTAGGCGACATAGCACATACCAAGTAAGGAATACCACCTTCCGCTGCCTCGTCTACCAATTCTTGGTAGTTATCTTTCAAGGTGCGCATACCTGCCGGTAAACCTTTCACGGGGGCGCCCAATACGTGGTGCGACTTCCACCCAAGCCCCATCTCCCTCGTAAGGGCGGCGAATTCTTTAGGCTTCATACCATAGTAACCGCCTTTCATACTGAAAGCCGATTCTACTTCTTTATACCCAATACTGGCTACTTTGGCCAAGTTGCCCCGCACATCTTTATCTATAATTGTAAACAAGGTAAATAGCTGTAAACCTGTGG
Organism: Chitinophaga skermanii; assembly: GCF_003259335.1. Lineage (GTDB taxonomy): Bacteria > Bacteroidota > Bacteroidia > Chitinophagales > Chitinophagaceae > Chitinophaga > Chitinophaga skermanii. The sequence goes on from NZ_QLLL01000015.1 coordinate 34,318, forward strand.
CATACTTGGGTTTGCGGTAAAAGGCATTCACGGTGCCATTAGATACAAGCATACCGCCAAGTGCCAACGCACCGGCATGTTTGAGGAAGTCTCTTCTATTATTCATAACGGGAATTTTACTCAAATAAAGTAAGTAAATTATTTGGAAACTCCCCGCAGTTTACAGCACTTTTTTTGCCGGCATAACATTATTTAACGTTCGAACAACGCTTTTTAACCGATTCAGTTTCATTTTAATCGGTTGCATCAATCGTTTTTGGGGGTTGGGTCCAGGGTAGGAAATGCGATGGAGCATACTTGCGTCGCACCGTTGATCGGCACCGTTCTATACGGCGTTTATAAGAATCCCTTGCCGCGCAATACCCGGTCTACCTGCGCATTGTACAACCGCACGCGTTCTTCTTCAATGGCGGCAGCCTGGGGATCAATAAAATCCCGGGTAGGCACATAGTTCTCTAATAACTCGGAAAACCCGGTTTCAAATACCCGCGCATGCAAGTAATGTGGGTCGTTCACGTAGAAATAATCCATGTATACCTGTTCATCATCATTCATGAACAAGCAAATCTTAAGCTCGCGGTAACCCGCATGTTCCGAAACGGTATAGGGGAAAATATACACCTGCTCCAATTGAAATTGTTGCGGCAATGCTGTTGGAGGAACTTTCAATTGTCCCAGCAGGATGTGTTTCCACCTTTGCGCTTGTTGAACTGAAAGTTTCATCATTTATACGTTATTCATGTTAAAGCATACAATAAGCAGCATGCAAAAAATGGCACGATGTAATCAATAAACGATCACTACAAGTAGGTGTAATAAATAAGGGGAAAGTAAAATTTATCTCAATAGTGTCCTTTTAATAGTTAACAAATTCACAGGTGCTATTCGACTATTAATATTGCAAATATTCTCCATATTTCAAAGTAATTTTTCTTAGGCTTACTTGCTACTTGATTGTGAATACATTAGCCTCAGCTACCCAAGGCACATAGCGGCACTACCGTTCATTTATTGACCTATCAATTATTGCCATATCACGCCCTCATCCGGCCACAAACCGTTAATTTGTTCACGTACAGTTTCCCCTCTTTCACACCCAGCCCGGTTTAAAAAACCGGCACATCTTTGAAAGAATATTTCAAACGCATGTTGCCACGCATGAACTTTTCTATATGTTAAGTTGTATATTTACTTAATAATGAACAGGTGCTGTAAATGTTCTACCATTACACCCAATAACCTGCCTGTTCCTGTTGATATAAAAACTACGCAATAAACCCAGTACTGGCAATTGTCCAGCAACCTCGAATGCACTTACACGGGGCCCCTCGTGCAAGGAAATGGTTGTTGATGCCTAGTACCGTTCTGCTACAATTACCCGATTAAACAAATTAGCCTGGCATAAGTACATATTTGTATATGCTATAAAAAATTCGTTATCAACACGATAAACAATATGGTTTATATACGTGTTGATTGCTAGTAGTGTATGAATGTAACTGTGAAAATAGCAACCAAAAACTTGTTCGGGAAAAGACATGTGAATAGTTAAGACCCAAGCGTAGCCCCGATTTTCGAGCAATTAAAACGACAAACACTAGCATATACCAGGACGGAATTGTATCAAAAAAACCATAGAAAACATCGCATGTATCAGCGTATACAATGGAGAACATCCAAAACCAGCGATAAAAACCGGTACTATGAAAATTAAATTTACAGTCTTTTTCGTGCTAAGCTTTTGCTTGCTGCAAGCAACAAAAGCACAACAGCAAGTACAGTTTAGCCAGTATATTTTTAATATGCTGAACCTTAACCCAGCCTACGCCGGTTACCGCGGCGGAACTAGTCTGAATGCCATACACCGCCGGCAATGGACGGGCATTAAAGGTGCTCCCATTACCACCGCTATTTCGGCGGATTGGCTTACCAATGCGAAAGACGACCGCTTAGCATTGAGCGCGGGTTTTATGATGGACGAAATGGGCGCACAAAAAACGCTTTCTGGCAACATCGGGGTATCGTACCGCATACCACTGGGCGCCGATGGTGAAAAGCGACTCTGTTTCGGGATCAACGGCGGGTTCATGCAATTCCAAATGGATGGTACCGTGTTGGAATATGTAGATGAAAACGACCAACGCATCCCCGTAGGTAAACCCACCCACACCGAACCCGATGCTACCTTCGGCGTATATTATTACACCCCGAAATACTATATCACAGCTTCTGTAAACAACCTCTTGCAATCGACCGGTATGAAAGCCTACGATTACAACGGGCAGTTCTTCACCAGCATCGTTCGCGAACCACATTTGTACGTAGGCGCCGGAGCCGTGTTTAACGTGGCTGAAAACCTTAAACTAAAACCCTCTTTCCTATGGAAAGAAGATTTTAAAGGTCCTTCCAATATCGACGTAAACGCTTTCTTGTTAATTCATGATATCCTTTGGTTAGGTGCTTCTTACCGTACAGGTTTCAAATTGTGGGATAAAACAAACCTGCAAAAAGACCTCGAAAAGCAAGATGCCGTGGCCGCTATGCTCGAAGTATATGCCACCAAGTGGCTACGCGTTGGGTATGCGTACGATTTCACCACGAGCGGCTTGAACAACTACCAATCCGGCACGCACGAAATTTCTGTTAGTTTATTCTTCCCCAACAAACGCAAGCGGGAAATTTCACCTAGGTACTTCTAAAAATAGTCGACATGCATCTAAAATTAACCTTGGTTTTGCTCTTGGTTACCGTTACTTGCTTCGCGCAGGAACAACCGAGTTACGAACAGTTGGGGGATAAATTCTTCGTTACTTACCAGTACGACAAAGCCGCCCATTCTTATGAAAAAATTGCCAAGAAGAAACACACCAAACCCATCATATTCTATCGCCTCGGCTATAGCTACGAAGAACTGGGTGATTACAGTAAAGCGATTGAAGCATACACGAAAGCTGTAGAAAAAGACCCCGCCGCCGACTCACTTTGGGTACGTATCGGCGATCTACAAAAAGTACTGCAACAATACAACGAAGCAAAAGCCAGTTACGCTAAATGTAGTCGTTGCAATACAACCAACCGAGTAGCCGGTTGCGACTCCGCTTTAATATGGCAACCCCGCGACATTACTATCACGAATTACGACGCTATTAATACAACAAACTCCGATTGGGGGGCTTATGAATTAGATGGTAACAAACTTGTTTACACGTCTAACTTCAATAGGCTCGAACCGTATACCCAGAAAATCTCCCGTCAAACCGGCGAACCTTATTTCAGGGTATACCAATGGTCGAACCCCAAATCATCGCCCACCCGCGTGAATGTAGATGAACTCAATAACATCTTCGACCTCACCGACTATCACATCGGCCCCGCCATTTCCTCCCAAGGAAATATGTATGTGACAGTAAGCAAAATCGGCCGCAAACTGCCGAAAGAAAAAATAGGTAAACTGAATGTACATACCCGTCGACTCGAACTATTCATAATCGACGGTAACCATAAAGTCACCCCTTTCCCCTATAACGATCCTGAAAAATTCTCTACGGGCCATGCAGCCTTAACACCCGACGGTAATACCCTCTATTTCACCTCCGACCGCCCCGGTGGTTACGGCGGCACCGATATTTGGTATTGCACCCGCAGTGGCGATACATGGAGCGCTCCAGTGAATTGCGGCAACGTAATTAATACGCCCGACGATGAAATGTTCCCCTATATTGCGCCTAGTGGCACCTTGTATTTTTCAAGTGATGGCCTTGTAGGAATGGGTGGTTTAGATGTGTTTAAATCGACCGGGAGCGCGGCGAATTGGAGTTCACCCAGTAATCTTTTACCTCCGATCAATAGCAGTTACGACGATTTCTACATCGTACCGTCAAACGATGTAGCCGGTTATTTCGCCTCTAATAGGCCCGGTGGTAAAGGCAGCGACGATATTTATTCGTACGCTGTGAAAGTGCAACCTGTGAAACAAATTCCCCCACCACCACCGCCTCCACCTCCTCCGCCACCACCACCGCCGCCGGTTGGCAAAGTGTTCGTGTTGAGGAATTTATACTACGACTTCGACAAATCCAATATTCGTCCTGATGCAGCCGTTGTGTTAGACTCGCTCACAGAAGTACTAAGAACTTACCCAACGATGGAAATCGAGTTAAGTTCCCATACCGATAGCAGGGGTAGCGATGCGTACAACGAAAAACTGTCGCAACAGCGCGCGGCATCAGCTAAGGCTTACCTTGTACAAAAAGGCATTAGTGCCAGCAGGATACAAGCCATCGGGCTCGGTGAGAAACACCCTGTGAACCGCTGTACCAATGGCGTGAAATGTACAGAAGCCGAACACCAAGAAAATAGGCGAACGGAGGTCAAGATTCTCAAACAGTAAACAAGCTTTTTCAGCATACAAAAAGCAGGCATACCTAGTGTATAGCCTGCTTTTTTCGTGTAAACAATTGCTGCGGGGTGTTGTTGTAGAACCGTAACCCATCATTCTTAGATTAAAAGCAACAGGTATGGAGAAAATTATCGTCGCCGCCTTCGAAGGCAAAGAAAAAGCCATGGCCGCTTGGCAACGCTTGAAAGATTTAGAAGCCTTGAACGATATTGCCGTGTATAGAAAAGTACTCGTTCATGCGAAAGATAACGGCGAAGCCGCCGTGATAGTAGACGATGGCGACCCAGATACAGGTTGGCGCGCAGTAACAGGTGCTACCTTTGGAGGGTTCATTGGCTTAATTGGCGGACCAATTGGCGTGATTATTGGAGCTACCTTTGGGTTGTTTGCGGGCGCCTTTGATGAGGTGGATGCCTATGATGTAAGCCAAGATTTCTTAATGCAAATAAAAACGCAATCGATACCGGGCAGTTATACCATCATCATCCAAGTAGAAGAAGAAAATGAAGTGTTTATCGATACGTATTTAACACCCTATGCAGATCGAATTACACGCACCGACATCAGAACCATTTACAACAATTATTCCCAGCGAGAAGCCGAAGAAGAAGCAAAGCAAATAGCCTTAGCAGAACAAGAATTGCGCGATGCCATTGAAGACGTGAAACCCTCGGCCAAAGCAAAGCTAGACAAACTCGAAGCCGCGTACAAGAAAAAGAAAGACGAGATAGAAAAGAATATCGCGGCCTACGAGAAAGAAGAAGCCTATAAATCTCAAAAAATAACGCAGAAGATTGCCCAAGTAGAGGGCGCCGACAAAAAGAAATGGGAAGATGTGAAAGAAAAAATCACCATCGACCTACAATCTACGAAAGCGCGCATACGGCAGATCTTCCGCTAGCCATCACGCTATAAAATTGAATAGATGACACATTTCAACATTACCGTTAGACGATCGATAGAATTAGTAGGGTTGTTTTTCTTAGGATACATTTTGTATATCGGCAAAGGAATTATTACCCCGATATTACTGGCCTTTTTCACTTGCTTAGTACTGTTACCCATCTTTCAATTTTTACGGCGTAAGCGCGTACCGGAAATACTGGCCATCATCATTTGTATTGTTTTTCTTTTCATGATGATGGGTGGCCTCATTTGGTTCTTCACCGCGCAAATATCGTCGTTGGCCCGTGACTTCCCCACGCTGCAAACGAATGTAATGCACTATTTGAATGAATTAAGTGAATGGATTAATGAAAAAACAGACTTCTCTAGCGAGAAACAACTGGAAATGGTGAATAACCAAAGCAACATGCTGCTTAGCTATGCTGGCGGCCTATTGGGTACCACTGCCTCGTCAATCAGCTCGGTGGTGGTATTGCTTGGGTTATTGCCTTTGTATGTTTTCCTGATACTTTTTTATAGAAACCTCATTTTGCAGTTCTTGTACATGTGGGTACCTAAAACAGCGCATGATAACTTGGATAAAACCATCACGGAAATCCAAGTAATTATGAAAAGTTACCTCCTCGGCCTTTTCATAGAGTTAATCTACATGACGGTTTTAGTAGGTTTGATCTTATTGCTGTTTGGGATTAAGCATGCATTATTAATTGGCGTAATCGTAGCAATTTTGAATTTGATTCCGTATGTTGGGCCTTTTATTAGTAATATCATTGCCATCATGTTGACCTTAACTTCCGGCAGTAGTTTTATTGCTGTGATTGAAGTGGTGGCAGTAATTTATGTTGTTCAACTGATCGACAACAATATTTTGATGCCTCGCATCGTTGGAGGTAAAATAAAGATCAATGCACTGGCTACCATTATCGGGATTTTACTGGGTGGAGCCATTATGGGTGCTTGGGGGATGTTTTTGTCGTTACCTATTATTGCAGTATTAAAAATCATCTTCAATAATTCTACCAACTTCAAGCATTGGGGCATATTACTTGGTGATACCCGTCCCGAACATCGCCCCGTACGAGAGTAGCAACATACATTTAATTATATTACACGGCTCAATTTTTAACTATGAAGAATCTATCCTTTGCCGCTATCCTATTGATGACCGCCTGCCAGGCTACAACAACCACTTCCACGGAACCAACAACAACACCCACGGAAGCTGCCCCTGTTGGAGCAGCAGCTACACCTCCTAGTAACGCGAACAAAGTAGGCGAAGAAGTACACGGCGACTTTAATGGCGACGGGAAACCTGAAACTGCCTACGTGGTACAAACCGCGCAAGCCGAAGGCAACCCGGTAGAAGACGGCAAACCGGCCAATTACGAAGTACGATTTTCTGATGAAAGCATGCCTAATATCAACATTGGCTGCTGTGAAAGTTTATTAATCAATGAAGGAGATTTGAATGGCGATGGTAAAGATGAACTGTCTACCTACCAAGCACCTATGAATGGCAATACCTACGCCATGAAAACATACTCCTTCCACGATAAAAACTGGAAAACCTTTATAGATACTTTCTTAATTCCAACCGGCGGCGAAGAATTAACATTGGATGCCTTGGAGCAACGAATTGTATTAGAGAACGGTAAAGTGTACTACTATGATGTGGATGTGAATGATGAGAACTTCCAATTAGTAAAGAAACCGGCGAAAACAATGTAAAGCTGTTTTTGCTGTATATACCATATAACAAACCCCGGTGAGTATTGGCTTACCGGGATTTGTTTTTTAGCAAAAGAATAGCATGCCGGTAATTTTAATACGCAATAGAATACCAAAGCAAGTGCTTTTACTTGCAAGACATTGGTAAAGGTCTTTTACGAAGGATGAGGGTTAAGGTAGGTGAGTCAAACTAATATTGGGTCACTATTCAACAAGAAATATCATCACGAATAAGGAGTAGCATAGCTATATAGCCAGCGAATCTTTCATGAGCAATAAGGCCAACATGCCGCCATCGGCAATGCGCTTACCGAGGTTTAAAATGTAAGTCGAAAAGTCTTTGGTATAGCCTTGGTGGAAAATAACCGTTTGGGCTGTCCAAGGAGCCGGTTCATGATCGTGCTCTACTTTCGACATAATCATAGCTGTAGGAAGCTGGGATTCTCGTAGCATAATGCGTGTTACTTCTTTCGGATCGATCACTTGACCTTGTAGAGAAAATTGTTGTTTTAAAACAAATGGGAGGATAATGTCCGATTTGATTTTTTCGAGATTTGGGTTGTCTAACTCGTAAAATTCCTGTGCCCCGTTAAAGTTATTAGTAGACAGGAATACGTGAAAATAGATATTAGGGTACTTTTTCATAACTGTGTACTTTTATAGTCGGTACACTAATATAAAAAACACCACTTATAATCCCAATTCAGTCGTTAGCACGGGTTGCACATCCATTTCCTTTAGTATTGTTACTATGTACTTTATGATATTCATATCCTCCAAAGGAGTGATATAATCTTCGAATTTGACCATGATATAATACGGGTAAGCTTCATACTTGGGCTGTAGCATGATTTGTTCGTTTTTCACAAGGCACATCCCGGCATTCTTGAATTCCAATAAATGATAATCACCGCCTAAAGCGGCGCTATTCCGTTTGCTGGCTTGTTGGAAAACCACCATGGGTTCGGCTTGGTTTTCAAATTTAGATCTGAGCCATACAGCGAGTTCGTCGAATAACTCGATGGTTTGAATAAATATATAATACACGTTGGTCTTTCCTCTTTTATCTCGTTCGCTACTTAAATTCAATTGTTTCACCGTTCGGAATAGCTTTACCGGCCATCTTTTGCGCTTGCACAAAAGCGGGCTCGTCGAGGGCTATGAAACCTTTCGGCGCCTTGTTCGCTTTGCCTTGGTAGATGCCTACGAATGCTTTGCGAAGGGTTCTATAAGTAGCGGGATCTGTTATTTTGAAATATTGCTTATACCAACCTTGTACGAATTGCTCGTTGACCACTTTCGGCCGGTTGGACCGTTCCCGGTGTTGCAAAATTTGTTCCATAGTAATGGCATCGATATCCCCGGGGTGTAAAAAGTACACACGTTTACCCGATAAACGGTTACTTCCGGCCCGTTGAAACACCCCAGCATGGTGCCATTCCTTGGCAAATGGTATCAAATCCTTCGCCGAAACTTTCTCACCAAATTTTTTCGACAATGCAGCCGCTACCTCCCCCGCTTTCTTCAAACCCCGCTCCTCGGCCATCAAGTAATTCTCCGATTTCCCTTGCCGAATGTATTGCTGCATTTTCATGAGCGAAAATTACACATATTCGCGCTAATTTTAAAACAACCAGCCCGAAAATCTGCTACCCAGCTACATTGTAGCCAAATTATTTTTAGCACAGCTATTGATATGCTTGCAATCGAATTCATAAGTTGCATAATGTACAATTTCAGCCAGGCGATTGCCAGGACGGCGTTCTAATGACTATCATGCGTAGCACAACAATCAACTGTTGAAAGTTAGATGATGACTTTCAACTGGCAATTTTTTCCGCATTCGAGTACTAGACGAACATGTCGACTTGCTCTAAAACGGCCTGTTCACAATACCCATGTCCTGCATATCAACAAATAAAAAAAGTCAATTTCTATTTATTGCACCCAAACACAAACTTCATTCCATTCGAACACATTCATCCTCTCAAACCCAATACAGCAAGTATTTACAATAAAAATCAATTATTCACAAGAAGTAGTAAAAACGCTTTCATTTATTGATACATCAATCATTACTTTGTCAATATTCTCCGCTTTCATATAACCATCACCGTTAGCATTTTCCAAATTTTAAAAATCATTTTCCCGAATCAATAAACACATAAAATGTTTGCAATCCTACCTTTGCCCTGCGAACTAAATAAGCTGTGTATTAAAACACACAAACTATCAACTATTGCCTAAAACCGCCTTCTATAGCGTATTTACAGCAATATTTTAAAGTGTATTATAACCCAAATTGTTAGCAATACCAGTGCGGGATTGTCATGCTATTAACAGAGAAAAAAAATCCTATTATGCAAATATCCAATGGGCATAACGAGATGCTAATGCCTAAACTTTCCAATTAATTTAATTCCGGGCCGCGGAAAGCCCTAACCAAATAAAAAACGATACAAAAAGATGAAAGCTCTAACAAAGGTTCATACCTACTTGTTAGCAGGAATACTATTGCTATTACTGCCCACAATCACACAAGCACAACACACCCATTTCCAAGGTACTGTTAAGGCCCATAACACGCCAATTATTGGTGCTACCGTTAGCCTTGTGAATACAACATATCAAACCATTACCGATGAAAACGGGCAATTCATTTTCAAAGATGTGCCCGCAGGGAAGTACACGGTGAATATCCGCTTTATGGGTTTTGAACAGTTTACCAAGCAAATCGAATTGCCACTTAGCAAAGCCTTGCATGTAACCCTTACAGAAAACAGCGAGCAATTAAACGGCGTAACCGTAGAAGGGAAAAATACAGTGCAAACGCTCAACAGGCAAGCATATAACATTACCGCGCTCGATGCCAAGAAATTACACAATACTACGCTCGATCTTTCCCATGCCCTCGATAAAGTAGCCGGCGTACGCGTGAGAGAAGCAGGCGGTGTTGGATCTAGTTTTAACTTAAGCTTGAATGGCTTTACTGGCCGGCAAGTAAAAGTATTTATCGACGGCGTTCCCATGGATAATTTCGGTTCTTCCTTTCAATTGAATAATATTCCTATTAACCTAGCCGAAAGAATAGAGGTTTACAAAGGTGTTGTACCCATTTGGTTAGGTGCCGATGCTTTAGGTGGTGCCATCAATATCGTAACAGGTAATAGCTACCGAAACTACGTAGATGTATCTTATTCCTACGGTTCTTTTAACACCCACAAAAGCAGCGTAAGCGCCGGTTACACAGCGAAGAACGGTTTTACTGTACAAGTGAACGCGTTTCAAAACTATTCCGATAACAATTACTGGGTAACGGCCGAAGTAGCAGACCTAGCATCTGGTTTGTATTACGACAAGCGCGTGAGAAGATTCCACGACAACTACCACAACGAAACCATCATTGCACAAGTAGGCGTAGTGGGTAAAAAATATGCCGACCGCTTAATGTTCGGTTTTACCGCTGCACAAAGTCGTGCCGACATCCAAACTGGTGCTAGGATGATCAGTGTATTCGGCGACTACTTCCGTAAAGGCAATACTTTGTTACCAAGCCTTAAATACCAAAAGAATGATTTATTCGTAAAGGGTTTGAATGTGAGCTTCACGGGGAATATTAACCTTGGTACCGAACAAAATGTAGATACAGTAGCTAGAAGGTACAATTGGCTGGGAGAATTCAGTGTGAAACCATCACCCGGCAGCGAAAGAGAACGATCGCTTTACAAGTTCCGTAACAACAATGGTATTACTACAACCAATATTTCTTATAAACTGAACGAATACAACTCCTTCGGCTTAAGCCATGTATTTACCACCTTTAACAGGAAAGGTTCCGATGCTACCAGCCCGAACAGCCAATCGTTGAAACAACCCCGTAAAACACAAAAGCATATTCTAGGCTTGGGGTACAAGTTAGATGCTTCTCCGAAATGGAGTATGTCGGTATTCGCAAAAGAATACTTGCAGCAAAACACCTCGTCGCTGGCTTATACTGTTGATAGTTTGGGTTGGGGTAATACTGCCTACAAAGAACAAACGAAATCGTTTACCAAAACAGGCTACGGTATCGCCACGTCGTACTATATCACGCCGAAACTTCAATTAAAAGGTTCTTACGAAAAAAGCTACCGCTTACCTGAAAACGAAGAACTTTTCGGCGATGTAATCAACTTAGAAGGTGTAGATACTTTACGCCCAGAAAGCAGTCATAACATTAACCTCGGCGTATACTACCAAGTGCCAACCAATGATATGCACCGTTTAATAGTGGAAGCCAATTTCATTCTCCGCGAAGCAAGTGATTTCATTCGCCCGGGGTTGAATACTAATGGTACGAAGCAAGTGATGACGAACCAACGGGATGTACGTAACACGGGGTTCGACGCTGCTATTACTTATAGCTTTTTACGCCGATTAAATATCGGTGCCAATGTTACTTACCAAAACATTCGTAACACCACGCGCTTCGAGAACGGCGCGAAGGTAGAAAGCGCGGTGTATAAAGACCGGATGCCGAATATGCCCTACTTATTTGGTAACGGTAACGCGGCCTACACCTTCATCAACTTTGGGAAAAAAGGCAATAACCTTACGTTCATTTACGACATATTGTTTGTAGAACAATACTACCTCCGTTGGCCAAGCCAAGGTACTGCCGATACGAAGTATATCATTCCGCGTCAAATCGCACACGATGCTAGCGTAGTGTACACCATGAAGGAAGGTCGTTATAACATTGCCGTAGCATGTAAAAACTTCACCGATAGCAACTTGTACGACAACTTCAGTTTGCAGAAGCCGAGCCGTTCATTCAATGTGAAATTCCGCTATTCTATCTACCAATAAAAAAATCACACAAATACATAAACCATGCAAAAATTCAACAAGCAACTATTCTTTACCCTAGGATTAGGCATTGCTTTAGCCGCTTGCAGCAAAGACGATAACGGTAGTCCGAAAGGGAATACCGGTGGAGAAGGCGAATCGAAAGGAAAATCGCGCTACGTAATTGCTGCCAGCCCGGTAGGTTCATTGGGCGAAGCTGCCAACTACTTAGTAACAGCAGATTCATTACACACAGGTACTGTAACAACAACGGGCAATGGTATCGAGCAAGATGGTTACCGTTATTACGCGTTCCACAAGAACAAATTGTTCAGCTTGTTATATGGCCAAGGTAACCCAGGTGCTGTAACAGCTTACACGTTAGACACAACGGGCAAATTAACCCGCGTAGCCAACTTGCTCACGGAAACGGTGCAAGTTTTTGGTAAGGTAGACAACGATTTGTTATTGGTAAAAGTACCACGCAGTGGGGATGCTAATGCCGGTATGTTCCGTGTAAATGCCGACACACCTCGTATTGTTGGTTCGAACACCATTAACACGATCAACTTAGCCGGCAACGGCGAAAGAGCACACTTTACAGGTGCTTACCAAGTGGGTAACAAAGTATACATGCCTTACTATACCATCAAAGGCATTACAGGTGCTGTATTTCACACCGATTATACCGATTCTACATGGATTGCCGTATTCTCTTATCCAGGCTTACAGTACGAACGTACTATTAAAGACAACCGTACTTCATACATCGGTTATTACTTTGCTCAAAACGGGTTGAAAGTAACTGAGAACGGCGATATCTACGCCTTCTCGGGTGCTGTTCAAAACGGTGCAGGCGTAAAACCATCAACGAAACCTTCAGCTATTGTACGTATTAAGAGTGGCGCGAGCGATTTCGATAAAAGCTACTTCTTCAATGTACAGGAAAAAGCTGGTGGTCGCCACTTAAAAGCAGAAACTTACTTTGGTAATGGCAAGTTCTTGGTGAGCTTCTATGTTGAACCCGGTAAAACGGAAGGTTTCATTCAATGGGCCGTGGTGGATGTAATCAACCAATCACTTACTTGGGTTACGGGTGCACCTCCATCAAGCGCGATCTTGCATGTAAGCATGTTCAACTCGGTAGAAGAAAATGGTAAAACTATCGGCGTTGGTATCACCACTGCTGAAGGTACTTGGATCTACAATTTCGAAGCGGCTACAGCGAAAGCTACCCGTGGCTTGAAAGTAGAAGCAGGTAGCGTAACCGGTCTCGGTAAATTGAAATATTAATCTCATTTTTTTATAACAGTGCCGTTTTGCGTTGTACGGCACTGTTTTTCATTTTATACTATATGAAACAAAACGTTCCCAACAATCAACAGAAGAAAAAGAAAAAGGCCGGTTCTTTATTCTCACGGGTTTCCGCTTGGTTACATCTTTGGCTGGGGTTGATCTCCGGCATTATTATGATAATTGTTTGTATAACCGGCTGTATCTGGGTGTTCAATGAAGAAATTACGTCGATAACTGAACCGCAACATAACATCCCCGTACGCGAACAAGCTATTCTTCCCCCCTCTGCCATGGCGCAAAAAGCGGCAGAAAAATACCCTACTAAAACCATCTCGTATATTACTTACCGCGAAGGCAAGGCTGCCTATGTTGGCCTCGGTCAACGTAGAGGAGGCACCACGCTTCGCATGAATCCCTATACCGGTGAAATCATTACAGCAACTGATGCTAAAAAAGGACAAGTAGATTTCTTCCGGTGGATACTCAACGGTCACCGCTTCCTATGGATGCCATACGAAATTGGTCGCCCTATTGTGAATTACAGCACCTTGGTTTTTATCATTACGCTGATCACAGGCCTCGTATTATGGTGGCCGAAAAAGTGGAATAAATCGACCCGCGATGCCAGCTTCAAAATAAAATGGACGGCCACTATCAAACGTGTAAACTACGATTTGCATAATGTACTCGGCTTCTATTCCATGATTGTATTACTCGCTATCGGTTTAACGGGTATGGTGTGGGGTATCCAATGGTTTAGTAAAGGTGCTTACTGGCTAACTTCCGGCGGTACCAGCTTACCCGCTTATAACAACAAAATCGCCAGCGATTCTACAGCTACGCGTAACTATACCAGCTTCCAAGCGGTTGATAAAAGCTTCCATACCGTGGTATTGGAAAACCCAAGGTCAACAGGCTTCTACGTTACCTTCCCCGATACCACGAGTGGTAAATCGTTTATTACCTTAATCGCATACCCCTCTAAAGGCAAGTATTACGATCATAGAAACTACGCGTTCGACCAGTTCACAACAGCTAAAATTCAACGCGGCGATTTTCAAGATAAATCATTCGAAGCATCATCCTTCGGCACACAATTACGCCGGATGAACTACGATATTCACGTAGGTGCAGTACTAGGCTTACCTGGTAAAATCTTAGCGTTCTTCGCTTCGCTCATTGGCGCCACCTTACCTGTTACAGGGTTCATTATTTGGTGGGGAAAGAAAAAGAAACAAAAGAAAAAACCGGCTGCAAAGCAAGTAGCGAAAGCAACAGCTGAACGTTTTTCCTCATGATAATTTTGTATGCCGGCCCTACCAAAAGGTGGGGCTATTTTTTATGTTATCATGCAAGTATTTCTTTGTAAAACAGCGCGTAAGATGTACTATTTTTAAACACCATGAAACCATTCTTTTTCTCCATTTGCTTATTGACTACGCTGGCTGCCCATGCTCAATCCTTCCAGGTAAAAGATTTACTGGCAGCTGCCCATGTAGAAGGCAGCGTTACCATTTACAATGTGCAAAACAACACTTGGTATATGAGCGATTCGCTCGATGCCATACGTACCACGCAACCCGCATCAACTTTCAAAATCATCAACCTCCTCATTGCTTTAGAAACCGGTGTGATCAACAATTTGGATGATGTGATGCCTTGGGTAGGCAGCACCGACACGGTGAAGTACGGTTACCGCCCCGATATCTATAAAAACATGACAATTCGCGAAGCCTTCCAAGTTTCGGCCGGTTGGGTGTTTATTGAATTAGCGAAAAAGGTAGGCAGAAAAAAATACATACACTATTTGCAAGCTGCAGGATATGGGAACAATAACCTAACCGAGCAGGGCGACGATTTCTGGAATTTTGGCGCCTTTGGGATCAGCCCTAAAAACCAGGTCGAATTCATAACCAAAGTATACCGCGAGCAAGCGTTGCCTTTCCAAAAAAAGTACATCACCCTACTAAAAGAAGTGATGATCTCGGAACAAAACGAACAATTCACAACCCGCTCTAAAACCGGTTGGACACGTGTAGACGGCCAAAACATTGGCTGGTGGGTAGGTTATATCACCAGCGGCCAGCAAACGTACTGTTTTGCTACGCGGGTAACACGCCCACTAGCCCAAGGTTCAGCAGGCTTTAGTAATTGCCGTAAAAGCATCACCATGGAAGCATGTAAACGATTGGGATTTTTGCGGTAGGGGTTTATCATCGCTCACACTTGCATCAACAACAGTGGCGTCGCACCATGCTGGGTGGGTGGTATTATTAAGCTTCGGCCCAATAGTACTTTGCCCCCTAAAACGTGCGACGCAACTGCGGCTGCCTTCACTACAAAAGTCGACCTCCTATTCTATTCTCCCCTGCACATAAAACCAATCGGTATCTACTTTCAAGTGCTTGGCTTTAACGCCCGGCATCTCGATGCTTTGCCATTCTTTCGTAGGATGTAGGCGTACCTTTTTACCCTGGGCCACAACATCAACGGGATAATCGTACGATGGTACATCCACTTCCCATTTGAACGACAATACCCCGTTTTTGATGTTGTATACTAAAGTAGGCACGCGGGTATACCCAATATATTGTTCGAAAAACTGGGTATAATCCTTTTTCACGTATGCGTTGATGGCTTGGATTAGCATATCGCCGGTAATAGTTTGATACGCGAATTGTTGCTGTAAGTGGCGGAGGAGAGCAAAAAATTGTGTATCGTTTTGTAAAGTGCTGCGGAACGTGTGGAGTATAAGGGCGCCTTTGACGTAGAGGTCGTTGATATCGTCGTGAATATGATTCACGTTATATAGGCCACGGATGGGTTGTTTGTTCCGGGGTTTTTCTTTTCTACAATATTGCAACATGGCTTCGGTGCCTAGTTCAGCTTGCATACTCAACACTTCGGCATAAGAAGCAAAGGCCTCGTGTACCCAGAAGTCGGCCATATCGCGGATACTAATATTGTTCCCCCACCATTCATGTGCCACCTCGTGCCACACTAAATTGCGGAGGTTCGACGAATCACCCGTTTTCAAACTTTCAATGCTTACCGCGCTTTGATGCTCCATAGCGTGGGGCGACTCTATCAATTTAAATCCATCGCGGGGGAATGGATATGGCCCAAACCATTCCGTGTAGCGGGCCAACATAGGCTTGATACGGTTGAAGGTAATAGGCGCAAGTGCTTCGTGGGATTTCAAATAGTAAAAGTCGATCGACAAGCTATCTTCCCCTTGTACGAAGTAATCGCGTTGGTGAGCATAATCGCCTAGGTTAAAGGTAATGTTGTAATTATTGATGGGATAGGTTACCCGCCAAGTTGTTTGTTGCAGGGTACTATCAACCAGGTGTTGTGCCACCATCCGACCATTTGAAATAGTTTGCAAATTACGAGGTGCTGTGATTTTGATTTGCACAGAATCGGGTTCATCACTTAAATGGTCTTTATTGGGTAACCAAGTGCTGGCACCAGAACCCTGGCAAATAGCTTGCGACCACGACGCTTGGTTTTGATCGAAATACCACAACACGCCCCCATTCATAGGCTCGGCTAAGTTGGGTACTTGTGGCTGGCCCCCAAATTGAATATGCAATACTGCTTGCTCGCCAACTTGTAATTCTCTTGGCATGTCTACAAACACGGCATCGAACGCCCGGGTATATGGCAGGTGCTTCCCTTCGAATGTGATGGCATAAATATTCATTTCGTTGTACAAATCGACCTGCATGCGTTTGAAAGCTGCTACAGTTTTAAAATGAATATCGTTACTACCGTGCACGAAGCGTTGCTTGGGTTGCAAAGTAATATCTATATCGTAGTAGGTTACATCGTAGCAAGTACGCATGGGCGTAAGTTCGCCTCGAAGCGAGTCTATTCTTCCAAAGCCTTTCGATAGGCGGCCTTCGCGGCGTAATGGAGGTGCAGGTGCTTTATATTGCCAAATGCCTTTACCACCTGGGTCGGTAACAATCCATTGGCGAATGTCACCGGAGGATGTTCTACCCGGTTCTATGATCACTTTTGCGCCGAGGTCTTTTAGTTCATACTTCCCATCTTTCGTAGGCACAAGGTCGCGGAAAGTGCGCACAAAAACGGGTAAGTCGGCCACAAGTTTTTCTCCTTCTTTACGGATGATAATTTTGCGGGAGCTGTCGGTACTCAGCAGGAATACCCCGGTACCATCAGTAGATACTTGTGCAAAAGCGAGGAACGGGATGCAAAAAAAGAAGCTGGTTAGCCATGTTTTCATCTGGTGTTGTTTTTCTACAAACCACGTGAAAACGCGCTATAGTAGCTATTCAATTCACGAATTGACTACTCTTTTCCTGCTTTCAACCTCTCTTTTTCTATGTATTGCTTCGGCGTACAGCCTACAATTTGTTTAAAGGCCCTTTGGAAAGTTGCTTGGGAATTAAAACCACATTCGTAACCCATAGATGCAATAGTAAGATGTTGCATTTGGGGGTCGATTAACATGCTTTGCATATCGGCAACGCGGTACTCGTTAATCAATTCATTAAACCCTTTTTGCATGGCCTGGTTAATAACGGCCGACACTGTTTTGGGTGGAAATTGTATGGCTTCGCTTAAGGTGCTAAGATCCAGTTCGGGTGAGCGGTATAGCTTTTCGTGTTGCATGGCACGAAGTATCGCCGCCTTGCATTTTTCGATATCTACTGCCGAAACTTGTTCGAGTGCTTGGGAAGCTTGCTTTTGTTCTTTAACAACAATCACTTTCGTTCGCTGGAAACCCGCAAAAGCAACGTAATAAATGAAAAAGACTAATAAAATCTCTGCTAAATAATATTGCGTAGCTGCCGGTATCTTCCAGGTGTACGGAGCAATGATGGTCACCGGCCAAATGATACCCAGTATAAGCATGCATACCCACAAGGCTCGTAGCCATTTGTAAGTAGTGGTAAAAATTTCAGGAAGAATACCTGCACGACTTTCGTAATACCGTAATAAAGCTCGGCGACTCAACCACACGAATACAATGAAATATACAACCGATAATGGTTCGGCAATAATTGAATACCAATCATCCAGCACCAAAGGATGAACGCCGTTCGCATTCACCTTCACGAAGTAAAACAAGTAAGCAATCAGCGCAAGCCGAAGCATAAAGTTCAATCCTACAGGAAAAAATAACCAGCGTAACTGCTTCGATGGCTGTGGTTCAGAGAAAGACAAGATGTATAAATAGAAACAGGGCCCAATCCCAAAGATGCTTACAAATGTAAACCAATAGAAGAGGTTTGAATTGATATGCGCACTCCAGTTCACTGTTTCAAAACCGTTGTACGATAAAATCAGCATCATGCCCGCTAAGCTATATTGCTGCAAACGGTTGGTTGGCTTGCTAAAAAACAAATACAAACTCAACGCGAGCCCTTGCACGGCACCAAGTAATACTAAAAGGGAGAAAACATCTAGCGACATGGGTAATACGCAACAATTCGATTCCTTGGTAAATTAAGCAATTTTTTACTCCGCCGGCTTTGTTTCCGGGCGCTTAGAAAATCCTTTCCTGGTCATTTCACCCCAATTCTTCGATTTTCTAAAATAATCGATATACCCCCTAATGGCCGACCATACTACGAATGGGTGGAACAAGAAAGGTTCTGATAAGGCAGCCAGCACTAAGCGGCGTATTTCTTTTCTTTTATTATATTGGTTATAAGAAGTTACTTCCATGTAAATCGCGAAGATCGAATTCACGTACCCAAAAAGAATAATGAACACGAGGAATATGATAAACATATGCCAGTTAATCATCCCCATAAACACCATGATAAAGAATACCACCAAACCTATGAATTCCACCAAAGGCGCCATCATTTCAAAGAAGAACCAGTACGGGTAACTTACCACGCCCAGTAAATCGTAACGGGGGTTGAGGAACATGGTTTTATGTAAACGCAAGGTTTCTATGGTACCACGTGTCCAACGGTTACGTTGACGCATAAGAATTTTAGCAGAATCGGGCGCTTCCGTCCAACACAGCGGATCGGGAATATAGGTTACTTTATAGGGCACACCCAGTTCGCACATATACCTACGCATACGTACCACTAATTCCATATCCTCGCCTACCGTGTGCACGTTATATCCGCCACATTGAATAGCAATTTCTTTATCAAATGCACCAAAGGCGCCTGAAATTAATAATAAACCGTCGAGGCGGGCCCAGGCCATCCTACCTAAAAGGAAGGCACGAATATATTCCAAGGCCTGCATACATGCCCAGTAGTTTTCGGGCAGTTGCACCTTGGTAATACGGCCATCGGTTACCTCGCAGGAGTTGGCAATTCTGATTACACCGCCGGAGGCAATCACTTTCGCGTCTTGTTCCTCCATGAAGGGCTTCACCATTTTAAGGATGGCGTCTTGTTCGAGGATGCAATCTGCATCGATACAAATAATGTAATCGTTGCTAGCAATGTTGATACCTACGTTGAGGGCATCGGCTTTACCGCCATTTTCTTTGTCGACCACCACCAGTTTGTTATAGGCTGGGTGTTTTGTTTTATAAACACCGCGTACTTCTTTAGTAGGAATACGGCTGTTCACATAAAAGTCAACTTTCTCTAATTCGTATGCATCGATGAGGCGTTGCAAGGAGTCGTCCTTGGACCCGTCGTTAATCACTACCAGTTCAAGCCTATTGTAGTATAATGATAATAAGGAGCGAACGTTATCTACAATCGTGGCGCCTTCGTTATAAGCAGGAGCCAGTATGCTTACCGTGGGCGCATGTGGTGAAGCAGCGAGGATGCGGTAGTCTGTAAAATCGTTCTTGTGCAAGTACTTGCGCGTAGCCCCGATCGAGTTAAAACCGATTAAGATATAAAAAGATACAAGCGTAACGGAATACAAGAATATCCCGAACGCGAATAAGTAGATGAAAAACTCGGCGATACTCATCGGGCTATTTCACTTTTGATATGTAGATAAATTTGTTCGTAAGGTTCCGGTTGTTCCTGGCCTTTAGCGGCTAAGCGTTCCATCCCTGCCGGCCCTATATGGGCAATGGCACGGGCAGCTAACAACTTCGTATCGCCATCCCCGGTTTCATACACCTCTAATAAGAATGGTAATTCGTTGGTAGATGCAACATGGTATAAGCTGCGTAAGATGGTTTGCTTATTATTCTTGGTTTCGTTGTTATATCTTTCAATGATAGCCGAAGCAGAGGTTTCGTCGCCCATACGTACGAGTGCAATAATGGCTTGTTCCCGGATAGCTGGATGTTCGCTACCGAGGCATTTATATACGCAATCGAGTACTTGGAATTGCTGGTATTCGCCGGCTAGTTTCAAGGCAAACTGTACAACCATCGGGTTGCTCGATTGCAGCCAATTGGGCATGTCTTCGAAAATACCTGGTGGATCGAGGGGCCGTAATTGCTCCATCAGTTTAATCTGTTGCCAGTTGGTGATAGGGTGTGTGAGCGTGTTGAAGAAACGTAGGCCTTCAAATCCTTCGAATGCTAATATCGCCGTTTGTGCTTCGGTACGTACATACTCGTTGCTGCTGTTGGTATACGGGAACAATTCGTCTTGCATGTCCTTTTGTTCCATCATATACAATTCATAAATGCCTTTGGCTTTGAGGAACCATTGACGACTGTGGAAGTTGTCTAAAGAAATCTTCTTCAGTCCCAATTTTTCATACAGCCATACGGTATTCTGACCAGCGATGCCGATTAAGTTCTTTTTGGTATTAATGAGTTGGTCAACAGCATATTGCCTGCTATAAGCATTGCCGGGGGTATCGACTAAGGTAGGCGGGATCGACAATTGGGTATCTTCATTCAGATCTTCCAAAATCCATTCCCCAAGCCAGTTATCAAAAATCTCGTCGAGTTGTTTTTTGATCATCCATTTTTTCTTCCGGGCACGAAGGAAAATGAAAGTGAGTAAAATCATACACACCATCAGGCCGCCGAAGATATAAATGAAAATGATAAGCGCTTCCGGATCGATATATTGCTGGTTATTCAAAGGATTCCTGCGTGGTTATTTTGATTAAACTCTGCTCATTAATTTTTTCACACGGATAGAAAGTTCCGTTAAGCTAAAAGGCTTCGTGATGTATTCGTCGGCCCCTAGTTTAAAGGCTTCCTCTACAATGTTCTCTTGTCCCATTGTAGACAGTACAATCACTTTAATATCTTTCGAAGTGATGTTCTTCACTGTACTCACAATTTCCAAGCCAGAAGCCCCAGGTAGCATGATGTCTGTAATGACCATATCGGGCAGCATGGTATTAATGTTTTCAATAGCTGCTTTTCCTTCGGCGAGCGAAATGATCTCGTGGCCGTCTTTGGATAGTTTGATCTCAATGGTCTTACGAACTAGGTTATCGTCTTCGGCAATCAAAATTTTCATATGTACTTTAGGTGTATTGCGGTTTCGTGGTACACTACTTGCATTAAGTTACATTCAATTTAAACATTTTCCTGTAAAAACAATGCAGGTTATAAATCAAACGAAATACAAATTTCGTTTATAATTCTAAGAATACCATGGTTTTGAGGAAGAATGTTAGGGCAATTATTGCCACACATTCTATATTATGTAGTATCATTGTACTTTGAACCGACACAAAAAATACACCGTAGACTGTAGTTATGAGTCCTATCATTGAAACACAATACGCCAAAAGACTGCTTTTTATTTGCTTTTGTTTCGTTGCGTTACAAGTTCGCGCACAAGACAACCGTGGCTCGGATGAGTTATTTCAAGATGCCCGCAAAGCGGCCTTCGACCGCAAAGATTATCCTGCCGCAATTGCCCTCAGCAAACAAGCCTTAGCCCAAAGCCCGGATTATAGCGACATCCGCGTGTTTTTAGGCCGGGTTTACACTTGGAGTGACCAGTTGGATTCTGCCCGCGCGGCTTTTCAATATGTTATCAAAGCTCATCCCGAGTACGAGGATGCGTATGTAGGCATAGCCGATTTGGAATATTGGAACGATCGCCCGGCTGAAGCATTACGCTACGCGGAAACAGGTTTACAATACAATCCCAAATCCGAGGAGCTTTTACTCCGCAAAGCGAAAGCCTTGCTCAACTTAAAAAGATTACAAGACGCGGCCCTCGTAGCGAATCAAATCTTAGAGATCAATCCTAAGAATGCACAAGCACGCGCCGTGTTAATCAATATTAAAGACCAAGTACGAAAAAACAAGCTTGAAATAGGCTACGATTACACCTATTTCGACAAACGATTCGATCAACCTTGGCACTTAGGTACCATCGCTTATTCACGCCAAACTAAATATGGTTCTGTAACCGGCCGTGTAAACTATGCGAATAAATTCGGTGAAGGTGGATGGCAAGGTGAGATTGATGCATACCCGAGAATTAGCAATACGTTCTATGCGTATACAAGTGTTGGTTATAGCAATTCGGATATCTTCCCCCAGTACAGGGCAGGTTTCTCTTTGTATGCAAATTTGCCAAAGAGCTTCGAAGGTGAAGTAGGTTTCCGCTACTTGTATTTCTCTGATCCAACTTGGGTGTATACAGCGTCGATCGGTAAATATTATAAAAGCTTCTGGTTCAACTTCCGTACGTTTTTAACGCCGGGTGAAGGCAACTTATCAAAATCCTTCCAGTTAACATCCCGTTACTATACAGCGGGTGCCGATGATTTTATAGCCTTGGGAATTGGTACCGGTATTTCACCCGACGACCAACGAAATAACATCAACTACCACATCAATACAAACCTTATGACCTATAAAGCCATGGCTGAATACCGTCATACCATCTGGAAACAAATTATTTTAGGTGCCGGTATTACGTACTATTATGAAGAGTATCAACCAAGTACGTACGGTAACCAAATAAATTTTTCAATTTTCTTACAAAAAAGGTTTTAAAATATAAATAAAGGTATTATCTTGGTGGTCTACAAGTTCGGTTTTTCTCCGAATTGTAGGGGTTAACAAAAATTAGTAGCGCTCAAATTTTTTTGGGTGCTTTTTTTTTGCCCCTATATGAAGGTTACAATAAGCAATTACACCCACATAGGCAACTCTACACAACAAAAGGGTAACTACCCCATACCATCACTTCTTTTCAATTGGCCCCTCAGCCAAGTCTAGTCAAAGTCTTTTAAAGGGAAGTATAAGGCAAGTCAAAGGCTTTTGTATAAAAAACAAGCTTCAAGGTAGCTTTGCGACTTGTGCAGACTGTATTGTTCCATGCTATCTTATTGGCAAGAAAATACCCCATGCAGGCCTGTATTTCGACCTACACGGGGTATTATGTGGTTAGCCGGAAGCTCTACTTTGTATATTTATTCACGAGCGAGTCGGGCACTAATGTTTTGGCAGCATAGAACAACTTGTTTTTACGCAAGAACTCCTGGAAGCTACTTTGGAGGCGGTGTAGTTTTTCTTGGTCGTCCATGCGTTCTAAATCCATGTTAGGTAAAACGCGGTATACTTGGTCCTGGTTCAGCATCCAAGTACCTGATATAAAATCAACCAAGTCGTTCTTCGTTTGCATCAAAGGGTATTGATGCCTGTTACTGAACTCGCGGGTAGTGTCTAAACCTGTACCGATCCACGTGCTGAGGTTCGGTGCTTGGAAATTACCATGGCTCTTTAAATAGCTGGTTAAACTGGGTGTAATATCGAAATGACTAGATATTGAACTGAACTTTGCTGTACGTTGCAATAACGGAGAGTGCATTACGAGTAAAGTATGGTAACGATCGATTTTCGAGCGCATCGGGATTTCGGGTAAACGGTGGTCGCCCGTGATGAGGAAAATCGTGTTGTTGTAATCTGGTCGTTTCGCATATTCTTGGAAGAAATAGCGAACGGCATCATCCATGTATAACACGGAAGCATACACGTTTTTATACTCTTGGTGAGCAGCTAATTCGTCGCCTTTTAAACCCAATGCAGCGAACTTATCCGCTGTTAGTTTATCGTAGTAAGCTTGGTGGGGGATTTTAAACGGCGAGTGTGTAGATACAGTTAGCATCACATCTATGCGCGGCGCCCCGGTGGTTGGTGTTGCATCCAAGTATTTTTGGAACAACGATTTATCGGAATACCCCCAAGTAAAGCCACCACTATTAGCCGGCAACATTTCGTAGCCTTGGCCGAATTTGGATTTATCGATGATTTCACTAATTCCTTGGCTTCTTGCATAGGCATCCATCTGGTCGAAATCGGCGTCGCCAGCATATAAGAACCTTGTTTGGTAACCATTGAACTTCGCCAAGCTCCATAAGCTAATCGCTTTCGGGAAATTAGGCGCCATTTCGTTGAAACCATTTTTTGCAAAAGGTAATGAACCGGTAATCGTAGGCAACATGGCAAACGTTCTACCGCCACCGCTCAAGAAGTTTTCCCAATACAAACTCTTTTCCCCGAGGGAGTCGATAAACGGGGTGAAACTACCCAAGTAAGCATCCTTACCGGAGAAAGCACGGCCTAAACCTTCTATGACAATAATCACCACGTTGGGTAAAGGTTGCCCCTGTGCAGGCATAAAAGTAGTAAGTACATTTTCTTCGCCTGTATTGGTATGTAAAAAAGGATATTGTTTAGGATCTACAAAATCTCGGTCGTCGCCATTATCTCCTTCACCGGCCAACAGGCTATTATCTGGTGGTGCTGGGAAAAAGTAATTTTGGGTTTTAGCGATGAAGAAGCCTGCTTTATTTAAGGCTACATTCGACTCGAATTCAGAACCCAAGAAGGAATGTGTTAAGGGTTGAACGAAAGATACAAGTAGCATAAAGCTACAAATCAATCCAAACCAAAACCCTCGCCTATCGCCACCGATCTTCTTTCTATACAACAGCACCAACATACCCACTGTAACTAGGAACACGGCAATACCTTGGAAAACGGTCGCTTTAGAAAAACCACCTGCAGCGGCCCCTACTGTTTGTTCGATTTCTTTGGAAGAATACCCATATAAATCGGCACCCAGCGGCACCGTGGTTTGATGGAAGTAAATATCGAGTACGAAGGCGGCAATAGCATATATCGCAATAGTGAGGATAAACAATATATCCGCTACTACGCGGTTTACTAATAAGTACAATAATACAAAGGGTAATACTATCCAACGGGTAATACTAAAGAAGGTAAGTATATCCTCCCAGAGTGCAACCGGTAGCACTTGTACCCAATCTATTTTAGCTTTTCCGCTCCATTGAATGCTTAACAGGTCGATCCAATGCAAAAGAATAATCAAGGATAAAAACCCGATCGAGAATAATAAAAACCTGTTAAATGCCGGGATCCATTGATTCGGCTTTGTTAGCAACGACTTTCCCACTCCTATATTTAAAAATTATATTGACAATTTCTTGATCTGCTCCTCTACCATACTAAGCGCGATAGAAGAAGCCGCTTGTGTATCGGCCCACAGGCGCATGACGTGTGCTGTATCGAAAGCTTCGAGTGTATCGAACTCGCGGGCTAGCCCTGCCATGGTTTTCATTCCCACCATAGAGGTGGTGCCGAATAGTTTATGCCCCATCCGCTTCACACCTTCTAAGTTTTTCGTTTCAATCGACTCTTCGAGTGTTTGGAGGGATTTGGTGATTTCATTTACACTGAGTTCAAGTATTTCAGGGCTGATGTTATCTTCCCCGAGATACATGGTTAGCACATCCATGTTGAAGTGCTCACTAGGATTTTCAATAGGCATAGGTTTAATTTCTTGTATAATGGAAGCATTCAACCATTTTTTCAAAACGGCTATAATCGATTCTTCCACTACGGGTTTAGAAAGGAAATCATCCATCCCCGCTGCGAGGCACTTTTCTCTTTCTCCTTTAATGTTACCGGCCGTGAGGGCGATGATGGGGATATGTGGATAGTTATTATGTTGTTCCCATTCGCGGATCTTCTGCGTGGCTTCGTATCCATTCATTTCAGGGATTTGTACATCCATCAAGATCAAATCCGGCCGCTGTTGGAAAGTAAGCTTCACAGCATCTATCCCGTTTGTTACTTCAATAAGATCCACATTCGGTGCAAATTTTTTGAGGATGGTTTTAGTCAGCAACATATTCACTGCATTATCCTCTACCACCATTATTTGCGCCCTTAAATCACCACCCAATACATCTTGCATCGCGTTCTGTTGCAAGCCTTCTTCGATCGGCTTATACAGTCGTTGCAAGGTTTGGTACAACTCCCACATTTTAATCGGCTTCACCAAGCGATGACGTACGTGCAAGGTTTCGCAACCGCTGATAATGGTTTCGTCGTCGGAAGAACTATGTAACAGGATGATAGGCTTTTCTAGCCCATGATCGAAGAAGTTCTCCCGTACTTTACGAATTGTTTCCAACCCATCCATATACGGCATATGGTAATCTACCATCAACAAATCAAATTCCGTTCCGCTGGCCAATTGCTGAATAGCTTCTAAACCATTGCTGACGGTTGTAGATTGAATACCTTTCAACAATAGCATTTGTTTCAGAATCTCCCTATTGTGTAGATTATCGTCAACAATCAATACATGCTTTATCTCCTCTATCGGCGTCCACGCTTCCGCGTCGCCGGTTTCGGCCTTGCAAGTTACGTCGAAATAGAACGTACTTCCAACCCCCGGGGTACTCAGTAGTTGTAATTTACTTCCCATGAGGGCTAAAATCTTGTTGGAAATTGTTAACCCAATGCCTGTACCACCGTACTTCTTCGTAGTACTAGCGTCTTCCTGTGAGAA
Organism: Chitinophaga skermanii; assembly: GCF_003259335.1. GTDB lineage: Bacteria > Bacteroidota > Bacteroidia > Chitinophagales > Chitinophagaceae > Chitinophaga > Chitinophaga skermanii. The sequence continues at coordinate 61,198 of NZ_QLLL01000015.1, forward strand.
GGCTTCAAAGATTTTCGCCTGTTTCTCAGGTTTGATGCCAATACCTGTATCGCGTACTTCAAATCTTAATGCAATTTCCCCCTCAACTAAATCCGATAAGGCTTCAATCTTCAATTCAATCTCGCCCCTTTCCGTAAACTTGCTTGCATTGCCTAAGAGGTTTACGAGTACCTGTTTCAAGCGGAGCGCGTCTATATATATAAAACGAGGGAGGTCGGTGGCGATGTTCAGTAGTATCTCCACCCCTTTCTTCTGGGCTTGGTAAGCAATGATATCTGCTGCCTGGCTACCCATTTCAAATAAGTCGCAACGTTCTTCGTCCAGTTCAAATTTGCCGGCTTCAATTTTCGACAAATCCAAGATATCGTTGATGATGCTCAGCAATACATTCCCCGATTGGTTCACAATGGTAAGATATTGTTGTTGCGTTTCGGTGAGTTTCGTTTTCAATACCAAGTCGGTAAACCCAATCACGCCATTCAACGGTGTACGGATCTCGTGGCTCATATTGGCTAAGAATTCCGACTTGGCAACGCTTACTTGCTCGGCAATTTGCTTGGCATGTTTTAGTTCCTCGCGTTGTATAACAGATTCAGTAATATCCTGGGTGAACATCATAATACCACCAATCGTGTTGTCGAGTAAGAACCATGGGCGTACTTCCCAGCGGAGGTATTGGTTATGTTTCCAACCGGCAGGGCGCCACACTTCTTCATCCCGTTTCATCACAACTCCTTTCAGTACTTGCTGGTGAATATCCTTCCATTCATCCGAGATATTGGGGAAAACATCGTAGTGCGATTCGCCAATAATGTTACCACTTAAATGGTACTCTTCCATCCAGCGTTTGCTGGCAGCGATATAACAAAGTTTTTTATCGAACATGGCTACAGCGGCCGGGGCGTGCTCTACGAAAGAAAGCAAACGGGCGCGTTCACGGAGGAAGTCTTGTTCTGCTTTTTTGCGTTCGCTGATATCGGTAGCAATGCCAAGGTAACCAATTTGGTTATTGTCTACATCGCGGATGGGTGTAATAACAAGGGATACCGTTTTACGTTCACGGTGCTTCGTGATGAAGGTCCACTCCCCTTGCTCCGAGCCTTTTTGGTTCGGGATATAGGTCATGGCTTCGAACTCGTTCAACGTAATGTTGTATTCTTTTAACAGGGCTAGTTTTTTCTCTTCCACTTCTTGTGCGTCGTGGAGTTCCGGGATGAACTGTTTTCCGAGTAGTTCCGCGGCTTGGTAACCTAACAGGCGTTCTGCCCCGGAGTTGAACACGGTAATACGGCCTTCTAAATCAGTAGCAATGATGCTTACTTCAGAAGCGGCAGCTAATACTTCTCGCAAGAGCTTACGGGAGCGTTCTGCTTCTAATTCCGTTTTCTTACGATGATCTATATCTTGGAAGGTACCGTACATGCGGCGGGCCGTGCCGTTTTCCATATCGGCATGACCTTGTGTACGCACCCAAATTTCTCGTCCTTTTGCTGTAATAAGTTGTAATTCCAAGTCCCACGATTTACCATGGTTACGGGCTTGGTTAATAGCGCGGGTAATTTGCTGGTAGCTTTCACCTTTCTTGAAGAAGTTGATGGCGTTGGATAAGGTGGGAACGAACATGGGCGGTACTTCGTGGATTTCAGAAGTAACGGTTGTCCAGTATACCACATCCTTGGCCATATCAATCATCCAGCCACCAATACGTGCCATGTGATTGGTTAGTTCCAACATTTCCCGGGTACGTTCCAAGTCCTTTTCCAACTTGTGACGTTCGGAGATATCAATTGCGTTGGCGATTACATATGGTTCATCGTTGATGCCTTGCTCTACAATGTTGTTGTAAAGCCAAACAAGGCGAGAACCGTTTTTATGCACGGTGGTCATCTGGCCTTGCGACTTACCCACGGTTAGCATTTCGTGTAAGTAAGCACGTAAGCCGGTATGTTGCGTGGCGGGTACAATATCAAAAAGACTTTTCCCAAGCACCTCTTCAACCGTATATCCTAGCAAGGAAGCCCCGGCTTGGTTCACGGAAATGAAATTACCTTGTAGATCGTGGGTACACATTAACCCTTGTGAATGCTCGAAGAAAGCACGGAGTTTATCGTTCGTTATGCGAACTAACTCTTGTGCATGCTTCTCGGCGGTTACGTCGCGGCCGATCCCATAAATCAGTTCACCTGCTATATCTGGTGTAGTATCCCATTTGATATACGCGTATTCTCCCGACTTCTTCAAGTACCTACGTTCTATATTGGAAGTGGGTTGACTATCGCCTAGCTGTTGCATTTTCTCGATCACGCTATCCCGATCATCGGGATGTACGAAATCGACAATATGTTTGGCGAGTAATTCTTCCTTGCTCCAGCCTAATAGGCGACAAAAAGCAGGGTTAATTTCTTTAAAATATCCATCGAAACCTAGTACTACAATAATAGCATTAGAGAGTTCAAACAGTTGTTGGTAGTTACGAAAGGTTTCATTTTCTTTCCGCATAAGCACGAGCGCCACCACTTGGCCTGCGAGCAGTTTAAGGATTCTTCGTTGTTCGTCGTTGAGTTGATGAGGTTCTTTATCGATCACGCAAAGCGAGCCAATAGCGTAACCTTTCGGGTCTACTAACGGATAGCCGGCGTAGAATCTAATATGGTCGTCGCCGGTAACGGCTTCCATTTTGTTGAGGCGATCATCTTTTGTGGCATCTTGAATCTCGAGGAGTTCGTTATGAAGAATGGTGTATTGACAAAAGGAATCTTCTCTTGCCGTTTCAACAATATCCATCCCGATCTTGGCCTTGATCCATTGGCGGTTTTCATCGATGAGTGTAATCAGTGAGATAGGCACTTTACACACCGCGGAAGCAATTTGCACGATATTGTCAAATGCTTCCTCGTTCTCTGAATCCAACAGTTTGTAGCTTCGGAGGGCTTTTACCCGTTCTTTTTCGTTATGTGGAACTGGATTTTTGTTCATCATAGTACTTTAACGCGCCCGCGGATATGGTCATCCAAATCCCATTAAATCGGTTCTTGGCCGCGGTATTAGGCTAGCGCTATAGGTTAAAAATGTTGACTCATTTAAAATTAACGATCAATTTCCATACTCGGAAATCTATTTACGAGAAAACGAGCCTGTAGGTTTCCGGTTTTCGGCAAGGGTAAAATAAATAAACTTGTGCATATAACAACTGTATTAACCTGCTTATTTATCAACGAGTTGCAAAAAGCCTTCTTTGGGGCTACACCATCCCGCGCAGTAGATTGATTATGAAATAGTGTTGGAACATCCGTATTCCTTCAATAAACTGTTTAAACGTAAAATGAAGCTAACACCGCTGGATTTCCGTGGGAAAGTATCATAAAAGGAAAAGCCTTGCAACATAGATTGCAAGGCTTTTTTATAGTTTCTTTAGCAAGAATTAGTGTAACAATTCAGCTAATTTCTTTTCTAAATCTTCACCACGTAAATTCTTACCTACGATTTTACCACTTGGGTCGAGTAAGAAGTTAGCAGGAATACCTTTTACATTGTACAATTCAGCTGCAGCATTGTTCCAGAATTTTAAGTCAGACACTTGTGTCCAAGTTAAATTGTCTTTCTCGATAGCTGCTAACCATTTGTCTTTTGCATTTGGTTGATCGAGGGAAACACCGAGAATAGTAAAGTTTTTGTCTTTATAAGCATTGAAAGCTTTTACCACGTTCGGGTTTTCTCTACGGCAAGGACCGCACCAAGAAGCCCAGAAATCGATCAATACATATTTACCACGGAAATCTGTTAAGCTAACAGGTTTGTCGTTCACATCGTTCTGCGTGAAGTTAGGCGCAACAGCACCCATTGCTACTGCTTTTTCTTTCTCGATGACTTCTTTGAAGTTTTTACCTGCAGTAGAAGTTTTCAATTTGTCCGACAACTTGTTGAAGCGAGGTTCGATTGTAGCTACATTGAAATCGCCGCTAGAAATCTCTTGCAATGCTACTAAGCTAAAGTAAGAGTTCGGGTTTTGATCGATGTATGTATTTTGAATCGCTTCTTTCTCTTTCGCGATCTTTTCGTAACGTTCGCCTAAAGAATTTTGGAAGGCTTCATCTTTCTTTTTATCGTCTGGCGCTGCCATATAGTCGGCATTGATTTGATCGATACCGGCTGTCTGTGCAGCGAAAGTTGCTTTATACTTTGCGAACTCGGTATTGATAGGTGAAACGATGTCAGCTGTTTTTACTGAATCTTTACCTACGATTTTGATGTTACCTGGTTCTAAGTAAATTCTACGTGCATCGCTGGGTCCTTGTGGTTTACCGGTACCTGCATGATCCATAGATAATACTACTAAAGTAGGGCCTTCAACATTACCTTTGAAAGTAAAAACGCCATCTTTCACAACGGCAGAATCTACCGTGTTGCCACTTTTCTTTCTAATATCCAAGTACACTTTCGCGTTGGCTTTACCGATTTTGCCGGTAACCGTGTACGGTTTTTCTTGTGCACTGGCAATCAAAGGCAGTGCAGCTGCTAAGGTTAATAATACCGCTTGTTTCATAATAATTGGTTGTTTTCGAGGCCCTAAATCTATTATTTTATCTTGACATATTATCTACCGCTTGTGTATTGCGTGGCTTGTAAGTGCTTAGCCAACATTTGCATGAAATATCCGCCTACTACACTTCTTGCTTGGAAACCAACTTGTTTGCCGTTCGTGGTTTCGTGCCAATCGCTGATGGGTACACGGCTGGTGGTGCTGGTAGCATATTTGTACAAGGGCAACATCAAGGCCCGGAAATCGGCGCTATTTTGGGTTAAAGTAGCAGTCCATAATATCCAGTCGGATTTGGTATACGTTTTCCGGCTATCCAATGGTAACCCAAATGCTTCTTGCTTTTTCAAGTAATACGCGATTTCTTTCTTCGCTACGCTCGGCGAAAAGAGATCCAATCCCAATAAGCGGTCCCACACAAGGTTGTACTTCTGGCTCCAAGTGTCTTTCGACTCAAACACCAAGCCATAATGATCTCCCTCATTCGCTAATTGCTCCCATTTACGGGCCATTTCTTGGGCGCTGGTTAGGTACTTCGCTGCTACGTCGGTATATCCCAATTGCTTCGCTAACTGGGCATAAGCACCTAAACCTATTATGGCTTTAATAGAAAGATTGGCATTACGAGCGAGGTGACCGGCGAAATCGTCGGTACATAATTGATTAGCAGGATCGAAGCCTTCTTTGATCAAATATTCAGCCCAAGTGGAAAGTATAGGCCAATGTTCTTTCGCATAGGCCGCGTTGCCTTCAACTCTTGCAATGGCGGCCGTTAAAATCAACATATTACCCGTTTCTTCTACCGGCATATCTTCGCCGTAAACTTGGCCATTAGCCATGGGATATGTTCCAATATCATGGGCTGCAAAGGGCTTCGTAAACCTACCGCTTTCGCTGTAGTGGAAAATCCCGTTTAACATACCCTTCAAAAGGGATGGGTTGTATAACAAAAACAATGGCGACGATGGGTAAGTAATATCCACCGTATTAATACAACCATTGCTGAAGTTTTCTTTAGAGAGGAAAAGGAGCTCGTTCTTCGGTCCTTTTACAAGCGTATGGCCGGCAATTGATTGACGATATCCCAATACGCACAAATGAGCATATTCACTGCCGCCGGCCATTACGGCATTATACCACATGTCCTTATCAAAAGCATCGCATTTCTTCGTTAATGCTGGGTAATCAGTATGCGCTTTTACAAGCAATTCCTCCATGGTAGTACCATTATGCTTCCACCATGGGCGGAGGTTGTCACCGAAATATTGTACAGCATAATCCTCATCGTAGGCTACCATAAATGTTTTACTGGCTGCTACGCCATTGGTTTTCAATTGCGCCCATTGACCTAATACAATGTTGGTGCCTTCGCTTATACCCGCAGGTTGCTTGTTATCGCGGAGTAATGGAATAACATCTGCGGCAGTCATGCTGGCTTGTTGTACCGGGGCCGTTTTAGAGGTGGCAGATGCGAGATAGAGGTATCCCCAGTCGATCCGTAGATCGTCGCCTTTCTTTTGTAATACCGGCTGTTCTTTGGTGCCCACTTTCAGCACAGAGAAACCGGCAACTTGTGGTACGCTCACTTGCACAGGTTGCGTGCTAACATTGGTAGCAAGGTTGGATGTTACCCCAAGGAATGCAGTAATGGTATGTGCCCGCTGGTCGTTCGACTTCGCATTAAAATTCACGTATGTAATGGGCCTGGCCATTACATCAATATCACTCATTAATAGTGGTGCCCTGAAACTAAGTTCTACATCTACTTTACCACAATTGAAGGTGTACTTCGTTTGGGTAGCGCTGAGTGTAACCCCTGTTTGTTGGGCAGCTACTACATGACTTTCATTGGCTTTCGCAGCGATATAAATACCGGCGTCTAAAAATGCGCCTCCAGCCGTGTTAGCTACATGCACAGCGAGTACATTGCCTTTGGGTTGGAGCTGAACGCTTTTGGGGATGGGCACAAATTTCGGCCGCATCAGCCAGCCTTTGTATTCATATATCTTTACGCCGTTGAGGTATACTTCGGCGTTATCATCATGACAAATCTTTAACATCAAATCACCCTCAATCGTAAGCGGTGCATCGAAAGTGCGGCGTGTCCATAAATCGGCGGTTTTCCACAGTGTTTTAGCACTGGTGGAAGCATCGCCAAAAGGGGCTGGTGCAGCACTCCATGCAGTGGCATCAAAACCTTGTTCCAGCCAGTTATCGGCAGGTTTTGTTTCTGTGTATTGAAAATTGAAAGGCACTTCTTCACTGGTGGCGATAATGGGTTTGTATTGTACCGGTAAATCACCTAGTACGCGGTAAACGGTGGAGTCGACCTTTACATACCCTACAATGGCTTGTTCAGCGCCTGTCCAGTGGCGGGTCACCGATTTATTCAATTCGTCCGTTACCGACCAAACACTAAAATAGGGATGATGGGTGATCAACGGGTACGCGGGTGCTTGTTGCCGTTGCGCTTGCAACTGCATGCTCATAGCCAATAAGGATAATAACCAAGTTACTTTTTTCATCTTAGTTGATTCAATAAGTCAAAAATCAATAACCATACGAGAATGCTTCAGCATTTCGCACAATAATATTTAATACAAGAAGAGTAGTACGAAGGAGGATGGTGTGGCATAAGGCCGTTAACTACCAAATAGGATCTTGCTCATAACGCGTGTAAAGAAGATCGATAGTACCAAACTACTCATTTCTTCGAGAAACTAACAATAAAAAGGCCAAAATTTTAAGAATAAAAGTTCGAATTCCTTCCAAACGCAACAATATCAAGCATTTCAACACTATAAAAAAAGTACAATGCCTTGCTAAATCGATTTTTCCTTGTAAATACCGAATCTTTCACTTTACTTTAGCCAACAAACAACCAACATATGAAGCTACGTTTACTCGCCTTATTTTTGGTCGGCTCTATGGGTGCACAAGCGCAAAAAGCGCCTGCTCCTACCAGTGGCAACCCTATTTTAAAGGGTTGGTATGCCGATCCCGAAGTAAGTTTGCTGAACAATCAATATTGGATTTACCCAACTTATTCAGCGCTGTATGAAGACCAAATTAAACTAGATGCATTTTCGTCGAAAGATTTAATTACATGGACAAAGCACGAGCGTATTCTCGATACTAACCGCGTACATTGGGCCAAGTATGCCATGTGGGCACCGGCTATTATTGAGAAAGATAAAAAGTATTACCTCTTCTTTTCTGCCAACGATATTCAAGACGATAAGAAAGATTTCGGCGGCATTGGTGTAGCGGTTGCCGATCATCCTGGTGGGCCATTTAAAGATTATTTAGGTAAACCATTGATCGATAAAATCATTAACGGCGCACAACCGATCGACCAATTCGTATACCGCGATAAAGATGGTACCTACTACATGTATTACGGCGGCTGGCAGCATTGTAACGTGGTAAAGTTGAAAGATGATTTTACCGGTATTGTGCCTTTTGAAGATGGTACTTTATACAAAGAAATTACACCGGAGAAATATACAGAAGGACCGTTTATGTTCAACCGTAACGGCAAATATTATTTCATGTGGTCGGAAGGTGGCTGGGGTGGCCCTAACTACAGTGTATCGTACGCTATTGCCGATTCTCCGTTAGGCCCATTCAAACGCGAAGCGAAGATTTTACAACAAGATAGCACCATCGCTACCAGTGCAGGGCATCACTCGGTTCTACACGAACCCAAAAGCGATAAATATTTCATCGTGTATCACCGTCGCCCATTAGGCGATAACGGCAGGGATCACCGGGTTACTTGTATCGACGAAATGCATTTCGATGCAGCGGGTAAAATAATCCCAGTGAAGATGACGTTTGAAGGTGTGAAGGCATTGCCTTTGAAACCAAGTAAGAAGAAATAGTCGCAAAGTTGAGCAATAAAGTACGCTTATTAAGTGATTTGTACGTGCAGCGTAACATATTTTTTTAATCAATTGCTGCTGAAGTGTTTATAAGCACACTCCCTATCACTTATAATATCTTCTAATGTTCTTCCAATGTTCTTCCAATGGTTGTCTAATGTTATCCCAATGTTCTAGATATATATACCATGTATATAGGTAGTTATTGGAGGGTTTTTAGCTTATTTCTACGATGCATGTACGAGGTGATGCTATTTTAACATATTCAACCGTTTGCCGTTACTTATTCGACAAAAGGTTTACAGGTAAACGAAGTAATCCATAGGATAACTTATCAAACATAGCAAAGGTCGGCTTAACGAGCCGACCTTTGCTTTTTCTATTATTATTGTTCTTTTACACCAATTGAATGTCAACCGGTATATTATTACGGATGGCTTTTGAATACGGGCAAGTGTTATGCGCTTTGTCTACCACCTGTTGCGCCAGTGCTTCATCGATGCCTGGTAAGGCTATTTTTAACCTTGCTTGGAGGCCGAAATCGGTGCCGGATAATACCAAGTCAACCTCGGCTTGCACAGCGGTACCTTCGGGCAATTTAGTACCCAATGTTTGCGCGGCAATACCCATGGCGCCAATGAAGCAGGCAGACCAGCCGGCGGCAAATAACTGCTCGGGATTGGTACCTTTACCAGAACCCGGTATACCGAGTTTTACATCTAATTGCTCGTCACTACTTTTCGCTTGCCCTTCTCTACCGCCTGTTGTATAAGTTTCGCCTGTGTATAATACTTTCAAAGTGTTCATGATATTGATATTTTATAAGTTGATTACATACTGAATTGATATGCTTCGATCACTGCATTCGTAAAGAAAGCAGGTGCTTCTGCAGGCAGGTTATGACCTGCGTTTGGAACGATATAGTGTTTGTGTTTTCCTACAAACTTTTGCTTGTAACTTTCGCCGTTCGTAGGCTTTGCAATGCCATCGGCGTCGCCATCAAGGGTAATAGTAGGCACGTGAATAGTTGGTGCAGTGGCCAGTTGCGCTTCGATGGCATCATACTTAGTATCGCCTTCTACCAAGCTTAAACGCCAGCGGTAGTTATGTATAACGATACCGGTATAATCGGGGTTATGGAATGAAGTGGCGTAAGTATTAAACAGTTCATCGCTCGCATTCCATTTCGGCGAATTGTATTGCCAAATTAACCGGGCCAATGCTTCGCGGTTTTGTTCCAATCCTTCTCTACCTCTTTCGGTAGCGAAGTAAAACTGGTACCACCAAGCCCACTCAGCTTGCGGTGGCAATGGTTGCTTGTTCTTTTCGCGGTTGTTGATGAGATAGCCATTTACACATACTGTAGCCTGCACACGTTCTGGCCATAAAGCCGCCATGATGTTAGCCGAGCGGGTACCCCAATCGTAGCCGGCAATAACGGCTTTGTGGATTTTTAACGCATCCATTAATGCAAGGATGTCGAAGGCTACGGCTGCTTGTTGACCATTACGCATGCTATCGGCAGATAAAAAAGTAGTGGTACCATGGCCGCGTAAATGAGGTACAATTACCCGGAATCCTTTTGCTGCTAATGCGGGTGCTACTTCTTGGTAGCTATGGATATCGTAGGGCCAACCATGTAACAATATCACAGGTACGCCTGCACTCGGTCCCATTTCTACATACCCAACATTCAATTCCCCCGCGTTGATTTGCTTTACAGGACCGAAGGCTGTGCCCGGTTGTTTTACCGTTGGTACAATTTGACCGAAGGAAGTAAAAGGTAGTCCCAACGCACCTAAAGCCAAGGTGCCTATTTCGAGAAAATGACGACGGTTATATGCTTTCGTAGTGTTCATAAGGAAGTAATTGTTGGGTTTAGAAATTGATTTTAGCAGCTGCTACGATATGCCAATCTTGGTTGCGTTGCACAAATCCAATTAACTCGAAGTTTGCTGCATTAAAGTCGGCAGGCAACGGCAGCACGATCTCCCTATTCTTCCCCAGCTCTACTGCCGTTAATTGTTCTACGATTTGTACGTGCGACAATTTCCTGCCAACATTCTCCCCTGCCTTCACATTGCTCGTTCCATTTTTGCGCACGAAAGCCACCACTAATTTTGCTTTACCGGTTGCGTTCGTTGCGTAATTCACTGTTAGCTGTTGTGCCTCCACTTTACCGGTAAGCGACAATTGGTAAGTACCGTTTTCATCCAAAGCTTTCCCTACAGCATCTTGCATATCACCGGCATTAGAACCAATGAACTCCGTGCTGCCATTCACCACAGCTTGCGGTGTATATACCCCCGAGCGTAAATACTGGGCATAATCTTGTTGGCGTTCTGAAAACTTATGCTGGCTAAAAGCATCCTTCCAACCTTGGTGATCCCAATAATCTACATGGTAAGCCAGCACGTATAAAGGTTTTCCATTACTTTGTTGAGCTAACGTTGCTAACAACTTATCGGCCGGCGGGCAACTGGAACAGCCTTCGGAAGTAAACAACTCCACCACGGCAAAGCCTTTCGTATTATTTGATGTATCAATTGTTAGGGTATCATTTCCATATAAGGTATTACATGCGCCGAATAACAAACCACCACAAAGGGCGCCTACGGCTATAATAGAAAAGATGACTGGTTTCATACAATTATAATTTATCGGTTGATAAATGTGGTTCACAAGGGTAAAAGGCAGGTGGTAAAGAAAGAATAAAATCCGTTCTACGAGCAGGATCCGCCGCAGAGATAGTAGGCCCGTTGTAGTGTTGCACGTTATACGTAGGCTGCCCTGCTGCTTGGGTTTTCACTGTTTCCACATGTAATAATTCACCATTGATATAAGACCCAAACCAAAATTTATTATCCTGTTCACGGAAGGTTACCAACTGGAACATCTCGTTCGGTTGATGCGCTTTGAAACCATTTATTTGGTAATCCATGGCCGCTTTATTCCCGTATAACATCGATACCGTGCCTGCCTTTTCATTGATAATGGTGGTAATTACTTTCAAACCGCTATCGTTAAACACGTAAGGACGAATCGCCGGTTTTTCTTTTTGTTGTTGCATGCAACTGCCAGTAAGCATGGTTGCAATAAATAGGATGATTGGAAAACGCATAAGAATTAGTTTGAAGTGGGTAAATCGAATATGCCGCCGGTTGCATTAGCTGCTTTATGGCAGGATGCGCAAGATTGAGCCGTTAGCAAAGTGCCATAAGGTTTAAGTGTGGGGGTTTCGAACTTTGCATAGCCCCATCCATCGGTACTTTCGTATTGCTTGGCATTGCGCACCATGTATTGTACGTTTAAGAATTTGCCGGGATGCATATTTCCCTCGCTATCTACTTCCTTTTCCCACACCACTTTTACTACAATAGCACCGTCGGGCCAAGGGTTAATTTTATGCTCCTTGATCGCTTTCATTGCAATTGGATTGGCATACATCACGCGCATGGTGGTGTTATCTATACGCGATGTGGTACTCATTACCTGCCAGTTCCTAAATTCCGGGGAAAACTGTATACCTGTGGGCGCTATTGGGTAATTCGTAGTTGTTACAGCAGCGGTATGTACCGTATCGATGGTGTTGGTAACTTTTACACGTTTGGTTTCGAGGTATGCACGGAAAGCAGCCAATTCTTCTTTCGTTACTTGCGCATTACTATGCAACGCTGCATATTCGGGTAAAGGCATATTGCCTGCATTGATCATATTATAAGCCTCCCATAGAAATGAATCTTGTTCTCCTTTTGATAGCTTATCCCATTCTGTAAAGTTCAAATGCTTCCGCGCAGTTACCACGTCTCTACGAACAATACTAGCTGCAATAGGTAATTTATCGAACCATTTGATGTCGGTTTTATTAGAATGACAATCATAACAAGCCCTTTGCAACATATTCTTCACGACTACCGGCGCTTCTACTTCGCCTGTTACAGGTGGGTTATCGACTACCTTCGTAGTAAAGGCCATAGCTACTACACCTACTGTGCAAATCCCGGCGAATAGGGAGAAAATCTTGATGCGATTGGATATTTTCATGTGTCGAAGTATTATGACACAAAGAGAAGCTTTCCCCGTTCATGGAGAAAACGGAAGTACTTGTACCCGGCAAATTAGGGGGCGAATTGGGCAGAAATAGCCCCGAAGCGGCAAGCGCTTTTTAAGCGGTAAAAGGCGGCTATCAAGGCTTTAGCCGTCTTCAAGGGTTGAGCTGCCGGGTTCGGGGTAGGAAATGCCGGCTTCAAGTGCAAGATGCTGCAATCAACACCAATTACTACTATCTTTGAACTGCTATGAATAAAAAGCAACCTTTTAAAATATCGGCACAACTCATTTGGCTCAGTTCTTTGTTCCTGGGCGTAATAGTGGCGCTACCAACCTTAATTCAACACGAGTATAATATATACGAAGTAATTGCCAACTCTACGATTACTTTCGTGTTTTCGTTGTTCGTATGGTATTACAACATGCTTACACTGCCAGTGTATTCAAATCATGAAGTGGCACGAGGGTTTTCAGTATATCCTTTGTTGAAGAACTTATTGGTAGGTATACTTGTCATGTTTTTACTATCCTATATTCAACAATTAATTCTCACCCACATTAACTTTGGGCCCGTGATGTTGATGTTTGAAGTACGGGGTGTATTAATTAACCTAACCTTCTACATGTTCATTCACATGATCTACCAATCGTACCAAAACCAGCGGGTAAGTATAGAATTAGAACGCAGTAAAATGGATAACTTAGCTGCCCAATACGAATTGTTAAGGCAACAAGTAAACCCGCATTTCTTATTCAACACATTGAATACATTGAAGTACATGGTGGAAAGTAACGATGAACATAGTGTAGATTTCATTTTGAAGTTGTCTGACTTCTACCGCTTTACTTTGGAGAATCGCAAATTGGATTTAATTCGTGTAGAGGAAGAATTGAAAATATTGGATGCATACGTGTTCTTACTGAAGGCGCGTTTTGAAGAAGGATTCGAGGTGAATGTGCAAATAGAGAAGCCCACACAGCAAACCATGATGCCGCCATTTACATTGCAACTGCTCGTAGAAAATGCGATCAAACACAATATTGTAGCACCGAACAAAACCCTGCATGTAAACATTTATAAGGAGGGAGCGCATATTGTTATTAGCAATAATGTGCAACCTAAAATTACACCAGAAGCTTCTACCGGCATCGGGTTAGAAAATATCAACGAAAGATACCATCATTTGTTGGGTAAGAACATCGATATTCAACCCAGCACCACAACCTTTACTGTTAAATTACCGCTAATCAATGAGGATAGTCATTATTGAAGATGAAATTAAGGCCGCGAAATCGCTCGCAGGTATGATTGCTAAGATCAAACCTAGCGCAACGATAGAAGCAATGTTACATAGTATTGAAAGTGCCGTAGCGTATTTATCAGTGAACCCGCAACCCGATTTGCTATTCATGGATGTGCAATTGTCGGACGGCCTGTGTTTTGAAATATTTAAGATGGTGAAGATCGATTGCCCAGTTATTTTCACGACCGCGTTCGGCGAATACTCCATGGACGCTATTAAGTCCAACGGCGTCGACTATTTATTAAAGCCCTTTGCCGCCAAAGACTTAGAAGCCGCCTTCGCAAAGATGGACAACTTCCGTAACTTCTTCCAACAGCACACGCAACCCGATTGGCAAGCACTTATCAGTAAGCTCGAACGAAATGAAGGGAAAACATCCTTCCTCGTTTTACATCAAAACAAATACATCACCGTTCGCACCGATCAAATCGCGTATATCTACATCAAGTTCGATGCACCTTACATCGTTACCTTTCAACAACAGAAATACACGGTTTCTCAAACAATGGAACAATTGCAATCTCAACTCTCCAGCAAACAGTTCTACCGCTTAAACCGCCAATACCTCGTTAATTTCGACGCTATTAAGGAAGTAGAACATTATTCTTCGCGGAAACTAGCCTTGCAGTTAAGTGTTCCCACGGAAGAACAATTAACCGTTGGTAAAGATAAAATGACGCAATTCCTCCAATGGATGGAGAATAGATAATACCTACAAGCGCCCATGGTTACCAGCCTGTGGGCGCTTTTCTTGGTGCATATGGATCATATTCATAGAAAATACGGCCATGCAAGTTGAACTGGATGTTGTAATTACTCGCCCCTACCCCGAAAATTTTCACATTCACATGCCCCCGCTTTCCCAGTGTGCCATAATCTTTCACATCGTCGGTGGGTAAAAAGGCAATATCATAATCCAATACAACAGGATATGTTTTATCATTGATCAGTACAACCCGGTTTGTTTTCAACCAATTATTAATATCTAATTGTTGTGAGTTTGTATAAAACACAATAGTGAAACTGTAGGCTGAATCGTTTTTCTCGAGTAGGCAATACGTTTTATAGTTGCTGGGGTTCTCCTGGAGGGCTACCGATAGGTATTTGTTTACGTGTACTTCAACACTGTCGGGTAAAACATATTGTAAAGATGCTGTTTGGGCTTTAGTAATAGTCATTAAACCCAGCATTAGCATAACAACTAAAGTTAGTTTTTTCATAGGTACGCGTTTTTTCAATAGGTAATAGCAAGATAGAAAATGTATTTCATCTTTCAAATCCCTTTTAAGGATATAAAACACAAAAGGCACCCCTTCCTAGTAGGGGTGCCTTTTGCCATATGCTGTAAGCTATTATGCTTTCATGGCTTCAATTTCTGCAATTGTTTTCGGTAACGGGTTACCCAATAACCGGGATCCATTTTGTGTAATCACAAAATCATCTTCAATACGAATACCGCCGAAATCTTTATAGGCAAATACTTTATCGTAGTTGATGAATGCTTCGTTTTTCTTCTCAGCATACCAATTATCCATTAATTCCGGTACGAAGTACAAGCCCGGTTCAATGGTTACTACGAAGCCTTCTTCCAACGCACGTCCTAAACGCAACGATTTCCAACCAAAGGTGGTGCCTTTAATAAGTTGATCGGTATAGCCTACGTTTTGTTCACCTAGGTTCTCCATATCGTGCACATCTAAGCCCATCATATGACCTAAACCGCATTGGAAGAACAAGGTATGTACATCATTTTTCACAGCTTCTTTCGGATCACCTTTACACAAGCCGATTTGAATTAAGCCTTCTACCAATTTCTCGGCAGCAATCGTATGCACGTCGCGGAACAAAGTACCTGGCTTTAAAGCGGCAATGGCAGCTAATTGTGCATCGAGTACAATTTGATAGATTTCCTTTTGTTTCGTTGTAAAGGTTTTATCTACCGGTGAAGTCCTGGTTAAATCACCCGCATAGCACATACGGTTTTCTGCACCCGCATCACATAACAATAATTTACCGGCTTGCAATGGCGCATTGCTTGCATGGTTATGTAAATATTGACCGTTTTGCGTAACGATAGACGGGAAAGATAAATTACCGCCGCCGCTTACCGCGATACCATTGATAATACCCGCGATATACATTTCCGTTACACCCGGCGCACCTAGTTGAATCGCTTTCGCGTGCATAGCCGCGGTTGTGTTCACGGCTTCTTCAATCTGCACTAACTCTTCTGCCGATTTTACTGCTCGTTGCTTGATGATCGCTTTGATGAGCGGTAAACTCGCTTTCTCTTTCACCGATTGGTAAGGAATACCCAGTAACTCCGCGATATACACGGTGGTATCCATTCTATATGGTGGTAAGTAATGAATAGTTTGTTTTTGTTGCTGCGCGGTCGACAATACATGTTGTAAAGCCGATAAAGGTTGCACATGCTCGATGCCCGCTTTGGCCGCTCTTTCTTCTACAGAGGATACGGCGCCCGTCCAAATGATATAATCGATGGATGGGTTATCGCCGAATAAAGTGGTTTTGTTAGCTGCCGTATCTATTACTAATACCAAAGAAGGACTTTGCAAGCCTGTGAAATACAAGAAGCTGCTATCCTGCCTGAAATGGTACTCATTGTCTTTGTAATTCATACTGCTAGGTTCGTTACCTACCAATACGATCAAGCCTTCTTTTACGTCTGCGATTAATTGTTGTCTACGTTGAACGTATGTGTCTTTATTAAACATTGATTTTGTTGTGTATGATGAAACGATGTATAAAATTACGCCCCAACGACGAGAATACCGCGAAAAAATTCCATTAGCGGTAGGCATTGTACCGTGAACAAAGCCGCCCGGGATACTGTTTTAATTGGTTAAAATCATGCATATGAGAATTACAGCTGCTGTGTTAGAGCATGCACATGCTCCATTCGAAATCAAAGACTTTACCTTGGATGATCCGAATGCGAACGAGGTAATTGTAAAGATTGTGGCTACAGGACTTTGTCATACCGATTTAGCCGTTCGGGATGAACACATTCCCATTGGCATGCCTATTATTTTGGGGCATGAAGGAGCTGGCATCGTAGAAACAGTGGGTAGCAGTGTAACACATGTAAAACCGGGCGACCATGTAGTGTTGGCCCCCGCCAGTTGCGGTACTTGTGCATTTTGTTTGGATGGTCATCCCTCCTATTGCGAAAACTTCATGTCGCTAAACTTTTTAGGCCACCGCTTGGATGGCTCTTACGCCTACCACGCCGGTAAAAAGCAAATTGGCGGCTTTTTCTTCTACCAGTCTTCGTTTGCAACATATGCCTTAGCGCACGAGCGGAATATTGTAAAAGTGCCAAAGGACGCACCATTAGAGCTACTGGGCCCCTTGGGATGTGGCCTCCAAACCGGCGCAGGTTCCGTTATCAACGTATTACGTCCCCGTGCAGGAGAATCGATTGCCGTATTTGGTGTAGGGCCGGTTGGCCTAGCAGCTATTATGGCGGCCAAAGCATCGGGCTGTACAACCATTATTGCGGTAGATGTATTTGACAATAGGCTGAAGCTGGCCGAAGAATTGGGTGCTACACATTCTATCAATAGTAAAACTACCGTCGTATCAGAAGTGATCAACTCGGAAATACTGCATGGCGGCGTACACTATTCCATCGATACTACGGGCCGCAACGACGTCATCAACCAAGCCGTTGCCTCCTTGCGCTTTATGGGACACTGTGCAGTGGTAGGTGTTATTCCCACCCCGAAATTAGAAATAGATACGGCTGTATTTACCATGGGCCGTGGTTTATCGTATGTAATTGAAGGCGATAGTGTTCCACAAGTATTTATACCGCAATTAATCTCGCTATACAAAAACGGCCTATTTCCCTTCGACAAACTGGTAAAGTTCTATGATCTTGAAGATATTAACGAAGCCGTAGCCGATACCGAAAAAGGGGTTACCTTGAAAGCAATTGTTCGAATGCCGCAAAAGTAAATTACTAGCTATTGACTGCCTGGTAGGATAGTTCGGTATTATTACGTTCAACCGTAACAAGTAGGTTTTACATCCCTCTATATCAATCGACGATGATTCGACTTGAAAACAGGATGATTTCGACTACTTACCGACCTCCCTCCGACACTTCTCCGACTTGCACCCGGTATTACTAAGGGTTTAGTAAGCATTTTGTCGACTCTTCTCCCACTTTTTTCCGACAACCCCCTAGTGTTTTCGGTACTTTACACGTCATTTCTCGACATTTTGTCGACATGCACCTTATCCACATTGGGTTCCAGGGGACCCTTTTTTCATGTTTTTTCGATTCCTTGTCGCAATCATAGACATCAAGGGTTGTTTTTTAACCCAATTATCCGCAGGATGGTAAAAGCCCAAAACAAACCGTTTTTACACATCAATTTTGCATGTTGAACAAGTAAGCCAACACTTGTAAACGATCGGTTTAAATGGCGCCTAAAACGCCATTTAAACTGATCCGAGAAACGAGTGTATGGATGTGAAATTTCACGTAGGATACTTTCCTACTTCTTTATAGCCGTTATGAATACATAACAAGTTTTGAGCGCATGCGTATAATGGCTTTCCCGCTAAAAACGGCCTGAAATATGCATAATAAACAGAAACTCATCCCAAACGTTAACTATTTTATGAAGATACTTTGGAATTATTTGCAGCCACATAAATGGCTGGTTGTTTGGTCGCTATTACTCGCAGGGATTAGCCAAGTGCTCATTATGATAGACCCGCTCATTTTCGGTAAAATCATCGACGACTATGCCAGTAAAACGAAAGAATTGCCAGAAAACGAGCTCGTTTCAGGCGTATTGACTTGGCTGGGTATTGCCATTGCCATTGCTATTTTAGCCCGTTTAGCAAAGTCGTTTCAAGATTACCTCATTCGCTTAGTCGTACAGAAATTCGGGATGCAAGTTTTCAACGACGGCCTCAAACAAACTTTACGCCTCTCATTCGAAGAATATGAAGAACAACGCAGCGGCGAAACTTTGGCCATCTTGCAAAAAGTACGCACTGATACGGAACGCTTCATCACAGCCTTTATCAATATCCTGTTCACCTCGCTCGTAGGCATGGGCTTCCTTGTTTGGTATGCTATTACGAAACACTGGACTTTAATTCCCGTGTTCCTCATCGGGGTGGTTGTGCTAGGTGGATTAACGGGCATGTTAAGTAAGAAAATGAAAACCGTGCAGCGTAGCATTAACCGCGAAACATTGCAGTTATCGGGTGCTATTACGGAATCGTTGCGGAATATAGAACTCGTAAAAAGTTTGGGATTAACCTTCCCTGAAATACGCAGGCTTAAACAATTTACGCAACAGATATTCAACTTGGAGATGAAGAAAACCAAGCAAGTACGCACCCTCTCTTTCCTCCAAGGCACCACTTTGAATGTATTGAAACAATCAATACTCTTCATTTTGCTGTGGCTCATCTTCCGCAACGTATTAACTACAGGGGAATTGATTACCATGCAATTTATTACAACCGCTATCTTCGTGCCTTTACAAGATTTGGGTAACATCATTATTCAATACCGTGAAGCTGAAGCCTCCTTACAACTTTTCCATAAACTTATGCAACGCCCTGTAGAACAACGCCCACCTGAACCCGTGGAAATTGGCCAGCTCGAAAAAATGCGTTTCGACCATGTTGTATTTAGGCATAAAACCGCTACGGAGAATGCCATCGACGATATTTCTTTCTCGGTAGAAACAGGCGATACCATAGCATTTGTTGGCCCATCGGGATCGGGTAAATCCACCATGGTAAAATTACTGGTAGGACTCTACAAACCCGTTAGCGGCGATATTTATTTCAACGATGTACCTAGTGGCGATATCCGCTTCAATGCGCTACGCAGGCAAATTGGGTTTGTAACACAAGACACCCAGTTGTTTGCCGGTACGATCAAGGATAACCTCCTGTTTGTAAAACCCGATGCCACCGACGATGAAATCATTGCTGCCTTAACAAAAGCATCGGCTATACAATTGCTCAACCGCCATGGTCGTGGTATATACACCCGCCTTGGTGAAGGTGGTGTAAAGCTATCGGGGGGCGAGAAACAACGGATTTCCATTGCGCGGGCACTCATTCGTAAACCACGGCTTCTCATATTCGATGAAGCAACGAGTGCTTTGGATTCCCTCACGGAAGAAGCCATTACCGATGTAGTACGCGACATATCGGCCATGCGCGAACAAATAACCATTCTTATTGCCCACAGGTTATCGACCATCATGCACGCCGATAAAATTATTGTATTGGAAAAAGGTCAAATCGCGGAAGAAGGCACGCACGATGAATTACTCCTTAAAAAAGGTCTATATTACGCCATGTGGCGCCAGCAAATTGGGGAACGCCGCACTACGGCTATTCCTACAGTTAGCAATGAAGCTGAAGATGACGATGAAGAAGAAGCGCCTGTTTACAATTAACACCGGCTTAACGACTATGCCATACATCCAATTAAATCATGCATCCTAATATGAAACGTTTCCCTATTTTACTATTGTTATGCATCGTAGCAACCCAAGTAAAAGCGCAAACCATTGATACCGTCGTACAGCTTAAGAACGAACAAATGGAACGCTTCTACTTCACACTTATGCCTAAAACACCTAGTAAAGGCTTAATTGTGATCCTAAGCGGCTACGGTTCTCCCCAAGAAACATTGAAAGATACGCGTATCGCCCAAACCGCTTGCGAAGCAGGATACACCGTTGTGCTGCCTTGGTTAACACGTACCGACACGCCCAACAGTGAAGAAATTTTCACCCCGCTATTAGAAAAGTCTATCCCCGAATGGATAGAGAAATACAAAGTGCCGAAAAACAAGTTCATTATCGGTGGCCACAGTTGGGCCGGGCACCAAGCGGTAAAATATACCGAGAACGCCAACAAACCCGGCTACAAAACCATTGTAAAACCCAATGCCGTATTCGCTGTAGATCCTCCGATGGATCTAAGCAGGCTATACCGCGGGTACTTCAGAATGCAAGAAGTAATTCCCAACGCCCCGCTTACCCGGGAAGGACTGATGATTTCCGAGATGTTTAAAGCCCGCTTCGGCGGTACCCCGGCTGAACAAAAAGGTGCCTATGCCGCCGCAAGTTCTTACACCCGCGATCTTAGCTTAGGCGGCGATGCACAATACTTGAAAAACGTACCTGTACGCCTCTATGGTGATCCGGATGTAGATTGGTTTATCCGGGAACGACAAACTCCTGTTGAATGGACTAACATGGCCGACGTAACCGCTTGTATTGTACTATTACAAGCATTGGGTAATAAAAACGCAGAATACGTCAACTGTTTGGGCAAGGGCATAATGAATGGTAATCGTCACCCCCATGGGTTCGCAATGGTAGATCCGAAAGAATTTGTACAATGGGTCGATAAGGTATTACACGATTAAAGATATTTTACAGTGCGCTATACTATTTGTACATTGCAGGTAGTATAGCGCACTAAACGATTTGCTTAAGGGAAATGAATCAATTTTAATTCACCCCTTAATAACGCCAAAATGCTACCGAATCTTACACCGCAACAAGCTGAACCGCTTTTTGCATTGCAACAATTCCTCAACAACAACAACGCCACTTGGTCTGCCGGTGTTACCAGTTTATCCAACTTAACCCGCGAAGAATTTCAACAGCAATCGGCACAACATCACATCCACAACATGGACGAGGTACCGGCTCTTACCGCCAAAGCAAAGGAAAAGCACAAAGCCACGCTAACGCCGCATCCACTCGATGCATTCGATTGGCGTCCATCGCCGCAACAACTTCGCCCGGGTTTATTATCATTCGACCCAACAAGTATCTCCACCTCAAAAAGTATAAACGATCTTTTGGAAATCAAACAACATCTCCGGGTAAAAGGACCGTTAGTAGCTACTTTTGATGTGTATTCCGACATTCAACATTATGCCAAGGGTGTGTATGTGCCCCATGGCGAACTACTCGGCACTAGGCAAAGCGTAGCCGTTGTTGGTTATTCCGATGCCGACCAAGCATGGCTGGTAAAAAGCAACTGGGGAAAAGATTGGGGGCAAGATGGTTATTGCCTATTCGGGTACGGCGAATGCCGCATCGATGAAGTCATGCATACAATACCTCCTGTAAATTCCGATACCACGCCACATGTAACTTGGTACGGTTTAATCGATCATTGTGGCTTAGGTGCCGTTCCGGTAGTAGCCATAAATGATGAAGCGATGATTAATGTACATCGTAACCAAAGCGGCCCAAGAATGTACGCTGCTAATGGTTTTTTCGACACTTGGTTCGAACCCGCTGTAGAATTCGATAAAGGCTATAGCCCTTCTGTGGCGATGAATGGCACGGGCGCCATATTATCCGTTCACGAATCCGACCGTACATCACGCCTCTTTTACAACTTCGGCCAAGCAAATACCGATGGTATAAAATGGATCTCCACCGACCGGTACGATAACGGGAAAGATCCCAGCGTAGCGATCGACGATTATCAAAACTTTGTAGAAATACACCGCTCGGAAACGTACATGTCGTTGTATTACACCACCGGCTTCATCAACAGCGACAATGCATGGCAAGTAACCGAACACGAATACCTCGATTCGGGACTATCGCCTGTTGTAGCCATGAACAATAAAGGGCAAGTAATTGAAGTACATCAAAATGATAAAGCGGAAGATTGTTATTACAGGATCGGGCAATTAAGCAATGGTCATATTACGTGGCAAAAAGCACAATTCCTCGACTATGGCATTTTTCCTTCCGTAGCTATTAATGATCATGGCCAAGTAGTAGCTTGTCATCAATCGGCCGGTGAAATTCAAATGTACGTTCAAATAGGTACCATCCAACCTGGTGGTGCAACTATTAATTTCACCGGCTCGGTACCTTTCGGTCAAGGTTATTATCCTAAAGTGGCCTTGAATAACCAAGCACAATTAGCCGTTATTTACCAAAACCATTTACAGCTCGAGGTATTGATGCTGCGCGGGTTTGCTGTATTTGCGTAAAAAAGGTGGGGCAATTCCCTATCGATTAATTACAATAAACAGCCGTTGTGTATATACTCAACGGCTGTTTATTGATACATCAATTATTTAGATGCCTTCAACTTCTTCAACATTTGAATAGAGTTGGTATTATTAGGATCGAGTTGAATCGCTTTTTCGTAGTAGGTGATAGCTTGTTCGCGTTTACCCGCGGTGGCATAGCCTTCTGCCAAACTATCGAAAGCATTACTGGAATTAGGATATTGAAACGTCATTAACTCGAAAATAGTAATGGCATCATCGAATTTCTTTTCGTTTAGGTAATAGTAACCCAACGTGTTCATGTTGTTTTCGTTCAGGCTTTTAATACCGGCTTGCTTGTAATTCGCCACCGCTTTAGTGGCACCTTCTTTTTCAACTTCCTGCATAAAGGTGATTAAATTCGGGTTGAATTTTCCATAGCCTACCCATTTAGCAATATCGTGTTGACCTTTGCCGAATACCTCATCCATTACATCTTGCGCAATGGACAACCCGTTGGCGCTATTGGTAAAATAAACGAAGCCTTTCTTAGTATCGATGTTGGCAACGAATAAAGCCTTTGCATCACCTTGATCGCCCCAATGCCAGCAATAGCGAGCAGTTGGGTCTACTTCTAAGCCAACCCCTAAACCCCAATGAATCGTAGCCTTGGGGTCGTTTGCTTCCACTTTAATTTGCGGTGTAAACATCGCGTCGCGGGTTTTCTTTTGAAGGCCGGTTCCATTCAATATAGCGCATATAAACAAAGCATAATCGTGCGCCGTTGTTCGCATACTGGCGGCAGCATTGGCATGCGGGTAATCGGCCAAGCCCTGTTTCTTACCATTCCAACGGTGGCGGAATGCATACGCTGCACGGTGTGATTCTTCAAACACAAAGCTGCTATGTTCCATATGGAGCGGCGTAAATACCATCTCCTTTACAATTACTTCGATTTTCTTACCTGTTAGATGCTCCATCACCCGGGAAAGCATAACGAAGCCTTCGCCGGAATAATTAAACCGTTCGCCGGGGGTAAAAAGAATGGGGAGTTTACCGCCTTCACGATCTTCGCGCCAATTTGGGAAACCGGCGGAGTGGGATAATACGCGGCGGGCGGTAACATTTACTAAACGGGCATCGTCGCCAACGTCGTAGTTATTGCCTAAATACCCAGTCAGCGGTTTATCTAAATCGAGCGTACCGGCATCAACCATTTTAAGCGCAGCGTAAGCCGTTACCACCTTCGTAAGCGAGGCCGCTTCAAAAAGAGAAGTGGGTGTAACGGGTGCTTTGGATGAATCGTTGAGGATACCGAATACTTGCTCTTTGGAGATCTTCCCTTTTTCGATAAGGGCGAATGCTAGCCCCGGAATTACATCGCGTTGCATGAGGGCCGGGATATATTGCTGGGCACCGGCAGCAAACGCTAATAAGCTGAAGCACAGGGCGGATAATAACTTCTTCATGTAGCTGGGGATTTTGTATGATCAATATACAAAAAAGTTTGCCGGGATGCAGGAATAGTTGACGCTAGATAAATAGCCCTCCTATCGCTGAAGCGAGCGTGGCAAGGGAAGTTGATTCCCTTACCGAAGTTCACCCAATACACACCCGCATCGCCTCGTAGGCCATGAAAAAGGTGGTAGGTAGTTATTATTTAGTATGTTGAAAAAACAGTTACAAATACGCACATGTGAAACAAGCCGGCAATACGCCCAGTGGAAAGGCTTGTGTGAAAATTAATGGAACTTATAATATCAGCGTTATAGTGGAACCTGTTTAATCTTATTATTCTACTTTGGTTGAATGAATATTAAATCGAATACTTATGCTGTGTATAGTTTACTCATGAGTTACTAGGAAACGTGATACCGGTATCACTCGTTAATATAATACCATCGCGCGGTGTAGCCGGGATGATGCTCGATTCGTTCAGCAGCGTTGCTAAAGAAGAGTCGGGTAATGATTCTAAGCGTTGATTCTTTAAATAGAATGAATGCACCTTGTTGTCTTCTTTCGTCCACTCGATAATCTTACAATTGCAGCTACCGTTTTCCAAGGTGTTCATAATTTCCTTGATAGCGCCGCCCTTGCCTACTTTCGAGTATACTTCGCGGATGCCGATGATTTGGTTATAGGCACCTACATCATAATTCCAACTCGCAGAAATAACATTCGCCTTCGTACTATTTGGCTCCATGCGCATCAAAGAATGCCGCGGCGATTCAATAGCACCTGTTCTACTCATTAAAAACGAGTGAATAGACACTAAGCCCGGCGCCTCGTACTGCATGTACCCCGTGTGATCGAAGCTGGCCCCGTACCGCTTGAAGGTAAAATAACCATGTTCGTACTTCACATCAATAATGTTCGGTACTACAACGTGGTAGCGGTATGGCTGCGAAGTACGCGCCTGTGGCGATCCCGTGTACGCCAACCAAATACCTTCTACGGCGGCAATTTCTTCCTTCGTAGGCGTGTACGGCAAAATGTTGAAGTCGCGCTTTACGCGTGTCCACTCTTTCTTTTGGTAAAAGTGATACGCAATAAACCCGGCTAACACGGCTACGCAAGTAGTTAAAGCCGTGAGTAACACTTTTCTTTGTTGCTTCCACTTTGGTTCGAATGTAGGCTGTGGAAGTTCTTGTTGGGTGTTACCTTCCAAGGGAATCCTAATCACTTGCGGATTTTTCGGCACGGCGGGTTCGCTCGTGGTGCTTACCTCCGTTCGTTCTTCGCTTGTTTCCAGGAGTAATGGCTCCGTTGGGTTCTTCTCAAAACCTTTCCGACCCACACCATATAAATATATATAGCATGCATCTACAAGAAATGGGCGGGGCTTGGAAACAATTTGGTTGTAATAGGCATCTTTAATTTGGTTGCCGGTAATATCGTACTTCCGCAGGGGGTACGCTAATTGGTTAGGATTGTAGTCCGGTTCGTAATACTGGTGTTGCCAATGTTCATAGTTTTTGGGCAACTCGTTGCTGATTTCACTCAGTAAAACAGCTACGTCTTCATAGTTTTTACGATTCGAATTACGGTTAATCTTCTCTCCTGACTCCAATTCGTACTTTTCTAGCACCCTGGTCAAAAGAAATACGATTTCCTCTTTTCCAGATTTACATTTCATATAAGGGATTTAAATTCAACAAATTACACAAATTCTGGAAAGTATGCAATCGATTCCAGAATGTTTCGAAATTAGAGAATATATTCGGAAATAATACTGGAAGTTACATTATTAGAAAACATCAAATCTGCGATATAATTTTCCCGGCCAGAGTCAGTATATCCTATACACTGGATTTGAATGAAGTATTAAGTTTCTTGTTGAATAAAAAATAATCCACGTTCGTGAAGAAGGTCATCCCTTTTCTTTCTACACGCCATCGTAGCGATGGCGCACTGCCGGATTTTTACGTACAGCCTCCGTAAAGGATTCAAAAATGTAAAAAATACGTCTATTAGATTTTATCAAAATTTTTCAAGTCAACCAAAATTTTACAGACTTCTACGGTATGAAAAATTCCAAATTTCTTCGGTGCCTGCTCTTATTTTTTTTAATAAGCGCAACCGCCACACAGGTTATTGCACAAACGAGGACAATTAGCGGGAACGTTAAAGATGAAAAAAACACCCCGCTTCTAGGAGTTTCAGTGAAACTGAAAAACTCCAACCTCGGTGCTGCTACAGACATCAAAGGAAATTTCTCCTTCAGCGTACCTAACAATGCCGAAACGCTTATCATCACGTTCATCGGGTATGAACGTCAAGAGGTAACGATCACCGGCAAACAATCGGTCGATGTAGTATTACTCCCCAACTCGGTTGCTTTAACCGACGTAGTGGTAGTAGGTTTCGGTCAACAAAAGAAAGAATCCGTGACCGGTGCGATTTCGCAAATGACTTCTAAAGAGCTCGTGCAATCGCCCGTTTCGAATTTGAGTAACGCATTGGCTGGCCGCCTTTCGGGTTTAACTGCTATCCAAGCTTCCGGTAAGCCCGGTGCCGACGCATCTACTTTGTATGTGCGCGGTGTGGGTACTTACACCGGTAACACCAGCCCATTAATCATGGTAGATGGTGTGGCGCGTGATACGTACAACGACATCGATCCCAACGAGATCGAAACCCTCAGCATCTTGAAAGATGCCTCTGCAACAGCTGTTTACGGTGTTCGCGGTGCGAACGGTGTTATTTTGATTACGACAAAACGTGGTAAAACAGGTGCGCCTAAAATTAGCGCCACTGCACAAACCGCGATCAGCTCATTCGCAAGAATGCCCAACTTCGTAAACTCTTACGAATACGCTTCTTTGCAAAATGAATTGTCGTACCAAACCTACTGGATCAACCACGCAAGAGATGCAGATATCACAACTTGGGACGAGTTTGTGAAGAAAAGAGAAGCCAACTGGGTTAAAGAATCGGTATTGTATTTCTCTGATGAAGATTTGAAATACTACGCAAACGCTAACAAACCTAAGTTAGCCGACGGTTCTACGAACCCTTATTACGATCCTTACTTCCACCCCGACCAAGATTGGAAAAAACAAATCTTCAAAGATTACGCTCCACAAAGCCAGTTTAACGCAAACGTAAGCGGTGGCACCAACTCCTTGAAATACTTCGTTTCTTTCGGTTACTTGAACCAAAAAGGTTTGTTCAAAACAGACTATTTACCGTTCTCCGACGAAATGGATTTCAAAAAGAACAGGTACAACTTACGCGGTAACTTCGACTTTGATGTAAATAAAGACTTCCGCATTTCCGTAGATATCGGAACCCAATTCGTAGACATTACGGGCATGGATAACGATAGCTACACTTGGGAAAAACGCATCTTGTGGTCTACCCCGCTAGGTTCTCCTGGTATGATCGACGGCAAATTCGTACTTCCATTCAACAACCAAAACCAACAGCTCAACCCGCTTTACGCGATTGCAGCTTCCAACAACTACAACATCACGAAAAACAGTACGCTGAACTCTACAATGAAAGCTTCGTATAAACTCGACTTCATTACACAGGGCTTATCAGTAAACGGTCGTGTTGCTTACGATAGTTATTTCTCTAGCCGTTCTGGTGGTAAATCGTACCCATTATTGTATGGTGTTCGCGAAAACCCTAATGGCGACAAATTAAACCCAATCCTCGTACAGCTTAATGAAGTAACGCCTTCAGAAAGATGGAGCGATTGGTACAATGGTAAATGGCGCAAAATCTACGGCGAGTTCTCTTTGAACTATGCTCGTACATTCGGTAAAAAACATGCCGTAACAGGTTTATTGTTATACAACGCCGAAAAACGCCACGATCCTAACTACGTTCCAGATCTTCCACACGCTTACATCGGTATGGCGGGTAGGGTAACTTACGGTTATGCCGGTCGCTACTTAGCAGAGGTAAACGTTGGTTATAACGGTTCTGAGAACTTCCCAGAAGGTAAACGTTTCGGCCTCTTACCGGCGGTATCGCTCGGTTGGGTAGCTAGTAACGAAGACTTCTTCCCTAAAAACGACTACATCACTTATTTGAAAGTACGTGGTTCGATCGGTAAAGTGGGTAACGATAACATCAAAATCCCGGGTACTAACACCGACGCACGTTACTTATACTTACCAGATACATGGTCGTACACAGGTGGTTACAACTTTGGTACCCTTAACGATCGTAACTGGGTACAAGGTGCACAAGAAAGCGTATTGGGTAACCCGAACGTTACTTGGGAAACCGCTACTAAATCAAACATCGGTGCTGAATTCAGGTTCTTGCGCGATCGTTTGACGGTTACTTACGACCACTTCAACGAGAAACGTATCAACATTCTTTCTTACAAAGGAACCGTTCCAGATATCGTAGCCGCTACTTTACCGCCTTACAACTTAGGTATTGTGAAAAACTGGGGTAATGAATTGGAAGTTGGCTATAACAGCAAACCAGGCAAATTCACTTACTGGGTAAAAGGTAACGTATCGAACACGAAAAACGAGATCGTTTTCAGAGATGAAGCGATTGCACCAGGTTTAGAATACCAAGCTTCTACAGGTAAACCTATTAACCAAGGTTCTTACTTACAAGCTAATGGCTTGTATACTTCTTGGGGCGATTTCTACAACTTAGATGCGAGTGGTAATCCTATCTTATCGCAACCTAAAGCTGCGTTGAACAAAGAAGGTAAGCCGTATACAAATGCTAGCGGTCAACCTGTATATGTTAAAGACTTAGGGTTTGCAGGTGTGCCTTTGCAACCAGGTGAAGTGAAATTGATTGACGTAAACGAAGATGGTGTGATCAATGAAAAAGATTACATGCGTTCTGGTTATACCGATATTCCACAAGTTACCTACGGTGTGTCATTCGGCTTTAGCTACAAAGGTTTTGATTTCTCTGCTTTGTTCCAAGGTGTAGGTGGCGTAGCGAAATACGGTATGTCGCAATTGCACTTCAACAAGCAAGAATCTTTATTCGAAGTAGATAGAAACCGTTTCACTGAAGAACGTTTCAAAAATGGTGAGCAAATCGACTTCCCAATCGCCGCTTACAACAAGCAAGGTGCAAGAAATACCTTCTTCTTGATCAACACTTCTTACACCCGTTTGAAAAACATGGAAGTTGGTTACACCCTTCAACCACGTGCATTCAAAAGATTAGGTATCGGCCATGCACGTTTCTATGTAAACGGCTTCAACTTGCTAACCTGGTCTCCGAACAAAATCTGGGGCGATCCTGAGAACTTGGGCTTCATTGGTTACCCGCTTACACGTATTTACAACGTGGGGTTAAACGTCAATTTCTAATCTCATAAGAACGAAAGAATGAAAAGAATATATTTAATAATGCTGTTGTGCGTTGCGATGATTGGCAGCATTACTATTTCTAGCTGTAGTAAAGATTTTCTCGAGAAACCGAAAGGTGGCGCCGTTACTACAGATACAATCTTCCATACCGTACGCCAAGCGAACTACGCGATCGCGCAGATGTACAACCTTTGTATTAAAGGCTATTTCCCAGGTAACGATCCTGGTAACTCCCGCCCTGAAACTATTACCGACCAAGTATACATCATCCACCCTGCCTACTCTTGGGCAGCGGCTACGATTAATACCGGTACTTACGTTACAGGTAATATGAGTGCCAACGGTACTATCGATCCTAGCTTCTCTGCTCACTACCGCGGTATCCGCCAAGCAAACTTGGTATACCAAAACGTAGCGATGGTGTCGGATGGCGACGAGGCTTGGAAACAAGATGTGCGCGGTCAAGCGCTTTTCTGTAGAGCTATGCAGCACTACGAATTGTTCCGCTATTACGGCGGTGTTCCCATCGTTTCTATTCCTTTAGATGGTACAGCCAATTTGAGAATTCCACGCTCTTCTGTTGCAGCAGTGGTTGACTCAATTGTTAGCTGGTGCGATCAAGCGGCTAACTTGTTACCGCCCCAACGCCCTTCTACCGATTACGGTAAAATTACCCGCTTAGCGGCCTTAGCATTGAAATCTCGCGTTCTCTTGTACGCTGCCAGCCCTAAATACAACACGCCTGCCGATATGAAAGGTATCGTGTCTGCGGCACGTTTCAATGATGCCCGCGACTCTGTATTATGCTACCCTACTTACGATAAAGAACGTTGGAACCGCGCTGCACTAGCTGCGAAAGATGTATTAACGAACGCCGGCCAAGCAGGTGTGTCTTTATACAATACCGGCAAACCTTTAACTACAGGCGGCGATAACTACGCTATGCTAGGCGATTACGAATCCGTATACAACGTATACGCAAACCAAGAATTAATTCTCGTAAATACCGAAACCCAAGCGCCAGCTACTGCCGGTGCATTCGAATGGGATCGCTACATGTCTTCCAAGTTACGTTTGAACAGCTGGGGTGTAAAAAACAACGTGCCAATCGATTTCATGCAATTGTATGAAAAACGTGATGGTTCTAAGTTCACTTTCGCTCCTAGTGGTGAAGATTTACCGGTGTATGTGCAATCACTCGACCTCGATCCTCGTTTCTACCAAACCATTGCTTACGATGGTATGTACTACAACAGTCAACGTGGCCAATTAGCTTACTACAAAGCTGGTGATGGTTTCACGGCTGGTAGCTTATCTAGCAGCGATGCCGGTCCTGATGGTTACGCTTTCGAAGTATACAAATTCGTTGCACGTATCAACAACTTCGATGATGCTCACTTTGCATGGCCTGTTTTCCGCTTAGCCGAGTTCTATTTGAACTATGCTGAAGCAATCAACGAGTATAGCGGTGCAAACGGCGAAGCTGATCAATACCTCAACCTCATCAGGTCAAGAGCAGGTATGCCAGAGAAACATCCAGGTGGTGGCGCTGCCTTCCGCGAAGCTATTCAACTTGAACGTACAATTGAACTGGCATATGAAGGTCACCGTTACAACGACTTGAACCGTTGGTTAACTGCTCATACCGTGTTGAACAAACAATTCCGTGGTATTGCTACAACAGCAAAAAGAGTGAACAACCAATTGAAACGCTCTTGGGAAATTGTTCCATTCATCAACCGTATTTACCCAATTCGCTACTACTACGTTCCATTCCCACTGAATGAAATTAGTAAGAACTACTTGGGCGATGGTAAAACTTGGGATGGTCAAAACCCAGGTTGGTAATAAGTTTCGGTCATTAATCTACGAGAACTAAACATGAAAAGAACATATATCCCTCTTTTTGCGATTGCCTTCCTGGTAGGAACACAAGCCAAAGCGCAATCAGTAAAAGATTCAACCAAAAATAAAGACGCGCAACAGGTGATCGACCTCGGTTTGCGCAGCGAAAAAGCTTGGCGCTCAACTGCGTCGACCTACACCATTACAGGCGACGAACTAGCACGCACGACTGCTGGTAACTTGCTCAATACTTTACAAGGCCGTATTCCAGGCTTAACCGTATCTACCGGCTCTGGTGAACCAGGGTACGATAACCCTACTTTCTATGTACGTGGTCAAAGCAGCTGGAACATTGCCGGTAACAGGTTATTGATCTTGTTAGATGGTTACCCGGTTGAATTAAACGCGATTGGTGCCCTTTCTCCTTACGAGGTGGAAACCGTTACCTTGATGAAAGACGCTGCTGCTACTGCTATCTACGGTTTAGAAAGTGGCGCAGGTGTACTCAGCATCCGCACGAAAAAAGGTACCCAAAGCTCTAAAATCCAAATTAGCGCGAACGGTCGTTACGGTATCTTAACGCCTATCGAGTTGCCGAAAGTAATGAACGCGTACGACTACACTCGTTTGTACAACCAAGCATTACAAAACGACAACCTCCCAATTAAATTCGCTAACCCGGAGCTCTATAAAAGCAAGAACGATCCTTATCACCCGAACGTAGATTGGTACGATGAACTCTTAAAGAAAACATCTACCATTCAAGATTATAACGTTACGTTTAGAGGTGGTTCCGATAAAGCGCGCTATTTCGTGTTAATGAGCTATACCAACTTCGAAGGTTTGTATAAAAACGCCACCGCCATCGATAAAGATTTCGGTACGAACGCGAAATACACGAAACTGAATCTCCGCGCTAATGCAGATATCCAGTTGAGCAAGAACTTATCGATTGGTGTGAATTTAAGCGGTGTTACGGAAGATAAAAACACCCCGAACGGCTTTACCGCTGCTACGGTGTTCAACAACTTGTTACGCGTACCATCTGCTGCCTTCGCGGTGAAAAACCCGAACGGTACATGGGGTAACAGTGCTGTATATAACTTCAACCCGGTACAACTCTTACAACAGAACGGTATCTATAACTCGCACACCCGTAACCTCCAAACTGCCTTCAACGTTACTGAACGTTTGGATGCATTGGTGCCAGGTTTAGCCTTGGTGGGCGGTGTATCGTTCAACAACCAATACGTAGGTACTTACCAAAAGGCCTTCACCGTGCAATCATTCGAGTTATTGAAGAATGCACAAGACGAACCAATTTTAGACCAAGCCGGCAATCCTACTTACCGTGTATTGGGTGCTAGCTCGCAATCTATTAGCGATGGTGGTAACCAACACTGGAACAGAACGGCCGTACAAGTAGGTTTAACTTACGAAAGAAGCTTCGGTAAACATACGTTCAGTGGTATTGCCCAAGCACGTCGCCAAAACTTCAACCACGATGGCCAAGTATACCAAGTGCGTTCACAAGGTTTACTCGGTGCCGTTACATACGATTACAATAGCACGTACATTGTTGATCTCTCTGCTTCTTACAATGGTTCTGCCGATTATGCTGCCGGTCAACGCTACGGTTTATTCCCTGCTATTGGCTTAGGCTGGATCGTAACAAACGAACGTTTCTTGAAAGACAATGCAGCGATCGATTTCTTGAAAGTACGCGCTTCATACGGTATTACCGGTAACATGAATGAAGATGCGCGTTTCTTGTTTGAACAATGGGGCGTTACTTCTGGTAGCTATATCCTTGGTACCAACAACGCAAGCCGTGGTGGTAGAACAGAAGGTGCTTTGCCCAATAGTGGTTTCACTTGGGAAGAAAAGAAATCTTTCAACTTCGGTTTCGACATGAAATTGTGGAAGAAGATTAACGTAACAGCGGATGTATTCAGTGAAAGAAGAACAGGTATCCTCGATCAAATCAATGGTATTCCTGCTTACACGGGCTTCGCTTTCCAAAGGGTGAACACGGGTGAAGTATCGAACAAAGGTTTCGAATTAGGCGTAACGTTCAAAGACAAAATCCAATCATTCGAATACTACGCAGGTGTAACAGCAGCCTTCGCTCGTAACAAAATCGAGCGCCGCTCCGATATCCCAATGCCACACGATTACCTTTACCAAAGAGGTTACCGTATCGGCCAAATGCGTGGCTTGCAGAACGATGGTTTCTACCAACAAGCTGATTTCGATGCAAACGGTAACTTATTACCAGGCGTTGTAAAATCTTCTTACGGCGTAGTGAAACCAGGCGATCTTAAATTTAAAGACCAAGACGGTAATGGCATCGTGAATATGTTCGACGTAGTGCCTATTAACTATGCGAAATTACCGGAAATGACTTGGGGTTTCAATCTCGGCTTCAAATACAAAGGCTTCGATTTCGATGCATTCATCCAAGCAGTAACTAACCGTACGGTAAGTTTATTGGATGATGCGTACGATTACACGCATCCTTTCGTGAACAACAACAACATTACCATCTTCTCAAACAACGCTTGGACGCCAGAAACTGCTACTACAGCAACTTCTCCGCGCTTGTCGACACTTAACAACGACAACAACAACGTTCAATCCGATTTCTGGATGAGAAACGGTAATTTCTTGAAAGTACGCAGCTTAGAGTTAGGCTATACATTGCCGCACCGCGGGTTCT
Organism: Chitinophaga skermanii; assembly: GCF_003259335.1. Classification (GTDB taxonomy): domain Bacteria; phylum Bacteroidota; class Bacteroidia; order Chitinophagales; family Chitinophagaceae; genus Chitinophaga; species Chitinophaga skermanii. Next base: position 95,389 of record NZ_QLLL01000015.1, read on the forward strand.
TGCGTAAAATCGACCTTATCCGTGTATTCGTGATCGGTAACAACTTGATCTCTTGGGATAAGTTAGATAACATGGAAGCTGAAAGAATGTCGATGGGTTACCCATTGATGAAATCTGTGAGCTTTGGTTTGAATGCGAAATTTTAGTACTGACTAAATCAAAACGAGAAAATGAAAAAACTGTCTTATATCATAGCAGCATTCGTTGTAGGCACTTTCTGCGCTTGCCAGAAAGACTATCTGAATGTGAAGAACGTGGACGCAAACGTGCCCATCGACATGCTATACACGAACTATAACTACGTACAACAAGTATTGTGGTACACCTACGGTTTCTTACCGGATGGGTTCGACAAATTCAACATGGAAGCTGCTACCGATAACGCGGAAGCTACATGGGTAGGTGATCGTTCTCAAGACTTCAACTACGGTATTTGGAACCAATATAGCAACAACGACAACCTTTGGGAGCGTAACTATACTGCTATTCGCCAAGCGAACTTGTACTTGAAAAACAAGAACATGGTGGATATTTCCTACATCAAGGATCGTATTAACTCACCAGATAGTACCGCGTATTGGAATGCCCGCGATAACGTGAAATTCATGGAAGGTGAAATGAACTTTTTGAAAGCTTATTTCTACTTCGAATTAGTAAAACGTTACGGTGGTGTACCTATTATCGACAACGCGTTGAACTTCTCCGAGAAAGCTTCTTGGCAAGGTATTCAAAGAAATAGTGTAGATGAATGTATTAAGTACATCACTACATTATGCGATAAAGCGGCTGAGATTATCCCTGAGAACATGGCGGCGTACTCTTGGTACGAAGCTGGTCGTGCTACACGCGGTTCCGTATTGGCATTAAAATCCCGCGTCCTCTTATACGGCGCTAGTAAGCTGTATAAAGAAGCAGGATCAACTACCACTTGGGCAGCAGCAGCGGCAGCAGCTAACGCGGTAATCAAATTGAACCAATATTCTTTAGATGGTTCATATGGTAACCTGTTTGGTTCGAACAACAGTGCTTCCAAAGAAGCGATCTTCTATAGAAGATACGGTTCTGTAAACACCTTGGAAATCGCCAACTTCCCGCTTCAATTCGAAAACGCGAACGGCAGAAGTTTAACGCCTAGCCAAAACTTCGTAGACGAGTTTGAAGTATTAGTGAAAGATAACAATGGTACCGTAATTGGTAGCGAACCATTCAACTGGAACAACCCGGTGCACGCAGCCAACCCGTATGCTAACCGTGATCCAAGGTTTGATGCCACCGTTATTTACAATGGTAAAACCTTCAAATCACAAGTTATCCAAACTTACAGCGGTGGTTCGAGCGGTTTGCCGAAACAAAATGCTACAAAAACAGGGTACTACACTTTGAAATATGTACAAAGCGGTATCGATTTAATCAACAATACGAAAGCTAACCACCAGTACATATACTTCCGCTACGCAGAAATTCTCTTGAACTATGCAGAAGCTATGTACAATGCTTATGGTCCAGATGCCGATCCACAAGGATATGGCATGACAGCCCTCCAAGCAATTAACGCGGTACGCAACCGTACAGGTGTTAAATTACCGGCACTTACATCGGCCCAATTAAACGAGAACGCGTTTGTACATGAACGCAACGTGGAATTAGGTTTCGAAGGACACCGTTTCTGGGATGTAAGAAGATGGAAACTCGGTTTAACGTACTTCAACAAGCCGTTACGCCGTATGGACATTACGAACAACAACGGTACTTTCACTTACGCAGTGAAGAACTTGGAAGACCGCGTGTTCGAAGAAAAAATGTATTGGTACCCTATCCCGCAAGCCGAAATTACGGTAACGGGCTGGCTCCAAAACACAGGATGGTAGACGTTTAGTTTACGTGGCAATAATTAGTAATCACAGGCTGTAATTTTTTACAGCCTGTATTTTTTTATACCACTCACAGTACCCATTGTATGCGCGTTAAAATTTGATTCGTAAGACCGGTTTTAGCGAACCTATCCAAGGTCGACACACCATATCCAACACTTACCCTATAATGCTGGGAAGCCCACCAATTCACCCCAAAATGCCATTTCTTCAATATACCGCCATCAATCGACCGGTCCGTTAGATCCAAATGAGAATACCGGGCCACCACTTCCCATGCCCCGCTTTTCTTCTTCGGCATAATACGCCGCGCATAGGAAGCCATTTTATCGTACGGCCTATGTTCGCCTGTAATTACCCAACTGGCAATGATATTCCAACCATTGAAAGTAAGCGTACCTATATCGGCCGGGGTCCAGTTTTGTACATACTCGGCCGTCAAAGAATAGCCTTTATAGTTATAGAGAAACTCCCCCCCCAGGTTCCAACTATGCGAAGCATCAATACTTTTCGTATCAACATAATAATCCGACACATTACTTTCCACCTTACCCTTATAGCGTAAAGTATGGTTATCGGCTCCTATGTACCGTGAGCTGGCAGCTAAGTGAAGGTATTGATCGCCCGTTTTCGATAGAATGGGTAAGCCGCTTACCCGGAAGGTAACATCATTGCCACTTTTGCTAAGGGGTACACCCGTAACCCAGCCATCGTTATACCAACCAATGGCGTACGTCATCCGGTCGTGCAAACTTCGAATCATATACTTCACCCCTATATTCCGCGACACGAAAAACGGGTTCATCACCCGCTCGGTTTGAGGAATATTCACAGCATCGCCCACCACTTCGTAAATGTGCGTTTCTTTCATTTTACCAATGGTGAGCTTCCCGAATTTATCAGCCTTCCCAAACGGGATGGCTAAATAAGCATCTGTTAAACCAAATGCATGTTCACTGGTATCCCTGCCAAATCCCCGGAATTCTACACTTACAAAGTACTGCCAAGGATTTTTGAACTTAAACAAGCCAGAAAACATAAGCCTCGCCGCCCGAATTTCAACGGTATTATCCTGGGTAGATACTTGGGCCTTGCTGGAATCGTTTTGGAAGAAAGCAGTGTAATCTAAGAGGAATACAGCGCCTATTTTGAACGAGATATGTTTGCCATCGTACTGCGTCCAGTTAATCCATTTTTGAGGTACGTCTGGTATAACGAAGGTGGATGTTTTCTGGGTGTCGAGTACGATTTGTTGGTTATTTGTATCTATCGGAGCTGTGTATTGGCCATACACCAACCTGTTGGAACAAACCAACAGGCAACATTGAATCGATAGAATGATATATAAAACTCTTTTCAAACGCATGCTGCTGGGAAGCATTTTGGGTAGATAACTAAGATTTGAACTGTAGCCTTACCATAGTTGTATAGAAATTATAACAACTTTACCTCCAGGTATATAGTAAAGCAATAGGGGCTATAAAGCATGTAAAATAAACTTAAGATAAGTGCAAGAATGAAGTTATGCGTTAGAAAAGAAAATGCTCGTGCTAATATGATAAAACAACTCAGCTGAAAAATTGTTTGTTTTACCTATTGATTCATTTATCCAACACATTTCTACTAAATACGGGCTTATTTTCATTCACCACAAAGGAGGTTTTCTATGAATAATAACAAGTGTGTATATACACTCCTCATTTTCATCGTAACCTTTACTATGCATGTATCAGCAGCAGAAAAAGACACGCTCTATTTGCGCAATGGACAAATACTCATCGGCGAACTAAAAGAAATTGCCTACGGTAGGTTGAAGTTTGATGCCGATGATGTTGGTCTTTCCTCCATTAAAATCAGCAAAGTGGCTACGCTAAAGGCCACCACCCATTTGTATCGCATTGAAACTGCCCAAAAAACACTGTATTACTCCAGTGTATACCCCGATTCCACTGCCGGGCATGTTGGTATAAAACAAGAGGGTCAAATTATTTCCATCCCCTTACTATCGATCCTCAATACACGGTATTATAAATCCGCATCAGCAGGACTTTGGGAAGGAAACTTATCACTCGGCTATAGTTATACAAAATCCAGCGACATTGGTCGATTAAATGCAGATGCAGGTTTCAAATACAATTTACCCAAAGCAGAATTTGCTACTAACATGTCGGAAATCGTTACCCAAACGGATACTGGCTGGGTAAGGGAAAACGAAAACTTAAGTTTGTCGGGCGCCTATTATTTAAACTATTCTTGGCAGGCAATAGCCTTGTTGAACTACCAACGAAATATTCAATTAGGCTTGAAAAGACGTTTCCAAGAAGGTATCGGTATCGGGGTGAACGTATTATCGACATCCAACTTGCGGTTAAAGTCCATCTTGGGCGCCATTTTAAACCAAGAAAAAAACATGGAAAATGTAAATGCTGCTACGGTGGAAGCAGGATTACTGAACACCTTCACCCTATTTAATCTTTCCAAACCCGATATTAATATCTCTTCCACCCAAAACGTTTACTTTGGCATTACCCAAGCAGGTCGAATACGGCATGATGGGCAAATAAAAGTAACATGGAAGGTCATCAGCGACTTTTCCGTAAACATTACATTATACGACAACTACGATAGCCAACCGCCCGGCATAAATGCTGCAAATATTGACTATGGCATCGTATTCGGTGTGGGGTATTCTTTCTAATCCCCTGGGCAGCATACATCAAAACAATCCAGGTTTTTTTTAACAAAAACAGCTTTCTATTGTTTTACATAACAACATCCCCTTAGTTGGGATCAAATTCCTCCATAAGCATAACAATTTCTTGCATACATCAATATTACCTCGATCAACGCTCTTGTAATAAATAAACATTGGTTATGCTTCAATCAATCCGAAAATGCCCACGCCTTGTTATTTACTTTTTCATGCTGGTAATCATCTTTGAACCATGTTTAAGCTATGGACAAGGACGACGTGGTGGTGGCGGTCGGCCACATGGCGGCCAAAACAGGCAACGCCAAGCACCGCAAAGAAATACCCAGCGGCAGAATAACTTCAACCAGCATCAACGCCCGGCAAATAATACACCGAGAAACTTGCCAAATACAACACGGAATAATCAACCCAATCACCGGAGTTACCGGGATAATAATTCGAATCATACCGCGCGTAATAATAATAACCAGTTTAATTCCAACAATCGAAATATCAATGTCGATAATCGGCATAACAACAATAACGTCAATATCAACGTCAATAACAACTTCAACGTACACAATAACCGCAATACCGTTGTTCGACGCAATAACCTCAGTTACTACCCTCGTCCTCCTTACGTATATGGAGGTAGGCGTTATTATGCATACCATCCTTATTACTACCATCCATACCGCCCTTATTCATGGGGCCCCGTATGGCATCCTTGGGGTTTCTTCATTACTACTTTGGCGGTAACGGCCATCGTGGTATCGGTGAACAATCAAAAATATCATTACGACCAAGGGGTGTGGTATCAACCTTCGGGGAATGGGTATACAGTAGTGTCGGCACCAGTGGGAGGAACCGTTACAACCCTTCCAAGTGGCAATGAACCCGTGGTAGTGAATAATACAACGAACTACTATTATGGTGGTGCTTATTACGAGAAGGATGGTCAGCAATACAAAGTGGTAGCCCCTCCTGCCGGAGCCGTGGTATCTAAATTGCCAGAAGGTGGTAAAGAGGTGAAAATTGGTGGGCAAACGTATGTACAGGTAGGCGAAACGTATTACCAACCTGTACAAGTGAACGGCGATTCAAAATACGAAGTAGTACAAGTAGAAAATTCGTAAGCTATCGATATTGTAAACCTTGTTAGCCTTGGCGGTTCCTGTTCGGAGCCGCTTTTTTTATGACCGTTCCTCCCATGCTGCTTTCGTAAGCTCGAACCAGTTGGTGGGATCGCCATCGTAATCGAATACTGTTTTGAAGGTGAACCCCATTTTCTCTAATACTTTTTGGGAATTCGCGTTCCCTATATCGGTAATGGCGTACATTAGGTCTAAGCCTAGTTCCTCGAAGCCATATGCAATAACAGCCCTAGCGGCTTCCGAAGCATACCCTTTCCCCCAGTGCTTTTGTTTGAAACGGTAGCCCAAGTCGTAATAATTCACATGTCCATTCACAGGCTCTTTAATCAACTTCAAACCTGCCCAACCGATACATTCATGCGTGGCTTTGTCGATCACAGCCCAACGGCCAATGCCATTGTCGATATACTGTTGATTGATCATGTTAACAACCGCCACCACTTCTTCCTTCGATTTTACAGGCTTATTCCAGAGGTAAAGATGTACGGCGGGGTCTGCATCCATTTCGAATAGATCGTCGACATCCTGGTGGTTCATTTTGCGTAATACTAGGCGTTCTGTGGTGATGATAGCTTCCATGTGGCGATGTTTACCGCCAATATACTGTTTATCGATTAGAATGACTTATATTAGTTGTCTATGCCATTTCAAGAAAATGTACATACCGCTGTACGAACTACCCGTTTTGTATTATGGGAATCGAAGCCAATTACCCTCGTGATGCATCATGAAGAGGATGCTATGTGGGAGTTTAGGAGTGATGATATTTGCTTACAGGCCGATGATTTCATGATGGTGTCGTTGGAAGAAATGCTGCTACTGGATGCTTCTTTGGAAGCCTTGGGTACTTTGCCCCTTGGGATGAAGGCGCGGCGATTGGGATATGGGGGTAATTGGGAAACCCAGCAAATATAACACCTCGCAGTTATCTAGTTCAAGATTGTACTAAAAATAGATGCGCATAATTTGGAATTGTACAAATTAAATTTATAAAATGTCAAGTAAATTATTCTTGATTATGACAAAAATCGTTTAAGTTTATATCCAAATATTATTCTTCTTGTGTTCATTAACCGCTATCCAATTATCTATGAATGTCTCAAGATTAATAACAACCTAACAACAGTAACTATAAAATTCAATTCTGTTTTAAAGAAAATTAAGTAATCGTAACCAAAAGGTGCATGATGCACCATCTAAATCGTATGCAACAGTATATCAAACTGCTGTGCATGTGGCTTCTATGTAGCATGGCCATATGCCAGGAAACCTATGCCCAGTCAACCCCTAACTATGCTGCGGAACTACCCAGCTTATTACCTCCTTCGCCCGAAGTGGGCGCCTTGATTAAGGCGGGATTAGGAAGTGTTAACTATTCTACCGGCGCTGTTAGTAGTAATATTCCCTTGTACACGTTGAAAGTACGGGATATTCAATGGCCTATATCCATTGGTTATAGTTCCCAAGGTACCAAAACCGACGAAGCTACTTCGCGCGTTGGGTTTGGTTGGAACTTGAATGCCAACGGGGTGATTACCCGCGTGGTGCGTGGCCAACCTGATGAGAAAACAAGTTGGCTTCCACCTCCAGGTTATATGGGCGATCCCACCGTAGCTAACTTCAACTATGCCAACGGTATTGTAGATAATAAATCATACGATACAGAAGCCGATTTATTTATCTACAGCTTTGGACCTTATTCTGGTAAATTCTATGTAGAAAGAGGTACACGCCGCGTCATTCAAACAGGGTTTAACAACCTTAAAATTAGTGTGAATGCCTCCTACTCTGCTTATACCATTACTGCTCCTGATGGTACACGGTATTTGTTTGGTAATGGCAACGTGGAAAGTACGTTAAACCACAACATTGCCTCCCTTGCTACCTATAAATCTTCTACGCCTACTGGCTTCTTCTTATACAAA
>NZ_QLLL01000016.1 GCF_003259335.1 Chitinophaga skermanii
TGTCTTGTACTAAAATAACTTGACACTTAGCTAGCGATATTACTAAATGAACTTGACAGGGTTTGTCAAATTACTGATTTTACTTGACAAACAGCTTGAATACCAGCATTATGCTTCGTAGCTGGTGTTTGTAAATCGCATCCAAAGTGCCGTCTATACTGGTTGTAGCGGTAAATGGCGCTATTTACCTGCTTTACGGCTGCTTGGAAAGAAGGAAATTGTTGGTTTAGTTCAAATTCCTGTTTCAAAATACCATTTACACGTTCGGCTAATGCATTTTCATATGGGCTCCCCGTCTGGGTCATGCTGATTTTAACACCGTTTTTTTGCAGCACGCTTACGTAATCGTTACAGCAATATTGCACACCGCGATCAGAATGATGAATGAGGGATTCGGCAGGTAAAGCCCTTGCCTTTAAGGCCCTTTTTAAGGCTGCAATACAGCCGTCAGCTTTTAAATTGGGGCTTAACTCGTAACCCACAATTTTCCTTGAATAAGCGTCTGTTATTAATGACAAGTGTATAAAACCATTTTTAGTAGACAAGTAAGTAATATCACTTACCCATAACTGTTCTGGTCGACTAGGTACCATTCCTTGGATTAAGCTAGGCCATTTACGGTAATGATGACTAGACTGCGTCGTATATACCCTCTTTTTGTGACGTTTTACCAATAACCCGTGATCGGCCAATAATGCGTGTAGACCATCCCTTCCTAGTTTTATGTTTTGAGACACAAAGGTGGGCTTTAGCTCCTTGTAAAGCTTAATAGTACCACTTTTTGGAACCATTTTCTTGACGGCTTGCACCAAGTCTAATACGACTGCTTTTTGCCAACTACTACTGCTATCACGTTGTTTAATATCATACCATGCTTGCCTTGTTTTACCAAACAAACCACAGATTTTTGACAAGGGGACTTCCCGCATTATCGCTTTCATTTGGGTGGCTGTTTGATGCCAAGCTTTTTTACGATATCAACGCCCAGCTCCTTTTCTGCATTTTTGATCAACATTTCTAAGGCTGTAATACGAAGTTGGGCATCCTTCAATTGCTCTTCCACTTCACTATTAGCGGTAGAAGCCTGAACACTAGATGATGTAGAAGCTTCATTCTTTCTAAACCATTCTACCATCGTTTGCACAACAGATGCACTTTTTAAACCATGCTTCCTAGCTAGTTCGGACATACTCAGTGAACCTGTGAGGTACTCACGGGCGATCATAATTTTGAAGGACTCCTCGTAAAGGAAGGCGCTACGACCATGTTTCTTTTTCATAATTATCTCAAATTTAGGCTAACTATATGTAAAGTCGTTTTAGGAACCGACACTTGGAGATTACTTGAAGGTTACTTGAAAACTACAGTGAATGATAAGGTAACATGCCTACAAGTAACTTATTAACTAAAGGGATTGGCTTAGGATGGTACATCAATTTATAAGGAAAGGCTGCCTTTTTGTATGGGGCAGCCTTTTTATGTTTATTTAGAAGCCACGAGATATTCCGGGTCTTCTATAATATTCACTTCAATAACGGCACCTGCATTCTCTAATAATCGTTTACAATCGGGACTGAGGTGGCGAAGTTGTAATGTTTTTCCGGCTTGTTGGTATTTATTGGTGAGTTTGTTAAGAGCTTCAATACCACTCATATCAGCTACACGGCTTTCTTTAAAATCTATGATAACTACTTGTGGATCTGTACCTACTTCAAACTTCTCCATAAAAGTGCTGACAGAACCGAAGAAAAGCGGGCCAAATATCTCGTAGTGTTTTACACCATTTCCATCTATAAACTTCCGGGCACGGATGCGTTTAGCGCTTTCCCAAGCGAAAACTAGTGCAGAAATGATGACACCAACCAGTACGGCTAAAGCAAGATTATGGAGTAATACGGTAATTAGTGCTACGAGGATACCCACGATAATATCGGCCTTTGGCATTTTATTAATTATCCGGAAACTGGCCCATTCGAATGTGCCGATGGCCACCATAATCATTACACCTGTAAGTGCGGCCATTGGTAAACGTTCTATAATTGGGGCGCCAAACAGGATAATCATTAGAATGGTGATAGCAGCAATAATTCCCGATAAGCGGGCTCTTGCACCTGCCGAAAGGTTCACGAGTGTTTGTGCAATCATGGGGCAACCACCCATGCCAAAGAAAAACCCGTTAGCAATATTAGCAGTTCCTTGTGCTATAGATTCACGGTTGCCATTTCCCTTGGTTTGGGTAATTTCATCGACCAAGTTCAACGTTAGCAAACCTTCCGTGAGGCCTACTCCAGCCATGATCAATGCATAAGGAAATATGATTTGCAATGTTTCGAGTGATACCGGCACACTTGGGATATGGAATGGAGGGAAACCACCACTAACAGCGGCAATGTCTTTAACTGTTTTCGTATCAATACTAAAGCCCCATACCAATAAACCTACTACAATAATAGCAATGAGAGAAGCGGGTATTGCTTTTGTGAGTTTCGGGAATAATAAAACGATGGCAATCGTTAAAGCTACTAGTCCGCCCATTATGTATAAAGGCGTACCTGTTAGCCAACCATCGCCTGCTTTAAATTGGTTGAGTTGCGCCATAAAAATGATAATAGCCAGTCCATTCACGAAGCCGTACATAACGGGCTGTGGAACAAGGCGTATGAATTTCCCAAGTTTGAAAATACCGACGAGAATTTGAAACACACCTGCTAATGCAACTGCTGCTAGTACATACTCGAGTCCATGGGATTGCATAAGAGCTATTAATACTACGGCTGTAGCACCTGCTCCACCGGATATTAAACCTGGGCGACCGCCGAAGATAGCCGTGATGAGGCCCATGATAAATGCAGCGTATAAACCTACCAGTGGAGGGAAGCCTGCTAGGATGGCAAATGATAGCGATTCGGGCATCATGGTCATGGCCACGGTTAGCCCAGCTAAGATCTCGTTCTTGTAATTCACTTTTTGTGAAAAGTCGAACAAGTTGAAATATGTCTTCATGTAAAGTAAAGTGACCGGTTAAGAGGCCGCAAAATTAAACATTCTATTATTACCAGTGTTTTATCAATAGCGGGATATTACCCACTTATTCTAAATTATCTTACTTTCGCGGCAAAATACATCCAGCTCCAACCATTCCATTTTCCAGATATAACAAACATGAAAGCACAAATTAGAAGTGTATTATTAATTATCGTGGGCGCACTCATATTCGCTGCCGGTATTAATTTACTGGCCATTCCGTCGAAATTGTCGGAAGGTGGCGTTACGGGTATTACCATTATGACGTATTATTATTTTGGCTGGTCGCCCGGCATCACGAATCTTGTATGCAACGCGATCTTGATGTTTGTGGGTTGGAAGCTATTGGATAGGCGAACAATTTATTACACGATATTGGGTGTATTATTTTGCTCGCTTTTTCTTTACTTGATCCCAACAAACTTGCCATTACTTACACAAGATTCATTATTAGCAGCTATATTTGCGGGATTGCTCGTGGGAATAGGCATAGGCTTAGTCTTTTTATCGGGTGGTACTACTGGTGGTGCGGCCATTATTTGTCGCTTACTGCAAAAGTTCTTTGGCTGGAGTTTGGGTAATTCGATGTTGATCATCGATTTAGTTGTGATAGCAGCATCTTCGGTGATGATTGGTATAGAGAAAACGATGTACACGCTAATAGCTGTTTACATAGGTGCTCGCATGGTGGATTTTATTGTTGAAGGATTCAACAGTAAGAGAGCCGTAACCATTATATCACAACACGCTGATATTATCGCGAAAAAAATCACCGGCGACTTACAACGAGGTGCTACTGTTTTAAATGGACATGGCGCTTACACTAAAAATCCGAAAGAAGTGTTGTATGTTGTGATACCCAAGCAAGAGCTTATGGAGTTAAAACGCCTGGTGCAAGAAACGGATGCGGAAGCATTCATCGTTATTCACGAAGTGCACGAGGTATTAGGAAAAGGCTTTTCTATCGTCAAATAAATTGGATAGTATCCAATGTAGAGCCGGTCATGCGACCGGCTTTTTTTATGCTTGTATTTGAAGGAGTTGATTGACGAAATGTTGCAAACTGGGTTGCAGTTGGTATTTCGCGATGATATTTTTATGTTTTTGATAAGGTTTGGAGATTTTGTAATAGGCATGGGTCATACCCGATTTATTGCTTTTATCGATAAAATGTTTGTCTAACTTCTCATTGAGTCTATGAACACAATTGTTTGTAGTAGACGCTTTTTTATCTGTATAATAAATCGGTAAAAGCCAACACTCTAGCTCTTGAACACAAATAGCAAAAACAAGGCGAGGCAACATTTGGACTAACTTCTCTTCGCCGTGGTATTCTAATATGAGTTGATGAAAACGATCAATGATTTTTTGAATCAATATTTCACCACTTAATTTTAGACCATTTACATCTGTTTTTCTTACATCGAAATGAACTTGATCACAAACATCCGAGTCTACTTGGATAATGATATAATCATTATGTTCAAATGCTTGGATTAGGCGATCTGATTTGATGTATTCGAATACATTTGTCCAGCCCCCTGAATTGGCGGCATATGTAGTTTTATCAAATGCAGGTTGGATAAAACGGATATTTGTATTGAGATCTTCATTATTAAATACACCGATAAGTATGTTTTGTATTACTGTTTGATCGGTTGGTCCTTCTGCTATAATTCCAAAAGTAGTAGGCATTTAGAAGTTTTTGGGAAGCCCTCCTATATATCCACGCAGGAACTTCTCAGATAATCGTAATGACTCTTCACCCTCTAATGGAGTTCCTTTCAACACCCGATTAATCCTTGTTTTCCCGTTGATATTTCGGGCTACGGTAAACAAACGTTCATCTTCATTATTCAAATTCAAACCATCCAACACAGCAGGATTGTGGGTGGTTACTATAACTTGTTTATTATATTCTCGAGCTAGTTTAACCAACACTGAAATTACCTCGCTACAAAGCTTGGGATTTAATGCAGTATCAATATTATCAATTGCGAATAGTTTTGGTGAGTAATCGCTTATAAACAATGTGAAATAGAAAAGTAAGTAATAGAACCCTTCATTTACATTTTTTAAATCGATAGTCAATAACCCTTCTTCTAAATATTTATCTTTTAGGATGATCTCATCTTCCAAACCAGTAGGGTCATCTTTTACTTCAACCTCTTGCAACCAATCAATCAAACAAAGATGTTGTATTATAGTATCGAATTGAGATGGGTTGGTTTGCTTTATTATTTTTATCAATTTTAACAACCCTTCTCCACGATGACCTAGAGGTTGAATGTATGTTGTATCAATATTTAAATTTCTAAGAAAATAGTTTTCTGGAGAATATATTAGAAATTGAGCTATTGGACCGAAAATTGCCATTCTTGCAGTGCTTTCCTCCTCTATAATCTTAATTAATCCGTTAAGGTCTTCACTATCAACATCTCCATTTGCACTTCCTTTGATTACATCAGTTAATTGCTTTATTATACTATCAAAGTCTTTAAATCCATACTTTTGACGCCTTGAATATGGATCTTCTCTCCAAGATGAATAAGGAGTATTGGAATTTATAAGCGTTATTTCTCGAACTTCACTATTTGCCTCCAATTTAAAAAATATATTTTCAGTCAAGCTTTGCTTTTCAAACCCACTACGTACACTTTCAGCACTGCTTGTTCGAATTCCTCTTAAAGCTAATTGATCATCTTCCAACTTATTATCAATAGCCGCTGCGGCAAAACCAATCCCTTCTAGTATATTACTCTTACCACATCCGTTCTCTCCAATCAATACATTAAACCTACCCAATTCGATGGTTAGTTCGTCGATGGATTTGAAATTCTTGATGGTAATTTTTTCTAGCATGCGTAATTGTTATGAAACGAATTTAATTCATTTCCCCTACTTCTCATCACCTCATAAAAAAAGCCAAGCTAAAAAGCTCGGCTTTATTTCGAAAAGGATTGATTAATTAAAACTACAACTATCTTTATTTCGCAGCTGCTACTTGAACAGCTACACCATTTTTAATTTCATCTGTAGCATTGGTAATAAGTATATCACCAGGATTTAATGCCCCGAAGATTTCTACTTTTCCATCTGCTTCATTGCCTTTTTGTACAGGTACCCATACGGCTTTGTTGTTCACGACTTTAATAACGAATACTTCTTCAGAGTTCGTAATAACGGCGCTTTTTGCTACAATAAACACTTCTTGTTTACCAGGTAATGGAACACGTACTTCAGCGTACATACCGGGTAAAAGTTTTTTGTCGGTGTTGATAATATCCATCTCTAACAATTCACTACGAAGCTTTGTATCAAGACTTCCGGCGGTACGAGCAACATGAGCAGAAAATACTTCGCCTGGTAAAGAGCGAACGGTGAATTCTACATCTTTCGCGTTTTGTACTTGGCTTACATATTTTTCAGGAACAGCAATGCTTAAACGCAATTTGGCTTGTTCTTCTAAGCGGAGTAAGGGTTTTTCGCTACCGCGACCGGCAGGACCTACATACGTACCGGGGTGAACATTTCTTTGGCTGATTACGCCACTGAAAGGCGCACGGATAGTTAGATAATCTAACATATCGGCCACACCACGGTAAGCAGATCTTGCAGCCAATAATTCGGCGCTATCGGCACCCATTTTTGCGAAGGCCATGTCGAGGTCGTTTGGCGAGATGGTACCAGGTACTTTACTGGTTTTCAGCAAACGGTCGTACGTAGCTTTACTAGCGCGCAATACGGCTTCTTTGGTTTTTAAACGGCTCTGCGCCTCGAGCAATTGTGATTGCATTTCGGGGGCTTCGAGTGTTAGGATAACTTGGCCGGCTTTCACTTCCGAACCCATATCAACAGGAACGGTTTTCACGTAGCTATTTACTTTGGCGTAAAGGTCTACGAATTGGAATGACTTGATCTCGCCCGGTAAATTTAATACCGATTGTAATTGTCCTTTTTCCAGTTTCACAGTGTTTACTTGCACTGCTAGGTTTTCTTCGCCGCTCTTTTCATCATTTCCTTTGGAAGTGTTGCATGCGCCGAACGAGATCGTCAATCCGAGCCCCGCAAGCAGCAAGGCATTGCGAGAAATATGTTGCATGTATGTTGATGCTGATAATTTCATTGTATTGTAGTATTAATTGTTGAGTGCGTGTTGATGTGTTTGATGCCCTATAGAGGCTGTTGGCTCATCATGGAACTTGCTTTCTTCATCCGAAGGATCTAAAGAAGCGGAATCCACTGTTGTTTTCTTCTGCATGCTAGCGAAGATAAGCGGCAGAATCAATAACGACGCTAATGTAGAGGCTATCAACCCTCCAATTACCGCTCTACCCAATGGCGCTGTTTGATCACCCGCTTCACCCATACCACTAGCCATTGGAATCATACCTGCCACCATCGCGATACTGGTCATTAAGATCGGGCGTAAACGCAAGGTTGCACCTTCAGTAGCACTCAACACGGCGTCTTTCGTTCGTTTACGGATTGTTTCAGCATTGGTTACTAACAAAATCGCGTTCGCTACAGATACACCCACACTCATGATGATACCCATATAGGATTGTAAATTCAACGTAGAACCGGTTGCGAGCAACATTATCAACGAACCGGCTAGTACCGCCGGGATCGTAGATACAATTACGATGGCTAACCTAAAAGATTGGAAGTTTGCAGCCAGTAATAAAAGAATTACGATAATAGCTACCACTAACCCGCTCTGTAAGCTGTCTAAAGTTTCTGTTAACAAGCTCGTTAAGCCCCGTTTCTCTACAGATATACCACGTGGTGGATCACCAGCACGTTTAATAGCGGCATCGATGGCTGTAGATGCTGTTCCTAAATCCTTTTTATGAACGTTAGCATTGATGGATATAATACGTACGGGGCCTACACGATCGTATTCACCCACTACTGTATCCGGCACCAATTCTGCTACGTCGCCAAGCGAAGGACGGGCCTTATCTTTTGACAAAGGAATTGCTGCTAAGTCTTGCATGCTCGCCATTTCATTCTCTGGAACGGCTACTTGTACGAAGTAAGACGTTGCATTTCTTTCATCCAACCACACGTTCTTTTCTGTAAAACGAGAAGAAGAAGTAGCAGCAGTTAAAGATTTAGCGATTTCCGTTACACTTACGCCTAATTGTGCGGCACGTACACGATCAATATTTACACGAATAGCCGGGTAATTAATAGGTTGGCTAATTTGAACATCACGTAAGTATGGGATCTTCTTCATTTCATTCATCACTTTCTCCGCGAAAGGTTTACTATCTGCGAGATTCTTACCCATAATTGCCACTTCAATTGGCGTTGGCGCACCTTGGCTCATTACTTTATCGGTTAAGTCAATCGGTTCGAACGATACTTTCACTTCCGGCATCACTTGTTTTAAGCGGTTTCGGAGTTTTTCTTTGAAATCGTCCATATTCACTTTATAGTCTTCTGCCAGGTTTACTTGTAATACAGCTTCGTTAGAAGTAGCCATGAACAAGTAAATAGGGTTCGTTGAATAGGTAGAAGGGTGTGTACCGATGAATGATGAGCTAATGGCGATATTCTTCTCTCCTACTTGTTTTTTCAACACGTCGAGCGTAGTGAGGAGCATTTCTTCACTTCTTTCCAACCGTGTACCCACGGGGGCTCTTAAACGTAATTGGAACTGGCCGTTGTTGATTTTTGGTAAGATATCGCGGCCGATTAAGCTAACACACAAAACGATAACAGCCGCGATTCCCACCACATAAGCAGTAATCACCCATTTGCGAATGCCCAACAAGCGTTGGATCAAGCGCATGAAACGTAATTTAAATTTCTCGAAGCCGCCCAGTTTTTGCTCGTGCTTTTGTTCATTGTTAAGATCGCGCAAGCTGGATTCAGCCGACTGGTCGTTAATAGCCAGTGTACCAGGGTGCTTATCATGATCTTTGAACGAATGATCTTTTAAGATCCAGTTCGCCAAAATTGGAACGAATGTTTGCGCTATCAAGTAAGCTGCGATCATAGAGAAACCGATCGCTAATGATAATGGCAAGAACATGGCCTTCGGTACGCCCGACATTGTGAATGATGGCGCGAATACCGCGAGAATACATAATAGAATCAACAACTCTGGGAACGAGATCTCCAAGCTCGCGTCTAAGATTGCGCGTGCTTTGGGTTTGCCCATTTCTAAGTGTTGGTGAATATTTTCAATGGTTACCGTAGCCATATCCACTAGGATACCAATGGCCAAGGCCAAACCAGATAAGGTCATGATATTGATCGTTTGTCCTGCTAACTTCAAGCCCATCACACCAATTAACAATGAAATAGGAATGGTTAGAATTACGATCAGCGCACTTCTTCTATCACCTAAGAACAATAACACCATCAAACCGGTGAGAATTGCACCGATGGCACCTTCACTGATCAAGCTTTTTACGGAGTTGATTACGTAGGTAGATTGGTCGAACTCGAATGACAGTTTTACGTCTTCGGGTAATAGTGTTTGAATAGTGGGTAGTGCTTTTTTGAGGTTATTTACCACCGTCCATGTAGACGCATCGGCCGTTTTAATGGCCGGGAGGTATACAGAGCGTTTACCGTTGATAACGGCGTAACTGGTGGTTACGTCGGCACCATCTTCAATAGAGGCAATATCTTTCAAAAACACGGTTGGTCCTTCACCCATTACTAACGGAATATCTTCGAATTCGCTGATTTTCCGCATAACGGTATTGGAAGGAGTGAGATAAGTGGTGTTCCCGATTCTAACGTTACCTGCCGGCGAGATTTGGTTATTATCTTTCACGGCGGCCACTACTTGATCGGGGGTAAGTTTGTGGCTGCGCATTAAAGCAGGATCGATTTTAATAACAACGGTACGAGAGTTACCACCGAATGGCGCAGGAGAAGAAAGGCCCGGGATGCGCGAAAACGAAGGTCGCACAATTGTCATAGCCAAATCTTGTAACTCGTTATTTGTACGCGAAGGGCTGCTTAATGCTAACTGGCCGATTGGCAAAGTACTAGCATCGAAGCGGATAATAAATGGCGGCTGGGTACCGGGTGGCATCGATGCGAATGCACGGTTAGCCATGGCCGTTACCTCGGCGGCGGCTTGTGCCATGTTGGTACCTTCGTAGAAGGTTAACTTCAACATTGTTAAGCCCTGGATATTTTTTGTTTCAATATCTTTAATACCACTTACGTACAAGAATAAGTTCTGGTAGTTGGTGGCAATAAAACCTTCCATTTGTTGCGGACTCATACCGCCGTATGGTTGCGAAACGTAGATAGCCGGTAAATTCAGATCGGGGAAGATATCGATCTTGATATCACGTAAACTCATGATACCGAAGAACAAAAATCCTATTACCACCACCACAACGGCTATCGGTTTGCGTAATGCTGTTTTAACCAGGTTCATAGTAAAATGCTAAGCGGTTATTGTTGACTTAAAAACACCTGGATATCGCCCAGTGCTGCGGCTTTGAAGAGTAATGCTTGCCATACAGCGGCATATACTACATCACGATCGGTATCGGCCCGGTTGATATTATACAGTGCTTGTGATAAATCAACGATGTTGGCCAAACCGTTTTCATATAAAGTACTTTTCTGCAAGAAGGCATCTGATGCTGCTTTCAATTGTACCGGCACAACAGCATACTTCTGCATAGCGTTTTCGATTTGTTGTTGGGAAAGGGTCAATTGGTTAGACAATTGATTCTGTGCCAACTCCAATTCGTTTTGCATAGCTTCCGTATTGTAGTGTTGCTTGGTAACTTGCGATTTGATGCGCGCGAGGTTTGTGATACCCCAACTTACGTTCACGCCGAGTAAGTAGTTGGAGCGTGTTGGGTGAATACCATCCCACCATCCTGTATTGTAACTACTTAAGTTAGCAGCGCCGTAATCGGAATTAAAGCCACTACCACGGGTTTGCGCGATGCCGAAGAACGTAAACGTTGGCATGATCTGCTTATGCAAGTAAAGTTCGTTGCTTCTACTAAGTTGTACGCGGCTGTTAAAGAATAACAACGTAGGGTGTTGCGATTGTGCGGCGTTCTGTTCCAAAAGATTCTTCGGTAATGCTGATACAAAAGACGTATCGAGCACGTACTGAACAGCGGAAACGCCCATCAGTTCGCCGAGTTTGTTATTTTGAGCCAGCTCGTAGTTCTGTGCATCTAACAAGGAAAGTTTCGCTTTAGCAACTTCGGAGTTAGCGATAGAACTATCAACGCCCGCATTTAGACCGTTCAATGTGCGCACTTGGATCATTTCCTGTACAGACACGGTTCGGTCGAGGTTGGCTTTCATAGAACGCGTGAGGCGTTGGGCAGTAAGGAGAGAAATGTACGCATTGACTACCTTGACTTGTTGCGTAAATTTTTCTTGGTTGAGGTCAGCCATATCTCTTTGATATTGGCTGCTGCTCATGGCTTCTTTGGACTTCTGTCTGCCGAAGGCGAAGAAATCCCAGTTTACGTTGGCGATATAAATTCCGCCGAAGGCAGAATTCCAGTTTTGGTCGGCGAGTGCCGGACCGCTAGAGGATACTGAATATCCTTTATAACCATACAACGGCCCTGTTTGACCATTAACAGTACCGTAACTGTTTTGCACACTCACATTCAAGTCGGGCAGGTATTCGCGTTTTGTCGCGGTAATGCCGGCATTGGATGCTTTCGCATAGTTTTCTTTTGCTTTGATAGCGCGGAAATTGTTCATCGAAGTTTCCAGCGCTTCTTGCAAAGAAAGTTTTTGTTGTGCATACGTTGGGGTACCATTAACAAGGAAGATAGCCGAGAGAGATAATAAAGAAACTACCTTTTGAATACCCATAAAAAACAATTAATGAAAAAATAGAAAATGCATGGTTCCATTTAAGGGAAATGCAAAATTAATTGCCGGGTGATTCAACATTGTTGGACAAATATGCTAACGACTTGCACTATTTGAACATCGTTTCTCTAAAATCTTGCGGTGATGATCCGGTATGGTTTCGGAAAAAGCGTGAAAAGTAAGCAGGGTCTTCAAATCCAAGCTCATAGCATATTTCCTTTACACTTCTGTGACTATATGCAAGTTGACGTTTTGCCTCCAACACCAATCGATCGTGTAACATATCGCTTAATGTTTTGCCAATACTTTCTTTCACAATTTCATTTAAACGTTTTGGCGTAAGCGCGAAGTTTTCGGCATAGAAAGTTACTTGGTGTTGTTGGCGGAAATGTTGTTCCATAATTCGGCGTAGCTCAACCATTCGAGCATCATAGGTTTTGCTATTGCTCGTGGATCTTCCTAGCTTCTTTTCCCTTTCAATCAACAATAGAAATGCATTCAGATAATGCTTCATGATATTGCGGTTGCAATTGGGGCGCAAAGCGCTTTCATCCGCCATCAAGTGGCATAAACTTTCCAGCTTCGTGGCTGCAGATTCCGAGATTTTAACCGGGCCATATGCCAACGAATCGTCGAATAGGCTGGTAAAATCGTATACAGAGCCACGATCGTTACTGTTGGAGAAATAGAATTTTTCGGTGAACACAACAACGTGCCCAATTTTCAAACAATCTAATAATTGGTGCACTTGCCCAGGGCGCAATAGGTATATCACATCATCCTCTAAAGCATACTCCACGAAATCGACTACATGCTTACCCTTTCCTTTTTTAAACCAGATCACTTGGAAATGGTCGTGCCGATGGGGTTCCCGCGTTAAATCTTTCACGCATGTTTCCAGCGGAAAGATGGAGAACTGCCCTGTAATCGGCAATTCCTGGTACGGAATATCGTTCATATTTATTTTCTCTGCCAATGATGTTGTAGTTGTAGTTGTAGTATAATAAGTGTCGTAGGGAATACAAATATAAAACTAAGCCATGGTAACGCTATTGCCCACTGAAATAATTTAATGCCGTTTTAATAATGGATAAACGGTTTATAAGAGTAATTTTATGTGCATGTGAAACCGACAATTGCCCGGTTTCTTTGCTACCTTTGTCTAGAATTTTAAAATAGATATTTCGATGCAATTGTATTGCAACTCTTTACATACATACAAAAGACTGGATACGTTAGAAGTTAAGGTTGGTGATTTACTGATTGGGAATGGTCATCCCATCCGCATTCAAACCATGACCACTACCGACACCATGGATACGGAAGCCACCGTAGCCCAAGCGATCCGTTGTATTGAAGCCGGTGCCGAATTGGTACGTATTACCGCTCCTAGTAAGAAAGAAGCGGAAAACCTGCTCAACATTAAAAACGAACTCCGTAAGCGCGGTTACAACACGCCACTTGTGGCGGATATCCACTTTACGCCCAATGCTGCAGAAATAGCGGCGCGTATTGTAGAGAAAGTGCGTATTAACCCGGGGAACTACATTGATAAGAAGAAATTCGAGTTACTGGAATACACAGATGCTGAATACGAGGAGGAAATTGAACGCATCCGCGAACGATTTACACCTTTAGTTAACATTTGTAAGGAACATGGCACTGCCATGCGTATTGGTACGAACCACGGCTCGTTGAGCGATCGTATTATGAGCCGCTATGGCGATACGCCAATGGGGATGGTGGAAAGTGCTATGGAATTCTTACGCATCGCGGAAAGTCTTGACTACCGTAACATTGTGTTGAGTATGAAATCCAGCAACCCCCAGGTAATGGTGCAAGCCTACCGTTTATTGGTACAAACCATGCAAAACGAGTTAGGACATTGCTATCCACTGCATTTGGGTGTAACAGAAGCCGGTGATGGTGAAGATGGACGTATTAAGAGCGCGATTGGGATTGGTACTTTGTTGGAAGATGGCGTGGGCGACACGATTCGTGTGTCGTTAACAGAAGACCCTGAGTTTGAACTTCCCGTTTGCCGCGATTTAGTGGCCCGTTATGCCAACCGTAATAACAATATTGATATTCCAGCAGAAGATATTCAACTCCCCTACTCGCCTTTCGATTATAAACGTCGAGAAGCAAGTAGCATTTTGAACATCGGGGGGAAACAAGTACCAGTAGTAGTAGCAGACTATCAACATGCAAGCAACCTTGTTCCGAGCGACTTATTGCCAATAGGTTATCACTATGACGAGGCTACGGACAAGTGGAATATTGGAGATGCAGCAGCAGATTACATTTTTACAGGTAATAACATCCCAACATTCGCACTACCCGGTACATTAAGCATTATTACCCAGTTCGAAAACTGGAAAAATGCCAAAGATGCTGAGAAATGCTACCCATTATTTGATATATCAACTTTATATACATCAACAGAAAGAAGCGAACTCAATTTCGTTGCCGTTCCTGTTGACACCATGGATCATACAGCAGAAGAGAAATTATTCAGTTTCCTTGGCAGCGAGCAACATGCTTATACTCTTATCGTAAGTGGTTCTAGCATGCCAATTGTTCGCAGGTTCTTAACGCGCATGATGCAAGCCAATGTAGCAACACCTATTATATTGCGTACTATCAACAAGCATGATACAGCATCGGCTATGTTGATTCATTTTGCAGTAGAAACAGGTGCATTATTGCTGGATGGTTTTGGAGATGGTATATGGTTAACGCAAACACAGCAACCCGTTGATATTGCTACTATAAACAATATTGCTTTCGGGATTTTACAAGCTACGCGTACACGTATTTCTAAAACCGAATACATCTCTTGTCCTTCTTGTGGTAGAACATTGTTCGACTTACAAGAAACAACGGCCCGTATTCGCGCGGTGACCAACCATTTGAAGGGCGTGAAAATCGCGATCATGGGTTGTATAGTTAATGGTCCGGGCGAGATGGCTGACGCGGATTTTGGATATGTAGGTAGTGGTGTTGGAAAAATCACGCTTTACAAGGGAAAAGAGGTGGTAAAACGTGGTTTAAGCAGTGAAGTAGCTGTAAATGAGTTAATTGATTTAATTAAAGAAAACGGTATGTGGGTAGATGCCCGCAACTAATATAATTTATGACATTGGCAGCTTGGAAAAAGAAAGGCTGTCAATGTCACAATCCTTACCAAAAATTGTGTATTGACAGCCTGCGAAAACTATTCAGAGAATTTTGTTTGGGGCTCCCGTGAGGGATTTGGGGCTAACTGCTTTAAGCATTTTGTGATACAAAGATAGTAAGCAAGTAAGGGCCCAGGCAAGCGTATTTCTACGTATTTTTCTGCGTATTTCTATCATTTATTTTTACTATGTATTGCCCCTGATTTTGTACCTTTTCTTGAATAACTCCGCCACTGCATAGATTTTCAGCCGAATTTGGGTATCTTTATTTCATATAGGAAGCAAGATCAAGATAAATTCCAGGCTATGTTCGATTTCCGGTTAAAAGTATTCTACACAGTTGCCAAGCGCCAGAGTTTTACCAAGGCGGCGCAAGCATTGTATATTTCCCAGCCAGCTGTTACTAAGCATATACGCGAATTAGAGCAACAATTGGGTACTGCACTGTTTAACCGTGCGGGCAACCACATTGAGCTTACATCTACGGGCAATATTCTTTTACAACATACGGAGGCCATATTTGCGCAATACCGTTCATTGGAGTTCGATTTAAACCAGTTGAAAGAGTCGCATGGCGGCAGTTTAGAAATTGGTGCTAGTACTACCATTGCGCAATATGTGATACCGCCATTGATGGCGGCATTCCATGCAAAGAACCCGCAAGTACAGCAATCGTTGTTAAATGGTAATACAGAGCAAATTGAAGAGGCTTTATTGCAGAAGTCGATCCAGTTGGGTATTGTTGAGGGTATGTCGAAACACCCGGCGATTAAGTATACGGAGTTTATGCGGGATGAAATTGTACTGGTAACAAACGCTGCGTTTGCAAAACAACTGAAATTGCCATTAACAGCAGCTACAATATTGCAACTACCGATATTATTAAGAGAACAAGGATCTGGCACCTTGCAGGTGATTGCCGATGCGTTATTACAGATTGGGATTAAGATGTCGCAATTGAACGTGCCGGTGAAAATGGGCGCCACGGAAAGTATCAAATCGTATCTCCACGAAGCACCGGCTGCGGCCTTCTTATCATTACAATCTGTTCAAAGGGAAATAGCATCAGGTGAATTCGTGGTATTACCCGTGAAGCAATGGAAAATGATGCGCAAATTTTACTTTATCCAATTGCAAGGAGAACAAGATAAGCTAGCTACAATGTTCATGCGCTTCTTAAAAAAGAGCAAAACAAATGACGAAAGTTAGTAGGCTTTCATCAACAAAATGATGCGGCTCATGTTATAGATGTTTGCACAACAATAGCTTTGTAAAATAAATACAAGAGCCTATGACCGCAAATGAAGCATTAGAACTAGTACAACCAGGCCACAGCGTGTTCATACATTCTGCTGCCGCAACCCCGAAAGAGCTTGTAAAAGCATTAGCAGCACGCAGCAACGTTTTGCATGATGTACGTATCAGCAGTATTCATACAGAATGGGAAGCCCCGTATACCGACCCCGAACATGTACATGCGTTTGAAGTAAACGCATTTTTTGTGGGTGGCAATATCCGCAAAGCCGTGAATGAAGGTCGCGCGAATTATATCCCCATGTTTTTAAGCGAAATACCCAAATACTTCCGCAGCGGTGATTACCCAATCGACGTGGCACTGATTACGGTTTCGCCGCCCGACAATCATGGTTTTTGCACCTTGGGCGTATCCTGTGATGTATCGAAATCGGCGATTGATATGGCAAGGATTATTATCGCTGAAATTAATCCCCGTATGCCGAGAGTGATTGGAGATGCTGTTATCCACATCTCGCAAATAACTGCTACGGTGGATGTAGATTACGAACTGTATCAACAAAAAATAACAGATCCTTCTGATAGGGAACTTCAAATAGGTCAGCATGTAGCATCACTTATCGAAGATGGCGCTACATTACAAATGGGTATTGGCGGTATCCCGAATGCTGTATTGAAGTGTTTAACCAATCATAAAGATCTTGGCATTCATACGGAAATGTTTTCTGATGGCATTGTGGATTTAGTGGAGAAGGGCGTTATAAATGGTAAGATGAAGAAAACGCAGCGCGGGTTGCTTGTTTCCAGCTTTGCTATTGGTACCAATAAGCTGTATAAATTCATGGATAATAATCCCACGGTACGGTTACTGGACGTGGAATATGTGAATAACCCTACAACCATTCGCTTAAACCCGAAAGTAACGGCGATTAATAGTGCAATCGAGGTGGATTTATTTGGCCAAGTATGTGCCGATTCTATTGGTACCATGCAGTATAGTGGAGTTGGTGGCCAAGTGGATTTTATGCGCGGGGCAGCTTTATCTCCAGGCGGCAAACCTATTATTGCCATACCTTCTGTTACCGGCAAAGGCATTTCAAGGATTGTACCTTACTTAAAACCCGGCGCCAGCGTAGTTACAACACGTGCGCATGTGCATTATGTTATAACAGAATACGGTATTGCGCATCTCCATGGCAAAAATTTAAAACAAAGAGCGAAAGCGCTCATAAATATAGCGCATCCCGATGCGCGTGAAGGATTAGAAAAAGAAGCACATAATATCTTCAATTCACCCCTTTAAAATGCAATAAACACCATGAAACAACTTTTGTACACCAGTTTAATTGTTGCTATGATGGCATGTAATAACCAATCCACCTCCACCCCGAACGACAGTACCACTGCAAATGAAACAGCTGCTGCCGATTCTGTAAACACAGTTTCCATGGACGCTACACAGTTATTAGTAACGCATTTAGAGAATTACTTCTTATCGAATAAAGTGCAAAAAACCGGTGCTGTACAATGCTGGGTTGTACAAACCAAAGAAGAGTTTGATGAATTATTTGGTGCCGCTAAAACGAATAACAACGTTATTATCAACCCTGATTTCAATACGCAGTTTGTAGTTGCACTTGCTGTTCCTGCAACAGATACCGCCACAACGATTACATTATCGAACGGTATAAAATCAGGTAATAACGCAGACTTGCGTTTTACCATCACCAAGGGGCAAAAGCAATCGTTTACAATGTCGCCGGTATGGTTAGGTACGGTAGAAAAAACTACAGGTGTGGAAAACGTCAGTTTCTACGATGGTGAAGCATTAGTAAAGATGATTCCTATCAAATATTGATACATCAATTATGCGTACTGCAAATAAAAAAGGTCTCTATTTGGTAGAGACCTTTTTATATGAGATTAGATATCATATTCTAAATTCGGGCGAAGCCATTTTTCGGCTTCTTCAACGGTCCAGCCTTTTCGTTCGGCGTAGTCGATCACTTGGTCTTTTTCAATTTTACCAATACCGAAGTACTTCGACTGCGGGTTAGCAAAATACCAACCGCTTACGCTACTGGCCGGGTACATCGCTAACGATTCGGTGAGTGTAATACCGGTGTTATTGGTAGCATCGAGTAAATCGAAGAGCTTATATTTTTCAGTGTGCTCTGGGCAAGCCGGGTAGCCTGGTGCAGGGCGAATACCTTGGTATTCTTCTTTGATCAATTGTTCGTTAGATAGATGTTCTTCTGAAGCGTAGCCCCAAAACTCCTTCCTTACACGTTCGTGCATTAATTCTGCGAAGGCTTCTGCAAAGCGATCTGCTAAAGCTTTAAGCATAATGCTACTATAATCGTCGTGTTCTTTTTCAAATTTCTCCAACCATTTCTCGATGCCGATACCCGCTGTTACAGCAAAACCACCGATATAATCTTGCTTGTTGGAGGATTTAGGTGCAATAAAATCCGCTAAGCAAAAATTCGGTTGGCCAGGCGCTTTCTTGATTTGCTGGCGTAAGAAGTGTAAATCCACATCATTACCATTCAAATCCTTCACAGCCACACTATCTTTTCCAATTTCATTCGCCGGGAAAATACCAATAACCGCTTTCGCTTGTAGCCATTTCTCCTTGATCAATTGCGCCAACATCACTTTCGCGTCTTCGTATAACTTGGTAGCTTCTTTACCAACGATTTCGTCAGTTAAGATGGCTGGGAACTTGCCATGCAATTCCCATGCGATGAAGAACGGCTGCCAGTCGATATATTGGGCAATTTCCCCCAGGTCGTAATCTTCAAAAACAGTTAATCCTAATTTCTTAGGTACTACAGGTACAAATTCGTTCCAATCGATACCTGCTGTTACTTTACGCGCATCTTCAATTGGCAAATATTGCTTCACTGGACGTTTATTGCGGAAGTTTTCGTTCAGTTTAACGTATTCTTCTTGCACGTCCGTTAAAAAGTTCTTCTTCAAAGCTTTATTCAATAAGTTACCGGTAACGGTTACACTTCTTGAAGCATCGAGTACGTGTACTACACCATTTTCGTACTCCGGCGCAATTTTTACCGCTGTATGTGTACGAGAAGTAGTGGCACCACCTATTAATAATGGTATATTGAAGTTTTGGCGTTTCAATTCGCGGGCAACGTGTACCATTTCGTCTAAGCTTGGTGTAATAAGACCGCTCAATCCAATAATGTCTACATCATGTTCACGGGCAGCTTGCAAGATTTTTTCCGCAGGCACCATCACACCAAGGTCGATAATTTCGTAACCATTACAACCTAACACTACGCCCACAATGTTTTTACCGATATCATGCACATCACCTTTTACAGTGGCGAGCAAGATTTTACCGGCAGATTTTATTTCACCGCCATTCTCGGCAACCATTCTAGCCTTTTCCTCTTCAATGAAAGGTGTAAGTACAGCCACGGACTTTTTCATTACGCGGGCACTTTTTACAACTTGCGGCAAGAACATTTTACCGGCTCCGAATAAATCGCCGACGATATTCATACCATCCATCAAAGGACCTTCGATTACATCCAAAGGACGCGGGTATTTCAAACGTGCTTCCTCTGTATCTGCTTCAATATAATCGGTAATACCGTTCACCAAAGCGTGGCTTAACCGT
Organism: Chitinophaga skermanii; assembly: GCF_003259335.1. Taxonomy (GTDB): domain Bacteria; phylum Bacteroidota; class Bacteroidia; order Chitinophagales; family Chitinophagaceae; genus Chitinophaga; species Chitinophaga skermanii. The sequence goes on from NZ_QLLL01000016.1 coordinate 19,939, forward strand.
TGCTCTACGGAGTTAAGACGCCAAGATTCATCTTTCTCGATTACTTTTCCTTTGGCCTTAACGGTTTCAGCATAAGCAATCAATCTTTCGGTAGCATCTTCGCGGCGGTTTAACACGGCGTCTTCACAGAGTTCACGGAGCGTAGGATCAATTTCATCCAAAATTTGGATCATACCTGCGTTCACGATACCCATATCCATACCTGCTTTAATAGCATGGTAAAGGAATACAGAGTGCATCGCTTCACGTACCACGTCGTTACCACGGAACGAGAATGAAATATTACTCACACCACCACTTACTTTTGTTAATGGCATGAGTTCTTTTATCTGGCGGGTAGCCTCGATAAATTCCACCGCATAATTATTATGCTCTTCGATACCTGTTGCGATCGCGAAGATATTCGGATCAAAAATGATATCCTGTGGATCGAAGCCTACTTGCTCAGTTAATATTTTATAAGCACGATGACTGAATTGAACACGTTTTTCAAGCGTATCGGCCTGGCCGTTCTCATCAAAAGCCATCACCACTACAGCTGCACCATATTTAGCACAGATCGTAGCTTGTTCGATGAACTTGGCTTCACCTTCTTTAAGAGAGATTGAGTTTACAATACACTTACCTTGGATACATTTCAGGCCAGCTTCAATAATGCTAAACTTACTGGAATCGATCATCACCGGGATTTTGGAGATATCAGGTTCAGAAGCTAAGAGATTTAAGAAGGTGGTCATGGCTTTTTCGCCATCAAGCAATGCATCGTCCATATTTACGTCGAGCACTTGGGCGCCGCTTTCTACTTGTTGGCGGGCAACTGATAATGCTTCTTCGTAGAGACCTTCGCGTACGAGGCGGGCGAACTTTTTCGAACCGGTTACGTTTGTACGTTCCCCGACGTTGATAAAGTTTGTTTCTGGGCGCACAACAAGTGGTTCCAGTCCGCTTAATCTTAAATATGGAAGAATGGTTTTTGTAGTATTCATTGTATATATTCCTTAATAGCTGCTGCACATTGGCAGTACCAGCTTCCCAGGATGCGATCTTTTACGTGAATAATTAAAGAGCCAAAGAAGTTTCAACAACAGGTAGTGGTCGTGGTTGAATGGATTTCACATGTTCCGCCATATGTTGAATATGTGCAGGCGTGGTACCACAGCATCCGCCGACGATGTTCACAAATCCCGATTTTGCGAAATCGGCAATAATGTGTGCCGTGTCTGCTGGTTCTTCGTCGTACTCACCGAAAGCATTCGGCAAGCCGGCGTTCGGGTAGCAACTAACGTAGCAGCTGGCGATTTGTGATAATTCTTCGATGTACGGACGCATTTGTTCGCCCCCCAATGCACAGTTCAAACCGATGGAGAATGGTTTGGCATGCATTACGGAGATGTAGAATGCTTCTAATGTTTGGCCGCTTAATGTTCTTCCTGAAGCATCGGTAATTGTACCGGAGATCATAATCGGCAAGGTTGGTTGGCCGATACTTTGGAAGTAAGTTTTAATGGCATAGATCGCTGCTTTGCAGTTCAGCGTATCGAAAATTGTTTCGATTAATAATAGATCAACACCACCTTCGTGCAAACCACGTACTTGTTCTATATATGATTCGACAACTTCGTCGAAGTATACAGAGCGGAAGCCCGGGTTATTAACATCTGGTGAAATTGATAAGGTTTTGTTTAACGGTCCAATCGCCCCGGCCACGAATCTAGGCTTACCGGGGTTCTTCGCAGTGAATTCGTTTGTCACTTCTTTAGCCAACTTAGCGGCAGCAACATTCAATTCAAACGCGAGCGCTTGCAAATCGTAATCGGCTTGCGCAATGGAAGTACTAGAGAAGGTATTGGTTTCGATAATATCGGCGCCAGCTTCTAAGTATTCGCGGTGAATGGATTGAATAATGCCGGGTTGCGTAAGGCACAGAACATCGCTATTTCCTTTGAGTTCAATATGATGGTTGGCAAAACGTTGACCGCGGTAATCAGCTTCTTGTAGTTTATGACGCTGGATCATGGTGCCCATAGCACCATCAATAATTAATATGCGCTCTTTCGCGCAATCGTAGATCGATTTCATGATTGGAACGTTTATTAGTTGCTGTTTAAGATGAAGCCCTTGGTCGAACAATAAACAAATCCACCTTAGGCGATGCAAAGATAGCAAACTCCCCTATCAAAAAGAAAGAAGAGAAATAAGGGTACAACTACATGACAATCGGCAAAATTTCACAAACATTTCAAATAATAACTGATACTTAAAGTACTGACGATCAGTATATTTGCAAAGAATCTTCTCCTAAAGAAAAAAATTTCTTATAAATATTTTTGTTTTACTCTATAAAGTCTATTATATTTGTAGGGTATTCAATAAGGATATGACTAGCATAGGTTGTATACAACCAACGATAACAATAGGTTAAAAATAAGTACAATGCTTACCCTGCTTACATTCGAAACCAACAATAAGTACTTCTCACACGAGAAGCGAAACATTTGCTGTAGTTGCTCAACTACAATGCGAATGCGAATGTGTGCTGCATGTGACTGTTAATAATCTTTTACCCGCTCCTGCTTATAGTGCCCTTACAAGGCAAAATTCACTCGTAACATGGCGCGGTGTTATTCACCGGATCGTATATTCAAAAACCAACCATCATGACCATTCAGGAATACCTGCACCAGCTGACAGCAGATTGCGAAAAGCTGGGTTTAAAAAGAGTTTTAGTTGAAAATGCATACGCAGACGGAACTTTCAAAGTTTGCTTCATCAATAAATACGAAATCAGTAGAACGAAAGAACTACTTCAAGATATTAAATCGAACAAGCGGCATGACCGCGAATCGACGAAGTTATAATGCAACAATTGCGTATTCATAACGTGGAATAGTTACCGTAGACAGGTGCTCTCAAGCACCTGTATTTTTTTGTCCTTACCTCGCTGTTGTATAGGCTAAACTTGCGATGCTTAATAAGCTGGCCCCTTGCTGTAACAAAGCTAACCCGCAAGCCTCCAAAGTTGCTCCTGTTGTAATTACATCGTCGATCAATAATACATGTTTCCCTTTAATTGCATTCACATCCCGAACAGCGAATACTTTCGATACGTTTTCCCAGCGGTCTGACCGGGATTTATGCGTTTGTGTAAGAGTAAACGAATTACGTTGTAAAACTTTTGCCAGTACCGGCTTTCCTAGAACTTTACTGATACCTTCTGCTAATTGTGCGGCTTGATTATAGCCTCGAAGTTTCAGCTTACTGGGATGTAAAGGAACGGGAACAATTACATCGATGGGCTGCCAATGTTTTTCTTTGGAAAGTAGCAGTCCCATTTGATAGCCAAAATACAGGGCAATATCTTTTCGATCGTTGTATTTGAATTGATGAATAAGATGTTGAAGCATCGACTGTTTTTTGAAATAGTAGGTCGACATGGCGGCGTGGAGTTTGAGCCTTCCATAGAATATTCGCATGACGGGGTTTTCTTCAATACTTTGGAAATTGGTGTAAGGCAGTTTTAAGCTACAGCGCAAGCAAAGAACTTGTTCTTTGGGAGATAAGCTGTGCCCACATGCATCGCAGCAATGCGGGTAAAACAGCCTTAACAAGGATGTTAACATACAATGGGGGTTTTTAAGTCGCATAGCAACCTTATTAGCTGCTATGCGTAATAATTTCTTAAAACAATATGCGGTATACTTCTTCCACTCGTCCAACCGCTAACACTTCAATTTTGAACTTATTTAGATCTAAGCCCTTCTTATTGTATTTCGATATAATAATCTTATCAAATCCCAATTTCTCGGCCTCTGCAATACGTTGATCAATTCTATTCACAGCACGAATCTCACCACTCAACCCAACTTCGCCGGCAAAACAAATCTTATTAGCAATACCAATATCCTCGTATGACGATAAAAGTGCACACAACACTGCCAAATCAATCGAAGGATCTTCTACCCTGATACCACCTGCAATATTCAAAAACACATCCTTCACCCCGAAATGGAAGCCGCCACGTTTCTCTAAAACGGCAAGCAACAATTGTAGCCTTCGTAGATCAAACCCAGTAGCCGTTCGTTGGGGCGTGCCATACACCGATTGCGTAACCAAAGCTTGCACCTCGATTAGCATAGGGCGCATACCTTCGATAGTTGCCGCGATAGATACCCCGCTTAACATATCTTCCCTTTGTGAAATAAGGATTTCAGAAGGATTGCTAACTTGACGTAGCCCATTCCCGGTCATTTCATAAATCCCCAATTCTGCTGTTGAGCCGAAACGGTTTTTAATTGTGCGCAAGATACGGTAAGCATAATGCTGATCACCCTCGAATTGTAAAACGGTATCTACCATATGCTCTAGTACTTTTGGACCGGCAATAGAGCCATCCTTGGTAATATGACCAATCAAGAAAACCGGTGTTTGTGATTCTTTAGCGAAGCGCTGCAATTCGGCTGTAGTTTCCCTAATTTGTGAAACACTGCCCGGAGCTGATTCAATTAATGGTGATTGTAACGTTTGAATAGAATCGACAATCACCAATTGAGGTTGCAGCTTTTTAATTTCCTGGAAAATGCTTTGCGTAGATGTTTCTGTCAACAAATAAAACTGGTCGTTCTTAATTTTCAAACGATCTGCGCGCATCTTAATTTGTTGTTCACTTTCTTCTCCGCTGATGTAAAGTGTTTTTACATTATTGAGCAGCAAAGCATTTTGTAAAAACAAGGTGGATTTTCCAATACCTGGTTCGCCACCAACGAGTACTAATGAACCCGCTACGATACCACCGCCAAGAACGCGGTTAAGTTCTGCATCGGGTGTTAGCCAACGTTTTTCTTCAGCACCTTCTACATCTTCCAAGTTTACAATTTTACTTGTTCGCAAAGGAGATGCATCACTGCGCCAATCGACGTTATGGCGTGATGGGATATCTTTTTGTACTTTCTCTTCAACGAATGAATTCCATGTTCCGCAAGAAGGACATTTGCCTGCCCATTTTGGAGATTCATATCCACACTCTTGACAAAAGAAAGCCGATTTAATTTTAGCCATTTGATAAAATTAGGCGATAAATTTTATTCGTGTAACTGCATCTAAAAAATCATCAAGAGAAAAGTTTATTACACAACAACTATCTAAAAAAATGCGTTTTAAAAATTAAGTACAATTTTGTCAGTTTTTTTATCATCATCATAATACATCGTTCATAATGATTCGTGAAGTAACAATGCAGTAAATTGAAAAAATGCGGATCAAAATTCAATACATCATTAACATAAAAATTGATCAATCAATTTATTAGCAAAAAAGGAAAAGATTTTTTTTAAGAAAAGAAGCACAAAAAAGTTGGAGCAATAAAAAGAGTAGAAATTCCTAAAATGAGAAAAGAGCCAACGGGTAAACCCGGTGACTCTTTCTACTTACTAACCCATTAAATTCAGGACTAAATTACTAAATGGGAATAGAATAAAAAAACTTATTTGAAAGATGTGAATAACTTTTAAAGTGTTTCTGCTTAATACTGCCAATACGCTAGAAAGCCCTGTACTAGCCATTTTGAATTCAATAATATTCCATATAAAAACACCTAAATTATTGATAGCTAAGAGAAGTAAGATTAACTATCATATATGAATGTATTATCATATTATGTATTAAAACAATGTTTGGATTCAGGCTAAAACTGGGCTAAAAAAAGTTGAAATACGCCAAAATGTCAGCATTAAATTTATTCTCCGTTAAAATTGCTCTTAAAGCAGTTAAAACCGGTCAATTTCCCTCATATTTTGTTAAAATCGCCCCCTTTTTAGGGTTTGGAAGGCAATTTGTTCTTATTTTAAACCATCAAACTATATGATATGACTCCTAGCGTAATGATTATTTCCCTCATTTTTGTAGGTATTAGTATGCTGGTTAGTTGGCGATTAAAGTCGAAATTTAACCAGTACAACCAGGTTCCGTTGGTAGAAGGCTTAACGGGCCGTGAAATTGCCGAAAAAATGCTCCGTGACAACGGTATCTATGACGTACAAGTACGTATTTCTGAAGGTTTTTTATCGGATCACTACGATCCTTCCAATAAAACAGTGAATTTAAGCCCGGATGTGTATAACAATGCGACTGTTTCGGCGGCAGCGGTAGCGGCCCACGAGTGCGGCCACGCCGTTCAACACGCTACACAGTACCGTTGGCTGAATTTCCGAAGTAAAATGGTACCCGTTGTGCAGGTAAGTTCTAGCATCGTGCAAATAGTACTCATCATCGGTATTTTGGCCATTAAGGTATTCCCGGCTTTATTACTGGGCGGTATTATCCTTTTTGCTATTACAACCCTTTTCTCGGTAGTTACCTTGCCGGTAGAGTTCGATGCTTCAAACAGGGCCTTGGCTTGGTTAAATAATACAAACACATTGAACCGCCAGGAACATGAGCAAGCGAAAGACGCACTATGGTGGGCAGCTATGACCTATGTAGTAGCGGCAGTATCGTCGTTAGCGATTTTGATTCAGTATATTATGATTTACCTAGGCGCAAGCCGTAGAGATTAAGGTCTAATAGTTGATTTTCAGCATATTGTAAAAAGCTCCCGTTGGGGGCTTTTTTATTGGATACCATTTTAAATAATTGGCCTTGAATCGCTTATTGAATTGGGAATGGAAAAACAAGCTTTGTGGCGATTTTTTGTAATATGAGAACGCCCGGGACCTGGCTCCCCTGGCGATTTTCCGTAATATGGGGTAAAAAAAAGTGTTTTTCAGAGGGCTTTCCAGGCTATGTTAATAACATTTGTACAAATTTTTTATTGAAAATCAATTCATTACAAAAGCACCCTTAAAAAAAGCGTCTAAAACTCATGGTTATTATTTCCCTATAGTTTAGCTTTGCACTCCCAAATAAGAGGTTAAAAAATATTCTATTAAGCAAATGAATACTTTAAGTTTCAGAACAAAATCTGCTAACGAAGCTACAGTAAAGCGCGATTGGTACATCGTTGATGCTACCAATTTGACGTTAGGCAGAATGTCCGCTAAAATCGCGGCCATCCTAAGAGGTAAAAATAAGCCTTACTATACTCCTCATACTGACTGTGGAGATTACATTATCGTTATTAACGCTGAAAAAATCGTTTTAACTGGTAATAAAATGAATGACAAAGAATACCAAACGTATTCTGGTTATCCTGGTGGTCAGAAAGCGGAAATCGCAAAAGATTTGATCCGTCGCCGTCCAGAGGTGGTAATTGAAAGAGCGATAAAAGGTATGTTGCCTAAAAACCGTTTGGGCCGTGCTATGTACAAAAAATTATTTGTATACGCTGGTGCAGAACATCCACATGCAGCTCAAAAACCACAGTCATTAACTTTCTAATTTTTTCTAATTCATGGAAAAACAAAAAAATACTATCGGCCGTCGTAAAGAAGCAGTTGCACGTGTTTACATGAGCAAAGGTACTGGTGTTATTACCATCAACGACAAAGATTATAAAACATATTTCCCCCTCGTTTACTTGCAAAACCAAGTAGAGGCTCCTTTAAAAACAATTGACGCGTTGGATAAATTCGACGTGAAAATTACTGCTCAAGGTGGTGGTATTAAAGGTCAAGCTGAGGCTATTAAATTAGGTATCGCTCGTGGCTTATGCGAAATCAATCCTGAATTCCGTCCAGCATTGAAAGCTGCCGGCTTCATGACGCGTGATCCTAGAGGTGTTGAACGTAAGAAACCAGGTAAAGCTAAAGCTAGAAGAAGCTTCCAGTTCTCTAAACGTTAATCTTGTAGCTCAGATCTTGACGTGGGCATTTCGCCCCGTCTTTATCACCAATTATTACTGATATTTTAATTTCGAAAAATAACATGGAAAATAATACCTCATTACAGCAGCAATTACTGGAAGCCGGTGTTCACTTTGGCCACTTGAAGAAAAAGTGGAATCCAAAAATGCTGCCTTATATTTTCGCAGAAAAGAAAGGTATTCACATTATAGACCTTAACAAAACTGTTGAGGGTTTACAAGATGCAGCTGCTGCTCTTAAATCTATCGCAAAAAGCGGTAAAAAGATCATGTTCGTTGCAACTAAAAAACAAGCAAAAGAAATCGTAGCTGAAGCAGCTAAACGCGTAAACATGCCTTTCGTTACTGAAAGATGGTTAGGTGGTATGTTGACAAACTTCGCTACTATCCGTAAGTCTGTTAAGAAAATGCAGAGCATCGAGAAAATGTTGGCTGACGGTACTTTTGACAACATCACTAAGAAAGAACGTTTGACTTTAACTCGTGATAAAGAGAAAATGGAAAAAGTATTGGGCGGTATCGCTCAATTGGCTCGTGTTCCAGCTGCTTTATTCATCGTAGATATCAGTCATGAGCATATCGCTTTAGCGGAAGCTAAGCGTCTTGGTATCTCTACTTTCGGTATGGTAGATACTAACTCTGATCCTACTAAAGTTGATTTCGCTATCCCTGCGAACGACGACGCTACTAAATCTATCGCTATCATTACTAACTACATCGCTGCTGCGATTGCAGAAGGTTTATCTGAAAGAGCGACTGAAAAAATCGAAGACGTTGTTGAAGAAGATGATACTGAATCAAAAATCAACAAATTCGAAGCTGAAGGTGGTGAAGACCGCGAAAGAGGCCGCAGACAAGGCGGTGGCCAAGGTCGTGGTGGCAACAACAGCAACAACCGTGGTGGTCAAGGCGGTAACAACCGTGGTGGCCAAGGTGGCGGTAACCGTGGTGGTCAAGGCGGTGGAAACCGTGGCGGCCAAGGCGGTGGTCAACGTCGTACCTTCGGTGGTGCTGGCGGTGGCGCTCCAAAACGTCCAGGCGGTGGTGGCCGTTAATCTTTTCGGTTAACACTACTTAAATTATATAGTAATAGTTAACAACGATTTGATGTTGATCATCATTCCGGTGTTAACTATTTACGTATTTTGCACAATCTATTACAATTTCAAAACTAATTATATACCATGTCGGTACAAATTACAGCAGCAGACGTAAATAAATTACGTCAGCAAACAGGAGCTGGTATGATGGATTGCAGAAAAGCACTCGTTGAAAGCGATGGTGATTTGGAAAAAGCAATCGACTACTTGCGTAAAAAAGGACAAAAAGTAGCCGCTCTCCGTTCTGATCGTGAAACTAAAGAAGGTGTTGTTATTGCTAAAGTAACTGCTGACGCTAAAACTGGCGTTATCTTGTGCTTGAGCTGCGAAACTGACTTCGTTGCTAAAAACGAAGAATTCGTAAAATTCGGTCAAACTTTGACTGACTTAGCATTGTCTTCAGGTGTTTCTTCTTTGGATGAATTGAACGCTTTACCATTGGAAGGCGCAACAGTTGCTGACAAAGTAAACGAACAAGTTGCTAAAATCGGTGAGAAAGTTAACTTAAGCAAATTCGAAAAAGTAGATGCTGCTTTCGTTACTGCTTACATCCACGGTAACTACAGAATGGGCGTTTTGGTTGGTTTCAGCAACCCAGTTGATCAAGAAGTTGGTAAAGACGTAGCAATGCAAATCGCTGCAATGAACCCAATCGCGATCGATGCTGAAAGCGTTCCTGCTGATGTAGTAGCTCGTGAAAAAGAAATCGCTGTTGACCAAGTGAAAGCTGAAGGTAAACCAGCTGAAATGGCGGAGAAAATTGCTGCAGGTAAAATTGCTAAATTCTTCAAAGAAAGCACTTTATTGCAACAAGCCTTCGTTAAAGACGGTAACAAAACTGTTGGCGACCACTTGAAATCAGTTAGTGCTGATTTGAAAGTAACTGCTTTCAAACGCGTTGCATTAGGTTAATATAACCTCTATATATAAAAGGAGAGAATTAAAATTCTCTCCTTTTTTTTGCGTCTATAATTCCTGGAAATTATGAAAGATGTTATAGACAAGTAGAATGAACCCCATAATTTTGTATATTAGTTAACGAATTCGAGAAAACAAATCTTACAATAATCATAGCGTCATGTTGCCAAAGTTCAAACGTATACTGCTCAAATTGAGCGGAGAATCATTAATGGGAGATGGTAATTATGGAATTGATCCAAAGGTTATTCAACAATATGCCCAAGATATCAGAGCCATAACGGATTTAGGTGTACAAGTAGCCGTAGTAATTGGCGGCGGCAACATTTACAGGGGTATGAACGAAGCCGAAACCGGCATCGAAAGAGCACAAGGCGATTATATGGGTATGCTCGCAACCGTTATTAATGGTATGGCTATGCAAAGCGGCCTCGAGAAAATGGGCCTCTATACACGCCTCCAATCTGCCATTAAAATGGAACAAATAGCAGAACCTTACATCCGCCGCCGTGCTATTCGCCACCTGGAAAAAGGACGTGTCGTTATCTTCGGTGCAGGTACAGGTAACCCTTACTTCACTACTGATACTGCCGCTTCCCTCCGCGCTATCGAGATCCAAGCCGACGTAATCCTAAAAGGAACACGCGTAGATGGTATCTACACTGCAGATCCAGAAAAAGATAGCAGCGCCGTGAAATATGAAACTATCACATTCAACGAAGTGTACAAACAATCACTGAACGTGATGGATATGACAGCCTTCACATTATGTCAAGAAAATAACCTGCCGATCATTGTGTTCGATATGAACCGCCCCGGTAACCTCTTGCACGTAATCATGGGCCGCAACGTAGGCACATTGGTAAAAGCTTAATGCAATTACCTCCACATAAAAAAAGCATCAGTTCAACAACTGATGCTTTTTTATTAAAATAAGGTCAATCCCGGCCGTTTATTGCTTCGGTAGATATTCGGGCTGCACCCAGTCCTTAATCTCGCTAAATGGTACGAATAAATAGATTTGACCCACAACATATGGCGCAATCTCGTACGGGGTATATGAAAACGTCACACCGGCATCCGTAATAAAGAAGTTTTCATTCGGTTCGATCTTATTATCGAACAACAAATTATCCTTCAACGGTTGGTCCGGTGTTAATTTATATCGCTTTCTTAACGATTTCTCCAATGCTGCACTCAATGCCGGTTGAAAGCCAGGTTTAAACACATCCGCTACTTTCAATTCCTTCTTTTTCGATAGGTCGAACATTTGGTATGCCGAGCCATAATTCCCATGTGCGCCACCTGTATAAGCATAGAAATACCTTTCTAATGCCAATAAGGGGTATTTATTCCAAGCCACTTCAGTGGTATTATCTTCATCCCAATTATAAGACATTCCACCTCCTTCTGCCGCAATTTCCGCGAAACCGGTAGTATCATTCTCTCCCCGGTAATGTGTTACAAAAGAATCGGTGTAATTCTTAGCATAAGCAGCCGCATTCGGGAAATCACGCTTCGTATCAAACTGCGTGATCGCATTTCTCAGCCAAGTTAATGTGGCATCATCTGCTCCTGCAACCGGCCATAAAACTGTTGCTCGTACAGTTCCTACAGGGCTATTCGCCATATTATCAATCAATTTCGCCGAATCCTCTATGTGGGTAACTAAGAAGGAAATCACCTTTTCTTCGTTCACTACCTTCAACTTAAATGGATACGACTTATTTGGTCCAATCCAAGTGCCTTCATAAGTGCCTTCATCGGTTAGCTTACCCTTGAAATATTGGTCTACATCATCAATCAATTCTTCATGTAACAAGATATTCCCGGCAGAGTCGACCCCTCCCCACAATTTAATGGGTTCTTTAATTTTGTCGTAGCTATAGTAACCACTAAATGTCTTATCGCTAGATTTCAATATCTGCATCGTGATAGCTTGATCAGCTACCGTACCTTTCAATTGCTTTGTAAAGAAAGGATCTTTCACAAGGGCCACCGAAGTGATCGCCGCTTCCGTAGAGTCGGCACCTGTGTTTTTCGTCTTCGAATTACACGCGAACAAAGCCACGGAACACGCTATGATTAACCATTGTTTTTGCATAGAATAGAAGTTGAGGTTCGTTTACAAATATACCTAATCGTTGATTAATAACGCATACGACGGAATTTGGTTACCTTTGTTTGAGAAACGTAAACCTCGCTCCCAATGATTAATCCAGCAATATCTGACCTAAGAAAAGACTACCGTTTGGCAGCCCTCAGCGAACATGATGTGGCCTCCCATCCTATACAACAATTCGAAAAATGGTGGAACGACGCCATTACTGGTGAAGTTGATGAAGCCAATGCTATGACTTTAGCGACTGCAACTTCCCATGGTTTGCCGTCGGCACGTATTGTATTATTGAAGAGTTTTGATGAGAATGGATTCGTGTTTTTTACGAATTACGACAGTAAAAAAGGCCAGGAACTAGCCCAGAATTCCCATGCATGCCTACTTTTCTTTTGGCGCGAACTAGAACGCCAAGTACGCATAGAGGGCATCGTGCAGAAGGTTGCGGAAGCAGATAGTGATACTTATTATAATAGTCGCCCAATAGGCAGCAGAATTGGCGCTATTGCATCACCGCAAAGTAAGGTTATCCCGAACCGCGAATTCTTGGAAGCAGCAGTAGAAAAAGTAGAACAGCAGTATACACAATCGTCGCCCGTTAGGCCGGCAAATTGGGGAGGGTATATTGTGCAACCGAACTTAATGGAGTTTTGGCAAGGCAGAAGCAGCCGTTTGCATGATAGGATCCAGTATACGAAAGACAATTCTAATAACTGGAACATTGTACGATTAGCACCTTGATGCAAACGTACTTGTTAAAAATATAAAGCCGGAGAATCCTGAAACTACTGGGTTTTCCGGCTTTTTTGTTGCATTATGCTTTAGCTGCAGCAGCTTTAGGAGCAACATTCTTTTTAACTTTAGCTGGTCTTTTCTTACCGAAAGAACCCGCGAAGATTTTACCTTTTTTGGTTTTTACATCACCTCTACCCATTGTAGTTGAATTTAAATATTGATAAAAATATTGATAAAAAACGCCCCCGAAGAAACGCCTTTACTATGCAAAAATAAAAAAAGCAAGAAACAAAATTGTTCCTTGCTCAAATAAGTTGGGTTGCCAACTGATTAAAGCTTGTCAGACAAAGCTTTACCTGCTTTAAATTTAGCTACTTTTTTAGCTTTGATCTTGATGATCTGGCCAGTTTGGGGATTTCTACCGTTACGTGCAGCACGTTTAGAAACAGAGAAAGTACCGAAACCAACTAAAGTTACTTTACCACCTTTTTTCAAAGTGTCAGCAACTGCTTTAGTAAAAGAATCTAAAGCTTCGTTAGCTTGAGTTTTAGTAACGCCAGCATCTTTGGCAATTTTGTCGATCAATTCGGCTTTGTTCATAGTTAGTTAAGATTTAACTAGTGAGAAAATGTTTGATGTGAGCAAATATAGTGCGTTTTACCAGATTACCAAATTTTTAAAAACTTTTTTAAGAAGTTTTTTATCGGCTGAAAAACCCTACAGGTAACGGTTTTAGCTGATTCCCCCCCTTTGCCCTATTCCACATCATCACAAGGCATTCTGCTAAAACACTGTACTACAAAGCATTTTAGGCTTTATTCACTTAAACGTCGCAAATGCTCCAACTATTGTACCAAACTAGGAACCCCTTATAAATAGTGAATTTCGTGTGGATAAGTTTAACAGGCTGGAAGCCTTATACCACCTGCATAACGGTTCTAAAGGCAACAAAGTTATCCCCAAACTTATCGAAACTCTTCTGCCGTAATACCGGCGCATGTTCCTGTAAGTACGTTTGATAGTTTTCCTGGGTATCTGTCGAATATTGAACAGTATAAGTAGGACCATCACTATCATCCTGCTCTAATAATCGACACATCCTATAGTCATGAAACAAGCCAGTAGCAAGTATTTCAGGAATATGCTCTTCTTTCATCCAAACAAACCAAGCATTGTGAATGGCAGGAGAAACTTTAATGGTGACGTTGTAAATGATCATACTGATTTGAATATTGTATAAAATAAGCCCAAAACGTTGCGCATACAACATTCCAGGCTTATATAAAATTGATGTTTAAACGCTCATTGCAAGATAAACAGGACAATGATCAGAATGTTTAACATCCGGTAATATGTAAGCATCCTTCAAGTTAGCGCGCAGAGGCTCTGTTACGTTGATGTAATCGATACGCCAACCCTTGTTATTAGCCCTGGCATTTGCACGGTAGCTCCACCAGCTATATTGATGCGGTTCAGGCTTGAATACTCTGAGTGTATCCACAAATCCATCACCTAGTAACTTATCCATCCATGCACGCTCTTCAGGTAAGAATCCCGAAGAATCTTTATTTGCAACCGGGTTATGAATATCAATAGGGTTATGAGCAATGTTATAATCCCCTACCACAACAAGTTTCGGACGTGTTTTCTTCAACTCATTCAAGTAGCCGAAGAACTCATCTAACCATTGATATTTGTAAGTTTGGCGTTCTTCCCCGGTGGTACCCGAAGGGAAATAGGCATTGATCAAGGTTACGTCACCAAAATCTAAACGAATAACACGGCCCTCTGCATCACTTTGCATGTATCCATTGCCATATTGTACAAACGTAGGTTTTATCTTCGTGAGTACCGCCACGCCACTATACCCCTTCTTTTGAGCAGGATACCAGTAGTCTTCATAGCCAAGTTCTTCAAACTGTTTAAAGTCGACGTTTTCGCGGTGAGCTTTTACTTCTTGCAAGCAAATAATATCGGCGGGATCTGTTTTCAACCAATCTACAAAACCTTTATTCATCGCCGATCTCAAGCCATTCACATTATAGGTAATTATTCTCATAGCCTGTATTTCAAACAAAAATAAGGATTTGCTTTACAGGAAACTTTTAAGGCTCAAAAAAAGCAGGAACCGGGTGAGAAAACAGATAGGCAAACGTCAAGTATATAGGGTAGTTCAAATAAGGATAACGCCTATAATTCGGCTCCTTGTATAAATAGGTGCCTAAATATCGTTGCTACTACAATTCTTCAATAGAAAAAGTTATCCCTAAGACACTTATTAGAAAAGCGTGTAAACATAGAAGCAGCACGCTTTTACACGTGCTGCACAGTGCTTTAGAGTTTAACTAAGCCACCTAGTAAGTTGTTTAACAAACCAGTTACAGTACCTAATAGGTTGTTTACACCTGGTACGCCGGTGCCAACACCACCTAAAATACCACCGCCGCCAGTAGTACCACCACCGCCGGTAACACCGCCTAAAGTTGATCCCAAGCTGCTTAAATCCAATTTTAAGGTAATTTCCAGTACACCATTATTATTGGTGACACCCAAGCCGATGATATTACCACCGTTTACATCTTGTGCGGATGTTGCGTTTAATTCTTCGCAACCCAATTGCTGCAGTTCAAAGTTTTCCATGTTTATTTGGAGTTTTGGTTAAAACACGTCACATGAAAACTGCCAAGGAAGGCATCATTTTCAACGAATTATTTGTATAAAACGCTTTACCACGCACTATTTGGCGGTAAGTACAAGCATTGAATACGATATGAAAATGACGTTAAGAAAATGGAGAGCTACCGAAAAACCAGGTAAAAGTCTTAGCTTTATCAGTAGTAAGTAATTATATACGATTTGATTATGTAATATACACCAGGTTTACCAATTTTTTGCTTTTCATCTCGTACTTGCCGAAAATTGTTCTCGCTTTTGTCCATTTTGTGCAAACCATGCTAAATTTGTTACTGTAAGGAGCCCTAGGATACTGATTCCTACCCTATCAAGCAACAAATTGTGTTCGTTTATCATATGAATCAGCAATGAAGTTTATAAGCGTCATTATTCTACTAGCTAGTTGCCTTTTGTCTACACTTCCAACACTGTCGCAAGAACAGCGTATTACTACACAGGAACCCTACGTCCGTGTAAATCCAGATAGTATCGCAAAGGTGGATCAGCTCAATGCTTTGGCCGCTCATTATTATATGCACCAACTCGACACTTCTTTTCTTTACAGTAAAGAAGCACAAGCTATTGCCGTACGCAATGGTTACGAGCGAGGGGAAGGTATGGCGCTCCATAATATTGGCGTGTATTATACCTTAAAAAATAACTGGATTGCAGCCTCCCATTTTTATGCACAAGCATTACGGGTATTCGAGCGTATTAACGATACCGAACTAACCTGCTTAACGCATTCCGATATTGGCACCTCCTATCTTTTCTATGAAGGTAAACAAGCCGAGGCACAAACATATTTAGCACAAGCCTTTCAAGATGGATTACACCTTGAAAAAGACTCTGTATTTGCCTACGTGCTCGCCAACTATTATAGCATTTGGAAGGCCAACCCCCACATGCAAGATTCTGCCAATTGGGCCATTCAACGTGCTGCGCAAATAGGTGAAAAATACCACGACACACGTATCAAATCATACGTCCATTTACTACAAGCAGGCGAACTTTTCGTCAATGGTAAAAAACAAGCCGCTTGCGACCTCCTTCAAGTTGTTGCCAATACAGCTATTCAAAATCAACAAGAATATATCGCTATCCAAGCATATACCAGCTTATATAGCAACCGCCTCGACATGAATGATCCACAAGCGATCCAATTCTTTAAAAAGGCCTACGACCTTGGTATGAAAGCCGGCTACCGCGAACTGATGGTGGATGCCGTTGATACCCTGTTTAATTACTACGACCGGCAAGGCAATATTCCCGAAGCACTCAAATATGCCCGGGAAATGATGCAATTGAACGACTCCCAAAAACTTAGCAAACACGCGAGCGACGAGCACTACATAGATCACTTATTGGTTGAAACAACGGTACGTAACCAATCCCTCAGTACTTCTAATCGCCGACTGATCGTTACCATACTAGGCATTCTCTTTATTTCAATCATCATTATAGCCTACATCTTCTACCGCTCTTACCGGAAGGCTAAACAATACGCATTCCGATTACGCGATAAAAACGTTGAAATATTGGATAAAAACAAGCAATTACAAGCCGATGCTGCCTTTAAAAACAAACTATTATCCATTATTGCCCACGATTTTAGAGCACCTTTAGCCAATATCATCCAATTGGCAGCAGTGAATAAAGACCAGCCCTTTGATCAAGATTCCATGTCGATGATGTTAGAAACAATTTCCGCTACTTCGCAGAATACGCTTGATTTATTCGAGAATACGCTCCGTTGGATTAAATCACAATTACCAGGCTTTGTTTATCATCCACAAAACTTGTTGGTACAAACTTTATTGGAAGAAGCCGTAGAATCGTTCCGTTTAGACATCAATACAAAACAGTTAAACATTGTGTACGAAACGGATCCAAGTTTATCGCTAATGGCCGACCGGGAAATGGTACAATTTGTAAATCGTAACTTAATACATAATGCCATTAAATTCTCATCTCGGAATGAACCTATTACTATTCAATCGGTGAGAAAGCATAATAGGATTATTGTTTCTATCAAAAACTTAGGTACCCCTATTAAAGCCGATCAACTGGAACACATTTTCGAGATTCAACCAGGTCACCAAAATACAAACAGGTATAATAAAGGAGCGGGGGTTGCGCTGATTATTTGTAAGGATTTTATTGAGATGATGAATGGTGAAATCCACGCTGCTCATGATCATGAAACAACTACGTTTTCATATGAGTTGCCTGTAGAATAACCCTTCATAACTCGTAGGTGTATGTAGCCTTGTTACATTAATTAAGCATCATCACAAATACCCGTTTTTAAAAAAATAAAAAAAATTCCTCTTTTTACAATCCTGCAAAACTCTTTATCAATAAGCATTACAGCGATAATTCAATTCATAAATAAAAGCGACATAAAAAATTTCGCACAACAATTTGTTTTTTTTCAATTTTTGTTTTTAGTTTTACTTTCAAGAAGAGAATGTTACCCCGAGCAATTTTTTTCCACGATCAGAAGTTTTGTTAACCGCGGAAAAATACCCTCACCAAATTATTTCCAATTAATGCTTTGTACTAAGTGTACATGATGGCACATTCATGTCGAAAAGTGTCTTCCAGCTTACATTTTACACAGTATTACAATCGTCTTTTATCATTTTCTATTCTTCTAAAAGTACCAGCTTTAAAGAACAGGAATTTCTATACACGCTATTATTTGATATATCAAATAGTAGTATCGACGAAGCTATCTGTTACAAGATAGTTTCGAATTTGGGTATAAGAGCAATTGAGAACCAAGCATCAATATTTATGCATGCTTGTTAAAGGGTTAGAAAAATTGGAGAGCATTCAAGCCGACCATATCAATGATGCCAGTATCGGAAGTTTATATCTATTCACTTCCTCTTATTGTAAAATTTGTTAATCACCATAATTGAATCATATGCAAACTAGATCACCCCCATTGTTGTAAAAGAATGCAAATTACCGCCACACCGTGCCTTACTGTGCACTGTAAGGCATTGGTTTATCAACACTTGTAAACATGCTAAATAGGGCTAATTATCTATATCATTTTCATGCCCCTTTGTTATTGCTTAATTGTATGCAGGAACAATTATATAAAGCATTTGCGAAGCTTGATATGATAAGAAAAATAAGTACCAGTAGCCTTACATTCGAAATGATAAGTTTGTTAACCCCAATAAATCCAGATTTATGCTGTGCAATTTAAAATCAAATCTAATGGTAAGCATTCATGCACACTTACATGTAAGTAAACATACTCAATACAAGGAATGAGCCACTCAAAGGAGGTTGAGTGCTATTTTTTACTGGAGGGAATGACGGTTTCTTATGGATTAAAAGCGTAAAAAACTTTCAATAAATAAACCTGTATTTCCGATAGTCTATTGAAGACTGTTTGCTAATCATACTTTCATCCATTAATACATTTTCCCAATGTGCACACTATACAATTGTGTACTGTTAACTCCTCAAGAGTTGCAGCAAATCAAAGGAGGTGTGGGCCTAACAGTTGATAAGGCCAACGAGAACGAAGTATTTTATTTGTCGTGTTGCTTGGCAAAAAACTTTCGGCTATTCATTCTTGTGAATCAAAAAGAAGGTTTGCCCAATGCATCGATTTATAAATAATCGTTAACATACCAACCCATGTATAACTCGCTACCACCCTTCATTGGGTGGTAGTTATATCCACCTTTATGTATCGAATATTATTGAAGATCCATTGTTTTTTCATTCGTGCCAATAATATAAGGCGCGTGAGTATTTTGTTTTGCCTGGCGATGTTGCTGTTTGTTACCAGTATGCTGTATATGCACCCGTCAACATCCCAACAAGTAGATCTCGTTGAGGTTTTTATTGTAACTGTTTGCATTGCTCCTGTATTGGAAACAGTCGTTTTTCAATATGTATTGCTTGATTATTTTATATCGAAGTTTAAGTGGGCTATTGTACCTATTGGGATATCGGCTTCGGTATTTGCAGCAGCACATATAGGCAGTACGAATCAATTTTTCTATCCACTGGTAGCCGGCATTTTGTTGGGGTATTGCTACTATTTGCCGAATTCGCCTTTGAAGAAGTTTTTATGCACAGTGGGATTGCATTTATCTGTTAACCTAGCGGTGTTCGCTATGCATTGCATCGATTCAAAACTACTCGCATGAAACCCATTGCAGCGCACATTATCATCCATTGCAGGCGACACAAAGCACTCTTACACCATAATATTTATAAGGCTATTATTCACAAGTGTATAGCGCAATTTGCTCGTAAAGAATTTGTATGGCTATACGGGTATGTTATTCTTCCTTCTGCTATTCACTTGGTATGGCAATCAAAAACCAACTCTAAAAGAGATTACACGATGCTGTTAGAAAAATTAATATCGAAAAAACTGAAAAGTCACTTACAAGCAGTGGCCCCCGGCATTTTACAAAAATATGCCGTGAAAGGCAACCCACGTAAATTCCAATTCTGGGAAGTACCCATTCAAAAGTCGCCCATCCTATCAGTACCAGCACTACGTACAAAAATCTGGATGATGCACTTTCTTCCCATTACCTTATCGTTGGCTAATAAAATTCAAGAATACGAGTTTTCTTCAGCACAGTTTTACGAGAATGAAAAACATACAAATGCTTTTGTAACTGATTTCCATACGCACTTTGACCATTTAGGGTTATAGCCCTAATATCCTTTGAATAAAAAACCTCATAGCACGATGCAATCTTTTCCTCATCAATTGGTGCGGCCACTTGGTTTGGACAACCATTCCGTAGTGATTTCAGTCATCATCAAGCAGCTTTACACAATATGTTGTATCCACAATATTGTTTTGCCGTTCAATTGGAATGTAGGAGTAAGATTTCTACAAAACAACGCGGGTATAGTCTTATACCCGCCGCTATTATTTCGTTTTATTGAAAATCTCGCGGATTTTCTTCTCTCGGTAGCTAAAGAGATCTTTCAATTGGTTCCCCACAAACAAACTATTGGCAAATCTTCCCAAGACACCCAATTTCATCCTGTAATGCACTATATCCGTCATTTCTATGCCCCCTTCTACCTCGCGGAAACGATGCTCGTGGTGCCAAAAGGCATATGGACCATATTGCTGCTCGTCGATAAAATATTCGTGCTCCTTCACTTGGGTAATTATCGTTACCCAACGCAACGGAATACCCAATACAGGGCGCACAATATAGCTTATCAACTGCCCCGCATAAATGCCACAAGCATGTTGCTCAGATATAATCTTAAACCGCATATACGCCGGTGTAATAGTTTGCAGGTTGCCCGGGCTAGAGAAGAAATTCCAAGCGGTTTTCATATCTACCGGCAAAACTTGTACTTTTTGCAAGGAATACATTTTCGACATCATGCTACAAAAGGGTTTTAGGCTGGTGGGCAATGGTTACCCATCGTAAAAATACTTTCAATTTTGCTATTAACCATAGCTAGCCTATTTTTGAATACATGTACTTCAAGTACGTCTTTCAATCCTTCGTTCAGGGCTTCTAGGAGCCGGTGATTTTACTTTACAATAAGCAGTGATAGCATGCCTGTACGAGCACCACAACATTATCAACGTTTCGAAGATGTATACAAAGGGCTCAATGCCCATCAACAGGAAGCCGTTAACCATACTGAAGGCCCCGTGATGGTAATTGCAGGCCCCGGAACGGGCAAAACACAAATCTTGGCATGTAGAATCGGTAAAATTCTATATGAAAGCGATTTCTTACCCCAAAATATTTTGTGCTTAACCTATACCGATGCTGGCACTGTGGCTATGCGCGAACGCTTACTGGATTTTATTGGTCCAGGTGCCTATAAAGTAAATATTCACACCTTCCACTCCTTTTGTAACGAAGTCATCCAAGATAACCTACATGTATTCGAAAAGAATACACTCGACCTCATCTCAGACCTCGAGAAAATCCAACTCTTCAAAGAACTCATCGATCAACTACCTAAGAACAACCCGCTGAAAAGGTATAGAGGTGACGTATACTTCGATATCCAGAACCTCGCTTCACTCTTTTCAACGATGAAACGTGAAGGGTGGACTCCCCATTTCTTAAAAGAACGAATCGAGTCATGGGTAAATGATCTTCCTTCCACCGAAGGCTTCTACTATAAAAACAATAGTAAAAACAATGTAAAAGGTGATCCAATAAAAGCTAAGATCGAAGAGGAATTGGAGAAAATGGAACGTACTGCCGCCGCTGTTGAACTGTTCGAAGAATATCAACAAATGATGGCGAAAAAACATCGCTACGATTTTGATGATATGATCAACTGGGTCATCCATGCATGGGAAACAAACACAAACCTATTAGCCGAATACCAAGAACGGTTTCAGTATATCTTAGTCGACGAATTTCAAGATACAAGCGGTACACAAAACAAATTGATCGAACTACTAGCCAGTAACGTCGACAATCCAAATATCTTCGTGGTAGGCGATGATGATCAATCCATCTACCGTTTCCAAGGCGCGAATATTGAAAACATGGCCAATTTCGCTAACTCGTTTTCAACCACCTTGCGCACTATCGTACTAACAGAGAATTATCGCTCCGTTAAGAATATAATCGACGTATCAACAGCTGTCATCAAGCATAATGGCCCATCCAGGTTAGTAAACCGGCTCCCGGGCTTAAGCAAGGATGTACAGGCCAGCAATGAAAAGTTGAAGTTGCTGAATATTCCGCCAAACATTCGCCAATACAATACCCAAGCAGAGGAAATGATTGGCATAACCATGGAAATCCGCGACCTGGTTAAACAAGGCGTGCCTCCCGGGAATATCGCTGTTATCTATAGGGAAAATAAATACGGAAGCGAGTTAGCACAATACTTCCACCAGTTAAAAGTGCCCTATTATGTGAAACGGAACATTAACTTATTTGACGTGCCGTTCGCCCGGAAAATATTGCAAATATTACGCTACGTGGCGGCCGAACTGGATACCCCCTATAGCGGTGAAGGCTTATTGTTTGAAATCATGCATTATGATTTTTACAATATCCCTCCCATCGAAACAGCCCGCGTTAGTATCGAAGTAGCCGAAAAAGGTTACAAGGAAAAAAGCGCTATCCGCAAATATTTACAAGAGTGGATTCATACCAAAAACCTCACCCTTTTTTCTTTATCACCACCTAGCGAAATGCTAGCCCTTGGCAAGCTTATAGAACAATGGATTGGAGATGCCCATAATATCACCTTGCAACAACTCTTCAGTGAAATAGTAAATGATGGTGGCATTTTAGCGTACGTGATGAAATCTCCCCGTAAAATATACCTGGTAAGAATCGTGCAAACCCTCTTCGATTTTATCAAGGAGGAAACACATCGCCATCCCAATATGACGATCACCACGCTTATGGAAACCATCGACCTAATGATCGATAATGGTATTCAACTTACTATGCCGCAGGAACTCAGCAACGATAAAGGCGTGCACCTTTTAACAGCTCATGGAGCCAAAGGATTAGAATTCGAATACGTATACCTCGTAGGTACGAATAATCACTTGTGGGAGAAAACACAAAAACGCCATAAGGGATTTACACTTCCCAAAAATGTTTTCGGCACTTCGTCTACTTTTAACGACGAAGATGAACTTCGCCGGTTATTCTACGTAGCCATTACCCGGGCCGAAAAATATCTATACATTTCTTACCCCGTAGCTAGGTCAAATGGAAAACCTTTAGAACCTAGCATGTTTATTGCGGAGATCACGGATCAATTTAAGTTGCCACAGCAAAAAATAGAATTACCAGTAGAACAGGTATTTGATTTCCAAATCATGCAATTCAACAAGGAATTATTGCCGGAGATTGAGAAAGTAGACCAGTTATTCGTTGACGCTTTATTACAAAACTTCGTCATGAATGTTACGGCGCTAAATAATTACTTGCGTTGCCCTTTAGAATTCTATTACCAGAACCTCATACGCGTTCCGTCCGGGAAATCGGAGAATACCGAATTTGGATCGGCTATACACTATGCTATAGAGAAACTTTTCTCCAAAATGCAAGAAAGCGGGAAGAATATTTTCCCTTCCAAAGAAGAATTTATTCGCGATTTCAAATACAGTATGCTTCGAAACCGGGAATCATTCACACAATCCAGTCTTGATAGAAGAATGGAATATGGTCAAGACATTCTAGCCAACTATTATGATAAATACGTCCATAGCTGGAACACTGTTGTAAGCGTGGAGCGAAATGTGCGTAATGTGGTAGTAAACGGTGTGCCGCTCAAGGGAAAGATTGATAAATTAGAGTTTGAAGGCAGATTTGTGAACGTGGTAGATTATAAAACAGGCGACTACGAAAATGCCATTAAGAAATATAAAAAGTGTGAACGTCCCAATGAAAGCAACCCCCATGGAGGCGATTATTGGCGGCAAGCTGTCTTCTATAAAATCTTGTTAGACAATTACAAGATTAAAAACTGGCAAGTCATCAGTACAGAATTTGATTTTATAGAACCGAATAAACAAAAGGAATATCATAAAGAAAAAGTTATTATCGAACCGGCTGATATTACGACTGTTACGCAGCAAATAATGGATACCTGGCAGAAAATTCAGCGACGTGAATTTTATGTAGGTTGTGGAAAAGAAGATTGTCGTTGGTGTAATTTTGTGAAAGACAACCGTTTACACGTAAAGCTCCATGAGGCCATGGAAACTGGCTATGAATAAAAATTAACAGAACATTACATGACCAAGTTGCTCCTGCTTATGCTAGGAATATTCTAAGTTTGCAAATATTTTTATAAATAGGATGGGTACAATGAATCGATTATACGGGTTTTTAGCTGTAGCAGTGCTGCTTTTTACCGCCATTACATTCACAAACTGCGCTAATATCGTTCCCCCTGCTGGTGGAGCGAAAGACACTATTCCCCCGCGCTTAGTGTATGTAAATCCGGAAGATTCTACCCTGAACTTCAAAAGCCGGAAAATCACCTTCGTATTCAATGAGTATGTAGAGCTGGATAACGTAATCGAGAAATTGATCGTTTCCCCTACTTTACAAAGAACACCCACCATTACGGCAAAATTGCGGACGGTAACTGTTCAAATCAAGGATACCTTGAAGCCCAATACCACTTACACCTTTAACTTCGACGATGCTGTAAAGGATGTAAATGAACGCAACCCGGTCCAAGATTTCCAATACGTGTTTTCAACGGGCGACTACCTAGATTCTTTACAGATTCACGGTAAACTTACCATGGCAGAAACAGGTACCGTGGATAGTAACGTTGCCGTGATGTTATATACAAGTATGGCCGATTCCGTGGTAGCAAAAGAAAAACCACAATACTTCGCTAAAACGAAGCGAGATGGTAGTTTTCACTTCAAGAATTTAGCGCCGGGTAGGTATAAAATCTTTGCCTTAAAAGAGGAAGACAAAGATTTACAATACACGAACCCTGCCGAATTGATCGCTTACCGTGATTTGCCTATCACACTCCAAGACGCCAATGTTGAGAACATTAATTTATTGATGTTCAAAGCCTTGGATACAACAAAACCTTTCGTGCCTATTCCAGAGGAACCAGATGAAGAAACCGAGAAAAAAGAAAGGGAAAAACGGAAAAAGATTAAGCTAGTAGCAGCTCCGCAGCTAAATAATAACCAACAAGATTTAAACGATAGCTTACGTATTACTTTCAACGTACCTATTCGTACGATATCTACCATTGATAGCTCACGCATCAAATTACAGGAAGACACGTTGTTTACACCTGTTAACTTCAATTATGTAATGGACTCACTGAATACAAAAATGTCTATTATTTACAATTGGAAAGAAGGGAAGCCTTACCGTTTAATACTGCCGGCTGGATTTGCTACCGATACGTTGGGTAATATTACCAAAACCGATACCGTTAGCTTTAGTGCCAAAGAAAAAGCAGACTACTCGGAGTTCATTGGTACTTTGAAGAAGTCTGAGGAAACCCAAAAAATGCTAGCAGCCGATACAAGCTTGCGCTTAATTATGCAACTCGTTAATAACAAGGTCGTAAAATACGCTGGCGACGTTACCAACGGCACATGGAAACAATCCCTCATTATCCCGGGAGAATACGAAATCCGGATTTTGATTGATGAAAACCATAACGGCATTTGGGATACCGGTAGTTACTTCATAGAACCGAAACGACAGCCTGAACGGGTGATCGCTTTCCCTAAAACTGTCAACATGAAAGCCAACTGGTTAATGCCGGAAACCCTAGAGTTTTAAATATTTAATGATCAATATATTGAAAAAGCCTTCGCCTATAAGTGAAGGCTTTTTTATTTAGCGCCAAGCAACAACAAATATACTTCCTAACATTTCAACAGCAGGGATACAATGTATTTTTACATTACGTTACCTCTTAGTTTTCCTATCCTATTTACTTGATTATTAAGCCATTTAGCATTTTTCACATCTTACATTTTCAGCATCAAATATTCGGTTAATGGCTTACTTAGAATAGACAGACCGGAATCTACTTATCGGTTTTAGCACTCATCAAGCATCCTTCCATCCACAGGCGTGTTGCGATACATTTATCGCTAGTTTTCAATGAACTTATTGTAAATTCATCGTTATCGCTTCTCAGTAGTTTCTCTGTAACTTCTCTGTAGTTTCTCTGTAGTTTCTCTGTAGTTTCTCTGTAGATTGTTCAGTATTACCCTATCTCCATCCTATCTTCTCCCTAGTAAAAGCCTATCCCTACCCTATCCTTACCCTATCTAAAGCCTATCTCGAGCCTATCTTTTGCCTATCCCCGGCCTATTTCCACTATTGTATATCAATTAGTTAGCTTCATATTCCCAAAACCACCAAACATTAGTTATTCATTTCCAATGCCCCCAGCGATTTTGGACCCAGATTTCGCAGTATAGCCAATCAAAATATCGCATTTTGTATAGCTAGAACTTTAAGCAAAGAGCAACTTTCATTTACATCATTTAATTCCCTATAACCCTACACTTTCCTGGCACTCGAAATTGTACAAGCCGCCGGCAAATCATTAACTTTGTAGCTATGGTATTCTCTTCCGCATTAATTGAAAATGCAGTCAACGAATTTGCAAAATTGCCCGGTATCGGTAAAAAAACGGCCTTACGATTGGTGTTACATTTATTGAAACAAGAACCCGCGCAAGTGGAAATTTTCGGAGATGCCATGACCCGCATGCGTAGACAAATCAAATTTTGTAAACATTGTCATAACGTAAGCGATGATGAAGTATGCACTATTTGTAACGCTGCCTCTCGCAATAATGGCGTGGTGTGCGTAGTAGAAAGCATCCGCGACGTAATGGCCATCGAAAACACCCAGCAGTTCCACGGGGTATACCATGTATTGGGAGGTATTATTTCTCCTATCGATGGTGTCGGCCCCGATCAATTAAATATCCATAGCTTGGTAGAAAGAGTGAAAGCACAACAAATCACGGAAGTCATCATGGCTTTAAGCCCTACTATTGAAGGTGATACCACCATATATTACTTGTCGAAGAAATTAAAAGAAACGCCTGTTAAAATAACGACTATCGCAAGAGGAATTGCCTTCGGTGGAGAATTAGAATATGCCGATGAAATGACTTTAGCGCGTTCTTTGACCAATCGTTTACCGCTTGAAAATTATTTGCAACAAGGTAAATAAACAATCGTACTATGCCGTAACTTTATTGACCCGATATTTCATTACCAGTAAAAAATACCCAGCATGTTAAAAATATTAATGTCAGTACTCATGTTCTTCTCTACAGCCGCCGGCTTTTACGATTTCAAAGTAGAGTCTATTGATGGTAGCACCATTGATTTAGCGAAGTATAAAGGCAAGAAAATTTTAGTCGTTAATACGGCTTCTATGTGCGGCAATACGCCACAATACGCAGAGTTAGAAGCTTTGTACAAGAAGTACGAGAAAAACCTCGTGATTATTGGTTTCCCTGCGAATAACTTCGGTTCTCAAGAGCCAGGTAGTAACGCAGAAATCAAAGCTTTCTGCACAAAAGAATACGCCGTAACTTTCCCAATGGCCGCTAAAGTTTCTGTTAAAGGCAACGATATGC
This sequence comes from Chitinophaga skermanii, assembly GCF_003259335.1. Classification (GTDB taxonomy): domain Bacteria; phylum Bacteroidota; class Bacteroidia; order Chitinophagales; family Chitinophagaceae; genus Chitinophaga; species Chitinophaga skermanii. The sequence goes on from NZ_QLLL01000016.1 coordinate 47,390, forward strand.
ACCCATTATACCAATGGTTAACTGCGCAAGCCAAGGAAAAACACTTTACACCAGAAGAAGTTACCTGGAACTTCCAGAAGTATTTGATCGATGAAAAAGGCAACCTCGTAGCCGTTTTCAAACCAAAAACATCTGTAAATTCTCCAGAAGTTATCGCAGCAATTGAGAAAAAGTAAGGTTTAAAACTTTGATTATACAAAGGCCGTCTCGCTTGAGGCGGCTTTTTTTATGCGTTAACGGGTGATTCACAAACAGGTGTCGCTATTTCCACTACCTTTCCCCTACAACCCCCAAAACCATCCCCCAATGAAACACCTACTACAGGGCATAGCCATGCTTTCTATACTATGCACTGCTTGTGGCAAATTGTTGCCAGAAGAAGTGAATTGCGGCAACCCCTTCATAAAAATCAAACCTGCCGACGGCACCACTTTTCATTTACCCATTTCTTACAATGCCATCACCCGGGCCACTGATATTACCGGTCGCTTCAAACTACTTCACCTCGAAGCTGTAAACGATTCCGTTAAAGTAATCGTGGCAATTAAAGAGTATGTTTATGATAACACCAATTTGTATGGCGATAACTTTCATATGAATGGTATGCAGGTAGAATTTCGATCGACTGTCAATATCGCCCCTAACTTTATTTTCTTAGCATTGAAAGAAAACGACCGCTATGTATTTAAGCGGGTCGACACCGCCATGTTAGCAATTACGCAATTAGACACGGCCAGGAAAACCATCAGCGGCAATTTTTACTTGGCTACTCGAAATCCTACTTACGCCCTGGCAGGCACTTTCACGAAAGTCTGCTTCCTCTCCTTCAAATAACTTATTTTCACGCCTGGAAAAAGGATACCAGGTAATGTTATTTTCAGAAATCATCGGTCAAGCTGCTACTAAACAACAACTCGTTCACGCGGTTACACATAACCGCATGAGTCATGCTATGATCTTCCTTGCACCGGAAGGTGCGGGAGGCCTACCCCTTGCATTGGCTTTTACACAGTACCTTGTTTGTGAAAATAAGCAGGAAACAGATGCTTGCGGAAAATGTGCTGCTTGCGTGAAGGCGAACCAGTTTATTCACCCCGATATTCACTTTTCCTATCCCGTTATTCCCCGCAAACCGGGCGATAAACCATTAAGCACCGATTACATAGCCGAATGGCGCGAATTCGTTGTGCAGCAACCTTACGGGAATGCATACGATTGGTTACAATTTATTGGCGCGGAAAATAAACAAGGGAATATTACGGCCAACGAATGCTTAGATATTATTCGCAAGTTGAATTTGAAGAGTTTCGAAAGCGAGTACAAGATTCTTTTAATGTGGATGCCGGAGTACTTGGGGAATGAAGGGAACCGCTTATTGAAATTGATAGAAGAACCGCCGGCTAATACAATTTTTGTATTGGTAGCCGAAAACCAAGAGCAGATTCTTGCTACCATCTTATCACGTACCCAGCTTATCAAAATCAACCCACTTACTACCCAAGAGCTACGTACTGCCCTTATAGAAAGAAATAAAACTGAGGAACAACGTGCAAGGCAAATTGCCACCATTGCATCGGGTAATTACCGCGAAGCAATGCAGTTGTTGCAACATACTGATAATGATTACCATGAAATGCTTCGGGCATGGCTAAACTGTATCTTCTTGCAGAACCGCGTGGCTTTGCAAGAATGGATCGAAGCCATGGCCAGCGCCAAAATGGGCCGCGAGAACCAAAAACAATTCCTCCGCTACTTCATTAACATGCTTGAACACGCCCTCCGTTTACAATATATGCCTGCCGAACACCTCGCTTTTGCTCCTGAGGAGGTCGATTTTGCCGAAAAGTTGCGGAAATTGGCCGATTTGGAACAAACGGGCCTTATTATCGATGCGTTAAATGATGCTTGCTATCACATCGAACGGAATGCCAACGGCAAAATTCTCTTCCATGCACTATCGATTCGTCTTCAATATATTTTTAAGCGTAAACCCGTCCCGGTAAATTATTAGCAATTTACCTATGACGATTTTATAATATACCTCCAAATCCGCGAAAACGCCCGTACTGCCGTTTTTTGCATTACCTTTGCTTGTTATTACCCCTAGGTCCAATTGTTAAAAATTATTCTGTATCTTAGTTTCACCCGTGTTGTAAGGTGTGATTGTGCGAGATTCTGGAAATGACCGGGTTACACATTATTTACTCATTTTTTAAATCAATTAATATATGGCTTGTGCCGGATGTGGTACAGGTGCGAGTGGGAAGCCAAATGGATGTAAGAGCAATGGAGGATGCGATACAGGCGGTTGTAACCGTCTGAACGTATTTGATTGGCTGGCAAATATTCCACTGGGCGATAGTTTAGCACCATTTGATATCATAGAAGTAAGTTTTAATAACGGTAGTAGAAAAGATTTTTTCCGTAATGCCACCAAGCAATTCTTCGAAAAAGGAGAAATGGTCGCTGTTGAAGGTGTGAGTGGTTTCGATGTTGGGATGGTCAACCTCACCGGTGAATTGGTTAAATTACAGATGAAAAAACGCCGGGTAGAAGATACCCCGGAAGTAAAGAAGTTACTCCGCCGAGCGTCTACCGACGACATGAACCGCATGTCGGAAAACAAAGCCCGCGAAAAAGAAGCCCTCATTAAAGCGCGCGCTATTGCAAGAAATCTTGGTCTTGAAATGAAACTCACAGAAGTAGAAATTCAAGCCGATGGCCGAAAAGCAACATTCTTTTATACGGCCGACGATCGCGTCGATTTCCGCGAACTCATCAAAATATATGCATCCGAATTCAAAGTAAAGGTTGAAATGCGCCAAATCGGTGCCCGCCAAGAGGCAGGTAAAGTAGGTGGCATCGGCAGTTGCGGTAGAGAACTTTGCTGTAGTACATGGTTATCTGATTTCAAATCAGTAAACACCACAGCAGCTCGCTACCAAAACTTATCCATCAACCAAGCAAAGCTATCTGGTCAATGCGGTCGCTTAAAATGCTGCCTCAACTATGAATTAGATACTTATTTGGATGCCTTGAAAGATTTCCCAGAAGATGCCGATACGCTAGAAACAGCCGCCGGTACCGCGTCACTTCAAAAACGCGATATCTTCAAAAACTTAATGTGGTATTCTTTCGACAACAGTAACAAATTATACCCGCTTACTATTACCCGCGTAAAGGAAATCAGGCACCTCAATAAACAAGGTAACAAACCTGAAGAACTGAAAGCTGTAGAATTAGTAGCCACGAAACCTAAAGAAATTGATCTCGGTTTCGTAGATGTGGTAGGTCAAATTTCCCTTCGTTCCCTCGAAAAAACGTCTCAAAAGCGCAAGCAAAAAGGCAAAGAGAAGGAAAAAGAGAAAGAAAAACCAAAGCAAGCTGCTCCTCAAAACCAAGGCAACCAACCGAAACAAGGTGGTAACCAACAAAAACAACCACAACAAGCGAAACAACCGCAACAAGGTGGTAGCCAAGGTCAGGGTCAACAAAAACCTAAGCAGCCGCAACAAGCACCACAACAAAAACAACATCATCAAAAACAGTCGCAGCAGCGCCATGAACCTAAAGGTCCGGGTAATAACAACCCTCCTCAAGCGAATCGCCCGCCGCAACAAAACCAGCAAAAGGAGAAACCAAATACTCCTCAGCAACAACCCAAACCAAAACCCAAGCCGCCTCGTCCGCCGCAGGGTAATAATAAATAATTAGCATACGGGTGTCAACAAAATGGCACCCGTTTTTCTTATATTTTGACGACCCACTCGAATTTATTACAGCATGATCGGATTTCCTCCCAAACATCATACTTCATTCTCCTTACAAGGCACCTCCGTACAAGCTTATTATACGTACGCCTGCATGGCATTGGAAAGTTTGGACTGGCACATCAGTTTCGCTACTACCGAATACATCATTGCTTTCACCAATTTTAGCTGGCGCTCTTGGAACGAGCAAATCACCATCCACATTACCCCGGGCATGCTCGAAATAACCAGCGAAAGCACCGGTGCACAAATCATCGATTTTGGGAAGAATAAAAGCAACCTCCATCTCCTAACAGAAACAATTGATTCTATTGCTACCAGTACCAGCGAAGTGGCAACAGAACAGCATTTTCAACAATATCAACAACAATTCGCCGACCTCAACTTCGAACACGAAGGGGCCTACCACCTCACGCACAAAAGACGCATTATTAAAGGATTCACCAAGGTATTTGTACCTGTAAAAGGCTATTTCATTACCCCGGTGCTCGTTTCTTTGAATGTTTTCATTTTTGTGCTTCTGACGGCCCTGTCTATTTATAACGGCTCCGATATTCTTCCATTCGACATTACCCCCTACGCCAATTACAAACTCGATACGCTCGCTGGGCAGCCTTGGCGCTTGTTCTCGTGCTTATTTGTACATTTTGATGCGCTGCATTTGTTCTTCAATATGTACTTTTTAGTAATCGCAGGCCTGTACCTCGAGTCGATGCTAGGTAGCCGACGATTTTTATTGGCTTACTTATTATCGGGATTGGGGGCGAGCTTGGCCAGTTTATGGTGGAATGACTATGTAGTGTCGGCCGGTTCTTCAGGGGCTATTTTAGGCTTATATGGTGTAATTATAGCCATTATTAGCCAGCCCATCCTGGAAAAGCAAGAGCGGAAATCGTTGTTTATCTCGATCGGGATATTAATCGCCTTGCAACTATTGATAGGCTTTAGGAAAAACTCTAGTACCGACAATGCTTCGCATATTGGGGGCATTCTTACGGGCTATGTACTCGGTTGGTGCTACTACCCTAGCCTAAAACGCCCGAAGTGGCTGCAAGGAAAAATGGTTACTTTTTACGGTACACTGGTAGTGGGCGCTATAGCGGGCATTATTACTTACCAAAATATGAGCCGCGATATCTTCCGTTACCAAGAGATTTTAGACACTATTGACCATAACCGCCAAATGGCTTTCGGTATTTACAGCATGCCTACCACCTTTACCCGCGAGCAACAACTCAGGCAAATCAAAGATAACGGGATCTATTATTGGGACGAGAACTTGCGCTTGCTTGATGAAGCTACCCATATGCATTTATCAAAGAAGTCGCAACGCCACAACCAAGTGTTGATTCAATACAACGAGATTCAACGAAGGATCTTCGTATTTCAATACAAGCGAATTGATGAAAGCACACAGAAGTACAACCAAGCTATTTTGGATGCCCGTGCCGATGCCGACGATTTAGCGTTGAAGGCGAACTACTAACTCTCCGATTCGAAATACAATTTATAATACTGCATATTCGCCAGGTCGTCGTAGCCACGCTCAATACGATCACGGTCGCCATGGATATACACGAGGAAGTTTTTATCCAGTTTCAATACACTTTTGAAATCCCGCTGGTTCTTCTTCACCGCCGGTGCCGAAATTTCGAACTCGTCGGGAATATCTAAGCGGTAATCGCGTTGAAACTGTTCACGGTAATCCTTGAAAGATTCAATAGCGTCTACGTTCCCGAGTACTTCCTCGGCGTAGCTGTTCATATCGAACTGTTCATTTTGCTTGAAATAGGCAGCCGATTTATTCAATAAATCGATCTGGTCGGCCCGGTTCATTTCGTATTGTCCTGGGAGATGGGTGGAAATGAATTCTTTACACAGCGTAACGGCTGTTTCTGTTTGGTGGTAATTATCTTCACGGCGTTGTACCTGTAAGAACGCGTCTTTCCAGTATACGGCCTCATTTTGTTTGCTGATACTATCTACAATACTCACTTTATACCCTTCTTCACTTTCAATGTTAAACACCAAGCAGCCTTTATCCAGCTTATTGATATTAATACCATCTTCGTAGTTGACTTCGTAATTATCTTGTTGAAGGAATACTTTCAAGTAAGTATCGCGGGTTTCGGATTTGAATATACCGATTGCTTCTACTTCTTCTCCATCTACTTGCACCTTCGAGAAATGTACGATGTACAATTCGCCGCCTTTGATTTTGGGGTGAGTAGAATGTTTGTATAAATGCTTCGCAATGTTAATGCTTTGATCGTGGAAAACGGTGCTGTCTTCGAAAATCAAGCTGCAGTACTTGTAAACTTCGTTCAATTGGATATCCGCATCATGCATGAATCTAAAATATTCAGCATTCTTCACGAATGGCTGTATAAAATAGTTCAACAACAAGTTCCCAATCGTTTCATCCGACAATTGTAAAGGCGATTGAGAAAGGATCAAAGGCTCGTCGTGACCGAGGTTGCCTACTTTGTGGATGGTGAGTTGACTGAGGTCTGTAAAATCTGCAACATGAATCATAAGGCTAAATAAATTGCTTGGCGAAATAACGGAAAAATAGCGAACTGGGCGTTTATCATTTTTTATTAAAAATCTTCATTCTAAGGTTCTATATTTATTTCATTATGAAAAATTCCACACTTTTCTTAGCAACAGCGGCCATGCTCCTATCTTCTGCAGCCATGGCGCAAACCGATTTATATAAAGCAAAAGACCTCACAAAAGAGAAAATGTTCTCTGTGAATATCGAAGGACCTAATTTCGATAAAAAGGGAAACTTCTACGTGGTGAACTACCAGCAAGATGGCACCATTGGAAAAATAAATCCCGTAACTGGTGAAGGCGAAATATTTGTTGAATTACCAAATGGCAGCATCGCCAATGCCATCCAGTTCAATAGTAAAGGCACCATGTTGTTGGCCGACTTTAAGAACCACAACGTCCTGCAAGTAAACATGAAAACGAAAGAAGTGAGTGTATACGCGCACGACGATCGTTTCAACCAACCCAATGATATTTGCATCAACAAGAAAGATCAAATCTTCGCTAGTGACCCTAATTGGAAAGATCAAACAGGGAAATTATGGCGTGTAGATCCAGGAGGGAAAACTGTTTTACTTGAAGAAAATATGGGTACTACAAATGGCATTACACTCAGTCCTGATGAAAAAATCCTGTATGTCAACGAAGGTATCCAACGTAAAATCTGGAAGTATGATGTAGATAGTAAAGGAAATATTAGCAATAAAACGTTATTCGCCACCTTCGATGATTATGGTTTTGATGGTATGAAAGTGGATAAAGCCGGTAACTTATACATCGCACGCTGGGGCAAAGGCACCATTGTGGTAATGTCGCCAGGAGGAAAGCAAATCCGCGAAATTCCTTTAACCGGTAAGCATTGTAGCAACTTGATTTTCGGTGGGAAAGATAAGAAAACAGTTTTTGTAACCTTACAGGATCGTAAATGTATCGAAACTTTCCAAGTAGAAATTCCGGGTAAATAAATCATACATATTATACCAAGCAAAAAAGCCTTTCTAGATGAGAAAGGCTTTTTTTATCAAAATGAATATATGCTGATTAGTTGGCTTTGTTGAAAGATTCCAATGTTTCGAAATCGAGTGTGCTAATTTTCACCACTTGGTATTGCGTAGCCGTTTCAAGGGTAACGATATACGTTTTCTCACCAGCAGCATTGAATTCGCGCACTGAAACGATGTTTTCGTTAGGGCATTTCTTCATCAATTTTTTGATCACGTTTAAAGGCAGATCAGCATCAGAAATATAACGGCTAGTAGCAACTTCGTTACCTTGCTCGTCGATATGATGCATCACTTTCTTTACAGCCTTTTTTACGGATTCATTTACACTTGTGTTGTTAGCAAATACATTAACAGATAATGTTACTAAAGCGATGAGGATAGTTAAAGTTTTCATATAAATGCGTTTTATTGTGTTTTCGTTTTTGTTTGTTTGATAAATCAAAGGTATGAACGGTACCAAACAGGTCAAAACGACTATTTATTAGCGGATGAAAGGCAAATAGAAACCTTAAAAGTGTTCGCTTTTGTACAAAGTGGACGAGTAACTACATTTACCATAACACATTCTTTATAAACAACTTATAATACAATCTATCCATAAAGCCTATTCATAAATCAATAAAAGTCTTCTACATCGTACTCGGGCTAATTGGTAATTGTAAAACCTCATTTTTCGATACCGGACAAGAAATCTCAAAAGCGGACATAACTATACCAAACACAATATGGGTAAAGGTTTAGGTAGGGTCAACGGTATAGATTCAGCCATAGAATGTTAATAATGGAAAACATTAGATCGAACAACAAGAGAATCATCTTGCATAACAAGTTGTAGAGCTTTCCCTTTAAGCGATTGGCATTGCGGGAGTTTGGCAATCATAATATGCCGAGGTAATAACCTTTGATATACAGCTCCTGTTGCTCAAAGCCCAGCATCTCGCACGCTATTATGTACTTTTTGCCATGTTCCGTTCTCATTCTTATACACTAAGTACGCATAGAACAATGAATTACCAATACCCATATGAATAGGAAATTTTCCTGTATTTTATATATACACAAAATTGGCTGCACAGGCTTCTACAGCATCCACCACTTCAGTCATCTTATTCACATATACCCAATCAATAGAAGTATTACAAATAGTATCAACCTTTATTTCTAAACTCCTATCATTTATCCGTCCATCACTTTCATAGTGAGTCCTTGAGATATGCTGCACGTAGCGTTTGTTTATTAGGATAAAGTCTCTCCGTGATCCAATGTATTCGATAGGCATTCTAATATTTGCTGTGTTATTACAGCAAACGTTCTTCCACCTACAAGTATCAACTCGCTCTGCGATTTGCATCCCAAACAAATTGTGATATTTCATCTTGGAGAATGTGCGAGGCGATGTATTACAGGCGGCAAGGAGTGAAAAGAATAGGAGTAATAGCTTCATAGGATGATAATTTTTTTATTGGGATGCTGGCTTGGTGGGTTTCCATACGTTCCACACGATAAAGAATAGCTTTTTCATTTTCGCTTTCTCCGTTATACAATGTTGTTAGTTAAGCAAAGATTTCCCGTTTATAAAAGGTTTATTTACATGAAGTGTGCTTACTAGGAGAGGTAATTTAAGATTGGTTGTAATTGAAATTAGCATTCCATTGTATCTGCATAGGTTTCCATGTTGTTGTAACTGAATTTATCATTACCAGTATACAAAGTAATATCGACTACTGTCCTTACCTCTGTTGTATTGAATATTTGGGTTGTCCCTTCCTATAACCTATCACCATCATCTTCTGCATCTCTTTAGGTTGTTGCAATATTATCTCTGTAAGATTTCCTACAAATTGTATAGGCATCATTTAGGAGAATACTTTATTCCACGGATGATGCAAGGTAGTGTTTTTAATAGGAGGGGTGGGCAAACGATAAGAAGTAGGTATTTTAGCTTGATGGGATAATTGCTTTTAATTGGGATGCTGGCGTTATGGATTCCTGAAATTCGATGCTTGTCATCTACCTCGAACAAAAAAGGTCCTAGCCAATGCCTAGGACCTTTTTAAATAAATTACGGCAGCTACCTACTCTCCCGCATTGTGGTGCAGTACCATCGGCCATAAGGG
>NZ_QLLL01000017.1 GCF_003259335.1 Chitinophaga skermanii
CCGCAAAGATCACCGCAAAGATCGCCGCAAAGATCGCCGCAAAGATCGGGGCTTATCCGCCCTGACGAACTCCGTTCGTCAGGGGTAAAAGGATAAGCAAGCAGGAACCGTACATAGTACGGTTCGAATTTTATAAGTTGTTGTAAAACAGCTATTTAGATTTTCTTTAGTAGTACTGTTAGTGGTAATAAATGCGTAATGAAATAATTTAAACAATTGATTAACAAATACATAAAAAGTGGTAATAATATGGGTAATGAATACGTTTCGACTAAACTCTTGGTTACTGTTAAGAACCAATTGGATGAAGCAAAAAATGGTAAAGCTCTAAGCGAATATATACTTGACATGCTAACTTTTTTCAAAACGACAGGCGCAAAACCGGAAGATTTTAAAACTCACCCCACAATAGAATTGATGGCCGCGATAAAAAATTTAAGAAACGAGCAAGTAAAAGATACAGAGCGTATTATTGGAATTATTAGGGGAATTGAAAAAAAGCGACTAGCTCACGAACCTGTTCCCCAATCGCCTTTGAACAATGATATGGATAAAGATGTAACTATGGCAATAACCGAGGTAACAAGGTTAAATGAAGAATTGGAGGTGCAGCTTTCTCAGGCACATAATTCTATAAACGTATTACAAGCTGAGCTCCTACAGTTAAAAAATAGCTCTGTGGATGTCGACAAACGTCGTCTTGGAGAAATTAAAGACTGGATCAAGACTAATATTAAAAAAGATGGTGAGGCTGATACCTTTACTATTTCTCTACCTATCTACATGGCACTTTTGGATAAACTTAATATATAAATTTATATAATATGTTTGTTAAAGTTCATAAAGCAGGTAAAGACCCTCAAACATCGAATAAAGGGGGGTGTTCTATTTTAGCAGATTACTTGGACAAAGAAAATAAGGGTAAGATTCAATCTGAAAAGATGGAATTTTTTAACTATTCATACGATACGGTGAGCAAAGGAAGTGCTGTCAAATCCATTGACAGTAATAACAAACATTTAGGGAAAAAAGATTCCAAGTTTTTTATGCTAACCATTAATCCATCACACCGTGAGTTGCAACATCTAATTACACGGGCAACCGGAAAAACTGAAATTACTGATATTAGTCAACTTTCTAAAGCAGATCAGCAAAAGGTCTTTACGGAGCTTAGGAATTACACCAGGTCGGTTATGGATTTATATGCACAGAATTTTGAGCGCCCAAACGTGAAAACTGGTGCCGATTTAGTTTTTTTTGCTAAAATAGAAACACAACGAAAATGGCACTACTATGAAAAGGCTGTTAAAGATGGACTTGCAAGGTCGGGGGCAATGAAACCCGGTCTAAATTTACACGTTCATGTTGTAGTATCAAGGAATGATCGAACTCAAACAACTAAATTATCACCTCACAGTATTAGCAAAGGAGGTAAGCAACAGTTTAACGGAAAGGCAGTACAACAAGGGTTTAACCACGAAAAATTTAAGGAAAATAGCGGCAAACTTTTTAATGAGATATTTTCTTTCAATTCAAAGGAAGTGTATCATTCAAAAAATTATGGGAGAGGTATGATTGGCGACAAAATGCCGAATATGCCAGGGAAAGGCGCCGCGATGGTAAAAGGAAAGGTTTTAAACAAAGTGATTGGGCATGAATCCAGGCAGGTAATAAATGCGGCCATCACTGTGGCCAAAATTGCGATGAATCCCGCGTCTGCCTTATCGATAGCCAAAGAAAAATTATTTGCTATTGCAAAGGGAGCGGTTACCGGAAACGAGCTATAAACTTATCCTATGTTGTTGAATTACTTATTTTTTATCTTATACGCCTTAATTCTGATCATTTTATTTAACGTCCGAATTTGTAGATATCTCATTGTTAACCTATTCTTTTCGTTAGTATCAGTTGTAGGTGCTACATATGGCCTTTTATCATTAATGCAGGGCTATCTTTCTATGACTAAATGGTTTTATGCGGGAATCGGGTTAGAAGTAATCGTAGCGTCAATTTATGGGGTGCTTTTTGGATTAAGACCAGGAGAGAAGGAGGGTAAGAAGCAAAAAGTACAGGAATTTCATTTGGAAACTGAATGCGGTAATACACTCACGTTAAAAAATCCATTTGATAATTTTTTAATATATGGATCTCAAGGAAGCGGTAAAACAAAGTCTATTGGTAAAAACTTGCTGATGCAATATATAAAGTACAATTGGGTTGGGTTTGTTTATGATTATAAAGAAGGAGATTATACACGTACTGCATTCGAATTAATTAAGCGTTTTAATTACGCTTATTCTGTGCATCATATTAATTTTCATAATGTATCGTGTTCGGAACGTGTGAATGTAATTAAACCTTCCGTTGTAAAAGATCCTGTTTTTTTTACAGAACTTCTCTCCGAGTTTTTTATTGCGAATATGTCTAAGGAAGTAGAAAAAATGGATTTCTTCGATGTGGCAGCTATTGGCGTACTTAAGGGAATAGGTTTGAGGTTCTTTTTTGACTATCCTCATATATGTACATTACCGCATATCGTTAATTATATTGCCCAAACAGATTATAGGAAACTTGAAGCGTTTTTGAATGGTAGGCGAGAGTCGAGAGGGGTGGCGGCGGCTTATGTAAGTGGGGAGCAAAGCGAAAAAACAAGGGGAAGTATATTATCAGCACTTGGAGCCATTATAAGTGATTTTTCGATTAACAAACAGGTTCAGTATATTTTATCAGGTGATGACTTTGAGTTTAATTTATTAGATCCTAAGAATCCCAAATTATTACTTCTAGCAAATAACCACCAGTATGATCGAATCCTTTCGCCAGTTGTGGGGATGATGGCAAGCATTTATGCACGAAGTTTTACGATGGAGAACAAACTGAATGCGGTAAATTTTTTAGATGAAGCGACTACTTTCAAAATTGCCAATTTTGAGGGGAATCTTTCGCTTTTGCGCGAATACCGGTTAAGCACTGTTATTTTAACTCAAAGCCCAGCCAAAATAGAAAAAAGGTACGGGCCTCTTGATTTACGTAGTATCGAAACAAATTGCGGGAATAAATTTTTCGGTCGTAACCTTGATATTATAGGTGTTGAAAGTTCGATAAAACAATTTGCCGCCATAGATGAAAAAAAAGTAACCAGCACTACAGGAAGCAGCACACACAGTAGGAGCAGCAGCAAATCAATCAGTCATGGAAAGAAAAAGAAGTACGAACCTGCAGAACTCATGAAGTTAAAGCCAGGTCAATTTGTAGGACGTGCTCAAAACTCCAACTATACCGAATTCGAATTTCAATTTAAACAGTATGTACCAGGACAAGAAAAGGATATTGAAATTAGAAATGTGGTTTTGGAATCAGATTTGATTGATTGCTATAATAAAATAATTGATGATATTATTAATATTGCTTAATAATAGAAAAAATATTGTTATAACCTATTTTTTATTTATTTTAAATTCCATAATAGAAAGACCGATCATCCCCGCGTTACCATTAATAAGAGATACAGTATATAATTCCCCGTTTTTGCAGCAGAGATAATCATACCGTAACCATAACTATTAAAAATTAATAGATGTATTCTGTTCTCTTAACTACCAGTCTGATGGTATTGTTAGACATTAAAAGCTCAATTCAAAAGGCATTTGACGGTTATATTGGCCCCTTAGTAATTGCCTGTTTGATCATTGGTGCGGCAGTAGGTGTCGTAAATGCTTTCCCAAAATTCAAAGAAGATACAAAAGGTGCGTTAGTCGAACTAGGCACCTACCTTTTATTTGGTTTTGCCTCTGCTGCGGTTTTGACCGCTATGGTGGAGGGTTTCAAGGCTTTGAAATTGTATTAACTTTTTTATGGGTAAGATCAAGCCGGTCCGAAAGGGCTTGGAAAGGCCTCTTATAATTAGAGGCCTTAGACAACCCTTTTTTCTTCAATTTTTACTTGTGTTAGGAGTTGGTGCTGTTTTTATTATGGTATTTTTTGTTAATGTATTGCATCAAAACCCTGGAGAAAAGGATTTAAGTGGGTTTGTGCTAAAGGTGGGAGCCGTATTAGCGTTTATAGCTGTCATCTATATTTTTTTCCGGGTTAGAACGAATATATCCAAGCATACATTTAAAAATACCTCCAAAACCATATCCAATAAGGATTTACGCAAGTATCTACAATAGGTACTAAGATGATAAAATCTGCAGAGATCTACAGTTTTCATGCTTCGTTAAGTGGTGGAATGTTCATCACGAAGGGTGGCGCTATTACCCAATGCTTTAAAATGGAAAACCCGCCCCCATACTTGTTGGACGAGAACCGTCTTATTTTGCGCCAATGCGAAATAGAAAGGGCTTTACGATTTATGCCGGAAAACAGCTATTACCACAAACAGGATGTTTACTTAAAGCGTTACTATAAGCCGGGGCAACATTTTAAAGGAGAAACGTTTCTTGAACGAGCTGAAATGGAACATTTGAATAACCGGTTATATTTAGAACATACTTGTTTTATTTGTTTTACTCTCAATGGCCTGGAATCACTTACAGCAGCTTATGAAAAGAACCCTCTTTCCTATTCTAATTCGTTAGTGGGCCGTGATAAAAATCGTCTTGCCGAGTTTCTTGATGCAGTAGAAGGAGTTGTTACAGTTCTGCGAAACTTATACTCCACTTCGATTATTGAGCTTACTGAAGAAGAAGTAAAGAAGCATATTACAGATTATGTAAATGGGTTTCCTGGTGATAACGGTTTATATGATGTTTATTGTGGGGAACATCTATCTATCGGAGAGGCTCGTGGGGCTTTCTTTGCATTATGTGATGAATATTCTTTGCCGAATAGTATTCCATCAATAGTTGAAGATAATTCGTTGCCACAGGCAAACGCCTCTTTGCATATAGCGCCTTTTGAGGTTTTCGGGCTGAATTTACGGGCGAACCATGTTTTTAACCAGATCATTTATTTTTCTGGTCACCAAAAGATGAAAGACAGCCTTCAAAATAGCATAGATGAACATAAAAGGAACCGTTATTGGGCAAAAGAAATAGAGTTCAAAGCCAAGCAGTTGGAGGAACTACAACAAGAAATTATTTTCTCGGATGCCTTTTTATGTAAAGCACATTTTTCTTTACAAGTATGGGATAAGGAATTAGAAGTATTGGAAAAAGCCAAAGATAGAATCAGAGAGCTTTTTAAGCTACAGAGTATTTCCTACTACCAACCATCATATGAAGGTTTAGAGAACATTTTTATAGGAAGTGTGATTGGTAGGGAGAATAAATTGGCGGCATCCTATTTTTTCCCAATAGAGCTAGGCACTGCAGTTTGTTTGGGGGTAAACAATTCTACATATAAAGATGATGAAGATGGCCTGTTATTTAATGATCGGCTTTTTCAGATCCCAATCCGCGTGGATTTATGGGATGAAAAGAAGGTAAGAATACCCGCACGCAATTCGCTCAAAATTGCTAGTACAGGAGCCGGTAAATCAGTAGGAGGCTTATCAGACGTTGCACAAGAATTACAACAAGGATATAGAAACGTGGTGGTGGAATTTGGAAGGGTGTTCTACATTCTCACAAAGTTGTACCCGGAAAAAACGTTACATATTGACTATGATGGTAACAGCCCACTAGGAATCAACCCCTTTTTACTTAAAGAAGGCCTTACACCTGATAAAATCAGTATGCTAACTGCGTTTGTGCTTAAGCTGTGGCGCTCAAAGGAAATCATAGAAGACACAAAGCAATATATCAGTGTTACTAAAATTATCCAGGATTATTATGAATCCTCTCCCCAGGCACCTAGTTTCCCGGACTTCTATAGTTATGTTAAAGACAATTACAGGGAGATTATTACGCGAAGAGAGATAGAGGATGATCCTGATTATTTCAATTTAAAGAGCTTCATTCATATTTGCTCGGTATACATGCCAGGTGGCATTTATGAAAATGTTTGTAAGGTGAATAGCAACGAAGACTTAGTAACCGGTAAAGACTTAATAGTTTTTGAATTAACTAAAATAAAGAAAGACCCCTTCCTAGTTACAATTTTACTAACTATTATTTATGATGTAGTAGAGAATAAAATCCTCTCCGACCGAAGTATAAGAGGGAAGTTATACCTAGACGAATATGCCGAAACCGCTACAATTAAGGACAATTTTAGTGGTGAAGATGTACATAGTACAGTAGCGTTTTTTTATCAAAAATTGCGCAAAGAAAATGGGGCTATTTGTGCCATTATTCAATCGCCAGCCCAATTGCCTGCTGGTCATTTTACAGACGGAATTATCGCAAATACCCAATTGTTAATGGTGCATCCTACGACAGAAACGGTATATAACGATATCGTTACCAAATTCCAAATTACCAACAAAGCACATATTGAATTGATGAAATCTATTCGTAATGATTTTAGTTGTGAAAAACCGTACAGCGAAATGTTTATACGCTTCCAAGATCATTATGCGGTTGTAGTACGCCTGGAATTATCAAAACCGAGGTTTTTGGCGTTCCAATCTGATGGTAAGATTTGGAAATATTTAACAGACTATCAAGATGTTACGGGGTATACAATGGAGAGGGCAATTGAAGACTATTTAAAAAGTAACAATAACCAACTATGAAGAAACTAATCTTTTTCTTGATACTTCTCACTTCGATCGCCTTAACCAGCAGAGGGCAAGGGGGAGTAGTAAGTGCACCTGTATTGGAATCAATTGAAACCGCAAACAAGGCCACTTTGCTTAAACAATTGGCCGAAGGGATAAAGCAAACCGGGGTTTTATCCGACGTGTATTCCAAATTAAAGCAGAGTGTAGAGTTATACTACAAAGTGAGTAATGCGTTGAAGACTGCCGATGTGGTAACGAATGCAATTGACAAACAAATAACATTGGTAAATACTTGTTCTGCTGCACTCAAAGATATTCAACGTGTAAAAGGGGCTTCTACTACGAGTATTCAGCGGGTCAGGCGCAATATTGCAACTGTTGTGGATTCATACAAAAGCAATATCGATATGTTGCGTCAGCTTATTACAGAAGATGGCCTTCGCATGGATGATGGAGCCCGTTTACAGTTAGTAATGGAAATTGATGATAAAACCGCAGAAGCAACCCGAAAAGTAAGGAGTTATCAATCCAATTTTGAAGCCGCCGCAGCTGCAAAATTGATTTTAAAGCAATAGGTTAATTATGGCAGATATTCCAGTAACGGAATTTAATATTACCAGCATTTCGAAGGCTTATATGCAGTATGCGACAGAGCCACTTTTAATTTCTCTTTTGGCTATTTCTGTTTTTTGGGGTGAAGTAATGGCTATAAAGCGGTTTCTAAAGGAGTATTGGGCGAATTTGGAGAATGGCAGGCTAACCAATACTAAGCGGATTTATTCGCATCTGTGGCAACTATTGTTCACCACTAGCATTCTTCTTATGATGCCCGTCGCACTTAGCTTTTTTGAGTATATCCTCAATGAAAGTATGCAAGAACTTATTTTTTATGCTGGGGGTGAGCCCAAAGGTGGATTTGCTACGATCGTGAAAGAAATCGAGGATATGGAAGAACGTTACCCAGAAGGACCTTCCTTTTTTTTCGATAGTTTACCAGACTTATTGGCATGGTTTAATATTATCGTAGTAAAACCCGCGATAGCCGTACTTATCAGATGGGAATACGGTTTATTTCTGGCGGGTCGTTTTTATTGGTTGATTTTACTAGAAATTGTTTTCCCGTTTGCATGGCTATCGCTGGCAAGCGAAGATTCTTCACAATATTTTTATACATGGCTTCTTAACCTCTTTAAGTGTTACCTGTTGATGCCCGCTTTTGTGATTGCTATTGGGTTTGCAGATGTACTAATGATTACCGTTTTTGGCGACCCTTACTCGTTACTAGCATTGATCCTACAACTAATTGTTAAGTTTTATTTGCTCAAACGGGCTACTGAATACGTTTTCAAATTATTCTAATGAAGAAAAGCACTGTTTTAAGTCGTTTTAACGAATACTCTTTATCTAAAAAAGCCAGCACCAGGAACGGGCTGCTTTTCCTGGCTGCTTTTACCTTCTTGGTGGCGTTGGTATTCATTTACGCTACCAGGATTATCCAGGATGCTAAAAATACGATCATAGTCGTAGATAGGGGAAGTGGGGAGCTTTTAAAGTCAAATGTCACTTACTATAACAAGTTGATGATATCGCTTATAAAGAATCATTGTGCTAATACTGCTTATTATCTCAATTCATTTGACCGGTATACGCTAGATCAAAATATGGCAAAAGGCTTATTCCTAGTCAATCGGCCAGATGCCCAGAAAATATTTAAAAAGTATAAAGATCAACGTGGTTATGGTGATGCCTTAGAGCTTGGATATGTTTACCAAACAGAAATGGTTGAAGTTCTTGAACTCAATACAGACAAAGAGCCATATAAGGTAAGATTTAAATCAATACTTCAAATTTACGAAGATCATAAAGTAATTACCAGGTATACGATTGTAAGTGATGGGGAAATTCGTCGTAGTGCGGCGCAATGGCCGGAAAACCAGAACGGTCTTTACTTTACCTCATATGAGCAAACATACCAACCGCTTAAAATTGATGAAAATGAATAGGGCGCAAATCATCGCCGTGGCGACCCTTTCCCTTGCGGTGATAAGTTTTATTTTTTGGATGGTAGCACGTTCTTCCGACACGGCAGGGCCTAGTATTGGGAATTTCACTGATGACGATGGGAAATTTACCTACAAAGACATGATGAATAACATGGAGAATAAACATTTTTATGAAAAGCTATCGAACGATGGGGAACAGGATAGCGCTATAATAATAACAAAACGATTAGAGGTGGAAAGTCATGCTACGGGGCGATTGGAATCGTCGGTAGATCCTGCAGCTCAAAAGGCTGTTGATGATATACGCTCATTCAAGGCTGATATTAAAAAAGAGGGCAAACGAGAAGATGAAATTATTGCGGAGATAGTCAAGAGAGAGACAAAACAAGATTATATAAATAATTCAACAAATGCCTCTCGAAACGTAGAAGAATCTTCATTACCTGTTAATAGCTCTTCCAATAACCTGGTATTCGGCACCCCCCAAAAAAACAATTTGAATGTCTTGGTAAAAGCTGTAATTCTAAATACTGTAGATGTGAGGAATGGCTCAACTGTACGCATAATGGTACTTGATAATGTTGAGTTGAATGGTGTTGCATTTACTAATTCTATGATTGTGAAAGGAATAGTCAGCATTAGAGATTCCCGCGTATTAATTACAATACCAGGTCATGACACGGGGCAGCAAACGGGCTTTTTTTCTGTGTGTGACAAAGATGGAGTAGAGGGATTACTTATTGAAGGTAGTATCAATACGGAGGATAACCCCACTAAAGAAGCCGTAAAGGAAGAAGCGGAGCAACAGATTTCACAGGTTGTTGGAGGGGGGATGATCGGCAGCGTTGTCCGAGTAATGAAATCTTTTGGAGCTGTCAAACGTGAAGTAGCCGTTAAAATTCCTGCGGGGTATAAGGTGTTAATAAAAACATTCAAATGAGGCAATTCTACTTAACTCTTTTGGGATGTTGCTGTGCAATGGTCACATTTTCCCAAACAGCGATTCCAGTTAGTAAGTTCAAACGAACTTTTATCCTGTTGCACAATATCACCCCTATTTCAACGAACATCGGTGGCGAAAATGGTGCAATCGTCTTGGAGCAGCAGCCAACAGACATGGACACCCTTTACATT
The DNA here is from genome assembly GCF_003259335.1 of Chitinophaga skermanii. Lineage (GTDB taxonomy): Bacteria > Bacteroidota > Bacteroidia > Chitinophagales > Chitinophagaceae > Chitinophaga > Chitinophaga skermanii. The sequence continues at coordinate 9,745 of NZ_QLLL01000017.1, forward strand.
ATTCGATTACAGGCAGCAAGAGAAAACTTTCAATCTACTAATATGCTCATAGTGAGTAAGGACACTTTAATAGAGTTAACCTTGTACTATGAAAGAGATCCCCGCGTTACCATGTACCCCTTTCATTTTTCAGAAAAAAAACAAAGTGCTGTCATACCTAATACTCCCGCTGTCAAACAAAACGGCATATCTGTTAATCCTCAAAGCCTGGTAACATTCAGAAGTTCGAACAGTAAAGTTCGACGCTCAATAAAATCGGATGGAATGTTGGTGATATTGGATAATGTAGGGATGGACGCAGCAGATGAACATTTATTCTTACGTTTCCGGGTTCGTAATACAACAGCCGTAGCCTTCAGCCTAGACTATTTAAAGTTTATTGTGCACAGTAGCGACCAAAAAACATTTTCTAATACGAAACAGGCAGCAACCGACGATTACCCTTCATTTTTATCCGACACTGCAAATAAAACTACTATACAGGCAGGAGAAGAAGAGGTATTCATTTATGTAATTGACCGATTACCGCCCAAAAGAAGGAAGGATTTAACCGTCGTTTTTCAAGAAGCAGCGACCAGTGCAGACGGTAGAAGTTTGACGATGAAAATTCCAGCGACATTATTTGCACGTAAAGAAAACATTTCAAGATTATGATAGGAAAATCATTTCTACTGTTATCATTATTGATTTATTTTTTTGCTGCAAAGGGGCAGAATATTGAAGAAATTACCTTTTGTGGGTCATCGGTGCCTATCGAGCGTAAAGCTGTCCGCAATCGCCTTAAAAGTGCCATTTCTGCTAAAATAGTTGAGCTTAACGATTCTACATTTTTACAGCGCGTTCAATTTTACTTACCATATTTTTCTATTGTCCTTAAAAATTATGGCCTTCCCGACGACTTAAAATTCATTGCGGTAGTAGAAAGCCGCCTGTTACGTGGGGCCAATAGTGTGGTTGGTGCTGGGGGGGTATGGCAAATTATGCCAGCAACAGGGCTCGGAGAAAAACTACTACCCACAGAACGGCATAAGATCATCGCTAGTACTCATGCAGCCTGTCGCTTGCTGCGAAAGCTATACAACCAATTAAAGGATTGGCCTCTAGTGTGTGCTGCTTACAATTATGGAATAGGCCGCTTATATCGTGCAATGAAGAAACAAAATAGTTTCAATTACTATTCTCTGCAGCTCAACCAGGAAACGGCAAATTATGTCTACAATATCATTGCGTTTAAGGTCATAATTGAAAGCCTGGAAAATGCTGAAAATCAACCGCCACAAAGGAAAGACGGGCCGAAAGAGATTGAGGTAAAATCTTCTAATGATTTAATTTTTGTCAAACCCCATCACGACACTTTAATACACAAAATACCGTGAAACAATTAACTGTAGCTATTATCATATTTCTGCTATCAATGAATTTCAGCCTTGCCCAAGTGCATCAACAAGGTACAGCAGCATTAGATTTATCCATATCCAAAACCGGTGTTGGTGTAATCGCTGGGGCAGGATATTTGAAAAACTTTAATGATAACGCATACATATATGCCAGGGGGCTAGTTGAATTGGGACGTATGTACAATTTTAAGTATACCCATATTGGTCTTGACCTATCGGCATATTACTCCCCATTCGTTGTGTCTGATTTTTTTCAATTAAATCTTGGTGTAGGCATAACTACAGGGTATGAAAATATCCGAGGTGTCAGTAAAACTAAAAATAGTAGTGTGGGCCTAATGTTAGGAGCAAAAGGAGGGGCTAATATTGAGGCTTTTCTTAGTGACCAAGTTGGTTTTTTTGTTTTTGCAAATCAAGCCTATATGTTTAAAAAATCCCTCGGTAGTGCATACTACGAGGTTGGTGTTGGATTGCGCATTTTCTTGAATAATTATTACTAAATATAATAATATGAAAAAAGCCACAGTCATTATGCTTGCCGTGATCGCGTTTTCTTGTAAAAAAGATAAGGGAAGCACTGCCAGTGCGGGTTTTGAGGAAGGGAAAAAGATTGAAACGGCCGTAATCGGCCATAAATATAGGATTGAGAGCATTACTTCTGAAAATGGAGCAGATGTTTCCGGTTTATTCGCATCCTGTATAATGGATGATATCTATTTTTTTAAAGATCGGGGAACCATCGAAATTGGACAAGGAGCAAACAAGTGTGGTAAAGAGGGGCTAGACAAGAAAAATGGGAGTTGGGCCATTGCCTATGATGAGAATGAAGTTAGTGCTATTCAAGTACCGTTTTTTGAAAAAGGAGCTGATTATTACCAAACGAAAGAGTTTTTAAAACCGCTTTTTAGCGTCAACCTGGATTCTGGTACGATCATACTACAATTTAAGGTAGGTACTTCTACATATTCTATTAAGCTGGTACAAACATTATAAATAATGAAAAAGCCCTTTCTATTATTGTTTTTTTCCCTTTTTATGAGGCAAGCCTTTTGCCAGGTTCAATTCCCGTTGGGTGTTGCAAACAGGGATGGCACGGCTGTTATAGAGGTAATAGGAAGGCAAGCTACCTACCCAACTTACAACGACAAGGTTTTCTATGCTGATCCAAATGGAAACGCTAATTCCTACCTGTTTCCAGATTTTGGACAAGCAAGCACATCAATTGGTGGGTGTACTTTCGGGAGTAAGTACATGTATTGGGTTGTTGAGTATAAAGTTGATAACCTCAATAACGTTAGAACACTAACGATAAATCCATCGCCAGGTGATTATACTAAAACAGTTGTTGTTGTTGCGCATAATGTAAGACGCACTCAATGCGTAGGAGGGGGGGAAAATAACTCATTTATCAACGTAAAGTCCTTTACCATTAAGGTTGAAACGCCGGAGTGGCAAGATCTCGAGGATTTAAAAAATGTATGTAATAATGTTGATAATGAATACAACTTAGTAGATCATTTTTCGGTGAAAGAAGGTACAAACTTCTATTTGGATAACATAGGTAGCACACCAATTACGAAATTAAACCCCAAAGACCTTTCACCTGGTTACCACCGCCTTATTGCACAGAAACGTTACGACAACGGTACTCCAGATCCCCAGTTTGGCAGCAAACCAGGCATTGTAACAACTGTTTTCGAGTTTAATGTTTTAGAAGGAGTACCTATCACCTTAACGCCATATCCATCTATCTTGTGCAATAACGGTACACCCATCACAATAGTAGCAACACCGACAGGCGGAGCATGGGAGGGAAGGGGAATCGATGGCGCTGGAAATATAACGCCTTCATCTGCTTCTATTGGTAGAAATATTTTCACTTACAAATTTACTAATACCAATAGTTGCCTATCGACAAAATCCATAGAAATATACGTTAACTCTGCGCCGACAATAGATGTGGAGGATTTAGAGGTTTGTAGAACAGGTGAGCCGTTTAACTTGCTTGTAGCTCTGCCTGTAGGTGGCAATTATGTTGGACGTGGGGTTGTAAATAACATATTTTATCCATCACAAGCATTAGTCGGTTCAAACTCGATCCGATATTTTTATACCGATCCTAATACGGGATGCAGTGCAACAGGAGATTTTTCCATTGAAGTTAAGGATGCAGATAATTTCCGAGTAGGCGATGACTGGTTAACCTGTAGCCTTTCGGCAGAAATTGACTTGAATAATAGGTCGGGGGTTTCACCGAATGATGGTACTATCCTATGGAGTGGCCCCGGTGTAATTAATAATAAATATTTCGATCCAAAAGTTTCGGGAGTTGGACTTCATACTATAACGGGAACCCTTTACTATCCAGAAACAGGGTGTACCTTCCAAAAAACAGTAGTAGTAAAGGTGAGCGTTGGACCTACTGTGGAAGCAGGCGAAGCAATGGCAGTTTGTAATAATGCAAGTTCCTTTTTGATACCAGGAGGCAGCCCAACGGGTGGAACATGGACCGGATCATATATTAGTAGTAACATTTTTACTCCCACAGCCACATTGCCAGGTGATTATATTGCATCATACACATATGATAATGGGGAGTGTGTTTTAACAGCAAAGAAAATAATTTCAGTAAAACCCGCGCCGGTGGTGTCTGTCGGGCCTGCCCTAAGCATCTGCCGAAACGCGGGGCTACAACCTTTACCCGCTGCCGTGCCTACCGGTGGCCGGTGGGCGGCTGATGGTGATTACCTGGACGCG
>NZ_QLLL01000018.1 GCF_003259335.1 Chitinophaga skermanii
AAAAAAGGGCGTGGGTGAAAAATGGCGCGGCAGCAGCGCCTTTTTCCCACAAATGGGGCGTATGCCCGATAAATAAATATTCTATTCTAAATATTGTAAATATTGTAAGTATTTAATGTATTGTAAATATTTTTAACAAAAAGCCACCTTTGAAAAGGTGGCTGATCGTAAGCTGATCGTAAGCAGATCTTAAAAACAAAACTATCTTCCTACTTTCCCTTTTTTAAAAGGTGAAACAATAAAAAGTCACAGCGAAGATATATTAAGTAACTAGTGAGAACCTTAATTAGAACTGTCACAAAGTGTTTTTTAAATAAAAAATATCTGTATAGTTTAATTTATGCGACCTATCGTGTTTTTTTACGCAAAAAATAATACATACGGAAAAAAATAAGTGTTTATATAAACGATAATGATTCCCGCGTGGGAATCTACTTTTTCAAATAATTTGTTGTTTCATCAGTTGGGTTTCTTTGGAGGAAACTAACAGCCTTTCGTAAAGGTTAATGTACAATCTTCTTTTAAAATGTGCGCTGGGCGACGCTCTTGGGTTGACGTCGCCCATTTTTTTAGATTTCTGCTGGCTGTTTACTGTTTATAGGATAATGTTAAAGGTTCGATCCAGTTCATTTCGCAATAGAACCGTTTTTATAACACTTAAATGAATTGTGTCTGGCTGGTGGGATCTTTATACTTATCTATTCTGGAACTTCAAGGCTGCTCTTATTTAGGAGTGGCCTTTGTAGTTAAATAGCGTTTTTGAAGATGAACGGAGCGTCGCAACGGCTGCTCTATAGCGAATAAATGCCGAAGACAATAGAATATTATTTATATTATTCGTATTAATTGTATTGATTTACAATTAATTACGAGCCATATAACTATAATACCTATATTACTAGAAACCAATCAACTACGACAAAAAAGGAATGTTGGAAAACAAGCGTAGTACAAATGCGACAAATTAGGAGGTTTTTGGGCGCGGCGGTGGATAACTAAGTTTGATTTGATGATTTCTTTCCTTCACAATTGCATTGAGCGTCCATTTTTTATTCAAAACTGCCAAAATGGCACAAAAAAATATAATTTCCTATAAACCTTTCTCGCATTGATAAAATACGCTTAGATCATTTTTCGAAAATCAGTTGATTTGTTGGGTCGCTGAAAGCTAATACAGGCAAGTATTTTGGATGATATACTACGACAAAATAGGAATAATTGAGCGACAAATTAGGAACTTGATTAGACAAATTAGGAACTTGTGATTACGACAGATTAGGAACGCTTTTAAACAGTTACGACAAATTAGGCTATTCCATGTGTATAAACACCCGTTTCAAAGTCATTAATTATAGAACTTACGACATATGCTTGAGGATTTGTTATTTTGCTGCCCTTTTCAACCATAAAATTGAATATTTCAAGTATTCTTTCCTTTAACTTGTTATAATCTAAATTTTCAGCCTTAAATAGCTTATTTATGGTTGCCATATGATCAGGCATGAGTTTAAAATGATGAGTAAGCAACTCTTTTATTGCCTCCTGTTGAATTTTCACCGCTTCAGGGTTTAGACGTTTGGTTATTTTGAAACGTAACCTTACCACTTTTTTCCCTTGACTTATTGTAAAATCTTTCGCGTTACAATTATACCAAATGTCGGCGTGTGCCATCAATTCCTTTTGTACAGGTAATAAGATTCTCTTTTTAAAATCACTATAGTTACTGTAAGTTTCACTATCCAGCCCCAAATCTAAACGGAGTTCATCAAGCGTTATTACGAACTCTCCCTTTTTTGACCAGGATGCTATTTTTTGATATAGAATTGGTGAGTAAATAGATTTAGCGGCGATAATAACTTCGTATAAGTACCTTGTATATTTGATAGGGCTCCCCTGATCGTTTTGCTCCATATTTATAAGGTATTCTGCCACCTCCTTATACATTTCAACATAGATGGCTGTAACTGAACGGTTATCTATATTAGCTTTTTCCGGTGCGGTAACCTTTGAAAAAAAGACGATGGTATCTTGGTAGCCTGTCAAGTCCTTGTTTTTCAAACTCAACTTGTAATCTTGCAACCTCTTTGCTGCAGTAACAACATCCTTATAGTGATTAGGTGTAGTTATTTCATTCAAAGGAATTGGAACACGAATGATCTTGCTATCTTCATTGAAAAGTGTTAACTGCTTGTAATCAATGCCATACATGGATAATTTGATAGGTTCCTGTAGCGCTTTCATCGTTGCCGCTAGGATTTTCCACTGATATAATGTAAACGAGAACCGGCCATTTGTTACACGATTGCTTTGGTAAAGGACAGTGCCACTACCTGGCAACAAAACGATACCATTACGTTTACCTGGTCTTTTTTTCTTTACCTTACTTTCTTCGTTCATGGCCGATTAGCGTTAGTTATTTAATACCATTTTCCTCCTTATAGGCTCTAATAAGCTCTAGTTGCTCATGTTCACTAAGTTTTAAGAAATTGTCCACGAGCATCAAACCAAGTTGTTTTTGCTTAATTTGCCCTTTTATTGAAATGAGCTTCATTTCTGTAAAAACAGCGTTATCGAGGGGGAAGTTAAACTGTGTTGTTTCCTTTTCTATCGGTTCCCTTTTTGTCGTAGGATCGTTTGCAGTCATGTTAAATCGATTTAGGTACTCAAAAATACGCCAATCTACTATAATAGTAAATTATTTTACTAATTTCCTATGTGTTATTGCTTTTGCGGCCACGTTTATGTGATTCCTCCCTTAATTTAACTTCCTCTGGTCGCGGGGGGATCTCACCAATTACCTCTAAACCCTTGCGCATTATATAATCAAAGGCATCTCCTTTAGTAAACTGTGTTTCCCCGTTCACACGTTTTAAATGGCAAAAATCCTTCACCTTTTCAAGCATGTTCAACTGAATGGAAAAAGTAACATTTTTACGATCATCCTGTGATATTACAGTAGTAATCGGAGTAGATTCTTTTTGCTCTCCACTAAACATACCAACGAACCCACCTTGACTTGCTAAACCACTGTTATGACCTAAACCGTTAAAATCTTTTTTGCCGCCCATATTTAATTGTTTATATTATTAAATAATACTATTAATATAATATTGTTATTATTGTCTACTTAAAAATTCATCTGCTAACAGTTTGTAATCTTCTGCTCCATGGCTTTTAGGAGCATAATCAAAAATTGACTGTCCGCGAGCTGGTGCTTCTGCTAAGGAAACATTATCGCGAATAATAGTTTTTAATATTGATTCCTCTCCCATAATTTTAGCTACATCTTTTGCTACAGCCGTATTGAGTGACTTTCGACCATCAAACAATGTTATGAACACACCACCCAATTTTAATTTGGAATTCAACTTGTTCTTGATCATTGCCATAGTAGTTAGTAGCTTATCGACCCCCGACATTGCATAAAATTCGGCTTGAACAGGAATGTAAACTTCATCTGCTGCTGTCATTGCATTAATAGTGAGGATAGAGAGCGAAGGAGGGCAGTCAAGAAAAATAAAATCAAAATCTTCTCTAACTGGTTCTAAAAGCTCACGCAACGTGCTTTCACGAGCAAACTTATTAATAAGTTCAACTTCTGCTGCAGCGACATCGAGAGATCCTTTAACGATGCTTAAATTTTCATTGATAGAAACAATAGGTAAATGGTCTATTCTTCCCGTTAAAGCCTCATACATATTCACGCCAGGACCTTGCAATTTTAGGCCAATAGTCAAATTGAACTGGGGATCTAAATCACACAGTAAAACTTTGTGCCCTCGATTTGCTAATTCAAAACCGAGGTTAATAGTGGTAGTCGTTTTTCCGGCTCCACCTTTCTGTATTGCGAATGCAACGATTTTTCCCATAGTGTAACAAATATTTGGGTAGAAGATAAACAATAACCACAAATTTAATAATAAAAACAATACTACCAATATCTACAATACAAATATTATTTACAATATTTACAATATCTACAATATTCTAATTGAATTTAAAATTTAGCACATCTAATTTGCTGTTTTGCTTTGTGGTGGCTCATTAGTTTAGAACTACTACAACTTGTGAACATGCTTATAATTATCGCAACCAACATTATTTTATACATTCTATTAGTTTTACTCGGTGAAATTTAGCCCTAAGCTGATTTTGAAAGTTTGAGAATTATAATTAAGATTTTTACCAGGCAAGGCAGCGTAATAGCTAACAGAACAGTTAAACAAACCCGATTGAAAGCCTGTACCAAAGGTGGCAAGCTGTCTAGTAGAAAGTAAAGTATTGCCATAATGCACTCCACCACGTAGAAAAAACCGGTTTTGATATAAATATTCGACACCAGCGCCTGCTTCCCAAGCCTTAAAATATCCTAAACCGGCTACGATAGCGGATGGAACGGTCCTATTGTTAGAATCTTCAGGTAAAAGAGGCTTCAATATCTCTATATCCAAACTGATTGCATGTTCATTTCCTTCCGTTTTGTAAGAATAGCCACTTCCAATGCGTAAACACATTGGCTGTAAGGCTCCGGTAACATTTTGCTGATAACGTACACGTGTTCCAATGTTGAGAAAAGATGCCCCAAACCTGACAAATCCGCCATTAAAGCTCTCCATATCTTCGCGAGCCACAGAGCTATAATAGTACCCTAAATCTGCAGCAATGGCATTGGCTATTTTAACCTCACTTCCCTGGGCTTCGATTCCCGCTGCCGGACGACTATTAATATATCTTGCCGTAAAGCCTATAAAGGAGTAATTACTTAACAAACGTGAATACGTAATGCCTATACACCATTCAGAAGGGTTATAAGTATATATATCATACCCTGTTTCGTCTTTAAACTCGATCTTCCCTAAACTAAAAAATCTTACATCCAAACCTATTGCTGTCACATCATCCATGCGACGAAAGCCTTGTAAGCTGGCCAATCCCATGCCACTCGCCAGTTGACGCATATAAGGCACGTAATTGGCGGAAAAACCATACTCCGATGGCACTGCAGCTACTTTGGCAGGATTGTAAAAGACGCTGGACACATCAGGTAAGGTCGAAGTTCCACATAATCCTAATGCACTTCCACGTGCATCAGGTTCGATGCCTAGAAAACCTAATGCTGGTGCGGGGTTCTGGGCATTAACATGCACTACGGAAAACCATAACAATAAAGTGAAAAGATTTTTCATAGTTGATTATTGAATTTGTATTGATTGTACAACCTCTTTACTCACGGCCCCATCGTTATCCACAACTCTAAGTTTGCAGATATATGCACCTGGGCTAGGAAAAATAAAAGGAATTGCAGAACTCCTTGTTTCGGCTATCGTAGTATTATTCACGATAAAAATGTATTTCGTCAACCCACCCCCCAAATTCTTGTCCGGATCATATGATAGGCTTCCATCAAGTAAGTATTCGAAGCGTTCTACCTCCCCTATTGGATCTATACGTAAATTGGCAATAGGTGCCAGATTATTGAAGGCAAAAACCTTCAGCTGGGCGCTGTCGCGCTGGTTAAAATAGTCGGTAACAACGAAACGAACTATTATAGCCCCTGGATGAGCAGGAATAAACTTGTATATTCCCTTATTTCCTAGAATTCTTATTGTATCTGTAAATTCATCGTCGTTTTGCTTCAACAGTCCATCACCAGAAACCATACTCATCCTTAGTGATTTTATGTTGCTGTTTAAATCCTGCACACGAATAACAATAGGCAAGTACCCAAATTGAGTATTGGATAACTTTACGCTATCAATCAGCTCTTTTGTTTCCGGTCCGCCTGCTTGTGCTTGTAAAAAAATTTCTGGGGGAGAGTTAAGCTCACTAAGACTTTCTTCCCGATTATCGCATCCCACTAAGCAATAACACATTAAAAAGCCAATTAAGTACTTCATATTATAATTTTCTTATTTTCAATGTATTATTAAAATCGATCCCTGTTATTTTGATGATATACCATTGCCCTGTGTCTTTGATTAATTCAGTATCAATTCGGAAGCGGTTAAAGCCCTTAATAGCATTCACTTTCTTTGAAAGCACAGGGAGCCCGGTTGTAATATTTATGAGGGTAATAATTACTTCCTGCTCATTTTTTGCCACAAATTCGCACGTCAACTTGTTTGAAAATACAGTAGGATAAACCAGCAGTGCATTAGCATCAGGGTCGATCCCGTTACCTCGGTCAAAAACTGGATCAGGCGCTTTTCCAACCTCATCCAAAACAATAATTTTAGGTAATACAAATTTCCTTTCACAGCCAAATGCACTTGCTACGATGAGTGAAACATTGTACTCACCAGGTTTATAATAGTAATGGTTCCCGGCTATTTGTGTAGAAGTACCACCATCGCCAAAATCCCATAAATAAGATGTTGCCTTTGAAATATTACTTACCGCTTGGAATAATGCACCATTTTCTATTGAATCCTTTAGTGTTAAGCGTTTTGCCGTGCCTGTAGGTGTATTGTTGAGAATATGCAGGTACCTCCCTTCTCCGGGGCACTCTCCTACAAGCGTGGGTTTTGGGATCAAATAGATTTCTTCGTCTTTTGTAACTTGGTAATTGATTTTACTCCCCGTTGAAAACGGGCTAGGACTTCCTTCTACAAACCAATTAAAGTTTGTAACGTTGTCTGCAGAGGCTATAAGTTGGATAAACTGGCCTTCACACGCAGTAGTATCCCCCATTATCTTGATTGGGCCTGGAATTCCTTTCACCTGGATAAAATATGTGTTTGCATTCTGGCATAATGTAGAGGGATCTACAACGGTAAAAATTAAACCATGATTTCCAATACCTGCCACTGCAGGTGAAAACACTTGCCCTGTGATAGCCGCTGACCCTGACCATATACCGCCTGATGGTAATGTTAAAACTCCGCTGGATATACAAAGTGCGGTATCAGCGGGAAGTTGAATAATCGGCAAGGAGTTAACGGTTGCGATGACACTAGCTTTGGTAGAACAACCTGTGATAGGATCTGAATAAGTATAATTTAAGGTATGATTACCAGCCCCTGCCGTGGCGGGAAAGAATGTGCTACCAATATTAACATCAATACCCTTTCCTTCCCATACTCCTGGTGCTGGGGTGGCTTGCAACTGCACTGCATTACTATTCAAACATATACTGAAATCACGCATAATAGTTACAACAGGGGCGGGATTCTTCTTTATTACCAGGGTATCACTTAAAAAACAGCCTTCATTTGTTTTAACAGTATAAATAAGGTGATTATCTCCTAATTGCATTTTGCTCGGAAGTAGTACGCCACTTTGGTAGAAATCTCCTGCTAAAGATCTCCATTCACCACCTCCAATTGTAGGTAGTGGTGGGGTAAACTCTTTTGCTCCCGAACATGTCATTACATCCGCGCCTACATCTAAAATTGCTGAATTAACAACCTTAATTATTTTCGCATCCGTACCGGTACATCCGCTTACAGGGTCTACATAAGTATAGGTCACCGTGTAGTTACCAACCGGCGCAGCACCCGCCTGGAAGTAACCACCAGCTACAAACGCACCGCTCCA
>NZ_QLLL01000019.1 GCF_003259335.1 Chitinophaga skermanii
GGCTATCAGCAGAAAATCTGCATAAAGCACAAACAGCCCTGATGCTGTATGAGAAAGGGGAAAAGAAGGTGGAGGATATTGCTGCGGTATTGGGTATCAGTCGGGTCACCTGCTATCGTTATATAAATACAGCTCGTAAAACACCATCAGCACCCGTTAAAGCCCGGAGCCGTGGTATTAAGGCACTGTTGGCCGATAACAGCGGAGTTGCTGAAGAAAAGTAAATCAAAAATGTTCTTTAACATCTGATAAACATATTTTAGCAGCTCTCAGCTTATATTGTGCATGCTGTAATGGCACCAGTTCCGATTCTGCAATTCCGCAGCGTATAACTCGCAAAAAATGTTCACTATATGACAAATACAATTCCATCAAAAGAAGAACTTAATACCCTTGCTGATTATCTGCAGCGTGTGGCGGATGCAATACCAGACGGATTACGTGATTTACGTGACGTTGTCAGCTTTGTTACCTTTGATATCCGTATGTACTCGCAGATGGGTACAAAATCCAAAAGTTTTGAAAAAGCCCTTGCATTCGCAACCACAGTGCCTCGTGTAGAGGATGTGGAGGATGATAAATTAACCTGCTGGATGTTAGAAGATGAGGAATTCCGTAAGTACTTTTGATTTCAAAGAACGTTGAATATAATATAATTGGCCCTGCCACCCCGTAGGAAAACCGGGTTGATAGCCCGGTTAAGGGGCAGGGAGTTTTCTACGTCAATTTCAAAAAACGTTCTATATAATTAATAAAATCAACCAATTACATGGGTAATCCTGAACAGATTTTAACTGAATACAAAGCAAAGATTGAGGTAGTCACTCAACAGTTTTTAAACGCATATTTAGCTGAAGTGCCTAAAGACAATAGGACTATTGATACTGCAGGCGCTTTCTTAGGCAAGCATAATGATAGCTTCCGAAAGGCTGTTGCCACTATAGGTGTGGATATGTTACATAATCACGGGCTTGGTCCAGAGGTTCAACAGGTTGTACTTGAAAACAACAGTTGGGCGGTCGCTAAGTTATTTGTTGAGGTTATGAACGCATCATCGTCTGTTCCTCTTTTTGGGTCTAAACTCTAATGTAATATTCGATGTGCTGGTCCCCGACGGGGCCAGCACATCGAGGCCCGGTATCCGGGCCAAGCTCAAAAAACGGGAGTAGCGCACCTGGTTCGGGAACACCAGGGGAGAGCTGGGCACCTGGTCGCCTCCGGAACTTCCGGAAATGCGGAATATAAGGCATGTGATTTTTCCGCCAGACAGCATTTGTCCAAAACAGCTTTTTTCAAAAAACGTTCGTATGAAAGATAAGTCGTTATACAATTTTCAGAATTACGATGATTTTAAAAATGCCATGCAGGATGCTGGTTTTCAGATGAAGATGCAAACAGCAATGGTATCCCTCCTGGATGTTGTTGAACAAGATATATCCTACCTGGTAGGGGATGATAAACGCATTGCGGAATATTGGGTACAGTACCAGGAAGATCCTACAGCCCAGAAACCGGGTACCTGGTCACCCAGCTGATCACCAGGACACCGGTACCAGGAGGTTACCGGTAGCGCAGGCCGTAACCAGGTGCCAGCGCCGCAGGCCGCCCCTGTAAGCTGTTCATTTCATAAAACGTTCGTATGAAAGAAAAATCGATACAATTTTCAGAATTACGATGATTTTAAAAATGCCATGCTGGATGCTGGTTTATAGATGAAGATGCAAACGGTGATGGTATCCCTCCTGGATGTTGTTGAACAAGATATATCCAATCTGGTAGGGGATGATAAACGCATTGCGGAATATTGGGTACAGTATCAGGAAGATCCTACAATCTGAAACCGGGTAACTGGGCAAATCTCTAAAAACGCTCTATATATAGACTTACGTGATACGAACTTATTTAATTCAATTAATGTTTATCGAGGGGTTTTATCAATACTACCGATATTAACGGTCACAGAAGCTACGATTATTGATTAGTAATTTAAATGCAGCGATAGCCAGCAGTAAGGCCTTGATTAAGCTCTGTGTAATTAATGATTTCAAAAGTTCGGGCGGGTGCGCCAAACACCAAGAAGGCATCCGGCATAAAGCATCAGGAAGTAGGGAGGGGCAGATCCTGCACCAACACAGGGAAAGGGGGGCGGCTGCAGTGTTACACGTATTTATTCCGTTGCCAGTCTTGGCTTATTGCCGCCTTCCGCCCGGCGAATGTTCCATCATTAATTCATTAAAAATAATTACTATGGAGCATCAAAATTTATCTTGGAATGAAAGATGTGAACTGGGCTGGGAAGCCTGGTCAGAAGAACAATGGCAGGATTGGGAAGATGGGCAGATTGCCGACCATGAAGCCATAATAGAACTCAAGTATCCTTGCGAAAAGAAACAAGAAGATTGATCGTTCATTAAGGGGCTGATAACAAAGTCAGCCCCACTTTTAAAAAAACGTAATTTCAAAAATCACAAAGGGATTACAAAATACTAATATCAATCTCTGAGGAATGACAATAGTGGCTACTATTGGAGGTGGTAGCCTTGTATTTGTACTATATTTTAAAAAGCAACAAAATGTATAAAGTACATTATTACAAATACCTCTCTGCAGAACAAAAAAAAATGTTTTTGCAACACCTTAAAGCTGGGGGGCATAACGGTTTCCAACATTGTATGAATATTCAGCGGGAAGTTAAGCAGCGTACTTTTTTTATTCGAGAAGATGCTGAAAAATTTCGAGATACTGCACTTAAGGACTCAGAAGATTATCAGTGTATCGAGGGCCCTATTTCAATCATTGACACCTCTAGTAGTTATGATGCGATGTTAAAACTAACCCAGCAGTTAGCGGAGGAAAATTTACGTTTATGGGGATTAAAGAGCTAAGTTCAAAAACATCCCAAAGGGGAAAATCCATTAAATACAGTACTAGGTTCACATCCACACGTTAATGAAGGTAAGGGGGCTGTGCCTAACACGTCAATATTTGATCCTAAAGAGGATGGTATCACCCTTATAGGATGGTTTTAAATAACATTCTGTAGAATCACTAGGACACCGGTACCAGGTACCGGGAAGCAAAGGCCGTAACAAAGTGTCAGCGCCGCAGGCCACTCCTGTAATGTTCATTGCAAAAAACGTTCTTTACTCTGTTAAATGCAGCGGTGGCCAGAGGTCGGCCCTGATTAAGCGTTGGTTATAATTCATGCCTGCACAAAGTTCGGGCGGGTGTCCGAAATGCCCATCAACGCGCGGCGTCTTAAAGTAGCATCAAGTAGTCAGGGGCAGATCCTGCACCAGCGGCGGGGAAGTAGTCGGCAAAGTCCTACACGCATTTATTCCGCGCGAAGTGGGCTTATTCGGCCTGCCGCCCGGCGACTGTTTCATCATTAATTATTAAATTTATTTATTATGAAACAGATTAAGTTTAATCTCCGTGTAATGTTGGAAACAATGGTACTCTGCTATTATCATGATTATGTTGATAATTATGGGGAACCCTTTACATCACAAGGAAAAGAACTCAGGAAGAAGGGGCAGGGTTACAACAGCTACTGGTGGGAAAAAAGGGGCTTTTTCCAACATCTTATTTTGGATTCGGCAGTGGAAGAACTAGTTAAGACACCAGAAGGGATGCAAGATTATCAGAAACTAATGAAAAAATGTCGTGAAGCGTGGGGAGGAATAATACCTCCAATTGGTTACTGCCAAATACTTGCGTGGAAAAAGGATTCCTGGAAGGAATTATAGAAAATGGTTGTACCCGTGGTGTGATATTTAAATTAAAAGCCTAGCGGGGCGTAGATCCGCTAGGCTTTTAAAGGTAAAATCTACTCTATTTCAGAATGATAAGAAGGTGAAGGCTGCCCTTGAATAGGCGGGATGCGCACCAAGTCAGTAATTAATTTCAAAAACGTTCATATGCTTTTAACACCAACCTACATATTGGAGAAATTAGGTTTTAAAATCCCTGATGGGGGGCTTAATATTTCCGATGAAGATGAACTGGTTTTTAGCATTGCCCTTGAAATGATGGGGCAAAGTATTAACCTAGACAGCATCGAGGATGCTGAATACCGGGAACGGTTTAAAGTGATGTCAGTACATGCCCAAAGCCCGGAGCAGGCGGAAAAGTTCATGAAAGGAGATTTCAAGATTGCTAATCTGCGCGGTACTGTCAAAGGGATACATCATGTGCTCAGAAAAGGCCATACGATTTTTCCGCCAGACAGCATTTGTCCAAAACAGCTTTTTTGTTATTACGTTAAATAACGTGCGCCGAGTTGTTCATTTTGTTCATTTTTTATACGGTATTTAATTTTAAGTAATGAATAACGATATTCGCATTTTCATATCCGCAGTGTATTTCCCCAAAGCTGTGAAGAATTTGGGGTTAACAAACAATGGATGAAAGGCCGGTTCTTGATTCTTCTTGAACTGGCTTTTTTATTATGATAGGCAGTTTGTATTATCCATACTCACAATATATTATTATATAATAATATTGTATTGTAAAACAATATTGAAAATATTCATTTTATTTAATTGTATGCTTTCTAATTTACAATATTTTATATATGAACTCTCTGGACAAGAAAATCTATTGTGTTGTGAGGATAGGGAGAATCAAATTAAGTGTGTTTTTAAGAGAGGGGATTTTTCATCGAGTAAAGTGTTTACAGGACTTATAGACACTAGTGAAGCATGGGTGAATATCCACGCTATAAAGATGACCCAATGGCTGCAGATCCACCATAATGATAAAATAGGCTTCATATAAAATTTGATCGTAGGCATCTTATTTATTGCAAACCTGTACTAGTACAATAGCACTAGTCTTTGTTATAAACGAGGGGGGCAATTCGTATATTCTATTATGAAAAAATTGAGAAGAATAACTTTTGTAGCTACCGATTTTTCCCACCATTTTATGTTTTCTATGATTGGGTTCAACTTATGCTTTGTTGGTAGTATGATGCACCCAAATATAGGCTTAAAAATCGGTTACGCACTTATTGGGTTATTATTTTTAATAACTGCCTGTATTTCGGTGTACCGGTCAGCAAACATTCGCTGGAAAGAAGTTGATGAAGCATACAAAATTTTAGAGAATAATAATTTCGTTGAAAAGTATAGCATTACAATGAACGACACTGAAAAGCTGTTACATCAACTTGTCGAGATAGTAAAATCGCCTAATACGGTTGAGGATGATAAGGAAATTGCGTACACATGTTTTTTTATAATATTTAATAATCTGTAAAGCTGATTTCCGTTAAGGGTGATATATTTACCTGTTGATGCTGGAAGGTCAAGAGCATAAATAATACTTTTAGAAACGGTTATATTAGTAATACGACCGAAAGGGGGTGGAAAGTTTGATAATCCTAAAATTTTTTCTAAGTCGTTGATATTCTGTACGGCTGTTGAATTCCAAAAAATCCCTTTGTATAACCAGTGGCTAACCAGCGGCATAGCCCTGATTAGGCGATTTTAAACTTAATGTTTTCACAAAGTTCGGGTGGTTGGGCGAAATGCGCATCAACGCGCGGCGTCTTAAAGCACCAGTGCCAGGGCAAGGGGGTATCCTGCACCAGCTGCAGCAAATTTCTGGATCTTCCCCGTCCACGCATTTATTCCGCGCGAAGCGCGCAATTCGCCCAACCACCCGGCGATTGTTCCATCATTAACCTTAAATATTTGATCATGGAACAGCAAAATGGTAGAAACATTAACAAAGAACTGCCCTTCTTAGGATTCTCACATGTATGCTATAGGCACTCTACTGGCTTTCTATATACTCCGAGTGTGAAGTATGTAGCACAAAAGTATATATGTTATTGGTTTATCGATATTATTATGAAAGGAGGACGTAATCTCGACATAGAGGGTCGTTGCCCTTTATATTGGAAACTGAAAAGATTAAGTGGCTTAAAGTTTAGAATTACATGTCACGATTGGCAAGAAAAACTTATTTGGCAGAGAGAAATACACAGTTCTTTTGTTGGTGATGAAGTTTCTTTTGTCTTTACAGATGAGTGCTGGGATCACCACGGTGGGATGTTGACAATATCCAAGTATGATGAATAAAAAAGGGCAAAGCCCTTTTTTATTCATTCGAACTTCTTGTAATTTAAGAAGTGCGGCAGCCAATTAGCTGGCTTTTTTGCATTTCCGCGAAAGCGGCCCCCCATTGTTTGAAACCCCCGCCGGAGGCCCCCCGGAGGGTGCCGGAAAAAAGGGCGTGGGTGAAAAATG
>NZ_QLLL01000020.1 GCF_003259335.1 Chitinophaga skermanii
TATTTTACTAATAAAATAATTTGTTAGTTTACTAGTAAAATAGTAACTTAGTAGTGTTGAATAATTAATTAATAACTAAAAATTTAAAAAATGGAAAACAACACTTTTGTCAATGGTATTTTAAAATCCGCGTTCAGTTCTTTATCCGTTAATAACGATGACCGGAGAGAAGAAGTTGCCGAACTTCTCGAAAAGTTCGGTTTACGGTGGGATGTTCAAAAGAAACCTTTGCACCTGGTAACCGGAGAGAATACCGGTTTTTACGGTATTGTAAGGGAAGATACTAACAAGACTTTTGCAGCTGTAAAGAAAAGCTATCAACCTTATCAAAATAGTGAGCTTGCAGAACTAGTCCTTCGTTTAAGCGATAGAACAGGCTATAAAATTCATACCGGTGGTATGTTTGACGACGGTGGTAAGGTGTTTTTACAATTAAGTTCAGCAAATGAGCTGCAAGGTATCGGTGCGAATAATAGCACAGTAAAAAGTTATTATACCGGAATTAATAGCCACGACGGAAGCTGTTCTTTAAAATGGGGTATTGCTAATTTTACCGTATGCTGTAAAAATTCCTTTGCCCTCGCTTCCAAATCATTAAAAAACAGTGCCCGTCATACTTCCACCATTAAAATTAAGATTGAAGAGGCCTTAAGGGAAATAGACGCCCTACAAAAGGCGGAACAAAACCTTTTCGAGAAATATATAAAATTGGCGGAAACGCCTGTTACACGTACATCCATCGCAAAAATTGTGAATACTGTTACCGACGTTGATATTTTAAAATCAACGAGCGAACAAAAAGATATTAGTTCTTATGCTAAAAACCGTGCGGAAGAATTGCTTCGCTCTATCACAAAAGAGATGACCGCGAAAGGTGAAACTTTGTGGGGGGTTTTTAGCGGTGTTACTCATTATACAACGCATATCATGCCTATTGCGAGCAAGAAAGCAAATGCTCGCCTAGCAAGCAAACATATAGGTAATGCCTTTAAATTGGATAATGAGGCGTTAGTTGAGTTGGTGGCAATGTGCTAGTATTTTTTGGCAATATGAATAATATTATATTGTTCATATTGCCATTATTATATAATAATAACATATTGTAAATATTGTACGTATTATGGAAACAGCTATTATTTTGGATTTAATCACCTTTGTTGCGATTAACAGGCAAGAAGTAAGTTTGGACGCTTGTAATTTAGCGGAAGAATACCTTCTGGCTTATATAGATGTTACGCCATCAAAGGATTCAGTAAATCTATATTCAGTAAACGACTGGCGCGAGAAATTGCAAAACGTTCCCGCTATTGCACCAGGTTATACAGATTTGGTAAGGTTGCTTAGAAGGTGCGCAACGCATGGGGCCACCTATTTTATCTTAATGGATGATAACGGAAAAAGATTTGACCCTGCAGCTATCACTATCACAGGGTGGAACGAGGTTGTAAAAATAACTTCCGTATTGGCTTATCGTTTTACTGATCAGCTTATGGAGAAGTATAACAATAGTAATTCCGTTATTAACATATTGGCTGATTGGGCGAAGGAATATTTTACTACATATGGCTACTTTGATGATAGGGAGCTTACAATTCCATGGGAAGATGTTCTTTTACAGTGGGGAGGACATAGGCTAAACCGGTTAATAGAAACGGGAAGTTAAGTAAATTGAGAGGTGACATTTTGGGCGGTAAAAAATCGCCGCCCAGCTTTATTTCCTTGATTTTGCTTTTTCGCGAGGCCTTCCAAGCGATAATCCAGTAATAGTGCATAAATTGATTAAATTCGTTTCAATGAAATGGATTAATAACGCACAGAAAGTTACCGACCCTGGACCTATTACACAATGGGTTGATAAAATCAGCACTAATCAGGCTACGGGCAAAAGGAAAACGTTTTCCGGTTTTTCTGAATTATTCAACACAAGTGGCCTACTGATTTGTTGCAGCATGGGAGTGGCAATGCTTTTTTGTGGGTTATGGATGATAAAAGGTGCCCAATTTTTTGGGCACCTTTACATCGGTGGGTTTTTCATATCAATAGCGATTCTGATTATGGTAATTGCTATTTATGTGCATTTGAAAAGCAAATAGACTTTATTCATTTTTTTTCTTATCAGATTCCTTTAAAAATTCATTAAAGGGCACACCATAAGCGTTTGCCTCTTTTCTAAGCCGGTAAAGTGTAATCCACCGCCGAATTTTTTTTAATAACTTTTTCATTAATACCCCAATCTTTTTAAGTTCAACCCTTTCTCTTGGGATTTTATTATTTTTTCTAATTCAACATGTTTTGCCAGCTCTTTTACAGCTATTCTAAGCAACCATGAAAATACCTTGTAGTCACCCGTGTATAGGTGCCTTTGTTTATGAGCTGTGGTAAAAATATCAACCATTATATCGCTAGCTTTAGGTTCTACTACGCCATTCTTCAAGATTAAACCGTAGACAGCCTGGGAATATTGATCGTAAAAGCTGCCCTCATCAAGGGGAAGAAGTTCTGAGGGATTTACTTTACTCATAGAAAAGGGGTATAAGGTAAAGTTATTGTAAATACTGTTTTATCATCCTTCCTTTCCACTGCAATATTACCACCTAAAGTAGTAACCATCATTTTCACATTATTTAAGCCGTGCCCCATCTCCGTTGTAAATACACCGTCGAAGTTTGCAAAGCCTTCGCCATCATCCACAATAGTAATTTTGTATTCGTGTTTGTTGTAATATAAGGCTGATATTAATATATGGATTCCTGGTGAGTTATGTTTTACCGCATTTGAGATAAGATTTATCAAAATTTGGATTAAGTAGGTTGAATCCCCTGCGATTGTAGGAACTAAATTTTTATCTACTTCGTATTCTAACCTTCCCACCTTTTTAAACAACGGAGAAGCGGTAATATAAACTTGTTGGAATATGCTACATAAGTTAATGAAACTAATATCAGCATGATAGGCCGCCTCATTATTTAAGGCTTCTCGCCATCGATCATGGAGATTCTTCATTGACGATGCACAGTGTTCCAAAGCGGGAACACATTCGAGAATGGCGTTTTCAGTAGAATCATTATGTAAAAATTCCTTGAACTCATGAACCGTAATGTTAATTAAGTGTACTAGCAAACCTATTTCGTGTATGGCAGGCCCGATAAGAGAAAGAGCCTCACTAGTGGGAATTGTTTTATGAGCCGCTGATTTAACATCCATATCAATTTGGGATTAGTAACAAGAAAAATGTTTTTTTGAGGATAAAAATTCTCAACTATGAAATTAAACTATTTAGATATAAATATCAAAATAGTTTAATAAATGTATATTAAGTTTAATAAAATAAATTTATTCGATAAAAACCATTAAAAATCAAATTATTAGCTTTGTTCCAGATGGACAAGGCTAAAGTTAAATATAACAGATTAAAAGCTGTTTTGGCAGAAAAGGATTTAACAGGTTCCGAGCTTGGAATTATGGCGGGTATTAGTTCGCAAACTATTTCAAAATGGGCTACTAACAAGCAACAACCTCGTTTGGATCAGGTTTTCAAAATTGCCAAATTACTCGGTGTTCATCCACATAGATTACTTGATTTGAGTAGTATCGAAGAAAATAAATAAAAAAATGCTACGGTTAACCGTAGCATTCCCAAAGTGGTTGCTCATAAAGCAACTGTACAATCTTGTATGTAGTCAGTTTCGTATGTACTTCGATATATGTTACTCGAAGATCACATTTTTGACATTATCAACCAAATAAGCGGTAGATTTTCACAGGATGAAATTAACATAAAAGTTGCCGCTACCTATGCAAAGGTTTTTACTTCAAGCAGTTTCTCTACTGCTTTCTTCCGTGTTATTAATCAACTTAGAGATAACCTTAAAATAGAGGTAACTCATCAATCTACATTTTACAGTTTTACCAATAAAAAGACTGATAAAATTGTTGTAACCTATGAGCCAGAATTTTTATTTGGGAAATGCCTTATTGGAGGCCCACCTACGCCATTGAATGAGATTGAAGATGCAAAATTGAAAGAGAATGAAAAAAAGGTAGTTCTTTCTACACAGCCCAGTAAAAAGGGAAGAAAAAATATTAAATGCTGTAAGGATATTGGCGATAACGTGAGCCTTCCTGCAGCGGGAGATCCCGCGCACCAGGACAAGGTTTTGCCCGGAGAGCTGGCCATTG
>NZ_QLLL01000021.1 GCF_003259335.1 Chitinophaga skermanii
ATCGTTATCAAGGCCCTTCAAACACATTATGAATCGCTACTACGCGGGGAGCCCGTTTCTTTCGAAGTAGACAATTTCTCGACCTTTACAAAGTACCTTCAAAAGCGTGATGTTATTTCGGAAGTAACACATTGGTCGCAGTATTTACGTGGTTTTGAAACACCGAGCCTGCTACCGTTTGTACCAGCGAACGTGGCCCGCAACCAAGGCAGTGCAAATACCGGTTCAATTCAACTAGCACTCAACGAAGGGGAACATGCTGCGTTACAATCTTTCGCACAACGGAACCGTGTCACTTTAAATACGCTTGTGCAAGGAACTTGGAGCTATTTATTGTCGCGTTATAGTGGCCGTGAAGACGTGTTGTTCGGGGTAACGGTATCGGGTAGACCTACAGATATAGCGCATAGCGAGGAGCGTGTAGGACTTTATATTCATACTATTTTACAACGTACACAAGTAAATAGTGGTAATATTAACAGCTGGCTTGCTACTATCCAGGATGAGCATACGCGTAACCGTGATTATAGTTACGCACCGTTGAGTACATTGCAAGAATTAGCCGGTGTAAAAGGTGATTTATTCGATAGCTTGTTGGTGTTTGAAAACTTCCCGGTAGAAGATACTTCGAACGTGGCAGGAAGTTTACGCTTTAGCCATATCCAGCTAGCAGAGCATACCAACTACCTGCTCACGATCTTGGTAGAACTGAACCCCACCTTGCAGATCAACTTCAGCTACAACGCAGGTTTACTGAACGAAGAAACCGTTTCGATGGTGGCAGGTCATTTCAAGAACACCTTGCAGCAACTTATAACGTTGCAACGTATCGAAGAAATAGAGTTACTTACACCGGCTGAAAACGCTCAGCAGCAATCTTTCCAAGGCGAACGTGCTGCTTACCCGGTTGGGTCAACCATGGTTGATTTACTGCGCGAAGCTGCAATTTTACACGCAAATAAGCCAGCGTTAACGTTTAGTGGCAAACATATGAGCTATGCGGAGTTGGAAGAACGCAGTAACCAGTTAGCGAATTACCTGCAGGCACAGGGTGTATCACGTGGCAGTATTGTCCCGCTGTGTTTAGAACGCTCCTTCGAAATGGTAATTGGCCTGCTGGGGATTATTAAATCTGGAGGCGCGTATGTTCCAATAGATCCCAGTTACCCTGCAGAAAGGATCGCGTACATGTGTAACGGTGGCACAGTTGGCTTTGTGCTAACAACGAGTGACACCCAGCTATCAACCCCCTTAGTAAAAATAGAGATTGATAATTGTCGCTACGAAGCCTATTCCAAAGATATATTCGATCCCGGGATTACACCGCGAGATCCATTATACGTTATTTATACATCCGGCTCCACGGGCCAACCCAAAGGCGTCGTAAATGCGCACGAAGGTTTGGTGAACCGTTTAAGCTGGGCAGCCCATTACCACGCTCTTCAAAGTAGCGACGTTATCTTGCAAAAGACCACTTATTGCTTTGATGTATCGGCGTGGGAATTGATGCTTCCGCTGATGGTCGGAGCCCGCATGGTTTTAGCAAAACCCGGGGGACAAAAAGATAGCCAATACTTACGACAATTAATTGAAGAAGAAGGTGTCACTGTTTTGCATTTTGTACCAGGTATGCTGGGAGCATTTTTAAGTGATATTGAAGCAGGTGCTTGTGAAAGTTTGCAACATGTAGTTTGTAGCGGGGAAGCCCTATTAGCATCCCATGTTTCGATGTACCAAGAAAAACTCGGCCACGCCAAGTTACATAACTTCTACGGCCCCACTGAAGCAGCTATAGATGTTACTTACTGGGAAGTACCATTATGCCAAGCAGTTGAAAAAGTATTGATTGGTCGCCCGGTCCAGAACGTAGATGTTTATATTCTCGATAAAAATTTACACCGCCTTCCAGTTGGGGTACCAGGAGAATTATATATCGGCGGGGTACAGGTAGCCTTGGGCT
The DNA here is from genome assembly GCF_003259335.1 of Chitinophaga skermanii. Classification (GTDB taxonomy): domain Bacteria; phylum Bacteroidota; class Bacteroidia; order Chitinophagales; family Chitinophagaceae; genus Chitinophaga; species Chitinophaga skermanii. The sequence continues at coordinate 1,961 of NZ_QLLL01000021.1, forward strand.
ATTTAAACAACCCGGCATTAACGGCGGAACGTTTCATCACGAATCCATTCGGTGAAGGAACCCTTTACAAAACCGGTGACCTTGCAAGCTGGGCTGCCAGCGGTGAAATAGAATACCATGGTCGCATCGACGACCAAGTAAAAATCCGTGGTTATAGAATAGAACTAGGAGAAATTGAAACAACGCTTCAACAAAGTGGCCTAGTACAACAAAATGTAGTCATCGCTTATGAAGGGAAGTTAGTCGCTTATGTGGTGGCTGAAGATTTTAATAAAGACAATATTCTACAATACCTACAACAACGGTTACCATCGTACATGGTACCTAGTTTAATGGTCAATGTTCCTTCGATCCCTGTCACGAGTAATGGCAAAGTAGATCGCAAAGCATTACCCAAACCGGTGGATTTACTAGTTACAGGTAGTGATGAGCCTCGCAACGAAACAGAACAACAACTCTGTACCATCTGGCAAGATTTACTGGGTATCTCGAAAGTTGGTATCCACGACAACTTTTTCGAAGTTGGTGGTGATTCAATTGTGAGTATCCAAGTAGTCAGCCGTGCCCGCAAGCTGGGATTAGATATAAAACCACGCGATATTTTCCAATTCCAAACAATCGCTCAATTATCTAGTTCATTAACCCAGTTAGAAGATATTGTCGCTCCTGTACTTCCCTTGGAAGGTGAAAGTCCTATGTTGCCTATTCAACAATGGTTTTTCGAACAGGGGCATGAGAATTTGCACCATTATAACCAAGCTGTTTTACTTGATATTTCCAAAGAAGTATCTGCATCACAATTGCAAGCTGCTGTTGATTATTTGTGTAAAGAACATGATGCACTGCGTTTTAGATATTCGCTTGGAGAAGATGGAAGTTGGAAACAGTATTACAACGGTGCAGGAATTACGGTTGAGACAATAAGTGTAGAAACTACCAATATTGCAACTATTTGCACCCAGGTTCAACAAGGATTGAACATCGAAAACGGTCCGATTGCCAGGGTAGTTTTACTTGAGCTGCCAGGAGTAAAAAATGGCTTGTTCATAGCCGGGCACCACTTGTGTACCGATGGGGTTTCTTGGCGTATACTGTGCGAGGATTTGGAAAGCTACATTACTTGTATTGTTGATGATAAACCGTTGCCGGTGCTCAATCGAACAACAAGTTATAGAGCTTGGGCTGAACGTTTAATCGGGTTGAAAGATCACCCAGTATTATTGAAGGAAGCAAGTTACTGGGAGAAAATTGTATCCCGCGTTCAACCCTTTCCAGTAGACCACGCTTTGCAAACACCGCGTTTAATAAGAGATATGCGCAGGTTGCAAGTTTCTCTTCCTGCCCATTTAACACAATCACTTTTACAAAACGTTCACCAAGCTTATTCCACGAGAATTGATGACATCCTCTTATCAGCCTTACAATTAACCTTGCAAGGTTATACGGGTTTGAACGAACATGTAGTAACCTTGGAAAGCCATGGCCGGGAAGGGTTTGGTGCCGATAATAGCCGTGTAATAGGTTGGTTTACATCGATGTACCCCGTTTTGTTATCCAGTACCGGGGATCTATCAAATGTAATCATTAGCACAAAAGAATCGCTGCGTGGTATTCCATACGAAGGTTTGGGTTACGGTATCTCAAAATATTTTAATAAAAATATCGGGTTAGTATATACACCTTGTATATTATTTAACTATCTTGGTCGTCTAAGCAACTTGGTCGTAGGACGAAGTTATTTAACCCAAAGTACCGATATCCTCCAAGGAACAGGTGAAGCGAGCGCAGCCACGAATGTTTACCCGGCGCAGCTAGGTGTAGATGGATATATTTTTGAAGAAAGTTTACAATTCACGTGGAGTTATAACACGTTGGAGTTTGCAGCAGGAACAGTAGAGAAGTTAGCCAACGATTATTTATTTCACTTAACAAATATTATTCGTCATTGTATCAATGCCGAAGTTATTACCCCTACAATTTGGGATACCGGGCTAGGTGGAA
>NZ_QLLL01000022.1 GCF_003259335.1 Chitinophaga skermanii
CCAGCTGGCCGTCCACCTTTTCTGCCTCGCGCCCTTGCTGACGCTAGGCCCGCCTTTGTCCGATCTCTGATAATCTCCCTTTCAAACTCTGCTAATGAGGCGAAAATATTAAAGATAAAACGCCCTGTAGTAGTACTCGTATCGATGTTATCCTGTAGGCTAATAAAGCCTACCTCCATTTCTTCAAACTTTGTGATATATCCTATCAAATCGCGCAATGAACGCCCTAATCTGTCCAATTTCCATACTACCACATCATCACCTTTTCTGAGCTGAGATATAAGTTTTATTACCTCCGGACGGTCCTTGCTTCTACTGGAAATCTTTTCGGTGAAAATTTTCTCACACCCCGCCGCTTTTAGGGCATCTACCTGTAAGTCTAAATTTTGATCTTCCGTGCTTACCCTCGCTAAACCAAATTTCATAGTACCTAATAAAATGATTTGTAACAAAAAACGGTCAATTTAAAGTTAATGAAATTTTGATTAGTGAAACGAGTTTTTGAAACATTTTATTAAATAAATTTTTCAAATGTACGCAGCTGGGCATATGTATCAGAAAATGTCCGTTTTGTGAAACATAATAACAGGTAACAGATCAGTTGCCCACATTCCGGGAAAAGGTGCCAACTGCCGCTAGAAAGGCCTCGCGGTAACGGATCATCAGGGCGCCGCCGCTGGGCAACGCGATTTTTTAGAATACCGCCAGAAGTGATCATCTGGCGGTACGGGGTATTATACAGTTGGTGACAACATGGCGTTAATTTTCCGCGCCAGCTCGGCAGCATCACGTATTGCATTAGGGGTTAGCTTCCGCTGATTGGCTTTATTTTTGGGAGAATAAATAAACCCTTTCTTACGTAACAATACACGTATATCATCCCCAGGATCTCCCGGAAACATAAATTGAACCCGGTCCAGTTCTCGATTTTCCACTACTTTAAACGTGGTATACTCTTGTATTGTCGCTCCTGTAGCATTGGCGACCTTATCGCGGAGATATAAAACTCTTTTCTCAAGGCGGTGTATATTCTCGTTAATGTAGGATAATTCCCACGTTGCAAAACCTAATCTATTTTGATAATTTTCTCCTAACAACTCATTAATTTCTTCGTCACAAACGCACAGCGCCTGCAAAGCTGCTACCAGCTGGGAGGGCCGTTCTTTCGCATCTTTATATTTGCGAATTTCCTTATTAGCGGCCTTCATCATTGCCTGCCGTTGTAACTTCGCCTTTAGCTTTGCTTCAGCCTTAGCAAGTTCTGTTCCTGGCGTAAGGACTACCTTTACCCCTTTCGTTATTGCTTTTAGTGCCCTGCGTCGCCAGTCTTGGAACTGCTGAAATTTTGCATCTGCCCAGCCCCTGTGTTTTTCCATACGCTTCACCGGAAAATTTGCAGGTCCGGCCACTGCAGAACTAGCGCAGTTGCTTTCTGAACGCAGCCAGGCTGTAAAATACTTTCGGTAGTTCATTATGTACCGTTCATTAACATCGGTAAGTATATCACCACTTTTCTCGCTGTTAGCAGCCTCTTTCGCAATAGTAGTAAGGTCGATGTTTAGCTGCTGTTCAAATTCGGTTATAGTTCTTTCACCTCTGCCATCCGGGTCGAAAGAAGTCCAATAAAATGCGAGCCGTGCTGTTTCAAGGAGATCAGCTAAAGAGTGTGTAGGTTCCATATTACTATTATATTTTAGATTTTATTGTTATTATCCTTATCATTACAATACAAATATACTATTTTACTAGTAAACTAACAAATTATTTTATTAGTAAAATA
>NZ_QLLL01000023.1 GCF_003259335.1 Chitinophaga skermanii
TACAATACCTACAATATTTATAATACTTACAATTTCAAGAATATCTACAATATCTACAATATATAATATGTCTATAACTAAAATAATTGATAAATAAAAATTTGTCTAAGAAAAATAAAATTTGTATAAATGATTAATACAAAAAATAAATAGAATAAAAAAATTTGTTTAATTAAAAATACAGAAAATAGAAATCTATTTTCTTGATACATACTATAGTACATAATGTAATATTGAAGAGATTTTTAATGGTTAAAAATTGATTTTTCAAATGACGGGGTTTTAAGGAAATAGTAAATCTAAAAATGTAATAGTACGAATGGCAATCTTGATTAGTATTTACTCAAAAAGATTTAATGGGAAATACTATCAAAATAGAACAGGAGTTCATTGATTTGTATATGAACTGGATTATTACTCTACCCGCTAATGAGCAATTACCTGCGCTAATGAAAATGAAGGAGGATAAGGGTTTAGGAATCAATGAAAGGAACTTTATCGAAATCCTAGAGAAAATGATGGAGGTGGAAGAAGATACGGAAGTACAAAAGTTTGATTCTCTTGAAACTTTTTACGAAAACTGGCTTCAATTACCAGAAGAGGAACAATGGAGCGAAATGCATGAATATATAAACTGGTTGGAAGAAAATTGCCAAAAGGATCACGAGGAATGGGTTGCAGTGATTGTGTTGCGAGAATTGGAGCGTGATTTTTGTCCTAATAAGTACAGATTTCTTGAAGTACTTTCGCAAATAGTTAAAGCCGGTCGTCATCATTCTTAAAGTTCCAAAAGTAGAAACCACTTTCTAGCAAGGTTAAAGCATATATTAATGCTTTAACCTTGCTTCTATTTGTATATCAGTGATATCAGTACTATCGTTTATTATGATCCCCAGCCATGCCCCTAAGCGGATTTGTTTTTGCACTAGGGCATGAAACTCCTTAAACGCTGCTATACTATCGGTTCGCTCTTTTTCAATAAGTGTTTTTGTGCCTTGATTAGCATTACCAAGCATGTACATTATTACAAAGACTTTCTTCATTCGATAAGTAGCTTTGACTTGTTATTATTGTTGAAACTTCGATGCCGCAGTAGATCCTGCTTTTACTGTAATACAACTTACAACGAAGTAAAGTACTAATGAGCTTAAGTAAACTATTTATATAGTTTACTATTACAATAGTTTTCCCCCTGGAAATATAGGGTTTAGGGAATCAGCTTACTAACTCTTATGATTCCTCCGTTGCGACGCTCCGTTAATCTTCAAAAACGCTATTAAACCAAGTTGGCATACGCCCATTGTGGGAAAAAGGCGCTGCTGCCGCGCCATTTTTCACCCACGCCCTTTTTTCCGGCACCCTCCGGGGGGCCTCCGGCGGGGGTTTCAAACAATG
>NZ_QLLL01000024.1 GCF_003259335.1 Chitinophaga skermanii
AGGCTGCATATCGGTAGGGGAGCATTCTGAACTGCATTGAAGGTGTACCGCGAGGTATGTTGGAGCGTTCAGAAAAGAAAATGTAGGCATAAGTAACGATAAAGAAGATGAAAAATCTTCTCGCCGTAAGACTAAGGGTTCCTGATCAACGCTAATCGGATCAGGGTTAGTCGGGTCCTTAGGCAAACCCGAGAGGGGTAGCTGATGGCAAAATGGTGAATATTCCATTACCTGCTTTAATTTCGACGGGGTAACGGAGACGTGAAAGGACTGCGTAGTTACGGAATACTACGTTAAAGAGTGTAGTTAAAGGTTGAGTAGGCAAATCCGCTCGAACTGGCGAACTCGATAGTACGGCAAAGCTTCGGCAGCGCTGATAATGTCCCTAAACAGGCTTCCAAGAAAAACCCCTAAGGCTAGGTTAAAGCAGCCCGTACCGTAAACCGACACAGGTAGTCGAGGAGAATATCCTAAGGCGCTCGAGTGATCCGTGGTAAAGGAACTAGGCAAATTGACGCTGTAACTTCGGGATAAGGCGTACCGCAGTGATGCGGTCTCAGTAAAATGGTCCAACCAACTGTTTAACAAAAACACAGGGCCCTGCAAAATCGTAAGATGAAGTATAGAGCCTGATACCTGCCCGGTGCTGGAAGGTTAAGGAAGGGTGTTCGTAGCAATACAAAGCTCCTGACTGAAGCCCCAGTAAACGGCGGCCGTAACTATAACGGTCCTAAGGTAGCGAAATTCCTTGTCGGGTAAGTTCCGACCTGCACGAATGGTCTAATGAGTTGGACACTGTCTCTACCACGAGCTCGGTGAAATTGTAGTATCGGTGAAGATGCCGGTTAATCGCAACGGGACGGAAAGACCCCGTGAACCTTCACTACAACTTAACATTGATTTTGAGTAATAGGTGTGTAGGATAGTTGGGAGACTATGAAGCAGCTTCGCCAGGAGTTGTGGAGTCATCGTTGAAATACCAACCTCCTGTTACTTAGAGTCTAATCCGTGAAAACGGAGACATTGTTTGGTGGGTAGTTTGACTGGGGTGGTCGCCTCCTAAAAAGTAACGGAGGCTCGCAAAGGTACCCTCAGTACGGTTGGTAATCGTACG